>JAJYUT010000004.1 GCA_021792365.1 Pseudomonadota bacterium | reverse complement strand
ACTGGATCAGCGGCTTGTCCACCACCGGCAGCATCTCCTTCGGCATCGCCTTCGTCGCCGGCAAGAACCGCGTCCCCAACCCGCCTACCGGAAATATCGCCTTGCGGAGCGGCTTGCGCATGGGTCAGTCCTCTTCTCGCGTGCATTCCATGGTTGATGGTGGCCGAGGTTGTGCCACAGCCGGTTCCGACCGGCAACGGCTGGTCCCTGGTTGACTGGCATGCCCTTGAATCAAATCGCCTTTGCGCGCTCAGGCGGCGTCCGCGGTCTTGAGCCCAAGGGCGGCGACCAGCTCCCGCACTTCCTGGCGGGCGGCGACATGGGAAATGCGCCATGTGATGCCCGCGTCCTTGCGGCTGAGATCGAGCAGGGTGAGGCCGCGCGGGAAGAGTTCGCGGAAGATCACGCGCTCGGTGAAACCGGGCGCGATCCGGAACCCGATGCGGCGCGACAGGTGGTCCAGCAGCCGGCCGATGTCGCGCTTGTTCTTGGCATCGAGGCTGCTGAGACGGTTGCGCATCACGATCCAGTCGATCGGCCGGCCGCGATTGACCGCGCGCTGCTTGCGCTGATCCCACACCATCTCGCTATAGACGCTGGGCTTCAGGATCTTCTCGCCGTCGCGGTCGATGCGCCCGAGCAGGTCGAGGTCGAGGAAGCTGTCGTTGAGCGGCGTGATCAGCGTATCCGCCAGCGTATGCGCCAGCCGCGAGAGCGAGGTGTCGGACCCCGGCGTGTCGATCACGATGAAATCGCAATCCGAAAGCTCGGAGAGGGCGCCACCCAGCCTGTCGGCCTCGTCGTCCCGCCGGGCGATCGCACTGTCGGCCCTCGAATTCTCGACCGGGATGTGCCGCGACATCGGCAAGGGCACCAGCATGGTCGCCGCGGTCGCCTTGCGATTCTCCACATAGCGGGTGAAGGAGCCTTGGCGCGCGTCGCAATCGATCGAGCCGACCTTGTAGCCGTCATGCAGCAGGGCGACGGCGAGGTGCATGGCTGTGGTCGACTTGCCCGACCCGCCCTTCTCGTTGCCCAGAACGATGATATGCGGTTTGCCCGTGCGTTGCGACGTCACGCCTGCGACTCGGCTGCCTTTCCAATCCATACCGCAGTGTCATGAAACACAGCACCGCCATTTGGCAAGCCCGGCTCGTCGCTGGTCAGGGTGTTGATGCCGGCGCCGCCGACGAAGGCTGCGTTGGGCCAGATCGACTCGACCACCACGACGCCCGGCAGCAATCCGCCGAACCGCTTGACGTGAATAAGGACTCGACCCCGCTCGTTGCCGATCTCCGCCAGGTCGCCCTCGGCAAGCCCGAGTCGCGCCGCGTCCTCCGGATGGATCAGCAGGGTCGGCCGCCCCTCCCGCTTCCGCGATCCCGGCGTCTCGGTGAAGGTGGAGTTGAGAAACGAGCGGGCCGGCGCCGTCACCATGCGGAACGGCCGCTCCGGGGTCGGCGCGTCGAACACCGGCGCCATGTCGGGCAGGCTCGGCAGGCGCGCGTGATCCGGGCCGACCTTCGCCCAATCGGCCTTGAAGTGGAACTTCCCGCCGGCATGGCCGAAGCCGTTCAGGAAATGCGCGGTCTCGAAATCCAGCGCGCATTCCTGCCAATGCTTCGCGTACATTTCGTCCGGCCCCGGCCAATTGGAGCGCCTCAGCGTCTCGGCGATGATCTCCCACTCCGTCATGGAGAACGCCGGATGCGTGCAGCCCAGGCGCTTCGCCAGCTCGCAGATCACATAATGATTGGTACGCGCCTCGGCATAGGGCTCGACCACCTTGCGCGTCACTTGCAGGAAGGTGTGACCGCTGCCGCGATAGATGTCGTCATGCTCAAGGAATGTCGTGGCCGGCAGCACGACGTCCGCCATCGCCGCCGTCTCGGTCATGAACTGCTCATGCACCGCGAGGAACAGGTCGGATCGCGACAGCCCCCGCCGCACCAGGTTCGTGTTCGGGCACACCATCATGGGATTGGTGTTCTGCACGATCATCGCCATGACCGGCGGCCCGTCGCCCAGGTCGCGCTGGTCGCCCGTCAGCACCGCGCCCAGGCGCGACTGGTCGAGTTCCCGCACGCTGCGGTCCAGCAGCTCGCTGCCGACAATGAAGGAGTTGTCGATGCGATAGAGCGACCGGTTGGAATAGAGCGCGCCCCCGCCCTTGTGCGCCCACGCACCGGTGACCGTCGGCAGACAGGTGACGGCATGCACCGACACCGCGCCGTTGCGCGCGCGAGAGAAGCCGAAGCCGACGCGGATATAGGCCCGCTTGGTCTGGCCGTACAGCCGCGCGAAAGCGCGGATGGTCTCCGCCGGCACGCCGGTCACGCCTTCCGCCCATTCCGGCGTGCGGTCGCGCACATGCGCTTCGAGCGCGGCGGGATCGTCTGCATGGCGCGCCATGTAATCGCGGTCGGCATAACCTTCCGTGAACAGCACATGCATCATGCCGAGCGCCAGCGCGGCATCCGTTCCCGGCCGGAGCATGATGTGCTGGTCAGCCACCTCCGCGGTCGGATTGCGATAGGGATCGACGCAGATGAACTTGGCCCCGCGCTCCTTCCGGGCGCGCGCCACGTGGATCATCACATTCACTTGCGTCGAGACTGGATTGGTGCCCCAGGCGATGATGAGATCGCTCTCCGCGATCTCGCGCGCATCGACCCCGCGCATGACGCCGACGCCCGCCATCCAGCCGGAATCCGAAAGCTGGACGCAGATCGTGTCTTTCTGCCGCGAATATCTCTTCTCGTGCCGCAGACGGTGGATGCCGTCGCGCTGCACCAGCCCCATCGTGCCGGCATAGTAGTACGGCCAGACCGATTCCGCGCCCCAAGCCTGCTCCGCCTGAATGAAGCGCTCCGCGATCTCGTCCAGCGCGTGTTCCCATGAGACCGGCGCGAAGGCGGAAAGGCCCACGCCCTTGTCGCCGACGCGCCGCATCGGCCGGGCGAGGCGGTCCGGATGATGCTGCCGCTCGGCATAGCGCGCGACCTTGGCGCAGATCACGCCGGCGGTATACGGGTTGTCCTTCGCACCGTGCACGCGGCCGATGCGGGTTGGGCCGAGGCGCTCCACCTCCAGCGCGCAGGTGGAGGGGCAATCGTGCGGGCAGGCGCTGTGCACGATCTCCGGCTTGGCGTTGGGAACGGTGTCCAAGGGCATTGAAATATCGGGGCCGCTCTTGGCGGCACGCTCCAAAATACCTAGAGTGCCGCGACTTTACCTGCCGCAGCCCCTCAATTCCAGGGCCTCAGCGGCTCTTCCGGGGATGTATGGTGACAAGTCTAGCGGCCGCAGGCCAGCTCCAGTTCAAGCCCAGATTGGGTGTGTTCTACATGCTGGGCGCGATCTTCGTGCTCGGCAGCACGGATGCCATCGTCAAATGGTCGTCGGGCAATATCGACCCGATCCAGATCGGATTCACCCGTTTCCTGGTGTCGCTCGTCATGGTGCTCTGGATCGTCGGCCGGTCGGAGCCGGGTTTCACGGTCCTGCGCACCAGGCGGCCGATTGAGCATGCCGCCCGGGCGTTCTGCGCGGCGATTGAGCTGACCGCCTTCTATATCGCGATCAGCCTCATTCCCCTGCCGACGGCGATGAGCATCATCGCCGCCTCGCCGATCTTCGGCACGCTGCTGGGCGTCGTGTTCTTGCGCGAGCGGCTTCGGCTGGGCGGATGGGTCGCGATACTTGCAGGCTTCATCGGAATGCTCCTGGTCGTGCAGCCGGAAGAAGGCGTGGACAGCACGCTGGGCACGATCGCCGTCCTGACATCGGTCGTGCTCTGGTGCCTTGCCCAGCTTTTCGCCCGGCGGCTCAGCACGACCGAGAGCAATCTCACCATTCTGTTCTACTACGCCCTCGGTGGGGTGATCATCCTCGGCATCGCCACGCCGTTCGTCTGGAGCGATCCGGCGCCGCTGGAATGGATAGCCATCCTGGCGGTCGGAATCTTCGGCTGCGTCGGCCAGTATTTCCTGATCCTGTCCTTGCGGTATGCGCCGCTCTCCGTGCTGGCGCCGTTCGAGTACAGCGCGCTGATCTGGGCCAGCCTCTACGGATACATCTTCTGGGGCGACGTGCTGGGGCCGATCGCCATTGTCGGCGTCGCCGTCATCGTCGCAGCCTGCCTCTATATCACACGCACCATGGAGCATTGATGGAGCGGGCGGAGATCGACTGCGTCGTCATCGGTGCGGGAGTCATCGGTCTCGCCTGCGCACGGCGGATCGCACAGAGCGGCCGCGAGGTGCTGATCCTGGAAGCGGAGGGCGAGATCGGCTCCGGCATCTCCGCCCGCAACAGCGAGGTCATCCATGCCGGCATCTACTATCCCACCGACAGCCTGAAGGCGCGGTTCTGCGTCGCCGGCCGCGAGAAGCTCTATTCCTATTGCGCCGGTCACGGCGTCACGGCGCGCAAGGTCGGCAAGCTGGTGGTCGCCACCGCCTCGGAGCAGATCCCCGCGCTGCAAAAGCTGATGGAACAGGCACGCGGCAACCAGGTCGGCGACCTTGTCCTGTTGAGCGCGGCCGAGGCGCGCAGGCTGGAACCTGAGCTTTCCTGCGTCGCCGCCTTCCACTCGCCGTCGACCGGAATCATCGACACGCACGGCTTCATGCTGAGCCTGCTGGGCGAAGCGGAAGCGCGCGGCGCCGCGCTGGCCCTCCACGCATCCGTCGAGCGCGGCTGGATGGAGGATGACGGGCGCGTCACGCTCGCGGTCGGCGGCACCGATCCGATGCAGGTCACGGCACGCCTGCTGGTCAATGCCGCCGGCCTCGGTGCACAGGCGATCGCACGCCATCTGCAGGGCTATCCCGCCGGGCGGATCCCGCCGCTCCACTACGCCAAGGGCAACTACTTCAGCCTGAGCGGACCTTCACCCTTCTCGCACCTCATCTATCCGATGCCGGAAATCGCGGGGCTCGGGGTGCATCTGACACTGGATTTGGCTGGGCAGGCCCGCTTCGGGCCGGATGTCGAGTGGATCGACCAGGTCGATTACGACGTCGATCCCAGGCGCGGCGACGCATTCTATGCGGCGATCCGCACCTATTGGCCAAAGCTGCGCGACTCCGCGCTGCAGCCCGCCTATGCCGGCATCCGCCCCAAGATTCAGGCGCCCGGCTCGCCCGCGCTCGACTTCCGCATCGACGGACCGGAGGTGCACGGGCTGCCTGGTCAGGTGCATCTCTTCGGAATCGAGTCCCCCGGCCTCACCTCCTCGCTCGCCATTGCGGACGAGATCGCAGCGAGACTGGGTCTCTGACAAGGCAGCAAGAAGCAGCAGCGGTCCTTAACCATTCGGGTAAAGCCCATCATACTGCGGCGCAGCGACACGACCACTCGGCGCCCGCCTTGGCGGTCCGCGCAATGCAGACTTCGGCTCCTTGTACCGCCCGCCTGACACGTATCCGGCCAATGATGCTGGAACGGCAGAGGACTTTCATCCGCGGTCGATCATGAGCTACCATTCCCGGCAACATCACCTGACCCGTGCTGCCGCCAGAACCTGGGTGCGAGAAGCGCGCGAACTGGGTTGATCAACAGACCACTTGACGGACCGAAGGGTTCGCGTAGCGATTTCCGTCTTGTTTCGCGCAGTCATTCCTGTAGTTTTCAAGCAACAAAAAATGGGCAGGGGTAGGCGGGGGCAATCAGGGGCTCTCCAGACACCGATTCGACGCACCGAGCGTGGTTCCGTCATCTGCCCGTCGAAAGGGGCGGCCGCACCCGGTGGCGGTGAAGATGACGTGGTGAAGAAATGATTGTTATGACGGGTGTAGCCGATGCGGGAGGGCGTCGATGCCCAGCATGATCCGCAGCTATGTGCGCTTCACCGATCGCATCTCCGATTACGTCGGCTATTTCGCCGCCGCATTGATCTTCTTCATGGGCGCGACACTGATGTTCGATGCGTTCACCCGCAACGTCATCAACATGCCGGTGCACTGGGCGGTCGAACTGACGCAATTCACGCTGGCCGCCTATTACTTCATGGGCGGGGCGTTTACGCTCAAGAACGATTCGCACGTCCGCATGGATCTCTTCTACTCGTCGCTGTCCGAAAGAGGCCGCGCGAAGATCAACCTCGCGACATCGGTTTGCCTCATCTTCTATCTGGTCGTCACACTGATCGGCGGCATCTCCAGCCTGCAATATGCCGTTGAAACCAACGAGCGGCGCTTCTCGATCTGGAACCCCTCTGTCATTCCGATCAAGGCGCTGCTGGTGGTGTGCCTGGTTCTGATGCTGATGCAGGCGATCTCTCTGGTCTTCAAGCATGTCGCGACGCTGCGCGGAGAGAAGCTGTCATGAGCTATGAGATGATCGCTCTGCTCATGTTCGGCGCGATGCTGCTCCTGCTCGTCACCGGCCAGCGGGTTTTCGCGGCGATCGGCTTCGTCGCGATGGCTGCCGCGCTGATGCTCTATGGTCCCGGTGCCATCGAGCTTTCCTTCAACCAGGTCTTCAAGCTGTTCAACTGGTACGCGCTGCTCACGCTGCCCATGTTCATCTACATGGGCTACATCCTCGCGGAATCCGGCATTGCGGAAGACCTCTACCGGATGCTGCATGTCTGGTTCGGGCGGGTGAGCGGCGGCCTTGCCATCGGCACGCTGTTTCTGATGGTCATCATCTCGGCGATGAACGGGCTGTCGGTCGCAGGCCTCGCGATCGGCGCCACGATCGCGCTGCCCGAGATGCTGCGGCGCGGTTACGACAAGATCCTGATCTCCGGCGTGGTCCAGGGCGGATCGTCTCTCGGCATCCTCATCCCGCCTTCGGTGGTGATGGTGCTCTATGGCATGATCGCGCGCCAGCCGGTCTCAAAGCTGTGGTTCGCGGGCCTGGTCCCGGGCCTCATCATGGCGGGTTTGTTCATTCTCTATGTGATGATCCGGGCCCAATTGAATCCGAAGCTGGCGCCGACCGTGCCGGACGAAGAATTAAAAATGCCATTCCGGGAAAAGCTGGCGCTTGCCCGCGCCGGCATCATTCCCTTCGCCATCTTCTTCTTCATGACCGGGCTCTTCGTCTTCGGCGTGACCAGCCTGGTCGAAAGCTCGGCGGTCGGCGCCACCTGCGCGACGCTCGCGACGGTGATCAAGAGGCGTTTCACGTGGCGGCTGATCCGCGAAACGTCGATCAAGACGCTCAATGTCTCGTGCATGTTCATGTGGCTGATCCTGGCGGCGCTCGCCTTTGGCACGGTCTTCGACGGTCTTGGCGCGGTGAAGGCGCTCGAGTACCTGTTCCTGGAGAAATTCGATCTCAGTCCGTGGGCCGTGATCGTCCTGATGATGGCCAGCTTCATGGTCATGGGCATGTTCCTCGACGACACAGCGATGCTGGTGATCGTGGCGCCGCTCTACATACCCTTGGTGAAGGTGCTGGATCTCGGCTTCGATAACCAGCTCATCTGGTTCGGCGTGCTTTACACGGTCACCTGCCAGATCGCTTACATTACGCCGCCGTTCGGCTATAACCTGTTCCTTATGCGCTCGCTGGCGCCAAAGGATATCGCGCTGATCGATATCTATCGTTCGATCTGGCCGTTTGTAATCATCATGATCTTGACCATCGTGCTGCTGATGCTGTTCCCGCAGCTGGCGCTTTGGCTGCCGGAGCACATGTCGGTCAAAGGATAATCGCAACGGGGCGCCGCAGGCCCCACAACATCCCAACAGGAGGTTTTGATGACGGAAGAGACCAAAACACAGAGCCCATCGGAGCGTATTCTTGCGACGCGCCGCAACCTGCTGAAGAAGGCAGGCCTGGGTGCCGGCGTGCTGGCGGCCAGCGCGACGATTGCGGCCCCCCGGGTGGTGGCGCAGACCGGCCCCATCAAGTGGCGCCTGCAGACCTATTCCGGCGCGCCGCTCGGCGCTCATGTCATCAAGCCGCAGATCGAGGCCTTCAACAAGGCCGCCAACGGCGAGATGGAGATCGAGCTCTACTACGCCGACCAGCTGGTGCCGACCGCCGATCTGTTCCGCGCGCTGCAGAGTGGCACGCTCGACGCGGTGCAGTCCGACGAGGCAACCATGGCTTCGCCGGTCGATATCGCCGTGTTCGGGGGCTACTTTCCCTTCGCCACGCGCTACAGCCTCGATGTGCCCGCGCTGTTCCAGTACTACGGCCTGAAGGAAATCTGGGAAGAGGCCTATGCCGGCGTGGAGAACGTCACCTGGCTGTCGACCGGCGCCTGGGATCCCCTGCACATCTTCACCGTCGACAAGCCGATTCGCAGCCTCGCGGACATGAACGGCCTGCGCGTGTTCGGCGTGCCGACCGCCGGCAAGTTCCTGTCGAAATACGGTCTCGTCCCGGTCACGATCCCCTGGGACAATGTCGAAGTCGCAATGCAGACCGGCGAGCTCGACGGCGTCGCCTGGTGCGGATTCACGGAAGCGTATGAGGTGGGCTGGGCCGATGTGTGCAAATACGCCCTCGGCAACTCGGTCACCGGCGCCTGGTTCGGCAGCTACTTCGCCAATACCCCGAGCTGGAACAAGGTGCCGCCTCACCTGCAGGAGCTGTTCCGGGTCAGCATCGACCAGTCGCATTACTATCGCGACGTCTGGTACTGGGGCGGTGAAGCCAAGCTGCGTGTCGAGGGCGAGAAGATGGAGTTGACCCAGCTTCCGGCCGAGGAATGGACGCAAGTCGTCAAAGATGCCGAAGGATTCTGGGACGAGGTCGCCGCGTCCAGTCCGCGCGCCGGCAAGGTCGTCGAGATCTTCAAGAAATATGCGGCGAACATGGAGAAGGCCGGGTATCCGTACCGGTAAGGGGCGCCTTCGAAAGCGCTATCAATTCCTGGGGCCGCTGTTCGCAGCGGCCCCTTTCGTTCACCCTTTTGCGCCTTGACGGCCCCCAGGCGGCACCACACACTCGCGCTTGTTTCGCCGCTATCGGGAGAGACCGCGATCCCCGTCCGGAGACTGGAGAGGTCGCGGCGCCGAAGGAGCAACCGCCCCCGGAATCTCTCAGGCAAAAGGACCGGTCGCGGCCGAATGCTCTGGAAAGCGGGTATGGCGGCAGCACGCGGCCGTGCCCCACCGACGGAGTAAACCGATCGGGCCGACCGCGGCACGGCGGTGAATCTCTCAGGTCCAACAGACAGAGGGGGGACCGCTCTCGCGCCAAGACAGAGGGTGGGCCGTGGTCGCCCCGGGGGAACTTGATGACGGAAGGTGAAGATCATCGCGCGTGGCGGCCGCCCAGTGTGGCGGAGACGTTGCGCGCGCCGGCTTCGCCTTTCGCGCTGGATGGCGAGCGGCGCGCCCGCCTCAGCCTTGTCCTGATGAACGGGTTCGCGTTGGGCGATTTGGCGCGCCTGCTCGACGTATTCACCTCGGCCAATGAACTGGCGCAGCGCAGCGCCTTCGAGTGGGAACTCGTGGCCATTTCCGGGCGGTCTGTTGCCAGTTCCGCCGGCATCCCGGTTGCCGCCAATGGCGACGTGATGGAGCTGCGGCCGCTTTCGACGGTGATCGTCTTCAGCGATGCCGATGCCGCCCCCGACGACTGTGCCGGCCTGGCGGCTTGGCTGAGCGCCCATCCGGCTTCCATCCGGCGGCTGGGCGGCATCGGCGGCGGCTGTTCCGTCCTGGGACGGATTTCCGCCATGCCCAAGGAGCGCGCCCGCGGTGCTGCGCAGCGCAAGGAGTTGTTCTGGCGCAAGGACGACTTCTTCGGCTGCCGCGGCGGCTGCGCGACCTCCGATTTCGCCCTGGCCAATGTCGAGGCGCTGCTCGGTCCGGCCGTCGCGCAGCAGGTGATGATGCGCCTCGCCCGCCAACGGGTGCGCAAGAAGATAGAGCCGGCCGCCGACCAGCAGCAATCCATCGAGACCCAGGTCGCGCCGCCGATCAAGCGCGCGGTCGCGCTGATGCGCAACACGATCTCCGATCCCGTTCCGCTGCCAACCATCGCGGCGGAGGCCGGCATTCACCTGCGCCACCTCGAGCGGCTGTTCCATCGTCATCTCGGCGTCAGCCCGCGCGGCTATTACCAGAGGCTGCGCCTGGCCCGCGCCCGCGACCTGGTGCAAGGCACCATGATGGGCCTGGCCCAGGTGGCGGAAGCGGTGGGTTTCGACTCGCTTTCGCATTTCTCGAAATGCTATATGGACGCCCACGGAATCAGGCCGAGCGAAGATCGCCAGCGTCACTTCACCACGCCCGGCGACCGGCCTGGGGATGGCCTCACGGGGGACGCGCCGACACTCAAGCACCCACCTGCCAAACGCCCATCCGGCGCGCGCCGCCGCGCCGCCTGACAAATCCATCCACGATACAAATCACGCCATACGGGGGTCTACGTCATGCCTTTGAAGCCGGAGCGGGTGAAGAGCCTCGCTGACGCCAGGAAGATCGTCGAGGAGCGCGGCCTCACGCACGTGAAGGTCGGCGTTTTCGACGGCGATGCGATCCTGCGCGGCAAATACATCTCGAACGCAAAGTTCTTCTCAGCGCTCGAGAACGGCTTCGGGTTCTGCGACGTCGTGCTGGGGTGGGACAGCAACGATCAGCTCTTCGACAACGTGAAATATACCGGCTGGCACACCGCCTATCCCGATGCCTGGGTGCGCGTCATCCCGGAGAGCTGCCGCGAGATTCCCTTCGAGGAGAACATGCTGTTCTTCCTCTGCGAGTTCGTGAACAAGGCGGAGGAGATCTGCCCGCGCGGCGTGCTGCGCCGGGTGCTCGATAGGGCGGCTAAGATGGGCTACGAGGCCTATGCGGCCGCCGAATACGAGTTCTTCATGTTCGACGAGACCCCGGAAAGCATCCGCGAAAAGGGCTATCGCAACCTGACGCCGATGACGCCGGGCTTTTTCGGCTACTCGATGCTGCGCGGCTCGGTCTGGGCGGAGCTCTACCACGAGATCCTGGACACCTGTGAAAAGATGCGCATGCCCATCGAGGGCCTGCATACCGAGACCGGCCCGGGCGTGCTGGAAGCCGCCATCACCGTGGACAAAGCGCTGGAAAGCGCCGACCGCGCGGCCCTGTTCAAGACCTTCATGAAGGTGCTGGCGCAGCGTCGCGGCCTGATGGCGACCTTCATGGCCAAGTGGTCCAACAACTGGCCGGGCCAGAGCGGCCACATCCACGTCAGCCTCAAGGGCAAGGACGGCAAATCGGTCTTCTACGACCCCAAGAAGCCGCACAGCATGAGCGACCGACAGCGGTGGTTCGTCGGCGGCCAGCAGGCCCTGATGCCCGAGCTGCTGGCGATGGTCAGCAACACCGTCAATTCCTATTCGCGCCTCATCCCCGGCTTCTGGGCACCGACCAACGCCACCTGGGGCGTCGAGAACCGCACCTGTGCGCTGCGGGTCATTCCGGGTTCCGAGAAGTCGCAGCGGGTCGAGTACCGCATTGCGGCGGCGGACATGAACCCCTATCTGGCCATTGCGGTCGCGATCGGATCGGGTCTCTATGGCATCGAGAACAAGATCGAGCCGACGGCAGCCATCGTGGGCAATTCCTACGACCAGAAGCACCCAGCCAAGCTCGATCTGCCGCGCACGCTCTGGGAAGCGGCGCAGCGGCTGCGCAAGTCCAAGGCGGCGGCCGAGTTGTTCGGCGAGGCCTTCGTCGAGCATTTCGCCGCCACCCGCGAATGGGAGGAGCGCGAGTTCCGCAAGCACATCACGGATTGGGAACTGGCGCGCTACTTCGAGATCATCTGACAGGGCATCTTACAGGGCGAGAGCATCATGGCAGCCACGCAGAAGACCATCACGCCGATCGACAACAGCGTCTATGTCGAGCGGCCCTACGCAACCCAGGCGGAGATCGCCGCGACGCTGAAGGCGGCTGCCGAAGCGCAAGCGCAATGGAAGTTCGCGACCATTGCGGAGCGCGCGAAGATCCTGAGCAAGGCCGTCGACATCTTCCTAAGCCACAAGGACGAATATGCCGAGCAGATCACGCGCCAGATGGGCCGTCCGATCAGCCAGAGTCCGGGCGAGATGCGCGGCTTCGAGGAGCGCGCGCGCTACATGATTTCCATTGCGCAGGACGCACTGGCGGACATCGAGGCCAAGGACAAGCCTGGCTTCGTACGCTTCATCCGCCGCGAGCCGCTCGGTGTCGTCTTCATCGTCGCGCCGTGGAACTACCCCTATCTCACTTCCGTCAACGGCGTCGTGCCCGCGCTGATGGCGGGCAACGCGGTCGTCCTCAAGCACTCGGCCCAGACGCCGCTCTGCGCCGAGGGTTTCCAGCAGGCCTTCGACGCAGCCGGCCTGCCAAAGGGCCTGTTCCAGCATCTGGTGCTGACCCACGATGACACGGCCAAGGTGATCGCCGCCCCGGAGGTCGCCTATTGCAACTTCACCGGCTCGGTCGCCGGCGGCCATGCCGTGCAGCAGGCGGCCCTCGGCAAGTTCATGGGGCTTGGCCTCGAGCTGGGCGGCAAGGACCCCGCCTATGTGCGCCCTGACGCCAATCTGGACCACGCCATCGAGAACCTGGTCGATGGCGCCATGTTCAATTCCGGCCAGTGCTGCTGCGCCATCGAGCGCATCTATGTGCATGAGAAGTTGTTCGACAAATTCGTGGACGGCTTTGTCGACCTCACCAGGAGATACAAGCTCGGCAACCCGCTCGACCCGAATACCAATCTCGGCCCGATGGTGCGCACCTCGGCCGCCGAGTTCGTGCGCAGCCAGATCGCCGACGCCGTGAAGCACGGCGCCAAGGCGCTGATCGATTCCAAGAGCTTCGCGGCCGACAAGCCCGGCACACCGTATCTTGCGCCGCAGGTCCTGGTGAACGTCGACCACTCCATGGGCGTGATGTCCGAGGAGAGCTTCGGCCCGGTCATCGGCATCATGAAAGTGAAGTCGGATGACGAGGCCATCCGCCTGATGAACGACAGCAAATACGGCCTCACCGCCGCGCTCTGGACCTCGGACGAAAAGGAAGCCGAGAAGATCGGCGACCGGCTCGACACCGGCACCATCTACATGAACCGCTGCGACTACCTTGATCCCGCCCTCGCCTGGGTCGGCGTCAAAGATTCCGGCCGGGGAGCGACCCTGAGCCGGGTCGGCTACGAGATGCTGACTCGGCCCAAGTCGTTCCACCTCCGGAAGATCTAGAGCCGATCGCCGCCGCCCCTGGACAGGGCTTGAAACCCCTGCGAATCTGCCCCCCGTGAGGGAATTCATCGCAGACAGCAAGGTGGTCATCATCGGCGGAGGCGTGGTCGGTTGCGCCATCTTCCGGCGCCTGGCCATGGCCGGCCTCGCGCCGCTTCTGGTGGAGGCCGCCGCCGACATCCTGGATGGCGCCAGCAAGGGCAACAGCGCGCTGCTGCATACCGGCTTCGACGCGCCGGAGGGCAGCGTCGAGCTCTCCTGCATGCAGGCCGGCTATCGCGAATACCTGGCGATCAAGGACCGGCTCAACCTCCCGCTCGTGGAAAGCGGCGCCCTCGTGGTGGCGTGGGACGAAGAGCAGCATGCCAAGCTGCCGGCGATGGTCGAGAAGGCGCACCGCAACGGCGTCCGTGACGTGGCGCAGATCGGCCGCGACGAGCTGCGCCGGCGTGAGCCCTCCTTGAGCCCGCGTGCGCTCGGCGCCCTATACGTTCCGGGCGAGCACATCATCGATCCATGGTCCGCGCCCCTGGCCTACGCGCATCAGGGCCTCGCGCATGGCGGTCGGATTCTGCGGCGCTGCCGCGTGACCGGCGGCGATTTCGACGGCACGCGCTGGGTGCTGGAGACGACCCGCGGCCCGATCGCGGCCGGAGCCGTCGTCAATGCCGCCGGCAATTACGGCGACCTGGTGGAAGCGATCAACCGGCCGAGCCCCTTCACCATCACGCCCCGAAAGGGTCAGTTCGTCGTGTTCGACAAGCCGGCCGCCGGCCTGCTTCACGCCATCCTCCTGCCGGTGCCGACGGAGCGCACCAAGGGCATCGTCGCGTGCCGCACCGCCTTCGGCAACCTGCTGGTAGGCCCCACGGCAGAGGATCAACAGGACCGCGGCCGCGCCGAGGTGGACCACGCGACCTTGGAAAGCCTGATCGCGAAGGGGATCGAGATGATCCCCGATCTCGCCCGCCATTCCGTCAACGCGATCTATGCCGGCCTCAGGCCCGCGACACAGTTCAAGGACTATCAGATCGCGCTCGATCGCGAACGCCGCTGGATCACAATCGGCGGCATCCGCTCGACCGGCCTCACCGCGGCGCTCGGAATCGCGCAGATGGTCGCGCGCGATTTCGCCGAGGCCTTCGGCGGGCTGCGCGACGCGGAGCCGATCTGGACTCCCGTGCCCAATTTGGCGGAGGATCGCGCGCGCCCGTACCTGACTGAGGCGGGCGGCGACGTTGTGTGCCATTGCGAGCTGGTCACGCGCCGCGAGATCGAGGCCGCCCTCCAGGGGCCGCTGCCTGCCGGCGACCTCGGCGGCTTGAAGCGGCGCACGCGCTGCATGATGGGTCGCTGCCAGGGCTTCTATTGCAGCGCCGAGGTCGTGGCCCTCTCCGAAGGGCGGCTTGCCTCATGACGCAACAGAGCGATGTCCTGATCCTGGGCGGCGGACCGGCCGGCCTCTCCTGCGCCCGGGCGTTGCGCGCCCTCGGCGTCGACAACGTGGTGCTGCTGGAGCGCGAGCGCGCGTTGGGCGGCATTCCGCGTCATTGCGGTCATCACGGTTTCGGCCTGCGTGAATTCGGCAGGGTCTATAGCGGTCCCGACTATGCGAAGCGCTTGATTGACGAGGCCGCGGCTATCGACCTGCGCCCGCGCATGACGGTGCTCAAGCTCGAGCCGGCCGGCGTGGTGCGCGCAACCGGCCCGAACGGCCCGGAGGACTTTCAGGCCAAGGCCGTCGTGCTGGCTTTCGGCGCGCGCGAGACCCCGCGCAGCGCGCGCCTCATTACCGGCAGCCGCCCATTCGGCGTGATGAATACCGGCGCGTTGCAGCAATTCGTCTATCTGCACGGCAGGTGCCCGGTCCAGCGGCCGGTGGTCATCGGCAGCGAGTTGGTCGCCTTCTCGACGCTGCTGACGCTCCGCCATGCCGGCATCAAGCCCCTCGCGATCGTCGAGGAGAATGCGCGCATCACCACGCGGGAGCCGGGAAGCTGGATTGCGCGCATCGGCTTCGGCGTCCCCGTCCTCACCGGCACGCGGCTGCTGCGCATCATTGGCCGCGAAACGGTGACGGGCATCGAGATCGACCGCGGCTTCGGCCCCGAGGAGATGGAGTGCGACGGCGTCATCCTGACCGGCAAGTTCCGCCCCGAGACCGCCCTGGTCGCGCCGAGCCACATCGAGATCGACCCCGGCACCCGCGGCCCGGCTATCGATGCCTACTTCCGCTGCTCCGACCATCGCTACTTCGCCACCGGCAACCTGCTGCGCGGAATCGAGACGGCCGGCCAGTGCTGGCGCGAAGGCAGGGCCGTTGCGCAGATGGTGGCTGCCGGGCTGGAGAACCGCCTGCCGCTCCGGGAGCCTGACGTCCGCGTGACTCTGCGAGGGCCCCTCGCCTACGTCTATCCCCAGCGCATCTACCGGGACGCGCCGACCACGAACCCGCTATTGTTCAAGGCCCGCGTCTCGCGCGCGGTGAGGGGTCGGCTTTCGGTCATCGTCGACGGCAGCGTGGTGTGGTCGCGGCGGATCTCCGCCCTGCCGGAGCGCCGTATCGCTTGGTGCTTGCCGTCCCTGGATGCGAAGGCCTGCCAGCAGATATCGGTGGAACTCGATGCCGCCTGAGACATCCATCATCGCCATCGACCAGGGGACCACCGGCACCAGCGGGCACCGGCTTCGCGACGACGGCACGTTCGAGACCATCGCCGAGTTCGAGCATCGCCAGATATATCCGCATCAGGGCTGGGTCGAGCACGATCCTGTCGAGCTCGGGCGGCATGTCGACGCCATCTGCGATCGTGCCGGCCATGCCGCTGCGCTGGGCATCGCCAACCAGGGCGAGACGGTGGTCGCGTGGGATGCCGAGACCAGGCGCCCGATTTACAACGCCATCGTCTGGCAGGACGCGCGCACGTCGGACGTCACGGAGCGATTGAAGGCCGAGGGTGCGGAGGAGCTGACGCTGCAGGTGGCAGGCCTGCCGCTCGATCCCTATTTCTCGGCGGCGAAGCTGCGCTGGCTGCTGGACAACGTGCCGGAAGCGCGGGAGCTGCGCCGCGCTGGACGCCTGCGCCTCGGCACCAGCGATTCCTTCTTCCTCGATCGCCTGACCGGCCGGTTCGCGACCGACCTCACCACCGCCTCGCGCACCAGCCTCATGAATCTCGAGACGCTGCAATGGGACGAGCGCCTCGCCGACCTGTTCGGCGTGCCGATCGAGTGTCTGCCGGAGATCTGCCCGACCGCCGGCGCGTTCGGCGAGACGCGCGGCATCCCGGTGACCGCGAGCCTCGTCGACCAGCAGGCCGCCTTGTTCGGCCATGGCGGCCGGCGCAAGGGCGATGCGAAGATCACTTTCGGCACCGGCGCGTTCGCGCTTGCCCTCGCCGGAGACAGCGTTCCGCGCGACCCCAGAAGCGGTCTCGAATCCACCATCGCCTGGAAGATCGGCGATGCGCCTTGCGCCTACGCGCTGCAGGGCGGCATCTACAATGCCGCCTCCGCGGTCAACTGGGCGCGCAGCCTCGGCCTCTTCAGCGAATACGCGGAGATCGACGACTTCGCCGCAGACCCGGCGATCGCGCGCGGGCTTGTCTTCGTGCCGGCGCTGAGCGGCCTCTCCTGTCCCTACTGGGATCGCCACGCGGCCGGCCTGTGGCTCGGCCTGGGCCTCGACACCACCCGGTCCGACATGATGCAGGCCGTGCTCGAGGGAGTGGCGTTGCTCTCGGAAACCGTGCTGGCCGCGATTAACGCGCTCTCTCCGCTCGCGCCGGTTCTCTCGGTCGATGGCGGCCTCGCGCGGAACCGCTACTTCCTGCGCTTTCTGGCCGATGCCACTGGCAAGCGGGTGCGCGTGCCTTCGAGCGCGGAGCTCACCGGCCTCGGCGCCGCGCAGCTTGCCATGATCGGCGCCGGGCTCGCGGATATCGACACCCTGCCGCCGCCACCGCCGCCGAAGGCCGAGATCGCGCCGAAAGCGCCGCTGGCTGCAGCTCTCCATGCGCAATTCACCGAGGCCATTGAGCGTAGCAAGGCGTGGCGCTGAAAAGCCAACGGCGATCAACCTAGTCGTCATCCAACTGGTCCGTTTCCGGAATTTGAATCCCCAGTTGACGACGAGCGCGACTGTATGCTGCCTCTAACAATGTCTTTCTTTCACCGAAAGATTCGCCTCGACTTAGGATAGCTCTCGATAAGAACTCTACGCCTACCATATCCTCAATCGTTGTAAATTCGGCCCCGCGGCTATCTCCAAACATAGCAAATACGAATCCATCGAGAGCGGTTTCATCTGAAAGTAAATCTGCGAGCTGCCGCTTACATGCGTCATCCCAGTTTCCAGTTGCTCTAATCACATAGATCGGAAGCATATCACCAAGCGTCGCAGCCCAATTGTAAGCAAGATGCCGTTTTCTGTATTCCTTTCCAAGCTGAAGACCTGCGGTTTGCACTTCATCTGAGCTAAGGAACGCAAAGCGCGTGCTGCGCTTGTCACGACCAAACAAACCGTAGGTAAAGAACAAATCCCAAATGATATGCGCGACGAGAGCTGTCTGTCCTTCTTGAACCGGCTTGCGCATGACGCGCCGGGCGATGTCCGCGAACTCTGAGTTCTTGAGCACACATCTTCGAAAAGCCGCCTCAAAATCCTGGATAAGACGGTGCTCCATTGCAAATGGTGCTTGCCAACTATCCAGCTTAGGCTGGAGGTACTCGATTACCGAGCTCCAAAACCTTACCAAGACATGAGCGGGTTGGGTGGGTGCTATTTCATTCAGCTGCGGAAGCAGGCGATCAAGTCGTCCTTGCTTCGCTGCCCCGCTCAAAAATTCCGAAATGCCATCAGACGTGTTTTCAACTAAGCTGATGATTGTCGCTCGACTGTAGAAGCCAGGCACAATCCCCATTCTCAGTGCTGTCAGAAGAGCACGTCTTGAACAGAGCGCTCGCGGATCGGATAGTCGTTCGTTTCCCGACGAGTTTTCGGCAATGCCAGGAAACAACCACTCTAGCAATTTTTCGCTGGCTGCGGTCACTTCTTCCGGCTTGAAAATGTCCTTCCAGCGGTCCTTGCCATCCAATTTAGATAGAGCCTCACGCGCGAAGTATGCCGTCGCGTCAAGGGGATCCTCGACAAATAGGTCCGGCGTTGAGCGAATTTTTGTAAGAAGCGAGGGATATTTCGTCTGAAGGGCCGCAAATGCAAGCAGGTCGCAATGCTGAACCTCCTCGCTAATTGCGCTAACGAGGACGCGAAACGCGCCGACCAGCCGTTTGATGTCACGGGGAGTAGTGATGATGTCAGCGGAAAACAATTCTGCTGCCAAAGTCTGGTAGCTCTTGGACGCAGTCAGACCCACGCGTTTAAGTTCCCCAATCAAATCGATCTCTGCAGCTAATAGGCCTGCCAATTCGTCTGAAAATAGGTACGGAATCGGAAAACCAAATTGAACAATCTTCTCTAGATATGCTCGACCGCGTTTTGCGCCACCACCTCCACCGAGGGCTTCCGCAACTCTTTCGACATCATAAGCAAGGCAGTAAGAGATTCCCGGAAAGTCCGCAATCGACCGGACAAGTTGTGCAATCGCGACCACGTCAGAGTCGTCAACACGATCAACCTCGTCGATAAGGACGACAATTGAGACATGAGAGGACTCAAGTTCGCTTCTCAGTTTAGCCTTCGCAGCATTCAGACTTGGACGTCTCTTTAAAGATTCTGAAAGATGTCTAGCAAACGGAACAAGACTCGCGAACCAACTCACATGAGGAACTAGGGCTGCGGCAGCAGTGGCAGCTGGCAAAAGCGCCAAAGAGTACTGCGGTATCGCCTCCGCAACCTTCTTTAGCTTCTTGCGGTGCCCTTCACGGGCGCTCATTGCGGCAGCAAGTTCTGCAAAGAACTGTTGAATAAGGTCGTCTCGATTTGAAACTAGCCACGGATTGAATCGAATGACCAATACGCGTTCCCCATAGTGCGATATCAGCCTCTCTTCCACTAGATTCAGTACCGAACTTTTGCCGCTTCCCCAGGTTCCTGTAACGGCTACCACTACTCCAGTGGCATTTCCCGTTCCTTGATCAATCAACGTATCTGCTATCCTCTCAGCGAATCCCCCTCGCCCTAGACTGTCTTGGGACTCGGTCTCAATGGGCCGCTCAGGTGTGTTAATGTTGCTCTGATCTTTCACCAAGCGATCCTCGTGGCTAGCTGGAGACGCACGAACTACACAAACTTGGGTTTACAACTTTAAATAATAGCAATTGAAATCTCAAGATTGGTGATTGGCTTGCATTTGGATTGGAGACATAGATGGCCTGCACTGCGGTCATAGGTCGTTCCGCGGCACGGCTCGCCGCAAATCCGCCACCTTCGGCCGCGCGTGCTGACCACCAGATGGTACCGACATGCGTTCAACAATAGCCGCAATCATCTTGATATTGATGTTGGTCAACGCCGCGCGTGCCGACACGGTAGCCAACTTCGTCGCGGCCGCACGCGCCCAGATCGGCGTCACGCTGATCTACGATCCCAGCTATCAGCGGATCGCCTATCCGATGGGCGACGTTCCGCTGGAGCGCGGGGTGTGCAGCGATGTGGTGATCCGCGCCCTCCGCGCGGCCGGACTCGATCTGCAGCAGGAACTGCACCACGACATGAAGCGGCACTTCGCTGCTTATCCAAGGACCTGGGGCCTTTCGGCGCCGGACCCGAACATCGATCACCGCCGCGTGCCGAACCTCGCCACCTGGTTCACGCGGCGCGGCCATGCGCTGCCGGTCACGCAAGATCCTGCCGGCTACCGGCCCGGCGACATCGTCGCGTGGGTGCTCGGCAATGGCCGGCCGCATATCGGCATCGTGTCAGACGGGCGATCGGGCGACGGCACTCGGCTGTTGATCATTCACAATATCGGGTGGGGTGCGCGGGAGGAGGATGTCCTGTTCGAGTACCGCGTGACCGGCCATTTCCGGCTGTTCTAGGCCGATTTTCAGCCCCTTCCCTGCCGCCCGGAACCGGCTAGAATGCCGCCACTCCGGCCTCGAGGCTAAACCCAAGGACTACACTGAAATGACCACCGACGCCGCCGCGCTTCGCGGCAACTGGAACTATCCGACCTCCGTCAAGTTCGGCTGCGGCCGCATCAAGGAGCTGGCCGATCATTGCAAGGCGCTGGGCATGAAGCGCCCGCTGCTCATCACCGATCCCGGCCTCGCCAATCTGCCGATGATCAAGGACGCGATCGCGCGCAACGAGGCGGCTGGCGTGCCGACCGGCGTCTTCAGCCAGGTGCAAGGCAACCCGACGGGCAGGAATGTCGAGGACGGCATGGCGGCGTTCAAAGCCGGCGGCCATGACGGCGTCATCGCGTTCGGCGGCGGCTCGGCGCTTGATGCGGCCAAGGCCGTCGCGCTGATGGTCGGGCAGAAGCGCCCGATCTGGGACTTCGAGGATATTGGCGATTGGTGGACGCGCGTCGACCCCAACGGCATGGCGCCCGTCGTCGCGGTGCCGACCACCTCCGGCACCGGCTCGGAGGTTGGCCGCGCCTCGGTCATCACCGACGAGGCCAATCACGTGAAGAAGATCATCTTCCACCCGAAGATGCTGCCGGCGATCGTGATCGACGATCCGGAGCTGACCGTGGGCCTGCCGCCGCACATCACAGCCGCGACAGGGATGGACGCACTCTCCCACTGCCTCGAAGCCTATTGCGCGCCCGGCTATCATCCGATGGCGGACGGCATTGCGCTCGAAGGCATGCGCCTCATCAAAGACGCGCTGCCCGCGGCGGTGAAGGACGGCAAGGATTTGGTCGCGCGCGCCAACATGATGGTGGCTGCGAGCATGGGCGCGACCGCGTTCCAGAAGGGCTTGGGCGGCATGCACGCCATCAGCCATCCGCTGGGCGCGCTCTACAACACGCATCACGGCCTCACCAATGCCGTCGTGATGCCGTACGTCCTCGAATACAATCGCGCCGCGATTGACGAGCGGTTGACCCGCCTCGCCGCCTTCCTGCGGCTGCCGAACCCCTCCTTCAAGGCGGTGCTGGACTGGATCATCGGCCTGCGCAAGGAGATCGGCATCCCGCACACGCTGAGGGAGATCGGCGTGGACGACAAGCAAGTCGACAAGGTCGCCGAGATGGCCGCTGCCGACCCCAGCGCCGGCGGCAACCCGGTCCAGGTCGGCGCCAAGGAGCTGCGCGTGATATTCGTCAACGGCCTCGAAGGCAGGCTCGCGGCGTAGTTCCACGCGCACAGAAGTTTGGGAGGGCCGGCAGTGATGCCGGCCTTTCCGTTCAGAACCAGTACCGGCCTGCGTAAAACGTCGTCGCCGCCGTGCCGAAGGCGATGATGCCGAAGCGCACGCCGAGCGGCGGCAGCACGCGGATGAGGTAGCCGCCGGCATAGCCGCCGCCGATCGATCCCACCATCAGCGCCACCATGGCGGGCCACACCACCGCACCCTGCCAGACATAGATCCAGACCGACGACGCGCTGACCCCGGTGATGAGGATGTTCTTGAGCACGTTGGTGCTGCGCAGGTCCGTCAGCCCGCCGATGGACAGGATCGCGAGATTGATCACCCCGAGCGCCGCGCCGAAATAGCCGCCATAGATCGCGGACAGGAACAGCGGAAAGGCGACGCCCGCGGCATGCAGCTTTCCGTCGCCGATTGCCGGCAGGCGGCGCTGGATCCACGGGCCGAGCGCGAACAGCAGGGTCGCCCCGCCGATCAGGCCCGGCACCAGGAGGATCAGCAGGTCCGCCGGGGTCTCCAGCATCAGCAACGCGCCGATCGCGCCGCCGACGAAATTGACGGCGAACAGCCAGGTCAGAGAGCGGCCCCAGCTCGGCCGCCGCCGCCAATCCGCCACGGCCGCCATGAAATTGCTGAGCGAGAGACCCACGGCATTGGTTGCGTTCGCGGCCACCGGCGGCAGGCCCAGCGCCAGCAGCGTGGGAAAAGTCACCAGGGACGCACCGCCCGCAATCGCCGCCGCGATCCCGCCAGCGAAGCCAGCGGCGAACAGCAGCGCTGCATCCGAGATATCCATGATGCTCCCCGAAGAAAGGCCCCGCCGGGCGGCGGGGCCTTGGCCAATCTAGCAGGCCCTACACGAACGCCGTCAAGGCGTCGGCACCAGCACGCCTTCCGCGTTGCGCTTCAGCGGGTGCGGCTGCTTGGGCAGAGGCGCGCCGGGCTCGTCAGCGACCGAGACGCCGTGCTGCCAGTCGGGCGGGCAGATCGCGACGTAGCGCGCGTACCCGCCGACGCCCCCCTTCGGCTTGGCGAAGCCGATCGCGATCAGGGCGCCCGCCTCGGGGACCTGGTCGAGATTGGCGACACCCTCGGCCTGGGCGAAGTGGTTGTGCATCAGCCAGGCCTCGCCCTCGAGCGTCGGCGTCGTATCGGTGTCGAGCGGCTCGTGGCCGTGGAACAGGATCTTGCGTTCGTTGTGCAGGAACTGCAGCGTGTCGAGCTTCACGCCGGGGAAGGGCTTCTTGGCGAAGTTCTCGACGTCGCTCCACTTGTTGTGCCAGTCGGAGCGGAACATCACGACCGAGCCCTCGGGCACCGTGCCGTGCTCACCCTCCCAGGCTTTCACGTCGTCGATGGTGGCGTGATAGCCGGGATCCTGCGCGACCTTCTCGTGGATATCAACGACCACAAGCGGTCGCAGCGTGACGCTCGCCGGGATATCGCTGATCGTCGCGCCCATGTTGTCCCAATGCGCCGGCGGGTCGAGCTGCGTGCCGTATTGATCTGTGGTGAGCTCATACGCCGTGGCGATGAACCCGTGCTTCTCGTAGGTGAACTCGTCGCCCTTCTTGGCATAGTCGCCGAGATCGGAGCCGGCGATTGCCGGCTTGAACTTCGCATGCCCGAAGCCCGGCCATACCGGCTGGACCGGCTCGAAGGCATGGGTGAGGTCGACATATTTGGCGGTTTTGAACGTGCTTTCGTAGAGCTCCCAGAGCGGATGTCTGTCCTGCGCGGCAACGGGCGCGGCGATGAGTGCGGCAGCCGCAGCAGCCGCAACGATCCATGGCAGCTTCATCGGATTTGCCTCCCTTCAATGATGATAGACCAGCGCACCGATCATTGAGCGGGCGGCAGGCCGCCAGCAATAGCCTTGTGGCTGGCTGCTACCGCCGTGGGCGCTGCACGAGTGCCGCTTCGACGATCGCCGCCGCGTCGATCCGGTAATGGCGGTAGAGGTCTGAAATGGTCCCGGTCTGGCCGAAATGCTCGACCCCCAGCGCCTGCACGCGATGGCCGTGGACGCCGCCCATCCAGGACAAGGCGGTCGGGTGGCCGTCGACGACGGTCACGATCCGGGCATCGCGCGCCAGCGGCGCCAACAGGTGCTCAATATGGGAGTCCGCCGCCTGCCCATGCTGCTGCGCGGTCTGCGCCGCTTTCCAGCCGGCATTCAGCCGGTCCGCCGAGGTCACCGCCAGCAGGCCCGCTCCGGGAAAATACTCGAGCAATTCACCCATCGCCGTTGCGGCTTCCGGCGCCACTGCGCCGGTGAAAGCTATCGCTAATCTCGCACCGTCCGCCGGCGAGCGCATCCAATAGCCGCCCTGGATGATGCCCTGGCGCAGCGCCGGCGACATCGGCCGCAGCACCTGGTCGATGGCGCGGGTCGAAAGACGCAGGTAGACAGACCCGCCATCGCGCTCGTGCAGCCAGGCGTCGCCCTTCTCCGTCCTGGGTTCGCGCTGGATATACTCCAAGGCCCATTCCATGATCACGGCCAACTCATCGACATAGGATGGCTCAAAACTCGCGATGCCATCCTGCGCCATGCCGATCAGCGGCGTGCCGATGGATTGATGCGCGCCGCCCTCCGGTGCCAGCGTGATGCCCGATGGCGTCGCGACCAGGATGAAGCGGGCATCCTGGTAGCAGGCATAGTTCAGCGCATCGAGCCCGCGCGCGATGAAGGGATCGTAGAGCGTTCCGATCGGCAGCAGCCGCTCGCCGAAGATGCTATGGCTGAGGCCCATGGCCGCCAGCATCAGGAACAGGTTGTTCTCCGCGATGCCAAGCTCGATGTGCTGGCCCGCGGGCCCCTTGCCCCAGCGTTGCGCCGACAACAGCTTGCGCGCCTGGAACACGTCCTCCTGCTGGCGCACGGCAAAGACGCCGCGGCGATTCACCCAGGGGCCGAGATTGGTGGAAACCGTCACGTCCGGAGAGGTGGTGACAATGCGCTCCGCCAGCCTGCCGCCAGCACGGGCAATCTCCGCCAGGATCTGGCCGAAGCCCTGCTGGGTGGACATGGCGCCCTTGATCGGCGGCAGGGGAAGCGTGCCGATCTCGATCCGTTCGGCACTCAGGCGCCGCCGCCCCTTCGCGTTGAACGGCGTCTCGGCCAGCAACGCCTCGAGTTCGCGCTCCGCGCGGTTGAGCCCCGCCGTCTTCGACCATTCCTGCCCGTCGAGGATGTTGTTGGCAGCCTTGAAGCCCCGCATCTGCTCCGGCGTCATCAGGCCGGCGTGGTTGTCCTTGTGACCCGCCAATGGCAAGCCGAAGCCTTTGATCGTGTAGCAGATGAAACAGACCGGCTGATCGGTGGTGGTCGCCTCCTCGAACGCCTCCAGCAGGCTTTCCACGCAATGGCCGCCGAGATCCGTCATGGTGGCCCCGAGCGTGTCGTCATCCATCGCATCGATGAGGCCGCGCGCTTGCCCGTCGACCAGGTCCTCCGCCAATTGCGCGCGCCAGCCGGCTGCGCCCTGGAACGTCAGCGCGGAGTAGAGATCGTTGTCGCATGCATCGATCCAGTCGAGGATCGCCTGCCCGCCCGGCTGCGCACGCAAGGCCTGCAGGCGCTTGCCATACTTCACAGTGACGACGCGCCAGCCCATGTTCTCGAACACGGTGGTCAGCTTGCCGGTCAGCGGCGCGGAGATCACGGCATCCAGGCTCTGCCGGTTGTAGTCCACCACCCACCAGGTGTTGCGCAGACCGTGCTTCCACCCTTCGATGAGCGCCTCGTAGATGTTGCCCTCGTCCAGCTCGGCGTCGCCCACGAGAGCGACCATGCGCCCCTCCGGCCAGTGCCGTCCCCAGCCATGGGCGCGGATATAGTCTTGCACCAGGCTGGCGAAGGAGGTCATGGCGACGCCGAGCCCGACCGAGCCGGTGGAGAAATCCACGTCGTCCACATCCTTGGTGCGTGATGGATAGGATTGCGCCCCGCCGAATGCACGGAAGCTCTTGAGCATGTCCACGCTCTGATTGCCCAGCAGGTACTGGATGGCGTGGAACACGGGCGAGGCGTGCGGCTTGACCGCCACGCGATCCTGCGGGCGCAGGATCGCGAAATAGAGCACGGTCATGATCGTGACCAGCGAGGCGGACGAGGCCTGGTGCCCGCCGACCTTCAGCCCGTCGTCGCTGTCGCGCTCGTGATTGGCGTGATGGATGATCTGGGTCGATAGCCAGAGGATCTTGCGCTCGATATCCCGCAGCACCTCGATCGGAAAGGGCCGGGCGCCAAGCGCTGCCGGCACATTCGCCGTTTGAGCCATCTATCCGTCCCCCCTCACCTTCGATCGCGTCTAGGCGTCCTGCATGGCCTGCTCCAGGTCGGCGAGCAGATCGCCCGGATCCTCCACGCCGATCGACAGGCGGATCGTGCCCTCGGTGATGCCGAGCGCCTTGCGCTCCTCCGCCTTGATCCCGGAATGGGTGGTAGAGGCCGGGTGGCAGATCAGCGATTCCGTCCCGCCCAGGCTGACCGCCAGCTTGATCAACTGGATCCGGTTGAGGATGCGGAAGGCCGTCTCCCGCCCGCCCTTCACGTTGAACGCGAAGGTCGAGCCGGCGCTATGGCATTGCTTCCGGAACACCTCCGCCTCGCGCGTGCCTGGCTCAAGAAAGCCGAGATAGTTCACGCTCTCCACCATCGGATGGGCGCGCAGGCGCTCCGCGATGATACGCGCGCTGTGGTTCGCGCGCTCCATGCGCAGGCTGAGCGTCTCCAGCGAGCGGCTGATGAGCCAGGCGCTGTGCGGATCGAGCTGCGTGCCCAGGAGGCCGCGCAGCTTGCGCACGGCGAACATCAGGTCCTCGCGCCCCGCCACCGCGCCCGCGACCAGGTCGCTGTGGCCGGCGAGGTACTTTGTCACCGAATAGGCGACAAGGTCGGCGCCGTGCAGGATCGGCTTCTGGTGGATCGGGCCGAGGAACGTGTTGTCCACCAACAGGATCGGTTTGTGCCCCGTGCGCAGCCCATGCTGCAGGCACTGCCCACCGACCAGGCTGATATCGATCAGCGTGTTGGTCGGGTTGGCCGGGGTCTCGATCAGCACCATGCCGAGCTGTCCGTGGCGCGCCCCCTCGTTCATGGCCGACGTGATGCCCTCGACGCTCAGCCCGTCGGTCATCGGCACCACCGTGATGCCGAAATCCGGGAAGAAGCTGGAGAACAGCGACGAGGTGCCGCCATAGATCGGCTTCGACATCACCATCGACATGCCGGGACGCAGAAAGGCCATCGCTGCCGTGGTGATCGCCGACATGCCGCTGGAGAAGACGCAGGCGTCATCCGCCTCCTCCAGGATGGAGATACGGTCCTCCAACACCTCCAGGTTCGGATTGTTGAAGCGGGAATAGACGAGGCCCGCCGTCTCCTCCGTGTTCAGCTTCACCCGGCCGGCGGTCACGTCGAAGAAATGCGCGCCCTCTTCCGCCGAGCGGAAGGCGAAGGTGGAGCTCATGAAGAGCGGCGGCTTGACCGCGCCCTCGGAGAGCTTCGGGTCATAGCCGTAGCTCATCATCAGTGTCTCGGGGCTGAGCTTGTGGGTCCCCACAAAGCGCTTGTGATAGGCTTGCTGTTTCATCAGTGGTCTCCAGGATCGAGCGCGACTCTGTTAACCAAGTTACGCTGGGGTCGACGCAAAGAGGCACCTAACACGCCGCCCGGATTGACCTTTGCGGCAAATTTTGCCAATAATCCCCGCGTGACGCAAAATCCTGCCAATCCTGACCTGGACGCCCTGGACCAGAGAATCCTGGCGGCGCTGCAGCGGAATTGCCGCCTCACCCTGGCGGAGTTGTCGGACGAGGTCGGACTCTCCCAATCGCCCTGTCTCCGGCGCTGGCGCCGCCTGGAGGAGGAAGGCTACATCACCGGCTACACCGCGCAGGTGGATCGCCGCAAGCTGGGGCGCAAGATGATGGCGCTCGTCGAGATCAAGCTCGGCATCCACAGCGACGACGCGATCGAGAAGTTCGAACGCGCCGTCAGCCAGGCGCCGCAGGTCCAGGAGTGCTTCCTGATGACCGGGCAGCGCGACTACATGCTTCGTGTTTTGGTCGACGACCTCGAGGACTATGACGCGTTCGTGAAGACCGTGCTGCGCCCGGTCGGCAATATCACTTCCATGGAGACGGCCTTCGCCCTGCGCGAGGTGGAGATGCGGCGCGCTCCGGGGCCGGCTCCAACGCGCCGCGCCAGGTCATGAGAATTCCGCGCCGGCCTTCCCTCACCCGGGACATGATTGCGGCGTGCTTCCCCGATCCGGTGAAGGACGATCCTGGCGCGCACAAGCAACTCGGCGACGGCGAAGTCACCGCCTGGCTGGATCGCATCCTCCTGGAGCATGACGAAGGCGATCTGTGGCTGTTCGGCTACGGCTCGCTGATGTGGAAGCCGGAGCTGGACTTCACCGAGAGTCGACCCGCTTTGCTCAAAGGCTGGCATCGGCGCTTCTGCCTCTGGCAATGGCGCTATCGCGGCTCGCGCCATCGCCCCGGGCTGATGCTGGCGCTCGATCGCGGCGGCGCTTGCCGCGGCGTGGCCTACCGCATCGCGGCGCCAGGCGTGCGCGAAAAGGTGGCCGCCGTCTGGAGGCGCGAGATGGGCGGCAACGGCTATCGCCCGCGCTGGGTGAAGCTGACCGGCATGCGAGGGCCGGTGCGCGCGCTGGCATTCGTGGTCAACCAGGAGAGCGAGCGCTACGCCGGCCGCATTCCCGACGAGATCGTCGCCGATCATATCGCGAGCGCCTGCGGCGAAGCAGGCGCCAGCGCGGAATACCTGCTGGAAACCGTGCTCAAATGCGAGGAGCTTGGCATCCACGACCCTTTCCTGTGGCGCCTGCAGGAACTGGTCGCGAAACGGATGCACGCGGCCTTCGAACCGCGCTAGGATGGGGCGAGAGCGCTCCGCCGCACAGGTGCCCCTTGGAATTCGTCCTCTACGGCAATCGCGAGTCAGGCCATTCGTACAAGGTCAGGCTGATGCTAAGCCTGACCCAGACGCCGCACGAATACCGTCCCGTCGATATCCAGTTGCCGCGCGACCGGCGCCCGGCCGAGTTCCGGCAGGTGAGCAAATACGGCGAGGTGCCGGTGCTGGTCGACCGCGGACAGCCCTACGTGCAGTCGAACGCCATCCTGCTCCATCTCGCGCAGCGCACAGGCAAGTTCTACGGCCGCGACGCGGTCGACCACGACCAGGTGCGCGAATGGCTGTTTTGGGAAGCGAACCGCATCGGCATCTCCGTCCCCAACCTGCGCTTCGCCCGACGCTGGCTGCCGGACACCAAGCCGGAGGTGCTGGATTGGCTGCGCGCCCGCGCGCTCGCCGATCTCGACCGCATGGAGGGCGAGTTCGCGGAGCGCAAGTTCCTGCTGGGCGACATGCCGACCGTCGCCGACCTCGCCTGCTGCGGCTATCTCTATTGGGCGGACCAAGCCGGCATCAACCTGGCGCCCTGGCCGCACGTCCAGCGTTGGCTCGCCGACATCAGCGCGCTGCCGGGATGGAAGCATCCGTACGATCTGATGGTCTGAGGCTACAGGAAACGCTCCGCCCGCGTCTGGTCGGCGACCAGGCACAAATCCCGCCGGCCGAACCAGCGATAGCGGTTCCGGGCGATGACGTCATAGAGACGGTCGAGCGGGCCGGTCGGCAGGACCGAGAGCATCGCGAGCCATGGCCAGGGCCAGCGCAGATACTGAACCATGCCGAAGAAGCCGCGCGACTTGTGCAGGATGACCGCGTTCTCGACCAGATAGAAGCTGTCGAAATCGTCCGCGGGCAGGCGGTTGCGCTTCAGGAATTCCTGGCCCCGCCGCGATTGCGCGGCGAGGAACTTCAAGCGCTCCTTGCGATCGCGCTTCAGGGCGAAGCGCACCCAGCCGTTGCAGAGATTGCATGCGCCGTCATAGACCATCACCGGATGGCCGTGCGATAGGCCGGTCAGGATGGGATCGAAGCCGACCCGGCCGGTTCCCGCTTTGCCTTCCGTCAGCGTGGCGCCCTCCATCGCGCGATCAGCCGCGCGCTGACCTGGCGCGGAACCCACGTGGGCGCATGCGCTGCGCGACGCGGAACGGATTCGGGAACCGGCTGGCCATGCCGCCGAACTTGCCTATCACCTTCGGCACCTGCATGACCTCCTCGATGCGGCGATCGAGGAAGGCCCAGGTGTCCGCCGCGCCCGTCGACTTGTCGTTCAGCCAGTAGAGCACGGTCGAGGAATAGACCCCGGCGAGCAGCGCGCGCTTGGTGTAGAAATTGAAATCGGTCGCCGTGTCGCCCGCGCCGTACCACATCGCATCCACGGTTCGATAGAGCACGCGTAACGCCAGCGCCGCGTTGTGCGGCATGGCGAGAAAGCTGCACGCCGACTTGATCGCCTCGCGATGCCGCATGTTCCGCTGCAGCCGCGCCTTCACGGCGAAGGCGATGCGGTCGCGCACGCGCATGTCCGAGACATTGGCGCGCGCCATCGCCTCCAGCATGTGGCGGTCCTCGACCTCATGGTAGAAGGCGAGCAGCTCGGCCATGCCGCCGGGAAACGCATTGAGCGCGCGATCAGCGGGAATCCCGGCATCCTTTGCGCCCATGTCGAACGCCTTCTGCGACCAGCCGTCGAAGGCCGCGTGCGAGAGGGTCGCCTCCAGCAGCGCGAGCCGGTCGGCGTCGCGGTCATAGGTCATGGCCTAGTCCTCCTCGATCTGCTGGCCGTCGCCGAACCGGCGCAATTCCTCGACAAACGCGAGGTGGGAGAGATCCGTCATCCGCATCGGATAGAGGATGCCGTCCAGGTGATCGCACTCATGCTGCACCACCCGCGCATGATAGCCCCTGGCCTCCCGCTCGAACATGCGGCCCTGGAGGTCCAGCGCACGGTAGCGGATATGGGTGTAGCGCGGCACCGATCCTGCAAGGCCCGGAACCGACAGGCACGCCTCGACCCCCGACGCTTTCTCCTCCGACAGTGGTTCGATCTCCGGGTTGATGAGCACGGTCAGGGGGATGTCCTCCGCCGGTTCCCCTCCAGCGGCGCGCCGCTCCCCCGGGACGAAGAAGATCACCACCCGCTGGGAGACATGGACCTGGGGCGCCGCCAAGCCGATCCCGCCGACATCCTCCAGGGTCTCCATCATGTCCCGGACAAGCTGTTGAATTTCATGGGATTTCGGATCGGATACCGGCTCGGCCCGGACCTTCAGGACCGGGTGTCCCATGCGCGCAATCTTCAGGATGGCCATCTGCCGATTTCTCCCTTTCCCCTTGAAATATGGGGCAGAATCGCTGCCATCGAAAGTCCCGTGAGGCCTTCACAACCGCACCGGCCTGTGCTACACACCCCGCCAATCAACGGGCGGCTTTCGTCGCCCGATGTTTTTTTGCGGTTTCAACCGGCCGATCGCGGGATTGGCCGATGACAGAGATAGGAGCTGAGTCAACCGTGCAAGTCCTCGTCCGTGACAACAATGTCGACCAGGCCCTGCGCGCGCTGAAGAAGAAGATGCAGCGCGAGGGTATTTTCCGCGAAATGAAGATGCGCCGGAACTACGAGAAGCCCTCCGAGCGCAAGGCACGGGAAAAGGCGGAAGCTGTGCGGCGTCACCGGAAGTTGCTGCGCAAGCGCCTGGAGCGCGAAGGCTACTAGCCTCAGCGCGAGATCGATAACGTTCGTCGGGGTCGGCTTGCCGGCCCCGATCTGTTTTAGGCTACCACATCACGATCAGGATGATCGCGCCCAGCACGATGCGGTACCAGGCGAACACGTTGAAGGTGTGGCTCGCCACGTAGCGCAGCAGCCACCGGATGCAGATCAGCGCCGAGATGAAGGAGACGACCAGCCCGACCGCCAGGATCTCGAGATCGGCGATGGAGAACTCGCCGCCGAGCTTGGCAAGGTCATAGCCGCCGGCGGCGATCAGTGTCGGGACCGCCAGGAAGAACGAGAACTCGGTCGCCGCCTTGCGGGACAGGCCGCACAGCATGCCCCCGATGATGGTGGCGCCCGCGCGAGACACGCCGGGAATGAGCGCGAAGCACTGCGCCACGCCCACCAGGAAGGCATCGCGCCAGGTCATGGCATCGACGCTTTCCACCCGCCAGCTCTTGTAGAAGCGCTCCACCGCGAGGATGACGAAGGCGCCGGCGATCAGCGCAAGCGCGACCGGCACCGACCCGAACAGATGCGCCTTGATCAGGCCGCCGAACAGCAACCCGACGATCGCGGCTGGAAGGAAGGCGACGAACAGCTTGCCGATGAAGATCTGATCCTCGCGCCGCGTGAACAGGCCGGTCGTCAGCCCCCAGAACCTGGCGCGGTACTGCCACATCACAGCCAGCATCGCGCCGGTCTGGATCATGATCAGGAAGGCCTTGCCCTTCTCGTCGTTGAAGCCGAGCAGTTCCCCGGCGAGGATCAGGTGCCCGGTGCTGGAGATCGGCAGGAATTCGGTGAGGCCTTCGACGATGCCGAGGATTGCGGCTTTGATCAGCGGACCGAGCTCTTGCATTCAGGAGTTCCGAGTCGTGGGCGGGCACGGGGCGGACCCTAGCCAATTCCGGCAGCCCTCGCGACCGAATTAGCTGTGACTTCTAGGGCAGCGTCTTAAGCTGATTGCGGCCGCCTTGCTTGGCTCCGGACAGCGCATCGGCGGCGAGGCTGAGGAATTCCGGCAGCCCATCGCGCGACTTCGGCTCCAATGTGGCAAGGCCGATCGACACCGTCACATGGCCGCCATTGTTGTCGGCAAAAGGCAGGCGCAGATTGCGCACCCGCGTCAGCAGCCGGTCGGCGACGTGGACCGCGCCGGTGCCGTCGGTTTCGGGCAGCAGGGCAACGAACTGGTCGCCGTGATAGCGCGCCAGCAGGTCGGACGGACGGCGGATCTCGTCCGCCAGCGCGCCAGCCAACTGCCGCAGCACCTCATCGCCGGCGATGTAGCCGTGCTGTTCGTTGTAGGTGCGGAAATTGTCGATATCGATCACCGCGACCGAGACCTTGCCGTGGTGCCGCAGCGCCCGGCGCCATTCGCGATCGGCATGGGCGTCAAAGTGCGACAGGCTGGCGACGCCGCTGACCTGATCGATGCCGGAATGATGCGCCAGGGAATCGCGCTCCTGCTTGAGGTCGAGGTGGCGCTGGACGCGCGCGGCCAGGACCAGCGGACTGAGCGGTTTCACGATGAAGTCGACCGCACCCAGCGCGAGGCCGCGGATCGCGATCGATTCCTGCGCCGCCCCGGCGAGCAGCACGATGGGCGTGCTCCGCGTCACCGGGGCGTTGCGGAAGTGCCTGATCATGCCGTGCACGATCCCGGCGTCCTGGTCATCGCCGATATCCAGAGCGATCAGGTCGGGCGGCGTGCGGTCGGCGAAGCGCATCGCCTCGCCCGCGTCACGCGCGGCCTGGATGTCACGGCGTCCCTTGAAAGTGATCTTGAACACCGCCCGATTCGCGATCGAGGCGTTGATGAGCAACAACTTGTCCGGCATCGGCATATTCACTGGCAGAACCTGGCCCCCCAGGAAAAACGTCTACACGCAGACGCTGATACTTTCCAGCCCAAGACTCGACCGAAACGCACATATTCTGGCGCCCCTAGAGCGCATGCGCGCCGCAATCCTAACGGGAATATGGTTTACGATTCCTTGCCGCGTGCCCGCGGCCAGGCGCCCCCGGATCAGGCGCTCCGCACCTGAGCGATGAAGGTCTCAACCTCCCGGGCGAGGGCCGACGTCTCCTGCGCCAGCGTTTCCGTCGCGTCCAGCACGCGCTGTGCCGACTCGCCGGTCTGGCTCGCGGCGTCAGCCACCCCGGTGACATTGTCGCTGACGTCCTGCGTGCCGCGCGCGGCCTGCTGCGCGTTGCCGGAGATCTCGCGCGTGGCGGCGGATTGCTGCTCGACCGCCGCCGCAATCGAGCCGGAGATCTCGTCGATCTGCCGGATCGTATGCGTGACGTTCTCCATCGCCTTGGCTACCTCCTCGGTCGCATTGCGCATGGCGGAGATCTGCCCGGTGATCTCCTCCGTCGCTTTCGAGGTCTGGTTGGCGAGGTTCTTCACCTCCGAGGCGACGACCGCGAAGCCCTTGCCCGCCTCGCCGGCGCGCGCCGCTTCGATCGTGGCATTGAGCGCCAGCAGGTTGGTCTGCTCGGCGATGTCATTGATGAGCCTGATCACGTCGCCGATCCTCTCGGATGAGGTGACGAGGCTGCTCATCGTGTCGTTCGCCTGCCCGATGTCGCCCACGGCTTCGCGGGCAACCGAGGAGCTCTTCGTGACCTGGCCGCTGATCTCGGCGATGGAGGCCGACAGTTCCTCCGACGCCGCGGCGACGGTCTGGACGTTGGCGGAAGCCTGTTGCGTCGCTGACGACACGGCGACGACCTGCCTGGAGCTTTCGCTCGCGATGCGGCTCATTGCCTGGGCGTCCTCCTGGAGGCCCTTCACCGACATCTCGACCGTGCCCAGCACGCGCGTGACGGTCGCATCCAGCTTCTCGGCCAGGCCGATCATGGTGCGCCGGCGCTCCTCCTCGGCCGCACGCTTGCTTTCCTCCTGCTCCTTCGCGAGGCGGCGGCGCTCCTTCTGGCCATCGCGCAGCACGCCGATGGCGCGCGCCAGGTCGCCCAGCTCGTCCGCGCGCTCGGTGCCCGGGACCGCGCCTTCCAGGTCGCCCGCCGCGATCGCGTCGGTGGCCGCCGAGACGCGCACCACCGGCTTCGCGATCGCGTTGCCGAGCCACCAGAACAGGGCCACGCCGGCCAGCAGCACGCCGACGATGACGGCGCCGATCATGATCGCCGTGTCGACGGCCCCGCCGATGATCGCGCTCTCCGGCACGCGGATGACGACGCGCCAGATCTCGGCCGGACCGCGGAACTGGACCGGCATCACGAAATACGCATAGCCGTTCGCGTCGCCCTGGACCATCTGGTCCCTGCCGAGCCACGCCTTGACGGGATCGGTATCGGCGACTGGCTGGCCGAGCGCCTTGGGATCGCCGGTCGCGCTCCAGGTGCCGGCATCGGAAACCAGCATCACCTCGCCGGAGCCCAGCGGCCTGATCTGCGCCAGCGTCTCTTGCAGCTTGGTCATATCGAAGTCGGCGGTGGCGATGCCTATGCCTTTGCCATCGGCCATGATCGGCACGCTGACGGTGGACATCAGGACGTCCTTGCCCTCGACCGGATAGATGTAGGGCGGCACCAGGGTGGTGCGGTTGTTCTTGAGCGGCGTCAGATACCAGCCCTCGATGCCCCCCTCGGCGGTCATGATCAGCGATTCGATCCCGACCGTTCCGTCCGCCTTGTTGAAGTAATAGGGCACGTAGCGGCCGGTCGCGTCATGATAGGGCGCCTGGCCGACGAATTCGGCATCCCGCCCGTCATAGCCGTTCGGCTCGAAGGCGATGGTGATCCCGACAAACCTTTTGTTTGCAGCCGCAACCGAACTGCCGATATCGGCCAAGGCGGTGCGCGGCACGCCCGCCTTGCGGGCGCCCTCGACCACCCGCGCGGTGGTCTCCGCCGTGTCGATCGCGGGCTGGATGAAGTTGATGACCTGCTGGGCCGTTCCCTCGGCCACCGCCGTCACCGTGCGCCGCGCTTCTTCCGTCGCCTGTTCGAACGAGTCCCAGACGGCAAAGCCGCCGGCGGCGGCAAATCCGGTCAACAGGATGGCCGTCCCGGACAGGATCAGCCGGGCGCGCAACTTCAAATTCGCCATCATGGAAGGTCCCCGTCCAAAGCCGTTCTTATGACTTTGGATAGGCGACACTCGGCTAACTAATAGTAAACGCCGGCAGAGGGTGGCCCGGATGGGCGCGGCTCAGATGTATTCGGCGAATCCGAAGACCGGCGCCGCCCCTTGCGCCTGGTTCGCCTTGGCGCGGCGGGCGACGATCTCCGCGTTCATCGCCAGGATGATGCGCGATGCCGTGGTCTCGCACAGGCACGGCACGATCGCATGAAGCAGGGCCGCCATCCCCGCCATCAGCAGGCGCGCGGCAATCCGGAGCGCAAAGGTGCCGTGCTCCAGATAGCTTTCACCCACCGTGCGCGGGTGAGCCAGGAAGACGCGGTCCAGGAACGGCATGTTCTTCTCCATCCAACGAACGGGACCATACACCGTCCAACTTGAAAATTTGTCCCATTTTTTCCCCGTTTGTGCTAAATGATGAGATTCTATCCCAAACCACGAGCACTATACGTGATAGATTCCATTGACCGCGCCTTGCTGGGGGAATTGCAGAAGGACGCCACGCTGTCCGTGGATGATCTTTCAGAGCGGGTGCACCTGTCGCGTAATGCCTGCTGGCGCCGTATCAAGCGCCTGGAGGAGGAGGGCATTATCCGCGCCCGGGTCGCGCTGCTGGATGCGGCCAAGCTGAACCTTGGGCTCACCGTGTTTATCGCAGTGCGCACGGCCCATCACGAGGCGAACTGGCTGGAAAAATTTTCCGCAGCGGTGCGCGATGTCCCGGAAATCGTCGGGGTCTACCGCATGACGGGTGACATCGACTATCTGCTGCAGGCGGTGGTGCCGGATGTCGCCGGCTATGATGCGCTCTACAAGCGGCTGATCGCGCGCATCGCGCTCAATGACGTGTCGTCGAGCTTCGTGATGGAAAAGATCAAGGAAACCACGGCCCTGCCCCTCACTCAGGTCTAGGCCGCAGGCCTGACGCTCACCCCAGCGCCTTGACGATGTCCTCGCACATCTTCTTGGCGTCGCCGAACAGCATCATGGTGTTGTTGCGGAAAAACAGCTCGTTGTCGACGCCGGCATAGCCCGAGGCCATCGACCGCTTCACGAACAGCACGGTCTTCGCCTGCTCCACGTCCAGGATCGGCATGCCGTAGATCGGGCTCTTCGGGTCGGTCTTGGCCGCCGGATTGGTGACGTCGTTGGCGCCAATTACGAAGGCGACGTCCGCCTGCGCGAAATCGCGGTTGATGTCCTCCAGCTCGAACACCTCGTCATACGGCACGTTGGCCTCGGCCAGCAGCACGTTCATGTGGCCCGGCATACGGCCCGCCACCGGATGGATGGCGTAGGAGATCTTCGCACCCTCGTGCTTCAGGAGGTCCGCCATCTCGCGCAGCGCGTGCTGGGCCTGTGCGACCGCCATGCCGTAGCCGGGCACGATAATGACGCTGGAGGCGTTCTTCATGATGAAGGCCGCGTCCTCCGCGCTGCCCGCCTTGATCGGCTTGTCTCCGCTCTTGGCGCCCGCCGCGGCCGCGCCGCTGTCGGTGCCGAAGCCGCCCAGGATCACGTTGAAGATCGAGCGGTTCATGCCCTTGCACATGATGTAGCTGAGGATCGCGCCCGAGGAGCCGACCAGCGCGCCGGTGATGATCAGCAGGGTGTTGGACAGGGTGAAGCCGATGCCGCAGGCCGCCCAGCCGGAATAGGAGTTCAGCATCGAGACCACGACCGGCATGTCGGCGCCGCCGATCGGCAGGATCAGCAGGAAGCCGAGCAGCAGCGAGACCACGACCAGCGCCCAGAACACCGCCGGCGATTGCGCGAAGATGAGCGCGACGATGAGCGCGACGATCGCGATGCCCAGCGCCGCGTTCAGGATGTGCTGGCCCGCGAACACCAGCGGCGCACCCGACATCAGCGCCTGCAGCTTGGCGAACGCGATGATCGAGCCGGTGAAGGTGACAGCGCCGACCGCGACGCCCAGCCCCATCTCCACCAGGCTGGCGGCATGGATCTCGCCGACCTCGCCGATGCCGAACTTGTGCGGTGCATAGAAGGCCGCCGCCGCGACCGCGACCGCCGCCAGGCCGACCAGCGAATGGAAGGCGGCGACGAGTTGCGGCAGCGCCGTCATCTGGATGCGCTGGGCAATCACGGTGCCGACCAGCCCGCCGACCACGATGCCCGCGATGATCCACCAATAGCTCTGCACGATCGGCAGCGCGACTGTGGTGACGATCGCGATCACCATGCCGACCACGCCGTAGAGCAGGCCCCCCCGCGAGGTCTCCGGCGAGGACAGTCCGCGCAGCGACATGATGAAGCAGACCGATGCGATCAGGTAGAGAAAGGCGGTGAGGGTCTCGTTCATGTCTTGGTTTCCCCCGAATCCGCCTCAGCGGCCCTTCTTCTTGAACATGGAGAGCATGCGATAGGTCACCAGGAACCCGCCGAAGATGTTGACCGAGGCCAACGCGACCCCGAGGAAGCCCATGATCTGGCTGAAGCTGAAATCCGCGGGGCCGGCCGCGATCAGCGCGCCGACGATGATGACAGAGGAGATGCCGTTGGTGACCGCCATCAACGGCGAGTGCAGGGCCGGCGTGACGCGCCAGACGACGTAGTAGCCGACGAAGCACGCCAGCACGAACACCGTGAACAGGAACACGAAGGGTGCGTGGGGGATGCCTTCCGCCATTTGCCCCGCGGTCTCCATGGCAGTCGCCGTTTCCATGGCGCGCTCTCCCTTACGCCTTGAAGTTCGGATGGATGATCTGGCCGTCGCGGGTCAGCGCCACGCCCTTCACGATCTCATCCTCCCAGTTGATCTTGAGTCCCTTGGTCTCCTTGTCGATCAGGAGCGTCAGGAAGTTCAGCAGGTTCCTGGCATAGAGCGAGCTCGCATCGGCGGCGAGGCGGCTCGGCACGTTGGCGTGACCGACGAGCTTCACCCCGTGCTTCTCGACCACCTTGCCGACTTCCGAGAGGGGGCAGTTGCCGCCCTGCTCCACCGCCAGGTCGACGATGACCGAGCCCGGCTTCATGCTCTTCACCATGTCCTCGGTGACCAGCACCGGTGCCTTGCGGCCGGGGATCAGGGCGGTGGTGATAATGACGTCCTGCTTCTTGATGTGCTCGGAAACCAGGGCCGCCTGCTTCGCCTTGTAAGCGTCGCTCATCTCCTTGGCGTAGCCGCCGGCCGTCTCGGCCTGCTTGAACTCCTCGTCCTCCACCGCGACGAAAGTAGCGCCGAGGCTTTCCACCTGCTCCTTGGTGGCCGGCCGCACGTCGGTCGCCGAGACGATGGCGCCCAGGCGCCGCGCGGTCGCGATCGCCTGCAGGCCCGCGACGCCAACGCCCATCACGAACACGCGGGCCGGCGCGATGGTGCCGGCCGCCGTCATCATCATCGGGAAGGCGCGCCCGAACTCCGCCGCCGCGTCGAGCACCGCCTTGTAGCCGGCGAGGTTGGACTGCGACGAGAGCACGTCCATGTTCTGGGCGCGGCTGATGCGCGGCATCAGTTCCATGGCGCAGGCGATGATGCCGGCCTGGGCATAGGTGCCGATCTGGTCTTTCGCGCCATAGGGATTGAGACTGGCGACCAGCATCGCACCCCGTTTCATGAAGGAAAGCTCGTCCGGCCCGCCCTCGGCCGCCGTCAGGGGCCGCTGGACCTTCAGCACCACCTCGGCGTCGGAAAGCGCCGCTCGCGCATCCGGCGCGATCCTGGCGCCCGCCGCCTCGAAGGCGCTGTCCGGAATGGAGCAGCCCTCGCCGGCGCCGGTTTCCACCAGCACTTCCGCGCCCAGACCCACGTATTTCTTGATCGTATCGGGAGAAACCGCGCAGCGCTTTTCGCTAGGCCGCCGCTCTTTCGCCACGCCGATTTTCATGCTCTCTCCCCCGGTTCGCACATCTGGTGTTTCCCCCGAAGTCAGACCTCCAGGTTAGCGCCTTCATCCCGCCTGAATGTGCGATTCTCCCCATCGATTGGCGGATTCTCGACCACCGGCCCGCGTCGAATCTACTCACCCATCCGCAGGCGCGCGCATATTGCACAGTTTGGCCAAGGCGAACAAGGCGGGCGAAACAACGGGTTAGTGTGAAACGGCTCCCTGCCCGCCTCGCTCCTACTCCTTCCAGTGCGGCGGAATGGTCTTGCCGAAATAGGGCAGCGCCTCAATGCGCTCCATCCAGGCGGCGACCGCAACCGGCATGTCCACGGTCTTGACACCCAGCCCGGGCACGCGTTCGTCCACCCGCACCGGCATGCGCAGATAGGGATAGACGGCGAAGTCGGCCAGGGTGAGCGGGCCGGCAAGGAAGTCGCCATTCAGGTAGCCGTTCCAGTATGCGAGCTCGGCCAGCACCGCTTCCTTTGCTTCCGCGATCTGCTGCTGGTCGCGCTCCTCGGCCGGCACGTACAGCACCTTGTCCATCAGCGTGCTGCCCACCTTGTAGAGGCTGTCATCCGCTTCACCGACCAGCCGCCGCACCAACGCGCGGTCCTGCGCATCTTTCGGCAGCAGCGGATTCTGCGGATACTTCTCCTCCAGATATTCGCAGATGGCATTCGACTCGTACAGCGCGAAGCCGTCATCCACGATCGCGGGGACCTTGCCGCGCGGATTGATCTTCAGGAATTCCGGCGATCTGTGCTCCTCCTGGTCGAAGGACAGCCGCTTCGCCGTATATGGAATTTCCTTGTGCTCCAGGACCAGCCACACCTTCCAGGCAAAGGGCGAGCCGGAGCCGAAATAGAATGTCAGTGCCATGATCGTGATTCCCAGATGATGTCTAACGTTGCTTCCTGATGCCGGCGTCCTTGAGCGCGGCCCTCTGGCGCTTCTCCAGCGCCTTGACGTCGAAGCCGGTGATGAGGTCGTGGAACAGGCGATACCAGTTGATCTCGGCCTTCAGGTGCATGAACACCGACCCGAGACCAATGGCGGCGCGGTCCATGAAGACGAACTCCTTCGGCGGCGTGACCGGGCCGAGGCGGCGCAGCTCCGCGTGCACGCCTTCCGCCACCTCCCGGCCATAGACGCCGGTCTCGGCGTCCTGGATCTTGCGCTCCTTGTCCTCCAGCAGGGGGCCGTAGACGAAATGAGCCCAGCGGTTGAGGACGTCGATCACCTCGCGCGAGAGGCCCTTGAAGCCCCAGCCCTCATACGCAGACACCGCGAGGTCGCGGTCGTCGTTGAGCAGTGCATAGTAGAGATCGATCACGCCCTGCACGAACTTCGGCTCGAAAATCCGGATGCAGCCGAAATCCAGCAGGTTCACATCGCCGTTCGGCCGCACCGTGTAATTGCCCAGGTGCGGGTCGCCGTGGATGACGCCGTATTCGTAGAACGGCACGTACCAGGCGCGGAACATGTTGTAGGCGATTTGGTTCCTGAGCTCGAGCGAGGGCTTGCTTGCCAGCACCTGCATGAGCGGCTTGCCCTCGATCCAGCTCATGGTCAGCAGGCGCTTGGTCGAAAGTTCCAGCACAGGCTCCGGCAGATGCACATGCTTCTCGCCTGCCAGCATACGGCGGTAGAGCGCCATGTTCCGCCCTTCCAGCTCGTAATCCAGCTCCTCGCGAAGGCGGTCGCCAATCTCCCCATGGATTTCCTTGGTGTGGATCGCCCGGTCGTATCGCTCGTAGATCGAGAAGATGATGCTGAGCTGCGCAAGATCGGCCTCGACCGCTGACGCCATGTCGGGATATTGCAGCTTGCACGCCAGTGCCTGCCCGTCATGGGAGGTCGCGCGATGCACCTGCCCGAGCGAGGCCGCCGCCGCTGCCTTATGCTCGAAGCTCTTGAACTTGCTTTGCCAGCTCGGGCCGAGCTCCGCCGCCATGCGGCGCTTCACGAACGGCCAGCCCATCGCCGGCGCGTTGGACTGGAGCTGTTGCAGTTCCTCCACATATTCCTTGGGCAGGGCATCGGGGATGGTGGCCATGATCTGCGCCACCTTCATCAGCGGCCCCTTGAGCCCGCCGAGCGCGGACTTCAGATCCGCGGCATTCTCGGCGCGGTCGACCTTGAATCCAAGATAGCGCTGGCCAGCCACGCGCGCCGCCAGCCCGCCGACCGCGCGGCCGACGCGGGCATAGCGCATGACGCGCCCGCCGAGGGAATTGCGCTCGTCGGTCATGACGAAGCCCTGGCCTTCACTCCATCGTCTCCAGCTCGTCGATGAAGCCGGAGATCACGCCGAGGCCCTTGGACCAGAATGCCGGATCGGCCGCATTGAGTCCGAATGGCGCCAGCAGTTCCTTGTGCCGCTTGGTGCCGCCCGCCTTCAGCATGTCGAGGTACTTCTCCGCGAACCCCGTCTCGGCCTGCTGATAGGCCGCATACAGCGAGTTCACCAGGCAGTCGCCGAACGCATAGGCATAGACATAGAACGGCACGTGGATGAAATGCGGGATGTAGGCCCAATAGATGGCATATCCGGTGCCGTCCGGCAGGTCGACGCCGTCACCCAGCGCCTCGCGCTGCGTGGCGAGCCAGATCTCCGAGACCTGCTCCGGCGTCAGCTCGCCGTCACGCCGCGCGTCATGCAGCCGCCGCTCGAACTCGTGCATCGCGACCTGGCGCACCACGGTGTTCAGCATGTCCTCGACCTTGCCGGAGAGCAGGACCTTGCGCTCCTCGGGATCGGTCTCACGCTTCAGCAGCGCCTGGAAGGTCAGCATTTCGCCGAACACCGAAGCCGTCTCCGCCAGCGTCAGGGGCGTGTCGCACAGCAGCGCCCCTTGCGGCGCGGCCAGCACCTGGTGCACGCCATGCCCAAGCTCATGCGCCAGGGTCATCACGTCGCGCGTGCGGCCGTGATAGTTCAGCAGCAGATAGGGATGCGCGCTGGGCACCGTCGGATGCGCGAAAGCGCCGGGCGCCTTGCCCGGCCGCGGCGGCACGTCGATCCAGCCCTTGTCGAAGAAGGCCCGGCCGACCTCCGCCAGCTTGGGCGAGAAGGCATCATAAGCGTTCAGCACCAGCGACCGCGCCTCATTCCACGCGATCGGCTGGTCGTCGTCATCCGGCAGCGGCGCGTTGCGGTCCCAGTAGTTGAGCTTCGGCAGGCCCAGCCACCTGGCCTTGAGCTTGTAATAGCGGTGCGAGAGCTTGGGATACGCCGTTTTCACCGCCGCGACCAGCGCGTCCACCACCTCGTCCTCGACCTGGTTGGCGAGGTTGCGCGAGGAGACCGGGCGGGCGAACTTGCGCCACTTGTCGTCGATCTCCTTCTCCTTGGCGAGGGTGTTGGTCACCAGCGCGAAAATGCGCTTGTTCTCCGTCAGGCCCTTGGCGACCGCATCGGCTGCGGCCTTGCGCTTGGCCCCGTCCCGCTCGTAGAGCAGATTGAGCGCCTCGTTGCTGGTCAGCTTCTTGCCCTCGACCTCGAAGCGCAAGTCCGCCATGGTCTCGTCGAACAGGCGCATCCAGGCCTGCCGCCCGACCACGTCCCGCTCGTGCAGCATCTTCTCCAGGTCGTCGGGAAGCTGGTGCGGGCGGAACGCGCGCACATTGTCCAGCCAGGGCTGGTAGCGCCGCAGCGGCTCATGTTCCAGCTTCGCACCCATGTCCGGATCGGAGAGCTTGTTGATTTCCAGCGTGAAGAACAAGATCTCGAGCGAGATCTGCGTGGCGCGCTCGTTGATGTTCTGCTGGAACCGCCCGTATTCGGGATTGGACATGTCGCCCGCATAAAGCAACTGAGCGTAGCTCATCACCCGGCCGAGCGTCTCCTGGATACCTTCATAGGCCAGGATCGCCGCCAGGAAATCCGCGCCGCCGAGGCCTGCCAGGTTGCCTTCGTATTGCCGCCGGAACGCGGCCGCCTTGGTGCCGGCCTCCTTCAGGTCGCGCTCCACTTCCGGTGCTTCCGGGCCGGCATAGAGATCGCCGAGGTTCCAGGTCGGGAGGGCTTGCGCGGTGGCGCCTTGGTCGGGGGTCATGGCTGGGATCCTGATGATGTCCTGAGCAGGGGCTTTGGCATTTGGCTTGACCTGATTTATATGGGAACACCCGCCGCCGCGCCAAGTGAGCCAACTGTCACAAAACAGTACCGCAATGACTTCATCCCGCCATTTTCATCGCCAGTTCCGCGCAGAGCCCGCGACATGAGCGCGCCGGTCGTGGTCCGTGTCGAGCAGCCGGGCGATGTCCCGCATATCCGGGATATCGTGGCGCATGCCTTTGGCCAACGGGCAGAGGCCGACCTGGTCGATCGCTTGCGGGCGGATGGCGATGCCCTCGTCTCGCTGGTCGCCGTCGCGGAAGGCGGGGAGCTGGTCGGGCAGATCCTGTTCAGCCGCCTCCCCATCGCGGGCAGCATGGGCCGGGTGACCGAAGCCGCCGCGCTCGCGCCCCTCGCCGTCCGGCCCGAGCGTCAGGGAATGGGCATTGGCACGGCCCTAGCCAAAGCGGGGATCAAGGCCTGTACGGCCCGCGGCCTGGCCGCCATCATCGTGGTCGGCGACCCAAAGTTCTATCAGCGCTTCGGCTTCTCCGCCGCCGTCGCGCGGGGCCTGCGCTCGCCCTATCCCGGCAACGCCTTCATGGCCCTGGAACTGAAACCCGGGGCTCTGCGCGCCAAGGGAACCGTTTGCTACCCCGCCGCGTTCGGCGCCGTTCCGGTCGAGGAGCATCCATGAACTACGATGCAATCTCCAGCCTGCCGCGGCTGTTCTTCGACCAGGCGCAGAAGCTCGCCGACAAGTCGTTCCTCTGGCGCAAGGAGGATGGTGCGTTCCATCCGATGCGCTGGTCGCGCGTCGCTGCGGACGTGCGGGCCCTGGCGCGCGGCCTGATCGCACTGGGCGTCAAGCCGGGCGACCGCGTGGCGCTGATCGCGGAGAACCGGCCCGAATGGCTGATCTCAGACCTTGCCATCATGTCGGTCGGGGCGATCACGGTGCCGGCCTTCGCAACCAACACCGTGGATGACAACCGGCACGTCCTGACCCATAGCGGCGCGCGCGGTGTCATCATATCGAACACGTCCATCGCGAAGCGCACCTTGCCTGCCGCCATGCTGGCGCCGGAGCTGAACTTCCTCATCGCGATGGAGAGTCTGAACCAGACGCAGCAGCTTCCCCTCCGGTTCCTGAGCTGGGGCGAGGCCATGAGCCTCGGCGACGCCAAGCTCGATTCCGAGATCGAGGAGCGCATCGGCGCCCTGGCGCGCGACGAAACCTGCTGCATCATCTACACCTCCGGCACCGGCGGCGTGCCGAAGGGCGTGATGCTGACCCACGGCTCGATCCTGTGCAACATCAAGGGCGCCTACCGCCTGCTGCAGGAAGTCGGCATGGGCAACGACGTATTCCTGTCCTTCCTGCCTCTGTCGCACTCCTATGAGCATACGGCCGGCCAGTTCCTGCCGATCTCCATCGGCGCTCAGATCTACTACGCCGAGAGCATCGACAAGCTCACCGAGAACATGGCGGAAGCCAAGCCGACCATCATGACGGCCGTGCCGCGGCTCTATGAAGCGATGCACCAGCGCATCCAGCGCGGCCTCGCCAAGGCGACGCCGTTCCAGCGCAGGATGTTCGATCTTGCCTACCGCCTGGGGCGCAAGAACTACGAGCAGCCGGGCAGCCTGACTTTCAAGGAGCGCGTCCAGAACCTGGCCTGCGAGTTGCTGGTGCGGCGCAAGGTGCGCAAGCGCTTCGGCGGACGCCTGAAGGCGTTCGTTTCCGGCGGTGCCGCCCTCAACTACGAGATCGGCGTGTTCTTCCTGGCGCTCGGCGTTCCGCTGCTGCAGGGCTACGGCCAGACCGAGGCCTCTCCGGTCATCAGCGCCAACCGTCCGAAGAAGATCAAGATCGACACCGTCGGCCCCATCTTCGACGGGCTGGAGGCGCGGATCGCCGATGACGGCGAGATCCTGGTGAAGGGCGAGGCCATCATGAAGGGTTATTGGCGCGATCCCGAGGCGACGGCGCGCGCCATCGGCGACGGCTGGCTCTATACCGGGGATATCGGCGAGTTCGATGCCGAGGGCTATCTCAGGATCACCGACCGCAAGAAGGACATTATCGTCCTCTCGGGCGGAGACAATGTCTCGCCGGCGCGGGTGGAGGGTTTCCTGGTCCTGCAGCCGGAGGTCGCCCAGGCCATGGTGCATGGCGACCGCCACCCGCATCTGGTGGCACTGATCGTTCCGGACGCCGATTTCGCGAAGGATTGGACCAGGCGCAACGACGTGTCGAGCGATCTCGCGGCATTGGCTGAGAACCCCGCCTTCAATCGCGCGGTGGGCGCGGCGGTGGAGCGCGTGAACGGCACGCTCGCGCCCCTCGAGCGCATCCGCCGCTTCGCGGTCCTGCCGGAGGGCTTCACCATCGACAATGCGATGCTGACGCCGTCATTGAAGATCAGGCGCCACAAGATCCGCGAACGCTGGGGCGACGTTCTTTCGAAGCTGTACGAGCGAGGGTAAGCGCCTCACGCAACCTCTCGCGCTGCCATCCCGGCCAAGCGCGGCACGAGCTGGACCCGTGGCCGCACTGGCGCATGTATCGAGACCGCATAGGCCTCGGCTCAAGGCCCGGGTGACACAGAGTATGTTTCAGCGCCCAGCTACGTCAGCGCCTGCTGTAGCGATGCTTAACGCCGACGGGGAAATAGTCCGGGTGCCCCTTCGACCACAGCGACACTATCGGCTGCTGATCCTCTTTCGACACGTAGTTCGCGTATTCGCTGTTATGCGCGAGCAGCGTGTCAAGAATCTCGCGCTCGGCCAGCTCGATGCGGGTGGGATCGGCGGCTTCCTTGTCGGCCAGCTCGATCGCGACGGTGAAGCGCGGCCGCTCGGCCAGGCCCTCCTTCACCTCCATCACGAACTTGCCGGTCGTCCAGCGGCTGAGGCTCGGCTTCTCGAGCGCGAGACTGATGGTCTCCGGGAAGATGTTCGCTCCGAAGAACGACACGGTGAAATTGGCCCGCCCGAACACGTAGACGAAAGGCAGCCGGCGCGCGCGGCCGAGCCCGGCCTGCATCAAGGCGGTCTCCGGATCGAACTGGAACTCCGCGAGCCTGGCGCGCATCGCTTCGAAGCTGTAGATGCCTCCCTGGTCGGCAATGTGATAGCGGATCAGCGGCGCGCCATTGTCGCCGCTGAAGGCGAGCGTCCCGCCCTCGACCACCTCGAAATAGCGCGATGTGGGATCGTATTGGCAGAGCGTCGGCAGCCGCTCCTCGCCGAACATGGCCTTGGCTGCCTCCGGCCTCTCGCTGAGGAAACGGCGGATCGCCACCGAGAACGGCGTCTCGTTGCCGAGGACGCCGGCATCGGCCGTGCCATAGACCGACGCGATGCTGTTGAGCCCCTCATCCTGCTCCAGCCGCTCGAGCACCAAGTCGCGCCAGGTCTCGCTGAAGACTTCGCCCGCGGTGACCAGGCGCACATTGAACTTGCCCCACGCGATCTTCTCGCTGCGGCCCGCATCGACGACTTCCTTGAGAAACGGCGGATAGCCGAACAGGACCGTCTGCTCGAAATCCGGCGCGAGGCGCTTCACCACGCGCAGGATCTCGTCGATCTTGTTGCCGGGCGTCACGATCAGCAGCGGGTAGTTCTTCGCCGCGATCCAGCGCAGGCACGAGGTGGTGTACATGCCACCGACCCAGGAGCCAAGCGCGAAGCACACCACCGCCAGCGTGCGCCGCTCATGGGCGCGGAAATTGTCACGCAGCACCTGCTCGAACCGCACCGCGACCGGAAGCTCGTGATGAAGCCCGCGCGGCCACAGCGTCGGCTCTCCCGTCGAGCCCGAAGACACGGCAAAGAAATCGCACGCCGCGAGATCGCCGCCTTCCACCGATGCTTCCAGGGGGAACCGGCGGACATAGTTTTCCTTGTTGAGGAGCGGCAGCCTGGCGAAGTCGGCCGCGTCGTGGATGTCGGCCGGATTGATGCCGGCCCCCTTCAGCATCTCGCCATAGGCCGGCACACGATCGGCGGCTCGGCGCAGCAGAGCCAGCACCTCGGCCAGGCCGTCGCCGGTCTCGCCGGGCGCCAGCAGATCGTCCAGGCCGGTATTCAGGAAACGGTCGAATGCGGAACGCGGGTCACGCGCCATGATCCTGACCTGACAATGGAACCTACTCAATTACGACAGATGGGACCGGAAGGTTGCAACGGCAACGGCATTGCATCCACTGATTCGTGGCCGATTCCCGATATGTCATGCGGATCTAGCGATCCAGCCACGCCGTCCGGTAGCCGTCCCTGCGCCACAGGATGGGGAAGAAGCTCTCATCCATCGAGAGGTCGCCGTGGCGCTTGTAGCGGTTATAGATGTAGCTGACGTTGGTCGGATGGAACTGCGCATCCGAGGCGATGCAGTGCGCCACCACCGAACGGCGCGGCCGGCTGGCGCGGTTCATGTCCGACCCGTGCCAGGTGGCGCCGTGATGGAAGGCGCAGCCGCCGGCCGGCACCTCGATCGGCACGATATCGGCCGTCACGCCGGCGCGCTCCGCTGCGGCGCGGAACTCCTTCTGGTAGTCCTCCGGCGCGTGGAACTTCTCGATCGGCGGGGAGATGCCCCATTTGTGCGACCCGCGCGCATATTCGATGGTGCCGCCCGCCGCGCTGGTGTCGTCCAGTGCGATCCAGCAGGTCGCCATGTGCGGGGGCGTGAACCACTTGGCGTAGGAATCATCCTGGTGATAACCGAGCGCCTTCGCCCCCGCCGGCTTCCAGATCACGTTGTCCTGGCAGATACGCGCTCCATCCCAGCCGCTCAGCTCCGCCACGCAGCGCCCGACTTTCGCGCTCAGGACCACGCTCGCGACGGCGCGGTCGGACTTCCAGGCGTTGCAGATCTGGCGGGTGCGGTCGGGCCTGTCCCGCCCCTCTTGCCAGTTCCATTCGTCGGGGTAGAGGCCGGTCTCGAACTCGCCCTTGAACAGCGGCTCGAAGCGCGCGCGCAGCCGTTCCACGGTCTCGGAGTCGATAAACTTCTCGAGGATCAGGAACCCGTCCGCCTCGAACCGGCGCTTGTGTTCCTCGGTCAGTGGGCTGGCTTGGTTCATGGCTCTCAGTCTGTGGCTGCCGCACCCGGCATGGTGCCGCGGATTCGACACGGATTGACGCTGAGTCGCAAGGGCATCGGCGCCCCTCTAATGCCCAGCCTTCGGCGATTGCCAGCCTTCGGCGATTGAATGTGGACAGTTCCCTGGGATAGCTTTCTCAGCCTCGGAAGGCTGGGGAGAAGCCTGGTGCCGACAATCCATGTAACCTCCCATCTGCGCCACGTGGCGCCGGCGGGGCCGATGCCGGTCGATGCGGCCACGCTGGGCGGGGCGCTGGACGCCTATTTCGCGACCGCGCCCAGGGTGCGGTCCTACATTCTCGACGACCAGGGGCGGCTGCGCCGGCACGTGGCGGTCTTCATCGACGGCGAATTGCTGCTCGACAAGAAGGATCTCGGCCGGCGGGTCGCACCGAATTCCGAGATCTATGTCATGCAGGCATTGTCAGGCGGATGACCAAAGGGGGCTGATCGATATGACGCAGGATCTGTTCGTCTCGACGCGCAAGGGCCTGTTCCGTTTCCAGCGCATCGGCGGCAAATGGCAGCAGACCTATGTGGCGTTCCTCGGCCAGCCGGTCACGGCGTTCCTCGCCGATCCGCGCAGCGGCAACTGGTACGCCGCGCTCAATCTCGGCCATTTCGGTGCCAAGCTGCACCGCTCCACCAACCAGGGTGCAACCTGGGACGAGCTCGCCATGCCCACGCTGCCGAAATCCGATGACAAGGACGCGCCGAGCCTCAACCAGATCTGGGCGCTGGAAGCCGGCGGCGCCGACCAGCCTGGGCTGGTCTGGGCCGGCTCATTGCCCGCCGCGCTGTTCCGTAACGACCGGAATGGCGACGGCGCGTGGCAATTGGTCGAAGGCCTGTGGAACCTGCCGGACCGCGCCAAGTGGTTCGGCGGCGGCACGGACGACACGGCGCTGCATACGATCTGCGTCGACCCGCGCAAGTCCAGCCGCATAGTCATCGCGATCTCCTGCGGCGGGGTGTGGCGCAGCGAGGATGCCGGCGCCACCTGGGCCTGCCGCTCCAGGGGGCTGTTCGCCGAATACATGCCGCCCGACCGGCGTGAGGATCCGGCGATCCAGGACCCGCACCGCATCGTGCAGTGCCGGAACAAGCCGGATCACTTCTGGTGCCAGCACCACAACGGCATCTTCTACAGCACCAACGATCTGGAGACCTGGCAGTTCGCCGGGCCGCGTTTCGGCTTCGGCGTCGCGGTCCATCCGAGCGATCCCGCGAGGGCATGGTTCGTCCCCGCGATCAAGGACGAGCTCCGCGTGCCGCAGGACGGCAAGTTCGTCGCGGCCCGCACCCGCGACGGCGGCAAGACCTTCGAGAGCCTGTCGAACGGCCTGCCCACCGGCTTCGGCTACGACCTCATCCTGCGCCACGCCCTCGATATCGCCGAGACTGGCGACACCCTCGCCTTCGGCTCCACCACCGGCAACCTCTACGTCACCGAAGACCAGGGCGACCACTGGCACGCCGTGACGCACCACCTGCCGCCGGTGCATGCCGTCAGATTTGCGGTCAACGGATAGAGCCGATTCGATGTCTCATGTGGACGCCAGCGCAAGGCCGCTCACTGTACGCCGCGACAACGCGCTGGTCTCCGTGGAATCCATAGCCCACCGCCGGATGTCATTCAGGATTCCGCAGAACTTCTGTGCTCGCTCCATGCGATTGCCTGGCAGCTTCGCGGCGAAGTCATCCGCGACAATCTTGATCGGGCCGCCTCCCGGCCCGGTGTCAATTGCAGCCACGTAGACCGTGACGCATTGCTTGATGTGCTTCTCGTAATCGATCGATGAGCGGACATCTTCTTCACCACGAAGCGCGTCAGGTTGCGCCACTCGGCGCTCTGCTGTTCATCCGGATTGACGATGGTCAGCGTGTAGCGCTCGACTACCAGCCAATACTGGCCCTGCGAACCAAAGTGCCGTTGATGCCGCCAGATCAGCAGATAGCCAAAGACGACCAGCACTAGACCGAAGATCAGTGAGACGTTGACAAGCTCAGGCACCGCCACAGGCCGGTGCAGAGACGCCGCAAACACCCAGCCTGCGCAACTCAGGAAAGCGCAGACGATCAGGATGATGCGTCTTTCCAGGCCCGTGTTGCCACTGGGCAGGATGCGGAAAGGCAGGCGAAGCTCTTCGGCCAGCTGACTGATCCCCAACAATGCCAAGGCACCGTCCAACTGCTGCTATTCGTCGATTTCCGAACCTCGCCGGTTCAATGTCAAGATTCGCGAACCCACCGCCAACAGGAACGCTCCTTGCGCTACCATCCTTCGAGACGAAATCAAACGTTACCTTACCTCGCCAGAACGACCTAATCGAACTCGATTCGCGAACCCTGGACAAGGCCGTGAAACCGGCCCATTTTCAATAGCAACGGGCTGCGGAAGAGCCGGAAAACCGGCGAGATGGGCCGCAATGGGAGAAGCAGCATTGGCGCAGACAGCGCGCTTGGCGTCCGTGACCCTGGACGACAAGTACAAGGCAACAGAGGGCCGGGTTTACCTGAACGGGATGCAGGCGCTGACGCGCCTCACCATCATGCAGCGCCAGCGCGACATGGCCGCCGGCCTGAACACGGCCGGCTATGTCACCGGCTATCGCGGCTCGCCGCTCGGCGGGCTCGACCAGGCGATGATGGCCGCCCGCAAGCATCTCGATGAGCACCACATCAGGTTCCAGCCGGGCGTGAACGAGGATCTCGCCGCCACCGCGCTTTGGGGCACGCAACAGCTCGACCTGTTCGGCGACAGCAAATACGACGGCGTCTTCGGCATGTGGTACGGCAAGGGGCCGGGCGTCGACCGCTGCGGCGACGTGTTCCGTCATGCCAATCTCTCCGGCACCGCGAGACACGGCGGCGTCCTGGTGCTCGCGGGCGACGATCACACCTGCAAGTCCTCGACCACGGCGCACCAGACCGAATATGCCTTCATGGATTACGGCATTCCGGTCCTCAATCCGGCCAACATCCAGGAGTTCCTCGATTACGGCCTCTATGGCTGGGCCGCTTCCCGCTATTCCGGCTGCTGGATCGCGATGAAGGTGGTGGCGGACAATTGCGATTCATCCGCCTCGGTCTATGTCGACCCGTCGCGGATCGACATCCGCATCCCGGAGGATTTCGAGCTGCCCCAGGACGGCCTCAACATCCGCCCGGCCTCCACGCCGTTCATCACGGTCGCGGCGCTCGAGCAGGAGTACCTGCTCCACAAATACAAGCTCTATGCCGCCCTCGCCTTCTGCCGGGTGAACAAGCTCAACAAGGTGATCATCGACGGGCCGAACCGGCGCTTCGGCATCGTGACCTGCGGCAAGACCTACATGGACGTGCGCCAGGCACTGGACGATCTCGGGATCGACGACGACTACGCGCGGCGCATCGGCCTCTCGCTCTACAAGGTCGGCATGACCTGGCCACTGGAGCGCGAAGGCATGCGCCGCTTCGCCGAAGGGCTGGAGGAGATTCTGGTCGTCGAAGAGAAGCGCGCCTTGATGGAGAACCAGCTCAAGGAGCAGCTCTATAACTGGAAGGAGAGCGTGCGGCCCAAGGTCGTCGGCAAGTTCGACGAGACCGGCGAATGGATCCTGCCCTCCGCCGATGAGCTGACCCCGGCGCGCATCGCGCGGGTGATCGCAAAGCGCATCGCGCGCTTCCACACCAGCCCCGCGATCGAGGATCGCCTGAAGTTCCTGGAGGCGAAGGAGAAGGCGCTGACCGGCTACAAACCGGCCATCCGGCGCGTCGCCTATTTCTGCTCCGGCTGCCCCCACAACACCTCGACGCGGGTGCCGGAAGGCTCGCGCGCCCTCGCCGGCATCGGCTGCCACATCATGGCGAACTGGATGGACCGGCGCACCGAGACCTTCACCCAGATGGGTGGCGAAGGCGCCACCTGGATCGGTCAGGCACCGTTCTCCAAGACCGGGCACGTGTTCCAGAATCTCGGCGACGGCACCTATTACCATTCCGGCCTGCTGGCGATCCGCGCGGCCGTCGCCTCCGGCGCCAACATCACCTACAAGATCCTGTTCAACGACGCGGTGGCGATGACCGGCGGGCAGCCGGTGGACGGGCCGCTGAGCGTGCCGATGATCGCCCAGCAACTGACCGCCGAGGCGCTCACAAAGATCACCATCGTCGCCGAGCAGCCGGAGAAGTATCACGGCGTTTCCCTGCCGGCCGGCGTGACGGTTCATCACCGCGACGAGCTCGAAGCGATTCAGCGCGAGATGCGCGAGGTCAAGGGCGTCAGCACCATCATCTACGACCAGACCTGCGCGGCGGAGAAGCGCCGCCGGCGCAAGCGCGGCCTGATGCCCGATCCCGCCAGGCGCGTCTTCATCAACGAGGAGGTCTGCGAGGGCTGCGGCGATTGCTCGAAGGCCAGCAACTGCCTCTCCGTCATCCCGCTCGAAACGGCGATGGGACGCAAGCGCGCCATCGACCAGTCGAGCTGCAACAAGGACTATTCCTGCCTCAACGGCTTCTGCCCCAGCTTCGTGACGATCGAAGGAGGCAAGCTGAAGAAGCCGCAACCCACCATGCCGGTGGGCGAGGTGCTGCCGGAGCCCGATCTGCCGGCGTTGAAGGACCCCTTCAATATCCTCGTGACCGGCATCGGTGGCACCGGCGTCGTCACCATCGGCGCGCTGCTCGGCATGGCCGCGCACCTGGAGGGCAAGGGCTGCTCCATCATGGACATGACCGGCCTCGCCCAGAAAGGCGGCGCGGTCTTCTCCCATGTGCGCATTGCGGGCCGTCCGGAGGAGATCCACGCCGTGCGGGTCGCCGCAGGCAACGCCGACCTGATGCTCGGCTGCGACATCGTGGTCGCCGCCACTTATGACGCGCTCGCCAAAGGCCGCCTCGGCCACAGCCGCGCGATCATCAACAGTCACGAGACCATCACCGCCGATTTCACCCGCGATCCCGACTATCGCTTTCCGGGCCAGACGCTGAGATCCGCCATCGAGGCGGCGGTCGGGCCGGGCGCGGCGGAGTTCATGGACGCGACGGCGCTCGCCACCGCGCTGGTCGGCGATTCCATCGCCACCAATCTTTTCATGCTGGGCCTTGCCTATCAGCGCGGCCTGATCCCCGTGTCGGCCGCCGCCATCGAGCGGGCGATCGAGCTCAACCGCACCGCCGAGAAGGAGAACAAGCTGGCCTTCCTGTGGGGCCGCCGCGCCGCCTTGGACCTGGCCGGCGTCGAAAAGGCCGCCGCCAGGACCCGCATCGAGGCGCGCCGCATTCCCGAGACGCTGGACGAGATCATCGCGCATCGCATGGGCCACCTGACGCGCTATCAGAATGACGCCTATGCAGCGCGCTACCGCAACCTGGTCGACCGGGTGATCGCGGCCGAGCGCGCCAGCATGCCCGGCGCGCAGGCGCTCTCCCTCGCTGTCGCCAAGAACTACGCGAAGCTGCTCGCCTACAAGGATGAATACGAGGTCGCCCGGCTGCATGCGGACCCGGTGTTCCGCGAGCGCATCGCAGCCCAGTTCGAGGGCGACTACACGCTGCGCTTCCATCTGGCGCCGCCGGCCCTGTCGCAGCCCGATCCTGCGACCGGCCGGATCAAGAAGAAGCAGTTCGGGCCGTGGATGATGCGCGCCTTCGGTATCCTGGCGCGGCTGAAATGGCTGCGCGGCACCGCGCTCGATCCGTTCGGACGGTCGGCGGACCGCAAGCTGGAGCGTCGCTTGATCGCTGAATACGAAACCCTGATCGAGGAGGTTCTCGCCAGCCTCTCGCCGGAGAACCACGCCACGGCGGTCGCGCTCGCCTCCCTGCCGGAGCAGATCCGCGGCTACGGCCACGTCAAGGAAGCCAATGTCGAAGCTGGGAAGAAGCGCCGCGATGAGCTTCTGGCCAGGTTCAACAGTCCGCCCAGCACCCGGCGCGCCGCCGAATAGGCGAACCAGCACGACGGCGCCGCGATGTTCGCTGGTCAGTTGTGACGCCGCACTCCGTCACTTCGACACCGGTCCGGCGAAGCGCAAGCTGGAGCATGGCCTCCTCCGGCGAACTGCCTGGCTTCAAACGATGCCCACGATACGAAAGGCGAACGCCACCCAATTCCCGGAAGAACCCGGATTTGTTGAGCTTTCCTGCCTTAATGTCGTTGAAACAATCGTACCAATCGGGGAATATCGCCCCAAGTCCGAGCGAGGCTGGAGGCCAATGAAGACTAGACAAACGCCCTCGCCCGGGACGCACATTCACTAGGGAGGACATGCAAATGTCACTGATCAAGCGCAACGTTCTGTTGTCTGCGCTGACGGCAGCGACGCTTATCGCGGCGTCGACCGTAGCCCAGGCGGAAATGGTTCTGCATCGCGGCAACGGCGCCGAACCGGAGACGATGGACCCGCAGAAGTCGACCGGAGTGATCGAAGCCAACATCCAGTACGAGATCTTCGAAGGCCTTACCACCTATTCGCCCGACGGCCAGGTCGTGCCCGGCATGGCGGAAAGCTGGGACGTGAGCGATGATGGCAAGACCTACACCTTCCATCTGCGCGACGCGAAATGGTCGAACGGCGATCCCGTGACTGCCGCCGATTTCGCCTATTCCTTCCAACGCCTGGTCGATCCCGCGATCGCGGCAGACTACGCGGCGATCGCCGATCCCATTCTCAATGCCGAGCAGATCCGCAAGGGCGAGGAGAAGGACCTGAGCAAGCTGGGCGTCAAGGCGGTGGACGACAAGACCTTCCAGGTCACGCTCGCCAAGCCGGCGCCGTACTTCCTCGGCCTCATCCGGCACAACACCTTCCTGCCTGTCCACAAGGCGACGGTGGAGAAGTTCGGCCAGGACTGGACCAAGCCGGGCAACATCATCGGCAACGGCGCCTTTACGATGCAGGAATGGACCCCGCAGGCGTCCATGACGCTGGTGAAGAACCCGAACTACTACGACGCGGCGAACGTCAAGCTAGAGAAGATCGTCTACTATCCGACCGAGGACATCTCGGAGGAGTTCAAGCGCTACCGCGCCGGCGAGCTTCATATCACTTATGAAGTTCCGTCCGATCAGATCGGCTTCATCGAGGCAAATCTGAAGGACGAATACGAGGCGAAGCCCTATCTCGGCACCTACTATTACGTCGTCAACACCACGCGCGAGGCGGGCGCGAAGAAGGAACTGCGCGAGGCGCTGGCCCTGGCCATCGACCGCGAGATCATCGCCGACAAGGTGACCCAAGGCAGCTTCCTGCCGGCCTATTCCTGGGTCCCGCCGGGAACGCCGGACTACAACACGCAGTACGTGTCGTTCAAGGACATGCCGAAGGAAGCGCGCCTCGCGAAGGCCAAGGAGCTGATGACGGCGGCCGGTTACGGCCCGGACAATCCGCTCAACATCGAGATCCTCTACAACACCAGCGAGAACCACAAGAAGATCGCGATCGCGGTCCAGAGCATGTGGAAGGCGATCGGCGTCAACGCGACGCTTAATAACCAGGAATGGCAGGTCTATCTCGACACTCGCGACAACAAGCAGTTCGATGTCGCGCGTGCCGCCTGGATCGGCGACTATGCCGACCCGGTCACCTTCCTGGACCTGTTCCTCTCGGATGCGGGCGTGCGCAACGACGCGGGCTACAACAACGCCGAGTTCGACAAGCTCGTGAAGGAGTCCTTCAACGTCGCCGACCCGAAGGAACGCATGGCGATGCTGGAGAAGTCGGAGCAGATCTTCCTCGCCGATCTGCCGATCATCCCGATCCTGCACTACAAGACCAAGCACATGGTTTCGCCGCAGGTGCAGGGCTGGGCGTACAACAACCTGGACTTCCACCTCGGCCGCTACATGTCGGTCCAGTAACCGGCATGGCGAGATCAACGACCGGCAGCGTGGCTTGCGCTGCCGGTCGTTGTCCGTTCAGGGCATGACATCGGCCCGGACAGCCCTCCAGCACGGGCCGGCCTGGCTTCGGAGGATCGAGCAGTGCTGCATTACGTGATGCGACGCCTCGGCGGCGCCATCCCAACGCTTCTCATCATCATCGCCGGCGCCTTCTTCATGATGCGGCTGGCGCCGGGCGGGCCCTTTGCGCGCGAACGCCGGGTGCCGCCCGAGGTCGAGGCCAACCTGCTGAAGGCCTACCACCTCGACGAGCCTCTGTGGCAGCAGTTCCTCCGCTACCTGAACGGCCTGCTGCATGGCGATTTCGGCCCCTCGTTCAAATACAAGGACTTCTCCGTCGCCGACCTGATCTTCGGCGGGTTCCCCGTCTCCCTGCAGCTTGGCGGCATGGCGATCCTGCTCGCCCTGGTGATCGGCATTTCGCTCGGCATCTGGGCCGCCCTGCGGCAGAACACCTGGGTCGATTATGCGAGCATGTCGGTCTCGATGGTCGGCATCGCGGTGCCCAATTTCGTGGTGGCGCCGATCCTCACGCTCGTGATCGGCCTGCAACTGCAATTGCTGCCCGTGGGCGGCTGGGGCCAGCCGGGCCATTACGTGCTCCCGGTCATCGCCCTGTGCCTGCCGCAGATCGCCGCCATCGCGCGGCTGACGCGCGCCAGCATGATCGAGGTGCTGAGCAGCAACTACGTGCGAACGGCGCGCGCCAAGGGCCTGCCCGCCCGCCTGACCATCAGCCGCCACGCCATCCGCGCCGCGATCCTGCCGGTCGTCTCCTATCTGGGGCCGGCGATCGCCAACATCATCACCGGCTCGGTGGTGGTGGAGCAGATCTTCTCGATCCCGGGAATCGGCCGCTATTTCGTGCAGGGCTCGCTCAACCGCGACTACACGCTCGTGATGGGCGTGACGGTGTTCTACGGCGCGCTCGTCATCCTCTGCAACCTAATCGCCGATCTGCTGTACGGCGTCCTGGACCCCAAGGTCCGGTACGATTGAGGTCGCCATGTCCGTCGCCGATATCACGCTCGCCAGCCAGCCCGAGGTCAAGGGGCGCAGCCTCTGGGCCGATGCGCGCCACCGCTTCCTGCGCAACAAGGCCGCCGTCTCCAGCCTGGTGATCTTCTGCATCATCGTCATCGCCTGTTTCGGCGCCCCGTATTTCGGGCTTCGAGCTCCCGACGACATCAATTGGGAGCTGGAGAGCTGGGGTCCGCCCAACCTTGAGCTTGGTTATTGGCTGGGGACGGACGGGAACAACCGCGACCTCTTCGTCCGCCTGCTTTATGGCGGACAGGTCTCACTGCTGGTCGGCTTCACCGCCACCATGGTCAGCCTGGTCATAGGCGTGATCTGGGGCGCGACCGCCGGCTTCCTCGGCGGGCGGGTCGACGGCTTCATGATGCGGATCGTGGACATCCTCTATTCGATCCCGTTCATCTTCTTCGTCATCATGCTGACGGTCGTGTTCGGGCGTCACATCACCCTCATCTACATTGCGATCGGCGCGGTCAGCTGGCTCGACATGGCGCGCATCGTGCGCGGGCAGACCATCTCCATCCGCAGGCGCGAATTCATCGAAGCGGCGGAGGCGAGCGGCGTCTCCAGATGGCGCATCATCACGCGCCACATCATCCCCAATTGCCTGGGGCCCGTGGTGGTCTATGTGACGCTCACCGTGCCGAACGTCATCCTGATCGAGAGCTTCATCAGCTTCCTCGGTATGGGCGTGCAGGAGCCGGATTCGAGCTGGGGCACGCTGGTGAGCGAGGCGGCCGTCGTCATGGAGATCGCACCCTGGGCCATCATCGGCACCGGGTCGATGCTGGCGATCACGCTGCTCTCGCTCAACTTCATCGGGGACGGACTGCGCGACGCCCTCGACCCCAGGGATCGTTGAGGACGCGCATGCCAGCCATCCTCGACGTCCGCAACCTCAACACCACCTTTTCCACGCCGGAAGGGACGGTCCGCGCCGTCAATGACGTCAGCTTCGCAATCGAGCCGGGCGAGACGCTGGGCATCGTGGGAGAGTCCGGCTCCGGCAAGAGCCAGATCTTCATGTCCGTCATGGGGCTGCTGGCGAAGAACGGCCGTGCCGAAGGCAGCGTGCGGTTCAAGGGCAAGGAGATCCTGAACCTCCCGGTCGAGGAGCTGAACACGATCCGGGGTGTGAAGATGTCCATGATCTTTCAGGACCCGATGACCTCGCTGAACCCCTACCTCACGGTCCGGCGCCAGATGACCGAGGTGCTGGAGGTCCATCGCGGCATGAGCGAGCAGGTCGCGCTCAAGACCGCGATCGATCTGCTGGACATCGTGCAGATCCCGGAGGCCAAGCGCCGCGTCCATATGTACCCGCACGAGTTCTCCGGCGGCATGCGCCAGCGCGTGATGATCGCCATGGCGCTGCTGTGCGAGCCCGAGTTGCTGATCGCCGATGAGCCCACCACCGCCCTCGACGTCACGGTGCAGGCGCAGATCCTGGACCTTCTGGGCAAGCTGAAGCGCGAGACCGGCATGGCGATTGCGCTCATCACCCATGATCTCGGCGTCATCGCCAGGCTCGCCGACCGCGTGATGGTCATGTATGCGGGCGAGATCATGGAGCGTGCCGACGTGCGGCCGCTCTTCAAGTCGCCGCAGCACCCCTATACGCAGGGCCTGCTGCGGTCCATGCCGCGCCTCGATGAGCATCGCATCAACAGGCTGCAGACCATTGGCGGCCAGCCCCCGAACCTGCAGCACCTGCCCGAGGGCTGCCGGTTCCGCGACCGCTGCCCTTATGCCTTCGACCGCTGCGCGATCGAGAAGCCGTTGCTGCGCCAGGTCGCCGACGGACGCGTCAAGACCTGCCATCTGGAGTCGCTATGAGCCCGGCCCCGCTCCTGTCCGTCCAGGACCTGAAGGTTCATTTCGACGTCACCCGCAAGCGGCTGTTCGGCGGCACGCCGGCGATCGTGAAGGCGGTGGACGGCGTGACCTTCGACTTGAAGCCCGGCGAGACGCTCGGCCTGGTCGGCGAATCGGGCTGCGGCAAGTCGACTCTGGGCCGTGCGGTCCTGCGCCTGCTGCCTGCCACAGCCGGACGCGTCGTGTGGCTGGGGGAGGACCTGCATTCCCTGGATCATGCCGAGATGCAGCAGAAGCGGCGCGACATGCAGATCATCTTCCAGGACCCGCTCGCCTCGCTCAACCCGCGCATGACGGTCGGGCAGATCATCGCGGAGCCGCTGAGCGTCTTCAATCCCGACCTCTCCGGCACGGAGGTGAAGAACCGCGTGCGCCAGATGATGGCCAAGGTCGGCCTGCTGCCGAACCAGATCAACCGCTATCCGCACGAATTCTCTGGCGGGCAGGCCCAGCGCATCGGCATCGCACGCGCCATGATCAACAACCCGCGGATGATCGTGTGCGACGAGCCGGTCTCCGCGCTCGACGTGTCGATCCAGGCGCAGATCGTCAACCTGCTGATGGACCTGCAGCACGAGATGGGCATGTCGCTGATCTTCATCTCGCACAATCTCAGCGTCGTGCGGCACATCAGCCACCGCGTGATGGTGCTCTATCTCGGCAAGGTGATGGAGATCGCGGACCGCGATTCGATCTATGCCAATCCGCTGCATCCCTATACCCAGGCCCTGAATTCCGCTGTGCCGATCCCGGATCCCGACCTGGAGCGGCAGAAGGACCGCATCGTCCTGAAGGGGGATCTGCCTTCGCCGCTCAATCCGCCGTCCGGATGCCCATTCCGCACCCGCTGCCCGCGCGCGACGGAGATCTGCGCCCAGATCATGCCCGATTTGCTGCCCGCCGGCCCGACGCATCACGTCGCCTGCCACCACGCGGGGCCGCGCGAACGATAGCGGGAACGCTACGTGGTCATGAAATCCACGGCGATCAGGATGCGGTCGACCAGGCCTTCGCCGTCAAGGGAGGAGGTAAGGCACCTCCGGCGGGTCGAAGGATTCACGGCGCGGCGCGGCATGGTCGTCACGCTTGGACCCAGTGTTTCACAACGGTGCGGACGATCTCGGACTTCAGTTCCGACTCGGCGATGAGGGTGATGCCATCCAGCCCCGCCAGCAGGGCATCATATCATCCCGCCCTGACCAGGCGACGCAACTCAAGGATTCTAATCAGCCGGCCCGGCTCAACCGACCATGCCGACGGCACGCTTATAGAGATCCAGAAGTTGCTCCTGCTCCTCTCGGTCATGCGCCTCCATCTTCCTGAGGCGCACAACCTGCCGCATGATCTTGGTCTCGAAGCCGGTCGACTTGGCTTCGGAGTAGACTTCGCGGATATCCCCGGCGATTGCCGCCTTCTCCTCCTCGAGGCGCTCGATGCGCTCGATGAAGGATTTCAGTCGGTCCGCCGCTATGCCACCAGCATCCGCCATGACTTACTCCGCAATGTCCTGAACACCCGCCCCGAATCGGAACGGCCGCGACTCTAGTCCTCCGGGACAGCCCCGAACAAGCGCCGAACGGCTGTGGATAGCGTGGATAACGTGGGCTGCTTGCGCGGCTGCGGCGGGCGCGGCATTGTCGCCACGGCTTTCCCCGCCTTGAGCATTCCATGTCAATGAAAGATATCGGCCTCGCCGTCCTGGTCCAGGTGATCTGGGGCGTCGGGTTCACGCTGATGAAGCCGGCCATGGGCGCGTTTCCGCCGCTGCTGTTCATCGCGCTGGTCTATGCCGTGATCGCGCTGGCGGTGACGCCCGTTGCCGGGCGCAGCCGCACGCCGTTCGGCTGGATGATGCTGATCGCGGCTCTTGGCGGCAGCGCGCAAAGCTGCCTGCTGGCGTTCGGGCTCAATCTGCTTCCCGCGACGACATCCAATCTGCTGCTCCAGTTGACCGTGCCGTTCGCGATCCTGATGTCCTGGGCGGTCGGCATCGACAAGCCCAGCCTGCGCAACGGCCTCGGCTCGGCGGTCGCGCTCGGCGGCGTGGCGATCGTCATCGGCGCGCCGGAGGCAAGCGACTCCGTGCTCGGGATCATGGCCATCACGCTCGGCGCATTGTCGTGGGCCACCGCCCAGATCCTCGTTCGGCTGCGCTGCAAGGACAGCGGCGGCGCGTTCTACGCCGCCATGGCGCGCCATGCCTGGCCCCAGGCGCTATTCGCCAGCCTCCTCCTGGAACAGGATCACCTCGGATCGCTGACGCGGGCCACCGCACAGGACTGGCTCGGGCTGGTCGCGATCGCCCTCCTCGGCTTCGCCGGCGGATACATGCTCTGGTACAAGCTCCTGGTGCGCAACCGCATCGACCAGCTGCTGCCCTTTTCGCTGCTCATGCCGCCGGTCGGGGTGGCGACCGGCGCGCTCGCCCTTCACGAGCCGCTGCGCGCCGCGCTGCTCCTGGGCGGCGGCGTGATTCTCAGCGGACTGGCGGTGATCGTCTGGCCGTCACGCCGCGCGTCGAAAGCTCGCCCACAGGGAATGGCCGGAATGCCAGAGGGCGTTCAGCCCGAAGCCGATGAACAGCAGGCCCGACGCGCGGGTCACCCATAGCTGATGCCGGCGGTAGAAGCGCCGCACCAGCCCCGCGCCCACCACATAGGCGAGCACGCCGTCAGCGAGGATGAAGCCAGCGAAGGCCGCCAGCAGCAGCAGCGGCATGCGCTCCCAGCTGAGGTCCTGCGACCGGCCGGCGAGCAGCGAGGTAAAGGTGGCCACCGCCACGGGATAGCCCTTTGGATTCATGAGGCCGAAAGCCAGCCCGCGCAGCACCGGCCGGCGCGCGCCGATGGTCAATTGCGGATCGGCGTCACGCCGCACGCTTGCCGCCTTCCAGCCCAGCCAGCAGAGATAGAGGCCACAGGCCAGCCCCAGCAGGTCGAACACCGTGGTGCCGATGGATTGGGCGCCGATGATGGCAACCAGCGCCAGGGAAGCCCACACCACGTCGCCCGCCAGATGCCCGGCAAGGAACCCAATACCCGCGCGCCTGCCCTGCGTCGCTCCGATGCCGAGCAAGGCGAGGAAGGCCGGGCCGGGCGTCAGGGTATAGGCCGCGGCCGCCAGCAACGCCGGCAGGAGCAGCGTGGGATCGACGAGCGTGGATGACACTGAGCCCCTCTCTTCGCCACGGCCGGAGCGCCAGCCTCCGCCATGGCGGCTAGGCAGATGCGATGCTGGAGACCGTCCTAATGCTTGTGCGTTTCCGAGAACGCCTTCTTCTGCTCGCCGTTTGCTTCTGTCTGGTGCTTCGACTTCCACGCCTCGTACGGCATGCCATAGACGATCTCGCGCGCCTCGGGGTCGCTCAGCGCAACGCCCCTCTCCTCGGCGGCGGCGCGGTACCACTTGGACAGGCAGTTGCGGCAGAAGCCGGCCAGGTTCATCAGGTCGATGTTCTGCACGTCGGTGCGCTCGCGCAGGTGCTGGACCAGCCGCCGGAACGCGGCGGCCTCCAGCTCGGTGCGTGTCTTGTCGTCCATGTCATGCCTCATTCGAAACTCTGGGTTTCCGCGATCAGCTGGTCCACGACCATGCGCAGGGCCTGCTCGCGCTCCATCCCATCGTCGATTGCCCGGCGGTAGAGCGCGACCTGCCGATGGGCGGAGGTGCCGCGTGCGATGATCGTGCGCGCATGCAGCACTTCCTTTTCACATCCGAAGAATTGGGCATCCGGCGCGACCAGGTCAATCATCTCCTCGACCAGGCCGGGAACGGGCGTGATCTCGCCCTTGCCGAAATCCACCAGCCCTTCGTCGATACCATAGCGTTGCGCACGCCAGCGGTTCTCGTTGATCAGCATCGCGGCGTAGCGCCGCCAGCGCTGGTTGGAGCGGCGCAGACGGTAGAGCATGCGCAGGATGCAGCGATAGAGCGCCGCGACGCAGAGCGTATCCTCCAGCAGCGTGCAGGAGTCGGTGATGCGCAGCTCCAAGGTGGGGAATCGCGCGCTCGGCCGCAGGTCCCACCAAAGCTTGCTGCCGTCCTCGATCAGCCCGGCCTTGATCAGCACCTTGAGATGCCGCTGGTATTCGCCCCAGGAATCGAAGATCTCCGGCAGCCCCGTGCGCGGCAGTTCGTCGAACACCGCCAGGCGGAAGCTCTTCAGGCCGGTATCCTCGCCCTGCCAGAACGGCGAGGAGGTGGAAAGCGCCAGCAGATGCGGCAGAAAATACGATGCCTGGCTCATCAGGTCGATGCGCAGCTCCGGGTCATCGAGCCCGACATGCACGTGCATGCCGCAGATCAGCAGGCGCCGCCCGAGCGCCTGCAGATCGCGCGCCAGCATGTTGTAGCGCTCCTTGTCGGTGTGCAACTGCCGCGCCCATTCCGCGAACGGGTGGGTCGAGGCCGCGATTGGCGCCAGGCCGTGGCGGCCGGCAAGCTCGCCGACGGTCGCGCGGAAAGCGCGGAGTTGGCCGCGCGCTTCATCCAGGGTGGTGCAGACCGACGTTCCGACCTCGATCTGCGAGCGCAGGAATTCCTGCGCCACGCGCTCGCCGAGCGCGATCTTCGCGGCTTCGAACAGTTCCGGCGGCGGATTGACGACCAGGTCGCGGGTCTCGCGATCGACCAGCAGGTACTCCTCCTCGATGCCGAGGGTGAAGGCTGGCTCCTTCATCCCGCCGCCGCCTCGGGCTGCGGGCGGACCTCATGCAATGCCGGATTGGCCAGCACGTCCTGGAGCACGCGATGCAGGATGCCGGCCCATTTCTCCTGCCCAGCGTCGTCGGCGATCAGGTCCTGGCGGATCTCGAGCAGGGCATGGGCGAGGCCGAGCGCCTCCGCATGCGCCCTGATGGAATAACCGTGGCCGTCGCGCCCCGAATAGGGCTCATTGTCGCCGACAACCAGGCCAGGCTCCTCGGCCAGGCGGCGCATCAGCGGGACCGGCAGCCGGGCGTCATTGTTCCACAGGACGCCGACATGCCAGGGCCTCTGAAAGCCGCTCATCACCGGCGTGAAGGAATGCAGCGAGAGGACCACTGGAACGCGCCCGGCGGCCACGCGGCCCCGGATCTCCGCGGTCAAGGCCGCGTGATAGGGCAGGAAGATCTCCTCCTGCCGGCGCCGCCGTTCCGCCGCGCCGAGGCCGCGGTTGCCGGACACCGCGACGCCGTCGCTCTCCTGTGCGATTGAGGTGGGATCGTCCGGATGCCGGTTGCAGTCGATCACCAGCCGCGAATAGGCCGTCATGAAGAACGGCGCGTCGAGCGAACGGGCCAGGCGCCGCCCCAGCCCCGCAATGCCGATGTCCCAGGCGATGTGCTGATCGACCGCGCGCTGGGTGAGCCCCAGCGTCCCGAGCGACCTTGGAAACGCCCGGCCGGCATGGTCGCAGAACATCACCAGTTCCGCGCGCCCCTCGCGATGAAATACGGAGAAAGGCGGCGGATCCTCCGGGCCCAGCAACCTGGAAGCCACCGATGTGGGCTGAACGTCCTGCATGACCGCAAGATTGACCGTGATGCACTCAAGCATAGAAGAAGCGCGCCGCCTTGTCGATCAGACCCCCTTCCCGGCCGGCCTGACGCCGCACCGCCCAAACCTGTCGCTCCTTCGACTTGACCGGATGACGCACGCCCATAGAGTGCCCCGAATGAAACAGGGGGAGCGGCTGTGACAGACGATCGGGACGTTCTGCGGCGTTTGTTTCAGGCAGCCATTGGCGCCGTCGATCCGCTCAAGATCCTGGCGCCGCACCTGCCCCCGCCGCCCAGGGGCCGCACCATCGTGCTGGGCGCCGGCAAGGCCGCCGCGGCGATGGCCAAGGCGGTGGAGGATCATTGGCCCGGACCGCTCTCCGGCCTCGTCGTCACGCGCTACGGCCATGGCCTGCCCTGCCGGCAAATCGAGGTGGTGGAGGCCGCCCACCCGGTGCCCGACGCCGCCGGCCAGGAAGCCGCGCGGCGCATCCTGGCGATGGCGCAAGGCCTGACCGAAGACGATCTCGTCCTATGCCTCATCTCGGGCGGCGCCTCCGCCCTGCTCGCCATCCCGGGCGAGGGGCTGACCCTGGCGGACAAGCAGGCAGTCAACAAGGCGCTGCTCAAATCCGGCGCCAACATCGCGGAGATGAATTGCGTGCGGAAGCACCTCTCCGCGATCAAGGGCGGGCGCCTCGCCGCAGCCGCGCATCCGGCGAAACTCGTCAGCCTGCTGATCTCCGACGTCCCGGGCGATGATCCCTCCGTCATCGGGTCCGGCCCGACAGTGGCCGACCCGTCGACGCGCCTCGACGCCCTCGCCATCATGCAGAAATACGGCATCGACAATGCGGCGGCGTTGCGCCTTCTGTCGTCGCCCGCCTCCGAGACGCCGAAGCCGCACGATGCCCGTCTCGCAGGCTGCGAATCTAGGATGCTGGGCACCATGCAGGCAGCGCTCCAGGCCGCGGCCGATCTGGCCCGCAAGGAGGGCCTGACGCCGATCGTTCTCGGTGATCTCGAAGGCGAGGCGCGCGACGTCGCCCTGGTCCACGCCGGCATTGCACGGCAGGTCGCACGTCACGACCAGCCCTCGCCGTCGCCTGCTGTGATCCTTTCCGGCGGTGAAACAACTGTGACGGTTCGTGGTCAGGGCCGTGGCGGACGCAATGCCGAGTTCCTGCTGGCGCTCGCGGTCGCGCTCGATGGCCATCCCGGCATATCCGCAGTGGCGGGCGACACCGACGGGATCGACGGGACCGAAGACAATGCCGGCGCTCTTCTGGCTCCCGACAGCCTGGCGCGTGCCGCGGCGATCGGCATTAACGCAAAGGCAATGCTTGCCAACAACGATGGCTATGGGTTCTTCTCTCGCTTGGGGGACCTGATCGTCACTGGGCCGACGCGGACGAATGTCAACGACTTCCGCGCCATCCTGGTCCGGCAATAGGGCAAGCAGCGGGCGGCAATCATCCAATGAGACGACAACGCAAAGCCAAGATCGTCGCGACCCTGGGACCGGCGAGCTCAACGCGCGAGCAGATTTCCGCATTGTTTGGCGCCGGGGCCGACGTGTTCCGGCTCAACTTCAGCCACGGGACACACGCGGATCATCAGAAACGCTACGAGATGATCCGGGAGATCGAAGAGGAAACGAACCGCCCGATCGGCGTGCTGATGGACATGCAGGGCCCGAAGCTGCGGGTCGGGACTTTCGCCGGCGGCTCGGTCGAGCTGAAGACCGGCGCCACCTTTCGGCTCGACCTCGACGAGGCGAAGGGCACCGCCGAGCGCGCGCAACTGCCGCATCCGGAGATCTTCGCAGCGGTCCAATCGGGAACCAACCTGCTGCTGGATGACGGGAAGCTCCGACTGCGCGTGAAGAAGGCCGGCAGCGACTTCGCCGAATGCGAGGTGGTGGTCGGCGGCAAGCTGAGCGACCGCAAGGGCGTCAATGTGCCCGATGTCGTGCTGCCGCTGTCTCCTCTGACGGTCAAGGATCGCGCGGACCTGCGCTTCGGCATCGACCTCGGCTGCGACTGGGTCGCCATGTCCTTCGTGCAGCGGCCGGAGGATGTGGCCGAGCTGCGCAAGCTGCTCGCAGGCCGCGCCAAGGTGATCACCAAGCTCGAGAAGCCTGCCGCCATCGAGCGTCTGGAGGAGATCGTCGATCTCTCCGACGCGGTGATGGTCGCGCGCGGCGATCTCGGCGTCGAAATGCCGCCCGAGGATGTGCCCGCGATCCAGAAGCGCATCATCGCCGCCTGCCGCAAGTCGGGCAAACCGGTGGTAGTGGCGACCCAGATGCTGGATTCCATGGTTCATTCGCCGGCGCCGACCCGCGCAGAAGCTTCCGACGTGGCGACGGCAGTCTATGACGGCGCGGATGCCGTCATGCTGTCGGCGGAAACGGCGTCGGGCCAGTATCCGGTCGAAGCGGTCGCCATGATGAACCGCATCATCGAGCGCGTGGAGCGCGACCCGAGCTATCGCCGCATCCTCGACGCGCAGCACCCGGACCCGCAGGCCACCGGCAACGACGCGATCAGCGCCGCGGCCGCGCAGGTGGCGCACACCTTGTCGGTCGCCGCCGTCGTCACCTACACGACCTCCGGCTCGACCGTCCTGCGCGTCGCGCGCGAGCGGCCCGAGGTGCCGATCCTCGCCCTCACCGCCTCACTCTCAACCGCGCGCGCCTTGAGCCTCGCCTGGGGCGCGCATTGCGTGCTGTCCTCCGACCTCAAGCGCTTCTCCGAGATGGTGGAAAAGGCCTGCCGCGTCGCGCTGAAGCAGGACATGGCGAAGCTGGGCGACCGGCTGGTCATCACTGCGGGCGTTCCCTTCGGCACGCCCGGCTCCACCAACATCCTGCGCGTCGCCTGGGTAGAGGAATGACGCCCGGCTTTACCGTGCCGCCGGCGGAGTGCCGTCCAGAGTCCTGATGCTCTTCGGCACGGTGAAGCGCCACGGCCGGACCTTGAAAGCAAAGCGCAACGGCAGGACCCAGGCCCGCGCGACGGTCATCTCGATCATGTTGCGAAAGCGCTCCGCCCGGGCCAGGTGCCGAACCAGGCGCCGGTCGATGATGGTCCGCTGCAGCCTGCCGTACACGTCGAGCATGCCGTCGGAATCGTAGGAATTGGCGGCCCATTCCGCCGTAATGTTGCCCGACGCGATGCGCTCCTGCCAGTAATCGAGCCGCCAGCCGCTGCGCGGGTTGGCACGGAACGGCGCATGCCGGTCCTTGTAGTCGACGACACGCTTCTCCAACTCGGACGCCGCGCGCAACGGCAAATGCAGGCATGCGATGGTTCGCAGGTTGACGCGCTTCTGCCCCTCGAAAGTGACGGCGTGGTTGCCCTTGTCGAGCGCGACTTCCCGCCCCGGCGGCGGCTGGAGCAGCACCTTGCGCTCGAACTCGCGCTCCATGAACGAGAGGCTCTGCGTGCCGGCCACCTGCGCGATCTCCGCCTTGGACGTGCGAGCCACGCGCCGGATCGCGTGCCGCCATGCGCCCGGCACGGCCTGCAGCACCGCGCGCGACTGGATGTAGTTCACCGCCGGATAGCTCAGCACGTTCGCATCGTGCTTGCGGAGATCCCGCGCGAGATGCCGCAGCGACATGTTCCAGCATTCATCGGCATCGAACGGGATGATCGTCCGGAACCCTTCGCGCAGCAGGGCGTTGGCAAGGTCGCTCGTCATGCGCGCCTGGTCGAACGGCCCCGGGTCGCGATCGACACGGAAGCCGGGCAGGCGCTCCGCCAGCCGTTTGAGCGCCTCGTAGGTTCCGTCGGTGGAGCCGTTATCGACCACCCATACGCGCTCGACGCCGATCAGCCAGTGGTGCAGCGCGGTCAGCGGCGCGAGGTCCACTGCGTTGCGGACGATGGCAATGGCCGCGGCTCTCATGTGCCCGCGTCCCGGTCACATTGCGCGATCCACGCCGTCCCGCCACGCGCAAATGCCTTCATCGATTGCCCCTTCCGCCCGGCATCATGTGATGCCTCAACTCTCCGCGCGCTTCAACATCCGCTGATAGAGATAGCCCAACGCGACGAGGGTCAGGCCGAGCCCGAGGAACGACGCGAAGCGATAGAGCCCGGTCAGGCCGCTGGCATCGCCCAGGAAGACCTTGAACACGACCAGCAGGACGATCCCCGCCGCCGCGTGGCGCAAGGCGGGCAGCCGCCGCCAGATGGCAAGCGCGAGGAGCAGCCCGCCATAGATCAGCCAGGCGACCGAGTAGCCGTAGAACTCGGCGTCGCTCCACAGAGGATAGCCGCGATCGAGGTCGATCATTTCGCCCTGGAACAGGTGGCGGTTGAGCGCGCTGACACCGATCAGGCCGTCGATCAGGGCGATCGCGGCGGCCACGCTCATCGTGGTCTTCCGTCGCGCGGGATCAAGCGGGAAGCGGCCCACCATCGCCGCCATCGCCATGAAGAGTACGAAGCCGCCGCCGAACACGTACAGCGCCGTATTGAGGATGGGCAGGCCGCGCACCGGGATGGGATTCAGCAGCGGGTTGGCCAGACCCCACACCACGAACACCGTCAGCGCGGCGCACAATGCGGCCAGGCCATAGGCGATCCACCGCAGCCGCGCCTCGCCCCGGCGTTGCGCCATGCGCCAGGTCCAGATTGCCAGCACGCCCCACAGCAGGATAAGCGTGCCCGCCTCGCCGAATCCGAAGGCTGCGCTCTTGAATGCGACGCCATGGAACAGATGGCGGATTTCCAGCGTCACCAGCAGGAAGCCGAGCACCAGCGCGCCGGCCTGCAGCATGAGCATCAGGCGCAGATCGCTGGCGCGCCGCACCAGCCAGGCGGTGGCGGCGAAGCACAGCGTCGGCACGCCGAGACCGTAGGCCAGCCAGTTGAAGATCGGCCGGTCGCCGGCCGGAAATCCCGAAAGCAGAACGGCGGCCAGGACCGCCGGCGCCGCGACCCACAAGCCGCGGCGCAGCCAGGGCTCCTCGATCCGGTTTGCGACCCAGGCAATCAACGGCATGAGCAGCGACCACAGGACCGGCAGCCACTCCTCCTCCACCCAGAGCGGAACGGCCGCGGCGAGGAATCCGGCGCAGGCCAGAACATGGACCCCGAAAGCGCGGCGATAGAGCGGCTCCCTGAACCGCCAGTGCCGCAGCCGCTCGGCGAAGGCCAGATGCGCCGCCGACAGGGCAAGGCAGATGATCGACCAGGGCAGCAGCAGATCGGCGTCGCGCAGGCGCCAATACGCGATCGCCAGCACGGCAGCGCCGTAGAGCGCGGAGAACAGCGACCAGCGCTCCGGGTTGCGCGCGCCCCACAGCAGGCCGAAGCCGCCGCCGGTCCCCGCGGCTCCGAGAATGACGGCGATCCACAGGTAAAGGCTGAGATCGAAATCCGGCTGGTAGTCCACGCTCCAGGCCCACAAACCGAAAACCGGCATCGCCGCCAGCGCGCAGGCGGCGATCTCATGCACCGGGCGCAGCCGTCCGCTCACCGCGCCCATCGCAGCGAGCAGCATCGCGAATACCCAGTCGCCTGTCTGGTAGCCATCGGACAGCCAGAGCAGCATCAGGAGGGCTACGGCTGCCGCGCTCGCCAGCCCGACGATCCGCGATTCCGGCCAGTCTGTTGCCGCGGACAGGCGCGGCGAGAGCCAGAACACGCTCGCCGCGACGACGATCAGGTAGATCGGCACCGCCACGCCATCGATCCCGCCCATCGCGCGCGCTTCGGGCAGGGAGATGACCAGGAAGGCCCAGGCCAGCCCGCCGGCATTGGCGATCGCCGGCAGGTACCACCAGCCGCGCTGCCGCTCCAGCCACAGCGCGCCGAGTTGCAGCAGATAGAGATAGCTGAGCAGGATGGCAGGGTGCGGCTCGCCGGTCGAGACCACTGCCGGTGTGATGAAACCGCCCGCGAGGCCGACCAGCCCGACGAACGGCCCATGCCGCAGCGACAAGGCGATCGCGACGAACGTCAGCGCGGCAAGGATCACGAAGGCGATTGCCGGTGCGATCAGGTGATAGAGCGCCACCGCCGCGAACAGGCTGGCATAGAGATCGGCAATGCCGGCTGCCGTCAATGCCTGGCCGATGGTTCCGGACCTGCGCCGCAGGACATCGCCCGCGACCAGCAGGGCGATGCCGAGCAGGATGCCGAGCACGATCCGCATGCCCGGTCCCAGCAATCCCTCGTCGATCGAGTACTTCACCAGGAATGCGCCGGCGAGCGCGATGCAGGCACCGCCGAGCCAAACGAAGCCGCGGGCGCCGAGGCGCTGCTCGAACCCGCGCGGCGTCGGCTCCGCCGTCGCGGCCAATGGAACCGCGTGCGCGACTGGCGATGGCGGCGGCACTGGCGCGATCGCCGGCGGCTGCTCGAAGGCAGGCGAAGGTTCAGGGGGCGCGGGCTGCGCCGGCGGGGCTGCCGGCGCGGCCGGCTCCGGCGGTTCCTCCATCGGACGGGACGGTGGATGCGGCACGAAGGAGGCTGGCTCCTGCCGCTCGCGAAGGCCTCGCAATTCGTGGCGCAGGAGTACCACTTCGCCTTCGAGCCGCCGGAGCGAACGGAAGGCAATGATGCTGAGCGCCGGCACGACGAAGACGAAGAAGATGCCGCCGGCAAGCGCCACCAGGCCCCAGAAGATCTCCTCCAAATCCATGATCACGCGCCTCATGCAGCAAGCGCGACTCGGCGCCACCCGGCGCGAGCCCCCTTACATCATCGCGCGCCCGCGCCCATGGATGCAACCGGCGCGTGGGAGCGATCTTCTTGGGAATTCTACTTGTGGCTGCCCTGCCGGATTGTCGGTGCTGAGGCGGCGGGCTGCTGCGCGACGAGAGTCGGTGCAACCAGCCCGGCCGGAATGCGAACGCTGGGATCGCGCTTGTAGACGTCGTCGCGGAAATGCGCGACGCCCTGCTCGTCCACCCAGGCGGTCATGTAGACGATGTGCAGCGGGACGGGCCGGGCGAGCTTGGCATAGGTGGTCTTGCCGCCCTTCACGACATCGTCGACGCGCTGGCGGGTCCAGCTCGGGTCGTCCTGCAGCAGGAACGTGGCGAGCCCGAGCGGGTCGTCCACCCGCACGCAGCCGGAGGAAAAGAATCGATCCTGCTTCGCGAACAGCTTGGGCGCCGAGGTGCCGTGGATGAACACCGAATGGTCGTTCTGGAAGTCGAGCTTCATCGGGCCCAGCGCGTTTTCCGGTCCGGCATCCTGCTTGAGGCGATAAGGGAAGTAGCCGCTCTGCTTCACCTCCTGCCAGTTCACGGCGCGCGGATCGACCTGGCGGCCGTCGGAGGTGTAGACCCGGACATTCTTGCTGACGAAGTAGCCCGGCTCCTCCAGCTCGTGCCGCAGCATGTCGATCGCGGCGATCTTGGCCGGGACCGACCAATCGGGATTGAGCTTGGCCTGGAAGATCACGCTCTTCAGCAGCGGCGTCTTGCGCGACACCTTCCCGACGATCGCGTTGGCGTGATACGTCGTGACGCCGTTCTCGATCACGCGCAGTTCGGTGCTCGGGATATTGACGAACACGAAGCGGTCCTGCATGTCCGGGCTCTCCGCGCGCATGCGCTCAAGATTAAGCAGCACCATCTTCACCCGCTGCTCCGCCGACACGTTCATCTCCTCAATGGTGCGCTTGCCGATGACGCCATCGTCATTGAGGCCGTGCGCCTTCTGGAACGCCTTTACGGCGATCTCCAGCGCCGGATCGTAGAGCTCCGGATCGGTGCCCATGACGGGAAGCTCTCCGGTCACCAGCAGCCGCTCCGCCACCTCGCGCACGCGCGGTTCCTTGTCGCCGGGCTCCATCTTCTGCGTGCCGGACACGGTCGGCCAGCCGCCGCGCTCGTAGTAGCCGCCATAGGTCGGCAGCGTGGCATGCAGCCGCCACAGCATGTGGAAGCTCGGGAACTGCGTCGCGACCATGCGCGGCTGGTCCTTGGCATCGCGCAGGCCCTCCAGAAGAGCGGCGGACCCGCTCTTCGCGCCGACCGGGCTGAGGGTGTCGTAGCCACCCGCGACATAGACCGCGCTCAGGAGCGCTTCCACATCCGCTATCGTGCCGGGAAGCGGCTGCGGGGGTATCTCGGCGACCGCCGATTGCAGTTCCACCGGCACCGGCATCCCCGCCCCGACCGCCCTCGGCACCTGCAGGATCAGCAGCGATCCCAGCAGGCTGTAGCCCGAGGGTGTCACCCACAAGGCTTGTCCGCCGCCGGCATAGAAGGCTTTCAACCCCGCCCAATCGACCGGCAGCGTGGCGAGTCTCTGACTGCGCTGCAGCCGGTCGATCGCGGCATCGATGCCGGCGACCGCCGGCTCGGGCGCAATCGTTGGCGCGGTGGTCTGCCTCTGCGCTGGAATCGGGTCGGTCCGGCTATCTCTCTCCGCCAACGCCGCGTTGGGCACACCGGATACCATCAGGATGAGGCAGCAGGCGGCGACCAGCGCACCGCCGCAGCGTGAAAACGACATTCAGCCCTCTACGCGTTGAAATGATGCCGACTTCCTCGGCTCTCGAATCCGTAAACAGACCGCTCTGGGAAATAATAGGTGCGCGCTACAGAATTGTCACCGGACGTGATCCGGTGATCGGGCATGCCTGTGCTGCGCATCACACAGGCTCGACCGGGGAGGCTATGCGGCCAGGCCCGGTCGCCCAAAGGCAGTCGCCGCGATCGTGGATTCGATGAAGATCCTGAGCCCGGTCGGCTGCTCGAACACCTTGTCCGCGCGTTCGGTCTTGACCTGGATGTCGACCGCGCCGGCCCGGCTCGCCATGCAGGCGGCCTCCGCTTCGACCAGTTCGGAGCAGTAGCGCGCCGCCGCCTCCAGATCGAGGAAGTCCTTGATCCCGGTCGCCAGATGCGCGCGGAACAACCCGTCCTGCGGCTGCGTGATGGTCGCCGTCGCGCGCTGCAGCACGCCGCCCGCGACCGCGCCCACCGCGTTGCAGACATCGGCATGCGGCGGAATGACGAGGCGCGTGCGCAGCCGCTGCGCGATCTCCGGATAATAGCTCCCGACCGGCGCGCCGATCGCCGCAAGCGGCGCGCCGAGCTTCAGCTCCGACACGATCAGCGCCTCCCTCGGCTGGCTGGCCGCCAGCGACCGGCGAACGAGGTCGCGCCCCAACTGACCCCAGTGATGTGGATCGATGCCGCTGGTCTCGCGGATCGCGGAATCAAGAATGACCTCGCCGGACTGGCGCACCACCTGCTCGACCACGTCGCGGCAAAGCTGCTCGTGATCAGCCGGCGGCTTCCAGATCGGATTGGCAGGGCGGCGCAGGAACTGCCGCGCGGCGAGTTCCGCCGCTTCGCGGTTCCAATGGCTTTGCAGGCCCAGGACATGCGCCGCATCGCTCGGCGTAAGGCTGCTGACCGCGACCAGGCCACGATCCACCAGCCGCCCCAGATGCCGCTGCATCGCAGGGCTGTAGAGAAGATCCGCCAGCGCCACCGGCCCGGCTTCCAGCTTGTCCCACAGCTCGAGTTGCCCGGCGCTCAGGCTGCCGCGCCCGGCATCCAGCGGCCGCTGGCGCAACGCAAATTGTCCGCGAAAGGGCACGATGTCCTCGCTCGCATCCTGCGCCTTCAGCACAGGCAGGATGGATGGGAACTGCGTCGCCAGCAGGCTGAGCGGGACGGCGCGGCGCGGCCCGACCATGAAGCCGTGATGATCGTCGATCCGGACCTCGCTGTCGCCGCCGAGGCCGTAGGTATGGACGGCCACGGCTTCCACCATGGTTTTCCAGCCGCCGACGGTCGCGCCCTCCTTGTTCAGCACCGGGCGCCCGCCGCGCAGCATCGCGATGTCGGTGGTGGTGCCGCCCATGTCCGAGACCAGGATGTCATCCTCGCGCGAGAGGTGGCGCGCGCCGACCAGGCTGGCGGCCGGGCCGGAGAGAATCGTCTCGACCGGGCAGGTGAGCGCGAGGTCCGACTTGATCAGCGAGCCGTCGCCCTTCACCACCATCAGCGGCGCCTTGATCCCCTTGCGCGCCAGCAGGTCTTCGACCGCCTGGATCAGCTGCTGCAATTGGGCAATGAGGCGGGCGTTGAGCGTGGCGGTCAGCGCGCGCCGCGGCGCATCCAGCTTCGACGTGAGTTCGTGGCCGCAGGTGACGGGTTTGCCCGTCAACTCGCGCACCAGAGCGCGCGCGGCGATCTCGTGCGCGGGATTGCGGACGGAGAAATAGCCGCTGACCGCGAAGGCGGCGACCTTGGGCGCGTGCTCCAGGATCGCCGCACGCAAGGCGGCCATGTCCAGTTCGCCCTGCGGCTCCCCGGTCGGCTTGTGGCCGCCGGCGACCATGACGACGGGATCGCCGCCCATCGCCTGACGCAACCCGGCGCGCTCCAGCGCCTTCGCGTCGTAGCCCATGAGGATGAGGCAGATCGGCGCGCCGTGCTTCTCCACGATCGCGTTGGTCGCGAGCGTGGTGGAGATCGAGACCATCGCGATCTCGCTTACGCCGCGGTCCCGCGGCAGGTGCGGCAGGATCGCCTCGACCGCGCCGGTGAGGCCGATGGAGAGATCGTGCTTGGTGGTGAGCGCCTTGGCCTTTGCCATCACCGCCCCGCCGCCGTCGGCGCGCGCGGGATCGAACAGGACCGCGTCGGTATAGGTTCCGCCCGTATCGAGCCCCAGCAATATTGGCAAGTCGCACTCCGAGAAGTCACCAGCCTCCGCCGGTTCCTATCCGGCTTCCAGGCCGGCGCAACATGGCCGAGGCGGGCCATTGCGTGCTTGCCTGAAAGCGCCGCGCCGCCGGTTGAATCGCGCAAGAGCCCTGAAAGCCCGCTGTCCGAGCATGACGTGGCGCCAGGCGCGCGTGTGGCGCTGGCCAGAGCCTCAAGGCAACAGACGCGGTGTCGTCACGGCCCTGCCGTCATAGGTGCCGGTGAGCGTCACCGCGTCGGTCGCGCCGTGGCGATAGGTGATCTGCCCGTGATGCGCCCCGCTGATCGCGAGGTCGAGCGTCAGGCCGACACTCTCGGCACCATCGCCGATCTGCGTGCCGGTGCCCTCCACGACCAAGCCGGGCCACCAGGCGCATTGGCTGAACGTGTAGGCGGTCCCCTCCTCGGCCGCGCTCGCCTCGAATACGCCGCCAAAGTCGCAGCCGAGCGCGAGCGGATCGTTGCCGTCCCAGCCTGCCAGCTCAGGCAAGCGCTCGATCTCCGCCTCCACCGCCCGGGCGAGGGCGAGCGCATCCCTCGCAGCAGCGGACATAGTCAGGGTGAGCGGCGCGTAGGGCCCGATCAGGTCCTGGGTGCAGACCTGCTCCCGCGCCTCCGGCAGGGTGCCGTCGAACATCAGGCCGAACACGATCTCGTCGGGGCAGGCCAGCCCCCGGCCCCAGATGACGTGCGGTCCGTTCCTCATCGCGACCATGTAGGCGTCCTCTGCGCTGTCGAGCACCGCGTAGGCCATGGTGATCGGCGTGATGGGATCGGCATCGCTGTTGAGGATGAGGGTCGGGAAGCCGCCTCCCTTGTAAGGCTTCGGCCGCTCCTTCGGACCGTGCGTGGGCCAGAAGGCGCAGGCCAGCCGCTCGGCGAAATAGGCGCGTATCAGGCGCGGGGCATGCGGCACGAAAGCCTTTGCACGCTCCAGGATGGCGCGCGCCTCTGCCTCGCCCTCCGCGCTCGCCGACCCGTAATCGCCGCAGGTGATGGCGTAATACGCCGCGCCGAACCAGGCCGGATCGGGTGCGCCCCGCTCAGTCGCGGGATCGATCGCGAGATTCGAATAGGCCAGCCGCAGCATGGGCAGGTGATGCCCGCGCGTCGCGGCCGCCAGGGCGCGCAGGAACGAGGCGCGATCGTCCGGCCCGTAGAGCGCGTAGAAGGCATTGGCCTCCAGCATCGCGGATGTGAGCCGCCGTTGCGCGATCGTGCCGTCGCCCAGGGGGAATGCGACCTCGACCGGCAGCCTCGCCGCCAGCGCATCGTAGGCCGCAGCGGCGTCGCCCTGCATATCCTCCCGGCATGCGGCGACCTCCGCGCAGGCCGCGAAAACGCGCACCAGGATCTTTTCCGCGGCCTCGGTATACGACGCGTAGTAGCCGTCGAGATCCAGCGCCGAGTCGACCACGCCGTCTATGACGATTCCTTTGATCGCGGTCGGATAGAGCGTTGCGTATTGCTGCGCCAGTTGCGTGCCGTAGCTCTCGCCGTAGATCCATATCTTCGGTGCGCCGATCCTTTGCCGGAAGATCTCGAGGTCGCGGACCGCCTGCTCGGTATCGACGAAGGCGACGAGGTCGCGTGGCTTCAGTTCCTTCAGGCAATCGGCCACGAACGCCTTGGCCGCCGCGATCGCCGTGTCGGGACGCTCGACACTGAGCTCCGCCAGGTCGAACACGCCCTGCGCGACCGGGCATTCCATGCCGTGATCCGGCCCGACGCCGCGCTGGTCGAAGAACACGATGTCCATGTTCCGGGTGAGGCGCTCGTCAAAAGCCGCGAGGTAGTCGTCCGCGATGGCAAGGCCGCTGCCGCCAGGCCCGCCCACGGCATAGACCAGAACGCCCCTGCTCTCCTCGCTGGCGAAGCTGACGGCATATTCGATCCTGACCTCGGGACCGGTATTTGCGCCACGGTCCAGCGGCACCTTCACCGACAGGCATGTCAGGCTGCCGGTCCGGCAGGCCGTGCCGCCCAGCTTCGCGACGGTGTCCCGCAGCGTCTCGGCCGCGGCGTCAGCGGCGCACAGCCATGAAATGAGCCCCGCGATCAGCATCGCGAGTCCGGCACCGCGCATCGAATCCCCCCGCGTACCCGCTTCCGGTGCAGCCTATCCCCCAACCGGAGCACTCGCAACGCGGCCTTGCACGCAACGGCGTTTCATGGCTCAACTTTCACACCTCGCCGTCCGCACCGACGGTGCCTAGTCCACGCACGGAGTTTCATCCTGTTCCACTTCGATCGCGACTACAGCCAACCGCGCCGTTCCGCGGTGATCGCGGAGCGCGGCGCCGCCGCCACCGCACATCCTCTGGCCAGCCTGATCGCCATCGACACGTTGCGCGCGGGCGGCAATGCGGTGGATGCCGCGATTGCCGCCGCCGCCGCGCTCGCCGTCATCGAGCCCGCCATGACCGGGATCGGCGGCGATTGCTTCGTGCTGATCGCGCCCAAGGGCGGCGACAAGGTCATCGCCTATAACGGTGCGGGGCGCGCGCCGGCCGCTGCCAGCGCCGATTGGTTCCTGGAGCGCGGCATCTCCGCGATCGCACCCGACAGCGTGCATTCCGTCACAGTGCCGGGCGCCGTCGAGGCCTGGTGCCGGCTGTCGGATGACCACGGCAAGCTCGGCATCGACCGGCTGCTGCAGCCCGCGATTGAGCTTGCCGCGAAGGGCTTCATCGTCGCGCCCAAGGTGGCGTCCGACTGGCGCCGCAGCGCCGACCGGCTGCGCGCCGATCCGATCGCGCGCGCCGTGCTGCTGCCCAAGGGCAAGGCGCCGGGCGCCGGCGACCGGGTCGCCTTCCCGGCCCTTGCGCGCGCGTTGAAGGCGATCGCGAAGAACGGCGCGGATGCGTTCTATCGCGGCTGGATCGCCGACGACATCGTGCGCAGGCTGAGGGCCGAGGGCGGGCTTCACACGCGCGAGGACTTCGCGCGTCATCGCGGCGACTATGCCGACCCGATCTCGACCAGTTACCGCGGCACGCGCGTTTGGGAATGCCCACCACCGGGTCAGGGCCTGACGACGCTGATGCTGCTCAACATCCTCGCCGAATGCCCGCAGACCGCGGACCCGCTTTCCGTCGCGCGGCTCCACACGCAGATCGAGGCGAGCAAGCTCGCCTATGCCGAGCGCGACCGCCACCTCGCCGATCCGCAGCATGTCGAAGTGCCGGTGAAGCGTCTGCTGTCGCGCGCCCATGCCAAGCGCCTTGCCGCCGCGATCGATCCAGCGCGCGCGATGCCGGCGGTCCCCTCCGATCTCCTGCTGCATCCGGACACCACGTATCTCACCGTGGTGGACAAGGATCGCACCGCCGTCAGCTTCATCAACTCGGTCTATTACTCGTTCGGCAGCGCGCGCGTCGCGCCCAAGAGCGGTGTCGTCCTGCAGAACCGCGGCGCCTGCTTCCTGATCCAGCCCGGCCATCCCAATTGCATCGGCCCCGGCAAGCGGCCCATGCACACGATCATCCCTGCGATGGCGACCAAGGGCGGCCGCGCTGTCATCGCCTTCGGCGTCATGGGCGGCCACTACCAGCCGGTTGGCCAGGCGCACGTCCTCGGCAACATGCTGGATTTCGCCATGGATCCGCAGGCCGCGCTGGACTGCCCGCGCCTCTTCTTCGAGGAGGGCGGCGTCACCGTCGAATCCGGCATTCCCGACAGCGTGCGCCGGGAGTTGGCGGATCGCGGCCACCGGATCGTGCCGGCCGAGCCTGACGATCCCCTGGGCGGCGGGCAGGCCATCGCGATCGACTGGAAGCGCGGCATCCTCATCGCCGGCTCCGAACCGCGCAAGGACGGCGCGGCCCTCGGCTACTGACACCCGATCCTGACGCCCGGGTCGGTTGTCCATGAACCCGGGCACACTTCGTTAACCACTCTCTAGGCTTTTTTGGATTGTAATGGAGCCGGGCCTATGGCACCGTTCGAAGGAGAGCGCCGATGGGGGCATTCTCCAGCGTAACCAAAAGGTTAGGCTCCAATCCGGAAATCGGGCTGGAGCCGGGGCCGCAAAGCCGGGGATGACTTGCGGCCGGGCCGTCCGATCTTCGCAAACCGCTCTGGAGCCGGGGGAACCGGGCGCCGGGGCTCCAGGAGAATGGCACGTATGACCGACCGCGACCTGATCCCCGATTCCGAGGATTCCACCCTTTTCAGGACATTGCTGGGCCGCCGGCGCATGTTGTCCCTTGGTCTCGGCGCCGCGACGCTGGCCGTGGCAAGTCCGCTGAAGGCCGCGCTCGCGGCGCTCCCGCAGAGCGGCACGCGCAGCCTTGCCCTGGTCAGCACCCACACCAACGAAAAGCTCACGGCCGCCTATTGGCGGGATGGCGTGTACGACAAGGGCGCGCTGCAGGACATCAATTACGTGCTGCGCGATTTCCGCACCGGCGAGGTCGCGCCGATCGACACCAGCCTTCTCGATCTGCTGGCCGAGCTGCATCGCCGCGCCGGCAGCCGCCAGGCCTTCCAGGTCATCTCGGGCTATCGCTCGCCCAAGACCAACGCCATGCTGGCCTCCGCCAGCGGCGGCGTCGCCAAGCGAAGCCTGCACATGGACGGCAAGGCAATCGACATCCGGCTGCATGACGTGGCCCTGGGCGACCTGCGCCAGGCCGCCCTCGGCATGAAGGCGGGCGGCGTCGGCTATTACAAGAAATCCGATTTCATCCACGTCGACACCGGCCGCGTCCGGCAGTGGTGATCGCAGCGCCGATTGCGGTGGCAGTCGCCCCGTAATGGATTGATTTTCCCAGCTGTTCTCGCCGGGGGCGCGGGCTTAACCATCTTTTCACCATACCCTGTCATGATTCCCCTGGGAATCCAGTATTTTCAGAGGCAAGGTTTGGTCCATGGATGATCTGACGGAACTCCAGTCGCGAGTGGCCGCAGCCCAGGAGCGCCTGCAGCAAAGCGCTGAGGAAGAGCGCCGCTATGGCCTGCGTCTCAATGACATCGTCTCGATCGTCGAAGGCTCGCTGTCCCGTCAGCGCGATGAGGTCGACAAGCTGAGAGACGAAGTGACCGAGCTGCGCACGACGCTAGGCAAGGTCAGCAGCGAACGCGACGAAGCGAAAGGCGCCCTCATCCAGGCCCACACAGCATTGAGCGCCGTCCAGGCGCGCCTGGGCCAGCGCGAGATGCAGAACGAGCAGTTGCGGCGCATGCTGATGGAATTGCTGGCGGCGGTCGAAGGCCGCCAGGCCAATGCGGTTCAGGACGTGGTCCGCCGGCTTGAAGGCGGCATCCAGACCCTGATCAAGCAGGAGAGCGCGCAGGAATCCGAAATCGCGGCCTCTGCACCGGAACCCGCCCCTGCGCGCGCCTCGTCCACGCCGGTCGTCGCGCGCGGCCGTTTGACCGTGGTCGCGACGGTCGGCAAGGCGAAAGAGACCACCGGCCAGCTCGCCCTCGCCCAGCAGCCCGCCGCCGAAGAAGCGCCGGCAATCCAAGAGACACCGGAAGCGCAGCACGAGGAGCCGGCCCCGGAGCCGGGTGCCGCGGCCGACAATGAGCCCGAAGCACTCTCCGATCTCGCCATGACCGGAGCCAGCGCGATCGTCGCCGAGCCCGATGCGGCACCGGCCAAGGCCGAAGCGAGCCCGCAAGAGCAGGAGATCGTGAACGCCCTGCTCGATGCCGAGCGCAAGCTGATCGAGGCCGAGGCGCTCGGTGGCGCGGCCAATTCCGGTTCCCCGGTCGCGGAAATCATCCGCCGGATCAGCCAGCGCACGCGCGAGATCACCGAGCACGGCCCGCACAGCTAGCATCCCCTGTACGTTCTTTTGATTGGAGCGCGGTAGACGCCAGCGGTTTTGGCTGCCTTTTTGTTTGCGAAGGCATAAGGTCATAGATCGCGGCCAGGACGAAAGGAAACCGGCATGCGGTGGAAGGGGCGCAGGCAAAGCAGCAACATCGAGGATCGCCGCGGGACGGGCGGCGGCATGCGCCTGCCCGGAGGGATGGGTGGTCTCGGCGGCCTGGGCGGTCGCGGCCGGATGCGCGGCGGCGGGCTCGGCATCGGCGGCATCGTCATCCTGCTGATTGTCGCCTGGATCTTCGGCATCAACCCGCTCGCGTTGCTATCGGGCGATCTCGGCTCGATGACAAGTCCGGGCGGCACCGGTTCCTATGTCGAGGAGCAGGCCGTCGGCGGCGCCACATTCTCCAGCCCCCAGGAAGAGGAGCTCAAGGAATTCGTCGCCGTCGTGCTCGCCGACACCGAGGACACGTGGAACCGGCTCCTGCCGGAGATCGGCGCGCAATACCGCGAGCCCAGGCTGGTCCTGTTCTCCGGCGGCGCACAATCCGGTTGCGGCTTCGCGCAATCGGCGGTCGGGCCGTTCTATTGCCCGGCGGACGAGAAGGTCTATATCGACCTGACGTTCTTCGATGAGCTGTCGCAGCGCTTCGGCGCGCCGGGCGATTTCGCCCAGGCCTATGTGATCGCGCACGAAGTCGGCCACCACGTGCAGACCGTTCTCGGCATCGAGGAGCAGGTGCGCCAAGCCCGTTCCGGCATGAGCCAGGGCGAATCCAACGCGCTGTCCGTGCGCGTCGAGTTGCAGGCCGATTGCTTCGCCGGCGTATGGGCCAACCGCGCGCATCAGGAGCGCGGATTGCTGGAGCCCGGCGACATCGAGGAGGCGCTCGGCGCCGCCAGTGCGGTAGGCGACGACACGCTGCAGAAGCAGGCGGGCGGGCGTGTGGTGCCCGACAGCTTCACCCATGGCTCCGCGGAGCAGCGCACCCGCTGGTTCGAGATCGGCTATCGCAGCGGCAAAGCGACCGACTGCGATACCTTCAGCGCGAACAACCTGTAGGCGCTATGCCGCGACCGCGTCCGGGAAGGCGCGGATCTTCGCCATCGTCAGCGTCACCAGCTTGTTGGGCGCGATCAGCTCGCCGGCCGGCGAGCCGTGTGGCACCTCCGCTTCCAGCATCTCGCCATCGGCCAGCAGCGCCAGCTCGACGCGGATCGCCGGACCGGCCACGAAGATCTGCCGCACGCGGGCTTCCAGCCCTCCTGCGCGCGCATCGCCGATGATGAGGTCGTGCGGCCGCACGAAGGCGACGCCCGCCGCGTCGCGCAGCTCCAGATGCTCCGGCGCCGGCAGGATCAGCGGCCCGACCATGGCCCGGCCGCGGTCGATGCGGCACCGCAGGCGGTTGGCGTTGCCTAGGAACTCGTAGACGAAGGCCGTCGCCGGATGGTGATAGACATCGGCAGGGGTGCCGATCTGCTCGATCCGCCCGTCATTCATGACGGCAATGCGGTCGGCCAGCTCCAGCGCTTCTTCCTGGTCGTGCGTGACGAACAGCGAGGTTAACTGCATGTCGTCATGCAGCCGTCGCAGCCAGCGCCGCAATTCCTTGCGCACCTTGGCATCGAGGGCGCCGAACGGCTCGTCCAGCAGCAGCACCCCCGGCTGGATCGCGAGGGCGCGGGCCAATGCGACGCGCTGCCGCTGGCCGCCAGACAACTGGCTGGGATAGCGGTCGCCCAGGCGGTCGAGCTGGACCAGACGCAGCAGCTCGTTTACCTGGCTGTCGATCACGGCCTTGCTCGGGCGCTTGTCGCGCGGCTTCACGCGCATGCCGAAGCTGACATTCTCCGCCACCGTCATGTGCTTGAACAAGGCGTAGTGCTGGAACACGAAGCCGACATTGCGCTCGCCCGCACCCTGCGCCGCGACGTCCTCGCCATTGAACAGCAGGCGGCCGCTATCGGCGAATTCCAGCCCCGCCAGGATGCGCAACAGCGTGGTCTTGCCGGACCCCGATGGCCCGAGCAGCGCGACGAACTCGCCGCGCGAGGCCGCCAGATTGACGCCGCGCAAAGCGGGGAACCCGTTGAAGCTCTTGTAGATGCCCTCGGCCGTGATGGTCATCTCTTGCTCCTCGTAGCTTGTTCCGCGAACTAGTGCTTTCGTCCGGCCGCCAGCCGGTCGCCATAGCGCCATTCCAGCAGCGATTTCGCCACCAGGGTCACGATGGCCAGGCCCGCCAGCAGCGAGGCCACCGCGAAGGCGCCGACAAAATCGTACTCGTTGTAGAGGATCTCCACATGCAGCGGCATGGTGTTGGTGAGGCCGCGGATGTGGCCCGACACGACCGACACCGCGCCGAACTCGCCCATCGCGCGGGCATTGCACAGCAGCACGCCGTAGAGCAGGCCCCAGGCGACGTTCGGCAGGGTCACGTGCCAGAACGTGCGCCAGCCGCTCGCGCCGAGCGAAATCGCCGCTTCCTCCTCGTCCCTGCCCTGCTCCTGCATCAGCGGGATCAACTCGCGCGCCACGAACGGGAAGGTGACGAAAATGGTCGCCAGGACAAGGCCGGTGACATTGAAGATGATCTTGATATCGAGCTCCTTCAGCGCCGGCCCGAACCAGCCGTTCGCCCCGTAAAGCAGCACGTAGATGAGGCCGGAGATCACCGGCGATACGGAGAACGGCAGGTCGATTAGCGTGATCAGCAGGCTCTTGCCGCGGAAGTCGAACTTCGCGATCGCCCAGGCGGCCGCCAGGCCGAACACCACGTTGAGCGGCACGGCGATTCCCGCGACGAGCAGCGTCAGGCGCACCGCCTGCCATGTGTCGCCGTCGCCCACCGCATGAAGGAAAGTGGCGGCGCCGCCGCGCAGCGCCTCCATGAACACCGAGATCAGCGGCAATACCAAGACCAGCAGAATGAACACCACACCCGCCGCGATCAGCGCCCAGCGCACCAGCGGCGGCTCGGTGGTCGCGCGGCGGGCTTGCGCGGCCCCCGCCGGCTCGACCGTTTCTCCGGCTATGCTCAATGCTCTTCGTGCCTGCGCGACCATCTCTGCACCAGATTGATGACGAGGAGGATCAGGAACGACAACGCCAGCATGATGACGCCGATGGCGGCCGCGCCCGCATAGTCGAACTGCTCCAGCTTGATGACGATCAGAAGCGGCGCGATCTCCGATACCATCGGCATGTTGCCGGCGATGAAGATGACCGAGCCGTATTCGCCGACCGCGCGGGCGAGAGCGAGCGCGAAGCCGGTCAGCAGCGCCGGCATGATCGCGGGCAGGATGACGAGCCGGAACGTCTGCCGGCGGTTGGCGCCCAGGCTGACCGCCGCTTCCTCGACTTCCTTGTCGAGATCCTGCAGCACCGGCTGCAGGCTGCGTACCACGAAGGGCAGCCCGATGAAGATCAAGGCCACCAGCACGCCGAGCGGGGTGAACGCGATCTGGATTCCGAGCGGGTCGAACAGGCGGCCGACCCAGCCGTTGGGCGCGTAGATGGTGGCGAGCGCGATGCCCGCCACCGCCGTCGGCAGCGCGAATGGCAGATCGACCAGCGCATCCACCACCCGCTTGAGCGGGAAATCGTAGCGCACCAGGATCCAGGCGACGATCAGCCCGAAGAAGGCGTTGACCAGCGCCGCAATGAAAGCCGCGCCGAAGCTGAGCCGGAGCGCCGCCAGCACGCGGCTGTCGAACAGGACGTCGAGGAAGCCGGAAAGGCCGAGCGTTGCCGGCCGCAGCACGAGGGCCGAGAGCGGCAGCAGCACGATGATGCTGAGATAGGCGACGGCGAAGCCGAGCGTGAGGCCGAACCCCGGCAGAACGCTCGGCCGCTTGAAGCCGCCGCCCAAGGAATAGGCGCGTGTCGTCATCTATCGGCCTGCGCTCACTGACCGGGCCGGTAGATCTGGTCGAAGATGCCGCCGTCGGCGAAATGCTTCTTCTGCGCCTCCTGCCAGCCGCCGAAGGCCTGGTCTATCGTCACCAGCGGTATCTGAGGAAACTGATCCGCGTATCGCGCGGCGACCGTCTGATCCGTCGGGCGGTAGAAGTTCTGCGCGGCGATCTCCTGGGCATCGGGCGAATAGAGATAGCGCAGATATGCCTCCGCCACCCGGCGCGTCCCGTGATCGTCCACGTTCCCGTCGATCAGGGCGACCGGTGGCTCGGCCAGGATGCTCGTGCTCGGCACCACGATCTCGAGCTTGTCGGCGCCGAGGTGTTTGACCGCGAGATGAGCCTCGTTCTCCCAGGTCAGCAGCACGTCGCCGAGCTCGCGTTGCGCGAAGGTCGTGGTGCTGCCCCGCGCGCCGGCGTCGAGCACGGGCACGCGGCTGTAGAGATCGCCCACGAACCGCTTGGCCTCGGCCTCGTCGCCGCCGGATTGCTCCAGGGCATAGGCCCAGGCGGCGAGATAATTCCACCGCGCGCCGCCCGAGGTCTTGGGGTTCGGCGTGATCACCTGCACGTCTGGCTTCAGGAGATCCGGCCAGTCCTTGATGCCCTTGGGATTGCCCTTGCGCACCAAGAAGACGATGATCGAGGTGTAGGGTGAGGAATTGTTCGGCAGGCGCTCCTGCCAGTCCTTGCCGAGGAGGTCCGAGTTCCGCGCGATGGCGTCGATGTCGTAGGCCAGGGCCAGGGTCACCACGTCGGCCTCGAGCCCGTCGATCACGGCGCGGGCTTGCTTGCCGGAGCCGCCATGAGACTGTCCGACGGTGACGACTTCGCCGGTTTCGGCCAGCCACTTCGCGGCGAAGCTTTCGTTGATCGCCTTGTACAATTCCCGCGTGGGGTCATAGCTGACGTTGAGCATTGTGGTATCGGCGTGAGCAGCGCTCATGCCGGCAACGATTCCAATCGCAAAGGCAGCGCCGCGGATTGCGCGGCTCAGTCGGTCCGACATCGTTGCTCTCCCTTGGTTTCAGCACTTCCCGTTTGATTTATGAACTTCGCACTGACGAGCCTCGGCCGATCACGAAGCCTGACACCTCCCTAGATTCCCGCGCCAATGTCGATTCTGTGATGTGGCCGACGGATCGCCTCGGCCAGGGTGGAATTGTCCAGGACGCGCGCGGCCGCATCGCGAGTCTTGCGCATCGTGTCCCGGATCGGGCACTCCACCTCGCTCAGGCAATCCTCGCATCGTCGATACGCCGTCTTGCTTGCGCATGGCACCAGCGCCAACGGCCCGTCGATGTACCGCACGACCTGGCCGAATGTGATGCTCTCAGGCGGCTTGGCGAGCGTGTAACCGCCATGCTTGCCCCTGGTGCTCCGAACGAGCCCGTGACGTTTGAGTTCCAAGAGAATCAGTTCAAGGAACTTGCGGGGCATATGCTGGCTCTCGGCGATTTCCGCAATTTGCGTCGGCTCGCTCGCCGGCCGGTCGGCCAGGTACAGCAAGGCGTGCAGCGCATATTTGGCCTTCTGCGAGAGCATCGTTTACTCCACTATCTCGATAGAGATTACGGATTTGATGCGGTCTGTCAAGCCGCTGCAATCTCCCGTTAAACTTGACCTGAGCCTGAATGCACATCAACTCGTTGATCTGACTTGAGATCCGGCGGCATCGCGGTCCCGCAAGGATAACGCATGAGCACCTCCATTATGGCGTTCTTAACCACACCCGCGTTACAAGCGGCTATGGATCTGCGCCTGCCGGCTGTGGGACTGAAAGTTAAGGTGGTCGTTGCGCTGTCGATCGCAGTGCTGGTCATCCTGGCCGCATTCATTTCCTATCAGATGGAGCGGTTCCGGGTGGAGCGGCTGGGCGAGCTGCGCGCCACCGCGCAGAATCTGGCCAACCTCTATTCCGGCGCAGTCGCCAACTCGGTCTGGGAATTCGACCGGGACAACACGCGCGCGCAGCTCGAGGCCCTCAAAGTGGTTGATGGCTTCCAGCGGGCCGTCATCTGGGAGACCAACGGCCCCGAATTCATCGCCGTGTTCAACCGCATCGCCGACGGCCCGCATGTCGAGGGCAAAGCCAAGATCTTCGCGAACGGAAATGAGATCGCCTGGATTCTGGTGCGGCTGTCACGGACCGTGATGACAGCGGCGGAAGAGCGGCACCTCGAGCAGATCCTCTATACGGTCGGTGCCCTGGCGGTCGCCCTGCTCGGCAGCGTGTTCGCGGCGCTGCATTTCCTGACCCGGCCGCTCGACCGCATGACAGACCTGATGCAGCGCTTCGCCACCGGCCAGCTCGCCGGCCGGATTCCCTTCGTCGCGCGCAATGACGAGGTCGGCCGCATGGCGCAGGCGCTCGCCGTGTTCCGCGACCACGCGATCGAGCGGCGCAATGCCGAACTGGCACTGCAGCGCCGCAGCGAAGAGCTGGGCGCGCTCAACAAGGATCTGCTGAAGGCACGTGACGCGGCGGAATCCGCGAACCGCATCAAGTCCGAGTTCCTGGCCGCGATGAGCCACGAGATCCGCACGCCGATGAACGGCATCGTCGGCATGGTGCATGTGCTGATGGCGACGCCGCTGCAGCCCGACCAGCGCGACAAGCTGAGCACCCTGGCCAATGCCGCCTCCACCCTGCTCAACATCCTCAACGATATTCTCGATATCTCGAAGATCGAAGCCGGTCGCCTCGAGCTGGAGGTCGCACCCTTCCTGCCGCGGCGCGTGCTCGACGACATGATGGCCCTGTGGCGCCCCTCGGCGCTCAACAAGGGGCTTGCGTTCAAGGCCCAGGTCGACCCGGGCGTGCCCTCGGTGCTCGTGGGAGATGCCAACCGCATCGGGCAGATCGTCGCCAACTACCTGGGCAATGCCATCAAGTTCACCGAACGGGGCGGCGTGACCGTGCGCCTGTCGGGCGAAATGCTCGGCAAGAGCGTCTACCGGCTGCGCGTGACCGTGATCGACACCGGCATCGGGATCGCCGCCGATACCATTCCGCGCCTGTTCCAGAAATTCAGCCAGGCCGACACCTCCACCACCCGCCGGTTCGGCGGCACGGGGCTGGGTCTCGCCATCTGCCGCGAGCTGGCGCAGCTCATGGGCGGCGAGGTCGGCGTCGACAGCGCGCCGGGCAGAGGCTCGACCTTCTGGTTCGCGGCCGATTGCAGCGTCGCCGAGGACACGATCCAGCCCATGCCGGAGGCGGACGCGCGTTCGCGGCTGCTCACCCTGCCCGGCGAACGCAGGCTTACGCTGCTGGTCGCCGAGGACAACCAGGTGAACCAGGTGGTGATCGCCTCCATGCTGCGCACGGCCGGCCATGAATGCGTGATCGCGGAGGACGGCGCCAAGGCGATCGCGGCCCTGCAGAAGAGCCGCTATGACGGCGTGCTGATGGATATCCATATGCCGGTGATGGACGGCGTCGAAGCGGCCCAGACCATTCGCAAGCTCGGCGATGAGTATGCGAAGCTGCCGATCATCGCCCTCACCGCCAACGCTATGGCGGGCGACGAGGAACGCTATCTCGGCCTCGGCATGAACGATTATGTACCGAAGCCCATCGACCCGGACCGCCTGACCCTGGCGCTGCGGCGCTCGATCGCCACCGACGCCGCACCGATCCGCGGCGCCGATCTGCGGGCCGCGCCGGAACAAGCGCCCGAGACGATCGAGGAAGACGAGGACCTGAGGCGGCTGCTCGGGTCGCTGTAGCCGTTATATCCGCAGACGCTTGCCGGCGGGATCGTAAGGTGGCTCCGGCAGGATGCGCGCCGGGCGCCGCTCGCCCAGGATCTCGATCTCCAGACTGCTCGCGGCGTGGAGGACCTCGCTGCGGATGTAGCCGAGGCCGATCGCTTGGCCCACGTGGAACCCGTAGCCGCCGGAGGTCAGCCGGCCCACGACCTCGCCGCCCGCGAGGATCGGCTCGTTGCCCATCGGATCGACCTCGCCCGCGTCGAGGGCGAAGATCGCAAGCCGCCGCTTCGGCGGTTCCCCCAGGATGCGTTTCGCCGCGTCACGCCCGATGAAGTCGCCCTTGTCGATACGCACGAACCGGTCCAGGCCTGCCTCCGCCGGCGTGTAGTCGACGCTGAACTCGCGGCCCCAGGAGCCGTAGCCCTTCTCCAGGCGCAGCGCATTGAGCGCGCGCATGCCGCACAGCCGGAGCCCGTGCGCCTTGCCCGCCGCGCGGATGCGCTCCAGCACGTGAAGCTCGCATTCCGGCGCGGTGTAGACCTCGTAGCCGAGCTCGCCGGTGAAGCTGACGCGGATCACGATCGCGTCCGCCAACCCCACTTTCATCCGTCGCGCCGACAGGAACGGAAAAGCTTGATGCGAGATGTCGTCCGTCACCAGCTCGGCCAGCACGTCGCGCGCCTTGGGGCCGGTCAGCGAGAAGCCGGTCCAATCCGCCGTCGCGTCGCGGATCGTCACGTCCTCAGCGCCCCGATGACGGTCGAACCAGCGCTGGTAGTAGACGATCGCGGTCGGCGATCCGATCATCAGGTAGTGGTCTGCCGCAAGGCGCGTAACCGTCAGGTCGCCGAACACCCTCCCTTTCGGTGTCAGCAGCGGCGCCAGCGTTGTTCTTCCATCCGCTTGCGGCAGCTTGTTGCAGGTCAGGCGATCAAGGAACGCCGTCGCGCCCGGGCCCGAGACATCGAATTTTGCGTAACAGGAGGATTCGAACAGACCGACCGCCTCGCGCACCGCCTTCGCCTCTTCGCCGATGCGCGCGAAGGCCTCGGAGCGCCGGAAGGTCGGCGCTTCCTTCGCTTGCTTGCCATCGCCCGCGAACCACAACGGATACTCCCAGCCATAGAGCGCGCCGAAAGCGGCGCCCGCCTGCTGGAACGCGCCATAGGCCGGCGTGGTCTTGAGCGGCCGCGCGGCGAGCAATTCCTCGTTCGGGCAGGTGATGGTGAAGCGGCGGCGGTAGTTCTCCGTCGTCTTCTCCAGCACATACGCAGTGTTTACGTGATCGCCGTAACGCGCCACATCCATGGCGAACACGTCCATGCCGGGTTCGCCATCGACGATCCATTGCGCGACGGCGAGGCCGACGCCCCCGCCCTGGCTGAAGCCCGCCATCACGCCGCAGGCGAGAAAGTAGTTCTGAAGCCCGCGCACCGGCCCGATGATCGGGTTGCCGTCGGGCGAGAACACCATGCCGCCGTTCATGACGCGCTTGATCCCGCCATCGGCGAGGCATGGATAACGCTCCATCGCCACTTCGAGCGCGCTCCAGATCCGGTCGACGTCGTTGGGCAGCAACTCATGCGCGAAGTCCCGCGGCGTCCCGCCGACCGCCCAGTGCTTGCAGCCATGCTCGTAGGTGCCGATCAGCAGGCCCTTGCCCTCCTGCCGCAGGTAGGATTCGCCGTCGAAATCGATCGACATCGGCAGCTCGCGCCCCAGCTCCGCCACCGCCGGTATGTCGTTGGTGACGATATACTGATGCTCCATCGGAATGATGGGCAGATCGACCCCGGCCAAGCGCCCGACTTCGCGCGCCCACAAGCCGCCGGCATTGACGACGTAATCCGCCTCGATCGTGCCGTCCTTGGTCACGACCAGCCAGCCACCCTTGCCTGTCTGCTTCAGCTCGATCACCGGGTTGCGCAGATAGACCTCCGCGCCCTTCGCCTTTGCGGCCTTGGCGTAGGCGTTGGTCACGCTCGAGGGATCGACATGGCCGTCATTCGGATCGAACAGCGCCCCGATGAATCGCGACGTGTCGATCAGCGGATTGAGTTTCTTCACCTCGTCCAGCGAGACGAAATCGAGATCGAGCCCGAGATGGCGCGCCCGCCCGCGCTCCATCCGGAAGTAATCCATGCAGGTCTCGTTGGCCGCGACATAGAGGCAGCCGACGCGATGGATGCCGCAGGCCTGGCCGGATTCCCGCTCCAGCTCGTCATAGAGCCGCACGGTATAGGCCTGCAGCACCGACATATTGGTGTCGCCGTTGATGGTGTGCATGCCGCCCGCCGCGTGCCAGGTCGAGCCCGATGTCAGCTCCGAGCGCTCGATCAGCGCAACGTCGCTCCAGCCGAGTCTGGTCAGGTGGTAGAGCACGCTGACGCCAACCACGCCACCGCCGATCACCGCCACGCGCACATGCGATTTCATTGAAACGAGCCCCTCGGGAATGCGGAAAGCCGCGCGGACTCTGCCAAGCGGCCGGAGCCCGGGCAACGCGCCAAATGGTCAGAAAGTCCGTGAGATTTAGTCATGTCCTGCCGGCCGATTTCTCCGCCAGCTCCGCCGCGTTGCGCCAGCGATAGCCGGCCAGCGGCACCCGGTTGTGGTCGCGGTCGGTCGATGCCGCCGCCAGCTTTCCGCCGATCCCTGCATAGAAGGCGCGCGCCGGCGCGTTGCTCGCCAGCGACCAGACCTCCACCTCGCCGGATCCATCCCGCGCCATCGCCTGGCCCAAGGCATGCATCAGCTTCCTGCCCAGCCCGCGGCGCACATGCGACTGCAAGACGTAGAGCACGGGCACGCTGTAGCCGGGGCCGAACATCCTGCGCCGCGCGCGATCGCCGCCCGCGAACCCCACGATCCCGGCGGCAGGGTCGATGGCGACAAACGTCCAGCGGTCGTCGCGCACCTGCTGCAGCACGCCGGACCACCAGCGCAGCCGCGCCGGAACGGATTGCCGATCCAGCACGGGCTGCGGCAGGAGTCCGACATAGGCCTCCTGCCAGGAGCGGACATGCACGCGCGCGATGCCCTCGGCGTCGTCGGGGATTGCCGGGCGGATGAACGGCCCGATGGGCGTCTGGGTATTCACGGCTTGCGGGCCCACAATCGCGCGGGGCGCAGCTCGCCCTTGTCGAGCACCACGGTCAGCATGCGCCAATCCTCGACGAAGTGATCGCGCGCTTCGGCGCCCAGCTTTTCCGTCATCACCCCGAACAGCTCGCCTTTGAGCCGCGCCAGCTCCTGCCTGGCGAGGTCGCGATACCAGGCGTTGATGTCCACCAGCTTCACATCCTCGAAGCCCAGTTGGTGCAGCATCAGTCCGTATTCCGCGAGCGTCGTGGGGTGATAAGGAATGCCCTCCAGCTCGATGAAATAGAGCATGTCGGCGCTGAACGGCTCCGGCCCCTTCATCCAGTCGCCGCCCGCAAGGCGGCCGCCCGGCTTCAGCACGCGATGCACCTCGCCCAGCAGGGCGCGCTTGTCGATCACGTGCAGCCAGGCGTCCTTTGTGAAGACCACGTCGAAGCTGGCATTGGCGAAGGGCAGCGCCTGCTCCGGCTCGATCACCTCGAACGCGATACGCGGATCGGCAACGCGGCGCCGCGCCAGCGCGATCAACGGCGCCGCCACATCCACCGCCGTCACATGCGACGCGCCCAGCTCGACTAGCATTTCATCCAGGCCGCCGATGCCGCAGCCGATATCCAGCACGCGCTTGCCGGCCAAATCGATGCCGGCCACGATCTCGCGCACCGCCTGCGGCCCGCCCGGCGACAGATAGCCCTCGCCCCAGATGATCTGGAGCATGTCGAGCATGGTGGTGTCGTAATCGTGGGAGATCTGGTCGGCCATGCCCTCATCACACCCCAGGAGCCGGCTGTTTGACCAGAGGGTATTATGCCTTCACTCGCGCCATCTTCGGGTCGTAGAGCGGCTCCAGGCTGACCTTGGCAGGATAGCGTTCGCAGGCGATCTCCAGCTCGTAGGTGCCGGAGAGCACGTCCTCGGGCGTGACGCCGTTCTCCTTGTCGCGCACGTAGCCGATACCGATATTGGTCTTCAGCGTATAGCCGTATCCGCCTGAGGCAAGCCAGCCGACCTGCTTGCCATTGCGGAAGATGGTTTCGCGGCCGAGCAGGACGATGGAGGGATCATCGACCGTGAAGCAGGCGAGCAGCTTCGGCAGCCTTTTCATCGCCTGCCTGGTCAGCGCCTCGCGGCCCAGGAACGGCACGTTCTTCTTCAGCTTCACCGCCCAGCCCATGCCGGCTTCCAGCGGCGAATGGTCCGGCGTGATGTCGCTCGACCAGGCGCGATAGAACTTCTCGAGCCGCAGGCTCTCGATCGCGCGGTAGCCGGCGTTGCGGATGCCGTGCGGCGCGCCGGCCCTCATCAGCGTGTCGTAGACACTGGCGAGCGAGTCGAGCGGCATGTGCAGTTCCCAGCCCAGCTCGCCCACATAGGTGACGCGCAGCGCGCGCACCGGCGTGCCGGCGATCATGATCTCGCGATGCTGGCCGAACGGGAAAGCTGCGTTGCCGACATCGGCCTCGGTCACGCTGGACAGGACATCGCGCGCCTTCGGCCCCATCAGGCTCAGCACGCCATTGGAGGAGGTGACATCGATCAGCCGCGCGTCGAGGCCGTCCGGGATATGGCGGCGGATCCAGTGGAAATCGTGGGTTGCGTAGCCGGTGCCGGTGACGATGTAGTAGCAATCCTCGTCGAGCCTCGAGACAGTGAGGTCGCATTCGATGCCGCCGCGCTCGTTCAGCATCTGGGTGTAGACCAGGCGGCCGGGCTGCACCGCCACGTCATTGGCACAGATCCAGGACAGCGCCGCCTCCGCATCCTTGCCGATCATCAGGAACTTGGCGAAGGAAGTCTGGTCAATCACCACCACGCTCTCGCGGCAAGCCTTGTGCTCCGCGCCGACATGCTGGAACCAGTTCTGCCGGCCATAGGTGTAGACATCCTTCGGTTCGACGCCGCTGGGAGCGAACCAGTTCGGCCGCTCCCAGCCCAGCTTCCAGCCGAATACGGCACCCTGCTCCTTGAGCCTGCCATAGAGCGGCGAGGTGCGGACGGGGCGCGCGCTTTCCAGCTCCTCGTGCGGCCAAGCCATCGAATAGTGATGCGCATAGGCCTCGAGCGTGCGGGTGATGACCCAATTGCGGTCGCGGTGCACCTGGCCGAAGCGGCGGATATCGACCGGCCAGAGATCCATCGGCGCCTCGCCGGCCGCCAGCCATTCCGCCAGCGCGCGGCCGGCGCCGCCGCCCGAGGCGATGCCGAAGGCGTTGAAGCCCGCGCCGACATAGAAGTTCTTCAGCTCCGGCGCTTCGCCCAGGATGAAGTTGCCATCGGGCGTGAAGCTCTCGGGGCCGTTGATCATCTGCTTGATGCCGGCATTCGCCAACGCGGGCACGCGCGCCAGCGCCTGCTCCATCAGCGGCTCGAAATGATCGGTGTCGTTCTGCAGAAGCTGGAACGCGAAATCCTCGGGCAGTGGATGCGACTGCCAGGGCTTCGGGTTGTGCTCATAGCCGCCCATCACCAGCCCGCCGACCTCCTCCTTGAAATAGATCAGGCGGTCCGGATCGCGCAGGGTCGGCAGGTTCTTCGGCACGCCGGCGATCGGCTCCGTCACCAGATACTGGTGCTGCACGGAGGTCAGCGGCACGCTGACTCCCGCCATGGCGCCAACGCGCCGCGCCCATTGTCCGGCGCAATTCACCACGATGTCGGCCTTGATGCTTCCCCGGCTGGTTTCGACCCCGACCGCCCGGCCCTGCTCGACCAAGATGCCGGTGACGACCACATCCTCGATGATCCTCACGCCGCCCTGGCGCGCGCCCTTGGCCAGGGATTGTGTGAGATCGGCGGGATTCACCTGGCCGTCGGTCGGCAGGAATGCCGCGCCGACCACGTCGGAAATGTCCATGACAGGCCAAAGCGTCTGCGCCTCCTGCGGCGAGAGCAGATGCATCTCCAGCCCGAAGGAATGCGCGGTCGTCGCCTGGCGCTTGATCTCGGTCATGCGCTCCGCATTGCAGGCAAGGCGCAATCCGCCATTGCGCTTCCAGCCGGTGGCGAGGCCGGTGTCCTGCTCCAGCGTGTCATAGAGCTCCACGGAGTATTTCAGAAGCTGCGTGATGTTCGCGGAGGTGCGCAACTGCCCGACCAGGCCGGCCGCGTGCCAGGTGCTGCCGGAGGTCAGCTTGTGCCGCTCGATCAGCACGACATCCTTCCAGCCGAGCTTGGCCAAATGATAGGCCGTCGAGCAGCCGATGATGCCACCGCCGATGATGACAGCGCGCGCCTGATTTGGGAGTGTGGACATGGATGGAACCTGATCTTTCCGATGAAAGGTCTAGCCGTTCCTGACGGCCTGCAGATGCTTGCCGAATTCGGCGCTGCCCATCAGCGTCTTGCAGCGTTCGAAGCGGTTGATGGCATAGGCCCAGAAATCGTCGGCGGGATTCTGGTTCACATGCTGGATGATGCCCCAGAGCGTCCAGAGCAGGTCGCACATCGCCTTGTAGAGAACCATCCGGCCAAGATCCGCCGGCGGAGGCTTGCCGCCGAAATAGGCCTCCAGCAGCGCCTCATCCTGCTCAGGGCCGAATGCGGCCTCGACCGAAACATCGCCCAGATCCCACATCGGATCGTTGTTGCCGGCATATTCCCAGTCGATGACATAGACCCGATCGCCGGTATCGAGGAAGTTCTCCGCCAGCGGATCGCAGTGGCAGGGCTTGATCGGCAAGGGCCGCGCGCCGAGGGCCGCGCGCACCGCTTCGGCCTCGCGCTTCACGTCATGGTAGCCGTCAGGCAGCGGCGCGCCCTTCCTGGCGAGCACGTCCAGATACTCGTCGATCATCTGGAACAGATCGAACCGGTTGAGGAACGGCGCCGCCTGCTCATGCACGCGCCGCAGCGCCAAAGCGGAGCGTTGAACGGAGCCGATATCCTTGAAGCGCTCGGCGCTCATGGTGAGTCCGCCGTCGATGAAGCGGCACAGCATCACGCCGGTCGCCTCGTCGAAATGCATGACCTGCGCATTCACGCCCACCTGCGCGGCCGATCTGGCGGCGTGGGCCTCGTTGCTGCGGCTGATATATTCGCTGGTCCCGGCGCCGGGGATTCGCAGGACGTGGCGGCCGAGCGGCGAGTCGATGCGGAAATTGCGGTTGGTCAGTCCGCCCAGCCGCTCCAGCTTGATCGCGTTCTCCGGCACGTCCCTGAACAGATCGAAGCCGCGCATCGCGGTCAACACGTCAATGCGATCGATGTCTGCGCTCATGTCGCCCGCCTCACGCTTTCAGCCGCAGATTCTCGGGGTCATAGGCGGCCCTGGTCGCGATCCGCGCCTTGGCAACCCGCCCGAATGCCTCGATCTCCACCTCGCCGCGGGCGACCAGGTCCACCGGCAGGTAGCCGTAGCCGATGGCCTTGCCCAAGGTGTAGCCGAAATTGCCGCCGGTGGTCACACCGACGACCTTGCCCTCCACCATGACCGCCTCGCTGCCGTAGAGCGGCAGGTATTCGTCGAGCAGGAAGGTGACCAGGCGCTGCTTCACGCCCTCGTCCCGCTGCTTCAGCAGCGCGGCGCGGCCGATGAAATCGCCTTTGTTGAAATTGACGCGGAAGCCGAGCCCGGCCTCCAGCGGCGTGTAATCCGGCGTGATGTCGCTGGACCAATAGAGGTAGTTCTTTTCCATGCGCAGGGAATCAATTGCGCGATAGCCGGCATCGGCGATGCCGTGCGGTGCCCCCGCCTCGCGCAGCATTTCGTACACATGCGCGGCGTATTCCGTCGGCACGTGCAGCTCCCAACCAAGCTCCCCGACATAGCCGATGCGGATGGCCCGCACCGGCGCCGCGCCGACCGTGATCTCGCGCATGGTTGCGAACGGGAAGGCAGCGTTGGAGACATCCTCCTCCGCAACCTGCTCAAGGACCGCGCGCGCCTTCGGGCCGCAGAGATTGATCACCGCGCGCGCTGAGGTCACGTCGACCAGTTGCACCGAGCCGTCCTTGCGCATCTGGCTTTCGATCCAGTGCGCATCATGCCTGCCGAAGGCCGCGCCGGTCACGAAATAGTAGCGATCTTCCGCCAGGCGCGTGAAGGTGAGGTCGCATTCGATGCCGCCGCGCTCGTTGCATAGCTGGGTATAGATGACGCTGCCGACCGGTCTATCCATGTTGGAAACGGCGATGCGCTGCAGGAAAGGAACCACGCCCGGCCCGATCAGCTCGAATTTGGAGAAGGAGCTCTGGTCGATGAGCGCCACGCGCTCGCGAACCGCCTTGTGCTCCTCGCCGACATGATTGAACCAGTTGGTCCTGGCGCGGTCGAAGTCCGGCTTGTCCTTCGGCTCCATGCCCTGCGGCGCGAACCAGTTCGGCCGCTCCCAGCCGCCGCGCGAGCCGAACACGCCGCCCCGCGCCTTCAGCGCTTCATAGAGCGGCGAGCGGCGGATGCCGCGCTGGGTCTCGTGCTCCTTGGCGGGAAAGGCGAACTTGTAGTGGCCGCCGTAGAGCTCCACCGCGCGTGCATACATGAAGTGCCGCGTCGCGTGGTGGAAGGAGAAGCGCCGGATGTCCAGCGGCCAAAGATTGAGGCTGGGCCGGCCATCCAGGATCCACTCGGCCATCATCCGCCCGGCGCCGCCGCCCGCCGCGATGCCGTAGAGAAAGCCCGCGCAGACGAAATAGTTGGCGAGTTCCGGCGCCTTGCCCATGACGAAATCGCCGTCCGCCGAATAGGGAATCGGGCCGTTCAGCAATTGCCGCACGCCGACCTGATTGATGACGGGCGTGCGCTTGGCCGCGAGCTTCGCCAGTTGCTCGAAGCGATCGAAGTTGCCGGGCAGCAGCTCCTGCGCGAACTCGCGCGGAATGCCGTCGGGCGCGAAGGGCAGCGTGTCCGGCTCGTACCCGCCGACCACCAGCCCGCGCACCTCCGGCTTGTAATAGACCAGATGGTCGGGGTCGCGCATGGTCGGCATGCGTTTGGGCGCATCAGGGATGGGGTCGGTGATGAGATATTGATGCTCCACCGCGAAGGACGGCACGCGCACGCCGGCGAGCTTGCCCACCTCGTGCCCCCACATGCCGCAGGCATTGACCAGCAGGTCGCAAGTCCAGGCGCCCTTGTCGGTCTCGACCCGCGTCACACGATCATTATCGACCTTGAAGCCAAGCGCTCGCTCGCCGACGACGATCTTTGCGCCGCGGTCCTTCGCGCCTTTCGCCAGCGCCTGCGCAACGCTCGCGGGATCGATATAGCCGTCGCTCGGAATGTAGATCGCGGAGCGCACGTCCTCCGTGCTCATCAGCGGAAACAGCTCCTGTGACTGCTGGGGCGAGAGCCACTGCATGTCGAGACCGAAGCTCTTCGCCATGGTCATGAGGCGGCGGTTCTCCATCTCGCGCTGCTCGGAGCAGGCGAGGCGCAGCGAGCCATATTTCTTCCAGTCGATCGCCTGGGCGGTTTCCGCTTCCAGCCGGTCATAGAGCTCGACCGAGAATCTCAGCATGCGCGTCGTGTTGCGCGAGGAGCGCAACTGCCCGACGAGGCCGGCGGCGTGCCAGGTCGCGCCGTGCGTCAGGCCGCTCTTTTCCAGGATGACGACGTCGCGCTTGCCGGCGCCCGTCAGGTGATACGCGATGGAGCAGCCGAGAATGCCCCCGCCCAGGATCAGGATCTCGGCATGGCGTGTGGCGATCGTCGCGTCTGACACTTCAAATGGCTCCCTGGGCACTTTTGGCGTCACGAAACCACACGACTCAGAAAAATTCCAGCACCAAAGCCAACAAGCTGCCAAGAGCAGCCACAAGATATTAACATTTCGCTTGCGAACACCCCGTTTTCCATGTTGGACTTCGGGTCGAGCGATCAATCAGCAAAGGGCGAAGCTCGGCCCGAAGACAGTGGAGGCATAGATGCGCAAAGCGTACCTGGGAGGCGGCAAGCTGGCGGGCTTGGCCTCGCTGGCCCTGATTGCGATGGCGGCTCCCGCCGTCGCGCAGGTTCCCGAAAGCACCGACCCGATCAAGATCGCGAACTTCGATTGGACCAGCGCGGTCCTCAACACCAAGATCATGGAGACCATCCTCAAGCAGCAGGGCTACAACGTCGAGATCGTGAACGCCGACTATCTTGCGAGCGTGACAGCCGGCATTCCGACCGGCGACCTGACCTTGGGCCTGGAATACTGGGACACCACCGCCAACGAAGCTATGGCGGAGGCCGACAAGACCGGCACCGTCGAGCGCCTCGGACCGCTTGGCCCCAAGGCCAAGGAGGAATGGTGGTATCCGCTCTACATGAAGGAGAAGTGCCCCGGCCTGCCCGACTGGAAGGCGCTCAACGATTGTGCGGAAGCGTTCTCGACGCCGGAAACCGCGCCGAAAGGCCGGTATCTCGGCGGGCCCGTGACCTGGGGCGGCTATGACGATGAGCGGGTCGAAGCGCTGGGTCTCAACTACGAAGTCGTGCATGCCGGCACCGATGCCAACATGTTCGCCGAGCTGGAATCCGCCTATCAGCGCAAGGCGCCGATCCTGTTGTGGATCTATTCGCCGCATTGGGCGGTCGCCAAATACGAGGGCGAGTGGGTCGAATTCCCGGAATATACCTCCGACTGCTACAACGACCCGAAATGGGGCGGCAATCCCGATATGGCTTATGATTGTGGAAAGCCGTTCGGAGAGATCTGGAAATACGCCTGGGCCGGCATGAAGGACAAGTGGCCGACGGCCCATCGGATCGCAAAGAATTACCAGTTCGAAGCGGCAGAGATGAATGCGCTGATCTCGCAGGTCGACCTGGATGGCAAGAGCCTGGAAGAGGTGGCGAACGCATGGGTTGCGGCCAACCAGGAGAAGATCAAGAAGTGGGCGAGCGAATAGCAACGCCCAGCCGATAGCGGCACGCGAAGGGCCGGCAAGTGCAGCGCTTGCCGGCCCGTTTCATTAAAGACAAACTGGCCAGGGGAAAAGGCGGTGGGGCCGGTGGACATGGCAGTGGCACAATCGACTTTGCGCGGCGGCACCGGTCATCCGGTGAAACTGTCCTGCCGCCATGTCTGGAAGCTCTTCGGTCCCAATGCCGAGACGTTCCTGGACGGCCGCGGCACGCCGCCCGATGCCGAGGCGCTGGCCGCAGCGGGCCTGGTTGGCGCGGTGCGCGATGTCAGCATCGACGTGGCGGAGGGCGAGATCTTCATTGTCATGGGCCTTAGCGGCTCGGGCAAGTCCACCCTGCTGCGATGCCTGTCGCGCCTGATTGAACCGACCGCCGGCGAAGTGGTGTTCGAGGGACGCGATCTGCTGAAGGCCGGCGAGCGCGAGATGATCGACATCCGCCGGCACAAGATGGGCATGGTGTTCCAGAACTTCGCCCTGCTGCCGCATCTCAGCGTGCTCGACAACGTTGCCTTCCCGCTCGCCATCCAGGGCATCCCGAAGGCCAAGCGCCTTGCCCGTGCGCACGAAGTGATCGAGCTGGTGGGGCTCAAGGGCCGGGAGCTCTCCTTCCCGCGCCAGCTCTCCGGCGGACAGCAGCAGCGTGTCGGCATCGCGCGCTCCCTCGCGGTCGGGCCGGAGCTGTGGTTCCTGGACGAGCCCTTCTCCGCCCTCGATCCCTTGATCCGGCGCGAGATGCAGACCGAACTGCAGCGCCTCCAGGGCGTCCTGAAAAAGACCATCATCTTCATCACGCATGATTTCGACGAGGCCATCCGCCTCGCCGACCGCATCGCGATCATGAAGGACGGCGCGGTCATCCAGATCGGCACGCCGGAAGAGCTGGTGCTGCATCCCGCGACGGATTACGTGGCGGAGTTCACACGGGATGTGCAGCGCAGCAAGGTCATGTCCGTGCGCAGCATGATGCAGCCGCTCGACAGCGCGCACACCCTCATCGGCCAGGTGCGCGACACCGACAAGATCGGCGCGGTCGCCGGCCGCATCATCGAGACCGGCAAGCCCTTCGCCGTGATCGATGACGAGGGCCGCCTGGTGGGCGAGATCGCGCCGGGGCCGATCCTCGACATGCTGCTTGGCCGCGGCAACGGAGCGGCGTCGTGACTGACGTCGCGCTCGGCGCTGCGCCGCGGCGCACCGCCTGGCCGGTCATCCTGTGGGCGGCGCTGCTGCTCGGCACGCTCGCGCTCGGAATGAACCACCACCTGCTGTCCTGGGCGGCCGAATACCCGAAATCCTGGGTACTGCCGGTGGCGCAGGAGATCACCGCCTTCTCGAAGGCCATCATCAAGTACATCTCGCCGGTGACGCGCGCCCTCTCGGCCGCCCTGCAGGTGCCGCTCGATTTCGCGATCGGCCTGTTCGCCAAGGGCTTCGCGATCGGCAGCGGGGAAGGCGCGGTCAGCCTGCCGCGCCTGTCCTGGGTCGGCATCCTGGCCGCGGTCACGCTGATGGGCCACGCTCTCGGCGGGCGGCGCACGGCGCTGGTTGCCTTCTTCTGCTTCTTCTACCTGGCCCTGTTCGGGCAATGGGACCGTGCGATGCTGACGCTTGCGCTGGTCGCGGTCTGCGTGCCGGTGGGCGTCGTGCTGGGTCTCGTCATCGGGATCGCCGCCTATCGCAACCTGAAGTTCGACATCTATGTCGTGCGGCCTCTGCTGGACCTGATGCAGACGATCCCGGCCTTTGCCTACATCATCCCGACACTGTTTCTGTTCGGCTTCACGCCGGTGACACCGCTGATCGCCACCGTCGCCTTCGCCATGCCGCCGATGGTGCGCGCGACGACTCTCGCGCTGCATCGCGTGCCGACGGAGATCCAGGAGCTGGGCCGGATGACCGGCTGCACCCGGCCGCAGATGCTCTGGCGCATCCTGCTGCCCAGCGCCAAGCCCACCCTGATGGTCGGCGTCAACCAGGTCATCATGCTGACCCTCAACATGGTGATCATCGCCTCGATGGTCGGAGCGGACGGGCTGGGCTACGACGTGTTGTTTGCCCTGCGCGGCCAGAAAATCGGCGAAGGGCTGGAAGCGGGCCTTGCGATCACCGCGCTCGCCATCGCGCTCGACCGCCTCAGCCAGGCGGCTGCCGAATCCAAGGTCGATCATTACCGGCCGGGCCTGCCGTTCCACCGGCGGCATCCCTATCTGGTGACCGGCATTGCCGTGCTGGTTGCGACCACGCTGCTCGGCCGCGTCCTGCCGTTCTTTGCAGGCGTGCCGGAGACGATGACCGTCACCACCGCGCCGATGTGGGACGCGCTGGTCAGGTGGATCAACATCAACTTCTTCGACTATTTCGACGCGGTGCGCACGGTGCTGCTCCTGCACGTGCTGAACCCGGTCAAGGCCGCCCTGCTCGCGCTGCCCTGGGTGGGCGCGGTGCTGATCGTGGCCTATGCCGGCTGGCGGCTGCGGGACCGCAACCTCGCTTTGCTGTGCGGCACGCTGATCGCCTTCATCGCCGCGGTCGGCATGTGGGACAAGGCGATGACGACGGTCTATCTCTGCGCGATCTCGGCGGCGATCTCGTGCCTGATCGGCATTCCGCTCGGCGTCTTCGCGACGCGCAGCGACTGGTTCGACCGGGTGCAGCGCGTGGCGGTCGACACGCTGCAGACCCTGCCCTCCTTCGTCTACCTCATTCCCGTGGTGATGCTGTTCCGTGTCGGCGACGTGACGGCGCTCATCGCCATCGTCGCCTTCGCGGTGACGCCGGCGATCCGCTACACCATCCACGGCATCCGCCAAGTGCCGCCGCACCTGATCGAAGCGGCGGTCGCGACCGGCTGCACGAAGCGGCAGATCCTCTGGCGCGTGCAGTTGCCGCTGGCGCTGCCGGAAATCATGCTCGGCATCAACCAGACCATCCTGTTCGCGCTGGCCATGCTGGTGATCACCGCCCTGGTCGGCACGCGCGACCTTGGCCAGGAGGTCTATATCGCTTTGACCAAGGTCGATACCGGACGCGGCATCGTCGCGGGGCTGTGCGTTGCGTTCCTGGGCATCGTGGCCGACCGCCTGTTGCGCGCCTGGGCCGATCGCTTCCGGCGCCGGCTGGGGATCTCCCCCGGCGCGGATATCGGCTAGGAGGGCCGGATGCCATCGGAGGAAGGCTGGACCTCTCTGCGTCTCAACACGCGCCAGGAGGAGCTGGTCGAGCGGCTCCGCCGCGACCGGATCATGAGCGTCAGCGCCCTCGCCGATGCGCTGCAGGTCTCCACCGAGACCATCCGGCGCGACGTGCGGATCCTCGCGGCCAGGGGCATCCTCGTGAAGCAGCACGGCAACGTCCTGTGGCCGGAGAGCCGGGATGACCAGCCGCTGCAGCGGCGCATGGCCGCCAACATGGGCGCCAAGAAGCGCATCGCCCAGGCGATCGCGCGCGAGGTCAAGGACGGCGAATCCCTGCTGATCGACAGCGGCAGCACGACGCTCTATGTCGCCGAGGCGCTGCGCGGCCACCGCAGCCTCACCATGGTCACGATCTCCGCCCCCGTCGCGCAGATGCTGGCCTCGGGTGAAGGCAACCGCGTCCATCTCGCGGGCGGCGAGGTGCGCGCCGATGATTGCGCCGCCTATGGTCCGGCCTGCCTCTCCTATCTCGCGCAGTTCAGCGTCGAGACCGCCATTATCTCCGCCGCCGCGATCAGCCGCGAGTTCGGCGTGATGGACCATCACATGTGCGAGGTGGAGGTTTGTCGTGTGCTGGTCGACCGCGCCGAGCGCGTGATCTTGGCCGCCGACCAGAGTAAGTTCACCGCCAAGGGCCTGATCGCCGCCTGCGCGCTGGCCGAGATCGACTTGCTGGTGACCGACGCGCCGCCGCCCGCAGAGCTGGCACAGGCCCTGGAGGCGGCGGACGTCGAAGTGCAGGTCGCGTGACCAGCCGGCTAGAAGATGTAGTTCTCGGCGGTCGCCTGGCCCAGGTCGGCAAAGAACAAGCGCGCCACCTGGACAGATATGGAGCCGCTGCCTTTTCCATCGGCATCAAAATACAGCTGTGACCATGCGTTGGGGGTGTAGGAGTACGATAGATACCCGTCGCTAAAGGGATCTGAGCCCGAATATCCGACATCGGCCAGCAGATCGTGCAGATCGAGAATATCTCCGCCCGCGCCTACCTTGAAGTCGTTGATCGTATCGCCGAGGTCGTTCACGTGGTTGTAGTCGATGACGTCGATCCCGGCGCCGCCTGTTATGTTGTCGGTCCAACCACCGCCCAGAAGGTAATCGTTGCCATCTCCCCCATTAAGAAAATCGAGATCGCTATTGCCGATCAGCCGATCGTCACCGCCCAATCCAGTCAAGTGTGAAGAGCCGGGGCCAGTGTAAGTCAAGACATTCGCGCCTGCATTGCCTGTCGCCGACACACCACCAAACTGCGCGCCCGTGAGCGTTATATTTTCGATGTAGGCCTTGTCCTGGATAGAAAAATCAAGCGTGCCGATGACGGTGTCGATACCGCCACCCTCGGCGATGCTGAAACTCTCGCCGATCACATCGGCGATGTCATCGACCAGATAGGTGTCGTCGCCTTTCCCGCCGATCAGCGTATCCGCGCCGCCACCGCCATCGAGCGTGTTCTTGCCGCCATTGCCGGTCAGGATGTTCGCCAGGCCGTTGCCGGTGGCGTCGATATCGATGGAACCGATCAGCGTGACATTCTCGACGTTGGCCAAGGACGCGAGATTGACTGAGACGTTTGTGGTCGTGATGACGTCTACACCGCCGTCGGCGTCCTCAATAATCTGATCGCCCGGGTCGTCAAACACATAGGTATCGTTGCCTTTACCGCCGATCAGGGTGTCGAGTCCGCCGCCACCATTCAGGATGTTGGCCGCTTCATTACCGGTCAGGATATTGTTGGCACTGTTACCGGTTGCGTTTATGGCGGCGGCACCCAGCAGGATCGCCTGCTCGATCGAGCCGCCGCTGAAGCTTGACAGATTCACGGAAATGGTCGTGTGCACCACGTCCGCGGAGTCGACATTGCCTTCTTCATCGATCGTGTCGCCGGCGTCAGTGACCAGATAAGTGTCATTGCCGGCACCGCCCCTCATGGCATCGTTCCCGGCACCACCCTTCAGCCAGTCATCGCCGATATTGCCGATCAGGGTATCGTTGCCATTGTTGCCGGTGAGCGTATCGTTGCCAGCCGCGCCGTTCAGCGTGTCGTTGCCGGAACCGCCGCTAACGTTGTTGTCGGCGGAGGTGCCGGCGAAATTCCAGGCCGCCGACCCGCTGTAGGTGTAATTCTCGATGCCGCCGACCACTCCCAGCAGCACAGCAGCGCTGCGGAGTTCGTCGTTCGTGTCGGAGTTACTCTGCTCATCGGCAACGTCGCCGACGTTGTCGATTACATAGACATCGTTGCCGGCACCGCCCAACAGCAGATCGGCGCCACCGCCGCCATCCAGCACGTTGTTGCCCTCGTTGCCGGTCAGAGCGTTGGCGGCCGCGTTACCGGTGGCTTTGATGTTGCCGGCACCGGCAGCAAGTACAAGATTGTCAACATTGGCAAAGCCGGCGATGCTGTAGCTAACAGAGGCAACCACCGTATCGATGCCGCCGCCCAGCGCGTTGCTGATGGTTTCACTGATGACATCTTTCGCGGTATCGACCAGGTAGACGTCGTCGCCCTTCCCGCCAACCAGCGTGTCGGCGCCGCCGGATCCGTCGAGGGTGTTGGCTCCGTCATTGCCGGTAAGCACATTCGCGAGGCTGTTGCCCGTGGCGTTGTTGCTGCTCTTACCGGTAAGCGTGAGCTTCTCGACATTGTCGGTGAGCTGATAGCTGATCGCGCTTCGCACCAGGTCGCTGCCGCCCGTCGCGTCGGACTCGATCACCAAATCACCGTCATTGTCGACGATGTAAGTATCGTTCCCCTTGCCGCCGATCAGGGTGTCGGTTCCGCCACCGCCGTTCAGGAGATTGGCGCCGTCATTGCCGACGAGCACATTGGCGCTACCGGTGCCGGTCGCGTTGATCGCGGCAGTGCCCAGCAACGTCGCGTTCTCGATCGCGCCGTTAGCCCATGCAGCGAGTGTTATCGAAACGCTGGCACGAACAGTATCGCCGGTATCGGTATTCCCTTCCTCATCGATGACATCGGTCGCGGCACTGATCACATAGGTGTCGTTGCCGGCACCGCCCTTCATCTTGTCGTTGCCCGCGCCGCCATCCAGCCAGTCATTACCGATTCCGCCGATCAGGGTATCGTTGCCACTGTTGCCGGTGAGCGTATCGTTGCCATCCGCGCCGTTCAGCGCGTCATTGACACTGCCGCCGGAGAGCCTGTTGTCAACGCCATTTGCGGTGAAGGTCCAGGCCAGCGCGCCCGTATAGGAATAGTCCTCGACACCCGCGACCATCGAGGTGAAGCGGATCTTCGCGCTACGCAACTCATCGTGGCTGTCGGTGTTGCCCTGCTCGTTCACGACGTCGCCGACGTTGTCGATTACATAGACATCGTTGCCGGCACCGCCCAACAGCAGATCGGCGCCACCGCCGCCATCCAGCACGTTGTTGCCCTCGTTGCCGGTCAGAGCGTTGGCGGCCGCGTTACCGGTGGCTTTGATGTTGCCGGCACCGGCAGCAAGTACAAGATTGTCAACATTGGCAAAGCCGGCGATGCTGTAGCTAACAGAGGCAACCACCGTATCGATGCCGCCGCCCAGCGCGTTGCTGATGGTTTCACTGATGACATCTTTCGCGGTATCGACCAGGTAGACGTCGTCGCCCTTCCCGCCAACCAGCGTGTCGGCGCCGCCGGATCCGTCGAGGGTGTTGGCTCCGTCATTGCCGGTAAGCACATTCGCGAGGCTGTTGCCCGTGGCGTTGTTGCTGCTCTTACCGGTAAGCGTGAGCTTCTCGACATTGTCGGTGAGCTGATAGCTGATCGCGCTTCGCACCAGGTCGCTGCCGCCCGTCGCGTCGGACTCGATCACCAAATCACCGTCATTGTCGACGATGTAAGTATCGTTCCCCTTGCCGCCGATCAGGGTGTCGGTTCCGCCACCGCCGTTCAGGAGATTGGCGCCGTCATTGCCGACGAGCACATTGGCGCTACCGGTGCCGGTCGCGTTGATCGCGGCAGTGCCCAGCAACGTCGCGTTCTCGATCGCGCCGTTAGCCCATGCAGCGAGTGTTATCGAAACGCTGGCACGAACAGTATCGCCGGTATCGGTATTCCCTTCCTCATCGATGACATCGGTCGCGGCACTGATCACATAGGTGTCGTTGCCGGCACCGCCCTTCATCTTGTCGTTGCCCGCGCCGCCATCCAGCCAGTCATTACCGATTCCGCCGATCAGGGTATCGTTGCCACTGTTGCCGGTGAGCGTATCGTTGCCATCCGCGCCGTTCAGCGCGTCATTGACACTGCCGCCGGAGAGCCTGTTGTCAACGCCATTTGCGGTGAAGGTCCAGGCCAGCGCGCCCGTATAGGAATAGTCCTCGACACCCGCGACCATCGAGGTGAAGCGGATCTTCGCGCTACGCAACTCATCGTGGCTGTCGGTGTTGCCCTGCTCGTTCACGACGTCGCCGACGTTGTCGATTACATAGACATCGTTGCCGGCACCGCCCAACAGCAGATCGGCGCCACCGCCGCCATCCAGCACGTTGTTGCCCTCGTTACCCGTCAGGGTATTGGCGATGACGCTGCCGGTGGCTTTGATGTTGCCGCTCCCCTTCAGCGTCAGGTGCTCGATATTGGCGCGGCTCGCCAACGTGAAGGTGATGGTGCTTTCGACCGTGTCGACGCCACCGCCGCTGGCGTTCGACACCGTTTCGCTCACCACGTCGCCGCTCGCATTCACGACATACGTGTCGCTGCCCCTCCCGCCGGTCAGCGTGTCGTTGCCGGTGCCGCCGTCCAGCGTGTCGTTGCCGCTATTGCCGCGCAGGTCGTCGTTGCCCGCGCCGCCGGTAAGGCGGTTGGCGGCGGCGTTGCCGGTGATCCTGTCATGGCCGCTGCCGCTGATTGCGTTCTCGATCGTGACGCCATAGGCGATGCCGAGCAGGCTGGAGGTCCCGTTCGACGCGTGTCGGAAGAAGGTGGAGTAGGTTCCCTCAATCAGGCTGATGACGGACTTGGTGGTCTGGTTGGACAGGTCGATCGTGTCGACGCCGCCCGCATCCCAGATCGCCATGTTCACCTGCGCGGACGCGCTAAACTTGTACGTGTCGTTCCCGGTGCGCGTGGTCATGTTCGCGCCGTAGATGTGCTGGATCGCGAGGATGTCCAGCACCTGCGGCGTCGAGGGAAAGGCCATCGTGTACGGGGACGCCGTATAGGACATGACCGTGTATTGGTCGGTGTCCAAATTCACGGGCAAAGTGGGCTCCCCATCGCCGTCGTTGAACGGATGGTCGAGGCCGAGCGCATGCCCGATCTCGTGCACGAGGGTCGCAAAGCCGAACTGTCCCGGCGCCAACTGCAGGTTCGGTCCATAGGCCTTGTCGACCCAGATGTCCCCGTTCTCAGGCCACTCCCATTCCGCGTCGTCGTAGGGCATGTAGGCCCATGCGGCGGCGCTCGAATTGGTCACCGCACCGCTGTTGCCGAAGCGGATGTCTCCGACATCGGTCTGAGTTTCGTTGACTTTCTCGAAGGTGACGTTGGCAACGTCCGCCCACAGGTCGAGCGCCTGTTCCGCCGCTATGCGCTGCGCCGAGGTGAAGGGCTGGAAATTGCGGAACGGCTCCTGATCGTAATATCCGTCGATCCAGGCCGCGCCGTGGGACGGGAAACTATAGGTGATGGTTGCGGCCGTTCCCGCACCGCTGCCGCCCCACTTGTATCCCCACCACACAAACGGATCGACGTTCGGGTTGCCGCTGATGGGGAAGGTTCCGATTACGCCGCCGCTTTCAGGTAAGGCCATTGTTACTCATGCTCCAAGCCACATCCCCAATCCTGCGAACCGTAGAGAATCAACTATGGGTCGCAGGCGCGATGTTAGCTGACGGAACATGGAACTCCATGCCTAAATATCGTTAACGGCTGAAAATTCCGTGAGGACCCCAGCCACGGGACGAGGGTCAGATGCCCGGCCTGCGCGTTGGATCGCCATACCAGCCGCCGACCGCGGTCTCGTAGGCCATGCCGGCGCGGAACACGTCGGCATCGCAATAGGTCCGGCCGACGATCTGGATGCCGGTCGGGACGCCGTTGCGCGCGCGGCCCGACGGGACCGACAGGACCGGGCACCGGCTCATCGTGTTGAACGGCACGGTCATGCACCAGGCGAGGATCGGCCACACGTCGAGGGTCTTGCCGTTGATCCGCACGTCATGCAGCGTCGGGTCGAAGTCCGCGCGCACCGCCGGCAGCGCGGTGGTCGGGCAGATCAGCACGTCATATTTCTCGAGGACCGGCCCGAGCGTCGCGTACATGCGGGCCGCCACCTCCATCGCGTTCAGGAACTTGGCCGCGGTGGATTTCGCGCCGTCCTTCGCGAAGGCGACGGCATAGGGCGTCATCAGCTTGCGATGTTTCCTGGCATAGCCCGCCATGAGGTTGCCGAACAGGTGGTTGAGATGATCGACGCCGGCCTTCAGCAGATCGATGCTCCAGCCGAGATCGACCTCCTCGACCGTGGCGCCGAGCGAGCGGAACACATCGAGCGCCGCCCGGGTGTTCGCCACGACCTCCTTGTCCACATTGTAGAAGCCGAGATCAATCGAATAGGCGATGCGCCAGCCTTTGATCGGCTTGTACTGCGTCGGCAGGCGCAGCTTCGGCCGGAGGCTCGCGATATCGGCGGGGCTTGGCCCGCACATCACGTTCTGCAGCAGGATCGCATCCGCCACGGTCCGCGCCAACGGCCCGGTGTGGCAATAGGGATCGAGATTGAAGGGCGCATCGTCCGGGTTGCGGCCATAGGGCGGCTTGTACCCGACGACGCCGGCGCAGGAGGCCGGGATGCGGATCGAGCCGCCGATGTCGGAGCCGGTCGCCAGCGGCGCGGTGCCCGACGCCAGGCTGGCCGCCGAGCCGCCGGAGGAGCCGCCCGGCGTGAATTTGGGGTTCCACGGATTGCGCGTGACGCCCCACAGACGCGTATGCGTGGCTGAGGAGCAGGAGAATTCCGGCGTCGCGGTGCGCGCATGAACGATGCCGCCGGCCTTCAGGATGCGCTCGTTGTTGGGCGAGGTGACGTCCGGCACGAAGTCCTTGTAGATCAGCGAGCCGTAGGACGTGGGCTTGCCCTTGATCCAGCTCTCGTCCTTGACCGCAATCGGCAACCCCTCCAGCGCGCCGAGGCGCCCAACGGTCTTGGCGTATTTGGCCTCCGCCTTGCGCGCGCCATCCAGCGCCTCGTCAAAGTGCGTGAAGGTGAAGGCGTTCACCTTCCTGTTCACCTTCCCGGCGCGGGCGACCACGGCCTGCATCAGTTCGACAGGCGAGAGCTTGCGCGCGCGGAACAGGGCCAGCGCCTGGGTCGCAGGCATGTAGCAGAGGTCGAGATCGCTCATGTGCAGCCGTCCGGGGAATGGGGCAAGAGAAGAGCCCCGGCGGAGGGTCCGCCGGGGCTTCGGGGATGGATGCTACTTCTGCAAGTCGGTCCAGATCCTGGTGTAGAGATCGTTGGCCTCCGGCGGGCAGGTCAGCGCAAACTCGCCCGCGCTCTCGAACTCCTTCGGCACGACGATCTCCGGGGCGTTCTTCAGCTCATCCGGCATGAAGGCTTCCGATCCCTTGATGCCGTTCGCATACTTCGCGAAAGCCGAGATCATCGCCGCATTCTCCGGATCCATGATGAAGTTCTGGAACAGCTTCGCGTTCTCGACGTTCTTCGCGTCCTTCAACACCGCGAGGTTGTCCATCCAGACCGGATAACCGTCCCTGGGATAGCCATAGACGATGGTCGGATTCTTCAGGCGCGCCCGGAGGGTCGAGCCGTTCCAGTTCACGCCCACGACAATGTCGTCCTTCTCGTATTTCTCCTGGTTGCCGTAATCCATCGACATCCAGTGCGGCTTGGCCTCCATCAGCTTGTCGCGCACCTTCCTCAGGATATCCTTGTCGGCGGTGCAGGGCTCGCCGCCTACGTACTCGATCGCCATGTGCATCACGTCCGCCATCTCCGGCACGACGTTGATCTTGCCTTTGAGCTCATCCGGCGGATCGAGGAAGATCGCCGCGGAGTTCGGATCGGCCTTGGAATACTTGGTGTTCAGCAGAATCCCGGTGGTGCCCCATTGCCAGGGAACGGTGTAGCGGCGGCCTGGGTCGAACGGCACGTCCACCCAACGCGGATCGACATTCTTGAAGTTCTCCATCTGGTCCGGGCGGGTCTCCAGCAGCAGACCTTCCTCGATCCAGATCGGGACGAAGCTGGCCGACGGCACGACGATATCGAAGCCATGGCCGCCGGCGCGGACCTTGGCCAGAGCCGTGTCGTTCGAATCGTAGTCGGTGACGGTAACCTTGACGTCGTAGGCCTCCTCGAACTTCTTGACGAGTTCGGGGCTGGTGTAGTCACCCCAGTTGAAGATCTGCAACTCGCCCGCCGCCAGGGCGGTACTGGCCGACGCGGCCAAGGCAAGGCCGGCCGTGGCACTCAACAGTTTGAACCTCATGGCTCTCTCTCTTTCGCTAGTTGAAACCTACCCCACTCACCTCTTCCGGTTCAGGAAGAAGAAGAACGTCACGAGCACCACGGACAGCAGGAAGAACATCGCCGACACGGCGTTCACCTCCGGCGACATGGAGCGCCGAAGCTGGCCCAGCATGTAGGTGGGCAGCGTCTCCATGCCGGCCGACTTGATGTGCTCGGTGATGACCACGTCATCCAGCGAGATCACGAAAGCGAGCATGTAGCCCGCCATGATGCCCGGCCACAGCAGCGGCAGCGTGATGCGGCGGAAGGCCTGGAATGGCGATGCATAGAGGTCCGCCGCCGCCACCTCCAGGGTCGCATCCATCGATTCCAGTCGCGCCCGGATCGGCAAGTAGGCGAAGGGGATGCAGAAGGCGGCATGCGCCGCCACCAGGTAGGCGGCGCCGGTATAGTTCGTCGCGACCTTGATCCAGGCAAAGAAGATCAGCAGCGCCACGGCCGTGACGATCTCGGGCACCATCAGCGGCATATTGATCATGGCATAAACCGTGGTGAGGCCACGGAACGGCCGCGTGCGCGTGGTCGCGATGGCCGCCAGCGTCGCCACCGCCGTCGCGACGGTAGCCGCGATCGCAGCGAGCCATAGCGAACGGAACGCCGCGTCCTTGATGTCGCGGTTGCTCCAGGCAGCCTCGTACCACCGCAGCGAGAACCCGCCCCAGACCGCCAGCGATTCGCGCTCGTTGAACGAGAACACGATCAGCAGGCTGATCGGCGCATAGAGCATGAAGAACATCATGATCGCCGTGACGCCGAACCCCGGCATGCGATTGATAGCGAACGGCTTGCTGCGGGTTGCCATGTTCTAGTGCGTCCGTGCCGAGGCGCGCGACGCGTTGCGGACGTAGATCAGCAATGCGACCATCACGATCGCCATCAAGGCGATGGAGAGAGCGGCCCCCAGCGGCCAGTTGCGCCCCTGCCCGAACTGCAGGGAGATGAGGTTGCTCACCATCATGTTCCTGCCGCCGCCGAGCAGCGCGGGCGTCACATAGGCGCCGATCGCCGGGATGAAGACCAGGATGGAGCCGGCGATAACCCCCGGCTTCACCAGAGGGATGATGATCCGCCGCAGCACAGCCAACCGACCGGCATAGAGGTCGTAACCCGCCTCCACCATGCGGAAGTCGAGCTTCTCCATACTGGCATAGATCGGCAGCACCATCAGCGGCAGATAGACGTAAACCATGCCCAGGGCGATCGCGAAATCCGTGTTCAGCATCTGGATCGGCTCGTCTATGAGCCCCAGCCCGGTCAGCACGTTGTTGATGACGCCATCTCGCCGGATCAGCTCCTGGATCGCGAAAGTGCGGATGAGCAGGTTGGTCCAGAATGGGATCGTCACCAGGAACAGCCACACGTCGCGCTGGCGCTCCGGCCGCGTGGTGATGAAATAGGCGGTCGGGAACCCGAAGATCAGCGTGAAGACAGTGGTGATCGCGGCGAGCTTGATGCTGCGCCAGAAGATCACCATGTGGGCGTCGGCCATGCTGAGCGTGTCATCGAAAATGTCTCGCTCCAGCAGCACGCCGGCCCAGGCGTCGGTCGAGAACGCCCATACCACGCCGCCATAGCTGCCCTTCACCAGGAACGAATAGACCGCCATGATCAACAACGGCCCGATCGCGGCCACGATCAGGATCACCAGCGATGGAGCCATCAGGTACCAGCGGTTCCGGACGTCCTTGCGCTCGGCGGCGGCGGCGGCCTCCTGCGCGCCGAGCGGGCGCTGGCTTGAGTTGTGCGCAACGGTCTCGGCGACGTCGGATGCGCTCGGCATGGTTCAGTCCCTCAGAACCTGGGCGGCGTTCTCGTCGATGACGATCCCGGCCTGATCGCCCTGCGCGAAGGCGATGGGATTGGTGCGGCTGTTCTGCTGCCGGACGATGAACTCGCTGCCATCCTGCAGCCGCACGTGGAAATGCGTATCGGTCCCGAAATAGACCACATTCTCCAGCTTCCCGGTCAGCGTGGCCTTCGTGCCGTTGGCGGCGATCTGCGCATGCTCCGGCCGGACCACCACCGTCACCTTGTCCTTGGGCGTGAAGCCCTGCGGCAAGGTGGCGGCGATCGCGACCCCGCCGCAGGAGAGGCGCACATTCGCCTTGGCGCCGGTGGTTCCGACCAGCTCGCCCTGCAGGAAATTCGTTTCGCCGATGAAGTTCGCGACGAAGCGCTCTGCCGGGTGGTCATAGATCTCGCGCGGCGCGCCGATCTGCAGGATGTGCCCTTTCGACATGACCGCGATGCGGTCGGACATGGTCAGGGCCTCTTCCTGATCGTGCGTGACGAAGATGAAGGTGATCCCGGTCTCGTTCTGCAGCCGCTTCAGCTCGATCTGCATGTCCTTGCGCAGCTTGTAGTCCAGCGCGGACAAGGGCTCGTCGAGCAGCAGAACCTTCGGCTGCGGCGCCAGGGCGCGGGCCAGCGCCACGCGCTGCTGCTGCCCGCCGGAGATCTGGCTGGTCTTGCGGTTGCGCAGCTCCTCCATGCGGACCAGGCGCAGCATGTCCGACACCCGCGCGTCCACCTCCGCCTTCGACTTGCGGAGCATCTCCAGGCCGAAGCCGATATTCTGCCCCACGGTCATATGGGGGAAGAGCGAATAGTTCTGGAACACCGTGTTGACCGGCCGCTTGAACGGCGGCAGCGGCGCGATGTCCTCGCCATAGAGCAGGATCTCGCCCTCGGTCGGGAACTCGAAGCCGGCGATGAGGCGGAGCAACGTGGTCTTGCCGCAGCCGGACGGGCCTAGCAGGGTAAAGAACTCGTTTTCCCGGATTGTCACGGAAACGCCGTCCAGCGCCCGTACCCCCTCTTGGCCCACGCCGAATACTTTGGTGACGCCTCTTGCTTCTACGGCCGCAGCCGAAGCCATCATGTCCCCCGCAAGAATAAAGTCTCTAGCTTGTTTTTATGGTTTGATCGCAAAGCCTCGGCGCTACTGTGCCGGGCGGGTTCATCGCCTGTCAATGCTGCGGACGGTCACAAGATGGCTGAACCAAGGTGTTTCCTTGGTCACGGCCTTCGTTCGGCCAGATCGCCTTGAGCCGGCGACGCAATGCCGGAGATCTCCAGCACCATCTTCTCGCGCAGGGCGCGGGCGAAATCCGCCCGGGTGTTGGCGGCGATGGCGAAGGCGCCGAACCCGCCGATGACGGTCCGCTCATAGGCTTCGACCAGCCAGGGGCGGCCCCCGGGCCCGAGCCTTCCGTCCTGCAGGATCGCGAGCGCGTTGATCGTGACTCCGGCCGCCACGGCGGCGTCGCGCGCGAGCGGCGCTGGATGATTGCTGCGATTGTCGGGATTGTCGCCGGACACATCAATGACCTTGCGGGTCGGCTGGCAGGGGCAGGTCTCGAACAATCTGACCGAAAGGTCAATCGCATCCCCGATCGCGTTGTAGCTCTGGATCGATCGCGGCGCCTGGAGCACGGCGTTCCCGAAGGCGGCGGCGGCGCCCGCATCCTCGACCAGCATCCAGTCGACCACCATCTGCGCGCCACCGGGTGAGCCCCATTCGACATACGCAATGGCGATCCGCCCGTTGCGGCCGGATTGGATGGTCGACAGCACTTGCGGGTCACTGATCGCGCTGGCGATCCCCTCCTTCTGAAGCTGGAATTCAGGCGTGTCGATGCTGCCCGACGCATCCACCGTCAGCACCAGCGCGACATCGACCCGGGGTGCCTCACCGCTGGATTGCGGCAAGGCCGTGCCGGTCCATGCGACGCCCGCCCATGCGATGCAGACCATAGCCAGTGCAAGACGGATTGCGCCCATTGCCCACCCCATCCGTGGCATGCAGTCAGTGTGGCGGGAAACGCCGGGGCGCGCAAACGGGTTCCTCGCCGCGGGCATGTGACCGACGGATGACGCACCTACGGAACTGGATGATTCGTCATCTCGAGATGCAGGCGGTCGCCGCTGTAGGGATGCGCAAGGGCGACCTGCTCGTCCAGCTCGATACCGAGGCCGGGCTCGCAAGACGGAATGACATAGCCTTCCTCCCAGCGGATCGGCTTTTTCAGCAGCCGCGCATGGAAGCCGCTCCAGGTTTGGATGCTCTCGAGGATCAGGAAGTTGGGCAATGAGGCCGCGAACTGAACATTCGCGGCGCCCTCCACGGGACCGCAATAGAGATGCGGCGCGATCTGGGCATAGTGCGTCTCCGCCATGGCCGCGATCTTCCTGGCCTCCCAGAGTCCGCCGACGCGTCCCAGCGCCATCTGCAGGATCGACGCCGCGCGTAGTTCCAGCACGCGCGAGAACTCGTATTTGGTGCAGAGGCGCTCTCCGGTCGCTACCGGAATCGACGTGCCGCGCGCGACCAAAGCCATCTCCTCCGGCATTTCCGGCGGCGTCGGCTCTTCGAACCAGAGCGGATCATAGGGTTCGATCCGCTTCGCAAGCCGGATGGCGCCGGACGCGGTAAATTGCCCGTGCGTGCCGAACAGCAGATCGGCCTTGCTGCCGACCGCCTCGCGCAATAGCCGGCAGAATTTCTCCGCCCGGTCCAGCGCCTCGAGCGAGGGCTGCCGTGGATCGAACGCGGTGTAGGGCGTGACGGGATCGAACTTGAGCGCGGTGAAGCCGAGCTTCACATACTCCGCCGCGCGCTTCGCGGACAGCTCGGCATTGTGGTAGATGCTCTCGTCCTCGTCGCCCTGCGGATAAATATAGGTGTAGCTGCGCAGCCGCTCGTGCACGCGCCCGCCCAGCAATTCGTAGACCGGCTTGTCCGTCGCCTTTCCGAGGATGTCCCACAGGGCGATCTCGATCCCCGACAAGACGCCGACCAGCGATGGGTCGGGCCGCTGGCTGTAGCCGCTGCTATAGACCCGGCGCCACAGGCTTTCGATGTGGAACGGATCCATGCCCGCCACGTAGCGGGCGAACACGTCCTCGGCCATCGCCTTGATCACCTGCGGGCCGAAACTCGCGCAATAGATCTCGCCGATGCCGGTGATGCCGTCATCCGTCGTTAGCTTCACGAACACGAAATAGCGGCCGCCGAAGCCGGGCGGCGGGTTGCCGACGATGAAAACCGTGATGTCCTTGACCTTCATGGATCGCCCTTCGCCTCTTTGCGCCGACCCTAGGACAAGCCAGCGCCGGGTGCAAACAGCGCGCGCGCGTGACGCTGGCGGGTTGTCGAGGGTCGGTCCAAGGCGAAATTCGGCGCCGGAACGCGGAACCTCATGGCACTTTGGCCCCTTGACCCGTTGGCAAAGCCCGATGGCGCACCCTATATGAGTGAACCTCGGCCGCGCCGGACAACTCGTCGGCGCGGCTGTCTTGGTATGGAGGGGGAAGGAGACCCATGTCGGAAATGTTGGCTGAGATCATGACGGCCGAGGCGCTGGCCGCTTTCCTAACTCTTGCCGCGCTCGAGATCGTGCTCGGCATCGACAATCTGATGTTCGTGCAGATCATTGCCTCGCGCTGCAGGCCGGAACGGCAGGATTCGGCGCGGCGATGGGGCCTGATACTGGCCCTGCTGACGCGCCTGGCCTTGCTGTTTTCGATCTCCTGGGTGGCAGGTCTGGTCACGCCGATCGCCGATTTCTGGGGATTCGAACTCTCCTGGCGTGACATCATCCTGGGAGGGGGCGGCCTCTTCCTGCTGGTCAAAGCGACCATGGAGATCCACCACTCGGTGGAAGGCGGCGAGCAAGGCGGCGCGGCGCGGCCCCATCTCTCATTCACCTCCGCGATCGTGCAGATTGCGCTGCTCGATATCGTCTTCTCCCTGGACTCGGTCATCACCGCCGTGGGCATGGCGAACCACATCGCCATCATGGTGGCAGCGGTCGTGGTCGCGATGATCGTAATGCTGATCGCGGCGGCGCCGGTTGGACGTTTCGTGCACAACCACCCGACGGTGAAGATGCTGTGCCTCTCCTTCCTGCTGCTGATCGGCACGGCGCTGATCGCGGAGGCGCTGCACTTCCACATCCCGAAGGGCTACATCTACTTCGCCATCGCCTTCTCGGCCGGCGTGGAGGCGCTCAACCTGATGGCGCGCCGCAAGCAGGTGCGGAAGCCCGATAGCGGCGAGCGCGTGGTCTAAGGCAGCGCGTCCTCGACCGCCGCGGTCACCTCCGCGGCGGTCGGGGAGGTCTTGGTCGGGAACCAGGCGGCGAGCGCGCCGTCCGGCCCGACCAGGTATTTGTGGAAGTTCCAGCGCGGGCCCGCTGCCTCACCCGCGACCTCCGCGGCCCATCGATAGAACGGATGGGCATCCTGGCCCGTGACGTGCTCCTTCGCCGTCAGCGGAAAATCAACGGCATATTGCCGTTCGCAGAAGCGCTTGATCTCGGCCTCCGTTCCCGGCTCCTGACCACCGAAATCGTTCGAGGGAACGCCCACCACGACCAGGCCGCGGTCGCGATACCGCTGCCACAGCGCCTGCAGGTCCTTGTATTGCGGCGTGTAGCCGCATTCCGAAGCCGTGTTCACGACCAGGATGGCCTTGCCCTTGAAGTCGCTCAACGGCAGTGGGCCGCCGTCGATCGAGGTGAAGGTGAAATTATGGGCGGTCTTGCCCGCCGCTTCCGCCGAGAGGGACGCCATCAGGATCACCATCAGATATGCGATTGCCCGAACCAACGGTTACCTCCCTGTCCTGCCGCGACCATACGGAGCGCGCCGTGCCTCGGTTCCACCAAATCAATGCACGATCGCGGGCACCCTGTCTGCCGGCGGCGTGTTGCGCGAGCGTTGGCAGCGCACCACGCCGTCGATCACCACCATGCCGATTCCGGGCAGATCGCCCTTGCGCACGGAATCAAGCAAATCCCGGCCGGAACTGTGCTGCGCCTTGTCCATGAACACGAAATCTGCCGCCCGGCCCGGCTCCAGCAGCCCGCAATCGAGATTGCGGATGCGCGCGGTGTTGCCGGTGGCGAAACAGAAGACCTGCTCCGCCGGCAAATCGCCGAAGCTGGAGAGCATCGCGATGACGCGCAGGATACCGAGCGGCTGAACACCGGAGCCGGCCGGCGAATCGGTGCCGAGGATCACGCGCTCGAGCTGCCCCAGTTGCTTGGCGATCTTCACCGCGTGCAGGCCGGCCATCTCGTTGCCGTTGTGGACGATCTCGATGGCGCGGCCGCACTGCTCGCACAGGCATTCGATCTGCTTGAGGTCGAGCGCGGTGTGACCGCCATTGATGTGGCCGATCACGTCGGCATCCGCTTCCAGCACCACATCCTTGTCGATGTAGCCGGAGCCCGGCACTGAGGGGCCGCCGGTGTGGATGGTGGACTGGATGCCGTGCTTGCGCGCCCAGGCCACCATCTTCTTCGCCTCGTCGCCCGCTTTCACCGAGCCAAGGCCGACCTCGCCGAGAAGCTTCACGCCGGCATTCGCCAGCTCGGCGAAATCGTGCTCCTCCATGCCCTTCTCGATCACCGGCGCGCCGGCATGCACCTTGACCCCGCCCGGCCGGAACGCATCGAAGCTGCGCTGCGCGGTGATCGCGAGCGCCTTCACGCCGACGATGTCCTTGGGCCGGCCGGGCAGATGCACCTCGCCCGCGGAGATCATGGTGGTGACGCCGCCATTGAGGAAAGAATCGATCCAGCCGAGCTGGCTTTGGCGCGGCGTCCAATCCCCGAACACCGGATGCACATGACTGTCGATCAGGCCCGGCGACAAAGCGCAGCCCTTGGCATCGATCGTCACCTGCGCGCCCGACAGGTCGAGGTCCCGCTCCTTGCCCACCGCGACGATGCGGCCCTTGTCGGCGATGATTGCATCGGCATCGAGGATCGGGCGCTTCAGATCGCCGGACAGCATCAACCCGACATTGCGGATCGCCATCTTTCCTGCCGGGCCGCCTGCCCCCGTCGGTTCCGCCATCATCGCCTCCTAGCGCAATCCGTCTTCGCCCTTGATCTCGTGCGTCTGCAGCCCGCCCACGCGCGGGAATGGCCGGCCGGAATCCGTCACCACGATCGCGACCAGGATCTCGTTGGCACGCGGGGCATCGGCGATCCGTACCTCCATGCCGTCAAAATGGCTGCGGACGAAGGCGGCGTCCTTGTGCCCCAACGGCACATCGATGGGCGTGCCGATCCCGCCCATTTTCTTGGCGGAAGGAATGAGGGCCGCGCCCTTGGTCAATACCTCGCGCACCGGCTTGCCGAGCTTCGGATGCAGGATGGCGGCGGCATGCTCCAGCTCGCCTCCCTCGCCGACGATCGCGGCCTTGCCGTAGCTTTCGGCCTTGCCGCCTTCGATCCCGAGCGCCTCGACCGCCTTCTTGGTGAGATAACCGCCCAGCTCCTCGCCGATATCCATCAGCGGCGTCAGGTCGTCGGCGAACCTGCCGGCGAAGGGATTGGCGATGACCGCGATGGCCGCCGCCTTGCGCGTCGTCGGTGCGACGGACTTGCCGCTCTCGCGGTGAGTCTCCTCGACCGTGATCACAATCTTCCTGATGTCGCTCTTCATGATCGGCTCATCCCATCTTCTGCAGGATCGCCCGCAGGCTCTCGCGCTCCGCGGGGTCGATCGGCTCCAACGTCTGTTCGGTCACGCGCCCGATGCGTTGCATCGCCTCTGCCAGCAAGGTTTCGGCACCAGGCGTCAGGGCGATGATGCGCGAGCGCTTGTCCAGCGGGTCGGGCCGGTAGAACACCAGCTCGCGCCGCTTCAGGCGCGCGACCACGCCGGAGATGGTGGCGCGGTCCATGCCGGTAAGACGCCCGAGCTCGGTCTGCGACACCGCCTTCAGCTCGTGCAGCTTCACAAGAGCCGCAAACTGCATGGAGGTGAGGTCGAGATCGCTCATCACGCCGGCGAAGATCGCCATGTGGCGCTGATAGGCGCGGCGCAGCCAATAGCCGACCTGGTCCTCCAGCCGATAGGACTCGGCTGGGTCGCTGCCATGCGTGCGCTGCTCCGGCCTCATCTAGCGTTGCCCATCCTCTCCCTTGATCTCGCTGGTCTTGAGTCCGCCGGCACGATCATGCACGCGCGCGCCCGTCCCCATGGCCAGGATGTAGATAATCTCGTCCGGCTTCGGCGCGTCGTTGATGCCGACCTCGATGGCATCGAAATGGCTGCGCACATAGGCCGCGTTGATGTGGTGCAGCGGGACATCGATGCGCGCGCCCGCCGGGCCGACCTTCTTGGTCGAGGGGACGATTGCCTTGGTGCCGCCCAGCACCTCGCGCATGGAATACCCGCCGGGCGCGTGCCACAGCGCGCCATGCTCCAGCTCGCCCGCCAATCCCACGAGGGCAGCCTTGCCATAGCTCTGCACCGCCTTCGGCCCGCCCAGCGCTTCGGCCAGTTCGCGCGCCATGCCCACCCCAAGCTGCTCCAGCGGCTTCATGAAGGGCTGGATCTCCTCGACATAGCGGCCGGCGAAGGGGTTCTTGATCACGGTCAGGATGGCGCCGCGCAGGCGGGGCTCCTTCAGGGCCGGTCCGCCATCATGCCAGATCTTGTCGATGACCAATTGCGACTTGCGGATGCTGATCTCGCTCATGCCGATTCCTTTCATGCCGCGCGTGACGGCACCGTTAGATCGTTGGCGCCAACCACGCGCACTTGGCCCTGCAGCTGCAGATACGCCGCGGTGATAAGTCCGCGCGCTTGCAGCTCGGCTGCGCGCCGGGCGCCATTCTCCAGTGCTTGCGCAACTTGCTGCGAGGACAGCAGCCCCACGGCAACTGTCACAAGCAGATCGCCAAGGTCAGTGTCGTCGCGCACCTGGCTGGCCGGCAGCCGCTCAATCGCCGGATCCTCGACATTCACCTCATTGGCGATCATCGTTGCCGCCGCATCGCTCATCGCCGCCGTCTGGGCCAGCACGGTCACCGAATCTGCAATGCCCAGCGACTGCGAACGGCCGCGCCAGCCGGAAGTGGCAACGCCGCGCACCGGATCGCTGCTCGCGATCTCGATCATCGCATCCATCCTGGGCAACGACAGATCGCCAACCACGCCGGCACGCACGCTCTGGCCCTCGGCCAGGTGAATGGCGATGTCGCCGCCATTATTGACGATGGCGCGCCGTAGTGGCGCCGCCTCCACCATCATCTCCAAGACATGCTCCGCCACCGCGCCCGCCACCGCAGCCATCGGTGTGATGAGGACTCCGCGATATGGCCATACCGCATCCACCATGCGGCGCGCGATTGGACTCATGACAATCGGCCGGACGTCGCCAATGGGCGCGCGCAGGACTGCGAGCTTCGCCACCAGTTCCGGCAGGATGTTGGGGAACAAGGCGGCGGCGACCTCGTATGCCCGGCGCACATCGGTCGCCTCGCCGTCGGCCGAGAGAACGAGGTCGATCGGACCGTGGTTGAGGTGCAGCCGGTTGCCAGGCAGGAGCGAGGCCTGCGCGCTCATTCCGCGCCTCCCGGCAGCTTCATGGGCCAGGGGTTCTCCGCGATCGGCGGGACGGCCTTCTTGCGCTGCTCGGCCAGGACCTGCTCGACCGGCACGATGTGCTTCAGGTGGCCGCCCATCAGGCGATAATCCTCCAGCCGCATGGTGAACTCGATCGGGAAGACGAGCGCCGGCGTCGGCACGTATCCGGTGGACTTGTCTGGCATGCGCGCGACGTCCACCATCACGGTGATGCCGCCACCCGGCCACACGTAAGCCGGTGCGCCGCCACAGGTGACGCGGGTCAGCCGGTCCTTCACCGACATGGTGAGGCGAACGGGATTCTCGGTGACGCCGGCTCGCAAGGATCCGCCCGCTCCGCCCATGAACAACACCGTGCTCAGCGCCGGCTCGCAATTCTCCGCGATGCGCGCGACCAGCTTGTCGATCTCCGGCGGCGGATCGGCGGGCTGAGGCTTCAGCTCTTCGTCCAGCACGTACCACGCGTAATGCTCGCCAGTGGTCGACACCATGAACAGCCGCAAGCCCGGCCAGGCTACCTTGGGGTCGAACTTCTCGATGATCTCCAAGGGATCCTTCAGGTCGGTGCCGCCCCAGCCGAGGCCCGGCTTCGCCACCTGGAAATAGCGGCCGGGCGTCGATTTGCGGCCGCGAATCTTGATGCCACTTGGCTTGGCATCCAGCATGCGGCCGGCCTGATGTTCGGTGAAAATGCCGGTGATGTGCTCGTCGACCACGACCACTTCATCGGCGAGGCCGAACCACTGCTTGGCGAAGATGCCGGTGACGGCCGAGCCGCAGCCGACGCGCATCCGCTGTTCGGCGTGGCCATCGACGACCGGCGGCTTGTTCGCCTGCACCAGGATGTTGGAACCGCCGTCGATCGACATCTCAACGGCTTCCTTGTTGCAGAGACGCATCAACGCATCGCAGGTGACGTTGCCCTCAGCCTTGGAGCCGCCGGTCAAATGACGTACGCCGCCCAAGGAGAGCATCTGCGAGCCGTATTCATGCGTCGTAACATGGCCGATCTGCTCGCCCCTGACACGGACCGGCGCCTGCTCCGGACCGACGTAGCGGTCGGTGTCGATCTTCACCTTGACGCCGCAATAGCTGAAGATCCCTTCCGTCACGACGGTCACGCAATCGACACCGTCGACCTGGCTCGAGACGATGAAGGGCGCGGGCTTGTAGTCGGGATAGGTGGTGGTGGCGCCTATGCCGGTCACGAACGCATCCGGCTGGCGCACCAATTCGCCGCTCCAGTCGCGCGCGCCTTCCAGGAAGCGCACCGCGCCGCGGCCGGACTCCACCGAGCGGTCCAGCAGCACCAGCGGATCGGTGCGCACCAGCTTGCCGTCCACATTGCCGTAACGGTCGCAAGCGCCGAGCTTGCCGGGCCGGATGCGGCACAGCACCGGACAGGCATCGCAGCGCACGATGCCGTCGGACTCAGAACCGGGCGTCGGTGCGATCTCGTTCATCGCTTCGCTTCCCTGGCTCGGATCGCGGCGCGCAGGCGGTGCGGCAGCACCGGTATTTTCGTGACCCGCACGCCGGCCGCGCGATAGATGCCGCCGAAGATCGCCGGCGCTGTGGAGATCAGGGCCGGCTCGCCCACGCCTTTGGCGCCATGCGGCCCGTGTTTGGTCGGCGCCTCGACGATCCTGCAGATCATCTCCGGCATGTCGCCGAAGGTTGGGATGAGATAGTCATGCAGGTTCTCGGTGCGCCCGGGGATGTACTCCTCCATCAACGCAAGGCCGATGCCCTGCGCCGTGCCGCCGTGGATCTGCCCCTCCACCTGCTGCGGGTTCACCGCCTTGCCGACGTCGTGCGCGGCAGCGATCTTCAGCACCTTGGTGGTGCCGAGATCAAGATCGACCTCCACCAGCGCGACCTGCGTCGCGAAGCCGTAGCAGGCATAGGGCACGCCTTGTCCGTTCTCATCCAGCGGGGTGGTCGGCGGGTCGAACCGGCCATAACCCGTCAGCACGTCACCATGATTGTCCACCGGCAGGTTGCGCAGCGCGCTGCGGTCGGTCAGCTTCGCGAGCTTCGCCTTCAAATCGAGCGCCGCCAGCTCGCACGCCTTGCCGGTAACGAAAGTCTGGCGCGAGGCGGAGGTCTTGCCGGCATCGAGCGTCCGTGCCGTGTCGCCCATCACCAGCCTGATCTCCGAGGCCGCGAGGCCCAGAGCGTCCGCCGCGATTTGCGTGAGGATCGTGTTCGATCCCTGCCCGATATCGACCGCGCCGCAATACAGCGTGATGCGGCCGTCCGGCGCAACGCCGATCTTCATCTCCGACGGATTGCTGAGCGACGTATTGCCGATGCCGTACCAGGAGCAGGCGATCCCGACCCCACGCTTCACGCGCGGCGATGACGTGTTGAAATCCGTCGCCGCATTGTTCCAGTCGCGCCAGTGGGACTCCACTGCGTCTATGGTCTCAACGATGCCGACGGAATCCTCGAGTACCTGGCCCGTGACTGTCCTGTCGCCGGCCCGTAGCGCGTTCAGCCGGCGGAACTCCAGCCAATCCATGCCGAGCGCATCGGCCAGCGCATCCATTGCGGCCTCGCTCGCGATCGCGCTTTGCGGCACGCCGAATCCGCGGAAGGCGCCGGACGGCGGGCAGTTGGTGAAATAGGCCGTCCCCCGCGTCCTGGCATGGGGCACCACATAAGGGCCCGGCGCATGGACCGGCACGCGATTGGCGACCGTCGGCCCCCAGCTCGCATAGGCGCCGGTATCCAGGTCCGCGTGGGACCAGAAGGCGGTGAGCCTCCCGGCCCCGTCGCACGCGGCCTTGGCCTTGACGTGCGCCGGGTGGCGCTTGGTGGAAGCCGCCATGCTCTCCGGCCGGGTATAGACGTACGCGACCGGCCTGTCGCATAGCCACGCGGCAAGCGCGGCGAGCGGATGGACATTGAGATCGAGCTTGCCGCCGAACCCGCCGCCCACCGCACTGGCGATGAGGCGCACGGCCTCTTTCGGCAGGTTCAGGATCTGCGCGAGATCGTCGCGATGCTGGAACGGGTTCTGGGTCGAGACGTGCACCTCGAGCGTATCGCCCTTGCGCTCCGCCCAGCCTGCTTCGGGCTCGATATAGGCATGCTCGACGAAGCTGGTCTCGTATTCGACCTCGGCGACGTGTGATGCACTGCCGAAGGCGCTCTCGACATCGCCGCACGTCACGCCGCCATCAGCCAGGATGTTACCGTTCTTGCCAGCATGGATCGGCAATGCCGCCTTCGCCGCGTCGATGCCGATGATCGCCGGCAGAGTCTCGTAGGTGACGGGCACATCCTCGTCGCGGATCGCCTCGATGGCTTCGCGGCTGCCGACGAAGGCGGCCACCGGATCGCCGCGATAGCGCGCCATGCCGTCCGCCAGCACCGGCTGGTCCTTGATATTGGGGTAGATGCCATACGCATTGAACGGCACGTCGCGCGCGGTCAGCGCTCTGACCAAACCCGGTCGTGACGTCACGAACGCATCGAGATCACCGAGCGTGAACCTGGCATGGGCATGCGGCGAGCGGATTGCGCGCACGTAGAGCGCATCGGCCGGAGTGCCATCCGCGCCATAGCGCTCGGCGCCGGTCAGCTTGGCCGGCCCGTCGACCTTCGCCGTCGAAGCACCGACATGGCCCGCCTGCACAATCTCCGCCGGCTGCGCGACGTCGAGCACCGCCTCGACGATCTTCTGATACCCCGTGCAGCGGCAGAGCACCCCGCCCAGCGCGTCCTCGACCTGCAAGCGCGAGGGTTTGGGGAGACGCGCCAGTAGATCGCTCGCGGCCACCAGCATGCCGGGCGTGCAGATGCCGCATTGCGCGGCGCCGTGGGCGAGAAACGAACGCTGCAGATCACTGAGGCGCGACCCTCCGGCGAGTCCTTCGACCGTGGTGACAGCAGATCCCTCGCACTGCCCGATCGGCACGAGACAGGCGCAGACCTGCGCGCCATCCATCAGGACCGTGCAGGCGCCGCAATCGCCGGCATTGCAGCCGATCTTCGTGCCCTTGAGATCGAACTCGTCGCGCAGCACGTCAGCAAGTCGCCGCAAACCGTCGCCACGATAGACCCGAGACGCGCCGTTGACGGTCAGCGCGACGGCATCGTGGGACAGCGGGGCGGCGCTGAGCTTGTTCATGCCGACAGCTCCTGCAGCAGGCGCCGCACCACGATTAGCGCGGCCTCCGTGCGGTACGTGGCGGTCGCCCGCACGTCGTCGATCGGCGTCAAGGGCGCGAGATGCTCCGCCTTGGCCAGTCGCCCGAGGTCGGAAGTCGTCGCGCCTTGCAGTGCTGATTCGAGCGCCGGCAGGCGCAGCGCCACCGGCGAGCAGGCGCCCACCGCAACCCGCGCTCCGGCGATCCTGCCGTCCACCACATCGAGGCAGCCCGCCGCCATCACGATCGAGATCACCAGATATCTGCGCGCGCCGAGCTTCACGAAGCCGCTATGGGCCGCGCCGTTCGGTTTGGGGATCAGAATCGCCGACGCGATCTCGTCCGGCCGCAACGCGATCCGGCGTGCACCCAAGATGAAATCGGACAATGGCAGCCGCCGTGTCCCCCCGCGGCTGAGCAATTCGATCTCCGCGCCCAGCGCCAGCAGCGCCGGCACGCCATCCGCCGCGGGCGAGGCATTGCACAGATTGCCGCCGATGGTGCCGCGGTTCTGGATCTGCCGTCCGCCGACCTCGCGCGCGGCGGCCTGCAGGCAGCGGAACTGCGCGGGCAGCGGCGCCTCGACGATCTCGGTCCAGCGCGTCAGGGCGCCGATGCGATAGGATTCCACCTCCTCCCGGATGCCGCGCAGCTCCGGCAGCGCGGTCAGATCGAGGACACAGGCGACATCGCGGTCATAGAGCGGCTTGCCAACTCGCGCGGGAAAAAAATCCGTGCCGCCGGCGATGATCTGGGCGCCGCTCTCGCGCAGCGCCAGGGCGTCCTCCAGCGCCTTCGGCCGCGCATAGCGCGGCGGCAGCGGCTCCAGCCCAGATTGTGCGCGGGATCCTAGCATCCCCGGCTCCCGATCGGTGATCGTTCGTATACGAACGATCTGGCCATTCTGCACCCGGCAGAGCCGGAGTCAACGGCGGCGTCAGGTGATTTGGGCGGAGTTGGCGATCGTGATACCCGCTTTGATCATCTCGCCACGCGCGGCCGCGAGCGAGCCATTGAGGTCGATGGCCCGACAGGCGTCCTCGATCACCACGACGGGGAACCCCTCGCGCCTTCCGTCCAGCGCGGACCAGGCGACGCAGAAATCGGTCGCGAGGCCGCACATGAACAGGCGCTTGAGGCCGCGGTCCCGCAGGTAGCCGCAGAGCCCCGTCTTGGTCGTGCGGTCATTCTCGTAGAATGCAGAGTAGGAATCGATCTCCGTGCGGAAGCCCTTGCGCAGAACCAGTTCGCTCGGCCGCACCGCGAGGTCGCGGTGGAACTCCGCGCCGCTCGTACCCTGGACGCAATGATCCGGCCACAGCGTCTGCTCGCCATAGGCCAGCCGGAGGTTGGTGAAGGGCTGCCCCTTGTGGGTTGAGGCGAAGGAGGAATGGCCGCGTGGATGCCAGTCCTGGGTCAGCACCACGTGATCGAACTGCTCGATCAGGCGGTTGACCAGCGGCACGATCTCGTCGCCCTTGGGCACGGCCAGCGCCCCGCCCGGGCAGAAATCGTTCTGCACATCGATGACGATCAGCGCGTCTTCCGCCGTCGGCGTGATCTTCCCGGCCATGGCCGCCCTCTCTCGTTTGGCGAAACTATAGGAGGGCGTCGACGGGCGCGCAACGCGCCCGCGCCTAGCTCGCGTGCAGCCGCTCAGCGTGCCAGCGGACGTGGTCCGGCATGAAGGTCGAGATGAAATAGTAGGAGTGATCGTAGCCCGCCTGCATGCGCAGGGTCAGCGGCACGCGCCGACCCTTGCAGGCCTCGGCGAACAGCTCCGGCCGCAATTGCGGTGCCAGGAACTCATCCGCATCGCCCTGGTCGATCAGGATGTCGCGCGGCCAGCCGCGCTTCGCCATCAAAGCGCAGGAATCATAGTCGCTCCACGTCTTCTGGTCGGCGCCGAGATAGGCATTGAATGCCTTCTGGCCCCAGGGCACCTGCATGGGCGCGACGATCGGCGAAAAGGCCGAAACCGATTTGAAGCGGTCCGGGTTCTTCATCGCGATGGTGAGGGCGCCATGTCCGCCCATGGAATGCCCGGTGATGCCGAAGCGCGCAAAGTTCACGGGGAAGGCGCGCGCGACAAGCTCCGTCAGCTCGTGCACCACGTAGTCGTACATCTTGAAGTGCCTGGACCAGGGCGCCTGGGTCGCGTTGAGGTAGAAGCCGGCGCCCTTGCCGAGATCATAACCGGCATCGTCCGCCACGTCGTCGCCGCGCGGCGACGTGTCCGGCGCGACGATGACCATGCCATGCTCCGCCGCGAGATGCTGGAAGCCCGCCTTGGTGGTCGCGTTCTCCCAGGTGCAGGTGAGGCCGGAAAGATAGAACAGCGCGGGCCAGGGCTGCTTGGCAGCCTGCGGCGGCACATAGACCGCGAACTCCATCCGCGTGCCGGTCGCCTTGCTGTCATGTGCGAACACCAATTGATCGCCGCCGAAGCATTTCCAGCGCTTGATCGGCGATAAGCCGGCTTGCACCCAGGTCTCCGTAGCCATTCGATCCTCCGCCGCTCACAGAAACTACCACGCACCCGCAGAAACAAAGGCGGCGGAGCCTCGCTTGGCTCCGCCGCCAGGAATAGACAGGCCGAAACTAGTAGACGACGACGCTGCGGATCGACTTGCCCTGATGCATCAGGTCGAAACCCTGGTTGATGTCCTTCAGCGCAAGCTTATGCGTGATCAGGTCGTCGATGTTGATTTTCTTCTCCATGTACCAATCGACGATCTTCGGCACGTCGGTGCGGCCGCGCGCGCCGCCGAAAGCGGTACCCTTCCACACCCGGCCGGTCACCAGCTGGAACGGGCGGGTGGAGATCTCCTGTCCCGCGCCGGCGACGCCGATGATGACCGAGACGCCCCAGCCTTTGTGGCAGCATTCCAGCGCCTGGCGCATGACCTTCACATTGCCGATGCATTCGAAGCTGTAATCGGCGCCGCCCTTGGTCAGGTTGACGAGATACGGGACGAGATCACCCTCGACCTCCTTCGGGTTGACGAAGTGGGTCATGCCGAACTTGGTCGCCAGCTCCTTGCGCGCCGGGTTGAGGTCGACGCCGACGATCATGTTGGCGCCGGCCAGCCTGGCGCCCTGGATCACGTTGAGGCCGATGCCGCCGAGGCCGAACACCACGACATTGGCGCCGGGCTCCACCTTGGCGGTGTTGATGACCGCACCGATGCCGGTCGTCACGCCGCAGCCGATGTAGCAGACCTTGTCGAACGGCGCGTCCTCGCGGATCTTCGCCAGCGCGATCTCCGGCAATACGGTGTGGTTGGAAAAGGTCGAGCAGCCCATGTAGTGGAAGATCTTCTTGCCGCCCATGGAGAAGCGGCTCGAGCCATCGGGCATCAGGCCCTGGCCCTGGGTCGAGCGGATCGCCTGGCAGAGGTTGGTCTTCTGGCTGAGGCAGTATTCGCATTGCCGGCATTCCGGCGTGTAGAGCGGGATGACGTGGTCGCCCTTTTTCAGGCTGGTGACGCCGGGTCCCACGTCCACGACGATGCCGGCGCCCTCATGCCCCAGGATGGTCGGGAACAGGCCTTCCGGATCCGCGCCCGAGAGGGTGAATTCGTCGGTGTGACAGATGCCGGTCGCCTTGATCTCGACCAGCACTTCGCCCGCCTTCGGGCCTTCCAGATCGACTTCTTCGATCTCCAGCGGCTTTCCGGCGGCAACGGCCACGGCAGCGCGGGTTTTCATGGTTCAGACTCCCTCTTGATCTCGATTCGCACGTATTCGAGGGGCAGGCGTGCCCCTGCCCCTCGACAACAACCTCAGTCGCCGGGTGATAGAGCTAGGCCGCCAGCTTGCCTGACTGCTTCGCGACATGCGTCGCGATCGCGTCCATCAGCGCCGGTGACAGGCAGTCGTAGGGCTCCAGCCCGAGTTCCCTGAGCCGCGACCGGACCGCGCCCATCTCGCTCGGCGCCGCGCCCGCTTCGATGATCGAAGACACGAATGCCGCGAATTGCGGCTCCTGCCAGCCATCATCCTTCGACAGCTCGGTGTGGACGAAATCGAGCCCATAGAACGGATGGTTCTTGTTCTCGATCCGGCCATACATGTGGACGCCGCAGCCGGTGCAGGCATAGCGTTGAATCGTGGCGCTCGGGTCGACGACCTTCAGCTTGTCGCCGTTCTTGGCAACTTGCACCTTGTCGCGCGGGACCACCGCGACGACGGAGAACAGCGCACCTTCCGGCTTCCAGCACTTGGTGCAGCCGCAAGCATGGTTGTGCGCGGTCTGCGAGCTGAGCGTCACCTCGACCGGGTTGCTGGCGCACTTGCAGGTCAAAGTTCCGCCGCTGAAATCGGCCCTGCTCTTCCTGATGCCGTTGTCCACTGATGGATGAATTTTGACTGCCATGTCTTGGTCCTCCCGTTTGGCTGGAACAAGCCTCTTGAAGCGAGGCGATCTCAAAAACGCTATGGCCCCTGTAGGCACGAATGCCGGCGCGGCGCGGTCATCCCTGCAACCTTCGGAAAGGTTTCTCGCAGCCCGTCATCTTCTTAACGGTCAAGAGTGCGCCAAACCACGGTGGCCTGGATATTGTCCTTAGGTAGCATTGCAGGGGCATTTCCGGCTGAGGGTTTTTCGAGGAGAAGATTAGAACAGTTTGAACAATCAAGACCGCGCCATTCCCGGCATGAACCTATCCCTATCAGTCGCCGTCGTCGATGCCATCGGCGGTGCGCCCGTGCTCACTTCGCTTGTGAGCCGGGAGCGCGTGCCGTTTGCGTCGGTGTGCTGAGCATCGTCGCCATTCGGTGGCGCGACTGCACCGGCCGCCTCGACCGCCCGGCATCCCGGCTGTCAGTATCCGGCCGTCGGCAATATGATCGTCCTGACCGTCGCCCACTCCGTGTGCTTGAGGAGGCCTTTCATGGACCAGAAGATCATCGACCTCTACGACAACTACACGCACGGCGGCATGAGCCGGCGTGGCTTCTTCGATAAGCTCGTCGCATTGGCCGGCGGCACGGCAGCGGCCACCGCTCTGCTGCCTATCCTGGAAAACAACTACGCCAAGGCCGACATGGTCTCCGAGACCGATTCGCGCATCAAAGGCGAGACGGTCACCTTCAAGGCCGGCGCGCAGGATGTCAGCGGCTATCTGGTCAGCCCGGCGGCCGACGGCAAATATCCGTCCGTCCTCGTGGCGCACGAGAACCGCGGCCTCAATCCGCACACCAGGGATGTCGCGCGCCGGCTCGCCGTCGCCGGCTATTTGGCGATGGCGGTCGATTTCCTGTCGCCGATCGGCGGCACGCCCGCCGATCAGGACAAGGCGCGCGAGATGATCGGCACGCTGAACGCGCCGGACGTGACCGGCTGGGCGCAAGGCGCCGTCGCTTATCTGCGCGGCCATGCCCAGAGCAACGGCAAGGTGGGGGCCGTCGGCTTCTGCTGGGGCGGCGGAGTGATCGGCCGGCTGGCCGTGGCGGAGCCCACGCTCGACGCCGGCGTCGTGTATTACGGGCAGCAGCCGCCCGCCGAGGAGGTCGCCAAGATCCAGGCGCCCCTGCTGCTGAACTACGCCGGAGTGGACGAGCGCATCAACGCCGGCATCCCCGCCTTCGAGGAGGCGCTGAAGGCCGGGAACAAGCAATACACCCTCTACATGTACGAGGGTGCCCAGCATGCCTTCCTCAACGACACCAACGAAGCTCGCTACAACAAGGAAGCGGCCGAACTGGCGTGGGGCCGGACATTGGACTTTTTCAAGCAGCACTTGGCAGGCTGAGCCTGGGGGTAGACCCGCCGATCACGACTTCGTGATCGGCGGGTCTGCGGGATTTGCCCCGGCGTAGCGTTCAAGCCTCGGAAAACCCGTAATTTCGCGGGCTTGTCGCTTGAACGAAACTCACGGGTTTTATAATCTGCCCGGCCATAGAACTGGGGAGTTCAATTTCCCATGACACTGCCGCTCGCCACCAGCAGCCGCAACGACCGCCGGCAGCGCATCGTGCTGGCGGCCTCGCAAATGTTCGCGGAGCGCGCCTATGTCGAAGTCCAGATGGACGAGCTGGCGCGGGCCGCGGAGGTGGCGAAGCCGACCATCTACCGCTATTTCAATTCCAAGGAGGATCTGTTCCTGGAAGCGCTGGACGGCACAATGAGCGGCCTGGTGGCGCAAGTGAGCCGGGTTGCCGACGAGACCGCGCCGGCGGCCACGGTCCTGCGGCAGATGATCGGGGCGGCGCTCAAATCCTTCGGGCAGTGCACGGCCGCCATCCGCGCCCTGGACGGCAGCGATGCGGCGCTCGGCGAGCGCGGCCGCGCCATGTTGCGGCGCCGGGCCAGGCAGATCCGCGAGGAATTCGAGCGCGTCCTGCAGCGCGGGGTGGCGACGGACGAGTTCCGCGCGCTGGACCCCGGTCTCGCCTCGCGCGCCATTCTCGGCGCGGTGCGCATGACGGCGACGGCTGACGACGCGCCACACGACGAACAGGCCGCGCGGTCTTTGACCGACCTGCTGCTGCATGGCGTGGCGCCGCAAGGGAATCGAGGTTAGACGGAATGCGCATGCGCACTCTCCTTCTGATGTTTGCCGTGCTGGCCGTGGTCGGCGGCGTGTTCGTGTGGGGCAAGTATCTCCGCACCGACCCGGTCCGGGCCGAGGCAGCCATGCAGCAGCCCGCACCCGCCCAAGGCGCCACGCAGAACCAGGCCCAGAACCCGGCCCAGGGTGCGGCCCAGGCGCCGGAGAGCGCCAAGCCCGCCGTCGCGGTGAGGGTCGCGACGGTCACGCAGGACTCGATGCCGATCCGTCGCCGAGCCATCGGATGGGTCGAGCCCATCGCCACAGTCGCGGTAAAATCGCGCATCGACAGTGTGATCATGGAACAGCACGCCCAGGACGGCCAGTTCGTGGAAAAGGGTGACGTGCTGTTCGTGCTCGATGACCGCGAGGTCCGCGCCGCCATCGCGCGCGACGAGGCGGCCATGGCGCAGCACCAGGCGGAAGTCGAGCGCGCCCGCGCCGATCTCGAGCGCACCAAGACCCTGGTCGCCAGGCAGACCGCCTCCAGGCAGACCCTGGATCAGGCGATGGCCGACGCCCGGGTCGCGGAATCGGCCGTCGCCGCAGACCGCGCGATCCTGCAGGCCGACCGGTTGACGCTGTCCTATACCACCATCACCGCCCCGATCTCCGGACGGCTGGGCGCCGTGGCCGTCACGCCCGGCAACCTGGTATCGGAGAACGGCGACGTGGCGCTTGTTACCATCACCCAGATGCAGCCGATCCGCGTCACCTTCACCCTGCCCGACCGGGACATCGACGCGCTGCGCACCGCCCTGGCGCAATACCCGCCCGCGCCGGTCCGCGTCTTCACCAAGGGCCAGGCTGTTCCGCGCGCCGAGGGCAAGCTCATCTTCATCGACAGCTCGGTCGATATCGCCTCCGGGACCATCACGGCGAAGGCGGAATTCGCCAACGAGAACCTCGCGCTCTGGCCGGGGCAGTATTTCGACGTCGAGGTCGAGCTCGGCCTCCAGGCGGAAACCGCCATCATTCCGACCGTCGCCCTGCAGGTTGGGCAGGAAGGCCTTTTCGTGTTCGTCGCCACGCCGGATAACAAGGCGGAGGTGCGCAAGGTCACTGTTGCCGGCAATGATGGCGACAAGAGCGCCATTTCCTCCGGGCTCCAGCCGGGCGAGCGCGTGGTGGTGGACGGCCAGCACCGCCTGTCTCCCGGCGCGCCGGTCATGGTGGTGAACTGAAGTCACGCGCATTGCCGGCATGCGGGACCGGTCGGCGCTTCGCAGCTAGGACACAGGCGGCTAGGACACAGGAATGAACGTCTCCGAGTTCTGCATCCGGCGGCCCGTTGCCACTCTGCTGATGTCCGTCGCCCTGATCATCGGCGGGCTGTTCGCGTTCGGGCTGCTGCCGGTGGCCGCGCTGCCGCGCACCGACTATCCGGTCATCAATGTCTCCGCCGACCTGCCCGGCGCCTCGCCCGATACCATGGCGAAGTCGGTCGCGACGCCGCTCATTAAGCAGTTCACGACGATCGAGGGCATCACCTCGATCAGCGCCAGCAGCACGCAGGGCGAGACCGACATTGTCATCGAGTTCGATCTCGATCGCGACATCGACGATGCCGCGGCGGACGTGCAATCCGCGATCTCCCGCACCACGCGGCGGCTGCCCGAGGACATGGAGGAAGCGCCGAGCTATCGCAAGGTTAACCCCGCCGACCAGGCGATCCTCCTGCTCGCCTTGCGCAGCGACGTGATGGCGCTCTCGCAACTCGACGACTTCGCCCAGCAGGTGATGTCGCCGCGGCTCTCGACGCTGTCCGGCGTTGCGCAGGTCCTGGTCTGGGGCAGCCAGAAATACGCCGTGCGCATCCAGGTCGACCCGAACGCGCTCGCCGCGCGCGACATCGGCATCGACGAGCTGCAGGATGCGGTGCGGGTCGCCAACACCATCACGCCGGTCGGCGTCATCAAGAATCCGGACCAGACGCTGACCATCCAGGCGGAAACCCAGCTCAACAACGCCGCGCAATTCGCCGACCTCATCATCGCCACGCGCGACGGGCGGCCCGTGCGCCTGCGCGACATCGCGAAGGTGATCGATTCGGTCGAGAACAACCAGACAGCAAGCTGGTTCGATGCCAGCCGCTCGATCGTGCTCGCGATCCAGCGCCAGCCCGACGCCAACACCGTCGAGGTGGTGGACCGGGTCAAGGAAATGCTGCCGCAGTTCCGCGCGGAACTGCCGCCGACCGTCTCGATCGACCTGATCAACGATCGGTCCAAGTCGATCCGCGAGGCGGTGCACGACGTCGAACTGACCTTGATGCTCACCATCGCGCTGGTGATCCTCGTCATCTTCCTGTTCCTGCGCCGACTGAACGCGACCTTCATCGCCAGCGCCGCCGTCCCGATCTCGCTGATCGCGACGATCGGCGGAATGTACCTGTTCGGGTTTTCCATCGACAACATCTCGCTGCTGGCCCTGACCCTGGCGGTCGGCCTCGTGGTGGACGACGCGATCGTGATGCTGGAGAACATCGTCCGGCATGTCGAAGAGGGCATGGCGCCCTTCGAGGCCGCCTTGAAGGGCAGCCGCGAGATCGGCTTCACGATCATCTCGATCACGGTCTCCCTGGTCGCCGTCTTCATTCCGGTGCTGCTGATGGGCGGCGTGGTCGGGCTCGTGTTCCACGAATTCGCCGTGGTGGTGACCATGGCGATCGCGGCCTCGGCATTCGTCTCGCTTACCCTCACGCCGATGCTGTGCGCGCGCATGCTGAAGCCGGTGAGGCACGGTGTCGTCCGCCAGGGGGTGTTCGACCGCGTGCTCGAGAGCGGCTTCAACGCCATGCTGGGGGTCTACGACGGGATCCTGAAGTTCTGCCTGCGCTTCCGGCCGCTGATGCTCATCGTGTTCCTGGCGACCGTCGCCGGGACTGCCTGGTTCTACATCACGATCCCGAAGGGCTTCTTCCCGCAGGAGGATATCGGCCAGCTCTCCGTCTCGACCGAGGCGCGGGAGGACATCTCCTTCCAGGCCATGGTGGCACTGCAGCGGCAGGTCGAGGACGTGTTCCGCCAGTCACCCTATGTGACGCAGGTCGCGAGCGTGGTCGGCGCCGGCGGCGGCTCGGCCAATAGCGGCCGCCTGTTCGTCGAGCTGAGGCCCAAGGGCGAGCGGCCCGAGCTGCAGGTCGTGCTGGATGAGCTGCGCCGCGAGTTCGCGGGAATCGCGGGCATCTCAGTGTTCATGTCGCCGGTCCAGAACCTGCGCCTCGGCGGCCGCACGTCGCGCAGCCAGTACCAGTTCGTGCTGCAGGCGGTGGACCAGGAGGCGCTGTTTTCGTGGTCCGAGAAGATGGCCCAAGCGATGAGCAACGATCCGCATTTCGCGGACGTCAGCAGCGACCTGGAAGCGAGCGCGCAGCAGGCGACACTGATTGTCGACCAGGACAAGGCCAACGCCCTCGGCATCTCCTCCGACCAGTTGCGCTCGACGCTCTATTCCGGCTTCGGAACGCGGCAAGTCTCCACCATCTATGCGACCGGCGACAACTACTCGGTCGTGATCGAGTTCGACCCGAGCATCTCGTGGAGCCCCGACCTGCTCGACACGGTCTATGTCCGCTCGGCCACCGGCGGGCTCGTACCCATCGGCGCCTTTGCCGAGGTGCGGCGAACCGTCGGCGCACTCAGCATAAACCAGCTCGGCCAGTTGCCGGCGGTCACGATCTCCTTCAACCTGCCGCCCGGCGTGTCCTTGGGCGATGCGGTCAATCGGACGGAGGGACTGCGCGCCGAACTCGGCCTGCCCAGCACGATCACCTCCGCCTTCTCGGGCAACGCCCAGGTGTTCCAGGACGCGCTGGGCAACCAGGGACTCCTGATCCTGGCGGCCGTGCTGACCATCTACATCGTCCTCGGCATGCTCTATGAGAGCTTCGTCCACCCTTTCACGATTCTGACCGGCCTGCCATCCGCCGCCATCGGCGCCTTCATCGCCTTGCGCATGGTGGACCTAGACCTCAGCGTAGTGGCGGTCATCGGCATCCTGATGCTGATCGGCATCGTGAAGAAGAACGCGATCATGATGATCGATGTGGCCTTGACGCTGCAGCGCGAGGGCATGTCCGCGCAAAATGCGATCTATCGCGCCTGCATCCTGCGTTTCCGGCCCATCATGATGACCACTTTCGCCGCCATCATGGGCGCTCTGCCGATCGCCCTCGGTGTCGGCGCCAGCGCGGAGCTGCGCCAGCCGCTCGGCGTGGCCGTCGTCGGCGGGCTGGTGTTGTCGCAGATCCTGACCCTGTTCATCACGCCGGTGCTCTATCTCTACATGGAGCAGCTCTCGGAGGCGTTGCGCGCCCTGCGGCCGAGCCGGATTCACAAGCCGGCGGAGTGATCCCCGGCTAGATCTCGCCGCGCCGCGGCATGTCTGCGCCGCGGCGCGAGCAGGTGATTGCGGCGGCCCGTGCCGCGAAGGTTAGCAGCGCGTTGAGGTCATCCGCCGAGAGCGAGGCGAGGCCGTCCGGCGAGAGGCGGCCGTTCTCCGCCAGCCAGGTCAGGAGCGCCGCCTGGAACGTATCGCCGGCCCCGACCGTATCGATGACCCTGGCCGCCCGGGCGCTAACACGCGCGGCGATGCCGTGCCTGGTGGCGGCCATGGCGCCGGCTTCGCCCATGGTCGCGATCGCGATGCCGGTGCCGCGCGCCAGCCAATCCGCCAGCACGCTGTCCACCGAGGCGCCGGGATAGAGGAACTGGATGTCCTCAATACTGGCCTTCACGAGGTGCGCCTGCGCCGTCAAGGCCGCCACGCGCCGGCGCCACACCTCCGGATCCGGGACGATCGAGGGGCGAATGTTGGGGTCGTATGCGATGAAGCGCCGCGCGCGCTCGCGCGCCACCAGCGCTTCGAGGCTGGACGATGTCGGCTCCAGCGCGGTCGAGTAGGAGCCGATGTGGACCACGCGCACTGCGTCCGGCAGGCGCGGCGGCAGTTCCCCCGGTTCGAGCGAGCGGTCGGCTGTTCCGCCGATATAGAAGGAATAGGTCGCTCCGCCTTTGTCATCCAGCGCTACGATCGCGAGCGTGGTCGGCGCCGCGGTCCGCACGATCAGGCCGGTATCGACCCCCTCGCCCGCCAGATGAGCCATGAGCCTGCGGCCGAACGGATCGGTCGAAACCTTGGAGAGGAACCCCGCCGGCTGGCCCAGACGGCTCAGCGCCACCGCCACATTGAGCGGGGAGCCGCCGACCCGCGCGTCGAGCGCGATGCTGGAGGTGGAGGCGCTGGGATTGGCGAACACATCGAACAGCGCATCGCCGCAGGTCAGGATCATCCGGACGGCCCGCCGGTCAGAGCTTCGCGTAGTCGGCGACGATCAGGCGATAGGGCGGCTCGTCCTCTTCCACGTCCGGGAAGCGCGACACCATGTCGAGGAAATAGTTGTCGGTCTCGTCATCATTGACGGTCGAGACCTCGCCAACGAGGCAGTCCCCGCCGGCGGCCCAGAAGGAATGAACGTGTCCCGGCTTCAGGGTGATGGAGCTGCCTGGATGAATCTGGACCACGCCGCCGGCCGGCACCTCGCGCGCGATGCCGTCCATGCGCACGTTGACGGGCGCCTTGTCGTCGATGCCGGCGCCCGGCTGACCGTTATAGAGCCGCACCTCGAGCGGCGCGCCGCCGCGCACGATGATGTCCTCCGTCTTCACCTTGTGGGTGTGGAACGGCGTGACCTGGTTCTCGCGCGAGATCATGATTTTCTCGGCATAGGCCATGCCCCTGCCGCTCTTCAGGTTGTCGGCGCTGCCATTGCGCACGGTGAAGAGCAGCAGCCCCAGGTTCTCGAAATCGCCGCGGCCGAAATCGGTGATGTCCCAGCCAAGACGCGCGCGGATGACCTCGCCGGCCCGGTGCTGGTTGCGCTTCCAGTCCTCCGGCGACCAGTTGGCGAATTCCGGCAACTTGAACCCGAAGGAGGCGATGAACCTCTCTCCTTCGCGGATGATTTCATTCAGTTCGGAGCGTTTCATGCGACTTCTCCAGCCACCTGCAGCCGGTCGCCCGGCGCATTCCCGCGGCATCATATAGTCGCGGCGACAGGCTTGGAACAGATGAAACTTGCCCTCGCGTCGCAGCCCGCCAAGCTTTCGTCTAGGGTCTCGATCGCCGCTCCAGGTTGAAGGCGAGAAGCTCGCCGAAGCGGCCGTCGCCGATCGGCGCCAGGGCGGTGCGCTGATGGATATCGACGTCGGGACCCCGGTTGCCCTCGATGATGCAGGGCCCATCCTCCAGCATCGCGATGTCCCAGCCGATCACGACATAATCGGAAAAGGCACGATGCGCGCGCCGCGCCAGTTCGATGGTCTCCGGCCACATCGGGAGCTGCCGGCCGGCGACCTGCGCGCCGGTGAAGGGATGCCGGTCGTGCCATCCTGCCTCCTCGATCTGCAGGCCGGTCGCCCGCCCGAGGCGGCCGGTGGCCACGTCCACCGCGGCGGCGACGCCTCCGGCGTGAAAATTGTCGACCGCAGAAACCGGGTCGACAGACATCCGGAACGCGGCGCACGTGACCTCGAAGTCTCCGACCTCATTCCGGCAGGACAACATGCGCACCGTGCAGAGCGCGCCGGCGCTCAGGTCGAGCAGGTCGGGATGGTTGCGGACGGCACGCTGGATGACGTAGGGCTGATCGAGCGACAGCGCAGCAACATGGGCGACGAGCGAGTCCGCGTCACGCTCCTCGCCCTGCGCGCTGCGATAGATGCCGGATTCCGCGTAGCGCCACAGTTCAGACCCTCTGCCGCCCTTGCCGAGAACGCGCTTCACGAACAGATCGGTCGCGGGAAGGCGGCCGATCAGATCCCCGCCATCGACCCGCGCGCCCGCCTCGAACAGCATGAAGATGTCGACGTGCCTGATGCCGCTGACCCGGCAGTGCCGCGCGAACGCCATCTTGTCCTTGAGGGGCGTGGGCTCGTAATCCGGGCCTGCCTGAGGATAGAGCAGCCGATAGGCGATCTCCTTGGTTTCGTAGCGCATCAGGTAGTGCGCCGCCAGTCGTGGCTGTCCCGGCCGATAGAACTCATAGACGTAGTAGTAGAAGGGTGGAATCCGATGGCGTACCGCCAGGGCGACCTGCTCGACGAATTGCCGCCATCGCGACTTGCCGGTGATGCGCTGCACGGTGCGCCCGTGCCGGCGCAAGGACCGCAGCGCGCGCGCCGAAGCGATGATCGGCCAGAGCGCGATCGTGGCGAGATTGCGCGCGGTGAGCACGACGTCGCCGGCCGGCCAGAGCGCCTTGTTGCACACGCGATGAATCCGCTCCGCGGGCGAGCGGCTGTCGGCCAGCCCAAACCCGAACAGGAAGGGCGGCGGATACCGCGTCGTGCGCAGCCCGGGCGGATAGGGCGAAACGGCCGGCGCCGCTTCCCGCACCGGCCCGAGACCGGCGCGCTGCTGCGCCCCGCCCGCGACCAGCAGCCAGATCGCCATGAAGTAGGACATGAGCGACAGGAACTGCGCAAAGTCGGCATAGCTTTCGGCGCGGCTCACCGAGAGGCCGAGATTGAATCGCTGGGCATTCGAAAGGTCGAGCACGGCCCCGGCAAGCTGTGCCGCGAGCCCCACCAGCAGCAGGAGCTGAGCGACCGCGGGACGCCGCTCCATCCGGGCGGTCAACCAAAGGCCGATCGGCGCGGCCGCGAGCAGGAGCACATCGTCCACGTTGTCGATGCCGAAATCGTGACCCTTCAGCTCGGAGAACGGCTCCGCGAACTCGGTGCAGGCGACCACGACAGCGAGCGCCAGCAGGGCCAGCCAGCCAGCGCGCGCCGTCGCGCCAAGGCCGCCGCGCGCCAGGCGGCCGACGGCAACGAGGGCGCACAACACACCGAACACGCCGGTCGAGGAATCCAGCATCGCCTCGATGAAGCGCAGGTTCACCGCCGTCGCCAGCGCGGCAAGCGCCGTGATCGTCGCCAGTGCGGCCGGCACCGGCCATCTGATTGGGGACTGATTCATCGGCCATGCTCCTGCTTGAAACAGCGGTCGCATCAATGCCCGCTGGAACGCTGTATCTACACGACCGTGCCCGGGAAGGTAAGGCGCTTGCTGCTGCGACGTTTCCTACGCGATCCGAAACTCGCTCTCCGGATCGAAGAAGACGGCCTTGTCCATGTTGAAGGCGAACGGCACCGTGCTGTGCGGCGCGACCTGCATGTCGGAACGCATGCGGCCAATCACCTCGCGCCCGCCCAGCCGCGTCACCACATAGGTGTCGGCGCCGGCCGGCTCCACCACCTCGACATGACATTCGGCGTTGACCACGCCCGGCGACGTGCGATCGGCGCCGCTCAGATCCGTGATCGCCTCCGGCCGCAAGCCGAAGATCACTTCGCGGCCCGCATGGGCACCAAGCCTGCTGTGGCTGCCGACCTTGAGCTGCAGCGGCTCCGCCCCGTCGCGCGTCATCACCACCGCGACGCCGCCGCCATTGGCCTCGATCCGCGCCGGAATCAGGTTCATGGCCGGAGAGCCCATGAAATCCGCGACGAAGATGTTGGCCGGATTGTTGTAGATCTCGTGCGGCGTGCCGAACTGTTGCAGCACGCCGTCCTTGAGCACCGCAATCTGGGTCGCGAGGGTCATCGCCTCGATCTGGTCGTGCGTCACGTAGACAATGGTGGTCTTCATCGACTGGTGCAGCCGCTTGATCTCGGTCCGCATGTCGACGCGCAGCTTGGCATCGAGATTGGACAGCGGCTCGTCGAACAGGAAGACCTGCGGATTGCGGACCAGGGCCCGGCCCATCGCCACGCGCTGGCGCTGGCCGCCCGACAACTGGCTGGGCTTGCGGCCCAGCAGATGGCTGATCTGCAGGGTCTTGGCGACCTCCGCCACCGCCTTCTCGCGCTCGGCCTTCGGGACGCCGCGCATCTCCATGCCGAAGGCGATGTTCTGCGCCACCGTCATGTTGGGATAGAGGGCGTAGGACTGGAACACCATGGCAATGTCGCGTTGCGACGGATGCAGGTTGTTCACCACGCGGCCGTTGATCCGGATCTCGCCGGAGGTGATGCTCTCCAGGCCGGCGATCGTGTTGAGCAGAGTCGATTTGCCGCAACCCGACGGTCCGACCAGCACCAGGAAACCGCCTTCCTCGACGGCCAGGTTGATGCCCTTCAGCACCTCCACCGAGCCGAAGCGCTTGTAAAGATCGCTGATCTCCAGGAACGCCATGATCTACTCCATCAGCCCTTCACCGCACCGGCCATCAGGCCGCGCACGAAGTAGCGGCCCGAGACGACATAGACGATCAGTGTCGGCAACGCCGCCAGGATGGCGCCGGCGAAATGCACGTTGTATTCCTTCACGCCGGTCGAGGACGAGACGAGGTTGTTGAGCGCGACGGTCACCGGCTGCGAGTCTACGTCGGAGAACGACACGCCGAACAGGAAGTCGTTCCAGATGTTGGTGAACTGCCAGATCACCGTCACGACGATGATTGGGCCGGAGCTCGGCAGCAGGATACGCCAGAAGATGCGGAAGAACCCGGCACCGTCGATCTGCGCCGCCCGGATGAGCTCGGTCGGGAACGCGTCATAGTAGTTGCGGAAGAACAAGGTCGTGAATCCGAGGCCGTAGACCACATGCACCAGCACAAGGCCCGGCGTTGATCCCGCAAGGCCGGCCAAGCCCAGGAGCCGCGCCATCGGGATCAGCACGATCTGGAACGGGATGAAGCAGGCGAACAGCAGCAGGCCGAACACGATGCCGTCGCCGCGGAACCGCCACTTGGTCAGGACGTAGCCGTTGAGCGCGCCGAGCAGGGTCGAGATCGCAACCGCCGGCACGACCATCAGGATCGAGTTGATGAAATAGGGCCTGAGGCCGGTCGGCTGCACGCCGATCTGCGCCGTCGCCCAGGCGCTGCGCCACGGCTCGAGCGTGAACAGCATAGGCAGGGACATCATGTCGCCCTGGCGGATCTCGTCCAGCGGCTTCACCGAATTGACCAGCATCACGTAGAGCGGCAGCAGGTAGTAGCCGGCGAACAGGATGAGGCCGGCATAGATCAGCGCGCGCGCCAGCACATTGGTGCGGACCGCGGTCTCCTGCACCGCGCCGTGCGTTGCGGCGGCCATCAGCGCTTTCCTCCCCGGAGCTCGCTGTAGAGATAGGGGACGATCACGCTGGCGATCATCATCAGCATGATGACGGCCGAAGCGGCGCCGATGCCCATTTCGTTGCGGGTGAAGGTATAGGAATACATGAAGGTCGCCGGCATCTCGGTCGCGCGGCCGGGCCCGCCGTTGGTGAGCGCGATCACCAGGTCGTAGGACTTGATGGCGAGGTGCGCCAGCACCACGAACACCGACAGGAAGGCGGGCCGCAGGAGCGGGATGACGATGCGGCGGTAGAGATTGAAGTTCGAGGCGCCGTCGATCTGCGCCGCCTTGATGATCTCGTTGTCGATGCCGCGCAGACCGGCGAGGAACATCGCCATCACGAAGCCGGAAGATTGCCAGATCGCGGCGATGACGATGCAATAGATCGCCATCTTGCCGTCCTTGATCCACTTGAAGGCGAAGCTCTCCCAGCCCCACAGGTGCATCGTGTGCTCGAGCCCGATGCCGGGATCGAGGAACCACTTCCACGCGGTGCCCGTCACGATGAAGGACAGGGCCATCGGATAGAGATAGATCGGTCGCAGGACGCCTTCGACGCGGATCTTCTGGTCGATCAGGATGGCGAGGAACAGCCCGATCGCCGAGCAGAGCAGGATGTAGAGCGAGCCGAAGATCGCGAGGTTCTTCAGCGCGGTGATCCAGTTTCGGAAGCCCCACAGCTTCACGTAGTTCTCCCAGCCGACCCAGTTGAAGGAGGGCAGGATCTTCGAATCGGTGAAGGAGAGAACGCCGGTGAACAGGATGAAGCCGTAGACCACGACCAGGATGATGGCGAAGCTGGGCGCCAGCACGATCTTCGGCAAGGCGCGCTGCAGCCACTCGACCGCCCCTGCCGAGGCGCTTGTCGCGGGCCTCGCCGCCCCGACCATAGTCTCCTGGGACACGCTCATCCCGTCCTCCAGACCTCTCCCGGAATGCCGGTCATGTCCGATGACGCGGCGGGGCCGGGATCCACCCCAGCCCCGCCGGCGCCAGTCGGGTGCCGGTTCTTGCTACTTCGCGCCTTCGACGGCGTTCGCCAGTTCTTGCGCGGCGGTCTGCGAATCCATCTCGCCGTTGAAGTGTGCGGTGATCACGTCATACGTCGCGAGCTTCACCGCCGCCGGCGCCGCATGGCCATGGGCCATGGAACCGAACAGCGTGCCCTTGGTGCTCGCTTCAGCCAGTTCCTTCATGCCCTGCTGGCCGCAGGCGTCAAGGCCCGAGCCGTCGGCGTCCGTGCGAGCCGGAACGGAGCCTTTGATCTTGTTGAACGCCACCTGGAAGGACGGCGTCATGATCGCGCTCGCCAGCTTTTCCTGCGCCGCCCTGCGGTCGTCGCCGACTGTGAACATGACGAACTGGTCGGAGTTGAAGGTGACGGTGCCCTGCGTGCCCGGGAAGCGGAAGCAAAGGAAGTCTTCGCCCGGCTTCTGGCCGGCATTCAGGAACTCGCCCTTTGCCCAGTCGCCCATGAACTGCACGCCGGCCTTGCCTTCGATCACCATGGCCGAGGCGAGATTCCAATCGCGGCCGGAGAAGTTGTCGTCGACATAGCTGCGCAGCGTCGTCATGCGGTCGAACGCCTGCACCATCGTATCGGAGTTGAGGGCCGCAGGATCCAGATCGATGAAAGCCTTCTTGTAGAATTCCGGCCCTCCGGTCGCCACGACCACTGCGTCGAAGATGGTGGCCTCCTGCCAAGGCTGGCCGCCATGAGCGACGGCCACATAGCCGGCACCCTTGATCTTGTCCAGCGCGGCAATCAGCTCGTCCCAGCTTGTGGGCTGCTTCAGGCCGAGCTCGTCGAAGATCTTCTTGTTGGCCCAGACCCAGTTGGTCGAATGCACGTTGACCGGCGCCGCGAGCCACTTGCCGTCGTGCTTCGAGAAGGCCTGCAGCGCCGGAGGCACCACCTTTTCCCAGCCTTCCTTGGCGGCGAGGGCGTTGAGGTCCGCCACCACGCCCTGCTTGGCCCAATCGAGAATATCGAAGCCTAGCATCTGCACGGCGGTCGGCGGATTGCCCGAGGTCACGCGCGCGCGCAGGGCCGTCATGGCCTGCTCGCCACCGCCGCCGGCGACCGGCATGTCCTGCCAGGTGACACCGGCCTGCTCGAGGTCTTCCTTCAGCACGTTGAGCGCCGCAGCTTCGCCGCCCGACGTCCACCAGTGCAGCACCTCCACCGATTCCTCGGCGGCGGCAGCCCCGGAGAAAAGCGCGAGGCCGGTCACCAGCGCCGACGTCGACAGCAGTTTTGAGATTCTCATTTGTGTCCTCCCACAATCAAAATAGACGGTCATTCTGTCCGGTTGCCCTTGCGACCGCTCGCGCGGTCCGCGGGAGCCACCAAGCTGACCTCGGCCCGGTGTGCATGGTTAGGGGGCCTGGCGTGTGTTTGTTCCAACCCGCCGCGGCAGGCCGCCTCCCCAAGACCTGAATGGACGGTAGCCGCCGCCCGGCAACACTGCAACCGGCGGCCCGCAATGTTCATGCCCGGCGCTCCGCGCGCTCAGGCATTATGCCGCCGCAGCTTTCCCGCACCGCGAGATGCACGGCGCCGACGTGATCCTCGGCCGTGTTGCGGCCGGTCTCGATCATCCGCAACACGGTCTGGGCGGCCCGCTCGCCAAGCCCCATGACATCGACCGCGATCGTGGTCAGCGGCGGATCGGCATGCAGCGCCTCCTGTACGTCGTCGAACCCGATCACCGCAAAGCCGCGTCCCGGCTGGATGCCGCGCCGGCGCAGCCCGAGACAGACGCCGAACGCGACGATGTCGTTGAAGCAGACGGCAGCCGTGGGGGGATTGCGCTGTGCCAGCACGGTCTCGAGCGCCTGCGCGCCCCCTTCCCGGGTCGGCACGGAGGCGATTGCGACGGCACTGTCGGGGTCGAGGCCGGCATTGGCCAGCGCGGCGCGAAAGCCCTCCAGGCGCTCCGCCCTAACGCCGGAATCCGCATAGCCGCCCAGGAACGCGATGCGCCGGTGCCCCAGTTCGAGAAGCCGCTCCACCGCCAGCCGGGCGCCAAGACGATTGTCGGGGCCGACCACCGGGATGTGGCGACCTCCGAGGCGCCGCATCGTCATCACCACCGGCACGCCAGCCCCGACCAGGCCGTCGAGCGCTTCGTCGGGTGTGCCGCGCGCCGCCGAGATGATCAGCCCCGCGACACCCTGCTCGCGCATCAGCTTGATCACCTCCGCCTGGCGGACCGGGCTTTCCGCGGTGTTGGCGATGAAGGGCACGTAGCCAGCCGCCTGGAAGCTGCGCTCGATGCCGACCGCCAGTTCAGCGCAGAAGGGGTTGATCAGGTCGTGGATGATCATGCCGACCATGTTGGAACGCGCCCGCCGCAGATTGGCGGCACCGCGATTGTAGACGTAGCCGAGATCGCGGATGGCGGCGTTGACCCGGTCGCGCGTGGACGGGCGGACGCTTTCGCTGCCCTTGAGGACCAGCGACACGGTCGACTTGGAGACGCCGGCCGCGGCGGCGATTTCTACGATGGTCACCCGATCCCTCGGGGGAGCCGCTGCCATTCTGTCCTCCCGGTGTGCCGCGTCATGAAACGGTCACTGTCTTTTGGAACGTTCTATTGGCGCGGGCGATGGGCTGTCAACCGCCGGCATGCACCGCCTTCACTGGCAATAAAGCATTGTTCCTTTTGGGAAAACCAGGTCTGGGCACCGCCGCCGCCGGGTTGTGGGATGGCCTTCCACCGCGGCTACCCGTCACGAAATCCGACTGGAACGATCCATCAAATCTAAGTTTGTCCGAACGAAATCTTTCCGGCCCCCCATTCCGGGTCACAGAGTGTTAACCAACTTTGGTCAAAATCCCGGCCATTCTTCCGTCTGCGCGGGATCCACGATGAAACTCCATCTGAGCATCGCCAAGGCCGTGAATCTGTTCGGCTTGGTCGTCACTTTGGGCTGCATCGCCATCCTGTGGACCGCGGTGAGCGCGCTCAGCGAACTCAAGGTCAACGGGCCGGTCTATCGCCAGATCGTGCTGGGCAAGGACCTGATCGCCGACATCCTGCCGCCGCCGGAATATGTCATCGAATCCTATCTTGAGACGACGCTGCTTCTGAATGATCCCGCGAGCCTCGATCAGCGCAGCGCGCGGCTGAAAACGCTGCACGAAGAATACGACATGCGGCACACCTTCTGGAAAGAGCTGGAGGATTTCGACCCGGTCAACAAGCAGTGGATCGTCGAGGAGTCCTACGGCCACGTCTCGCGCTTCTGGAACACGATCGAGAACGACTTCCTTCCGGCGATCGCCACGGGCGACATGGATTCCGCGCGCAAGTTCTATGCGGAGATCAGCGGCGCCTATGCGGACCACCGTGCCGTGGTCGACAAGATGGTGGCGCGCGCCACCGAGATGAATGCCGCGACCGAAGGCGCAGCCGCCGAGAGCGAAACGTTCTATACCGTCGTCGTCTGGTCCGTTGCGCTGGTGGTGCTCGCGACGGTGATCGGCGGCGTGATTGCCATCGGGCTCGGCGTGATGCGCCCCATCGCACGCATGACCGCGGTGATGAAGCAATTGGCCGCCGGGCAGACGGATATCGAGATCCCATCGGCGGGCCGCAAGGACGAGATCGGCTCCATGGCCGAAGCCGTCGACGTCTTCCGGCGTCAGGGCATCGAGGCGGAGCAGTTTCGCCATCGGCAGGAAGCCGATCGTCAGGCATCGGAGGCGGAGAAGCGCGCCGCGCTCCTGGCCATGGCCGACACGGTCGAGCGCGAGACGCGCAAGGCGGTGGAGACCGTCTCCGCCCTGACCGACCGCATGTCCGGCGATGCGGGCCACATGGCCAGTTCCGCCCGCATCGTCAGCGAAAGCAGCCAGACGGTCGCGGCGGCATCGACCCAGGCGCTGGCCAATGCGCAGACCGTCGCCTCGGCTTCGGAGCAACTCACCGCCTCGATCCAGGAGATCGCCGCGCAGGTTTCGTCGGCACGCAAAGTCACGCTCGGCGCGGTGAAATCGTCGACAGAGGCGGAGGGCACCATTTCCGCTTTGTCCGATGCGGTGCGCAAGATCAGCGCCGTCACACAGCTCATCAGCGACATCGCCAACCAGACCAACCTGCTGGCGCTCAACGCCACGATCGAAGCGGCGCGCGCCGGCGATGCTGGCAAGGGCTTCGCGGTGGTGGCCAACGAGGTGAAATCGCTCGCCAACCAGACTGCATGCGCGACCGAGGACATCACCCAGCAGATCGCCGAGATCCAGGGCGCCACCGATCAGGCCGTCATGGCCGTCCGGACGATCACCACTTCGATCCGCGAGGTGGAAGGCGTCTCCTCCGCCATAGCCTCGGCGATCGAGGAGCAGACCGCGACGACCGCGGAGATCGCGCGCAATGTCACGCAGACCTCGCAGGCCGCACAGGAAGTCGCCTCCCGCATCGCGCACGTCTCCGAAGAAGCCTCCGAAACCGAAAGCCGTGCCAGCGAAGTGCGCCAGCTGTCGGCCGACGTGGCGAGCGGCGTCGACCGGCTCCGCGACGTCCTGATCCAGACGGTCCGCGCTACGGCCGCGTGATCCGCCGCGGCCCTCCTGCGGCCGCCCGCTTGGCATCCGATGCCACCTATGGGAACATCGCCGTCTCTGAAAAGTTGGCTTCCTCGAGGTGCAGAGCATGGCCACGGCTGATACCTGCAGCATCCTGGTCATCGACGATGACGCGGCGGTCGGCCGGACCGTCTCCCTCATCCTCGCGCACGCCGGGCACCGTGTCACAACCGTCGGCAGCGCGCACCAAGGCCTCAAGCTTTTGACCGGCGGCGATTTCGATCTGGTCCTGACCGACATCATCATGCCGGAGCTGGATGGGATCGAGACGATCCGCAGGATTCGCACCGATCATCCGGGACTGCGCGTGATCGCGATGTCGGGCGGCGGCAAGATCGACAAGGCCGACTTCCTGTACATGGCGGCCGCGCTGGGCGCGGACGATATCATCGACAAGCCGATCCGAAGCGAGAGGCTGCTCGAGGTCGTGAGCGGTGTCATGGCGCAACCGCCGCGCATGATGCCGGGGCGCAGCTGACGCTGCAGAGCCTTAAGCGTCCTTGCCGACCTTGAGTTCGATCACGTTGCTTGCGGCCGGTCCGGTCGAATTGGCGGGCTGCAGCAAGGTAGGCAGGCGATGCCGCTCCAGCTTCCCATCCTCCTGGCGCAGGCGGAGAACTGTCCGCACCGCGATATCGGCAATGGCCGCGATCGGCTGGGCGACCGTGGTGAGCCGCGGCGTCACCAGCTTGGCGAGGCTGATCGCGTCGAAGCCGATGATCGATACATCCCCCGGCACCCTCAGATCCAGATCGGCCGCGGCCCGCAATGCGCCGATCGCCTGCTGGTCGGAGCTGGCGAAGATCGCGCTCGGCCGGTCGGGTCGCGCCAGCAGCTTCAGCGTCGCTTCGTATCCGCAATCATAGTCGAAGCGGGTGACGATCGTATCGGCGGCGAAATCGAAGCCGTTCTCGCGATAGAGCGCTACGGCGACCGAGCGGTAGCCGTCATAGCGCTCGCGCGCCACGCTCAAGTGGCGTGGGCCGGCGATGCATCCGATTCGCCGGTGACCCAGTGAAACAAGGTGCTGCACGGCCGCGACCGCGCCGGCGCGATGATCGCTTGCCACCAGCGGATAGCCGCTGATCGGCCGATCGACGACAACCACCGGAACCTTGCCTTCGCGCGGCAAATGCCGCGTCTCCTCCGACGGCACGATGAGCAGTCCGTCGACCTGGCGGCCGCCCAGGACCTTGATGTATTCCGCTTCGGCCTTCGGATCATCGTCGGAATTGGCCAGCATCACGGTGTAGCCCATGCCCGCCGCGACCTGCTCCACATGCTTGGCAAGCTCGCCGAAGAACGGATTGGTGACATCCGGCACGATCAGGCCCAAGGAATGCGTGCGGCTGCTGCGCAGCGCGCGTGCCAGGGCGTTGGGGCGATAGTCGAGCTCCGCCGCGGCGGCCAGCACACGCTCGCGCAATTGCGGCGAAACCGCCGGATTGCCGTTGATCGCGCGCGACGCCGTGCCCAGCGACACTCCGGCCAGCTTCGCGACATCGCCGATGGAGGCCATGACCTCATTCCCCGCATACGATCAGCCTGGAGCCTAGACTCAAGCGCGCGTTCTTGTCACGGGGATTGGCCTGCCGCGCATGATCGGTAGAATTCTTCCAGACTCGGCTTGTAAGGTGAGCCGCCATGATTGGAACCACGCTTTTCGGCGCGTCCTACAGCGTCTATGTCCGGATCGTTCGCCTGGTTCTGGCAGAACTCGGGATCGCCTATGCCCTGAGCGAGGTCGACATTTTCGCCAAGGATGGCGTGCCGGTGGACTATCTCGAACGCCATCCATTCGGGCGCATCCCCGCCTTCGAGCATGACGGGTTCCGCCTGTTCGAGACCGATGCCATCGTCTTCTATCTCGTGGAGCACTTCGGGGGCGAGGCGCTTCTTGCGAGCGAGGCGCAGATGCGGGCGCGCATGCGCCAGATCATGCGCATCATGGACAACTACGCTTATCGGGCGCTGGTCTGGGGCATCTATGTCGAGGAGACTGAACACGCACGCTCGGGCCGCCTCGCTCCTGATGAACTAGAGCGCGCCGCCCAATGCCTGCGTGTTCTCGATGATCTGTCTGGCCCGGCTTTCTTTGTGGGCGCGCAATGCACGCTTGCGGATCTGTGGGTCTTCCCGATGCTGGCTTATCTCAGGCTCGCGCCCAGCGGTGCAGTCCTGCTGCGCGGCCATCAGAACCTCGTCGCTTGGCTCGAGCGGATGGACGATCGGCCATCCGTCCAGGCGACGCGCTTCCCTGCGGAGCGCACTGGCGCCGTGCCAACGCAATCATGATACAATCGGCTGCAGGCGAGAGGACGTCGCGGGGAGGCGCACATGCTCCGCCAAGGCAGGGCTCTGCTGCTCGGCGTGCTGGTCGGTCTCGGCGGATGCGCGTCGGATGACCCGCACCGCAACGCGCCCGCCTCCGCCGAACGCTACCAGGCCGATCTTGACTCCTGCCGGTCCTCCGCGGCAGCGGCCCGCGCCGCCGCTGGAGCGGAAGGATTCCTGATCGGGGCCCTGCTCGGCGCCGCGCACGGCGCGGCCGCGGGCGCCCATCGCGGTGGGGCGGATGTAGGCGCCATCATCGGGGCGAGCGTGGGTGCCGTCGCCGGGTTCTTCCACGGACTGAAATGGTCGGATGGCGCATCCGTCCCTGAATGCATGCACGCCAGGGGCTATCGGCCGCTGTGATATGGCTTAGACCGAGGGCAGCCCGCCGAAAGGCACAATCTTGTTGGCGGCATCGTGGCCGATATCGGCGCGGCCGAGATAGGGAATGCCTGATTTGGCGCACCAGTGCTGCACAACCTCGACCTCGGTCTGGCCAAAATCCGGATCGTTGTCCGGGATCTGGCTGCAACGGCCGAGGCGGATGCCGGCGAGGCGCCGCAGCGCCGGATGGCTGGTGATGTGGAACAGCGAGCGGTCGATCCGGTACATGTATTCGGAGACCTCCTCGAGCATGAGCACGTGCCCGGCGAGATCCGGCTGGAGCGGCGTGCCGATGAGCTGGCTGAAGGTCATGATGTTGAAGGCGACGACCTTGGCCGAGGCCGCGACCGACGGCTCCAGCGTCTCCGCGGCGCCGGTCGCGAGATAGGACAGCGCCCGCGCCACTGCCTCCTCGCCATTGCTGCGCCCGATGTCGGCCGGCATCGGGCCGTGCACCACGGCCGGGAATCCCCGGGCATAGAGGCCGGCCAGCAGGACGCCGCCATCGCTGTAGCCGAGATAGGTCTTGGCGCGCGCCGCCTGGCCCAGCTTCGCCAATGCGTCCTCCGCCATGCGGCCGGCGCCATAGCCGCCGCGCCCGAACCAGACGGCATCGAAGGCAGGGTCATTGGCGACCTCGGCGAAGGCGGCCGCCCGCTCGGCATCCGTGCCCGCGAAGTGCCCGGCGGAGCGGAAGCACTGGGGATGGAACACCAGCTCGACCCCGGGAAACCGGTCGGCGGCCAGCCCCTTCACCCGCTCCGCCATGCTGGCTTCCAGCCGCGAGGACGGCGCGACGATGCCGATTCTGATTTTGCGCGCGCTCATGAGCGAAACCGTTTACCCCCATCCCGACTTGTGCGATCAACGCACATGAACCCGGGACCGAATCGACCTTATTTCTTCTGCGGTATCGGCGGTAGCGGAATGTTGCCGCTGGCCCTGATCCTTCGCGCCAGGGGCAGCGAGGTGGAGGGCTCCGACCGCTCCCTGGACCAGGGGCGCCTGGCCCAGAAATTCCAATTCCTGCGCGAGCACGGCATTCCCCTTCATGCGCAGGACGGCAGCGGCGTCACCCGCCCCGAGCAGATCCTCGTCACCTCCGCCGCCGTCGAGGAAACGGTGCCGGATGTGCAGGCGGCGCGGCGTCTGGGCGTGCCGGTGATGCGCCGGGCCGAGCTGCTGGCGCAGCTTTTCAACGCCGCGCCCCGGAGCGTCGCGGTCGGCGGCACCAGCGGCAAATCCACCACCACCGGTATGATCGGCTGGATCCTGCATCATGCGGGGCGCGCGCCGACGATCATGAACGGCGCGATCATGAAGAACTTCATCACGCCGCAGATCCCGTTTGCCGGGGCGGTGGTGGGCGGGGGCGACATCTTCATCAGCGAGGTCGACGAGAGCGACGGCTCGATCGCCCTGTTCGACCCGAAGGTCGCGGTGCTCAACAACATCTCCCTCGACCACAAATCGATGGAGGAGCTGCGCGGGCTGTTCCGCGATTTCGTGGGCAAGGCTGAAACCGCCGTGCTCAACCTCGACAACGAGGAATGCAAGGCGCTGGCCTCGTCTCTGCCCGCCGGCAGGGCGGCGAGCTACAGCCTCGGCGACCGCAATGCCGGCCTGTTCGCGCATGACCTGCTTCCATCTCCGGACGGCATCGACTTCACCGTCACCGAGCGCAGCGCGCAAGCCAGGGTGCGCTTGCAGGTGCCGGGCGCCCACAATGTCTCCAACGCGCTGGCTGCATTATGTGCGGCGCGCGCATGCGGACTCCCGCTCGCGGAGGCGGCCGAGGCGCTCGGCGGGTTCACCGGCATCAAGCGCCGGTTCGAGCGGATCGGCACGGCCAACGGCGTGACCATCATCGACGATTTCGCGCACAATCCCGACAAGATCGCGGCCACCCTGATGACGCTGCACGCCTTTCCGGGCCGCCTGCTGGTGATGTTCCAGCCTCACGGCTTCCGCCCGCTCAAGCACATGCGGAACGAGCTGGTCGCCTGCTTCGCGGAGAACCTGCAGCGGGACGATGTGCTGGTGATGCCGGAGCCGGTCTATTACGGCGGCACAACCGAGCGCCTGGTGACAAGCGAGGACATCGCGCGCGAGGTCACGGCGCGCAGCCGTGAAGCCTTCGCCTTCCCCGACCGCGCCGCCTGCGGCGACAAGCTGCTCGCGCTGGCAAAGCCCGGCGACCGCATCGTCATCATGGGCGCGCGGGACGATACGCTGCCGGAATTCGCGGTCGATCTCCTGAAGCGGCTCGGCTAATCCATCATCAGCGTGACGGCCCGGTCGGCGATGGCGAGCGCCGGCGCGTTGGTGTTGCCGGAGACCAGGGTCGGCATCATGGAGACGTCGAACACGCGCAGGCCCTCGAGGCCGCGCACCCGCAGCCTGTCGTCGAGCACCGCCATCTCGTCCTGATCCGGCCCCATGCGGCAGGTGCCGACCGGGTGGTAGTTGGTCTTGACGTTGCGCTTGCAATGCTGCTCCAGGTCGGCGTCGGACAGCTTCGCCGGGCCCGGATAGATCTCGCCCTTCAGCAGATCCTTCATCGGCGCCGAGCGCATGACCTCGCGCGCGAAATTGACGCCGGCAATCTGCAGCCGCAGGTCCTCCGTCTCGCCGAAGAAATTGGGATTGACCAGCGGCAGATCGCGAGGGTCGGCCGATCGCAAGGTGATCGAGCCGCGCGATTTCGGCCTTGTGACGCAGGGGGTCAGCGTCACGCCTTCCATCGGTTGCAATTCGGTCACGTCGCGGTCGAGATAGACCGTGGGTACGCAGTAAAGCTGGATCGCGCCCTCCCGCCCGCTGCCCTCGGGATCGATGAAAGCGCAGGCCTCGACCCCGGTGGTCACCACCGGGCCGGACCTGAACAGCACGTATTGCAGGCCGTTGCGCAGCATGGCGAGGCCGCGATCCTGCCGGAAATAGCCGTAGCGCCCGTTCGCGGCCGCGACGACCGGCACCTCATGATGGTCCTGCAGGTTCTGGCCGACGCCTTTGAGATCGACGCGCACGTCAATGCCGTGCTGTCTGAGTTGCGCCGCCGGCCCGATGCCGGAGAGCATGAGCAGCTTGGGCGTGATATAGGCGCCGGCGGTCAGGATCACCTCGGCGGAGGCGCGCGCCTGCTTCTCTCTTCCGCCTTCGACATAGCGCACACCGACGGCGCGCTTGCCGTCCAGGATGATACCGGTTGCGCTCGCCCCAGTGACGAGCGTCAGGCGCGGATTGGACAGGACCGGCGCCAGGAACGCGTCCCGCGCGCTGCAGCGACGGCGCGTCACGGGATCGATCGTGTGCTGCATGAAGCCGACGCCGCGCTGCACCACGCCATTGAAATCCGGATTATAGGAAATCCCCATCTGCTGCAGCGTCTTCACGAAGGAGCGGCTCATGGCGCAATGATGCGCCAGATGGGAGACCTTCAGCGGCCCCCCGGCGCCGTGGAATTCGTCAGCCAGGTGGTCGTTGTCCTCCTGCCGCTTGAAGTGCGGAAGCAGGTCGCGGTAGCTCCAGCCCGAACCCTGACCGAGATAGCGGTCCCAGGAATCGTAGTCCGCCGCCTGCCCGCGCATATAGACCATGGCATTGACGGCGCTGCCGCCGCCCAGCAGCCGCGCCTGCGGGATGATCGGGGCACGGCCGTCGAGCTGACGCTGCGCCACAGCCTTGTGCATGGTGAGATAGGTGTCGCTCGCCAGGAATTTCATGTAGCCGGCCGGCATGGCGAGGATCGGGCTGCCGCGCGCGGGCCCCGCTTCCAGCAGCAGCACCCTTGCGCCGAAGGCACCGACCAGGCGGCTCGCCGTCACGCAGCCGGCGCTGCCGCCACCGACGACGATGTAGTCATAGTCTACCATGCGCAGCAGATGCGGCTTCACCAGCAGGTGAAGCCGCCATCCGCCAGCACGGTGGAGCCGGTCATCAGGCTCGCGGCATCGCTGGCCAGGAAATGCACCACGGAGGCGATCTCGTGCGGCTGGCCGAGCCTTCCCATCGGCGTGTCGCGCAGCCAGTCCTTCATCATGGTCTCGACGCCCTTCACCGTGTGGACCAGGGGCGTGTCGACATAGGTCGGCGCGACGGCATTGACCCGGACGCCGCGATCGGCCCATTCCGCCGCCAGCGACGCCGTCAGATGATGCACCGCCGCCTTGGAGGCGTTGTAATAGGCCTGCTTCTGTGGCCGGTTCACGATATAGCCGGACATGGAGCCGATGTTGACGATCGCGCCCTTGCGCGCCTTCAGCATATGCTTGCCGAAGGCGCGGCAGCACCAGAAGACGCCGTTGTAGTTCACGTCATTGACGTTGAGCCAATGCTCGTCCGTCAGTTCCTCCGCCGGCGTCCCGCTGCGCGCGATGCCTGCATTGTTGACCAGGATCTCGACGCGGCCGTGCTTCGCGACCAGCTGGTCCGCGACCGCCGTGACCTGCCCGGCTTTCGTGACGTCCATCTGGACGGTCTCGGCATCGTGGCCGGACCTGCGCAGCTCCGCCTGCCCGCTCTCGGCGACAGCCGGATCGACATCGGCGATCACCACCTTGGCGCCGGCCTCCGCCAGGGCGGTGACGCACGCCAATCCGATCGCGCGGCCGCCGCCGGTCACCACCGCCACGCGGCCATCCAGTCTCAGCTTCTCCAGATACATGGAACTCCGCTCCCGGTGCTCAGCTTGGCATCTCGATCTGGACCTTGACCGACCCGGTGGGCGGCCTGGTGGCGAACTCGAAAGCGCGGATGCTGTCCTCGAAGCCGAAAGTCTTGGTGATCAGCGGCGTCACGTCGATGTCGCCGGAGGCAAGCATGGCCACGCAGCGCGGAAAGACGTGGGCATAGCGGAAGATGTGCTCCACCCGCGCCTCCTTGATCGCGGCGTGGGTCACGTCATAGGAGATCGGCGCCACCGGCATGCCGATGAAGACCACGCGCCCGCCCGGGCAGATGGCATCGAACAGGCTGGGCGCGACCTTCTGGTTGCCGGAGCATTCGAATGCCACGTCGACGCCCCAACCGTCGGTCTCGCGTTTCGTCACGTCGACCAGGTTCTGCGACCGCGCATCGACCGTCACCGCCGCGCCCAGCGTCTTCGCGAGCTCCAGCTTCGCCTCGTCCACGTCGCTGACGATCACCCGCGCGCAGCCCGCCGCCCGCGCCGCCAGCAACGTCACCAGGCCGATCGGCCCGGCACCGGTCACCACCGCGACATCGCCCGGCTTGATCCCAGCCTTGGTCGCACCGTGCACCCCGGTCGCCAGCGGCTCCACCATCGCCGCGGCCTTGAGCGAGACGTTATCCGGCAGCTTGAAGGTGAAGTCCGCCGGATGGACCACGTCGGGCCGCAGCACGCCATGGACCGGCGGCGTCGCCCAGAACCGGACGGCGGGATCGAGGTTGTACATGCCGAGGCGGCTGGCCTTGCTGCTGGGGTCCGGGATGCCCGGCTCCATGCAGACGCGGTCGCCTTCCTTCAGCTCCGTCACGTCGGCGCCGACCTCCACGATCACGCCGGAGGCCTCGTGGCCCAGGATCATGGGCGCGCGGACCTCGAAGGGCCCGATCTTGCCGTGGGTGTAGTAATGCACGTCGCTGCCGCAGATGCCGATGTTGCGCAAGGCGATGCGCACGTCGCGCCGTCCGAGCTTCTCATCCACCGGAATGTCGCGAAGGGACAGCTTGTCCTTTTCCTCGAGAACGACTGCCTTGACCATGGTTCTCTCCTTTATCCACGGGCGACGATGATGGCCCCGATCAGCAGGGACAGGACCGTCGCGATATATAACGGAATATGGGCCTCCAGGAACCGCATCCAAAACAGGTGCAATGCCACGAAAACGACCGTGCCGATGAACACCCGATCGAAGGCGTTGGTATGGATCGGCAGGAAACCGGCGCGCCCGCCTCTCACTTTGCCATTGCCGTTGCCGTTTTCGGTATCGGCCATGGTTCTACTCCTTCACCGCACCAAAGGTGAGCCCGGCCACGATGTGGCGCTGCACCAGGCCCAGGAACAGCAGCGCCGGCAGCAGCGTCAGCGTCGCGGTCGCGGCCATCTGGCCCCAATTGGTGCCGGTGACGGTCACGAATTCCGCGAGGCCGGTGGTTATGGTGCGGGCGTGGACGCTGGTGAGGGTCGCGGCGAACAGGTACTCGTTCCACGCGAACACCCAGGTGAGGATGGCGGTGACCGCAAGCCCCGGCCGCGCCAGGGGCAGGATAACCTTGGTCAGGACCTGCCAGGTGTTCGCCCCGTCGATCATCGCGGCCTCGTCCAGCTCCTTCGGAATGCCGTCGATCACGCTGCGCAGGGTCCAGATCGCGAACGGCAGGTTGAACACGCAATAGAGCAGGATGAGCCCGATGCGCGTGTCGTAGAGCTTCCATTCGCCGATGGTGAAGGCCTGGGTGAAGAGCAGGAACAGGGGCAGCAGGAACACGGCCGGCGGCGCCATGCGGTTGGTGATGGTCCAGAAGAAGATGTTCTCCTTTCCCACCAGCTTGTAGCGCGACAGGGCATAGGTTGCGAGCAGGGCCAGGGTGGTCACCAGAAGGGCGTTGCTGCTTGCCACGACGATCGAGTTGATGAGGTATCTCTGGAAGCTCGGGTCGGCGAGCGTATTGGTGTAGTTCTCGACAAAGAAGTTGCGGATGATGAAGTTGGGCCGGCCGAACAGCTCTACGCGGCTCTTGGCCGAAACCACGAACATCCAATAGATCGGGAACAAGGTGACGACGCTCGCCGCGATCCAGAACGCCAGCGACATCCACCTGCCGCGTCGTTGCTTCTTCGTCAGCATCATTCCGCCTTCGGCAGTTCGCGGCGCGCCACCAGGGCGGCATAGAGCAGCCAGCACATGACGATGGTGAGATAGAGCGTCAACAGCGACATCGCCGCGCCATATCCGTAGTCGGTCTTCGGGAACACCACGCGCCAGATGTGCAGCCCGACATAGCGCGTCGCCGCGCCCGGCCCGCCGCCGGTCAGCATCCACACCTCGTCCACCGTGCGCAGCGCGTCCATCATGCGGATAAAGACCGTCGCCAGGATGGTCGGCTTCAGCATCGGCAGGGTGATGTGCCAGAAGATCTGCAACTTGTTGGCGCCGTCGATCTGCGCCTGCTCGAACGGCTCCTTTGGCATGGAGGCGAGGCCCGCGAGCATCGTCAGCGTCACCAAGGGAGTCCAGTGCCAGACGTCCATGATGATGGTGGTGAGGAACGCCTGGTCGGCATAGGTTCCGAGACGGTATTCGATGCCAAACCAGCGCTCCAGGTAATACGGGAGCGGGCCGAGGCCTGGGACCGTCAGCAGCCGCCAGGTCGCGCCAACGGCGATCGGCGCCACCATCAGCGGCAACGTATGGACGGTGCGGAAGAAGCCCTTGAAGGGGATATCCTTCATCAGGAGCTGCGCCAGGAAGTAGCCCAGCACCACCTGGCTCACCACCGCGAAGATGGCGAACCATAGGGTCTTCCACAGGGAGTTCAGGAACTGGCCGTCGAACACCAGGCGGCGATAGTTCTCGACTCCGGCGAAATGCGCCGTGGGATCGGCCGCAAAGGCGTTCCAGTCCGTGAAGCCGACCACCAGCACGTAGACGAACGGCACGACGCCGAACACCGTCAGGATCAGGAGCGTCGGCGCCAGCATCAGCCAGCCGATGGTGGTGGACCGCATTCACCCACTCGAGCGCAAAGATGAACCGGGGCGGCGCGGCCGCCCCGGCAGGGACAGGACTACTTGCGATAGCCCAGGTTCTTGAGCTCGGCTTCCGCCGCTTCCGCCATCTTGTCGAGGGCGTCGGACGGGCTGAGCGCGCCCGTGATCGCCTCGTAGAAGAACGGCGCGGTGGCCTCGCGGACCTGGGCATGGAACGGATAGGCCGGCGCGCCCGCGAACAGCTTGCCGTCATTCTTCATCAGCGTGAAGTAGCCGTCGGTCTTGGCGTCCATCTCCTTGACCTTCGGGTCGTCATAGGTCGCCTGGTGGGTGATGCGCGAACCGGCCACCGCCCAGTCGGCCTGCACCGAGGCCTGGCCGATATATTGCAGGAACAGCAGGGCGGCCTGCTGATTCTTGGAGGAGTAGGGGATCCCGAAGGCGCCGCCGTCATAATAGCCGATATAGCCCTTGCCGGCCTCGACCTCCTGCAACACGCCATCCTCCAGCGGCGGCAATGCGACGCCCACCTTGCCGACCACGTTCGACTTGTCGGCATTGGTCGCAATCCAGGCGGCGTTCTCGCCATAGACCAAGCCTTGGGCTGCGCGGCCGGCGGCGAAGCTGGCTGCCACCTCGTCCCAGGTGCTGGAGGTGGATTCGGGCGGCGCGAACTTTAGCAGCCCGAGCCAATATTCCAGCGCCGCCTTGGCCTTGGCGCTGTTCATCGCGCCGCCATTGGCTTCGCTGGCGCTCCAGCCGTCCGGGTTGATCCCCCAGTTGTAGACGCCGAAGGTCGGGTCCACGCTCTCGAAGAACTCGTACCAGGACGCCGGGTGGCCGGTATGGGCCTGGACGGTCGAGCCCCAGACTTCCTGGTCGTTGTCCTTGCCCCACTGGGTGAAGAACTCCGCGATATCGCGATACTGCTTGTGATCCTTGGCCGGCGCCAGATCGTAGCCGTATTTCGCCTTGAAGGCTTCCTTGTTCGCCGGGTCTTCGAACAGGTCCTTGCGATAGAGATAGACCTTGACGAAAGCTTCCATCGGGACGCCGAACACGTCGCCATCGGCATTCTTGAAGTAGTTGATGAAGGTCGTGAAGTTGTCGGCCTTGAAGTCCGGCGAGGCCAGCTTGGGATCGTCCTTCAGCGCCTGGCTGATGTTCACCAGAAAGTCGCGGGCCAGATACGAGTAGATGATGTCCTGCTCGATATAGACGAAGTCATAGATGCCGGTTTTGGCCTCCATGTCCTTGATCGCCTTGTCATACATCTGGTCCCAGGAGGTCGCCTCGAACTCCACGTTGATGCCCGTGGCCTCGGTGAAGGCGGGGCCCAGCACGTCCTTTACATAGTTCGAGGGCGGCGTGCTTTCGGACACGCCGCGGATCGTCGCCCCCTTGTATGGAGCGGCGGCATCCGACCAGAAGTCGGCATGGGCGGTGGAAACCGCCGCGAGCACCGAGGCTGTGGCGATCGCGGCTCTTGTTCCAAGTCTAGAGCGCATCGGTCTCTCCCAGATTGATTGTGATTTCTGATTGCTCGAAGGCGCCGGAGCCGGCGGTCTCGCGATATTCTTGTGCTGACCGGATACGCCGCGCTTCTCGTCTTGAATTATCTGCCAGCCCTCAGCGCCTGCTACACGCTTTTCGCAGGGCGATTTTGCATTTTTTTCGATGTTTAAAGTTTTGCGCTGCAGCAAGACCGGTCAAGTTGATTGACACAAGTGTCCGACTTCCGGAGCATGATCGCGGAACATGGAGGATTGCTGGATGAAAGCGTCGAGGACTCAACCGGACTTCGAGGTCATCGTCGGCGGACCGCAGGAATCCTTCCGCTGGAACGTGCACGGCTATCCGCATCACCTTGCGAAGTGGCATTACCATCCGGAATACGAGCTGCACCTCATCCAGCACACCTCCGGCAAGATGTTCATCGGGGATCATGTCGGGAACTTCGCCCCCGGATCCCTTGTGCTGACCGGCCCCAACCTGCCCCATAACTGGGTGAGCGACATTGCCCCGGGCGACTACGTGCGCAACCGCGACATGCTGATCCAGTTCAAGGACAGCTTCGTGCGTGACGCCATCCGGATGTGGCCAGAGTTCAAGGAGATCGAGCCGCTGCTCAACGAAGCCCGCTATGGCATCGAGTTCCGCGGCGACGCGGCGATCCTGGGCGCGAACGTACTCCAGCAGATCGGCCAGGCTACGGCGCTGCGCCGCCTGCTGCTGCTGTTCGAGCTGCTTCACGAACTCGCCATCTCGCCCGAGCGCAGGCTGCTGTCCAGCCGCGACTACAGCCAGGCGCCGGACAGCGCGGCCGCCGACACCATCAAGCAGGTCATCGGCTACCTGATGAAGAACATCGCGAAGGACGTGCACCTGTCGGACGCCGCGCGCTATTTCGGCATGTCGGAGCCGGCCTTCTCCCGCTTTTTCAAGCGCAACACCGGCCACGGCTTTGTGCACTACCTGAACCGGATGCGGGTGAACCGCGCCTGCGACCTGCTGACCGGCAGCGACAAGCCCGTCACCGACGTGTGCTTCGAAACCGGCTTCAACAACCTCTCCAACTTCAACCGCCAGTTCCGCCGGTTCTGCGGCTTGCCGCCGTCCGAGTATCGCCGCCACGCCAAGCGCAACATGTGCAAGTCGACGGAACTGTATCAGTTCGATGAAGAGGCGATGACCACCGCCCTGGCACGCAGCCAGGCGCTGCGTGACATCTCCGGCACGAGCGTGCGGAGTTAACCCGCGCCGGGCAATGGGATGCCCGGCCGCGCAACCATCAGCCAGAAGATGGCCGCGACGGACGTGAAAGCGGGAAAGCCGAAGGCGAACCAGGTCCAGAACAGCCTGTGATAGGCGGATGGCAAGGGCTGGCCCTGCGCCGCGGCCTTTTCGGCGAGGCGGCGCATGCGCATCTGCATCCATACCACCGGCAGCCAGAACGCTCCGGTGACGAGATAAAGGATGATCGACAACACGATCCAACCCTCTCCCAGCGAATAGCCGACGGTCCAGACGAGTGCCAGGCCGGTGATGGGCTGGACCACGACCGCGGTGGCGGTGAACAGAAAATCGGCGATCACCACGATCCGTGCGACCGCCGCGATGATCACGGGCTGCCGAGTGAAATGGGCCATGAGCATGAAAAAGGCGATACCTGCGCCGGTGCCGAGCAGCACCGCGGCGCCGATCACATGGAGGTATTTGAGGAGCAGATACGCCATCACCGATCCTTGAGGATGGCAAGCGCGGTCAGGTTCAGCATCAGGATGGGCCAGATCTTGGCCAGTGGCCCCAACGGCTCCACCCATAGACGCGGCAGCAGGATGGTCCCGGCCGCCACATAGAACAGCGAAATGGCGAGCGCGGCATAAAGCGCCGGGCGCGTGAAGCGCCGGATGGCAATGCCGATTCCAATCAGGAGATCGGCCAGGCCGCCGGCGAGCACGGACGGGCCGCTCAAAGGCCCTGCCCCGCCCTCCAGCATCAGTGCCACGCCGAGCTCGTAACTCGGACCCACCGACAGAATGCCGGTCGAGATCCAGAACGCCGCGAACACCACGAAGATGAACGGCTTGAGAATGTACAGCGCTCCGAACCAGCGCTCCTGCACGGACATGGGCTCCGCGCTCAGCGCCGCCGCAAGGCTGAGCGGCACGATGCCGGTCATACGAGACCAGGGTTCGGGATCGCCGGTGGCACCCCGCGTGATCTCCCGGCGTGCCGTAGAACGCACCGGCGGGCGCCACCCGAGCAGGCTGGCCATGTCCCCAAGCAGGTAGATCAGGCGCGCGCTCCAGTCCGGCAGGTGGGCGACGTGCGGCGGCCCGTCCCCGCGCCAGCGGCGATACTGCAGCACGACATCGGCGAAGGAAAGTTGCTCCGGTCCGGCGATCTCGAGCGCCACCCGGCTCGGCGCATCCGGCTTGAGGAAGAACAGGACGGTCTCGACCACGTCGTCAAGCTGCACCACCTGCAACCGCCCGGTATTCGGCATGAGCGGCAGAACGGGCAGCGCGGCAAGCCCGCGGAACAGGGCGCTGGCGCCATAGGCTGCGCGGCCAAGCACGACGGAGGGGCGCAGGATGACCCAATCGAGATCACGCGCCATCAAGGCGCGATCGCCTTCGATCTTGGTGCGCGAGAACGCGCTCGGCGCTTCGCGATCGACGCCGATAGCGGAGAAGTGCACCACCCGCCGGACGCCGAGCCGCTCGCAGGCCGTGAACAAGGAGGCAATCCCGACGGCATGCACGCCCTTCAGGTTATCGGACGGGCTGTCCTGTAATGCGCCGGCGCAGTTCACGACGGCCTCTACGCCTTCGAGATGCGCGATCCAGTGCTCGGGCGTAACCTGGCGGGAGATGTCGAGGCTCACCCACGCGACATGCGGTTGGCTTTGCCGAGCAGCGCCGGTGCCGCGCGATATGCCGACAACCTGGTGCCCGACCCGAAGCAGGCGAGCCATCACCGCCGATCCGATCAGCCCTGTCGCACCGGTAACCAGGACCCGCAATCAGGCCTCCGACTTCAGGCTTCTGAACGTAACCGAGTACCGCAAACTCTCAGCCGGCGGAATACTATGCTCCCACTCCTCCCGCACTGGTCCGCGTAGCAGGTAGGCGGAGCGCGGCTCGAGAAGGACGGTTTGGCGGTGCCAGCCGGTCGGCTGCCTGCGCCTCAGCCGGAAACGGCATGGCGACAGCAGCGATACACCCGTCACGGTCCTGAATACCGGCCGGTCCCGGTGCCATCCGATGCCGGCACCCGGCTGATATTCCGTGACCAGGACATGCTGCAGCGCCGCAGCCTCGATCTGCGCGAACTGGGCCGCCAACTGACGCAGCGGGAGCAGGAACGACGGAATGTCCGGCGCCGCATGCACCTTGCTGTCACCGAAATCGTAGCGGAAGCCGAACGAGACGACCCGCCGGCTGCCCATGTATCCGCGGAACTCGAAGTTCTTGAAATCCAGCACGGACAAGCGCCGGACCAGCTCCCTCTCCTCTTCCGGTGAGATGAGATCAGGCTGATACGCGAACCCAGGGATATCCGGCGGACCTAGCAGGCTTGGCTGCCGGGGCCGAGAGGACTGCCCGCCGGCTATCGGGAGGCCGCGCGCTTGGCGGCCTTTGCGGTCTTTTCCAGGCATTCCTCGGCGGTCGAGGCGTCATCTTCCTCGTCGGCACAGGGATGGGCCTTGACCTCGATCCAACCGGGAGGATCGCTGGCTGGAAAGGAGTCGATCGAGGCGACATCGACCTCGTCGTAGCCGTCCACAGTCGCCCTTTTCTTGCGGCCGCTGCTGGGAGCTTTCGACATAGCGGGTGCCCTCTTTGCCATGAACTCTAAACCGTTGACGGTCCAGCCGGTTCCGGCCGGATCCGCGGGTGGATTACTTCTCTCCGGGTCCATGGCTGCTCTTGCGGCGGCCTTGCGTCAAGAAAGCTTCGATGCCATGCCGCGCCGACAATCAAATGACAATCTGGTGCGGCAACGTCCATAATCACGTCGGAACCTTGCGCTGGATTGATCGAAGAGCCAACCAACGATTTTTTTGGCTGCACGCAGCATTCGCAAAGCAGGCCTGTTTCAGGGAGGCGAATTTCCACACATGCCTGAAGGAGCCCTCCCGTGTCGTTCAATCCGTTGCAAGAGCGCGGCATGCCGCTCGAAAAGCAGTTCCGCAACTGGCGCGACCTCAACGTGACGCCCTATGACAAGGACTCGGTCCATCCGTTCGGCCGATGCCGCGGCATCGTGGCGAACGGCATCGAGGTCGAGGCCCAGATGTTCTCCCACATGCTGGCGCGCAACACGCTCGATCCCGAGATCAAGCGCCACCTCGCCCTGGTGCGTCGCGTCGAGGCCCAGCAGCAGAAGGCGGTCAACTGGCTCATCCCCGGCGACGAGACCACCCTGGAGGTGACCTTGGGCTACGAGCAGGTGGCGGTCGATCTCACCGCCTGGGTCGCCCAGAACGAGCCGGATGCCTATCTCCGCCAGGTGTACGAGTTCGGGTTGCTCGAGGATTTCGATCACCTCTACCGCTACGCCAACCTCTACGAACTGCTCGACAGCAAGAAGGCCGAGAAGATCGTCGGCGGCCTGACCGAGATCACGCCGGGCCGCCCCACCATTTTCGAGCATCGCGACCCGCGCGACGAGATCCGGCGTCCGATGACGGCGCTGGCGGCTGATCCGCAATCGATCCTCAACGCGTTGACCGTCATGTCGGCCGAGCAGCAGACCATGAACTGGTACAACACCATCGGAAACCGCTTCGTCGAGCCGCTCGCGCGCGGCCTTTATCTGGAGATCGCGCAGATCGAGGAGCAGCATGTCAGCCACTATGAATCCATCCTTGATCCCGGCTGCACCATGCTCGAGAACCTGGCGTTCCACGAGTACAACGAGTGCTGGATCTACTATTCCTTCATGGAGGAGGAGACCGATCCCAGGGTGAAGGCGCTCTACGAGCTGCACCTCGCGATGGAGATCGAGCATCTGCGCATTGCCTGCGAACTGGTCCGGAAGGTTGAGCGGCGGGATCCCGAGGAGTTCCTGCCGAAAGCCATCGAGCGGCCGATGCAGTTCAAGGAGAACAAGGAGTATGTCCGGCAGGTGCTGGCCAACCAGGTGGAATTGACGTCGAAGGAGAGCGAGTTCGTGCCGGTCTCCACCCTGCCTGAGGATGACCGCTACTTCGCATACAATCGCACGGTCAACGGCGACTGGGTGCCGTCCGAGGCAGTAATCGCCGAAACGATCGAAGGACGCGGCGACGAGTATCGCCTGGAAACCGAAGGTCCCAATCCGGTGCCCGGATTGCGGCGCAAGGACGAGCGCCAGTCGGCCCAGACCGATTATGCCACACGCATCGCGGCGGAATGATGGAGGTCGACATGGCGATGCAGATCGACGATGTCGTGACATCGAACCTCGTGCCGCAGGATCCCGCAACGCTGCGGGACCTGCTTTCGGCCGGCAAAAAGGTGCCGCCGGACGGGACCGCCCTCCTCATGCAGGATCATGCCGAAGTAAGGGCCATGTTCCAGCAACATGAAACCGAGGCCAGCGACCGCATGAAGGCGGTGCTGGCGGCCAAAATCTGCTCCGCCCTTACCGTGCATGCCAGGCTCGAGGAGGAGATCTTCTATCCGGAGGCCGAGCGGGCGCTGGAAGACGATGACCAGGTCGAGGAAGCGATCGAAGAGCACAGCGAGATGAAAGAGCAGATCGGGAAGATCATCGAGGGCTTGGCTGCGGAGGGGGCGGTCGGGCCTGGCGTCCAGCAACTCATGCAGCTGGTCGAGCATCACGTGGAGGAAGAGGAATCGGAGATGTTTCCCGACATGCGCGGGACCGATGCCAACCTCTACGCCCTGGGCGCCCAGATGGCGGCCCGGCGCGTGGAGGCGTTCCTCGGCCTGAAGCGTTCGGTGGACGAAGTCCAAGCCAGGCTGTAGAGCAACAATTCCTTCAGTCGCGGCGGGCTGGCGTTGGACGCCGGTCCCGCCGCTTTCTTTTGGGGATTAGAGCAGAAGCGCCTTCTCGCGCGCGATCTTGGATGCGAGCTCGGTCGATGTGGCTTCGTCCAGCGTCTCGCGCAGCTTGGGGAAGTCGACCTCCTCCTCCTGCCGGATGTGGCGCTGGACCAGCGTGCGCAACTCCGTGGCATGAAGGTGCCACTGTCCATCGCCCTTCGACGTCTGCTCCAGCTTGTAGAGCAGGACCTTCATCTCCGCGTGCTCTTCATAGAGATGCGTCGCATCATCGACCGTCTCCAGATGCTCGCGCAAGGCGGGATAGACAATATCCTCCTCGGCCAACGCATGGGCGGCGAGGCGCCGCTTGAGGCGCAGCAGATGCTGCGTCCGGACGAACACCTCCGTGTCGGCGGACTCGGCCATTGCGTCGAGATGCGACAGGATCGCACGGTGATCGTCCAGCAGGGTCGCGAGCGGATCCCCATCCGCCCTCATCCGCGCCGCGCCGCGCGCCTGGGCGACGAGCGGCGGCAACAGCCGGGACCCTACGAGCGCGATCAGCGCGCCGCCGGCAAAGGAAGCCGCAAAGCGAAGTGGCGATAGGTGCGAGGCTCTCGGCATGGCGGGACCTGTCTGCTGGCCTGATGATGCTTGGCGAACAAGCCGGCGCCCTCGATGTTGCCGTCGCGCTAGGCGATGCCCCGGCCGCCGTTCAGCAAGGCGAACGCCTTCGGCGCAAGCCGCGTCAGCGCGATTCCGAGCCCGATGCCGATCGCGACCGTGACGAGGACGCTCACCACATAATGCGCCAGCATCCAGGGCTGCGTCTCCGCCGGCAGGAGATCCCACAGGATCAGCTTCACCTCCGCAATCAGCGGGTAGTGGGCTGCATGCAGGAAGAAGGCCAGGCCGCCATAACGCGCCACCACGCCGCCCATGCCCGTCAACGCGATGCGCTGGAACAGGCCCCAGCAGGCGAGCACGCCGATCAGGCGCATGGCGCGGGTGGCAACCTGGAGCTCGAAGGGGTTGCCGTCCCCAACCACATAGGGCGCGAGCGTCCGCACCGCGCAGAGCAGCACATAGGCGGCGAGGAAGACCAGAGTGGCGCGCGCGCCGATCTCCACCGGCACGCCGCGCAGCCTGATCCACCCGCCGAGATAGAAGAAGAACACGACGTCGGCGCGGAAGAAGATCCACAGATCATGCCCCACGAACCAGCACCCGCCCAGCAGCAAGGCCCCGATCACCGGCGCGCGAGTCAGCAGGATCCACAGCAGAGGACTGACCAGCACCGTCACGAACAGATCGCGCACGAACCAGAACTGGAATCCGATCGGGTGCTTGGTAAGGCCGAAGACGGCGTTGACGTAATCCATGATGCCGGCGGATTGGAGATCGATGTTCATCTCCGCCAGCAGCGGGTGGCCGGGCGCGGCGTGGAACAGGAGCAGCAGGAACGCCAGGAACAGCGCGTTCCAGAACACGAGCGGCAGATAGAGCGAGGCGAACCGGCGCCGGATGCGGCCGGCCAGGGCCGATGCCGGATCGGAGAGGAACGAGAAGAACAGCCACCCGGAGATCATGCTGAGCAGCGGCACTACGCTGAAGAAGAAGAACAGCACGAAGCTCTGCACGAAGGTGGCGATCTGGTTCTGCGTCGGATCGAGGCCGCGGAACGGGGAGATCCGGGCGTTCGGGAACCACTCGTAATGCAGGAACACCAAACCCACGATCAGCACGATGCGCGCGAAGCTGATCGTCTGCGAGAGTTCCTCTTTGCGGAGCGTTGCTCCGCCGCGGACAAGGGATTGAAGTCCGCGCCCGGTGCTGATCAATGCGGCGATCATGCTGCCCTCACCGTCGCAAGATGGAACGTTTCACCCAACTGGGCGTCCGTGGAAAGCAATCTGTGGAGAATGATCTGGCGCAGAACAATGCTGAACCCATGTTTACGGTTCCCGGTTGATCTGTGACGGCGGCGCGCCATCACGACTATTTTATTGCGCCGTGTTGACTTGGGGCGGAACCGGCGCGAATGTTCGGTGTTTTCAACGCTGTTCCACGCTTAAACACTGAGAAAACTGGGGACATAGCTCTTTTTGCGGGGCAAGCAGAAGAAGCCGCGCGGCAAGGGTGCGGCGAGTTCATTTCGTCGGGGCGGCAGGGGCGGCAGTTGCAAGTGCTCGTTGCACATCAGAAGCAGTTTGTCCTGGGGCCGCAGGCCGTACGGGTGCGCCCTGAATGGCAAGCTTTCCAGCTTGCCGACGGCCTCGTCCTTTCGCTGTGCCCAAAGCTCCGGGCGAGCCGATTGCGCTCCAAGGACGGAAAGGAGCACTTCCTGCTCGGCTTGGCGGTGCTGGCGGACACGCCCGGATCTTCAATCGAGCAGACGTTCGCGTCCAAGCACTCGTGGGACATCGAGGAGTGGACGGGATTCTGGGCCGGCAAATGGGCCCTGATCTCCGCGGAACGGTGCCTGCAGGACGCCGCCGGACTACTCGGTATTTATCATCGCCGGACCGGCGGTGACCTCTGGATCTCGAGCAGCCCAGCCATCCTCGGTGGCTACCTCCCGGGCGTTGCGCCGGCGGCGCGCCTGCCCTGGAAGATCGCGCACGAAAAGGGCATGGATTGGATCCCGGCGCCGCTGACCACGCGCGAGAATGTCTTCAAGCTCCTGGCGTTGCGGACGATCGAGCCGCGATCCGGCGCGATCCGTCCGGTCCGCTTCTCTCCTGCCGGCGGCAACGGCGCCGACAAGGACATACGCATGCTGTCCTCCGCGCTCAGGACCGTCATGGGCAATTGGGGCGGCTTGGCGTTCCGCCAGCGTGTGGTGGGCCTGACCGCGGGGTTCGACACGCGCACGGTTCTGGCTGCGGCGAAGGCCGCGGACGTGACATTCGAGACCTTCACCGAGATCCATCCGCTCCTCGGGCGCGCCGACCGCGAAATGCCGCCGCGCCTGGCGGCCAGGATCGGCATCCCTCATAGCTTCCGCGATGACCCGGAACTCGGCGTCGATGAGGTACGGGCGCGGGAGGCGGCCATCATCGCCCACATGGATCGCGCCGTTTTCCATCCGACCGCCGCGATGTGCGCGAGCGGCCGCGCCGACCACATGCACGATCCCGGCCTCACCATCGCGGCCGGCCATGGTTTCGAGATCGGCCGATGCGCGCAGTGGGCGCGGTTCTTCCGATCGGGCCTGACGGAAAGGGCGCCGACGCCGGGCAATCTCCTGCGCGCATTCTTCCATGCGCGTCCCACCCCGCTGTCCCTGTGGATGGATGCCATGACGGCCTGGCAGGGGTCGCTGGCGGATCCGGTCGCCCTCGATCTCGATTGGCGGGACCGGTTCTACCTCGAGCAGCGCTTCGGCGCCTGGGCTTCGACCGTGCAGCGAACCCTGGACGTGCTGGACGGCCACTTCTTCTATCCGGCGAACTGCCTGTGGATCGGCCATCTCCTGCTGCAATACAGCCCGCGCGAGCGGCGGATGGGCTTCGCCCAGCGCTCGGCGATCCAGGTTCTGGCCCCCCCGCTCACCGAGTTGCCGTTCAATCCGGAGCCGGTGCGCACGCGCGTCCGGAAGAAGCTCGCCATGGCCTATCTCCTCACCAAGCGGGCGGTCCTCCTGATGCCGGTTCCGAACCCGTTCAAGTCCACCACCGGCAACGAGACAGCTCCGACTTAGGCGCGCGTGGGCAGGCCGCTTGGGATGCCGCCGTGCGGGCCGAAGCGCCGGTCAAGACGGGCAAAATATTCCCAACATGTTGCTGGACGCCCTCTCGCGTCAGCCGCAAGCTCGGCTCAGGATGTGCCGGTGGGATGCGCCGGACTGCTCGGAGACTCTTGAGAAGCGCTCCAGCGGTCCGCCCTCTGGCGCAACGCACTGCGTGTATGGGTGTTCACGCTGCGGGATTCCCCGATCCATTGGAGATGGCCGATGAAAGACCGAGCACTGAGGCTCAGCACCCTTGCGCTGTCGCTGGCTGGCATTTTCGTTCCTGCGGCAGCCTCAGCAGATACGACCCAATTTTCGACCTTCCGCGCGTCCGCCACGCTCCTCGCGCAGGCGCAGTCCAACCAGTTCGTAGTGTATTTTCCGCTGGACGAGGCCACGCTTGATGAACAGGCGCGCACAGCCATCGCCGCAGCGGCGCAGGAGTACCAGCGCACCGGGTCGGCCAGCGTCTCGGTGCGCGGCCACACCGACACGTCCGGCAATGCGGCCTACAATCAAGCCTTGTCGGAACGGCGCGAGCAGGCGGTGACCGACGAGTTGATCCAGCAGGGCGTTCCGGCCGATGCCATCAGCGCGGTCGCGCTCGGCGAGACCGAACTTGCCGTTCCTACCGGTGACGGCGTTGTCGAGGCGGAGAACCGGCGGGTCGAGATTCTGGTCGCCCAGCCCGCACCGCCGCCTGAGCCCGCACCCCCGCCTGAGCCGGCGCCCGCGCCCGCGCCGCAGGTGGCCGAACCCGAGCCCGAGCCGGAGCGCGAGCGGGGACTCTTCAGCGTCGGCGCCTTCTACGGCTATAACCTCGAGGACGAGGTCGGGGGCACCAGCCACTTGGGAGGCATCAATCTGGGCCTCGACTTCGCCGTGACGCCGTGGCTGGGAGCTGGCCTCGAGCAGGCGGGCTTCTATCATTTCGATACTGGCAATGACGGGTTCGGCGGCCGCACCGCGGGCAGCGTGGACCTGCTGATGGGCACCGAACAGATCGCGGCCCACTTCGGCGGCAATATCGGCTACCTATACGGCGCGGGCTTCGATGACGATTTCTTCGCCGGCCCGGAGATCGGCCTGCGCTCAGGCCCGTTCCTCGCCAAGGTCGCCTACGACATTCCCTTCAACCGCGACCTGGACGAAGGGATTATCGCGACCACGCTGGGGTTCGGTATTCGCTTCTGAGCGATCGGGGAAACGCTAAGACGAGCCCCGAGTCGATCGCAACGGCGGCGCGGGTGCGGGAGAGGCCGGCCTCCCCGCACTGAGGGATTCGCTCGCTCTCGGGCAGGCGGGCCACAAAGCGCGGACGCTCCGCCAAGCGACGGGATGTCCGCACTTGCAAGGCCTCGTACGCGCGGCACGGAGGTGCTGGCGCCTGTTGCCATCGCCGGTTAAGGTGGGCTGTAGCCTCCTGTCGATTCTACCGCGTGTTCCTGCGGCGAAGGGGGGCTGCCCTAGCGGCGGGATGTCGTACAGAGCGTTCTTAGGCAGGCGAACCAATAAAAAGAGCAAGATGAACCCCCCCGCCTCATGGGATCGGCGGCTGTACGCCCAGATCATCCTCGTCATCAAGAAGCAATCCGGTCGATTGGACCGCGATACTGCTCCCCAGGCGAATTTCGGCACTTCCGTCACGAACGCCGTCCTCCAGGTTAGGGCGAGCTCCTCGCCGCGCAGAGCGGCCACGGGACATGTGACCCGGTCCCGATACCCAGACCTGGCTCCTCAACGGCAGGCGGAACGAACATGAGCGAAGGCACCCAGAGGCCGCTGAAACGGCAGTCGCATGACCGAGGTCAGGCAACGCCCTGGGCCGGCCAAACGGTTCTGGTCACTGGCGTAGCCGGAACGATTGGAAAGGAGATCCTGCGCCAGGTGCTGGAACTGGGCGTCGCACGGGTCTATGGCATCGACATCAACGAAACCGAGCTGTTCTTTCTCGCGGAGCGCTATGCCGGTGATGACCGGGTGCGACTGTCGCTTGGAAACGTGCGGGACCGCGAAACCTTGATGGAAAAGATGCGCGGCATCGACGTCGTGGTCCACGCGGCCGCGCTGAAGCATGTCGGCCTGTGCGAACTCTCTCCGCGCGATGCGGTCGGGACGAACGTCGACGGCATTATCAGCATCATTGACGCGGCGGTCGCCTGCAAGGTCAAGCGGGTCGTGAACACCTCCTCCGACAAGGCCGTCAACCCGACCAGCGTCATGGGGGTATCGAAGCTGATGGGCGAGCGGCTGCTGTCCGCCGCGCAGGCGCACTATGGCGCCAACGGACCAATTTTCGTGTCGACGCGCTTCGGCAACGTGCTCGGCTCTCGCGGGTCAGTCATCCCCTTGTTCGATCGCCAGATCGCGCAGGGTGGGCCGGTATCGCTCACAGATGAACGAATGACCCGCTTCATCATGAGCCTCGATGATTCCGTGTCACTGGTGCTCAGGGCCGCGATGATGGCCCGCGGCGGAGAGGTGTTCGTCACGAAAATGCCCGTGATCCGCATTGCGGACTTGGCCGACGTCATGATCCAGCAGCGGGCCGCCAGATACGGCCACGCGCCCGATGGCGTCGCCGTGAAGACCGTCGGGATCAGGGTCGGGGAGAAGCTTTATGAAGAGCTCCTGAGCAACGAAGAGGTCCGGCGGGCCATCGAATACGGCGACTTCCTCATCGCCTTCTCCGCCGCCCAGTGGCGCGAGGGCGACTCGCCGCACGCCTACGGATTCGACGGCCCGTTCGTCCGGAAGCCCTATGTCTCGAGCGACGAACAGCCCATGACCAGGAACGACCTGTTCAGGTATCTCGAGTCGCACTTCCCGGAGTCCGTGTCGGCATAAGCACCGGTCCGGGCGGGCGGTCTCAAAAGCGAGAGGGGTTCATGCGCATCATCATATTGGGGGGTGACGGATATCTGGGATGGCCGACTGCGATGCATTTCGCGGCGGCCGGGCACCAGGTCTGGGCAGTCGACAACTACCTGCGTCGCAAGGTCGCCCTCGAGACCGATTCCGAAGCGCTGATTCCGACCCCGAACCTCGCCGAGCGTGCGCGCTTCTTCCGCGAGCGGACCAACCAAGAGATCGCCGTCGACATCTTTGACTGCAACGACTTTCACCGGATGTCGGAGTTGTTCGAGCGGGTCCGGCCCGATGCGGTCGTGCACTATGCGGAGCAGCCCTCCGCACCCTACTCCATGCGCGGGTTCGACGAGGCGAGGCTCACTCTCGCCAACAATATCGGGGTCACCTTCAACCTGATCTGGGCCGTCCTGCGCCACGCGCCTCAATGCCACATCATCAAGCTGGGGACGATGGGCGAATACGGCACCCCGAACATCGACATCGAGGAAGGCTGGATCGAGATCGAGCACAAGGGCCGGCGCGACAAGTTCCTCTACCCGCGGGCGGCGGGCTCGCTCTACCACACGACCAAGGTGCTCGATACCGATCTGCTTTGGTTCTATGTCAGGCTCTACGGCCTGCGTGTCACGGACCTGATGCAAGGTCCGGTGTACGGGCTCGAAACCGATCAGTCGCGAATCGATGAGCGGCTGCTGCCGAACTTCCATTACGACGACATCTTCGGAACCGCGGTGAACCGCTTTCTCGTGCAGGCGGTTGCGGGTGTGCCACTCACGGTCTACGGCAAGGGCGGGCAGACCCGCGGTTATCTCAACATCCGCGACACGCTGCAATGCGTGGATCTTGCCGTTTCAAATCCTGTCCCGGCGGGCGAGCTGCGCGTGCTGAACCAGTTCACCGAGCTGTTCTCCGTCAACGAGCTTGCTGCCCGAGTTCGCGAGGCAGGCGATGCGCTGGGCCTCGATGTGCAAGTCCGGAACCTGCCGAACCCCCGCAAGGAGAAGGAGGAACATTACTACAATGCCCAATCCACGGGCCTGCAAGAGCTGGGGTTGAAACCGCATGCGATGACCCGCGAGGTTCTCTCGGATATGCTGAAGACGGTGATGCGGCACAAGGCTCTGATAGAGACCGGCCGCATCATGCCGCGCGTCCGCTGGAACTGAGTCTCGATTCGTCCGCCTCTCCGCGCCGCGTCGGCTTCCATCGACTCTCCTCAGCGCGCGGATCGGAGCGACTTGCAAGGACAACACCACGCGTCGCCCGCGGAGCGACGGCCGCCGACGACCAGGGTTTCCTTGCCCAATTTCCAGCTTGCACTCACTCAACCGGCTCGTATAGCTATCGTGGCGAGTTCGGGAACTCTTCGGCGCGTGGGTGGCCAAGGACGCCGCGTTAGACAGGGAATGCATCGTGCTCAATGCAATCGGCCGTTGGATCCGGAAAGTGCCGCAGATCCGAAAGCTCGAGAAAGAGAATGCCTCGCTCAGGAAGCAGCTCAAGGTCGCGAGGCACGAGCGTAACGAGGCGATTCGCCGCGTCAAATCTCTGCAAGGGCATATCTCCCGGCTGAGGGAGCGTTTGCAGGAGTCCTACCGGGATCAACTGGACAGAATGTTCGAGGATCTGCGCCGCTCGGGAAGCGAGAGGTGAAGGTCGGCATCGTGATCCCCAGCTTCCTGCGCGGCAGGGGCGGAGCGGAGCGCATCGCCGCGCAAGTCGCCAGCTTGATCGTCTCCGAAGGAGAAGAGGCATGCATCGTGTGCCATCCGGCCAATGGCACCGAGCTGCCCTACGATCTTGATCCCGCGGTCGGTCTTCAAGTGGTGGATTGCAAGCATCCGAAGGAAGAGATCGCGAAACAAGGCTACGATCTCCTGGTGTGCTTCGTCATGGGGGGCTTCTTTGCCGCGGCGGTGCACATCGCCCGGGTGGCTGGGTGCCCACTCATCATTCAGGAATGCACCAACCCGAACCGCATGGCGATGCTGCTGGCCATGTCGGAGGAGGCGAACGACGCGCGCTCGGCCTTCTGGCTGCGCCAAGCCGTGTTCGCCCATGCCGCAGCCATCCGGCTCACCACGCCGGGCTATGTCGACAGCCTCATGCCCGAACTCCGTTGCTTTGCCTACGGCTTCTACAATTCTATTGTCGTCCCTGAAAAAGGCGACGTCGCCACGCGGCGAAAGATCGTCTGCGTGGGCGCCCTGAAGACGCGGAACAAGAACGGCCTGGCCGCAGTCGAGGCGTTCTGCCGGACGGCCTCCGAACTGGATGGGTGGGAGCTCCACCTCTATGGACTGAATGCCCTCAAGCAATGGGTCGACGCGATCACCGCACGTTATCCGTTCGCAAAGGTCGTCGACCACGGCCTCGTAGGTAACATTCATGCTATCTATGCCGACGCCTACGGACTGATGATCCCGTCATATGACGAAGGTTTTCCAAACGTTGTCGTGGAAGCCTTCTCCTTCGGCGTCCCATGCATCGGCTTTTCGGATTGCCTCGGGGTGAACGAGCTGATCAGGCACGGCAAAACCGGATATCTAGCGGATCGCGCGAAGCCGGGCGACCTGGCGGCTGCGCTTGGCGCGCTTTGCCGGGACGAGGTCGCCCGCGCCAGGATGGGAGAGAATGCACGGCGATTCGCCGAGGAGCACCTCGCCTATGACCGCTGGGCGGGCGAATGGATGCGGCTCATCCGAAACGCAGCATTGGGAAAGGATGCAAATGGGAACAGCGCCATGCCCCCTGCCCTGCGGTCAACCCCGCGCGCCAGGCTTTGGAGAGATCTGCTCGATTTCGGCGCGTCGTGAGGCCGAGAGCTCCAGCCGGCGGCTCCGTAAAAGCGCTCTGTCAACCGTGTCGCATCGCCATCAAGGTTGTGAGCCGCGCCACGCATAGGCGCCAGTGATCAGGACCCTCTTCCAATGATCCGCAGAAACCGGCGACCGATCCCGCCGGACGCGCGCTTGGCCTCTTCGGCCTCCAGGACGGCGGCGAGCTTGGTCTCAGTCGTGGCAAGGCGCGATTGAAGCTGCTCGACCCCCGAACGCGCTTCCCGGCACAGCTCCGTCCGATTGCCGTTCTCAGCGTCCACTGCGGAAACCTTAGCCTCAGCCGTGACAAGACGCGACTGAAGCTGCTCCACCGCGATGCGTAACTCCAGGTGCAGCATGGTCAGATGGTCGTTCTCGGCGGCCATGGCGGCGAATTGTGACCGTAGCTCCTTCAACCCGCTCTCCATCTCGTCACGGGCTTCCTCCAGCGCCGCGTCTCTTTGCGCGGCATCCGACGCGCGCTTCGTTCTGTCCTGGCCCGGGTCATTCTCATCCTTGCCAGGCTGCGATCGACCCGCCGCGCGGCCCTTCGCACCTTCGGAGGCCCAAGGCAGGAAGGTGTTCCGAATGCCGATGAGGTCCTGCACCACGGAGACAAGCGGCTCGCGCGGAAAGTCCGCGCCGCTGAGATCCTTCAAGGCCGCATAGAGTCGTGCCGCCAGCGGCCCTGCCGGCGCGGCGGGACGGGTTGCCGAGCGGTTGAGCTCGGGCCGTATCAAGTCGCGGACGGCGTTTTCATCGACGCGCGCCTCACCCTCCTTACCGAACACAAAGCGCGCAAGATCGCGCGCGATGACGACAGGCTCCGCGATCAACGCCTCGTAGTGGATGATGAAACAGCTGAAGCCCGTCTCGTAGAGCGCGTTAAGTGTGCGGTTCAGCCAGATGAGCTGCGCCTTCTCCGGGGTGTTGGCATAGGCCATCGCGAAAGACGTCAGGACCGTCGCGGGATGGCGCACGCACAGCACGTATTTCGGTGTGATCCGGGTGCGGTTGAAGATCCGGCGCCACATTGGCAGATAGTCCGACGTGCGCGGGTCCTTGAATCCCCAGGGCTCGCCGGGGGTGGTGTTCTCCAACAGATACTGCTGGAGCCTGTCGAAGGCGGCCCGCACCTCAGCGTCGCTCAGGGCAACCTCGCCCGCCGGCAAGACTGATCCGGTGCCCGTCGCTGCGGCGACGCGCTTGTGCGATTCGATGATGAACGCGTCCTCGCCGTATCCGAGCGGATTGGATTCGCCGGCCTGATCGCGCGTGAAATTCGCCCTGACACCGAGAAGAGCAAGCAGCTTGGAAACCGCCGAGGTTCCGCTCCGGCCGGAGCCGAGAACGACCGTGCAGATGCGTTGCGCCTCCGTCACCTGGGTCGACGTCATCTCCACCTCTCGATGCTCCTCGCTCGATGCCAATGGCCCCGGAACGCCAGGGCCACGGAACCCCACATGTCCGCGCCCACCCCGCCACGCCCGGGGAAACCCGCGGAGCGCAATCCTGTTCCGACACCGTACGCCCAGCGCTATCCGACCGCCCAGACTTCGTCGGAGATTCGCGGTGATCATGACGTCGGACTGTGCGCGGCCACGTGCGTTGCCCCATCGCAAATTGGGTATGGCCGAGACTGTCATGCGCCGCCGGCCATCAACGTACCAGGGTCGAGCATGGGGCCATGGCGGCACTGATCGCCGCTTCGGGCCCTACGTGGAGAGCGACCGATATCTGCTGGGCCACGCGAGGAGTCGGCGGTAGCTTATATGGACGTCGTGAGCCGCGGATGCATGCGAATGCATGTCGGCCTACCGAGAGGAAAGCTCACCTAGCGCGGACATGTGTCTACCGCCGCTTCTGATTCCCATCGCGTATCCATGGGTCCGACATTGCTACCGTGTCGCTCTCAAGGACATGGCCGAATTAGTTCGGCCGATACGCGACGTGCAGCGTGGTTGGCGCGCGGAATTCCCAGCCGCGGAACATCGGCGGGCGGTCTGGCACCAGCTTGAGATCAGGCAGGCGCTCCAGCAGCGGGCGCAGCAAGTGCGGGATCAGGCGCTGCGCGAACCACCGCCCGGCGCAGAAATGGCTTCCGAAGCCGTAGGCCGCATGGCCGGTCTCGGTGCGATGGATGTCGAAGCTGTCCGGCTCCTTGTAGCGCGCCTCGTCGCGGCAGGCGGACGAAAGCACTGATGCCACGGGCGCGCCGGCCGGAATCGTGACACCGCCCAGTTCGACGTCTTGCGTCGCCTGGCGCATCTGCGTGCCGATGGGTGCGATCCAACGCAGCCCCTCATCCACCGCCTTCGGCAGCAGGCCGTCCAGGTTTCGCTGCACAGCCCCCATTTGCTCCGGATTGGTGAGCAGCCCGAACAGCACCGTGCCGGCGCCATGTCCCGGCTCCTGCATCCCGCCCAGCAGCGCGACCTTGATCGACGGCAGCAGGAATGCCCGCGACCGCGTGCACCCGGGTTCCATGCCGTCGTGAAGCATGCGTGACATCGCGGAATCGTCCGGGTTGCGCTCCAGCTTCTCGAAGATCGGGATGATCGCCGCCTCGACCTCGGCATTGGCGGCGTCGGAGATCGCCTGCTTCTCGGGATCATTCTCGTAGTTCGCGGCGCCGATGGCCATGCCGTGAAACCAGCGCTGCAGCGTCTTCACGTCGACGCTGTCGAAGCCGAGCGAGCGCGCCAGGGCCAGGCTTGACAGCGGCTCGAAATACTCGGCCATCAGGTCGACTTCACCGCGCCGTGCAATCCGTTCCAGGTACTCAGCAACAAGCGGCCGGGCGAGCTCGTCTATGTATTCAGAGACGGCGCGCGGCTTGTATTTCTGGTCGAAGCCGCGGCGCAGCTCGTCGTGCGGCGGCCCGTCGCAGGTGAGGATCGTCGGTTTGCCCATGGAGCGCTCGACCGGCGAGGTCGCAACCTCGGCCGCGAACAGCGCTGCGTTCTTGCTGACGAACTCGACATCCTGCCAGCGCGTCACGAACCAGACATTTGCCGCCGGCACCCAGGCGACCGGCGATTCGCGGCGCAGGCGGGCGTAGATGGGATAGGGGTCCGCCTCGAGCGCGGCGACCGTGATCTCGTCTGCAAAGGCCATGCCCCTCCTCCGCAGGCCAGGGCTGTGCCCTGGCCCTCCGAAGATTGAAGAATCGTTCTCGCTACCGGCCAGCCTGATGCGCGCCCATCTGTGCGAACCGCGCTGGCTCGCTCCGCTTCAGGTTGTTTGCCGCCAGCGCGCCAAGCACAGCCGCCACGGGCACCAGCAGGGGTAATGCAATTGCCAGCCACGCCGCCGCGCCGGTCAGCACGCCGAAATTAACGACCACCAGGATGGCTATGACGGCGAGCACGAGTCCGGCCAGCAGCGGCGCGATCGACGCTTTGAGTGCCGACGGCTCGAGCGCCGGCTCCTTCTTGAAGAAGGCCAGAATCGCGAAGGACACCAGCGACATGAGCGTGATGACACTGAGGGTCGCGGTGTTGGTGAGCCAGGTGAACAGGGCGAAGATCGGGTCCTGCGCGGTGATCGCAAAGAGCGCGAGCACGACGATGCCGAGCACGGTCTGCAGCACCGATCCGCTATGCGGGCTTTGATGCGCATCGTGGGTGTTGCCCAGTTTGGCCGGCAGCAGGCCCTCGCGTCCGAGAACATAGAAATAGCGCGCCGCCGCATTGTGGAAGGCGAGGAGCGCCGCGAACACGCTGGTGACGAGCAGCAGGCCTATGATCGTTGTCAACCATCCGCCGACATATTGATCGGACAGCGTGGGAACATACAACGTGGGATCAGGCAGGCCGCCGATGGTCTCGACCACCTTGTCCGCGCCCACCCCCAGTACCATCGCCCAGGTGCTGATGGCATAGAATACGCCGATGATGAAGACCGCCAGATAGGTCGCACGCGGGACAGTGCGCTTCGGATCGCGCGCCTCCTCGCTGTAGATCGTGGTCGCCTCGAAGCCCATGAAGGCTGCAAAGCAAATAAGCACGCCGATGGTGGTCGAGCCGCTGAGGAACGCGCCCGGCGTAAAGCTGGTGAAGTCAATGCCCGCCGCGCCGCCCTGCCCGATGATGGCGACATCCAGGATCACGACCGCGACATATTCCAGGATGACCAGGACCGCCAGCACCTTGGCCGACAGGTCGATCTGGCGGTAGCCGAGGAACGCCACGATGGCGAGCGCGATCAGCGACCACGCCCACCAGGGCAGGTCGATGCCGTAGCCCGCGAGCGTGCCGGCCGTCACCGCGCCAAACAAACCGTAGAGTCCGATCTGCATGGTGTTGTAGGCGAGCAGCGCAATATAGGCGGCCGCGCCGCCCGCGACGCCGCCCAGACCGCGCGACGTGAAGGCGTAGAACGATCCGGCATTGGAGATATGCCGCGCCATCGCTGTGTAGCCAACCGAGAACAACAGCAGGATCACCGTCACCAGCACCACGGCGGCGGGCACGCCGGCCCCGTTGCCCAGCAGCATCGCGATCGGATAGCCCCCCGCGACCGCGGTCAGCGGCGCGGCCGCAGACACCACGAAAAAAGTAATCGCCGCGACGCCCAGCGCATTGCGGCGCAACTGGCCTGAGCCCGCACTCGCCTGGCTTGTCGATTGAAGTGTTTCTGCCATGTCGTCCTCCCCTGACGTGCAGGCGGTTCGTAGTCCGGCGCCCGCTGTTCCTCCCCCGCAGGCGCGGCCCGTCCTTCGCCGCCGCGCCGATTTGATCGGCCGGCCGGCGCTGGTCAGCGACACGCCCAATTCTTATTCATTCGATGTCGAACGATATTACAAAACCACGTCGGGAGCAAGGGACCTGTGCGCAACGTGCTGTTCGGCCGCCTGCCGCGGCGCAGCAATGCGCGGAAGCGGCCAAGTAATCGCGAGGATGGAGAACACTCGCGTCACCGGGTTGGATCCTGCCGCGACCATCGCGCGTGACGGCATTTCAGTTCTTCATCGCCATCGTCCGCCGATGCTATAAGCGGCGGGAACGCCATGAGGAGCTAGCATGAATCGGGATCGTCCGGGCACGACGGGAACCAAACGGCAGCCGACGCAGGATGGCCCTGCAGCCGGCCTCGCGCGGAAGAAGGCGAAGAAGCCGTTGGCCGAGATCCTGGGCGAGCAGAAGGTGGCGGGGCTGCGGATCAACTTGCAGTCCATGGCGCTCATCTCCAACATCCACCGCGCCTCTGGCCTGATCCGCCAGCATTTCGAGCGCACGGTGCTGGAGGAAGCAGGGCTGCACTGGTCGGCTTTTGTCACGCTCTGGTGCTTGTGGATCTATGGCGAACTGGAGACGCGGCGCCTGGCGGTGGAGACCGGTGTGGCCAAGAGCACGCTCTCGAGCATCCTCAACATGCTCGAGGGCCGGAAGCTGATCCGCCGGCGCGCCAACGAGGCGGAACGGCGGCTGGTGATCGTGAACCTGACCGCCTCCGGCGCCGAGCTGATCAGCGCCCTGTTTCCGAAATTCAACGCGGAGGAAACCCGGATCGCAGCGCGCCTGACGCCGAAGCAGATGGCTGCCGCGACCGATGCGATCCGCACCATCCTCGCTACCATCGCCGAGCTCGATCGGCTGGACGAAGACGAAGCCTGAGCGCGTCCTAGTCTTGACTCGACCCGGCATTTGAGAGATCATTCGATATCGAACGGTTTTCCCGAGGCTCGGCGATGATGACTCGCGTCGAAGGTCATGAGGTCGACACGCGGCACTGGATTGCAGGCCATCGGGTCGAGAGCGCCGCGCGGTTCCACTCCGTCTCGCCGATCGATGAAGGCGTGATCGCTGAAGTCTCGGCCGGCGGCCCGGCGGACATCGACCAGGCGGTCGAGGCCGCCGCCACAGCCTTCAAGACCTGGAAACGCACTCCGCGCGAGCAGCGCGCTCGGCTGCTGCACCGCATCGCCGACATCATCGAGTCACGGGTCGAGATCCTGGCGCAGGTGGAGACGCGCGACAACGGCTCCCTGCTGCGTTCCCACCGCCGCGGGGTGATGCCGCGCGTCGCCATGAATTTCCGCTTCTTCGCCGACTGGCTGCTGCAACTCGATCACGCCGACTTCGACGTGCGCGGTCACCGCAACCACGTGAGCTGGGACCCGAGCGGCGTCGCCGCCATCATTACGCCGTGGAACGCGCCGTTGATGCTGGGTACCTGGCGCATCGCGCCGGCGCTCGCCGCCGGCTGCACCGTGGTATACAAGCCGCCTGAGTGGGCGCCGCTGACTGCATCGCTGCTGGCGGACGTCACGGCCGAGGCTGGGGTGCCCGACGGCGTATTCAATGTGGTGCAGGGGATCGGTCGCGAGGCCGGCGCTGCGCTCGCGCGCCACCCGAAGGTCCGGCGCCTCAGCTTCACCGGCTCGGTCGCTACCGCACGGCAGATCGCAGCGGCCGCCGGCGCCAACCTGGTGCCGCTGTCCTTCGAACTGGGCGGCAAGTCGCCGTTCGTCGTGTTCGCCGATTGCGACCTCGACCTCGCGGTCAACACCGCCGTTGGTCAGTACGACAATGCCGGGCAGGTGTGCCTCGCGGGGACGCGCCTGCTGGTCGAGGAAAGCATCCGGGAAAAATTCCTCGAAGCCTTTCTGGCTAAGGCCAAAGCAATACGGCAGGGCGATCCGCGCGACGATGCGACCGATATCGGCCCGCAGATCAGCCGGCCTCATTTCGAGCGCGTCGACGGTTTCGTGCAACGGGCACTGGCGTCCGGTCTCCAGCCGGCGCTGGGCGGCGGCCCCAACAGGGACCTCGGCGGACTCTATTACCGGCCGACTTTGTTCGTCGATCCACCGGCCGGATCGGAGATCCTGCGCGAGGAGGTTTTCGGCCCGGTTCTCTGCCTGCAGAGCTTCCGCACCGAAGAAGAAGCGATCGCGCTCGCCAACGACACGGAATACGGCCTCGCTGCCGTGGTGATGACCGGCGATCCCGAGCGCGCCGAGCGCGTGACGGCGCAAGTCTCCGCCGGGTTGGTATGGAACAACTGTTTCTTCGTGCGCGACTTGCGCCAGGCTTTCGGCGGTAACGGCAAGTCCGGCATCGGGCGCGAAGGCGGCACCTGGTCGTTCGATTTCTATTGCGACGTCAAGAACAGCGTTTACGCGCCGCACGGCTGGAGGACACATGGGTAAGGTCGTCGGCTGCGGGTTGATCGCCCACGTGCCCACCGTCATGCTGCCGCAGGATATCCGGCACGAGTTGAACAACGGCCGCGATTTCACCGTGGTCGAGGGCTTCCATCGCCTGCGCCGGGAGGTTCTCTCCGAGCTCGATTATGATCTTGTCATCGTCTTCGACTCGCACTGGTTCACCACGGTCGAGTACATCATCACGGGCCATGCGCGCCGTACTGGCAAATACACCTCCGACGAGCTGCCGCGCGGCATGTCGCAAGTGCCCTTTGACCTGCCGGGCGATCCGGAGTTCGCCGTGGCTGCCGCCGCACTGGGCCGCAAGCACGGCACCTGGATCACGGCGATCGACGACCCCCATCTGCCGATCCAGTACGCGACCGTGAATCCGGCGTTCTACTTGCAGCGTGGCAAGGAGGCGTGGGTCTCGGTCAGCTGCGCCCAGACCGGCGAGAGCGAGGATTTCCTGCGCGTCGGCCGCGCGCTGCGCGAGGCGATCGCGAATATCGACCGTCGCGTAGTGCTGCTGGCTTCCGGCGCAATGAGCCACAAGTTCTGGCCGCTGCAGAAGCTGCGTGAGCACGAGGCGGCCGGCATCGAGCATATCTTCAGCCCGGCCCACTCCGCCGCCGACCTGGAGCGCATCGCGTGGATGAAGGCGGGCGACCATGCGCGCATCCTCGCCACCATGCCGGAGTTCCTGAAGTTCAAGCCTGAAGCCAATTTCGGCCATTATCTGATGATGGCGGCAGCGATGGGCGAAGGCGAATGGCGCGCGCGGGGCCGGCTCTATAGCGAGTACGAGAACGCGATCGGCACCGGACAGGTGCATGTCTGGTTCGACTCGCGCTAAGGTCAGGTCAGGGGAGAAGCAACGTGCGGGAATTTCGTCGAATCTTGCTGGCAGGCGCTGTGGTCGAGACCGAGCGGCAGGGCGAGGAGCTGGTGGCGCGCGACGGCCGGCGCATCGCGATCGCCAATGCCGTGCACCTGCCACCCGTGGTGCCCACCAAGATCGTCTGCGTGCACCTCAACCACGTCAGCCGCGTGAAGGAATTTCAGATCAAGCTCACCGCCACGCCGACCTATTTCCACAAGCCGCTCTCCTCGCTCAACGCCCACGGCGGCGACGTGGTGCGCCCGAAGCGCTGCAAGTGGCTGAACTACGAGGGCGAGGTCGGCATCGTGATCGGCAGGCGATGCCGCAACGTTTCGCAGCGCGAGGCCGGCGACTACATCGCCGGCTACACCGTCGCCAATGATTTCGGCCTGCACGATTTCCGCGACACCGATGCGGGGTCGATGCTGCGCGTGAAAGGCAGCGACACATTGTGCCCGCTCGGGCCGGCTCTCGTCACCGGCTGGGACTTCCGCAACAAGTATCTGCGCACCTATGTCAACGGCGAGCTCAAGCAGGACGGCAACACCGCGGAGATGACCTGGGACATGCACTACCTGGTCGCAGACATCGCGCGCAATATCACGCTGGAGCCCGGCGACGTGCTGCTCTCCGGCACGCCTGCGAACTCGCGGCCGGTGCAGCCGGGCGACATGGTGGAGGTCGAAATCGAAGGGCTGGGGCGCCTTGCCAACCGCATCGTCGAAGGGCCGGAGCCGATCCGCGAGGATCTCGGCGCGCAGCCGACGGAGTCGGAGGAAGTGCTGTCTACGGCGCTGGGCGGCGATTGGGAGTTCCGCGGCATCCGCCCGCCCAAGAAGCCGGGAGCCTGAGCGATGAGCGAGCCGAAGGGCTTCTTCTATCCGCGCAGCGCCAGCGGTCAGGCCTCGCTGCTGCCGCCGCCGCCGTGGTATTATTCCGGCGACCTGCTGACAATCGAGTTCCGCACCGACCCCGCGCGCGTGGCGGAATTGTTGCCGGCGCCTTTGACGCCGGCTGCGGAGGATCCGGGGGCAGTCGCCCTCATCTGGGCCGACTGGCAGTCCTGTGGTGGGACGCAAGCTGAGATGTTGGATCCCGTGCGTGCGCAGTACAAGGAAGCGTTCGCGGTGGTGCGTTGCACGTTCGAGGGCCGCATCTATTCGCGCTGCATCTATATCTGGGTGGACAAGGATTTCGCGCTGCTGCGCGGCATCCATCAGGGCTACCCCAAAAAGCTCGGCTCCATCCATATCACGCGCCCGCATCCGTTCGCGCCGGCACCGCAGGTCGCAGCCGGCGGCAGGTTCGGCGCGACCCTCGCCGCCAACGACCGGCGCCTGGCGGAGGCGATCATCACCTTGAGCGAGCCGGCCGAGCGCAATGGTTTCGTCAACGGCCATCCGATGGCGCATCACCGCTGGCTGCCGGCGATCGACGGCACGGGCGACGTCCATGCCGAGCTCATCGAATCAACCGGCGCGAAATTCGAGGGGGCTCAGCCATGGCGAGCGACCGTCGATCGCTTTGCGCTGCTTGATTCGCCCACCGAGGAGCTGGCGCGGCTCGAGGTGCGGGAAATCATCGGCGCGTACTACCGCCAGATCGGCGTGGTGTGGAACGGCGGCAAATCGCTGGTGCCGAGAATCGAGCGGTGATCTTGCGGCACGAGCCGGAAGCGGCGTAAGAGCGGAGAGATGACGAGTTTCGCCCCGACTGACAACGGCCATGCCGACCTTTCCGACCACGATTCCTTCCTGGCCGGGGCGCCATACAACACATTCGCTCGAATGCGTTGCGAGGACCCGCTGGCCTGGAGCGAGATGAAGGGCGGCAAGGGCTTCTGGTCGGTCACCCGTCATCACGACGTGCTGGAGCTCAACCGCAATTACGAGCTCCTGAGTTCGGCCCGCGGCATCCGCATGGAGGACCAGACCCACGAGGAGTACCTGGCGCGGCGGACGTTCCAGGAGACCGACCCGCCGGAGCATTCGCGCACGCGCGTGCTGGTGAGCAAGGCCTTCTCCAAGCCGATCGTCGCGCAGTTCGAGGATCAGATCCGGGCCATCTGCGATTCGATTCTCGACGACGTGCTGGAGCGCGGCAGCTTCGACGCGGTTAAGGACGTGGCGCGCCAGCTGCCCATGCGCATGCTGGGGCAGATCATCGGCGTTCCGGACACCGACCTCGACTGGCTGGTGGAGAAGGGCGACCAGCTGATTGCGAATACCGACCCAGAGTTCACCGAGCATGTCCTGGACAAGGCGGATACCGATGCCTACCGCCTGATGCCGTTCCGCTCGCCGGCGGGCGCCGAGCTGTTCGACTACGCCAAGGCGCTGATGCGAGAGAAGGAAAAGAGGGGCGACACCAGCGGCGTGCTGCACCTCATCCTGCGGCCGAACTCCCACGGCAACCTGATCTCCGAGAATGAGTTCCGCAACTTCTTCTGCCTGCTGGTCGCCGCTGGCAACGACACCACGCGCTACTCGATCGCGGCGTCGCTCTACGCGCTCGCCAACCGGCCCGCGCTGCTCGCCGAGCTCAAGAGCGGCGACAATCAGATGTGGGAGACGGCCCCGGATGAATTCATCCGCTGGGCGTCGCCCACCATGCATTTCCGGCGCACCGCAACGCGTGACTTCGAACTGCATGGAAAGCACGTGAAGGCGGGCGACAAGGTGCTGTTGTGGTTCGTCTCCGCCAACCGCGACGAGACGGCCTTCGACCAGCCGTTCGACATCAATCTCCGGCGCACACCGAACCGCCACGTGGCGTTCGGGCAAGGCGGGCCGCATGTCTGCCTCGGCATGTGGCTGGCGCGGCTGGAGGTCCGGATCCTGCTGCGGGAGCTGGTCAAGCGCATCACGGGCATCGAGCAGACGGGACCGCATGAATTCCTGCGCTCAAACTTCATCGGCGGCATCAAGCGCCTGCCGGTCTGCGTTCATCAATGAGGTCAAGCATCCGGGGGAGATAGATGGCGGTGGGGGAAAGACTGAGGTTGCTGTTCTGCGATCATCTCAGCCTGGCGCGTGGCAAATACCTGCCGGCCAGCAAGATGGGCAATGGCTCCTCGCGGTTTTGCCAAGGGACCTTTGCGGTGACCTATGACAAGGAGCTGGTGCCCGCGCCCGGCGGCTCGATGCTCGAAGGCCTGCCGGACATGGAGGCGATCTATGTCGAGGAGGATATCCGCCAGGGCTGGGAGCCCAACACCAAGGTCGTCATTGCCGACCTCTATGAGAGCAGCGGCAAGCCGCTCGCGCTATGCGGCCGGAGCCTGCTCAAGCGCACCGTCAAGCAGTGGCAGGACCTCGGCTACTCGCCGAAGGTTGGCCTCGAGCTCGAGGCCTTTGCGTTCCAGCGCGATGCCGAGGGCCGGATCGTTCCCTATCAGACGCCGGGGGCTTACGTCTACGGCACCGGGCGCTATGTCGACCCCTTGCGCTTCACCGATGCGATCTGGGAGAGGGCAAGCGAGGTCGGGTTCCACATCGACTGCTTCACCTCGGAGTACGATTCGCCGCAATTCGAGTTCACGCTGACCTACGACGACGCGGTCAAGGCGGTCGATGATGTGTTTCTGTTCCGCCTGATGGCGCGGGAGATCGCGCTCGAGCACGGCATCATCCTGACCTTCATGCCGAAGCCTATCCTGAACGTTGGCGGCAGCGGCCTGCACGTCAACTTCAGCTTCCTCGACCCCCAGGGTCGGAACGCCGTGGGCGAATGCGGCAACGTCGCGCATCTGACAGCGCTGACCCGCGGGTGCGTAGCCGGCCTGATGCATCATCATCGCGGGATGGCGGGCCTGGTCGCGCCGACCGTCAGTTCCTATCATCGGTTGAAGCCCGCGACCCTCTCCGGCTATTGGTGCAACTGGGGCATCGATCACCGCGGCGTTACCACCCGTTTATCGGCGGAACATGGCGCCAAGTCCCGCATCGAACATCGCATGGGTGACGCATCGGCCAATCTATACACCTTGACCGCGACCGTGCTGCAGGCGGCACGCCTCGGCTTCACCCAGAAATACGAGCTGCCGCCGGCCGAACAGGCCGACTGCTTCACGGCGCACGATGCCAAGGTGGGCGCACCGGAATCCCTGCCTGAGGCGCTCAAGGCGCTGGCGGACGATGCCGAGCTGGTTGCGCAGGTCGGCGAGCTGCTCGTGCAGAATCACATCGGCATCAAGGAAGTCGAGATCCAGAAGACCGCCGGGCTCGAAGGCGATGCCCTGCGCGACTACTACATCCATTTTGTCTGAGCGGAGCCGTCGATGCCGAAGGTGACCTGGATCCTGCACGATGGCCGCCAGATCAGCGCGGAGGTGGCGGCGGGCCACAACCTGATGGAGGCGGCGGTCGCAAATAGCGTCCCGGACGTGATCGGCGAATGCGGGGGCTGTCTCTCCTGCGCCACCTGCCACGTCTATGTCGACGCCGCGTGGTACGAGAAGACCGGCCGTCCCGGCGATATGGAGAACGAAATGCTGGAGATCACTTCGGCCGAGCGCACGCCAATGAGCCGGCTCAGCTGCCAGATCAAGGCGAGCGAGGAATTGGACGGGCTCATCTTGCACGTGCCTGACATCTAGCCTGTCGATGGTCGACCCGATCGTGATCATAGGCGCGGGCCAGGCCGGAGCCGCCCTGGCGTCGAGGCTGAGGGCATTGGGCTATGCCGGACCCCTCGTGATGGTCGGCGAGGAGTCCGCCCTGCCCTACCAGCGTCCGCCGCTGTCCAAGAAATACATGTCGCGCGAGCTCGAGTTTGCGCGCCTGCTGATCCGTCCTCCGGGCTGGTACGAGGACCAGCGGATCGACATTCGGCTGGACGTCACCGCCACCGCGCTCTCGCCAACGGAGCGGACCATCACGTTCGGCGACGGATCCGTGCTTCGCTACGCGAAGCTCGCCCTGACGACCGGGGCGCGCCCGCGCCGACTGCCGACGGAGGCCGGGGGCGATCTCAGCGGTGTCTTCACCATTCGCACGGTCGCAGACGCCGATGCGATCGCGCCGCTGCTCGAGCCTGGCAAGCGGCTGCTGGTGATCGGTGGCGGCTATATCGGCCTCGAGGGCGCGGCCGTCGCCGCCGCTAAGGGGTTGGCCGTCACCATCATCGAAGTGGCGGATCGTATCCTGCAGCGTGTCGCGGCCCCGGTGACGGCCGATTACTTCCGCGCTCTGCATCGGAAGCACGGCGTGGTGATTCGAGAATCGGCAGCACTTGATCATCTTGCCGGAGAGGCCGGGAGGCTGACCGGTGCACGCCTCAAGGATGGGACGCATCTGCCAGCCGACCTTGCGATCGTCGGCATTGGGATCATTCCCAATGACGATCTTGCCCACGCCGCGGGCTTGGCCGTTAACAATGGCATTCTGATCGACGGATCGTGTCGCACGTCAGCGCCGGACGTCTATGCCGCCGGCGATTGCGCGCGGTTTCAATGGCGCGGGATCTCGACCAGGCTCGAAGCCGTCCAGAACGCGATCGATCAGGCGGAGCATGCCGCGGCCGCAATGATGGGGGCGGAGGATGACTACGATCCGGCACCCTGGTTCTGGTCTGACCAATACGATGTGAAGCTCCAGATCGCAGGTTTGAACCGCGGCTATGCCGATTGTGTCATGCGACCTGGCAAACGGGAGCAGAGCGCGTCTGTTTGGTACTACCGGGAAGACCGGCTGATCGCCGTCGATGCCATGAACGATGCGTTGGCATACGGCATCGGCAAGAAAATGCTCGAAGCCGGCCGCTCGATCTCGAGATCGGCAATCGCCGACCCCAGCACGGATCTGAGGTTGTTCTTGTCAGGGACGTAGTCAGTTTCTGGTCCAAGGGGCATTTGCGCGGCGCCGAGCATCCGGAAAGGCAGACGCGGGCGCGGTTTGAATGGCAGCTCTTGGCACTTCCGGGAAGCGGCACTGAAGCCTAGCTAGGCCAGGACCTGTTTGGGACCAAAACGGCCGCGTATTGTGATGCCGCGCGCTAAGCCGGCGTTTGATTGGTGGGCGCAGCAGGACTCGAACCTGCGACCCGCTGATTAAGAGTCAGCTGCTCTACCAACTGAGCTATGCGCCCGCCCCATGCGAGGCGCGCGGTATAGCAAAAGCAAGACGGCCTTGTCGATAGCCAAATTAGCGCAGATTTACCCAGGCCAGCCAAGAGCTTAGCCAGGGGTCACTCCTCGTTGGAGCTGCGCCGGCCGACCCGGTGGTCGCGCTGGATGTAGACCGCCATCAGGAGACCGAAACCGACCATCACCGTCATCATGGCGGTGCCGCCATAAGAGATCAGCGGCAGCGGGATGCCGACGACCGGGATGAGGCCCATCACCATCGCCGTGTTGATGAAGAAATAGAAGAAGATGTTCATGGCGATGCCGAACGCCAGCAGGCGCCCGAAATGGCTGCGCGTCCGCAGCGCGATGGCGACGCCATAGACCACCAGCAGCGAATAGAGCGTCAGCACCAGCAGGCCACCCACCATCCCGAGTTCCTCGCCCAGCATGGTGAAGACGAAGTCGGTGTGGCGCTCCGGCAGGAAGTTGAGCTGGGCCTGGGAGCCCTGCAGCAGCCCCTTGCCCCACACGCCGCCGGAACCCAGGGCGATCTTGGACTGGGTGATGTGGTAGCCGCTTCCGAGCGCGTCGCGCGAGGGATCGAGGAAGGTCAGGACGCGCGCCTTCTGGTAATCGTGCAGGAAGCCGGAATTCCATGCGACGACCGCCCCGACGATGCCGAGCGCGAACACGATCGCGAACTTCCACCAGCGCACGCCGGCCACGAAGAAGATGGCGCCGCCGACCATCAGCAGCATGCCCGCGGTGCCCAGGTCCGGCTGCTTCAGCACCAGCCCGGCCGGCAGGATCACCAGCAAGGTCGGGGGAATCAGCACCCAGGGCCGGCCGATCTCCTCGTAGCTGAGGCCGTGGAAATAGCGCGCGAGGACCAGGCACAGCGAGATCTTCATCAACTCCGATGGCTGGAGCTGGAAGACCTTTAGGTCGATCCAGCGCTGCGCGCCCATGCCGATCTCGCCGGCGAACTCGACATAGATCAGCAGCACCAGAGCGACGGCATAGAGCGGATAGGCGATCTTCGCGAGCCGCTGCAGGTCGACCATGCCGATCGCCAGCATGACGCAGATGCCGACCGCGAAGCGGATCATCTGCTTGTTCATCCATCGGTCTGGGTCCCCGCCGGCGGCGGAATACAGCATCACGAAGCCGATCGACGCCACCATCGCGACGAGGATGACGAGGCTCCAGGGGATCTGCCGGATGCGCTGCGACAGCCGGAGACCCGGCGGCGACCCAACGCTATGAAGCTCGATGCCCATCTTGCTGCGTCCTTACGGCATCTCGCGCCGGCCGCCTTCGGCGTTCGGGTTGCGCCGCGACGGGTCGCGCCGCTGGCACTCGATCAGGATGTCGCGCGCGATCGGCGCCGCAACCGCCGAGCCGCCGCCGCCATGCTCCACCACCACGGAGCAGGCGTAGCGCGGCGCGTGGACCGGCGCGAAGGCCACGAACAGCGCGTGGTCGCGCTGGTTCCAGGGCAGTTGCTCGTTCTTGAGCACGCCGCGGGCTCGCTCGGCCATGGTGATGCGCCGCACCTGGCTGGTCCCGGTCTTGCCGGCCAGCTCCATGCCCGGAATGTCGATGCGCGAGCGGAAGGCGGTGCCGCGTTCGGTGTTGCTGACCATGTCCATGCCCGTGCGCAGCACCTTCAGATACTCCTGGGACAGCCCAAGGCTCGGGAAAATGGGGTTGCCTTCGTCGTTCGGCGATTCCTCGGCGATGCGCCGCACCAGGCGCGGCTTGACCGCGTAGCCGCCATTGGCGATGCGCGCCGTCATCACGCAGAGCTGCAGCGGCGTCGTGGTGATGAATCCCTGCCCGATGCCGGCCACCAGCGTCTCGCCTTGATGCCAGATGTCGCCCAGCGCCCCTTTCTTCCACGCCCGATCGGGGATGAGCCCCGGCTTCTCTCCCGGCAAATCCAGGCCTTCGATGTTGCCGAGGCCGAACATGCGCGCCGTCTCGGCGATCTGGTCGATGCCGATGCGCCGGGCGATCTCGTAGAAATAGCAGTCGCACGACAGCTTCAGCGCGTTGGTCATGTCGACCGACCCATGGCCCTCGCGACGCCAGCAGTGGAACCGCGCGGAGCCGAGGACGGTGACGCCGCTGCAATAGACGCGGTCGGTCGGCCTGATGCCGGCCCGGAGCGCGGCCAGCGCCGTCATCATCTTGAAGGTGGAGCCGGGCGCGTACTGGCCGGCAACCGCCTTGTTGGTCAGCGGACCGTAGATGTCGTTGCTCAGCTCGTGCCATTCGTCGTTGGTGAGGCCGCGATAGAAGGCCGTCGGGTCGAAAGAGGGCGTAGACACCAGCGCGAGCAGATCGCCGGTATAGACGTCCATGACCGCCGCGGCGCCGGCCATCTCGCTCGACAGGCGCTGATGCGCGAACTGGTGCAGGCCGATGTCGAGGGTGGTCACGAGGTCGCTGCCGGCATCGCCTTCCCGCCGTGCCAGTTCCCGTAGCGCGCGGCCATAGGAATTGACCTCGAGCTGGCTCTCTCCGGCGCCCCCGCGCAAGGCCGCATCGTAGTGCCGCTCCAGCCCGTTCTTACCGATGCGGAAGCCGGGCTGCCTCAGCAGCGGGTCGGGATCGTTCTCCACGTCCTTCTCGTTCGGAAGCGCGACGTAGCCCAGGATGTGCGCGGTGATGCCGCCGAACGGGTAGACGCGCTTCTGGTCGATCTCGATGGAGATGCCGGGCAGATCGGGCAGGTTGAGCTCGACCGCGTTCACCTCCTCCCAGGTGAGGTCATCCTTCACCGTGATCGGCTTGAAGTCCTGCGTGCGCTGCCGCTGCCGCAAGGTGCGGGCGATATCGCGCTCGCTGAGCGGCACGATCGCCGAGAACGCCTCGAGCGTCGCCTGCAGGTTCGGCGTCTGCTCGGCGACGAGGATCGCGCGGTAGCTCGGTGAATTGGTGGCGAGCGGGATGCCGAAGCGATCAAGGATCAGGCCACGGGGTGGGAACAGGATGCGATGGTTGATGCGGTTCTCGTCCGACAGCAGCTTGTATTTCTCGCCCTCGATCACCTGCAGGTAATAGAGCCGGCTGGCCAGCGCACCGACCAGGCCGAATTTCAACCCGCCCAGGATTGCCACGCGCCGCGTGAACACCCTCTGGTGGCTTTGCTGCTGCTGCTTGATCCTGCCCATCCCGCAGCCCTCACTGATCGAACAGCGCGCGCTGCAGCCGCCCGCACAAAAGGGTCAGAACCGGATAGAGCGCCACGTTCACGATGTTCTGGAGCGCGATCGGCCAGGGGTCCGGCCATTGCTCCAGGATCAGCGCGGCCAGGGCCCAGGCGAAAAAGAAAATGACCGCCGAGGTCGCCGCGAAGGCAAGCCACACCAGGACGAAGGAGGCGTCCGCCAGATGCTGCCGCCAGAACTGCCCGCTCCCACAGACGATGATGGCCACCAGCATGCCGAGGCCCATGGGCGAGAGGCCGAGCAGGTCGCTGGACAGCCCGACGAAGGCCGCCACCCACGGCGTCATCGCCTCGGGCTGATAGATGGTCCAGTAGAAGATCGAGGCCGCGACCAGCGATCCGCCCAGCGGAGCGTCGAACGGCCGCCACGGTGCGATGCTGATCAGCAGCAGCAGCAGCGATACCAGGGCGGGCGTCGCGAGGCGCAGCCATTCGGTGATCTGGTGCTTGATGGTGAGCCCGATCACTGGGCCAATCCTTCAGTCGGCTTCAGCTTGGGGGTCGTCGCCGCCGGCTTCGCGGGCCTGGGCAACTGCACAGGCGCGGCGGCGGGCTTCGCGAATTTCTGCACGCCCGCCTCGACGCCGAGGTCCTCCTTCAGGACACCGGGCAGCCCGTAATCCACCATGCGGATGAATTCCAGCCGGCCGAGGTCCGCGAAGGGCCGCACATAGACCTTGCCGTCCACGATCTCCGCCACCTCACCCACCGGCAGCCCCCGAGGAAAGGCGCCGCCAACGCCCGATGTCACCACGTGGTCGCCGACTTTGATATCGGCGTCACGCGGCAGGTAGTTGATGTCCGGCTGGTCCGAGTTGTTGCCCGCGAGTACGGCCTGGTCGCGCGTACGCTCGATCAGGATCGGCAGGCGGCTGTTGATGTCGGTCAGCAGCATGATACGCGAAACGCGCTCGCCGACATCCTGCACGCGCCCGACGATGCCGTTGCCGACCATGGCGGCTTGGCCTTTCACCACGCCTTGGTCCCGCCCGGCCAGCGCGATGACCCCGCGCACGAATCCGGACGAGGCGTCGGCGATGACCGGCGCGCTGATGAAGCTGATGCGCGGGCTCGACGCCATGTTCAGCAGCGCGCGCAGGGATTCGTTCTCCGCCTTCAGCGTACGCGCCTGCTGCTCCCAATCCCGGAGCGCCTGATTCTCGCGCTGCAGGATCTCGACCCGCTGCTTCAGCGCGAAATAGGACTGGACCTCGCTCGCGGTTTCCCGCGCCGTCTCGACCGGCGCGGAGACGACGTGGATGAAGGGCCCGACCGTGTCGGCCACCCAGACGCGGGCCCGCGACAGCATGACGGTATCCGCCTTGCCGATCAGCAGCACCCCGAAAGCCGCGATGGTCAGCAGGACGAAAGAAAACCGCTGGAACCACACCTTCAGGGGGGAAGTCGCGCCGATAGCGCTAGAACGCTGTTTCACGTTCCACCCTCCGGGAATTCACGCAAGCCGCCAAGGCCTTGAAATCCCGTTCGTTCTGCAATTTTTCCACAGGCTGACCATGGCCGCAAAGGAAAACTGCGGCCATGCTAGCCGATCGTGGTTAATACATGCTGATCAAAACGTGTCGATGTGCCTTGATGTCCTCAAGACAGCGGCCGGTTCCGAGGGCCACGCAGGACAGCGCGTCGTCGGCCACCGAGACCGGAAGGCCGGTGGCGTGGCGAAGCACGTAGTCGAGGTTGGCGAGCAGCGCGCCGCCCCCGGTCAGGACGATACCCTTGTCCACGATATCCCCGGCCAGTTCCGGGGCGGTGTGCTCGAGCGCGACCTTGACCGCCTCGATGATGGCCCCGACCGGCTCGGCCAGGGCCTCGGCCACCTGCCGCTCGGTGATCACCAGCTCCTTCGGCACGCCGTTCATCAGGTCGCGGCCCTTGATCTCCATGACCTTGCCCTCGCCGTCTTCCGGCGGGCAGGCGGAGCCGATTTCCTTCTTGATGCGCTCGGCGGAGCCTTCGCCGACCAGCAGGTTATGATTGCGGCGGATATAGCCGATGATGGCTTCGTCCATCTTGTCGCCGCCGACCCGCACGGACCGCGAATAGACGATGCCGCCCAGGGACAGGACGGCCACCTCGGTCGTGCCGCCGCCGATATCCACCACCATGGAGCCGGTCGGCTCCGTCACCGGCAGACCGGCGCCGATCGCCGCCGCCATCGGCTCCTCGATCAGCCAGACCTTGCTGGCGCCGGCCGATTCCGCGGATTCCTGGATGGCGCGCCGCTCGACCGCGGTCGAGCCGGAGGGAACGCAGACGATGATCTGCGGCCGGGCAAACGACCTGCGGTTGTTGTGGACCTTGCGGATGAAGTGCTTGATCATCTCCTCCGCGACCTCGAAATCGGCGATGACGCCGTCCCGCAGGGGGCGGATTGCCTGGATATTACCGGGGGTTCGGCCCAGCATCAGCTTGGCTTCGTCGCCGACAGCTAAAACGTGCTTTTTTCCCCGGGTATCGGCGATGGCGACGACGGATGGTTCGTTGAGGACGATCCCGCGGCCCTTCACGTATACAAGGGTGTTCGCCGTCCCCAGGTCGATCGCCATATCGGACGAGAACATGCCCACCAGCTTAGAAAACATCCAAATTCACCCGTCTCACTCAGACTCAAGGGTACCCGTTCAACCTACCCGCGTCTTTCCTGATAATAGGTTACCGGAGACGCTGGGCAGCGAGCCCGTTCTGCAAAGCCGCGCTGCTTTCGGGGGGCGGCAGGCTGATGCGCCACGGTACAGGAGACCGCGTCAGATATGCCGAAGAGGCCGGCCTGTTCGCGACTCAGCAGGTCGGTTCCCCCGGCTGGCCGGCTATGCTTTTACCCCTCGCTTGCAAGTCAAGACAAGAGTGAAATTGGCGCGTGAATCAAGGCGAGGGCCGATGGAGCGATCGGCCCTCGCAGCCGGATCAACTGGCGTCCTCGCCGATCAGTTCTTGCTCTTGTCCACCAGGCGATTGCTGGCGATCCACGGCATCATGGCGCGCAGCTTGGCGCCGACATCCTCGATAGGATGCTCGGCGGCGCGGCGGCGCATGGCCTTGAAGCTCGGCTGGCCCGCATTGCACTCCTGCACCCAGTCGCGCGCGAAGCGGCCCGACTGGATGTCATCGAGGACGCGCTTCATCTCGCGCTTGGTCTCCTCGGTCACGATGCGCGGGCCGCGCGTATAGTCGCCGTATTCCGCCGTGTTGGAGATCGAGTAGCGCATGTTGGCGATGCCGCCCTCGTAGATCAGGTCGACGATCAGCTTCACCTCGTGCAGGCACTCGAAATAGGCCATCTCCGGCGCGTAGCCCGCCTCGACCAGGGTCTCGTAGCCCGCCTGGATGAGGGCGGTCAGGCCGCCGCACAGGACAACCTGCTCGCCAAACAGGTCGGTCTCGCATTCCTCGCGAAAATTCGTCTCGATGATGCCCGAGCGGCCACCGCCGATCGCGCTGGCGTAGGAGAGACCCAGTTCCAGGGCGTTGCCCGACGCGTTCTGCGCGACCGCGACCAGGCACGGCACCCCGCCGCCCCTCACATACTCGCTTCGCACGGTGTGGCCGGGTCCCTTGGGCGCGATCATCAGCACGTCGAGATCGGCGCGCGGTTCGATCAGCTTGAAGTGGATGTTGAGGCCGTGCGCGAAGGCAAGCGCCGCGCCCTGCTTCATGTTGGGCGCGAGATCCTCGCTGTAGAGCTTCGCCTGCAGCTCGTCGGGCGTCAGGATCATGACCAGGTCGGCCCACTTGGCGGCCTCGGCCGGCGTCATGACCTTGAGGCCAGCGTTCTCCGCCTTCTTGGCGGAGGCGGAGCCGGGCCGCAGCGCAACGCGCACTTCCTTGACGCCGCTGTCCTTGAGGTTCAGCGCGTGGGCGTGGCCCTGGCTGCCGTAGCCCACGACAGCGACGTTCTTTCCCTTGATCAGGTTCACGTCGGCGTCGCGATCGTAATAGACTCTCATGTCCCTCTCCTTGACTTCAAAACCATCGGGCCTTGGCCCAGCATCACCGTTCCAGCGCCAGCTTCACGCCCAACGCCGTCAAGAACCCGCCGAACAGCGCGTCGAGGGCGCGCTTGGCATTGCCATAGATCCGCCGGGCTCGCGGCGCCGACAGCACCAGGGCCACCAAGGCGTACCATCCGAACTCGTTCATCGCGAGGATCGCGAGCGCCGCGCCCTTCACCCACAACGGTGCCGTGGCGGGCAGGAGCGTCACGAAGATCGAGCCGAAGAAAACGGCCGCCTTGGGATTCGACAGCTGCACAGCCAGGCAATGCACGAACGTCGCGTGCCTCCCCGGCGCAAGCTTGATAGCCTTACCCTCTCCGCTCCCGCCCCGCCACGCGTCGCGCAGCATGCCGAGCCCGAGATAGACCAGGTAGGCAGCACCGCCGAGGCGCAGCGCATCGTAGAGCCACGGCGCCTGGGCAAACAGCAGATGCAGGCCGAAGAAGGCCGCGACCGCCCAGATCAGCGCGCCGGTTGCCATGGCCGCTGCCGCGATCAAGCCGGCCGAACGCGACGTGCTGATCGCCGTGCGCGACACCGCCAGGAATGCGGGGCCGGGACTTGCCGCAACCAGCAGATGGACCGCCGCGAACGCGGCCAGCACCGAGATACCCTGCGACAGGCTGAAATCAGTCATCGCAGTCTTCCTAGATCGCTTCCGAGCCGCGCGCGATCGCGACCACGCCGGTGCGCGACACCTCGACCAGGCCCAGCGGCTGCATCAGGTTGATGAAGGCATTCAGCTTTTCGGTCGAGCCGGTCATCTCGAACACGAAGGATTCGATCGTCGAATCCACGACCCGCGCTCGGAAGATGTCGGCGATGCGCAGGGATTCAACGCGCTTCTCGCCGGTTCCGTTGACCTTCACCAGAATAAGCTCGCGCTCGAGCGAAGGCCCATCGATGGTCAGATCGCTGACCCGATGGACCGGCACCAGGCGGCGCAATTGGTTCTTGATCTGCTCGATGATCATCGGCGTGCCGCTGGTGACGATGGTGATGCGCGAGAAATGGCGCTGCGCATCGACTTCGGCGACGGTCAGGCTTTCAATATTGTAGCCGCGTCCGGAGAACAGGCCGATGACGCGCGCCAGGACGCCGGCCTCGTTGTCCACCATCACCGAAATCGTATGACGCTCGATCTGCTGCTGCACCCCTTCAGCCCCCTTCTTGGCCGGATCGCGACGACGCAACGGAATCGCGCGCGTCACACCAGCACCATCCCTTCTTCGGAGATCGGGCTTTCCCTCTGATCCTCCGGTCCCAGGAGCATCTCGTTGTGGGCCGAGCCCGACGGAATCATCGGGAAGCAGTTCTCCTTCTCATCGACCGCGACATCGACGATCACCGGACCCGGCGTCTCGATCATGGTTTTAATGATATCGTCCATCTCCGCGGGCTTGGTCGCGCGCAGGCCGGTCCAGCCGAACGCGTCCGCCAGCTTCACGAAATCCGGCAGCGCGTCGCTGTAGCTCTCGGAATAGCGCCCGCCGTGGAGCAGTTCCTGCCACTGGCGCACCATGCCCATCCAGCGGTTGTTCATGATGAAGATCTTCACCGGCAGGCGATACTGCGCCGCGGTCGACATCTCCTGGATGTTCATGAGGATCGAGGCTTCGCCGGCCACGTCGATGACCAATGCCTCGGGATGCGCGATCTGCACGCCGATCGCCGCCGGCAGGCCATAGCCCATCGTGCCGAGCCCGCCGGAGGTCAGCCAGTGGTTGGGCTTCTCGAACTTGATGAACTGGGCGGCCCACATCTGGTGCTGGCCGACTTCGGTCGTGATGTAGAAGTCGCGGCCCTTCACCGCGTCGTAGAGACGCTGCAGCGCGTATTGCGGCTTTATCACCTCGTCGGATGGGCGATAGCGCAGGCATTCGCGCGCGCGCCACTTGCTGATCTGGTCCCACCAGCCGGCCAGCGCCTTGCCGTTCGGCTTCGCCTGGCGCGCCTTCCACACGCGCAGCATGTCCTCCACCACGTGGCCGACATCGCCCACGATCGCGAGGTCGACATGGATGTTCTTGTTGATGGAGGATGGATCGATGTCGACGTGAATCTTCTTCGAGCCCGGCGAGAACGCCGTCAGCCTTCCCGTCACGCGGTCGTCGAACCGCGCGCCGATATTGATCATCAGGTCGCAGTCATGCATCGCGTGATTGGATTCGTACATGCCGTGCATGCCGACCATGCCGAGCGAGAGCGGGTCCGACGCCGGGAAGGCGCCCAGGCCCATCAGCGTCTGCGTGCAGGGAAAGCCCGTCAGGCGCACGAGCTCGGTCAGCATCTGTGAGGCCGCCGGGCCGGAGTTGACCACGCCGCCGCCGATATAGAACAGCGGCCGCTGGGCCTGGGCCATCATCTCGACCGCACGCTCGATCAGCGCGCGATCCGGCTTTACCTGAGGGTTGTAGGAGCGGTGCCGCTGATTGGCGTGATTGGCGTATTCGTGCTTCGCCTGCTGGATGTCCTTGGGCAGGTCGACCACCACCGGGCCTGGGCGGCCGCTGCGCGCGACGTGGAACGCCTCGTGGACCACGCGCGACAGGTCGGTGATCGACTTGACCAGGTAATTGTGCTTGGTGACCGGCCGGGTGATGCCGGTCGTATCGGCTTCCTGGAACGCGTCGTTACCGATCAGGTGCGTCGGCACCTGCCCGGTCAGGCACACGACCGGCACGGAATCCATCAGCGCGTCGGTCAGGCCGGTGACCGCATTGGTCGCGCCCGGGCCGGACGTCACCAGCACCACGCCCACCTTGCCGGTCGAGCGCGCATAACCCTCTGCGGCATGAACCGCAGCCTGCTCATGCCGGACCAGGATGTGGCGGATCTGGTTCTGCTTGAATAGCGCGTCATAGAGCGGAAGGACGGCCCCGCCGGGATATCCGAAAATGACCTCAACGCCCTGATCCACCAGGGCTCTTATCACGATATCCGCGCCAGTGATGGGTTCCGTCGCCATGGCAAGCGCTCCTTCCCGCCCGCTCTACGATGCAAAAATAGCTGCCGCGCGGCCTTTTCCGCCACGGGCCGGCGGAACCTAGTGGCTGATCACCCCCCGGTCAACAGGAAACCGCGAATTTTCTGGCGGATTCCTGCATAGTTACTTTCTGAAAATTGCATATCAAGCTGCTCTGGAGTTATAAAATTCCCATCTGGCATTTGATTGCGCAACCAGGTCATCTGTCGTTTGGCATAATTCCGGGTCTGCTGCTGCACTGCGGCGACGGTTTCTCCGGTGACCTCCGAGCCCTCCCAGGCATGCCGGGCCAAGGCCCAGAAGCCGAGCGCCTTGGCGCCGCCTTCCGGCGGCGCTCGGTCCGGCCGGTAGAGACCGGGGCGGCGCTCGAGCACGCGCCGCACCTCGGCCACAGCCCCGCGCTCCAGCATGGCGAGGAAGCGCCGGTCGCAGGCGCGATAGAGCGCCGCGCGCTCGGGCAGCACCACAAGGGAGAGGAACTGGAGATCGCCTGGCGCGGTCGGCGGCAGCTTCTGCCACGCGGAGAGCGGCGTGCCGGTCGCCTGCAGCACTTCCCAGGCGCGCACGATGCGCTGGCGGTCATTGGCATGCAGCCGCGCGGCGCTCTCCGGATCGCCGGCCGCCAAGCGCTCGCGCAAGGCGGCCGATCCGATCTCATCCAGCAGGTCACGCGCCGCTTGGCGTACCTCCGCCGGCACGCCCGGCATCGGCGAGAAGCCTTGCATCAGCGCACGCAGGTAGAAGCCGGTGCCGCCGCACAGGATCGGCAGCTTGCCCGCGCCATGCGCCGCGTCGATTTCGCTCCGCGCCAGCATCGCCCAGCGCTCCGCCGAGCACACATCGTTGAGCGCCAGAAACCCATAGAGCCGATGCGGCACGGCAGACATCTCCGCGGGATCTGGCTGAGCGGTCAGGACCGGCAGGTCGCGATAAACCTGCATGGAATCCGCATTGACGACGATGCCGCCGAATTCGCGCGCCAGGCGGGCCGCCAGCGCGGACTTGCCGCCCGCCGTGGGGCCGGCGACGACCACGACCGGCTTGTGCCCCCCCGTCCCGTCGCTTATACCCCCGCTCGTCATGACGTTCGTATTGTCGCTCATTTGCGCTCCCGATGCGGCGGAGCTTACACCGGCCTTGATCGAGCGGGTCAATCACGGCCTGCAGGCCGCCGGCGCGCAAACGAAGCCGCTGATCTGGCTTGATGCGGAGCGCGCGGGGGAAATACCGTTCGAGGGCGATGAGGTCGCGGCGCTGGAGGAGATCCGGCGGCGCCTGATCGATGTTCCGGTCGACGTCAACGTCCTGCGTGCGGCGGGGCGGCGGAAGAAGCTGCTGCTGTCCGACATGGATGCGACCGCCATCATCGGCGAGACGCTGGATGAGCTTTCCACCTTCACGCCTCACAAGGCGGAGATCGACAACCTGACGCTCCAGTCGGTCAACGGTCTGATGAGCTTCACCGACACCTTGATCGCGCGCATGGAGCTGATGCGCGGCCTGCCCTTCGATGCCCTCGCCAAGACCTGGAGCAAGGTCGAGCCGACACCCGGCATGAAGATCGCCATCGCCACCATGCGCGCCCACGGCGCCTACACTGCCCTGGTCTCCGGCGGCTTCACCTATTTCACCAGCCGCGTGCGCGCGCTGATCGGCTTCGATTGCGATATCGCCAACGACCTGGAGGTGGTGGACGGCAGGCTCAGCGGGCGCATTCCGCCGCCGATCATCGATCCCGCCGGCAAAGTGGAGGCGCTGCGCCGGCTCGCCGCGGAGCGCGGCCTGGCGCAGCCGGAGACCCTCGCGATCGGCGACGGCTCCAACGACATCCCGATGCTGAAGCAGGCCGGCCTGGGCATCGCCTTCTGCGGCAAGCCCAAGGTGAAGCAGGCGGTTCCCGTGTGGCTGGACTATGCCGGGCCAACCGGGCTGCTCTATCTGCAGGGCTACAAGCGCGCGGATTTCGTGACGCGGGATTGACCCGCGGCGTCTCGCTAGTCCGATGTCTTCGCGCGATTGCGTCCTGGCATCATCCAGTCGGCCAGGCGGTGGCGCCTGACGCGCGGCTTGGCCTGGGGGCGGACTGGCGGCGGAGCCTCGCCGGAGCCCGGCTGCGACTTGGTAGACATGATGAATCTTGCGCCGGCACTGGACTTCGCCAGCGCGGACGCGCCCTCCGGCCCGGCATTCGCCACCAGCAGCTTGCGAAGGTAGGCGGGCGGCAGCATCGCGCAGAGCTCCTCCGCCATGCTGCACAGACGCTCGACGAACGCCTCGCGAGAGGCAGCGATGATCTCCTCGGGCGGCCGGCCGAGCGCGGTCCTGTCGCCGAGCACCCTGTTGCGGGCGAGCCCGTTGCCGCTATGCAGCCGGTGGCAGCCCAGGCTGCGCTCGATGCGGACAGTACCGCCGAGCATGTGGCTCGCCCTGGCGAGATAATGGTCCGTGCAGATGCGCAGGCGCTCCGGACGGGCGGGGCGAAGGATGTCGATGACGACACGACGGAACATCATGGCCGAGGTCGCAGACCAGAGCCAGCGGTCAACAATGTCCCGCTCGACGAACAGGCGTGTTTCGGTGTCGAGCTTCTCCTCCCGGAACTTGTGCTTGCCGGGCGATCTTCGGGGGTCGCCGCCGATGAAGTTCGGCCGGCCGCCGGAAAGTTGAACGCCCTCTGCGTCAATGACGGCAAGGTTCGAGCACGACACCGCGGCCACGCCCTGCTCCGACAGGTGCGCCAGGACATGCCGCTCCAGGAACGCCGGATGCCAGAGGTCGTCGGCATCGAGAAAGGCAATCAACGGGCCGGACGTGGCATCCAGCCCCTCCAGCATGGTCACCATCTGGCCGCCGTTCTCGCTGCGCAGGATGGCGCGAAAGCGGGCATCCCCGAGCGACGCGAGCGTCTCCTGGATCTGGCCGGAACTGCCGTCGCTGGAGCTGTCGTCGATGACGACGCATTCGAAATCCTGGTAGCTCTGCGCCGCGACGGAGCGGATCGCCGCCTCGACATAGGCCGCCTGATCGTGGCAGCCGATCACGACCGCGACCCGTGGCGGCCGAACGCCGGCGAATTGAGTCAGCATACGGGCGAGGGCTCGCTGGGTGCCGTTTGCTGGCCACTCCAGGCCAGACTTGGCAACTTGTCCTTCATCGCGATTCTCCCCCAAAATGCGCCACCAAGGAATTTGGTAAGAACGATTCGGCGACCGCCCACCACCGCCGGCCGGCACTATACCAGGACCTCCGCCTTGCGGCTCAAGAAGCTCATACTACGCGCCATCAGAAAACGCCTGGAGCGTGCACTCGGGCGCGATGCCGGGCCGAAGGGTCCCAAGAAGCGGCGCGGCACCATGGCTATGGGGCGGCGCCACGCACACCGCCGCGCCACGCAAAAGCCGCGCGACCTGGGCGGCTTCGGGCCGGCGCGTCTGCTGTCGGCCGAGCCCCCGGTCTTGCTCGCGGGCATTTCCCGTCACGAGAATCTAGGGATTGCGAGCGCATTTGCCCGTCACTACGGCAACAGCAAAGCAGGTTTCGTGATCTTTCCGACCTGGTCCATAGAGCGTCACGGGCCACCGCAAACGATCAGGCGGGAATTCCTCGATCACGTCGGGCACTATCCGAATCATCGCTTCCGTTTCATCTGCAACACGCCCGCGGAGACGGCGCTGCTGCAGGAAGTCGGCCTGCCCGCCATCTTCCTCAACAAGAACTTCATGGTCTCAGACCGAATCTTCCGCCCGCTTGCGCATGCCGAGGTGGAATTCGATGCGGTCTACAATGCCCGCTTCATGCCGGTGAAGCGCCATGAACTGGCCGCCGCTGTCCCGCGTGTTGCCTATGTGGCCTATGTGGATCCAAGCGCCGAGCGACGCGAGCGGTTCCGCGGCCTGTATGCGGAAACCATCGCCCGGAATCCTGACCATGCGCTGCTGAACGAGATGGTCGACGGCCTGCCGGTTCCAATGTCGCACGAGCAGGTGAATGGTGCGCTCAGCCGCGCCGCCGTCGGACTCATCCTCTCCGAGATTGAAGGCTCCAGCTACGCCTCCATGGAGTACATGCTGGCTGGGTTGCCGGTGGTCAGCACGCCATCGAAAGGCGGCCGCGACGTCTTCTTCGATCCCGAATACTGCATCGTCTGCGAGCCCGAGCCGGCGGCGGTGCGCGATGCGGTCGCCGCGCTTCGGGCACGCAACGTCCCCAGGGAGATCATCCGGGCAAGAACGCTCGCCAGGATCGAGCCGGAGCGCCGGCGCTTCCTGGCCTTGCTCGACGATCTGACGGGGGAGCTCGGCGGCAGAGGCCGCTTCGACGGCGGCCCTTGGCCGTTCGGCGATGCCAGTGGCGTTCCCTGGGCTCGCTTCAAGGAGCATCTCGCCACCTTCGCCGAGCGGCTGCGCGCCGATCTTGGCGAGCAGCTTGGCCTCGGCGCCGATGCGCTCGCCAATGTCCAACTGGAAGCGGTGGAACTCCGCCCGATCGTGGCCGCGATCCACGAGAGGCCCGGCTGCGCCCTGCTGGTGTTCGGATGCGGCAACGATTCACCTTTCTGGGAGAAGGTCAACCGCGGCGGCACCACCGCCTTCCTTGAGGACAATCCGCGGTGGGCTGCCGACGCGCGCGCAAGGCTCGCCACGGCGCGCGTCCACGACGTGCAGTACCGCACCAAGGTGTCCGAATGGCGCACGCTGCTGGATCAGCCGGCGGAACTCGCCATGGATTTGCCAGCCGGGATTGCGAGCCGCCGCTGGGACGTCATCCTGGTGGACGGACCCGCCGGCCATAGCGATACCCAGCCCGGTCGGATGCAAAGCATCCACGCCGCATCCCAACTGGTGGCGCCGGGGGGGTGCGTCTTCGTCCACGATGGCCAACGGCCCGTCGAACAGGCGTTTGCCGAGCGATACCTCGGCGGCGCCCGCCTCTTCGTCGAAGTGAAAGGCCGGGCGGTGCTGAAGGGCTACGCGTTCTAAGCGGTTATTGCGTGATCTTCAGCGCGATCCACTGGAACTCGCCGCCGCGGTTGACCAGCAGCGTGACCACTCGGTAGCCGTTGTCCTGCGCGGCCTTGACGCGCTGGCTGACTTCTTCCGGCGAGGTCACGGCCTTCTGGTCCACCTCCGCGATCACGTCCCCGGGGCGCATGTCCTTCTCCGCCGCCGGCCCGCTCTGCGCCACATCGACGACGACGACGCCTTCGGCATCGGCCGGAATCTGGTGTTTCTGGCGCAGTTCATCGGTGATGGCGGACAGCTTCAGGCCCAGCAGGTCGATGGTGGCCGACGGGCTCGGCGGCGCCTCGATGCTGGCCAGGGTCTTCTGCTCCGCTTCCTCGGTCAGCTCGCCGACCGTGACCCTCAGGTTCACTTCAGCGCCCTTGCGCCAGATCACCACGTCCGTGGTCTTGCCGGTCTCGGTCTCCGCCACGATGCGAGGCAGGCCGCGCATCTGCGTGATCTCCTTGCCGTCGAACCGCAGCACCACGTCGCCCTGCCTGATGCCGGCCTTGTCCGCCGGGCCGTCCTTGGTGACGCTCGCGACCAGGGCCCCCTTCGGCTCCTTGAGCCGCAGGCCTTCCGCCAGTTCGGGGCTCACGGTCTGGATGCGCACACCGAGCCAGCCGCGCTTCGGCTTACCGAACTCCTTGATCTGCGCCATGATCGGCTTGGCGAGATTCGAGGGGATGGCAAAGCCGATGCCGACCGAGCCGCCGGAGGGCGAGAAGATCGCGGTGTTGATGCCCACCACCTCGCCGTTCATGTTGAACATCGGGCCGCCGGAATTGCCGCGGTTGATGGACGCGTCGGTCTGGATGTAGTCGTCGTAGGGTCCGGAATTGATGTCGCGCTGGCGCGCCGACACGATGCCCGCGGTGACCGACCCGCCCAGGCCGAAGGGATTGCCGATCGCCATCACCCAGTCGCCGATCCGGAGCGCCTCGGAATCACCCCACTTGAGTGCCGGCAGCGGCCGCTTCGCGTCCACCTTGAGCAGGGCCAGGTCGGTCTTCTCGTCACGGCCGACGATGGTGGCCTTCAGCTCCTCGTTGTCGTGGGTGAGAACCAGGATCTCCTCGGCGTCCTCGATCACGTGGTTGTTGGTGACGATGTAGCCGGCCGGATCGATGATGAAGCCGGAGCCGAGCGAGCTTCCGCCGCGCGGCGGCCGCTGTTGCGGCTGGCCCTCGCGCCGATCCAGGAAATCCCGGAACATCTCGTCCAGGTCCTGCATCTGCTGGCTTTGCGGCACCTTCTGTGTGCTGGAGACGTTCACCACGGCGGGGATCACCTGTTCAACCAGGTCGGCAAAGCTCTCCGGCGCCGATCGCGCGAACGCCTGCTGCGTCCATAGCAACGCCAGCATCGTGAGCGCGGCGGCCAGCGCGAGCCTCAGCCACATGCCGACGGTTGCATTCTCAGCCGCCGCCCGCGCAACCGCGCGGCTCTGGCTGCGGTGGAACCTGGTGGTGTTCGCGTTCAAAGTGTCCTCCGCGCTGTCGCCAAACGCGCCGCCCCGGTTCCGGCGCTCCGCCCCCATCATAATCCTCAAAAGAGGCCAATCGACCGCTCTTTCCGATCACAAACCCGTCATGAGAGCTATTGTTGCGGAAGCTGGCCGTTGCCTCCGGTCTCCTCGAAGAACCGGAAGAAATCGCCCTTGGGCGAGCCTACGAAGGTCGTGTTGTTGCCGGTGAGGCCGGTGCGCATAGCCTGCAGGGAGCGGTAGAGGTCGAAGAATTCCGGATCTTGCGAGAACGCCTCGTTGTAGATCCGGGTCGCCTCGGCATCGCCCTCGCCGCGCATGATCTGGGCCTGCTTCTGCGTCTCGGCCAGCAGGACCGTGCGGTCGCGGTCGGCCTGGGCCCTGATCTCCTGCGCCCTGGCCGCGCCTTCGGCGCGGATGCGCGTCGCCTCCTGGGCGCGTTGCGTGCGCATGCGGTTGTAGACCGCCTCGCTGTTCTGCTGCGGGAAATCCATGCGCTTGAACCGCACGTCGACGACCTTGATCCCGAACACGTCGCCCGCCGGCTTGAGCCGCGCCGTCACGTCGGCCATCAGGTCGGCGCGCCGCTCGGAGAGGATGTCGCGCAACGGCGCCGCGCCGATCTGGTCGCGCAGCGTCTCGTTGAGGGCGATCACCAGCCGGCGCTCGGCCGTCTGCTCGACCCGCGCCACGCGATAGAACTTGCTGGGATCCTCGATCTGGTAGCGGACATAGGCCGATACCACCAGGAACTTCTGGTCGCGGGTCAGCAGCTCGAACGAGGGCGCGTCGATATTGATGACGCGCCGGTCGATATAGGTGACCTGGTCCACGAACGGTACGCGCCAGTGCAGGCCGGCATCGTTCTCGACCACGTCGACCAGCTTGCCGAAGCGGACGACCACCGCATTCTGCGACTGGTGCACGAAGAAGGTCGCGGAATAGGCCACGACCAGGACGATCACAACGGCGATGATCGCAGCGGTCAGACGTCGGTTCATCAATTGGTGCTCCCTGTCGTCGCGGCGCCCGTGGCGGTCGTGCCCGTGCCCGTGCCCGTAGAAGGCAGAGGTGTCGTGCCGGCGGGCGGCTGAGAGGATGTGGGCTGCGGCTGCTGGCGCATGAGCTGGTCGAGCGGCAGGTAGGGCACAGCGCCGCCCTGCTCCGTGTCGATGAGGACCTTGGTCATGTTCCCCATGATCTGCTCCAGCGTCTCGAGATAGAGGCGCCTGGAGGTGACCGCGGGGTTCTGCTTGTACTGCTCGTAGACCTGAATGAAACGCTGCGTGTCACCGGCCGAGATCGCGATCTTCTCGGCGCGGTAGCCCTCGGCCTGGCTCTTGATCTGGCTCGCCTGCCCGAGAGCCTCCTGCGTCACCTGGTTCTTGTAGGCTGTCGCCTGGTTCACCGCCGTCTGGGCATCCTGGCCGGCGCGCACCACGTCGCGGAAGGCATCGGCGACTTCCTGCGGCGCGTAGGAGCGCTGCAGCGACAGGCGCTCGATCTGGATGCCGGCATTGTAGGCATCCAGGATGCTCTGCGCGAGGGCCTGGGCCTGCTTGCCCACCTGCTCGCGCCCCTCGCCGGTGATGACCAGCTCGAACGGCGAAGCGCCGATGATCTCGCGGATCGCGGCCTCGGCGGCGTTCTTCACCGTATCATGCTTGAGGGCGTCCGGGCTTTGCGCCTCGTTCGGGTCGCGAATCTCGAACAGGTATTTCTGCACATCGTCGATGAACCACTGCACCACCGCCTCAACCTGGATGATGTTCTCATCGCCCGTGAGGATGAGGCTCTCGTCGTCGAAGTTACTGCTGCTGGAGGCGCCGGTGCGGAAACCGATCTCCACCGTGTTCTGCGCGGAGACGTTCGGGGTCAGCACGCTGCCGATCGGGGCCGGCCAATTCCAGTGCAAGCCGGGATCGGTCAATTCGCCCTTGAACTGGCCGAACACCAGGGGCACGCCGCGCTCCGCCGGCTGAACCTGGTAGAGCCCACTCGCCAGCCACAGCACCACGGCCACGCCCGCGATCAGGGCCCCGACCTTGCCGGGACCCATGCCGCCCGGGACCAGGTTTTTCATGCGATCCTGGCCGCGGCGCAGCATCTCCTCGAAATCGGGCGGCTGACCGCCGCCACCGGGGCCACGCGACCACGGGCTTCCCCCGCCCCCCTGACCACCACCGCCGCCCCACGGGCCGCCCTGATTATTCCAAGACATGATCACTCCAGCTAGTTCTCGGAAACTTTATGCTTGTTACGGCGGAATCCCAAGCTTCCGCCGAAGCCTCCGGACCGGCCGCGATATGAATTGCATCGCCGACCCGCGGCCTTATATGACAGGGGCGCGCCGGTCGCGCAATGTGGGTAAGCCGCCTGGTTGCCCTCGTGGGCGGCCGGACAGATGGCATATCGTCCGCCGCCAAAGGTGTTTCAAGCATGGCCTTGACCGAATCCCAGATCATGGACGCCCTGCGGGCCATCCGCGTGCCCCAGGGTGGCGACATCGTGACCGCCGGAATGGTCAGCGGCCTGATGGTGCGCGACGGCCATGTCGGGTTTGCCATCGAGGTGGACCCGGCGCAGGCGCCGGTGATGGAGCCGGTTCGCAAGGCCGCCGAGAAGGCGATCATGGATCTGCCCGGAGCGCTGAGCGCCACGATCGTGCTCACCGCCCATCGCGGCGCTCCGCAGACGGCGCAGCGCTCCACCGGCCCGCAGCGCCCGCAAGCGCACGGCCATGCTCATGGGCACGCTCATGGACAAGCTCAGGGCCAAGCGGGCGGTAGCCGGCTCAGCCTGCCCGGCATCAAGCACATCATCGCGGTGGCGAGCGGCAAGGGCGGCGTCGGCAAATCGACCACCGCGGTGAACCTCGCTCTGGCGCTGCACACCAATGGCCTGAAGGTCGGGCTGCTCGACGCTGACGTGTACGGCCCCTCGCAGCCGCGCATGATGGGCATCAAGGGCCGGCCGACCAGCAAGGACGGCAAGGTGATGGAGCCGATGTCGAATCACGGCATCAAGGTGATGTCGATGGGCTTCCTGATCGACGAAGAGACGCCGATGATCTGGCGTGGCCCGATGGTGATGAGCGCGATCACGCAATTGCTGCGCGACGTCGCCTGGGGCGATCTGGACGTGCTGGTCTGCGACCTGCCGCCGGGCACCGGCGACACCCAGCTCACCATGTCGCAAAACGTGCCGCTCTCCGGCGCCGTCATCGTGTCGACCCCGCAGGACATCGCGCTGCTCGACGCCAAGAAGGGCCTCAACATGTTCCGCAAGGTCGATGTGCCGGTGCTCGGCATCATCGAGAACATGAGCTACTTCTCCTGCCCGCATTGCGGCCACCGCAGCGACATCTTCGCCCATGGCGGCGCGCGCCGGGAAGCGGAGCGGTTCGGCGTCGACTTCCTCGGCGAGATCCCGCTCGACATCGCGATCCGCGAGACCTCCGATGGCGGCAACCCGATCGTGGTCAGCCAGCCGCAATCGCCGCACGCCGCCGCCTATCGCGGGATCGCCGAGCGGATCTGGACCACGCTCTCCGGCGCGCAAGCCCGCCAGGGCCCGCGCATCGTCATCCAGTAGCGGGTCAGACCCGCCAGGCCGGCAGGCCGATCTCCTCAAGCGTGCCAAGCTCGCGCGCGGCGAGCCAGCGGAACAGGCGATCGCCGGTGGACCGGCCGAGCGCAAAGGCGGCGTAGCACAGCTTGACCGTGTGCTCGTCCTCTTCCGTCAGCGCCTTCTGCAGCAATTCAGGCCAAGTCGGCATATCGGCGGTGCGCCAGGAATCGATGGTCTGGGGATCCGGAATCGGCGGACGGCCGAGCGCGATATAGGCGGCGGCCTGCCCCTGCCACAGCCAGGGCAGCAGCCGCTTCGGCTCAGGCGCGAAAGGCAGCAACACGCCGGCTGCTTGCGCCCCGGTTACCGTGTGCAGGGCGGTGAAGTCGCCGGTCGCCGCATAGAGGATGCCGGCCGCGCGTGCCAGATCGGCCAGTCCGCAGTGTCCCGCGTCAAGCCAGTGGATGACCTCGTCGAAACCCTCCAATGCGCCGACCGCAAGCAGCGCGTCGTCGATCAGGTCCGGCGCCCGTTTGGGATCGAACGCGAAACGCGCATCGCCGCGCAGCCGTTCCAGCAAGGCCGTGGCATCGGCGGAGGGCACGTTGCCCGGTGGCGCGGCGAGCACGATCCCGAGCCGCTGCCAATGGGCGGCCCAATAGGCCAAGCCGGCCGCGATCTCGCCATCATGCCGCGCCACCAGGCCCATCGCGGTGCGGATCAGGCCATGGAGGGCCGCCGCCGACAGGCCGGGCGCCAAATCCGGCAGCACCGCGCGCAGGACTTGCTCCCACCCCTCGCGCGCGATGCGCTGCCGGAAATCGGCCTGCAGATCGCGGAAGGCCGCGTGATTGGCCTTGCGGAACGGCCATGCGCCCGACGCCGCGCCGTCGCCGTCCGGCAGCACCTCCAGCCAGGACACATGCGTGCGGCGATAATCATCCAGCCGGCTCGGGCTCGCGCCGATCTGGTCAAGCGCGATCAGCGCCATCGGCAGGTGGTTGCACAGACCCCCGCCATATTCCGGTTCATAGATCACGGATTCGGTGAGCAGCCGGCCGAGGTGCGGCATCCACGCCTCCAGAATAAAGAAGTATCTATATTGTTATATTGTGCCGGACGGAATTACCAGCGCCCGTGCAGCTTGTTCCAGGCGAACAGGCGGTCGGCGAAGCGGTCGTAGCCCCAGCGCGCGAGGGGACGGATGCCGGGCAGGCCGGCCAGCCAGCCGAGCCAGCGCCGGCCGGGCGTCATCTTCCATACCGCGATAGCGACATCGGCGCCGACCAGCAGTCGGCCAGACTCATCGACCATGTGCAGGGAGTGGCGGACCTGATCGACGCTGCGGTCGATCTCCCGCGCGGCGTCCGGCGTCTCGGCGATATCGCACCACGCGATGGCGCCGCTGCCCTCCGGCAATAGCGCGTCCATCGTGGCGCGCTGCCGCTCGATCCCGGTGCGGCAGACCGGGCAGGCGGAGTTGTAATAGAGTTTCGGCTTCGCGCCGGCCAACCTTACTCCTTCAGGAGCGCCTGCAGCTCGTTCCACTCGCGCTTGCCGAGGCCGCTCGCTTCCTGGGTGACGGTTTCACCCTTCAGCATACGCCTGATCGTGGCCCAGGCGGACTTGGACAAAGTGACGCCCTGCAGCCGGTGCTCGATGAACGCCTCGGCGGTCAGAGGCACCCAGCGCTTCAGCAGATCCACCATCACGTCCGCGTAGACGCGGATCTCGTATTGCGCATGGGCATCGGCGCGCAGGCTGAGGAAGTGCATGAGGTTGTGCAGGTCAATCTTCCAGTACCATTGGGTATAGAAGTTGAGCCCGAGATTCATGCGTGCGAGCTCACGCGCCAAGCCCTCGCGGGATTCATCGACCTTCTGCCCGTCCTCGCTCTCGTTGAGCATGGTGAGGTAGTGGTCATAGGCGTGGGTCGCGTCGGTGCGCAGCAGGTCAAGCACCTGCGCGGCCTCCCTGGCCTCCAGCACGTCGCCGCGGCCCTGCCGGTTGCTGGCCGACTGGGCCGCCAGGTTCTCCTCCGCCGGGATATAGAACTCGCGATCCAGGATCGAGTAGCGCGCGGAATACTCGTTCACGTTCGCCATGCGGTGGCGGATCCATTGCCGGGCCACGAAGATCGGCAGCTTCACGTGAAACTTGATCTCGCACATCTCGAACGGGGTCGAGTGCCGGTGCCGCATCAAATAGTGGATGAGGCCGCGATCCTCGCTCACTTTCTTGGTGCCGCGGCCATAGGAGACCCGCGCCGCCTGCACCACCGCCGCGTCGTCGCCCATATAGTCGATGACCCGGATGAGGCCGTGATCCAGCACCGGGAACGCCTGGTAGAGCACCTCCTCAAGGCCCGGCGAAACGGCGCGTCGGGTGGCGGCGGTTTCGGCACGCTGGCGGTCGATCTCGGCTTGCTGGTCTTTGGTCAAGGGCATGGGAATCGGTGCTTGATTCGCAGGTTGCGGTCAGGCGCCTTATGCCCCTGATCCGCGGGCCGCACAACGCATATCCCGGGGTGTATCCTTGCCGCGCTGTTAACCCTTTCGATTCCCCGGCAGAGTCCCTATATTTGACCTGTCGGGAAACCGACTATGGCGATAAACGCCTTATGGCATAAGCGTTGCGGACCCGGGGGCGGTACCCGGCGCCTCCACCAAATTCCGACCGGCCTTGGCCGGCGGCTCATGGGGGCGAAACAGGATCGACGCGCGTGGTAAAGGTAAGGTTTTCGCCCGGCATGGTATCCACCGTTATCGGGCCAACCTAGAAGTGCCAACGACAATAGCCGTTTGGCTCTCGCTGCCTAATAGGTAAGCGCGGTCCGGGGGGCGCCGGGCAACAGAAAGCCCCCCACTGAATTCAAGAGCTGGAGTAGAACTTCAGGGATTGCTGGCGTGCCCGTCGAAGCGACGGGCTGGGGAGAATGCCGGGCTGATGAGCAAGGACTGGTTGCGATATGACCGGATGGTGGAGGATGCCCTGCGTGGCGTCGTGCGGCGCGCCTTGACCGAGGTGGCGACGACCGGCCTGCCGGGCGACCACCACTTTTACCTCACCTTCCGCACCGGCGAGTCCGGCGTGCAGATGGCGCCGGCCCTGAAGTCGCAGTATCCCAAGGAAATGACCATCGTGCTCCAGCATCAGTTCTGGGGCCTCGAGGTCGGGGAGGATGGTTTCGCCGTCACCCTGAGCTTCGGCGGCAAGCATGAGCGGCTGGGCGTCCCCTATCGCGCCATCGTCAGCTTTGCCGACCCGTCGGTGAAGTTTGGCCTACAGTTCGAAACCACCACCCACGAAGGCGAGGCAGCCGAGGCGGAGACCGCCGCCGGCAAGCCGGTCACGCCGAAGGACCTCAACGATCTGCCGCGCCTTATCGAGGACAAGGCCGCCAGCGCCAAGGCCGGCGGGCAGGTCGTCGCCCTCGACGCCTTCCGCAAGAAGTAGCAATCCGAACCTTCGGCTCCGCCCTTGTGCCCGGCGGAGCGCGATCAGCCGCGAGGAGATGTCATGACCGGGCAAACCGACCGGCAGCCGGCCCGCGATCCGCAGGATCTGGAACGGCTGCTCATAGCCCGGCAGCACGCCGGGGACGTCGAGGGCATGGTGGCGCTGTTCGAGCCGCAGGCCGTGGTCGATATCGGCGAGGGCCGCCTGCTGCGCGGCCATGAGGAGATCCGCCGCTACTTCGTCGAGGTCGTCGCGAGCGGACGAAAGTTCGCGATGGGCGAGCAGCAGCCGGCATTGGTATGCGGCGACTTGGCCCTCACCTCGACACGCCTGCCGGACGGCAGCGTGACCGCGGAAGTCGCACGGCGGCAAGGCGATGGAACATGGCTGTGGGCAATCGACCGCTACACGATCGCATCGGAGCCACCAAGACAACGAAGCTGACGCTCTCAGCGTGATTGTATCGCAGCAATACTTGTAGCGAGCCGCTGCGTTGATGCATCCTCGCCACAGCATGCGCGCATTTCCTGCGCCTCGTGCGCGCGGCAATTGACCACTCGCGCATCCATCGGCTACAAAGCACATACTTCTCACGCGAGGAGGGTGCGCATGATGTATCAAACTATCATTGGGCTTAGCGCCCGGTAGCTGCCGTCGATTTCGGTCGATCCCGGCTCCGCACCTTTCTGCTTTCAAACAAAGCTGATTTGAACTGACGGCCGCTCTGGCGGTCGCGATTTTGAGTCGCCGCATTTCGCGGCCTCATTGACTCCACGGCGCTCCGCCATTTCCGGAGCGCCGCGGGACTCGGTTCTCTTCAAGGTGTGGTCCCGTTCATCGCCGGCATCGCGGCAGCGTGGTCTGGTCATCACGCACGCAATGCAATCTCAAGCAGATGGAGCACATCATGCCGATCCATTCGACTCTCCTGTCCTGGCTGTTCGGTCACCCGCAGGTCGCCGACCACGAGATCCGTTTGACCACCCTCGGCAAACTGGCCGGGCACGATCCCGACTACAAGTCGCTGCGGTGGCTGAATGGACAATCGCCACCCGACTTGCCGGACGGACTGAACCGCAGGCTGATGCAGGATATCGGTCTGGACCGCAGCCGGACATAATGCCGGCTCCGAATCGGAGCGGGTGCGAGCCCGCTCCGATTCACTAGTCCTTCGCGGTGACCGATGCCGGCGTGGCGCCTCACTCTGCTGCTGTGTCTTGCCGAGACGCTCAACATGGCCGGCTACAGCGCGGTCGCGGCGCTGCTGCCGGAACTGAGGCACGCCTGGTCCCTCGGCAATGCCGAGATCGGCCTCGTCGAGGGCGCGTTCAATGTCGGCTATGTCGCGGCCGTTCCTTTCCTCGTCACCTGGACCGACCGGCGCGATCCGCGCATGATCTATCTCGCCGCCACGGCGCTCGGTCTCGCGGCCAGCCTCGGCCTCGCCTTCATGGCGCGCGATCTGTGGTCCGCCGCCTTGTGCCGCGGCTTGGCGGGCGTCGCGCTCGCCGGCACCTACATGCCGGGACTCAAGATCCTCACCGATTCCGTCACCGGCCCGAAGCAAAGCCGCTGGCTCGCGTTCTACACCGCGAGCTTCAGCCTCGGCGCAAGTGCCTCGACCGCTGCAGCCGGCGCGATCGGCCAGGCGATCGATCCGGCGGCGGCCTTCGTGTTCGCCGCGCTCGGCAGCGGGCTCGCCTTCCTGCTGGTGGCCGCGACGGTGCGATCGCAGCCACGGGCGACGCATCCGCCGATGCCGGACCATCCGCCGATGTCGGCTTGGGGCGCGCTCTGGCAGGCGGCGCGGAACCGCCACGCTCTCGCCTATTCCCTCGCCTACGCCGCGCATATGTGGGAGCTGTATGGCTTCCGCGCCTGGCTGGTCGCCTATCTGGTGTTCGGCGCCACCGGCAGCCTGGCGCCGACCGGCGACACGTCATACCCGCTGTGGGGCGCGATCCTGCTGCTGCTCGGCATGCCGTCCAGCATCATCGGCAACGAGGTCGCGCTGAAGATCGGCCGCCGGCGCCAGCTCACGCTGGCGATGCTCATTTCCGTCGCGCTCGCCCTCGCCTTCGGTGCGGGCTCGTTCCTGCCCTTCCCGCTCCTGCTCCTGCTCGGCGCCGCCTATTCCCTGTTCGTCACCGCCGATTCCGCTTCGCTCACCGCAGGGGCTGTCGCCCAGGCTAAGCCGGGGCAGAGCGGCGCCACCATGGCGCTGCATTCACTGCTGGGCTTCGCGGCCGCCAGCCTCGGCCCGCTCGTCTTCGGGCTGGCGCTGGACATCGGCGGCGATCATGCTGCGGGATCGTGGCTCGGGGGCTTCGCCGTGCTGGCCGCGGGCGTCGCCTGCGGGCCGCTGATCCTGAAGGGAATGCTGCGAACCGATGACCCCCAAGGCCGAAGCGATCATCCAAAGGCTTGAAGCCGCCCTCGCCCCGCGCGGCGTATTCCGGTTGCGCGCGATGTTCGGCGGGCATGGCCTCTATCTGGACGACTCGTTCTTCGGCCTCATCGCCTATGAAACGCTGTACCTGAAGACGGATGAGCTTACTCGCGCCGAATACGTGACGGCGGAATCGACGCCGTTCTCGTTCGAGAGCGGCCGCAAGGGGCTCGTCGTCACTTCATGGGTCGATAAGGCGCTCGATGCCGCACGCCGCGCCAAGACCGCCAAGCCGCAGCGCCGGTCGCGAAAGCCAAAGGCTCTCTCGCTGTAGCTACTTGCGCGCGCTGATCGAGAAGAGCAGCGGCAGCTTGCCCGGGTGATGCTTGACCACGTAGCGGCCCGGCTCGCTCTCTACCAGGAAATTCCAGCACGGGTGCACGCAGTACGGGAACTCCTTGAGACCGGACAGCGTGAGGCCGGCATCGAGCAGCGCCTGCACGATCTCGGCCAGGCTGTGCGGCCACTCGTAGCACTCGATCGGCGCATGCGCGCCGCCGGCGTAGCTGCTGGTGGATTCGAAGCGGAGTGCTTCGCCGCTGTTGAAATAGCCGGAGCTGATCTCCTTCGCGTCATCGTCCAGCATGGAAATGATCGGGTGGAACTCCACCATGTGGAAGCGGCCGCCCGGCTTCAGATGGCGCGCGATCACCCGCGCCCAGGCGGCAAGATCAGGCAGCCAGTTGATCGCGCCGTACGACGTGAACACGAGATCGAACTGCGCCGCGCCCAACTCCTTGGGGTCCAGCACGTTCGCGCAGATGAAGCGCGCCTCAATGCCGAGATCCCGCGCCAGGGCCTCGGCCCGCGCGACCGCCTCGGGCGAGAGGTCGATTCCCGTCGCCCGCGCGCCGAGCCGCGCCCAGGAGAGGGTGTCCTGTCCGAAATGGCATTGCAGGTGGAGGAGGCTTTTGCCCGCGACCTCGCCCACCTCCTCCAGCTCGATGTGCTTGAGCGAGGTCTGGCCGGCCCGAAAGCTAGCCATGTCGTACAAGGCGGAGTCCTGGTTGATGCGCGCCCATTCGTTCCACAGGCGGCGATTGGCGGCGATGCGGCTGTCCATGATCCCCTCTCAAGCGGAGATGCAACCTAAATCCCCCGGTTCCGGCGGGTCAATGCGCCGCTTCAAAAACCGGGCATTTCCGGCTAGAACCTCGCCATTCCATCCGCCAACGGGGATCTTCATGGCCAAGCAGAAGAACATGCGCAGCGAGACCGATTCTTTCGGGCCGATCGACGTGCCGGCCGACAAGTTGTGGGGCGCGCAGACCCAGCGCTCGTTCCAGAACTTCAAGATCGGGGGCGAGCGCATGCCAACGCCGTTGATCCGCGCCTTCGGCCTGCTGAAGCAGGCGGCGGCGGAAGCCAACATGGCGCTCGGCAAGCTCGACCGGAAGGTGGGCAAGACGATCGCGGCGGCCGCGGCCGAGGTTGCCAGGGGCGATCTTGACGATCATTTCCCGCTGGTGGTGTGGCAGACCGGCTCCGGAACCCAGACCAACATGAACCTCAACGAGGTGATCGCCAACCGCGCCAACGAGATGCTGGGCGGCAAGCGCGGCGACAAGAAGCCGGTTCACCCCAACGACCAGGTGAATTTCGGCCAGTCCTCCAACGACAGCTTCCCCACCGCGATGCATATCGCGGCCGTGCAGCAGATCCACGATTTGGTGCTGCCCGCGCTCGACCACCTCGCCAAGGCGCTGGAGGCCAAGAGCAAGGAATTCGCCAAGGTCATCAAGATCGGCCGCACCCATCTGCAGGACGCGACGCCGGTCACGCTGGGCCAGGAATTCTCCGGGTATGCGGCGCAGATGCGCTTCGGCATCGAGCGCGTGAAGGCCTGCCTGCCGCGGCTCTATGCGCTGGCGCAGGGCGGCACCGCCGTCGGCACCGGCCTCAACAGCGCGAAGGGCTTCGACAAGGCCTTCGCGGACGAGCTGAAGAAGCTGACCGGCCTGCCCTTCGTGCCGGCCAAGAACAAGTTCGAGGCGCTCGCCGCGCATGACGCGATGGTGGAGCTCTCCGGCGCGTATAACGTGCTGGCGGCGTCGCTGATGAAGATCGCCAACGATCTGCGCCTGCTCGGCTCCGGCCCGCGCTCCGGCATTGCCGAGATCAACCTGCCGGAGAACGAGCCTGGCTCCTCCATCATGCCCGGCAAGGTCAACCCGACCCAGGCGGAGGCAATGACCATGGTCTGCGCCCAGGTGATGGGCAACCACGTGACGGTGACGGTGGCCGGCTCCAACGGCCATCTCGAGCTCAACGTGTTCAAGCCGGTCATCATCTTCAACGTGCTGCAATCCGGCCGCCTGATCGCCGATGCCTGCCGCAGCTTCACCGACAATTGCGTCGCCGGCATCACGGTGAACCTGCCGCGCATCAAGAACCTGCTCGAGCAATCGCTGATGCTGGTGACCGCGCTCAACACCCATATCGGCTACGACAACGCCGCCAAGGTCGCGAAGAAGGCGCACAAGGAAGGCAAGAGCCTGAAGCAGGCCGCGCTGGAGCTCGACCTGCTGACCCCCGCGCAGTTCGACCAGTGGGTACGGCCGCAGGACATGCTGGGGCCGAAATAGGAGATCGCTCTCGGATGCTCTTCCTGTCACCCCGGGCAAGCCGCAGAGCGGCGCGACCCGGGACCCATGCGTCCGTCCAGCGCCGCGGTGGCGCCGCATGGGTCCCGGCTCTCGCTACGCTCGGCCGGGATGACAGTGTGGGAGAGCGGGCGTCGTGAACGCGTCGGACCACCGCCTGGAGAAGCATTCCGTGGCGATCGCCGGGCACCGCACCAGCATCACGCTGGAAGCCGCGTTCTGGCGTGCGCTCAAATCGATCGCGAGGGGTCGCGGCCGCTCGCTGTCCGAGCTGATCGCCGAGGTGGACCGCACACGCGGCGAAATGGACCCGCCGCCGAACCTATCCAGCGCCTTGCGCGTCTATGTGCTGTCGCAGATTCGCACAGGGGCATCATGAGCCAGGCACCGACGCTCGGCACCTACGACTACATCATCGTCGGCGGCGGCTCGGCGGGTTGCCTGCTGGCCAATCGCCTGTCCGCCGACCCGAACGTCTCCGTGCTGCTGCTCGAGGCGGGCGGAAAGGACGACTATCTCTGGATCCACATCCCGGTCGGCTATCTCTATTGCATGAACAACCCGCGCACCGACTGGTGCTTCAAGACCGAGGTGGAGCCGGGGCTCGGGGGCCGCGCCATCAACTACCCGCGCGGCAAGGTGCTGGGCGGCTGCTCCTCGATCAACGGCATGATCTATATGCGCGGCCAGGCGCGCGATTACGATCACTGGCGCCAGCTCGGCAACCAGGGCTGGGGCTGGGACGACGTGCTGCCTCACTTCAAGCGGCACGAGGATTACGTGCACGGGGCGGACGATCTGCATGGCGCCGGCGGCGAGCTGCGTATCGACCGCCAGCGTCTGCATTGGCCGATCCTGGACACCATTCGCGAGGCGGCGGTCGCGACGGGAATCCCGAGCGTCACCGATTTCAACCGCGGCGACAATCACGGCGTCTCCTATTTCCACGTGACGCAGCGCGGCGGCATACGTGTCAACACCGCCAGGGCGTTCCTCAAGCCCGTGCGCAACCGATCCAACCTGCGCCTCGTCTCGCGCGCCCAGGCGAAGCGCGTGCTGATCGAGAACCGCCGCGCGACCGGCGTGGAGGTCAGGGTCGACGGCACCGATCAGGTGGCGCGTGCGCGCGGCGAGGTGATTCTGAGCGCCGGGGCGGTCGGCTCGCCGCACCTGCTGGAACTCTCCGGCATCGGCCAGGCCGCGCACCTGCGCGATCTCGGCATTCACATCGTGCACGCGCTGGAGGGCGTCGGCGAGAACCTGCAGGACCATCTGCAGCTCCGCCTCATCTACAAGGTGCGCAACGCCCTGACGCTCAACACCCTCGCGGCGAGTCTGTGGGGCAAGGCGCGTATCGGGCTCGAATACCTCCTGCGGCGAAGCGGCCCGATGTCCATGGCGCCAAGCCAGTTGGGCGCCTTCGCGAAATCAGACCCGAGCCTCGAGACGCCCGACCTCGAGTATCATATCCAGCCCTTGTCGCTGGACCGCTTCGGCGAGCCGCTCCACCCCTTCCCCGCCGTGACCATGAGCGTGTGCAACCTGCGGCCCGAGAGCCGCGGCAGCGTCCATGCGGTCAGCGCGCATTTCGGCGAGTCGCCCGCGATCCGGCCCAACTACCTTGCGACGCATCGCGATCGGCTGGTGGCCGCGGCGGCCATCCGCCTCACGCGCCGCATCATGCAGGCGCCGCCCCTCGCGCCGCACGTGCCGGAGGAATTCAGGCCCGGCTCCGCCTATCAGAGCGATGACGAACTGGCGGAGGCGGCCGGCCAGATCGGCACCACCATCTTCCACCCGGTGGGAACGGCCAGGATGGGCGGCGACGAACGGGCGGTGGTCGATGCGCGCCTGCGCGTGCACGGCATTGAGGGCTTGCGCGTGATCGACGCCTCGATCATGCCGGCCATCACCTCCGGCAACACCAACGCGCCGACCCTGATGATCGCCGAGAAGGGCGCCGCCATGCTGCACGAAGACCGGCGCGGCGCATAGCCGGCGCCGCGATCGCTGGATTGGCAAGGACCGCGTCAGGAAAGGCGCGGGATCGCACTTGCCAGCGGCCCGGCGTGCGGCCACCATGGCGCCATGCTGAAATTTCTTCTCATCGGCATCATCGTCCTGGCCGCGGTCTTCCTGCTGACCCGGGCGTTCGGCCGCAAGCCGCGGGATGTGGGCGGGCGCGAGCCGCCAAAGCTGATCACGATGGATGACGGCGCGGTCGCGGCGGAGATCGAGGGCCAAGAGCTGGACATCGACCCCAAGGTGCTCGACGAAGTGCACCGGCTTTCCGCGAGCGGCCAGAAGATCGAAGCGATCAAGCTGTTGCGTGAAGCTACAGGCCTCGGCCTCACTGAGGCCAAGGGCGTCGTCGACTCGATCGAGCGAACTCACCCGAAGGCGCCTTGAGGCATCCCGCCGCCGGGTCGATTGCCTGGCGCAGCGAAAGACGCAGCCAACGCAGCGGCAGATACTGTCCGAGTTGATACAGCCAACGGTCTATCGCACGCGGAGATGAATTCCCTCCGCGAGGCACTTCGGCGGCTTCGCGGGCGGCGCGCTCGCCGTTTAATGCGCGCCGGCCAACCAAGCGTCAGTTCCCGAGATTGAGGCCGGGAATGAGGATGCCCGGCTGCTGCTCCGGTTGCGGCTGCTGCGGCTCGGCGCCGGGAAGCACCGCGCCAGGCTCGGCCTGCGGCTGCTGCGGCTCGGGCTCGGGTTGTTGAAGCTCCGTGGCGGGCGGCTGCTCGGCAGGGGCCGGCTGCTCCGGCGCTGCTTCGGCCGGTGCTGGCTCTGCGGGCTGTGGCAATGCCGCGCCCGGCGCGACCGCGCCGGGCTCGCTCTGCTGTGGCTGAGGCTGCGCCTCTTCCTGTTTCTTCTTCTTTGTGCCGCCAAGCAGGTTCTCGAGACCGGGCAGGGCCGCGCCCGGCTGCTGCTTCTGCTGCTTGCCTTGGTCCGCCGCCTTATTGCCGCCGCCCAGGAGATCCTGGACACCCCCCGGGAGCTTCACGCCCGGCACCGTGCCGACACCGGGAATGGTCGCGCCCGGCTGTCCTTCGGTGCCGCTGGGCGCCGCGGCCTTGCCGCCGCCCAGCAGGCTGCCGATGCCGGGCAGCTTCTCGAGGCCCGGGATCTCCTGCACCAGCCCTGCCGGATTGAAGGCGCCCTGTTGCGTCAGGCCCATCAGGCCGGTCGCCCCGGCGGCGCCGTTGGTGGCGAATTTCGGGGTCGGTGTCATCGGACCGTCCAGCGCGATGCTCATGAACGCCTCCTGCGCCTCCGCACCGAACAGGTCGACGATCATGTCCATCGCCCAGCCGCCGATGTCGAAATCGCCCTTGGCCGTGCCGCGCGCCCGCGGGTTCACGAAGGCGAAATCCTGCGTGTTGAGCACGCCCTGCTTGATGTTGAAGGTGCCGTCGAGCTTGTTGTCGACGCCGGTAAAAGACGAGAGGATGCCGCTCACCGCGCTGGTGATGCCCTGCACCTGCTTCACCTTGGCGCCGAGGACGCCGAGCAGGGCCGAGCCGACCTGCTGTTCCACCTTGCCGATCACCATGATGGAGCCGTCGACGTCGCCGTTGCCGGCGAGCGAGCGCATCAGCGCGGCCTGGCTTTCGCCCGCGCCTGTGGCGTTGAGGTTGAGCGAGAGCGGCCCCTTGACCTGGTTGCCGGCGATGCCGCCGCCCATCACCTGGCCGACCTGAATCTGGTTCACCGCCACCTTGGCATCGACCTTGGTGGTCGGGGTGCTGGCATCCACGGTGGTGCCGCTGAGGTTGAAGCCGCCGCCATAGATCTTGCCCTGCAGCGTCTGCATCGTCGCCACGCCATTGCGCACGGTGATCTTGGCGACCAGGTCGTCGATCTGCTGGTCCGGTATGATCAGCGACTGCGCGGTGAAGTCGATATCGGCATCCTGGTTGCGCAGCGCCGACAGGTCGAGCGGCTCCTCCGACCAGGGCGAGCCGCCCTTCGCACCGCCGCCGCCACCCGCCTTGCCGGCATCGCCGCCGCCCATGAACGGCGTCAGATTGACCACGCCGCCTTTGAGCGCGGCGACGACCTTCGGCTTCGCGCCCGTGGCGTCATAGCTGGCATTGCCCGCGACGGAGCTGTTGCCCCAGGCTGCGTTGAGGCCGGACACACTCGCCTTCTGCGTTGTGCCCTGCGCCTTCAGCGAGGCCTTCAACGGTCCCCCCTTTACGCCCGAACTCTGGATGTCGGCCATCTGCAGGAGTTGCGTGAACTCCGGATGATTCGCCGACAGCGCGACGTCGAAGCCGATGGGCGGCGGATTGCTCGGGTCCGTGCCTTTCGGCATCTGCACGGTTCCGGTGACCGTGGCCTTGCCGCCCACGCCATTGAGGTTGAGGTCGAGCGCCATGTCCTCCGCGCTGCCCTTCAGCGTGCCGGCGATGCCGAGTGCGCCGACCGACTTCGCCTTCGGCCCCGCCAGCCCCGCAAGCTGCAAAAGGGGCGCCGGCTTGTCGGCCGTGAGGTTGAGCGCGGTGTCTATCCTGGGCGTGCCGGACAGGCCTGCCACGTTGCCCTTCAGCGTGCCCTTGCCCCCGATCCCCGCCATCGACAGGGCGACGTCATAGCTCAGATCGTCCGCGCCGCTTTGCGCCTTGCCGGCGAAGCTGACCGCGCCGAGATTCTTCGCCGCGTCGGCCGGCGCGCCGGTGAGCGCGGCGATCGGGCCCAGATCCTTCGCCTTGATGTCGAAGGTCGAGTTGATCTTCGGGATGCCCTGGCCGATGCCATTGGCGGTGCCCTTGGCCGCGCCCTGGAAGCCGATGCCGGCCATCGCGGCGTTCACGTCATAGGAGACGTCGGTCGGCGTGCCGGCCGCGGTGCCTTTCAGCGTCAGCGCGCCGAACTTGCCCTTGGGCTGCGCGCCCATGCCCGCCATCTGCAGCACGCGCCCGGCATCCTTCGCGGTCACGTCGAAGCGCGCGTCGAATTTGGGATCGCCCTTGAGGTCGGTGATCTTTGCCCCGATGTTCGCCTTGCCGCCCTGGAAATCGGCGACGCTCAGCTCCTTCACGTCGAGGGTGCCGTTCGCCACGCTGGCGAGCAGGCGCAGGCCGCTGATCTGCTGCTCGTTGAGGGTGAGCGAGCCGGCCTTGAAATCGACATTGGCGTTGTAATCGGCGAGCGGCGCCAGCGCCTTCAGCGGATTGCCGCCCGGCGCGCTCTGCTGCTCGGCCGCCGCGGGCTCCGCCTGCTTGGCGGCCTTGGCCGGCATGTAGCCGTCGAGATTGAGCTTGTCGACCGCGAGGCCGACGCCCAGCCCCATCTGCTTGCGCTGCACGCCATCGGGCAGCGACACGACCACGCCGCCGTTGATTGTGGACTGATCGAGCGTCGCCTTCAGGTTGGCAAGCTCCGCCTGGGCCGGGCTGTATTTGACGCCGGTGCTGAGCGCGAGCTTGCGCAGCCGGTCCTCCGGCACGCCCGTCACCGCGCCCGGCGCGAAGGCATCGATCAGGGCGCGCAGGTTGCTCGAATCGGCCTTCAGCGCGCCGTCGAAATTGGGCTGGCCGTCCTTTGCCATGAGGGCGCCGTTGAGCGCGAGGGCGCTGCCGCCCGGCAGCTTGGCGGAAGCGTTCCTGAGCGTGAGCACGCCCTTGGCCAATTGCATCGCGACGTTGGTGTCCTCGATCGCCTGGCCCTTATAGACGATCTGCTCCACCGTGAGGCCGAGATCCGCCGTCACGTCGGCGGGCAAGCTGAACGGAGCGGCCGGGGCCGCGGGCGCCGCTTCCGGCGATGCTTCCGCGCTGTCCGCCTGCGCGTCGCCGGCAGGCATCAGCTTGTCCAGGTCCAGGCGCCCGATCGCGACATTCGCCTGCACGGTGGGCGCTGCCTCGTAGTTGGCGGCGACGTTGGCCTTGGCGTTCAGATCGCCGAGCGTTGCGGTGAAATTGTCGGTCTTTGCGCTGGTGATGCCGGCCTCGATATCCGCATTGACCGCGAAGGCCTGGGCCATGATCGGCGGCAATCCGTCCGCCGACTGGTTCGGCATCCCCGCGATGAGCTTCGCCAGATCATCGCCCTTGCTGGAGAGCCTGCCGGTGACAATGGGCTTGCCGGGGGCTTCCACCGCGGACACATCGACCTGGCCGACGAAGCCGATGGTCGCATCGGCTTCGGTCAGGTTGAAGCTGACGTCCAGCGGCATCGGCGCCTGCGGGTCGAGCGCGCCGGTCTTGATGCGGAAGCCGACGGGAATGTTGGCGACGCTCGCGCCGCCTTCCGCCTGGAATGGACCGGTCAGGCTGTCCAGCGACAGGTCGATATTGAGGTTCTCCACCTTCTGCTCGGTGCCGGCGGCGAGGTCGCGATAGATGAGGGTGCCCCCTTCGATCGAGGCGCTCTTGATGACGACCGCCATGTCGCCGCCCGAGGCGGGCGCGGCGCCCTGCTCCGGAACGACGCCGGCTTCCGGCGCCGCCGCCTCCGGTGCGATCTGCCAATTGCCGCTGCCGTCCTTCAGCTTCTCGAAGACGAAAATCGGCTTGTCGAGGATCACCTCCTCCACTTCGACATTGCCGGAGATCAGCGGCATCAGCGCCACCTTCACGGTGGCCGATTCGAGGGTCGCCATGTCGGGCTGGCTGCCGCCCGGCGCGTTCCCGAAGCGGATGCCGGAGACCGTCACGCCGGGCGTGGGCAGGATCGAGAGCGCGATGTCCCCGTCAATGGCCAGGTCGCGGCCGGTCGCCTTCTTGGCCTGGGCGGCGATCTCCGCCTTGTAGTCGTTGAGGTCGATGAAGAATGGCGCGGCCACCGCCACGACGATGAGGAGGCCGATGAGGCCGCCGACGATCCACAGCACTTTTTTCATGTCGTTCCTGCCCTGTTGTGGCGACCGGGTCGGTCCACGCACGGGGTTCCGGGGCCGAATGGAGATCGGAACCGCTTGCCGCCATTATCGCTGCGGGACAAAATGCCTCGCAAGCATAACCCGCGACCTCCCGGTGAAATTTTCGCGAGCCTGAAGCCCTTGAAATGGCTGATATTGTCAATCTGAACCACGTTCGCAAAGCAAAGCAGCGCGAGGAGGACAAGCGCCGCGCCCGCGAACGCCGCGTGAAATGGGGCCGCATCAAGGCCGACCGCGACCGCGAACGCCTGCTGGACTCCAAGGCCGAGAAGCTGCACGAGGGGCACCGGCGGGAGAAGCCGGAGCAGGACAACGAGGAGTAGTCCTCGAAAATTATCATCAAAAACGGCCATCCCGGGCGCGCGCAGCGCGACCCACGACCCACGCGTTCCGTCAGCGATGCGTCAATAGCCCATGGGTCCAGCTCTGCGCCGCTGTCGCGGCTCGGCCAGGATGACGGTTTTGATAGGTCTACGCCTTGAAAATCTTCCCCGGGTTCATCCGGTTCTCCGGGTCGAGCGTCTGCTTAATGAGGCGCATCAGGCCGACGGCCTCGCCGTGCTCGCGCTCCAGGAACGCGATCTTGCCGAAGCCGATGCCGTGCTCGCCGGTGCAGGTGCCGCCCATGGCGAGGGCGCGGTCAACCAGCCGGTCGTTGAAGGCCTCGGCGCGCCTCAGCTCCTCCGGGTAGTCGGGATCGACCAGAATGGTGACGTGGAAGTTGCCGTCGCCGACATGGCCAAGGATCATCGCGAGGAGGCCGCTCGCCTCGATGTCTTTGCGGGTCTCCACGATGCATTCCGCGAGACGCGAGATCGGCACGCACACGTCGGTCGGCCAGCCGCGCGATCCGGGGCGCAGCGACAGTCCGGCGTAATACGCGTCGTGCCGGGCCTGCCATAGCTTCGTGCGCTCTTCCGGCTTCACGCTCCAGCGGAACTCGCCGCCGCCATATTCCGCGGCGATCGCCTTCACCAGCTCCACCTGCTCCGCGACGCCGCGCTCGCTGCCGTGGAACTCGATGAACAGGGTCGGCTGCTCGGCATAGTCCAGCTTCGAATAAAGGTTGCTGGCCTTCATCTGCATCTCGTCCAGCAACTCGATGCGCGCGACCGGGATGCCGGACTGGATCACGCCGATGACCGTGTTGACCGCATCCGCGATGGTCGGGAACGGCGTCACCGCCGCCGCCATCGTCTCGGGAATGCCATAGAGGCGCAGGCGCACTTCGGTGATGATTCCGAGCGTCCCCTCCGACCCCACGAACAGGCGCGTCAGATCGTAGCCCGCTGAAGACTTACGCGCGCGACCGCCGGTCTTCATGATGCGGCCGTCCGCCGTGACGATGGTGAGGCCGAGCACATTCTCCCGCATGGTGCCGTAGCGCACCGCATTGGTGCCGCTGGCGCGGGTCGAGGCCATGCCGCCGATCGTGGCGTCCGCGCCGGGATCGATCGGGAAGAACAGGCCCTGGTCGCGCAGATCGTTGTTGAGCTGCTTGCGCGTGACGCCGGCCTCCACCAGCACGTCGAGATCCGCCGCGTTCACCTCGACGATGCGATTCATGCGGCCCATGTCGATGGAGATCCCGCCTTCCAGAGCCGCAACGTGGCCCTCCAGCGAGGTGCCGACGCCGAAGGGGATGACCGGCGCATCATGCTTGCGCGCGAGGCGCATGATCGCCGCGACTTCCTCTGTGCTTTCCGGGAACACCACCACGTCGGGCTTGTGCGTCTCGTGGTAGCTCTCGTCATGGCCGTGCCGGTCGAGGATGCCGGGATTGACGCTGCAGCGCTCGCCCAGCATGGCCCGCAGGCCCTCGATCAGCAGGGCCGGTTCCGGAACGCGTCGAGAGGTGTTGGCGATGGCCATGCCTGCTACTCCGCTGCCTTGGGGACGGCGGGCTTGCCGAAGCCGCCGCCGCCCGGGGTCTCTATGATAAAGCAATCGCCGGGCTGCATGTCGATCCTGTCGGTGCCCTTGAGCGCGACCACCGAGCCGTCCGCCCGCTCGACGGCGTTGCGCCCCAGCGCGCCCGGCGCGCCGCCTTCCAGCCCATAGGGCGGGATGCGGCGATGGCCGCTGAGGATCGCCGCCGTCATCGCCTCGCGGAAGCGGATGCGCCGCGCCACCCCGTCACCGCCACGATGAAGGCCGGTCCCGCCGCTGCCGCGCCGGATGCGGAACTCTTCCACAAGCACGGGAAAGCGGAACTCCAGAACCTCCGGGTCGGTCAGGCGCGAATTGGTCATGTGGGTCTGCACCGCATCGGTGCCGTCGAAGCCCGGCCCGGCACCGGAACCGCCGGCCACCGTCTCGTAATATTGGTGCCGCGCATTGCCGAAGGTGAAGTTGTTCATCGTGCCCTGGGCCGCCGCCATCACCTTCATCGCGCCATAGAGCGCATCGGTGATGCATTGCGAGGTCTCGACATTGCCGGCTACCACGGCCGCCGGATAGCTCGGGCGCAGCATGCACCCCTCGGGGATCACGATGTCCAGCGGCTCCAGGCATCCGGCATTCATCGGGATCTCGTCATCGATCATGGTGCGGAAGACGTAGAGCACGGCGGCCTTGGCCACCGAGGACGGCGCGTTGAAGTTGTTCGGCCGCTGCGGCGATGTGCCGGTGAAGTCGATCTTCGCCCGGCGCGCTTTCTTGTCGACCGTCACCGCGACGGCGATCTTGGCGCCGTCGTCCATCTCATAGACGAAAGACCCGTCGCTCAGGTGATCGATGACACGCCGCACCTGCTCGGCCGCATTGTCCTTCACGTGGCCCATATAGGCGTGCACCACCGGCAGGCTGAACTGCTCGACCATGCGGCGCAGCTCCTGCACCCCGCGCTCATTGGCCGCCACCTGCGCTTTCAGGTCCGCGACGTTCTGCTCGACATTGCGCGCAGGGTAAGGACCACTCTCAAGCAAGCGCCGCAGCTCCGGCTCGCGGAACCTGCCCTGGTCCACCAGCTTGAAATTGTCGATCAGCACGCCCTCTTCCGCCACATTGCGGCTGTCCGGCGGCATGGAGCCCGGCGTGATGCCGCCGATATCGGCGTGGTGCCCGCGGCTCGCGACATAGAACAGGATCACCTTGCTGCCCTCGTCGAGCCCGTTCTCGCTGAAGACCGGCGTGATGACCGTGACGTCCGGCAGGTGCGTGCCGCCATTATAAGGCGCGTTCAGCACATAGACATCGCCCGGCATGATGGTGGACTTGCCGGTCGCGTCGCGATTGGCGTGGATGATGGTCTCGACCGATTCGCCCATCGAGCCCAGATGCACCGGCATGTGCGGCGCGTTGGCGATGAGCTTGCCCTGCTGGTCGAACAGCGCGCAGGAGAAATCCAGCCGCTCCTTGATGTTGACCGAATAGCTGGTCTTCTCGAGGGTCGAGCCCATCTGCTCGGCGATCGACATGAAGAGATTGTTGAAGATCTCGAGCATCACTGGATCGACGCTGGTGCCGACCGCCGCCTGCCGCGCCAGCGTCTTGCGCCGCTCTAGCACCAGATGCCCGTGCGCGGTTGCAATTGCGGTCCAGCCCGGCTCGACGATGGTGGTGCTGGTCGGCTCCAGGATGATGGCGGGTCCATCCACTTCCTGGCCCGGACGCATCTCGCCGCGGTCCAGCACCGGCGCCTGATGATTGGCCCCTTCCGCCCAGAACGGCACCAGCGCTTTTGGCTTAGCCTCCGCGCGATCCGTCGAAGCCAGCACGGGATCGGCCACGGCTTCCGTGCGCCCGATCGCTTCGACGCTGACGGAATCCACGATCAGCGCCTTGTTGGGCACGATGAAGCCGTATTGGCGGCGATGCGCCTGCTCGAAGCTCGCCTTGATTGCGGCCAAGTCGCCGAAATCCGCCAGTAGCGGCGCGTCGGTGCCGGCATATTTGATGTGCACGTGCCGCTCGACCGCCATGGCCGACCTGTCGATGCCCTGCGCCAGCAATTCCGCCTCGCCCGCGCGCGCCAGTTCGTCCAGGGCCTGCGTCAATGCAGGCAATGCCGCCCCGCTCAGCTCCGCTTCGATCGTCCGGTGGCGGAGCGTGCGCACATCCGCGAGCCCCATTCCGTACGCGGAGAGCACACCCGCAAAGGGATGCAGGAAGATGCGCTTCATGCCGAGCTCGTCGGCCACGCGGCAGGCATGCTGCCCGCCCGCCCCGCCGAAACAGGCGAGCGTATACTTGCTGACGTCATAGCCGCGCTGGATGGAGATCTCCTTGATCGCGTTCGCCATGTTGGCGACCGCGATCTTCATGAAACCTTCGGCCGCGTCCTCCGCCGATATGCTCCTCCCCGTCGCGCGCGAAATCTCGGCCGCCAGCGCGGCGAATTTCCGGGCCACGATTTCGCGGTCCAGCGTCTGGTCAGCATTGGGCCCGAAGATGCGCGGGAAGAAATCGGGATTGAGCCGCCCCAGCATCACGTTGCAATCGGTCACCGTGAGCGGCCCGCCGCGGCGATAGCTGGCTGGGCCCGGATTCGCGCCGGCGGAATCCGGCCCGACCCGCAAGCGCGCACCATCGAAATGCAGGATCGATCCGCCGCCCGCCGCGACGGTATGGATCTGCATCATCGGTGCGCGCACCCTGACGCCCGCGACCTGCGCGTCGAAGGTGCGCTCGTACGCACCGCTCCAATGCGACACGTCGGTCGAGGTCCCGCCCATGTCGAAGCCGATGATGCGCCCAAAGCCCGCGAGGCGCGCGGTCTCCACCGCGCCGACGATGCCACCCGCCGGCCCGGAGAGAATGCTGTCCTTGCCCTGGAACTTGGCCGCGTCTGCCAGGCCGCCGTTGGACTGCATGAACATCAGGCGCGTGCGGTCGTTGCCGACCTCCCGCGCCACCTGGCCGACATAGCGCCGCAGGATCGGCGAGAGATAGGCATCGACCACGGTGGTATCGCCGCGGCTGACCAGCTTCATCAGCGGCGAGACGCGGTGGCTGACCGAGATCTGCTGGAAACCCAGCTCCTGCGCGAGGTCCGCCAGCGCCCGCTCATGCTGCGTGTGGCGGAACCCGTGCATCAGCAGGATCGCGACGCACTCGAACCCTGCAGCCCGCGCCTGCGCCAGATCGCGGCGCGCGGCCGCCAGGTCGAGGGGCCTCAGCACCTCGCCTTCCGCCGTGATGCGCTCCTCCACCTCGATCGCCTCGGCATAGAGAAGCTCCGGCAGCTTGATCTGGCGCGCGAAGATCTTGGGCCGGTTCTGGTAGGCGATGCGCAAGGCGTCGCGGAACCCCTTGGTGACGACCAGCAGCGTGCGTTCGCCCTTGCGCTCCAGCAGCGCGTTGGTCGCGACCGTCGTGCCCATCTTGATCGCGCCCACCTCGCGCGGGATCGGCGCGTCGGCCGCGAGGCCGAGGATGTCGCGGATGCCCTGGATGGCCGCGTCGCGGTAGCGCTCCGGATTCTCCGACAGCAATTTGTGCGTCACCAGGGACCCGTCGGGCCGCTTCGCCACCACGTCGGTGAAGGTGCCGCCGCGATCGATCCAGAACTGCCAGTCTTTGGTGCCCGAATTCATGCGAAAATCCTTGAACCCGCCGCATTTCCCTGCGACGAAGCGCCACGACTATACCGTCTGCCCACAGCTGTTCCAGCCTTGGCGCAGCGGGCGCCGGCCGTTATGGTCGTATCTGGCGGGAGAGGCCACAATCACCACATGAGTATTTGGGGCAAGATCATCGGCGGAGTTGCCGGGTTCGCCTTGGGCGGCCCGCTCGGTGCGCTGCTCGGCGCGATCGCAGGGCACGCCGCCGACATGCGCATAGACCAGGCGCAGCCGGAGGCCGAGGACCAATCGCTCGACGACCGCTCGGGGACGCGGCAGATCGCCTTCACCATCGCCGTCATCGTGCTGGGCGCCAAGATGGCGAAGGCCGACGGCGTGGTCAGCCGCGCCGAGGTCGCCGCCTTCAAGGAAGTGTTCCAGGTGCCGGCGCATGAGTTGAAGAACGTCGCGCGCCTGTTCGATCGGGCGAAGCAGGATCCGGCGGGCTTCGAGCCCTACGCCAAGCAGGTCGCCCGCATGTTCCGCAGGGATCACCCCGTCCTCGAGGAACTGCTCGACGGCCTGTTCCACATCGCCAAGGCCGATGGCGGCGTGCATGAGGCGGAGGTCGCGTATCTGAAGAGCATCGCCGCCATCTTCGGCTTCGAGGAGGCGGATTTCGCCCGCATCCGGGAAGCCCATCTGGGGCCGGACAAGGCCGACCCCTACACCGTCCTCGGCACCACCCGCATGGCCAGCAACGAGGAGATCAAGGCGGCCTGGCGCAAGCTGGTGCGCGACAACCACCCGGACAGGCTCATGGCGCAGGGCCTGCCGCGGGAATTCATCGACATGGCCAACGAGAAGCTGGCCACCATCAACGCCGCCTACGACAGGATCGCCAAAGAGCGCGGCATCAATTAGAAGAGCGTCCCGATGCCACCCGCCTTGCCGCAACTTGCGTTACGCAACGCCGCGATCACGTTCGGCGGCAAGCCGCTTTTTTCCGGCATCGACGTGACCCTTGGCCGCGGCGAGCGGGTCTGCCTGGTCGGCGCCAACGGCTCCGGAAAGTCCACCATTCTCAAGGCGCTGGCGGGGGAGGTAGAGCTCGACCGGGGCGCCCGGTTCCTGCAGCCGGGCCTGCGCATCGGCTACTTGCCGCAGAATGCGGATTTGAGCGGCGGCGGATCGGTTGCGGAATACGTCGCGGCGGGCGCGGCGGATGCGCATGCGGAGGATTATCGCGTCGCCTGGGTGCTGGACCATGTGGCGCTCGACGGCAGCCGGCCGCTCGCCACCCTCTCCGGCGGCGAAGGCCGGCGCGCGGCGCTCGCCCGCACCCTGGTGGCGAAGCCGGACCTGCTGCTGCTGGACGAGCCGACCAACCACCTCGACCTGCCGACCATCGAGTGGCTGGAGGAGGAGTTGGCGGCTTTTTCCGGCGGCATCCTGATGATCAGCCACGACCGCGCGTTCCTGCGCAGGCTGACCAGCCGCCTGCTCTGGCTGGATCGCGGACGGCTGTTCGAGCGCGACGGCGGCTTCCATGGCTTCGAGCAATGGTCGCAGGAGATCGTCGAGCAGGAGGCCGCCGAGTTCCGCCGCCTGGAGAAGCGTCTCGAGACCGAGGAATACTGGCTGCAACGCGGCGTGACGGCGCGCCGCTCGCGCAACGAAGGCCGGCGCCGGCGCCTGTTCGACCTGCGCAAGCAGAAGGCGGAGAGCCTGAAGGCGCGCGGCCGCGCCAGGCTGGCGCTGTCCGATTCGGAACTGGGCGGCAGGCTCGCGATCGAGGCGACCGACGTCTCCAAGAGCTACACGCGGCCGGACGGCACCACGCTCAAGATCGTCGATGGCTTCTCGACCCGCATCATGCGCGGCGACCGGATCGGCATCCTGGGGCCGAACGGCGCGGGCAAGACGACGCTCATCAGGCTGCTGACGGGCGAGATCGCGCCCGACAGCGGCAGCGTCCGCCTCGGCATCGGGATCCAGCCGATCTATCTCGACCAGCGGCGGCAGAGCTTCGACCTCGACCGCACTTTGTGGGAGACGCTGGCGCCGACCGGCGGCGATTCCATCATCGTCAACGGCCGGCCGCGCCATGTCGTCGCCTATCTGCGCGATTTCTTGTTCGACGAGCGCCAGGCCACCTTGCCGGTGCGCCTGCTGTCGGGCGGCGAGCGCGCGCGCCTGATGCTCGCGAAGCTGTTCGCCGAGCCCGGCAACCTGGTGGTGCTGGACGAGCCGACCAACGACCTCGACATGGACACGCTCGACCTCCTGCAGGACGTGCTTTCCGAGTTCGAGGGCACGCTGCTGCTGGTCAGCCATGACCGCGATTTCCTGGACCGGCTGGTGACCGGCACCATCGCGGTCGAAGGCGATGGCGCGGTGGTGGAATATGCCGGCGGCTACAGCGACTACGTGGTTCAGCGCGGCGAACGCGCCGAGCGCAGCCAGCCGCGCAAGCCCGAGCCCAAACGCGCAGAAGCGGCGCGGCAAGCAACGCCGCCGGCGGTGCGCTTCACCATGAAGGAGCAGCGCGCGCTGGATGAGGCGACGGCGAAGCTCGACCGCCTGCACGCGGAGATCGCGACGCTGGAATCCGCCCTCGCCGACCCCACGCTCTACCAGCGCGACGCCGCGAAGGCCGCGCAGGCCGGCGCCCTGCTCGCCCGCAAGCGCGACGAGCTCCACACCACCGAGGAACGCTGGCTGGAGCTGGAAGAGAAGCGCGCGCATCTGGAAGGGGCGCGATGATGATGCGCCTCCGCGACGGGACTAATCGTCATGGCAAGGCTTGGCCTTGCCATCCACGAGTCTGCTTGCACTCGCACATCGCTGCCCATCGAAACTCGTGGATCCCAAGGCCAGGCCTTGGGATGACGGAGTCAAGTTGGGTGGCAGCCCATTCCTTCGACGATCCTCGGTCGTAACGCATGCTCCCCCATCACCTCGCCCTCATGCTGCTGGTGCAGTTGCTGTGGGGCGTCAACTTCGCGGTCGCAAAGTTCGGGCTCGATCATTTCGCGCCGATCTTCTTCGTCGCCCTGCGCTTCAGCCTGGTCGCGGTGCTGCTGGTGTTCGTGGTCGGGTTTCCGAAGCGCGGCATGCTGAAGCAGATGCTGCCGCTCTCGGTCACCATGGGCGTGATGCATTTCACGCTGATCTTCCTCGGCATGCGCGACCTCGACGCCGCGACCAGCTCCATCGCGGTGCAGCTCCAGACGCCGTTCGCCGCGATCATGGCAGCCTTCTTCTTCGGCGAGCGGCTGGGCTGGCGGCGCATCCTCGGCATGATCGTCGCCTTCGCCGGCGTGCTGCTGATCGCGGGGGAGCCCCGCTTCTCCGAGAACCCCTGGCCGCTGCTCGCCGTCATCGCCGCCGCCCTGGTCTGGGCGATCGGCAACATCCAGGTGAAGGCGCTGGGCGATTCGATCGACGCCGTCACGCTCAACGGCTGGATCGCGATCCTGGCCGCCCCGCAGCTCCTGGTCGCGTCCTGGCTGATCGAGGGCCCGCAATGGCACCACTTCCCGGAGGTGACCTGGCAGGGCTGGGGAGCGCTGCTGTTCCAGAGCGTGGTGATCGCGATCTTCACCTACTGGATCTGGTACAACATGATGCGCCGCTACCCGGTGAACCAGGTCATGCCCTTCACCCTGCTGCTGCCGATGATCGGCGTCGCCGCCGGCGCGCTGATGCGCGGCGAGGACATCACCTGGCAGATGATCGTCGGCGGCTTGGCGACCGTCGCCGGCGTCGGCATTATCGTTCTGCGCCGGCCCGCCGTGGCCGCCCCCGCCACCAAGACCGGAATCTGACCAGAGAACCATGACCGACAGTTTGGCCATCGAAGAGCTGCCGTCCCCCAATTGCGACGACAGGCCCGCCGGGCAGAAGATCGACACGCTGATCCTGCACTACACCGGCATGCCGGATGCGGGCCAGGCCCTGCGCCGCCTGCGCGACCCGCAGGCGAAGGTGAGCGCGCATTACGTGATCGACGAGGCGGGCAAGATCTACCGCATGGTGCCGGAGGAGAAGCGCGCCTGGCACGCCGGGATCAGCGCCTGGAAGGGCGAGCGCGACATCAATGCGCGCTCCATCGGGCTCGAGATCGTCAATACCGGCCACGAATTCGGCTATCGCCCGTTCAAGCTGGAGCAGATGGACGCGCTGGTGGCGCTGGCCAAGGACATCAAGACCCGCCACGACATTCCGCCGGAGCGCGTGCTCGGCCATTCCGACGTGGCGCCCCTGCGCAAGCAGGACCCCGGCGAGCTGTTCGACTGGTACCGCCTGTTCGCCGAGGGGATCGCCACCTGGCCGACGCCCAAGCTGGTCGAGTGGAGCGATGAGCAGTTCTTCGAAGCGCTCGCCGCCTTTGGATACGACGTGAGCGGCCCGCCGAATGCCAAGATCGATCCACAGATCGCGCGCCGCGCCGTCTGCGTCGCCTTCTGCCGGCACTTCCGGCCCGCCGTGCTGCGGCCCGTGCCCGATCCGGAGATGAAGTCCATCCTGGCCGGCTTGGTTGACAATCCCGCGGCATAACCCTAGCTACCACCTGTGCCAGACGGCTGGATGGCCGCTGCCGCCGCGCTTGCGCGGCGGTGGAGGAAAGTCCGGGCTCCACGGAAGGACGGTGCCGGGTAACGCCCGGCGGGAGCGATCCTAGGGAAAGTGCCACAGAGAACAGACCGCCGCGGCTGCTTGCAGGGTCAGACCTGGGCGCCGCGGTAAGGGTGAAACGGTGCGGTAAGAGCGCACCGCGGTTCCGGTAACGGCGCCGGCACGGCAAACCCCACCGGGAGCAAGACCAGATAGGAGAATGGGGCCGGGCAACCGGCCCAGGTGCCTTCCGCACCAGATTCTCGGGTAGGTCGCGCGAGGCGTCCGGCGACGGGCGTCCCAGAGGAATGGCCATCCACGGGCGGCGACGCCCTGGACAGAACCCGGCTTACAGGCCGTCTGGCACTAATTGTTTGATCTATATTGCTTTAGCAACGGGTGATGGGCGCCGCGCGCCGCGGTCACCCCATCCGCTTGTTCCGGTCTTGTTCACAGGCAAAACATGCCCCAAAACCCGTCCCCTGCGCGCTCTGCTTGAGCCGCCGCGTGAACGCCTGGATATAAACACTTGTTAACATTGTCTTCTCATGCCGTGCTGGTGTTCACCAATTATCAAAAAATCCAAGATTTTCCAGAGAGTTACAGCCCAATCCCATTGACGCCCATGATATCCCATGCTATCCCACAATCCACAGAGTTACTCCCATGTCTGACCGGCCGCGATTTGGGGTGCGGCCGTGGCGGGGATGGGCCGACCGGCGCGTCGGGTAAAGCGTCCTCCTCGGGTGGCGACGAAACAACCGGGCAGGGTGAAGGGGCGGGCTCGAGACGTCATGGCAGTGTTCATCGACACGTTCGTGAACAAGATCGACCGGAAGGGCCGCGTGTCCGTGCCGGCGACCTTCCGTGCCGCGCTCGCCGACCAGCCGTTCCAGGGCATCGTCGCATTCCCCTCCTTCCAGCTCAGCGCCCTGCACTGCGCCGGCATGGACTGGATGCAGTCGCTGATCGAGAGCACCGGCAGCGTCGATCTGTTCTCGCCGGAGCATGACGAACTGACCGCTGCGCTGTTTGCCGATGCGAAGCAGCTTCCATTCGACGGCGAGGGGCGCATCATGCTGCCCGAAGCGCTCTGCGCGCATGCGAAACTGAGCGAAAACGCCGCCTTCGCGGGGCGCGGGCGCTATTTCGAGATCTGGGAGCCGCAGGCTCTGGAGGCCTACAAGGCCGAAGCGCGCAAGCGCGCGGCGGAGAAGCAGCGCACCTTGCGCCAGCAAGGCTCCAATCCAGGGAGCGGCAAATGACGGAAGCGGCGATGGACAGCGCGCCGCATCGCCCCGTCCTGCTCGCGGAAGTGATCGAGGCCCTCGCTCCGCGCGACGGCGCGATCTATGTCGACGGCACCTTCGGCGCAGGCGGCTACAGCCGCGCCCTGCTGGAGGCGGCCCAATGCACCGTGTGGGCGATCGATCGCGATCCCGAGGCGGTCAAGGGCGCAGCGCCGCTGCTCGACCGCTACGCAGGGCGGCTGCACATCGTGCAGGGCCGCTTCGGCGACATGTTCGACCTGCTGAGCGCGCGCGGCATCGATGCAGTGCAAGGCGTCGCGCTCGATCTCGGCGTCTCCTCCATGCAGCTCGACCGGGCGGAGCGCGGCTTCTCCTTCCGTTTCGAGGGCCCGCTCGACATGCGCATGGAGCGCGCCGGCAAGAGCGCCGCTGAGCTCGTCAACGAACTGGCGGAGCGGCCGCTCGCCGACCTCATCTTCACCTTCGGCGAGGAGAAGAAGGCCCGCCGCATCGCCAAGGCGATCGTGGCGGCGCGCGCCCTCGCCCCCATCAGCACCACCCAGCAACTGGCGGAGATCGTGCGCCGCGCCATCGGCCCCGGCCATGAGCGCATCGACCCGGCGACCCGCACCTTCCAGGCACTGCGCATCGCGGTGAATGACGAGCTGGGCGAGATCGATCGCGGCCTCAACGCGGCGGAGCGCCTGCTCGCGGCCGGCGGGCGGCTTGCGGTGGTCTCGTTCCACTCGCTGGAGGACCGCCGCGTGAAGCAGTTCCTGCGCGAGCGCTCGGGCCGCAACCCCAAGGCCTCGCGCCACCTGCCGATGCAGACCGTCGAGGTTAAGCCGACCCTGCGCCTGATCGCACCCGGCGGCATCGAGTCCGGCGAGAACGAAATCAAGGCCAACCCGCGTGCCCGTTCGGCGCGGCTGCGCGTCGCCGAGCGCACCGACGCGCCGCTGGAGGAAGCGGCATGATCCGGATCAGCGCAATCGTGTGGGTGGTCGTGCTGGCGCTGCTCGGCATCGGCCTGTTCCTGGTCAAGTACAACGTGCAAAGCCAGGAGCGCGAACTGCGCGAGGTGCGCAAGCAGATCGATGCGAACTACAGCGCGATCCACGTGCTCGAGGCGGAGTGGAGCTATCTCAACGATCCGCTGCGGCTTGCCGATCTCACGCGCCGCCATACCGAGCTGGTGCCGACCACGCCCGGCCAGATCGGCGATTTCGCCAGCCTGCCGCTGCGCATCGAGGATCTCCCGCTGACGCCGGAGCAGCCGGCAGAGCCGCAGCCGCCCGCGCCCATGCTGCAGGTGAAGGCAACCGAAGAACCCGCCGCGCGGCAGCCGGCGCCGCAGCCGCAGGCCAAGCAGGAGCCGAAGCCGCTGAAGCCGAAGGACGAGCAGGCCGAGGCGGACGCCACCATAGACGCCATCCTGGCCGACATGGAGAAGGCGCAGGATCAGCAACCGGGAGGCGCGCAATGATCCGACGCCCCACCACCGACGTGGTTGCGCAGCGGCCGCAGCCGGTCATCAACCCGATGGCGCTGGAGTTGGAGCCGGACGGCCCGCGCAAGCGCGCGCTGGAGGTGAGCCACGGCCGCGTGCTGCTGGGCGCCAGCCTGTTCGCGGTGGTGTTCCTGGTGATCGCCGCGCGCCTGATCGCCATCACGCTGCTGCCCGGCGGCGCCGACGAGGCCGTCGCCGCGCCGGCCAAGGTCAAGACAGCCGACCGCGCGGACATCGTCGACCGCAACGGCGTCGTGCTGGCGACCAGCCTCTCCACCGCCTCGCTCTACGCCAATCCCCGCCAGGTGCAGAACCCGGACGAGACGGCGCAGATGCTGAACTCCGTGCTGCCGGAGCTCAATATTGCCTCGACCGCGGCCAAGCTGGACAGCGACCGGGGCTTCATCTGGCTGAAGCGCAACCTGACGCCGCGCCAGCAGCAGGCAGTCAATCGCCTGGGCCTGCCCGGCATCTATTTCCAGGCGGAGAGCAAGCGCGTCTATCCGCAAGGCAACCTGACGGCGCACCTGGTCGGCTTCGCGGATGTCGACAGCCGCGGCCTCGCCGGAATCGAACGCTCGTTCGACGACGTTCTGCAGGGCGGCGAGCGGCCGCTCCAGCTCTCCATCGACGTGCGGGTCCAGCACATCCTGCACGAGGAGCTGAACCGCGCCATCGCCGACTTCACCGGCATCGGCGGAGCCGGCATCATTCTCGACCTGAAGAGCGGCGAAGTGCTGGCGCTGGTCTCGCTGCCCGATTTCGATCCCGCGCGGCCCGGCGAAGCCACCGAGGACGCGCGCTTCGATCGCGCCACGCTCGGGCTCTACGAAATGGGATCGGTCTTCAAGATCTTCAACACGGCCATCGCGCTCGACAGCGGGACGGTGACCCTGGCCGATGGGTTCGATGCCACCAAGCCGATCCGGATCGGTGGCCACAGCATCAATGATTATCATGGCAAGCACCGCTTCCTGACGATCCCGGAGATCTTCACCTATTCCTCCAACATCGGCTCGGCCAAGATGGCCGATTTGTTCGGGTCGGAGATTCAGCAGGCATACCTCAAGCGCTTCGGCTTGATGGACAAGTCGCCGATCGAGTTGCCGGATGTGGGCGTGCCCTTCTATCCCTCGTCCAGCAACTGGAAGCGCGTCAACACCATGACAGTCTCCTACGGTCATGGCATCTCGGTGAATGCGATGCAGCTGCTGACCGCCGTCGGCGCCGTCGTCAATCACGGCATCCTGCGTGAACCGACGGTCCTGAAGCGCGAGCCCGGCGAAGTGCCGGAGGGCACGCGGGCGGTGAGCGAAGCGACCTCGGAACAGCTCCGGCAGCTGATGCGTTTGGTGGTGCAGATCGGCACCGGAAAGAAGGCGAACGCGCCCGGCTATCTGGTGGGCGGCAAGACCGGCACTGCCGACAAGCAGCAGGGCCGTGGGTACGCCAAGAATTCGCGCCTGGCTACCTTCGTCGCCGCCTTCCCGATGAACGATCCGCGCTTCGCGATCCTGGCCATGGTCGACGAACCCAAGCCCAACGCCAGCAGCTACGGCTACGCCACCGCCGGCTGGGTGACGGCGCCCGTGATCGGCGCCGTGGTGCAGCGGATCGCTCCGCTCTACGGCCTGAAGCCGGTTCCGGACGACGCGCTGGACGCGCAGAACCCGCTGCTGGGCATGGTGGCGGATTACGATTCCCCATCCTCAAAAAAGGCGCAATCGGCGCTCAAACAGGCGGTCGCGCCGGCTCCGACTCCGTTCGGCAGCGCGGCCGCGCCGACCCCGCTGAACGTGTCGGCGCAACCGATCTCCATTTCGGAGGCGCCGCTTGAGGCTGAATGACCTGATTCTCGGCATCGACGATCTGCGCCTGCAATCCGGCGACGCGATGGTCGATGTGCGGGATCTGGCGGCGGATTCGCGCCGGGTGAAGGCGGGCGCCCTGTTCGCCGCCGTGCCCGGCAGCAAGCTGGACGGCCGCGTCTTCGTGCCGGATGCCGTGAAGGCCGGCGCCACCGTCATCCTGGCGCCGGAGGGGAGCGCCTTTGCCGACCTGCCCGAAGGCGTCGCCGTGCTGACCGCGCGGGAGCCGCGCCGCGCGCTTGCGCTCATCGCGGCGCGCTTCTTCGGCCGGCAGCCGCAATGCATCGCCGCCGTCACCGGCACCGGCGGCAAGACCTCGACGGTCGCCTTCGCCCGGCAGCTCTGGGCCCGGGAAGGCAGGGACGCCGCCAGCCTCGGCACGCTCGGCATCATCTCGCGCAAGCTGAACGATCCCGGCTCCCTCACCACGCCCGATCCGATCGCCCTGCACCGTCTGCTTGCGCAGCTTGCAGAGAACGGCGTTACGCATCTGGCGATCGAGGCGTCGAGCCACGGACTGGATCAGCATCGGCTGGACGGCGTGAAGGTGACGGCCGCCGCCTTTACCAATCTGTCGCAGGATCATCTCGATTATCACGGCGATATGGCGCGCTACTTCGAAGCCAAGCTGCGCCTGTTCTCCGACCTGCTGCCCGAAGGCGGCACGGCCGTCGTGAACCTGAAGCTCGAGCAAGCCGCGCGGGTCATGGAAGCCGCGCGCCGGCGGCGGCAGCGCCTCATCACCTTCGGCACCGCGGACGCCGACATCCGGCTCGTGAAGCAGACACCGACGCCCCAAGGCCAATTGCTGGAGCTCGGCCTGTTCGGCGCGCATCACGTGGCCGAGTTCCCGGTGGCCGGCGGCTTCCAGGCGGAGAACCTGCTGGCCGCGCTCGGCCTCGTCATCGGCAGCGGGTCGGATGCCAGCAAGATCGCCGGCCTGATCGGCAGCCTGACCGGCGTGCCGGGCCGGATCGAACACGTGGCGGACACGCCCGCCGGCGGCGCGGTCTATGTGGATTACGCGCACAAGCCCGGCGCGCTGGAAGCCGTCCTCACAACCCTGCGCCCCCATGCAGCGCGGCAGCTCGTGTTGGTGTTCGGCTGCGGTGGCGACCGCGACAGCGGCAAGCGGCCGATCATGGGCGAGATCGCCACGCGCCTCGCCGACCGCGTCATCGTCACCGATGACAATCCGCGCAGCGAGGTTCCCGCCGCGATCCGAGCCGAGATCCTGGCCAAGGCGCCGGGCGCGATCGAGATCGGCGACCGTGCCGAGGCGATCCGCGTCGCCATGAGCGAACTGCGCAACGGCGACCTGCTGGTGATCGCCGGCAAGGGCCACGAGACCTATCAGATCGTCGGCGACCACACCTATCCCTTCGACGATGCCGACGTGGCACGCCAGATCGCGGCCGAGTTGGCCGGCGCGCCGGTGAGGTTGATGCGATGAACGGCGCGCTCTGGACCTCTGCTGAGATCGCTGCCGCGGTGGCCGGCCAGGCCTCCGGCGATTTCACTGTGAGCGGCGTGTCGATTGATTCCCGCAGCCTGGAGCCCGGCGACCTGTTCGTCGCGCTGCAGGGTCCGAGCTTCGATGGTCACGATTTCGCCGCCGCGGCGTTGCAGCGCGGCGCCGCCGGCGTGCTGATCCATCGCCGCCCCGCCGACCTGCCCGCCGGCGCGCCCGTCGTGCAAGCAGCGGACACCATGAAGGCGCTGGAGGATCTGGGCCGCGCCGCGCGCGCCAGGACAGAGGCAAAGGTGGCGGCGGTCACCGGCAGCGTCGGCAAGACCAGCACCAAGGAAGCCCTGCGCTCCGTCCTCTCGCTGTTCGCGCCGACCTTCGCCAGCGCGGGCAATCTCAATAACCAGTGGGGCGCGCCGCTCAGCCTGGCGCGCATGCCGCGAGAGACGCGTTACGGCGTGTTCGAACTCGGCATGAACCACGCCGGCGAGATCTCGCCGCTGTCGCAGATGGTGCGCCCGCAGGTCGCGATCATCACCACGGTCGAGCCCGTCCATATCGAGTTCTTCGCCTCGGTGGCGGAGATCGCCGATGCGAAGGCGGAGATCTTCGATGGCCTGATGCCCGGCGGCGCGGCCGTCCTGCCCTTCGACAACCCGCATTTCGACCGCCTCGAGGACAAGGCGCGGCGCATGGGCGCGCGCATCCTCACCTTCGGCAGCAGGGAGGGCGCCTGGGCCCGCCTGATCGATTGCCAGATCATGCCGGACGGCAACCAGGTGACGGCGGAGATCGGCGGCAAGCGCCTGCGCTATCGCATGGCGGCACCGGGCAGGCACCTGGCACTCAATTCTATCGCAGTGCTGGCGGCGGCCTTCGCCTTCGAGCTCGACCTCGACCATGCGCTGCCCGCCTTCGGCGCCGTACATGCTTTGAAAGGCCGCGGCAAGCGCGAGCACCTGATCATTGCGGGCGGCAGCCTCGAGCTGATCGACGAGGGTTACAACGCCAGCCCCGCCTCCGTGCGCGCGGCACTCAACCTGCTCGGCACGCTGCCGACGGCGTTCGGCGGAAGGCGCATCGCCGTGCTGGGCGACATGCGCGAGCTGGGCAAGGCCGGCCCGCAGCTCCACCGCGACCTGGCGCCGGACCTGGTCGCGGCCAAGGTCGATCTCGCCTTCCTGGTCGGCCCGCAGATGCAGGGCCTCTACGACCTGCTGCCGGACGCGATCAAGGGCGCGCATCGCGCGGCCTCGGACGAGATGGTGCGGCCGCTGCTGGCCGCGCTCAGGCCCGGCGACACGGTTCTGATCAAGGGCTCGCTGGGCACGCGCATGGCCCCGCTGGTCGAGGCGGTGCGCGCGCTCCATTCCAGCGATGACAAGGCCGGCGACGGTCACTGAGGGGGAAGACAGGGGATGCTGTTCAATCTGCTGGCGCCGCTATCTGACGAGTTCAATCCGCTCAACCTGTTCCGCTACCAGACCTTCCGCAGCGGCAGCGCCATCATGTTCGCGTTCTTCCTGACGCTGCTGATCGGCCCGCGCATCATCAATTGGCTCAAGCTCAAGCAGCGCGAGGGACAGCCGATCCGCGTGGATGGGCCCGAATCCCACCTGCTCACCAAGAAGGGCACGCCGACCATGGGCGGGCTCATGTTCCTGATCTCCGCCTGCGTCACCACGCTGCTGTGGGCGGACCTGACCAACCCGTATGTGTGGGTGGTGCTGCTGGTGACGATCGGCTACGGCGCGATCGGCTTCGGCGACGATTTCCTGAAGCTCACCAAGCGCAACACCAAGGGCCTGCCCGGCCGCTTCAAGCTGCTGGCGCAGTTCGCGATCGGCGCGGTGGCGGCGGCCATCGTGATCTGGGTCGCGCCGGAACCGCTTTCTACCAGCCTTGCCGTGCCCTTCTTCAAGGAACTGCTGCTTCCGCTCGGCTGGGTGTTCCTGCCGTTCGCGACGCTGGTCATGATGGGATCCTCAAACGCCGTCAACCTGACCGACGGTCTCGACGGCCTCGCCATCGTGCCGGTGATGATGGCGGCGGCGAGCCTCGGCTTCATCGCCTACCTCGCGGGCAACGTCAACTTCGCCGAATACCTGCAACTGCACCACGTCTCCGGCGCGGGCGAGCTGGCGGTGTTCTGCGGCGCGCTGTGCGGCGCCGGCCTCGGCTTCCTGTGGTTCAACGCGCCGCCGGCCATGGTGTTCATGGGCGACACCGGCTCGCTCAGCATGGGCGGCGCGCTCGGCGCGATCGCGGTGATCACCAAGCACGAGCTGGTGCTCGCCATCATCGGCGGCTTGTTCGTGCTCGAGACGGTTTCGGTCATCGTGCAGGTGATCTCGTTCAGGACCACCGGCCGCCGCGTGTTCCGCATGGCGCCACTGCACCACCACTTCGAGAAGAAGGGCTGGGCGGAGCCCACCATCGTCATCCGCTTCTGGATCATCGCCGCCGTGCTGGCGCTGATCGGCCTTTCCACCTTGAAACTGCGATAAGGACCGCGCCTCTCGTGCCCCAGCCCATCCGCATACCCGACGTCGCAGGCAAGGTCGTTGCCCTGCTCGGCCTCGGCCGGACGGGCAGCGCGACCGCGGCCGCGCTCGAGGCGAGCGGCGCCACCGTGTGGGCGTGGGATGACAACGAGCAGGCGCGCGCCGCCTTGCCCGCCAGCATGATCGTCGATCTCGCCGGCGCCAATTGGTCGCGGCCGGAGATGCTGGTGATGAGCCCCGGCATCCCGCACACGCATCCCAAGCCGCATCCGGTCGCTGCGCTGGCGAAGCAAGCCGGCAAGCCGCTGCTCGGTGACATCGAGCTGCTCTATCGGGCGATGCCGCGCCAGCGCTATGTCGGCATCACCGGCACCAATGGCAAGTCGACCACCACGACGCTGATCGCGCACATCCTGCGCCAGTGCGGCAGGCATGTCGCCGTCGGCGGCAATCTCGGCGCCGCAGCTTTGTCACTGGAACCGCTGCCGGGGGACGGCATTTACGTGCTCGAGCTCAGCTCCTATCAGCTTGAACTCACCCCGACCGCGATCTGCGACGTCGCGATCCTGTTGAACATCACGCCGGACCACCTGTCCCGCCACGGCGGGATGGATGGCTACATCGACGCCAAGGCTCTGGTCCTGCGTCCGAAAGGCCGTGGAAGCATCGGAGTCCTTGGCGTCGATGACCAACCTTGCCGCGATCTGCTCGCGAAGCTGCAGGGCGCGGGCCGGAAGCTCATCCCCATCTCGGTCGAGCGTGAAGCCGCGGGCGGTGTCGACGCCGTGAACGGCATGCTGGTCGATCGCCTCGGCGCGCAGCCCGAAGCAATCCTGGACCTCACGACCGTCGCGACCCTGCCCGGGAGCCACAACTGGCAGAACGCCGCCGCTGCCTATGTCGCCGCCAAGGCGATGGGCCTCGACCGCGCCGCCATCGTCACGGGTCTTGAAAGCTATCCGGGCCTCGCGCACCGCCAGGAACTGATCGCGACCGTCAAAGGTGTGCGCTACGTCAACGACAGCAAGGCGACCAATGCGGATGCGGCGGCGAAGGCGCTCGCCTGCTACGACAACATCCACTGGATCATCGGCGGCCGCGCCAAGGAAGGCGGCCTCGCGGGACTCGATCCGTTCTATCCGCGGGTGCGGCACGCTTACCTGATCGGCGAATGCGCCAACGATTTCGCCAGGCAATTGCGCGGCAAGCTGACCTTCACCCAGTGCGGCACGCTGGACAAGGCCGTGCAAGCCGCGGATCGCGACGCGAGGCAGGGTGCGGTGGTGCTGCTCTCCCCTGCCTGCGCTTCGTGGGACCAGTATCCGAACTTCGAGGCGCGCGGCGATCACTTCCGCGCCCTCGTGCTCGCCCTCGTCGGACAAGGCGCCGGCGGAAAGGGGGCGGCATGACCAATTTCACGCGCGCCGACCGCTCCGTCGTCGGCCTCTGGTGGTGGACAATCGATCGCTGGACACTGGCGACCGTCGGCGCGCTGATGTTCATCGGCGCGATCATGGTGCTCGCCGCCAGCCCTGCGGTCGCCACGCGCATCGGCCTCGACAGCTTTCACATGGTGCGCCAGCACTACGTGATGCTGCCGGTTGCCTTCGCGGTGGTGGTGGGTGTTTCCATGCTCTCCCCGAAGCAGGTGCGCCGCCTCGGCGTGCTGCTGTTCCTGCTGTTCCTCGGCCTCACCTCGCTCACGCTGGTCTACGGCGCAGAGATCAAGGGCGCGACGCGCTGGATCTCGATCGGCCCGTTCTCGATGCAGCCCTCGGAGTTCCTGAAGCCGACCTTCGCCATCTTCGCCGCCTGGATGTTCTCGCTGAAGTTCAGCGAGCAGCGCGTGCCGGGCAACATCATCGCCATCCTGGCCTTCGCCCTGGTCGTCTCCGTGCTGCTGCGGCAGCCGGACCTCGGCATGACGGCGGTCGTCACCGCGACCTGGTTCGCGCAGTTCTTCGTGGCGGGCCTGCCCTTCCTGTGGGTCATCCTGCTGGCGGGACTCGGGATTGCCGGGCTGGTGGGCTCCTATTTCATGTTCCACCACGTGCAGGAGCGCGTGGACCAGTTCCTGAAGGGCACCGGCGATTCCTATCAGATCGACCGCGCGCTGGAGGCGTTCCAGAACGGCGGTCTCTATGGCCGCGGCCCGGGCGAAGGCTCGGTGAAGATGGTGCTGCCCGACGCGCATTCGGATTTCATCTTCGCCGTCGCGGGCGAGGAATTCGGCCTGGTCGTCTGCCTGCTGCTGGTCGCCTGCTTCGCCTTCATCGTGCTGCGCGCGCTCTCGCGCATGGTGAGCGAGCACAACATGTTCGTGCTGCTGGGAGTGACCGGCCTCGCCACCGGCTTCGGCCTGCAGGCGGTCATCAACATGGCGTCCACCCTGCACCTGATGCCGACCAAGGGCATGACCCTGCCCTTCATCTCCTATGGCGGTTCCTCGATCATCGCCATCGCGCTCGGCGTCGGCATGCTGCTCGCGCTCACCCGCAAGCGCTTCCCGGGGAGCCTCGATACATGACGGCGCCCCGCATCCTGCTCGCGGCCGGCGGCACCGGCGGCCACATGTTCCCGGCCGAAGCGCTGGCGCGCGCGCTGTTGGCGCGCGGGCTCCGGGTCGATCTCGCCACCGACGAGCGCGGCGGCGGCTTTGGCGACCGCCTGCCGCAGGTGAAAGTGCATCGCATCGCCTCGGGCGGCGTCGCCGGCAAGGGATTGCCCGCGCGGCTGCGCAATTTCGTTCGCCTGGGCCTGGGTTTCATGCAATCGCGCGGCCTGTTGCGCAGCCTCAAGCCCGCGGTCGTGGTGGGGTTCGGCGGTTATCCGTCGATCCCGCCACTGTCCGCCGCGCAGCGCGGCGGCATCCCCACGCTGCTGCATGAGCAGAACGCCGTGATGGGCCGCGCCAATCGATTCCTCGCCAAGCGCGCGGCGCGCTTGGCTCTGAGCTTCGAGCAGGTGCAGTTCGCGGATTCTGTTCAAGCGGCGCGCCGCACGCTGACTGGAAACCCGGTGCGGCCGGAGATCTCCGCCATTGCCGAGGCGCAATACCACGCGCCGAGCGCGGGGGAGAAGGTGCGCCTGTTCGTGATGGGCGGCTCGCTCGGGGCACGGGTGTTCGGCAAAGCGGTGCCGGAGGCGGTCGCGCTGCTGCCTCAGGAGGTGCGCAACCGCCTCGCCATTGCGCAGCAGGCGCGCGCCGAGGACCTGGGGCAGGCCGAGGCGGATTACCGCGCCCTCGGCCTCGAGGTCGAGCTCAGGCCGTTTTTCGAGGACGTGCCGCAGCGGCTGCGCCAGGCGCATCTGCTGGTGACGCGCGCCGGCGCCTCCACCCTGGCCGAGCTGACCGCGGCGGGCCGCCCGGCCGTGCTGGTGCCGCTGCCCAATTCCATCGACGATCACCAGATGGCCAACGCGCGCGCCTTGACCGGCGCGGGCGGCGGCTGGCTGCTGCCGGAGAGTGCGCTCTCGCCCAGCGCCCTGGCCAAGATCCTGGAAGAGGTGCTGGCCGATCCCGCGCGCCTGGAGGCTGCGGCGGCGGCGGCGAAGAGCCTCGGCAAGCGCGACGCCGCGGACCGCCTCGCGGATCTTGTCATCGGCTTGCTGTCCGAGGATGTGCGCGCCGCATTGCAGGGAGGGACGCATTGATGCGCGGCCTGCCCCTCGACATCGGCATCATCCACTTCGTTGGCATCGGCGGGATCGGCATGAGCGGCATCGCCGAGATCCTTCACAATCTTGGCTACAGGGTGCGGGGCAGCGACCTCGCAGAGTCCTACGTCACCAAGCGCCTGCGCGAGCTCAAGATCACGGTCGAGATCGGCCACCGCGCCGAGAACCTGGCGGATGCCGAGGTCGTGGTCGTCTCCTCCGCCGTGAAGCCCGACAACCCCGAAGTCGTGGCGGCGCGCGCCAGGCTGCTGCCGGTGGTGCGGCGCGCCGAGATGCTGGCCGAGCTGATGCGTCTCAAGTGGTCGGTGGCGGTCGGCGGCACCCACGGCAAGACCACGACCACCTCCATGGTGGCGGCGCTGATCGACGCGGCCGGCCTCGACCCCACCGTCATCAATGGCGGCGTCATCAACAATTACGGCACCAACGCGCGGCTCGGCGCCGGCGACTGGATGGTGGTCGAGGCAGACGAATCCGACGGCACCTTCGTGAAGCTGCCGGCGGTCATCACCATCGTCACCAACATGGATCCCGAGCATCTCGACCACTACGGCTCGGTCGAGGCGATGAACCGCGCCTACGAGGATTTCGTCCACAACATCCCGTTCTACGGCTTCGCGGTCCTGTGCATCGACCATCCGGTGGTGCAGGCGATGATCCCGCGCCTGTCAGACCGGCGCGTCATCACCTACGGCTTCTCGCCGCAGGCCGACGTGCGCGCGGTGGATCTGCGGCTCGATCCCTCCGGCAGCACCTTCAATGTCGCGATCAACGATCGCTTCCGCGACGCTGCCAGCCGCATCGACAACGTACACCTGCCGATGGTGGGACAGCACAACGTGCAGAACAGCCTTGCTGCCGTCGCGGTCGCCTACGAGATGCGCATCGCCGAAGACGTGATCCGCAAGGGCTTTGCCGGCTTCGGCGGCGTCAAGCGGCGCTTCAGCCGCACCGGTGAGGCGAACGGCGTCACCGTGATCGACGACTACGGCCACCACCCGGTGGAGATCGCCGCCGTGCTGAAAGCCGCGCGGCAGGCGATCCAAGGCCAGGCGACGCGGGGCAAGGTCATCGCCGTGGTGCAGCCGCATCGCTACAGCCGGCTGCACAACCTGTTCGAGGAATTCTGCACCTGCTTCAACGATGCCGACATCGTGCTGGCGGCGGATGTCTATGCGGCCGGCGAGCAGCCGATCGCGGGCGTCAGCGGTGAGGCGCTGGCGGAGGGCCTGCGCGCGCGCGGCCATCGCCATGTCGAGCATCTCAAGGATCCGAAGGCGCTGGCAAGGACTGTAGCGCCGCTGGCGGCGCCGGGCGACCTCGTCGTCTGCCTCGGCGCGGGCAGCATCACCTATTGGGCGCAGGCCCTCCCCGCCGAGTTGCAGGCGGCCTATGGCAAGCCGGGATTTGGGGCATGAGAGCGGCCATGGCAGTTTCCGAGACACGCCTGATCGATCGCCTCCCGAAAGTCAGGGGACGCCTGGCCGAGGGGTCCGTGCTGTCCGCCGTCACCTGGTTCCGGGTCGGCGGGCCGGCCGATGTGCTGTTCAAGCCGGCGGACGCGCGGGATCTGGCGGACTTTCTCAAGCAAAAGCCGCGTGACGTGCCTGTGACGGTGATCGGCGTCGGCTCCAACCTGCTGGTGCGCGACGGCGGTATCGAGGGCGTGGTGGTCCGCCTTGGCCGCGGCTTCACAGAGATCCGCGCCAACGGCACCACGATCGAGGCCGGCGCGGGCGCGCTCGACCTCAACGTGGCGCTTTCCGCGCGCGATGCGGAGATCGGCGGGCTCGAGTTCCTGTCCGGCATCCCGGGAACCATCGGCGGCGCGCTGCGCATGAATGCCGGCGCCTACGACTCCGACATATCGCAGGTATTCCAGCATGCCGATGCGCTCGATGCCGAAGGCACGCTGCATCGCCTGGACAGGGCGGAGATGGGCTTCACCTATCGTCACAGCGCCGTGCCGGAGGACTGGATCTTCGTCGCTGGCGCCTTCTCAGGCCACGCCGACGATCCGAAGGCGATCCACGCGCGCATCCAGGAGATCCAGGCGAAGCGCGAGGAGAGCCAGCCGATACGCGCCCGCACCGGCGGCAGCACCTTCACCAATCCAACGGGCCACAGGGCCTGGAAGCTGATCGACGAGGCGGGCTGCCGCGGCCTGCGCAAGGGCGACGCCATGGTATCGGAGAAGCATTGCAACTTCCTGATCAACACCGGCGATGCCACAGCGGCCGATATCGAGGCGCTGGGCGAGGAAGTACGCCGTCGCGTGCGCGACAAGAGCGGCGTGGAACTGAGTTGGGAAATCAAGCGCATCGGCCGGCCGGCGGCGCAGGCGGGCGTCGCGGCGCAGACGAACGACGGAGGTCACGGATGAAGCGCGTTTCGGTCCTGATGGGTGGCCCGTCGGCGGAGCGCGAGGTATCGCTTAGCAGCGGCACGAATTGCGCGGCCGCGCTGAAGGAGGCCGGCTACAAGGTCGCGACCATCGATGTGGGCCGTGACGTGCCGGCGCTGATCAAGGCGATCAAGGCGCAGAAACCCGACGTCATCTTCAACGCGCTGCATGGCCGCTGGGGTGAGGACGGCAACATCCAAGGCATCCTCAATTTCATCGGCATTCCCTACACCCATTCCGGCCTGATGGCCTCCGCCATCGCCATGGACAAGCCGGTGGCCAAGCGCCTGTTCGCCGATGCCGGCCTGCGCTGCCCCAAGGGCGTCCTGCTGCACAAGTCGGAGGTCCTGAGGGGCGACCCGCTGCCGCGCCCCTATGTCGTGAAGCCGGCCAACGAGGGTTCCAGCGTCGGGGTGCAGATCATCACCGAGAGCAGCAATGCCCGGCCGTTCGATGGGATCGAGTGGCCATACGGCGAGTACGTGCTGTGCGAGGAATTCATCCAGGGCCGCGAGCTGACCGTCGGCGTGATGGGCGACCGCGCCATGGCGGTCACCGAACTGAGGATCGATGGCGGTTTCTACGACTACGCCCACAAATACACCGACGGCCTGACCTTGCACCTCTGCCCGGCGCCGCTGCGCGAGGACATCGCGGCGGAAGCGATGCGCATGGCCCTAGCCGCGCACCAGATGCTCGGCTGCCGCGGCGTGACGCGCTGCGACTTCCGCTACGACAACACCAAGGGTGACGACCTCAGCAAGCTGTATCTGCTGGAGATCAACACCCAGCCCGGCATGACGGCGCTGTCGCTGGTGCCGGAGCAGGCAAAGCATCTTGGCATGTCCTATCCCGAGCTCGTGTCCTGGATGGTGGAGCACGCCGCATGCGACGCCTAGAAGCGCCGGCCGTGAAGATCGCGCGCGGCCGCGGCGCCGCGCGCAACATCGTGCCGCCGCGCAAGCGGCCGCAGCCGGCCTGGATGCGCTGGGCCATCCGGTTCGGGATCGGCTTCGGCACCTGTGCCGCCCTCGGCGGCGCCCTGATCTGGAGCGCGCAATCCGGCTGGCTGGAGCGGCAGTGGAACGCGACCGTCGACGGCGCGCTCGCCATGACGGCTGATGCCGGGCTGAGCCTGCAGGTCGTCGAGGTCCACGGCCGCGGCGAAACCAGGCAGCAGGACATCGTCGGCGCGCTCGGCGCCCCGCGCGGCGCGCCGCTGCTGGGGCTCGACATCGAGGCCATGCGCGTGCGCCTGATCACCTTGCCGTGGATCGTCTCGGCGGACATCGAGCGGCGCTATCCGGACCGCCTGCTGGTCACGGTCGAGGAAGCCGAGCCGATGGCGCTTTGGCAGCGCAGTCAGAAGCTCTTCCTGGTGAGCCGCGCCGGCAAGGTGATCGAGACCGCCGACCTCGGGAAATACTCCAAGCTGCTGGTGATCGTGGGCGAGCACGCGCCGGACCAAGCCGAGGCCCTGTTCGACCTGCTGGGGCGCGAGCCGCAATTGCGCGAGCGGGTGACCGCGGCCGTGTTCGTCGGTCAGCGCCGCTGGAACCTGCGTTTCGACAACGGCGTCGACGTGAAGCTGCCGGAGGAGAACCCGGGCGCCGCCTGGTCGCGCTTCGCCGCGCTGCAGCGGGAGCACGGCATCCTGGAGAAGGACGTGCGCATCGTCGACCTGCGCCTGCCCGATCAGGTCGTGGTGCGCCGCGCCCATCCGGCCACATCCGAAGAGTCCGACGCCCCCGCGAGCGACAAGCCAAAGGACAAGGCCACATGATCAAAAAAACGCGCGTCGCGCCGCGCAACGGCTTGATCGCCGCGCTCGATATCGGAACCAGCAAGATGTGCTGCTTCATCGCGCGCGTCGCCGAGGACGGCCGCCCGGCCATCGCCGGCATCGGGCACCAGATCTCCCGCGGCGTGCGCAACGGCGCCATCATCGACATGGAACAGGCTGAGCTGGCGCTGCGCACCACCGTCCACGCGGCGGAGCAGATGGCGGGCGACACCATCCAGGACGTCGTGATCAACCTCTCCGGCGGCTATCCCGCCTCCCAGACCATCGGGGTCGAGGTGCCGATCTCCGGCCGCGAGATCGTCGATCACGACCTGCACCGCGTCCTGATGCAAGGCGCGCAGGTACATGGGCCAGTCGACCGCCGCCTCATCCACTCGATCCCGGTCAGCTATTCGATCGACGGCTCCAAGGGCATCCGCGACCCGCGCGGCATGTTCGCCGAGAAGCTCGGCGTCGACATGCATGTGGTGACGGCCGCGGCCGGCGCCGTCAAGAACCTCACCACCTGCGTGGCGCGCTGCCACCTCGAGCCGCGCGCCATCGTGGTGTCGCCCTATGCCGCCGGCCTCGCCTCCCTGGTGGATGACGAGATGGATCTCGGCGTCACCGTCATCGACATGGGCGCCGGGACCACGTCCCTCGCCGTCTTCTTCGACGGCCACGTCGTCTATACCGATTCCGTGCCGATCGGCGGCGGCCACGTCACCAACGACATCGCGCGCGGCCTGTCGACGCCGCTGGCGCATGCGGAGCGCATCAAGACCCTCTACGGCAACTGCATCGCCACCCCGGCGGATGAGCGCGAGATCATCCACGTGCCGCAGGTCGGCGAGGAGGAAACCGGCATCTCGAATCAAATCCCCCGATCGATCCTGATCGGCATCGTCCAGCCGCGACTTGAGGAGACGTTCGAGCTCGTTCGCTCTCGACTCGAATCGAGCGGCTTTGACAAGATCGCTGGACGGCGCGTCGTCTTGACGGGAGGCGCCAGTCAGTTGAGCGGCGTTCGCGAGCTCGCTGCCCTGGTGCTTGATAAGCAAGTGCGCATGGGTCGGCCGATCCGGGTTCATGGACTGGCCGACGCGACCGGAGGACCAGCGTTCGCGACGGGAGCCGGTCTCCTCACATTTGCGCTTGAAGGCGAATCCCAGCAGCCAAGGTCGGCGCGCGGCAGCGAAGCCCATGGATCGGGTTTCCTGGGGCGAATCGGTTCGTGGCTGAAAGAGAACTTCTGACCACCAACCACTGAAAAGAATGGAGGCACCTCATGACGCTTAACCTCTCGTTACCCCAGGATCCGTTCGACATCCGGCCGAAGATCACGGTCGTCGGTGTCGGCGGCGCCGGCGGCAACGCAGTGAACAACATGATCCGCTCCAAGCTGGAGGGGGTCGACTTCCTGGTCGCCAACACCGACGCCCAGGCCCTGCAGCAGTCCCAGTGCGAGCGGCGCATCCAGCTCGGTTCCACCGTGACCAAGGGATTGGGCGCCGGCGCACGCCCCGATGTCGGCCGCATGGCGGCCGAGGAGGCGGTGCGCGACATCGCCGAGCAGCTCGCGGGCTCCAACATGGTGTTCATCACGGCCGGCATGGGCGGCGGCACCGGCACTGGCGCCGGCCCGGTCGTGGCTCAGATCGCCCGCGAGCAGGGCATCCTGACCGTCGGCGTGGTGACCAAGCCGTTCCACTTCGAAGGGTCGCACCGGATGAAGATGGCCGAATACGGCATCAACGAGCTGCAGAGCTACGTGGACACGCTCATCATCATCCCGAACCAGAACCTGTTCCGCATCGCCAACGAGAAGACCACCTTCGCCGACGCCTTCAAGATGGCGGACGAGGTGCTCTATTCCGGCGTGCGCGGCGTCACCGACCTGATGGTGATGCCGGGCCTCATCAACCTCGACTTCGCCGACATCCGCGCGGTGATGAGCGAGATGGGCAAGGCCATGATGGGCACCGGCGAGGCCTCCGGCGACAACCGCGCCATCGCGGCCGCCGAAGCCGCCATCTCCAACCCGCTGCTCGACGAGATCAGCATGAAGGGCGCCCGCGGCGTCCTCATCAACATCACCGGCGGCATGGACATGACCCTGTTCGAGGTGGACGAGGCGGCCAACCGCATCCGCGACGAGGTCGACCCCGACGCCAACATCATCTTCGGCTCGACCTTCGACCAGACGCTGGAAGGCAAGATCCGCATCTCGGTGGTGGCGACGGGCATCGACGCCCAGGCGGCGGCGCAGCCACGCCCCGGCTCCTTCGGCGGCCTCAGCCTGGTGCCGCGCACGATGTCGGTTGCGGGGCAGAGCGGCGGCGACGCTGGCGACCGCGCGGTCGCACGCGCCGAGACCGGCTTTGCACCCTCGGCTGCTCCCGGCGTTGCCCCCGCCGCGGCGGCAACGATGGCGGGCCATGCCGTTGCGCCTCAGGGCCGGCCGGCAGCCGGCTTCGGCATGGCCGCACCCAAGGTCGCGCAGCCGACCATGAGCGCCGGCCAGCCGCAGCAAACCCATCCGGCGATGATGACGCATCCGACCATGGGCGCCACCGCGTTGCAGGCGCAGCCGGCGCGCCAGCCCATCCTGAAGGATGAGATGGCGGCGCTGGATCGCCTGGTCTCCCGCTCGCCCGAGCGGGTCGAGCGGCCGATCGACGACAGGCCGTTCATCGCACCGGCGGCGAGCGAGCCGTCGATGCGGACGCAGCCGCAGGTCGCCGAGCCGGTCGTTCCGCAGGCTCGCGCGCCGCAGCCCGAGCCGCAGTCGGTCCGGCCGGCCGCGCCCATGGCGCAATCTCCGTCGGTGCACATGCCCTCGCCGCAGGCGCCGGCCGTTCAACCCCCGGCCCTGACCGTCGATCCGCCGCATGTCGAGCAGCGCCGTCGCGCGCCCAGCCTGTTCGAGAAGGTGACGAGCCGCCTGACCGGTCAGCAGACGCCGAAGGCTCCGCCCGCCCAGGCGCCGCGGCCGCAGGCGGAGCGGCAAAGCGACCGGAGGGCGGAGCCGGTCCTCAGCCAGCCGCAACTGCAGTTGGATCCGGCCGACCGCATGTCGTTCAGCCGCCAGGAGGAGGACATGCTCGACATCCCGGCCTTCCTCCGGCGGCAGGCGAATTGACGGCCTAGCGTAGCGCGTCCGGGCCGGTGACCGCCGCGCGCGCAGCAGCGCTCGCCGGCCCATCCGAGGTAGCCTCGACCTTGCCCGAAATCCGGTCCGTCCGGGTTTCGGGCTCTTTGTTTTTCAAGGGTTTGAGACGCTTGAGCGGACCCTGCCCGCCCTCTATAGTCAGGCCCGCATTCGGGGCAGAAAGCGGCAGAATCATGGGTTCTCGGATTCCCAATCTCCTGAGGAGTGTCGGTCTGTGCGCCGGCTTGGCGGTGGCCTTGATCGGCTGCGCCGGCGATGACGAACCGGAGATTCCGGAGCAGCCGGCCGAGATCCTCTACACCGACGCGCTGAATGCGCTGGAGGAAGGCCGCGCGCCCGTGGCCGCCCGGATGTTCGAGGAGGTGGAGCGCCAGCACCCCTATTCCTCCTGGGCGACGCAGGCGCTCATCATGGCCGCCTATTCCTATTATCTGATGGATGATTACGACAGCGCGATCCCGGCGCTGGAGAACTTCATCCAGTTGCACCCAGGCAACCGCAACGCTGCCTATGCGTTCTATCTGCGCGCGCTCTGTTACTACGAGCAGATCGCCGATGTGACGCGCGACCAGGGCAACACCGAGGAAGCGCAGCGCGCGCTGAGCGATGTCGTCGCGCGCTTCCCCAACACGCCCTATGCCCGCGACGCCAGCTTGAAGCTGGACCTGGTACGCGACCACCTGGCAGGCAAGGAGATGGAGGTCGGCCGCTATTACCTGCAGCGCGACATGTTCCTGGCCTCGATCAACCGCTTCCGCACGGTGGTCGAGCGCTATCAGACCACGGCCCATGTGCCCGAGGCGCTGCACCGGCTGGTGGAAGCCTATCTCTCGCTCGGTGTGCTCGACGAAGCGCAGGCGGCGGGCGCGGTGCTCGGCCATAACTATCCGGGCAGCGACTGGTACCAGGACACCTATGGATTACTGGCACAACGGAACCTCCAGCCGGAAGCCCCCCAGGAGGGGTCCTGGCTGGAAGGCGCCTTCTGACCGCAGGCCCGCTGGCACATGCTGACGGGGCTCGCCATCCGCAACGTCGTCCTGATCGAGCAACTGATTCTGACGTTCGAATCGGGCCTGACGGTGCTGACCGGGGAGACTGGCGCCGGCAAGTCCATCCTGCTCGACGCTCTCGGCCTGGCGCTCGGCGCGCGTTCCGAATCCGGACTGGTGCGCAGCGGCGCGAGCCTGGCGGTGGTGACGGCGGAATTCTCACTGCCGGAGGATCACCCGGCGGTGGCCCTGCTGACGGAGCAGGGATTGCAGCCCAATCACAACCTCATCCTGCGCCGCCAGGTGGGCAGCGACGGCCGCTCGCGCGCCTTCGTGAACGACCAGCCGATCAGCATCGGCCTGCTGCGGCAACTGGGCGACCTGCTGGTGCAGATCGAAGGACAGTTCGAGGCGCACGGCCTGCTCGACGTCGCGACTCATCGCGGGCATCTCGACCGGTTCGCGGCGCTGGAGAACCACGCCGCGCGCAGCCGCGCGGCGTTCGCGGCCTGGCGCAAGGCCAAGCAGGAGCATGCCGAGGCCGCGGCCCTGACCGACAGGGCGCGGAGCGAAGAGGAATACCTGCGCCATTCGGTCGCCGAGCTTGACCTCGCCGCGCCCAAGCCCGGCGAGGAGGCCGAGATGGCGGCGGAGCGCGCGCGCCTCTCCAATCGCGAGCAGGCGATGGAAGCGCTGAACGGCGCCATCTCCGATCTATCCGGCGATCGCGGGACCGAGCGCAGCCTCGCTTCCGCCCTGCGCCGCCTGCAGCGCATCCAGGACAAGCTCGGCTCCGAGGGCGAGGCGGCGGCGGCCGCGCTCGACCGCGCCTCCATCGAGCTGACGGAAGGCATCGCGGCCCTGGGCCGGCTGGTCGCCTCGATCGACGCCGACCCGCAGCGACTGGAGAAGCTGGAGGAGCGGCTCTATCTACTGCGCGATCTCGCGCGCAAGCACCGTATTACGCCGGATGAACTGGCCGAGTTCCATGAGGGGCTGAAGAAGCAGCTTGCCGCGCTGGAGAACCAGGGCGGCGACATCGCGCGCCTGCGCGAGGCGGAGCAGAAGGCCCGCGAAGCCTACGTGGCCGCGGCGGAAGCGTTGAGCAAGGGCCGCCAGCGCGCGGTCAAGTTCCTGGAAGCCGCCGTCCGCGAGGAATTGCCGCCGCTGAAGCTGGAGCGCGCGCGCTTCCTGGTGCAGATCGACAAGCTGGATGAGGCGCGTTGGGGCGAGGAAGGCTGGGACCAGGTCAGCTTCGTCGTCTCCACCAATCCCGGCGCGCCGCCGGCGCCGATCGAGCAGGTCGCCTCGGGCGGCGAGCTGGCGCGTTTCATGCTCGCGCTGACGGTCGTGCTGGCGGGCGGCCAGCCGGCCGAAACCTTGATCTTCGACGAGGTCGATTCCGGCGTCAGCGGCGCGACCGCCACAGCCGTCGGCGAAAGGCTGAAGCGGCTGTCGGAGCATTTCCAGCTCCTGGTCGTCACCCACTCGCCCCAGGTCGCCGCCCTGGCGAACCACCATTGGTGCGTCGCCAAGGAGACGTTCCGCAACAACACCATCACGACCGTGAGCGCCCTGGACAAGAAGCAGCGGCGCGAAGAAATCGCCCGGCTGCTGGCCGGCGCCACCATCACCGATGAGGCCCGCGCCGCCGCCGACAAGCTGCTGGCCGGCGCGCGCTAGGACCGGCCGCTGACATTTCCTGGCAGGGAACCGGAGCAGTGTACGTGCCTCTCATCGCGCGGTGAGTAACGATGAACAAGGAAGTGACCAAGGCACCCGAGGAACTGACGACCGCCGAAGCCAAGGCCGAGCTGAAGCGGCTGGCCAAGGAGATCGCGCGCCACGACAAGCTCTATCACCAGCAGGACGCGCCCGAAATCAGCGACGCGGAATACGACGCGCTGGTCCGCCGCAACAAGGAAATCGAGGCGCTGTTTCCGAGCCTCAAGCGCACGGATTCACCCAGCGCGCGCGTCGGCGCCGAGCCGGCCGCCGGCTTCGCCAAGGTCCAGCACCTGCACCCGATGCTGTCCCTCGACAACGCCTTCGATCGCGAGGATGTGGCGGATTTCATCGGCCGCATCAAAAGGTTCCTGGGACGCAAGGATGACGGGGAGATCGAGCTTAACGTCGAGCCCAAGATCGACGGCCTTTCCGCCAGCCTCCGCTATGACGACGGCGAACTCGCCATCGGCGCGACGCGCGGCGACGGCACGGTGGGCGAGGACATTACCGCAAACCTCCGGCACGTCGCGGGCATCCCGCACAAGCTGAAGGATGCGCACCCGCCGAAGCTGATCGAGATCCGCGGCGAGGTCTATTTCCCGCACGACGCCTTCTTCGCCCTGAACAAGGAGCGCGAGAATGCCGGCGAGCCGCTCTTCGCCAATCCGCGCAACGCGGCCGCGGGTTCGGTGCGACAGCTCGATCCCAACATCACCAGATCGCGGCCGCTGAGATTCTTCGCCTACGCAATGGGCGCGGTGGAGGGCTGGCGCAACGAGCCGAAGCTGCATTCCGAGGCGATGGAGCAGCTCCGCAAATGGGGCTTCGCCGTCAATCCCGAGACGCGGGCCGCGAGCACGCTGGACCAGGCGCTGGAATTCTATGACGCGATGGCGAAGAAGCGCGCCGACCTCAACTACGACATCGACGGCGTGGTCTACAAGGTCAACGACCTTGCGCTCCAGAACCGGCTCGGCTTCGTGGGCCGCGCGCCGCGCTGGGCGGTCGCGCACAAGTTCCCCGCCGAGCAGGCGGTCACCACGCTGAAGGACATCGCCATCCAGGTCGGCCGCACCGGCGCCCTGACTCCGGTCGCCAAGCTGGAGCCGATCACCGTCGGCGGCGTGGTGGTCCAGAACGCGACCCTGCACAACGAGGATGAGATCGCGCGCAAGGACATCCGCATCGGCGACAAGGTGATCGTGCAGCGCGCCGGCGACGTGATCCCGCAGATCGTCGGCGTGGTGGATGCCGACCGCAAGGGCCGGGGCAAGAAATACGAGTTCCCCACCGAATGCCCCATTTGCAAGAGCGCGGCCCTGCGCGAGGAAGGCGTAGCGGTGCGGCGCTGCACCGGCGGCCTCGTCTGCCCGGCCCAGGCCAAGGAACGGCTGCGCCACTTCGTCTCGCGCGGCGCTTTCGACATCGAAGGGCTCGGCTACAAGCACATCGAGTCCTTCTACGAGGACGGCCTCGTCAAGTCGCCGGCCGACATCTTCCGGCTTCACCGCCGCCGCAGCGACCTGATGGAGCGCGAAGGATGGGGCGAATCCTCGGTCGCCAACCTGCTGAACGCAATCGAAGCCCGGCGCACCATTGGACTGGACCGCTTCATCTATGCACTCGGCATCCCGCAGGTCGGCGAAGCGACGGCCAAGCTGCTGGCGCGGCACTATCACACGCTGCAGGACTGGCGCGGCGCCATGCTGGCCGCCGCCAAGGACCGCGAAAGCGCCGAGTACCTGGACCTCAACAACATCGACCAGATCGGCGAATCCGTCGCCGGCGACATCCTCGATTTTTTCGCCGAGAAGCACAATCTCAAGGTCCTCGAGGACTTGGCGGACGAGTTGACCGTCGAGGAGGTCCGGGCGCCACGCGCGTCAGGCTCCCCGGTCGCCGGAAAGACCGTCGTCTTCACCGGCGCGCTCGCGAAGATGACTCGCGATGAGGCCAAGGCACGCGCGGAAGCTCTGGGCGCGAAGGTCGCGAGCTCCGTCTCCAAGAAGACCGACTACGTCATCGTCGGCGAAGACGCCGGCTCCAAGGCGGCCAAGGCGCAGGAACTTGGCGTGAAGACGCTCAGCGAGGATGAGTGGCTGGAGCTGATCGGGGGATAGATTCGCCCTCCTTCAAGCCTCCGGCGGCACCGGCGCTTCGGTTCGCATGACGGGAAGCCCGGTCGGCTCGGCTTTCCGCGGCCACAGGATGATCGCGAGGCCGCCAATAATGATCCCGCCGCCGATGAGCAGTCCGACACTCAGCGTCTCGCCCAGCATCAGCCATCCGGCCAGCACGCCGGCTGCCGGCATCAGCAGCAGGAAGGGCAGGATCTTGTCGGCCGGCACGCGCATCAGCAGTTTGTACCAAAGGGAGAAGCAGAGCGCGGCGGCAATCAGCGCGCCGAACAGGACTTCGCCCCAGGCCAGGAGCGACGCGCCGCGGATCGCGTCCCACTGGCCGGCTTCGAAGAGGAGGGAGGCGATCAGCACCTGCGGCGTCGCGTGGCGCGACAGGCCGGCATAGAGCCGCAGCCCTTCATCGCGCGTCGCCATCGGCAGGACCGCCTGGCACGCGGCCCAGATGCAGGAGCCGATGACCACGAAGCCCCAGCCCCACACCTCGCCCTCGAAGCTCGGCACGCCGACCACGGCCGCCGCGCCGGCCAGCGCCACGGCGATGCCCGCGATGTTGCGCGCATCCGGCTTGCCGCGCCCCAAGGCCCAGGCCACCGCGATGCCGAACGGCACCTGCATCTGCATCAGGAGCGTGCCGAGCGAGACGGGGCAATGCGCCAGGCCGAAGAAGGTCATGCCGGTCGGCAGCGTGCAGGAGAAGAAGGCGAGCAGCGCCAGCTTCCACTGCGGCGAATGAGTGCGCCGCGTGAACGGCGTCAGCACCGCGGCGATGATGAGATAGCCGATTCCCACCAGCAGCAGCGGCGGGAACGCCGCGATGGCGTCCTTCTGCACCGCGTAATTGGCGCCCCAGATCAACTGCACCAGGGCGAGCAGGAGGATATCGAGAGGGCGCATGGGGCCAGTCAATCAGCGAGGAGGCGTCACTCTAACGTGCGCCTGCGCTCGCTGGGAAACGACCAGACCTCATACAGCGAATGCGGCCGGCGCATGGGCCAGTGAACCTACTCCACGTTTCCGCAGACCGCCCCACAAAGGTCGGCATGATGGCGTCATTGTAGTATGTTCTTCAGGGACTGGAGCTGGGTGATTCGATGAGGAGTAAATCTCATGGGCGCACAGAATCGGCCCAACATAATGCTTAGATCTGCGTGGGCTGCAACAGTTGTGGCGCTTCTGGGAGGCCCTTTCTTTCAATGGCTATTGATCGCTCTCAACGAGCCAGAGCCGGACAGCGAGTTTCCAGTTCGCGCCGGTGACATTGGGGTCTTTCTCTATCTCTTCCAGGTAGCCTCGGTTATAGGGCTGGTCGGCGCCGCGCCTGCTGCGATTGCCAACGCCCTTGTCGTAGTGGGTCTGGCGAAGAGGCACATCGACGGAGTCTTGCCAGCGGTTATTTCCGCAGCCATCTGCGGTGTTGTCTTTCCGGTCATCGCAATCCGCCTGTTCGGTAATGATGGAGCCCGCAATCTGATTGGCGGCGAGCATAGGTTGGCTGGCGTCTCGTGTCTGGCGCTGACTGGCGTGATCTTGGGGGTCGTGCACTGGTTGCTTGCTGTGCGACCCCATCGATTATGGCGGCTGGAGGCCAAGAGCAGCCGATGAGGCGCCCGACGCCCACGCACCGGCCGTTTCAAATCGCCCGCGTCGCGCCCTCCAGCCACTTCGCCGTCGCGGCATCGACCAAGGGCGTAATCGTTTCGCGGACGCGCTGGTGATAGGCGTTGAGCCACGCGACCTCGTCGGCGGTCAGCAGTGTGCGGTCGATCGCTTCGAGATCGATCGGCGCCAGGGTCAAGGTCTCGAAGCACAGCATGCCGGGATGCGCCTTGTCCTCGATCACCGTCACCAGGTTCTCGATCCGGATGCCGTATTCGCCGTCCTTGTAGTAGCCGGGCTCGTTGGAAATGATCATGCCGACCTCCAGCGCCACGCGGTTCGGCATCTTGGAGATGCGCTGCGGTCCTTCATGCACGGAGAGATAGGAGCCGACGCCATGGCCGGTGCCGTGGTCGTAGTCCAGCCCGACCTCCCACAGCGGCCGGCGCGCGATCGCGTCGAGCGCGCTGCCCGTCGTCCCGCGCGGGAAACGCGTGGTGGCGAGGGCGATGTGCCCCTTCAGCACGCGGGTGAAGCGGTCCTTCATCTCCGGCGTGACGCTGCCCACCGCGATGGTGCGCGTGATGTCGGTGGTGCCATCGAGATACTGGCCGCCGGAATCCACCAGATAGAGTGAGTTGACCGGGATCGGACGATTGCTCTGCTCCGTCACCTTGTAGTGGCAGATCGCGCCGTTCGGCCCCGCCGCCGAAATGGTATCGAACGAGAAGTCGCGGAACAGGTCGCCCTGCCGGCGGAATGCCGCCAGCTTCTCCGCGGCCGCGATCTCGTCCAGCCCGCCCTTGGGCGCCGCGATCGAGAGCCAATGCAGGAATTGCGAGACCGCCGCACCGTCGCGCCGGTGCGCGGCGCGCGCGCCCTCGACCTCCACCGGGTTCTTGCAGGCCTTGGGCAGGGCGCAGGGATCCTCGTCGAACGCCGGCTTCGCACCCGCCGCTTTCAGGCGGTCGGAGATCGCGACCCCTGCCGTCATCGCGTCCACGGCGACGCTCGCGCCGGACTTGCCGAGCGCATCGAGCGCGGGGAGGAAGCCGGTCTTCGGCTGCACCGCGACCTCGTTGCCGAGATGCGCGCGCGCCTCCTGCGTCAGCTTGCGCGGATCGACGAACAGGTCGACCCTGCCCCCGGTGTCGATGATGGCATAGCCGAGCGCGAAGGGCGTGCGCGGGACGTCGCCGCCGCGGATGTTGAGCAGCCAGGCGAGCGAATCCGGCGCCGAGATCACCGCCGCATCCTGCCCCTTCTCCTTCAGCTTGCGGGCGATGAGCTGGCGCTTGTCGGCGGCGCTCATGCCGGCGTGACGCGTGTCCTGCGGCCAGATCGGGGCGATCGGCTCCGGCGGCTGGTCCGTCCAGGCATCGTCCAGCGGGTTGCGCTCGACGGCTTTCAGCTCCGCCCCGGCCTTGCGCGCGGCCTCGCGATAGCGCCGCGCCGCATCCGCCGTGGTCAACCAGGGATCGAAGCCGAGCACCGCTCCCGTCTTCAGGTTCGCGGCGATCCAGGCCTCCGGCGGCTCGGTGACCACGTGCCGGATCTCGAACAGCTTGGCATCGACCTGCTCGCGCACCTGGATGGTGTAGCGGCCGTCGACGAAGATCGCCGCCTTGTCCGCGAGCACGATGGCAAAGCCGGCCGAGCCGGTGAAATCGCTGATCCAGGCCAGCCGCTCCGCCCGTTTCGGGACGTATTCGCCCTGGTGCTCGTCGGCCCGGGGGATGAGGAATCCGTCCAGCTTCTGGGCCGCCAATTCCTTTCGCAGTGCAGCAAGACGGGCGGAAACGGGCTCCCGCGCCTGGCTCTTCACGGACCGGGCCCAGCTGTCATGAGCAGCGCTCAGCCGGCGCTTGGTTTGCTCATCGGCACCCGGCGCCACGAGGGCGATCCACTCCTCCGAGCGCTCCCCCTCCGGGGCCGCGACAGTCCCCTCCAGGAGCTGCTCGAACTCCCTTAAGCTCATGTTAATCTTAATATTCTCCAGCGCCGCGGCGACCGCCTGGGAGCGCATTGCGTGGTCGTTCATGCCGTTACCTTCTTCCAGCCCGGACAGCGTCTTGGAAACGCCGCCTTGAGGTCACAGATATTACACAAGCCATGCAAACTTAATGACAATTAACAGTTCCACATGCATCGCGCGCATTACTGCAATGCAGCAAGTCCCCTGCCAAATTGACCCGTTAATCTCTAGATTATCACTCGTGATTTGCGGGGCAATACAGCCCAGCAGGAAACATCGGATGACTGAGATCATGTATCGGACGATTGGAAATGAGAAGGTGGTGCTTGGCCGCGCGACGATGCCGGAAGCCGCCACCCGCAAGATCGGCTTCGGCGCCCTCGCGGTGTTCGCCAAGCAGGTTGTCACCTCGGGGCGCCACCTCCTGGAGCGCGATGCCATCGCGCGCGAGCTGGCCGCGCTGAACGACCGCGAGCTGGCCGATATCGGCATTCATCGCGGCGACATCCTGGCGGTTGCGGAGCGCAGCGTCACGGTGCCGGCCGGCCCGAACCTAGTCGCGGCGTTCGGCCAGATGCTCCATGACCTGGTGGTCGCCCCGGTCGTGCTGTGGAACAAGCGGCGCACGGCCTTTGCCGCGCTCGGAGCGCTCGATGACCGGATGCTCGCCGATATCGGCGTTGCCCGGGCGGAGATCGCGGAGGTGGTGAAGGGCATGCACAGGGCGGTGTCCTATCCGGCGGTGTCGCTGGACCTTGTTGCGCCGATCGCGGCCTGGAACCGGGCACGGCAGACCGCCAGCCAGCTCTACCGCCTGGAGGACCGCATGCTCACCGATATCGGCGTGGTCCGCGGCGACATCGAATGGCTGGCCAGCGAAGTCGCCCAGAAGGCGATCACTGCGGCCAACCGCAACCAGCTGACCGGCCACACGCCGCGCGTGGCTTAAAGCAAGATCTGCTCGAACGTCCCGTTTTGCGATTGCGGGACGCCTCACAGTAGCCGGCGGTTCGCCCAGAGTTCACCGGGGGCGGCCGCCGGTTTTCTTTTGCCGTTTCGGCTCCGCCATCCGCGCGAACGCCGCCTTCAATCTGGGCACGGCGAAATCCACGAAGGCGCGCACCTTCGGGACCGAGAGGCGGCCCTCCGGCGTGACGATATGGACCGGCAGCGCCGGCGATTCGCACTCCGGCAACACCAGCACAAGTTTCCCGTCGCGCACTTCATCGGCCACCTGGTACGAAAAGGTGCGGGTGAGGCCATAGCCCTCCACCGCGGAGCCGACCGCCGCCTCGATCGTGTTCACGATCAGCCTGGGCGCGATCGGCACATGGCGGATCGCGGGATCATGGTCCGTCGGCGCGAAGCTCCATGAATCCTGGCCGAACACGGTCATCGCCGCGATCTGGTGCCCGCCGAGGTCGGCGGGTTCCTTGATCGGCGGATGCTTCGCGAGATAGGATGGCGCGGCGCAGATCACCTGCCGCACTTCGCCGACCCGGATTGCGATCAGGCTGGAATCCGGCAGGTGCCCGATACGCAGGGCGACGTCGATCCCCTCCTCCACCAGGTTGAGCTTGCGGTCGAGCATCAGCAGCTTGGCCTTCACCGCGGGATGTCGATCGAGATAGGCATCGAGGATCGGCCGCAGGATGCGCGCGCCGCTGACGATCGGGCCGCTGATGTTGAGCGTGCCGCGCGGCGCCGCGCTTTCGCTGGCGGCGAGCATGTCCGCTTCCTCGAGATCCGTCAGGACCCGCCGGCAGGCTGCCGCGTAGCGCTCACCCGCCTCGCTGAGCTTGATGGTGCGCGTGGTGCGGTGCAGGAGCGGCGTTCCGACATAGTTCTCCAAAAAGGCTATGGCCCGCGTCACCGCCGCCGGCGAGCGGCCCAGGCGGCGGCCCGCGCCGGCCAAGCTGCCTTCGTCCAGCGCCGTCACGAACACCCGCATGGCATCGATCCGGTCCATGATTATTCCTGCTGTCGCAATAATGTCTTGCGGATCGTAAGTGTTCTATCGCTTTTCGCAATGGACTACCTGTCTGCAATCGGAACTCAGGAAGGCAGGCAGGACATGAGCACGGAACGCAAGGTTGCCATCATCACCGGCGCCTCACAGGGCATCGGGGCGGGACTGGTGCAGGGCTTCCGAGAGCATGGCTATCGCGTGGTCGCAAATTCGCGATCCATCAAGCCGGAGGAATCCGCGGATCTGATCACGGTGGCGGGCGATATCGCGGACCCGGCTGTCGCCAAGCGCGTGGTCGACACGGCGGTCGCACGCTTCGGACGCGTCGACACGCTGGTCAACAACGCAGGCATCTTCATCTCCAAGCCCTTTATCGAATACACGGCGGCGGATTTCGCCAATGTCCTGTCGATCAATCTCGCCGGCTTCTTTCACGTTTCGCAATACGCGGCGGCGCGCATGCTGAGCCAGCGCTCCGGCCACATCGTCAACATCACCACGAGTCTGGTGGATCAGCCGATGGCCGGCGTGCCGGCAGCGATGGCATCGCTGACCAAGGGCGGCCTCGACGCCGTCACGCGCTCCCTGGCGATCGAGTATGCCGACAAGGGCATCCGCGTGAACGCGGTGTCGCCGGGCATCATCAAGACGCCGATGCATCCGGAGGAGACCCGTGCCGCCCTCGCCAAGCTGCATCCCATGCAGCGCTTGGGCGAGGTCAGAGAAATCGTCGAAGCCGTGCTATATCTCGAAAGCGCGGGATTCGTGACCGGCGAAGTGCTGCGCGTCGATGGCGGGCAGCATGCCGGCCGCTGGTGAAATCAAGCTGGAAAGGAAGCAAAATGCCGTACGTGAACATCAAGGTCACACGCGAAGGCACCACGCCAGGCAGCAAGGGCGTCACGCCGGAGCAGAAGGCGGAGTTGATCAAGGGTGTCAGCGAGCTGTTGTTGAAGGTGTTGAACAAACCGCTCGACGCGACGTTTGTCGTCATCAACGAGGTCGATTTGGAAGATTGGGGCGTCGGCGGCCTGCCGGTCGATGAATGGCGCCGACGCAACGCCAAGGGCTAGATTCGCATGTCCCCTCCCCCAAGCACGGGAGAGGTAAGGGAGGGGGAAGCGCGTGAAGGTTGTTCGACATCGAGACGCCGCTGCCCCACCCCCACCCGCCTCACCTGGCGAAGGGAGACTCACGTCGCCGCTCGCCCCTTCTTCAGCACCAGCACTGACCAGTCGCCAAGCCGTATGCGGAAGTCGAGCGCAAGGCCGGCGGCTTCGTGCGCCGCCAGCACGTCCTTTTCCTGCTCGCGCAACAGGCCGGACAGAACGGCGCGGCCGTTCTTCGCCAGCGCGCCCGCGAGATCGGGCGCGAGCTGGATCAGCGGATTGGCGAGGATATTGGCGGTGATCAGATCATAGGGCGCGCCATCGCGGACCGCCTTGGCGCGATAGCCTTCGGAGCGCAGGATGCGCACCTGCTGCGCCAGCTTGTTCACTTTCGCGTTCGCGCGCGCGACGCGCACGGCATCGGCGTCGTTGTCGCCCGCCAGCACGTTCACCTTGCACAGCCGCGCGATGCCGAAAGCGAGGATGCCGGTGCCGGTGCCCACATCCAGCGGCTTCTTGAACCTGCGGGTCTTCGCAAGGCGCGCGATTGCCAGCAGGCAGCCGCGCGTCGTCTCATGCCGGCCGGTGCCGAAGGCCATGCCGGCATCGATCTCGAGGCCGATCAGGTTCTTCGGCACCTTGCCCTTGAAGTGCGAGCCGTAGAGGAAGAACGGACCGGCGCGGAATTCCGGCAAGCCGCGCCGGCTTTCGGCCAGCCAGTCCTTGTCCGGCACGCGATCGATCTGCGCGGCATGGCGGCCGAGCGGCTTCAGAGCGGCCGCCACCTTGCGCGCCGACGGCTTGGCCTGGCAGAAGACTTCAATCAGCCAGCCCTTGCCATTGTCGGTCTCAAAGCTGGAGATCGCCTCGCCGAAGGGCTCCAGCGCGTTCTCGAGCGCGAGGCGCCCGTCCTCAGCCGGCTTGGCGTCGAGCTTGAGGCGGATGGACCATAGCGGCACGATGTGTTGCACGTGTTTCCCCCTTGGCACGCAGCCCTCTCGCTACGCAGTCTTCACCCCGCCTGCTCCGCCGGCATGACGAAGCTGGCCATCACCTTCTTTACGCCCGCTTTGTCGAAGGCGATCTCCAGCTTGTCGCCCTCGGAGTGCAGCACTTTGCCGTAGCCGAACTTCTGGTGAAAGATGCGCGCGCCGCTGGGATAGCGCCCGGCACCGGTCTGCACGACCGCCTCGGCCCTGAGGTCGATCAGGTCGCCGCCACGCCGACCGAAGCCTTCGCGCAAGGGTGCGCGGCCCCAGCCGGATTGCGGGCCCATGTAGCGCTCCGACGGCCGCCACGGCTGCTCATCCTCGCGCTCGATATGGGTCTTGGGCAGTTCCGCGATGAAGCGCGAGGGCAGCGCGTTCTGCCACATGTTGTGGATGCGCCGGTTGGCAGCATAGGAGATGATCGCCCGGTTGCGCGCACGCGTGATGCCGACATAGCCGAGGCGCCGCTCCTCCTCCAGACCCTTGAGGCCGTTCTCGTCCAGCGAGCGCTGCGAGGGGAACAAGCCTTCCTCCCAGCCCGGCAGGAACACGACATCGAACTCGAGCCCCTTGGCGCCGTGCAAAGTCATGATGGTGATCATCTCGCCGTCCGAGGCCGCGGCAATCTCCATCACCAGCGAGACGTGCTCGAGGAAGCCGCCCAGGGTGTCGAACTCCTCCATCCGGTGGATCAGTTCCCGGAGGTTGTCCAGCCGGCCCGGCGCCTCGATGGATTTGTCGTTCTGCCACATGGCAGTGTATCCGGATTCGTCCAGCACGATCTGCGCCAGCTCGGCATGCGGCGTGGTCTCCGCCAGGTTGCGCCAGGTCTCGAAGTCGCGCATGAGCTGCCCCAGCGCCCGGCGAGGCGCGGGCTTCAGCTCGTCGGTCTCGACGATGCGGCGCGCCGCCTCAGGCACGGAGACGTTGAGCGCGCGGGCGAGGTCGTTGACCTGCTTCAGGCTCGCATCGCCCAGGCCGCGCCGCGGCACGTTGACGATGCGCTCGAAGGCGAGGCCGTCATCCGGCTGGTTGACGAGGCGCAGGTAGGCGAGCGCGTCGCGGATCTCCTGCCGCTCGTAGAAGCGCGGCCCGCCGATCACGCGATAGCGCAGGCCGAGGGTGATGAAGCGCTCCTCGAACTCGCGGGTCTGGAAGCCGGCGCGCACCAGGATGGCGATGTCATTCAATGACACGCCTTTGCGCTGCAGGTTCTCGATCTCCTCGCCGATCTTGCGCGCTTCCTCCTCGCCGTCCCAGGCGGCGGTCAGCTTGACCTTCTCGCCTTCGGCGACATCGGTCCACAGCGTCTTGCCGAGCCGCCCTTCGTTCTGCGCGATGAGGCCGGAGGCGGCGGCCAGGATGTGCGGCGTGGAACGGTAGTTCTGCTCCAGGCGGATGACCTTGGCGCCGGGGAAGTCGTGCTCGAAGCGGAGGATGTTCTCGACCTCCGCGCCGCGCCAGCCATAGATCGACTGGTCATCATCGCCCACCACGCAGATGTTGCGATGAGCCTGCGCCAGCAGGCGCAGCCAGAGATATTGCACGACGTTGCTGTCCTGGTACTCGTCCACCAGGACGTAGCGGAACTGCCTCTGGTAGCGCGCCAGAATCTCCGGCTCTCTGCTGAAAAGCGTGACGTTGTGCAGCAGCAGGTCGCCGAAATCGCAGGCGTTCAGGGTGGCGAGGCGCTGCTGATATTCGCGATAGATGCCGAGGATGCGACCGCCGCCGACTTCCGCCTGCTCCGCCCCGCTGACCTTGTCGGGCGTGAGGCCGCGGTCCTTCCACCGTTCGATGATGCCCAGCACCACGCGCGACGGCCACTTCTGGCTATCGAGTCCCTCCGCCTGGATGATCTGCTTGATGAGGCGCAGCTGGTCGTCGGTGTCGATGATGGTGAAATTGGGCTTGAGACCCGCCGCCTCCGCGTGCTGGCGCAGGATGCGCGCCGCCAGCGCGTGGAACGTGCCGAGCCACCATCCCTCCACCGGCCGGCCGATGAGCTGCCCGACGCGCGCCTTCATCTCGCCCGCGGCCTTGTTGGTGAAGGTCACGGCCATGATCTCGAACGGCCGCGCCTTGCCGGTCATCAGCAGGTGCGCAAGGCGCGTGGTCAGCGCGCGCGTCTTGCCGGTACCCGCGCCGGCCAGCACCAGCACCGGCCCATCCTGCGCCAGGACAGCCTCGCGCTGCCGGTCATTGAGGCCGGCGAAATACGGATATCTGAGGTCGAGTTCGAGGGGTGAATCGGTCATGGCGGACCTTATACACGTGGGCAGCGCGCCTTGACAGAGCAAGGCGCGACAGCCGAAAACCCTGTTTATTCCGAGGCTTGAGCAAAGGAGGTGCGCATGCCGAGCGCAGCCGAAACCATCACCCTGCCGGGGTCCATGCCCGGCACCCAGCGGCAGTTGCGCGTCTTCTCCTTCGGCGATCCGGGGGCGCGGCCGAAGGCCTATCTACAGGCGGGACTGCACGCGGACGAGCCGGCGGGCATGATGATCCTGCGCGAGCTCTGCAAGCTGCTGGCGGCCGCGGAAGAGGCCGGCGAGATCAAAGGCGAGATCGTCGTCATCCCGATGGCCAATCCCCTTGGCGTCGACCAGGCGCTCAACAGCGCGGTCATGGGCCGGTTCGAGCTGCGCACCGGCGCGAATTTCAACCGCGCCTGGCCGGACCTGGTGAGCGGCCTCGCCGATTCCGTGCGCAAGCGCATCGGCAAGGATGCCGACGACAACGTCGAGCTGGTGCGGCGCGAGCTGAGGCGCCGCATTGCGGCCCTGCAGCCGGAGAACCCGACCATGGCGCAGCGCATCGCGCTCGCCCGCCGCGCCCACGACGCGGACCTCGTGGTGGACCTGCATTGCGATGACGAGGCGCTGAGCTACATGATGACGCCGGACGCGCTCTGGGACGAGGCCAAGCGCTTCGCCGCCGATGTCGGCGTTCACTCGTTGCAGCCGAACGGCCATAGCGACGGCGCTCATTGCTTCGATGACTGCTTCCTGGCGCCCTGGCAGGCGCTGAACCAGGAATTCGGCGCGCGCGTGCCCCTCGCCTGCCGCGCCTTTACCTTTGAGATGGGCGGCGTGCTCGACGTCGATCCGAAACAGGCCGGCCGTTACGCCCAGGGCTTCTTCCGCTATCTGCGCCGCATCGGCTGCATCGAGGGCGCGGCGCCCAGGTCCCGCCCCAACGGGCTCAACGAGTTCCGCACCTTCGAGATGCTGGACAGTCCGACCGGCGGATTGCTGCTCTACCGCCAGGAGCTCGGCGCGTGGGTCTCGCCGGGCGACGTCCTGGCGGAGATCGTCGATCCCACGGCGCCCGATCTCGACGCCCCGCCGGCCGTTATAAAAGCCAGCATGAAAGGTTGCGTGGTCTCGCGCCGGCTGTCGCGCCAGGTCGCGTTCGGCGATTTCGTGGTGATGCTCGCCGGCCACGAACAGCCGGCGAGCGGCAAATCCAAGTCGCTGCTCGACTGAACCGTTCAGCGGCGGCGGCGGATGGTCCGCCCGCCGATCCGGTCGAGGCCGGCATCCCGCAGCAGATGATCGGGCAGGTGATCCGACGACGGCCGGGGCCGGCGCCGCGCGAACAGACGCGCCAGTATTCTTGCAATCGAACGGTCGCCGCCGAGTTCGTCCGAGCGCCGCGGCCGCACAACAGAATGACTCACGATGTTTCCTCCATCCGCCCGCCGCAGCGGCGGGCGGATCGGTTCATTGTAGTTGGATGGGGACGGCGCTATCGCGGCGCCTTCGCACCGAGCGGCGGATGGCCCTCCGCCTCGGCTTCGTCGTAGCGGCGCCAGGGCACCGGGATCAGCATCGAGACCTGCTTGCGATAGCGCCGGTACTGGTCGCCGAACAGGTTGATGAGATCGCGCTCCTCGAAAAAGATTCCGATGAGGATGTAGCCGGTGGTCGCGACCGAAAACAGCAGATGCCCCATCGTCATCGTCGGCGTCGCCCAGAAGCCGAGCAGGAAGCCGAAATAGAGCGGATGCCGGATGCGCTTGTAGAGGAAGGGCGTGCGGAACTGCGGCGCCGGGATGCGCCAGCCCATCAGGCGCGAGATCACTTGCCGTAAGCCGAACAGCTCGAAGTGGTTCAGCAGGAAGGTGGAGAGCAGCAGGACGCCCCAGCCCAGCCAGAACACGCCATGGATCACGGCGACGGCGATCGGGTTCTCGACCGACCAGACCACGTCCGGGATCGGCCGCCACTGCCACAGCAGCAGGGCCAGCGCCGCCGTTGAGAACAGGACGAAGGTGCTGCGCTCGACCGGTTCCGGCACGATGCGGGTCCACACCCGCTTGAAGCCCTGGCGCGCCATCACGCTGTGCTGGACCGCGAAAATGCCGAGCAGGATCGTGTTGACGACCAGAGCTTCGACCAGCAGTCCCGGCGTGCCGGAATCGATGGTCTTGGGAACGATGATGTTGCCAACGAACGCGATGGCATATGCAAAGGTAACCAGGAAGAATGCATATGCAGCCGCGCCATAGAGCACTGCAAGAATGCCACCCATGACGGATCTCCTCTCAATCGGGGAGCCGGTGGTCTAGTCTTGCGGTGTCAGCGGGTGGGCAAGCCGCCGTCAAAAAGCCGTCAAAAGTCAACATGACTTGTTGTAACATCCACAAACCGCGTCGGACCGGTCGCGTTGCGGCGGACCACGAGGCCGTGCTGATGCTACAGGTGTACTATTTGGACGGGATTGGGGCCGTACGAGGACTTATGACGCAGATCCGCGTTGCTCTGCTCGGCGGATTCACCGCCACCGGCCCGCAGGGACGTTTCCTCGCCTTGCCGACACGCAAGGCGGAGGCGGTGCTTGGCGTGCTGGCCTGCAGGGCCGGCGAGCCCCAGCCCCGCGAGCGGGTGACGGCCCTGCTCTGGGGCGACCGCGGCGACCGGCAGGCGCGGCACAGCCTCAGCCAGACCCTGACCTCCATCCGCAATGCGATGGCCGGCGCGCCTGATCCCTTCCTGGCCGAGCGCGAGACCCTGGCCATCAATCCCGCGATGGTGAGCGCCGACGTCATCGAGTTCATCGCGCTCGCGAGGCGCGATGATCGCGCCAGCTTGCGGCGGGCGGCGGACCTCTATCGCGGCCCGCTGCTGGAGGGGCTGAGGCTGACCGAAGCGGCCTTCGACGAGTGGCTCTCGCAGGAGCGCATGCGCTTCCACAATCTCGCCCTTGCCGTGCTGACGCGGCTGGCGGAATGCGAGGCGGCCGCCGGCAACGCGACCGCCGCCGCCGCGGCATTGGAACGCGCTTTGGCGCTCGATCCCCTGTCGGAAGAGTGCCACCGGCGATTGCTGCAGCTTCATCTCGAGCGCGGCAATTATAACGCGGTGATCCGGCACTACCGCGACTGCACCGATCTGCTGAAGCGGGAGCTGGGCACGGTCCCCGAGCCCGCGACCACCGCGCTCTATCAGCAGGCGCGCGCCAGACTGCAGAGCGCCCCGGCGCACGAACCAGCACGCGCGCCATTGCCCGCTTCCGACGCCACGCCATCGCTGCCCGCCAACCAGGACATCCGCTTCTGCATGACCTCGGACGGCGTGCGCATCGCTTTTGCCAGCAGCGGCAGCGGGCCGCCGCTGGTCAAGGCCGCGAACTGGCTGAACCATCTCGAGTTCGATTGGCGCAGCCCGGTCTGGTGCCATTTGCTGGGCGCGCTCACGCGCGACTTCCGCCTGATCCGCTATGATGAGCGGGGCAACGGCCTGTCGGACTGGAAGGTCGAGGCTTTCTCGATCGATGCGCTGGTACGCGATCTGGAAACGGTGGCCGATGCGGCGGGGCTCGAGCGGTTCCCCTTGCTCGGCATCTCGCAGGGCTGCGCCGTCTCCATCGCCTACGCGGTCAGGCATCCGGAGCGCGTGACCTGCATGGTCCTGCACGGCGGATATGCCAAGGGCTGGCGCGCGCGCGGCAACCCGGCCGAGGTGGCCCGCAGGGAAGCGATGCAGACCCTGGTGCGCGAAGGCTGGGGCCAGGACAATCCGGCGTTCCGCCAGATCTTCACCTCCTGGTACATCCCCGACGGCAGCCTCGAGCAGTGGCGCTGGTGGAACGACCTGCAGCGCATCTCCACCTCGCCGGAGAACGCGGCGCTGCTCATGAACGATCTCGGGAAGATCGATGTGACTCACCTGCTGCCCCAGGTGACCGTCCCGACGCTGGTGCTGCACAGCGTGCACGATGCGGCGGTTCCCTTCGCTTCCGGGCGGGAGCTGGCAAGCGCCATCCCGCGCGCCCGCTTCGTGCCGCTGGACAGCCGCAACCACGTCATCCTGGAGCAGGAGCCCGCCTGGCCGCGATTCCTCGAGGAGATCCGCGGCTTCCTGACGTCGGTGGGCGCTGAATCAACGCGCCGTTCGGCGGGCTGACCTGCTCTCCTCAGCTTGACTCCTCAAGGGCGGGCGGGGCGTAATCCCGCCCATCCGATCCATTCGAAGAGCATCCTCATGAGCAAAGTGGTTCAGCGTATCGAACTCGACTCGATGAGTCCGGGCACCGAGCGCTTCGTCAAAGCCCATCGCTACGGCAAACCGGGCGCGCGACCGAAAGCCTACCTGCAGGCCTCGCTGCATGCCGACGAGATTCCGGGCATGCTGGCCGCTCACCACCTGATCAGCCTGCTCGACGATGCGGATGCGCGCGGCGACATCACGGGCGAGATTATCGTGGTGCCTGTCGCCAATCCCGTGGGCGCGGGCCAGGTCATCAACACCACCTTCGCCGGGCGCTACGACTTCCGCAGCGGCGTCAATTTCAATCGCCGCTGGCCCGACCTCTCGCAGGGACTTGCGGCCAAGGTGAAGGGCAAGCTGGGCAAGGACGCAGAGGCCAATATCGCGACCGTGCGCCAGGCTCTGGGCGAGACCGTGGAGCAGATCTACGCCGTGGGCGAGAATGCCAAGCTGCGGCGCGAGCTCATGCGCCTCGCCCACGATGCCGATATCGTGCTCGACCTGCATTGCGACGACATCGCCCTGCTGCACGTCTACACCACCAACGCGTTCTGGCCGCGGGCGCGCGATCTGGCTGCCGAGGTCGGCGCACGCGCCGTCCTGCTGTGCGATGATTCCGGCGCGGCCTCGTTCGACGAGAGCTTCTTCCTCCCCTGGTACCGGCTGCAGAAGGAGGTTGGGCCGGATTATCCCGTGCCGGCGCCGGTCCTGACCTCCACCGTCGAGTTCCGCGGCCAGGCCGACGTCTATGACGAGCTTGCCATCCAGGATGCGCGTGGACTGTTCCGCTTCCTGCAGCGCCGCGGGCTCATTGCGGGCGATCCCGGCCCGCTACCGGAACTCACGGCGAAGGTCACCAATCTCGATGCCTGCGAGATCGTGCGCACGCCCAAGGCGGGCATCATCGCGTATCGCAAGCGGGAAGGCGACGTCGTGAAGGCAGGCGACGTGATCGCCGAGATCGTCGACCCGCTCGCGGACGATCCCAAGAAGGCGCGCATCGAATTGCGCTGCCAGTCCGACGGGCCGATCCTCTCGACCCGCGCCATGAAGGCGGTGGCGGCGGGCGATACCGTCGCGATGATCGTGGGCGACAAGGCGCTGCCCAACCCGACCGGCCTGATGCTGAGCGACTAGGCCATGGAGTATACCGTCTTCGGCGCCGTCGGTTCGGGCTCGGTCCCGATCGAGGCGACGCTGACGCTGATCGGCATTCCCTACGAACTGGTCGAGGCCGTCACCTGGGTAGACGAAACGGCGCGCAGCCGGGTCGAGGCCGTGAACCCGCTGCGCCAGGTGCCGGCGCTGGCCTTTCCGTCCGGCGAGATCATGACGGAAAGCGCGGCGATCCTGATCCATCTCGCCGACCGCTACCCGCAGGCGCGCCTGGCGCCGCAGATCGGCGATGCCCGACGCGCGCAATATCTGCGCTGGATGGCCTATGTCTCGTCCGCGATCTACTCGCTGTTCTGGATCAAGGGCGACCCGATGCGCATCGCAGCCGATAAGAAGGATGCGCCGCGCGTGATCGATCGCGTGCACGATCGCATCGCGGAATGCTGGCGCAACATGGACCAGCAGATCGATCCAGGCCGCTACATTCTGGGCGATGAACTCAGCGTCCTCGACCTCTACGTGACGGTGATCTCGCGCTTCGGCCCGTGGCGCACCCGCTTCTACAAAACCGCGCCTAAGATGGCCGAGATCGTGCGCCGCGTCGATGCCGACCCGCGCCTCCGGGATTTCTGGGCCAGGCGGTTCCCGTTCAAGCCGGGCTGGGAGAACTGAGGCGCTAGCCGCGCCGCTTGTTCCCGACCGAAATCCCGCGCCCGGCTTCCGGGGGGCGCGGCAGCTTGTCGTGCGCTTCCTTGATCGGGCGCAGCTTGTTGAAATACTCGTCGGGCATTTCCGTCACGCGGCGCCGGCGGAAGTCCACGAACAGGATCAGCCATTCGCAGGTCGCGGCGATGCTGCCGTCCGTCTTGCGCATGGTGTTGAACCAGCGGATGCGCTTGCGGTCGAAGTCGAGCAGGATGGTCTCGACCGAGAAGCTGTCTCCCAGGAACAACTCGCCCTGATAAGTAATGTGGTTCTCCGCCGCGAAGGTGGTGAAGCCGCGGGCCTGGACCTCGGCAAAATCCATGCCCCAGGCGCGGTAGACGCCGTAGAACGCGTCGTCGAACGCCTTGAGATAGAAGGCCACGTTCATGTGCTTGTTCTCGTCCACCCACTCGGGCGGGACCTTCAGATCGCTCCACACGAACGGGGCGGGAATGGACATCGGCGTTCCTCGGCAGGCTGAATGAAACGATACATAGCGCGCCGCACCATGCCGGGCGGGTCGCCGCCTGGTCAAGCCGCGGCACGGCTGGCGTTTCGGCCCTGCGGAACGACGGCCCAGCCGGCAAACTGACCTGCCCGGCGCCGCATGACCCAGCACCGTGTCGGGAAAGTGGCAAGATTGTGACCAGGGCGTTGACTCCGCTTGCGCAACGGTCCTAGGTTTCGCCCAAGGCAGCCCGGGAAATGCAAGCAAGATCAAGGCTGTCCGACCTTCTAATGGGAGACTGAAACAATGAAACGTCGACTTTTGGGGGCCGTCGCAGCGGCCGCGCTCGCGTTTGGCTTCGCGAACGCCGCCTCTGCCAAGACCCTGGTCTATTGCTCCGAAGGTAGCCCGGAGAATTTCAATCCGCAGATCAACACCACCGGCACCAGCTTTGACACCGCTGTTCCAGTGTTCAACAAGCTGGTCGAGTTCATTCCCGGCACGACGGAACTGCAGCCGGGTCTGGCGGAATCGTGGGAAGTGTCCGACGACGGACTGACCTACACCTTCCATCTGCGCCAGGGCGTGAAGTTCCATGCGCGTGGTGGCTTCTCGCCGACGCGCGACTTCACTGCCGATGACGTGATCGCGACCTTCAATCGCATGTGGAAGAAGGACGACCCGTATCACACCGTCTCCGGCGGCGCATACGACTACTTCAACGACATGGGCATGCCGGACCTGATCAGCTCCATGTCGAAGGTCGATGACCATACGCTGAAGGTTGTGCTGACCAAGCCCGAGGCGCCCTTCATCGCCAACCTCGCGATGGATTTCGCGGCCATCCATTCCAAGGAATACATGGACGCGATGCTCAAGGCGGGAACACCCGAGAAGGTCGACCAGGAGCCGATCGGCACCGGACCCTTCATCTGGGCCAACTACCGCAAGGACGATCGCATCATCTATAATGCGAACGTCAACTACTTCCGCGGCAAGCAACCGATCGACCGTCTGGTCTTCTCCATCACCCCGGACCAGGCGACGCGCGAGGCGCGGCTCGAAGCCGGTGAATGCGACGTCATCCCGTATCCCAATCCGGCGAACGTGGAGAGGCTCAAGGCCAATCCGGAGCTGCAGGTGCTTGAGCAGGAAGGCCTGAATGTCGGCTACCTCGCCATGAACGTGCAGAAGCCGCCGTTCGATAATGTGAAGGTACGCCAGGCCATCAACATGGCGATCGACAAGGAGGCGATCCTGTCCGCCGTGTATCAGGGTGCAGGCAAGGCGGCCAAGAACCCGATCCCGCCGACGATCTGGTCCTATGACGAATCGGTGTCGGCCTATCCGTACGATCCGGAGCAGGCCAAGGCCATGCTGGCCGAAGCCGGCGTCACGGACCTCAATGCCGACCTGTGGTACATGCCGGTGCAGCGTCCGTACAATCCCGATGCCAAGCGCATGGCTGAGCTGATGCAGGCGGATCTGGCGAAGGTCGGCATCAACGCCGAGCTCAAGACCTTCGAGTGGGGCGAGTATCGCAAGCGCCTGCAGGAAGGCGAGCACATGATGGGCATGCTGGGTTGGACCGGCGACAACGGCGATCCGGACAACTTCATGGGCGTTCTGCTGTCCTGCACCTCCGCGCGCCAGGGCGGCCAGAACATCGCCAAGTGGTGCAACGAGGAGTTCACCAAGCTGATCGACCAGGCCAAGCAGATCTCCGACGTCGAGCAGCGCACGGAGCTCTACAAGCAGGCGCAGGCCATCTTCCATGACGAAGCGCCCTGGGTGCCGGTCGCCCACTCGGTCGTCCACATGCCGATGAGCAAGAAGGTGAAGGGGTACAAGGTCCACCCGCTGGGCACCCACATCTTCGAGGGCGTCGACATCGAGGAGTAGTTCGCGCGTTTGTCCTCGGGGGCGGGGAAAGGATGCTTTCCCCGCCCCTCCTCTTTGGACCTATAGTTAATTCATGCTTCGTTTCCTCTTGACGCGCATCGGGCTGGTGATACCGACCTTCCTCGGCATCATCCTCCTGACCTTCGTCCTGATCCGCCTGGTGCCCGGCGATCCGGTCGAAGTGCGGGTGGGCGAACGCGGCATCTCGCCCGAGCGCCACGCCCAGTTGCTGCACGACATGGGCCTGGACCGGCCGCTCTACGTGCAGTTCTTCGATTATGTCGGCGGCGTGCTGCAGGGCGATCTCGGCACATCCGTCGTCACGCAGCGCCCCGTGATGGACGAGTTCCTGACCCTGTTTCCCGCGACCCTGGAGCTGGCAGTCTTTGCCATGTTGTTTGCGGTGCTGATCGGATTGCCTGCCGGCGTGCTGGCTGCCGTGAAGCGGGGCTCGATTTACGATCATGCCGTCATGGGAACCAGCTTGACCGGCTACTCCATGCCGATCTTCTGGTGGGGTCTGCTGCTGATCCTCTTGTTCTCCGTCACGCTCGACTGGACGCCGGTGGCCAAGCGCCTGTCCGACGACTACTTCGTCGACGAGGTCACCGGATTCATGCTGATCGACACATTGTTGTCCGACGAGCCCGGCTCGTTCCTCAATGCCCTGCATCACCTCGTCCTGCCCACCATCGTGCTGGGCACCGTGCCGCTGGCCGTGATCGCGCGCATGACGCGCTCCGCCATGCTGGAGGTCCTGGGGGAGGATTACATCCGCACGGCCCGCGCCAAGGGGCTCAGCTCCCTGCGCGTGGTCGCCATCCATGCGCTGCGCAACGCGCTGGTGCCGGTCGTGACCGTCATCGGACTGCAGGTGGGCACGCTGATGGGCGGCGCCATCCTAACCGAAAGCGTGTTCTCCTGGCCCGGCATCGGCAAGTGGCTGGTCGAGTCGATCGCGCGCCGCGACTATCCCGCGCTGCAGGGCGGCGTGCTGGTGATCGCGGCCCTGGTGATGACGATCAACCTCGTGGTGGACCTGCTTTACGGTCTGCTCAATCCGCGCATCCGGCACCGTCGATAGGGGCGCATCATGACCGACATCACGATCCCCTCCGCCGCCGAACCCGTCAGCCGCCCGATCTCGCCGAGCCGCGAGGTCTGGCTATCGCTCAAGGCCAACAAGGGCGCCATGGCGGGCCTGACCGTGATCGTCCTGCTGATCCTGGCCGCGGTGTTCGCCGATCTGGTCGCGCCGTTCTCCTACAGCGCCGTGTTCAAGGAATGCGTCACCAAGGCCTGCCCGCCGATCTGGCAGGAGGGGAGCGACTCGCGCTTCATCCTCGGCGCGGATTCGGTCGGGCGCGACCTGCTGTCGCGCCTGATCTACGGAGCGCGCTATTCACTGTTCATCGGCACCATCGTCGTGACCATCTCGCTGGCGGCGGGAATACTGTTCGGCCTGCTGTCCGGGTTCTTCCGCGGGGTGGTCGATATCCTGGTCATGCGGGCGATGGACATCATCCTTTCTGTCCCGAGCCTGCTGCTGGCGCTGGCCATCGTCGCCATCCTGGGTTCCGGCCTCTTGAACGCGATGATCGCCGTGGCCATAACCTATATTCCGCATTACGCCCGCCTGGCGCGCGCCGCGGTCCTGACCGAACTGCCGAAGGATTATGTGACCGCCTCGCGCGTCGCCGGGGCGGGAACCTTGCGCCTGATGCTGAGCACCGTCCTGCCCAACTGCCTGGCGCCGCTGATCGTGCAGGCGACCTTGAGCTTCTCCACCGCGATCCTGGACGCCGCCGCGCTCGGCTTCCTTGGCTATGGCGCGCAGGCGCCGACGCCGGAATGGGGCACCATGCTGGCCGATGCCCGGACCCTGATCCGCTCCATGCCATGGGTCGTGACATTTCCGGGCCTTGCCATCCTGATCACGGTGCTGGCCTTCAACCTCCTGGGCGATGGGCTGCGCGATGCGCTCGACCCGAAGCTGAAGCGCTGACCGCCATGCCCCTGCTTGAGATCCGAAATCTCGCGGTCGAATTCCAGACTCACCGCGGCCCGTTCCGGGCGGTCGACGGCCTCGATGTGACGCTGGAGCCCGGCGAGCTTTTGGGCGTGGTCGGCGAATCCGGCTCGGGCAAGAGCGTCACCATGCTGGCGGTCATGGGCCTCATCGCCTGGCCGGGCAAGGTGACGGCCGATGTCATGCGCTTCGACGGGATCGACCTGCTCTCCCTGTCGGACGGCGAGCGCCGCAAGATCGTCGGCAAGGACATCGCCATGATCTTCCAGGAGCCGATGACCAGCCTCAATCCGTCCTTCACGGTCGGCTATCAGATCATGGAGACCTTGGCCGTCCATGAAGGCGGCTCGCGCGCCGAGCGCAGGCGGCGCACCATCGAACTGCTGGAGCAGGTCGGCATCCCCGCCGCGGCCTCGCGTCTCGATGCCTTTCCGCACCAGCTTTCCGGCGGCATGTGCCAGCGCGTGATGATCGCGATGGCCATCGCCTGCAACCCGAAGCTGCTGATCGCCGACGAGCCGACCACGGCGCTCGACGTCACCATCCAGGCGCAGATCCTGGACCTCCTGGTGTCGCTGAGCCGCGAGCGCAACATGGCGATGGTGCTCATCACCCACGACATGGGCGTGGTGGCCGAGACGGCACAGCGCGTGATGGTGATGTATGCCAGCCAGCAGGTGGAGGAGCAGTCCGCCGAGCGGCTGTTCGAGCAGCCGCGCCATCCCTATACCGCGGCGCTGCTGGAGGCGCTGCCCGAGCGCGCGCTCGACAAGCACCTCAGCACCATTCCCGGCGTGGTGCCCGGCATCGCCGACCGTCCGAAGGGCTGCGTGTTCAATCCGCGCTGCGGCTTTGCCCAGGAGCGCTGCCGCATCGAGCAGCCGGCGCTGGAAGCAAAGCTCGGCGCGCGGGTGCGCTGTCACTTCCCGGTTCGCGGAGACGCCGCATGAGCGCCCTCGCCGCGGCAACACTGGCGCCGGACGCCGCCACCAGCCCGGTTCTGGAGGCGCGCGATCTGCAGCGCCACTACCGCATCGGGCGCGGGCTGTTCAAGCAGGCTGACATCCTGAAGGCGGTGGCCGGTGCGAGCTTCTCCCTGACCGCGGGTCGCACCTTGGCAGTGGTGGGGGAATCGGGCTGCGGCAAGTCCACCCTGGCGCGCATGGTGACCATGATCGAGCGGCCCACCGCCGGGCACCTCATGATCGACGGCACCGACGTGGTGAGCGCGGACAAGCAGCAGCTCCATACCCTGCGCCCCAAGGTGCAGATGGTGTTCCAGGATCCCTATGGCTCGCTCAACCCGCGCAAGCAGGTTGGCCAGATCCTGAGCGAGCCGCTGGAGATCAACACCGAAAAGTCCCGCAAGGAGCGGATGGAGACGGCGCGCGCGATGATGGCGCGCGTCGGCCTGCGCCCGGAGTTCTACACCCGCTATCCGCACATGTTCTCCGGCGGGCAGCGCCAGCGCATCGCGATCGCGCGGGCGCTTATCCTCAATCCCAAGATCGTGGTGGCGGACGAGCCGGTGTCCGCGCTCGACGTGTCGATCCGCGCCCAGGTCCTGAACCTGCTGGCGGATCTGCAGGCGGAATTCAACCTCGCCTATCTCTTCATCTCGCACGATCTCAGCGTGGTGCGTCACATCGCCGACGAGCTGATGGTGATGTATCTCGGCCGGCCGGTCGAACAAGGACCAAAGGAAGTGATCTTCGCCGAGCCGCGCCATCCCTATACCCAGGCCTTGCTCGCTGCGACTCCATCGGTCGATCCCAAGGCGCGTTCCAAGCGCCTGACGATCAAAGGAGAGCTGCCTTCGCCGATCAACCCGCCGCCCGGCTGCGCCTTTCACCGCCGCTGCCCGTTCGCGACGCAGGTCTGCAGTGTGGAGCGGCCCGCGCTGCGCCCCTTCTCCGGCCGGATGGTCGCCTGCCACCACGCCGAAAAGACCATCTGACGCCTCGATTCGGTCGCCGCCCTGATCCGGCGCCAGGGTTCACGCGCTTTCGCCTCGGAACAAATGGGTCATCCCCACATCCCCCGTCGATGGGATTTGCCAGTTTCCGCCGCTTCAAGGTCGGTTACGAAACATGGTTGACGAACAGCGAGATATTTTTGCCACAGATGCTTTTGCGCGCCTCTGACTGGCCCTCGCCGGCCTATGGCTTAATCCTGACGCCTATGCTAACTCATCGCCGGGGCGCAATAATTCGGCCGAGCAGGCATTTCGCCGGCGTTAAGTTACGAACAGTTAACATACGCCGTGTGACGATCCCGCCACGCCATGACCAGCGTCTCAAACGGGTGGAGTTCGGCGGCCGGGGCCGCCGGATGATCGGGGGCGGTGGAAGGGCTCGAGAGTGGTCGAGCGACCAGGGCCAACTGCCGATAGAAGGTTGATTGATCGATGCCGAACAGGAATTCGAGACTTCGGGTAGCGCTGATCGCGGCGGCGATGGGGCTCTCTGCGCTTGCAGCCGGCTGCGCGACCAAGCCCGATCCCGCCGACGAAGCCGCGGTCCAGGCCTATCAGGAGGCCAACGATCCGCTCGAGCCGATGAACCGCTATTTCTTCGAGGTGAACCAGTTCCTCGACGAAGTGCTGCTGAAGCCGTTCGCCGGGTGGTATCACGTCGCCCTGCCCGATCCGGCCGAGGACGGCGTGCGCAATTTCCTGCGGAACCTGAAATCGCCGGTCATTCTGGCGAACGATATGTTCCAGGGCGAATGGAGCCGCGCCGGCACGACCGTGGCCCGCTTCTTCATCAACTCGACTATCGGCGTCGGTGGCCTGGTCGATGTCGCGAGCATGATGGACATGAACTACCACGAGGAGGATTTCGGGCAGACGCTGGCGGTCTATGGCGCCGGCGAGGGGCCGTATCTGCACCTCCCGATCCTCGGCTCGGGCAATCCGCGCGACTATTCGGGACGCCTCGTGGACTATGCGCTCGATCCCTTGACCTGGGTCGGCTACGCCTACAATGTGTCCGAGATCAACACGGCGCGCGCCGGTCTCGAAGCGCTCGACACGCGGGCGCGCAATCTCGAAGCGATCGACGAGCTCAAGAGAGGGTCGGTTGATTTCTACGCGACGGTCCGCAGCCTCTATCGCCAGCACCGCGACGACCTGATCCGCAATGGCGAGAGCGAGCAGCAGGCCTCGCAAGAGATGATCACGGACGAGATGATCCCCGAAGACGGCGGAACGTCCGTGGATCTCAAGGCTGCCCAATCGGACGACCAGATTACCGTAGCGGAGTAGTCATGCTTGCATCGATGTCGAGCCGCCGGCTGCTCATCGCCGCCGGACTGGCTTTGTTCGGATGGACGCTCGCGCCCGTCGCGCCAGCCGCCGCCGATCCGGCCGCCTTCATCCAGGAGGTCAGCAGCAAGGCCATCACCGAGATGGCGCCGGCCGCGCAGGAGACCGACCAGCAGCGCGCCATCAAGCTGAAGCCGCTGATGGAGCAGTATTTCGACATGCCGGCCATCGCCAGATACATGCTGGGCAGCTATTGGCCCAAGGCGACGCCGGAGGAGCAGGCCGAGTTCACGGCGGTCCTGACCGACTTCCTCGCACTCGCCTACGGCAAGCGCTTCGCCACCTATACCGGCCATGAGATGAACATCGGCCGCGTGCGCGACGAGGGCGACCGCCGCTCGGTCGTTTTCTCGACCGTGAAGCTGCCCAATGGCGAGCCGGCGCGGGTGGACTGGACCATCGATCAGGTCGGCGACGCGTACAAGATCGCGGACGTGAAGGTGGAGGGGCTCAGCCTCGCCGCCACCCACCGCCAGGAATTCGCCTCCGTCATCAGCAGGAACGGCGGCAGCGTCAGCGCCTTGATCGACATGCTGAAGCAGAAGCTCGGGAGCTAGGCTCCACCAACGGGATGCAGAAGGGCCGCGGCGCACCCGCGGCCCTTTTTTTGAGCGAACGCGCGCGGCCCGCCATGATATGCGGCGCTTGGGCCGGTCCTCCAAGTGGAATGTGCGCGAGCCTATCCTGAGGATGGCGTGCAACTGCCACCATCAGCCCGCTTGCAACGGCGCGGTGAGCTTGTTGCCGCGCGCCGGGATGCCACCGCGCGCACCGACCGTCACGCTGCCGTAGCGCTGCGCGAATACGGCCGGCAACGGTCGCGCATCCCAAGGAGCGAGCCACAGCCGCAGCAGGTGCCTGCGCCGTTCCGGTTCGGGCCAGTCCACGAACTCGGTCCGGTCGTGCAGCAGGGTATGATTGTGCACGAGCTGGATGTCCCCGGGCTTGAACTCCATGAACATGTGCAGCCGGGGATCGTTGGCGAGAGAGTCGAAGAGGTCAAGCGCCTCGACGTGAGCCGGTGTGAGGCGCGGCGCATCCGGGAAGCGTTGGGCCGAATCGATATATTGACGCTGGTAGACCGCGCTCAGATAGCCTTCATGCCAATTGAATACGGGGATCTCGAAATACGGCTTCTCGCCCTCCGCGACTTCGCCGCGGCGGTCGGTCGCGATCGGCTCGAGCAGCAGCTTCAACAGGTCGGGCCGGCGGCGGCGCATCTCGTTGAAAATGGTCATCGCGCTCACCAGGGCCGAGAGGCCTCCGGAGCGTGCCGTTTTCAGGCACAGCAGGCCGACGATGTCGCAGGAATCGGTATGGAACGTCTGGCGGGCGTTGGTCTGGTAGATGCGGACATTGGGGTCGCGCGCCTCGAGCCCGAGATCCTTCACATGACCAAGCAGGTGTCCCTTGGCGTTCTGCGAGCGCGCGCCGCCGATATGAGCACCTAGCCCGAAGAAGGCGGTAGCGGCCTCCCTGATGCTCCAACGCTCGACAGGCATGCCCCGCATCAGCAGGAAGCCCCGGCCATTCAGCACTTCGTCCCGTACGCGGACCCGGAGCTTCGGGCCAAGACTCGGCAGCGGGAAGTCGCGCGCCGTGATGGTCGCAATATCGGCATCGCGATCGACCAGCGGCGCGGTGGCCGCTTCGATCTCCGCCAGCTCAGCCTCGCCGAGCGGCATGAGCCAGTCGTCGCGCCCGGCGAGGTCCGGGCCATACCAGGCGGCAGCGCCAGTCTGTTCCGGCGGAAGATCGAGCGGCATGCGCCGAGGCGAGCGGCCCTGCTAAGCTGCCTTCACCGATGCTTCCAGCACCTGCCCGATCGTCTTCTCGAGGATATCGAAGCCTTCCTCGATGATCGCGTCGGGCGCGGTGAGCGGCATCAGGAAACGCAGCACGTTGGCGTTGACGCCGCAGGAGAGCAGGACAAGGCCGTTCTCGCCCGCCTTGTTCACCACCTGCTTGGTCAAATCCGCGTCCGGCACGCCGTCCTTGGTGATCAGCTCGCAAGCCACCATGGCGCCGAGGCCGCGGATGTCGCCGATGCGGTTGCCGAAGCTATTGCGGCGTTTCATCTCGGTCAGGCGCTCGATCATGCGCTTGCCGATGACGTTGGCGCGCTCGACCAGCTTCTCCTCTTCCATAACGTCGAGCACCGCGTTGGCCGCGGCGCAGCCGATCGGCGAGCCGCCGTAGGTGCCACCGAGGCCACCGGCCGCCGGCCCATCCATGATCTCCGCCTTGCCGGTCACCGCCGAGAGCGGAAAGCCGCCGGCCAGGCTCTTCGCCATGGTGATGAGGTCGGGCGCGACGCCCGAATGCTCGATCGCAAACATCTTGCCGGTGCGCGCGAAGCCGGTCTGGATCTCGTCGGCGATGAGAACGATGCCGTGCTTGTCGCAGATCTCACGCAAGGCGCGCATCAGCTCGAAGGGAACGATGTTGAATCCGCCCTCGCCCTGCACCGGCTCGATGATGATGGCGGCGACGTTGTCCGGTCCGACATCGGCCTTGAACAAGGTCTCGAGCGCCTTGAGCGATTTCTGCCAGCCGTCCTTCTCGCCGGTCTCGGGGAACGGCACGTGATAGATGTCGGTCGGGAACGGACCGAAGCCGACCTTGTAGGGCTGGTATTTGCCGGTGAGCGCCATGCCCATCAGCGTGCGGCCATGGAACGCCCCGGAGAAGGCGATGACCGCCGCGCGCTTGGTGTAAGAGCGCGCGATCTTCACCGCATTCTCCACGGCCTCCGCGCCGGTGGTGAGGAAGATGGTCTTCTTGGGGAAATCGCCGGGCGCGAGATCGTTCAGGCGCTCGGCGAGGCGGATGTATTGCTCGTACGGCGTCACCTGGAAGCAGGTGTGGGTGAACTTCTCGACCTGGTCCTTCACTGCCGCCACGACCTTCGGGTGGCAATGGCCGGTATTGAGCACCGCGATCCCGCCGGCGAAGTCGATCAAGCGCCGGCCTTCCACATCCACCATCTCGGCGTTGGAGGCGCGCTCGGTGTAGATCGCGTAGGCGTTGCCCACGCCGCGGGGCACCGCGGCCATGCGGCGCTGGTGCAAACTGGCATTGCTGGTCATGCTCGACCCCTTCTTGGACCCGATTGGACGGTGAAAGGCCGGACGAGAGCCCGGCCGAACCGCGGCCACTATATCAGGTCAAATTGAGCTGAACAGCATGACGCGTGAACCGGCCGCGGCCCAAGGCCGCGGCCGGTTTTCCCCCCGGTTCAAGAATTTAGCGTGAGGGCTGCGAGCGGCTGATGGCAGCTATGCGGCAGTCGCCAGACGCGCGGCCTCGCCCTCGCCATCGAGCACCGCGGCGACCGCATGCACCACCGCCGCGACGCGGACGGCAGCCTGAATTTGTTCCGCCGTCAGACCTGCCTTGCGCAGCTCATGCTCGTGCGATTCGATGCACATGCCGCAGCCGTTGATCGCGGAGACGGCAAGCGACCACAGCTCGAAATCGGCTTTCTCCACGCCGGGATTGGCCATCACGTTCATGCGCAGGCGCGCGGGCATCTTCTTGTAGTCACCACCCGCGAGATGGGTGAAGCGATAGTAGATGTTGTTCATGCCCATGATCGCGGCCGCCGCCTTGGCTGCGTTGAGCGCGGCCGGCTCGAGCTTGCCGGCGAATTCGCCACTGACCGCCGCGATCACCTGCGGCTGGCGCGAGGCCAGCGCCGAGACGATGAAGGTGCCGGCCAGCTGCTGCTGGGTCAGCGCAGTCTCGGAAGCGAGGCTCGACAGATTGAGCTTCAGGTCCTTGGCGTAGTCGGGCAGCGAGGATTTCAAGGATTCGAGTGACATGGAAATCACCTTTCAAACAGAGCCGCCGCGGCCCGCTCCGTAATCAGTGCGGAGCCGCGGCGGGATTGATGATCCGCCCTTAGGCGGCCTTCAGGACGTCCTGGCCCTTCTGCCAGTTGCAGGGGCACAGCTCGTCGGTCTGCAGCGCGTCCAGCACGCGCAGGACTTCCTGCGTGTTGCGGCCGACGTTGAGGTCGGTCACCGACGCGAAACGGATGATGCCGTCCGGATCGACGATATAGGTGGCCCGCATCGCAACGCCCTCGTTCTTGTCGAGGATGCCGAGCGCCGTGGTCAGCTCGCGCTTGATGTCGGCCAGCATCGGAAACGGCAGGTCCTTCAGGTCCGCGTGGTTCTGGCGCCAAGCCAGGTGCACGAACTCGCTGTCGATCGAGGCGCCATAGAGTACGGCGTCACGGTCGTTGAAGTCGTCGTTCAGCTTTCCGAACGAGGCGATCTCGGTCGGGCACACAAAGGTGAAATCCTTGGGCCAGAAGAACACGATCTTCCACTTGCCCTTGTGGCTCTGGTCGGTGATGCGCTCGAAGGCCTTGGCCGGGTCGAGGTCGACCACCGCGTTCAGGTCGAAGGACGGAAACTTGTCTCCAACGGTCAACATAATGCTCTCTCTCCAATGATGGGGCGTTGCGGATTGGCCTTGCACGGCTCTCCCAGACCGGAAGATGAGGTCTTTCGCACTTGCAGTAAAACAAATTATTCCTATTATATTGATCGATGAATACGATCACTCATCTGCCAAGCCTGAAGCAGCTCCGCTACCTGGTGGCGCTGGAGGAGCACCGGCATTTCGGCCGCGCCGCCGCTGCCTGCTTCGTCTCGCAATCCACGTTAAGTGCCGGGCTGAAGGAGCTGGAGACCGTTCTCGACGCCGAGCTGGTGGAGCGCAACAACCGCACCGTCGTCTTCACCGGCCTCGGGCTGGAGGTGGCGCAACGCGCCAAGCGGGTGCTGCGCGAGGCCGAGGAGCTGGCCGAAGCGGCCGCCAAAGGCCGCGAACCCTTGAGCGGGCGGCTGCGGCTCGGCGTCATCCCGACGATCGCGCCGTACCTGCTGCCCAAGACCCTGCCGCATCTGCGCAAGGCCTACCCCAAGATGCAGCTCTACCTGACCGAGGACCAGACGGCGCGGCTCCTGACCCTGCTGGAGGAGGGCACGCTGGACCTGGTTCTGATGGCGCTGCCCTATGACGCCGCGGATCTGGAGACGCTGCCCCTGTTCAGCGACGGGTTCCATCTCGTCACGCGCAAGGACGATCCGCTGGCGCAGAAACAGAACCCGACGACCGCTGACCTGAAGCAGGCCAACCTCCTGCTGCTGGCGGAAGGCCATTGCCTGCGCGAGCACGCTTTGGCGGCCTGCCGCCTGCCCCAGGCCGACAGCGGCGGTTTTGCCGGCGCCAGCCTCAACACGCTGGTGGAGATGGTGGCGGGCGGGCTCGGCGTCACCCTGCTGCCGGACATGGCCGTGCCGAGCCACGTGTCGAAGTCGGGCGAGCTGGTGGCGCGGCCATTCGACCGGACCGGCGCCGCCCGCGAGATCGGCCTGGCATGGCGCACGACTTCGAGCCGTGGCGCGGAATTCAAGGAGTTCGGCGCGGCCCTGACCAAGGCTGCGCGGGCGGCGGGGATCGCTCCTGCCTGAGGCGCCTTCTACCGCAAACGCTTGGCGCGCTCGCGGGCGAGGTCGATCACGTTGCCGCTGTGGAGCGGCTTGTCGTTTGCGGCTTTACCCTTGGCGGACCGGTCCTTGGTGGCTTGCCGGCTGAAGCCCGCGCCTTCGCCGTAGCGATTGAAGGGGCGCATGCCGGATTTCAGGCGAACATAGGCGAGGACCGTTTCCTCCTGGTCTGCGTGATATTCGCTCATGGTCGGCCTCGCTGCGCTGGTGGCGGGGTGGATGTCCCGTCACCGCCAGCATGCCGCTGAAACTGCAAAGAAATGGTTACGGCCGACCATCCGCGACGGATTAGGCCGGCCGGTCTAGCCTGCTAACCTACTGCCGCACCAGGGGTTTGTACTTGATCCGGTGCGGCTGGTCGGCCTCCGCGCCCAGGCGGCGCTTCCGGTCGGCCTCGTAATCCTGGTAGTTGCCCTCGAACCACTCGACATGGCTGTCGCCCTCGAAAGAGAGGATGTGGGTGGCGATGCGGTCGAGGAACCAGCGGTCGTGGCTGATGATGACCGCGCAGCCGGCGAAGCTCTCCAGCGCCTCCTCCAGCGCCCGCAGCGTGTCGACGTCGAGGTCGTTGGTCGGTTCGTCGAGCAGCAGCACGTTGGCGCCGGATTTCAGCATCTTGGCGAGGTGGACTCGATTGCGTTCTCCACCCGACAACTGCCCCACCTTCTTCTGCTGGTCGGCACCCTTGAAGTTGAAGGCGGCGACATAGGCGCGGCTCGGCATCTTCGTCTTGCCAAGCTCGACCTCGTCGAGGCCATCGGAGATCTCCTGCCACACCGTCTTGTCCGCGTTGAGGCTGTCGCGCGACTGGTCGACATAGCCGAGCTTCACCGTGTCGCCCACGCGAAAGGACCCGGCATCCGGCTTCTCTTGCCCGGTGATCATGCGGAACAGGGTGGTCTTGCCCGCGCCATTGGGGCCGATCACGCCGACGATGCCGCCGGGCGGCAGCAGGAACGACATGTCTTCCATCAGCAGCCGCTCACCGAAGCCCTTGTTCACATGCTGCGCCTCGATCACCAGGTTGCCGAGGCGCGGGCCGGCGGGAATCGTGATGGCGGCGGTGTCCATCGCCTTCTCGTTGGCTTGCGCCAGCAGCGATTCGTAGGCGGTGACGCGCGCCTTCGACTTGGCCTGGCGCGCCTTCGGGCTCTGCCGGATCCAGTCCAGCTCACGATCCAAAGTGCGCTGGCGCGCGGTCTCCTGCTTCTCCTCCTGCTCCAGGCGCTGGCGCTTCTGCTCCAGCCAGCCGGAGTAGTTGCCCTCGTAGGGGATGCCCTTGCCCCGGTCGAGCTCCAGGATCCAGCCCGCCACATTGTCGAGGAAGTAGCGGTCGTGAGTCACCGCCACGACCGTGCCCTTGTATTCGTGCAGAAAGCGCTCCAGCCACGCGACGGATTCCGCGTCGAGGTGGTTGGTCGGCTCGTCCAGCAGCAGCATGTCCGGGTTCGACAGCAGCAGCCGGCACAGCGCGACCCGGCGCCGCTCGCCGCCGGAGAGCTTGCCCACGTCCGCATCGCCCGGCGGGCAGCGCAGCGCGTCCATGGCGATCTCCACCTTGCGCTGGATGTCCCAGGCGTCGGCGTGCTCGATCTTCTCTTGCAGCTCCGCCTGCCGCGCGAGCAACGTGTCGAAATCGGCATCGGGGTCGGCCATGGCGTTCGAGACCTCCTCGAACTCCTTCAGCAGGGCCGCCGTCGCGCCCACGCCTTCCATGATATTGCCCAGCACGTCCTTCGAGGGATCGAGCTGCGGCTCCTGCTGCAGGAAGCCGACCGAGACACCCTCCGCCGCCCAGGCCTCGCCCGACACGTCCTTGTCGAGGCCGGCCATGATCTTCAGCAGGGTCGATTTGCCGGCGCCGTTATGGCCGAGCACGCCGATCTTCGCGCCCGGCAGGAAGGACAGCCAGACATTCTCCAGGACCTTGCGCCCGCCCGGATAGATCTTGGTCAGGCCCTTCATGACATAGATGTATTGATAGGCAGCCATGCCCGCTCCGCTCTCGCAATTTCGGTGAATTGGGGCCCTCAGGAGCCGCAATCGGAATGCGGGGTTTTAGCCCAGTGGGCGGGTCGCTTCAATCGCCGCGATTTCAGCTAGGGGAGCCGCGAAAGAGGCGGTAATGGCAGCGAGGCCGCCCTGGCGCTCCAGGGCTCAAGAGCCGAAGAATCCGGCAAAGACGAGGCCGGCGGGACTATGTAAGTAAGCCTAAGGCGCCCGCGTAGAGAGCTTGTAGACGAACGCAGCCACCTCGCTCTCCAGCGGGAAGGAGAGCATCCCCATGACCGAATAACCGAGCAGCCATGGCATCAGGTAGAAGCGCACCATAAAGAAGAACCATGCCACGAAGGCAGGCACCAGCTGCGGGATCAGGAAGCCTGGCGTGACCCATCGGAACATGCGGATGACCGGGTCGGTCGACCGGACGAAGAACCGCATGAAAAAGAAGTTGGACGTTTCCGGCAGGAAGATGCCCATGGCGGTCCGGCCGATCAGGGTCCACATGATCAGCCCAAGGACATAGTCGATTGCGACGACCCACCAAGGGAAAATCGCCAGCGTGTCAGCCATGGAAAAGGCCTTCGTGAAGAAGAACAGGGGCGGAAACCTCCGCCCCTGTTTGTTATTGGAACAGGGGTGATTTCTCCACCCCTGAACGCAAACCGTTCTCTTGGTTCAATGCCCCGCGCTGAGGATGGCCTTGCCGGAGGGCACCCGGACCTCGTCCACCATGTCCTGGATCTCTTTCGAGGGTTCCTTGGTGGCAAGGCTAACCACGACCATGGCGACAAGGCTGACCGCCATGCCGATGATGCCGAACCGGATATCGTCGATCCCGAGCCATGGGGTCATGGTCTTGCTGTAGACCAGGTAGAGGTATAGCGAACCCGCGCCGAAGCCCCCCACCATGCCGGCGATGGCGCCTGCCGCGTTGGCCCGTTTCCACCATACGCCGAGGACCAGCGGGAAAAACAGGCCGGAGCAGGCGAAATCGAACGCCCATGCCACCGCGCCCAGAATGCCCGTCAGCTTCAGCGCCGCGACGGCCGCACCGCCCGCGCCGATAAACACCAGGAGAATGCGGGCAACGGTGAGGCGTCTGCGCGTGCTCGCGGAAGGGTCGACAATCTTGTAGTAGAGATCGTGCGACAATGCGTTCGCGATGGCCAGCAACAGGCCGTCCGCCGTCGACATCGCCGCCGCAAGACCGCCAGCCGCAACGAGGCCGGAGATCACGTACGGAAGGCCGGCGATCTCCGGTGTGGCCAGCACGACGATATCCGGTCGCATGAAGAATTCATTCAATTGCAGGATACCGTCACCGTTCTGGTCAGCGACCGCAAGCATGCCGACCGACGCCCAGTGCTTGATCCATTCCAGATTGGCCACCTCGGCAAACGGCTTGCCGATGATCGAGGTCGCCAGGTTCGGATCGAGGAGCTGAAGCTTCGTCAGCGTCGCGAGAGCGGGCGCCGAGAAATACAGCAGGAAGATGAAGACCAGCGACCAGCCGACCGAGCGACGGGCCGAACGGACCGACGGGGTCGTGAAGTAGCGCATCAAGATGTGCGGAAGCGATGCCGTGCCCGCCATCATGCAGATCGCCAGCGAGATCATCTTCCAGGAGCTCATCGCGTCTCCGGACGCAGTCTGCGGCGTCGTCAGAACCGACAGACCGGCCATCGGCTCGGCAGGCGGGTTCAGGCCATACTGCGCCTCAAGCTCCAGAATGCGGAAAACCCCCTCGCCGTAAGAGAAATGAGGGATGATGCCGAAGCCCTGCTTGTTGGACATCCAGATGATCGGCACCAGGTAGGCGATGATCAGCACGATGTACTGCGCGACCTGCGTCCAGGTCACGCCTCGCATGCCGCCCAGCATCGAGCAGATGAATATCCCGAGCAACCCGAGCCACACGCCGACTTCGAAGCTGATACCGAGAGTCTGGGCCGCGATCGTCCCGGTGGCGTTGATCTGCGCCGTCACATACGTGAAGGACGCCACCACCAAGATGACGACCGCGATGAGACGCGCGGCGTTGCCGCCATAGCGCGTACCGATGAAATCAGGAACCGTGTAGCAGCCGAACTTCCTGAGGTAGGGCGCCATCAGCGAGTTGACGAGGACGTAGCCGCCGGTCCAGCCGATGATGTACCCAAGATAGGGATAACCGCCGAAATAGACGCCGCCCGCCAGGGCCACGAACGAGGCCCCGGACATCCAGTCGGCAGCAGTGGCCATGCCGTTGTAAAGTGCCGGCACTTCGCGGCCGGCTACGTAGTAGGCGTCGACCTCCGCAGTGCGCGAAAGCCAGCCAATCACCGCATAGATGCCGATCGTGAAAAGCAGAAAGCCAATGCCGATCAGCTGCGCACTGGCACCCAGCGTTTCGAGGATCGCCATCAGGACGAAGAAGGCCAGGAAGCCAAGCGTATACAGCAAATAGACCTTGCCCAGGTTATCGATGAACCTGGAACGACGGCCGGACGTTGTGTCAGAAGCCATGTGTTCCCCCTACTCTTCGTGCCCGAACTCGTCGTCGATCGAGTCCTGGCGCCAGTTCTGGATCCAGATCAGCGCAACGAATGCGATCAGCGATCCCTGGACACAGAAGTAATATCCCAAGGGAAAGCCTAGGAAAGTCATGGAGTTAAGGCTTCCAGCGAACCACGGGATAATGATCCCGAAGAGGGCCCACAACGCCAGGATGATATACGTCAAGTTTCGCGTTTTCGCCCAATGCGCCGCGCGCGCTGCCTTTGCGTCTTCAGCCATTTTTCTGTTTCCTCCCACGAATGGGCTCGCGAACAGCCCAACATCCCCTGCTTCGCGTACTTCACATCTTCCCTGATTCGGGTGCAAGGCAAATGCTGCCCAGCGACACGGCGTCCGTATTAGACTTTAGTAGTGCCCCGCCACGGTGGTCGTTCAGATGTTCCGCGCTTTAGCAAGTTTCAGAAGGTTCTTCAGCCAGATCGGCGTCCTTGGCGATCGGCATGTGGGCAGGATTTCCACGGTCGCAGACCTGTGCGACTTCGCCGCGACTCGAGCCGCCTTCGTTTCGCAGAAGACGCTCTATGGTTACGTCCAGACCCGGATGGGGATGGAGTATTCCAAGGCGTTCCAGGAACATGTGTTCGCGACATCGCTGAACATTGCGAAGATGCATGTGTTTGCGGCCTGCCTGTCGGATCTCGTCATCTATACGGTTGCCGAGGCGTTGGCGGGCGCTCGGTTCGACGATGAGGCGCGCCGTGCCCTCGCGCGACACTGCTTCCGGTCCGCGATCGATAAGAACGCGGATTTTGCCCCCACCTTGCATTGGTCCCCGGATGCCTTGGACGAATTCGAGGCACGGTTGGCGGATACGATCTGGAACGCCGGCGCGCTGATGCCGGAGAACTTCACGCGCAGCCCGCTTGCTCTCGTCCGGTGGGCGCCCATCGCGCCAGAGCTCAAGCGGCACGACACTGAAATCGTCGAGAACTCCATCAAGTTCACCTGGCTCGGCGTGCGCGAGGACTTCCGCCGGCGGCTCGATCCGGATGCAATCGCGGGTGACGTGATCCGGTGACCGCCTGCCGCGCGGCGACCTGCGCAGTTGCCACGTCGCCTCTTGCTCGTGCCGGCGAAACCCGCGCGGATCAGCCTTCGCCCGCGATCCGGATCGCAAAGCAGCGGAGCTACATCTCACCTCGGTCAAGATGTACCTTCCGCTTCGCCAATTCGTCTTCAGGTGCGGCGAGAACACATCCATACGGCTCGGCTGCCGCCGTGCCGCAGCGCTCTACGAAGCTTCGGCGGGCTTGGAACAAGCGCGCCCCCTTGGTGCTTGATCTGGCTGATTGATGTGAAGCTTATGGCTATCCGGCGGCGCTCGCGACGCTTGGCTAGTCGCCGCGTGGAGGCCCCCGGTGCAGGAACTCGAAGCCTTTGCCGTGCTTTCTGTCCGCCGTGCCTGCGGCTTCGGCGCCCTGGCGATCGCCACCTTGATGTTGGGCTTGGTCGGCACGCCCGCGGCCGCCCTCGAAACCGGCGCGGTCTGTTGTCTGCTGATGGCGCTGATCCTCTACTGGAAGAGCGAACACGCGCTGCGGCAGGACCATCGCAAGACCGAATTGTGGATGATGCTGGCCGAAACGCACCGCCCGCCGCATGACGTCGCCGCGGTGGTGGTGCCGCGGATCCTGCGCCGCACCTATCTGGAGCATTGCCGGCTGGCCCTCAGCGCCGCCTGCGGGCTGGCCCTCCCGGCCCTCGGCCTGCACCTCGCGAGTTGAACGGCGGCGCTCCGTGTGGCCGAGTTTGTGACGGCGCACACGGCCCCAGCCTTGCTTCCGCCCTGCCAAAGGTGCGATTCTGCCGCTCAGCGCCGCTGGGGCTGGTCCGGCGCCATTCCCCGGCAGGGGAACTTCGGAGGGGCAATTCAGTGTTGGGTCGCGTGCTAGGCTTATTTTCCGATACTGGGGCCGCTCGGGCGGTCTGCCGGAGCGTTTCCGAGCGCCGCGGCATTCCGGCGGGCTGAGGCAGATGGCCGAGCCGAACCCCATTGAAGCCCCGGTCGAGAATGGGCTGACGGATCCGCTGGAGTTTGCAGCCGCCCTCAGCCGCTCCTTTGCGCAGACCCAGGACATCGACCACACCGTCCGCCAGGCGCTCGCCCAGATCGTGGCGCTGTTGCGGGTCGAAGCCGGCGCCATCTTCCTGCTGGACGAGATGCAGGCAAATCTGGTCTGCCGGGCATCCGCCGGGCCGGTCGACGTCACCGGCCTGTCCGTTCCGAACGGCAGCGGCATCGTCGGCCGCGCGGTGGCGGAGGACAGCATTCAGGTCGTCGAGCACGCCTATCAGGACCAGGGCTTCTTCGCCGAGGCGGATCGCAAGACCGGCTTCGTCACGCGCTCCATCCTCGCCGCGCCCATGAGCGTGGGACGGAGCGCGATCGGCGCTGTCGAAGTGCTCAACAAACAGAATGGCAAGCCTTTCAACACCAAGGACCAGAACCTGCTACGGGTCGTGGCGGCCTCCTCCGCCCTCGCCATTTCCAACGCGCGCATGGCCGACCGCCTGGTGGCGCAGGAACGGCTCCAGCGCGAGGTGGAGTTGGCGGCGGAGATCCAGCGCCACTTGCTGCCGGCGGAAGAGGACGAGAACTCCCCGATCTCCGGCCTGCTGCGGCCGATCCAGGAGGTGTCGGGCGACTTCTACGACCATTTCGAACTGCCGGACGGCACCATCGCCTTCGCAATCGGCGACGTGTCGGGCAAGGGGCTCAACGCCTCGCTGCTGATGTCGCAGACCGCCAGCCTGTTCCGCTGCCTCGGCAAGACGGTGCGCGACCCGGCGCGCCTGATGTCGATCCTCAACCGCGAGATCTGCGCGACCGTCAGCCGCGGCATGTTCGTGACCATGATCTCCGGCCTCTACGAGCCGGCGACGGGGCGCCTGCGCTTCGCCAATGCCGGCCACATCCCGCCCTTGCTGCGCCGCCCCAACCATCGCTCGGTCGAGATGCCGGCGGATTCTCCGCCGCTCGGCATCCTGCCCGGCTCGAAATACGAGACCGAGGAGGTGAATCTCGACGGCGCGCAGTTCATCCTGTGCACCGACGGGGTGACCGAGTTCCGGTTCGGCGACGAGGAGCTCGGCACGGAGGGGCTCGACATGCTGATCGACACGGCGCGGGGCAAGCCGATCGCCCAGCGCCTCAATGCCGTGGTCGAGGAGCTGCAGCGGGCCGGCTGGCGCTCGCGCGACGATCTCACCCTGCTCGCGATAGACGACGGCATGGCCGCCCGGAGTGTCGAGCAGCGGGCCGAGAGCGAGCGGGATACCCCGGATCCCAGCGATTTCCTGTTCGGCCTATCCTTTCCGGCCGATCCCAAGCGCCTGAAGCTGGTCCGGCCGGCGATCCGCGCCGCCGCCGAAGCCTGCGGCTTTGACGAAAATGAAACCGATGACGTGCTACTGGCAGCCGGTGAAGCGATCGAGAACATCATCGTCCACGCCTATGGCAACCGGCGGGGCGAGATTGCGCTCGCGGTCCACCGCATGGCAGACGGTCTCATGCTGCGAATTAGGGATTTTGCGCCCAACGTCGATCCGGCTAAGATACAGCCGCGGAAACTGGAGGATGTGCGTCCAGGGGGGCTTGGAACGCATTTCATTCGCGCTGTCATGGATGATGCCACCTTCATCCCCCTGCCGGATGGAGAGGGCAACCTCTTGGAACTGATCAAGCGCAAGAGGTAGGGCATGGCTGTCGCAAGCGTCACCGAACAATCCGGCCGGACAGTCGTCGCGCTTTCCGGCGAGATCGACATGGAGGAGGCGCCCAAGGTGCGCCGCGCGCTGCTCGACAGCCTGAAGCAGAAGCGCGACGTCCTGGTCGATCTGAGCCAGGTCACGTATATCGATTCCTCCGGCATCGCCAGCCTGATCGAGGGCCTGCAGGCCGCGCGCAAGCAGAAGAACGACCTCGCCCTCGTCTCGGTCAGCCAGCGTGCCCGCCGCGTCTTGGAGCTGGCGCGGCTGGACAAGGTCTTCACCATCCATGCCGACCTGGCGACGGCGCTGGCCGCGGCCAAGGGTTAGCGCGCGATCATGGCCGCCGTCCTGAAAGTGTTCGAGGCGATCGGCCGGCGCACGGCCAAGGGCTTCGACGAATGGGGCTTTGCGGCATCCCTGCTGGCCGAATCGATCCTGTGGGTCTTCGTCGGCCGCTTCTACCGGCAGCCGGTGCGGTTCAGCCATACCTTCACCGAGATGATGCGCTTCGGCATCGCGGCGCTGCCGATCGCCACGCTGATGGCGGCGACCATCGGCCTGATGCTCGCGATCCAGAGCCTGTACTCGCTCGGCCTGTTCGGCGCGCAGAACTTCGCCTATTGGGGCATCGCGCTCTCGGTCACGCGCGAGTTCTCGCCGCTTATCATGGGCATCCTGATCGCCGGCCGGTCCGGCTCCGCCATCGCCGCGCGCCTCGCCACCATGACCATCAACCAGGAGGTCGACGCGCTGCAGGTCATGGGCATAAACCCCGTGCGTTTCCTGGTCGCGCCGATGCTGATCGCGCTCGTGGTCATGCTGCCCTGCATCGCGATGTGGGCGAACGTGGTCTCGATCGTCGCGGCGGGACTTTACGTATCGGCAGAACTGGACAAGACGTTCGCGTCCTACGTCTACGATACGCTCAACGTCCTGCGCCCCGACGACGTCTGGCATGGCATCATCAAGTCCTCCTTCTTCGGTCTCCTGATCGGACTGGTCGGCGTGATGAACGGCGCCGGCGTCAGCGGCGGCGCCGAAGGCGTGGGCCGCGTCACCACGCGCGCGGTTGTGCAGGCGATCACGGCGATTGTGATCTCGGACATGATCATCGGCTACCTGAGTACGCATTGATGGCTCTCGCCGCACCCGCATCCGAGACGTTTTGGAAGCCCACGGCCGAGGAGCTGCAAGGCCGCCCGGTGGTGATCGAGGTCGACCACCTCGACTGGTTCTTCGGCCCGCGCCAGGTGCTGTTCGACGTCAGCATGCAGGTCCGCGAGGGCGAGATCATGGTGATCATGGGCGGCAGCGGCTCCGGTAAGACCACGCTGCTGCGCCACCTGGTGGGCCTGATGCCGCCGATCCCCGGCAAGATCAGGCTGCTGGGCCAGGACCTCGGCAGGCTGAAGGCGCTGGAAAAGCTGGAGCTGCGGCGCAAGATCGGCGTCGCCTTCCAGTTCGGCGCCCTGTTCAGCTCGATGAACGTCGCGGAGAACGTCAAGCTGCCGCTGCGCGAGCTCGCGCATCTGGACGAGAAGACCATGGAGATCATGGCGCGCCTGAAGCTCGAGGTCGTGAACATGTCCGGCTTCGGGCACCTGATGCCGGCGGAGCTGTCCGGCGGCATGGTGAAGCGCGCCTCGATCGCGCGCGCCATCGTGATGGATCCGAAGCTGGTGTTCCTGGACGAGCCCTCCTCCGGCCTCGATCCGGTGGTGTCCTCCGCGCTCGACGACCTTATCCTGCGCCTGCGCGAGGCGACGGGCATCTCGGTGGTGGTCGTCACGCACGACGTGGAAAGCGCCTTCAAGATCGGCGACCGCATCACGGTGCTCGACAAGGGACACATCCTGGCCTGCGAGTCCCCGGAAGCGATCCGCGCCAATCCGAACGAGCGCGTGCAGAACCTGATCCATCGCCGGTCCGAGCAGGTGGAGGTCGATCCCGAAGAGTACCTGCGCCGGCTCGCGGGCGACTAGAGCGATGACGACGACATGATGACGAGGGGCTGAGGGGAAGGTCGCGGATGCGAAGTCATTTCATCAACTACACGACCGTCGGCATGTTCGTCGCCGCGATGGTTCTTGCGCTGCTCTGGGCGTTGACGCAGATCTCCGGCCGGACAGGCCCCACCGACACCTACGCCATAGTCATGGACAGCGTGACCGACATCGATTACGGCACGCTCGTCCGCTACGAGGGCTACAAGATCGGCCAGGTCGAGCGCATCGAGCCGGAATGGGTCGACGGCAGATACCGCTTCCGCGTGGTCGTCTCGGTGCAGAAGGACTGGAAGTTCCCCGCGGATTCGATCGCGCGCATCTCCGCCTCCAGCTTCCTCGCCGGCAAGACGGTGGAGGTGTTCGGCGGGACGTCGCAGCAGCTCGTCGCGACGGGCGGAGAGATCGTGAGCGGCCCGCCGGCCGACGCCTTCTCGCTGATGGCGCAGGTGGCGGGACAGGTTGGCGATCTGTCGGAAACCTCTCTGAAGCCGCTGATCGCCAACGTGAATGACATCATCACGCGCATTGGCAACAACACCGATACCAATCTCGAGGAGCTGTTCACGAGCCTGCAGACGATCGCGGCCGACGTGCAGAACAAGGCGCCCAAGATCACGGACGATCTCTCGACCTTCACCACGCAGATGAATGCGACCCTGCTTCAGGCCGACAAGTTCCTGGACGAGCAGAACCTGCAATCGGTGCGCGCGATCCTCGCCAACACCGAGAAGGCCACCAAGGATGCCAGCACGGCCGCGGCGGAGGTGAAGGCGCTGGGGGAGAAGCTCCGGCAGCTTGCCGACCAGGTGAACACCATGATCAGCGGCAACCGCCGGAATGTCGACAAATCCCTTGCGAATCTCGAATACATCCTGCGTTCTGTTGCCCAGAACATCGATTCGATCACGCGCAACATCGATGGGACGGCACGCAACATGAGCGAGTTCAGCCGACTGATCCGGCAGAATCCCGGCCTGCTGCTGAACGGCGGATCCCCGGAGGCAGATCAGGGCCTCACCCCCGCATCCTCGGCGGGGCAGTGATGATGCGCCCGGTGCTCATGCGCAGCGCCCTCATGCGCCGCGTTCGCCCACTCCTCCTGCTGCCGATCCTCGCCGTATTTGCGGGCTGCTTCAGCGCGGCCCCGCCGGTTCCGAAGGAGCAGTATTTCCGGCTGGTCGCCACGCCGCCCGCGGCCCAGGTCGAGCGGCCGATCTCCGGCGGCATCGAGATCGTGCCCTTCGCCGGCGCGGGCGTGATGTCGGAGCGGCCCCTGCTGTTCAGTGCCGATGGCGGACGCAAGCTGGAGCAGCGCAACTACGCCTATTGGACCGACGGGCCGCCGCAGATGCTGCGCGACCAGCTCGTCTCCTATCTGCGGCAGGCCGGAATCGCCGACCGCGTGGTGCCGAGCGAGCTTCGCGTCGAAAGCGCCTATGCGGTGCGCGGGACGATCAAGCGGCTGGAGCAACTGGTCGGGGCCGCGAGCGGCGCGGTCATCGCGATCGAGCTTTCTGTGCTCGAGAGCAGCAGCGACCGGCTGATCCTGAGCAGGGTCTACACCGCGGAAAATGCGACTACGGGCCAGAGCATCGACGACGCCGTCACCGCGCTGAATGATGGCCTGGACGAAATCTTCGCGGCCTTCGCTGGAGATCTGGCCGCCGCGGATTTCTGACGGACTGACAGAAGAAATCTGTTCGAAGCGGATCGCCGTCGCGTCGAGGCGATCGGCCGACTGCGGAGGTCCGCGTGGACGGGCTGCTGCAGGCGAAGCGCAGGAGAATGTCTGGCTGGGGCGCCAGGATTCGAACCTGGGATGGCGGGACCAAAACCCGCTGCCTTACCGCTTGGCTACGCCCCATGAACCCGCCCGATAGGCCGCCGCCGGGCGGGCGCAAACATAGGGAAGCGACCCTGCCTTTGCAACCCGGCTTTCCGCTCAGGAGGCCGCCTGGCCGCCCTGTTGACCGCCCTGTTCGTGGTTCCGACCGGCGCGCCGCGAGGCGATGACGCGCCAGGCCAGGAAGCCCGCGGCGATCGCGAAGCCGACGGCGTCGGCCGTCAGGTCGGGGAAGATCAGCAGGCCGGCCGCAGCGGCGGCGAGCGCGCGCTCCGCCCAGGTGATCCGGCCATTGGCATAGCCGAAGGCGGCGACGCCCCACAGCGCCACGCCCAGGGCCGCCTTCGCCGTCACATAGCCGACATCCAGCCAATAGGCGGCTCCCTCCAGCCCCGGCACCGGCTGGAGCAGCAGGCCGGGATGCGCCACGGCGAGATAGGGCACGATGAAGGCCGGCAGCGCGATCCGGACCGCCTGCACCCCGATTTTCATCCCGGATTCCCTGGCCATCGGCGCGGCGGCGAAGGCGGCCAGCGCCACCGGCGGCGTCAGATCCGCCATGATGCCGAAATAGAACACAAACATGTGCGAGACCAGCAGCGGCACGTCGAGATGCAGCAGGATCGGCGCGGCCAGCGAGGAGGTGATGATGTAGTTGGGAATCGTCGGGATGCCCATGCCGAGAATCAGGCTGAACAGCATGACCAGAACCAGGGCGATCGGCAGGTTGTCCTTTCCGACCGAGACCACCGCGTTGCCGACAATAGTGCCGAGCCCGGTCAGCGTCATCGTGCCGATGATGATCCCGACCAGCGCGCAGGCGAGGCCGACCGGCAGCGCCTGGCGCGCCCCGTCCGCCAGCGCTGTGCGGCAGCCGATCAATGCCTCGCGCCCGCGTCCGCTGAGCAAGGCTGGAAGGACGAGCGCGATCGTCACCAGCGCCACCACCGCGACGCTCAGCCAGACCGAGATCGCACAGATGAGGCCGAGCGCGACCCAGAACAGGATGCGCAGCGAAGCCGCCGGCAAACCCATCGCGATGGCGAGGCCGAGGATCAGCACGATGGTAAGCGCCAGCGCGACCGCGCCCGAGAACAGCGGCGTGAACCCTGAGAACAAGAGATAAACCAGCGCGATCAGCGGCAGGATCAAGTACCAGTTCGCCTTCACCTCGCCGAGGAAGCTCGGCAACTGGTCGCTTGGCAGCCCTTCCAGGCCGTGCTTGCCGGCCTCCAGATGCACCGACCAGAAGCTGGCGAAGAAATAGAGCGCGGCGGGAATGATGGCGGCCTGCGCGATCTCGACATAAGGAACATCGATGGTCTCCGACATGATGAAGGCGACCGCGCCCATGACCGGCGGCATGATCTGGCCGCCCATCGACGACGTCGCCTCGACGCCGCCGGCGAAGGCCGGCGCGAAGCCGAAGCGCTTCATCAGCGGGATGGTGAACTGCCCGGAGGCGACCACGTTGGCGACGCCGGAGCCCGACACCGTGCCCATCAGCGCGCTCGAGGCGACGCACACCTTGCCCGGCCCGCCGCGCGCGCGGCCGAACGCCGCCATCGAGACCTCGTTGAAGAAGCGGATGACGCCGGCCTGCTCCATGAAGGAGCCGAACAGGATGAAGAGAAAGATGTAGGTCGCGGACACCAGGGTCGGCGTGCCATAGATGCCTTCGGTGCCGATCACCATATGCTCGATCACCTGCTCGAGATCGTAGCCGCGATGGTCGAGCGGCGCCGGCAGGCGGTCGCCGAACAGGCAATAGGCCAGGAACAGTCCTGCCATGATCGGCAGCGCCGGCCCCAGCACGCGCCACACCAGGACAAACAAGGTGGCGAGCGCCAGCACGCCGACGACGAGATCCTGCGTCAGCAGATCGCCGGAGCGCTGCACGAGATCGTAATAGACATGCCATTGATAGAGGCCGGCAAGGAAGCCCACCGCGCCCATGAGCCACAGGAACCAGCGATCGAGCGCATGTCCGCCCTTCGCCCGGACGCTGGCGGAGAGGGCAAGCGCGGCGACCAGGCACAGGAAGCCGACATGCATGGTGCGCAGGATCTGGCTCGGCAGGCCGCCGGCATAGCGTGCAAGGATGGCGTAGGCCGCGCCCAGCGTGATGAGCGCCAGCAGCCCTTCGGCCACGTTGCGCCCCTTCAGCGCATTCCATCCAATCTTGACGGCGCCCAGAACCAGCGCAATTTCCGCGAGGCGCGCGAGATCCAGGCCGGGCACGAAATCCTTGTCCAGCGGGATGCCGAATCCGGTCACCAGCTGGAACGAGGAGAAGGCAATGGCGACCCAGAACAGCAGGCGCCCGGCGAGCCCCACCTTGAACAGATCGTCGGTGAGGCCCGCCTCGCCGAAGGGCAGGTGCGGCACCGCAGCCTGTGTCTTAGTGCCAGTCTCGAACGACATGAGCGGAAGGCGGGAGCGTGACGCTCCCGCACTCGCCCTACATCACGTTCTTCTCGGTGAAATATTTCTGCGCGCCGGGATGCAATGGCGCCGGCGAGCCCTTCGCCGCCTTCTCCAGCGCGATCCCCTTCGCCGCGGCATGGGCCGCCTGCAGATCCGGCAGGTTCGCGTAGATCGCCTGCGTGATCTTGTAGACCAGGTCCTCCGACAAATCGGCGCGCGTCACCAGGAAGTTCGGCACGGCGACGGTCGTCACGTCTTCGCCCTGCCCTTCGTAGGTGCTGGCCGGAATGGTGGCGGAAAAGAAGGGATCGCCCAGCTTCTGCGCGATCTCCTCCGGCACCGCGACCACGACCACCGGCACGGAGGTGGCGAGGTCGCGGATGGACGCCACGCCCAGCCCCGCCGATTGCAGCGTCGCGTCGATCTGCCGGTTCTTCATCAGCTCGACCGATTGCGCGAAATCGAGATACTCGACCTTGCCCAGGTCGTCATAGCTCATGCCCGCCGCCGCGAGGATCGCGCGCGCATTGAGCTCGGTGCCGGATTTCGGCGCGCCGACCGACAGGCGCTTGCCCTTGAGATCGGCCAAGGTCTTGATCCCGCTCTCCTGCGAGGCGACGATCTGCACATAGTTGGGGTAGATCGCCCCCAGGGTCTGCACGTTGTCCAGCGGCGCCTTGAAACCCGCATCCGCCGAGCCCGCCACCGCCGCGGCCAGCGAATCACCGAGCGTGAAGGCGACCTCGCCCTTGCCGGCTTGGATCAAGTTGAGGTTCTCCACCGAGCCCTTGGTGGCCTGCACCGAAGGCCGCGTGCCCGGCACCTTGTCGGTCAGCACTTTCGAGATCGCGACGCCGAGCGGGTAATAAACGCCCGCGGTGCCGCCCGTCAGGATGTTCACGAAATCATCGGCGCCGGCGGCGACCGGCGAAAGTCCGAGGGAAAGAGCGAGGGCTCCGGCCACCAGCCGGCGTCGCGACAGATCGAACATCGTCTCCTCCAATTCCTGCTTGAGGCGGCTTGGCGCCGCACGGGATTTCTTAAGGCTTCACCATGCCACAAGGGACAAGCCGGTCAACCAAGCTGGGTTCCGTCATTGGTCGAATAGCCGATCCGGTCTTGCGGCGCGCGGCGTCCCGCCGGTAAAATTCGCCCATGGCCATTTCGCTCCCCGGAACCGCCCAGAGATCTGCCGCGAGAACCACATCGGCGGCAAGCAATGCGCACCCGGCCTGGATCGGCTTTCTCGGCGGCGCCCTGATTCCCATCCTTGCGGCCGTGGTCGCGGCGGCGCTGTGGACTCTCGCGGGCGCGGTCGGGCCGCAACTGACTGCGGCGGAGCGGATCGAGACGGAAGTCCTGCTGAAGCAGCTCGGCTTCCCGCCGGGCCATGTCGATGGCGTGATCGACGAGCAGAGCCGCAATGCCATCCGCGACTTCCAGCTCACCGCCGGGCTCGACATCGATACCGCGCTGGACTGGAGCCTGCTGGGCGAATTGCGCGCGGCCGACGCGGAACTCAACGAGCAATAGCCTGGCGCGCCATCGGCGCGGCGGTCACCCACCAGGTCGGCCGCGCGGCGCGAAGCGCCGCCTCCGCCTCGCCTGCGCTCGCTTCGTCGGCGAACAGTCCGAAGCAAGTGGCCCCGCTGCCCGACAGGCGCGCCAGCGCGCAGCCCCGCAGAGAGGCCAGCGCCACCAGCACGTCGCGGATGACGGGCGTGACGCTGATCGCCGCCTCGGTCAGGTCGTTGCCGCAGCCGAGCAGCCGCGCCGCAAACGCGTCGAAATCGCGCGGCGGATCGGCCCAGCGTGCCGGCTTGGAGAACGGCCCCTGCCGCGCCTTGAATACCGCCGGCGTCGGCGTCGCAATACCGGGATTGGCCAGCAGCAGCCATGCCGGCGGCAGGCCTCTCGCCGGCGCGAGCTCCTCGCCGATCCCGCCGACGAGGCTCGGCACGCCGTCGAGGCAGACCGGCACATCCGCGCCGAGCCTGCCGGCGATCTGCAGCAATGCGGCGCGGCCGGGCGCCACGTCCCACAGTCCGCACAGGCCCGCAAGCGTCGCCGCCGCGTCGGCGGAGCCGCCGCCGATGCCGGAGGCGACCGGCAGGTTCTTGGTGAGGCGGATGGCGGCGCCGGCGCCGACGCCGGTCAGGTCGCGCAGGGCATGGGCCGCGCGCAGCACCAGATTGTCCGGCCCGGAATCCAGCCCCGCTCCGAACGGCCCGTCAATGATGAGCGACAGCCGGTCGGACGGCGCGAGCGCGATCTCGTCGCCGGTCTCGGCGAACACGATCAGGCTGTCGAGCAGATGATAGCCATCGGCGCGCCGGCCGGTGACGTGCAGGAAGAGATTGACCTTGGCGCGCGCGAGCATGGCGGGATCGGCCGGGCCTGACGATGGATGACGTGGGCCGGCTCAGCCGCCGGAATCGGCGGTGCCGGCCTGGGACTTGACCTTCTCCGCTTCCGGCTCGAGCTGGCCGCTGGCGCCGAGGCCTGTTTCCAGCTTCTGCTCCAGCTTCGGCGCCAGATCGGGCTCGGGCTCGAAGCTCAGCGCACGCGTCCACTGGAAGCGCGCCTCTTCCTTCCGGCCCACCATCCAATAGGCATCGCCGAGATGATCGTTGAGCACCGGATCGGTCGGCGCGAGGCTGACCGCGCGTTCCAGTTCGACCACCGCTTGCTGATACCGCCCCAGCATATAATGCGCCCAGCCGAGGGAATCGACGATGAAGCCTTCTTCCGGCCGCTGGCTCACAGCCTTCTCCAGCATCTGGAAGGCCTGGTCGAGATTTTCGCGGCGCTCGACCCAGGTATAGGCGAGGTAGTTGAGCACATAGGGCTCGTCCGGCGAGAGCTCCAGCGCCTTCTTGAAATCCTGCTCCGCCTTCGACCATTGCTTGGCGCGCTCATAGGCGATGCCGCGGTAATAGAAGAGCTGCCAGTCATCCGGTTCGACCTTGCTCAGCCGGTCGATCGCGATGGTATAGGCTTGCGTCGCCTCCTCGAACTCCTTGTTGACGCGCAGCAACTGCCCAAGCTGCTGGGCGGCGGAGATGTCGGACTTGTCCTCGTTCATCAGCCTGCGCAGCAGCTCTCCCGCCTCGTCGAACTTCTCCTGGCGGCGATAGCACTCGGCGACCGACAATTGCGCGGGCCGCCGGAAAACCGAGCTTTCGGGAACCTGGTTGTAGGCCACGACCGCCTGGTCCAGGTGGCCGGCCTGGCGCTGGAGGTCGCCCAGCGCGAGCGCGGCGATGTCGAGCTTCGGATCGAGGTCGAGGGCAAGCCGTGTCAACCACAGGGCATCGCCATTGTAGGCGTCCGCCATCAGCTCCATGGCGACCTGGCTATAGGCGATGGCGATGCCGCGCTTGACGTCGGCGACCAGCGGCCCCTTGATCTTGCCTTCGCCGAGCTTGCGCTCCATCGCGTTCGCGACGTCCTCTCCGCGACCCTCGGCCTGGTCGCGGTAGCGCTGCATCATCGCGCGCGCCGCCTGCTCGTCGCCGTCGCGGAACTTGAGGGCAACGTAGAATTCGGCGAGCTGCGCGGGGATGCTGACGCTGGAATCGATCGCGGCCAGCAGATTGGCAGCCGCCACCGCGCCGTCGCCGGCGTGATCGGCCAGCAAGGCAGATTGCATCTGCCACAGCATCGTGGCGCCGTCGAGCTCCTGCAGCGGCTGCAGCTCCGCGAGCGCCGCCTCTTTCGCCTTGGCGCCCCCCTTGGCGCCGCCTTCGGCACCCATGGCCAGCCATGCGCGCAACATCGGCGCGGTGACCTGGATGAGCCTGTCGTCCGGCAGCTCCCGGGAGATCGCGAGCGCGTCCTCGTATTCGTCTTGGCGCGCCTTGTCCTGCATCAGGATCAGCGTGACCAGGGTCGATTTGACCCCCGCCGACTTCATATCCTCGGCGAGCGCGATGGCGTCCTCGATCCGTCCGTCGCTCATCAACGCCACGAGCGTCTTCTGCGCCAGGACGGCGTTCTTGAAATCCTCGCCCAGGGCCTTGGTCAGCAGCTCGGCCGCCGTTCTCATGTCGCGCTGGTCGAAGGCGGTGAGGCCGGCGAGATAGGCGCCCGTGTCCGTCCAGGTCTCGCCCGGTGACGCGGCGCCTTGGCCGCTGACCGTGCCCTCGGCATCGGCCACGCGGATGCCGGATTCCTGCTCGTCCGGCTCGCAGGCGGCAACCGCCACGGACACCAGAATGGCGGCAAGGCCGGCCAGCACCCGCCTCTGGCAAGAGCGGGGAAGCCGGTGCGTCAGGTCGATCTTCTGCACGTCAGATCCGATCTCATGGCAGGGACGTTCCATACCTTTATATAGAACGCCGAGGCTTAACAGTCCTTGCCTTATTCGCTCACATATTGGGATAATTGGGGCCTCCGCCCCCCTCCGGCACAACCCAGTGGATGTTTTGCGTCGGGTCCTTGATGTCGCAGGTTTTGCAATGGACGCAATTCTGGGCGTTGATCTGCAACCTGGGATTGCTCCCGTCCGCGTCGCGCACGATCTCGTAAACACTCGCGGGGCAATAACGTTGCTCCGGCGCGTCATAGAGCGCGAGGTTGACTTCGATCGGCACGTCCTTGTTCTTCAGCGTCAGGTGCGCCGGCTGGTTCTCCTCGTGATTGGTCGCGGAGAGGAAGACCGACGACAACCGGTCGAAGCTGACCACGCCGTCCGGCTTCGGATAGGCGATCTTAGGCATGTCCGAGGCCTTGCGGAGCTGCGTGTGGTCCGGGTGGTGGTGCAGCGTCCAGGGCGCCTTGCCGCGGAACAGATAGGTATCGAGTGCCGAATAGGCGAGGCCCATCCATATGCCGCCATGGAAGGACGGCCGGATGTTCCGCACGCGGTAGAGCTCGTCCCACAGCCAGGTCTTCTTGAGCGCCTCCGGATAGTCTGCGATCTCGGCGGAGGCAGCGGTGCCGGCCTGGAGGCGCGGGAAGATCGCTTCCGCCGCCGTCATGCCGGACTTCATCGCGGTGTGGGTGCCCTTTATCTTCGGCACGTTGAGGAAGCCCGCGGTATCGCCGATCAGGCAGCCGCCGGGAAAGGTGAGCTTCGGGATCGACTGGAAGCCGCCTTCGTTGAGCGCGCGCGCGCCGTAGGCGATACGCCGCCCGCCTTCGAAGATCGGCCGGATCGCCGGATGCTGCTTGAAGCGCTGGAACTCCTCGAACGGCGCGAGATGCGGGTTCTGGTAGTCGAGGCCGATCACGAAGCCGACCGCGACCTGGTTGTTCTCCAGGTGATAGAGGAACGAGCCGCCATAAGTGTTGCCGTCCATCGGCCAGCCGATCGTGTGGGTGATCCTGCCCTGCTGGTGCTTGGCGGGATCGACCTCCCACAGCTCCTTGATGCCGATGCCGAAGGTCTGCGGATCACAGGTCTCGCGCAGCTTGAAGCGCTCGAACAGACCTTTGGTGAGCGAGCCGCGGCAGCCTTCCGCGAAAAGGGTCTGCTTGCCGTGCAGCTCCACCCCGCGCGTGTGGTTCGCGGTGGGCTGGCCATCCTTGCCGATGCCCATGTCGCCGGTCGCCACGCCCTTCACCGCGCCGTTCTCGTCATGCAGCACCTCTGCGGCGGCGAAGCCGGGATAGATCTCCACGCCCAGCGCCTCCGCCTGCTGCGCCAGCCAGCGGCAGAAATTGCCAAGCGAGATGATGTAGTTCCCCTCGTTGTGCATCTGCGGCGGCGTCGGCATGCGGATCGCCCGCGATGCGGTGAGAAACAGGAAGTGGTCCTCCTTCGCCGGCGTGTTGAGCGGCGCGCCCTTTTCCTTCCAGTCGGGAATGAGCTCGTTGAGGGTGCGCGGCTCGAGCACGGCGCCCGAGAGGATGTGCGCGCCGATCTCCGCGCCTTTTTCGATCACGCAGACCGAGACGTCATGGCCGGCTTCCGCCGCCAGTTGCTTCAGCCGAATCGAGGCGCTGAGGCCGGATGGCCCACCGCCCACGATTACCACGTCGTATTCCATGACCTCGCGGTCCATGTGGCTCCTCCCAATGCGCGGCGCGGACGTGGCTCCGGAATTGGCCGCGCGCGCGTCCAGTGATACGGTCGGTGTCATGTCACAGGACGCCCGAACCGATCAACAGCCTGACGCCCGTCACCTTGATGCCCATCAGGCGTTGGCGCTGCTGCAGCTCTATATCGAGTGGGGCGCCGACGAGGCTATTGAGCCCACGCCGCAAAGCCGCCTTGGGGCGACCCTCCTTTCCCCAGCGGGGAAAACCACCGCACCCGCCGGGCAGCCGCCCGCCGGAAAGGCGGTTGCCGCCCCGCCGCAGCTCTCCGAACAGCCGAGTCCCGCGTTCCGCCCGGCCGTGGCGCCCGCCCGGCCGCTGGGCACAATGGATCAGGCGGCCGTACTCTCGGCCCGCGAGGCGGCGCGCGCCGCCCCCGACCTGGCCGCATTGAAGGCGGCGCTGGAGCGGTTCGAGGGCCTGTCGCTGCGTGGCACCGCCACCAATCTGGTGTTCGCGGACGGCAATCCAAAGGCCCGGGTGATGCTGGTCGGCGAGGCGCCGGGGGCGGACGAGGACCGGCTCGGCCAGCCCTTCGTGGGCGTATCGGGCCAGCTTCTCGACCGCATGATGGCGGCGATCGGCCTGGACCGCACCACGTTCTACATCACCAATGTCTGCTTCTGGCGCCCGCCGGGCAACCGCAAGCCGACGGACCTCGAGTTTGCGGCGCAAAAACCGTTCGTTGAGCGCCACATCGAATTGGTGAGGCCGAAAGTCCTGGTCCTGGTCGGGGCCGCCGCCGCCCAGGGCCTGCTCGGGACCACCGAGGGCATTACCCGCCTCCGCGGGCGCTGGTTCCAATACACCCTCGGCGAATCCGGGCATGCCATCCCGGCGATGCCCATCTTTCACCCCGCCTACCTGCTCCGCCAGCCCGCCCAGAAACGGGAAACCTGGCGCGATCTTCTAAAGTTGCGAGACTCCATACAATAGTATGAGGTGCTTTAGAATTAAGGTTAATTTGGCAAATTGAAGGTAAATGCGGCAAAAGAAAAGCAAGGCAGTCCAGTCGAATAGATCGAGCGACGTTTACCCTTACCTTCGTATTAGTGAATATTCGTAGTGGGTTGGAACGCGCCCCAAGCCATACCGGTTGTTAGTTCAGAAGATTTTTAGTGGACTCCCCCTCCCGTATCGTCTAGCCATGATTCCGGGAGACAAGAAGAAACGATTAACTACTCGCTTCGTTCGGGACGAGGCGACCGCACAAGGGGACGGACACCTTGGCTCGACACTGGCACTTTCGGGCCGCCCGCTTTTTAGGGGCGGTCGCACTGACAAGCACGCTGTTCGCCGGAGGTGTTTCGGTGAGCGCGCTGGCCCAGGACGGATCGGGCGCCACGGCGGCGTTGCCGGGCGATGACGTGCAGGTCAACGGCGCGGATCTCCCGAAGCCCCTGGACGCGGTCAATGCCGACCGGTATCGCCATATCTTCCGATTGCAGGAAGCGGGCGACTTCCGCGGCGCCGACAAGATCATTGCCGAGCTGACAGATTCCTCGCTGCTGGGCCATGTCCTGGCCGAGCGCTACCTGTCGGCGACCTATATCTCCAAGCCCAAGGAGCTGTCGGACTGGCTGCGCCACTACGATACGCTGGCGGATGCGCGCGCCATCTATCAGCTCGCCCAGGCCAAGGGCGCCACCAACCTGACCGAGCCCAAGGGCAGCGTGGTGCGCGTCGGCTCTCCGGACGAGAGCTACAACGACCGCGATGCCAACTGGCTGGTGGGCCTTGAGCACTGGCGGCGCGGTGCCTTCGCCAAGGCGGCCGCGGCCTTCGCCAAGGACGCGGAGGACCCGGACAACAATGCGTGGGACAAGGCGAAGTCAGCCTTCTGGACGGCGCGCGCCCATCTGCGCGCGAAGCACCCGGAAAAGGTCAGCGTCTATCTGCGCAAGGCGGCGAAGCATCCCCTGACCTTCTATGGTCAATTGGCGTCGCGCGCGCTGGGCATCACGCCCGAAATGGATTGGACGGCGCCGAAATTCACCAAGGCGCATGGTCAGCTCCTCCTCGGCACCCGCTCGGGCAAGCGCGCCCTGGCGCTGATCCAGGTCGGCGAGTTCCGCGCGGCGGAAAAGGAGCTGCTGCTGCTCGAATCGAAGGCGAAGGACAAGGTGGATGGCGCGCTGTTCGCCATCGCCGACATGGCTCGCATGCCCTCGCTGGCCCTGAAGCTGGGCGCGATGGAACGGCTCTACGCCGATTCCGTCATTCCGGCTGCCCTGTTCCCGATGCCGCGCTGGGAGCCCAAGGGCGGCTTCATCATCGACCGCGCGCTGCTTTACGCCATCATGCGCCAGGAATCGGGCTTCAACCCGCTGGCGGTCAGCGGCTCCGGCGCGCTCGGCCTGATGCAGATCATGCCGGACACCGGCAAGCGCCTCGGCTATGACAAGGCACAGCTCAAGGACCCGCGGCTCGCCATAGCGGCCGGTCAGAAATACATCGCCAAGCTGCTGCGCAACGGTCTGGTGAAGAACGACATCATCCTGATGGCGGTCGCCTACAACGCCGGGGCGGGCAATCTCCAGAAGTGGAAGAACGTGCCGGGCGCGATGGATGACCCGCTGCTGTTCCTGGAGACCCTGCCGTCGAAGGAGACCCGCCAGTTCACCAAGCGGATCCTGGCTGCCTATTGGGTCTACCAGCAGCGGCTGAACCACGAATCGCCGACCCTCAAGGCCTTGGCCAGCGGCGGCTGGCCGCAATATATCGGCCAGGACGGCACGGCGACCGCGTCCAAGTAGGCCGGCCTCCAAGTAGTCACTCGACTGTAGCCACCGCCGGACTATGCTGGAGCCGAAAGGCTGACAGCACATGCCCAAGATCGACGAGACGCGGCCGTTTATGGCCGTGCGCATCGGCGTCATGACGGTGTCGGACACCCGCACCATCACAGACGACAAGTCCGGCCAGACCCTGGTCGACCTGATCACGCGCGACGGCCATACCATAGCCGACCGTGTGATCGTCAATGACGATGCCGCCGCGATCGCGGCCCAGCTCGAGGCCTGGATTTCGCGCGAGGATATCGACGTGGTGATCGCCACGGGGGGCACCGGCGTCACCGGTCGAGACGTGACGCCCGAGGCTTTCGAATCGGTCTACGAGAAGAAGATCGACGGCTTCGGCGAGCTGTTCCGCTGGATCTCGTTCCAGAAGGTCGGCACCTCCACGATCCAGAGCCGCGCCACCGGCGGCATCGCGCACGGCACCTATCTGTTCGCCCTGCCCGGCTCGCCCGGCGCCTGCCGCGACGGCTGGGAGGAGATCCTGAAGCACCAGCTCGACAACCGCCACCGCCCTTGCAACCTCGTCGAGCTGATGCCGCGCCTGGAAGAGCATCGGCGCTGATGGACGAGCGGAGGCTGCAAGACCTCGCCACCTGGATCACCGAGGCGGGGATCGCCGGCACATCCGAGACGGACATGGTGGCAGGCTTCTGCGAACGCGCACTGGCGGCCGGCCTGCCGCTCGGCACGCTGATCGTGGTGATGGACACGCTGCATCCGACGCACGAGGGGCACGCAGTCAAATGGCGGCGGAATGCAGCGGAGGCGGTCTTCGTGGAATATGGCCGCACCAACCAGGGCGGAGAGGCGGCGGAGAAGTGGCGGCGCAGCGCGTTCTATGAACTGTTCCATTCCGGGGAGACCTGCCTGCAGGCGCAGCTCAACAACGAGACGCTCGCGCGCTATTGGGATCTGGATTTCCCTCACGCGGCGGGCATGAGGGAGCTGTTCGCCTTCCTGACGCGCTTCGGACCTGCGGGCAGCATCGGCGAGATGGATTGCATGTACTCGGCCTGGTACACCGACCTCGATCGCGGCTTCAACGCGGGCGAGATCGCGGCGATCCAGCGCCTCGCCCCGTTCCTCGCCGGCGCGATCAAATGCGTCGCGCTCGGCCGCGTCGCCCGCACGCTCGCCGAGACCTATCTCGGGCGCGATGCCGCCGAGCTGGTGCTCAGCGGCCGGATCGAGCGCGGCGTCGCCGACCGCATCGAGGCGGTCCTGTGGTTCAGCGACCTCAGCGGCTATACCAAGATCACCGACAGCGCGCCGCCGGAGCAGATCATCCCGCTGCTCAATGACTACGCGGAGGTCATCGTCTCCGCCATCCGGGAGCACGGCGGCGATGTGCTGAAGCTGATCGGCGACGGCGCGCTCGCGATTTTCACGGCGCAGGAAAGCAGCAAGGCGTGCGCGGCCGCCATCGCGGCGGCTCTGGCGGCTGAGGCCGGAATCGAAGCGCTCAACCAGCGGCGCGCAGCCGATCATCTCCCGACGACGCACATGTATCTTGGTCTCCATATCGGCGAGATGTTCTTCGGCAACATAGGGAGTCCCGACCGGCTGGATTTCACGATTGTTGGTCCGGCGGTCAACGAGGTGAGCCGCATCGCCGCCCTGTGCCGCTCCGCCGATCAGACGATCCTGGCCTCCGCCGCATTCGCGGCCGCGCTCGCCGATGCAGGTCCGCGTCTCGTCTCTTGCGGGCGCTATGCCCTGCGCGGCGTCAACCTGTCTCAGGAACTCTTCACGCTCGATCGCGTCTGAGCGACACCAGATCAAGCGCACGGATCCCGGGCCTCGAGTGGGCTGCTTCCAGACCGGGGAACCCCGCGGGCTCCGGCGGCGTTTACCGCGTGGCAGCCGCAAGCTGTTGCGGCCGGTCTGCCATCCGCAGTGTCCTTCAGAATCAGCGAGGGGTCTTCATGCGACGTATCGGCGCACGAATCTCCGCATTCATCGCGCTCGTCCTGGCGGCGCTGGCGTTGGGCGCCTGCACGACGGTGCGGGAATCGAGCCCGGAGCGCACGGCCACCGAGCAGCTCCTGATCTCCACCGCCGTCGACCGGGCGGTGGAGGGCATGGACCTCCAAATCCCGGACGGCACGCTTATCTATGTCGATGCCGCGCAACTCGAAGGCAGCGATGGACGATACGCCGCCAGCGCGATCAGGGAGCGCCTGCTGCGCGGCGGCGCCAACCTGGTCGCCGATCGCAGCCGGGCCGATGCCATCGTGGAGGTGCGCGCCGGAGCGCTGTCGATCGACGACCGCAACACCCTGGTCGGCATCGGCAGCTTCGATGCCCCGATCCCGTTCGCCAGTCAGGCAATCAGGGTTCCGGAGATCGCGATCTACCGGGAGAAGGAGAGGCTGGGCATTGCGAAGCTCGCGGCTGTTGGCTACCGCACCGCCGACGGCAGGCTGATCGGCGTCACGGACCAGGATTTCGGCTATTCCCATGAGCGCGAGTGGGTGGCCCTGTTCTTCTTCACCTGGCGCTCCACAGACCTGCCGCAGGAGGAGAGGCGCGGGCTGCTTGGCTTCTGAGGACGGGCCCGTCTGCGTGACTGGGCGTGCCGTCTTCGATTCTTCCAAGAGTGCGATCCGCCCGCTATAGATGCGGCATGCCTGACCGAAGTCGGAGGAAGCCCACATGAAGAGAGTGATCTTTACCGGTGGCAGCGGCAAGGCCGGCAAGCACGCGCTGCAGGTCCTGCTCGACTACGGCTACCAGGTGCTGAACCTCGACATCAAGCCGCTGGACAATCCCGCGGCGCGCACCCTCACCACCGACCTCACCGATTCCGGCCAGGTGTTCAACGCACTCACCAGCTATATGGGCCTGCACGAATTCGACCCAGACCTGCGCGCGCAGCCGATCGACGCCGTGATCCATTTCGCCGCCATCCCGCGCATCATGATCGCACCGGACAACGAGCTCTACCGCATCAACGTGATGAGCACGTACAACGTCCTCGAGGCGGCGGTGAAGCTCGGCATCAGGAAAATCATTATCGCCTCCAGCGAGACGACCTATGGCGTGGTGTTCGCCGACACGCCGCGCGAGCCGGACTATTTCCCGCTCGACGAGGAATACGACGTGAACCCGATGGACAGCTACGCCCTGTCCAAGATCGTCAACGAGCGGACGGCGCGCGGCTTCGCGCTGCGCGCCAAGGCGGACATCTACGCGCTGCGCATCGGCAACGTGATCGAGCCGCACGAATATGCGCTGTTCCCGAAGTGGTTCAAGGACCCGGGCCTCCGCAAGAAGATCGCCTGGAGCTACATCGATGCGCGCGATCTGGGCGATTTGTGCCACCGCTGCATCGAGACCGACGGCCTCGGCTTCCAGATCTTCAACGCCGCGAGCGGCGACACCTCCTCCGACCTGCCGACCAGGGAGCTCCTGAAGCGCTTCTATCCCAGCGTGCCCGTGAAGCGCGACCTCGGCGAGTTCGAAACGCTGCTCTCCAACAAGAAGGCGCGCGAGATGCTGGGCTTCCAGCAGAAGCACTTCTGGCGCAACTACGTGAAGCCGTAGGCTGGCATTCGACCGGGCGGCGCCGTCCGCCCGGAACACCCACCGAGCTTGCGCATTGCCACCTCCAGGATCACACTGACCAGGAGCTACGGCTTGGCATCCGACGAGGCGCCGCCATGCGGCTGATCTGCCTGCGCGCGGGGGCAAGGCTGGGCTGGCTGGCGGCCGGCTTGGGACTCCTCCTGTCCGCGCTTCCGCCGCAGGCGCCGGCACAGGAATCCGCGGCCCCGCAGCAAGCCGTGGTCATCGACATGCAGGGGGCGATCGGTCCCGCCATCGCCGACTACTTCGCGGACAAGCTGCAGGAGATCGATGCGGCCAGGACCGCCGTGGTGATCCTGCGCATGGACACGCCCGGCGGGCTCGACACCGCGATGCGGAAGATCATTCGCGCCGAGTTGGCGTCGCCGGTGCCGGTCGCGGTCTATGTCGCGCCGGCCGGTGCGCGCGCCGCCAGCGCCGGGACCTACATCCTCTATGCCGCCTCAATCGCCGCGATGGCGCCGGGCACCAATCTCGGCGCGGCGACGCCGATCACCATCGGCGGGATGCCGGAATCGCCCGAGCGTGAGCCCCCGGGTGAGGAGCCCGACACGGCGAAGCCAAATGAAAGCCAGGAATCGCGCGATGAACCAACCCAGGAGCCAAGCCAGGAACCGCAGCCGGCCGCCGATGACGCGCCGCTCGACACCTCCACGCCGGAACGGCGCAAGCTGGTCAACGACGCGGCCGCCTATATCCGCGGGCTCGCGCAGATGCATGGCCGCAACGCCGATTGGGCGGAATCCGCCGTCCGCGGCGCGGCCAGCCTGCCTGCCGAGGAGGCGTTGAAGCTCAACGTCGTCGACGTCGTCGCCGCGACCCTGCCGGAGTTGCTCACCAAGATCGACGGGCGCGAGGTGCTGGTGAACGGCGAACGCAAGAGGCTCGCCACTGCCAACCTGGAGCTGGTGGAGACAGAGATCGACTGGCGCACGCGGCTGCTGATGATCATCACCGAGCCGACCGTCGCCTATCTGCTGATGCTGGTCGGGATCTATGGCCTGATCTTCGAGTTCGCCAATCCCGGCACCTATGGGCCGGGAGTCATCGGCGCCATCAGTCTGCTCCTCGCCATGTTCGCCTTCAGCGTGCTGCCGGTCGACTATGTCGGCATGGGATTGATCCTGCTGGGCCTCGCATTGATGGTCGCCGAGGCCTTCGCGCCGTCCTTCGGCATTCTCGGATTGGGCGGCGTGACCGCGTTCGCCATCGGCTCCGTGATTCTGTTCAAGGCCGGCATGCCGGGCTACGGCGTGCCCATCGCCGTGATCGCCGCCGGCACCGTCGTCACCGGCGGATTGGTGGTCCTGGTCCTGGCCATGCTGCTGCGCTCGCGCCGCCATGCCGTCGTTACGGGCCAGGAGGCCCTGGTCGGCTCCGTCGGCGAGGTGGTCGAGTGGACCGGCAACCAGGGACGGGTCCGGATCCAGGGCGAGCTCTGGCTCGCGCAGGCAGGCGAGGCGCTGCGGCCCGGCGATGCGGTCGAGGTGCGCAGCCGCGACGGCCTGCTGCTGACGGTCCGGCGCAAGGGGAGCGTACCGCACTAGAAGGACAAGCCCGCGAGTCAAGGAGACGCCCTATGCCCGTCACATTGGTATCCATCGCCATCATCGTCATCCTGGTGGTGGCCATCGTCCTTGCGGCGATCCGCATCTTCCGCGAATACGAGCGCGGCGTCGTCTTCACGCTCGGCCGCTACACGGGAACCAAGGGGCCGGGGCTCGTCCTCATCATCCCGATCATCCAGCAGGCGGTGCGCGTCGACCTGCGCACCATCGTCACCGACGTGCCGCCGCAGGACGTGATCTCGCGCGACAATGTCTCGGTGAAGGTCAACGCCGTGATCTATTTCCGCGTGGTGGACGCGGAGAAAGCCATCATACAGGTCGAGGATTTCATGGAGGCGACCAGCCAACTGGCGCAGACCACCTTGCGCTCCGTCCTCGGCAAGCATGAGCTCGATTCCATGCTGTCCGAGCGCGACAAGCTGAACGCCGACATCCAGGACGTGCTCGATCGGCAGACCGACGCCTGGGGCATCAAGGTTTCCAACGTGGAGATCAAGCGCGTCGATCTCGACGAGAGCATGATCCGCGCCATCGCCAAGCAGGCGGAGGCCGAGCGTATCCGCCGCGCCAAGATCATCAACGCCGAAGGCGAGCAGCAGGCGGCGCAGAAACTCGTCGACGCCGGGCAGATCCTGGCGCCGGTGCCGCAGGCCATGCAGCTTCGCTACCTTGCCACGCTGCACGACATCGCCAGCGAGCGCAGCACCACCATCGTGTTCCCCTTCCCCACCGATCTCGCCGACGTCCTCACCGGCTTCGTCAAGCCACGGACCGGCTGAGGCGGGTCACAGGATCAACCGGTTCCAGCCGCCGTATTGCTCCCGGCTGCGCGCGCCGCGCGGCAGGCTGAGGGCGGCGAGGGCGAGGCCGAGCGCGACATCGACGACAGTGGCGAAGGTATTGCCGCCCTCCAGCAGGAACGGCGAGGCGGCGACCCAGAGCCCCAACGGCACGTTGAGCAGGCGGAGCAGCCGCATCAGCTCCGCGAAAGCCGTGATGGCGATGGTGATGACGAGGCAACCGACGACGTGGTCGCTGAAATAGAGCGGCGGCGCCGTGTCGTGGATCAGCGGCGTGACCATCAGGTAGATGCCGATTGCGACGCTGGCGATCAGGGTCCAGGGATAGGTGACGCCGCCTGAGAGGAAGTCGTGCGCCATCTTCGAGACGGGCAGCACGAGGCGCTGCATCTCGTCCTTCCGCTCGGAGAACCCGGCATCGCCGCGGAACAGGGTGCGCCAGAACGGCCGCCCCACCCGCTTGCTGCGGATCAGGAACTGGATGGTCGCCAGCACCTCGTCCACTGAATATGGGATCAGCACCACGGTGACCGCCGCCTGCAGCAGGCATAGCGTGCAGAGCGCGCCGATCATCGTCGGCTGGATGATGATGAAGCCGACGCTGACCGCGCCCAGCGGCACGATCATGAGGCCGAACAGCAAGACCAGCCACGGCATGGTGCGCCAGCGCCGCTGGTCGCCAATGATCCCGGTCAGGATGTCGAGCATGTAGGCGAGCGCGCCGAAGCCGGCATCGGGGATCGGAAAGGCGCGCGACAGCTCGGAGGTGATGACCGATTCTGTACCGTTGCGCTCCGGCACGGTGCCGGGGAAGAACTGGTCCCACACTGCCGGCACATGCCCGAGCTGGTAGGCCGCGAGATAGCGCGACACGAAGAAGCCGATGAAGGCCAGCGCGACGATCGGCACGCGCTGCACGTAGGAGGATGGCGAATAGGACCAGCCGAGCGGCACGTCGCCCTCCGAGCCGAGGGCCACGCGATCAACGCCGGGCGTGGGCGCGACGATCACCGCGAAGGCGAAGATCAGCGCGCCGATGAGGCTGTCGAGCGCATACGCCGCTGCGCTGGTGGTCCAGAACACGAGCGGCGCCGTCATCACCCAGAGGCCGATGGCCGCGATCGCCCATTGCGTCCAGGACGGCGCGCGCGCGAATGCCCGCCCGGTGAGCAGGCAGATCGCCAGCCCGCTCGCGATCTCGCTGAGGCCCAGCCAGCGATCGCGCAAATCCGGTTCCGGCAATTGCCAGCCGGCGGCGGGCGGCAAAGCCGCACTGGTGTCCCCTGCGAACAGGCCAGTCGCGAAAGGCGTCGCGATCAGCCAAGCGCCGAGCGCCATGTTGGTGAGATGCGCCCAGCGCGTGGCGGCGTGGTGTTGCCCCAGCGCCGCCTCGCGGCGCGCGATCAGTTCCGGCTCGCGCGCGTCGATCCGGTCCTCCGCGCGTTCGATGACGACATCGGCGGCAGCCACCACCGATGCGTCAAGCTTGTTGGCCTTGTACCAGCCGGGCGGATCCTCCTTCAGCCGCGCGATCATGATGCGCAGGCTCGCCTTGAGATCGTGCCGCGGCTCCCAGCCTAGGAACTTGCGCGCCCGGCCGGTGTCGATCTCGTAATGGTCCTCAGCGATCTCCATCATCCACGGCTTGATGAAGGGATTCTCCTGCAGCACCTCGTCCTGCATCCAGGCGCCGGCCTGCGCCAGGGGCCGCGGGAGCGAGAAGGTTGGCCAGGGCCTGCCGTGGATCTGTTCGCCGATCGCGCGCTGCAGCTCCTCGTAGGTCGGGCCGCGCTTCTCCCCGATCAGCATCGTGACGTCCGGCGGCAGGCGATTGCGCCGGTCCACCACGCGCTCGATCGCCTCGAGGAGGTCGTCCAGGTGCAAATAGGGCTGGCCGCTCTCCGGCTCCCCCGCGAACAGGTAGCTGGCCGGCTGCTGCTCGTAGATGCGCGCGATCTGCTGCGCCAAAAAGGCAGCGCGGCAATCCTCGTCATAGACCCCGGCAAGGCGCAGGATGACCGCGGGAATCTGCCCGCGCTCCCGCCTCACGATCTCTTCCGTCTTGGCCTTGGACTCAGGGTACGGCCATTTCGGCTCAATCGGCCAATCCTCGTCGATCGGCTTGCCGCGCTCGCCCGGCGCATGGACCAGAAGGGTGCTGGAGAACACGAACTGCTCCACCGTGAACCGCGTGCGCAGAGCGCGCAGCAGGCGGCGCGTGCCTTCGACCGTGACCTGCTGGTATTTCGGGTCCGGCTCGCCGCTGAGGTCGTAGTAAGCGGCAAGGTGGATGACCGAAGCGATGCGGGCGCCGTATTTGTCGCCGATCTCCGCCATCGCCTTGCGCACCGCCTGCTCGTCGGTGAGGTCGAGCCGGATGGTTTCGATATCCGTGCCCTTGCGTGGCGGGAACAGGTCGAGCCCCACAACCTGATAACGCGCCGATAGCCGCCCCGCCAGCGCCTGGCCGATGAAGCCGCTGCTGCCGGTGATGAGCACAATGTCCTGGGAGGGTTCGGCTCGCTCTGCCACGTCGGACCTTCGCCCCGCTCTCTTCCCCTTCCGGGGCGCCTGCTTGAGGGAACAGGCCCGGATGCCAGCCGTTGCGAAAGGCCTATGAAGGCACGGCATAATGCGTAACGCCTGGCCACGGAGCTTGTTTTCCTCGCGACATCCGGGGCCGGCCGCACGCGAGGCGCAATCGGCTCATTTGCCCAAGCCCTTGATTTGCAGGGATGTCGAGACATTTGACGTCGCGGACGCGATGTTACGGACAGACGACATCGTCTATTGGACAGAAGACAAGAATCGCGCCCGAAGGTCGTTTGGCCCCTGTGAGCGCGGAGACGAACGCATCGGCCGCGCTGGGCAAGTTCGCGGGGAGGCGCCGGCGCGACGTCCGAAGACCGGAAAACACGGCCCGTGCATCTGCGGCACCCTTTTCCCCGGCGCCCGCGCTGGTTAGGTTGCGCTTGCGGCTGCCCGCACCTGACGCGGGCGCCCCTTGCACCGGGCATCGGCAAGAGCCCGGGCTGACAGAAGAGTGGCAATTGACGCGGTGCGGTTGACCACTCCTCATCCCGATCACCGCCATAACCCAATGGGGACGTGACATATGAGGAAACTGCTTGCATCAAGTGCTCTCGCCGCCGGCCTGCTGACGATCGGCGGGAGCGCCTTCGCCGCCGATTGCGGGACGGTCACCATCGCCAACATGAACTGGCAATCGGCGGAAGTGCTGGCCAGCATCGACAAGTTCATCCTGACCGAAGGCTATGGCTGCGATGCCGAGCTGGTAGTCGGCGATACCGTGCCCTCCCTCACCTCGATGATCGAGAAGGGCGAGCCGGACGTCGCGCCGGAAGGCTGGGTCGACCTGCTGCCGGACGTGGTCAACAAGGGCATCGCCGACGGCAAGATCGTCTCGGTTTCGGAAGCGCTGTCCGACGGCGCCGTCCAAGGCTGGTTCATCCCGAAATACCTCGCGGACGCGCATCCGGACATCAAGACGATCGCGGACGCGCTCGAGCATCCGGAGCTGTTCCCCGCGCCGGAGGATGCGTCCAAGGGCGCGGTCCACAATGGCCCGCAGGGCTGGGGCGGCACGGTGGTGACCGCGCAGTTCTTCAAGGCCTACGAGGCGGAAAAGAAGGGCTTCGTGCTGGTCGACACCGGCTCGGCCGCCGGCCTCGACGGCTCGCTGGCCAAGGCCTATGAGCGCAAGGAAGGCTGGGTCGGCTATTACTGGGCGCCGACCGCGATTCTCGGCAAATACGAGATGGTGAAGCTGGAATACGGCGTGCCGCACGACGAAGCGGAGTGGAAGCGCTGCAACACCGTCGCCGAGTGCCCCGATCCGAAGCCCAACGAGTGGCCGAGGGACAGCGTGCAGACCCTCGTGACGACGCAGTTCGCCGAGCGCGCCGGTCCGGCGCTCGACTACCTGAAGGCCCGTTCCTGGTCGAACGACACGGTCAACAAGCTGCTGGCCTGGATGACCGACAACCAGGCGACCGGCGAGGAAGGCGCCGAATACTTCCTCGAGAACAACGAGGACATCTGGATCAAGTGGGTCACGCCGGAAGTGGCGGAGAAGGTGAAGTCGGCGCTCTAAGGACGCGCACCGTCTGATTTATGGAAGCGGCGGCAGCGCCGCCGCTTCTTTTTTCAAGGCAAGCGATTTCCCCGGCGTGTTGCCGGGCATGAATGCTGGAGGGCTCTGGCACATGGACTGGTTGGAAAAGTTCCCCAACATCGACGACGATGTGCTGCGCGAGCTGAAGAAGGCCATCGACGAGGGGTTCCGCGCCTTCACGCGCGCCTATGGCGACGCCATCGAATCCTTCTTCGACCCGCTGCAGTATTTCCTGATCCAGTCCGAGCGGTTCATGACGAACACGCCCTGGCCCATCATCATGCTGCTGATCGGGGCCATCGCCTGGTTCGCCAGCCGCAACTGGAAGATCGTGGCGAGCGCGCTGGTTACCCTGGCGCTGATCGGCTTGTTCGACATGTGGGACGACACGATGAAGACCATCTCGATGATCTTTGTCTGCACCGTCATGTCGATCGTCGTCGGCATTCCGATCGGCGTCGCCATGTCGCGCTCCGACCGCCTGCAGCGCGCGATCAACCCGATCCTCGACGTCATGCAGACGATGCCGAGCTTCGTCTATCTCATTCCCGTGGTCATGCTGCTGGGCATCGGCAAGGTGCCGGGCCTGATCGCGGTGGTGATCTACGCCATCCCGCCGATCATCCGGCTCACCAATCTCGGCATCCGCCTGGTCGACCGCGACGTGCTGGAGGCGGCGGACGCCTTCGGCTCGTCGCCCTGGCAGCGGCTGAAGAACGTGCAGCTGCCCCTTGCGCTGCCGACCATCATGGCGGGCATCAACCAGACCATCATGATGGCGCTGGCCATGGTCGTCATCGCCTCGATGATCGGCGTGCAGGGCCTTGGCCAGCCGGTGCTGAAGGCGATCGCCAACCAGTACTTCACCCTGGGCATGTTCAACGGCCTTGCCATTGTCGGCATCGCGATCATCTTCGACCGCGTCAGCCAGGCCTATGGCCTGCGCCTGCAGAAGCACCGGCAGGTCATCCATGGCTGACCGGCTGCAGCACGAGCAGGCCCAGCGCGAGGCGCAGCGCCAGGCCGCGCACGGCGTGGGGATCGAGATCCGCGGCCTCTACAAGCTCTTCGGCCCCAATCCTTCGCTGCATATCGACAAGGCGCGGGCCGGAATGAGCAAGACCGAGCTGAACGAGAAGCACGGCCATGTCATCGGCCTGCGGGACATCAACATCACCATGCCCGCGGGATGCGTGCAGGTGGTGATGGGGCTGTCGGGCTCCGGCAAGTCCACGCTCATCCGTCACATCAACCGGCTGATCGAGCCGACCGCGGGTCAGCTCCTGGTCGGCGGCACCGACGTGCTCGCGATGAACGAGGCCGATCTGCGGGCGTTCCGCCGCCACAGGACGGCGATGGTGTTCCAGAAATTCGCCCTGCTGCCGCACCGCAACGTGCTGGAGAACACGGTCTATGGCCTGGAGATCCAGGGCCTGCCGCGCGCCAGGCAGGTGGAGGCGGCGATGCGCTGGATCGAGCGCGTCGGGCTGAAGGGCTTCGAGGACCGCTACCCCAACCAGCTTTCCGGCGGCATGCAGCAGCGCGTCGGCCTTGCCCGCGCGCTCACCAACGACGCGCCCATCCTGCTGATGGACGAGGCGTTCTCGGCGCTCGATCCGCTGATCCGCATCGACATGCAATCGGTGCTGCTGGACCTGCAGAAGGAGATCAAGAAGACTATCGTGTTCATCACCCACGATCTCGACGAGGCGCTGCGCCTCGGCGACCGCATCGCCATCCTGCGCGACGGCGAAGTCATCCAGCAGGGAACAGGCCAGGACATCGTGCTCCGACCGGCCGACGACTACATCACCAAATTCGTGAAGGAAGTGAACCGCGGCCGGGTGATCAAGGTCGAGACCATCATGGAGGCGGCCGCCGGCGCGTCACCGTCGCGCGTCACCGTCCTCGCCGGCACCCTGCTGGAAGAGGCCGCCCGGCGCTTGACCGAATCCGGCGAGCAGACGTTGCACGTGCTCGATGAGTCCGGAAAAGTGTGCGGCCGCGTCGACATGCAGCGCATGGTCGCCGCCATGGTGACGCCCGCCGGCGGCCACTGACCGGATACGTCCCTTTCTCGGCGGCCGCGACCGCTCTTCGCTCACGTAGCAAAGCGTCACGCTAAAACGCTGCGTAACGCAATTACACACTAAACGAAGGTCAGATGAGCAAAAGCCGCGGATATCCGCGGCGGTTCAGCGATGGGTAACGGTTTTCCGCCACGATCCAGCATCTTGTAGGTGGAGGGTCTTTTTGGGGGCGGCGGGATACATGACAAACCGAAGAACCAGATCCCATCGCTCGCGACGCTCCGGCGGCAGTATCCAACTGAAGCGGCGTGCCGGACGTTTCTCGAAGAGCTGCGATGGCCGCAGGGGCCGTTCTGCCCTCACTGCGGCAGCTATGCCCATTGGGTGCTGGGCGGCAAGAGCTGCAGGCCGGGCCTCAAGGAATGCGCCGATTGCAGCAAGCAATACACGGTCACGACGAAGACGCCGTTGCACGCCACCAAGCTTCCGCTGTGGACCTGGATCCACGCGATCTATCTCGTGCTGACTTCGAGCAAGGGAATCTCGTCTGTGGTGATGGCCCGGCTGCTGGGCGTCACTCAGGCCACGGCTTGGCGCATGGGGCATGCGATCCGTGAGATGATGCATCACCGCAACGACATTGAACCAGCGCTGTCCGACACCATCGAGATTGACGTGAAGTACCTCGGCGGAGCGCCAAAATGGCGCAAGGACGCGAAGCCGGCGCCTCGAGGTAAGGAACCAAGAAGCCGAGAGTCCTGATTGCAATCCAACGCGGTGGTGAAGCCCGCGCCATCGTGATTCCGCAAGAGTCAACCGCCGACATCACCGCAGCTCTGAATCCTATCGTGGCGCCAGGCTCGCTCTTGGTCAGCGACAAGGAGAATAGCTTCACGGCGGCCGCGACTGACATGGGATTGGAGATCGAGACCGTGATCCACAGCGAGCGCGAATACGTTCGCGATGATGTCCATAGCGGCACGGCTGATGGGCTCGGCGGCATCCTGGAGCGAGCGAAGACGGCGTCTATCATCGCCTGAGCCGCGAGCACTTGCAGCGCTATCTCGACGAGATCTGCTTCCGCTGGAACTGCCGAAAGCGATTCCGAGACCTGGATCGCTCCAAGCGCTGGCGATGGGTAATCGTGCTCAAGCCGCTCTTGGTGCAGCTCCGGCATCTGCTGCGATCAAGCATCGGCCGCCGGGTCAGGCGGATGCCGAACTACGGTTTTGAGGTTGTGTCCAGTCCGCTGCCGACACCGGTCTAGGTCTGCCGTGCCCAATTCTGGTCTTATGGCCGCCATTTTTGGATCTATGATGGGCTTCTTAGCCCAAGCATGTAGCTGCCATACTTGTGATTGCTGCGAGAATGACGTCGACGTACCGCCGCAAGTCGCCTTTCGCTCGCCCGATCGCGCAGGTCACGGCACTCGGTCTGGTGCTCTGCGCTCTGCTCGGTCTCTCCGTGTCCGCAGACGCCAGAGGCATCCTGTCTGGCTATCGCGGCTTCATATTTGGAATGACAGAGGCCGACCTCAGGAGAGTTGTAACCGTGTCAACAACCCGTAGCCATCCAGGTGGTACCTGGCTCGAAACCGAAGATCGGGCCGAGATTGTTGGCGAAGAGTTCAATCTCAGCTTTCTCATTTCTGGCGGCGCTCTCCATCGCATAAGCCTCCATCGATGGACTGAGGAGAGTGAAGAAAGCTGCCGATCCGCCTTTGACCCCCTCCTTCACGAGTTCTCCGCCCGATACGGTACACCTGACCGCGAACCGGAAGTGGTGGGCGATGATTCTCGCACGATTGTTGGCTCGACCTTCACGTTCGATGATGGCTCACGAATCGACGTTTCGATCTCGGCCGGTGAATTCGGGTGCGGTCGCTTCGTCGACTTTCAAAGCGCGAAGATGCAGCGGCAAATTGAACGCGAACGTTCGCCTCTGCGAAGTCGCTGAATGAAGACCAATACATTGAAAACGCCATCGAAAACCTGAAAATTAAGAAGGCTCTCAAGATCTGGTGGGCGAGTTAGGTTGCCCTTTGGTTCGTGTGTAATTGGGCCGCGTAATGCGTAACGCATTACCGCAAAGATTTGTTCTTCATTTGTTCTCATGACGGGAGCAAGATGAAGCCATGCGGAAATATGAACCAGACCCGGACCTGCCCCTGGTCCCCGACCCCACCCTGCCGAACCAGGCGCTGAAGGGCCGCGGCGCCGTCAGCAACCATCCCGGCCGCTATGAGCTGGGGGAGCGGCCGCTGGAGGACGACGGCTGGAGCCTGCCGGCCGTCCGGGAGAGCGGCGACCCCGAAGATGACGCGCCGCCGCCCCTCGCTACCAGGGTCGCGCTGGATTCCAGCCGGACCATCATGTCGCATAACCAGTCGCCCGATGTGCCGTTCGACCGCTCGGTGAACACCTATCGCGGCTGCGAGCATGGCTGCATCTACTGTTTCGCGCGGCCGACGCACGCCTATCTCGGCCTATCGCCGGGGCTGGATTTCGAGAGCCGGCTGTTCGCCAAGGCCGATGCCGCGAAGTTGTTGGCAAAGGAGTTGAGGAAGCCGGGCTACAAGCCGGATGTGCTGGCGCTCGGCGCCGTGACCGACGTCTATCAGCCGATCGAGCGGCAATACCGCGTCACGCGCGGCGTCCTGAAGGTGCTGAGCGATTTCAATCATCCGGTCGGCATCACCACCAAGAGCGCGCGGGTGCTGGACGACCTCGACCTCATCGCCGATATGGCGCGACGGCGGCTGATCATGGTGTCGATCTCCGTCACCACGCTTGACCGCGATCTGGCGCGCAAGCTGGAGCCGCGCGCATCGACACCGCCGCGGCGGCTCGACGCGATAAAGCAGCTGAGCGAGGCCGGCGTGCCGGTCGCGGTCTCTGTGGCGCCCGTCATTCCAGCGATCACGGACCACGAGATCGAATCGATCATCGAGGCGGGCGCGCAAGCGGGAGCGCAGTGGGTGAACTGGACGCTGGTTCGCCTGCCGCTGGAGATCAAGGATCTGTTCGTCGAATGGCTGGTCGCGCATTTTCCGGGCAAGGCCAAGCATGCCATGAGCCTGATCAGCCAGTGCCACGGCGGCATTGCCTATCGCAGCGAATGGGGCAAGCGCATGCGCGGCGAAGGCCCCTATGCCGACATGATCCGCCTCCGGGTGGAGACTGCGGCGCGGCGCCACGGCCTCGACAAGCGCGAATACGATCTCGATTGCACGCGCTTCAGGGTGCCCAGGCAGCCGGACCGGCAGTTCGACCTGTTCTGCTGAGGCCCGAAATAGATAGGCGGGATCACCGCCGCAATTCATAATGAACGGGCGTTTGATGACGGAAATAGTCCGGGAGCCGGTCCCGCAATCCGGTTCGGATACGAGGTGGAGCATGACCCCCAAGGTCAAGCGGCGCTTGACGTGCATCCTGTGCGCGGACGTCAAGAGTTATGCGCGCCTGATGGAGAGTGACGAGACCCGCACCATCGGCACGCTGCGCCAATATCGCGGGGCGATGGATGCGCTGATCGCGCGTCATGACGGGCGCACCGTGAACACCTGGGGCGACGCGGTCATCGCGGAGTTCGGCAGCGTGGTGGAGGCCGTGCAATGCGCCATCGAGGTGCAGCGCGAGTTGGCCGGGCGCAACAGCGACCTGCCCGATGCGGAGCAGATGTGGTTCCGCATCGGCATCAATCTGGGCGACGTGATGATCGAGAACGACGATCTGTATGGCGAGGGCGTCAACATCGCCGCGCGCCTGCAGGAGATGGCCGAGCCCGGCGGCATCCTGATCTCCGGCCCGGTCTACGACCTGGTGCGCAACAAGCTGTCGGTCGGCTTCGACTATCTCGGGCAGCAGGCGGTCAAGAACGTGTCGGAGCCGGTGCCCAGCTACCGAATCGTGCTGGATGGCGAGGCGCGGCCGGCCGCGGCGAGGACGGACGAGCCACGGCCGGCCAACCCCTCCGCCGCCGCGCCGATGGCTGCCGATACTGCACAAGGCACGGCAGCCGGCCTGTGGTCGCGCTTCCTCGATCTGCCGGCGCGGGTCAAGCTTGCGGTCCTCCTCATCCCGTTCCTCTTCCTCATCGACATGCTGGATAGCGCCGACAGCCTCTGGTTCTATTGGCCCGCCGCGGGCCTCGGCTTCTACGTGCTGCTCTGGCTCAGCGTCTTCGGCTACAAAAAGCGGCAATAGCGATTCCGTCCGTTGCCTGATTTGGGTAGCGTCGGTCCGTCCGCCCGCGCGATTCGCCGGCGGCGAGGGGAGGATGACGAAATGACCATGCTGCAGCGCCGTCCCTGGGTTCCGGAGACCTCGGAACGCTACATCCAGTCGCTGGCCGAGCGCGTCGCCGGGCAGGATGCCGACGCGATCGAGCGCGACCTGCTCGCCCATGTCGCGGAGAACCGCGCGATCCACGAGCGAGACTGCATCAATCTTAATCCCGCCACCAATGTCATGAACCCCAAGGCGGAGGCGCTGCTGGGGTCCGGCATCGGATCGCGCCCATCCCTCGGCTATCCCGGCGACAAATACGAGATGGGGCTGGAGGCGATCGAGAAGATCGAGGTCCTGGCGGCGGAGCTGGCGGCGGAGGTGTTCGACGCGCGCTTTGCCGAGATCCGCGTGGGCTCTGGCGCACTCGCCAATCTCTACGTCTTCATGATGGCGGCCAGGCCGGGCGACACCATTATCGCGCCGTCACCGGCGATCGGCGGTCATGTCACACACCATGAAGCGGGCGCCGCCGGCTTCTATGGCGTCACCACGCAGCCCGCGCCGGTCGATCCGGCGCGCTACACAGTAGATGTCGATGGGCTGCGCAACATGGCGCGCAGCCTGCGGCCGAAGCTCATCACCATCGGGGGCAGCCTCAACCTCTTTCCTCATCCGATCGGCGACATCCGCACCATCGCGGACGAGGTCGGCGCGCTCGTGCTGTTCGACGCGGCGCATATGTCGGGCATGATCGCCGGCCACGCCTGGCAGCAGCCGCTGGAGGAAGGCGCCCATGTGATGACCATGAGCACCTATAAGAGCCTGGGCGGCCCGCCCTCCGGCCTCATCGTCACCAACGATGCGGCTGTTGCCCAGCGCCTCGATGCCATCGCCTATCCCGGCCTCACCGCCAATTTCGACGCCGCGAAATCGGCCGCGCTCGCCATGACCCTGCTCGACTGGAAGGTTCATGGAAAAGCCTATGCGGCAACGATGGCCGCGACGGCCAAGGCACTGGGCGAGGCGCTCGCCGCGCGTGGCCTGCCGATCTTCGCGCGCGACCGCGGCATCACCCAATCGCACCAGTTCGCGATCGAGGCAGCCGATTATGGCGGCGGCCAAGCCGCTGCCAAGGCGTTGCGCCAGGCGAACATCCTCACCTGCGGCATCGGCCTGCCGCTCGCGCCGGTCGAGGGCGACGTGAACGGCCTCAGGATCGGAACGCCGGAGATCGTGCGCTGGGGCATGACGCCGGCCGACATGCCGGAGCTTGCGGACTACATTGCCGCGGCGCTCTCCGGCACCCGTCCGCTCCAGGCCATCGCCGAAGAGGTCACGCGCTTGCGACGCCGCTTCTCGACGCTGCATTTCGTTCGCTGACTGGAATAGCTCGGGGGGCGGCTCGACGGTCTGCTAGAGGCTCGACCCGCCGCCTGCCGGCGCGATGCGCCATACGGCGTTGCCCACGTCATCGGCCACTAGCAGCGCGCCCGTGCGGTCCATGGCAACGCCGACCGGGCGGCCAAATGCCTCGCCCTCTTCACTCAGGAAGCCGGTCAGGACATCGACCGGCATGCCGTCGGGCTGGCCATTGCGGAAGGGAACGAAGACCACCTTGTAGCCGGCCGGCGGGTCGCGGTTCCACGAGCCGTGCAGCCCAATGAAGGCCCCGTTCCGGAAGCGCCCGGGCAGCAGGGTGCCTTCGGAGAAGGCGAGGCCAAGCGCGGCGGTGTGCGCCCCAAGCGCATAATCGGGCACGATGGCTTGCGCCACCAGTTCCGGCTTCTGCGGCTGCACACGCGCATCGACATGCTGGCCGAAATAGGAGTAGGGCCAGCCATAGAAACCGCCCTCCTTCACCGCCGTCATGTAGTCCGGCACCAGGTCGCTGCCGAGTTCGTCCCGCTCGTTGACCACCGTCCAGAGCGCGCCGGTCTCCTCCTCCCATGCCATGCCGTTCGGGTTGCGCAGCCCGGACGCGAAGACGCGCAAATCTCCGGTGGCGAGGTCGATCTCGAGGATGCAGGCGCGCCGATGCTCGCGATCAAGGCCGTTCTCGCCCGCATTGGAGTTGGAGCCGACGGTCGCGTAAAGCCGGCGGCCGTCCGGGCTCGCGATCAGGTTCTTGGTCCAATGATGGTTGAGCGGCCCCGCCGGCAGATCTGCGACCTTCTCGCCGTCCGCCGTGATTCCGGTGTCGCCCTCGTCATAGGGAAAGCGTAGGACAGCATCGGTGTTGGCCACGTAGAAATCGTCCCCGATCAGCGCCATGCCGAACGGCGAATTGAGACGCTCCAAGAAGGGCGTGCGCGTCTCGGCGACACCGTCATTGTTGGAATCGCGGAGCAGGGTGATCCGGTTGGCGCTCGGCACAGCCGCACCGGCGCGGCCGAGCACCAAACCCTTGATCCAGCCCTTGATGCCGCTGTCGGCCTCCTCGCGCGGCGGCGCGTTCGTCTCCGCCACCAGGACGTCCCCGTTGGGCAGCACGTAGAGCCAGCGCGGGTGGTCGAGGCCAGTCGCCAGGGCAGTGACTGCAAGCCCCTCCGCCGGGACAGGCTTGCCGCCCTGCGGCCAACCGATCGCCGGGGCGATGTTCATGGTGGGAAGGAAGGATTCGTTCGGCTCAGGCAGGGTGGGGTTCGGCCCAAACCCGGCCTCGGGCGGCAGCTTGGCCGTCTCGCCGCAGGCGGCGAGCAGCAGCGCAAGCGCAGGAACAAGCAAGTAACGCATCACTGTCGCGAACGCCGCGGCGGATCCGGAGTTCCGTCGGCCCGGTGTATTTCGCCGCGATCTACAGCGCCTTGACCATGCGCGCGAGCGGCACCGGCGCCCCGCCGCGGTCGTCAGTGAACCGCTCCACCACCTGATAGCCGCAAGCGCGAGATCGGCAGGCCGCCATGGTCGCGACCAGCTTGGCACGGGTGAAGCCCTTGACCCGTACCGCCGCGTCGCAGCGCGCTCTGCTTTCCAAGTCGGTGACCGTATTGCCCGCCGGCGATTTGAGAGCATCGCCTGTCCGCCCAAAGTCACCGCGATCTCTCCGCCCCGCCTTCTTGTCGTCTTAACGCGATCTTAAACACGCGTGCCAACACTCCATGGGAGCCTGCCACAGGCTGCATCGCGCCGATTGCACGAACACGAGGGAGTATGGGCCAGTCCATTGCCGATCGCCTGCGCGAGGAACGAGACAGGTTCGTCGGATTCGCATTCGCCAACGCCGACCTGCTGCTCGAATTGGACAGCGGCAGCCGGGTGCTATGGGTTGGCGGCGCGGTCAAGTCGATCTTGGATGTCGATGCGGACAGCCTGATCCGCAAGCCTTTTACGAAAATTCTTGCCGATCGGGACCAGGTTCTGCTGGCCGCGTCCTTGCGCGGCCTCGGGCCCGGGCAGCGCCGGCGCGGCCTGAAGCTGGCCCTGCAGCAGAGCGAAGCGGAACCAGATCTGCAGCGCACGGTCGAAGCCTGCATCTATCGCGCCTTCGAGAAATCGGACGAGCGCTTCTTCCTCTCGATCGTGCGCGCGCAGATCACGGCCGCCGAGAGCGGCGCGCCGCGCCAGCGCGACCGCGTCACCGGCCTGCTCGAAGCTGTCGAGTTCACCCAGGCCGCGACCGACGCCGTGAAGCTCGCCCGCAAATCTGGCAAGGCGGCGTGCCTCACCCTCATCGAGATCTGCGGCGAGGCCGAGCTCAAGAACATGCTGGGCGCCGAGCGCTCGGAGGCCCTGCTCGGCGAGATCGGCGCGCAACTGAAGCTGCACGCCATTGACCATGACTCCGCCGGCCGGGTCGGCGACGGCAAGTTCAGCATCACCCATCTGGAGGGCGAGAGCCCGACCGCCATCGCCGACGCCATCGCGCAGGCAGGCCAAAGCTACAACATCGACCACAAGGCGCTGAACCTGCAAGAGACGACGGTGCGCTTCCACGACAGCTCGCTGAGCGAGGAGGATGTCGACGGCATCCTCGCCTACATCATCGGGAAGTTCACGGCCGAGGGCACGGGCGGCATGGAATCCGGCACGGCCGACGAGTATCTGCGCAAGAAGACGGCGGAGATCCTGACCCGCGTCGTTTCCATGCGCGACCTGATCCACGAGCAGAAGATCACGCTGCACTACCAGCCGATCGTCAGCCTGGTTGACCGCTACCAGCATCACTACGAGGTGCTGCTGCGCCTGCCGAACGGCCGCTCGCCATTCGAGGACGTGACCTTCGCCGAGGAGGTCAACATCGTTCATGAGCTCGACCTCGCGGTCACCAACGGCGCGATCCGCCGCATCCTGGAGGCCAATGGGAAGAAGCATCACCTGTGCCTGGCGGTGAACATGTCGGCGAAGTCGCTGCTCAACGACAGTTTCATCGCGATGTTCGAGCGCGTCACCGAGCGCCTGGGAGCTGACCGCAAGAGGCTGATGGTGGAGGTGACGGAATCGGCGAAGCTCGACGATCTCGGCCGTGCGGCCAAGGCGGTCGAGCGGCTGCGCGCCCGCGGCCACGCCGTCTGCCTGGACGATTTCGGCGCTGGTGCATCGTCCCTGCCCTATTTGCAGCAGCTCACCGTCGACCTCGTGAAGATCGACGGCATCTACATCCGGAACATCCACCATTCCCTGCGCGAGCGCGCGATCGTCGAAGGTGTCCTCACTACCTGCAAGTGCCTCGGCATCCGCACGGTGGCCGAGATGGTCGAGAAGGAGGACCAGCATAAGCTGCTGTTCGATCTCGGTGTCGATCTCGGCCAAGGCTGGCTCTACGGCCGTCCGGCCGCCGAGATTCCACCGCCCGCTGCGGCCCGCTTCGGCAGGCGCCTCGGCGCGAAGGAGATGTGGGGCTAAGCGCGCCTTCCGGCGCCGAAGGCCGCAATCGCCCCTGACCCACCGGCAACCCGCTTGACCGCTGCGGCGTTTTGGAAAATTCCAAAACGCCGCGTCCGAGTCCACCTGTCGATGTTAGCGAAATGTCATCGGTTGACGACGAGCGGCCCCATCTGCCCATCGGCCCCCGATTGGGCGGGCTAAATTCGTCGAGCACTACGTCTCCTCGATGACCGGCGCCGTCAACGAGTAGTCAGCGCGCCTCGTCGCCGCCGAGGCCAATCCAGCGCGCGACCAGCCAGCAGCCGAGCGCCCAGGCGGCCCCCGCCGCCCAGCCCGCCAGCACGTCCGACGGCCAATGCACGCCGAGATAGACGCGCGAGGTTCCGACCAGCAGGATGAGGACCATCGCCACGCCGAGGGCATAGCCTTTCAGCCACCTGCGCTTGATGAGGCGCGCGATGAGCGCCGCCAGCGTGAAATACACGATCGCCGACAGCATGGAATGGCCGCTCGGAAAACTGGACGTGAAGACCGTATTGCCGTGCGGCACCAGGTCCGGTCGCGGACGATCGATCACTTCCTTGAGCAGCGGGGAGAGAATGAGCCCGCCGCCGCTCGCCACCAGCGTGAAGATCGCGGGCCGCCACGCCTTCGCCAGCATGAGGAACCCCGCCACCGCGAGCACCGCGATCACCAGGATCGGCGTGCTGCCGAGCGCGGTGATGTCGCGCACCGCCTCCTCCAGCCAAAGCGGGCCGATCGGATCTGCCGGATCGCCCGGCACGCGGAAGGCGAGGATGATCGCCTCGTCGACCTCGCGCGTGTCGCCCTCCTGCACGTCGTCCAGCAGCTCGATGAAGCCCCATGCGCTGATCGCCGCCAGCGCGACGGCGATCAAGGTCCACGGAACCTGCCAGCTCTTGTTGATCCCGATCATGGCCTCGCTTCCTAGAGCCCGTCGCTCCGCACCGTCAAGCCCACACCAAAGTCGCGGTGTAAAGTGTCACTGTGCAAGCCTAGAGTGGCCGTCCTTGCAACCCCACCTCGAAAGGATCCCCCATGAGCTTTGTGAAGACCAAGGACGGCACGAATATCTTCTACAAGGATTGGGGATCGGGGCAGCCGGTCGTGTTCTCCCACGGCTGGCCGCTTTGCGCCGATGCCTGGGATGCGCAGATGGTGTTCCTGGGGAGCCAGGGCTATCGCGTGATCGCCCATGACCGGCGCGGCCATGGCCGTTCCGACCAGACCTGGGACGGCAACGACATGGACACCTATGCCGACGATCTCGCGGCCGTGCTGGATCATCTCAATGTCAAGGACGCGGTGATGGTCGGGCACTCGACCGGCGGCGGCGAGGTCACGCGCTATATCGGCCGCCACGGCACGCGGCGCGTGGCGAAGGCCGTCCTGCTCGGCGCCGTGCCGCCGATCATGCTCAAGACCGACGCAAATCCGGAAGGCCTGCCGATCAGCGTGTTCGACGGCATTCGCGAGAACACGCTCAAGGACCGCTCGCAATTCTTCAAGGACCTGACCGATCCCTTCTACGGCTACAACCGCCCGGGCGCGAAGATCTCGGAAGGCGTGCGCCTCGAGTTCTGGCGCCAGGGCATGATGGCCGGCATCAAGCCCGCCTATGATTGCATCAAGCAATTCTCCGAGACCGATTTCACCGAGGACCTCAAGAAATTCGACGTGCCGACCCTGATCGCCCATGGCGATGACGACCAGATCGTGCCGATCGGCGCCGCCGCGCTGAAATCGGCCAGGCTGGTGAAGGGCGCGACGCTCAAGGTCTATCCCAGCCTGTCCCACGGCCTCGCGCAGACCAACGCGGAGGAATTCAACAAGGATCTGCTGGCCTTCATCAAGGGCTAGGGCGTCTCCGGCGGCAGCTCCGGCTGGACGGCGCGGGTCTCGTGGCCCGCGTCCTGCCAGCCTTCGATGCCCGCCTCGTACCAATGGACGGCGCGATAGCCGTCGCGGATCGCGCGCTTGGCTGCGTTCCAACTGCCCCAGCAATCCGGATGGCAGAACACCACGATCGGCTTCGCGCGATCGCCGCCGGTCAGTTGCTCCAGCCAGGCGCGGTACCACGCCTCATCCTTTGGCGCGAGCTCACCCGCGCCCGCCCCGGGCAACCAGATCGCGCCCGGGATGGTGCGATGCAGCGGCGGCACCCAATCCTCCAGCGCGATATTGTCCGGCTTGTGCGGCATCGGCCCGACATCGATCAGCACCGGGTCCTTCTCCGTGATCAGCGCCGCCAGCGCCGCCGTGTCGATCGCCGTGCCGCCGCTGATGGTCGCCGGCACCGGACCGTGCATCGGCCCGGTCCAGAGGCCGTCCGGCTCCGGCACGGTCGCGCGGTCGGACGCCTGCGCGCCGGCCGAGAGCAGTAGGGTGAGCACGATCGCGGGAAGACGTCTCCTTGCCCCGAGTTGCGACCGGGAATGAGATGCGTCCGCCGCCTCCACCATCAACTGCCGCTCGCCGGCACGTCGAAGCTCTGCTCGAACACTGCCGCGTCGCTGTCGCGCACCGTCACTTTGAGTTTCCCGGGCAGATCCTCCGCGCGCGGCACGAAGCGGAAGCCGATGGCGGGATCGGTCGCGAGCGAGATGTCGTTCTCCATGCTGAGCACGCGTTCGCCGTTGAGCGTGATCTCCACCTGCTGCACGTAGCGCATCGGCGTGTAGAGCCGCGTGAGCTGGTCCATCTGCATGCCGTTGAAATTGGGATGGCGGATGAGGAGCTGCGCGTCCACCGGCTTGCCGGCAGCGACCGCGCCCAGGCGCAATTTCATGCGCCCGATCTGCGCCAGGGACTCCGCCTCGCCCGCGCCGACCGGCGCCGAGCAGCCGCCGGCAGCCTTCACGAATTGCGCAATCTCGTGCAGCGCACCATCCGCGGTCTCCGCCACCGCGTGCATGTAGGTGTACTGGTTGACCCGCACGCGCAAAGCCAGCCGGGAGGGATCGCCGCGCGGGCCGAATTGCACCTGCGCGGCCACCGGCCCGGGATTGTCGTCGATCACCACGGTCAGGCCCGTCACCTTCGCATCCGGCCGGGTGGTGATCGTGATCGGCATCAGGGCCGCGTCCAGCGCGCGCTTCGGCGCCTCCAGCGCGATCAGCCCCGCGCCGTCAACCGCCGCGCGGTCACCGAACACCGCCTCCCGCAGCTCCGCCCAATGCGCCTGCCGCTCGGCCTCTTCGTCGGCGAAGGCGGGCGCGGCGAACGCGCCAAGCAAGGCGATCAACAGAACGGGTTTCCACATCGCCAGCTCCATCTTGCTTCTCCCATTCCGTCACCCCGGACTTGATCCGGGGTCCATCGAGTCGCGCGGCGCCCTGCCCATCCATGGACCCGGATCGCGCCGCGACGCGGCTTGTCCGGGGTGACGATTGAGGACGTCGCGCTGAGGAGCCACTCACTCCCACTCCAGTTCCTTATAGGCCTGCGTCACGTTGCGGCCGTGGTAGTCCTCGAACAGGGCCCAGCGGCCGCGCTCGCCGGCGGCGACCTGCTCGACCGCCGCGTCGATGCCGATGTTATCGCGGATGGCCTGGCGCGTCTCCTGGACCAAGGCGCCAAGATAGCGCGTGAGGTCGGCGGCGCCCGCGGGCCAGGCGACCTGCTCCGGACCGTGGCCGGGCACCACACGCGCGGCGCCGTTCCCTTTCAGCGCCTCCAGCTCCGAGAGCCAGCCGGTCACGCTGCCGTCCAGCGCCGGCACGCGGCCGACGAACACCAGATCGGACGCGATCAGCGTGCCGGTCGCGGTATCCAGCAGGCTGAGGTCGTTGTCGGTATGCGCGGACCCATGCGCGGTGAAGCGCAAAACGCGCCCGCCGAGGTCGATCTCCCCCGCCGCCGCGATCTCCTGCGTCGGCATGACGACCGGCCCCGCCGCGCCGGGCCCCAGCACCTCCTCCAGCCGCTGCTGGTAGTATGCGCCGCGCGCGGCCAGGGCCGGCGCCAGGCGCGCATGGCCGATGAAGGCGGGCGCGTCTTCCAGGAACGCGCCGGCCCCGAAGATGTGGTCGGGATGGACGTGGTTCAGCACGACATGGCGGAGCGGCAGCGCCGTCCGCTCCCGCACCATCGTGCGCAGGGCCGCGCCGTCGGCCAGGCTGCCGCCCGGATCGAACACCAGCACGGAATCCCGCCCGATGATGAAGCCGGCATTGGCGATCGCGTCCGCGTTGCCGGGCGAGGCCTCTTCATCGACGCCGCGCCGCACATGGATGCCCGGCGCGATCTCGCGCAGGGTGAAGGACGCGCGCGCCCGCCGCGGCGGCAGGCAGCAGGCGCAGAGCGCGCCGAGGACGACATGGCGGCGATGCAGCATGGAACGATGCTAGCCGGCACGGCGGCGCGGGCAATTGTGCGAAGGGACAAGTCGCCGCTCCCAAGGGAGGGCCGGAGTGGGATTTATTCTCCCCCCGCGAATATGATGCGGCGAGAGCCAAGCAGCCCTCTCATCCACCCCGGCCGTCCCTCGTCCCTGGGAGGGGACTTGCGGCGCGCGCCGGCGGGAACGGGTCCCGCGCCGGCGCGCGCGTTCACGGCGCAGCGGCGAGCGCGCGGGCGGCCGATGGGCAAAGGATTGGTCGCATTGACCCATAGGCCGAAAGCCTTCGGCCCTTGCCTCCAATGGGCAAGGACTGCGCACGCCACTCTGTCGGAAAAAAACCGCCACAGCTTTCGTCGGGTTGGAAAGATTGTCAAGCCTGTTGGAGGTCCGCAGGCATGGGAAGGCAGCGATGTGTGGCTTTCAGCACGCGGTGCGGACCGCCCAGGCCCGCGCGATGAAGCCGACCGGCCCGTCGCCGCCCTCGCGCGCACCGGGGCGCGCGCCTTCGCCACCGACGTCCTGCTTCAGCCGCTCTTTGAGCGCGGCGCGCTTGTCTTCGGGCAGGCTGGCGCAATAGCCCGGCGCGGGGCCGGCGCCCAGGGTGAAGGGCTGCCAGTAATCCTCGAACGAGGCGAAGCGCGTCTCGATCTCGATCGGCGCGACGGTGACGGCGGTGAGGCCCGCCTCCGCGCAGAGCGCGGTCAGTCCCTCGGGGGTGCAGAACGTGAAGCGCCGCCCCTCGCCCAGCTCGGCCGCGTTCGGATCGAGCGCGATCGCCGCGTTCCAGAACGCGTTCATGAAGCCCATGCCGCTGCCCGGATAATCCCAGACGTAGAAGGAGAGGAACCCACCCGGCCGCACCACGCGCTGCAGCTCGCGCAAAGCCGCGACGCGATCCGGCACGAAATTGAGCACGAGCGCGGAGGCCGCGACATCGACCGACGCATCGGCGAGCGGCAGTTTCTGCGCATCGCCCACCTCGAAGCGCGCGCGTTCATCAGCCGTGGTCGCCCGCGCATGCGCGACGAAGCCCGCCGACGCATCGATCCCGACGACCGAGCGCGGCGATGAGCGCGCGAGGATGGTCTGCGTCAGCGCGCCCGTGCCGCAGCCGAGATCCAGCCAATCGGCCCCCGCCGGCGCCCCAAGCCAATCGAGAAACCGCACCGCCATGAGCCGGCTCCACCGCCCCATGTAGCGCTCATATGCATCGCCGGCAGACCAAGCATCGTGGCGGGAGGTGGTGGACATCGGCGTCTCTTCTCCTTTCGCCATTCCCGGACGAAGACCCGGCAGTCCAAGTAAACCTGCCATAATGATGCCCGCCGCGATCGCGCTCGAACGCAGACTGAGCGGCGATAGCTGAGCGCGAACTCTGCCTGCAGGATGGCACAACAATGCCCTGTACCGGGTGAGGTAGCGTATGGACGTAGGGGGATGATCCAAACACGGTGTCCTACGAGCTAAACAAGGAACCCTAAACTCGAGGATAGAATGAGTGAAAGTCGGAAGCTCATACTTATGAGTAAATTTGATCAACAGGTTCAATTGATCTTTATAAACTGAGTGTAGGCATTTAAGCTACCCGGAGTCGGGGGAATGTAGGTCGAAATGCAGATGACAATCGCTTATCGGTCTACAGCTTTTTCAGGGAAGTAGCAGGTTCAGATGGCGTCTGCCCAGCAGCTCATAGGGCTCATCAAGAGTCACGCCGAAGGCGACGAAGAGCGCTTCTTTGATCTTGCGATGCAGCTCGCGGCGGCCGAAGCCCAAAAAGGGCACCAGCGCCTTGCCGAGCAATTGCGCCAATGGGCGGAAGCTGGGAAGACTCCGTCTAAACCAACGCCGTTAGTGGCGCCCCGCGGCGATTTGGCGGAATTGCTCAGCGCAAGCTATCCGACGACCCGTCTGAACGATGTGATCTTGGCTCCTGGATTGAGCAGCGAGCTTTCACTTGTTGTCACCGAGACCCGCTTAAAGGAGAGGCTGGAGGAGAAAGGCCTGCGACCAAGGCGAAGGCTCCTTTTAGCCGGCCCAGCCGGCACAGGCAAAACACTGAGTGCGGCGGCACTAGCTGGCGAGCTGAGATACCCATTGTTTGCTGTCTTGCTTCACGGCCTGATAACAAAGTTCATGGGCGAAACAGCACAAAAACTCCGCATGATATTTGATTCAGTGCGAGTAACGCGTGGTGTTTATCTGTTTGACGAAATCGATGCACTCGCGGCTGCACGAACATCGCACAATGATGTCGGAGAAGCGCGTCGCATACTCAATTCATTTCTGCAGTTTTTGGACGAAGATACTGGGCCTTCAATGGTGATCGCGACGACCAATCTGCCTCAGATTCTCGACCGCGCGATCCTACGGCGATTTGACTTGGTCCTCTCTTTTGAGTTCCCCACAGAGCACGCCATCGAAAAAGCGATGAGACGGCGCCTTGTTGGTTTCGACGTCAATAAAGTTGATTGGGGAGAGGTGACGCGATACGCCGCGGGACTATCTACCGCTGACGTTGTCGCAGCCAGCGAAGATGCTGCGCGAAAAGCCGTATTGGAGAATGTTGGAGAAATCGACACGAATGCGGTGATTGCGTCCCTAGAGCGTCGTCGTTCATTACAGGGGATAGGGGCCGACACGAATGCCGAGGGATCGCGAACACTTCGTCCTAGAGGGCATAGGGAAACAAAGAGAATTCAAGGCAAAGGGCGGAGGATCAACAAAGAGGCCAAGTAACGTTCTCGATCGGGCGGCGCACGCTATGGCTCTGTTGCAGGCTCTGGATGCCCTTCCCGACCCCAAGGCAGAAGCGAGGCCAGGCATTTATCTTGACGTACGGGGCCGCCCCGGCGAAGTCATGATCACCAAGAGTCTCAACGCAAGTGATCTGGTTCTACTTCAAACGCACCCTGCCAAGCCCGAACAGAACGAACCCGCTAGAGCCACTATCTTCGCTCCCGCGAAAGGCCTGGAGAAGCTCAGGCAAAAGGTCGAAGATTTTTCCGAAAAGAACCGTAAGGGGAAGGGAGGTGCACTGGGTCGTCCTTACAATGCCGACCTAGTGCAGAGCATTGGAGCTATAACAGAAGCAGGACTTCGCGCTCTGTGGCGCAGCCCACCAAACAAGTTCCCGGAGAATAATGCTCCTTCCTCTTGGGAGATCTGGCTTGAGAAGTCTTCGGTCGAGATCTTCGTCGCTGGCGCAGAGCAATTTGACGTCAGCATTGGTAACGATCGCCTACAATTTCCTGAAGATATCGTATTGATTGGCAGGGCCACGCATGACGCGCTTGCGCTCGCAGTTCGTCGACTTGGCGGTGTACGCGCTCTTGCCGCGCCTAGCGTGACCTCGGAATTCTTCGATTCGATGGAAACTGAGGAGCAAGTCGAATGGGTGGAGGCAATGCGAAACGCCACCACATTCGACCCTGGTGACGATCCAAGTTATATTAGCTTGCTCGATACGGGTGTTGGACGAAATCACCCATTGATTTCTCCCGCGCTGCACGTTGATGATCGATACGCTGCCGATCCAGCATGGAGCGTTGAAGACAACAAAGGGCATGGCACTCAGCTGGCTGGGCTCTCGTTGTATGGCGACCTGACGCTGGCGCTTCAGAATGTGGTGCCAATCAACATCAGGCATCGTTTGGAGTCCGTGAAGATCGTACCTGATGCAGGCCAAAATCCCCATCATCTTCTAGGTGCCATGACGCGCAATGGCGTGAACACGGTTGAAGCTGGAGGAAATCGCCGACGCACGTTTTCCATGGCGAGCACCACGGAAGACGATACACCTCACGATGGGGCTCCTACGTCGTGGTCGAGCGAAATTGATCAGCTAGCGGCGGGTGTATCGGGAATCAAGAAGGTTCAACGGCTATTTCTAATATCTGCGGGAAATACCAAGCAGAACTTATTTGGAAATGCCAACTATCTTGCTGTATCGCATCATCTAGCAAATGAAATCGAATCACCCGCTCAGGCGTGGAATGCGATCTGCGTTGGTGCATTCACTGAGAAAGATGCCCTGCCCCCCGGACAACCTGGACTTCCACTTGCTCCCGCTGGCGATCTTGCTCCCTCCTCACGGACTGCAAGCTGGTCATCTCACTGGCCCATTAAGCCCGATATCGTTTTCGAGGGCGGAAACTGGGTGGTCGATGGCGCACCACCGCCTCTAAGCCATCAAGCTCTTTCGCTCTTGACGACCGATCATCGGTATCCGCTGCGGGCGTTTACTACGTGCGGTGACACTAGCGGTGCGACGGCACTGGCCGCGAGAGCAGCTGCGGAGATATGGTCGGATTATCCCCATCTCTGGCCGGAAACAGTTAGGGCGCTCTTGGCGTCGTCAGCTCGTTGGAATTATCAAATGCTGAGTCACTTGCCGGCAAATGCTGCGAAGGGCGACTATACTCCCCTGTTCCAGCGCTACGGCTTTGGGATACCGGATCTTCTGCGAGCTCGAAGGAGCGCTTCAAATGCCCTAACGCTGATCGTGCAAGACACTATCGTCCCATTTAAGAAAGGAAAAAAAAGAAGTGATGATCATCAAAACAACGAAATGAAGCTCTTCGAATTGCCGTGGCCGGTAGGGGAACTAAGGAAGCTGGTGGATACCCAGGTCACACTGCGAATTACACTCAGTACGTTTATCCACCCCAATCCATCTGAAGCGGCGCGGGGATCAAAGTTCCGTTACGCTTCGCACAATTTGAGGTTCAAGTTAAACCGACCCAACGAAGACATCGCCGCTTTCATCGCACGAATAAGCGTGGCGGCGGATCAGCCGGACATTCTGCTCGTCGATGAGGACGATGGCTGGAGGTTCGGACGCAATCGCCGTGATGTAGGTTCTCTTCAGATCGATGAATTGACTTGCCCCGCGTCCGATCTGGCTCGCCGCAATATACTCGCGGTTCATCCAGTTGCTGGATGGTGGAAGACGAAGACAGTGGCAGACCCCGAACAACTGTCCGCGCGATTTGCATTGATCGTCGAAATTGACGCCGAGACAGTTGCGACCGATCTATACTCCGAGGTGAAGGCTAAGATTGAGAACATGGTTGCTGCTGCCGTTGCTGTCTGACTTATCCCCTCCCCCGACTCCGCGCGCAGTGCTATACCGCCCTCATGCCCACCTTCCGCTACGAGATCTCGCTGGGTCGCAAATCGGGCGCCGTGATCTGCGGCGTCGATGAGGCGGGGCGTGGGCCGTTGGCGGGGCCGGTCGTGGCGTGCGCGGCGATCCTGCCGCTCTCCGGGATCTCGACGCGGCTGCTCGGCGCGCTCGATGATTCGAAGCGCCTGGCGCCCGAGGTGCGCGAGGCGGTGGCGGAGAAGCTGCGCGTCCGGGCGATCTGGGCGCTGGGCGAGGCGAGCGTCGAGGAGATCGACCGCTTCAACATCCTGCGCGCCACCTTCATGGCCATGCGCCGCGCGTTCGAGCAGCTGCCGGTCGAGCCCTGCCACGCCATCATCGACGGCAACATGAAGCCGGGCCTGCCCTGCGCGGAGACCACCGTCGTCGAGGGGGACCATCTCTCCTATTCCGTCGCCGCCGCGTCCATTCTCGCGAAAGTGGCGCGCGACAAGATGATGCGGGAGCTGCACTGCGAGCACCCAAGATATGGGTGGGAGACCAATGTCGGCTACGGCACGCGGGAGCATCGCGCCGCGATCGAGGCCCACGGCCTCACCCTCCATCACCGCGTGTCATTTAAGCCGGTTTATGAGCAACTTTCTCTAATCGACTGACTCCACACACTTTTCCCATTGACAGCGCGAGTCGCCGGACTCAGGATCGGCGGCATCAACGGGGTCATGGGGATGGTCATGGGGAAGCAGAGTGCCGCGTCGAAGGCGAATGGGGGGCTGCGGGTCCTTCCCTTCGACAGCATCATCAGCGGCGATTGCGTGGCGGCGATGGAAAGCCTGCCGGAACGGTCGGTCGACATGATCTTCGCCGACCCGCCCTACAATCTTCAACTCGAGGGCGAGCTGCACCGGCCGAACAACACCAAGGTCGACGGGGTCGACGACGACTGGGACAAGTTCGCGGACTTCGCGACCTATGACCGCTTCACCGAGGCGTGGCTCAAGGCCGCGCGCCGCGTGCTCAAGGATGACGGCACGATCTGGGTCATCGGCTCCTATCACAACATCTTCCGCGTCGGCACCAAGCTCCAGGATCTCGGCTACTGGATGCTGAACGACGTCATCTGGCGCAAGACCAACCCGATGCCGAACTTCCGCGGCCGGCGCTTCACCAACGCGCACGAGACCATGATCTGGTGCGCCAAGTCGAAGGACAGCCGAAACACCTTCAACTACGAGAGCATGAAGGCCCTCAACGACGATCTGCAGATGCGCAGCGACTGGCTGCTGCCGATCTGCTCCGGCGGGGAGCGGCTGAAGGACAGCCAGGGGAAGAAGGGCCACCCGACGCAGAAGCCGGAAGCCCTGCTCCATCGCGTCATTCTCGCGGCGACCAAGCCTGGGGATGTGGTGCTCGACCCGTTCTTCGGCTCCGGCACCACTGGGGCTGTCGCCAAGCGTCTCGGCCGCCGCTGGATCGGAATCGAGCGCGATCCCGCCTATATCGATCTGGCGCGGAAACGCATTGCCGCCGTCCAGGCGGTGGCCGAGCGCGAATTGCTCATCACGCCCTCGAAGCGCGAGGAGCCGCGGATCCCCTTCGGCTGGCTGGTGGAGCGCGGGCTGCTCGAGCCCGGCGCGGTGCTGGTCTCCATGAACGGCCGCTGGACCGCCAAGGTGAAGGCCGACGGCACCCTCATCTCCGCCGACCATCGCGGCTCCATCCACCAGGTCGGCGCCGCGGTCCAGGGCGCGCCGGCCTGCAACGGCTGGGCCTTCTGGTGCATCAAGCAGGAAGGCAAGCTGGTCCCGATCGACTACTTCCGCCAGCAGCTCCGGGCGGAGCTGAACTGACCGGCACGCTGGTCGCATTTCCTACGCCGAACCGGCATCCACTTCGGCGGAAAATGCTCCGGAGACCACCGAGGGCGAAGACAGCGAAGCAACGCTCTCCCCACGGCGCGACGGTCCCGACACCGTCGCGCCGTTTCTCCTTTTCATCATTGGGGATGTCATCCCGGGCGCGCGCAGCGCGGCCCGGGACCCATAGGGCCGTTCCGCGCACTGCTCGCCGCTTCTCCTACTGTTACTGTCACCCCGGCCTCCGCGCCGGGTCCAATGCGCCGCTTGGCGCCAACCCCATCCATGGACCCCGGATCGCGCTGCGCTTGTCCGGGGTGACAGCAAAAAGAAGCGCGCCAGCTCCGCCCCTCACGCATTCGTGTTCCGCTGTGGCCGCCTTGTCAGTGGCGCATCCGCAACTTCGGGAGTTTCATAAGCCCCGCGCGGATCACCAACCCGGGAGATCGACGATGAAGACGCTCATCACAGCCATCGCCCTGAGTGCATTCATGAGCTCAGCGCTCGTGAGCGGGGCCGCGTTCGCCAGTTCCTGCCCCATGCACGTGCAGAAGATCGACGCCGCCCTCGCCACCTCCACCGCCGGCGACGACGTGAAGGCGCAGGCCCAGGCGCTGCGCGACGAAGGCCAAGCCCTGCACGAAGCCGGCAACCACGCCGACAGCATGGCCAAGCTCCAGGAAGCGGAACAGTTGCTGGGGATCGCCGAGTAGCCTTTCCCCTCCCCCAAGCTGGGGAGGAGGTCGCTCATTGCGCCGCTTGCTTCCGCACCGCGCCGGCGAGCGCGAGCTTCGCGACCTTGCGCATCACGCTGGGCAGGGCGACGGCGCCGAGACGGTCGATCGGCACCCACTCGGCATCGGCGAGCGGGCGGCCGCGCACCATCGCGGTCGCGACCTGCAGCTCCAACGCGAAATGCGTGAAGACGTGCCGCACGATCCCGTCGGACCAGCGCCAGTCCGCCGGGACGGGCGCCTTGCGTAAGGCCGCGTCCTGCGCCAGGGGCGCGGCGCCCCACTCCGTGCCCGGCACCTCCAGCATCCCGCCCAAAAGGCCGCGCGGCGGGCGGCGGCGCAAGGCCACCTCGCCATTCTCGTTCACCATCCAGAAGGCGGCGCCGTAACGCTGCGGCCGCTCGGCCTTCGGCGCCTTGCGCGGATAGGTCTCCTGGTCGCCGGCGGCGAAGGCGGCGCAATCCGCGTTCCACGGGCAAAGCGAGCAGGCCGGCTTCTGCGGCGTGCAGATGGTGGCGCCGAGATCCATGATCGCCTGGGCGTAGTCGCCCGGCCGCTGCTCCGGCGTCAGCTCCTCGGCCAGCGCCCACAATTCGGCCTTGGCCTTGGGCAGCGGGGTCTGGAGGCGGTGAAGGCGGCTCACCACCCGCTCGACATTGCCGTCGAGGATGGTGGCCTTGCGTCCGAAGGCGATGGCGGCGATGGCGCCCGCGGTATAGCGCCCGATGCCGGGCAATTCGCGTAACGCGTCCTCCGTATCGGGGAAGCGCCCGCCGTGCCGCTCGGTCACGATCTGGGCGCATTTATGCAGGTTGCGCGCCCGCGCGTAATAGCCGAGCCCAGCCCAGGCCGCCATAACGTCGTGGATGTCCGCCGCCGCGAGGTCCCGCACGCTCGGCCAGCGCTTCAGGAAGGTCTCGTAATACGGCTTCACCGCCGGCACGGTGGTCTGCTGCAGCATGATCTCGCTCAGCCAGACGTGATAGGGATCCGCCGTTTCGCCCGGCCTGGCGCGCCACGGCAGGCTCCGCCGGTGCCGGTCGTACCAGGCGAGCAGCCTCTGGGGCATTTGCGGATGCGTGGATTTCATGGCGCCGCCACCATAGACTCACGGCCCATGACCAAAAAGCCCAAGCCGACCGAGCCCGCGAAGCCCGAGCCCAAACCGCGCCGCAACTACATGGTGGCGCTGGCGGCGGAGGTGCCGGCGATCGCCAAGCACGCGCTGGGCTCGCGCGGCTATGCGGAGGCCGGCCTGTTCACCCACTGGGCGGAGATCGCGGGCGCCTCGCTCGCCGCGTCGAGCCTGCCCATCAAGCTCAGCTTTCCGCGCGGCAAGCGCGACGAGGGCGTCCTCACCGTGCGCTGCGGCGGGGCGGCGGCGCTGGAACTGCAGCACCTCGCGCCCTCGATCCTGGAGCGCATCAACGGGCATTTCGGCTATCGCGCGGTGGCGCGGCTCAGGATCGAGCAGGGCGCGGTCGCCGCGCGCAAGGTCGTGGCCCCGCCCCCGCCGCTCACGCGCCTGGAGCAGAACGAAGTGGCGGAGGCGATCCAGCCGGTCGCCGATCCCGAGATCCGCGAGTCCCTCGCGCGACTCGGCGCGGCCATCCGCCGCCGCGACAAGGCGAAGACCGGAGCCTGATTCCGCGCGACTCGGCGGATTCACAGAGCTGTCACAAGCTCGCCGTTTTCCGCGTCAGGCGCGGGCTTGCGCGGCTTTGGGAATCCTGCCAAAACCCCGAACCATCAGGGGGTTGGCCATCAGGATTTTTTCGACAGGCATCCCCGCGGGAGTCGTTCGATGAACAAAGGCGTATTGGTCGCTCTGGTCGTGCTGGTCCTGGTCGCGGTCGGCGCGGGCGGCTGGTTCTATATGTCGAGCCAGGATATCGGCGCGGGCGCGGCCGCCGGGACCGATCCCAGCGAAAAGGCCGAGGCCGTGCCGGAAGTCGCCGCCGACGACAAGTTCCTCGGCAACGCGGACGCGCCGGTGACGATGGTCGAGTATTTCTCGCTCGGCTGCCCGCACTGCAAGCATTTCCACGAAACCATCCTGCCCAAGCTGAAGACGGAATACATCGACACCGGCAAGCTGCGCGTGGTGTTCCGCGACTTCCCGCTGGACAACGTCTCCGCCGCGGCGGCGCTGCTGACGCGCTGCGTCAACGACCTCGCCTATTTCCCGATGGTCGACACGCTGTTCCAGCAGCAGGAGACCTGGCACGTCCAGGGCGGCGTGGAGCAGGTCAAGACCATCGCCAAGACCGCCGGCATCGACGACGCGGCCTTTGCCGCCTGCCTCAACGACCAGGCCAAGAAGGACAGGCTGACCGCGGTCCAGCAGGAGGCGGCGAACACCCTCAAGATCAATTCCACGCCGACCTTTTTCATCAATGACCGGGTGCTGAAGGGCGTCGGCGAGTACGAGCCGTTCAAGCAGACCATCGACGCGGCCCTGGCCGCCAAGCAGTAGGCGCTCGCCGCGTCTTTCGAATCTAGTCTTCTCGGGGGATCGAGACCGCCTTGGTTCAGTTCACCAAACTCCGCCTCACCGGCTTCAAGTCCTTCGTCGACCCGACGGATCTGATGATCGAGCCCGGCATGACGGGGATCGTCGGCCCGAACGGCTGCGGCAAGTCGAACCTGGTCGAGGCGCTGCGCTGGGTGATGGGCGAGACCTCCGCCAAGCGCATGCGCGGCAGCGAGATGGACGACGTCATCTTCGCCGGCACCGGCACCCGCCCGGCGCGCAACGTGGCGGAGGTGCAGCTCTTCCTCGACAATGCCGACCGCAAGGTTCCGGCGCAGTTCAACGAGTACGACGAGCTCACGATCTCGCGCAAGATCGAGCGCGGACAGGGCTCCGCCTATCGCGTCAACGGCATGGAGACGCGCGCCAAGGACGTGCAGCTCCTGTTCGCCGATTCCGCGACCGGCGCGCATTCCACCGCGCTGGTGAGCCAGGGCCGCATCGGCGCCATCATCGCCGCCAAGCCGACCGACCGCCGCGCGCTGCTCGAGGAAGCGGCCGGCATCACCGGCCTGCACTCGCGCCGGCACGAGGCGGAGCTGCGGCTGAAGGCGGCGGAAGCCAATCTCGCGCGGCTCGACGACGTCATCGTCACGCTGGAAAGCCAGCTCGCGGTGCTGAAGAAGCAGGCGCGCCAGGCTTCGCGCTATCGCAACCTGCAGGACCACATCCGCCGGCAGGAGGCGGTGCTGTTCCACCTGCTGTGGCTGGACGCCGAGGCGCGGCTGAAATCCGCCGAGGAAGCGCTGATCCAGTCGGAAGGCATGGTGGTCTCCCTCACCTCCTCCGCCGCGGTTGCCGCGACGCGCCAAGGCGAGGCCGCCGCCATCCTGCCCGGCCTGCGCCAGGCGGAAGCGGAAGCCGCCGCAGAGTTGCAGCGCCTCACCATCGCCCGCGCGCAGCTCGACCAGGAGGAGGCGCGGGTCGCGCAGCAGCGCGCCCATGCCGACCGTCAGCTTGCCGATATCGCGGCGGACACCGAGCGCGAAACGGGCCTCGCCACCGACGCCGCCGAGGCGCAGGCTAATCTGAAGAGCGAATCCGAGGAGCTGTCCGACGTGGCGGCGCGCGAATCCGCGATCGCGGAAGAAGCCGCGCGCGCGGTCGAGGTCGCGACGTCCGAGGTCGAGGAGACCGAGACCGAGCTGGCCACCCTGACGCAGAATGTCGCCGCCGGCGAGGCGCGCGAGGCGGCCCTGCAGCGCCGCCGCGGCGAGCTGGCCGCGCGGCTGGAGCGCCTGCGCCAGCGCATCGCCGACGCGACCGCCGAGCGTGACCGGCTGCAGGCGGAGATCGCGGCGGATGAATCGCTGAACGCGGCGCGCGCCGCCGCCGGCGACGCGGAGCGGTCACTGGAAGCGGCGCAGGGCGCGATGAGCGCCGCCGAGAGCACGCGCGCCGGCACGGCAGAGACCGAAGCCGCGGCGCGCGAGAGGCTGACCGCCGCGCAATCCGAGCATACCTCGCTGAAGGCGGAGATCGACGCGCTGTCCGCCCTGTTCCGCGACAGCGACGATCAGCTCTGGCCGCCGCTGATCGACGCGCTCTCCGTGCTGCCGGGCTACGAGGCCGCGCTCGGCGCCGCGCTCGGCGACGATCTGCAGGCCTCCGCCGATACCGGTGCGCCGCTGCATTGGCGCGAGCTGGAAACCGATTCCGCAGCCCCCGCCTTGCCCGCCGGCGCGCGGCCGTTGTCCGACTTCGTGACCGGCAGCGCCGCCCTGTTGCGCCGCCTCTCCCAAGTCGGCGTGGTGGAGGACGAGGCGCAGTGCCGCGCCCTCTCTGCGCAACTGGTGCAGGGCCAGCGCCTGGCCGGACGCGACGGCTCGATGTGGCGCTGGGACGGATTCACCATCCAGGCCGGCTCGCCCACGGCGGAAGTGCAGCGCATGCAGCAGCGCAACCGCCTCAAGGATTTGAGCGCGGAGATGGAGGGCATCGCCGCCAATCTCTCGCGCGCCCAGGCCGAATACGACCTCGCCAAGGCGGCCTTGTCGCAAGCCTCGGCCGACGAGCAGGCGAAGCGCCAGGACTTGCAGGCCGCGTACAATGCCGCGCGCGGCGCCCGCGAAGCCCTGACCCGCGCCGAGCAGGCGCTCAGCCAGGTCAATGCCAGGCTGACCGGCCTGCTGCAGTCGCTGAGTTCGCTCGCCACCGACACCGCGGAAGCCGAGCAGCTTCTGGCCGCGACCGACGAGGAGATCGCCGGCCTGCCCGATCTCGGCGAGGCCCGGACGCGCATCGCCGAGCTGAAGCCGATCCTGACCGACCGGCGCAGCCGACTGGTCGAATGCCGCTCGACCGACGACCGCCTGCGTCGCGAAGCCCAGCAGCGTCAGCAGCGCCTGGAGCAGATCGAGCGCGAGCTTGGCTCCTGGACCCAGCGCGCCGATGCGGCGGCCCGCCACCTGGAAGCGCTCGCCCAGCGCCGCGAGGCAATGGAGGCAGAGATCGCGCGCCTCGCCGCCTTGCCCGAGCAACTGGCGCGGCAGCGCAACGACTTGCTGAGCCTGCTCTCCAGCGCCGAGCAGGCGCGCCGCGACGCGGCCGATGCGCTGGCGAATGCGGAGAACCACCTCACCGAGTCGGACCGCGCGCTGAAGACGGAGGAGCATCGCCTCGCCGAGATGCGCGAGAACAAGGTGCGCTCCGAATCCGCGGTCGAGCAGGCGCGCGAGGCGGAGCAGGCGCTGACCGAGCGCATCCGCGAGCGCCTGGAATGCTCGCCGGCGGACGTGCTGCCGCTGGCGCAGCTCGATCCCAGCGAGCCGCTGCCCGACAAGGCTAGCGTCGAGCAGAAGCTGCACAAGCTGCTGCGCGAGCGGGACAACATCGGCCCGGTCAACCTGCGCGCCGAAGTCGAATCCAACGAGCTGGACCAGCAATTGGCCGGCATGCAGACCGAGCGCTCGGACCTGGTCAACGCCATCGCGCGCCTGCGCCAGGGCATCAACAGCCTGAACCGCGAAGGGCGCGAGCGCCTACTGGCCGCGTTCGAGCTGGTCAACGGCCATTTCGAGACGCTGTTCACGCGCCTGTTCGGCGGCGGCCGCGCGCATCTGGCGCTGACCGAAGCGGAAGATCCGCTGGAGGCCGGCCTCGAGATCCTCGCCAGTCCGCCGGGCAAGAAGCTGCAAGTCATGTCGCTGCTTTCGGGCGGCGAGCAGGCGCTGACCGCCCTCGCCCTGCTGTTCGCCGTGTTTCTGGTCAACCCGGCGCCGATCTGCGTGCTGGACGAGGTCGACGCGCCTTTGGACGACGCGAATGTCGAGCGCTTCTGCAACCTGGTCGAAGAACTCGGCAACACCACGGCGACGCGCTTCCTGGTCATCACCCACCACCGCCTGACCATGGCCCGCATGAACCGCCTGTTCGGCGTCACCATGTCAGAACGCGGCGTCTCGCAACTGGTGTCGGTGGACCTGCAGGACGCGCACGAGCTGAAGGCGGCGCAGTGAGGTGCTTAACGTCCCTTCCTGAGCCCTCGGAGGGGCGTTACAGAGGCAGCCGAGGAGCGTAGAATATGCAGCGTGCGTTACGCAACGCGCTGCAGACGCCCCATTTCTCGCTCGAACTCGAAGCGCAGCTGTTCGGCTTCGTCTTCTGGAAGCCACTTTGCCATGTTAGGGAAGACCGTCTGCCACATGCGAGCATCCCTTTCCGACCAAGGCATTTTCTCGGCCGAACGCGCTTTCTGAAGAAGTGATCTTAGCTTCAAGCGAACCGCCTCCGGGTCAGGAACTGAACTCTGACGCTGTGCTTGCAAGCGGTCCTCTCCAGAACCGAACAGGCTTCCCTGCACCGGCTGATTCCCGAATAGATCGCTTTCATCCCGCATCCGTAATTTATCTTCCGCGCCCAATGTCCAGCGCCTCACGTGTAAGCGTTTCGTTCAGTGTCGCATCCAGTACTATATCGGCCTCACCAAAGAGATCAATGAGTTCCGCAATCCGCGCACAGATATCGCGCAACTCACGAACGAGCGCGAGATCCGCCGTCAAGCCAGTTCTCGCCTCTAACCAGCGAGGGACAAGCCGATATCCACTCACTGAAAAGTCCCATACAGCTTGAGGCAGGCCAGTGATCCGGCCAGTTGCATCGCCGCAAAGCCTGATTTCCCCGTCAGCATACTCAACCGGCGCTACGACGCCGCGAGGCTCGCTAGCGATCCGTACGAAGCGATCTTGACGATACTCTGCATCAGGTTGGCGTGAAGAAGTCTCAACCGCTCGAATTTCGCGGCCGCATTCAGCGGCGCGCAAGAAGATTGCATGCTCAGCAGGGAATGGGACGTGAGGGAAGACGTCTTCAAGGTCTTCTGCAAACCGAAGGGTATAAGACGTGGCAGAAAGGAGGCACAAAATTGCATCGAATACATCTTCAGGACTCACTGCCTCGCCGTAAGCGGCACTTAGGTTCGCCACTAGCGCCGATGCAACATTTGGACCGGCGACGTTTGGCCGTCTATCGTACAAGGGGAATGCGAAGCCACCATAGCTGCCCCGAAAAGCGTGATAGTCAGGTAGCAGGCCGTGGCACCAGACCGCTGGACCAGCCCCGGTGCCATTTGGCAATGCGTAAAGGCCCACATTGTTGTTGCCCCAGACTTCTTGAAGTTCTGGTCTTAAAAAGTCGCCATAGCTTCGGTGATTGTACAGGTAACGATTGTCCAGCGGTCGATACGCTACTCGATAGATATGTCGCCTATCGAAGGGAATGGCCCTCGCAACCGCCCAGTTGCGGTCCCGTGTATCATGAAACATCTCCCTCGCACGATTGTCACCCGCCGCAACAAACGTCCTGATGCGATCACGTAAACGATCGATCGATGGATCGTACACTAGATCATCGCGTTTGGTTTGAAGGCCGCTCCGGTAGAACAAAAAACACTCATGTAGGCTAACCAGTTCTCCATTCAGAAATGGCATCGGGCGCATATCTTCAAGCACGCCACGAGTAACCAAGACGGGGGCGGACGGCGTGCCGGCTTCAGCCCTCCCCATTAGCCAGTCAAGCTTTTCCCTACGCGAGAAAAGGCGCCTCTCCCAACTATCCTGATAGTAAACATCGGCTGCTTCCCCATCGGCCTTGCTCCCGTCCGCGATGGCCAGAGTGATGGCAGTACCCACCATGATGTTGAAAACTCCTTGATCCGCATCAACACCAGCGCGCTCTCCCCGTCGAACGTCGCCGCGAAGATCGATGATTTCAATTCGATCGAATCGCTCGCGCAACATCCTGCGTAATCCCGCATACGGCCATCCGGTCAAGAACTTGCGGTTCGAGATGAATGCAATTACGCCTCGGCTTGGCGCATTCTCCGCTTCAAACAGCTTCCAAATCGCCCAGCGCCAGAAGGCAACGGACAATTCGGGGAAGGTGTTGAGTTGGCCTCCTTCTCCCGCATCGCGCACGGGTTCCTTAAGGTCATCCCAAAGCACATCGAGCCAATCGCCAACCAGAGTTCGATTCTCGCCTTCTTCAAGCCTGCGATACGGCGGATTGCCGATGATTGCCAATATGGACTGTTGCGCTTTGATCCGATTGGCTTCGCGTCGCTCTTCCGCAATGCCTTCGGATACGAAGCCAAGCGGGCCCAATGGCGCGGCAGCACCCGGCTCGGCCAGTGTATCAGCCAAGTATACCCCAAGCCGTGGCAATCTCGCAGGCTCCCCATCGGGATGTGGGGTGCGCAATGCGTGATGTAGCCTGTAGTGCGCTACGGCATAAGGCCCGACCAGCAGCTCAAAACCAAACATGCGTGAAGCAAGGTCCTGCAGTGCGAGGGCCGCCATACCTTCGCCAGCTTCTGCCCGCGCCTGCTCTCTCACTCGCTCTGCGATTCCGAGTAGGAACGTACCGGTCCCCGTCGCAGGGTCGAGAATTGTCACGTTCTCATCTCGCAATCCTTCTGTGCTGAGGTTTTCGCGCAGGGATCTATCGAGCGCGCCGACCATGTACCGCACCACTTCAACCGGAGTATAGTAGACGCCATAACGTTCGCGCCCTTCGGGGTCGAACGTTTGCAGAAAATCTTCATAGAAATAGAGGATAGGATCGCGCCTCCTTGGTCGAGCAACGAGAATCTCGGGCGCAAAGCTGTTGACTGTATCGCACATGACATGGAAACCGATGCCGACGTCGCGAACCAGTTCATCAAGGCTCAACACGCGTAGAGCCGTCCGCATCAATGGATGCTCCTCTGGCATGTGCTGCCATGCATCCGCTCCAACCGACTGACCAGTTGCTTCCCGGACCAACAGCAGGCCAAATGCGAGCGTCTGCGCAAAGGCTGCAGAAAAGAGCTCGTCGAAATCCCTCGCGTTGTACCCGCCAGCTTCAGGGTGAGCATAGAGCACATCACGAAACTCTTGCCTGACCTGCAACAAAGCGTGTCGAACAGTTCCTTCAGCATGGAGCTCTGCTAGACGGTCTCGCACAATTCCACGGACGAGCCTTGCCGAATGTGCCATCAGCTCCGCAAGGTGCTGGGCGTCGCGTGCGCTCGGTTCTTGCCCTGCACCTGCAACAAGCAATTGCACCATGCGCAGGAAAGGCGCTGGGTCGTGGGCGTCGATTACGCGGTTTGCCCGCGCGTCCTCTTGGTCTGGACGAAAGGCGCGCTCAGGAATTATGATTGCGTTCCCCTGGTCCTCATCACGATGGAGAAGGTGAAATTCCACGAAATTGGAGGTACCCCAGCAGCGCAACTCCTGAAATCGTTCGAACTGTCGTTTATCCTGAGCGCGCCAGCGCCTTGGATCGGCTGGCTTGGTGGGAGCCTTGAGTTCGACGAACGCTCGCGGCGGAGTACCTGCTCTTGCGAGCGCAATGTCTGGCCGCCCTACCCCGGGATTCCGATATTCAGGCGAGACCGTCAACCTTCGCCCCGCCGGTAGGCGGGCAATAATGCCCTCGAGCAGTTGCTGAAACGCCGGTGCAAGTGCCGTTTCTGGCACGTCGGGATCAGCTCGGCGCAAATCCCTGATTCGCTGCGCGTAGATACGCAAGAGTTCGTGCACGCTCGCCCCCTTTCCTGCAGCCATAGCAGACGGCCTTCCCGACTCGATATTGTCCGGCAATGCACCCCCACTTACCCCGTGTTTCTAAGTGGCGATCACGGTCCTGTCGAGAGTCGGGGTCACACAATGGTGCCTCACTTGAGAGCGCTCGCCACTTGCCAGCGCGCCTTCCCTTCCCTAGCGTCACGCCAGCAGTCATTCCGGGGACGAGGCACGCAGATGGCCAAGAACAAGATCATGCGGCAGGGGACCGCGCCGGGAGCGAAGCCGACCCAGCCGGCCCGGCCCACTTTGATCGCGCAGCAGACCTACTCCAATATCGGCACCTTCCTGCGCGTGCCCTCTTCGCGCGACTTGGCGCATGCCGACCACGTGTTCCTGGGCGTGCCCTATGACACCGCGACCACCTTCCGCCCCGGCGCGCGGTTCGGGCCGCAGGGCGTGCGCCAGGGATCGGCGCAGCTCTGCGAACTCAAGAGCTTCCCGCACGGGTTCAATCCGCTCGATCACGTGCAGGCGGTGGATTACGGCGACGTCTATTTCGACGCCGCCATGCCGCACACTATCCCCGGCGCGATCGCGCGCACGGCCGCCGAGATCATCGAGCATGACGTTTTTCTGACCACCTTCGGCGGCGATCATTTCATCACCTACCCCCTGCTGAAGGCACATGCGGCCAAATACGGGCCGCTGGCGCTGGTGCATTTCGACGCCCATCCCGACACCTGGCCGGAGGTCGAGGGCAAGGACGTCGAGCTCAATCACGGCACCATGTTCTATCGCGCGGTGAAGGAGGGGCTGATCGTCCCCGAGCGCTCGGTGCAGACCGGCATCCGCACCTGGGTCGACGACAAGATGGGCCTCACCATCATCGGCGCGCCGGAAGTGCACGAGAAGGGCCCGGCCGCCGCGCTGGAAAAGATCAAGAAGATCGTGGGCAAGCACCCGGCCTATCTGACCTTCGACATCGATTGCCTCGACCCCGCTTTCGCGCCCGGCACCGGCACGCCGGTGGCCGGCGGCCTGTCGACGGCGCAGGCCTTCGCCATCCTGCGGGGCCTGGGATCCCTCAACATCGTCGGCATGGACGTGGTGGAGGTGGCGCCGCCCTACGACCAGGCTGAGATCACAGCCATCGCGGCCGCCACCATCGCCTATGACCAGCTCTGCCTGCGCGCCATCAGGAAAGGCGCGAAAAGCCTAGCGTAAGCCCCCTGCGACAGCTTGCGCAGAGGCCTCGGAAAACGCAAATCTGCTCGCTGTTTCAAGGCCTTGCGCTGAGGCGAATCGCCTTGACAGGCCTGGGGTGCGTCCGTATGTTCCGCCGCGCGTGCGCCGGTCGATGATCGGCGGCGGCGTGTGGTGTTGTGACGGGGGCGCTTCTTCAACGACCCAGGGACCGACCGAGGCGATGACCGAGGGAGACCCGCGTGATCTCGACCAGCTCGAGGCGAAGCTGAAAGCGGCGCGTGAGCGGATCGATGGGCGCGAAGAGGGATCGAAGAACGGCTCGTATAACGACTCCCTCGCCGGCGTCGGCTATCGGATGAGCATCGAACTGGTGGTGGGTATCTGCGTCGGCCTCGGCCTGGGATGGCTAATCGATACGCAGATGGGCACCAAGCCGTGGTTCATGCTGGTCTTCATGTTCCTGGGACTGGCGGCTGGGATTTTCAACGTCGTGCGATTGTCCAGGGACATGCAGCGGCGGATGGATAAACGGGACTGACAAGGACCTGGTGAAGGGTCCGAGACAAGGACGGGGTCAATCGTGGCAGAAGCGCATTCGCCGCTCGCGCAATTCGAGATTCATCCGCTGGGCGGTCCGATCCATATCGGCGGCCTCGATGTCTCCTTCACCAACTCGGCGCTGTGGATGGTTCTCGCGGTTGCGGGGATCACCGCGTTCATGCTGCTGGGCACGCGCAAGCAGGCGATCGTCCCCGGGCGCTGGCAGTCGCTGTGCGAGGGGATGTACGACTTCGTCTCAGGCCTGCTCAAGGAGAACGTCGGCAACGAGGGGCGCAAATACTTCCCCTTCGTGTTCTCGCTGTTCATGTTCATCCTGTTCTGCAACCTGTTCGGCCTGCTGCCGGGCGCCTTCACGGTCACCAGCCACATCGTCGTCACCGCCGCGCTGGCGCTGTTCGTGTTCTTCATGGTGACGATCATCGGCGTCGTCCGGCACGGCCTGCACTTCTTCAGCTACTTCGTGCCGCAGGGCGCGCCGGTCTGGCTGCTGCCGCTGATGATCCCGATCGAGGTGCTGTCCTATTTCATCCGGCCGCTCAGCCTCTCCGTCCGACTGTTCGCCAACATGGTGGCGGGCCACGTGATGCTGACGGTGATCGGCGGCTTCGTGTTCGCCCTCGGCATCTGGGCGGGCTGGGTGCCCCTCGCCTTCGTGACGGTGATCTTCGGCCTTGAGCTGCTGATCGCCTGCCTGCAGGCCTATGTGTTCACCATCCTCACCTGCATCTATCTCCACGACGCGATCCATCTGCACTGACCGTGCGGCCATCGCGACTGATCGAGCAACGCAACCCCAAAGCTGAGAAGGGAAGAGTAAAATGGAAGTCGAAGCAGCACGGTATATCGGCGCGGGTCTGGCCGTGATCGCCCTGGGCGGCGCGGGCGCGGGTCTGGGCGTCCTGTTCGGCAACTACCTGAACGCGGCGGTCCGCAACCCGGCCGCTGCCGAAAAGTGGTTCGGCCGCATGATGATGACCTTCGCCCTGGTCGAAGCGACGGGCCTCATCGCCTTCGTCGTGGCGATGATCATCCTGTTCGTCTAGTCGCACCATCCGGGTAGGCGGCCGCCCGCGAGGTCCCGGTCACGGGATCTCCGGGGCCGCGGAGAGAGCGTCATGCCGCAGTTCGATCCGACCTATTTCGCGCCGCAGCTGGTGTGGCTGGGAATCACGTTCCTGGCCCTCTACCTGCTGATGTCGAAGCTGATCCTGCCACGCATCAACGGGATCTTCGCCCAGCGCGAGGATCGGATCGACGGCAACCTGCAGCGCGCCGAGGCGTTGAAGGAGGAGGCCGCCCAGGTCCTCGCGGCCTATCAGAAGGCGATCGCCGATGCCAGGGCCCAGGCCCAGGGGGCGCTCGCCAAGGCGGCGGCCGACATCGCCGCCGAGACAGCGGCGCGCGAGGCGGAGTTCGGCCGCAAGATGGCGGACCAGACCGCCGCGGCGGAAGCCGGCATCCGGACCGCCAAGGCCCAGGCGCTGGCGGACGTCCGTGGCGTCGCAGCCGAGGTGGCGGGGATGATGGCGGGCAAGCTGGTGGGCGCGCCTGCCGATGCCGGCGCGGTTGTCCAGGCCGTCGACAGCGTGATGAAGGAGCGCGCGCGATGAATGGCGAGGAGCATGGCGGCGGCCTGCACGCGATCCTGGAGAACCCGCATACCTGGGTCTATCTCGGCTTCGTGATCTTCGTCGTGCTGGCCGGGCCGAAGCTGTGGAAGGCCCTGGCCCAGATGCTCGACCGGCGGTCCCTGAAGATCAAGTCGGACCTCGACGAGGCGCAGAAGCTGAAGGACGAGGCGCAGGCCCTGCTCGCCGAGTACCAGCGCAAGCAGCGCGACGCCATGCGCGAGGCGGAGGAGATCATCTCCAGCGCCAAGGCCCTGGCGCAACGGCAGATCAAGGATTCCGGCAAGAAGCTGGAGGAGAACCTGGCGCGGCGCGAGAAGGCCTCGCTGGAGAAGATCGCCCAGGCCGAGGCCCAGGCTGTCGCCGAGGTGCGGCGCGAGGCGGTGGACGTCGCGACCGCGGCGGCGGCCCGCATCATCCAGAGCCAGATCGACGGCGTGCGCAGCGGCATCCTGATCGACCAGGCGATCGCTGAGGTGGAGAAGAAGCTCCACTGACCCCGCCGAAACGGCGCAGAGACACGGAAGCCCGGGAGCGATCCCGGGCCTTTTCGTTCAGCTCCGCCGGGATGCGGCGCGGACCGGGCCGGCGGGGCGCGGCGCCTGTTCGTCCGTGTCGGCAGGCGCGCGCCGCGCGCGCTTCAGCATCCACCAGCCGCCGAGCAGCATCAGGGCGCCCCAAACCAGGAAGCCGATATCCCAGTAGATCCACTGGTCGCGCGGCACGGTCTCGTTGACGTGGTGCAGGCCGAGAATCTGGTGGTTGATGATGCCTTCCACCAGATTGAACAGGCCGAAGCCGATCAGGAACGATCCGCACAGGCACTTGGCGTTCCAGTCCACGTGCGTATGACGGGCGCGGCGCCAGAGGATGAACAGGCCGGCGACGGTGAACAGCCAGGTCGCCGCATGAAAAAGCCCGTCGAGCAGCGTGTTGAGTTCCAGGTTCTCCACGCTGTCCGGCGGATAGCCGGCGCTGGTCGCCATGTGGTGCCATTGCAGGATCTGGTGCAGCACAATGCCATCGAAGAAGCCGCCGAGGCCCAGGCCGAGGAGGATGCCGGCCGAAACCGGGAATGCGTTGCGCTCTTCCGCGCTTGAGGCATATCGCATGGCACAATCCTCCGGTGGCTGGCCGTAAACAACAGGCCGCTCGATTCGTGTCCCGCGGTTAGGCTCCAGCCTGATTGTGGAATACGCCAAAGCAGCCCACGAACTTGTCGTCGTCCTCTTTCGCTCCAGCGGTCCCTGGCCTCGCGTGACAACCGGACAGTGGCGCCTCTTGGACGGATAATCAGGCGAAATTCAATGGCGGCTCAAGGTCGACGCAAGGATTTCCCATCGCCTTGCCGGCATCCTCCGCTCACTCGAACACCGCATCGGCCGGAGGGCCAGTCAGGTCAGCAGGAGGCTAAAATGAACATGGACATCACTCCCCATACCCGTAGCCGGAAAACGGAGGAGCTGGTTCCATCGCGCTATGCGCTACGGGTCGGCGAGATCGATGTGCTGGTGGTCAGCGATGGAGTGCTCCCTCTGCCGACCGCCACCTTGGCCACCAATGCCGACCCGGATGTCCGCGCCGCCTGGCTCAAGGACATGTTCCTGCCGCCGGACGCATTCGACTGGCCGCTGAACGTGCTCGTCGTGCGCAGCGGCGAACGGACCATCCTCGTCGACGCCGGCTTGGGCGGGCAGTTCCCCGGCTTCCCGCGGGCCGGGCAGTTCCCCAAGCGGCTGGAGGCGGCCGGCATCGATCTCGCCTCCGTGACCGACGTGGTGGTGACCCACATGCACATGGACCATGTCGGCGGGCTGCTGGTCGACGAGGTGAAGAAGCAACTGCGTCCGGATCTGCGGGTCCACGTGGCCGCCGCCGAGGTGGCGTTCTGGACGCAACCCGATTTCTCGCACACCTCCATGCCGGGGCCGGTCCCGGGCGTGCTGCGAACGACCGCCAGGCGGTTCGCGAACGAGTATCAGCGCCAGCTGCGGATCTTCGAAGAGGAGCATGAGGTAGCCCCGGGGGTGCTCGTCTGGCGCACCGGCGGCCACACGCCGGGGCACAGCGTGGTCCGCCTGACATCCGGCGGCGAGCGGCTGACCTTCCTCGGTGACGCCATATTCCCGGTCGGGTTCGACCACCCCGATTGGCACAACGGCTTCGAGCACGATCCCGAGGAGTCGGTTCGCGTCCGGGTCCGCCTGTTGCGGGAGGCGGCGGCGACCGGGGAGCTGCTGGTGGCGACCCACCTGCCGTTCCCGTCCGTGGGCCGGGTGGCGGTCGATGGCGACGCCTTTCGCTGGGTAGCCAGCTTCTGGGACTACTGACCGCTCGTCGGGTTGGGGCGAGGCGCCGGCTGTGAACGCGGCTAAAACGCAATCTCGGCGGCCGGCGCCACGCGCTCCACGATCCCGGACAGCACCCGGTTATGGTGATGGATGATCTGGTCCGCCTTGAGCGTCGGGCTGTCCATGGTGGAGTGCGCGTCGGCGGCGAGCGTCACCTTGTAGCCGAGGCTCTGCGCCACGCGGCAGGCGGTGTCGATGCAGAACTCGGTCTGCAGCCCCGCGATCAGCAGGCGACCGATGCCGCCGGCGCGCAGCCGCTCGTCGAGCCGGGTATCGTAGAAGGAACTGCAGGCCCATTTTTCCGTCACCGGCTCGCCCTCGCGCGGTGCGACCTCCGGCCGAATTTGCCAGGGCGGACTGCCGGGGACGAAGCCGCTCTCCTCGCAATGCTGCACGTGGAACACTGGCACGCCGGCGGCGCGGGCGCGGGCGAGCAGGTTCGCGGCATTGGCCAGCAAGCGCTCCGGCTCGTGACAGACCTCATTCGGCCCGAACATGCCTTGTTGGACGTCGATCAGCAGCAGAGCGGTCTTGCTTCCGGTCGCCATATCGCGATCCCTCCCACATGCTCAGCCGCGGTCGTCTGGGGATCGCCCGGCAAGGCCCATCGCGATCCCGATCGCGATGCCGATACCGATCCCCATGGTGATGTTATTGATCACGGCGCCGATCGCAACGCCGATGGCAACACCGATTCCGATCGCGCCAGCCGTCTTCGCGTACATGCTCCCTATTTGAGCGCCGAACGCGAAGATACAACCTGCTTCCTCCTATTCCGCCGCCTTTTTCGGCGCCTCCGGCTTCCAGCGCAGCACCGGCTGGCGCGCGGCCAGCGTCTCGTCCAGGCGCCGGCGCGGGGTGTGGTAGGGCGCGCCCTTGAAATACGCGGCATCACCCGCCTTGGCGCGCTTCGCCAGGCCCTTCACCACCTCGACATAGCGGTCGAGGCCGTCCCTGCTCTCGGTCTCGGTCGGCTCCATCAGCAGCGCGCCATGCACCACCAGCGGGAAATACATGGTCATCGGGTGGTAGCCCTCGTCGATCATTGCCTTGGCGAAGTCGAGCGTGGTGACGTCCGTGCCCTCCAGGAACTCGTCGTTGAACAAGGCCTCGTGCATGCAGGTGCCGGGGAAGGCCGGCGTCATCTCGTCCTTGAGGCCGGCGAGGATGTAGTTGGCGTTGAGCACCGCATCGCCCGAGGCCTGGCGCAGGCCGTCCGAACCGTGACTCATCATGTAGGCCAGCGCGCGCACGAACATGCCCATCTGGCCATGAAACCCCTTGAGGCGGCCGAAGGCCTGCTCACCGCGCTCCACCAGCGCGAATCCATTCGGGCCGTGCACGACGTAGGGCACCGGCGCATAGGGCGCGAGCGCCGCCGACAGCACGACAGGGCCGGAGCCCGGCCCGCCGCCGCCATGAGGCGTCGAGAAGGTCTTGTGCAGGTTGATGTGCATGGCGTCTATGCCGAGATCGCCCGGCCGGACGCGACCGACGATGGCGTTGAAGTTCGCGCCGTCGCAATAGAAGTAGCCGCCGACGCCATGGATCGCATCGGCGATGTCGATGATGTCGTTTTCGAACAGCCCACAGGTGTTCGGATTGGTGATCATGGTGCCGGCGACATCCGGGCCGAGCTTGGCCTTGAAGGCGGCGAGATCGACGCGGCCGCGATCGTCGGCGGGCACCGGGTCCACCTCGTAGCCGCAGGCAGCAGCCGTCGCGGGGTTCGTCCCGTGCGCTGATTCCGGCACCAGGATGCGCTTGCGCGCATCGCCCCTGGCGAGCAGCGCCGCGCGGATGGTCATGATGCCGCACAATTCGCCGTGGGCGCCCGCGGCCGGCGACATCGCGACCGCAGGCATATTGGTCAGCGTCTTGAGCCAGTGCGCGAGCTGGTCGATGAGCTCCAGCGCGCCCTGCACGGTCGAGATCGGCTGCATCGGATGGAGATCGCCGATGCCGGGCAGCCGCGCCATCTTCTCGTTGAGGCGCGGGTTGTGCTTCATGGTGCAGGAGCCAAGCGGATAGACGCCCATGTCGATCGCGTAGTTCTTCTGGCTCAGCTTGGTGTAGTGCCGCACCACCTGCGGCTCGCTGAGGCCCGGCAGTCCGATCTCGCCCTTCCGCTTCAGGGCGCCAAGGCGGTCCTTGTGCTGAGGCACCGCCGGAAGGTCGACACCGCTGCGCCCCTTCATGCCTTGCTCGAAGATCAGGGGCTCTTCGATCTGCAGGCCCTTGTTGCCGGAGATCGTGCGCACGCGGCGCTCGCCCTGCATCGGCGCAGCCTGGAATTGCGTCGGGGTGCTCATTTCAGCACCTCCTTCAGCGCCGCCTCGTAGGCCGCAATGTCCTCATCGCTCACCGTCTCGGTCGCAGCGACCAGCAGCAGGTTCGCCAGCGATGGATCGTCCGGATAGAGGCGCGACACCGGCACGCCGCCGAGCACGCGGCGCTTCGCCAGCGCCTCGACTACCTCCGCCGCAGGTTTGGGAAGCGCAAGGGTGAATTCGTTGAACAAGGTTTCGTTCAGCAGCGTCACGCCCGGAATGGCGCCCAGGCGATCCGCCAGCCGTGACGCCGTGGCATGGTTGATCTCGGCCAACTTGGTGAGTCCCGTTTCACCGAGCAGCGTCAAATGGATGTTGAACGCCAAAGCGCAGAGGCCGGAATTCGTGCAGATGTTGCTGGTCGCCTTCTCGCGGCGGATGTGCTGCTCGCGGGTCGAGAGCGTCAGCACCCAGCCGCGCTTGCCCTCCACATCGACGGTCTGGCCGGTGAGGCGCCCGGGCATCTGTCGGATGAACTTGTCACGCGTCGCGAACAAGCCGACATAGGGGCCGCCGAAGCTCAAAGGCACGCCGAGCGACTGGCCCTCCGCCGTCACGATATCGGCGCCCATCTCGCCGGGCGGCGTGACGAGGCCGAGCGACACGATCTCGGTCACGGCCACGACCAGCAGCGCGCCCGCATCATGGCAAGCCTTGGCCAGCGTGGAGAGGTCATGCACGTGGCCGAAGAAGCTGGGGTTCTGCACCACGACGCAGGACGTGTTCCCGTCGATCTGCTTCGCGAGATCTTCCGCTCCATTCGCATCGGCCGGCGCGGACGTCACCTCGAAGCCGGTGAAGCGGCCGTGGGTCTCGATCGTCTCGCGGTAATGCGGGTGGAGGCCGCCGGACAGCACGGCGCGGCGGCGGCGCGTGACCCGGTTCGCCATCATCACCGCCTCCGCGGTCGCGGTCGCGCCGTCATACATGGAGGCGTTGGCGACATCCATCCCGGTGAGCAGCGCCACCTGGGTCTGGAACTCGAACAGGTATTGCAGCGTGCCCTGCGTCACCTCCGGCTGGTAGGGCGTGTAGGAGGTGAGGAACTCGCCGCGCTGGATCAGGTGATCGACCGCGGCGGGAATGTGGTGACGGTAGGCGCCCGCGCCCAGAAAGCTGGGGCAGGAGGCGGCGCCCAGATTCTTCGCGGCCAGGGCGCCGATGTGGCGCTCCACCTCGAGCTCGCTCTTGAAGCCCGGCAGGTCGACCGGCCCATCCAGCAGGACCTTGCGCGGCACGTCGCTGTAGAGCGCATCGACCGACGGCACGCCGATCGCAGCGAGCATGCCACGGCGATCGTCGTCGGTCAGGGGAAGATAGCGCATCAGTGCAGCCCCTCGACGTATTTCTTGTAGGCGGCCTCGTCCATCAGGCTCCCGAACTGGCTCTTGTCGGACACCTTCAGCTTGGCGAACCAGCCCGCGCCGAGCGCGTCCTCGTTGACGGTGGCAGGCGTCTCGCTGAGCGTGCTGTTGACCTCCACCACCTCGCCGGAGAGCGGCGCGTAGACCTCGCTCGCGGCCTTCACGGATTCCACGGTCGCCAGCTCCTTGCCCTTCTCCACCTTCTTGCCGACCTCCGGCAAGTCGACGAACACCACGTCGCCCAATTGCTCCTGCGCGTAGTGGGTGATGCCGATGGTCGCGGTGTCGCCTTCCAGCTTCACCCATTCATGTTCCTGGCTGTAACGGACTTCGCTCATATCCCTCGTCTCCCCTTCAGCGATGATAGCGGTGCGGCACGAAGGGCATGGCGGCGACCTTCGCCGGCAAGGCCTTGCCCCGCACCATCAATTGCAACTTCGTTCCGATCGCGGCGAGATCCGAACGCACATAGCCCATGGCGACCGGCCCGCCGATTGTCGGGCCGAAGCCGCCGGAGGTCACCTCGCCCACCACCTCGCCATGCTCGTTGGCGATCTCGGTATGCGCGCGGGCCGGCGCCTTGCCTTCCGGCAGGATGCCAACGCGCTTGCGCGTCGCACCCTCGGCGAGCTGACGCTGTACGATGCCGGCGCCGGGAAACCCGCCCTGCTCGCGCCGGCGTTTCTGGATGGCCCAGACCAGGCTCGCCTCGACCGGCGTAGTGGTTTCCGTGATGTCGTTGCCATAGAGGCAAAGGCCGGCTTCCAGGCGCAGCGAATCGCGCGCGCCCAAACCGATCGGCTTCACCTCCATGTCGCCCAGCAGCTTGCGCGCGACATTGTCCACCTGGTCATGGGCGACGGAGATCTCGAACCCGTCCTCTCCGGTATAGCCGGAGCGGGTGACGAAGCATTCGGTGCCGCCGACATTGAGCGGCCGCCCGGTCATGAACTTCATCGTCACGCTCTCGGGCGCGATCTTCTCCATGACCGCGCCGGCGCGCGGCCCCTGCAACGCCAGCAGCGCGCGGTCGAACATCGGTTCGACCTCGCAGCGGTTATTGAGGTTCGCCTGGAGGTGAGAGAGGTCCTGCTCCTTGCCGGCGGCGTTCACCACCATGATCAGGTAGTCCCGATCATCGCCATTGCCGGCGCGCGTCACCATCAAATCGTCGAGGATGCCGCCAGCGTTGTTGGTGAAGAAGGAGTAGCGCTGCTGCCCCGGCGCGAGGCCGAGGAAATCCGCGGGACACAGCCGCTCCAGCGCGGCCGCGACCTGCGCGTAGCTTTCGCCGCGCAGCTTGATCTGGCCCATATGCGAGACATCGAACAGCCCGGCGCCGCTGCGGGTATGCTGATGCTCGGTCAGGATGCCCATGGGATATTGCACCGGCATCTCGTAGCCGGCGAACGGCACCATCTTGGCGCCCATCTCGAGGTGCAGATCGTAAAGCGGGGTCCGCTTCAGGGTTTCGGTGCTCTCGGTCGCGCTCACAAACAGCCTCCGGGTTGGGATCACGGACGATTCCGCGATCTCGCAACCCCCCTCTGTCTGAGAACCTGAGAGATTTACCGACTTCCGCCGCGAGGATGCGGCGGGAATTGGCTCTACTCCTTCGGTGGGAACCTGCCCAGGTGTGGGGCGGCCCGCTTTCCAGAGTTTTTATCCGATGCGGTCCTTTTGCCTGAGAGTTTCCGGGGGCGGTTGCTCCTTCGGCGCCGGCCGGCGGTCGCTCTGGCCGCCGGACGATCTCTCCCGCAATCGGTCGAAACCGCGCGGAGCATCGCGCGGCGACGGCTTGCCGTCAAGCGGCCAAATGTTCCGCAAATGCGACCGAAATGGCCGATTGGGCGCGGCCCTGCGGATCGTCGAAACCACCGACGAAATGCGCAGATCTCCGAGTCGCAACGGGCATGACGGCCGCTTGTTGGAACAACACCTCAGGCTTTCTTTCGACGGAGTTCGCACCATGAGCGCCACGGGCCTGGACGTATTCGACAAGAGCTTGCAGAACACCAATGTCTGGCTGAAGGAGATCTGCGAGGACCTCGGGCCGGACCGGCAGTTCGCCTGGCACGTGCTGGGTTCCACCTTGCGCGCGCTGCGCGACCGGCTGCAGCCGGACCTGGCGGCGCATCTGGCGGCGGAGTTGCCGTTGGTGGTGCGGGGCGCCTATTACGACCGCTACCGCCCGGCTGAGCAGCCGCGGATCACCCGCTCGCGCGCGGAGTTCGTGAAGAGCATCGAGGCCGATCTGCAGAACATCCGGCCCGTCAATCCCGACCAGGCCGCGACCTGCGTGTTCAGCGTGCTCAACCGCCACATCCCGAAGGGCCAGATCGACAAGGTGCGCCAAGCGCTGCCGGAAAGCGTGCGGCAATTGTGGCCGGAGGGCGATGGACAGGCTGGAACGGCGCAGCGACAGCCGGCGCGTGGCATGTAGCCGAGATCGTCGGCTCAGCCCCGCACCTAGGCGTATCGGTATTTCGGCGTCCAGCCAGCCGTTCCCTCCGGCAACAGGTCGAGGATGTGCCAGACGGTGCTGAAATCGTCGAGCGGGTGGAAGTTGGTGTCAGACAAGCGGACGATCCGATTCCCCTCGCGCCGAAGAACGGAGATGCCGGGAATCCAGCCGCTTTCCTCCGAGCCGTAGCCCAGATCGGTAGCGACACTGGTTCCCTGGTGGCTCACCATCGGGAAGCGCCAGCCGCGGCTTTCCGCGAATTCCTTCTGCACCGCGGGCGCATCCGGGCTCGACACCACGAAGGCCGCGCGATCGGCCAAGTGGGCATAGACGCCGTTGAAGCCGTCCGCCCACAGCGTGCAATAGGGGCATTTGCGGCCCATATTGTGGATCAGGAACAACTCGTCCTTCCGGCCGAACAGCTCGGAGAGCTTACGTTCGCCGGAGAGGGTCGCGAACGCGTGGTCGCGCACCTCCTCGGGCTCCGTCTCGGCCAGGGTGGCGCGCATTCTGGCCCTGATCTCCGCGATGTTCTTGCGATAGGCGGCGAGCTTTTCGGATGCTTCGCGGTATTTCATGATCGCGTTCCCTGATCTGCGGATCAGCCCTCGTACTCGTCGTTGCGCCTTAGCCAGCGCATGATGCCCTCACCTTCATCGCGGCCCTTCGGCGTCAGGTCTATGTAGTGATAGGCATTGTTCAGCATATCAATTCCGCGGGCATAGCTGGAATAAGTGTGGAAGATCGCGCCCGACGAATCCTTGTAGAACACGCTGACTCCCGGCATTTCCGGCGCCTTCATCCTGAGCGTGGCGTAATTGTAATCCAGCTCGCCGGCCTCGACCTGCTCCGGCGCGAACGACACCCGGAAATCGTAGTTGAAGTCGTTGCCACCGGACGAGACCCACTTGAAGGTCCAGCCCAGGCGCTTTTGATAGGCGTGAAGCTTCGCGAGCGGCGCCCGCGAGACGGTGACCAGGGTGATGTCGCGGTGCTTCAGGTGGATGGGCAGCCGCTCGAAATTGTCGGCCCAGAAGGAGCAGCTCTTGCAGCCCGCATTCCAATCGGGGGCGAACATGAAATGGTAGACGATGAGCTGGGACTTGCCGGCGAACAGATCGCCCAGACTCTCCTTCCCGTCCGGGCCATCGAAGACGTAAGCCTTATCCACGCGCTCCCACGGGAGGGCGCGGCGCTCGCGGCTGAGCTCGTCGCGCAAGCGGGTGAATTCCTTTTCCTTGGCGAGGAAATCCCGGCGGGCCGCGATCCATTGGTCGTGCGAGACGATTCGATGCTGATCCATAACACTGCCTCCGTGCAACAACAGCACATGATGTCCTCGTAGGACGGTTGAGGGATCTATCGAGGCTTCCTGCGCTTGGCCAGCGGCTTCTTCCGGGCGCGGGTCTCCTCGATCTCGGTCAATGCGACGGCAAGAACGTCGAACTGCTCCTGCCAATACTTGCTGTAGCGGTTGATCCAGACCGCCGCGTTGAACACCGGCCCCGCCTCCAGCCGGCAGCGGCTGATGCGGCCCGTCCGCTCCTGTTGCACCAGTCCAGCGCGCACCAGCACCTGGATGTGGCGCGACACCGCCTGCAGCGAGATGTCGAACGGCTCAGCCAGCTCCGAGACCAGCGCAGGCGCGCGATCCAGCCGCTCCAGAATCGCGCGGCGCACCGGATCGGACAGCGCGAAGAACACCCGATCGAGGATATCGCTCTCGCTCTCCTCCGCTTCGCCGGCGACACGCAGGGCTGGGGCCGTGCTCATGGCGGTATGACTATCAATATACCGGTTGATAGTCAACCATATTGTTGATTATCTGGATACGCAGACCCCACGCGATTCTCGCGACCATTCCTGGGGATTCACGCGGTCATGGCGCCGGCTTAGGTCAAAGTCGGCGTTAGCCGGCCCTTGAGCGGCGATGTAGAAGCCTGGGTGAGGTCGTGCCAAGCACGACCATGATGAAGCGAGTGCGCCGGAACGGGCTGCCGAGCGCTAACGCGGGTTCCGGCGGTTGTAGGCCTCTTCCTCGGCGCTCAGGGCGAAGCCGACCCTGATCCGGTAGTAGTCGCCGTTCTCGCCCTGCTTGAGCGGGATTCTGGCCTGGAGTTGTTCGATCGTGATGGCCTGGGTCGCATCCTCGAACGAGATCTCGGCGTCGAACACCTCGCCCGCCACGCGTTGCCCGCCTGGGCCGGTGACCGCCATGAAATAGTCGAACCTGGCCAACCCTTCGCGGTCCTTTGGGCCGCGCTGGGCGAGAAACTTCAACTGGATGTCATAGACGATGGCGCGCTTGCCGTCGCTGCCTTCCTCATAGACGCAGTTCGGCGCCGGGCGCACCTCGTCAAGCCGCGCCTCGAACAGCGTGTCGGACAGATCCTGGCTGCCGCCCGCGAATCTCGTGAGATAGGAGAAGTCGCGCACCGGCGTCACCAGCGGACAGGGATAGGAGGCGAGATTCTCCGGGCTCGCGCAGGAGGCGGTGAGCAGCAATGCGGCCGCGCCGGCCAGGATGCCGAGGGCGCGCCGCGCGCCGCCGGTCGACATGATTGAGTGGTGCATCATCGGATCCGTTGCTGAAAGAGGTCGGCAGGACTCATGACAGTCTGGAATGGGTACCGTCGCAGAAGGGCTTGCGGTCGGAGTGCTTGCAGCCGCAGAAGAAGACGGTTCTCGTCTCAGTCGCGTCATATCGAAGGGGGGAGAATTCGCTGCCCTTGTGCGAGCCGTCGCAGAAGGGTTGGTTCTTGCTCCGGCCGCACGCACACCACCAATAGCTCTTGCCCTGGATCACGTCGAAACGGAAAGGTGACCGTTGCGCGATGGTCGGTTCGGCCATGAAAAATCCCCGATGGCGGCGCAATTCGGTCGCGCCGGACCTCTAGACGGAGTCTAGCGGAAGCCGGCGCGCCGGCACAAGGCGGATGCGCCATTTCGCCTCGTCATATGCGCAATTGGCGGTTGCCGGAGCGGCCGAAATGGGTCTAATGGAGCACGGAAACGGACGGGATCCCATGCCCAAAGATGCCTTGACCTTGCTGCTGGCGGCGCCGCGCGGTTTCTGCGCCGGCGTGGACCGCGCCATCCAGATCGTGGAGCGCGCGCTGGAGCGCTACGGCGCGCCGGTCTATGTCCGTCACGAGATTGTACACAACCGCCACGTGGTCGAGGAACTGGAGCGCAAGGGCGCGGTGTTCGTCGAGGACCTCGGGGAGATTCCGGGCCAGTATCCGGTCGTGTTCTCCGCGCATGGCGTGCCCAAATCGGTGCCGGAGGATGCGGAACGGCGCAAGCTGCTCTATCTCGATGCCACCTGCCCGCTGGTCAGCAAGGTGCATCGCGAGGCCGAGGTGCATTTCGCCGCCGGCCGCCACATCATCCTGATCGGCCATGCCGGCCATCCGGAAGTGATCGGCACCATCGGCCAGTTGCCGCCGGGCGCGGTCACGCTGGTGGAGACCGCCGAGGACGCCGAGGAGATCACGCTTCCCAACGGCTCGACGACCGGCGAGCGCCTTGCCTACATCACGCAGACGACGCTCTCGATCGACGACACGATCGGCATCATCAACGTGCTGCGCCGCCGCTTCCCCAAGATCCACGGGCCGCGCAAGGAGGACATCTGCTACGCGACCACCAACCGGCAGGCGGCCGTGAAGGTGATCGCGCCCAGGTCGGACCTGCTGCTGGTGATCGGCGCACCCAATTCTTCCAATTCGCAGCGCCTGGTGGAAGTGGCGCGCGGCGCCGGCTGCCCGAGGGCGTATCTGGTGCAGCGCGCGGCGGAGATCGACTGGCTGTGGTTCGACGGCGTGAAGACCGTCGGCATTACCGCCGGCGCCTCCGCGCCCGAGGTGCTGGTGCAGGAGGTGATCGCCGCCATCCGCCAGCGCTACCTGACGCAGATCCAGGAGATCTCCGTCACCGAGGAGACAACGCATTTCAAGCTGCCGCGGGCCCTGACGGCCTGATGGTGACCGCCTGATGGCCGTCTATACCGAAGTCCCGGACAGCGAGCTTCACGCCTTCGTCGCGCAATACCAGATCGGCGAGGTGATGGCCTGCAAAGGCATCGCCGAGGGCGTGGAGAACAGCAATTACCTGCTCCACACGACCGAGGGCAGCTACATCCTCACGCTCTACGAGAAGCGCGTTCGGCGCGAAGACCTGCCCTTCTTCCTCGGCCTCATGCAGCACCTGGCGTCCAAGGGGCTCAACTGCCCGACGCCGCTCAACGGCAAGGACGGCCAAGCCCTGCGCGAGCTGTGCGGGCGGCCCGCTGCGATCTGCACCTTCCTGGAAGGCATGTGGCCGCGCCGCCCGAACGAGCGCCATTGCCAGCTCCTCGGCGCGGCGCTGGCTGATCTGCACGTCAAGGGCCGCGACTTCCCGATGCGGCGGCCGAACAATCTCTCGCTCGCCGGCTGGCGGGATCTCGCACGCAAGACCGAAGCGCGCGCGGACGAAGTCGAGAAAGGCCTCGCCGCGCTGATTGCGGAGGAGTTGCGCCACCTCGACACGCATTGGCCACGCGGCCTGGAGAGCGGCGTGATCCATGCCGACCTTTTCCCCGACAACGTATTCTTCCTCGGCGACAAGCTGTCTGGTCTCATCGACTTCTATTTCGCCTGCACCGACTTCCTGGCATACGACCTCGCCATCTGCATCAACGCCTGGTGCTTCGAGACGGACGGCTCGTTCAACGTCACCAAAGCGCAGAAGATGGTGCGGGGCTATGATTCCCATCGCGGGATTCCGCAGGACGAGCTTGCGGCGCTGCCGATCCTGGCACGCGGCTCGGCGCTGCGGTTCCTGCTGACGCGGCTCTATGACTGGCTGAATCACCCGCCCGGCGCCTTCGTGCAGCCCAAGGACCCGCTGGAATACCGCCGCAAGCTTTCCTTCCATCGGCAGTGCAAGTCGGCCGCGGCCTACGGCATCTGATGCGCGCGCAGACTTCCCCCAAGATCGTCGAGATCTTCACCGACGGCGCGTGCAGCGGCAATCCGGGCCCAGGCGGCTGGGGCGCCGTGCTGCGCTACGGCGAGGTCGAGAAGGAGATGAACGGGGGCGAGCCGGAGACCACCAACAACCGCATGGAGCTGATGGCCGCGATCATGGCGATCGAGGCGGTGAAGCGGCCGTGCGAGATCCATGTCCACACCGACAGCGAATATCTGCGCAACGGCATCACCACCTGGATCCATGGCTGGAAGGCGCGCGGCTGGAAAACCGCCGACAAGAAGCCGGTCAAGAATGTCGACCTCTGGCAGCGCCTCGAGCGCGCCATCGAGACCCACGACGTGCGCTGGCACTGGGTGAAGGGGCATTCCGGCCACAAGGAGAACGAACGCGCCGACGAGCTGGCGCGGCTCGCCATCCGCCAGATGCGCGACGCCAGCATCATGTAGGGCTCCTTGCCCCACGCCTCTCCATTCTGTCATCCCGGGCAAGCGGCAAGGCTGCGCGACCCGGGGGCCATACGATCCATCAGCACGCATGGGTCCCGGCTCCGTGCCGCTCCGCGGCTTGGCCGGGATGACAGTAGTTGGAAATGGCGAATGCGTGCGCTCGCTACGCCGCCGCGATCACCTCGATCTCCACCAGCCAGTCGCTCGAGAGCGTCTGCGCGACGATGCCGATGGTGGGGATGACGCGGCCGTTCAGCGCCTTCACCCGCGCCTTCGCGTTTGCCTCCGCATAGGCGGGATCGCGCAGATAGCTGGTCAGGCGCACGATGTTGTCGACAGTCATGTCCGCGCTGGCGAGGATGGTGCGGATGTTGGACCACATGAGGTCGAGCTGCTCGGCCAGGGTCTTGCCGGCGAGCCCGCCCTGATCGAGCCCCATGGTGCGGGCGACGAACAGGAAGCGCTTGGGCTCCCGCACCTCCATCGCATGGACGTAATCGCCGGTCGCCGGATAGATGCCTTCCGTCGGATTGTGGGCGATCATCTTCATCTGCGTACTCCGAAACCCGTACATGAAAAATCGGCGGCCTCGCGGCCGCCGATCCGGTTTGCGACCGCTTTGCTACAGCGCCTTCATGACCGATTCGGCGCTGGACACCTCGAACGCGCCCGGCGCCTCGACGTTCAGCGCCTTCACCGCGCCGTCATCCACCACCATGGCGTAGCGACAGGCGCGCGTGCCCATGCCGTAATTGGTGCCATCCATGGTGAGCCCGACCGCCTTGGAGAATTCCGCGTTGCCGTCCGCCAGCATCAGCACCTTGTCGCCGACATTCTGCGCCCTGCCCCAGGCGTCCATCACGAAGGCATCGTTGACCGAGAGGCAGACGATCTGGTCGACGCCCTTGCCCTTGATCGCTTCGGCATGCTGCACGAAGCCCGGCAGGTGCTTGGCCGAGCAGGTGGGCGTGAAGGCACCGGGCAATGCGAACAGCACGACCGTCTTGCCCTTGAAAAGGTCATCGGTCTTCACCGTCTGCATGCCGTCCTTGTCGATATACTTCAAGGAGACAGAGGGGATCTTATCCCCGACCTTGATGCTCATTTTCCGTCCTTTCTGCTTCTCCCGGTGATCGCGTGGGAGTGAGGATAGGCCGCGACGCCGCCGCTCTCAAGCGGCTTAAGAGACCATTCTTTGTGCGGGAATTGGCGCCTTATTCAGCGTTTTCCGGCCTGGTCCAGCGCGCGCGTCACCGCTTCGGTGGTGAGCAGCTCGGGCAGTGCGATACCGGCCGGCGCGCCCGGCCCATAGACGATGTTGAACGGAATGCCGTAGCGCCCGTGCCGGCCGAGGAAATCCGCGATCGCCGGATCGGGTTTGGTCCAGTCGGCGCGCATCGCGACCACGTCGTCCTGGCGCAGGCGGCCGGCGATCGGGTCTTGATCGATCACCAGCTTCTTGTTGGCCTGGCAGGTGATGCACCAATCGGCTGTCACGTCGAGGAAGACCAGCTTGTCCCGGGCGATGAGGTCGGGGATCGCCGCCTCCTCGAACGCGACCCAATGCGACTGGCTCCGCAGCGCGGCGCCGAGATTGAGCACGCCGGTCTGCGTACCGATGATGGACATGAGCCAGATCGCGGTGCCGACCAGGCTGAGCGCCAGCAGGCCCTTGAGCCAGCGCATCCAGCGGCCCGGGCGCGGCAGCAGGCTCACCAGCCCGGGCGCCGCCGCGACCGCGAGATACGGCAAGGCGAGGCCCGCGCCGAGCGCCAGGAAGATGGCGAGGATTTCGCCGGTGCCGCGCGAGAGCGCGAAGCCGACCGCCGTGCCGACGAAGGGCGCGGAGCATGGCGTGGCGAGTGCTGTCGCCAGCACGCCCGTGAAGAACGACTTGGCGTGGTCGTTGCCGATGCGCGCATCGCCAGCCACCGCGGCGCGGCCGACGAAGGCGGGCATCGGGACATGGAACAGGCCCCAGATGTTCGCCGCGAACAGCAGGCACACGATCGCCATCAGCGCCAGGAAGGCGGGCTGCTGGAACTGGATTCCCCAGCCGACGCTGGCGCCCGCCGACTTGACCGCGATGAGTCCGCCCGCCAGCACCAGGAACGAGGTGACGATGCCCGCGGCGGTCGACAGGAACGCGCCGCGCAGATGCGCCTGCTCGCGCCCCGAGAGATCCAGCACGCCGGTCAGCTTCAGCAGCAGGACCGGCATCACGCAGGGCATCATGTTGAGGATGAGGCCGCCGAGCAGCGCGATGCCGAGAATGGGCAGGATGGCGGCCCAGGACGAGAGCGACGCGCCCGCCGTTATCGCGACCGGGCGCGCCGTCGCCTCCATGCCGCGCTCGCCGTCGAACACGGTCAGCACGAGATCGCTGTCCGTGATCTCCGGGCCGTTGCCGAGCCGCTCGACCGGCACCGCGAGGCGCGCGCTGCGGCGGTCCGCCGACAGCTCCAACTCAGGCCGCCCGAAATAGAGATGCGGCGCCCCTTCCACGACCACGTCCGGCGCGTTCAGCACTTCGCTGCTGCTCGCCACATCGATGAGGAGCCGGCTGTGCTGATCCACCGCGACGCGATCCAGCGACCAGCCGAGCCGATCGCCACCCTTAGGCACGAGCGAGGTGAAGCGGTTGACGAGCGGCGCAAGCGAACTGGGGCTCGCCGCGCCGCGCGGCAGGTCGAGCGCGAGCTCGCCTTCCTGCGGCACGCAGATCTGCTCGCAGACGAGGTAGTTGATCTTCGCCTTCAGCACGACGGGCGCGCCAGGCTCCTTCGGCGTCACCATCAGAGGGAACGCGACCTGCTCGCCATAGCCGAAGGTTTGCAACCCGAACAGCTCGAAGCGATGCGGCACCGGCCATAACAATTTTGCGTCCGCGACATTGCTCGATTCGGGGGCGACTTCGACCTGCGGCGGATAGCCGGCATCGCCCGGCGCGCGCCAGTAGGTCTTCCACCCCGGTTGCAGAACGATATGCAGCGCCATGGGAATTGCGGCGAGATCGCCGGCGCCATTCACCGCCGCGATCAATCGGGCGCTGGATTGCGGCGTCTGGAACAATTGGCTGGCGGGCCCATTAGCATCGGCATGGGCGCGCGCAATCGGGCTGACGGCTGCGAGGATGCAGAGCACCGCCAGCCGGATGACGCAGCCAATCGGGTTCCGGCGATTCATCATTTGCCAACCAACCATGAGGATAATACGTTGAGAGCAGACCGACATCAGTCACAAAATCGTGCTGGTGACGACCTTGCTAGCGGATCAAACCAACCCTAGGTGAGAACCATGGGCAAGAGTCTGATACATCAGGGCTTCATCACCGGCCAGCTGCTGGTGGCGATGCCCACCATGCGGGATCCGCGCTTCACCCGGACTGTCATCTATATGTGCGCTCATACCAGCGATGGCGCCATGGGCTTGGTCATCAACCGGCTGGTCGGCTCCCTCTCCTTCCCGGACCTGTTGGAGCAGCTGGGCATTCCCACCAGCCCGGCCAGCGAGCACATCCGCATCCGCAACGGCGGCCCGGTCGAGACCGGGCGCGGCTTCGTGCTGCACAGCGCCGATTATCACGACGATGCCACGCTTGCGGTCGGCGATACCGTGGGCCTGACCGCCACGCTCGACATCCTGCGCGACATTGCCGCAGGGCAGGGTCCCAAGCGCAGCCTGCTCGCCCTTGGCTATGCCGGCTGGGGCCCGGGCCAACTCGACTCGGAGATCCAGGCCAATGCGTGGCTTTGCGTCCCCGCGGACGAGGAACTGATCTTCGATGACCAGCTCACCGACAAGTGGGAGCGCAGCATCGAGAAGATCGGCATCGACTTCCGCCTGCTCTCCGGCGACATCGGCAACGCCTAGACGCGCGCGCTCCACGCGCCCTGGCGCCCCTCATCGTGACGGCGCAATCACGCTCTCGCCCGTGAACGGATTCCAGCCCAGCGCCGCCAAGGCGGCCCACGCCGTCGGCGCGAGATGCGGCAGGCGGTAGTAGTAGAAATCGTCCACCGTGCTCGCCGGCGACAAGGCGAAGCCCGTCGTCAGCTTCAACCGGTCGGTCGCCCAGACGAAGCCGCCGGGGCTGAACTCGCCGCTGATCTTCGATAACAGGCGATCCGCCTCTTGCGCGCGTCCCAGGGCCCGATACGTCAATGCCGCCTGCGCCGTCCCTTCCCACCAGATCCCATCCCGGTCGTCGTTGAAGTCGAACCCGCCCGACACGCGATACTGCTGCTCGACATGGCGGAGCGACGCACGCCACTGCTCCGGCGCGCCCGGGAGCAGCAGCGGCCAGAGCTGCGCATCCAGCCCGGCATTGTCGCGGTTCGTCGTCATGCCGTCGGGCGTGGTGCCCACCCAGAAGCGGCCGTCCGCCTGGTCCCATTGCGCAGCGACGAAGGCGCGCGCAGTCTTGGCAAGGGGAAGCCAATCCTGGTCCGGCTCCAGGCGCGCCAGCCATTCGAGCACCGCGGCAAGATCGGTGTTGTGCTCGGTCGATTTCCAGGTCAAGCGCTGCGCGGTTTCGTCATAGCCGTAGACTCCACCGATGAAGCCTTCCGGCGCGCGCGGGTCCAGCGCGGTCGCCGCCACCCAGCGCGCGATCCTGCCGGCTGCACTGCGATAGCGCGCATCGCCGCTTTCCACTGCCGCGCTGAGCAGAGCGAGCGCGGCCCAGGCGGCGTTTCCGGTGGCCGAACCGACGTGGTATGGATCCTCCACCCAGCGCTGGTCCAGATCGCTCCACCAGCCCATGGGCGGTACCGGCCGCTCCGTGACGGGCCCCGGGCGGTACGCGTTGCGGATGCGCCCCACGGCGCCGGTGCGGTCGCCCTCGCTTACCGCGAGCAACGCGTCGGCGATGCGGAGCGCGGCGTCGCGATGCCCGCAGGCGATGAGCGCGATCACCGCCAGCGCGTTGTCGTAGGTGTAGGCGCCGGGGAGAATCGGCACAGCCGCGCCGTCGCTCCCAATGGACGAATCGTAGCTCTGCAGGAAGGCCGGCTCCGTGCCGGGCAGCGCCTCGACGCGCGCGAGCAGCGATCCGCAGGCGCGCGTCGCGACTTGTTGCGCCGGCGCGCTCTCCGCCGCCGCAACCCGATCCGCCTGCAGGCAGAGCGCGACGACGGCCGCAAGCCAGATGGTGCGCATGTTGAACGTCATTGGCGGTCTCCGTTCCTGTCATGGAACAGGACGATTTCTGCCGCAATGCCTGCGGCTATGCGCGCCGGTCCACCAGGCGCGGCTTCGGCGCGGTCTGGCCGAGCATCCCGCGCGAGGCGATCAGATCGTCGACCTGCAATTCATGCAGGACGTGGTCGCGCCAGGCTCCGTTGATGCGCAGATACTGGCGCGCCAAACCGACGAGGCGAAAGCCGAACTTCTCGAGCAGGGCGCGGCTCGGCGCATTCTCCGGAATGCAGGCTGCCTCGATGCGGTGCAGCCCGAACTCCTGGAACGCCGACGGCAGCAGCAGCCGCAGGGCGGCCGACATCAGGCCCTTGTTGGCATAGGGCTCGCCCATCCAATAGCCGAGGCTGGCATATTGCGCGGCGCGCCGGCGCACGCCGGTCAGGTTGACCCCGCCCACCAGGGCCATGTCCCCGGTCCTGAAAATGTGGAAGCCGTAGCCGCGGTCGTCGCGCCAGTCGCGCACGGTGAGCCGCACGCGCTTGCGATAGGCGGCGCGGGTCAGCATGTCGCCTTCCCAGACCGGTTCCCAAGGCTCCAGGAAGGTGCGGCTTTGCTCGCGCAGCGCTTGCCAGGCGCGGTAATCGGCAAAGCGCGGCGGGCGCAGGCGCACCGTCGAATCGGCCAGCTCCGGCGGCAACGGCACATAGCTGGGCCCAAGGTCGAACATCTGCGTCAAGAGAGACGGCGGACCAGCGCTTCGTATTCCATCACCTGGCCGACCGGCCCCATCGAGGTCAGGGTGGGCTGGCATTGAGTGAGGCGCCGCGCCAGGCGCGCGACATCCGCCACGGTCACGGCGTCGATCCGCGCCACGGATTCGGCCGGCGGGATCGGCCGGCCGTAGATCAGGAGCTGGCTCGCGAGCTGCTCGCAACGCGCGCTCGGCTTCTCGCGCGACATCAGAGTGGCGGCACGCAACTGCGCCTTGGCGCGCTGCACCTCCTGTTCGGTCAGATCGTGCGGCACCTTGGCGAGTTCGTCGCACACGACGGGCAGCAGCTCGGCCACCTCCTTCTCTCCCGTGCCCGCATAGATCGCGAAGATGCCGCCATCGGCATAAGAGCTGGCGAAGGAGTGAATGGAGTAGACTAGGCCACGCTTTTCCCGGATCTCCTGGAACAGGCGCGAGGACATGCCGCCGCCGACGAGCTGCGAAAGAACGGCGGCGGCGTAGTAATCGGGGTCGGTATAAGTAACGCCCTCGAAGCCGAGGACGAGATGCACCTGCTCCAGCTCGCGCGCGAACCGGCCTTCGCCGCCGCGGTAGCGGGCTTGCTCCGAGGACGGCACCGCGCCGGCCGGCAGGCCGGAGAACAGCTTCTCCGCCATCTGCACCAGCGAGTCATGATCGACCCGGCCGGAAGCGGCCAGCACCATCTGCCCGGCGCGGTAGCGGCTGGCCATGTAGCCCGCGACCACGTCCCGCGGCAGGTCGCGCACGATCTCCGCGCGGCCCAGGACCGGGCGGCCCATCGCCTGGTTCGGAAAGGCCGTCTCCTGGAAATGATCGAAGATGATGTCGTCGGGCGTGTCCTCGGCCTGGCCGATCTCCTGCAGCACGACCGCGCGCTCGCGCGCCAGCTCCTCGGCATCGAAGATCGAGTTCTGCAGGATGTCGGCCAGGATATCGACCACCAGCGGCGTGTCGTCGGCGAGCACCTTGGCGTAATAGGCGGTCTGCTCGCGCCCGGTATAGGCGTTGAGGAAGCCGCCGACATCCTCGATCTCCACCACGATGTCGCGCGCGCTGCGCCGCCGGGTTCCCTTGAACGCCATGTGTTCCAGCAGGTGCGCGACGCCGTTATGTTCGGCCGGCTCGTTGCGCGTGCCGACGCCGGCCCAGACGCCGAGCGACGTGGTCTCGACCGAATCCATCCGGTCGGTTGCCACGCGGAATCCGTTCGGCAGGGTTGTGACGCGGACCGTGTCCGCCGCGGAGAAATTCATTCAACTGTTCCGATCATTACGCCTGTGGGACAAGACGTAATCCTGCACCGCGCGAACGTCATTGGGCAAGCCGGCCATCCGCTCCACCCGCTCGTGGAGATCGGCCAGGAACCCGGGCAATCCAGGTCGGATTCCTGTGGCCTTCTCCACCGCATCCGGGAATTTCGCCGGGTGCGCCGTGGCCAGCGCGACGATCGGCGTCTCCCGGTCGGTGCGGCAGGCCATCGCGGCATGGATGCCGATGGCGCTGTGGGGGTCGACAAGTTCCCCCGTTTCCCGATGAAGTTCGCCCATTGCGCGCAGCGTGCCCGGATCATCCAGCGAAACCGCGCGGAATAAACCCTCGATGCGGCCCCAGGTTGCCTCCGGGGCGGCGAACCGCCCGGTCCGACGGAAGGCGGTCACCGCCTCGCCCAGGCGCGCGCCGTCGCGGTCGTAGAGATCGAACAGCAGGCGCTCGAGATTCGAGGAGACCTGGATGTCCATGCTGGGCGACAGGCTTGGTTCGACGCCGGTGATCTCCATGCGCCCGGTCGTGAAGAAGCGCGCCAGGATATCGTTCCGATTGGCGCCCACGATGAGCGCCGCGAGATCGAATCCCATCTGGCGCGCGACATAGCCGGCGAAGATGTTGCCGAAATTGCCGCTGGGCACCGAGAAGCCGACGCGCCGGTCCGGCGCGCCGAGCGCGACGGCCGCGGCGGCGTAATAGACCACCTGCGCCATCACCCGCGCCCAGTTGATCGAGTTCACCGCCGACATGTTGATGCGGTCCCGGAAGGCGTGGTCGTTGAACATCGCCTTCACCAGGTCCTGGCAATCGTCGAACGAGCCCTCGATGGCGATGTTGAACACGTTGGCGGAGCCGATGGTCGTCATCTGCCGGCGCTGCACCTCCGACACGCGGCCCTTGGGGTGCAGCATGAAGATGTCGATGCCGGCGCGGTCGCGGCAGGCCTCAAGCGCTGCCGAGCCTGTGTCGCCGGAGGTGGCGCCGATGATGGTGACGCGCGCGCCGCGCTTGGTCAGGACGTGATCGTAGAGCCGGCCCACCAGTTGCAGCGCGACGTCCTTGAAGGCCAGCGTGGGTCCATGGAACAGCTCCATCAGCCACAGGCTCTCGTCGAGTTGCTTCAGCGGCACGACCGCTTGGTGACGGAAGGTAGCGTAGGCGCCATCGATCATGTGCTTGAGATCGGCGTCCGCGACCTCGCCGCCCACGAAGGGCCGCATGATGCGGAAGGCGAGCTCCTCATAGGAGAGGCCGCGCAGCGCGCGGATCTCGTCCGCCGTCAACCTCGGCCAGGTTTCCGGCACATAGAGCCCGCCGTCGCGCGCGAGGCCGGCAAGCAGGACATCGGTGAAGCCAAGCGCCGGAGCGCCGCCGCGGGTCGAGATGTAGCGCAACTGGGGGTCCTCAGCCGGAAATCGGGGCAGACCTTAGTGAGGCCGCCGCTTTCCCGCAAGGCGGGCCGAGCCCGCAATATCGGGCCAAAGCTGGACGCGGCCGTCCCCGAAGGTGGGCGTGGAAGACCCCGTGGCCATTGCAGTAAATTGATTCTCAACCTAAAAACGCGCCATGGCTGAGTCGCCTCACCCTGCCTCCCCCCAACACGTGCTCGCCGGCGGTTGGGCCGTCGCCCTCTGGCGGCTGATCAAGGGCGCTTGGCGGACCGGGAAGCGGCGCAAGAGGCGCAATCGGCAGCCGTCATCGGGCCGATCGGCCGCGGCTGCGCGGCACAACGAACGCAGGCTAAAGCCCCAGCCGACAGCGGGGCAGCACGTCAGGCGAAGAAGCAGCCCCGCGCCCGTTCGCCATCCGGAGCGGGTTCACCTTCGGGCCGGACCGGAGGTCTTGGTTCACGACATAAGCCGCTACCACTACCGGGGGCTGCGCGAGCTCTCCATTCTTCCGCTGGAGGGCCGCGCGCCCGAGGTTACGCTCGGCCGTGGAATCCGCATCCTCAACGCTCTGCGTTGCGGCGAGACACGGCAGGCCCTAGCCTGGTGGATCGGTGTCGGAACGGCGCTCGGTTTCTCGCGCGACAGCGGCTTCATCCCAGGCGACACCGATATAGACATCAGGGTCGCGGCCGATTTCACGCACGCCGAGGCGGCGCGCGACCTGATGGCCCGGATCATCCAGGCTTTCGGTCGAGAGGGCTTCAAACTTGTGCGGGAGACCTATTGGGACCGCCGCCCTATGCAGAGCGCGTTCATCGATACCCGCAACAACGACGTGATATTCGATATCTACTACTTCTACCGCGGCCTGACGGAGGGCTGCCTGGTCAACTTCAACGACCGCGGGTACCGAGAAAAGCCGGCGCATCTGGTGGATAACCGGATCGCCTGTCACTGGCCGGGACATCCGGACATCACGGTACACGTGCCGCACCCGATCGAGCAGTACAACGAATGGCGATTTGGTCCGGAATGGCGCATCAGGAAGAAGAACTCCGAACTGACGGAAAAGGATCTGAAGTGCATCAGGCCGCTGCCGCGCGGCACGGTGCTCACCTATGGGACCTTCGACCTTTTTCACGTCGGCCATGCCCGCCTGCTGCGCCGAGCGGCCATGCTGGGCGACCGGCTGGTCGTGGGTGTGCCCTCGGACGAGCTATGCAGGATCAAAGGCAAGCCGATCGTCACGCCCGAGGCCCAGCGCGCCGAAGTGGTTGCTTCGCTCGATTGCGTCGACCACGTGTTCATCCAGGTCGAAATGGACCAGAAGGAAAAGGACATCGACCGGTTCGAGGTCAAGCGGCTGGTCGTCGGCGACGACTGGAAGGACCATCCCCGCTTCGAGCAGGTTCGCGGCTATCGCGGCGTGGAAGTCGTCTATCTGAAGCGGACGCCAGGCGTCTCCTCCTCTTTGCTGAGGCAGCATCTTGAAGGCAACTCTACCTGCGCGCCCGCTGCACCCGCGGATTGCTGAGTACCTTTCGGGGCTCGAGCCGGGCTCATTCGCGCTGACGCGCGGCCGCGCGTCCGAGGAAATCGCCGGCCCGCATTGGCCAGCGAACGAGGGCGGCAAGGTCGCCCGCCTTGTCGATGAGGCCGCGGGCGAGCGCTATGATATCCAGTTCGATCAGAAGGCCATCGCGCGCGTGACGATCGACCTCGATCGCATGGTGGTGGCGAAGGAGATCGGCCGCTATGCCGAGCACGGCATCCATGAGCGGGAACTGCATTGGCTAGAGCGGCTGCGCGGCTCCGGGATCGTGCCGGATATGCTCTCGCATCCGCCGCGCACCATCCTCATGTCCTATGTCGGAGAGCCGGTCCGCCAGTACAATCTGCCCGCGGACTGGCCGGCGCAGGCGGATTTCATCCTGACCCGCCTCAAAGAGCACGGCTGCTGCCACAACGACATCAAGTGCGACAACCTGACGGTCCTCCGTGGCCGGCTGTACCTGGTCGATTTTGGATGGGCGACGCGGATTGGAGAGCCGATCCCCGCCACATGGCCGACCGGAATCGGCCGGCAACACCGGCTTGGCATCCATCGTTTCGATGACCGGCATGCGATCCATGCCGCACTCGAATCCGCGGCGCGAGACGCAGTGGACCGCTCAATCGTCATGCCGCAGTGATGCGGCTCAGCTCAGATACCGCCGCTCCAGGTGGCGCTTGAACACGTTGACGTCGAGCGGGCGGCCGGTGGCGCGGGTGACGATCTCCGGCGTCGTGACGCTGGAGCCGAGGCGGTGGACATTGGCCTTGAGCCAGCCCTGCAGATTCGCGAACTTGCCCTGCTCGATCTCCGCGGGGATCTCCGGATGCGCCTTGCAGGCGGCGTCGAACAATTGCGCGGCGGTCATCGCGCCAAGGCTGTAGCAGGGGAAATAGCCGAAGGCGCCATCGTACCAATGGACGTCCTGCAGAACTCCTTCCCGGTCCGACGGCACGTCGAGGCCGAGCAGCTTCTTGAATTCCGCGTTCCACACGCCCGGCACGTCGGCAAGCTGGAGATCGCCGCGGAACAGCGCCTTCTCGACCTGGTAGCGCAGGATGATATGCGCGGGATAGGTCACCTCGTCGGCATCGACGCGGATGAAGCCCGGCTCCACGCGGCTGTAGATCAGCCGCAGATTCTCCGGCGACAGGGCCTCGTCATTGCCGGGGAAGGTTTCCCGCAGCAGGCCTGAGAGATGCCGGCAGAATTGCGCGCTGCGCGCCGCCTGCATCTCCATGAGCAGAGACTGGCTTTCATGGACCACCATGCCGCGGGCGACGCCGACCGGCTGCAGGCGCCATTCGGCCGGCAGGTTGCGCTCATAGAGCGCGTGGCCGGTCTCGTGGATCACCCCCATCAGGGCCTGGACGAACTGATCCTCGCTGTAGCGGGTGGTGATGCGCACATCCTCCGGGACGCCGCCGCAGAACGGATGATGGCTCTCATCCAGCCGCCCGTGTTTGAAATCGAAGCCGAGCCGCTCCATCACGCGCTTGGCGAGCTGCTTCTGCACCGCCTGGGGGAACGGGCCCTTGGGCTCGACCGGCTTGCCGCGCCGGGCCTGGTGCTCCAGCACGCGGGGCAGGAACTCGGGCAGGAAGGCGCCGTAATCGGCGAACACGCGGTCGATGTCAGCCTCGCGCGCGCCGGGTTCGTACTGGTCCATCAGCGCTTCGTAGGGGCTGCAGCCGAGTTTCTCCGCCTTCGCGGCGGCCGCCTGGCGGGTGAGGTTCAGCACCTCTGAGAGCAGCGGGAAGACGGCGGCGAAATCGGCCTTGGGCCGCGCTTCGCGCCACACTGCCTCGCAGGCGGTCGCCGCCTTGCTCATTGCTTCCACCAGATCGGAGTCGAGCGCCGTGGCATGGGTGTGGCTGCGGCGCATCTCCGCAAGATTGGCGCGCTGCCAGTCGGTGAGGCGCGCCGCCTCCGCTTCCGCCTGGTCCAACAGGTCGCCGGTCGCGGGATCGGTCAGGATCTCATGGCACACCACGCCGAGAGTCGCGAGCTGCTCGGCGCGCGCCGGGCGGCCGCCATCCGGCATCACCGCCGCCATGTCCCAATGCAGCACGCCCGCCGCCTCCTGCAGGGCGGAGAGACGGCGGAAGCGCTGCTCCAGCCGCGCATAGGCGCTGACCGGCGCGCTGAGGGGCTTGTTCATCGATCTGCTCCGGGCTTGCGCTCGCGTTCCAGCTTGAGGTGGTAGAGCACATAAATGACCGCCAGGGCCGCGGCGAGCAAGCCCCACGTGACGGCATATTGCAGGTGGTCGTTGGGCAGCTCGATCCGTGTCTGGCTGCCGACCGGATAGCCGCCGGGGTTCTCCGCCGGGCCGGCATCGACATAGAGGTCGGTGCGCAGCGCCGCGCCGGAGGCCGCCGCCATCGCGGGCAGGTCGACATAGAACCACATGTTGTTGGCGGGCTCGTTGTCGGGCTGCATCCAGGCGCGATCGGGCGGCAGGCGGACGATGCCATCCAGGGCCTGGGCGCCCGCAACCTGCCCTTCGGCGCGGGTTTCCGGCGGCTTGCGCTCGATCGGGATCCAGCCGCGATCGACCAGCACCGCGCCGCCCTCTGCCAGCGCGAAGGGCGTCAGGACGTGATAGCCCGGGTTGCCGTTCAGCGAGCGCGCGCCGAGATAAAGCTCCTGGTCATGCAGGAAGGCGCCCTCCAGGCGCACGCGGCGGTATTCCATCCCGGCGACATCACCGGCGCCCGCCGCCGGGAGCGCAACCGGCGCGGCCGTGACGCGCGCCTCGCGTTCGGCGATCAGGCCCTCCTTCCAATGCATGCGCTGCACCTGCCAGACGCAGAGGCCGATCATCACGATGAAGGCCGGCACGGAAAACAGGGTCGGCCACAGGGTGGGCCGGAAACGAAGCTTGCTCAACATGAGATCAATTTCTGTGCTCGCCGGCGCGGTGCTTGTACTGCTGGCCGATCATCATGCCCTTGGCAGGGCGCAGCATGGAAAGCGACAAGCCGATGACGACAATCGGCCACAGGATGGCATGAACCCACACCGGCGGCTCGAAGAGAGCCCAGACCATGAACACCAGCGGCACCGTGATGATGAGGACGATGAACATCACGAAAAAGGCCGGGCCGTCGCCGCTGTCCATCGTGCCCAGTTCGAGGCCACAGGACTCGCACCTCGGGACCACTTTCAGGTAACCCGAAAACAATCTGCCGCGCCCGCAGCGCGGGCAGCGGCACTGGAACCCGGCTGAGACTGGCGAGACGCTCATCGTCTCGCCGTCTCGAAAATCGCCGTTCGCCTAATGAGCCGGATGCGGCGCATTGATGCCGCCCCAGATGTAGACGAAGATGAACAGGAACAGCCACACCACGTCGACGAAGTGCCAGTACCAGGCGGCGGCCTCGAAGCCGAAATGATGTTCCGGCGTGAAGTGGCCCTTGATCGAGCGGATCAGGCACACGATCAGGAAGGTGGTGCCGACGATCACGTGGAAGCCGTGGAACCCGGTCGCCATGAAGAAGGTCGAGGCGAACACCGTGTCGGTGAAGCCATAGGGCGCATGGGCATACTCGTAGGCCTGCACGGCGGTGAACAGCAGGCCGAGCGCCACCGTGATGGTGAGGCCCTGGATCAGCCCCTTGCGGTCGCCTTCACGCAGGGCGTGGTGCGCCCACGTGACGGTGCAGCCCGAGGTCAGCAGGATCAGCGTATTGAGCAGCGGCAGAGAGAACGGATCGAAGGTCAGGATCCCCTCCGGCGGCCAGACGCCGCCGATCGCTTCCTTCGGGAACAGCGAGGCGTCGAAGAATGCCCAGAAGAACGCCGCGAAGAACATCACTTCCGAGGCGATGAACAGCGACATGCCGTAGCGCAGCCCGATCTGCACGACCGGCGTGTGATGGCCCTGGTGCTCCGCCTCCTTGACCACGTCCAGCCACCACATGAACAGCGTGCCGAGGATGATGACCGCGCCCGGCGCGATCCACCACAGGCCATGCCCGTGCATCCACTGCACGATACCGAAGGTCAGCGCGATTGCGCCGATCGAGCCGGTCAGCGGCCACGGGCTGGGATCGACCAGGTGATACGGATGATTGGGCTTGTGGGCACCGGCGTGAGCGCCGTGGTGAGCATCCGTGTGCGTTGCACTCATCGTTGCGTTCCTTCGTCTCGGCTCTGCGTTCAATTCAGCGGGTCAGGCTGGCCCCCGCCAGCCTGACCATTATGGACTTGCCCGACCTGCTTCTCTGCGGCGCCGTCATCGGCGGCCCGGAAGAAGGTGTAGGACAGGGTGATGTCGTTGATCTTGTTGAGCGCCTGATTGTCCAGCAGCGCGGGATCGATGAAGAAGCTGACCGGCATCTCCACGCGCTCGCCCGGCTGCAGAGTCTGCTCGGTGAAGCAGAAGCACTCGATCTTGCTGAAATAGGGACCGAACATGTCCGGCGACACGTTGAACGTCGCGCGCCCGGTCACCGGCTTCGATTCCAGGTTCTCCGCGACATAGAAGGCGAGCTTGTTCTCGCCCACCTTGAGCTCCACCTGGCGCTGCAGCGGCTGGAAGTGCCAACCGAGGCCGCCCGCCACGTCGGCCGTGAAGGTCACGCGGATGACGCGGTCGGTGATTTCCGCCGGCGCCACGGACGCGCGCTGCGGCGTGCCGCCGAATCCGGTGACCTGGCAGAACAGGCGATAGAGCGGGACCGAGGCATAGGCAAGGCCGGTCATGCCGGCGACCACGCCCACCAGGATCGCGAGGACGCGCAGGTTGCGCTGCTGCTGCGAAGGACGGCTCATGGCTCAGCCTCCCTGCATGCGCACGATGGTGACGATGTAGACGATCACCACGAATGCGGCGAGCGCGAGAAAGATCGCCCAGTTGCGCGCCCGCTGCCGGCGCCGGCGTTCGCCATTGCTGGGGGTCTGCGCGTTCATCGGCCGAGCAGCTCCACCAGGCCCGGTGCGCGGTCGAGGACCAGCGCCGCGAAATGGCCGAACAGATAGAGCAGCGAGAAGCCGAACATCGCCTTGGCGGCGCGGTGCCCCCCCTTGCCTGCGCGATGCGCAGGCAAGGCAACGTCACGCTCGCGCAGCACCGCGACGGCGTAGCCGATGAAGACGGCATTGAGCGCCACGGCGATCGCGGCATAGACCAGCCCGGCGACGCCCAGCCACGCCGGCGCCAGCGCGATCGGCGCCAGCAGCAGCGTATAGACGAGCATCTGGACCTTGGTCGCGCGCTGGCCCGCAACCACCGGCATCATGGGCACGCCGGCCTTGGCGTAGTCGCCTTCGCGGAACAGGCTGAGCGCCCAGAAATGCGGCGGCGTCCACATGAAGATCAGCAGGAACAGCGAGACCGAGGCGAGGCTGATGTCGCCGGTGACCGCGGCCCAGCCGATCATCGGCGGGAAGGCGCCGGCGGCGCCGCCGATCACGATGTTCTGCGGCGTGCGCCGCTTCAGCCACATCGTGTAGATCACGACGTAGAAGAAGATGGTGAAGGCCAGCAGCCCGGCCGCCATCCAATTGACTGCAAGGCCCATCAGCATGACCGAGAACACCGCGAGCACGCCGCCGAAGGTCAGCGCTCCATCGGGCGAGACCGCGCCACGCGGAATCGGCCGGCCGCAGGTGCGGTTCATGATCAGGTCGATGTCGCGATCATACCACATGTTGATCGCGCCCGAGGCGCCGGCCCCGACCGCGATGCAGAGCACCGCCACCGCGCCGATCAGCGGATGGATGTCGCCCGGCGCGACCGCCAGGCCCGCGAAGCCTGTGAACACCACCAGCGACATCACCCGCGGCTTCAGCAGCGCGATGAAATCGCCGACGCTGCCGCCGGAAGCGGCGTAGCCGGCCGGCTCGCTGAGCAACGATGGGGCGACGCGAGTCATGCAGTCAGTCGTCTTTCAAGCGGGATGAACGCGGGCCGCGCCGCATTCATCCCTGTCCTCTGCTCAATGCGCTTCGCTCTTGATCTGCGGCAGATCGTTGAAGGTGTGGAACGGCGGCGGCGAGCTGACCGTCCATTCCAGCGTGGTGGCGCCGACGCCCCACGGATTGTCGGCGGCCTTGCGGCCGGCGAAGATCGTGTAGAGCGCGACACCGACGAACCACACGGTCGCAACCGCCGAGATGTACGAGCCGATCGACGACAGGTGGTTCCAGAAGGCGAACGCCTCCGGATAGTCCGGGTAGCGGCGCGGCATGCCTTGCAGGCCCAGGAAGTGCTGCGGGAAGAAGGTCAGGTTGACACCGATGAACGTCGCCCAGAAATGCAGCTTGCCCGCCCATTCCGGATACTGCCGGCCCGACATCTTGCCGATCCAGTAGTAGAACCCGCAGAAGATCGCGAACACCGCGCCCAGGCTCAGCACGTAGTGGAAGTGCGCCACCACGTAGTAGGTGTCGTGGAACGCCACGTCGATCGGCGCGTTGGCCAGGATGACGCCGGTCACGCCGCCGATGGTGAACAGGATGATGAGGCCGACGGCCCACAGCATGGGCGTGTCGAAGCGGATCGAGCCGCCCCACATGGTCGCGATCCAGGAGAACACCTTCACGCCGGTCGGCACCGCGATCACCATCGTCGCCGCCATGAAGTAGGCACGCGTGTCGACGTCCATGCCGACGGTGTACATGTGGTGCGCCCACACTACGAAGCCGACCAGACCGATCGCGACCATGGCGTAGGCCATGCCGAGATAGCCGAACACCGGCTTCCTGGAGAAGGTGGAGACCACCTGGCTGACGATGCCGAAGCCCGGCAGGATCAGGATGTAGACTTCGGGGTGGCCGAAGAACCAGAACAGATGCTGGAACAGCATCGGGTCGCCGCCGCCTTCCGGCCTGAAGAAGTTGGAGCCGAAGTTGCGGTCGGTCAGCAGCATGGTGATCGCGCCGGCGAGCACCGGCAGCGACAGCAGCAGCAGGAAAGCCGTTACCAGCACCGACCAGACGAACAGCGGCATCTTGTGCAGGGTCATGCCCGGCGCGCGCATGTTGAAGATCGTGGTGATGAAGTTGATGGCGCCGAGGATCGACGCCGCGCCCGCCATGTGCAGCGCGAAGATGCCCATGTCGACCGCGCGACCGCTCTGGTAAGTGGAATCGGAGAGCGGCGGATAGAGCGTCCAGCCGGTGCCTGCGCCGCCGTCGACGAAGGCCGAGGAGACCAGCATGATGAGCGCCACCACCGTCAGCCAGTAGCTGATGTTGTTCATGCGCGGAAAGGCCATGTCCGGCGCGCCGATCATCAGCGGCACGAACCAGTTGCCGAAGCCGCCGATCAGCGCAGGCATGACGGTGAAGAAGATCATGAGCAGCGCGTGGGCGGTGATCACCACGTTCCAGTACTGCCCGTCGGGATTGGAATCCTCGCCGAAATACTGGATCCCGGGGTTCATCAACTCCATGCGCATGTAGATGGAGAACCCGAGGCCCAGCAGGCCCGAGACCACCGCCAGGATCAGGTAGAGCGTGCCGATGTCCTTGTGGTTGGTCGAATAGAACCAGCGCACGAAGAAGCCCGGCTTGTGGTCGCCGTGGTCGTCGTGACCGTAATGGGATGTGGTAACGGGGCTCATGGCTTAATCCCTCGTGACGAATTCTTCAGTTACTCGGCGGCCGCGACTGTCTTCGCCCCGGTCGAATCCTGGGGTGTGCCATCGACCTTGGCGAATTTCTGCTGCGCCTCGGCGACCCAGGCCTGGAACTCCTCCTTGGTCACCGCGCGCACCTTGATCGGCATGTAGGCGTGACGGACGCCGCACAGCTCCGAGCACTGACCGTAATAGATGCCGGGCTTCTTGATGTTGAACCAGCTCTCGTTGGTCCGGCCGGGCATCGCGTCGTGCTTCACGCCGAAGGCCGGAATGGTCCAGGCGTGGATGACGTCGGTCGCCGTGATCTGGATGCGGATGTCGGTTTCGGTGGGCAGGACCACCTCGTTGTCGGTCTCCAGCAGGTAGATCTGGCCAGGCTGCAGGTCAGCCTTCTCGATCATGTTGGCGTCAAAGGTGAAGTTGCCGTTGTCCGGATACTCGTAGCTCCAGTACCACTGGTGGCCGATCGCGCGGATGGTGAGACCCGGCGTCGGGATCTCGAGCTGGCGATAGAGCAGCGGGAACGAAAACACTGCGATGAAGACCAGGATCAGGGCCGGCACGACGGTCCAGGCGACCTCGATCAGGGTGTTGTGGGTGTTCTTGGACGGGACCGGGTTCTTGGATTCGCGGAACTTGAACCAGACGATGCAGAGCAGCGCCAGGACGAAAAAGCTGATGACCGTGATGACGGGCAGCAGCACCCAGTCGTGGAGAAACATCATCTCCTCGGCGAGACTGGTCGCCGGAGCCTGCAGGCCCACGCCCATCGCGTGCGGTCCACCGATCGTCTGTTCCGTGTCCTGCGCCAGCGCCGGCATCGAACCGGCGGCAAGACCGGCCGCCACCGCGAAAGAGCAAATCTTCGGCATTCTCATGTCGTTTTCCCGTTCCTGTCCGCGTGGGATGCCCGGCAGTTCAATCCACCCGGCGGCCGATGTCTCGGCCGCGACGCAGTTTCGTCAACTTTAAGGCCGGTTGGACGCTTCGCTGCGCGCGAAAAGCCGCACGCCCGCACCCCCGTCCCCACGGTCGGCGGCAAGCTACACCCCCGCCCCCGAAACCTCAAGCATTCCGGGGACTTGTCGGGCGCCCGGAGAATAGCAGGAACGCGCGGACCAGGGGCTGTGCGACGATCAGCCGCAAGAATGCCGATTCCGCAAACCGGCCCCGGATCGCGCCCGCGTAATGCCGCCCGCAATCGTCGGCTCGCAGTCACCGGCCGCATAACCATTCCCGACTGACAGGGTGGACCGGGGCGGCTATCGTGCCCACATTGTTTTCAAAGCCATATCGCCGAATCACGGAGTCCTCCCATGTCCGCCATCGCCACTACCGACGACCTGTTCTTCAATCGTGCCGGACTGGATCGCGCTCGCGCGGAGCGCACGGTGGCCGAGGCGCTCAAGGGGGGCGACGACGGGGAGTTGTTCCTGGAATTCAACCAGTCCGAGGCGCTGTCATTCGACGACGGCAAGCTGAAAAGCGCCAGCTTCGACGTGACCCAGGGCTTCGGGCTGCGGGCTGTCGCGGGCGAGGCTCATGCCTATGCCCATGCCAGCGACCTGTCGGACGCCGCGCTCCAGCGCGCCGCCGCGACGGTGAAGGCCGTCCATGCCGGCCATGGCGGCACCCTGGCCGAGCCGCCGCAGGGCACCAACCGCCACCTCTATTCCGACGACAATCCGCTGGCGAAGATGGAATTCGGCGCCAAGGTTGCGCTGCTGCAGGAGATCGACGCCTATGCCCGCGCCAAGGACCCGCGCGTGAAGCAGGTGATGGCCTCGATCTCCGGGAATTGGCAGGCGGTGCAGATCATCCGCGGCGACGGCACCCGGGCCGCCGACATCCGGCCGCTGGTGCGGCTCAACATCGCCGTCATGGTCGAGGAGAACGGCCGGATGGAGACCGGCAGCCATGGCATGGGCGGGCGCTTCGCCTATGAGATGGTGGTCGACCCAACGCAGTGGAAAGCCGGCGTGGACGAGGCGCTGCGCCAAGCCCTGGTCAATCTCGGCTCCGTCCCCGCCCCCGCCGGCGAGATGCAGGTGGTGCTGGGTGCGGGCTGGCCCGGCATCCTGCTGCACGAGGCGATCGGCCATGGGCTGGAAGGCGACTTCAACCGCAAGAAGACCTCCGCCTTCGCCGGCCTGATGGGCAAGCAGGTGGCGGCCAAGGGCGTGACCGTGATCGATGACGGCACGATACAGGACCGTCGCGGCTCGCTCAGCATCGATGACGAAGGCACGCCCAGCCAGCGCACGGTGCTGATCGAAGACGGCATCCTGACCGGCTACATCCAGGACCGGCAGAACGCGCGGCTCATGGGCATGAAGCCGACCGGCAACGGCCGGCGGCAGAGCTTCGCCCACCACCCGATGCCGCGCATGACCAACACCATCATGCTGGGCGGCAGCCACGAGCCGGGGGAGATCATCCGCTCGGTCAAGAAGGGGCTCTATGCGGCCAATTTCGCCGGCGGCCAGGTCGACATCACCTCGGGCAAGTTCGTGTTCTCCGCCTCGGAGGCCTATCTGATCGAGGACGGCAAGATCGGCCCGGCGGTCAAGGGCGCGACCCTGATCGGCAACGGCCCGGACGTCCTCACCAAGGTGACCATGATCGGCAACGACATGAAGCTCGACCCCGGCATCGGCACCTGCGGCAAGGACGGCCAGGGTGTCCCCGTCGGCGTAGGCCAGCCGACCATGCGGGTGGACGGGCTGACGGTGGGCGGCACGGCGGCCTAGTCCAGCCGGGGCGAGTCGGGGGGGGGAACGAGCATCGTGCTGGGGAACGCGGTGGCGCCGCTGGCCGGCGCAGCGATCGACTGGACGCAGGTCTGCCGGCAGCAGCGCATGGCGGCTGCCTTTATGCTTTGCCTGTTGGCGCCGCTCGCGCTGCTCACCTTCCTTGCGCGCAACGGGCTGCCGCAACACTGGTCCATGATGGCGGCGGGCATTGCAGTTGCCGCGCTCGCGCTGTCGCTGCCGTTCCACCTCGGGCGGCCGCTCCAATCCGACAAGCTGCGCGCCCTGTGGCTGGGGCCGCTCACGATGCTGGCGGGCCTCCTCGCGCTCGTGCCGACCTATCTGCCGGGGCTGGGCGTCTGGATTCTTTCTCTCGCGGCGCTCGCCTCCGTCGCGGCGCTGGCGGCGCAACGCCGCCCCAAACTCTCGTGGGCTTGGGCGGGGCTCCTGATCGCCGCCACGCTCTATCTGGCCTTCGAGATCGGCGGGAACAAATACGTCAATTTCTTTGCGGACCGGCTGGCGCTGTTCGGGCGCACCGACGGCGACATCTTCGCACAAGGCGCCATCGTCGGCTCGATCCTCAGCTATGGCTGGCCGAGCATGGCGATCGACGGGCTGGCGCCGCTCCGCTACCACGTGGGCGCGCTCTGGCTGGCGGCGCGCATCGGCGATGCGGGCGGGGCTGAGGCGATTCCCTCCGGCTATATCGCCGCCCTCGTCTACACGAAGGCCTTCGTGCTGGTCCCGCTGCTGATCTATGCGGCGCTGCAGGCGGCAATCCTGTTCCACGCCCTCCTGCGCCCCGGGCGGGAGATCGGCACCGCAAGTCTGGTCGTGGCGCTTGGCCTCGCGGTGTTCGTCGCGCCCTTTGCGGGATTGGGGCTCGCGTCCTTCAACAGCGAGACCATGTCGCTGGGGGCAGCCCTGGCGCTGCTGATCTTCCCCGCCGCATTCCTGCTTGCCACCGATCCCGACAGCGGCGGGCGCATGCGGCATCTGGCCTGGGCGGCCGCGGCGCTCGGCCTGTTCCCGGTCGCGGCGGCGAAGATCTCCATGGCCTTCGTGCTCGCGGTCCTGTTCGGATGGTGGCTGCTGCGCGTCGAGGGGCCGCGCCGTCTGGCGTTCTGGCTCTGGGGCGGCATCGGCTTCGTGGCCTTCCTCGCCGCCTTCGTGGCGTTCAACGACAGCGGCGCGATGGGCGCGCAGTTCTTCGGCAAGCCGTATTACTTCGAATATGGGTTCGAGCGCGGCGAATGGTGGCTGCCGGTCACCTACCAGATCGAGACGATCGTCGCGCTGATCCTGCTCGCCCTCCTGATCGCGCGCAGCCCGGCGCGAAGGCTCACCACCGAGACGCTGATCCTTGCGGCGCTGGCGGGCAACCTGCCCGGCCTGCTGATGTATATCCAATCCGGCAACGCCGCCTATTTCCTGGTCTCGCAGGCCTGGGCCGCGATTCCGATCCTGGCCGCGCTGCTGCCGGCGGCGGCCGAGGCGATCGGCGCGCGGCTGCGAACGCTCCATTGCTGGGCGCCGGTCGCCGCGATCACTCTTGCGGTCGCCATCGTCGGCTACGCCTCGTTTTCCGAGTTCCGCACCCGCGGCGCGCTGTTCGTCGCCGCCAACGCCCTGCTGCGCAGCGGCGACCTCTCCTATTACGCCGACGACAAGCGCCGAGCCTGGCGCGCAGATGCGGAGCGCGCGCTGGATGAGGTTGGATTGGCAGCGGCGCTGACCAGACCGGCGGCGACTCCTGCCGGCGCCGCGCTCGCGCAAAGCCTGCACGAGGCCCGCGCCACGATGGGCGAGAAGGCCGCGCTCTATGTGCCGGCGGGGAACGCAGCGTTCTGGAGCCTGGTGATCGATTGCGACGGCAAGAGCCTCTATCCGATGGCGATGGCGGGCCTTGTCCAGATCAACGGCTACCTCCCGCGCCAGGCGGATTGCCCGCAAGAGATCGCCTTGCGCGGATTCGGAACGCCACCCGGCGAGCGGCCGGAGGACACGCCCGAGAGCATCTGCCGGCGCGCCCGCGAGAAGGGCTTCCGGCAGGTGCTGTGGCTCGACGGCGGCGACCGCCCCGCCGGCACGATCGATTGCGCGCCGACGGCTTTTTAGTCGCCGCGGGATTCCTCGCCCGGATTCTCTCCCGGATTGCCTTCCTGGCGCGGGTTGAGGACCGACTTCACCCGATAGTCGGTCTTGCTCTGGGATTCGTAGTAGACGCGCATGATGACCTCGGCAAGCAGGCCCATCAGCAGGCACATCAGGCCGGCAATCGTGCAGAGCGACACCAGCAACGGCAGCGGCGTCTCGATGAATGACGTGTTGTCGAAGAACTTGAGATAGAGCGCCCACAGGCCGGCCAGGAACGCGAGCGCCAGCAGCCCCACGCCCGCCTGCCCGAACAGGTAGATCGGCTTGGTGCGGTACTTGGTCAGGAACTTCACCACCAGCAGATCGAGCAGCACCTTGATAGTGCGGTTGAGGCCATACTTGGACTGACCGAACTTGCGCGGATGGTGCGCCACCGGCAGTTCCGCGACGCGCGCGCCCTGCGCATGCGCGTAGATCGGGATGAAGCGGTGCATCTCGCCATAGAGGCGGAAGCCCTGCAGCACCTCGCGCCGGTAGGCCTTCAGGCTGCAGCCGTAATCGTGCAGCGGCACGCCGCTGACCCGGGAGATCACCAGGTTGGCGATCTTGCTGGGCAAGGTGCGGATCATGAAATTGTCCTGCCGGTCGCGCCGCCAGCCCGACACCAGGTCGTAACCCTCATCGAGCTTGTCGAGCAGGCGCACGATGTCCCTGGGATCGTTCTGCAGGTCGCCGTCCATCGGCACGATGACCGCGCCGACCGCATAGTCGATGCCGGCCATCATGGCCGCGGTCTGGCCCTTGTTGCTGCGGAAGTTGATGACGCGGATGCGCGCATCACCGGCGGCCGCCTGCTGCAGCTTCTGCTCGGTGCGGTCCGCGCTGCCGTCATTGACCAGGATGATCTCGAAGCCGCGCGGCTGGGCCGTCAGCGCCGCCAGCAGGGCGGCGCAAAGCGGCTCGACATTGTCCTCCTCGTTGTAGAGGGGGATCACCACCGACAGCTCGATGGCGTCGTTCCGGCTCGCTCTCATGGGGGTCTCTTGCAGCATTCTCACCTGCTCAATGGCCGCGCGCCGCGCTTTGCAGCACGAGCTGTGCCCAGAGCGCGAAGCGGTGATCGGCCTGGGCGGATGTGTGCTCCTTCACCAGCCGATCGAGGGTCGCGCGGGACATGGAATAGAGGCTGTCCGCCCGCGGCTCAAGCCTCAATCCGCCATCGGCCAGCCAGCGCCCGACCGGCACGCCGAAGCCCTGCTTGCGGCGCTTCAGAACCCAGCCCGGCAGCAGGCCCCTCATCGCCTCCTTCAGGATGAACTTGGTCTCGCCCTTGTGCAGCTTGAGCCGGCTCGGGATGCGGCGCGCCAGATCGACCACGTCGCGGTCGAGGAACGGCGCGCGTGCCTCCACCGAGTGCATCATCGCGGTCCGGTCCGATTTCACCAGGATGTCGTCGGTCAGGTAAAGCCGCGTGTAGAACTGCAAAGTGCGGTCGGTCAGGTCGCCCTCGGTGGCGTTCCAGGCGGCGATGGCGTCCTCGTAGATCGCCTCCGCCGGCGCCGGCTTGGCGAGCGACTCAGCAAGCTCGCGCGGCGCGAACGGCCCGATCCAGGCGGGGTTCCACAGCGGCGGCGGCTCGCGCAAACCGGAGAGCATGCGCTTGAGCTTGAAATCGAGGCTCATGTAGCGGTGCGACACCGGCAGCAGGCCGGCGACGAAGCTGAGCCCGCTGCGCAGCGGTGCAGGCACCAGCGCGTCGTACAGCTTCGCCCAGCGCAGCCCCTTGAAGGTCTCGTAGCCGGCGAACAGCTCGTCGCCGCCGTCACCGGACAGCACGACCGGCAAGTGGCGCCGCACGTGGCGGAACAGCAGGTAGCAGGCGACCAGCGAGGAATCGGCGATCGGCTCGTCCAGCCGCGCAAGCATCTCGGGCACGATGGCGCTGGCCTGCGCCAGCGTCAGATGGTCGGAGACATGCTCCGTGCCGTAATGCGCCGCCACCCGCTCGGCATAGGGCGATTCGTCAAAGCTCGGCTCGTCGAATCCGATGGAGAAGGTCTTGACCGGGCGGTCGGCGGAAGCCGCCGCGAAATGCACGACCGAGGATGAATCGATGCCGCCGCTCAGCAGCACGCCGACCGGCACGTCTGCGGCCAGGCGCATGGCGACCGCACGCTTCATCCGCGCGCGCAACTCCTCGACATAGCCGCCCAGATCCGCGGCCTGCGCGCCTTCATCGGGCTCGAGCTGGAAGGACCAGTATCGCCGCACCTCGCGCGCGCCGCGCGGCAGCTCGACGGTCATCCAGCTTCCAGCCGGCAGCTTCCTGATGCCGTCATAGATGCTGCCGCCGGGGACGAAGCCATAGGCGAAGTATTTCTGGATCGACAGCGCGTCGGGGCGCAGCGCGATGGCCGGATGGCGGGCCAGCGCCGTCACCTCCGACGCGAAGGCGAAGGTGCCGTGCTGGTCGGCGTAATAGAGCGGCTTCTCGCCGAAGCGATCGCGCGACAGCAGCAGCCGCTTGCGCGCGAGGTCATAGAGCGCGAACGCCCACATGCCGTTGAAACGGCGATGCATCCCCTCGACGCCCCAGGCGAGATAGGCTTGCAGGATGACTTCGGTATCCGAGTGATCCGAATGGAAGGGCCGGCCCAGCGCCTCGAGCTCGCGCCGCAATTCGGCGTGATTGTAGATCTGGCCGTTGAAGACGACGACGCAGCGGCGCTCGGCATCCCACATCGGCTGTGCGCCGCCGGCAATGTCGAGAATGGCGAGGCGGCGCTGGCCCAGGTGGAGGCCGACATCCTGCTCGATGTGCCGCCCCTCGCCGTCCGGTCCGCGGTGGATCAGCGACTCGGTCATCGCCGCCAGGATGTCCGGCCGTGGCGCTCCGATGAATCCGACTATTCCGCACACCCGATGACAGCTCCGTTGAAAGGCCTCTGGCCGTTCGCCGAGGCGTAGCAAGTATTGCCGCGAGCCGCAATTGCGCCGCGGCAGGCCTCTTTGCCCTAGCTCCGCCGCTCCCGCCACAGCAGGACCGCTCCCGGCAGGCCGAGAAAGGTGGTCGCCACCACCGCCGCCCGCAGCACCAGGGCCACCAGGAAGCCGTGCGAAGCCGGAACGCCCGAGAGGCCCAGCAGCGCGACCGCCGTGGCCTCGAAGATGCCGATGCCGTTGAGCGAAATCGGGACCGCGGCGGCGACGGCGGCGCCGCCCGCGGACAGCACGATGGCGGCGAGCGCGACCGGCTCGCCGATGGCCCTGAGCACGATCAGCCACGCGGCGATGACCAGGCCGACATAGAGGAGGCTCGCCGCCCAGAATCCGGCCGCCGCGCGGCGATGGCGGCGCATGCGGGTCTGCATCCGCCCGGTTTCCACCAGGATCGTCGCAGACAGCCGCCAGACAGCTCGCACCAAGCCGCCGCCGGCCAATCCGCCCTCCATCGAACGCTGGCCGAGCCAGTAGAGCACGAAAACGATCGTCAGCACCGCGCCGCTGCCGATGCCGACGATGAGCGCGCGGAGCCACGGCTCCAGCCAGGGCATCGGCGCCAGCGCCGCCGCCACGACCACGAGGATGTAGAGCGCAAGCTGCATCAGCCGCTCATACGCGATGGCGCCGATCGCGATAGAGGCGCGGCCGCAGGATTTCGTGAGCAGCACGACCCGCAGCCCGTCCGAGCCCAGCGTGCCGGGAAGGAAGTTGGAAAGGAAAAGCCCTGCAAAGACGCTGTGCCACGATCTGCTCCAGGGCTCGCGCACGCCCAGCATGTCGATGAGCGCGCGCCAGCGCAGCACGAGCGAGGCCTGCGCGGCGAGGAACACGATGCCGACCGTGATGAGAGTTTCGAGGGAGAGGGCGTCGGCCGCGGCGCGCAGCCGGTTCCAATCGACCACCGCGATCAGCGCGGCCAGCAGGCCCGCACTGACGGCGACCTGCAGCAGCGGCGTCAGCCAACGCGGCACTGCGATGCGCGGGCGGTCGATGCGCTGATGGGGGTCGCGCGCGCTCACCACGCCCCGCGCATCCTCGCGGCCGGCATCCTGGCCCTATCCTCCATTGCCCGCTCGCCTGGCGGGCAGCGCATCCAGAATCTTCTGCCGCTCGTCCGGGGGTGAGATGATCCAGTCGCGGATCTCGTCGATGGTGCGGTGGCAGCCGATGCACCAGCCGGTCTTGGGATCGATCTGGCAGACGCTGATGCATGGCGAGGGCGGGCCGCTCGCCAGCAGGCGGCGGCGCTCCTCACGGCGCTTCTCGCGCGCCAGGCGGCGTTCTTCCTCGGTGATATCGCTCATCATTCCTTGCCCGATGGTGCCATGCCCTTCGATGGTGGGCCGTGCCCGGGTGGCACCGTGGTTTTGCCATTGGGCGGCGGCGGTCTAATATCACGTCCACCAGAGTCTTGAACAGCGGCCCGCAAGTCCGCTCGGGAGGGGAGGAGCGCCAGTGCCGACGATCGGCCGATGGGGGCGGATCATCGCGGTCATCCGCCTGACCACCGGACTCATCCTGTTCTTCTATGTCCTCACCCACAATCTCAACCACGCGCTGGGGCTGATCTCGCTCGCGGCCATGGAGGCGGGACGGCTCGTCTTTCTCGGCTTCTGGCGACCGCTTGAAATCGTATTGCTGCTGGCGGCTTTGCTGCATCTCGCGATCGGCCTGCGCGCGCTCTACCGGCGCAAGAGCCTGCGCATGCCGCCGCTCGAGGCGGGGCAGCTTGTGCTCGGGCTGAGCGCGCCGCCGCTGATCATCCTGCACATCCTCGGCACCGCCGTCGCGCACGCGCTCTATGGCCTCGATGACCGCTACGCTTATGTGCTGTGGGCCGCCTGGACGCTCAGCCCGCGCGACGGCGCGCTGCAGGCCGCGGCGATCGTCGTGACCTGGATCCATGGCTGCATTGGCCTCAACTACTGGCTGCGCGTCAAATCCTGGTTTGCGCCCTGGCGGCCCATCCTTGGCGCGCTCGCGCTGCTGATCCCGGTTCTGGCGCTGCTCGGCTTCGTGGCCGGCGCACGCGAGGTAGCCGCCCTGGCCGCGGACTCGGCGTGGACCGCGACGCTGCGCACGCGGATCAACTTCCCCTCCCCAGACCAGCTTGCGTTCCTCTACACGGTGCGGGATTGGCTTCTGCTCGCCTTCGCCGCCATCGTCTGCGGTGTGTTCGCGGCGCGCGGGATCCGCACGCTCGCCACTCGCCGGCGCGCTATCGCGGTCTCTTATCCCGACGGCAGGCGCGTGATCATTCAGCCCGGCACCAGCCTGCTGGAAGCCAGCCGCATCGGTGGCATCCCCCATGCGTCGGTCTGCGGCGGGCGCAGCCGCTGCTCCACCTGCCGCGTGCGGGTGATCGAAGGGCTCGAGAGGTTGTCTCCACCGCTTGAGGAAGAAGAGCGCGTGCTGGCCCGCATCCATGCCCCGCCGGCAGTGCGGCTCGCTTGCCAGGCTCAGCCGACCGGCCCGGTCACGATTCAGCCGCTGCTGCCGCCGCACATCACTGCGCCCAAGGCACTCATCGGCAGCGATGTGAGCCAGGGCAAGGAGCGGGAGGTTGCGGTGCTGTTCGCCGACCTGCGCGGCTTCACCAGCATTGCGGAGCGGCGCCTGCCTTACGACGTGGTGTTCCTGCTGAACCAGTATTTCCGCCTGACGGGCGAGGCAATCGTGGCGGCCGGCGGCCATGTCGACAAGTTCATCGGCGATGGCGTGATGGCGGTGTTCGGCCTGAAGGGGCGTCCGGAGCGGGCCTGCGCCCAGGCGCTCGATGCGGCCCGCCGGATGGCCACGGCGCTCGATATGTTCAACGCGCAGCATCATGCGGAGCTGAAATCGCCGTTCCGCATGGGCATCGGCATCCATTTCGGGCCGGCAATCGTGGGCGAGATGGGCTTCGCGCCCGCGCTCGCGCTGACCGCGATCGGCGATACCGTGAACACCGCCAGCCGACTTGAAAGCGCGACCAAGGAGGAGAATTGCCAGCTCCTGGTCTCCGAGATCGTGGCGCAGAGCGCCGGCCTGGGGGCGGAGATCGGTCGCCGCTGCGAGATCAGCCTGCGCGGCCGCGAGCAGACGCTGGTCGCCTTCGCGATCGAGGACGCGGCAGCCATCCCGATTTCGGCATGAGGAGGATCCGCTGACACATCGTTATTCGCCTGAGCTCACGCCGCTGCGGCTGGATCACGCCTATCTGCGCGGCGCGCCGGAGAGCGCCTATTGGCAGGTCGCGCCGCACCTGATTCAGCAGGCGACGGATTCCTCCTGCTCCCTCGCCACCGCCGTGATGCTGCTCAACGCTGTGCGCGGGCGGGAGGGCCATCTGCGCAACGGCGGGCCGGTGAGCGAGACGAGCCTGCTCGATCGCCTGGCGGACGAGGCCTGGCGCGCATCGGTGGCCGCGGACGGCAACGGGCTCAGCCTGACCGAGTTCGCGGATGCCATGCGCCGCGCACTCAGCGCCTATGACTGCGCCGGCACGTGGCGCATCGCCATCACGCCCGTGACGGATGCGGAGGTCGCGATCCCCGCACTGCGCGGGGCATTGACCGAGATGGAGGCCGGCGCGGCCTTCCTCGCAGCCAACTTCCATCTCGACCTGTTCTATGGCGACGGGGTCGATGTCGGCCACTTCTCGCCCGTCGGTGCGTATGACGCTGCGCGCGACCGCGTCCTCATGCTCGACGTCTACAAGAAGGATTACGAGCCGGTCTGGGCGCCCCTGCCGCGCCTCGCGAACGCGATGGCGACGCTGAGCCGCAAGACCGGCGAGCCGCGGGGGTATGCGGTGGTGCGGCGGAAGGAGTGAAGACGCTCTCGACTGTCACCCGGGGGGCGCCGCGCAGCGGCACGACCCGGGACCTATGCGCTCCATCCGTGTTGCGGTGCCGCCGAATGAGTCCCGGTTCTCGCTTTCGCTCGGCCGGGATGACAGCAGAGTTGAGAGGCAAAACAGCGCGCGTGCCTAGGACTGCCCCTGCGCTTCCTTGTAGTCCGCGATCTCCTCGGCGAGCTCGTCGTGTTCCTCGCAATCGCCGCAGGTGTCCTTGAGCACGGCGAGGCGCTCCTCGGCCTTCGGCAGGTCGTTCATCTCGAGATAGAGCTCGCCCAGGTACTCGTTGGCGCCGAGATGCCTGGGCTCGAGGTTGAGCGCCTTGGTGTAGTAGGTCAGCGCCTTGGCCTTGTCGCCCAGCTTGCGGTTGGCGTAGCCGAGCAGGTTGAGCGCGTCGGCATATTCGCCCTTCTCCTTGATGGATCGCTGGAGGAGCGGAATCGCGTCGGCGTAGTCTTCGTCCTCGATCAGCTCCTCGGCCTGCTTGTAGAGATCCGCCTGCCGCGGCTCCGGTTCCGAATCCGTCCCGAGCGCATGGGACGCGCCGGGCAATGCCACCAGACCCAGCACGAGCACGGCGACGCCGCGCAGATCACTCTTGTGCATGACACGCATCTCCCTTTTCTACCCGATCATGCCTGGGCCAGCGCAGGCCGGCAGTGAACCACGTCACAGATGATGCGACACCGGCATGCGCCCCGCCATCACAAGGCCGTGACGGGTTTCGGTCAGCCGCTGTAGCGCTCCTCTTTCCAAGGGTCGCCATGATTGTGATAGCCGCGCGCCTCCCAGAAGCCGGGCTGGTCTTGCGCTACGAAGCTGATGCGCTTCACCCATTTGGCACTTTTCCAGAAGTAAAGCTGGGGCACCACGACGCGCAGGGGGCCGCCATGCTCCACGGTCAGCGGCTCGCCCTCCCAATGGGTTGCGAGCAGCGCATCCGGCACGGCGAACTCCGCCAGCGGCAAGTTGGTGGTGTAGGTGTCATAGGACTGCAACAGGACGAACTTCGCCTCCGGCTTCGGCTGGACCAGGGACAGCAGGTCGCTCACCAGCACGCCGCGCCAGCGGTTGTCGTAGCGCGACCAGGCGGTCACGCAATGGATGTCGCTGACCGCCTCTGACTGGGGCAGGTCCTGGAAGCCCTGCCAGTCCAGGGTGATCGGGCTCTCCACCAGCCCGTCAACCACCAGGCGCCAGAGCTTGAGATCGATCCGGGGCCGGGCGCCGAGATCGAGCACCGGCCAATTCTTCACCTCGCGCTGCCCAGGCGGCAGGCGCTCGGATTCCGGCCGCGCCGTCCGGCCGGTCAGCAGGCGACCTTCGGCGGCCCATTCCTGCTTGCGGCGGATCAGCTTCGCGCGGAACTGGCCCGCCTCATTGTCCTGGTCTGGCATATCGGACCTCCCACATGTTCTAAACATAGGCGTGCGTTGGGCTTTCGGAATGGCAGGAGACTATATTTCGCACCTTCATGCAGATTTCACACCGTTTCAATGCATGATTAGCTGGATGCTTCCTTGCATTTGCCCATGCCAGCTTGTACGTACGGCCGCGGGAGTGGCGCTAATTTCCAAGCTTTCGCTGTGATTTAAGGGACTTTCTGGGATGCCCGAACTGCGCCTTGCGCACGGCCTGCGCTTCGAAGACCTGTATGACCCGGCCGGGCTGGCGCGGATCGACAGCCTGTTCATCTCACACCTGCGTGCAGCGGACGAAGGCCTGGCCGGTCGCCTGATGAGCGCGCGGGCCGAGCCGGCAAGCCTGGATGCGAAGGCGGAATCGGCGCTGATCATCGCGGCGGCGGCGCATCTCGACGATTTCCTGGGCGAGCTGTTCGGCATCCAGGAAGAGCTTGGCGCGCTTCGAAAGCAGCATACGGATCTCGCGCCGCTCTATTCGGTGAAGCGGCTGTTCGTGCAGCGCCGCGCCCTGAAGGCGCACAACGAGGCTGCGGCCGCCGCGCTCGATGCGGACGCGATCCGCGCAAGCCTGACCGCCCTCTTCGGCGGCAAGTTCGACGAGCTGACCTTCGCCACTCATGTCGATACCTGGCTGAAGAACGAAGCCAACCACGCACACGAGCTGGATCTCGCGACCCAATATGCCGCCTGGGCGACCCAGACGCCGGACGGCAAGGCGCTGCACCGCAACGGCGTGCTGTTCAAGGCGCCGCGCAAGGTCGACCCGATGCACCTGGTGCATCTGGAATCGGAGACGCGCCACGGCATCCCGACTCTCAAGCTGAGGGAGGAGAAGCTGCGGGCGCGCGAGGGATTTCATTTGACCGATCAGGGCATGGATCTCAACCACGCGCTGGACCAGGCGAACTACTGCATCTTCTGCCACAACCAGGGCAAGGACAGCTGCTCCAGGGGCCTCAAGGAAAAGGACGGCACCTTCAAGAAGAGCGTGTTCGGCGTGACCCTCGCCGGCTGCCCGCTGGACGAAAAGATCTCCGAGATGCACACGGTGAAGGCCGATGGCCTGCCGATCGGCGCGCTCGGCATCATCGCGATCGACAATCCCATGTGCGCGGCCACCGGCCACCGCATCTGCAACGACTGCATGAAGGCCTGCATCTATCAGAAGCAGGACCCGGTCGATATTCCTCAAGCTGAAACGCGGTCTTTGAAGGATGTCCTCGCCCTGCCCTGGGGCTTCGAGATCTATGGCCTGCTGACGCGCTGGAACCCGCTCAACATCAAGGCGCCGATCGCCAAGCCGGCGAGCGGCCGCCGCGTGCTGGTGGTGGGGCTCGGCCCCGCCGGCTACACCCTGTCGCACTATCTCCTGAATGACGGCCATACGGTGGTCGCGGTCGACGGCCTGAAGATCGAGCCCCTCGATGCGGCTTTGTCGGGCGTGAAGCCGGACGGCACGCGCGTGCCGTTCAAGCCGATCAGGCACATCGGCGAATTGCAGGAGGACCTCAACGACCGCGTGATGGCGGGCTTCGGCGGTGTCGCGGAATACGGCATCACGGTGCGCTGGGACAAGAACTTCCTGAAAATCATCCGCCTCTTGCTGGAACGGCGCGCCAGCTTCGCGATGTTCGGCGGCGTGCGCTTCGGCGGCACGATCACCGCGGAGCAAGCCTTCGCGATGGGCTTCGACCACGTCGCGCTGGCGCTGGGCGCCGGCAAGCCGACCCTGCTGTCCATGCCCGGCGGGCTTGCGCGCGGCGTGCGCATGGCATCCGACTTCCTGATGGCGCTGCAACTGACCGGCGCGGCCAAGCCGGATTCGATTGCGAATTTGCAGCTCCGCCTGCCGGCCGTGGTGATCGGCGGCGGGCTGACGGCGATCGACACCGCAACCGAGGCAATGGCCTACTATCCGGTGCAGGTGGAGAAGTTCCTGAAGCGCTACGAGACGCTGGTGATCGAGCATGGCGCCGAGGGCGTACGCGCGAAATTCTCACCCATCGAGATCGAGGTCGCGGACGAGTTCATCGCCCATGCCAAAGCCTTCCGTGCCGAGCGCGCGCGGGCGGCAGCGGCCGGCGAAGCGCCGAAACTCTCCAAGCTGATCGATGGCTGGGGTGGCGTCACGATCGCCTATCGCCGGCGCCTGATCGATTCACCGTCCTACACGCTGAACCACGAGGAAGTGGAAAAAGCGATGGAGGAAGGGATTCGCTTCGCCGAGGGCCTGACGCCCACGCGCATCGACGAGGACAAGACCGGCCACGCCGAGCGCATCCACTTCAAGAATGCGGACGGCGCCGAGGTTTCCTTCCCCGCACGCGCCGTGCTGGTTGCCGCGGGCACGCGGCCCAATACTGTTCTGGCACGGGAGGATGCCGCGCACTTCCATGTCGACGGGCAGTATTTCCAGGCGCTGAACGACGAGGGCGCGGTGGTGAAGCCGGAGAAGCTCGCCAAGCCGTCCGAAGTGCGCGTCATCACCGAGATGCGCGAGGACGGCCGCGCCACGTCGTTCTTCGGGGACCTGCATCCCTCCTTCGCCGGCAACGTGGTGAAGGCGATGGGCAGCGCCAAGCTCGGCTGGCCGGTTGTCTCGCAGGCGCTGGCGCGCTTGCCGGAAGCGACGAACAAGGATCACGGCGCGTTCCTGGCGGACCTCAACCGACGCCTGCGCGCGAAGATCCGCACGGTCAATCGTCTGACGCCGACGATCGTCGAGGTGGTGGTGGAGGCGCCGCAGGCCGCCGCCAATTTCCTGCCGGGCGAGTTCTATCGCCTGCAGAATTTCGAGACCCTGGCGCCCAAGACGCGCGACACGCGCCTGACGATGGAAGGGCTCGCCCTCACCGGCGCCTGGACGGATGTGACGGAAGGGCTGGTCGGCCTGATCGTGCTCGAGATGGGCGGCTCGTCCGACCTCTGCGCCTGGCTGCAGCCGGGCGAGCCGGTGATCCTGATGGGCCCGACCGGCACGCCGACCCATACGCCGGCGGGCGAGACCGTGCTGCTGGCGGGCGGCGGCCTCGGCAACGCGGTGCTGTTCTCGATCGGCCGCGCGCTGAAGGCTGCCGGATCGAAGGTGGTCTATTTCGCCGGCTACAAGAAGATCCAGGACCGCTATAAGGTCGAAGAGATCGAAGCGGCCTCCGACGTGGTGGTGTGGGCGAGCGACGAAGCCCCTGGCTTCACCCCCGACCGGCCGCAGGACAAGGCCTTCGTCGGCAACATCGTGCAGGCGATCCTCTCCTATGCGAAGGGCGATCTCGGCGAGACCTCGATCAAGATCCAGGACGTGGATCGGATCATGGCCATCGGGTCCGACGGCATGATGGCGGCGGTGGGCCGGGCGCGGCACGACGTGCTGAAGCCGTATCTCAAGTCCTCGCATTGCGCGATCGGCTCCATCAACTCGCCGATGCAATGCATGATGAAGGAGATCTGCGCCCAGTGCCTGCAGCCGCACAAGAACCCGGTGACGGGCGAGGAGACGGTGGTGTTCTCCTGCTTCAACCAGGACCAGGCGCTGGACGAGGTGGATTTCGGCGCCTTGCGCCAGCGCCTCGGCCAGAATTCGGTCCATGAGAAGCTGACCGTGCAGTGGATCGACCACGCGCTGAAGCAGTTGGACGAGAAGCGCGCGACAGCTTGAAATCGGGCGTCTGGAACGACCAGATATAACCTGTCCGCGACAAAGGCTCGGTCGCTTTCAGGCGATCCCCGGTCGCGGCAATAGCAGCCCGGCGACCCTGCCGGCCCTAAGGAGTTGACCCGAGAAGGCGGCGTCCTGCCCAAAGGTTCTGGGGGATGCCGGATCAAAGGCATGGCGGACGGCCCACGCACCTTGTTCATCGCTTGCGGCGCCCTCGCCCGGGAATTCCTGGCGGTGAGCAAGGCGAACGCGTGGGATGACCGCATCGAGATCACCTGCCTGCCGGCGATCTGGCACAACCGGCCGAACAAGATCCCGGAAGGGGTCCGGCGCAAGATCAGGGCTGGCAAGAAGCGCTTCGATCGCATTTTCGTCCTCTATGGCGATTGCGGCACCGGCGGCGATCTGGACCGTGTGCTCGCCGAAGAGGGTGTGGAGCGGATCGAGGGACCGCATTGCTATCAGTGGTTTGCCGGAACCGCCGACTTCGAGAAGATGACAGAGGACGAGCCCGGCACCTTTTTCCTGACCGACTATCTGGTCCGCCATTTCGACCGGCTGATGTGGCAGGGGCTGGGCCTGGACCGGCATCCGGATCTCCTGGAGGCCTATTTCGGGAACTACCGCAAGCTGGTCTATCTGGCGCAGGTGGATGACCCGGCGCTGCTCGAGAAGGCAAAAGAGGCGGCGGAGCGGCTGAAGCTGGAGTTCGTGCATCGCCGGACGGGCTACGGCGAAATGGCGGACTTCATGAAGGCGAAGATGGCCTAGGAGCAAGCATGGCACAGTTGGTTGTGGTCTATTGGCGGGACATTCCGGCCCAGGTGATCGTGAAGAAGGGCCGCGAAACCGCCAAGGTGCAGTTGAACGAGCGCTTCGAGAAGGCGATCGACCGTGCCGCGATGCGCGCCAACCTGCGCGACACGGATTCATACCTCGCCGAATGGCGCCGCGCCGCGCCGGTCGAGGTGAGCGACGATCTGCAGGCCGAAGTGGACAAGAAAGCCGCCGAGCTGGAAGCGGCATTCGACGACGCGAAGCTCAAGTCGCTGGTCGAAAGCGGCGGCGTGGAGACGAAGTGATGTTGGGCAGGCATCCCCAGAACAGCTCTTCGCTTCCCCAGCCGGGCCGCCGCAGACTGACAGTCGTCGGCAGCGGCCGGTCGGGTCGTGGACGAGCGCGGATCTGCGCGACAAAGCTTTCCCAGGAAAGGGCGACCGTCACCGACCTGCAACTCGCGGGTGCCGGGTTCGAGCTGGTTTGGCGTGGCAGCTTCCAGGTGAGGCACTGAGATGTACCCGGTCCGCCTGTGGTCCGTGCGTCACGCGAAGGGCCTGAACACGTTCTATCGCGCATTCGAGAAGGCGCTGATCGCGCTGCATCCGGTTTGGAACAGGATCGGCTACGAGAAGCTGGAGAAGCCATTCGAGACCGCCGAGCGCGTCACCAAGGGCTTCCTGTTCGATTGCCAAATGTGCGGCCAGTGCGCGCTGTCCTCGACCGGCATGTCGTGCCCGATGAACTGCCCGAAGAGTCTGCGCAACGGCCCGTGCGGCGGCGTGCGCGAGAACGGGCACTGCGAAGTGAAGCCGGAGATGAAATGCGTGTGGGTGCAGGCCTGGGACGGCGCCGCGCGCATGGGCCTCAAGGCGGATTCGGGCAGCAAGATCCTGGACGTGCAGCGAACCGTCGATCACCGCCTCAAAGGCAAGTCCTCCTGGCTGCGGGTGGTGCGGATCGCCAAGGGCCTCAAGGACCAGGCCGGCAACAAGCCGAAGCCGCCAGCCGCCAAGCCGGGCGCCACCAAGGACCTGGCGGCAGTCTCCGCCTCCGTGCAGGCCAAGAAGGAAGGCCAGGCGGCATGAACGGGGCTCTTGCATGTGGAGCGCGCGAACGAACAGAAGTGCTCGGTGAGCCCCTTCCCCCCTTGTGGGGGAAGGTTGGGATGGGGGGTGCCGCCGCACGACCGCAACCGGGAACTGCTGACGTACAGTGCGGCACCGAGATGTGCATCGCCTCCGCCGATCGTGCGGCGTTACCCCCCATCCAGCTTCGCCTAGGCTCACTTCGTTCGCCAAGGCTTCGCATCCTTCCCCCACAAGTGGGGAAGGGGAGTTTGGTCGCATGAACGATGGGCACGGCCATTTCGATCCGGCGGCGCCGCTGCCGCTGCTGCCGGGCCATTCCTCCGGCGGCCGGCTGGAGCGCGTGCTGCGCCTCGGGCGCTTCGCCGTCACGGCCGAGCTGAACCCACCTGACAGCGCCGATCCGCGCGATGTCTATGAGCGCGCGCTGGTGCTTTCCGAGGTGTGCGACGCGATCAACGCAACCGACGCATCCGGCGCCAATTGCCACATGTCCTCGGTCAGCATCTGCTCGCTGCTCACGCGGGCGGGCTATGCCGTCATCATGCAGATCTCCTGCCGCGACCGGAACCGCATCGCCATCCAGGGCGACGTTCTGGGCGCCGCCGCCATGGGCGTGCAGAACATTCTCTGCCTCACCGGCGACGGGGTGCAGGCGGGCGACCAGCCGGCGGCCAAGCCGGTCTTCGACTTTGATTCGACTTCGTTGCTGGAATGCATCCGCACCATGCGGGACAAGGCGCACTTCCTGTCGGGTCGCAAGTTGACGACACCGCCGCGGGTGTTCCTGGGAGCCGCGGCCAACCCGTTCGCGCCGCCCTACGAATACCGGGCAGTCCACATCGCCAAGAAGATCGCCGCAGGGGCCCAGTTCATCCAGACCCAGTATTGCTTCGACGTGCCGCTATTGCGCAAATTCATGGACCAGGTGCGCGAGCAGGGCCTGCATGAGAAAGCGTTCTTTCTGATCGGCGTCGGACCGCTGCCGTCGGCCAAGACGGCGCGCTGGATGAAGAACAATGTGCCGGGGGTGCATATCCCCGACGCGATCATCGAGCGGATGGAGAAGGCCAAGGACCAGCGAGCCGAAGGCAAGCAATTGGCAATCGACCTGATCCAGGAGATCAAGGAGATCAAAGGCGTTTCCGGCGTGCATGTGATGGCCTATCGGCAGGAAGAGTTCGTGAACGAGATCATCCAGGCTTCCGGCGTCATGCGGAACAGACAGCAACGGCGCGCGGTCGAACCCGCGGCTTCTACGTGAAAGGATTGCGTATATGACCGATACCGTCATCAGCTCTGCCACCAAGGAAGTGGTGATCGGCTTCGATCGCCCCTTCGTCATCATCGGCGAGCGCATCAACCCGACCGGGCGCAAGCTGCTGGCGGCGGAGATGGCGGCCGGCGACTATAGCCGCGTGAAATCCGACGCGCTGGCGCAGGTTGCGGCCGGTGCGCACATGCTGGACGTCAATGCCGGCATCCCGATGGCCGATGAGCCGCGCATCCTGGCCGAGACCATCCAGTTGGTGCAGTCGCTGACCGACGTGCCGCTGTCGATCGATTCCTCGATCGTCGCCGCGCTCGAGGCCGGCCTTCAGGTCTATAAGGGCAAGGCCCTGCTGAACTCCGTGACCGGCGAGGAAGAGCGCCTCGAGGTCGTGCTGCCGCTGGTAAAGAAATACGGCGCCGCCGTGGTCGCGATCTCCAATGACGAGACAGGCATCTCCGAGGACCCGGACGTGCGCTTCGAGGTCGCCAAGAAGATCGTGCAGCGCGCCGCGGATTACGGCATCCCGCATTCGGACATCGTGGTCGACCCGCTGGTCATGCCGATCGGCGCGCTGGGCCAGGCCGGCCGCTCCGTCTTTCACCTGATCCGCCGCCTGCGTACCGAGCTGAAGGTCAACACCACCTGCGGCGCGTCCAATATCAGCTTCGGCCTGCCCAACCGGCACGGGCTCAATTCCAGCTTCCTCGCCATGGCGATCGGCGCGGGCATGACCAGCGCCATCACCAACCCGCTCCATACCGAGGAGATGGTGGGCGTGATGGGCGGCGACGTGCTGATGGGCCACGACGCCCATTGCGCGGCCTGGATCCGCAAGTTCCGCGAGCCGTCGGCGGAAGGCGAAGGCGCGGGTGCCGGCGGCCGGCGCGGGCGCGAGAACCGCCGCCGCGGCGGTGGCGGCGGGACGGCCAATGGCGGCGCCGAAGGCGTCCAGGCTGCCGCCACCTCGACTGCGGAAGTCGTTAATGGATAAACGCCGGTTGGATAATCCGGGCGAAATGGCGTAAGCACTCCTCGCCCCCGCATCCGAGCTTTCGGGGCGGGGGCGAAACTGCATCTAGGGTTCGGGAACATGGCCGCGGAAGGCGCCGAGATCAGCGTGAAGCACGGCAGCAACAACGCCGGGAACGGGAACGGCAATGGCGATCCTCTGATCGTTTTCATGCCGTCGGGCCGGCGCGGCCGCTTTCCGCGCGGCACGCCTGTCCTGCAGGCGGCACGACAGCTCGGGGTCGACATCGATTCCGTGTGCGGCGGGCGCGCGATCTGCGGCCGCTGCCAGGTGGTGGTGAGCGAGGGCGAGTTCGCCAAGCTCGGCGTCACCTCCAAGGGCGATCACCTCTCCGACTTCTCCCCGGTCGAGCAGCGTTACGCCGACAAGCGCGGCATGAAGCCGGGCCGGCGCCTCTCCTGCCAGGCTGTCGTGCTGGGCGATCTCGTCATCGACGTGCCGGAGGACAGCCAGGTCCACAAGCAGGTGGTTCGCAAGCGCGCCGAGATGCGCGCCATCGAGATCGATCCCGTGGTGAAGCTGCATTATGTCGAGGTCGCCGAGCCCGACATGCACGACCCGACCGGCGACCTGCAGCGCCTGGAGAAGGCGCTGAAGGAGCAATGGGGCCTCACCGACCTCGCCACCGATCTGCGCGTGATCCAGGGTTTGCAGTCTGCGCTGCGCACCGGCAAGTGGACCGTGACGGTCGCCGTGCATCTCGGCCGGCAGATCACCGCCGTATGGCCGGGTTTCAAGGACCAGGTGTTCGGCCTCGCGGTCGATGTCGGCTCCACCACCATCGCCGGGCATCTGTGCGAGCTTTCCTCGGGCGAGGTGGTCGCCTCCTCCGGCCTCATGAACCCGCAGATCCGCTTTGGCGAAGACCTGATGAGCCGCGTCTCCTACGTGATGATGAATCCGGGCGGCGATGTGGAGATGACCAAGGCGGTCCGCGACGCGATCAACGATCTCGCCCACTCGGTCGCCAAGGAGGCGGGCTGCACCGTCCAGGACATCCTTGAGGTGACCTTCGTCGGCAATCCCATCATGCATCATCTGCTGCTGGGGATTAACCCGATCGAGCTGGGCGGCGCGCCCTTCGCGCTCGCGAGCGACGGGCCGACCATGTTCTGGGCCTCGGAGATCGACCTCAAGATCCATCCCAATGCGCGCATCTATGTGCTGCCCTGCATCGCGGGGCACGTGGGCGCGGACACGGCCGGCGTCATTCTCTCCGAAGCGCCGCACGAGGCCGAGGAGATGACCTTGGTGGTCGATGTCGGCACCAACGCGGAGATCGTGCTGGGCAACAAGGACAAGCTGCTGGCGGCCTCCTCGCCGACCGGACCGGCCTTCGAGGGCGCGCAGATCTCCTGCGGCCAGCGCGCGGCGCCGGGCGCGATCGAGCGCATCCGCATCAACCGCGAGACGCTGGAGCCGCGTTTCAAGGTGATCGGCTGCGACCTCTGGTCCGACCATCCGGATTTCGCCAGGCAGACCGAGGCGACGGGCGTGACCGGTGTCTGCGGTTCCGGCATCATCGAATGCATCGCGGAGATGTATCTTGCCGGAATCCTGACCCAGGACGGTGTGATCGACGGCTCGATGGCCGCCAAGTCTTCGCGCGTGCAGGCCGACGGGCGCACGTTCTCGTACCTGCTGCATGACGGGACGCCGCAGCTCCGCATCATGCAGAACGACGTGCGCGCGATCCAGCTGGCCAAGGCCGCGCTCTATGCCGGTGCGCGCCTGCTGATGGATCATCTCAACATCGACAAGGTCGACCGCATCACCTTGGCGGGCGCGTTCGGCAGCCATATCGACGTCAAATACGCGATGGTGCTCGGCATGATCCCCGATTGCGACCTCGCGAAGGTCAGCTCCGCCGGCAACGCCGCCGGCACCGGCGCGCGCATCGCTTTGCTCAACGCCAAGGCGCGCGAGGAAATCGCGCGCGTGGTGAAACAGGTGGAAAAGGTGGAGACCGCCGTCGAGCCCAAGTTCCAGGCGCATTTCGTCGAGGCGATGGCCATCCCGCACAAGACAGCGCCCTACCCGCACCTGGCGAAGGCGGTGGCATTGCCAGCGCCCAAAGTGGCGACGCCGGGTGACGAAGGCGGCGGCGGACGACGCAGGCGGCGGCGAGGCTAGCTGCGCCGCTTGGCGCATCAGCATTCCTCATGGCACCTTCGACGGATGTCAAACGGCATCCACATAGCCACCAGCGAGGCCCACTACACAGCCTTTGGCGCGCTGGTCAGGGAGTATACGGAGTGGTGCCGCGCGCGCTTCGCGCACGAGGCCTGGATGATCGACCTGGCATTCAGCCATCAGTCCCTCGACCGCGAGCTTGAGACCCTCCCGGCGCGCTACGGCCCGCCGGACGGCAGGACCTTTCTCGCCCGGCGCGATGGCGCGGTGGTCGGCTGCGGTGCCTATCGCCGGCGCACCAACGAATACTGCGAGATGAAGCGCCTGTTCGTGCCGGACCGCTTCCGCGGCTTAGGCATCGGCCGGACGCTGTGCGACGCGCTCATCACGAGCGCACGCGAAGAAGGCTTCAGGCTGATGCGCCTCGACACCGCCGCGCAGATGCGCGAGGCCGTCGCGCTCTATGAAGCGATCGGCTTCAGGCGCTGCGCCCCCTACAACGCGTATCCAGAGCGCCTGATGCCGCACATGGTGTTCATGGAACTGGCCCTGGGCGAGGGCTGAGGCAGTTGCCGCCAAAGCCTCCGATGGTGTAGGTGCATGCCACCATGGCTGACGAAGACGACGAGCTCCCACCCCTGCCGGCGGGCAAGAAGAACTACATGACACCGGAGGGCCATGCGCACCTGGTGGCGGAGCGGCGCAAGCTGTGGAATCAGGAGCGGCCGGAGATCGTGCGCGTCGTGGAATGGGCGGCGGGCAACGGCGACCGCTCGGAGAACGGCGACTACATCTACGGCAAGAAGCGGCTGCGCGAGATCGACCGGCGGCTACGCTTCCTCGACAAGCGCCTATCCATCGCGGAGGTTGTCGATCCGCGCCAGCAGAAGAACCGCGACCGCATCTTCTTCGGTGCCCGCGTCACCTATGCGCGCGAGGATGACAGCGAGGTCACGGTCGAGATCGTCGGCATCGACGAGACGGATACGGGCCGGATCAGCTGGATCTCTCCCGTCGCGCGCGCCCTGATGGGCAAGAGCATCGGCGACACCGCAACCGTCCCGACACCCAAGGGTGCCGAGACGATCGAGATCGTCGCGATTTCGTATCCGGACTAGGCCTCCACTTCCCACACTTTCGTCCGGCGTGCGATGCGCAACGTCTCGGCACGGCCGGCGAGTTCGGTGCCGGGCGATTCGACTGCGGCGGAGGCGGCCGCGATGCCAAGGCGGCATGCCTCCAGGAGCGGCCGGCCGCGGGCGATGGCGAGCACGGCCGCGCCGATCAGGGAATCGCCGGCGCCGACCCTGCTGACCACCTTGCCTTTCGGCGATTGCAGCCGCCAGGCGCCGCCATGGGAATCGTTCGAGGGCAGGATCGCCAGCGCGCCCATGGCGCCCCGGGTGACGATCATCACCTCCGCTTTCCGACGCTCCTGCAAGCCCCGGCCGACACGCGCCATGCTCTGCCAGTCGGAGCGGCTGGTCGAGGACATGTCGCGGAATTCGATGTGGTTCGGCTTCACCAGATAGACGCCGGCCTCGAGCGCCTTGCGCAGGGGCGGACCCGACGTATCCAGGATCAGATTTCCGCCCTGCCGTCGCACGATCCGGGCCAGCCGCGCGTAGAAATCCTCCGGCACGCCGGGCGGCAGGCTGCCGGTCGCGACGACGTAATCGTGGTCCGCAGCCAGGCGCTCGATCCGTTGCAGCGCCGCCTTCATTTCCTTGCCGCTCCAGCGCGGGCCCTGCAGGACTAGGCGGTATTGCCGCTTGTGCGCCGTTTCATCCACGGTGACATTCTGACGCGTGCCACCGGCGATCGGGAACTCCACGACCTCGAGCCCGTCGTGCTCCATCAGCTCGCGCAGGCTCCGCCCGGTCGGGCCGCCGAGCGCCACAAACGCCGTGCTCTTGCCGCCGAACCTGTGGATCATGCGCGAGACATTGACCCCGCCCCCGCCCGGCTCCAGCACCGTGCCTGCGCAGCGCAGCTTGCGGTTGGCAAGCATGCGATCGACGGAAGTGGAGAGGTCAAGGGCGGGGTTGAGCGTGACGGTCAGGATCTTCTTCTGCATCGGTAGGTCGGGATCCTTGCTGGAAGGGAGTTCACAGTGCGCGGTGTCCTGCCGCGACGCAATAGCACCTATGCGCCGTGCGCCGTAGTACCTATGCGCCGTGCGCCGTTGCCGGCGCGGAAAAGCGCATTTGCGCGGCCGGCGGATCGCTGGCAAGACTCTCCCAGAACAAATTCCAGGGGACGACGTGACAGCCACCGCTCCAGCCGTTTCGCACAGCCGGCATCCTGTACTGGGCGCCGCATCCCTGTGCATGGGCGTGATGATCTTTGCCGGTCAGGACTGGATCATAAAGCTGCTGAGCGGCGACTATCCCGTGCATCAGGCGATCGCGATCCGCGGCATCGTGGCGGTGCCGATTCTGCTGGCCGTCATCGCCGCGACGGCGAGCTTGCGCGATCTGCTGTCGCCGCGCGCCGGTTGGCTCACGGTGCGCGGCCTCGTCCTGATGGTGGCCTATACCGCCTATTATCTCGCTTTCCCGTCTATGCCGCTGGCCAACGTCGTGGCGCTATGGTTCACGGCGCCATTGTTCGTGACGCTGCTGGCCGGTCCTTTCCTGGGCGAACGGGTGGGAATGCGGCGGTGGATCGCGACCATCGTGGGCTTCGTCGGCGTGCTCATCATCGTGCGGCCGCTGACCAGCGCTTTCGCGCTGTCCTCCCTGCTGCCGATCGTCTCCGCCTTCGCCTATGCCATCTCCGCCCTGATGGCGCGGCGCATGGGCGAGACGGAAAGCGCGCCGGTCATGTCGCTCTACCAGAATTTCGTCTATCTGCTGGTGGCGCTGGTGCTGGCGGCGATCTTCGGCGGCGGCGGGTTCGAGGGCACTGGCGACCCGAGCCTCGAGTTCCTGGTGCGCGGCTGGGTCAGCCCAAGCGCGGGCGACCTTGCGATGCTGGCGGCCTGCGGCGTGATCGCGTCGGCCGCCACCGTCCTGCTGACCCAGGCCTACCGTCTGGCGGAGGCCAATTTCGTGGCCTGCTTCGAGTACACTGCGATCATCTGGGCGTGCCTCGGCGGCTATCTGTTCTGGAACGAGGTGCCGGATTTCTACACCTTCATCGGCGCCGCCCTGATCGTCGCCGCCGGTTTCTACATGCTGTTCGCCGCGCAGGAGGCAACGCCCCTGGAGCGCGAGAAGGTCTAGGCCCGGCATGCCGGCGCCCATCCCTGTGGAACTCTCTCCGCATGATCCGGCCTGGATCGAGGCTGCGCGGCTCGCGGCGGCGCAGCTCCAGGCGGCAGTGCCGGCGATCATCGCCGTGCACCATATCGGATCGACCGCCATTCCCGGCATCCGCGCCAAGCCGATCCTGGACCTGATGCCCGTTGTGCGCCGCCTCGCCGACCTCGATCCAGCGCGCGCGGCCATCGAAGGCCTTGGCTATGCCTGGTGGGGCGAATACGGCATTCCCGGCCGGCGCTACTGCACCAAGAGCGATCCCGCCACCGGCCGGCGCATGATCCACCTGCATGGCTTCGAGGACGGATCACGGCAGGCCATGCGGCACCTCGCCTTTCGGGATTATCTGCGGGCGCACCCCGATCTGGCGCGCGCCTATGAGGCCGAGAAAATGCGCTGCCGCGGCCTGCATCCGCGCGACTCGCACGCCTACACGGATTGCAAGGCGGTTTGGATCCGCGCTGTCGAAGCAGACGCGCTGGCGAAGCTCAGGCGCTAGCCGACCCGGATCATGTGATTGTCGAAGCGGAACGCGCCATTGGCGCCGCGTGGCGCGGGCCGGTCCGCGTCGCGCGACACGCTGAATAATTCGCCGCTGCCGCTGGAAACCAGGATCTCTCCCGCCTTGGCCGTTGCGCTCATGCCGCAGCCGTCATGGATCGCCAGCGTCTCCAGCGCCGCGCCCGTTTCGTCCCACAGGACGATGCAGTTGCCGCGCGGCGCGCTGAGGGCGACCAGACCCGCGCCGCGATCCACCGCCGCCTCCCCGCTATAGCCGCGCAGCCGTGCCCAGCCGCCTTGCGGCGGCGACAGGAAGCGCACCGCGCCGCCCGGCCGGTGCAGGAAGCCCAGCGGCCAATCGAGGTTCGGCACCTCGGCCGAATCCTGCATCGCCGCAGCCACGTCGCCCGTCTCGCTCACCGCCAGATGGCGGATGGATAGCCGCGCGAAACGCGGCTCCAGCGTCACGCGCTCCAGCAGCCTTTCCGAGCGCCAATCGACATAGGCCAGATTGGAGCGGATGTCGGAGAGATCGCGGTCGCCGATCTCGTCATGGCGCTTGTCGAGCCCGCCATTGGCGATAACCAGCGTCCCGCCATCCGGCAGCAGCGCCAGATCATGCGGCCCGATGCCGAAGGTCGGGAACTCGCCGATGCGCCGGTAGCCGTCGCGCGCGTCATAGAGTCCGATCACGCCCTGGTGGCGCACCTCGTCGTTCTCCGTCGCGAGCAGCAGGCCGCCGCCCGGCGCGAACAAGCCGTGGCCGGAGAAGTGGCGCCGGGGCGCCGCCGGGATCTCGATGACGATTTCGCCGGCCACCGCGTCGACCACCAGGGCGAAGCTGCCCGGCCGACGGCCAAAGCAGATCGCCTCGCTGCTACCGGGGCGCACCGCAAGGCCGTGGCCGCGGTCCGCCAGGTCCAAATCGAACTGGATCTCGCCTGCGCCATCGATCGCGACGAGCGCGTATTGGCCCATCAGCGTGGCGGCTGCCGAGAGATAGTGCTCGCCGCCCGCCCATGCCTGGCGCCGCGCCAGAAGAAGCGCGCCGCCGCTTGCCAGCATTGTGCGTCTGGTCAGCATCATCTCAATCACCATCGAGCGCGTTGAAGCCGATCGGCAGGTTGAGCGTGGTCGTCACCGGACCCGCGAGCAGGTCGCGCAAGACGACAAGCTGCGCGGCAAAGGCCTCCACCTGCTTGCGCTGCGCGGCATCGGCCGCCGCCTGGTCCAGAGGCAGCGTGATCGCGGCCAGCGCCTGCGACGCCTGCTCCGCGGCGGCACGCACTTGATCGGCCACCGCCTTGCCGTCCGGTTGTGCGGCCAGCAATGCGCCCAATCCTCCGTCCCCGTCGAACATCGCGCGCGAGCCTTCGAGATTGGCCGTGAGCACCGCGATGGACTGGCCACTGCGCCAGTATTCCGCCGCTTGCGGCTTCGCCTTTTCGAGGCTGCTGCCCAGCGGCGCCAGCAGCTTCATGTCGCGCATGGCGATCACTGTGGTCAACAGGTCATTGAGCAACCGCCCGGCAGCCGCACGGCCGTTCGGGATCTCCGCGTCCTCCTCCGACGGATGCTCGATGCGCGCCAGGAACGATGCGTCGCCATCGGACCAGCCTGCGACGATGGCCTGCGCGATGGTGGCGAGATTGTTGCCGATCGCGGCAAACAGCTTGCAGCGGAACGCGGCATCCTGGTCGACCGGCTGCAGCTTGGCGAGGGCGTCACCGGTGAACAGCAGCCGCTCCAGCGCCGGCAGGCCCTGCACGCCGACCGTGGTGGTGGCGAAGCGCGCGGGCTCGAGCGCGGCCTCGTCCGGCTTGGCCAGCAACTCGGCAAGCTGACGGCCGACGACGTTGCGCTTGTCCGGCCAGTATTCCACGCGAAAGCCGCCCTGATGCTCCGCCACCGGGCCGAAGCTGATGTATTGCACGCGCGCCCAGGCCGCAGCCGCCGTCGCGAACCGCGACTGCGCGTCGGTGAGAGCCGCGTCACTCGGCGACCGGCACAGGGCATCGAGACCGCCCTGCAATGCTTCCGCCGCGTCCCCGAAGGCTTGATAGGCGGGAATGATCGCGCCCTTCGCCGTCGCGGACATGGCCTTCGAATACTCTGCATCCTCCAGCGCGAAGGCCGGCGTGGCCGCGAGCAGCGCAATTGAAACAGCGATAATGCGTATCATAGGCTCTCCAGGAATGCGATCAGGGCGGCGCGATCCGCCGCCGACAATTCCCCGGCGCGCTGCTTCGCCGGCTCTGCCTCGCCGCCATGCCAGAGGATGGCTTCGAGGATCGAACGCGCGCGGCCATCATGCAAGAGATTGGCGCCTTCCTCGGCTACAGCACGGGCGCCCAGGCCCCAGAGCGGCGCCGTGCGCCAGTCGCGCGCGCCGGGGACCGTCGAGACCGAATCGTCGGCGGCGCGATCGGCGAGCCCGTCGCCCATGTCATGAACCAGCAGGTCGCTATAGGGCCGGAACCACGTGATCTCGCCGGATGCGAGTTCCGCGGGCTGCTGCGCAATATGGCAATTGCCGCAGCCGATCGCGCCGAAGAGCGCCGCGCCTGCGCTGACATCAGCACCGCCGCGTGACCCGGCGGGCACCGGCAAGGCGCGCAGATAGGTCGCGATCAGCGCGACGAGATTGCCGTCGATCTCGGCCTCACCGGCCGCCGCGCCCTGCGGGGCCTCGCGGCACGCGGCCTGGGCTTCGGCGCAATCGCCCCACAATTCCGGTCGCACCGGCGTCGACAGGCCAAGATCGAAATGAAAGGCCGCGGAGATCTGGCGGGTCAGGTCCGGTTCGTCGCCCTTCCATCCGAAGCGGCCGGGCTCGATGTCCTGCTCGCCGTACTGGCCCACGATCATGGCTCCGGAGATCCCGTCGCCGTCGAGATCATCCGGGTCCGCCAATTCGGCGAGTCGCGACAGCGGCACCCGCTCCAGCAGGCCGCTGCCATGCAGGCTCGGCGCCAGGCGCGGCGAGATCCAGGCAAGGTCGCGGGGCGCGTCCTGCCCGGTGATGCGGATGCGCGGCCGGCGCAGTTCCACCTCCGTCCCATCGGTCAGCCGCTCGCCATGAGTCACGAACGTCACATGCAGCTCGCCTTCGGGGCGCAGGCCGGCGACGGCCATGGTCTGCACCTGCAGGCCGAGTTCCGGGTGGGGCGCCAGCCTGCCCTCCGCAGTGGTCCCGACCCGCAGCGTCAGCCCGGCCGAAGGCGGCAGATCGCCCTCTTCCAGCGCGAGCGTGGCCCGCCCGCCGCCCTGATGGCAGGAGGAGCAGGCGCGCGCGTTGAACAACGGGCCGAGCCCGTCCGCCGCCTTGGTGGAGGACGGCGCGGACACCCACAGGCGCTCGAACAAGGCCTTGCCCAGCACGACGTCCATGGAATCCCTGGCCAGGGAATCCGCGGCGGCCTGCGCCGCGCCGAGGACGACCGCGAGCGCGGCCGCCGGACCGGCCAAGCCTCTAGGCCACCGTGACATAGCCCATCATCCCGGTCTCCTGGTGCTCGATGATGTGACAGTGCATCATCCACATACCGGGATTGTCCGCTGTGAAGGCGATCTCAACCCTCTCCTTGGGCGCAAGCAGCACAGTGTCAGCAAGATGTGGAACAATCTCGTCCTTGCTCGAGCGCAGCACGCGGAACGTATGGCCGTGCAGGTGGATCGGGTGCGGGTGCGGCGTGCCGTTGAACAGCTCGAAGATATAGGAGCGACCGAGCTTCAGCTCCGCCAAAGGCGGCGGCTTTAGCTGGTGGTCCTGCCCAGACCAGGACTTGCCGTTGATGGCCCAGAAGGTGCGTTGCGGCAGGCACAGCGCATCCAGGCCGAGCTTGTTCTCCCGCAGGTAAGCCTCCAGTTCCGGCGAGACATGGCCGGCGGTCAGATCGAAGCGGAGACGCTCTGCGTTCTCGAAATCCGGCTCCGTCACGCCGCTGGCGGCCAGTTGCGGCATCGCGCCAATCGCTGGCAGCGCGCTTTCAATGAACGCGATCTCCGCCAGCAACTCCGGCTTGGAGCCCCAGACATTCTGCAGCCGCACGCTGTGCCACGGCATGCGGAAGGCGATGTCCACGCGCATGGCGGGGCCGAGCCGCCACGTCTTCAAAGGAACCGGCGGCAGGGGGTTGCCGTCGGTCGCGATCACGAAGCCCTCCGCGCCATCCAGCGCCACCACCACGAGGCGCGAGACGTCGAGATTGAGCACGCGCAGCCGCACCCAGCCATGCGCCAGCGCCTCGAGCCGCGCGTGCGGCCTGGCGTTCACCGTCTCGACGGTGCCGAAGGTGCCGGCGCGCGCCGCGCCCTTGTCGGTGGAGAAGACATCGAAGGAGCCGTCCGGCTTCAGCCGCCAGTCCTTGATGGCGACGACATGGTCGGCCAGGAACCGTCTCTCCTCCGCCGCATCCTCGACGATCAGGACACCGGCCAGTCCGCGGCCAAGTTGCTCCACGGTGTTGCAATGGGGATGGAAGAAGAACGTGCCGGCATCGGGCGGGGCGAACTCATAGGCGAAGCTCTGCCCCGGCTCGACCGGCGGCTGGGTCATGTAGGGCACGCCGTCCATGGCGTTGGGCAGGCGGATGCCGTGCCAGTGGATGGCGGTGTGCTCCGTCACACGGTTGGTCAGCGTGGCGCGGAAGGGCGCGCCGCGCTGCGTGCGCAGCACCGGCGGCCAATCCTGCCCGTCGCCATAGGTCCAGATCGGCGTGGTGCTGCCGGGCAGCAGGGACATGGCGCGCTGGCGCGCCTCCAGCACCACAGGCGCGCGGCCCGAGCTGTCAGCTTGAGCCTGAGCCGGAAGCGGCAACGGCAGCGCCGTGAGCGCCGCCGTGCCGGCGAGGAATTGGCGCCGTGTCCACACGGCTCTCGTTATTGAAGGACAGCGGACGGATTGTCTAGGGAATCGGAGCCTTCGATCGCCACGGCGCCGATCTTCAGCGCATCCACGGCCGTCTCGATCGCGCGGGTCTGGGCGACCAGGGCGTCGATGGCGTCCTGCAGCATCTTGTTGCCCTCGGCATTGCCGTCGCCGAGCATCTGGTCATAGGCCATCTTGCCGCTGTCGGCGCTTTCCTTGACCGCGCGCAGCTTCGCCTCGGCATCGGTCATCGCGGCTTTCACCGCCTTGTCGGCGTCGGGCGAAGCGGCCGCGACCAGCTTGGACAGGCTGGCGCCCTTGACCACGCTGCCGTCGGTGCGGGTGTAGCTGCCCTCGTAGATCGCGATCATGCCGACCTGGTCGTAGTAGTGCGAGTTGTGCGTGTTGTCGGAGAAGCAGTCATGCTCCTCCTCCGGATCGTGCAGCAGCAGGCCGAGCTTCATGCGCTCGCCCGCCAGTTCGCCATAGGAGAGGCTGCCGAGGCCGGCGAACATCATGCCGAGCGCGCCGTTGCCGCCGGCATCGCGCAGCGCCTTGCGCGCCGCGCCGTCTGCGGTCCAGTTGGCGACCATCTCCTCGAGGTCGTCCACCAGCAGCGCGGCCGCAGTCCGGAGATAGGCCGCGCGACGGTCGCAATGGCCGTTGGTGCAATGGGCGGTGTCGTAGTCGCTGGCCGGGCGGTTGCCGGCGCCTGGGCCCGTTCCGTTCAGATCCTGGCCCCACAGCAGGAACTCGATGGCATGGTAGCCGGTCGCCACGTTGGCTTCGGACTCGCCCGCCTCGTGCAGCTTATCGGCCAGCAGTTCCTTGGTGATCGCGCTGGTGTCGAAGGTCTCGCCGCCGAAGGAGATGCTGGTGTTGGCGATCACGTTCGCCACGTAGAGCGGGTTCGCGTCCGACTCGGTGCCGTAGGATTCCGCCACGTAATCGATCAGCCCCTCGTCGAGCGGCCAGGCATTCACCTTGCCCTCCCAGTCATCGACGATCGGGTTGCCGAAGCGATAGCCCTCGGTCTGCTGATACGGCACGCGCGAGGCCAGCCAGGCTTGGCGCGCGGCCTGCAAGTTCTCTTCCGTCGGCTTGGCGGTCAGCACGTCGATGGCCTCTTGCAGCGCTTCGGCGGTCGTCAGCGAATCCTCGTATTTGGCGTGCGCGATATCGGCATAGGTCTCGACCACGGCCGCGATGTCGGCGGCCAGCGCGGTCGCGCCTCCCGCCATCCATATGCCGCCCACCACCGCGCACCACAAACCAGCCTTGCGAACCATTGTGCTTCCTCCTCAAACAGATGAGTGGCAAGATAATGAGAATGATTATCAGACGCAATCGCAAACGGGGCGGAAGCTGCCATCCCCCCAACCAATTGGAATGCAAGGACTCCGGCTCACCGCTCCGCCGCGGGCGCCGCGGCGAGTGGTGACCGCCCGCTGGCTACTTCACGTGCTGGACGACATCGAACCCTTCGAAGCTCGGGCCGCCGATATAAAGGTCGCGATTCTGCCCGGCATTCTGGTGCGCCTTGCGGAAGGCCTCGGACCTGGTCCAGCCCTCGAAGCTGGCGCGTGAAGCCCAGACCGTGTGCGAGGAATAGAGCGTGTGGTCCTCGCGCTGCGGTCCCTTCAGCAGATGGAACTCGACGAAGCCGGGCAGGTCGCGCAGATAGGTGTCGCGCTCGCGCCAGATGCGCTCGAATTCCGCCTCGCTGCCCAGCCTAACCTGGAAGCGGTTCATGGCGATGAACATCATTCTCTCCTTTTGGCTTGATCATTGCGGAAGAACGCTTGGCGCCCGGCGATAGCACGATGTAGGGGCGCTCGCACGCTGCCTCGCGCAGGATGCGCGCCCTCACCTCGAACACTTCGCTCATCATCTTTTCGCTCATCACCTCGGAGGCCGCGCCTTCGGCATAGGTGCGACCGCGATCCAGCACGTGGATGCGATCGGCATAGGCGACGGCATGATTGGGATCGTGCAGGATGGCAATGATTCCGACGCCGCGCTCTGTCATCCTGCGCGCGGCGGACAGCGCAAGGTGCTGATGGCCCAGATCGAGGTTGTTGGTCGGCTCGTCCAGCAGCAGATAGCGGTCGCCCGGTTCGTCCGTGTGAAGCTGCGACAGCACGCGCGCGATATGGACACGCTGCCGCTCGCCGCCGGAGAGCGTGAGATAGGAGCGCTCCGCAAGATGCGCGACGCCCGCCTCCTTCATGGCGGCCTCGGCCGCGCGCAGGTCGGCGCGGCCGGGATGGCTGCCCAAATGCGGCGAGCGGCCGATCAGCACCAGTTGCAGGGCGGTCAAGGCGAAGCCGAGGCTCGGGCTCTGGGTCAGGACGGCGCGGCGGCGGCTGAGGTCGCGCGCGGGCCAGGCGGACAGCGTCCGCCTGTCGAGCAGCGACGCACCTTCGTCAGGCTCGAGCGAGCCGGCGAGCACATGGAGCAGGGTCGATTTCCCCGCGCCGTTGGGCCCGATGACGGCCAGGAACTCGCCCGGCCTCACCGCTGCGCTCACCTGATCCAGGATGCGCTTCGCGCCCCGTATGACGCTGATATTCTCCGCCGCCAGCATCAGAACGCTCCCTGCGCCTTCTGGCGCAGCAGCAGCCAGAGGAAGAACGGACCGCCCAGGACGCTGGTGACGATGCCGATCGGCAGCTCCGCCGGCACCACGATAATGCGCGCGAACAGATCCGCCAGCAGCACCAGGCAGGCGCCCAACAATGCCGACACGGGATAGAGCGCGCGATGGTCCGCGCCCATCATCAGGCGCACCAGATGCGGGACGACGAGGCCGACGAAGCCGATCGCGCCGGTCAGCGCCACGATCGCCCCGACGGTCAGCGCCACCAGCAGGATCATGCAGCGCTTGCTGCGCTCGACGTCGAAGCCGAGATGGCGCGCCTCCACCTCGCCCAGCAGCAGGGCGTTCAGCATCCGGGCGAAGCGCATCAGGGCGATGGTCGCGGCGAGGATCAGGGGGCCGGCGAACACCAGGCGCTCCCAAGTGATACCGTTGAGGCTGCCCAGCATCCAGAAGTTCAGGTCGCGCAACTCGCTCTCGGCGCTGAGGAAGACCAGCAGGCCGATGCAGGCGCCCGCCATGGCGTTGATGGCGACGCCCGCCAGCAGCAACGTCGCGACGTCCGTGCGCCCCTCGCGTGTCGCCACCATGTAGATGACGATGGTGGTGAGCAGCCCGCCGGCAAAGGCCGCCACCGGCAGGGCATGGCGCAGGACCGGCGCCGACAGGTATTCCGCCAGCGGCCAGCCGAGCACAATGAAGGCCGCGGCCGCCGTCGCCGCGCCAGTCGAGACTCCGACCAGGCCGGGATCGGCGAGCGGATTGCGGAACAGCCCCTGAAGCGTGACCCCGGCCACGGCGAGGCCCGCGCCGGTGAGGATGCCAAGTGCGACGCGCGGCAGGCGGATATCGATCAGGATCGTGCGCAACGACCGCATGCCCTCGTCAACCGAAGCCAGGCCAAGCTGCTCCGCGAGCAGCCCCAGCGCGGTGCCGGGCGGGATCTGGATCGCGCCCGCATGAATGGTGACGAGGCAGATCACTGCCAGGGCCAGGGCGGCGATGACAATCGCGAGGACGGTCTTCTGCACCTGCCGGTGCAACAGGACGGCAAAGGCGGCGGTCGATTCCATCGCGGCTAATTCGCGGCCTGCGGCGCAACAAAACTGGGGTGCAGTGCCGTCGCCAGTTGGCTGATCGCCTGCGGCGTGCGCGGCCCGAAGCCGAGCAGCAGCAGCGAATCCATGGTCACCACGCGCTTCGCCTTGCCGGCCGGCGTCTCCGCGATGTCGGTGCGCCGGAGCAGGCCTTCCACGCCGCCCAGCTTCTCGAGCGTGAGGTCGGTCACCAGCAGCACGTCCGGCGCCGCGGCGATGATGCTTTCGGAGGAGACGGGCTTGAAATCCGCGAAGCCGTCGATCGCGTTTCGCCCGCCGGCCAGCGTGATGATGGAATCGGCCGAGGTGTTGCGGCCGCCCACCAGCGGCGCGCCTTCTCCGACGGAGAACAGGAACAGCACGCGCGGCTGGTCCTTGACCGCGCCGACGCTGGCCCGCAGCGCCGCGAACTCGGCCTCCAGGCGCGCCGCCAGCGCATCGCCCTCCGTTTCTCGGCCGAGGGCGGCAGCGACCGCTTCCACCTTCCTGATGACGCCCGCCGGCGAATGATCGTCCGGCACCAGCGCGATGCAGGCGCCGGCGGCGCGAAGCTGGTCCAGCACCGTCGGCGGCCCGGCATCCGCAATGGCAAGGATCAGCGACGGCGCGAGACTGAGGATCGGCTCGGCGGACAATTGCCGCATGTAGCCGACCTGCGGCAAAGCGCGTGCCTCGGTGGGATGCCGGCTGGTAATGTCGACCGCGATCACCCGGTCGCCGGCGCCCAGCGCATAGACAATCTCCGTCACGTCGCCGCCGATGGAGATGACAGGGCCGGTCGCCGTGGCGCCGCCGCAATCGCCCCAGGCCGATGGCGCGATGACCGACAACGCGATGGCCGCGCAGGCTCCCAGAATACCGCGCACGTTCGACACGGTTTGCCCCTTAGAAGTTCATGCCGTAGCTGACCCCGAGCCGGAAGTTCCGGCCCGGCTCCTTGGAGTCGGTGTAGACCCGCGCATAGTTCTCATCGAACACGTTCTCCAATCCGACATCGACCTGAAGGCCGTCGATGAACGTGCCCTCCGGCGCCCAGGAGAAGTAGATGTCGTGCAGGTTGTAGTTCTGGCGCTTCAGGTCTTCCTCGCCCTCGTTCACCTCGTTGAAATCATCGGCGATGAAGGTGCGCCAGCCGACGATCGAATCGATCTCCGGCAGCTTCACAGCCACGTCGACGGTGAATTGCGCCGACGTGAGGGTGAGCGAGCCGAGGTGATCGCCGGTGTCGCGATCCTTGCCGTCGATGTCGGAATAGCCGAAGCCTACGCGGAAGCGGTCGCTCTCGTAGCTCGCCTCGACCTCCGAGCCCCATAGCTTCGCCCGCGCGACGTTCTCCGCGAAGGTCGTGCCGTTGCAGTCGCCGGGGATGAAGATATTGCAATCGACGAACGGCGTCGGCTGGTCGACGCTGAGCGAAATGAAGTCCTGGCCCTTGATCCAGAAATAGGAGCCCTTGAGGGTCAGGCGGTCGCCGGTCTCGAGCACGTTGTCGAAGTCGAGGCCGCCGCCCACCTCGATGGTCTCGGTGGTCTGCGGGCGCAGGTCCGGGTTCGACACAAAGAAGTTGTCGGCGAAGCCCATCGTGAAGTGCAGGCCCTCGTTGTACATCTCGTTGATGGTGGGGGCGCGGAACGCCTCGCCCCAATTGGCGAACAGCATCGACCAGTCGGTCGGCATGTAGCTGAGCCCCACGCGCGGCGAGACCGCGTCGTCCGTGTTGCTGTCGGCAAGGTCGCTCGAGGCCGCGTAGTGGTCGTAGCGCACGCCGCCCAGCAGCAGCATCTCGCCCGGCACGAAGCCGAAGGGCTGCTCCATGCGCAGCTCGGTCTGGAAGAAGCCGGCGATGAAATCGGCCTCCGCATCCGGCACGCCGCTGCGGTCGCCATTGCCGGACTCCCCATCCTGCCGGTCCTGGTAGCCTTCGGCGCCATAGGTGAAGGCGAGGCCCGTCATGTCGGAGAAATCCAGGCGCGAGGTGTTCTCCGCCCGGAAGCCGAGCGTATCAACGTCGCGCCGCAGCAGCTCGCCTTCCGGCCCGGCGCCGAGATCGTCGAGCCGCAGGGATTCGATCGCGAAATCCGAGTAGTAGAGCGTCACGTCGAGATCGAACAGCTTGTCGTCCGGGTTCGAGTAGGCATAGCCGAGGCGCGTGGTGTCGGCGCGGATGTTCTTCTCCGCCTCGTCGTCACCGCCGATGCCCTGGCCGTTCATCGGCTCTTCCGCCTCGTTGTCGAAGCGCTGGAAGGAGGTCTCGAGGCGATGATGCTCGGCGAACTCGAAGCCAGCCTTCACCAGCCCGGCGACGATGTCGTCGTCGCTGTCCAGGCTGTCGCCATTGCCAAGCTCGATATCGCTTGAATCGCGCTTGGTGACGCTGCCCAGGAGATCGATTCCATCCACGGGGCGGCCGTAGAGCGTGAAGGTGCCCATCGCTTCTTCATTGACGTCCTGATAGCCGCCTCCGACGCGGAAGCCCCAGGTCTCGTCCGCTTCAAGGAGATCGTCGACGCTCCGGGTGCGGAAGGAAATGACGCCGCCGCTGCCGCCGCTGCCGTAAAGCGCGGAGGCGGCGCCGCGCAGCACTTCCACGTCGCCGACCAGGCTGGGGTCCAGGAAGAAGCGCCCCTCGTGGCCGGTATCGATGTTCTGCCGCGCGCCGTCCATCATGATGACCACGTCCGGGCCGGAAAAGCCGCGGATGCTCGGATCCTCGCCGGTCCTGCGCGGCCCTCCGGTGAACTCGACGCCCGGCACCCGGTTCAAGAGATCGTCCGGCGTTGACGCGTTGCGCAGGTCCGGCCGGTCGGTATCGATCACTGTGACCATGCCCGGATACTCGAACGCTTCGATCGGGTTGCGCGTCGCGGTGACGGAGATCGTCGGGAACATCACGGCCGGCGCCGTGGCGTCAGCCGCATCCACGGCGGCCCCGGTTCCGCTCGCCTGTTCCTGCTGCCCGGTCTGTTCCGTCGCGCTCTCCTGCGCCCAGGCAACGCCGTTAACCCTGGCGATGCCCGCTAGGATCGCCGCCACGCCAAACCATCTCGAAACCATGCCATGTCCCCCATTGGCCCGTCGTTGAGGTCCCTGGCTGGCTGGACCGCCCGGCGGGCGGTCATGTGGCTGGCTTGGGTCTATATGCCGGCCGAGCGTCCCCTCCGCAGCGATCTCGCCGCGTTGCGCCCGCCGGTTGTCGTCGGTCTACTTCGTGAGCACGAGCCCACCGCGGCTGGTCCGCCGCAGGCGGTAGAGATTGCCCTCGTGCTCGATCACCGCCTCGCCGCCCGCGCCGAGGAGGCGCGCGCTCTCGAGATGCGGGACAGAGCCGGCGTTCGCCAGCTTGACGGCGGCATCACGGTTCTGCGTCGCAGATTGCAAGTTGCTCATGGCTCATCTCATGCGCTGCGGCGGCCCAGCGCGGCCGCCGGTCGGGATTCTTAATGCAACTCATTCTCATTTGCAACAGTCCTGAAGTCCCGATTCCGGAAGCGCCCGGCGAGCTACCGCAGCATGAACTGCACCGGCACCACGATGTCCATTTGGGAGTCAGTCACCTCGGGGGGCAGGGCCGGCAGCGGCTCGGCGCGCTTGATCATGGCCAGCACCTCCTTGTCGAGCGCGTCGTGCCCGGCGGAGCGCGCGAGCGCGAAATTCAGCACCTGCCCCGAGCGGTCCATGCGGAAGCGCAGATAGGCCGTGCCCTCCTGGCGCCGTTTCTGGGCAAGGCGCGGATATTTCTTGTGCCGCTCGAGATGCGCCAGCAGCAGCCCTTGCCAGTTCGCCTCGGCCGCCGCGCGGCGCGCGACATCCGCGGCCGAGGGCGCGGCCGGCGCCTTCGCAGCCTGCACCGGAGCGGCGGCCGCTGCCTGCTGCTGTTGCGTGGGCTGCGGCGTCGGCTTCCGGGCAACGCTAGGCTCTGGCTCGGGTTTCGGCTTGGCCTGGGGTTTGGGCCTGGGCTTCTCCGCGACTTCTTTCTTCGGCTGCTTCTTCGGCTTCTCCTTCGCCTGCTCTTTCGGCCTTTCCTTCGGCTGCTGGACCTTTTTCTCGGGCTGGGGCTTCGGCAGTTCGACTTCCGGCACCGGGATATCCGGCGGCGTTAGCTGCAGTTCCGGGAGCGGCGGCAGCACTTGCGAGAAATCGACCACGCGCTCGGGTTCCGTCTCCGGCTCAGGGGCGGGCGGCGGCTCCTGCGGCGCCATCGTCTGCGGCGCAGGCGGCGCGACGGGAAGCGGCGCAAGCTCCAGCATGATGGCGGCCGGCGGCGGTGCTGGCGGCTCGGTGCTTTCCCATCGAATCATGGCGCCCAGGGCGGCACCCGCGTGAAGCAGCAGGATCGCCGTAACGGCGACGCCCCAGCGGGCAAAGCCCGCTTCCGGTCGCCAGCTATGGCCGGCTGCCAGCAGCATCGGTCTTTGCCGGTTGCGCCGGCGCGTCTTGCGTTGGCGGCACGGTTTCCAATCCGACCAGTGCAATCTTGAGATAGCCCGCCGCGCGCAGCAGGTTCATCACCTCCATCAGCGCGCCGTAATCCACCACCTTGTCGGCGCGCAGGAAGATGCGCGTCTCCTTGTCGCCCTTGGTGGCCTGGTCCAGAGCGGCGGCCAGCCCCTCGCGCGTCACCGGATCGTCGCCAAGGCTGAGTTGCAGGTCCTTCTGCACGCTGAGGAACAGAGGCTTGTCCGGCCGCGGCTGCGGCGTCGCGGTCGAAGCGGGCAGATCCACAGGGACGTCCACGGTGGAGAGCGGCGCCGCCACCATGAAGATGATCAGCAGCACCAGCATCACGTCGATGAAAGGCGTGACGTTGATCTCGTGCGCCTCGGTGAACTCGTCGTCGCTGTGCTGCAGGCGAGCGGCCATGGCGCTCTCCTACTCCGCCGCTTCACGCAGGCGATCGAGCGCCTGCAGGCGGCGGCGATCCAGGTCTCGGCTCACCAGTTGCTGGATGCCCGCCGCGGCGTCGCCCAGCAAGGCGCGATAGGCCGCGATGACGCGCGTGAAGTGGTTGTAGATGACGACTGCAGGAATGGCGGCGGCGAGGCCGATGGCGGTCGCCAGCAGCGCCTCCGCGATGCCGGGCGCCACCACCGCCAGATTGGTGGTCTGCGCCTTCGAGATGCCGATGAAGCTGTTCATGATCCCCCAGACGGTGCCGAACAGTCCGACGAACGGGGCGGTGGCGCCGATGGTCGCCAGCAGGCCGGTGCCGCGCCCGGCCTGGCGCGCGGCGGCGTGCAGGATGCGCTCGAACACGGATTCGATGCGCTCCTTGATGCCCGGCGCATCGAGCCCCGCCGACAGGCGCAGTTCATGATCGGCGGCGTGCACCAAAGCGGCGGCAGCCCCGGTCTTGCCGGTGCTGGCGCCCAAGGCGTCGCCGAGCGTGCCGGCCGCCTGCAGCGCGCGCAGCATCGCGCGCGTCCGCCGCTTGGCCGCCGCAAGCTCCAGGCTTTTCGCCAGCCATACGCTCCAGGTGATGACGGAAGCGAGGACCAGTCCGATCATCACCGCCTTCACAACCCAATCGGCCTCCAGGAACATGCCCCAGGGCGACAGGTCGCGCGGCAGCAACCCGTTGTCCAGCGCCAGGGGATCGGCGGATGGAACGGCCAGCGGATCTGCGAGCGGATCGGCCGCACCTTCCACGTCGATCGGCGGCGGCGCGCCGGTAGCGGACGCTCCCTCGGCAGCGGGCGTCTCGGCAGGGGCTCCGGGCGCCGGCACGTCGGCGGATTGCGCCCAGGCCACCCGCGGCGCGAGGAGGAGAGCGACCACCCACAGGGCGCTCAGGACGGTGTGCGCCCATGAATGGTTCGCTCTAGGAATCACCGTCCGAGGCATCAGGCTTTCGGCTCACTCGCAGCTTCGAGTACAGGACCGCGCCACGCCAAAACCTGTCGGCGGCGCTTGCTTCGAACGCCGTCTTAGCCTAACTGAGAATGCTTCGCAATATCAAATAGCCGGCTCGCCGAGCCCGCTCCGGAAGGCGTCGCGCGGCACGATCGCGCCATGGTGGCCGATCACGATGGCGGCGCAGCGATGGCCGAGCCTGGCCGCCTCGGCGGTGTCGGCGCCGCGCAGACGCGCCGCGAGGAAGCCCGCATTGAAGGAATCGCCGGCGGCGGTGGCGTCGACCACCTGCGCGGCTTTCACCGGCGGGACATGGGTCTTGCGCCCGTCCACCGAGACCATGCAGCCTTCGCCGCCCTGCTTGATGACGACGAGGCGCGGCCCAAGGCCGTGGATGAAGTCGCAGGCCTCCTCCGCGTTCCGGACGTTGTTGAGGCCGGTCTCGTCCTCGATGCTGGAGAGTACGAGGTCCGTCAGCCCCATCTGGTCGCGGATCTCGCGCCGCGCCACCTCGACAGAGGGCCAGCCGCGCGCGCGGTAGTTGCTGTCGAAGGCGACCCTTCCGCCCTTGGCGCGGAACTGGCGCAGCAGATCGAACAGCCGCTCGCGCCCCGCTTCGCCATAGAGCGACAGGCTGATACCGCTGAGATAGAGCCAGTCATAGTTCAGCAGCTTCGTGCACAGTTCGTCCGTGCGCTCGTTGCTGAAGATCTCGCGCGCCGGCGCCTGCTGCCGCCAATAGAAGAAGCGCCGCTCCCCCTGCTCGTCGAGCTCGATTATGTAGAGCCCGGGCAGGCGCCCCGCAGCGCGCTGCACGAGGCCGGTGCCGATGCCTTCGCTCCCCCAGGCATCTATCATGCGCTGGCTGTAGGGATCATCGCCCATGGCGCTGACATAATCGACCGGGATGCCGATGCGCGCCAGGTAGACCGCCGTGTTCAGCGTATCACCGCCGAAGCCTAGCCGGCGCAGGTCCGGCTTCCCTTCCGCGGCGGAGAGTTCCAGCATGCATTCGCCGATGCAAGCGACCCTGACCGGCGCCGCGCGCGTTTCGTGTGTCGATTGGGGCATTCCTGTCTCTCCCGAACGGCCCATGAATAGCATAGGGGCGCATCGTGCGAAGCCCTCCCCCAGCCGCACCGCTCCTCAACGCAGGCGCTCATAGAGAAAGATGTCGCGGATATGGTCGTTGTAGAAACGTCCCTTCGAGTCCGCCGCCATGAAGGCCTCGTAGGTGCTCCGCGGCACGTCGCGATAGCGGTAGGCGTGGCCGTTGGTCAACTCGATGCCGAGCCATTGGCCGGCGTCGTCATACTCCACCGCAGCGATCGCGCTGGACACCACGGCCTCCCTCGGCATGGCGGTTGAACAAGGCGGCGGACGGAACCGTTCCTGACGCCCGATGATATTGATGGAATCCCTTCATCTGCTAGAATTCGAGCAGGAAACCCCTCACGCTAGACTGGTCCCATGGGGCAGCGCAAGACCACCATCCAGGACGTGGCGGCGGCGGCTCAGGTCTCCGTCGCGACCGTCGACCGCGTGCTCAACGGGCGCGGCGGCGTGCGGCAGGAGCGCGCGCGCCGGGTGCTCGAATGGGCGCGCAAGCTGAAGATCGACCGCGCCCTTGACGACCTGCCGATGCGCTGGCTGCGTATCGCGATCCTGATCCAGAACCCCAGCAATCCCTATCATGGCGCGCTGCGGACCGCGTTCCAGAACGCGCAGCGCACCTATGAGGCGCAGCGCGTCATGTGCCTGCTGCATTATTTCGACAGCCTGGAGCCGGCGGCCGTCGCACGCGCGATTCACCGCGCCACGGAGAAGGCGGACGGGCTGGTGATCCTCAGCTACGACCATCCGCGCATCACCGCGGCCCTCAAGGCCACCAGCAAGCGCATCCCGATCGTGACCGTCGCCAGCGACCTGCCGGCCAGCGGGCGCATCGCCTATGTGGGCAGCGACAATCGCGTGGCGGGGCGCGTCGCCGGCGAATTGATGGGCCGCTTCCTCGGGCCGCAGGGCGGGGAGATCCTGGTGGTCAGCGGCATGCACGACTTCATCGGCCATGAGGAGCGCGAGAGCGGCTTCCGCGGCGTGCTGCGCCGGCGCTTCCCGTCCTGCGAGGTGGTGGCGATGGTCGAGAGCCAGGAGCAGCAGGAGCGCACGGAGAAGCTGACTCGCGACGCTCTCAAGCGCTTCCCCAGTCTGCGCGGCATCTACAACATCTCGGTCGGCAGCCGCGGCATCGCCGCGGCGCTGAAGGCCCTCGGCAAGGGCGGCGAGGTCGTGCTCATCAGCCACGAGATGACCGACGTGCATCGCGAGCTGCTGACCGACGGGCTGATGGACGCGGTGCTGGACCAGAACCCGCAGGTCGAGGCCCTGCGCGCCGTGCAACTTCTCCTGCACTACAACCGCCGCGTCCCGGACGCTGAGGTCCCGCTCGAGACCCCGGTCACCATCTACCTGCGCGAGAACCTGCCGCAGACCTAGGGCGGCGTCACCAGGATGGAAGCTCTTCGAGGTCGCAGTTGGGAAGCGCGATTGATCGCGCCCGCATCCGGCTGCAAGAATGAAGGCCTATCGCGCGTATGACCCCAACCGACGACAGCGCTTCGAATTGACCGGCTTTCGCGTCCTTCGTATCCTTGAAGCTCCCTTCGCGACAAAACACTGGTAGGTCTCGATGACGGATGTTGTCGACCGGCTCGCGAACAGCCTTGGCAAGGCTCCGGATGTGGCTGCCTGCCTCGATCTCATGGCGGACTGTGTCGAAACGCTCGGCTTCGGCTGCGTCATCTATGATTTTGCCCCGGTGTCGCGCTCCCATCTCGGCACCATGCTCGTACCGAATGTCCTCCTGACCCGCAACGCGCCCGAAAGCTTCGTCTCGCTCTGGCGCGACGAGGGCTATTGCCGCATCGACCCGGTGCAGCAAGCGTGCCTGGACAGCGCGATCCCCTTCGTCTGGTCGCATCTCGGCAATGCCCGAGCGATCGGAGACCGCCCGCTGACCGCCGAGCATCAGCCGGTGGTGAGCTATCTGCGGGACGCCCGCCTCACCTGCGGAGCCACAGTGCCCATCCACGTCAGCGGCGGCGGCTTGGCCACCGTCACGGCGATCTGCGTGGATCCCGCGCCGAGCTTCGTGGAGGATGCACGTCATCACCTCGGAGCATTGTCGATGCTGGCGCATCACACGGCCGCGGCGATCTTCACCCGGCTGGATCCCGAGGCCAAGCGCTGCCGGGCGGTGCAACTCAGCCAGCGCGAGATCGAGTGCCTGCGCTGGGCGGCGAAGGGCAAGACGGCACAGGACATCGCCGATATTCTCGGTCGTTCGCTCGCCACCGTATGCCTGCATCTGAACAATGCAACCCGCAAGCTCGACGCGCAGAACCGCGCGCAGGCGATCGCGCACGCCGTCCATTACCGGTTGTTCAGTTCCGTGCATTGAGCGGCGCCACCTAGCAGTTCTGCTAGTTGTGCCGTGCTTGGCCCGTCCCCTACATTTCAGCCATGGCAGGGGCGGCAGAGGCGAAACTGGGCATCCAGCGCGAGCCGGACGAGATCCGCCGGGTGGCGGTTGACGGCCATCAGGTCACCGTCTACAGCTTCGGCAGCGGACCGGAAGTCCTGTTCTGCCTCAACGGCGGGCCCGGCCTGCCCTGCGATTATGTCCGCGACAGCCACAGCGCACTGGCCGATCGGGGCTACCGTGTCGTGATCCACGACCAGCTTGGCACCGGCCGCTCCGACAAGCCGAAGGACAAGTCGCTCTGGACCATCGGCCGCTACGTGCGAGAGGTCGAGACGGTCCGGCAGGCGCTCGGCCTCGGCCGCGTGCATCTGCTGGGGCAGTCCTGGGGCAGCTGGCTCGGATTCGAGTATCTGCTCACGCATCCGGAAGGTGCCAAGACCTTCGTCTGCGCCAACGGCACCGCGGAGGTGCCGCTGCACCTGCGCGACCTGGAGCGGCTGCGGGCTGCGCTGGGGCCGGAAACCGTGGCCATGATGGCGCGGCACGAGGCCGAGGGCACCACGGACCATCCCGCCTATCAGGGCGCAGTCGCCATCCTCAACTACCGCCACGTCTGCCGGCTGGACAAGTGGCCGGCGGCACTGCAGCGCTCGACCGACGGCATCAACATGGACATCTACGGCACCATGTGGGGGCCGAACGAATTCAACTGCATCGGCAATCTCAAGAACTGGGACCGTCTGGCCGACCTGCCGCTGATCAAGCAACCGGTGCTGGTGCTGTGCGGCCACCACGACGAGTTGACGCCGGACAGCGCGGCGCGCATCGCGCGGGGCCTGTCGAACGCAACCCTGAAAGTATTCCCGAACTCCTCGCATATGCCGTTCTTCGAGGAGCCGGCGGACTATCTGGCGACGGTCGAGAAGTTCCTCAACGCGCACCGCGGCTGAGGCTCCGACATCGATCCAAGGAGGCAACCATGAAGACCCGTATCCTCTCCGCCAAGCTGCCATCCCTGGCGATCGCGGCGATGCTGCTGCTGGCCGGGGCCGGCCATGCCCTGGCCGACAACGTGCTGCGGATCGCGCGTGAGCAGGACAGCTCCACGTTCGACCCGATCTACACCATCCTGGCGCCGGACGTGTGGGTCCTGAACCAGTTCTATTCGACCTTGGTGCGTGCCAACGAGGACGCCACCGACATCGTGCCGGATCTCGCCGAGAGCTGGGAGGTCTCGCCGGACGGGCTGACCTATACTTTCAGGCTGCGCGAGGCCAAGTTCTCCGACGGCACCAGCGTGAAGGCCAGCGACGTGGTGTTCAGCCTGGCCCGCGTGCGGGACGAGGAGACCTCTCCCATGCGCTCGCTGTTCCAGGTGATCGAGACCATGGAGACGCCGGACGATCGGACGATCGTGCTGAAGCTCAGCAAGCCCTACACCCCGCTGATGTCGGCGCTGGCCATGTTCGCCGCCTCCATCGTGCCGGAGCATGCGGTCAAGGAGCTGGGCGAGAGGTTCGGCGAGCAGCCCGTCGGCTCCGGCGCCTTCACGCTGAAGGAGTGGGCGCGCGGCGACAAGGTGGTTCTGGAGCGCAACCCTCACTATTGGGAGGCGGGCCTGCCGAAGCTGGACGGCGTCGAATGGATCTATGTCGCGGACGACAACACCCGCACCCTGAAGCTGCAGGCGGGCGAGGTGGATGCCGCGACCTTCATCCCCTGGAACCAGATCACGGAGCTGCAGGGCAATCCCGATATCAAGGTCCAGCTCGACAAGTCCACGCGCATGGACCACATCCTGGTCAACCATGCCCACGAGCCTCTGGGCAATAAGAATGTGCGCAAGGCGCTCAACATGGCGATCGACCAGCAGGCGATCGTGGACGTGGTGACCTTCGGCTACGGCAAGCCCGCGAACTCGTTCTTTCCGCTCGACGGCATGGACTATAATCCGGACAACCCGAACTACCCGTACGACCCGGAGAAGGCAAAGGCGATGCTGGCGGCGGAGGGCGTCAAGGACCTGACGCTGAACTTCGTGCTGGTGGCCGGCGATTCAGCGCACGACCAGATCGGCGTGCTGGTGAAGGACCAGCTCGCCAGGATCGGGGTGACTGTCAACTTGACGAAGCTGGAGGCGGGCCAGCAATGGGACGCCCTGATTGCCGGCGACTACGACATCGGCGTGATGTGGTGGGTGAACGACATCTTCGACCCCGACCAGAAGGCGCAGTTCTGCGTCTCCGGCGACCCGGAGAACCGCTCGTACTACACCAACTACAGGAATCCGGAAGTGACCCGGCTGGTGCAGGAGGCCGCGGTCGAGCTCGATCCCGGCAAGCGCAAGGCGATGTATTTCGAGATCCAGCGGATGGCGAAGGACGATGTCCACTGGATTGACCTGTACTACAGCCCGTTCCGCAACGCGTCGCGCAAAACCGTAAGCGGCTTCGTGCAGAACCCGCTCGGCCGCTACATGCTGGAGACCGCCGTCAAGTCGGAGTAGAGCGAAGCGCTGATCCGCTTGCGCTTCAAGCGCTAGACTAGCCTAGTCGCCTCTTCGCGTGATGAAACAACACCACTCCCCAGATTGGGAGTGGTGTTTTGCATTCGAAAGGCTCTACGCCGCCACCCTCATCCTGGCGCCGGCGCAAAGCTGCGCGAGGTGGGCGCGGCCGAGCGCGGCATAGGTGGCGGGGTGCGCGACGCGCGGGTCCTGCTCCGCCTCCTGAACCAGCCAGCCGCTGTACTTGGCTTTCGCGAGCACGTCGAAGACGCTTTTGAAATCCACCAGACCGTCGCCGGGCGCGGTGAAGATGCCGCACAACACCGCCTCGGAAAAGCTGACGTCGCGCTGCCGGCACGCCGCGAGGGCATAGCGCCGGATGTCCTTGCAATGGACGTGCTTGATGTGCGCGGCGTATTTCTTCGCCACCGCGATCGGGTCGCCGCCGGCGAAGGTCATGTGCCCGGTGTCCAGCAGCAGGCCGACGGCATCGCCGCTGTTCTCGAGCAGACGGTCGACGTCCTGCTGCGATTCCACCACCGTGCCCATATGGTGATGCACCGCCATCTGCATGCCCTCATCGCGCATATAGCTCGCGACCTCGGTGAAGCGGGCGCCCAGGCGCTTCCACTCCGCAGCGCTCGCCAACTTCGGCCGGCGGCTGATCGGCGCGCCGACCTGGTTGATGATCTCGCCGGTCGTCTCGGCGAACACCATCACCTCCGCGCCGAGTGAGCGCAGCAGGTCGAGATGGCCCTTCATTGCGGCGATCTCCGCCTTGGCGTCGCGCTCCAGCAGGTTCGCGGAATACCAGCCCGAGACCAGCTTCAGGTCGTGGCGTTTGAGGATCGGAGCGAGCTGCCTCGCCGAGCGCGGGAACTTGCGCCCCAGCTCGACTCCGGAGAACCCGGCCTGCTTCGCTTCCGCGAGGCAGGTGTCGAGGGAAATGAAATCGCCCAGCCACGGCATGCAATCGTTGGTCCAGCCGATCGGGTTTATGCCCAGACGTACGCTCATGAAGAAACCTGCTGTGGTTATTGAAGACTTGCCCCGCTGCGGCGCAAGGCGGCGAGCTCGGCCTCCAGATCGACCAGCTCCTTGCCGCCCGCCATCATCTCCAGCACGCGCTCGCGCGCGATCTCGTCCTTGGCGAAGGTGCCGAGCGAGCGGCCGCGATTGAGCAGCGTGATGGTGTCCGCCACCGGGAAGGCGTGATGCACATTGTGGGTGATGAAGATGACGCCGAGGCCGCGCGCCCGCGCCTGCACGATGATGCGCAGGACGACCGCCGCCTGGTGCACGCCGAGCGCCGAGGTCGGCTCATCGAGGATCAGCACCTTGGCGCCGAAATGGACGGCGCGGGCGATGGCGAGGCATTGCCGCTCCCCGCCCGACAAGGTGCCGACCGGCTGGCCGGGGTCGCGGATGTCGATGCCCATGCGCCCCATCTCCTCGCGCGCCACCCGCTCCATCAGCGGCCAGTCGAGGCGCTTCAAGGGGCCCCAGCCGATCTCCGGCTCGCGCCCGGCGAAGAAATTGCGCGCGACGCTCATCAAGGGCACCGTCGCCAGGTCCTGGTACACGGTGGCGATGCCGCGATCCAGCGCGTCGCGCGGGGAGGCGAACAGGAGCGGCCGGTCCTGCACGCGGATTTCGCCCGTGCTCGGCGGATGCACGCCGGAGAGGATCTTGATCAGCGTCGACTTTCCGGCGCCGTTGTCGCCGAGCAGGCAGTGGACCTCGCCCGCCTGCACCGCGAAGGATACGCCGTTGAGCGCGATCACCGAGCCGAAATACTTGCTGACCTCGCGCAGCTCGATCAACGGGGCCATCAGCGCGTCTCCGACGCCTTTCGGCGCGTGTAGTCGTTGAACAGCACTGCCGCAAGCAGCATGGCGCCCATGAAGGCCTTGAACCAGTCGGTGTCGATGCCGGTGTAGAAGATGCCCATCTGCACGACGCCGAAGATCAGCGCGCCGAACATAGCGCCGATGGCCGAGCCGTAGCCGCCGCTCAGCAGCGTGCCGCCGATCACCACGGCGATGATGGCCTCGAACTCCTTCTGCAGGCCGCGCGAGGTATCCGCTGACCCGACGCTCAGCACCTGGATCGCGGCGAACAGGGTCGCGGCGCATGCCGACAGGATGAACAGGCGGATCTTCACGCTCGCGACCGGCACGCCGACATTGCGCGCCGCGTTGGCGTCGCCCCCGACCGTGAAGATCCAGTTGCCGAAGCGCGTCCGCAGCAGGATCCAGGTTGCGAGCGCGGTGAGGCCGAGCCACCACAGGATGGAAACCGGGATGCCCTGCACACTCGGCAGGCCGTCCGGGCGCTTGTCGATCAGTCCGTGATCCGCGAGCCAGACGAGCACGCCACCGCCAAACTGGCCGGAGAACAACGGCGCCAGCCAGTCGCCCTCGGTCAGCTCCCTGATGCCGGGGATCTGCGTGCGGCCGGTGATGAGGCGCGTGAGGCCAAGCGTGATGCCGCGCAACACGAACAGCGTCGCCAAGGTGACGATGAAGGACGGCAGGCCGGTCTTCACCACCAGCCAGCCGTTGATGTAGCCGACGACGATGGCCGCCGCGAAAGCGAGCAGCACGCAGCTCCAGATCGGCCAGCCCAGCACGGTCGAGGGGATCGCGATGATGACGCCGGCGAACGCGATCATCGATCCCAGCGAAAGGTCGAACTCGCCGCCGATCATCAGCAGGCAGACGGCGACGGCGAGGATGCCGAGCTGCGCCGACACCTCCAGGAAGTTGACCGTGCCGCGTGCGCTGAACAGGCCGCTGTCACCGGCGAACACCGCGAAGAACAGCAGGACCAGCACGCATCCCGCCGCCGCGCCGAGTTCCGGCCGGCGCAGCACCTGCCGCGCGAACCCGATCTCGCGCACACGCTCGTCCCGCCGTTCGCCCGGACGCTCTTCGCTCTTGTGCTGACTTCCCTCGCTAACCGCCATCCGCGGTGGTCCCCCAGGCAAGCGCAGACTCGCGCACAGGATTGATGCCGCGCCCTGACGCCGAAAAGTCCGCCGGGACCCGCCTTTGGAGGAGGGCTGGCCCCGGCGGTGCATTCCGGCGCATCCTGCGCCGTATGGCTACCGGCTCGGCGCGGACGATGCGGCCGGCACGGCGCGCCCTAGCGCACGCCCTGCTTCGCAAGCTCGATCACCGAGCCCGCCTCCGCCTTGCCGACGAAGCCGGGACCGGTCGGGTAATCCGCGATCGGCGCCAGCTTGTAGCGCTTCATCAGGTCGAACATGACCACGGGCACATAGCCCATCAGGTATTGCTGCGCGTCGATGCCCCATTCCATCCTGCCGTCCGCCACAGCCTGGAGGATGGTCGGCGACAGGTCGAAGGTCCCGGTCTTGATCGTGCCGGTGAGGCCCGCCTCTTCGATCGCGGCGAGCGCGGGATCGGCACCGGCCGATCCGACGGTCAGCACGAACTGGGTAGCGGGATTCGCCGCCAGGTGCGCGGCGATGCGCCCCTTCATCTCCGTCGGGTCCATCACGCCCTGCAGGACCGGCACGTCCGCGCCGAGACCATCGGCAAAACCGCGGCAGCGGTCGTCGAGGCTGATATTGCCCACCTCGTGATTGACGCACACCGCGTTGCTGAGGCCGAGCGCCTTGACCTTCGCGCCGGCCGCAACGCCAGCATCGTATTCCGACTGGCCCATGAAGAGCAGCGCGCCCAGCTTGCGCGAAAGCTCGGAGCCGCCGGCATCGATCACGACCACCGGGATGCCGGACTTGACCGCGCTGTCGACCAGCGGGCCGATGGCGTTCTCGTCGGGAATCGAGACGACCAGGCCATCCGGCTTCGAGGCGATCGCCGCATCGAGCAGCTTCTGCATGGCCGGCATGTCGAAGGTCTCGGGCGCCAGATACTCGGCCTTGACGCCCATCGTCTCCGCCGCGTCGTCCATGCCCTTCTTCACCACCGACCAGTACTGGTCGGCCGCCTGGCCATGCGTGACGAACACGACGCGCGTTTCCGCCCAGCTCGGTCCCGCCGCCAGAGCCGGCGCAATCACGCAGGCCGCCGCCAGCGTCGTCAATCTGCGCAGCAATCTCATCGCTTCCTCCTGTTCCCTCGCTCTATTGCTCCGCGATGCCGGCCGCGTTGCCGCCGCATCGCCGCTTGCGTGTTCCGTGGAGGAAGATGATCGTTATGTTGAACTCTGCGGATCGGCGCCGGCGCTGCGCGCCGCCCGGTCTCGCCTCCCCCCACTTTTTCTGCGTACTCCCAGTGCGCTCATCGTAGCCCGGCACCCCTTGGCCGGAAGAGCGCAACTTGATGGGATTCCGTCAATCCCCGCGAACGGGGTGGCGCGGTCAGCCGGCGTCGGCGAGCACGAGGTCGGCGCCCTTCTCGCCCACCATGATGGCGGGCGCATTGGTATTGCCGGAGGTGACCGTGGGAAAGATCGAGGCGTCGATGACACGCAGGCGCTCCAACCCGTGGACGCGCAGGCGCGGATCGACGACGCATTGCGCCGGATCGGGTCCCATGCGGCAGGTGCTGACCGGATGGAATACCGAATAGCAGCGGTTGCGGATGTCCGCGACGTGATCGTCATCGCTCTGCACCGACGGGCTCGGCCTCAATTCCTCGGCGATGAGCGCCGCCATGGTCGGCGTCGCCGCCAGCCTGCGCAGGAAGCGCGCGCCCGCCAGCAGTTCCTCGACGTCGTGGTTGGTAGAGAGGTAGTTGGGATGGATCAGTGGCGCCTCGCGCGGATCGGCGGAGCGGATCTGCAGATGGCCGCGGCTGGTGGGTCGGCAGGGCGACACGCTCATGATGAAGCCGGGGAACGGGTCGGGCTGCATCAGCTTGCGCTTGCCCGGCAGAGTCTTCTCATAGGTCAAGGGCGAGAAATAGAGCTGGATGTCCGGCCGCGCCGAATCCGGTCGCGCGCGGAAGAACCCGCCGCCCTGGTTGAGGCTGAGGGACAGCGGTCCCTTGCGCGTCAGCACGTATTGCAGGCCGGCGTGCATCTTGCCCCACCAGGGATAGAGCGCCTCGTTGAGGCTCGGGCGATTGGACCGGTAGGTGTGATCGAAGCAGAGATGGTCCTGCAGGTTCTGCCCCACCGCCGGTGCGTGATGCAGCACCTCGATTCCGCAGTCGCGCAGCACGTCCGCCGGCCCGATGCCAGAGAGCTGCAGCAGATGCGGCGAGTTGATCGACCCGCCGGAGAGGATGACCTCTCGCCCGGCGCGCGCCTCGCGACGCTGCCCACCCTGCTCATAGGCGATGCCGATCGCGCGCCTGCCCTCGAACAGGATGCGGGTGGCCAGCGCCTCGGTCTCGATGCGCAGGTTCGGCCGCTTCCGCGCCGGCCACAGATAGGCGCGCGCCGTGGACATGCGGAAGCCATCGCGTGTGGTGATCTGGTAGAGCCCCACGCCCTCGATCGTTGCGCCGTTGAGATCGGGGTTGTAGGTGAGCCCCGCCTCCTCCCCAGCCTTCAGGTAGAGCCGCGTCAGCGGATGGACGGCCTGCTCCACCGTCGTCACGTGCAGGGGGCCGCCGGCGCCGTGGTAGGGACCCGCGCCGAGCGCGTGATCCTCCATGCGCTTGTAGAGCGGCAGCACGTCCTGCCAGCTCCAGCCGGGATTGCCCATCCCCGCCCAGTCATCGAAGTCGCCGGCCTGGCCGCGCGAATAGACCATCGCGTTGATGGAACTCGATCCGCCCAGCACCTTGCCGCGCGGGAAGTAGTTGACGCGGCCGTTGAGGCCGGGGATCGGCTGGGAGTTGTACATCCAGTTGATGCGCGGGTCGTGGAACGTCTTGCCGTAGCCCATCGGCAGCTGGACCCAGAAGCTCAGGTCCGATGGCCCCGCCTCCAGCAACAGCACGCGATGGCGGCCGCTCGCCGTCAGCCGGTTCGCCAGCACGCACCCCGCCGAGCCGGCGCCGACGATGATATAGTCGTACTCGATCACGCAAGTCCCCCCGAGCAGCGCGCGCGCCGCCTCTACGCCCCGTAGCCGATGATCGCCTTTACTTCCAGGAAGTCGTGGATGCCCCAATCGGCGTATTCGCGGCCGTTGCCCGACTGCTTGTAGCCGCCGAACGGCGCGAAGGTGTCCCAGGCGGGATAGTTGATCTTCACCTGCCCCGCGCGGAGCTGGCGCGCCACGCGCCGCGCATGCTCGACGTCCTTGGATTCGACGTTCGCGGAGAGGCCATAGACGGTGTCGTTGGCGATCTCGATCGCCTGCTCCTCGCTGTCATACGGCATGATGGAAAGAACCGGCCCGAAGATCTCCTCGCGCGCGATGGTCATGTCCGGCCGTACGTCCCCGAACACCGTCGGGCGCACGTAATAGCCGCGGTTCATTCCTTCCGGCCGGCCGGTGCCGCCGGTGACGAGGGTTGCGCCCTCCTTGATGCCGGATTCGATCAGGGCCTGGATCTTGTTGAACTGCGCCTCGCTCACCACCGGGCCGAGGATCGTGCCCTCGGCCTTGGGATCGCCGACCTTGTGCGTCTCGGCCGTCTGCTTGGCGACCGCGAGCGCGTCCGCCTGCATGTCGCGCGGCACCAGCATGCGCGTCGGCGCATTGCAGGACTGACCGCTGTTGTTGAAGCAGGCCTGCACGCCTTTGCGGACCGACCAGGCGAGGTCGGCATCGCGCAGGATGATGTTGGGCGACTTGCCGCCCAGTTCCTGTGCCACGCGCTTCACCGTATCGGCGGCGGCCTTGGCGACCAGGATGCCGGCGCGGGTGGAGCCGGTGAAGGACATCATGTCGATGCCGGGATGGGCCGACATCACCGCGCCGACCGACGGCCCGTCGCCATTGATCATGTTGTAGACGCCTGCCGGCACGCCGGCTTCATGCATCACCTCGGAGAAAATGACGCCGGTGACCGGCGCCACTTCGCTCGGCTTCAGGATCATGGTGCAGCCGGCAGCGATCGCCGGCGCTACCTTGGACGCGATCTGGTTCAGCGGCCAGTTCCAGGGAGTGATCAGCCCCACCACACCGATGCCTTCCCGCGCGATGCGCGTGGTTCCCCTCTCCTCCTCGAACGCGAAGTCCTCGAGCGCCTTGAGCGTGGATTCCAGATGCGCCAGGCCCGCCGCGGCCTGGCTGTCCCGGGCCATCGCAATGGGCGCGCCCATCTCGGCGGAGACCGCCTGGGCGATGTCCTCCATGCGCGCGCGGTAGCACGCGACGATGCGCTTCAGCAGCGCAATGCGCTCGGCCTTGGTCGTCTGCGAATACCTCGGAAAGGCGGCCCGTGCGGCCGCGACCGCGCGATCCACGTCCGCCGCGGAGCCGACGGAGATGGCGGTGAAGGGCTCCTCCGTCGCGGGATTGATGACGTCCAGCGCGCGTGGTGTCACGGGATCGACCCAGGCGCCGTTTACATAGAACTTCCGGTGATTGGACATGATGTCTCTGGTCCTGAAGAATGATGTGCGGGAGATTAGCGAAACTCCGCGAGCCGCGATAGCATACGCGCCGACGCCCCGCTTTCCTTTCTGTCATGGAGCCAACACGTGAAAATCAAGAGCCTGGAAACCTTCACCACGCCTTTCGTGGGGTTCGTGCGCGTGACCGCCGAGGACGGCATGCAGGGCTGGGGCCAAGTATCCCCTTACAACGCGGACATCACCTGTCAGGTCTTCCATCGGCAGGTCGCGCGGTGGGCCCTGGGCGCCGACGCAGACGACATCGCGTTCCTCGCCGACTCCATTCCAGAGCGCGAGCACAAGTTCCCCGGCTCCTATCTCATGCGTGCCCTATGCGGGCTGGATACCGCCCTCTGGGACCTGCGCGGCAAGCGCGCGGGCAAGAGCGTGTGCGAGCTGCTCGGCGGCAAGCCGCGCCCCTTCCCGGTCTACGCCTCCAGCATGAAGCGCGGGGAGATCACGCCCAAGGACGAGGCGGCGCGCTTCGTGCGTCTCCGGGACGAGCATGGCTACACCGCCTTCAAGTTCCGCGTCGGCAAGGAATGCGGCCACGACGAGGACGAGTGGCCGGGCCGCACCGACGAGATCGTGCCGCTGATCCGCAAGACGCTCGGCCCCGATGCGCGGCTGCTGGTGGACGCCAACAGCGCCTACACCCCGAAGAAGGGGATCGAAATCGGCCGCTTCCTCGAGGATCACGGCATCTGCCACTTCGAGGAGCCGTGTCCTTATTGGGAATATCACTGGACCAAAGAGGTGGCGGAGGCGCTGAACCTCGATGTCACCGGCGGAGAGCAGGATTGCGATCTCGCGCTGTGGCGTTTCGCGATCGAGATGCGCGCCGTCGATGTTGTGCAGCCGGACGTGTGCTATCTCGGCGGCATCCATCGCACGCTCAAGGTGGTCGATATGGCGAAGGCGGCAGGCCTGCCGGTCACGCCGCATTCCGCCAACCAGTCGCTGGTGACGGTTTTCACGCTGCACATGATGGGCGCGATCGAGAATGCCGGCCCCTATGTGGAGTTCTCCATCGAGGGCGACGACTACTATCCGTGGGACAGCGGCCTCTACGAGCCGGCTCTTGCCGCGCGTGACGGCAAGGTGCAGATCCCCGACGGCCCCGGATGGGGCGTGGAGATCAACCGCGACTGGCTGGACAAGGCCGCCTATCAGGTGAGCAGCCTCTAGCCAGGCTCCGCGTGTTCTGTTGCTTTCGAAGCTGTCACCACCGGGACGCGGTCCGCGCCCTGCGGATCCGCTGCGACTCGGAGCGAAGTTCAGCGCAGCACCACGCTAAGCCCCACCACTATGACGCGGGTGCCGGCGCGCGTTGAGAAACCCTAGCGGGAATCCACGCGGTTTTTACCAGCTTGCGCGGCTTTTTGAGCCAGTATTAACCCTTTTTTAACAATTATTACCTGAAGCTCGGATTCCCACATAGCGGGAAAAAATACCTTGTTGCCCGGATGCGGCCTAAGGCGCGATGCGAAACAGCCTCTCTGCGTCGGGCGACGCTGACGGGGAATTCACCTAGGAGCTCCGGGAGGAATGATGGCATCGGCAAGTCGTTGCGGCAGCCTGCTGAACGCGGCTCCGGCCTTGGAAACACAGGCGCGTGAGGCAAAATCAATCGAGGGATTCCACGAACACGATCGCAAAGGTTCCGGTTCGCTAAGCCGTCCCATCGCACCGCTGCGCGCGCGCCGCTCGCATGTATCAGGTTTCTATGCCGCGCTGCTGATGAGCACCACCGCGCTGGTGGCGAGCCATGTCGGGCCGGCCTGGGCCGACGATTACTCCGTCGCGACGGAGCAACAGCTTCGCGACGCGATCGCCGACGCAAACAGCAAATCCGGTCCCTCGATGATCACGCTCACTGGCGATATCGCCATGGCGAACACGACGAACTTCCCCACCGCCACCCAGCCGATCACGATCGACACCAACGGTCACACGATCTCCGGCCGGGATGCCCCTTCCGGCAGTCCTTCAGGTAGCCAAACGGGCGGCCCTATCGTATTCGGTGGCCCCGTCACCTTCATCAATTCGACGGCCATCACCGGCGGCGATGCCGATCCGACCAGTAACGCGAACGGCGGACGAGGACTGGTTCTGATTAGCAGCGGCACGTCGCTGACCAATAACGGGACACTCACCGGCGGCGCCGGTGCGGGAACCGGCGCCGGTGACGTTGGCGCCCAACTGGGTACCGGAATCTACGTCAACAACGGGACGATCCGGGGCGGAGCCGGCGGAGCGGCCGGAAACGGCGGAACGGGCGTGAGTCTCTCCGGTGGTTCTCTCACAAACAATGGTCTCATCGAAGGCGGCGCAGGCAACACCGCAAGTATAGGTATGGGAATTAGCACCGGCACCAGTACAATCACCAATAACGGCACGATCCGGGGCGGCACCTCCTCGGTCCCGTCGACCGGGAACGGTCACAACGCCATATTTGCGGCCGGAGGGAATCCTACCATCATCAACAATGGCACGATCGAGGGCGGTACGGGAGGGCCCGCCATATTCGGGAGCTTTAGCCCGTTCACTGGAACCGTTCCGAACTTCACCATCATCAATGACGGAACGATCAGCGCCGGTGCGGGCCAGGCCGATGCGATCCGGCTCACGGCCACATCGGGCACTAACCTGCTTGAGCTGCATTCCAACTCGGTGATCAACGGCAATGTCGTGGCGACCACCGGCGGGGGTGACACGCTGCGCCTCGCCGGCACCGGCACCAATCAGATCAACATCTCGCAATATCAGAACTTCGACACCTTCGAGAAGACCGGCACCGGCACCTGGACGCTGACCGGCGCGACCAGCGCGGTCACGCCCTGGCAGTTGCTGGACGGCACGCTGTCGATATCGAGCGACGGTGCCCTCGGCGGCGCAGCCGGCGGGCTCACCTTCGATGGCGGCGCGCTGCGGAACACGGCGGCATTCAGCTCGGCGCGCGACGTCACCATCGAGGACGAGGGCGGCACGTTCCAGACCGATGCCGATTTGACCTGGTCCGGCACGATCGGCGGCACCGGCGTGCTGCTAAAGGCCGGCGGCGGCATGCTCGACCTCACCGGCGACAATTCGGCCTTCGCCGGCAGCACCGCGGTCGCGCAGGGCACGCTGGCGGTGAACGGCAGCCTGTGCGGCGATGTGAACGTGCTGGGCGGCGGACGGCTGCAAGGCACGGGCACGGTGTGCGACACCAGCAACGCGGGCATCATCGCGCCGGGCAACTCCATCGGCACGCTGACGGTGGATGGTGACTATGCCGGCAATGGCGGCGCGCTGGAGATGGAGGCGGAGCTGGGCGGCACCGGTTCGCCGGCCGACCGCCTGCTGATCTCCGGCAACGTCACCGGCACGACGATGGTCAACGTCATCAACGTCGGCGGCAGCGGTGCCGAGACCGGCAGTGGCAGCGCCGACGGCATTTCGATCGTCCAAGTCGGCGACACCAGCACGGCGAATGCCTTTCAACTCGCCGGCGGGTATGTGGCGGCCGGACCCTATCAGTATCACCTGAACGCCTTCGATCCCGCCGCTTCCGCCGACGGCGAGCTGGATCCCATCCTCGCCGGCCTCGGCGCCACCGACTTCTGGGATTACCGCCTGCAATCGACAGGAATCCCGGTGCCGCAGGTGGCCGGCTACCAGTCGCTGCCCTCGGGCGCGCTGCAATATGGCTGGTCGCTGCTCGATTCGCTGCACAAGCGGCTGGGCGAGTTCCGTCACCTCGCGGCGGTGCAGACGACGGATCTCGACCGCGGCCAGCAGGCCGAGCTGTTCCTGCGCGGCAACGGAACCGACAGCGACTTCGACGGCGACAAGGGGCCGGACTACGACCAGACCACCTGGTTCATCCAAGGCGGCGGCAACTTCGTCGGCTGGGACATCGGCGGCGCGGGCAGCACGCTGCGCGGCGGTTTCGCCGCGAGCATCGGCGGCTCGCAGGTCGAGGTGAAGACGACGAGCGCAAAGGTGGAGCTGGATGGACCGGGTGTCGCGCTGATGGGCACCTACCAGGATGCGTCCGGCTGGTATCTCGATGCGGTGGTGCAAGGCACGCGCTATGACGCGACGGTGAAGACCAGCGAGCGCGGCGAGGTCGGCAACACCGATGGCTGGGGCCTCGGCCTCTCGCTGGAGGGCGGCTATCCAATCGATCTCGGTGAGCGCGTGGTGCTCGAGCCGCAGGCGCAGCTCGCCTATCAGCATGTCTGGTTCGACACCTTCACCGACGTCGACAACATTACCGTCGATCTGCCGGCCGGCGAGAGCCTGCGCGGGCGCGTCGGCGCAAGGCTGCAGAAGACCTTCGTCGCCGAGCATGACGGCAACAGCCAAGCGCTGTGGTCGCCCTATCTGCAGCTCGACGTGCTGCGCGAGTTCCTCGACGGCAGCAGCGTCGATGCGGCGGGCGTCGCCTTCGCTTCCGATAACGGCGGCACCAGCATCCGCCTCGGCGGCGGCCTCGAAGCGCAGTTCGGCACGAACACCGCCATCTTCGCCAACGTCGACTACGAAACCGGCCTCACCGACGGAACCGCAGACATCCTCGGCGGCACTGCGGGACTCCGCTTCAACTTCTGAGAAGGAGACCCGCCCCGGCCAAGCCACGGAAGGATCTCCTCCCATGCCGCAGGGCTGTCAAAAGAAGCCTATCCATCCTGTCCGGTTAAGAGTTCGGAAATAACTAGGACCAATAGTACGTTCCACTGAATTAACCCCGTCGCACCAGATGATTCGAGGCAACCGGGGGCAAGGAAATTCACTCAGGGTACCTGGGGAGCATCATGGAAGCGGTGCCTCGTCGCGACAGCCTGCTAGGTTCGGCTGCCCTCATGATCGGCACTGTGTGGACGGCCGCGCTGATTGCTGGCGCATTCGCGCCCAGCGCGCAGGCAGGAAGCTACACGGCGAATGACGAGGGCTCGCTTCGCGCTGCCATCAATGCAGCCAACGCGGATGGCGACTCCAACGCAACCATTACGCTGACCGGCAACGTCGCAATTGCCGATCCGACGGCGTTTCCAGCCTTCATAAAACCGACGACCATCAACACGGGTGCATTCACGTTGTCGGGTGCGGATATCGCATCCGGCATCGGGAGCGGCGGCAGCCTGGCGTTCTCCGGCGGCTCGCTCCTCACGACATCGGGCGCAGTCAGGGGCGGCAATGCCGACACGAGTACCGGCACGGGCCGGTCCGGGGTCGGCGGCGTCGGCACATCGCTGTCGAACGGCTCGCTCCGGAATTCCGGCACGATCACCGGAGGCGCCGGCGGCGGCCGCTCGTTTCAAGGCGCCGGCGCGGGTGGCCGTGGGGCGACTCTCACGAACAGCACGCTCGTGAATGAGGGAATCATCAGCGGCGGACTTGGCGGCGATACCGATTCGGGTGGCGGCAGTGCCGGTTCGGGCCGTGGAGGCGGTGCCGGGGGAACGGGCGTCGTGATGTCGGGCGGCTCGCTTGACAACCGAAGCCAGATTGTCGGCGGCGACGGCGGCAGCTCTATCAATACCTCAGGCGGCACGGACAATTTTTTTGGCGGCCTGGGGGGTGTCGGCGCTCAACTTACAGGCGGCACCCATACGAACAGCGGCACGATCAGGGGCGGGCAAGGCGGAACCGGCCGTAATAGCGTGGGCGCGGCAGGTTCCGGAGCGGGCGGCGCAGGGTTGGTGTTGGATGGTGGCGGCAGCTTCGTCAACAACGGCTCCGTCACGGGCGGCCTGGGCCGGCAGGAGGCGTGGAGAAACCGCGGCAGCGCAGGCGGTGCCGGCGCCCTCGTGACGAACAGCACGCTGACCAACAACAGTGCGATTTCCGGCGGCGCTGGCGCTGGCGCGGGGCCGGGCGGCATCGGGCTGTCGCTGACAGGGAGCACCGCAACCAACTCCGGCACGATCAGCGGCGGCACTGGCGGCACCGCCGGCGTCAGTACGGTTGGGGCAGGCGGCGCAGGAATGACGCTCTCTAGCAGCACGCTGTCCAACACGGGGACGATTACCGGCGGTACTGGCGGAAGCCTCGGCGCCGGCAGCGGCGCAGGGGGCGTTGGCATCACCGGAACCGGCGGTGCTTCCGTCATCACCTCCGGCACGATCTCCGGCGGCCTGTCGGGAAACGGATCGACGCGCAACAACGCCATCACGTTCACCGCCGGAGGGAACTCGTTGGAGCTGCGGGCCGGCTACCAGATCAACGGAAACGTGGTCGCCACCGCCGGCGACACGTTCATTCTTGGCGGCTCGGCCGATAGCTCGTTCAATGCATCGCAAATCGGCCCAATCGCGCAGTATCGCAACTTTGGCACCTATCAGAAGACCGGCGCGAGCACCTGGACCTTGACGGGCACGACGACGGCGGTGACCTCGTGGCAGATCCTGGACGGGACGTTGTCGGTGTCGAGCGACGGCAATCTCGGCGGGGCCGCCGGCACGCTCACCCTGGACGGGGGCACGCTCCAGAACACCGGCGCCTTCTCGTCCGGACGGATTGTCACGATCGAGGACGACGGCGGCACGTTCCAAACGAATGCCGACCTGACCTGGATGGGCGCCATCGGCGGTGCGGGCGCGCTCACCAAGACAGGCGCCGGCACCCTGACGCTCACGGGGGCGAACGACTATGCCGGCGGCACCAACATCAATGGCGGCGTGGTCTCGGTCTCGGGCGATGGCAACCTGGGCGCGGCTGCGGGTCCGCTCAGCATCAATGGCGGCACGCTGCAGAACACCGGCGCCTTCACCTCGGCGCGCGCCATCACCTTGGGCGCGTCCGGCGGGACCTTCCAGACCGATGCCGACCTGACGCTCTCCGGCGCGATCGGAGGAACCGGCGGGCTCACCAAGACGGGGCTCGAGACCCTGGTGTTGACCGGGACCGGCAGCTATGGCGGCCTCACCACCATCGCGGCGGGCAGGCTGCAGCTCGGCGACGGCGGCGCGTCCGGCTCGATCGCGGGCGACATCCTCAACAACAGCGTGCTGGCCTTCAATCGCTCCGATCCGTTCCTGGTGCCGGGCGCGATCTCGGGATCCGGCGCGGTCGAGCAGATCGGCGGCGGCACCACGGTGCTGGGCGCCAACAACACCTACACCGGCGGCACAACGATCTCTGCCGGCACGCTCCAGCTCGGCAATGGCGGCACGACCGGCGCAATCCTCGGCGACGTCACCAACGACAGCGCGCTCGCGTTCAACCGGTCGAACACCTACACCTTCGACGGCGCGATCTCCGGCTCGGGCACCGTCTCACAGGTCGGGAGCGGCACGACGGTGCTGACCGGGACCAACAGCTATTCCGGCGGCACCTTTCTCGAGGCCGGCGTGCTGTCGGTGTCGCGGGACGACAATCTCGGCGACGCCGCCGGCGCGCTCACCTTCGACGGCGGCACGCTGCGGAACACGGCGGCGTTCAGCTCGGCGCGCAACGTCACCATCGATGCCGGCGGCGGCGGGTTCGAGACCGACGCAGACCTGACCTGGTCGGGCACGATCGATGGAACCGGCGCGCTCTTCAAGACCGGCAGTGGCATCCTCGACCTCACCGGTAACAACTCGGCGTTCGCGGGCAGCACCGCGGTCGAAGCCGGCACGCTGGCGGTGAACGGCAGCCTGTGCGGCGATGTGAACGTGCTTGGCGGCGGCCGCCTGCAGGGCACCGGCACGGTGTGCGACACCAGCAATGCGGGCATCATCGCGCCGGGCAACTCCATCGGCACGCTGACGGTGGATGGCGACTACGCCGGCAATGGCGGCGCGCTGGAGATCGAGGCGGAGCTTGGCGGCACCGGCTCGCCGGCCGACCGCTTGCTCATCAGCGGCAATGTGACCGGCACCACGATCGTCAACGTGATCAATGTTGGCGGTACCCCGGAGGGGACTGGCAATGGCAGCGCCGACGGCATCTCCATCATCCAGGTCGGGGGCGACAGCGCGGCGAGTGCCTTCCAGCTCGCCGGCGGCTATGTCGCGGCCGGGCCCTATCAATATCATCTGAACGCCTTCGATCCCGCCGCCTCCGCCGACGGCGAGCTGGATCCGATCCTCGTGGGGCTTGGCGCCACCGACTTCTGGGACTACCGCCTGCAATCGGCGGTCGATTCCAGCGGCAACCCGATCCCGGTGCCGCAGGTGGCCGGCTACCAATCGCTGCCCTCGGGGGCGCTGAACTACGGCTGGTCACTGCTGGATTCGGTGCACAAGCGGCTGGGCGAGTTCCGCCACCTCGCGGCAGTGCAGACGACGGATCTCGACCGTGGCCAGCAGGCCGAGCTGTTCCTGCGCGGCAGCGGCGCGCACAGCGACTTCGACGGCGACAAGGGGCCGGACTACGACCAGACCACCTGGTTCATCCAGGGCGGCGGCAACTTCGTCGGCTGGGACATCGGGGAAGCCGGCAGCACCCTGCGCGGCGGCCTGGCCGCGAGCGTCGGCGGCTCGCAGGTCGAGGTGAAGACAACGAGCGCCAAGGTCAAGCTGGACGGGCCGGGCATCGCGCTGATGGGCACCTACCAGGACGCGTCCGGCTGGTATCTCGACGCGGTGGCACAGGGCACGCGCTTCGACGCGACGGTGACGACCCGCGAGCGCGGCGAGGTCGGCAATACCGACGGCTGGGGCCTGGGCCTGTCGCTGGAGGGCGGCCATCCCTTCGATCTCGGCGAGCGCGTGGTGCTCGAGCCGCAGGCGCAGCTCGCCTATCAGCACGTCTGGTTCGACACCTTCACCGATGTCGACAACATCGCGGTCGACCTGCCGGCGGGCGAGAGCCTGCGCGGGCGCCTGGGCGTGCGGCTGCAGAAGACCTTCGTCGCCGAGAACGGCGGTAAGGCCCCAGCGCTGTGGTCGCCCTATCTGCAGCTCGACGTGCTGCACGAGATCCTCGACGGCGGCAGCGTCGATGCGGCGGGCGTCGCCTTTGCCTCCGACAACGGCGGCACCAGTGTCCGCGTCGGCGGCGGCCTCGAGGCCCAGTTCGGACCCAACACCGCCATCTTCGCCAACGTCGACTACGAAACCGGCCTCACCGACGGAACCGCCGACACACTCGGCGGCACTGCGGGACTCCGCTTCAACTTCTGAGAAGCGGCCGCAATCTCCACGACTTCGGAGTACCCGAGGAGCAAATCATGAAATCGGCAACGCGTCGCAACGGCCTGCTAAACTCAGCAACTCTCTTGATCGGCACAGCTTGGACGGCAGCGCTGCCGATGGCTGCGCCGTCTCCCGCGCAGGCTCAATGCGCAGAGGTCACGAGTTCTGTAAACGGAGGCTGTCGGCTAACGGCGCCATCGGAAGTCCTGACGATTCGATCGGGCGGGACATTGAATGGCTGGATCAACATGACCAACACGGCACCCGCCGCTGGGTTGGTTGTTGATGCCGGCGGCACCCTGGAGGCTGTCCATGGTGCCCCTTCGCTCAATGGTGGCGGTCAGATTACCAACACAATCGTGGGGCTTGCGGGTGCCAATCAAACCCTCACGAATAACGGAACGATATCATTCAATCAAAATGCAAACGCTGATCTGATCGGTGCTAATGGCAACGGGTTCACGATTACCAATCATGGACAGATCACAAACAACAACCCTTCGGGTGTGAGCAATGCCATTGCGGTCAATGCGGCAAACGTCTCCGGCACCATCAACAACTATGGATCAATCACGGACACGGGCACCTCTTCTGAAGGGACCATTTTTTCTCCTCAGGCTGGCGCCGCCAGCACTATCGCTATCAATAACTTCGAAGGCGCGACAATTCATAGCGACTCGTTCGTCGCCGTGAATAACACGAGCAATAAGATGATGATCTTACGCAACGCGGGGACGATCTCCACGAACTCTGTCTCTGCGCCCGCGATTCAATTTGGAACCGGCAACGATACATTGATCCTCGAATCCACCTCCGTCATCACGGGCTTCGTCAATGGCCGCACCGGCGTCAATACGTTCGCTCTCGGCGGTGCCACCAACGGCAGCTTGGATGTCTCCCAAATAGGAGCTGCTGCTCAGTACCGCAATTTCCACACCTTCGAGAAGATTGAGTCGAGCACCTGGACCTTGACGAGCACGACGACGGCGGTGACCTCGTGGCAGATCCTGGACGGGACGTTGTCGGTCTCGAGCGATGCCAATCTCGGCGCGCTGGCGGGCACGCTCACCCTGGACGGGGGCACGCTCCAGAACACCGGCGCCTTCTCGTCCGGACGGATTGTCACGATCGAGGACGAGGGCGGCACGTTCCAAACGAATGCCGACCTGACCTGGATGGGCGCCATCGGTGGCACGGGCGCGCTCACCAAGACAGGCGCCGGCACCCTGACGCTCACGGGGGCGAACGACTATGCCGGCGGCACCAACATCAATGGCGGCGTGGTCTCGGTCTCGGGCGATGGCAACCTGGGCGCGGCTGCGGGTCCGCTCAGCATCAATGGCGGCACGCTGCAGAACACCGGCGCCTTCACCTCGGCGCGCGCCATCACCTTGGGCGCGTCCGGCGGGACCTTCCAGACCGATGCCGACCTGACGCTCTCCGGCGCGATCGGAGGAACCGGCGGGCTCACCAAGACGGGGCTCGAGACCCTGGTGTTGACCGGGACCGGCAGCTATGGCGGCCTCACCACCATCGCGGCGGGCAGGCTGCAGCTCGGCGACGGCGGCGCGTCCGGCTCGATCGCGGGCGACATCCTCAACAACAGCGTGCTGGCCTTCAATCGCTCCGATCCGTTCCTGGTGCCGGGCGCGATCTCGGGATCCGGCGCGGTCGAGCAGATCGGCGGCGGCACCACGGTGCTGGGCGCCAACAACACCTACACCGGCGGCACAACGATCTCTGCCGGCACGCTCCAGCTCGGCAATGGCGGCACGACCGGCGCAATCCTCGGCGACGTCACCAACGACAGCGCGCTCGCGTTCAACCGGTCGAACACCTACACCTTCGACGGCGCGATCTCCGGCTCGGGCACCGTCTCACAGGTCGGGAGCGGCACGACGGTGCTGACCGGGACCAACAGCTATTCCGGCGGCACCTTTCTCGAGGCCGGCGTGCTGTCGGTGTCGCGGGACGACAATCTCGGCGACGCCGCCGGCGCGCTCACCTTCGACGGCGGCACGCTGCGGAACACGGCGGCGTTCAGCTCGGCGCGCAACGTCACCATCGATGCCGGCGGCGGCGGGTTCGAGACCGACGCAGACCTGACCTGGTCGGGCACGATCGATGGAACCGGCGCGCTCTTCAAGACCGGCAGTGGCATCCTCGACCTCACCGGTAACAACTCGGCGTTCGCGGGCAGCACCGCGGTCGAAGCCGGCACGCTGGCGGTGAACGGCAGCCTGTGCGGCGATGTGAACGTGCTTGGCGGCGGCCGCCTGCAGGGCACCGGCACGGTGTGCGACACCAGCAATGCGGGCATCATCGCGCCGGGCAACTCCATCGGCACGCTGACGGTGGATGGCGACTACGCCGGCAATGGCGGCGCGCTGGAGATCGAGGCGGAGCTTGGCGGCACCGGCTCGCCGGCCGACCGCTTGCTCATCAGCGGCAATGTGACCGGCACCACGATCGTCAACGTGATCAATGTTGGCGGTACCCCGGAGGGGACTGGCAATGGCAGCGCCGACGGCATCTCCATCATCCAGGTCGGGGGCGACAGCGCGGCGAGTGCCTTCCAGCTCGCCGGCGGCTATGTCGCGGCCGGGCCCTATCAATATCATCTGAACGCCTTCGATCCCGCCGCCTCCGCCGACGGCGAGCTGGATCCGATCCTCGTGGGGCTTGGCGCCACCGACTTCTGGGACTACCGCCTGCAATCGGCGGTCGATTCCAGCGGCAACCCGATCCCGGTGCCGCAGGTGGCCGGCTACCAATCGCTGCCCTCGGGGGCGCTGAACTACGGCTGGTCACTGCTGGATTCGGTGCACAAGCGGCTGGGCGAGTTCCGCCACCTCGCGGCAGTGCAGACGACGGATCTCGACCGTGGCCAGCAGGCCGAGCTGTTCCTGCGCGGCAGCGGCGCGCACAGCGACTTCGACGGCGACAAGGGGCCGGACTACGACCAGACCACCTGGTTCATCCAGGGCGGCGGCAACTTCGTCGGCTGGGACATCGGGGAAGCCGGCAGCACCCTGCGCGGCGGCCTGGCCGCGAGCGTCGGCGGCTCGCAGGTCGAGGTGAAGACAACGAGCGCCAAGGTCAAGCTGGACGGGCCGGGCATCGCGCTGATGGGCACCTACCAGGACGCGTCCGGCTGGTATCTCGACGCGGTGGCACAGGGCACGCGCTTCGACGCGACGGTGACGACCCGCGAGCGCGGCGAGGTCGGCAATACCGACGGCTGGGGCCTGGGCCTGTCGCTGGAGGGCGGCCATCCCTTCGATCTCGGCGAGCGCGTGGTGCTCGAGCCGCAGGCGCAGCTCGCCTATCAGCACGTCTGGTTCGACACCTTCACCGATGTCGACAACATCGCGGTCGACCTGCCGGCGGGCGAGAGCCTGCGCGGGCGCCTGGGCGTGCGGCTGCAGAAGACCTTCGTCGCCGAGAACGGCGGTAAGGCCCCAGCGCTGTGGTCGCCCTATCTGCAGCTCGACGTGCTGCACGAGATCCTCGACGGCGGCAGCGTCGATGCGGCGGGCGTCGCCTTTGCCTCCGACAACGGCGGCACCAGTGTCCGCGTCGGCGGCGGCCTCGAGGCCCAGTTCGGACCCAACACCGCCATCTTCGCCAACGTCGACTACGAAACCGGCCTCACCGACGGAACCGCCGACACACTCGGCGGCACTGCGGGACTCCGCTTCAACTTCTGAGAAGGCCTCCCGCGATTATCGAACTCGCGTTGCCCACTTCCGCGAGTTTGCCGCAGCCGATGAACGTCAGCCCCTCCAGAAGCCGAGCAGAGAGAGCATCGGAAGCGATGAATGTCATCTCAACGGGAACAGAGAAAGATCTCCGAGAAGCATGCCAATAGGCGAGCTCCCCGTGACAAGTCGCGAATATTGGGGTGACGCGCCCGCGAACGCGTGCGGTGAGTGTCAGGAGCTTGCAGGGGATTGCTTGTTCATCGCGGCGCGCTGCGCGGCCATCTCATCGAGCTCGGCGCGCAACGCGGGATACTTGGCAATGAACTGCTTGAAGTCGTGCTGGTCGAGGATCAGCAGGTCGCAGTAATCGACCGCCGTGACGTCGGCCGAGCGTCGCTCGCCGGTGAGCAGTCCCATCTCGCCGAAGAAATCGCCGGGGCCGAGCGGGATCTTCCGCCCGGCCACGGAGACCTCCACCGCGCCGCGCGCGATGAAATAGACCGAATCCGCACGGTCGCCCTGCCGGATCAGGCGCTCGCCCGGCGCGGCCCGGTGGTCGCGGAAATAGGTCGTCAGGTCCTCGAGCGCGCGCGGATCGATGGTCGAGAAGAGCGGGAACTTCTTCGCGAGCTCCTGCGCCTCCAGCCGCAGCTTGGCTGCGCGCGCCTCCGCACGCCGCCTGACCTCGGCCAGCTTGGCTTCGAGGCTGCGATAACGGGCGCTCCCCCGTTCCGCGCCGCCTTCCGCCTGCTCGACGCGCCCCCGTGTCCGGCGCAGTATCGCGTCGGCCGCCGCGAAGGTCAGTGGATTGACGGTGATGGACAGCAGAGCGCCGGCCAGGATCAGGTCGCGGCCTTCGGTCGGCAGCAGCCCCAGGCCGATGCCGAGCCCCGCCAGGATGAAGGAGAACTCCCCGATCTGGGCGAGGCTCGCGGCGACCGTCAGGGCGGTCGACATCGGGTAGCCGAGCACCAGCACAATCGCGATCGCCGCCAGCGACTTGCCGATCAGGATAAGGGCCAGCACGGCGAGGACCGCGAGCGGCTCCCGCAGCACGATGGTCGGGTCGAACAACATGCCGACCGAGACGAAGAACAGGACCGCGAAGGCGTCCTGCATGGGCAGGGAATCGGCCGCGGCCTTATGGCTGAAACGGGATTCGCTGAGGACCAGGCCGGCGAAGAACGCGCCGAGCGCGAAGGAGACGCCGAACAGCTTGGCCGATCCGTACGCAATGCCGAGAGCGATGGCGAGGACCGCGAGGGTGAACAGCTCGCGCGAGCCGACGCGCGCCACCTGGCCCAGCAGCCAGGGCACGACGCGCGGTCCGACCGCCATCACGATGGCGACGAACAGGATGACCTTGCCGAAGGTGAGGCCGAGATCGGCCGCCAGCTCAGGCATCGACATCGCGCCGGCGCGCCCGCTCAGCACTTCCGCCAATGCCGGCAGGAGGACCAGCGCCAGCACCATGGCGAGGTCTTCGACGATCAGCCAGCCAACCGCGATACGACCGTTGACGCTATCGACCGCGTTGCGTTCATCCAGCGCGCGCAGGAGGACGACGGTGCTGGCGACCGACAGGGCAAGTCCCAGCACCAGCCCTGCCCCGAGCGGCCAGCCCCACATCATCGCCATCGCGGCACCGATGGCGGTGGCGATGACGATCTGCGCGACCGCGCCGGGGACGGCGATCCAGCGGACCGCCATGAGATCGGCGGCGGAGAAATGCAGGCCGACCCCGAACATCAGCAGGATGACGCCGATCTCCGCCAGCTGCCCGGCCAAGGCGATGTCGGCGACGAGGCCCGGAGTGAACGGCCCGATGACGACGCCAGCCAGCAGGTAGCCCACGATCGGCGGCAGCCGCAGGCGGATCGCGACGAAGCCGAGGGCGAACGCAAGCACGAACCCCATCGCGAGGATGGTGATGAGTGAGGTCTCGTGGTGCAAAGAGACTGCCCCCGCAAGTCAGTGAACCTGCGTCATGCCCGAGACGCGCAAAACTTTCAATCCCGGTCGCTGGTCAGGAGGCCATCAGCGCCACCCTGGCAAAATGCCATCCATCGAGAAATGCGATCCCTGCGGAGTCGCAACGCGCCCGCCGGACGCCGTAAACATGGCGCTTCAAACATCGCGCTTCCTTCGGCGGCCGCCCGCCGGTCCGGAAATTTATATGCATCACCGCACGCCAGGGTGTGGGCCGGCTTCCTTCCGTGAACCGGCCGCGGCGAGATGCTGCGGTTCTCAAGCGGAGTTCGCCCCGGCTCCCGTGCTGGCTGCGCGATCATCCCCTCCCCCGGGCAGGCCTTGGAGAACGAGCGAGGAGGCGGCCGCCCCTTGCGCGCAGGACGCGGCCATCGTCCGCGCATTCAGCGCTCTTGTCCTCGGCCGGCCGCGGCACCGTGGTAGACGCCAGCAGGCCGCGCGGTCCGTGGATGGTGGCGATGGACTCACCGGCTCAGTCCTAAATCAGCAGATGGAGACGTTCCGATCAGTCAATCTGTCGACGCTCGGAACGTCCCGTTGCGCCAGCTGGTTTTCAAAGAGCCAGCGTGAACGATCCACTAGGAGAGCATCATGAACAAGCTTCCACCGGTCCCCCCGGACAATCGTAGCCCGAAGGGGCCAGGCACCGACCCCAAGCCCAACACGGGATCGCATCCCAAGGGAACCAAGAACCCTGACCAGCAAGGACACACCGCGAACACCAAGCAGAACACCACGCACCAGGGTTACCAGCAAGATCGCTAGGAGATGGGAAATGTCTACATCCACCAAGTCGCCCTCTACCATCCGGCAGGGCGGCCCTGGCGCCTCGCATGAGAATGCCAAGGCACCGTTGGAAGTGAAGAAGCCGCCAGCCGATTCCGGCCGACGCCATCATAGTTCGCGCTCGGGTGGCGGCGGTGAGCCCGACGAGCATCATTCGCATGATCCCGAACGAAAGGGCGGCGGTTCCAGACCCGCCGAGTGAAGGGCCCACGGCGTCAAGGATTGAAAGCGGTTTGGCTTGGCCTTCAGGTTGGCCCGTTCGCCCGTGAGCGCGAAATAGGCTGCCGCTTGCACAAACGCAAACGCCGCAGCGATTGCTGCGGCGTTGATTCGTTATCTGGTTGCGGGGACCTGCAACCAACGAATATTGCGCCTCTTCGAACAACAGATACCCAGAACCGCTGTTTGAACTTTCGATGGCACGTCAATGGCTTAAGCCAAAAGCACACTGGCACTGGGCGAAGGTTGCCGCAGATCAAAGATCCGCATCGCCAATCGAGATACTGGCTTCTTGCACCATCGAGCTAGCCAGCTGCCTGGGCAGCGCGTGGGTCAGAAGGCGACGGCGAAACCATTTAATGTGCTTTGCGCCAATCCCAAGGCATGTCGAACGCGCCGGCCCACATCCCGGCGTGTGCTGCGCGCGCGGCGTCTTCCTCATCGACATAGTCGAACGAGTAGTCCCGGTAGGCGACAGCCAGACCGAGCGTCACCAGTTCGGCATTAATGTCCGCAATGCCGGGTACTGAGCAAACCGCCACCAGTCGCTTGTAGCGATCGATGTCACGTACAGAGCACGTGACGATATTTCCGTGCACGATTTCGGCCAACACTTTCGTCGCATCCTGGCCGCACGACCACGCGTTGCCATGGTTGTCGCCGCAAGTCTGCCCCTTCTCGGGTGCATCGATGCCGTGAAAGCGGATGCGAACGCTTGACAGCTCTTGGGTCCGCCCATCGACCGTGATGGTTGCTCGCGCCATCCGGATGGTGTCGCCATCCGTTACACCGGCTTCACCAGCGACGATCGGAAAGCTACCGGCCGCTACGGGGGCAGCGAGACTTGTGAGCAGTAGGACAGCCAGGATCAGAGATGTCTTCATAGGACTGTCGCCAGCCTGACGGTTTCACGGCCGCCGATGCCAGCGATGGCGGCGATGCGTGCGCGATCGAGGAGCTTCAAGCGACGGGAACCTATGGGCCGTACGTCCTCCGGTACGTCGAGCCCAAGGCGGCGCAATGCATAGATCAGAAATGCGCGCCTGACCGGAATCTTAAGTTTTCCATCCCTCATGCCATACTCGAGCTCGATCGCCCGACGTTGCGCTGCTGGCAGTGAGGGATCGGCGACGACCGTAATCTCGATACTTTCGAGCCAATCCTTGTCTTCTCGCCGGTCCAGTGCGAAAGGCTTGGGCGATCGCGTGCCTTGAATCCGGGCGAGTGAGAAATCCTTGAACGTCTCCGACCGCAGGCACCAGGCTCGGGCGTGCCAGCGAATGCCGTCGAATCCGAGCGCGTGTGGCGCGATCCCGCGCCATTCTGGATCCGGGCGCGAGAAGGACTGATAGAGGACCTCGATCGAGTCGCCGTCCCGAATTGCCGAGAGAATGTCCCGCAGCCGGCGCCAGTCGACGCTCCTCGCATGTGCCGGCAACACGCCGACTGGTGGCGCTTCGCCAATCCAGGAGACCTGCCGCTGTCCATCGGCGACCAGCCGGAGCTCATTCAAGTAGTCTGACGCGCCGGGATCGATCAGCTTCGGCTTGAACTTGCGGGAGCGCACGTAGGTCTTGGTCGACCGATCATACTCCATGTTTCCTGGAGCCAGTTCTTCGTAGCGTGCGATGTCCGCGGATGCCTGCTGTGGCGAAACCCCAAACCCGTCGATGAGGTCGCGCCGATTCAGCCGCCCTTCCCAATGGAGCCGGAACTCGATCAATTCGAGACGCCGTTCGATGCTCCAGCGCAATAAAGATCTTCCCCAATGCCACTCCCGGCCCGTCGGAACAATACCCCAAGAAACTAGACGCTGGCCAGACGGCAGAAATCCTAAGTTGTTTTGTGCAGGCTCCCCGTACCAGAACAGCGCTCGTGGCGCGGTTCTCTCGATAGTCGAGAGCGTCGCTACAGCCAAGTGTGATTCACCATTCTTGCGGAACCATCGGATGTATCAAGAAACTAGACGAGATATCTCGTTTGGGGTATGGATGGACGTTAGGCCGCACAGCAGAATGTGGCAGATCGGGGAGAGTGAGGGCAAACATCGTGGCGCTCGTCGACGATATCTTGGGGTTTTTCCGCACGAACTATACGCCGGCGCCGGGCCAGTTCCTGCGCTTCGACCAGCAGCGGCTCTGCGACGGCCTGAGGCTGCGTGATCTTGGCAAGGAGCGCGGGGCGAAGGATCAGCCGCCCGCCGACGCCACTGATCTCGATGTTGTCGAACAGAACATTGCCGAAGGCATGCGCCAGCAGGCACTGATCGACGAAACACGCACACGCGAGGAACTGGATCATTACGCAGAGCGACTGAAGGCGGCCAACCCGGCTGGCGAAAGTGCCGCCATGCTCATGGAAGCACAGACTGCCGTCGCGGGGTTCCGCAAGGAAATGCTGGAGGCACGGGCCATCCTCGATCAGGCCCGCAAGAGCGTCATCGAGCGCGAGCGGCAGCTGTCCGAATTCCGCGCCGAGCACCGTTTGAAGCGCCCACCCAATCCTCCGCGCGCCCACTGGATCATGAGCCTGGTATTGGTGGTCTGCCTGCTGGGCGAAGTCGCCATGAATTCCAGCATTCTCTCGGCCGGCAGTGAGTTCGGCATCCTGGGCGGTATTGTCAGCGCTTCGATCTACACGTTACTCAGTATGTCGTTGTCCTTCATCCTCGGCATCTTCTGCCTCACCCGACTCAATCATGTCGGATGGGGCTGGAAATTCCTGGGCTTGATCTCATCGCTCGTCGTCCTCGGCGCCATCCTTTTCTTCAATCTGCTGGCCGCGCACTACCGCATCGCCATCGCTTCGGGCGTTCCCGAGATCGAGGCCACAAGGGTGGCCATGCGCACGCTTATGGCCACCCCAGACTTGTTTCTCACCGACACGCAGAGCGTCCTGATGGTCGGCCTCTCTCTGGTAGTTGCCTTCGTAACCTTGGTGGAAGGCCTTTATTGGATGGACCCCTACCCCGGCTATGCACGGGTGCACAAATACCAGCTGCAGGCGCACGCTCGTTGGGTCAACCATCTGCGCGATCATGGCGCGGAGCTGGAAGGCATATACAACGACTCCATCACGGCGATTCGCGACCAGCAACTCAAGCTCAGCAATCGCCAAATGATGATTCCACAGATCATCGGCAACCGCAGGCGTCTCATCAATAACTTCAACAATCACCTGCAGCATATCCAGGATGTCGGCCGGTTCTTGATCTCAAATTATCGCGAAGCCAACAGCGAAACCCGCAAGAAGCCGAGGCCTAAGTATTTCAACCGCGCTTGGAAGCTGGATGCCGTCGCTCCGATAGAGCCTCCGCTCGATCATGATGCGGGCGATCCGAGCACCTGGCAGGACGTCGGCAACAAGCTGCTGGCGGCTTCGAAGGAACTGAACGACGCGCACGAAGAAGCCGTCGCTTGGATCAGGCAGCTCAGTAGCGCCGAGAGTGCCGCTCACGCCGACGCCCGGCAGGCGGAAGACGAGGCGAACGGAGGCGAAGAAACTGAAATCAAGCCCGGCAGGCCCACGCTGACGGTGGTGGGAGACGGAGCATGACGCGCAGGCGTCGCCGATACCGCGGCGAAGGCGAGGAAGCCACCTGGGTCAAGATTGGCGTTGGCATCGGGTTCCTGGTCGTGCTGGCGGTCGTGATCGGGGTGGGCTGGGTTTATTTCTCCAAGAAGCAGGCGGCGGCATCGGTCGACCCGCAGACCTTCTGTCCCAAGGACGGACCGACGTCGGTTACCTCCGTGCTCATCGATCGAACGGACGGTATCAATCAGGTTCAGGCCGAGGCGCTCAGGAACTTCATCGTCACGTGGGTGCATGAAGTGCCCGAGCACGGTGCCTTCCGGGTCTACGAAGTCGCTGGCGGTAGCCGCCTCCCGGCTCCCGTTCTTTCGGTCTGCAATCCCGGCAATGTGGAGGATGTCAACGTCTTCACCGGGAACGAGCGTCTGACCAGGCAACGTTATGAAGCAAAATTCATGGGACCGGTTGAACAACTCATCGCCGGCATGCTGACGGACAAAGCTGCGGAGACATCGCCGATCATGGAAGCCGTGCAGGCCATGTCGATTCGTGATTTTGGCTCCGGAAAGGTTATCGAAGGCAAGCTCATCATTGTCTCTGACTTCATGCAGCATGTGGCTGAGTTCAGCCTCTATAAGCAGCCGCCCGATGTCAGCGCGTTTCGGAGAACCGTCTACGGTCAAAAAGTCGAGTCAAACCTCCACGGCGTCAGCACGCAGGTCGCCATCCTACACAGTACGTCTTCCAAACAGACGAGCGAAGTCATCCAGTTCTGGCTCGACTGGCTGCTGCTACAGGGAGCCGTCACCCAACCGCCATTGAAAGTTCCCGGATGACCAGCCTCGATATCGAGAAGTCCCTCAAGCGTTCGCAGCGCCGCCCGGGCCATTATACCTGGATCGCGCGCATCCCTTTCGCGTTGTTCGCGGTCGGCGGCATGTGTGGAATCGTGGCGCTCAAGTTCTACGGCATCGACCAGAAGCTTGTGACCGCCGCGGCTATTGCCTTGATCCTCGTCTACTGCGCCATGGTCTGGTCTGTTCCGGCCCTCCGCATCCGCGAAGATCAGCTCGGCGACAACTGCTATTATCTTGGTTTTCTCTACACACTTATCAGCCTGTCCTGGGCGCTCTATAAGTTCACCATGTCCTCGTCGGCGACCGATTCGACGGCGGTCTCCGATATTATCGCGAATTTCGGCGTCGCCCTCGGCTCGACCATCGTCGGCATCCTCCTGCGCGTGATCATCAACCAAGCGCGCAAGGACGTGCTGGAAACTGAGCGCGACGCCCGCATGATGCTGACCGAAACGATGGTCAACATGCGCGTTCAGCTCGACGATGCCATTATCGCGCTGCGTTCTTTCTGCGCGCAGGCTCAACAGATCACCGCCGACGCCATCCGCGACAATGCCGAACGGGCTAATACCGCCCTCGAGCAATCGGTCGCCAAGATAGGTGAAACCTCCAGCGGCGTGCTGACCCGCATAGAGGAAGCCTTCGAGGAATTCAGCGCCAACACCAAGAAGCTCAATCAAGTCGCCTCCGGCACGGTGAAGGCGCTCGAGACGCTGATCGATCGCCTCGAGCAGATGGAACCGCCAAGCGATCTTATTTCCAGGCGTCTCGACAACATTATGTCCTCTGCGGAGAAGGCAGGCTCGCTGTTGCGCGAGCGGCTGGAAGCCGATGAGAAAGCCATTTCGGAAGCCGCGCAGCGCATGAAGGAAATGGAAGAGCGCCTAAAACAGGCCTCAGGATGGATCTCTTCGGCCGGCAGTGGCTTGGGCGGCGTCTCCGATGCCGCAGTCAAGGCGAGCCGGGCTGCCGAGGAAGCCTCGCAGAAGCTGATCACCCTCACCGCCACCATGTCTCAATCCCTCGCACAGCAAGAGCAGCTGGTCTCGGAAACCCGGGCCAGTTCCGCTGGCTTGGCGGGCGCTCTGCTCGAAGAACAAAAGCGCTTGGCGGAACAGGCACGTGCGAGCCTTGAAGCTCTGTTCGGGGCCTTGAAGACCCACAATGATGCGATGGCGGAGGAACTCGCGCGTACGCGCCGCATGACCGGCGACACTGGAAAGGCCATGGCGGATCTCGCCGATACGGTCACCGACCGCGTCCGGGAGTTGCGGGGCATCCGGCCGGTTGGAGACGCCGCCGAATGATCGGCGCCAGCGAAGAGGACCGTCAATACCGACGTGGCATGGTGCTCGGCCTCACCATGGCCGAGATCATGCTGCTGCTCATTTTCCTCCTCCTTTTGATTCTTGCGGCCAAGCTGGTCGAGGAACGGAAGTTTGCCGAAACAGCTGCGCAGGAACGCGACCGGGCGGTTGCAGCCAAGATTGAGGCTGAGAAGAAACTAGCGACCTTGGAGCCGCTGCTCGAGGAGATCCGGCGGACAAATCCCAAGGCCTACGACATCACGAAGGAATATCAGAAAGTCAAGGCGGAGGCCGAGGAAGCCAAGAAGCAGCTCACTGCCGCGAAATCGGCGATGGAGGTCCTCGAAGAAGTAAAGAAGCACAATCCGGAGATGACGCCGGAGGAGGCGGCGCGGGAACTGGCGCGGCTGGCCGAAGTTGGACGCGAGATGGAGAAACAAGCGGCTGACCTCTTGCCGGCGGCCGAACCTGAGGAAGCACTTGCCCATCTGCAGAAGGCGGCCCTGATTGGCGATCAAGCCATGAAAAGCGGCAAGTCGTCGGAAGACCTGCTGGCGGGCGCTAGCTGCCAGAAGGATCTCGATGTGTGCAAATCAGGCAACATTGACCTTACCCAGAAGCTCGCAAAGAAAGGCGGTACCCTCCCACCGTGCTGGGTGAATGCGCTCACAGGTGACACGCAGTATATTTTCACGGCCTACCTGCGCAATGACGGCATATACCTCGAAGACAACAAGGTTCCGGGCCGCGAAACCGAACAGGCGGCGCTGCCCATCAAGGGTTTCTCCTTCGGCCGTGCCTATAGCGCTGGAGAATTCAGCGCCGCCGGCCAGCCGATCCTCAAATGGAGCTCACAGCAAGAGCCTGCCTGCCGGTTCTATGTCCGTGTCTATGACCTGACCACCAACGAGAAGGATCGCTACGTCGCCCTCAAGGAGAAGGGCGTCGAGCAGGTCTTCTACATCAACAAGGTCAACAAATGACCGACAGCGCGGCAGCCGAATCCAGGTTGCGCCGCTCGCTTGACGCGATGCGGCAGGAAGTGACGGACGCTATCGCGCCTCCGTCGGTCAAGGACAGCTTCGAGGACACCATCCAAAGCGCGATGGCACGATTGAAGAGACTGCTCGGGTTCGGCTGAGCACCCGCGCCAGAGTCGATGATTCCAGGGGGAGATCGAAACATGAGCTTTCGGTTTCGCAGAAGCGTCAGGCTCGTGCCGGGTGTCCGGCTCAATTTCAGCAAGTCTGGTGTCAGTGCCAGCTTCGGCATTCGAGGTGCAAGCGTCACAGTTGGTAAGGCGGGCACACATCTCAACCTAGGTATTCCGGGAACCGGCCTTTCATATCGCACGCGCTTGGATGCCCAGGTGAAACGACCGCCGTCAGAACGAGCAGGCCAACCCGATGTTTCTCCTCAGACATTCCCTGAATCATTCCAGCACACGCCGCCGAGCTTTCTCAGCCCGCAACCTGAGACCCCCTTGCCGTTCGACGGCCTTCACTATACGGGGCGGCGGGAATATCGCAGCGCCCATCCGGATACCCTCAGTTCCCCACATCTTCAGCAGCTGGCCGACCTCGTTTCCGAAGTTGAGGCAAGGCGCGCTAGGATCGACAAGGCGATCGTCGAATGCCGCGAGCGGACCGAAGCTGCAAGACGCCGCCTGAAACGCGGCCGCTCCCTTCTACTCCGTGCGTTTCTCTCCAAGCAGCGACTCGATGAAATCTCGGATCATATCGGTCGGCTGGAGGCGCTTTCCGGGGAGCTCTCGAACACGCTGGAAGGTACGGTTATCGATACCGATTTCGGGCTGCCTGACGAAACGAGGTCCGAATATCTCCATTTGCTTGATACCTATGCGAAACTCACTAGCGCGCAGCGAATTTGGGACGTAGCGACGTCTTCCGACATCAATCGCGCCGCAACACGCAGCGCCGCTTCCAGCGCCATCACACGAACCCTGGTGCAGTTCGGAACGGCCAAGATTGCGGAGATGGACAGCGATTTTGAGGCGATGCACCTGGCCAATGCCAATGGTGGCGACCTCTATCTCTTTCCCGGCATCCTCGCCGTCCGGAAACCACGTTGTGGCTTCGCGCTCCTTGACATGCGTGATATTGATATCACGGTGGGTCCGAGCAATTTCGTCGAGGAAGAGAGCCTTCCTGCTGATGCCGAGCAAATCGGCCATGTCTGGGCGAAGGCAAACAAGGATGGTTCGCCAGACCGCAGATTCCGAGGGAACTACCAGATCCCGCTGATGCGCTACGGCGAGATGTCGCTGCGCAGCAAGACCGGCCTCAATGAGGTCTATATGGTCTCCGATTGGCGCGCGCTGAGACTCTTCCAGCAAGCACTCCTGCGCTATATGGCAACGCTTCTGCGAACGAAAGGCGTCGAGGAGGAAGGTACTTCCGACGTTCCCTATGAAGCGGTGCCAGACCTCGAGATACCGTCCATTCCCGGGGCACCGTCCCTGCACACGGCCGGAAGCATTTTCCGATTCCTGGCTTTGGGTCTTGCCGTCGCTGCGTTTCTATACGGAACTCAAGATCGATGGTACCTGAGCTCGAGCAGCGCTCCGATCGTCGAATCAGGAGCTGCAACAGCTCCGGCAGAGGCACCGACGCCCACGCCCGCAACTGTCCCCGCTTCGTCCAATCTGGAAATCGGTACCTCCGGCGCGCCAGCGGGAACCGAGGCTCCGTTGACGCCCGGCGAAACTATGGAACTGCAGATGCGACTGGTTACTTTGGGCTTCAAACCTGGGCCCGTCGATGGAGATCTTGGCGGTCGCACGATCGCTGCGTTCAATCAATGGCGGATTCAAAATGGCCGAAGTCCGGTGCAGGCGATAAACCAAGTGACGTACCGCGATTTCCTTGACGCCACGAACTAGGAACAGCCTAGTGGCAGACATCGGCAGGCAAGCAACCATCCAGCCGCCTCAATCTGAGGCTTACGCTGAAGTTGAGCTGTGAGCGCTATCACGCCGAGACCCGCTCCGCGATCTATCGCCAGCCGGACCTTGCCCAGAGGTGCAACGCATGAATTCGACCCCTGCTAGTGACGACTCATTGATCTGCTTGAGGAGATGCTTCCTGCATTACCTTTCGATCGTCCCGAGATCGTGCTGTCCGCTTCCGAAGCAGCCAATCTGTCTGATCCAACTGGCGAACTGATAACTGATGTCGTTGCAGCGTGTCGTCGCATGTATGACGCCTCACTCGACGGGTACCTTTTGGCGACCGAATTTCAGCAGATATCGAAGGTGGCGTCGTCTTTGCGCACGTATGTGCGCTGGAGCTATGTGGGCGGCGCGCCGACGTCGGCTCTGGACCGGATTGAGCGTACCGCGCTGCTTCTGCACGAAATATTCCTGGCGATAGGCAAGCATGGCGGAGTGGCCCCATCGCTCATAATAATGCCATCACATCAGATTTGGAGAGCGGGTAGTGCACTGCCAATGGCGCACTCGCGCGCACGTGAGCATGCTCTTCATAAAATGGAGCTTATCAGATCACAGTTTGAGGGCATACGCGCCAAGTCCGGTGTCGATGGTCGCACAATAGCCCGCCTCTCGTCGCGGGGCGCGGCTCAATGGCCCGACTGCGAACTGTGCATGTTGGTCGCGGTTCCTTCGGTCCTGGCCTACTACGAATGGCTCGGCAAGGAGATTGAAACCCTGAAGCCAGAATTTGGCAAAGTAAGTTCTCTCGTCGTCGCGCCCCTTATTGATGGGAGTATAGTGGCCCCTTGTGCAACCCGCATACTCTCGATGGGACCTATACCGGATATAGGGTTCACTAAACACTGGGCGAATCATCTCCCCTATGCGTGTTTCACTAGCCCCACGCTTAAAGCCTTTGAGGAAGCGATTGAGAGCATACTGATTCTGTATGCGAGTCAGGAACTGTTCGGCGGTAAGGCGCTTCTGCTGGAAGAACAAAATTTCCTTGAAGCGTGCAGCAAGAAGGCTGAGGCCACCATTGAAGGCATCCAGGAGGAGCTACGGCAAAGGCCGACGCAGTCAATGGCGGAGGTAGTTCAGTTCCTTCTGGCCGTCATTGATATTTGTGCGGGACAGAAGAACGAATTAGCCATCGAAATGTCTGCCGCCGACTTGGCTAAACAGTTGCTACCAAGCTTTGCACCGGTTGAACTGACTGACTTACGCGCCACCCTGTTTGGCTGCCGACTTTCTCTCCTTCAGCATGATTTGGAGCGCCAGCCTCACTCAGAGGCAATGTCAGTGTCGACATTGACGTAGATGTATTCAAGCGCACTCACTATGTGTTCCAGCTATTTTATCTAGATACAAGCGCCGCTGCTACGATAGCCGTCGAATGACCTGCAGCGCATCCAGATGAGTGGATCTTTTGGGGGGCCTTCACAACGCATATTCAAGCGGACCCGCCATCATCAGCTCAGCGAATCCCATCTCGGCGGCAATGCTGGCGAAAGTGTGCTAGAGTACATGCGCAAAGCAGGAGTGGCACGGAGTGTCGCCGAGAATACTCCGCAGTCGTAGCCGGAACGCTTGTATTCCGTTAGAGACCGCTAGCGATCTTAGCAGTTCACGATGTTCGCACGCGGCTCCACAGCATCTGCGCCGCATCTCCGTTCTCCGATACGAATAGCGCGACATTCATCGGCTGCGGCAGAACTGGATCATCCAGCTTGACCCTAAGATAGTCCTTGGGACTACCCCCGCCAGTCTTCGCTTCCCATGCCTCTCCGATCCGCGAGGTCCCCACAAATACCCGAAACGCTGGCGCTTTCTTGTTGGTGCGGTCATCGTTTGGTACCAGGCGGACCTTGGCATTGATAGTCAGCGTCCGGATCGTCCCAACCCACCCGCCGGCCTTCCCAGGCGCGAATGTTCCGATGACTGCCATTGCCTACTCCTCCGATCCGCCACTGGGCTGGGTTGTAGATGTTATTCGCCGGCCGCGCCGCCGGGGCTGTAGATCAGCCATGGGCATCTGCGGCACTTCCTTCCTCGCCTTCGTGAAGCCTCGATCACCTTCCAGGAAACTCGTGAGCATGAAGGGGACCAGTTCCTCCACGGATTCAGCTTCTCCATAGGTCGCGCGATAAACAGCGGCATATTCACGAAGTGATTGGGCGAGATTTGGCTGGATGGTGATCGTCAACTTGACCGGCACGCGGTCGGGGAGCTTGGCAAGCTTCAACTCCGGCATGATCCCTCCTTCACCCGCGGTAAGGCCGGAGCACGAGATCCTTCTCGACGATCACACGGAGCGGCCAGCCTGGCCGAACGGTGATCGTGGGCTGGACATCAAGGTTTTTCTCGACCAGACGCTGGCCCGCTTCGTTGGTGCTCTGCTGGGTTGATTGCCGAAGCGCTCGGACCAGGCTTGCCCCGGACCCCGATCCGGGGTCACCTTCGCCACTGCCAAACGTGAGCTCAGTCCCGACGCCCAGCAAGGTCGCGAGAGCAATGCCCTTGAGGAGCCGCCAGGTGTGAATGTCGACCTCGTCCTCGAGTCCGGCATAGCCGGCCGCATCGGTGGCGGGCAGGTTGTCGATCTCGATAGAAGAGCCATCAGGCATGATGATCCGACGCCACACGAGTAGTGCGCGCGACTGACCAAATGCAACGACGCTGTCGTACGTACCCGCGAGATGCGATCCCTGCGCCCCGAATAGCGCTGCCCGCTGAGGCCATTGCGCGGCAGCCCGAGCGCGGCCTTGCCGCTGCCCCAAGGCTGCACCCAGGGCACCCGCCCCTGCTCCAGCTCCGCGACAACGCGCGCCGTCACCTCTTCATAGAGGTTGCCCCGTTCCGGCCTCTCTCCGCTGCTCGGTGCCTGATGGCCCTGACGCTGGCCCATGGTCCGCTCCTCTGAAAACCCGCGCGCCTTCCCCCGAAAGGTCCCATGGGTGCCGCGCGCTCGGTCCAAACCCAGCGCGCCTGAACCCGGAGAGTGGGGTGGGCGGCGAGAAGCGACCGCAAAGGCCCGCCGCGAAGGCGGGCCGCACTCGAAGAGCCGGAACAAAGTGGAGGACCCGGAGCGGAGCGCAGGGTTGCGGCACGCCGAGGCGGGCCTAAAAGGGAGCGCCGCCCACCCCACGACCCGGGTTCAGATCAAAGCAACGTCATCGCGCAGCGATGGCTGAAGCTGCGACAAAGAGCGCACAGTGGCCGCGATTCACTCACCAAGCGAAGAGGAGGCAGAACATGGACGGCAATGAGTTTCAGCGCGAATCGGAGATGGCGATTCACACGAGGCTCGGAGCGATCTTCGTTTCGATGGAGCTCAGTCGTTCAACCTGGGTGATCACGTCGTTGACGCCGAGTTGCGGAGAGAAGATGTCGAGGCATTCGGTGCCCGCGGGGGACGTTGCGGGCCTGTTCGATCGCTTCGCTCGCCTGCAAGAGAAGGCACGGCGGAGAACAAGCGAGACGTGTCCGATTGTGGCCATCCAGGAGGCCGGACTGGATGGGTTCTGGATCCACCGAGTCCTGCAGCGCGAAGGGATTGAGAGTCACGTGGTCGACGCCGCCTCAATCGCGATGTCTCGCAGGCGGCGGAATCCGAAGACGGACCGGCTGGATGGCGAGCGCCTGCTACGTGCGTTGCTCGCATACAAGCGCGGCGAACCGCGGGTCTGCTCCATGGTCCGCGCGCCCAGTCCGGAGGAAGAAGATCGGCGCCGGACCAGCCGAGAGCGCAGCACGCTGATTGCGGAGCGTGTCAAGCTCGTGAATCGGATCAAGGGCCTACTGTTCTCGCAGGGGATCACGAGCTTCGCGCCCTTGAAGGTCGATCGGCGTGCGCGATTTGACGAGCTCAAGACGGGTGACGGGCGGCCGTTGCCGCCGCAATTGAAGGCTGCCATTGGGCGGGCACTTGATCGTCTTGAGCTGCTGCTCAAGCAGATCAAGGCAGTGGAAGCTACCCGCGGTTCGCTCGTCGCTTCCGAGCCGAAGACCGCCAATGTCCACGCGACGGCCGCCAGGCTGATGCAGCTGAGGGGCGTCGGACCGGATTTTGCTGAAGTGCTGTGGTCCGAGGGACTGTTCCGCCATTTTGACAACCGACGACAGCTCGCATCCTACGCCGGATTGACGCCGACGCCCTGGCAAAGTGGCTCAGTCAACCGCGAGCAAGGCGTGTCGAAGGCGGGTAACCCACGCCTGCGCACGGTCATGGTGCAGCTCTCCTGGTTCTGGCTGCTGCATCAACCTGCATCGGCATTGACCAGATGGTTCCACGAGCGTGTCAGGCTGGATGGCGGCCGTCGCCGAAAGACGGCGATCATCGCCTTGGCGCGCAAGCTCCTGATCGCGCTCTGGAAGTTCGCGCATGCAGGCGTCGAGATCGAAGGTGCGGTCATGAAGCGCGCCTGATCGTCTTCGAGAAGTTCCAATCTGCCAGGGTCCATCGGACCTGGCGGATCCAGGTGGACAGACCTACCACCCCGCATGGCCTAACCAGCCGACCGTAAGAATGGACCTGTCCTCCTGAGCCTTACCCGACGCAAGCGGGATGTTGGTGCGGCTGCCCGAGCAGCGACCGAATGTGAGCTGGAGCTGGCGAGGATGCTCGCCATGCCACGGAAACAGGCTCAGACCTGGATGCGACATTGAGATGGAGTCGCCTGTGTCGCCAAAAAAGGCTTGACCAGAATCCCCATGTGAGCGGGGTGGGCGGCGAAGAGCGACCGAGAGGCCCGCGGTCAGAGGCCGGCCGCACCCGAAGGGCCGGAACGAAGTGGAGGAGTCGGAGGCGAAGCCGGAGACTTGCGGACCGCCGCCGCGGGCCTACAAGGGAGCGCCGCCCACCCCGCGAGAGGGAAAGCCAACGCACAGCGCCATCGCAAAGCGATGACCACCGGAGCCCGCGTCAGCTGGGGTAATCGGATCGCAGCCATGACGGCTACAGTCGGTCCGCAACAGACACCCAGGAGGGATCACGCTATGAAGGTCTTTGTCGGACTGGATATCTCGCTGCAGAAGACTGCTGTCTGCGTAGAGAATGAGGACGGGACGATCGCTTGGCAGGGCAAGGTGGACAGCGAGCCGGATGCTCTGGTGGCGGCGTTGGAGGCCTGGCGAGGCTCGATCGGCCTAGTTGGTTTGGAAGCGTGCCCGCTGTCCGAGTGGATTTATTCGGGGATCGCCGCGGCCGGCATCGATGTCCGGTGCATCGAGACGCGGCATGCTCAGAGATTTCTGTCGACGAGGCCCAACAAGACCGACAAGAACGATGCTCGCGGCATTGCTGACATGATGCGGCTCGGGCACTTCCGGCCTGTCCACGTTAAGAGCGTGCCGGCACTCCATCTGCGTACGCTCATCGTCGCGCGGAAGCAGATGTTGTCGGCCATCTTGAAACTGGAGGCGACTACCCGCGGGCTCTTGCGGATCCACGGGTTGAAAGTGGGTGTCGTTCACCGGTCTCGATTTGCGGCGAGAATCCAGGAGCTGTTGAGGGAGGCTCCGGCCCTGGGGCCGGCGATCGAGCCTTTGCTCGAAGCGTCCGATATCATGCGCCAACGGTACGTCAAGTTCGACCTTTACCTCCGCCGCCTGGCGCGACGGGACAAGGTCTGTCTTCGGCTGATGACGGTTCCAGGCGTGGGCCCGATCACCGCCCTTGCCTTCCGGGCGACGATTGACGACCCGAAGCGCTTCTCGAGTTCGAAGACGGTCGGCGCCCATCTGGGAGTGACACCGAGGGTCTATCAGTCCGGCGAGATGGACCACTCTGGCCACATCAGCAAATGCGGAGATCGGTTGATGCGGTACTATCTCTACGAGGCCGCGACCACGCTGCTGTCGCGCAGCAAGCATTGGTCGGCGTTGAGATCCTGGGGCGTGCGTCTTGCCAAACGGCAGGGGTTCAAACGCGCACGCGTGGCAATTGCTAGAAAGATCGCCATTGTCATGCATCGCATGTGGCTGAACGAGGAATCGTTCCGCTTCACCCGGGGACCGGAGATTATGGCAGTAGCAAGCTGATACGTCCGGCCGCGCTGCCGAAGGCCGGCCAGGACGTTGGATCGGTCAGTCCGTCGTCGCCCCCTGTGCGCCTCCTCGGAGGCGTGAACACGCGCCGTCAGCTTGGACGACCATCCTGTCGAACTCCATCGTGGAGCGGCCCTAAGGGTCGACTCCGAACAGAAGCGTGATCCTAAGTCCGGCGTAATCAGTGCTGTCACCGCGGGAGCGATCGTTACCCGAATGGGCTGAGACCGGCCCTGGCCGGGCTCGGCGGAGCTTGCCCTGTTTCATGAGAACAGGGCTTAGCGGAGTAGAGCGCGACCTCGGCCGCGCCGAGGGCCCGCCGATCCCGGCCGCACCAGGTCACTGACAGGAAAGAAGAAAGCCCTTGACCCCGGCGATCCGATTACAGAAGCGGGCGATGCGCCAGGGATCGAAGCCGAATGGCCGGGATCTGCGAAGCGGAGCCCGGTTCACGAGAGCCCGGCGCGCGTCACAGACGCGCGGGCGCACATTCAGGATATTCTACCATCCGCGTCAGACGTGTCTTGACGGTGACCTTACTCTTCGGGCCTGCGATCAGGGGGTACCCAACCACCGCGCGATCTAGTCTACATTCGCGGCTCGCACTTCCGCTTCGGGAGCGGAACGGCTCATCCATGAATCGAGCTCTCGTCTGATGGGTGACCCATTGATGACCCATGATTGGATCTCTCGCCCTAGAGGGTGGACCTGGCTTCGCTGTGAACCTACAGGAAGTGGCTTAGCGAGAACGTCTGCGATGACTGGCTTTCTCTTTCCTGAGTTTCGCAATCAGGTCTGAAGGTTCAAACCCAATCGCATCCGCTAGATCCAAGAACTCAATCACGTCAACGCGTCTCAGGTTGCCCTCGATGTTGGCCACGAAACTTTGCTGGCGCCCAAGGCGGGCTGCTACCTGGGCCTGAGTCAAATTGGCCCTTCGCCTTGCTTCTACAAGCAGCCTTATCAGGAGCTTATGGCGGTCCGAATGCAAGGTGTCTGGCAAAATTGCCTCCAGCAGGGAGGCAATTGAATTAATCCAAAAAGTGGATAATCTAAAAAGTGGATATTGATGCCGGCCCAATCAGGACAAGGGAAGCCCAATGTTTGAAACCCCCTTCGATTGGAACAGTTTCTGGGATCTGACGAGCCCCGAGGAAGCCGCAGCGACCTTCCGGGAGATCTATGGCGCAGCGGCTGCCGAGGCGGCGGCGGAGTGCGCCACGGCCGCCAGGAACGACGATCGGGAAAATGACCATCGCTTCTGGGTCGCCGTCTCGGCAGAACTCAGCAGAACCGATGAGACCGCTTCTGCCGTCCCTGGTCCGCCCACGCATTAACAAGTACGACGGCAGCTGACCATCCGCGATCCTCTCGGATCAGACCGCACTCAGCGATCACGCGCCCGCCGAGATCGTCACGCGCCACGGAGAAACGATTTGCGCTGGCCGCAGCTGCCCTGGTCATTGTTGTAGGGACTTGGTTCATCGTTCAGCAAATCTGGAGTATCGGCAGTGCAGGCGATGCGGACGCAGGACCATTGCGGGGTCCAAAGATTGTCGTTCATCCGTTCCAAGACACGAGCGTGCATCCTGACCGCGCTTTTGTCGCGCGGGGCTTGACCTACGACTTCATCGCCAGTCTGACCAGGTTCAATGATCTTTTCGTTTATGGGCAAGAAACGAGCTTCGCTGTCAGCGAGTCCAGCGGACTGCGGCCCACAGGTTTCACCATCCAAGCAGACTTCGCTCAGACCGGCTCCGTCTCCTCGACCGAAACGACGTTGCGTGTTTCCGCCATGCTCGCGGATACCAGAACAGGGGAATATGTCTGGTCGAGGAGCACTGAAGCGCCCTTGACACCGTCGAGTCTCCTGCAAGTGCAGACGGACATCGCGGATCGTGTCGCGCGCGCGTTAGCTCAGCCGTATGAGGCAGTGTTCGAGCGGAATTCTGTCGAAATCTCGGGCAAGCCCGGAAAAGACCTATTGTCCTACGAATGCGTGGTGCGTTTTCAGCAATATTGGCGCACCTACGACGCCAGGCAGTACGACGACCTCCTTAGCTGCATGGAAACAACTGTAAAGACGGATCCCGCCTACGCGCGCCTACTCCTGCCTGGCGCCGCTGTATGTCGATGCGCATAGATTTGGATACGGAACGCAAGTGCTGACGTTCGACCCTGTGCAGCGAGCGCTGGAGTTAGCCGATACGGCAATCAAACTTGAACCGTTGGCGAGCGAGGGCTATCTGGCATTGTCCGTTGCTCGCTGGTTCGCCCATGACGTGGAAGGCGGCTTGGAGGCCGCGAAGCAAGGGCTGGCACTGAACCCAAACAATACAATTCTGATTGCTGAGCTCGGAATACGCTATGCATTGCTTGCCCGCTGGGAGGAGAGCAAAGCGCTGCTCGACAAGCTATTCGCACTTAATCCCAGAGCGCCAGCCGGTTATCGTCGTGGGAGATTCCTCTATGCCTACATGCATGCCGACTACAAATCGGCATTAGCGGAGATGACGGCTGCCGAAACGCCTCTGAACATCTATGACTATGTCTTTCGCGCGATGACATATGCGCAATTGGGGGATAGTGAGAATGCAAAGACAGCCGTCTTGGAGATCTTGAAGTTTGACCCAAACTATGGCCAGCATATAGAGGCGGATTTCCGCAAGCGAAACACCGACCCAACTATTGTGCGTGCGATCGTAGATCGGGCTCACCAAGGCGGGACTGCCATCCACGGCGAAGAGCGACACTAACTGAATTACCATACACCTCCGAACCGGACTTTACCCAGTGGCTCAGTACCTGCCAATGAACGGCAGCGTGGCGATACCATTGGTTACGATCTGCACGCCAAGGCAAAGCAGAATGAAGGCCGAGAGACGCATGAAGATGTCCGTGCCGGTTTCCCCCAGCCAGCGCAGCACAGTGGTCGCGAACCGGTAGCTCAGATAGATCGTTGCTGCCACCGCCAGCGCGGCAAGCAGGCCGCCAGCGGCAGTCATGAGCAGCCGTTTGGTCTCGGCGCCGCGCGTTCCCAGGGTGACTGCAACCGAGATCGTGCCCGGTCCGACCGTCAACGGCATCGTAAGGGGAAAGAACGCGCGGCGCATGATCGAGTCCTCTGGCGCCGTTGATTGCTGCTCCCTGACGCGCGCGTCGTTCCCCTGCTGCAGCATGCGCCAGCCCGCGGTCATCACCACGAGGCCGCCGGCAATCTGCACCGCCGTAATGGTGAGTCCGAAAAAGGCAAGGATATGAGATCCGATGAACAACGACACCGCCATCAGCACGAACCCGCCGGTGGCAATCTGCCAGGCCAGCTTCGCCCGGGTCCGTTCCGTCGCATCGGAGGTCAGGCGAAGGAAGATCGGCGCCATCCCGAGCGGATTCACGATCGGGAAGAGTCCAACAAAAGACCGTCAGGAAACTGGCAGCCAATGCGCCCATCAAGCCTCAAAGGTGCCTTATCCGGTGTTCCCCCACGTAGAAGCACAGACAGAATCAGCCCGAGTATTTTGCTATGTACTCGCTGAGCTCCGAGTAGTCGATCTGGTCATCTTTGTTCCTATCAACTGCGTCAAACGAGCCAATCTCCGACCCGATGAACTCTTCGCCGTCGACCACGCCGTCCTCCCCAGCCAGAAGCTTGAAGCCGTCCGGCGACATCCGCATCTCGTCCGGCTCGAGGGTCATGTTGCCGTTTAGGTCAAGGTTGAGGAAGACGACGCTCTTGCCGGATCGGAACTCCGACCGAGAGATTTCCTGGCTCCCATCCAGATCGATCACCGAGAAAAAGCGTCTGAGCCGCACGTCATCATTCGTCAACGCCGGCGCGCCTGCAGCGGCCAATCCGATGCCGACGGACAGCAGCAGGGCAGCTTTACGTGCACAGGTCATAGTCACCCTCACCATGCCGAGAGGCATAGCACGGCGCTGCGCTGATGGCGATTGGGCCGCTGCGAAATTTGGGCGCCGGGATTGTAGCTTACCGTAACGTGCTCGCATTCTCCCTGGAATGTTCGAATGACGAGGCGCGAGTCTGGACTCCAACGACTGAACGTAAGGTACGACTTGCACAGCGATCTCGGCCGTTCCACGCTTGTAATCTTCTTCATCGCGGGCTTGATCGTCATCTGCCTGTGGATCCTCGGGCCGTTTCTACCCGCAATCGTCTGGGCTCCACCTTGGTCATTGCGACTTGGCCGCTCATGCGGTGGGTCGAGGCGCGGCTGTGGGGAAGCCGCGGTCTCGCCGCCACCGTGATGACGGGTGTCCTGCTGTTCCTGTTCGTTGTTCCCTTCTGGCTTGCCATCGGCACGATCCTCGCCAACTCGGATCAGACCTTGCGCTGGGTGGCAGCCGTCGCTTCGATACAATTTCCGACGCCTCCCACCTGGCTGGGCGAGATCCCGATCATCGGCGCACGCGCCGTTCGGGCCTGGCAGAGACTTGAGGAAACCGGCGGTCGGGAAGCATTGCAGCAGGCCAGGCCCTACGCCGGCACGATCACGCAATGGTTCATCGGCGCGGTCGGGGATTTCGGCATGGTCTTGCTGCAGTTCCTGCTGACGGTGGTGGTCGCCGCGATCATGTATGCCCGGGGTGAGCGCGCCGCAGCGGCTCTGGTCCGGTTCGGAAAACGCTTCGCCGGAGCGCGGGGACAGCAGGCCGTTCTGCTGGCGGGCCAGGCGATCCGCGGCGTCGCGCTCGGCGTGGTCATCACGGCTTTCATCCAGGCAGCGATCGGGTCGACAGCCCTGCTAGTGGCGGGCGTTCCCTACGCGCCCATTCTGTGCGCGATCATGTTCATGCTTTCCATTGCGCAGCTCGGCCCCGGCCTAGTGCTCGTCCCGGCGGTGTTCTGGATGTTTGCGAACGGAGGCACCGCATCCGCGACCTTCCTGCTTGTGTGCAGCGTCATCGCGATCGCCGCCGATAACGTGCTTCGCCCCCTTCTCATCCGGAAGGGCGTCGACCTGCCGCTGCTGCTCATCCTGGTCGGGGTGGTCGGCGGCCTGATCGCGTTCGGCCTGATCGGCATCTTTCTCGGGCCGACTGGCCGCGCCGTCGGCTACACCCTGCTCGTGGCGTGGGTGGCCGAGGCGGATGACGCCAGCGATGTCACACCAGCATCCGCTCGGCTCAAAAGCCGGGGCGGCCAAGCCGAATGAGAGCGGAGAAGTCCTCCGCCGTCCCGACGGATCGCGCCACGTCGTTGATATGGGCCTTCTCCTTCAGTTGCTCGAAAGGCAGATCGCCGGCCAGACGCCCGTGCTCATAGGCATATTCGTCACTCTTGCCGTTCAGCAGCAGGCGCCAATCCCACGGTGCAAGGGCTGAACCCGACTGCACGTGGATTCGGATGTTGGTGGTGCAGTTGCTGGTCAATGCGTTGTAGAAGACCGGTGTCGCATGCAGCTCATTAACGCTGCGCAAGTAGTCGAGGAAGATCGCCCTCGCGGCCGCCGGCGTCGTGCGCGTCCGATAGAGATAGACTTCCTCGCCCGTGCGATGGTTCGATCGAAGGCGGACGAGATCGCGTTCGTCGCCCGCGACATATATGAGCTCATACTGCCGGAAGAAGCCACGGATCGCCAAATATTCCTCTCCCACCTCCTTCCGGGTTTCGACCGAAAAGGCAAGGTGCTCCTTGTCACCGAACTGGAAGCTCACGATCGGATGGGCGATCCAGGGCGAGCCCCAATGGGTGATGAAGAGATCTCCGCCGCGCAGATCGCGGAGATCGTAGCTGCGCGTCTCCCATCGCGGCGTGTAGTCGTGTTCCGTCTGATAGTCGAAATTGCGGACGTTATGCACCGTTACCCGATCGCCGCTGACTTCCGCCCAGGCGGTCTTCGCGACGTCTTCCTGCCAGAATCGGTCACTGGACGGATCGATCATGAGCCACCAGAGCAGCACCGCGGCGAAGGACGCAGAACACGCCAGCGCCTTGAATTGACGGCCCGGAGCCACCGCAATAATCGCCGCAACGACGGCGATGTAGATGAAAACGCCGATCAGGTTCGCCTTGCCAAAGGGAAGATCATAGAAGAGAGCAGCTGCAGCCCAGACCGTCAACGCCGCCACGATCAGCCAGAGCATGGCAGCGGAGGCTAGACCGGCAATCCTGCGTGCAGCAGACCTGCGTCGGAACACCGCTCAATCCATCAACCTGAGCCGGCGATATTCGCCCTTCAACCAGCCAGTCGGGGCAAGCCAGCACATCCAAAGGTCGGCGATCGCGCCATAGAGCGCATTCACCCGGATCAAAGGCTGGTTGCGCTCGATGATCCAGTGCGAGCCGACAGCCAACGCGACGGCGCTTCCGATGCCGACGATGACCAGGACAGGCTGGCCATAGTACGCGGCCGCGACAGCCGACGCGATCCCGACCATCGTCGCCAAGTAGTGAGCGGCGTGCGTGCCAGGCTTTCTGTGGGTGCGCAAGTAGTGCCGCCAAAACTCGGCGAAGGACATCTCGCGCCCCGTCTGTATTCGATCCGATACGCTCATGGTTCGCCCGCACCAAGTGTAGGGCCCGCCTGTGGACAGGTGCCTTGGCGGCATTCCGTCACGACTGACCTCGGCTCGACCACGGACAGGCCCTCGAGATGACGGTAATGAGCGCGCAGTCTTGCATCAATGGTCGCCATGGTAACTTACAGTATCCAAACATGGCTCGTTCTACTTGGCGGCCATCGCGACCTGCCGACAGGCGAACGCGCCTTCGGCAGGTGCTATCGTGCGCTTCATGGATTCATGTGCGTATTCCTCTCGCAGCGACGCGAGGATCTGCTGCGCCACTTCCGCTTGCGTGTTGATGATGTCGTCGGTGATGAGATCCTTCTGAAAGCTCCAAGACCGCAGAAACTGCCTCGTGCGGGAATCCACCAGGAAAACAGCGACACGCATCCTGTGCCGATCGGTTTGGACGGAGCGCATGAGGGTGAAGTCGCCAGTGAACTCAGAGCCCGACGCAAACTTGTCGAGCGCAGGACCAGGTCCGAAGACCGCGACGTCGCCCAGCTGAGTCAACGCCATCCCCACATCATAGGTGAGGCCACGGGCTACGAAGGCATGGCTTGGATTCCCACCGGTATCCTCGAACGGAACAATGAGGAGTGATGGCCGGCTATTCTCGATGAATCCAAGCGCAGCTTGGTTCGCGTGGTTCGCAATGCTATAGGTTGTAAGACTGCCAACATCCATGCCGAAAACTGCCATAGCCGCGGCAAGCCTGATCAGGTTGCAGGAGGCGACCGACGGAGGTCGTGGCAGCGAAACTGCAACCTCGCTGGAAATTGGTGCCGGTGGCGTGCCGGCCGCCTCCTTTTGATAAGAGAAGGTCGCAGCATAGGAACCCTTCGGGATGTCGATCCGAATCCGATCGGCCTGTCCCGTCGTCAGATAATAATGTTCAAGAGAGCGGCGCCGCCGGCCCGCATCGATGCGCACGATTGGATCGATCAAAGGGTCGAAGTCCTCCGTGCGATCGAAGACCGCGAGTGCGATGTTGTAGGCTTTGATGCGATCGGCCCTGCCCTCCAGCGTCTCTTGCACAACGTACGACAGGAAGCGCCGGTTGCGTTCCGAGGCGCTGAATCCCTCGCGCCCGAGTAGCTCGTGCACATAGGATTGTACTTCCTCAACAGTCGAGCTGCTGGAGTCCGACAGATCCGTGAGGGAATGCGCTGTCAACATCGATCCCCCTCCCTCCATATATCAATCTTCTTACATCTTCGCCATCGACGATTCAGACTAACAATTGCGTCACCGGCTGGCCGAGCCAGCCTAGTAGGTCAGCGGCACCTGCTTGAACTGGTAGTTCGGCTCGCGGTAGCCGCCCGGCTTTTGCCGCTTCGGCAGCTTCACCTTCTCGCGCGGCAGCTCTTTGTACGAGATAAGGTTCAGCATGTGCGTGATGATATTGAGACGTGCCCGCTTCTTGTCGTCGGACTGCGCCACGTACCACCGCACCCATGCTGTGTCGGTGGCCTTGATCATCTCGTCCCGCGCCCGCGAGTAGTCGTACCATCGGCTGTACAACTTCAGGTTCATGGGTGAAAGTTTCCAGCTCTTGGGCCATCCTGAAGTCGGGCCTTCAGCCGTCGGGTCTGCTCGTCCTGGCTGACTTCGAGCCAATACTCGATAAGGATTACGCCGGACTTGATGATCGCCTTCTCCACCGCCGGGACCACCTGCAGGAACTTGCGCGCCTGCTCCTCCGTGCAGAAACTCATGACGCGCTCGACGCCAGCGCGGTTGTACCAGCTGCGGTCGAAGATCACGACCTCCCCGCCCCCGGCAGGTATGGCAGGTAACGCTGCACGTACATTTGCGATTTCTCGCGCTCCGTCGGTGCCGGCAGCGCGACGACCCGGAAGACCCGCGGGCTCACCCGCTCGGTGATCGCCTTGATCGTGCCGCCCTTGCCGGCGCCGTCCCGCCCCTCGAACAGGGTGCAGATCTTTGCACCAGCACTCTTGACCCATTCCTGGAGCTTCACGACCTCGACATGCAGCTTTGCAAGCTCCGCTTCGTAGTCCTTGCGCGTGAGCTTCTCCTCAAGCTCCGATGGCGCGTGTTGTCGCCCGGCTTTGCCGACTTTCGCCGCATTGGCATTGGAATGTCGCATTTCTCGTTTGCCTTACCCCGTGCCGTCTCTGTGCCGGAGACACAGCGACCAACAATGCAATATGCATCGGGGAGAGGCAGAAGAGGAGGCACGTTACTGTAATTCACTCGCGGCATGGGATAGGCCGTGGCAACTTATGCGGAAGCTTACCATTGGCGTGGGCAGTTGGAGGCGTCCGGGGCAGTAATCCTTGGGCGCGGAGAACTTCATGCCGCCAGCAACGAACCATGCGGGCAAGTCACCCTTTCACGTCAGGCGCAACTGGATGCGGCTGCCTCTTGCGGGTCAGCTCGTTGCATATAGACAAGACTGGCTGAAATCCGACACGGCCGCCGGGCTCTCGGTCGCGGCTGTTTCGCTGCCTTCCGCGATCGCATATCCGGTATTGCCGACTTGAACAGCCGCGCCCGGTGCGTCATCGAACAATCAGGCCTGACAGCGCGCATTGGCGCGGGCATGATCTTCGCCAGCGCCGAAGCCGCGGTCGTCGCCTTTGAAACTTCGCCACGTCCCGACAACCTGGCGCGATCGATCCTCTCGCTCTAGCGATCCCAGCTGAGATAGAGTCCGACGCGGCCCGGCATGCCGCCGGGATAGTCGAGAATCTCCGCCGTGAGCTTGAAACCGAGCGGTTTCAGTTCCTGCTGGAAGTAGTCATACGCCTTCTTGGCGAAGCCCTCGAGCGACGCCGGCCAGTCCGCTTCCAGATTGTTGATGCGCCGCCCCTGGTCATTGCAGAACGACGCGGGGAACTCGATCACCAGGACCTGTCGGTTCCCTTGTTCGGCCGCACGCCGGATCGCCGCGTTGATGCGGGTCTTTGCTTCCGGATGAATTTCCCGCGACATAAAGATGTCCTTGAGCGCTGCCTTCTCCTCTTCCTCGCGCTTCATATGCTCCATGGCCTTCTTGGCCTTGGCCATGTCGATGTCCTCGGCGATCTTCTTGAGGTCATCAGGGCGCAGCAGGTCGGTCATAGTCGTTCTCCTCGAAATCTACGGTCAGTTGCCCGCGATCGACTGCTTCTGGTCCGGCAGTGCGTATCCGGGGGGCAGCATCTGCCAAGGAATCCCTTCCAGTCCCAGCTTGTAGCCCAGCTTGTACTGCCGGTTCATCTCTTCCTTGTTGAACTGCTTCTCGGTTGTGCGCACGTAATCGGCTGGCAACGATACATAACGGAACTCCACATCATCGTCCCTTGTGGAAAGGTACAGCCGGTACAGATCGTTAATACCCGACACCTTCAACAAGGTGCCGATCGCCCTGGCGGAGATGCTCCCCAAGCCGCGGGTGATCTGCTTGCGGTCCGGGCTGGTGCTGCCGTTGCGGATGACAAACAGACGCTGGTCGAAACGTCCGGCGAAGTCCGGATGCGCTTCGCGGATCAGCGCAGGCAGGTCCACCAACGACCCAATGAAGAACGACTGGAAGAACACCCCGCCATCGGAGTGCATCTCGTCATAGGTCTTTCCCTTCGAGGATACTTTCACGAGTACCGGCGGAAAAACGGAAGGTATAGCAGAAGATGCGACCAGCACGCTGCGGAACAGCTCCAGGCGTCCGGGCTCCTTGCTGGAAGCGATCTGTCCGAGATCCCAAACGACCGGTTCTTCGCGATCCATGTTAGTGCTCGCGACGTAGAGACGCCGGCCCTTCGCATGCTCCTGCGCGATCGCGTCGAGGACATCCTGCGTGATGTAGTGTGTAACCAGATCCCTAAGCGGCTTGTTGTCGGCGACCGCGTCCTCCCACAGGATCGAGATCAGGCGACGGACGATGTAGATGCGACCGGCGTCGACGGTGGTATAGGCTTCTTTGATCTGCGGGTCGTAGGAAGATCCGAGAAAAGCAAGCGGCGCGATCAGCGCGCCGGTGCTGACGCCGGTCACGACCTTGAACGATGGACGATCGCCACGCACGCTCCAGCCGTTCAAGATGCCGGTTCCAAACGCGCCGTCAGACCCCCCGCCGGATACCGCCAGGTAATCGTAACGGCGTGATCCATCCGGCAGCGTCTCGTAACTGTCCGGCGTTTCGGCAAGGAACGCCTGACGGATCGAGTCGCGCACCGGTTCTGGATCTGTCAGCGGGAAGAACCTGATGTTATCGTAGCCAGCAATGGATGGGTTGTCCTGTACCTCGAGCGGAACGGGGTTACGAGTAAGCGTGCTACAGGCTGTCAGCGACAGCGCGACGGCCACGACGCACGCAACCAGTCCGGATCTCCTACAGCGCGCGAGGCTCCTAGCGAACGACATAGCCGCGCCCCTGCATGCAGGCGGCAAAGGCTTGGTTGTACCGGCCGAGGTCGGCTTGGTATTGCGCCATCGCCTGATCGTTCATCTGCGCCTGCTGACGCCGGTCCCTGTTCTTCCTGATCAAGCCTGCGGCGGCTCCGACCCCTGCGCCGATCGCGGCGCCTTCGCCCGCATCCCCTGCGATCGCGCCCCCAATCGCTCCCAACGCAGCTCCGCGCGCAGCTCCGCCGGCCACTGGCATACCCTGGCTGCCGTTGCCGTAGTAGGTTGGCGGCGCCTGGTACGGATAGACGCCGGTCTGCTGGGTGGCCCAGTTGCGGCACTCCGTTTCGTCGCGCGCCTGCTGATCCATGCTCTGGCCGGCGCTCGGGTAGACGATGGGCGCAGGTTGCGCGTGGGCCGCGCCGTGCTGTTCATACATGAGCGCCAAAGCCAGGCTTGCAGCCATCGCCCGCGCCAGAGACTGCCTGCAAGTCATCGCAGACCTCCTACTGCGCCGTCGCTGCTGCATCCGGCAGCTTATAGGTCAGCTCGTTCCAGACCATGATGCCGCCAGCCGCCTCCTGAACGATATTGCCGACCCCGACGGCAAACTCTTGCAGACCGCTGCGGATGGTCACCGGCCCACCACCCGTGATCCCGGCGAGGCGCTCCGTCCCGCCGGTAAATGCAAAATCACCATCGCAGCCGACCAGATGGACGCCCTTGCACGACACTTCAGCATAGGCGCGCGCGCCGTCCTTGGCCGTAATCGTGCAGCGGCCCCTTGCCTCCTGCTTGCCGCTTGTAAGATCAACATCTAGAATGGCGGGACAGATCATGAAACCCGCGTCGAGGGGACCCTTCTCGGTCTCGACGAAGACCATGCCGGAGAAAGAACCTACGAAGGTCGCCCGTGTCGGGCCGGTTTCGTAGATCTGACCGCGCCCCTGCCAGGCTGCGAACGCCTTGACCGTCTGCTGCGTCTCCGCCGCCGCCGGAGCAATCGTGAGACCGATGGCCAAGAGAGCGCCGAGAGCCAACCCACCGCTGCGCACGTAAAACATGACAGTCCTTCCCTCAGGTCATTCGAAGTCGATGTAGACGGCGTCGCCACCGAGCGAGAGCGCGAGCCCGCTCCGATCCGCATCGAGCCGAAGCGCGACGCCCTGCGCGTTCCGCAGCCAGAGCTGGCCGGTACTGGTCGAGCCGACGGCGAGGCCGTAGCGTGCCTGCATATATGCCCCGGGAAACTGGCTCAGGTCGTAGAGGTTGTACACCGCGCCGTAAGCTTGCATTTTGGAGACGCCGATGCCGCCGACACCGAGGCCGCCAACCGAGAAGTCGTATTTCTGACCCTCGAAGACCAGCGTTCCGCCGCCGAGATTGCCGCTGCCGATGAAGGCAATCTGTACCTGCTCGATTGTGACGGTACCGGTCTGCACGAGGTCGGCTGCAAAGGCTGCCGGCGCGAGGCACAAGGCGGGAGCACAGCAGAGGACCCGCAGCAGAGTGCGCTTGGCTGGATCGAAGGACTTGCTTACACGTGGCATGCGCTACTCCAGAAATACCATATGGAGAACCCGCTCAAACTCTGCTCCTGGCCGATATGGGGCTTGAGGGAGCCGCAGCACGGGGGAATTGCAGATACGGCTCCCTCTTTCCACCGCGGGCACGGTGGCAACGCGCTCTTGCTATCGCCGCTCCTCCTCAGGCCGTGCGGCCAGAAGTTCGTATTTCAGCTCCCTCTCGAGATCCTGAACGAGGAGGCGGTACTCCTGCATTTTTTGGACGTCCTGCGGCAGGTTGCGCATTTCGAGTAGTTCGAGGGCCTCAACCGCCATTCCGTAGTCCTCGCAGATCGTGCGAAACGCCTCACTTCTGAGCGCCAGTCGCGACACCTCCTCTGCCCAATCGGGGAAGAGCTTGCGAACCCGTCCGACATGCTTGGCCGCCTGTGACAAGCTTCGCGTTCCTCACTGAGGCGCCAAAGTTAATGCTCGGGAAGCCTGCCTGCGGGGAGGGGTAAGCTGAAGCACGTTACAGTAACAAAACTGGCAGGTTGTTGGATTTCCCGAGAGGTCACCAGTGCCCCTTTCCCCAACAGCCCGCGATCCTGATCATGCGTGCCATGTAAGCCCGCTGAACTTCTTGCTGACCAACGTCCCCTTCTTGCCTCGGACGATGTCCGGAATATCCGCCAGCGCACCGATCGCAGCCGTCCGGCCTGTTGCCTCTGCAAATTGGCACGCGGCGTCGACCTTCGGCCCCATCGAGCCAGTCGGGAACTTGTGCTCGGCGATCTTGGCCGGATTCGCCCGGTGGATCGCCTTCGCCTCCGGAGTGCCCCAGCCGACGAATACCGCCTCCGCGTCGGTTGCCATGATGAGAAGGTCGGCATCGAGATCCCGTGCAAGCAGCTCCGAACAGAGATCCTTGTCGATCACGGCCTCGACGCCGACGAGTGTGCGGTCCGCTCCCGGCTTATACATGGTGGGGATGCCGCCGCCGCCAGCACAGATCACGATCGTTCCGTGCTCGAGCAGCCACCTTATCGGCCTGATTTCAAAGATGCGCTTGGGGATTGGGGACGGCACGACGCGTCGCCACTTGGCACCGTCCTGCTTGAAAGTCCAGCCCTTCTCCGCGTTGATCCGATCTGCCTCCGGCTTGTCGTACACCGGCCCAACGAATTTGGTGGGGTTGTGGAAGGCAGCATCGCCGCCATCGACCTCCACCATGGTCAGGAGCGTCGCGAACGGGACCTCGAACGGCAGCAAGTTTCCCATCTCCTGCTCGATCATGTAGCCGATCATGCCTTCCGTCTCCGCCCCAAGCACGTCAAGCGGATAGGCTTCTTCCGGCTTGTAGGCCGCCCCTTGCAGCGCCAGGAGGCCAACCTGGGGCCCGTTGCCGTGACTGACGACGAGCTGATGCTCCTTAGCGATCGGGGCCAGCGCCATGGCGGCGGTGCGAATGTTGGCGCGCTGCACCTCCACCGTCATCGCCTCGCCGCGTTTGAGAAGGGCGTTTCCGCCCAGTGCCACCACGACGCGCATCACTCACTCTCCCAAGGTTGCAACCAGGATCGCCTTGATCGTGTGCATCCGGTTCTCGGCTTGTTCGAAGGCGACGTTCGCTTCGGACTCGAATACGTCGTTCGTCACCTCGAGGCCGTTGGACATGCCGTAGTCTATGGCGATCTGCTTGCCGAGCGTGGTCTCGGTGTCGTGGAACGCCGGCAGGCAATGCATGAATTTCACCTGCGGATTGCCGCTGGCCTTCATCAGCTCTGCGTTGACCTGGTAGGGGGTGAGCAGCTGGATGCGCTCTTTCCACACCTCCTTCGGCTCGCCCATCGACACCCAGACGTCGGTGTGAATGAAGTCGACGCCCTTCACCGCTGCCTTCACATCATCGGTGATGACGAGCTTTGCGCCCGACTTGGCGGCAAGGTCTTCGGCGCTCTTGCGGAACTCGTCTGACGGCCACAGCGATTTCGGCCCGCAGATGCGGACATCCATGCCGAGCAGCGCGCCGACGATCATCAGCGAGTGCCCCATATTGGAGCGGGTATCGCCGACATAGGCGTATTTGAGCTCGGTGATCGGCTTGTCGCTGTGCTCCCGCATGGTCATGACATCGCCAAGCATCTGGGTCGGGTGATACTCGTCGGTCAGGCCGTTATAAACCGGCACGCCGGCATACTTGGCGAGGGTTTCGACGCCACCCTGTGCGGCTCCGCGGTACTCGATCGCGTCGTACATCCGCCCGAGCACGCGGGCGGTATCCTTGAAGGATTCCTTGTGACCGATCTGGGAGCCGGCAGGATCGAGATAGGTGACGTTCGCGCCCTGGTCATAGCAGGCGACCTCGAACGCGCAACGTGTACGGGTCGAGGTCTTCTCGAAGATCAGGCAGATCTCCTTGCCCCGCAGGTGCTGCTGCTCTGTCTTGGCGTACTTGGCTCGCTTCAGGTCGCGTGCGAGGTCCAGGAGGTAGCGGAACTCGCGCGGCGTGTAGTCCTGCACAGTGAGGAGCGAGCGGTTGCGGAGATTGAAGCTCATCCTATGTCTCCTTCGAAATGGGTTTCCGCTAATAGGCCGGGTCGCGCAGGATGGGACAGGTCATGCAATGGCCGCCACCCCGCCCACGGCCGAGTTCGGCGCCGCGGATTGTGATAACCTCGACTCCGGCCTTGCGCAGCAGGGTGTTGGTGTAGGTGTTGCGGTCGTATGCGACGACCACCCCCGGTTCCAAGGCGACGACGTTGTTGCCGTCGTCCCACTGCTCGCGTTCCGCTTCGTAGGCATCGCCGCCGGTGCCGACGGTGCGCAGTTCCTTGATGCCGAGCGCTTCGCACACCACCTCCAACATTGGCTTCGATTCCGGGTGCACCTCGAAGTGGCCCTGGTCGTCGGTCGGATGCAGGCTGTAGCAGCGGATCTGGTCGACCACGTCGCGGAACAGCGTCACCAAGTCGCGGTCGCAGAACGAGAACACGGTGTCGAGATGCATGGCGGCGCGGCTCTTCGGCATGAGGCACCCGATGACACGGGTGGCGGCCTTGTTCCTGAAGAGCTCGCGCGCCACCTGGCCGACCGCCTGGTAGGTTGTGCGCTCGCCCATGCCGATCAGCACGACACCCTTGCCGATCGGCATCACATCGCCACCTTCGACCTTCGAGTTCCCGAGATGCTCGTCGGAATCGCCCCACCAGATCTTGAAGTTTCCGCCCTTGAACGACGGGTGGAACTTGTAGATGGCGCGCAGGATCAGCGTTTCGGGCTGGCGCGCCGGCCAGAACATCGGGTTGACGGTGACGCCGCCATAGATCCAGCAGGACGGGTCGCGCTGGAACAGCGTGTTGGGGATCGGTGGGGCCACGAATTCGGTATTGCCGAGCGCTTCCTTCAACATGGTCTTCGACTTGGTCGCCGGCAGGTCGGCGACCGAAATGCCGCCGATGAGATGCGCCGCGAGCTGCTGCGGTGGCAGCTCATCCAACCAGGGCCGCACTGCGTCGGCAACGCCGATGCCGAGCATGTTGGCCGTGATCCGGCGGTCGAGAACGAACTTCCGACCCTCGGCGGTCGCCACCGTCTCGGCCAGCATCTCATGCAGCTCGAGCACTTCGACGCCCCGCTCTTTCATCTTGAGCGTGAAGTCGTAGTGGTCCTTCTGCGCCTCATGGACCCAGATCACGTCATCGAACAGCAGGTCGTGGCAGTTTCCGGGCGTCAGGCGTTGATGGGCCAGCGATGGCCGGCAGACCACCACCGTCCGCAACTTTCCGACCTCCGAATGGACTCCGAATTCGCGCATGATGCGCCTCCACTATTCGAACGTAAGACTCAAAGCGGACTGATCTTGCCAGTCCACATCAGCCATGCGGCGAGCAGCGCAAGCGCCACAACAGCAATCGCAATGATGATTTCGAAACCGGCAAAGACGCGCTCTCCCCGCTCGCTCCGGGCTTTTGCGTAGACGATGATTCCCGGCGCGAACAGAACGGCACACATGAGCAGATATTCGAGGCTTGCCGCGTACACGAGCCAGAGTCCGTAGACGGTCGCCAGTGCACCGACCAGCATGTCCTTTCTGCGGCTCTCACCCACACCGTAGCTATCGCCCGCCAGGGCAAGCTTCAGCGCGTAGGCGCCAGAGAGGACATAGGGCGGCAAGATCGCGACCGAGGCGATGAAATAGAAGAACTGGTAGGCGCTCTGAGAGAAAAAGCTGAGGATCAGGAACAGCTGTATCAGGATATTGGTCGCCCACAGCGAATTCGCGGGCGAGCCGTTCTCGTTCTCCTTGGCAAACCACTTCGGAAACGTTCCGTCCTTGCCGCAGGTAAATGGGATCTCGGCGCAGAGAAGCGTCCACGAGAGAAAGGCTCCGCCGACCGAGACCATCAGGCCCAAATTGATCAGGGCCGCACCCCATGCGCCCACCAGCGGCTCGAACACGCCGGCCATCGATGGCACCTTGAGACCTGCCAACTCGGGCTGGCTCAGAACGCCGGTCGCAAGCAGCGACACCAGCACGTAGATGCCGAGCGCGCCGATGAAGCCGATCACGGTCGCGCGACCCACGTCCGACCGCCGTGCCGCCCTGGCGGAATAGACGCTGGCCCCCTCGATGCCGATGAACACCCAGAGTGTCACGAGCATGGTGCTCTTCACCTGGTCCACGACCGACCCGAGGCCACCGGTGTCCTGGGCGTCTGCGGCCCCCCAGAAGTTGAGCGTGAATTTGTCCCAGTTGAAGGCGATGATTGCGATCAGGATGAAGAGGAACAGCGGCACCAGCTTGGCGATCGTCGTCACGACGTTCACGAACGCAGCCTGCTTGATCCCTTTCAGCACCAGCGCATGAACCAGCCACAGACACAGCGAGGCACCGATGATCGAGGGCAGATTGTTGCCGCCCTCGAACACAGGCACGAAGTACGAAAGTGCGGAGAAGATCGCGACCGCATAGGCGACATTGCCAAGAAAGGCGCTCAGCCAGTAGCCCCAGGCGCTGTTGAAGCCGACGAACGAACCGAAGCCCGCCTTGGCATAGGCATACGGGCCGGCGTTCAAGTCCGGCTTGCGGACAGCAAGATTTTGGTAGACGAACGCCAGCATCAGCATGCCAAAGCCGGTGATGAGCCAGCCGACGATAATGGCGCCGGGCGACGCACCCCTGGACATATCCGAGGGTAGATTGAAGACGCCGCCTCCGATCATCGATCCGACGACCAAAGCGATCAGGGGTATCAGTGTCAGCTTGTGGCTGGCCTCCGCCTGGACGCTGGTCGTTGCATCCGTCGTGGTCATAGCTACCTCCCGGCTGCGTCACCGATCCCGCCTTATCGAATTCACCAGAGCACACAGGCTCAGCGACGACAGGTCGCGTTACGGTAAGTTACGGTGCCCGCGCGATCATCGGCGGCTCAGTCATCAATCCAGCCATGGTCCTCCATGCGCGGTTTCAGAAGCTCCACGATCGCTTCGGCCGTGTCCTCGGCGCCTTCCTGAACGTCTGTGTTCATCTCAGATATGACGCCAATTCCACTTTGGACGGCGGCCGCGGTTCCGACGCTCGTTACCGCCGCACCGACGGGGATAGTTGCGGCAAGACCGGGCTTGTTCGAGCTCTCCGCACTCACCTCCGCTTCGCCCAGCAGCGATTTCCGGCCGCCGGAGATGTAGTAGGCTTGCACAAGAGTCCTGACTTCCGTTCCGCCCGCCCCGAAACCAATGATCATGCGCCTGAGTGCATTGCCTTCATCGATCGTGAGGAATTGACCTTCGATGGCATAGATGTTGGTGCCAGCTGGAGGAGCGCCACGCCACCGAGTGGCTGGCAAGCCAAGCTCCCGCAGCTCAGATGCGACGCCATCAGCGACAATTGCCGCGACCTGCCGTTCCAGATATTCGCGCTCGGCGGTTTCGTAAGGATCATCACCCGCTCCACTCAGGCGACCTGCGGCAATGCTGTCTGGCGACACCTCGGATGGAGAGATGGCAAAGTCATAGACCAGGATCTGCGACGGATACGGCAGGCGCGTATTCGCCGCGTTCGACTTGGTCACCTCCGCATCGGTGGACGCACAGCCCGCCAGGATCGACGTCATGATGAGAGCCGTTGCATTCCTATACATTTTTCCACCTCCTCCCGCGTAATCGCGTTCTTAATTCAAAATGTCAGTGTCGTTCCCAGCCCGATCTCCAGCGCGTCGTAATTGTCGACATCCGTGCCGTCGGCAGCTTCGCCGCCTTCGGGATCGGTATCGGCCCAGGTGTAGGCAACCTCAGCATCGAGCTCGATTCCAGGCCCCAGCGCATAAATCACCGTGATCATGGCGCGATCCTGCGTGAAGTCTGTAACTGCCGTATCCCCATCGTTGTCTGCATCGAGGTGCGAGTACTGTGCGCCAAAGATCCAAGCATCCATGGTGTAGGCGATGCCCGCACCGGCGACCCAGGCGTCGAGCGCGACAGTGGGCCCAGCGTCACCCTGCTCCCCGCTGCGATCGAGCGCGTCATTGTAATATTCAAAGACGCCGCCGATCTCGAAGCCGCCGAAAGTCAGGTTGAGCCCGGTCTGATAGAAATCCTGCCTGTCACGATTGGGCCCCGGCGCTTGTTCAACGTGACCTTCCCAGGAACCACCGCCGCCCCAGGTCAGCCCCCATCCATCGCCTTTGTACGTGTAGGTTAGATATGTAGAGAAGTTATGCCGGGACTCGTCGTCGCTGTTGAATGGCATTCCGACATGCGGTCCCACCCCTTCGGTGTGATCCTGGTCTCCGCCGTTGGGCGTATATGAGAGAGCAAGCTGGAACCCGGCGAAAATCGGCGAGAAGTACAGGATCTTCTGCGCATCGCCCCCATCGGATTCGTCCACGCCGACGCAAGCCGGATTTGATATCAGTGTATTGGCCGCCCATTGATCGGGCGAAAAGGCCGAGAAGTTGCCGGTCCCGCCGGGCGGCAAGATGCAAGAATAAGCCAGCGCGTCGTCGATTGATCCGATCCGAGCCTCGCCGAATCCGCCGGAAAAGAAGATCCAGGCTTCGTCGATCTGGTCGTCATCCGTCTCGCCCTCAAGCTCGACCCGTGCGCCCACTGTGAGGCCGTTGTCGAGGACCGTGCTGCCTTCGAAGAAGATCTCTGCGCTCTGGAAAAAGCCGTCGGTGTTGCGCTCGTTGCCGAGTTCGCCTTCCTCATCATCATCCATTACGGCCATATAAGCGGCGCTGAAGAAGCCGCCGATCCCGAGCTTGACCCCATCGGCCGCTGAAGCAGCGTTCACCGCCAAGCCGGCGGTGACGAGCGCTGTCGTTGCCAGCAGACCGGTCTTCGACATGACACCCCTCGCAAGCGGTTTCCAAAGAAGCATCGCCCGTTCCGCGCGCAACGTGGCGTCCGACGATCGCTAGGCGATTTGCTGGAAGCTATTTGATAGACGGGATTGCAATAGATCGTAGCACGTTACCGTAAACTACTCCGCCAACCGCGGACCCGAACAAAGGCAAGGGGGTTACAGGCTCAGTCGAGGCTGGGACCAGTGCCGATGAGCTTGTTCCGAACGGCACGGTAGTGCTCGGTCGGATCGTAGTATTCGACGTCGAGTTCCAGATTGGCGGCCGTCAGCGCCCCGATCGAAGCCAGCAGCCGATAGCTCGCGACCACCCTGTCGGTTTCGGATGCAACCAGACTGACGCGCGAGTTCAGCGTTTCCTGCTCCGCATCCAGGATGTCCAGGATGGTCCTGGCACCGACCTCCTGCTCCTGCCGGACGCCCTCGAGCGCCAGCTCGTTCGCACGGACCTGCTCGGTGAAAGATTGTGTCTGCGCAATGGCCGTTTCCAGCACCTGCCAAGCGGTGGCCGCTTCCCGCTCCGCCGCACGCCGCGCTTCGCTGGTGAGCCGCCTGGACTGCATGTAACGCTGCTTCGACTGCCGCACGCGGGAATCCGGCTCGCCGGCCTGATAGAGGGGAATGACCACCTGGCCGATGATGGAGCCGACATCGGCCTCGCTGTCCTCAAGGCCGAGATCTTCCTGCCGCTCGTAGGCAGCTTCAACGGAAACAGTGGGCAAGAGATCGCTGAACTGCACGTCAATCTCGTCCTTCGCCGCCCGCTCTTCGAACTCCGCTGCACGCACGGTCGTCGCGTTCTCCGAAAGTGCGACTGCCTCGCCGCGACTGGCCGGCAGCTCCAGCGCGGTGCCGGGCATCTCGACATTGGTCGGCTCCTCTCCGATCACCTGGCGATAGACGGCGCGGGATGCGGTCAGTTGACCTTCGGCCTGGATCCGGCTCGCAGTCGCGCCCTGCAGCCGCGCTTCTGCCTGCGCAACATCCGTCCGCGTCAGTTCGCCCGCTTCGAAGCGGTTCCGCGTGGCCTCAAGCTGTGCGGTGAGGACCTTCTCGTTGTTGATGTTGAGTTGGAGTACGGCCTCGTCGCGGACCACGGCCATATATGCGGCGACTGCATCCAGCAGCACCACCTGTTCGGTATCGAGCAGGCGGAAGCGCCCCGCCTGCACCAGGTGCTCCGCTTGTGCCGTGGCGGCCACGGTCCTGAACCCTTCGAAGATCGGCTGGCGAACGGCGACCCCGTAGGAGCGTGGCCAGAACTCGCGGTCGCGCGAGATCGGTTCGTTGAGGTTATCCCACTCGTGGCCACCTTGGGCACGCCCTTCGATCGTCGGTCGCCATCCTGACAGCGCCTGCGGCACGCCTTCATCCACGGCGCGCAACTCCGCTCTCCTCGCATCCAGCGTGGGGTTTCCCGCATACGCAGCGGCCAGCGCCTCGTTCAGGCTCGTCGCCTGCGCCGTGCTCGACAGAAGCACAAGAAGACCCGCCGCGGGCAGCGCGCTCCGCGTCCATGCCCCGCGTGCCATTGCGATCAATCTTCGGACTCCGACCAAGCGTGCGGGTCGTACTCCGTCATCGACTGGGCGGCGATTGCGGTTTCCTCACCGAGGTCGCGCTCATAGACGATGCCCTGCTGATTGACGATAAAACTCATGATGCCTGAGTTGCCGTATTCAGCGGGATAGGCGATCATCGCGAAGCCGGCGATCATGTTACCGTTTATGACGTAGTCATATCGCCCTCCGGGCGCGCTTTCGCCCTGCCGGGTCAGAATCCTGAAGTAGTAGCCGCGGAACGGATCCCCCGCCTCACGCCCCTGGAGATATGTCGCAGATTCGCTCACAAACGGCCCAAGCGGGCTCTCGTCGCCGCCGGTACTGACCCAATGAAGCCCGTCCTTCTTGCCCGTAGTGCTGGCAATGCGCTGGGCATATTCCAGCACCTCGTCGCCGTCGCGGTCGACGCTGGCGTACCGTACCTGTGCCTCAACATACTCGTGCATGATGGCAATCGCGGTCAGTTCGTTCTGCCCGATGCGGCGGTTGAAGACCTCTTCGATGCCGGCCTCGGTATCGAACCGCCACTGCCCTTTTTCGAGTACAAGCGGGATCGGGAACGGCCAGCCTTCCGGCCCAATGATCAACACTTTGTATCCATCTCCACGGTCCACCACCGTCTTAGACGCCTGGGCGGCCCCATAGATGCGCAGCAGGCCTTCGCGCGCCTGGCTTTTGTCCGGGCCAACGAGCTGATCCCACTGCTCCTCCCCGAAGAGCTTGGCGAGGCCGTCCACATCACGGTTCTTCAGGTTGTCCAGCAGCGCATCGACCGCCATTTCCGGGCGATCGAACATCGCCTGTTCCGAAGCGGCGTGTGCGTTCTGGAAGGACTGCACCACGAGCATCGCCGCGGCGGCACCAACGATCCCGAAGCTGGCCAGCTTGGGTGCTGACAAATACCCATGAAGCTCTGCCATTTGCTCACCTCTTTTTGTTGAACGCGGACACGCCGCATCCCTGCCTAGCGCCTTGGCCGCATCTTCTGGCTTCCGGCGCCGCGTTTGCTGAATTGTTGGGATTTCTTGCCGCTGCTCATACTGCCGAACGCGCTCTGGCCTTGCCGTGGCTTGGCGCTCGCGCCCGTGGGGCGCGGTTTCTTTGTCGGCGCCGCCTGCTGTTTCCGTGGCATCTGCTGCATGGCCTTCTGCTGCGAGCCGGCGCCGCGCTTGCTGGCCTTGACCGTGTTCTGGCCCCGTTCGACGTTGCCGAGGGCGCCCGCCTTCGGCTTGGGCTGCTGCTTGCTGACGGCCCTTTGCGGTTTCGCGACTTGCGTCTGCTTTACGGCCTGCGCCGGCTTCTTCTTCAAATTCGCGGCGGCGGGCTGCTGAACCTTCTTTGGTTTCTTCTGCAGGCTCGAAACCGGTTGAGCAGATTTCTTAGTCGTCCTGGTCGATTTCAGCTGGGAGACCTGCTCGCCGCCGGTTCTCTGCTCGCGCATCTTGCGCCAAGAATCACCGTTTCCGACTGCGACGCCGTTCCCGATGTCGATGTCGTCACCGATGTTGACGTCGCCGTCGATATTGACGTCACCGCGCCCGGGCTCCCAGTCATCGAAGTCGCCCTCATCGAAGTCGATGTCGATGTCGTCGTCATCCCAATCCATGAGGAAACCCATGGTGATTCCGCCGACCAGGGCTCCTGTCCAGAAGGTCGCGGTATCGTCATAGTAAGGCGTGTACGGCTCCGAATAGGCCATGTTGGAAGGGTAGTAGACATTGGTGGTCGTCGTGACGTCGGTCGATATCTGGTCCGGCGCAGCGCTTTCCGCGGGCAGCTGTTCGGGCGCCGGTTCCGGTGCCGGTTCCGGTGCCGGTTCGGTGATCGGCTCGTACACGGGAACATAGATGACGTTCGGATCGGCGGATGCGATCTCGACTACGTCGTTCTCGTAGGAAACCGTGGTTTTGTCGTCCGACTTGAGATGCCCGCCGGTGTAGGCGCTGCGCCGCACCTGCTGGATGGCGTCGATGACATCGGCCTGCTGGTTGATGACGGCTTCGCCAAGAGACGTCGTCCAGTCCAGGTCCTCATTCATCATGTTCAAGACGACCGGGTAGTTCAGGAGCGCCGACACGCTCGGATCCCAGTCTGGGCTCGGCTGGGCATCTGGAGTGGTCTGCTGCTTCTCGAGGAACCTGGAGGCTTCCACGATATCGAGCGGATAGGTGGCCGCCGGCAAGGTGACGGCCAGCACTTCATCCGGGTAGAAGGCGATGGGCGCAACCAGCGCCTCGACGTTTTCCGGGGCGAGCAACGCAACCTCTTCCGGCGCGACGTCTTCTTCGGGAGCTGCTTCCGTCACTTCCTCTTGCGCCCGCGCCATCCCGGCCCAGGCCAATGCCAACACGATAAGGCCAACCCAAGAAAGTCTGAGCATCGCCGCCTCGCCGCTTGTTTCAGCCGCTGGGCAATTGCTACGCGGGTCCGCCGCCGTGTCGCAAGAATCACCGGGTAAGTTACGGTAATGTTCACCACGTCTGCGGCGCGTCAGGGCAGGAATAGGTAGTTTTCCCAGCTCTTGATGCGCAGGATGATCTTGCGAATGATCGCCAGCACGTGTACGTGCTCGGTATAGATCGCAGCCGTCGCCTGGGCACCGCCCGGTAGGTTGAGATCCGCAATTTCGGCGCCATATTCGAAGACCACGGGAATACGGCCCGGCGCGGAGGCTGCCGTTTGAGTGCGCAGCTGACCGCTGGTCGTGAACTGACCTTCGGCAGTTGTCGGCAGCAGATGGCTGACGGTTGCCTTGTAGATTCTGCCGGGGTAGGCCTTGAATGCCACCTCCGCTTCCAGGCCCGGCTTCAAGTCGACGATCACATTCTGGGGAAAGGTGGCGACCAAGGTCGGCTGCTCTCCGTGAACGAAGACCATGACGGGCGCCAGCGGCAGTGTGGACGTCATCTGCCCCGGCCGAAGCGCCAGCTGCGTTACATAGCCATCGGCCGGCGCACGCACGGTTGTTTCCTCCAGGCGCCATCGCGCCAGGCCGAGCTCGGCGACCACCTGCTGGACGTCCGGATTGACGCCGCCGCTCTGCGATTCGAGCTCGACGCGGATTTCCTCTTCCTGCGCTTCCGCCTGCCGCAGTCGCTCGCGTGCCGCCTGGAGGCTTGCACCGCCGCCGGTGATCGCCTCCTCTGCCTGGGCCAGAGCCGACTGGGATTGACGCAGCTGCGCTTCGAGGCGTTCGACCTGCTCGGCGACCTGCTCAAATTTCTGGCGTGGGATGGTGCCTTTCTCGACCAGCTCCTTGTAGCGGACATAGTCCTTGCGCGCCAACGAGAGCTGAGACGAGATCTGTTCGACGCCGGCCGCCGCCTGATCGCGCTGCTGCTGCGCCTGGCGATCATAGGCGGATTCGGAGGCTGCCACGTCGGCCTTTGCCTGGGCAGTGGCCGCCTGAGCCGCAGTCAGCCGTTTTTCCAGCTGGCTCAGACTGGTATTGGCCGACGCCAACTTCGCTTCCAGCCGGTTGACCTCATATTCGTACGGCGCCGGGTCGATCTGGAACAGCACGTCGCCTTCACGGAGCGGCACGTTGGCCGCCACCGGCACGGCGATGACCTGGCCGCTGACCTGCGGCACGATTGGCGTGGTGACCGTATAGAGCCGGCCGTCGGAAGACGCCGGCTGGTACTTGAGCAGCAGGATGCCGAGCACGCCCAGCATCGCGATGCCGATCATGATGGCCGTGCAGACCGTGTAGGCGTTGACCGCGATCAGGCGGAACTTCTTGAAGACCAGCCAGCAAATCAAACCGTAGGTGCCGATGATGAGCTCGACCATCAGGCGGTCTCTTTCTTCGGGACCGGCAGGCTGGTCTTGATGTCCGCCATCTGCGCCTCGAGCGCAAGGAGGCGCTGGTTGATCAAGCCTCTCTCATCCTCTTCGATCCTCACAGCAAGAGGTTTCGGCTTCATGACAGCCCAGATGAAGACGATCGGCCATATCGCATGGAGGGTGAAGAGGCTGAGCCAGCAGGCGAGGTGTATGGCTTCCTTCTGCTCATGGTCGCGCTTCTTGGCGATCTGGTACGGGATGTCGTGGATGTAGATGAAGGTATAGATGACCAGCGACAATCCGATGATCAGCATCACCAGCGCGAGGTAGTCGAGGAACATGGTCACCCCTTCTGTCCTATGAGCAGGCCACGCCGGGCACCCCGAATGATCGCGAGAGTGGCGGCATCCAGGGCGATTTGGACGTACGTTACAGTAAATGCATGGCTGCCGGCCCAGCAGCATTCCAGGATCGACCGAATCCTACGACCGTTCCGGAGGGCAACCTCCTTTATGACGATGTGCTACAGACTGCTCCCTGCCGCATGCAGAGGGAGCCTGCGCGCCTTCTGTAGACACTTCCTCCTTGCCGGCCCCGTGCTGGCGGTGCTTACCTTGGATGCGGTGGCGCAGGAGGCATCGTTCGCGTCTTCTCCGCCGCAGGTTCGTGAATTCCTGAAGCTGCTTGAGGATCCCGCCGTCCAAGGATGGCTTAGGACGCACGCCGCGCAAGCGGCCGCCCCGCCAGGCGTTTCCACTGAAGCGATACCGCAATCCACACCCTCGCACTATCTCGCCGGGCGGATCGCTGCGGTGCGGCAACACCTGCTCGATCTTCGGGCAGCAATACCGGAGCTGCCGCTGCAGTTCGAGCGTGCGGGAAGAGTTCTGTCAGCCGAGATTGCTGGCGCTGGTCAGGGTGGCATTGCCTTGTTGCTAGGTCTGTTCGTCGGCCTCGGCTTGGCCGCTGAGTGGCTCATGGGGCGCTTGACCGCCGGCCTAGGGCAATGGACGGCGGCTTTGCCCTTGGTCACCACCGTCCAGAGATTGCGCGCGGCTGCACTGCGACTCAGCAATGGCCTGGCACTGGCCCTTGCGTCTGCGGTTGGCAGCGTCGGCCTGTTCCTCGTCGGCGATTGGCCACCCCTGCTGCGGGAAATCGTCGTTGGTTACCTGCTCGTCTTTGTACTTGTCAGAGTGGCACGCGCTCTATGCCTTTTCCTCATGACGCCGCAGGACGAACAGCTCAGGTTGATGTCCGTGCGGACTGCCACGGCGCGGCAGTGGTCAATTCGCCTTCCCGTTATGGTCGGTTGGCTCGCTTTCGGCTGGGTCACGGTTGGATTGCTGGAGATCCTTGAATTCTCCGGTCCTGCACGGCAGTCGATCGCCTACGGGATCGGCCTGATCCTGGTCGCCCTCGGCCTGGAAGCGGTCTGGCGCCGGCCGCTACCCGACGATCTGACGCGCTCGTTCGAACTCACATCGAGCTCCGGTCAGCGCCGGCAAACACTGCTGTTGAATTGCCTGCTTTCCGCGTATCTGGTTCTCCTCTGGCTGCTTTGGGCCGCCAGCATGATGCCAACCTTCTGGTTCGCGGTGATTGCCACTCTGCTGCCGGTTTCGTTGCGCCTGTTGTCACCTGCCACCGCGCCGCTGCTTGCATCCGCAGCGCCGACGGCACCTTCGGACGCGGCAACTGTCCACGAGATTCTGCTCGAACGCGGTGTTCGCGCCGGCTTGATCATCACCGCGGTCCTGCTGCTGGCGAGCGCCTGGCACATCGATCTGACAAGCCTTGCGGCCAGCGATATGGTCGCAATGCGACTTATGCGCGGCGCAGTCAGCGCGATCATCATCGTGCTGGTTGCGGACGTCGTCTGGCGCGTCGTGCGGGCGCTCATAGACAGCCGGATCGCAGCCGGCGGAAGCGCTGCACCCCCCGGTTCCGCGGAAGGACTCCGCCGATCACGGCTGCAGACCCTGCTTCCCATCCTGCGTAACGTGCTGTTTGTCGTCTTGTTCACGATGGCAGGCCTGATGGTGCTCTCGGCCATGGGATTTGAGATCGGACCATTGATCGCCGGTGCCGGCGTTGCAGGTGTCGCCATCGGTTTCGGGGCGCAAACGCTCGTCAAGGATATCATCAGCGGCGTGTTCTATCTGCTGGACGATGCGTTCCGGGTCGGCGAATACATCCAGAGTGGAATCTACAAGGGCACCGTGGAATCCTTCAGCCTGCGATCTGTCAAGCTGCGTCACCATCGGGGGCCGCTCTATACCGTGCCATTCGGCGAGCTCGGCGCCGTCGAGAACATGAGCAGGGACTGGGTGATCGACAAGATGACGATCGGCGTTACCTACGATACGGACCTGGAGAAGGCCAGAAAGCTGATCAAGCAGATCGGGCGCGATCTGGCGGGCGATCCCGAGTTCAAAGACCACATTATCGAGCCGCTCAAAATGCAAGGCGTCGAGCAGTTCGGCGACTATGCGATCCGCCTTCGCCTGAAAATGACCTGCAGACCCGGCGAGCAATTCGTGATTCGCCGCAAGGCCTACGCGATGATCAAGAACGTTTTTGACGCCAACGGCATCAAATTCGCCCAACCGACCGTGCAGGTCGCCGGTGGCGAAGCCGGTGCCGCCGCACAGCGGAGTATCGAGATTACCAGATCGGCTGCTGCACAGCCCATCGAGGCCGCTGAATGAATCAGTCATCGCATCCCTGCTCAGAGTCCGCTATAGGTCTTGGCCTTGTAAAAACACCCTGCCGCAAGGTGTCAGAGGGAGTGGCCACGGGGATTGGGGGATTTCTCGACGCGAACAGCCGGTATCGGCACCTGAGAGGCACTGTGACGGCGTCTGGGCCGTGCACTCGGGCAGGGTATGACGCGACAGAGGCCCGCTACGCCCCGATCGCTGCGATGAGCGGTTTGACACCGATGATGTTCATCACGCGCGTCAGATTGTAGGCGAGCACGGAGAGGCCATCTCCGTGGCGACCTTCGGCAGGGTCTTCGTCAGGAAGTGCGTCGGGCCCATCCGCGCCTTCATCGTACTGAATGGATGCTCGACGGTCTCGCGGCGCACACGCATGGCTTCCGGGTTCGCATTGAGACGCTCCTGAACAGCCTCCAGCAGTTGCTCGTGTTGCCAGCGCGGGATGCGCCGTATCGGCCCGGTCGTGCATCGCGACTGCAAGGGGCACTTCGGACATGCCGTCGTCCAATAGCGGCGTATCGTCTTGCCGTGCTCTTCCGCTGATAACCGATAGGTCAACTGCTCTCCGGCCGGACACGGTAGACATCCTGTTCCGGCACGTCGACAAAGTCTTGCTTGCCAAAGCGGCCTTGCGATTTCGCGCCGGACGTCAGGGGCTTGGGCAACGTCACGGTGATCCCGGCTTCGGCGCATTCCAGGATCTCCGGACTGCTGAAGTATCCGCGATCGGCAACGGCCGCCAGCTCCTCCGCTTGCAAAACCGCCTTCGCCTGCTTGGCCATGTTCGCCAGCTGCGCGCGGTCCGAGCCGCTGTTCGTCACCTCGTGTGCGATGATCAGGTGATGCTCCGTCTCTACCGCGACCTGCACATTATCGTCAACGACGCCGGAGCCGCGGCCACTGGTTGCCATGGGATCGACTGTCTGGATCTGTGAGCGACACCTGCTCATCGGACGAGGCCAGAATCTGCGCCTCGATGGTGGCGAGCTTGGCCATCTCTCCCTTGAGGCAAACTTTCCGTTCAGCCGCTCCGTCTTCGTCGCCAGGGCCTCGGTCGGCTCGTGGCGGTCGGCCGTGTCGAGCTGGCTCAGATAGCGCGCCACGCTCTCCTCTTGCTGCGCCCGCCGCCGCTCGACCTTGGCACGCGTGAAGTTCCTGTCGCGATTGTTCACCGCCTTGAACTTGCTGCCGTCGATCGCCACGCTCGTCGTGGCCAGCAGATCCATCTGACGGGACAGATCGACGAAGCGGGCACAGACTTGGCGGATGGCCTTGCCGTTGTCCTTGCGGAAGTCGGCAATCGTCTTGTGATCGGGCACCAGGCGGCCCGCGAGCCACATCACCTCGACATTGCGGGTGGCCTCCCGCTCGAGCCGGCGGCTCGACTGAATCCGATTAAGATAACCATAGATGTAGCGCTTCAGCAGCACAGACGGATGATACGAAGGCCGACCGGTCGCCTCGGGATCTACCCCGCTGAATCCAAGACCGCCTAGATCGAGTTCGTCGACAAAGACGTCGATCACGCGGACGGGATTGTCCCCGACGACCCAATCTCCCAGGCATTCGGGAAACAGTGTGCTCTGCCCACGATCGACCCCTTCAACGAACGCTTCATCTGATCGCCCACAAGCCACACTGGAATCATAACCTGCGCATCAGATGAAGCGTACCGGTTTTCACACAGCCAGGGTCGAACTCAGATGAGCCAGCAGGTCTACGATAGATCCGCTTCACCTCGGACAGCCGATCTTCCCAGCCAGTGGAGTTCATTGGAGGGTGCCACCGGTAGATGGCCCCTCTCGTTCAGCATCAATTTGTACATCCTCGTCGAGCTCGGCACAGTCGCTAAACCATCCCCAGGGCCGCCTCCGTGGCGCGGTCGATGACGGTCTCGACGCGTTCGCCCTCGGGCGGCAGCCAGGGAAGTCCGGAAGGGGCGCCCGCCAGCCACCCTCTGGCTGCGGGACCAGAACTACGATGAAATGTTTCGACATGAGATGCCCCAAGACGGAATGGTCGTCGCAACAGGCGGACCCGTCAAGGGCTCCCCTGCCGGTCATCGGGCATTGAATGGATCAATCAAGCCATGCGATAGGCTGCCGACCAACAATAAAATAGATCGACCCGCCGGAAAAGGCGCTGCTGATCCCGCCGCGGAACTATTCGGCCCTTGGCATCTCCTCGGAGTCTGCCAACTGTCTCAGAGTGTCTATGAGCGAAGCGCCCGGGAGCTGTTCGCCTTCGAGCTCGGGCGGCATCTTCCAGCCCGGTTCGACGCCCTCCATGTTCGGGAGTTCATGGGCGATCCCCTTGTGGCAGTCGATGCAGGTGGCCTCGCCCGACAGCAGGAATCGTGTATGGATCTGCGCCGCGCGCTCGGTCTGCTTGGAGAGGTCCATCGCCACCGACGAGTGGCAGTTGCGGCATTCCAAGCTGTCATTCGCCTTGAGCCTGGCCCACTCGTGCTTGGCGAGTTCCAGCCGCTTGTCGAGGAACTCGCGACGGGTGTTGATGGTGCCGAATATCTTGCCCCAGACCTCCTTGGACGCCTGCATCTTGCGCGCGATCTTGTCCGTCCATTCATGGGGAACGTGGCAATCCGGGCAGGTGGCGCGGACGCCGGACCGGTTTGTGAAATGAACAGTCCGTGTCAGCTCCTCGAAGACGTTGTTCTCCATCTCGTGGCACGAGATGCAGAACCGCTCCGTATTGGTGGCCTCGAGCGCCGTATTGAAGGCGCCCCAGAACATGACACCGCCGACGAAGCCGCCGAGGGTCAGGAAACCAAGACTGAGCGTGGCTGCGGGCGCCGAGATCAGCTTCCCGGTGCGCAGCGCCAGCTCCTTCAACCGCTCCATGGCGTCACTCGCTTCCGGCGGGCTTCACGCCCATCTCGCTCATGTCCTTGAATCGGTTGCCGACCGGCGGCTCGGCGTCAGCCTGCGGAACGTGGCAGGCCGTGCAGAAGTAACGCCGCGGCGATACGTCGGCCAGCATCTGGCCCTGGCGATCCATGTAATGGGTGACGCTGATCATCGGCGCGCCGGAGCTTTCCGTGAATTCGCGCTTGTGGCAGGAGAGGCAGCGATTGGTGTTGACGGAAAGCTGGTAGCCTTCGATCGAGTGCGGAATGACCGGCGGCTGCTCGGGATAGGCCCGCATCTTTCGGACATCGTCAGTGATCCATTTTGGCATTGGATCGGCGGGCACCGCCTCCATCGGGGGCTGCGGGCCAGAGAGTTCGGACGCCATCTGCGCCAGCGCTGCCGTGCCGCACAGCAGGAGGATGGCAGCCATTGCCGCCTGAAGCTTCAGCCGCATCCTCATGCGACGGGAAGAATCTTGACCGCGCATTTCTTGAAATCCGTCTGCTTGGAAATCGGGTCGGTGGCGTCCAGCGTGACCTTGTTGATAAGCTGGCTGGCGTCGAACCACGGCATGTAGATCACACCTTTAGGCATGCGGTTGCGGCCGCGGGTCTCGACCCGGGACCGGATCTCGCCGCGGCGGGAAACAACACGGACCTCAGCACCCTGGTTGAGGCCGCGCTCGCGCGCATCTTCGGCATTGATGAAGCAGCGCGCGCCGGGAAAGGCCTTATAGAGTTCCGGCACCCGCATGGTCATGGAACCGGAATGCCAGTGCTCGAGCACGCGCCCGGTCACCAGCCACAAATCGAATTCCTCGTCGGGCGCCTCAGCCGGCGGCTCGTACGGAACCGCCAGGATGACCGCCTTGCCGTCGGGCCGGCCATAGAACTTCACGCCCTCGCCCGGCTTCACGTAAGGATCGTAGCCCTCGCGATAACGCCAGCGCGTTTCCTTGCCGTCCACGACCGGCCAGCGCAGGCCCCGCTCCTGATGATAGCGGTCGTAGGGCGCGAGGTCATGACCGTGACCGCGCCCGAATTCGGCATACTCCTCGAACATGCCCTTCTGGATGTAGAAGCCGAAAGCCTTGGCTTCCCGGTTCTCAAAGGCCGGATCGATCTCTTCACGTTTGAAACGTGTGATCTTGCTGTTCGCGAACAGCACGTCGAACAGGGTCGTGTCCCTATATGCGGGATGCTTGTCGAGAATCTCCTTCGGCCAGACCTCGTCGGTCGTGAAGCGCTTGGAGAATTCCACCATCTGCCAGAGATCGGAGCGCGCTTCGCCGGGGGCGTTCACCAGCTGGTGCCAGACATGGGTGCGGCGCTCGGCATTGCCATAGGCGCCTTCCTTCTCCACCCACATGGCGGCGGGCAGGATCACGTCCGCCGCCATGGCCGTGACGGTGGGATAGGCGTCCGAGACGACGATGAAATTCTCGGGATTGCGGTACCCCGGATAGGTCTCCTGGCTGATGTTCGGCGCGGCCTGCAGGTTGTTGTTCACCTGGACCCAGTAGAAGTTGAGCTTGCCGTCCCGGAGCATGCGGTCCTGCAGAACTGCATGATAGCCAGGCTTGTCCGGCAGCAATCCTTCGGGCAGCTGCCAGATCTCCTCGGCGTGGTGGCGGTGCTCGGGATTGGTCACCACCATGTCCGCCGGCAGGCGGTGCGCGAAAGTGCCGACCTCGCGGGCGGTGCCGCAGGCCGATGGCTGGCCCGTCAGGGAGAACGGGCTGTTGCCCGGCTCGGATATTTTTCCGGTCAATAGATGGATGTTGTAGACCATATGGTTGGCCCACACGCCGCGCACATGCTGATTGAAGCCCATGGTCCAGAGCGACATCACCTTGCGCTTCGGATCGGCATAAAGCTCCGCCAGCTCCTCGAGGAAGCCGGGCTCGACGCCGCTCAATTCGGAGACCTTGTCGAGCGGATATTGTGCGACATGCTCCTTGAAGGCTTCGAAATCGATCGGATCCATGCGCTGCGGATCCGCTGCCCCTTTCGCCTTTATTTCGAGCGGATGTTCCGGACGCAGGCCATAACCGATGTCGGTCGCGCCCCGCATGAAAGTCGTGTGGTCACGCACGAACTGTTCGTTGACGCGGCCGGTCTCGATGATGTGGTTGGCGATGTAGTTCAGGATGGCGAGATCGGTGCCTGGCTTGAAGATGATGGGGATATCCGCCAGGTCCATGCTGCGGTGGGTGAAGGTTGACAGCACCGCCACTTTCACATGCGGATGCCCGAGGCGTCGGTCGGCAACCCTGGTCCACAGGATCGGGTGCATCTCCGCCATGTTCGAGCCCCAGAGCACGAACGCGTCTGCATTCTCGAAATCGTCATAGCAGCCCATCGGCTCGTCCATGCCGAAGGTGCGCATGAAGCTGACCGCAGCCGAGGCCATGCAATGGCGCGCATTGGGGTCGAGATTGTTGGAGCGGAATCCCGCGCGCATCAGCTTGGTCGCGGCATAGCCTTCGAAGATGGTCCACTGGCCGGAGCCGAACATGCCGATGGCCGTCGGGCCCTTGTCCTTGAGCACCTGCTTCAGCCGCCCGGCCATGGTTTCGAACGCCTCGTCCCAGGAAACCGGCTCGAACTCGCCCTCCTTGTCGAACTTTCCATTACGCTTGCGCATGAGCGGCGTGGTCAGCCGATCCTCGCCATACATGATCTTGGACAAGAAGTAGCCCTTCACGCAGTTGAGGCCGCGATTGACCTCGGCCTGCATGTCGCCGTGGGTCGCGACGACCTGGCCGTCCTTGACGCCGACCATCACGCCGCAACCAGTGCCGCAGAACCGGCACGGCGCCTTCGACCATTTGATCTCCAGCGTCTCGACTCCGCCCGTCACGGGCTGGGCAGATGCCGGGAGCGAGATGCCGGCGGCAGCGGCCGCAGCGGCGGCTGCCTGAGCCTTCAGGATCGCGCGGCGCGTGACATCAACGGTCATGATTGGTGACCTCCTCTCGCTCGATATGCTCGAACACCAGGTTGGCGGCGACCACGCCCTCCATCACGGAGATGGCCGCGAGACGATCCCCCACGTCGCCGGCGCTGCTTCCCTCGATCACCACGATGATGCGATTGCGTTCGCAACCATGGATCTCCACGTCCGGCATGGTCGCAAGCTGGGCGCGCACTGCCTCCAGATTCCCTGGCAATGCCGAAACAAATGCGCTCGATACGTGATGGTAGCGCGTTCGCTCAGGCACTGGCTGCCTCCCCACCTTCCTTGGCAGCAACGCTGATGGCGTCTACCGGGCAGGGCGCGATGCATGCACCGCAGCCCGTGCACGATTCGCCCCGTATCTCCGGCACGAAGGGTGTTCCGATCCGTGGTCGAAAGTAGATTGCATTCGATGGACAGGCGTCACGACACGCCATGCATGCCACACCACGGACAGCCAAGCAGGAGTCCGAAACCTGAACGATATGCTGGAACCTCGCCGGGCGGTCGGTGGCAAAAACCAGTTCCGGACACGCATCGGCGCAGTCGCCGCAAAACACGCATTCGCCCTTGGAGAAATCCAGCCGCGGCCTGCCCCCTTCCATGACAACGATGTGCATCGGGCAGGCGGAGGCGCAGGCCGAGCAGCCCGTGCACGCTTCCAGGGTTGCTTCCGTGGCGCCCGGCGGAAGCGGCCAGCGCGGCGGTGGCGCAAGGCGGCCGACGAACAAGGCCCTGCGGATGAGACTTCTTGCGCCGGCCATCGGATCTAGCCTGCCGGCGGGCCCGGCGGGCCGAAAATCATCTGCCAGATCCAGACCACCAACCCATAGCCGCCGACCAGCGCGACCGCGACGAGCGGCCAGATCGCAAATGCCAGGACAAGGAACGTGATGAGCTCTCTGCGGCGTAACGCGCCCGGTCCAAAATTTGCCTCGGATGTGCTGGTCTGGGGCATTTGGCCACCTAGCTGCGTAGCGCGTCAGGGCTTAGGCGAAACAACATCCACCGACGTGGCTCTTTTAGCGCGACTGTCAGGCGGGCGTCGCCCAGGAAAATTGCGATCACGGTCTATCGCCCTCAACTACTCGAAACCTCAATGCGTCGGTAAGTAACAGCGCGCTATTAACCACTTAAACGGGCGAACTAGCGGATACGCTTGATGCGGAAATCTTGCTTACCCTTCCCAGCAGACACAGACTTGGATTGCGGCAATTCAGTCCGGCACGAGTGCCGGCCAAAAGGGGAAACGGTGCCTGTGATCCTAGGCTGCTTGCAAATCGATCGCCACAACATGCGACATCTGCTGCGCATCCTCGCGGAGGGGGTCGATGCAGGTAGCGCCCCGCTCCGGTGGCACAGCAGTTGGGGCTGCCATGCGCTCGATGGCGGTTAACTCGACGACCGGCCATCACGGCCAGCTCCGTTACAAGAACCATGACCCGGATACTCACTATTAGATGGCCTTCTCGCTGTTCGCCGACACCAGGAGCTCGTTCTTTAGGTGGCGTTCGAGACCCCTGATTACCGCGCGAAGCTCGTGCATCTTTTCCACGTCCGATGGATGGTTACGGCGCCCCAGACGATCGAGCAACTCGACGGCCATACCGTATTCATGGCACATTGATCGGTAGTTATCGTTCAGAGCTGCCATGCGCACCACCTCGTCCGACCAGTCCGGCGAGAGCCTGCATACCATGGCGATGTAGGATCGTACTGGTGACACATTCTTTTCCAACCAACATAGGCTGCGAGGATGGACGCAGCCTCTAGCGACCTTACCTTTGGGACAAGGATGGTTTTTTCCAAACGCACGACAAAGTACTTTACCGTAATTGACGGATTTCAGCTGCTGGTGCCGAAGTGGTTATCAGCTAGACACGTGCCTGTATCATGATCACCAGGGGCTCCTGAAGCGGGAATGGGCATTCCAGGTAACGGCCGCCGAACGCAAAATAACTATTCCTAACAAAAGCCAACCGATGAATCACTTAACATTGCCGAACTCCTCGCGCTCTCGACGCGAGCGAATCGATCGCTGTCTGGTCTTCAGCACCGCCAACCTTCTCAAGTGCGGCTCAAATGTCAGCTAGGGAGTTCGCCTGTGATGCTGAGTACACTTAACACCCATCTGGAGGCGCAGGGCCTCAGCGCCTCACGCCCTTCGGATTCGACCGTTCGTGCAGATCATGACACATCGGCCAACGCCACTTTCCCATAGTGTGCAGCACCACTTAGTAAAATTGGGCCATAGTTCCGACCTTGAGGCGTCTCGGATGCCGCGCACCTGTCCCGTGAGGGAGGTGTGTGGTAGCGAAAACCCTGCGATACAGTTGCGCAACTGCGACGTTTGTGGCGCCGACGAGGCCATCGCATTGCACGTCTCCGCGGCGCGCTCGAGAAGGCGCTGGAGACTATTGCTGTCGTGAACCACTCGTTGCGCGCCCTCGTGAAGGCCCCGCGGGCCAACCCAAAACGATAGGTTCACTCTTCAACTCCGGCGGCAACCGGCTGCTGCATGACACCTGCCAGTACCGGACACCGTACGGCGGTCGCAGACGTATGCTCGCCGCAAAATGAAACGTTTTTGAGCGCATTTAACCGGCCGGCATGGAGTTGGCTGTGCTCTCAGCGACAGGGACTCTGCCGGCCTAACAAGCAGGTGTGGCAGTGTACGAAGCTGATCCTTTTCCTCTTGCCTCTACGTGCGCCCAGGTACAGACTTCAGTTTCGCAGGCGCGAAATAGAGCTAGGCTGATTATCGTTACCGGTCTACCGACGCAGAGGGACAGCGGTCGAGGGGTCGCATGGTGCGGCTGACGCGCAGGAAGGCGGACGATTCGCCTCCATTGCCTGAAGACATTCGTGAGCATTTGCGAAAGCTGTTGGCCTGCAGTGACTTCGACACATCTGCTCGCAACAAGCGATTCCTGTCGTATGTCGTGGAGGAGACGCTTAGCGGGCGAGGCAAGCGTATCAAAGCCTACAACATCGCGCTCGCCGCTTTCGATCGTGGCGAGGACTTCGACCCTCTGACCGATCCGATCGTGCGCATCGAAGCACGTCGACTCAGGCGTTCGCTCGAACACTATTACCTAACGGCCGGCAAGGCAGATCGGATAAGAATCGCAATTCCAAAAGGCTCCTACATCGCGAGCTTCATCCGCGTGGAGCCTGACCAAGGCTCCAGTGTGCATGATCAGACCGATCAAGGGACGACCTCGGACAGACCACCCGGCCCGGTGCCCCCTCCAAGATCGTCGCACGCTACGAGAAGACGAGTTGCGTTGCTGGCGGTGACTGCCTTGGGCCTTGCGTTAGGTATTCTTTTCGCCAGTCAACAGTTCTGGAGCACTGGCGGTGCACCCGATGCTCATGCAGGATTATCGCGGGGTCCAAAGATCGTCGTGCACCCGTTTCAAGATGCGAGCGAGCATCGCGCACGTGCTTTTGTTGCTCGCGGTCTAACCTATGATCTCATCGCCAGCCTGACCCGGTTCAATGATCTCTTCGTTTATGGGCCAGAGACGAGCTTCTATATCGGTGGTCCCAATGACCAACAGCCCACCGGATCGGCCATCCAAGCGGACTTTACTCTGACAGGCTCAGTTTTCTTGACCGAGACGATGTTCCGTGTCTCTGCGATGCTCGCTGATACGAAAACGGGGGGATATGTCTGGTCGTGGTCCACTGAAACACCATTGACACCAACCAATTTGCTGCAGGTGCAGACGGACATCGCTGATCGTGTCGCTCGTGCAGTCGCCCAGCCGTATGGAGTTGTGTTCGAACGCAACGCGCTCGAAATCTCGGGCGAGCCCGCAAAAGACCTATTGTCGTACGAATGCGTCGTGCGGTTTCAGCAATATTGGCGCACTTACGACGTCAGCCAATATGAAGATCTCCTCCGCTGCATGGAAGCAACGGTCAAGGCTGACCCCAGCTACGCGCGCGCCTACTCTTGCTTGGCACTGCTGTACGTCGATGCGCATAGATTTCGATATGGAACACAAGAGCTAATGTTCGACCCAGTGCAGCGGGCGTTGCAGTTGGCTGAATCGGCAATCAAACTCGAGCCGTTGGCGAGCGAGGGTTATCTGGCACTGTCCGTGGCTCATTGGTTCGCCCACAACGTGGAAGGTAGCCTGGAGGCCGCGAAACAGGGTCTGGCACTGAACCCTAACAATACGATCCTGATTGCTGAGCTTGGAATACGCTACGCATTGCTTGCTCGTTGGGAGGAAAGCAAGGCAATGCTCGACAAGCTGTTTGCACTCAATCCGAGGGCGCCGGCCGGCTATCGTCGAGGAAGGTTTCTCTACGCTTACATGCATGGAGACTACGAAACAGCTCTGTCGGAGGTGTTGTCGGCCGAAACGCCCCTGAACATCTACGACTATGTCTTTCGGGCAATGGCATATGCGCAACTCGGAGACAGTGAGAGTGCAAAGGCAGCCGTCTCGGAGATCCAGAAGTTTGATCCAAACTATGGCGAGCGCGTAGAGGCAGATTTCCGGAAGCGAAACACCGATGCTGGTATCGTGCATGCGATAGTAGAAGGGCTCACCAAGGCTGGATTGCCATCCGCAGCGGAGGATGAGGCCAACTGAACGGCTATGTGCCTCCGAGAACTGACTCAGCTGGCAGCATTATTGCCCGGGAGACACTCCAAAGCTGCCTGCGATGGCTTCGGGCTCACCTCCGATAGTTGACCTCCAAGCATGAACACAAACATGGCAGGTTGGCTCAAGCCCCCTTAATGAACGGCAACGCGGCGACACCGTTGGCTACAATCTGAACGCCGAGGCAGAGCAGGATGAAGGCCGACAGGCGCATGAAGACATCGGTGCCAGCATTCCCAAGCCAGCGCAGCACGGCGGTGGCGAACCGGTAGCTCAGATAGATCGTGGCTGCTACCGCGAGCGCGGCAAGCAGGCCGCCGGCGGCAGTCATGAGCAAGCGTTCTGTCTCGGCGCCGCGCGTGCCCAACGTGATTGCAACCGAGATTGTGCCCGGTCCGACCGTCAATGGCATTGTGAGGGGGAAGAACGCCCGGCGCATGACCGTGTCCTCTGAGGCCGTCGATTGCTGCTCCCTGACGCGAGCGTCGTGCCCCTGCTGCAGCATGCGCCATCCAGCAGCCATGACCACGAGACCGCCGGCGATCTGCACCGCTATAATGGTGAGCCCGAAAAAAGCGAGGATGTGCGAGCCGATGAACAACGAGACCGCCATCAGCACGAACCCGCCGACGGCAACCTGCCATGCCAGCTTCGCGCGCGTCGATTCTGTCGCATCGGAGGTCAAGCGCAGAAAGATTGGCGCCATCCCGAGCGGATTGACGATCGGGAAGAGCCCAACGAACACCGTCAGGAAACTGGCAGCCAATTCGTTCATCGGCTGTCGAAGATTCGTGTCGGGCGTACCCGATATTGACTCCGGCGCCAGCAGGAGCCGCCCAAGGGGGTATCAATCCGCATACTTCGCGATGTACTCGCTGAGTTCAGGGTAGTCGATCTCGCCATTCTTATTCTTGTCGACTGCGCCGAACGAGCCGATCTCCGACCCAATGAATTCTTCGCCATCGACCACGCGGTCCTCCCCAGCCAGCAGCTTGAAGCCTTCCGGCGACATCCGCATTTCATTCGGCTCAAGCGTCATGTTGCCGATCAGATCAAGAGTGAGGAACACGACGCTTTTTCCGGATCGGTATTCCCATTCGGAGATCTCCTGGCTCTCATCCAGGTCCACAACAGAGAAAAAGCGTTTGAGCCGCACGGCATCGTTGGCCAACGCGGGGAAGCCTGAAACGGCCAAACTGATCCCGATGGACAGGAGCACGGCAGCCATAGTTGTACAAGTCATAGTCGCCCCCTGAGGTGACGATAATCGTAACACGGATCGCGATTGCGTCGCTCCAACATCTGTCGTCTGGGATCGCAGCTTACCGTAACGTGCGCGCTTTTGGCTTCGGATACCCGGATGCTGGGGTATGGATCTCAGTCCTTCGACAAAAGGGTAAGGCGCGACTTGCGCAGCGACCTTGGCCGTTCGACGCTTTCAATCTTCTTCATAGTGAGCCTGATCGTCATCTGCCTGTGGATACTTCGGCCATTTCTACCCGCCATCGTCTGGGCAGCTACCTTGGCCATAGCGACGTGGCCTCTCATGCGGCGGGTCGAGGCACGGCTGTGGGGTAGTCGCGGTCTTGCCGTCACCGCGATGACAGGCGTCCTGCTACTCCCTTTCGTCGCCCCTTTTTGGCTTGCTATCGGCACGATCCTCGCCAACTCGGATCAGATCGTACGCTGGATCGAGGCCATCCCTTCCATGCCGTTTCCGCCGCCTCCCACTTGGCTGGCTATGCGCCCATTCTATGCGCGATCATGTTCATGCTATGCATCGCGCAGCTCGGCCCCGGCCTGGTGCTCGTTCCGACGGTGATCTGGATGTTTGCCAGCGGCGGGACTGCATCGGCGACGTTCCTGCTTGTGTGCAGCGTATTCGCGATCGGCGCCGATAACGTGCTCCGCCCTCTGCTCATCCGAAAGGGCGTCGACTTGCCGCTGCTGGTCATCCTGGTCGGGGTGATTGGTGGCTTGATCGCGTTCGGCTTGATCGGCATCTTCCTTGGCCCGACGGTGCTCGCCGTCGGCTATACCCTGCTCGTGGCGTGGGTGGCCGAGGCGGATGGTGCCAGCGATGTCTCACCGACGGCCGACGGTCGGTTCGAGAGCGAGGACGGCCAGCCCGGATGAGGGTACGAAACTTTCGCTGCCCCGGCTGACCACCCACATCGGTTTATGTGAGCTCTCTCCCTCCGTTGCTGAAGGGCAGATCGCCGCAAGACACCCCTGGTGCGGCGACGCCGTTCGTCTCGCTAGCTTGTGATGGGTGGGCGTTCGGCTTGCCATTGGCGTGCAGAAATCGTCTCCAGCACTCGTCGAAGACACGTCGCGGCTCGGCCGTATCCAGTCCAACGCGCCCATCAAGCCCTGCGCCGAAAGTGGGCCTGCCTATCGATACGTGCCTTGGCGGCATTCCGTCATGACTGACCGCGGCTCGACCATGGACAGGCCCACGATGGTACGATAGCGATCGCCGATCTTCGCATCAATTGTTGGGCTGGTAACTTACAGTAGGAAGCGTGGCGCGCACTAGTTGGCCGCAATCGAGATCGGTCGACACTCGCCCAGTGTAGGTGAAGTCAAGGGTTCATATGCACATTCCCTTTGCATAGACGCGAGGATCTGCTGCGCCACTTCCGCTTGCGCATCTATGATGTCGGTTGCGATGATGTCTTGCTGAAAGCGCCACGACTGCAAGAACTGTCCCGTGCGGGAGTCTATTACGAATACCGCGACACGCATGCTGCGCGGATCGGTCTGAACGGACCCCATGAGCGTGAAATCGCTGGTGAATTCAGAGCCTGACGCCTCCTTCTGGGCCGAATGGCCAGGCCCGAAGACCGCCACGGTGCCGAGTTGAGTCAATGCCGTTCCAACATCGTAAGTGAGGCCGCGCGCTACGAAGGCAAGGCTAGGATCTCCACCCGTGTCCTCGAAGGGTACGATAACGAGTGACGGCCGGCTACTCGCCACGCCCTCGAGCCCAGCCTGACTCGCGTGCCTTGTAGCGCCGTAGGTTGCTAGACTGCCGACGATCATGCCGAATGCCGTCATGACAGCGGCAAGCCTGATCACGTTCCAGGAGACCGCCGACCAATAGCGCAGCAACGAACTTGTTAACCCACTTGAGATTGATTCCGCCGACAGGACGCTTTCCATCTCGGCTCGACAAAGAAAGGACGCAGCATAGGAGCCTTTCGGTATATTGATACGGATCCGATCGGTCTGCCCTGCGGTCAAATAATAGTGCTCCAACGAGCGGCGCAGCCGGCCTGCCTCGATGCGCACGATCGGATCGGTCAACGGGTCGAAGTTCTCTGCGCGATCAAAGGCCGCCAAGGCAATATTGTATGCTTTGATGCGATCACCCCTGCCCTCCACCGTCTCCTGCACGACGTAGGACAGGAACCGACGATTGCGTTCCGAAGCGCTGAATTCCTCGCGCTCGAGAAGCTCACGCAGATAGGTCAGGACTTCATCAGCAGTCTGACACCCGGGCTTTGGAAAATCGTTGAGGGAATGCGCTGTCAACATTTTGAACCCTCTCCCTCCATACAAATGCTATCGTGCTCTGTCCTCGGCATCATTGATTCAGGTAAGTCGGCGACCTTGATCGCGCCCGTTCAGTAGGTGAGCGGCACCTGCTTGAACCGGTAGTTCGGTTCCCGGTAACCGCCGGGCTTTTGCCTCCTCGGCAGCTTTACCTTCTCGCGCGCGACCTCCTTGTACGGAATTAGGCCCAGCATGTGGGTGATGATGTTGAGACGCGCCCGCTTCTTATCGTCGGATCGCGCCACGTACCACGGCGCCCACGCGGTGTCGGTCGCCTGGATCATCTCGTCCCGCGCGCGCGAGTAGTCGTACCAGCGGCTGTACGACTTCAGGTCCATTGGTGAAAGTTTCCAGATCTTGCGGCCATCGTGAATCCGGGCCTTCAGCCGGTGCGTCTGTTCATCCTGGCTGACTTCGAGCCAGTACTTTATCAGGATCACGCCGGACTCGATGATCGTCTTCTCCACCGCCGTAACCACCTGCAGGAATTTGCGCGCCTGCTTCTCCGTGCAGAAGCCCATGACTCGCTCGACGCCAGCGCGGTTGTACCAGCTGCGGTCGAAGATCACGACCTCGCCCGCCGCGGGCAGGTGTGGCAGATAGCGCTGCAGGTACATCTGCGATTTCTCGCGCTCCGTCGGCGCCGGCAGTGCGACGACGCGGAAGACCCGTGGGCTCACCCGCTCGGTAATCGCCTTGATCGTGCCGCCCTTGCCGGCACCGTCCCGCCCCTCGAACAGAACGCAGATCTTTGCGCCAGTGCTCTTGACCCATTCCTGTAGCTTGACGATCTCGACATGCAGCTTAGCAAGCTCGGCCTCGTAGGCCTTCCGCTTGATCTTTGCGTCAAGATCCGATTGCGGGCGCGGTCGCCCGGTCTTCCCGGCCTTCACCGCTTTGGCATTGGAATGTCGCATTTTCGCGTTTGCCTTACCTCGTGCCGCCACGCTGCAAGGCACATGGCGCAGTCGCCACAATACAGGCGGGCCAAGAAATCTGGAGGAACGTTACTGTAATTCACTCGTGACAGAAAAGCCGCTCCGCGTACTTCTCCCAAAGCTTGGCATTGGCGTGCGCGGTCGAAGCGGCCGTTGATTAACCTCTCGCAGGGACTTCAGGCCGTCAGCACTGGGCTAAGGCGGGCCGCAGTACCGATCCCAGCTCAGGTAAAGTCAATCTGTACCTGCTCGATTGTGACGGTACCGGTCTGCACGAGGTCGGCTGCAAAGGCTGCCGGCGCGAGGCACAAGGCGGGAGCACAGCAGAGGACCCGCAGCAGAGTGCGCTTGGCTGGATCGAAGGACTTGCTTACACGTGGCATGCGCTACTCCAGAAATACCATATGGAGAACCCGCTCAAACTCTGCTCCTGGCCGATATGGGGCTTGAGGGAGCCGCAGCACGGGGGAATTGCAGATACGGCTCCCTCTTTCCACCGCGGGCACGGTGGCAACGCGCTCTTGCTATCGCCGCTCCTCCTCAGGCCGTGCGGCCAGAAGTTCGTATTTCAGCTCCCTCTCGAGATCCTGAACGAGGAGGCGGTACTCCTGCATTTTTGGACGTCCTGCGGCTGCTTGCGGATTTCAAGCAACTCTTGCGCCTCAACTGCCATCCCGTAGTCTTCGCAGATCGTCCGAAACGCTTCGCTCCTCAATGCAAGCGCGACACCTCCTCTGCCCAATCGGGGAAGAGCTTACGGACTCTCCCGACATGCTTGGCCGCCTGTGACAAGCTTCACGTTCCTCACTGAGGCGCCAGAGTTAACACTCGTGAACTCTGCCTGCAGGGGAAGGGTGCGATGAAGCACATTACAGTAACAAAACGGACAGGTTGTCAAAGTACGTGAATGAGGTTCGGTAAACCCACTCCCTGCCCCTCTGTTTGCTTTTTGATTTGCCCAGTTGGAGCTCAGACGAGTACTGTAGACCATTCTGTCTGCGACCATACGGCCGGGGTACGGTCCGTCGAGAGCGCTCAAGGGGGCAGATCCGATGGCCAAAGTGCGGCCAGATGCGACAGGGCAAGCTTCAGTGCGTCCCGGTGCTGATGAGGTGAGAGCACATCTGCGCGCACTGGTTGACCGAAGCGAATTTGACGCGTCCAAACGCAATCGGCGCTTCCTGTCTTATGTGGTCGAAGAGACACTGGAGGGGCGCGCGGACCGGCTTAAAGCTTATAACATCGCGCTGGTTGCCTTCGACCGGGGCGAGGACTTCGACCCGCTCACCGATCCGATCGTGCGGATCGAAGCAAGGCGCCTCCGGCAGTCTTTGGAACACTACTACCTCACTGCGGGCAAGTGGGACCCTATCCGCATCGACATTCCCAAAGGGTCCTATTTTGCGACGTTCGAGTCCGCCACTGAGGCCGCAAAGCAGCACGAGCCCCCGTCTGAGTCTGACCCGGATGTGCATCAGCTCTCGCCATGGACCTGCCCCGATGAGTATCGCGGGCTAATTCTGGTATCGGTTGCGACAGCCATTGTCCTGACTATACTCGCTATTGCTACCTATGCGCTGCTGGCATCCGGGCGCCAAGAAGACACCGTCGCAGATCGGATGCGCGGTCCGGCAGTGCTTGTTGCACCTTTCGAGTTCGTTGGCAGCGATCCAGCGCATTCCTATCTCGCACGTGCACTGACCTACGAGATCATCGGGACGCTGACCCACTTTGACGACTTGTTCGTCTACGGATCGGACACCAGCTTCCGTACCAATGGCGCGAGTGCAATCCAGCTCGACGGTCTCACACCTGACTACATCCTGTCCGGATCCGTGCAGATCGACGGTGCGAAGGTCCGCGTCGCGGCCATACTCGCAGCGGCTGGTACCAACCAATACCTATGGACGGCCACGACAGAGCAAGACCTAAGTACGTCCGGTTTGGCGCAGCTTCAGAATGAAATTGTCGCCAAAGTGGCTGCCGCCATTGCCCAGCCATCTGGTTTTGTCTTTGAGCAGACAGCGAAGGAGGTCGTCGTCAAGCCTTCGGAGGATCTATCCTCTTACGAGTGCGTGGTTAGATTCCGTCAGTATTGGGGATCTTATGAGGTCCGTGATTTTGACACTGTGCGCGAGTGCCTTGAGCGCACGATTTCTCGAGACCCACGGTATGCGCGAGCTTACTCGAGCTTGGCCTTGTTGTACGTCGACACCTACCGCTTCGGTTTCGGCGCCGCAAATATTCCATTCGATCCGCTCCAGCGCGCCAACGAGCTCGCCGACAAGGCGATTGCGCTCCAGCCAAATGGGTCGAATGGCTATCTCGCCAAATCGATGGTGCTTTGGTTCTTACATGATGTGGAAGGTAGCATCGAGATCGCCCGACGGGGACTGGAGATCAATTCCCATGACATTGACCTGCTTGCCGAACTCGGCTTTCGCTTGGCGCAGCGGGCAAAGTGGGATGAGGCAATGCCACTCATAGAGGAGGCCTATGCACGCAATCCCGGGGCGCCAGTGGGATATCATATAGCGAGCTTCCTGCACCAGTACATGACTGGCGACTACCAGGCTGCACTCCAATCAGGCAAGAAAGTGCAAACACCCAACGTTCTATACGGGGCAGTGGCGCGCGCGATCGCCCATGCTCAACTGGATCAGATGGAGGACGCGAGAAAAGCAATCGCCGAGATCCTTGAGATCGATGCACACTATGGGAATAACGTGAGAGAGGATCTTGCGAAGAGGAATCTGGTTCCGGAGATCATTGATGCAGTAGCCGACGGGCTTGAGAAAGCAGGACTTCGGACCAGTACAGGAGCGAACGACTAGGCCGCTACCTCTGCTGCGCGGCCGCGCCCGCAATTAGCCTAGCTATAGCTCTCGTCTTCCGCCAGTTTTTCAGCATTCTGGGCCGCTGCCTCGAGGCTCTCATCCCAGTTCTTCAAGTACCGTTCTGCATCCTTGAAGTAGGCCGTGCGCTTGATTCCCCACATCAAGATGCTGTTTACTAGCCGCCCGAATGTCCGCATCGGCCGATCAAAGTCGAAGATCAGAACGATGCGCTCTTCATCTGTGTCGTTCCACACCTCGTGGGGATAGAAATCGTCGAACACCAGACATCTGCCGGGCTCCCAGCTGGCGGTCTGGTCGTCCACCCGCATGAGGCACTTCTCCGGCTGCGCCGGCACGACGAGGCCAAGATGCGCGCGCAAAACCGTCTTTGTGATGCCGCGGTGCACCGGAATGTGATAGTGCGGCGCGAGAATTGAGAACCAAGCCGACTGGAGACCGGGGACACCCTCAAGCAGGATGGCGGTCCTCGGGCATTGCGCACAGTTGCGGCGGCTTTGCACACCGAAACCGAACAGGATGAAGACTTTCCAGCTGTCGCCTTTTGAAATGTACTTCTGGTCCGGTGAAATCTTGTGGAACGGCGGGAGGCTGGCGCGGTCTTTCAGCAGGCTTTCCAGTTCATCTCGAATCGCTATCCAGTTCGCTTCTATAGGCTTCAAAAATGGAAACTGGTCTGCATCGTGTATCGGCCGGTCCTTAATAAGGCTTTGGCGTGATACAAACGATGCGATGCTCTTGATGAATCGACGACCCGTCTGCTTCACGAAGCGGCGCCGCTTCTTGTGAAACGTCTGGGTCAACATACGTGACACTCCCGCTGAATCGGACGGAAACAGCAAGATAATGTGTAGGTGCGCGCCTTGATTCTTCTGGCAAATCGCATCGGTCCAGTCGTCATGATCGGCGAGATCAGACCACGCGCGAGATCTTCACGGACGAACCATGGTCGGCCGCAGAACACGAAAACCTAGCACGACGAATAGGATCGTGAGAAGCGGGTTCAGCAAGTTAAAGAAGGAGTAGAGTGCAAAAGCGGTTGCCGGAACACCTAGTGCCGCCGCCATATAGGCGCCGCAGCTGTTCCATGGAATGAGGGGCGAGGTCACTGTGGCGGAATCGCCGACGACACGCGACAGCAACACCGGCGCCAGGCCACGCTTCAGAAACTCCGGCCGAAATAGGCGTGCCGGCAGCACGATGGCAATGTACTGGTCCGAGGTCACGATATTTGCGCCGATGCAGGTCGCCACGACGGAGGTCACCAGCGCACCGATCGACCTCACTCCGTGAATGAGCGGGTCGACGAGCCGGTTCAACAGCCCGGCATGCTCCACGGTCGCACCGAACGCGAGCGCCGCAATGATGAGCCATACGGTGTTCATCATGCTCGACATGCCGCCGCGGGTCAGGATCATATCGATTGCCTCGTTGCCGCTGCTTGCGACATAGCCGTTAGCCAGCGCCATCCAGAGGCCCTTAGTCGCGGCGAGCGGAGCCCATAGCTCCGGATCTGCCGCGAACGCGATCACGCGCGAAGGATCGAGGAGCACCGCCATCACTCCACCGGCGAACGCACCGATGAAGATGGTGACGAAAGGTGGGAACCTGGCGATCGACAGGCCAAGGACGATCAGGAGCGGCACGAACGCCCACAGCGAGACGTTGAAGCTGCGATCCAGCCCGGACAGCATCGCCGAGGCGTCGAAATCACTAGGGGCGCCAAGAGCGCTGAAAATCAGAACGGCGATGAGCAGAGCGGGAACTGATGTGAACAGGGTTTCGCGGATGTGTTCGTAGATGCCGGAGCCGGCCGTCGCGGTCGCGAGATTCGCCGTGTCCGACAGCGGCGAAGCCTTGTCGCCGAAATAGGCACCTGAGATGACCGCACCTGCCGTAATCTCGGGCGATAGGTTCATGCTGGCCGCCACGCCCATCAACCCGATCCCGATTGTGCCAGCGACCGTCCACGAACTGCCAATGCTGATGCCGATGACGGCGCAGATCAGGGCGGTGGACGCGTAGAAATAGTTCGGGCTGAGGATCTGCAGTCCGTAATACACCATGGCAACGATGGTGCCGCTGAGCGCCCAGGTTCCGATCAGGGCGCCGACCGCGAGCAGGATCATGATGGCAGCCAAGCCGCTTGCGATGCCGTCGACTGCCGCCTGGCGGATTCCATCCCAAGCCATCCCATTCTTGTAGGCAATCCCTGCGGCGATGATGCTACAGAACAAGAGAGCGACCTGATTGGGCCCCGCAGACGCCGCGTCGCCAAAAAAAATGTATGAGAGCGACAGCAATCCGATCAGCGCAATCGTGGGAATCAGCGCATCCAGCAAGCACGGTTTGCGGGGCTCCCGCTTGCCGCTCTGCGTTATATGATCGCTCGACACTACAACGCCCCTCTTCCCCGACTTGACTCCCGCTCCCGGTCAGCCATGCCATGTCAGCCCGCTGAACTCCTTGCTGACCAAAGACACTAGCGCATAGGTGGCGGTTAGCATCGCGCGGTCCTGCGTGAAGTCGGTGACGAGCGCTGCGTCGTCATCGTTGTCCGCGTCGAGGTCGGAGTACTGGGCGCCAAACACCCAGGCATCCATTGTATGGGCGATTCCGGCACCCGCTACCCAGGCATCGAGCGCCACGGCGTCACCGACGTGACCCTCCTCGCCGCTACGATCCAGCGCGTCGTTGTAATATTCGAAGACACGTCCGACCGCGAAGTTGCCGAAGGTCAAGCTGAGCCCGGTCTGATAGAAATCTTGCTTGTCGCGATTGGGGCCTGGTGATCGCTCGACGTGACCTTCCCAGGAGCCGCCACCGCCCCAGGTCAGGCCCCAGCCCTCGCCCTGGTATGTGTAGGTCAGGTAGGTGGAGAAATTGTGCCTTGACTCGTCGTCGCTGTTGAACGGCATGCCGACATGCGGCCCGACGCCATCCACGTGGGTTTGATCGCCACCGTTCGGTGTGTAGGACAAGGCAAGCTGAAACCCGGCAAACACCGGGGAGAAGTACAGTAGCTTCTGCGCGTCGCCGCCGTTCGACTCATCCACGCCGACGCACGCCGGATTGGAAATCAGCGTATTGGCTGCCCACTGGTCGGGCGAGAAGGCCGAAAAATTGCCGGTCGAGCCAGGCGGAAGGATACACGAATAGGCCAGCGCATCGTCGATCGAACCGATTCTTGCCTCCCCGAACTTGCCGGAAAAGAAGACCCAAGCCTCATCAATCTGATCCTCGTCCGTCTCGCCTTCCAGCTCGACACGCGCGCCGACCGTCACGCCGTTGTCGAGTCTCGTGCTGCCTTCGAAGAAGATCTCAGCGCTTTGGAAGAAACCGTCGGTGTTGCGCTCATTGCCGAGTTCACCCTCCTCATCATCATCTATTACGGCCATATAAGCGGCGCTAAAGAAACCGCCAATCCCGAGCTTGATCCCGTCGGCCGCCGAGGCGGGGTCCACCGCCAGACCGGCGGTGACGATCGCTGTTGTCGCCATCAGCCAGCTTTTCGACATGACACCCCTGCACGCCCGATTGCCACATCATCATCTCGCGCACTGCAGCGCGGCACCTGCACTTCGCTGGGCACTATCTTCTGAGTGCTATCTGATAGAATGGTTAGGTCGTAGCACGTTACTGTAAAATACGACGTCGATCGCGGACTTCGCCCATCGTCCATTTGGTTCGACCGGTGACCATCGGCGCGGTCCCGTCTGCTCCGCTCGGGCCTTGCCGCGCGGCCACGTTCTCATCCGCCGCTGCTGCGGTTCGAACCAAAACATTAATGGCCGGCGAAGCTCTTTGAGGGAAAATTTCTGCTCTTCTTCCGGAGCCGCGCTCGTTGAGTTCAGTAGGAGGGGCTTCGATGGACGCAGGGTGATAAATCTCAGGGCAAAATAGCATCGTCTAGCTCTACTTGCGACCAAGGCAGTCAGGTGAGGACAGACCCTTTCCCGGTGCACGGCAAGTAATGAGTACCACAAGCTCGTTCAAAAGGCTGATCGCGACACTCGGAGTGGCCATGTTGCTGGGTGGTTGCGGAACCACTGTCAATTGGGCCTACCCGCGTTCCCCTTCCTTGGCCTTGGCGCAGCCCGAGACGACCACGGTCGGCGCGCTGTTTCAGAAAGCCGTGGACCAACATCCAGGTCAATCCGGGTTTGCCCTGCTGCGCGAGGCCAGTCGCGCGTCCATGGCCCGTCTGGCCATGGCTGACCTAGCCGAAATGACCTTGGATGCACAGTACTACATCTGGGAGGCCGACACCACGGGCCGGATTCTCGCTGAGCGACTGATACGCGCCGCCAACCGCGGCGTGCGCGTGCGTCTATTGGTCGACGACCACTATCAGACGGAGGAGAGAGACCTCGGTGTGGCGGCGCTCGACGCCCATCCCAACATTGAGGTTCGTTTCTTCAACCCCGTCGCGAACCGGCGTTGGCGCACTTGGAGCTTCTTGACAGACTTTGGCCGCGTTAACCATCGCATGCACAACAAGCTTTTCGTCGTGGATAATGCTGTGGGAGTTGTCGGCGGACGCAACATTGGAGATACATATTTTGATGTGCGGCCCGATCATAACTTTCGCGATCTTGATGTCGCGATGGCAGGGCCGGTCGTCAAGGACTTGTCCGCCAGCTTCGACATGTTCTGGAACAGCCAGTGGGCGATTCCAGTAGGTGCGGTGGTGGACAAGCGTGCGACCGAACGGGATTTCATGGCTCGCAGCAAACGACTCTCCGAGAGGATTTCTGATGCCGGCTATCCCTATCCTATCGACGAGCAAATGGCTGGCCTCAGCGCACGCTTGGTTCAGATCCGTGATGCGTTCGTCTGGGCGTCAGGCCATGCGCTTGTTGAGGACCCCTCCCGCGTGAACACCGAAGCCAGCGGCACGCTCGTCGCTGAAGCGCTGCTCCTTCGGGTACGCGAGACCGAGCGCGAGTTGTTGATCGAATCGCCCTATCTAATTCTTCGCGCGCGGGGTCTCGATGAGATGCGACAACTAACCTCTCGCGGCGTGAATGTCCGCATCCTGACAAATTCCGCAGCCACCAATGATGTGGTGGCTGCGCATGCCGGTTACGCCAATACCCGCAAGAAGCTGCTCAAGGCAGGCATTGAGCTCTACGAGCTGCGGCCCGACATCGACATGAAGCGGGAGTGGTCGGTACTGGCGGGCAAGTCGCGCGCGGCTTTGCACGCCAAGGCTCTCGTGTTCGACCGTGAGTCGGTGTTCATCGGCAGCTTCAACCTCGACCCGCGGTCGACGGCCTTTAACACCGAGGTCGGCGTCATGATCGATAGCCCCGAGATTGCCGGCCAGTTAGGAGCGATTATGGACGAGGGAGTCACTCCCGCCAGTGCCTTTCACGTCACGCTTGACGAGAGCAGTGAGCTGCTGTGGACGACGGAGATGAACGGCTTGAATGTGCAATTCGATACAGACCCGGGAACCAGCATGTGGCGGCGGTTCGTTGCTGATGTCATGGGCCTGCTGCCAATTGAGGACCAACTCTAGCTCGAACGTTGAGCAAGCAGGTCTTGCGACGCAGGCGCCGAAGGTCAAAGCACGGAGATTCTTCGGAACCTATTCGATGCTCGGCCCAGTGCCGATGAACTTGTTCCGAACCGCGCGATAGTACCCGGACGGGTCGTAATGTTCGACATCCAGTTTCAGATTGGCCGCCGTCAGTGCGCCGATCGCTGCCAACAGCCGATAGCTTGCGACCACCCTGTCGGGTTTCGGATGCAACCAAGCTGACGCGCGAGTTCAGTGTCTCTTGCTCCGCATCCAGGACGTTCAAGATGGTCCTGGCGCCGACCTCCTCCTCCCCCCGCACCCCTTCGAGCGCCAGCTCGTTCGCGCGGACTTGCTCGGCGAAAGACTGTGTCTGAGCGATGGCCGTTTCCAGCACTTACCACGCGGTGACTGATTCCCGCTCTGCTGCACGCCGCGCTCCGCTGGTGAGTCGCCTGAACTGCATGTAGCGCTGCTTCGATTGCCGCACACGGGAATCCGGCTCGCCAGCCTGATAGAGTGGTATGATGACTTGGCCGATGATGGAGCCGACATCCGCCTCGCGATCCTCCAATCCGAGATCTTCTTGGCGCTCATAGGCGCTTTCGATCGCGACGGTAGGCAGCAGATCGCTGAATTGCACGTCTATATCATCCTTCGCCGCGCGCTCCTCAAACTCCGCCGCACGTACAACCGGCGCATTCTCCGACAATGCGACTGCCTCGTCGCGGCTGGCCGGCAGTTCGAGAGCGGTGTCCGGCATGTCGACATTGGCCGGTTCCTCGATTACCTGCCGGTAGACCGCACGCGATGCCGTCAGCTGGCCCTCTGCCTGGATCCTGCTTGCGGTCGCGCCCTGCAGCCGCGCTTCTGACTGCGCAACGTCTGTCCGCGTCAATTCTCCGGCGTCGAATCGGTCCTGCGTGGCCTCGAGCTGCGCGGCCAGGACTTTCTCGTTGTTGATGTTGAGCTGGAGCACCGCCTCGTCACGGACCGCAGCCATGTATGCTGTGACCGCATCCAGTAGCATGAACTGTGCCGTATCGAGGGGGCGGAAACGACCGGCCTGCACCAGGTTCTCCGCTTGCGCCGTGGCGGCCACGGTGCCGAACCCCTCGAAGACCGGCTAGCAGATGGCCACTCCATATGAACGCGGCCAGAATTCCCGGTCGCGGGAGATGGGCTCATTTGATATTGTCCCACTCGTGGCCGCCCTGGGCTCGGCCTTCGATGATCGGACGCCATCCCGAGAGGGCCTGCGGAACGCCCTCATCCACGGCACGCAGCTCCGCTCGCCTGGCGTCCAGCGTCGGATTTCCTTCATAGGCAGCGGCCAGTGCCTCATTCAAAGTTGTCGCCTGGGCCGTGCCTGCCAGAAGCGCAAGAAAACCCGCCGGGAGCAGCGCCCGCCGCGTCCATGCCTCGAATGCCATGGCGATCAATCTTCGGATTCTGACCACCCGTAAGGGTCGTACTCTGCTATCGACTGGGCAGCGACGGCGGTTTCCTCGCCAAGGTCGCGCTCATAGACGACGCCCTGTTGATTGACGATGAAGCTCATGAGTCCGGAGTTCCCATACTCGGCTGGATAGGCGATCATCGCGAAGCCGCCAATCATGTTGCCGTTGATGACATAGTCGTAGCGACCGCCAGGGGCGCTTTCGCCCTGCCGGGTCACATCTTGAAGTAGTAGCCGCGAAGCGGATCGCCAGCTTCGCGACCCTGCAGATAGCTTGCTGACTCGCTGACGAACGGTCCAAGCGGGCTTTCGTCGCCGCCGGCACTGGCCCAATGCAGGCCGTCCTTCTTGCCCGCCGTGCTCGCAATGCGCTGGGCATATTCCCGAACCTCATCTCCGTCGCGGTCGAGGCTGGCATATCTTACCTGTGCCTCGACGTATTCGCGCATGATCGCAATCGCGGTCAATTCGTTCTGCCCAATGCGGCGGTTGAAAACTTCCTCGATGCCGGCCTCGGTATCGAACCGCCACTGCCCCTTGTCAGCCACGAGTGGGATCGGAAACGGCCAGCCTTCTGGTCCTATGATCAAGACCTTGTATCCATCTCCACGGTTCACCACCGTCCTGGACACCTAACCGGCCTCATGGATGCGCAGCAGGCCTTCACGCGCCTGGCTCTTGTCCGGGCCAACTAGCTGATCCCACTGCTCCTGCCCGAAGAGCTTGGCAAGACCATCCACATCGCCATTTTTCAGGCTGTCCAGCAGCGCATCGACCGCCATCTCCGGCCGATCAAACATTGCTTGCTCCGAAGCAGCGCACGCGTTCTGCAAGGGGTTCGCCACTAGCATCGCCGCGGCGAAGGCAACAATCTCCAGGTTGGCCAACTTAGTTGCTGACAAATACCTGCACAGCTCTGCCATTTGCTCACCTCTTACTCTCGAAGGGCGGACACGTCACATCTCAGAGCCGATTGGGATTACCGCAGCTGCGCTTCGAGCCGCTCGACCTGCTCCGAGACCTGCTCGAACTTCTGCCGCGGGATGGTCCCCGTCTCGACCAATTCCTTGTAGCGGACATAGTCCTTGCGCGCCAACGAGAGCTGAGCAGAGACCTGTGCGACCCCGACTGCCGCCTGATCGCGCTGCTGCTGCGCCTGGCGATCATAGGCGGATTCGGAGGCTGCCACGTCCGCCTTCGCCTGGGCCGTGGCTGCTTGCGCAGCTGTCAGCCTTTCTTTCGAGCTGCTCAGGCTGGTATTGGCGGCCGCGAGCTTCGCCTCCAGCCGATTGACCTCGTATTCGTAGGGAGCTGGATCGATCTGAAACAGCACGTCACCTTCGGGCAGCGGCACATTGGACGCCACCGGCACGGCGATGACTTGTCCGCTGACTTGCGGCACAATCGGCGTGGTGACCGTATAGAGCCGGCCGTCGGAAGACGCCGGCTGATACTTGAGCAGCAATACGCCAAGCACGCCTAGCATCGCGATCCCGATCATGATCGCCGTGCACACGGTGTAGGCGTTGACCGGGATCAGCCGGAGCTTTTTGAAAACCAGCCAGCAAATCAGGCCGTAGGTGCCTATGATGAGCTCGACCATCAGGTGATCTCTTTCTGGTCCGGTGGCAATGCCGTCTTGATCTCGGCGATCTGCGCCTCGAGCGCGAGGATTCGCTGATTGATCAGCCCGCGCTCATCCTCTTCGATCTTCACCGCCAGAGGCTTCGGCTTCATGACAGCCCAGATGAAGACGATCGGCCAGATGGCGTGAAGGGTGAAGAGGCTAAGCCAGCAGGCGAGGTGTATGGCTTCCTTCTGTTCGTGATCGCGCTTCTTGGCGATCTGGTACGGGATATCGTGGATATAGATAAAGGTGTAAATGACCAGCGATATACCGATAATCAGCATCACCAGTGCGAGATAGTCAAGGAACATGGTCACCCCTCCTGCCCTTTGGCGGAAAGCTACGTCGGGCATGCGACAGGCTCAAGCGTGCTGATATCCCGGATTGATTTGGACGTACGTTACAGTAAATGCATCGCTCATCGGTCAATCCCGGCCTAGCATTTTCACCAAGTTCACGCCTTTGTCCGCTGCAGCTACAAAGCGGCGAGTGAATGACGCCTTGCTCCGATCATGTCGGAATGTTCGCTCGTGATTCCCCTGGATGGGCTATGCCCTTCTCGGCACCGAGCCGGCCCCCGCTATGGAAGAGGCGGAGATCGAGTGGAAAGAGAAGATGAGCCAGCCAGAGAATCCGAGCTCCAACTTGCGCCTGCTCCCCGGCATGCATGCGCTGACGTGTGCTGCCCGAGTGCAGCCACAAGGTGGGTGTTCCGCAGAGCGAGACGCTGTCTTAATGCGTAAGCAAGAGCCACTGGCAGATGCCTTGCGGGAGGTCCGACGCCGGTCGGTCAAATGGACTGGGGCGTAGAGCCAAGAGGAAGAGGAAGATGTCATCAAAGACCAAGGTAAGCTTCACCGCGCGTGATGTCGCCGCCGCCAACGACGTTGAGGAGAGCGCGGGCGCCAAGGCCGAAACGCTGGTCCTCGATCCCAAGGGGCTCCTCGGAGCATGACCAGCGTCGCCGTCAACACTTACGCGCATTCAGCGACTTACGTGGCGGACAACATCCTCAAGCGCATCAAGGACACAGTCCTGCTCAGCGGGTTCGATGCAGGTTCCTTCGTAGGAATAGGCTGCGCGATGCTGACCATGTAGATGTCGACGCCGCTGACTGGAAACATGTAGGGCTCGGTGACCGCCGGCCTGGCGCTATTGAACGCGACCGCAAATGTCCTGCATCGGACTTGAGTTTGCCAAGAGGGCGCTCTTGCCATCGCGCTATTCCTAAATTCAGATCCGCCCGACGAAGTTCTCGATCTCCCCATGCCGGACATGGACGGCGTCGAAGGGGGCCGGTATCTCGCGGCCCGCAAGGAGCCTCCATCGATTGCCTTTCTCTAAGGCCAAGTGGATGGCGGAGCAGGCGCCTTCAGGTTTTCCTTCGCGAGATTCTGTTCCTGGAGACGTTCGGTCGCAAGGCGATAGGCAACATAGTAGACATAAATGTGGGCGACATAGTCTACCGTTTCCCTGCCGACGATCTTCGCAGCTGCGTGTTCGACGTTGCCGAACCAAAGGTTGGGATCGAGGCCGGACCTCTCAGCAAGTTTGCGGAACTTCCTGAGATTTCCTGGACCGGCATTGTAGGCGGCGAAGGCCATCAGGGTCCGGTTCTTGTCATCAAGCGCTGGATCATTCAGGTACTTTTCGGTCAGCAATCGCAGATACTTGACGCCAGCCTGGATGTTCTTCGCCGCGTCCTTGTCGATGCCCTTAATGTTGATCGCAGGATCAGCTGCGGTGGAAGGCAGCAGCTGCATGATGCCGACAGCGCCGCGATGGCTGCGAGCGTTCTGGTTCAACTTTGACTCCTGATAACCCTGCGCGGCGATCATCAGCGCGTCGAACTTATACTCGTGGCCGTACCCGCGAAAAATTCCCAGCAACTGCTCGAATTTCTTGCGCTCCTCCTTTGACGTCGCCGCTTTCACCGGCGCAAGTCCCTTCGCGTATTTGTTCTTCAAAATATTCCCGAAGGTAGTGCCGAATTTATGAGTGTCGGCGAACTTGTCGACGACGGATTTCAACTGCGGGCTGTTCTTGCGAATCGCCCAGGCGATCTCGCCGCCCTCATGGATCACGATGTCGGGGCGCAGCTTGATCTTATCGAAAGCGTGAGCCCAGATCTTGGCCTTATGCTCGTCAACCACCCCCCAGGGCAGCAGGTCGGCATTGACCATCTCCAGGATGTCCTCGTCCTCCAGATCCTCGTCGATAGCGGTAAGTGTAAACTCTGGCTTGCCGGCGGCGGCACGTTGCACATTCATCGCCTTGAGGTGTTCGTAGTAGCTGCTGGACGGCCGCGCGAAGATCTCCTGACCAACGAGGTCGTCGAGCGATGAGATCGCGGGCGCATTCGGGGCGGTCACAAGGATTTCTCTGGCGCCAGTCGCCAGCGGATGCGCGAAATCGACGATCTCCGATCGTTTATCGGTAATCGTGAGATTGCCAGCGGCAATGTCGCCACGCCCCTCCACCAGCCCCGAGAACAGCTCGTCACGCCGCGTAGGAACGAAGACCACGCTGATGCCCCGGCCTTTAGCTTTTTCCTGCTTCTTCAACCACGCCCCGAACTCCTTGCCCATCTCGTAGGTCGCGCCAGCCTGGGCGCCGCCGCGGTCGATGAAATAGAACGTCTTGCTGAATGGCACGAGGATGCGGATGCGCGTGCGCTCGCGAATGCCATCGAGGTCACCGGTAAAGATGTCATTGCTCGGCAGTATGCTTGACGGCACGTCCGCATCCGTGACAGGCGCCTCCGCCTGACCTCGGAGCACTTGCTGCGCGCCCTCCTGGGCGACGGTTGGGTGTTTCAGCAGTAAGGTAGCGACGCTGACCAGCACAATAAACGCCAGTGAGCGCCGGCACACCGACTTCCGATCCCAATTGAGTTCCAAGGATCTCCCCGCAAGATCTGATCTGAACAGGCCCATTTTATATAACTATCGCTGACGAGGCACGTCAAGCAACTTGGTCTGAGTGGTCCGAGGCCGCTCTCAGACCACACTTAAGAAAGGCAGTTCATCACGATAGATCACCGCCCCGCCTGTCGCGCACCGCGATCCTCCCAATCCACCCGTTCGACGGTGCGCGTATCGGAGTTGTTACCGACAGCAGCGCCGACAGTTGGGAAGAAAGCAGAAAGCGGGCGGTTCATCGTGGTCGAGCGCGCGCAGATCCAGCCGATCCTGGCGGAGCAGCAGATGAAGCCGTCCGGGCTGGTCAATCCCACCACCGGCTCAGCTGCCGGCAACATCACCGGCATTCACGCTTTCATCATTGATTCGGTGACCTCGTTCGGCGCGCCCGACAAAGGCAGAGGTGCGAGCCTGGGCGCCGGTGGTAGCGCCGGCCTGTTGGGCGCCGTGGTCGGCGGGCCTGTCACAGCAGTCGCAAAGCGGCAAGGTCACCATCGAAGTTCGCTACGTTAATGCGACCACCAGCCAGTTCTGGACACCGTGACCATCATCGAAGAGATCGAAAGCTCGTCCGGGAGCCTGAACGCCGGCTACAAGGGCGTGAGCCTCGGCACCAACAGGTTCTACAGTACGCCGCTGGGCGAGGCGACGCGGCGCGCAATCACGCGGGCACTGCAGCAGCTCGCCAACGAGATGAACGACGTGCCGTGGTCGGGGCTGGTGGTGGATTATGACGGCACCGAGCTCTACATCAATGCCGGCAAGAACTCCGGCACTAAGGCAGGCGACAAGCTGCTGATCGAGCGTATCGGCAAGACCCTCACCGATCGCTGCAACAGGTCTGCTTCACCTCCGACAGCCGACATATCCACCCGGTAGCAGTTCGTCCGGTAGGTGTCATCACAGACATCGACTGACTCTCTTACCCAACAGTTCCGTTTTTATCGAGCTCGGCGCGACGAGCAGGATGGCCTTGCAGTGAGCGGCACTGGCGGGGGGCGCCGCATAAAGAATAAATGGGCGCACATAACGGATCTGTTATCTGAGGCTCACCGGAGCGAAGCTCATGCAGTGGGAACAGGGGATTCGATCTCGGCTGCTGGATTTGCCGATATGCGGCAAGCCCGAGACGAGTTACCTGTTCCAACCGCAGCCGGAAAGAAGGCACTGGAACGATGCACTTGGTTCGATAAACGTCCACGAAGGGCAGCCAAATCTCGTTTGTGGCCGATGCAGTGTCTTCCGTTGTCTCCACCCACTCAGCAGTCTCGACGCTTTCCGACACGAGATCAAAAGGTTCATTGAACTCGACTGAGAGCTTGTCCTGCCTCTGGATCGAGTTCGAGAGCATCAAATTCAGCAGGCCGCGCTCGTCCTCAGGCCGTTTGACAAACAGTCGGTGGGCTTTCTGGCCGGCCCAAGACCTGGAGGCCACACCCCGTCGATGCTCTGCCATCATGTGCCGCCGGCAATGCGTCCGCTTGTCCCGCCCACTGCACGTGCACGCACTCAGGCCGAAGAAACCCATAGTATGCCTATCATCGCTCTTCTTGCGTTTCTGGAACACCACGCACGCTGAAGGATGCCCCACTTCATACATGGCCGACTTTACTCCATCGGCTTCATTGAACCGGTCGCTTGTTGACCTCAATTCTTCGGTTGCCCGCGCCGCCATATCTGGAGGCGGTCGAGAATGGACGGCAACATGCACAAGAATGATCAAGATGGTCATCGACCAGCCAACGACAATCCGGGTGGGGCGGCCATTGAGATGGGCAAAGTCCGCGCAGCGCTTCTCCCACTCGTGAGGCTTCTTGCTCGGCAAGCGGCACGAGAGTGGTTGGCTAAAGAAGCTAATGACAACACACAGAAGGTGACTCAGAATAGGAATAGTCCTGAGCAGGAATGAGCCATGCCGCGCATCGCCCTTTACGCTCGCTATAGCAGCGATAATCAGCGAGACGCCTCCATCGACGACCAGTTGCGGCTGTGCCGGCTGCACGCTGAGCGTCAAGGCTGGGCGATCACGGAGAGCTACTGCGATCGAGCAATCTCCGGCGCCTCGCTTCTCCGGCCAGGCATTCAAGAGTTGATCGCCGACGCGCAAGCGGGACGCTTCGACATCATCTTGACTGAATCAATCGACCGCCTATCGCGTGATCAAGAAGACATCGCCGGCCTCTATAAGCGCATGCGCTTCGCCGGCGTGAAGATTATCACTCTCTCAGAGGGTGACGTTAGCGAGCTGCACATAGGGCTCAAGGGTACGATGGGCGCGCTCTACCTGAAGGATCTCGCCGACAAGACGCGGCGTGGCTTGCGCGGCCGCATCGAGCTGGGCAAGGCCGGGGGTGGCAATTCGTACGGCTACGAGGTGATTAAGCGCCTCGACCAGAACGGCGAGCCCCTGCACGGCGATCGCTCAGTGAACGATGGCGAAGCCGCGATCGTTCGCCGAATCTTTCGTGAGTACGCGGGCGGCAAGTCCTCAAGAGCCATCGCCTGGCAGTTGAATGACGAGGGAATACCCGGCCCATTCGGTCGTGAATGGGGACCAAGCACCATCCACGGCAATCCGCAACGCGGCAATGGCATCCTCAACAATGAGCTCTACATCGGGAAACTGGTCTGGAACCGTCAGCGATTCATCAAGGATCCCGACACCGGCAAGCGCGTGTCGCGGCCGAACCCGAAGTCGGAGTGGGTCAACCGCGATGTTCCGGAACTGAGGATCGTCGATCAAGAACTCTGGGAGCAGGTCAAGGCGCGCCAGGCGGAGATGGCGATCGGGCCGATCAAGCGAGACATGAGCCGGCTTTCTTCGCGGCGCCGTCCAAAGTACCTGCTCGCGGGGCTCCTCAAGTGCGATTGCTGCGGAAGTGCCTTTACCTTGATCTCGAAGGACCTCTTGGGCTGCGCCAAGGCGCGCAACAAGGGAACCTGCCAGAATCGCCTTCATATCCGCGTCGACACGCTCGAGGCCTCCGTTGTGAGAGGTCTTCGAACGCACATGATGGATCGGGAGCTGATTGAGGAATTTTGCCAAGAGTTCACCCAAGAGGTGAATCGCGCACGAATCTCAAGGTCCGCTGACCAGGAGGCTTGGAAGGCTGAGCTCAAGCGCATCGACCGAGACCTCAACAGGCTGCTCACCGCCCTAAAGGCCGGCGGACCGATGGAGACGATCGTCGCTGATATACAGCGTCTGGAAAGCCGCAAGACGGAGTTGTCCAGACTGCTTGCCGCGGCCGAAGAGCCACCGCCACTGCTCCACCCGAACATGTCCGAGATCTATCGGCAGCGCGTTGCTGTCCTGGAAGAGGGTCTGCGTGATCCAGAAGCGCGCCAGAAGGCCATGGAGGGCCTTCGGCAGCTGGTCAACCAGGTCAGGCTGGTGCCGGAAAACGGCAAGCTGGGGATCGTCCTGCGTGGCGATCTGGCGGCAATGCTGAGCTTCGCTGATGGCAAGCAAAAGCCCGGCGCTGGAGTTGCTGCCAGGCTTGTGGGCGACTTTGGGTCGCAATTATCGTTGGTTGCGGGGAGAGGATTTGAACCTCTGACCTTCAGGTTATGAGCCTGACGAGCTACCGGGCTGCTCCACCCCGCGGTAAGAGGTTTGGCTTGTGGGTATCGGATGCTGTTGTGTGTGCGCTCTG
>JAJYUT010000030.1 GCA_021792365.1 Pseudomonadota bacterium | reverse complement strand
GGCACGTGCGTGCGCGGACAGGCCCCGAGCGGAGCAGCGTCGACGAGCGCGCCAGGCGCGTGCGGGACGTCGGGGTCACCCAGGCGCTCCTCGCACGGATCCCATTCCCTTCGCTGATGGTTACCACGTCGCCGGCGACCGCCCTCGTCTACGGCCGGGGAGGGGTGCCCGGGATCCGCGACGTGCGCAACCTGGGAATGGCGGGTCGGCCTCACCTCGTACCCGAACCGCCTCTTCGCGCCCCTGACCCAGCTCTCCCGCGTCCAGGTCGACCTCATGACTGCCCTCCTGACCATCGACCGGGTCTTCGAGGTCGTCGACCTCGTCGAGGCGCTCCCCGGCGAGCTCGACACTCTCGTTGGCGACCGCGCCTACCGCCTGCCGGACGGCGAGAAGCAGCGTGCCGCCATTGCGAGGCTGCTGCTCACAGCACCCGGCGTTATCGTGCTCGACGAGGCGACCGCGCACCACGACTCCGAATCCGAGGCCCCGGTGAAGTCTGCGCCGGGCGTGGCGCCGCAGGGGCGGACCTTGAGTCTCATCGCCGAGCGGCTGTCGACGGTCCGCAACGCCCATGACATCCTCGTCCTCGGCCAGGGTCGCATCCTGGAACGGGGCCGTCACGCGGAGCTGCTCGCGGCCGGCGGCCCCTACACGGACCTGTACTTGACTCAGTTCGCCGACCGGCCAACGGCGGCACAGAACGAAAAGACGTCCACGGTGCCACGTGCGGTTACGATTCCGGCTCGTGTTCAGCCAAGGAGCGGCGCGCCGATCTGCGACCAGCACGGCTCGCGTGCGCGTCGTCTATGCGATCTTCAACCATAGGCCAGCTCCCCAGCTCGTGCGACTCGTGAACGCCCTCGGACCCGACGGCGATGCCATCCAAGTCGTCGTGCACCACGACGGCTCGCGCGCCGCACTCGACACCACGCCGTTCCGCCGCGCCACGGGCGTCACGCTCCTGTCATCGGAGCGCCCGATCTCGATGGGAGACGGCTCGCTCATGGATGCTTACTGGCGGCTTTTCTCCTGGGTCTCCGAGCACCTCGCCCTCGACTGGCTCGTCGTACTGTCCGGCCAGGACTACCCGACTCGCCCGTGGAGCGAGCTTGAGGCGCTCCTCGCGACCGCGCCCGTCGACGCGTTCCTGGAAGCGGAGCCGGTCTTGACCTGGCCCAACTCGCGCGAACAGCGCGACCGCTACTTTCGCTACCACTACCGGTATTCCAGGCCGCTCATGCTCGCGTCCCGCCACCTCCTGCCCGTTCGGGTCCGCCGGCACGTCCGCCGCGCGACCCGACCGGGCGCCGCGCTTTTCAACCTTGCGCAGCGTCGAGCTCACCTCTATGAGATGCCCGACCTCGGGCCCTACGTGATCGGCAGGTATGCGCGCCACGGGTACCCTCCCGACCTGCCGGTTTGGTCAGGCTCGTGCTGGATGACGCTCCGCCGCACCACCGTCGAGGTCCTCCTCGCCTACGCGAAGGCACACCCGACGGTCGTCCAGCACTTCCGCCAAACCGTCATGCCGGAGGAGGCGGCGATCGCGACGATCATCTGCAACGACCCGTCCCAGCGTGTGGTCCATCACGGTCTGCACTACATCAAGTGGTCCGGACGTCGACGGGAGCATCCCGAGGTCCTCACCTCGGCCGATCTTGCCGCAATCCTGTCGTCCGGCGCCTACTTCGCCCGGAAGTTCGATGCCGCCGTCGACGAGAGCATCCTCGACTCCCTTGACCGCCATGTTGCCGGCATCCGTGACACAAGCCTGGACGGTGCTCACCGGCTGCCATGACCCGGTCCACTCGGATCGGTACACGTAGTGACGTGATCGTCATCAGATGTCCGTCCGCTCTCCCTGTGCCAACTCCGGTCGCGCCTGCGCTGGTTCCCTTGTTCCCCGAGGGGTAACCAACGGGCTCGCACCCAGATCCGCGGGATCGGCTGACGCGAACGACTGTCACGCTAAAAGGCGGACCTAGCACTATCCGTCTATGTAACCACTATCCGCACTCACTGTAGCACCAGGCGCAGTGAAATAGCCCCTTCTGCGCCCATGGCATACTTGCTTTACCTGGAACAACATGGCAGTGTTGTGTATACCGGCACGATTTGCCTACGTGGCGGACGGTGCGGCGAAACTTGGCTGTTTCTGCGCTGTATGTTTGCCTGCGAAACCGATCTTGCCGAAGGCAGTGTTGCTGTGAGGGTTCGAACGAGCACGGAGAGTGGCTTTCGAGTGACGAATATCATGTTGACGCCGCTTCGAACTAATGCTCTGGACCGCAGCAGCGCAATACGGTCGCTCACCTCGTCTCCCACTCGACCTACGGTCTCCGTGGTGATTCCAACTTTGAACGAGGCGAGAAACCTTCCTTTCGTTGTCAACACGATTCCACCCTTAGTGGACGAGATAATCGTGGTTGACGGCCACTCGCACGACGACACGACGCGGGTGGCGCGAACACTTGACCCGCGCGTCCACGTCGTCGTCGAAGCCAGGCGCGGCAAGGGCGCAGCGCTCACTGC
>JAJYUT010000003.1 GCA_021792365.1 Pseudomonadota bacterium | reverse complement strand
TGTGCGGCGGGGTGATCCCCGCGCAGGATTACGATTTCTTGAAAAGTGCCGGGGTGGCTGCGATCTTCGGCCCCGGCACCAACATACCAAAGGCGGCTGCGGAGATACTCGGACTGATCCGACGCCAACGAAAAGCCGCTTAGCATCGTATGACGTGATCCGGCCGGCGGGGGTAGGGGAGAAGCCGCGCCCGGATCACGACGGAGGGTTGGCTCATGACGATTCTCGGCGATCGGCGGATCTGGAACGTTGCCGCCGGCGCGGCCACGCTGCTGTGGCTCATTGCGATCGCCTGGTATGTGTTCGGTTATCTTGGATCGGACTCGCTCATAGGCCTGCGGCTGCACGAACTGGCCATGATCGTCGCAGGTATCGCGACGCCGGTCCTGCTGTTGTGGATGCTGGTCGCCTTCGCGGCGCGCGGTCAAGCCCTGAGGGAGCATACCGACCTGCTGGCGAGCCGCCTGGCGGAGCTCACCTTCCCCGATCAGAGCGCGGAGCACCGCGTCAACTCGATCGCCGAATCCCTGCGCCGCCAAGCCGTCGATCTGCGCCTCGCGACAGAGGAGGCGGCCGCCGCGCTGGACGGCACCCGTGCCTTGTTCCGCTCGCAAGCCAGCGACATGGATATGGCGGCCAAGTCCGCGCGCGCCCGCAGCGAGGATGTGGAAGGCACCTTGGCCGAGCAGCGCCGCATTCTCCACGACATGATGGACATGGTGGAGCAGCAGCGCGCAGGCCTGCGCCAGGCGGGCCTGGATCAGGCCGCCGCGATGGAAGCGGCGGCCGAGGAAAGCGCGCGCCGGATCGCGGCGGTGCTGGAGAACAAGCGAACCGAGATTGCCGGCGTCATGGACCGGATTCTCGATCACGGGTCCAGCGTGCGCGACGCGGTGGAGACCCAGGCCGAGCGGCTGGGCGATCAGGTCGAGCAGGCGATTGGCCGGTTCCGCGAGCATATGACGGAACTGGCGGGGCGGATCGCCGAGGTCACCGAAACCTCGCGCCACGAGGCCCGGACCATGATCCAGGCGACGGAGGCCTCGCAGCGCGAATTCACCACCCATACCGAGACGCTGGTTGCCCAGGTCCGCGGCAGCGCGAAGCAGATGAGCGGACAATTGACGCGGCTTGCGGATCAGGCGGTCGCCGCCGCAGAGAAGTGCGCCGCGGACAGCGCCGTGCTCGAACAGGCGAGCCGCGCGCAGGTGGAGCGGCTCGGCGTGGCCGCGACGCTTGCGGGCGAGCAGTTCCGGCAGGCCTTCGACCGGCTGGCGGAGAATATCGGCGCCATGACGCAATCGGCCAGTGACCGCCTGGGCGAGAGACAGCAGGTCATGCAGGCGGCGGTCGATGGCGTCGGACAGCAGCTCGAAGCCGCCTTCGACCGCCTGGCGACGCAAGTCGGCGGGATGGCGCAATCCACCTCGGATCGCCTGGGCGAGCGCCAACAGGCCATGCAAACCACCGTGGAGGGTGTCGGCAAGCAGCTCGAGGCGGCCTTCGACCGCCTGGCCACGAGCATCACCGGCAGCGCGCAATCCGCATCGGACCGGGTGGGCGAGCGCCAGCAGGCGATGGGCGCCTCCCTGGAGGATCACGGCAAGCGGCTGGAGGGCGTGTTCCAGCAGCTCGCATCGAATGTCAGCGCAATGCTGCAATCCGCGGCCGATCGGCTGGGCGAGCGCCAGCAATCCATCAGCACCGCCCTCACCGAGCAGGGCAGGAAGCTGGGCGAGGCGACGGCCGAAGCCGCCACGGCCTTCGCGGGCAAGGTGGAAGAGTTCAAGTCCGCGCTCGCAGGCGTGGCCGATGCGACCAACCGGCAGACCACGGAGCTGCATCAGTTGATCGACCAGCAGAGCGGGCGCATGACCCTGGCGGCCGATTCCGCCTCGCAGCGCTTCCGCACGCATATCGACGGCCACGAGTCGAAGCTCGACGAGCTCGCGCAGCTTGCGGCCAGGAAGGCGGATGAGCTCTCCGCGGCGATCCACGCCCATGGCGCCGTGCTCGAAAGCGCCGCCAGCCGCGGCTCGGAGAAGTTCGCCGAGCTGCTGCGCAAGGAGGCCGCCAGGATCGACGCCCATCTGGCGGAGGTGGAGCAGCGCAACGGCGCGTTCGCCGCCGCGATCGACAAGCAGTCGGAGCGGGTCGGGAGCATCGTCGACCAGGCGGGCGAGCGCATCGCGGTCCACGTGACGGCGCAGGAATCCAAGCTGGAGGCGCTGGACAAGGCCGCGTCGGAGCGCCTCGCCAAACTCAGCGAGCAGATCGACCAGCAATGCGCGCAATTGGTCGTGGCCGGCGAGCAGGCCGGCGATGCGCTGCGGCAGCGCATGGCGCTGCACACGATGGCGCTGGGTGAAACCTGGCGCGAGCAGCACGGCGAGCTGGGCGAACTGGTGCAGGCGCTGGAGCAGCGCACCGCGAGCCTCGGCGAAGAGCTCGCGGCCCATGCCAAGCGCGCCGATCAGGTCGCGGCCGAGGGTGCCGACCGCTTCGGCCAGCGGCTCGGCGAGCACAGCGAGCGCATGCGCGCGCTGGAGCAGCAGGCGGCCGAGCATTGGCGCTCCGCGATCAGCAAATACGGCGATTCGATCGCCGCCGCCCTGCAGGAGATCGACCGGCGCGCGGCCACCCTGGCGGATGCGGCGGCGGGGCAGAGCCGCTTGCTCTCCGATGCGGCGGATCGCGCGACCCAAACCCTGCGCGGGCAACTGGACGGGCATTCCCAGGCCTTGAACGTGGTGGTTGACAGCCTCATCCGCCGCACCGGCGATCTCTCCGGCCTGGCGCTGGCCCATGGCGACAAGCTGAGCGAAGCAACCGACCAGGCCGGCGCCAGGCTGAAGGAGCAGCTGGACCGGCACCTGGCCGCCGTGCGCGACGCGGCGGGCGAACTGGAAAGCCGCTCCACCGTGCTCGAGCAATCGATGAGCGCCGCCAATTCCCGGCTGCAGGACATGGCGCAGCAGGCCGCGGCCTCGCTGCAGAGCCTGATGCGCGGCCAGTCCGACGAATTCCTGAACGCTGCCGAGCAGATCGGCATGCGCGTCAAGGAGCTGCAGACCGCGACCGTCGCCCAGCGCGACGAGCTGATTGCGGCGGCCAAGCAGGCGGGCGCCTATCTCGAATCCGCGCTGAAACTGCAGGCGCAGGAGATTGCCGCCACCGCCGCCGGCCTGGTGCAGCAGACCCACGGCATCAGCGCCGCCGCCAAGGTGCAGGCCGAATTGACTGAGCAGAGCCTTGCCGACGTGGTCGTGAGCTTCGAGGAGGCGGCGCAGCGGCAGGCTGCGCATCTGCGGGAGGTCGCCGCCCAGGCCGCTTCCGAGGCGACGAAGAATCTCGGGACGGACAGTGAAAGCGTGAAGGCGCTGTTCCAGGACCTCGTCGACCGCGGCCGGCAATTGTCGGAAGCCGCCAACGCGCAGGCTGTCACCTTGGGCAAGGCCGCCGGACAGGCCGCTGACGTCGCCATCGCGATGCGCGATGCGCTCTCCAAGCAGGCGCACGAGGCGAGCCGCGCCGGCCTGCAACTGAGCGAGCGCGCCGCCGAGGCGAGCCGCGGCCTGCAGCGGCAGGTGGAGGATCTCGCCGGCTCGATCGAGACCCTGGTCAATCGTCACGCCGCCGGCCTGAAATCGGCCGGCACCGCCGCGGCCGAGCGGGCGATGGAGCTGGGCCAGTCGCTGCAGCGGCAGAGCGACGAATTGCAGGCCGCGCTGGTAAAGACCAATGCCGCCACCCTGGAAATCCGTCAGAACCTCAAGGCGCAGATCGACGATGTCGCCAAGGTGGCGGAGCGCGTCGCGGCGGATTCGCAGGCCATCACCACGTCGTTCCGCAACGATGCGGCCGCGCTGATCGATGCGTCGGACCGCGTCACAGATGGCGCCGGCACCCTCAACCAGACCCTGCGCAAGTCGATCGCGGACCTGGACGTGGCGACCGCCACCGCCGCGGCGAAGACCAGCGTCATCCGCCAGGAGGTGGAAGCGCAATGCGAAACCCTGCGCCGGGCAGCGGCGGAGGGCGCGCGCCAGTCGGATCAACTGGCACAGCTCCACCTGGGCCAGGCCGCGCAACTGGCCGGCGCCGCCGATGTCGCGCGCCGCCGCCTCGAGGAGGTCGGGCAGAGCCTGGCGCAACAGACCGAGAGCCTGACTGTGGTCATCGACCGGTCCCTGCTGCGGCAGCATGACCTCAACGAGGCGCTGACCCAGCGCATGGGCCTGGTCGGCCAGGCCGCCAAGGAGGGCGAGGCGCAAATGTCGACCTTGAGCGGTTCGGTTGCGGGCCTGGCCGAGACCCTCAAGGCCGCGACGCTGGAGGGGGCGAAGCAGGCGCGCGACGTGGTGCAGAGCTTCCGCGACGGCGGCGAGGCCCTGACCCAGCTCGCGCGGCGCGCGACCGGGCAGCTCGACGACATCAAGGGCGCGGTGCAGCTGCAGTTGCAGGAGCTGGCGCAGCTCTCGCAGCAGGTCTCCGATCTCGGCCAGTCGGTGCGCGGGCAATTGCAGGGCCAGATCGCGGAATTCGCCGCCGCGGCCGAAGCGGCTAAAGCCAGCGCCGAGGCGGCGAGGGCCGAAGCGGCGGCGGCCGGCACGATGTCCGGCAGGCATTCGACCGCGCTCATCGATGCTGCGCAGAGGTTGAACCATGAGTTCCAGGCCGCCTCCACCACCCTGGAGGAGCGCGTCTCCACCATGACTCGGGCGGCGGAGCAGGCGATCCAGCGCGCTACCCAGGTCGCGCAGGGCTTCGACAAGCAGACCGCGAACCTGCGCGTGTCGCTCGATGCGGCGACCCAGCGCACCAGCGAGCTCGGCACGCGCTTCCAGCTCCAGACGCAGGAGATCGCGAAATCGACCCAAGCGGCGATGGACCGGCTGGACAAGCTGCGCCAGACGACCGCGCTCACCACCCGCGATGCGTTCCTGAAGGTCGCGGCGGTCATGATCGACGAGCTGAACGGGCTCGCCGTCGATATGCACAGCCTGCTCGAGACCGAGGTGCCGGAAGAGATTTGGAAGCGCTACCGCAATGGCGACCGCTCGATCTTCGCGCGGCGGTTGTTCAAATCCAAGGACGCCTTCGTCGCCCCGGCGATCCAGCAGCGCTACCAGCGCGACGACAAGTTCCAGGACATGGTCGACCGTTATCTCGCCAAGTTCGAGGACCTGCTGAAGCATTCCGCCAGCGCCGATCCCGAATCGGTGCTGAGCGCCACCTTCATCACCGCGGACGTAGGCAAGCTCTACTTGGTGATGTCCCGCAGCCTGGGGCGGGCAACGGAGCATTGAAGCTCCCCTGCTGCAGCAGGGGAGTCTGGGAAAGGGAAGCGAGGTCCGTGCTGGCGATGCGGCTTTCTCCCTCCCTGATCTTCCTCGCGTCGCCGGGCATAGAGTGATGTGGTGCATGGGCCGGTTGCGGCCGTCACTCTTCCAAACCCTACCCACCTGCCATACATAAGAGGCTGGGAGCCGAGTGTTGGTCAGGAATTTTCATGGCAATTGAGGAAAGTGCCGAGCGCGGCCAGGAACGCGTGGGGCAGTGGCAGGCGGTCAAGGACCTCATGCCGCACCTGTGGTCGCGGATCGGCTGGGACCTGCGGGCCCGGGTCGCAGCGGCTGTCGCCTGCCTCATCGTCGCCAAGCTGGCCAATGTTTATATCCCCATTCTGTTTAAGGCCATGGTCGATGCGCTCTCGCCGCGCGTCGGGCCGGAAGTTGCAACGGGCGCAACCATCGCGCTTGCGGTCCCCATCGGCCTCCTGATCGCCTATGGCGCGGCGCGGGTCGCGACCCAGCTTTTCTCCGAACTGCGCGACGGCATCTTCGCGAAGGTGGCGCAGCGCGCGATCCGCAACGTCGCCTTGCAGACCTTCCGCCACCTGCATGCGCTGTCGCTGAAGTTCCATCTCGACCGGCAGACCGGCGGCCTCACCCGCGCCATCGAGCGCGGCGCCAAGGGCATCGAGTTCCTGCTGTTCTTTGTCCTGTTCAACGTGCTGCCGACCTTGATCGAGATCGCGCTGGTCTGCGGCATCCTTTGGGCGCTCTACGATTGGCGCTTCGCCCTCGCGACGGCGGTCACGATCGGCGGCTATGTCTGGTACACCCTTACAGTCACCGAATGGCGCATCAAGTATCGGCGCCAGATGAACGAGTCGGACCAGACCGCCAATACCAAGGCGGTGGATTCGCTGCTCAATTTCGAGACGGTCAAATACTTCAATAACGAGGAACACGAGGCGCGGCGCTACGATGTCGCGCTGCAAGCCTATGAGCAGGCCGCGGTAAAGTCGCGCACGACGCTGGCGACGCTCAATGTCGGCCAGGCGTTCATCATCGCGGTTGGCGTCACGGTGATGATGACGATGGCCGCCTATGGCGTGGCCGGCGGCACGATGACGATCGGCGATTTCGTTCTGGTCAACGCCTATCTCATCCAGCTCTACCTGCCGCTCAATTTCCTCGGCACCGTTTATCGCGAGATCCGGCAAAGCCTGATCGACATGGAGGCGATGTTCGCCTTGCTGCGCGTCGATGTCGACGTGCAGGACAAGCCCGGCGCGCCGCCAATCCATGTGAAGGCGGGCGAAATCGAGTTCGACAATGTGGTGTTCGGCTATGATCCGCGTCGACCGATCCTGAAGGGGATCAACTTCCGCGTTCCGCCGGGCAAGACGCTCGCCATCGTCGGGCCGTCGGGCGCGGGCAAGTCCACCGTCTCGCGGCTCCTGTTCCGCTTCTATGACGTGACCTCGGGGCGCATCCTGATCGATGGCCAGGACATCCGCGACGTGCAGCAGCAGAGCCTGCGCTCCAGCATCGGAATCGTCCCGCAGGACACTGTCCTCTTCAACGACACGGTTGAATACAACATCGCCTATGGCAAGCCCGGCGCGTCGCACGCGGAGATCGAGCAGGCGGCCTGGATGGCGCAGATTTCCGGCTTCATCGAGAAGCTGCCGGACGGCTACCAGACGCGCGTGGGCGAGCGCGGCCTCAAGCTCTCCGGCGGCGAGAAGCAGCGCGTCGCGATCGCGCGCACCATCCTGAAATCCCCGCCGATCCTGCTGTTCGACGAGGCCACCTCCGCCCTCGATACCCAGACCGAGCGGGAGATCCAGACCAACCTCAAGGAGTTGTCGCGCAACCGCACCACCCTGGTCATCGCCCACCGCCTCAGCACCATCGTCGATGCGGACGAGATCATCGTGCTCTCCGACGGGCGCATCGCCGAGCGCGGCCGTCACGGCGACCTGCTGCAGCAGGACGGCATCTATGCCGCCATGTGGTGGCGCCAGCAGGAGGCGGCGGAGCGCAAGCTTCGCGGCATCGACCAGGCGCTCGATCTCGATTCCTCTCCCCCCAAGGCTCCGCCGAAGATCCCCGCCGAGGCTGCGAAGTGACGGAGCAGGACCTCGCCGACCAGATAAGATCCGGCGACCGCCGGGCCCTGGCGCGCGGCATTACCCTGGTGGAATCCCGGCGCGAAGACCATCGGCTGGCGGCGGAAAGGCTGCTCGATGTCCTGCTGCCCAAGGCCGGGAGGTCAATCCGCCTCGGCATCTCCGGCCCGCCCGGCGTCGGCAAGTCCACGTTCATCGAAGCCTTCGGCCAGTACCTGATCGAGCAGGGCCACAAGGTCGCGGTGCTCGCCATCGATCCCTCCTCGAAAATCTCCGGCGGCTCCATCCTCGGCGACAAGACGCGCATGACGGAACTCAGCCGCCGCAAGGAGGCCTTCATCCGCCCCAGTCCCGCCGGTGAGACGCTGGGCGGCGTCGCGCGCCGCACGCGCGAGGCGATGCTGCTCTGCGAGGCGGCCGGCTTCGACGTGGTGATCGTGGAAACGGTCGGCGTCGGCCAGTCGGAGACGGCGGTCGCCGAGATGACCGACATGTTCCTGCTGCTCTTGAGCCCCGGTGGCGGCGACGACCTGCAGGGCGTGAAGCGCGGCGTGATGGAATTGGCCGATCTGCTCATCGTCAACAAGGCGGACGGCGACCTCGCCGCGGCGGCCGAGCGCACCGCCTCCGACTACGCCCATGCCCTGCGCCTGATGCACGCCTTGCACCAGGACTGGCAGCCAAGCGTCGTCAAATGCTCGGCCCTCAAGGGCCAGGGTATGGATCAGGTCTGGGACAAGGTCCAGGCCTTCCGCAAGGCAACGACCAGGACCGGCGAATTCGACACCCGGCGCCGCGATCAGGCGAGGAATTGGCTCTGGCAGGAGGTCTCGGATGGCCTGCTGGAGCGCCTGAAATCCGCCCCGGACCTAGCCGACCGCCTGGCGCAGTTGGAGACGAAGGTGACTCAGCGCAAGGCCTCCCCGGCCGCCGCCGCAAGGGCGCTGCTATCGAGCTTTTTCAAGGGCTTGGATGAGTAGCGGTGGCCTCGCCCATTCGGAATCACCTTGACTGTGCCTACCCTCTTCTCTAAAACCCGCGCGACCCGGCCGGCAGGTGCGCTTGTCCGGCCCCTTTGTTTTGAACGAAGTCGCTGAAGAAAAAGGATTTTGCCATGGCCCGGCGTTGCGAGATCACCGGCAAGGGCGTGCAGGTTGGCCACCACGTCAGCCACGCCAACAACAAGACCAAGCGGCGCTTCCTGCCGAACCTGCAGGTGACCTCCCTGCTGTCCGACGCGCTCGGCCAGCTGGTGAAGCTGCGTCTGACCGTGAACGCCATCCGCACCATCGAGCATAATGGCGGCCTCGACGCCTATCTGCTCTCGACCCCGGATGCCAAGCTGCCGGCCGAAGCGCGCCGCCTGAAGCGCCGCATCGAGAAGGCGGGCGAGCGCGCCGCCGCCTAAAGAGCGCTTCGCGCGCCGGTACCGCCGGCGATACGAGCTTGAAAAACCCGCGCGGCCGACCGGTCCCGCGGGTTTTTCGTGAGTGGGTGAAGCCGCCGGCCGGACCGGCTGCCACCGGCCTTCGCACCGGACTCACTCCGGAGCGCGAGGGCGCAACGCGTACAGAGTTGAACCTTTCGGCTCGCCCGGGCTGTCATCCCGGTCACCGAGGAAGGGAGCAAAGAATGTTTGCCGATCTGGTGGCGGGCTTCAACGCCCTGCCGACCGAGTCCATGCTCGCGATCGAGCTGGTCGTCGTGTTCAGCCTCATCCCGCTGGTGCTGCGCCCGTTCGGCGCCGCCGGCATGTTCGTCTTCGTCGCGATCGGCATCGTCGCCGCCAACGTGCAGGTGCTGAAGGCCGCGAGCTTCAGCTTCTATGCCGCGCCGATCCCGCTCGGCACCGTCGCCTTTTCCGCGACCTATATCGCGACCGACGTGCTGACCGAGTATTACGGCCGCGCGACCGCCCGCAAAGCGGTGTGGCTCGGCTTCGCGGCCTTGCTGATCATGACAGTGATGATGCTGCTTGCCATGGGCTACAAGCCGATGACGCCGGAGGCTGCCGGCGAATCCGGCATGGATTGGGCGCTGCCGAACCATGACCACATCCTGGCGCTCTATCTGCCGCAGGCCACGCTGCTGATCGCGGGCCTCACGTCGTATCTGATCAGCCAGCTCAACGACATCTTCCTGTTCCAGAAAATCCGGCAATGGACCGGGCGCGGGCGGCTATGGGTGCGTGCCTGCGGCTCCACCGCGCTCTCGGCGCTGATCGACAACATCGTGTTCTCGACCCTGGCCTGGATGGTGTTTCCCTGGTTGCTGGGTCAGGACGATCAGGTGGTGGGCCTCAACACCCTCATCTTCACCTTCATCCTCGGAACCTATTGGATCCGCCTGGCGATGGCGCTGCTGGAGGCGCCATTCATCTATGCCGCGCGCTGGTTCCTGCCGGAGCAGGACCGCCGCGCCTACGAGGCGCGCGAAGAGGGCGCGATGCTGGCGGCTGCGGCATGACGGTCACCTATCCGAACTTCGCCTTCGAGGTCGTCGGGCGCGATCCGCGCGGCACGCAGGCGCGGTGCGGGCGCCTCTCCACGCCGCATGGCGTGCTGGATACGCCGGCCTTCATCTTCTGCGCCACCAAGGCGGCGATGAAGGCGGCTTCGCCCGCGGCGCTGCGGGCGGAGAAGACGCAGATCATCCTCTCGAACACCTATCACCTGATGCTGCAGCCCGGCGCGGAGCTCGTCGCGAAGATGGGCGGCCTGCATCGCTTCATGGGCTGGGACGGTCCGATGCTCACCGATTCCGGCGGCTTCCAGATCTTCAGCCTGGGCCACGGCTCGGTGGCGGACGAGATCAAGGGGCGGCGCGAGATCGCGCGGCCCAAGACCCTGCTCAAGATCAGTGAGAAGGGCGCGGCCTTCCGCTCCTATATCGACGGCAGCAAGCATCTGCTGACGCCGGAAGGCTCGATTGACATCCAGCGCAAGCTCGGCGCCGACTTCATCGTCACCTTCGATGAATGCACGCCCTATCATTCCGACCGCAAATACACCGAGCGCTCGCTGCGCCTCAGCAATCGCTGGGCCGATCGCTGTATTGCGGAGTTCGAGCGCGGTCACGACGGAAGACAGGCGCTCTATGGCATCCTGCAGGGCGGCGTCTATCAGGACCTGCGCCACGAGGCGGCGGGCTACGTCAATGACCGCCCGTTCTTCGGCAATGCGGTCGGCGGCACGCTCGGCGGCAACAGCGCCCAGATGGACGAGGTCGTCGGTTTCGCGAAGGAGAGGCTGAACCGCAGCCGGCCCACGCACCTGCTCGGCATCGGCGGCATTCGCGACATCTTCGCCGGCGTGGCGCAGGGCATCGACACCTTCGACTGCGTCAGCCCCACGCGCATCGCGCGCCACGGCGCGGCGCTCATGCCCGGCGTGAAAGGCGAGCGCGTCAACCTCAAGAACGCGCGCTTCCGCGAGGACCCGGCGCCGATCGACGAGGCTTGCGACTGCTATTGCTGCCGCAACTTCTCCCGCGCCTATGTGCATCACCTGATCAAGGCGGAGGAATTGCTGGGCCTGCAGCTCCTGACCCAGCACAACATCGCCGTGATGAATCGCCTGATGCGCGAAGTGCAGGCCGCGATTCCGGAGGGCAGGCTGGACGAACTCAGGAAACGCTGGGTAGCCTAATAGGCCCCGGGCGGCTCAAAGAACGCCCACTTCCGCGCTGGTACGACTTTGTTGAGTGCCTGTCAGATCGGTCGTCGTTGCTGCGAGCAGCTGCAGCGACGCGTGACTCGCTTCCGATAGGGCCTATTATCGGAAGCTATGACACATCCGGACTGGGGGAACGATGCGCATCGTACCAAGCCAAGTTGTTGCCTTCATCCTGAAGGCCTTTCCCTTCGACCGTCAGTTAGCCCAACTTTATCCGACCATGAAACCACCGGAGGGACTGCCCAAGCTCAAAGAGGCGGTCCTGGACATGTCATGGAGGGCCCAAACCGCTGCTCTCTTGGACCTCTTGGCGGCTGTCCCAGGGGAGTTGTTGATCCTGGCGCCTGATGCCCAAGCGGAATTCGTCATCTCAACGTCTATCATCCGGGACAAGATTCAGGAGTGGGACCAAAACCGCCTTGATGCCCGCCTCAGACCTACGGAGGTCTTGGGGAACGAAAACCCGGTCCACGCGCTCTACCGCCTTTTGAAGGCCTGCCCGGATGAAGCCCCTGAGACGACCACCCCCGATCTGCAGTTCGTCGCTGACGTGGAATTCCGGGCAAGTCTGCGGCTCGACATCAGCGGCGCTCACCGGGCGCTGAGCCACGGCGAATGGAAAGGGGCCACCGTGCTCGCGGGCTCTGTGATCGAAGCACTACTTCTGTGGGCTATCCAAGCCCGGCCGCCCGCCGACTCGAAAACGATCTTCGAGCGAGCCGGAGCGATCTACGATGCTCGCGAAAAGGCCGATGGGAATGCCAGTCCATCCTTCGGAAAGTACGAGCCGTCGCCGACAAGATGGAGCTTCGCGCAACTTATCGGCGTTGCGGAGCAGGTGGCGTTGATCACCAAACACACGGCCAAGGCCGCCAACCTCACGCGTGGTTATCGCAATCTTATTCATTCCGGCGCGGCCGAACGAAAGGCGGTCGTGTGTGGCATCGATACCGCGCACAGCGCGCTTGGTGCCTTGCAGGCCACGATACGCGACCTGACCAAGAACTTAGGTGCGACAGCGCCATAGCAGCCCATGCTTACGATGCCACGCGTGGCGCCGCGGCCGGGCACAGCGTCGGATGAGTAGCAAGCGCCGCTTGTTGGGGGGCCGGGCCGGCGAAGCGGGCGCACCTGAACCAGAGCCCGCCGACGGCGCTGGGAACAGCTATCTGGGCGAACACGACGTTGGGGAAGAGGCAATGAGAGGAGCGAATTAAGCGCCGAGGAACACCGCGCGGACGAAGTCGCGATAGAGCATGATCTGCTGCGGCAGGATGGCTTTGTCGCGCATGACGCGCGACTGGATGATGCCGCCATCGACCAGCGCGTTCGCCATGTCGGCGAGCGCCTCGAGATCGACCGGGATTTTGGGCGGATAGTGCTCGGCGACGCGGTTCAGACGCTCGAGGAACAGCTTGCGCCAGGTCAAGACGCCCCGATGGGCCAAATCCCGCACCTCCTGGCTGAACAGCCGGTCCTGGTAGCAGAAGGAGGCGACCAGGCAACCCGGATGCGTGCTCGGCAGATCGGCGGTCATTTCCGCGAACAGCTTCATGGCGACCAGGAAGCCGTGCAGCGGATCCTCGTTGAGCTCGTCCGCGCGCCGGAAGATGTCGGCCAGGACGGCGTCATTATGGGCGATGTAGCGCTCCATGAGCGCAACCGCGAGCTCGCCCTTGTCCTTGAAGTGGTAGAAGAAGCCGCTCTTGGTGATGCCGGCCGCCGCGATCAGCTCGTCGATCGAGGTCGCGGCAAATCCTTTCTCCAGGACGGCAGCTTCCGCCAAATCCAGGATGCGCTCACGGGTGAGCGAGCCTTTGCGGGATGACATGTCGAGCATACGCCACTGTACCACAGGTACAGTTGCAGTCCCAAGATGCTCGCCGAAAGCCTGCGACCCCTTCGTAAAAGGCCTCTAACGGACTGATCCGCCTCGAAAAGTCCCTGTTCTTCGCGGCTTGACCGCGGGCCTGCTGGATTGAAACGCTGCTTGCCGTCAGGTTCCCGCGCGTCGCGGCGCCCCTGCGTCGTTCGAATAAGAGGAATTTGGCGATGAGTAACCTTGGTAAACATCGGCGTTATCTGCCGCAACTCGATGGCAAGCTGTTCCTGACTGATGGCGGGATCGAAACCACCCTGATCTTCCTGGAAGGGCTGGAGCTGCCGCATTTCGCGGCCTTCGATCTGCTGCGCGACCGCGCCGGCTGGGATGCCCTGCGCAAGTACTACGAGCGGTATGTGAAAATCGCCGTAAACAATCGGGTCGGCTTCATTTTGGAAAGCGCGACTTGGCGCGCGAGCGCCGATTGGGGCCAGAAACTGGGTTACTCCAAGGAAGCCTTGGCCCACGCGAACCGCGACAGCATCGCGCTGCTGGCCGAGCTGCGGAGGACGTACGAATCGTCCTCGACTCCGATCGTGATCAGCGGCTGCCTCGGCCCGCGCGGCGACGGCTATGACCCCGGCGCCGTGATGAGCGTGAAGGAAGCGCAGGATTATCATGCCGAGCAGGTCGCGGTGTTCGCCGAGACGGATGCGGACATGGTCTCCGCCATCACCATGACCAACGTGAACGAGGCGGTCGGCCTGACGCGCGCGGCGATGGAAGCCAACATGCCGGTCGCCATCTCCTTCACGGTCGAGACCGACGGAAAGTTGCCGACCGGCCAGACCCTGCAGGAGGCGATTGAGGCGGTGGACGGCGCGACCGGCCATGCACCGGCCTATTACATGATCAATTGCGCGCACCCGACGCATTTCGAGAGCGTGCTCAGGACGGGCGGCGCCTGGCGCGCGCGCATCGCCGGCGTGCGGGCAAACGCCTCGGCAAAGAGCCACGCGGAGCTCAATGATTCGACCGAGCTCGATTCCGGCAACCCGCGGGAGCTTGGCGCGCAGTATCGCGAACTGCGGAGGCTGCTGCCGAAGCTCACGGTGATGGGCGGCTGCTGCGGCACCGATCACCGCCACGTGGAGGAAATCTGCACCGCGTGTTTGGCGGCCTGATTGCAAACCAGAAGACGGAAGTCGGAAGTCGAAGACGGTCTGTGATCGGCTTTTGACTTCTGGCTTCCGTTTTTCTGTCTATGCCGCCATCGGCGCAACCGATTTGCGGCGGCGCAGGGTCCGTGCGAGGATCGTGACCGTTTCGTGACACGTTCCTGCCTCTGACCGGATTCCTGTGACCCTTACTCTTGGATGGACCCTGCTCGTCCTGCTGGCGGCTGTGATGCATGCCGCCTGGAACGTGCTGGTCAAGTTCGGCGACGACGCGCTGGTCAACATGACCCTGATGACGGGCATGGCTGGGCTCATCGCGCTCGCCTTCACGCCCTTCGTGTCGTTTCCCGATCCGGAGAGCTGGATCTTCCTGCTCGGTTCCGTGCTGACTCATGTCGGCTACTACGTCTTCCTGCTGTTCGGCTACCGCTATGGCGACCTGTCGCTGGTCTACCCGATCGCGCGTGGCTCGGCGCCGCTGCTGGTCGGGGTGACCTCCTGGATGTTCGTCGGCGAGGTGCTGTCGACGATGGAGATCCTGGGCGTCGCGGCGATCTCCGCCGGCATCTTCAGCCTGGCAATCGACCGGGTCGCGGACCGGGAGCACAAATGGCGGCCGGTGATCTTCGGCTTGCTGACCGGCCTCACCATCATGGGCTATACGCTCAGCGACGGGCAGGGGGTGCGCGTCGCCGGCGACAAATACGGCTACATCGTCTGGCTGTTCGTGCTGGATGCGCCTGCCCTGGTGCTGATCGCCTATTGGCGGCGCGGCCCGGCGCTGTTCGGTCTGGTGGCGCGCCACTGGCGGGTGGGCGTGATCGGTGGCGCCCTGTCGATGGCGGCCTACGGCATCGCGATCTATGCCATGAGCCAGGCCTTCATGGCGCAAGTGGCGGCCTTACGCGAGACCAGCGTGATCTTCGCCGCCATCTTCAGCGCCTTCATTTTGAAGGAGCGCTTCCACCCGCGCCGTTATCTCGCCATCGCGATGGTTGCCCTGGGCGCGCTCTTATTGCACTGAAACGCGGCGCTCTACGCCGCGAAACGCACGCTCTTGATCTTGTCGCCCTGCTTCAAAGCGTGCATCACCTCGAGCCCTTCGGTCACTTGGCCGAACACGGTGTGATTGTTGTCGAGGTGCGGCTGCGGCTCCAGCACCAGGAAGAACTGCGATCCGCCGGTGTCGCGGCCGCGATGGGCCATGGACAGCGAACCCTCGACATGCTTGTGCGGATTGCCCTTGAGCTCGCACGCGATCTCCCAGCCCGGCCCGCCGGCGCCGCTGCCCTGCGGGCAGCCACCCTGGGCCACGAAGCCTGGAATGACGCGATGGAACTTCAGCCCGTCATAGAAGCCATCCTGGGCGAGGGTGTAGAAATTGGCGACGGTGTTGGGCGCGACGTCGGGATAGAATTCGAGCGTGATGTCGCCGCGGTCGGTCGACATCACCGCCTTGGTGAGGGTCTTCAGCTTGTCCGGCGCGACGTCGTGGACCTTGAGCTTGGCCATGATGATCTCCTGTTGTCGGTTGGGGCCTTGGTAGCGATCCCCGCCGCCGGAGTCTAGCGAGAGAAGGGTCGCACGGAAGTCTAGCGCCGGATCAGCGGCGCGAATTCCGTGAGCAGCTGGTGATAGAGATTGCGCTTGAACGGCACGATGAGCGCCGGCAGTTCCTCGAGCTCGGCCCAGCGCCAGGAGGAGAACTCGGGGTGCTCGGTCGCGATGTTGATGTCGCGATCGGTCCCGAGAAAGCGGAAGAGAAACCACTTCTGCCGTTGGCCGCGGAACCTGCCCTTCCAGATCTGGGGCACCAGCTCAATCGGCAGGTCGTAGGTCAGCCACTCGCGGCTCTCGCCGACATAGCGCGCGCGGTCGGTGCCGACCTCCTCCATGAGTTCGCGCCAGGCGGCCTGCATCGGCTCCTCGCCCTCGTCGATGCCGCCCTGCGGCATCTGCCAGGCGGGGCCGGGATTGTCGATCCGCTGTGCGACGAAGATCTGCCCTCTCTGATTGACCAGCATGATGCCGACACCCGGCCGGTAGGGCAGGTCGGCGATCTGCGCTTCCGTCAAGATTCGTGGTTTTTTCATTGAACGAACATTCAAAGACTGGCCGGCGGCTCAGTCTTTGACCAAAGCGCTTGCCGGCACAAGAGAAATTTCATCGCGTCCGACCAGGGCGCGCTGCCAAGCGGGAAACAAGGTGGTGGCGCTCGACGACTCGACGAGGCCGAGAGCCGCACCGCGTCGGGCCGCCAGGCCCATTGCGGAATCGATCGATCGCGCGAGATCCGCCTGGGACGCGTTGCGCGCGATGGTTTCGTCCGCCGCGAGGGTGAGCGGCGCTGTGACCGGCAAGCCGACGATCGCCAGGCCGGCGGCGTGGAGGTGGCCGAGAATCGGCTGCAAGGCCGTGCCATCCGCCAGGAACGCCTCCCCGCCGTTGATCGCGACGCCGGCGATCATCGGTGCGCGCGCCAGCATCGCATCGAGGATTCGCAGGTTCTCCTCGGGGCTGTGCGCGGGCGCGAGCGCACCCGCCCGCGCCGTTTCGCGCAGCGGCAGGTCCAGGAACGCCTCGTGCCCATAGGCGCGGGCCGCGGCGATCCATTGCGCGAGGTGCGCAGCATCGGGATCGAAGCTCAGGGTGGCTTCGGGCGGCGCGCCGGTGATCGCGCGCACGGTATCGGTCCGGTTGCGGCCGAGGCCGGTTATGACCAGCGCGACGCGCCGGGCCTGAGGCGAGATCATGCTGTCGCGGCCGAAGCGCTGCCACGCCGGCAGGTCGTCCGCGCCGACCGGCAGCGCGGCGCCGGGATCGGGTGGGTATTTCGCGAGCAAGTCGGCCGGCGAGAGGTCTTCCTCGATCGCGACGCTGACCGTCATCTCCTTGGCGATCGGCGCCGCCGGCATGGATTGCAGCGGCGTCGTGGCGCCGGCAACGGCGTGCGCTCCGTCCTGTGCCTGCGGTGCGATTCCGCCTGGCACGCCGGCGCCCGGCAGGCTGATCGTCGCCGTGCCCATCGCGCCGATGCCGCCGGCGAGCGCGAGATAGGCCACCGCTCCGGCGATGCCGACGAGCAGCAGGCACACCACAAGAAAACCGGGGCCGCCGAACAGCCCGAACCCGGACTGTGGCGACCCCGATGAACGCAAGGATAGATCCTTCCTGGACGCGCTACTTCGCGGCCTGCTTCTGCAGCAGCGTGAGGCCGCGCAGCAGATCGATCGCGCGCGCCAACTGGTAGTCCTCGGTCGGCCGCGCGATCTGCTCACGCTCCGAGCCGACGAAGGCTTCCTTCTCCTCCGGCTTGGTCTCGGCGGCATTGTTGTCGGCCGGTTTGTCTGCCGGCTGGTCCTGCTGCTCCTCGACGCCCTGGGTCTCCGCCGGCAATTGCTCCGGCGTGTTCTTCGTGTCGTCGGGGTTGGACAGGGCGCCGCGCAGATCCGCCTCATGCGTGCCGCGCTCCGGACCCAGCGCCTCGACCTTGGCCTGCTGGACCTCGATGTCGGGCTCGATGCCCTTCGCCTGGATCGAGCGGCCGGAGGGCGTGTAGTAGCGCGCCGTGGTCAGGCGGATGGCGCCGTGATTGGGAATCGGGATGATCGACTGCACCGATCCCTTGCCGAAGGACTGGGTGCCCAGCACGATCGCGCGCCGCTGGTCCTGTAACGCGCCGGCCACGATCTCCGAGGCCGAGGCGGAGCCGCCGTTGATCAGGATGACGATCGGCTTGCTCTCCATCAGGTCGCCCGATTCGGCGTTCCAGCGCTGCGCCTCCTCGCTCCTGCGCCCGCGGGTGGAGACGATCTCGCCCTTGTCGAGGAAGTCATCGCTCACGGCGATCGCCTGGTCGAGCAGGCCGCCCGGATTGTTACGGAGGTCGAGGACGAGGCCCTGGATGTCGTTCTTGCTCGCCTCCTTGAGCTTGGCGAGGGCCTCGCGCAGGCCGCTATCGGTCTTCTCGCTGAAGCTGGAGATGCGGATATAGCCGATATTGCCGTCCTCAAGCTCCCAGCGCACCGACTTGACCGCGATGACGGCGCGCTTCAGCGTCACATCGAACGGATCCTGGCTGCCGCGGATCACGGTGAGGCGGATCGAGGAGCCGACCTCGCCGCGCATCTTCTCGACTGCCTCGTTCAGCGTCAGGCCCATGATCGGCTGGCCGTCGAGCGCGGAGATGAGGTCGCCCGGCTGCAGCCCGGCTTCGGCCGCCGGCGTGCCGTCCATCGGCGAGACGACCTTGACCAGGCCCTCTTCCAGCGTGACTTCGATGCCAAGGCCGCCGAACTCGCCCCTGGTTTGGACTTGCATGTCCCCGAAGTCTTTCTGATTGAGATAGCTCGAATGCGGGTCGAGCGAGGTCAGCATGCCGTTGACGGCCGCCTCGATCAGCTTCTGATCGTCCGCCGTCTCGACGTAATTGTCGCGGATGCGCTCGAACACCTCGCCGAACAGGTTGAGCTGCTCATAGGTGTTGGGGGAGGAAGCGGCTTGCGCCCGGACACCGGAGCCATGGAAGGCGACGCCGCCGATCGCAAGACCGGCGACCAGCGCGGTGGCAGCGAGAAGTGAGGTTCGGAACATTCGCTTAGCGACCTTCTGTGAAGTGCGAGACATCTGCCCATCGTCGTTGGCAGTATCCTGGTGCGACCTTACGGATCACTTAAACCAGGGGGCCGGGTCGAACGGTTGTCCGCTGCGACGCAGTTCGACATAAAGCTGGGGGCGCGCTTGCGCCGTTTCAATCATCGCGCCCACAGGCTCGCCGGCTTTCATCCATTGTCCGACCACGACGTCGACATGGGCAAGGCCGGCCAGCACCGTATGATAGCCGCCGCGGTGCTCGATGATCAATATTTGCCCATAGGACCGGAACGGCCCCTCGAAAACAATCTGGCCATCGAACGGCGCCACCACCTGAGCCCCGGTGCGGGTGGTGATGACAAGGCCCTTGCCTTCGCCGAAAGCCTCGGTGCGCTGCCCAAATTTCGCCGCAATCTCCCCGCGGGCCGGCCGGAACAGCCCGCCGGGCTGCTTCGGGAAGCTCGGCAGGTCGCCCGGTGGCGGCTGCAGGCGCATGGCGGGGGCGGGGGGGCGCTCGATTGCGGCCACCTGCGCGCCGCTATCGGCCGGAGCTTCGCTGGCGCCCTGAGCTTCCTTCGACTCAGCTTCCTTCGCCTGAGCTTCCTTCGCCTGGGCCTCCTTGGCGCGTTCCTGCGCGGCCAGGCGCTCTGCCTCCTTCTTGGCCGCTTCGGCGGCCTTCCGCGCCGCTTCCGCGGCTGCGGCCTGCTGGCGCGCCTCTTCCTCGGCGCGGGCCGCCTCCAGCCGGTCGAGCAGCTCCTTCAGGCTCTGCGCCTGGCTCGCGAGCTGCGCCTGGCGCTTCTTGCTCTCCTCGCTCTGCGCCAGGGTGGCTTCCTGGAGTTCCGCCTTCTCCTTGAGCAGCGCCGCCAGTTGCTGGTTCTCCTGGGCCAAGCGGTCGACCGAGGCGGCCAGCTCCTCCTGGCGCGCGGCCGTCACTTCGCGCAATTCCTGGACTTCCGAGAGATCGCTGCGCAACTCCCGCGCGCGCTGGTCGAGAGCCTTGGTGGCCGACGCCATGAGCGTGGCGGCGCGCGCCTCGTCGAGCGGCGTGCGATCGGAGAAGAATGCCACTTGCGCGGGACGGAGCGACAGCCGCTCCAGGGCCATCAGCGTCTCGGTCAGCTGCGCGCGCTTGCGTTCCAGGTCGGCGGCGCTCGTCTTCTCGCGCTCCGCCAGCTCGGCCAGCTCGCGCTCAAGCTCCGTCGCCTCGGTTTCGGCCTCCTGCACCTCCGCCGCGGAGCGGATCAGCGCCTGCTGTAGGCGTTCCACGTCGCGGGCGAGGGCATCGGCCTTGCGCTTGAGCTGGGTAGCCTCGATCTTGCCCTGATTGATCTGCTCCTGGATCTGCTTCAGCTCGTCCGCGGATTGGCTCCACGCAGGCGCCGCGCCCGCCAGCAGCAGGGCCAGCGCAACGATCGACCGCGCGAGCGACAGGTCAGGCGGAAGCACGGGCGCGCGTATCCTCACGAGTGGTGAGCAGCGAGCGGCCAGTCATGGTGGCAGGCTTGGGCAACCCCATCAGCTCCAGCAGGGTGGGCGCCACGTCCGCCAGCTTGCCGTCGAGCACGTCGCGGCCCGGCGCCCCCACCACGATGACGGGCACGCGGTTCAGCGTATGCGCCGTATGCGCTTCGCCGGTGATGGGGTCCGTCATCATCTCCGCGTTGCCGTGATCGGCGGTGATCAGGATGGCGCCGCCCTTGGCTTCCACCGCCGCGCGCAGCCGCCCGAGGCAGCGATCGACCGCCTCGACCGCCTTGATGGCCGCTGTCAGATTCCCGGAATGACCGACCATGTCGGTGTTGGCGAAGTTGACGACGATGAGGTCGAACTTGTCCGCCTCGATCGCACCCACCAGCTTGTCCGTCACCTCATAGGCCGACATCTCCGGCTTCAGGTCATAGGTCGCGACCTTGGGCGAGGGCACCAGGATGCGCTCCTCGCCGGCAAACAGCCGCTCCTCCCCGCCGTTGAAGAAGAACGTGACATGCGCGTATTTCTCGGTCTCCGCGATGCGCAACTGCTTCAAGCCCGCCTTGGAAGCGATCTCGCCCAGCGTGTCCCTCAGCTCCATCGGCGGGAACAGGGCCGGCATGAGCTTCGCGAGCTCGCTGGAATATTCCACCATGCCCAATGCGGCGGCGAACGTGGCGGTATGCTTGCGCTGGAAACCGTCGAACGCCGGATCGACCAGCGCCGTCAGGATCTGCCGTGCGCGGTCGGCGCGGAAATTGCCCATCAGCAATCCGTCGCCGTCCTTGATCCCGTTGAAGCCCTCGATCAGCGTCGGTTTCACGAATTCGTCGGTCTCCCCCCGCGCATAGGCGGCCTGGACCGCGGCAAGCGCGTTCGGCGCGCGATATGGCGCCTCCCCGAAGAAGGTGTCGTAGGCGAGTTCGACGCGCTCCCATCTCTTGTCGCGGTCCATCGCGAAATAGCGCCCGCCGACCGTGGCGAACCGTACATCGGGAAGGCCGGTGATCGCCGCTGCGACTTCCGAAACATAGTCCCTGGCGCTGCTCGGCGGCGTGTCTCGGCCATCGAGGAACGCGTGCAGCGCGACCGGAACACCGGCGCCGCTCAGGGCCTTCGCCAGCGCGATCAGATGCGCCTGGTGCGAGTGCACGCCGCCGGGGGAGAGCAGGCCCATCAGGTGGCAGGTGCCGCCGCTCCGCTTCAGCGTCGCGATGAAGTCCTTCAGCAGCGGATTGGCCGCCAGCTCGCCCTTGCTGATCGCAAGGTCGATGCGCGGCAGATCCTGCATCACCACCCGGCCGGCGCCGAGATTCATATGGCCGACCTCCGAATTGCCCATCTGCCCTTCGGGCAGGCCGACATGCAGCTCCGACGCGTCGATCAGGGCGTGCGGGCATTCGCGCACCATGGCATTCCAGTTCGGGGTGTTCGCCTGCTGGATGGCGTTGTTGTCGGGCTGCGGGCGATGGCCCCATCCATCGAGGATGCACAGCACTACCGGTTTCGGTCGCCTGGTCGGATTCGTCATTGTCTTCTTTTGGTCACTGTTGTTCCACATAAGCCGGGCCGATCCGCTCGAAGCTCACGGGCTCGTCGAAGAGATCGGCCGGCGGCTTCGCAAGGAACGCTTGCCACTGCTCCGGGGTTGCGGTGATGCGCACATCCGTCGCGCCGCCTTCCACCTTGGTGGTGCCGGCCAGCTTGCCGCTCGCCACCGCCTGCTCCAGCGCCGTGTTGCGCGGAAACCATACGGACAGGGCGTCGGTCCCATCGAAGCGGTATCCGGCGATCAGATAGCCGGGTTCGGAGCCGGTGACCACGACATTCAGATAATCGCCCGCTGGCAGGTTCGTCACATGAACGTCATAGGTCTCGACCTCGCCGAGGCCTTCCACGCCGTGTTCCGCCAGCGCGATCTGGAGCGTCCCCGCCTCGGTCGCGAACACATGGGCGATCATGTAGCCGTCCTCGGCCGTCGACAGCCACGAGCCCCAGAGCCGCGGGTCGTTCCTGGCCGGGTCCGCCGCCGCGACCGGATGCTCCGATTCGGGCAGGCATCCGGCCAGCAATGTTGCCGCCAGCAGCAGGCCCGCCAGGATACGGCGGCCGATCTGTTCCCCACGATGTGTCATTCTGCCCTCAGTCGCGGTGATACGGGTGCCCCGCCAGGATCTGTTGCGCGCGGTAGATCTGCTCCACCAGCATGGCACGCGCCAAGAGGTGGGGCCAAGTCATCAGCCCCAGCGATAGCACAAAGTTGGCCTGGTCGCGCAGGTCCGGCGCCAGCCCGTCCGCTCCGCCGAGCAGGAACAGGATCTCCGGCGCGCCCTGGTCCTGCCAGGCCTTGAGGCGTGCGGCGAAGTCCCGGCTGCCCAGGCTCTTGCCGCGCTCGTCCAGCGCGACGATCACCGGCCGTCCGCCCGCCTTGGCGACGCGCTCGATGGCGGCGTGCAGCAAGGCGCCCTCGCGCGCCTTGAGCTCGGCGCCGGAGAGCGGCCGCTTCTCCTCCACCTCCTCGATGGCGAGCGGCCAGTGCAGGCGCTTCTGATATTCCGCGATCAGCGCCGCTTCCGGCCCGCTCCTGGCCCGACCCACTGCCAAAATTCGCAGCTTCATGACAGTCTGGCCGGATGACGAAGCGGGAGTGGAATCATGAAAGCGGCGGTCGGTTTGTGGCGAAGGATGTGCCTGGTGGCTGTGCTCGGCTCGGTGCTGGCTGCCTGCGCGACCCAGCCGACGGTGCGGCGTCCGCCGGTCGATCCCGCGCTGGTCAAGGGCAACATCCTACGGTTGGCCGACGCCGAATGGAATGCGTTCGGCGGGCAGACCGTCTACCTCGATGGCGGGCGGGAGCGGATCGATCCGGTCGGAACGTGGGAGGACGAGCGGCGCGGCGCGGCGCGGGTCGCCGCCTATTGGCGCAGCGTTGAGGAGGACTGGTCGGGCTATGATTGCGACAAGCCATGGTCCGCGGCCTTCATCTCCTGGCTGATGCTGGAGGCGGGCGCGTCACCGGAATCCTTCGCGCCGAGCGGGTTGCATGCCGACTATCTGCGCCTGATCGCCCGCAACGGGACCGAGCCGGCGGCGCGCTTCGTGCTGCGCGATGCCCGGCTCTACAGTCCGCGTCCGGGCGACCTCATCTGCGCGACCCGGGCAGGCGCCAGGATCGCCGCTTATTACGATATCCCCGACGGCACGCCGATGCACTGTGATGTCGTCGTCTTCAATGAAGGCGGGCGGCTGGAGAGCATCGGCGGGAATGTGCGCAATTCCGTCTCCAAGACCGTGCGCCAGGTCGGTCCAGATGGATTGCTGCCCATGACCGGCGACCGGCCCTGGGCCGTGGTGGTGGAGGTCCGCTATCCCTAGACGGCCCCGCTAGGCCTGGAGGCGTTGCGCCGGGCCGGCCGCGGCCACAACCCGCTCGGCAGGCATGCACAGCGTCACGTGCGTGCCGCGGCCGGGATGGCTCTCGACCACGATCTCGCCGCCATGCAGTTCCATTAGCTTCTTGCTGATGGCAAGGCCCAGCCCGCTGCCGCCGAAGCGGCGGCTGATCGAGGAATCCGCCTGCCGGAACGGCTGGAACAGGTCCTTGAGCACGTCCTCGGCGATGCCGATGCCCGTGTCGCTGATGGTGATCGCCAGCCCGCGGTCCCGCGTCGCCTCGGCCGCGACCGTGACCGCGCCGCCCTCCGGCGTGAACTTCACCGCGTTGGACAGCAGGTTCAGCAGGATCTGCTTCAGCGCCCTTTCGTCGGCGCGTAGCGCGGGCAGGGCGCCCTTGTTCTCGACGATCAGGCGCACGCCGCCATCGGCCGCCTTGGACGTGACCATGCGCACGCAGTCATTGACCACCGAATCGACCGAGATGACCTCCTCCAGCAGCTTCTGCTGGCCCGCCTCGATGCGCGACATGTCGAGGATGTCGTTGATGAGCGCGAGCAGCAGCTTGCCGCTGCTGTTGATGTCGTCGGCATAGCTGACATAGCGATCGGGGATCGCCCCGAAGGATTGGTCGCGGATGAGCTGCGAGAAGCCGATGACCGCGTTCAGCGGCGTCCGCAGCTCATGGCTCATGTTGGCGAGGAACTGCGTCTTGGTGCGGTTGGCGATCTCGGCCGAGCGCTTGGCGGTCAACAGCTCCAGCTCGCGCTGGCGCTGCTCGGTGATGTCCTGGATGACGCCCAGCTCGTAGAGGATCCGCCCCTGCGCGTCGCGCAGCCGCTCCGCCTCAAGGTGCACATGCGCGATCGACTTGTCGGGCCGGATGATGCGGCATTGCGCAACATAGCGGTCGGCGCTGCGCTGCACGAAGCCATTGATCGCCGCATAGGCCGCCTTCTGGTCGTCGGGATGCACGAAGATGCGCACGAAATCGGTTTCCTCGAGCGGGACATCCTCTGCCTTCACGCCCATGATGTCGGCGAACTCGCTGGAGACGTGCAGCCACCCGTGATCATGCGATTGCGCGATGTCGCGCGGCTCCCAGACCCAATAGCCAACGCGCGACAGGCGTTGCGCGTGGCGCAGCAGCGTCTCGTTGCGCGCGATCGCACGGTCGCTGCGCTTGCGGTCGGTGATGTCCTGCACAACGCCGATGACCTGGCCGATCGGCCCCCGGTCGTTCACCACCTTCTCGGCGGAGACGCTGATGTCCCGGATTTCCCCGTCGCCGCGCACCAGGCGGTACTCGAAGATCCAGGTCGTCTCGGTCGAAGCCATGAAGGCGTGCCATTCGTTCAGGATGCGGTCGCGATCCTCCGGATGGGCCATGGTGACGAGCGGGCTGGAATCGGACCAGTCGACCTCCGTCGACGGTACGCCGAGGATCTCCTCGGCATCGCCGGACAGAATGAGGCGATCGCTGCTGGATGCCGCGACCGGATCGTACGTCCAGTAGCACAGCTTGGCCAGGCGGTGGGCGCGGCGCAGCTTGATCTCGCTCTCCCGCAGCAGCGCGTCGGCCGCGGTCTGCTGCGTGACGTCCTGCGACAGGCCGACCACCTCCACGGGCCGGCCCTCGACACCGACGCGCTTCTCGGCGAAATCGCGGATCGAGCGGTAGCTGCCATCGCGCTGCTTGAGCCGGAAGGCGATGACAAGGCGCTGGTTGTCGCCCTCGAAGAACGCGCGATAGGCCTCGGCCATCTCGGCCTGGTCGTCGGGATGGACGAAACGCTCGATGAATGTGGCGAGCGGCACGTCGATCTCGGCCAGGCTGTGGCCGAGCACGTCCTGGAGATTGGCGGAGTAGGTGAAGGTGCAGTCCCCCCACTCGCCGGTCGCCGATTCCGGCCGCGCGGTCCAATAGCACATATGCGCGATCCACTGGGCGCGGTCCATGATTGCGTTGTTGCGCGCGATCGCGTCCTGCTGCGTGCGTTCTTCGGTCACATCGGTGCCGACGCTCAGCACCCAGCCGTGCCGGCTGGCGGTGTCCGGCAAGTTCGTGGTGGACCAGCGGATGAGGCGTCGACCGCCCGCGCGGGTCAGCAGGTGGCATTCATAGGGTTCCGGCGTCGCGGCGCCACGGGCGCGCCGGCGCGCGGCCGCGACCGTCTCCCGTTCCTCGCGCGGCACCAGATAGATGAAGGGGTCGAGGGCGAGAAGCTCGCTCTGCGGATAGCCGAGCTTCTCGGCCTCGGCATTGCAGCTGACCAGCCTTCCGACCGCATCCTGGACCAACACGATCACGTCGGCGGAATCGAGCACGCGGGTCACGAAGTCGCGCTGCTGGCGCAGGCGTGCCTGGCTCAGCAGGATGCGCCGGCCAAGGCCGACCGCGATCAACGCAAGGCCGATGCCGGCCGCCGCGATCACGCTTGAAATGACGATGAGCGCGTGGCGGACGGTGCTGGTAACCACAGCGCGCGGCAGCGAGACCGCGACCACCAGGGGAAAATCGCCGACCCGTCGCAGATGGGCGAGGCTGGCCGTGCCATCCGCGGTGATCCAGATCTCCCGGTCGCCCTCCGCGATCGGGGCCGTTGCCTGGGTGCCGATGAAGCTTTCGGTCATGATGCTGGCGCGGCCGGTATCGTCGATCACCAGGGTGCCGTCGATCCGCAGCAGCGCCACATGATGATTGCTCGTCGGCCGTACCAGGCGGAACCGCTCGGCGAGCACCGGCGTATCCACCACCAGGGTGACCGCGCCGGTCAGCGTGCCGTTGCCGGTGATGATCGGCCGGCTGATCGGCAGCGCCCACTGGCCGGTGCCGGCCAGCTTGAACGGCGCGCCGATGGTCAGGCCTGCATCGGGATGGGCACGGTAGTATTCGTACAGCGGCCGGGGGTCGAAGCCGGTGATGGGCAGTTCGGCGGTTTCGCGCGTCACGATGCGCAGCGTGCCTTCGTGGTTGCTGACGATGACGCTGTGCACGGAGGGCAGAGCGGTCAAGCGCGGCTGCACACGCTCCTGCAGGCGCGAGCTGCCATAGGCATCGAGGTTCTCGGTGCGGCCCAGCCACGTGCTGGCGAGAACCAGCACGGTGTCGAGCTGGCGCAGCTCCCACGCGGTCTGCTCCGTGACGGCCTGGGCGAATCGCCGCAAATTGATCTGGCTCTCGGCATATTGCGCCTTGTGCAACTGCCAGCTTGCCGCGCTCGCGCCGATTGCTGCCAGGGCCAGAACGACGACCACCAGCACCGCCAGCGCGCGGCGCGTCTGCCGCTGCTCGGCATCGTGGGTGTCCAGGGCCCGGCGGCGTAAAGTCATCCGATCCGTGTGCTCATGGCTGCAAAGGCGTGCTCGCGGCGACCCCGCATCTCCTCCACAGGGCCAGCGGCAGATTGCCAGCGGCAGATTGTCTGCCTCGATCATGGATAATTGGTTTACCGCGCGATCCGGTCGGGGATCGCGCCGAGGATTCGGCGGCCGATTCAAGGGCAAGAATGGTTAACGCCGGTATCGCTTTTCGAGCGTAAATCACACACCCATTTGTGACAAACGCAAGAAATCCGTGTTACATCCGCCGGCAGGGGTCCGCCTTCGGGTCGGGAAGGTCATTCATCCAGGCCTGGATCTGCCTGGCCCGGCGCGAGATATAGCCGCTGGGCTTGCCGGCGGAAAAACGTCGGGGGTTCGGCAGCACGGCCGCCAGTAGAGCCGCCTCGCGCCGGGTCAGTTCCGCCGCCGGTTTGCCGAAATGGTGTCGCGCCGCCGCCTCTGCCCCATAGATCCCCGGGGCCCATTCGGCGACGTTGAGGTAGACCTCGAGAATGCGCCGCTTGCCCCACATCGATTCGACCAGCAGCGTGAAATAGGGCTCGATGGCCTTCCTCGCATAGCGTGTCGCCAACGTATCGCCCGGCCACAGAAACACGTTCTTGGCGGTCTGGTTACTGATCGTGCTGCCGCCGCGCAGGCGGCCCGATCTCTCGTTGTGCCGCAGCGCCTGAAGGATCGCCTCGAAATCGAAGCCCCAATGCGCGCAGAAGCCGCTGTCCTCCGCCGCGATCACGGCCCGCATGAGGTTGGGCGAGAGCGCGTCGTACGACACCCAGTCCTTGGCGAGTCCATTGCCGTCGAAAAGGCGGAGCACCATCAGCGGCGTCAGCGGCGGCGGCACGAACCGATAGAGCGCGGTGAGCGCGACGGTGACGCCGATGACCAGGACGCAGATGCGGCCGAGCCGCCGCATGACTCGCCGCATCCGGCCGCCGCGCCGCTGGGGAGGCTGGGAGCGAAGCAAGGGGTCGGCCAGCGGATCGTCCATCGCGGCCTTGATACTGGCGGGCGCCCCTACGGACAAGGGGCGTGGACGGCGGCCGCGGACGCCAGGCGCGGGCCATCATGGCCGGGGCTTCGGGCGGGTGGTCGCGGGCGGGGGTTGCGAAGCGGCGCGCGATCATCGGAGGATGCCGCCATGACCGATCCCGATCCGGAATTTCCCGCGACGGCGGCGCGCATCCTGCGCGGCGCGACCAGGCTCTTGGAGGGCCTCGGCTACGCGGCAATCGCCGAATACACCCTCGGCAACGGCCGTCGCGCCGATATCCTCGCCATCGACGGCGCGGGGCAGGTGGCCATTGTCGAGATCAAGTCATCGCGCGCCGATTTCGCCGCCGACCGCAAGTGGCGCGACTATCTCGAGTTCTGCGACCGGTTCTACTTTGCCGTCGCGCCGGACTTTCCGCTTGGCCTGCTGCCGGAGGATGTCGGCCTCATCTGCGCCGACGCGCATGGCGGCTCGATCCGACGCGAGGGGGAGACGCAGCCGATCAACGGGAACCGGCGGCGCAGCCTCATCCTCGGCGTCGCGCTGACCGCCAGCCGCCGGCTCGCCCGGATCGCCGACCCGGACCTGCCGTGGTGATGTAGCTATTCCGCCGCCGCCATGTCGGCAAGCTGGCTGCGGCCGTCGCGGTTGTCGAGGTAGTTCACGAGGGCCGCCACGACTTTGCGGTCATAGGCCTTGCCGGCCTCCTTGAACAGGACCTCGATCGCGGCGTCCAAGGGCATGCCCTGGCGGAAGGCGCGGTCGCTGACCATGCCCACCAGGGCGTTGGTGACGCCGATGATGCGCGCGGTGATCAGGATGTCCTCGCCTTTCAGCCCGCGCGGCTGTCCGCTGCCATCCCAGCGCTCCTGCGCCTGGCGCAGCGTCTCGACCACCGGTCCGTCGAACTCGATATCCTGGATGATGTCGGCGCTGGCCTGCACCGAGTTGCGCAGCAGGCGCCGCTCATCCTCGGTCAGGTCGCTGGTCTTGGCCAGCACCTCCGGCGGGATCGTGATCTTGCCGAGGTTGAGCAGATTGGCCGCGATCTCCGCCGTGTCGATCTCCGTCTCGGTCAGGCCCATCTCGCGCGCCACCGCGCGCGAGACCCGCGCGACGCGCGTGGAGTGGTTGGCGGCGAAGGGATCGCGCCGATCGACCACGCTGACCAGGGTCTTGACCAGATTCTGCAGGGTGCGCGCGCGCTTCTCGCGCTCCGTCACCACGTCGGTGATGTCGTGCTCCACCGTCAGCACGCCGGCGGTAGCGCCCGAGCGTTCCTTGAGCGGGATGTGCTCGGACCGTAGCACCTTGCGGCCGCCATCAGTCTCGATCCGCGCGACGTTGTTGATGGGTGCGCCCGCCCTCAGCGCCTGCTCGTTGAGCTCGAGATAGCGCCTGGCGCTCGCCGGCCCGAGCACCGCGGCGATGTCCTTGTTCAGCATCTCCGCCGGCGTAATGCCGGCCGCCTTGCTGGCCTCCCCATTGGCGAAGCGGAAGCGGTTCTGGGTGTCGAGGATGAAGATGCTGGTCGGCTGGCTGTCGGTGACGAGCTGCAGCAGGTCCTTCTGCGCCTCGTATTGCTGCGCCAGCGCCTGCGAACGCGCGGCCGCCTCGGCTGCGCGGCGCGAGGAGCCGTGGCGCCACACCGCGATGATCGCGGCCGCGATCATCGCCAGCGCCAGGCCAAGAATCGTGGTCAGCGCACGGAATCGGTTGTCCGCCGCGCCCAGCGCTTCTTCGTATGAGACCGTGTGCATCAGCACCCAGGGCGCTCCGGTGATCGCGCGCGCGGCCACCAGCACCGGGCGCCCGCCATGGTCCTTCTTGTCCACGGCGAAGCCGTTGCCGACCGTGACGGCATAGGCCGAGTCGAGATCAGGCGTCGACAGCTCCATGCTGAGCCCCAGCGGCTCGGCCATCTCGCCCGGGCGCTGGATCGGCGAGAGATAGAAGACCTTGTCATCGGCCCGCGCGAGCAGGACGGTGATCGCTGTCTGCGTCGTGTCGCCCGGCTGGCGCAGCAGGGGATAGAGCTCGCGGGCGATGCGCTTCACGCCGATGATGCGGCCGATCTGGGCGGTCGCCGCCTGGTCGGACTGCACCGCGAAGAGCGGCACGACGAAGGTCATGGTCGGCTCGCCGCGCGCATCCATCGTCAGCGGCCCGGTGGTCGACTCGCCCGGCGCCACTGCCGCCGCGAAGTCCCGCAGCGCGCCGTCGAAAGGTGGCGCGTCCGGTGAGGTCGCCACCACGCTGCCTTCGTTGTTGACGATCAGGATGCCGCCGGTGCCGACCCGGGCCTGGTTGAAGTTGAGCTGCGCATCCTGGCCCGCTTCGCCGAACCCGCCGCGCATCGCCGCCACCTGCAGCAGGTTGCGCAGATACTGCCGGAAGCCGTCGACCTGATCCTGCTGCGCGGGATCGCTGCCGAACTCGTCGATCGACCCGACATAGAGCTGCACCGATTCATTGTCCGCCAGCGCGTTGAGATCGGCGAGATTCCCGCTGAGCCAGCGGTTGACCTCGGCGACGCGGCTATCCGCGACGATGCCGAGGCGCACCTGCCATTGCGTCAGCTCGCGCTCGCGCTCCTCGTTCACGAATCGGTTGATGGCCCAGATGCCGACCACCCCCAGCACGATCAGGATGATCGCCGGAAACAGAATCTTGAGATCGAAGCCGCGCTGTGAGCCACCGGACCCGAACATGCCGGCGGAGGATTCCCCCGTATTCCCCTCGTTCGCCCTCGAGTGCGTGGGGGACGTGCCACGCTCCACCAATTGCCGCTCCCCTCAATTCTTGAGTTTGCACATGTTTTTATAGTCTCATACAACCTAGCATGATCTTCGGGCCGGTCCAATTAACGGTTCGTTAACCCTGGCCGTAGACTCTGCCGGCCGCGAAGGCGGTGAATTTTTTCGCTCATGGACGCCGCTGGTACCAGGCATGCAACGAACGGGACGGTCATTCTCCGCAGCGCGGCGCCCGCTCGATATCAGGGTCCGCATCATGGCCCGCATCATGGTTCTCGCGGGCTTGCTGCTCGTCACGTTCGACGCCGGCCCCGCAGAGGCGCGCAAGTATCCCAAGCTCTTCGGCTCGATCGAGTTGTTCTCGAAGAAGACCCAGCGCTTCCCGAAATGGCTCGGCATGCTCGACCGGTTCCAGGAGGGCGTCAGTCCGTGCGAAAGCGCCACCTGCACCGCCAAGGGCTGGAAGGAGTTCATCGCCGAGATGCAGGGCAAGGACCGGGCGACCCAGATCAAGGAGGTCAATCGCGCCTTCAACACGCGCCGCTACATTCTCGACATCAACAACTGGGGGGAGGAGGATTACTGGGCGACGCCCTACCAGTTCCTGAAGAAGAACGGCGATTGCGAGGACTACGCGATCTCCAAGTATTTCACGCTGAAGGCGCTCGGTGTCCCGATCGAGGACATGCGCGTGGTGGCCGTGCAGGATCTCAACCTCAATCTCGGTCACGCGGTCCTGGTCGTCTATGTCGGGGAGGACGCCATGCTCCTGGACAACCAGATCGCATCGGTGGTGGCAGCGAAGTCGGTGCGCCACTACAACCCGGTCTTCTCCATCAACGAAATGGGCTGGTGGCTGCATCGCCGCTGACGCGCCCGCCGGGACCGTTCCGCATCCTTAGCGGTTCATTTACCATGCCGCCCGCAAGCTATCGCCGGGGTGCCGCCAGCCGCGCTCCATGGCGGGCCGGATGACCGAGTGGACCAGAGATGCGCGCGCACTGACCTACGAGGAGCTGCTCCTCGATTTCGTTGCGCGCCTGGGGAGGCACCGCGCCGGCCGCGCCGCCTGCGAGCTTCACCTCAGCCTGCTCCGGCCCTATCACCAGCAGCCGCATCATCTGCGCATCGTGCGGCGCACGCTGGAGCCGCTCGCGCGCAGGTTCGACGCAGGCATCTACGAGATGCACAACCGGAACATGATCGTCCTGACCAGGGGCGCGGGGCTCGCGGATGTCGAGCGGTACGTGAGCCAGGTCCGCGCGCTGCTCGCCGATGATCCGCTGTTCATCGGCGGGGACGAATCGCAGTTCTTCACCTGGTATGAGCTCGAGCGCGACTACGACGCGCTGGTGCAGCGCGCGCATCATCTGCACGAGCAGCGCCGCGCCGCGCTTGACTCGGTCGGCGCGCAGACCGCGGTCAGCCGGCTCCTCGGCGGGGTAGCGATCCGCCCCATGCATCTGGAGCAGATCGAGCGCGCCATCGAGCATGCCGACCTCGGCAACATGCTGCGACGGCAGGATGTCTGCGCGCTGGCTCCGGGCCTCCCGCCCGAGCGGATGTTCCACGAGCTCTATTTCTCCATGTACGACCTGGCCCAGGCGCTGTTGCCCGGGCACAACGTGACGGCGGACGACTTCCTGTTCCGGCACCTCACGCGCGTGCTCGACCGGCGCATGCTGGTGCTGATGACCCAGCGCGAGCTGCTGCCGCTGCTGCGCGCCGCGGCGCTCAACCTCAACGTGCGGACCGTGCTCTCCGCCGAGTTCCTGGAGTTCGATCGCGCGACCAACGTGAAGGACCGCGGCTCGCTCGCAATAGAGCTGCCGGCGCTTGACATCATCAACGAGCCCCACGAATACCTGTTCGCCCGCGACTTCCTGAAGGAGCGCGGCTACAAGATCGTCCTCGACGGCGTGAAGCATCTCAACCTCCCGCTGATCGACCGCGACTGGCTGGGCTTCGATTTCGTCAAGGTCACCTGGACGCCGAGCCTCTACGACGATGCCGCCGGCCACCGCGGCGAGGCGCTGAAATCCGCGATTGCGCGGATCGGCCGAGACCGCGTCGTGCTCTGCCGCGTCGACAGCGAGGACGGCCTGAAAGCCGGCGAAGCGCTCGGCATCACGCTCTACCAGGGGCGCCTGATCGATGGGATGGGCCTCGCCCGCTAACCCCGCGGCGCGTATTTGGCGAGGATGCGCTGCAGGGTGCGGCGGTGCATCCTGAGGCGCCGCGCGGTCTCCGATACGTTGCGGTCGCATTGCTCGAACACGCGCTGGATATGCTCCCAGCGCACGCGGTCGGCGGTCATCGGCTGCTCGGGCGGCGGCGGCAAGGCGGTCTTGTCCTCCAGCAGCGCGGCCTCGACCTGGTCGGCATCGGCGGGCTTGGGCAGGTAGTCGGCGGCGCCGTGCTTGATGGCGGCGACCGCGGTCGCGATGTTGCCGTAGCCGGTCAGCATCACCACCCGGCAATCGGGATTGGCGTTGCGGATCTCGGTCACGATGTCGAGCCCGCTTCCGTCATTGAGCCGCAGATCGACCACGGCGTAGTTCGGCGCCTCGGCCTTGGCGGCGGCCATGCCCGTGGCGACGCTCTCGGCCTGCCGCACGATGAAGCCGCGCTTCTCCATGGCCATCGCCAGGCGCTGCCGATAGACCGTGTCGTCGTCCACGATCAGCAGGGACTTCGATTTCTCATTCATCCTAGGACGCTCCTCGGCCAGGACACGCGCGCTTCGGCGCCGCCATATTCGTTGTTGCTGAAACCGACGGTGCCACCCGTCCGTTCGATCAAATTCTGCGCGATGAAGATGCCAAGGCCCATATGATCGCCCTGGCGCTGCGTCTGGTCCAGCCCTTCGCTGCCGCCGGAGAGGTAGGGATCGCCCAGCCGCCGCAGCACGTCGGCGGGGAATCCCGGTCCGTCATCGGTGATGGTGATGACGATCGCGTCGCGCGTCCAGGCGATCAACACCTTCACCTCCTCGCGCGCGAACTCGATGGCGTTCTGCAGCAGGTTGCCGAGGCCATGCATGATCTCCGGCCGGCGCGGGATGACGGGGTCGCGCGGTTCCGCCGGATCGGGCGAGGACTCGATGCGCAAGGCCACGTGCGGGCGGGCATGCGGCGCCGCGGCCAGCTCCACCAGCAGCCCGGCAGGCAGCACGTTGAAATGGTCCTTGCTCTGGTCCGGCTTGCGGGAGAGGTCGGCCAGGATCTGCCGGCAGCGCTCGCTCTGGCTCACCAGCAGGTCGGCGTCGGCGCGGTGGTCCGAATCCGGCGGCAGGTCGCGCGCCAGCTCCTTCGCGATCAGCGATATGGTGCCGAGCGGCGAGCCCAGCTCATGCGCCGCTGCGGCGGCGAGGGCGCCAAGCGAGGAGACTCGCTGCTCGCGGTCCAGCGCGGCCTGCGCCGCCGCCAGCGCATCGGACAGGCGCCGCGATTCCTGCGCCACGCGATAGACATAGAAGGTGAGGAAGATGACCGCGAGGATCAGCGCGATGGTGTATCCGGCCACGAAAATGTCCGGCACGTCGAACGCGCCTTCGGGCCAGGGCAGCGGCTGGTGCTCGATCGCCAGGAACACTACGCAAGCAATCGCGAGTCCCGCGAGGCCGATCGTGCTGCGCGTGGAGAGGGCGGCGGCGGAAACCGTCACCGGTGCCAGAACCAGCACCGAGAACGGATTGTTGAGCCCGCCGGTGAGGTAGAGCAGCACCGCGAGCTGCAGGATGTCGAATGCGAAATAGAGCGCGGATTCCCGGTCCGTCAGGCGCTCCGATTGCGGGCGCCGCACCTGCGCGGCCAAGGTGACGGCGGCCAGGGCTGCCACAGTCGCACCGGCCCACCCGATCGCCATCGGAAAGCCCAGCACGAAATGCACCACCAGCAGCGTGAGCGCCTGTCCCGCCACCGCGATCCAGCGGATGATGAGCAGCGTGCGCAGCCGCACGCGGCCCACCGTGCGCCGCTTCGTTCGGACGCCAGGGGCCATCCCGGCGGAGGCGCTGTCTGCTGTCAGGTGGCTCATGAGCGGGACTATTGCCGCCGGGGCGCATTCATGGCAAGCGCGCTCCCTGGCGGCGGCGCTGCCGGAGCGGCATTATGCCGCGTTACTCAACCGCTTATAGGTCTATCCGGCCGCTGAGCGCGCGGCGCAGGCGAGCCGGCGCAATCCCCGGCGCCTCCACCCGCACCGCCCCGGCGATTCGCCCGAGCCGGTGGATGGCTGCCCGCAGGCCCTCCTCGGGCACCTTGGTCCGCAGTTCCAGCCCGACGATGCGCCAGGCCTCGCCATCCTTCTTGATGTCGATCAGCCCGGCAACCTGGTTGCGGTAGAGGATCGGCATCGCGAAATAGAAGCGGCGCTGGTCCTGCGGCGTGTAGGCCTCGAACTTGTAGGTGAAGCCGAACAGCTCGGTGAGGCGCCGGCGGTTGAACAGCAGGTTGTCGAGCGGCGGAACGATGCGCACGATCTCGTCGGTCTCGGGGATCGGCTGATCCAGGTCTTCCGCCAGCGCATAGAGCGGCGCGCCGTTGGCGGCGCGCGCGAACGGCGCTTCGGCGATGACGCCCTGACTGATCGCGCGATCCACCGCCTTTCGCCCGACCGGCAGCCCGCCGTCCCGCCAGGTGCCGATATGATGCGAGGTGCGCTCGGCCAATTGCTCGCGCGTCGCCAGCTTCAGCACCGAGGCGGCGGAGCGCACGAAGAACTCCAGCTCCTGCCTGCGCGTGGGACGATGCCTGGTCAGCAGCTCCGGCGCCACCGTCTCGGTCAGGTCGAACATGCGATGGAAGTGCTTCGTGCGCCCGGCGATCTGCACCTCGCCGAGATAGAAAAGGTAGTCCAGCGCCCGGGTGGAGAGCTTGATGGTGTTGAAGCCGCCTGGCACGCGCTCGCTATCGAGGTCGGCGGGCGAGATCGGCCCCTCTGCGCGCATGCGCTTCTTCAGCCGGCGCATCATCGGGCGCAGCTCGCGCAGCCGCTCGGTGTTCCGGATCGTGCGGCCGAAATCCTTCACGAACCACGGCAGCCAGTCGCGCCGCGTGGCGAATTGCGGGTAATGCGTCTCCAGCATCCCGCGCTCGCGGTAGAACAGCTGGTAGAGTTCCTCGATCGGCGCGTCGGTGCGCGCGGCCCAGGCGATCTCGTGGTTCCTGAGCCCGTTCACCCGGATCGAATCGATCTGGATCATGCCGAGCTTCCTGGCTTCCTCGGCCGCGCGTTCCGCCGGCCAGAGCGGCCCGCTCAGGCCCAGCCGCGCCAGGATGAAGGCGCGCGCCGATTCGGGATCGTCGGAAGAAGTTGGATCACTCACGGGGTGCAGAGGCTCGGTTGCCGGGCTTGGTTGCTGGGGTTCGGTTCTGGGGTTCGGTTTCTGGGACTCAGTCCTTGTTGCTTACGCCGGCCTCGGCAAAGGTCGCCATGCCCGCATGGCACAGGGCAGCGGCGCGCACGATCGGGATCGCCAGCGCCGCGCCCGAGGCTTCGCCCAGCCGCATGCCGAGATCTAGCAACGGCTTCTTGCCAATTTCCGTTAGCAGCCGCCGGTGGCCGGGCTCGGCCGAGCAATGCGCGACCAGGCAGTGGTCGAGCGCACCGGGGTGCGCCTTGAGCAGGATGCTGGCCGCGGCCGTGCTGGCGAACCCATCCAGCAGCACCGGCACGCGCGCGATGCGCGCGGCGATCACCGCGCCGGCGATCGCCGCCAACTCATGCCCGCCGAGGCAGCGCATGATCTCGAACCCGTCGCCGAGACTGTCGCGGTGGCGGGCGAGCCCGCGATCGATCACCTCGGCCTTGCGCGCCAGTTGCGCGCCCTTGACGCCGGTGCCCGGTCCCGCCCAGTCGGCGCCCTTGCCGCCGAACATGGCCGCGGCAATGGCTGCGGCGCTGGTGGTGTTGGCGATGCCCATCTCGCCGACGCAAAGCAGGTCGATTCCCGGCTCCACGCACATCATGCCATAGGCCATGGCGCGCGCGGCTTCCTCCTCGCTCAGCGCCGGTTCTTGCGTGAAGTCCTTGGTCGGCTGGTCCAGGCACATCTCATAGACGCGCAGATCCGCATCGGCATTCTTGCAAAGTTGGTTGATGGCCGCGCCGCCCGCCTGGAAGTTCAGCACCATCTGCTGCGTGACCTCCTTGGGATAGGCGGAAACGCCGAGATCGGCCACGCCGTGATTGCCGGCGAACACCGCGACGCGCGGATGGTTGACCGCGCCCGGATGCCTGCCTTGCCACGTGGCAAGCCAGCTTGCGACCTCTTCCAGCCGCGCCAGGGCCCCGGTCGGCTTGGTCAGTTGCACCTCGCGTTCGGCGGCCGTGGTCGCCGCTTTCACGTCGGGGCCCGGAAATTCTGCCAGGATGCGGCGAAGCTCGGCGAAGCTGGCGGCGGCGTGGGTATCCAAGGTTGGCTCCTGACGGGCGTTTCGTTAAGATTTGCGCGCTAGCTCTGCGCACGGAAACCTTGCGGCCGTTCTTCTGCACCCGCATATGGGGTTCTGGCAATCGGGCATCGATCGACGGCACAACAGGGCCATGAACGACCAATCCAGACCGCCCCGCTCGGCTTCCGCGGCGACCGGGCAGAACGCGAGCAGGCCTGCCTGGCATCCGGGCCAATGGTGGCGGGAGATCCGGCTGGCCATCGGCTTCTTCACGCGCCTGCCGTTCAAGTCCCCACCGGGCCAGACCGCCGAGGCCGCGCGCGCCTTTGCCATCGCCGGCGCCGTGATCGGGCTGATCGGGTCCCTCATCTATCTTCTGGCGATGGAGATCGGCCTGTCCGGCTTGTTGGCGGCGCTGCTTGCCGTGGCAGCGACCGTGATCGTCGGCGGCGCGCTGCACGAGGATGGGCTCGCCGATTTCGCCGACATGCTGGGCGTGCGCGGCGACCGCGAGCGCAAGCTCATGGTCATGCGCGACAGCCGGATCGGCTCCTATGGCGTGCTGGCGCTCGGCTTCTCGACCGCGATCAAGGTCAGCGCCCTGGTCGGGCTGGGCAGCCCGTGGCTGGTGGCCGGCGCGCTCATCACCGCCCATGCCATGGGCCGCGCGACCTTGCCCATCATCATGCGCTCGCTGCCGCTGGCGCGCGCCAGCGGGCTCGCGGTCGATGCGGGCAAGCCGTCGGCCGCCGCCACCTATCAGGGCCTCGGCATCGCGCTGCTGATCGCCGCCTTCGCGTGCGGTCCGGGCGCCGCCTTGGTCAGCCTGGTGGTCGCCATCGTCGCGGCCTTCCTGGTCTCCGAGGTCGCGCGCCGCCACATCCACGGCTATACCGGCGACGTGCTCGGCGCCGCGCAGGAGATGGCGCAGCTCGCCATCTTCATCAACCTCGTCGCGCTAGCATAGTCAGGTAGAACGCCCTCGTCGCCGCCCATGACAGCCGCTATGCTGCCAATAGAAACCCGAGCGTCCCGAACACGCGATGACTCTGCACCTGGCGAAGATCTGTAAAGGTTGCTGGCAGCAGTTGTATCTGCCGGTGCCGCTGCGCGGTGTCGCTTCGGTGCCGTTTCGCGCATTCGGCATTCGCCCAAGTCGGATGAATCCCAACATCTGCACGATCTGCGAGCTGATGTTCTCGACCGTGATGCGTGCCCGCAAGATCACGCTCGATGCGACGGTGCTGTTCGCCGATCTGCGCGGCTATACCAGCCTGTCGCAAACCCAATCGCCGGATGCGATGTCGGGATTGCTGGACGCCTTCTACGACGAATGCGCCAGCGCCATCTGGGAACATGACGGATTGCTCAACAAGACCATTGGCGATGCCATCATGGTCATCTTCAACTTTCCGATCAGGCAGGACGACCACACCCTCCAGGCGGTGCTGGCGGCGCGCGCGATCCAGGATCGATGGAGGGTCAGGCGCGAGACGCTGCCCGGCTTGACCGGCGGCGACCTCGGGATCGGCATCGGGATCCATTGCGGCGAGCTCAGCTTCGGCGAGTTCGGACGGTCGCATCGCGATCTGACCGCGATCGGCACCGTCGTGAATACCGCATCGCGGGCGCAGTCGGTCGCCGCCGCCGGCGAGATCCTGCTGACCCAGGCGGTCTATGACCGTGTTTCGTCGGAACTGGTCGGCAGCCGCCCTCAGGAGTACAGCCTGAAAGGCTTCGAGACCCCCATCCAGCTATATGCGGCATGATCCACACGGTGACCCGCTGGTGGTTCGTGCGGCATGCGCCGGTGATTGGCATGAATGGCCGCATCTATGGCCAGGATGATCTCGAGGCGGATTGCGCGGACGCGGCGCACTTCAAGCATCTCGCCGGCACGCTGCCGCATGGCGCAATCTGGCTTGTCAGCCATTTGAAGCGCACGCACCAGACGGCGTCGGCCATCTTGGCCGCGCGCGTCATGGAGACGATGCCCGCGCCCATCATCACCAGCGAGTTGGCCGAGCAGCATTTCGGCGACTGGCAGGGCCTGACCTATGCCGAGCTGGAGGCGCGGCGCGACGGCGCCTATCACCGCTTCTGGCATGCGCCCGCGCGCGAGCGTCCGCCGGGAGGCGAGAGCTTCGAGGATGTGGTCGCGCGCGTCGCGGCGGCGATGGACCGCATCACCGCGGCGCATGCCGGGAAGGACATCGTGGCCGTCGTCCATGGCGGCACAATCCGGGCGGCCCTGGCGGTCGCGCTGGGCATCGAGCCGGAGCGGGCGCTGGGCTTCGCGGTCGACACCTGCTCCGTAACGCGCATGGACCACCTGGAGGGCGGCACGGAAGGCGCGGCATGGCGGATCGTCACCGTCAACCAGCATCCACAGGCCTTGACGCGCTTGTGAGGCTCCGGGGCCGGCGCCGCCATTGCGCTGCCTCATTCCGCTGGCTATCTCTTGAACCGACCTTGCCGCCCCGAGTCGCCGGGAACGCACCGGGCCGGCTTTCGTCGGACGATCAGGAGACTGCCATGTTGACTCGCCGCTCTCTCATGCTCACCGGATTGGCCGTGCCGGCTGCCGCGCTCGGTGCGCGCGCGGCACGGGCACTGACGCCGCAGCAGGAACTGATCGACAAGGCGCGCATCACCTTCGAGAAGCTGATCACCTCGGTCGAGTTCGGCGAGCTCCCCGGATACACGAAGCGCGCAAAGGCTGTCCTGATCTTCCCGGAGCTCTACAAGGGCGGCTTCATCCTGGGCGCGGAGGGCGGCCGCGGCGTTCTTTCGGCGCGGCATGCCGACGGCTGGAGCCAGCCGGCCTTCTACGATCTGGCGGCCGGCAGCCTCGGCCTGCAGATCGGCGGCCAGGTGAGCGAGGTCGTGCTGACCATCATGAGCGACAAGGCGCTGAACGCCGTGCTCACCAACCAGCTCAAGTTCGGCGGCGACATGTCGATCGCGGTCGGGCCGATCGGCAAGGGCCTCGGCGCCGACACCACCACGAACTTCCAAGCCGACGTCTACAGCTTTGCCAAGACGGCGGGCCTGTTCGGCGGGGTGTCCTTCGAAGGCGCCGGCATCATCAAGAAGGACGATTGGAACCGGGCTTATTATGGCGAGGGCGCGACCCCGCGCGGCATCGTGATGGAAGGCAGGTTCAAGAACCCGAACACCCACGCGCTGCTCAAGAGCCTGCAGGCCTACTGAGCGCGCCCACAGAGAACCGCCATCGCAGCATGAACTCGCCCTGGATACGCCGCGCGCTGACCGCCGTTCTCCTCGCCGTCCTGGTGATCTGCGGCCTCCTGCTCTATCAGCTGTATCAGCGCAGCGTGAGCGACACCCCCGCCGGCGAGGCGCTGATCGGCGGGCCGTTCGAGTTGACGGACCAGAACGGCAACACCGTCACCGACCAGAGCTTCAAGGGGCGGCTGATGCTGATCTATTTCGGCTTCACCTATTGCCCCGATGCCTGCCCGACGGCGCTCGGCGTGATGAGCGCCGCGCTCGACAAGCTGGACGTCGCGGCCGACCGCGTCGCGCCGATCCTCATCACCGTCGATCCGGAGCGCGACACGCCGGAGGTGCTGAAGGAATACGTCGGCGCCTTCCATCCGCGCATGGTGGGCCTGACCGGCACCAGGGAGCAGATCGCCCAGGCCGCCAAGGCCTATCGCGTCTTCTATCAGAAGGCGCCCGGCGCGACATCGGACGAGTACCTGATGGATCACACGCTCCTCATCTACCTGATGGACGCGGACGGCAAATACGTCGCCCATTTCGGGCCCGATGCGACGCCCGACCAGGTGGCGGCCGAGATTAGGAAACACCTATGATTGGTCCAGTGGCCGTATTGCAGGCTTGCATAACGGGCAACAGGCGCTGGTTGGCCCGAATGACGTCGCGAATCCGCGTATCGATCGTCAAGTACGCCTTGTCGGGTGCGGTGGCAATATCGGCGGGATCGAGCGCAAGGCTCTCGAAATAGGTACGCAGCGTACCGGCTTTCACGTAGTGATCCCGCATGTGTCGCCAACCGCCGCTGATCCACGGTGTGTGGTCGGGGTGCTCTTCCAGTATCGCCGCGCCTTCGTTGATTCTGCGCATCCATTGCGAATAGGTCCGGATCGGAAAATGCAGGATCTGGATAGTGCCGTGTGGCGCTCGTTTGGGCTTGCGGCTGCCCAGGCTGACGCCGTGGTTGCCGTGCTGAACTCTCACATCGGGGTATGCGCGGTGGGCAACCTTCGGTTCCAGCTTGCCACCTCGGAACTTTTCCGAAACCAGTTCGCGTACCAACATCCGCTCGTAGAATGGCCGATCATCTAATCTCGATGGCCGAAAATTCACGCGCTGTGCAACGACAAGGTTCACTTTCTTCGGTTGTGCGGCGAGGGTCGACTTGAAGTCGCCCGATTCGGGCCACCAGAACTCATCGGCGTCACTGTTTATGATCCAATCGGCGCCGTGCTCGAGCGCGCCCATACGTGCCATAGAAGTGACCCAGCCGCCTTGGTCGAAGTTGCGGTCGGGCTGACGTAGCAGCCGCAACTTGCCGGCTCGTTCGAAGTGCTGGAGCAACGCAACAGTGTTGTCATGGGAATTATTGTCCATGGCGATAACGAGGTCCACGCCCATTGCGAGATGGAAAGCGATCTGCTCGCCGATAACATCGCCCTCGTTTCGGCAAAGGAGGGTCATCACCACGCGTGGCTGCGCCGACCCGACCATTCTCCGCCCCGCGACTCGTACGCGGTGGGCGAGCTTGCGGATAAGTCCCATTGCGTCCCCCGGCCCGATGCTATTACTGCTAGATGATTGTTTTCGTTTTTGTCGACTAAGGCCAGACCCTTGGCTCTAATTGCGGCGCTGGTCTGGCAGGGGTGCTAGCGAGGCATGAGGGAGTAAATGGGGGCGGCAGCATGCCCGGCAACTCGCCGGCGATCCAGATGACCGAATCATCAAACAGGCTCGACGCCGTTCGCTGCCTCGACGTCCCGCAGTTCGGTGATGCGCGCGGCCAGCTGTTCGCCCTGGAACGCGTACGACCGTTGCCCTTTACGCCCGTTCGCACCTTTGTCATCGCTGATGTCCCGCAAGAAAAGCATCGGGCGCAGCATGTGGTGTCCTGCGATCAGTTCCTGTGGATGATTGAGGGAGCATGCCTCGCCATGGTGCAGGAATCGGAAGCGTGTCTGACGGGGGCCAAGCGCCACTTTCGCCTGACAAAGCGCGGGCCCGGGCTCTATCTGCCGGAGGGCGTCTGGCTTGACCTGTCGGAGTTCCATAAGGGCAGCATAATGTTGTGCCTGGCGGCTGCCGAATATGACGCGAACCGGAAGCGCTGAGCACGTGTCAAGGAATGCTCCAGCGGCGACGATCATACCGCAAGCAGACCCTGCGCGCCGACTCGGCCGCCATCGTGGCCCAATCGAAGATGCTCTGCGCCGGGTGTTGGACAGCGGCCATCTCCTGCTGGGTCCCGAAACATCGGCATTCGAAGATGAATTCGCGCGTTATCTCGGGGCGCGATACGCGGTCGCGGTTGGTTCTGGATTTGCGGCGCTGAGCATTGCTTTGTCAGCCCTGGGTATCGGCGACGGCGACGAGGTCATCGTGCCCGCGCTGACCGCTCCGGCAACTGCTGGGGCGGTGCGGCGGGCCGGTGCCCGGCCGGTCTTCGTCGACGTGGACCCGCTCACGCGCAATCTCGACCCCTCTGCGGCGGAAGCGGCAATTTCGCCTCGAACGGCGGCAATCGTCCCGGTTCATCTCCACGGCACGCCGGCGGCGATGTCTTCCATTTGCGAGGCTGCGGCGCGCCACGGCCTCCACGTGATCGAGGATTGTGCCCAGGCCCATGGCGCTACGATCGGCGAACATAAGCTTGGCACATTCGGTGATGCCGCGGCTTTCAGCTTCTATCCCACCAAGAATCTGGGCGGGGCAGGGGATGCCGGCGCGGTGGTAACGAACAGCGCCGACATTGCGGAAAAAGTGCGGCGCTTGCGGTCACATGGCCTCGATAGCAGTGGGGTCGCGATCATGCTGGGCGAGACCGGCCGCATGGACGAAATGCAAGCGGCGATTCTCCGGGTGCTGTTGCCTCACCTCGATGAGGCGAATGCCGAGCGCCGGGAGCTTGCCGCACTCTATCGACACCAGCTCTCGTCCACGCCGGTGGGATTGCCGCCGGAGCACGAGGGAGCGGTGTACCACCAGTTTGCCGTTCTGACGGAGCATCGCGACCAGGTTAAGGCGCGGATGGCGGAGCAGGGTGTCTTGACGGGCATCCATTACAGCCACGCCCTGCACCAGCATCCGGCGTTCGCGGAACCGCACCTGCACCTGCCGGTCGCCGAGAGCTTGTGTGCTCGCTTGCTCAGCTTGCCGATCCAACCAGAAGTCGCGAGTGGTCACGTCGAGCAGGTGGTTGCATCGCTCCGGCGGAGTCTGGGCGCATGACCGGCATCGTCCTGTTCGGGGCCGGCTCGCCCATTTGCGCAGATGTTGTGGAAACTTGCAGGCGCAATGGCATGCAAGTCGCGGCGGCAATCCGGAACGTCTCGGGCAGCGTCTATGTCGACGCATCGATTCCCGTCGTCGAAGCCGCCGACGTGACGACGGAGATGACCGCGCTGCCATTCGTGCTGCCGATGTTCAGCCCGCAGAATCGTCGCTTGGCCTTGGCGAATGCCACGGAGCTCGGGTTCCACCAACCGATGCAGTTGGTGGATTGCACCGCCATCGTTGGTGGCCACTGCATCATCGAGGAGGGTGTTTACATCAATACCAGTACGATCGTTGGCAGCGGTTCGACCCTTGAGCGCTTCGTGTTCTGCAATCGCGGCGCCAATATCGGCCACCACTGCCATATTGGCTCCTTCGCGTCGATTGGACCGGGAGCGGTCTTGGCTGGATCTGTCACGGTTGGCGCTGGCAGTCAGATCGGAGCGGGTGCGATCATCCTGCCCAAGGTGCGAGTCGGCGTGGCGACAATCATTGCGCCGGGTGCGGTGGTGACGCGAGATGTCTCGGACAACGGCTTTGCAGCGGGAAATCCCGCCCGGATACTCACGAGCCGCCCGTAACGGATTGAAGAATGGCTGGCCGTCCCGTCGTGCATCTCTATTCGGTGTGCTGGAATGAAGCGCACATGTTGCCGTTCTTTTTCCGTCACTACGAGCCGTGGGTGGATCGCTTCGTCATCTACGACAACGGCTCTACCGACGGAAGTGTCGGACTGCTATCGGCGAAGCCGAACGTGGAGCTGCGGACATTCCCTTGGACCGACCCGAACTCCTTTGTGCAGTCGCATTGCACACTGCACAATCAGTGTTGGCGGGAAAGCCGGGGGCTTGCGGACTGGGTCGTGGTAGCAGCCGTTGATGAACACCTCTATCACCCTGACATGCCCGCCTATTTGGGCGAATGCTCTCGAAAGGGTTTTACCTGCGTTCCAGCTCTCGGATACCAGATGGTTACGAAGGAGTTTCCATCTGCGGGTGTACACCTCGCCAGCGCTCATACATTCGGTGCACCCGCCCGGGAAATGAATAAACTGCGGTTGTTCAAGCCTGATCTGGTGGAGCCGAACTTCGCAATCGGTGGGCACAGTGCGCGCCCCACTGGTCGGGTAGTATATCCAAATCGAGATGAAGTGCTGCTCCTCCACTACAAATACCTGGGAATCGAGTATGTGAGCGAGCGCAACCTGCTTCTAAAGACCGGTTTGCGCTTGGGCGATCGAGAGAACGATTGGGGTCGTCACTACCGGATCAATCGGGCCAAAATCGAGCAAGTGTTTGAAAACCTATGGCGCCGCGCGGTCGACGTCCGTGGGCCAGGCTATGTGGCTTGGCAGCACCATCAGGAACCACGCTTTTGGCGCGTGCGCCAAGCTGAGCCAATGGGCGGCCTGCCTGTGTGGCTGGATCCGCGCTGGGTTTGGAAGCGCATCAAAAAGCGATTCTCTCAATGACGCTGATGGAAGCCGATACGACGCCTGACTGGGTGGCGGCCGAGTCGCGAACATCTCTAGTCAGATCAAAAGCTTGATACCTGCGCACCGCGTCCCCACATGTCATACAAAAGTCCAGTTGTGCGGGAGTCGCGGCACTCGTAACGTCCCGGCAACCTTTGTCGGGGGAAGCTGAGTCGAGTCGCGCCCGCCTGGATCGGCCTGCGGCGAGAAGGCGGAAAGGTTCCACATGCTCTATCAAGCGATCGAGGCCCACCTGGCGAGCCTCGCGCCGGCGCGGATGACGGCGCGATGGCTGCACCAGATGATGTCCCATCCGATGCTGCCGCAGTCCTACACCACCGGGTTCCGGGCCGCGGCCGCGTGGCTCGAGATGTTCGACCGCGCGACCCAGCAACGGACGAAGCCTGCCTTCGGACTCGAGGCCACCGAGGTAGCGGGCGAGCGCGTCGCCGTGCGCGAAGAAGTGCTGGCCGAGAGACCGTTCTGCCGCCTGCTGCATTTCGCGCGCGACCTGAAGGTTCCGCGCAACGATCCGCATGTGCTGGTGGTGGCGCCGATGTCCGGCCACCACGCGACGCTGCTGCGCGGCACGGTGGAGACGCTGCTGCCAGAGCACGAGGTGACGATCACCGACTGGACCGATGCGCGCATGGTGCCCTTGCGCGCCGGCAATTTCGATCTCGCCGATTACATCGACTACGTCATCGATTTCCTGCGTATCCTCGGCCCGGAGACTCACGTGCTGGCGGTGTGCCAGCCCTCGCCGCCGGTCCTCGCCGCGATCGCCCTGATGGCCGCCGCCGGCGATGTCTCGAGGCCCAGGAGCCTCACCCTGATGGGCGGGCCGGTCGACACCCGCGTCAGCCCGACGGCGGTGAATGTCGTCGGCGACAGCCAGAGCCTCGACTGGTTCGAGCGCAAGGTGATCGATCTGGTGCCGCCGCATTATCCCGGCGCCATGCGCCGGGTCTATCCGGGCTTCCTCCAGCTCGGCGGCTTCATGTCCATGAATCCCGACCGCCACGTCCAATCGCATATCGAGTTCTTCCATCACCTCGTGGTGGGCGATGGCGAGAGCGCGGCGGCACATCGGCGCTTCTACGACGAATACCTTTCGGTCATGGATTTGTCGGCGGACTTCTACTTGGACACCATCCGCCATGTGTTCCAGGAGCATTCGCTGCCGCGCGGCGTCTTCACCCATCGCGGCGCACCGGTCAAGCCGTCTGCGATCCGCGAGACGGCGCTCATGACCATCGAGGGCGAGCTCGACGATATTTCCGGCCTCGGCCAGACCAGGGCCGCCCACGATCTCTGCCCCAACATCCCCGCCGCGAAGCGCCGCCACCTGGAACAGGCGGGCGTCGGCCATTACGGCATCTTCAACGGCCGCAAGTGGCGCCAGTTCATCTATCCGGCCTGGGCTGATTTCATCCGGACGGTGCGCTAACCTCCCTCTCGATAGGAGGAGGCGCGTCATGACCCGCATCGCATCCTGTTCCTGTGGCCAGTTGAAGCTGGCCATGGCGGGCGATCCGACCGAGGTGACAATCTGCCATTGCCTGGAATGCCAGAGATCGACCGGCAGCGTGTTCGGGGTATCGACCTATTGGCCGAAGAGCGCGTGCCTCTCCATCGAAGGGAAGGCGACCTGCTGGCGCCGCTCCTCCGATTCCGGGCGCTGGCTGGACAACTATTTTTGCCCGGTCTGCGGCAGCACGGTGTACTGGTACGCCGAGTTCGCGCCGGACGAAATCGGGGTCGCCGCCGGCAATTTCGCCGACCCCGGTTTTCCCGCGCCGACTTCCGCGGTGTGGGAGTCCTGCCGGCACCCCTGGGTCAAGCTGCCGGAAGCGTGGCCGCAGGATCCGAAGCAGGGCGGCCTGCCGGAGTAGGGTCCGCAATTTTGGCCAAGTCACTGGCGCCGCATCTCGTTAAGAGAGACCTATGACGAGCCCGGCACGAACGATGCTGCGCCGCATGGTCTGGCGGCGGATCCTGGACGACCGCTGTTTTGAGGATTGCGTGGTCACATCCTCGCTGGACGGTTTCGGCATTGCCGGCCATGTCATTGCCGCCGAGGGCGGAGTACCGCTGTCCGCCCGCTACCGGATCGACTGCGACCGAACCTGGTCGGCGCGGGCGGTCTCGATCGAGCAGGAAACGGGCAATACGTCCAAGGCCCTGCGGCTGGAGCGCGGCGATCCCCGCTGGCTGGTGAATGGCGCCCCGGATGGGCGGCTGGACGATTGCGCGGAGCCGGACCTCGGGCTCACGCCCTCCACCAATGCGCTGGCGATCCGGCGGCTCGACCTCGCGATCGGGGAGGCGGCGGAGATCGCCTGCGCCTGGGTGAAGTTCCCGGCGCTTTCGGTCGAGCCTTCGTTGCAGCGGTATGAGCGGATGTCGGCGCGCGACTACCGCTACACCAACGTCGCAAGCGGCTTCACCGCGATCATCACGGTCGATGCGCTGGCATTGCCGGTTTCCTATGAAGGGGTGTGGACCCGCATCGCCGATTGGCAGGGAGACGGATCATGAATGATGGACCGCGCAAGGTACTGTGGAAGGCGGACGAGATCGCGGCGCACGACAAGCGTTTCAAGCAGCGGCTCAACCCCAACTCGGAGTTCTCGGGCGCGCACCTGTCGCGCCTCGCCGGCATGAGCCGCGCCCATGTGACGCTGGCGCGCCTGCCGGCGGGCAAGGATTCCTTCGCCTATCACGCCCACATGATGGAGGAGGAATGGATCTACATCCTATCCGGCCGCGCCGTGGCGGAGATCGATGGCGAAAGCCGCGAGGTCGGGCCCGGCGATTTCATGGGCTTCCCGACACCGTCGGTGCCGCACCTCCTGACCAATCCGTTCGACGAGGAACTGGTCTATCTCATGGGCGGGGAGGATCGGCCGCTCGACGTGCTGGAGTACCCGACGCTCGGCAAGCGCTACCTCCTGATGCGCAGCGCCGGCGGCACCGAGTTCTACGAGCTGAGCACGCCGGAGAGGCCGTTCGGGCCGGCCTAATCCGCTCTCCATCCTCCGCAAGAACGGCTATAGTCCGCCATCGAAAGCACCCGTGGGCGACGCGATGGCGGATAACGACCAGCCGTTCTGGAAGACCAAGAAGATGAGCCGGATGACTCAGGCCGAGTGGGAGAGCCTGTGCGACGGCTGCGGCAAGTGCTGCCTCAACAAGCTGATCGACACCGAGACGCAGGAGCTGTTCTTCACCAACGTCGCCTGCAAGCTGCTGGACACCGGAAGCTGCCAATGCACGCGCTACAAGGATCGTTCGAAGCTGGTGAAGGATTGCGTGCGCCTGACCCCGCGCAACGTGCGGAAGATCCGCTGGCTGCCCGATACCTGCGCCTATCGGCTGGTGGCGGAGGGCAAGGACCTCTACGAGTGGCACCACCTCAGATGCGGCGACCGGAGCGCGGTGCATCGCGCCGGCATCTCGGCGCGGGGCCGGGCGATCTCCGAGACGGAGGCCGGCGACCTCGAGGACCACATCGTGGACTGGGACCTGCCGCAGCCCCGCCGTCGCGCCGCAAGGCGCTGAAATCTCAGCCGTTTTTGTGCGCAAGTCCCGGATAGAGGCGCCCGGCGTGAAACCTTAGGTATGCGGCATGTCCATACGCAAAAGACAAGTGAGCGACATGTCCGAGTCCATGGTGAGTGCCGTCCGCGAAGCCGCCGCCTATATCGAGCAGCGCTCCGAGGCGGAAGCCGACGGTCCGGTCAGCCTGAAGGAGCTCAGCGACCATACCGGTGTCAGCCCTTGGCATCTTCAGCGCCAGTTCAAGCGCGTGCTGGGCGTCAGCCCGCGCCAGTACGACGACGCGCTGCGTCTGAAGCGCCTGCGCAAGGGGCTGAAGAGCGGCGTCGGGGTTGCGGGCGCGACCTTCGAAGCGGGCTATGGCTCGTCCAGTCGCGTCTATGAGCGCGCGGCCGCCGCCCTCGGCATGACCCCCGCCAGCTACGCCAAAGGCGGGAAGGGGCAACGGATCCGCTTCGGCATCGCCCCCTGCGCTTTGGGCCTGGTGCTGGTGGCGGCGACCCTGCGCGGCATCTGCCGCGTGCAGCTTGGCTCCAGCGAGCATGCCATGGTCCAGCAATTGCGGTCGGAATTCGCCGAGGCGGAGATCGACCGGGACGATGAGGCGCTGGATCCCTATCTCGAGGAGATCCTGCGCCGGCTGGAGGGCGAGGCCCCGCACGAGGATCTGCCGCTCGACATCCGCGCCACCGCGTTCCAGCGGCGGGTATGGGAAGAATTGCGCCGCATCCCCGTCGGAGAGACCCGGAGCTACGGCGAAGTGGCCGCCGCGATCGGCCTTCCGGCGGCTGTCCGTGCTGTAGGCAATGCCTGTGCCAACAACCCGGTCGCGATCGCCATACCCTGTCACCGTGTTTTGCGTAATAACGGAAATCTCGGCGGCTACGCTTGGGGAATTAAACGAAAACAGGCTCTTATCGCGGCGGAAAAGTCGCGTTCTGACAACTCCGAGACACGCGCCAGAAAAAAGGCGTAAGTGGTTGAAACCGGCGGAGCCGGGGTTCTATTCTGCCGTCCGAGAGCGCGTCGTTGGCCTTGGATGGAAATGCCGAAAGCCTTGGAAAACCGGGGAAAAATAAGAAAAGCGCCGCGCCCCAAAGGCACGGCGACGCGGCGTCGCATGGCGGAAGCCGCCGATCTGCACCTCATGGATTTCGACCGCCGCTCGGTGCCGCTGGTGTTCCAGGAGAACCGGCGCGCGCGGCGCATCATCCTGCGCCTCGACTACGGCGCATCGCGGATCGTGGTGGTGCTGCCAAAACGCACGACGCGTCATGAGGGTAAGCGATTCGCGTTGCAGAATCGCGAATGGATCAAAGAAAGATTGGATCAATTGCCGGAGACGGTCGCGTTCGCGCATGGCAACGTGATTCCATTCCTCGGTATCCCCCATCGCATCCGGCATCGCGCCAATGCCCGCGGAGTCGTGTGGTGCGAAGAGCAGGAGATCCATATCGCCGGCCACGAGGAGCATGTCGCGCGCCGCGTTTCCGACTGGTTGAAGCTCGAAGCGCGCCGCGAGATCGAAGCGCGCGCGCGCGCCAAGGCCGAGCAGATCGGCAAGCAGGTAAAGCGCGTCATCCTGCGCGACACCAAGAGCCGCTGGGGCAGCTGCACGACCGATGGCGTGCTCTCCTTCTCCTGGCGTCTCGTGCTCGCGCCGCGCCACGTTCTCGACTACGTGGTCGCGCACGAGGTTGCGCACCTCAGGGAAATGAATCACGGCCCGCGTTTCTGGAAGCTGTGCGGCGAGATCTGCCGCAGCGTGCCAAGCGCGCGCGATTGGCTCGAAGAAAACGGGACCGATCTCTATCGCTATGGCCGTTGAGAGGCGGCCGCAGCGATAGCTGCAAATCTGTGCCTCTCTCCTCGAACGGCCTGCGTCGACTCCCCGGTTGGCGCAGGCCGAAGCTTTTTTTCCTTGGGCCGATCCCTCCGGAGCGTCGCGCATCCGCACCGTCGTGCGGCGCTCATTGCGTGGTACTTTCGTGGCCCTGTACGGCGTTTTGTCATGATGCCGTAACGCCTTTGTCGCAGAGATTAATTACGTTTCCGGCACCTGTGATTTGTCGCGAAAGCCGCGAGAAAGGCCGCCTTTCCGCATGTTCGGGGTTCCCAACCGATCGGCTCTGGGCCACGGCTCCGGTGCGCTCGGCGTGTCGCGCAACCAGGTGCTGGCGCGCGACCTCGCCGGGTCCGCGCCGACCATCGACGAAAGCTGGACCGGCGGCGCCGTGCTCGATCTCTGCGCCGCTCACCCGAAGATCCCGAGCTTCGCGGTGGTCGAGGGCGAGGGCAAGGTGCTCGGCCTCATCGAGCGCGAGCGGCTCTATTTCCAGTTCTCGCAACCGCTCTGGTTCGACGTCTATAACCGCCGGCCGATCGCTCCGCTGATCACGCGCGAGGCGATGGTGGTGGACGCGACCGTGCCGATCGAAGGCGTCAAGGAGCTGATCGCCTATCGCTATCCCCAGGCGATCTCCAGCGGCTTCGCGATCGTGGAGCGCGAGCGCTATCTCGGCATCGGAACGGTGACCGCGCTTCTGGAGAAGACCGTCGACCTCGCGCATCGCCGCGCGATCGAGCTCGAGGACGCGCATCGCATGGCGGAGAGCGCGAGCCAGGCCAAGTCGCGTTTCCTGGCCACCATGAGTCACGAGCTGCGGACGCCGCTCAACGCCATCATCGGCTTCGCGGAGCTGCTGCTGATGCGCGACGTGGAGCGGATGGAGGGGGACCGGCGCCGCGGCTACATCACCGACATCCGGAATTCCGGCGCGCATCTCCTGGCGCTCATCAACGACATCCTCGACTACTCCAAGCTTGAGGCCGATCATCTCTCGCTCAGCGAGGCCGTGTTCGATCTTGGCCAGTTCCTGCACGACGGATTGCGCCTGGTGCGCGCGCAGGCGGAGGCGGGCGGGGTCGCGTTGCATCTTTCGCCGCTGCCCGCCATCGCGCTGAAGGGCGACGAGCGGCGCCTGCGGCAATGCGTGGTCAACCTGCTGGCCAATGCCATCAAGTTCGCGCCACGCGGCGCGGTGACCGTGTCGGCCGAGGTGACGGGGGCGGCCGGAATCGAGATCCGGATCGCCGATACCGGCTGCGGCATCCCGCTCGACCAACTCGAGCAGGTGTTCCAGCCCTTCCACCAGGTGGAGAACGAGCTCAGCCGCACGACCAACGGCACCGGCCTCGGCCTGCCGTTGAGCCGCAAGCTGGTCGAGCGCCACGGCGGGACCCTGCATCTCGAGAGCATTCCCGGGCGTAGCACCACCGCGATCCTCAGCCTCCCCGGCCGCGCGGTTCCGCTGGACGGGCTCTGGGCCGCCGCCGTCTCCAGCTAAGCCCCTGATGCGAATTGATTCTCTCCGGGTTCCCGGCCCCGTTTTGTTATGTTATAACGCTGCCCGTATTTTACGGGCTCGTCATGCACCATCTTCGTCCGGCCGAGACAACGCTGAATTGGAGTGCCGCGCGCCGGCTGGCGGTCGCGGGCCTGGGGCTGGTGTTGCTATGGGGCGCGGTCTGGTGGGCAATCCAGTAGAGGCGGCCCCGCGCCGGGCGGTGCAGCAGGAAGACCGCCGCCAGCCGGTATCGCCGCTGAGCCAAGCGGAGGTGCTGCGCCTCGCCGACGTCACCATCGCCTATGATCGCCACCCGGTCGTCCATCACATCGGCGGCGCCTTCGCGCAAGGTAGCCTGACGGCACTGGTCGGCCCGAACGGCGCGGGCAAGAGCACCCTGCTCAAGGCGGTCGCGGGCTTGCTGCCGGTCACGGCCGGCGAGATCCGCTTCACCATCGACCGGCGGGCCATTGCCTATCTGCCGCAGGTCGTTGATGTCGACCGCAGCTTCCCCCTGCGCGTGATCGACGTGGTGGATTTCGGGCATTGGCGCAAGATCGGCGCGCTGCGCCGCCTGAGCCGGGAGGAGCGCGCATCCAGCGTCGCGGCGATCGCGTCCGTCGGCCTCGCCGGGCTGGAGCATCAGCCGATCGGCAAGCTCTCGGTCGGCCAGTTCCAGCGCGTGCTGTTCGCGCGGCTGATGGTGCAGGAAGCGGCGCTGATCCTGCTGGATGAGCCCTTCAACGCCATCGACCAGAAGACCACCGCCGACCTCATGGATGTCGTGCGCGGCTGGCGGGCGCAGGGCCGCACCGTGATCGCGGCCCTGCATGACCTGGAGCAGGTGAAGCGCGATTTCCCCGACGCCCTCCTGATGGCGCGCGAGCTGGTGGCGTGGGGGCCGGCGCGGCAGACCTTGAGCGATGACAACCTGGCGCGCGCCCGCGCGCTTGCCGCGAGCTGGAGCGATCCCGCCGCCGCGATCTGCGCCCGCTGAGCCATGCCGCTCTACGATTTCATCGTCCAGCCGTTCCTCGAGTTCGGCTTCATGCGCAGGGCGCTGGTGGCGTGCCTCGCCTTGTCGGTCAGCGCCGGGCCGATCGGCGTCTTCCTGGTGCTGCGCCGCATGAGCCTGATGGGCGATGCGATGTCGCACGCCATCCTGCCGGGCGCCGCTATCGGTTTCCTCGTCGCCGGCCTGTCGCTGTGGGCGATGAGCTTGGGCGGGCTCATCGTCGCCCTTTTCGTCGCGCTCGCCGCTGGCGCGATGAGCCGGGTCACGCCGCTCAAGGAGGACGCGGCCCTCGCCGGATTCTTCCTGATCTCGCTGGCCATGGGTGTGCTGCTGGTCTCGCTGAAGGGCAGCTCGGTCGATCTGCTGCACATCCTGTTCGGGACTTTGCTGGCGGTCTCGAACAGCGCGCTGCTGCTGATCGCGGCGGCCTCGACCATCACCGTCATCGCCCTCGCCCTGATCTATCGCACGCTGATTCTCGAATGCTTCGATCCCGGCTTCCTGCGCGCGGTCGGCGGCAAAGGGGGCCTCGCGCACGCCATTTTCCTGGCGCTGGTGGTGCTCAACATGGTGGCGGCGATGCAGGCGCTGGGCACCCTGATGGCGATCGGCCTCATGATGCTGCCGGCCACCGCGGCGCGCCTGTGGACCATCTCGATCGGGCGCATGATCGGCCTCGCCATCCTCATCGCCATGCTGTCGTCGCTCGCCGGGCTGATCATCTCCTATCACGCCAACCTGCCCTCGGGGCCGGCGGTGATCCTGTCCGCCGGCTTCTTCTACCTCCTGTCCCTTGCCGCCGGCAGCAACGGCGGATTGCTGCGCCGCTACATCCGTCGGCCGCACCTGGAGCACTGACCGGCCGTTGCATGCACCCCGTTGCATGGGTCCGCCGGCTGCGACATCATGCGGGCCGGCAAGGGGTAAGAGGCTATGAACGTCCTGGTCATTCAGAACAATCCGCAGACGCCGGTTTCCCTGGTCGGTGACTATCTCGTCGCCGCCGGCGCCAAACTGGCGACTATCCTCCCGCACAGCGGCGATCCGCTCCCGAAATCGCCGGAGGGCTACGACGCCGCCATCATCCTGGGCGGGCCGCAGCATGCCGGTGACGACGCGAACTACCCGGCCTTCCCGCCGATGCTGGACCTGCTGCGCTCCTTCCATGAGCAGGCAAAGCCGCTGCTCGGCCTGTGTCTCGGCAGCCAGTTGCTGGCGCGCGCCTTCGGCGAGAAGGTGCGCCGCAACGATGAGTTCGAAGTCGGCTATCCGCTGATCGAGATCACGGATGAAGGCAAGCAGGATCCGCTGCTCACCGGCCTTGCGCCCCGCCAGCGCATCCTGCAGTGGCACGAGGATACGTTCGACATGCCGCAGGGCGCCGCGCACCTGATGACAGGTGATGCCTGCCGCAACCAGGCCTTCCGCTTCGGCCGCACGACCTACGGCTTCCAATGCCATTTCGAGGTGTCGGTGGACCTTGCCAAGCAATGGTTCGACCAGTGGGGCCATACCATCGTGAAGCGGTTCGAAGAGCAGAAGGGGCTGGAGGTGCTCGAACACGCGCGTGACGAGATCGCACGCTATGGCGGCCGTGCCGCCAACTTCTGCCGCGTCGTCACCCAGCGTTGGGCCGCGTTGGTGCACGAAGCGCGTGAGGGAAGGGCGGCCTGACTTCGGCGCCATGATGCCTTCCGGGCATGGATTCGCTCAACACTTAGTGAGTGGCGGGCCGGCTGTTGCCCGCTAACATGCGGGTGAGGCCGGCGGGGATATGGATGTCGGTCAGCCTGTTCAGCATGGAGCCATGGCCGGACCGCACAAGATCGCAGCCGAGCACAGCACGACCGGACCGCGCCGCGCCGCCTGGCGCCGTTGGCTGCCGCTCGGGATCATCGTGCTCGGCATCGTCCTGGTCTTCGCCTTCGACCTCGACCGGTTCGCCAGCTTCCAGCATCTGCGGGAGCATCACCAGCGCCTGGCCGGGTTCGTGGCCGAGCACTATGCCCAGGCCGTGCTCGTCTACCTGCTGCTCTATGTGATGTTCGTCGCCTTGTCGCTGCCCGGCGCGGTCTGGCTCACGGTCGCGGCTGGCTTCCTGTTCGGCGCGGTCGTCGGCGCGGTTCTCGCCGTGATCGCCGCCACCACGGGCGCGACGCTGCTGTTCCTGGCGACCAAGACCTCCCTGGGCGACTATCTTCATGCCCATGCCGGTCCGTGGCTCGCGAAGGTCGAGCGCGGCTTTGCCGACAATCAATGGAGCTATCTCCTGATGATGCGGCTGTTCCCGGTGATCCCGTTCTTCATCGCCAACCTCGTTCCCGCCTTCCTGGGCGTGACCTTGCCGGTCTTTGTCGTCACAACCTTCATCGGCATCATCCCGGCCACCGCGATTTTCGTGACCATCGGCGCCGGGCTGGGCAGCGTGCTGGAGACCAGCGCGGATCTAAGCCTGCACAGCCTGCTGACGCCGCAGGTCAAAGGCGCGCTGGTCGGCCTCGCTGTGCTCGCGGCCGCGCCGGTCGTGGTGAAGGTCCTGCGCCGTCGGCGCGCGGCGCGGAACCGGTGATGCGTCTCCTGAAGCCGGACATTTGCGTGATCGGCGGCGGCTCGGCGGGCCTGTCGGTCGCCGCCGGCGCGGCACAGCTTGGCGCCGCGACCGTCCTGATCGAGGCGGGCGCAATGGGCGGCGATTGCCTCAACTACGGCTGCGTCCCGTCGAAGGCCCTGCTGGCCGCCGCGAAGGCCGCCGCGCATCATCGCCACGCCGCCGGTTTCGGCGTGGAATTCGCGCCGCCCCGCATCGACTTGGCGCGCGTCCAGGCCCATATCGACGCGGTCATCGCCGCCATCGCGCCGCATGATTCGATGGAGCGCTTCGAGGGCCTGGGCGTGACCGTGCTGAGAAGCTGGGCAAGGTTCGTCGACGACAGGACCGTCGAGGCGGGCGATGCGCGCATCCAGGCGCGTCGCTTCGTGCTGGCCACCGGCTCCAGCGCCTTCGTCCCGCCGGTCGCCGGGCTCGACCAGGTGCCCTATCTCACCAACGAAACGGTGTTCGCGCGCATCGCCGAGATCCGCGACCTGATCGTGCTGGGCGGCGGGCCGATCGGCGTCGAGCTGGCACAGGGATTTGCGCGCCTCGGCGCCAAGGTGCAGCTGGTGGAAATGGCGCGGCTCCTGCCGCGCGACGATTCGGAGGCGGTCGAGCTGGTGCGCGCCTCTTTGACGCGCGATGGCGTCGCCGTGCATGAAGGCAGCCCGGCCAGCGCGGTGGAGCGCGCGGGCGATCGCATCCGCGTCGGCCTGCGCCGCGGGGATGGCGAGACGCGATGGCTGGAAGCCGCGCATCTGCTGGTTGCCGTCGGGCGCAAGCCGCGCTTGGAGAACATGGGCCTGGAGCAGGCGGGGATCGCCGCGACGCCCAAGGGCATCCAGGTCGATGCGGGCCTGCGCACCACCAACCGCCGTGTCTATGCGATCGGCGACTGCAATGGCGGCCCCGCTTTCACCCATGTCGCCGGCCATCACGCGGCGCTGGTGATCCGCAGCGCACTGTTCCGCCTGCCGGTGCGTTTCGATTCGCGCGCCTTGCCCTGGGTCACCTATAGCGATCCGGAGCTCGCGCAGATCGGCCTGACCGAGGAGGAGGCGCGGCGGCAGCGCGGCGACGCGGTCATCACGCGTCAGCCCGCCGCTGGCAATGACCGCGCCCGCACCGACCGGCACGAGGAGGGCTTCCTGAAGATCGTCTCCGACCGGCGCGGGCGCGTGCTCGGCGTCACCATCGTCGGCGCGCAAGCGGGCGAGCTGCTGGCGCCCTGGTGCCTGGCCATGGCGCGCGGTCTCAGGCTTTCGGCGCTGGCGGCGCCGATGCTGCCCTATCCGACCCTCGCGGAATCCGGCAAGCGCGGAGCGGGCCAGTTCTACACCGCGAAGCTGTTTTCGCCTGCGATCCGCCGCCTGGTGCGCGTCTTGCGCTGGTTCGGGTGAGCGGCTATCAGGGAGTTCATGTGTAGAGCTTCAGACGGCTAGGATGTCGGAAGAGAGGGCCGCCCTTCCGAGTTTCGGCCGAGGCCTGTCGGCCCGGCTCCTGGTGCTGACCGTCTGTTTCGTGATGGTGAGCGAGATTCTGATCTACGCCCCGTCCATTTCGCGCTTCCGCAACGATTGGCTCGACGAGCGCCTGAGCACCGCCTATCTCGCGATCCTGGCGCTCGAGGCGACCCCGGACTACATGATCGACCCGCAGCTCGAGATCAGGCTTCTGGTGAATGCCGGCGCGCGCGTGATCGCTCTGCGCACGCCGGACGGCAAGAACCTGATCATGCGCGGATCGACGCCGGCCAACATCATCATCAGCCGGCAGATCGACCTCAGCGACCAGATGCCGACCACCCTGATCGAGGACGCGTTCGAGGAGCTGCTGCACGGCGGCGGCCGGTTGCTGCGGGTGCGGGGCCAGACGCCGCAATCGGGCGATGCCTGGATCGACATCGTGCTGGACGACACGCCGTTGCGCCAGGCGATGATCTCCTATTCGTGGCGCATCCTCGGCCTCAGCATCCTCATCTCGCTGGTGACGGCGGCGCTGATCTTCGCCGCGCTGCAATGGCTGCTGGTGCGGCCGATGCGCAGCCTGACCCAGCGCATGGTCGATTTCCGCGCCAATCCGGAGGACATGTCGCGCGACGGCGCGGCCGCCCGCCGGAGCGACGAGATCGGAGTCGCCGAGCGCGAGTTCCTGCAACTGCAGAAGCAGATCCGCAAGGCGCTGAAGCAGCGCGAGCGCCTCGCCGCGCTCGGCACCGCTGTCAGCAAGATCAACCACGATCTGCGCGGCGCGCTCGCGACGGCGCAACTGGTGGCGGACCGCTTGGCGCACAGCGACAATCCGGAAGTGCAGAAGATGGCGCCCTCCCTGGTGCGTGCCCTCGACCGCGCCATAGCGCTCTGCACCGATACACTCAACTTCACGCGCGAAGGCCCGGCCAAGCCGGAATACTCCCGCTTCCCGCTGGCCGAGCTGCATGGCGAGCTGGGCGAGAGCCTCGGCAAGTATTTGAACGGGACGGCCGTCCTGAAGGCCGATTTCGCACAGGACTTCACGCTGACCGCCGACCGCGCCCAGCTCTACCGCGTGATCCACAACCTGGCGGAGAACGCGCTGCAGATGGGGGCGCATAAAGTCGCCGTCCGCGCCCGCCGCGACGGCGGCAAGATCAAGATCGAAGTCGCCGATGACGGGCCCGGCCTGCCGCCCAAGGCGCTGCAGAGCCTGTTCGTGCCGTTCAAGGGCTCGGCGCGGTCGGGCGGCACCGGCCTTGGCCTCGCCATCGCGCGGGAGCTGATGCGGGTGCAAGGCGGGGACCTCAAGCTCGCCGCCAACGACGCTACCGGCGCAACCTTTCTGCTGGAGCTGCCGGACCGGCAAGCCGCCTGACCGTTCTCCTGTCGCAGGCAAAAGCGCGGGCTTGCCTCCGGTCGCCCGGCCGCCTATTTTGCGCGCCGATCTGAAGCTGCCGGGCGGGAACCATGGAACAGATTTCTAAGGTCGGGATCGTCTTTCTGCTGGGACTCTTTGCCGTCATGTCGCTGATCGTGGCGGCGGGCGGGCACAACAATTTCCAGTATTGGAGCGGCCTTGCCTTCTTCGTGGTCTGCATCCTGCTGGCCTTCTACGCCGTCGCGCAGCTCACCGGCGGCCACGGCAAGCAATCCGGCGGGCATCAATCCGGCGGGCACCAATCCGGCGGGCATTGAGCCCGCATTTCTGACCGGTTTGGGGGCAGTCCCCGCCAGTGCTACCATCCGCCTCGTCCAGCGATCGCGGCGCGAGGCTCCGTGCATCGTGCCCCTTCGCCGTCCGACCCCTTTTTCATGGGAGACAAGGATGGGCGAGACGCAGACCCGCGAGGCCGTCGGTCTCTTTCACGACGAGAACGCGCTGCAAGCGGCTGCCGACGAGTTGCTGATCAGCGGCTTCAACCATGCCGACCTGTCGCTGCTGGCGGGACATCGCGCGGTGGAGACGCGGCTCGGCGGCATGTACCAGCGCGTGGCCGATCTCGAGGACAAGCCGGACGTAGCCTTCCAGGCCTTCGTCGATAGCGATTCACGCATGGAAGGCAAGGGGGTGCTGGTGGGCGGTCTGTTCTATGTCGGCGCCGTCGCGGCGGCCGGCATGGTGGTGGCTTCCGGCGGGACGGTCGCGGCGCTGGTCCTTGGGGTCGCGGCGGCCGGCGGCGCCGGCGGACTGATCGGCGTCATGCTGGGCCGCTTCCTGGACAAGCAGCACGCCCACGCCTTGCAGGAGCACCTGGATAGGGGTGGGCTGCTGCTCTGGGTCCGCACGCTCGACGAGGCGCATGAGCGCAAAGCGCTGGCGATCCTGCGTGGCTGCGGCGCGGAGGACGCCCATGTCCATGCGCTGCCGAAGCCCGACTACAACGCCTCGGGCGGCGTGTCGAAGCAGCTCAGTTTCCTGCGCAAGATGGGACTCTAGGCTGGCTAGCTGTCGGTCGACTCCTTGGCCTTGCTTTGCAGCAGGCCGAGCACGACCAGGATGACGAGCGACAGCCCGACAAGCAGGCCGGCGACGACAAAGAATCCGCCGCCGCAGGCAAGCCCCGTGGCGCCGCTCATCCAGATCGTGGCGCCGGTGGTCAGGTTCCTGACATCGCCGCGCGACTGGATGATCACGCCGGCGCCCAGGAACGCAACGCCCGCCACGACGCCCTCGATGACGCGGATCGGATCGCCGTTGGATTCCTCTGAGATGGCCAAGCTGGCGTGATAGAGCTCGAACGAGATGATGGTGAAGGCGGCGGCTGCGAGCGAGACCAGCATGTGCGTGCGCAGGCCGGCCGGCTTCTGGCGCCACTCGCGCTCGAACCCGATGATCATGCCGGCCAGCGAGGCCGCGCCCAAGCGCAAGGCAAGCTCTTCGAGTGAAAGCTCGGTTTCCATCGCGCCTCGTATGCTGAAGATGCGGTGTGTGCTGCAGCAACGAGGCGCCGATTGAATTGGTTCCCTCGAGGCGCTTGTTCCTGAGGCCTAATCCACCTGCAGCAGCAGCGCCTTGAGATAGGCGCTTTCGGGCAGCATCGGATGGACCGGATGGTCCGGCGCCGCCCCGGCCGTATGGAGGATGCGTCCCGACCGGCCGGCCTCGTGCAGGCCGCGCGCGACCTGGGCACGGAACTCCTCCGCCGGCATGTGGTGTGAGCAGGAGGCGAGGAACAGGAAGCCGCCGCTTCGGACGCGACCGGCGCACAGGCGCGCCAGCTTGCGATAGGCGCGCCCGCCCTGGTGGAAATCCTTCTTGGATTTCACGAAGGCCGGCGGGTCGGCCATCACCAAATCGAAGGTCCGATGCGCGCTCGCCGCCTGCTCGAGGAAATCGAAGGCTTCGGCGGTCTCCGTCATCAGCCGCTCGCCGACGCCGTTGAGCGCGGCGGCGCGGCGCGCGAGATCCAGCGCCGGCTGCGAGCGGTCGACGCTCAGCACCGACTTGGCGCCGTGGCGCGCCGCCTGCACACCGAACCCGCCGCTATAGGCATAGAGATCGAGCACGTCGGCACCCTTGGCGAAGCGCGCCGCCAGCAGCCGGTTGTCACGCTGGTCATAGAACCAGCCGGTCTTCTGCCCCTCGGCCAGATCGGCGAGGAAACGCGCGCCGTGCTCCTGCAGTTCGATCAGACCCTCGAGCGTGCCACCCGGTGATCCTTGGACGACGCGGTGCACGGGCGCGAGGCCTTCCAGCGTTCGAGCCGGGCCGTCGCCGGAGACCACGATGGTGCGCGGCTTGAGCAGGCGGTCGAGCGCGCCGATCAGCGGCTCGATCAGGCGGTCGGCGCCGGCGGCGTTCGGCTCAACCACCATGACGTCGCCGAAGCGATCGATGATGCAGCCGGGAATGCCGTCGGCCTCGGCATGGATGAGGCGATAGAACGGCGCGCCGATCAGCCGCTCGCGCAGCTTCAGCGCGCGCTCCAGGCGCCGATGGAGGAAGGTCTCGTCGATCGCGCGGCCGGCCTCGCGGGTCAGCAGGCGCGCGGCGATCAGCGAATGGGGATTGAAAAAGGCCGCGCCCAGCGGCCTGCCATCCGCGCGGGCGACGGTGACCACCTCGCCGGGCGGCAGCGCCTTGGCCGCCGGATCCATCACCAGCTCGTTGGAGAAGATCCACGGATGGCCGAGGCCGGCGCGCTTGTCGCCGCCGGGCTGCAGTTTCACGCGCGGCCGGTCCGGGCTCATCCGTTCTCCTTATCCACCGCGCGCGATGCCGTCGCGCCGCGGATCGCTGGCGCCGATCATTCGGCCGTTCTTGAATTGCACGATGTTGAGGCCGCTCCGCAACTCGCGCTCGTCGACCGTGTGGCCGAGCGCCTCCAGCGCCGCGCGCAGGTCGAGCGCGCGGGTGCCCGCCTCGATCAGGGTCGGGCCGTTGCGGTTCAGGACATGCGGCGCCGCGGCGGCCGCGCCGGGCGAGCGGCCCCAGTCAACCATCTGGATCAGCGCCTGCGCGACATAGCCGATGATGTTGGGACCGCCGGGAGAGCCCAGCGCGAAAGCGGGGTTGCCGGCCCGGTCGAACACGATGGCCGGGGTCATGGAGCTGCGCGGGCGCTTGCCCGCCTGGACGCGGTTGGCGGTGAGGCGCCCCTCGGATGCCGGCAGGAAGGAGAAATCAGTGAGCTGGTTGTTGAGTAGGAAGCCCTTCACCACGCGATGCGAGCCGAACGCCATCTCGACGCTGCTGGTCATGCTGACGATGTCGCCGGCGCTGTCGACGATCACGATGTGCGAGGTGGAGGCCGGCTCGAACTGGCGCTGGCTCGCCTGCGCAACGATCAGCGGATCGCTGAACTTGCCGGGCCGCGCTTCGCCGATGGTGCGATCGCCGCGGATCTGTCCGGCGCGCGCCTTGAGATAGCCCGCGTCCATCATTTGGACGACCGGCACCCGCACGAAATCGGAATCGCCGACATAGCGATCGCGGTCGGCGAAGCCCAGGCGGCTGGCTTCGGCGATCAGGTGAATGGCCGGCGCGCCATCCGGATCCAGGGGCGCCAGATCGAAATTCTGCAGGATGCCGAGGATCTGGAGCAGCGCGAGTCCGCCGGAGGTCGGCGGGCCCATGCTGCACACCTCGTAGACGCGATAAGGCCCGCACAGAGGCGCGCGCTCGCGCGCGCGATACGCGGCCAGATCCTCCGCCGTCATCCTTTGCGTGCCGTCGTCGTTCACCTCGGCCAGGATCGCCTGCGCGATCGGCCCGCGATAGAAGGCATCAGCTCCGCCCGCCGCGACCGCGCGCAGGGTCTCGGCGTAAGCGGGATTGCGCAGGATCGCGCCAGCCGGCCAGGGCTTGCCGGCGGGATCGTAGAAATAGGCGCGCGCCTCGGGATCGCGCGTCAGATCCTGGTCCCGCGCAAGCGCGGCGGCGAGCGCCGGGGGAACGGCGAAGCCCTTGTCGGCAAGGTCGATGGCGGGCTGGAACAGATCGGCCCAGGGCAGGCGCCCGTCACGGCGATGCGCGAGTTCCAGCATGCGCACCGCACCGGGCACGCCGACGGACTTGCCGCTGAGCGCTGCCGCCATGAAATCGAGCGGCTTGCCATCCTCGTCGAGGAAGAGGTTCGGCTGCGCGCTCCGCGGCGCCGTCTCGCGGCCGTCGAACGTGCTCAGCTTGCGCGTGCCGGCGTCCCAATGCAGCAGGAACGCGCCGCCACCGATGCCGGAAGATTGCGGCTCCACCAGGCCGAGAACCGCCTGTGCCGCCACGGCGGCATCCACTGCGCTGCCGCCCTTGCGCAGGATCGCGACCGCGGCCTCGGACGCGGCCGGGTCGGCGGTCGCCACCATGAACTGCGCGCTGGTCGCTTCCGGCGCCGCGGGAAGGCTCTGGGCTGGCGGCGGAACCGGCGCCGACGCGCAGCCGGCGGCCAAGCTCAGCAGCAGAACGGTCAGCAGGGTCCGGCCAGGGGCTGTCTTGAAGGGGCGCAAATCGTCCGCCATATCCGCAAGCGTCTATGATGCCGCGTTCTTAGCGGCTTCGCGGTAGGAGGGGAAGCGGCTCGCACGCTGTCGGATTTCTATTGTGCACCGCAGCAAATCGAGGGAAGATGGCACCTCTCCGGAAGATCAGGCGGAGCCGAGCATGAGCGTTCACGATAGCGGTGCGGGCCGCAAGCCCAAAGCGACCGGCGCCAAGATGACGCGGATCAGTGTCCCTGACCTGGTGGCGCGCAAGGGCCAGGAGAAGATCGTCTGCCTCACCGCGTATACCGCGCCGATGGCGCGCATGCTCGATCCGCATGTCGATCTGCTGCTGGTGGGCGATTCCCTCGGCAATGTGATCTACGGGTTCGACAGCACGCTGCCGGTCACGCTCGACATGATGATCGCGCATGGCGCCGCGGTGCGCCGCGGGTCGGAGCATGCCTGCCTGGTGGTCGATCTGCCGTTCGGGTCCTATCAGGAAAGCGCGGAGCAGGCGTTCCGCAATGCGGCGCGGCTGATGAAGGAAACCGGCTGCTCGGCGGTGAAGCTGGAAGGCGGGCGCGATTTGGCCGCGACGGTCGAGTTCCTGGTGAAGCGCGGCATCCCGGTGATGGGCCATGTCGGACTGATGCCGCAATCGGTGCATGCGCTCGGCGGCTATCGCGCGCGCGGCCGCGCCACCGACGAGGCCGCCGGAGTCATGGCGGATGCGGTCGCGATCGCGGAAGCGGGCGCGTTCTCCATCGTGGTGGAAGGCGTGCTGGAGCAGGTGGCCCAGGCGATCACCGCGCGCGTTCCGGTGCCGACCATCGGCATCGGCGCTTCGGCCGATTGCGACGGGCAGGTGCTGGTGACAGAGGACATGGTGGGCCTGTTCGGCGCCTTCAAGCCGCGCTTCGTCAAGCGCTATGCCGAGCTGTCGGACGAGATCGAATCGGCGGTCGCCAACTACGCGGCCGAGGTGCGCACCAGCGTCTTCCCCGGACCGGACAACGTGTTCGGCAGCCTGAAGAAGTCGAGCTGACGGACGCCCAGCAAACCAATCATGCCTGAGCTTCAGATCGTCCGGACCGTCGCCGATCTGCGCGCGGTGGTGGCGCAGTACCGGCGCAGCGGCGCCGGCATCGGGCTGGTACCCACCATGGGCGCGCTGCATGACGGGCATTTGACGCTGGTGCGCTCGGCCAAGCTCGACAATGCGCGGGTGATCGCCACCATCTTCGTCAATCCCAAGCAATTCGGCCCGACCGAGGACCTGGCGCGCTATCCGCGGGACGAAGCGGCGGACGCGGCGATGCTGAAGGAGCTGGGGACGGACCTGCTGTTCGCGCCGGATCTCGAGGAGATGTATCCCGAGGGATTCGCGACTAGCGTCTCCGTCGGCGCCCTGACCCAGAGCCTTGAAGGGCTGTCGCGGCCGGGCTTCTTCACCGGCGTGGCGACGGTGGTGACCAAGCTGCTGCTGCAGGCGCTGCCCGATCGCGCCTATTTCGGCGAGAAGGATTTCCAGCAATTGCAGGTCGTCCGCCGCATGGTGCGCGACCTCAACCTTCCCGTCGGTATCGTCGCGGTGCCGACGATCCGCGAGGCGGACGGGCTCGCGATGTCCTCGCGCAACCGCTACCTCTCGCCCGCGCAGCGCAAGATGGCGGGCGCGCTGCCGCAGATCATGCACGAGACGGTTGCGGAGCTGCGCAACGGGCAGATCGCCTCGCCGATCATCGCCAAGGCCAAGGGCCGCCTGCACCAGGCCGGCTTCGACCGCGTGGATTACCTGGAACTGTGCGACGAGACGAGCCTGCAGCCGATCCCGGTCGCACGCGCGCCGTCGCGCCTGCTCGTCGCCGCCTATGTCGGCGGGACGCGGCTCATCGACAACTGGCCGGTGGTCTGATCATGGACATATCGATCGAGCGGATCGCGGCCGCCGCCGCCGCGATCGATCCGGTGTTCAACGCAACGCCGCAATTCCTGTGCGACGGGCTGGGCGCGGAAATCGGCCGGCCGGTGCTGCTGAAGGTGGAGACGCTCAATCCGATCCGCTCCTTCAAGGGGCGCGGCGCGTCCTGGTTCGCGCAGAGCTTCGCGGAGAAGAGCCGGCCGGTGATCTGCGCCTCGGCCGGCAATTTCGGTCAGGGCGTCGCCTATTGCGGCACGCGCGCCGGATTGCGCGTCCGGGTGGTCGCGGCGACGACCGCCAATCCGCTGAAGCTGGACGCGATGAAGCGGTTCGGCGCGGAGCTTGTGCTGCACGGCCATGACTTCGACGCGGCCAAGCTGCACGCGCAGGCGCTGGCGGAGCAGAGCGGCGGCTATTTCCTGGAAGATGGCCGGGAGCCGGCGATCGCCGAAGGAGCCGGCACCATCGCCGTCGAGCTGCTGCGATCGGAGACTCGGCCGCAGGCCATCTATGTGCCGGTCGGGAACGGCTCGCTGGTCTGCGGCATCGCCGCCTGGATCAAGGCGCAGGCGCCGGAGATCAGGGTGATCGGCGTATGCCCCGAAGGCGCGCCCTCGATGACGCTCTCCTGGCGCGAGGGCCGCGTGGTGACGACGGAGCGCGCCGACACGATCGCGGACGGCCTGGCCGTGCGCCTGCCGGTCGCCGGGGCCGTGGCGTTCATGCGCGGCCACGTGGACGACGTGGTGCTTGTGAGCGAAGCGAGGATGAAGGAGGCGATGCGACTCCTGTTCCGTCATGCCGGAATTGCGATCGAGCCCTCCGGCGCCGCCGGGCTTGCCGCCATCATGGACGCGCCGCGCGCGGATGCGCCCGCCGCCGCGATCCTGTGCGGCGGGAACGTGCGAGCGGACCTGCTCAAGGAACTGGTGTAGCGCGACGGCCTATGGCCGCTTCAGCTTCGCGATCGGCTGGATGAATTGCGGCTCGATGTCCCAGGGAAAATAGATCCAGGTATCCTGGCTGACCTCGGTCACGAAGGTGTCGACCAGCGGCCGGCCCGCGGGCTTGGCGTAGATGGTGGCGAAATGCGCCCTCGGCAGCAACTCGCGCACGTATTTCGCGGTCTTTCCGGTGTCGACCAGGTCGTCGATGATCAGCCAGCCCGTGCCGTCGCCCGCCACGCCTTTCAGCAGCCTGATCTCGCCCTGGGAATGATCGTCGGTGTAGGAGGTCATGCAGACCGTGTCGATCAGGCGGATATCGAGCTCGCGCGCGATGATTGCGGCCGGCACCAGGCCGCCGCGCGTGATCGCGATGATGCCGTGCCACTGGCCGTCCACCGGACCCTGGCCGATCAGGCGCCAAGCCAGCGCCTTCGCGGTGCGATGCAGTTCCTCCCAGCTTACCGGGAAGGTCTTCTGATGGGAGGCGGTCATGGGGCTGGCCAAGTCCATATCGGCGAGGAATGCGCTTCCCTTAGCGCGCCCGCGCGGCAGCGGCAAGCGGCGAAACGCGCCGGGATCAGACGTTCTCATCCATGGCGCGCACGAGGTAGCAGCCGCTGATCCGCCAAGTGCCGTCGGCCTGCCTCTCCATCGTGTAATAGGCGAGATAGGAGAGCCCGTCGGGTCCGACGACGAACACCTCCTGGGTCGGGCCGAACGCGCTCGCCTCGATTTTACGGAACGTGACGCCGCGCGGCCGGTAGACCGACTGATAGGCCTCTGTCACCATCCGGCTGAAGACCTGCGGGGTTTGGAACCGCGTCTGGATTCCGGGCGAGGCATAGGCGAAGGCGGCATCCCAGTCGTCGGCCTTGAACGCCTCCATCTGACCTTGGATCACGTACCGGATGGCGGCGGCTTCGGGCGGGGTGACCGCCTCGTCCGCGCTTGCGCAGGCGGCGCCGGTCAGAAAGATCGCTGCCACAGTCAATCGGCGGATGAAAGCGAGCATGGCGGCCTCCGCTCAACGAAGGCACATCATACGCCGGTTGCAGGCTATCGTCGCACCCGGTTAACGGACGTAGAGGCGGACCTCGTTGCTCTGGATGCCGGACTCGGTGAGCTGGGTGATGCTGACCCGGTCCGCCGACAGGCCCATCCCGAGCAGGGAATTCCGTACCCGTTCCATGCTGGCCCGCGCGGCTTCCGAATTCCGCGCAATGTCCTCCGGCGCGCCGGCGGCGGGCGCAACCCCGACGAGATCGAACCCGACATGCGGCGACTGGGCAAGGGCGGCGCTGACCGCGTCATAGAGCCGCTGCTCGTATTGGATGCCCGGATCGTCGAAACGGATCACGACGAAAGGCCGGCCGCTTGCCAGGCCGGAGCCAGCCGGGCCGGCGAGCTGCGACGGCGAGGAGGGAGGAAGCTGCGATAGCGAGGAAGGAGGAAGCTGCGATTGCGGAGGCATGGTGCCGGAATCGGCCACCGCTCCGGGCGGGGCGATCTGCGCCAGCCTGGCGCCCTCGGTGCCTAGAAAATGGCTTTGGCGCAGCACGTCCTGGCGCAGGGAATCCAGCAACTGGCCAAGGGCCGCGGAAGTCTGGGCGGTCGCATTCTCGAGGCGCGCGAGCTGGCGATGGTCCTCTTCCACCGCGTCGGGCGCCGTGCCGGCCGCGCGGATCGATTGCCGCAGATAGGCCGAATAGGCCACGTTCTTGGCGACCTCGCCGGCGAGGCCGTTCATCTGGTCCAGGGTGGCGGAAAGCGTGCGCAGCTGTGCCTGCGCCTGCTGCCATGCGGCCACGCGGTCCAGTGGCGCGGCCACGGCCGTCGGGCTGAGCGCGCCAGCGTCGCCGCTTTCGGTGCCGCCGGCCACGGTACCGTCGGTCGCACTTTCGGCGGCGTCGGGGATGTCACCGGATCCCCCGGTAGCGGCGGTTTCGCCGGCGCCATCGAGTGGCGCGGGCTGCAACACGCCCAGCGCGGCCCAATAGCCGCGGATGCTGCCGGCCATATCGGCCTGCAATTGCTGGCCGCGCAGAAGCTGGCGCCCGCCAGCCCGCTGAAGCTGGACCAGATCCGGGCGAAACTGGGCGATGCGCGTTCCGGCCGAGGTCCCGCTGGGCGCGCCGAGCGCCGACGGGTCCAAGGGCACAATGACGGCTTGCGGCACCGGGGCGCGCGCCGGCTGGCCGGTGAACGAGGGAAGCAGCGCGTTCCCGGCGAATTCACAGCCGCTGAGCGCGGAGGCCACAACCATCAGCGCGACGACACCAAGCTTTTTCATTCTTTGGTTGGCCCCCGGGTCCTGGCGACCATGTCTTGAACGGCTGGTCTTGGACATCCGTTTCGCAGTTTTCCGCTCAAGAATCAACCGCCATGGCTGCGGCGCCGGCTTACCTGCCGCTGCCCTCAGACGTTGCCCGCACGCCCATTGCGCCGCGAGGGAATGCCACCCATTTCAAGGCCTTGGCGGCCGCCAGCCGGCGGGCGGATCCGGAGCGCCCTGGGGCACCCAGCGGCGCGCATGAGGCTTGCAAGTGCGAGCCCGCTCCGCTAGGTTCCGCCCCCGCGACGAGGCGGCAAAGCCGCCTGGCCGCTCCGGTCCGCGCCCCTTCACCGGCGCAACCGCTCGAAGACGGGCCACTTGGCCCCGATGCGCGCCCGTAGCTCAATTGGATAGAGCATCTGACTACGGATCAGAAGGTTAGGAGTTCGAATCTTCTCGGGCGCGCCAATTACCTTTCCTTGGGTTGCGAACGCCGATCACCGCCGTCAATGAACCGTCCGTTCCGGCAACGAAAGTGCCGGCCAGCGGGGAAGCTTTCCCCACCTGCAGATCGCGTTCCATGGAATTCCGATCAGCGGGCCATTGACTCCCAAATCGGTAAAGCCAGTCGTCGGATTGGCCGGGATTTCGAGTTGGGCATGTATCGCGCGGTTCGGGATTGAAAGAGCGGCATCGCCTTGTATCTGCCCGGATGATCGCGAGAGCCTCTCCAATCACGACAACCCGCCGCGAGCTGCCGTCGAACATCTGACGTCTCGAAGACGGGATCGTCTAGTGCCGGGCCTTGTGCACGACCTCTTCACTAGCCGCCACCCGCTGCCTTTGCGCGTCGCAGGAGCCGCCCTGCTTGTAGCTTCCGTGGCGCCGGCTTCGAGGCGAAGCTGCGAGCGTGGCCGGTATCGTAGCCAGGAGCGCGATAAAGTGGTAAGATTGGCACGCTGGAATCCGTTATCGGCGAAACGGACGATTCCCAGGCATTCGACTTCACCCCCTCTGAATCGACATGGTCATCCCTTCAGAGGGTGCGACGAAGGCACATCGGCGCTATCGCGATGTCCGACGTCCCTCCGCTTTGCCAGACAATTTGGGCGCGAATGCGCGCAAGCCCCTAAGGAAACTGAAAATGCCGATCGCGGGCACGGGTATTGAGGGTCTCGATGATGTCCTGTCGGGCGGATTGGCAAAAGGCCACGTCTATCTTCTCGAGGGCAGTCCCGGAACCGGAAAGACAACGATCGCGCTGAGCTTTCTTCGAGCTGGGGCGGCGCAGGGGGAACGCGGCTTGTATATCACGCTTTCGGAAACGGAAGCGGAGCTGCGAGCGGGCGCGGCTTCGCATGGATGGCACATAGACGGGAACATCGACGTCTTCGAGCTCGTGCCGCCCGAAAGCTTGCTTGGCCCCGAGCAAGAGCAGAGCCTGCTCTATTCCTCGGACCTTGAGTTGGGCGAAACGGTCAATACAATCTTCGAGAACTTCGAACGGGCAAAGCCCGCACGTGTCGTCCTGGACAGCCTGTCCGAGATTCGCCTCCTGTCTCAGAGCTCTCTGCGGTATCGCCGTCAAATCCTGACCATGAAGCACTACTTCACGCGTCATGGCGCGACAGTGCTGCTTCTGGACGATTTGACATCGGAGCTGACGGACAAGACGCCGCACAGCATCGCCCATGGTGTCATCAAGCTGGAGGAACTCGCTCCGGACTACGGTGCCGAGCGAAGGCGCCTTCGTGTTTTGAAGTATCGCGGCCAGGCGTTTCGCGGCGGATATCACGATTTTTCGATCAAGACCGGCGGTGTTGCCGTTTTCCCCAGGCTCGTTGCGTCGGAGCACAGAAAGAGCGTTTCTCGAACTGAAGCTACCAGCGGCATGAAGGAACTCGACGCGCTGCTTGGGGGCGGCATACACCAGGGATCTGCGGCGTTGGTGATCGGGCCTGCGGGAACAGGGAAGAGCACCTTCGCATTCCAGTTTGTCGCTGCGGCCGTCGCACGGGGCGAACGTGCGGCGATGTTCATTTTCGACGAGGAGCTCGGACTCCTTTTCGATCGAGCGAAGACTATGGGATTCGATTTCGAAAAGATGCGCGACAACGGGCATCTGCATATAGAGCAGGTCGACGCCGCGGAACTGTCGCCGGGAGAGTTTGCCCATCGGGTGCGTGGAAGCGTCGACAAGACGCAGGTCAAAACCGTGATGATCGACAGCCTGAACGGCTATCAGGCGGCCATGCCGGAGGAGAATTTTCTGATCCTCCACATCCATGAGCTGCTGCAGTATCTCAACCGCCAGGGCGCCACGACATTCCTGACGGTTGCCCAACATGGACTGGTCGGCGACATGAAGGCGCCGGTCGACATCACCTATCTAGCCGACACCGTCATTCTGCTTCGCTACTTCGAGGCGCATGGCAGCGTCAGACGGGCCGTTTCCATCATCAAGAAGCGGACTGGCAGTCACGAATCCACGATCCGAGAATTCCAGATTGGAAGCGATGGCTTGCGAATCGGGGGGCCATTGACTGACTTCCAGGGCGTCTTACGTGGCGTTCCCACCTATATAGGCGGCGCAGTGCCGGGAATCCGCCCTGACACGGCGCAAGACTCGTAAGAACGTGGAATACCCGCCGGCTCTCGTCTTCACTCCCCGTGGTCGTGACGCGGAGATTGCTTTGCGTCTTCTGGGTGATGCGGGGCTGCCGGGCGTTATTTGCAAGACCTTCGAAGACTTCTTGACGCGCATCGATGACAACGCCTGCTTCGCAATCGTGACGGAGGAGGATCTTCGCAAGGCGGACATCGCTCCCTTGACAGAGATTCTCGACAATCAAGCGCCGTGGTCCGACTTCCAGTTCATCGTTCTCACGCGTCGTGGCGGCGCACCGGAGCAGCATCCCTCGGCAACGCTGATTGTGGAAGCGTTGAGGAACGTATCTTTGCTCGAGCGCCCTTTCCATCCGGCGACCTTCATCAGCCTTGCGAAGACCGCGGCAAGGGGACGCGCGCGCCAGTTTGAAGCGCGGGCCAGGATAAAAGAGCTGAGAGAGGGCGAACAGCGGTTGCGAACCGCCCTGGCCGCCGGCCGACTGGGCTCCTGGGAGTTCGACCCGAGTACGATGGCGCTATCGGCAAGCGCAACCTGCAAGTCGCTGTTTGGCTACAAGGCACATGAGCCTTTCGGATACGAGCAGTTGCTGGCTGCAGTCCATCCCGAGGATCGAGAATCTATTCAGGCCGCCATGCGGCAGTCCATCGAAACAGGCCGAGACTATGTGATCGAGTATCGCACCGTCTGGCGGGACGGAACGACACATTGGGCGTCGATCAACGCGCGGGTGGTCGCGGATCGTGAGGGCGTTGCCCGCAGACTGGTCGGTGTCTCAGCCGATATAACCGATCGCCGCAGATCTGAAGTAGAACTGCGCAAGCTGAACGAGACGCTGGAGGCCCGCGTCGTGGAACGCACGGCGGAGCTCCGCCGGGCTCATGCGGAGGTGCTCGCCGAGATCGAGCAACGACAGCGCACTGAAGCGTTGTTGCGCCAGTCGCAGAAGATGGAAATGATCGGCCAGCTTACCGGCGGGGTAGCGCACGACTTCAACAACCTCTTGATGGCCGTCATCACAAATCTCGATCTGTTGCGAAAGACCATCGGCGACAACCCGAGAACCCTCCGCCTGATCGAGGGAGCGCAGAAGGGAGCGGAGCGCGGGGCGGCGCTCACGCAACGCCTTCTTGCGTTTGCGCGAAGACAGGAGCTGAAGGTCGAAGCGCGAGCCCTGCCAGACCTGATTTTGGGAATGACGGATCTCATAGACAGATCCTTGGGTCCCGCTATCGACAAAAGCATCACTCTGCCGGACTCGGTTCCTCCTGCATTGGTTGACGTCAATCAATTTGAGCTTGCGCTCCTCAACCTGGTTGTGAATGCGCGAGATGCCATGCCCGATGGCGGCGTCATTTCAATAGAGGTGGATGTCACCCGCCCGCTTGGGCGGGTCGCGCTTCCCGAAGCGGACTATGTGCGCCTGATCGTGACTGACACAGGCCACGGAATGGACCGGGACACCCTGGCCAAGGCGACGGAACCGTTCTTCTCGACTAAGGAGATTGGCAAGGGCACGGGCCTAGGCCTGTCGATGATCCATGGCTTGGCATCGCAGCTCGGTGGCGCGCTGCTCCTGTCGAGCGAGGTCGGCCATGGCACGCGGGCCGAGCTCTGGCTGCCTGTGGCGAAGTCGCACGATATCAGCAGCAGCAAAGGCGCAGACACGCCGGTGCCGGCCAGCCAGGGCCTGAATCGTACTGGCGCGACGATACTTGTCGTAGATGACGATGCGCTCATCTCAATGAGCACCGTCGATATGATCGAGGATCTGGGCCATCACGCGATCGAGGCCAATTCGGGGGACGAGGCGATCGCGCTATTGAAACAGAACGCAGCCATCGATCTTGTTCTGACGGATCTCTCGATGCCCCGAATGAATGGGACCGAGCTGGCCCGCCAGGTGATGAAAATGCGCCCCGGTCTGCCGATCCTGGTCGCCTCGGGCTATGCGGACCTGACCGCCGGGGAGGAGATGAACCTGCCGCGCATCGCCAAGCCGTTCCACCAGGACCAGCTCGCGATCGAACTCCAGAAACTGCTCTCGAATCCCAACAACGATTGATGTTCTTCGGACGGATTTCCCGGCGCAGAAATGCATCCGCTTGCCTTCGGGGGGTCTGCCACGTGCCGTCGGATCCCAGGCGCTATCTGGTGCGCGGTCCCGCCTCGACCGGCCTCGTCAGATCAGCTTCCAGACCGCCCGCGTGCGAACGGTCGCCGGCGGCGTCCTGCTGCTGACGGCCTTGCGGACCCTGCTGGCCGGGACCACGCTGCTTTGTGCCACGGGCGGTGGTGGCGGCGGCGGTGGCGCTGCACAACGGAACTACGAGGAGAGTCGAGATGGCAACACCGGTCGGCCGAAGACTGATCGAAGCAATCAAGCCGGGACTGCGCGTGTTCGTCTCGGCGGGAGCGTCCGGCATCGGCCGGGCGATCGCCGACATGCTGATCCTGCACGGCGCGCGCGTGCATATCTGCGATGTATCCGAGACTTTCCTGGACGACTTCAGGAAGCGGCATCCGCAGCATGGCGCGACCCTTGCCGACGTGTCGAAGGAGGCGGATGTCGCGCGCATGTTCAAGGAGGCGACGGCGTCACTCGGCGGGCTCGACGCGCTGATCAACAATGCCGGGATCGCAGGCCCGACCGGCGCAGTGGATGAGATCGCGCCGGAAGACTGGCGGCGCTGCATCGACATCTGCCTGACCGGCCAGTTTCTCTGTGCTCATCAGGCCGTCCCGTTGATCAAGCAGGCGGGCGGCGGCGCCATCGTCAACATGTCATCGGCGGCGGGGCGGCACGGATACGCCTTCCGCACACCCTATTCGGCCGCGAAGTTCGGCGTCATCGGCTTCACCCAGAGCCTCGCCAAGGAACTCGGGCCGCACAACATCCGGGTCAACGCGATCCTGCCCGGCATCGTGGAGGGGCCGCGCATCGAATCGGTCATCCGCGCGCGTGCCGACCAGCTCGGAATAACGTATGAAGAGATGGAGAAGCGATACCTTGAGAAGGTATCGCTGCGGCGCATGGTGACCGCACATGATGTCGCTGCAGTGGTGCTGTTCCTGCTTTCCCCGATGGGCGACAATCTCTCCGGCCAGTCGCTCGGGGTCGATGGCAACGTCGAGACACTCTAGGGGCATATCATGGTTGCGACAGCTGTCATCGGAGCGGGATTGGTCGGCCGGGCCTGGGCCATCGCTTTTGCACGCGCCGGCCATGATGTACGCATCTACGACGAGGCACCTGACGCGGCGGAGAAGGCGGTGCGCTTCGCCACCGACGCGCTGCCGGCATTGGCGGCAGAAGGTCTGCTGGACGGACCTGCGCCGGCGGAGGTGCTGGCGCGACTGAGGGTGGCGGACACGCTAGCCACGGCCTTGGCCGGCGCCACCCATGTCCAGGAGAACACGCCGGAGGATCTCGAGACCAAGCAGCGCGTGTTCGCGCAACTGGACCAGGCGGCGGCGCCCGACACGGTGCTGGCCAGCTCCACTTCCGCGCTGCTGCCGTCCAAGTTCACCGGGCATCTCGCGGGGCGGGCTCGGTGCCTGGTTGTGCATCCGATCAACCCGCCTTATCTGATCCCGGCGGTGGAGGTGGTGCCGGCGCCGTGGACCGACCCCACCATCGTGGAGCGCACCCGCGCGTTCATGGTCTCCGCCGGGCAGTCGCCCATCGTGATGAAGCGCGAGCTCGACGGATTCGTCATGAACCGGTTGCAGGGCGCGCTGCTCGAAGAGGCGTTCCGCCTGGTCGCCGATGGCTATGCCTCCGTGGAAGACGTCGACATCGGCCTGCGCGAGGGCCTGGCGCTGCGCTGGTCCTTCATGGGACCGTTCGAGACCATCGACCTCAACGCGCCGGACGGCGTGCGCGACTATGTCGTGCGCTATCAGCAGATCTATTCCCGCCTGTTCCCGTCCATGCAGCGGCGGGTCGATTGGGCGGGCGAGGTGATCGAGGCGATCGAGCGCGACCGGCGCGCCAAGCTGCCTGCGGCCGAGTTGCAGCGCCGGCAGATGTGGCGCGACCGCCGACTGATGGCGCTGGCCGCGCACAAGCGCAAGGCAGCGCGCGATTTTGGATCATAGAAAGACATCCCCATGGCACAAAAACGCAAGGTCATCATCACCTGCGCCGTTACGGGCTCCATTCACACGCCCTCCATGTCGCCGCATCTGCCGGTGACGGGGCAGGAAATTGCCGACGCCGCCATCGGCGCAGCCGAAGCAGGCGCGGCGATCGTGCATCTCCATGCCCGCAATCCAAGGGACGGCAGGCCGGACCAGAGCCCGGAGGCGTTCGAGCCGTTCCTGAAGATCATCAAGCAGCGCTCCGCCTGCGTCGTGAACATCACGACCGGCGGCGGACAAGGCATGACCTTGGAGCAGCGCCTCGCACCGGCGACCAGGTTCAAGCCCGAGGTCGCGTCGCTCAACATGGGCTCGATGAATTTCGGCCTCTATCCCATGCTGGATCGCTTCAAGGAATTCAAGCACGACTGGGAGCGGGCGCACCTGGAGGGCTCGCGCGACGCTGTGTTCCGCAACACCTTCAAGGACATCGAGCATGTGCTGACCACGCTCGGCAGTGCTGGTACCAGATTCGAGTTCGAGTGCTACGACACCTCGCATCTCTATAACCTGCACCACTTTCTGCAGCGTGGCCTGGTCAAGCCGCCTTTGTTCGTGCAAACCGTATTCGGAATACTCGGCGGCATCGGTTCGCATCCGGAAGACGTGATGCACATGAAACGCACGGCCGACCGGCTGTTTGGCGATCAGTATCACTGGTCCGTCCTGGGCGCCGGCCGCGCGCAGATGCAGATCGCGGCCATGGCGGCGGCGAATGGCGGCAATGTGCGCGTCGGCCTCGAAGATTCACTATGGGCCGGACCGGGCAAGCTGGCAGCGTCCAATGCCGAGCAGGTGCGCTTGGCGCGACAGATCATCGAAGGACTCAACCTCGATGTCGCGACGCCTGATGAGGCGCGCGAGATCCTCAGCCTGAAAGGTGCGGACAAGGTCGACTTCTAGGCGGAGGGACTCGTCACGCTGCGGATGGAGTTTGAGCAGGCGCAAGGCTGCGGCGGCGTGCGACTCGACCTCCCTGCGGATATGCTGCTCATATGTCTGTGGGTGCCGGCTGCGCAGCGCAGTCAGGATGGCCTTAAGACATCGGGTCTGCGAAGCGGGCGCTCTACTCCCCGGCATCCGCCCGATCCGCGCGGTGGCGCAGCCGCCGGATCACGCGGAACGCCACCCACAGGAGCAGGATCACCAGCACGACCGCGACCAGCGGCGCGGCGAGCGCCAACAGCGGGATCAGAAGCGCGCCGCCAAGCTCCGCCGTGGCAATGACCGGATTGCCGGTGCCGCCGGTGAAGACGGTCGACTTCGCCCGCAGCATCGTGGTGAGGCCTTGCGTGAGGCTGGCCGCGCCGCCGCCCGCAACGATCGCCGCCGCCCACTTCACCACCGGGGGCAGATCGGTCATGATCGCCGCAGACAGGACCGTTCCCGCGATGAACGCGGCCGGCATGGCCAGGGTGTCGAGCAGGTTATCGATTCCCGGAACGTAATAGGCGGCGATCTCCACCGCCGCCGCCGCGCCCAGCATGGTCAGAGCGAACGGCGTCGCGAGCCAGGCGAAGCCTTCATCCAGCGGCAGATGACCGGCATAGGCCGCGACGCTCGCAATCAGCGCCGGCAGGAATACCCGGAAGCCGGTCGAGGCCGCCAGCACGATGCCGAGCGCGACCGAGAGTGCGAGATCGGGGTTCGAGAGCGGCATGGGTCCGGTCCAGGTTCGAGCGGGCGCGAGCACAGGCGGACGCCATCATAGGGCACGATAGGAGACCTGGGCCACTCACGGAGGGATGTGGGCCGACCGACGCAATTGACTTGCCCTCGATGATTGTGTCACAGGAAAAAGGCACGCCATAGGCGCGCCGGTAGGGAGTGGGAGGAAGCTTGTCGATAGGCAAGGCCGCAAGGAGGTTCGCGCGCCGGCTGAAGGCGCTTGAAGCGCTTGCAAGAGACCAGAAGCTGGAGCAGGTGCGCGAGATTATCGCGTCAGAGTTTGATGTTGATTTCTATCGCACAAAGTATCCGGACGTCCTGCAGCACATCGACCCGGTAGCACACTACATCGCCGATGGCTGGCGCGAGGGGCGTGACCCGTCGCCTGGGTTCTCTACGCGGAGCTACATGGAGCGCAATCCGGACGTCCGGCGGACGGGCATCAATCCATTCTATCACTACCTGGCGTCGCGTCGCGCCAGCGGGGTCCAGTTGCTTCCCGGGGTGGTGTCGTCCGGCGGCGGGGCCATCCGCGCGACGCTGAGGTCGATTCTCAGCGTATCGCCGCGGGCGGCGAGGAGCGAACGTCAGAGCGCGGGCGCCCTGAACGGTGCGGCATACGCCGCCTTTCCGCCGCGGAAAGCCGGCGAGGCCATTCCCCATTATGGCGCAACATTCCACAAAACGATGGAGCGGGCGCGGGCGGGCATGAAACCGATCGGCGCCGGCTCCCTCGAATACGAAGTGATCCGAGTGGGCTTCGATCTTGCGTATTACCTGATGCACTATGCAGACATCGCGCGCGCCGGAGTTGACCCGATCCAGCACTATATCGACCACGGCGTGGAGGAGGGGCGCGATCCCTCTCCGGACTTCTCCACCACCCACTATGTCGCACGGTATCCGGACATCAAAGGCGGTGGCGCCAATCCCTTCTATCACTGGCTGACCGTTGGCCGGGCGGAAGGGCGCATTGCCCAGCCGTTTTCCGAGTTCGACGGCTTGTGCAGCATGATCCGCCGCGAGCCGGCGGATGTGCAGGAGACGCTGATACGGCGCCGCCGCGATTTGCGTGAGCGTTTCGAGCACGGCGTGCTGGGCGAGATGGTGAAGAAGGCTGCGGAGTTCGAGCCGCTGATTGCCCACACCTGGCCCGACGCGCTCAAGACCAAGTTGTCGCCCTTCCACACCGACCAGGCGGTCGCGCAGGTTGTCGCCATGCACCGCCTGCATCACCAGGCAGGGTTTCGCAGGGCGAAGGCGGTCGTCGTCATCCCGCATTGCCGCCTGGGCGGCGGGACGCGCATCGCCGGCTATCTCGCCGACGCGCTCGCCCGGATCTATGGACCGGAGGAATTGGTTGTCCTGCGTACCGATCTCGACGTCATGCAGTTTCCAGAGTGGTTCCCGGCCGGCTGCCGCCATGTCAGCCTGGAGGTGAACGAGGACGAGCCCCGGGGCGGGCAGGGCCATGTGCTGGCGGAGTTTCTCCGGTCCTTGCGTCCGGAGGTCGTTTTCAACGTGAACAGCCGCCTCTTTTGGGACGCCCTGCGGCACTATGGCAAGGCTCTGTCCGCGAGCATGGCGCTCTATGGCTATTTCTTCTGCAATGACAAGAATGCGCTGGGTCACTGGGCCGGCTACCCGCTGCAGAAATTCTATCGCTACTTCGACATCCTCTCCGCCGTTTTCACGGACAGCTATCACTTCGCGGATGAACTGAGGGCGAGATACCTGGTGCCGCCGGATCAGGCGGGCAAGATCGTCACGCTCGAGAGCCCGGTCGCCGAACCACCGCCGATCGCGCCGGCGCCCGCGCCTCTGGCGGGCCGCCGTCCCCAGATTTTCTGGTCCGGCCGCTTCGATCGCCAGAAGCGGCTCGATCTCGTCTACGCCTTGGCACGGCGCATGCCGGAGGCGAATTTCCGGCTCTGGGGCGAGCCTGTGCTCGATGCCGGCAACGGTCTGGAGACCCCTCCCGCCAACGTCACGCTGGAAGGGGTCTACGCCGATCTCGCCGAGTTGCCGCTTGCTCAGTGCGATGTCTGGCTCTACACGTCGGAATGGGACGGCGTGCCAAACATCCTGATCGAGATCGCCACGCGCGGCGTGCCGATCGTCGGCTCGCTTGTCGGCGGTACGGGCGAAATCCTGAGAGAGGGCCTGAGTTGGCCGGTCAGCGATATCGAGGATGTTGGCGGCTATCAGGCGGGGGTGCTTGCCGTTCTTGCCGATCCGGCGGCGGCACGGGAGCGCGCAGTGCGGCTGCGCAGTGAAGTTCTCACCAGGCGCACACCTGAGCGCTACCGCGAGACGGTGAGAGTGCATCTTCCGGTGGGTGGCGGAGGGTCGAATGGCCGCGGCTGACCTTTCCCTCGTCGTGACGGCCCATGACGAAACCGTTGTGGGCGGGCCGGCGATGCGGGCAGCCGAGGCTGCCATTGAGGCTGCGGAATGTGGCGGAATCGCCGTCGAGCGCTTCATCGCGCTGGACGCCGCGACCGAGCCCTGCCGGGCCTTCTATGCCCAGCCCCGGCTCTCGAAGTGGCAGATCGCAACGCTCGACATGCGCGAGCTTGGGCGCACCCGCAACGAAATGGTCTCGCGAGCCTCCGGGCGCTGGATCGCGTTCCTCGATGCCGATGACCTCTTCAGCGAGAACTGGCTGCTGGAGGGGGCGCGCTGCCTCGCCAAGGCGGAGGAGCAGGGCAGGAAGACCATCGCCCACCCGGAGCTCAATTGGCTGTTCGACGGGGCGGGCGCTGTCTACACCAAGCCGAACCAGTCCGACCCGCTTTTCTCGCCCTATTTCTTCTATGTCGGTAACTATTATGATTCCCTGTGCATGGCTCCGCGAGAGGCGCACCTGCAAGTGCCCTACGTCCATCGAGACATTTCGAACGGACTCTCCTTCCAGGATTGGCAGTGGGGGATCGAGACCATGGCGGCCGGCTGGGAGCATGTCGCCGTGAAGGACACCATCATCTTCAAGCGGCGAAGAGATGCCTCCCTCGTCACCGAAAGCCTCGGGCGGCGGGCGATCGTCCGTGGCCTGGAAGCCATGGCCATCGATCGGGTCGCCGGGATTCATAGAGGACAGGAAGGTTCCCCCAGGCGGCCGCAGCCATGAAGCGTATCCTCATCACCGGCGGAGCAGGCTTTGTCGGTGTCAATCTCGTGGCTCATCTTTCCGCTCTCGGCGGCTATCGGATTTCGGTGCTCGACGACGAATCGCTGGGCGAGCGGCGTTACCTGGAGCCGTTCGGCGCACGGTTCATGCACGGCGATATCCGAGACCGGAAAGCGCTCGACACGGCGCTCGATGGGCAGGAGGTCGTGGTGCATCTCGCCGCCGACACGCGAGTCATCGATTCGATCGAGAACCCTCGGCGAAATTTCGACGTCAATGTGGTCGGATCTTATTGCCTGCTCGAAGCCTGCCGCGCCCATGGCGTGCACCGGGTGGTCGCGGCCTCAACGGGAGGCGCGATCCTGGGCGAGGTTCCCGCGCCCGTGCATGAGGAGATGGTGGCGTGTCCGCTCGCTCCCTACGGCGCGTCGAAGCTGGCGATGGAAGGCTATCTGTCCGCCTTCTCCGCCGCGTATGGCATGAAATGCTGCGCCCTGCGCTTCTCCAACATCTATGGGCCAGGCTCGTTTCACAAGGGCAGCGTGGTGGCCCACTTCTTCAAGCAGATTCTCACGGCGAAGGAACTCGTGGTCTACGGCGACGGCTCGCAGGCCCGCGATTTCCTTTTCGTCGAGGACCTGGTGGAAGGCATCCGCCAGGCGATGGGCAGCGATGCGACCGGCGTTTTCCAGCTTGGCAGCGGCCGGCCGACGACGATCAACGAACTGCTCGAGATCGTTCGCGCGGTGACGAATCGGCCGGAGTTGCCGGTTCGCTACGCCGGGTTCCGCGCGGGCGAGATTCACGTCACCTGGTGCGACATTGCAAAAGCGCGGAGTGCCTTCGATTTCTCCCCCCGGACGTCGTTGCCGGATGGCATGGCGCGGACTTGGGAATGGTTCCATACCTATTATGGGAAGGCGGCGTCATGACGCGTCGGGATCATCTTGGCGCCGGGCACGCTCCGCACGGCAATCCCGTTTCAGGAGAGTCAGCGTGAGGCAGATACCGTGAAGATCATCGTTCTAGGCGGGGACGGCTTCTGCGGCTGGCCAACCTCGCTTCATCTGTCGCGGCGGGGGCATGACGTCATCATCGTCGACAACCTCTCGCGGCGGAAGATCGACGTCGAGCTCGAGGTCGAGAGCCTGACGCCGATCAAGCCCGTGGGAGAGCGGCTCGCAGCCTGGAAGGAGGTGACCGGCCGCACGATCTCCCATCACAACTTCACCGTCGGCGAGAACTACCATCGCCTGCTCACCCTGATCGCGGAGGAGCGGCCTGATGCCGTGATCCATTTCGCCGAGCAGCGCGCCGCGCCGTACTCGATGAAGTCGTCCTGGCACAAGCGCTACACCGTCAACAACAACCTCAATGCCACCAACGACGTGCTGGCGGCCATCGTCGAGGCCGGCGCCAACGTCCACCTGGTGCATCTCGGCACCATGGGTGTCTACGGCTACGGCGCGGCAGGGATGAAGATCCCGGAAGGCTATCTCAAGGTGAAGGTGGAGACCGACAACGGCCACCACGAGCAGGAGATTCTCTATCCTGCCAATCCGGGCTCGATCTACCACATGACCAAGACCCAGGATCAGCTCTTCTTCCACTTCTACAACAAGAACGACGGGGTGCGGATCACCGACCTGCACCAGGGCATCGTCTGGGGCACCCAGACGGAAGAGACCGCAATGGACGAACGGCTCATCAACCGCTTCGACTATGACGGTGACTACGGCACGGTCCTGAACCGTTTCCTCATGCAGGCGGCGATCGGGTACCCCTTGACCGTGCACGGCACCGGCGGGCAGACGCGCGCCTTCATCCACATCCGGGACACCTGCCGCTGCATCGAACTCGCCCTGGAACATCCGCCACAGAGGGGCGAGCGCGTCAACATCCTCAACCAGATGACGGAGACCCATCGTGTGCGCGACCTGGCGCACATGGTTTCCCGCATGATGGGCGCGGAGATCGCCCATCTGGAAAACCCCCGCAACGAGGCGGCGGAAAACGATCTGCACGTGGCGAACGACCGCTTCCTGGGGCTCGGCCTCAGCCCCATCACCCTCGAGCAGGGGCTGATGACGGAAGTGACGGACATTGCCCGCAAATACGCCCATCGCTGCGACAAGACGAAGATCCCTTGCGTCTCGTATTGGCGGAAGAAGGACGCATGATGGAGACTCCCTCCGCGACGGACGGCGCCGCATGAAGCGCATCCTTGTCACCGGCGGCGCCGGATTCATCGGATCCCATCTCTGCGAACGGCTCCTGGCGCGCGGCCACGAAGTGCTGTGCGTCGACAACTACTTCACCGGGCGCCGGCAGAACATAGCGCCGCTGCTTTCCAATCCCCGCTTCGAGGCGATGCGGCACGACATCACCTTTCCGCTCTATGTGGAGGTGGATGCGATCTTCAATCTCGCATGTCCGGCAAGTCCCGTTCACTACCAGTTCGATCCGGTCCAGACCACCAAGACCTCCGTGATGGGCGCCATCAACATGCTTGGGCTGGCCAAGCGCCTGAAGATCCCCGCCGTCCAGGCATCGACCAGCGAGGTCTACGGCGATCCACAGGAGCACCCGCAGAGGGAGAGCTATTGGGGCAACGTCAACCCCATCGGCCCGCGCGCATGCTATGACGAGGGCAAGCGCTGCGCGGAGACGCTGTTCTTCGACTATCGCCGCCAGCACGGCATGGACGCCAAGGTCGTGCGCATCTTCAACACCTATGGCCCGCGCATGCTGGAGAACGACGGGCGGGTGATCTCCAACTTCATCGTTCAGGCGCTCAGAGGCGAGCCCATCACCGTCTTCGGCGACGGCTCTCAGACGCGCTCCTTCTGCTACGTGGACGATCTGGTTGAAGGCTTGATCCGCGCGCTGGGCGCGCCGCCGGACGTCTCCGGCCCCATCAACCTCGGCAATCCGGGAGAGTTCAGCATCAAGGAACTGGCCGAGAAGGTGATCGCCCTGACCGGCGCGCCCTCCGCGATCGACTACCGCCCGCTGCCACAGGACGATCCGAAGCGGCGCCGACCTGACATCGCCCTGGCTCAGGAACTGCTGGGCTGGTCGCCGACCATTCCGCTCGACAAGGGATTGAAGCCGACGATCGACTATTTCCGAAAGAACGCGAACGGCGCCGGCCGGATTGTCGCCCAATGAACCGGCGCCATCGCAGGGCGGATCGCATGGTGCGACCCTCATGACCGCCATTCTCGTAACGGGGGGTGCGGGGTATATCGGCAGCCATGCCGCGAAGGCGCTGGCAAGGGCCGGCTTCCTTCCGGTCGTGTTCGACAACCTCTCTCGCGGCCATGAATGGGCGGTGAAGTGGGGGCCCTTGATCAAGGGCGACCTGCACGATGCCGTCGCACTCGATGCGGCCTTCGCCACCTACCGCCCTGCTGCGGTCGTGCACTTTGCAGCTTTCGCCTATGTCGGCGAATCGATCGCCGATCCGCTTCTCTACTACCACAACAATGTCGCGGGAACGCTGACGCTCCTGAACGCGGTGCGGCGCGCGGGTTGTGCGAGCATGGTGTTCTCGAGCACCTGCGCGACCTACGGCATTCCGCAGAAGATCCCGATTGCCGAGGATGCGCCCCAGAATCCGGTCAATCCCTATGGCGCAAGCAAGCTGATGGCCGAGCGCATGCTGGCCGATGCCGATGCCGCCTGCGGGCTGCGTTCGATCTGCCTGCGCTACTTCAACGCCGCTGGCAGCGATCCGGACGGCGAGATCGGGGAAGCGCATGATCCCGAAACCCATATCGTTCCATTGGCATTGACCGCGGCGGCGGGCGGACAAAGGCTGAGGATTTTCGGGAACGACTACGACACGCCTGACGGAACATGCATCCGCGACTTCATCCACGTATCGGACCTGGCTGACGCGCATGTGCTCGCGGTGCAATGGCTGCTTGCCGGTGGCCGGTCGCGCGCCTTCAATCTCGGCAACGGGCGGGGCTATTCGGTGCTCGACATTCTGGGCTCGGTCGAGCGGATCACCGGTATCGCCGTTCCGCATGACCGCTCTCCGCGCCGCCCCGGCGATCCGCCGGTGCTTGTTGCCGATGCCGGCCGGGCCGTCGCGGAACTCGGATGGAAGCCGCGGTTCACCACGCTGGACGACCAGATCGCACATGCCTGGCGGTTCATGCGGAACATGGCCGAACGGCGGCCAGTCGGACCAGGGAGGAACCGCGCAGGAGCTGGCGTTTAGCCGGAGAGCGCGCCGACAGTCCCGGCTCGTTGGAGGCTGCCAACACCCGATGGCCCGGCCCCAGGCCGCTTGCTATAATCCGGCCATGGGGGAAGTCATTCGAGACCGCGCGGCCGGGGGGCAGTGCGCGAGCACGGTCGGGCTCGACGCGTCGAGGGCCGAAGGCGTCGTGCACCGCACACGCGAGACTGCGCCGCGGCCTGCTTGGCGCATATCCGACATGGGAACGGCGCTGGGGCTGGCGGCGCTGCTGGTGCCGGCCTGGGTGCTGCCGGAGGCGGCTTGGTCGCCTCTCTGGCGCGGCGCGGCGCGGATTCCCCTGCTGACCAGCCGCAAGGCGGTCCGCCGCAACGCGAAGCTGATCCATGCGGCGCTGGACCATGTCGGCCGGCACGGCGCGGAGGCGATCGCGCAGGACCTGAAGGCGGTGGTCTACGAGCTGCGGATGCAGGATCTGCGCGCCTGGCGGCCCGGGGGCTGGCACCCGAGGATGAGGCTGGAGGGCGAAGCGCACCTAAAAGCCGCGCTCGCCCATGGCAAGGGCGCGGTGCTGTGGGTGGCACCCTTCGTGTTCAACAGCGGCCCGACCAAGTTCGCCCTGCACCGGGCCGGCTATGGGCTTTTCCATTTGAGCAGCCCACAGCACGGCTATTCCGAGACGCGCTTCGGCGTCGGCTGTCTCAATCGCGTGCGCTGCATCCCGGAGGAGCGCCACCTGGCCGAGCGCGTCGTGTTCGACCGCAACGCCCCGGCGACCGCCATGCGCCGCCTGATGCGCGCGCTGAAGGCGGGCGGGGTGGTCTCCATCGTCGCCGCCTCGACGGAAGGCAGCGACGTGGTCAAGGGTCCGGTGTTCGGCGGGCGGCTGCCGGTCGCGGTGGGCGCGCCGCGCCTCGCCGGCTCGACCGGCGCACCTCTGCTGCCGGTCTTCACCGTGCGCGACCGTCAGGCGGGATTCCGGATCGTCATCGAGGAGCCGATCGCACTCGATCCCGGTCAGTCGCCGGACGAGCGCTGCGTCGCCGCGACGCGCGAGTTCCTGCGGCGAAGCGAGCCCTGGGTGCGCCGATATCCGGAGCAGTGGCGGGCCTGGAGCAAGTGGCGCCGCTGACTTTCTTCGCTGGAACCGGCGGGGCCGACGCGCCGTTCCTAACGGATGGATATACTCACGAACCTGCTGGGCGGCCTCGCTGCGTTCCTGACGACCGTCGCCAACATCCCGCAGGTGATCAAGTGCTTCCGCACCGGAAAAGCCGGTGACCTCTCCAAGAAGATGCTGATCTCACTCGCCCTCGGGTTCACGCTGTGGCTGAGCTACGGATTGCTGCGCGATGACCTGATCCTCGCCGCCGCAAATGCCGTCAGTCTGGGGCTGGTCGCCGTCCTGCTCGGTTTCAAATGGCGCGAGCGCGGCGAATCCGCACAGCCTGACCAGTAATCCAGAGCTTCCAACTTCCGCGCTTGCAACTGCCGCAAGGGAGCTCTAGAACACATCATGAACACAGGAGTGCTGAATGCCCCTGAACACATTGCAAAAATTAGAGATTCTGGCTGACGCGGCAAAATACGACGCGTCCTGCGTTTCTTCTGGTGGAGACAAGAGGAACGCCGGGTCGGGCCTAGGCTCGGTGACCGGGCAGGGCATCTGCCACGCCTTCACACCGGATGGACGATGCATTTCGCTGCTGAAGATCCTGCTGACGAATTTCTGCATCTACGACTGCGCCTATTGCGTCAGCCGTCGCTCGAGCGACGTGCCGCGGGCGCGCTTCGCCGTGGACGAGGTGGTGAAGCTCACCCTTGATCTCTATCGACGCAATTGCATCGAGGGCCTGTTCCTGTCGTCCGGGATTGCGCGTTCGGTCGACCAGACCATGGAGGAGCTCATTCGGGTCGCGAAGAACCTGCGGGAGCAGCATGAGTTCCGAGGCTACATCCACCTGAAGACGATTCCCGGCGCGTCTCCCGAGTTGCTGGCCGAGGCTGGCCGGTATGCCGATCGCTTGTCGATGAATGTCGAGATGCCCACCGACGCTTCGCTCAGTGCCCTGGCGCCGGAGAAGTCGGCGGTCGAAATCAAGCGCGGATTGGCCCGCACCCGCAGCTACATCGATGCTTCAACAGAGCCCTCCCGCGGGTCGGCGCCTCCCGCGCGCTACGCTCCGGCCGGACAAAGCACCCAAATGGTGGTCGGTGCAGACCGATCCACCGATCTGGATATTCTGCGCGCCAGTTCCAATTTGTACGCCTCCTATTCGCTCAAGCGCGTGTACTACTCCGCCTTCAGTCCGACCGGCCACGCGTCAGCGCAGTTACCCAGCCGCGCTACCCCGCTAATGCGCGAGCATCGGCTGTATCAGGCCGACTGGCTGTTGCGCTTCTATGGTTTTTCGCTGCCGGAGGTGGAGAGCACGTTGGCAGATGGCATGCTGGATGCCGCATTGGATCCAAAGCTGGCCTGGGCGCTGGCGCATCGCGATGCGTTTCCGGTGGATGTCAACCAGGCGAGCCGTGAGAGCTTGCTGCGCGTACCGGGTCTCGGTACGCGGTCGGTAGACCGTATTGTTGCCGCACGCCGTCACGGGAAGCTGCGGCTGAAGGACGTGGCGCGGCTTACCGCTTCGCTGGCGCGCGTGCGCCCCTTCATCGTGACGCCCGACTGGCGGCCAAGGCATCTGCTGGAGGATGCCACTTTGCGACAGCGGCTCGCGCCCGCGCCGCAACAACTCGCATTGGCGCTGTGATGGCACTTCGTTCCGTCACATTGCCGCAGGATTGCGGCGAGGAAGCTTTCCGTCGAGTCGCGCGGTCCTGCCTTGCGCACCGGTTGCACCCGGACGAGGTCATCTTTGATTCTTCCGGCACGGGTTCGCTGTTCGAGCCAGCGGAGCCGCGTGATGTGCCGGCTATTCTGATGCCGCGCCGCTTCGTCGACCTTGCTTCGAACGTGGTGTGTCACAGCGCGGAAGACCGTTTCGCGCTGCTGTATCGGCTGTTGTGGCGCATTCACGGGGGCGAGCGCCATGTGCTCGATCGGGCGGCGGATCCCGATGTGCAGCGCGCGCAGCAATACGCGAAGGCGGTCGAGCGCGACATCTATCGCATGCACGCCTTCACGCGCTTCAGGGAGCGGGTGATCGAGGGCAGGCCCATGTTCGTGGCGTGGTTCGAGCCGCAGCACAGGGTCCTGCAGAAGGCGGCGCAGTTCTTCGTGGATCGCTTCACCAATATGGATTGGATGATCGCGACGCCTTCCGGCACCGCCGCGTGGCAAGACAATTTGCTGCACTTCGGTCCACCCGTGGCGCGGCCGCCGAAGGAGGACGATGCCGTTCTCGACGAGGTGTGGCAGACCTACTACCGCATCACCTTCAATCCCGCGCGGCTGCGCGTGAATGCCATGCTGGCCCAGATGCCCAAGCGGCACTGGCCGACGATGCCGGAGACCTCCTCGGTGCCCGAGCTCGTGAGGACGGCACGCAACCGGGTCGGGGACATGGAGCGAAGCGCGCCCGACCGGCCACCGCGATTTGCAGGCGTTCTCGCCGAGCGGCGGCTTGGCGCAGCACGCGAGGTGCCCGCCCCATGGGACGCGCTCAAGGAAGCAGCGCATGCCTGCAAGCACTGTCCGCTGCACGCTGCAGCGACACAGATGGTCTTCGGCGAAGGCCCGTTGGACGCCAGCATTGTTTTTGTTGGAGAGCAGCCCGGCGATCAGGAGGATTTGCAGGGACGGCCGTTCGTCGGGCCCGCCGGACAGGTATTTGACCGCGCCCTCGCCCAGGCAGGCATCGACCGCGGCACTGCCTACGTAACGAATGCGGTCAAGCATTTCAAATTTGAACCGCGCGGAAAGCGCCGCATCCATCAGAAGCCGGGCACGGTTGAAGTGACGGCCTGCCGCCAGTGGCTGCAGGGCGAACTGGACGTGATCAAGCCCAAGCTCATCGTCAGTCTAGGCGCAACCGCGGCTCTCAGCCTGGCCGGCCGGGCTGTGCCGGTGACCAAGGAGCGAGGGTCCATTCAAACCTGGGGAGGCCGGATGGTCCTGGTCACCATCCATCCATCATATCTCTTGCGCCTGCCCGATCCCGACGTTGCCGCAGCGGAATACGATCGGTTCGTTGCCGACCTTCAGCGCGCAAAGCTCTGGTGCGAAGGCGCCAAATAGGCGCTAGTTTCCTGCGGAGGATTCTCTTTCGGCCAGGATCCATCCGGCCGCCATGGCCGCGCAGCTCGCCGCGACGACAAGGAACATGGTTCCGAGCGAGCTTCGCGCCGCGATGAAGCCCAGCAGCGGCGGGCTGGCGAGATAGCCGGCATAGCCGATCGAAACCACGAAGGCGATCGAGGAACCGGGTGTGGCGCTGCGTCCCGCCGCGCTGACCAGGATCGGGACGATGTTCGAAAGGCCGATGCCCACGAGGGCGAACCCCGCGATCGTCAGCAACTCGCGGTCGAGCAGCACCGCCATCAGGAATCCCAGGATTGCAAGGACGCAACTGGTCATGATGACCGGCTGCTCGCCGAATCGCAGGCGCAGCCAGTCGCCGGTGAAGCGGCCCAGCGCCATGGTCGCGGAGAAGGCCGCGAAGCCCCAGCCCGTGCGCTCGATGCCGGCCCGGACTTCATTGGCCAGGAACAGCGAACTCCAGTCGCGCACCGCGCCCTCGGCGGAAAAGCAGACCGCCGCGAGAATGCCGAGCAGCAGTGCGACGCGATCGATCCTGAACGTCGATCCCACCTTGCCCTCGGCGCGGTGGTGAAGCGGGACCAGGTGGTGCTGGCACGTCAGGAACAGCGCCAGCATTGAAGCGGAGAGGATCAATGCCTGGGCGAGGTCGCCCGCGACCGCCAGCATGGCGCCGACCCCCGCCGCGCCGAACAGCCCGCCGATGCTCCACATGCCGTGGAACGACGCCATGACGCGCCAGTTCATGTGCGTTTCGATATCGGCCGCATAGGCGTTCATTGCAACGTCCATCATTCCCCCGGCGGCGCCGAACAACAGGAGTGCCGCGACGAACAGCGCCCAAGTCGGTGAGATCGAGACGGCAATGTAGCTCGCGAGAAAGATGGCGAGGCTGACGCGGATGAGCGGGCCGGCACCGAATCGGGTGATCAATCGGCTGCTGAACGCCATGGCCAGCACCGCTCCGATGCCCATGCCGAGCAGCATTAGCCCGAACGTGCCTGCATCCGCGTCTAACCGCCCGATCGCGCGCGGGACGAGGGCCGCCCATCCGCCGAATACGACGCCGTTGACGAAAAAATTGGTCGCTGTCGGGTACCAGAAGCGATGAACCGCGCGATAGAAGTGGCGGGTGGGCAAGGCGGATCCTGTCATGCTGGGCGATCGCCGCGGAGATGCGACGCGGGGCGATGAAAATACCGGAAACGAATGACGCGCGAGGCGCCATCGATCAAGCGGCGAATTGATGCTGCTGTCAATGACCCGCCGCGCTCGCATTCCCTCAGCGGGGCGGACCCGTGCCGGCGGCGCCCTCGCTGCGGCGGGGCCGACTTCCGCCCTTGCTCCGGCAGGCACGGGAACTGGCCGCCGGGGCGCGTGTTCTCTGAAGAGAAATCCCCGCTCATGGTGAGGTCCCATGCAAAGACCGCTGGAGATCGCCTTCAAGCACCTGGACTCGTCCGACTTCATCAGGAACCTGGTCGAGGAGCGGGTCGAGCGGCTGGAGCGCTTCCACCACCACATCATCGGCTGCAGGGTCGTGATCGAGGCGCCTCATCGCAGCGCGGCAGGACACAATCCGCCGCTGGGCGTTTCGGTGGAAGTGGATGTCGCCAACCGTCCCCGCATCGTCGCCAAGGAGGTGGAGGCGCAACGCTCGATGAAGGGCGATCACCTGACCGCGATCAATCGCGCCTTCGAAGCCATCGAGCGGCAGCTCGAGGACCAAAGCGACAAGCAGCGCGGTGAGGTGAAGTCGCATGAGAACGCCAGGCAGACCGGCAGCGTGGTGCGGCTGTTTCCCGAGCAGGGCTACGGCTTCATCGAGGTCGCCGGCGGGCCCGAGCTCTATTTCACGCGCAACGCGATGCTCGACAGCGGTTTCGACGCGCTGAAGGTCGGCACCATGGTGCAGGTGACGCTCGCAACCGGCGAGGGTCCCATGGGGCCGCAGGCAAGCTCCGTCGAGGTACTGGGCGGCGAGCAGCGCGGCTGACGGCGCCCTCCTGGCCGGTGTTTTCCAAACGGGTCCAAAGCAATATGCGCGACTCGGAGCTTCGCATTACACTTCCTTGACGGTGCAACAAATTCTTAATGAGTGAGTTGCACGCTGGTCGAGAGCTCAGAGCCCGAGGTGTAGCGCACATGTTCCACCTGGTACTCACCACGTGCTTCGCAGGCATCCTGTGCTACGCCAGCGAGCCCGGCATCGACTACTCCTCGGCGGAGCGCTGCCTCCAGCAGGGCGCGATCCTCTCCGGCTTGGCGCGTGCCCAGGTCGACCTGCGCCAGATGCCGCAGACCTCTCGCATTGTCTGCTCCGGAGCCGACGGCTCGACCGAAACGGTCTATGTCGGCCAGGCGGGTGCGACCCTGCCGGAATTCCCCGACGACGCGCTGGGCCTGCCGACGCTCGACTGAATCGGCATCGCCCTTGTCGGGATCCCGCCGGCATGGACCGGCCGCGCATCGTTCCCGATCGCCGCTTGCGCCGAGGCCGGCAACGGCCCATCTAGCGTTATGTTCGATTCGGATCGAATATAGCCCCACTGACCGCAGGCTTTTGGATGGTTCCTTTTTCAGTTCTCGACCTCGCGCCGATTACGGAGGGCGGCACGGCCGGCGATGCGCTGCGCAATACGCTGGATCTGGCGCGCCATGTCGAGACGCTCGGCTACCGGCGATACTGGCTGGCGGAGCATCACAACATGCCGGGCATTGCAAGCTCGGCGACGGCGGTGGTGATCGGCCACGTCGCCGCCGGAACCACCAGAATTCGCGTTGGGTCGGGCGGGATCATGCTGCCGAACCACGCGCCGCTGGTGATCGCGGAGCAATTCGGCACGCTGGATTCGCTGTTCCCTGGCCGCATTGACCTCGGCCTCGGGCGCGCCCCGGGGACCGACATGGTGACGGCCCGCGCCTTGCGCCGCGACCTTGCGGACAGCGCCGATCGCTTCCCCGAGGACGTGGCCGAACTGCGCGCGTATCTGTCGCCAGCCGTGCCGGGGCAGCGGATTCGCGCGATCCCCGGCGAGGGAACCAAGGTGCCGATCTGGCTGCTGGGCTCCAGCCTCTACAGCGCGCAGCTTGCGGCGATGCTCGGCATGCCCTTCGCCTTCGCTTCGCATTTCGCGCCGGCCGCATTGATGCAGGCGCTCGCGCTTTACCGCAGTCGGTTCCAGCCCTCCGAGGCGCTGCAACGGCCCTATGCGATGGTCGGCGTCAACGTGATCGCGGCCGACAGCGACCGCGAGGCGGCGCGCCTTTTCACCTCGCTGCAGCAGAGCTTCGTGAATTTACGGCGCGGACAGCCGGGCCGATTGCCGCCGCCGGTTGAGGACATCGGCAGCTTCGCTTTGCCGGCGGAACAGGCGCAGCTCGAACAGGCGCTCGCTTGCTCGTTCGTGGGCGGGCCGGACAAGGTAAAGGACGGGCTTGCCGCTTTCATCGCGCACACCCAAGCGGACGAGTTGATCGTCAGCGGTCACATCTTCGATCACGCGGCGCGTCTGCGCTCCTTTGTCATAGCGGCCGAGATGCGCGAGGCGCTGGCGCGCACGGCGGAGAGCGAGGGCCGCAGGATCACATCCGGTCAAACTCCAGGCGGTGCAGAATGAGCGAAAAAGGAAGGCGGCGGCGAAGACTGAGGGGGAAGGGACTGCTTCGCCGCCGGGCCGCTGAGGGCAAGCGGCCAATCCGAGCACCACAACCCAGGTTTGCCGCATCGGGTTCCGGCCGGCCGCAAATTTTCGGGAGCATCGTGGGCGAAGCATCTCAAGCTGTGCATAGCCTTGCGCCGGGCGGTGCGCGCGATGCCCGGTCGAGCGCCCCCGGCATATTGCCCGGCGCTGGCTATCGCCTTGCGTTCCTGACCGCGTGACGCTTCCCAACGCGCAGGCGCGGAAGGCGATGCATTTTCGATTGCTAAGCATGAGGCAGAGTCATAACGTTGAAGCTTGTAAGTCATGCTGTTGAGGCCGTTGCCGGCTCGGCAGCTTCGCCCGCCGGCTTCGGGCAACAGATCAGGGATTAGCTAGGGGTCGCGGCGCTTTGCGGTGCAAGGCGCAACGTATCCGCGTTCCTTTGAGGGGAGGCACGTGCGGTGGCCCACTATATCAGTGTGTTGATGCCGCGAAATTCGGGTGGCTGGCGCGCCCTGTTCCCGGACATCCCGGATTGCGAGGTCGAGGGCGACAGCCTCGATGCCACCATGTTGCGCGCCGCCGGCGCGCTGACGGAGTATGTCCAGAACCGCTATGGTGATGGTCCGCCACTGCCGCGGGAGCTGATCGACATCAAGGCCGACGATCAATGGGCGTCATCCCACGCGGTCGACTGGACCAAGGCAGTGGTGACGATGGTGCCACTGCGTGGCTTGCACAGCCCCCACACCTGAATCCTCAAGGCGCGACAACCCATGCTGGCCGGATTGCCGGATCGAGCAGGGCCGTGATATGCCGTGCGCTATCTGAGGCAGGCGAGTTGGGGGTGGTCATGCGATGGAACCGTGAGGTGTGGCGCATCTCGGCTTGGCACGGCGGCGCCCTCCTGGTGGCACTTCTCCTCGCCGGTTGCGCAGGCAACAACCCGGAGCGGCAGCCTTCGATCCTCGGCCTCTGGGCAGTCCAGGACGTGGCGGGCACGCCGGTTTCGGGCGATGCCCAGGTGACCCTGGCCATCTATGCGGACGGCCGTGCCGTCGGCCGCGCGGCCTGCAACAACTACACGACCCGATACACGCGTAGCGGCGTTAGCGTTGATTTCGGGCCCATCATCAGCACCAAAATGGCCTGCGCGCCGGAGTTGATGGACCTGGAGCAGAGCTATCTCACCACGCTCGACGCCGCGACCCGCGTCGAGCGGCGTCCTGATGGCACGCTGATGCTCTCGACCGATGCGGGGGCGCAGATCCTGCTTCGCCGCGAGGAATCCTCCAGCCTGCGGGATGCCCGCGCCCGCGGCGTCCATTTCCGGGCCATCGGTCAGGAGCCGGGCTGGGTGGTGGAGCTGAAGGAAGGCGACCAGATCACGGCATTGCTGGATTACGGCGCGACCTCCCTGATGCTGCCGACGCCCTCCGCCGAGACCGCGGCGGACGGCACGGTGACCTACGACGCCAACACCGATACCGACCGGCTCCAGCTCAGCATCAGGGACAAGATCTGCGTCGACAGCATGAGCGGCGAGGCGCATCCAACGACCGTGCAACTCCTGGTGAACGACAAGAACTATCAGGGTTGCGGGAACTGGCTCGACTGATCGGCTAAGCCCTCTTCCAGTCTCCCGTTCGATACACCCGCTTGTGAAGATTGGCACGGCGACGCGCCAAGCGCCCGGTTATTGAATGGACCTAACGCAAAGGTGGCAATAACCTTCGTCCGGGGCCTTCCCGACGGAGCGAGCCAATGTCGCAGAGCGCGGTCGCCGCAAGCGTTCCATCTCAACCAGCACGCGACGGAGGCGGCCGCGTCATCGCAGCGGCGACGGCGCCCCGCGCCGCCCGCCGGCGCGTGTCCTTGCATGTGTTGGCCGCCTGTTTCATCGCCACCCTGCTGGTGGTGGCAGTCGGCGCGATCGCCACCTTCACCAATCGCGGCGTGCAGGCACTCATCGGCACGGTCGCCGTGGAGCAGACCAGCCTCATCCGCGACGCGCTCAGCGAGAAGGTCCAAGGCATCGTCGAGCCAGCGGAAACCCAGCTTGCGCTGCTGACGTACAGCGATCTGCCCCAGGCCGCGACCTTGGCCGGCCGCCTGTCGGAGCTTCCGCTCATCCTGGACGCACTCAAGCGCAACACGCTGATCGACGCGAGCTTCGTCGGCTATCCGAACGGCGAGTTCGTCCTGTTCCGCCCGCTGCGCAACGATGCGGACCGGAACGCCTTCAAGGGGCCGCCGGAGAGCGCGCTGCTGGTGCAGTCGGTCTCCCGCGATTCCGAGGGCGTCATGCTGGGTGTCTACCAGTTCTTCGATGCCGATGGCCGGCTGCTCGACTCGTTCTTCAGGAACGACTACCGCTTCGATCCCAGGACCAGGCCCTGGTACAAGAACGTCACCGATGGCGACGCCATCCTGACCGACCCTTATCCCTTCTTCACGACGGAGGAAGTGGGCGCGACCCTGGCGCGCCGCTCCCCCGATGGCAAGGCGGTCGTGGGCCTGGACATTACGCTGCAATCGCTGGCGGGCGCACTTGACGGCCTCAGCATCACGCCATCGGCCCAGCTCGCGATCATCGACGAGCGGCAGCATGTCGTCGGCTATTCGGATGCGGACAGGATGATCGTGGCCAACGCGGATGGCGGCCTGCGTCTCGCGAGCATCGAGGAACTGGGCGTGCCGGTGCTGACGCAGGCCGCCTCGGCTTTCAGCGGGCGCGAACAGAGCGCGGCGCTGGAGATCGACGGTCGCGGCTGGCAGTTGCTGCGCGCCGCCATTCCGGCTCACGGCGCGAAAGTCTTCACGCTGCTGATCGCCATCCCCGATGACGAGCTGTTCATGGCCGCGCGGCGGATCGTGGAGCATCAGTCCATCATCGGAGTGATACTGATGCTGTCGGCGGTCGCCGTCGGCTGGTGGGGCTCCCGACGCCTCACGCGATCCCTGAAGCAACTGGTCAGGGAGACCAAGGCCATCCGCTCCTTCGATTTCAGCGGAGACATCAAGGTGCAGACGGTTCTGACGGAGGTCGACAACCTAGCGCAGGCGCTGGACACGATGAAGGGAACGATCCGCAAGTTCCTCGACATCGGCAATGCCCTGGCGGCGGAGCGCGATCTCGGCACGCTGCTGGAGCGCGTGCTGCGCGAGCTGGTGCAACTGGCCGGCGGCGATGGCGGCGTCCTCTATCTGGTCGACAAGGATGGCAGGCGCCTGACGCCGGAGATCGCGCGCTGGTACGACCAGCCCGTTTTCGACGAGCAACGCGCGATGTCGTCCCTCTCCCTCCAGGGGAATGGGGTGCTGGCGGAGGCAATCAGCGCATTGGAGCGAGAAGAGGTCGTGGTTGCCGAGCGCCAGCTCGAGGAGGTGGAGATCGCTGCCCTCGGCCCCGGCGCGGGCCTGGACATCCTGCAGGCGGAGCGGGTTGGCCTCATCACGGTGCCCCTGTTCAACCGCAAGCGGGAGAAGCTGGGGGTCATGCTGGTGGTCAAAGCGCTGCAACCCCCGCACGGCACGTGGCAGGTGAGTCAGGCCCTGCGCGAGCTGATCCGCGCCGTCAGCGGCAGCGCCGGCATCGCGATCGAGAACCGGCAGTTGCTGCAGGCCCAGAAGGATTTGATGAACGGGCTCATCAAGCTGACCGCCGGCGCGATCGACGCGAAGTCGGCCTATACCGGCGGACACTGCCAGCGCGTGCCGGTCCTGACGCGCATGCTGGCGGAGGCCGCCTGCGCGCAGCAGGACGGGCCGTTCAAGGATTTCCACCTGTCGGAGGATGAATGGGAGGCGGTGGACATCGCCTCCTGGCTGCACGATTGCGGCAAGGTCACGACGCCGGAATACGTCGTCGACAAGGCGACCAAGCTCGAGACGATCTATGACCGGATCCACGAGATCCGCATGCGTTTCGAGGTGCTGAAGCGCGACGTCGAGATCGGCTACTGGCAGGCCGTCGCGCGAGAGGGCGATTCGGAGGGCTTGCGCGCAAGAATGGCCCGCGATCTCAGATCGCTGGACGAGGATTTCGCGTTCGTGGCGGAATGCAACGAGGGTGGCGAGTTCATGGACCCGGCGCGGCTCGCACGCCTCAAGGCGATCGCCACGCGCACCTGGCGGCGCACGCTGGACGACCGGCTCGGCTGCTCCTACGAGGAGAAGGCGCGCAAGAACCGCTCGCCGGCGCCAAACCTGCCCGTGGAGGAGCCGCTCCTGGCGGATCGCGAGGACCACATCACCCATCGCGCACCGCATGAGATCCTCGACAAGGAGAACCCCTGGGGCATCCGCGTCGAGACGCCGCCGCACAAGCTCAACCGCGGCGAGATCTACAACCTCGCGATCGGCCGCGGGACTCTCACGGCGGAGGAGCGCTACATCATCAACGACCACATGACGCAGACCATCATGATGCTGGAGAGCCTGCCGCTGCCGCGCCATCTGCGCAACGTGCCGGAGATCGCGGGCGGGCATCACGAGAAGATGAACGGCAAAGGCTACCCAAAACGCCTCACGCGCGATCAGATGTCGCCGGTCGCGCGCATGATGGCGATCGCCGACGTGTTCGAGGCGCTGACCGCGGCCGACCGGCCCTACAAGAAGGCAAAGCCGCTGAGCGAAGCTATTCGCATCATGGCGAACATGAAGCGCGACCACCACCTCGACCCGGAGCTGCTCGACCTGTTCCTCACGACCGGAATCTGGAAGAAGTATGCGGAGCGTTTCCTCGATGCCGCGCAGATCGACGAGCCGGACATCGACGCCGTCCTGAAGACGCGGCCGGCGTAGTCACGGGCGTGGTCAGGCCGCGCGCTTGGCCGCGGGCACGTGCCGGGCGATGAGGCGCAGGTCCGCGACAAAGCGGCGATATTCCTGCTCCTTCACCTGCGGGTCCGGCATGCGCAGCAGGAAGGACGGGTGAATGGTGACGAGGCCGGGCAGTCCGTCGCGCAGTTCGAGAAGATGGCCGCGCGAGGCGCCGATGGGAAGCGCCCGGCCGGCCAGGGCGCGCGCGGCGGTCGCGCCGAGCGCAACGGTCAGGGCCGGTTTGACGAGATCCAGCTCCTGGTCGAGCCACCATTTGCAGGCCGCGATCTCGCCCGCATTGGGCTTCTTGTGCAGCCGCCGCTTGCCGCGCGGCTCGAACTTGAAGTGCTTGACGGCGTTGGTGACATAGACCCGCTCCCGGTTGATGCCGGCATCGGCCAGGGCGCGATCCAGAATCCTCCCGGCCGGCCCGACGAAGGGGCGGCCCTGCAGGTCCTCCTGGTCGCCCGGCACCTCGCCCACCAGCATCACCGGTGCGTGCGCGGGGCCTTCGCCGAACACGGTCTGGGTCGCGAAGCGATAGAGCGGGCAGCGCTGACATCCTTTCGCCTCCTGGGCGACGGCGTTCAGCGAGCGGCGGGCGGTCGGGAAGCGACGGGCGGTCATCGCCGGCTCCGGCTGGGTGGGCTGCTCCGGAAACAGGCGCGGCGCGGATCGGTTCCGGATGCCTTCGGCCTAGACGCGTACGGCCGAAGAGGCCGTCTCGCGCATCTCCCTCACCGTCACCTCGGCGGGCGGGCGCTGCCGCAGTAGATTCCGCTCCACATTCTCCAGGTGCGTACGCATCGCGCCGGCAGCGCGGTCGAGGTCGCGATCCTCGATGGCGGCGACGATTGCCTCGTGGTCCTCGAAGGAATGATGGTTGGGCGACGGCTTCACCTTCTCCACGCGCAGCCGACCCCAGACGACGGCACGGCGCACCGCGTTCAGCGTATCGAGCAGCGCCAGCAACAGCGCGTTCTGCGTCGATTCCGCGATCACGCGATGCAGGCGGTTGTCCCACGCTTCGTATTGCCGCCAGGTCTGCGCCGCGCGGGTGCGCTGCATGCAGAGGTGCATCTCCGCAATATGGGCAGAGGTAGCATTGAGCGCGGCCATCCGCGCCACCTCCGGCTCGAGCAACAAGCGCGTGCGCATCACCTCGGTGGGGTTGGTGCGGCGCGTCATGGCCGCCACGTCGGCAATGGTCTCGATCGGACGGCTGCCGATGAAGGTGCCTTTGCCGACATGACGCCAGATCTGATTCTCCGCTTCGAGCACCGCCAGCGCCTTGCGCAGGCTGGCGCGGGTGACGCCAAGCGTCTCCGCCAGCTCGCGCTCTGGCGGCAAACGGCTGTCGAGCGGCATCTCGATCTGCGCGAGATAGGCGCGCAGCTTGGCAAGGGCGGTCCCGTTGGCGATGTCGTCAGTCATGGGCTAACCAATCTTCAGGCCAATCGCGGAATTGGTCGACGCGACATCCGCTTGAACATTAGACAATATGAAAGATATGAGATCAAGTCTTGCAACCAAGTTTAACCATTGTAAGATTGGTCTAGAACAAAGCCAGAGTCCAAACGGGCTCGATATCCAATGGCGAAACGGGAGGAACAGATGAAGATGTGGATGAAGGGCCTGCGCGGCCCATTGACGGCGGGTGTCGTTGCGCTGGCGTCGCTCGGATGGTCCGGCGTCGCTTCGGCGGCCTCTCAGGTGCATGTCGCCTTCGGCGACATCGCGACGGTCGAATCGCTCAACTTCCTGATCGCGCTTGAGCGCGCCAAGGAACGCGGTGTCGACGTGAAAGTGACCTTCTTCAAGTCGGAGGACGTGGCCTCGCAGGCGGTGGTCGGCGGCGACGCGGATGTCGGCGTGGGCACGCCCTACGCGCTGATCCAGAAGGTGAACGCGCCGATCCGGTTGTTCTACCAGATGAGCGCGCTGCGCTTTTTCCCGATCGTGAACACCGAGTTCTATCAGGACTGGAAGGATCTCGACGGGCAGGAGGTCGCGGTCCATGCGCGCGGCTCCGGCACCGAGGCCATAATGAAGCTGATGGCGCAGAAGAACGGCATTACCTTCAGCAATATCAGCTACGTGCCCGGCGCCGAAGTGCGTGCCGGCGCGCTGCTGCAGGGCAACGTCAAGGCCTCGATCGTCGACTCCACCAACAAGAACCTGCTGGAGCAGAAGGCCCCGGGCAAGTTCAAGGTCCTGCCGGTTGAAGGCGTCAACGCCAGCGACGAGGCGCTCTACGCCAACACCGAGTTCCTGACCGAGAACGCCGAGGCGGTGCAGATCCTGGTGGAGGAGTTGCTGAAGACCTGGCGGGAGATAAACGCCGATCCCAAGGTCGTGGCCGATCTGCGCAAGAAGTACAACCTGCTGCCCGATCTGCCGGCGGAGCTCGAAGGCGAGGTGGTCCCGTATTTCGAGGAATCCGTGCCGACCGGCATGTTCCCGAACAACGGCGGCAGCGAGCAGGCGGCCAAGGACGACTTCGCGTTCTATGCCCTGGCGGGGCAGATCGAAGGCGATCCGGCCACCCTCAAGGTCGAGGATTTCTGGACCTTCGAGCCGCTGAACAAGGCGCTCGCGAAGGTCGGCACGCAGTAAGCACAGAGCTACAGCAAGGCGTGGATTAGTCGAAGATGGATGCCAGGCTCGAGGACCCCGTTGCGGCGCAGATGGCCGCCCAACCGGGCGAGGCGGCCCACAGTCGCCGCCAGAATCTATGGTGGCGGCTGGCATCCATCGCCCTGTTCTTCGGGGCGTGGGAGATTGCGGGGCGCGTGCCCATCAATCTCGCATTCCCCACCTTCTCCGCCACCGTCGCGGCGTTCTTCGAGATGGTCGGCGACGGCACGATGCTGAAGGCCTATGGCCTGACGCTGCAGCCGCTCATCGTGGGTATCGTGTTGTCTGCCGTGATCGGCGTCTCGACCGGCGTCGCCATGGGCTTGCGCAAGAGCGTCGAATGGATGGTTGCGCCGGTCTTCATCGTGCTGCAGGCCGCGCCGGTCGCCGCGGTCATTCCGATGGTGACCTTCGTCTACGGCATCGGATTGACCGCCAAGGTCATCTCCGTCTGCCTGCTGGCGCTGCCGGTCATCGTGCTCAACAGCTACAAGGCGGTCGCCAACGTCAATCCATCGCTTGTTGCGATGTGCCGCTCCTTCCTCGGCTCGCCCTGGCAGCAGATCGTGAAGATCATCCTGCCGGACGCGAGCCCCGTGATCTTCGCCGGCCTCCGGCTCGGCATCGGCGCGGGCTTCGTCGGCATCATCCTGGCGGAACTGCTCATCACGCCGACCGGGATCGGTGATCTCATCACGTATCACCGCGCGGTCGCCAATTACGCGCACATGTATGCCGCCATCGCCTCCATCATCGCATTCTCGGCGCTCACTCTAAGCGGCCTGCAATGGGTGGAGGAGAACTGGGTAAGGCCGGAAAAGAGAGGGTCCTGACGTATGGTTGCCGTCACCAAGTTACGCGCCGCAGACCGGCATGGAGAGCACATGGCCAGCCTTGAGAGCATCATCTCCGTCCGCGGCATCAACAAGGTCTATCCCGGTCAGGTCCATGCCCTGAAGGATGTCGATCTCGATTTCCCCGCCGGCGCGCTCACCACGCTGCTCGGCCCGAGCGGCTGCGGCAAGACCACGCTGCTCAAGATCATCGCGGGATTGCTGGAGCCGAACACCGGCGACGTGCTGGTCAAGGGGCGCAAGGTGACGGCGCCAGGTCCGGAGCGCGCCTTCGTGTTCCAGGATTTCGCGCTGCTGCCCTGGGCGACCGTGCTGCGCAATGTCGGCTTCGGCCTGGAGTTGCGCGGCATGGCCGAGACCAAGCGCAACGAGATCGCGCGGCGCTACATCGACCAGGTCGGCCTCTCCGGCTTCGAGGACAAGTACCCGCACGAGCTTTCCGGCGGTATGCGCCAGCGCGTGGGCCTGGCGCGCGCCTTGGCGGTGGACGCCGACGTGCTGCTGCTCGACGAGCCGTTCTCGGCGGTGGACGAGCAGAATCGGCGCAAGTTCCAGGAGGACCTGCTGCGCCTGCGCGAGATCGAGCGCAAGACCTTCATCTTCGTCACGCACAGCATCGAGGAAGCCGTCTATCTCTCCGACCGCATCGTCCTGCTGTCGCGCCGGCCAGGCCGCGTGTCGCAGGTCATCACCCCGCAGATCGACCGTTCCGGCTCGCCCGAGGAGATCCGCCGCGACCGCGCCTATCTCGATACGGTCGAGGAGATCTGGCAGGGCTTGCGGCAGTTCGTGGATTGAAGCCATGACCCTATTCGGTTACCGCCTGCCGATGATGAGCTCGCTCGTCGTGTGGTGCCTGATCTGGGAGATCGTCGGGCGCCTGGAGCTGGTCCTGCTGTTTCCGCCCTTCAGCGGCGTGCTGGCCGCGCTCGTCGAACTGGTGCAAAGCCCCAAGTTCCTGGCCGCCACCTGGACCACCATCACCACCTTCTGCATCGGCATGGCGCTGGCGATCGCCTGTGGCGTCGCGCTTGGCGTTCTGATGGGGCGCGTGCGGGCGGCGGAGAACCTGCTCGGCATGTGGGTCAACGTGTTCGCCAGCGCGCCGCTTTCCGCGCTGGTGCCCGTGCTCATGATCCTGTTCGGGATGGGCGAGAAGACCATCATCGTCAGCGTGTTCCTGTTCGCGGTGTGGATCATCGCGCTCGACACGCAGGCCGGCGTCAAGCACATCACGCCCTCGCTCATCGAGATGGCGCGCAGCTTCGGCGCCAGGCGCTTCGACATCTATGCCAAGATCATCCTGTGGGCGGCGCTGCCGGAGATCCTGGCCGGCATCCGCCTCGGCTTCATCCGCGGCGTCAAGGGCGTCGTGATCGGGCAGTTGCTGGTCTCGATCATCGGTTATGGCGAGCTGTTCGAGCTTTATTCGCGAACCTTCCTGATGGAAGAGTTCTGGGCGCTCACGATCGTGCTGTTCGCCTTTGCGCTGCTGGTGGCCCACCTCGTTGGCCTGCTTGAGAAACGCGTCGAATATTATGCAGGAGTGAGACAATGAACATGGAGAACAGCCGGTACGTCTTTGCGCCGCACCCGCTGCCGGCTTTGCCTGTCCGGGGTTCGGACAAGCTGTTTCCGGTGCATCGCATCTATTGCGTCGGGCGGAACTACGCCGAGCATGCCATCGAGATGGGCCACGATCCCAACCGCGAAGCGCCGTTCTTCTTCCAGAAGAATCCCGACACGCTGGTGGCGAGCGGCGGCACCTTTCCCTATCCGGACGCGTCCAAGGACGTGCATCACGAGCTGGAGATGGTGGTCGCGCTGAAATCCGGCGGCAAGGACATCGCGCTGGACCAGGCCATGGGCCACGTCTTCGGCTACGCGGTCGGCCTCGACATGACTCGGCGGGACCTGCAGGGCGAGGCGAAGAAGCTCGGCCGGCCCTGGGAGGTCGGCAAGGCGTTCGAATCTTCCGCGCCCTGCTCCGAGATCGTGCCGGCTTCTACGATCGGCCATCCGGCGCAAGGCGCGGTGTGGCTGAAGATCAATGGCGAACTGCGCCAGAAGGGCGACCTCAACCAGCTGATCTGGAAGGTGCCGGAGATGATCTCCTATCTCTCCGGCCTGTTCGAGCTGCGCGCCGGCGACCTCATCTTCTCCGGCACGCCGGCGGGCGTTGGCCCGGTGAAGCGCGGCGACGTGCTCCATGGCGGTGTCGACGGCGTGGGCGAACTGAAGGTGACGGTCGGGTAGTCTGACATCACGCGTGGCGTGGCGCGCCGCGGGCGAACGCGGCGCGCAGCCAGGCCTGCACCGCCTTGATCGGCTCCGTCAGCGGTCGGTCCGGGCCGCGCACCAGATGCAGGGGAAAGCCCTCGAGCTCCGGCCCGAACGGCACGACAAGGGTTCCGGTCGCAAGTTCCTCCTCCACCAGCAGCAGGCTGTGAAGCGCGACGCCGTTGCCGGCAACGGCCGCCTGGATAGCGTGCGTCTCGTCGCTGAAGCGCAGGCCCGCGCGCGGGTCGATATCATCGAGACCGGCGCGTTTCAGCCAATGCCGCCAAGTGGGATTGCGAGGATCGCTGCGCCGCCAGTACGAATGGATCAAGGTGGCGGAGCGCAAGTCGCCCGGCTTGCCGAGGCCGAGGCGCGGGCTCGCCACCGGCGCAAAGCGGTCGATGGCGAGTGGCTCCGCGATCAAGTCGGGATAAGGGCCAGCGCCATAGCGCAACGCCAAGTCCGCGGCGCCGCCTTTCACATCAACCACGTCCAGCGTCGCCAGCAGGGTGAGGTCGATGTCCGGCCGTGCCTTGCGGAATGCGGCCAGTCGTGGCACCAGCCACTTGGCCGTGAAGCCGGGCGTCGCCGACAGCGTGACGGTGCTGCGCCGGCTTCTGCGCGTCAGCCCGTCGATGGCGCGCGCGAACGAATCGAACCCCTCGGTCAGGACCGGCAGCAGCACGTGTCCTTCGGCATTCGGCACGACCTGGCGCGTGCGCCGCTCGAACAGCGGTGTGCCGATCGCCTGCTCCAGTTGCCGGATCTGGTGGCTGATCGCGGTCGGCGTGACATGCAGCTCCTCCGCGGCGCGCTTGAAGCTCGAATGCCGGGCCGCCGCCTCGAAGGCGCGCAGGGCGGCGAGGGATGGCAGGCGGCGCATGTGCTTGGCCTTTACGGATGAGTTCAGCTCATCCATTCCCTGACCAACATGATTTTGTCAATGCGGAGAATAGCCTCCATCTCCAGACCAGACAGATGAGAGGAGTTCTGCCATGCACTTGCTGCACATCGATTCCAGCGCGCGGCCGGACCGCTCGGATCGCAGCCGCTACGGCTCGCACAGCCGGCGCCTCAGCGACCGCTTCGTGCAACGCTGGCGCGCGATCCGGCCGGAAGACCGCATCACCTATCGCGATGTCGGGCAGTCGCCGCCCAATCCGGTCACGGCGAGGTGGATCCATGCCGCCTTCACGAAGCCGCAGCAGCGCGAGGCCTGGATGCACGCGGTGCTGGCCGAGAGCGACGCGCTGGTCGACGAATTGCTGGCTGCGGACCTGATCGTCGCGGGCGTGCCGATGTACAATTTCGGCATGCCGGCCCAGTTCAAGGCGTATATCGACAACGTCGTGCGGGTCGGGCGCACCTTCGGCTTCGACCGCGCGCGGCCGGGCGATCCCTACTGGCCGATGCTGGCCGGCATGGGCAAGCGCCTGGTGGTGCTGAGCGCGCGCGGCGATCACGGCTACGATCCAGGCGGGCGGCAGGCCCATGCGAACCATGTCGAGAGCGCCGTGCGCGACGTGTTCGGGTATCTCGGCGTCACGGACTTCGATAGCGTCGCCATCGAATATGACGAATTCGCGGACGAGAGGCTGAATGCCTCCATCGCGGCGGCCGAGGCGGCGGTGGACGATCTGGCCGGCCGGCTCCTGAAAGACGCCGCGGCGCGGGCCGCCGCGTGATCTCGATTGACGGAGGTGCGCCCGCAACCGATGATCGGCGCGCCTCCCTTTCGAGCCCGCAATGCCCCCCTCCGACGCGCGTCCCAACATTCTTCTCGTGATGTTCGACCAGATGGCCGCCTTGTCGCTGCCCGTCTATGGACATCCCGTCGTGCAAGCGCCCAACCTGACGCGTCTGGCTGCGCGCGGCACCGTGTTCGAGAGCGCCTATTGCGTGTCGCCGCTGTGCTCGCCGGCGCGCTTCGCCGTGCTGACCGGCCGGTTGCCCAGCCGGTTCGGCGCCTATGACAACGCCGCGGAGCTTCCGGCCGGCGTGCCGACCGTGCTGCATCACCTGCGCAAGGCGGGCTACCGCACCTGCCTGTCCGGCAAGATGGATTTCACCGGCGCCGATCAGTTGCACGGCTACGAAGAGCGCCTCACCACCGATCTATCGCCGTCGGATTTCGGCTGGGTTCCGGATTGGGAGCATCCGGAGCAGGTGCAGCCCTGGTTCCACACGCTGCAATCCGTGGCCGAAGCGGGGCCATGCGACCATTCGCTGTCGCTGCAATATGACGCGGAGGCCTGCCAGCAGGCGATCCACTGGCTGCACGGGGCGGCCGACCGGCCGGACGGCAGGCCGTTTCTGCTGACGCTCTCGATCATGCATCCGCACGATCCATACCAGGGGCCGCGCCGATTCTGGGATCTGTACCGCGATGCCGAGATCGACATGCCGTTGCTGCCCAGGCGCGCGGCGAGGGACCGGAATGCGGTGGAGCGGCGCATGCATGCCCTCTATGACCGCGACGAGATCCCGATCTCCGCCACGCGGATCCGCCGCGCGCGGCGCGCCTACTACGCCATGATCAGCTATTGCGACGATGTGCTCGGCCGCCTGATGCGGGCGCTGGAAACGAGCGGCATCGCCGGCAACACGATCGTCATCGTCACCTCCGACCACGGCGACATGCTTGGCGAGCGCGGGCTGTGGTACAAGATGGCGTTCTATGAGCGCGCCGTGCGGGTGCCGCTGCTGGTCGCCGGGCCGGGCGTCACGCGCCGGCGGCGCGTCAGGGATGCGGTCTCCCATCTCGATCTCCTGCCCACGCTGGCCGCGCTGGTTGGCGTCGGGGTGGATGGCGCACAGATGGATGGCCGCGACCTTTCGCTCGTACTGAAGGGCGATGCGGTCAGGGAGGCGGAAGTCTGCGGCGAGTATCTGGCCGAAGGGTATGATGCGCCGGTGGTGATGATCCGGCGGGGCGCTCTCAAGTTCGTGCATTCGGTGGCGGACGGGTCCGAACTCTACGACCTTGCCGCTGATCCCAACGAGCTGCGGAACCTGGCAGCCGAGCCGGCTCACCAGGGCATTGTGGATGAACTGCTGCGTGCGGCCGCCCGGCGCTGGGACTTCACGCGGCTGCGCAACGCCGTCATCGCCAGTCAGCGCCAACGGCGCTTGATCCACGCGGCGTTGACGACCGGGCGCATCGCCGCCTGGGACTACGTCCCGGCACTGGACGCGGCGACCGCCTATCACCGCAACTACGATCCGGCACGGCCCGATCCCGACCGGAAGCTGCGGCGGCCTCGTCCGTAGCGCATCGCGACGCCGTTTCCGTAAGCAGGCTGCTGCTCAAAGCCTGTGCAGCACGCCCATGCGAGATGGGACGGAGCGCGAAAATCCGCTGGATTCCAGGCGGTGCTCCACTGGTACGCTTCCTGCTAATTGAGTCCTGAACTCGAGGTTCAAAGTCAAAGGGAGGCTGGGATCTCGAAACACCGGCAGGTGGGTTGGCCAAGGCTCCTGATCTCCTGGGTGGGCCCGCTTGACGTGTTGCGGCCGGCGGCGCGAGCCGCCGGCCAAAGATTCCTCGATCTTCGGAGTACCGCCAGCACTCCGAAGAGGCGGCCCGGTGGTGTCTTCAGGCACTGCCGGGCCGTTGCTTTCAGCGCGATGAGATTGCAGAAAAACGCCCGGCGGGCTCTGTCCGCCGGGCGTCAGACATGATCTGCTTTTGCCGGGGCTACTGCGTGGCAGCCGGAGCAGCCGGTGCGCTCTCCTGCTGCGTCTGCATCTGGGCCGCGTCGGCCTCGGCCTGCTGCGCCTCCTGCGTCTTGAAATCAGGGGCCGCCTCAAGCTGGCTCTTGTTGTACTGGACCTTCGCGACTTCGGCGTCCAGCTGGATGTCGATTTCGCTCCATTGCAGGCCGACCTGCTTGGCGCCGACTCCCAGCACGCCGCCCACAGACAGCACCATGCCGGTTGCCTTGCCGTCCGGGCCGAACAGGATGTCCTTCACCGTGCCGACCTTCTCGCCGCTGGTGTCATAGACGTCCATGCCGATCAGCTTCTCGGCCCGCACCTGGTCGGCGGCCTGGGCCGGGATCACCGCTTCGGAGGGCGGCGGCGCTGCCGGCTGCTCGCCTTCCGCTGTCGCGGGCGCAGCCGGATCCGTGGCCGGCTGCTGGGTCATGTCTGTTGCCGGTGCGTTCGGATCGGCCGCATTGGGATCGGCCGGCTGCGCCGCCGGATCCTGCTGCGTCATATCAGGCGCCGGCGCCTGGTCACTCGGCTGCGCCGGAGCGGTCTGCTCGGCAGGCGGCGTGATGGTCGTGGGCTCATTCGCCTCTTGCGCCAGAGCTGGAAAGGCGGCAAGCGACATGGCCGTCGAGAGCAAGAAAAGTTTCTTCAACATCTGACGCTCCTTCACGTTTGCGTTTCGCCGAGACTCGCCCGGCGATCACCCAAAAAAAACACGAGCGCTGTTCGGGCGGTTCCCCCCAGCGTCTTGATGCAAAAGAATGTGATAGCGGGTCGCCGAAAGACGACCCGTCCAACCGTGTGGAATCAGGGCAAAATCACAGTTACGTCACGAATGCCGCGCGCTTGTTTCAGCGTCCGGACTGGCGTCCTTCGATGGCACCCAACACTTCATCAATACGGTCGCGCGCCAGCTCGCAATCGCGCGTGTTGCCGGCGATGAAAAGGCGGCCGGAGGCGCCGATCATCTGCAGATCCACCAGGGTGATTCCCGGTGCTGCCTTCTCGGCTTCGTTCGCCGCGACGGTCGCGAACAAGGCCGGCTCCAGCTCGTAGACCAGCAGCGACCTGCCCGGCAGTAGCATCGAGGCTTCGCGCGTGCGGTTGAGGATGATGGCGTGCTGGTCCGCCACGTTCTCGATGATGTCGGCGAACAGGGTGCGCGGCTTCAACTGGTCGCTTGCCTTGCGGCCGATGCCCCGCAGGATGGCCTGGCCCGCTTCGTGCAGTGCGCCGCGGTCGGCGTGATGCAGTTCCAGCAGCCCATATTGCCGCTCGACATAGAGCAGACCCGGCTCCATGTCGGGCGCGCTCTTCAGGGCGAGGTCGCAGATGCGATGGATCGCGAGCGCCGGCGCCACCTCGATGATCAGGCTGTGCTCGCCCTCCATCGGCGGATAGCCGCGCGCGCGCATCGGCGTCGCCATATAGGCGGCGAACTGCCGCGCCAGCGATTCGATCGGCAGATAGACGCGAAGCTCTGTCATGCGCTGCCTTTCCCTCCCTCATGAGGAGGGAGGGCGATCAATAAATCTGCGGTCTGCACAGACGGGCCTTACTTTCCCGGAACCGTGGTGAAGTGCTTGGCCAGATCGGCATGCGGACGCGGAATGACATGCACCGACACCAGCGTGCCGACGCTGTTCGCCGCTTCGGAGCCGGCCTCGGTCGCGGCCTTTACCGCGCCGACATCGCCGTTGATGATGACCGCGACCAGGCCGTCGCCGACCTGCTCGCGGCCGACGATGGTGACGTTGGCCGCCTTGACCATGGCGTCGGCGGCCGCCAGCGCCGCTACGAAACCCTTGGTCTCGATCATGCCGATTGCGTTGGACATGGGATTCTCCGTTTTCAGGTTGAGCCGATTGGGATTGAAGTTGCGTTACTTCTTCTTGGCGCTGCTGGGCTGATCCAGTGAGCCGATGATGAGCGCGTCGATCGGGATCTTGCCGCCGCCGAGCCAGGCGGCCGCAGTGGACCCGGTTACCACCATGACCTCCTCGCCTTCGCCGCAGCCGAGGACATCCATCGCGATGATGCGGCTGCCGCTCTCCGTCTCCACTTCCAGGAAGGCGCCGGATGGGACGTGGTCGATCCGCTTGGTGGCCCAGTACCGGCCGATGACATGACCGCGTATCATGGCTTGATCCTTTCGAAGGTGAGGCCAAGGGTGCGGGCGCGATCCTTGGCCAGGGGCGTGACGGTGACGCCGGGCCCGAGCAGCAGGCGCGAGAGCCCCCGTGGCAGCTTGTTGAGAGTCGACTCGGTGACGACGCCGCTGTCGATGCGGTGCGATTGAGCGCCGGGCGCGGCCGGCGCCGGCGCTGCTGATTGCGGGGCAGGCGTGGCCACGTGGCGCGGCGCAGCTTGCGCCAGCCGGAACGGGTAGCGCCCCGCCGCGATGTCCTTGGCCTTTCCCGGGTCGCCCGCCAGTGACAGCACGCGGCGTGCAAAGGCGACAAGGTCGGCATCGCTGGCGATCGCGACCCGCTCCTCCGGCAACGATGCCATCGGTGCGGGCGAGGATTTGCGGATCGCCGCCACTTCCTCGGCAATCACCGCCTTGACCAGGTCGCGCAGGAGAGTCCTGTCGATCATGCCGCCAGCCTCGACAGGTTCTGCAGCGCTTCCTCAGCTGCCGCTGCGGCGCTGCGCACGGAGGATTCCTCGCCGGACAGATAGACGCGGCCGGTCGCGCCGATCATGCGGTAGTCGATGACCTTGATGTCGGCGTGCTTCTCCGCCTCGTTGGCGGCGAGGATCGCGTAGCTTGCCGGCTGCATCTCCAGCACGAACAGCGACTCGCCGGGCAGGATCATCGAGCCCATCTTGTTGCGGTTGATCAGGAAGGCATGAACCGGATCAACGCGCGTAACGATCTTGGAGGCGAGGATCTGCGGCTTGGTGGCTTGGCTTTCGTGGGCCTCGAGGGATTCCAGCACCGCCTGCGCGGCCGCCTTCACCAGGCCGGTGGAGCGGGAGTGGAACTCGAGATAGCCGAACTGCCGCTCGACGACCAGGATGCCGCCGCCGACCTCGGCGTATTTCAGCGCGACGTCGGTCAGGGGCTCGATGTCGAGGCCGGGCGCGACCTCGATGATCTGCGCCGCCATGTTGGTGCGCGGCAGGCGCCCGCGCATCCAGGTCGCCATGTAGCACAACGTCTGCGGCTGAAGCTGGTCGATGAAGATGAAGGAGCGCAGCTCGGCCATGTTTATTTCCTGAATGCGGCGCGCAGTTCTTCGAGCACGATGCGGCGGATCTCGTCCCGCATCGCGGCGATCTCGTCGGTCATGGCGCCGCCGGCGGCCTGCGCGAACAGGGCCGCATCGGCCCGCTCGGCGCCTTCCTGCAGGCGCCCGAGGGTCATGGGCGAATCGCGGCCGACGGGGAGCGGTGCCTGGTTGTTCCAGACCTCGAGGCTGGAGAAATCCCCGAACGTCTCGCTGGCTTCGTCGCTATAGGCGATGCGCGTCCAGTTCACGAGATGCTTGGGCCCGATATTCTCGCCGACGGAGGAGCGGCCGAAAAAGCCGGTGCCGATGGTGAAGGAGGGCGCAAGATGCGTGCCGAATCCCGCGGCGCCCTGACTGCACGGGGCGTTCACGACCACGCGCAACGCCTTCACCGCGCCGGCATAGGCCAGGATGGTGGCGGTATTGCTGCTGTGGATCGCCGCCGAATGCCCGGCCCCCGACATGCGGATCAAGGCGCGCGAGGTCGAGATGCCGGCATGGACATGCGGCACCCGCACGAATCCGAGGACCGGGCAGAGCTTCTCTCTCGAGAGCGCCTCGTCGATGCCGACGCGGTCGATCGGCGTCAGGATGACCTTGGTCGAGGACGGCACCTTGATGCCGATCCGCGAGGCGATCTCGGCCGCGCTCTTGCCGACCACCTCGACATTGAACGACCCGAGCCCGAACAGGTATTCGCGGATGCTGTCCACCTCGTCGGGCTTGGCGACATAGCCGCCGGCCTTGCCCAGCGCCTGGAGCAGCTTGTCCGCGATGCTCTCCTCCGCGACCACCGTGCTTTCATTGGTGCAGAGGATCGAATTGTCGAAGCTCTTGGACCCGATGATGCGCTTGGCCGCCGCGTTCAGGTCCGCTGTGGAGTCCACGAAGGCGGGCGCGTTGCCGGGGCCGACGCCGATCGCGGGATTGCCCGAGGAATAGGCCGCGCGCACCACGGGCGAGCCGCCGGTCGCCAGGATGACGCTCACCCGCGGCGATTTCATGACGTGCTCGATCAGCGGCAGGGTGGGCTCCGTGATCACCTGGATGATGCCGGCGGGGGCACCGGCTTGTTCGGCCGCTTTCGCCATGGCGAGCGCGCCTTCCGCCGAGCACTTCTTCGCGAACGGATGCGGCGAGATGATAATGGCGTTGCGCGTCATCAGGGCCAGCATGATCTTGAAATAGACCGTGCAGACCGGATTGGTGGACGGAGTCAGCGCAAAGACGACGCCGGCAGGACGGGGCACTTCCACGATCTTCTGCTCCGCCACCACGCGCTTGGAGCAGAAATCCTCGTTCTTGTAGGCTTCGTAGATGCCGCGGGAGCAGATCTCGTTCTTGATCTTCTTGTGCTCGGCGACGCCGAAGCCGGTCTCCTTCACCGCCGCTTCAGCCAGCGAGCCAGCCAAGGCATAGGCCGCTTCAGAAGCGGCTTTGGTGATGCGATCGACCGCGGCGCGGTCGTAACGCGCATAGGAGGCGGCCGCCCACTCGGCGAGCTGCAGCATCATGTCGGCTGCGCCGGTCTGGCGTTTCTCGCCTGCCAGCAGCTCTTCGACGATCGCGTTCATCGTGGCTCTCTCATGCGGCGTAGCGCTTTCCGCCGGCTTTCCCGAGGCCCTTGCACTCGGCGCGGGCGAGGCCGATGGCGCGCTCCACGCGCTCCAGCAATTCCTCGCAGAGCGCCGCAGTCATCAGCACGCCCGGCTTGAACTGCAGCACGCGCGGATCGAGCGTGGAGAAGATGGCCCACACGCCGTTCTCGTAGAGGTGCTTCATCACCGGCTTGGCGCCTTCGGGGTAGTCGAACTCGAGGCCCATGACCACCCCGCATTGGCGGATACCGACGAAGAAGTCGGAATAGAGCTTCATGATCTCGGTCAGGCCGCTCGCCATCAGCTCGGAGATATAATTGACCATCGGCCTGGTCTGCGGCCGCTCCAGGATCTCAAGCGTCTTCATCGCGACCAGGCAGCCGAGCTCCGCCCCGCCCATCGTCGCCATGTGGCCGAACCCGTCCTGCTTTAGCCAGCCGGCATAGGGCTCGCGCACCACCACGCAGGCGATGGGATACATGCCGCCGGAGATGCCTTTGCCGATGACCACGATGTCGGGATGGATGCCGTAGCGCTGGTAGCCCCACATCTCGCCCGTTCGCATCAGGCCGGTCTGCACCTCGTCCGCGATATAGAGCGCGTCATAGCGCTCGGTGAGCTTCTTCACTTCGGTGAGGTAGCCGGGCAGCGGCATCGGGAAGCCGTAGGTCGCCGGGATCGTCTCCATGATCACAGCGGCGACGTCCTTGGCCTTCAGCGCGTCTTCCATCGCGTTGAGGTCGTTGAACGGCACGTTGATGAACTCGTCCGGTTTGTCCGCAAGGAACAGCTTGGAGAAGCGATCAGCCCCGGCGGCGACGGCTAGGCCCGTGTGACCGTGATAGGCCTTGAGGATCGAAACGATCTTTTTCTTCTGCTTGGCGTGGCGCGCGGTCTTGATCGCGATGTCGATCGCCTCGCCGCCGCCCGAGCCATAGATCGTGTAGTGCAAATCGCCGCCGCAGCTCTTCGCCAGCTTCTCGGCAAGCGCCGTGCGGCCGAGCGCGGGGAAATGGTGATTACCCATGTCGAAGCGCTGCGTGCCGCGGTTCAGCACCTCGACCAGCTCCGGATGGCGGTGGCCAATATTGTAGGTGCCGCCGTTGAGATGGACGTCGATCAGGCGCCGCCCGTCCATATCGTAGAGGAAGTAGTCCTGCCGCCGGTCGATCACCAGATCGACGCCGGCATCCTGCCAGAACTGGGTCTTTCCCGGATTCCAGAACTGGATGGATTTCCGGATGAATTCCTGCTTGGCGGGGCTCTGCTCGGTGTCTGCCATGGATGGCTCCACTCAGCCGTATCTGCTCAGGTATTTTTCCGCCATCTCGCAGGAATCGGCGCAATAGGCCGGCCCCTCCTGTCTGGCGAGGTCGGTCTCGTGATGCGATCCCATCCAGGCGAGCAGCAGCATCCGCCGCAGCAGGATGAAGGTCCAGATCTCGTCGTCCTCTTCCCTGGAGAGCGGGCGGACGCGGCGATAGCCTTCCTTCCAGGCCTCCATCAGCTCAGGCACTTCCGGCTTGTGCTCGAAGAAACTGACGGCCGTGCCCGCGTCATAGAGGAACCAGCCGATGCCGCAATCGTCGAAGTCGATGACGCGCGTGTTGCCCTGGTGGATGAGGAGATTGGCGAGGCGGAAATCGGCGTGGATCAGGCCGAAGCGGTCCGGCGCCCTGCCGAATCTCCGCAGGCGCTGCTCGAGCGTGTCGACGAGGCACTGCAGGATCGGCCGGCGTCCGGCGGTCATGTCCGGCCCGTCTTCCCATCGGCCCCAATTGGCGTGAGCGCCGAGCGAATGCTCGAAATCCCAGCTCAGGCGCTCGAAATAGGGCGGACGCTTCCAGCCCATCGAATGGATGTGAGTGCGTGCGGTCACCTCGCCGAGCTGCTTGAACGGCTCGATGAGGTTCTCCTGGCTCGGCTCCTCTCCGTCGATCAGGTGGAACAGCACGCAGTTGCGCGGATGCGGCAAAGCGGGATGGCTGACGGTCTGGATCTCCTCGCCATCGAGGCCGCGGATCGCCTGCGGCGTCAGCACGTCCGCTTCCGCCTGCAGCGCGTGCATCCAGGCCAGCTCGCTCTTGATGCCATTGACGCTGTGATAGCCTTCGCGATGGACACGCAGGATGACGGGCCGCGCGCTTTTCGACGCGGTTGAACTTGGCGTCACGAGATAGGTGGTGTTTTCGGAATGATTGATCATCTTGAGCGCCGCACCACCGAGGCCCCAGCGGGGCAAGGCTGCCTCCGCTACCCGGCCGACGGCCTGCAGCAACTGCTCATGGGTCGATAATCCGTTCATTCCAGCCCCTGCGCATGATTGACGTGCCCGTCGCGATCAAGCGGCTGGGGGCATCTGCGCATTGAGGCAAGCTAGATGTGGGGGTGGCGCTGTGCTTGACAGGTGAGCGGGCAATTTTGACAGAGCGCCGGGCCGGCCGCCTTGATCCGCTCGTAACGCCTGTGTCAAGATCGGCATCTTCTGCGGAAGGCTGAGACCTCGAAGGGGAGCGCTGGGGCCATGGGCAGGATTGTTGAGGCTGCCGAGCACGGCGGTCCGGCAGCGGCGCCGACAGGCGCGCAGCCGGCGATCCTCGCGTCCGCCGCTACCGGCATCGTCAGCCACATCGAGCGCCTGCACGGCGACATCGACAGCATCTTCGGCAATGCCGGCATCGCGCCGGAGATGGCCGGCCAGCCGACCCTGCAGCTTCGCCTCGCCTCCTTCATCACGCTGTTCGAGGAGGCGGCGCGCCGCACGCAGCAGGACAGTTTCGGGCTGTGGTTCGGCAACCAGTTCATGCCGCGCGATCTCGGCCTGTGGGGCTATGCGGCGGTCTCCGCGCCGACACTCGGCAGCGCGCTCGAGACGCTGGTCGGTCTCTTCCCCTACCAGCAGGGGTCGTCCTTCCTGCGTTGCGTTCGGCGCAAGGACGGCCTGCTGCGGCTCGAATACCAGATCATCGCGCCCGATATCGTCGGACGCCGGCAGGACGCGGAGCTGTCGCTCGGCATGTTCCTGAACGTCATCCGCGAGGCGATGGGACCGAAATGGGCACCGGACGAGGTGCATTTCGAACATCCGCGCCCGCAGTCGTGGAAGGAGCATGAATCGGCATTCGACGCGCCGATCTACTTCAGCCAGCCGACCAACGCCCTGGTGTTCCGCACCGATGTCCTGGGCCGCTCCATGCCGGCGCGGGACCTGCAACTGCTCGCCGTGATGCAGACCTGCATGGAGCAACTGGGCCCAAGCTCGCCGGCGGCGGACGGGCTCTATGACCGGATCTGTGCTGCCATTCGCATGCGGCTGCCCAACGGCTATCCGACGCTGGATCAGATCGCGCATGATCTGCGCATCTCGCCCGGCGCGGTGCAGCGCGAGCTTGCCGACCGCAACGTCACCTACAAGGACGCGGTGGAGACGACGCGGCGCAATCTGGCGGAGATGTATCTGCAGCAACGGCAATTGCCGCTGACGGAGATCGCGCTGCTGCTGGGCTATTCGGAGCTGAGCGCCTTCTCGCGCGCCTTCACGCGCTGGACCGGCACCTCGCCGCGTCGCTACAGGCGCGTGAAGACGGGGCACTAGGCCAAGTCACACGCGAAGATGATTCTGTTTTTCTTCGGCTTCGTGGCTCTCATGATCGCGGCCAAGTGGGCCATTGGCAGGTTCATGTTTCGGCTGCAACAGAGACGTCTGGCGCTCTTTGCTTGCAGTCCAATTCTTTACCTGCTGGGCATCCCTGCCGTGCTGTTCCTGATCCAAGGGATCGCCGAGAATTCCGGTGAGGTCTTCTATGACGCAAACGGCGACGCAGATGTCGTCCTCGGATTGAATATTGTGTTCCTCACCGCATTTGTTGTTGCCTTCGCCGCGATGCTGATCGTCGACGCGCTGTTTATCAAGCGGCACGTCGCGGCCGAAACAGGGCACGTCTTCCGGACTGCACGTTGGGATTCCCGTCTGGAACGTGGAGTTGGTTGGGCAGCGACGGTCAGCGTGAACCTGGTGATGTGGTTCTCTTGGATGGTCGTGTATTACGCAGTATAGCTGCCCAGCAACTCTGATATCGACGGGCGGGCTGCGCGGCCAGGCGATCCGACCGGCCTACTCCTTGTAGCTCGGATCCGTCCGGTCGAGCTGCTGCTTCAACTGCTCGAAATGGGCGAAGGCGCTGTCGCCGTAGTCTTCCCAGCTGCGCGCGGTCTTCTCGGCCAGCTCGGGCGGCATGATGTTGAGCTTCTGCCCGGTCGAGTAGGCGAGGATCATGGTCTGAGCGGCACGCTCCATGAAATACATGTCCTCGAACGCCTCGGCCACGGTGGGCGCGGCGCAAAGCACGCCGTGATTGCCCATCATGATGGTGCGCTTGTTGCCGAGCACGCGGGCGAGGCGCTGGCCTTCCGCCTTGTCCTCGGCGATGCCGCCGTAGTCGAGGTCGATTGCGATGCGGTTGTAGAACCGCGCGGTGTTCTGGTCGATCGGCTTCAGCTCCGGGTCGGCCAGCGCGGCGAGCGCCGTCGCATAGGGCGGATGCAGATGCAGCAGGCAGCGGGCGTGGGCGACGCTGGCATGGACGCCGCCATGAATCGCCCAGGCAGAGCAGTCCGGCGCCTCCGGGCGGTTCATGATGCTGTCGTCGTCGGCATCGAGCAGCTGGAGGTCGCTGGCCCGGATGGTGGAGAAGTGCCGCCACTTCGGGTTCATCAGGAACTTCTTGCCATCGGCTGAGACCGCGGCGCTGAAATGATTGCCGACCGATTCATGCCAGTTCATCTGGACGGCCAGACGGAAGGCGGCGGCGAGGTCGACGCGCAACTGCCACTCGGTGGCGTCGCGGCTGGTTCTGAGTTGGGTGACGGACATCTCTACGCTCCTGGAGAAACCGGGCCGAGTGTGGCCGCAACCGCCTCGAAATGCAACGTGGTCTAGGCCGATGCCAGCGCCTCCAGCGATTCCGGCAGGATCTGGCCGCCGTCGACGATGATGGTCTGGCCGGTGACATAGGCCGCTTCCTTGGAGGCGAAGAACGCCGCGGCATTGCCGATATCCTCGACCGCGCCCAGGCGCTTCAGCGGAATGGAAGCCGCCATCGTTTTCAGATACTCCTCGCCCAGGCCTTGCAGGCCTTCGGTCATGATGTTGCCAGGCATGACCGCGTTCACCGTGATGCCGTATTTCGCGAGCTCGATGCAGGCCGTGCGCATGAAGCCGAGCTGCCCGGCTTTGGTCGCACCGTAGTGGGTCCAGCCGGGATAGCCCGTGATCGGGCCGGTGATGGAGGAGGTGATGACGATCCGGCCCTGGCCGCTCTTCTTGAGGTAGGGCACGCAGGCCTTGATCGACAGGAAGGTGCCTTTGAGGTTGGTGTTCACCACCTCGTCCCACGTTTCGGGACTCATCTCCTCGATCTTCGCCTGCGGGAAGATGCCGGCATTGGCGCACAGCACGTCCAGTCCGCCATGGCGCTCGGCCGCGGTCTTTGCCATCGCCTCCATGTCGGAGAGCTTGGTGATGTCGCCGGCGAAGGCGGAGACGGTCGCGCCTTCCTTGCCCAGCGCCTGCGCCGCTGCTTCGGCATCCTTCAGGTTGCGCGCCACGATCATGACCTTGGCGCCGTGCCCTGCGAACACTTTCGCGATGCCCTTGCCGATGCCCTTGCTGCCGCCGGTCACGATGACCGACTTGCCTTTCAACGATGCAGACATGTGTTCCTCCCTCGAAATCTATTTCAGCCGCGCGCGCCGCCGGAGCGTGATCAGCCCATAGCCCCCCAGCAGAAGGACCGCAGCGGTGATCGTGGAAACGGTGCCGAGGACCGGCACGCCAGGCGTATAGCCCGCGACCATCTTGGCATAGAGATACTCGGGCACGGTGGTGTCCGCGCCGGTCGTGAACAGCGACAGGGGGAAGTTTCCCCAGGACAGCAGGAAGGCGAACAAGGCGCCGGAGAACAGGCCCGGAAACAGCACGGGCAGCGTGACCTCTTTCATCACCTGCCAGCGCGTGGCGCCGAGATCGAAGGCGGCTTCCTCCAGCGCCGGATCGAAGCTGTAGACCTGGATCGAGATGACCAGGGTCACCACCGGCACGATCCACACCAGATGGGCGAACACCGCGCTCTTCCAGGACAAGGGCAGGCCGATCGCGTTGAACCAGAGCAGCAGCGCCAGCCCCAGGACCGATTGCGGGAAGAAGATCGGCAGCAGCACCAGCTTCTGGTAGAGCGAGCGGCCCTTCCAGTCATAGCGCGCGAAGGCGAGCGCGCCGAAGAACCCGATCACCACCGCGATCACCGTGACGATCAGGGCGATGGAGATCGAGGTCTTGAACAGCTCCCGGATCTGGATCGAATCGAACGTCTTCTCCCACCAATCGAAGCCCCACCGCGTGATGGGAAAGATGAAATAGCGGCTCGCGGTTGAGGAGGCGAGGAGCAGGCACAATGCCGGCAGGTACATGAAGACCACGACCGAGAGCGCCCAGGCCCAGAGCAAGCTGGCGCGCCAACGCTGGGATCGCTCCGCCGGGCTCATCAGCGCCGCCCCAGGATGGTGTCGAGGTCGAACCGCCGCAGCACCAGCAGGACCAGCGCGCCGACCACCAGCATGAGCAGGACCGCGAGGGCCGAGCCGAGCGGCCAGTTCTGCGAGTAGGTGAAGGCGATCTCGATGTCATGAGTGATCGGGATCACCTTCTGGCCGCCCAGAACCTTGGCTTCGGCGATGGCGCCCACCGCCAGCACGAAGGACAGCAGGAAGCCGATCACGATGCCCGGCATGGAGAGCGGCAGATCGACCTCCTTGAACACCTGCCAGCGCGTGGCGCCGAGATCGAAGGCGGCATCGCGTGTCTCCTTCGGCACCATGCTGACGCCGAGGGTCATCGGGAACAGCATGAAAGGCAGATAGACGTAGACCATGCCCAGCACGATGATGCCCTGGGTGAAAAGCCAGCTCTCCGGCTCGACGCCGAACCAGGCCTTGAACGTCCCCAGCAGCACGCCGTTCTTGATGAAGAACAGGATCCAGCCGTAGATCCGCACGTTCTCCGACACGAACAGCGGGATCGTGAAGAGCAGCGTCAGCAAGGTCGACCAGCGGCCGAACACTCGCGCCAGCCCGTATGCCACCGGGTAGCAGATCACCGCGAGCAGCAGCACCGTCGCGGCGCCCAGGCCGAGCGACCAAAGGAAGGAGATGTAGCTGGTGCCGGTGAAGACGCTGACGTAGTTCTCGAGGGTCGGCGTCTGCCACAGGCCAAAGGTGCGCGGCGGCATGAAGCTGTAGCCGATGACGGCGAGCAGCGGCGCCGCAAACCCGATCAGCAGGAAGAGGATGATCGGCACGGCATTGGCCCGGCCCGGCCCGAGCCGCCACGCGGCCGGTTTCGCGGCCGGCAACTGGCCGGAGACCGTCTCGTGTGCGCTGATCTCGGCCATCAATCGCCCACCAGGATGCTGTCGGCGGTGTTCCAGCCGATCAGGACATCGCTATCCCGCTGCTTGCCCAGCGCCTGCTGCCGCAGCCGCTCAACGATGAAGACCTGCTCGCCCACGCGCACCTGGTACTGGATGCGGGAGCCGAGGGCGTATTCGTTGTAGAGCTTGCCGCGGAGGGCGTTCTCCGCATCCTCGCGCCGCTCGATGATGCGCAAGGATTCCGGCCGCACCACCAGGTGGCCAGCCGCGAATCCACTGGGCATGGGGGGCGCGACGAACTGCGCCCCCAGCTCATCAGATTGCAGCGTGTTGCCGTTCACCAGCCGCACCGGCACGATGTTCACATCGCCGATGAATTCCGAGACAAATTTGCTGTTGGGCGCGGTGTAGATCTCGTTGGGCGTTCCCACCTGCACCAGGCGGCCTTGCCGCATCACGCCGATTCGGTCGCTCATCACCATCGCTTCCTCGAGCGAATGGGTGATGTAAATGAAAGTCTTGCCGGTCTCGCGGTGGATGTCCTTCAGTTCCTTCTCGAGCGTCTTGCGCAGCTTGTAGTCGATGGCGGAGAGCGGCTCGTCGAAGAACAGGATGTCCGGGTTGTAGGCGAGGGCGCGCGCCAGCGCGACGCGCTGGCGCTCGCCGCCGGAGCATTTGGTGACGTTCTTGCCGTAATAGCTCTCCGGCAGGCGCAGTTGCGCCATCAGCTGCAGCGCGCGCTTCCTGCGCTCCTCGGGCGCCACGTCGCGGATCTTGAGCGGAAACTCGATGTTCTGACCGACCGTGCGGTGCGGGAACAAGGCCAGCGACTGGAACACCATGCAGGTCGGCCGGCGGTTCGCCGGCACGTCATTGATGCGCTGGCCGCGCAGCAGGATGTCGCCGCCGGTCGGACTCTCGAGGCCTGCCAGCATGCGCAGGACCGTGGTCTTGCCGCTGCCCGACGGGCCGACAATGGTGAAGAACTCGCCCTCGCCGATCGACAGATCAATGCTGTGCACCGCAGTGAAATTGCCGAACCTCTTGGTGATCTGCCGAAGATCAATGACGGGTGAACGCGTAGTCATGCAATCCGATGCCGAGCCATCTTCAACTGGATTCCGGAATCAAAAGGAGCGGGGCTCTTTCGCTGATCTCGGCTATCTTGCCACGAAAGAGCCCCGTCGAGCCTGTTGCCGCGGGTATCAGCCGCCGGAGGCCTCGCGCTTCGCCGAGGTCATGATGTCCAGCAGCTTATCATAGTCCGGCACGATGTCGTATTCGGCCGAGGCCGCCATCTCTTCTTCCAGCGTGTCCCATTGAATTGCATCCAGCTCTTCCTTGGTGAAGAGCTTGAAGCAATCGGGGTTGCCCATCTGGCTCACCGGATTGAAGGTGCCTTCAGCGAAGGCGACGGTGTGCGACATCTCAGGATCCTGGACGTATTCCAGGAACTGCTCGGCCAGCGGCGACACGTCCGGATTGTTGACCACCGAGGTGATCTCGATCCAGGCGATGCCGCCCTTGCCGCCGGCCATCGGGCCTTTCTTCGGCGTGATCGCGCGCAAGTTGGTGGCGCCGTCAGCCCGCGCCGGCGAGACTGAATAGGTGCCGCCGGTCATGTGGAAGTCGATCTCGCCCGAGACCAGCGCCTGGTTCATGGTCGCGATGTCGCCGACCAGCTTGGCGCCCTTGAACACGCGCTTGGCGGCGTCCGTGAACTTCGCCACTTCGTCGTCACTATGCTCCTTGAACGGATCGAAGCCGGCTATGCAGCACAGATTGAACACGTTCCAGTCATCCGATTCCAGGATGCCGTATTTCCCGGCATTGGCTGAGTCGTTCCACAAGTCCCAGCCCTGGTCCTCTGCGCTTTCCTTGCTGATCTTGTCCGTGTTCACGACGAAGCTGTACGGGCCGAAGCGCTGGGCCATGCCGATCAGTTCCTGGCCGCTGCCGTCCAGCGCCCACTTGTAGGGCGGCTTGAAGGCCGGCAGCATCTTCTCGTAGTACGGCTCGAACCTGGCGCGGTCGAGCGGCTTGATCAGCTTCTCGGGCCACATGACCTCGCGCGCCCAGGGATTGTTGACGTTGATCAGATCCCACACGTTGATCTCGCCCGCGCGCAGGCGGTTGATCATGGTGGGGTCGTTGGTGAGCGATTCGGCCTTCACGGTGGCGCCGCTCGATTCCCGGAAGGGATCCAGCACCTGGGCGGAATTGTATCCTTCCCAGCACAGGATATTCAGTTCCTTGGAACGATCAGCCATGGCCGAGCGCACGCCAAGCGTGCCGCCGGCCGCGAACGCGGAAGCCCATAGCGCCGATTGCTGCATGAAGTTCCGGCGCGACAGTTTCGATGTGAACATTGTCCCTCTCCCGATCGGTCGGGCAACAGCGCCGGACGACTTCCCGGTCTTCTGCGCCCGGTATGCCTCACCTGTCTCCTGCGCAGGGGATTTCAGCGCACTGGCTGCCTGCGAGCAAGCGGAACGAGCGGTTCCACCCACTGAAAGCCTAGAGCGGCACGGCCAACCGATCTTGACATCTGCCAGCGGGATTTTGACAGGCCCTTTCAGGCATTTAGCCCTTGGATAAAGCCATCCAGCTCCGCACCAGCGCCTGGCATTGAGCGCGGTGGCGGGCGAAGTTCTGCTGGAACTGGCGGTCGAGCTCGGTCAGCAGCCGTGGCTCGGGGTCCGTGAAGGCCGTCCCGAACGTGCGGATCCAGTCGCGCACGATGTCGAGGGTTACCTCCGGGTGGAACTGCGTGGCATAGGTGGCGCGGCCTACGCGGAACGCCTGGATCGGGCAAGCGCCGCCGGTCGCCAGCGGGACGGCCTCGGGAATGCCACGCACCGCCTCGAAGTGGTTCTGAAACGAAATGACCTCGGCGCCGAGCGCGGAGAAGACGGGATCGCGCCTTCCCTCCGATGTCGCCGCCATGGTGCGGAAGCCGGATTCCAACGCGTCCATGCGATAGACCTCGCCGCCGAAGGCGCGGGCGATGACCTGCGCGCCGAGGCAGATGCCGAGCACCGGCCGGTCCTCCGCCGCGAAGGCGCGGATCAGGGCCATGGTGTCCGCGAGGAAAGGGTGCTTGTCGGTGTCGTTCGCGCTCATGGGACCGCCAAGCACCACCAGGCCGGCATAGCGGCCCGGCGCCCTGGGAATGCCCGGATAGTCGAACGGCGCGTGACTGGCATAGCGCTCGACCGGCATCAGCGTGTCATAGCCGGCGCCGTCCGCGATCAGCGTCTCGCCCACCAGCCCGGCGGGCGCCGTCGCTTCCGGCACGATCATCAGGTAGTTGCGCATGCGGGACTGGCTCAGAAGCGCTTGGAGAACAGGCCGCGGCGCTCATAGACGGCCGCAGCTTCCTCGACGAAGCGGGCCATTCCCTCGGCCTTGTAGGTGCCGCGCAGGAGTTGGGCGGCTTCGAGGAGGTCGGCCTTGCCCTTGGCGCGGCCGGGGCGGAGCAGCTCGTAGATGCGGAGGATCACGTCCTGCGGAACATCGACCAGCTCGGCGGCGCGCTCGAAATTACGCGCCAGGGTGGGTCGACCGGCCGCGCGCGCGATCTCCGCCTGCTGACGCAGGGCATCCGGCGTGATGCGCAGATCCTCGAGCGCGACCTCGCCTGCCTCAACCGCCGCGAGGGTGAGGTCTTCCAGCTTCTTGCCTCCGCGCGTGCGCACCAGGTCGGGGCGCTTCTCCGCCAGGGGGTAATCCATGATGGTGAGCTTGCCGGTCACTGCACGGCCTCCGCGAGGCGAATCTCGACATCCTCCGGCGCTGCGCCGTCTTCGGTGAGGCCGGTCTCGATGGCGTAGATCAGGGCAACCTGCGCATGGAACCGCGCGCCCAGGGCTTGGCCCTTGGTCGGCACCACCACCGGCTCCGGCGTCTCGCCCATCGCGTAGGCCGCCGCGTTCTCGCCGAAGCGCCGATAGTGCTCCAGCGTCGTGATCGGCGCGTTGGAGAACAGCTCCAGATTGTGGTGGGGCAGGCGATCGCGCTGGTGGATCACCGCCGTGCCCTTGGCCTGGATGCCGATGCCGATGCCGGAACCGGCGAGGCGCGCGGCGCTGAGGCCGAGGAACGAGGTGTCCGCTGTGTGGCGCAGGCGCACGATGCGCGGCGTGCCGCCCTTGGCGCGGATGCCGGAGATCAGCGCATCCAGCACCGCCGAGAGCGGATGGCCGCCCAGCGTCCGGAAGATCTTCAATCCGAAGGCGGGCGAGATGCCGATCAGGACCTCCTTGGGGTCCTTGCCGGGCTCCGCAGCGCCCATGGTGCGGTACTGGATGAGGCGCGTCTCGGTCTTGGCGTGACGGGCTTCGTTGCGCAGGACTTCGTCGCGGTCGAGGACGTCGCGGATGTTCATCAATCGATCGCGCCGTTCGCCGCTGAGGCGATAGCCGGTGCCGGGGCCAAGATATTCGTTGGGATCATTGACCGCACTGATAATGCGCCCGTTGCGCACGATCGCGGAGGTCTGCAGGTAGTCCCCCGTCACGCGCAGCTTCACGACGTTCAGCAGATTCTGCGCCTCGGTGCGGTAGCCGCGCCTGGCCAGCGCCCTGATGACGTCGATCACGTTGATGCCGCGCTGCTTGATGGCCTCGCTGATGAACGAGACGTCGCGCGGCGCATAGCTGCGCGTCTCTTCGGACCCCGAGGCGGCGACGACGCTTGCCATCATGTCGGCGGTCGGCTGGCTGAGGCCCAGCTCCTCGAACACCGCGGCGATGGCCTGCACCGCGCGGCTGCGCAGGTCGAGGATCTCCGTCTCGCCCACCGGCGTCAGGCCGCCATCGGCCTCAAAGTCCCGCTGCAGAACCAGGAAATCCTCGAGCTCTTCCCCGTTCATCAGGGAGGGATTGAAGGAGTTGTCGTATTTCAGGATCGAGCCGAAGCCCGAGCAGATGAGGTCCGAGCCGGCGATGAGATAGGGCAGGATCTTGGCCCCGACGCGGATCTCCGATTCTGTCGGCCGCGCGTCGTTGCCGGACGCGCATTCGAGGTCGAGCCACACCGCCAGCAGGTTCTCCGCCATCAATTCCCGCACGCCGCCGGGAATCGTGCAGGTGACGGGCGCGCCGTCGATGCCGCCATTCTGCGTGCCCTGCACGCCCATGCCGCGCTGCAGGCAGAGGCAGCGCGCCTCGAGATAGAGCAGCGACTTGCTTTCGTGGAAACCCATGAGCAATTCGGAACCCGCGCCGGAGGTGCAGCGCATCTTGATGCCGCGCGAGGCATAGGCGGTGGAGAGGAACGCCTTGGACCAGGGCGTGTCGTCGCCGTCGATGAAGGCGCGCTCCGTGCCGTAGACCGAGACCGTTTCGGCATAGGAGGTGAATCCCGCCATGCCGATCTGCAGCTCTTCCGCCTCCTCGCTGGAGCACTGGAACAGGGTGCCCCAGCGCCCGATTGCGGCGCCGACCGCGCAGGCGACGGCGTTGGACCAGGCGTTGCGCGCGACGCGCATGGTGGTCTCGATCTCGTCGAACCCGAAGGCGACGGCGGTGGCCGCGTCCGCCGCCAGTTGCAGCGGGTCGTCCTTGGCATTCGTCACGTGGCCCTGGTTGCCCGGCGTGTGGCGCGCCCGCATCTTGCTGTAGGCGAAGGCGATCTCGAGGGCGTTCAGCTCCGCCACCACCTCCGCCAACTTCGCCGGCGTCATGCCATGGGCGAGGCGCACCAGCTTCGCGCGCGGCACATTCATGTCCACCAGCATGCGCGCGATCTCGTGGGACGGGATCGCCATCGCCTCCGGCGCGACCTCCAGGTCCAGGTGGTGCGTGGCGATGAACAGGTCGATCATGTCGAAGTCGGCGGCGGCGATGCCGTCCATCGACTTGACCTTGCCGCTCTCGATCTCGAGCCCCGGCTTCGGATCGTTCGGAGAGGAGAAGGCGGCGAAACCCGCGGCCGCGTCCTCCACGGCGAACTTGTCGAGGCGCAGCGGCCGCTCGTCCCAATCAGCGAAGCGCCGCCACCGGTTCACCTTGATCTGCGGCGCGCCTTGCGGCTTATCCGGCATACCTGATCTCCTGACCGGCCAGCTTCCCCACAAGCCGGGCGAACGTGCCGCAGGCTAAACCCCGCCCCGGCCGAATGCAATTTCGCCCACCCGGCGCCGCACAGCATTGCGGCAGCCTAGCGGAATCGTCGATCAGGATAGGGTCCTTGCGATCCTGGTTCTTGACCTTTGGGCGGCGCCGTTTGACCGCTGTTTCGGCTCCTTTTCGCCATGCCGCGCCGGAGGACGCGGTTGGGCTAACGCGCGAGGATGATCAGCCGGTCGGGATCGATGCCGAGAGACACCGGCATGTCCACGCTCACAGGACTGTCGGCCGGCAGGCGCGCAAGCAGATGGATATCGGGCGCGCCGTTCGGTACCGCGGTCACCCGCTTGAAGCTGCCCTGATAGACCACATGCGTCACGATCGCCAGGATGTCACCGCCCAATTGCACATGCTCGGGCCTGATGGCGACATGGATTTCGGGGCTCGCGATGTCGCCGGCCACCTCGAAGACGCCGAGCGCGGTCCTGATCCGGCCTTTTCCCTCGACGGAGCCCGCGAGGATGGTGCTCTCGCCCATGAAGGTGGCGGTGAAACGGGTCGCCGGCCTGCCATAGACGCGATCCGGCAGGCCCTGATCCTCGATCCGGCCGTTATTCATCACCACGATGTGGTCAGCCAGCGCCATGGCCTCTTCCTGGTCGTGGGTCACGTGCACGAAGGCTGTCCCGACGCGCTTCTGGATCGCCTTCAGCTCGTCCTGCATCTGCCGGCGCAGCTTGAGGTCGAGGGCGCCCAGGGGCTCGTCGAGCAGGAGAACCGCCGGTTCGACCACCAGGGCGCGGGCCAGCGCCACGCGCTGCCGCTGGCCGCCGGAGAGCTGATGCGGCTTGTTGTCGAAGGCCTGATCGAGGCCGACCAGGCGCAGCATGTCCAGCGCCCTGGCCAGCCGCTCGGCCTTCGCGATCCCCCGCATGCGCAGGCCGAAGGCGACGTTGCTGCCGACGCTCATATGCGGGAACAGGGCGTAGTCCTGGAACACCGTCGCGGTCGGGCGCTTGGCCGGCGCCATGCCGGTGCAATCCGCGCCCCCGATCAGCACGCGCCCCGCGCTCGGCTGCAGGAACCCGCCCAGTATGGACAGCAGGGTCGTCTTGCCGGAGCCGGAAGGGCCGAGCAGCACGGTATAGCTGCCGGGCTGGATCGCGAGGGAGACGTCGTCCAGCGCCTTCGTCTGCCCGAAATCCTGCGAGATGTGCTCGATGGAGACGAGGGCGCTCATATCGAGGGTGCTCATGCGGGGCGCTTCCGGAAGGCGACCAGCTCGAACACGATCGCCAGCACGATCGAGACGCCGAACACCAGCGATCCTACCGCGTTGGTCTTGGGATTGAGCCCGGCGCGCAGCAGGTTCCAGATTTCGACCGGCAGCGTGGTGTCGAAGCGCGTGAGCAGGAAAGCGATGACGAACTCGTCCCAGGAGAAGGTCATGGACAGGAAGAAGCTCGCGAACAAGGCCGGCCACAGCATCGGCGCGGTGACCAGCAACAGCACCTGCCATTCCTTCGCCCCCAGATCGCGGGCGGCGCGTTCCACGTTCGCCTGGTGATCGCCCATCTGGCTGTAGATGATGGCGAAGCAGAGCGGCAGGTTGATCACCACATGGCCGATGCCGGCGGTGATCAACGATTTGGGGATGCCGATCCAGTTGAAGAGGATCAGCAGTCCCATGCCGATGATGAGATAGCTGACCGTCAGCGGCAGGGTGATGAGCCCGCGCATCAGCGCAGAGGCCGGCATATGGAACCGCGCAAAGCCCCAGGCAGAGAGGAAACCCAGCAGCGTCGCCAAGGCCGAGGTCGCCACCGCCACCAGCATCGAGTTGAGGAGGCCGTCGGTCAGCCGCGCGTCGCGCAGCACCGCCTCGTACCAGCGCAGCGACGGCCCGGTGAAGGGCGGGATCGGGAACAACGTGGCCTGAAACGAGAACAGCACCAGGACGATGACGGGCAGGAAGATGAAGCCGTAGACGGCCGCCGCATAGAGGGTCGAGACGATGCGCGCCATCACGCGCGCTCGATCTTCAGCCAGCGGGCGCAGAGCAGGTACGCGACCGTCACCACCGCCATCAGGATGATGGAGAGGGCCGAGGCGGAGGCGAAATCGCCGCGCCGGCCGATCTGCATCATGATGAGCTGCGGCATCAGCAGCTCGTTGTTGCCGCCCAGGATCTGCGGCGTGATGTAGTCGCCGATCGCCAGCACGAAGGTCAGGAACGCGCCGACCATGATGCCCGGCATGGTCAGCGGCAGGATGACGTGGATGAACGACCGGATCGGGCCGGCGCCGAGATCGGCGGCCGCCTTGCGGTAGTTCGGCGAGAGCTGCTTCAGGTTGGCGAAGATGGTCAGCGTCAGCAGCATGACGAAGAAATGCACGAAGCCGATCACCGTCGCCGCCCGCGTGTTGGCAAGCTGGATCGGCTCGGCCAGGAGCCCCAGATGGATCAGCGCGTTGTTGACCGCGCCCTTCTCCGCCAGCACCAGCAGCCAGGAATAGGACCGCACGACATAGGAGGTCCAGAACGGCAGCACCGCCAGCATCAGCGCAAGGCGCTGCCAGCGCTCCGGCACCACGAAGGCCAGGATCCAAGCGAAGGGATAGGCGAGCAGGATGGAGACGGCGGTGACGATCAGCGTCACTTCCAGCGAGTTGGTCAGGGCCCGCCAATAGCTGGGATTGGCGAAGAACTGCGTGTAGTTGGCAAGGCTGAAGCCGCCCCCATCCTTGGGGAACAGGCTCACCGCCGCCATCGCCGCGAAAGGCGCTGCGAAAAAGACCAGCGTCCACAGCAAAGCCGGCGAGACGCTGGCCCAGCCGGCAAGGGATTGCCGCCCGGCGCTCATTGCGCCTGCAGCATCTCCGTCCATACGTCCTGCATCTTCTTGTCCAGCTCCTCGCTCGGTGCGGGATAGGGCTGCGCGCGTTTCAGGAACTCCGGCTGCTCGGCAAAGCGCAGGATCGCCTTCTGCTCATCGTTCAGCGCCGCCTTGGCGTTGGCGGGCATGCCCCAGTAACAGGAGGAGGTGGCAAGGCGCGCCTGGCCCTCGGGGCTCAGCACGTACTGGATGAACCTCAGCGCCAGGTCCGGGTTCTTCGAATCCTTGAACATGGCGAGCGACTGCGACCACAGCACCGCGCCCTCGTCCGGGACCGAGAAATCGAGGTCCGGGTTCTCCTTGGCGATGACAGCGCTCACCCATTCGCCGCCGCCGACCAGGATGTCGGCCTCGCCGGTCGCCAGCGCGGTCTGGCTGGAGACGACGTCGGTCACCGCCTTGGCATTGGCCTTCATCTTCAGCAGCACCTCCTTGATCGCCGGCAGATCGGCCTCGGTCAAATCGGCCGTCTTCTTGCCGATGGACATGGCAGCCAGCCCGATCACGGGGAGGTAATAGTCATAGATGGCGACCCGGCCCTTGTATTTGTCGTTGGTCAGGATCGACAGCGATTGCATGTCGGCGGCATCGACCTTGGACTTGTTGAAGCCGATGGTGTTGTAGCCGAACTTTTCGGTGATGCCGTAGCGCTTGCCGCCGATCACGGTCATGTCGTCCATGCGCACCTCCGGGAACAGGTCGCCGAGGGGCAGCTTGTCCTCGGGCAGTTCCGCGAACAGCCCGCGGTCGACGCCGCGGCGCACATCGATAGAATCGATCACCATCACGTCCCAGTCACCGGGCTGCGATTGCTCGACAATGGCGAGGCCGGCGCCGGTGCCCTCGAACTCCTTCACGTTCACCTTGACGCCGTTCGCTTCCTCGAACGGCGCCAGGAGGTTGGGATCGGAATGGTCGCACCAGACCAGCGCGTTAAGCTCATCAGCGGCGTTGGCCGCGCTTGCGCCATACAGCGCGAGAATGCCGAAGGACGCGCCGGCCAGGCGCCGGCCAAGACGGAACGAGAGCATGGTGACATTGCCTCCTTGCCATTTGTTCATGTTTGTGCCGAAAATGAACTGATTACAAAAATGAGTCAATTCCAAATTCCGGGAGATCCCATGGCGGGCCTGCGCGCCAAGCACAAGGCCGACCGGCACCGGCGCATTCTCGAAGCCGCTGCCGACCTGTTCCGTAGCTCGGGCTACGATGCGGTGAAGATGGAGGCGATCGCCGCCGCCGCCGAGGTGTCGATCGGCACCATCTACAACTACTACAGGAACAAGGGCGACCTGCTGGTGGCCATTGTCTCGATGGAAGTCCACGAAGTGCTTGCGGCCGGCGAGCAGGTGATTGCCAGGCCGCCGCTCAATCCCGAGAAGGCCGTGGCCAAGCTCATCGCCAACTACATCGAGCATTCGCTGGTCTATCTCAGCAAGGAGATGTGGCGCCAAGCCATGGCGATCACCACGCAGCAGCCTGGCAGTCCGTTCGGAATTGCGTATGGCGAGCTTGACGAGGCGCTGACGAGCCAGACCTGCAAGCTCATCGAAAAGCTGCAGTCCCTCGGCCTGGTGCAGGTCGACGCCGACGCACAGGCGATCGGCGAGATGATCTTCAATAACACCAACATGATGTTCACGGTCTTCGTGAAGCAGGAAGGCATGACGGTGGCCGAGCTGCTAGCCCGCATTCGGCGGCAGAACCGGACGCTGGTGAAGGCCATTACTCTCTAGCGGATGTCCTCGAGGCGCTGGCCGGCGATCCTGGCTGCGATCTCTTCGCTGCCTTCACCCGCTACTCGAAATCAGGCCGGCGGCTGCGCAGCTTCTTGACCTTGGCGCGCCGCTGCTTGCTGTCGTGACGCTTTTCCTTGGCGGCCTTGGTCGGCCTGGTGGCGCGGCGCGGCTTTGGAACATGGGTGGCGGCGCGGATCAGCTCGACCAGGCGGGCCTTGGCATCCTCGCGGTTGCGCTCCTGGCTGCGAAAGCGCTGCGCGTCGATCACCAGCACGCCCTCGTTGGTGACCCGCTGACCGGCCAGTCGGATCAGCCGCGTCTTCACCTCCGCCGGCAGGCTGGGTGACGCGGCGATGTCGAAGCGCAGCTCGACCGCGGTCGAGACCTTGTTGACGTTCTGCCCGCCGGGGCCGGAGGCGCGGACGAAGCGCTCCTCCAGCTCCGATTCGTCGAGGGCGATGGATCGGGTGATTCGGATCATGGCGGCACGCTAGCCGGTCCGGCCGCATCGCCGATCATCGAAAATTTCGATTGATATATTCGTATCAATTTACTTGCTCAATGGCGAGGGGAGGACCATCTTCATCTCAGGTCCCGGCCCACTGTGCGAATAACTCGCAACTAGGCGGTTTGAAGGAGGCCTAAATGTTGAAAACATTAAGTTTTGCGGCGATCCATTTCACGGTTGCGTTTACCATCGGCTACCTGCTGACGGGCAGCCTCCTGGTGGGCGGTGCCATGGCCCTGGTGGAACCGGCTTGCAACACCATCGCCTACCATTTCCATGAGAAGGCATGGGCGCGGGCGGCTCTGCGGCGCAACCGCCGGGCGGCCGCGGATTACAGCGCGGCGCACTGACGCCGCGCCCCAGGAAGCGGCCGCCAACGGCCGCCATGGCAGCCTCCCGCCGCCATTCTTCCAGTCCACATCGTCCCGCCGCCGCGGCACGCGGCTGATCTGAATTCCCAACTCTCCGTGTCACACACCGGTGCCGACGCACGTCATCAGCACGATGCCGGCGCTTGCGGGCGCCGCGGCGTGGTACAATTTCCGGACAGGAGACGGGTCATGTTGAATTGGCTCATGAAACGCAAGCTGCGCGCGTTCGGCGCGGCCTTCGACTATGACACGCGCTACGCCGCCGATCTGATCGATGCCGATCCGGCGGCGGGGCTTGCGCTGGCGCGGCTGTCGAAAGTGGCGTCGTATCGCGCCGATGCCCAGGCGGCGGCCTGGTATGCCGCCAAGATCGTCGCGGCGATGGGCGAGGATTGCGGGCCTTGCGTGCAACTCACCGTCACCGTGGCGCAACGCGGCGGCGTCTCGGAAGCCGACCTGCGGGCGATCGTCACCGGCGACATCGCGCGCATGACTGCGGAGGCGTCGCTCGGCTATCGCTTCGCCAAGGCGCTGCTGGCGCGCAGCCCGGAACTGGACGCCCTGCGCGCGGAGATCCTGCGCCGGTGGGGCGAGCGGGCGCTGGCGGCGATCTGCATCAATATCGTCGCCACCCGCACGTTCCCGGCGCTCAAATACGGAATCGGCCATGGCCAGTCCTGCCGGTCGGTGCAGATCGGCAGCGACATGATCGCGCCGGGCACGCCGGCCCATGCCTGAGCCGATCCTCATCGAACGCGACGACCCGGCCGCGCGCTTTGAGCCGCACCGCGCCTATCTGCGCGGCCTCGCCTATCGCATGCTCGCCTCCATGGCGGAGGCGGAGGATGCGGTGCAGGACGCCTATATCCGTTGGCATCGCATCGGCACCAAGGCGCGGAACGCGATCGAGAACCCGCGGGCGTGGCTAGCCAAAGCGACGACGCGCCTCTGCCTCGACCGGCTCAGATCGGCGCGGGCGCAGCGCGAAACCTATGTCGGGCCGTGGCTGCCAGATCCCGTCATTGGGCCGGCGATCGAACCGCAGGCGGCGGATCCGGCAGAACTGGCGCAGGACCTGTCGGTCGCGTTCCTGCTGCTCCTGGAGCGGCTGTCGCCGCTGGAGCGCGCAGCGTTCCTGCTGCACGACGTGTTCGAGATGAGCTTCCAACAGGTGGCGGAGGTGCTGCGCCGCGACCCGGCCGCCTGCCGGCAGCTTGCCACCCGTGCGCGCAAGCATATCGAGGCCGGACGGCCGCGCTTCAACGCCAAGGCGGAGGACCAGGCGCGCATCGCCGCGGCGTTCCTGGCGGCGGCCGGCTCGGGCGATCCCGCGCAGCTTGCGCGGTGCCTGGCGGAGGACGCGATCCTCGTCAGCGACGGCGGCGGCAAGGTGCGCGCCGCGCTCAATCCGATCCTCGGTCGGGACAAGATCACGGCCTTCTTTATTGGCGTCCGTCGGAAGCTGCCCTATCCGGCGGGTACGGAATTCCGCCCGACCACGATCAACGGCCGGCCCGGCTTCCTGGTCGTGCGGCCGGACGGGCGCATCGACCAGACCCTGTCCTTCGAGATCCAGGACGGCGCGATTCACCGCATCTATGCGGTGCGCAACCCGGACAAGCTGAGGGCCCTGCAGGTCAGCTAACGCGCCGCGGTTTCGCTGGGGCAGCCCATCCGCCGCTTGCCCTCGACGTAATCGTCTATGAGGGCAAGGTAGCGCCGCCCGTCGAAGCTGGGGAAATGGCCGCCATGGATCACGCGCGGCTTCAGCTTGCGCAGGCGCGCCATGGTCTCGAGATAGGCCGGGATGTGTGAGTGGTAGCACTGGTCGGAGAGCGGCCCGTCATAGATCGCATCCCCGGAAAAGAAGATGCCGGTCGCCTGCTCCCATAAGCCGATCGATCCGGGCGAATGGCCGGGCAGATGCAGCACCTCGAAATGCCGGTCGCCGAGGTCGATGACATCGCCTTCCTTCAGCAGGCGTGTCGCCGGCGCCGGCTCGATCCGGTAGGCGGATTGCTCGTAGCCGCCGGGCGGCAGGGCCAGGAACATCTCCTTCGGCGCATAGACATCGGCCACGGTTGCGCGCTGCGTCGGATTGGCGAGGATGTCGGCCTCATCCGCATGAATGGCGCGGTCGGGGAATTCATGGTGATTGCCGATATGATCGAAATGCCCATGACTCGCGACCGCCAAGAGGGCGCGTTCCGCCACCAGCGAGACCTGTCGGCGCAGGCTCACCACGCCCATGCCTGAATCGATCAGCAGGTCTCGGTCGCGCCCGCGCACGTGCCAGATATTGCAGCGGTAATAGGGCTCGATGAACTGCTCGGAGATGAGCGTCACGCCGTCCGCCAAGCGCTCGAGCGTGTACCAGCTTTCGGGAGTCGCGATCTGCATGGGGCGATTTTAGCGCGGCGCCTCCAGGCTTGCCAACCGTGGGCACGGCGGGTCAGATGCGGCGATGAGCAAATACAACCGCATGCTGTTCGTCGATGTCGAGCTCACCTGCTGGGAGGGCAACCCACCCGCGGGAGAAGTCTCGGAGCTGATCGCCTTCGGCATCGTCGATCTAAAGACCGACGATCTGGAGGTCCGGCGCGAGAAGATGTTTCTCGTCCGGCCGCAGGTTTCAATCATCTCACCGTTCTGCACCACCCTGACCGGGATCACGCCCAAGGAGGCCGAGGCCGCGCCGCTTCTGCCGGAGGTCGTGCGCACGATCCGCAAGACTTTCGGGCAGAGCGACTGGTGCGCCTGGGGGCGGGACGATTCACTGATCCGCGAAAGCTGCGAGCGGGCGGGGGCGGAGCTACCCTTTCTCGGGTGCTTCCACGATCTGTCGGCGCAGGTGCGCAGCCTGCTCGGCCTCACCTATCGCCTGGGCCTGGACGAGGCGCTGCAGCGATTCGGCCTCGACTGGGAAGGGCCGCCGCATGACGCCCTCGCCGACGCGAAGAACCTGGCCCGCCTGTTCATGGCACTCGCCGAGCGGCTGCGCTGAATCGCAAATTCCGAACCAAAAGCTCCAAAAGAACTATTTTACTTGCGCCGCACTTCGACCGACCATGGGCCTGCATCGACTCCAACGTGGAGGCGGAGGATGAAAGACGGGACTCCCACGGCCGACGATCGAGCGCGCTTCCTGCAGGGAATGGCGGAGGCGGCGACCAGCGTCACGTTGGTGACGACGGACGGTCCGGCCGGGCGCTTCGGCGTGACGGTCAGCGCCTTCGCCTCGGTCTCGGCGGATCCGCCCATGCTGCTCGCCTGCATCAACCGGAAGAGCCCTGCGGCCGCGGCCATCGCCTGCAATGGCGGGTTCTGTGTCAATGTGCTGTCGGCGGCGCAGAGCAACCTGGCCGACGTGTTCGCCGGCCGCTCCGAACGCTTCCCCCCGTATGATTTCGGCTGCGCCGATTGGGAGCGCGCCGAGCGCGGCTGGCGCCTGCGCGAATCCGTCGCGTCCTTCGCCTGCGCGCTGGATCGCGACGTTGCGGCCGGCACCCATCAGGTCTTGATCGGCAGGGTGCTGGAGACCCGCCGCGCCGCGCGGGCCTGCGCGGGCAGCCTTGTCTATGCCCGCCGGGCCTACTCGGTCGCGCAGCCCATCCTCTGACTTACCCGCGAGAGCCATCCATGATCCGTACCGGCAAACAGTATATCGAGAGCATCCGCGACGACCGCATCGTCTACATCAATGGCGAGCGCGTGAAGGATGTGCCGACCCATCCGATGTTCAAGCCGCTGGTCGATATCCGCGCCCGCATCTACGACATGCAGCACGAAGCGGCGACCCGCGATGTCATGAGCTACGAGGAGGGCGGCGAGCGTTTCGCGACCGGACTCAAGCTGCCGCACACCCAGCAGGATTGGTGGGACAAGCGCCGCGCCACCGACGCGGTGTTCGAGGACGTGAAGGGCGTCATCACCAGGGTCGGCGACGAAACGGTGGGAGAGATGTGGTCGCTCTATGACGGCCAGGACGTCTTGAACGAGGTCGACCCGCAATTCTCCCAGAACATCGCGCGGCACATCGACCGCGTCATCAAGCACGATCCCTTTCACGTCTCCGCCAATACCGACCCCAAGGGCGACCGCTCCAAGCGGCCACAGGACCAGGACCCGGACATGCTGCTGCATGTGGTGAAGGAGACGGACAAGGGCATCGTGGTGCGCGGCGCCAAATACGAGACGGCGGCCGCCTATGCCAGCCAGGCCTTCACCAAGCCGACCATCGCCAACTGGGGCGATTCGCAGCTTTCCGACTACGCCGTCGGCTTCATCGTCGATCTCGGTTCGCCGGGCATCCGCATGATCTGCCGCACCGGCTTCGCCGGCCGCGCGCCGATCGAGGATTATCCGCTCGCCAACCGGTTCGACGAGGTCGACTCGCTGGTGGTGTTCGACGACGTGCTGATTCCGTGGGAGAACGTCCTGTTCTATCGCCACACCAAGGCGGCGATGTTCATCCGCATGACGCTGCATCGCTATAGCGCCTACGCCTTCGTGCAGCGGATCCTGAAATTCGCCGACATGATGATCGGCGCGGCGCTGTTCAATGCGCGCCAGACCGGGCTCGACAAGCAGCAGGCTGTCCAGGAGAAGCTGGCGGAGCTCGCGGTCTATCGCGAAGGCATCAACGCGCATCTGACCGCCGCGATCACCCTGGCGGAGAAGAGCCCAGGCGGGCTGTTGATGCCGAACCAGTCGCTGCTCTATACCGGGCGGGTCCATGCCTGCAGCAACTTGCCGCGCATGATGCACATCGCGCGCGAACTGTGCGGCGGCCAGATTTGCGTGACGCCGGACCATGCCGCCTTCCGCGATCCGGAAGCCGGCAAATGGCTCGAAAAGTTCTATACGATCAACGAGGGTTGGGTGGCGGAGGACCGCCGCCGGCTGCTCGCCTTCGCGCGCGACATGCTGAACTCGGACTATGCGGGGCATCGCCTGACCTTCCAGTTGTTCGCGCAATCGCCGCCCTTCGCGCATCTTGCCGCGGTCTACCGCAACTTCGATTGGGACGGGTCGCTCGATTTCGTGCGCAAATCGGCCGGGCTGAGCGAAAAGGTGATGACCAAGCTGAAGCGCGAACCGGGCGACAGCGCGGTGGTCAAGTGGTTCGACGGGGCAAGCAGGAAAGCGGCGGAATAGGGGGCAGCATGGCGCATACGCGCATCCGCAAGTTCAACACCAAGGATACCTATCCGGAGCAGAAGCTCGACAATGACCTCTGCCAGGCGGTGGTGGCAGGCAACATGGTCTATCTGCGCGGCCAGATTGCGCAGGACCTGGACACGCGGGAATCACTCCATATGGGCGATGCCGGCAAGCAGGCGGACAAGGCGATGTCCAACATCGCCATGCTGCTGGAGGAGGCGGGCAGCGAGCTCGGCCACATCGTGAAGGTGGTGGTGTATCTGACCGATATCCGCTATCGCGAGCCGGTCTATCGCGCCATGGGCAAGTGGCTGAAGGGCGTGTTCCCGGTCTCGACCGGTCTGGTGGTCTCGGCCCTGGCGCGCCCCGAATGGGTAGTCGAGATCGACGCGACCGCCGTGATCCCTGAGGGCTACAAGCCGAAGAAGAAGGGCAAGAGATGACCTTCTCCATCGCGGCGCGTTGCGCAGAGACGGGGATGTTCGGGATCGCCGTCTCGTCCTCCTCACCGGCCGTTGCGGCGCGCTGCGCGCACGCCCGGGCGGGCGTCGGCGCCTTTGGCACGCAGAACATCACCGATCCGCGCCTCGGGCCGGCCGGCCTCGATCTGATGGCGCAAGGCGCCAGCGCGGAACAGGCGATCGCAACGCTGAGGCAATCCACGCCGTATGTCGAGTTCCGGCAATTAGTCGCGGTGGATGCAAAGGGCGGGACGGCGGCCCATTCCGGCGATCACACGCTCGGCACCCATGCCACCGCGCAGGCGCACAATGTAGCGGCGGCCGGCAACCTGCTGCGCGATGCGGAGATCCCCGCCAAGATGGTGGCGGCCTTTCAGCGCACGCAGGGCCATCTCGGCGACCGGCTGCTCGCGGCGATGGAGGCCGCGCTCGCGGCCGGCGGCGAAGAGGGACCTGTGCATTCCGCCGGCATGCTGATCGTGCGGGATGTGCCCTGGCCGATCGCCGATCTGCGCGTCGACTGGTCCGATGGCGACCCGATCATAGAGCTCCGACGGCTGTGGGACCTCTACAAGCCCCAGCTCGAGGATTACGTCACCCGCGCGCTCAACCCCACGGCCGCGCCAAGCTTCGGCGTGCCAGGGAACAAGTAGTGGAGCCCCCGGCCTTCGCAGTTCATGCCCTCCCCAATGCGGGGGAGGGGGCTGTCTGATGCGCTTCACCTTGCGTCACCTGCAGTATTTCGTCGCGGCGGCGGAGGCGGGCTCGATCGCGATGGCCTCGCAGCGCATCGCGGTATCGCCGCCGTCGATCTCCGCCGCCATCGCGCATCTGGAGAAGGAGCTCGGGCTCCAGCTCTTCATCCGGCACCATGCGCAGGGGCTGTCGACGACGGCGAGCGGTCGGCAAATGCTGCGCGAGGCGAAAGCGCTGCTGGCGCAGGCGGATGCGCTTCATGCCGCGGCGCGCGATTTGACGGAACAGGCGCGCGGGCCGCTCAACATCGGCTGCCTGGTCACCCTGGCGCCGATCGTCCTCCCGGAGCTGTGCCATGCCTTCCAGCAGCGCTTTCCGGCCGTGCAGGTGTCGATCCACGAAGGCGACCAGGAACACCTGATCGAGCGCTTGCGGCGGGGCGAGATTGACATCTCGCTGACCTATGACCTGCAGGTCCCGGATGAGGTCCAATTCGAGGCACTGGCTCAGCTTCCGCCGTATGCGCTGCTGTGGCCCGGCCATCGGCTGGCGCAGCGCCGGTCGCTGTCACTGCACGATCTCGCGCCGGAGCCGCTGATCCTGCTTGATCTGCCGCTCAGCCGGGAATACTTCCTGTCGCTGTTTTTCCAGGAAGGGCTGACGCCGCAGATCGCCGCGCGCTCCATGCATCCGGACGTCATCCGCACCATGGTCGCGAACGGATATGGCTATGCACTGTTCAACGCGCGGCCGCGCAACGATGCGGCGCTCGACGGCAAGCCGCTGCAGGTGGTGCCGCTGAAGGGTCCGTATCGTCCGATGAGCCTGGGCTTGGCCTCCATGCGCCAGTCCGGGCGCCCACGCGCGCTCATCGAGTTCGAGGAGCATTGCCGGGCGCGGATCAATCGGCGCGGCGTTCCCGGCCTCGTCATCCAGTCCAAGTAGGAAGGTGCCGTCATGGCGCGCGATCCGCGTTACGACATCCTGTTCGAGCCGGTGAAGATCGGCCCCAAGGTCGCGAAGAACCGGTTCTACCAGGTGCCGCATTGCAACGGGGCCGGCTATCGCGACCCCAGCGCCAATGCCGAGATGCGGCGCGTGAAGGCGACCGGCGGCTGGGCGGTCCTGTGCACCGAGCAGGCGGAGATCCATCACTCCTCTGAGATCACGCCCTTCATCGAGCTGCGCATCTGGGACGACCAGGACATGCCGATGCTGACGCGCATCGCCGATGCGATCCACGATGGCGGCGCACTGGCCGCCATCGAGCTCTGCTACAACGGGATGAACGGTCCGAACTTGTATTCGCGGGAGACGCCGCTCGGGCCGATGAACCTGCCCATCCTCACCTTCACCAACGATCCGGTGCAGGCGCGGGCGATGGATCGCGAGGACATCCGCAATCTGCGGCGCTGGCACCGCGCTGCAGCCCTGCGCGCGAAGCAGGCCGGCTTCGACCTCGTCTATGTTTACGGCGCCCATGGCTTCGGCGCCGTGCAGCACTTCCTCTCCCGCCGCACCAACCAGCGCGGCGACGAATATGGCGGCTCGCTGGAGAACCGCGCACGGCTCCTCAAGGAGCTGATCTCGGACACGAAGGATGCCATCGGCGATTCCTGCGCCGTCCCGGTCCGCATCCTGGTGGACGAGATGATGGGCGATGGCGGGATCACCAATGCGGAGATCCGCGACGTCATCGGCATGCTGGCGGAATTGCCCGACCTGTGGGACCTGGCACACGGCTCCTGGGACTATTGCTCCAGCACCTCGCGCTTTGCCGGCGAAGGCTGCCTCGAGGATTACGTCAAAGGCATCAAGGCGCTGACGACCAAGCCGGTGGTCGCGGTCGGCCGCTTCACCTCGCCCGATTCCATGGTGCGGCAGGTGAAGTCCGGCATTCTCGATCTGATCGGCGCCGCCCGACCGTCGATTGCGGATCCGTTCCTGCCCCGAAAGATCGAGGAGGGGCGGCTCGAGGACATCCGCGAATGCATCGGCTGCAACATCTGCGTGACCGGCGACATGACGGGCGCGCTATCGCGCTGCACGCAGAACCCGACCTTCATGGAGGAATGGCGCAAGGGCTGGCACCCGGAAGTCATGCGCGCCAGGGAATCCGACGCGCGCGTGCTGATCGTCGGTGCGGGGCCGGCCGGCCTGTCGGCGGCGCGCGGGCTCGGCCTGCGCGGCTACGACGTGGCGCTGGCGGAAGCCGGGACCGGGCTGGGCGGGCGCGTCGCCCAGGAATCCCGCTTGCCCGGCCTCGCCGCCTGGGGCCGCGTGCGCGACTACCGCGTCGGGCAGATCCAGAACATGCCGAACGTGCAGGTCTATCTGGACTCGGCCCTGTCCACCGACGACGTGCTGGAATTCGGGTTTGATCACGTCGCGATCGCGACCGGTTCCGCGTGGCGCCGCGACGGCGTGGCGCGGTTCCAGACCCAGCCGATTGCCACCGATCCCGCGATGCCGCTCTTCACGCCCGATGACCTGATGGCCGGCAAGCTGCCCAAGGGGACCGTGCTGCTCTACGACGATGACCACTATTACATGGGCGGTGTGCTGGCCGAGTTGCTGGCGAAGAACGGCAACACGGTCGTTTTCGTCACGCCCTCGATCCGCGTGTCCGACTGGAGCTACAACACCCTGGAGCAGGCCTTCATCCAGAAACGGCTGATCGAGCTCGGAATCGACATCCAGGTGACGCGCGGCCTCGTCGCGATCGGTCGCGATCATGCGGAGATCGCCTGCACCTATTCCGGCCGCCTGTCGCGCATCGCCTGTGATGCCGCGGTGCTGGTGACCGCGCGGCTGCCGAACGATGCGCTCTATCTGGATCTCAAGGCGCGGCAGGGGGAATGGCGCGATGCGGGAATCCGCAGCGTCAAGCTGATCGGCGATGCCAACGCGCCGGCGCCGATCGCCTGGGCGACCTATGCCGGCCATCGCTATGCCGAGGAACTGGATGCGCCGGAGATCGGCGATGCGGTGCCTTTTCGCCGTGAAGTGGCGCAGCTCGCGCCGCGCCGGGCTTGATCATTCCGCTTCCGTGACGGCGGTCGGCCCCTGGCAGCGCCGGCAGACATAGTCGATGATGGAATCGTCCTCGGCGCGGAAGCGCAGGCGGACCCAGCGCCCCTCGTCGTCGAACCAGATCTCGCCGTTGAGATCGCCGGAATAGAGATAATGGCGCGCCCGCACGGGGCCATTGCGCGTCTTCACGATGTCGAAGCCCTGGTAGAAAACCCGGATTTCGTCCATCTCACCTGTCAGGGTGTTGAGCATCGGCCCGCCGTTGAGCACGGCTGCGTTCCAGTGGCTCGTCGGAAGGATTTTCGGCGCCGTATACGTTCCCTCAGGCGAGGAGACGATCAGGCCGGCGGCGTCACGCACCGCCTGGACATAGGTGTAGTCGCCGTTATCGTTGGTGGACGCCTCCATAGACGTCAGCTCGCCATCGCGCCACAGCTCGCGCGCCTGGTAGCGCAGGCGATAGGCTGTCAGGAACAAGAGGTCGACCTGCACGTCGGCGCGGGATTCGACGCGCACGCCATCGTCGGTGCGCGTGAAGGTCACGACGTGCTGGCCGATCGGCTTGCCGTCGCGCTCCACGTCGAAGCGGATCTCGTTGCCATAGAGCAGGAGGGGGTCGCGTGCGGGCGGCACATCCGCCACCGCGGCGGAAGCGGAGCACAGCGCCAGCGCGCCCGTCAGCGCAACTCGAACCCAGTGCCGAAGCATGTCCATCCTCATGCTTGCGATCGCTTGCGGCCGCGCCGGGTGCCGGCGCGCACTTATGCGTCGGTAAAATGCCCCTAAAATCAATTAGAAGTCAGCGCGGCGGTTTGTCAAGCCACCGGTGCGGATTGCGTGCGGCGAGTCGCGCCTTCGCGCCCAGCGGCCAGGATCAGCTCCGCCGCCCGGCGGCGCTGGTTACCCGCGCGAATATTGGTGCCGAGCTCCCGCAGCCGCCGCTTCATGGCGTTGTCGGACAGCAGCCGCCGGACGGTCGCCAGCATCTCCTGCGGCCGCCAGTCGTAGCGCGGCAGGCGGGCGCCGAGCTTCAGCTCCTCTACGCGCTGGGCGTTGTCATGGCCATCCCAGCAATAGGGCATCACCAGAGACGGCTTGCCGAAGGTCAGGGCCTCGTTGAGCGAGTTGTTGCCGCCATGGTGGATGAAAAGGTCGACCTGCGGGATGACCGAAGGCTGCGGGTACCAGTATTCCAGGTGGATGTTGTCCGGAACGGTCTGGTAGCTGTCCTTGTAAGGGCCCACGGACATCAGCACGCGGTAGGGCGCGTCCGCGAACAGGTCGATCAGGCGCTGGAACAGGTCGGTATCCGCCGCCCCCAACGAGCCGAAGCCGATATAGATCAGCGGCGCGTCGTTGTGCTTGGGGAAATAGGGCAGCTCGTATGGCGCCTCGGTCCGCACCGCCCCGCCCATATAGGCGAACCGCGCCGGGTCCAGCGCCTGGCGTCGGCGATAGCGGATGGCTTCCGGCGTCAGCAGCAGGTTGAGCCAAGGTGAGGGCGCCAGGAACTGCCCCTTCGGCATGGCCGGCTGGTCGACGGATTGGAGGAAGGCGTTGTATCGGTCATGGACCGGCTGGAGCTCGGCGAAATAGGCTTCGCGGAAGGCCTCGCATCCCGCCGCGTCATCCGCGGCGCAGCCGGAGGTGTAGGGCGGCACGTCCGGGTCGGGCAGCTCGGTTTCCGCGCAGGAGACGATGCGCACCCATGGCACGCCGGCGGCCGCGATGGCCGGAAAGAGCACGACATTGTCGAGGCAGATGACATCCGGCCGCAAAGTGGCGATCGCCTCGCGCAGGCTGGGCTCGGCGTGGATCGCGCTGTCCACGATCGCGTTCCAGGCTGGCGCCTCATAAGTCGCGATCTGCGCGATGGGCGGCAGGCGGAAATGCGGGCGGTGCTGATCGATGAAGCGCTGCCAGAAATCCGCGATCTCCGCATCGGACCTGAGCGGCGACATCGCCACCGGCACTTCCTCGAAGCCGTAATTGACGAACATGCCGACAAAGCCCGGGTCGCACAGGAACACCGGGCGGTGTCCCAAGTCGCGCAGCTCCTGCGCCAGCGCGACGCAGTTCAGTGAAGCGCCGTACGCCGCCTCGGGCAGGAAAGCGATGGTAAGCCCGGTCATCGCGCGCCCATCATCGCCCACGCCATCGGCGGCGCGCCGCGATTGACGAAGCCGGGCCGCGCGCGCAGCGAGGCTGCCAGATGCTCCCGCATCAGCTCGGCGGCGCGGGCCACATCGCCGGCCTCGGCGGCTTCCAGGATCGCGAGATGTTCACGGCATGATTCGATGAGACGCGCCGGCGGCACCTGCATGCTGGTGGTGGCAAGACGGCGCAAGCGGCTCTGCCGGCGGATCGCGTCCGCCAGGAAGCGGTTGTTCGAGGCATCGCCGACGGCCTCGTGAAAGGCGATGTCGGTCTCCACCGCGCGCTTCAGATCGATGTGGCGGGCATCCTGCTGGATGAGTGCGCGCAACGCGGCCTTGAGGTCGCGCGTGCGCTTGGGATCGAGCGTGAAGCCGGGCTGAAGGAAGGCGGCCGGCTCCAGGATCAGGCGGAAGCGGTGGCTGTCCTCCTGGGAGCGCAGCGAATCCAGCGCCGGGAGGAACACCCAGCGCTGGCCGAGCGCCCGCTCCACGATGCCATCCTTCTGCAGCCGGTTGAGGACGCGCAGCACGACGGCACGGGAAGCCTTGTAGCGCCTTGCCAGGTGGGCCGCGGTCACCTCTGCGTCCAGCCGCTTGGAGAAGCGGTCGCGCAGGATGGCGTCGTGCAAATCCGTTTCCGGCGTTTCCGCCGCGACCGTCGCCCGCGCGGCCGTGAAACCTTCCGCGATGAAGAAGCCGCGCTGGTCCCGCCGCTCCAACGCGCCTTGCTCGGCGAGCAGCGTGAGCGCTGCGCGCACCGGCGTGCGGGAGACGTGGAACGCTTCGGTCGCCAGCCGCTCCGGCACGTGCTCGCCGGGCTGGAGGTCCTGCCGCTGCAACCAGCCGAGGATCTTCTGGGCGAGGGCGGCCTGCGTGGCGGTCCGGCGCGCGGCGCCGGCCCGGCGGCTCGGCGGTTCGGATCTGGTGCGGGCGGCGTTGCGGCGGGGCATAATTGTATTAATGAGCCTGATTATACATTCTTGGCGCTTGACGTATTTTCTAGCACAAAAATACAATCACGCCAATCAAGGGCCGGTTCACGGCCGGGAATTCCGACGGCCGGTCGACCGGCCGGGCATTCGAAGGCCGATCCATCGGCCGGGGGCGTCACAGGGAGAGCGGGAGAGGTTTCATGACACGAGCAGTGACCAAGGCCGCGGTGATCGCGGCGCTGATGTGCGGCGTGAGCGGCGTTGCTTTCGCCGAGGGCAAGATCGTGATCTCCAACTGGGACGGCTACATGCCGCCCGAATTGCTGGAGAACTTTACCAAGGAAACCGGCATCGAGGCGGAGATGTCGGTCCACGCCACCAATGAAGAGATCATGGGCAAGGTGACCGCCGGCGGCGGCAAGGGCTATGACGTGCTGTTCGTCTCCAGCCCCTTTGCCGAGGCGCTGAAGAAGCTGGACCTGATCGCCGAACTCGATCCGGCGAAAATTCCGAACCTCGCCAATCTCTATCCGGAAGCGCAGAAGCTCGAATATGACCCGGGCAACACATTCTCCGTGCCCTACGCGTGGGGCACGACCGGGCTCTGCTATCGCAGCGACCTGGTGTCTGCCGAGCCGACCAGCTGGATGGACATGCTGAAGCCAACCGACGCGCTCAAGGGCAAGATCACCATGCTGAAGACCGACCGCTGGCTGATGGCGGCGGGCCTGAAGGCGCTCGGCTATTCGGTCAACTCGACCGACGAGGCGGAGGTCGGCAAGGCGAAGGATCTGCTGACCGAAGCCAAGGGGGCGCTGCTCGCCTATGACGACACCACCTTCTACTCCAAGCTGGTCTCGGGCGAGGCCAGCTTGGTCCATGCCTGGGACGGCTGGTGCAATTACGGCATCGCGGAAAACCCGGCGATCAAGTTCGTGGTGCCGGAGGAAGGTTCCGACATGTGGGTCGACACCATGACGGTGACGGCGGCGTCTGAGAACAAGGACGGCGCCATGGCCTTCATCAACTACGTGCTGCGCCCGGATGTCCATGCCTGGGTCGCCAACAACATCCTCTACAAGGTGCCGAACCAGAAAGCGATGGCAACGCTCGACAAGGCGCTGATCGAGCAGTTCCCGAACATCGGCATGAGCCCGTCGGATCTGATGAGGGAAGAACAGCTCCGCGACCTGGGTGACGGGCAGAAGCTCTATACCCAGACCGTGACCGAGATCACCTTCCAGTAAGCTGTGTGCCGGCGCCGCCGCTCCGATCGCAGGAGCGGCGGCGTTGCATTTAACCTCGGATGATGACGCGCCGCACGATCCTGATGGCACCCGGACTGGGCTACCTTGCCCTGTTCCTAGTCGTGCCCTGCCTTATCATCTTCGCCTACAGCTTGTTTGAGCGCGGCACCTATGGTGGCATCGACTACACGCTGACCCTGGAGAACTACCAGCGCTCTGCCACTTCGCTGTTCGCGCGCATCTTCCTGGATTCGGTGCGGATCGCCGGGACGGCCACCTTGGTCGCGCTGCTGATCGGCTATCCCGCCGCCTATGCCATCGCCCAGAAGCCGCGCAACCGGCAGATGGCGCTGCTGGTGCTGGTGATGCTGCCGTTCTGGAGCAACTACCTCATCCGGACCTATGCCTGGATCGTGCTGCTCAACAACCAGGGCTTGATCAACCGCACGCTCCAGTCGACCGGCGTGATCGACCAGCCGCTGCCGCTGCTCTACAACGAGTTCGCGATCGTGCTGGGCCTTGTCTACAACTACGTGCCGTTCGTGATCCTCGCGCTCTACAGCTCGATCTCGCGCCTTGGGCCGGAATTGCGTGAAGCGTCGTTCGACCTCGGCGGCTCCGCCTGGACGACGTTCCGCCGCGTCACGCTGCCGCTCACCGCTCCGGGCATCGCCGCCGGCGCGGTCTTCGTGTTCGTGCTGTCGATCGGCAATTTCGTGACGCCCGACCTGCTGGGCGGTGGCCAGCGTCCGATGCTCGGAAATCTGATCTACAGCCAGTACCTCTCGGCGCGCGATTGGCCGATGGGCTCGGCGCTCGGCTTCATTCTGGTCGTCATCATGCTGGCGCTCCTGTTCGCGCAGGCGCTGCTGTCGGCCCGCGCGTCGGGCGAGGGCGAAACGCGCTTGGCGCCGCAGCCGGCGAGGGTGGCGGCATGATCGCGCGCGATCCCATCCGGCTCTGGCTCAACGCCCATCTCGGACTGGTGTATCTTTTCCTTTATGTGCCGATCCTCGTGCTGATCGTGCTCTCGTTCAACAAGAGTGGCTTGCCGACGGCGTGGACCGGCTTCTCGACGGAGTGGTACGGCAAGCTCATTGCCAATCCGAAGATCCTGTCGGCGGCGGGCAACTCGCTGGTTGTCGCAGTCGCCTCCACCGTCATCTCGACCGTGATCGGCGCCTTGCTCGCGATGGGGCTGGAGGAGGGCAGGCCGACCCCCTGGCTCGACGCGCTGGTGGCGGCGCCGATGATCATTCCGGACATCGTGCTGGCGATCGCGTTGCTCTCGTTCTATACGCTGCTCAACATGAGCCTGGGCCTGCATTCGATCGTGCTATCGCACGCCGTCTTCAACATCGCGTTCGTGTGCATGGTGGTGCGCACGCGGCTCAAGAATTTCGACCGGTCAATCGTCGAGGCGTCGATCGATCTCGGCGCCGGCGAGTTGACGACCTTCCGGCGCGTGACGCTGCCGGTGATTGCGCCGGGCGTGATTGCGGCGGCGCTGCTCTCCTTCACGCTGTCCATCGACGAATTCATCATCGCCTACTTCACCGCCGGCGCGGGGCAGGGCTCGACCACCTTCCCGATGCAGATCTACGCCATGATCCGCTTCGGCGTGACGCCGGAGATCAACGCCATCGCCACCATCGTGATCGGGTTCAGCTTCTTCCTGGTGTTGCTGTCGCAGCGCCTCAACGGCGAGGTCGCGCCATGAGTGCGCTCTTGCAGATCGAGGGCGTGACCAAGCGTTTCGGCCCGATCACGGCCGTCGACCAGATCTCACTGGAGGTGAAGGACGCCGAGTTCTTCGCGATACTCGGCCCGTCGGGCTGCGGCAAGACCACCTTGCTGCGCGTCATCGCCGGCTTCGAGGCGCAGGACGAAGGACGCGTGCGGCTGGCTGGCGCGGACATCACGGACGTCAAGGCCAATCGCCGGCCGGTCAATCTGATGTTCCAGTCCTATGCCCTGTTCCCGCACATGACCACCTTCGGCAACGTCGCCTATGGGCTGGAGATGGAAGGCGTGCAGGGCGTGGAGCTGAAGAAGCGCGTCGATCATGCGCTTGCCATGGTGCGCATGTCCGACTTCGCCGCGCGCAAGCCGAACCAGCTCTCCGGCGGCCAGCGCCAGCGCGTCGCCCTGGCGCGCGCCTTGGTGAAGCGGCCCAAGGTGCTGCTGCTGGACGAGCCGCTCGGCGCGCTCGATCGCAAGCTGCGCGAGCAGATGCAGATCGAGCTGAAACGCCTGCAGCAGGATACCGGCATCGCCTTCGTGGTGGTGACGCACGACCAGGAGGAGGCGCTGACCCTCGCCGATCGCATCGCATTGCTGGACCGCGGGCGGATCGTGCAGCTCGCCACGCCGCGCGAGCTCTATGACAGGCCTGTCAACCGGTTCGCGGCGGATTTCATCGGCCTCATGAATTTCGTGGACGGCAATGTCGCGCAGAGCGCGTTCGAGGCGCCGGGCCTGGGCCGCCTGCCGGCCCCGAACGGCGTGGCGGATGGTCCGGCCGCCTTGGCGATCCGGCCGGAGCGCGTGCGCGTCATGGACATTGCCGCCGATGGCGCGATCCAGGGCCAGGTGGAGGGCGCGGCCTTCCTGGGACAGGACGTGATCGCGCACATCGCCGTGCCCAACCTGCCGCGGCCGATCGTGGCGCGGCTGGCGGCGGGGCATCCCCTGTCGGCGAAACTGGCGCGCGGGCAGCAGGTCTGGCTGACCTGGCAGGCCGACCAGGCCGTAATTCTGAAGGATTGAGCGAGGAGGAGTTCATATGGGCAAGACGATCGTATTGTTTCCGGAGGCCGCCTTCGGCCCGGCGCTCAACTGCGTCGGAATCGCGCAGCAACTCAGAGAGGACGGGCACAATCCGGTCTTCGTCTGCGACAAGGGCTTCAAGGGCGTGTTCGAGAAATACGGGTTCGAGGAGAACCTGGTCGATATGTCCGGCGGCATGTCGGACGAGGAGATCGCGAAGTTCTGGGCGAACTTCATCGCGGAGAAGAAGCCGCACTTCCGCCTCTCGCCGATCGAGCAATTGCCGACCTACGTCATCCCGGTGTGGGAGGCGATCGTCGATTCCGCAGTCATTGCGGAAGAGGGACTCAACGACCATCTCCAGCGCATCAAGCCGGACCTGGTGGCGGTCGACAACGTCATCCTGTTCCCGGCGATCAAGCGCGCCGGCTGCCCGTGGGTGCGCATCATCTCCTGCTCGGAGAACGAGGTGCCGGATCCGGACATCCCGCCGCATCTCTCCGGCTGCCACGAGAACGATAAGGAAGGCTTCGAGCGGTTCGAAGAGGAATTCCTGAAGCTCGTGAAGCCGACTCACGACCGCTACAACGAGTTCCTAAGGAAGGTCGGGCACGAGCCGTATCCGCTCGGCCAGTTCTTCGAGACCTCTCCTCACGTCAACCTCTTGCTGTATCCGAAGCCGCTGGCGTTCAAGCGGCGCCATCCGCTGGATCCGAAGAAGTTCCAATATCTGGAGGGCTGCGTGCGCGACGAGGGCACCTATGAGGTGCCGGAATTCAAGACCAACAACGACAAGCCGCTGGTCTATGTCAGTTACGGCTCGCTCGGTGCGGCGGATGTCGACCTCTATCAGCGCATGATCGGCGTGTTCGCCAAGCTGCCGTACCGGTTCCTGATGAATGTCGGCGACTATATCGGCGAATACAAGGATGTGCCACCCAACGTGCACCTGGAATCGTGGTACCCGCAGCCGGCGGTCATCCCGCATGTGGACCTCTTCATCCACCACGGCGGCAACAACAGCTTCAACGAGGCGCTGTATTTCGGCAAGCCGGCTCTCATCATGCCGTTCTGCTGGGACGGCCTGGATAACGCCGCGCGCATCCACGACACCGGTTATGGCGACCAGCTTCCGCGCTACACCTGGACGGACGAGGAGCTGGCCAACGCCGTCGCGCGCCTGATCGCCGACCAGCCGATGAAAAAGCGGCTCGCCGAGGTTTCGCGCCACATGCAAGCGGCGAAGGGCACCGAGAAGGCGGCGCGGATCCTGGCCGAAGTCGCGACCAAGGGGAGCTTCAATCCGTGACCGACACGCTCAAGAGCTCTGCGCCGCATATCTACAACGCGGTGTCGTTATCCGATCTCGCCGATTGGGGCGAGCAGCCGAACTGCACGGCGGGCCCCTCGAGGTCGAGCGGACGGCTGCTGTTCAAAGGGCCGAACAACGAGCCGGAGACGGGCGTGTGGGTATGCACGCCCGGCACCTGGCCTCTCTCGATTCCGCGTGACGAGTTCTGCCATTTCATCGCGGGGCGCGCGACCTACAGGCGCGACAATGGCGAGGTGATCGAGGTGAGGCCCGGCACCTGTGTCCATTTCACCGCCGGCTGGACCGGCACCTGCACCGTTCACGAGACCATGCGCAACGTCTACATGCTGCGCTGAAGGAGCAATGATGACCACACCGGTTCTGTATGACCCGAAAAACGTCGCGGATCTCAAGGATTGGGGCGCGGTCCCGACCATGATCGAGGGCCAATCGCTGACCTCTGGCGTCCTGCTGCACAAGGGGCCGAACGGCGAGAACGAAAGCGGCATCTGGGTGTGCACGCCGGGCTATTGGCGCTGCGAGGTGACGCGCGACGAGTTCTGCCATTTCCTGCTCGGTCGCTGCACCTACACGCACGAATCCGGCGAAGTGATCGAGATCAAGCCGGACACCATCGCCTTCTTCCCGCAAGGCTGGAAGGGAACCTGCCGGGTGCATGAGACGATCCGCAAGGTGTACATGATCCGATGAGCTTCGACCCCTTCGCCGCGCAGATCTTCGTTGCGGGCGGCTATCGCAGCGCGCCCGGCGCGCAGACGCAGGACGTGATCAATCCCGCGGATCTTAGCGCCGTGGGCAAGATCGCGCTCTGCGCGGCGCAGCATATCGACCCGCCGCTGGAAGCGGCCCGGATCGCGCAGAAGGCCTGGGCAGCGCTGGACGCCAAGAGCCGCGCGGCCGCCTTGCACCGATGCGCCGACGCGATGGAGGCGAACGCGAATGGGCTGATCGCGGAACTGATGACGCGCGAGATGGGCAAGCCCTATACCGAGGCGGTCGGTGAATTGCTGAATGTCGGCTCGATCTTCCGTTATTTCGCGGAACTGGCGCGCGACGAGGCCGGCTTCCTGGCCGGCCCGACCTCGCCCGGCGCGCTGCAATACGCGAAGTATTTTCCCTACGGCATCAGCGCGCATGTCCTGCCGTTCAACTTCCCCATCATCCTGATGGCGTTCACCGCGGCGGCCTCGCTCGCGGCCGGGAACGCAGTGGTGATCAAGCCGGCGCCGGCGACCTCGCTCTGCACGCTCAAGTTCATGGAGCATTTCGCGAGCCTGCCGCCGGGCCTGGTCTCCTGCCTCACCGGCGGGGCGGAGACGGCGCAGGCCTTGGTCGCGGACGAGCGCGTGAATGTGGTCGCCTTCACCGGCAGCGTGGAGGCGGGCCAGAAGGTCGCCGCCGCCTGCGGGGAGCGGCTCAAGCCCTGCGTCATCGAGGCGGGCGGCAGCGATCCGTTGATCGTGATGGACAGTGCCGATCCGGATATCGCGGCGGCCGCTGCGGTGACCGCCGCCTTCCACCTGTCCGGCCAGGTCTGCACGGCGACCGAGCGCATCCTGGTGCACGAGGCGGTGCACGATGCCTTCGTCGAGCGCATGGTGGCGCGCGCCGGAGAACTGCGCGTCGGCCCCGGCCTCGGCAACGTGGAGATCGGCCCGCTGGTGAGCGAAGCGGCGCGCGACAGGGTGATGCGCCTGGTGGAGCAGGCGGTGGCTCAGGGGGCCAAGGTGGCTTGCGGCGGCAAGGTGCCGGCCGGCCGTAATGTCGGCTGGTTCTATGAGCCGACAGTGCTGACCAACGTCACGCCGGACATGGCGATCGTGCGCGCGGAGGTATTCGGACCGGTGGCGCCGATCATCAAGGTGCGCTCGCTGGAGGAGGCGATCACGCTGGCGAACGCCTCGCGCTACGGACTGGGCGCCGCGATCTACACCAATCGCCTGGACGAGGCACTGCTGGCGACCGAGCGGCTCGAAGCCGGCATGGTCTGGGTGAACAATGTGCTGGGCGACAACGACGCGCTGCCCTTCGGCGGCTGGAAGGCGAGCGGCATGGGCCGCGCCCTGAGCCGCCTCGGTCTCAACGCCTTCCGTCAGTCGAAGATGGTCATGCTCGACCCGAAGGCGGAATTGCAGGGCTGGTGGTATCCCTATTCCGAATCCTTCTTCAAGGAACGCGGCGGGGACAAGCTCGGCTAGGCTAAGCCACGGTACGGCGGTACCGCAGCAGCGCCAGCGTCATTGCCGCCAGCATGAAAGCGGCGATCGGCCAGAGATTGGGCCACACCTCGTAGGGCAGGTTCCCCTTCAGCATCACGCCGCGGATGATCCTGAGGAAATGGGTGAGCGGTAGGACTTCGCCGATCCACTGCGCCCAGTCGGGCATGCCCCGGAACGGGAACATGAAGCCGGACAGCAGCAGCGAGGGCAGGAAATAGAAGAAGGAAAGCTGCATCGCCTGCATCTGGCTTTTGGCCAGGGTCGAGAAGGTGAAGCCGACCGCCAAATTGGCCGCGATGAAAAAGACCGCCGCGCCGAACAGCAGTGACAGCGACCCGATGATCGGCACGTCGAACAGGTAGTGTGCGGCCAGCACGATGATCGCCACCTGCACATAGCCCACGAAAATGAAGGGCACGATCTTGCCCAGCATGACCTCCAGCGGGCGGATCGGCATGGCGAGCAGGTTCTCCATGGTGCCGCGCTCCTGCTCCCGGGTCATGGCGAGACCCGTCATCATCACCATCGTCATCGTAAGCACGACGCCCATCAAGCCCGGCACGATGTTGAATTGCGTGATGCCTTCTTCGTTGTAGCGCCGCTGGATCTGCAGCGCGAAGGGCGGCGGCGCGTCCTTGAGGCCTGCGAGCGGGCCCTTGAGGTCGTGGTCGAGGGCGGTGTCGTTCAGGCTGATCAGCGCGGAGATGGCGTTGCTGGTCGCGGCCGGATCGGTCGCATCGGCCTCCACCAGCAGGGTTGGGCGTTCGCCCCGCACCAGGTCGCGGGAGAAATCGACCGGGATGGTCACGACGAACTGCACCTTGCCGAGACGCAGCAACTCGTCAGCCTCGCGCTCGCTCACCGGCGGGCCGACGATTTCGAAGTAATCCGAGTTCTGCAGCGCCGTGACGATCGAGCGCGCGAAGGGCGAGGAATCGCCGATCACCACCGCCGTCGGCAGCGATTTCGGGTCCGAGTTGATGGCATAGCCGAACAGGATGAGCTGCATCAGCGGCACGCCCACCATCATGGCGAAGGTGATGCGGTCGCGCCGCATCTGCACGAACTCCTTGATGAAGACGGCGAGGAAACGGCGCCAGAACATGGCTAGGCGGCTCTCTGCTCGTTCTCGGCCCGCGCGACGAGATCGATGAAGACGTCCTCGAGATTGGGCTCTGTCTGATGCCAACTCAGCAGCGGGTCCTCGCGATGGGACGCGATCGCCCGCTCCAACGCCGCCGCATCGCGCCCGCCCACATGCAGGCCCGCGCCGAAGGCCGCGACGGCGTCGACGCCCGGCCGGCCGCTCAGCGCCTGCGATAGGGCGGCGATCCGCGCGCCATTGCCCTTGGCGGAGACGGCCCAGGTGGTAAGGCCGGATTCCGCGATCACCTGGTGGATCGGTCCGTGGGTCAGCAGGCGGCCATAGGCGATATAGACGATCTCATGGCAACGCTCCGCCTCGTCCATGTAATGAGTGGAGACCAGCACAGTGATACCCTGCGCGGCCATGGCGTGAATCTGGTCCCAGAAGTCGCGGCGAGCCTTGGGGTCGACGCCGGCGGTCGGCTCGTCCAGCAGCAGCAATTGCGGCTCATGCAAGAGGCAGGCGGCCAGCGCCAGGCGCTGCTTCCAGCCGCCCGACAGAGCGCCGGCAAGCTGGTTCCGCCGATGCTGCAGGCCGAGCCGCTCCAAGGCCGCCTCGATCCGCTGGTTGCGGCGGTCCAGGCCGAACACGCGCGCGGTGAATTGCAGGTTCTCCGCGATGGTCAGGTCCTCGTAGAGGCCGAACTTCTGCGTCATATAGCCGATATGACGCTTGATCGCGTCGGTCTCGCGGATTACGTCATAGCCGAGGCATGTACCGCTGCCGGCATCCGGCTTCAGCAAGCCGCACAGCATGCGGATGCTGGTGGTCTTGCCGCTGCCATTGGGGCCGAGGAAGCCGTAGATCTGTCCGCGCGCCACCTTCAGTGTCAGGTCGTGCACGACGATCCGGCCATCGAAGCTCTTGCTCAGGCCCTGGACATCGATGGCGAGGGTCATGATCCGGCACCTTGCGCCAAGGGCTCGCCACGGGAGGCCGGAGACAGCGGCCTGACATCGACCGGCAATCCCGGATGCCATGGCTGGTCCAGGTGGTCCGGCCTGGCCTCGACCAGGAAGACCAGCTTCTCCCGCCGCGTCAGGCTGTAGATGACAGGCGGGGTGAACTCGGCAGCGCGGGCGATGAAGCTGATGGTGGCGGTCAGGTCCGGCGGGCAGCCATCGCAGGCAACGGCGACCTTCTGGCCGAGCGCGATACGCGCGAGATGAGGCTCGGGCACGAAGAAGCGCAGCTTCAGATGATCGGGGGTCAGCAAGCTCACGACGCCTTGGCCGGCGTTCGCCGTCTCCCCCGCGCGAAAGAACACGTCCTCCACGCGGCCAGCCGCCGGCGCGCGCTCCTGCCGGCGAGACAGGCGCCATTCGGCATCTGCCAACGCGGCCTTGCGTGCATCCACCAGCTTCTCCGCGGCCGCGATCCGGTCCATGCGCGCGGGCAGTCTTGCTTCGGCGAGGCGCGCCTCGTATTCCGCAATGTTCCCTCGGTCGGCGAGGATTGACGATTTTGCCTCGTCCAGTTCCTCCTCGCCGATGATGCTGCCCTTGACCATCTTTTCCCGGCGCGCGAGGCGCGGCACCGACAAGGCGAGCGACGCGCGCGCTTCGTCCAACTGCGCCTGCAGCACGGCGATCTCCTCCGGTCGGTCGCCCTTCCGCAAGTCGGCAAGGTCGGCTTGCGCTTGCGCCAGCTCGGCTTCGGCCTGGTTGCGGGCCGCCTGCTCCGCATCGGCCTCCAGCGCGAACAAGGGCTGGCCGGCGGCCACCTGATCGCCGCGCTTGACGTGCAGCGCGACGATGCGCCCGGCCGTGAGCGGCGCGACATAGGTGTATTCGGCTTCGACATAGCCTTGCCAAGTGTCTGTGTCGCGCCGGTCGCAGCCGGCCATGACAGCCACCAGAGCAAGGCCGATGGCAATGCGCGTCGCGGTCATGAAGACCTCCTTTTTTTTCGCCTTTGCGGCGTGACCAGGCCGTGCAGAAGCATGTCGCGGTGCTGCTGGATCAGTGCGGCTGGCTCGAACGAGCTCGCGGCATGGCGCGCGAAGGTGTGGCGCCAGATCACCGAGAGTATGAGCGGCGCGATGAGGCTCTTGGCCGCGAGGTCCGGATCGACAGGTCGGAACTCGCCGCTCTCGATGCCGCGGCGGATCAGAGCTGTCAGTTGCGCCAAGCCCGGCCCAATGACCTCCGACAGATAGAAGACCGCGAGATCAGGAAAGCTTCCGGACTCGCTGATCACCAGCTTCGGAATGGCGGAGCGCCGGGGGTCATTGGCGATCGCGATCATCTGCTCCAGGAACAGATCGAGCGCGGAAAGCGCCGTGCCGCTGGCGCGCGCGCGATCGCCGATATCCCGGATCGTGGTCACCAGCGTTTGCCGGATCACGTCCTTGAACAGCTCGGCCTTGTTGTCGAAGTAGCGATAGAGCAGGCCCTTGGAAATGCCCGCGGCCGCCGCGACGTCGTCAAGCTTGGTGGCTGCGAAACCCTTGGTCACGAAGACCGTGAGCGCGGCGTCCAGGATCTCCCGCGGCCGGTCGGCGGCGCGGCGCCGCCAGCGCGGCGCTGGCTCCTCCGAGGTGATAGCGGGCTGTCTCACGGGGCGGGTCATGGCGGCGATTATCCCCGGGTGTCCGCCGGAGTCAATAACTAACTGACTGGTCATTTAATTACGACGTGCGGGAGCGGCCGAGGCGCAAGAAGCGCCCCCGGCACGTCCGGAAGGGAAGAGCGGCGGAGCACCCCGGGGGACCTGTGCCGGCCGCGTAAGTCTCGAGCAACGCTGCTGATTCCGCCGCTCCAGAATCCCGCTTGCAGGCACCCCGGATGCCTGAAATCATGAGCACGTCAGGAAGAAAATGGCCGCGGCAATCCGGCGTCCATCTGAAATCCGGTCCCGTGGCCCTGTCGTCCAGGGAGGGACAGAATCATGGCTGGCAGAGCACTTTCGGCGCCTCGCTGCGCCGCCATCGTCGGACCCTATTCCAGCGGCAAGACGTCGCTGCTTGAAAGCCTGCTGCATGTCACGGGCGCCCTCTCCAAGAAAGGCAATGCCAAGGACAAGACGCTGTTGGGCGACAGCTCCCAGGAAGCGCGCGCCCGGGGCCTCTCGGTCGAGGTGACCGCCGCGCAGGCCGAGTACCTGGGCGAGCGGTGGACGTTCCTGGATTGCCCCGGGGCGGTCGAACTGGGGCAGGACATGCGCAACGCGGTACTGGTGGCGGATGTCGCGATCGTGGTGGCCGAGCCGCAGACGGAGAAGGCTCTGACCTTGGCGCCGATCTTCAAGTTCCTGGACGACAACAAGGTCCCGCACATTCTTTTCGTCAACAAGATGGACACTTCCGGCCTGCGCGTGCGCGATGTCATGGAGGCGCTGCAGGCGGTCTCCTCCCGTCCGCTGGTGCTGCGGCAGGTGCCGATCCGCGAGGAAGGCAAGAGCGGCGATGTGGTCGCCGGCTACATCGATCTCGTCAGCGAGCGCGCCTATCGCTATCACCACGGCCAGCCCTCAGACCTCGTCAAGCTGCCGGAGGACATGCTGCCGCGCGAGCAGGAGGCGCGCGAGCAGATGCTTGAGCATCTCGCCGATTTCGACGACCAGTTGCTGGAGCAATTGCTGAGTGATGCCGTGCCGACCAAGGAGGCGATCTACCAGCAGCTCAGCAAGGACCTGGCGCAGGATCTGATCGTGCCCGTCCTGATGGGCGCGGCGGAGCAGGATTACGGCGTGCGCCGTCTGCTCAAGGCGCTGCGCCACGACGTGCCGGGGCCGGAGGCCGCCCGCGACCGCCTGGGCCTTGGCGGGGAGGCGTTGTCGGCGGTGGTGTTCAAGACCTATCACCAGCCGCATAGCGGCAAGATCGGGCTGGCGCGCGTGCTGGCCGGCCAGATCGCAGATGGCCAGACGGTGGGCGGGCAGCGCATCGGGGCGCTGCTGCGGCCGAAGGGCAACGGCTTCGACAAGATCGCCACTGCCGGCGTGGGCGAGGTGGTCGGCCTCGGGCGCATGGATGCGATCAAGACCGGCGACGTACTGACGGCGAGCGGCAAGGCGCCCGAAACATTCAATTGGCCGGAGCCGTTGACGCCGCTCTATGCGCTGGCGGTGGATGTCGAGAACCGCAATGACGAGGTGAAGCTGACCGCGGCGCTCGCCAAGCTGGCGGAGGAGGATCCCTCGCTGCGCTCCGGCCATAATCCCGACACGCACGAACTGTTGCTGCACGGGCAAGGCGATGTGCACCTGCAGATCGCGATCGAGCGGCTCAGGCTGCGCTACAACCTGCCGGTCAAGTCGCGCCGGCCGCAGGTCAGCTACAAGGAGACGATCCGCGCCAATATCAAGCAGCACGCGCGCTTCAAGCGTCAGTCCGGCGGCCATGGCCAGTTCGGCGATGTCCATGTCGAGGTCTGGCCGCTGGACCGCGGCCGCGGCTTCCAGTTCGAGGACCGGGTGGTCGGCGGCGCGGTCCCGCGGCAGTTCATCGGGTCGGTGGAGGAGGGGGTTCGCGAATACCTCAATCGCGGGCCGCTCGGCTTCCCTGTCGTGGATGTCGCCGTCGCCTTGTACGACGGGCAGTATCATACGGTCGACAGCTCGGACCAGGCCTTCAAGACGGCCGCCCGGATGGCGATGCAGGAGGCGATGCCGAAATGCCACCCGATCCTGCTGGAACCGATCTATGCGGTCGACATTTCGGCTCCGGCCAGCCTGACGTCCCGTATCCATTCGCTGGTGACAAGCCGGCGCGGGCAAATCCTGCAGATCAGGAACAAGCCGGATTGGGACGGCTGGGAGGTGGTCGAGTGCCTGATGCCCCAATCGGAGCTGCAGGACCTTGTCATCGAGTTAAGATCTTTGACATATGGCGTTGGTAACTTTGCGTATCGGTTTGATCACCTGCAGGAACTGACGGGTCGCCTGGCTGACAAGGTGATCGAGCAGCGTCAAACCGGGGCCGCCCGCTGACCTATCCCGCGCCGCGGTTTCGGCGCGGGGTGCCGACCGAGAAGGATCGCCCGTGACCGCGCACAGGAAGAGCCATGGCTAGGGGACGATATCGCGCAGCAGTACTGCCGGTGCTACTCGCCTGCGGGTTCATCGCGGGTCAGATCATAGCCAACTTTGCCTGGACCAATGCTGCCTTTGCCGAAGGCGGCAAGGGCGGTGGCGGCGGGAAGGGCGGTGGTGGCGGCAAAGGTGGGGGCGGCAACGGCGGCGGCGGCGGTAAGGGCGGCGGCAGTGGCGGCGGTGGCGGCAGTGGCGGCGGCGGCGGCAGTGGCGGCGGAAATGGTGGTGGCAGCGGGGGTGGCGGGAACGCCGGCGGCGGGGGGGGTGGCAACGCCGGCGGAAATGGCGGGGGCAACGCCGGCGGCAATAGTGGTGGCAATGCCGGTGGTGGTGGCAACGCCGGTGGTGGCAACGCCGGCGGAAATGGCGGCGGCTATAGCGGTGGAAACACCGGTGGTGACAATGGGGCCGAGGCTGCGGGCGCCAATGCCGCAAAGAGCGCCACGCGCGGAACAACGCCGGAAACCGAGATAGAGGATCCCAATTCCGCTCTCAGTCTGCGTGAGTCCGGTCAGATCCGGCCGCTTGGAGATGTCTTCGAGCGTGCGGAGCGGCAATTGGGAGGTGAAGTCATCGACGCAAAGCTCGTCGGCACGATAACGGAGGGCTGGTCATACGATCTCCGCGTGGTCACATCGGACGGGCATGTGCGCCAGGCGCGGTATGATGCGGCGACTTTGGCTTTACGTTCCCTGGACGGTAAGCCAATCGAATAGCTGGGCAGGCCTGGGTGACCACACCAGTTTGCCTCAAAGGCAAAGTAATTCACTGATTTGACTGCGCTTCCCCTCACAGCGAAGAAACCGACCAAGCAGGTGGTATGTCTGCGGCGGCGGTTCATCGGCCGTTCAGATTCAAAAGGTTAAGAAAGGGCGTCCGGAAAAGGTCCGCCCAGCGATGCTTCGCTATCTGACCAAAAGGCCACTCCCGAAAATGGTGCTTGCCGCAGTCATGGCCGTCGGCCTGTCTGCGGGCGAGGTTCTCCTCGCCGGGCTGTGGAGCGATTCCGCCTTCGCCGCGGGCAATGGAAAAGGCGGCGGCAATGGCGGCGGCGGCAAGGGCGGTGGCAATGGTGGCGGCGGGGGGAATGGCGGGGGCCACGGCGGGGGAAGTGGCGGCGGCAATGCTGGCGGCAATGGCGGCGGCAACGCTGGCGGGAACGGCAAGGGCAAAGGAGGCGGCAAGCCGGGCGCGACTGGCACCGGGGCCGCGGAGACGGGGATAGAAGCCAATTCCGCGCTTGGCCTGCGGGAAGCGGGCGTCATCCACTCGCTCAAGGACGTTTATAGAGTGGCCGAGGAGCAACTCGATGGCCGGGTCCTTGGCGCGCAGCTTGTCGGCAGCGCGTTGGAAGGCTGGAATTACGACCTGCGCGTCGTCACCGAGGATGGTCATGTTCATAATGCGCGCTATGATGCGGCTACCCTTGCTTTGGAAGCCTTGGACGGCCAGCCAGTCGAGTAATAAAAATGCGCGTTCTGGTGATCGAAGACGATCCCAATCTGAATCGTCAGCTTGGTAGTGCCCTAGACAGTGCCGGCTACGTCGTCGAATCCGCCGTCGATGGCGAGCACGGCCATTTCCTGGGCGAAACCGCCGATTTCGACGCGGTAATCCTTGACCTCGGGTTGCCGGCGATGAGCGGCATCGATGTTCTCCGCAAATGGCGGGCCGCCGGGCGGGCGATGCCCGTGCTGATCCTCACCGCGCGCGATCTATGGTCCGACAAGGTGGCCGGAATCGATGCCGGCGCGGACGACTATCTCGCCAAGCCATTTCACATGGCGGAGCTTCTGGCGCGCGTTCGCGCTCTGATCCGGCGCAGCGCCGGTCGCGCCGATCCGGTCCTGGTCAGCGGCGCCATCAGGTTCGACACCAGGTCCGGCACCGTGCTCTGCGGCGACGCCCCCGTGATCCTCACGACCTTCGAGCAGAGGCTGCTGCAGTTCCTGATGCACCGTACCGGCCAGATCGTGCCGCGCAGCGAGATCATAGAGCACATCTATGCGCAGGATTTCGATCGCGATTCCAACACTGTCGAGGTGTTTATCAGGCGCCTGCGCCTGAAGCTCGGCGCCGACGCGATCGAAACGGTTCGCGGCCAAGGCTACCGCATGCCGCATGGGGACAGCGGCGGGCGGGACGGCGCTCGGCAGGCGGAGCGCGGCGCCATCGGGCACGACTGAGTTGCGCCGCCCCAGACGTTCCCTGCCCGATCGGAATTCTCTCACTTTTCGGCTGATTGTCGGGGCCTCGTTGCTCTGCGGCGCCACCTTGCTGGCCGCCTACATTCTGCTTACCACCCTGTTCGATCTGCATCTGCGGCGCGGAGTCGATGCCGAGCTCGTGGACTGGCTCGACGATCTTGCGGCCGGGCTGGAGATAGCCGAGGACGGCGGGATCCTGATGGCCCGTCCGCCGGGCCTGCCGAAGTTCGAACGCCAGTTGTCCGGCCAATACTGGCAGATCGAAGCGGAAGGCCAACCGCCGGTCCGCTCCCGCTCGTTGTGGGACGGCCGCCTGCCCGAAGAAGCAGCCACCTCCGAGCTGGGCGAGATCAGCCTGCGCGAGATCGAAGGTCCGCGCACGGAACGACTGCGCCTGGCGCAGCGGACCTTGCAGTTCCCGGCGCCGGTAATGCGCGTGACGTTCTCCGTCGCCGCCGATCTGGCACCCACGCTGGAGGCGGCACGGCAGTTCTCTCGTATCCTGGGGGTGTCGCTGACCGTGCTCGGGATCGGCCTGGTTTCCGCGCTCGTCCTGCAGGTGCGGGTCGGCCTGCGGCCGCTGGAGGAGATCAAGGCGGCTCTGGCCGGAATCCGCGCCGGCAAGATCCAGCGCCTGTCCGACGACGTGCCGAGGGAGATCGCTCCCCTGGCGCAAGAGTTGAACGGACTCCTCGACCACCATGGCAGCCTGATCGATCGTGCGCGCGCCCAGGCCGGAGACCTGGCGCACGCGCTCAAGACCCCGCTGACGGTGCTGCGCAACGAGCTTGAAGGCGATGGCGCTCCCGACCGCGCGGTCGCGCTGGAGCAGATCACGGTGATGAGCGACGTTGTCCACCATCACTTGGCGCGCGCGCAAGCGGTCGGCGGCGCACGCCTGCTCGGCGTGCGGGCCGACGCGGCCCATGCCATCCAGGCGCTGGCGCGCACCCTGCCGCGCATCAGCGACCGGGACATAGAAGTCGAGGTTCAGCTTGGCGCGAGGCCTCTCTGGTTCGCGGGCGAGGCGCAGGACCTGAGCGAGCTGCTCGGCAACCTGCTCGACAATGCGTGCAAATGGGCCTCGGCCAAGGTGCGGGTCGCCGCCACGCGCGCCGCCGACCGCCTCAAGGTGGAGATCAGCGACGACGGCCCCGGCATTGCCGCGGACCAGCACGCCATCGCCTTGCGGCGCGGCGGTCGGCTGGACGAGCGCAAGCCGGGCAGCGGCCTCGGTCTCACCATCGCCACCGATCTAGCCCAGCTCTATGGGGGAAGCTTGACGCTCGGCCGCTCCTCGCTGGGCGGGCTCAAGGTGGAGTTGGACCTGCCCGCCGCCGATTGACCGTTACTGCGCCTGCACCTTCACGTAGGAGCCGGGCGCGTCCTCGATCGCTTTGAGCTTGCCGGCGCCGGGCTGGCGGGCCGGGACTTTGCCGTCGGCATATTCGGCGACCCATTCCTGCCATTCCGGCCACCAGGAACCCGGCCGCATCTCGGCCTTCGCCAGCCATTCGTCCGGATCGCGCGGAAACTTCTTCAGCTCGGTATTGGTCCAGTGACTGTATTTGCTGGCGGCCGGGGCATTCACCACCCCCGCGATGTGCCCCGATGCCGCGAGCACGAAGCGCACCGGCCCCGCATAGAGCTGGGTCGCGACATAGGTTGCCTTCCAGGGCGCAATGTGGTCTTCGCGTGTCGACAGGATGAAGGCCGGGGTCTTCACCTTCGTGAGATCGATCGGGACTCCGTGCAACTCGATCCCGCCCGGTTTGCTCAGCAGGTTGTTCTGATACATGTTGCGCAGATAGAAGCTGTGCATGGCCGCCGGCATGCGCGTGGAATCGGAATTCCAGTAGAGCAGGTCGAACGGGAACGGCTCCTTGCCGAGCAGGTAGTTGTTGATCACGAACGACCAGATCAGGTCGTTGGCACGCAGCATGTTGAAGGTGTTCGCCATCTCCGCGCCTTCGAGATAGCCGCGCTCGCTCATCTTCTCCTCGAGCGCCGCCAATTGCTCCTCGTCGATGAAGACGGTGAGCTCGCCCGCTTCCTTGAAGTCGACCAGGGTGGTCAGGAACGTCGCGCTCGCGATGCGGCCGGCCCCGCCCTTCGCCGCCAGGTGGGCGAGCAGGCACGCCAGCAGCGTGCCGCCCAGGCAGTAGCCGATGACATTGGCGGTCTTCTCGCCGGTCGCCTGCTCGATCGCGTCGAGCGCGGCGATCGGGCCTTCCAGCAGATAATCCGCGAAGGTCTTGGCGGCCAGCCGCTCGTCCGGATTGACCCACGAGATGACGAAAACGGTGTGGCCCTGATCGACCGCCCACTTGATGAAGGAGTTCGCCGGCTTGAGATCCAGGATGTAGTATTTGTTGATCCAGGGCGGGATGATCAGCAGCGGCCGCTTGGCGACCTGCTTGGTCGACGGCGCGTATTGAATGAGCTGGATGAGATCGTTCTGGTAGACCACCTTGCCCGGCGTGACGGCGATGTTCTTGCCGACCTCGAAGGCTTCAAGGTCCGTCATCTTGATCTTGAGCTGTCCGTTGCCGCGCTCCAGGTCGTCCAGCAGGTTCTGCAGCCCCTTGAGCAGGTTCTCGCCACGGCTTTCCATGGTGGCGCGCAGCACTTCCGGATTGGTCAGCACGAAATTGCTGGGCGCCATCGCATCGACGAACTGGCGCGTGTAGAAATCGATCTTGCGCGCGGTCTTGTCGTCCAGGCCCTCGACACCCTGCACGGTGGATTGCAGCCAGCGCGCGGTCAGCAGGTACGACTGCTTGACGAAGTCGAAGACCTGGTTGTCCTGCCAGGCGGCGTCCTTGAACCGGCGGTCATCCTTCGCCGGCGCGATCACGGGCTCGGCCTCCTGGCCCATCATGCGCTTGGCGGTGGACTGCCAGAGGTTCATGTAGTCCTGCCACAGGGAGAACTGCGCCTCCATCAGCTTGGCCGGATCGGTCATCAGCCGCGCGGTCATTTCCATGAAGGCGCGCCCCATCGCCATCGGGTCGACGCCTGGGGAGCTCTGGAACTGGTTGCGCTGGACAAAGTCGGCGACCAGACGCTGCGACTGCTCGGCGATCCGGGCCATGGCCTGAGACCAGGCCGCCGGATCCATCTGGCCATTCTCGCCGGTCTCCCCGCTCATGCGTCCTCTCAGATTCTACTGTTCTATCAACATTTTGTTCGATCTCGGCCGCGCGGCCATTTTGCCAATCGACGCACGTCGATCTTTGCTATAGTAGCGCAAGCTCAGGATTCGGCACTAAGTCGTTGAACGGCGGTCGCAAATGACAAAGCGGATCGCGCGCGGCCAAGGTGTCCGGCAGGGAGGGTGCTGACTTCATGATCGTTCTGCTGCCATCGCGTGGACTCGCCGCGGCGGCTCTTGCCGCTGGGTTGCTGCTCGCCGGCTGTTCTTCCGATAGTGACGTGCCGCCGACGGAGGTGAGCGCACCCGGGGGCGGCACCCAGATGAACACCGATACCGGCTCGGGCGGCACCTTCCCGGATGTCAACACGGTTCCCTACCAGCGGCCGACCTCCACGATCCAGGACCTGGTCCAGGCGCCCGACGGGCTCGGTGCCGCGCAAGCCGGCACGCAATACAGCGACGCGCTGATCGGCGGCCCGACCTCGTCGGCAGCGCCGCCGCCACCGCCGCCTCCGCCCGAGCCGCCGCAGGAAGCGCTGGCGCCCATCCCGGAACCCGGAATCCAGACCGACACATCGGACGCGCCTGAACCGGTGCGAACGCCCAGCGAGCCGGTTGCCGCCCCGGAGGTCGTCGAGCCGGAGGTCGTCGAGCCGGAGCCGGTGGAGCAGAGCGTAACCGCCGCGCCGGAGCCGGTGCCGGAGAGCGCAGGCCAAGGGCAGACGATCCAGGGAACGATCGCGGAGCCTGCCCCCAGCGACGTGCCCCAGCCGGAACCCGCCGCGCCGGAGGTGGCCGAGGCGATACCCGCGGAACCTGTCCCCGCCGCGCCGGCGCCGATGACCGCCGCGCCGCAGGAGCCGGCGGCGCCCATGGCGCCGCGGCCCGATGCGGCCGCCGCGGCCCAGCAGGCGCAATTACCGCCAAGCGCCTATGAGTTCGATCCCCAGGCCGCGGACCCGACCGCCTACGGCATCAGTGTTCCGGGGGCGGCTCCATCGCCGTCCCAGCCTGAAGCGGCGGCCAGCCCGGCTGCCCGGTCCGCCTATGGCGGCGAGCCGGTTGGCATGATCTATTTCCGCGAGGGCTCGTCCTCTCTCTCCGCGGATGATCTGCAGGTGCTGCAGCAGATTGCCGGCATGCAGCGCACCCATGGCGGCATCATCAACGTCGTCGGCCATGCCAGCGTGGCGGCCGAGGGTGCGGGGCAGACCGGCCTTCAGGACGCCACCCAGCAGATCTCGGAGGCGCGCGCCGTCGCTGTGGCGCAGGGATTGATGCAGTACGGCGTGCCGCAGAGCGCAATCCGGACTTCGGGTGCCGGCGCGTTGGAGCCGCTCCAGTCGGAAGCGGCCAATCGGCGCGCGGACGTCTATCTCACCGGATACTGATCGGGTTTCGACATGAACAGCAGGAGAAGGATCGGGCAGCCGATCCACGGTGGTTATGGCTGCTAGCGCGGCGCCGGGAGAGCGCGGCGACAACCGGCCGCTGCGCGTCGGAATCGCGGGCCTCGGCACCGTCGGCGCCGGCGTCGTGAAGCTGCTCTCGGACAATGCCGAGATCCTGCGGCTGCACTGCCCGCGGGCGATCGAGGTCGTGGCCGTCTCCGCGCGCGATGCATCGAAGGACCGCGGCATCATTCTCGACCGCGTGCGCTGGGCCGCGGATCCGCTGGCGCTCGCGGACGATCCCGAAGTCGACGTGGTGGCGGAAATGATCGGCGGCGCCGAAGGCGTGGCGAAGGCGCTGGTCGAGAGGGCGATCGCCAAGGGCAAGCACGTCGTGACCGCCAACAAGGCGCTGCTGGCCCATCACGGCACGCAACTGGCGCTGGCGGCGGAGCGCGCCGGCGTCGCGCTGGCCTACGAGGCGGCTGTGGCGGGCGGCATTCCGGTCATCAAGGCCATGCGCGAAGGCCTGGCGGCGAACCGGATCGAGCGCGTCTACGGCATCCTCAACGGAACCTGCAACTACATCCTCACCCAGATGCGCGAGACCGGGCGGGAATTCTCCGACGTCCTCGCCGAGGCCCAGAAGCTCGGCTATGCCGAGGCGGATCCCAGCTTCGACGTGGACGGCGTCGATGCCGCGCACAAGCTGTCCATCCTCACCAGCGTGGCCTTCGGCTGCCAGATCGATTTCGCCGGCGTGCGCATCAGCGGCATCCGCAACGTCTCGGCCATGGACATCGCCTATGCCGACGAACTGGGCTACCGGATCAAGCTGCTGGGCATCGCGCGCCTGACGCCGCATGGCGTCGAGCAGCGGGTGCATGCCTGCATGGTGCCGGTGGCGGCCGTCATCGCCAAGGTCGACGGCGTCTACAACGCGGTCGTCACCGACGGCAATTTCGTCGGCCAGAACGTCGTGATCGGCCGCGGCGCCGGGCAGGGGCCGACCGCCTCGGCGGTGGTCAGCGACCTCATGGATATTGCGCGCGACCGCATACTGCCTGCCTTCTCGGCGCCGGCGGTGAGTCTGAAGAAACTCCCCTCCGCGCCGCCGGGTAGCCACGTGGGGCCCTATTACCTTCGGTTGATGGTGGTCGACCGGCCGGGCGTCATCGCCGACATCGCGGCGGCGATGCGTGACGAGAATGTATCGCTCGAGGCGATGATCCAGCGCGCCCGCGGCGACACGGTGCCCGTCGTGCTGACGACGCACGACACGACGGAGGCGGCCATCCAGCGGGTGGTGCACCGCCTCGGTGCCATCAACTCCATCTTGGAACCACCGCACGTTCTGCCCATTGAACTGCTCGCGTGACTTGAACTGCTCGCACGACGGCGCCCCCGCGCCGCGCGATCCGCAACAGGGAGTGCACCCATGGACCGAAACCTCGCTTTGGAAGCCGTCCGCGTGACCGAAGCGGCGGCGCTGGCCGCCTCGCGCCTGATGGGGCGCGGCGACGAGAAGGCCGCCGATCAGGCCGCCGTGGACGCCATGCGCTCGGCGCTCAACAGCCTCGCCATCGATGGCACGGTGGTGATCGGCGAGGGCGAGCGTGACGAGGCACCGATGCTCTATATCGGCGAGAAAGTCGGGGCGGGCGGACCCAAGATCGACATCGCGCTCGATCCGCTCGAAGGCACCACCATCACGGCCAAGGGCGGCTCCAACGCCCTGGCGGTGGTCGCGATGGCGGAGGAAGGCGGGTTCCTCAACGCGCCGGACGTCTACATGGACAAGATCGCCATCGGGCCCGGCCTGTCGGACGATGTCGTCGATCTCGATGCGGGGCCGGAGGAGAACCTGCGGCAACTCGCCAAGGCGAAGCGCATGGAGATTGCCGACCTGGTCGCCTGCATCCTCGACCGGCCGCGCCATACCGAGCTCATCTCCCGTGTGCGCGCCGCCGGCGCGCGCATCATGCTGATCTCGGACGGGGACGTGTCCGGCGTCATCTCGACCGCGCGGCCGGATAGCGGCGTCGACATCTACATGGGTTCCGGCGGCGCGCCGGAGGGCGTCCTCGCCGCTGCGGCCCTGCGCTGCATCGGAGGGAAGATGCAGGGGCGGCTGCTGTTCCGCAATGACGATGAGAAGGGCCGCGCCCGCCGCCTCGGTATCAGCGACCTCAATCGCAAATACGGGCTGACCGATCTTGCCAAGGGCGACGTCATGTTCGCCGCCACGGGCGTGACGGACGGCGCGATGCTGCCGGGCGTGCGCCGCGGCGCGTTCACGGCCACCACGCATTCCATGGTCATGCGCTCGAAGTCCGGGACGGTCCGAGTGGTCGAGGCGCAGCACAACTGGAAGATCAAGGCAAATTTGTAGAATCACGCGCCCGACGCTTCGCTGGCGCCGATGACGGAAGCCACTCCCTATCTCGGCGTCTCCAGGTCGCTGTGCGGCCGCTACTGGCTGGGCCGGCCCGGCGATGAGCGCCTCGGACTCGCCATCGCGCAGCGCTGCCAGGTGCCGGAGATCGTCGGTCGCATGCTGGCGGCCCGCGGCCAGTCGCTGGAGAGCGCACCCGGCTTCCTGCAGCCCAGGCTGCGCGACCTGCTCACCGACCCCTCCGAGCTCAAGGACATGGATCAGGCGGCAGGCCGCTTGGCCGACGCGATCGGACGCGGCGAGCGCATTGCCATATTCGGCGACTATGACGTCGACGGGGCAACCTCGGCTGCCCTGCTGAGTCGATTTCTGCGCGCGGTCGGCGCGGAGGATCCGCTGCTCTACGTGCCCGACCGGATGCGCGAAGGCTACGGACCGAACGCGCCCGCGTTTCACGCCCTGAAGGGGCAGGGCGCCACGCTCGCCGTCACGGTGGATTGCGGCATCACCGCTTTCGCCGCCCTGGAGGAGGCCAGACGCATCGGCATCGATGTCATCATCGCCGATCATCATGTGGCGGAACCGGTCCTGCCGGCCGCCGCCGCCATCGTCAACCCCAACCGGCTGGACGAGAGCTCCCCGCATCGCAACCTCGCGGCAGTGGGCGTGGTCTTCCTGCTGGTGATCGCCATCAATCGCGAGCTGCGGCGGCGCGGCTGGTTCAGCGCCGCGCGGCCGGAGCCCGACCTGCTTCAATGGCTGGATCTAGTGGCGCTGGGCACCGTGTGCGACGTGGTCGCCTTGACGGGGCTCAATCGCGCGCTGGCCGCGCAGGGGCTGAAGGTGATGGCCCGGCGGAGCAATCTCGGCCTCAAGACCCTGTGCGACGTCGCGCGGGTGACCGACCGTGTCGACGCCTATCACGCGGCCTTTCTGCTCGGCCCGCGCGTCAATGCCGGCGGGCGGGTCGGCCGCTCCGATCTGGGCGCGCGGCTGCTCGCGACCGACGATCCCGTCGTCGCCGGCGACCTGGCGCGGCAGCTCGACACGTATAATGAGGAGCGGCGCGCGCTGGAGAATGAGGTGCAGGAGGCCGCGCTGCGCCAGGCCGAGGCGCAGGCGGCGGACAATCCGCATCTGCTTTTTGTCGCGGCTCGAGGTTGGCATCCGGGTGTGATCGGCATCGTCGCCGGCCGCTTGAAGGAGCGCTATCAGCGGCCGGTCTGTGTGATCGCGCTGGAGGAAGGCGTGGGCAAGGCCTCCGGCCGCTCCGTCGCGGGGCTGCATCTCGGGCAAGCCGTGATCGCCGCGCGGGAAGCCGGGCTGGTGCTGAAGGGGGGCGGTCACGCGATGGCAGCCGGCTTCGAGGTGGAGGAGCGGAACCTCACCGCTTTGCACGCCTTCATCGCCGCGCGTTTCAAGGACGATCTCGACGGCACGCCGCTGATGCCGACTTTGCTGATCGACGGGATGCTGCAGGGCCGCGGCGCCTCGACCGACCTCATCGCGACGCTCGAGCGCCTCGCGCCGTTCGGCGCCGGCAATGCAGAACCGCGCTTCGTTCTTCCCGCGCAACGCGTGGCGATGGCCGATATCGCCGGCTCCGATCACGTGCGCTGTGTCCTCACCGGCCCGGACGGCAGCCGGCTGAAGGCGATCGCATTCCGCGTTGCCGGCGAGGAATTGGGGCGCGTGTTGCTGGCCAGTCGGGGGGCCGCATTGCATATCGCGGGGCGGCTGAAGCGCGACACCTGGCAGGGCCGCGAGCAGGTGCAAATCCAGATCGAGGACGCGGCGTTTGCGACCGGCTGACGGCGCTCTTCCAAATGTCCCGATATTTCAGTATATTAGCTGCGGTTGATCTGGAGCCGCAAAGCATATAAAAAAGCCGCGCCGAGAGATCGGCGCGAAGCCTCGCTTGTCCCCATCGTCTAGAGGCCCAGGACATCACCCTTTCACGGTGAAGACACGGGTTCGAATCCCGTTGGGGACGCCAGCGGCAATCCGCAGATCACGATCACCCCGCGCAGATCCGCCGCTTCATCGCCACAATTCCCCCTCACGATTCTGTTTCATCGCGCGCGCCTCTCATCGAGCGCAGCGACTTCGCTGCTGCGCTGCCACGGCATGCGCACCAGCCCATTGGACAGTGCGCCGGCGCATTTGCGCGCAGGTTCGGCGCATTTGCATTCTTTCCGCCGCAGTCGCGGCGTTGCGCTGCGCACACATGTCACGCTCCACACGGCATGATCGGAGGGCCGGTTGCGTTTTTGCTCTCACGCAGACGTGTCCGGGGTTACACTTCCTTTGTGCCGAGTCGCGTTTTAGCATTCGTTAACCGTAATCGTGTAAGACTTGACTTGGTTTGAAGAGCGCATACTTGACAATTGCTGGACCGCCTTTGCGTAGCGCGCGTCCCGGAACTCAGTTGACCCGGGACGTGTTGGTAGGTCGGAGCGTGTTGCATGTGCCCAACGGAGACACAGCGAACGGCAGTGACTTTCGACATCGGCTCCCGCGCGAGCCGGTCGCGAGTGCGTTGCGACGCGACGACGACGGGTTGCGCAGCGGTTCAAGGATGCTCCGGCGATGTTGGTGTCGTTTCATCGCAAAGGCGGGTTAGCGACCGCCAGTAGGGCCGAACTACGTCGTTCGGGGGTAACCGAACGCTTCACTCGACTGTACTCAAGATTCGACGCTGCTGTTCGCGGCGCGTGGTGTCTCGCGCGCGCACGCTTCGCCGCTGGCACGGATTTCTCTTCGACCACGATGGAGGCCGGTGCTGCTGGCCTCGCAAGTGCATGCATAACGCCGCCATGTCATCACACTCCAGGTGCGCAATGAACCACCAGTCCGACGTCTTCGATCTCTACACCAATCTCTTCGAGAGCCGCAGGCAGACGGAGTTCTCGCTGCGTGAGTATCTGATGCTCTGTCGCGAGGACCCGACCACTTATGCGACGGCTGCGGAGCGCATGGTGGCCGCGATCGGCGAGCCGACCGTGATCGACACCTCCCACGACGCGCGCCTCGGCCGCATTTTCATGAACCGGTCCATCAAGCAATATCCGGCCTTCTCCGATTTCTACGGCATGGAGGAGACGATCGAGCGGATCGTCGGCTTCTTCAAGCACGCGGCGCAGGGCCTGGAGGAGCGCAAGCAGATCATCTACCTGCTGGGCCCGGTCGGCGGCGGCAAGTCCTCGCTCGCCGAGCGGCTGAAGGCCTTGATGGAAAGGCTGCCGATCTACGTGCTCAAGGCCGGCGACCAGATCAGTCCGTGCTTCGAATCGCCGCTCGGCCTGTTCGATCCCGACCGCATGGGCGCGGTGCTGCAGGACAAGTACAACATCCCGCGGCGCTATCTCTCCGGGCTCATGTCCCCGTGGGCGGTCAAGCGCGTGGGCGAGTTCGACGGCGACATCTCAAAGTTCACCGTGGTGAAGCTCTACCCGTCGAAACTGAAGCAGATCGGCATCGCCAAGGCGGAGCCGGGCGACGAGAACAACCAGGATGTCTCCTCCCTGGTCGGCAAGGTCGATATCCGGAAGCTTGAGTTCTACAGCCAGAATGATCCTGACGCCTATTCGTACAGCGGTGCCCTCAACTTGACCACCCAGGGCCTGCTCGAGTTCGTGGAGATGTTCAAGGCGCCGATCAAGATGCTGCATCCCCTGCTCACCGCGACGCAGGAGAACAATTATGTCGGCACCGAGAGCGTGGGCGCGATCCCCTACCAGGGCATCGTGCTGGCGCATTCCAACGAGGCGGAGTGGCAGAGCTTCAAGAACAACAAGAACAACGAGGCCTTCATCGACCGCATCTGCGTGGTAAAGGTGCCCTATTGCCTGCGCGCCAATGAGGAGGCGCAGATCTACAAGAAGCTGGTGCAGACGAGTGATCTCGCCATGGCGCCCTGCGCACCCGGCACGCTGGAGATGCTTTCGCAATTCTGCGTGCTGACGCGCCTGAAGGAGCACGAGAACTCCAACCTGTTCTCCAAGATGAGGGTCTATAACGGCGAGAACCTGAAGGACGTCGATCCCAAGGCCAAGTCGATGCAGGAATACCGCGACGTCGCGGGCGTGGACGAGGGCATGACCGGCGTCTCGACGCGTTTCGCCTTCAAGGTGCTGTCGGAGACCTACAACTTCGACATCGAGGAGGTGGCTGCCGATCCGGTGCACCTGATGTATGTGCTGGAGAACGCGATCAAGCGCGAGCAATTCCCCGACGCGGTCGAAAAGCAGTACGTGGATTTCATCAAGAGCGAGCTGTCGCAGCGCTACGCGGAGTTCATCGGCAACGAGATCCAGAAGGCGTATCTGGAGAGCTACGGCGATTACGGACAGAACCTGTTCGACCGCTATGTCGCCTATGCCGATGCCTGGGTCGAGGACCAGGACTACAAGGATGCGGATACCGGGCAGCTCTTCGACCGCAAGATGCTGGACCAGGAACTCTCGAAGATCGAGAAGCCGGCCGGGATCGCCAACCCGAAGGACTTCCGCTTCGAAGTTGTGAAGTTCGCGCTCCGCGCCCGCGCCGCCAACCAGGGCAAGAACCCCTCCTGGACCAGCTACGAGAAGATCCGCGAGGTCATCGAGAAGCGCATGTTCTCGCAGGTCGAGGACCTGCTGCCGGTGATCAGCTTCTCCAGCAAGGCCGACAAGGAGACCGAGAAGAAGCACACCGAGTTCGTGGCACGCATGGTCAGCCGCGGCTACACCGCGCGGCAGACCCGCCGTCTGGTCGAGTGGTACATGCGCGTGAACAAGGCCGGCTAGAGCGATCATCCGCCGAGGGAGCAGGCATGAACATCGTCGACCGGCGGCTGAACCCCAAAGGCAGAAGCCACACCAACCGGCAGCGCTTCATCCGGCTGGTGCGGGGGCATATCAAGGAGGCGGTGGTCCGCTCGATCCGGGAGCGGCAGCTCGGGGATGTCGACACCAAGGAAGTGGTGAACATCCCGCGCAAGCGCATTCAGGAGCCGCGCTTTCATCACGCCAGCCAGGGCGGCAATCGCGAGCACGTCCATCCCGGCAACAAGGAGTTCATTGCCGGCGACAAGCTGCCGAAGCCCGAGGGCGGCGGGGCCGGCGGGCGCAGCCGCGAGGGCAGCCCCGACGGCGAGGGCGAGGACGATTTCCGCTTCACCCTCACCCGGGACGAATATCTCGACATCCTGTTCGATGAGCTGGAGTTGCCGGACCTCGTCAAGACCCATCTCAAGGAGACGGTCGCGTTCCAGACGACGCGCGCCGGCTTCACGGCCAGCGGCTCGCCGCGCAACCTCAACCTCGTCCGCACCATGCGGCACAGCCTCGCCCGACGCATCTCGCTCCATCGTCCAACCCTCGACGATGTGGCGGCGATGAACAGGACGGTGGCGGAGCTGGAAGCCAAGAAGGACCGGACGGAAGAGGAGGAGAAGCACCTCGGCGAGCTTCGCATCCTCCAGACGCAGCTCGAGCGCCGCATGAAGCGGATCGCCTTCATCGATCCCGTCGATCTGCGCTTCAACCGCTATGAACCGACCCCGAAGCCGAATGCCCGCGCGGTCATGTTCTGCCTCATGGACGTGTCCGGCTCGATGAGCGAATACATGAAGGACCTAGCCAAGAGGTTCTTCCTGCTGCTGCACCTGTTCCTGGGCCGGAAATACGACCATGTCGATGTGGTGTTCATCCGCCACACCTCCGAAGCAAAGGAGGTGGACGAAGAGACGTTCTTCCGCTCGGCCGAGACCGGAGGCACCGTGGTGTCCAGCGCGCTGGCCGAGATGAAGCGCATCGTCGACGAGCGGTATCCCACCGACGCCTGGAACATCTACGCGGCCCAGGCTTCCGACGGCGACAACTATCCGAGCGACAGCGACACCTGCACCCGGATCCTGGAAGACGAGCTGCTGCCCCTGTGCCAGTACTTCGCCTATATCGAGGTGGTGGACGAGCGCGAGGCAGGGATGTTCCGCTCCGAGGGCAATGCCAGCCTGCTGTGGCGCGACTACAAGACCGTCGCGGATATGGCGCCGAACTTCGTCATGAAGCGGGTGTTCTCCAAGTCCGACATCTTCCCCGTGTTCCACCAGCTCTTCGCCAAGAACCAGAAGGTCGCCTGATGGCCGAGCAAGCGGCAACCACCAGCGCGCGCCCCGGCAATGCCCTGCTGTTCGAGAGCGGCGAATGGAGCTTCGACGCGCTGAAGCGAACCTATGACGCGATCGAGGACGTCGCGATCAATGATCTGAAGCTCGATCCCTATCCCGTCCAGGTGGAGATGATCAGCACCGAGCAGATGCTCGATGCCTATTCCTCGATCGGCATGCCGGTCTTCTATCATCACTGGTCGTTCGGCAAGCGCTTCACGCGCGACGAGGCGCTGTACCGCAAGGGCTACCAGGGGCTGGCCTACGAGATCGTCATCAACTCCAATCCGTGCATCTGCTACGTCATGGAGGAGAACACCATGACCATGCAGGCGCTGGTGATGGCGCATGCGGCCTTCGGCCACAACCACTTCTTCAAGAACAACTACCTGTTCAAGGAGTGGACCGACGCGGAAGGCATCCTCGACTACCTCAACTTCGCGAAGGCCTATGTCGCGCGCTGCGAGGAGCAGCACGGCATCTCCGCCGTGGAGCGCGTGCTCGATGCAGCGCATGCGCTGATGGATCATGCCGTGAACCGCTACGGGCGCAGGCCGCGCCTCAGCCTGGCGAACGAGAAGAAACGGGCGGAGGAGCGGCTCGAGCATCAGCGGCAGAACTACAACGACCTGTGGCGGACGCTGCCGAACAAGCCGAAGCGCGAAGAAGCGAAGCCCGAGATCGACATGGCGCAGCGCAAGATGGGCCTGCCGGAGGAGAACCTGCTCTACTTCATCGAGAAGTTCTCGCCGGCGCTGAAGGATTGGGAGCGGGAGCTGGTGCGGATCGTGCGCAACGTCGCGCAGTATTTCTATCCGCAGAAGCAGACCAAGATGATGAACGAGGGTTGCGCGACCTACGTCCACTATCGGATTCTGAACCGGCTCTACGACCTTGGCAAGATCAGCGAAGGATCGATGCTCGAGTTCCTGTCGAGCCATGCCAATGTCGTATTCCAGCCCGACTTCGACGACCGGCGCTATTCGGGTCTCAATCCCTATGCACTCGGCTTCGAGATGATGCGGGATATCGAGCGGATCGTGACCGAGCCGACCGAGGAGGACCGCGAGTATCTGCCGGAGATCGCGGGCAACGGCGATGTCATGGGGACGCTGAAGACGGTTTGGGCGAACTTCCGGGACGATTCCTTCATTGCGCAATACCTGAGCCCGACCGTGATGCGCAAGATGCGCCTGTTCAAGATCGCGGACCAGAACGAGTCGCCGCACTACCTCGTGGACGCGATCCATGACGAGCGCGGCTACGCCCGCGTCCGCCGGGCCCTCGCCCGCCAATACGACCCGGGCGAGCGGGAGCCCAACATCCAGGTGGCCGATGTCGACCTCAAGGGCAGCCGACGCTTGGTGCTGACGCACAACCTGCACAACGACATCCCGCTTTCGGAGGACGATGCGCGCGCCGTTCTCGGCTATGTCGCCGACCTCTGGGGCTATGACGTGCAGTTGCTGGGAATCGGAGCCAACGAGGTGACCAAATATCAGTACGACGCCTCGCCGCGTACATAGAAGCCGGCCGATCAAGGCAGCGGCATGACACCCCAATCCAGGCTCATCGATGCCGGCCAGGTCGCGTCGCAGCGAGTCCATGAATTCGAACGCTATTGGAGCGGCAAGGCGGCCGGCGGCCAGCCGCCACGGCGCGCCGCCATCGACCCGGTGGAGATCCCGCGCCTGTTGCCGTACCTGATCATCGCGGATATCGAACGCACGCCGTTCCGGGTCCGCTATCGGCTGGTCGGCACGCGCGTGGCGGAGGCGAACGGGTCCGATTTCACCAATCGCTATCTGGATGCGTGCGGCTTTACCGTCGAAGTCTTGCTGACGGAATGCTACCGGCGCGTGGTCGCCACCCGCGCACCGGTCTTCGCCCACTACGAATGGCACAGGAAGGACTGGCGCCGGCCGCGCGGCGCGATCGGCAGTAGCGAAACCGGCTTCTTCCCCTTGAGCAGCGACGGCGTTGAGATCGACGGAGCTATCAGCCTTGCCGATTGCGACGCCCGGCCCTACCAGCGCTGAGCCTCGCTCGCTGCAGGGCCGGCGGTGACGCGGATGCGCTGGGCCGGGTGATCGCCGAGAATGGTGGCGAGATGCAGCCGGCGGTGCCCTGGCCAGTAATCGGCCACCGTCATGTGCTGGATCACGCGCGATTATCCCAGAAGATGATGTCACCCGGTTGCCAGCGGTGGCGGTGCACGATTGCGGCCTCAGAGGTGACGGAACAGGAAGTCGAGTAGCATACGGATTCCTCGGCCTTGAGAGTTTCGAGGGCAGTCGTGTAGGCCTCGTTCACGAAGAGGCCCTTGATGCCGGACTGCGGATGCGTCCGCACCACGGGATGCGAGACGGGCGGGTTGCTGCGCCGCTTCCACCCATTCCGGATTCTTCTCGCCGCAATGGGCGCTGGCGCGGAAGCTCTTGGTAAGTCGTGCGTCGCGTGCAGCCCGCGCAGCAGCGCTGGATCGGCTGTGACAAGGCGGTATCGGCCGCCGCCAGATTCGCGAACAAGGTGTCGCCGCCGGTGTCCGGAATGACCACGCCGTACAGCCCCGAGCAGGTAGTTGGAATTGCCCGTCAAGAGTCTCCATGAAAGGCAGCGAGCGCGCTGCTCCTCCGCATCGCGCCCGCTTCGACTCAAGCCTCCTCTCAAAGGCGGGTTAGCAGAGATCAGTTCCCGGGGCTGTAGATCTGGTCGAACTGGCCGCCATCGCTGAAGTGCTTCTGTTGCGCTTCCTTCCAGCTTCCGAACAGCGCGCCGAGGCTGAAGGTTGCGATCTTGGGAAAGTCCTTTTGATGCGCGGCCGCCACCTTGGGATCGGTCGGGCGGTAGAAGTTCCGTGCCGCCAGTTCCTGCGCTTCCGGCGAATAGAGGTAGTTGAGGTAGGCTTCGGCCTGCTTGCGCGTCCCCTTGTCGTCCACGACTGCGTCGACCACCGCCACCGGCGGCTCCGCCAGGATGGAGAGGCTCGGGACCACCATCTCGACCTTATCGGCGCCAAGTTCCTTGATGGCGAGCAGCGCTTCGTTTTCCCATGCGATCAGCACGTCGCCGATGCCGCGCTGGACGAAGGTGGTCGTGCTGCCGCGCGCGCCAGTATCGAGCACCGGCACGTTCTTGAAGAGCTTCCCGACGAATTCCTTCGCCTTCGTTTCGTTGCCGCCCGGCTGTTTCAGCGCATAACCCCATGCCGCAAGGTAGTTCCAGCGCGCGCCGCCGGAAGTCTTCGGGTTCGGCGTGATGACCTGGATGCCGTCCTTCACCAGGTCGGGCCAGTCCCGGATTCCCTTGGGATTGCCCTTGCGCACCAGGAACACGATGGTCGAGGTATAGGGGGCTGAATTGTGCGGCAGGCGCTTTTGCCAAACCGGCGCGATCAAGCCGCCATGCTCGGCGATCTGATCAATGTCGTAGGCGAGGGCGAGCGTTACGACATCCGCCTCGAGGCCGTCGATCACCGCGCGCGCCTGCTTGCCCGAACCGCCGTGAGAGGCCTCGATGATGATGTCCTCTCCGGTTTCCTTCTTCCAATAGGCGGCGAAGGCCTCATTATAGGCTTGGTAGAACTCGCGGGTAGGATCGTAGGACACGTTGAGAAGCGTGACATCGCCCCTAGCAGCGCTGCTTGCCAAGCCGGCGGCGAACGCGACGGCGAGTGTCTGACTGGCGAGATTCAGAACCCATTTCAACATCTTAGCCTCCTTGCAATTGCGGTGACGGCGTCTCCGCAGCCACCTTGACAGGCATCGGCACTTTATCTCTACTAACCTTATAGACAAACTAGAACTAATTGCGGCCCGGGAGGGTTTTTCTTATGGCCAGACCGATCCGGCGATTACCCTCCCTGAACGCCCTGCGTGCCTTCTGGGCCGCAGCCCGCCACCGCAGTTTTGCCGCCGCAGCGGAGGAACTGCATGTGACGGCGTCGGCGGTCAGCCTGCAGATTCGCCAGCTTGAGGATGCGTTCGCGTTCAAGCTGTTCGAGCGCACGTCCAAAGGCCTGGTGCTGACACCGCAAGGCGCTCGTTTGCTCCCAGGCATCAACCAGGCCTTCGAGCATCTCAAAGGCACCATCGCCTCGATCGACGACGCGGAGCCCGACAGGGCGGCCTTGTCGATCTCCATCGCGCCGTCCTTCGCAACCAAATGGCTGTTGCCGCGCCTCGGCGGGTTCCTCGAGCGCCATCCCGATATCGAGGTCGACGTGAAGGCGACGATCGAGCCTGCGGACTTTGCGAAGCACGAGATCGATCTCGCGATCTGCTATGGCGGCGGCAACTATTCGGGGCTCATTGCCGAACTGCTGCTGGAGGACCGCATGTTTCCGGTCTGCAGTCCCGGGCTGCTGATGCGCTGCGGCCAGCGCAACCCGTTGCGCGTCTTCACCGAGGCGCCGCTGCTGCATGATATGAGCGTGGAGCGCGAGCCGGCGATGCCGAGCTGGAAAATGTGGCTGGAGGCAAGCGGGCTGGAGGGTGTGGATTGGCGCAAGGGCCCGCGTTTCAATCAGACGGCCTTGGCGCTGGACGCGGCGCTCGCCGGCCTCGGCATCGCGCTGGCCCCGGCCGTGCTCGTGGACATCGATCTGGCCGACGGCCGACTGGTGCGGCTGGCGGACGAGGAATGGAAGGGCGATTTCGCCTATTACCTTGTCCATCCCGCCGAGAACGCTGAGCTTCCGGCGCTGCAACGGTTCAAGAGCTGGCTGCGCACCGTGCTTTGAACGCGAAAGCCCGCCAGAAGAGCGGTTTAAGGGCTTGTTAAGCATACTATGTGTGGATGAAGGCCGTGTTTGGCTGCGGGGCAACCGGCCCATCCCATGGACATCAACAGCGACAGGATCGAGCCGACGCACGCTCCGGCGGTGCCCGAGACGGAGAAGGGCGCGGCGAACGAAGCGACATTGACGCAGGCCATGCGGTGGCGGCCGCCGGCCCTGGCATCGGCCCAGCAGGTGCAGCCCGCGCGCAATCCGAGCTTGCCGACCTTCGCGGGCCTGATGACGCTCATTCTCACCTTCTTCATCGTGCTGACCAGCATCTCGCTCCACGACAGGACGAAGAGCGACAAGGCGATCGCCAGTGTCCAGGCGGCCTTCGGCAATGCCATTCCGGACCAGGAATCCCCGGCGCCGGAGGTTGAATACATCGCGGTCGACTACATCGCCGGGCTGACGCGCCGCACCCAGTCGCTGGTGCCGCTGATGGGCGGCAAGAAGCCGCCGCCCTCCGATCACCAGGTCCTTTGGCTGCCGATGGAGCTGGCCTTCCCGGGCGAGGGCGCCAGCCTTACGCCCGTGTTCCAGACGGTGCTGCGGGAGGTGGTGCATTCATTGGCTGACGTTCCGGAGCGTCTCGCGCCCAGCATCGAGATGAGGCTATGCGCCAGCGAAGCCAGCGACCAGGTGCGCGCCCGCGCCGTGGCGGTCGGCGCCGCGTTGGCGCGGGAACGGGCGCCGCTGGCGCAATTCTCGATCGGGTTGGCGTCGTGCGATCCCGCCCATATCGGGATTGCGGTGGCCTTGGCACCGGCGGTCGAAGCACCGGCCGTCGAAGCACCGGCGGTCGAATCGGGCTTGGCGGCGGGAGAGCAGACACCATGACGCCGGCGCGCCATCGTCCGATCCAGCCGCGGGAGGTTCAGTCGGAAAGCGGGCCGAACCAGCCCTGGCTGATCAGCTTCGCGGACTTCATCAGCTGTCTGCTGGCTTGCTTCGTGCTGCTGTTCTCGATGGTTTCGCTCGATCGCACCAAGTTCCAGATCATGCTGGGCTCGATCTCCGGTCGTCCCCATCTCGACCTCCAGGCGCCTCAGCCGGTCGAACGCGGCATGGTCTCGGAGGCCGCCGATCCCGCGCGCAATCCGAGCTACCTGCTGACCTTGCTCAAGGGCTCCTTCGAGAAGGAGCCGAAGCTGGCGGGCCTCGGCCTTACCGGAAGCCGCGACCGGGTGATCGTGACGCTTCCGACCAGCACGCTCATCGGCGAACTTGGCGCGGAGGGCGGCGCGAAAAGGGACGGCCTCCTGTTCGCGCTTGGCGGCGCGCTGCGCAGCTTCCCGAACGAGATCGTGGTGCAGGGCCGGGGCGTCGGGATCGAGGATTCGGAGCGCTGGGGCAAGCTTCTCGCGCTGACCCAGATGTCGGCCGCCGCAATCGAGCAGGCCGGCGTTCCCGGGCCGATACCCGCGCGCGCCGAGCTTGGCGCCGGCAATGCCGATATCATGCAGGTGAACGTGATCATCACGGAGCGCAGCACCGCGACGCGCTGAGGCGTCCGTCCTTCCCAGGCTGTCCCATCGCGCGGCCGTATGCGGACCCGCGTGATGGTCACGGGGTCAAGTGTCAATTTCGCAATGGCGGGCGCGACGCGGGACGACGAAACCCAGCTTGTCGCGCCGCTCGACCGCCCAGCCGAGGCATTTCCCGCCTCTGCGGTGCTCCATGGGCCAGGCGATATCGGTTCAGCCGCTTGCGCTTGATGTCGGTCCCGTAGATCGCCTGATCGCGCGCGGACCAAGAGCGGTTTCTCGTCGAGACTGGCCCTGGGCGTCCGGCAGCAGGCGCGCCCTTAAGCCCAGCCGCCGTCGACGATGAATTCCTGGGCCGTGCACATGCGCGCGTCGTCGGATGCAAGGAACATCACGAGGCGCGCGACGTCGACCGGCTCGATGCGTCCCTTCAGGCATTGCTCCTGGTCCAGCAGCCTCTCGCCGGTCTCGTCCAGCCACAGTTTCTTCTGCCGCTCGGTCATGACCCAGCCCGGCAGCACGGTATTGACCCGGATGGCGTCCTGCCCCAGCTCGCGCGCCATGCCGCGGGTAAGGCCATGCACCGCGGCCTTGGCGGTGGTGTAGGCGGCAGCACCGCCCATCCGCACCTTCCAGCTGATGGAGCCGAAATTGATGACCGATCCGCCGCCCAGCCGTTTCATCTGGGGCGCCACCGACTGGATCGCGAAGAACATGGGACGAAGATTGATGGCCATGCGCTCGTCCCAGTACTCCGGCGTCACCTCTTGCCAGGTGTGGCGCGTGTCGTTGGCGGCGTTGTTGATCAGCACGCCGATATCGCCCTGGTCGCGCGCGGCCTGCTCGATCGCTGCCTGCATCGCCGCGATATCGGTGATATCGCATCGCGTGAAGGACGGCGCTGCGCCGTACTGATGACGGATGGCATCGCACAAGGCGCGGCTCGCGGCGTCATCGATGTCGACGAAGGCGACACGGGCGCCCTGATCGACGAAGCTCTCCACGATGGCGGCGCCGATGCCGGAGCCGCCGCCGGTCACGAACACGCTCTTGCCGCCAAGGCTCGGAAACCTGCCGAAATTCGAAAGGTCCATGACTGTCAGTCCTGCTCGATGCAGTGCTACGAACCGGGAATCAACACCACGGCCTGCGACGCTGGCAAGGTCTCGTTACGCCGATCGCTTCCGGATTTCCGGTCGCGACTTGCGCGGCCTGCCGATCACCGCGCTGGTGTCGGCGAGCAGGGCCCGGACGGCCCGGCGTGCCGCCGTCGGGCTGCGGCGGCGGATCGCCGAGAGGATCGCCTCGTGCAGCGGCAGGGCGGCGCGCAGTTCGTCGTTGTGGGAGGCGGTGTACTCGAACATGTTGCCCAGCGCCGATTCGATCAGGAAGCCCAGCGGGATCAGCAATTCGTTGCCGGCCGCGCCCAGGATCGCCAGGTGGAACTTGACGTCGTTCACGTTCCAATCGGCCGTGTTGGTGGACTCGACCATGCCCATATAGGCGGATTCGATAGCGGTTAGTTGCGAATCGGTGTGGTTGAGGGCTGCGAGCGCCGCCGCCTCCGGTTCCAGGATCTCGCGCATCTGCTGCACGTTGCGCAGGAAATGATGCTGATCGGCGGCGGCCCAGTACCAGGCCAGGATGTCGCGGTCGAGCAGGTTCCAGGCCTCACGCGGCCGGACGCGCGAGCCGATTTTCGGCCGCGAGACGATCAGCCCCTTGGCCGCCAACATCTTGATCGCCTCGCGCACCGCAGTGCGGCTGACGCCATAGACGTCGCACCATTCGGCTTCGTTGGGCAGCAGCGATCCAGGCACGTATTCCCCTCGGAGAATCCGGGCCCCGATATCCTGCGCCAAAGAGTGATGAAGGCGCTCTCCCCTGGCCTTGGCGGCTTTTTTTAGTTTCCTCATTGCCAGCGCGATTATATGGCACCAGCCGCAGCCTAGCACAACACGCCGCCTATTATAATACATATTGGCCATCGCGCCGCGCCGGCATTTTTACCGCGGCTCCGGAAGCGTCCACATTGCTGGGCTTTCAGTTTGTATGATAAAAGACCGGCCGTTCCCTACGAAAGGGTGCTCCATGCGTCTCATCCAGTTCCTGACCGAAAAAGGCGCGCGCGGCGTGGCGCGCGTCGAGGGCAACCGCGCCATCGCGGTGAAGAGCGCCGCCAGCATGATCGCACTGGCGCAGCAGGCGATCGCGGCGCGCCAAAGCCTGGATGACGCGGTGACGGCGGCGGGCGAGGCCGAGACCTTCGACTACGCCGCCCTTCTGGCGCAGGGACGCGTGCTGGCGCCGGTCGACCATCCCGACGCCACGCATTGCCTTGTGACGGGCACCGGCCTGACGCATCTCGGCAGCGCCGATGCCCGCGACAAGATGCACAAGAAGATCGCTGGCGAGTTCGAGTCCCTCAGCGATTCCATGAAGATGTTCCGCATGGGGCTTGAAGGCGGCAAGCCGCAGCGGCCGGGGGCGGGCGTGCAGCCGGAATGGTTCTACAAGGGCGACGGCGATTCCATCGTGGCGCCCGGCGCAGACCTGCCGCTGCCCGATTTCGCGCTCGACGGCGGCGATGAGTCGGAGATCGCCGGACTCTATCTGGTCGATCCCGAAGGCAAGCCGTGGCGCCTCGGCTTCGCGCTGGGCAACGAGTATTCCGACCACGTGATGGAGCGGCAGAATTATCTCTATCTCGCGCATTCCAAGCTGCGCGCCTGCGCCATCGGACCGGAACTGCGCACCGGGCCGCTGCCGGACAAGCTGGAGGGCGAGAGCCGCCTGCTGCGCAGGGGTGCGGTAATCTGGCGCGCGCCGTTCCTGAGCGGCGAGGGCAACATGTCCCACACCATCGCCAACCTCGAGTATCACCACTTCAAATACCAGCAATTCCGGCGGCCGGGCGATCTGCACGTCCATTTCTTCGGCGCGGCGAACCTCAGCTTCAGCGACGGCATCCGCGCCGAGCCCGGCGACGTGTTCGAGATCGAGATGGCGGAGTTCGGCGCCCCCCTGCGCAACCGCCTGGCGCCTGCTGGCAGCGACTTTGCCTATGGCGGGGTCGACGCTCTATAAAGGGGCGATGAACTGTTCCTGCATTGCGGTCGATTGGGGCACGACCAACCGGCGCGCCTGGGCGCTCGGGCCGGGCGGCGCGGTGCTGCGCGAGCGCGCCGATGCGTCGGGGCTGCTCGCGGTCCAGGACCGGCGCTTCGCAGAATCCCTCGAGGCCTTTCTCGGCGACTGGCGTGGCTCCGGCGTCCCGATCGTGATCGCCGGCATGGCGGGCAGCCGCATGGGCTGGGCGGAGGTGCCCTATGTCGCCGCGCCGGTCCCGCTCGCGGATCTGGCCCGGAATTTGATGAAGGTCGGCCATGTCGCCGGCAGCGAATGCTGGATCGTGCCGGGGGTGAGCGTCGACAGCGGATCCCAGCCGGAAGTCATGCGCGGCGAGGAATGCCAGATCCTGGGTGCGCTCCTCGCCCAGGGGCAGACCGAGGGAACCTTCCTGCTGCCCGGCACGCATTCGAAGTGGGCGCGCGTGTCGGATCGCAGCCTGATCGCGTTCCGCACCTACATCACCGGAGAGCTGTTCAACCTGCTACGTCAATCGGGCACGCTGGCGCAACTCATGACGGGCGACAGCAGTGACGAGGCCGCTTTCGCACGCGGCGTGCGCGCGGCCGGCCCCCATGGCGAGTTGCTCAACCGTCTGTTCAGTGCGCGTTCCCTCGCCCTGTTCGGCCGGCTGGACGGGCAGGCGATCGCAAGCTATGTCTCCGGCATGCTGATCGCGAGCGAAATGCGCGATGCGCTGGCCGCTTGGCCCGATCTCGCCCGCACGAGCGTCATCTGTGTCGGCTCCGCGGCGATTTTGGCGCGCTATGGCACTTGTGCGACTCTGCTGGGCCTCGAACTGCAGGGCATCGATAACAAGGATGTGCTGCCGGTCGCCTTGTTCTGGATCGCGCAACAAGCCGGGCTGGTGCCGCAATGAGCGCCGCTGACCACCTCCGCGATTGCCTCGACCGCTGTCCGCTGATCGCGATCCTGCGCGGCATGACGCCGGAAGAGGCCCCATGGGCACTCGAGACGCTGCTGGCGGCGCAGTTCCAGATCCTCGAGGTGCCGCTGAATTCACCGCGCCCGTTCGAGAGCCTGTCCTATCTCGTCCGCCATGCGCCCGCCGGCATCCTGATCGGGGCCGGCACCGTCCTCACCGCGGCGGAGGTCGATCGGGTTGCGGCGACCGGGGCCAAGCTGATGATCGCGCCGAACTGTTCGCCGCCGGTGATCGCTGCCGCCAAGGCGCGCGGATTGATTACCTTGCCTGGCGTCGCTACGCCGACGGAAGCCTTCACCGCGCTGGCGGCCGGCGCGGACGGATTGAAGATGTTCCCGGGCGAACTGCTGCCACCGGCCGCGGTGAAGGCCTGGCGCGCGGTGCTACCCAAGGAGACATTGCTGATCCCAACGGGCGGCGTCACGCCGGAGAATATCGCGGGGTACCGCGGTGCCCGCGCGGATGGATTCGGAATCGGATCTGCGCTCTATCAGCCCGGCATATCGCGGGAAGAGCTGGCGCAACGCGCGGTCGCCTTCACGGCGGCGCTGGCCGGCTAGAACAGGTCGGCGGCATCTCTCAGGCGCGGCCACTGCCGGTCGCGCGGCGACAAGGTCGCGTTGGCCTTGAGATCGGCCGGCCAGGCGATCGCCAGGTCCGGATCATCCCACGCGATACCCCGCTCCGATTCGGGCTCGTAGGGTGCGGTCACCTTGTAGCCGACCATCGAATCGGGCTCCAAGGTCATGAAGCCATGCGCGAAGCCCGCCGGCACGAATATCTGCCGGCCGTCGCCCGCCGCGAGCTCGAGCGCGACATGGCGGCCGAAGCTCGGCGAATCGCGGCGCAGGTCGACCACGACATCGAGAATCCGTCCGCGCAGCGCCTGGACCAGCTTGGCCTGGGCGAAGGGCGGCAACTGGTAGTGCAGCCCGCGCATGGTGCCGGCCTCCGCGGACAGGGACTGGTTGTCCTGGATGAACGGCCGGTCGCCCAATATGGGCCGCCAATCCGCCTCCTTGAAGCTCTCCACGAAATAGCCCCGGCTATCGCCATGCATCCTCAACTGCACCAGCTTCACGTCAGGCACGGCGAGGTCGGTGATCTGCACAGGCGGGTTTCCCTTCGCGTTGCGGGATGTGATCGGACAACGCTCTAATCGACCGTGAAACGGCGCACAAGCCGAAACCCGCCTGGGTCTTGGCGGTCTGTCAGCCAGCTTGTATTGATGGCCTGGGGATGCCGGCAGGAATATTAGGGGATCGCCTTCATGGGCTTCGGCCGTTTCCGAAAACTGTTCCGGCGCGAGCCGACGCGGCAGGAACTCTATCTGCAGCTCACGCGCGGTCTCAATATCGAGCGCGACTATCAAACCTGGATCGAGCTGTGGGAGAATTATGAGCCGGCGCGGGCTTTGCCGAAGGCGCCCCTGTCGCTCTCCATCCTGCTGGATGGACCCGCCTCCGCCGGGGACAGGGCCTACTGGAACGCGTTTGAAGCGTTAAGGACGACCGACTTAGCTGATCGACCTCTGACGGAGGCGCTGCCGCACGCGTTGCGGAACGCCCCGGCGTCCGATCATGTGATGATCCTGCATGCCTCCGACCGGCTTGCCGAGTCGGCGGTGCGGCGCGTTCGCGCGGCGTTGGATGCCGTGCCCGACGCGCCGCTGATCTTCGGCGACGAGGACCAGGTTGATGCAGCGGGGCGGCGTTTCGCGCCCTGGTTCAAGCCTGATTTCGGCGACGACCTGTTCCTGTGCCAGAACGGATTCGGACGCGCGGTGATCTTCCGTACGATGGTGCTGGACCAGCTCGAGCCGCCTGAGGCCGGGACGCTCGACGACGCGATCTATGACCTGGCGCTGCAGGCGATCATCGCGGCCGGCAAGGACCCGCTGCATTGCCCCGGAATTCTGGTGCATGTGGCTGGCGAGCCTGCGAGGACGCCAAGGGCGCGCGCGATCCATCTGCCTGGCCATGGTCGGCGCGGCGCGGTCGAGCGTTTCATCGCACGGCGGTCCGCACTGACCGGCGCGACGGTCGAAGGGCCCGACGCGCACGGATTTCTGCGCCTGCGCCATCCATTGCCCGACCCGCTGCCCCTGGTTTCCGTCGTCATTCCGACGCGGGACCGCAAGGATCTGCTGGAGCTGTGCATCAAGAGTCTCGACGGGGCGACCGGCTACCCGCACCTGGAGATCATCGTCATCGACAACGGCAGCGAGGAGGCCGCGACCAAGGCCTATTTCTCGCAGCTGTCGCAGAGGCCGGATGTGCGGATCGTCGATGCGCCGGGGCCATTCAATTATTCCCGCCTGATCAATCTCGGCGCATCACGGGCCCGCGGCGAGATCCTGATGACGCTCAACAACGATATCGAGGCCTTCGAGCGAGGCTGGCTGCATGAACTGGTGAGCCAGGTGTCGCGGCCCGGCGTGGGGTTGGCCGGCTGCCTGCTGCTCTATCCCGATCGCAGCGTGCAGCATGCCGGCGTGATCGTCGGGCTCAGTGGCGTCGCAGGCCATATGTACGGCGAGGCCGCGGCCGAGGATCCCGGCTATGCCGGGCGCATCCAGGCGGCGCAGGACTTGAGCGCCGTCACCGGCGCCTGCCACGTGTTGCGACGGGACCTGTTCGAACGGCTCGGCGGGCTCGATGAGCGTCACCTTGCGGTCGCCTATAACGACATCGACTTCTGCCTGCGGGTGCGCGAGGCGGGGCTGCGCGTCATCTACACGCCCCATGCGCGGCTGCTGCATCGGCATTCGGCCAGCCGCGGCTCCGATATCCGGCCCGAACGCCTCGCGAGCTTCACCTGGGAGCGCGACTACATGCGCCGGCGCTGGGCCGAGGTGATCTTCGACGATCCGTTCTTCAACCCCAACCTGTCACTGTCGGGGAAACGCGGGCGCCTGGCGACCGCGCCGCGTCCGAGACTCTACCGGACGCGCTAGGCCAGCAGCGCTTTCAGGTATTGGCCGTAGGTGGAAGCCCGCATCTCGTGGGCGAGCTTCTCGAGCTGGGCGGCGGAGATGAAATTGCTGCGCCAGGCGACTTCCTCGGGGCAGCCGATCATCTGGCCCTGGCGGTGGAAGATGGTCTGCACATAGTGGCAGGCCTCGAGCCAGGAATCGTGGGTGCCGGTGTCCAGCCAGGCGTTGCCGATGCCGAGTTTCTCGATCCGCAGCTCTCCCAGATCCAGGTAGCGCTGGTTGAGGTCGGTGATCTCAAGCTCGCCGCGCGCGGAGGGCTGGAGCGCAGCCGCGAACTCGGATGCGCGCTGGTCATAGATATAGAGGCCGATGACCGCCCAGCTCGATTTCGGCTTCGCCGGCTTTTCGACCAACCGCACCGGCCGGCCCGCGGCATCGAACTCCACGATGCCATAGCGCTGCGGATCGGAAACGCGATAGGCGAAGTTGATCGCGCCGGTCGTATGATCGCGGACCCGCGCCAGGCTCTGGTACAGTCCATCGCCGTGGATGAAGTTGTCGCCGAGGATGAGCGCAACGGAACGGTCCTTGACGAAATCGCGCCCCAGCAGCAGCGCCTGCGCGATGCCTTCGGGCCTGGGTTGCCGGCAATAGGAGATGCCGATGCCCCACTGCGACCCGTCGCCGAGGAGCTGGCGATAGCGCTCTTCATCCTCCGGCGTCGTCACCAGCAGGATCTCGCGGATGCCCATCTGCATCAGGGTCGCGAGCGGATAATACACCATCGGCTTGTCGTAGAGCGGGATCAGCTGCTTGGATACCGCCTTGGTGGCCGGATAGAGACGCGTGCCGCGGCCACCCGACAGGATGATTCCCTTCATGCTCAAGTCCCCGCGACCTGCCGCTGGTTGAGGCCAAGCCGCTCTCCGCCATACCGGCCGGAGCGGAAGATGTCCTCCCACCAGTCCTTGTGATCGATGTACCAGCGCACGGTCGATTCCAGTCCCTCCGCCAGCGAGCGCTGCGGCGCCCAGCCGATCTCCGTCCGCACCTTCGACGAATCGATGGCATAGCGGTGGTCGTGTCCCGGCCGGTCGGGCACATGCGTGATCAGCGACCGGCTCGCCTGGTTGCGCGGGACCATGCCGTCCACCAGGTCGCAGATCATGTGGGCAAGGTCGAGATTGCGGTGCTGCTCCTCAGCCCCGATCAGGTATTTGCTGCCCAGGCTTCCGAAGGCGAGGACGCCCAGCAGGGCGCGGGCATGATCCTCCACATGGATCCAATCGCGCACATTCGTGCCGCCGCCATAGATCGGCAGGTCCTGTCCTTTCAGGGCGCGGATGATCAGGGTGGGAATGAGCTTCTCCGGAAACTGGAACGGCCCGTAGTTATTGCCGCAATTGGTGATGAGCGTCGGGACGCCAAAGGTATGACGCCACGCCGCCGCCAGATGGTCCGACGCGGCCTTGCTGGCGGAATAGGGGGAGCGGGGGTCATAGCGGCTCTGCTCGGTGAAGCGCCCGCCATCCTCGAGCGAACCGTAGACCTCATCGGTCGAGACATGGACCAGGCGGAATGCCGCGGGCTCGGACAGCGATGCCATATGCGCCCGGCACGCTTCCAGCAGGTTGAAGGTGCCGACGATGTTGCTCATGATGAAGGCCTGCGGCCCGTCGATCGACCGGTCGACATGCGATTCCGCCGCCAGATGGATGACGGCGTCCGGCCGATGGCGCTGGAAGATGTCCGCCAAAGCAGCCCGGTCGCACAGATCGGTCTGTTCGAAAGCGTAGCGCGGTTCCCGGGTCAGGGGCTCCAGGGCAGCCGGACTCGACGCGTAGCCGAGCTTGTCGAGATTTACGATCCGGCAGGCCGTGAGGTCCCGCAGGAGGCGGCACACGGCCGAGCCGATGAAGCCGGCCCCTCCCGTCACCAAGATCGTCCGCTGTCCTAATGCTGTGCGGAGGTCCTGGTCGGTGAGACTTCTCGTTCCGGCGGGCATACGATTCCGAGGCGGCAAAGACTAGTGGCTGCGTCACACCTGCATACCTGCGTTCCGCACCTGCGTCCACTCCACCGAGGGGTAAAAATACCCTGGATTCGCAATGTTTAAGCGTGCGTGCCGTGCTGCCTTGCCAAAGCGCGGCATGGTTATGTCCTTGATCGACCTAGGGAGTTTGGGGTACTAGTTGCATAGCGAGCGGTGCCCGCACAAGTTGGTGTGACGGTGCGCCGATGGGCCGCGCGCATAGGACTGGGGACCCGGAGTGGTGGAAACCGCCGACGGGATGAGGATGGTGGGATGATCCTAAGGTCGGGACGGACTGTTCCGGAACCAAGGCCGTACGGACGATCGGGCCGGGCACCGCTTGGTATCGCAGAGGCGTACTTATGCGTCTAGCCTGGGTTGTTCCGGATGCCGACCCGACCGTCGCGAGCTTCCGGTACCGCTGCTTGATTCCTGCGTGGGCCCTTCACCAGATCGGTCACGAGAGCACGATCTTCGTGCATGAGCGCCCCAGCCCCGCCGCCTTTGACGCATTGATTGTCGTGAAACAGGCGGGCGAGCAACTTCAGGAGCTGGCGCAGGCGTTCCGGTTGCTTGGAAAGCCGGTCTTCCTCGATCTGTGCGACAACATCTTCATTCCCGGCTATGCCCAACGGCGCGGGCCGGATTTGTCCGGAGAGACAGCCATCGATCTGGCACGAAAAACGGATGGCCTGGTCACGCCCAGCCGGGCGCTGGAGCGGGTAGCCGGCCTGCATCTCGGCGAGGATATCGCCAGCTGGGTCGTTCCGGATGCCGCAATTACGCCCGACGCCTATCAGGCGATGTGCGCCTGGTTGCCGCGCTCGGTGGCCGGTGACACCCACTATACAGGTCCGGCAGCGCGCGATTTGCATGGCAAGGACATGTTTGGCGTCGAGTCGGACTGGCAGGTGGATCATCTGCCAGAAGACACGGCGCGGGTGATCTGGTTCGGCCGTCACGGCAGCTTCCATTCCGAGTTCGGGATGGGCCTCCTGAAGCCGGTGATCGAGGAGCTGGAGCGCGCCCATCGCGACCGGCCGATCGAGCTGGTCGTCATCAGCAACAACCGGGTGCGGTTCGACGCCCTGACCCACGGCGTGAATATCTTCACGCGTTACGAGTCCTGGTCCAACGAGCGGGTGTTCTTCGAGCTATCCCGCGCCGACCTGTTCGTCATGCCGAGCGCCGCCGATCCGTTCTCGGTGTGCAAGTCGGCCAACCGCGCCGTGCTCGCGCTGGCCAACAACGTGCCGGTTGTCGCCACCTATCTCGAATCGCTTGAGCCCCTGCGGGACGTGATCATGCTCGACGACTGGCGGGCCGCCATCGACGCGTATCTGTTCGACCGCACCCTTGCCAGGGAGCAGGTGAGGCGCGCCCAGCCGATCCTGGCGGAGCAGTTCAGCATTGAGGCGATCGGCCGGCAGTGGAACGCCATCCTGCGCGGCGGCCGGGCCGATCTCTCGGAGCCGACCTCCTATTGGCAGCCGGCCGCTCAGATCGCTTGAGCGGGCAGCAACAGGGCAAAGACCGGAGCATGTCGAACAGGCCGAGAAAGCTAGGCGTCCTGCTTACGATGCTTGTGTCGCTGAGGGCGGTTCCACCGCTGCAGCGCACGGTCGTGATTGTCGGCGTGCTGGTCGCCGGCGTCTTCGAACTGGTCGGTTTCGCGGCCATCATTCCTTTGTTGGCGGTGATGAGTCCGAGCGCGGACATGCCGATGGGCGGCCGCCGCGAATTTATCGCCAAGGGCCTGGAGAGCGCCTTCGGCGCTGTCGGTCTGCCGATGAACATGCTGACGCTCCTGCTGATGATCCTGCTCTTCATGATCATCAAGGCGGCGATCAGCATCGCGGTCACGCGCTATGTCGCCAGTGTCATGACCCGGATCAGCACGCAGACCCGGCTCGATGTGATCCGCACGCTGATGCAGGTGCGCTGGAGCTTCTATACGCGACAGAGGCTGAGCCGCCTGGTTTCGGCCGCCGGCGAGAGCGCGAATGGAGCGGGCGAGACCTTCCAGCTCAGTACCGACATGCTGACGGCATTCCTCCGGATCGCCATCTATCTGCTGATCTGCTACGTCATCGCGCCGGCTATGGTGCTGGTGGCCGCGGCGGTCGCGGTCATCATGGCGGTCTCGTACGGCATGCTGGTCCGCCAGTCCAAGCGCGCGGCCAAGGGCCAGAGCCGGGCCATGGGCCGCATGAAGGCGGATCTCACCGACGTGTTCATCGGCATCAAGTCGATCCGTGCCATGGGGCGGCAGGCGCAGATGGCGACCCTCCTGCGGAAGGACAGCAGGGCGCTCGACAACAGCATGCGAAGCCGCGTGCTGTCGGCCGAATATGCCGAGGAGCTGCAGGCGCCGATCATTGCGATCTGCCTGGTTCTGGGCCTCCTGGGCGGCAGCACCCTGCTGCACCTCAGCGGGCACGAGCTGTTGCTTGCCGCGTTACTGCTGGTACGCCTGATCAACACGTTCGGGTTCGTCCAGCGCTGCAGCCAGCGGCTGGTCACGGCCCAGGCCGGGTTGAACGCGGCCAGGAAGCTGATCAACGCGGCCATGGAAAGCCAGGAGCAGCTGACAGGCACCCGAGAGCCGGATCCCGCCGCCGGAATCGCGTTCAGGCGCGTCTCGTTCAAGCATCCTCATTGCCAGCACCTGTTGTCGAAAGTCGATTTCGCGGTAGAGCCGGGCAAGATCACGACCCTGATCGGCCCGTCGGGTGTCGGCAAGACCACGGCCCTGGATCTCATGCTCGGCCTGTTGCAGCCAAGCGCGGGCCAGGTGTCGCTGGGCGGCGTGGACAGCGCCGAGGTGGATATTGCCAAATGGCGGCAGATGATCGGCTACGTGCCGCAGGACGTCACCCTGTTCCATGACAGCATCCGCAACAACGTTGCCTTGGGGGAGAACCGCTTCAGCGACGAGGACGTCTGGCGGGCGTTGCGCTCGGCCGGGGCGGATGCTTTCGTGGAGCTGTTTCCCGGCGGACTCGATCATGTCGTCGGCGAACGTGGCCAGATGATCTCCGGCGGGCAGCGTCAGCGGATCGCGCTGGCCCGGGCATTGTTGCACCGCCCGGCAATCCTGATGCTCGACGAAGCGACGGCCGGTCTCGATCGTGAAACGGAGGAGGCGATCTGCGCCCGGATCCGCGAGATGGTGCGGGACGAGGGGCTGACGGTGATCGCGGTGAGCCACGGCGAAACCTGGCGGCAGATCGCCGACCGCATCTACAAGATGTCGGATGGCGATATCGTGGCGGTGGAGCCCGGCACGCCGGCGGACGTGGTGCCGATCTCCAAGGCCAATCCAGCGTTGAGCGCGTAGACCGCTGGTGGCGACGATCGTCGTCATTGGAGAGAGCGGCCAACTCGCGCAGTCGCTGCGAGGCCTGCCTTGGCCACCCGGTTTCGCGCTCTCGTTCCATGGTCGCCGCTCGTTCCAGGCTGGCTTCGACGCGGAGCTTGTCGGAAGGCTGCTTCAGGCCGAGGCGGCGCATGCCGTCCTCAACGCCGCCGCGTACACGGCGGTCGACCGCGCGGAAAGCGAGCCGCAGGCGGCCTCGGCGCTCAATGCGCACCTGCCGCGAGTGCTGGCGGCCGCGTGCGGCGCACTCGACCTTCCGCTCGTGCACATCTCCACTGACTACGTGTTCGACGGGCGGAAAGGCGCGCCTTACGTGGAGACCGACGTCCCAAATCCGCTCAGCGTCTATGGCCGGACCAAGCTGGAGGGCGACCGCAATCTCGACCTGTCCGGCTTGCGGTGGTGGGCAATCCTGCGGGCCTCGTGGGTGGTGAGCGAAATCGGCGAGACCTTCATCGTCAAGGTGCTGCGCCGCGCCCGGGCCGGTGAAGCGTTGCGCATTGTCGACGACCAACACGGGTGCCCGACCGCTGCATCGGAGCTGGCGCGCGCAATGCAGGCGGTTGCGCTGCGCTTGCTCGACAGAGACCACGCCGCGCGCGGCCTGTTCAATTATTGCGGCGCGTCGGAGATGAGCTGGCACGGCCTGGCGGAGAAAACGCTGCTGACGGCGGAGAAGATCGGACTGGCTCGTCCGCCGTTGCAGGCCATCAAGACGGCGGAGCTGAACGCGCCGGCGCAGCGGCCCGCCTATTCGGTGCTGTCCTGCGCCCGCATTGCGCAGGCCTGCGGGCTAACCACCACCCAGATCGAGGACGACCTCGACCGTATGGTGCGTTCCATCCTGGCGCGTTAGCTGGGGCTGCGCTCTTTGGGCTCGTAGTGGAATATCTCCCAGCGCACCTTGGCCCAGCGATAGGCGTCCATCAACGCGATCGCATGGATGAAGAACCCGCCGGCATAGCGCCCCAAGATGGAGACGTCGGGCGCGGCGTATTTGGAGGTGACGTAGCCCAGCGCCACGGTCGTGAATGCGAACAGCAGGCCGCGTGTAGCCTGGTTGTTCATGATCTGACCCATGCCCGGCAGCACGGTTGCGACCGCCAGCACGAGGAGCGGATGGAACGGCGACTTGACGGGCTTGTCCTTCGGTCCCCGAACTCCGGTCATGCGGGGTCCTTGCTGGCCGTCAGGTCCTCGTAAAGCGCGATCGTTCTGTCCATCAGATCTTGCAATGTGTCCGGATCCACCGAGGCATGCTCGAACTCGGCCTGGCGCAGGACCAGATACTCCGCACGGCGCCCCTGGTCCAGCATGTGAACCAGCCGCACGCCCTTGGCCGTGACCAGAAGTTCCTTGGTGGCCGGGCGAGCAAATACCGACATGTGGCGATCGATCGCCGCCAGATCGGGTGCGCGCTGCGGGTCGTCGGTCCGCACAACGGCGTCCAGCGGCCAGCCGGGCAATCCGGGCAGCGCATGCTGCAGGTCGTTGGCCGGCGAATAGAACTCCGCATTTTGTGACCGCACCAGGATGTCGAGCGTAGAGCGGCCGGGCAATGGCGCCAGGAGCGAGACCCTCAGCCACAGCACAGGCAGCTTGCGTACTGTCAGCGTGTCCACGATCGCATCGATATGGAAGGACCAACCTCGGTACTGTCCGGTGAGCAGAGGATAATCAATCCCGTGCTGTGTCACGCGATACGCGGAAAAAAGGTCATAGGCCGGCGCGAAAAGCGCGGCCCGGCGGCTTCGAACCGCCGTGCGGTTGCGGCGATGCATGATCGCCAGCGCGGCGATTCCGGCGGCCGCCAGCGCAAGGACTATGAACCAGGTGCTAGCCGACATCCGCCCCGCCATTGATCTTCAATCGCCGAGTTTTCACCTCACCCCCAATGAACACGGCCGGCAGGGAACCCTGCCGGCCGTGCTGGTCCGCTCAAGGCAGGAAGGATCAATAACCTTTCGGCCGCGGCCATGCCATCGTGAACTGGTCTCCGCGCCGCACATACTTGTAGCGGAACACGACGAACCAGATCGACGCCACGACGTAGAACAGCATCATGGCCAACAGCTGCGTTCCGAAACCCAGATAGACCGCGACGTAGGTGGCGATGCAGAGCACCAGCAACGTGATCGCGGGCAGGGGATGGAACGGATGGACATAGCCGCGCTTGATGGACCCCAGCGGCCACTTCGACCGGAAGCGGAACATGTTGATCGGCATGAAGGTGTAGCCGAGCAGGCCCGATAGGATCGAGAAGGTGACCACCGGCGCCAGCAGGCCCAGGAACCCGAACGCCGCGGCGATCGGGATCAGGAACAGGATGGCGCGGAAGGGAGTCCGATAGACCGGATGCACCGCGGCGAAGTATTCCGGCAGATAGCGGTCGCGGCCCATCGAGAACCAGGCGCGCGCCGCATCATTGATGCAGCCGTTCGCCGAGGCGAGCGCCGAGAAGACGGTGCCCACCCACAGGAGCACGATCAGGAACGTGCTGCCTGACATCAGCGAGGCATCGTAGAGCGGTGCCAGAGCCGTGCCGAGATATTCCCAGGGCAGAACGCCGGAGCACACATACCAAGTGAGCGCCGCGGCAATCAGCAGGGTAATCATGCCGGTCATCGTGCCGAGCGGCAGGGAGCGCCCGCAGGAGCGGACTTCCTCGGCAGCCTGGCAAGTACCTTCGATGCCCAGGTAATACCAGATCGCGAACTGGAATGCCGCCAGGACGCCCATCCAGCCATAGGGCAACTCGCCCATGCCCAAGCCGCCATGCTGCAGTGTTTCGCTCGTGCCGATCCCGAACTGATAGGCGATGACCAGCACGATGATCGAGGTGAAGGCGATGGCAGTGATCAGGAAATTAACCGTCAGGGTCATGAACACCCCGCGGTAGTTGAGGAAGGCGAGAACGGAGACAGCGAGCAGCACGAATGGCCTGGTGTCCACCGTACCTCGTTCTGCCCCCAGGCTCTCGGCCGCGATGCGGACCAGGTCACCGAACACGAAGATGTCGGCCGCCTCCAGCATCGTGTAGGCCAGAACCAGGTAGAGGCCGACGTTGAAGGCCATCAGCGGTCCCGTGGTGTGCTTCGCCTGTGTGTACTGCCCGCCCGCGGCGGCGACGGTCGATGTGACCTCCGAGTCGAGCATCGCCACGCAGGTGTAGAGCAGGCCGATGATCCAGCACGCGATCAGCGAGCCCAGGGTGCCGCCCTTTTCCACGGAAAAGTTCCAGCCCATGAACTCGCCGACCAGAACGATACCAACGCCCAGAGCCCAGACGTGGACAGGCCCCAGGACTTTGACGAGATTGATCTTGGTCGGCTGTGCGCCGCCGGCAGTTGTGTCTACCATCGCGCTCACCTTACCCGATCATGATGCTGGAGGAGTTCGTCCACGCCTTCTTGAGAGCTGGAGAGGACGTCCTCACTGTATTTCCGCCCGGTCCGAATGGCGTCCAACACCATCCAGCCGAGCAACGCGATGGATACGAGCCACGCGGCGGCCTGCACCCAATCCCACGGGCCGCGGAACTGCAGAAAATCGAGCATGCTTATCTCCTTCGACCCCAATCAGGAGCGGTTGCCGAATTTCTCGGCGATGACTTCGCGGTATTCCTTGTCGGACTGCTGGACCAGGAACCCGAAGTAGCCGCCGATGGCGGCGAGCGTCAGGATCAGCCAGAGCCAATCGAACGAGTAATCGTAGCGCTTGGTGATCGCTTCCGCCGCAGTCTGCAGGTCGTAGCCGAGCTTGCCCCACTGGGCCTGCATCACTTCGTTCTGTTCCAGCGCTTCCCAGGTCAGGTTCTCGAAAACCACGGTTCCATCCGCCGCAATCTTCTTCACCAGCCCGGTGTCGCTGCTCAGTACGGTGGAACCATCGGCAGCTTGCTCGGTGGAATAGGTGCCGGGCAGCCAGTCACCCTTCTCCGCGCCGGCGAGCTCGAAATAGAGCGGGAAGTAGAGTGCCGCCCAAACCATCGCCAGAATTACAACCGCATCGAACAGCTGTCCCATGCGGGACTGCTTCGGCGGCTGGTACACCTGTGCCATGCCATCCTCCCCTGATGAACGCCCGCGCCCCGACTCGATGGTCTAGCGCCGCGCGTCCAGATGTCTGATGTCGAGTTCGTAGATGGAGTTCTTGTCGTGCGAGTAGTGGCTGATCATCGCGCCGATCGAGGCGGTATTGAAGAGGCCCACCAATATCGCGGCGATGGCCGCCACGATCTTCGCCGTACCGTCAACGATGAAACCGGAGACGGCAAAATAGACGAAGGCAAGCACGATCCAGAGTACGACGACAAAACCCCATGCCCACAACCGGTCACGGCTGAACATCCGGTCGATGCGAGATTGCATTGACTGGCCGACTAGAGCTTCTTCTGCCACGCGGAATCTCCCCTGATCTGGCCCGCTCGGCGCCTTTCCGGCATCTTGATCGAGCGGCTCTATGCGACTCTGCTATGTTACACGAGCACGCGCGATCCACTAGCAGGAAATTTTTTTGAATAACCATAAAGCGGCATGGCCAGGCCGTTTTTGCGTCAAAGCCCTTTTGGGACGGGACAGGTCCGATGGCCGAGGAGATGGACGACCGCGAGCCTGCAAAAAAGAAAGCGCCGGCAGAAGCCGGCGCTTTTGCGATCGTGGCCGCTGGTGGCTACATGGCTCGCAGCACGCGTTCTCCTTTGAGCGCGCGGTCCATTTTGTCCGGAGACTTCAGCGTCTCCATGTCATCGTTGTAGTTCGCGGCCTCCAGCCGCCATTGCCAGACATGCCAGCCGATCCAGAACACGAGCCCGAGGATATACAGAAAAGTCTCCGACCCCACGAAGGGGTAGAGCGGGCCGATGTCCGTCATCGCGCCGTGCCAGTTCTCAAAGTTTCCGGTAGACATGATTTCCCTCCAGACTTTCAGCGGACGATGCCAACGCGCCGAGCCTCGTCGATCTCGGCCTTGGTGACGTCATCCTCGCTGTCGTAGCGCGCCGCATATTCCGAGAGATCCAGGCCGACCAGCTCGATCTCGCGCGGAATGCGCAGCATGTTCAGGCTCTTCAGGATCGCCCCCAGGATGTAGCAGGGGATGAATCCGAGGACGAAGAACATGATCACCGCGCCGGCGAAGTTGCCCCAGGGCGTAATCATGACGTCGTATTTCTGCGACGCCGGATAGCCCCACAGCATGAAGCCGGCGATGACGACGCCAAGGAAGCCGCCATAGCCGTGGACCGCAACGGCGCCGACCGCGTCATCGATCTTGAAGCGCCGCTCCACCCAGTGATGCAGCTTGTAGCAGATCACGGGCACGACCGCGCCGATGAGCATGGCCTGGATCGGGTGGTAGAGGTCGTTGCCGGCCGAAGCGCCGATCACGCCGCACAGACCCGCCGAGTAGGTCCAGAACGCATCGCCACGCGACACGATGTACCCCGCCAGCAACCCGCCCGCCAGGGACATCAGGAAGTTGAAGGTGATGGCGGATAAAGTCGTCGGCGTCAGGTAGATGTTGGTGGCCGAGAAGAAGACCCCATCACCCTCCTGCACGTCGATGATCGGGATGTTGCAGGCGACGTAGAAGCCCCAGAAGCCGGTATAGATCAGGAACAGGCCGATCGTGACCAGCCAGGGATTGTGCGGGACGATGTTGCGCGGCGTGCCGTCCGCCCGGAACTTGCCGATGCGGGGGCCGAGGTGGATCAGCAGCGCCAAGGCCGCGCCGCCGGCGATCGCATGGATCACGCCCGACGCATAGGCGTCGTGATAGCCGAGAACCTGCACCATCCAGCCATCCGGGTGCCAGCCCCATGCGGCGTCGATGATCCAGGCGAAGGAGCCTACCAGAACTGCCGCCATCCAGAACGCACCCGAGCGGATGCGCTCGATGACCGCGCCGGAGACGATCGAAGCCGCGGTCCAGGAGAACAGCAGGAACGCCGCCCAGAAGACGCCGTTGATGCGGGCCCAGAATGCGGTATCGGCCGCAGTGAGATCTGCGCTGGCTGGGGTGCCCCCCATGTGCGCGCCCATCAGCTCGCTCCACGGCTCCGCCCAGGGCGCCGGGATGAGGTCGCCGATGATCCAGGGACCGTTCGGGAACGCGAAATAGATCCACCAGCCGAAGAAGAAGAAGGTGATCGTGACCAGCGGGATCACCATCGTGTTCTTCATCAGCGTGTGCATGTGGTTCTTGCGCCTGGACGCGCCGACTTCGTACATGCAGAAGCCGACGTGGATCAGGAACATGAAGACCACGGTCACCCAGTAGTAGAACTCGGTGAAAATGATCGTTAAAGCGCCGATGTCGCTATCCATGACTCCCCCTCTAGCGATCTCGACCCCTCACGACGAGAGGCCCGCGGCCGGACCCAAAGCTCGCCAGCCTCAGAGAGTGCAGCAGCACCGCGCGAAGCGGTTCCCCCACAGACATGTTATGCGATCTTTTGTCGCAGTATGCCTGAGTCGCGCGGGTTTAACTAGCGGGAGAAAAAATTCTTGACAGGTCGAACCTCGAGTCGCGGCTAGCCAAAGAAATGGCCGAGGCTCTTGAAGAGCCCCGGCCCCTGGCCGCGTGGCCGCGCGGGTCGCGTGCTCAGCAGTCCAGAGTATTCTGGCGCTCCCACTCCGTCAGATGGCGGGTGTAGGAATTCCATTCTGTCATTTTCATCGAGCAGTACGACTTGACGAAACTTTCACCGAAATAGGTGCGCAGAGCTTCGCTCTTTTCCGTCACGCGCACCGCATCCAGCAGGTTAAGCGGCAGCTTGCGACCGTTCTTCAGCTTGTGACCATCGGTATACATGTTGATGTCGAGTCGCTCGCCCGGATCGCGCCGGTTGTCGACGCCGTCCAGGCCCGCCGCCAGGATGCCGGCCTGCAGCAGATAGGGGTTGGTCGCGCCATCGGCGAGGCGCAACTCGAAGCGACCCGCATCGGGAATGCGCACCATATGGGTCCGGTTGTTGCCGGTATAGGTGATCGTGTTGGGCGACCAGGTCGCGCCGGACGTGGTACGCGGCGCGTTGATGCGCTTGTAGGAATTGACCGTCGGGTTGAAGATCGAGCACAGCGCCTGGGCATTGTGCATGATGCCGCCCAGAAACTGGTAGGCCATCTTCGACAGGCCCAGTTCGCCCCTGGGATCGGCGAACAGGTTGGTCTTGCCGCTCTTGTCCCAGACCGAAACATGGGCATGGCAGCCGTTGCCGGTCAGGTTCATGAACGGCTTCGGCATGAACGTGGCGCGCAGACCGTGCTTCTCCGCGATCGCCCTCGCCATGTATTTGAAGAAGACGTGCCGGTCGGCGGTCACCAGGCAATCGTCGTAGTGCCAGTTCATCTCGAACTGGCCGTTGGCGTCCTCGTGATCGTTCTGATAGGGCTTCCAGCCCAGCGTCAGCATCGCATCGCAGATCTCGGTGATGACGTCATAGCGCCGCATCAGCGCCTGCTGGTCGTAGCAGGGCTTCTCCTGCGTGTCGGCGGCGTCGGCCAGGCTCTTGCCGTCAGGCGTGATCAGGAAATACTCGCATTCCACGCCGGTCTTCATGCGCCAGCCCTTCTTGGCGCCGAGGGCGGCCATTCTCTTCAGCTGCACGCGCGGCGAATCGGCGACCTCCTTGCCATCCATCCAAAGATCGCTGGCGAGCCAGCCCACCTCCGGCTTCCACGGCAGTTGAATCAGGCTGTCCGGGTCGGGCCTGGCGAACAGGTCCGGATGGGCCGGCGTCATGTCGAGCCAGGTCGCGAAGCCGGCGAAGCCCGCCCCGTCGCGCTGCATGTCGGCGATCGCAGCCGCCGGCGCCAGCTTGGCGCGCAGCACGCCGAACAGATCCGTGTAACTGATCAGGAAATACTTGATCTTCCGTTCCTTGGCGATTTTGGAAAGATCGGCGGTCACGAAAAGCCTCCCCTCAAGCGTTCTGATTCCCCTAGGCCGCGACGAGACTACATCCCGCTCTTGCCCGGTATCCAGTTGGTTCCGGCGAGCGGAACGCCCGCCATGGCAGCCGCCTCGACGGTCACGGCGACCAGGTCGTCCGGCTCCAGATTGTGCACATGGCTCTTGCCGCAGGCGCGCGCGATGATCTGGGTCTCCATTGTCAGGACGGCGAGATAATTGGCCAGACGCTTGCCGGCCTTCACCGGATCGAGCCGCTTCGACAGCTCCGGATCCTGGGTGGTTATGCCGGCCGGATCGCGGCCCTCGTGCCAATCGTCGTAGCAGCCCGCGGTCGTCCCGAGCTTCTTGTAGTCATCTTCCCAATGCGGGTCGTTGTCGCCCAGCGCGATCAGTGCGGCCGTGCCGATGGCAACCGCATCCGCGCCCAGCGCCAGCGCCTTTGCCACGTCGGCCCCGTTGCGGATGCCGCCGGAGACGATGAGCTGCACCTTGCGATGCATGTCGAGATCCTGCAGCGCCTGCACGGCGGGACGGATCGCCGCCAGGATCGGGATTCCGACATGCTCGATGAAGACGTCCTGGGTCGCGGCGGTGCCGCCCTGCATGCCGTCCAGCACCACCACATCGGCGCCCGCCTTCACGGCCAGCGCGGTGTCGAAATACGGGCGGGTGGCGCCGACCTTGATATAGATCGGCTTCTCCCAGTCGGTAATCTCGCGCAGCTCCTGGATCTTGATCTGGAGGTCGTCGGGGCCCGTCCAGTCCGGATGGCGGCAGGCGGAGCGCTGGTCGATGCCGACGGGGAGCGTGCGCATCTTGGCGACGCGCTCGGTGATCTTCTGGCCCAGCAGCATGCCGCCGCCGCCGGGCTTCGCGCCCTGGCCAACCACTACCTCGATCGCGTCGGCCTTGCGCAGATCGTCGGGGTTCATGCCGTAGCGCGAGGGCAGAAGCTGGTAGACCAGTGTCTTGGAGGAGAGCCGTTCCTCCGGTGTCATGCCGCCGTCGCCGGTGGTGGTGCTGGTGCCCATCTGGCTGGCGCCGCGGCCCAGCGCCTCCTTGGCGTTCCCGGACAGCGAGCCGAAGCTCATGCCCGCGATGGTGACCGGGATCTTGAGGTGGATCGGCTTCTTCGCGAAGCGGGTGCCGAGCACCACGTCCGTGCCGCACTTCTCGCGATAGCCTTCCAGCGGATAGCGGGAGATCGACGCGCCGAGGAACAGCAGGTCGTCGAAGTGCGGGACCCTGCGCTTCGCGCCGGCGCCGCGAATGTCGTAGATGCCGGTCTGGGCGGCGCGGTGGATCTCCGCGACGGAGTGCGCATCGAAGGTCGCAGACCAGCGCGGCGGCGTATAGAAGGGCGTGGAGCTCATGAGAGCCTTTCCTCAGTACGCGTCGACGTTGTCGACGTGGAAGTTGTAGAGCTTGCGGGCCGAGCCGTAGCGCTTGAACCTGGCGGGATCGGCCGCGATGCCGGCGCGCTTCAGCAGGCGTTCCAGCTTGGCGAGGTGATGCGGCGTCATCTTCTTCTCGACGCAATCGGCGCCCAGGCTCTCGACCTTGCCTTGCACGTAGATCCGCGCCTCGTAGAGCGAGTCCCCCAGATTGGCCCCTGCGTCCCCGCACACGACAAGGCTGCCGGCCTGGGCCATGAAGGCGCTCATCGCCCCCACGCTCCCGCCGACCACGATGTCGACCCCCTTCATCGAGATGCCGCAGCGGGTGCCCGCATCGCCTTCGATGACGATCAGGCCGCCTTGCCCGGTCGCGCCGGCGGCCGCGCTGGCATTGCCCTTCACCCGCACCTCGCCGGACATGATGTTCTCGGCCAGGCCGACACCGCATTGCCCGTTGATGACGATGGTGGCGTTCTGGTTCATGCCGCCGCAGTAGTAGCCGATGTGGCCGTCGATCTGGACCTCGATCGGCTGCGTCAGGCCGACTGCGCAGGCATGCTCGCCATGCACGCTGGTCAGCTTCCAGAGCCGTTCATTGGTATCCTTGGGTAGCTTCTGCAGCCGGCTGTTGACCTCGCGCAGGGAGGTTTTGGACAAGTCGATGACGTTCATGTCAGTGGAGGCTCCAGGTGTAGACGGTCGCCGGCGCCGGCTCCCAGATCTTTGCCTTCTCGATATTCGGCAGGTAGGCGAGGGAGCGGAACTCGGAGGCCATGGCCACCCAATCGTCATTCTCCGCCAGGACCGCCGGCTTGCAGGCGATGCCGTCTCGCACGACTGCAAAGCCGTCCTTGGTGCCCATGGTGAAGGTGAAGAAGCCGTCGAGGTCGGTCAGGCCCGCCTCCAGCGCCTCCTCGAGGGTGGCGCCTTCGGACAGGCGATAGGCGAAATAGCGCGCGGCCACTTCCGAATCATTGTCGGTGTCGAAGGTCTGACCCTGCTTGCGCAGCCACTTCCGCAGATTGTTGTGATTGCTGAGCGAGCCGTTATGGACCAGGCACATATCCGGCGCCGGCGTGAACGGGTGCGAATGCTCGGTCGTCACCGCGCTTTCCGTCGCCATGCGCGTATGTCCGATGGCATGGCTGCCTACCATGCCTCTGAGGCCATATCGCTTCGCAACGTCGCCAGGCAGGCCCATGTCCTTGTAGACCTCCATGAGCTTGCCATAGCCCATGATCCGCACTTCGGAACGGTTCTCGTGCAGCCAGTCGACGATCTTGTCTTCACTGGACTCCGCGATCAGCAGCGCGTGATTGCCCTTCTGGCTCACATCGGTTTCGACAGTGAGTGCGGCGCCGATATCGCCGGCCAGCTTGCGCCAGGGATAGGCCTCGTCGGCGTTGAACAGGGTGAGCTTGCTGCGCCCTCCGGAGACCGGGCTGTGATAGACCGCGATCCCGGCACTGTCCGGCCCGCGCTCGCTCATGCCTACCAGCATCGTCTCGACATGCGCGCCGAGCTTGGATTGCAAAGCCGGATTTTTCAGAAACAGTCCAACGATGCCGCACATGGTTGCTTGACCTTTCCTTGGGGCACGGAAGCAGCCGGCCCGGAACGCCCGTTGGAGATCCCCGCAGGAAATCCCCCGGGACAAGATAATGGCAGCCGGGCTGCAGTGCAAGGACCGTGAAACTTTTTTAACTGTAAGTAAAAGAGCGGAAAGGAACGGCTATTCCGCGCTGCGCGCATAGCAGATGACGGACAGGTAGCGGGCCGGCAGCTTGCGCAGTTCCTCCGGGCCATGGGGCACGTCGGCGTCGAAATAGAGGCTGTCCCCGGGCTGCAGGAGATAGGTCTTGTCGCCATGCCGGTAGCCGACCTCGCCCTCCAGCATGAACAGGAACTCGACACCTTCATGCTGGAAGATGGGGAAAACGTCGGAATCCTTGCTCAGCGTGATGAGGTATGGCTCGACCGCCAGCAGGCGGCTGAAGGAGTGGCCGAGCAACTGGTACTGGTGGCCGGCCCGCGTGCCGCGCCGCTCGATCGGCAGGCCCTGGCCGGCCTTCACATAGGTCGCGCTGCGTTCCTCCTCGAAGCGCCTGAAGAAGGAGGTCACGGGCACCTGCAAGGCGCGCGACAGTTCGGTCAGCGTCGCCAGCGAGGGCGAGGTCTGGCCGTTCTCGATCTTGGAAAGCATGCCGGCGGACATGTTGGCGGTTTGCGCCAGTTGCGTCACGGTCATGCCAAGCTGATGCCGGAAGGCGCGCACCTCGCGCCCGATCGCCGCCTCCAGGCGGGTTGCGCGGGAGGCGACGTGATGCGGGTCCTGGAACTGGGCCGCCGCCTTGTCACCACCACTCTTGGGCGTGGCCCGCTTTCCAGCCGGAGCGGAGGCCGCGCCGGACCGCCTACCGGCGTTCTTTCCGCCGGCCTTCGCTTCCGTGCGCCGCGTTTCCTTCATTTCCGCCTCGTCCCAGCCGCACCAATCCGGGCACCATAACGCGACGGCTCGCCGACGTCATTGCTACTTTCGGAGTGAGCCTAGAGATCGAGTTGGACAACCGATCCGGGATCGAGCACGTCGATGAAGGCGAAGAACACGATGATCTTGTTGACGGTGATTCCGTCATCCGAGAGAGGAAGGAAGATGGTCTCCTCGGTCGCGTAGCGGCCGTTGGTCGCGGTGAAGGGCACCGGATCGAGCACGGGCGACCTGGTCGCGACCACGCGGTCATAGCAGCTCAGCGCGTCCTGGACTGAGGGCCCGAAGAAGCCGTCAACCACCGATTTCCCGGTCGGGTCATGGCCGCGCACCTGCACATCCGCGGTGCCGACCAGGCGATAGACGTATCGCCGCTCGTCCTCGACCACATCGACAATGGAGAGGCAGGGCAGCAGTCGCGGCGGAATCTCGGATGGATCGAGATCCGCACGACTCGGCATCGGCCGATCACCGCATTTCCGCCGCCAATAATCGTAGAGCGCCACCGTCTCCGGGCGGCATGTCGGCGGGAAGTCCAATTGCCGCTGGTCAACACCCATGCATTCGAATCCCGAGGCGATCGGTAACGAATATAGCGCGAGTCGCGCTCTGACGCTAAGCGACCGACAATAATAAAGTGGTCACCACACACAAGAGCGAAGATTTGCTCCGAACCTTCCTCGTCGCCGGGGTGATGGCTCAGGGCTTGTTCGCGGCGCCATGGCGCTGCCCGTCGCGAGGCGCCCGCTCGCCATCCGCATGCCGCACCGGCGGCAGATGCGACAGTATCCGCGCCAGATGCTCGACTCCTGCATCGCTCCGCGCCACGTCCGGGCCCAGCATGTTTTCGAACTCCGCTTCCAGGCCCATCGCCTCCTCGCGCGAGGGGGCGACCGTGAGATACTCCAGATGGCCGGAGACCGACGCATCCTCGCCGGTCACGATGACCCCGCGGGCATCGCTTTGCCGGAACGCAAGCTTCCTTTCGTCGAGCATTCCGAAGACCTGGTCGATGGAAGCAGCGACCTTGCGGCTGTGCGAGAGCACAACGCGTTCATCGCCATAACGCGGCCCCGTCAGCCGCTCCAGGACGTGATGCATGTGGGAGCAGGCGCCGATGCGGCCATTGAACTCGTTGATGATGACCCTGCCTTCGGCGGTCACGATGCCATCGATGTTCACCAGGCCGTCATAGCCAAGATCGCAGCAAAGCCGCGCCAGGTCGGTTGCATTGGCGATGAAGGATCCGAGTTGATAGGGCGCGACAGCGGACGGCATGACGATGCCGTTCAGGATCGGGGCCTGCCGCACCTCGCCGCAATTGAGGAAGGTGACGCCATTGGTCTCCGCATCGACCTTGAACTCCGCCGTGACGACGGCGGAGATCGGGTAATAAACCTCCACGATCAGCGGCGCGCTCTCCATATAGGCAAGGCGCGCCCAGGCGATGCGCGACTGATCGCGGATCTGCGATTCGTCTCTTGCCACCAGCACCTCCGGCGCGCCGAGGGCGCCGGTTGCTTCCGTGCGGCTGACGATCAGGTTGCCGAAGCCGCCGCTGTGGCGGTCCTGCTTGATGATGACGGCGCCGGTGCGGTCGATCAGCGCGGTGATGCATTCCTCGAGCTGCCACTGCGTCGCGCACACCGCGCCCTCCGCGATCGAGACGCCGCGGCCTGCCGCCACGCTGCGGAACACGCGCTTGTCGTTCAGCAGCTCCGCGCCGCCCTGCTTCACGAAGGGGCGCACGACGCGCTCGCCATTGAGACCGAGGCGCTCGGCGAACTGATGCGTGCTGCGTTCGTAGCAATAGGGGTAGAGCGTCCAATCGCCGGGCTCGCCGATCAGGCGCGTGAGGCGCTCGGCAAGACCGGTATGCAGCAGTTCATGCGCGCGGATCGGACGCGGATGGCCGCTGCCCCAGTCCGGCGTGAGATAGGTGACGGAGCCCGGCTCATAGCGCATGGTGCGCGCGATATGGACCTTCATCTGCGGCGACAGGTCCCGTGGCAGCACGACGATGTCGCCCGGCTCGGCGAACCAGGCCATGCGGCCCGCCGTGATGGCGCTTGCGTGACAGAACGCGGCGGTGAGCGCGCGCTCGTCCGCCATCATGCTTTCATTGTCGATGTTCGAAACGAGAATCCGAGGCATGGTCCCCACCGATTTCACACCAGCCCGGATGACGGATAGGGCAGCTCCGCGCCCACGATCACCCCGTCCTGGCCGAGCCCCCGCTCTACGCCAGCGATGATACAGCCTGGATCGGGGGAGGACGCCACCAAAATTTTCATCGCCAAGCCTCGTGCCCAGCTTAAGCCGATGGGTATAGAATCGGTATGGTTAACTCGCCTTGCGGTCCTCGCGCGGCGATAAACCATAATGGCGCCGGTAGACCTTGGCGAAGTGCGAGAGCGAGACGAAGCCGCAGGCGATGGCGACCTCCGCCACGGACAAGTCGGTCTGCCGCAGCATGCGGCGCGCGCGCTCCAACCTCAGTTGTACATAGTATTGCGCGGGCGTCGCGCCAAGGTAGCGCCTGCATAGCCGCTCGAGCTGCCGCTGCGACACCCCGGTGCGCTGGGTCAGCTCGGTCAGGGGCACCGGCTCCTCGATCGCGGCCTCCATCAGCGAGACGGCCTTCTGCACGACCGAGTTGGTCACGCCCATGCCCAGCAGCATGCGCCGCTGGTCATCGGCCGCGGCGCGGATGCCGCCATGCAGGAACTGGCCGGAGATCTGGCGCGCCAGGTCCTGGCCGTGATGTGCGCCGATCAATTGCAACATCATGTCGAGTGCGGCGGTCGCGCCGGCGCAGGTGAGAATGCTGCCATCCACCACGAACAGGTCGTTGCACAAGGCGATGTCTGGAAAGGCCTCGGCGAAGCTGTCGGCATAGTCCCAGTGCACCGTGCAGCGCCGGTCGCTCAGCAGACCGGCGCGCGCCAGCACGAAGCTGCCGGTGCTCACCGCGGCCAGCGCGACGTTCCGGCGCGCGAGGCGGCGCAACACGTCCTCCACCACGCGGAAGCGGCGCTGTTCCGCATGGCTCGCCGCGCAAACCACGACGAGGTCGTACTGGCCTTGCTCCAGTACCGAGACCGGCACTGCGGCGACCGTGATGCCGCTGTTGGACTCCACCATGCCGCCTTCGGGCGCGAACAGCTCCCACTCGTAGTATTTGCCGCCGCTGAGACGGTTCGCGCCGCGGATCGGCTCGATGACCGAGGCGAAGGACATCAGCGCAAAGCCGGGCACCAGGATGACGGCGACGCGGAACGGCGCATTGGCATTGGCGCGCGGCTTCAGGAAGTCGGGCAGCAGGCCCGGCAGCGCGCCGCGTTCCGAGGCCTTCGGCGCACCGCCCGGTCTGTGGTCCCTGGCCGGCGCCGAGAAGTTCATGATTGCAGGCTCCGCAAGGCGGCCAGGCCGACGATGCGGCCGTCGTATTCGGCGACCGCATCCTCCATGCACGTCCACAGGTATTCGGCCGAAGCGATGTCCGCCAGCAGATGGTAGGCCAAGGTACCGCCCAGGTCGGCGCGGATCACGATCGCATTCATCTTCGCGACCGAGGTCTGCGCGATGGTGCCCACCGGGCAGTGGCGCGGGCGCAGATCGACGCCGCAGATCTTGGAGAACATCTCCGCTGATTTCTCGCCCGTCGCCATGAACCAGGCGTGGCTGTCCTGGCGCGGCATCGGATAGCCCTGCTGCGGCCGCGGCCCGCTGGGCGACCACTGCCAGGTGGCGTTGAGCTTGCCGATCAGGTGCCCGGTGCCCTGGAGCGAGTCCAGCAGGAATATCTCGGTCGGCGCCAGCCGCGCCGCCAGTTCGCCGCCGGACTGCGCATAGGCCTTGTTGCTGTCCGCGCCAATCGCGAGGCCTTGGGCGGTCAGCCATTCGACGGTGCCGCGGCCCTTGAACCCGCCGTGAGGCAGGACCGAAAGATCGGCGAGGCCCATCCGCCGAGCGGTCACGGCTTCGCTCTCGGCCCGCGCCGGATAGCGCATGGCGACGGCGCCGCCATTGAGTTCGGCAAATTCCGCGCCGGCCGCCGCCAGCTTGCGATAGATAAAGCTGCGGCGCTTCAGCGTGGCGGGATCGAGATTGGTCAAGCTCGCCATCGCTCACATCTCCTGCCGCTTATTGTCCGGGTCATAGAACGGGTACTTGGTCACCACGCCCTTGATGCGCCTGCCGCCGTCGATCTTGATGTCGAACAGCTTGCCCGGCTCTCCATCGCTCGGATGAACGTATGCAAGGCCGACCACCTTGTTCAGCGACGGCGAGCGCACGGCGGAGGTCACCCGCCCGACGATCTCCTCGCCCTTCAGCACCAGATGGCACTCCTCGGGGCAGGGGTCGCTGTCATTCGCCAGGGTGAAGCCGACCAGCTTGCGGGTCAGCGGCTTTCTGGCCTGGATCTCCGCCGAGCGGCCGCCGACGAAGAACGGCTTGCTCTTCGCGACCGCCCAGGCCATGTCCGCCTCCCAGACGCTGGTCAGGCCGTCGGTGTCCTGGCTGACGATGATATGGCCCTTCTCCAGGCGCAGGACGCGCTGCGCCTCGACCCCGAACGGGCGGATGCCTTCCAACCCGCCGGCCGCCATCAGCGCATCCCACAGGGCCTCGCCCTGGCTCGCCGGCACATGGACCTCGTAGCCCAGTTCGCCCACGAAACCGACGCGCATGATCCGCGCAGGGATGCCGGCGACCTCCGCTATCGCCGCGCCCATATAGGGGAATGCCGCGGCTGAAAGATCGACGCCGCTGCACACGCGCTTCATGATCTCGCGCGACTTGGGGCCGGCGATGTTGACGCCGGCATAGGCCGCCGTGACGTTCGCGACGTCGACGTCCAGCCGCCATTGCGCGTTCCACCACAGCATCTGGCGATAGACCGCATCGACGCCGCTGGTGGTCGCGGTGACGTAGAAATGCTCGTCGTGGAACCGGACCGCCACGCCGTCATCGGTGATGACGCCGGCATTGTCGGTCATCAGCACGTAGCGGCAGCGCCCGACCTGCTGCTTGGCATAGGCGAAGGTGTACATGCGGTTCAGGAACTCGGCCGCATCCGGCCCGCGCACGTCAAGGCCGCCGAGGGTCGACACGTCGATCAGCCCGACGCACGTGCGCACCGCCTGCACTTCCTCGCGGATCGTCTTGTCGCGCTCCGACTTGCTGCCGTAGAAGGCCGGGCGCCACCATAGGCCTGCCGGCATCATCTGCGCGCCCAGCTCCAGGTGCCGATGGTGCATCGCCGTGCGGCGCTCCGGCTCGAACACGCGACCCGCCATGTGGCCGAACTTTTCCGGCGTATAGGGCGGGCGCTGGGTCGTCACGCTCATGCGGTGCAGGCTCTCGCCCGTCTCGCGCGCCACGATGCGCACCGCCGCGACCGCCGAGTGCTTGCCCTGGCTCGGCCCCATGCCGACCGTGGAATAGCGCTTCAGCAGCTCGACATTGTCGTAGCCGTCGGCGATGCCGTTGATCAGGTCCTTGTATTTGAGGTCCTCGTCGAAATCGACGAAATCCATGCCCTTCTCGTGCGGGAAGATCGGCCAGGGATGCGTGACGCCTTCGCAGCCGAGGTCGACGGGCGCGGCCGGCTCGGCGCCACCGGCGTGGCCGGCATCGCGCGCCGCCAGCCATCCGGCCCGCTTGCCGTCCGCCAAGGCGGCATCGAGCGCATAGGCCTGATTGACCGAACCCGCCGCGAACACATGGGGCGGCAAGGTCTCCGGCCGGTACATGTGGCTGGCCTCGTCGTATGCGAACTTCGTGCCCGCGTGGTGCAGCAGATGCGCCGCCGGCGAATAGCCGACCGCCATCAGGATCAGGTCGCAATCCAGGCTGCGGCCGCCATCGCCGAGCTTGCCGTCTCCGGCGATCGGCGCGGCGACGGCGCCGGTGATGCGCATCTTGCCGGGGCCGGCGAGCGCTTCCTTGATGGCGTGTCCGGCGATCACGTCGATTCCGGCGCGGCGCACGGCCTGTGTCATCTCGTTCGCCGGGACAGCTCGCCGCAGATCGACGATCGCGGCGACCGAAATGCCCGCATCGAGCATCTCCAACGCGGCGCCGTAGCCGTCATCGTTAGCGGCGAGGATGATGGCGCGGCTGCCGGGCCTCACCCCATAGAGCCGGACCAGGCGCTGCGCGGCGGAAGCGAACATGACCCCCGGCAGGTCGTTGTTGCGGAACACGGCGGGCTGCTCGATCGAGCCGGTCGCGACGACAACCGATTTGGCGCGCAGCTTATGGAGCCGGTTGCCCTTGATCACCGGCAGCCAGTTGTCGGCGAACAGGCCGGTGCAGACCGCCTCGTTCAGGACGTGGATGTTGCGCTTGGCCTCGATCGCCGATTCCAGCTCCGCGCGGGTGAGCGAGCCGTGGGTGCCGTCGACGTTGAACCGCGCGTACCAGAGCGATCCGCCGATCTCGGCGCCTTCATCCACCAGCACGACCTCCGCGCCGCCCTCCGCGGCGGACAGCGCTGCCGCCATGCCGGCTGGGCCGCCGCCGATCACCGCGACGTCAGCGAACAGGTACTGCTTGTCATAGTAGGAATGGTGGAAGTCTGCCTCGAGGTCGGCTTTGCCGAGCCCGGCCATCCTGCGGATGATCGGCTCCCATGCCGTCCACGAACTCTTCTTCTCGTGGAAGCTCTTGTAATAGAAGCCGACCGGCAGGAAGCGCTCGACCAGCTCCGTGAAACGGCCTTTGTCATCCTCGAACGAGCCGACGTAGTTCTGCCCTTCGATCTTGAGCCCCGGCTCGATCCGGCGCTTGTCGGCAAGGCAGTTCGGCTCGTCGCCGACCTGGACCAGCGTGTTCGAATCCTGCCCGGCCATGGTGAGCGCGCTGCGCGGCCGGTGATACTTGAAGGAGCGCGAGATCATGGTCTGGCCATTGGCCAGCAGCGCACTCGCGATCGTGTCGCCTTCGAAGCCTTCGATGTGCTTGCCCTCGAATGTGAAGGCGACCGGCTTGCCGCGGTCGATCCAGGCGCCGAACGGAGCGGAAAGGCGATACATGCCGGCCATCACTTCTTCTCCGTCCCACTGGTTTTCGAGGGCGGCGCGAAGTTCACGCGCTCCTTGAATATGTCGCTCGCCGGATAGGTCTTGACGATCTCGTCCGTCACCGTGTTGCGCTCCGCGATGAACCAGAAGGAGGTCGGCACGTGGCACCACCATTCGCGCACCACGCCCGCCTCGTTGTTCTCCAGGAACAGCCAGTCGCCCCAGGCGCGATCATCGAGCGAGCCCGGGTCCGGCATCGGCTTCACCTCGCCGCCCCAGGCGAATTCGCTGATGTTGCGCGGGCCGTTGAGGGGGCAATTCATGATCTTCATCGCATCCTCCTCAATGGCCCACCGAAGCCGCGCCCTTTTCGCCGACCTGCGCGTATTCGACGAAGCGGTCGAGATAGAACGGCTTGATGAGATCGTGCGGCGTATCGTTGGCGATGGTGTGGGCCATGGTCATGCCGCAGACCGGAGTCGCCTTGAAGCCCCAGGTGCCCCAGCCGCTGTCGATGTAGTAGTTCCTCACCGGCGTGAGACCCATGACGGGCGAGAAGTCCGGCGTCATGTCCGCCATGCCCGCCCATTGGCGCAGGATCTTCACTTCGCCCAGCATAGGCAGCAGCTCCAGCATGTGGCCGAGCAGCCCTTCCTTGAAATCGAGGGTCGAGCGGGTGGAATAGAGGCCGTAGGGATCGGTCGACCCGCCCATCACCAGTTCGCCGCGCGAGGATTGAGAGACATAGACGTGCAGCGAGCCGGACACGATGATCTGGTCCAGGAACGGCTTCAGCGGTACCGACACGCAGGCCTGCAGCGGAATGGTGCGGATCGGCAGGCGGAACCCGGCCATCTTCGCCACCAGCGAGGTCGAGCCCGCAACCGCCTGCATCACCTTGTTAGCATAGACCTTCCCGCGCGGCGTCTCGACGCCCTTGACCGTGCCGTTCTCGATGATGATGCCGGTGACGGGTGTCTGCTGATGCACCTCGGCGCCCATCGCCGTCGCGCCGCGGGCGTAGCCCCAGGCAACGGCGTCATGGCGCGCGATCGATCCCGGAGGATGATAGAGCGCGCCCAGGATCGGGTAGCGCACCTTGTCCGACATGTTGAGATGCGGGCACAGGCGATGAATCTCGTCCGGGAAGATCAGCTCGGAATTGACGCCGAGCTGCTTGTTCACCTCCGCGCGCCAGCGGCTGGTGCGCACGGCGGCATCGGTATGCGCCAGGGTGAAATGCCCGCGCTCCGAATAGAGGATGTTGAAGTCGAATTCCTGCGACAGATCGCGGTAGAGCTTCAGCGACTGCTCGTAGAACCTGACGCCTTCCGGCGTGAGGTAGTTGGAGCGGATGATCGCCGTGTTGCGCGCGGTATTGCCGCCGGCGAGATAACCCTTCTCCAGGATGCAGACGTCGGTGATGCCGTGATTGCGCGCCAGGTAATAGGCGCAGGCGAGCGCGTGCCCGCCGCCACCGATGATCACCACGTCATAGGAGGATCTGAGGTCCTTCTGCTTCGGAATGAAACGCTGGGGCCGATACTTCCGGCGAAAGCCGTAGGGCAGGAGCTTGTAGGGAAACAGCGCTGGAAGCATGAACGATCATCCCCGAAGGAGCCATGGTGGCGCGGCCCCAAAGCTATCCAAGGCGCATTTCGCCCATGGCTTGATTTCGACGCAGAATAACGCATTTTCGACATAAAGGTCACGGGCATGACGCTTTTGCGTCCATTCCGGAGGGGAACGAAAGTTTAATCTTCTTAAAGTAAAAAGGCGGCTGACCGAGCGCTTGAAGGGAAAGCGAGCGAATGGTTTTCGAGGATGGCAGGCCGGGTTCGATGGCAACCCAGGCCGCGAATCGCGTTCCGGCATATGAAACGACGCAGTTCCTGCGCCATTGCCTGAACCTGCTCAATCACGCCGGCGCCGCCAGCGACACGGCCAGCCAGCTGGTGGCCGAGGTGCAGAGCTGGGGCGCCTCGCTGGACAAGTCCGTCGCGACCAGCCGGGGCGAGCTCCAGGCGGCCGACCAAACCATCGGCGAACTCGTGCAGCAGGTGAAGGGCCGCGTCGGCCAGACCGAGAGCAACGTCGGCCAGGGCCTGGGACGCGTGGTCTCGATGCTCAGCGATCGCGCGGGCGAGTTGCAGAAGGTGCTGGCCGGCATCACCAAGATCGGCAACACGGTGCGCATGCTGGCGCTCAACGCCACCATCGAGGCGGCGCGGGCCGGAGAAGCCGGCCGCGGCTTCGCGGTGGTGAGCCAGGAAGTGCGCGCCCTCGCCCAGGATACCCTGAAGAGCGCGGACGAGGCGGCGAGCGCCGTGCAACTCACCGAGCTGCAGGGCGAACTGGAGCGCCTGGCCAACCTCACGCGCGATGCGCTCGCCAAGGTCGCGCACGCGGTGGAGGAAACCAACGGACGCCTGCACGACGCGTTCACCCGCACCACCGCCGAAGTCGACGCGATGGCAGAGAACAACCGCGTGCTGCGCGAGGTCCTGGACGGCATCAGGACCGCGTCGGAACGCGCCCGTGCCAAGGACGAATGGGTGCGCGCGCTCCTGATAAAAGCGGTGGAGGCGTGGAGCAGCGGGGATCCCGGCACGGCCTTCACGCGGCTCCTGGAAGCCGAGGCGGTCAAGTCCGATCCGTCCTTCGACCGGCTGGCCGAGATCAAGCGGCGCGGCACCCTGCGGGTCGCGATCGAGCCGGATTTCAAGGGCCTCTCCTTCAAGGGGCCCAACGGCCGCTTCACCGGCCTCGACGTCGAGTATGCCGAGGCCTTCGCCAAATGGCTCGGCGTCGCGGTCGAGTTCGTGCCGCAGCCTTGGGATCTCTGCGCGGAACTCCTGCATGCCGGGCGCCGGCGCGGCGAGCCGGAATGCGACGTGGTGTGGAGCGCCCTGCCGCCCAATGCGCGCTGGCTCGGCGTCGCCTATTCGGAGCCCTATGCCTATCTCCGCTATGTCCTGGCACGCCGCGTGGGCGACGCAGGGATCGGCGGGGTCGCCGATCTCGACGGCAAGGTGCTGGGCTGCATCAACGACCCGGCCGCCTTCGCCACCCTGGAGACGGCAGGGTTGCGTTGGGCCGCCAACATGGACAAGCCCGGCGGCAAGGTGAAGCTCGCGAACCTCATCGCCTATACCGACCAGAGCCGCATCCACGACTGCCTGGCGGAACGCGCGGTCGATGCCTTCGCCGTCGACAAGCCGATCTATCACTGGGCCTGTACCGGCGCCGACTCGCCCTGGCGCGGCAAGATCGAGTGCCTGCCGGTCGACCTCGCGCCGGAGCCCTGGTATTACGCCGTCGGCGTGGCGGACGATCCCTCCAGCCACGCCCTGCTGAAGGCGGTCAACCAGTTCATCGCCTGGTTCAAGGCCCAGCCCGCGCGGGCGGAGATCGAGCGGCGCTGGCAGGGAGAGATCGTTGCCGGCCGCATGACCTATCGCGATGAGCCCGGGAGCCTCAAAGGCGAGGCGGAGTTGGCGCGGGAAGGAACGGGCTGACCCGCCATGGCCTGCCTCTCCCGATCCTGACAGGAGCTGTCAGGAAGTCGTAAAAGGCTGCTGGCGTCCGGGCGCATCCTGCGCAATTCTGTCAGCATGTCGAAATCGGAACGATTGCTGGCTCTTCTGCAGGCGCTGCGCGCCTATCGCCGGCCGGTTAGCGCCGAGCGACTGGCGGAAGAACTCAGCGTTTCCGTGCGCACGATCTACCGCGATGTCGTGTCGCTGAACGCGCAGGGCGCGACGATCGAAGGCGAGGCGGGGATCGGCTACGTGCTGCGGCCCGGTTTCCTGCTGCCGCCGCTGATGTTCGATGACGAAGAGATCGAGGCGCTGGTGCTCGGCTCGCGCTGGGTCATGCAGCGCGGCGACCGGCCTCTGGCCCAGGCGGCGCGCAACGCCCTGACCAAGATCGCCGCCGTCCTGCCCGAGGACCTGAAGGAGCGCGTGGAACTGGCCGGCGTCGTGGTCGGAGCCAGCCGGGAGGCGGTGCCCGAGCCGATCGATCTCAGCCCGATCCGCGAGTCCATTCGCGAAGAGCGCAAGATCAAGATCGCCTATTGCGACGAGAAGGGCCAGAAGTCGGAGCGCGTGATCTGGCCGATCGCGCTGGCTTTCTTCGATCGCGCGCGTGTGGTTGCCGCCTGGTGCGAGATGCGCGAGGATTTCCGCCATTTTCGTGCCGACCGCATCGAGAAGGCAAAGCCGTTGAAGCAGCGCTATCCCAAGCGGCGACGTGTGCTGCTCAAGGATTGGCGCACCAGCCAGGGCATTCCGGAGCAGTTCTAGGCTGGCCCGGCTGCCCGGGGCCGAATACACTTCTCGCCATCCTCGTTGCCATACGCGCGCGCATTGAGACCATGAAGATTCTGGTTACGGGCAGCTCCGGTCATCTTGGCGAAGCGCTGGTCCGCGCCTTGCGCGAACAGGATCACGAGGTGGTTGCCCTCGATGTTCACGACGGTCGCTTCACGACGCATGTCGGCTCGATTGCGGACCGCGACTGCGTCCGCCGCTGCATGCCGGGTGTCCAGGTCGTGCTGCACGCCGCCACGTTGCACAAGCCGCATGTGGCCACGCATCGGCGCCAGGACTTCGTTGACACCAACATCACCGGCACGCTCAACCTGCTGGAGGAGGCGGTCGCGGCGGAGGTCGGCTCGTTCGTATATACCAGCACGACCAGTGTGTTCGGCGACGCGTTGGTGCCGCCGCCCGGGGCGCCGGCGGCCTGGATCACGGAAGACGTCGCGCCGGTTCCCAAGAATATCTATGGCGTCACCAAGGAAGCGGCGGAGACTCTCTGCCAGCTTTTCCACCGCAACCAGCGCCTGCCGTGCATCGTCTTGCGGACGTCGCGCTTCTTTCCCGAGGAGGACGACGACAGGCGCGTGCGCGAGGCCTATGCTGACGCGAACGCCAAGGCGAACGAATACCTTCATCGGCGCGTCGACATCGAAGACGTGGTGAGCGCGCATCTGCTGGCGGCGCGCCTGGCGCCTTCGCTCGGCTTCCGCCGCTATATCATCAGCGCGACCACGCCGTTCACACCCGGAGACCTGCGGGAGTTGCGACGGGATGCGCCGGCCGTCGTACGGCGGTACGCGCCCGAATACGAAGCAGAATATACGCGTCGCGGCTGGCGGATGGCGCCCGGCATCGATCGGGTTTACGTCAACGATCGGGCGCGGGAGGAGCTTGGCTGGCGCCCGCACTACGATTTCAGGCTGGTGATCGAACGGCTCGCCGCCGGACAGGATTTCAGGAGCCCCCTGGCGCGGGCGATCGGGTCGAAGGGCTACCATGCGGAGTCGTTTGCCGAGGGCCCGTATCCCGTGGAACCGCGGCTTTCCGATCCGGGCCGCCCCCGCGAAACACAGGAGCGATGATCATGCCCGACTGTCCGATGTGCCGCGGCGCGGCGGCGGATGAGGAACTCGAGCGAATCCAGGTTTGGGAGGATCGCCTGTGCCGCCTCACCGTCGCTCTGATCTCGGAAGTGCCGGGTTCGCCTATCTCGAGCCGAAGCGGCATATCCAATTCGTGATCGAGCTGGACGGCACAGAGGCGGAAACGCTCGGCGCCGTGCTGGCACGCTGCACGCGCGGCCTCAAGGAGGCGACGGGATTCGAGATCGTCTATGGCTGCATTTTAGCCGACGGCATGCCGCATCTCCACCTCCACCTGGCACCGCACCGTCCCGGCGATGCGCTCAATGATCAGATGATCCGCGGCGACATCACCGAAGAGACGCTGCCGAGCGGCATGACTCGCGTCGTGAGCCGCCAATTTCCGCCGCTGCCCGTCGAGGAGTTGTGCGCGGCGGCGGAGCGGATTCGGCAGGGCATGGCTGAGTTCAGGAGAGCGATGGCCCGTGGCAAACGATGTCACCGATGCTCCTGGTGACAGGGCGGCAGCTTCGGGGGGAGGGACCTGCTGCCGCTTGATCGCTTTTTCGCGCGCTTGCCACGGGCCGACGGCGGTACGTGCTGGCGAGTGCCGCCGCCATTCAAACTTTATTCCTGCGTCAGGGTCCGGGTGATCTGCCGCGCCAGCCGAAGAACAGGCTGACGACGAACAGCACCAGGAAGATGAAGAACAACACCTGTGCGATGCTGGAAGCGGTCGCCGCGATGCCACCAAAGCCAAAAATGCCGGCAACGATCGCAATCACCAGGAAAAGCAACGCCCAATACAGCATACCGGTTCTCCGTTCCGGGTCCCGCGCTCATTTCACCCGGCAGGCGGATTGAGCGCGGCTTGCTATGTGAACGGATGTCGCGGGTGGAGAGTTCCCCTCAGCCGGGACTCACTCCGCCCCGGGTTGCTTCCCGGTCGCATTCCCCGGCGGTGCCAACTCTGCATGGTTGTTGCGATAGCGCAGCGCCACCGCCGCTTCGGGGGTGAGCACGCGAAACGTCAGGCTCTCCTCCAGGTAGAGCCGCACCGTGTCCGCGGTGTGGCTGACATAGCCGATCGAGAAATCCTCGCCCACCGTGAGCTCGAAGTCGCCGCCGCGCAGGGAAACCACGATGGCCCCGTCGATTCCCGGCGTCCAGACCAGCGGCCCGTTCAGCAGCCGCTTGACGTGGTCATAGACGCGATAGCCGCCGCCGGTGGTCGTCTCGGTGAGCCCGATATAGCAACGCGGGCCGAGGGCGATGCCATAGGGTCCGTCGATTCCCAGGTTCCGCAGCTTGCCGAGCGCCTCCGCCACCACTTCGGGATAGCGCACGTAATCGTCTGTCAGGGCGAGGGCGCTTTCCCGGGTGAGATCGAGGATGCCGGTGATGCGCCCGGCCGCGAATCCGTTGAACACCGCGTGGTTCTCGGCGATCGCAATCGTCCGCGCCGCCTCGGTCACCGGCCGCAGATCCGAATCGCCGCCGCCCCGGCTGATGATGTCGAGTTCGGCGCGCGACAGTTCGAATGGCGCCCGCAGTTCGATCAGCGGCTGGACCCGGCGACGCCGGACTTCGACGCCGGGCCGGATCTCGGCCCCGACGTCCTTTACCCTTCCGAGATTGATGCTGGAGGTCTGCCAGCCGTGGGGACCGCAGAAATCGACCAGGCGACGGGCCGCCAGGTTGATCTTGAGCGTGCGCTTCGCCTCCTCGTCGATCGCCTTCCACTCGCCGCCGGTGAGGGGCGCGAGCTCGCGCAGCAGATGATTCATGGCGTCACCTCCTCACGCCTGAGATCGCCGATCCCGAGGCATCCGTGGTTGACCTTAGCCTCGGTGGACCCGCCCGCCTCGGCTGCCTCGGCCGCGGCCTCGACCGCCATGATGTCGCCTTCCTTGAAGAGGTAGGTGCGGAGCTGCTCGTCGAACACCGCATCTTGCCGCCGCAGCCATTCCAGGACCATGGCGGCATGCTCCTTCTCTTCGTCGCGATTGTGCCGCAGGATCTCCTTCAACTCGGGATCCGTGGCCGCGTCGATGCGCTGGTCGTACCAGTCGATCGCCTCCAGCTCCTCCATCAGCGACACGGTGGCGCGGTGGCGGTCAATGGTCGCGGGCGAGAGTTTCTCGGCGGCTTCGTGCAGCATTTCACTCGACATCGGACTTCCCTGGCGATGGACTTTCCTCGCGGCATTGGGGATGCCTACGGCGTGGCCCCGGGATGCCCGGGGGTCGCTCCCTTAAACGGCCTCCGTTAAACGCCTGGGAATTACCGTAGTTCCGCTGTTCCGGATCGCTCGGAACGGGTTTTCCGGCGGCTTGTTTAGATTCTGCGCGGCGGCGTGTGTCAGCCGCGCTCGAGGCTGGGAAATTCCTTCTGACAACTTGTTTTATTGGTGAGACGTCATGGCCTTTACCCTTCCCAATCTGCCGTACGACCTGGACGCGCTCAGCCCGCACATTTCGGCTGAGACGCTCAAGTTCCATCACGGCAAGCATCACAAGACCTATGTCGACAAGCTCAACGAGGCGATCGAGGGGACACCCTATGCGGATCTCTCGCTCGGCGAGATCATCCAGAAGAGCTGGCAGAAGGATTGGGGGGTCTTCAACAATGCCGGGCAGCACTGGAACCATTCCTTCTTCTGGTATTGCCTGACCCCGGACGGAAGCGGCGGGCCGAGCGGCGACTTGAAGCGGCAGATCGACAAGGACTTCGGCAGCTTCGATGCCTTCCAGAAGGAATTCGCTGACAAGGCGGCCAAGCAGTTCGGCAGCGGATGGGCATGGCTGGCGCTGGATGGCGAGAGTTTGAAGGTGGTGACGACCGCGAATGCGGAATTGCCGATGCTGCAGGGGGCGAAGGCGCTCCTCACCTGCGATGTGTGGGAGCACGCGTACTATCTCGACTACCAGAATGAGCGGCCGAAGTTCATCGATGCCTTCCTGAAGAACCTGGCGAACTGGACGTTCGCGGCGGAGCAATTCGAGTTGCGTGGCGAGGGCGATTGGCTGTCGGCGCGCAACTACCAGGAGGCGCAGCATTCCTTCGCCAAGTCCGGTGCGGCGGAGAGCGGTGGCCGTGCGGCGGCGGAGGCTCTTGACAGTCCGGAAGGCGCCGCGCTGGAGGAGGCGCGACAGCGTACCGGAAAGCGCGCGAATCGCTGATGAGCCGTAGTCGGTGTCGCGGCCACATTCCCGCCATAATTGCTCGCGCGACGGACTCTCACAGCGAGTTGATGGCGGCGCATCGCGCATGATGAAGCGTCTGGCTTCAACGTTGTAGCGACATCGAGGCGAGTCACGCACTCGTGCCTTGCCACGGCGCGCCCCGGAACCAAGATGCAACCGGCGTGTTCTCAAGGCACGCGACCGGACAGGAACAGTCACGAGGAGAGTCCAGATGCGCGCGATGAAGATGGTGTCCATGGCTACGGTGGTGGCGATCGGTGCCGGCCTTTCGGCTTGCGGTCACAGCGAAGGCGATCGCGCCCTGACGGGCGCGGGCATCGGCGCGGGTGCCGGCGCGTTGGGCGGCGCGATGGTCGGACATCCGGTCGGCGGCGCGCTGTTTGGCGGCGCCGCGGGCGCGGCGACCGGCGCGCTGACGGATTCCGACGACCTCAATTTCGGTAAGCCGGTTTGGGACTGGGACTAACCGCTCACCCCGAATCCCTGCTTATCGATGTAACGGCTGCCCGTTTCCCCTCAACGGGCAGCCGTTTTCATTTCGTCAGCGGTGATGGTTGTTGCCGTTGCGGATCAGCATCGGACGGACCAGGAAATCATAGGCCGCCATCGCGATGACGATGACGACGACCGCGATCAAGGAGGGGTCCGGAACATAGATGACGATCACGGCGATCGAAGCGGCGAAACTGGCCAGGGCAGCAAGTTTGAGGATGGTGGTCAGCATCGCTACAGTACCTTCTCGATTTCGCTCACCAGCCAGCGCGCGGTCCGCAACAGTCTTGCATCCTCGCCCCGACGTCCGACCAGTTGCACGCCCACCGGCAATCCGTTGGAGCCGGTGAGCAATGGCACCGTGATCGCCGGAACGCCGCATAGGGTCCAAAGGCCATTGAAGACCGGGTTGCCCGTGGAGTCCAGTCCGCGCGGCGCCTCGCCGGGCGCGGCGGGCGTGACGATCGCGTCATAGCGCTCGAACAGTTGCTCGAGGCCGTTGTTCAGCGACTCGCGCCAGTCCAGCGCCGTCAGATAGTCGACCGCGCTCACCTTCAGGCCATCCTCGATGATGGCGCGCATGGCCGGGCTCAGCCGGTCCTTGGACTTCTGGTAGTAGGGGCTGAGATTGCGCGCCATGCCAGCCTGCATCAGGGACCGGTGCGCGCCGAGCCACTCTCCGAATACCTCCGGCAGGGTAACCTCGGCGCAGCGCTCTCCCAGCGCCTCGACCAGCTCACGGAAACCCTCCTGTGTCTCCGGCTCCGCCTGGTCCCAGACCGGCGATTTCACGAAGGCGATGTCGGGGCGCACCGGCGGATCGGTCCGTGCGATATCGAGCAGGCGCGGCGGCGGCATCAGCCGCGTGTCCGCATCGCCGGGATCGTGACCCGCCAGCACATCGGCGATCATTGCCGCGTCGGTCACGCTGCGCGCGAACACGCCGACCGTGTCAAGCGGACCGGCAAGCAGGCGCACGCCGGTGCGCGGAACCAGGCCATGTGTCGGCTTGAAGCCGACTACGCCGCAGAACGAGGCCGGCCGGATCACCGATCCGAAGGTCTGGGTTCCGATGGCGAACGATACCATGCCCGCCGCGACCGCGGCCGCGGAACCGGAGGAGGATCCGCCCGGCGTGCGGTTGGGGTCGTGCGGGTTCCGGGTCTTTCCGGGGTGGGCATAAGCCAGCTCTGTCGTCACCGTCTTGCCCATCAGGACGGCGCCGGCCTCGCGCAGGCGGCGTACGATGACGGCGTCCTTGCCCGGCCGGCGGCCGGCGTCGATCGGCGTGCCGTTCTCCGTCGGCATGTCTGCGGTATCGATGATGTCCTTCAGACCGACGCTGAGCCCGTGCAGGGCGCCGATCGGGCGTCCGCTGGTGCGGTAGTCATCGCAATTTTTGGCGGCCGCGCGCGGCAGTGCCGGATCGAAGAAGGCGAAGGCCTCGATGGCAGGATCCTTGGCCGCGATGCGGCCAAGCTGCGCCTCGATGAAATCCGCGGCGCGCATCTCGCCCCGCTCCATGCGGGCTCTTGCCTCGAACGCGCCGAGATCGGCCAAGTCCGCAGTCATGCCGCCCTCAACGCCCGTAGATCAGGTTGGGCAGGTAGAAGACGAGGTCCGGGAACACGTACACCATGATCATGGCGAGCAGGACCAGCGCCAGGAACGGCATGCAGCCGCGGAAGATCTGGACCAATTGCACGAACGGCGGTGCGATTCCCTTGAGGTAGTAAGCGGACATTGCCATCGGTGGTGTCAGGAAGGAGGTCTGCAGATTGAGCGCCACCAAGATCCCGAAGAACAGCGGATCGATGCCGAAATGCGGCAGCAGGGGCAGGAAGATCGGAATGAAGATGATGATGATCTCCGACCATTCCAATGGCCAGCCCAGGAGGAAGATGATGATCTGGGCCAGGATGAGAAACATCAGCGGCGAGATGTCGAGGCCGGTGACGAATTCGGTAATGATCTGCTCGCCGCCCAGATACGAGAACACCGAGGCAAAGGTCCACGACCCGACGAACAACCAGCACACCATGGCCGTGGTGCGAACGGTCAGATAGACGGACTCGCGCAGCCGTTGCCAAGTCAGCGCCCGGTAGGCGAGGGCGAGCAGCAGGCCGCCGATCGCGCCGACAGCCGCTGCCTCGGACGGCGTTGCCCAGCCGAAGAAGATTGCGCCGAGGACCGCCATGATCAGGATGGCGAGCGGGAAGAAAGACGTCAGCAGCAGCAGGACGATCTGCCCCAGTGGCACGGCTGTCTCTTCCTTCGGCGGTTTCGGCGCCAGATGCGGCTGCAGCGTCGACCGCGCGACGATGTAGACGAGGTAGAGTCCAGACAGGAGGAGCCCCGGAAGCAGCGCACCGGCATAGAGCTGGACAATCGAAACTCCCGACGATGCTGCGTATACGATCAGCATGATCGAAGGCGGAATGAGGATGCCAAGCGTGCCGCCCGCGCAGATGACGCCGCTGGCGAAGCTGGGGTCATAGCGCGCCTTCAGCATGGCCGGGAAAGCGAGCAGGCCCATCAGCGTCACGACGGCACCGACGATGCCGGTCGCGGTTGCAAACAATGTGCAGGTTATCAGCGCCGCCACGGCCATCGAACCTGGTACGTGCCTGGCCGCGATGTTGAGCGTCGAGAACAGGCGGCTGACGATGTTGGCGCGCTCCACGATGTAGCCCATGAAGAGGAACAGCGGCACGGCCGTCAGCACGTCGTTCGCCATCACCGAGAAGGTCTGGTTGATGAAAAGATCGAATATGCGATTGTTGAAGAACCCGGAGACCCAAGTCTCGATGAGCGTCCAGGTATCCGCGCCGCCCTCGACAGCCCGGTTGTAGCTGCGCCACATGCGGGCGGCGTCGAAATAGGCGTAGTAGCCGAAGCCGACGCCCATGGCCATCAAGGTGAATGCGATCGGGAAGCCGAGCAGAATGATGAAGATGAAGGCGCCCAGCATGAACAGGGCGATTTGTGGATCACTCATCGCCGCATCTCCCGCTCATCATCGGGCGAGACGACGTCGACGGCTTCGGCGGCACCCCCTTCCAAGACCTCGCTCGTTTCACCCCGCATCAATCGCACCTCGGTCTCCTCGACATCATCCGCAGCATGGGTCCAGTAGCCGTCGCGCATGCACTTGATGCAGCGCATGACCTGTGCAATGCCCTGTATAAAGAGGAGGAGGCCGGCCGCAAAGATGATGCTCTTGAACTGGAAGATCGGAATTCCGGCCGGACTGTTCACGCTGACCTCGCCATAGCCCCACGAGCGGGCGGCATATTTCCAGCCGGTCACGACGAGGGCGGTGACTCCTGGAAAGAAGAAGATGAAATAAAGAATCAGTTCGACGATGGCCTGCGTCCGGGGCTTCCAAAGCCGGTAGACGAAGTCGCCGCGCACATGGCCGTTGCGCGAGAGGGTATAGGCGCCGCCCATCATGAAAAGCGTGCCGTACATGATATACGACACGTCGAACGCCCAGGACGTCGGTGCGTTGAGCAGGCGGCGCACCACCACCTCGTAGCCGACCCCGAGCGTCATCACCATGATGGCCCAGGCAAATGCCTTGCCGAACCAGGCGGACAGCCGATCGGCGAAGTCGATAAAGCGGTTCATGTCTGCTGCAACCCTGCGGCCGAATGCCATCCGACCCGGCGCGGCATCGCGGCCCCGCCGGGTCGGACTTCGCTAACAAGCCATACTATAGCGCAATCTTGCCCGGATAGTAGTGATTGTAGGCAAGCACGTAGTCGGGCGCGTTCATCAGTTCGTAGAACACGACCTTCTCCACGAACTGCTTCTGGCTGTCCATGATGCGCTTCATGAACTCGTCCTGGCCAAGCTGCTCGATCAGCGTGTCCCAGGCGACGAGCTGCGCATCCAGGATCTCCTTGGAGGTGCGCAGGGCTTTCACGCCATGCTCGCTCTGGAGCTTCGCCAGATCGTCGGAGTACTGCTTCAGCGCCCAGTAGGTGTTCACGCTGCTGGCCGCATCGACGCAGTGCTGCAGGATTGCCTGAAGGTCCGGGTCCAGATCTTCGAAGAAGTCCTTGTTGAACTGGAACTCGAAGCACTCGCTCGCCTGGTGATAGGAGCCGAGCGCGTAGTTCTTGGCGACATCATGGGCGCCGAACCGCATGTCGGACGTCGGGTTGTTAAACTCGAACGCGTCAATGACGCCGCGCTCCATCGCTGGTACGATTTCGCCGCCGGGAAGCTGCGCGACGCTCATGCCCATCTGCTGGAACAGGTCGGCGGCCAATCCGACGCTGCGATACTTGAGGCCTTTCAGCTGATCTGCGGCGGTGATGGGGTTCTTGAACCAGCCGAGCGGCTGCGCGGGCATCGGGAAGCCCATGAAGCCGATCATGTTCAGTCCCAGGATGTCCTGCGTCAGCTCGCGGTAGAACTCCTTGCCTCCGCCGACATGGAACCACGCCAGCATGGTGGTGGCGCTGCCGCCCCAGACCGGGCCCGTTCCGAAGAAAGAGGCAGCCTTGTGCTTGCCGTACCAATAGACCGGAACCGTGTGAGACGCGTCGATCACGCCGTCATTGACTGCGTCGATGACCTGGAACGCGCCGACGACGGCGCCGGCCGGCAGCAGATCGATCTTCAGCCGCCCGCCTGAGGTCGCCTCGACCAGCTTGGCATATTGCCCAGCCATCTCGTGGAACGCGTCCGATGCCGGCCACGAGGACTGCATCTTGATGACCACCGGGCTTTGCGCCACGACCGTGGGAGCCGCGATGACCGAAGCCGCCGCGCCGCCGGCGACGATGCCGCCGCCCTTCAAGAAGGCGCGGCGCGATTTTGATTGTTGAGTGCCCGTCATGATTTTCCTCCACCGGTTATTTGTGTTTTCCCGTCTTTGGCGGGTTGTTTGTTGTTTTTCCAGATAATGCACAGAACGGCCGGCAATGGAAACGGCAAAGGTCACGCTTTCGACCTTTGGCGGATTTGCCTGCCCCCGACCAATACTGGAATTGGTGTGGCTGGAAACGGTGTTCCCGGGGGCCCAGCTAGCTGCCCAGGAACTCGCCGACCGGCTTCAGCGGCCCGATCTGGTCGCAGGCGATCTTCATCACCACCAGAAGAGGCACCGCCAGCAGCATGCCGATGATGCCCCACATCCAGCCCCAGATGAGGAGCGCCGCGACCACGGCGACCGGATTGAGGGTCAAGCGCCGCGCCAGGATCATCGGGGTGATCACGTTCCCCTCGAGCGCCGCGATCACGATGAAAAGGCCGGGCGGGATCAGCGCGTCGCCAAGCTCGGGAAAGCTGAGCAGCGCCACCACCGCGACGATGATCGCGGAGACCGTGTGGCCGAGGAACGGGATACAGTTGAGGACGCCTGCCATGGCGCCCCACAGCAGCGGGTTGGGCATGCCGGTCGCCAGCATGGCGCCGGCGACGACAGCGCCGAGCCCGATATTGATCGCGGTCACAGTCAGCAGGTAATGGGACATGTCGCTCTGCAGCTGGTGCGCGATTTCGACCGCCTGCTTCTTGGCATGGAAGTCCGGCAGCGCCGCGACCAGGTGGCGCAGGAACTTGTCGCCCATCGCCAGCATGAAATAGAGCAGCACCAGCGTCGCCACCGCGCCGATGCCGAAGCGCGTGGTCTCGTTGAGCAGGATCGCACGCAAGGTGGTCTGCTGCGCCACGGCGACGCGCGTTACCTCCTCTCCGGTTTCCTCGCCGCCGAGATTGGTCAGCGCCTCCTCCGCCCTCTTGAGCTGGTCGGCCGGCGCCCGCAGGACGTCGAGTCGCTCGCCCAACTGATCGATGATGAAGGGCAGGCGGCGCAGCCAGCCGGCGGCCGGCTCCGCCAAGGTCGAGAGCCCGAGGCCGAGCAGCGCAAGGAACGCGAACACCACCAGGCCGGCGCCGACCGGCTCTGGAATCCGCGCGCGGGCGAGCGCCAGCACAACCGGCGTCAGGACCAGGTTGAGCACACAGGCCAGGACAAGCGGGATCGCCACGGTGCGGGCTGCGTAGAGCGTATAGAGCACCAGCAGGCACGCAATGATCCCCAGGAAGACCGTCTGCACGTTCACCGTGCGGCCGATCTGCTCCACGGCCTCTTCTTCGGCGTGCTGCGCCGTGTTTTCCTGCGGCGTGTCGGCCCGTGCTTCCGTCTCGGCGGTTCTGTTCACTGGTCCGCCATGGACTCCATTCGACGTCGCGCTCATGTCCACCGACGCGGGCAATGCTGCCCTCATCAACGGCGCGGGGAGAGCGTTGGTTCCGTCGGGCCCGGGCCGCCAAGGCCTTGATCCGCCACGTCCTGGGACGGATAGTGCGGCGGCGATCGAAGGAACCCGGCGCGTCATGGCCAAGCACCTGCTCATCGTCGCCCACGTGCCATCGGTCAACACGCTGCGCCTGCGCGACGCGGTCGTGGCGGGCGCGGCCAGGCCGGAGATCACGGGGGTGGAGGTGCGGGCGCTGACGCCGTTCGAGGCCTCAGCCGAGTCCGTCCTGTGGTCGGACGCGATCATTCTCGGCACCACCGAGAATCTCGGCTACATGAGCGGCGCTCTCAAGGACTTCTTCGACCGCACCTACTATCCCTGCCTGGACCGAACCGAGGGCAAGCCCTATGCGCTCTATATTCGCGGTCGCCACGACGGCACGGGCACCAGGCGTGGCGTGGAGACGATAGTGACCGGCCTGCGCTGGCGCGCCGTTCAGCCGCCGCTCATCCTGCGCGGCGATTGGCAGGAGAGCTTCGCCGCGCAATGCGAAGAACTCGGCGCGCTGATGGCGGCCAGCCTGGAGGGAGGAATCATTTGAGAGCGGCGGCGCCTGAAGGCCTGGACAGTCGCACCGAAAAGTAGAACAATTGAACCACTTAGTGAACCATACGCCGTCTCGAACGTCGGCGCGCAGTGCTCGGCAAAAATACCAACGTGCAGCAAGCGCGGAATCGGAGATGCGTTGGCAGAGGGAAGTCTGCGATGTTTCTCGACTATCTGGCACTGGGCATCACCCTCATGGGGCTGACGCTCGTGTTCTATACCTTCATCTATATTCACGACATTCCGTATCAGATCGCCAAGAAGCGGAACCACCCGCAGACCGAGGCGATCCATCTCGCCTGCTGGCTCAGCTTGTTCACGCTGCACGCGATGTGGCCGATCGTTTTCGTCTGGGCGATGATGAAGCCGAAGCCGATCGCCGTGTCGCTCGGCATGGACGACGAACGGGACCAGGCACTGCGGTCCGAGATCGCCGCCTTGCGGACGGAGCTCGCTGAGGTAAAGGCGCATCTCGATGCGCAGCAGCCCGCAACTGCGCCATGATCGAGCTTGTCATCGGCACATATGGCTTCATCTGCTGGCTGGTGTTCAAGCGCTTCAAGCTGATTCCGACCAACGCCTACACAGTTTGCACCGCCATCTTGATCGGCGTGGCATTCCTGGGCGTGATGGCAATCCTGCTGCTGAAATACCATCCGGCCTCCTCAGACGGACGGCTTTACACGGTGACGACACCGATCGTGCCGCAAGTGGGTGGGCGAGTGGTCGCGGTACCGGTCGCAGCCAATGTTCCCCTGCGCCAGGGCGACGTTCTGTTCGAGATCGATGCCGCACCATATCAATATGAGGTCGACCGGCTGGCCGCTGCTCTGGCGGCTGCGAACACGAATCTTAGCCAGCTGGAGAAGCGGCTGGCGGGAGCCAAAGCGGCGAGCGACCGGGCGCGCGCGGACGTGCTCGCGTCGGAATCGGCTTATGACCGGCAGGCGCGGCAGCAACTTGAGCAGGCGCGTGCCTCTGCGGCCCAGGTGAAGTCGCAGCTCTCCTTGGCGCGCAAGGACTATGCGCGCTACAAGGACTTGGTCGAAAAGGGCACGATCCCGCGCCAGAAATTCGAGCAGGTGACCCAGCAGGTCGAGCAGCTCGACGCACAGCAGCGCCAAGCCGAATCCGTGATCGCCCAGGCGGAAGAAGCGATCAAAGGGGGCGGCGCCAGCCTGCAGGCGACGCGGGACCAGTTGCGCCAGGCCGAGGCGCAGGAGGAGGAGATCCGGGTCCAGCTGGAATCGGAGAGCGGCGGCGTCAACCCGGAGGTCCAGCAGGCGATCGCCGAACTCAACATGAAGCGTTGGCAGCTGGACCAGACGACGGTGCGCGCGCCGTCCGATGGCTACGTGACTCAGCTCACGCTGAGGCCAGGCCAGATGACAACCACGCTGCCACTGGCGCCGGTGATGGTCTTCGTGCACCAGGAACGGCCCGCCTTGGTTGCTACCTTTCCGCAGAACGTGATCGCTGATCTGGTGCCGGGATTGCAGGCGGAGCTGGCGTTCAAGGCCTATCCGGGCCGGGTCTTTTCCGCGACCGTCAGCCACGTTCTGCCGGCGACCGCCGAGGGACAGATCACCGCCAGCGGTCAGTTGCGGACCGCAACGGCGGCCACTGCGCCGGGTCGCATTCCGGTCGTGTTCGAGTATGGCGCGGACATCGAAGCGCTGGGCTTGCCGGGCGGCGCTCAGGCCACTGTCGCGATCTATACGGAGCACCTGCATGCGCTCGCGTTCCTGCGCATGATCGTGCTCAGGATCAAGAGCTGGGAGAACTACCTCTTCCTGCCGTGAGGCGCGCCGATCCACCGCGATTGGATTGCAGACCGGACGAAGAACGTCATGCGAGGCCCTGGCCCGGCAGGTTCATCTCGCCCTGGTACTGGCTTTGGCATTGCCGGCCTCAAGCACGCTCACACGCGATCCGCCGGTGCCGCCGCCGCCATTTCGGGAAGTGGCAATGCGAACTGACCTACATCATCTCGGATGAACGTGATCTGATTCGCCGGCGCGCGAACTACAGATCGGGCGAGGAGATCTCCCACTCTTCGCACGACCGTGCAGCCAAAAGCGCCCAGACCATCCTTCTCGATTGCCTGCGCAGCGCGAACGAATGCGCGACCAGCCGGCCTTCTACAATGCGCTGACAGCTATTGTACCACCGATGTCTGCTCCTTGCCGAAGGCCGCCGGCTCAAATGCCCCCCTGGGATTGGCCTGCTGCTCAATGGCAAGAGCAACGAGTTCGCCTACCATATGCCGGTTCGCTGGCTTGGTTCGCAGCCTTGCAGCGCCAAGCTGGCACGCATCAGATAGGAGCGCGCTGGCTCCAGCCAGCGCTGTGCGGTGCAACAAAGTTTCTCGATTTGACTCGCTAGGGTAATTCCGTTAGCTTGCACGTCCAACTGGTATGACAGGTATACCAGCCTATGACCATAATCCGCCGCCGCAAGCTCTATGAGGAGATTGCCCAGCGCTTGGAACAGCGCATCCGGGACCAGGATGTCGCGCCCGGCGAGCAGCTTCCCTCTGAGCGCGACCTCATGCGCGAGTTCGGCGTCGGCCGCCCCGCGGTGCGTGAGGCCCTGTTCCATCTGCAGAAAATGGGGCTGGTCGAATTGCGTTCGGGGGGACGGGCGCGCGCCACCCGGCCGACACCGAAGGTCGTTGTCGAATCGTTGGCCGGGACCGCGCGCTACATGCTGGCCGAGCCCGACGGCGTGCGGCATTTCCAGGAGGCGCGCACCTTCTTCGAGATGGGCTTGGCGCGCTACGCCGCCGAGCACGCCACGGAGGAGGACCTGCGCGACCTGCACGACGCGCTGGAAGCCAACCGCCGCTCGCTCGGCGATGTCGCCAAGTTCGAGCGCACCGACGTGGAGTTCCACCACATCTTGGCGGTCATTCCCCGTAACCCGATCTTCGAGGCGATTCACGCGGCGATCGCCGAATGGCTGGTGGAGCAGCGTCACGTGACGCTGACTTATCCCGGCCAGAACGAGACGGCCTTTGCCTATCACGCCAGGATTTACGAGGCGATCGCGGCGCGCGATCCTGATCGCGCCGAGCAGGTGATCCGCGCCCATCTGGACCAGGTGACGGAGCTCTACTGGCGCGTCAAAGGGGGCGGCGAATGAACCAGTTCGTGATCCTCGTCGATTTTCGCCTGAAGCCGGGCGCCAAAGCCGCCTTCCTGCGCCTGATCAACGAGAATGCGCGCGCGTCCTGCCGCGAGGAACCGGAGTGCCATCGCTTCGACGTGCTGGCGGCGGAGAAGGAAGCGGACCGGATCGTGCTCTACGAGATCTACAAGGATCGCGCGGCGTTCGATGCGCATATCAGGACCGCGCATTTCGCGCAGTTCAACGAGGCGAGCGCGGCACTGGTCGCTGAGAAGAAAGTCACGGAGTTCGTATTGGTTTGCGAAGGGTCGGCAGCCTGAAGGTCGCCGCTCTTCGCTTGGTATAACAGGGAGGAAATGATGGCCGAAACCGGCTTGAAGGCGATGGCGCGCACCAGGGCGCTGAAGCTCGGGCACTTCATCGTGGAATTCGCGACACCTGGCATCGGCCACATCATGAAGAACGCCGGCTGCGAGTTCGTGCTGTTCGACCTGGAGCATTCCGGCTTCGGCTTTGAGACCGTGAAGAGCGCTATCCGGTATTTCGAGGCGGCGGACATCGCGCCGATCGTGCGGGTGCCCTCGAAGGAGTATCACCATATCGCCCGCGCCTGCGACATGGGCGCAGAGGGTGTCATGCTGCCGATGGTCGGCAACGCCAAGGAAGCGCGCGCCATCCTCGACTGCATGAAGTATCATCCCGAGGGCAAGCGCGGGGTCGCCCTCGGCGTTGCGCATGACGGGTATGCCGCAGGCCCTGTGCCCGAGAAGCTATCCGGCGCCAACAGGCGCACGACGCTGTTTTGCCAGATCGAGACCGCCGAGGGCGTGGAGAACGCCGATGCCATCGCCGCGGTCGATGGCGTCGATTGCCTGTGGGTCGGGCACTTCGACCTGTCGGTCTCTCTCGGTATTCCGGGCGAGTTCGGCAATCCGAAATTCACCGGTGCCGTTGACCGCGTGGTCGCCGCCTGCCGCAAGCACAACAAGGCCTTGGGCCGCCTGGTGCCGAATGTCGAAACCGGCATCGAATATTACAAGTGGGGCTTCGATTTCATCTGCTATTCGGGCGATGTCTGGGTGCTGCAGGGCGCTCTGACGGAGGCGGTCAACCAGCTTCGCGCCGGCTGCAAATAGGCGGTGACGGATATGGCCGACACGTTCCGCGTCGCATTGTCGGGTGATTTCAAGAAGCCGGACGGCTCGCCGACCTTCCCGGACTTCGACCTCGCGCCGCTGCAGGCGGCGCCTGGCGTGGAGTTCGCGTTCCTTGAGGCGGCCAACCCGTTGCGCGCCGAGCAGCTTGCGGATTTCGACGCGCTGATCCTGCTGCAGCCGCGCTTCGCGCGGGAGAGCATCCATCCCAACGGCCGGTTGTCGGTGGTCGCGCGCTTCGGTGTCGGCTACGACAATGTCGACGTGCCGGCCTGCACGGATGCCGGCATCCCGCTGGTCATAACGCCGGACGGGGTGCGGCGGCCGGTCGCGGTCTCGATCATCACCCTCATGCTGGCACTGACCGGCAAGCTGTTCATCAAGGACAGGCTGACGCGCGGCGGGCCGGAGACCTTCAACAAGCGGGCGGAGCATATGGGCATCGGCCTGGTGGGCCGCACCCTGGGGTCGATCGGCATCGGCAATATCGGTGCGGAACTGTTCCGCCTCGCGAGACCGTTCGACATGAAATTCATCGCGCACGATCCGTTCGCGGACCAGGCGGTCGCGGCCGAGCTGGGCATCGAGCTGGTCGGGCTCGAGGAGGTGTTTCGCCGCTCGGACGTGCTGTGCGTCAATTGCCCGCTGGCGCCGGAGACACGGCATCTGGTGAATGCCGAGCGCCTCGCGCTGATGAAGCCCAGCGCCTATGTCATCAATACCGCGCGCGGGCCGATTGTCGATCAGAAGGCGCTGACCCAGGCGCTGACGGAGCGGCGCATCGCGGGCGCCGGGCTCGACGTGCTGGAGCAGGAGCCGCCCGAGCCGGACGATCCGATCCTGAAGCTCGACAATGTGATCCTGGCGCCGCACGCTCTGTGCTGGACCGATCAGTGCTTCGCCGGCAACGGCGCGGCCGACGTGAAGGCGGTGCTGGACGTCAAGCACGGCCGCGTGCCGCGCGGCGTCGTCAATCGCGCTGTTCTGGATCAACCGCGCTTCAAGGCGCGGCTCGAACAATACCGAGGCCGCTTCGGCGCGTAGCGCGGCCGCGACAAAGGAATCCCGACCCGGTCTGGGAGGCTGGCGAGGGGACAACAAGGCGACCGCCACGGCGCGATCGCTGCAAACGGGAGAGAAACCATGAGGCTGATAAACACAGTGGCATGGGTGGGCGCCGTCGCCGGGTTGGCGATGTCCTGGGCGTCCGCCGCTATGGCCGAAAGCGCGGCGGAGATTGCCGTGCGCGAGGCGCAGAAGTACAAAGGCCAGACCATCACCATCGTCTGGGAGGCAGGGCTTCAGGCGCTGGATCCGCTGAACTTCTCCGGGCCCAAGTGGGAAGAGCTGACCGGCATCAAGGTGAAGGTGGTCGAGGTGGCGACTGCCGAGATGTTCACCAAGATCATGCAGGATTATCGGTCCGGCGCGGGCGCCTATGACGCGCTCAATGTCATTCCGTCCTGGATGCCTGACCTGGCGAATGCCGGCGCGCTGGAGCCGCTCGATGCGTATGTCGAGAAATACGGGTACGAGGCTGAACTGCAGACAATCGCGCCGACCTATCGCGACAACCAGATGAAGGTCGGCGATACGATCTACTCGCTGCCCGATGACGGCGACGTCTTCGTCATGTACTACCGCAAGGATATCTTCGGCGATCCGAAGCTGCAGGCGGAGTTCAAGGAGAAGGCCGGCCGCGACCTGGCTGTCCCGAAGACCTGGGCGGAGTTCAGCGAGGTCGGGCAGTTCCTGACAGAGAAGCTGGCGCCGAATACCTATGGCGCGGCGTTCTTCCGCCAGCCGCCCTACACCATGTTCATGTTCCAGGAGCGATTCCGCACCGAGGGCGGCAAGTTCTTCGACGCGGAGAGCATGAAGGCGACCATCAACAGCGACGTCGGCGTGAAGGTCCTGACCGAGATGCGGGAGGAGAACAAGTTCATGCCGCCCGGCGTCGAGCAGTTCGGCTTCGTGGAGAATCTGGCCGCCTTCCTGTCCGGCCAGACCGCGATGACCATCTCCTGGCCGCCCTATGGCCGCTGGGCTGCGGGATACGGCACCGATGAGGAAGTGCTGAGCTGGGTGCCGAAATCCACGATCGCGGGCAAGGTCGGCTATGCCCTGCCGCCGGGCGGCCATCCGGAGCTGGCAGCCGGCTTCACCCTGTCGGTCTCCTCGACCAGCAAGAACAAGGATGCGGCCTATCTCTTCATCCAGTGGCTGAACAGCGAGGAGATCAGCATGCAGCGCGTGCAGTTGCCCTACGCCCTGCGTGATCCGTTCCGGGACTCGCATTTCGTGAGCCCCGAATACATGGCGAAGTGGCCGGACGCGAAGGAATACCTCGCAGTCCTCGGCGAAGGCGCCAAGACCGGCCTGCTGGACCTGTCGCTGCTGCAGACCGACAAATACGAGGAGGTCCTGCGCCAGATGATCAGCAAGTTGTGGGCCGGCGACGACCCGAAGGCCATCGCCGACGCGGCCGCGGCCGAATGGGATTCGATCACCGAAAGGATCGGGGTCGACAAGCAGAAGGCCGTGTATCAAGCTTGGGCAGCGAAGTCGGGCGCCTATCCGCAATAAGGCGTTCGGCAGTCACCTAACACCGCCCGCTCCGCTCTGCTGATCGCAGGGCGGAGCGAGGGGTGACGGCGACAGGGGATTGGCATGAGCAGCAGCGCGACATCAGCGATGGTCGGGGCAGACGACATCACCACGCCAGCCGGCGTCGCGCCCGACCGCCTCTTCAAATATTGGCTGATCGTCCCGGCGATCTTCCTGCTGCTGCTGGTCGGCCTGTTCCCCCTGATCTACTCACTGATCGTGAGCTTCCAGAACATAACCATGATGGAGGTCGACACCTCCTTCGCCGGGTTCGTCAACTACGCGCAGCTCTTCAAGGATGCGCGGCTATGGGAGGCGCTGCTCCATACCGGCCTCATCACCATCATTGCCCTGCCGCTGGAGCTTGTGCTCGGGCTGCTGATGGCGCAACTGTTCCTGGAGCGCATGCCCGGGCGGCAGATCTTCGTCTCGCTGCTGGTCCTGCCGACGGTCATCGCGCCTATCGTCGCCGGAGCGACCTGGCGCCTGATGTTCGACCACCGCTACGGACCGATCAACCAGATCATCGGGTGGCTGGCCGGCGAACCGACGACGCTGCTGTGGAACGTCAATCCCAACCTGGTCTATCCCGCCATCTTCATCTGCGAAGTATGGCAATGGACGCCGTTCATGTTCCTGATCCTGCTCGCGGCACTGTCGAACGTCGACAAGTCCTTGACCGAGGCGGCGGAGATCGACGGGGCCGGCTATTGGCGCACCTTCTTCAAGATCGTGCTGCCCTCGATCTGGCCGGTGATGGCGATCGCCATCCTGATCCGCGGTCTCGATCTGGCGCGCATCTTCGACGTGATCTGGGCCCTGACTCGGGGCGGGCCGGGCACGATGACGGAGACCATCTCGATCTACACCTACGTGCAGGGCTTCCAGCAGTTCGAGACCAGCTACACCGCCGCGATCGCTTTCCTGGTGATCGCCATGCTCACCATCATCGTGGTCTGGGCAATCCGCCGCATGGGGCTGGCGAAATGAACGCGCGCCCACCGTTCTTCCGCCGCCCTGGCATCGTGCTTGCGCTGCGCTACGCCGCGGCTGTCGCGCTCACTGTCGGGTTCCTGTTTCCGGTCTATTGGCTGTTCATCATCTCCTTCAAGACGCCGGAGGAGATCTTCGCGTTTCCGCCGGTCTGGTATCCCAAGAGCGTCCAGTTCGCGAACTATGCCGTGCTGTTCAAGGACGGCGATGCGGTGACGGTCTGGAACAGCCTGGTGCTGGCGGGCGTCAGCACGGTGATCGCCATGGTGCTCGGCACCATCTGCGCTTATAGCCTGGTGCGATTCAAGACCGGCGGCGAGAACCTCGCGGTGTGGATCATCTCGCAGCGCATGATGCCGCCGATCGCCATCGCGTTCCCGGTATTCCTCCTCTACGTGTTCTTCGGCTGGGTCGATTCCTATCACGGCCTCATCATCCTCTATACCGCCTTCAGCCTTCCCTACGTGATCTGGATGATGCGCGGCTATATCGAGGACCTGCCGCTGGAGCTGGAGGAAAGCGCACTGGTCGACGGCCTGACGCGCTGGGAAGTGCTGTGGAAGGTGGTTTTCCCGATGGTGCGTTCCGGGCTGTTCGCGACCGCTGTCTTCACCTTCGTCTTCGCCTGGAACGACTTCCTGTTCGCGCTGGTGCTGACGCGCACGGAGGTCATCACCTACACGGTGCAGGTGACGCATTATTTCGGCGGGCAGTCGAATTTCTGGGCCAAGATCGCGGCCATGTCGGTGCTCGGCACCATTCCGGTGTTCTTCACCGTGGCTGTGCTGCAGCGTTATCTGGTGCGCGGCATCTCCATGGGCGCGGTAAAAGGGTAGAGCGGGGCAGGGCGCATGGCGGATCTCAAGATCACCAATCTCCACAAGCATTACAGCGGCGTGCAGGCGGTGCGCGGCATCGACCTCGAGGTCGCGTCGGGCGAGTTCACGGTCCTGGTCGGACCCTCCGGCTGCGGCAAGTCCACGCTGCTGCGCACGATCGCCGGTCTGGAGACGCCGGATGGCGGCACGATCGAGATCGGCGGGCGCGTGGTGAACTACGTGCGGCCGCGCGACCGCGACATCGCCATGGTGTTCCAGAACTACGCGCTCTACCCCTACATGAACGTGTTCGAGAACATCGCGTTCGGGCTCAGGGCCCGCAAGACGCCGCAGGCGGAGATCGAGACTCGGGTGCGGCGCGCCGCGGACATGCTTGGCATCACGCCGCTGCTGGAGCGCCTGCCGCGCCAGCTCTCTGGCGGACAGCGCCAGCGTGTGGCGATCGGCCGCGCCATCGTGCGCAATGCGCGGCTGTTCCTGTTCGACGAGCCCCTGAGCAACCTCGATGCGCAATTGCGTGACGAGATGCGGAGCGAGATCAAGCGCCTGCATCAGGAGCTGGGCACCACCATGATCTACGTGACTCATGACCAGATCGAGGCGATGACTCTCGCCGACCGGATCGTGCTGCTGCGCGATGGCAAGATCGAGCAGGCCGGCACGCCGCTCGACCTCTATGAACGGCCGGCGACGCGCTTCGTGGCGGGGTTCCTCGGCTCGCCGCAGATGAACTTCGTACCGGCGCAGTTGGCGCAGTCCGGCGGCGGCTGGGCGGTCAAGGTGGGCAGCGATGTCAGCCTCCCTCTGCCGGCCCGGCAGGGCGACGGCTTGTCGGACGGCCGCGCGATCGTGCTCGGCCTCCGGCCGCAATACGTCACCCGCGCCAACGGCAGCCACCGCCCGGGGCATGAACGCCTTGGCGTCACGGTGGAACTGGTGCAGCCCACCGGCTCGCGCGCCTATATCACCTTCCCGCTCGGCGGCGTGCCGATCGTGGCGGAACTGGAATCGCACGACGTGCAGCGCCCGGGCGAGCGGATCGACCTCGATCTCGACATGAACCGGGCCGTCCTGATCGATCCGGAAAGCAACCGCGTGATCTGAGCGCAGGAGAGACAAAGATGCGACCCATCCAGCCGAAACGCGCCATCAAGCTGTTCGGGACCGAAGTCCCAGAGCCCAAGGTGCGGACATTGCGGGCCGGCGCCCTGTCGGCGGTGCTCGACAATGGCGCCCTGCGCTACATCAAGTTGGGCGAGACGGAAGTGCTGCGCGCCATCGCCTTCCTGGTGCGGGACGAGAACTGGGGGACCTTCACGCCGGAGATCAACAACCTCAAGGTCCGCGAGGGCAAGAGCGATTTCCGGGTCACCTATGACGCGCGCTGCAAGGATGCCAAGCGCACGCTCACCTATCGCGCGGAGATTGCCTGCAGCGCGGAGGGCACCCTGCGCTTCAATGCGACCGCTATGCCGGAGACCGACTTCCTCACCAATCGTACCGGCTTCATCGTGCTGCATCCATTGACCGGCGTGGCCGGCTGTCCGGTCGAGGTCGAGCAGGTCGACGGCGGCAAGGTGAAGGATAGGTTCCCCGCCATCATCAATCCAATCCAGCCTTTCTTCGGCATCCGCTCGCTTCGCCACAAGGTGGCGTCCGGCATCTTCGCGACCTGCCGCATGGAGGGCGAGACCTTCGAGATGGAGGATCACCGCAACTGGACCGACGCTTCCTTCAAGACCTATGTGCGGCCGCTGGCGCAACCATGGCCTTACACGCTCCCCAAGGGCGTGGAGATCAGGCAATCGGTCAGCCTCACCTTTGCAGGGAAGCTGCCGCGGCCCAAGGCGACGGGCCGCGCCAAGCCGGTGGAAATCGCGCTCGGCCGCGTCGGCGGCGCAATGCCGGCGGTCGGCATCGCCATCCCGGCTGCGGAGGCCGAGGCCGCCTTGTCCAACGCGGCGCAGATCGCGGCTTCGGGCGTGCCGCATCTGGTCTGCGAAACCGATGGGCGGCGTGGCGGGCTGGCCGGCACGCTCGGCGCCTATCAGCGGCTCGGCCAGGCGACTAAGGCGGATGTGATCCTGGAGGTCATCCTCCCGGGCGAGCAGGCGCCGGATGTTGAGCTGGCGCGGATCGCCACCGCCGCCAGGGACGCGAAGCTGACGCCCGCAGCGGTCGCGGTTTCCCCGGCCATGGACCTTCGCGGCGTGCTGCCGGGCAGCAAGGGGCCGGAGGGACCCACGCTGGAAGCGATCTACAAGGCGGCGCGCGCCGCTTTCCCGGGCGTGAAGCTGGGCGGCGGCACCTTCGCGTTCTTCACGGAGCTGAACCGCAAGCGTCCGCCGGCGGCGCTGCTGGATTTCGTGACCCACACAACCTGCCCGATCGTGCATGCCGCCGACGACGTCTCGGTGATGGAGACCCTGGAGGCGCTGCCCTATGTCGTCCAATCGGCGAAGGCGTTCATCGGCGGCAAGGCCTATCACATCGGCCCCAGCTCCATTCCGGCGCGGCTCAACCCCTATGGCGCGTCGGCCGCGTCCAATCCCGGCAACGGCCGCGTGTGCCTGGCCGACATGGATCCGCGCCAGCGCGGCTTGTTCGGCGCGGCCTGGGCCCTCGGCTATGTCGCGGCGCTGGCGCCCGGCGGCCTGTGGGCGATCACTCTGGGCGCGGCGACTGGACCAACGGGCATGATCTATCGCCGCACGAATTTCTCGCAGCCCTATTTCGACGATATCGGCGCGCCGGCGCTCTATCCGCTCTATCACGTGGTTGCGGGGCTTGCCGCCGCCGGCGGCGGCAAGCTGGTCGGCGTGAAGTCGGCGGCGCCCAGCAAGGTGGCGGCCCTGGCCTGCCGCGGGAAATCCGGCACCGAGCTGTGGCTGGCGAACCTGACCGGCGAGACGCAGGTCGCAAAGGTGGCAGGCTTCAACGGTGGCGGCGTGCTGCGCATGCTGGACGCCGGCAGCTTCGTCGCGGCGACCAGGAATGCCGATCATCTCAACAAGGACGGGAAGGCGCTAAAGAAGATCGGCAACATCGAACTTGCGCCCTACGCCGTGGCGCGGATCGCGGGAGCCTGATGGCGCAAAGGGGCGCATTGCTACTCGGCTGCATCGCCGACGACTTTACGGGCGCCACCGACCTCGCCAACACGCTGGTGCGCAACGGCATGCGCACCATCCAGGTCATCGGCGTGCCCGACGGCGTGGACGTGCCGGCGGATGCGGAGGCGATCGTCATCGCCCTGAAGTCGCGCACCGCGCCGCCTGTCGAGGCGGTCGGGCAATCGGTCGCATCATGCCGTTGGCTGCAACAAGCCGGCGCGCGGCAGATCTATCTCAAATACTGCTCGACATTCGATTCCACCGACGAGGGGAATATCGGCCCGGTTGCCGATGCCCTGCGCGCGGAGTTGAGGACCGATTTCGCGACGATCTGTCCCGCCTTCCCGGAGACCGGCCGCACCATCTATCTCGGACACTCGTTCGTCGGCGATGTGCTGCTGTCGGATTCACCGATGCGCCATCATCCGCTGACGCCGATGACCGATGCGAATCTGGTGCGCGTGCTGGGGCGGCAGACCAAGGCGTCGGTGGGTCTGGTACCTATTGCCACTGTGCGAAAGGGACCGGCCGCGATGCGCGACGCCTTCGACGCATTGCGGCGGAAAGGCATCGCCTACGCCGTGGTCGACGCGATCGAGGACGAGGATCTGCGGCGTATCGGCGCGGCCTGCAGCGATCTTGCGCTGGTCACTGGCGGGTCCGGCGCGGCCATGGAACTGCCGGAAAACTTCCGCCGCGCCGGCTTGCTCGCCGCCCGGGCGGGCGCTGAAGGCTTGCCGGACGTGGGGGGCAAGGGGGCGGTCCTGTCCGGCTCCTGCTCGCCCGCCACCTTGGCGCAGGTCGAGCACATGCGGGCCCGCCGCCCCGCGCTCAAGCTCGATCCTCTCGCATTGGCGGAACGTGGAGAGGTCGCGATCTCCGAGGCGCTGGCCTGGGCCGCGGCCGAGCTCGAGACCGGCCCCATCCTGATCTATGCCAGCGCGGCGCCTGAATCCGTCAACGCGGTGCAGGCGAAGCTCGGTCGTGCGCGCGCCGGATCCCTGGTGGAACATGCGCTCGCCGCGCTGGCGCGGGGTCTGGTCGCGGCCGGCGTGCGGCGGCTGGTTGTCGCCGGCGGGGAAAGTTCGGGCGCGGTGGTGCAGGCATTGGGCGTGCAGGCGCTGCGCATCGGACCGCAGATCGATCCCGGCATTCCGGCGACCGTCTCGCTGGGTGGGACGAGCCTTGCGCTCGCTCTGAAATCCGGGAACTTTGGCGCCGAGGATTTCTTCGTGAAGGCGCTGGAGAGGCTGCGATGAAAGACGCACGGGAAGCCCTGGTCGTCCACGGCCGCTCCATGTTCGAACGGCGTCTGACCTTCGGCAGCTCCGGCAATATCAGTTTGCGGACCGAGGATGGCTGGCTGATGACGCCGACCAACGTCTCGCTCGGTGCGCTCGATTCCGCGCGGCTGTCGAAGCTCGACGGGTCGGGCAAGCATGTCGGCGGCGACGCGCCAACCAAGGAGAGCGTCCTGCATCTCGCCATGTATCGCGAGCGTGCCGGCGCGGGTGCGGTGGTGCATCTGCATTCCACGCATTCCGTCGCCGTCTCGTGCCTCGATGGCATCGACCCGGAAGACGTGCTGCCGCCCATCACGGCCTATTATGTGATGCGCGTCGGCAAGCTGCCGCTCATTCCCTATTACGCGCCGGGCGATCCGACGCTGGCGGAAGCGGTTGGCAGGCTGGCGGCCAAGCATTCCGCCGTGCTGCTCGCCAATCACGGCCCCGTCGTTGCCGGCTCGACGCTCAGCGCCGCGGTGAATGCGATCGAGGAACTGGAAGAAACCGCGCGGCTCTACCTGCTGCTGCACGGCCGCCCGACACGCTACCTGACGCCCGAGCAGGTCGCCGATCTGCGCAAGCGTTTTCCGAATCCGTAGCCGTTCTCCCGCTCGCCCGGAGTTGAGCGCGATCTATCGGGGCAAGAAGTCCTCGATATACGCCTTCACGATCGAGTCCAGATCCGGATCCTTCGGCAGCCCAAGCGCCAGCGCGCGCTCGAACGTAGTGCCGACCGGCCAGGTGGCGACGATCCTCTCGATCACCGGATCCTTCTCGACGCGGATATCGCCGAGCTTGCGGTTGCCGGCGACGCGCTTCAGCGCCGCGATCATGTCCGCGACCGTGACGTCGAGCGAGGGCAGGCTGACGGCACGGTCCTCGCCCAGCTTGTCGCCCGGCGCTTCATGCAGCTTGACGAGGCACTCGACGATGGTGCGATAGCCGGCGAGGGGCATCACCGCCTCGGTGCCGACCGGCAGCACGCATTCTATGCCGTTCAGCGGCTCGCGGAACACGCCGCTCGCGAAACTGGAGGCCGCCTTGTTCGGCTTGCCGGGGCGGATGATGACGGTCGGCAGCCGGGCCGAGCGGCCGTCGATGAAGCTCTTGCGGGTGTAATCGTTGACCAGCAGCTCCCCGATCGCCTTGGTCATCCCATAGGTGGTCTGGGGTGTCTGCTTGGTGGTGTCGCCGACATGCTTCGGCATGGCCTTGCCGCCGAACACGGCGATCGAGCTCGCGAACACCACGCGCGGCCTGGAGCCGAGCGCCCGCGCCGATTCCAGCACGTGCAGGTTGCCGTCGAGATTGACCCGCATCGCGAGGTCGAAATCCTGCTCGCCCCCGCCGCTGACCACCGACGCCAAGTGAAACACCGACAGATCCGGCCGGTCGAACAGCCGCTTCACCGTCGCCTTGTCGGCAATTTCCCCGGAAACGAACTTTGCGCGCTGGTCGAGGCCCTGCGGCCGGTTTTCCGGCGTCACGACGTCGAACAGCAGGACCTCGTCGATCTTCTCCGGGCGGCCGGACGGGCCGGTCAGCGTGCCGAGCGCGGTCAGGCGGCGCGCCAGTTGCAGGCCGATGAACCCTGCGCCACCGGTGATGACAACCTTCATGGCTTCCCTCGCATGAACTCCATCGCCCTTGCGGCGAACAGCGAAGCACAACACTAGGGCCCTGTCGGAAAACCGCAACCGATTCCGCTTTGGGTCGGTCATATCCCTGACCGGATCGCGGTTGCCCCAGGCCGTGTTTCGCCGCACCTTCTACGCATCCTGCCAGCGGAGGATGTCCCCATGAGCTATACCGCCCATGCGCAGCGCTACGAGATGATGCAATACCGCCCTTGCGGCCGGAGCGGCCTGCAGTTGCCGGTGCTGTCCCTCGGCCTGTGGCACAATTTCGGCAACGCCACGCCTTACGCGGTGCAGCGCGAGATGGTGTGCACCGCCTTCGATCTCGGCATCACCCATTTCGACCTCGCGAACAATTACGGTCCGCCTCCGGGCAGCGCGGAAGTCAATTTCGGCCGCCTGATGCGGGAAGACCTCAAGCCCTACCGCGATGAGCTCATTATTTCCTCCAAGGCCGGCTGGGACATGTGGCCGGGCCCCTATGGCCAGGGCGGCGGCAGCCGCAAATATGTCCTCGCGAGCCTGGACCAGAGTCTGAAGCGCCTCGGCCTCGACTATGTCGACATCTTCTATTCCCACCGCTTCGATCCCGACACGCCGCTCGAGGAGACGATGGGCGCGCTGGCCACCGCCGTGCAGCAGGGCAAGGCGCTCTATGTCGGCATCTCGTCATACTCCCCGGGCAAGACACGCGAGGCGGCGAAGCTGCTGCAGGAAATGGGCGTGCGCTGCCTCATCCACCAGCCGGCCTACAACATGTTCAATCGTTGGATCGAGCGCGGCCTGCTCGACGCGCTGGAGGAGACCGGCATGGGCTGCATCGCCTTCTCGGTCCTGGCGCAGGGTCTGTTGTCGGAGAAGTACCTCAACGGCATCCCGGCCGAGGCGCGCATCAACCGCCCCGGTGGCGGATCGCTCAAGCAGGATCACGTGAAACCCGAGAATCTCGCGCATGTCAAAGCGTTGAACGAGATCGCCAAGGAGCGCGGCCAGAGCCTGGCGCAAATGGCGCTCGCCTGGACTTTGCGGGATCAGCGCGTGACCTCGGCGCTGCTCGGTGCGAGCAGCGCCGCGCAGGTCACTGACAATGTCGGTGCGCTCAAGAATCTCGAATTCACCGCGGCCGAGTTGGCGGCGATCGATCAGCACGCGATCGATCTCGGCATCAATCTGTGGGAGAAACCGAGCACCGACCAAAGGCCTTGAGGTAGCCTAGGTGATATGATTTTTGAGGCTTGTTAGGATTAGAACGTTATAGGATGGTGTGAGCGAACGGGCCGAGCCTCCAGCGCGATCGTGAGCGTGGCCGCCGTTCTTGTTGCAGCACTCCTGCTGGAGATCTCCCATGGCGGAGCTGAAGATCGCCCCGATCAGCCGTCTCGAGCCTGGGCACAACGTTCCGGCGCGCAATGAGGCCTGCCCCCTGGACCTCGGCTGGGTCCGTGAGGTGCGCGTCAACCTGTCGGCGGCGGAGCGGCGTGCGGCGACCCTGCCCGGCCGCCGCACCGTCAAGAAGGACGCGCAGGCCGCCTGGCTGCTGAAGGCGGTCACCTGCATCGACCTTACCACGCTCAGCGGCGACGACACGGCGGGCCGCGTGCGCCGCCTGTGCGCAAAAGCGAGGTCACCGATCCGCCGCGACGTCCTGGAGGCACTGGGCATGACGGACCGGCGCATCACCACCGGCGCGATCTGCGTCTACCACCGCTTCGTGAGGACCGCGGTCGAGGCGCTGGAAGGCAGCGATGTACCGGTGGCGGCGGTTTCAACCGGATTTCCGGCCGGCCTCGTCCCGCATGACGTGAAGCTGAAGGAGATCGAAGCCTCGGTGCGGGACGGCGCGAAAGAGATCGACATCGTCATCACGCGCGAGCATGTGCTGACCGGCAATTGGCAGGCGCTCTATGACGAGATGCGTAACTTCCGCACTGCCTGCGGCGATGCCCATGTGAAGGCGATCCTGGCGACCGGCGACCTCAAGACCCTGCGCAACGTGGCGCGCGCGTCCCTCGTCTGCATGATGGCGGGCGCCGACTTCATCAAGACCTCGACCGGCAAGGAGAGCGTCAATGCAACGCTCCTCGTCACGCTCATCATGCTGCGCATGATCCGCGCCTATCACACGCGCACCGGATTCATGGTTGGCTACAAGCCGGCGGGCGGCATTTCCGCCGCCAAGGACGTGCTGAATTACCAGATCATGATAAAGGAAGAGCTCGGCCGCGACTGGCTGGAGCCGGACTACTTCCGCGTCGGCGCCTCCAGCCTGCTCGCCGATATCGAGCGCCAGCTCGAGCATCACGTGACCGGCCGCTATTCGGCCTTCAATCGCCATCCGGTGGGATGATCGCCATGAGCGTTGCGCGTTACTTCGACGAGATGTCCTATGGCCCCGCGCCGGAAGCCGATACCGAGGCGCGGGCCTGGCTCAAGCGGCACGATGCCACCTTCGGCCATTTCATCGAAGGCAAGTTCGCGCCGCCGTCCGGTGGCACCCATCTCGACACGATCGAGCCGGCAACCGGCGTCAACCTCGCGCGCATCGCGGCCGGCAATGCGGCCGATGTCGATGCCGCGCTCGCGGCGGCGCGCAAGGCGCAAGGACCCTGGGCGAAGATGGGCGGCCCGGCGCGGGCGCGGCATCTCTATGCGCTGGCGCGCGCGGTGCAGCGTCACGGCCGGTTGTTCGCTGTCCTGGAATCGATCGACGTCGGCAAGCCGGTGCGCGAAACGCGCGATCTCGATATCCCGCTGGTGGCACGGCACTTCTATCATCACGCCGGCTGGGCCCAGTTGCAGGAACGCGAGTTCGCCGACCACGTTCCGGCCGGCGTGGTGGGGCAGATCATCCCCTGGAACTTCCCGCTTCTGATGCTGGCCTGGAAGCTGGCGCCGGCGCTCGCGCTCGGCAACACGGTGGTGCTGAAGCCGGCGGAATTCACCTCGCTGACGGCGCTGCTGTTCGCGGAGATCGCGACCCAGGTGGGCTTGCCGGCCGGCGTGCTCAACATCGTAACGGGAGATGGCGCGACCGGTGCCGCCTTGGTCGAACATCCGGATGTCGACAAGATCGCCTTCACCGGCTCGACCGAGGTGGGGCGCTTGATCCGGGAAAAAACAGCGGGAACCGGCAAGGCGCTGACGCTGGAACTGGGCGGCAAATCCCCCTTCATCGTCTTCGATGACGCCGATCTCGACGGCGCGGTCGAAGGCGTCGTGGACGGCATCTGGCTCAACCAGGGCCAGGTCTGCTGCGCCGGCTCGCGCCTGCTCCTGCAGGAGGGTATCGCGGAGGACTTTCTGAACCGCCTCAAGCGCCGCATGAGCAGGCTGCGTGTCGGCCACCCGCTCGACAAGGCGATTGACATGGGTGCGATCGTCGCGCCGGTGCAACTCCAGCGCATCCAATCCCTGGTGCAGACCGGACTCGCGGAGGGCGCCTCGATCTACCAACCCGATCTCGCCCTGCCGAAGGAAGGCTGCTTCTTCCCGCCGACGCTGCTCAGCGATGTGCAGCCGACCGCGACGGTGATGCAGGAGGAGATTTTCGGCCCCGTCATCGTCGCGATGACGTTCCGCACGCCGGACGAGGCGGTCGCGCTCGCCAACAACACGCGCTATGGCCTTGCCGCCAGCATCTGGAGCGAGACCATCGGCCTCGCGCTCGACATCGCGCCGAAGCTGCAGGCGGGCGTGGTATGGGTGAACGCCACCAACCTGTTCGATGCGGCCGTCGGGTTCGGCGGCTATCGCGAATCCGGCTTCGGCCGCGAAGGCGGCAAGGAGGGCGCGTACGAGTATTTGAAACCGAAAGCCTGGGCCAACCGCAAGCCGCGCAAGGTCGCGGAGCAGCCGCAGCTTCAGATCGCCCCGGGAGGCTTCGATACGCCGGTTCTCGACCGTACCGCCAAGCTGTTCATCGGCGGCAAGCAGGTGCGGCCGGACGGCAACTACTCGCGCGCCATCGTCTCGCCTTCGGGCAAGCTGGTCGGCGAGGTCGGCGAAGGCAACCGAAAGGACATCCGCAACGCCGTCGCCGCCGCGCGCGCTGCCGAGGCTTGGTCGCGCGCCACCAGCCACAACCGCGCGCAGATCCTCTACTACATTGCGGAGAACCTGTCCGCGCGGGCCAGAGAATTCGCGGCCCGCATCTCGGCCATGACCGGCGCATCCTCGGCGCGGGCGAAAGCAGAGGTTGAAGCCACCATCGACCGACTCTTCTCTTACGGCGCCTGGGCTGACAAGTTCGAGGGCAGAGTCCACGCACCGCCGCTGCGCGGCGTGGCGCTGGCGATGAACGAGCCGATCGGCGTGGTCGGGGTGGTGTGCCCGGACGAGGCGCCGCTGCTATCCTTCATCAGCCTGGTGGCGCCGCTGATCGCGGTCGGCAACCGCGTGGTAGTGGTGCCGAGCGAGCTTCATCCGCTCTGCGCAACCGATTTCTACCAGGTGCTGGAGACTTCCGATGCGCCGGCGGGCGTGATCAACATCGTGACCGGCGCGCGCGAGGATCTGGCCAAGGTATTGGCCGATCACGACGACGTCGATGCGCTCTGGGTGTTCGGCTCGAAGAGCGCGTCGGCGCTCGCGGAAAAGCGCTCGATCGGCAACCTCAAGCGCACCCTGGTCGATCATGGGCTTGAGACGGACTGGAACGATCCCGCGGCGGCGGAAGGGCCGATCCTGTTGCGTCATGCCGTGCAGGTGAAGAATATCTGGATTCCCTACGGGGAATAGCCAAGATGGGCGGCAATCCAGAACACAGGGGAGGCAGGCCGTGCTGAAGAATCTCGATCCTCTGCTCAATGCGGATGTGCTCTACGCGCTGCGCGCCATGGGCCATGGCGACACCTTGGTCCTCAGCGACACCAATTTTCCTTCCGACTCGGTTGCGCGCAAGACGGTGCTGCGAAAACTCCTGCGCATCGACGCCGGCTGCCCGCGCGCGGCGCGCGCCGTTCTGTCTGTGATGCCGCTCGATAGCTTCGTCGAGCACGCCGTGTCGCGGATGGAAGTGGTCGGCAAGCCGGCCGAGATCCCGGATGTCCAGAGGGAGGTGCAGGCGGAGATCGACCGCGCCGAGGGCAAGGCCTGGCCCATGGGCTCGATCGAGCGCATGGCGTTCTACGAGCATGCCAGGAAGGCCTATTGCGTCATCACCACCGCCGAGACCCGGTTCTACGGCTGCTTCATCTTCACCAAGGGCGTGATCCCACCGAAGGAGTAGGCGAATGGCCGCGCAGGAGGGAGTGGCCATTCTGGGCATCTTCGTCGCCGACCTTGCGTTCCGCGCCGGCCGGCTACCCAAGATCGGCGAGACCATCGCGGGTTCAGGCTTCCAGATGGGACCGGGCGGCAAGGGTTCGAACCAGGCGGTGGCCGCCGCGCGCGTCGGCGCCAAGGTGACCTTCATCTCCAAGATCGGGCGCGACGCTTTCGGCGACATCGCGCTCAAGACCTGGAAAGAGGAAGGCATCCAGGCGCGCGCCGCGCTGTCGGATACGGAGCCGACGGGTGGGGCCTTCATCTTCGTCAATCATGATACGGGCGAGAACGCCATCATCGTCTATCCCGGCGCGGCCGGCACGATCTCCGTTGCCGACGTCGACGCCGCCGGGGATTCGATCCGCAATGCAAGGGTGTTCGTGACGCAACTGGAGCAGCCGATCGGCGCCGCCCAGCGCGGGCTGGAGATTGCCCGGGCCGCCGGCGTCACGACCGTGTTCAATCCCGCGCCGGCCGAGCCGATTCCGGATGCGATTTACCCGCTCTGCGACTACATCGTGCCGAACGAGACCGAGGCCGCGACCTTGACCGGCCTGTCGGTGGATACGCTGGCGGATGCGCGCCGCGTCGGCGATGCCCTGCTGGCCAAGGGCGCGCGCAATGCGCTGATCACCCTCGGCGCGCGCGGCGCGCTGCTGCACAATGCGCGGAGCTCGATAGAGATTCCCGCGTTCTCCGCCGGTCCGGTGATGGAGACGACGGGCGCGGGCGATGCCTTCGTCGGCGGCTTCGCGGCCGCCATCGCGCGTGGCACGGACCCGGTGGAAGCGGCGCGCTTCGGCTGCGCCGTCGCTGGGATCTCGGTCACGCGTGCCGGCACCGCGCCATCCATGCCGCGCCTCGCCGAAGTGGAAGCGCTCCTCGCGAGCCGCTGATCGTTCAGGCGCCCTGGCCCCAGTTCATTTCTAGGCCGCCGTCGATCGTGAAGTTCTGGCCGGTGACATAGTCGGCGTCATCGGACGCCAGGTAGAGCGCGAGGCGTGCGACCTCGCGCGGCTCGCCGGGCCGGTTCCACGGGATGTGGGGCAGTTCCTCCTTCATGCGCGCGGGATCCTCGGTGCGCTTGCTGGTCATGGGTGTCCTGATGAGGCCCGGCGAGATCGCGTTCACGTTGATCCGCAGGGGCGCAAGCTCCAGCGCCAAGCTGCGCGTGAAGGTGAGGAGACCGCCTTTTGCCGCGCCATAGGCCGCCTGGTTCGGGCTGGGGATCGTATCATGCACAGAGGTGATGTTGATGAGCTTGCCGTGGCCGCCCGCCTTCTGCCGGCGCCGGATGAATTCGCGCGCGCAGAAGAACGGGCCATAGAGGTCGGTCTTGACGACCAGATCGAAATCCTCGGTCCTGGTGTCGGCAACGGAAGTGCCTTTGCCGCCCACGCCCGCATTGTTGACCAGGATATCCGGGATCCCGAGGCGCAACTCCGCCTCCTGGAAAACCAATGCGACGCTGCTCTCGTCGCAGACATTCATCGGCAGCACGCAGGCGCGTCGTCCGGCTGCACTTACGCGCCGCTCCGTCTCCTTCGCGCCTTCAGAATCGGTGTGGAAAGTCACGACCACGTCGGCGCCGGCTTTGGCGAATTCCTCTGCGATGGCCTGGCCGATCCCCGAATCGGATCCGGTGACGAACGCGATCCTGTTGGCGAGTGATGTGCCTGGCATGGCTGCCTCCATCCGTTGTAGATGGAAACAGGCCGCCTGCACCCTCCGTTGCGGGGCCCGCGTGCCGCCGGCGCTCAGGAGCGCCTCGGCCGCGCCGTGCCGGCGCGGCCCCTGGCCGCCACTGTCAGTGCCGATGCGCTGCGTCCCCTGGTGTCCAGGATCGCGGCGACGAAGCGCTTCAAGCCCTCCTCGACATAGTCCTCCACGCGCCCGCGCGGATCGAAGCTCCACCACAGCAACGAGCCCTGCCACTGCGTGGCCATCAGGATGCCGATGTCCTTGGGCACGCGCGGGCTCCCGGCGAAACAATCCTCCAGCGTGCGTGACAGCGCGGCCTTCCACTTCGCGCCGCGTGCGCGCAAGGCCGGGTCGCGCAGATCCTCGCGCAGGATAAGCAGCGCGTCGGCATAGGCCTCGATCCCGCCATAATCGCGCGACAGGGCCGTCAGGAACTGGATCGCACCCTCCGGCGTCTTCGAAACCTTTGCTGAGATGGTTGCGGTCTTCTCGTCCAGCCCGTCCCAGGCATGGGAGAGCGCGCCGCGGATGAGATCGGCCTTGCTCCTGAAGCGCTGGACGAGCGTCGAGGCGGAGAGTCCGCAGGCTTCCGCCAGCGTGGAGAAGGTGAGCGCCTCCGGCCCGCGGCGCTGCATGAGCGTGTAGGCCGCTTCGAGCACGTCCGTGTCGGGCAGCATCTTAGGCCTTGGCATTCTCAGTCCCTTTTATAACCGAATGATCATTTATATATATTGCATAACCGAACGAGCGTTCATATATTCGGACGGGAGGGCCGTCCGTCAACCGAGAACGGGAGAAAACCAATGTCCCTGCGAGGCAGGATCGCCCTGGTCGCTGGCGCCACGCGCGGCGCCGGGCGTGGGATCGCCGTCGAGCTGGGCGCGGCAGGCGCCACGGTCTATGTAACCGGCCGGACCACGCGCGGCCATCAATCCGAATATCAGCGGGCCGAGACCATCGAGGAAACGGCGGAGCTCGTATCGGCCGCCGGCGGCACCGGCATCGCGAGGCAGGTCGACCATCTGGTGCCGGATCAGGTCGAAGGCCTGGTCGCCCATATCCGGGCGGAGCAGGGACGGCTCGACATCCTGGTGAACGATGTATGGGGCGGCGAAACGCTCAAGGAGTGGGACAAGCCGGTCTGGGAGCACAATCTGGAGAACGGGTTGCGCCTGCTCGATCTCGGCGTGCGCACGCATCTCATCACCGCGCATTTCGCCTTGCCGCTGCTGATCGCGCGTCCCGGTGGCCTGCTGGTGGAGGTGACCGACGGCACGGACGAGTACAATGCGGGGCACTATCGGATCAATCCGTTCTACGATCTCGCCAAGGTTTCGGTGAACCGCCTGGGCTGGGCGCACGCCAAGGATCTGGCGCCGCATGGCGCGACCTCTGTCTCCATCACGCCCGGCTGGCTGCGTTCGGAGATGATGCTGGAGGCGTTCGGAGTGACGGAGGAGACCTGGCGCGACGCCACCCAGCGCATCCCCCACTTCGCGATCTCCGAGACGCCGCGCTTTGTCGGCCGCGCCATTGCGGCCCTGGCCGCCGACCCCGACCGCGCCCGCTGGAACGGGCAATCGCTATCCAGCGGGCAACTTGCCAAGGCCTACGGCTTCACCGACCTCGATGGCTCCCGACCCGACGCATGGCGCTACGTCGTGGAAGTGCAGGACGCAGGAAAGCCGGCCGACACGACTGGCTATCGCTAGCTCCTGATCCATGCGGCACGCAACGGCGTGGAACGAAGTCTGCATTGCGCGGTTTACGCCGCACCGGGAGAGCCAGAGCCGCCAATCCCGCTCGCCGGAAGGGTCTTCGGCCGCCGGCTCTCCACATCTTCACTCGTCTTTGGCCCTGGCGCGGCTATGGAGGCGGGTGTGCACCTTTGCGCAAACGCGGTGCGGTGAGTGGCGTGACACGGGGTGCTCGGTCATCGGAACGCGGGGCGAGCGGCCGAAGCATGGGGTAGGGATACGGGCACATCGGATGGCCTCGGGAATGAGTCGGCTCGGATTAGGGATGTTGGGCGACGATCAGTTTCGGAAACTGACGGCGCCGTTCCTGTGCCGGTTGCGGACCCTCGTCCCTCTCACCCCGCATGAAGAACGCTTCATAGAGACGCTGGACCTGCCGCCGCATGTCTTCCAGGCCGGCGCCCATGTCAACAAGGGGGGTAGCCTCGATTTTACACCCTGGATCGTCGGGGCAGGCTGGGCCTGCCGGCTGCGCGTGCTGCCGGACGGACGGCGGCAGATCGTCAGCTTCTTCCTGCCCGGCGATACCATCGGATTGAGCGAGGTCCATCACCCGGCCATCCAATCCACGATTGTGGCCATGACTGATCTCAGGCTGCTGAACTCCACTAGGCTGGCGGAGGCGATCGATCGGGCCGATCAGAGCGTGCCCAACATCATCCAGGCATGCCGGATGAGCGTCATCTGGATGCAGGCCCGGCTGCTGGACCAGATTCTGCGCCTCGGGCGCCTGACCGCGCTGGAGCGGATGGCGCATCTGCTGCTGGAACTGCATTACAGGATGGAAGATGTGGGCTTGGCCCAGGATGGCCGGTTTCCCCTGCCGCTCACCCAGTCGCAGTTCGGCGAGGCGCTCGGTCTCAGTCTGGTCCATGTGAACCGAACATTGCAGCAATTGCGCCGGGAAAACCTGATCGAGCTGAGGCCAGGCCGCGTCGCCATTCTGGACCGCGAGCGCCTGGAGTTGCTCTGCGACTTCAGGAAGCCGGCGATCTAGCCCGGCGATCTAGCGGTGGCCGGAAACCCGGCAATCAGCGGGTGACTGAAGGGTCAATAAGGCCGGCGGCGAAGCTGGCCAGCGGGTGAGGGCCATTCCGGTGGTGCTTCGCCGCCCGTGACCGAAACCTACTTGGGGAAGGGGCGGTGTCGGTCACACAGGTGCTATCGGGATCGCTCGATTTTGATGAACACGATGCCGGCGAACTCGTTGCGCCCGCCACCTTAAAAAAACCCGCTTCTGGAGACATGACGGCGCCCCTGGTCTAGATGCCGGCGCCGGCGCTCGGCCCCGCACCCGGTTCTTCGCCTTCATTGACGATCAGGCCGCGGCTCTGCCGCTTGACCAGGGACGCGTAATAGCCCCGCTGCTGCAGCAGCTCGAGGTGCGTGCCGCTCTCGACGATCCGACCCTCCTTGAGAACGAGGATCCGGTCGGCATTGATCACGGTCGCCAGACGATGGGCGATGATGAAGGTGGTGCGGTCCCGCACGAGGGATTCGATCGCGGTCTGGACCGCCTCCTCCGATTCCGCGTCCAGGGACGAGGTGGCCTCGTCCAGCACCAGGATGGCGGGATTCTTCAGGAGCGCCCGCGCGATGGTGATGCGCTGCCGCTCGCCGACGGACAGCAACGCGCCGCGCTCCCCGACCATGGTGGCATAGCCTTCGGGAAGGCGGCGGATGAATTCATCGGCATTGGCGGCCCGCGCGGCGGCGATGATTTCCTCCTCGCTGGCGCCGATTCTGCCGTATGCAATGTTGGCCAGGACCGTGTCGTTGAACAGCAATGGATCCTGCAGCACGACGCCGATATTCCGGCGTAGAGCGCTCTGCTTGATCGTGCGCAGGTCGCGTCCATCAAGGAGGATGCGGCCCTCCGTTGGATCATAGAAGCGCATGAGGAGCGCCATCAGGGTCGTCTTGCCGGAGCCGCTCGGCCCGACGATCGCGATGGTCTGTCCGGGCGCCACGTGCAGCGTGATGCCGTCCAGGAGCGGACGGCCCGCCTGCTCGTATCGGAAGTGGACATTGTCGAACCACACGTCGCCCTGGACGCCGTCGAGTTCCTCGGCCTCCGGGGAGTCGCCGAGATGCTCCTGGACGTTCAGGATGCGGAATATCTCGTCCAGGGAAACCGAAGCCCGGCGCAGCGCCGAGTAGACGCCGCTCAGGCCCTGCACCGGCCCGAACAAGCCACCGACATAGCCGAGGAAGGCGACGATCGTGCCGATGGTGACTTCGCCCCGGATTGCGAGATAAGCGCCCAGTCCCACGGCCCAGATCCGGGCGACGGCCACGACGACGTTGCTCACCGCGCCGTAGCTGGCATCGGTCGCGACCCCGCGCACCACCAGCCGGTTGGCGGCCGCGACATCCTTCAGGAACCGCCCCTTCTCGGTCTCCTCCATGGAAAAGCTGCGCACCGTCACGATGCCGGAGAGAACCTCGTTGAAGCGCGAATAGATGTGCGCCCATTGGTCCAGCAGCGAGCGCTCCCGCTCGACCTGCTCCGGGGCCGCGCGCATGGCGATCAACGCCGGCATCGGCGCAAAGGAGAGGACGACGAGCGCCAGCCGCCACTCCAGCTCCAGCATGATCCAGATGGCGATCAACAGGAAGATCACGGAGGGCAGGACATTGAACAGAAGCAGCGTGACCGCCGAGGTGAAGCCCTGGATGCTGCGGTCGAGCCGCGTCATGATCGCGCCGACGCCTTCGCTGCGCTGAATCCGGAGCGGCATCTTGTGGAGCTTGCCGACCGTCGCCTCGAGCAGCGCATATTGCAGGCCGATGCGCGTCCGCCAGGTCAGCCAGTTGGCGGCGCCGTCCAGCAGCTCGCGGGCGATCGCCAGGCCAAGCAGCGTTGCCACGGAGATGATGAGCGTCTGATGGCTGCGCGCGCCGGCGAGTTCGTCGAACAGGGCCTTGAGAATCAGGGGCTCGACGGCGCTGATCGCCGCTACGGCCAGGGTGAAGCCGAGGATGATGGCGATGGCATGGCGCTGCGGAAAGGCGAACCGCGCTACCTGGTTAAGGCGCTGCAGCCTGACCCGGCGATCGGATATCGTGCCCGGCTCTCCTGGCACCCGTCTCTCCGTGTTGCAGCCCTCGTTTTGATCTTTGCCGCTTCCAAGCCTCGGCGCGCGCCGCTGCCCGGACCCCTGGCAGGGCGGCAGAGTGTCAACGGCCGGGGCGGGGAAAGGTTCACCCGCCTTCAGCCCGCCAGCCGGGCCGGAACGCCGCCGATCCCCGGCTGTTCCAATTGGACATCAACGCGTCGCAACAAGGAGCAGGCTATGGCGAGAGCACATGCGGCACCCGAGCAGACCGGCAAGAGCAAGGCCGCCAAGGCCGGCGCTACGACCACGACCGATCATGAGGAAATCCGCGCCTGGGTGGAGGCTCGCCGCGGCAAGCCCGCGAAGGTGGCCGCTACCGATGGCCGGAAGGGCAGCGGCATCCTGCGCATCGACTTCGGCGAGCCGGAAGAGAGCCTGAGCCCCATCGAGTGGGACGAGTTCTTCCAGATCTTCGATGACCGCGCGCTCGCCTTCCTGCACGAGGAAGAGACGAGCGACGGCAAGCGGAGCTACTTCAATAAGTTCATCAGCCGCAACGGCGAGGACGGCTGAGGCGGCGCCCGGCCCGAGGCGGGGCCCGGGAGGCGGGCTCTTGGAGGCTCAGGGCGTGGATGGCGGAAACGACCCCCTAGACGCGCTCTCCCGGAGCATTGCCGAGCGGCGCGTTATCCTGTTCGCCGGCGCGGGGCTGTCCGTGTCCCTCGGTCTGCCTTCTTGGCGCGACCTGATCGAGAACATGTGCGCGGAACTGGGGCTGGAGGCGGCGCGCATCTCCGGGGCGGACAGCTATCGCACGCTGGCGGAATACTACAGGATCAAGCGCGGCGACGTTTGCTCGCTGAGGCGCTGGATGGATCAGAACAGGGATCTCGCGCGCGAGCGGGTTCCGCATTCCCGGATCCATGAGCTCATCGTCCAGCTCGATTTCCCGATCGTGTACACGACGAACTACGACCGCAACATCGAGGCCGCCTTCGAATCCCAGGGCAAGCCCTATGTCAAGGTTGCGACTGCGCGCGATCTCGCGAAAGTGCGGGAGGGCGTGACCCAGATCGTCAAGTTCCACGGCGACTTCGACGTCGCGGAGTCCCTGGTCATCACCGAGACGGATTACTTCGACCGCCTGCGCTTCGATTCACCGCTCGATATCAAGTTTCGCGCCGATGCGCTCGGCATGACGGTCCTGTTCCTGGGCTACAGCATGAGCGACATGAATATCCGCCTGCTCCTGCACTGGCTCTGGCGCACCTGGGAGAAATCCGGCTATGCGCGGCACCGGCCGGCCTCGTTTGTCTTCATGGCGCATGACAACGAGATGCAGGCGGCAGTCCTCAAGCAATGGGGCGTTGTCGCCCTGCGTGGCGAGGTGGATGAACCCCAGGAGGCGCTGGTCAGGTTCCTCGAGCAGCTCCAGGAGCGCGTGGCGGCGTCGACAGCTAGCGCACCGCCACCCACAGAAGAAGGGCAATGACGGCCACCGTCACTGCCAGTGCCAGCCAGGTCCGTGCCTGCACGCGCGATTGCCCGGCCCGCATCCGGTCCGCCCTGGCGCGTTCGTCACGGCGGGTCGCCGCGACCTGCTCGGCGGGAGTCGGGCTGCCGGCGGCCTCGTCATCGGTGCCGAGGGGCGCGGCGGCCGGGTCGGGAAAGCAGACCTTCTCGCCCGTCCGGCCCTTGTCGATGTCGTCCCGCAGTTGATCCGTGGTCGCCTTGCCTGGGTCAGGGCGCATTCCGGCTCCGTTCAATTTCAAGAGAACCTCGCGCCGGCCCCACGCGTGCCAGAATCGGCGGGTGCACGAAGGCGGTGGCGACGAGCAGGCTCGCGATCCGACCCATGCCCTTGCCGCGGTAGATGCCGCCGCTCGGTTCAGGACCGGTCCTTTACCTTTCGGTCTGGCCCGTTGGCGGGGTGGCGCGTATCCTCACCGGCGGGACGCTCGGATCCTCGCGAGGATATGTCCTTATTCTGGCGCTTCAGTTCGTGCTCAACGGTTCTGCGCGAGCCCTCCGCAGGCTCCGGCTGCAATCTGCGCGTCGGTCGACGGGGCATCTGAGCTCTCAATGCTTGGCGGTTGCTCCGGGGATCTCTTCGCGCTGCAGATAGGTCTGTGTGATCGGCTCGAGATTGTCCTCCAGCCAATCCGCCATCTGCTGCTCCTCGCGCAGGCTTTCCTCGCAGGTGCGCTCCGTCTCCGCATCCCCCACTGTCCTGGCCGTCACTTTCAGGATCTCGTAGGAGCTGATCTTCATCTGCTCTAGGGTGGAGGTCGCGAGCATGGCTTTCACCACCTCGTCTCCGACAAAAAGGCCGCTGGCGCCCTGGGCGAAGGCCATCAGCTTTCCGGCAGCGTCCTTGATCGCCGAACGGCTTCCGCCGCGCCGCTCGATGCATTGGCGCACGAGATCGGCATGGCGTCGCGAAACGGCGCGGTGAGCGTCGAGCCGTTCACGCAGTTCCGGATAGTTCTCGAGCCGGTCGCATGTGCTCTCCAGCATCTGCTCCGCCTGTTCCTCCATGGCATGGGCGTCGCGCAGCCATTCCATCAATCTTTCATCCGCGCTGGCCAAAGCTTCCTCCAATGATGGTGTCAGGCCTTTATCAACCGGCTGCCGGGGTCTCCCGTTCCGTCGATCGCGCTTTGCCACTTGATGGTTCCACAGCGACCGGCAACGAACCACGTCTTGGCGGTGTGCTCGGAAACGACCGACCTGCTGGATCCTCGACTGGCGGAGGGGCGGGATATCGCCCTGTTCCCGATCAGGCAACGCTCGCCGCCCGCCGCGGCCTGGGCTGGCTGAGGCCGCTGACCGTGACCTCGCGCACATATCGCTCCAGGGCGATCGCCCGGTGCAGCGCGGTGTGGGCGTTAAGGACGCGGGCGCGGGCAGCGGCGGCGACCTTGCGACGGTCCGTATCGCTCGTCTGCTGCAGGATGCGGTCGACTTCATCCGGCGATCGCGCCAGGAAGATCTCCGCCTCTGGCCGGAAGAAGCTCTCGATGCCGCTCCAATGGTCGGAGATGATCGGCGTCCCGCATGCCGCGGCCTCGAACAGGCGCACGCTGGGCGACCAGCCGAGCGCCGTCATGTCGGCCCGCGTGACATTCAAGGTGAAGCGCTGGGCATTGTAGAAGGCGGCGTGGCGGTCGGGCGCCAGGTGCTCGATATGCTCCACGTTTGCGGGCCAGTCGACATCGCGCGGATATTGCGCGCCGGCGACCACGAAACGACGGTCGGTCAGGCGCCGGGCAGGGGTGAGTAGCAGGGATTCGAGCTTGGGCTGCCGATCGGCCGAATACGTGCCCATGTAGCCAAGCTCCCAGCGCGGCGTTGCGCGCGCCGGCCGATAGAGGTCCGGATCGACCGAGCAATAGAGCGCCCGCGCGCGCCGCGCAGCGAAGGCGCGCTCCAGCCGCTCGAGCACCGGGCCGCCGGTGAAGGACAGATACAGATCGAAGCGCGATACCAGTTCCGCTGAAAGGTAGTCGCAATTTCCCGCCTGCAATTTCGCCAGCGTGACCGGCGTATCGATGTCGTAGAAGGCGGAGATGCCGCTAGCCGTTTCGCTCACCCATTCGCCGACTTCTATCCCGTCCGGCACGAACGAGCCGACCATCGCCAGATCGGCGCTTGCCACCACGCCGGAGAAACGGCGCACCAGGTCGCGCAGGCTCGTATAGAGCTTGACGGTGCAGAATTCCGGCCGGGGCATGTCGCGATTGTCCGCATACCAGGGGACATTGCGCTCCAGGAACAGGACCTCGTGTCCGCGCCGGTGCAGCGCCCGCACCAACGCGCGATAGGTCGTGGCGTGGCCGTTGCCCCAGGAGGAGGTGATGGAAAGTCCCAGAATAACGATCTTCATCCCGCTACCGATCCCACGTTCTGTCCCTCCAGTGTTTCTTCGACCTCCAAAGCCCGGATGGCATAGGTGTGGTGGGCCAGCGCCGCGCGCCGGGCAGCTGCGCCGATCCTGGCGGCGCGCTCCGGGTCGATCGTCTCGAGAATGGACCGGACCGCATTGCCGTCCGGCGCGACCAGGATTTCCTCCTCCGGCATGAAGAACGTTTCGATCCCCTCCCACGCATCGGTGATGAGGCAGGCGCCGGCGCCGGCCGCCTCGAACACCCGCGTGGCGGGAGAGAACCCGAAACGCGCCATGCTGTCGCGCGCTATGTTCAGTACGGCCCGGGCCGAGCAATTGAACGCGTTATGGTCGTCCGTGCCGACATGGCCGATCGCCCGGACATTGCCCGGCAGCACGCTGCCCGGCCATCCCGCTCCGCCGAGCAGGAATGTCCGATCGGGCAGGTGTGCCGCGGGGCCAAGGAAAAAGTCGTGCACCCTTTGCTCGCGGTCCGGCAGCCGATTGCCGAGAAAGCTGAGATCGGCCGCGAATCTCGGATCGGGCGGCACCGGATGATGGGTTGCCGGGTCCAGCGCGTTGTAGATCGGCTGGCAGAGCCTTGCGCCGATCGCCCGATAGGCTTTGACCACCGGCTGACCGCCGCCATAGGTGAAGATGGCGTCGTATCTGGGGACCAGTGACCGGAATGGATCTGACGGGTCATTACTGACCCGCTCGAGCGTCGCCGGCGCATCGACGTCCCAGAATGCGACCAGCCGGTTCCGCCGCTGCAGTTCCAGCACCGCTTGCTCCAGGAATGCGTCCAGCACGCCGACGCCGCTGGCCTTAACCACCAGATCAGCCGTGCGCGCCTGGCGCAGCGCCCGCTCGCATGCCAGCTCGTTCGGCTGATACACCTCGACGTTGCACCAATCAGGGTCGGGCATGTCGCGATGGGCCTGCCGGTCGAAGGCGTCAGGCTCGAAGAACGTGATCTCGTGCCCGCGATCCGCCAGCGCGCGCAGCAATCCACGGTAATAGGTCGCCGCGCCGTTCCAGTAGGAGGAGACCAGGCTGGATCCGAAGAAGGCAATGCGCATGAAGGCCTCCTATGCCGCGACGATTGCCGGCCGGCGCCCGGAGTGCGCGGCGCCGATCGACGTGCAGATCGCGAGCAGCTCACGCACGCGGTGTGCACAGGTGTGCCGTGCTTGGATGGTGCGCAGGCCGTTGCGCGCCAGCTCGCGCCGCAAGTCCCGGTCCGCCAGCACACGGCGAAGCTGGCGCTGCATCTCCTCGCCATTGGCCGCGCGCAGGAAGTCCGCCGGCCCGAACAGGCGCTCGGCATCGTCCCAGGGCGCGGAGATGAGCGGGATGCCGCAGGCCAAGGCCTCGAACACACGGATGGTCGGAATGCCCGGCAATCGCCTGACATAGGGCCGGCGCGGCACATGGATGGTGACCGGAAAGCGCGAGAACACGGCCGGCGCGCGGTAGTTCGGCAGCCAGCCGTGATATTCTATCCCCGCGCCCGCCAGGACGCGCTTGGCGGTCTGCGGGTAGCGCACGCCGTAGACGGACGTGCGCAGGCCCAAGTTCCGTGCCGGCTCGACCAGGAACTCGGCCAGTTCGGCGCTGCGCTCGCGATCCCCCCAATTGCCGATCCAGACCAGGTCGCCGACGGGGCGCGCGCGGATCGGCTTGAACAACGTCACGTCGGCGGCCTCATGCCAGGTCCAGGTCTGCGCGGCCCACCCGTTGCGGACATAGAGCTGGCGGATGACTTCGCCGAAGGCGAGCACGCCGTCGAAAGCCGACAGGTCGTAGGCCGCCATGTCTCGCGCCTTGGTGACGCCGCGATGATGCGTGTCGTGGAACAGCAGGCGGAACTGGCCGCCTGCGGCGCGCTTGCGATTCAGGCGCTCGATCAGTAGTGGCGAATTCCATTCATGCGCAAGGACGACATCGGCGCCGTCCAGCGCGCGATCCAGATCGAGCGTCTCGAGGTCGTAGAACGTCGACTGCAGGCCGGGAAACGCACGCCTGAAGGATTCCGCAGCGTGCGCTCCATGTTCGCGCAACAGGTTCTGCAGGCTCCAGCCGTCCGTTGGTTCGTAGATCGCGACCTCGTGCCCGGCCGCGATCAGTTCACGGGCGACGCCACGCAGAAAGTGGGCATTGCCGTGGTTCCAGTCCGAGATCAGCGAATGATAGAACAGGACAAATCGCACGCTCGGCTCCTCAGATGCTGCGAACGCTGGCGAATGGCGATCCGATGGTGCTGATAGCGGCCGGCCGGCGCGGCGCCGCTGCGGCGACCGTCGCATAGGCTCGCAGATAGCGCCGCACCATACGCTCCGACGTGAAGCGACGAGCGCGGCGATGGGCCAGGGCGCCAAGCGCGCTGGCGAGTTGCGGCTCTTCCAGCAGGCGCCGGAGATGGAGTCCCAAGGCCGCGGAATCGCCGGGCGGTACGAACAGGGCCGCGCCGTTCCACAGCTCGCGCTGGGTATCGATGTCGCCCAGAACCAGCGCGCATCGTGCCTGCGCGGCCTCCAAGGCGGTAAGGCCGAACGGCTCATAGCGGGCAGGCAAGGCGAAGATCAGGGCCTCGCCCAGGCGCTGGCGCAGCGCATCGTCGCCCAGCCGGCCGAGGCGCATGACATTGTGGGCGCGTTCCGGCTCTGTCCCATCGCCGGCTACCCAAACGGGCCAGGGCAAACCATCCGCCGCCTCGGTCAAGGTGGAGAGATTCTTGGCCGCGTCCCAAAGCCGGCCCGCAGTCATCACCACCCGCTGCTTATCGGCCGCGGTGCCATGGGGGCTGCGCCCGTTCCAGATCGCACAGCTTGGTGCTTCGAAGCGGTAGATCGATTGCAGCCTGCGCAGAAACGCCAGGGTCGGCGCGATCACGAGATCGGCGGAATCGAGCCCGCGCGATACGAAATCGCGATAGGTGTTCCACTCCGCCGGCGCCTCGCATCCATGCACCGCACGCCACCAGGAGAGCACGCAGGAATGCGCGACCACCACGACGGGACAGCGCCAGGGCAGGGCCGCATGCGCATAGCCGTTGAGGTGGACGAGGTCCGGGCGAAGCTCATGGGCGAGCATCATCAACCAGTCGCCCGCGCGCGTCACGTCGGCCTCCGCCTCGCCCATCCATTCGAGCCGGAAATCCCCATGGAGAATAGTTAGGCCCTCGATGTGCCCGCCGCTCTGCAGTTGCTCCTGCGTGGGAGCCGGCCCCATCACCGCGAGCCAGACCTCCGAACCGGCGCGGCATAGCCCGGTGGCGAGTTCCAGGCAGTACTGCCATACGCCGCCGACGGCATCGGCAGTCATCAGGATGCGTCGTGGCGCCGCGCCGCTGCGCGTGTGAGCGCGCCATGCGCAATTCATGCTAGAACCCGCTCGCGCGGCGGCATTTGCGTGCCGAGGAAGCCCGAGAGCCACTGATGGAGCTGCGCGACGCCGCGCGCATAGCAGACATTCGCTTGCCAGCCGGTAGCCTGCTGCAGACGGCTGGTATCCGACACGTAATAGCGCTGGTCCCCGTGCCGCCAGTCCTCGAACCGGACCATCGGCTTGCTCTTTGTCAGTCCCTCGAGAAGCGCGAGCAGCTCCAGAAGGCTGATGGCGTTGCGCGGCCCCCCGCCGAGGTTGAACACCTGGCCGCTGATCTCCGGCATGTGCGACTGGACCAGCAGATAGGCATTCACCGCATCATCGACGAACAGGATATCGCGCACCTGCTTCCCGTCGCCGTAGATGGTGATCGGCTCGCGCTGCAGGATGGCGCTGATGAAGTGGGCGACCCAACCCTGATCGGTCGTGCCGAACTGGCGCGGACCATAGATGCAGCTCATCCGCATCACGGCAGTTGGAATGCCGAAGGCGCGAGCATAATCCAATACGTATTGGTCGGCCGCTCCCTTCGAGCAGCCATAGGGGCTGACGAATTGGATCCGGCAGTCTTCATCGATGCCGCGGCGCGGCGTCAGCCGGCGGGGGCGATAGCGCGTCTCTTCCTCGATGAGCTGATCGCGGGTCAGGCATTCCCCGTACAGTTTGTTGGTCGAGGCGAAAATGAGCGGCGGCGGATTGGGCCGCTTGCGCAGCGCTTCCAGCAGCGCCAGCGTCCCGGCCACATTGATCTGGAAATCGGTCAGCGGATCGACCAGGCTGGTGGTGACGGCCACCTGCGCGGCCATGTGGAAGACGCGATCCGCCCGCGCCACTGCGGCCTCGAGCCGCGCCGCATCCCGGATGTCCGCAACCTCCACCAGAATGCGATCGCCGTGGCGTTGCTTCAGCCAAGTGAGGTTCCGCGCCACGCCGGCGCGGCTGAGATTATCGTAGACCAGAACGCGCCCGCCTTCCCCTGCGATGCGGTCCGCGAGGTTGGTGCCGATGAATCCCGCTCCACCTGTGATCAGGGCTACCGATTCGTGCAAGTCGCCATCCCGTGGTGGTCCGAGATCGCGCGCGTCCCGCGCGGGAACCCCTTCCGGCATCATGCGACCAATCCTCGCCGGGCCAGTTCCCCGGTCGCGAAATCGACCTGATCCCGTGGCGTCTCGCGACTGACCCACGCGGCAAGCTCCGCCATGCCGTCATCCAGCGAGACCTTCGGCTCGAATCCGAGGCCGGCCCGCGCTTTCGCGATGTCAGCGAAGCAGTGGCGCACGTCGCCGATGCGATAGCGCCCGAGCGCTTGCGGCTTCAGATCCGACCGGCCAAGCAATGCCCGCAACCTGTCCGCCAGTTCGAGAATGGAGACGCTGCGGCCGCTTCCGATGTTGTAGGCACCGTCCGCCGCCGCAGGCGCCGCGATGGCGGCACGGCATGCCTGCGCGATGTCGCGAACATGCACGAAGTCGCGCAACTGCCGGCCGTCCTCGAAGATGAGCGGCGGATTGCCGTTCATAAGGCGGCTGGCGAAAATGGCCAGCACGCCGGTGTAGGGATTGGATAGCGCCTGCCGCGTCCCATAGACGTTGAAGAAGCGCAGCGCGACGGTGCTGATGCCATAGGCCTTGCCGACCAGCAGGCACATGCGTTCCTGGCTGAACTTGGTCAGGGCGTAGACCGAGGCCAGATCCGGCGCCTTTTCTTCAGGTGTCGGCATCGGCACCAGCGCCTGCCCGTCCTCATCGACCGGATCCCACGCGCCCGCGCGAATGGATGAATCCGAGCGCGCGGCGTCGTCGACGATCGCGCCGGACGCGCTCCGGTAGCGCCCCTCGCCATAGATGCTCATGGATGAAGCGACGACGAGCTTGCGCACTGGATTCTCGGCCAGGGCCTGCAGGATCGTGGCAGTGCCGCAATCGTTCACGCCGACATAGTCGGCGATCTCGTACATGCTCTGCCCCACGCCGACGGATGCGGCCAGGTGGACGACGCTGTCGACCCCCTCCAGAGCGCGGCGCACGCGCGTCGCATCCCGCACATCACCGCATTGCAGCTCCGCATCCTTCGACAGGTATGACGGACGAGCGCCGTTCTCGTGCACCTGTGGAGTCAGATTGTCGTAGAGACGGACACTGTAACCCGCTGCGAGTAATTCGTCGCAGAGATGCGATCCGATGAAGCCGGCGCCTCCGGTTATCAGAACTCGCTCGCCCATGTCGCTGGCACTCCGATGATCTCAGACGTCACGCGCGCCGATACGCCGATTTCGGCATCGCATTATCATTTGACATAGCGGCATTGGAACGTCGGCGCGTAATGCACGGTAAACGCCGGATCGCGCGCTTCGTTCCACTCTCGCTGCAAGTTCGACGCATGCTGATGTGGGCGTATGTAGCTCGCGGGAACTGCTTCCTTCGTCCAGCATTCACTTCTCATGGACACCCGAATGCGGACCTTTTCGGGCCCGCCGAAATCAGCCGAGGTCTTATATGGCTACACGGATATTGGTGACGGGGGGTGCCGGGTTTCTGGGATCACATTTATGCGAATCGCTTCTCGCCGACGGCAATGAAGTCATCTGCCTGGACGACTTCTCCACCGGCAGTCCGGCAAACTTAGAGCCGCTTCTTGAGAACCGGCGATTTACGTTCCTGCGCCATGACGTCGCTTCGCCGTTTCACGCCCAGGTTGATGAGATCTACAACCTGGCATGCCCGGCCTCGCCGATCCATTACCAGATGGATGCGCTGCGCACCGTCCGGACCAGCGTGCTCGGCGCATTCAACATGGCCGATCTGGCGAAGGCGGCGAATGCAAGACTTCTGCAGGCCTCGACGAGCGAGGTCTATGGCGATCCGGAAGTCCATCCGCAGCCGGAAGAGTACTGGGGGCGAGTCAATCCGATCGGCGTGCGAGCCTGCTATGACGAGGGTAAGCGCTGCGCGGAGACGATCCTGTTCGACTACAGGCGCCAGCACAATCTCAACATGGCGGTGGCGCGAATCTTCAATACCTACGGGCCGCGCATGCATCCGAATGACGGCCGGGTCGTTTCCAATTTCATCGTCCAGGCTCTGCAGGGAAAGCCGATCACGATCTACGGCAACGGGCAGCAGACCCGCTCGTTCTGCTACGTGGCGGATTTGGTCGCTGGACTCCGGCGGCTGATGGCCAGCCGGCACGTGTCCGGCCCCATCAATCTCGGCAATCCCGGCGAATGCACGGTGCTCGAACTCGCCAGAATGGTGATAGAGATGACCGGATCCAGATCAAAGCTCGTCCACCGGAAGCTGCCGGCGGATGATCCGCGGCAGCGCAGGCCGGCCATCGAGAAGGCGCACCGGATACTGAAGTGGCAGCCATCGGTCCCGCTGGCCGAAGGGCTCGGCTACACCATCGCGTATTTCGAGCGGCGCCTTGCGGGCCGGCGTCCCGCGGTTCGCGAGGCTACCGCCAAGCACGCGGACGGGCACGCGGTCATAACGGCCTGATCGAAGCCGCTAGTCTAGCTGACGGCGGCCTTGATCGCCGCATTGCGCGGGGCGCGGCCGCTGCCGGCGTAGCGCCGCGTCATCGTAGCGCAGAACTCCGCGAATTCTTCCTTGATGAGGGGCGCGCTGGTGTGATGCGGCGCGATCCCGCGATGCTCCGGCGTGAAGCAGAACGTGAGCGTCACGTCGAATTCCTCCAGCGCCTGCATCTGACGATCGAACCAAGCCAGCGCGTTCGGCCTGAAGCTGTCCGCCCAGCTCAGGCCGGTACGCAGATGCCGCACGCCCAGGCGGCGCAGCCAGCGCACTGTGTCCTGCAGCCGGTGGTCCTCGAAATGGAACCACTGGCAGATGCCCATGTCCGCGCCATAGGCGGCGAACTGCTCAGCGGCGATCTTCGGCGAACCGTCCTCGCGCAGCAGGCCCATGTAGAAGTGCCGGTAGTAGGACGAGCCTTCCGCCTCCTTGTGGCGTGTCGTCGCTCCCCAGGCGCGCGGCAGATCGTACAGGCTGTACCAGTGGATGCGCGGCACGCGGCCGATCAGCAGGTCGGCGGTGCGCTGCAATCCCCAATCCTGCACCTCCTCCGCACCGAAGGTCGAGACGCCGACCTCGGTTACCCAGATGGGCAGGCTGGTCACGGCCTCGATCTCGCGGATCCGCTCCGGCCATTCGTCGATCTGCCACAGGTTCCAGTCGAGCGGAAAGCCGTGCAGCGCCACCACGTCCATATGGTCGAGCACGCCCTTGCCGGCCAGGTTGCGGATGAAGTGCGCGTCGATCGGGGAAATGCCACCGAGCACTTTCGGCAGTCGCGGCGCTTCCGCAGCGATCGCATCGGCCGCGCTGATCGCCATCTCGGCAAAAAGCTTCCAGTCCGGATCGATCTCGGGATCCCAATGGGACTTGTTGTTGGGCTCGTTCCAGATCATGACCGCTTCGATCATCGGCTGCCTCCACGCGCAGGATAGACGACGCCAGGCCCGTAGGGCGGTGTGCCGCGCCGGCAGATGAACACCTCCTGTTCCGAACGTTCGAGGATGTCGAAGCCGGCGCTGCGCAGCATCGCCTCGACGCAGGCACGGTTGGGAATCCACCAGTTGGTCCAGTCGTCCGCGTATTTATGCTCGACGAAGTGCATCTTCGGAAAGCCGGGGCTGTCGAACATCTCGGTCTGCCAGAAGTCGTAGTCCTCCTGCAGCTGGTCGGCCTGGTCGCTGCCGCGCTGCATGGATTGCAGGACCAGGAGGTCGCCGGCGACATGCTCGTGAATGATGTCGAGTGCGAGCAGCGGGTGGCGCAGATGGTAAAGGACGCCCATGAACAGCACGATATCGAACCGTTCGCCCAGGGCTCCCACGTTGTAGACGGAAAGGTTGCGGAACTCGACATCGACCCCGCACACGTCGGCCGCGAACCGGCCCTGTGCAAGATAGCGCTCGTCAGAGTCGATACCCAGGACCCGCTCCGCGCCCCGGCGCTTCATCTCGATGGAGTAGAATCCGGCATTGCACCCGATATCGAGGACGCTTCTGCCGTGGAGGTCGGCGGGAATCCGGTCGGCGAAGCGCCGCCATTTCACCGCCGGATAGTCGCCGAGGAAGTGCTGCGGCGCCGTCTTCACGCCCTTGAGGTCCATGTTGTGGAACCATTCGCCGAGCTCCGCGACGCGACGCTGGATCTGCTCTTGGGACAGCGTTTCGAGGGTTCCGAGATCGTCCATGATTGCCATCACTCCGACGCGTGCATGCGCCGTATGGAGGCGGCGCCCCGGCCGAGCAGCGCCACCGCCTCGCGATATCCGTGCAGGGTTCCAACGTCGACATAGGATTGCCCGGCCCGTACGCCGACGGCGTCCCCGCCCTGGCGCAGATAGGCATTGACCAGGGTTCCCACATACTCATCGCGCGGTACGCGCTCAAGCCACAGGCGGTGAAGCGCATGCAGCACCAGGCCGGGCATCTTGAACGCACCCCAGATCCAGTTCGATCGGGCACCCTGCCGTTTCACCTGGATCTCCTCCACCTTGTCGTTGTCGTCCAGCACGACCGCGTCGAAGGATTCCGGATGCTCAACCGGGAACAGCAGGAAGGAGAGGACGTCGTCCGGCAGCGCGCTCAAGGCATCCGCCGGGAACCAGATGGTATCGGGCAGGCCGATCGTCACCGGCTCGTCGGGATGGATCAGCGGCGCGGCCCGGAAGATCGCGTCGCACAGCCCACCTGGCTGCGGCTGGACCACATAGGCGATCGCGGCGTCGCGGTATTGTCCGCCGAAGTAGTGCAAGATGTCGGATTTACCGGGGCCGATGACAAAGCAGATCTTGTCCGCTCCGCCGGCGATCATGCGCTCGACCAGATACTCGCTGACCGCGCGCGGGCGCTCCGTCGCGCCGTCGAAGCGGCTGCCGACCGGCAGCAGCTCCTTGGAGAAGGCGAGGGGCTGGATCCGGGTGCCGCTTCCCGCGGCCGGCACGATTCCCCACATCTCAGGCGCCTGCCGAATGCAGGTCGAGCGCCGGGGCCGGCGGCGCGCGGTCGCTCAGCAGGCGCTCGAGCTCGCGCACGCGCTGATCGGCCGTATGCTCAGCCATCGTTCGCTCCTGCGCCGCGCGCGCAATCCGCGCCAGGTCGTCGGCGGAGAGGTCGAGCGCGGCAATCGCATCCTCCCGTTCCTCCGCGACCAGGATTTCCCCGCCGGGTGCAAAGAAATGCTCAAGCCCAGGCCAGGAATCCGACAGGATGGGAACGCCGCAGGCCGCCGCCTCGAACAGCCGTCCCGATGGACACCAGCCCATGCGCGCCATGGCCGACCGGGTGACGTTGAGGGTGAGCCGTGACGAGCTGTAGAAGGCCGGATGCTCTGACGGTGGCAGGTGGCGGACGAAGAAGATGTTGCCGAGCCAAGGGAACTCCGCCGGATATTGCGCGCCGCCGATGAGGAATCGCTGGCTCGGACGATGCTGCGCCGGCTCGATCAGCAGTGTCTGGAGCGCCGCCTGCCGGTCGGCGGCATAGGTGCCGAGGTAGGAAAGGTCGGCGGCGTAGTGCGGCTGTGCCGCGACGCGGCGGTGAATCGCCGGATCGACGCTGCCATAGAGCGGCGCCACGCGCTTGGCGCCGAGCCGCGTCCTCAGCGCGTCCAGCGCCGCCCCGCCGGTATAGCTCAATACCAGGTCGAATCCGGCCAGGCCCTGCGACCCGATATAGGCGACCTCCTTCCCCTCGTTCAAATTGGCGAGCGTGACGGGTGTGTCGAGATCGTAGAAAACCCGCATCTCCGCAGGCGAAGACAGCACCAGCTCGGCGGCCTCCACGCCATCCGGGCAGTATGAGGTGACGATCGCCACATCGGCTCCGGCGAGATGCCGCTCGGCCAGCGGAACGACCTCGGACCAGTCGCGATAGAGCACCAGCTCGCCGCCGGGAATGTCCCAGAGGTCGCGGTTCATCGCGTAGTACGGAACGTCCCGTTCGAAGAAGATGACCCGATGATCGCGCCGCGCGAGGGCGCCGCACAGGCCACGCCACAAGGTCGCATGACCGTTGCCCCAGGAAGAGCTGATGGTGAGGCCGAAGACGACAATCAGCATGGCTCTTTCCGTTGACGCGCCTCAGGCCTGATCTATGAACTGTGCCGTCAGCTGCCGGGCTTCCGAATCCGTGAATTGCTGCGGCGGAGACTTCATGAAATAGCTGGATGGACCGATCAGCGCGCCGCCCAGGCCGCGATCCAGAGCCAGCTTCGCGCAACGCACCGCGTCGATCACGATCCCCGCCGAGTTCGGCGAGTCCCAGACCTCCAGCTTCAGCTCGCAGTTCAGCGGCACATTGCCGAAGGTGGTGCCCTCCATGCGGATGTAGCACCACTTGCGGTCGGTGAGCCACGGCACGTGATCGCTGGGGCCGACATGGATGGCATCGGGCGGCAGCGGCGCACCGAGCTGGCTTTCCACCGAGCGCGTCTTGGAGATCTTCTTCGATTCCAGCCGGTCGCGCTCCAGCATGTTCTGGAAGTCGGTGTTGCCGCCGAAATTGAGCTGATAGGTGCGGTCCAGGCGCACGCCGCGCTCGCGGAACAGGTTGGTCAGGATGCGGTGCACGATGGTGGCGCCGACCTGGCTTTTGATGTCGTCGCCGATCACGGGCAGGCCGCGCTCTTCGAAGCGCCTGCGCCAAGCCTCGTCCGAGGCGATGAAGACCGGGATACAGTTGACCAGGGCGCAGCCCGCCTCCAACGCCTGCTCCGCATACCATTCCGCCGCGCGCTGCGACCCGACGGGCAGGTAGCAGACGACGATCTCCGCCTCCGAGCGCCGCAGGACCTTTGCGACGTCCACGGGAGGCTTGTCGGATTCCGGCACCACCTCCTTGAGATAGCGGCCGAGCCCATCCAGGGTCGGCCCGCGCTGGACAGTCACTCCCATTGCCGCCACGTCGGCGAAGCGGATTGTGTTGTTCGGCGGGGCGCAGATCGCCGCCGCCAGGTCCTTGCCCACCTTTTCCGCATTGATGTCGAAGGCCGCGACGATCTCGATATCGCTAATGTGATAGCCGCCGAGCTCGACGTGCATTAGCCCCGGCACCGCATCCCCCGCCCGCGCCCCGCGGTAGAAGGCAAGACCCTGCACAAGGGAGGAGGCGCAATTTCCGACACCGACGATCGCTACGCGGAGCTTGCGCCTGGCCATGTCATCTCCCTTGCCTTGTGGAGCATGTAACGCGTGCCCCCTCGGGTTGTTCCACCCCCGCCGCTCGGCCGAACGGCCTCACCCGACCGCTACCTCATGGGCGCGAAGCCCGCTGCGGTTTGCCCTTGCGCTTGGTGGCGGCAAGGTCGTGCAACTCCTTCTCGGTCATGGACTCGGCCATGGACCGGGAAGCGCCTTTCAAGGAACTCTTACTCCTCTTGCCGCGCTTGGCGGCCAGCGCAGCGCCGGCCGCCTTCTGCTGTGCCTTGGATCGCGCCGGCATCGCAAGCCCCTACTGGACGTGCTCGCCGCCGGGAGTCGAAACCCCGCCGAGCGCGGCGGCGCTGCGCCGGCCGTCATCCTCGGGACTCTGCGACAGGTCGCCAAGGGAGACTATCCCGACCAGCCGCTTCTCGCGATTGAGCACGGGCAACCGCCGGACCTTGCGACCCGACATCTTGGTAGCGACTGAATCGAGATCCTCGTCATCGAAGCAATAGACGACCTCCTCCGACATGACCTCTCGCACCTTGGTATCCGGCCCCTTGTTCTCGGCAACCGCGCGGATCGCGATGTCGCGATCGGTCAACATGCCGATCAGGCGGTCATTCTCGCCGACCGGCAGGAACCCGGCGTCAATTTCCTTCATCGCGCGGGCAGCATCGCAGATCGACCAGACGGGCGACGCGATCCGTACGTCCGTGCTCATGCACTCACTCACTCTCATGATCCTCACTCCGAAAAACGACAGGCGCCGCCACACGTTGCGGCGGCCCAGGACTGAAATATTCGTGCACGATCAACAGGTACAGGCGGCGAACGTTCACCACGGATGACAAAATAGGGTGGCCGCGTCGCGACCGGCTCATGCTGGAACGCGCGGCGGGAGGATGGGTTATTGACGGTGCAAAGGAGACCCGGGGAAGAAGATGAGGGGATTATCATTTGACACAGGCATGATGCGCGCTGCCGTCCTGGCTGCGCCGGGGCGGATCCGCGTTGACGACGTGCCGAAGCCGCAGCCAGGCCGCGGCCAGGTGCGGATCAGATTGGAGGGCTGCGGCGTCTGCGCCTCGAATCTCGTGCCCTGGTCCGGGCCCGACTGGATGCAATACCCGACCGAGCCCGGGTCGCTGGGTCACGAGGGCTGGGGCGTGGTGGATTCGGTGGGCGACGGCGTCGACACCATCGCGGCCGGGGATCGCGTCGCCGCGCTGTCCTACCACAGCTATGCGGAATATGACCTTGCCGAGGCCCATTGCGTAGTGAAGCTGCCCGACACGCTCTCTCGTCAGCCCTTGCCGGGTGAGCCGCTCGGCTGCGCGATGAACATCTTCCGGCGCAGCGAGATCGAGGCCGGCCACACTGTCGCCGTCATCGGAATCGGTTTCCTGGGCGCATTGCTGACGAAGCTTGCGAGCGATGCGGGCGCGCGCGTGATCGCGATTTCCAGGCGACCCAGCTCGCTCGAGCTCGCCCGTGCCATGGGGGCAGCCGAAACCGTACCGATGCTGGATCACGGCCACATCATCGCGCGGGTGAAGGATCTGACCGATGGCGCGTTCTGCGACCGCGTGATCGAGGCGGTCGGCAAGCAATGGCCGCTCGATCTTGCCGCCGAGCTGACCCGCGAGCGCGGCCGGATGATCGTGGCCGGCTATCATCAGGACGGACCCCGCCAAGTGAACATGTGGCTGTGGAACTGGCGCGGCCTCGACGTCATCAGCGCGCATGAGCGCGACCCGCGGGTCTACATCCTGGGCATCCGTGAAGCCGTGGACGCCGTCGCGGCGGGGCGGCTCGATCCGCGTCCGCTCTACACCCATGTCTATCCGCTAGACCGGCTGGGTGAGGCGCTCGACGCGACCCGCGATCGCCCGGAGGGTTTCGTCAAGGCTCTGGTGACCTACTCATGATGCAGGCCGTTCCCGGCCGCGCCGGGGAGGCGGGGCTGCGCAGGCCGCGTCTCGGCTTTTTGGGCGTAGGATGGATCGGCCATCACCGGATGAACGCGATCCTGCAGACAGGTGTCGCGGATGTTGCCGCGATCGCCGATCCCGCGCCGGAGATGGCGCGGCGCGCGGCGGAGTTGGCGCCGGACGCTGCGCTGGCAACGACTCTCGATGAGCTGCTCGAAACGAAGCTCGACGGCATCGTGATCGCGACGCCCACCGCCTTGCACGCGGAACAGGCGATCCGTGCGCTGGAACGCGGGTTGGCCGTGTTCTGCCAGAAGCCGCTGGGCCGCACCAAGACAGAGGTGCAGGCGGTGGTGGATGCGGCGCGCGCCGCCGACCGCTTGCTTGCCGTCGATTTCTCCTATCGCTTCACGGACGGGATGCGCCTGATCCGCGACTTGATCGCGCGCGGCGCGCTGGGGCGCATCTATGCGATCGACCTCGTCTTCCACAACGCCTACGGACCGGACAAGTCCTGGTTCTACGATCCCGCTTCATCGGGCGGCGGCTGCGTCATGGATCTCGGCGTTCACCTGGTCGACCTCGTGCTGTGGGCGTTGAACTTCCCAAAGGTGTCGTGCGTTTCCTCGGCCCTGTTTGCCGAAGGCGCGCGGCTCGAGCGTGCGACGGGACGCGTCGAGGACTATGCCGAGGCCGCGATGGAGCTCGAGACCGGCGCCACCGTGCGCCTCGCCTGCTCCTGGCGGCTGCAGGCCGGATGCGATGCCGTGATCTCCGCGGCGTTCTACGGCACAGCGGGCGGGGCCGCCCTGCGCAATGTGAACGGGTCCTTCTACGATTTCGTCGCGGAGCAGTATCACGGCACGCAGCGTCGGACGATCGCGGGCCCGCCCGATGCCTGGGGTGGCCGTGCCGCCGCGGACTGGGCGGTCCGTCTGGCTTCGGGCAAAAAGTTCGACCCGTCGATCGAGCATGCCGTCACGGTCGCGGACACGCTCGACCGCATTTATCGGCGGTAGCGAGCGGCAGGCCGGGAATCACGGCTTTGCGCGAAGATGCGTCGACCCGGCGGCGCTTTTCTGGTTATTTCCTTCCATGGCTTCACTCCTCCGCAACCCGCCGGCCCAGCGTCTCCGGCTCATGCTTTGCGCATTCCTCCTGTCGCTTGCCGCCAGCGCGAGCGTCGCGCTCGAATACAGGACCGAGCTGGCTCCGGTCGAGGACAGCGTCCTGGAGGAAGCGGCCAAGGCAAGCTCCCTTCTGATCGAGCTGGAAGACCGGCCGCCCGACACCCTCTATGGCCTTCATCGCCGGGCGCAGCAGGATGTGGAACGCATCGAAAGGGCCCTACGGTCTTCCGGCTATTACGATGGCGAGGTCTCGATCCTGGTCGATGGCCGGCCGGCGGATGCACCGATTGCAGCCGATGGGGAGCCCGGCAGCGAAACCGCCATTCCGGTGCGGATCGAACTCCAGCCGGGAACGCTCTACAGCCTGCGCGAGGTCAAGGTCACCGGCGGCGATGCTCTTCCGACAAAGCTGCAACCGGAGCTGGCGCCCGAGGCGCCGGCACGCGCTGCCGACATCATGACCGAGCGCGACCGGCTGCTGAATGCCGTCCTCGCGCAGGGCTATCCTTTCGCGTCCGTGACGCTCGAGCCGGCAGTGGTGGATCACGAGGACCGCACTCTTTCTGTCCATTACGTGGTCGAACCAGGCTCGCCCGCCGAGATCGGCGATATCGGCGTCAGGGGGCTCGATCGCGTCGATGAAGATTTCGCCCGTCGCCGCGTGGAGAAGTTCGAGGGCAGGCTCTATGCCCCGAGCGAGATCGCCAAGCTGCGGGATGATCTGCGGTCCCTGGATGTTTTCGAGTCCGTGAAGATCACGCCGGCGGACAAGGTGGACGAGGCCGGCCGGCTGCCGGTCGACATCGAGGTGATCGAGCGCGACCGGCGGTTCATCGGCTTCGGCGCCAACTACTCGACCAATGACGGCGCGGGGGCGAAGGCCTATTGGGGGCACCGCAACCTGTTTGGCGGGGCGGAGCGCCTGCGCCTCGATGCCGAGATCTCCGGCCTCGGCGAGAACACCCTTCCCGAGCTGAACTATGGCATCTCGGCCGATTTCGCGAAGCCGGATTTCCTGACCGAGCAGCAGACCCTGCGCAGCAACATCGCCCTGGTGCAGGAATACGACAGCGAAACCTTCGATCGCAAAGCGGCGACGATGTTCGTCGGCCTGGAGCGCCGGCTCAGCGACACGCTCAGCGTCAGCTTCGGCGCCGAAGCGGAGTTCTCACGGATCACCGATGACGGCGTGACCAAGGACTTCCAGCTCTTCGGCCCGACCGGCGCCATCAACTATGATACCAGCGACGATCTGCTGAATCCCACCGAGGGCGTGCGGTTGAGCCTGAGCGGCACCGCCTTTCCGGAATTCATCGGGTCCAGCCAGGACGTCTACCAGACGCGCGCCACCGGCAGCTCCTATCTCGATCTCTCCGGCGACGGCAATGTGGTGCTGGCCGGACGCCTGTCGGTGGCGAGCGTGTTCGGCGGGTCGATCGATGATCTGCCGGCCGACAGGTTGCTCTATGCCGGTGGCGGCGGATCGGTGCGCGGCTACGAGTTCCGCTCGATCAGCCCGCTCGATGAGGATGGCGACCCGACCGGCGGACGCAGCCTGGTCGAAGGCAATATCGAGCTGCGCTACCGCTTCCTGGATGACTACGGAATCGTGCCGTTCTTCGACGCCGGCACGGTGACCGAGGACGTCTTCCCCAGCTTCAACGAGGATGTGCAATACGCGGCCGGCCTCGGCTTCCGCTACTACTCGCCGATCGGCCCGATCCGCGCCGATGTCGCCGTCCCGCTCAACGCGCGCGAGGACGATGACCCCGTCGCCTTCTACATCAGCATCGGGCAGGCCTTCTGATGCGCCGGGTCCTTTATATCGGCCTTGCGGCCGTCGGCATCCTGCTGCTGCTGGTGATCGGGCTGTTCGGCGCATTGCAGACGGGAGTCGCGCGCGAACGGTTGCGCCTGATGATCGCGGAATCGACAGCGGGCAGCGGGACCCAGATCCATCTGGATGCGATCGAGGGTGTTGTGCCGTTCGACATGCGGCTGACCGGCCTTCGCCTGTCGGACCGCAACGGCATCTGGGCGACGGCCGATCGCATTGATGTGGACTGGTCGCCCCTGGCGCTCTTGACGCGGCGCCTGGAGGTGGATCGGCTGGCCGCCGGGGCCATCGATCTCGCGCGAATGCCGGCGGCGGAGGAAACGCAGGAGCCCGAAGCGTCGGAAGGCCCGCTGATTCCCGAACTGCCGGTGACGATAGATCTGCGTAGCCTGTCGATCGAGCGGCTGTCGCTTGGCGCACCGATCCTTGGCCAGCCGGCGACGCTCTCGCTGCAAGCGAGCGCGAAGCTCGGTGCGCCGCGCGACGGCTTGTCGGCCTCGCTCGCCCTGCGCGAGCTGGGTGGCATCGCTGGCACCGCGACGCTCGATCTCGCCTATCGACCCGATGACGATTTCCTCAAGCTGAGCGGCAAGGTCGACGAACCGCAAGGGGGCGTGCTCGGCCAATTGGCCGGCCTGCCGCGCGGCAGCGACCTGCAGATCGCAGTCGCGGGCGAGGGGCCGCTCGCGGACTGGCGCGGCCGCATGGGTATCGATCTCAACCGGAAGCCGCTGCTGGACCTGACGGCGGAGGTCGAGGGCGCCGACACCCGCACGATCTCGTTCGACCTGCGAGCGGCACCAGACGATCTGCTGCCGCAGCAGATCCGGCCGCTGCTGGCCGGCGGGGTTACCGCCGAAGGCACGTTGGCGATCGAGCCGGACATCGACACGATCGCGATCTCCGCCTTCGCGGCAAGGATGGCGGCAGGGCGGGTCGATGCGTCCGGCGTTCTCGGCTTGACGGAGCCGGGCGACCTCGCCGTGACGCTCGCGCTGGCTGATTCGCGGGCCTTCGCCACCTTGGTGCCGGACATCGCCTGGTCCGGCGCGACGCTGAAGGCGCGGCTGCAAGGCACGGTGGACCGGCCACGCGTCAACGCCGAGATCACGCTGCAGGATCTGGCCGCCGCCGATTTGCGCGTGGGCACGACCAGCCTCGCGCTGGATGCGGAGTCCGGGGATGGCTTCGATCAGCCGATCGGCCTTCGCGCCGGCCTGCGGATGTCGCAGATTGCGGGCGCGGATCCGCGGCTCGCCGCGGTGCTCGCGGATGGCGTCCGGCTGGACCTCGACGGCAGCATCGACCGTGCGGGCACGATCGTTGCGGACAGACTGGAGCTGAACGCCGCGACGATCGCGCTTTCCGGCACCGCGCGCGCCGAGCAATGGGGCGCCGCGGCCCGTACGGCCGAGGCCAGGCTCACCATCGCCGACATTGCGGCCATCGGCGGGCCGCTCGGATTCCCCGGCGCGGGCAGCGCGGAGATTGCGCTGAAGCTCGAGCCTTCGGCGGAGGGGGAGCGCCTGGAGCTGACCGGCACGAGCCAGGCGCTCGCCACCGGGCAGCCGATCATTGATCGGTTGCTGGGCCAGTCGCCGCGCCTGCATCTCGCGCTGACCGGCGCGCTTCCGCGGAGCGTGACGATCACCGCGGCGGAGGTGACCGGCGCCAGGGCGCGCATCGACGCGCAGGGCACGGTGGCCGATCGGACTCTCGATGTCGCATTCAGCGCCGCGCTGGATGATGTGGCCGGGATCGACCCGGCGTTCCGCGGTAAGGTCGCGCTTGACGGCACGCTTCGTGGCACAATGGATGCGGCGGCCCTCGTGGCGGCGCTCAATTCGCCCGCGCTCACTGCCGCCGGCCGCCGGCTGGACGGGCTGACGCTGAACGCGACGGCGGCCGATCTGCTCGCCGGCCCGAAGATCGAGCTGCAGGGGAGCGCCACGCTGGATCGCCTGCCGGTACGATTGGCAACCAAAATCGCGATCGACGGCGAACGGATCGTTGCGCCAAGCGTGATGCTTGCGCTCGGCAAGAGCAGGATGACGGGCGACGCGGTGATGGCGGGCGGGCTGGTGACCGGCAAGGCTACCCTCGACGCGCCCGATCTGCGCGAAATCGGCCAGCTGGCGGGCACCGCCATGGGCGGAGCGCTCACCGCGACGCTGCAACTTGACGGTCCGAATGGCCGGCAGCGCGCGCGCCTCTCGGCTACGGGCCAAGACATCTCGGCCGCGGACGCCTTGGCGGCACCCGGCGTCAAGCTGAACGCCACGGCCGACGACCTGTTCGGCGCGCTGGTCCTCGCGGCCGATCTCGATCTTGCGCAGCCGACGATCGCGGATCGGGCCTTCACCCGGGTTTCGGTGGAGGCCAAAGGTCCGCTTACGGCACTGCAGGCCAATGTGGCGCTGGCCGGAACCGATCTGACCGCCGCGGCCGAAGCGGAGATCGCGCAGATTGCGGACGGCTATCGCATCGGCCTGCGGTCGCTCACCGCGGACGTGACGGACATCCAGGTGCGGAGCAAGGATCCGGCGATCATCGAGCTGAGCGGTGGCACCACGCGCATCGACGGTGTCGTTCTGGCCATTGAGGACGGCACGCTGCGCCTCGACGGGTCGGTGGCGCCCGACGACATGCGACTGGCCGCCACGATCGAGTCCTTGCCGCTGTCCCTGGCTCGCGCCTTCGCCCCCGACCTGCCGGTGACCGGACGTCTCGACGGCGAAGTCCAGGTGGGCGGCACCACCACTGCGCCGAGCGGGCGTTTCACCATCGCGGGCACGAATATCGGCGCAACAGACGTGCCGCAGCAACAGGCGGACCTTCAGGTTACCGGCACGCTCCAGCAGGGCCGGCTGGACGTCCAAGGCGAGCTGAAGCCGAAAAGCGGCGGCGCGCTCACCTTTACTGCCGCGCTGCCGAGCCTCGGACCCGAGGCGCGCGTGCAGGCCGATGCCAAGGGCACGTTCGATCTGCTGCTGCTCGACGCGTTTCTCGCCGGCGGCGCCGACCGCGTCCGCGGCAAGGCCGAGCTCGATCTGTCCGCCTCCGGCCGGCTGAGCGCGCCGGAGTTGCGGGGCCGGTTGGGGCTGGTCGATGCCGGCTATGAGAATCTGCGCTATGGCATCAAGCTGCGGCGCATCGAGGCGGATGTGCGCGCCGACGGCCCGCTCATCCGGATCGCCAGCCTGTCGGCGACCACACCCGGCGGCGGCCAGATCAGCGGCACGGGAGAAGTGGATCTGGCGCGCGGCGTGGAAACATCGCTCAGGATCCAGGCGCGCAACGCGACGCTGGTGGACACCGAGCTGGCGACCGCATCCATCGACAGTGATCTGGCGGTGACCGGCAATCTGGCGTCACGCCTTAAACTGGGCGGCAGCATCACGATCGTGCGGGCCGACATCCGCGTCCCCGATCATCTTCCGCCGAGCGTGCAGGAGATCGAGGTGGTCGAGGTGAACGCGCCGCCGCGGGTCGCCGCGCGCATCGCCGCGCGCGAACCGTCGCCGCAGCAGACCGCGATCATAGACCTCGACCTGACCGTCGACGCGCCGCAGCAGGTTTGGGTGCGCGGCCGGGGCTTGGATGTGGAGCTGGGCGGCAAGCTCGGGATCGGTGGGACGACCGACACGCCGGCGATCGATGGCGGGCTCGCGCTGCGCCGCGGCTCGCTCGACATCGTCGGCCGGCGCCTGGACTTCACGGAAGGCCAGCTGACCTTCGACAGCGGCGCACAGATCGACCCGCTGCTCGATCTCACCGCGGTCACGCGCGCGCAGAACCTGGAAGTGACCGCCAAGGTGGAAGGGCCGGCACGCGCTCCGCGCATCACGCTGTCATCCGTGCCCACCATGCCGGAGGACGAGATCCTGGCACGGCTGCTGTTCAACAAGTCCGCCGGCGCGCTCAGCGCCTTCGAGCTGTTGCAACTGGCGCAGGCGACGGCCAACCTCGCCGGCATCAGCAGCGGCCCCGGCGTGCTCGAGAACATCCGGCGCAACACCGGGCTCGACCGGCTGTCGCTGGAGCAGGACGAAGGCGCGGCCGGCCCAAGCCTCAGCGCCGGCCGCTATGTGGCGGATGGCGTCTATGTCGGCGTGAAGCAGGGTTCGACCTCCGGCAGCAGTACCGCGACAGTCGAGATCGAGGTGACGCCCAATATCAAGGTCGAGAGCGAGATCGGCGCCAACGCCGCCAGCAAGGCCGGCGTCAATCTGGAGTGGGATTACTAGCTCTTCCAGGCGCAACCTAGGCGCTGGGCGCCGGCATCATCTTGCCCTTGGCGATCTCTTCCTTGCGCTTCGCCACATAGGCGGCGAGCGCTTCCTTGCGGCCCACGTCCATCGGCGGCGCCTCGTAGCTCTTGAGCAGCTCTTTCCAGATCGCGTTGGCGCGCTCGGTGCCGTTGCGCGCGCCGGCATTCTCCCAGGTCTGGTAGTTGCGCCAGTCGGACAGCATCGGCTCGTAGAACGCGGTCTGGAACCTCTCGAGCGTGTGGCCGACGCCGAAGAAATGGCCGCCCGGCCCGACCTCGGCAATCGCGTCCATGCCCATCTCCGCCTCGTTGACCGCGATCGGCTTCAGGAACTCGCGCATGTTCTGCAGCAGCTCCGCATCCAGGATCAGCTTCTCGAACGAGGCGGTGAGCCCGCCTTCCATCCAGCCCGCCGCATGCTCGATGAGGTGCACGCCGCCCATCACCGCGCCCCACAGCGACATCATGGATTCGTAGCTCGCCTGGATGTCGACGCAGTTCGAGGCCGTCACGTTGCTGGAGCGGTACGGCACACCGAGGCGCCGCGCGAGCTGCCCGCCCGCCAGCGCCGCCTTGGTGTATTCCGGCGTGCCGAAGGCCGGCGCGCCCGATCGCATGTCGACATTGGAGGTGAAGCCGCCATAGAGCACCGGCGCGCCGGGGGATGCGATCTGCGACAAGGCCAGCATCGCCAATGCCTCGGCATGCTGCTGCACCAGCGCGCCCGCGAGCGTTACCGGGCTCATCGCGCCGGACAGCGTGAACGGCGTCATCGCCACCGGCTGGCCTGCGCGCCCCATCGCCAGCAGCGCTTCGCACATCGGGATGTCGAGCCGGAGCGGCGAATTGGAATTGATGATGGTGAGGGTGACGGGAATCGCCTTCATCGCCTCCCGCGTCAGGCCATAAGCGATGCCAGCCATGTTGATCGCATCCTCGACACGATATTCGCCGAGCGCCCAGCATTGCCAGGTCTTGTCGGTCAGCGTCAAAGCCGCCTGGTAGAAATCAAGATGCCGGTTGTCAGCCGGCAGATCCGTGGGCTCGATCGGGCAGCCGCCTTCCTGGTGGATCACGTTCAGCTGCTGCACCAGCTTCAGGTAATCGCACATGTCGGCGAAATTGCCGGGCCGCTTGCCGCGGTCGCAATCATGGGCAAAGGCCGGCCCGCCGGTCGCGGCGAAGATGATCTCGCCATCGCCGCAGCCGATGTCATAGGCGCGGTTGCGCGCCTGCATGCGGAAGCTGCGCGGCGCCTTGGCAACGCTCTCCTCCACCAGGGCGGAATCGAAGCGGACGCGCTGCGTTGCCTCGTCCACCTCGGCGCCCGCCGCCTTAAGGATGGCGCGCGCCGGGTCCTGCATCACCTCGATGCCGGTGTCGCGCAGCAGCTTGAGGGCGGTGCGGTGGATGGTCTCGATCTGGTCCGCGCTCAGCACCTCGATCGGGCGGTAGCCGTTGACGGTGCGCGCGAACGGCAATTGGCGCACGGCGGCCTGGGGCGCACGGCGTTCCCGGCGGCGGGGCGCGGCGGGGCTGGTGGCAGGACTGGTGGTGGGGGCGGTATCGGCCATGACGCGCCTCCTTGAGCAGGACTTTGCCCCTCATCGGGCTCATGAAGCTGTATACAGCTTCTGCGCGCCTGTCAATTTCGCCGCTGTTGGCAAAATATACAAGTCCCCTAACTTCTTAGCGCAGTAAGCGGCAGCCGTGGGTTGACCCACTGTGGTCGTGAAACGGAGAGTGGCGGAGCGATGGGATTGCAGCGGTCTTAAAGCCCACGAAGGGCGATCGTCCGCGGGTCCGAACTTTCCACACGTGTGGACGGCGCAAAGCGTGTCGCTATTGGCCCGCCTTCGGCTTGTCCACCAGTTTCTCAACCAGTCGCCTGAGGTCGGACGGAGTGGTATGGCCGGCCAGGACCTCGTGATACCCAATGCCCGCGCGTCGTAGTGCCTCTTTCTTGACCGCATCGCGCGCCGCGGCGGTCCCTTGGTGATGCGCTCCGCCCTGATATTCGATAGCGTGCCTAGGTTGGCAGTCCTCGTCTACGAGAAGCAAATCGACTCGTTTCGAGTTGATGCAGCTGTAGGCGTCCGCATCCTTACTACTTAAGATTTCGCCTAGAGACACCTGCGCCATCACCTGCCAGCCGGGGTTGCAGCCGATTACGATACGGTCCAGTTCCTTGAAGACTCGCGCTTCGCTCTTGTTGAGGAGCGATCGAGCCATGAAATGCGCACCCATGACAATCCGCAACTGATCAGCGGCGTCAGGTTGCTTCGTCACAGCCGGATCAGGCATCGACAGCCAGGGTCCGCTAGCAATCTTGCCCGCGCTGCGGTTTTTCTCCCAGCGCCAGCGGTTCCTTTCGCGCCATGCCTGTCGCCGGGTCTTCGACAGGAACTGCTCGATGATTATGCCAACAAACGCACCGACCAGGAGAACAGCGATCAGCAGGTGAGGCTTTTCGACAAGCGCAATGATCTCGGCCGGCATTTCACGGGGCTTTGCCGAGCGAAGAAAGAGGAAGGAGCAAGCTGATGAGATCCACCCCGAGATAAGGCGCGAAGGCCCGGGCGGAGACCACGATGCCGATCGTGCCGTCCCGTTTCGGTGCATCGGCGAACCCGACGATGAGGCCGACCAGCTTCGGCTGGCCGTCAGCGATCAGGATCACCGGCCCGCCGCTATCGCCGAGTTGGATCACGCAGTTCGTGGCGAAGAACAAGTTTCCTTCCGTGACGCCGTGGGGGTCGGGCGGCAGCGGGCCGCAGCGACGATGGGCGCGCAGCGCATCCTTCGCGCCCTGGCCGTAGCCCGCCGAATAGAAATGCGCGCCGCGGGCGATCTCCGCGCGCACCATGGCCGGCGACAGCGGCGCCAAGGGCACCGGCCGGATGTTGCTCATGGCGGGCGTGATCCGCACCAGCGCCCAGTCCGTCTGGGCCTGGTCCGGTTTGATGCTGCCTGGCGCGATGCTGGCGCCCTCGGCCACGATCGCGGTGCCCCGCGCGCGCATGGCCGGCGACGCGCTGGACGTAAAGACGAGCTGGCTGGCAGCGGCGAATCGGCCTTTCGGGCGCAGGCAATGGGCGGTGGTCGCGATGGTGTCCGGGCGCACCAGCACGGCGGTGCAGATCTCCGGCGCGCCGGTCACGTCCAGGCTGCCGATCGCCGCCTCCCAGCCCAATGGGGCGGCAGTTGGCGGCGGTGCGGGCGCCCGGGCGGCGCAGGCGCCGAGCGCCGCACAGCCGAGGGCAAGGACTAAAAGTCGCAGCTGAACGCGATGTGATGGCCGAAGCTTCGCGATCGCGGCTAAGCTCGACGCATCAGGTCCTTTGGAGTTCGACATCCGTGTCCCCCATCACGCGACGTTCAGCCCTGTGCGCGGGCCTCTCGCTCGCCGCTTGCTCGTTCCCGCCGATCGCGTCAGCCCATGACGCAACGGCGGGCGCCCTCACGATCGGCCATCCCTGGGCGCGCGCCACCGCGGGCGCCGCCAAGGTTGGCGCGCTGTATCTTACGATTACCAACAGCGGCGAGGAAGCGGACCGTCTGCTCGGTGTTTCCTCGGAAGTCGCCGCCAAATGTGAGCTTCACGTCTCGGAAGCGACCGGCGACATGATGACCATGCGCATGGTGGACAGCCTGGAAATCCCGGCCGGCGACACCGTCAGCTTCGCGCCCAAGGGCGCCCATGTCATGCTGATGGGCCTCATGGCGCCGCTGAAGGAGGGCACCACCTTCGCCGCCACCCTGCGCTTCGAGAAGGCGGGCGAGGTTGCGGTCGACGTCGCCGTGCAGGGGATCGCGGATCTCGCGCCGGCGGACTGAGCCGCGACGCGCCGGCCGGCCGGCCGCCGTACTCACTGCAGCTTGTGGGCAAAGGCCCTGGCGCCGACTGCCAGGCTCACCGATCCCAAGGATTCCGGCCAGCGCCAGAAGCCGGAGACCACGGCGATCAGCCGCCGTCTCTGTGCCTTGTCGGTCAGCAGGATGGGCCCGCCGCTGTCACCCTTGATGACCGGGCAGGTGGTGATGACCAAGCGGTCATCGGTCCCCTCCGTCAGTTCGCGCCAGCCCGGTATGAGCGTGCAGCCCTCGCTGCGGTGCAGCCGCCGGCTGATGGTGATGCCATAGCTGCCGTAGCCGAGATTGGACAACACGTCCCCGGCTTGAAGCCGGCGCTCGATTTCCGCCAGGCCAACCGCCTCGACTGGGATCGGCGCCACGTTGGCGACCGGCTCGACCAGGCGCAGGACCGCCCAATCGATCTCGGTAGGCGAGGATTCGGGGTTGTCCGGGTCCATCTTCTCGGCGCCGAGCCCCACGATCTCCCGTACCCGCACCGTCGGCAGGCGCTGCGCACCCACATTGGGCGTGAAGGTGAGCTCCGCCGGCGACAGCTTGCGCCCGTTCGGGAACAGGCAGTGGGCCGCGGTCACGATCATGTCACGCTCGACCAGTGTCGCGGTGCAGGAGGTGGATTCGCCATCCGCGTCCAGCCGGCCGATGGCCGCCGTCCAGGGTACCGGGCCGCTCGGCTCCGGCGGCGGCTTGGCCGGCGTCTCGCAGCCCGTCACGACGGCGAGAACGACAAGCCCGGCGAGAACGGCGGCAGCAGGGATCGGACAGCCCGATCTGGACTTGAGTATTGGCACTTGGCGTTGACCTCCCCGGCCGATAGTGGGCCGGTTCAGACCGCCGCCTGTCAAGCGGCCGCAATCGACAGGACAGGCAAAGCCAGCTAGACAGGCGCAACATTTCAAAGGTGCAAGGTCAGGAAGAGGAGGATCGGGCTCATGGCGTGCGGCGGCATTCTGGTTGCACTCGACACGACTGACGTGGCGGTGGCCAAGGGCTGGGCACGCGCAACCCGCGATTCGGTGGCAGGGCTCAAGCTCGGGCTCGAATTCTTCAATGCCAACGGGCCGACGGGCGTGGCGGAGATCGCATCTCTCGGCGCGCCCGTCTTCCTCGATTTCAAGTTCCATGACATTCCGAATACGGTCGCGGGCGCGGTTCGCGCGGTGGCGCCGCTCAAGCCGATGATCCTCAATCTCCATGCCTCCGGCGGCGCGGCGATGATGCGGGCCGCCCGGGACGCCGCACGCGACTCGGCGGCCAGGCTTGGCGCCGCCCCGCCGAAGCTGATCGGCGTGACCGTCCTGACCAGCCTCGGCGACGCGGATCTGGCGGAGGTCGGCCAGCCCGACGGCGCCTCGGACCAGGTGCGCCGCCTGGCGGCGCTCACCCAGGCCTGCCGCCTCGATGGCGTGGTCTGCTCGCCGCATGAGATCGTGGTGCTGCGCCGCGACCTCGGGCCGGACTTCCTGCTCGTCACGCCGGGCGTGCGCCCGGCATGGTCGGCGGCCGGCGATCAGAAGCGCGTGATGGAGCCGCGGCAGGCGGTGGAAGCGGGTGCCGACTATCTCGTGATCGGCCGGCCGATCACCGGCGCGGCCGACCCTGCCGAGGCCGCGCGCCGGATCGCGGCCGAGATCACCGGAGTTCCCGCCTGATGCCAGCCTTGCGTCCGCAACCCTCGATCCCCGTTCTCCTGCTGGTGAAGAGCGCCTACCAGATTCTTTGGCAGCAGCGGGACGATGCGCTGCGCCTCGGCTTCATTCCGACCCTGGTCTGCTTCGGCGGCCTTCTCTACGGCCGGGGGGCGCTGACAGTGGTGCTGCAGCATTGGCGGGCGGGCATGACCAGCCCGCCGCCGGACGGCGTGGCGCTGCCGGTCTTCGCGACCTTGATGATCGTCCTGTTGGCGATCGCTCTGGCGATCGGCAACTGGTTGCGCTTCATGCTGCTGGGTCCGATGGGCGCCGTCGGCCTGGGCCTCGCCATCGGACGGCCGCATGTGAGTTTCCTGATCTCGACCGTGCTTCTGGTGTTCGGCGCGTCGATTGCGTTCGCGGTGCTCAGCATGCCCGCCCTGCTGCTGCCGGGGGTCATGGGCCATATCGGCATCATCGTCGTCCTCATCGCGGTGACGGTGGTGACCGTCCGGCTCTCGCCCTTCGTAATCGGGCAGGTGATCGCGCAGCCGATGTCGCTGCAGGAGGCATGGCGCGCCTCGCGCGGCAACGGCGTGCCGCTGACCACTGCCCTGATCGTGGTGCAATTGCCGATCTGGATCGCCGTCTCCCTGCTGAACCAGATCCTGTACCTGGTCGGCTTCGCCGCGGTCGCGCCGCTGGCAATGCTGTTCATCACGTCGTTGTTCGAGATCGCCATCTCCATCCTGCAGGCCAGCATCCTGGCCGCGGCGTTCCGGCAGATGGTCGGAATCCGGGCATGACGCCATGACGATCAGCGCCAAGATCTGCGGGTTGAAGACGCCGGAGGCGGTCGCCGCCGCTGTCGATGGCGGCGCGTCGTTCATCGGCTTCGTGTTCTATGGCCGCTCGCCACGCTGCGTCGATCCCGCCCTGGCCAAGACGCTGGCCGCGCAGGTGCCGTCTTCGGTGCAGAGGGTCGGCCTCATCGTCGACGAGAGCGATGCGCGCATCGCGGAAATTCTCGACGCCTGCGATCTGGACCTGCTCCAGCTTCATGGGGCTGAGACGCCCGCGCGGGTGGCGGAAATCCGGGCGCGCTTCGGCCGGAAGGTGATCAAGGCCATCCCGGTCAGCGAGGCGGCCGATCTCGACCGCGCCGCCGCCTATGAGGAAGCCGCCGACTACCTCATGTTCGACGCCAAGCCGCCCAAGGCGATGACCAGCGCCTTGCCGGGCGGCAATGCGCTCAGCTTCGACTGGGGGCTGCTCGCGGGCCGGCGCTTCGGGCGGCCCTGGTTGCTGGCAGGCGGATTGACGCCCGACAATCTCATCGAGGCGGTGCGCATCACGGCTGCGCCGATGGTTGATGTCTCCTCCGGGGTGGAGGACCGGCCGGGCGAAAAGAACGCCAGTAAAATCAAGGCCTTCCTGGCCGCCAGCAAGCGCCTCTAGGCCACGGCCGCCTTTGACCTTTGGGCCCGGCTATGGTTGATTGCGGCCCGCCAACACCAGTCAGGACCGACCTGCTTTGACCGCTTCCGCCCCCGCGTCACGCAACACCTACCGCAACGGCCCGGATGAGTTCGGGCGCTTCGGCATGTTCGGCGGCCGCTTCGTCGCCGAGACCCTGATGCCGCTGATCCTGGAGGTGGAGAAGGCGTACAGCGCCGCCAAGGCTGATCCGAAGTTTGCGGAGGAGATGGAATACTACCGCAAGCACTATATCGGCCGGCCCAGCCCGCTCTATTTCGCGCCGCGCCTGACGGAGCATTTCGGCGGCGCCAAGATCTATCTGAAGCGGGACGAGCTCAACCACACCGGCTCGCACAAGATCAACAATTGCATGGGGCAGATTCTGCTCGCCAAGCGCATGGGCAAGAAGCGCATCATCGCGGAGACCGGCGCCGGCCAGCACGGCGTCGCGACCGCAACGGCCTGCGCGCTCTTCAATCTGCCCTGCACCGTCTATATGGGCGAGACCGACATCGCGCGGCAGCAGCCGAACGTGTTCCGCATGAAGCTGCTGGGCGCCGAAGTGGTCCCCGTGAAGTCCGGCACCCGCACGCTCAAGGACGCGATGAACGAGGCATTGCGCGATTGGGTCGCGAATGTCGAGAGCACGTTCTACATCATCGGCACCGTCGCGGGGCCGCATCCCTATCCGACCCTGGTGCGCGACTTCCAATCCATCATCGGCGAGGAGGTGCGCTGGCAAATGGCGGAGGCGGAAGGGCGGCTGCCGGACTCGCTCGTCGCCTGCATCGGCGGCGGCTCCAACGCCATGGGCCTGTTCCATCCCTTCCTCGACGATGCCAGCGTGCAGATCTACGGCGTCGAGGCCGGCGGCGACGGCGTGGAGACCGGCCGTCACGCGGCCTCGCTCACCGGCGGACGGCCTGGCGTGCTGCACGGCAACCGCACCTACCTGCTGCAGAATGAGGACGGCCAGATCACTGATGCGCATTCCATCTCGGCGGGCCTCGATTATCCCGGCATCGGCCCGGAGCATGCCTGGCTGCATGACATGAAACGCGTGAACTACGTCTCCGCCACCGACAAGGAGGCGCTGGAGGCCTTCCAACTGCTCTCGAAGCTCGAAGGCATCATCCCCGCGCTCGAACCCTCGCATGCACTCGCTTATGTCTCGAAGATCGCGCCCAAGCTGCCCAAGGATCATCTGCTCGTGATGAATCTGTGCGGCCGCGGGGACAAGGATATTTTTGCGGTCGCCGAGCATCTCGGGGTGAAGCTGTGAGCGCGGATGGGCAGATGACAACGACCCGGATCGAGCGCCGTTTTGCAGCGCTGAGAGCCGCCAACCGGGGCGGCCTCGTCACCTTCATCACCGCCGGCGATCCCGATTACGCGCTCTCGCTCGACCTGCTGCGGCAGCTGCCAGCCGCCGGCGCCGACGTGATCGAGCTTGGCATGCCCTTCACCGACCCGATGGCGGATGGTCCAGCCATCCAGGCGTCCTCGCTCCGCGCGCTGCGCAGCGGCATGAGTCTCCGCAAGACATTGCAGCTGGTGACGGAGTTCCGCAAGGACGACGACAATACGCCCATCATCCTCATGGGCTATTACAATCCGATCTATTCGTACGGCGTGCCTGCGTTCCTGAAGGACGCAAAAGTGGCCGGCGTCGATGGTCTGATCGTGGTCGATCTGCCGCCTGAAGAGGATGAGGAACTCTGTATCCCGGCGCTCAAGTCGGGTCTCAACTTCATTCGCCTCGCCACGCCGACCACCGACGACAAGCGCCTGCCCACCGTGCTGCGCAACACCTCGGGCTTCGTCTATTATGTCTCGATCGCGGGCATCACCGGCACGCGCTCGGCTGCCAGCGGGGACGTGTCCGCCGCGGTCGCGCGCCTCAAGCGCCACACCGACCTGCCGGTCGCAGTGGGCTTCGGCGTCAAGACAGCCGACCAGGCCGCCGCGATCGCCCGGGTTGCCGACGCCGCCGTCGTCGGTTCCGCCTTGGTCAGCCGCATCGCCGCCCATGTAAGCGAGGATGGCAGCGCATCGTCCAAGGCGGTCGAGGACACGTTGGCCCTGGTGCGCGAGTTGTCCGCCGGCGTGCGCCGCGCCCGGCAGTAGGGATTGGAAAGGGAGCCTCACCCATGAGCTGGCTGACCAATTTCGTCCGACCCAAGATCCGCGCCCTGGTGCGCAAAACCGACGTGCCGGAGAATCTGTGGGACAAGTGCGGCGGCTGCGGCCAAATGATCTTCCACCGCGATCTCGAGGCCAATCTCAAGGTCTGCCCGCAATGCGGCGCTCACATGCGCATCGCCGTGAAGAGGCGGCTGGAGCTTCTGTTCGACGGCGGCGCCTACGAACGCGCGGAGCTGCCGAAGGTCGAGTTCGACCCGCTCAAGTTCCGCGACCGCAAGCGCTATTCCGAGCGCCTCAAGGAAGCGCAGAGCAAGACCGAGGAGCAGGACGCGATCATCGTCGCGCATGGCCTGATCGGCGGGCTTAAGGCCGTCGTTGCCGCGTTCAACTTCGATTTCATGGGCGGCTCGATGGGCGCCGCGGTGGGCGAGGGGCTGGTGACCGCCTCCGACCTCGCGGTGAAGGAGCGCGCAGCCCTGATCGCGATCCCTGCTTCCGGCGGGGCGCGCATGCAGGAAGGCATTCTCTCGCTGATGCAGATGCCGCGCACTGTCATCGCTGTCGATCGTGTGAAGGAAGCGGGCCTGCCCTTCATCGTGCTCTTGACCGACCCGACCACCGGCGGCGTCAGCGCCTCCTTTGCCATGCTGGGCGATATCCACGTTTCCGAGCCGGGCGCGCAGATCGGCTTCGCCGGCGCGCGCGTGATCGAGGAAACCATTCGCGAGAAGCTGCCCGAAGGCTTTCAGCGCGCCGAATACCTGCTGGACCACGGCATCATCGACCTCGTCGTCGCCCGCAAGGATTTGCCGAAGGAGCTTGCGAAGATCATCGGCCTCCTGACGAAGCAGCCGAAGCAGCAGGCGGCCTGATCCAGTCGAGCACGATGTATCCGCTCCCCTTTTCGTCATGGGCCGCTGACGAAGGCCGACATTCATCGGCAGGCCATGACGCTACTTGGGGCCAAGCAACATGACCAAAACCAGCGACATCGCGCTGGAGCGCGTCATGCGGCTCCATCCGAAGATCATCGATCTCGAGCTCTCGCGCGTCGAGCGGCTGCTGCGGCTGGTTGGCAGCCCCGAGCGTAGCCTGCCGCCGGTCGTGCACGTCGCCGGCACCAACGGCAAAGGCTCGGTCATCGCCTATCTGCGCGCCATCCTGGAAGCCGCCGGCAAGCAGGTCCATGTCTACACCTCGCCCCATCTGGTGCGCTTCCACGAGCGCATCCGCCTCGCCGGCGACCTGATCGAGGAGCGGGCGCTGGTCAAGCTGATCGAGGAATGCGAGCAGGCCAATGGCGGCGAGCCCATCACCTTCTTCGAGATCACGACAGTCGCCGCCTTCCTCGCCTTCTCGCGCGTCCCGGCGGACATCCTGCTGCTGGAGACCGGCCTTGGCGGCGAATTCGACGCGACCAACGTGATCGATGCGCCGCTCGCCAGCATCATCACACCGATCTCCTTCGACCATATGCAGTTCCTGGGCGACACCCTCGCCAAGATCGCGCACGCCAAGGCCGGCATCCTCAAACGCGATCGCCCCGCGATCATCGCGCAGCAGCCGCCCGAGGCCGCCGCCGTGATCGAGGCGCGCGCGGCCGCACTGGGGGCGCCGCTCTGGCGTTGCGGTGCCGAGTGGAACTTCGAGATCGGCAGCGGCGGGTTTACCTATCAGGACTCCCACGGCGCGCTCGCGCTGCCCAAGCCGGCGCTGCCCGGCCGGCACCAGTTCGGCAATGCCGCGACCGCGGTTGCCGCCACGCGCTGGCTGAAGAATTTCGGGTTGTCGGAGCGACACATCGCGGCGGGCCTCGCGCAAGCCGTGTGGCCAGCGCGCATGCAACGCCTGACGCGCGGTTCCTTGGTGGATGTGCTGCCGCCTGGTTGGGAGCTGTGGCTGGATGGCGGCCACAACGAGGATGCGGGGCAGATCATCGCGGACATGATCGACGAATGGCAGGGCCAGTCGCGCAAGCCTGTCAGCCTCATCTTCGGCATGCTGACCAGCAAGGATCCGCTCGCGTTCCTGCGCCACCTTGCGCCGGTTGCGGAGGATCTCTCCGCCGTGGCGATTCCCGGCGACCACGCCTCGCTCTCCGCGGCCGATGCTGTCGCCGCGGCGCGCCAAGCCGGCCTGCCGGCCGACGCCTATGAGTCCACCGGCGCGGCCCTCGCCGCGATCATCGCGCATCACGGGATCGCGTCGCGCCGCGTCCTCATCTGCGGTTCGCTCTATCTCGCCGGCACCGTCCTGGCGGAGAACGGATGACGAAGGCCCCCCGGAACCTGGCGAACAGCGCCGGGTTTTCTCGCCATTCCGGCTTGCCGGTCGGAATCGCGCTGGTTACCTTGAGCCGGCCACGTCACTGAGAGTCCTCATGCGCCGAGTCGCCCTGGTCATCGCGGCCTGCGGAGCCTTCCTGTCCGCTTGCACCACCTATTCGAAGCCCCTGGTCCCGCCCGAGCAGCCGCCGGGCAAGCCGGTCTTCATCACGCTCCAGGTCGAGCAGCACCTGAACAAGTACTACCAGACCATCGGGGGCGGGCGCAGCGGTGCCTTCGCCGTGTCCCAGAAGGGGCATGTCGGCTTCTACGCCTATTGCAGGGCCGTACAGTGCCGCGACGAGGTCAGCTTCACCCGCACCGCCTTGCAGGGCTGCGAGGCGCGCGCCCATGCGCCTTGCGTCCTCCTGGCTGTTGGCCGGAGTGTGCGCCAACGCTACATGACCTATCAGAAGGCCGAAGAGCTGGGCCTGCTCTAATCATTCAGAGGCGGGAACGGCATCGCGAGGCCGTGCGATCGCGCGATCTCGCGCAACGCGGTCGCGCGCGCGAGAGCTTGGGAGTCGGCGGGATCCCGGCCGAGCGCAGCGAGCGTCCGCGCGCGGTCGACCAGCAGGTCGATATAGGGCAGCCGCTCGCGCGCCGCGAAATATCCTGAAAGCTTGTCGGCGAAGCGCTCGACCTCGCTCCAGTGCCCATGTTCCAGCGCCCACTCGATCGCAAAGCGATGGAAATAGGTCCAGTTATGCGCGAGGGCCGTGGTTTGCAGCAAGGCTTCGCCCTGCTCAAGCAGCTCGGCTTGCCGGGCCGGCGCCAGCTCGATCAAGGCCCGTACACTGTAGATCATCGGTCCCGCGAAGGTGAGGGAGGTGCGCTCCGCCAGCTCCGTCGCTTCTTTGCACAAGTCCAGGAGTTCGGACTGCGGCCTGTGGTGGCGCAGACCGCTGGCGAGGCAGGCCAGGAGCACGGACGTATACCGGTCGGCTTTGAGTTGCCTTGAAAGTTCCAGCGCCTCTTGCGCCGCCTTCACCAGCTGCTGCTGACGTTCCGCAAACCACATTGCAAAGGCAAGACATTCCTTTGCGAACATCTCGAGATAGCCGTCGCCGATCTTGCGGGCGCCGGCCAGCGCCTGCTCGCACTGGCGTTCCGCCTCGTCGATGCGCAGGAAGTATGTTTCGCAAATGGCCCGCATGCCGCGATTGGGCGAGGCGATGCGGACGAATCCGTGGGTATCAGCCAGATCGACGCACTCGGAAAAGCAGCGGCGAGCGGTTGCAAGATTACCCTCGGCATAAGAGGCATCGCCGAGCCCGCCGAGGGCGCGGATACGCCATTCCACCGATCCGGCGCGTTCGGCGGCTTCCAAAGCCGCCCGATGCGAGGCTTGGCACAGGCTCAAATTGGCGGCGGCGAAAGCCAGATTCCCGCGCAATGTATGGAGCTCCGCCGCCGTCAGGTCATCTGCGCGATCGCGCAGCTTGGCGGCGAGACCGTCCGTTTGCTGCAGACCGGCGGCAACGCGGCCCAGCAATCGATTGGCCGAGGCCATGCCGATGATCGCCGCAATCTGCTGTCCCTCGTCAGCTGCATGGTCCTGCGCCTTCCGATAGCTCGCCAGCGCTGGTTCCCCCTGGCCCAGATCACGCTGCAATGCGCCTGCCTGCATCGCGAGCCCAAAGATGTCCGCTGGCCTGGAGGCGATCGCCAGACCACGCTCCGCCAACGCCAGGGCACGGGCGAGATGCAGCAGACCGGCTTGCGCCTTGGCTGCGCGCAGATAAGCCGCCGGTGCCTCGGGATCGCCCGCGCGTTCCAGATGTTCCGCGCTGACAGGAGGGTCATGCGCCAACAAGGCGGCGGCCGCGCGATGCAGCTGCGCGCGCCGTTCGTAGGTCAGCGATGCATACACGCCGTCGCGGATCAGCGCATGGGCGAACGCAACCTCCACGCTTTCGGGCCTCACAAGATGCCGCCGCGCAAGCTCCGCCGGATCGAAACTCTCCTCGGCGATCAACCTGCGCAGATCGGCCAGGCGGAATCGCTGGCCCAGGATGGCGGCGGCTTCGATCGCGCGCCGATCGTTCGGCCCGAGCCTGTCGAGCCGCGCCAGCACGACGCCGTGCAGCGAAGGCGGCAGATGGTCCTTCTGGTCCGTCGCCCGGCTGCGCAACAGCTGTTCCAGGAACAGCGGGTTGCCTTCCGCCCGCTCGACGCAGCGGCGCATATACTCTTCCGATTCGACCGAGAGCTGCTGCGCCAGCTTGGTCGCGTCGGAGCCAGATAAAGGCCTGAGCTCGATGGTCGCGAGCAGCGCGTCGCGCGCCCGCGCGCGCCAGGCGACGTCGATCGGATCGCCATCGATCCGTGTGGAGAGGAGCAGCAGCCCCGCATGCTCGCTCATGGCGGCCGCGAGCTGCGCCAAAGCCTCCAGCAGTTCCGCATCCGCCCAATGCAGATCCTCTACGATCACAAGCTGCGCCCGTCGCCGCGCTGCTGCCGCCAGCAGGCATTCCAGGGCCCTGGCCCTTCCGGACGCGCGCATGGCCTCGTCCATCGCGCGATAGAGCGCCATATCGCTTGCTGAGCGCGGCAGCGACAACAGGTCGGCGGCGAACAGTGCGAGGTCCCGCGGCAGGTCGCCGGTCTCGAGTGCGCGTTTGAGGCCCGCCTCTCCGGAGTCGCCCGCGCATTCCCGTAGCAGATGTGCGCATAGACTGGCGGCCACCTCGGTCTCACGGGTCGCCCCGAAATCCAGCACGCGCGTGGTGACGGTCGCGAACTTGCGGCTGGCGGCTTCGTAGGCAGCTTCCTGCAACAGGGTCGACTTGCCGATCCCGGGATCGCCGCGCACGAGCCCCGCCCCGCCATTGCCTTCGCCCGCTGCAATCATCAGCGCGCTGAGTTGCGCCAGCTCCCCGCGCCGGCCGACCATTTGGCGTGGGGCCGGTTCCGCACTGGTCGCATCATCGACGACGGCGTGGGGGGCCAGCGTCCCGAGCCCCTTCAGCGGCAAAGCGGGCAGGGCGCGGCACGGCACCAGCCCGGCAAGCGCACCCGCGATCTCCTCGTCCACCCAGGTCTCGCCGGCGGGTGCCGCTTCCATCAGGCGTGCGGCCAATGTCGGCGCATCACCGGTGACAGTATAGGCCGCATACCCGGCGCTGCCGAAATGGCCGGCCAGCACCTCGCCCAGCGCGATGCCGATATGCGCGCTGAGGCTCTCGCCGGTTTCGCGCGACAGCTCCGCGAGCCGGCGATGGATCGCGACCGCCGCGCGGGCGGCGCGCAGCGCGTCGTCGCCATGCGCGGTGGGCGCGCCGAACAGCGCCATGACCGCATCGCCCATGTGCTTGTCGATCGTGCCGCCGTGCTGCAGCACGATCGGATCGACCGCTTCGAAATAGCGCGCCAGCAGCCGCTGCGTCTGTTCGGGATCGCGCCCCGAGGACAGCTGCGTGAAGTTCGCGAGATCGGCAATCAGCACCGCGACTGGCCGGCGTTCGGCCGTGGGCTGCGTCGGCTGGCCGGCGGGCGGCGGCGAATCCGCTAAAGGCCGTCCGCAGCCGCCGCAAAACCGGTCCGATGCCGCATTCTTGAACCCGCAATGCGCGCAGATGCGCTCCAGCGCTGCGCCGCACGCGGCGCAAAACTTGCGCTCCCCACGATTCTCCGCCTGGCATTGGGTGCAGCGCACGCGAGATCGCTCCGACGCTGATGGCCGGGAGCGAGCGTATGCGCCCTGGACCGGCAGGGCAACGCCCCCAAACAAAACCCCGCGCAAAGCGCGGGGCTGTCGTCGTAGCGGATTTTCTTCGGATCAGATGACCGATTCGATCCAGTCGGCGAGCTGGCGCTTCGGCATGTTGCCGATCTTGGTCGCAGCCACCTGGCCGTCCTTGAAGATCATCAGGGTCGGAATGCCGCGCACCCCATAGCGCTTCGGCGTCTGCTGGTTGTGGTCAATGTTGACCTTGGCGACCGTCAGCTTGCCGTCGAGATCGCGCGCGATCTCGTCGAGCGCGGGCGCGATCATCTTGCAGGGGCCGCACCATTCCGCCCAGAAATCGACCAGGACAGGTCCAGGCGCCTTCAGCACGTCGTTCTCGAACGAGGCGTCGCTGACATGAATGGTGTGAGAGTGGGTCGTGGTAGCCGTTGCAGCTGTCATCCCAGTGTTCCTTGTATGGACGCCGGTCCGGAGAAGTGAACCGCCTGCGTCCCGTTCGGTTGCCGCATTCCGCTCTGGCGTCGGGACAAAGCGGAACGTGAAGGGGCGAACCCTCGGCTGGAATCTAGGGAGCCGCCTCCACCGGCGTCAAGGCGCGGTTTCAGCCATGCACATTCAACATATCGGCTGGGATTTCCATCAGGCGCGGCCCTTCCGTCCACAGCAGGAAGCAGCGTATTGTCCTTTGTTCATAGAGGCTTGAAAGCGCTGAGCGATATGCGCTCAGTTGCCGCACATATTGCTGTGAAACATGTGCCGCCTGCATGGGAGGGGGGCGATTGCTCTTGAAATCGACCACCCAGACCTCGTCCTCCAGCACCACCAGGCGGTCGATCTGCCCGCTCACCACCTCGGTCTTTCCATCAGCGCTCCGCCGCGTCGCGACCACCGGCACCTCGGCCATGCTATTGGAGCCGAAGATCGCTGCAAAATCCGGCGCGTCCAAAAGGGCCGTCACGCCCTGGGCGAGCGGCGCGCGCTCCGCCGGCGGAACAGCGCTCGAGCGGCGTGCGACATAGGCCTCGGCCGCCGCCAGGCGGGCGTCTGCCGGCAGTTGCGGCAGCATCTCCAGCAGGTGATGGATCACCCGCCCGCGCTGGTAGCGCCAGCCCTGGTCCTCGCCGAGCGGCGACAGGGTCGCCGGCTCCGGCTCCGATGGCCTCGATGGCGTCAAGGGACGCGGCGGGTCGGGCAGGTCCGGTATCGGCTCGTTGAGCCAGGCGGGCAGGGCGATCTCCGCTGCGGGGGCGGCGGGCGCGTCGGCGGCCTCCATCGTCGCGCCGGCGGCAAGGCGCAGGCATGGGCCCGCCCACCCTTCCTCGGGGCCGCCGAGCGAGTCCGACCGCTTCTCTTCGACCGCGCGCTTGGTCGAAAGGGCGGCCTCGCGCACGAGATCATGCCAGCTGGCCTGCTTCATCGGCTGCACGCCGCACCAGCCGCAGACATAGAGCCGCTCCTCCGCCCGGGTCAGCGCGACATAGAGCAGGCGATTCTCTTCCTCCTGCTGGCGCTGCAGCGCGGCGGCGCGGGCGTTCGCGGCCAGTGGATCGTCGCTCGCCATGTTGGGCGACCAGATCGGTAGCTGCGCATCCCCGACCTGGATCCAGAACAGACCGCTCATCGGCTGCGGCCGGCGCCGCTGGTCCGCCAGGAACACGACCGGCGCTTCCAGCCCCTTCGCACCATGCACCGTCATGATGCGCACGCGTTCCGCGCCTTCGTCGAGGTCGCGCTTCACCTGCAATTCGCCCTGCTCCATCCAGGCGAGCATGTCCTGCAGGTTGGGCGCATGGCGGGATTCGTAGGCGAGCGCGAGGTTCAGGAACTCGTCGATCGCCTCGCCGCTTTCATCACCTAGGCGTGCATAGAGCCGCCGCCGTCCGCCTTGCGCCTCCAGCAGCTCCGACAGCTGCTCGTATGGCGTCGCGAAACCCACGCGCTCCAGGAACGGCCGCAACAGGGTGCAGGCGTGCGCCGCCGCCGGCATGCTGGCTTCCATCTCCTGCACGCGCGTCCACAGCCGCTTGGGGGCGCGATCGACGCAGAGCTGGAACAGCTCCTCCTCAGTCACGCCGATCAACGGCGATTTCAGCAGGGCCGCAAGGTTGAGTTCATCGTCCGGCAGCAGCAGGAAGCGGCAGAAGGCGATCAGGTCCATGACCGCGATCTGGTCCAGCAGCGTCATGCGGTCGACGCCCGCCACCGGGATGCCCCGCCGCTTCAGCGCCCGCACCATCAGATCGACGAAACGCGTGCGGTTGCGCACCAGGATCATGATGTCGCCCGCCGTGATACGGGAGGGGGCCTTGCCGCGGCGCCGGGTCGCGCCGGTCTTCAATAGATGCGCGATCTCCGCTGCGATCGCTTCCGCCAGGCGTGCCTCGGGCGCCGCCGCCAGTTCGCGCACCGTGGGCGGCGACCAAGGCGCGGGCGCGTCCGCCTCGATCGGCCGCGCGATCGGCCAGACCACGATCTCGCCATACTCGCCGATGCGGCTGACGCGATGCTCGATCGTCTCGTCCTCGACCGCCACGCCGGCACGCGCCGCGCCGCCGAAAACCGTATCGACCAGCTCCAGCACCGCCTGGGTGGAGCGGAAGGAGATGTTCAGCGGTACCGACTGAAAGCGCTCCGCCCGCGCGGTGAAGTGCCGCTCGTAGCGCAGGAACTCGTCCGGCGCCGCGCCCTGGAAGGAGAAGATCGATTGCTTGCGGTCGCCCACCGCGAAGATGGAGCGGGGGTTCTCCGAAGCGCCCTGGCCGGCGAAGAACTCCTCCGTCAGGGCCGCGATCACGCGCCACTGCTCCGGGTTGGTGTCCTGCGCCTCGTCGATCAGAACGTGGTCGATGCCCCCGTCGAGCTTGTACAGCACCCAGGGCGCGATGCCCCTTTGCTGCAGCAGGTCGACGCTTTTCAGGATCAGGTCTTCGTAATCGAGCTGCGCCGCGGCCGCCTTGCGTCGCGCATAGCGCCGCAGCACGTCCGCGCTCACCGTGACCAGCGCCTCGGTCGCGACCGCGACCTCCACCGCGCGCAGCCGTTCGCGCACGATGGCGAGGCGGTCCGCCTCCGCGGCAAGGCAGGTCGCGACATCCGCCCACACCGACACCGCGCCCTTGGTCGCCAGTCTCTTCAGCACCGCCCCGTTCTGGGTGAAGAACACGGCGCAGTAGTCCTCGAACAGGATCGCGCGCTCGGCGATATCCGCCTTGAGCCACCGGCGCAACGTGTCGGCCCGTTCCCGGTCCTTGTCGCTGCCCTGCGCCAGCGCATCCGCCGCGCGATGCAGGGTCTTCGGATTGCACGCCGAATCCGCCACCGCGTCAGCCAGGATCGTTTCGCGCGTCTCCTCCGGCCCGACGCTTAATGTGCGCCGCAGGGCCGCGCGGATTGCCGCGCTGTCCGCGCTCTCCACCAGCCGCTCGAACCGCGCGCGCCGGCCGAACAGCTCGCGCATCAGGTCATTGAGCCTTCCCTCCAGCATGCGCGTGACGACGACATCCAGCGCCTTGCGCAGCGGCGTGTCGGGCGCGTTGCGTGCCGCGCTCAGCATCTCGTCGCGCGCCTCGCCCAGCAGCGCGGCGGCATCGCGCTCCTCGATCAGGCTGAAATGCGGCGCAACCTCGGCTTCCAATGGAAAGCGCCGCAGCAGCGACTGGCAGAACGCATGGATGGTCATGATCTTCATGCCGCCCGGCGTGTCCAGCACTCGTGCGAACAGCCGCCGCGCGACCGGCATCAAGGTTGCGGTGTCGCCACCGCCGGTCAAGGCGCGCAACTCCGCGCGCAGCGTGTCGTCGGACGCAGCCGCCCAGACCGAGAGGCGCTCCGCCACGCGATTGGACATCTCCGCCGCCGCCGCCTTGGTGAAGGTGAGGCACAGGATCTTGCCGGGCGGCACGTTGCTCAGCAGCAGGCGCAGCACGCGATCGCCCAGCACCTTGGTCTTGCCCGATCCCGCCGAGGCCGAGACCCAGGCGGAATAGCCGGGATCCGATCCCCTGCGCTGCGCCGCGCTCGCCTGCTGCAGGATCTCGAGGTTGAGCGCGCTCATGGCCAAGGCTCCCGCTCGCTCAGCCACTCGATGTTGCGCGCGAGGTGGGCGTAGTCGTCGTATTTCGGCGCGTATTGCGGATCGGGTGTCGCGACATAGGCCGCGTCCTCGGCGCTGAACTGCCTGACCAGCGCGATCAGTCCGGCATGGGCCTGCGCGGCGAGATTCATGGGATCCTCGCCGACCGGCTTCTCCGCGCCGCCATTGCGCCCACCGTTCAACTGCCAGTGCGACAGCTCTGCGACGACCGATGCATCTATCCCGTCAAAGCCCCCTTCAAGCGCCATCGCCGCTTCCAACGGCAATTGCGGTGCGAAGCCGAACTCGATATCGCGCTGCATCGGCGGCTGCCCGGTCTTGTAGTCGATGATCGCGAGCGCACCGTCGCGCAGCGTGTCGATCCGGTCCGCGCGTGCGGTCAGCGTGAAGGGCGGCGTGACATTCGTCAGCGCGAGTTTTCCATCCCATTCCGTCGCGATGGATTTCAAGAGCCGCCGGCGCTCGCGTTCCTGGGCGAGCCACCACGCCGCGATGCGCTGGAAGCGCGGCTGCCAAAAGGCCCAGACATTCGGGCGGTCCAGCCAGTCACGGAACGCCGCTTCGCCCTCTGCGCAGAGCAGCGTCAGGGCGTCGCTCGGCAGCGCATGCGGGAACCGCTCGGTAAATGCGTGCAGCGCATCGTGCACTGCGCTGCCGAGATCGGCGGCGCCCGGATCCTGGTCCAGCGGCTCCAGCGCTTTCAGGCGCAGGATGTAGCGCGCATAGATCGCATAGGGGTTGCGCCGCCACACCTCGATCCACGTGACCGAAACCTTGTTCGGCCGGTGCGCGGCGCCGGGACGCGGCATGGGTCGCCGGCTTGCCTCGACCTTCAGTGGCCGGTCGATCGCATGCGCCAGCCGCCGCTCGATCGCATGCGCATCCGCGCGCAAGCCCTCGCCTGCGCAGGTCAGGAACGCATCGAGCCGCAGCAGCCAGCGCGAGGGCACGGTCGGCGCGCCGTCGACCCGCTCGGCGCGCGTCAGCAGCACGCGTTTCGCGCCCATCGCCTGCTGGAAATCGTGCGCAGAGAGGCCGATCTTGCGCTCCGGCGCGGGCAGGCCGAAGCCTTGGCGCATCGGGCGGTTGAGCCACGGATCGATCGCGCTTTCCGCCGGCCAGGTGCCTTCATTGAGGCTGCCCAGCGCCAGCAGGTCGGCCTGCTGCAAGCGCGCTTCCAATGGGCCCCAGATGAACAGCCGGGGATGCCGTCCGAAGCGCGGCCGCACCGCGATCCCGGACAGCAGCTCCAGCATCAGGGCCGTAAAGTCCTCCGGCGCCACCGGCGGCAGTCCGGCAAAAGCCTGCAGCGCATCGTGCACGAAATCGGACAAGGCTTCGCCAGCCTCGTCGCGCCACAGCCGCTCGACACCCCGTTCTTCCTGGGTGGCGGCGAGCGCTTCCGCCGAAGCGACCAGGGCGCGCAGCCGCTCGACCGGCGGCGAGGGCTTCGTCCACTCCGCGATCGGTGCGGTCGCGCGCTCCAGCGCGCCCACCATCTTTCCCAGCTTCTCGGCCTCGACCTCCGACAACGGGGCCCGCTCGTCCTGCCGGCACGCTTCGATCGCGCGGCGCAGCCCGTCCAGGCCCGGCGCCGGCCGCGGTCCGCGCAGCACCGCGCGATCCAGCCGCCGCGCCGACCCGCGTAGGTTGCCAAGCGCCCGCTTGCCGGCGGCAAGCGGATGCTTGACGAGGGCGAGCAGCGGGATCGGCGCCCACTCGCTCGCTGCCGCTTCGCACAGCGCGAGCAGATAGGCGCCGGGCGCGGTCTGCGCCAAGGGCTGGCCGGCGGAATCGTCGATCTCGATGCGCCAGCGCTTGAGTTCCGCCGCCACGCGTCGCGCCAGCTTGCGGTCCGGGGTCACCAGGGCGGCGATACCTTCCTCGTTCTCCGCGAGGAAGCCGCGCAAGGCGAGGGCGATCACCTGCGCCTCCTCGCGCTCGCTCTGGCAATCGATCCGCTGCACGTCCGCCATCGCCGCACCGGCCGGCATCAGCGAATCCGCACGCTCTTTCCAGCCATGGGTGCGCTCCGCCGGCAGCAAGGCCGCGGACACGATCTGCGCGCGCAAGGCGCCCGCTCCTGAATCCCGTGCACCGACGGCGGGAGGGACGGTGAAGCCGCGCCTCGGCGGGGGAGCGTCATCGCTCGCTTTCCCCACCCCGGCACTTTCCCAGCTTGGGGGAGGAGGACTCACAACATCCGCCACGTCATCGCGCGCGATCTCGAACCGCATCAGCAGTTGCGCCAAGCCGTATTGCGGGTGGCTGGGATCTGCCGTGATCGCCTCCCAATCCTCCTGGCTTGGCGCGCGGTCGAGCCCCGGCAGGTAGACCGCACCATGCGGCAGGCGCGCGATGGTGTGCATCAGGTCGGCCGCTGCGGGGATCGAGCCGGTGGAGCCCGCGGCGATGACCGGCGTCGATGGCGGTGCCGCTTCCCACACCGCGCGCTGCAGGTCGAGCAGGCGGTTGCGCCTTTCGGCCGGATCAATCGCGCCTTCGTCGGCCAGGATGTCGGGCCAGGCGTGCCGCAATATGTCGAGGAAATTGATGGTGAGCTGCCAATGCGCGGCCAGGCTTTCCGGCACCAATCCTTCCAGCGCTGAGAGGTCCTTGCGCTCCGTCTCCACCTGGTCAAGCAGCCGCGCCAGCTCCGCAGCCAATTGCGTCGCCTGGTCCAGCCGGATCGCGGCGGTGCGCGGGCCGCTGCGTGCCGGCGCCGCCATGATGAGCCGCGCCAGCAGCATGCGGCGCTTGAGCTCCCCGATCGCCGGCGGGATGTCGGCCGCCGCGCCGAACAGGGCGCCACCCAGCACGCTGAGGTCGTCCGAATCGAGATCGCCGATCGGCATCAAGCGTGGCAGCAGGCTTGCGCTGCTCCGATCCGGCCGGACGGCCTGGTGCAGGAATGCCTCCTGCAGGGTCCGGCAGGCGCGCCGGTTCGGCAGCAGCACGGTCATCGTGCTGAGCTTCAGCGGGTCGCCTCCGACTTGGCGCAGCAGTTCCGCCGCCAGGGTCTCCGCGAAGGAGACGCCGCTGGGGATCGAGAAGACTCGGGGCCGGTCGCGCAGCAGGGGATTCGCCATCCCCCTAATCTGTCTCAGAACCGCCAGCCGTGGAAGGTCAGGTTGCGCTCGACTTCCTCCAGATGCTGGGGAGTCGAGACATGGTACCACTCGCCGTCGTGACGGATTCCATAGAGCCGCTCTTCCTCGATCGCACGGTCCCACAGGATGTTGGCCGAGAAGGCGCCCTTGGGCGCGTCGCGAAACAGGCGCGGGTGGCAGAGCTGTATGCCGGCATAGAGGAACGGCGCCACCTGTCGCTCCGGCCGCCGCTTCAGCCGGCCGAGCGGATCCATCGCGAAATCGCCCATCCCGTCATAGCCGACCGCCTGCGCCGTGGAATGCAAAAGCAGCAGCGCGTCCATCCTGTCGGGATCGAAGGCCTGCGCCATGCGCACGAGGCAATCGGTCTTGCCGTTGAGCCAGATGATCTTGGCATTCACCGTAAAGAACGGCTCGTCGCCCAGCAGCGGCAGTGCCTTCACGATGCCGCCGCCGGTCTCCAGGATCTCCTCCTCCTCGGAGAACACGATCTCCGGCTTCTTGCGGCCCTTCAGATGCGCGCGGATCCGGTCGCCGAGGTGATGCAGGTTGACGACGGCGCGTTGCACGCCCGCCGCTTCCAGTCGGTCCAGCACCACGTCGATCATCGGCACGCCCAGCACCTTGGTCAGCGGCTTGGGGATCGTGTCCGTATAGGGGCGCAGGCGCTTGCCGAATCCGGCAGCCAGGACCATGGCACTTTTCGGCATCTTGATTCCGGTGGTCTTGCTCACGAAGGCGGTCCCTGAAAGTGACTCATCTGACGTCGATCACCGGCCGTCGCTCCGCCGGCTTGAGGTGCTGATCGAACCAGGCCCTGACCGGCGCCAGGGCCGGATGGGCGATGTCCTGCTCCAGCAATTCCCACACCCGCGGCATGAAGCGCTGATAGTTGGGCTTGCTGTCGCGCTTCAGCAGTCGCGTGAAGGTGCCGGCGATGCGCGTGTTGCGCTGCGCCGCCGAGACCGCATAGGCCGCAAGGAAATCGGCTTTCGCGAGATCGGCGTTGCCCCTCAGATAGCGCTCGATCATCGCCTCCGCCAAGGCCTGCGGCACGTGCCGGCGCACATCCTCGAGCAGCGAGGCGAGGTCGAAGGGCGCCGGCCCCGCCACCGCATCCTGGAAGTCCAGCAGCCCGCAGGCCTGGAAACCGTCGCGGTCAGGCAGCACAAGCAGATTATCGACATGGAAATCGAACAGGGTGATGGTCCTGCCGGCCTTCCACAGACTTGGCAGCACTGCGCGCCACGCCGCTTCGAACTCCACGCGCACGTTGTCCGGTGCCGCCGCGCCCTTGATCGCCGGCCAGTACCAGTCCAGCAGCAGCGAGACCTCGCGCAGGCAGCGCGCCTCGTCGAAGGCCGGCAAGGCCTCCAGCGCGCTCTGCGGTACGCGGCGGCGCAGCTCGATCAGCGCATCGATGGCAAGCTCATAGAGCGCGCGCTCGTCGCGCCCCTGCTGCAGCAGCCGCGTATAGGTGTCGTCGCCCAGGTCCTCGAGCAGCAGCAGCCCGCGCCCCTGGTCCTGCGCCAGGATGCGCGGCGTGCTGAAACCGAGCCCGCCCAGCAGGCTCGCCACGTTGATGAAAGGGGCGACATTCTCCATGGGCGGCGGTGCGTCCATCAGCACCGCGGTCTTGCCGCCGAGAGTGAGCCGGTCATAGCGGCGGAAGGATGCATCGCCTGCGAGCAGCCCGCGCTCCGCGGCGCCCCAGCCTGCCTCCGCCAGGAACGCCGCGATGTGTGTCTCGCGCTCGGCGCGGTCGATCCGGGCGCTCACGGCCGCCCCGCCAGCAGTCCCGCGAGCCGGTCGCCCCAGGCCGCGCCGCCTTCGATCGAGGCATGCCGCGCCTCGCTTTTGGTGATCTGCAGTTCGACCGTCAACAAGCGCTCCTTCGGCAGCAATCCCGCCGCCAGTTCCGGCCATTCGATCAGCGACACGCCCTCGGCCAGCGCGTCCTCGATCCCCAGCTCATAGACCTGGTCCGGCCGGTCCAGCCGGTAGAGGTCGAAGTGCCAGAGCTCCGCCGGCCCCTCGCCGAGCGTGACCGGATAGGTCTGGACCAGGGTGAACGTCGGGCTCGGCACGTCCTCCGTACCGGGCGTAAGGCCGGCGACGATGGCGCGGGCCAAGGTCGTCTTTCCCACCCCCAGGCCGCCTTTCAGCGCCACCACGTCGCGCCGCTGCAGCGCCTTCGCCAAGTGGCGTCCGAAAGCCTCGGTGGCGGCCAGATCGGGCAGGTTGAGCGCGGGCACTGACGGGCTCTTGATCATGGGCATCATCGCGCCAAGCTTTTAACGATCCCTTCTCGCAAGATCAATTCACCCAGGCACTTGCCGGGTTATTGCGGAACGGAACGGGATCGGGGCGGAACAGCCGGCCTGATGGATGCCGGAACTGCGCTGGCCATGTCGCCCCCACGATGGATTTGGGGTACAGCGGGCGGCAGGATGCGGCGCGATTTGCCCTCGCCATGGTCAGGCGGGGCCAGTTGAATAGGAATATGGAGAGATCATGGCCCAATCGGCGCATGTGACGGACGTGGCAATCATCGGCGCCGGCCCGGTCGGCCTGTTCGCCGTGTTCGAATGCGGCATGCTGAAAATGAAGTGCCACGTCATCGACGCGCTGGAGACGACCGGCGGGCAATGCGCCGCGCTCTATCCCGAGAAGCCGATCTACGACATCCCAGGCTATCCCGCGATCGATGCTGCCGCCTTGATCCAGAAGCTGGAGCAGCAGGCCACGCCGTTCGCGCCGGTGTACCATCTGGGCCAGCAGGTGGACAAGCTGACGCCGGTCGGCGATCGCTGGCTGCTCGAGACCTCCACCGGCACCCGGATCGATGCTCGCGCCGTCATCATCGCGGCCGGGGTCGGCGCCTTCGGCCCGAACCGCCCGCCGCTCGAGCGCCTGACCGAATACGAGGGCAGGAGCGTCTTCTACCTCGTGAAGCGCCGCGAGGACCTGCGCGGCAAGCGCGTGGTCATCGCCGGCGGCGGCGATTCCGCGCTCGACTGGACACTCGCCCTGGCCGGCATCGCCGAGCACATCTACGTCATCCATCGCCGTCCGAAATTCCGCGGCGCGCCGGAATCGGTCGCGCGCATGGAGGAACTGGCGAGGCACGGCCAGATCGAGCTGGTGGTGCCTTATCAGCTCCACTCCCTGGAGGGCGCGAACGGCCAGTTGAGTGCCGTCAACGTCGCAACCCTGGAGGGCCAGGTGCGCCGCCTCGAGGCGGATGTGCTGCTGCCCTTCTTCGGCCTCGCCATGAACCTGGGACCGATCGCCCATTGGGGACTCAACCTCGACCACAACCACATCACGGTCTCTCCGCAGAATTGCGCTTCGAGCGCGCCGGGCATCTTCGCGATCGGCGACATCGCCACCTATCCCGGCAAGCTGAAGCTCATCCTCTGCGGCTTCTCGGAGGCCGCGATGGCCGCCCACGGCATCTATCCGCTGGTCCATCCCGGCGAGGCGCTGCATTTCGAATACTCGACGACCAAGGGCGTGCCGGGCACGGCCTAGGTTACACCGGAAATACCACGTCGAGAGCGCGGTGGAATGCCGGCCGGCGCTTGCCATAGTCTCGCGCGATTGCAGTCCTTGCCGGGAGAACTTCATGCCGCTTTCGATGTACCAGGCCAGTGTTCCAGTCTTTGTCCGCGGGTTGGAAGGCCTCTCCGCAATCCTGGCGAAGGCCGCGGCCCATGCCGAGACGAAGGCGATCGAGCCGGGCGTCTTCATCAATGCGCGCCTCGCCCCCGACATGTTCCCGCTCTCGCGTCAGGTCCAGGTCGCGAGCGACGCGGCGAAGGGCTGCGTCGCGCGCCTCGCGGGTGTCGAGGTGCCGAGCTATCCCGACACCGAAGCGACTTTCCTTGAACTGCAGGAGCGCATCGCCAAGACCGCCGCCTTCGCGAAGGGCTTCACCCCCGCGCAGATCGACGGCAGCGAGGAGCGCACAGTGACGCTCAAGATGCGCAGTGGCGATCTGACCTTCCGCGGCCAGGACTACCTGCTGAAGCTCGCGTTGCCGAACTTCTTTTTCCACGTCACCACCACCTACGCCATCCTGCGCCACAACGGCGTCGAACTCGGCAAGATGGATTACCTGGGGAAGCCGGCGTAGATACTCCCTCGCTTCATCCCAATAAGTCTCCCCTTCTGCTCGAGGGAGAAGGGTTCTTCATGTGCGGAGCAGGTCGCGGTCTAGCTCGCCGCCGCCGCGGCGCGGTCTGAGGAATCCAGCGGCAGGGTGCACACGACGCGGCGATAGCCAAGGCCAATTTCGGTTTCGACCCGGCCGCCATGGAGTTCCACCAGCGTGCGGACCAGGGCGATACCGAGGCCGCTGGTGACATCACGCCCGGAGCCTGCCGAACCGCCGATCTCGGTGGGCAACATGCTGCCTTCGGCCATGCTGTCGCCGATCGGGCTGCTGCTCACCTCGACGGCCAGCGCAAGCTGCTGGGGCTGGCGCTTGGCGCGCAGCGTGACGATGCCGCCATACGGCGCGGCCGACAGGGCGTTGGACAGCAGGTTGGAGAGCGCCTGCTTCAGGCGCTGCTGGTCGCCGACGATTTCGCCCAGCGCGCCGGCGGAATCGAGGTTCAGCGTGACCGAGCGCATGCGCGCCCGCTGCTGGAACAGCCGCTCGCTCGCCTCCAACAGCTCATTCACATCGATCGGCTTCAGGTCGAGCTTGATGTAGCCGGCCTCGATCGCCGCGACGTCGATGACGTCGGAGATCAGCAGCAGCAGCGCCTGCGCCGCATCGAGGATGCCGTGGCCGTATTCCTGCTGCTTCTCGTTCAGGGGGCCGAAATACTGTCGCGACAGCAGCTCCGCATAGCCGATGATGGCGTTCAGCGGCGTGCGGAACTCGTAGCTCACATTCGCGATGAATTCCGACTTCAGCCGGTCCGCCGCCATCAGCGCCTCGTTGCGCTCGCGCAGGGCCCGCTCCATGTTGATGCTGTCGGTCACGTCCGTGTATTTGTAGAGTCGTCCGCCATCGGGCAGCGGGATGGCCGCGACGTCGATCAACTTGCGGTCGCTGCGCTCGATCCGGACGTTGCGCAGTTCGCGGTCCGCCACCTCGCTCACGATGCGCTCGCGCAGCCCCGGCCAATCCTTGCGGTTGGAGAAGAACGCCGCAACCATGTCCACCACCCTGGAGACGTGCGGCTGGTTGGCGAGGTCCTCCTCGGTCAGAGACCACATGCGCGTGAAGGCCGGGTTGTGCAGCTTCAGCCTGCCGTCGCTGCCATAGACCGCGATGCCTTCATAGAGGTGGTCGATGGTCTCGCGCTGCACTTCGATCAGCGTGTTGTAGCTGGCCTCGAGGGCGAGGCGGTCGGTCACATCCTCGTAGGTCATGGTCACGCCGCCCATCGGGTGGGGGGTCGCCACCGTGCGGAAGGTGCGGCCCCTCGGCGTGTGCATCAACTCCTCGAACGGGCTGATGATGGACATGACGTGGCGGGCGAACTCCTGCTTGTAGTTGCGGAAATCCGCCTGCTCGGTGATCTGTCGGCGCTCGCGCAGCGCGTCCAGCACCTCGTCGATGGTCGGCTCGGATTGCAGGAACTGCGCTTCCATCTCGAACAGGTCGCGATAGGCCGCGTTGAAGAACTTGACCCGCTTGTCCGGACCGAAGATCACGATGCCGGTCCCGAGGCTCTGCAGCACGTCGTCATGCGCGGCGATGTGGCGCGCCAGCTCGGCATGCGTCTCCTCCAGCGCGGTCTGGTCCACCGCATAGCCGATCAGCGCGCCGTTCGGCAGCGGCGTCTCGTTGAAGTCGAACAGCCGCCGCTTGCCGCCCACCACCTGCTGCTGGCTCTCGGACTGCACCATGCCCAGCTTCTGCGCCCGCGCCGCCAGGGTGCGCGCCGCGCTGTTGATGTCGCGCCCAACCCGCGGCGCTTCGCCGGGCGGCAGGTCGACCAGGCGATGGAACGCCTGGTTGCCATAGGTGATGGCGAGCGAGGAATCGCGGCACCAGATCGGCATGGGCAGCCGATCGAGCAGCTCCATGAAGCCGCGGACCGCGGACCTGGCTTCCTCGACCTGCGCCATGGTCTCGGTCACATCGTCAATCCACAGGCGCCGCGCGCCGCCTTGATCCAGTCGCTGCAGCCGCAGCCAGCGGCTGGTGTGGACGTGCCGCATGATGGCTTGCGCCGCACCCTTGCCGGAGGTGAGGGCGGCCCAGTTGTCCTCCGCGTTCGACCCGTCGATGCGCAGGATCGAGCGCAGCTCCTCGAGGCTGGTTTGCGGCCGGTTGAGGCTGAGCATCTCGGCCGCGCGCGGCTCCAGCTCGATCGAGCCGGCCCCGCTCCACTCGATCAGCGCGAAGGGGCTGGTGGCCAGACGCTCGCGCGCCGCGATCAGCTTGCGCGACAGATCGGTCCGGGCATCGATCTCGCGCCGCAGGGTAAGCCGATGGATGATATGCTGTGCCACCAGGAAGATGACGGCGATGCCGGTGATGACGCCGATCCACACCAAGTTGACGCTCGCGGCCACCTCGCCGGTAAAGTCCTGGATCAGGGGATCGACCGGCGCCTGTGCGGCGGCGGGCGCGATCAGCCCATAGCACGCCGCCGGCACCAGACCCGCCGCAACCGCCTTGATCAGCCGGTCAATGGCCCTCGCACTCGACAATCCTGGCCCCCGAAACATGGCGGGACTGTAGTCGCTGAGGGCGGTCGCGACAACCATTCCATGCGCGACTCGCCAAAGCAAAGCGGCGCGGCCCGATGAGCCGCGCCGCCCTGTCGGGCTATTGCGATCGGCCTAGTACCGATAATGCTCCGGCTTGAAGGGCCCGGCCTGCGCGACGCCGATGTATTCGGCCTGCTTCTGCGTCAGCTTGGTCAGCTTGACGCCGATCTTCTCGAGATGCAGGGCCGCCACCTTCTCGTCCAAATGCTTCGGCAGGACATAGACCTGCTTGGCGTACTTCTTGTGGTTCTGCCACAGCTCGATCTGCGCCAGTACCTGGTTGGTGAAAGAAGCCGACATGACGAAGCTCGGATGCCCCGTCGCGCAGCCCAGGTTCACCAGGCGACCCTCCGCGAGCACGATGAGGCGCTTGCCGTCCGGGAACTCCACCTCGTCCACCTGCGGCTTCACGTTGTGCCACTTGTAGTTCCTTAACGACGCAATCTGGATCTCGCTGTCGAAATGGCCGATGTTGCACACGATGGCGCGGTGCTTCATCTGCCGCATGTGGTCGAGGGTGATGACGTCGACATTTCCGGTGGCGGTGACGAAGATGTCGCCGAGCGGCGCCGCTTCCTCCATGGTCGTCACCTGGTAGCCTTCCATCGCCGCCTGCAGCGCGCAGATCGGGTCGACCTCCGTCACCATCACGCGCGCGCCCTGGCTGCGCAGCGAGGCGGCGGAACCCTTGCCCACGTCGCCGAAGCCGGCAACCACCGCGACCTTGCCGGCCATCATCACGTCGGTCGCGCGCTTGATGCCGTCCACCAGGCTCTCGCGGCAGCCATAGAGGTTGTCGAACTTCGACTTGGTGACGGAGTTGTTGACGTTGATCGCGGGAACCATCAGCGTCTCCTTGCGCGCCATCTCATAGAGCCGCGCGACGCCGGTCGTGGTCTCCTCGCTGATGCCCTTCACCTGCTCCATCAGCTGCGGATACTTGTCGTGCATGATCTGGGTGAGATCGCCGCCGTCATCCAGGATCATGTTGGGATGCCAGCCGTTCGGGCCGGCGATGGTCTGCTCGATGCACCACCAGAACTCGTCCTCGCTCATGCCCTTCCAGGCGAAGACGGGGATGCCGGCGGCGGCGATCGCCGCGGCCGCCTGGTCCTGGGTCGAGAAGATGTTGCACGACGACCAGCGCACCTCGGCGCCAAGAGCCATCAAGGTTTCGATCAGCACCGCCGTCTGGATCGTCATGTGCAGGCACCCGGCGATGCGCGCGCCCTTGAGCGGCTTGGATGCGCCGAACTCCCGGCGCAGGGCCATCAGGCCCGGCATCTCGGTTTCGGCGATGTCGATCTCCTTGCGCCCCCACTCGGCGAGGCTCATGTCCTTGACTTTGTAATCGGTGAAGGCGGCCATTCCGGTCTCCGTTAAGGCTTTGTCGCGAAAGTCCGCGCCTTCTAGCAGCCGCGCCCCCTCCCGGCAAGGCACCGGGAGGCGGGGGGCGGCGCATGCGCCTAGCCTGGAATCATTGGCAGTTTCCACAAGACCAGGAAGGAATAGGGGGCCCAGGGCGCCACCGGCGCGCCGCCCAGGCGGAGCGCCCGTGCCGTCCACTGATTGCAGGTCTCGATGATGGTGTAGCGGCCGTTGGCCACATAGAACGTGTCGCGCCCGCCATAGCCCGGCGCCGCCTGGACCGGCCGCCCCTGCGAGAGGCGGAGGCTGTCCAGGACGAAGCCTACGACCAGGCCATAGGCGGCAGCATCCATCCGCCATTGCCGGCACTTCTCTGCCGCGCCCGGCCGCGGCCGGTACTCGACATGGAGCACCGTCTCGTCCCACAGCACCGACTTGACGGCCCGAGCGATCTCCACATCCGCCCAGTGTGGCGTGTTGATATAGAAGTCGCGGCTGCCCCACCCCATGCCGATATGGTCGAAGAGCGCGACCGGCCCGGTGAACGCATCCGGCGTGAAGGTCGCGCGCCAGTCGGTATGCCCGGCGATGACCGGCACGACTAGATCGCTGTGCACGCCGTTGTCGCAGGCATAGACGACGATGCCCTCGTCGGGCTCGGTCGCACTCGGCACGAACAGCAACGCCCCGAACGCCGCGACCGTGTAGGTCGCAAGGGCGGCGAGGGGGAGGCAGAGGAGAGTCAGGAGCGCGCGAAACAAGACCCGCATGGCGCAGGGATCATAGAGCATTGTGCCCAATTTGAGGCGAAGAAACCCCTAGCGGACGTGCCCGAGCGCCAGCATCATCACGAAGCCTGCCCCGATCGCGAGGGCGGCCGATTGCTGGTACTGCCGCTTCTCGGATTCCGGCACGAGGTCCGTGACGGTGAGATAGAACATGCCGCCTCCGCCCAGTGCGAATAGGAAACCCAGCAAGGGATCAGGTAGTCCGCGCAGGGCGAACCAGCCGATGAGGGCGGAACCGAGGAGCGAGGCGCCGATCAACCCGGTCCACTTGAGCACCCGCCGGACCGGCCGGCCGCCGTCCTTGCGGCTTTCGTCCCGGATCAATTCGCCGATGCTGAGCGCTTCCGCGACGTTGTCGACGACGACGGCCGCACCTACCATGAGGCCAAGATGCGGCTCGATGGCGGCGCCGACGCCGATGCTGAGGCCCTCGATCAATTCCTCGACGCTGGTTCCGCCGGCAAGAACCGTGACCTGATCTCCCCGTGGCCGATGCCGCCGATGGAAGCGCCGCACGAAGTCTTTTTGCTCTGCCTTCTCGCCTGCGATCCTGCCACGGTTGATGAAGAGATCGAGCCCGTAGACGGCGAGAAAACCGCCGGCAAAGCCACCCACAGCAACCAAGAGCGAACCGGCCTCGAGCGCCTGCGGCAGCATTTCGAAGCTGATGGTGGCGAGCAGCACCCCGCTGGCAAAGCCGAGGGCCAGCGACATGAAAAGCGTCGTCGGCGCAAGCCAAAGGGAGATCAAGCCACCCAGGGGCGAGGCAAGCGCCGCCGCGACGGCGATACCGAGGATGAGATACGGAGACATGGACGAGGGTCTACCGAGCAGCCGCCGCTCGATAACACAGGAGGCCCGCTTTCGGTTCAGACTGTGCCTTGCGCAAGGCGTGAGTAAACGCGCTCGCCAGGAACAGGTCGACTTGGTCGCAGGCCACTGAGAGTGACTCAACCTGCTTGGGAGCCGCGGTCCTCGCGAAGAATCGACAGCCAAGCACTTCGCCAACGACCATCGTGCGCCCAGCTGGATAGCGGGCGTGGCGCCAAACCGGGATCGCGCTGAAATCGGGCAGCAGGTGACTTTCCAGTGTCCCGCCGCCGGAAAGCAGTGTAGGCACGGCCTATGCGGCCGCCCGCTGTTAACCGTTTTCCGCTCGAGCGGATGCTCGTTGTGATCGGCGTCACTTCGGCCAGGGCGGGATCCGCTGTAATGAGCGCGCCCCTGGCCGAGCTGGAGGAAAGTGCATGACCAACACGACCGACCTAGGCATCCGCTGGCCTTGCAAGACGCGCGAGCTGCACAACCACCATTTCGATTCGACGATCTGGAACGGCTTCCGCTTCCGGCCCGACGACATCGTCATCGGCACCTACGCCAAGTCAGGCACGACCTGGACGCAGCAGATTGTCGGCCAACTGATCTTCGCCGGTGCGCAGGACATCGAGGTGCCGACGATCTCGCCCTGGCTGGATCTGCGGGTGCCGGCGAAGGAGGTCAAACTCGCCGCGATCGAGGCGCAGACCCATCGGCGGTTCATGAAGACGCACCTGCCGGTCGACGCGCTCGTGTTCTCGCCGCAGGCCAAATACATCTATATCGGCCGGGACGGCCGGGACGTGGTCTGGAGCATGTTTAACCACCATGCCCGCGCCAACGCCGCCTGGTACGCGGCCCTGAACGACACCCCGGGCCTCGTCGGGGAACCCATCGCGCCGCCGCCGGACTCGATCCGGGAGTACTACCACGCCTGGCTCGACCGCGACGGCCACCCGTTCTGGCCGTTCTGGGAGAACATCCGGTCCTGGTGGGAGGTGCGGCATCTGCCGAACGTGCTGCTGGTGCACTTCGCTGATCTCAAGTCCGACCTGCCCGGGCAGATCCGGCGCATCGCCGACTTTCTCGCGATCCCGATCGACGAGGCGCGTTGGCCGGCGATCCTCAAGCATTGCAGCTTCGCGTGGATGAAGAGTCACGCCAGGCAGGCCGCGCCGCTCGGCGGGGTCTTCTGGGACGGCGGTGCCGAAACCTTCATCCATAAGGGCACGAACGGCCGTTGGCGTGACGTGCTGACCGCAGAGGAAAGCGCCAAATACGAGCGCCTCGCGCTCCGGCACCTTGGACCCGACTGCGCCCAGTGGCTGGCGAAGGCGAGCGAATTTCCCGAGCGGCGCGCAGCATCGTAGGCGATTGTCGGAACGCGGACTATCGCTCAGCTGGCGAGCGGGGGCTGATCCGACAAGGATCCGCTAGGTCGCTAGTGCGTTGAAGTCGTCCAGCAGAATCGCGATCGCCCGGGTCCACTGGCCGCCGCTCGACAACGCGGCAGATACGAACTCGGTTCAGATGGGTCAACGGGAAGAGGCGGCTACGCCTTACTCTTCCGCGCCTCCGCTGCGATCTTGAGCAGTGCGCGAGCGAGAATTGGCGCCGTGATGCCCTCCTGCTGCTGCATCCTGTGCGCGAGGGCGGCAGTGGCGTTCGTCCTATAGAACGGTCCAAGGGCAAGGACAGAATAATAGGCGGCCTTGTCCAGATCCCTCGGCTGACCGTGCAGGCCATCCATGAAGACGTGTGCCAGATACCAATGCGCCTCCCACAAATCGAGTTCGGCGGCACGCTTGATCATTGACATACCCTTCTTGACCGCTGGTCTGCCGGTTTCGCCAAGGATGTACATTATGCCGAGACTGTAGAGTGCCCACGGGTCGTTCTTGGCGGCAGCCTTGGCATACCACTGCGCGGCGGCCGGCAGATTTTTCTCGACCCCATCACCGGTCGCCAACACCTGCGCAAGCTGGCATTGTGCTTCGACGTTGCCGCGTTTTGCTGCATTGACCAGGCTGCGGAAGGATTTGCGCATCACGTCGCCAGCGCGTTGAAATCGTCGAGCAGCATCGCGATGCGCCCCGAATCCCACTGGTCCATCACCTGGCGCGCGAAGCGGGCGGAGGCGAGATAGTCGAGATTGCGGATGCGCTGCTTCACGCGGGGCAGGGAATTGGCCGCCATGCTGAGATCCTGGATGCCGAGGCCCAGCAGCAGCGGCGCGAATTTGGGGTCGCCGGCGATCTCGCCGCAGACGCTCACGGGAATGCGCGCGCGCAGGGCGGCTTCGGTTGCGAATTGAACCAATCGCAGCACCGCGGGGTGTAGCGGGTTGTAGAGATGCGCGACCTGCTCCTCGCCGCGATCGATCGCCAGCGTGTACATGGTGAGGTCGTTGGAGCCGATGGCGAAGAAATCTGAGACCTGGGTCAGCGCGTCGGCGGAGAGCGCCGCGCCTGGCACCTCGATCATGACGCCGACCGGCGGCAGGGGATCGGGCAGCTTCTGGCCGCGCCGCTTCAGCCGTCGCGCGACCTGCAGCAGCGCTTCGCGCACCTGCTTCACCTCCGAGGTCGAGGAGATCATGGGCAACAGGATGCGCACCGGCCCATGCACCCCCGCGCGCAGGATCGCTGCCAGCTGAGCATCCAGCAGCTCGCGCCTTTTGAGGCTGAGGCGGATCGCGCGCAGGCCGAGCGCCGGGTTGGCCGATTCGCCCAGGTGATCGCGCAAGGATGGAGCCAGCTTCTCCCCGCCCACGTCCAGGGTGCGGATGGTGACCGGCTGGCCCTCCATGGTCTCGACGATCTGGCGCAGCGCCTGGTACTGCTCGTCCTCGTCCGGCAGGTCGTCGCGGTTCATGAACATGAACTCGGTGCGCAGCAGCCCGATGCCTTCCGCACCGGCATGCATCGCCATCTCCGCCTCGCGCGGCAGCTCCACATTGGCGAGCAGCCCGATGCGCTGCCCGTCGCGCGTGACGGAAGGCAGCTTGCGCAGCCGGCTGAGCTGCCGCTCGTCCCGCTCGATGACCTGCATCCGCCGCTGATAATCCGCGATGGTGGCAGGGCCGGGATTGAGAATGACACGCCCCGCACCGCCGTCGACAATGATGTCCTGCCCGGTGCGCGCGAAGCGCAGCAGGTCGGGAATGCCGAGCACCGCGGGCAGGCCGAGCGAGCGCGCCATGATGGCGGTGTGCCCTTCCTTGCCGCCCAGCACCGTCGCGAATCCTTCGATGGTCTTGGGGTCCAGCAACGCGGTATCCGCCGGCGTCAGCTCCTCCGCCACCACGATGGAGCCGGCGGGCAGGTTCTTGAACGCCTCGTACGCCGTCTGCGTCAGGTTGCGCAGGATGCGGTTGCCGACCTCGCGCACATCGTCGGCGCGCGCCGATAGATACGGATCGTCGAGCGCGGCGAAGTCCTGCTCGACCTTGTTGATCACGAACTGCACCGCGGCCTCGGCATTCACGCGATGCTCGCGGATGCGCGTCTCCACCCCGCGCGTCACGCGCGAGCCGGTCAGCATCTGCTTGTGCGCTTCGAGCAGGAAGCCGAGTTCTTCCGCGGCCGCGCCGTGCAGCTCCTCCGCCTTGCTGGAGAGCTTGCGCAGCTGGCGCTCCGATTTCTGCACCGCGCCGTGGAAGCGCTCGAGCTCTGCCTGCACCTTGTCCTCGGCGATCTCGTATTCGGAGACGGTGATCGCGCCGGTCTCCACCACGTGCACGCGCCCGATCCCGATGCCGGGGGAGACGCCCAGACCGTCGAACGCGCGCTCGACGTCGCGCTCGCGCGGCCGGCGCAGGCGGCGCGTCTTCTTGTCGTCACTCTTCATCGAATTTCCGCTCGATCAGGTCCATGAGCGCCTGCATCGCCTCCTCCGCCTGGGCGCCGCTGGCGCGCAGCTCGATATCGGTGCCGATCCCGGCAGCCAGCATCATGAGCCCCATGATCGACGTGCCGGAGACGTCCATGTCCCCTTTGATGACGCGGATCTGCGCATCAAACCCGCCTGCCACCTTCACGAATTTCGCCGCCGCACGGGCATGCAGCCCGCGCGTGTTGCGGATATTGGCCACCCGCGTGATCCCGCCGTCGGCCGTCATGCTGCCGCTTCCCCTCCTCCGGTCAGGGGGAGGGGAGTGCGATTCGCCACGTTCTTCGCTATCTCCAACAGCCGCCAGCCAGCCATCGAGCTTCTACCCGCGCGCGGCCAGCAATTGCGAGGCAACATTGATGTATTTGCGCCCGGCCTCCTGCGCGGCGGTGACGGCGGCCTGCAGCGTATGGCCCTCGCGCATGCCGGCGAGCTTGATGAGCATCGGCAGGTTGATGCCGGCGATGACCTCGACATTGGCGCGGTCGAGCACGGAGATGGCGAGGTTGGAGGGCGTCCCGCCGAACATGTCGGTCAGCAGCACCACGCCGTCGCCGCTCTCCACCTCCTGGACGCGGTCCAGGATCTCCTTGCGGCGCTGCTCCATGTCGTCTTCCGCCCCGATGCAGACGGTCGCGACCTTCTGCTGTTTCCCGACCACGTGCTCAAGCGCCGCCAGGAACTCGGCGGCCAGCTTGCCGTGGGTCACCAGAACCATGCCAATCATCGACGCATCCCTGTTTCTTTGGTCCGCTTTTCGTGCTCGCTTCTTATGTCTGTTCCGAGCGGCCCGAAAGGTCGCGCGTCAGGTCGCGGTGGATCAGCACGACCGGCCGCCCGCTTGCCCTGAGGGACTCCGCCAGCCGTTTCGCGACATAGACCGATCGGTGTCTGCCGCCGGTGCAGCCGACGGCGATGGTGAGATAGCTCTTGCCCTCCTGCTCATAGCGCGGCAGCAGCGGCGTCACTAGCGTGTCCAGTGCGTTCATGAAGCCGGCGAGCGACGGATCGCGCTCGATGAAACGCGCAACCTCGGCCGTTTCGCCGTCCAGCGGCTGCAGCGCCGCGACGTAATGGGGGTTGCCGAGGAAGCGCACGTCGAATACCAGGTCGGCCTCGCGCGGCACGCCCATGCGGTAGGAGAACGACATCACCGTCATGGCGAGACCGGGCCGCCGGTCAAGCGCGAAGCGCTCCGTCATGAGCCGTTTGAGGTCGGCCATCGAGCGGTTGGACGTATCGACCACCAGGTCCGCCACGGAGCGGATCGGGAGCATCAGCGTCCGCTCCTGCGCGATCCCGTCCGCCGGGTTGCGGTCGGGGGCGAGCGGGTGGCGCCGTCGGGTCTCGGTGAAGCGGCGGATCAGCACCTCGTCCGCGCAATCGAGGAAGACGAGAATGAGCTCGAATCTCGAATCGGCGCGCAGGGACTCGACCCGCTCGAGGAAGGCGCCGCTGCCGAAACCGCGGGAGCGGCTGTCGATTCCGATGACGATCGGCCCGCCATGCGAGTCGCCGATGGCAAGGCCGCTCACCAGATGCGGCAGCAATTCCAGCGGCAGATTGTCGACCGCCTCGTAACCGAGGTCCTCGAGGGCGCGCAACGCCGTGGTCCGCCCCGCGCCGGCCAGGCCGGAGATGAGCAGCACGCGCCTACGATCCTGCGTGGCGGGCGCAGAACTCTGGGACGCTTGATCCCGGCCCGCTGTGGTCACGGTGGTCATGAGGGCGGGATTATAGAGCGCGCCAGCTTCACGAGAGCAAGCCGGACTTTGGCAGGGGCGGAGGCCTCCAGAAGGTCTATGCCGATAGTCGCAACTGTCAGGTCAAGCCATTCAGATTCCAGGCTTTCCGGTATCCGCGGCACCGCCTCGTGCGGGGTCGAGCGGACCACCAGCGACAGCGGCACCTCCTGCGGCGCCGCCGGCACGCTCATAATGCCGAGTCCCCTCGCCTCCATCCGGCCCTTGAGGTCCGCCGGCCCTTCCGCCGGGAAGGAGAGCAGCAACTGCCTGTCCGCGCGCGTCATCTCGACCACGTCATCGGCGATCAACGTCGCACCCGAATCGATCAGGCGAAGGGCGAGGTCGGACTTGCCGGACCCGCTGGGCCCGAGGATCAGGATCCCCTGACCCCGCCACGCCACCGCCGTTGCGTTGACCAAGCGTCGCATGGCTCAGCGCCTCCCTCCCCCGATATGGGGAAGGGGGTTACCCTGGTGAATTGAGAGAGGCGAGCGCATGACGGCTAATACGCCGGCACATCGATAGTGAAGCATGCCCCGCGCACCTGGCCGTCGGGGCCGATCATGTTCTCCGCCGTCAGCGTGCCGCCATGCGCCTCCACGATCTGGCGCGAGATGGAGAGGCCGAGCCCCGAATGCGTGCCGAACTTCTCGCCCTCCGGCCGCTCCGAGTAGAAACGCTCGAAGATCGCTGTCAGCTTGTCCGGCGGGATGCCAGGGCCGTTATCCTCCACCGTTACCACGACGTGGCCGCGCTCGCGCCAGCCGGTGAGCGTGATGATTCCGCCCGGCGGGCTGAAGGAGACGGCGTTGCTGACCAGGTTCCGCAGCACCTGGCCCAGCCTGCCTTCCATGCCGAGCACCATGAGCGAATCGCCCTCGCGCGCGATCACCTCTATGCGCGGCGCCTCGGGGTCCGCGGTTGCGCCGTAGATATCCGCGATCGCGGTCAGCAGCTCGCGCATGGAGACCGGCTCGGCATCGGCGCGCGACATCTCCGCGTCGACGCGAGAGGCATCAGAGATATCGGTGATCAGCCGGTTCAGCCGCTGGACGTCGTCCAGGATGATGGTCATCAGCCGCCGCTGCTGCGCGGGATCGTCGATGCGCGCCACCGTCTCGACCGCGCTGCGCAGCGAGGTGAGGGGGTTCTTGATCTCGTGTGACACGTCGGCGGCGAAGGCCTCGATCGCGTCCATGCGCTTCCAGACCGCTTCCGTCATGTCGCGCAGCGAGCCGGACAGCTCACCGATCTCGTCCTTGCGGTGCGACAGGTCGGGGATCTTCACCTGCCGCCCCTTGGCGCGCCGCACGCGGTCGGCGGCGTCCGCCAGCCGGTGGATCGGCCAGGCGATGGTGCTGGCGAGATAGAGCGAGAGCAGCACCGTCACCGACAACGCGACGGCGAACACGCCGAGGATGGTGAGGCGGGTATCGCGCAACGTGGCCTCGACGGAATCGCCCGGCTTGGTGAGGAAGAGGGCGCCCAGCACCTGCCGGTAGCGCTGCACCGGCACGGCGACGCTGAGGATGATGCGCCCGCTGCCCGCATCGCGCACCGCCGTTGCGGTCTCGCCGGCCAGGGCTTTCTGCGCCTCGGCGTAATCCTGCGCCGATTGCACCGCCGATTCGGCATAAGGCGGCAGCGGCGCGCCGCTGGGCAGCAGGCCCGCGATCCAGTCGTAAGCGCCGAGGATGGTGCGCCACAGGAAGGAATCGTCCGCGTTCAGCGGTGGTAGCGGCTGCATCTCCACGACCCCGCCCGGCCCCGACAACAGGAAGCTGTCCGCGATCATCGAGCCGTCGGGCGAGAACAGCCTTGCCCGCGTTTGGGAGACGTCGACCAGGCGCCGCACCGTCTGCCGCGTCATCTCGGGCAGCAGGCGCTCCTCGCCCAGCGGCCCGGTCACGACGCCGCTCGCCGCCAGCGCGCCCGACAGCAGCTTGGCCTCGGTCTTCAGCAGCTCCAGCTCCGACTGGATCAGGCTCTGCCGATAGTTGTCGAGATAGAGCAGCCCGACGATCGGAATGAGCAGCGCGATGACGTTGACGGCGAGGATGCGGCGGGTCAGCGGCGATTGCCAGAGTGGGCGCCGGCGGGGGCGCCCCGGGCGCTCGATGGTCGCGCGCGCGCGGTCGCGCCTGGAATGTGCGACCCGCATTTCCGGCTCGGGCTGCAGGACCGGCGCGGCCCGTTCCAATGGCGAAAGGCGCGATCCCTCGGACCGCGCCTCGCCTTTGATCGTGCCCTCGATCTCGTGTCCCGACGTGGCGCGCGCGATATCGTTCATCGCAGCAGCCACCGTACTGCGCCGAACTTACCCATCGCGATAGCGGTAGCCGACCCCGTAGAGCGTCTCGATCTGGTTGAACTCGACATCGATCGCCTTGAACTTCTTGCGCAGCCGCTTGATATGGCTGTCGATCGTGCGGTCGTCGACATAGATGTTCTCGCCATAGGCGGAGTCCATCAGCTGGTCGCGGCTCTTCACATGCCCCGGCCGCTGTGCCAGCGCCTTCAGCAGCAGGAACTCGGTGACCGTGAGCTCCACCGCCTCGTTCTTCCAGGTGCAGAGGTGCCGGTTGGGATCCAGCGTCAGCTCGCCGCGCGTGATCGACGCCTCGCTGCCCTTCTCGGTTCCGCCCCGATTGCCCTCGCGCCGCAGCAGCGTGCGGATGCGCTCGATCAGCAGGCGCTGCGAGAACGGCTTCTTGATGTAGTCGTCCGCGCCCATGCGCAAGCCCATCAGCTCGTCCACCTCGTCGTCCTTGGACGTGAGGAAGATGACCGGCAGGTCGCTCGATTTCCGCAGCTTCTCCAGCAGCTCCATGCCGTCCATGCGCGGCATCTTGATGTCCAGCACGGCAAGGTCCACCGGCTGCTGCATCAGCCCGCGCAAGGCTTCCGCCCCGTCGGTGTAGATGCGGACCGCGAAGCCCTCGGCCTCCAGCGTCATCGAGACGGACGTGAGGATGTTGCGGTCGTCGTCAACCAGCGCAATTGTCTGCGGCACGCGTTGGGACTCCTCTCTTGCAGGCAAGGTTTATAGAATTACCCCAGGCCTGCCAAGCATGGCCCGGAAAAAGGCGGAATTACGGCGCAATTCCAGCGATTTAGCGGAGGGAGGTGAAGCGGCATGGTTAAGGATTCCCCGGCATGACGAAGCCGGATTACAGAGAAGAGGCTCGTGCGCTCCTGAGCCAGCCACGGGGCGGCCTTGGCACCCTCGCAGAGCGCGCTGGGCAGCTCTATCCCTTCGTTTCGCTCGTGCTGCCGGCACAGGATCCGGATGGCGCGTTGATCCTGCTGCTGTCCGATCTTTCAGATCATGCCAAGAACCTGCAACGCGACCCCCGCGCGTCGCTGCTGATGGATGGCACGCTGACGCTGAAGGAGCCGCTGACCGGCCCGCGTCTCACCTTGATCGGCGAGGTCCACCTCTCGCCCGATCAGGCGGGCGACAAGGCGCATTATCTCAGCGTGCATCCCGAGGCGGAGATGTATGCCGGCTTTGGCGACTTCAAGTTCTACCGGTTCCGCATTGCGGAAGGCCTGTTCGTCGCCGGCTTCGGCCGCATCTTCCGCCTGACGCCGGAGGAGTTGAGATAAGCGCGGACTGTCCACGACAGAACTTCGGGAGTTCCATCCCGCAGACGGGCAACGCCGCCGCGGGAGCCTCCGGAATGGAGGCTCACCTCGTCCGAGGGCGCGGCAGGACTGACCGCAGCGTCGGCCCGCTGTCGGCTAGCGAGGTTTGTTTGATTTCGTGCTGTTCGGCCCCAGGATTTCTTCGGATGCGGTGCCTGGATTCAGCTTGATCTTGGGATTGTTCTTGTCCGCTTTGGAATCCGACTGGCGCCCGACTACCAGGGCCTCCGGCGAGTTCTCGGCGCGCCGGGATGTCGCCGCTTGCGCCTGGTCGGATTCTTTCCGTTCCTTCCGCTTCACCATTCTGTCTCCGATTCCAAGCGTCAGCTTCGAGGCGAGAGTTGCAGGGCTCGGGCGCCGTGCTGCCATGTTCTGGGCAGCGCGCTCATGCCGCTTGGGTTGAAAGCGTCTGCTCGAGCCAAGCCTTGTGCCGCCGTTCATCATTGAGATTGCGTCCGACCAGATCACGCATATGGTCCGGCAGGTTCCTGTGCTCGGCCGCCCGCTCGTAGGCGGTATTGGTATCCCCTTCGTTGGACAGCATGGCCCGCAGGATGGCCGAATCGCCGGCCAGGTCCGCCATCGCGACCTTGCCTGCAGTCATCATCGATTTCATTCCCGGGCCTTCCGGCGGGGTCCCACCCTGCGAGCGCACCAGGGCCGACAGATCTTTCGTATGCCGCAGGTGGTCTCCCAGGAACTCGTTCAAGGTTTCCCTGTAGCTTGGCTGCTCCAGGCGCTCAATGGCGGCGCGATACGCCTCCACCGCATCGTAGTCGAGGGTAATGAGTGCATTCAGCAGGTCGAGGGGCTCGTCTTGCAGACCGACAGTGGTAACCATGGGGGCCTCCGCTGAGATAATAGCCTGTCAACAGAGGCGCGCCGGCCTACGTTGCCGTCGGTGGGAGGCGGTGAGTCAGAAATGAGAGAGTGACCGCCGGCACCGCTTGTCATTTATGCGGACCGCCGGTGGCGGGGATGCAGGAGGCCTGCGCTCATCGGCCAGGCCCTACCGCGCAATGATCAAACCGGCTCCCGCGATCGTGGTGATACCGAGGAGCGTCTGGACAACTGGATTTTTCCGAGAAGAGCACAACGCCTAGTACAGTCGCGAAGATCAGATAGGTGTAGTCGAACGGGGCAACAATGACGGACAGAGCCGCTCGATCGCGCCCGGCAGGACTACCCGTACAAGGCAACGGCCCCGATAGGGGCCGTTTGCTGTTTTGAACTGGTGTCTGGGTCTACGCCCGTGCCGCCATCGCCGAGCCCTGGCGCTTCGCCATGTATTGCTTCGCGGTCTCCACCGCCACCGCGGCGTCGCGGCAGTAGCTGTCGGCGCCGATGGAGTTGGCGAATGCCTCATTGAGTGGGGCGCCGCCGACCAGCACCACGTAATCTTGGCGCACGCCTTTCTCGATGAGCGCGTCGATCACCACCTTCATATAGGGCATGGTGGTGGTGAGCAGCGCCGACATGCCGAGGATGTCCGGGCCGTGCTCCTCGATCGCGGCCATGTATTTCTCGACCGGGTTGTTGATACCGAGATCCACCACCTCGAAGCCGGCGCCTTCCATCATCATGGAAACCAGGTTCTTGCCGATGTCGTGGATGTCGCCCTTGACGGTGCCGATCACCATCTTGCCGACCTTGGGCGCGCCGGTCTCGGCCAGCAGCGGGCGCAGGATGAACATGCCCGCCTTCATGGCGTTGGCGGCCAGCAGCACCTCCGGCACGAACAGGATGCCGTCGCGGAAATCGATGCCGACGATGCGCATACCCTCGACCAGCGCCTTGGTGAGCACGTCGTAGGGTGCCCATCCGCGGTTCAGCAGGATGTGGACGGACTGCTCGATCTCTTCCTTCAAGCCGTCATAGAGGTCGTCATGCATCTGCTGCACGAGATCGTCGTCATTGAGGCTGTTCAGGTCCAATTCGCCGTCGTTCGCCATCTTGCTAACCCTCGGGGTTTGATGTCGCGCCCATGTAAAACAAGGCAGGCGGCCGAAGCCGCCTTTGTTGCGACCTGTTATAGGTTAGCAGCGACGCCGCGTTAATGGAGATAAATCGCCAGTTTTGCATGACTTTTCCGCAGACTGCGCATCCAGGCCCGTGTCGCGTTTGGGACAGGACAGCTCGGTTGCAGTCTGCAAAGCGGGCTTGTATATACAAGTTAATACAGGCAGGCAGCCTAGAGGGAGGCGACCGATGGGCGGCGCTTTCATTCTCGATCCTGGAACCCTGACGCTCCGGCAGCTCCGCGCGCTGATCGAAGCGCCGCAACCGATCGCGCTGGATTCCGCCAGTCACCGCGCCATCGACCGCTCCGCGGCGGTGGTCCAGGCGGTGATCGACCGGGGCGAGACGGCCTACGGCATCAATACCGGCTTCGGCGCGCTCGCCCGCACCCATATCAAGGACGACCAGCTGACCGAATTGCAGCGCCGCCTTGTCCTCAGCCACGCCGCCGGCACCGGCGATCCGCTGCCGGATTCCATCGTGCGCGCCATCCTGATCCTGAAGGTCAACGGCCTGGCGCGCGGCTTCTCCGGCATAAGGCGCGGCGTGATCGAGGCGCTGATCGCCCTGGCCAATGCGCAGGTCTATCCGCGCATCCCGGCCAAGGGTTCGGTCGGCGCCTCCGGCGACCTGGCGCCGCTCGCCCACCTTTCCGCGGCGCTGCTCGGCATCGGCGAGGTCAGCCACCAGGGCAGGGTGCTTCCCGCAACCCAGGGCCTGGAGATCGCCGGGCTGAAGCCGATCGACCTCGCCGCCAAGGAAGGGCTCGCATTGCTCAACGGCACGCAGGTCTCCACCGCGCTCGCCGCCACCGCTTTGTTCGCCGCCGATGACCTGCTGCGCGCGGGCCTCATCGCCGGCGCCATGTCCACCGATGCGGCACTGGGCAGCGACGCGCCCTTCGATCCGCGCATCCATGCCGTCCGCGGCCAGTTGGGCCAGATCGAGGCCGCGCGCGCGCTCAAGGCGCTGATGGAAGGCAGCGCACTGCGGGCCAGCCACATCGATTGCGACCGCGTGCAGGACCCCTATTCCCTGCGTTGCCAACCGCAGGTGATGGGCGCCGCCCTCGACCAGTTGCGCCACGCCGCGAACATCCTCGAGCGCGAATGCAACGCGGTCAGCGACAATCCCCTGGTCTTCGCCGACCAGGGCGACATCGTCTCCGGCGGCAACTTCCATGCGGAGCCGGTGGCGTTCGCGGCCGATGCAATCGCGCTCGCCATCGCGGAGATCGGCGCGATCTCGGAACGCCGCATCGCGCTTTTGACCGATGCGAAGATGAGCAACCTGCCGGCCTTCCTGGCGCCCGATCCCGGCCTCAATTCCGGCTTCATGATCGCCCATGTGACGGCGGCCGCCCTCGCCAGCGAGAACAAGCTGCTCGCCCACCCGGCCAGCGTGGATTCGCTGCCCACCTCCGCGAACCAGGAGGATCACGTCTCCATGGCGACCCACGGCGCGCGCCGCCTGCACGACATGGCCGACAACACCGCCGGCATCCTCGGCGTCGAGTTGCTGGCCGCCGCGCAGGGCATCGAGCTGCGCCGGCCCGTCACCACCAGCCCGAAGCTGCAGCAGGTGATCGCCCTCCTTCGCCAGGAGGCGAAGTTCTGGGACCAGGACCGCCTGATGGCGCCCGACATCGCCGCCAGCAAGCGCCTCGCGCGCAACCCGGCCCTGCGGGAGATCGTCGCGCTATCCGCTCTGTGAGCCTGCTATAATCCGCCCATCGCTTCAAACGCGCGGACTGTTCCGATGAACCTCTATCGCTATCTCACCGGGCCGGACGATGCCTCCTTCTGCCACCGCATCAGCGAGGCGCTCAATCGTGGCTGGCAGCTCTACGGCTCGCCGAGCCTGACCTACGATCCCGAGAAAAAGCAGCTCGTCTGCGGCCAGGCCATCATCAAGGAGGTCGATGGCGCCCGCTATTCTCCCGAGCTCGATCTCGGCAAGCTATAGCGCTCTCTCTCCATTCACGCGATGAACCCTCCCCCATAAGGGGGAAACAGCCATGGCTGCGGCTAAGCGATCTGCTTCAGCGCGAGGCGCGTCGGCACCAGGTCCGTGACATCGTACCGGCCGAGGCGCGCGTCCTCCACCGCAATGCAATGCGTGACGGTCTCGCCGTCATCGGACAGCGGCAGGAGCACTTCCAGGATCTCACATAGGTGGTTGTCCTTGAGGAAGGCCTTCACGATGCCGAACACGGGCCGCCGCTCCCGGCACACTGCGCGATAGACCTCGTGCCAGTTGGTCCCCAGATCACGGCTGAGATCCAGGTCCTCGAGATAGTGGTTGGTGTAGTCGATGCCCGCATGCGCCACGCAGCGCGTGCCGACCAGGGTGAATCGCACGCGCCCGTCGCGCTCGATCTTCGCGAGGGTGATGTTGGGCAGGATGCGCTTGATCTCGGCGGGGTCGATGTCCGCGCGCGACGGCATGCGCCGCGTCCCGCGCTTGCGCTCCCAATATGCATAGAACTCCGCGCCGATCGAGGAAGACAATTCCTCGAAGCTTGCAACCTCACGCACGCGCCGCTCCCTGTAGCTGGTTCGCGAATCTTTTTTTGAGTGGCCGGATGATGCCGCCCGGACCTGATGATGACAACCGAAAAGAATCGAGTCGCGGCGGAATCGATCGCCAAAATATTCGGCAAACACGATGAATATTCAGCACTTGGAGTCGTTCGCAGCGGGGAATGGGCGTGGCGGCGCCTGTGGATGTCGCCGCCGCGCTGTGGATGATGTGGATAACGGGGATAAGATTGAACGCCGGTCAGGAGTGGAGCGGGCGACGGGGTTCGAACCCGCGACCCTCGGCTTGGGAAGCCGATGCTCTACCGCTGAGCTACACCCGCGCTCCGCCGGAACTATAGGCGAGCGGCCCCGGGTCAAGCAAGACGCCGGCGAGGCCGGACTGCTGGCCCGCGGCCCCGACGCGCATCACGGATGCGGGAATCGCCGGCGCATTCTGGCCCCCTTCGCTTGGCAATCCATGCGCCGCGGCCTAGGCTTCCCGCGCTGCATCACGGCTTGAGCTTGAAGGGACCCATGACGGGCACAAGGAACTGGTCGCGCCGCTCGCTGATGGCGGGCGGGGCCGCGGCCGCGAGCCTGCCGCTGCTCGCCCGCGCCATGCCCGCCTCGGCGCGGCAATTGAACTGGCAGGGCATCGCGGCCAATGCCAGGGGCCAGGTGGTCCATTTCAACGGCTGGGGCGGCGATCAGCGCATCAACGACTACGTCGCCTGGGCGGCCGGCGAGATCATGGCGCGCGCCGGAATCGAGGTGCGTCATGTCAAGCTCGCGGACACCGCCGAAGCGGTCTCGCGCATCGTCGCGGAGATGGCGGCTGGCAGGAAGACCGGCGGCAGCGTCGACCTAATCTGGGTCAACGGCGAGAATTTCGCCGCGCTGAAATCCCGGAACCTGCTGTTCGGGCCTTTCGTTCATCTGATGCCGAATTTCCAGAAGGTCGATCCCGAGGAGAAGCCGACCACAATCCTGGACTTCACGATTCCGACCGACGGCTACGAGGCGCCCTGGGGCATGGCGCAGCTCGTCTTCTTCCATGACAGCGCGCGGGTGCAGGAGCCGCCGCGCAGCATGGCCGCGCTGAAGAGTTGGGCGGAGGCGAATCCGGGCCGCTTCGCCTATCCGGCGCCGCCCGATTTCCTGGGCACCACGTTCCTCAAGCAGGCACTCTACGAGACCACCGCCGACCCGATGCGCCTGCTGCGTCCGGCGGGCGCGGATGCGATGATGGCAACCGCGCCGCTCTGGGCCTTTCTCGATTCCCTGCATCCCGTCCTCTGGCGCAGGGGCGCGTCCTTCCCGAAAACCAGCAGCGAGATGCGCCAACTGGTGGCAGATGGCGAAACGGACATCTATTTCGCCTTCAATCCCGGCGATGCCTCATCGGCCATCGCGCAAGGCCTGCTGCCGGACACCATGCGCGCCTTCGTGCCGAACGCGGGCAGCATCGGCAACAGCCATTTCCTGGCGATCCCGTTCAACAGCAGCGCCTATGAAGGCGCGATGGTGTTCGCCGATTTCCTGCTCTCGCCCGAAGCCCAGGCGCGCAAGGAGAATGCGGAGCTGTGGGGCGATCCCACGGTGCTGTCGATGGCGCGCCTCAGCGCGGAAGAACGCAAGCTGTTCGAGAACCTGCCGCGCGGCATCGCGACCCCGGCGCCGGGGGAGCTGGGCAAGCCGCTTCCCGAGCCGCACGCCAGTTGGATACCGGCCCTGGAACCGGAATGGCTGAAGCGCTACAGCGGGTGAGAGCGCGGAGCCGGGGGACGCGTTGGTCGCTCACTCCGAGCTTTCAGGCGCGCGATGCCGGTCACAAGCCATTGCCCTGCACAAAAAAGGACGTTCTCGGTGCTTGCTTGCCAAATGTGAGTCCCCATCGGGCGGCTGCGCGTTCCCTCGACAGCGCTGGCGTGCGGGTCGCCTGGCTGGCGTTGGCCGCATTGCCGGCCGTCGCGATCTTCGCCGGGCTCGTGTTCGTCATCCTGCCGGCCTTCGGCTATTTCCCCACGCTCGGCGGAACCGCATTCTCCCTGCAGCCCTGGCGCGATCTGCTGGCCTATCCGGGCTTGGCGTCGGCGGCCCGCGCAACCCTTATCTCGGCGTTCGTGGCGATGCCGATTGCGCTTGGCCTTGCGCTGCTGGCGCTCGCCTGGATCGCGCCCTATGGCGCGGTGCGCGGCGGCCTGCCGCTCATGGCAGCGAAGCTCCTCTCCTGGCTGCTCGCGACGCCGCATGCCGCCTTCGCACTCGGCCTTGCGTTCCTGATCGCGCCCTCGGGCTGGCTGGTGCGGCTTGCGGCGCTCGTGCTGCCGATCGATACGCCGCCCGACCTGCCGGTTCCGCGCGATCCCTATGGCCTCAGTCTCGCTGTCGGCCTGGTGCTGAAGGAGATGCCATTTCTGTTTTTCGCGGGGCTCACCGCGCTCAGCCAGCTCGATGCGTCGCGCGTGATGGCGGTCGCCGCCGGCCTTGGCTATCAACCCGGCAGCGCGTGGCTCAAGCTGATCGCGCCGCGGCTCTACACACTCATCCGTTTGCCGGTCTATGCCGCTTTGGCCTATGCCCTGTCCGCCGTCGACATGGCGCTGGTGCTGGGCCCCGCGGTCCCGCCGACCCTCGCCGTGCTTGCGGTCGAGTTCACGCATGATCCGGATCTCGCGCGGCGCTTTCCGGGCGCGTCCTTGGCCTTGACGCATCTGCTGCTGACCCTGGGCGCGCTCGGCCTCTGGCGCGCGCTGGAAATGCTTATCTCCCACGTGTTGCGTGGGGTGCTGGCGGACGGCGTGCGCGCGCTCGGGCCGTTCTGGCGCTCGGCCGCGTTGCTCGGCCGCGCGTTGGCATTGGCCGGCATCCTGCTCGGCGCGCTCGCCATCCTCGCCTTGCCGCTGTGGTCGCTCGCGGCTGCGTGGCGGTTCCCGGATGCGCTTCCCGATTGCTGCACGCTCGCCTCCTGGCGGCGCGCCCTGCCGGATCTGTGGCTGCCGTTGCGCAACAGCGTTTCGATCGCGCTGGTCGTGACGCTGCTGGCCCTCGGCGGCGCAATCGCGTGGCTGACGCTGGAGCGCAATCTGGCCCAGCGCCCGCGACGGAGCGGCCGCACGATCGCCGCTCTGCCCCTCGTCATCTCCGATGTCGCGTTCCTGATGGGCGTGCAGATCCTGCTGCTGGCGTTGGGCCTCGGGGGCGGCTGGCTCCCCACCGCGCTCAGCCACACGCTTTTCGTGTTTCCCTATGTGCTGCTGGCGCTGGCGGACCCGTGGGCGAAGCTGGACCCGCGCTATGAGCGGGCAGCTATGTGCCTCGGCGCCGGTCCGATGCGGGTGCTGCTCGCGGTGCGCCTGGCGCTGCTGTTGCCGGCGCTCGCTTTCGCCGGCGCCCTCGGCTGCGCCGTCAGCCTTTCGCTCTATTTGCCGACCGTGCTGATGGGCGGCGGCCGGGTTGCCACCCTCGCGACCGAGGCGATCGCGCTGTCCTCGGGCGGCGACCGGCGCGTCGTAGGACTCTATGGCACGACGCTGGCCTTGGTGATCTGGGCCGGCTTTTTCATCGCCTATGGGATCGCGCGCCGGGCCGCGCGGCCATCCTCGGCCTGAGGGGCGCCATGCTTGAATTGCGCAACGTCGCCATCAGCCTGGACGGATCGCGGCTCTTCGCGCCGGTGAGTTGCCGTGTACAGCCGGGCCGGCCGCTGACCATCATTGGTCCCTCCGGCGCCGGCAAATCCAGCCTGCTCGCCTGGCTGACCGGCGTGCTGCCGCCCAGCCTGACGGGCGAGGGCGACGTCCTGCTGGATGGCGGCTCCATCCTAGCCTTGCCGGCGCACCGGCGCCGGCTCGGCATCCTGTTCCAGGACGACCTCCTGTTTCCGCACATGAATGTGGGCGAGAACCTTGCTTTTGGCTTGCCAGCAGGCCCCGATCGCGCTGCCCGCCACCGCATCGTGAAGGAGGCGCTGGTGCGCGCTGGCCTGGCGGAGTTTGCGCACCGTGACCCGCTGACCCTCTCAGGAGGAGAGCGTGCGCGGGTCGCCCTGCTGCGGGTCCTATTAGCCGAGCCGCGGGCGCTCTTGCTGGACGAGCCGTTTTCGAAGCTGGATTTGCCGCTTCGCGACCGTTTTCGGTCGCTGGTTTTCCAATCGGCGGCGCATTTGCCTGTGTTGCTGGTAAGCCACGACCCCCAGGATTCGCACGCCGCCGGAGGCGATGTGGTGGCGTTGCATCCGAACCATGGCCCCTGCACGAATTAGTTAATTTGATTCCATCTGTTTTTGACAGGAACCAAACGCTTTCCTATAGTTTACCCGGTGTCGGCGCAAAGTCGACGTCACTGGGGATGGCATCTGAGCAACACCAACTGTCATCTTTTGGCATTCCGTTGATCGTCACCACCAGACGACCGCGGCGGGTTCTCCGTCAGTCGCTGGGCAACAAGGGACAAGCGAGGAGACAAAATGAAACTACTAAAGATCCTGGGGGTTGTCGGCGCGCTGGGCGTTCTCGCCGCCTGCACTTCCGACCTTCAACGCATCCGCACGACTGAACCGAGCGGCGGCACTCCCTTCACTCAAGCGATGACCAAGGAATATCGTGACCTCGCCGTCTTCGAAGCCGACGAGATGAGGGACTGGCGTGATGCCGGTTACTATGCTCGCCGCGGCCTGCAGTCCGCGGCTGGCGAAGTGGTGTTGCCGGAAGATCCGGTGAACCGTGATCTGCCGGAGGAGGCGCTTTCCGAGATCAGTGACGTCCGCACCCGCCTGCTGGCAGCGCTCGACGGCGGCGCCCGCGACAGCAAGCCCGATATTGCCGCGCGTGCACAGAGCCGGTTCGATTGCTGGCTCGAGCAGCAGGAAGAGAACTTCCAGGAAGATCACATCTCCGCTTGCCGCGACGAGCTGCTCGCGGCGCTGGCTGAGCTGGAGGCTGCGCCCGTTGCGCCGCCGGTCGCACCGGCGGTTTACCTGGTGCTGTTCGACTTCGACCGCTTCAACATCAACGACGCGGCGCAGGCCGTGATCAATCAGGTGATCGCGGACTACAACGCCAACCAGTCGACGGCGATCTCGGTCACCGGTCACACTGACCGCGCCGGTTCGGCGGCCTACAACGAGCGGCTGTCCGAGCGTCGTGCCGACGCAGTCCGCGAGGCTCTGATCGCGGGCGGCATCCCGGCCGAAGCGATCACGACCGCCTGGAGAGGCGAGGCGGAGAACGCGGTTCCGACCGAGGACGGCGTGAGAGAGCAGGCCAACCGCCGCGCCGAGATCATCATCCAGTAATCGGCCAGGTTGGTTGAAATTGGCGGCGCCGGAGCAATCCGGCGCCGCTTCTGTTTAGGGCTGATGGCCTATGGCGGGTCGGTGTTTGCGGGTTGCGCTGGCCCCGATAGCCGATAAAATTCGCCTCACCGGCTGCGGCCGAGCACCCCGTCAACACAGGCCGAACGCGGCGCAGCGGCGCCGGCCGCCGCCCCACGAGCACCAAAGTCCAACGATGTACAAAGAGACCACGCGATCGATCACCATCACGGTCGTACCGACCTACCTCGACGACCAGTCCTCGCCCGAGGAATCGCACTATGTCTGGAAGTACCACGTCCGCATCGAGAACAACGGCGCGGATACCGTGCAGCTTCGCACCCGCCACTGGCGCATCACTGATTCCATGGGTCGGGTGCAGGAGGTGCGCGGCCCCGGCGTGGTGGGCGAGCAGCCGGTCCTGAAGCCCGGCAAGTCCTTCGAATACACCAGCGGCACGCCTTTGCCGACGCCCTCCGGCATCATGGTCGGCACCTATCAGATGGAAAACGAGCATGGCGAGAAGTTCGACGTGCGCGTTCCCGCCTTCTCGCTCGACAGTCCCCATCAACCGGTCAAGCTCAACTGAGCCGGAAAGGTCGGACCACCTTGGCCAACTCCCGCAAGCCCCGCGCCACCTCATCGCGCGTCCCGAAATCCCCGGCCGCGCGCGTGCGCCCGGAGCGTCCCAGCCAGGATGAGGCGGAGGAGGCGGTCCGCACCCTGATCCGATGGGCCGGCGACAATCCTGACCGCGAAGGCCTCGCGGGGACGCCGGAGCGCGTGGTGCGCGCCTATCGCGAGTTCTTCCGCGGCTACGAGCAGGACCCGCACGCGGTCCTCAAGCGCACCTTCGAGGAGACCGACGGCTACGACGAGATGATCGTGCTCAAGGACATGCGCTTCGAGAGCCATTGCGAGCATCACATCGCGCCGATCATCGGGCGCGCGCACATCGCCTATCTGCCGCATCATCGCGTGGTCGGCATCAGCAAGCTGGCGCGGCTGCTAGATTGCTACGCCAAGCGCCTGCAGATCCAGGAGAAGATGACGGCGCAGATCGCCAACACGCTGCAGGAGGTGCTGCAACCGCGCGGCGTCGCGGTGGTGATCGACGCCAGCCACCAATGCATGACCACGCGCGGCGTGCACAAGCCCAACACCTCGATGGTCACCAGCCGCATGCTGGGCGCCTTCCGCACCGACCCGTCGACCCGGCGCGAGTTCCTCGCCATCATCGGCCTGCCGCCCTCGACCGTGGCGTCGAGTTCATGAGGCAGCGCGTGATGCAATGAACCGCAAGCAAGGGCTCCCCACCTTGCGGGGCAGGGCAATCGCATATGGCGGACCCGCAAATAGCCCCTCCCGCGCCGTGTGGGAACTCGCCAAGGCTACGCATCCCTTCCCGCCGCGAAGGGGTTCCTTGCGTGATCAATTCGATTGCCCTGTGTTGTGCGGGAGGGCTACGAAGGCTTGGCGCGGCGTAGCCGAGCTTGGTCGAACGAAGGTGGGGATGTAGCACGGCTCAAGCCGCGCGCGCTCGGAAGAGCGCCAATCGGCACCGCGGTGCTGTGGCGCTTCCGCGCTGCTCGCTTGGCGCCGCCTGCTCGGCAGCTCGGACAAGTTCGCGGTGCTCGCCAAGCTACCGCAACCCTCTCCCGCAAGGGGAGAGAAGGGGAATAGAGAAGGGGGATAGCTGGCCGATGTCGTGGCCGGATCATCGTTCGGTCTTCTACGCGCTCGGGACGTTCCTGAGCGGCATCGCCGTGGTGATGCTGCTGCCTGCGCTGGCGGACTACGCGGCCGGGCACAGCAATTGGACGGGATTCATCGCGGGCACGGCGATCAGCGGCGGCGCCGGCGGCGCCATGATCCTCGCCTTCCGCACCAACCGGAAGCCGGTCATCGGCCGCCGTGAAGGGTTCCTGCTGACGTCGCTGACCTGGATCGTGATGTGCGCCTTCGCCGCGCTCCCTTTCGCGCTGTCGGATGCCGGGCTCAGCTACACCGACGCGTTCTTCGAGGCGATGTCGGGCCTGACCACGACCGGCTCGACCGTGATGACCGGGCTCGATACGCAGTCGCACGGCATCCTGTTGTGGCGCGCCATGCTGCAGTGGATGGGCGGCATCGGCATCATCGTGCTCGCCGTCATGATGCTGCCATTCCTCGGGGTCGGCGGCATGCAGTTGTTCCGCACGGAATTTTCCGAGAAGGTCGACAAGATCCGGGCCCGCGCGGTCGACGTGACCTGGGAGATCTTCAGCATCTACGCGGTCCTGACCGTCATCTGCGCGGTTCTGCTCACGCTCGCCGGCATGCCCCTGTTCGACGCGGTCTGCCACGGCATGACGACGGTGGCGACCGCCGGGTTCAGCACCAAGGACGCCTCGATCGGCTATTACCAGGAGCCGATGATCCAGTGGATCGTCACGGTCTTCATGTTCATCGGCGGCCTCGCGATCATGCTGCTCGCGCGGCTGGTCTGGCATGGCGATTGGCGCTCGCTCCTGCGCGACGAGCAGGTTCACTGGTACGCCATCACCATGGGCAGCGTGATCGTCCTGGTGACGCTCTGGCAGTTCGGCGTGAACGATCGCGATTTCGAGAGCGCCTTGCGCTCCTCGGCCTTCAATGTCGTTTCCATCCTCACGACGACCGGCTTTGCGACCGAGGACTATTCCGGCTGGGGCACGCTGCCGCTGACGTTGTTCATGATCCTCTTGTTCGTGGGCGGCTGCACCGGCTCCACCGCGGGCGGCATGAAGATGTTCCGTTTCTGCATTCTCGGCTCCTTCGCGAAGTGGCAGATCCGGTCCCTGGTGCACCGCAACCGCGTCCTGCTGCCGACCTACAATCGCACGCCGGTGACGGAGGAGATCATCCGCTCCGTGATCGGCTTCGTCGTGCTGTACATCTTCACCTTCGTGATCCTGGGCCTCGCGATCGCCGCTTTCGAGATCGACATCTTGACCGCCTATTCCGCCGCGGCGCAGGCTCTGGGTAACGTGGGTCCCGGGCTCGGCCCGATCATCGGCCCCGCCGGCAACTACGCGAGCCTGCCGGAGGGCGTGAAGTGGCTGCTTGCGTTCGGCATGATGATCGGCCGATTGGAGCTGCTGACCGTGATGGTGGTCTTCACGCCCACCTTCTGGCGAGGCTGAGATGCAAAGCGCGATCGACATCCTGGAAAGGCTGGTGTCCTTCGCCTCGGTCTCGGCGCACAGCAACCTCGATCTCATCCGGTGGATTCGCGACTATCTGGCGGAGTACGACATCCGCAGCGAACTGGTGCCAGCGCCCGACGGCCAAGCGAAGGCGAACCTGTGGGCCAGCATCGGGCCCGATGCGCCGGGCGGCCTCGTCCTCTCCGGCCATACCGACGTGGTCCCGGTGGAGGGCCAGCCCTGGGCCAGCGACCCCTTCACCCTGGCCCAGCGCGAGGGCCGCCTCTATGGGCGCGGCACCTCGGACATGAAGGGCTTCATCGCGCTGTGCCTGGCCCTGGTGCCGGAGATGCGGGCGCGGCCGCTGCGCGTGCCGATCCACTTCGCCTTCTCGTATGACGAGGAGGTCGGCTGTCTCGGCGCGCCGCACATGATCGCGGAGCTCGGCCGGCGCCTTCCGAAACCCGCGCTCGCCATCATCGGCGAGCCGACGGAGTTGAAGCTCGGCACGCGCCACAAGGGCTGCTATTCCTTCGAGACCGAAGTGACGGGCCGGGACGGCCATTCCAGCCAGACGCAGAAGGGCGCAAATGCCATCGTCGCTGCGGCGGCGATCGTGGCCGAACTCGACCGCATCGCGGAGGAGTTGAAGAGTTCACCCTTCAGCGATGCGAATTTTGAGCCGTCTTATCCCACGATCAATGTCGGGCGCATCGATGGCGGCACCGCCGTCAACATCATCGCGCGCCATTGCAGTGTGCATTGGGACTTCCGCGCGACGCCCGGCGCCGATCCCACGCTCGTCCTGCCGAGGCTGGAAGCCGCCATCGCGAGCACGATCCTGCCGCGCTTGCAGCGTGTCGCGCCGGAAGCCAGCATCGTCACGCGGCCGCGCGCCCATGTGCCGCCGCTGGCCGATGAGCCGGCCGGCGCGGCGGAGACCTTGGTCAAGTTCCTGACCGGCGCCAACCAGACGATCGGTCTTGCCTTCGCAACCGAGGCCGGCCAGTTCCAGCAAGCCGGCCTCTCGGCCATCGTCTGCGGTCCCGGCTCCATCCTCCAGGCCCATCAGCCCGACGAATTCATCGAGCTGTCGCAGATGGCGGCAGGAGAGCAGTTCCTGCGGAAGCTGATCGACTGGGCGCGACAACCGTAACCGGTTCAAAGTCTTGGGAGGGATGTCCACGATTCTTTACGGGAATCGCACACCCCGATAGGTCGGACTAGCCATGCCGCCCCCTTGCTGGCGGGCCACAGCTCCTCGTAGAATTTCCGAAAATTAGAATAAAACACAACTGATCGGCTTGGGGATCTGCTTCATGTCCGCAGCCTGCCGTCGCAGCGGCGGGCGGATGGGGCCATCTCCATCGAAAAAACCAGCTCGGGGGAGCCGCGCGCGCGGGGCTGATCGAAGCCCAGCGACCGGCTCGAACATGGCCGGCATCAGTCGGCCAACGGATCAACGCGCGCAATGCGCCCCGATCACTCATCGGGCCGAGCTGGAGAGGGCAAATGGCCGAGCAGGTCACGACACCAGGTCTTGTCAATTCGTTCGACAACACGCCGCAGGCGAACGCGGATAGCTACGCCTACACCGAAGCGCAACTAGAGGCTGATCTCGATGGCGTCATCTGGCTGGACGTGATGTCCAACGATCTCGGCGGCAAGGCCAAGACTCTCTTTTCGATTTCCGCTGGCAGCGATACGGATGGCGACGGCGACATCGATACGGCGGATCTCGGCTCGTTGCTGACGAAAGACCTGGTGGGCATCGAGGAGTTGAGCACGCTGGGCGCGACGATATCGATCATGACCGATCTCGCGGACGGCAAGGTTAAGATCGCGTACGAGCCGGGCGATATCTTCCAATTTCTGGCCGCCGGCGAAACCGCCACGGACATATTTCGCTACGCCATCCGCCTCGCCAACGGTGCACTGAGCTGGGATACCGTCACCGTCACGGTGACCGGCACCAATGATGCGCCGACGATCTCGTTGGCGGATGGCACCGGGGCCGTTACGGAAGATGCGGCCAATCCGACCCTGTCGGACAGCGGGACCATCACCTTCGATGATGTGGACCTCACGGACACGCACTCGACGAGCGTGACCCTGGATGGCGCCAACACGCTGGGCGGCATCCTCACCGCCTCGGTGACGGACCCTGCGACCGGTATTGGCGATGGCACGGTCACCTGGACCTATCAGGTGGCCAACAGCGCGACCCAGCACCTGGCCGAAGGTCAGACCGCGACCGAGACCTTCACCATCCGGATCAGCGACAACCACGGCGGCTTTGTCGACCAGGTTGTGACGGTCACCGTCACCGGCACCAATGACGATCCGGCGATCTCTGTGGCGGATGGCGCCGGGGCCGTCACGGAAGATGCGGCCAATCCGACCCTGAGTGCGACCGGCGCCATCACCTTCGATGATGTGGACCTGACGGACACGCATTCGACCACCGTGACGCCGGCCGCTGGCAACACGTTGGGCGGGATCCTGACGGCAAACGTGAGCGACTCCGCCACTGGCGCGGGCGACGGCACGGTCACCTGGGCCTACGAGGTCGCCAACAGCGCGACCCAGCACCTAGCCGAAGGTCAGACCGCGACCGAGACCTTCACCATCTGGATTAGCGACAACAGCGGCGGCTTCGTCGACCAGGTTGTGACGGTTACCGTCACCGGCACCAATGACGATCCGACGATCTCGTTGGCGGATGCCGCTGGGGCGGTGACGGAGGACGCCGCCGATCCGACCCTGTCGGACAGCGGGACCATCACCTTCGATGATGTGGACCTCACAGACACGTACTCGACGAGCGTGACCCCGGATGGCGCCAACACGCTGGGCGGCATCCTCACCGCCTTGGTGACGGACCCTGCGACCGGTATTGGAGACGGCACGGTCACCTGGATCTACGAGGTCGCCAACAGCGCGGCCCAGTACCTGGCCGCTGGCCAGACCGCGACCGAGACCTTCACCATCCGGATCAGCGACAACAACGGCGGCTTCGTCGAACAGGTTGTGACGGTTACGGTCACCGGCACCAATGATGCGCCGACGATCTCGTTGGCGGCCGATACCGGGGCGGTGACGGAGGACGCCGACGATCCGACCCTGAGTGCGACCGGCGCCATCACCTTTGATGACGTAGATCTGCTCGACACGCATTCGACCACCGTGACGCCGGCCGCTGGCAACACGCTGGGCGGGATCCTGACGGCAAACGTGAGCGATTCCGCCACTGGCGCGGGCGACGGCACGGTCACCTGGGCCTACGAGGTCGCCAACAGCGCGACCCAGCACCTGGCAGAAGGCCAGACGGTGGATGAGGTGTTCACCATCCGGATCAGCGACAACCACGGCGGCTTCGTCGAGCAGGTTGTGACGGTTACCGTCACCGGCACCAATGACGATCCGACGATCTCGTTGGCGGATGCCGCTGGGGCGGTGACGGAGGACGCCGACTATCCGACCCTGAGCGCGACCGGCGCCATCAGCTTTGATGACGTCGATCTGCTCGACACGCATTCCACGATGGTGGCCCCGGACGGCGGCAACACGCTGGGCGGCATCCTCACGGCAAACGTGACTAGTCCCGCCACTGGCGCGGGCGACGGCACGGTCACCTGGGCCTACGAGGTCGCCAACAGCGCGACCCAGCACCTGGCCGAAGGCCAGACGGTGGATGAGGTGTTCACCATCCGGATCAGCGACAACCACGGCGGCTTCGTCGACCAGGTTGTGACGGTTACCGTCACCGGCACCAATGACGATCCGACGATCTCCATGGCGGATGCCGCCGGTGCCGTGACGGAGGACGCCGACGATCCGACCCTGAGCGCGACCGGCGCCATCACCTTTGATGACGTCGATCTGCTCGACACGCATTCGACCACCGTGACCCCGGCCGCTGGCAACACGCTGGGCGGGATCCTGACGGCAAACGTGAGCGATTCCGCCACTGGCGCGGGCGACGGCACGGTCACCTGGGCCTACGAGGTCGCCAACAGCGCGACCCAGCACCTGGCAGAAGGCCAGACGGTGGATGAGGTGTTCACCATCCGGATCAGCGACAACCACGGCGGCTTCGTCGAGCAGGTCGTGACGGTTACCGTTACCGGCACCAATGACGATCCGGCGATCTCTGTGGCGGATGGCGCCGGGGCCGTGACGGAAGATGCGGCTAATCCGACCCTGTCGGACAGCGGGACCATCACCTTCGATGATGTGGACCTCACGGACACGCATTCGACCACCGTGACGCCGGCCGCTGGCAACACGCTGGGCGGCATCCTGACGGCAAACGTGACCGATTCCGCCACTGGCGCGGGCGACGGCACGGTCACCTGGACCTATGCGGTCGCCAACAGCGCGACCCAGCACCTGGCCGAAGGCCAGACCGCGACCGAGACCTTCACCATCCGGATCAGCGACAACAACGGCGGCTTCGTCGACCAGGTTGTGACGGTTACCGTGACCGGCACCAATGATGCGCCGACGATCTCCGTGGCGGATGCCGCCGGTGCCGTGACGGAGGACGCGGCCAATCCGACCCTGTCGGACAGCGGGACCATCACCTTTGATGACGTCGATCTGCTCGACACGCATTCGACCACCGTGACGCCGGACGCTGGCAACACGCTGGGCGGCATCCTGACGGCAAACGTGACCGATTCCGCCACTGGCGCGGGAGACGGCACGGTCACCTGGACCTACGAGGTCGCCAACAGCGCGGCCCAGTACCTGGCCGCTGGCCAGACCGCGACCGAAACCTTCACCATCAAAATCAGCGACAACAGCGGCGGCTTCGTCGACCAGGTGGTGACGGTCACCGTCACCGGCACCAATGACGATCCGACGATCTCGTTGACGGATGCCGCTGGGGCGGTGACGGAGGACGCGGCCGCCCCGACCCTGTCGGACAGCGGGACCATCACCTTCGATGATGTGGACCTCACGGACACGCACTCGACGAGCGTGACGCCGGACGGCGGCAACACGCTGGGTGGCATCCTCACCGCCTCGGTGACGGACCCTGCGACCGGTGTTGGCGACGGCACGGTCACCTGGACCTACGAGGTTGCCAACAGCGCAGCCCAGCACCTGGCCGAAGGTCAGACCGCGACCGAGACCTTCACCATCCGGATCAGCGACAACCACGGCGGCTTCGTCGACCAGGTTGTGACGGTTGCCGTGACCGGCACCAATGATGCGCCGACGATCTCGTTGGCGGCCGACACCGGGGCGGTGACGGAGGACGCCGACGATCCGACCCTGAGTGCGACCGGCGCCATCACCTTTGATGACGTCGATCTGCTCGACACGCATTCGACCACCGTGACGCCGGACGCTGGCAACTCGCTGGGCGGCATCCTCACGGCCTCGGTGACGGACCCTGCGACCGGTATTGGCGACGGCACGGTCACCTGGACCTATGCGGTCGCCAACAGCGCGACCCAGCACCTGGCTGCTGGCCAGACCGCGACCGAGACCTTCACCATCCGGATGAGCGACAACAACGGCGGCTTCGTCGACCAGGTGGTGACGGTCACCGTGACCGGCACCAATGACGATCCGGCGATCTCTGTGGCGGATGGCGCCGGGGCCGTGACGGAAGATGCGGCTAATCCGACCCTGTCGGACAGCGGGACCATCACCTTCGATGATGTGGACCTCACGGACACGCATTCGACCACCGTGACGCCGGACGCTGGCAACTCGCTGGGCGGCATCCTGACGGCAAACGTGACCGATCCCGCCACTGGCGCGGGCGACGGCACGGTCACCTGGACCTACGAGGTCGCCAACAGCGCGGCCCAGCACCTGGCCGAAGGCCAGACCGCGACCGAGACCTTCACCATCCGGATCAGCGACAACAGCGGCGGTTTCGTCGACCAAGTCGTGACGGTCACCGTTACCGGCACCAATGATGCGCCGACGATCTCTGTGGCGGATGGCACCGGGGCCGTTACGGAAGATGCGGCCAATCCGACCCTGTCGGACAGCGGGACCATCTCCTTCGATGATGTGGACCTCACGGACACGCACTCGACGAGCGTGACCCCGGATGGCGCCAACACGCTGGGCGGCATCCTCACCGCCTCGGTGACGGACCCTGCGACCGGTGTTGGCGATGGCACGGTCACCTGGACCTATCAGGTCGCCAACAGCGCGACCCAGTACCTGGCTGCTGGCCAGACCGCGACCGAGACCTTCACCATCCGGATCAGCGACAACAACGGCGGCTTCGTCGACCAGGTGGTGACGGTCGCCGTCACCGGCACCAATGACGATCCGGCGATCTCTGTGGCGGATGCCGCTGGGGCCGTGACGGAAGATGCGGCCAATCCGACCCTGTCGGACAGCGGGACCATCACCTTTGATGACGTCGATCTGCTCGACACGCATTCGACCACCGTGACGCCCGCCGCTGGCAACACGCTGGGCGGGATCCTGACGGCAAACGTGAGCGATTCCGCCACTGGCGCGGGCGACGGCACGGTCACCTGGACCTATGCGGTCGCCAACAGCGCGGCCCAGCACCTGGCCGAAGGCCAGACGGTGGATGAGGTGTTCACCATCCGGATCAGCGACAACAACGGCGGCTTCGTCGACCAGGTGGTGACGGTCACCGTGACCGGCATCAATGATGCGCCGACGATCTCCGTGGCGGATGCCGCCGGTGCCGTGACGGAGGACGCGGCCAATCCGACCCTGTCGGACAGCGGGACCATCACCTTCGATGATGTGGACCTCACGGACACGCATTCGACCACCGTGACGCCGGCCGCTGGCAACATGCTGGGCGGGATCCTGACGGCAAACGTGAGCGATTCCGCCACTGGCGCGGGCGACGGCACGGTCACCTGGACCTACGAGGTTGCCAACAGCGCGACACAGCACTTGGCAGAAGGCCAGACCGCGACCGAGACCTTCACCATCCGGATCAGCGACAACAGCGGCGGCTTCGTCGACCAGGTCGTGACGGTTACGGTCACCGGCACCAATGACGATCCGACGATCTCTGTGGCGGATGGCGCCGGAGCCGTGACGGAGGACGCCGATGATCCGACCCTGAGTGCGACCGGCGCCATCACCTTTGATGACGTCGATCTGCTCGACACGCATTCGACCACCGTGACGCCGGACGCTGGCAACTCGCTGGGCGGCATCCTCACCGCCTCGGTGACGGACCCTGCGACCGGTATTGGCGACGGCACGGTCACCTGGACCTACGAGGTTGCCAACACCGCGGCCCAGCACCTGGCCGCTGGCCAGACCGCGACCGAGACCTTCACCATCCGGATCAGCGACAACAACGGCGGCTTCGTTGACCAGGTTGTGACGGTCACCGTTACCGGCACCAATGACGATCCGGCGATCTCTGTGGCGGATGCCGCCGGTGCTGTGACGGAAGATGCGGCCAATCCGACCCTGAGTGCGACCGGCGCCATCACCTTTGATGATGTCGATCTGCTCGACACGCATTCGACCACCGTGACGCCCGCCGCTGGCAACACGCTGGGCGGCATCCTGACGGCAAACGTGACCGATCCCGCCACTGGCGCGGGCGACGGCACGGTCACCTGGACCTACGAGGTTGCCAACAGCGCGGCCCAGCACCTGGCCGAAGGTCAGACCGCGACCGAGACCTTCACCATCCGGATCAGCGACAACCACGGCGGCTTTGTCGACCAGGTTGTGACGGTCACCGTCACCGGCACCAATGACGCGCCCCTAATCAGCATCGAAAGCGGCGATGGTGCAGCGGCAGAGCTGACTGACGGCGCATCTGCGCTGTTTGCAACAGATACGTTGACGGCAACTGATCTCGACGTGTCGGACGTGATGACGGCGAGTATCCAATCAGTCTCAGTCGGTGGAACTGGCGGCGTCAATGGCATGACGGCTGCACAACTGCTGGCCCTATTCTCGATTTCACCCTCGCCCATTGATACTGCGTTGACCACCACCGGTCAGATTACCTGGCAATTCAACGCCGCTGCGAACGTGTTCGACTATCTGGCTGCCAGTGATGTCTTGACGCTCACTTATACCGTTAACGTGAGTGACGGCCATGGTGGCAGCGACACCCACGATGTGACGATTACGATTCGCGGCGTCACTGAGAGCATCCTAGTTCCTCCTCCTTTCACGGGAGCCGGTGATCCCAACGACAATGACGCGATCGGACCCGCTGCGGGAGCCACGGTCACGTTCACCACAAGCGGCGGCAACGCGGACACCTACAACGGAACAAACGGAGACGACACGATTAATACCGGTCAAGGTGACGACACGGCCTATGGCCACGGTGGTCACGACGTCATCAATGGGGAGCAGGGCGGAGATACTTCTTTGTATGGCCAGGCAGGAAACGACGCGATTTCCGGCGGCCAGGCGTCAGACGAGATCTTCGGCGGTTCAGGCGACGACACACTGTATGGTGGCAGCGCCACCATGGTGACCGGGACGTCCAATGACACGCTTTATGGTGGCTCTGGAGCCGACACCATTTTCGGGCACGATGGAGACGACCTCATCGTCGGGGGCTATGGCGCAGACAATCTGTCCGGAAACGCCGGAGCCGACACCTTCAGGTACCTTTCCGTCCTGGACACGGGCGACATCATCCACGACTTCGAAGGCGCCGGCAGTGCCGGTGGCGACATCATCGACCTCTCGGCCATAACGACAAATTTCACCGGAACGACGGCGGCGGCGAACAGCGCATGGTATGCAACGTCTATCAGCGGCGATGCTACGGTCTACGTTGATACTGACGGAAACACCGCAACTGCCGAGTTTGCTATCACGTTGAAGGGTGTGGCGTCATTGATCTCGACTGATTTCGATCTCACGTCGTGATCGACCAAGGCAGGGGGAGATGGGAAATGCACTGCCCTACATCTCCCCATCGCCGCCGGTGATGAGCCGGGCGCCGCGGCGGAAGGTGATGTAGCTCCATAGCCATTGCAGCGCGACGATGAAGCGGCTGCGGAAGTCGATCAGGAAGTAGATGTGGGCGATGCCCCACAGCCACCAGGCGATCCGGCCCTTGAGCCGGATCCAGCCGAAATCCGCGATCGCCGCGCTGCGCCCGATGGTGGCGAGCGAGCCGGCATGGACGTAGCGGAACGGTTGCGCTTCGGTGCGGCCGGCTAGGCGCGCGGCGATCACGCGGCCGGCATGCCGGCCCATCTGCTTGGCGGCGGGAGCGATGCCCGGCACCGGCTGGCCTTTGTCGTCCATCACCAGCGCCGTGTCGCCGATCACGAAGATATCGGGATGGCCCGGCACGGACAGATCCTTGGCGACGATGACGCGCCCAGCGCGGTCCTTTTCCGCTCCAAGCCATTTGGCCGCGGGCGAAGCCTGCACGCCGGCCGCCCAGACGATGGTGCACGCCGGCAGCCGCGCGCCGCCATAGACGATGCCAGTCTCGTCGCACGCCTCCACCGCGCGGCCCAGCTGCACTTCCACCCCGAGCTGCTCCAGAGCCCTGCGTGCATGCGCGGCCAAGTCCTCCGGAAAGGCCGGCAGCAGACGCGGCCCCGCCTCGATCAGGACGATCCGCGCCTGGGTGGGATCGATCTCGCGGAACTCGTCGGCCAGCGCCCAATGCGCGACCTCCGCGATCGCCCCCGCCATCTCCACGCCGGTCGCGCCGCCGCCGATCACCACGAAGGTGAGCAGCGCCTTGCGCGCCTCCGGGTCCGCCGCCGCCTCCGCGCGCTCGAACCCCAGCAGGATGCGCCGGCGGATGTCCGTCGCGTCCTCGATCTTCTTCAGGCCCGGCGCGTATCGCTCCCAATCGTCGTGACCGAAATAGGCGTGACGCGCGCCGGTCGCCACGACCAGGTAGTCGAACGCCTCCTCGCGCCCGCCCTGCAGCACCACGCGCTTGCGCGCGGAATCGATGCCGGCGACGCGCGCCATCAGGACGCGGGCGTTCTTCTGCCGGCTGAGGATGGAGCGGATCGGGCTCGCGATCTCCGCGGGAGACAGCGCGGCGGTGGCGACCTGGTAGAGCAGGGGCTGGAACAGGTGATAGTTGCGCCGGTCGATCACCACGACCTCGCAGGGCGCGTTGCGCAGCGCCTTGGCGGCCGATAATCCGCCGAATCCTGCGCCGAGGATCAGGACCCGCGGCTGCCTCGTGTCGCCGTTGATTGCCATGCGTCCTTGCCGGTCGAGGGCCCCGCTATCCATGGTGGCTGCCTCGTCCGCGAATGGCAATGGCGTTCAGGCGCTCGCTTTCATCGCGGCATCGCCGTGCGCCAGGCGGCCCGCGATCAGCGCATCCAGCGAGATCGCTCCCGCGCCGCGCGCGAGCAACAGGGCGAGCAGCGCGATCCACACCAGGTGGTCCGGCCAGCTCGTTGGATAGACGAACACCTGGATGAACAGGGCCATGCCGATCAGCGGCAGCGTGGCGAGGCGCGTCGCCAGCCCGACAAGGATGAGCGCCGGCGCGGCCAGCTCGATCGCGATCGCGAGATAAGCCATCGGCGCCGCCGGGAGGAAGGGCAGGTTGCGCAGATACTCGTCCTGGAACAGCGCGACGGTCAGGTCGAAATTGGCGAGCTTGGTCCTGGCCGCACGCCAGAAGATCGCCGCGATGGCGGCCCGCGCCAGCAGCGCGACCGCGCTGTGGGGTATCCGCTCGGCTAAGTCGCGGAACCTGACCGCAAGGCGAGGAAGTGTCATCATGGCGTCACCTCACTGGTTGTCGTGCGGGCGGGAAGCGGCGCCGCGGCAGTGACGATTCTCGTCCCGGATTGCCGACGGCGCCGCGTGGCTTCAGCTCTGCTTCGGCTCCAGGCTGCCGCTGTTGATCTTCGCGCAGGTGCCGGCTGGCACATAGATCCAGGCGTCGCTGCGCCCCGCCTCGGCCACCTGGCCGGCGCAGGAATTGCCCGCGGCTTGGCAATCGTTCTGGCCCGCGGCGGCGATGCCGTAGCATTTCTCGTTCTCGGCGGCGGCTGCGGGTCCCGCCATTGGCGCGGCGATAGCGGCGGCGACCGCGCCGGCAAGGATCAGGGAAGTCTTCATGCTCAGGGTCTCCTCATGCGTTGAAATCGGTGGACCGGCGGGCGATGCGATCGCGCTCGCCACCAGACCAAGCTAGCGGTCCCGTTGACGCCGCTGAAATGCCGTGTCCGCATCCAGTCGATAATGACGCGGCATGAAGTGGCGCAGGCAGCCGCGCGGAAAGAGCCCTTCCCCGCGCGGAAGAAGGGTTCCGTCCGGAAAGGCGATTGGGCTTATCCCTGCTTGGGATCGAGACTGCCGCCGTTGACCTTCTGGCAGGTGCCGGTCGGCACATAGATCCACGCATCACCGCGCCCCGCCTCGGCCACCTGGCCGGCGCAGGAATTGGTTGCGGTCTGGCAGTCGTTCTGCCCCGCGGCGGCAATGCCGTAGCATTTCTCGTTGTCGGCGGCGTGGGCCGCGGTCACGACCGGGCCGGAGATGGCGGCGGCGACCGCCGATGCCAGTAGCAGCGCGTTCTTCATCGTCGAAGCTCCTTCGATGTCGATCGACGCCGCAGCGCGTCGCGTGAGACTAGGTCGGTCCGCCAAGTCTGACGCAGTCCGCTCCCGCTCGGCACTCACAAGCGCGTGAGGGGGCGTCTCGGTTCAGGGCTTGCCGACCACCAGGCAATCCAGACCGGCCGCCTTCATCGCGGTGCAACGCTCCTGCGCTGCCGCCACGGTCTGGAACGGACCGGTCTGCACGCGATAGAACGTGCCCTTGTCGCCCAGATCGGCCGGCTCCACGATTGCCGTCAGGCCGGACAACTGGCCGGCATATTTGCCGGAGATCTGCTTCCACGCACTCCAGGCCGCCTCCTCGCTCGGCATGGAGGCAAGCTGGATGCGCACGCCCGATGCCGCCTTCTGGCCATCGGCCTTCGGCGCGGTGCCCGATTCGGCTTCTGGCGCCTTCGCGCTGGCAACCTGCGTGGATTTCTCTGGAGTGGATTTCGCCGGCGCCGTCGCTTCGGCCACAGGATTGGCCTTGGTCGCCTTTGCCGCGGCGGTCGCGGTCTTGTTGGTTGCCGCCGCCTCGGTCACGGTCTTTGTCGTGGTTGCGGCAGGCGCCAGCGCGCCGGTCTTGGCCGTGGTCTTGGTTGTCGCCGCAGGGGTTGTCGCCGCCGTGGTTGTCGCCGCGGTGGTTGTTGCCGCGGTGTTTGTTGCCGCTGTGGCGCTCGCAGCCTTGGTCGTTGCAGTCGCGCTCGTCGCCGTCTTCGCCCCTGTGGTCCCGGTGGCCGGTTTCTCCGCCGCGACCTTGGTCTCGGCGGGCTTCGTCGCCTGGGCCACGGCGAGCGCCTTCTCGGACGCGCTCATGCGCTTCAGCACGGCGTCGCGATTGGCTTCGGCTACGGTGCGGCGCATGCCGGCCGGCAGTGCGTTCACCGCCTGGGTAAGCCAGTCATAGGCCTTTACATTATCGGGCTCGACGCCGAGGCCCATCGCATACATCAGGCCCAGTTGCGCCTGCGCTTCGGGGTAGCCGCCGCTCGCCGCCTTGTTCATCAGCGCGATGCCCTGCGGCACGCCGTCCGCCGGTCCGCGGCCCTCGAGATAGATCTTGGCCAGGTGGTATTGCGCGGCCGGCTCGCCCGCGTCAGCCAACGGCCGGAATTCGGAGATCGCCCTCTCATAGTCGCCGGTCGTGGCGGCCGCCACGCCCTCGCTCATGCCGGCAAAGGCCGGCGCCGCCCCGGTCAACAGGGAAGCCGACAGCACAACCGCCACGCACAGGAATCGACTCATGTCTGGCTCCTCGACCACCCCCGGATGGGCTTGAATCATAACTGATTCGTCCGAGTCGCGGCCAGGGGGGCGGCAATCAATGGTAGCGACGCCTCGGGCGGCGCGGCAAGACCCCGAAGCTGCGGCTCTCGCCACGCCTATCGCTTTGGATCAAATCCGAAAAGCTTTAATGAATGGCTAACCATGAATTGAAAGAGGTCGGATTGCCGGCCGACAAAGCGCATGACCCCCGACCAGGGATGTCGGGGGCCAGGCTTCAAACCGGCATGCGGCAATCGCCTTAGCCGATGAGGTCGCCGAGATCGGCGGCCGGCGGTGCCAGGATGCTGCCGTCGGCAATGCGACAATACACGGCCCACGCATCGGCGTTCTGGAGTGTTGCGATGTTGGTCCAGCCCTGCTTCGCGGTGTTGGCGCGCAGCATTGATGCCCTGGTTGTACGTCGCGGCCGCTGATCGCGACACCGTCTACGCCTTTTGCTCCCGATTGAGGAGACGCCCGGCGCGCCCTCCCGATGGAGATCGGGAGAACGCGCCGGCCAGGGCAGCTCCGCAGGCTGCGATGATGCGGGGCCGCCCGGGTGGATCAGAGATACGTCTTCGCGATACCCACCGGGGAGCGCCCGCCCAGCGCATCGTAGCTACGCTCGCGCCATTTGCGCATGGTGCGGCCAAACTCCCTCAGCTCCGGCACGAACTCCCAATCGGCTTTGAGCTTCGGCGTGACGCCGAGCGGCTTGTGAAGGGTGGCTGGTGCCCGGGTTTCGCTGTCCAGCATGGTCTCCTTGTGTCGGGGGCTCCGTGCTGGTCACTCTGCGCCCGGCCTGTCGCCGGGGAAAATGTCATCGTCCTATGATTTCCATGCTGCCTTGGCATCGCGCCCGGCCATGCCCTTGGGTTATGGTTCCGGGCGGGGAGAACCGAGGGGCGCCATCTCATGGAAATGCACCAGATCCGCTATTTTCTTGCCGTCGCCGACTGCCTCAATTTCACGCGCGCGGCCGAGATGTGCAACGTGACCCAGCCCGCGCTCACCCGCGCCATCCAGAAGCTGGAGGAGGAGCTGGGCGGCCTGCTGTTCCGGCGCGAGCGCAAATACACCCACATGACGGATCTGGGGCATCTGGTGCGCCCGCAGCTCGAGGCTATCCTGGCGCAGAGCGCGCAGGCCAAGTCCACGGCCAAGAGCTTCCTGCAATTGAAGGACGCGCCGCTGAAGCTCGGCGTCATGTGCACGATCGGCCCGATGCGCTTCATCGGCTTCCTGGCACGTTTCGGGCGCGACCATCCGGGCATCGAGGTCTCGCTGATGGAATCGGTGCCGGAACGCCTGGCGGAGTCGTTGATGGCGGGCGAGCTCGACGTTGCGATCATGACCCGGCCGGCTGAAACGCATGCGCGGCTCGATCTGCAGCCCCTTTACGAGGAGCGCTTCACCATCGCCTGTGCGCCCGGCCACCGCTTCGAGCGGATGGCGGCAGTGCCGATGGCCGATATTGCTGGCGAGGCCTATCTGACCCGCGCCAATTGCGAATACATAGGCTATCTCGACGGTCTCCTCGCGGAGCGCAGGATCCAGCTCCAGGACGTCTACCGGTCGGAGCGCGAGGACTGGATCCAGTCCATGGTGGTGGCCGGCATGGGCGTCTGCTTCATTCCGGAATACACGCCGGTCATCGCCGGCCTCGTCACGCGCCCTGTGGTCGAGCCGGACGTGACGCGCACGATCCACATCGTCACGGTCGCCGGCCGGCGTTTCTCCCCGGCGGTCGCCGCCTTCGTCAAGGCAGTCGGCAAGCACCAATGGCCGGCGCTGTCCGGCGCGCCCAAGGGCGGGCTCAAGGCGGCGAGCTGAGTACCGGCCTACGCCCTTCGGTCTATGCCATCGTGGCCGGTTCCCCAGCCGGCGTTGATATTTCATACACCACCACAGCCTAGACTACCGACCACCTGCCAGACGGCGGAAATCAGCAACAGGTCGCGATGCAACGCCGGTCCAAATTGGGTAGTGCACGTGCCAAGCCGCCCGCGAATGCGCGTACGGCCGCGCCGGACCCACGCCTGACCGCGGAACGCTACCAGGCGATCGCGGAGAGCCTCCGCGCGGTGCCTTGGGAGGCCGATCCCGAGACCGACCGGATCACCTATGTGGGCCCGCAGATCGAAACCCTGACCGGATACAGCGTGGAGGAATGGGTCGCGCCGAGTCAATGGCACAGGGCGTTGCATCCCGATGATCGCGACGCGGCAATCGAGCGCTACGATTGGCACCGGCAAAGGCGGCTCGATCACAATCTCGAATACCGGCTCATCACCGCGTCCGGCCAGCAGATCTCGTTCCGCGACATCATCTCCTTCGTGACGGCCACCGACGGGCGCGAAGTGGTCCGCGGCTTGATGATCGACATCGAGGAAGAGAAGGCGCTCGAGCGGGCGCTGCTGGAAAGCGAAGCGCGCTACCGGCAGGCAGAGCGCATCGCCAAGCTGGTCCACTGGAGCATATCGCTCAGCCCGGATGGCGCGTGGGGCAATCACCGCCTCATCTATTCGAACACCGCCGAGGAGATGTTCGGGCTTTCAGCGGACGCGCTGCAGCTCAGCAACGCACAGTACTTGGAACGCCTGGTGTATCCGGACGATCGTGGGCCCGTGCACGCGGCGCTGACGAACGGGATCGCGAGCCGGCAAACCCAGCTCTCGCTCACCTACCGCATTGTCCGGCCGGACGGCTGCGTGCGCTGGGTCCTCGAGCATGTGCACAATGAGTACGACGACTCGGGCCGCCGCGTATCCGCCTTCGGCATCATCCAGGACATCACCGAGCAGCGGCAGCGAGAGCTGGACCTGAGCGCCGCTTCGCTGCGCGCCGATCTGGCGAACCGCGCCAAGACGCAGTTTCTCGCCACGATGAGCCATGAGCTGCGTACGCCCCTCAATGCCATTATAGGCTTTTCCGAGGTGATGAAGCGCGAGATGCTGGGGCCGATCGGCACGGCCGCGTACCGCGACTATGCCAGCGACATCCATGGCAGCGGCACGTTTCTCCTCTCGATCATCAATGAGCTGCTGGACCTCAGCCTGATCGATTCGGGAGAGATGAGGCTCGACGAATCCCTGGTGCAGATCGACAAGATCGCGGCGAGCAGCGTCTCTTTGCTGCGCTCGAAGTCCGCCGCCAAGGGCGTGGCGCTCGCGCAGGCAGGAGACCCCGATTCGCCGCTGCTGCGGGCCGACGCGCGCCGCCTCAAGCAGGCCGTGCTCAACCTCCTTACCAACGCGATCAAGTTCACGCCCGCCGGCGGCTCGGTCGAGGTCGCGACGCGCCGGTCCGATGCGGGCATGGTCCTGACGGTCTCCGACACCGGCATCGGCATCGCCGCAGAGGACCTGGAGCACGTGACCAAGCCCTTCGTGCAGGTGGAGAACTGGCTCGCGCGCAAGCATGAAGGCGCCGGTCTGGGCCTGGCGATCACCAAGAGCATCTGCGAGCTGCACGGCGGGACGCTGGTCCTGGAGAGCGCGGTCGGCAGGGGCACAATCGCCCGCATCACCTTGCCCGCCGACCGGATCGTGAACACCACGCCCAGCGCTGCCGACTGACCCCGGCCCGCCCGCTACCTGTGCTGTCCTCCCCATTGTCGCCCCCCGGTCGCGGGTATGATTTTGCGCATCCGACTGTTTCCGATTCTGGTACTGGCTGCGCGCGCCAGTTGACCCAGAATGAATGGCGCGCTGGTGTCTGGAGGATCGCATGGGTCTGCTGGTGGATGGCGTATGGCAGCCGGAGGCTGGCAGTTGGGCGGATTCCCGCGGCCGGGTGCAGCGGCCGGATTCCACGCTGCGCAACTGGATCACACCGGATGGCAGCCCGGGCCCGACCGGTCGCGGCGGCTTCAAGGCGGAGGCGGGGCGCTATCACCTATATATCGCGCGCGCCTGTCCCTGGGCCCATCGCGCCGCCATCTTCCGCGAGCTCAAGGGCCTGCAGGGCATGATCGGCCTCTCCGTCACCCATTGGCTGATGCTGGAGAACGGCTGGACCTTCGAGACCGCGCCCGGCGTGATTCCGGACGAAATCAACGGCGCGCGCCGCCTGCACCAGATATATGTGAAGAGCGAGCCGAAGTTCAACGGCCGCGCGATCGTTCCCGTGCTGTGGGACAAGGAAACCCGACGCATCGTGAACAACGAGTCCGCCGACATCATCCGCATGTTCAACAGCGCCTTTGATGGCATCGGCGCAGCGCCCGGCGACTACTATCCGGCGGAGCTGCGCGAAGAGATCGATGCCATCAACAAGCGCGTGTACGACACGCTCAACAACGGCGTCTACAAGGCCGGCTTCGCCGGCGCACAGGAGGCCTATGACGAGGCCGTGGTGCCGCTGTTTGAGACGCTCGACTGGCTGGAGCGGAGATTGTCGCGCTCACGCTATCTGTGCGGCGAGCGCCTGACCGAGGCGGATTGGCGCCTCTTCACCACCTTGCTGCGCTTTGACCCGGTCTATCACACCCACTTCAAGTGCAACCTCAAGCGCCTGGTGGATTATTCCGCGCTCTGGGCCTATACGCGCCGGCTCTACCAACATCCCGCCGTGCGCCCCACGGTGGACTTCGACCACATCAAGGGCCACTATTTCCAGAGCCACCGCTGGATCAACCCGACCGGCATCGTGCCGAAAGGGCCGATCGTGCATTTCGACGCACCGGTGGAATAAGGCGGATGGCAACAGGAGCGGCCGCTCCTACCACTGCCCCACCCCCTGCGCCGCGAGATTGGCGAGGTAGGCGTAGATGTCCGCCGCCTTCACCTTGACCACGTGCGGAGCCTCGCCGCGCAGGGTCTGCTGCACCAGCAGCTGGCTTTCCACATTGGCGAGCTTCACTTTCACGATACCCGGCGCTTTCTTGATCCCGGGGTAATAGTTGGGATCGACCAGCTTCTCCTTCGCCGTAAGCCGGGCGTAGATCGTCGCCTCGTCGACCGCGACATTCTCCACCTTCTTCGAAAGCTTCCAGTCGCTGTGGCCGGCGTGCTGCGTCGCGTTCAGTTCCTCGATCGCGGCTTCGGCCGCGTCCTCCGTCAGGCCCACCTTGTAGAGATGTTTGGTGAGGCCGTGATCGCTGCCCCAATTGGCCAGCCCCTTGCTGCTCGCCACGTAGAGAGTTGCCATCCTGCTTGTCCAATGGAAGTTCGCGCTGACCGGAGTTGACTGCCTCGGCGCCGCCGCGTCAATGCGCAGATGCCGTCAGCCGACGAGTTCCGCGACGCGCTGTTCCAGCTTGGCGACCAGCGCCGCGCCCACCTGGCCGCCGTCGCCCTTGATGCCCTTGCTCAGCACCAGGTCGATGGCATCGACGTGCGACTTGGCGAGTTCGAGATGCCGGTCGTGATAGTCGAGCGCGTGGTCGCGCGTCAGCGTGCAGAGCGAATGACCGATCCGGGTGATGAGCGGATAGCCGAACGAGGCGCCCTGACCCTTGAAGTCGTGCCCGACGCGGAACACCGCCTCGATGTGCTGGGCGCGGTGCGCCGGATCTTCGCCTGCGGCGGCGAGCGCCGCGCGCGCCTTCGCAACATCGGCCAGCGCCCAGCTCGCATAGTTCTTTGCCAGGTCCGCGACGGCTGCCTCCGCCCGCGCCAGGGCGGCCGAGGTGCGGCTTGCGCCCTCCGTCTCCTGGGAGTCGGGCTTGTTCGAATTGGCGGGTGCCGGCACGGTCATAATCCATCAGCCTCTGCGAAGATGGTTAACCAAGCATGAACGCCGATGCCGAAGTGGACATTATAGCCGCTTCGGCAGCCAGGTCGCCGCGATTCCGACCGCCACCGCCAGCGATCCGGCAACGATGAAGACCGCCCGGAAATCAAACATGGTCAGCAACACGGCATAGATCGCGGAGGGAATGAACTCCGCCGTGTCGACATAGGTGCGGAACACGGTCGCCAGTTGCGGCAGCTCGCGCGGTCGGGCGAAGCGCATGAAGGGGATGTTGCCCAGGGAATCGAGCGCGACGATGAAGGTCGCCGCCAGCAGCAGCACCAGGCAGAAGGCGAGCGGGTGGTCGTACAGCAGCACGACGCCGATGGTGAGCGCGCCGCTAAGCCAGAAGGCGCCCACGATCGGCCGGCGGATGCCGAGCTTCTGCGCCACGATCCGGACCAGCGGCGAAAGCGCGAGCAGGAGGTTGGCCGCGCCGACCAGCCAGCCGGCCCAGCTCTCGTCGATGCCCTGATCCTGCAGGTAGAGCGCGGGATAGGTGAAGAACATCGACCACCAGGCCGATCGCCCGAACACGATCAGCCAGGACAGGCGCAGACGCTTCTGCGAGAAGAAGCGCCAGATCATGGCCAGCGGCTTGGGGGGCGGCACGATCTCGCGGCTGGGCTCGACCAGCCGCAGGCGCCTGAAATAGAGGATAAGGCCGAGATGGATCGCGATCGAGACTGCCGCCGGTGCGACAATGCCGAAGTGCTGATAAAGCATCACGCCGACCACCGGGCCGAGTCCCCAGGCCAGGCAGCTCGCGAACAGGCGCAGCGTCTCCGACCGGACCAGGTTCTGCCGCGGGACGAAATTCACGATCAGCAGGATGAGGCACACCGTGCCGATGACGCCGCTCAGCGCGCGCCCCAGCATGCCGAGGCCTAGACCCGGAATGGTGGAGGTCGCCAGCCCCGCCATGCCGATCATGCAGGCCAGGATGCCGGCCACGAACGTCGCGTTTCGGCCCAGGCGATGAATGATGAAGGGCGTCAGGAACGTGCCGAAGAAGGTGACCATCGCCACCACGGAATAGGTGGTGCCGACATAGGAATCCGCGTTCTCCGCTGCAATCGCCTTGTAGAGGGTATAGGCATGCAGCGGAACGACCGTGGCCGTCACCGCGCGGGCCGCGGAATCCAGCGCATAGATCGCCGCAAATGCACCCGGCCCCGGAACCAGCAGGGCCGACGAGGACGCGACGAAGCGGGAGGACATGGACGGGATGTTGCTTGGGCGGAGTTGGATGCGCGCGCATCCTAAACCCCGGATTGCGCGCATGCCAGATGCGCCCTGCACAGGCTCCCTGCGCGCGGCGCACACATTGCGCGCGCCGGGCTCATGGCTCCGGGCCCGGAGGCCTGGCGCGATTGCGCCCGTGGACAGGATCGCTTAACGTCACCTCCGGGGATAGGGGGACTTGATGTCCGACATTCCACGTCGTCTGGTCGGGACGGCAGGCTGCCCATGCGCCGCCGTGGGCCCGTCGCCAGGCAATAGCCGATGACCGGCAAGCCCCTGGGCGACGGTGAGGCCAACCTGCGGCATCCCGATCTGCTGCGGCTGCTGGACTACTGGCGCCGCAAGCGCGGCGAGCGGGACTTCCCGCGGCGCGCGGATGTGGACCCGCTCGACCTGGCTTTCATGCTGGAGCGGATCGCCCTCACCGAGGTGCACGAGAATCCGCGCCGCTATCGCTTGCGATTGGTTGGGTCCTGGTGGTTGCAACTGGTCGGATTCGAATCGACCGGCATGTGGGTGGATGACTGGCCGCACGTCAACCAGCGCAAACTCATCCAGGACACCTATGACGGGCTGATCGCGGACCGCAGGCCGATTTGCATGCTGCGCGACGCCTGGGTCGACGACAGGCAGTTGCGATACGAGATCCTCCTGCTCCCGCTCTCCGAGGACAACGCGCGCATCTCCATGATCATGACCGGCATCGGGCCGCGTTGATCCCGCCGTCCGGCGCTACCGCGCGGTGTAGGCATCTGTGCCGCAATTGCAGGATTTGATCCGATCTCGTAACGTCCTGCCGCAAAGCAGAGGGCCTGATGTCCGACGATCTCTATCGCCTGAGTGCGGCCGAAGCCGTCCGCCGCCTGAAGACCGGCGCGCTCACGCCGCTTGACCTCATCCATGAGGTGGAGCGCCGCGCCGTCGAGGTCAACGGCGCCGTCAATGCGCTGGTCACGCCATGCTACGACCGTGCCCGCGATCACGCCCGCCGCCTGATGGCGCTCCCCGTGCAGGAACGCGGTCTGCTGGCCGGCCTGCCGGTCGGAATCAAGGATCTCAACGATGTCGCCGGCGTGCGCACGACCTACGGCTCGCCGATCTTCGCGGACAATGTCCCGAACGTATCGGACGTCATGGTGCAGAACATCGAATCCAACGGCGGCATCGTCGTCGGCAAGACCAACACGCCGGAATTCGGTGCCGGCGCCAACACCTTCAATCCGGTGTTCGGCGAGACGCGCAATCCCTGGAACCCCGCCCTGAATGCCGGCGGCTCCTCGGGCGGGTCGGCGGCGGCACTCGCCACCGGCATCGTGGCGCTGGCCAGCGGCTCCGATCTCGGCGGCTCGCTCCGCACGCCCGCCAGCTTCTGCTCGGTGGTGGGGTTTCGCCCCAGTCCCGGCCGCGTCGCCAACGGTCCGGCGGAGCAGCGCTTCAACGACCTCGCGGTCGAAGGTCCGATGGCGCGCAACGTGCTCGACGTTGCGCTGCTCCTGGATGCGATGAGCGGCTGGCACGCCGCGGACCCGGTCGCGCTGCCCCCGCCGCCCGAGCCGTTCCTCGCCGCCGCGCAGCGCCGGGAGAAGCCTCGGCGCATCGCCCTCGCCATGGATCTCGGCGGCGTCACGCCGGTCGACCGCTCGACCCGCGCCGTCCTGCGCGCCGCCGCGGATCGGTTCGCGGATGCGGGCATCGACATCGTCGAGGCGAGCCCCGATTTCTCCGGGGCGGCGGAGACGTTCCACGTTCTGCGCGCCCTCGGCTACGCCACCACCATGCGCACGCTGCTGGCCCATCACCGTGCCAAGCTGAAATCCGACGTGATCTGGAACATCGAGCAGGGCCTGGCGCTGACCGTCGAGCGCATCGGCAATGCGATGCTGCACCGTTCGCGCCTCTATGGCGAGATGGTGACGTTCCTGCAGCGCTACGAGTTCCTGCTAACCCCGGCGGTGTGCTGCGCGCCCGGCCCGATCGAGGAGCGCTGGGTGCGCGAGGTCGACGGTCATGCGTTCGAGAACTATATCGGCTGGCTCACCTTGCCCGCCTGCATCACCTTGTGCGCCTGTCCGGCGCTCGCCATGCCCGCCGGCTTCGCCGAAGACGGAAGGCCGGTCGGCCTCCAGCTCGTCGGCCTGCCGCGCGGCGACGCGGAGGTGCTCAGCGCCGGCGCCGCGCTGGAGGAGATCCTCGGCATGCGCGACGTGGTTCCCATCGACCCCAAACCCGCGCGACCGCTTGGGCCTCGGTAAGACAGGAGATCCGCCGCTTCCTAAGCGCCGCCCTAGCAGGCCATCGCGACAGGTCGGGACATCGTCCTGGCGCTTGGCAGCGTGACCGAGACTCGCGTGCCTTTTCCGAGATCGCTGTCGATGGTCAGGTTTCCACCCATTCCCTCGGTCAGGGACCGGGAGATCGCGAGTCCAAGGCCGATGCCCCCCACGTCGCGGCATAACGAGTCTGCGATCTGCACAAACGGCTTGCACAGGTCGCGGATGCGATCGCGCGGGATTCCCCGGCCATTGTCCGAAACCGTCATGATGACCTGCCCGCCATCCTCGCTGACAGCCGCTGACAGCGCGATCCTGCCGTTCTCGTTGGTGAACTTGATGCTGTTGGCCACCAGATTGGTGAGGAGCTGCCGCAATGCCCGCTCGTCGGCCAGTACCGGCACGCAATCCTTGCCCTCAATCGCGAACGTCAGGTTCTTTGCCTCCGCCAGCGCAGCAAGCGATCGGGCAACGTCAGTCAGCACGGCGCTTGGCGCGAGGGGCTCCAGGTTGAGGTCGAGTTTGCCAGCCTCGATGCGCGTCAAATCGAGAATGTCGTTGATCAGCGACAATAGGAGTTTCCCGCTGGCCCCGATATCGGCGACGTAATTGCGGTAGGTCGCATTCAGCGTCCCGAGTGTCTCGCGCGCCATCAGCTCGGAGAACCCGATGATCGCGTTGAGCGGGGTGCGCAGCTCGTGGCTCATGACGGCGAGGAACTCCGATTTGGCCCGGTTCGCTGCGGCGGCCGCCAATTCGCTCTCCTCGGCCTTGAGGCGCTGGCGTACCAATTCTGTGACGTCATAGTCGATCCCGATCATGCGCTCTGCCTGCTCGCCCGCGCCGCGGTAGATCACGCCATGGGTGTTGAAATACCGCACGTCTCCGCTGGGCAGAATCACGCGGAAATTGGAGCGAAGCTCCTTGCCCCGTTCGATCGCCGCACCGATCTCGTCAAGCAGCGGGCGCACATCGTCCGGGTGCAGCCGGCTAAGCCACGCCTGGTATCGTTCCTCTGTGTCATGGCCGATCTGATACATGGCATGGATCTGATCGTCCCATACGATCGTGTTGTCGTCGATGTTCCAGTCCCACACCCCGACGTTTCCCGCCTTCGCCGCCAGCGAAAGGCGGGTCATTGCAACGCGCAGCTCCTCGGTCGTTCCTCTCAACGCCGCCTCGCGCTCCTCCGCCAGCAGCCGTGACCGCCGCTCACGGTTGAGGGTGAGCGCCAGGAGCACTCCGAACGTGGTAAGCGCGACCAGGAACAGCTGGATCTCCAGCACTTCGCTGTTGACCAGCGCCCTCGCGTGATGCCCGCTGACGCCGGCCCACCAGCAGAAGACAACGACGCTGACCGCGGTGGTCAGGATCACGATGCAGGCGGCGCGAACATCGAGCCGTAGCGCGGCCCAGAGCACAGGGCCGAAGATCAAGGGCTCCAGAGACTCCCGCAGGGTGTGCGTGGACAGTGAACCGTCGCCGAAGGCTATCCAGGCGGTCGCCAGGGCTCCGGCCAACGTGGCGACGTGCTCTCGACCCCAGCCGTAACGTCGCGGCGCGCTGCCCTGCGGTTCGGTCAGGATCAGAAGCAGCGGCAAGAGCGAGGCTGAGGAGGCCGCATCGCCCGCCCACCAGGTGAGCCATAGGCTTGCTGTCACGTTGTCGCTCAGGATCCAGACAACGGCACTTCCCAGCGTCGCGCCGGCAAACGGCCCGGCCACGCAGGCACCGATGACCCAGACGAGATGACGGGTATCCTTGAGTACAGGGGCCTTGGCCCGAAGTATCCGGACCACCAGCATCGCTTCGAGAATCGTGCAACTTGAAGCGATCAGCGCCACGAGGGCATCGCCGAACTGGCAGAAGGTGATCAAGCCGTCCGCTGCCAGGACCATCGGCCAGTAGCGCGTGCCGACGCGGTAGAGAAAGACGAATCCGACCGCGATTGAGGGATACCAGAGGTAGGCGGCTCCGGGTGTCTGCATGCTGACGACGAGCAGGCCGGACGCGACGTACAGCAGCGTCCAGGCCAGTGCCGCCCTCGTGTGGCTTGCCTTGGCAAGCGCCGTATGCGTGAGATCCGTCAAGTTTGTCCGCCGACTGGCCTAGGCCCGCGAGGGGGCTTGCCTCAACCTACAAGTGCGGCGGTAAGGAGTAGTGAGCAGGTGCGGAAAGCAACGAAGCAGACGGCATATATCAGAAGCGCTAGGCCGTTTGATGCAGCAGGGCGGAACAGTCAGAGTGCTTCATACTGTTTCGACGCATCCTCGTAGGAGAAGAGGATCGGTACCTGCTTCTCGGCCACCCACGCGTCAACAGCCTCGCCCGCGATCAGGCGGCACGCATTTGCCGCGTTCGTGACCGCGCCGCCGTTGAGCCGGTTGGCGAGATTGAGAATACCGGTCTGATGCATTGCGGCGCTGCCGCTGCCGCAGGCGTCCTTGACCAGCAGAACGCGCAAGCCGCGCGGGATCGCATCGCGCACCGTCGCCGCCACACAGGCCTCGGTCCACACGCCGGCAACGATCACCCATTCCACACCGGCCACCCGCAGCATCGGCTCCAGCGCGCCGGTCGAGAACGCGCTGGCGTCGTTCTTCTCGATCACCGTCTCGCCGGCGCGCGGCGTCACTTCGGCGCAGATTGCGACAAGCGGGGAAGTTGCGTCGCTGAAGGTCGGCCGTCCATCCGCCGTCACCGGCTCGAATGGCCGCTTCGGCACGGCCTTGAAATCGCGCTTGTAGGCGACATGCACCACCCGCACGCCATGCGCCCGCGCCGCCTCCAGCAAGCCGCGCGCGTTGGCCAGCACCACGTCGAGATCCGGCACGACGTAATAGGGATCGTGGCGCTGCTCCTCCTGTAGATCGACGAGGATCAGCGCCGCGCGTTGCGGATCGATGGTGAGTTCCTGCCGCATGGCCGCAATAACGCCCGAGGCCGCGCGTGCCGTCTAATGCGATTTATCGATGCGGCGGCGGAAAAAAACGATGCGCGCCTTGCCGTAGCGCCGCTCGTCCTCGATAGCGAAGCCTTCCACCGCCGGCACGTCGTCCCGAATCCCCATCTCCGCCACCACCAGCGCGCCGGGGGCGATCCAGCCGGCCTGGTCCAGCGCCACCAGGGCGCGCGCGATCAGCCCCTGGCCGTAGGGCGGGTCGAGAAACACCAGCGAGGAGGGGGCATGGCGCGGCTGGGCCTGGGGCGGCTCCAAGGCATTGCAGGCAAAGACCAGGGTACGCGCATTCTCGTGGCAGGCGGCGATGTTGCGCTTCAGCGCATCGAGGGCGGGACGCGCCAGTTCCATCGCGACCAATCCTTCCGCGCCGCGCGACAGCGCCTCCAGACCCAAAGCTCCTGAACCTGCGAAGGCGTCCAGCACGCGCGCGCCTTCGACCGCGCCGAAGCGGTGGATCAGGACGTTGAAGATCGCCTGGCGCGCGCGATCTGAGGTCGGGCGCACGTCCAGCCCTTCGGGCACGGCGAGCTTCGTGCCCTTGTGCGACCCGGCCTCAATGCGCATGACGCCTGGCTTTTGGTCGCGGCTTGTGCCGCTCATCGACGCGCGGCTTGTCCTTGCGCGGGCGATCGACAGAAGCGCGCTCCTTAGCCGGCGCCGCAGACGGCGTCTGCTTCAGCTTCAACTGCCCGCTCACCTGGCGCACCTGCTTCTGCCCGAGCTGCTCGCGCAGCACCTTGGCCGGCACTTCCTCGATGTCGCCGGGATTGAGATGGCTGCCAAGCTGGAACGGCCCGTAGGCGACGCGGATCAGGCGGCTGACCGGCCAACCGAAATGGCCGCAGATCTTGCGGATCTCTCGGTTCTTGCCCTCCGTCAGGCTCATGGTCAGCCAGACGTTGTCACCCTGCTTGCGATCGAGCGTCGCCTGCACCGCGCCATAGCGCACGCCCTCGACCTCGATGCCCTTGGCGAGCTGCCTGAGCTGCGTTTCGTCCACCTCGCCATGCACGCGCACGCGATAGCGCCGCACCCAGCCGGTCGAGGGCAGCTCCAGCCGCCGCGCCAGCCCACCATCGTTGGTCAGTAGCAGCAGCCCCTCCGAATTGAGATCGAGCCGCCCGACCGAGATCACGCGCGGCATCCCTGCCGGCAGCGAGGCGAACACGGTTGGCCGCCCCTGCGGATCTTTCGCCGTCGTGACCAGCCCGCGCGGCTTGTAATACCGGAACAGCCGCGTGCGCTCCGCCGCCGGCAGCGGTTTGCCGTCGATGCGGATGTCGTCGTTTTCGGCGACATTGAGGGCGGGGGAGGTGATCTTCTTGCCGTTCACCGACACGCGGCCTTCCAGGATCATCGCCTCCGCATCGCGCCGCGAGCACACGCCCGCGCGCGCGATCGCCTTGGCGATGCGCTCGCCCGCGAAGCCGCTCTTCTCTTGGCTCATGACGCCGCCGCGATCAGGCCGGCGAAGATCTGCTGGTCGCCGCCATGGATCAGGAACTCCGGATGCCACTGCACGCCGAGGCAGAAGCGGTGGCGCTTGGATTCGATGCCCTCGACCACGCCGTCCGGCGCGATTGCGTTCACCACCACGTCAGGCCCGACCGCCTTCACCGCCTGGTGATGCGCGCTGTTGACGGCCAGCTCGCCGGCGCCCGTCAGGCGATGCAGCAGCGTCCCCGGCGTCACGCGCACCACATGGCCGGGTTCGTCGCGCGGGTTCGGCTGTTCGTGCAGCACGTGGCCCGTGATCTCGTCCTCGATATGCTGGATGAGCGTGCCGCCCAGCACCACGTTGATCAGCTGCTGCCCGCCGCAGATGCCGAGCACCGCTTTGTCGCGCTGGAGCATTGCCTTGGTCACCGACCATTCGAACTGCGTGCGCTCTTCCTTGAGCGTCACGGTCGCATGGGTCGTGGTCGCGCCGAACAGCCTGGGGTCGACATCGAACCCGCCGCCCGTCACGACCAGCGCGTCGATCCTGTCCGCATAGGTCTCGGCCAGCCCCGGCTCATGCGGCAGGCAGATCGGAATCCCGCCTCCCTTGGCGATGGCCGAGCAGTAATTCTCGCGGATGAGGTAGCGGCCGACCTTGCCGATCCCGGTCGGTCCGGCGGTATCAAGGGTCAGGCCGACAATGGGCGGCATGGGCTAGCTCCTGTGGGTTGCGCGGACCCTAGTGCAGGTGGGGCAGGGGCTCAAGACCTGCCGCCTTGACGCCGGCGCAGGGGCCGGGTTCAAGTGCCGCATGACCAGCCAGGCCACGCCGCATCCGGAGCATGATTTCATGGGCCTCGCCTTCCGCCAGGCGGAGGCGGCGGCCGCGCGGGACGAGGTGCCGATCGGCGCCGTCCTGGTTGATTCCCTGACGGGGCAGGTGCTGGCCGCCAACCACAACCGCGTGGAGGAGCTGCACGACCCGACCGCCCATGCGGAGATGCTGGTGATCCGCGCCGTCGCCATGGGCCGCAAAGAGAAGCGCCTCCCCTTGTGCGACCTCTACGTAACGCTCGAACCCTGCCCCATGTGCGCCACCGCCATCTCCTTCGCACGCATCAGGCGCGTCGTCTACGCCGCGCGCGACCCGAAGGGCGGCGGCGTCGAGCACGGCCCCCGCATCTTCCAGCAGCCGACCTGCCACCACCGCCCGGAAGTGTTCGGCGGCCTGGACGAAACGAAGAGCGCAACGCTGCTGAAAGCGTTCTTTCAGAGCAAACGCTGAGCGCCGCTCCCTTTGCCGTCATCCCGAGCGCGCGCACTTTCTCTTCCCTGTCATCCCGGGCGCGCGCAGCGCGATCCGGCACCCATGCGGACGTTCCGTGACGCCGATGGATCGCATAGGTCCGGGTCGCGCAGCTTCGCTGCCCGCCCGGGATGACATGTTGAAGAAGTGTCGATTTCGTCGTGCTATTCTAAATCGGCAACCGATCCAGCACTCTGTACCACCACACGCTCGGCGCGAGGAACCACGGATTGCCCGTATAGAGCGGCCGCGTCTGGAACGGCACGTTGTCGAGCGCTGTCTTGCCCTCCGCCTTGCCTAGGACCTGCTGCCCGATGCGCATGCCGAAATAGGTCGCGAGCGAAACGCCCGAGCCGCAATAGCCCATCGCGTAATAGAGCCCATCCTGCTTGCCGACATGCGGCAGCGTGTCGAAGGTGTAGGCGACGAACCCCATCCAGGAATGCGTGATGCGCGCATCCTTAATGCCCGGCAGGATCTCGGTGAGGCACTTGTGCAGCCGCGGCGCGCTGACCCGCGGGTTGGTCTCCATATAGGCGACGCGCCCGCCGAACAGGATGGAGCGGTGATCCGGCGACAGGCGGTAATAGAACACAACGCGCCGCGTGTCGCTCACCATCCGGTCGTTGGGGATGAGCTTGCGCATCTCGTCGGCCGGGCGCGGCTCGGTCGCGATGATGTAGCTGCCGATCGGAATGACGCGCCGGCGGTGCCAGGGCGAGAGCGGCCCGCTATAGCCGTTGGTCGCCAGCACCACGTCGCGCGCAATCACCGTGCCCTTCGACGTGCGCACGCGGAACTTCGCGCCGTCGCGCTCGATCGCTTGCGCCACGCACCGGTCCACCACCTGCACGCCCGCCGCCCGCGCGATGCGCAGCAGTTCCAGGTGATACTTGCCGGGATGCAACGCGGCATGGCGCGGATAGATTGCGCCGCCATGATAGAGATCGGTCGCGATCTCGCGATGCTGCTCGGCCCTGGGCACCATCTCCATCGGCACTTCCAGCCCCTTGGGCTGGCTCTTCGCGAACGCGGCCAGCGCGTCGTACTGGCGCCGGTTATGGGCCGCATGAAAGCGCCCGACCTGCCGCCACTCGCACTCCAGCTTCTCCTCGCGAATCAGCGCGCCGATGTAGTCGAGCGCGTTCATCCCCTCCTTGCGGATCGCGAACGCCATTTCCTGATTGTGCCGACCCGACAAGGCCGTGAAGCTCGGCTTGATGCTGGTGGAGACCTGCCCCCCATTGCGGCTGGAGCAGCCCCAGCCCGCGCTCGCGGCGTCGATCACCAGCGTGGATCGGCCGCCTTTGGCGGTCTCGCGCGCCGCCGTCAGCCCGGTATAGCCCGCGCCGATCACCAGCACGTCGACCTCGCTCGGCAGCGGCGTGTCCGCGATCTGCGGCCGCGGCGCGTCCTGCCACCAATATGGCTCCGCCTTGAACCCGGGGGTGAAGAGAGCGCCGGTAGTCATGCTCTTAGGGATCACTTCTCCTCCCGCGCGATCGCGCGCCAGCCGATGTCGCGGCGGCAGAAGCCCTCCGGCCATTGGATCTGATCGACCACCTGATATGCCTTCGCCTGTGCCTCGCGCACGGTCTTGCCGAGCGCCGTCACCGCCAGCACCCGCCCGCCATGAGCCTCGATCTCGCCCGCTGCATTCTTCTTCGTGCCGCAATGGAACACGATCGCGTCGTCGCGTTCCTCCGGCAGGTTGCGGATCACGCTGCCGGGCTTGCTCGATCCGGGATAGCCGCGCGTCGCCATCACGATGGTCAGCGCGCTCTCCGGATACCAGCGGAGCGCAAAGTCCTCCAGCGTCCCATCGGCGCACGCGACCAAAGCCGGCACGATGTCCGACATCATGCGGATGCACAGCACCTCGCATTCCGGATCGCCGAAGCGCGCATTGAACTCGATCAGCTTCGGCCCGTCCCCGGTCACCATGATGCCGGCAAACAGCACGCCCTTGAACGGCCGCCCTTCGGCTTTCAATCCTGTGACCGCCGGCTGCACGATTTCCCTCATGATGCGCGCTTCGATCTCCCGCGTCGCCACCGGCGCCGGCGAATAGGCGCCCATGCCGCCGGTATTCGGCCCGGTATCGCCGTCGCCCACCCGCTTGTGGTCCTGCGCGCTGATCATGGGGAGAACATGCGTGCCGTCGCTGAGCGCGAAAAAGGAAAGCTCCTCGCCATCAAGGAACTCCTCCACCACTACGCTGTCACCGGCCTGACCGAATTGGTGGCCGACCATCATGCCGTCGATCGCCGCCTCAGCTTCGGAATGGGTGTTGCAAATGATGACGCCTTTGCCTGCCGCGAGCCCGTCCGCCTTCACCACCACCGGCGGCGGCAGGGTACGAGCAAAAGCCTTCGCCGGCGCGGCGTCCGTGAATCGCCGATAGCGCGCGGTCGGGATGTTATGCCGCGCGCAGAGGTCCTTCATGAACCCCTTGGAGCCCTCGATCTCCGCCGCCTTCTGCGTGGGTCCGAAGGCGCGGATGCCCGCCGCTTCCAGCCGGTCCACCAGCCCCTTCACCAGGGGCGCCTCCGGCCCGACCACCACCAGGTCGATGTTCTCGGCGGCCGCGAATTCCGTCAGCGTCTCGACATCCTCCGCGCCGATCGCGACGCATTCCGCCGCCTGCGCAATGCCCGCATTGCCGGGCGCGCAAAAGAGCTTGCCGGTGAGGGGCGAAGCCGCGATTTTCCAGCACAAGGCGTGCTCGCGCCCGCCCGATCCGACCACCAGAATCCGCATGGGAATGCAGCCTCAAAGAACCGTGACCTCGGCTCACCCGATAACATAGAATACCGGCCCATGACAGAGATTCGCATGCAACCCGTTCCTGCCACCCACAACCTTGCCGAACTGACGGTGAGCGAGCTGAGTGCGGCGATCAAGCGCACGCTCGAAAGCGGCTTCGACCGCGTGCGCGTGCGCGGCGAGATTTCCGGCTTCAAGCGCGCCGGCTCCGGCCATCTCTACATGCAGCTGAAGGACGATGCCGCCTGCATCAAGGCGGTGTGCTGGCGCAGCGCCGCCGCCCGGATCGGCCTCGCGCCCGAGGATGGCATGGAGGTGGTGGCGACCGGCCGCATCACCTCCTATGCCGAGCGCTCCGAATACCAGCTCGTCATCGATCGCATCGAGCTGGCCGGCCTGGGCGCGCTCCTCAAGATGCTGGAGGATCGCAAGAAGAAGCTGGCCGCGGAAGGCCTGTTCGACGCCGCGCGCAAGCGGCCGATCCCGCTTCTGCCTGAGGTGATTGGCGTCGTCACCTCGCCGAGCGGCGCCGTCATCCGCGACATCCTGCACCGGCTGGAGGATCGCTTCCCGCGTCATGTGCTGCTCTGGCCCGTCCTGGTGCAGGGCGAGGGCGCGGCCCAGCAGGTCGCCAACGCCATCCACGGCTTCAACGCGCTGCAGCCCGGCGGCAAGGTGCCGCGCCCCGACTTGCTGATCGTGGCGCGCGGCGGCGGTTCGCTGGAAGATCTCATGGCCTTCAACGAGGAGATCGTGGTGCGCGCCGCCGCGGCCAGCACGATTCCGCTGATCTCCGCCGTTGGCCACGAGACCGATACGACCCTGATCGATTTCGCCGCCGATCGCCGCGCGCCGACGCCGACCGCCGCCGCCGAGATGGCCGTGCCCGTGCGCGCCGACCTGATCGCGGAGGTGACGCATTGCGGCCATCGCCTCGCGCGAGCGGCTTCGCGCCAGATCGCGGAGCAGCGCCTGATGGTCGAGGGCCTCGCGCGTGGCCTGCCCGATCCCGTGCGCCTGATCCAGGAGAAGGTCCAGACGCTCGATCACTGGATCGAGCGTCGCGACAATGCCCAGCGCGGCTTCTTCGATCGCAAGCGCGATGCGCTCCACGCCTTGTCCGGCCGCCTGCGCACGCCGCGCGACCAGATCGCGGCGATGCAGAGCGCTCTGAGCTACGCCATCTCGCACCTCGCCACCTGCGTGAATGCCGCGCTCGAGCGGTCCGGCCGGCGCCTCGACAACGGCGCCGCGCATCTGCGGCCCAAGCTGCTGCGCGATCTGATCGATCGCCGCGCCGACGCCTTGGCCAATTGCGCCGCATTGCTCGATTCCTATTCCTACGAGCATGTGCTGAAGCGCGGCTTCGCTCTGGTGCGCGACCAGGATGAGCAGCCGCTGACCAGTGCGGCCGCGCTCTCCTCCGGCATGCCGCTCACGCTGCAGTTCCACGACGGTCGCGCCCGTGCCCTGGTCGATGGCGGCAGCGCATCCCCCAAGCGCAAGACACAGAAGCCGGAAAAGCAGGGGACCTTGCTGTGAGACTGCTGCTGGCGCTCATTTTTCTGGTTGCGCCGCTGTGCGCTGCCCACGCCGTCGAGCTAACCGGCCACCTGACGCAAGGCGGTTTGGTCACCGGCCGCACGGCTCCCGGCGCCAAGGTCCTGCTTGGCGGCAAGCCAGTGCTGGTCGGAGAGGACGGACTGTTCGTGTTCGGCTTTGGGCGCGACCAGGCGGCGCAGGCGCAGCTCACCATCATTCACCCGGACGGCACGACCGAGCAGCAGGATCTCGCCATCGCGCAGCGCCAGTTCGACATCCAGCGCATCGACAACCTCGAGCAATCGAAGGTCACGCCCGACCCGGAGAACCTCGCGCGCATCAAGGCCGACCAGGAGAAGATCGATGCCGTGCGCGGCGGCGAGCCGAGCCAGGCGCGCGACTTCCTCGTGCCCTTCATCTGGCCGGCGGAGGGGCCGGTCAGCGGCGTCTATGGCAGCCAGCGCATCCTGAACGGCGAGCCGCGCGCGCCGCATTACGGCCTCGATATCGCGGCACCCGAAGGCAGCCCGGTTGTCGCGCCCGCGCCGGGCGTCGTGCGCCTCGTCGCGCCCGACTTCTTCCTGACCGGCGGCACGGTCATCCTCGACCACGGCTTCGGCGTGCAATCGGCCTTCATCCACATGAAGGCGTTGGCGGCCAAGGTCGGCACCCATGTGAAGCAGGGCGAGGTGATCGGCCATGTCGGCAAGACCGGCCGCGCCACCGGCCCGCACCTCCATTGGGGCATGACCTGGCGCGACGTGCGGCTGGATCCCGCCCTGTGGCTGCCACCGCAGCAGGCGCGCAACTAGTGGACCGGACACCTGCCGACAGAACCCTCGGAAGGCGCCGCGGCGGCACCATCGAGTCTGTCGGCTCAGGCCTGGATGAGCCGGTGATCCAGCGCCCCGCCCCGAGCGGCGAGATCATGAATTGCATCCCGAGGTCAATCGGTTAGGAAACGCGTGCCATGGCTGGGCTCGGCGAAAGGCTGCCGGCCATTATCTTCTCTCCTTTGGTGCCGACGCGACCGGTTAACAGGTGGGGAGATGCCGGTCGGCGCTGAGATACGCTGACCCGTGCAGCCGGCGCGTCGAAGCAGCCTGGTGCGATTTCGATTACAATTCAGACCCGGGCCACCCACATACGTAGACGGCGGGCACGACGTTCGCGACCTTGAGCGAAGATCAGCGCAAGGCGTGCGCATGTCTTCAGGTGCGGAATGATTTGAAGCTCCTGGGGCCACGATCGAATTGGGCCGATCGCGGGTCAAGCCCTGCACCCAAAGTCGGATCCGCGAGGAGGAAAAGATGACGGCTCGCAACGCACTGACGTTTCCCAATCAAAGCCGAAGTTACGACGCGCGAGGTAGCCGCGTGCGGTTTTGGGCATACGACGAGGCGCTCGAGATCCCGTTCTTCGTGGATGCCTCCGCGCTCTGCCGCATCGATCCGAAGGCCACAGGAGACGAGGTAGGACTGCTCAACGCGTTTGATCTCTATCGGGAGCAGATATGCAAGGCGGCCAATCGGATCTATTCGCGCCGCAGCCGAGGTTCGTACACGCTGACCGCGGCGGACATGCAATAGCGGTTGGCCAGTTATCAGATTGACGTCTTCACGCGGCTTGGGATGCGGGCCACGAATCGCCCGACCTGCCAAATCTCGATGCATTGATGGCCCGGGTTCGCGCTGAGAAGCGCGGTCGCCTCGAGGCTTACTTCAGTATCATCCGCGCACTCGAGAACGCGGATCGACCGGATGCGTTCGCCGCTCACCATAAGACATCGATAGGCCGCCACGAGAATCCTCCCTGCCGGTTCCCCCGCCGATGCCAATAGACCTCGCCACGAGCGGAGGCGGAATACAACCGGAGTCTCAGGCCGCGCGGGTGGAAGCGGCCCCTCCCGGTTGTTCACGCATGTCGTCGGCCGACGTTTCCTGCGCCAATCGCAAGGCGCGTAGGTTCTTGACCTTCTGCGTTTCCATCGCGAAAAGCGCCGCCCGTTCTTGCAACGCGGCGCTTTCGCGTTCCTTCGCCTCGAGCACGGCCGTCATCGCCTGACGACGCGCTTCTTCCAATCTATGGAATCTTGAACTGTTCATCACAGCACTTTCCCGCAGGGATCGGAACGACTCGCCGAAGCGCCGGCTCGGCCTCTGTTCCAATGGAGAGCATCGCGGTCGAACGCGAAAGGGGCGCCTAGATAAGCTTCAGGTTGGCGGCTCTTTCCTTCCCGCGATCCCTGACGATCTCGAAGCTGACCGCCTGTCCTTCGGTCAGCAGAGCGATGCCGGCGCGCTCGACGGTGGAGATATGCAGGAACACGTCCTTCGCCGCTTCGTCCGGCTGGATGAAGCCAAAGCCCTTCCGGACATTGAACCATTTGATCTTGCCGGTGGACATCCTGGCACCTCCGAAAGAGAACAATGCTCCGCCCACTCGATGCAGCAGGTCGTGCTTCGAAGCGAATGAAGCCGATTTCATCTCGCGGGGAGCAAAGGGCGGGTCGAACCCATGAGCAGCGCCGCACCATGAACTCTTTCACCGGCGTTTGCAACGATAGCTCCTCATATGAACGCGAGCCGCAGCAGCATCGAATCGGATGGCTCTGCTTATTGCAGGAATGGCGGAAGGCTCTAAGGGCCTTCAATCGTTCGGGAATCCAACAGGCCTGCGTGCTGCCACGCGGCGGAAAAATAGCGCCACGGAGACCGCCTTCGACGGAACTGTCTTTGTCCCGGCGGCATCCGACCTTGTGTTGCGCGCATAATGAGCATACTGTGCGTGATCGGACCGAGCGATGTCGTGCTTGCCCTTATCACAGGTCCGCTTTTGCACGACAACCCAATATCGCTCGATTGCCTTCAGTGGCCTCTTTCGCCGCCTACGTGCGACCGGCGCTGCGGTCCCGGTCATTCTGGACGCACTCAACCGCAACGGAGGCTCACATGACTCTGAAACGCTTTGTGTCCCACGTGATGAGTGGGTTGACTGCCGTGCTCATCGCCTTCGCCATTTTCATCGCGCTCGCCAACGTGGGCGTCATCTCAAGACCTTCCTCGGAAGGCTTCTCCTTTGAGGGTTAGATCGATGGCCTGGTTCACGCCTCCTATTGGCGTGCCGCTCCTGATCTTGATCGCGGTGGCGCTCGTCCATCTATTCCGCCGTGCGTTCTGATCGAGCGCCGATGGATTACCCAACAGGAGGAACTTCGATGTCAGCCAAAGACGCATTCAGCAAGACGGCAGGCGCTCCGCTCGGCCGGCGCAATGCTGAACCGGCCTACGATCTGTTCGACAGCTTGCGGCGCGCCAGATCGAAGAAGGAGCTGCGACAGAAGCCTCAATCTCCAGCCGACGATCGGCCGCAAGACACGGGACGGCGGGACGACGAGTAAGCAGCCTGCTCGCGCATCCGCGCGGGTACTAGTAGGCATGCGCCGTTCAGCGTTCCTGGACGGAGGGGCGGCCGTTTCGTGTGAACCGCGTTCCAAATCCATTTCGTAAAAAGGAAAGCCCAATGAACATCCCCACATGGACAAAACCTGCAATCCTCGGCGCGCTCGCGGGTGCGATCGCGACGGTGACATTCGGCTTCTCGCAGGCCGGCTGGTATACCAGCGGCTCGGCCGAGCGATTGGCTCATGAGACATCCGCGGCTGCGGTCGTCGATGCGTTGATTCCGGTCTGCATCAGCCAGTCGAAAATGGACCCGGATTCCACCTCCAAGCTTGCGCAGCTCGCGGGGATGAAGACCAGCTACGAGCAGCGGGATTTCGTGATGAAGGCCGGCTGGGCGACGATGCCGACAGCGGAACAGCCGGACCGGACTTTGGCCAGCGCTTGCGCGGACATGCTGTCGAAAGCCGCGCAGGGCTGATCCATCCGCGAGCGCCGCGTTCGCGCGGGTCGATCGCCGAAGGACAATGCGCTGATGCGAGCGCAGAGGGACACCAACGCCCACGCCTCGTAGGCTGGCGGTTCGACCAATCTTCTGACCTACGGCGTTAATTCCGGTCATTCTACGATACGTCGATTTTCCAGGCGGCCGGCACGCTCTCACAACGTGCGGCTGTCGTAGGCGTAAGTCGCAGCCAACCTGGATCCGCATGTTGTCACGCCGGGATCGACGATGGGTTGGGCCCGTCGGATCCTGCCTGCAGAAGTGACTTGCGCATCCGGGTGAGGCGTAGGCTGACGCCATCCCCGACATCAACCTGAAACACGCCCAGCGGCCGGTAGCCGAGGCTGCGGTAGAAGGCGCGGCTATTGTCGGTGGCGCTGAGCTCGGCATCGCGAAAGCTGTTGCTACGCAGGAAAGTCTCGATCGCGCCCATGATGCGGCGGCCGATGCCCTGGCGCGCCGCAATCGGGTTCACGAAGACGCTGCGGATCGTTGCCCGGTTCGGATCCGGTGTATGAGCCTCTCCCACGGCGCGGCGGGCGTAGCCGGGCAGGCGTGTGGTCCAGCCGCCGCACCCGAGGAGTTCGGCATCGAGTTCGGCAACCAGGTACGTGCGATCGGCAACCAGATAGTCGTCCATGGTGCCAATGCGCGCTATAAAGGTATCGATCTGGGTTGCGGTGTAGCTGTGTCGAGAAAGCACACGCATGGAGCGCTCCTGCAGGGCGCGCAAGGCTGCGATCTCGACGCTCATTGCCTGACGAATTTGTATTTGGCTCATTTTCGCTCACCTCGCTGACACGGCCGGTCCTTTCCGAACTGGCGCTGCGACCCGCCGCCCCTAAAGCGCGACGTTTCGGAGATCGATTTAGACCTTTGAACACGTCGCAGCTGTGGCCGAGTTCACAGCTTGGCGAGGTTCGTTAGCGAGGTTTGAATGCCGGACGGCTCCAGTTTCCGATGTCCGACGAAGTTCCGGACCGGTTTTTCGGTCCCGGCACGGCTGCAAGGTGCATGAAGCCAACGACACCACTCTGCGGACTCCGCCGTTCCGTCGCGAACTCGGTGGCGGAGCGTCGAGTGTCGCCCAACGAAGCGGATCTATCCCGCAGGACGCCGTTCAGACGTGACCAGCTGTGATCAGAAAATCTGAGAAAAAAAGGTGCGTAGTAAACGTGGAATTGGTGCGCCGAAGAGGATGAAACTGAACCCGGTATTTAGTTGTAATCTCGCGCTGAGTTTGGCCTTTACGCTGCGCTCATTGCCCCCGCGCTTGCACATGTCGCGCGAGTTTGTCGAGCGTCTGGGCGCCGTACTCGACTGCTCCGAATCCAATCACCTCGTCGCGGCGCGCCTTGGTCGGATGCATCTGGCGCAAGGTAACGATTGTTTTGCCGTTGGCCTGCTCGTCGAGGGTCAACAGCATTCGAAACGCTGACGGGTCTTCATCCCGGTCAGAACGGTAGTCAACCTCGATCAAGGCAGGCGCCTCCAGCCGGAGAAAAGACATGCGGTTGCCGTAACGCGTTCCGTCTGGCGCAATCATGTCGAAGCGCCATTGTCCGCCAACGCGGATGTCGATCTCTCTCGTCTCGATCGCGAATCCCTCCGGCCCGAACCATGCGGGCAACTGCGCCGGATCGGTCCAGGCTTCGAAGACGAGGGTGCGCGGCGCATCGACCAGGCGGGTGATGACAATCTCGCGATCAAGAGGCCATTCAGCCCACGGCGACTCGCGGACGTTGGTCAGATCACTCATCCTTGCGGGTTTCCTTCTTGCGGCGCTGAATGTGGGCGTCCATCCGGTCAAGCCGCGCGGTCCAGATGCGGAGGTGTTCGCTGAGCCAGGTGTCCGTCCGGCGCAGCGCCTCCGGTTTGAGGGCGCATACGCGAACGCGGCCCGCCTTGCGAGTCTCTAGAAATCCGCCGTCTTCAAGGACGCGGATGTGCTTCAGGAATGTTGGCAGGCCGATGCTGAATGGCGCGGCGAGTTCACTCACCGATGCTTCCCCCAAGCACAAGCGCGCCACAACCGCACGACGTGTCGGATCAGAGAGAGCGGCGAATGCGCGGTCGAGTTGGGGCTGTTTGTTTTCCATGTGGCAAAGTATGACCTGACCGTCTGTCAGCCGTCAAGATAGTTCGTCGAATGGCGAAGTATGGGGAGCGTAAACTCGGGACCTGCAAAGTCACTCGATCAGACCAATTCGTGGCCAGACCGACGTCGAATGGGGTGATGGACTTTGAAGATGGCGCACCCGGCGAGATTCGAACTCACGACCTTTGCCTTCGGAGGGCAACGCTCTATCCAGCTGAGCTACGGGTGCCTGGATCGCGATCGGAGCCGCACCATACTCGACCGTCCGATAGGCATCAAGTGGCCGCTGCGCTTGAAATTGCAAGCCGATCAACCGTTTGGCCGATCTCCGCCGAGTCCGGCCCGGCAACCGGCCCTCACACCAAGGTCGGTCGGCGGACCAGGGATAAATCCTTGTTTTGCATGAAGCTTTGCTCCTAGTCTGCGGTTCCTAACAAGCCCGGGAAACGGGCGCCTCGCAGGGAGGATCGGTTCGTGCACCCATTGCTGGCCGTCAGCCGCGCCATCGACGCGGTGACGGGCTTCATCGGCCATCACATCCGCTGGCTCATCCTCGCCGCAGTCCTGGTCAGCGCCGTCAACGCGATCGTCCGCAAGCTGTTCGACACCAGCTCCAATGCCTGGCTGGAGCTGCAATGGTACCTGTTCGGCGCGGTCTTCATGCTGGCCGCCGCCTATGTCCTGCAGCGCAACGGCCACGTGCGCATCGACGTCGTGTCGAGCCGCCTCGGTGCGCGCGCGCGGCACTGGATCGACCTCTTCTGCCACGTCCTGATGCTGCTGCCGCTGGTTCTGATCATGATCTGGCTCAGCTGGCCGTTCTTCCTCGATTCCTACCGCAGCGGCGAAAGCTCCGCGAATGCGGGCGGCCTCATCATCTGGCCGTCCAAGCTGTTCGTTCTGCTCGGCTTCGTGCTTCTGCTGCTGCAGGCGGTTTCGGAGATCATCAAGCGCATCGGCCTCCTGACCGGCGCGCTCGAGGAGGCGGAGCCGGAATCGCCGCGTGGCTTGCGGCCCGAGGATCTCGGCGTGAAGGGCGCGCCGCTCGAATGATCGAGCTCATCGCCCACAACCTCGCGCCGATCATGTTCGTATCGCTGGTCGTCTTCCTGCTGCTCGGCTATCCGGTCGCCTTCTCCCTCGCCGCCAACGGCCTGCTGTTCTTCTGGATCGCGGTCGAGCTGTCGCCCCACTCGAACGAGATCCGCCTGTCCTGGCCGCTGCTCCAGACCTTGCCCGGGCGCGTGCTCGACGTCATGCGCAATGACACGCTGCTGGCGATCCCGTTCTTCACGTTCATGGGGATCATCCTTGAGAAGTCGGGCATGGCGGCGGATCTGCTGGACACGATCGGCCAGCTGTTCGGCCCGATCCGCGGCGGCCTCGCCTATGCGGCAATCCTCGTGGGCGCGCTGCTGGCGGCGACCACCGGCGTGGTGGCCGCCTCCGTGATCGCCATGGGCCTCATCTCCCTGCCGATCATGCTGCGCTACGGCTATGACCGATCGCTGGCGACCGGCGTCATTGCGGCCTCGGGAACCCTGGCGCAGATCATCCCGCCGTCTCTGGTGCTGATCGTCCTCGCCGACCAGCTCGGCCGATCGGTCGGCGACATGTATGCGGGCGCCCTGATCCCTGGCCTGCTGCTGACCGGGCTTTATTGCCTCTATGTCTTCGTGGTCAGCATCCTGCGCCCGTCCGCGCTGCCGGCCTTGCCTCCGGAAGTGCGCACGCTTGGCGCCGGCCTGCTGTCGCTCATCGTTGCGCTCGCTGCGGGGGCGGTCATCGCCTTCGGCGCGCATGGCCTGCTGCAGGACCGGATCGAGGACGGCGCGGCGATCTGGGCCGCCACGATCGGGGTGGCCGCGATCTATGCGGGGGCGCTGCTCGACAGGATGCTGAACACAAGCGTGCTGTCGCGCCTGGCGCAGCAGGTGATCATCGTCCTCATCCCGCCGCTGGCGCTGATCTTCCTGGTGCTGGGCACCATCTTTCTCGGCGTCGCCACGCCGACCGAGGGCGGCGCGATGGGCGCGACCGGCGCCCTGGTCCTGGCCTTCGCGAAGCGGCGGCTGGATTTCAGGGTCTTGAGCGAGGCGCTGGAGGCGACCACGCGGCTCGCCTGCTTCGTCATATTCATCCTGATCGGCTCGCGCATCTTCTCGCTCACCTTCTACGGCATCAACGGCCATATCTGGGTGGAGGAGCTGTTCGCCGCCTTGCCGGGCGGCGCGTGGGGCTTCCTGATCGCCGTCAATATCCTGGTCTTCGTGCTGGGCTGCTTCATCGACTTCTTCGAGATCGCCTTTATCGTGGTGCCGTTGCTGGCGCCGGTGGCCGACGCGTTCGGCATCGACCTCGTCTGGTTCGGGGTCATCCTCGCGGTCAACATGCAGACCAGCTTCCTGACGCCGCCCTTCGGCTTCGCCCTGTTCTATATGCGCTCTGTCGCCCCCGCCGGGGACTGGCTCGACAAGCAGACCAAGCGCACCATCGCCGGCGTCAGCACGGTGCAGATCTATCGCGGCGCGGTCGCCTTCGTTTTGCTGCAGGCGATCATGATCGCGATCACGCTGGCCTTCCCGCAACTCTCGATTCCCAAGGCGGGCCCGGCGGTCGATCCCTCGACCATCGAGATCGAGCTGCCGCCGTTCGACGGGGAGGGGCAGCCTGAGCTGCCGCCGCTCGATTTCGGGCAGCCGCCGGAGATCGATCCGAACTGAGCCACAAGAAGAAGGGCCCCGCAACGGGGCCCTTTTCGACAGAACGCTACACCAGATTGTTCAGAGCATCTTCTTGCGCTGAAGGCCCATCATGAACGTGTCGTAGGTGTGCTCCGAGACCTGGAACCAGAGGTACTGGTCCGCGCGGAACGCCACCATGGACTCGTATATCTTCTTGAAGGCGGCATTCTTGGCCATCACGTCGTCATAGGTTTCGTTGGCGGCCATGAACGCCGCCTCCATCACATCTTGCGGGAACGGCCGCAGTTTCGCCCCGCCGGCCGCCAGCTTCTTGAGCGCCGCCGGATTGACGGCATCGTATTTGGCCATCATGTCGCAATTGGCGGCTTCCGCCGCGGACATCACGATCGACTGGTAGCTCTTCGGCAGCTCCGCCCATTTGGCTGTATTGACAATCACGTGGAGCATGGGCCCGCCTTCCCACCAGCCGGGATAGTAGTAGAACGGCGCGACCTTGTTGAAGCCAAGTTTCTCGTCGTCATAGGGGCCGACCCACTCGGCCGCATCGATGGTGCCTTTCTCGAGCGAAGGATAGATGTCACCGCCGGCGATCTGCTGCGGCACCACGCCGAGCTTCGACATCACCTCGCCGGCGAGCCCGGCGATGCGCATCTTCAGGCCTTTCAGATCGGCGACCGACTTGATCTCCTTGCGGAACCATCCACCCATCTGCGCGCCAGTGTTGCCGCATGGGAAGCCGATCAGGTTGTGCCCGGCCAAGAAGTCGTTCATGAGTTCGATGCCGCCGCCGTGATACATCCAGGCGTTCTGCATGCGGCAGTTGAGCCCGAACGGCACCGCGGTGCCGAGGGCGAAGGTCGGATCCTTGCCCCAGTAGTAATAGGTCGCGGTATGGCACATCTCGATCGAGCCCTTGCCGACCTCGTTGGCCGCCTCGAGGCCCGCGGCGATCTCGCCCGCCGGGAAGAGCTGGATCTGGAACTTGTTGTCGGTGGCGTCGGCGACGTATTTCGTGAAGGTTTCCGCCGCGCCGAAAATGGTGTCCAGGCTCTTGGGGAAGCTCGACGTCAGGCGCCACTTGATATCCGGCGCGCTCTGCGCGATGGCGGGCGCGGCGAGGGTGGTGGCCGCCGCAGCAGCGCCGAGGCCGGCGGTCGCGATAAAGCTACGTCTTTTCATCGGTCCGAGTTCCTCCCTGGATGGCAAGGCGCGCCGTGCGGCGTCGGCCCCTTTTCGACTCTTTCGTGACGCGGCCAGCTTCCCTGGGCGCTGGAAACACGCCAGCCTAGCTAACCCATGACTCTGGCTAAAAACAAGGGGATGCGGCCGCCCGGCTCGCCTTCGGGCGTCGAACGCGAGTTCAACCGCGTGCGATGTATTCGCGCAGCGACTGGCTCTCCGCCTCGGCTTCCTCGACCTTCTGTTTCACGACATCGCCGATCGACACCATGGCGACGATCCTGCCGCCCTGGCGCACCGGCAGATGCCTGAACCGCCGCTCCGTCATGACGGCCATGACCTGGTCGACGGTATCTTCCGGTGCGCAGCAGGTGACCTCCTTGGTCATCAGTTCCGCTACCGGGCGGGCCAGCATCTCCGGGCCTTTGACGCCGACCGCGCGCACGATGTCGCGCTCGGAAATGATGCCGGCAATATCGCTATTGGGCTTCAGGACCAGCAAGGCGCCGATCCCCTCCCGCGTCAGGACCTCCGCCGCCTGCTGCAGCGTATCGTCAGGTGCAACGGAGATCAGACGGTGCGGTTTGCCGTGGATGATGCTTGCGATGGTCATGCACGCCTCCTTTCGCCGTGTCGCGAAAGCGGGCCCCAATCCCGCAGACCAGCGCAAATCTTAGGGCCAACCGGGCGGCGCGGCAAGCGCGCGCGCCACACAAATGCACCCAAATGCCAGCGTGCATTAATGATCGATGAGGCGTAGCATAATCCGATGACGGCCAAGCAGACCCTGCCCGATCCGCACACTTTGGCCCTGCAAGCGCTGGCCTGGCTCGCGAGCGATGAGGAGCGCCTGGTGCGCTTCCTGAACCTGACGGGCATGACGCCGCGCGGCCTGCGCGCCACCGCAACCCACCCTGCATCACTCGGCGCCGTTCTCGACTATCTCCTGGCCTGGGAGCCCCTGCTGATCAGCTTCTCGGAAGAACTCGGCGTGGCGCCGGAGGTGGTGGCCCAGTCGCGCCACCGGTTGCCGGGCGCGCCCCTGCTCCATTGACCGCCCTCAGTTGATCGACTTGGCCGCGCCGCGCTCGTCCGCGCGGCTCGGCAGCGGCGCCTCGGGATCGCGGATCCAGGCCGCGATGTCGTCATAGACCGTGTATTGCTCGAAATCGCGCAGCAACAGGTGATAGCCGCGCGGATAGATCGCGACCCGGCCCTGCTCCGGCGGCAGGTTGCGGAAATTGGGCAGCGCCTCGTTGACCGCGCCGCGGTCGAGGATCGCCTCGCGCTCGCCGAACAGCAGCAGCCAGCGCGGCTTCTCCAGCTTCGATGCGGCCGTGAACGCCGCGGTCATGAGGTCGACGAGGCCGAGCGCGGTATCGATCCTGGTCGCCTTGATGACCAGCGGATCGCGCGTCAGCTCGCGCAGGGCCGCGCGGTTGCTCGATGCCTGGAGGTTGAGGCCCGTCGGCACCACGGTGACCCAGGGAATGATATGCGCCGCCGCCTCTGTGATCCCGCGGGCAAGCGGCGAGAGGGTCTGCCAGCCCCAGATCGCCGGCGCAGCCAGGATCAATCCATCCGCGACCGGCGGGTCGTCGCTCACCGCGGCCGTCATGATGACCGCCCCGCCCATGCTTTCGCCCAGCAGGAACAGCGGCAGGTCGGGATGCCGGGCCTTGATCAGGCGCGCAGCCACGCGCAGGTCGTCCCGCATCTGCTCTTCCCCGGCCCAGATGCCGCGCTGGGGCGCCAGGCCGAAGCCGCGCTGGTCATAGGCGTAGAAGAAGAAGCCGCGCCGCGCCATGCCCTTGCCGGGCGCCGCGAAGCCGCGCGAATAATCGTTGAAGCCATGCAGCGCCAGGATCACCGCTTCGGCCGGGCGGTCCCATGGCTCCCACACCCGCAGCGGCAGGTCGACCCCGTCCGGCATGTGGAGCGCGTCGTCGTGTCCGTCATTCTCGACGATGCGCGGCGCATCCACCGGCGGCCCGATCTCTTGCAGCCGCGGCGCGCACGCGGCCAGGAGGAGCGGCAGAAGGAGGAGGGCCGCCAGTCCGGGAAGCCTCATCATTCGCCCCCCATCATTCGCCAGTGGGGCTCCGCCGGGTCAATTGCAGGAAGATGTCCTCGAGATCCGTCTCCACCGTCGTGAGGTCGACGATTTCGAGATGGCAGGCGCGCACCTGGTCGAGGATGTCGGAGACCCTGGTCTCGGAGGGGCGATAACGAAGCTTCAATTGATGCGGCGTGCCGCCTTCGACGTGCCAGCGCCGCAGGCTCTCGGGGATCGCACCGACGTCGCGGGCCAGGGTCAGGACCAGCTCTTTGCTATCCACCCGCGCCAGCAGGTCGTCCTTGCGCTCGCAGGCGATCACCTTGCCATGGTTGATGATGGCGATGCGATCGCACAGCTCCTCGGCCTCTTCCAGGTAGTGCGTGGTGAGAAGGACGGTGACGCCCCGCCGGTTCAGCTCGCGGACATAGCTCCAGAGCTGCTGGCGCAGTTCCACGTCCACGCCGGCGGTCGGCTCGTCGAGCACGAGGACCGGCGGGTTGTGCACCATCGCCTTCGCCACCATCAGGCGCCGGCGCATGCCCCCGGACAGGGTGCGGGCATAGGACTCGGCCTTGTCCGACAGGGCGAGCGCGCGCAGCAGCTCCGCCGTCCGTCGCTCCGCCTTGGGGACGCCATACATGCCGGCCTGGATGTCCAGCAACTGGGCCGGCGTGAAGAACGGGTCGATGTTCAACTCCTGCGGAACGATGCCGATGGCCGCCGCGGCATGGCGCGGATCGCGGTCAAGGTCGATGTCCCATATCCTCACCTCGCCGGAGCTCTTGATGACAAGCTGGGCCAGGATGTTGATCAGGGTCGACTTGCCGGCCCCGTTCGGCCCAAGCAGCGCGAACAGGCTGCCGCGCGGAACGTCGAGGTCGACCGCGTCCAGGGCGCGCTTCGCCGTCGCCGTTCCGTTGGACGGCGCATAGACCTTGGTGAGGCCGCGGATGGAAACGGCGGAATCGGGCAGGGCGGGGCTGTTGGGCACGATTTCGGCTGCAATGCGCGGTGGTTGATTCACCGATGGGCGCATGGGTATCATCCGGCCCGAATGGGGTCAACGCCGGGTCCATCTCGGGCGCCAGGCGGGCTCCTGTCTTGCGAAAAATCCCACAGAGTTGGATGAAAATGGAACCGTTCGAGATCATTGAGGTCGAAACCGCCACGGTCGCCTGCGACGGCGGCGGCGGGCCGCTCGGCCACCCGCGTGTCTATCTGACCCTCAGCAAGGAGGGGGAGATCGAGTGCCCCTATTGCAGCCGCAGATACGTGCTGAAGGAAGGCGCGCACGCGGCGGCGGCCCATTGATCCTGACGGGAAAGGCCGTCCATTCGCCTAATCTGGCCGGCATACAGGGTGGCGTAGGAGAGGGCGGCTGATGTCCAAGCCCAAGCATGTCTATCTGGTCGACGGCTCTGGCTATATTTTCCGGGCCTTCCACGCGCTGCCGCCGCTGACGCGCTCCGATGGCGTGCAGATCAATGCCGCGCTCGGCTTCACCAATATGCTGCTGAAGCTGCTGGACGAGACCGACGCCGACCATATCGGCGTCATCTTCGATGCCGGCCGCGTCAGCTTCCGCAACGAGATCTATGCGGAGTACAAGGCCCATCGCCCGGAGGCGCCGCCGGAGCTGATCCCGCAATTCGGCATGGTGCGGGAGGCGACGCGCGCCTGCAACGTCGCCTGCGTCGAAATGGAAGGCTACGAGGCCGACGACATCATCGCGACCTATGCCTGCCGCGCCAAGGAGGCGGGCGCCGAGGTCACCATCGTCTCCTCCGACAAGGACTTGATGCAGCTTGTGAACGACCAGGTCCGGATGTGGGACCCGATCAAGAGCAAGACGATCTCCTATGCCGAGGTGCAGGAGAAGTTCGGCGTGACACCGGACAAGGTGGTCGACATCCAGGCCCTTGCCGGCGATTCCACCGACAACGTGCCCGGCGTCCCCGGCATCGGCGTGAAAACCGCAGCGGAGCTCATCAACACCTATGGCAGCCTTGAAACGCTGCTGGAGCGGGCGAGCGAGATCAAGCAGCCAAAGCGGCGCGAGAACCTGATCGTCAATGCCGAGCTGGCGCGCATCTCCAAGAAGCTGGTGACTCTGAGCTGCGATGTGAAGCTGGACACGCCGCTCGAGGGGCTGGAGCGGCGCAAGCTTGACGTGCCGCGCCTGCTCGAGTTCGTGAAAGCGAACGAGTTCCGCGCCCTCGCGACGCGCATCATCGCGCGGCACGGCGGCGAGGGGAACGGAGCCGGCCCGAAGGTCGACACCGCTCCGCCCGCCGCGCCGGCGATCGCGGGCGCCACGCTCGCCTCGGCGCCGGTACCGGCGCTGCCTGCGCCGCCTGCGGCCGTTCCCATCAGCTTCGATCAATACGAGCTGGTGCAGGACAAGGCGAGCCTGGAGCGCTGGGTCCGGGAGGCGCGCGAGCAGGGCTATGTGGCCTTCGATACGCAGACGACCTCGCTGCACGTGATCGCGGTTGAGCTGTGCGGCTTCTCCCTGGCGCTGGCGCCGGGCAAGGCCTGCTACGTCCCCGTCGGCCATGCCGGGGTCAGCGGCGATCTCCTGGGCGGCGCGGTGGAGCGGCCGAAGCAGATTCCCCTCACCGAGGCGCTCGCGATCCTGAAGCCGCTGCTGGAAGACCAGTCGGTGATGAAGATCGGGCACGACATCAAGTTCGACGTCTGCATCCTCAGCAAATACGGCATCGAGGTCGCGCCGATCGACGACACGATGCTGATCTCCTACGCGCTCGAAGGCGGCGCGCATGGCCACGGCATGGACGAGGTCGCGGAGCTGCATCTCCAGCACAAGCCGATCGCCTATGGCGACGTGTGCGGCACCGGCAAGTCGGCCGTGACCTTCGACAAGGTGGCGCTGGAGAAGGTGCTGAACTACGCCGCGGAGAATGCGGAGGTCCCTCTGCGCCTGCACCAGGCGCTGAAGCCGCGCCTGATCCCGGAGCATGTCCTCACCGTCTATGAAACCATCGACCGGCCGCTGCTGCCTGTGGTCGCCGCCATGGAATGCGCCGGGATCAAGGTGGACGTGAAGGCGCTGCAGGCGCTCTCCAAAGATTTTGCCGACCGCATCGTTGGGATCGAACGCGAGATCCAAGACATTGCCGGCCTCGAGTTCAATCCCGGGTCGCCCAAGCAGCTCGGCGAGGTCCTGTTCGACAGGCTGAAGCTTCCCGGCGGCAAGAAGGGCAAGACCGGCGCCTACGCCACCGGCGCCGACATCCTGGAGGAGCTGACGGTCGTGTCCGGCCATCCGCTGCCGCAGAAGATCCTGGACTGGCGCCAGCTCACCAAGCTCAAGAGCACCTACACCGACACGCTGCAGAACGAGATCGATCCGACGACGGGCCGCGTCCACACCTCCTACGCGCTGGCGCTGACTCCCACGGGCCGGCTCTCCTCCAGCGATCCGAACCTGCAGAACATACCGGTGCGCACCGAGGAAGGCCGGCGGATCCGCCACGCTTTCGTGGCGGAGGAGGGGCACAAGCTGCTCTCGGTCGATTACTCGCAGATCGAGCTGCGCCTCGCCGCCGATATGGCCGACATTCCCGCCTTGCGCGACGCCTTCCGCGAGGGCAAGGACATCCACGCCATGACCGCGAGCCAGGTGTTCGGGGTCCCGGTCGAGGGCATGGACCCGATGGTGCGCCGCAAGGCGAAGGCGATCAATTTCGGCATCATCTACGGCATCAGCGCCTTCGGCCTCGCCCAGCAGCTCGGAATTCCGCAGGCCGAGGCGCGCGACTATATCGGCGCCTATTTCGCGCGCTATCCCGGCATCCGCGAATACATGGAGCGCTGCAAGAAGTTCGCGCGCGAGCGCGGCTATGTGGAGACCCTGTTCGGCCGGCACTGCCACGTGCCCGGCATCAACGACAAGAACCCCGCGCGGCGCAGCTACATGGAGCGCGCCGCCATCAACGCGCCGCTGCAAGGCACCGCCGCCGACATCATCAAGCGTGCCATGATCCGCATCCCGCCCGCGCTGAAGGAGCGCGGCCTCAAGGCCAGGATGCTGCTGCAGGTGCATGACGAGCTGGTCTTCGAAGTGCCGAAGGCGGAGGTGGAGGAGACGTCAGCAATCGCCCGCGCCATCATGGAGAAGGCGCACGAGCCCGCCCGCAAGCTCGCCGTGCCGCTCACCTGCGAGGCCGGCTCCGGCAACAACTGGGCGGAGGCGCATTGAGCACAGCGACTCGGCGACTCGGTGCAAGGCGTCAATATAATTTTTCGTTGTAAACGCGCTTGAATTGTTGTGCGCGCGATACCATTACTATCTCGCGCGGCGTGCCAGTTGCCGCGTTATCTAGCTGAGTCGGCTTCCTGTCGATATTGGGGCTGGAGTATTGGTTGAAACTGTCAAGGCTAGCGGTCGCCGAGGCGAAGATTAACGAGAGGTCCAAAGTGATCTCCAACTCGCCGCAGCGAACAATGGTCAGCCGGGCGAAGAACGCCAGGACGATAGAATAGACCAACTTATCGAACGAATAAGCAGTTAGATCCCTTCCGGGGGTCGTGGCCAACAGACGCGGCGGGAGCGTTAACCGGATGCTACCGGTTGCTCCCGCCACTCTCGCGAAGTGGGGTTCGCGATGCTAGCGTGGCGGCTAAATTCTAAGGATCTCAAGCAGTATCCACATTTCGATTCCATCATCTCTCGAGCCAATGCTGAGGCGTTGGCCACCGATTCCGCTCGGGTTGCGCAACATCAGTTCTTCCCATTTATGTTGTATGTCCAGCGGTGGACTAAATTCTCCGAGACAGGAGAAAAGGGGAAAAGCGAAGGAACGACCGATCCGGTACGCCGCTCGTCGTGATGCTTACATATTCGCGTACTACCGCTTTCTCCTGTCTCAAAAGTACGAAGCTGAGTTAGCCCGTTTAGGCATAAGCGATAATGTTCTCGCCTATCGGCGAATTCCCGCAAAAGGTGGAGGAGGAAAGTGCAATATTCACTTTGCGCATGATGCATTCCAAGAGGTGCAGCGCATACAACACTGCTGCGTGTTGACGCTCGACATAAGCAGCTACTTTGAGTCACTCGATCACGGCCGCCTGAAAGCACTTTGGTGCCGTTTGATAGAGAAAAGCGATCTACCACCCGACCATTATCAAGTTTTCAAGGCGATGACCCAGTATGCGGTCGTGGACAAGCAGAAGGTATATGAACGGCTCGGCCATTACGGCGAGAAACGCAAGTCGAAGGCCGGCAATGCAATAAACGGATACCTTACCCCTCACAGGAAGGTACCTAAGCAGCTGTGCACCGGGAAGCAATTTCGGTCGATGATCGCAGGTGCTGGCGCCTCAAAGAGCATCATCAGAAGAAACTCGAAGCCATACGGCATCCCCCAAGGTGCGCCGATTTCTGATCTACTGGCAAACCTCTACCTGCTGGATTTTGATCGCCTCGTCTCTCAGTGGGCGAAGACAATGGGGGGCGCTTACTTCAGGTATTCTGATGATATTCTACTCGTGCTTCCCGGCGATGAAACGATCGGATCTGCGATGATGGAGCGGGTGCGAGACGCAATCAGAACCTTTGGAAGCAAGCTCAAAGTCAAAAAGGAAAAGACCGCTCTATTTGTCTTTGAACAGGATGGGGATCGACAGAAATTTCGCAGAGCATATCCAGAGGGGGCAAGCAACGGTCTCGAGTATCTGGGATTCAGGTTCGACGGGCGAACCGTCTACTTGCGCGACTCAACGCTATCAAATCTCTATAGGAAGATCGCGGTTGCGGCTAGACGAGAGGCGAATGCCTGTGCGCGAAGATATTCAGATAAGAATGAGACTGAGCTCAGGGCACTATTCCCTTACGAGCGGCTGGTAAAAAGATTCGGCCGAGTAGAGCAGTTCGGTGAACTACAGGAGGACTATCGAAAGTGGACGTTTTGGACCTATACAAAGCGCGCGGCCAAGGTTTTCGGCCCGATGGGAAAATCCATTTCTCGTCAGTTGAGCAAGCACCGCAAGAATATTCGTGCTCGCGCAGATCACGAAATCCATAGGGCGGTAGAACGTCGATCAAGAGCTTAAGTAATTGGGCTGAGCACACTTCGTCGCGAAGCAACGTCATGCTAGCCTCTCCGATAGTTACCTCGACCTTAGAGAGAATTCGTAGGGTATGTCAGGATTTCGAGGCGCCTGCCCGCCATCGCCCAGCAGCGCTTTGCGGCGCGGCGGGCGGAGTTTGCCGAGCTCGATCTGGCACGGCGCTTCGCGCAAATTCATGAGACCAATCTCTGGGCCGCGGATACCAGCGTCTCGGGCGTCGGATCGGAATTCGATGCGACGGCTGCCATTCGCGAGCGGCTGCCCCCGGTTGCTGAAGGAATTCGCCGTGCAGCGATCATCGCTGGATGGCAAACCTGAGCTCGGCCTTGACCGCTATGTCGGCGTCGACATCGTGCCGGCGGTCATTCAGGCCTTGCAAGACCATGACCGAGGCGATGCGCACCGGTCGTTATCGCTCACCGACCTGACGCGCGATCCGCTGCCGCATTGCGATCTCATCCTGAGCACGATTGCCTGGTGCATTTCTCGTTCGCTACGCTGCGGCGCGGCGTGCGGAACCTCAAGGCATCCGGCGCTGTTTGGCTGCTGACGACGACCTTTCCGGACCAGGAGCCCAACGACGACACCGAGGATGCCGACGGCGGCCGCAATTTCGAGTTGGCGCCGCTGAATGAGCGGCGCCTCTGGAGTTCATCAATGAGCGCTGCACCGAGGCCGGCGGCGCTTATGCGACAGGAGCCTGGCCTAGCAGCTATTGAGTGACTTGCCATGACCGAGAACCTGCCCACCTCCGACCGCGTGCGGATCGAGCGCGTGGATGTGCTCAGCGACAATTGGTACGTGCTGCGCAAATACACGTACACCTATCGCCGGCGCGACGGGCGCGAGCAGCGCCAGGACCGTGAGGCGTATGACCGGGGCGATGGCTGCTGCATCCTGCTCCACGACAAGGAACGCGATACGATCCTGCTGACGCGCCAATTCCGCCTGCCGGCGTTCATCAACGGGCATCCGGACGGCATGCTGCTCGAGCTGCCGGCCGGCTTGCTTGACGAAGATGATCCCGCCACCGCCATCCGCCGCGAGGCGGAGGAGGAGACCGGCTATCGCATCCAGCATGTCAGGGAAGTGCTCTCCGCATACATGAGCCCCGGCGCGGTCACTGAGCGGCTGCATTTCTTCACGGCGGACTACACTCCGGCCGACCGTGTCAGTGCCGGTGGCGGCCACGAAGGCGAGGGCGAGGACATCGAGATCGTCGAGGTGGCGCTGAAGGACGCGCTCGCCATGATCGAGCGCAGCGAGATCATCGACGCCAAGACCATCCTGCTGATCTACTACGCGGCGCTGAAGGGGCTGGCGCGCTAGCTATGCCGGTTCCACCGCGCCCTGCCACAACAGGCGCCCGGAGCGGCGCAAAACGGCAGAGATCGGTTGCGACGAGTCGCTGGGATGCCGCGTGCTGAGGCACTGGTTGAGCCAGGCCCCTTCGATGAGGCTCCCGGTCGCGCAGGCGAGGTCGTTCAAGGTGACGCCCTCGCGCAGCTTCATGCCAAAATGACCGAGCGCCTTCGAATAGACCTGCTCCAGCGATTCCAGCCATCGCGCAAATTCCGCGACACTGGGCTGCGACACGCGCTTGCTCCATAGCCCATAAGGCACAGCACTGAGCCACAGGGCCCATAGAAAGGCATAGCTCAGCACCGGCTTGACGCCATGCGTCGGGCCGCGCTCCGACTGACCGGCGAACAGGGCCTCGACCCACGCGTCAGCCGCTTGGTAATCGGCGGGTTCGGGGTAATCGATGCGCGCGATCCAGTCTCCTGCACTCAAGGCCAGTGCCATGGTCTCGGCCTGGAAGCTCGCCTGGCTGCCGAACAGGTTGGTGATCGCCCCGCGGGTCTTCCTGTCGCGCTCCGCGACCGCCCCCGCATCGAGCCGGGCAAACGGCCCGACCGCAATGGCGAGATTGTCCAACATCTTGGAATCCTTGCGGATCTGCTCCAGCGCGGCGAGTTCGCCGATTTCGATATAGCGGCGCCGCGCCTCATCCTTCGGCAGGGTCGAGCGGATCCTCTTCGGCTTCGTTTCTATGTTGCCCTCCTGCTACACCCCGAATCATGCGTACCGTATGTACGTGTTTACTTGACTCCGCAGTGGCCCGCAAATAAACGTTACATACATACCGTACGTATGCAAAGGAGGGTAGCCATGTCTCCCGGGCAGGTAGGAGTGCGGCCTGGTTCCCAGCGCATTCCGGCATATCTTGGCACGCGGCGGTGGCTCGCGACTTTGGCGGCGTCGGTTGTGACGACCTATGCCCTCGACTTCGTCGCAACGAGCGCCGGGCTGCTGTTGGTGGCCTCGCACCTGTTGGAGGGGCTTGATCGTGGCGAGGCGCTGGTCCTCCTGTTCGCCAGTTATCTGGCCTGGGCCGGCGGCCTGTGGGCCATCCTCAAGGTAAACTGGGACCTGCTCCAGCGCACCGGCACGAGCACCAACCTGCTGTCGAAAGCCGCGCACGATCTCGTCACGCGCCGGACCTCAAGCCAGCGCTGGCGTCGGGCTGCCGCGCATCTCGGCTACATCGTCACGGAGTTGGCGAAGGAGGCGCCGTATTATCTGGGAGCGGCGGGTGCCGCGCTGTTCACAGAATCCATCAGCGCGGTCGATGCCATCGTGTTTCTGGCCGGCGCCAACGTCGGTGCCGCGGCGTATGAATTCGCACTTGCGCGGGGGCTGCGGCTCTTCCTGGCCTGGGCCATCAAGAGGTAATACGCGTGCTTCGACATCGAATGGGAGCCGCGCGCGCATCTGGCGGAGTACTATCGATCGATCGAACCGGACGAGCAGCGAACGATCGCGTATTCGTCGAGGCAATGCGCAGTGTGGCGCCGGGGCAAAAGGTCCTGGTATTTGAGGCCGGGCCGACCCTCCATCACGTTTTCCTTGCGGCGGAGAAAGCCTCCGAGACCCATCTGACCGAGTATCTGCCCGAGAGCCACGGCGAGGTGCCCGAGACAGAGTCAAACGGCTATTCGGTTTGCCACGAATAAACCGACAATCAATTGACCTCACCCGGAATCGCTCGATTCATCGGTCGCACGGCTCTTAAGCGAGCAGCGAATGGGGTTATGGCCTGCCGAAGCCGAGCCTCACCGGCGGTCAGTTGCTGAAGGCTGCAGGGTGCCAGCGAGACAACTGTTACTGCTCAGGGCTCGGCAGTGCTCTTTGTGCGGTGCTGAAAGAAAAAGCGGATCATTTCGCGACTGGCATCTGGGCCGCGCGGTTCAGTGTATGATCCTTCCGCGCTGCCGCCGGACCACGCATGACCACACCCGTGCAGTACCCAATGCTCCACGATCGTTCGGCCGGCTTCATCCGCCTCAACGGTACACGTGTATTTGACGCCGCCGTGCGAGTCACCGCTTCGTATGGAACGTTTGAGGTCTGCGTTCGCCTTGGCCTGCTCTATGACGTGATCGCCGTTGACTGGACTGACGGTAGTGTCGCGGTCCCCATGAAACACGATCGTGGGCATAGGGCGTGAAGGACCGGAACGCGGATGTGGTTTGGCGCCTGAGCCGCCCTGCCGCATTGCACGGAAGGCCGATGGGATATCCGTAGCGGCACCGCAAGCCAGCCCGGAATGAACGCCAACCGCCGCGAAGGTGTCAGGGTAGGTCGCGCCCAGGATCGCCGCCGCTGCGCCACCCGCCGACAAGCCGGCGGCGTAAATCTGTGAGCGCACAATGGGGAAATCGGTCGCGATCTGTTGAGCCATTCCCGCCATCAGCGCGGGCTCACCCTGGTCACGGCACTGGTCGCCAGGCCGGAACCAGTTCCAGCACTTCGAAGGATTCGCAGACTTCGGTTGTGCAGGATAGGCAACCAGGAAGCCGAACTCCTCCGCCAAGAGGTTCATGCGAGTGCCCGCCGCAAAATCATCGGGAGATTGGGTGCAACCATGCAGCATCATCACGAGCGGAGCCGCTTCGCCAGTAAAGCTGGATGGGATGTAGAGCTTATAGCGACGGGTCCCCGCGTGATTCGTAAAGACGCGCTCTTCAAACCGGGCCCCCTCCGGCAGGATAAGTGCTCGCGTGCCGGCTCGTGGGGTCCGTGAGTAGGTTCGCGGCAGCTCCTTGTCGGCTTGATCTCCAACGTCCCTGTCGGTTCGTGAGTACTGACTTTCTTTCGAACCTCTTTCAGTCCGGGCGCGCGATGGAAATGTCCAACAATCACCCGTTGCTGCTGATGGTGGGACTAGGTCCATGATTTCCGGAGCTCCGCGAGGAGACGCAGGCTCGCGCTCAGGCTCCGCTTCAGGCGAATTGGCCGGCCTCACAGTGGCGCGAGTTGCTGCGCGCAGCAAGGCAGTTGCCTCATCCAACCGCCCTTCGAGCGTGAGACGGGTCGCCTCGGCCATGTCAGTTTGCGAAAGAGGTTTCATGAGGCAAATTCCCGTTGCATTTGAATCGACAAGGCGCGGCTGGTCCTTCCACGGAAGGGCCATAGAATTTCTGGTGAAGTGTTTAACGGAGCGAAGAAGATCGGCGGTCAGTGAATACGATCGGCAAGCGCAGCCTTCACTGCCGCGCTCGCGTGCAAAGCGCCGAGCACTTGAATGGAACCGATCGTTTCCCGCGCAAGCTCCGGCGACACGTCAGCGGCTATCGTCGCCAGTCCAAGAACCTGGATGTTGAGCATCCTTCCGGCTGCGCGCACGCGCTCGAGATCTTGTCTGCTATAGTGCCGCAGACCCAGCTCCAACTGCTGTCTGGCGACGGTCTGCTTGAGGGTTGAATGGTGGCGGTCGAGCAGACCCCTGATGGCTGTCCTGATGAAGTCGGTGCGGTTCGAATAGAAGCTCTGCGCCACCAATAGATCGATGTGGCCAAGATCGACATATCCGAGGTTGATCGTGATCTTCTCGCTGTCCGGCCCTTTCGGCGGCGGCTGCGTCGCTGGTTCCATTCGCGGCCCTACCATCTGTGCACCATCTGACTGGATGGTATATGTGGAGCGCCGGCTAGGTATACAAGGCTTATTACGCCGGATCTTCTGGCGTTCGCACGTGGCATCAGCGATCGCTTCAATCGACAGCTAACGGCGAGGCGGAAGCACTAGCCTCCGCCTCGCCGCGTGGTTGACCGAATTCCAGGAAGAGCCGAGCCGAAGGCGGGCGGATCTAAGCCGCCGCCTTCATCTGTGACATGAGTTCCTTTTTACGAGCCGCGAGTTGTTCGCCCACCTCCCGGAGGTCCATGTCGCTCTTGCGGAGCTTGGGGAAGAGTTCACCTTCCTCTTCCTTCACGTGATGCTTCACGTATTCGCCCAGCACCTTCACATGCGCATCGAACAGTTCGTCTTCGGGGCTTGAGCTCTCGATTTGGCCGATCAGTTCCTTGAGCGAGTTGTGTTCGACCTTCGCTTCGTTCAGAAGGTCCTCGCCTTCATCTCCGAGCGCTTCTCGCGCAGCCGGATAGAAGATTTCTTCCTCGATCTGTGCGTGGACGGTGAGGGACATGCAGATCTGCTGCGCCAGTCTCTCCTTGGTGGAGCGGGCGGTCTCGAACTTTTGGAGCATCTCAGCGACTTCTTTATGGTCAGCCTTCAGCAAGGCAATCGCGTCATTTGCAGCCATGGTGGTCTCCCAGAAGGATGATTGTGCTTCTGGCGAACAGTATCGAGATAATAATGTTGCTGCCGCACTTGGCGCTCTGGCTCTTGTCACGGGCGGGCGCCTGCCGACCCGCCCCGGATATTGAGCGCCGGCGCCGGCGCGACGTCTCCACGAAGATGTGCAAGAGCTGCTTGGCTTGGGGGGGTTCGATTACGGCGTGGACTGACGCCTCTGAGGGAGCGTATTCGACAACCCGGACCCAAGGCCGGATGTATGGACGTCCCGCAAGCCACTATTCGGCGCTGGCCCCGGCTGAGCCGCGGAATGGGGAGCCACGGTCTGATTGCGCACTCACCTGCAGCTCGGAGGTGATGCTGAGGTGCTGGAGCAGGTCTCGCAAGGACAGGACGCCGACGAGCCGTTCATCCTCCAGAATGAATAGCCGGCCGCGCCCGTTTTGCTGCATCTGGCCGAGTGCCTCGTCGGCGCGGGCATCGATCGCGATCGCGCTGCCGCCAATCGGTTGCAGGATGTCGGCGACGCGTCGCTCCAGGCGCTCCGCCGGCGGCACGGCTTTGACATCCGCAATCCCCACCGTTCCAATCAGATGCTGGTTCAGAACGACAGGCACCTCCTTCAACGACCGGCCCAGCAGGAATTCCTCCGTCAGATGCTGAACCGAGATGTCCGGCGATACGCTGATCGGATCGGGCCGCATCAGGCGGCGGACCGGAACGGCTTGCAGGATGCGCTGTGCAAGCACCTGGCGATAGGACGAACCGGCGGCGGCGCGGATGAACAGGCCGATGAGGAACCACCACATGCCGCTGACCAGGTTTCCATAGAAAGCGCTCAGGATGCCCAGGATGATCAGAAGCAGGCCGAAGGCACCGCCGACCAGCGAGGCCACGCGCGTCGCCCAGATGAGATCGCCGCGCCACGCCCACAACCCGGCTCGCAACAGGCGGCCCCCGTCCAGAGGAAAAGCGGGAATGAGATTGAACAGCGCGAGGATCAGGTTCGCCGCAGCCAGATAGCCGAGCACGGTCACAACCGGCTGCGGCACGTTCAAGCCCAACAGGATGGCGGCGGCTGCATAGCACAAGATCGCCAGTGCGATGCTCATCGCCGGCCCGACGATCACCATCAGGGCCTCGACGCGCGGGCTCGGCGGCTCCTCCGTCAACTCCGCCGCTCCGCCGAAGACGAAAAGCCGGATGCCTTTGATGTGCATGCCGAGTTTCCGCCCGACGACCGAATGGGCCAGCTCGTGGAGAATGATCGACGCGAAGAGCCCAAACGCGCCGAACACGGCCATCCAGACATAGGTCGCGGTCGAAAGATCTGCTTGGGCGGCCGGGAAGTAGCCTGCTCCCAGGGTCCAAACGATGAGTGCGACGAGGATCAGCCAGGTCAGATCGAAGCGAATCTCGAACCCGAGCAGGTTTATCAAGGGGCGGCGGCTGGCAGGCATTGGGAGTCTCCGGCGCGCAGGCAAGCGCCATGCATCAACAATCCCGCGCCCGGCGCGTTACCGCAGGTGGCGAACCCGATTGCTGTAATGCGCTAACGATGCGGCTGGAGGGCGGGGCGTGCTCGCTCCCCGCGCGCCAGCAACCGGCTGTAGGTCTCTGCGTCGATATTGGCGCCGCAGACGACAAAGCAGACTCTGCTTCCGGCCAGCCGCTCGCGCAGAGGCCCCATGGCAGCCGCTGTTGCCGCTGCCGCTGCCGGCTCGACGGCCAGCTTGGCCTCGGCTTGCAGCAGCGCCAGCGCAGCGCACATGGCATCGTCGTCGACCAGGACGATATCATCGATATGGGCGCGCGCCAGTCCGAAGCTGTAGGGCAGGGACATCGGCGGGGCGAGCGAATCCGCGATCGTGTCGATGCGGTCCAGTTTCACCGGCGCGCCTTCATCGAACGAGCGGCGCATGCTTGGCGCGCCGACCGGTTCGACGCCATAGATCTTGCAGTTGGGCTGCAGCAGCTTGAGCGCGCGCGCCATGCCGGAGGCCAGCCCGCCACCGCCGATCGCCACCACCACCGCATCGAGATCGGGCACGTCATCCGCGATTTCCGCACCCAGGGTGCCGGTGCCGCGCGCCACGTTCGGTCCATCGAACGGATGGATGAAGGTGAGGCCGTCCTCCTTCACCAATCTCTCGGCGATGGCGAAGCCTTCCGGCCCGTTCTCCGCGATGATGATCTCCGCGCCGAGATCGCGCGCCATCGCCAGGCGCAGCGGATTGGCGCTCTTCAGCACAACGATCCTCGCTGGTGCGCCGACCGCCTTGGCGGCGAAAGCGGCTGCGATCGCATGGTTGCCGGCGCTGACGGCTGTGATGCCGCGCGCCCTCTGCTCCGGATTCAGCGACAAGGCCCAGGTCAGCGCCCCGCGCGCCTTGAAGGTGCCGGTCATCTGGAACAGCTCGAGCTTCAGGAACGGCTTCGTCTTTTCCCCGAGCAGCCGCGCCAGGGTTGGCGAGGTCCATGGCACCATCGGCGTGCGCACCAGGTGCGGCGCCAGCAGCGTCTGCGTCGCGCGGATGTCGGAGAGCGTGGGCCAGTCCCGGTTCATTGCCGCATCCTAGCCGTAGATCAACCGGTTCCGCACCTCATAAAGGTCAGGGAAGAACCGCAGATCGAGCGCCTTCTTCAGGAACGCGACGCCGCTGGAGCCGCCCGTGCCGGGCTGGTGCCCGATCACGCGCTCCACCGCGCTCACGTGGTCGAAGCGCCAGCGCTGGAACAGCATCTCCATGTCCATCAGCTTCTCGGCGAGATCGTAGAGGTCCCAGTGATCGCGTGGCCGGCGATAGATGGCGAGCCAGGCTTCGACCGCCGCCTTGTGCCCGGCGAAGGGCTTGCGCCAGTCACGCTTGACGACGGTGGCGGGCAGCTTGAATCCGCGTCGTGCCAGCAGCCGGAGCACCTCGTCATAGAGCGAGGGCTCCGCCAGCGCGGCCTCCAGCCGTGCGACGATCTTCGGATCGCGGCGATGTACGTTGATATAGGTGGCATCCTTGTTGCCGAGGATGTATTCGACCAGGCGGTAGCCCCAGCTCTGGAACCCGGAGGAGGTGCCGAGCACATGGCGGAACTCCAGATAGTCCGCCGGCGTCATGGTGTTCAGGACCTTCCAGGCGGCAATCAATTGCTCCTGGATCGCCTTCACCCGCGCAAAATGTTTCAGCGCCTGCGGCAGTTCATCGCGCGCGATCTCGCGCCGGGCTTCGGAAAGCTCGTGATGCATCAGCTTCAGCCACAGCTCGCTCACCTGATGGATCACGATGAACAGCAATTCGTCCCGCTGCGGCGGATCGTGCAACGTCGCCTGAAGATTGAGCAGGACGTCGAGCTGCAGGAAATCGGAATAGGTCTCGCGGCCCTTGGCGGCGGCAACGACAGCCTGCGGCTGATTGCGCGGCCGGCTGGGCCTAGGCTTCGACTCGTGCGTCATCGGCGGCACCTCTCGACCAGATTGCGGCCAGAACTACGGCTGCGCAAGCGTGGAGGGCGAACCGCCTATACGTCCATCAGGTCCTTCGCGAACACCTCGGCGTCGAAGGGCCGCAAATCGTCGGCGGTCTCGCCGACGCCGACGGCATGGACCGGCAGCTTGAATTTCTCGGCGAGGGCCACCAGCACGCCGCCTTTGGCGGAGCCGTCGAGCTTGGTGATGACAAGGCCGCTGACGTCGCACATGGCCTTGAAGATCTCGACCTGGGAATGGGCGTTCTGGCCGGTGGTCGCGTCCAGCACCAGCAGAGTGCTGTGCGGCGCCTCCGGGTCGAGCTTGCGGATGACGCGAATGATCTTCTGCAACTCCGCCATCAGGTCGCTCTTGTTCTGCAGCCGGCCGGCGGTGTCGATCAGCAGCAGGTCGGCGCCTTCGTTTCTCGCTGCCACCAGCGCATCATAGGCAAGCCCGGCGGCATCGGCCCCGGTCTCGCGCGCCACCACCTTGACCCCCGCGCGGTCGCCCCAGATCTTGAGCTGCTCGACCGCGGCGGCGCGGAAGGTGTCGCCCGCCGCCAGCATCACTTCCTTGCCGGCACGCTTGTAGTTCTGCGCCAGCTTGCCGATCGTCGTCGTCTTGCCCGAGCCGTTGACCCCGATCACGAGCGCGACATGCGGCTTGCGCTCGCTCAAAGCGAGCGGCTGCGCCACCGGCTTCAGGATCTTCGCGATCTCGGCGGCGAAGATCTCGCGCACCTCCTGCTCGGTGATCTCCTTGTCGAATCGGTCCTTGGCAAGCGCCTGGGTCAGCCGCGCCGCCGTCGTAGGGCCGAGATCCGCCGCGATCAGCGCCTCCTCCAGTTCGTCCAGCAAGGCGCGGTCCAGCTTCTTCTTGATGAAGATGCCGGTGATGCTGCCGGTGATCTTGCTAGAGGTGCGGGTGAGGCCCGCCTTCAGGCGCTGGAACCATCCGCGCTTCTCGCTCTCGGAATTCTCGATGGTCATGCGGCGATCAGATGCTCTTCCGTGGCGGCGGTCACCCGGGCGTCAACAATCGCGCCCTGAGGCACGCTCCCCTTCAGGCGCACCGGCGCGAAATGGTCGTTGTGGCCGAAGGCCTCACCCTCCTCGCTGCGCTCGACCAGCAGTCGGGTCGCGGCGCCCACGCGGCTCGCCAGATAGCGCCCCAGGGCCCGCTGCCCCGCCGTGCGCAGCCGCGCCGCGCGCTCCTTGCGCACTGGCCCCGGCAGTTGCGGCATGCGCGCCGCCGGCGTTCCGACCCGGGCGGAGAAGGGAAACACATGCAGGAAGGTAAGGCCGCATTCCTCGACCAGCGCCAGCGAGTTAGCAAACATCTCGTCGGTCTCGGTCGGGAAACCGGCGATCAGGTCGGCGCCGAACACGAGGTCCGGACGCAGCGCACGCGCCTCGCGGCAAAAGCGGATCGCATCGGCGCGCAGATGGCGCCGCTTCATTCGCTTCAGGATCATGTCGTCGCCGGCCTGGAGGCTGAGATGCAGATGCGGCATCAGCCGCGGCTCCTCGGCGATGAGGCGCTTCAGATCCGCATCCACCTCCACGACGTCAATGGAGCTGAGGCGCAGGCGAGGCAGATCCGGCACCAGCGCCAGCAAGCGCCGGCAGAGCTGACCCAGGTTGGGCTGGCCCGGCAGGTCGGCGCCATACCCGGTGATGTCGACGCCGGTCAGCACCACTTCCTTGATCCCGTTCTCCACGAGCGTGCGCACCTGCGCCACCACTTCGCCCATCGGGACGGAGCGGTTGTTCCCACGTCCGTAGGGAATGATGCAGAAGGTGCAGCGGTGGTCGCAACCCTGCTGGATATCGACAAAGGCCCGTATGCGCTCGGCGTAGCCGGAGATGAGGTGACCGGCCGTCTCCTTGACGCCCATGATGTCGGCGACGGCGATGCGCGGCGCGTCACGCCCCGCGAGCGCGAAGAAGCTCTCGGCCTTCAGCTTCTCCTCGTTGCCGATGAGGTGGTCGATCTCCGGCATGGCGGCGTAGCGGTCCGGCGCGATCTGCACCGCGCAGCCGGTGGCGATGATCCGCGCGCCCGGGTTCTCGCGCCGCGCCTTGCGGATTGCCTGGCGCGCCTGGCGCTCAGCCTCGGCCGTCACCGCGCAGGTATTGACGATGATGGCATCGCCGAGCCCGGCGGCGGCGGCATGGCCGCGCATGACCTCGGTCTCGAAGGCGTTGAGCCGGCACCCGAAGGTGATGAGCCTGGCTGTGCTGTTGGAGTCAGGCAACGGCGCGCTCCAGCTCGGCAAAGTCGATCTCGCCGCGGAAGCTCTCCGCCCAACCGCCGGTCATGCGCACGTGGTTGTCGGGCAGCCATTCGATCAGCAATTCGCCGCCATCCAGCACCACGGTCGCGCTGCGGCCGCTAAGCTTGCGCCGCGCCGCAGCGATCAGGGTCGCGCAGGCGCCGCTGCCGCAGGCCTGGGTGATGCCCGCGCCCCGCTCCCAGACGCGCATGCGGATGCGATCCGGTGACAGGATCTCGGCAACCTCGATATTGGCCCGTTCCGGGAACAGGCGATGGCGCTCCAGCACCGGGCCGGAGCTGGCGAGATCGACCTTCTCCGCGTCGGGCACGAAGAACACGGCGTGCGGATTGCCGACATTGACGCCAACCGGATCGGCGAGCGGGCCGAGGCTGAGCGGCAAGTGCAGGGTGTCGCAGGGCTCCGCCACGGGGATGTCGCGCCAATCCAGCCTGACCGGGCCCATATCGACGGTGATGCGCCCACCCTCCGCTGCCTCGGTATCCAGCAGGCCGGAGACGGTTTCGACGACCGCATGGGTGCTGGCCTTCTCGGCCATGACCTTGGCGGCGACGCAGCGCGTGGCATTCCCGCAGGCGCCGGCCTCGCCGCCATCGGGGTTGTGGATGCGCATGAAGACGTCTGCGACCCGCTGCCGCGGCGGCTCCAACAGGATCAACTGGTCGCAGCCAATTCCGCGCCTGCGGTCGGCGATCCAGCGGCGCTGGGGCAGGGTGAGCGAGACCGGGCGATCGCGCAGGTCGATCACCACGAAATCATTGCCCAGCCCATGCATCTTCAGGAACGGCAGCGCCGTCATCGTCCATCCTCTATCGGTGGCGGCAGGTATATGCGCCGCCCCGGCCCATTCGTCCATAGGCGCCGGGCAGAGGTGATCCGGGGGGCCGGGGCTCGCATTCCCGGAGCCTGGGTTGACCTTACGGGACACCCCCTATATAACCCGCGCCCGAGTTCGACCGATCGATACGGATAAACCTCTCATGGCTCATCATAAATCGGCTGAAAAGCGCATCCGCCAGACGCCCAAGCGCACCCTGCGGAACCGCGCGCGGGTCAGCCAGATCAAGACCGAAGTGAAAAAAGTCGAGGTGGCGCTTGCCTCGGGTGACAAGAGCGTGGCCGCGGCGGCCCTGCAGGCGGCCCAGCCGGCGTTGCAGCGCGGCGTGACCAAGGGCGTGATGCACCGCAACACGGTGGCGCGCAAGATCTCGCGACTGACCAAGCGGCTTAAGGCGCTCGGCTGATTGTTACAGCTTCGCGAACCCGATCAGGTTCGCCTGCTAACCAATCGCAATCGTTATGATCGCCGCGGAGGCAGCTTCGCGGCGATCGCTGTTTCATAGGCCCGAAGGCGGGACTGCGCCACCTTGCGTTGCGGTGTTTTAGGACAAATTTCTGTTGCGGGTCGGCCACAGTTCGGGCGTCCTTAACGATAGTTGCGGCGTTCTTGATTCGGTCATGTTGCACGCTAGGAGAACCCGGGTTTAGAGTTATCCCCAGCCAAAAACAGGGGTGCCGCGCTCCGGTGCGGCCGTCGGGCTCGGGACAATAACTTAAAAAAATCAGGCACATATGCTGCAGGTCAAGATGTTAACGCTCACTCCTCAGACAAGGTCTGGGGCGATGGGCGATGGGATGCCCCATAGCTTGCCCTCGCGCCGTCTGGTGGACGTCTGCCGTCCCTGCGGCACGGACCCGCGGGCCGCTGGAGACAGGCCGGTGGGGTTAGCTGCGGCCTCTGTGATAAGTAGCCAAAAATTCAATTATGAGTTGCGCCCTAGAGGCGCCGGATCGGCCTGATTCTCACGGCCGGTCCGGCGGAATAGCGGCGGCTCGGCCGAGCTGAGCCAAGCCGCCCAATGGTAGCATCCCGCGGCAAGCGGGAGGCGAAGCTGATTTGAAACAGAGTGGGCGCGGCGGTGACAGCATGAGCTATGCGGGGGATGTATCGCCGACGGAGGCCTGGCAGGGGCTCGCCCATGACCCGAAGGCCATGCTCATCGACGTGCGCACCCAGCCGGAATGGAACTTCGTCGGCATCCCCGACCTCCGCGGCCTGGGGAAAAAGACGGGCTTCATCTGCTGGCAGGTCTATCCGCAGATGCAGATCGACCCCGATTTCGTCGCCAAGGTCGAGCAACTGGCCACCGGCGACAAGGACGTGCCGCTCTATTTCATCTGCCGCAGCGGCGCGCGCTCCAGGTCGGCGGCGCAGGCGCTGACCGCGGCAGGATACAGCAAGTGTTTCAACGTCGCTGGCGGCTTCGAGGGGGACGTCGATAGCCACGGCCATCGCGGCACGATCAATGGCTGGAAGGCCAGCAATCTGCCGTGGGTGCAGCAATGAAGGCGCCGCGCATGGACCATCGGGGGTTGGCAATGACGGAATTGAACAGCGATGCCATGCTTAACGCGCAATGGGCGCGCGTTCGTGGCCGGCTGAGGGCGGAATTCGGCGAGGCGACATTCCGGTCGTGGCTCAAGCCCCTGAACCTCGCGGGCAAGCGCGGCCCGGACCTGCGCGTTTCGGTGCCGTCGCGCTTCATGCGCGACTGGGTGGCGACGCATTATGCCGACCGGCTGAAGGCGCTGTGGAGTTCCGAGAACCCGGAGGTGCGCTCGGTCGAGGTCATCGTCGATGCCCACCGACCGGTGCCGGAACTCGATCTCGACAGCCTCGACGAGGCGGCGAACGAGGACGCGCCCGTTAGCATGGCGCCGGTTCCGGCGATGCCGGTTCGCGATGAAGACAGCGTGGAAAGTGTCTCCGCGCCCCTGGATCCGCGGCTGACCTTCGAAAATTTCGTGGTCGGCAAGTCGAACGAACTGGCGCATGCCGCCGCCTTGCGCGTGGCGGAGGCCGATAACGTACCGTTCAACCCGCTGTTCCTCTATGGCGGCGTCGGCCTCGGCAAGACGCACCTGATGAACGCCATCGCCTGGCACATCCGCACGAAGAAGCCGCAGAAGAAGGTGATCTACCTCTCGGCGGAAAAGTTCATGTACCAGTTCATCCGCGCCATCCGGAACAAGAACACGATGTCGTTCAAGGAGCTGTTCCGATCCGTCGACATCCTGATGGTGGACGACGTGCAGTTCATCATCGGCAAGGATTCGACGCAGGAAGAGTTCTTCCATACCTTCAACGCGCTGGCTGATCAGAACCGGCAGGTCGTGCTATCCGCCGACAAGTCGCCCTCGGACCTGGAAGGGTTGGAGGAGCGCATGCGCTCCCGCCTCGGCTGGGGTCTGGTGGCCGACATCCACCCCACCACCTATGAATTGCGCCTCGGCATCCTGCAGGCGCGTGCCGAGCAATCAGGCGTGCTGATCCCGCACAAGGTCCTGGAGTTCCTGGCGCACCGCATCTCGTCCAACGTACGCGAGCTCGAAGGCGCCCTGACCCGCATCACCGCCCATGCCACCCTGGTCGGCCACCCGGTGACGCTGGAATCCGCCCAGGAGCTGCTGCGCGACCTGCTGCGCGCCAATGACCGCCGGGTCACCATCGAGGAGATCCAGAAGCGCGTGGCCGAGCATTTCAATATCAAGCTGGCGGACATGCAGTCGCCGCGCCGCGCCCGCCAGGTTGCCCGGCCGCGCCAGATCGCGATGTTCCTGGCCAAGCAGCTCACCACCCGCTCGCTGCCGGAAATCGGCCGCAAGTTCGGGGGGCGCGACCACACCACGGTCATGCACGCGGTCAAGAAGGTCGAGGAGCTCTGCGCCGCCGATAGCGGCTTTGCCGAGGATGTCGACCTGCTGCGCCGGATGCTGGATGCCTGACGGGCGCTCTGCCCCTTGCGGAAGCTGAGCGGCGGACTGATTTCCTGGGACATCGAAGCCATCCGGCACGCAACGTCCAGAACACGGCAGGCCGTCTACCGGGGCCTGCCGAGGGCCCGGAAACCCCCTAAAATGAGCCCTCCGGAGCGGGCAAATCGCCTTTCCTGGCGGGTATTTGCCGCGCTTTTGGCTGTTGCTTCCCGCCTTAGCTGATATAATCCCTGACTTGCTGTATGGAGCCCTTGATTCGGGCCGATCCGCCGGGCTTCTCCGGGCACTCCAGCAAGGAAAAATAAGCAGCGACCGGAGCGGCTGGAGCCCATATTTCCAGCCTCTGCGAGCCGGTCGCCACCGATTTGCGATGGGGTTGCGAGAGCCATGAAACTGACGATCGAACGAACGGCATTGCTGAAGTCACTGGGCCACGTGCAGAGCGTGGTGGAGCGGCGCAACACCATTCCGATCCTCAGCAACGTCCTGGTGGAAGCCAAAGGCGAGCGGGTCGCCCTGACCGCGACCGACATGGATCTGGCGATTGTCGACCACGCCACGGCGGAGATCGCCGCGCCTGGCGCCGCCACCGTCCCGGCCCACATGCTTTACGACATCGTGCGCAAGCTGCCCGAGGGCTCCCAGGTCCAGCTCGAGCTGGCAGGTGACGGCGGGCAGGTGTCGATCCGGGCCGGCCGGTCGCGCTTCACGCTGCAGACCCTGCCGAAGGAGGACTTCCCCTCCACCTCGGCCGGCGAGCTGCCGCACCGGTTCCCCATCGCGGCCGTCGATCTGCGCAGCCTGATCGACCATACCCGCTTCGCGATCTCGACCGAGGAGACGCGCTACTACCTCAACGGCATCTACCTGCACGCCCATACCACGGGCAAGCAGCACGCGCTGCGCGCCGTCGCGACCGACGGTCACCGGCTCGCGCGGGTCGAGATGCCGCTGCCGGAAGGCGCGGAGAAGATTCCCGGCGTCATCATTCCGCGCAAGATGGTGGGCGAGGTGCGTAAGCTGATCGAGGAGGTCGACGGTGCGGTGGAGGTTTCGCTCTCCGACACGCGCGTGCGCTTCGCCTTCAACGAGATCGTGCTGACGTCCAAGCTGATCGACGGCTCGTTCCCGGATTATCAGCGGGTCATCCCGACCGGCAACGACAAGACGCTGGAGGTCGACCGGCGCGCGTTCCGCGACGCCGTCGACCGCGTCTCCACCATCTCCAGCGAGAAGTCGCGCGCCGTGAAGCTGAGCCTCAAGGCGGGCGCGGCGGTGATCTCCGCCACCTCGCCGGAGAACGGCACCGCGGTGGAAGAGTTGGAAGTCAAGTACGAGGGCGCGCCCATCGAAATCGGCTTCAACTCACGCTATCTGCTGGATGTGGCCGACGAGATCGAGGGCGATGGGCTGCAGATGGTTCTGGCCGATGCGGTCGCGCCCACGCTGGTACGCGATATGGCCGATGCCATGGCCCTCTACGTGCTGATGCCGATGCGAGTGTGACGGCTTGGCAGGCTACGCGCACGAAACAAGGGCCCAGGACACGATGACTGCGACCGGCACCCGGCCGGCGGTGGCGGTCGGGTTGACGCACCTCGCGCTGACCCGGTTCCGCAACTACCGCCACCTGGCGCTGGACCTGGATCTGCACCCCATCGTGCTGGTCGGTCCCAATGGCGCGGGCAAGACCAACCTGCTGGAGGCAATCTCGCTGCTGGGGCCGGGCAGTGGCCTGCATCGCGCGAAGCTGTCGGAGATTGATTTCCGCGGCCCCGGCAACCAGGCGAACATGGCCTGGGCCGTTCATGCGAAGCTGCAGGTTGCGGGCGGGGAATTCGCGCTGGGAACGGGCCGCGATCCCCTGGCCGCGGCGCAGATCGGGCGCGATCGGCGCCTCGCACGCATCAATGGCGCGCCGGCGCGCTCCCAGGCCGATTTCGCCGACATCCTCTCGGTGCAGTGGCTGGTGCCGGCAATGGATGGGCTGTTCGACGATGCCGCCTCCGCCCGGCGCCGCTACCTCGACCGGCTGGTGACCGGCATCGATCCCAGCCATGCCGCGCGGGTCGCGTCCTATGAAGCGGCAATGCGCGAGCGGTCGCGCCTGCTGCGTGGCGAGGTTGGCGCATCGCAGGCGGACCTGGACGGCTGGCTCGACGCGCTGGAGACGGAGATGGCGGGCGCGGCGGTCGCCATCGCGGCCTCGCGGCGCGAGGCGGTCGACGCGCTCAATGCCGCCTTGGGCGAAGGCGACGGGCCGTTCCCGCGGGCCAGCCTGTCGGCGGCCGGCGCGGTCGAGGCCTGGTTGGCCGAAGGCCCCGCGCTCGCGGCGGAGGACAGGCTGAAGGCGCGGCTGAAGTCGGCCCGCGTCGGCGATGCGGCTTCGGGCGTCACCGAATGGGGCACGCATCGCAGCGACCTCGAGGTGATCTATCTCGGCCGCAGCCTCGGTGCCGCGCCGCTGCGCGCGGCGGAATGCTCGACCGGCGAGCAGCGCGCCCTGCTGCTCTCGATCACCCTGGCGGAGGCGCGCCTGACGAAGCATCGCCGCGGCCAGGCACCGGTTCTGCTGCTGGACGAGGCGGTTTCGCATCTCGACGGCCGGCGGCGCGAGGCCTTGTTCGCGGAGATCCTGACCCTCGGCCTGCAGGCCTGGCTGACCGGTACGGATGGGGAGTTCTTCCGTCCGCTGGCCGGCAGCGCGCAGTTTTTGACGGTCGAAGATGGCCGCATCCGCGATTTCTAGAAATCCGGCTTTTTCGCAGCCGATGATGTTGAGTGAACCATGATGACGGACGACAAGAACGATATCCCGCCGGCTTCGAATGGCAATGGCAATGGCGACGGCGATGCCTATGACGCCGATTCCATCAAGGTCCTGAAGGGCCTCGACGCCGTGCGCAAGCGCCCGGGCATGTATATCGGCGACACCGATGACGGCTCGGGCCTGCACCACATGGTCTACGAGGTGGTGGACAATGCCATCGACGAATCCCTGGCCGGATTCTGCGACCGCATCGACGTGATGCTGAACGGCGACGGCTCCGTCACGGTGCGCGACAACGGCCGCGGCATCCCGGTCGACATCCACAAGGAGGAAGGCGTCTCCGCGGCCGAGGTCATCATGACCCAGCTCCATGCCGGCGGTAAGTTCGACCAGAACTCCTACAAGGTTTCGGGCGGCCTGCACGGCGTCGGCGTCTCGGTGGTCAACGCGCTCTCGGAGCACCTCGATCTGCGCATCTGGCGGGACGACAAGGAGCATTTCGTGCGCTTCAGGATGGGCGTTCCGGAGGCGCCGCTCGCCGCGGTTGGCGACGCCCACGGCAAGCGCGGCACGGAAGTCACCTTCTGGCCCTCGGACACGATCTTCACCAACACGGAATTCGACTATTCAAAGCTGGAGCATCGCCTGCGCGAGCTGGCGTTCCTCAATTCCGGGGTGCGCTTGATCCTGACCGACGCCCGTGGCGTCGAGCCGAAGCAGGCCGAGTTCCATTACGAGGGCGGCATCGAGGCCTTCGTGCGCTATGTCGACCGCGCGAAGAACGCGCTCCACGAGCCGCCGATCGTGATCGCCGGCGAGAAGGACGGCATCACGGTCGAGGCCGCGATGGAATGGACCGACGCCTATCACGAGAACATGTTCTGCTTCACCAACAACATCCCGCAGCGCGACGGCGGCACGCACCTGGCCGGCTATCGCGGCGCGCTGACGCGGCAGATCAACCGCTATGCCGAGGAATCCGGCATCGCGAAGAGGGAGAAGGTGGAGCTGACCGGCGAGGACGTGCGCGAAGGCCTGACCTGCGTGCTCTCCGTCAAGGTGCCGGATCCGAAGTTCTCCTCCCAGACCAAGGATAAGCTGGTGTCCTCCGAGGTACGCCCGGTGGTCGAGGCGGTGGTGAACGAGAAACTCGGCCAGTGGCTCGAAGAGCATCCGGCCGATGCCAAGAAGATCATCGCCAAGGTGGTGGAGGCCGCGGCCGCGCGCGAAGCGGCGCGCAAGGCGCGCGAACTGACGCGGCGCAAGGGCGCGCTGGATATCACCTCGCTCCCCGGCAAGCTGGCGGATTGCCAGGAGCGCGACCCGGCCCTGTCGGAGCTCTTCCTGGTCGAAGGCGACAGCGCCGGCGGGACGGCCAAGAGCGGCCGCGACCGCAAGATCCAGGCCATCCTGCCCTTGCGCGGCAAGATCCTGAATGTCGAGCGTGCGCGCTTCGACAAGATGCTGAGCTCGGCGGAGATCGGCACGCTGATCGCGGCGCTCGCCACCGGAATCGGCCCCGAGGAGTTCGACGTCAACAAGATCCGCTATCACAAGATCATCATCATGACCGACGCCGATGTCGACGGCTCGCATATCCGCACGCTGCTTCTGACGTTCTTCTATCGCCAGATGCCCGAGGTGATCGAGAAGGGCTATCTCTACATTGCCCAGCCGCCGCTCTATCGCGCCGCGCGCGGCAAGTCCGAGACCTTCCTCAAGGATGACCGGGCATATGAGGAGTTCCTGATCAATCTCGGTCTCGAGGGCGCGATTCTGAAGCTCGGCACCGGAGCGCAGATCGCCGCCGCGGACCTGCGCCGCGTGCTCGACCAGGCGATCAATGCCAAGCACATGATGGAGCCGCTGGTGCGCAAAGTCGGCTCAGCGGACGTGGTGGAGCAGGCTGCTATCGCGGGCGCGCTCAATCCGCAATCGGCGGCCGATCCCGCCGTTGCCCAGGCAATTGCCGCACGGCTCAACGCCCTCGCGCCCGAGGCCGAGCGCGGATGGACCGGGCTTGCCGACCAGGATGGCGGCCTTGCCTTCAAGCGCCGCCTGCGCGGCATCACCGAAAGCCACACCATCGACGCGACGCTGATCCGCTCCACCGATTGCCACCGGCTGGACGGCATGAAGGGCGATCTCGCGGAGATCTATGGCCGGCCCGCGACCTTCGCGTCGAAGGATCGCGAGATCCGGATCAACGGCCCGATCGGCCTCGCCAAGGCAGTGATGGAGATTGGCGGCAAGGGCCTCGACATCCAGCGCTACAAGGGCCTCGGCGAGATGCAGGCCGAGCAGCTCTGGAAGACGACGCTCGATCCCAACTCCCGCACTCTGTTGCAGGTGAAGGTCACCCACGCCGACGAGGCGGAAGAGGTGTTCTCGACCCTGATGGGCGATCTGGTTGAGCCGCGCCGCGAGTTCATACAGGCGAACGCGCTGAACGTCGCGAACCTGGACGTCTAGTTCTCTGTTTCCGCCGGCGGCGAGAAGGCCGGAGTGGGATCGTGCGTCTGCGCGGGTCGCGGCACGGCGGTGGTGATCAGGCTGCCGGTGCTGGGATTGGTGACCGTAAGGCCGGTCGGCCGGACATCTCTGGTAGGTGGCGCGAAATAGCCGCGGCCGCGATTGTCGGCGGCAAGCCGGGCGCGCTTCAACTCGCCGCTCAGCCGATCGACGTCGAGCGCCAGCGCCCGCACCTTCTTTTCCGCATTCAGGCGCCGCTCTTTCTCCGCGGCGGCCGCGGCCGTGCTGTCCTCGATCTGGCGCAGTGCGACCGGCAGGGGGGTGCCCGCGACCTTGCCGCTGCAGTCGAGGGCGCTCCGGGCGGTCACCACGCAATCCTCGAAACTGATCAGGCCCGACCCCAAGGCATAGTCGCGCAGCTTCAGCTTGGCCGTCTGCACGACGTCGCCGCCGGCCGGCACCAGCATGACGCCGCCGGCGAGCAGGAGGCAGAGCATGAGGCCGGTCTTCGAGATCGAGCGCGGCTTTTCCCGGCGATAGAAGATCTGGCGTCGGTGGGCCATGGGGTCTGAACCCGGTGAGTTCTCCGAATACCGGATTGTGTGCCTTGCGAATCCTAAGAAGCGATTAATCGCGTTCATCTTCCATAAATCGAGACGAATGCCGAAGATATGTTCGGGGCGGTCCCCGCGCGGCCTTGCGTGGCGCGTTCCGGCTTGTGCTAGGCTCCGGCCCATTTCTTGGGGGAGCCATGCCAGCCAACGCCGCCATTCACTACGTTCCCGCCGGCTACGAAACCCGAGGTCCCAAGCTCATGGGCCGGATGGCGGCAGGCGAGGGGTTCCTTGATGCCTGGCTGCGCCATGCCGGGGTCGAGCACTTCTATTGCTACGCATCGGAGCGCAAGGCGGCGGAGCAGTTCGCCACGATGGCACAGAGGCATGGCCCGACGCCGGTGGACTGGATTCCCTGGGCCAGCCCGGCCAGCCTCGGCAGGCCCGGCGCGCTCTATATCCCCGATCCCGGCCTGCACGGCCATGCGTGGCGCCGGCGCGGCCGGCACCAGCGCGCCTACAGCCTGACCGGCATCACCCACACCACGGCATCCGCCGGCGCGATGGACATGATCGCGGAATTCGCCCTGGCGCCGATCCAGGAATGGGACGCCGTGATCTGCACCGCCGGGACCGTGCGCTCCATGGTCGCGGCGCTGATGGAGGAGCAGGCCGCGTATCTGAAGGCCCGCCTCGGCGCGCAGCGCTTCCCTCGCCCGCAATTGCCGGTCATCCCGCTCGGCGTCGATTGCGCGCGCTTTGCGCCGGATGCCGCCACGCGGGCGGCACAGCGCGCGGCGCTCGGGATCGCCGAAGACGATATCGCCGTCCTGTTCGTCGGGCGGCTCAGCTTCCATGCCAAGGCGCATCCCTATCCCATGTACCTCGCGCTGGAACGCGCGGCGCAGCAGGCCGGCCGGCGCCTGCATCTGATCCAAGCCGGCTGGTTCGCCAACGAGTTCATCGAGACCGCTTTCCGCGACGGCGCGCGGGATTTCTGCCCAAGCGTGACGGCGCATTTCCTCGATGCGCGCCAGCCGGAGCTGCGCTTCGCGATCTGGCAGGCGGCGGACATCTTCACCTCGCTCTCCGACAACATCCAGGAGACCTTCGGCCTCACGCCGATCGAGGCGATGGCGGCGGGCCTGCCCAGCGTTGTGACCGATTGGGACGGCTATCGCGACACGGTCCAGCATGGCGAGCACGGCTTCCGCGTGCCGACCGTCGCGCCGCCGCCGGGCCTCGGCGCGGACCTGGCCGATGCCCATGCGATCGGCATCGACACCTATGACCGCTATTGCGGCTATGCCAGCCAGTTTGTCGCCGTCGATGTCCGGGCGACGGCCGACGCCTACGCAACGCTGATCGGCAATGCCGAGCTGCGCGCCCGGCTGGGCGCGGCGGCGCGGCGGACGGCGCAATCCACCTTCGACTGGCGCCATGTGATCGCGCGTTACCAGGAATTGTGGGAGGAGCTGGCGGTGCGCCGCGCCGCGGCTGCGGAATCGGCGCCGGCGGAAGGCCCGATCCATTGGCCCGCGCGCGCGGACCCCTTCACCTTGTTCGCGGATTATCCGACCGAGGCGTTGTCGCTACAGCATCGGCTGGAATGCGGCGATTTCCCCGGCGATCTCGCGACCATCGCCGATCATCCCCTGTTCGCCTTCGGCAGGAATCGGCTCCGGCTCGATCTCTGCGAGCTCGTCCTGCGCAAGGTGGCGGAGGGGCCCGGCACGGATCTGCAGACGATCGGCGCGGCGCTGAGCGAGACCGACCGCGCCCTGTTGCTGCGCAATGCCGTGTTCCTGGTGAAGCTAGGGTTGTTACGGATCAGTCGTTAGCCGACCCTGCGCCAGAGCACCGTCAGCACGTGATACGTCGCGTTGACATGCCCCTGCGCATCCACCTGGCGCAGGATGCGGCGCAAAGCGCCGGGCGAGAGCGGGCGCGCATCGTCCGCCGGCAGGTCGGCGCCGATCCGGCGCAAGGATTGCAGGAAATCGAGCGCTGATGGATGCTCGTCCCACAATCTCTGCTCGCGCGCTGCCTCCACCAGGAATCCCGGCGGCCGTTGCCAATCCAGCTGCGACAGCGAGGGATAGGCGGGAATTGCCGCATTGAGGCCCAGCAGGGCCGCCGCGGCGCGCCACTCCCGGAAGGTGTCGGCGCCCAGCGTCGTCAGCGCCAGCACACCGCCCGGCCGCAACAAGGCGCCCAGCGCGGTAAAAGCATGATGGGGATCGGCAAACCATTGCGCGGCCAGGCTGCCGCAGACCAGGTCGAATTGCCTCGGCGCGAAAGCCGGCAGCTCGGCGTCCATCGCGGCATAGGCGAGCCGCGCCGATCGCCCCAGCCGCTTGCGGCACGATACCGCCATGGCCGGCGCCAGATCCGTCGCGATCAGGTCGGCGTCCGGGAACTGCGCCGCGATTGCTGCCGAGAGATTGCCGGTGCCGCAGCCGAACTCCAGCATGCGCTCCGGCTGGACATGCGCCGCGATCTCTCCGGCGAACGCCTCGGCGATGCGCGCCTGGATGCGGGCGGCGTGATCATAGGTCGGAGCGGCCGCGCCGAAATGCCGGGCGATCTGCTGCTTGCGCTCGCTCATGGGCGGATGAGCCTCGCCAGCTCCGCCGGATGGGTCCGGGGCAAGGCGTGGCCGCCGGGCAGCCAGTCGATGGTCGTGCTCTTGAACGCCATGCGGGTCATCGCGGCCGGAACGATGGCATCCTGTTCTCCCGCGATCAAGCGCACGGCGCTTGTGCGGCGCGCGAGATTTTCGCGCTCGTCCCAGCTCGCGAGCTGGTCAAGGCCGCGCGCCAAGGCATCCGTATCCGGCGCATTGTCCGGACCTGGTGCGCCCGCGCGTTGCCGGAATTCGCCGAGCACCGCGGCGGGATCGGCGGCGAGGCGCCGCTTCATGCGTTCCAGCACGCGCGGTGCAACAGCCGGCACGTAGTCATCCGCTTCCAGGAATCGTGGGAACGCATTGATGCCGACCAGCGGCAGATGCCGCAGCGCGTCTTGCCGCACCAGCCACAGGAATCCCAGCGAATGGCCGACCAGCAGCGTGACGCCGTCCGGTACGCGCGTGTTCTCCGCCCCGAAATAGCCGAGATCGAGCGCCGTGGCCGGGCCGCCCAGCGCGTCACGCAGCGGATCCCAGAAGCCAGGGTCATAGCCCCAGCCATGCACGAACAGGATCAACGCTGCGGTCCCAGGCCGGCGAGCGCATCGCACAGGCGCACGACATCGGCCTCGCTATGCGCCGCGCTGAGAGAGAGGCGCAATCGCGCTTCGCCCTCGGGCACGGTGGGTGGCCGGATCGCGATGCCGAGCAAGCCTTGCCGTTCCAACGCGGCCTGCGCCGCCAGAGTCGCCTCGTTCCCGCCGATCAGCAGCGGCACGATCTGCGTGTCCGATGCGCCGGTGGAGATGTTGTGCCGCTGCGCCGCCTGGCGGACCCGATCCGCATGGTCGCGCACGCGCACGCGTTCGCGATCCATGGCGGGCACGAGATCGAGCGCGGCATCGAGCGCGCCGAACACCGATGGCGGCAAGGCGGTGGAATAGATGAATCCCGCGCAGCGGTTGACGAGGAAGTCGATCAGCCCGCGCGAGCCGGCGACATAAGCGCCGAACCCGCCCAGCGCCTTGCCCAACGTCCCCATCACGACATCGATGCGGCCCGGATGCTCCGCGCTCAGGCCGCGCCCCTGCGGGCCGAGCACGCCGGTCGCATGCGCCTCGTCAACATAGAGATGCGCGCCGAACTCGTCGGCGAGCGCGACGAGACCGCCAAGCGGCGCACGATCGCCATCCATGCTGAACACCGATTCCGTGACGATCAGGCGCCGCCCCGGCTTCATTCGGTCGCGCGCGAGGAGCATGCGCAGGTGATCGAGATCGTTGTGGCGAAAGCGCTGCTGACGAAGCCCTCCCGCCGCGATGCCGTGATGCAGGCTGGCGTGGTTGAGGCGGTCGGCATAGATCAGGCTCTCGCCGAGCAAGTCGGCCAGGGCCGGCAGGACGCTCGCATTGGCCTGGAAGCCGGCATTGAAGACCAGCGCCGCTTCAGTGCCCTTGAAGGCCGCGAGTTTTTCCTCCACCGCCACATAGGCATCCAGCGTTCCGGTGACCAGGCGCGAGGCGCCCGCGCCGGCGCCGTGGCATTCCGTCCACTCCCGCGCCCGCGCGATCAGGTCGGGATGGCGGCTGAGGCCGAGGTAATCGTTGCCGGAGAAGTCGATCAGGCGCGCGCCATCGGCCGTGACGAGCTGCGCGCCCTCGCGGCGATAGGGCCGCAACCGCCGCAGCCGCCCGGCTTCGGCGAGTTCCGCAAGGCGCGCTTCCGCCAGCTCGTCCAGTCGTCGGCCCATGCTGCGATCAAGCAGCCGCGCGCTGCTGCGACCAGGCGGAGACATGGCGCACGATCGCTTGCGTCAGGCGCGCCAGCTCGTCGCGCGCGATGACGAAAGGCGGCGCGACATAGACGATGTCACCGAACGGCCGGATCCACACGCCATCCGCCAGGAAGCGCGGCCGGAACCACGGCCCCTCACCGGTGCTGTTCAACTGCACCACGCCCAGCGCGCCGCGCACGCGCACGTCGACCACGCCATTGAGACGCCGGCAGGGCTCCAGTTCCGCGCGCAACTGCGCCTCGATCGCGCGCACCTGTTCGAGGCGCGGCTCGCGCTCGAACAGATCGAGCGAAGCATTGGCCGCCGCGCAGGCCAGCGCGTTGCCCATGTATGTCGGTCCGTGCATCAAAGCCTTGGATGGATCCTCGGACAGGAACGCCTCGAACACCTTTCGCGTCGCAATGGTCGCAGCGAGCGGCAGGGTCCCGCCGGTCAGCGCCTTCGAGACGGTGATGATGTCCGGCACGATCTCCGCCTCCTGGCACGCGAACATCGGTCCGATGCGGCCGAATCCGGTCATGATCTCGTCCAGGATCAACAGGCAATCCGCCTCGTCGCATGCCTTGCGCAGGAAGTGCAGCACCTCCGGCCCGTGGAACTTCATCCCGCCGGCGCCCTGCACCAGGGGCTCGATGACGACGGCCGCCACCTCGCTGCGATGTGTGCGCAGGAGGCGCGTGAAGTCCGCCTGCTGTTCGGCGGTGCGTGGCACCTCGGCTATGATCTGCCGCGGCAGGTACCCCTTGAACAGGCCATGCATGCCTTCCTCGGGATCGCACACCGACATGGCGGCGAGGGTGTCGCCGTGATAGCCGAAGCGGAAGGAGACGAAGCGGTGGCGGCCCGTCTCGCCGCGGTTGATCCAGTATTGCACCGCCATCTTCATCGCGATCTCGACCGACACCGAGCCGGATTCGGAGAAGAACACGTGGTCGAGATCACCGGGCAGCAGATCGGCCAGGCGCCTTGCGAGGCGCAAGGTCGGCTCGGTCGCGAGCCCGCCCAGCATCACATGCGGGACGGCCGCCAATTGCGCGGCCACCGCGGCGCGGATGTGCGGATGGTTGTAGCCATGGCAGACCGTCCACCAGGACGAAACGCCGTCGATCAGTTCGCGCCCGTCCGCCAGCTTGAGGCGTGCGCCGTCCGCGCCCGTCACTGCGATGGGAGCCGGCGCCACCTTCATCTGCGCGTAAGGCAGCCAGAGATGCGGGAAACCGCTGGTGAGCCAGTCGGGAGCCTGCGGCGCGCGGCCTTGGTCCGCCTCAGCCATGCGCGTGGGTTTCGAGCGGCATCGGCTTGATGCCAAGCCGCTGGAACAGCAGGCTGTCGTGGTCGCGGCCCGGATTGGGCGTGGTCAGCAGCTTCGGCCCGGCGAAGATCGAATTGGCGCCGGCCAGGAAGCAGAGGGCCTGCAACTCGTCGCTCATCTCCTCGCGCCCCGCCGACAGGCGTACCATGCTCTTGGGCATCATGATGCGCGCGACCGCGATCGTGCGCACGAAATCCAGCGGGTCGAGCTTCCGCGTGCCGTCGAGCGGCGTGCCGTGCACCTGCACCAGCATGTTGATCGGCACCGATTCCGGATGCTCCGGCAGATTGGCGAGCGTCACCAGCATGCCGGCGCGGTCCCTCACGCTTTCGCCCATGCCGACGATCCCGCCGCAGCACACCTTCATGCCGGCATCGCGCACATGGGCCAGGGTATCCAGCCGGTCCTGATAGGTGCGCGTGGTGATGATCTGCCCGTAATGCTCCGGCGAGGTGTCGATGTTGTGGTTGTAGTAGTCGAGCCCGGCCTCCTTCAGGCGCTGCGCCTGCGCGCCGGTGAGCATGCCGAGCGTCATGCAGGTCTCGAGGCCCAGCGCCTTCACGCCCTGCACCATGTCGCAGATCGCTTCGAGGTCGCGGTCCTTGGGCTCGCGCCAGGCGGCGCCCATGCAATAGCGCGAGGCGCCGGCTTCCTTCGCGCGCCTGGCTTCGGCGACCACCGCTTCGACCGCCATTAGCTTCTGCGCGTCGACGCCCGTGTCGTAGCGCGCCGCCTGTGGGCAATAGGCACAATCCTCGGGGCAGCCGCCGGTCTTGATCGAGAGCAGGGTCGACAATTGCACCTGGTTGGCCGGGAAATGCGCGCGATGCACAGATTGTGCGCGGAATACCAGATCGTTGAATGGCTGGACGAACAGGGCCTCCGCTTCGGCCACCGACCAATCGTGGCGGATGTCCGCCGGAAATGCGGATGCGTCGGCCATCTGATGCTCCCTGTTCATGCGATTCGGCGGACGCTATCGGGGGGTCAAAACCCTGTCAAGCAAGCCGGAGATGGTCCTATCTGCTGGCGATCGGGGCGGGTTGGCCGGCGCAATTCGGCAGATCCGGGTCCAGGAGTCCCCACGTCGGGGCCGAGTCCGTCCAGATGAAGCTCTGTGGCCCGCCTATTTCGCGATCGTCCAGCGCGCCGACCCGGATGATCATCAGGTCAGGCCGGCCTGAGCCCTGGCTGAACAGCTGCGTCCCACACCTGGGGCAGAATCGCCGCCGCATGGTGTTACCACTGGCCGCTTTGCTGACATATTCGGCGAACTCGCCGGTCACTTTGATGCCGCCCGCCTTGAAGATTGCGTTGACCGAAGCGTTGCCTGCCGCGAGATACTGGCAATCCCTGCACCAGCAGGCACGCACCGCAATTGGTGCCTCGTCAGCCTCAAACCTGACGGCCCCGCAATAGCAGCGGCCCGTGACATGCTTTGTCATCCTCGTCACTCCTCCGAACGGCGAAGCATGACATTAGCAAACTTGACAGACGGGTGAAGCCCTGGGATTCCAGAGGCCATGCGCGCCTATTTCATCACTGCGACTGGCACTGACATCGGCAAGACCTATCTGGCCTGCAGCCTCATCCGAGCCTGGCGGGAGCATGGGCTGAAGGTTGCCGCGTTCAAGCCGGTACTCTCCGGATTCGATGCCGGCCATGCGGGGGAGAGCGACGCGGGAAGGCTGCTCACGGCCTTGGACGAGCCGATCTCGCCGCAATCCCTCGATGCGATTTCGCCCTGGCGCTATGCCGCGCCACTGTCGCCCGATGTGGCCGCGGCAAAGGAAGGCAAGCGAGTCGATTACGGGGCGGTCCTCGCCGCCTGCCGCCGCTTTCTGCGCGGCGAGCATGACGTGGCGCTGATCGAAGGAGCGGGCGGCGTCATGTCGCCGCTTTCCGAAGATCGCACCATGCTGGACTGGATGGCCGATCTCCGCCTGCCGGTGATCCTGGTGGCCGGCTCCTATCTCGGAACCGTCAGCCATTCGCTGACGGCGCTCAGCGTGCTGGAGGAGCGAGGGGTCCCGGTGCGGCTCGTCGTGATCAGCGAGACCGAAGGCGGCAGCGTGCCGCTGGCGGAAAGCGCCCTCGCCCTGACCCGGCGGTGGGCGGCGGCGCCGGTATACTTCCTGCCGCGCGGCGCGCCGCCTCAAGCGACCGGCATCATCGCGGATACATTGCTGGCCGGCTGAGCCTCGCCCAGCATCTGCTGATTGAGCCGGCGCAGGGTGCCGTCCATCGGGCGCTGCTTGACCGTGACGACCGGGCAGGCGGCCCGCAGGCGCGCATGCATGTCCTTCACCGGCATCTCGTATTCGGAGAGCGGCCCCGCCTCGTAGCGGTAGCTGGAAAGGCCGGCCTGCACCCGTTCGCACAGCTCCTTGTCCTCGTGGCCGATCTGCAGGTTGATGCGGTTCGCGAGGAACTGCATCGCCCCGGCCTCGCGCCGCGCATCCGGGCGGACGAACAACGGCGTGCGGATGACGCTCTTCGTTGGTCCCTTGGGCAGGATCTGGAAGATGTCCATGCTGTCGGGAAAGACATCGAACCCGATATTGACCGGCATGAAGCCGAACACCCAGGTTGCCCGCGCCTCCTCCGGCATGTCGGCGAAGGCGCGTGGCGCCAGGCGCTGATACATGCGCTCCGACCACACATGCGATTCCCGCTCGCGGATCACGCTTTTCGAGAAGGACACACCGTGCCGGTTCATGGTGCAGGAAAGCTCGTTGTCCATCAGCCGGTGCAGGCCGGGATGGCCGAACGGCACATGGTAGTTGTCCAGATAGTTGTCGAGCGCGACCTTCCAGTTGCAGTTCCATTCCTCGGAGATCTGCACCCCTTGTGCCGGTACCATCTCCTCGATGCGATAGGGCGCCAATTCCTTGGCGAGGTCGCCCCATTGCTCCGCGATCGTGGGGCCGTCGCCTGCGATGCGCACGAAGACGAGCCCGCAGAATACCTCCAGATCGAGTTCCCTGAGGCCGAGTTGGGACTTGTCCAGGCCCGGGAAGGTCTTCTCCGACGGCACGGCGACCAGCCGCCCGTCGAGCTGGTACGACCAGGCGTGATAGGGGCAGGTGATGCGGTGCTTGCAGGTGCCCGCGCCGTCCAGCAGCTTGCTGCCGCGGTGGCGGCAGGCGTTCTGGAACGCGCGCAGCGCGCCCTCCTTGCCGCGCATCACGATGATGGAATCACGCCACAGGTCGAGCGTCGCGAAATCGCCTGCCTCGGGCACCTGGTTCTGGTGGCAGACGAACTGCCAGGAGGGCAGGATCACCCGCTCGTATTCCAGCTCGAGCAACTCCGCGTTCAGATAGGTCCAGGCCGGCAGCGGCTCGGTCTCGTAGATCCGTTCCGGGTGACGAATGTCGACAAAGTTGTTCATGGTGTCCTCCGGGATCTATCGCCACTGCTACAAGCCACAGCGGGCTTGCTTGAAAGCCTCTACAAGCCTGTAATAACTCGGAAATATAACGCATATTGATTGAACGATCATTTAACATAGAAGTGCCACGCCGGTCAAGGAGCACGCCGCGGCCGGGCGTTTCCGCGGGCTTTTCAAGGGCTTGGATTGCCGGCCCGGACGGGCTTTGTTACCCATGACGCCGCGATGCCGGCAGCGACAGGCCGCAGACCAGGGGCGCAGGGCCATGACCGATCGTTACGAAGAACCGCGCGACTTCGGGGCGCCGCCCAGCCTGGCGGAGATGGAATCGATCGCCTATCAGGAGTTCGAGCATATCCCGGACGAGCTGCGCAGCCGCTGCGCCGGCGTCGCGATCCGGGTGGAGGATTTCGCAGATGACGAGACCCTCGGCGATATGGGCATCGAATCACCGTTCGATCTGATGGGCCTCTACCAGGGCATCCCCTTGACCCAGCAGAGCACCCAGGACATTCGCCACCAGCCGGACATCATCCATCTCTATCGCCGGCCGATCCTCGATTACTGGTGCGAGGGGACGGACGATCTGCGCGCCGTGGTCCGGAACATCCTCATCCACGAGATCGGACACCATTTCGGCTTCTCGGACGAGGACATGGATCGGATCGAGGGCGACCTCAGGCGCTAATCCCTCCGGCGTCCGATTTCATGGATACAAAGCGGCCCTATCGCCGGGGCCGGAGTGGCTCTGGCTGAGTCTCTGCGGCCTGACCAGACTGCCCGGCCAGATTTGGGCAATCGCCACCGGGGCCGCGCTCTTTGAGCTATCTCCTCGACCAACTGATCAACGGAGTCACGCTGGGCTCGGTCTACGGGCTGATCGCGCTCGGCTACACGATGGTCTACGGCATCATCGGGATGATCAACTTCGCCCATGGCGAAGTCTACATGATCGGGGCGTTCATCAGCCTGATCGCGATCCTGATCCTCCTCAGCTTTGGCGTCGCCGCGCTGCCGGTCGTGCTGCTGCTGGCGCTGGCCGCCACGATCTTGTTCACCTCGGTCTATGGCTGGGCGGTAGAGCGCATCGCCTATCGGCCGCTGCGCGGTTCGGTGCGCCTCGCGCCGCTCATCTCTGCCATCGGCATGTCGATCCTGCTGCAGAACTACGTGCAACTCGCGCAGGGCGCGCGCGTCAAGCCGTTGCGCCCGATGATCGAAGGCGGGCTTCAGATTCCTGTCGGGGATGGCCAGAGCGCGCGTCTGGCCTATGTGCAGATCCTCATCATGCTTACCACCCTCGCAATGATGGCGATCTTCACCTGGATCGTCCAGCGCACCTCCTTCGGCCGCACGCAACGCGCCTGCGAGCAGGACCGTGGCATGGCGGCTCTGCTTGGCATCAACGTCGATCGCGTCATCTCCATGACTTTCGTGATGGGCGCCTCGATGGCTTCGGTCGCCGGGCTGCTGGTCGTCCTCTATTACGGCTCGATAGACTTCTTCATCGGCTTCCTCGCCGGGCTGAAGGCTTTCACGGCCGCCGTGCTGGGCGGCATCGGCTCGCTGCCCGGCGCCATGCTGGGCGGGCTGCTCATCGGCGTGATCGAGGCGCTGTACTCCGCCTATTTCGACATCGAATACAAGGACGCCGCTGTGTTCGGCGTCCTCATCTTCGTGCTGCTGTTCCGGCCGCAGGGCCTGCTCGGCCGCGCTGAAATCGAGAAAGTCTAACCGCGTTGAAACCGGCCTTTAGGGGAGGAACATCCATGCTCAGGACAAAGGTAGTGACGTCCACCATCGCTGGCGCCGTCCTGTCGCTGCTGGCGGGCGCGGCGAGTGCCGAAATCACCATTGCCGTGGTCGGACCGATGACCGGCCAGAATGCCGCGTTTGGCGAGCAGCTTCGCCGCGGCGCCGAAGCGGCCGTCGCCGACATCAATGCCGCGGGCGGCATCAATGGCGAGCAACTCGTGCTCGAGGTCGGCGACGACGCGTGCGACCCCAAGCAGGCGGTCAGCGTCGCCAACCAGATGGCCAACAAGGGCGCCGTGTTCGTGGCCGGGCACTATTGCTCCGGCTCCTCGATCCCGGCTTCTGATGTCTACAACGAAGCGGGGATTCTCCAGATCTCTCCGGCTTCCACCAACCCGGACTTCACCGAGCGCGGCCTGCCCAACACCTTTCGCACCTGCAGCCGGGACGACAAGCAGGGCGACATCGCCGGCAACTACCTGCTGAAAAATTATCCCGGCAAGCGCATCGCCTTCGTCCATGACAAGAGCGCCTATGGCAAGGGGCTCGCCGACGCGACGCGTGCCACCTATCTGGCTGGCGGGGGCAACGTCGAAGTGTATGAGGCCATCACCGCGGGCGAGCGCGACTACTCGACCCTGGTCAGCAAGCTCAAGGCCCAAAAAATCGACGTGCTCTACTACGGCGGGTACCACTCCGAGTCGGGCATGCTGGCGCGACAATTGCGCCAAGCGGGCCTGTCCATGCAGCTGATCTCGGGCGATGCCACCGTGACACAGGAGTTCTGGTCGATCTCGGGCGATGCGGGCGAGGGGACCATGATGACCTTTCCGCCCGACCCGCGGAACAATCCGGAAGCAGCACCGGTCGTCGCCAGCTTCAAGGAGCAGGGCGTCGATCCCGAGGGGTACACGCTCTACACCTATGCCGCGGTGCAAGTGTTCGCGCAGGCGGCCGCGAAGGCGCAGAGCACGGCGCTTGAAGATCTCACCGCAGTGCTGCACCAGGACGCTTTCAATACCGTGCTGGGCGAAATCCGCTTTGACGAGAAGGGCGACGTCGTCGGCCCCACCTACGTCTTCTACAAGTGGCGCGCCGGCTCTTACAGCCAGATGTAATTCACCGAAAGGGAACAGATGAAACGCACTCTATTGAGCGTGCTGGGCGCGGCAATGCTGGTCGCCGCCCCGGCGCAGGCCGACATCACGCTGGGTCTGGCGGTCGGCATTTCGGGTCAGCTGGCCCCGGTCGGCGAGCAGGCCAGGCGCGGTGCCGAGGCAGCGGTCGCCGATATCAATGCCAAGGGCGGTGCGAATGGCGAGCAATTGAAGCTCGAGCTTGGCGACGATGCCTGCGACCCGAAACAGGCCGTTGCGGTCGCCAACCAGTTCGCCTCCCAGGGCGTTCGGCACATCATCGGGCACCTGTGCTCCGGCGCGACGCTGGCGGCGGAGGACGTCTATGGCGAGGAGGGCATGTTGATGGTGACGGGCTCCGCCACCAATCCGCAGGTGACGGAGAAGGGGCTCGGCACGGTGTTCCGGGTCTGCGGGCGTGACGACCAGCAGGCTTCGGTCGCAGCCGAGTTCATCATCGAGCAGCACGGGGACAAGCGCGTCGCGGTGGTCGACGACAAGCAGGCCTATGGCAAGGGCCTTGCCGAAGAGATGACAAAGAGCCTTCAGGCGGCCGGCATCGAGCCCGCCTACCGGGACTCGCTCAATGCCGGCGAAAAGGATTACACGCCTCTGATCAATCGCCTGAAGGACGAGAGAATCGATGTGCTCTATTACGGCGGATATCATCCGGAGCTCGGCCTCATCATGCGCCAGGCGGCGCAAGCCGGCTTCCATCCGCAGGTGATCGCGGCCGAGGGCATCGCCACGCCGGAATTCTGGGCGATCGCCGGCGAAGCGGCCGAAGGCACGCTCTTCACCTACGCACCCGATCCGAAGCGCAATCCGGAGAACGCCGCGCTGGTCGAGCGCTTGCGCAAGGAGGGGCCGGAGCCCGACAACTTCACTTTCTACTACTATGCCGCGGTGCAGGTGGTCGCGCAGGCGATGGACGCGGCGCAGTCCGACGATCCAGAGACGCTGGCGCAGGCGCTGCGCTCGGACACCTTCAAGACCATTGTCGGTGACCTCAGTTTCGACGAGAAGGGTGACCTGAAGAAGCCGGACTACGTTCTTTATCGGTGGTCGAACGGCGCGTTCGACTATGCGCAATAGGGCGGCGCACGCCTTCGCGTTGAAACCCGCCGTCGCCGATGCCCTGGCGACGGCGGGAGTCGCGGTCCTCCTCGCGCTGCCGATCGTCGGCGTGAAAACGGTTGACGTCGGCCAGGCAACGCTCGGACTGCAATACCGCTTCGGCTGGGTCGCTGTTGCGGCGATCGCGGCGTTCGCCGGACGGTTGCTTCTGACGTTCCTGCGCAGCCTCGGCGTTCGTGCCAAGGCGGCACCGGAGATCGAGCTGCGCGCGAGCGGCAAGCATGCACACATGGTGCGCCACATCAAGCGCGCGGGTCTGCTGCTTGCCATCCTGCTGCCCTTCGCACCTTTTTCCGACCGCTACATCGTGGATGTTGCGACCACGGTGTTGATCTATGTGATGCTTGGCTGGGGCTTGAACATCGTGGTCGGTCTGGCCGGACTGCTGGATCTCGGCTATGTCGCCTTCTACGCCGTCGGCGCGTACAGCTTCGCGCTGCTGGCGCAATATGCGGGCATGACGTTCTGGGAGTGCCTGCCCCTGGCCGGCGCGCTGGCGGCCGCCTTCGGCATTCTGCTTGGCTTCCCTGTCCTCAGGCTGCGGGGCGATTATCTCGCCATTGTTACGCTGGGGTTCGGCGAGATCATCCGCCTGGTGCTGGTGAACTGGCAGGACGTGACCAATGGGCCCAACGGGATCGGCAGCATTCCGCGTCCCAGCTTCTTCGGGCTGCCGTTCTCGAACAAGACGGACATTCCGACCTTTGCCAGCACGTTCGGCATGAAGTTCGCACCCGAGCACCGGCTGATCTTCCTCTACTTCGTGATCCTGGCATTGGCATTGATCGTCTATGCGGTGACGGAGCGGCTCAGAAGCCTGCCGATCGGCCGTGCCTGGGAAGCCTTGCGCGAAGATGAAACGGCCTGCCGCTCTCTCGGGATCAATCCCACCAACACGAAGCTCTCCGCCTTCGCGATCGGGGCAATGTTCGGCGGCTTTGCCGGTGCGTTCTTCGCGGCGCGGCAGGGCTTCATCAGCCCGGAAAGCTTCACCTTCATGGAAAGCGCGACCGTGCTGGCGATCGTCGTGTTGGGCGGCATGGGAAGCCAGATCGGGATCGTCCTGGCCGCAATGGCGCTGGTGATACTGCCGGAGATCGGCCGCGAATTCGCCGAGTTCCGCATGCTGGCTTTCGGCGCCGCCATGGTCGCCATCATGGTCTGGCGCCCGCAAGGGTTCGTCGCGCGACGGGTACCCACCATCCGCTTGCATTCCGCCAAGGCGTAGCTGGTTGGCCGCGGGATTGTAAGCGTACAACGGCCATCGGCAAGCTCCCTCTCGCCGATGGCCGTTGTGCTTCTCTCGCTGCGCTGGTGGACTGAACGAGCGACTTCCAGCCATGCGCGAAAGGCATCCCCCTCCACTCGGAAATGGCCCTATGATTGGTGCCCTCGCTTCGCCAGTATTGGCACCGAGAGCATGTTTCAGGATGGGTAGTGGCGATGCGTCCGCTGCGCGGGGTTCTCCTGGCTGGCCTCGACAAGGCCAGCGATACTCCACTCTATGTCCAACTGGCAGCGCGGTTGCGCAGTGCCATCGATTGTGGTGAGTTGCCGCGCAATCGCAGGCTGCCGTCCACCCGCACCTTGGCGGCTGAACTGGGTCTCTCGCGCAACACGGTTGCGGCGGCGTTCGATCATCTCCATGCCGAAGGCTATCTGACTTCTCGGGTCGGCGACGGCACCTACGTGTCGCCCGACCTGCAAGTTCCGAACATCGTGCGCCTGCCGCAGCCTTCGGCGGCCGCGGAGCGACCGATCAAGCTCGCCCGCCGCGCAGCCGGGTTCGACAGCGCCAATCGCGGTGCGCTGGCCCCGCTGTTCGTCGCCAGCCGGCCGAGCGTTGATCTGTTCCCGTACGACGTATGGAACGGGCTGGTGCAGCGCCAGCTCAACGGGCGCAAACCCGAGATGCTGATGCCCGGTGATCCGGCAGGCGAGCTATCGCTGCGCCGCGCGGTGGCTTCCTACCTCAGCCTGTGGCGCGGTCTCCACTGCGATGCGGACCAGGTTGTCATCACCACCGGCGGTCTGCAATCGGTCGACCTGGCAACCCGCCTGCTGTGCGATGCCGGCGATCATGCGGTGCTGGAGGATCCGGGCTGCTATGACACGCGGCTGTCGTTCGATGCCGCCGGGCTGCTGACCCACCCCGTTCCGGTGGACAGCGAAGGAATGGATGTCGAGGCGGCGCAAGCCCTGTGCGCGCGGCCGAAGCTCATTCACGCGACACCATCGCACCAGTTCCCGACCTCCGGCGTGTTGCCGCTGGTGCGTCGGCAAGCGCTGCTGGCGTGGGCTCGCAGCCATGACGCCTGGATCATCGAGGACGAGTATGACTGCGACTTTCCCTCCCTCGGCCACGACATTCCGGCGCTGCACCGCCTGGACCGGGACGGGCGTGTGATCTTTGTCGGGACGTTCACGCGGTCGATGTTCCCCGGCTTGACGCTTGGCTATGCGGTGGTGCCGCGGGCGCTGCGAGAAACATTCGCTGCAGCGAAGCGCTCCATCGATGGGCCGGCGCCGACCTATATCCAGTCGGCGATGGCCGCCTTCATCGAAGAGGGCCATTTCGCCGCCCACATCCGCACGATGCGGCGGCATTATGCCGCGCGCCGCAGTGCGCTGCTCGAAGGAATAGCGCGCGAAGTGCCGGAAGTGACGCCGGTCGGCGATACGGCCGGGGGCATGCATGTGACGCTGCTGGGTGAGCCGGACCTGGACGATTGCGCCCTGTCGGAAGCGTGCGTCGCCAACGGCCTGTCCGCTCCGGCGATCTCGCTCTATTCGATCGGGCGCCCCCGCTACCGCGGCCTGCTCCTGGGCTACGGGCCCTTGGCGCCGCAGGCGATTGCGACCTGCATCGGCCAACTGCGCGCCGCGTTCAACCAGCTCGGCAACCGGCGGGCTGCGGTGCCTTCGGCTCTGGCCATTGCCGGCCGCTGATCCACTCCGGCGCCGGATGCGCGGTGACAATCATTCCCTTGGCCGGGTAGCGCCGGCGGCATTACCATTGCCGCCGCTGCAAACCCACCGATGAGGCAAGTCATGAAACTGCAATCCATGTCTGCTTACGCATCCTCGCGGCGCCAGGTCGTGGCCGGCCTCGCCGGGGTTTCACTCGCCGCCCTGCTCGCGGATCCGGCCAAGGTCGCCAAGGCCGCCGCGTCGCTGCAGACGGTCACCACCAACACGCCGCCCGGTCGCCCGGTCTCCGCCGCGCTGGCCCTGCCCGACAGCAAGCCGGCGGCGGCGGTCATGCTGATCCACGAATGGTGGGGCCTCAACGACCAGATCAAGTCGGTCGCCTCGGAGGTCGCCCGGCAGGGCTATCTCGGCCTCGCGATCGATCTCTATGCCGGCAAGTCCGCCGCCACGCCCGAGGACGCGCAGAAGCTGATGACGTCGGTGGTGCCGGCTGAGGCGAGCGAGACCATGGCGACCTGGGTCGAGTGGCTGCGCCAGCATCCCGATTGCAACGGCAAGGCGGCCTCGATCGGCTGGTGCTTCGGCGGCGGCATGGCGCTGCAGGCGGCGCTCGATCGGCCGCTCGATGCGGCCATCGTCTACTATGGCAACGTGGCGCGCTCGGCCGATGAGCTCAAATCCCTGAAAGGTCCCGTCCTCGGTCACTTCGCCAACGAGGACCAGTGGATCAGTCCAGCGATGGTGGACGGCTTCGAAGCGGCGATGAAGCAGGCCGGCAAGGTGCTGGAGGTGCATCGCTACGATGCCAACCATGCCTTCGCCAATCCCACCGGCGATCACTACGACGCGGAGGATGCGCGCCTGGCGTGGGACCGCACGGCGGCGTTCCTGAAGGCGACGCTCGGCTAAGGCGTCGCCATGCTGATCGCGCAGATGTCCGACACCCATATCCGGCCCAAGGGCGTGCTGGCGATGGGACGCGTCGACACCGCCGGCCATCTGGCGCGGGCGGTCGCGCATGTCATTGCGCTTCGTCCCGTGCCAGAGGTCGTGCTGGTGACAGGCGACCTAGTCGATGCCGGCATGGCGGAGGAATATGCCCACCTCCGGGAGCTGCTCGCGCCGCTTGCGATGCCGGTCTACTTGATCCCCGGCAATCACGACCTGCGCGATCCGCTGCGTGCCGCCTTCGGCGACCATCGCTATCTGCCGCCCGGCGATTTCATCCAGTATGTCGTCGATGACGGGCCGGTGCGCCTCGTCGCGCTGGACACGCTCACGCCCGGTGCGCCGCATGGCGAGCTCTGCGCACGGCGGCTGGACTGGCTGGAGGAGCGACTCACCGAATCCGGCAAGCCGACGATCCTCTTCATGCATCATCCGCCTTTCGAATGCGGCCTGAAGGAGTTCGACGAGGCCCGGCTCAATGTCGGGGCCGACCGGCTGGGGGCGATCGTTCAACGCCGCCCCAATGTCGAGCGCATCCTGTGCGGCCACGTCCACCGGCCGATCCAGATGCGCTGGGCCGGCACCATCGCCTCGGTCGCGCCCAGCACCGCGCATCAGGCGACGCTTGGCCTCTCGCCCGATGCGCCGCTGATGTATTCGATGGAGCCGCCGGCGGTTGCCCTGCATCAGTGGCGGCCGGGCGTTGGCCTCGTGACGCATCTCAGCTATATCGGGGAATACGACGGGCCGTATCCGTTCTAGGAGGGCGGTTGCCGGGTGACTGCGAGGAATTGCGCGCCGAACTGCTCCAGCTTGCGCGGGCCGATGCCGCTGATGGAGCGCATCTCCTCGAGCGAGCCCGGCCGCAGCCGCGCCATCTCGATCAGGGTCGTGTCGGGAAAGACGACATAGGCCGGCACCTGCTGGGCGCGGGCGAGGTCGAGGCGCAGCGCCTTCAGCTTCGCCAGCAGCGTCGAGTCCACTTCGCGGCCGTCGCCGGTTGCGGCGCGCGGGGCTCGGCGCGACGCGCGGGCGGCCTTCTTGCCCGGCTCGCGGAAGAAAAACGACATCTCGCCCTTGAGGATCGCGCGCCCCCGTTCGGTTATCTCGAGGCCGCCATATTTCGCGATGTTGATGGCGATCTGCCCGCCGGCGACGGCCTGGCGCACCAGCGACTGCCAGTACTGCTTCGGGAATTCCCTGCCGATTCCATAGGTCGGCAGGCGGTCATGGCCGCGCTCGCGCATCTTCTCCGTCTCCGCGCCCACCAGCACGTCGATTACGTGGCCGGCGCCAAAGGCCTGGCCGGTGCGATGGATCGCTGAGAGCAGCATCTGCGCCTGACGCGTCGCCTCGACCAAGGTCGGCGGGTTGAGGCAGTTGTCGCAATTGCCGCACGGCCCGGTCTTCTCGTCGAAATAGCCGAGCAGGGCAATGCGCCGGCACTCCGCGGATTCGCAATAGGCGATCAGCGCATCGAGGCGCCGATGCTCGCGGCGACGGTGCTCCTCGTCCTTGCCTTCCTCCTCGATGAACATGCGCCGCATGCGCAGATCGTCATAGCCGTAGAGCAGCAGCGTCTCCGCCGGCGCGTCGTCGCGTCCCGCGCGTCCGATCTCCTGGTAGTAGGCCTCCATGCTGGCCGGCAGATTGAGATGGCAGACATAACGGATATCCGGCTTGTCGATGCCCATGCCGAAGGCAATGGTCGCCACCATCACCGCCTCGTTCTCGCTCATGAAGCGATCCTGGTTACGCTTGCGCGTGTCGGCCTCCTGGCCGGCGTGATATGGAATGGCGTTCCAGCCCTCTTCCTGCAGGAAGCCGGCGACCTCCTCGGTGAACTTGCGCGACAGGCAGTAGACGATGCCGGATTGCCCCTTCTTGTCGGCGAGAAACGCCAGAAGCTGCTTCGACCAATGGGTCTTCTGCGCAACGCCGAGGCGCAAATTCGGCCGGTCAAAGCCATGCACGATGATGCGGCTCTCGCCCTTGAACAGTTTCTGTGCGATGTCCGCGCGCGTGGCCTTGTCCGCCGTTGCCGTGAAGGCAGCGATGCGCGCCTCCGGGAACAGGTCCTTGAGCCGCGCAAGCTGCTCGTATTCCGGCCGGAAGCTCGGCCCCCATTTGGAGATGCAATGCGCCTCGTCGATGACGAAGAGGTGCGGGTCGAGCCGGTGCAAGGCCGCCAGCATGTTGTCCGACATCAATCGCTCCGGCGCGAGATAAAGCAGCTTCGCCTTGCCGGATGTGACCTTGCGCCACTCCGCGATCTGCGCATCCCGGCTCATGCCGGAATGGATGCACGCCGCCTCCACGCCATCGGCCCGCAGCCCGGCGACCTGGTCGTCCATCAGCGCCATCAGCGGCGAAACCACGATGGTCGGCTTCTCGAGGATAAGAGCCGGGATCTGGTAGCACAGCGACTTGCCTGAGCCGGTCGGCATCACCGCCAGCACGCTGTCGCCTTCGAGGATGAGATCGATGATCTCCTCCTGCCCGGGGCGGAAGGATGGATAGCCGAAGATGTCGCGAAGAATTTGATCCGGTGTCATAAGGGGATGTGGATGCGCATGGAGGACTTGCGCCGCCTCTCTGGGCTTCAGCGGCGCCATCCTCATCCTAAAGCGCGAGATTACATGGCACCCGCCTGCAAGTCCACTCGGACCATGACAAGCTCCTCCGCCCTGAGGTCATTGATGCACGGCGGCATACGCCAGCGCCGCAACTGCCGCCGCGCGCAGTGTTGTCCGGTCAGCTGGACGCAGGCACGATCAGAAGCAGCGCCTTGCGCGCGACCGATACATGGATCGGTGTCTGCGTGATCACTTCGCCGTCGACGGAAACGTATAGGCTTGGCCGCGTGTCGATGGTCACTTCAGGGGCCTGAAGGGCCTCGATGTCGCCGGGCGCGAACGGTGCGGACAGGGCAAGCCGCGCCCAATCCTTCGCCAACGCCCACTTGGAGCGGCCCTTGAGGATATGGACCACGATTTCGCCATCGTGGAGAACCGCCTCGCTGGCAACCAAAACGCCGCCTTGATAGGCGCCGTTCGCGATCCGAACATCGAGCGCCTCGAACGAGCGTTCCTCGCCATGAATGGTCACGATGCAACGGAACGGCTTGTAGCGCGCGAATGCGACGGCCGCGACCAGCCCATACGCCGTGGGTCCCAGCCACTTTTTCAAGCTGGCCGGCGTGGCCCGGCCAATAATGCTGGGCATGCCGATCGAGGAGCCATTGGCAAAATAGTCGTTGTTGATCTTGCCGAGGTCGATTTCCGCGATCTTTCCGGTGGCGAGCACGTCGATCGCGCCCTGCAGGTCCAGCGGAATTCCGAGCGTGCGGGCAAAACTGTTCGCCGTTCCGAGCGGCAGCAATCCGAAAACGACATCGACATATGCGAAATGATCTACAACGGAGCTGATCGTGCCGTCTCCGCCGCCAACGATGATCAGCTTGCGACCCTTCGCAATTTCCTCACGCACGATCTCAGGCAGCCGCTCGGCGTGACGAATCGGATAGGCCGCATCCAGCTCGATGCCGGCCGCGGCAAGCCGCTCCTTGGCTTCCGCATAGGCCCGCGCGCCGCTTCGCGAGCGCGTATTGACGACGAGAACGGCGCGGCGCTTGTCCTTGATCGTGCGCTCAAGCTCCGCCCTTTCCAGATGACGGTCGGTTGGTGAATGGGCCATGGTTCCGTCCTCCCTGTAGCGGCGGCCCGGACGAATGAACCGGCCGCGCTTTCACCCATCCTTCGAGCGAAAGGTGATAACGCGATAGGCGTACCAGGCGATGAGGACACCGATCAGGATGTTGGTGACGGGGTTCACCCAACCCGCGACATTCCGATACTGGTCCTCGAGCGCGTATCCCGTGGCTGCCAGAAATCCCGACCACATCGCGGTGCCGACCGCCGAATAGGCAAGAAACTTGCGCAACGGCATTTCGGCGATGCCCGCCGGAATCGAAATCAGTGTCCTGACGGTCGGGACGAGCCGTCCGATCAGGACCGATTTGCCGCAATGACGCTGAAACCAGCTTGCCGCCGCGTCGATATCCTGGGGCGACACCGTCAGCCAGCGGCCATGCCGGGCGGCAAGCTTTTTTAAGCGCTCGCGGCCGAGCCAGCGCCCCACGTAGTACCAGAAAACCGCTCCCGCAACCGAGCCGAAGGAGCCGGCCAGCACCACGAGCGTCAGGTTGAACTCGCCGCGCGCCGCCTTGAAGCCTGCCAGGGGCATGATGAGCTCGGACGGGATCGGCGGAAAGACATTCTCCAGCAACATCAGGAGCGCGATCCCGACATAGCCCGTCCGCTCCATGAAGGAGCCGATCCAGTCGAACATTCGATCTCCATGGCGATCCGGACATCCTGCGGCAGGAGGGGATGAGCGCGCGCCGGCCGGCACAGGCGCGTGTCGTCACTCGGTATCAACTGGCTGAACGCGCGGCTGGTTCCCGCGCCGCCGCGCTGCGGCGCTAGTGCGCCATGACCCAGCGCCGGGCGGCGTGGCGGCCGCGGGCGCCGGCATCTTCCTCGAACAGGGCGGCGAGCTGTTCCAGCACGGCGCCGCCAAGCTGCTCGGCGTCGACGATGGTGACGGCACGGCGGTAGTAGCGCGTCACGTCGTGGCCGATACCGATCGCGAGCAGCTCGACCGGAGACCGGGTCTCGATCCAGTCGATCACCTCGCGCAAATGCTGCTCCAGGTAATTGCCTGGGTTGACCGACAGCGTTGAATCGTCCACCGGCGCGCCGTCGGAGATCACCATCAGGATGCGGCGCTGCTCGCTGCGCTGGACCAGGCGGTTATGCGCCCACAGCAGCGCCTCGCCGTCGATGTTCTCCTTGAGGATGCCTTCGCGCAGCATGAGGCCGAGGTTCTTGCGCGCGCGCCGCCAGGGCGCATCGGCTGCCTTGTAGACGATGTGGCGCAGGTCGTTGAGGCGGCCCGGATTGGCCGGCTTGCCGGCATTGATCCAGGCCTCGCGCGACTGGCCGCCCTTCCACATGCGTGTCGTGAAGCCTAGGATCTCCACCTTGACGCCGCAGCGCTCGAGCGTGCGCGCCAAGATATCGCCGGTCATGGCGGCGACGGTGATCGGCCGCCCGCGCATGGAGCCAGAATTGTCGATCAGCAGCGTGACGACGGTGTCGCGGAACTCCGTGTCCGTCTCGCGCTTGTAGGACAGCGGCAGGTCCGGATTCACGATCACCCGCGGCAGGCGCTTGCTGTCGAGCAGGCCCTCCTCGAGATCGAAGATCCACGACCGGTTCTGCTTGGCGAGCAGGCGCCGCTGCAGCCGGTTGGCAAGCTTCGCCACCACCGTCTGCAAGGCATTGAGCTGCTGGTCGAGCAGGGCGCGCAGCCGCGTCAGCTCGTCGGGGTCGCACAGCTCCGGCGCCTCGACCACCTCGTCGAACTGGGTGGTGAAGCTCTTGTAGAGCGGCTCGTTGCGGCGCTTCTGGATCGGTTCGTCGTTGCGGCGACCGGGATTGCCGGGCTGCTCTTCGCCGCCCTGGGCCGGCATCTCCATGTCCTGCTCGCCCGAGTCAGTCTCCTCGGCCTCGGCTTCGGCCTCCTGCTGCGCATCCATCTGCGTGGTGGATTCGGATTGCTGCTGCTTGCCGCTCTTCTGTTGCGGCTGCTGCTGCTTGTTCGGGTCCTGCTGGTCCTGGTCTTCCTGGTCGTCGCGCTCGCTCTCGAGCTCCTCGTCGGTCTGCTCCAGTTCCATGTCCGCAAGCAGGCGCCGCACCGCCTTGGCGAAGTTGCGCTGGTTGGCGAGCTTGTCCTTGAGCTCCGCCACGTCCTCCAGGACTTTCTGCGCGAAATCGGAGCGCCAGGCATTGACCATGGCGCGCGCCGAATCCGGAACGGCATCGCCGGTCAGGGCCTCGCGCACCATCAGGCGCATCACCTCGGCCAGGTTGCCTTCCTCTCGCGTGTTGATGCGGGCATAGCCCTTGACGCGGCACTGCTCCTCCAGCGCGGCGCGCAGGTTCTGCTTCACGCCCGTCATCTTGCGCGCGCCGAGCGCCTCGTAGCGCGCCTGCTCGACCGCGTTGAACACATCGCGGGCGAGCGGGGTCTTCGGGCATTCCTTGGCATGGACGCCCGCATTGTGGTGCTTGAGCTTCAGCGCGATCGCGTCGGCCTCGCCGCGGGTCTGCGCCACCTCGCTTGCGGGCAGCGCCTTGGACGGCAGCGGCAGGCGCGCCTCGCTCCCCAGCAGGGCGGCGGGGCCTGGCGCGAAGCTAGCCTGCAGGTCGTTGCGCTCCGCGATCGCGCGCATCGCTGCGCCGGTCGCGCGGCGGAACTCCTCGATCGCGTTCGCCGGCTTGTTGGTCATCGTTTCACCCGCGTCAGGCGAGCTGTACCTTGCCCGCGACCTCCTTCAGGTCGGTGCCGAAGCAGCGCTGGAAATATTCGGCGACCACCGGACGCTCCAGCTCGTCGCACTTGTTGAGGAACGAGACGCGGAACGCGAAGCCGATGTCGCCGAAGATGCGCGCGTTTTCCGCCCAGGTGATGACGGTGCGGGGGCTCATGACGGTCGAGATGTCGCCATTGATGAAGCCGGCGCGCGTCAGCTCGGCGCAGGAGACCATCGCCTTGATGGTCTTGCGGCCGGCCTCGTTGTCGTAGCTCGGCGACTTCGCCAGCACGATGCCGATCTCGTCCTCATGCGGCAGGTAGTTCAGCGTGGCCACGATGTTCCAGCGGTCCATCTGGCCTTGGTTGATCTGCTGCGTGCCGTGATAAAGGCCCGTCGTGTCGCCGAGGCCCACCGTATTGGCGGTAGAGAACAGGCGGAACGCCGGATGCGGGCGGATCACGCGATTCTGGTCGAGCAGGGTCAGCTTGCCCTCGACCTCCAGCACACGCTGGATCACGAACATCACGTCCGGCCGGCCGGCGTCGTATTCGTCGAACACCAGGGCGGTCGGGTGCTGCAGCGCCCAGGGCAGTAGGCCTTCCCGGTACTCCGTCACCTGCTTGCCGTCGCGCAGCACGATCGCGTCCTTGCCGATCAGGTCGATGCGGCTGATATGGCTGTCCAGGTTGACGCGGATGCAGGGCCAGTTGAGGCGCGCCGCCACCTGCTCGATATGGGTGGACTTGCCCGTCCCGTGATAGCCCTGGATCATGACGCGGCGGTTGTAGGCAAAGCCGGCCAGGATCGCCATCGTGGTGTCGTGGTCGAAGCGATAGCTCTCGTCGACATCCGGCACATGCTCGGTACGCTGGCTGTAGCCGGGCACCTGCATCTCGGACTCCAGGCCGAAGACCTGGCGCACCGAAATGGTGATGTCGGGCAATGTCGCTTTCTCCGCTGGCGCGGCGGTGGTGGTCGCCATCTCCAAAAATCCTGATTTTCCTCGAATGCGAGGTGGTTTTACCGGATTCCGACCGGCCCGGCTAGGCCACAGCCGACGTGCGGAATTGCGCCAGCGTCAACCCTGCAATGCGCATATAGGCCCAAAAATGTCTCGATTCAATCGAGCGCGGCGGCTTTCAGGGTGCTGTAGGCCTGGTTCACCACCTTCAACCGTTCTTCGGCCGATTTGTCGCCGCCATTGGCGTCCGGATGCAGCTTCTTGACCAGTTCCCGGTAACGGGTGCGGATCTCCTGCATGGTGACCGGCGCGGCGAGGTCCAGGACGGCCAGGGCCTGCTCCTCCTTGCTGAGCCGCGCGTTGCGCCGGCGCAGCTCGCGTTCGCGCTGCTCCTTCGCCCGGGCGCCGTTCAGCGCCTCCGCAACGTCGTCCGGAACGAACTCCGAGCGCACGGTATAGGCTTGCCCGCGCGGCCCGTGGGCCCCCCATTTGCCGAGCGGCCAGGTGGGGCGTCCGCCGACCACGTCGTTGCGCACGTGGCGTTCGATCTCCGCCTGGCTCATGCCGGCGTAGTAATCCCACGCCTTGTTGTAGTCGCGCACATGTTCCAGGCAGAACCAGAAATACTCGTTCAATTGCGTGCGCGATTTCGGCGCCCGATAGACGCCGGGCAGCTCGCAATCGGGGTGCTGGCAATGAGTCGGCTGCGGCGGCGTCTCCGGCTCATAGAAGCGCGGCCGCCGCTTGCGCGCGCCGTCGACGGACGCGGCCTGCGAATTCCCGGCATTTTGTCCCGAATTCTGAGTGCTCGCTCTGCTCATCGACACAGTATGGGAATTGACCGCGTCACAAGCAAGGGAAAGGCGCTCTTGGTCGCATGTCAGCGGCGGCGCACGTCGCCGGTGGCGATCGCCGCAACGCCCAGCAGGATCAAGATGCCGCCAAGGATGAGGCTCACCGGCAACGCTTCGCCGAGCCACAGGGTCGATGCGATCAAGCCCCAGGCCGGCACCGCGAGATAGGAGAGCGACACCGTGGTGGAAGGCAGCGCGCGCTGAATGCTCACGGACGCCCAGAAGGCGAAAGCGGTGGCGAGTGGACCATTATACACGATCATCGCGATCAACTGCCATGACCATTCGGCGCGGAACGGCCCTTCCAGCACCCAGGCGAGAAGGCACGCCGGCACGATCAGCAGCGCCATCTGGAACGGCGCCAGCTGCAGCGGCGAGAGATGCCAGCGGTGCCGGCGGGTATGCAGGATGGCAACCGCCCACATGCCGGCGCCGAGCAGCAGCAGGAAATTGCCGACCAGCACGTCGCGGTCGTCCCACGCGATGCTCGCCGGATTGAGCAGCACGATGAGGCCGCCGAGGCCGAGCGCCATGCCGGCCAGCTTCCAGCGCGTCAGCCTTTCGCCGAACAGGAGGACCGCGGCCGGCAGCACCCACAGCGGCGAGGTATAGGACAGAATCGCGGATCGCCCGGCCGGCACGAACTGGATGGCGATGGTGGTGAGGCCCATGAACAGCCACATCTGGAACACCGACACGGAGAGGATGACCGGCCAGTCCTCGCGCGTCGGCTTCTCGAGCCGTCCGGTCGCCAGCAGCAAAGCGAACAGGCACACGGCGCCGACCGCGAGGCGCGTCACCACGAACCAGAGCGGCGGCATCGCCTGCACGACCAGCTTCATGATCGGCCAATTGGCGCCCCAGATCAGGACCAGGGCGGCCAGCACCGCATAGGCCGCGCCGCGGGACAGGGGAACACTGGTCTTGGCGGGCGAGGTCGCTGAATCGTTCAAGGCTGTCTTGCGTCTTGGTCGCGCCGCCTGCTAGGCAATCGGCGATGTGATATTCATTTCCAGGGGCCGCACTATGGGCCAGGTCGCAGATCGGATCGAACGCAAATTGCGCATGGCATTCCAGCCGGAATCGCTGGCCGTGATCGACGAGACCAACCAGCATCACGGCCATGCCGGCTGGCGCGAGAGCGGAGAGACGCATTTCCGCGTGGAGATCGTGGCGCATGCCTTCGCCGGGAAGTCCCGCGTCGAGCGCCAGCGCGCGGTGTATCAGGTGCTGGCGGAGGAACTGGCAGGACCCGTGCATGCGCTCGCGCTGACGGCGACCGCGCCGGAGACATGAGCCTCGGCGGCTGACGGACGCTCCTCATCTTCCAAGGCTTGGCCTTGGGATCCACGAGTTGTCGGCAACGATCGGGCCTGGCCCATCAAAGCGACGCCCATGACGATTGTGCGAACCGGCCTTCTCGGCTACTTCCGCGCTTCGTGGAACTGCGGGAACTTCGTGCGCACGATCTCGCCATCGCTGGCCAAGGCGTGACACGAATCGATGAAGCCGGGCTTGCGCCGCGGCGCGGCCTCGCGCTCCGGCGGGCCGTCGGTCTTGTCCGATCCGCCTTCGCGCCGGCGGCGCTCCTGCCAGCCATAGAGCGTCTGGAACGCCACCGTCGCCATCGCGCGCAGCATCTCGACGTGATGCACGCAGCCATGGCGGCCGCCGAACTTCTCCCGCAGGAGGCGCGACCAGCCGCGCCCCACACGTTCGCCCTTGAGCGCGGCGAAGGCCGGCGTGATCGCGGGGCAGATCTCGTAAGGGCCGGCCGCCGTCACGCACTCCACGTCCCGGATGACGAAATGCTCATCCAGGGTCAGGCGGATGCGCATGTCGTGGACCGGTTCGCCCGCTGCGATCGTCTCCCGCCATGCGTTGGGAAAGGCATAGCTCTTGGTGTCGGTCATCCGCCCTTCGATGTCGAACAGCCCATCGGCGCGGCGATAGCCGCCGAACTCGTAGTTCCGGAAATGCTGCGCCTCGCGCGCCGTCGGCGCGCTCAACGCGGCGCTGCTGGGGTTCGCCATCGCGCCTCCAATCAGCCGAGCCGGACGGCCGTGCCCGTCGCGCTCACCATCAGGATGGTCTTGCTGTCGCCGCCGATCGAATCGTGGTCGAAGCTGACGCCGATCACGGCATCGGCGCCCATCGTCTTGGCACGCGCGATGAGGTCGTCCAGCGCGGCCGTCTTGGCATCCGCCAGCACGGTCTCATAGGACGCGACCCGGCCGCCGACCACGTCGCGGATGCCGGCGAAGAAATCGCGGAACAGATTGCTGCCCATGACCGCGCAGCCATGGGTGATGCCGATATATTCGGCGACGCGCCGCCCCTCGATCGTGTTGGTGGTCGTGACCATCATGTCCGCTGCCTCCTCCTAGGCCTGTCCGCCCGCCTGACGCTGCGCAACCGCGCCCTTGTCGGCGTCCGTTTCCTTCGGCTCCAGCGGCGTCACGCGGATCTTGCGGATCTGGTTGCGCTGCCGCTCCAGGATCTCGAAGCGCAGATTGTAGAAGGTGAAGACCTGCCCCTGCAGCGGAATTTGCCGCGCCTCGTGGAGGATGAGGCCGGCCAGGGTCGACGCCCGGTCATCCGGCAGGTCCCAGTCCAGCTCGCGGTTGAGGTCGCGCAGCGTGACGCTGCCTTCGACGATGTAACTGCCTTCCTCCTCCTGCACGACGCCTTCGACTGTCATGTCGTGCTCGTCCGCGATGTCGCCGACGATCTCCTCCAGGATGTCCTCCAGCGTCACCACGCCCATCAGCGCGCCATATTCGTCGACCACGATGGCGAAATGCTCCCGCCGGGTCTTGAAGGCCTCGAGCTGGCTCAGCAGCGTGGTGCCCTCGGGGATGAACCAGGGCTCGGCCGACAGGGCGACCACGTCGATGCCCTGCAGGCGCCAGCTGTTGTTGTGCAGCGCGCGCAGCAGGCCCTTCGCATGCAGGACGCCGATGATGTTGTCCGGCTCCTTGCGCCACAGGGGGATGCGCGTGTGCGGGCTGTCCAGCACCTGCCGCACGAGCTGCTCCGGTGGCAGATCGGCGTCGATCATGGTCATGTTGCGCCGGTGGGTCATGATGTCGGAAACCGGCACTTCGTCGAGGTCGAGGATCGAATGCAGCATCGCGCCGGCTTCGCGGATCTCCTCCGCCGATTCGGAATGCAGGTCGATCGCGCCGCGCAGCTCTTCCAGGCTCTCCTCGGCGCCGGGTTCGCGCTCCACCTTGACCCCAAACAGCGACAGCACGCCATTGATGATGATCTGGGTGACATGGGTCAGGGGATAGGTGACCCTCACGATCGCCGACAGGACCGGGGCCATCGCCATCGCGACGCGCTCCGGATTGTTGACCGCGTAGGTCTTGGGCAGTACCTCGCTGAAGATGAAGATCGCGGCGGTGATGCAGACCGAGGCGACGACCACCATGCCGCCGCTGGAGCCGAAATAGGTCGCGAAGATCACCGCCGTGAGGGCGGCGGCGAAGTTGTTCACGAATGTATTGCCGAGCAGGATGGTCGCGATCACCCGCTCCATCTGGCCGTGCAGCCGTTCGACCCGCGCGGCGCGGCGATCGCCCTGCGCGGACAGTGCGTAGATCCTGGCGCGCGACGCCGCCGTAATGGCGGTCTCCGAGCCGGAGAAGAATGCCGAACAGCCGAGCAGCACCAGCAGGAGAAGCAATTGAAGTTCGACGATCATGGTCGTGGTCCGATCATCCGATCAATCTTGGGGAACGTGGAGGGGTCAGGCGGCGATCGATTCGTCCAGCATCGCGGCGACCTCGGCAAGCTCCACATAGGCCGGCGTGAAGGCTTGGCCGATGCCGCGAGTCAGGACGAAGCCGATGCGGCCGTCTTTCACCTTCTTGTCTTGCGACATGTGCTCGATCAGACGCGCCGACGACCAGCTCCGCCCGTCGATCCAGGCGGGAGAGGTTGGCAGTCCGAGGCTCGCCAGGTGCCGCTGCACCCGCGCTGCGTCCTCCAGCGGGCAGAGCCCGAGCCGCGCGGACAGGTCATAGGCCATCACCATGCCGATGGCGACCGCTTCGCCGTGCAGCAGATCGTCCGAATAGCCGCATTCCGCCTCCAGCGCGTGGCCGAACGTGTGGCCTAGATTGAGCAGGGCCCGCGCGCCGGATTCCCGCTCGTCCGCGCCCACGATGGCGGCCTTGGCGCGACAGCTTTGCGCGATGGCATGGCGCCGCGCCCCGGCATCGCCGGAGATGACCCCCGCGCCGTGCCCCTCGCACCAGGTGAAAAAGGCGGGATCGTTGATCAGCCCGTATTTCACGACCTCGGCATAGCCGGCCAGCAGCTCGCGCCGCGGCAGCGTGTCCAGCACCTCGATGTCGACGAGCAGCAGCCGGGGCTGGTGGAAGCTGCCGACCAGGTTCTTGCCCTGCGCGGTGTTGATGCCGGTCTTGCCGCCGACCGAGGAATCCACCTGCGCCAGCAGCGTCGTGGGAAGCTGGATGAAGTCGATGCCACGCAGCACGACCGAGGCCGCGAAGCCGGTCAAATCGCCGATCACGCCGCCGCCCAGCGCGATGACCGTGGTGGAGCGCTCCACCTTCAGGTCGAGCAGGCGGCTGCACAGGGCTTCAAGCTGCTCGAAGCTCTTCGTGCCTTCGCCGGGCTCCAGGACGATCGCCTCGCTGCTGACGCCGGCGCCGTGCAGCGATTGCTGCAACTCGTCCAGGTACCAGCGCGCCACATGCGTGTCGGTCACGATGATCGTGCGCTTCTGCTTCAGCACCGGCGCGACCATCTCGCCCGCCCGCGCCACCAATCCGCCGCCGATCTTGATGTCATAGCTGCGCGGTCCGAGATCGACGCGCACCACGTCGACCGCCGAACGATCGATGATGGTCATGGCTGGGTGGTCCGGTCGAGTTCCGCTTCGATTGCCTGCAGCACGCGCTGGACCGTCACGTCCGGCGGCCCGTCCGCGCTGTCGACCGTCAGGTCGGCCTCGGCATAGATCGGGTAGCGCACCTCGATCAGCTCGGCGAGCTTGGCGCGCGGGTCCACGTTCTGGAGCAGCGGGCGGTCGCCGCGCCGGCCGACGCGCTTCATCAACTGATCGAGTTCGGCCTTCAGCCAGATCGACAGGCCCCGCTCCCTGATCAGCGCTCGGGTCGAGGCATCCATGAAGGCGCCGCCGCCGGTCGCCAGCACGTGCATCGGATTGCCGAGCAGGCGCTGGATCACCCGCCGTTCGCCGTCCCGAAACACCTTCTCGCCATGGATGGCGAAGATGTCGGAGATCGAGCAGCCGCCGGCCGCGGCCTCGATCTCCCGGTCGGCATCGATGAAAGGCAGGCCGAGGCACGCCGCCAGTCGCTTGCCGACGCAGCTCTTGCCTGCGCCCATAAGGCCGACCAGGACGATGGTCTTGTTCAGTCGCTCGGCAATCATCTGCGCGGGAGCGGTGCCTTTGCCGCGTGCGCGGGGGCGCCGAGAGGTTTCCGGATCGTCGCTCTGCTGCGCGCCGCCGCCGGGAATCACCGCCGCCTCGCCGGGTTTTGACGTGTTTTGGCCATATTTGAACACTAGCATGAATCGAAAGCCCTGTGGCAAGTTACAGCCCGTCCACGGCGACCGCGACTCGGGCCTATGTTGCGGATTTCGTGGGACAAATGATCGATCTCCATGGGGCGAAGCCGTAGATTATGGGTAAGCTGGTGATGGTTCTGGTGGTGCTGCTTCTGGTCGGGGCCGGGGGCATGGCCGTGTTCCTGGCGCTGTGGGAGCCACCGATGCCTCCCGGCACAGTGGAGATCCCGATCCCGAATGACCGCCTCTCGCTTCAATAGCGCCGCACGCATTGGAATTGGCGCGGCCGCGATCGGCGCGCTGCTCCTGAGCCTTTCGCCTGCCGCCGTGCTGGCTGCGTCGGATCCCGTGCCGATCGGCCTTCCCGACCAGCTACCCAACGAACAACCCGGCGGCCAGCCTGCGGCACCGTCGCCGAGCACAGATACCGGCCAGAGCGGGATCGATAGCGCGCCATTGCCGCCGCTGGCGCTGCCGCCGGCCGAGGGACAGCCGCCACCGGTCGACCCAGGCTTGCAGCCGGCCGCATTGGGCGGCGCGCAGCCTGCGCCCGCGACGACCGATGCCGGCGCGCCCGGCCTGCTGGACGACGGCAATGCAGGGCTCGGCGCCAATATCTGGCAAGGCTCGAACGGCGCGCAACTCATCTCCTTGATACCAAAGCTGCCGGCGCCGCAGACCCAGCCCTCCTTGCGCGATCTCCAGTTGCGCCTGCTGCTGACCAAGGCCGCGGGGCCGAGCGCCATCAGCGGGATCGACCCGATTGTGCCGCTGCGCGCCGAGCGGCTGCACGCCATGGGCTTCAGCACGGAAGCGCTGATGCTGAGCCGGGCCGGCGCCAGCGCCACGCCGACCGATGCCAGGGGCGCGTTCGAAAAGGCGCTGGGCGCGGGTGACATGCACGGGGCCTGCGCCAAGGTGGACGAGGTCGCCGGCAGCCGGTCGATCCTCGATCTCTATTGGCGCAAGGCATTGCTGTTCTGCCAGATCGAGCGCGGCCAGACCGAGCAGGCAACGCTCGGCCTGGACCTCATCCGCGAGACGCCGGACAAGGACGCCGATACCAGGACCTTCATTGCGCTCGCCTCCGCGCTGCTGGGCGAAAGCAAGGCCAAGGCGAGCCAGGCCGGCAGCGGCGACCCGCTGCTCTCCACCATGATGCTGAAGGCCGGCGTGAAGCCGGCGAGCGCTGAGAATGCCGCGGCGCCGAAGCCGTCGGGTCTCGCCGGCGCTGCCACGGCGGCGCGCGATGCGACGCTCCCGCTCGAGCAGCGCATTGAAGCGGGAGAGAACGCCTTCGCCGGCGGGCTCGTCAGCGCGGATGAGTTGGTCCAGCTCTATCGCCAGGCCAAGCTGTCCGGCGATCCGCTCGCCATGCCGGATTCGCCGCTGACCCGCGCGCAACTGTACCAGGCAGCCGACCTAGCGTTCGATCCGCTGCGCAGGGCAGAATTTGTGCAGCGCGCGCTGCTGAGCGCGCGGGCGCGGGGCAGCTATTTCTCGCTCGGTGCGCTCTACCGCCCCATCGCCGAAAGAGTGACGCCGGCCCCGAACCTCGCCTGGTTCGCGCCGGAAGCCGCACGCTTGATGTTCTGGTCCGGCAATCTCGAGCGCGGCGGCTTCTGGCTCAACCTGGCGCAAGGCGCCTCGGCCGCGCAGCCCGAGATCGCGCGGGCGCTTCCCGGCCTGCAAATCCTGGCGCAGATGGCGGGCCTCACCGGAACCTATGATGCCGATCCGGTCCTCGCTTGGCAGCAGGCCGGCGGCAATCCCGCCATCGCCGAGCGCCTGCGGGGCATCGAGGCCGGCCTTGGCCTGCCCGGCGGGATTGCGCCGGTGGCGAGCGGCGAGGCGGCGGCGATCGGCTCGTCGGCGCAAGCCGGCCGGCGCGGCGAGACCGTGCTGCTGTCCCTGATCGCGCTCGGTGGCCGGGGCCTCGCGAATGCGGGCAGTGCGACCCTCGCGCAGGCGCTGGGCGGGCTCCGGGCCGTCGGCCTCGAAGAGGAAGCGCGGCGCATCGGCATCGAAGCGGCGATCGTGGCGGGACTCTAGGCTTGGGCCGGCAGCGCGCTCTGCCGCTGGACGAGACCAGGCCGGCAACCCGCCACTGGGAAACCTTCCACGAAATGCTGATGGCGGAACGCAACGCTTCCGCCAACACGATCGACGCCTATCGGCGCGACCTCAAGGATGCGGCCGATTCCCTGCGCGATCGCGGCGATCTTGCCGACGCGTCGATCGAGACGCTGCGCGGCTATGTGGAATCGCTAGGCCGCCAGAAGCTGAAACCTGCGACCGCCGCGCGGCGCCTGAGTGCGCTCCGGCAGTATTTCAAGTTCCTGGTGGCGGAAGGCGTGCGCAAGGACGACCCCACCGCCGCGCTCGATGCGCCGAAGCGCGGCCGGCCCTTGCCGAAGGTCCTGTCCGAGACCGAGGTCGCGGCGATGATCGACATGGTCGCGCGCGAAGACAAGGCGGCGGCATTGCGCCTCGGCGCGCTCATCGAGCTCATCTATGGCAGTGGGCTGCGCGTCTCGGAGCTGGTCGGCCTGCCGCTGGCCGCCGCCAAGCGCGATCAGCCTTTCCTGGTGGTGCGCGGCAAGGGTGCGAAGGAACGGCTGGTGCCCCTGGGTGACGCCGCCAGGCAGGCCCTCACCGCCTATCTCTCTGTGCGCGACAGGTTCCTGCCGCGTTCGGTCAAGGCATCGCCCTGGCTGTTCCCCTCGCGCGGCGGCAGCGGCCACCTCACGCGCCAGCGCCTCGGCCAGTTGCTGAAGGACGCCGCCGTCAAGGCCGGCATCGACCCCGCGCGCGTCTCGCCGCACGTGCTGCGCCACGCCTTCGCGACGCACCTGCTGGATCGCGGCGCGGATCTGCGCGCTTTGCAGAAGATGCTGGGCCATGCCGACATCGCGACGACGCAGATCTATACCCACGTCGCGACCGGCCGGCTTGCCGCCCTGGTGGCCGAAGCGCATCCGCTGGCAAAGGCGTCGCGGGCGCGCAAGCAGTGAGGCGGCCGGAATGGCGTCTCTTGGTTGGCGGGATTGACAGGTTGCCCTTGGGCCGCCAATAAACCTGCGGATACGTTAACGATGCGGGCCGGGCCGCCCATCCCGGCCGCCTTAACCATTTTGGGGACCCCATGAGCTTCAAGATCATCGAGCAGGCGCCGGCCCGGTTGAATCGCAGCGAGCTGGCGGTCCCCGGTTCCCAGCCGCAATTGTTCGAGAAGGCCGCCAAATCCGCGGCCGACGTGGTTTTCCTCGACCTCGAGGACGCGGTCGCGCCGGATGACAAGCCGCAGGCGCGCAAGAACATCATCCAGGCCTTGCGCGACATCGACTGGGGCAACAAGACCCTGTCGGTGCGCATCAACGGCCTCGATACGCACTACATGTACCGCGACGTGGTCGACGTGATCGAGCAGAGCGGTGAGCGCCTCGACCTCATCATGATCCCGAAGGTCGGCACGGCCTCCGATGTCTACGCCGTAGACATGCTGGTCACGCAATGCGAGGCGGCCGTCGGCCGCAAGAAGCGCATCGGCTTCGAGATGATCATCGAAACCGCGCTCGGCATGCAGAACGTGCACGAGATCGCCGCCGCCTCGAAGCGCAATGAGAGCCTGCATTTTGGCGTCGCGGATTACGCCGCTTCCACCAAGGCGCGCACCACCAATATCGGCGGCGCCAATCCCAGCTACGCGGTCCTCACCGACAAGGACGATGCCGGCAACCGCGACACGCATTGGGGCGACATGTGGCACTATGCCATCGCGCGCATGGTGGTGGCCGCGCGCGCCAACGGCCTGCGGCCCATCGACGGCCCGTTCGGCGATTTCTCCGATCCCGACGGCTATCGCGCGGCCGGCGATCGCGCCGGGGTTCTCGGCTGCGAAGGCAAGTGGGCGATCCATCCCAGCCAGGTCGCGCTCGCGAACGAGCTCTTCAGCCCGAGCGACGCGGAAGTGACCAAGGCGCGTCGCATCCTGGAGGCGATGGCCCAGGCGCAGAAGGAGGGCCGCGGCGCGGTGGCGCTTGACGGCCGCCTGATCGACTTGGCATCGATCCGCCAAGCGGAGGTTCTGGTCGCCAAGGCGCAGCAGATCTCCGGCGCGCACTGAGATCGGCAGCCTGGGCGCATTTCATGCCAACCTTTCTCGATTTCGAAAAGCCGATCGCGGAGCTCGAAGGCAAGATCGCCGAGCTTCGGCATCTGTCGAACGCAGATGACATGAACATCGCGGAAGAGATCTCGCGTCTGCAGGGCAAGGCCGACAAGCTGCTGCGGCAGACCTATTCCAAGCTCACGGCGTGGCAGAAGACGCAGGTCGCGCGCCACCCGGAGCGTCCGCATTTCTTCGACTATGTCGATGCCCTGGTCGAGGATTTCGTGCCGCTGGCAGGCGATCGCTCGTTCGCCGACGACAAGGCGATCCAGGGCGGGCTCGGCCGGTTCCGTGGCACGCCCGTCGTCATCATGGGGCACGAGAAGGGCGCCGATACCACCACGCGCGTGAAGCACAATTTCGGCATGGCCAAGCCGGAAGGCTATCGCAAGGCGGTGCGCCTGATGGAGTTGGCCGATCGCTTCGCGCTGCCGGTGGTGACGCTTGTCGACACCCCCGGCGCCTATCCCGGCGTCGATGCGGAAGCGCGCGGCCAGGCCGAGGCGATCGCCCGCTCGATCGAGGCCTGCCTCAAGGTGAAGGCGCCGTTTGTCTCCGCCATCATCGGCGAAGGCGGCAGCGGCGGCGCGATCGCGCTTGCCGCCGCGAATTACATCATCATGCTGGAGCACTCGGTCTATTCGGTCATCTCGCCGGAAGGCTGCGCGTCGATTCTCTGGCGCAGCGCGACCAACGCACAGGAAGCGGCCGAGGCCTTGAAGCTGACCGCCGCCGACCTCAAGGCGCTCGGCGTGATCGACGAGATCGTGCCCGAGCCGCTCGGCGGCTCACACCGCGCCAAGGAACAGGCGATCGCCGCGCTAGGCGATGCTGTCGAGCGTGCGCTACACTCGATGTCGAACCAGGACGGCACGACGCTGCGCGAATCGCGCCGCGACAAGTTCCTGGAAATGGGGCGGCGTGGGCTCAGCGCATGAGGCTTGAAGCTTTGCCCCATCGTCGTAACAGCGAGGCAGAGGATGATATGGCGCTCAAGCACATCAGGAGCGTGCCGCGGGTCTTGGTCGCGGCGCTGGTTCTTGCCTGTACTGCGCCGGCGATCGTGCCGCACGCAGCGGCGCAGTCTTTCGGCGGCATGAGCGTGCTCGATCTGGAAACCGCGCGGGACAGCTTCTTCCAGTCCGCCGACCACGACGGCGATTTCGCGCTGTCGAACGAGGAACTGCTGGGCGCGATGGGCGCATCCCAATCCGGCCTGTTCGAATGCTGGGACGAGGATGGCGACGGGCTGTGCACCTACTCGGAATTCCTGGTTTCCGGCGCCCGGGTGTTCAGCCAGCTCGATCTGGACGGGGATGGCCGTCTCAGTCCCGAAGAAATCCAGTAATAGCAATTAATTAGCTGCATTCGCAGGGTTTCCTCTCCAGGCTCGTTAGAACTGGCATAGGGTCGCTATCGACCCCCAGCCAAAAGGAACCCACATGCGTAGAAGTTTTGCACTCGCCCTCTCCGCCGCGCTTGGCCTGACCGCCCTGAGCGGCGCGGCCTTGGCTGAGAGAGGCCCCGGCCTGTTCGATCGCGCGGACAGCAACAGCGACGGCTTCGTGAGCAAGGACGAATTCGCCGCCGGCCAGACCGCCATGTTCGGCAAGCTCGATGCCAACGCCGACGGCGCGGTCGACCAGGCGGAGATCGACAAGGCGCGCGAGGCCTGGCACCAGCGCATGAACAAGCCGGAAAAGAGCGAGGCCGATGTCGATGGCAAGAGGAAGCACGGCGGCTTCATGAAACGGCTCGACACCGACGGTGACGGCAAGATCACGAACGCCGAGTTCGCGGCGGCCGGCGACAGGATGTTCGCCAGGCTCGACGACAACGGCGACGGCATGATCGCCAAGGAAGAGCTGCCGAAGCGTCACAAGCCGGCGCAGGTCGCTCCGGAAGGCGGCGAGGCGCCGGCGCAGTAACGCAGAAGGGGGCGTCGCGCCATGACGGCGCGGGCGATCGTGATACAAGAGATGGCGTTGGCGACAGCGGCAGGGGCGCGAAGCGTGCAAGCGGCGGAACTGGTCGATGGCGACGCAGAGCTGTTGCAGGCAATCGCGCACGGCGACCGCGGAGCGTTCGACCGGTTGTCGCGGCGCCATCTCGATCGCGCCTACGGCGCGGCCCTGCGCATGACCGGCAGCCGCGCCGATGCGGAGGACGTGGTGCAGGACGTCTTCCTGCGGCTGTGGACGAAGCCGGAATCCTGGCGGCCGGGCCAGGCGCAGTTCTCGACCTGGCTCTATCGCGTGGTCGTCAACCGTTGCCTGGACCTGAAGCGGCGGCCGAAAGGCGCCGATCTCGATTCGATCGAGGAGCCGCGGGATCCGGATGCGAATGCCGAGGATGATCTCCTGGAGGCGGAGCGGAACCGGGCGCTGGATCAAGCGGTGGCCATGCTGCCGGAGCGGCAGCGCGCGGCGATCGTGCTGACCTACACCGCCGGCCTGCGCAACTCCGAAGCGGCCGAGGCGATGGATATATCGGTCAAGGCGTTTGAAGCCCTGCTGGTGCGCGCCAAGCGCGAGTTGCGCGATCACCTCGCCGGGCAAGGATGGATGCAGCCATGACGGAACGAGACCTGTTCGAGCGACAGTTGGAGCAAAGGATGGCGCCGCGCGCCGCGCCTGCGGACCTGCAGCGGCGGATCGCGCGCATCCCGCTGGAGCATCCGCGCGACGCGCGGCCGGCGCCCTTTTGGCGACGCTGGCTGGATGGCGTATCGGCGCCCTGGGCGGCCAGCATGACCGCCGCCTTCGCCTCGCTGGCGATCGGCTTCTGGCTGGGCTCCAGCGGGGCCGTCGAGACTACGGATGTCGCCGCCGTCGCCACGAACGAGGAGCTGGTGTCGCTGGTGTTCCCCAGCGTGCCGACCACGATAGGAGACCTGCAATGACTTTGACCGGTCGCACCGGGACGGTGGTCGTGGTCGCGCTGATCGCGTCGCTGTGCGTCAACCTGCTGCTCGCCGGGATGACGCTGGGCGAGCGCTGGCACGACGGGCCGCGCCACCGCTTCTTCGGCGGCCCGATGATGATGGGCGTGCCGGAGGAGGCGCGTCCGCTGATGAAGCAGGTGTTCGAGTCCCACAAGCCGGAATTCGACACTCATCTCGACGCGATCCGGCAGGCCCGCATGAAGGTGGCGGACGTGCTGAAGGCGGACACCATCGACCAGGCGCAGCTTGACCAGGCCTTGGCCGAGCTGTCGCAGCGGAGCCAGGCGATGCGGCAGTTCGGCCTCCAGGTGATGGTGGAAATCGCGCAGAAGCTGCCGCCGGACGTGCGGCGGGAAATGGCCGATCAGTGGTCCAAGGATCGCTTCGGCAGGAAGTCTGATTCGGACTGAATCGGAGAGCAGCGCCGGGCGCGCTCCCGATGGGCGGCGCGATCGAGCTTCACCGGGTGCTGACGGACCGGTCCTGGCTCGATCGCAGCCGCTCCTTCTACATCGGCTCCTGCCGCGACAGGCAGAAGCCGTCGCAATGCATCCAGCAGGCCTCGTCCGGTTCGTGCGCATCGCGGCGCAGGGATTGAACGGAGTCCATATTGCCTCTCCCCAGCGCGGCCGACAGCGCAGCCTCGCTCGCAGGGTCTCGTGCGTTGATGCAATGGATGAATCCGCACGGCCCCAGCAACCGGGCAGCGTAGCCGGTTGACAGGCGTCCGATGCCCAGGATCTGGCCGTCATGATCATCGGTCGTCAGAATCATGATGAGGCGGCTGCCGATCTTCAGCTTGTCGAGCCAGAGCGGACTTGGGCGGGTGGCGCCGGCATTGACATAGATTCCGTCCGCCGGATCGAAGTCATGTTTCGTGCCATCGGCGCAAACGACGCGGGCTGCCGGTTCCTCGGCCAGGTTCTCGGTTGCCCGTTGCGCCAACTCGGCATCATACTCAATGGCTGTGACACGCCCGCCGGGCTGCACGAGTTGCGCGATGATGGCGGTGTAGTATCCGCCGCCCACGCCGATCTGAACGATGTGATCGCCTGGCCGTGGTTTGAGTCTCGCAAGCATTCCCATGTGGAGACCGGGCTGGCCATTGTTGATGCCTCGTCTGGCATCCAGCGCAATCGCCGCATCGATATAGATCAGTGCCGGGTCATCGCCATCGGTCAGGAAGTAGTCCGGCGCGTCACCAAGAACGTGCCATGGCCCGGGGCCCAGGAATCGCTCGCGCGGCACGCTGGCGAAGGTATCGATCAGCCGCTGGTCCGTGATCTTGCGCTGCCTTGCGATCTCTTCGGCAAAGCGGCGCCGGATCATCGCAAGCGGGCAGTCCATCACGATCCCAGCCGCGCGAGAAATTCGTCGACGATCCGGTTGAACCGGTCGGGCGCCTCGATCGGCGTCTGATGCCGGCAGTCGGGCATGATCTCGAGGCGAGAGCCCTTGATCCGCTCATGAATCGCCTGCGATGCGGCGACCGACGCACCAGGATCCTGCTCGCCGGCGATGACGAGGGCCGGCAGCGTGACCTGAGCAAGCCGATTGGTGTAGTCCAGCTTCTGGATGGCCCTGGCGCAGCCGATCATGCCGGCGGCCGGCGTGGCGCGGATCATGTCCGCGACCCATTGGGTGGTCTCCGGTTCGCGCGCGCGGAATTCGGGCGACAGCCAGCGTTCCAGTGTCGACTGGACCTGGCCCTCGACGCCGTCCTTGCGGATGGCCTCGATGCGTTGCTCCCACATCGCCGCGCCCTCGGGCGCGGTGCGGCTTACCGTGTTGGCGAGGATGATGGCCCGGAAGCGCCTGGGGTGGCGCAGTGCCAGGGCCTGGCCGATCATGCCGCCGATGGAGATGCCGAGGAAGACGGCCGGCCTCGCGATCCCGAGGCCGTCAAGCAGGCCGATCACGTCGTCGCCCAGCATCTCGATGCTGTAGGGATGATCCGGTGCGGCGCTCTCGCCGTGGCCGCGCATGTCGTAGCTGACCACCCGATAGCGCTGGGCGAAGTGCGGGATCTGCCGCCGCCACATCGCACGGCTGGTCGCCAGGGTGTGAGAGAGGACGAGGACCGGCTTGTCGTCGGGCCCATCCACCTGGCAAGCCAGATCAATGCCGTTGACCGTGACGCGCATGGTCCTCCGCTTCACACGTCGGAAGTCCGATCTTACCCCATGCTCGGCCGTCTGGCTTCCGACTTCCGACCTCTGAGTTCAGTAGGCGAATTCCGTGAACACCGGGTCGACGCTGCGGCTCCAGCGGCCGTTATAAAGCTCGAGCTTCTCCTCGGCCGGGCACTTGCCGCTTTCGGCGATTTCCTGCAGCACGTTGAGGAACCCGGATTCATCGCCGCCGATCCGGTCGAGCGCGGCGCGCCGCTGCAATCCGGCGCGCGCGATCGCGATCACCTCGAGCGCCCAGTGCTGCAGCTTGCGATGCCGGAACGGCACGTGCAGCGCCTGCTTCGGCACCTCGTCGCGCAGCATGGCGTGCTCCTCCGCATTCCAGTCCTTGACCAGGTCCCAGGCGGCGTCCAGCGCCTGGTCGTCATAGAGCAGGCCGACCCACAACGCGGGCAGGGCACACAAGCGGTCCCACGGCCCGCCATCGGCGCCGCGCATTTCGATATAGCGCTTCAGGCGCACTTCCGGAAAAGCCGTGGTCACGTGATCCGACCAGTCGCCCAAGGTCGGGATCTCGCCCGGCAGGGCGGGCAGCTTGCCGTTCATGAAATCGCGGAAGGACTGGCCGGCGGCATCGATATACTCGCCGTCGCGATAGACGAAATACATCGGCACATCGAGCATGTAGTCGACATAGCGCTCGAAGCCCATGCCGCTCTCGAATGCGAAGGGAAGGGTGCCGCAGCGGTCCGGATCGGTGTCGGTCCAGATGTGGCTGCGATAGCTCATGAAGCCGTTGGCCTTGCCGTCGGTGAAGGGCGAATCGGCAAACAAGGCGGTGGCGACCGGCTGCAAGGCCAGCGACACGCGCAGCTTCTTCACCATGTCGGCTTCGCTGGCGAAATCGAGGTTGGTCTGCACCGTGCAGGTGCGGATCATCATGTCGATGCCGAGCTTGCCCTTGCGCTCCATCTGCTGGCGCATGATCTTGTAGCGGCCCTTGGGCATCCAGGGCGTGTCCTCGCGCGGCCATTTCGGGTTCATGCCCATGCCGAGCAGCCCAACGCCCAGCTCGCCGCCGACTTCCTTCACCTGCTGCAGATGCCGGCCGACTTCGGCGCAGGTCTCGTGGATGGAGCGCAGCGGCGCCCCGGACAGCTCGAACTGCCCGCCCGGCTCCAGCGTGATGCTGCAGCCCTCCATGCTGAGCGCAATGACGTTGCCATGCTCCTCTATGGGCTGCCAGCCGAAGCGCTGCAGCCCGCGCAGAATCGCCGCGATGCCGTTGGGCTGCTCGTAGCTGACGGTGCGAAGCGTCTTGAGGTCGAACACGAACTTCTCGTGCTCCGTGCCGATGCGCCAATCGGCGCGCGGCTTGCAGCCCGCCTCGAAATACTCGACCAGCTGGCGCTTGCTGGTGATCGGTGCGCCGCCTGCGTTGGGTGGTGCCGACATCGATGCTCCTACTCTCCGCCTCCGGCTCCGGGATCGACCCCGCCGCCGATCGGCGCCATCGGATGCGGCGGTCGCAGCTTGCCGTCGCCCAGGATTGCTTGAAAGACGGCGAGCGCGGTGAGCGCCGCCGTGTCGGCCCGCAGGATACGAGGTCCAAGCCCGACGGCGGTAACAAAGGGCAGATCGCGCAACCGGTCAAGCTCGCTCACATGAAATCCCCCTTCAGGCCCGCAAAATATGGCCCACGCGTTAGGTTGGCTCACATCGCGCGTGAGTGCCTTGAACGCATCCGCGATCGGCGCCGCAGGGCCGGCTTCCGCGCACAGGACCATATGCCGGTTCGGCTGCCAAGCCTCCAGCAGCGCGTCGAAGGCGAGCGGCGCGCGCACCTCCGGGACGGTCAGTCGCTCCGATTGCTCCGCCGCCTCGATGGCATTGGCGCGCAGCCGCTCCAGGTTGAGGCGGCTTGCGACCGTTCGCCGCGTGATCACCGGCTGGAAGGCGGCAACGCCCAATTCCGTCGCCTTCTCGACCAGGAAGTCGACCGCGTCCTTCTTCAGCGGCGCGAAGCAGAGGGTGATGTCCGCCGCGCCGTCCTGGGCGCGCCGCAGCCGCGTGACCCTGATCTCCGCCTTGCGCTTGTCGATCGCGGTGATCTCCGCTTCGAACTCGCCGTCGCGTCCATTGAACAGCACCAGCGCATCGTCCGCCGCGCGGCGCATCACGTTGCGCAGATAATGATGCGCGCGCTCGTCGGCCGTGACGGTCGCGCCAATTGCAAGGGCATGCTCCACGAAAAGGCGCGGGATCATGACCGCCGCACAACGCCACTGTCGTCATGGCAAGGCTTGGCCTTGCCATCCACGCGTTTCCCGATGCAAGACCCCGCACTGGCAAGCAAACTCGTGGATCCCCAAGTTGGTCCCACCGGGGCCAAGCCTTGGGATGACGGAGTCTGGCAACTGCAGCCCGTTGAGAAAATTGACACCGACCCTTGCATCAACGACCTTGTCCCCGTAACGACCTTATCGCCACCAATATGAGCAGCGCCGCCGACATTCAAGTGGGGGACTGGATCGACCGGCATGTGCCGGCCGAATTGCGGCCCTATGCGCGGCTGGCGCGGCTCGACCGGCCGATCGGCACCTGGCTGCTGCTGTTCCCCTGCTGGTGGTCCATCGCGCTGGCGGCGGCGCCCGGACAATGGCCGGATTTATGGGTGATAATCCTGTTCGGCATCGGCGCGCTGGTGATGCGCGGGGCGGGCTGCACTGTCAACGACATCGTCGACCGCGACATCGATGCGCAGGTCGCGCGCACCGCGACCAGGCCGCTCGCCAGCGGCCGCCTCAGCCTGACGCAGGCCTTCGCGTTCCTCGGGCTGCAGCTAGCCATCGGCCTTGTCATCCTGCTGCAATTGTCGGCGACGGCAATCTGGCTCGGCGTGGCGTCGCTGATCCTGGTGGCGGTCTATCCCTTCATGAAGCGCATAACCTGGTGGCCGCAGGCCTTTCTCGGCCTCACGTTTAACTGGGGCGCGCTGATGGGCTGGGCGGCGGTGCGGGACGAGGTGGCCTGGCCCGCCGTTCTGCTCTACGCCGCGGGCTTCTTCTGGACCCTGAGCTACGACACCATCTACGCCCACCAGGACAAGGACGACGATGCACTGATCGGCGTCAAATCGACGGCGCTGAAGCTCGGCAAGGACACCAAGGCGTGGCTGCTCCGCTTCGACGCCGCGATGCTGGCGCTACTGGTCGCTTCCGGCGCGCTGGCCGGCCTGTCCTGGATCTATTACATCGTCCTGCTTGGCGTGGCGCTGCATCTCAGATGGCAGCTGGAGACCGTCGCTCTCGACGATCCCAAGGACTGCCTCGCCAAGTTCCGCAGCAACCGCTTCATCGGATGGATCCTGCTTGCCGGCATCGTGCTCGGGCGGCTCTGGTCGTGACCGGATCACCCACGGCCGATCCCATCGCCTTCATCCAGGCACAGACAGCGATCGCGGCCCCGCCGCTCACACCGGAACTCAGGCTCCACCTCGCAACCGAGATCACGCCGATCTGGGAGGCGACCGAAGCAACGCTGGCCGCGATCAACCTGCCCCCACCCTATTGGGCCTTCGCCTGGGCGGGCGGGCAGGCGCTGACCCGCTTCCTGATGGATCATCCCGAGTGGGTGAAAGGCAAGACCGTGCTGGATTTCGCAGCGGGCAGCGGCCTTTCCGCCATCGGCGCGGCGAAGGCCGGCGCGGCAAAGGTCCAGGCGGCGGAGATCGACGATTTCGCCCTCGCCGCCATCGCGCTCAATGCCCGCACCAACAATGTGGCCATCGACCTGGTGCGGGAGGACTTAGTCGGCAGCGCGCCGCGTTGGGACGTCGTGCTCGCAGGAGACGTCTGCTACGAGCGGCCGATGGCGGAGCGGGTCATCGCCTGGTTCCGCATGCTCGCCGGGCGCGGGGTCGCCATCCTGATGGGTGATCCCGGCCGCGCCTATCTCCCGGAATCCGGCCTGCTGGAACTCGCCCGCTACCAGGTGCCGACCAGCCTGGAGCTGGAAGACAGGACAACGCGCGAGACCATCGTCTGGCGCCTCATGCCGTGAGCCGCCCGTGATCCATTGTCGCGATTTGGGCGCGTCATCCATCACGCGCTTTTCGGACGCGAAGGAAAAGCGCTACAATGAAGCTTCGCCGATCTTGCGTTTCGTACGAGCGAATACGCACGGTCAGCGTGCGGTTTTTCGACACCTCGCATTCCTAGTTCCAAAGTCTCAGTGACTCGACCGCGCGATTGTGCCAGCGGTTGAAAGCTTACCTTGTTTCCCAGCCGCTGCGCCGCGTCACGTCACGGCGCGACGGCCTGATCTGCTAGCCGCAAGTGAACCAGTCTGGAGGGATCATGGCCTACACACTCAATGTCAATGGAGCGGACCACACCGTCGATGTCGATGGCGAGATGCCGCTGCTCTGGGTACTGCGCGACGTGCTCGGCATGACGGGCACCAAGTTTGGCTGCGGGCAGGCGCTGTGCGGGGCCTGCACCGTGCACCTCGACGGGACGGCGGTGCGGTCGTGTCAGACCTTCGTCTCCGACGCGGTCGGCACCACCGTCACGACCATCGAGGGCCTGTCGCCCGACGGCAACCATCCGGTGCAGGCCGCCTGGCGCGAGGCCAATGTGCCGCAATGCGGCTATTGCCAGGGCGGGCAGATCATGCAGGCCGCCTCGCTGCTGAAAGATACGCCGAACCCGACCGACGCGGATATCGACGCCGCGATGAGCGGCAACATTTGCCGCTGCGGTACCTATCCCCGCATCCGCGCCGCGATCAAGCAGGCCGCTACGAAAATGGCAGGTGCGCAATGAAACACGATCAGAATCTTGGCCGCATGTTTGGCGCCCCGATCGCCAATGTGAGCCGCCGTGCTTTCCTGACCGGGATCGCGGCGGGCAGCCTTATCCTCAGCGTCGGCCTTCCCGCGCGCGCGCAGGAGGCGGAGAAATATGCCGGCGAGGGCATGGCGAACGGCCTACGTGAGGATCCGAAGATCTTCATCGCCATTGGCGAGGACGGCACCGTCACCGTCCTCTGCCATCGGTCCGAGATGGGGCAGGGCGTGCGCACCAGCTGGCCGCTCGTCGTGGCCGACGAGCTCGAGGCCGATTGGTCCCGGGTCAAGGTCGCCCAGGCGCCCGGCGATGAGCCGCGCTTCGGCAATCAGGACACCGATGGCTCGCGCAGCATGCGTCATCACTTCATGACGCTCCGCCGCATGGGCGCCGCAGCGCGCCAGATGCTGGAGCAGGCGGCTGCCAACCAATGGGGTGTGCCGGTCGCGGAGGTCGAAGCCAACAACCACGAGATCGTGCACACGACCTCCAACCGCCGCCTCGGCTTTGGCGAGGTGGCGAAGGCGGCGGCCGATCTGCCGGTGCCGTCGCGCGAGAGCCTGAAGCTCAAGGACCCCGCAAAATTCCACTACATCGGCAAGGGCGAGACGCCGCTCATCGACGGCCTCGATATCAGCACCGGCAGGGCGCAATACGGCATCGATGCCAAGCTCGACGGCATGGTCCATGCCGTCATCGCGCGTCCGCCGGTCTTCGGCGGCACGGTCAAGTCTTACGACGATGCCGAGGCGCTCAAGGTGCCGGGCGTGCTGAAGGTCATCGCCATCGATCCGACGCCGGCACCCGCGGTTTTCCTGCCGCTCGGCGGCATCGCCGTGGTGGCGACCAACACCTGGGCCGCGATGAAGGGGCGCGAGGCGCTGAAGATCGAGTGGGACGACGGGCCGAACGCGTCCTATTCGTCGGAGGAATACAAGGCGACGCTCGAGGCCGCCGTGCGCAAGCCTGGCGCGGTTGTCCGCGAGGAAGGCGATGCGGACAAGGCCTTCGCCGGTGCGGCGAAGCGCATCGAGGCGGAGTACTATATCCCGTATCTCGCGCACGCCACCATGGAGCCGCCGGCGGCCCTGGTCCGGGTCGCCGATGGTAAATGCGAAGCCTGGTCTTGCGTGCAGTCGCCGCAGGCCACGCGCGACCATCTTGCGCAGCGCCTGGGCATCCCGGTCGAGAACGTGACCGTCAATGTCACGCTGCTCGGCGGCGGGTTCGGCCGCAAGTCCAAACCGGATTACGTGGTCGAGGCCGGATTGTTGTCGCAGGCGATGGGCGGCACGCCGGTCAAGGTGACCTGGACTCGCGAGGACGATCTCGTCAACGACTACTTCCATGCCGTGTCGATGGAACGGATCGAGGCGGCGCTGGATGACTCAGGCAAGCCGGTTGCCTGGCTGCATCGCAGCGCGGCGCCGACCATCATGTCGATCTTCGCGCCCGATCCGAAGCACGAGGCGGATTGGGAAATGGGCATGGGTCTGGTGGACGTGCCGTTCGACATCCCGAATGTGCGGATCGAGAATCCGGAGGCGGCGGCGCATACCCGCATCGGCTGGTTCCGCTCGGTCTACAACGTCCCGCACGCCTTCGCGATCCAGTCCTTTGCGGCAGAGCTGGCGGCTGCGGCCGGCCGCGATCAGAAGGATTACCTCCTGGAGTTGATCGGCCCTGCCCGCCAGGTCGATTTGCGCAACCTGTCGGTCAAGTGGAACTACGGCGAGGATCCTTCCGTCTACCTGCTCGATACCGGGCGGCTGCGCGGCGTGATCCAGACCGCGGCGGAAGGCATTGGATGGGGCCGCACTCTGCCGCAGGGAAGCGGCCTCGGCATCGCCGGCCATCGCAGCTTCGTGAGCTACGTCGCGGCGGCGGTGGAGGTGCAAGTCGGCGAGGGCGGCGCGCTTACCATCCCGCGCGTCGACATCGCAATCGATTGCGGGCCGCAGATCAATCCCGATCGCATCCGCTCGCAGATGGAGGGCGCGGTCGTGATGGGCGTCAGTCTCGCCACCCTCGGCGAGATCACGTTCAAGAACGGCCGGGCGGAGCAGACCAACTTCGACACTTTCGAGGTCACCCGCATCGACGCCGCGCCGAAGGAGATCAACGTCCACCTGATGCCGGCGAGCGACTACAGCCTGCCATTGGGCGGCGTCGGAGAGCCCGGCGTGCCGCCGGTCGCGCCGGCGCTCACCAACGCGATCTTCGCGGCCACCCGCAAGCGCATCCGGCGCCTGCCGATCCGCGACCAATTGGCATAACGCGTTCCGCCTCCCTGTCCCGCGATATGCGGGGCGGGGAGGCGCTATTCCGCTCCGTCAATCGGACCCATGCTGTTTTCCGCGAACAAATCATCAGATGCCGTGTTGGTGTGCTGGGTGCTGACACATGCGGCTTCGCTACATCCTCCTTGGTCTGGGACTCATTCTCGTAGCGGTCTGCGCCGGATTCCTTATCCTGGCGTGGCAACCGGATATCGAGCGCATCGCTCGTCCTGATCCCGCCGGTTTCGATCAGCCTCTGGTCCAGAGGGGCGCGCAACTGGCCGCCGTCGGCAATTGCATCGCCTGCCACACGGTTCCGGGCGGCCAATCTTTCGCTGGCGGCCTGCCTTTGCCGACGCCGTTCGGCACGATCTATTCAACCAACATCACGCCAGACGAGGAGACCGGGATCGGAAGCTGGAGCGAAGAAGCCTTCATCCGCAGCATGCGGCGAGGCGTTCACCGGGACGGGCGGCACCTTTATCCCGTGTTCCCCTATGATCACTTCACCCGCGTGTCGGACGAGGACAACCGCGCGCTCTATGCCTATCTGATGACCCGACCGCCGGTCCGCGCCACGCTGCCCGAAAACGAGCTGCGATTCCCGTTCAACATCCGCGTCGCGATCGCCGGCTGGAAGCTCCTCTATTTCGAGGAAGGCCCCTTTGAGCCCGATCCCGGGCAAGACGAGGCATGGAACCGCGGCGCCTATCTGGCGGAGGGGCTTGGCCATTGCGGGTCCTGTCACACCCCGCGCAATGCTCTCGGCGCGCTGGACGCGGATCATCACTATGGCGGCGGCGAGGCGGAGGGCTGGACCGCCTATGCGATCAATCGCGAATCCCCCGCGCCCGTTCCGTGGGAGGTGGATGACCTCGCCTTCTATCTGCGCCACGGGTGGCATCAGCTTCACGGCGTCTCGCGCGGCCCGATGGCCGAGGTGACGGGCAATCTGGCCGGCTTGCCGGACCAGGATATCGCCGCCATCGCTCAATACGTTAAGAGCGTCATGGGCGAGCCAGGCGCGGAGCGTCGCGCGCGGGGCGAGGAGTTGCGCGCCGTTTTTGCGCCGGTCGACGACTCCCAGGTGGCGGCAGCGGACAGTCAGGCTTCACCCGAAACGCCGGTGCAAGGCCGCGGTGCGGCAATCTACGCCGCCGCTTGCGCCTCCTGCCACGACGGCGCACGCCCGCAGCCATTCGGCGGGTTGCCCCTGTCGCTGAGCACGGCGGTGAATGCACCGAACCCGCAGAACATCGTCAACGTGACGCTGTTCGGCCTGCCGCCGGCGGATGGCGAGGCGAGTTCCGTCATGCCGGCCTTCGGCAGCGTGCTGTCGGATGAGGAGATGGTGGCGCTGCTGGAGCACATGCGGGAGCGCTTCACGAATGCGCCCGCCTGGAGCGGATTGCCGGAGCTCGTGCGCAGAACCCGCACCGGCGAGAATTACGTGCGTGTCTTGCCGACGGACGGCATCGAGCGGTCGCCCGCCAATGTCGGCGCGAGGGATTGATCATGGCCATCAGATTCAATGTGAACGGCACCAGCCACGAGATCGACTCCGATCCGGAGACGCCGCTGCTCTATGTGCTGCGCAACGAGCTGGCGCTGAACGGCGCCAAGTTCGGGTGCGGCCTGGGGCAATGCGGCTCCTGCACGGTCATGGTGGATGGCAAGGCCGCCTTGTCCTGCATCACGCCCATCCTCCTCCTGGAGGGGCGCGCGGTCACGACGGCGGAGGGGCTCGGCACGATCGACAATCCCGGCCCGATGCAGCGCGCCTTCATCGAGGAGCAGGCCGCCCAATGCGGCTACTGCATCCCGGGAATCATGATGCGCGCCCAAGCGCTGCTGCAGGAGAACCCCAGCGCCGATGAGCGGGAGATCCGGCAGGCATTGGATTTCAACCTGTGCCGCTGCGGCACGCATATGCGGATCCTGCGCGCAATCCACCGGGCGAAGGAGCTGATGCAGCAGGCAAGCGCCTCGACCGAGAAGGAGGCCGGCTGATGACGAACGTCGATCGCTCCGCTCTCACGCGCCGCAGCCTGTTCGTGGGCGCAGGCGCCCTCGTGGTCAGCTTCGCCATCGCCCGGCACGTGCCGGCGCAGGAAGCCGGCGTGGCGCTGCCGGGCAGCCTCGATGACGCGCCGTTCCTGGATTCCTGGATCCGGGTCGACGCGAGCGGCGAGATCACGGTGTTCACCGGCAAGGCCGAACTAGGCCAGGGCATCAAGACCGCCTTGATCCAGGTTGCGGCGGAGGAGCTGGAGGTGACGCCGGATGAGATCCATCTGGTGACAGCCGATACCGCCCGCACGCCCGATGAAGGCTTCACGGCCGGCAGCCAGTCGATGCAGAACAGCGGCACCGCGATCCGCAACGCGGCAGCTCACGTGCGGGCGCTCCTGTTGGAGCAGGCGGCGCAACAAATCGGTGCGTCCGCGGGAACGCTCAGGGCGGAAGGCAAGGCCGTCCACGGCCCGGATGGGCGCAGCATCGGCTACGGCGATCTGGCCTCCGCCATCAACCTGCATGTCGAGGCGCAGCCGAATGCCCCGCTCAAGCAGCAGGGCAGCTTCAAAGTCATGGGCCAGTCGCTCTCCCGTGTCGACATTCCCGCGAAGGTGACCGGCGGCCAGGCCTATGTGCACGATCTGCGGCTGGAGGGCATGCTCCATGCGCGCGTCGTGCGTCCGCCGAGCCCGGCCGCGCGCTTGGTCTCCGTCGACGCGAGCGCCGTTCAGGCGATGCCGGGCGTCGTGTCGGTGGCGCGCGACGGCAATTTCCTCGCCGTGGTGGCGCAAGGAGAGTTCCAGGCGGTGAAAGCGATGCGCGCGCTCGCGGCGGCCGCGCAATGGGAGGAGCGCGCGATGTTGCCGGACCGCGCCGACCTGCCTGCCGTGCTGCGCAGCCTGGAGCGCGAGGTGGGAACGGTGGCGGAGGAAGGCTCGCCGACACCGCCCTCCGGGGCGCAGGTGTTCCGTGCACGCTTCACGCGGCCCTACCAGATCCACGGTTCGATCGGCCCCTCCTGCGCGGTCGCGCTGATGAACGAGGACGGCCTTACCATCTGGTCGCACACGCAAGGCGTCTATCCGGATCGCGAGGCGATCGCTGAGTTCCTCGGCATGCCGATCGAGCGGGTTCACGTCATCCATGCGGAGGGCGCGGGCTGCTACGGCCACAATGGTGCCGACGACGCGGCGGCCGATGCGGCTTTCATCGCCCGCGCCGTGCCGGGCCGCCCAGTCCGGGTGCAGTGGATGCGTGAGCAGGAGCATGCGTGGGAGCCCTACGGCCCCGCGATGCTGGCGGAAGTCGAGGCCACGCTCGACCAGAGCGGCCGGATCACGCACTGGAACTACGATCTCTGGAGCAACACGCATTCGACGCGGCCGGGAGGCGCCGGTGCGCTCCTGGCAGCCCGCCACGTGGGCGAAAGCTTCGCGCCGCCCGCGGCCCAGCTCAGGATCACGCCGTCCGGCAATGGCGATCGCAATGCCAATCCGCTCTACGCGTTCTCGAATCGCCGTGTGCTCTGGCACTTCCTGCCCGACATGCCGGTCCGGGTCTCCGCCCTGCGCGCGCTCGGCGCTTATGCCAACGTCTTCGCGCTGGAGAGCTTCATGGACGACCTCGCGCTGGAGGCGCGCGTCGACCCGGTCGAGTTCCGCTTGAGGCACATGGAAGAGCCCCGAGCGCGCGCCGTGATCGAAACGGCGGCCGAGCGCTTCGGCTGGGCCGACGGAAGCCTGCCGGCCGGCCAGGGGCGCGGCTTCGCCTTTGCGCGCTACAAGAACCTCGCGGCCTACATGGCGCTCGCCCTCACGGTGGAGGTCGACCGCAGCACGGGGCGGGTGCGCGTGGTTCGCGCCGTCGCCGCCATCGACAGTGGCGAGATCGTCAATCCCGACGGTATCCGCAACCAGACCGAAGGCGGCATCGTCCAGGCAACAAGCTGGACGCTCTACGAGCAGGCGACGTTCGATGACACGCGCATCACCAGCGTCGATTGGGCAAGCTATCCGATCCTCCGCTTCGCGAGCGCGCCGGAGAACGTCGCAGTGCATATCATGGACCGGCCGGGCCAACCGTTCCTCGGCACCGGCGAAGCGGCGCACGGGCCCACGGTCGCGGCGATCAGAAACGCCATCCTGAACGCGACCGGGGCGAAGCTCTATGACCTGCCGTTTACCCGCGATCGCGTTCAGGCGGCCATGGCGCTCTAGCGCTGCGCGTTTTCCCAGCGCGGGTGGATCCAGACCGGTGCCTGGACCGGCGGCAGCGGCTTGCGTCCCCGGATCAGGTCGGCGGCGCGCTCCGCGATCATGATGGTCGGCGCGTTGGTGTTGCCGCTGACGATCGACGGCATGATGGACGCGTCGACCACGCGCAGGCCGCTGAGGCCATGCACGCGCAGCTCATCATCCACCACCGCAATCCGGTCGCTCGGCAGGCCCATCTTGCAGGTGCCGACCGGATGGTAGCAGGTCTCGACCGCCTGCCGCACCCAGGCATCGATCTCGCCCTTGCTGCGTACTTCCGGCCCCGGGAACAACTCCTTGCCGCGATAGGGCTCGAGCGCCTTCTGAGACAGGATCTCCCGCAGCAATTCGACGCTGACGCGGAAGTCCTCGCGGTCGCGCGGGCTCTGCAGATAGTTGAACCGGATCGCCGGCGGCTTGCGCGGATCGTCGCTGCGGATCTCCACGCTGCCGGCGCTTTCGGGTCGCATCAGGTCGATATGGACCTGGAAGGAATGCTCGCGCCGGGTTTCGACCGTCCCCGGCAGGACGGCCAGCGGCATGAAGGTGAACTGGATATCAGGGTGCTCGATCCCCGCGCGGCTGCGGATGAAGCCGCCCGCCTCGAAGTGATTGGTCGCTGCCGGGCCGGACTTCGCCAGGAACCATTGCAGGCCGGTCAGGTATTTGCCCGGCGCGCGCGCCTTGGGGGCGAGCGTCACCGGCTGCTTGCAGGCATGCTGGATCACGATGTCCGGGTGGTCGCTCAGGTTGGCGCCGACACCCGGCAGATCGCGCCGGACCGCGATGCCCGCGCGGCGCAGCAGGTCCGCCGGCCCGATGCCGGACAATTGCAGCATGTGCGGGCTGTTGATCGCGCCGCCGCACAGGATGACCTCGCGCTCGGCCCGCGCCGTTTCGCGCGCGCCGCCGATCGCGTAGGCGATGCCGGTGGCGCGCTCGCCCTCGAACTCGATTTCCAGCGCCAGCGCGCCGGTGACGATGGTGAGATTAGGCCGTGCCCGCGCCGGATCGAGATAGCCCCGCGCCGCGCTCCAGCGCCGGCCCTGGTGGGTCGTGCGGTCGCAGGGGCCGAAGCCCTCTTGCTGAGCGCCGTTGCAATCGGGTGTGTAGGGATAGCCGGCCTCGAGCCCCGCCGCGATGAAGGCCTCTCCCAGGACTCCCGTGCCGCCCTTGGGAGTAGTGACGCGCAGCGGGCCGTCCTTGCCGTGATATGCGTTTGCGTCGCGCTCGGTGTTCTCCGCGCGGCGGAAATAGGGCAGCACGTCGGCATAGCCCCAGCCCCGGCAACCGGATTGCGCCCAGCGGTCATAGTCGCGCGCGTGCCCGCGCACATACATCATGCCGTTGATCGAGGAGGAGCCGCCCAGCACGCGGCCGCGCGGATGGCTCAGCCGGCGATTGTCGAGATACGGCTCCGGCTCCGAGGTATAGGCCCAGTTGAACCGATCATTGGCGAGCAGCCGCCCCAGGCCGGAGGGCATGTCGATCGCCCAGTTCCGGTCGGCGGGCCCCGCCTCCAGCAACAGGACGCGGACATCCCTGTCCTCCGTCAGCCGCGCCGCCAGCACGCAGCCGGCTGATCCCGCGCCGACGATGACGTAGTCGTAAGCCTTCATGCGCCGGGATGCACGGCCTGGTGCACCAGCTTGTGAAAATGGTGAACGAGGTGCTCGCTCTCATTGCTGCGCTCGACGTCGATGAGATAGCGACCCTGGTTGTAGCCGAAGGAGCGCAAGCCGCGCTGCTGCGTGACGTTGAGCTGGATGTCCTCGGGCCCCAGCTTTTCGTTCATCCACTTGATGCAGGCCTTGGTCACTGCGGGCATTGGCCGCTGCCCCGGCCCGTAATAGCCGAAGCGCAGCAGCGACTTTTCCGGCCCCAGCGGAATCATGATGAAGGTCCCGCAGATATCGGCGAAGGGGAAGCAGTAGAACGTCGTGTTCGGCCAGATGCCGATGTTGAAGAACCAGTCGGTCTGCCAAGTCGCGCCCGCGAGCGGCTCGCCGTAGGCGGACGTGGCACCGGGCTTCGGCGGGCCGATATAGGTCCACCACTTGCCGTGCGCCTCCAGGCTGTAGCCCTTGAACTCGATCAGCGCCGCCAATTCCTTGTGCACCGGCCCGGACAGGCCGAAATGGTAGCCCTCGATCGAATTGTCCATGATGACCTTCCAATTGGCCGGGACCACCACGTCGACTTCTTCGATCAGCTTCATGTTCGCGAGATCGGGCAGGTACTGCCGCATCTTCGCGTCCGCCCCGTCGGCGATTACGGCCAGCGGCTCCGCGTCCGGATCGAGAGTGACGAACACGAAGCTGCCCAGGCACTCGGTGCGCACCATGCGCAGCCCGTAATCCTTCTTGTCGAAGTCCGGCAGGCGCTCGGAGCGCGGGGCGCTCTTCAGCGCGCCGTCCAGTCCGTAGCACCAGGAGTGGTAGCCGCAGCGCAGCACGCTGCCGAGCTTGCCCCGCCGCCCCTCCAGCAGCCGGTTGCCGCGGTGCTGGCACACGTTGTGGAAGCCGCGGATCATTCCATCATCGCCACGCACCACCACGATGGTCTGGTCGAGGATATCGAAGGTGAGGAACTGGCCCGGCTCGGCCAGCTCGTTCGCGTGGCCGACGCAATGCCAGCCGGGATAGAAGACGCGCTCGCGCTCCGCCTTGAAGATGTCCTCGTCGTAGAAATAGCGCGCCGGCAGGGTCATGGCGCGTTCCGGCTTGGTGTCGGGCCAATCGATGGATTTGGCGGGGATCATCGCGATGCTTGCCTCTCTGCACACGGGTTTGTTGACCCGAGGCTAGGAGGATGCGACAAGGCGGCTTGATGTAATGCGTCAAGTTCGTGTCGTCTTGGATCAGGATCGCCGATGGTTGAATCGCCGCGCCTCGTAGGGCTGCTGCTCCTGCCGGATTTCTCCCAGCTTGGGCTGGCGGCGGTGACCGAGCCGCTGTTCGTCGCCAACTGGCTGAGCGGCCGCACGCTCTATCGCTGGCGCACCGTGTCGCTGGACGGCAAGCCGGCGCGCGCCAGCTCCGGCCAGAAGGTGCCGGTGGAATGCGGCATCGCCGAAGCGGGGCGGATGGATATGCTTCTGGTCCTGGCGGCCTTCGACGTGAAGCGGCTGACCCACGACAGCGCGCTCAAATCCTGGCTGCGCCGCGTGGCGCGGCACGGCACCATCATCGGCAGCATCGAGACTGCGAGCGAAGTGGTTGCCGCGGCCGGCCTGCTCGACGGATATGCGGTAGCGATCCACTGGGACAACCTGGAAGGCTTCGCGGAATCGCATCCGCAATGCCGCGCGGTTTCGCAACTATACACCGCCGAGGGCAAGCGCCTGACTTGCGCCGGGCAGAGCGCAACGCTCGACATGATGCTCGCCTGCATCGAACAGGATCACGGCGTATCCTTGGCGACGGAGGTGGCGGCGCAATTGATGTTGCCGGGCTGGCGCTCCGGCGACGAGCCGCAGCCTGCGCCCGGCGCGCGGGCGCATCGCGCGACTCATCCGGCGCTCGACCGCGCCCTCGCCATCATGGAGCGTCATGTCGAGGAGCCGTTGCCCTGTGCGGAGATCGCGCGCTGCGCCGGCCTTTCCATGCGGCAGATGCAGCGCCTGTTCGAAAGGAATCTGGGCGCCCGCCCGGCGCGCCACTATCAGTCGATGCGCCTGTCGAAGGCGCATGCGCTGCTGCAGCAGACCGACTTGTCGGTGACGGAGATCGCCGTCAGCGCTGGCTTCGGCTCGCTCGAGCATTTCTGCCGCGTCTACCGGCGGGAATTCGGCTGCCGGCCGCGCGACGACCGGCGCCAGAGCGTCGCCGCCCCGGTGTTCCGCAGGCTGGCGCGTCGCTGAGTGCTCCTATTGCCGGGGCAGGGCGTAGGCGATCACGTAGTCTCCAGCCTTGGTGCCGATGGAGCCATGGCCGCCCGCCACCTGCACCACGAACTGGCGCCCGCCCGCCTCGTAGGTCATGGGCGTTGCCTGGCCCCCGGCCGGCAGCCGCGCCTGCCAGATCTGCGCGCCGGTCGTGACGTCGTAGGCCCGGATGTAGTTGTCGATCGTGGCGGCGAGGAAGGCGACGCCGCCCGCCGTCATGATCGGCCCGCCAATGCCCGGAACGCCCAGCTTGAATGGCGGCAGCGGGATCGGTCCCGCGTCGCGTATGGTGCCGTTCTTGTGCTTCCAGACGATCTTCCCGCCGCCCAGGTCGACGCCCGCGACATGGGCCCAGGGCGGCTGCTGGCACGGCAGCCCGAGCGGTGAGGTGAAGGGTTGCATGATGACGGCGTATGGCCCGCCGATATTGAGGTTGAGGCCAGCTTCGCCGGTATTGACCTTCTGGTCGGGACCGACCTCGCTGCTTGGAATGAGCTGTGATGTGAACGCGATATAGGTCGGCATGCCGAACATGACCTGGCGCACCGGGTCGACCGCGACCGAGCCCCAATTGAACACGCCGAAATTGCCGGGATAGACGATGGTGCCTTGCAGCGACGGCGGCGTATAACGGCCCTCATAGCGCAGCGATCGGAACTTGATCCGGCAGGCAAGCTGGTCGAACAGGGTCATGCCCCACATGTCCGTTTCCTTCAGCGGCTCCGGCATGAAGGTCAGACCAGACACCGGCTGGGTCGGGGCAGTGAAGTCCCCTTCGATTGCGCCGGTGGGCGCTGGTACCTCGGAGACGGGGATGATCGGCTCGCCGGTGCGGCGGTCGAGCACGTAGATGTCGCCTTGCTTGGTCGGGCCGACCAGCGCTGGAACGCTGCCCTGCTGGGTGGTGAGATCGAGCAGAACGGGCTGCGCTGGGACATCCATGTCCCACAGATCGTGATGCACCGTCTGGCGCACCCAGCGCACCTCGCCGGTCATGATATCGAGCGCCACAATGGAGGAGGAGAACGTCTCCACCGCCTGGCTACGCCCCATGCCGAGCTGATCGGGTGTTCGGTTGCCGAGCGGGATGTAGACCAGCCCGAGCGCCTCGTCCGCACTGAACACGGACCAGCTGTTCGGCGAGTTCGCTGTGTAGGTCTCCCCCGGCTGCAGCGGCCTTGTGCGCTCGGGGTTTCCCGAATCCCAGTTCCACACCAGGTCGCCCGTTTCCACGTCATAGGCGCGGATCACGCCGGATGGCGAATCCATCGCGTAGTTGTCGTTGACCGCTCCGCCGATGATCAGGAGCCCGCGCGCGATGACGGGCGGCGAGGTCGAGTAGTAATAGCCGGCCTTCTGGTTCGGCATGTTGGCCCACAGATCGACCGTTCCGTTGTTGCCGAACGCGGCGCAGATCGCCCCCGTCAGGGCATCGAGGGCGATCAGCCGCGCGTCGGAGGTCGGCAAATAGATTCGTGCCCCGCACGGGCCGTTGGGCGGCGCCGGATCCGCGTAGTAGGAGACGCCGCGGCAGGTCTGGTGCTGACGGTCGCGGTTCTGCGGAATCTGGGGATCGAAGCGCCAGCGCTCTTCGCCCGTTGCGGCATCGAGCGCGATCGCCAGATTGTGCGGCGTGCAGAGATAAAGCAGATCGCCGATCTTGATTGGTGTGACCTGGTAGGTGGTCTCCGGCACATCATCCGGCCGGCGCAGATCGCCGGTGCGATAGGTCCATGCCACCTCCAGTTCGTCCACGTTTTCGGTGTCGATCTGGTTCAGCGGCGAATAACGCTGTCCAGCGAGCGTTCGGCCATAGGCCGGCCATTCACCCGGTGGAACTTCCGCAGTGGCATCTGCAGCGGCCTGCTCGTTCGGCAGCCGGCCATCGACATCATGCGGGTCGCGCAGCATGGAGAACACGGCGACGATGATGGAGATCACGATCGCACCCGCCAGCGCGCCGCGGCCCAGGCTCCAGTCGCGCTCGGCGAGTCCGGACCACGGCGTCAGTAGCCAGAGGGCCACCAGGACCGGCACGCCGCCACGTGTGGCGAGCGGCCACCAATCGACTTCGACCTCGTAGAGCGCCCATGCGAGCGTGCCGAGGACGACGATCGCGAAGAGGGGTCGCGCCCAGCGATGGCGCAGGGCCAGCAGCACCGCGACGACTCCACAGGCAAGACCGGCGACGAGGTAATACCAGCTTCCTCCCAGCGCGACGAGCCACGCGCCGCCAAGGGCGAGGAACGCGGCGATAAAACCCACAATGGCGGCTGCGAACAGATGCATTGGCAGGGATCCTCGATGCGGAGAACCCGTTTTTCGCCGGAAAGGTTCCGCGCGGGATGGGCACGACACCGGGTTGCGGCTGGGCTGCAATTGTGCCATCCAGGCGGACATGCCATGTCATTGTCACTTGAGCTGATTCATGGGGAAAATCGGAACGGTCTCGGAGCTCTGGCGCTATCCCGTCCAGAGCCTCCAGGGTGAATCCCACACCGTGCTGGATTTCGCCGCAGACGGCGTGATCGGCGACCGCGGCTATTGCGTGGTGGACGACACCGGCGAAGGCGGCACCGCGGCACGGCCGCAGTGGAAGAAGCTGATCGCCTGGCGCGCGCGCTATCTGGCCGAGCCCGCCCAGGGCGCCGATCTGCCCAAGGTGGAGATCACCTTCGACGACGGCTCGCAGATGGTCTCCGACGACGCGCGGCTCGGTGACGCGATCTCCGATCGCCTCGGCCGCCGCGCGCGGCTGGCACGAACGCTGGCGGCGGACGTGCGGCGGCCCTACGTGGCCTCGCCATGCCATCTGCTGACCAGCGCGACGATCAAGGCGCTCAGCGCCGCCTATCCCGAAGGGCGCTTCGTCTCGCAGCGCTTCCGCCCCAACGTGCTGCTGGATTGCGGTGCGCGCGTCGGCTTCATCGAGAACGAATGGCTGGAGCAGTCGCTTTCGGTCGGCCCGGTCGCGATGAAGGCGGTGGAGCACTGCCTGCGCTGCGCCCTGACGACGCGCCCCCAAGCCGACTTGCCGAAGGACGCCGGCATCCTCCACACCGCTCAGCAGCACAACGAGAACCGGGTCGGGATCTACACCGACATCAGAACCGCCGGCACGGTCCGGATCGGAGACGGCGCGGCCCTCGCCGGCGAGTGACATTCCGCGGGATCGGACTTAACCTAGCGCGGTTGGCTCAGGCAGGACCGGAGCGCGCCTATGAGCGATACCGTCCTCGTTCCAGGCACCAAGATCAAGCCGAAGGTCGAGCGGCCGCGGCTGCACAAGGTCATCCTGCTCAACGACGACTTCACGCCGCGGGATTTCGTCGTGACCGTGCTCAAGGCGGAATTCGGCATGACCGATGACCACGCCTACCAGGTCATGATCACGGCGCACAAGAAGGGCGCCTGCGTGGTCGCCGTCTTCACGCGGGATGTCGCGGAGACCAAGGCGACGCGCGCGACCGAAGCCGGCCGCGCCAAGGGCTATCCGCTGATGTTCACCACCGAGCCGGAGGAGTAGCGGCTATTCCGCGGGCGCCGTCGCGCGCAGCCCTGCCGCGCGCCTGCGCCGCAGATGGCGCAGCTTCATGACCAGCACCCAGGCGACCAGCGACATGGCGACCACGTTCGCGCCGATCAAGGAAGGGCTGGCGATCACGACGCCGTAGACCAGCCACAAGCTCTGGCCGGCGGCCATCATCAGGTACATCGTGAGCGAGACGTCGTCCGCCGAGCCCAAGCGCCGGATGCGCAGTGCCTGGGGCAGGAAGCTGAGGGTCGTGAGGAACGCCGCGACGAAACCGAGCGTCTCGACCGCCAGGGATCCGGGTTGCATGGTGGGTCTGTCCGGGACGTCAGAGGGGGAGGGAGCTAGTGCGCCGTGCGCGGCCGCTCCCCATAGGCGAGCTTCTCGATCCGGTAGCGGCAGGTGGCGTCATCCACGGTGGACCACGCCAGGCGCGACCATTCGATCTTCGCTTGCTCATAGGATTTGAACGGGCCATGCCATTGTTCGCCGCCGCCGGCGGCCGGCTCCTTGAACCGGGTGTCGGCATAGGGTCCGCCGACCACCCAGTACCACGTATCGCCCGCTTCCTCCTCGATCCGGTAGCGCGCGCAGGCATTGTCGACCGTGCTCCACGCGTGATGCTGCCACTCGGCCTTGGCCTCTTCATAGGTCTTGAACGGACCGAATTTCTGTTCCGGACCGCCGTCCTGCATGCGGTCGAATTTGGTGTCGGCATAGATGCCGCCGACCACCCAGTAGCGCTTCATGACCAAAGTCGTTGTAACTCGATGGTGAATCCCACAACATATTACGTTAGAAAACGTTGGCTCTCCATGAATATTCGGAATGCCCGCCATCGTCGCCACTAGGAGGTCGCCTTGCCCAAGCCCTCGTCGGGAATGACGCCCGCGGATTTCGCGGTGGTTTATGACAAATTCAAGGCCGCGGTGTCGCGCTACGATTGCGGCAGGTTCTGCGCGCCGCTCAACAACGGCGAGCCGGTCTGCTGCTCGACCCAGCATGCGGTTCCGGTGGTGGACCATGCCGAGTTCAAGCTCCTGAAATCCCGCACCGACCTGTGGCACGTGTTCAAGCCGTACGACGCCGCCACCCGGCAGATTGTGGCGGAACTGCACCACTCCTGCGCGGCCATCGAGTGCAAGGGCGCCCGCCATTGCGAGCGGGAGAACAGGTCGGTGGCCTGCCGGGCCTTTCCATTCTACCCCTATATCACCCGCGAGGGCGCCTTCGTCGGCCTTGGCACCTACTGGACCTACGAGGATCGCTGCTGGCTGATGTCCAACATGCGGGTCGTGGAGCGCGACTTCGTGAAGGAGTTCGTCGCCGCCTATGAATACATCTTCGCCCGCGATCCCGAGGAATACGCGACCATGAAAGCGCATTCCGCCGCCCATCGCCGGGTGTTCAGCCGGCGCAACCAGCCCATTCCCCTGATCGGGCGCGAGGGCGGCTTCCTCCAGGTGCTGCCGCGCGGCGGGCGCATCCTGCCCTTGCCGGCCAGCCGCCTGCCGCGCTTTGGCGCCTATGTTTCCGACGCCGCTTATCGCAGGGCAATCAAGGACGCGGGCGGGGACGTGACCTTCACTGCGACCTTGCGGCTGTAAGACGGCACCCCAGTGGCAGCGGGGGAAATCTGGCTGGGGCGTGGCGAGCGGGACGTCTCCCTGCAGCTTGCCATGGCCAATCGGCACGGCCTCATCGCCGGCGCGACCGGCACCGGCAAGACGGTGTCGCTGCAGCTCTTGGCCGAGGGCTTCTCCCGCGTCGGCGTGCCCGTCTTCATGGCCGACGTGAAGGGCGACCTCGGCGGCCTGTCCCAGATCGGCGGCGATCACCCTAAGCTGCGGGAGCGAGCCGAGAAGCTGGGCGTTGCCGATTATACCGGCGCCGCATGCCCCACCATTTTCTGGGACCTGTTCGGGGAGCAAGGCCATCCGGTCCGGACCACCGTCTCGGAAATGGGCCCGCTGCTGCTCACCAATCTCATGGATCTCAGCGAAGCGCAGGAGGGCGTCCTCAACATCGCTTTCCGCGTGGCGGACGAGCAGGGCCTGCTGCTGCTCGACCTCGACGACCTGCGCGCGATGCTGGCGTTCCTGGCGGAGAATGCCGCCGACCTCGCGGTCCGCTACGGCAACGTCACCAAGGCGACGGTCGGCGCGATCCAGCGCGCCCTGCTTGTGCTGGAGCAGCAGGGCGGCGACAAGTTTTTCGGCGAGCCGGCGCTCGATCTCGACGACTTCCTGCGCCGGGACCGTCAGGGCCTCGGTTATGTCAACATCCTGGCCGCCGATGCCCTGATGCGCAGCCCGCGGCTCTATGCCAGCTTCCTGCTGTGGCTGCTGGCGGAACTGTTCGAGCGTCTGCCCGAGGTCGGCGACCCCGACCAGCCCCTCCTGGTGTTCTTCTTCGACGAGGCGCATCTGCTGTTCGAGCAAGCGCCGAAGGCCCTGCTGGACCAGGTCGAGCAGGTGGTGCGCCTCATCCGCTCCAAGGGAGTCGGCGTGTATTTCATCACCCAGAATCCCATCGACGTGCCGGATACCGTGCTGGGCCAGCTTGGCAACCGGGTCCAGCATGCCTTGCGCGCCTTCACGCCGCGAGATCAGAAAGCCGTCAGGTCCGCGGCCGAGACCTTCCGCGCCAACCCGGCCTTCGACACGGCGAAAGCCGTGACCGAGCTTGGCGTGGGCGAGGCCTTGATTTCGACCCTCGAGCGCGGCGGCGCGCCAAGCGTGGTGGAGCGGGCCTTCGTCGCGCCGCCGCGCGCGCGCATCGGGCCGGCCAGCCCGGAGGAGCGGCAGGCTGTGATCGGCCGCTCGCCGCTCGCCGGCAAATACGACCAGGCGATCGATCGGGAATCCGCCCACGAGATCCTGCAGAAGCGGGCGGAGCCTGCAGCTTCCGCCCCGCCCGCGCCACCCGGTGCGCCGGCGCCGGAGGCTTCAGAAGTCGAGCAACCGCGCGGTAAAACCCGGCACGGAAGAAGCGCTGGCCGGAGCACCAGCCGGCCCAGCAATCGCCAGAGCGTCGCCGAGGCGCTGGCGAAAAGCGCCGTGCGCGCGATCGGCAGCTCAGTGGGGCGGCAGATCGTGCGCGGCGTGCTCGGCGCCATCTTCAAGCGCTGATCCGCCCAGGCGTCCGGCATCTCAGCGTCGCCGGATCAGGTCATCCGCCGCCGCGGCCGGATTGTCGCGCACCACCTCGGCATCCAGCCCGATGTCCCGCATCAGGTGGTCGCCTGTGGCGGCCAGCCGTGCCAGGTCCGTCATCGCGCGCCGCCGTTCTTGCCATCTCGCGAACCGCCGAACCAGCGCCACCGGCATCGCCAGGAGCCTTGTCGCCTTGCGCGAGCCGGCCACACCGGCACCAGGAGTACGGCTTGAGCAGGATTGAGAAATAGTCATGGTTAGCGCCCCGATCAAACTTGTCAGAGGCCGATTTAAGGGCGACCATGCGCGCTCTCAATGCAAGTTCACGCACGCTCGGTTTACCTGACATCATGCGAAAGCCGCCCCGCTTGCCGGCCCTGACCGCTTTGCGCGCCTTCGAGGCTGCCGCGCGTCTGGGCAGCGTTACCGCCGCGGCGGCGGAGCTTGCGGTCACCCAGGGCGCGATCAGCCGGCAGATTCGCCTGCTGGAGGCGGATTTGCGGCAGCCGCTGTTCCGCCGCCTGCATCGCGGGCTGGAGCTGACCACGGCTGGGCAGAGGCTCTCCACGTCCTTGACCGACGCGTTCGGCCAGATCGGCTATGCGGTCGCCGATTTGAGGCGCCCGCAGGATACGGTCTCCGTCAAGGCCTCGCCGACCTTCGCCATTCGCTGGCTGTTGCCGCGTCTCGCGGGATTCCGCCGCGCCCACCCCGCCATCAAGCTCGAGGTCTCCACCGCCTGGCACGGGCTCGAGCTGGACCGGGAGGATTTCGATTGCGCCATCACCGGCTGCCGCCAACCGCAGATGAACAGCCCGCACCACGTCTGGGTCGAGCTGCTCCGCGAAGAGGTGCTGCCGGTCTGCACGCCGGCTTATGCGCGCCGGATGGGGGCGCCCCATACCGCTGCGGATTTCGGCCGCCACATCCTGCTGCATCCGACGCCCGATCGCTCCGATTGGCGGCTGTGGATGGCAGGCTGGGGCGGCGGCCGTTTCGACGTCTCCGGCGGCCAGACCTTCGACACCATCGATCTTGCGATCCGCGCCGCCGAATCGGGCCTCGGCATGGCGATTGCCGAGCTGTCGGTGCTGGCTGACCAGATCGAGCTCGGCCAGTTGATCGCGCCGGTGCCGGTCGCGGTCCCGTCCGGGCTGTCGAACTGGTTCGTCTGCCGCAAGAATCTCTCGGAGCGGGCAGCGGTGCGGGCGTTCCGCGACTGGCTGCTGGCGGAAGCGGCCAAGACCAGGGAATGGTCGTCCGCCTGGCTCGCGCGCCACCGTCACGAGCCGCCCATCGCCCGCGCCGCCAACAATCCGTAAGGCCGCATGCAAGGACGCCCCCCGCCGCTCCCGAGAGCTCGCCAAGCTCGGGCGGGAGCGGGCCGCTCAACGCTACGAGACGGTATTCCATAGCCCGCTGCTGTCCGATTGGCGCGCCTACGAAGCCTGGCAGATCGACGGCGCAAGAACGCGACGCAGCGCGCGACCGAGATTTGGCAACAGGCGCTGGAGCGCTACGAGCAGCCGCCCCTCCATCCCGCCATCCGCGAAGCTTTCGACGCGCACGTCGCCAAGCGCAAGGAGCCGCTCAAGGACGTGGATCATTCGTCAGAGGAGCGTTCACTGCGCTACGCGGGGAACGGCCTCGAGGCTGGGCAAGGTTTGCGGCTTCGGCGCGAACCGCTCATAGATGATCATATCCGCTTCGCACATTTCCAGAAGCCGCTCCTGCACCTCGCGCGGCTGCTCGGCGAATTTGAGATAACCCGGCCGCGGACTCTTGCGGTGGTGCGGGATCGCGCTCTTGATCCCGTAGCGCTGCTGGATCCCTGCTTCGAGGTCCTTCAGACGCTCCAGCGTGCCAACAATGGCGAATCTGCCGAGATTGTCGATTGCGTCGGCCACCGCCTTCCGCATGTCGTCGCAGGTGCCGCGTTCGTTCAGGGCCCTTGCCGCCTCGATCTCGCCTACGAAGATCCTGGTGTAGGTCGTTGCCCACACCCTCGCTCGGGTGGTCGACAGGTACTGCGGTAACTCCAGGTGGTCCGTAGGAAACCGTTCTGGATTCGGCTTGAACCTGGCGAAATAGTAATGCGACAGGAACCTCTCGAGCGGGTTCCGGAGGATGGTAATGAAATCGAACTCATCCTCCCGCCCCGCGAAGACACGGCGACTGAAGCAGAAGTGACCGCTGATGAAGGGTACATCGTGGCGCTGCACCAGATACGCAAGCATCCCTTCGCGCAGCTCTACCGACGGAATGCCGACGATGTGGGCAGCTTTGTCTGCGCAACTCGGATCCAATCTCCCTGGCCAGCCGAAAGCCTTGGCGAGCAGATCCCGGACCGAGGTACCGCCGCACTTCGCCGGATGGAAGAATGCGACGCGTTTTGCAGGCGAGCTGTCGTCTGGAGAATACGGGACGCGTGACCGCCGCACCAATTTCAGGTCGATCGGCCTCAACACATGCTCATTGCTCAGAGTGAAAAGCGCTCGAAGCATGGCACTTCTCCCACTCGAATGCAGCGCACTGGCTCTGCAATGGCAGTTCGGCCAATCCTAGCTTTCGCACGATCACTTGTCATTTTCTTTATCTGAGCAGGAAAAGTGGGCGACAAGGAACCGCAGCACGTGCAGCGCATTGCGGCCTAGCCGGCGCTTCGGTTCTGTTTCACGCGCTGCTCTTTGGGCACAGGCGCGATCTGCTATCACGGCATAGGTGGGGGTGGATGGTTACCGACCTGAAGAATCCGGAGGAACCACAGGATGATAATCCCAGAAGATACGACGCCACCCTGAGGAGGAAAACCCGCCGCTCTGTCGGATGGACTCTCCTTCGCGTCGCCTCCGACCAGGTGTTCGCTTTCATTGTCTTCGTCATTCTAGCCCGCCTCCTGTCGCCTGCCGAAATCGGTGCCTTCGCCATTGCGCAGGCATTCGCCGAGATCGGCCGTGCCGTCGCGATCAGCGGCATGGTTCAGAACATTGTGCGGGCGAAGCGGGTGACGAGGGCCCTGGCCGACACGGTTTTCTGGACCAATATGGCGATGTCCACGATGCTGGCGCTCGTCCTGCTCGGGCTAGCGCCCTTGCTCACGGGCCTGATCGGCCAGCCTTCGGTGACGGCGCCGCTGCAGGCGCTCGGCTTTGCTCTACCGCTCGCCGCGCTGGGCGCGACGCACCTGTCGCTGCGTCTGCGCGAGTTCGGCCACAAGACCCTGGCGATCCGCTCTGCCGTTGCTCACAGCGTGGGCGGCGCGGCTGCCGTGGCGGCGGCGTTCGCTGGATGGGGACTATGGAGTCTGGTGGTGCAGCGCTTCGTCACCGAGGCGGTCAACACGCTGATGTCCTGGCAGGCCTACAGGTGGATGCCAGGTGGCAATGTTTCATGGGAGCAGGTCCGCGCCATCTGGCACTTCGGCTTCAACATCGCTCTGACGCAGGTCGTCAACCGCCTGTCTCGCAGGGCCACGGACATCGTTCTCGGCACGATGATCGACACCGCCGCGGTCGGTATCAACCGCATCGCCCGGCGAACCACGGATCTCATCCTGACGGGCACGACCAGTCCGTTCGCGATGGTGGCAAACCAGACCCTCGCGCGGCTACAGAGCGACCACGAAGAGCTGGTTAAGGCCTATCGCGGACTGGCGTCGAAGAGCGCCATGCTGGCGCTTCCGGCATATATCGGGTTCGGCGTGTTGGCGCCCGACGCTGTGCCGGCGATCTTCGGCGACAAATGGGCAGTGTCGGGCCAGATCGTGCAGATCTTCGCGCTAATGGCAATTCCATATGTGGCGAACAGTTTCACTGGCCCATTGCTGATGACGCTAGGCAAGGCGAACACCCTGCGTACGTTGGCGATCGCGCAGGTGATCTCGACCACTGTGTTCGTCGCAGCCGCCGCGCCATTCGGCCTTATTGCGGTCGCCTGGGCCCTGGTGCTGCGGGGCTATCTCGCGCTGCCATTCCAGCTGTGGATGGTACGGCGCGCCTCTGGCGTGACGCCGCGGCACATGCTTTCCGTAATGACGGCACCTTTCCTGGCATCCCTGATCATGGGGGCATTGGTGTGGCTGCTCCTGTCCTCCATCCGAGCCGACTTCACGACGGTGCTGGTGCCGATTCTCATCTGCGTAGCGGCCGGGCTGCCGATCTACACGCTGCTGCTCTATGCGTTCTCGGCGGATGCGCGCAAACTCGTTCACCACCGACTGAAGGCGCTCCGTCGCAGGGGACCGGGCCATTGAATACCGCAATGGCAGTGCGGCATGCACGGAGACAACTTCGCCATTGTCACTCCGTTGGGCGTGACGCGAAGAGCAACTTGTACTGAGTTGCCGACGACCCGATTGGTCAAGCGCTCAGGCGGTGGCGGAACCGGTCCCATGACGTGGGCTCATAGGTCGGGAACGGTAGGAAGGCCTTCTCCAGAAATCCATTGTCGCTCAGGCGTCGCTGGAACTCCGGCCAGTTCGCAACCCGGTCGCTCAATTCCCTGTTCCGATCCTGCCGCTTATGCTCGCGGTGCTGCCGGTCGGCCGTGACCGTTAGGCCCGTGACGCCCTGGCTCGCCAGGATCTCGCGGAACCGGTCGAGCGTGCGCTCCTGCGGCGCGTCGATGTCATCCTCGTAGCGCAGCCGGTGGAACGGCTTGTCCATCGCCCAGCACGCGGCCTCGACCTTGCGGAACCACGCGCTGGTGCGGCCCCACCAGCCGATGAAGTCATCGGCGTCGATGTTGATCTTGAAATTGGTCGTGTCGCGGCTGTGCCAGTGCTCGAGACGAAGAGCCTTGCGCAGCGAAATGAAGGTGTCGATGGGTCTCCGGCGCAGGAAGACGACGATGGTATCGGGGCGCTTGAGGATCGCGTTCCGAACCTGCCGGACCGATAGCTGCAGGCGGAAGACCTTGAAAATGACGAGCCTCTTCTGAGGCTCCATCAGATCCGTCAGGCAATCCATGACCAGGCCTGGCCGCGTTCGGATGGTATTGACGGCCACCGGATCTTCGCACGAAGCGGAAAAATTCCTGCCGGATCGGCGCGACAGTTCCGAAAGCTCATCCGGCCGCATCTCCTGGGACCACGTCTTGTTGAAGATCTCGTGGCGAACATCGAGCTCGGAGAGCCTCGAAAGGACCGAGCAGAGGTGGTTTGTGCCCGATCTCGCGACCGCTACGAGGCAGAGCAGCCTCGGCGCGGTGGCTTGGACGGAGCGTCCGCTGAATCGCGATGCAATTGCGCCGCCTGTGAACGGGCTGACAGGTATCTCGGACATAGGCACGCCTCCCACGGCGCGTTAAACCCCACATGCCCTGATCTGGTTCCCTGGTCACTATCCGGCGAGGGAGCCGCCGCTAGACCTGGATGGCTTCCAAGCGCCGCCGCAGCCGCGGCGCCGCGAAATCGAGGAAGGCCCGCACCTTCGGCGGGGTCAGGCGGGATTGGGGATGGACCATGCTCACGGGGATCTCGGGCTGCTCGAACGGCCGGAGCAGTATCTTCAGCTTGCCGGCCTTGATCGCGGCAGCCGCCTGATAGGACAGCACGCGCGTAATGCCGATGCCGGCGATCGCGGCGTCGATCGCGCTCTCCGCGGTGGTGACCGCCAACCGCGCACGGATCGGCACCGCCTGGTCCTCGCCGGCGATCCGGTAGGACCACCGGTCGGTGGCGGACATGTTGGAAAATGCGATGCAATGATGCTGGATAAGCTCGGACGGGGACCGCGGCGCGCCACGGGCCTTGAGATATGCCGGCCCGGCGCAGGTCACCAGACGTACCGCGCCGACCCGCGCCGCGATCAGCGAGGAATCGGCAAGATGCGCGATGCGCAGCGCCACATCGATGCCGTCCTCGATCATGTCGACGATGCGATCCGCGAAGGACAGGCGCAGGTCGACCTCCGGATACGCCTTCAGGAATGCGAGCGCCACCGGCAGCACGTGCAGTCGTCCGAACACGATCGGCGCGGTAACATAGAGCCGCCCCTTCGGCGCCTCGTACTCGCCGGCGGCCATGCGCTCCGCATCCTCGATCTCGGCGAGCAGGCGCCGGCACGAGTCGAGATAGCCGCGCCCGGCATCGGTCAGGGCGAATTTGCGCGTGGTGCGCACCACCAGGCGCACGCCGAGATGCGCTTCCAGCAGCGCGAGCTTGCGGCTCACCGTCGGCAGCGGGACCTTCAATGCGCGTGCGGCGGCGGACAGGCTCCCCGCATCCCCGATCGCAACGAACAGCCGCATCGCATCCAGACGGTCCATGTCGCTCTTCCGGAATCCGAGACAGAACCACCGGATAGTGTCACCTGGTCTCGGATTCTGGAACTGGCAAAACGGCGGCTCTATCGGTCCGCGAACAGGAACGTGCCGAGCAGGACCCAGCGCGCCGCCTTGCGCTCCTGCTTCGGCTTGGCCTGCAACGGCGTGGTGTAGTGCCAGAACGGCAGGCGATAGAGCGTGAGGCAGCCGCTCTCCGCCACGGACGCCATCTCGGTGAGGTGCCCGCCCTTGGCATAAACCAGGTATTGATGCGCGACGCCGGGCCCGACCAGGCTCAGGTGGAAATCGAGGTAGCCCTTGGCGGCGCGCTTGATCTCTGGCGTGTGGTCGGTATGCGGGCCGGCATAATCACCAGGGCCATAGAGCAGGATCTGCTGCCCGCCCTTCGAATATAGCTTGCGCCCCAGCACCGCCTCGCCGAAGGCGACCATGCTGGGCGAGGACAGCAGGTCGATCAGACCCAGCTCCTTTGCGCGGCGCCAAGCGGCGCCGCGGCGGTTCTCGAGATAGGCGGTGCGGCACCTGACGCTCTTGGGCAGCCAATCGTCATAGTTCCGCTTCATGTCCCAGATGGTCTCGGGCGGGATCGGCTGGTTGAGTTCCGTAAGGAGCCCCGCCATTTCGCGTTCCAGCACGCGGCGCAGTCGCTCGGCTTTCGGGGCCGAGATCATGCCGTTCAGCGCTACGAAACGCCGCCGGGGATCGGCCAGCGCGCCGCACGCATCGGGCGCGTTGCCGGCCAGCACGCGCTTGCCTGCGGTGCTCAGTAGCGCTTCGAATTCCGTGGGAATGGCGGGTTTAGACGGCATTGCGCCGGGATCATAGGCCGGTTGGCGCGGTGCGGCAAAGCCGATAGGATGCGCCCTCGAACAAGCATCCTGTCCTCATGCCCTACGATTCCCTCCGCGATTTCATCGCCCGCCTCGAGCAGACCGGCCGCCTCAAGCGCGTCTCCGTGCCGGTCGATCCGCATCTCGAAATGACCGAGATCCAGACCCGGCTGCTGGCGGAGCAGGGACCGGCCATCCTGTTCGAGCAGCCGGTCGCGCGCGACGGGCGGCGCTATGAGATGCCGATGCTGGTCAATCTCTTCGGCACGGTGGAGCGAGTCGCCTGGGGCATGGATCGCGAACCCAACGAATTGCGCGCCGTGGGCGAGACGCTGGCCTTCCTCAAGCAGCCCGAGCCGCCCGGGGGCTGGCGCGAGGCGGTGGAAATGTTTCCGCTGGTCAAGACGGTGCTGGCGATGCAGCCGAAGAGCGTCGGCTACGCGCCGTGCCAGGATGTCGTGCTGACCGGCGATCAGATCGATCTGGCGAAGCTGCCGATCCAAGGCTGCTGGCCGGGCGAGCCGGCGCCCCTCATCACCTGGCCGCTGGTCGTAACCAGAGGTCCCCAGTCTTCAGGAGCGGGCAAGCGCAAACAGGACGATTTCAACCTGGGCATCTATCGCATGCAGGTGCTGAACAGGAACCAGACCCTGATGCGCTGGCTGAAGCATCGCGGCGGGGCGCAGCATCACGCACGCTGGAAGGATGAGCGGCCGGAGCCGCTGCCGGTCGCCGCCGTGATCGGCGCCGATCCCGGGACGATCATTGCCGCCGTCACGCCGGTTCCCGATACGCTCTCGGAGTATCAGTTTGCGGGCATGCTGCGCGGCCGCAAGGCGGAGCTGGTGGATTGCAAGACTGTCCCGCTGAAAGTGCCCGCGACCGCGGAGATCGTGCTCGAAGGCCACGTCTCGCTCGACGACTACCGGGACGAGGGGCCGTACGGCGATCACACCGGCTACTACAATTCGGTCGAGCAGTTTCCGGTCTTCACCGTCAGCGCCATCACCATGCGGCGCGATCCGATCTATCTCTCCACTTTCACCGGGCGCCCACCGGACGAGCCAAGTGTTCTGGGCGAGGCGCTGAACGAGGTGTTCATCCCGCTGCTGACCCAGCAATTCCCGGAGATCGTGGATTTCTGGCTGCCGCCGGAGGGCTGCTCCTACCGCATCGCGGTGGTGTCGATGAAGAAGGCCTATCCCGGCCACGCCAAGCGCGTGATGATGGGTGTCTGGTCTTTCCTGCGCCAGTTCATGTACACCAAGTTCGTGATCGTCGTGGATGACGACATCGATGCGCGCGACTGGAAGGACGTGATGTGGGCGATCTCCACCCGTATGGATCCGGTGCGCGACATCACCTTGGTGGACTCCACGCCGATCGACTATCTCGACTTTGCCTCGCCTGAATCCGGTCTCGGCGGCAAGATCGGGCTCGACGCCACCAACAAGCTGCCGCCCGAGACCAAACGCGAATGGGGCAAGAAGATCCACATGGCCGACGACGTGATTGACCGCGTCACCCGCAAATGGTCCAGCTACGGCCTGCCCGGCTCGGGCAAGCCGATCTGGCGGTGAAGGCGCATGCGATGACTGCCGACGAGATCATCGCCTGGCGCAAGGCGGAGCGCGCGCGGCTGATCGCGGCGCGCGTCGCCATTCCCGATGAGCAGCGCGAAGCCTGGACCGCGCGCATCATCGCGGCCCTGGAGCCGATCGCGATGGAGGCCGACGGGCCGGTGAGTTTCTATTGGCCGTTCCGCGGCGAGCCCAATCTGCGGCCGCTGATGCGCCGCATGGTCGCCGCGGGCAAGATCGTCGCCTTGCCGGTCGTGCTGCGGCATCGCCAGCCGCTGGAGTTCCGCCCCTGGACCCCGGGCTGCACCATGGAGCTTGGCGTGTGGAACATTCCCATCCCGGACACGCGCGAGCGCGTGACGCCGCGCCTGCTGCTGGCGCCCCTCGTCGGTTTCGATCCGCTGCGCTACCGTCTTGGCTATGGCGGCGCGTTCTATGACCGGACGCTCGCCGCGCTGCCGGGGCCGCGCACCGTCATCGGCATCGGCTTCGACTTCCAGGCGCTGGAGACCATCCATCCGCTCCCGCACGACATCCCGATGGATCGCATCGTGACGGAATCCGGCTTCCGCCATGCGGATGCACAAGCGGAACTGGCCTCGCCGGCCTGCGCGCTGGCCGAGGCGCCGGATGCCTATGCCGGCTATCTCGACGAGACGGAGATCGCCGCCGAATTGCAGGCCCTGCGGGCCTCGTCCGATCTCGCCGACCTGGCGCTGGTGCGTGCCCTGGATCAGGTGCTGGCGCGCTTGCCGGCGCCGGTGCAGGCTCAGCACTCCGGCAGCGGCACGCCGATCAGCGAGCGCCTGGCACAACTTCGCGCGCGGGTGCGCGACGATGCCCTGCACAGCGCGCTCGGCGAGGTGCTGCGCATCGCGCAGAAGGCGGAGCGGCCATGACCGACGGATTGCACGTCGCGATCGACGGCCGCGTGATGATCCTGACCCTGGATCGCCCGAAGGCCAACGCCATCAATAGCGGCCTCAGCAAGGTGCTGGGTCACGCGCTGATCCGTTACCGCGACGATTCCTCCCTGCGCTGCGCCATCGTGACTGCGGCCGGGGACAAGTTCTTCTCCGCCGGCTGGGATCTGAAGGCCGCGGCCGAGAACAAGGAGGAGGCGGAGGATTACGGGCCGGGCGGCTTTGCCGGCATCACGGAACTGTTCGACCTCGACAAGCCGGTGATCGCGGCCGTCAACGGCATGGCGGTCGGCGGCGGGTTCGAGATCGTGTTGTGCTGCGACGTGATCGTGGCCGACGACCATGCGCAGTTGTTCCTCCCGGAGGTGAAGGTGGGCGTTGTGCCCGACGGCGGCGGCATGTTCCGCCTGCCGCGCCGCGTGCCGGAATCCCTCGCCCTCGAGATGCTGCTGACCGGCCGGCGCCTGTCGGCGGACGAGGCGCTGCGCCTCGGCCTTGTCAATCACATAACGCCGAAGGGCGGCGCGCTGGCCAAGGCGAAGGAGATCGCCGCGGACATCCTGCGGGCCAGCCCGAAATCGATCCGCGCGGTGAAGCAGGCGCACCGCCTGACCCGGCAGATGAGCGTGGAAGAGGCCTATCGGGCGCTCCGCTCCGGCGGCGTCCCAGCTTATGACTGTCTGCGCGCCAGCAAGGATTACTGGGAAGGTGCGGCGGCGTTCTCCGAGAAACGCGAACCGAAATGGGAAGAGGATTGATGCGCAGCTTCTATCCGGAAGTCGAACCCTACGCGACCGGGCATCTCGATACCGGCGACGGCCATCAGGTCTATTGGGAGATGTGCGGCAATCCCAAGGGCAAGCCCGCCGTGTTCCTGCATGGCGGCCCCGGGGCCGGCTGCTCGCCCAAGCATCGCCGGCTGTTCGATCCGGAGCGATACCGCGTGATGCTGTTCGACCAGCGCGGCTGCGGTCGCTCCAGGCCGCATGCCAGCCTCGACAACAACACCACCTGGCACCTGGTCGCGGACATGGAGCGCCTGCGTGCCATGATGGGCGTGAAGCAATGGCTGGTGTTCGGCGGCTCGTGGGGCAGCACGCTCGCGCTGGCCTATGCCGAGACTCATCCCGACCGCGTATCCGAGCTTGTCGTGCGCGGCATCTTCACCCTGCGGCGCAAGGAGCTGCTCTGGTACTACCAGGACGGCGCCTCCTGGCTGTTCCCCGATCTATGGGAGAAATTCCTGGAGCCGATTCCGGAGATCGAGCGCGGCGATTTGATGGCGGCCTATCACAAGCGGCTCACCGGCTCCGATCCGGCGGAGCGCCTGCGATGCGCCAAGGCTTGGAGCGTCTGGGAAGGCAGCACCATCACCTTGCTGCCGAACAAGGGCCACGCCGCCGCCCACGCGGACGATCATTTCGCGCTCGCCTTCTCGCGCATCGAGAACCACTACTTTGTCAATGGCGGCTTCTTCGATCCAGACGACCAGCTCCTGCGCGACGCCTACAAGCTGAAGAGAATTCCGGGCGTGATCATCCAGGGCCGCTACGACATCTGCACGCCCGCGGTCACCGCCTGGGACCTCCATCGCGCCTGGCCCGAGGCGGAGTTCCACATCGTGGACGACGCCGGCCACGCCTTCGACGAGCCGGGCATCCGCGACAAGCTGATTGCCGTCACCGATAGATTCGCGGGCAAGTGACGATGCTGGACCAGAAGCTCGCCGATGACATCATCGCCGCGGTCGAGTCCGGCTTTGCCGACCAGGTGAAGCTGACACAAGACCTGGTGCGCTATCCTTCTCTGCGCGGGCAGGAGCACACCGCCCAGGACTTCCTGTACGAGCAGATGGCGCGCCGCGGACTCGTCATGGATCGCTGGGCGATTGATGTCGATGCCATCAAGCATCATCCCGGCTTCTCGCCGGTCGCTGTCGACTACAACAACGCCTTCAACGTCGTCGGCACGCATCGCCCGCGCGAGGCCAAGGGCAGGTCGTTGATCCTCAACGGCCATGTCGACGTGGTGCCGCTCGGCCCGCTCGACATGTGGGAGCGCCCGCCCTTCGAGCCCGTGATCGAAGGCGACTGGCTCTACGGCCGCGGCGCCGGCGACATGAAGGCGGGGCTCATCGCCAATATCGCCGCGCTGGATGCGCTGCAGCAACTTGGGCTTCAGCCCGCCGCGCCCGTCTATGTGCAGTCCGTGACGGAGGAGGAGTGCACTGGCAACGGCGCGTTGGCCTGTCTGCTGCGCGGCTATCGCGCCGACGCCGCGATCATCCCGGAGCCGTGCGGCGATTGCCTCACCCGCGCCAACATGGGCGTCATCTGGTTCCGCGTGCATGTGCGCGGCCTGCCGGTCCACGCTTCGGTCGCGGGCAGCGGCGCCAATGCGATCGAGGCCAGCTATCGGCTGATCCAGGCGCTGCATGGGCTGGAGGCGGAGTGGAACGCCCGGCGCGTCGACCACCCGCATTTCAAGGACCTGCCGCACCCGGTCAACCTCAATATCGGCAAGATCGAAGGGGGTGACTGGGCATCCTCGGTGCCGGCCTGGTGCAGCTTCGATTGCCGCATCTCCTTCTATCCCGGCGTGACCGCGCGCGAGGCCGCCAACGAGATCGAGGCCTGCATCGCCAAGGCGGTGCACAACGATCCTTTCCTCAGCAACATGCCGCCGCGTATCGAGTACAACGGCTTCTTCGCAGAAGGCTATGTGCTGAACGAGGGGACCGAGGCGGAGCGGGTGCTGGCCGGCGCGCATGCGCGGAGCTTCGGCGCCAACCTCCAATCGCGAGTCGCCCAGGCCTATGTCGATGGCCGGGTCTTCATGCTCTATGACGACTGCCCGGCCCTGGTCTACGGGCCGAAGTCCGAGAATTACCACGGCTTCGACGAGCGCGTGTATCTTCCCTCGGTCAAGCGCGTCACCGCCGCCATCGCGCTTTTCACCGCCGAATGGTGCGGCGTGGAGAAGATCTAGGGCGCTAGGCGCTGGTTGCGCTGTGCAATCCGTGTTGCGTGCAATCTGTCGATCGCCTTTATCAATCTGCGGAGTACGCAACGTTCAATCTGGCGGAGCTCGGAAACGAGGGGCCAAGCCTGACGGGTAGCGTGTCGCCATGAACGGTGACCGATACCTCGGCGCCATTCCAGGTCCAATCGACGAAGCCGCGGGTCGTGCCGATGCCGGATACCGCGATCTCGCTGGATAGCCACTCGGCCGGGATGCCGCCGCCGATGACGAGTTCCTCCGAGTCTGGCCCGCCTTGCGTCTCGGCCAGCATGGCGAGCTGCAGGAGCAGCACTTCGCTCGCGGACCAGTAGTGCGGGTTGACGTTGGGCGGTTCAACCCAACCACGAAACGCCTTCCACCGGCTTAGCTTGCCCGGCTCTCCACGGCCTTCCCAGAGCGTATAGAGGCCGGGGACGGGCTGATGTTGCCACAGGTGATCCAGGATGGTCGCAACCCTGTCAGGACGACGGAGGCGAAGCCATTGATGCGCTTCGGCGACGGGGAAATAGGTCCATCGAGGTCTGTAGGACGGCGTATTCCACTCCGGTTCTTGCTCTTGCCATCGCTGCTCCATCAGCTTGGCGAATGGCTCAACTGGCGCGATGTCGGACGGCCAAAGTCCGGAAATCGCGGTACGATCGTTATCAGCACTCTCGGCCCAATCGGGATCGCTGAATGCGGCGATCCAGGCTTGGCGAAGGTCTGCCGCGGCGCGTCTCCAGGCTGCGGCCGCGGCCGCTTCCTCCAAATTATCCGCGATTCTCGCGGCGCCGATCAATCCGGCATAGCTGACTGCATTGATATAGAAGATCGGGCGGTGCCAATCCATCCGACCATCGATCAGCCCGTCGCGGGCAGGCTCTGCCACCAGCGTGAGCTCCCGTCGTCGTTTCAGATTCTGCGGACTGGCTGGCCCGGAAAACTCGTGCCGGACGTCAGATGTTGCACGCGACATGAGCAGGATGAGTTCGGCCTTTCGCTGGACATGCGGCCAGATCGCCCGATCAAACGCGCCCCGGCGCAGCAATGCGGAGGTTTCCGCCAGCGCCCAGAGCGCCAGTCCAGGAGCATCCCCCTCCGCACCGAAGCCGCCGAAGAAGTCCTTTCGCGCGAACTCGAGCGCAAGCTGCTCAGCCAAATCCGTCTGCCCGGCGCGCGCCAATGCGACGACGACATAGGCGCCGTCGCGGAGCCATTCCAGGGGGTAGTTGAGAGGCTCCCCTGGTCTCGTCTGGTTGCCCACCAAACCCAGCTGTAGCGTCGTGATCTGTGACGAGAGGGCCGCTGTAAAGCGCGCGTCCAGGCCCTCCAGCTTCGGCCGGCTCTGGCGCGGCAATCGGTCAGAGGCAATCGGGACGTCCCGGGTCAACGAGAGCGTCAAAGGCTCGTCCGGCAGTGCAAGCCGCACATGCGCCCAACCGGAGGCGCTTTGCACCACGGTCGCTTCGGAAGGGGAGGGCTGCCTCCAGCCCGGCTCGCCCTCCTGGCCGAAATAGGCGACCTGCACATCGGGACCCAGGGGGCCGAGGGTCCAGCCGTTGCCGACGCGGAGACGGTCGCCGCGTCGCTCGATCGTCGTCAACGCACCGCCGGCGGGGCCGACGCCGCGAATCGCAATCTGCAGGTGCCGGTCGGCCGGAAGACGGGGTGCGATGGCAAGCTCGAAACCAGCGCCGCCTTTCATCGTCCAGGTCGCCGTGTAAAAGGCGGTTTCGACGGAAATCCCCGTCTCGCCAACCGGCGACAGGACGTAGCGAGCCTGCGTTTCATCGAGCGGAATGTCATCGCTGGTCGCGATCAGCTTACCGCTGCGATCGACGACCCAGAAGGAAACGCCGAAGGTCCCGGCAGCCGGGCTGAAGCTGCCGCCCGGTTCGAGATATCCTTTCTCCATCTCGCTTGACCCGAGCGGGCCGAGGGGAACATGACCAGTTCCGCGCGGCCACGGATCTTCGGGGCGATCCTGCATTGCTTCCAGAACGATCAGGCGGTCATCTCCGATGCGGTCCGCAAGGTAAGTGCGTGCCGCGAACGCGACGCCGCCCAGCGCCAAGAGGATCGCCACGCTGGCCAAAGCCCATCGATATCCCACGACCTTGGAGCAGGCGAAGCTGACAAGCACGCCGGCAATCAGGACGTAATAGGAATAGTACAAGGCGTCATGCATCTCAAAAAAGGACATGGCTTCAGCCTTCCAAGAGACCAAGGCTCCGGCAGATTGCGTCGTCTCAACCGCCCGCGTCCAGGCGTCACGTCGGCATCAGCATCTGCTGGAACCTGTAGAACTGTCCGAAATTCGCTTCCTGCAGGCAGATGGCCAGAAACGCGAGCAACAGGGGCCGCACGCTCCTGCCCGGCAGGTAAAGCGCAACGAAGATGATCAGGAATGGAAGGAACTGATACGAGTAAAGGAAGGGCTCTCGGCCGTAGCTCAGGTGCAGGATGAACTCGAACACGATGAAACCCGCAACCAGGGCGCCGGCGTCGTGCCAGGCGGCCGACCTGATGAAGGCGACGAGCGCCGCGATCAGGAAAGCCGTGATCGCCAGCAGCCCTGCGAGAATGGTCAGCGTCTGGCGGTTGTCATACCCGGCATCGTAGGTCTCGACGAATCTCGACCACAGCTTTTCGGTGCTGAGGGGGCTGTCGACGGATTCGGGGAGAGGGAGCACGAACCCCGAATACACAAAGTCGAAGGCTCGGAAAGGCACCTGCGATAGCGATCGATTCACATAGCGCTGTTCTTCCTTGAGCGCAAAGAGATCGAAGAAGTGCACTGAAGTCGGGTACAGGCTCTTCTGGAGGCTGGAGAGCAGCAGCACGGCCAACGCGACGATGAAGATCGTTCTTCTCCAATCGAGCGCTCTGATCTTCTGCAGTGTGTATAGGATACCAAGGAAGCAGTTGGTGGTGGTTCCAGACAGCGTGACGAGCAGGGTCGCGGCGCAGCTTCGTTGTGCCCGCGCAAGGTTCAGGCCGAGCATCAACGTGAAGAAGCCGAAAATGAAGCTCTCCGGCACGATGCTCCACACTCTCACCGTCATTGTGGACATCAGCAAGGCGAGCGAAGCGAACGCGTTGATTACGGACGTGGACCGATAGATGAAGAGCCAGAACAGGAATATTCCGGCAGTTCCGAATATGCTGCGATAGGCGAGAAACTCGCCCCCTTCCGTTCCAAGGAGCTTGCCGGTCTTCGCCGCCGTGACGGCGAAGAGAGAGAAGTAGGGATGAACCTTGTCTCGGTAGTGGCTCACCTCGCCGGAGTCGATGACGTGATGATAGACCCGCCAGACATCGGCGTTGAAGAAATAGCCCGTATGCTCCCGGCTTGTGTAGTCGACGCTCCATGGCAGCGTCAGAAAGAACAGTGCCGGTATCGCGGTGGCCAGCGCGAAATAGAGCAGCTCGTGCCGCCTGGCCGGCGTCATGTATTGTTGCATCCCGCCGGGCGGCCTGTCCGGACAAAGACGAAGTGTCTGTCCAGCCGGTATTTCGTGTAGAAGCTCATCGCCAGCCCGATGGCGCCGCCGACATAGCGCATCGCCTCGTCGCGGAAGATCAGGTGAAAGGCGTATTCCGTGGACCAGAATATGAGCACGGTGAAAACGCTGACAAGCGTATACAGGTAGAACAGTTTCGCGTCGTGCAGCAGCGAATCCGGCTGGAACTGGAAGATCATCCGCTTCTCGACCGAGTACTTCAACGGCAGCACGAGGCCGGTGGCGATCACCATGGATGCTTCGACCTCCAGCGGGCCCTCGTACATCCAGGAGATAAGCGCTTGCAGCAGGAGGTTCAGAGTGGTGGCCGCTGTCGCGATAGTAGTGTAGCGAAGGGCCAAGGTGCGAGAGCTCATAGCAGCGTCGCTCCTGCCACGATGACGACGACGAGCAGCAGGCAGATTCGACTGATCCGGTCCCTTACAGCATACACGATCGGGTCGTCGTTCATTCTGCCGCGATGCGTGACCATCACCATTCGGCTGATCCAGTACAGCAGGACCAGGCAGATTCCCCAGAGTGCCTGAGGCTGGCTATAGAGCTCGAGAACGGCAGGCGAGTTCACGTACAGGGCCATCACGAGAACAGACACATATCCGGACGCCACGGCCATGCTCGAGATCAAGGATACGTCGCGCGGCCGGTAGCCGCGGCCATGGATGGTGACTTGACCCGAAGCCACGCCATCGACCAGTTCCGCCTGCCGTTTGATCGACGCGAGCGAATAGAACAGGAAGATCGAGAAAGCCAGGATCCAGACCGACAATGAGATCTGTGTGGCCACTGCACCGGCAACGATGCGCAAGGCATAGAGCCCCGCCAGCACGCAGATATCAATGATGAGGCGCCGCTTGAAGTCGATGGAATACGCGATCGCAGTCACATAATAGGCCATCATAACGGCGGCGAATTGACCTCCTACGGAAAGACCGATGGCCAAGCCGCCGATAAATAGCAACGGCGCATAAAAGGTTCCATGAACGATCGGGATAGCGCCCGAGGCGAGGGGACGGTTGCGCTTGCGCGCGTGGACGCGGTCGGCAGAGAGATCCAGCAAGTCGTTAAGCAAATAGACGCTCGACGCTATCAGACAGAAGGATATGAAGGCGCAAAGGGACTGGACGAACGTTGCGAGCGTGAACTGGTGCGCTACCAGCATTGGCACGAAAACCAGCACGTTCTTCAGCCACTGGTGCGGCCGGAGCGCTTCGAGATAGGGGATTGGAGACGCGCGCGTCGTGGATAGATGCTCTACGGTTGCATTGACGCCGGCCACGCGCGCTCGCAGTGCAGGTGTGGCACGCACCGTAATTGCCCTTGATGCCTTTTCCCACACCGGCAGGTCGGCCTGCGAATGGCCAAGATACGCAAAGCGCTTTTCCCCAAATTTTTCGGCCAGAAGCGCTGCCCTCCGAGCGCCCTTGAGATCGGCCCCTCCAGAGGTTCCGTGCGCCTCATCGAATACGCCGAGATGGTTCGCTATCTTCTCGACGAATACCTGATGCGTTGCGCTGACCAAGGCGGCGCGCCCACCGTCCTTACGCCAGCCTTGAACGTATTGCAGCACGTCATTGTCGTACGGCAACGTGGCGACATTGACGCTGCTGAGTGCGGCCAGCCGCCACTTCAGCGCGGGACGGCCTCCCGCCAAACGCAATAAGGCGACGAAAGGAACCGTCCAGTTCCTCGCGAAGGCAGACCAAAATGCCTCGTATGCCAGATCGGAGCGGACCAATGTTCCGTCCAGATCGACAGCCAAGGTTTCTGGGGTATTGGAGGCATTCTCCATCGGAACGCCACTATCGCTTAGGCCGCTTCACCCAGCCGAGAGGATGCTAGCATCAGTTGCCCATGCAACCAATGCACTTCCAGCGATCCGATAGGATGTTGCCGTTTTGCTGCTGTTCCCTACCAGGCAATAATGCCGGCGGGATTGCAGGCCGAAGGGGCGCAGCGGCCTCAGAGGCAGCGGCCTCAGAGGCGGTCTTCAGGCATCAAATGTTATAGTCGTCACTCCGTGATCGGGATCGCCGTCACGCTGTTATACGGAGAGCCGTCGATCAGCTTGGTCGACCAGACGAGGTAGAGCAGCACGTTCTTGTCGGCGTCGTAGAAGCGGCTGACCCGCATCTCCTTGAACAGGATCGAGGTGTCCTCGCTGAACACAACCTCGCCTTTCCTGGTGCGGTTGATCTCGCCGACGATCTTGACCGGCCCGGTCGCGCGGCAGGCGATGGAGAAGCGGCTCGGATCCTCCGCCAACCCGACCCAGCCCTTGAGCCCGCCAGTCTCCGCACGGCTGACATAGCAGCTCGCATTCTCGACCTTGGGATCGTCGAACCGGTCGATCACCACCTTGTCGTTCGGCCCCATCACGCGGAACGTGGTGCTGACCTCGCCGACCCGGTCCTGGGCGAAAGCAGGGAAGGCAGTGATCGAAGCAAGAAGGCACGCCGCGAAAAGCTTGCGCATGGAAGCCTCGGAGGTTGTCCGTATTATAGATGGGCTCGCTTCAGGTCAGCGCAAGCTCAAGCCACGCACCCAACGGCCTTCGAGATCGCGCCGTGCTGGCGACTGCCCGGGGTGGCATTGGGAGAAGCTTCGAAGGCTCAGCCCAGCTTGCCGTGGCAGTGCTTGTATTTCTTGCCCGAGCCGCAGGGGCACGGGGCGTTGCGGCTGACATTCTTCCAGCTTGCGGGATTGCCGCCATCGCCGGCCTGTCCCTCGCCGCCCGCCATGGCTGCCTGCATGCGTTGCTGGGCGGGCTGAGCCTGCGGCGCCGGCGCGGCCTGCATCGGCTCCGGCTGCCGGATCTCGATATGGGCGAGGAGCTGCGTGACCTGCTCGCGCAGGCGGTTCATCATCGCCTCGAACATGTCGAAGGCTTCGCGCTTGTACTCGTTCAACGGGTCGCGCTGCCCATAGGCGCGGAGCTGGATGCCGTGACGCAGGTGGTCGAGCGCCAGCAGGTGCTCCTTCCAGCTCTGGTCCAGGATCTGGAGGAACAGGGTCTTTTCCGCGACCCGCATTACTTCCGGCCCGATCCGCGCAGCCTTCTCCGCCATCTTGCGCTCGACCGCGTCGGTCACGCGCTCGCGGATCGCCTCGTCGGCGATGCCTTCCTCCTTCGCCCAGTCGGCGACCGGCAGGTTGATGCCGAAGAGGCGCAGCACTTCCTCGTGCAGCCCGGCGGTGTCCCACTGCTCGGGGAATGCCTTCTCCGGGATGTACCGCACGATCAGGTCGTTGATCACCTCGTCGCGCATGCTCTTGATGTCGTCGCTGAGATCGCTCGCCTGCATCAGGTCCTTGCGCTCGGAATAGATCACCTTGCGCTGGTCGTTCATCACGTTGTCGTAGCGCAGCAGGTGGCGGCGGATGTCGAAGTTGCGCGCCTCGACCTTCTGCTGCGCCTTCTCCAGCGCCTTGTTGACCCAGGGATGCGCGATCGCCTCGTCCTCCTTGAGGCCGAGGGTCTTCAACATCGAATCCATGCGCTCCGATGCGAAGATCCGCATCAGGTCGTCCTCGAGCGAGAGATAGAACTTGGAGCGTCCCGGATCGCCCTGGCGGCCGGAGCGGCCGCGAAGCTGGTTGTCGATGCGCCGGCTCTCGTGCCGCTCGGTGCCGATGATGTAGAGCCCGCCGGGGAAGGTGACGGTCTTGGCCGGCTTGTTGCCCTTGGCCGGCTCGATCTCCCACACCTCGCAGGCGTTCAGCACGGTTTCGCGCTTCTCCGCGATCTCGGCCTTGATCGTCTCGATGCGGCGTTCGCGCTCCGCCTCGTCGGTCACATCCGCCAGCTCGCGCTGGATGCGCATCTGCAGGTTGCCGCCGAGCTGGATGTCGGTGCCGCGGCCCGCCATGTTGGTGGCGATGGTGACGGCGCCGGGGACGCCCGCCTCGGCGATGATATACGCCTCCTGCTCGTGATAGCGCGCGTTCAGCACCGCGTGGGGGATGTTCTCCTTCTTGAGCAGGGCGGAGATCTGCTCCGACTTCTCGATCGAGACCGTGCCGACCAGGACCGGCTGGCCGCGCTCGCGCGCGCGGCGGATGTCGTGCGCGATCGCCTTGTACTTCTCCCTGGCCGTGCGATAGATCTCGTCGTCCTGGTCCTCGCGCTGCACCGGCACGTTGGTCGGGATCTCGGCCACGTCGAGCGCGTAGATCTCGGAGAATTCCGGCGCCTCGGTCATCGCCGTGCCGGTCATGCCGGCCAGCTTCGGATAGAGCCGGAAATAGTTCTGGAACGTGATCGAGGCGAGCGTCTGGTTCTCGTTCTGGATCTGCGCGCCTTCCTTGGCTTCCAGCGCCTGGTGCAGGCCCTCGGAATAGCGCCGGCCTTCCATCATGCGTCCGGTGAACTCGTCGATGATGATGACCTTGTTGTCCTTGACGATGTAGTCGACATCGCGGGTGAACAGCTTGTGCGCGCGCAGCGCCTGGTTCACGTGATGCACGAGCGCGACGTTCTGCACGTCGTAGAGTCCGCCCTGCCGCAGCAGTCCGGAGGCCCGGAGCAGCTTTTCGATGCTCTCGTTTCCCTCCTCGGTCAGGGTGACGTGCCGCGTCTTCTCGTCCTTCTCGAAGTCCGTGTCGTTGAGATGCGGGATCAGCTTGTCGACCTTGGCGTAGAGCTCGGAATTGTCCTCGGTCGGGCCGGAGATGATGAGCGGCGTGCGCGCCTCGTCGATCAGGATCGAGTCCACCTCGTCCACGATCGCGAAGTTGAAGTCGCGCTGGACCATGTCTTCCAGACGGAACTTCATGTTGTCGCGCAGATAGTCGAACCCGAACTCGTTATTGGTGCCGTATGTCACGTCGCTGTCATAGGCGGCGCGGCGCTCGGCATCGCTCAGGCCGTGCACGATGACGCCGACGCGGAGGCCGAGGAAGCGGTAGATGCGGCCCATCCACTCGGCGTCGCGCCGGGCGAGGTAGTCGTTGACCGTGATGACATGCACGCCCTTGCCCTCGAGGGCATTGAGATAGACGGGCAGGGTGGCGACCAGCGTCTTGCCTTCGCCGGTCTTCATCTCGGCGATCTTGCCCTGGTGGAGCACCATGCCGCCCAGAAGCTGGACGTCGAAATGGCGCTGACCCAGCGTGCGCACCGCCGCTTCGCGCACGGTGGCGAAGGCGTCGGGCAGGATGTCGTCCAGCGTCTCGCCCTTTTCGAGGCGGTCGCGCAGCATCTGCGTGCGGGCGGCAAGGTCGGCGTCGGAGAGCGTCTTGAGCTCGGGTTCCAGAGCGTTGATGGCCTGGACCGTCTTCCCTAAACCCTTGATGAATCGGTCATTGGCGGATCCGAAGACCCGCTTGGCCAAGGCGGCGAACATGAAGACCTCGGAAGCGTAAACACGGTCGAATTGCCCGCAACAGATAGGTGCCGGGGCACGGGAAGTCAACTTGACTTGAAGCGTCCTTTGGCGTGTTAGCGGCACCCGCTATCACGGGATTTTTCCTTGTGCCACGGGGACTTGTTGGGCATGATGCCGGCCTTCGCGGGGCCGCTGCCAGTGCCATCGGCCAGGGCCGGAACCAGCGGCCGACCACTCTGTTCTCGTAGACCAGGAATACCCGAACCAATGTCAAAAGCCACCCATCGCGCCCTGGTTGCCGGGGCTGCCATTGCCGCCATCCTCGCCGGCTCGCTGGCCCTGACTGCGCCACAGATCGGCCCGGCCGTCGCGCAGGAAGCGCAGGATCCCGCCGAGCCCGCTGTCACCGAGACCAAGCCCGATCCGAACCAGGTGGTGGCGCGCGTCAACGGCGCGGACGTCACGCGGCAGGAGGTGCTGGATTCCGCGACCGACCTGCCGCCCCAGATCCAGGCGCAGATCGACCTCGTCTTCCCGCAGCTGCTCAACCGCTATATCGGGCTCAAGCTGCTGGGCGACAAAGGCCGCGCGGAGAACCTGGCCGAGGACCCCGAAGTCAAGAAGCTGATGAGCGATTACGAGACCCAGGCCGTCCGCCAGGTCTTTGTCACGCGCTATCTCGACAAGCAGGTGACCGAGGAGGCCGTCAAGGCCCGCTACGCGAAGAAGCTGGAGGACAATCCGCCGCCGGAGGAGGTCCGCGCCGCCCACATCCTCGTCAAGACCGAGGATGAGGCGAAGGCGATCATAGACCAGTTGAAGGGCGGCGCCGACTTCGCCGCGCTCGCCAAGGAGAAGTCGGAGGACAAGGGCAGCGGCGCCAATGGCGGCGAGCTCGGCTGGTTCGCCAAGGACGTGATGGTGAAGGAATTCGCGGATGCCGCCTTCGCGATGAAGCCCAACGAGTTCAGCCAGGCGCCGGTGAAGAGCCAGTTCGGCTACCACGTCATCAAGCTGCAGGAGCGGCGCACTCAGCCCGCGCCGACGCTGGACAGCCAGCGCGAGCAGATCCGCGCGGAACTGTCGGAGGAGAGCGTACAGGCGCTCGTCCAGAGCCTGCGCAAGGACGCCGAGGTCGAGTTGCTGACGCCGGAGGCCATGATGCCCGAAGGCCAGCCGCCGGCCGAGGGCCAGCCGCCGGCCGAGGGCCAGCAATAGGCAGCAACCGGCAATCGGGGGGATTTGCCAGACATGACGCATCCGGTTTCGCCCTTGGCGCCGGCGGAAAGCCCGCGCCTGCCCGCCTTGGCGGGCGTGCGCATCGCCGCGCGCGAATGCAACATCCGGTACAAGAACCGCACCGACGTCATGCTGATGGCGTTCGCGCCCGGCACCACCATCGCGGGCGTGCTGACGAAATCATTGACCCGCTCCGCGCCGGTCGATCTCTGCCGCAAGAACCTCAAGGGCGGCAAGGCGCGCGCGATCCTGGTCAATTCCGGCAACGCCAACGCCTTCACCGGCAAGGCGGGCGTGGCCTCGGTCGAGCGCTGCGGCAGGGCGCTCGTCGCGGCGCTGAAGTGCAGGCCGGGCGAGGTATTCCTCGCCTCGACCGGCGTGATCGGCGAGCCGCTGCCCGATGAGCGGATCACCGCCAACCTGCCGGCGCTGATCAGGGACCTGAAGGCGGATGGCTGGGCCGAAGGTGCCGCCGCGATCATGACCACCGACACCTTCCCGAAACTCGCGACGCGACAGGCGAAGATCGGCGACGTCACGGTCACCATCAACGGCTTCTGCAAGGGCTCTGGCATGATCGCGCCCGACATGGCGACGATGCTGGCCTTCGTCGCGACCGATGCCGCCATCCCCGCGCCGGTGCTGCGGGACCTGCTCGCGCGCGGCGCCGACCGCTCCTTCAATGCCATCACCGTCGATGGCGACACTTCGACCAGCGACACCCTGCTGCTGGCGGCGACCGGCCAGGCGCCGAAGCATCCCCGGCCGAAATCCGCCGGCGATCCGGTGCTGAAGCCGTTTCGCGCCGCGTTGGAAGATCTGCTCGCCGACCTCGCGATCCAGGTTGTGAAGGACGGCGAGGGCGCCGCGAAGCTGGTGACCATCGACGTGACTGGCGCCGCCACCGCCCGCGCCGCGCGGCGCATCGGCCTCGCCGTTGCCAACTCGCCGCTGGTCAAGACCGCCATCGCCGGAGAGGACGCCAATTGGGGTCGCATCGTGATGGCGGTGGGCAAGTCCGGCGAGAAGGCCGACCGCGACAAGCTCAGCATCAAGATCGGCGGAATCGTGATCACCGAGAAGGGGCAGCGCCGGCCGGACTACGACGAGGCGCCGGTCGCCGCCCATATCAAGGGACGGGACGTGCGGATCGCCGTCGATGTGGGGATCGGCAAGGGCAGCGCGCGGGTCTGGACCTGCGACCTCACCCACCGCTATATCGAGATCAATGCCGACTATCGATCCTGAGCTAACCACCGAGCGGCTGCGCCTCCGGCGGCTGATGCCCTCGGACGCGCCCGTGATCGCGCCGCTGGTGGACGACTGGGAGGTGGTGCGCTGGACCTCGCACATCCCTCATCCATACACGGTGCAGATGGCCGACGAGTTCATCGCCGCCCAGGCCGAGGCGCCGGCCAACGGCTCGCGCGTCTTCGCGATTCTCCGGCAGGAGGACGACGCTTTCGTCGGCTGCATCGGGCTGCATCGCGAATCCGGCTCCCATCGCGGTGAGCTCGGCTATTGGATCGGCAAGAAATACTGGGGCAACGGCTATGCCAGCGAAGCCGTTCGCGCGATCGTCGACTATGCCTTCAACGAGCTGAACCTGGCGGAGCTGGAAGCAGGCGCCGTGCCCGTCAACCGCGCCTCGCACCGCGTGCTGGCCAAGGCCGGCTTCGTCGCCTGCGACGTGCGGGAGGAGGATGCGCCCGCCCGCGGCCATCCGCTGCAGCTCATCGTGCGGCGCCTCAAGCGCGCGCGCTGGCAGGTGCCGAGCGCCGGCATAAAATCGGTGCTCACCGTCGTCGCCGTCGCGCTGGTCGACACCGACGGCCGCGTGCTGCTGGCCAAGCGGCCGGAGGGCAAGCCGATGGCCGGCCTCTGGGAATTCCCCGGCGGCAAAATCCAGGACGGCGAGAGCCCGGAGGAGGCGCTGATCCGCGAGCTGCGCGAGGAGCTCGGCATCAACGTGAAGCAGGCCTGCCTCGCGCCCCTCACTTTCGCCTCGCATGAATACGAGAAGTTTTTTCTCCTGATGCCGCTCTTCGTCTGCCGCCGCTGGGAAGGCACGGCGACCGCGAAGGAGGGCCAGGAGCTCGCCTGGGTGAATCCCGCCAAGCTGCGCGACTACCCCATGCCCCCCGCCGACGTGCCGCTGATCCCGACCCTGATGGATTTGCTTTAACAGGCCATGTTCGATTCTGATCGCTAGGTTTCGATCACCAGCCTAACGCCAGCGCGAGCCATCATATCCCGCAGGGCGCTTGTGTAGGGCTCGTGTGGGTCGAGCGAGAGAATCGACCGTAGCTCATTGCCCGCTCTGGTCAGACTCATCACATTCGTCCAAAGGATCTTTCCGTGCACCTTGATCTGTTCGGAGCCGTCGAACCGGATCGTCGACCCTGCATACGGAATCAGCCTGTTATCAAAATACTCTGTAAGATCGGGGTACTCCTCATCCGGAAGGCTCGCCAGTAGACCGGCTGATCGGAGCCCCAACAGCGCAGCTAAGTTCAGCCCGATGGGGCGCAGGTTCTCCCCCTTTGTGTTATCGTCTGAAATTGCGTTGTTGGTCGTGTGCGGATTGTCAAGAGCACTCACGCTCAGCATGACCATGCTCCGGCCTTGGATCACCATCGACATCCGACAAAGCTGTTCGAAATCCCTCGCAACCTGCTGCGAAAGTAAAGATAGGACGTTGAGCGTCGCTGGATCATAGGAGCCCGGGCGCAACAACTCACCACCCAATATGCGACCGTAGTGGGTTTGCATATCAAGCGTTGTGGCGTTTTCAGCAACAGCTGCAAAACGCGTCAGCCAATCGTCGGAAACCTCTCCATTGGGTGCACTGATTTGTGCCTGCGACGATACGTATTCGATTGCGAGACGACTAACCTGCTCGATATTCTTCTGTTGCGTGACGATCTTCGCTCCGAATCTCGCGATTGCTCGACGAACCAGCTGGGGCTCTTCACCAATCTGCTTTGCCGCTGCCTCCGCTGCAGCGATTGTGACGAGCCGTCTGGCTTCGGACTCTGCTCTAATGCCGTCAGAAACACCTTCGAGCCAAGCGACTGGTATGTCGACCACGCCATGTATTAACCGCCCCAGTGCTTTGAGAATGCTCTTCTTGACCGGCTCCGGTATGGTCATGCCGGTGACGACATCTAGAATGCCGGCTCCTGATTCGGGCTGATTAGGAGGAGGTTCAGATTCCATCATAGCCAAAGCATCATCCTCAACCCACCCAGTCGTCAACTGGGCTCGATCAGCTTGCCCAGCAGCGCCGCCAGCTTCTCCGTCTCCGCTTCGGTGAGCTTGTCGCCCAAATGCCTGTTCACGGCGCGGGCGTAGTGCGGCCAGCTGGCCTTGCGCTGCTTCTTGCCGGGTTCGGTGATGAACAGCATCTGCCCGCGCTTGTCGGTCGGGCACGCCATGCGCTTCACCAATCCCGCTTCCACCAGTCGATCGATCAGGCGTGACAGGTTGTACTGCGCGAACAGCAGGCGCTGCTCCAGCTCGAACGGCCGCACGCCCTCTTCGTGCCGTTCCAGGTCCCACAGCACGTCATACCATTCCATGGGCAAGGCGCCTGCCGCTTTGCATTCAGCCTCGACGGCGCTCACCACCGTATGGCGTGCGCGCACCAGGCGAACCCATGCCTTGGTCACCGCGTCGGAAAGTTTGTCGCTCATGGAAGCCAAAATATCATCAATTTCATGCGTTTGCATCCACCTTGACAGTTGATGCAATTGCATCTATATGAATGCACCTGCATTAAACTGCAAGGAGCGGCTTCCATGAGTATTGATCCGCGCGGCCTCGCTGCCGGTGCGACCATTCTGCGCCTCACCCTCGGCGCGATGTGGGTGAGTCACGCCTGGTTCAAGATTTCCGCCTTCGGCGTCGCCGGCTTCGCCGGCTGGCTGGGCAGCCTCGGCCTGCCGGGCTTCATGGCGGGGCCGGTCATCGCGCTGGAGCTGATCGGCGGAGTCCTCATTCTCGCCGGCCTCTACGGGCGCTACGTCTCGGTCGCGCTGCTGCCGATCCTGGCGGTCGCGACCTGGGTTCACATCCCCAACGGGCTCATCTTCAGCAATGCCAATGGCGGCTGGGAGTATCCGGTTTTCCTGATGATCGTCTCGGTGGTGCACGCGCTGATCGGCGATGGCGTGCTCGCGCTCCGGTCGCGTCCGCTGCCGTTCGCAACCTTGCGTCCGGCCCAAGGCTGAGGGAGGCGCCCCATGACCGGACTCACTCTCATCAGTCACGAGCTCTGCCCGTTCGTGCAGCGCGCCGCGATTGCGCTCGCGGAAAAGGGCGTGCGGTTCGAGCGCATCAACGTCGATCTCGCCAACAAGCCCGACTGGTTCCTCAGGATCTCCCCGCTCGGCAAGGTGCCGCTGCTGAAGGTCGGCGATGCCGTGATCTTCGAATCCGCCGTCATCCTCGAATATCTCGAGGAGACGCAACCCAATCCGCTGCATCCCGCCGATCCGCTGCGGCGGGCCGAGCATCGTTCCTGGATGGAGTTCGGCTCCACCATCCTCAACGACATCTGGGCCTTCTACACGGCCACGGATGACGCGACGTTCGAAGGCAAGGCAAAGGCGCTCGCCGAGAAGTTCGCGCGGCTGGAGCAGCGCCTGGGCGCGGGCCCGTATTTTGACGGCACGCGCTTCAGCCTGGTGGATGCGGTGTTCGGCCCGGTGTTCCGCTACTTCGACATCTTCGACCGCATCGCCGACTTCGGCATGCTTGCGGACAAGCCGAAGATCGCTGCCTGGCGCCACGTGCTGGCGCAGCGTCCCTCCATCATCCATGCGGTGAAGCCGGACTATCCGGAGCGCCTGTGGGCGTTCCTGAGAACGCGCAATTCCAGGCTGTCCGCTCTCATCACCAGGGCGGCGGCTTGAGCATCAGGGTCGGCGTCGCGGATGGCGGATATGGCGCAGCGCCGGTGTCCGCGGCGCCGGCTCCTGACTAGACAGTCTCGCCGGAGTGCGGGGCTTCGGGACGATAGTATTCCGTCTCGCCGATGCGGCGCTTCTCGCCCAGATACTCCGCCGCGCGGAAGCGGCGGCGATCGGGGCCGACATAGAATTCCGAGCGGATGAAGGGCGTATCCTGGCCCAGCGTCCACATCACCTTCTCGAGCAGTTGCGCCGCGGAGAACGGGCGCAGCAGCACGACGTTCACGCCGGCATCGCGCGCCGCGAACACCGTCTCGCGGTCGGCATTGGCAATGATGGCGACGACGGGCGTCTCAGCCAGCGCGGCATTCTCCACGTGCCGCAGGCGCCGCACGAAGGCCTCGCCGTCCACGGGATGCGCGTGCCAGTCCAGCAGGATGATGTCGGGCCGCGCGCTCGGCTCGATGTTGAGGCGCAACCACGCCTCGTCGGAGCTGCCCAGCACGGCCACGGATTGGAAACGGAAGGAGCGCAGGATGCCGCCCAGGACGCCCACCATCGGGGGCGTCCCTTCGATCGCGAGGACGCTGATCCGCTCCAGGTCTTCCACCTTGCGGACGCGTATCTTTGCCTTCTTCACGGCGGCCAATGCCATGCGGCGCTCATCCCAATCGCTTGCAGGAATCCGATCATGATTCCGGGATTCTCGCAAGCTACCGCGATCATGGTTGATGAAGGGTTAAGCGCGGCCCGTCAGTGCGGCTGTTCCTTGATCTTCAGGAACTTCAGCTTCGGAAAGTCCTGCTGCGCCCGGTCGAGGTGCCAGGAATTGCGCGCCAGGAACACCGGATCGCCGTTGTGGTCCTCCGCAATGGAGGCGCGCGTCTCGTCGAGGAAGCTCTTGAGCTCCGCCGGCTGTTCGGCCTCGACCCAGCGCGCGGTGTAGAGGCTCGACGGCTCGAAGCGCACCGGCACGCCGTATTCCGTGCGGATGCGATCGGCCAGGATCTCGAACTGCAGCGCGCCGACCACGCCGACGATCCAGTCGGTGCCGATCAGCGGCCGGAACACGCGCGCGACGCCTTCCTCGGCCAGCTGCTCCAGCGCCTTGCCCAGATGCTTGGCACGCAGCGGGTCCTCGGGGCGCACGGTCTGCAGATGCTCCGGCGCGAAGGACGGGATGCCGGTGAATTGCAGCGCCTCGCCCTCGGTCAGCGTGTCGCCGATCCTGAGATTGCCGTGGTTCGGCACGCCGATGATGTCGCCGGGGAAGGCCTCTTCCGCCAGCTCGCGATCCTGCGCCAGGAACAGCACGGGATTGTGGAGGTTGAGCTGCTTGCCGGAGCGCACATGCAGCAGCTTCATGCCGCGCTTGAAATCGCCGGAGCACAGCCGGACGAACGCGATGCGGTCGCGGTGCTTCGGGTCCATGTTGGCCTGGATCTTGAAGACGAAGCCCGTGACCTTGTCCTCCGCCGGCTCGATCTTGCGGGTGAGCGTCGGCTGCGGTCGCGGCGACGGCGCATAGTTCGCAAGGCCGTTCAGCAGCTCGGCGACGCCGAAATTGTTGATGGCGGAGCCGAAATAGACCGGGCTCAGGTGCCCCTCGCGATAGCTCTGCACGTCGAATTGCGGCAGCAGCCCGCGCGCCAGCTCCGCATCATGGCGCAACTGGTCGACCATGTCGGCGGGCAGGTACTGCTTCAGCGCGGCCTCGTCGAGGCCCTTGATCTCGATGCCTTCGGCCTGCGTGCCGCCGCGCTCCATCAGCACGAGCCGGTCGTTGACCAGGTCGAAGCAGCCCTTGAAGCTCCTGCCCATGCCGATCGGCCAGGAGGCCGGCGTGACATCGAGCGCCAGCGTTTCCTGGATCTCGGAGAGCAGGTCGACCGGCTCGCGTCCTTCCCGATCGAGCTTGTTGACGAAGGTGATGATCGGTACGTCGCGCAGGCGGCAGGCCTCGAACAGCTTGCGCGTCTGGGTCTCGATGCCCTTGGCGGCGTCGATCACCATGACCGCGCTGTCGACGGCGGTCAGGGTGCGATAGGTGTCCTCGCTGAAATCCTCGTGGCCCGGCGTATCCAGCAGGTTGAAGGTGCAGCCGGCGTAGTCGAAGGTCATGACCGAGGCGGTGACGGAAATGCCGCGCTCGCGCTCCACCTTCATCCAGTCGGAGCGCGCGCGCCTTTGCTCCCCGCGCGCCTTGACGGCGCCCGCCATCTGGATGGCGCCGCCGAACAGCAGCAGCTTCTCGGTCAGGGTCGTCTTGCCGGCGTCGGGATGCGCGATGATCGCGAAGGTCCGCCGCCGGGCGACCTCTTTTTCTAGGTTCGTGGGCATATGGCCTGAAAGTCCCAAAGGTCGGCGGGAATGTAGGGATTTTTCCGCGGATTTCCAGGGGATTCAGTGCCGCGGCCCGGTCGCTAGCCCGCTGTCTTGGTCGAGGTCAGCACGCTATCGACCCCATAGATCTGCCGCAGGCACCGCGCGATATAGCCGGCCAGCTCGGCCTCGATGCCTTCCATCTGGATGTCGACCTGGAGATCCTCGCCGTTCGGGCCGATCACCGCGCTGTGCCACTTGGTCGGCACCAGGTTGCGCTTGGCGAACAGCTCCATGAGGCGCGGCAGGATGCCGGGCTGGGCGGCCGCGCGGATCGCGAAGCAATGGGTCTCGATCGCTGCGCGCGGCGAAAGAGCGCGAGGCTGGACCGTAGGTCGGCTGGCGTCGGGGACGCGAAGATCAGGGGTGGGCATGGCACGCAAGCTCCAAGGTGGCGGTTGAAACGCAAATCATCATTTCCGGGAGCCCGATGGGCGCCCGGCCGATAATTCGCGCATCGACGCGCTGCTGGAGTTGCGTAGCCATGGGCCGAACGTAGCTGCCAGGTGCTGTGCCCGTCAACCCGCGACCACTTGCCGGCCTCGGCCTTGCTCTTTACGCTTGATTTACCCCGCGAAGGACGCCATCCCCCATGAGCCACCGGATTGAAACCATCGCCCTGCCGGCCATGAGCCCCGGCACGCAACGCCTGCTGAAGGTGCACCGCTTCGGCACGCCCGGCGCTCGCCCCAAGATCTATATCCAGGCGGGCCTTCATGCCGATGAACTCTCCGGCATACTGGCCTCGCATCATCTGCTGAAGCTGCTGAACGAGGCGGAGGCGCGCGGCGAGGTCACGGGAGAGGTCGTGCTGGTGCCGGTGGCCAATCCGATCGGGCTGTCCCAGAACGTCCTGACAGTCCATGCCGGTGCTCGCTACGTGCGCAACGGCGGCGACTTCAATCGCGGCTGGCCCAACCTGTTCGACGGGTTGCCGGCAGCGCTCGAGGGCAAGCTTGGGCCGGAAGCCGACGCGAACGTCGCCGCCATTAGGGCTGCGCTGCGGGCCAGGGTCGAGCAACTGGATCAGCGCGACGAGGTCTCCGCCCTGCAACGTGCGTTGCTCATGCTGTCGCACGATGCCGACGTCGTGCTCGACCTGCATTGCGACGATGAGGCGCTGCCCCACGTCTTCATGATGCCGCAGCATTGGCCGGCGGGCGCGGACTTGGCTGCCGATACGGGATCGGCCGCGTGCATGCTGTGCGACGACAGTGGCAAGCACTGCTTCGACGAGACCAATTCGTTGCCCTTCACCAAGCTTGCGAAGCTGCTCGGCGATCGTTTCCCCATACCGCCCGCCTGCTTTGCCGCAACCGTCGAGTTCCGCGGCCAGTCCGACGTTTTCGACGAACTCGCGGAGAAAGACGCTGGCGGTCTTTACCGGTTCCTGCAGCGGCGCGGCTTCTTGGCCGGCGAGCCCGGCCCGCCGCCCGAGAGCTGTGCAGCGACCCCACTCGATGAGACAGACTACGTCTACGTGCCGGTGGCAGGGCTGATCGCCTACAAGGTCGCGCTGGGCGAATGCGTCAGAAAGGGCGACGTGGTGGCGGAGATCGTCGATCCGTTGGCCGACGATCCCATGCAGGCGCGAACACCGATCCATGCCCAGACCGATGGCCTGGTCATCAGCCGCTGCCTCAAGAAGCTCGCCGCACCCGGCGACAGTATCGGGATCATTGTTGGACCGGGCGCTTGATGGCGACGGGACGTACGTCGTCCCGCCGCGATCAAGGAATACTCAGCTCTTGCGCGCCAGCGCCAGGCCGACGCCCGCACCGATCATCAACCCGCCGGACAGGCGGTTGCGCAATTTGCCGCGCGCGCCGAGAAGATGCCGCGTCCGCGACGCCAGCAGCACCCAGCCGCCATCGACCATGATCGCGAGCGCAAGGAACGTCGCGGACAGCAGCGCGATCTGCGTGCCCACGTCCGGCTTACCGGACAGGAACTGCGGGAAGAACGCGCCATAGAACAGCAGCGTCTTAGGATTGGAGAGCGAGACCAGCAGCGCCCGCACATACATCGCGCGCGGCGAAGCGCGCTCGGGCTCCACCTTAGTGAGGTCGACGGGAGCCGCCCGCCAATATGTCACGCCGAGATAGAGCAGATACGCGACGCCGATCCAGCGGATCCATTCGAACCAGGTGCCGAGCATGTCGAGCAGTTCGCTCATGCCGAGCGCCGTCACGCCGAGCTGCAGCACCATAGCGCTGCTGGTGCCCGCCACCGTCAGCAATCCGTAGCGCGTGCCGTGAGCGACGCTGTTGGCGACGATCAGCGCCACGTTCGGGCCCGGTATCAGCATCAGCATAGTGACCGCCGCGACGAAAGCGGCATAGAGGTGCAACTCGATCATCGGTCTCTCTCCTTTACGTGCAACGAAAGCGACCGGCGTGCGTCAAGAAAAAAGGCCCCGCCGATCGCATCGACGGGGCCTTTGTGAAAGTCTGCTGAGCGCTGGATCTGCCTAGTCGCTCCGCACAGCCGAAAGCACCGCCGCGATGGTGTCGCGCGGTTGTTGCTGGCTGACGATGCAGATCACGTGGCTCATGGCGCGCACTCTATGCGCCGGACGCGCGAAAAGCAACGCCGTCCTGCAACCGTCATTTACCTATCGTACCCGCCTGCGCTATGCTCGCCTTCCTAAGCCGACAGGCATGCTGCGGATCAGGGCTGCGTTGACGCTGTGGCGTCGCCCTCGCGCATGTCCCGGCGCATATCGAGAGGGGGGTATCCATGTCTATGAGCCATCGATTGGGCGCCGAGTTCTTCGGCACATTCTGGCTGGTGCTCGGCGGCTGCGGCAGCGCCGTGCTCGCGGCCGCTTTTCCCGATGTCGGGATCGGCCTCGTCGGCGTCTCGCTGGCCTTCGGTCTCACGGTCGTGACCATGGCCTATGCGGTCGGCCACATCTCGGGCGGCCATTTCAATCCGGCGGTGACGTTGGGCCTGTGGGCCGGCGGCCGCTTCCCGGCGTCGGAGATCGTCCACTATTGGGTGGCGCAGGTCGCGGGCGGCATCGCCGCGGCGGCGGTGCTCTATCTGATCGCGTCAGGCAAGGCGGATTTCTCGCTCTCCGGCGGTTTCGCCTCCAACGGGTATGGCGAACATTCGCCCGGGCAATACACGCTGCTCGCGGCCCTGGTGTGCGAGGTGGTGTTGACCTTCTTCTTCCTGGTGATCATCCTCGGTGCTACCGATGGCCGGGCACCCGCCGGCTTCGCGCCGCTCGCCATCGGTCTCGCGCTCACGCTGATCCACCTCATCAGCATCCCGGTCACCAACACCTCGGTCAATCCGGCGCGCAGCACCGGGCCGGCCTTGTTCGTCGGCGGCTGGGCGCTGGGACAACTCTGGCTGTTCTGGGTGGCGCCGCTGGTCGGCGCCGTGATCGGCGGCTTCGCCTACAAGTGGCTGGGCGGCGCGGCAAAGCTCGCGGACGTCGTCACCCCGCCGCGCGCGCCGGCGGAATGACCGCTAATCGGCGGGAGCCGCGGCCAGCTTCGGCCGTGGCTTCACGCTGATCAGCAGCACGCCGCTCAGCACCAGCGTGGCGCCGACGATCTGCTCCCAGCCGATCGGCTCGCCGAGCAGCCACCAGGCGAGCACGATGGTGGCGATGGGGCCGACCGCGCCGATGATGGCGACCCTGGGCGCGCCGATCATCTGGATCGCCTTGGCGGTCATGACGACGGGCAGCACCGTCGCGATCACCGCCATGGCGAGGCTGTAGCCATAGACCTGCCACGGCAGCACGATCGCCGAGATCGGCCGCGTCAGCGCGAACTGCACCAGGCAGCAGAGCGCCGCCACGGTGGTCGCATAGCCCGCGAAGCGCAGCGCGCCGATCCGCCCCACCATCTCGCCGCTGCCGACGATGTAGATCGCGTAGGTGACGGTGCAGGCGAAGATAAGGCCCCCGCCGATCAACACCGCCGTCGTGTCGCCGGTGTGCTGCAGGTCGCGCACGAACGAGATCGCGATGCCGATATAGGACAGCACGAGGGCGAGGACGCCCTTGGTCCCGATCGGCTTCTTGAGGAACCCCCAAGAGATGAGCGCCACGATGGTCGGATAGAGAAAGAGGATCAGCCGCTCCAGCGAGGCCGTGATGTATTGCAGGCCGAGGAAGTCGAGCAGGCTCGAGAGGTAGTAGCCGACGAAGCCGAGCAGGAACACGGCTTTCCAATCCGCGCGGGTCAGCGGGTGCACGCCGCCGCGCGTCGAATACCACGCGATCGCCAGCAGCATCGGCAAGGCCATGACCATGCGCAGGGCGAGGGCGGAGATAGCATCCGCGCCGTGGAGATAGGTCAGCTTGACGAAGATCGCCTTGGTGGAAAAGAAGACGGCGGCGGTGAAGGCGACGATCGCGCCGGCGGAAATCCGCATGGGACCAAGGGAAGGGCTGGCGTTACGGGCTGCAGCCTTCCTGATGGCGGGCCGCAAAACGCATCATGCCCCACCCCGGCGCGGCGCGTGAAGCCGCCGCGCATGCATATCTGCCATGTTGCGGCCCGGTTACGGGCCGCTCGGCTCAGTGGCGGCCCTTCGCGAGGGCCGCTGCGGGCTAGGGCTCGGTCAGCCCACGGCCGTCAGGCGCTCCGGGTTCGGCATCTCCGCGCCCCACATCTTCTCCAGCGCATAGAAGCTGCGCACTTCGGGGCGGAACAGATGCACCACCACGTCTCCGCCATCGAGCAGGACCCAGTCGCCCTGGTCGGCGCCTTCCACCGAGACGCGGCGCACGCCGGCCTTGGTGAGCTTCGCATCCAGGTGCGAGGCCATGGCCGCCAATTGCCGGGAGTTCCGCCCGGTGGCGATGACCATGTAGTCCGCGATGGTGGATTTGCCTCGTAGGTCGATGGCGACGATGTCTTCGGCCTTATCGTCGTCCAGGGAAGTCTCCACGATCTTCAGAAGATCCTGGGTCATGTCCGCAGTCGGCTTTGCGACTGCTTTACGCGTGCGGGGAATGGCTTCTACCCTCCTTACCCGACGGCATCGGCTACCGCCGGCCTGTTGGCCTACTCACCCGATTTGGACTTTGGCGCCTGCCTGCGGGCGCGCTCGGCACGAATTTGCGTCGCCGAGATCGGGTTCAGCCGATGATGCACAAACACCCAGGCCGGTGCCGGGGTTGCCGCCAGGGTCTTCAGCGCCGCTTCGCGCCGCCGCCATTGCCGGAAACGCCGGGCCGCCAGGGAAGTCAGTGCCCTATTAGTATAGGTAGGCCGGTCGAAAACCGCAATTGGCGTGAGGTGAAAGATTCGTGTCCAGTCCGCCCAGGAGGCAATTTGCGCCAGGTTATCGGCCCCCATCAGCCACACGAAACGATATGACGGAAAGCGCGTGACCAGCTTACGCAAGGTGTCCGCCGTGTAGCGCGTGCCGAGCCTGCGCTCGATGTCGGTCACGCGGATGCGCGGGTGATCGGCGACCGCCCGGGCGCTTGCCATCCGCTCCTCGAACGGCGCCATGCCCTTTTCCGGCTTCAACGGATTTTGCGGCGAGACGATCCACCACACCTCGTCGAGGTCGAGATAGGCGAGGGCGGCCAGGCTGATGTCCCGATGGCCTTCATGCGCGGGATTGAACGACCCGCCCAGCAATCCGATGCGCCTTCGTGCCCCCATGCGCGTGCGTATTTTCCGTGTCAGCGAGTCACGTTTTGCGTGTTCCACGTGGAACATTCGCCGGCGATGCGAGAGCCGGCGCAAGCTCCGAGATCGTCATCGTCGTGCCTGGCGCGACGATCCACTTGCGCTCTACCGCTGGACGCCATCAAGGCCGCACCTGGCCGTTGCCGCGCACGAGGTATTTGTAGCTGGTGAGCTGCTCGCATCCCACGGGCCCGCGCGCATGGAGCTTGCCGGTGGAGATGCCAATCTCCGCGCCCATGCCGAACTCGCCGCCATCGGCGAATTGGGTGGAGGCGTTCCACAGCACGATCGCGGCGTCGATCTCCTGCAGGAAGCGCTCGGCCGCCGCCTTGTTCTCGGTGACGATCGCCTCGGTGTGCTTGGAGCCGTGGAGGCTGATGTGGCGGATCGCACCGTCGAGGCCGTCGACCACCTTCGCAGCGATGATGGCGTCGAGATATTCGGTGTCCCAATCGGTGTCGCTCGCGGGTTTCACGCGGTTGTCGGCGGCCTGGAACAAGGTATCGCCGCGTATCTCGCAACCGGCGCGGATCAAATCGTCGACCAGCACCAGGATCAGCGCCTTTGCGCGCATATCGAGAAGCAAGGTCTCGGTCGCGCCGCAGACTCCGGTGCGCCGCATCTTGGCGTTGATGAGGATCTTGCGCGCCTTCTCGGGATCGGCGTCGCCGTCGATGTAGGTGTGGTTGTTGCCTTCGAGATGCATGATGACTGGAATGCGACTCTCCGCCGCCACCCGCTCGATCAGGCCCTTGCCGCCGCGCGGCACGATGATGTCGACCAGGTCGTGCATGCCGAGCAGGATGCCGACCGCGGCGCGGTCGCTGGTCGGCACCGCCTGGATCGCTTCCGCCGGCAACCCGGCCGTGCGCAAGCCTATCTGCAGCGCCTCGATGATCGCGGCCGAGGAGCGCGCGCTCTCCGAGCCGCCGCGCAGGATCGCGGCGTTGCCGGACTTGAGGCACAGCCCGCCGGCATCGGCGGTCACGTTGGGCCGGCTCTCATAGATGATGCCGATGACGCCGAGCGGCACCGCGACGCGCGCGATCTCGAGGCCGTTCGGCCGATCCCATTCCGCCAGCGTGCGACCGACCGGATCGGCCAGGGCCGCGATCTCCTCCAGGCCCACAGCCATCGCTGCGACCCGCTTGGAATCCAGCATCAGGCGGTCGAGCAGCGCGGCGCTCAAGCCTTTGGCCTTCGCGTCCACCATGTCGGCGGCGTTGGCTTTCAGGATCCGCGCTTCGTTGGCGCGGATCGCTTCCGCCATCGCGTGCAGCGCATGGTTCTTGGCATCGGTGTCGGCGAGCGCCAGCTTGTCGGCAGCCGCGCGCGCGGCGCGGCCGAGCGCGCGCATTGCGCTCTGCAGATCGGAAGCGGGGGCCTTCACCACGTTCATGACAGCACCAGGTCGTCGCGGTGGATCATCTCATCACGCCCGCGATAGCCGAGCAAGTCGGCGATTTCGCGGCTCTTGTGGCCCATGATGTGCCTGGCGTCGCGGGCTGAATAGGCGGTAAGGCCGCGCGCCACCTCGTTTCCCTGGGCGTCGGTGACGATCACGGCATCGCCGCGCTCGAACCTGCCCTCGACCTTGATCACGCCGGCGGGCAGCAGCGACCGGCCGGATTTCAGCGCGGCCAGCGCGCCCGCATCCACCACCAGGGTGCCGGATGGCTTGAGCGCGCCGGCGATCCAGCGCTTGCGCGCGGTCTTCGGCTCGGAGGCGGGCAGGAACCAGGAGCAGGTTCCGCCATCCAAAATCGCCTGCAGCGGGTTCATGCGGCGGCCGTCGGCGATCGCCATGCGGCAGCCTGCCCCCATGGCGATGCGCGCCGCCGCGAGCTTGGTCACCATGCCGCCGGAGGAATAGCCTGCGGGCGCTTCGCCGGCCATCGCCTCGATGTCTCCGCTCATCTCGGTGATTTCGGCGATATGGGTCGCGCTTTTGTCCTTGCGCGGATCGGCGGTGTAGAGGCCGTCGATGTCGCTCAGCAGAACCAGGGTGTCCGCGCTGATCATCGCCGCGACCCGCGCCGCCAGCCGGTCGTTGTCGCCGAAGCGGATCTCCGCCGTTGCGACCGTGTCGTTCTCGTTGATGACCGGCACCGCGCCCATCTTGAGCAGTTGATTCAGAGTGGAGCGGGCGTTGAGATGCCGCCGCCGCTCCTCGGTGTCGTCGAGGGTCAGCAGGATCTGCGCGACCGTGATCTGGTGCCGTGCGAGAGTCTCCTGATACGCATGGGCAAGGCGGATCTGCCCCGTCGCCGCGGCAGCCTGCTTCTCCTCCAGGCGCAGCGTGCCGGCCTCGAGGCCGAGATGCCGCCGGCCTACCGCGATCGCGCCGGAGGAGACCAGGATCACCTCGGTGCCGCGGTCGCGCAGAGCCGCCACGTCGTCGGCCAGCGCGTCCAGCCATTTGCGGCGGATGCCGCCGCTCTCCTCCTCCACCAGCAGGGCGGAGCCGATCTTGACAATCAGGCGCTTTGCGTTGGCGAGGCTCGCCGCGGTCTTGCGCTTCTCCGTCATTGCGCGGCCTCGATGCTGGCTTGCTTGTCCTCCGCTTCTTTCGCGCGCGTCTCCTGGATCACCACATAGGCGCGGCGCAGCAGGTCGGTCGTGCCGAGCTTCGCCGCGCCGGAGATGGCCATGACAGGGGCGGGCGCATTCTTGGCCCGACCCTTCTTCAGCTTGGCCGCCTTCATCAGGGCCTTGGTCTTCTCCTCGATCTCCTCTTCGCTGAGCGCGTCGCACTTGTTGAGGCAGAGGATCTCCGGCTTTTTCGCCAGCACCGGCGAGTAGGATTTGAGCTCCGCACGAATGGTCTTGTAGGCGGCGGCCACATCCTCCTGCGTCCCGTCGACCAGGTGGATCAGCACGCCGCAGCGCTCGACATGGCCGAGGAAGCGCGTGCCGAGGCCGGCGCCCTCATGCGCGCCCTCGATCAGGCCGGGAATATCCGCCAGCACGAATTCCTTTTCGTCGACATGCACGACGCCGAGCTGCGGATGCAACGTGGTGAAGGGATAATCCGCGATCTTCGGCTTGGCGCGCGTGACCGCCGCCAGCAGGGTCGACTTGCCGGCATTGGGCAGGCCGACAAGGCCGGCATCCGCGATCAGCTTCAGCCGCAGCCAGATCCAGCGCTCCTCGCCCGGCCAGCCGGGAGTCGAATGACGCGGCGCCTGGTTGGTGGAGCTCTTGAAATGCGCGTTGCCGAAGCCGCCATCGCCGCCCTTGCACAGCACCACGCGCTGCCCCGGCTTGGTCAGGTCGAACAGCACGGTCTCCTTGTCCTCGTCCAGGATTTGCGTGCCGACCGGCACGCGCAGCACGACGTCCTCCGACTTGGCGCCAGAGCGGTTCTTGCCCATGCCGTGATGGCCGCGCCGCACCTTGAAATGCTGCTGGTAGCGGTAGTCGATCAACGTGTTGAGGTTGGGAACCGCCTCCGCGATCACGTTGCCGCCCTTGCCGCCGTCGCCGCCATCCGGCCCGCCGAACTCGACGAACTTCTCGCGATGGAAGCTGACCGCGCCGGCACCGCCGTCACCGCTCTTCACGAAGATCTTGGCTTCATCGAGGAATTTCATCTCTCGCAATCTACCTTCGTCTGCGATCCCCTCCCGCAAAGTCAGGAAGGGAGAAAACAAAAAGGGGAATGGCCCGATGCCATTCCCCTTTGTCCGTCTCGTGAATGGCCGCGCTGAGGTCTCTCAACCCCGCGCCGATCGCATTCAGTTGCTCGGCTTCACCGAAACGTAGGTGCGGCCGCCGCTGGAGTGCTTGAAGCTGACCGTGCCATTCGCCTTGGCGAACAAGGTGTGATCCTTGCCGATGCCGACATTGGCGCCGGGATGGAACTTGGTGCCGCGCTGGCGGACCAGGATGTTGCCGGCGAGCACTTCCTCCGTGCCGAACTTCTTGACGCCGAGGCGCCGGCCGGCGGTATCGCGACCGTTGCGGGATGAACCGCCTGCTTTCTTGTGTGCCATGGATCGAACTCCTTACGCGCAGCCGCTCAGGCGGGTGTGATGTCGGTGATGCGCAGCACCGTCTGGAGCTGCCGGTGGCCGCGCTTGCGGCGGTAGTTGTGGCGGCGGTGCTTCTTGAAGATCAGCACCTTGTCGGCCTGGCCCTGGTCGAGCACCTTGGCCACGACCGAGGCGCCCTTCACCAGCGGCGCGCCGACCTTCAGGTTGGAATCTTCGCCCACCATCAGGATGTCGCTGAAGGTCACGTCCTGGCCGGCTTCGACTTCCAGCTTTTCGACCAGAATGACGTCGTTCTTGGCGACTTTGTATTGCTTGCCGCCGGTCTTGATCACTGCGAACATGTTGTCTCGTCTCTCTTCCCCATTGGCGGCCTTCGCCGCCGGGCTTTCCCGTCCAGGCGGGGGCCGCCCTCGGGGCAAAAAACAGGGGCCGCCTGCCCGGAATTCCGGGGCGGCCCGTCCAAGGCGCGGGAATATACAGTCACACCCTGCACTGTCAATTGGATTCCCTGCCGCGCTCGAGACGCCACCAGGCCGGCTGGATCCCGTTAATCGATTGAAAGCATTTAACAATCAATCAGGCGCGGGAGCCATCTCGATATGCAGCGTCTTGGTGGCCGGCATGGCAATGGTGCCCTTGGCCTCCAGGCCGATGACGGAGAGGGTGCCGGTAGCGGCGTTCATGACCGCGGCCAGGCGGGTCAGGCGGTTCAGGACGGGCGGGCGCAGCCAGCCAAAGCCCTGGCCGAAGCCCTGGCCGATCTCCGCCTGCCGGGCCGCGGCGCGCAGGGCCTTCCAGCGCCCCTCGCTGTCGATGCCGCGGGCGCGGCCGCGCCGCCACCGGCTGTTCAGCCAGTGGTTCGCCATCACCTCGTCGCCGTCGATCACGATTGCGCTCTCCTCCTGGCGCTCGATCACGCAGGCCTCGCCCTTGGGGCCGGAGATCGCGAACAGGCAGGGCAGGGCGAGCGGCGTGTCGCGCAGCACCTCCACCGCCTCCGCGAAGGTGCCGCAGGTCTCGAAGGCGAGGCGCAGCGCGTGGGTCGGCGGCATGGCGCGCGTCCTGTCGACCCGCAGCCGGTCGATCGCCCAGTCGATCGGGAGGATGTAGCTGCGCCGGCGGAGCGGCGCCTGGTTGAGCGCCGCCGCGAAACGGCCCGGCGCCAGGGCGGTCAACACGCCGACGAAGCCCGGCCAGGTGATGTTGAGCCAGGGACCCGACGGGCTGCGATGGCGCGCCACCACGATCTCGCGCCCCATGCCGTCGAGCCGCCAGTCCAGCGCACGCAGGACGAGCGGCGCGACTGCCGCGGTGGTGCAGGCCCATTCGTAGGAGAGGTTGAGCGCATGCACGCCGGCGCCGGGCAGGCGCTCGGCGATATGCGCAACCTCCGGCATATAGGGTGAATCATTCCGCTCGGCCCATTTGCGGGAGCGCCAATCGAGCCAGGCCACGACCGGTGCGGTGTAGCTGCGCCGCGCGATGGCGGCCAGGCGCCGCGCACCATCGGGGGAGAGGTCGAACAGCCGCTCCGCGCCCCCTTCGTCGCAATCGATCACCGGAATCTCCGGCAGGAGAGCGTCTGGGCTGCGGTATTGCATGGGCCTGGCGCCGCCTAGAGGGCGATCCAGCCGCCTTCGACGTCGGAGCGGAACAGCGCATCGAGGATGCGCATGTTCTGGATCGCGTCCTCGACGCCATACGGCAGGCTCTTGCCGTCGAGGACCGCGAGGGCGAAGGCCTCGGCTTCCTCGGCGTATTGATCGCAGGGCGCGATGGTCTCACGCCGGGCGGAACTGCGGTCCAGCGCCTTGCCGGTGTCGATCAGGATCGTGGTCTCGGCGCCCTGCGGCGCGTTGAAGGGGATGAGGATCTCGACCCGTCCCTTGGTGCCGAGCGCCTGCACCGTCTGGAACGGCACGAGCTGGGTGGAGCAGGTGAAGTTGAGATGCCGGCCGTTGCCGAAATCCACCAGCGCCCCGGCCAGGCGGTCGGTGCGGAAATTGGGGTCGCGCTCGATCACCGAGACGACCCGCTTCGGCTCCGCGCCGAACAGAAAGCGGGCGCCGACGATCGGGTAGCAGCCGATGTCGAGGATGCCGCCGCCGCCGATATCCGCCTGGTTGCGCACGTTGTTGGGATCGTCGTTGTAGTAGCAGAAGACGACATTGATGCTTTTCAGCTCGCCGATCTCGCCGCTGCGGATGATCTCCCGCGCGCGCAGCCATTGCGGATGGAAGCGCACCATGAAAGCTTCCATGACGATGCGGTCCTTGGGGCATTGGCGGAGCTGCTCCGCCTCGACCGCGGTGATGGCGATCGGCTTCTCGCACAGCACGTGCTTGCCCGCCTTCGTCGCCTGCAGGGTCAACGGGACATGCAGGTGGTTGGGCAGGGGGTTGTAGATCGCCTCGACATCGGGATCGGCCAAGAGTTCGTCATAGGAGCCGTAGGCTTTGGGGATGCCGAGCTTGGCGGCCGCCGCCTGCGCGCGCTTGAGATCGCGCGAGCCGATAGCGACCACCTCGGAGTGGGGCGAGCGCTGGATGCCCGGAATGACCTTCTTGAGGCCGATATCGGCGGTGCTGATGATGCCCCAGCGCAGCTTGCGGCCCGGACTGGATTGAGCGGCCATCGATTCCCCTCCATATGCAGCGACCGCAGGCGACCCGCCTCGCCCGCGAATATCCGGCAACTATGCCACAGATGCGGCCGAGACTGCCAAGTCCCGGCGCGGTGCGGGAAATCCGGCGTTTGACGGGCCCACAGGGCGGCCCTGCGGCGAGGCTTGCAGCGCGGGGCCGCCATCGCTATTGTCCGGCCGCCTTCAGAGGGCCACATCCCAGCGTGCGGAGAGGTGCCGGAGTGGCCGAACGGGGCGGTCTCGAAAACCGTTGTACCCTTGCGGGTACCGTGGGTTCGAATCCCACCCTCTCCGCCATCCTGCCGAGGGCGCAGGATAGATCCTACGACAATTCGGAGCAGCAAGTGGCCCGCAAGAAACAGGCGACCAACGAATTCGTGATGTTCGACGTCTTCTACCAGGACGGCAGCCGCACCTCGCACCGCAAGGTGCCGGCGCCGGAGCCCTACGAGGCGGATTTCGAAGGGCGGGTCAAGGCGACCATCGAAGCACAGGACCGCGAGATCGCCGAGAAATCCGGCCGCCCACGCGGGCCGATCAAGTCTATCGTGCGATCAGCGAAGCAATAATAGGGGCGGTATCTCCCGCTCCGTTCGGCCTTTGCCGACCATCATCGCAACGACCTCGCCCACGCCGCCAGCGCATCCAGCATTTCGCCCCTGACCTCCGCGTCCTTTCGTCCCGTCTTGGCGGGCACGTGGAAGGAGTGGTCGGCGTCTTCGAACAGCGTCAGCGTCGCGCGCGGGCCGAGGCGCTGCACCAGCGGCCGCAGCAGCGACAGCTCGGCGAGCGCGTCGCGCGTGCCTTGCAGGAACAGCATCGGGATGGCCACGTCGAACAGGTGCTTCGCACGCTCGTCCGACGGCTTCCCGGCCGGGTGCAGCGGGAAACCGAGGAAAGCGAGGCCGTCCACGCCGGGCAGCGGCGATCCGGCCTGCGCCTGCGAGGTCATGCGCCCGCCGAAGGAGCGGCCGCCGGCGATGAGGGGAAGGGCGAGTTCGCCGGCCTTCGCCACCGCGGCGCGCACCGTGGCGTGGCACAGAGCGGGCGGGTCCGGGCGTTTCGAGCCCTGCTCCATATAGGGGAACTGGTAACGCAAGGTCGCGATGCCGCGCGCGGCAAGCTCGACAGCGACCGTCTCCATCGAGGCATGGGTCATGCCGACCCCCGCGCCATGCGCCAGCACGTAGCAGGCATCGGCGCCCGGCGGCGCGATCAGCAGCGCCGAGACCTGATGCCCGCCATCGACGGCGAGGGCGAGCTTCTTGGCGCCGGGGGAAGCCATTCGCCTGCTTCGCGCGCCGCGCCTACTCGCCGGCGCTCGCGGCGCGGAAGCGGGTTGCGCCCCGTGCCCGCGCCTTGGCGGCCTCCGTTGCGCGGTCGCGCGGTGCGGCATTGGTGACGAGCGAGTCCAGCAATTCGCGCGCCGCGTCGGTCACCCGGTCGACGGCGTGGTTGAAGGCCTGCTCGTTCGCCTTGGATGGATTGGTGAAGCCGCTCAGCTTTCGGACGAACTGCACCGCTGAGGCGCGGATCTCCTCTTCCGTCGCCGGCGGCTTGAAGTTGTGCAGGGTCTTGATGTTGCGGCACATGGGCAACCTCATATCTGGCCGGGTCCAGCCTCGCACGGCTGCCGTGCCGCCATCAAGCGCCCCATGCCGCCATCAAGCGCCCCATGCCGCCGGCGGACCGCACCGGGCGCGCGGAAATTCGACCGAACTGAAAAGGCTATTGCGGCAATTGCCGCATTACGACGGCAGGCTTGACCGCGCGGCGGCCGAGATAGCCGTAGGCGAGCGTCATCGGCAAGGTGCACAGGGTGACGATCGCGCGGTCGAGCGCGGTCAGATAGCGCGGCAGGCCCTTCTTGGGCGAGAACACGATCTCGTCCGTGCGCATGAGGCGGTTGCCCTGCAGGGCCTGGCCGGGCTGCAGGACGTGCCCGTCGCGCGCGGCGGCCTTCGATTCCGCGAGGGAGATTCCGCTGAAGGCCTCAAGCCTTTCGAGGACCGCCACCGGCTGGTCGCACAGGTCCTCGTAATGCAACGTGATGATACGCCCCGGATGGAACAGGCGCAGCACCTCGCACATGGCGCTCTCCGCCATCCAGACCAGCGCGGACACGACGACCGGTCCGAGATGGCGCTCCACCCGATAGCTCCGGCGGAACATCTCGAAGCTCTTGGTGCGCTTCATGCGCTTCACGTAGGAATCGACCACACCGAAGGGGCTGCGGACGAAGTGGATGATCTTCGCCTCGGGCACGTGCCGCAGCAGGAAGATCGCGGTCGCCAGCTCCTTGGTGGCATCGAGCACAACCGGGCGGCCGGAAGCTTCGGCGATGCCGTCATAGAGCGCCTGTGTCAGCCGCTTCGCCTCCTGGGTCGCCGGGGCGCTGGCGGAGCCCAGCAGGGCCGCCGGCACGCGCATCCAATTGGCGCGGCGGTTCAACAGGCCGACACCATCGGCGAAGGCCTTGCCCGTCTGCCGCTCGAAGGCCGACTTGACCCGGTTCCAGAAGCTGGACTCGGAAAACAGCTCGCCATTTGCGCAGCGCTTGTGCTCGAATCCGGGGCCGAAGCCGGTGATGATCTCACCCTCGCTGGCGACACTCCGCGATTCGCCAACCAGCATCGAGAAGATGGTGGTGCCGCTATGGCCTCTCCCGACGATGTAGAGATACTTCGTTGGCGATATCTGACTCATGATCGGCACCTCCCGGCCGTGCGCCCCTGGTTTCTCGTTTTCACGATGGCTCCTGCACGCGCAATGCGTATCGAGGGACGTATTCGGCGCACCCATCCGCGGATGTCGCGCGCAGTGTCGTCGCGCGGCGAATACACAGACGAAAGCTGGCCGAAGCCAAGCGGGAATTCAACCGCAGCGGACTGCGCATCCGCCTGCTCGATGCGTTTGTTTGTCATTTGTCATAGCGCGCGGCACGCGGAACCCGTCTGTCACCCGCGCTCTTTACAGACTGGAAAGAATGGCAGGCATGGAAGCCAATCGCGATTCGAACCCTGCGGCGGCAGGCCAGTCCCCGGCGGCATCGCGGCCGGGCATGACGCGCGTCCTGGCGCGCAACATCCGCGCGCTCGAAGAGCGGCGGCAAAAGGAGGAGGCGGAGGCGCGCTGGAGCGAGCGCGTGGCCGAGGCGATCACCCGCTTCAGCGGCAGCATGCTGTCCGTACTGCTGCACGCCGCCTTGTTCGGGCTCTGGGTGCTGGCCAATCTGGGCTTGATCCCTGGCATCGCGCCGTGGGACCCCAGCTTCGTGACGCTCGCCATGATGGCCTCGGTCGAGGCGATCTTCCTCACCACCTTCATCCTCATCAGCCAGAACCGCATGGCGGCCGCCGAGAAGAAGCGCGCCGAGCTCGATCTCCAGGTCAGCCTGCTGGCAGAGGACGAGATCACCGAACTCGCCAAGCTCACCGCCGCCATTGCCGAGCGGCTTGGCATCGTAACGGAAAGCGAGGCTGCGGTGGAGGAGATGGTGCGTCCGATCGAGCCCGAGGTCGTGCTGGACGCGCTCGAATCGACACCGCCCCGGGATTCCGCGGACTGAGGGTCTCACACGACTTCCATGATGACGCCCTCGGTGCCTTGCAGCGCGATCGAGTCCCGCACCGTCTGAAGCGGACGGCCGGCATCGCTGGAAAGCAGCATCCGCGCGTTCGGCGCTTGGGGCGGCAGCGACAGCCGGCGCGGGCCCTCGGAGAAGTTCAGCATCACCAGCAATTGCCGTCCCTCGTGGCTGCGCAGGTAGGAGAGGCATTCCTCGTCGCAGGGCATGCCCTGGTAGTCGCCGACGGCGAGCGCGGCCTCCTCGCGCCGCAGGCGCAACAGGCGCCGGGTCAAGGACAGCATGGAGCCGGGATCGGCACCCTCGCTCTCCACATTGCAGCGCGCGAGGCCCTGGCCGATCGGCAGCCATGGCCGGCCATCGGTGAAGCCGCCGTAATTGTGGCCCGACCAGCGCATCGGCGTGCGCGCGGGATCGCGCCCGACGCCGATGCCGGGAACGTTCCGCTCGAACGGGTCCTGCACCAGCTCCGGCGGGATCGGCACGTCGGCCATGCCCAACTCGTCTCCGTAATACATGGTGGGCGTGCCGCGCAGGGTGAGCAGCAGCATCTGGGCAAGCCGCGCGCCGTTCGCGCCGATGCGGGTCACGATGCGCCCGGTGTCGTGGTTGCCCACCACCCAGTTTGGCCAGGCGCCCTGCGGCAGGGCCCCCTCGTAGGTCGCGATGATCTCGCGCAGGATGGCGGCCGACCAGGGCGCTCCGATCAGGTTGAAATTGAAAGGCAGGTGGATGCCGCTCAGCTCGACGCCATAATAGGTGACCAGCCGCTCGATCGGCAGGTGGATCTCGCCGATCAGCACGCGCTCGGGATATTCGTCCGCCACCCGGCGCAAGCCGGTGATGACGCTCTGGATCTCCGGCTGGTCCACGGTGTGGACGCGCAACAGGGCGTGGCTCGGCCGCATGCCGGGCGCGAATTCCGGGTTGAGCGGGTTGTCGCGGAAGGCGGAATCCTCGAGCAGGTGGTGCAGCACGTCGATGCGGAAGCCGTCGACGCCGCGGTCGAACCAGAAGCGCAGCACGTCGTGCATGGTGCGCACCAGCTCGGGATTGCGCCAGTTGAGGTCCGGCTGCTGCTTGAGGAACGCATGATAGTAGTATTGGCCGGTGGCCTCGTCATGTTCCCAGGCGGAGCCGCCGAATTCGCTGAGCCAGTTGTTGGGCGGGCCGCCATCGGGCGCGGGATCGCGCCAGATGTACCAGTCGCGGCGCGGATTGATGCGGTTGCGCCGCGATTCCTGGAACCAGGGATGCTGGTCGGAGGTGTGGTTGGGCACGAAATCCAGGATGATCTTCAGCCCGCGGCGATGCATCTGCTCCACCAGCGCGTCGAAATCCGCCAGCGTGCCGAAGATCGGATCGATATCGAGGAAGTTCGAAATGTCGTAGCCGAAGTCTCGCATCGGCGAGGGGAAGATCGGCGACAGCCAGACCGCGTCGATTCCGAGCCAGGTCAGGTAGTCGAGGCGCTGCTTGATGCCGGGCAGATCGCCGATCCCGTCGCCGTTGGAATCCTGGAACGAGCGCGGATAGATCTGGTAGACGACGCCGTGTTGCCACCATGCCAGCGTCGAAGTGGATCCGGTTTTCATTCGAACAGCCTCGGGAACGCTCGAGGATCTCACCGGCGCAGGCCATCGCGCCGGAACCAGCGATAGCCGTAGCCGTCCAGCGCGAACACCTGAGCGTCGTCGTTGTTCGCGTCATAGACCCGGTTACCGAACAGGTCGGTGAGGTTGCCGATCTCATCCTCCTTCAGCGTGACCCGCACGCAACAGGCCTGGTCGCAGAGATTGTGCAGGATGACGGTGGTATTGCCGTCGGCCTCGGTGCGGTGGGCGAAGACGCTGGGATGATCAGTCTCGATGATCTCGATCTCGCCCCATCCCACTTCGGAGCAGGATTCCCGGACATCGACCAGGCGACGCACCCAGTTGAGCAGGGAATCCGGATCGCGCTGCTGCACCACCACGTTGATGTTGGCCGCGCCATGAGGTCCCTCCATGATCGCGGGGTGGATCAGGCGTTCCTCCTCCACAGTGGAGAAGCCGGCATTGGGCTCGTCGGACCATTGCATGCAGGTGCGGACCGGCCAGCGTTCGGGCAGGCTGAGATCATCGCCCATGCCCAGCTCGTCGCCGTAATAGATCACTGGCGTGCCCGGCAGGCTGAACATCAGGCTGAAGGCCAGCTCGATGCGCCGGCGCTCGCCGTTGAACATCGGGGCTAGCCGCCGCCGGATGCCGCGGCCATAGAGCTGCATGTCCGGGTCGGACGCGAATTGCGCGTAGCATTCCGCGCGTTCCTCTTCGCTGAGGCGGCCGAGATCCAGCTCGTCGTGGTTGCGCAGGAAATGCGCCCATTGGCCGAGCTGCGGCAGCCTGGGGAGCATCTTGAGGCCGCGGATCAGCGGCTCCGCATCCTGCCGCGCGAAGGTGAGGAATGAGTACTGGTTGGCAAGAAACGCAAACAGCATGTGCAGACGCGTGCCGTCGCCGAAATATTCCGGCATCTCGTTGGGCAGGACATTGGCCTCGGCCAGCAGGATCGCATCGCCCTTGCGCCAGGAGAGAAAGTTGCGCAGCTCGCCGAAGAATTCGTAGCGCCGGCGGATCGGCTCGTCGGGCCTGACCTCCTCCACCACAAAGGGCGCCGCGTCGATGCGGAAGCCGGAGACGCCGAGCTCCACCCAGAACCCGACGATCTTGAAGATCTCGTTCCGCACCGCCTCGTTCATGATGTCGAGGTCGGGCTGGTGCGGATAGAAGCGGTGGAAATACCAGGCCCGCGCCCGCGAATCATAGGTCCAGACGCGCGATTGGTAGCCGGGGAACACCACCCCGTCATTGGCGTTCAGCGGCTTGGTCCTGGACCAGATATAATAATCCCGGAACGGCGAGTGCGGATCGGCACGCGCGTCGATGAACCAGGGATGCTGGTCGGAGGTGTGGTTGATCGGCAGGTCGATGACGAGGCGCAGCCCCCGCAGCCGCGCCTGGTGACTGAACTCGACGAAATCACCGAGCGTGCCCAGCTCCGGCGCCACGTTGTAGTAATCCGTAACATCATAGCCGTAATCGAGCCGGGGGCTGGGATAGAAGGGCAGCAGCCAGACGCAGTTGACCCCCAGCTTGGCGATGTGATCCAGCCGGTCGGTCAGCCCCTTGAAATCGCCGATTCCGTCATCGTTGCCATCCATGTAAGTGGCGACGTTGAGGGTGTACATGATGGCGTTCTTGTACCAGAGATCGAGCACCGCCTGCCTTGCTCATAGCCGGACCGAAGACCTCCCCGCGCAATTAATGCCTGGCAAGGCGGTCTGTTCCGCGCGGCCGCGGGGGGCGGGGCCTAGGCGCGCGCCGGCTTGGCCCTCCTGGAGCCCGCCTGGATCACCTGGCCGACGATGCGGCTGGTCTCGTCGAGCAGGCGGCGGACCGCCTGGCGGGCGGCACTGGGACGGCGCGCGCGGATGGCGAGGAGGATGCGCTCGTGGCCGAGCAGGGTGCGCCCCACATCGCCCTTCTGGCTCGCGGTATAGGCGAACATGCTTCCCAAGGCCGATTCGATAACGAGGCCGAGCGGCACCAGCAGCTCGTTGCCGGCGGCCTGCAGGATCGCGAAGTGGAAGCGCACATCGGCATCGTTCCAGGCGGCCAGGGTCTTGGCCGCGGCCATCTCCGCAAACGCGTCCTCGATCGCCTGCATCTGATCCGGCGTGTGATTGGCGGCGGCGAGGGCGGCGGTCTCCGGCTCCAGAATCTCCCGCACCTGCTGCATATGGGCGAGGAAGTGCGACTGCCGGGTGGCGGCGACGTACCAGGCCAGCACGTCGCGGTCGAGCAGGTTCCATTGCGCGCGGCAGCACGCGCGAGCCGATCCGCGGGCGCGAGATGATGAGCCCCTTGCCCATGAGCATCTTGATCGCCTCCCGCACCGCTGTCCGGCTGACGCCGAAGCTCTTGCACCACTCCGCTTCATTCGGCAGCAGGGTGCCCGGCGCGAACTCCCCGCCCAGGATCCGCGCTCCGATATCCTGCGCGACGATGCGGTGCAGGCTGGCCTTCGCCGCTCTCCCGGGCGCCTTGCGGAGTGCTTTCCGCGGCCCCTTCAAGGGCGCCTTCCGGGCGCCTTCGGCGCCTGGGGACGCGCTGCTGTGAGGCTTCATCCGGCGGCTTCCCTTCTCGATTTTCCCGTGATTTATCATACAAACGATGATTGCCGCCACCGCTTTTATATGATAAAAGCCGCATTTTAGAAACGGGACGCGTCCGCCTTCCTCAGGGCAACGGACGCGCGGACTGGGATGGAAGGAAACCACCTCAGATGACATCGCCGGCCGCCGCCGGGCGCAGGGAACGGATGCACGCGCGCGATCGCCGCGCCGCGCATCGCGTCTGAGATCGCATTTCAATCAAGCACGTGGGAGGAACGACGTGAAATTCAGCAAGACTTTGATGACCATGCTGGCCGCGGGCATGATGGCCCTGTCGAGTCAGGCCATGGCGCAGGACAAGGGCACCATCGGCATCTCGATGCCGACCAAGTCCTCGGCCCGCTGGATCGCCGACGGCGACAACATGGTGAAGGTGTTCACCGAGATGGGCTACGGCACCGACCTGCAATACGCCGAGGATGACATCCCGAACCAGCTGGCGCAGATCGAGAACATGGTGACCAAGGGCGTGAAGGTCCTGGTCATTGCGGCGATCGACGGCACCACGCTCTCCACCATCCTTCAGCAGGCGCACGACACCGGCATCAAGGTCATCGCCTATGACCGCCTGATCCGCGATTCCGCCAATGTCGACTACTATGCGACCTTCGACAACTTCCAGGTCGGCGTGATCCAGGCGCAGTCGATCGAGCAAGGGCTCGGCCTCAGGGAGGGCAAGGGCCCGTTCAACGTCGAGCTGTTCGGCGGCTCGCCGGACGACAACAACGCCTACTTCTTCTATGACGGCGCCATGTCGGTCCTGCAGCCCTATATCGACAGCGGCAAGCTGGTGGTGCAGAGCGGCCAGATGGGCATGGACAAGGTCGGCACGTTGCGGTGGGACGGCGCCGTGGCGCAGGCCCGTATGGACAACCTCCTCAGCGCCTATTACGGCGACAAGCGGGTGGACGCGGTGCTCTCGCCCTATGACGGCCTCTCCATCGGCATCCTGTCCTCGCTGAAGGGAGTCGGCTATGGCAGCGCCGACCAGCCGATGCCGATCGTCACCGGCCAGGACGCGGAGGTCCCCTCGATCAAGTCGATGATTGCGGGCGAGCAGTATTCGACGGTGTTCAAGGACACGCGCGAACTGGCCAAGGTCACGGCGCAGATGGTGGACGCGCTGCTGGCGGGGAAGGACGTGCCGGTCAACGACACCAAGACCTATGACAACGGCGTCAAGGTCGTGCCCTCCTACCTGCTGAAGCCGGTCAGCGTCGGCCGCGACAACTGGAAGGAGATCCTGGTGGGCAGCGGCTATTACACCGAGGACCAGGTCACGAACTAGTCAGCCATGACAGATCGGCCTCGCCGCATCCGGCGGGGCCGATCCTTGCATTGCGGAAGCCGACCGGCAAGGATAGCCGGCTTTTTGTTTTTCATCCGCCGGATGCCGGCGCAAGATTGAGCGAATTCGGAGATCGCTGTTTGACCCTGGCCATGACGCAACAGCCGCGCACGGATGTCATCCTGGAGATGCGCGGCATCACCAAGACATTTCCGGGCGTGAATGCGCTGGACAACGTCAATCTCGTGGTGCGCCAGGGCGAGATCCACGGTGTGGTGGGCGAGAACGGCGCCGGCAAATCCACCCTGATGAAGGTGCTGAGCGGCGTCTATCCGCATGGCGACTATTCCGGCGAGATTTATTTCCAGGGCAGGGAATGCCGGTTCCGCGACATAGCGGACAGCGAGAAGGCCGGTATCGTCATCATCCACCAGGAGCTGGCGCTGGTTCCGCTGCTCTCGATCACCGAGAACATCTTTCTCGGCAACGAGCCGGCGAAGAGCGGCATCATCGACTGGCACGCCGCCTTCGCGCGGACGCGCGCGCTCCTGAAGAAGGTCGGGCTCAGGGAATCGCCCGACACCCTCATCACCGATCTCGGTGTCGGCAAGCAGCAGCTGGTGGAGATCGCCAAGGCGCTCTCCAAGGAGGTGAAGCTGCTGATCCTGGACGAGCCGACCGCCAGCCTGAACGAGAGCGACAGCGACGCGCTGCTGGCGCTGCTCAAGGAATTCCAGAACCAAGGCATCTCCTCCATCCTCATCTCGCACAAGCTGAACGAGATCCTGAAGGTGGCGGATTCCATCACCGTGCTGCGCGACGGCGCGACTGTCGATTGCCTCGACTGCCATGCGCAGAAGGTCGACGAGGATCGCATCATCCGTTCAATGGTCGGACGCGAGCTGGCCGACCGCTACCCCAAGCGGAGCCCGCGCATCGGCGAGCCGATCTTCGAGGTGAAGGACTGGGTCGTCTATCACAAGGAGCATGCCGACCGGCAGCTCATCAAGGGCATCAACCTCAACGTCCGCAAGGGCGAGATCGTGGGCATCGCCGGCCTCATGGGCTCCGGCCGCACAGAGCTGGCGATGAGCATCTTCGGCCGCTCCTACGGCCAGAAGATCAGCGGCCAGGTGTTGCTGCACGGCAAGGAGATCGACGTCTCCACCATCGACAAGGCGATGAAGGCCGGCATTGCCTATGTGACGGAGGACCGCAAGAACTATGGCCTGGTGCTGATCGACGATATCCGGCGCAACGTCACGCTGGCCAACCTGGGTGGCGTGTCGCGCAATGCGGTGATCGATGACGGCGAGGAACAGAAGGTCGCCCACAGATACCGGCGCGATCTCAACATCCGCTGCTCCAGCGTGTTCCAGCAGACGGTGAACCTCTCCGGCGGCAACCAGCAGAAGGTGGTGCTCGCCAAATGGCTGTTCACCGGGCCGGAGATCCTGATCCTGGACGAGCCGACCCGCGGCATCGATGTCGGCGCCAAGTACGAAATCTACACTATCATCGCGCGCCTGGCGGAGGAGGGGAAGGGCATCATCGTCATCTCCTCCGAGATGCCGGAACTGCTCGGCATCAGCGATCGGATCTACGTCATGAACGAAGGGCGGATCGTCGGCGAGATGCCGACCAAGGAAGCGAGCCAGGAAAAGATCATGCGCGCCATCATGAAGTCCTGGAACAACTGAGCCGAGCTTGCAGGAAGACTTGAGATGACACAGCAGACCATAGCGGCGGAAGAGCCGGGCCATCGCCGTTCCATCGCCAGCTTCGTCAAGAGCAACATCCGTGAATACGGGATGCTGCTGTCGCTGATCCTGATCATGGCCTTTTTCCAGTACATGACCAACGGCACGCTCCTGAAGCCGCTCAACCTCACCAACCTCATCCTGCAGAACTCCTATATCGTCATCATGGCTCTCGGCATGATGCTGATCATCGTCGCCGGCCATATCGACCTCTCGGTCGGATCGGTGTGCGGCTTCGTCGGCGCGGTCGCGGCAGTGCTCATCGTCAAGCTCGGATACCATTGGCTGCCGGTCACGTTCTTCTGCCTGGCTCTGGGCGCCGCGATCGGCGCGGTGCAGGGCTATTTTGTTGCGTTCTGGAAGATACCGAGCTTCATCGTCACGCTGGCGGGCATGCTCGTGTTCAAGGGGCTGGCGCTCTGGATCCTGGCGGGCCAATCGGTCGGGCCGTTCCCGGTGCCGTTCCAGCGCATGGCGTCCGGTTTCCTGCCCGACGCTGCGACAGGCGTGATCGAGGCGTTCAATCTTACCTCATTCCTGATCGGCGCCGCCGTCACGGCGCTCGTCATCTATTTCAACGTGCGGGAACGGCGCGCCCAGCAGGCCCATGGCCTTGTGGAGGAGCCGTTCGCCTTCTTCCTCGGCCGCAACCTCCTGGTCGCCGGAGGCTTCCTGCTGTTCTCGTACCTGATGGCCTCCTACAAGGGCCTGCCGAACGTGCTGATCGTCATGTTCGCGCTGATCGTGCTCTATGCTTTCGTGACCTCCAGCATGACGATCGGGCGGCGGATCTATGCACTCGGCGGGAACGAGAAGGCGGCGCGGCTCTCCGGCATCAAGACCAATCGCCTGACCTTCTACACTTTCACCAACATGGGACTGCTGGCGGGCCTTGCCGGTCTTATCTTCGCCGCGCGCCTGAACACGGCGACGCCGAAGGCCGGCCTCGGCTTCGAGCTCGACGTTATCGCTGCCTGCTTCATCGGCGGCGCGTCCGCTTCCGGCGGCGTGGGCAAGGTGGTGGGCGCGGTGATCGGCGCCTTCGTCATGGGCGTGATGAACAACGGCATGTCGATCCTCGGCGTCGGCATCGACCTGCAGCAGATGATCAAGGGCCTCGTGCTGCTCGCCGCCGTGTTCCTCGACGTCTATTACAAGAACAAGGCTTAGCGCCTCTTCCTCAAAGGCAGTTCCACGCCCGGCGTTGCGGCGCTCTCATCAGTAGAGCCGCGCCGGCGCCTGTTTGCCTATTCCCTTCGGCAGATGATTTACCTGACGTTAAAGAATCCCATGCAGCTTCCCGATGGACAAAAAGCCTGTGAAAAGATCGGGGTTGAATATGCTGACGGGGCGCGTGACGGGAATCAAAGACAAGCTCTCTCTCAGTGTCAAAATACTGGCATCCTTGACGGCAGTCCTGGTTCTCGGGCTCGGGATCACGGCCTATCTCATTTCCAGCCAGAGCGCGGGCACGACGGAAGAGCTGTCGGTGCAAGCCGGTGAGGCGCTGGCCAGCGACGTGGCCACCGGGGTCGAGCGCGACCTCAACAGCGCCTTGCGCATCACCGAGACCCTGCGCGACGCCTTCATCGGGCTGCGTGCGCAGGGAATCACCGATCGCGCGGCCTATCTCGCGATCCTGGAAGCGGCCGTCAAGGCCAATCCCCAGTATGTCGGGATCTGGACCGCGTGGGAACCGAACGCGCTCGACGGCCGCGATGCCGCTTTCGTCAATGCGGGCGGCAGCGCCATCTTCCCGGGCGCCAAGGCCCATGATGCGACCGGCCGGTTCGTGCCCTACGTGTTCGCGACGCCGGACGGGTTCGACGTCGCGCCACTGATCGACTACGACAAACCGGGCGCGGGCGACTACTACCTGCTCGCGCAGCGTTCGGGCAAGCAGCAGATCATCGAGCCCTATTCCTATCAGGTCGGCGACAAGACCGTCATCATGACGAGCCTCGTGACGCCGATCGTCATCGACGGCGAGGTGAAGGGTGTGACCGGGCTCGACCTCGATTTGGAGGCGATCCAGCAGCGCCTCGCCGAGGTCAAGCCCTATGAGACCGGCTCGGTCGCCCTGATCTCCTCGGCCGGCAACTGGGCGGCTTTCGGGGAGCAGAAATGGCTCATGAAGCCCATCGAGGAGCAGAATTCGACTCTTGCCGACGCCAAGCCGCGCATCCTCAAGGGCGAGGCCTTCTCGGTCGAGGGCTTCTCCAACAGCCTGGACACGGAGGTGCTGCGCCTGTTCGAGCCGGTCGAGGTCGGAGTTACCGGCACGCCCTGGTCGATCCTGGTCAACCTCCCGATGGACAAGATCCTGGCGCCGGCCAGGGATCTCACCATCTTCACGATCATGGCAGCGTCGGTACTGGTGGTGGCGCTGTCGGTCATCCTCGGCCTGCTGATCCGGGCGCTGGTGGTGCGGCCGATCGGCCGCCTGACCGGGACGGTCGATGCGCTCGCCGGCGGGCAGACCTCGATCGAGGTGCCGGCGACCGGGCGCGGCGACGAGCTCGGCGTGATGGCGCGCGCCATCAACATCTTCCGCGAGAAGCTGATCGAGATGGACGCCATGCGGCAGCGCCAGGCGGAAGCCGAGCGCAACGCCGAGCTTGAGAAGAAGCGCATGATGCGCGGGCTTGCCGACGGCTTCGAGCAGAGCGTCAAGGGCATCGTGGAATCCGTGTCCAGTGCCGCGGTGGAGCTTCAGGCCAGCGCGCAATCGATGGCCGGCGTGGCGGAGGAAAGCACACGCCAGGCCAGCGCCGTCGCGGCCGCCGCGACGCAGGCCACGGCCAACGTGTCGACCGTTGCCGCGGCGTCGGAGGAACTGTCGGCTTCGATCGCGGAGATCACCCGGCAGGTGAACGACAGCGCCGTATCCGCGCGCGGAGCGGTCGACGAGGTGGCGAAGACGGGCGCCACGATCGAGGAACTGAACACTGCGGCCAACAAGATCGGCGGCATCGTGCAGATGATCAACGAGATCGCCAGCCAGACCAATCTCCTTGCCCTCAACGCGACCATCGAGGCGGCGCGCGCTGGAGAGGCCGGCAAGGGCTTTGCTGTCGTGGCCTCGGAGGTCAAGGCGCTGGCCACCCAGACCTCCCGGGCGACCGACGAGATCGCGACCCAGATCAGCGGGATGCAGGGAATCACGCACCAGGCGGTGGACGCGATGGGGTCGATTCGCGCCAGCATCAATCGCATCAGCGAGATCGCGAGCGCGATCGCCGCAGCGGTGGAGGAGCAATCCGCGGCGACGCGCGAGATCTCCAACAACGCCAATCAGGCGGCGACCGGCACCAGCGAAGTCAACCAGAACATCACCGGCGTTTCGGACGCGGCGCGGGAAGTCGGCGGGGCATCGAGCCAGGTCCTCTCGGCGGCCGACCGGCTCTCGCTCGAATCCAACAAGCTGAAGCAGGAGGTGGAAACCTTCATCAGCCGAGTGCGCGCGAGCTAGTCGCACCGTGGCCGATGGAGTGGGCTGATCCCGCGATCCGTGCCGCGGATCGCGGAGATGATCAGCCGGCCGATCTCAGGTCCGTGATGGGGCAGGTATAGTTGAGGCCGTTGACGGCGACGAGGGCCATCAACGGCCCGCGGATGCTGCTGGCGCCGAAGCACAGGATGGTGCCGACCTTGCCGTCGCGGAACTGCACGCGATCGCCGACGCGGAAATCCTCGATCTCGACCGGGCCGTCCTTCGGAATCCAGGGGTAAAGCAGGCTGCGCTCGCCATTGAGGCGCGCGCGGCGTGCGGAAGCGAGGTCAAACACCTGTGCCGTCATGGGGCTGATCTCCTGATTCGCCCGTCGTAAAGAAAACGCCGAGACCCCGGTCGGAGTTCCGCTGGCGCGATCTGTCACCGGCACATCCGGAAGCCGCCGAGATCCAGATGGAAGTGGTTCGCGTGCAGCGCGTTGTAGTCCGGGCTGAGCACGACGTTGAAGAAGCGGCAGGCGGCGTCGCGCGCCTCGGCAAGGAAGCGGCCCTCCGGCGTGTCCTTGCCCCAGTCCTGGAGCAGAAAGGCGGTTCGGCCGTCGGCGAAACGGAAGCCGGCGATGTCGATGGCATTGGCGGTCGCGTGCTGGCTGCGCCGCCCGGTCCGCGCGTTGTTGACGTTGCGGCAGGCATAGGTGCCGAGCTGGTCGATGCGCGCGATGGAGGTGCCGAGATGCGCTCGCGCCAGACGCTGCAGCTCCGCCTCGTACCAATAGAGCGCCGCCATCATGCCGCAGGTGAGGTCGAATGGGCCGTTGTAGGAAATGTGCGATCGAAGCGGCCGCACCGCGGCTTCGAGGCCGCAACCCTGGGTGATCGCGCGCCCCGGCGTGCGCCGGTAGCGCAGCTGGGAACGATCGAGCGCGGCTATGCAGGCGGCGGGATCCGCCGCCAGGCTGTTGATCTGGATGCGCGCCAGCCATCCCGGCGGACGGTCGAGGGCGGCCTCGCCCCAGGGCGCGACATTGGCGGGGATGCGGATCCAGGACTGATGCAGCGCGACGAAGAACGCGACGGCGAGGATGAGGAGCAGAAGGCGCCACCATCGCCGTGTCCTGCCGCTCCGCTCGCCCATCGCGCCGTCCGCTACCGTTGCCGCTCGAGTGGGAACGTGCGATGGGATTGTGTCGTTCCGGTGTCGAAAGGCCGGACCCGCTCCCCCCACGGTCCCCCAACTGTCTCCTGGCACGCCGCGGCCTTGATTGTTCGTGGCGGGTGAACAATCATTCGCCGCGCCTGGCATATCTGCCTGGCCCGGGAGGGCCTACAATCCATGCCAATATGTCGGGCACTTTCACTTGGGAGCTGAGACCATGGGCCAAGCCAGACTTCAATCAGCCGGTTCGGAGCGCCGGGTTGTCGCCACGATCCGCGGCCGCGCGGCCAGCGACGGCGCGGGCGTCAAGCTGACGCGCATCATCGGCCAGCCGGGGCTGCCCGACCTCGATCCCTTCCTGATGCTGGACGAGTTCGGATCCGACAGGGGCGCGGACTACATCGCCGGGTTCCCGGACCATCCGCATCGCGGCTTCGAGACGGTGACCTACATGCTCGCGGGCCGGATGCGCCACGGCGACAACCAGGGCAATGTCGGGCTGCTGCGCCCGGGCAGCGTGCAGTGGATGACCGCGGGCCGCGGCATCATCCATTCCGAGATGCCCGAGCAGGAGGACGGGTTGATGCAGGGCTTCCAGCTCTGGGTCAACCTGCCGGCCAAGGACAAGATGGTGAAGCCGCGCTACCAGGACATTGACCCGGAGAACATCCCGGTGGTCGAGCGCGCGGACGGTGTCACGGTGAAGGTGCTGGTGGGCAGCTTCGATGGCGTGACCGGACCCGTCACCAATGTCGCGACCGATCCGCTCTATCTCGACATCACGCTGCCGGCGGGCAGGACGGCGATCGTGCCGGTCGAGGCCGAGCACAACGCCTTTGCCTATGTGTTCGAGGGCCAGGCCCGGATCGGCGCCGAAGCGCAAATGGTGGAGCGCGGCCAGCTCGCGGTCCTCAGCCTCGGCGAATCCGCCGCCTTCGAAGGCGGGCCCGCCGGCGGGCGGCTCATCCTGGTCGCCGGCCGCCCGCTGCGCGAGCCGGTGGCGAAATACGGCCCCTTCGTCATGAACACGCCGGAGGAGATCCGCCAGGCCATCGCGGATTACCAGGCGGGACGCTTCGTCTAGCATCGCCTCGATGGACTGATCGCCGTCTCCGTGCCATAGCGTCCGGCACGGAACGGCGATTCGCGCGACGGAGGCTGCGGATGACGACGGCGCTGGTGATCATCGACCTGCAGGAGGGTTCCTTCACGCCGCGCACCGCGCGCTATGACACGCCTGGGCTGGTGAGCCGGCTCAACCGCCTGGCCGGCGCTGTGCGATCGGCTGGCGGCCCGGTGATCTTCGTTCAGCATGACGGACCGCCCGGCGACCCGCACCATCCCGATCAGCCGGGCTGGCAACTGCTGCCGGAACTGGATGTGCGCGAGGGCGATCTGTTCGTCCGGAAGACGGCATGCGATGCGTTCCTCGGTACCTCCCTGGAGGCGGCATTGGCCGCTCGATCCACGGATCGCCTGATCCTGACCGGCTGCGCCACGGATTATTGCGTCGACACCACCGTGCGGAGCGCGCTGGCGCGCGGCTATTCCACCATCGTGCCGAGCGACGGCCATACCACGGCCGACCGGCCGCATTTGAGCGCGCGGCAGATCATTGCGCATCACAACGCGATCTGGGCCGATTTCATCGCGCCGGGCGGCGCGGCGACGGTCTGCCCATGCGCCGACGTGCCCGTGGCGTGACGCCGCGGCCTAGACGTCGAGGATGAAGTCGTAGCGGCCGAGCGCCGCCCCGTTTTCGCGCTTGATGTCGAGCAGCAGCGTTTCGTCGAAGATCCAGTCGCGATCGTTGCCGGCCTCGCCGGGGAAATAGAGCTGCGTCGTCAGCACGCGCGCGCCCGGCGCCTGCACCTTTATATGGAAATGGCGCGTCCTGGTGGGATAACGGCCGGGGATGATGGTCTCGAACACGAAGCGCCCCTGCGGATCGCTGAACTGGTGACCGCGCAGGCGGTAGCCGGCATTGTCATAGCGGCCCGTCGCATCGCAGTGCCAGAGATCGAGCAGCGCACCGGGCACCGGCCGGCAGCGCCGGTCCAGCACGAAGCCGGCGAGCGCGATGCGCTCGCCTTCCATGCCGGCCTCGACCAGGCTGGTGCGCTCCGGCGAATTGGGCGTGAAATAGGGGCCTTCGGTCTGGCGCGGTGTCGGGCCGTGGTCATCGCCGCATTGCGGCGTCGCGGGCAGCAGGGCCTCCTGCGCCCGGGCGCGGCGCAGCGCGAGGCCGCCCAGGATGCCGAGGGCGCCGGCGCTCAGCAGCGCCCGGCGCGAAAACCGTAGATCGACCATGAATCATCCGTACTCGCAGTTGGATCCGCCTGCAACGGCGGACAGCCTCACGATCCTGCGATCACTCCGCCACGCTCTTCTGCTCCGCCGGAAAGGCGTAGGCATGGACGTGGTTCTGCACGTCCCTCAAATGCTTGTACATGCACTCATAGGCGCGCTCGCTGTTGCGTGCGGCGATCGCCTCGTAGATCTCCTGGTGCGAGGCGGAATGCACCGACTGCCGCTTGAAGCAATGGGCATTCTCGCTAAGGCGCCGCCAGGTGGCGTCGCGCCGGCTCGCGCTCAAGGCATCGAACAGCGACAGGAACAGGGCGTTGCGCGCCGCCTCGGCCACCGCGCGATGGAAGCGCTCATCGGCTTTTTCATAGACGGCCGGGTCGGTCGCCCGCCGCGTCTCCTCCACCAGGCCCTGCAGGCGGCGGATATCGGCTTGCGAGGCGCGCAGGGCGGCCAGGCGCGCGATCACCGGTTCCACCGCCAGGCGCACCTCGATCACTTCCAGCGGGTTGGTGAACTCCAGAATGCGGTCGAACGGAATGGCGGATATGGCCGCAGCGACGGCGATGTCGTCGCGCGCGCGGAGCGCAATGGGCGCAGCCGCCGGCCTGCTCTGCACGAAGGTGCCGCGGCCCTGATGGCGGGTGATCTGCCCCTCCTGCTCCAGGATCTCCAGCGCGCGCCGCAGCGAGCGGCGGCCGACGCCCATCTCGTTCGCCAGGGTGCGCTCCGGCGGGATGCGCCCTCCGGCGCCCAGGCTGCCATTGGCGATCATCTGCCGAAGCTTGCTCAAGGTGTGGTCTGCGTGCTGCAACATCGAGATCCCTCATCCGCGCCCCGCGCCGGCGCCCCTCGACCGCGCGCCTCGACGCGCCCCGGGGGGCGAGCCGATTGGTTCCGCCTCAATCGTCGGGCTTGGAACCGGAAGCCTTGCGATCTACCGGCTGGCGACCAATGGTTCAGATATGGTCCAAGCATCCGGCCGCCGGACGATGCATCCATGATGCGACGCAAAGCCGGAGATGTAAACCTTTCATTGCAGTTCGGGCCGCGGAACTCCTGGAAAAAGGCGTGACTTCTCGGCTCCGTTCAGCGGCATTTTCGGCCGTACGGCCGGGACCAAGGGGGCATACGAATCGCGGCAAATGGATCGCAGTTGACGCCTCGCGCACAGAATGGTTACGCTTGGAGCATCAATCGGTGCAAAGCGAGACCATATATTCATAATTGGTTCGCGGCGCCGGGCGAGGGAGGGGCGGATGAGCGCAAGCGCCAAGCTCGAAGGCCACAATCTGCAGGCGGCGATGGATGAGCTGCATGCCGACGTCTACCGCCATCACATGGCGCCCTTCTGGGCGATCGACAAGACCAGGAAGAACGACGAGGACAACCAGCTGCGCGACACGCGCAAGGCGGTTCCCTTCATCTGGAAGTACAAGAGCGACATCGAGCCGCTGCTCCATCGCTCGGCCGAGCTCATCAACGCGGAATCCTCGGAGCGCCGGTCGCTGATCCTGGTCAATCCGGGCCTCGCACCCAAGCGCGCCTCGGTCTCGACCATGTACACGGCCTATCGGCTGAACGACCCCAACGAGATCATGCCGCCGCACCGGCATTCGCCGAACGCGATCCGCCTCGGCCTCACCGGCGCTCTCAACTTCACCGGCGTCGAGGGCGAGAACATCACCTTCGGCCCCGGCGACATGGTGCTGACGCCGCACGACACCTGGCACAACCACGGCAACCAGGGGGACGAGCCGGCGATCAACCTCTCCGTCCTCGACCTGCCTCTGGTCGAGACGCTGAACGCCATGTATTTCGAGCACGACTACACCGAGGAGGAAGAGGGCAAGCGGGTGCGCCGCATCATGCAGTCGGAGCGCTTCCCCTCGGACTACTCGCAGCGCGTCTACGGCCAGGGCGGATTGATGCCGCGCTTCGTCTCGCACATGCGCGGTACAGGCAATGCCTCGCCGATGTACGTCTACCGCTGGGACATGATGCGCGAGGCGCTGGAGAAGTTCCGCGACTGGGACGGCGACCCCCACGAAGCCATCATGATCGAGTACGTGAATCCGCTCGACGGCAAGCCGGTGTTCAAGACCATCACCTTCTTCATGCAGATGTTGCGGCCGGGGGAGCGCACGCAGCCCTTGAAGCAGACCGCCAGCCTGCTGGTGGCGCCGTTCGAGGGGCAGGGCTACAGCATGGTCGGCGGCAAGCGGCTGGACTGGGAGCGCTTCGACACCTTCGCGGCCCCGGGCGGCGAATGGGCGGAGCATGTCAACACCTCCGACCGCGCGCCGGCGATCCTGTTCGTCGCCAGCGACGAGCCGACGCTGAAGGCGCTGGCGCTCTACCAGAAGCACGGGCGCATGGCGAGCGGGGAAGTCGTGCGACTGTACTGAAGCCCCGCAGGAATCCCCTTTACCCGCGCACAATCATCATGGCCCGATCCAAGAACACCAAGCTGCTCGCGAATTTCGACTGCCCCGGCGGAGGCCAGGTCTGGGTCGAAGGCACCACCCTCTATGTCGGCCACATGCGCCAGCCGACCGGCACCAGCATCGTCGATGTTTCCGACCCCCGGAACCCCCGCCTCGTCTCGCGTATCGAGGTGCCGCAGGGCTGGCACTCGCACAAGGTGCGCGTCGCCAACGGCATCATGGTCGTGAACCATGAGAAGCAGGGTCCGGACGGGGACAACGGGTTCGGCGGCGGCCTCGGCATCTATGACGTCTCGAAGCCAAGCGATCCGAAGCTCATCACCAAGTGGCGCACCCACGGCAAAGGCGTTCACCGCTACGATTTCGACGGGCGCTACGCCTATATCTCGCCGACCGCCGAGGGCTTTGTCGGCAATATCTGCATGATCCTCGACCTCAAGGATCCGGCAAAGCCGGAAGAGGTCGGGCGCTGGTGGATCCCGGGCCAGTGGCAGGCGGGCGGGGAGGAATACCCCTGGGCCAATTGGACACCGCCGCGCTGCCATCATCCGATGCGCCGCGGCGACCGGCTCTATGTCAGCTACTGGCACCACGGCTACTACATCCTCGACATCTCCGACATGTCGAAGCCGAAGCTGGTCTCCGGCGGCAACACCTCGCCGGCCTTCCCGCATCCGACCCATACCTGCCTGCCCATGCCGCAGCCCTTGAAGGGCCGCGACATCATGATCGTGGCGGACGAGGATGTCGCGAAGCTGTGGCCGGCGGCGCCGGCCTTCACCTGGATCTACGACATCACCAACGAGGGATGCCCGGTGCCGATCGCGACCTGGCAGGTCGAGGGATTGGACAAGGATGGCTCGCCTCAGCCGCCGATGATGGGCTGCCATCAGCCGTCCGAGCGATTCAAGGGCACCACCATCCCCTTCGCGTGGTTCGCCCAGGGGCTCCGGATTCTCGACATCGCCGATCCGTTCAATCCGCGGGAGGTCGCGTTCTACGAGCCCGATCCGCCGCAAGGCTTCGAGCTTTCCTCGTCGAACGACGTGACGATCGACGATCGCGGGCTGTGCTACCTGATCGACCGCCAGCGCGGCGTCGACATCATCGAGACCTCGGTCTTGTAGCGAAACAATTGGGGGGCGCCATGAGCGGCGACAACAAGGACATCCATCCGATCGGCAGAAAGAGCCCGACCTTGCCATTCCACCCGGCCGTGCGCGCCGGCGACTTCATCTTTGTCTCGGGACAAGTCGCCAAGGACGAGAACGGCAACATGTGCGTCGGCAATATCGAGGAGGAGACGCGCTGGACCCTCGAGGGCATCAAGCGCATCCTGGCGCTGGAAGGCGCCGACCTCAGCGATGTCGTGAAGGTAACCGTCTATCTGGAGGACGCGCGCAACTTCGGGCGCTACAACAGGGTGTTCGCCGAATACTTCCCGGACGGGCGGGTCAGCCGCACCACGGTGGAGGCGCGCGCCGTTATCGAGTGCAAGATCGAAATGGACGCGGTCGCGTACAAGCCGCGCCGCGGGTGAGCGAACGGGCGCGGCGCGCGCCTCGAACGAACAAGCGGGCGCGGAGCGCGCCGGCAGAGCGACAATGGGAGGAGATGGGAGCATGTTGCGGCTTCTCGGTCGGAGCACATCCGGCAATGTCCAGAAGGTCATATTCCTGCTGGAGGAACTGGGCGTCGCCTATCAGCGCGAGGATTACGGGCGCCAGTTCAACAACACGCAGGACGCTGCCTATCTGAAGCTCAATCCGAACGGCAAGGTGCCGACCCTGGTGGATGGCGAGGTGGTGGTGTGGGAGTCCAACACCATCCTGCGCTATCTCTGCAACAAGCTGGGCAAGGCCGCTCTCTATCCCGTGGATCCCGCACCGCGCACCGAAATCGAGCGCTGGATGGACTGGCTGCTGGCCTCGGTCAACTACCACTACGTGCAGGTCTTCAAGGATTCGAAGAAGCCGGCGAACGAGCGCGCGGCGAGCTTCGAGGCCGACGCAAAGGAACTGGCGGCGCAGCTCTCGACCCTGGACGGTGCACTGGCCGGCAAGCCGTGGATCGCGGGCGGTGATTTCACCATCGCCGATATCGCGCTCGGCCCGGTGCTGCATCGGTGCCTCGATTTTCCGATCGCGCTGCCGGCGCTGTCGAACCTGAAGGCCTGGCGGGCGAAACTGGCGGAACGGCCGGCCTTCAAGAAAGCGACGGGAGCGTAGAGTGCGTGCACGGCGCACTTCCTTATCATCTGTCATCCCGGCCGAGCGTAGCGAGAGCCGGGACCCATGCGGCGCCTCCATGGCGCTGATGGAGCGCATGGGTGCCAGGTCATGCCGCTGACGCGGCTTGCCGGGGGTGACAGATGGAGAGAAGGCGGGCCGCATGAATAGAGAACGAACATAGAGGAGGCACAGAATGGCTAAAGCAGCAGTGGTGGGTCTGGGAACCATGGGGCCGGGCATCGCGCAAACCCTGGCGCGCGCCGGCATGGACGTGACCGCGTTCGACGTGAGCGAGGACCAGCGCAAGAAGGCGCCGGAGGGGATCGAGCTTGCCAACAAGGTGCTGGGCGCGCTCGGTGTCCCGGATCGCACCAAGGCGGCGGTCAAGGTCACGGGCAGCCTGAAGGAGTGCCTCGACGGCGCGACCGTGGTGGTGGAAACGGTGCCGGAGAAGCTCGACATCAAGGCCGCGGTGTTCAAGGAAATCGACGCGCTGGTCTCCAAGAACTGCATCATCGCCAGCAACACCTCCGGTATTCCGATCACGAAGCTGCAGGAGAACGTGTCGGCGCCGGAGCGCGTGGTGGGCATGCACTGGTCCAACCCGCCGCACATCATCCCGATGATCGAGGTGATTGCCGGAAACAAGACCTCCAAGGAGACCGTGCAGTGGATGGTCTCGACCATCAAGGATCTCGGCCTCCTGCCGGTGGTGGTGCAGAAGGACGTGCCGGGCTTCGTCGAGAACCGCGTGCTCTATGCGCTGCTGCGGGAGTGCGTCGACCTGTTCGATCAGGGCGTGATCGATGCCGAAGGACTGGATACCTGCGTCTCCTGGGGCATCGGCTACAAGCTGTCGGTCATCGGCCCGATGGCGCTGCTCGACATGGCCGGCCTCGACATCTATCAGGCGGTCGGCTCATATCTGAACAAGGATCTGTGCAACCGGGGCGATCTCAGCCCCTATGTCACCGAGCGGACCAAGGCGGGCAAGCTGGGCATGAAGACCGGCGAGGGCATCTTCAGCTACACGCCGGAAAGAATCGCCGAGCTGCGCGCGCTCCGGGCCAGGCGCCTGGTCGCCGTCCGCAAGGCGCTGGAAAGCTGATCAGACAGGTTCGACCCGGAACCTCACCACGCGTGGCGTACAAGCGTTGACCAATGGCGTACATAATGGGGACAGGAACAGGAAGGAAACGAAGATGAACACGAGGACTCTCAAGAGGCTGGCGCAGGTGTCGCTGCTTGCGCTTGCCATGGGCACCACCACTCTCGCGCAGGCGGCGGATGTGAAGAGCATCGCTATCCTGACGCCGGAGGACCCGACGGATTACGGCTGGAACCAGCAGGGGCATGACGCGGCCAAGGCGGTGGCGGAAAAGTTCGGTATCGAGTTCATCCCGGCGACGGGGCTCGGCTATGGCGATGTGCATCCGCAGTTGCGCGAAGTGGCCGATGACGGCGCCAGCCTCATCATCGCCCATGCCAGCGGCTACAACACCGCGGCGCCGGAAGTCGGCGCGGAGAAGGGCGTGCCCGTCGCGATCGTCGACCGGCCGGATGCCAACAAGGCGGGCGCGATCGCGGATTACACGCTGAGCGGCCATGAGGGCGCCTATCTCGCCGGCGTCCTGGCGGCCAAGACGACCCAGACCAAGTCGGTCGCGATCGTTGTCTCGGGTGAGCCGCCGTCCTGGAACTCGCAATCGGCGGCGTTCGCCCAGGGCGTGAAGGCGGCGGATGGGAGCATCAAGGTGCTTTATGCCGTGATCGGCCCTGCCGCCTATTCCGACGCGGCGGGCGGCAACCGCGTGACCGCCTCGGTGATCGGCGCCGGCGCGGATGTGATCTTCGGCCAGGGCGACGGTGCAACATTCGGCATGCTGCAGGCTGTCGAGACCGGCAAGTCGACCGCGGGCGGCAAGGTGTGGTTCATCGACGTGATCGGCGACAAGACCGCCATCGACAAGGGCCACCTGCTCTCCTCGGTGGTGTGGAACCTGGTGCCGGTCTATTCGGCGATGGTCGAGGACCTGAAGGCCGATACCTTCGGCACGAAGGGTTATTCGATCCAGCTCGCCGACGATTCGGTGCAGCTCCTCAAGACCACGCATATCCCGGACGGCGTCTGGGGCGAGGTGTCGGCGGTGCGTGAGCAGATCGTCAAGGGCGAGATGAAGATCGAGCCGATCTGGGAAGCCGACAAGGTGCGGGCGTTGATGACCTCGGTCACCGACGCTCCTGCGCAGTAATTGAGTGAAGAGGCGTCGTCATTGGCCGTTCCAGTCGCCGCGGTCCGCAACGTCACCAAGCGCTTTCCCGGCGTGGTGGCCAATGACGGCGTCTCGCTCGAGTTCAATGCGGGCGAGATCCACGTCCTGCTGGGCGAGAACGGCGCCGGCAAGTCGACGCTGATCGGCATTCTCGCCGGCATGCAGCAGCCGGACGAGGGCGAGATCCTGATCGGCGGCAGGCCTGTCAGGATCACCTCGCCCCGCGCCAGCCTGGAGCTCGGCATCGGCACCGTCTTCCAGCACGTGCTGCTGGTGCCGTCCCTCACCGTGATCGAGAACCTGATGCTGGGCGGTCCGTGGTGGCGCAACCTGCTGCGCGGCCCCGCCCTCGCGCGCTTCCGCGAGCTGTCGCAGCTCCTCGGCGTGGAGATCGATCCCGATGCGCAAGTCGGGCGCCTCTCCCTGGGCGAGCAGCAGCAGGTGGAAATCATGCGCGCCCTGTGGCGCGGCGAGAAGGTGCTGATTCTCGACGAGCCCACCTCCATGCTGACGCCGCAGGGCGTGAAGGATCTCGGCGCGGTCATGAAGCGCCTGCGCGATAAGGGCGTCGCGCTCATCCTCATCACGCACAAGCTGGTGGAGGCCTACGAGCTGGGCGACCGCATCTCGGTGCTGCGCCTGGGCCGCCTGGTCGGTGCGCTGCCGCCGGAGCGCAAGCGCGCCATGAGCGAGCAGGAAGTCACGGATGCTGTCATCGAGATGATGTTCGGCACCGTCGCGCAGCACGAGCGCGATGCGGAAATCCTGGTCGGACGCGGCCGGCGGACGCATCGCGCGCGCCACGTCGACCGCGCCGGCCCGCCGCGGCTGCAGGCGCGCGGACTGGCGACCCAGGCGACGCGCGGCGCCTGCCCTTTGCGCGGCGTCGATTTCGATCTCTGGCCCGGCGAGGTGCTCGGGATCGCGGGCGTCGACGGCAACGGGCAGAAGCATCTCGCCGAAATGCTGGCGGGGCAGCGCGCGGCGGCATCGGGCACTATTCTGCTGGACGGGCGGGATATCACGGCTGACGCGGTCCCGGAGCGCCGCCGCCGCGGCGTGCGCTATGTGACGGATGAGCGGCTGGGCGAAGGGACCGTCGGCGCGTTCTCCGTCGCCACCAACCTGGTGCTGAAGGAGATCGGCGCGCCACCCTTCTTTCGCCGCGGCGTAAGCGACTGGGACCACATCCACGACCATGCGCGCGCGCTGATCAAGCGCAACGACATCCGCACGCCCTCGGAGAAGACGCCGGTGGCCAAGCTCTCGGGCGGCAATATCCAGAAGGTGCTGCTGGCGCGCGAGCTCAATGCCGAAGCCGGCGTGGTCATCTTCAACAAGCCGACCTACGGCCTCGATTTGCAGAACACGCGCCTCGCGCATGAGCGCATCCTGGCCGGCGCGGACCAGGGCCTCGCCACCATCGTCATCTCGACCGACCTCGACGAGTTGCTGGAGATCTCGGACCGCATCGGCGTCATGTTCCAGGGCCACCTCGCCGGCATTGTCGAGAACGGCCCGGATGTGGAGCGCAAGGTCGGCCTGCTGATGACGGGAGCGAAGGCGGCATGAAGATGCGCTTTCTTCTCCGACTGTCATCCCGGGCGCGCGCAGCGCGACCCGGGACCCATGCCTCGCAAGGCAGTGCAATGCCCTTCACGGCGGCGCACGCTCATGGTGCGCATGGGTCCCGGCTCTGCGCCACTTCGTGGCTGGGCCGGCATGACAGTAGGGGCGGAGCGGAAGGTAGGTTCTGCGCATGACCGCCGAAGCGCAGCAGGTGGCGCGGCGGGGCGCGCCGGGGAGCGCTGGTGCGCGGGACGCGATGGCCTCCGTCCTGCGCGTGGCGGTGCCGATCCTGCTGGCCCTGGCGGTCGGCGGCATCATCCTGCTGGTCCTGGGCAAGGACCCGCTCGCCTATTACGGCTATGTCGCGCGGCGCGGGCTGCTGACCTGGGGCGGGCTGCAGGAAACCCTCACGCGCATGTCGCCGCTGCTGCTGATCGCGGCGGGGCTGATCGTCGCCTTCCGCGCGGGCATCTGGAACCTGGGCGGCGACGGGCAGTTCCTGCTGGCCGCCGTCATCACGGCCGCGCTCGCGCCGGCCCTGGTGGGCACGCTGCCCAAGGTCGCGATCCTGGTCGCCTGCATGATCGTGTCCGCGGCGGTAGCGGCGTTGTGGGCGGTCATCCCGGCGGTGCTGAAGGCGCGCTACGGCATCAACGAGATCATCACCTCGCTGATGATGAGCTTCCTCGGCATCAGCTTCGCCAATGTGCTGGTGAAGCTGTTCTTCTGGGACCCATCGACCACGGTGCCGCAGACCCGCACCCTTCCGGTGGAGGAGCGCCTGCCGCGCCTGTTCGACACCACGATCCACAGCGGCGTGCTGATCGCGCTCGCGGTCGTCATCCTGGTACATTTGATGATGACGCGCACCGCCTTCGGCCTGAAGCTGCAGGTCGTCGGCGCAAATCCGGCGGCGGCGGTTCATGCCGGGCTCAATGTGCCTTGGCTCACCATTGCGACCTTCACGCTCAGCGCGGCGCTGATCGGCCTCGGCGGCTCGGTCGAGATCCTGGGCGTGTTCGGGACGGTGCGCGCGGACTGGAACCCGGCCTTCGGGCTTCTTGTGGTTCCACTCGTCTTCCTGGCGCGCTTCAACGGGTATGCGGCGATCGCCTTCACCCTGTTCTTCTCGGCGCTGATGATCGGCGGCGACAGCGCCGCCCGGCGCATCGGCGTGCCGCAGCATTTCGTGCTGGTGCTGGTGGCGCTGCTGCTGATCTTCCTGGCGGTGGTCGAGTATCTCGATCACCAGCGCCGCAAGCGGATCGGAGCGTGAGGGCATGGATTCGCTGCTGACCGAAGCCTTCCTGACCTCGCTGCTGTTCGGCGCGGTGACGGCCGGCGTGCCGCTGCTGCTGGCCGGCCTCGGCGAGCAGGTCTCGGAAAAGGCCGGCGTGCTCAACATCGGCATCGAAGGCATGATGCTGTTCGGCGCCTATGCGGGCTTCGTCGCGGCCTATTGCAGCGGCTCCTTCGCCCTCGGCTTCGTGGCGGGCGGGATCGGCGGCGCGCTGGTTGCGGCGCTGGTTGTCCTGCTCTGCATCCGCTATGGCCTCAACCAGATCGTCATCGGCATCGCCGTGACGCTCGGCATGGAAGGCCTGACCGCGCTGCTGCACTATTTCCAGTTCAGCCGGACCTATCCGCGGCTCGACCTGGCGCCGGCCTGGGCCCTGCCGCTGCTGAGCGACATTCCCGTCCTGGGGCGCGCGCTGTTCACCCACAATCCGATCGTCTATCTCGCGGTCCTGCTGGTGATCGCGCTCGGCTGGCTGTTCCGCGCGACCTATATCGGGCTCAACCTGGAGGCGGCGGGGAACAAGCCGGCGGCGCTCGACGCGGCCGGCGTCAGCGTGGTGAAGACCCGCGCCTTCGCCGTCCTGGCGACGGGATTCCTGTCCGGGATCGGCGGCGCCTACATGGCGAATATCGGCGCCGGCTTGTTCGTGCCCTTTATGACGGGCGGCGCCGGCTTCATCGGCATCGTGCTCGCCATGCTGGCGCGCGGGAGGCCGGTCTGGGTGCTGCTGGGTGCGGCCCTGTTCGGCATCAGTCTCGCCATGACCACGGCGCTGCAGGTGGCGGGGATCAACATCCCGACCGACGTGGTGCAGATGCTGCCCTTCGCCATGGTGATGCTGGTGCTGGTGATCTTCGCGCGGCACAGCGTGCTGCCGCCGGCCCTGGGTCTGCCCTATGTGCGCGGCGAGCGTTGAGCCCCGCGGAGAAGAGTGAAATGATGAGCTAAAGGCAGGAACTGGGAGAGGGACGATGGCTGATACCAAGGTCTATCTGCTCGATGGCGGGTCGCTGGTGATCGACGGCTTCCACGCCTTCTGGAATCGCGGGCCAGGCGGGGAGCTGCGCTTCCCCTGCTATGCCGTGCTGGTGGAGCATGCGGACGGCCGCTACATGTTCGACACCGGCTACGACTTCGACCACGTGATGCGCGTGCTGCCCTTCGAGAAGCCGATCCAGGACAAGGAGCAGACGATACCCGGGCAGCTCGCCAAGATCGGCCTCAAGACCGACGACATCGACTACGTTATCAACTCGCACTACCACTTCGATCATTGCGGCGGGAACAAGCACCTGCACAAGGCCTGCACCATCTGCCACGCCAAGGAGCTGGAGGCGAGCGGCGATTGCCAGCCGTTCGAGCATCTCGGCTATTCCGATCTCACCTTCGCGCCCGATCTTCACAAGAAGAAGAACGCCGGCAAGGAGCTGCCGCCCGACCCCGCGCTCGACATGTACACGCCGAAATTCGAGACGCTGAGCGGCGACCAGGAGATCGCCAAGGGATTGTGGCTGTTCGAGACGCCGGGCCACACCGCAGGCCATTACAGCATGATGGTGGAGCTGAAGAACCGCCGGCCGATCCTGTTCACCGCCGATGCCTGCTACAGCAAGAAGAACATGGACATGATGTGCATCTCCAGCTTCCACCTGGATCCGGTGGCGAGCGTCAAGTCGCTGCACCGGCTGAAGGAGCTGGCGGCGAAATACGACGCCGAGCTGTTCTACTCGCACGATCCGGACAGCTTCAAAAGCTACCAGACCGGCGCGAATTGTTATTCGTGAATCAGACCCCCAACTGTCACCCCGGACAGCCGCGAAGCGGCGTGATCCGGGGTCCATGGGCAAACCAAACGCCAAGCGGCGCAATGGACCCCGGCTCGAGGCCGGGGTGACGACTGGTTGGGTTGCCGGTCGCGAGAGGCGTTCGGTATCCGCGCTACCACCGCACCATGCCGGCATCGATGGCGAGCGCCTGGCCGGTGATCCAATGGGCCTCCTCGGAGGCAAGGAATGCGACCGCCGGCACGATGTCCGCGGCCTTGCCGACACCCTTGATCGCCTGGAGCATCTCGACGAAACCGAACGCTTCCTTGTGCGGGGTTTGCTGCACGCCTTCGGTATCGGTGAGGCCGGGGCACACCGAATTGACGGTGATCTTGTAGGGGCCAAGCTCGGTCGCGAGCGCGCGGGTGAAGGTGAGCACGCCGCCCTTGGAGGCGACGTAATGCGCCATGTTCGGCGTGCCGGCGAAGATCGAGTTGGAGCTGAAATTGACGATGCGGCCGTAGTTGTTCTTGCGCATCATGTCGGAACCGGCGCGGCACATCAGGTAGAGCCCGTCTAGGTTGACGCGCAGCACGCGCCGCCATTCCTTGAACGAGAGCTCGTCCCACTTCACGAAAGGGACGATGGCGGCGTTGTTCACCAGCACGTCGAGCTTGCCGCATTGCTTCGCGACCGTCTCGAACAACCTGCCGACCTGGTCCTCGTCGCCGATGTCACAGGCCACGCCGAAGCTCTTGCCGCCGATTGCCTTTGCGGTCGCCTCGGCGCCCGCGCCGTTGATATCCACCGCCACCACCAGGGCGCCTTCCTGGCCCAGGCGCTCCGCCACGGCGCGGCCTATTCCCTGCGCCGCACCCGATACGACGGCAACGCGACCTTCAAACCTGCGCATGCTTCCCCTCCAGCCTGATGACGGATATCAACCTTCGATCACGCTCATGGCCGCTTCGACACCCGCGGCCACATCGACCTTGCGCCCCAGCCTGCGCAGCGCGCCGCCGAGGGCGGTGATCGCCACCGTCGCATAGATCGGCTCCGCCACCGGCCCCATATGGCCGATGCGGATCAGCTTGCCCTTGGTGTCGTTGCGGCCCGACGAGAACACGACGCCGAAACCGGCGCGGGCGGCGGCGATGATCTCATCGTCGTTCATGCCGGCGGGCACGCGCACGGCGGTGCAGGTGGGCGAGGCGATGCTCTCCGTCTTCGCCCACAGGTCCAGGCCCATCGCCTTGATGCCGGCGCGGCAGGCGCGCGCGGTCAGCGCATGGCGCCGCCAGACCTGCTCCGGCCCTTCGTTCAGATACTGGTCGAGGGCGCCGTCGAGCCCGTTGATCTCCGCGACCGAGGGCGTGAAGGGGAAGGGCTTGTCCTTGCTCCAGGCGTTCTTCCAATCCTTGAGGCTGAGCACCGAGGCGAAGGGAGCCTTCGGGTTTGCCTCGATATGCTTCCAGGCGCGGTCGCTGACCGCCATCAGGGTCAGGCCGGGCGCGCCGCCCAGGCATTTGCCAGGGCCGGTGATGAAAATGTCGGCGAAGCAATCCTCCGGATGAATGTCCATGCCGCCGAAGGAGGAGACCGCATCGACGATCAGCAGCGCGTCGTGATCGCGCACGATCTTTCCGATCTCGCGCGCGGGGTTGATGGTGCCCGAGGGCGTGTCGTGATGGACCAGCGAGACGATCTTGATGTCCGGCCGCTTGCGGAAGGCCTCCGCGACCTGGGCCGGGTCGATCGCCTCGTCATAGGGCACCTCGATCTCCACCAGCTCCTTATTGTAGCGCGCCGACCAGTAGCCGAAGCCCTTGCCGTAAACGCCGGAGGCGAGGTTCAGCACCACGTCGTCGGGCGAGATGAGCGAGGCGGCGGCGGCCTCGATTGCGGGTGCCGGCTCGACCTGCAGGATCAGGGTCGGTTCCGCGGTCCGCAGTGCGGTCGCGGATTTCCGCGCCACGTCCTCATAGAACTGCTGGAACCAAGAGTCGAAATCGTACTGGATGGGGCGCGACATGGCGCGCAGAACGCTGGGATAGGCGGCCACTGGTCCCGCCGACAGGGTAATGATCGGTTCCTTGATCCGCGATGGCATGACGCGAGCCCCCACTGGCGTTTTCTTGTTCTTGCTTTGGTTCGCCGATCATAGACTCGGGGCCTGGAAAGTGGAAACAATATCCACTGCGGGGTGGCATTGGTTCCGGCGGGGATGAGATCAAATTCCAGCAATTGGTTCGATTTCCTGGTGATTGGTTCGGGCACGGCCGGATCAGTGCTGGCGGCGCGCCTGAGCGAGGAGACGGACCTCAGGATCGGGCTGATCGAGGCTGGCGGGCTGGCCGCCGACCCGCGCATCGCGGAGCCGGCGCAATGGCCGCTGCTGCAGGGCAGCGCCATCGACTGGGCCCATCGCACCATCCCCCAGCGTCACACGGGAGGCCGCGTGCATGAGTGGCCGCGCGGCAAGGTGGTCGGCGGCTCGACGGCGCTCAACGCGATGGCCCATGTGCGCGGCCATCCGGCCGATTTCGACGCCTGGGTCGCCGCCGGATGCGCCGGATGGGGCTATGCGGACCTGATGCCCTATTTCCTGCGTTCGGAGCATTACACACCCGGCGCCTCGTCCTATCACGGCACGGGCGGCCCGCTGCACCTGATCCGCCCGTCCGAGCCGCACCCGGTGACCGAAGCCTATATGGCGGCCGGTGCGGAGGCCGGCATCGCACCGACGGAGGACCACAACGGCGCGCGGATGACCGGGCCCTGCCTCAACACGCTCACCATCAAGGACGGCAAGCGCCAGACCATCGCGGATGCCTATCTGGTCCCGGCGCTGCCGCGGCCGAACCTGCGCGTGATGCCGGAGACGCTGGTGCTGTCGCTGATCCTCGATGGCGCGCACTGCCGGGGCGTGCGCGTGAGCGATCGCGACGGCGCGCGCGATCTCATGGCCGAGCGCGGCGTGGTCCTGGCGGCTGGCACGATAGCCTCGCCGGTGCTACTGATGCGCTCGGGGATCGGCGCGGCGGGGGAGTTGCGCGCGCTCGGCATCCCCGTGCGCCACGATCTGCCCGGAGTTGGGCGCAATCTGCACGATCATCTGCTCTCCGGCGGGAATGTCTATCGCGCGCGCCGCCCTGTGCCTTCCTCGAAATACCAGAACTCGGAATCGCTGATGTATATCGCGCGCGACGGCGAGGAGGGCGCGCCGGAGCTGGTCCTGGCCTGCGTCACCGCGCCGGTGACGACGGAGCGATTCGCGCCGCTGCCATTGGGGGAGGCCTATACCATCATGTTCGGCTTCACCCACCCGCGCAGCCGCGGAACGATCCGGCTCGCCAGCGCCGATCCCGATGCCGCGCCGCTGATCGATCCCAACTACCTCGCCGAGGAGCATGATCGCGACGTCTATCTCGAAGCGCTCGAACAGGCGCGAGCGGTGGGCGGGGCGCAGGCCTTGTCGGATTGGCGGGCGGAGGAATATCTCCCGGGGCCGGCCGTCAAGAGCGCGGCCGACAAGCGCACGTTCCTGGAGATGGCGGCCTTCACGCATCATCATCCGGTGGGCACCTGCCGAATGGGGTGTGATGCCGATGCGGTGGTCGATCCAAACCTGAAGCTGCGCGGCCTCGAGCGCCTCTACGTGTGCGACGGCTCGATCATTCCCTCCATCACCACCGGGCCGGTCAACGCGGCGATCGTCGCGATCGCCGAGCGGTTCAGCGACCTGCTGCGCGGCCGCGCGCCGCTGGCCCCGAGTCTCCCGGCCCGCGCGCCGGCACTGGCATAGACGGACCCATGAAACGCAAATCGAGCCTGTCGATTCTCTGCGCCGGCGTGCTGGCGGCCTGCATGTCGGCCCCGCAGGACCAGCCCACTACCCTCACATTGAAGAATGCGGGCGCGGAGCCGCTGCGCTGCCGCCTGATGTTTGGCCATTGGGTCGACCGCGATCTGGGCACGCTTGAGCCGGCGGCCGGGACAGAGATCGCCATGACCCAGGCCGCCGGGGACGGCGCGCTCTACATCACCCGCTCCGACGGTGCGCGGCAGATGATGATCGAAACGATCCAATGCGCCCAGGCCGGGGACTGGATGCGGAATTTCGGCCAGGTCGATTTCGCGCCGATCCGCTCTAGGCGCGCCGGCCATGTTGAGGCAAGCTGCGCCGCGCCAGCCGGCGGGGGAAGAACGGTTTGCCGGCTGGATCGCATTGACTGAGAGCGGGCATGTGCGTGATTGAGGGGGGAACCGTCGCCGATCTTCTGGGCGTGGGCGATGAGGCTGCGCCCGCCATCGGCGGACCGGGCCGGCGGATGATGCCGCGCGGCACGTTGCGGCGGCTGGTGGAGGGCACGGGCGGCGCCCTGCGCGCGCTCGGCATCCAGCGGAACCATGTGGTCGCGATCGTGATGCCGAACGGGCCGGAGATGGCTGCCGCCTTCCTGGCGGTGGCGAACTGGGCGATCGCCGCGCCGCTCAATCCGATCTATCGCGCCGAGGAGTTCGACCACTATCTCGGCGACCTCGGTGCCAGGGCGCTGATCATCCAGGGCGAGGCCAATTCCCCGGTGCGTGCGGTGGCCGCGCAGCGCGGGATCCCGATCATCGAGGTCACGGCGGATGAAAGCGCCCCCGCCGGCCGCTACACGCTCTCGGTTCCATTCGCGGATGCGGGGCCCGCGCGCCCGGGACCCGACGATGTCGCTCTCGTTCTGCATACCTCCGGCACCACCGCGCGGCCCAAGCTGGTGCCGCTGAGTCATCGCAATCTCGCGGCTTCGGCGCGCAACGTCGCGCTCACCTTGGCCCTGACCCCGCAGGATCGCTGCCTGGCCATCATGCCGCTGTTCCATATCCATGGGCTGGTGGCGGGGCTGCTATCGTCCCTGTCGGTGGGCGGCAGCGTCTATTGCGCGCCGCCCTTCCATACCCTCAAGTTCTTCGGCTGGCTCGACGAATCGGAGGCGACCTGGTTTACGGCGGTGCCGACCATGCATCAGGCGATCCTGGCGCGTGCGCATCACAATGCCGGCGTGATCGAGCGACGCAGGCTGCGCTTCATCCGCTCCTCCTCCGCCGCGCTCCCGCCGCGGGTGATGAAGCAGATCGAGGAGACCTTCGGGTGCCCGGCGATCGAATCATACGGTATGACCGAAGCCGCCCATCAGATGGCGAGCAACCCGCTGCCGCCGCGTCCGCGCAAGCCGGGAACGGTCGGCATCGCCGCCGGGCCGGAAGTCGCGATCATGGGCGCCGACAGCCGCCTGCTCGCGCCGGGCGCGATCGGCGAAGTCGTGATCCGCGGCGAGAACGTCATGGCCGGCTATGTCGACAATCCGAAAGCCAATGCCGAATCTTTCACCGATGGCTGGTTCCACACCGGCGATGAGGGCGTGATCGACGGGGACGGATATCTGCGACTCACGGGCCGGCTGAAGGAGATCATCAATCGCGGCGGCGAGAAGATCGCGCCGCGCGAGGTCGATGACGTGCTGATGGATCATCCCGCCGTGGCGCAGGCCGTCACCTTCGCCATGCCCCACGACAAGCTGGGGGAGGAGGTGGCCGCCGCCATCGTGCTGCGGGACGGGCAAGCGGTCACGGAGCAGGAGCTGCGCGGCTTCGCCGCCTTGCACCTCACCGACTTCAAGGTACCGCGCAAGCTCGTTTTCCTGCCGGAGATCCCGAAAGGTCCCACTGGCAAGCTGCAGCGCACCGGCCTCGCACAGCGACTCGGGCTCACCGCCTGACGGCACTCCCGGCATTCGCGTTCGCACAATCCTGTGCGCTGGCTGTCGCAAAAAGGTGTTATTCCAGGGACATTTAGCTCATCTGCTGCGCTGCGTCATTTGAAGGTTTGCACGTGCTTCGCCCTGGGTTACGCTTTTCGCATCGCCGCAGCCGTCGGCCGGCGAATCGGCACAACAGGGAGCGGGTGGGACATGCAGATCAGCGTCTTCGGTCTCGATCACGTGGGCTCGGTCGCGGCGGCGTGCCTCGCCTCCCAGGGGCATGAGGTGATCGCGGTGGATTCCGATGCGGACAAGGTCGCGATGATCCGCCGCGCCGCCGCGCCGGTGAATGAGCCCGGCCTCGGCCAGCGCATCCAGGACACCGTGGCGGCACAGCGCCTGCGCGCGACCACGGACCTGATCGAGGCCATTGGCGCCTCGTCGCTGACCAGCATCTGCGCCGGAACCGGCGACCGGCACGGCCACCCGGACCTGTCGCTGACCCTTTATCTATGCGAGGAAATCGGCAGCGCCCTCAGGCGCAAGGCCAAGTTCCACGCCATCATCCTGCGCAGCCCGGTGCGTCCGGGCACCGTGCGCGACTTCATCTTGCCCGCGCTGGAGCGCGCTTCCGGCAAGCGCGCAGGGGCCGATTTCGGGCTCGGCGTCTATCCGCAGTTCCTGCGCCGGGGCCATGCGCTGGAGGATTACCTCAATCCGCCGGCGATGATCCTCGGCGTGACGGATGACGAGACCCTGGCGCGGCTGCGCGAGATGGACATCGCCCTGGAAGCGCCGGAGATCATCGTGGACCTGGACGAGGCCGAGGCCATGCTGCAGGCCAACCTGCGATCCGCTCCGGGCCGCGCGCCGCGGCCGGCTCGGCCTGCCACGCCGGCAATGGCCTGAAGCAGATGTGATTTGCCCGAGGCGTGCCGCGCGGCAACCAGAGTGCCGCGGCAGTGTTACTCCCGTGACGCTTTCCCATCCATTTCTCACCCATTTCCGGTAGGCTGAGACATGTCAACGCGTGCATCGACGGAAAATTCATTTCAAATGCCCAGTCACCGTTTCCATTCCAGCATCCTGCGCGAATACGACATCCGCGGCATCGTCGGCGAAACCGTGTTCGACGCGGATGCCGAATGGATCGGCCGTGCTTTCGCCTCATTCCTGGCGCGAGCGCTGAAGCGGGCGCCCACGATCGCGGTGGCGCGCGACGGGCGCCTCAGCTCTCCCTCGCTCGAGGCGGCCTTGATCACGGGGCTGAGGGGCGCGGGCGCGAATGTGGTCTCGGTCGGCGTGGGGCCGACGCCGATGCTGTATTTCTCGGTCTACAAGCTGGAGACCGATGGCGGGATCATGGTGACCGGATCGCACAACCCGCCGACCCATAACGGCTTCAAGATGATGATCGGCCGCAAGCCGTTCTTCGGCGCGATGATCCAGGATCTCGGCAAGATGGCCGCGTCCGGGGACGTGCTGAGCGGCAGCGGTACGCTGAAGACGGTCAGCGTGCTGGAGGATTACGTCGCGCGCCTCGCCGGCGAGCTCTCCGACGTCGATCTCGGCCGGCTCAAGGTCGGCTGGGATGCCGGAAACGGCGCGGCGGGCGAGGCGATGGCCCTGCTTACCAAGCGGATCGGCGGGCATCATGTCGTGCTCAACGAGGCCATCGACGGCAAATTCCCGGCCCATCACCCCGACCCGAGCGAGCCCAAGAATCTCGTGCAATTGCAAGAGACGGTGGCGAAGGAGAAGCTGGACATCGGCATCGCCTTCGACGGCGATGGCGACCGGATCGGCGCCATCGATGCCAAGGGGCGGATCGTCTGGGGCGACCAGCTGCTCTCCGTGCTCGCGCGCGACGTGCTGAAGGACAAGCCGGGCAGCATCATCATCGCCGACGTGAAGGCGAGCCAGGTGCTGTTCGACGAGGTGGCGCGCCTGGGTGGCAAGCCGCTGATGTGGAAGACCGGCCATTCCCTGATCAAGGTCAAGATGGCGGAAACCGGCTCGCCGCTCGCGGGCGAGATGAGCGGGCACGTGTTCTTCGCCGACCGCTATTTCGGCTATGACGACGCGCTCTACGCGGCCGTTCGCCTGCTGAAGGCCGTGGCGCGCAATGGCGGCGATCTCGCGGCCTTGCGCGACGCGCTGCCCAGCCCGGTCAACACGCCGGAGTTGCGCTTTGCCTGCGCCGACGACCGCAAGTTCGCCGTGGTTTCCGAGGTGCGCGACCGCCTCAAGGCGGAAGGCGCGGAATTCGACGACATCGACGGCGTGCGCGTGAGGACCCGGCACGGCTGGTGGCTGCTGCGCGCCTCCAACACCCAGGCCGTTCTCGTCGCCCGCGCCGAAGCGCGCGATGAGACCGGACTGCGTCGACTGCAGGCGCATCTCGGCGAGCAACTTGCGCGAAGCGGTGTGGCGCTGCCGGAAAAGCCGCCTGCCGGGCACTAACGCCAACGACACTCGCGCGCTAACGGCCCTCCGGTCGGACGGGCTGTTCTGTTGGAACGCAGCTAGGCCGGATACTTTGTCACCACCTGTTCGATCGTGCCGAACAGGTTGTTGTCGTCGCCGTCCAGCATCTCTATGCGCACGCGGTCGCCGAATTTCAGGAAGGGCGTCTTGGGGCTGCCGGTCAGCAGCGTCTCGACCGTGCGCTGCTCGGCGATGCAGGAATAGCCGGTGCCGCCTTCCGCAACGGGGCGGCCTGGTCCGCCATCCGCGCCCTTGTTGGAGACGGTGCCGGAGCCGATGATGGTGCCGGCGGCGAGCGGCCGTGTGCGCGCCGCATGGGCGATCAACCGGCCGAAATCGAAGGTCATGTCGATGCCGGCATTCGGCTGGCCGAACAATTCGCCGTTGAGATAGGTGAGGAGCGGCAGGTGGACCTTGCCGCCATCCCAGGCCTGGCCCAGCTCATCCGGGGTCAGCGCGACCGGCGAGAAAGCGCTGCTCGGCTTGGACTGGAAGAAGCCGAAGCCCTTCGCCAGCTCGGCGGGGATGAGGTTGCGCAGCGACACGTCGTTGACCAGCATCAGCAGCTTGATATGCCCCCGCGCCTCCGCCGCGCTCACGCCCATGGGCACGTCGTCCGTGACGACGGCGATCTCCGCCTCGAAGTCGATGCCCCAGGATTCATCCGCGACCTGAATGGGCTCGCAGGGACCGAGCAGCGAGTCCGACCCGCCCTGATACATGAGGGGATCGGTCCAGAAGCTCGGCGGCATCTCCGCGCCGCGCGCCTTGCGCACAAGCTCGACGTGATTCACATAGGCCGAACCGTCCGCCCATTGATAGGCGCGGGGCAGGGGGGCGTCGCATTGCTCCGGCGCGAAATCCTCGACGCCGAGCCATTCGCCGGCTTCGAGCCCGCGCGCTTCCTCCTCCAGCATCGGCGCCGAGACCGCCCAGGAATCAAGCGCCTGCTGCAAGCTCGCCGCGTCCCGCGCTGCCACGCAGCGCGTCAGGTCGCGGCTGACCAGATGGAGGCGTCCGTCGCGGCTGCCGGTCCGGAGGGTGGCGAGCTTCATGCGTTCGACTTCATGCGCCAGGCGCCTTCCAGCTGTCGACATAGCCGGTCCACTCGACGGCGCCGGCGGCGTCGCCGACCTGCAGCGCGTCACGCGCATCCAGCATCACGGCATATTCGTCGGTCGCGGGCTTCGCCGATTTGAAGGCGTTCTTCAGCGCCTTGGGATGCGGACCGTGGGTGAAGCCGCAGGGATGGAACGTCACCATGCCCGGCTTGATGTTGTCCCGGCTGAAGAAGTCGCCGGCGTGATAGAACAGCACCTCGTCGTAGTCATCGTTGTTGTGGAAGAACGGCACCTTGAGCGCGTCCTCCCCGGATTCGAAGGGGCGCGGGCAGAAGGTGCAGACGACGAAGCGGTTGCCGACGAAGGTGGTGTGCGCCGAGGGCGGCAGGTGATAGCGGTGGCTCATCAGCGGCCGGATATCCGCGACGTTGATGCGCGCCGGCGCGAGGTCGCCCTTCCAGCCCACGGCATCGAGCGGGTTGTAGGGGAACGTCACCGTCGAGATCGCGCCGCCGCGCTTGATTTTCACGCGCCAGGTGCCCGGCCCCTGCTGCTTCAGGAACGCATCGTCGATCTTCGGGGTGTCGAGCATCGCGGGATCGAAGATCGCGTGCGGCCCGACCAGCCCTTTCTCGGGCAGCAGGTAGGAGCCGTTATTGGCCTCGATCAACAGCGCGATCATCGGCGCCGCGCTTTCGATGCGCCACATCGTCCCGCGCGGCAGCATCACGTAATCGCCGGCTTTGATGGCGAGGTGGCCATAATCGCAATAGAGCGCGCCCTTGCCCTCGTGCACGAACAGCAATTCATCGCCATCGCCGTTGCGCGCGAGGCAATCCATGCGCCGCGGCACGCGCCAGAAGCGCAGCTTCACGTTCGCGTTCGAGAGAACAGCCGCCGCGTCCCACGGCGAAGGGTGCTCGCCTTCGATCCTGTTGAGGTCGAAGGCGCGCGGGCGGAGCGGCCCTTCCCAGTCGACCCAGCCGGTCGGCGGGTTGCGATGGTACATGTGGGTCGCCGGGCCGAAGAACCCCTCCTTGCCCAGCTCGCGCTCATAGGTGCCGGCGGGCAGCGACGCATGGGCCTGGCGCGAGGCGTTGCCTTCGACGCGTGGGAACGAGATGTAGTTTTTCAAGACGATCTCCTCCGGCTTGCCGGGCGAGGTCCGATCGTCTAAGATCGTTTCAAATGAAACGAATGTCAAGGCAGGCTTTGGCGTGAAGCGATCCTCCGCCTTCGATCTGGAAAGCTTCCTGCCTTATCGGCTCTCGGTGACGACCAACCGGGTGAGCCGCGCCTTCGCCGCGCACTATCAACAGGAATTCGGCATTGCGATTCCGGAATGGCGCGTCATCGCCGTGCTCGGCGCGTTCGCGCCGCTGTCCTCCAACGGAATCTGCGAGCGCACGGCCATGGACAAGGCGAAGGTCAGCCGCGCGGTCGCAAGCCTCCTGGAGCGCGGCCTCATCGCGCGTGAGGCGCACGCCACCGATCAGCGCCTGATCCAGCTCACCCTCAGCGGACCGGGGCGAAAGATCTACGAATCCATCATCCCGCGCGCGCGGGCGATCGAGGCGGAGGTGACGAGGGGTTTGTCGAAGGCGGACGTCGCCCATCTCCATCGCATGCTGGATCGCATCGGCGCGCGGCTGGATGCGATCGAATTGGATTGAGGAGGCCGGATCCGCAGGCGAATGGCCGGAAGCAAAAAAGCCCCGGCGTTTCCGCCGGGGCTTTTTCAAGACCTTGCGATCCTTGGGCGGCAGTTAGGCCAGCTTCAGGTTGCCGGCGGCCTGCTTGCCGCGCTCGGTCACCACCTCGAAGCTCACCTTCTGACCTTCCGTGAGGCCGGGTAGGCCGGCGCGCTCAACGGCGGTCACGTGCACGAATACGTCACGCGATCCGTCGCTCGGCTGGATGAAGCCGAAGCCCTTTTGCGCGTTGAACCACTTCACGGTACCAGTAGCCATTCTCGTCTCCTAGACTCTCTCTAGGCATGCGCGTTCGATGCATGCCGTTTCTCGTGCCGTGCGACTGCCGCACGGCCTCTGCAACAACCTGATTTTTGGGAAGCGACTTGATCAGGCACCATCCGGGAAACCGTAGGCGCGGGTAGCCAAGGCAGGCCAAAACTCGATTGCGCGGGGAATATGATACTGTGCCTAGCCGAACGTCAATCGAAATCCGACTCGGCTCCCGGAAGTCACAGGACTCTCACAACAACAGTGGTTGGCGTTCCCGCCGGCGTGCTAGCCGCCCCATTCGGGGCCGGCGGGCAGGTTGCCGACCAGCCAATCGATCGCGGGATGACGCGGCTCAGGAGGGACCCTGCATGGCTCAGATCGTCTGGCGCTTTTTCACACCGGCAGCCCCGCATTCCGGAACGCTTCAAAGAGTTTTTCCAGGCGAGCGGGATCGGCAATCGGCACTAAACGGAGAAGATATGACCGCCATTTCTCCACGTCGTCGTCGGGATACTCAGTCATCTTCTGGCGTTTGAGCGTCATGAATCGCTGCATGGCATCACGCGCTGCGTCAGCCTGGCCGAGGTTCCAGAGCGATGCTGCCCGAAAGGCCAGAGCTTGATCAAATGTCCCGGCAACGCGCGCGAAACCGCTGGCCGCGTCAGCAAAATTGCCTTCCAGATATGCACCAACTGCGATCGAGTAAAGACACGGCTCCGGCACTAGCGGGCTGAGTTTGAGAGATTCCAGGGAGTAGCGTTGACCATCCGCCACATGACCATTGCAGGCCAAGGCGAATCCCAGGAGACACATACTGAATTGATCATTCGGATTTTGCGCCAATGCCATATCAACCTGGGCTTTGGCGATATCGAGATTCTTGTTGCAGTAGAACTGCGCTTCGGCGAGGGCCCGGTGGCCATTGCTGTTGGTATGATCGATCGCGATGGCCTGCTCGGCTGCGGCCACCGCCTCTTGCCGAGCGAGCTCAAGATCGGTGCTCCAGTCGCTCTGGTGTTCGTTAGAATATCCGAGCGACAATTCGGCATAAGCGGATGCAAATCGGGGCTCGCGGGCGATGGCCTCGCGAAGCAGGCCCCGCGCCGCAATGATGCCCTCCCTGCTGCCCTCCCGCTGCAGGAATCTGGCTTTCAGGAACAGATCGTACGCTTCATAGCCGATGGCCGGCTTTTGCAGGGCCTTTTCCATCTCGAAGGCTTCGACACGTGCGGCCAGCACGCCGACAACCCGGCCGACGATGTCGTCCTGAAGCGCAAAGAGATCACTGAAATCGCGGTCAAACCGTTCGGACCAGAGCGTTACTCCATCAGCGGCATGAACAAGGCTCGCGGTGATGCGGACGCGCCGGTCCGCCCGGCGGATGCTGCCGCGAACCAGATACTCGGTATCGAGCCAGCGTGGCCTGCCCTCGCCTGCATCGACAGGTTGCCTGACGGAGGCTTGGGCGATGACTGCAAGGTCGGCGAACCGGGAAAGCTCAGTGGTCAGATCTTCCGCAAGTCCAGCGGCGAAGTGAAGGTCGTCCGGATCGCTACCGGACTGTTCGAAAGGCAGGACGGCGATCGAGGCCTTTGGCCTGCGAGCCCGGACGGCAGACGCGGACGCTTCGGCAGACGGGGTCAGCATGGTACGCTGCGCAGACACATCCTGCACGATTTGTCGGGTCAATGCGTCTGGTTCCACCCCCAACTCGCGATCAAGCTGTTCCCGGAACTCCCGATAGTGCCTGAGCGCGAGACTGCGATTGTTCATGGCGATATGCGCCCGGATCACCGACTGGTGTGCCAGTTCGCAAAGCGGATCGATTGACAACAGACGGCCGGCGACGTCCAGGCTCCGCCGGTGATCACCTTCGCGCTCAAGAACCCGAAGCAGCCTCGCCGTCGCCTCGCACCACTGATTGTCCAATGCGCGACGATTGTCTTCGAGCCACTCGGCGAAAGCGGCGTCCTCAGGCGCCAGGCCTTCGAGGAACTGGCCGCGCCGCAGGGCGAAGGCTTGCTCCAAAGACTGCTGGTCATCGGCCCGGCGGAGCCGTTGAAACTCGACAACATCGGACACGACAGCCGACTCATAGAATGAGACAGCGCCATCGGTGGCGGTATCGAGGACGTGGTTCGCCTGACCGAAATCCTGGCGCAGGTCGACGAGCAGCTGACGCAAGCTCGCTCGCGCCTGGGCCGTCTGCCGCTCCGACCACAGCAGCGCGCAAAGGTGATCACGGCCGACCGGCTTGCCGTCCGCCAGGGCAAGGCAGGCCAGCAGCCCGTTGCCCTTGCGCGAACGGATTGTAACCGGATCGCCTGCCACGGTCTGAAATTTGGGCGGGCCAAGAAAATGGAACCGGTAACCCGTCATGAAATCTGGTCCATGGCCGGCCTACTGATCCCGTTGTCAAGGCAAACTGACGTCAGTCTAGCATAAATGACGCCACATTGACAAAAAGCTGACGCCTCGATTGGCAGTCGGCTGACGGCGCATCGACAGACTGGCTTTCACGGAACAACACACAGAAGTTCCGCGAAGAGGAGGGAAAGCCATGCGCTTCGATCTGCTCGACGAGTATTCTACTCTCGTGCCATTTGGACGTGGCGTTTCGCGGAACGGGGCCTTACAAGATTCCGCCGTCTCGGCCAAGGCGGCCAAGCGCGGCACCATCGCCGATTTCGCCAGCCACTTGGAATTGCTGCGCAAGCTTCTCCGGGCACTCCGCCAGATGGTGTTGTCTAGTTGTCGGAGCTTGTCGCAAAGCACTCATACCCCATTCAAGCATGAGGCTGCGGCGGACGCTCACGCGCCTGTCGGTCGGCCTTCCGCCTGCACGCCGGCCGACTGACGCAGGAACAGTGAGTCTGGAAGATGTGGCGCCGCCGCGCCAGAACGTGACTGCCGCCGGAAGGCGTGAGACCCCAGCCGGTCTGCGAAAGCGCCCAGCTTGCGCATCCGCATCGCCTCGGCGAACACCGGGAGGAGGTTAGATCGAGGCGGCGAACTTGAATGCCGCTGAAATGCTCATGCGGCGTTTTTACATCAGGGCAATCAAGCGCGCGATAGTCTCCATCGATCTTGTATGCGACCGATCTCCCCGGCCCTCGCCGTGCAGGGCGTGCGCCGGAGAGTGGTCGCGGCATGCTTGCGTTCGTTCCCCGCCAGGCCTCCAAGAAACTTCCGCGACAGGCGCGAACCGGGACGAGGGGCTCTTGCACTCGTGCGCCCCGCTACCCAATTCGATGGATTACCGGCGCGGCGTCTGGGACCGTCAAACCGCCTCGGTTGATTCCATCCTGCTCGATATTCCGCTCGTCTGCGTACAGGGAGAAGTCGATGAAACTTGACATCAACGGGCAAGTCCGTGAGGTCGATGCTGACCCGGACATGCCCCTTTTGTGGGCAATCCGGGACATCGTCGGATTGACCGGCACCAAGTTCGGCTGCGGCATGGCGCAATGCGGCGCCTGCACGGTGCACCAGGACGGCGTGCCGATCCGGTCCTGCATCACGCCGGTTTCGGCGGTCGAAGGCACCAAGATCACCACCATCGAAGGCTTAAACGGCAAGGTCGCGGAGGCGGTGCAGACCGCCTGGACGCAACTGGACGTGCCGCAATGCGGCTATTGCCAGTCCGGGCAGGTGATGGCGGCGACCGCGCTGCTGACCGAGAACCCGAAGCCGACCGATTTCGATATCGACACGGCGATGAGCGGCAATCTGTGCCGCTGCGCCACGTATCAGCGCATCCGCGCCGGCATTCACGAAGCCGCCAAGATGCTGGGATGAGGTGACATATGCTACCACTCAAAGTGAGACCCCTGACCTTCAAGCCGAACCGCCGGCAATTCCTGATCGGCGCAGCGGCCGCGGGCGCGGGGCTTTCCGTCTCCTTCCGCGTGCCGGGCGCGCGGGCGGAATCGGCGGTCGAGCCCAATCCTTTCAACGCCTATGTCACGATCGCGCCGGACAACACGGTGACGATCCTCTCCGCCCACATGGATATGGGCCAGGGCAGCTATCACGGCATCGCTACCTTGGTTGCCGAGGAGCTTGAAGCGGATCGCGATCAGCTCGTGGTCATCGGCGCCGCCGGCAACCCGAAGCTCTATGGCAACGTCGCCTGGGGTGGTGTCGCGCAGGGCACCGGCGGATCTTCCGCAATGTTCTCGTCCTTCGACCGCTATCGCAAGGCGGGCGCCCTCGCGCGCACCATGCTGGTGAACGCGGCCGCGAAGCAGTGGAACGTGCCTGCATCGGAGATCACGGTCGAGAAGGGCGTGCTCTCGCACGCCGGCGGGAAGCGGGCGACCTTTGGTGAGATGGCCGATGCCGCGGGAAAGGAAGCGGTGCCGGCGGAAGTCGCGCTGAAGCCACGCCAGCAATGGAAGCTGATCGGGTCGGAGCAATTCCGCCGGCTCGATTCCCGCGACAAGTCGACCGGCCAGCAGCAATTCACGATCGACGTGACGCTGCCCGGCATGCTGACCGCGATGGTGGCGCATCCGCCGCTGTTCGGCGCGACCGTGAAGAGCTTCGACGCCGCACCGGCCAAGGCGGTCAAGGGCGTGGTCGACGTCGTGCAGATCGCGCGCGGCGTGGCCGTGGTCGCTGAGAACACCTGGGCCGCCATGCAGGGGCGCGAGGTCCTCACAGTGGAATGGGACGACAGCGCGGCGGAGAAGCGCGGCTCGGCCGACCTTTTCGCCGCGTATCTCAAGCAGGCGGACCAGCCGGGCGAGGCGGTGGCGGCCACGCGCGGCGATGTCGACGGCGCGATGGCCAAGGCGGCGAAGGTGATCGAGGCGACGTACCAGTTCCCGTATCTGGCGCACGCCGCTTTGGAGCCGATGGATGCGGTCGCGCACAAGAACGGCGACGTGCTGGAGATCTGGGGCGGACACCAGATGCCGGATCTCTACCAGGCCGTCGCCGCGCAGATCGCCGGCGTGCAGCCGGAGAATGTCCGGCTGCACGTGATGAAGACCGGCGGCGGCTTCGGCCGGCGCGCGGTGACCGACGCCGACATCATTGCCGAGGCGGTGGAGACCGCCAAGGCGATTGGCTGGCGGGCGCCGGTCAAGGTGCTGTGGACGCGCGAGGACGACATGCGTGGCGGCCGCTATCGCCCGCTCTTCGTGCACAAGGTGAAGGTGGGGCTGGATGAATCCGGCAACATCCTCGCCTGGCAGCACCGGCAGGTCGGCCAGTCGATCCTGATCGGCACGCCGTTCGAGGCGATGCTGGTCAAGGACGGCATCGACGCGACCTCGGTCGAAGGCGTTTCCGACACGCGCTACGCGGTGGAGAACTTCCGCTCCGAGATCGTCAACGCCAAGGTGGGCGTGCCGGTCCTGTGGTGGCGCTCGGTCGGCCACACCCACACGGCCTATGTGATGGAGACGATGATCGACGACATCGCGCGGCAGACCGGCAAGGACCCGGTCGCGTTGCGCCGCGCGCTGCTCAAGGATCATCCGCGTCACCTTGCCGTCCTGGACCTCGCGGCGGAGAAGGCGGAATGGGGCAAGGAGATGCCACAAGGCGTGTTCCGCGGCGTCGCTTTGCACGAATCCTTCGGCACCGTGGTGGCGGAGATCGCCGACATCCGGATGTCGGACAACGGCGCCTTCAAGGTCGAACGCGTGGTCTGCGCGGTCGATTGCGGCACCGCGATCAATCCGGACCAGGTCCGCGCGCAGATGGAGGGCGGGATCGGCTTCGGCCTCGGCTCCGTCCTGCACGAGGAGTTGTCGCTCACCCAGGGGCAGGTGGATCAGACCAACTACGATTCCTACCTGCCCTTGCGCATCGACGAGATGCCGAAGGTCGAGACCTATATCGTCCCCTCCGAAGCGCCGCCCAGCGGCGTCGGCGAGCCCGGCGTCCCGCCGATCGGACCGGCGGTGGCGAACGCCCTGGCCGCGGCGACCGGCAAGCATGTCCGCATCTTGCCGTTTGCCAAAGGGCTGGCGGCCTAGTTAGCATCCTGCTGCCCGGCGTCCTCTTGGGGACGCCGGGCGCGGGGTCCACACTCAAGAGGTCATGGAATGATATTGCGCGTCACGATCGCCGCGATCGCCTTGTGCGCGGGCGCGGCACCGGCCCTGGCGGCCGATCCCGCCGCCGGAGAGAAGGCCTATGCAGTCTGCAGGGCGTGTCATCGCGTCGGGGAAGGCGCCAGGAACGGCGTCGGCCCGACCTTGAACGGCGTTGTCGGCCGGCAGGCCGCATCCGTGGAAGGCTTCAACTACTCCGACGCCATGAAGAATTCCGGGATCACCTGGGACGAGACCAATCTCGCCGAGTTTCTGAAAAACCCGAAGCAGAAGATACCCGGCAACAAGATGGTATTCGCCGGCGTGCGGGACGATGCCAGGATCGCCGACATCATCGCCTATCTGGCGCAGTTCAATCCCGACGGCACCAAGAAGTAGCAGCGCTCCCGGTCCCCGGCACTCAGTCGTCGTGGGAGCGGTTGCGCTTGAACCTCCGTTGCGGCGGCCGCGACCAAGCATGAGGAAGCGTGGTAGGCTGCATCATGCGATCGCGGATCGATAGCAAGGCCGGGTTGCACCCGACCGATCAGGGCATTGCGGATCTGAAGGGCCGCGAGGCGGCCCATCGGCGGCTGCGCCGGCTGGCGAAGCTGATGGATTCGCAGGTGCGCGTGCCGGTCCTCGGATTCAGGATCGGCGCCGACGCGGTGCTCGGCCTCGTGCCCGGGATCGGCGACGTCGCCAGCGGCCTGATCGGCGCCTATCTGATCTACGAGGCGCATCGCCTCGGCGTTCCGCGCGCGGCGCTGCTTCGCATGGTCGCCAACACCGCGTTCGACACCGCGCTCGGCGCCATCCCGGTGGCGGGCGACGTCTGGGATTTCTTTTTCCGCGCCAACGACCGGAACATGCAGATCCTGGCGCGCCATGTCGGCGGCCTGCCGATCGACGTGCCCCATGAGGACGCCACCTATAAGGAAGATGGGCGGCGCTGACGCAGCCTGAACAGGAACGGGGCCACGATGATCAGCGCGGCGATCGCGAGCAGCGTCGCGCTGATCGGGTGCGTGAAGAACACCGAGTGATCGCCCTGGCTGATGCTGAGGGCGCGGCGGAAGTTCTGCTCGGCCAGCGGGCCCAGGATCATGCCGATGATGCAGGGCGCGACCGGGAAATCGAAGCGCCGCATCAGGTAGCCGACGATGCCGAACACGAACAGCATGCCCAGGTCGAACACCGACTGGTTGTACGAGTAGACGCCGAGCGTCGCGAACACCAGGATGCCGGCATAGAGCAGCGGAGTCGGGATCGCCAGCAGGCGCACCCAGATGCCGACCAGCGGCAGGTTGAGCAGCAGCAGCGCGATGTTGCCGAGATAGAGGCTGGCGATCAATCCCCACACCAGCGCCGAATTGCCGGTGAACAACAGCGGGCCGGGTTGCAGGCCGTATTGCTGAAACGCGGCCAGCAGGATCGCCGCCGTGGCGGAGGTCGGCAGGCCGAGGGTCAGCAGCGGCACCAGCACTCCGGCGACGGCGGAATTGTTGGCAGCTTCCGGACCTGCCACGCCCTCGATCGCGCCTTTGCCGAATTCCTCCGGTTTCTTTGACAGCTTCTTCTCGAGAAAATAGGAGAGGAAGGTCGGGATCTCCGCTCCGCCGGCCGGCAATGCGCCGAACGGGAAGCCGATGAACGAGCCACGCATCCACGGCTTCCAGGAGCGCGCCCATTCCTCCCTGGTCATCCACAGCGAGCCCTTGATCGGGATGATCTGCACGTTGCGCAGTTCGGGGCGCGAGGCGACATAGAACGCTTCCCCGACCGCGAACAGGCCGACTGCGACGACGGTGATGTCGATGCCGTCGAGCAGTTGCAGGATTCCCAGAGTGAATCGCGCCTGTCCGGTGAGCGCGTCGGTCCCGACCAGCCCGATGGCGAGCCCCAGGAACAGGCTGATCATGCCGCGCAGGCGCGAGGCGCCGAGCAGGCCGGAGACGGTGGTGAACGCCACCACCATCAGCGCGAAGTATTCGGCGGGACCGAAGCGCAGCGCCAGCTTGACGACCAGCGGCGCCAGCAAGGTCAGCAGCACCGTCCCGATGGTGCCGGCCACGAAGGAGCCGATCGCGGCGGTGGCGAGCGCGGCCGCGCCACGACCCTGACGCGCCATCAGGTTGCCTTCGATTGCGGTGATGATCGATCCTGTCTCGCCCGGCGTGTTGAGCAGGATCGAGGTGGTGGAGCTGCCATACATCGCGCCGTAATAGAGCCCGGCGAACATGATGAAGGCGCCGGTCGGATCGAGATGCGCGGTGACCGGCAGCAGCAGCGCAATGGTGAGAGCTGGGCCAATGCCCGGCAGGATCCCGATCGCGGTGCCCAGGGTCACGCCGATCAGGCACCAGCCAACATTGGCGAAGGTAAGCGCGGTGGCGAAGCCGTCGAGCAGGGCGTCCATCTAGGTGCCTCCGCCGAACAGGCCGCCGGCGGGCAGGTTGAGCCCGAGCACGTGGACGAAGCCGACATAGGCGATGACAGCGATGGCGATGGCGATGCCGGCGTCGCGCAAATAGCGCCGGCTGCCGAAGCCATAGGCGACACAGAAGAACAGGATGGCCGCGGTCGGCATGAAGCCGAGCGGCTCGAACAGGAGGATCTGCTGGATGAGGCCGATCGCGATGGCGCCGATCGGCAGCCAATCGGTCCGATGCTCCTCGGCGTCACGCGCCGGCGCTGGGCTGGCCGCCTGCATGGCGCGCCAGCTCTGCCAGGCAAACAGAAGGCCGAGCGCCGCCGTGATCCCGCCGACCAGATAGGGGATCACGCGCGGCCCGACCTTGGCATAGACCGGGGCGACGCGGATCTCTCCGGTCTCGTACAGAAGGAAGGCGCCGAGGGCGGCAATGCCGAGGCCGAGTGCCAGCTCGGCAGCCGCCCCCCGTTTCGTCACGTCACGAAACCAAGCCGAGGGTCTTCAGGATCTCGCTTACCCGCGCATTCTCGTCGGCCAGGTACTTGGCGAACTCGTCGCCAGACATGTAGAGGTCCATCCAGCCCCTGTCGGCCAGCACCTTTTGCCAGCCATCGCTCTTCACCATCGCCCCGACCGCGTCGGTCAGCACCTTCCTCTGCGCGTCATCGATGCCCGGCGCCGCCACCACCGCGCGCCAGTTGGCAAGCTCGACATCGATGCCCTGTTCCTTCAGGGTCGGGATGTCGATGCCTTCGAGCCGTTCGGCGGAGGAGATGGCCAGGGCACGCAGCTCGCCAGCCTGGATCTGCCCGAGCCATTCGCCGAGGCCGCTGACGCCCGCCGTGACGTGACCGCCCAGGATGGCGGCCAAGGCTTCGCCGCCGCCGGAGAAGGGCACGTAGTTCACCTTGGTGGCGTCGGCGCCCGCGGCCTGGGTGATCAGGCCCGCGAGGATATGATCGGTGCCGCCGGCCGAGCCGCCACCCCAGGCCACCGCCCCGGTATCGGCCTTCAGCCGCTCGACGAGTTGGCCGAGCGTCTGGATGTCGGAGGCCGCCGGCACGACGATCACCTCATACTCGCCGGTCAGGCGTGCGATGGGCGTGGTCTGCTCCAGGGTGACGGCGGATTGATTGGTCAGGATCGCGCCGACCATGACCAGCCCGTTCACCATCAGCACATTGGGGTTGCCCTTTTCCTTGTCGGCCAGTTGCGCGAGGCCGATCGTGCCCCCGGCGCCGGTGACATTCTCCACCGTGGCCGACTTGACGATGCCCTCGCTCTGCATCACCTCCTGCATGGCGCGTGCAGTCTGGTCCCACCCGCCGCCAGGGCTGGCTGGTGCGATGATCCTGATGTTGTCCTGCGCGAAAGCGGCTGGGGCGCCGGCTGATCCAACCGCCAGCACGACCGCCGCGGCAAGAGTTCGTACAGCGAACGATTTCATGCATTCCTCCCTTTGGACGCCCGCCGCTTTGGCTGGACGCTCGGCTTCTGTCTGGACCCCTGCGCGGCGTCTGCTCCCGCCGCCTTGCAAGTCCGCACACTATGGCCCGGCTGGTCGGAAATTCAAGCGGCGGCGAATCGCGGAATTCAGGGTCGCTTGGCGGCGGCAGGGCGCGACCAGATTCTTGCCAGGCGGCCATCGATTGCCGCCAGCCCAACGCCGATCAGGCCCAAGCCGACGAAATCGGTCGTCGCCATCCGCTCTCCCAGGATCAGGGCGCCGAGGATGATGGCGCTGACCGGAATCAGGAACGTCACGAGCGAAAGGTTGACTGCACCGGCCGATGCGAGGATCCGGAAGAACACGACATAGGCGAGCGCGGTGGAGAGCAGGGCCAGACCCAGAATGGCAGCCCAGACCGGCAAGCTCGGTGCGGCGAGAATCCAGGGACGGTCGATCAGCAGGACCATCGGCAGAAGCAACACGGTGGAGGCTGTTACCTGGCCGGTGGCAGTGGCCAGCGGCGGGACGCCCAGGCGCTTGAAGCGCCGGCCGAAGATCGCGGCGAAACCGTAGGAGAGCGCGGCGCCGAGGATGGCGAGTTGCGCGAGCACATTCTCACCGAGTCCGGCCAGCGCCTGGGGGCCGATCATGACGATCACGCCAGCAAGACCGATGAGGATACCCGCGATCCGGTTCGCCGACAGCCGCTCGTCGGGCGTGAGGGCGTGTGCGATCACGATCGTGAAAAGAGGCGTCGTCGCGTTGAGGATCGAGGCCAGCCCGCTCGCGATATGGGTCTGTCCCCACACGATGAGCGAGAAGGGGATTGCATTGTTCAGCAGTCCCATGCCGAAGAAAGCGAGCCACAGCCCTCCGTCCCACGGCATCGCGGTGCGGGTGATCCTGAGCACCAGATGCAACGCGAGCGCTGCAATCGCGACGCGCAACAGAACGATGGTGAAAGGCGGAAGCGCCCTCACCGCCACGCCAACAAAGAAGAAGGAGCCGCCCCAGAGAAGCGAGAGGGCAAGCAGCAGCGACCAGTTGAGGAGATTCATGCGGGCAGGGGCAAGCGGGTTCATACGGCGATTGTGTCGGCCCGATCGGCCGAACGCTGCCCGCTTCTTGCGGCGCGCTTACCCGCCTCATTTCTTGCCGCGCGCTGCCTTGATCAGATTGTCGCGCAGCGTCACGACGCCCTTCTGCATGGTGGAGAATTCCTCCGGCGTCAGGCCGGATGCCTTCACGAGATTCATGCCCAAGCCCTTCTCCCTCAGCCGGCGGCCGGAATCGGTCAGGCTGACGAGGACTTGGCGCTCATCCTCGCGATCGCGTTGCCTGCGGACGTAGCCCATCGCCTCGAGCTTCTTGAGGATCGGCGTCAGCGTGTTGGATTCGAGGAACAGCTTTTCGCCCAGGCTGCTGACCGTCTGATGATCCTCCTCCCATAGCGCCACGATCGCGATGTATTGGGGATAGGTGAGGCCGAGCGCGTCGAGGATCGGCTTGTACGCCCGGCCATAGGCGAGATTGGTGGAATAGATCGCAAAGCACAGGAACTCGGCAAGCTTCGGACCGGCTGGCTTTGGCGCGTCTTTCGATTTCATAGGACTGGTATCTTCACACGAAAACTTGACCTCTCAAAGTACAGATAAGTCGTATGCGATTAAATCGCAAGCTTGACAGTTCAAATCCCGTCTCTATATAGATCGCATACGATTTAATCGTATCCGCGCAAGCGGGCACTTTCAAAAGGAGCTCTCCATGACCACGAGCGCAAAAGTCCTCTTCACCGGCCGGACCCGCACCACGGGCGGCCGCGACGGCGCCACGCGCAGCAGCGACGGCGTTGTCGACCTCAAGCTGCCGCAGCCGCACCCGGCCGCCGAGCAGCTCTTCGCCGCCGCCTGGTCGGCCTGCTATCTCGGCGCGATCGAGCTGGCCGCCGCCCAGAGGAAGATCACCCTCCCGGCCTCTCCGGCGGTCGACGCCGAAATCGATCTGAACCGCGACGGTGACGCCTTCTTCCTGCGGGCGCGCCTCAACGTCAGCGTGCCAGGCGTGGACCGCGCGGTCGCGCAGACCCTGGCCGAGGCGGCGCACGGGATCTGCCCGTACTCCAAGGCGATCCACGGCAACATCGAGGTCACCACGACGGTACTCTGAATGACGGCTCGAGCCTGGCCGTGCCGATCAGGACAGGCCCTTATCACAATCCAGAAAGGGAGATTGCACATGGTTCGCCGACTATCGGCTTGGGTGATGCTCGCTGCGGTCGGTATCTTCACGGCAACGTGCGATGCCTTGGCAGACAGCTATGCGCCCGCGCCCCTTGTCCCTTTAGTGGCGGAGCCACCGGCACGCCTCCTGGTCGACGCTCCGCTCGCCGACCAATTGGCTGAGGGACGTGTTGTCATCCGCTATCGCGCAGAGAATGCCAGGATTCTGCCGGTTTACGGCCCATCTGCCCTCGACGTCTCACCACGGATCGGGCACCTCCACGTCACGGTGGATCATGGCCCTTGGCGGTGGGTGGATGCGAGCGGCGAACCGCTGATCATCAACAAGTTGTCCCCTGGGCAGCACACGGTGCTGATCGAGCTGGCCGACCCGACCCACAAGGTCATTGACCGCAAGACCGTCACCCTGGTGATCCCTCGACAGGCTGCGAGCGACCACTGACCCGAATGTGTGCTGATAGAATCGTGGCCGGCCCACTGCCGGCCACGAGCTCCGCTGACTAGATCACACCCACGGACAATTCGAGTTGCCGCCGCCGTAGGTCCAGCCGTCGCTGTAGCGCTTCAGGCTGAAGGGCTTGAGCTCGTCCGGCAGCGCGCCGCCGGTCAGGTGCCGCGCGCTGAGCTCGCCGACCCCGATCATCTTGAAGCCATGGTTCGAGTCCGCGATCATCCAGGCATTTGGCGCGACCCAGTCGAAAACCGGCACGTTGTCCGGCGTGAAAGCCCCGATACCGCCGTTGCGCCGCTCCTTGAAGAGCTTGCGCGAGCCCTTGAAGCGGCCGAACAGGTAGGCGAGGGTCGCGCAGTAGTAGTCCGCGAACCAGTCATCGGCCTGGTATTTGTCGTTCAGGTGGCCATAGGGCTCGACATCGGCCCTGCTGCCGATCTTGACGGGGATGGTGCCGCCCTGGATGCCCGGGGCGCCGACCCGCTCCGCGGCATAGCGCGCATACATGTAGAAGTGCTTGTCGGGGAACTCGCGGCCGTCCTCGGTCACCACCGGCGTGTTCATGAGTTCGACATGAAGGACCGGGCTGTCGCGATCGTCGGCGGTGCGGAAGTCCACGCCCTCGGGCAGAAAGACCTCGCCCTCCAGCAGGCGCCAATAGGTCCACATATCGTGATCCTTGGCGACCCGGCCGTCCTTGTATGCGAGGTCGAGCTTGTCGCCCTTGCCCAGCCACTGCCAATGCATCGGCGTCCAGGCGCCGGCGCCGATCACCACCACGTCGCATTTGACGTCGCCCTGGTCGGTCTTCACCGCGGTGACGCGACCGTTCTGCATCTCGTAGCCGATCACTTCCGGGCCGTAGCAGCGGCGCACGCCGTACTGCATGCATTTCTGGTCGAGGCCCCAAACCGCCATGTGGGTGCCGGCATAGCCGGACGGCTTCTCGTGCAGCACGAGGTCGGCCTTTTCGGTGTTGAAGTCGGGCCAGATGCTTTTCAGGAACTTGTGCGCGTCCTTGCCGACATAGAGGTCGGAGGGATAGCCCTGATCGTTCTGCGACTTGTGGAGCGCGATGTAGTCGCTCTCCTGGTTCGCCTCGCCGACCGAGACATAGCCGACCTGCTGAAAGCCGAAATTGACGGGATCAGACTTCCATACCTTCACGCTCTCGCGCAGGATCGCGTGCAGGGGCTTGGTCATGTAGAGGTTGCGCACGCAGCCGCAGGCAAGGCCGGTGGCGCCCGCGCCCGGGCCCGCCTTGTCGATCAGCACCACGTCTGAGCCTTTGCCCTTGCCGCTCTCCGTCAGGTATTTGGCAAGGTGATAGGCGGTCGACATGCCGTGCATGCCGGCGCCTACCACGACGAATTTCGCGCCGTCCGGCAGTTTGCTGACGTCATGCAGCGGGACCACCGCCGGGTTCACCGGCTTGCCGTTCCTGACCGGCGGCAGCGGCCGCTCGCCGAACGGATAAAACTGGTTCTGTTGCGTGGGGTTTGGTGCCTGCCGGACCATCTGGTTCCTCCGAGGGTGCAATCGAGCGCGATTTCGGAGGTTCTTTTACCTGGAATTCGCGCGCGCCGGAACGCTTTCCGCGGCTTGTTTCAGCGCTGTTTCGACGCCTTTATAGTCTGTCTGGCATGAGAATTCTGCAATTGAACCAATATCTTGCCCTGGGACAGCGAAGCCTAAATAGAGCGCGGCGCTTGTCAGGGGAGTGATCCCGACCTAAATAGCCCTCCTGTTTTGCACCGCACCGTCAGAGAATGCGGCCGGCACGACAACCGGGGCACCAGAGAGCAGGTTCAGGCCAAGATCGTGGATACAACCACGCCCAAACAGAAGAGCGCCGCTGCTCTCGCGCTCGGCGCGGTCGGCGTCGTGTTCGGCGATATCGGGACCTCTCCGCTCTACGCGATGAAGGAATCCTTCGCCGGCGCCCACCCGCTGACCCCGGACGAGCCGCATGTGCTCGGCGTGCTCTCGCTCATCTTCTGGGCGATCATGCTGGTGGTGACAACCAAGTATGTCGCCATCATCATGCGGGCCGACAACAGAGGTGAGGGCGGCAGCCTCGCGCTGCTGGCGCTTGCGACGCGCCTGACCCACGGCTCCAACCTGACGCCGATCATTGTCGTCCTCGGCATCTTCGCCGCCGCCTTGTTCTACGGCGACAGCATGATCACGCCCGCCATTTCCGTGCTGAGCGCGGTCGAGGGGCTGCAGATCGTGGCGCCGGCGCTCGACGGCTACGTGGTGCCGCTCACGCTGGTGATCCTGATTTTCCTGTTCGTGGTCCAGAAATACGGAACGGCGCGCGTCGGCGCCCTTTTCGGCCCCGTGATGCTGCTTTGGTTTGCCACTCTCACAGTACTGGGCATCATCCAGATCCTGGAGTATCCGCGCGTACTGCTGGCCATCAATCCGTATTATGCAGTCAATTTCTTCTACCTGGATCGCTGGATCGCTTTCCTTGCGCTGGGCTCGGTCGTGCTGGTGGTGACCGGCTCGGAGGCGCTTTATGCGGACATGGGACATTTCGGGCGCTTTCCGATCCGGCTTGCCTGGTTCGTGCTGGTGCTGCCTGCCCTCCTCATCAACTACTTCGGCCAGGGCGCGCTCATCATCCGTCAGCCCGGCGCGATCGACAATCCGCTGTTCCGCATGGTGCCGGAATGGGGCGGGTTGCCCATGCTCGCCCTCGCGACCGCTGCCACCATCATCGCATCGCAGGCAGTGATCACCGGAGCCTTTTCAGTGACGCGCCAGGCGATCCAGCTCGGCTACCTGCCACGCATGCAGATCATTCACACGTCCGCGGCGGAGATGGGGCAGATCTACCTGCCCTTCGTCAACTGGATGCTGGCGGTCTTTGTCGCCTGCCTGGTGCTCGGCTTCAAGTCCTCCACGCACCTGGCGGCGGCGTACGGCATTGCCGTCACCGGGACCATGATCATCGATGCGCTGCTGCTGGTGACGGTGGCGGCGCTGCTGTGGAAATGGAAGCCGCTCGTCGTGGTGCTGGTGATCGGGCTGTTCCTGCTGATCGATCTCGGATTCTTCACGGCCAACCTGACCAAGATCACCCATGGCGGCTGGTTCCCGCTGGCGATCGGCCTCGTCATCTTCCTCATCCTCACCACCTGGAAGCGCGGCCGCGCATTGCTGTGGGAGCGCGTCGGCAAGGACGCGCTGGACCTCGACACTTTCCTCAACGCGGTGTCCGACCGCGTGCCGCGCGTGCCCGGCACCGCCATCTTCATGACCGGCACGGCGACCGGCACGCCCGGGTCCCTGCTGCACAACCTGAAGCACAACAAGGTGTTGCATGAGCAGGTGGTCGTCCTGACGGTTCGCTTCGAGGAGATCCCCTATGTTCCGGAGGAGCAGCGTTTCGAGCTGACGGTCCTGCCCAAGAACTTCTATCGGCTGCGGCTGCGCTACGGCTTCATGGAGGAGCCGAACATTCCCGACGCCCTCCGGAAAGCGGAGCAGAAGGGCTTGCATTGCGACCCGATGCAGAGCTCCTACTTCCTGAGCCGCGAGACCGTGATCCCGAGCAGCACGCCCGGCATGGCCCTGTGGCGCGAGCATATCTTCGCCTGGATGTCGCGCAGCGCCACCAGCGCCATGGACTTCTTCAATATCCCGCCGAACCGGGTGGTTGAGCTGGGCACGCAGATCGAAATCTGAGCGGAACCAGCACTAGGGGCGGCTTCGGCGGCCGAGCCGGCGCGCAATCGCGCGAAATGGCCGCGTCAATCGCCACGACCAGCTCCGCCGTACCTTCTGCAGCTGTCGGGCCAACTCCTGCGATCTGTGCCTGCTTGCTCGCAGGGCGCGTTGCAGCTTCTGCTGCCGTTTCTTCGCTGCGCTCGACTTGGCCCTGATGTGCTCCCTCAAGACGGGAACGGATCGACTGAGGCCGAGAAGCGCCTGTTGCGCGACTTCGGCCCGTTGCGCGGGACTAGACAGCCGCGCCGCCCAGTGCGCTATTTCGGCTCGCCGCTGCTCGATCGGCCAGGAGCGGCGCTCGGCAGCCGAAAACTTGATCGAGCTGACGACCACCCTGGTTCCAAAGCGAAGATCGCTCCGGTCCAGGAACTTGCGCCACATGAAGAGATCGGTCGGTACGTCCAGAGGTGCTGGCGACCATCCGACCCCAAGGGCGCGATAGGCGGCCAGGCGATATCCGGCCGCAGTGGGTCCGAAGAAGTTCCAGCGGCGAGTCATCATCGCGTGGCGCGTCCCAGCGTCGGCAAGGTCGCCCGCCAGGAGGACGACGGTTCCCTCACCAGTGACCTCCACCTGTGCCAGATTGCCGAAATCGACCGCTTGCAGCAGCACGGCGATCTCACTCAGGTGGCTGGGCAGCCAGAGATCGTCATCGCCCAGTTGACAGACATATGCTCCACGCGCGTCACGCAGGGCCGCGTCCCGATAGAGTTCCCCGTGACGCTCGCCCTTGGGATGCTCGAAGACGCGGACCCGCCCGTCATTGGCGGCATATTGGCGGGCCGTGTCCGCCGTTTCCGGCGACGCACCGTCGCAGATCACGAGCAACTCGAAATCCTGCCGCTCCTGTGCCTGCACCGAGGCGATGGCGTACGGCAGCAGTATGGGCGAACGATGCACCGGGAGCAGGATGGTGAAGCTCGGGTCGATCATGCCGGCTTGGCCGAGCGCGCGGCAGCCTCGATCTCCGTGAGGCGCTCGACGATGCGCAGGCCGTCCTGCGCAGAGCTCAGCGGTGGCGGTCCCCCTTCGAGGTGGGCCAGGAACGCCTTTATCTCCAGCAGCAGCGGCAGGTCTTGGGCGATCTCGATGGTCGCGGATTCCGCTCTCGGATCGGCCGGCGCGCCTCGCCGCACGCGAATGGCGGTGTCATAGGAGTCGCGCAGCTCCAGGCTAGCCTTGCTGCCCACGATGGTGAAAGTGCGGCGGTGCTCGGGCGCTGCGATCGACACGTCGATGGTGATCGGCGGACCACCGGTGTCGCCCAGTTGCGCGATGAGGCCGGTGTCGATGGGACCCAACAGTGTCGGCGACACGAACCTGAGCGGCGGAATCTCGCCCAGCCAGTGCAGCACGATCGAAAGATCGTGCGGCATCAGGATCCAGATCGCGCTGACGTCGGAATGTGAGCAGCCCCAGCCCCAGCGCTGGATGTGAATGCCCTGAACCTCGCCCACAGTTCCCCCGGCGATCTCCTGACGCATGCGCTCGATGCCGGGATGATAGCGCCACTTGTCCATGACGAAGACCCGATCGCCCGCCGCCGCGGCGATGCGCCGCGCGCTGATCGGATCGACGGTCATGGGCTTCTCGGTGAAGATCGGGCGACCGGACGGCAACAGCGTCTCGATGATTTCGGCATGCTGACTGCTGGGCGCCGCCACGATGTAGCCGTCGACCGGCGGCAGTTCGATGAACTGGCCGACGATGGAGTCCGCGCGATGCTCGCGAGCGTTGCGGCGCGCAGTCTCCGATGGCGCGACCACGTGCACGACGGCACCGCATGTCTTAAGATCGCGCAGAATGTGACGGCCCCAAGCGCCGCAACCGATCAGGCCGATCTGGGTCATGACAGCAGGCCGCGCCAGTTCATTGCGGCGACAAGCCCGTCCGCCATCTCGGCATAGCCTGGCGCGGCGGCATCGCGCGGCGACAGCAGCGGATCCGTCGTCGGCCAGGAGAGCCCGAGCTCGGGATCATCCCAGCGGCAGCCAAGCTCATCGGCGAGGTTCCAGTATCGGTTGACGGCATACAGGTAGCTTGTCTCGGACGCGAAGTAGAAGCCGTGGGCCACGCCCGGAGGAATGGTGGCGCTGCACGGCCCCTTTCCCGAGAGGACCTGCTGGGTGGACAGCCGGTAGGTGGGCGAGCGCGGCCGCATGTCGTGCAGCGCCAGGAGCATATCACCGTGAAGAACGCACAGGTAATCGGCGTGGGCCGCATGCACGTGCACGCCCCGCAAGGTGTTGGCGCGGGTGCGTACGAAGTTCCATTGGACCGGCGCAACGTCCAGCCGCCAATCCTCCCGGTAGAGCTCGGTCATGCTGCCGCCGCCGTCGTGTTCGTCGGACAGCGGACGCAAGGCGACGCCGGATGGCAGTTGTGCCGGCGCGGATCGGGGGAAAGTAAGCATGGGCGGAATATTGCATCAGGCGTGTTGTGGACGGGCGGATCATATACAAGGTCCGGAAGGGCAAGCGTGCTGCCCTAGTCCGTTGCGGCAGTCCTCGCGGCAAGAAGCGCGGCCCTCATGTCGGCATAGCCCCCCGCATCGCGGTCTAGCGCGGACAGTTCAGGCGCCGTGCAGGGCCACGCCAAGCAAAGTTCCGGTGAGTCCCATCGGCACCGATGATCGTCAGCCGGAACAAAATATTCGGACGCGCCGAGGAGAATGATCGACTCGACGGGCGAGTAGAATCCGTGGGCTACGCCCGGCGGGATCAGCAGCATCTGCAGGCAATCGCTGTCCAGGCGGAGCATGGCCGACCGGCGCGCCGTGCCCTTCTCGGGCCTCAGATCGTGCAAGCCGACGAACAGCTCTCCGCCAACGGCACAGAGATAGTCCCAATGATGCGTGTGCACATGGACGCCGCGCAGCGCGTTGGCGGCGTTCCGGCAGACGGTCCATTGCATCGGCAGGGGCGAGTCATGCCATTCGTTCCGGAATATCTCGGTCAGTTCACCGCGATGGTCCGGGTGCGTCTTCAGTTGCGTCAGCTTGACATCGGCCGGCAAGGCGATGGTTTCAGTCATGGTCTGACCTCGCAGGAAGATCGTGCCCGATCCGGTCCGGGATACGGGCACGCGCCACGGTGCTCTCGATAAGTCGCGCACTTGCCGCCGCGAGGCAAGCCTGCTCTACCGCTCATTGCGGCGACAACACGGCATGAATTGATGAAGGTGGTGCACGGCGACGGCCCGATCACTCCCGTGGTGAGATTCTGTAGTGTTGTCAATGGCTTCTGTGAAAGGGGCGAACTGGCACGCCGTTCGTATCGCCGTGCGGCGCTGGCATCGCGCAATGCGGGAAACGCCGGTGGAACCATTTGAGGGTGAAAATGTTGCATCCCTGACCCTTCCCTCGCGGCGGGGGCGAAGGATGGTCAACGCCGGTTTGGTGGGAGGCGTTCGATGAAGAGGGCCCGGGAGGAAGGCGGAGTGAGCACAATCCGCTGCCTTAGCCGAATTGGGGTGCTGGTCGATATCCCGATGATCGCCGCACCGGTCACGCACCGTCTTGCGGATGGTGACGGTGTGCGCTGCGCCTTCGTGTCGCACTCTTTTCTCATATTCACCGGCCTGTGTGAGAAAGCACCAGCTAGCGCGGCTTTGTCTGCGCCCTCGGCTGCTCGGCGAAACTGATTGCGGTGCAAAAGGGCTGGAATGATTGTGCATGTGCACTATGATCGCTGACATGATGAGGGCACGGATTAACCTTGCGCGCGTCGCTCTTGGCGCGACGCTGCTGTCGATGGTGCTTGCCGTGAGCGGCTGCACGAAGCCGGTCGACGAAGAGGATGCCCGCATGGTCGCGACGCCGGAGCAGGAACGCCAGGCGCCAACGCAACCAGCAGTTCGTCCGAAGCAGACCGTGGCGGAGCCGAAGAAGACGCCCACCGCCTCGAAGGAGCCGGTGGAACAGGCGGCGGTGCCGGAGCCTACCGCTGCGGCGCCGGTCCACACCATCTCCGAACTCATGGGCAAGAGGCAGTCGGAGGTGACCGCCCTCATGGGCACGCCCGCCCGCGTCGAGCAGCGTGCGGCATCGACGGTCTGGATCTACCAGGGGGGCGATTGCGCCCTGGACGTCTTCTTCTTTCTGGATATGGCGACGTCCGATGAGCGGGTGTTGACCGTGGCGCCAAGCGCGGATTCCGCAGCCGCCGCGACGAAGCAATCGACTCCGCCGGCAACGGGCGAGCCTGCCATGACAGAAGCGGCCAATGGGCCGCCGAACCCGGACGGCACCGCCATCGACGCGTGTTACGGAAAACTGCGCCGGAGCTGAAATGTCGGGTGAGCCGATGCTGGTGGTCGTCGAGGACGACGACGTATTCGCGAAAGTCCTCATCAACAATCTGGCCGGAGCGGGTTTCGCCGCCACGCATTTCGACCGGCCGGAAACCGCCATCAGCGGGGTTCCCGCGCTGCCGCGTGCGGACCTCCTGATCCTGGATTGGCGGCTGCCGACCATGACCGGCGTCGACCTGCTCGACCGGCTGCGCAAGCTGGGCTGCAAGGCGCCGGCCTTGTTGCTGACCTCGCATGACGACGTGTTCTATGAAGAGGCGGCGCTGGAAGCGGGCGCGGTCGATTTCATTTCCAAGACCCGCAGCTTCTCCGTTCTGCGCAAGCGCATCGAGCTGGTGCTGGCCGGCAATCGCCGCGACGGCGCCGTGCCCGCCGCGACGCTGAAGCGCGGGCCGCTGCTGATCGAGCCCGCGATCCATCAGGCCAAGTGGAACGACAGCCCGGTTTCCCTCACGCTCGGGGAGTTCCGCGTGACCGAGCGTCTCGCCCGCGCCCATGGCGATGTCAGCTATCGCCAGCTTTATGACGTGCTGAAGGGCGAGAGCTTCATCGCCGGCTCCGGCTCGGAAGGCTATCGGGCGAACGTCCGCACCCTGGTCAAGCGCATCCGGCAGAAGTTCTGCGATGTGGACGGCCAGTTCTCCGCCATTGTCTCTGTTCCCGGCTTCGGATATCGGTGGCGCGAAGGGGCGCCAGATGGCCAAGCCTGAGAAGATCCGGTCTTCTGTTACCGTCAAGCTTATGGTTGTTTCGGCGGTCTTCCTGATCGTGCCTGCCCTGCTGTACGGGCGGTTCGAGCAGGCGGACGCCGAGCGCAAGCAGCTCATGGTCACCAACCTGCAGATCCAGGGCCGGCTGGCCGCCCAGGCGCTGCAGGAAAAGCTGATCGCCGCCGGCCCGCGCGCGCCGGTGGAGGCGCAGGACCTGCTCGATTCCGTCAGCCGCGGCGAATTGTGGCTGAAGCTGCTGCTGCGGCCCGCCGACGACGCCTCCAGCTATTTCTACATCGCCAGCGCGCCGCACGTGACCGCCGAGCAATTGTCGGCGGAGCGCGAGGCGCTGATCGCCTCCGGCCAGCTGCTGAAGGCGACGGAGAGCTGCGCCGGTAATCGCCCATTGGCCGCTCAGTTCGAGAACCCGACCGGCGTCACCGAGCTACTGACCTCGCTCACGCCGTTCCATACGGAGCAAGGCTGCTGGCTGGTGGTCACCTCCTATCCCGAAGACCCGGTGATCGCCTCGTTGACCAAGCCGTTCTCAAGCGCGCCGGAGCTGCGCTGGGCGGCTTTGTTCTACGTCATCATGGCGGTGCTGTCGGTGTGGGCCGGCCTGTCGATCTGGCAGTCCCTGCGCCGCTTCGGCAGCCTGGCGCGGCGCCTGAGCGAATCCAATATCGAGCCTTCCGCGCGCTTCGTCGATCTGACGCCGGTGCAGGAGCTGCAGCCGATCGCCGGCGCAATGGACCGGTTGGTCGACACGATGCGGCGGGCGGCCAGCGCAATCCGGGAAGCATCGGAGGAGAATGCCCACGCATTGAAGGGGCCGGTTGCTTCGATCCGGCAGGCCATGGAATCCCTGCGCGGCGGCCGGTCCGAGGACATCCGGGACGCGGCGACCGCCATTGATCGCTCGTTGCAGAAGCTCGACGGCCTGATCAGCACGGCGCGGCGTATCGATCATGATATCGCCACCAGCATCGCGGAGGGCCGTTCGATCGTCGACTTGAGCGCGCTGGCCGCGAACGCCGCCCGGGCGGCGAACGAGCAGCAGGTGGACCAGGACAGCCCGAAGGTCGATTGCAAGGTAGCGCCCCACCTCGCCGTGGTCGGAAGCGAGGAGACGATCGAAACGGTGCTCGAAAACCTGATCGACAATGCCGTCGGCTTCTCGCCGCCGCACAGTACGGTGAAGGTGACGCTGAAGCGCGCCGGCGACCGCGCCCGTCTGTCGGTGGAGGATCAGGGGCCGGGCGTTCCGCCGGATCTCCTGCCGCACATCTTCGAGCGCCATTTCTCCACCCGGAACGGCCATGACGCCCAGGTCGACGGTCAGCCTCATTTCGGGTTGGGCTTGGCTATCGTACGGCGCAACGTCGCCATGCTGGGCGGCGTCGTCTCCGCCGATAACGGCCCCGACGGCGGTTTCCGCGTGATCGTCGATCTGCCGCTGGCCTATCCGGCGCGCTGATTCCATGCGCTGTCGTGAGGCTTAAGGCATTGGAAACATTTGGCAGAATCTGTGACCTAAGGTCACAAGCTAATCACATGTTTGACGCACGACACACCGGCCATCCACCGGCATATTCACAATGAATTTTCGCCGAGGCGACACGCTCCAGATCAGTCGGAGCAGCGCTGAAGCGACATCACATCAGGGCCGGTAGCTCCTGAAGAACGGCTCATGTGATGCAGAGTCCCCGACGCCTCTATCCCCAAGAGAGGCGAAGCCGACGGCAGCCGCAGGCCCTCGCGGCTGCCGTTTTTTTTGCCCCTCCGGTTTTCTACTTGCCGATCGTCGCCAGCAGCGCGCCGGCTTCCGTGATGCCGGTGCGTTGGAACTCGGCGTGGATGGCCGCGATCTCCGCGTCCATGGCGCTGGACCGGTACGCGCCCTTGTCCTTGCACCGGTCCGCGCGGCTGGCCAGATCGGCGAATACTTGTGGCGACATCGGCGTCAGGGTCAGCAGATGTCGGATCGTGATGGAGCGCGCGCCCCGGCAGCCTGCGGTGATCTCGCCCGCGGGGATCGGGTCCCAATGCATCATGCCGCCCATGCGATCGAGCGCCTTCAGCCACCGTTCGAGACGGTCGCCGACTCGCTGCGACGGAATCGACAGGTCGAACCAGGGATCGATGATCACGACAGCACGCCGCGCGACGCGCATGGCCTCGGCCAGCGCGCTCGCGATGTCAGTCACGTGGTGCAACGCGTTCTCGAACGTCACAAGGTCGAACGCGCCGTCAGGGAAGGGCATCGCCTCCGCCGTGCCTTGCCGGATGTCGAGGTTCGCAGCTTCGGCGGCCCGACCGGCGTCCGGCTCGATCCCGGTGGCGGCGATGCCGAGCGACCGGGCATGAGCCAGCAGTCCCCCCGCGCCACATCCGACATCGCACAGGCTCCCCGGCTGAAAGCCGGCAATCTCCGCCCGGAACGCCTGCTGGTAGAGTTCGTCCGCCGTCATCTACGCCTCACGATGAACCGACCTCAGTAGGATAGAGCAACATAGGCGCCTGCGCCGCCAAGGGAAGCACAGGCTGGGCCGGGCGACGGGGAGGGCGGACATGCCACTTTGCCCTGCCGTGGCAAAGTCGACCGAATTGCGGGCAAACTTTAGACGTTCCCAACTTGATTCTTGATCGCCATCTCTTCCTAGGTTCTCTTAGAAATCGTTAATCAACTTGTCCTAGCATGCCCGGCCGGTGGGGCGATCGCGATTTGCGATCGTTGCGGCTCCCGTGGGGACGGGGCGGTCGGCACTCGAGGGGGAACATTTGATGGCTGCAGGTCACGATATTTCACAGAGCTCGGAACTCGTTGCGGGCCCGAAGCCGGTGCTATCCGCGGCGCGCGACAGCAAGCTCAGCGTCTTCGATCGCTTCAGCACACCGCTTTGGATCGCCGTCGGCCTATCGGTGATCGCGTTGGCCGTGTTGGCCGCAATCAGCTGAACCCGGGTCCGGTGCTTGCGAGAGGGCTGTCCGCCTCCTGCGGCGGCCCTTTGCTTTTGTTGCCGAGGCGCCCCGCGCGCGTCCTATAGTGATGATCCTATGATGCGAGCCTCCGGCCTGTGGGGGCTCAATCCTGCCGATACAGGGAACCTGGCATGTCGCATGTGCCCGCCACGCGCCCGCTGGATTACGGCGCGCCGATTTCTCTCGAAGCCGCCAAGCGCGTCATGGCGGCGGCCGAAGCCGAGGCGCGCGCCAATGACTGGCCCATGGTGATCGCGATCGTCGACAGCGGCGGTCATCTCGTGATGCTGCACAGCCTGGATCACGCGCAGCATGGCAGTGTCGTGATTGCCCAGGAAAAGGCCCGCTGCGCCGTCAATTTCAAGCGCACCACCAAGACCTTCGAGGATGCGCTCGCCGAGGGCGGCTTCAATCTGCGCATATTGGCGGCACCGGGCATGATGCCGCTGGAGGGCGGGTTGCCGCTGGTTGCGGACGGCAAGATCGTGGGCGCGATCGGCGTGTCCGGCATGCGCTCCACCCAGGACGGCCAGGTCGCCGAGGCCGGCGCCAAGGCCTTGCAGGACGGCATGGCCGACCGCTGAAAATGAGCGGCGCTCCGCAGTTGCCCGCGAAGCGCCTGTCTCACCCCCGAATGGCGCGCCGGAATTTGACCTGAAGGACCAGCCTGCGCGCCGCAGTTCTGCGCCTCTTGTTTCCTACGTCCCGGTAAAGATTGCGTTGACGCGGGCAGCCCGAATGCGCCGGGGCCGGCGGATTCGCCGCGGAATGCCGATCGGTCCCGGGCCGGGTGCGCCGGCCCGCTTGGATGCGAGTTAACGCCCATCAACCACTTTGCGGCCAAAAGCGCTGTCGGCGACTCGGTGCGCCGCAGTGAAGTTAACCATCCGGGCGAGCCCACGCGTGAGCCACACTCGCTTGGCATTTGCGCAACAGTCGCTGAAAAACCGCTTCAAGCATTTGTGAAAGACAGGATGGAAATCCCGCTGCGCCCACGCAATCTGCGTGCGGAGCCGCGCCGCCGCTGGGTTGGTAACGTTAATGAACCGCCGAGCAGATTTTCTACCCAAGGCACTCGCTCATACCCTGGTGTGGCCACGAACGTTGACGCACCGGGGTTGCAACTCCACCATCGGCGCACTGGTTTCTGCTTGCTAACAGATGGAGCGAGGCATGCTCGAGTTTTACGTTAACTATTCGATCAATACCGGTCCGACGCCCAAGCGCGTTCAGGTCGGTCCGTTCAACAATGTCGCGGTGGCCACGCGCCAGCGCGCGACACTGGAGAATAGCCCGGGCATCTCCCATTGCTGGGTTGGCATCAGCCGCGACGAGACCCGTCAGCTGTTGGATGCCGAGATGCCGAAGGTGATGCAGTTCCCGACAGCGATCCCGACGGCGGCGTAAGCGTAGCGTAGCGTTTAGTTTCTCGAGATTCACCTACACACCGGCGCGGCACCAAGCGCACCCGAGCGCTGCCGCGCCGGCTTTTTTTCAATCCCCTTTTGGTCCGGTCTAGCCGCCTTCGGCGAGCTGCTTTCCCAACAGGCCCAGCGCCTGAAGGCGCTCGCGCATCATAGTCCCCACCGCAAAGGGGCTGTGGTTGGCCAGAATGAACCCCCGCGCGGCTTGCCCGACCAGCGCGGCCTCGTGCCGGTTTTCATAGATCTCCCTCATCCGGTCCGCGGCATGACCGATGTCCGGGTCCGCCCACACCTGGCCGGGCTGGTAATACGGGTACTCGTTCTCCCCCACCGGGACCAGCCCGTACCGGACGGGATAGCCGGTCTGCTCGCTGAGGAAGTCGGTCGATCCGGAATAGTCGGTGGCAATGACCGGTTTGCCCAAGGCCATCGCCTCCGCGATGCTGAGCCCGAATCCCTCGGCGCGGTGCAGCGACACGAACGCGTCGCACACGGCCAGCAATTCGACCGCCCTGGCCCGGTCCAGGACCTTGTTGATGAAGTAGACCCGGGGATCATCGCCAACACGCTCGAGCAGCCGCGCCAGAACCTCGGTGCGATCGTTGCTCATGCCCATGGTTTTGACCACGAGCGCAGCCTCCGAATGGGCTGAATCGAACGCCCTGCAAAAGGCCTCGACCGCAGCGTCGGGGTTCTTCCTCTGCGAAAACGAGCTGAAGTCGAACGAGAACAGGAACAGGAACTTGTCGCGGGGCAGCCCGAAGGAGTCCCTGCTGGGATTATCCGGCGGTGCAACGGTCACCGCGACCGGCATGTGAATAACGGGGCGGCCCACCGATCGCGCGAACGCGTCCCGCACGAACGTGGTTGGCGCCCATATCTCGTCCACCTGTTCCAAAGCGGGCACCCACTGCGGACTGATGCTCGACAGCTCCCAGAATGGGCGGATGATGTTGTAGCGGCCCGCGAGCGCCGCGGGTCCCAAAATAGACATGCTCCGCTGAAGTATGTCCGCATTGAGAGACAGAACGTTGACCTTCCTGGACAGCACCCCGGTGACCAGATGCTCGATGCTGCGGTCGTTTTGCGCGGAGCGCAGCCACACCTTGTGATCGTAGACATCGGTGGGTATCCCCGCGGCAACAGCCGACCGGGCAAGCGAGCGCAGCGCTTCGCCTATGCCGAGCGTCCCAAAGGGATAGCCGATGATCACGACGCCTTCCCTTGTCTCGGAGGCGTCGACCGCGGCGCCCAACGCGGCCCCGCGATCCGAAACGGATTGGGTCCGAGCGGACCGGCCGAGCGCTCCCTGAAGGAAGCGTGCCACCCGCCGCGCCGCCTTGCGCATGCGTCGCGCAATTCCATGGCGTGACTTGACCGCCCTCGCCTTGTCCAGCCCCGCCTCGATCGGCCCCGCCTCGATCGGCTCGCCGATGGCGACCAGCCGCCGCCTGACAGGTGCAGTCAGGCATTCCGGCATACGCGCAGCCTTGGTGGCGAACCAGCGCGCGTAGCGCACCTGCGATGGGCGGTCCGCCAACGGAAACGTTGCCTGCAGGTTTTCACGCGAACGCCACACATAGTGGCCAAGGCGCGTGACCACGCCGTTCGGGTTCGGCGTGATCTCCGCCGGCTCGTTGAGCTGCGCGATGGAACTGGAGAACGGGTCATCCGGATACCGCTCCAGTTGCTCGCGGTAGAGCTGTCTTGCGGCCTTCGGGATCTGTTCGCCGTTCGAAAAGGTCCCATAGGCATATGGCCATTGGCTGGCAACGGCTCTTCCGTTCCGGTCGAGATCGTCATGGTAGCGCTCGAACAGCGGCATCGCGTCCCGCAGATCCGCGACCGTGAGGCGCTTCTGGTGCTTCGACAGGACGGACCTGTCGCCCGGCACGATGCCGCTGTAGTGGAAGAACTTGAGCGACACATCATCGACCATGACCTGGCCGTCAAACATGCGCATCGCGCGCTCGTCGACATTCCAGTAGGCCACGTTGTAGCCCGGGTGGCGAAGTATGGCGACGCCGGGGCAATAGGCGGGCAGAAGGTCCATCCATTTCTGGTCGACGAACAGGCCGTCGCTCAGGCGGTTCGCGACGCAGTGACGCAGGAGGCGCCTTTCCCACCACGCCATGAGTTCCCTGATCTTCGGAGTGCTGCGAACCGCGAGAAAGCCGAGATTGTAGACGCCGGACTGCAGGAAGGTGAAATCGTTCGGCGGCTCACGATGCTCGTTGGGAGACAGCGCATGCGGCGTCAGCACCGCAGGGGCGCCGCCTTGAAGCTCCTTCAGGACTTCATCCAGCCGGTCATAGATCCGCGTATCCGGGTCCATGTAGACGATGTTTCGATAGCCCCGCACGATCAGGTCGGAAAAGCAGTACGGCTTGATGGCCGTGTTGAACTCCACGATGTCATACCGGAAGCAGAAGTATCGGAACTCCGGGATGCAGAGTTCGCGCGCTTCCACGATGGCGAAGGGCTCGGCCGCGAGGTCGAGATAGCCGTCGGCCTCGTCGGCGAGGTACAGGACTATGTCGACGTCCGGGTGATGCGCCGCAACCGACTTCGCCCAGACCCGCGCAAAATGAATGTAGTTCTTCGAGCAGATCGTGAAGAACGCGGTTTTCCTGGTCTGCATGTTCGGCTGGGTTCCGCTATGCGACAGAGCGCTGCGTGACGGTGCTGGCCCAGGCCCGAGCGGGCGTGCCTGCGGGCTGCGGACGTGCGGGTCAGTCATTCCGTTCCACGTCCGCCTTCACCATTTCCGCCACCAGTTCGCGGAACGGCGTCTTCGACGTCCAGCCCAGCTGGCGCCTGGCCTTGCCCGGGTCGCCGAGTAGGAACTGCACTTCCGCCGGGCGATAGAATTTCGGATCGACCTCGACCAGCATCTCGCCGGTCGTGGCGTCCAGCCCCTTCTCCGCATCGCCCTGCCCTTGCCACTTGATCTGCCGACCGATCTGGCCGAAGGCGAGCTCGACGAATTCGCGCACGGTATGGGTCTCTCCGGTCGCCAGCACGTAATCGTCGGGCTTGGGTTGCTGCAGGATGAGATGCATGCCTTCGACGAAGTCGCGGGCATGGCCCCAGTCGCGGCTCGCGTCGAGATTGCCGAGCTGCAGCCTTTGCGGCAGGCCCCGCGCGATCCGGCCGACAGCCAGCGTGATCTTGCGCGTGACGAAGGCCTCTCCACGGCGCGGGCTCTCGTGGTTGAACAGGATGCCGTTCGAGCCGTGCAGGCCGTGTGCCTCGCGATAGTTGCGCACGATCCAATAGGCGTAGAGCTTGGCGACGGCATAGGGGCTGCGCGGGTGAAACGGCGTGGTCTCGCGCTGCGGCGTCTCCTGCACCAGGCCGTAGAGCTCGGAGGTCGAGGCCTGGTAGAAGCGGATCGTCCGGAAGAGCCCGGCGTTGCGCAAGGCCTCCAGCAGGCGCAGCGTTCCCAGCGCATCGACGTCGGCGGTGTAGAGCGCGGAATCGAAGCTGACCGCGACGTGACTTTGCGCCGCCAGATTGTAGACCTCGTCGGGCGCGATCTCCTCCACCAGGCGGCTCAGCGCCGTGGTGTCCGTCATGTCGCCGTAATGCAGCGTGAGCAGGCCGTCAGTTTCCGATTCGGGGGAAAGCAGGTGCTGGATCCGTGCGGTGTTGTTGCTGGAGGACCGGCGCGCCAGGCCGTGAACTCTATAGCCCTTGGCCAGCAGCAGTTCGGCGAGGTAGGAGCCGTCCTGGCCGGTAATGCCAGTGATGAACGCCGTTCTTTGAGACATAGCCCCCCATCCGAGCACCTCCAGCGCCATAACACGCCCCCCACGGCGAAACAAGAATTCCCTGGCCGCACACAGGTTCGGCGCCGTGCCGCTGTCTAATTTCATTGACGGAGCCCACCGGAGGCGATAGCCACACTAGCAAGGATGTGGGGGGCATCTTCATGACAGTCCTTCCGGTCATTCTTTCGGGCGGTTCCGGCAGCCGGCTGTGGCCGGTGTCGCGTGCGCTCTACCCCAAGCCGTTTCTGCGCCTGCCGGACGGGCGCACACTGCTCCGCGCGGCGTTCGAGCGCGCCGGTGCGCTCGCGGGCGCGCCAGGCGTGCTGCTGGTCACCAACCGCGACTACGCGTTCCAGTGCCAGGACGAGTTCGCCGCCAGCGGCGTCGAACGCGATCTCCATACGATCCTGGAGCCGGCCGGGCGCAACACCGCGCCGGCGATCGCGGTGGCGGCCTGGTTCGCGCGCGAGCGGTTCGGCGATCATGCGATCCTGCTCGCCATCGCGGCCGATCACCTGATCGTGCCGCAGGACGCCTTCCAGAGCGACGTCGATGCCGCCGCCGCCTTGGCGCGGGAGGGCTGGATCGCGACCTTCGGCATCCGCCCGACTTATCCGGAGCCCGGCTACGGCTATATCGAGATCGACCGCGCACGGCCGATCGGCGGCGGCTTCGCCACCCGCAAGTTCAAGGAGAAGCCGGCGGCCGACCTCGCCGCGCGCTACATCCTGGACGGGGCGCATTATTGGAACGCCGGCATCTTCTGCATGCGCGCCGATCTCTATCTGGCGGAGCTTGAGATCCATCAGCCGGCGCTGGCGGCCGGCGCTGCCGCAGCCTGGCACGCCGCGCGCGAGCGGCAGGAATCATGCGACCCCGCCGCGCGCTCCATCGAGCTCGTTCCGGAGAGCTTCGAAGCCCTCGCAGACATCTCGGTCGACTACGCCGTGATCGAGCGCTCCGGCCGCGTCGCCATGGTGCCGGCGAGCTTCGAATGGAGCGACATCGGATCCTGGCGCGCGGTCAGCGAGCTTGTTGCGCCGGATACCGACGGCAACCGCTTCGTCGGCCGCGCCATGGCGCTCGATACGCGCAACACCTTCATCCAGAGCGCGCATCGGCTGACGGCGGCGGTCGGCGTCGAGGACCTGCTGATCGTGGATACCGAGGACGCCCTCCTGGTGGCGCACAAGAGCCGGGCGCAGGATGTGAAGCGCATCACCGACCGGCTGCGGGCCGAGAACCACGAGGCGCTGAAGCTGCATCGCACGGTCCACCGCCCGTGGGGCAGCTTTACCGTGCTCGAGGAAAGCGCGCACCACAAGATCAAGCGCTTGTCGATCAAGCCGGGCGGCTGCCTGTCGCTGCAGATGCACGCGCAGCGCAGCGAGCATTGGGTGGTGGTCGAAGGCGAGGCGCGCGTGACGCGCGATGAGCAGGTCATTCGCCTCGGGCGCGATCAATCAACCTATATTCCCGCCGGCGCCAGGCACCGGCTGGAGAATCCCGGACCCGAGCCGCTGGTGGTCATCGAGGTGCAGACCGGCCGCTATCTCGGCGAGGACGACATCGTGCGCCTCGAAGACCGTTATGGGCGTCTGCCCGAGGGGAAGGCGGTGGAATAGCCGGCCCAGGCTGCTTTCGGGCGGCCGCGATGCCGCCCTGGTCGCCGACAGCATGAGCGGAGCGCGCCAGGCCTTGCCGATCAATCGCCTCGCGCAGTCTGGTGCGGACCGTGTTCAACACACACACACACACATCCGCGCACTTCGAGCCTGACGCGCATTGCTCCGTTCTATCCTGGGCCCTCCGGATCCTCTTCGGCATATGTAGGGTCGCTGAGAATGATGTCGAACACCTGCTCCGCTCTCGGCGTCATGCCTTCGGAGTCGAGACGGGGCTCATCCGGACGGGCGCCGGCCCATTTCAGGGCCTGCTCGATCTCTCTATAGGTGGCGCCGGTCGCCAGGACCGCGGCGATCGTGGCGTCCTCCAGGTCTCCCACCAGATGCACGATGTCGTCGCGGCTGAGGTGCTGCAGCCTGGGTTGTGGGCCTTGTGCTTGCGTCATCGGCGCCTCAGGAACGGATCGCACCGGAGCCCGATGCCCTGACCCCACCGGGCGCCGCGCCGGTTTCCGCGGCTTCGCCGGTTCGCGGCTCGATGCGCAAATTGTTCCGCACGTCGCGCACGCCGCGGATGCCTTCGGCACAATCTTCCGCGCGGCGTTTCTCGTGGCGGCTCGCGACCGTGCCGGCGAGAGTCACTTCGCAATCGCTGACGGATACCTCGATGTCGGAGGCATCCACGTCCGGATCGTAGGTCAGGCGCTCGCAGACGTCTTCCCGGATGCGCTCGTCCGAGCGGACATAGCCCTTGGGCCCTCGTCCCGCATGGCCTTGCCGGCCCGCCTCGGTCCGGGGATCTTGCTCATAGCCGCGCCCGCCCTCCGGCTGCCCCAAGGCGCTCTCCATTGCCCGATACCGCTCGTTGCCGCCGTCGCCGCCCCATCCGGGCTCCGTCCCGCCGCGATACTGCTCGTATCCCCGTCCGCCGTCCGGCTGACCGTATGCGCCCCGGAAACCTTCGCCCTCGAAATCGCCATCCCGCGCTCCATACCCCCGGCGATAACCCGGGGCGTAGCCGTAACGCTCACCGCGCGACCGGTCGTAATCGCTCTGGTATCTGTCTTGCCCGTGCATGTCGCCGGGCCCACGAGCAGCTTCTCGCGCGTGATGAGGATGGCCCTCCTCATCCCAGCCGCGCCGCTCGTCTCGCCACCGATGATCCGCCATCGTCCGCTCCTTGCATGATTGCGCCTCGATGCTGGGGAGGCATTTTCAACAACAGCGATCATGGGCGTACGTTGCGCGGGGGAAACGGGAAGCGGTGCATCGCGGTGAGCGGGGAAGTTGCTCGTCGGTCCCAGCCTTCGCGGCGTGAGACGGAGCACGCGGCCAAGCAGCCGCTCGCGGGAATCTCCGACCCGACGGATCAGCCGCGCCGGTGAATCGGCAGGTTGCCGCAGGCCATCACGCGATCATCCGCATCGGATTGTCGGCGACGAACACGGCCTCTCCCGACACGAAGGTCGCCACCAGGCGCGGCATTCGGCCGGGCTGCCAGTCGACCAGCAGCAGGTCCGCGCGCTGGCCCGGCGCGATGCGGCCGCGATCCGCCAGGTTGGCGGCGTCCGCCGCGTTGGTTGAGACCAGGCGCCACGCGCCGGCGAGGTCGATGACGTCCAGGTCGACCAGCATGAAGGCCGCCACCATCAGTGCGGGATAGTAGTAGTCGGAGGTCAGCACGCTGCAGAGTCCTTCGGCAACCGCTTCGCGGCCGCCCAGCCGCGCCGCATGGCTGCCGCCGCGCACCACATTGGGCGCGCCGAGAATTGTGGAGGCGCCGCGAGCGAGTGCCGCCCGCGCGGTGTCCCGATCGAACGGAAACTCGCACATCCGGCAGCCCAGCGCGTAATAGGCGGCTTGGGCATCCGGCGTCATGTCATCGTGGGAGGCCATCGGCACGGCGGCGGCGAGGGCCGCGGCGGCAATGCGCTCCATCGAGGCCGGCACTTCGGACGCGCGATCCTTGATCCGGCGCAGCATGGAGGCGAAATCCGCGGCACTGAGGCCGGTGCGTGCCGCATAGGTAGACAGCTTGTTCAGGTCGCCCAGCTTGTCCGCGATGTCGTCGGTGTGGTCGTTGAACGCGAAGAGGTCGATCAGACCATCGTTGATCCAGCCGATCGCCTCCTGCTCCGCATCCAGGTTGAAGGTTTCGAACCGCAGATGCAGCCGCGTGTCGCAGCAGAGCTGCGGCCGCATCTCGTGCAGCTTGGCGACGAAGCGACGGGCGGAGGCCGCATCGCGCAACCCCGGCTCCCAGGAATAGGTGAGCCCGTGATAGGCGGTGGTAATGCCGTTCGCGAGCAGCTGGCGGTCGGTTTCCAGCAAGGCCAGCTCGTCCGGAAACCGCACGCCGGGCCGCGGCATCAATTGCCGCTCGAACGCGTCGCCATGCAGGTCGACCATGCCCGGCAGCACCAGCAGGCCGGGCGCATGCCAGCGCCGCGCCGAACCGCCCGGTCCCCCGCCGATCGCCGCGATGCGCCCGTCGTGCAGCGCGACCTCTGTCTCCTCCAGCGTTCCATCCGGCAGGAGCACGCGGCCGCCGACGATCAGTGTCTCCATTGAGCGTGATTCCATATCGAGTCCCCTTCCGCGCGGCCATATTCGCCAGCGGCCGCCGCGCGATCCAGCGACAGGAAAGTGACAGACGCGAGTCCGGTGCAGATTTCTCGGACCGGGCCGGTCCTTGTCGAGGCGCGGTCATGGAATGGACATATTTGAGTCAGAGCCCGGTCACCCCCCGGTTCCATGCTTCCCGAAGCGCAACGCGATTCTCCTCGAGGGTCGAAAGGAACCACCCATGAAGCTCATCTCCATCACGCGTCGTCTGGTACTGGCCGGTGCGGCGGCCCTGCCGCTGCTGGCCACCGCGCAATTGGCGCAAGCCGCCGAGACTATCCGCTTCGCCGTCACCGACATCGCCGGGCTGGAGGATCTTCAGCGCGAATACGGCGCCTTCCGCAATACGCTGGCCGAGGCGACCGGCTACGAGATCGAGTTCACGGCCGTGAACAGCCGCACCGCCGCAGTCGAAGCGATGCGCGCCAAGCATGTCGATTTCGTGCTGACGGGACCCGCCGAGTATGTCGTGTTCAGGAAGCGCAGCGATGCCTCCGTGGTGGTCGGATTCCAGCGGCCGGACTACTTCGCCATGATCGTCACGCTCGCCGAATCGCCGGTGCAGGGCGTGCAGGACCTGAAGGGCAAGAAGGTCGCCTTTGGCGACGTGGGCTCCACCTCGGCCCATCTCGGCCCCATGCAGTTGCTGGCGGATTTCGGCCTCGACCCGATGAAGGATATCGAGCCGCTGCATGTCAGCCGCAACGTGGCGGTGGAGAGCCTGATCAAGGGCGACATCGCCGCCATCGGCATGAACGCGACGCATCTCGGCGGCGTGCGCGAGAAGTTTCCGGACACGGCGTTCAAGGTGATCGCGCGCGGCCGCGATCTGCCGAACGATCCGCTGCTGGCCGGTGCGCATGTCGACAAAGGCGTCGTCGACAAGATGCGCGCCGCCTTCACCCAGAACGCGCCCGCCCTGATCCAGGCGCTGCTCAAGGGCGAGGATACCCAGAAGTACCAGGGCATGCACTTCCTCGCGGCGATCAAGGACAACGACTACGACTACGTGCGCAGCATGTATGCGACCATCGGCTATCCTGAATACGCCGAATTCGTCGGCCAGTAGGGCACGGAGAATGTCGCTCGCACCCGCTGCGCGGCTTGTTGAAAGCGCCATCGACGTCACCGCCCCGGCGCGTCCCGGGGCGGTGGCTGCCTCGATCGCCTCGGTTGCGACTGGAACCGACCTGGACATTGCCGGGCTCTGCAAGAGCTTCGACCGGGACCGGCCGATCCTCAGCAACGTGTCGCTGCGCGTGCCGCAGGGACAATCGGTGGCGCTGGTGGGGTCCAACGGCACCGGAAAGTCGACACTGCTGCGCTGCTGTCTCCGGCTGATTGAGCCGGACAGCGGCGCCATCACCATCCTGGGGCGGCAGGTCCATGCGCTCGGCCGCGCGCGCCTGCGGCGGCTGCGGGCGGAGGTCGGCTTCGTGTTCCAGCGCCACAACCTGGTGGCGCAGCTTTCGGTGCTGAGCAACGTGCTGCACGGCGCCCAGGCGCGGCACAGCGGGCCGCGGGTCTGGTACCAGGCGCTGGCACCGCGCCCGCTGCGCGAGGAGGCGATGCATTGCCTGGAGCTGGTCGGGCTTGCGGATTTCGCGGCGCGCCGGGCCGATTGCCTGTCGGGCGGCCAGTCGCAGCGCGTCGCCATCGCGCGCACCTTGATGCAACGTCCCCGCCTGATGTTCGCGGACGAGCCGGTGGCCAGCCTTGATCCCAATGCGGGCGAGGAGGTGATGGAGCTGTTCGCCGATCTCATCCGGCGGCAGAACCTGACGCTGGTCTTCACCTCGCACCACATCGATCACGCGTTGCGCTTCGGCGACCGCGTGGTGGCGTTGCGCAAGGGCGGGATCGCGCTCGACGCGGCAGCCCGTGCCCTGGACGCGCCAACCCTCCGGCAGATCTATGACTGACATGATCGTTCAGCCGCTCCACGCGCCGCCGCCACGCCTGGTGCGGCCGAGCGCCGGCATCTTTGCGCTCTATGTGGGCGTGGGCGCCTTCTTCCTGTTCTCGCTCTACGGCAGCAACCTTTCCCCGGCGAAGCTGATCGACGGGCTCCCCAACATGCTGCGCCTGGTCGGCGAGATGTTTCCGCCCAGCCTGGAGCGCCTGCAATCGGTCGGCGGCGCGATGCTGGAGACCTTTCAGATGGCGTTTGCGGGGACGGTGATCGGCGTGATCCTGAGCGTGCCTTTGGCCATCCTGGCGGCGCGCAGCCTCACGCCTCACATCAGCCTCTATTACGCCGCGCGCTGGCTGATCGCCTTGTTCCGCACCGTGCCCGACCTGGTCTGGGCGCTGTTCTTCGTGGTGACGGTGGGGCTGGGTCCGTTCGCCGGCATGCTGACCCTGGTGGTGGATGCCATCGGCTTCTGCGGGCGGTTCTTCGCCGAGGCGATGGAGGAGGCGGACAAGGGCCCGCAGGAGGCCCTGTCGGCGCTCGGTGCCGGCCGGTCCGAGATCGTGTTCTCCGCCGTGCTGCCCTCCGCCATGCCCTCGATGATCAACAGCGCGCTGTTCACGCTGGAGAAGGCGACCCGCGCCTCGGTGGTGCTGGGGCTGGTGGGCGCCGGCGGCATCGGCATCGAGCTCAAGGTCGCCATGGACCTTTTCCAGTACGACCAGGCCGCCACGATCATCATCGGCGTCTTCCTGCTGGTCCTGATCGTCGAGCGCGTCAGCTCGATCTTGCGCAAGCTCATCCTCAAATAGGGGCACGATGACCACGCATCCTCTCGCCACCGCCGCTGCCGAATGGGATCGCCGTTGGCAAGCGGAGGAGGGACGCGCCGACTGGCTGGAACCGGAGGCGGAGGTGATCGCGGCCGCCGAACGCCAGTACGCAGCCGGCGGCCGGGTTGCGTTGGATATCGGCTGCGGAATCGGCCGGCACGTCATGGCGCTCGCCGGCATGGGATACCGCGTCACCGCCATCGACGGCAGCGGCAGCGGCCTTGCCTATGCCGCGCGGGATGCGGAGCGCCGCGGGCTGCAGGTTGACTTCCGCAGCGGCTCGATGCTGTCGCTCCCGGTCGCGGATTCCTCCTGCGACTACGTGCTGGCCTGGAACGTGATCTATCACGGCGACCGCGACGTGGTCGATCAATGCGTGCGCGAGATCGCGCGGGTGCTGAAGCCGGGCGGCGTCTACCAGGGGACCATGCTGTCCAAGCGCAACGGCAATTTCGGCAAGGGCCGCGAAGTCGCGCCCGACACTTTTGTCATCGATTCGATCAGCGACAAGGCGCATCCGCATTTCTATTGCGACGCGCGCACGCTGGTCGAAATCTTCAGCGGTTTCGAGCTGCTGTCGCTGGCGGATCGGGAGCATCGCAAGCCCGGCACCTATCATTGGCACCTGGTCGCGATCCGGTCATGAAGGGTGCGCGGCGGTCAGTGCTCGACCAGCATCTGAACCAGGTCGCCGACGAACTTGGTGACGCAATATTCGACCCTGTTGCCGCTACCGTCGATATTGAGGCCTTCCGTGACGATCAACGGCCGGTTGCGCGGCATCGCCAGCAGGCGCGCTTCCTCCGAGGTCGGCATCTTCGCCAGGATGCGCGTGGTCTGCCGCGCATAATCCTCGACGCCGAAGCGCCGCATGGCGTGGGTGAAGGACTTGGTTTCCGCCATCAGCGCCCCGATGCCGTCGAAACGGGGCTTCGGGAAATAATGCGCGGAGACACTGATGCGCCGTCCGTCCGTCTCGCCGGCGCACAGGACATAGGCCACCATTGCGCCGCGGCGCAGGCGCAGCGCCCGCGCGATTTCCGTGCTCGCCGGCAGGTCCGCCGTGGTCAGCAGGACGCGGTCGGACGTGCGGTTCTGCCGCGACAGGTTCTCGCTGAACCGGGTCTTGCGCGACACCTGATAGTCGATGACCGCTTCCTGCACGAAGGTGCCGCGCCCCTGGTCAGTGCGCAGCAGGCCCCGATCCTCCAGCCGCGCGATCGCCTGGCGCACGGTGTGGCGATTGACCATGAACCTTCTCGCCAGTTCCGCCTCCGTCGGCAGGCGCGCGCCAGGGCGGAACGTCTGCTCGCGAATCTCGCGCTCGAGGATCTGCTGGATTTGGCGCCAGACGGCAACGCCGCTCTCCCGAGTGATCTCCATCGATTTCCATCCAACGGCCGCGCAGCGTGTGCGGCGGCCTTCATGAAAGGTTCAGAAAGCGCCCTTTGACAGGGCGGCTGAACAGCAGTAACTATCTTCTAGATAGATGTCTAGACAAATTTGCAGATCGTCGAGCGCGATGTTCGGAGGTGATTGGATGGATGGCGCGGTCGGACTCGGGTCTTCCGAAATGGACCTGCCGCCGGAGCAGGCGGCGCGCCGGCGCTGGATGTCGGTGCTGGCGCGCGCGAGCGCTGCAGAGCTCGAAACGGCAGTGGGCGCGGTGCGCGGCGCCCTTGGCGGGCTTCCGCTTTACCGCCTGATCCGGCGGCCGGAGGTCGGCATGACCATGGTGCGCGCGCGCGCGGGCGGCACCGGGCAACCGTTCAATCTGGGCGAGATGACCATCACGCGCTGCGCCCTGCGCACCGAAGGCGGCCAGGTCGGGACGGCCTATGTGGCCGGCCGCTCGATGCGCCAGGCCGAGCTCGCCGCCTTGATCGACGCGCTGCTGCAGGATCCGGCACGCCAGCCGCAGTTGCTCGCCTTGGTCGTCGACCCATTGGCGCAGGCGCAGGATTTGCGCCGCCGCCGCCGCATCGCGCGGTCGGCGCCGACGCGCGTCGACTTCTTCACTGTCGTCCGCGGAGAGGACCGCACATGAACCAGCAGACGAGGATCGGGCTGCAGAACCTGGCGCCCGGATTCAAGGACCCGCAGCTCGACTCGCAGCGTGTCTTCCGCCAGGTGCTGCAGGCCATGGCGCGGCCCGGCCATATCGTGGCGATCGACCGGCTCCCGGAGGCGCCGGGCCCGCTCGGCGGCGGCACGGCCGCCCTGGCGCTCACCCTGCTCGATCTGGATACGCCCGTCTGGCTTTCGCCGGAGGTGCGCGACACGGCAAGCGACTACCTCAGCTTCCACACCGGCGCGCCGCTGACGGCGGAACTCGGCGCCGCCGCCTTCGTGCTGGTCGCGGACGGCAATAAGCTTCCCGACCTCTCGCAGCTCGCGCTCGGCGACGCGGAATACCCGGAGCGCGGCGCCACGATCATCGTGCAGGTGGAGCGGCTCCGGATCGCGCCGGGCCGCCGCCTGCGCGGCCCGGGCATCCTCGGCCATGTCGACATCAGCGTCGACGGGCTGGCGGAGGAGTTCTGGCCGGCATTGCACGCCAACCGGCAGCGCTTCCCGCTGGGCTTCGACACGCTGCTGGTGGCGGGCGACCTGGTGCTCGGCCTGCCGCGCACAATCATGCTCGATCCTGGGGAGGGCTGAGCCATGTATGTATCCGTGAAGGGCGGGGAGCGGGCGATCGCGGCGGCACACAAGCTGCTGGCCGAGGAGCGCCGCGGCGATCCCGAGGTGCCGGAGCTGACGCTGCCGCAGATCGAGCAGCAATTGAGCCTCGCCGTCACGCGCGTCATGAGCGAAGGCGCGCTCTACGATCCGGAGCTGGCGGCGCTCGCCATCAAGCAGGCGCGCGGCGACCTGGTGGAAGCGATCTTCCTGCTGCGCGCCTATCGTACCACCCTGCCGCGCTTCGCCACCAGCCTGCCGATCGACACCGGCCGGATGGACGTGCGCCGGCGCGTCTCCGCCACCTTCAAGGATATTCCCGGCGGCCAGGTGCTGGGGCCGACCTTCGATTACACCCACCGCCTGCTCGATTTCGACCTCGCCGAGCCGAAGCCGGTGGCGGCGCCCGATGCGGAGGAGAGTGAGCCGCAGGCGGCGCAGCCGATGCCTTCGGTGGCGGCAATCCTGGGCCAGGAGGGGCTGCTCGAGCCCGAAGAGCCGGGCGATGAGAGCGCGCCCTTGACCGATCTCACGCGCGAGCCCTTGTCCTTTCCGGCCGGACGCGAGGCGCGGCTGCAGGCGCTGGCGCGCGGCGACGAGGGCTTCCTGCTGTCCCTCGGCTATTCAACCCAGCGCGGCTATGGCCGCAATCACCCGTTCGCGGGCGAGATCCGCATGGGGGACGTGACAGTCGAGATCCAGCCCGAGGAGCTGCCGTTCCCCATCGGGATCGGCGAGATCGAGGTGACCGAGTGCCAGATGGTGAACTCCTTCAAGGGCTCCAAGACCAAGCCGCCGCAATTCACCCGCGGCTATGGCCTCACCTTCGGTCATGGCGAGCGCAAGGCCATGTCGATGGCGCTGGTGGATCGCGCCCTGCGCTGCCGCGAGTTGGGCGAAGAGCCGAGCAGCCCGGCGCAGGACGAGGAATTCGTGCTCTACCACTGCGACAGCCTGGAGGCGTCGGGCTTCGTGCAGCACCTCAAGCTGCCGCATTACGTCGACTTCCAGTCGGAGCTGGTGATGGTACGCGAGATGCGCGAACGCGCGGCTGCCGCCCGGAAGGCGGAGGCGGCGGAATGAGCGGCACGGAAACCGGCTACAACTACGCCTATCTCGACGAGCAGACCAAGCGCATGCTGCGCCGCGTGATCCTGAAAGCGGTTGCGATCCCCGGCTACCAGGTGCCGTTCGGCAATCGCGAGATGCCGATGCCGCATGGCTGGGGCACCGGCGGGATCCAGGTGACGGCTTCCATCATCGGGCCCGACGACGTGCTGAAGGTGATCGACCAGGGCGCGGACGACACCACCAACGCCGTCTCGATCCGCAGCTTCTTCGCCAAGACCGCCGGCGTCGCGACGACGACGCGCACGGAGGAGGCAACGATCGTGCAGACGCGGCACCGCATCCCGGAAAAGCCGCTGAAGGAAGGCCAGATCCTGGTCTACCAGGTGCCGATCCCGGAGCCCCTGCGCTGGCTGGAGCCGCGCGAGACAGAAACGCGCAAGATGCACGCCCTGTCTGAATACGGCATCATGCATGTGCGGCTGTATGAGGACATCGCTACCCATGGCCGGATCGCCACCTCCTACGACTATCCGGTGCAGGTCAACGAGCGCTACATCATGCGGCCCTCGCCGATCCCGAAATTCGACAATCCCAAGATGGACATGAACCCGGCGCTGCAATTGTTCGGCGCCGGCCGCGAGAAGCGCATCTATGCCGTTCCGCCCTATACCAAGGTGAAGAGCCTGGATTTCGACGATCATCCGTTCGAGGTCCAGCGCTGGGACGAGTCTTGCGCGCTGTGCGGCGCCACCGACAGCTTCCTAGACGAGATCGTGACAAGCGACCGTGGCGACCGCATGTTCGTCTGCTCCGACAGCGATTATTGCGGGGACCGCCAGGCGGCGCGCCGGAAGGAGGCCGCGGAATGAACGCGACCGATCGACCGCTGCTGCGCGTCGAGCGCCTGACCAAGCGCTACGGCGAGCGATTCGCCTGCCAGGATGTCAGCTTCGACCTCTGGCCCGGCGAGGTCATGGGCGTGGTGGGCGAATCCGGCTCCGGCAAGACAACCTTGCTGAACTGCCTGTCCGCGCGGCTGGGTCCGGATGGCGGCCGTGTGCTCTACAACACGCGCCATCAGGGCATGCGCGACATCTATGAAACGAGCGAGGCGGAGCGGCGCCTGCTCATGCGCACCGACTGGGGCCTGGTGCACCAGAACCCGCGCGACGGGCTGCGCCTGGCGGTGAGCGCCGGCGCGAATATCGGCGAGCGTTTGATGGCGGTCGGCGCGCGGCACTACGGCGAGATCCGGCAGGCCGCCACGGATTGGCTGGGCCGCGTGGAGATCGATGAGGCGCGCATCGACGACCTGCCGCGCGCCTTTTCCGGCGGCATGCAGCAGCGTCTGCAGATCGCGCGCAACCTGGTGACGCGGCCGCGCATCGTCTTCATGGACGAGCCGACCGGCGGGCTCGACGTGTCGGTGCAGGCACGGCTGCTCGATCTGCTGCGCGAGCTGGTCGCCTCCCTCGGATTGTCCGTGGTGGTCGTCACCCACGACCTCGCCGTGGTGCGGCTGCTGGCGCACCGGCTGATGGTGATGCGCCAGGGCCGGGTGGTCGAATCCGGGCTGACGGACCAGGTGCTGGACGACCCCCAGCACGCTTATACTCAGTTGCTGGTTTCTTCGGTGTTGCAGGCATGAGTGGACTAGCGATCGAGGTGAACGGCCTCGGCAAGACGTTCCGTCTCCATACGCAGGGAGACGTGGAGATCCAGGTGTTCCGCGGGCTCGATTTCGCGGTGCGCTTCGGCGAATGCGTGGCGCTGCATGGCCCGTCCGGCTGCGGCAAGTCCACGCTGCTGCGCGCGCTCTACGCCAATTACGCTGCGGGCGAGGGGAGCATCCGCGTCCGCCACCGCGACGGCTGGGTGGACATGGTGGCGGCGGAGCCGCGCGCCATCCTGGACGTGCGCCGTCACACCATGGGCTATGTCAGCCAGTTCCTGCGCGTCATCCCGCGCGTGCCGGCGCTGGAGATCGTCGCCGAGCCGCTGCGCGTGCGGGGTGTCGATCCGGCTGACGCGCGCCGGCACGCGGGCGACCTGCTCGCCCGGCTGAACATCCCGGAGCGGCTGTGGAGTCTTGCGCCGGCGACCTTCTCCGGCGGCGAGCAGCAGCGCGTCAACATCGCGCGCGGCTTCATCGCGCCCATGCCGATCCTGCTGCTCGACGAGCCGACCGCCGCGCTTGACGCCACGAACCGCGCCATCGTCGCCGAGCTGATCCTGGAGCGGAAGGCGGCCGGGACCGCCATCGTCGGTATCTTTCATGACGCTGAAATCCGCAACCGTGTGTGCGACCGGACCTTCGCGATCGAGCCGTTCAAGGTGGCGGCATGAGCAACGAGCTCATCCTCGGGAACGCGCAGGTGGTGACGGCCGAGTCCGTCATCACCGGGGCCGTGCGCCTCGCAGACGGCAGGATCACGGCCGTCGAGCCCGGCGCGGGCAAGCCCGCAAGCGCGCAGGATCTTGACGGCGACTACCTGCTGCCCGGCCTGGTCGAGATCCATACCGATAACCTGGAGAAACATTTCGAGCCGCGGCCGAACGCCGTCTGGCCGTCCGCGCTGGCGGCGGTGCTGGCCCATGATGCGCAGATTGTCGGCGCCGGGATCACCACGGTGCTCGATGCCATTTGCATCGGCGACTACCAGGCGAGCGGCAAGCGGCGGCGGATCCTCGCCGAGTCGATTGACAGCGTCGGCAAGGCGCGCGCCGCCGACCTGCTGCGCGCCGATCACCTGTTCCACCTGCGTTGCGAGACCTCCGATCCCGGCGTGGTCGACATGTTCGAGCCCTATGCCGACCATCCGCTGCTGCGCCTGGTTTCGCTGATGGACCACACGCCGGGCCAGCGGCAATGGCGCGACCTGGAGAGCTATCGCACCTTCTATCGCGACAAGGCCTGGAGCGACGCGGAATTCGGGGATGTGGTGGCACGGCACAAGGAGCAGATGGCCCGCCACTCCGACGTCAACCGCAGGAAGATTCTCGATCTCTGCCGCGGCCTCGACGTGCCGCTGGCGAGCCATGACGACACGACCGAGGAGCACGTGGAGCAGGCTTATGCGGAGGGCATCGCGATCTCGGAGTTCCCCACGACGTTGCCAGCCGCCAAGACGGCCAGGGCCCACGGCATGATGAACGTCATGGGAGCCCCGAACGTGGTGCGCGGCGGGTCCCATTCCGGCAACGTCTCCGCGCTCGCGCTCGCCGAGGCCGGCCTGCTCGACGCGCTATCGTCGGATTATGTCCCGGTCAGCCTGCTGCACGCTGCCTTCCTGCTGCATCAGCGCGCCGCGATGCGCTTGCCTGACGCGATCCGCACCGTGGCGCTCAACCCGGCCCGCGCCATCGGCCTCACGGACCGGGGAGAGATCGCTCCCGGCCAGCGCGCCGATCTGGTTCGGGTGCGCCTGCATGACGACTTGCCGATCGTGCGCGAGGTCTGGCGTCAGGGCCGGCGGGTCGCCTAGGTGAGCGCGCGCTACGCCATCTATTTCGCGCCGCTGCGCGGCAGCGATCTGGCGCGCTTCGGCGATCATTGGCTTGGGCGGGATGCGGAGAGCGGCGAGTCGCTGCAGCCGCCGTCGCATGCGGGTGTGGGCGATGCGGAATTGCGGGCGCTGACGGAAGCGCCACGGCAGTACGGCTTCCATGGCACGTTCAAGGCGCCCTTCCGTCTGGCGGATGGCGCGGACGTGCAGCATCTACACGCGGCATTGTCCACGTTCGCGCGCCGGCAGGCGAGCTTCGCGCTGCGCGGATTGCGGCTGCGGGCGATCGGCGAGTTTCTCGCCTTGGTGCCATCGGAAGACTCGCCCCCGCTGTCGCGGCTCGCGGAGGCTTGCGTAACCGAATTCGACGCGTTTCGCGCTCCGCCGGAGCCGGCGGACCTGGCGAAGCGCCATGCCGCCGGCCTCACCCCGCGCCAGACGGAGCTGCTGGCGCGCTGGGGCTATCCCTATGTGATGGACGAGTTCCGCTTCCATCTCACCTTGACGGCATCCATCCCCGACGAGGCGAGCCGCGTGCGCCTTTCGCTGCTGATCACCTCACTGGCCGCGCCGATCCTGAAGCAGCCCGTCCCCGTCCGTGAAATCTGCCTGTTCCATCAGCCCGACCGGAAGACTGCCTTCCGCCTGATCGCGCGCTTCCCGTTCGGGGCGTGACATGACGCAAGGGCGGCTGGTCTATGTCATCGGCCCGTCGGGCGCGGGCAAGGACAGCATCATCGCCTATGCGCGCGATCGCCTCGGCAACGAAGGGGGATATGTCTTCGCCCGTCGCCACATCACCCGCCTGGCTGAAAGCGGCGGCGAGGATCACATCCCGATCGCGCCTGAGGCGTTCGAGCTTGCCTGTGCCGCAGGCCGCTTCGCCCTGCACTGGCGGGGCAACGGGCACTTCTATGGCGTGGATCGCGGCATCGACCTGTCGCTGGCGCAGGGCCGCCACGTCGTGCTCAACGGTTCGCGCGCCTATCTCCCCGTCGCGGCGGACCGCTACCCGGGACTGCTGCCCGTGCTGATCCGCATCGATCTTCAGGTCCTGCGCCAGCGCCTTTCGGCACGCGGCCGGGAGACGGCCGAGGAGATCGACGCCCGCATCGCGCGTGCGGCGGAGTTCGGGCCGATCCACCACCCGGCCCTGGCCGTCATCGGCAACGACGCGAGTCTGGGCGAGGCGGGCGAGGCATTCGTGCGGCTGCTCCGCGCACTCTAGTTACAGGAAGCGTCGCCGCAGCCAGGCCGACAGCAGGTCGATCAACGAGACGGTGACGATGATCATGATCATCACCGCGCAGGTCTGCGCGAAATAGAAGCCGCGGATCACCTCCCACAGCACCACGCCGATGCCGCCCGCGCCCACCATGCCCACCACCGTGGCCGACCGCACGTTGGATTCGAAGCGGTAGAGCGAGTAGGAGACCCAGAGCGGGATCACCTGCGGGATGACGCCATAGAGGATCTCCTCCAGCACATTTGCGCCGGTCGCGCGGATACCCTCGACGGGACGCGGGTCGATCGCCTCCACCGCTTCGGAGAACAGCTTGGCCAGGATGCCGGTGGTGTGAATGAAGATGGCGAGCACGCCCGCGAAGGGGCCGAGGCCAACCGCCACCACGAACAGCATCGCGAAGACCATTTCGTTGATCGCGCGTAGCGCATCCATCAGGCGGCGCACCGGTTGGCGCAGCCAGATCGGCGACAGGTTCTCCGCCGCCATGAGGCCGAACGGGATGGCGAAGATGATGGCCAGGAACGTCCCCCAGATGGCGATCTGCAGGGTCTTGATGATCTCTTCCAGATAGTACCGCCAATGCGCGAAGTCGGGCGGGAAGAAGTCCGCGCCCAAGACCGCCATGTTGCCCCAATCCTCGATCAGCGCCCACGGCCTGATATCGGCGCCGCTATAGGACCAGGCGAGGATGGCGAAGCCCAGCCCGTAGAGCAGCACCGTGCCGAGAGATGTGCGCACCGATTTCGGTGGACGGGTCGATAGGACCTGGAGCGAGTCGAGTGTCTGAGCCATGCCTGCCGCCTTGGGATAGAAAAATGGCGTCGGCGCCATGAAGCGCCGACGCCTCGATTGCGGGATCAGTTGCTGGCGGCGATCGCCTTTTCCCTCTCCTTGAGTTCGGCGAGCTTGGCGTCGATCTCGGCAGTTTTCTGCTGCTTCTCGGCGTCCGAGAGGGTGGTGTCGGTCTCGACGGCCACGCGCCTCTTGAACAGCTCGAGGGTGCGGATCGGAAGGAGCTGGTCGTTGTTGGATTCCTTGAACGGCGCCCATTGCAGGCCGGCCAGGATCTCCTTCTCCGCCGGTGCCTCGCCGTAGGTCATGAAGAAGCCTTTAATCTTGGCCTTGTCGCCGTCGCTCAGATCCTTGCGCCAGACGATCGGGTCGGAGGGGATCAGCGGCGACTTCCAGATGACCTTCAGATCCTTCGCCTTCTCGGGAAAGGTCTTCTCCAGGCGGCTCATGTTCTCGGTGTTGTTGGTGGCGAAATCGACCTGCTTGTTGGCGACGGCAAGCGCGTTGGTCTCATGGCTGCCGGTGATCGTCTGCTTGAAGTAGCTCTTCGGGTCGATCTTGTTCACGCCGAACACGTAGTAGCCCGGCACCAGGAAGCCGGAAGTGGAGTTCGGGTCGCCGTTGGAGAAGGTGATCTCCTTGCCGTGCTTGATCACGTCCTCGACCGAGTTGAGCTTCTCGTTGTCCTTGTGCGCGATCAGCAGCGACCAATAGCCCGGGCTGCCATCCGCCGCGACGGTCTGGACGAAAATCTCGCCGCCGGCGCGGTCGACCGCCTCCATCGCGGACTTGTTGCCGTACCAGGCCACATCCACCTTGCCGAAGCGCATGCCTTCGATGATGCCGGCATAGTCGGGCGCGAAGAAGGCATTCACCTTCATGCCGAGCTTCTTGCTCATGTCGGCCAGGAAGGGATTCCAGACCGTCTTCAGGTTCTGCGAGGATTCCGTCGAGATGATGCCGAAATTCAATTCCTTGATATCTTCCGCGGCGGCTGCGCCGCCAAGGCCGGTGGCGAGGCAAAGCGAAAGTGCGGCAGATCTAAGCCATTTGCCGATCATCGAGTAGCTCCCTTGGTTTGCGGTGAGAAGTGTGCGGTGGTCTAGCTCGCGGCCGCGACGGCCAGGCCGTCCGCCGGCTGCGGGAATCCAACGATCTTCGTCGGGCGGGGCGCCCGGTTGGGCGTCAAGGCCTCGCCGAGCAGCAGCTCCTCCGCATCGGAGCCGTAGAGCTCGCCCAGCTTCTCGGGGGTGAGCGCGGCGCTCGGCCCGTCAAAAACGATCTCGCCGTCGCGCAAGGCCACGGTGCGCGGGCAATAGCGCAGGGCGAACTGCACCTGATGCAGGGAGACGAGAACGGTCACGTTGTCGGCCCGGTTGAGCTCTGCCAGCGACTCCATCACCCGGCGCGAAGCTTCCGGATCGAGCGAGGCGATCGGCTCGTCAGCCAGGACCAGCTCCGCCCTCTGCACCATGGCGCGGGCGATGGCGGCGCGCTGCTGCTGGCCGCCGGAAAGGTTGGAGGCGCGCTGGAACGCCCAGTCGGCAATGCCGACGCGCTGCAGCGCCGCCATCGCCAGGCGCCGCTCCTCCTCCGGGAAGCGGAAGAGCAAGGTGCGCCACAGCGGCAGGCGGCTGAGCGTGCCGATCAGTACATTGGTAATGACCGACAGGCGGTTGACCAGATTGAACTGCTGGAACACGAAGCCGATATTGCCGCGGATGCGGCGGACCTCCGGGCTCAGCTTTCCGCCGGCCTGCACGGACCGGCCGCCAACCGAGACCGCGCAGCCATCGGCGTTACGGTCGCTGGCGACCAGCCCGGCCAGGTGCCGCAGCAGGGTGGACTTGCCGGAGCCCGACGCACCAATCAGCGCCACCATCTCGCCCGGCTCGATGCGCACGCTGACATTGTCGAGCGCGCGGCGCCCGCCGCTGAAGGTCTTGCTGAGATTGCGTACTTCCACCGCCAACTGCATCATGAACAGCGCTCCCGGTCCGCATCATTGTCGGGTCGGCGTCTCGCACCGACTCACGTGGGCTTTTGGGGAATTGTGCGTTGCGGAGGCGAGCGGACGCGTCGGCTGATTCGTGAAGAGTATTTGTCGGTTTTGTGACGGCGAATGGACGGCGGGTCCGGTCGTCTATCCGCCCTTGCCGGTCATGGATAGGCCCAGCCGGCTTAGATCTGGGGCAGACTGCAGGGCTGGAGCAGGGCCATTGCCAGTCCGGACCACAGGATGGCGATGGTCGCCAAAACGATCAAGAGCAGAGAGATAACGTCATAGGCCCTCGATCCCTGTCCGGTGCCGAAGATTGCGCGGTTCAGCCGCCCGCGACAGGCGACGACCGCGAGCGCCGCAGCAACGCAGGCCCCCGTGACGACCGCCATCGCAAGCGGGATCCAGCCTTCGGCCGCTGGCTCCGAGGCGGTGGCGCAGGCCGCCGCGTGCAGTGCATAGACGATTGCGAATTGCACGGACCAGATGAGTGGACCGGCGAGGAGGTACGCCAGCAGCCAGACGATCGAGACGGCGCGCTGGGTTTGCCGGGTGCTGTCGCCGGTCGTCATGCTAGCCGACCGCTCGCGGGAAGCCGTGCACCAGGATCAGGCCGAGGAGAGTCTGTCCTGCGCCATAGAGCAGGAGCATGAGGGTATTGTCGAACGTGACCCGCCTTTCCCGGTCGAGCTTGCCGGCGAATCCGCGCCCCACGACAAAGCCGGCCATGATCAGGACGGCCAGGGCGACCTGCAGGTTGAGCGCGCTCGCCATGTAGACCATGGCGCCATAGGCATTGAGCGTCGGTCGCAGTCCCGAGGACCAGTGTCCGTAGATCTCGACCGCTCCCGCGGCGGCGAGGCAGATGGCCGCGAGGAGCAGCAGGCATGCTCCGCCCAGGTTGCGGCGGCCGGGCTCCGGAAGAAGTCGTTTAGCCAAGACAATCACCCCGGTGCCGAATATCAGAAGCAGCGCGGCGCCCGCCGGCCAATGCAGGCTCGGCAAAGCGGGCGCACCGTTCGGCGCCCAGACTTCCGGCGAAACCACCCAGAGATAGAGATAGGAGAAGACGAAGGCGACATAGAGTGACGCGGCAACCAGGATCAGGACGATCATCGCCCACCAGGAATGCGACGAAGGGCCAGTCCTGTAGGTCGCCAGCCGGATGCCCCCGCCGATCTCGACCGGCTCCCTGGCCGGCCCGTGGTCGAGAGCCCAAGCCCAGACGATGAAGGAGACGATGGCGAGCACCGCGCAGATCAGCGCCGGGACCACGAGCTTGACGGTCAGGAGCAGGAAGGAGCTTGCCGTGAAAACGGCGGCCCAGACGTGCGCCCAGCCGTTCCCGGGCATCCGGATGATGTATTCGGGCTCGGCCTCGACCGGCGTGGTCACGATGGTCTCGCGGCCGCCGGTCGGCGCATCCGGCAGGTAGTAGCGGCCCGCCTCGACGTCCTTGGCGAGACCGGGCTGGTCCCACAGCGGCTCGCGGCTGGCGACGCGCGGGATGCTGCGGGTCGAATAGACATCCGCGGGAAGCCATTCGAGGGTTCCGGCTCCCCATGGGTTCTGGTCTTCCCGTTCACCGGGCCTGAAGCGGCGCACGAGATCGATGACGAACAGGAGCACGCCGGCGCCAAGAACGAAGGCGCCGATTGTCGAGATCATGTTGAGGCTCTCCCATCCAAGCCCCGCCGGATAGGTCCAGACGCGCCGCGGCATGCCCAGCAGGCCGGTCGCGTGCATCGGGAGGAACGTGATGTTGAAGCCCAGGAACATGAGCCAGAACACCCAGCGCCCGGCGCGCTCCGACAGCGGGTTGCGGCTGACCATCGGAAGCCAGTAGTAGAAGGTGGCGAAGAGCGGGAACACCATCCCGCCCACCAGCACGTAGTGGAAGTGGGCGACGACGAAGTAGCTGTCATGGAGCTGGAAATCCAGCGGCACCAGCGCGACCAGAACGCCCGTCAGTCCGCCGATTGTGAAGATGAACAGGAAGCCGAGCACGAACAGCGACGCCGTCGTGATCCGGAAGGATCGCCGGCCCGCGGCGATGGTCGCGATCCAGGAGAAGACCTGAATGCCCGAGGGAATGGCGACGGCCATGCTCGCCGCGGAGAAGAAGCCGAGGCTCAGCGCCGGGATCCCGGTCGTGAACATGTGATGGACCCACAGGCCGAAGCTGAAGAAGCCGGCGGCGATCAACGCAACGACGATCAGGTTGTAGCCCACGAGCGGGTGGCGCGCTATCGTGGGAACGATCATGGAGACCAGCCCGGCGGCGGGCAGGAAGATGATGTAGACCTCGGGATGGCCGAAGAACCAGAACAGGTGCTGCCAGAGCAGCGGATCACCGCCTTTGTCGGCGCTGAAGAACGGCCAGCCGAAGGAACGCTCGATCTCCAGCAGCATGGTCGCGAGGATGACCGCCGGAAAGGCGAAGATGATCATGCCGGCGAAGATCAGCATCGACCAGGCGAAGATCGGCATTTTGGCGAGGGTCATGCCCGGCGGGCGTGTCTTCAGCGTTCCGACCACGATCTCGACCGCGCCGGCGATCGCGGAGATCTCGATGAAGCCGATGCCAAGCAGCCAGAAATCGGCGTTGTTGCCTGGCGAGTATTCCGTCAGCGTCAAGGGCGGATACATGAACCATCCACCCTTCGGTGCCAGGTCGTAGAAGATCGTGGAGAAGAAGACGAGGCCGCCGATCACATAGGCCCAGATCGCGAATGCGCTGAGCCGCGGAAAGGGCAGGTCGCGCGCCGCCAGCATCTGCGGCAACAGCAGCACGCCCAGCGCCTCGATCGCCGGCACCGCGAACAGGAACATCATCGTGGTGCCGTGGACCGTGAAAATCTGGTTGTAGAGGTCCTGGCTCACAAGGTCGCTGTTCGGCATCGCCAACTGGCCGCGCATCACGAGCGCGAGCATGCCGGCCATCAGGAAGAACAGGAAAGCTATGCCCAGATACGCAGTGCCGACGGCCGTGTTGTTCACGGCGCTCAGGACGCGCCAGCCCTTGGGCGTCTCCCAGATGCGCTTCAGCAGGTCTTCTTCGCCGGCCGGGCGCGGCCCGGGGTTCGGCAGGTCCCGGTCGGGCTTCACCATCATGCCGTGCTCCCCAAGCTGCGAAGAAGAGTGATCCCGCCCGCGCCGGCAGGCCGGAAGATCGCGACGTTGAAGGGGCCATTCAGTTCGGATTCGAGGAGCATCGCGTCAGTCCAGGCTTGCGAGATAGGCAGCGAGCGCGTCGAGGTCCTCCGGCGCGAGGTGGCGGAACGGCGGCATCAGGTTCTCCGGCTTGATGTGCTGGTTATCGGTGATCCAGCGCGCGAAGGAGGCTGCATCGGCGGGCAGGGTGGCCGCGCCGATCGACACCCGCGACCCGACATGGGTGAGGTCGGGACCGATCGTGCCGCGCGCCTCGGTGCCCCTGATGCTATGGCAAGCGCCGCATCCACTCTCGATGAAGAGCGCGGCGCCGCGCCGTTGCGCCGCGGTCGTAGGGACCCGCGCGGTCGAAGCCTCGCGCGCCAGCCAGGCTTGGTATTCCGCATCTGGAAGCGTCACCACGTGAAAGGCCATCAGCGCATGCGGGCCGCCGCAATATTCCGCGCATTGTCCGCGGCTCACGCCGAGCTTGTCCGACTGGATTGTCAGGCGGTTGACCCGGCCAGGGATCATGTCGAGCTTACCGGCGATGTTTGGCGCCCAGAAGCTGTGGATCACGTCGTCGCTCACCAGGCGGAGGGAGACCGGGCGGCCGAGAGGCAGGCGCAGCTCGTTGGCGCTCACCACGGATCGCCCGTCGGCGTCGCGATAAACGACCTCCCACCACCAGCGCTTTCCGACGATGGTCACACTCGAGTCCGTGGCGCTCGCGTTACGCGCGGCGCCGGCCTGCAGGACCAGCAGGGCATAGGTCAGAAGGCCGCTCAGCACGACGACCGGCAGGATGAGGCCGAGCGCGATCACCAGTTGCTCGCGCGCGAGCCAGGCGCGAACGCGCGTGGAACCGGCGAGGGCGAGCGTTCCGATCACCATCACCAGCAGCAGGACCGCCGCGCAGACCCCGGTCGCGACCCAGAACAGAAGGCGGATCTCGCGTGCCTCGACGCCGCTGGCGTAAAGCGCCGATTGCACGCCCTCGCACCCGGCGAGCGCGATGCCGGCGACAGCTAGGACCAGGTGCGGCCGGACCGGCGAGCGTGTCATTCGCGCGCTCCGCCGGGGTCCGGCGCATCCGCCGGGCGCGCGTCCCGCAGCGATTCGAGATAGCCCGTCACGTCGCGGATCTGCCGATCGCTCAGGCGGTTGGCGATCACCGCCATGATCGCGCCATACGCAGATCTGTCCCGCAGGCCTCGGCGCCACAGCGACAACTGGCCGGTCATGTATTCCGCCGACAATCCGGCGAGAACCGGAAACTGCTTCGAAGCGCGCCCAGAATGGCAGGCGAGGCAGGGCGGAATGCCGCTCTCGCGCACGCCGTTCTGCGCGATCAGCCTCCCGCGCTCCAGCGATTCCGCGTCCTTCGCAACGGCAGGACTGCCGATCCGATCATAGCCGGCGTAGTCCTCGACGATCGCCTCGATCTCGCCGGATGCGAGGGCGGCGGCGACCGGCTCCATGAATCCGCTCGACCGCGTGCCGTCGCGATACTCCCGCAGCGCCCGCTCCAGATAGGCTGCGGACTGGCCGTGCAGCGCGGGCACGCGCCGGCTGACCGGCGGCGCTCCCTCCGCGCCATGGCATCGCGCGCAGGAGCGCGCGAGGTTCGCGCCCGGATCGGCGAAGGCTGGCATGGGGCCTTCCGTGCGATCCGCGATCCCGGCCGCGCCCGTCAGGTCGCGGTACTGCGCCTCGCCGATGTCCGGCAGGCGCTGGAGGAACGCCACCAGCGCCCAGACTTCGTCGTCCCGACCCTCGCCGGGCCAGGCAGGCATGCCCGTATACTTGAAACCATGCCTCACGATCCAGAATAGCTGCTCTGGACTCCATCGCGATGCGACCTCGCCGAGCGGTGGCGGCGCGGGAAGCATGTTGAGAACCACTGGATTGCGCCGCGCTGCGGGGCTGCCATGGCACGGCGCGCATGCGGCGGCGAAATGGTTGGCGCCGAGCGGCACCAGATCGTCGTCGCTGGGCATCCCCTCGACGGACAGGCTATGGGTCTCGACGGACCTGCGCAGGGTGACGGCGAGCAGCTTGGTGGTCACGGCGAAATGGCTTTCCGACGCGGCCACGTTGTAGAGGCCGGATGCGATGAAAGCGGCGGCGAGGAGGGCGAGGGAGACGAGCGTCGCGAGCACGATCAGGGCGATGCTCTTCGCTCGTCGAAACCTCCCGACGTTCATCGCTTCCAGGCAGTGCTGCGTGCGAGCGCATGGCCGTCATCCGCGCGCCCCAGAATCCAGTGAGCCGCGATGACGATCCCGGCAAGGACGTAGGTGAGCGGGCATGCCACGAGCATCAGCAGCCCCGCCAGGTGCTGATCCGCCAATGCCGCCTCGATCGGAATGCTCGCCGCCGGGGCGTGCCCTCCCGCAAGGCCGGGATAGAGCAGCCGCGGCGCGAAGGTCAGCAGTGCGCCGAGCAGGCAAAACAGCTTGCCGGTGATGAGCAGCGCGAGCACGGCGCGCCAGGGGGATTCTCCGGCCGCGGACACCACGCACAGCCAGAACCACAGGGCGGCGGCCAGCAGCGACAACTGCATCGCCAGCGAACCGCCTGGGGAGGCCAGCGCGAACTGAAGGGCGGGCGGCGTGTGCCAGCCCCACAGCACGGCCAGTTGCAGCACCGATGCCGTCCCGATCCGGCGATATGCGGAGCGCTGGGCCCGCTCCGGCAACAGCGACTTGGCCGCGACAACGGCGAGGGGCGCCGCCACGTTCATCGCCAGGATATGGACGGCCATGTGCCCGGCCAGCGGATTGTCCAGATCAAGCATGGAATGCAAACGGAGGTACGGCGTTGCGCGTTCCCAGCAAACGGCGGCACCCCGCACTTGGTTCCAGGTGGTTTCCCGGACGCGGGCGGATGCCGTCGTGGGCGCACATGACACGCGGACAATCGTCGGGATGAGGAAGCGATGGCGAGGGCGCCGGACGCCCTCGCCATGCTCATCTCATGGCCTCGGGATCAGAAGGCACCGAGGTCGAACAGCAGGAATTCGCTGGGCTTCACCCCGATGATCGCGATGTTCGCGAAATCCTCGATCGCGAGGCCGTCGCCGGCCTGCAGGGTCGTGCCGTTCACTTCGATGGTGCCGTCCACGACCTGGACCCACGCGCCGCGACCAGCGTCGAGCGTGTGCGTGATCATCGTGCCGGCGTCGAGGAGGCTCGCATAGATGCGCGCATCCTGGTTGACATCCAGCGCGCCGTCCTGGCCGCCCGGCGCCACGATCAGCCGCAGGGTATTGCGCTTCGCCTCCTCCGGCACATGCGCCTGCCGATAGGCGGCGGGCAGCCCCTCGCGCTCCGGGATGATCCAGATCTGCAGGAAGCGCACCGGCTCCTCGGTCGAGTCGTTGAACTCGCTGTGCCGCACGCCGGTGCCGGCGGACATCGCCTGCACGTCGCCGCGCTTCAGCACGCCTTCGCCGCCGGTCGAATCGCGGTGCGCCAGGCCGCCCTGCACGACATAGGAGATGATCTCCATGTCGCGGTGGCCATGGGGCGGGAAGCCGCCGCCGCCTGCCACCGTGTCGTCATTGATCACGCGCAGGCTGCGGAAGCCCATGTGCCGCGGGTCGTAATAGCGGCCGAACGAGAACGAATGGCGGCTGTCGAGCCAATCCAGATGCTCCCGGCCGCGGGCGTTCGACGGACGATGCATGATGGTCATGTTGCTCACTCCCGGGCCGATCGTGTGGACCGCCCTCGATAGGGATTGCGGAATGACTTTCAGATGGCTCGTCGCTAAGTCGACGACAATCCCGCCATTCGGAACAACATCGTTGCCTTATCCGCGACGATGCAGGACCAGGATGGCTGCAATCGCCAGGATCGGGAGGACCAGGGCCGGGTAGCCGAAGACGGCGTAGCCCAATGCCCCGATCAGCGCGCCAGCGGCGAAGGTCATGACCGGCGGCAGCATCTTGCCCAGGCGCGCCTTGGCCCCGGGTGCTTCCCCCGCGGCCAGGTCGACCAGATCGATCACGATCTGGGTCACGTTGCCGGTCATGACCGTGGTCGGGGCGAGCGCCGCGAAGACGGTGCGCGACGCCGCGTTCTGGATCGCCATCGCCACGACGGCACACATGCCGGTGAGGATCGTGGTCGCCCCATCGCCATGCTGGAACGGCGCCAGTGCCATGCCACAGCCCAGGAACAGGATCAGGAACAGCAATTGGCCGATCAGCACCGGCCTCGCCGCGTCGCGCCCGTCCCGCTCGCGCACCAGGATGAACAGCCGCGTCGCCGCAACCGCGAGCACAAAGACCGGCAGCGCCAACAGCTTGCCGATGATGCCTTCATGCGCGCCGACGAAAGCCGCGCCGATCATCACGAAGTTCCCGGTGACATGCGCGGTGAACAGGCCGAACAGCGCGACGAAGCCGACCGTGTCGACGAAACCGGCGGTGAGGGCGAACAGCGCGGCAACGGCGGTTGGACGTGATGCATCCCGGGCGGCGGCGATCGCTTCGGCCATGTCACACCGCCCAGCAGGAGCAGCCGAGCGCGCCCCAGAAGCTGCGCGCATCGGCTGCCGGCACGGCTGTGGCCCAGGCGCCGGCATGATTGTGCCCGTGGACATTGCAGCCGTGGCTGCACCCGCAGGACGCGGCAGCCGCGCGCTGCACCGTGCCCGCGGCGCGATCCTGGTATCCGCCGAAGGATCGCACCGGCGACCAGTCGGGGGCGGCGGGCGGCAGGGGCGGCGCGAGATTGGAGAAATCGCCGGCGCCATGCACCACCTCGCCGCCGAGCAGGGTCAGCTCCGAGGAGAGATGCGGGATCTCGTCCTCCGGCACGCTGAAATAATCCGCGGACAGCACGGCGAGGTCGGCAAGCTCGCCGATTGCGATGCGGCCCTTCTTGCCCTGCTCGCTGGAGAACCAGGTATTGGCCTCCGTCCACAGGCGCAGCGCCGTCTCACGGTCCAGCCGGTTGGCCGGCGGGTAGAGCCGCGTGCCGCCGACCGTCTTGCCGGTCACCAGCCAAGCGAGCGAAACCCACGGATTGTAGCTGGCGACGCGGGTCGCGTCCGTGCCGGCGCCGACCGGCACGCCGGCCGCGAGCATGCGCCGGATCGGCGGCGTGGCCTCCGCCGCCTGCGCGCCGTAGCGCTCGATGAAATACTCGCCCTGGAACGCCATGCGATGCTGCACGGCGATGCCGCCGCCCAAAGCGGCGATGCGATCAATGTTGCGTTGGCTCACGGTCTCGGCGTGGTCGAAGAACCAGTTGAGGCCCTGCAGCGGGATGTCCCTGTTGACCTTCTCGAACACGCCGAGCGCGCGGTCGATGGTCTCGTCATAGGTGGCGTGCAGCCGCCAGGGCCAGCGCTGTTCAGCCAGCAGCCGCACCACGCGTTCCAGCTCGCCCTCCATCGTGTTGGAGAGGTCGGGGCGCGGCTCGCGGAAATCCTCGAAATCGGCGGCGGAGAACACCAGCATCTCGCCCGCGCCGTTGACGCGGTAGAGATCGTCGCCTTGGCCCGGCTTCACCATGCCGGTCCAGCGGGTGAAATCCTCCAGCTCCTGGCCCGCCTTCTGCGTGAACAGGTTGTAGGCGATGCGCAAGGTCATCTCGCCGTCGGCGTGCAGCTTCTCGATCACCGCGTAGTCGTCGGGATAGTTCTGGAACCCGCCGCCCGCATCGATCACGCTGGTGATGCCGAGGCGGTTCAGCTCGCGCATGAAATGCCGGGTGGAGTTGAGCTGGATCTCCGGCGGCAGCTTCGGCCCCTTGGCGAGGGTCGCATAGAGGATGAGGGCGTTGGGCTTTGCCAGCAGCAACCCGGTCGGCTCTCCCGAGGCGTCGCGTTGGATTTCGCCGCCGGGCGGGTTGGGCGTGTCCTTGGTGTAGCTCGCCGCCCGCAGCGCGGCGCGGTTGAGCAGCGCGCGGTCATAGAGATGCAGGATGAAGACCGGCGTGTCCGGCGCGGCAGCGTTGATTTCGTCCAGGGTCGGCAGGCGCTTCTCCGCGAACTGGTGCTCGGTGAAACCGCCCACCACCCGCACCCATTGCGGCGGGGGCGTGTTGGCGACCTGGCGCTTCAGCATCGCCATCGCGTCCGCCAGCGTCGGCACGCCGTCCCAGCGCAGCTCCATGTTGTAGTAAAGGCCGCCGCGGATGACGTGGATATGGCTGTCGATCAATCCCGGAATGGCGCGCCGCCCGCCGAGATCGAGCACGCGGGTTTCCGGTCCGCGCGTCGGCAGGATGTCGCGCGCCGCGCCGATGGCGCTGAATCTGCCGGCGGTGATCGCCACCGCTTCCGGATCGGGCTGCGCGCGGTCGAGGGTCGTGAAGCGCCCGTTGGTGAGGATGAGGTCGGGGTGCATCGAAGCTCCTTGCGCCTGGACGGCGCGGGCGTTGAAGCAGATGGCTATGGCTGCGGTGGAAGCGAGAATGTCGCGTCGCCGGAAGCCCCGCATAGCTGTACTCCTGATGGTCTGATGACGATCGATCGACGTGGGCGTGTTGAACAGGCAGCGCCCTGCGAGTGCGATCACCGGCGGACACCGGCGATCGCACATGCAGGAGGCTATAGACGATGCCGACGAGCAGGCCCGCGCCCCAGCGAAACGAGAAGCGGCTTCACGGCGGCGAACGCCCGGGTCACCTGGCCTGCGCCTTGACGGGAGCGATGGCCTCGTGCTGTCCGGTGGTGCGCTGCTGCGCCTTGTGGACCATCGTGTAGGCGTAGTCGACGCCCATGCCATAGGCGCCGGAATGCTCGCGCACGATGTCGATGACCGCGTCGTAGGTATCGCGGCGCGCCCAGTCGCGCTGCCACTCCAGGAAAACCTGCTGCCAGGTCACCGGCACCACGCCGGCCTGGACCATGCGCTGCATGGCATAGTCGTGCGCTTCCTTCGTGGTGCCCCCGGAGGCGTCGGCGACCATGTAGATCTCGTAATTGCCTTCGAGCATGGCGGAAAGTGCGAACGTGGTGTTGCAGACCTCTGTCCAGAGCCCGGCGACGACGACCTTCTTCCGGCCGGCGGCGGCAAGGGCGTCGCGCACCTTCTGGTCGTCCCACGAGTTCATCGAGGTGCGCTCGAGCAGCTTCTGGCCCGGGAACACATCCAGCAACTCGGGATAGGTGTGGCCGGAGAAGCTCTCCGTCTCGACCGTGGTGATGATGGTCGGGATGTTGAAGACCTTGGCGGCCTTGGCGAGCGCGACGGTGTTGTTCTTGAGCACCTGGCGATCGATCGACTGAACGCCGAATGCCATCTGCGGCTGGTGATCGATGAAGATCATTTGCGAGTTCTGGGGCGTCAGGATCTCAAGCTTTGGATTGGCCATCGTGTCGTCTCCTGTTCGGGCGTGTTTCTCATCCGAGCATCGCTGCTCGTGGCCAAAACCTACGCTTGACTAAATGGCGCAACAATCTCCTATATTGTAACAATATTGTTGCAGGGGAGGCGACAAAGTGGATCGTTTGTCCAACATGGAGGCGTTTGTCCGGGTCGCGGAGGCGAAGTCCTTCTCCGAGGCTGCCCGCCGCCTGCGCAGCTCCAAGTCGCTGGTCAGCCGCCAGGTCGCGGCGCTGGAAGCCGAGCTTGGCGCGCGCCTGTTCCACCGCACGACGCGTTCCTTGTCCCTGACGGAGGAAGGGCGGGGCTATCACGCGCAGGTCAGCCGCATCCTGAAGGATATCGAGGAGGCGAACATCTCAGTGGCCCACGCGCAGGCCGCGCCGAGGGGGCGCCTGCGGGTGAGCGCGCCGATGAGCTTCGGCATCCTGCATCTCGGCCCGGCGATCCGCGATTTCCTGGCGCGCTTTCCCGAGGTTGAGCTCGATCTGTCGCTGAACGACCGCTACGTCGACCTGGTGGACGAAGGCTTCGACACGGCGATCCGGATCGGCCGCCTCTCCGACTCCAGTCTCGTGGCTCGGCGCCTCGCGCCCCTCCGGATGGTTCTCTGCGCCAGCCCGGAATACCTGAAGGCGCATGCTGCGCCGCGCGATCCCGACGACCTGAAACGCCACCAGTGCCTCTGCTACAGCACCAACAGCCTGACGCCGGAATGGCAGTTCGTCACCAGGGAGGGCAGGCCCTGGCCGGTGGCGATCAATGGCCGGCTGCACGCGAACAACGGCGACGCCCTGCGCTGCGCAGCGCTGCAGGGGCTCGGCATCGTCTACCTGCCGAGCTTCATCGTCGGTCCAGACATCCAGGCCGCCGCGCTGGTGTCGCTGCTGCCCGAATACGTGCCGACCGACGGCGGCATCTACGCAATCTATCCGCCCGCGCGTCATCTCTCGCCGAAGGTGCGCGCCTTCGTCGATTTCCTGGCCGAGCGCTTCGGTTCCCGGCCGCACTGGGACCTCATGGAATAGCCGCCGAGGCGGAGCCGCTCAGCCTCGATCCGCACCGACGGCCATGCGGGCCGCGTTGATGACGGCCTCCGCCGGCTGGTCAGCATCGACCCGGATCCAGTCGATCGCGCCGAGGTCATAGGCAAGCTGCCGCTGCAGCACGTCAACGGTCGCGTCGGAGGCATCCTTGCCGCGCTGCGCCACGCGCGCTTCCAGGGTTGTCGCCGGCGCCTCCAGCCAGATGCCGGTGAAGGCCGCGCCCGCCGCGCGCGCGATGGCGGCAAAGGCGGCGCGCTCGCTGGGCAAAGCGGCGACGGCGTCCAGGATGACTGGGTTGCCCTGCGCGAGGATCCTCTGCGCGCGCTCCGCGAGCGCGGCATAGACCCGGTCAGTGACCTCGCTGGTATAGGCTTCGGCCGGCAAACGCTCCTCCGGCCGCCGGCCGAAAAGCTGTTTGCGCAGCACATCGCTGCGCAGCACGCGCGCGCCCGCGGCGGTGCCGAACTCTCCCGCCAGCGCGGCAGCCACGCTCGACTTTCCGGTTCCGCTCAGCCCACCGATCGCGATCAGGCGTGCCGGCCTCGGCCGCAGCAGGTCGACGGCCCGATCGAAATACGATCGTGCTTCCGACAATCGCGCCTCTTGCGCTTCGACGGACTCAAGCTTCGCCGCGCCGGTCGCTGTCACATGTGCCCGCACGGAGGCGCGCAGCGACATGAACAGGGCGAGCGCAGGCAGCCCGTCATCGTCGGCCGTCAGGTCGAGATAGCGGTTGAGGATGAGCCCGCAGTGCCGCGTCAACTCGCGATGGCGCAGGTCCATGAGAAGGAACGCGAGGTCGTACAGCACGTCGATGCAGGCGATCAAGTCGCTGAACTCGATGCAGTCGAACAAGGTCGGCTGGCCGTCGATCAGGCAGATGTTGCCGAGGTGGAGATCGCCGTGGCAGCGGCGGCACTTGCCGTCGCGCCGCCGCGCTTCCAGCAGCGGGGCTTGCGTGCGCAGCGCCGCCAGCGATGCGTCGTGCAGCGCGTCGATGTCCGGCTTCGTCACGCCAAGCGGAGGCGATCGCCGCAGGTTCTCGTCATTGATCTGGATCACCGCGCGCACGCCTTCCACACCGCCGTGACGGTGCGTGATCTCGGCGATCTCGTGGAAGGCGGCGATCCGGTCTGCCAGCACTGCCGACAGGCCGGTCGTGAGCCGTCCGCGCTCCGCCACGTGGCTGAGCAGCGCATCCTGCGGAAACCGGCGCATGACCACCACCCAGTCGACCGGCTCACCGGCGCCATCGAAGCGCAGCGTGCCGTTCGGCGCGCTGCGAACCGCCTCGACGGCGAGATAGAGCTCCGGCGCGGTGCGGCGATTGAGCGCCAGCTCCATCTCGCAGGCGTGCCGGCGCAGTTCGGCGGTGGCGTAATCGAGATAGCTGTATCGGACCGCGCGCTTGAGCTTGTAGGCGCGTTCGCCCGCCAGGAAGATCAGGGAGGCGTGGGTCGTGATCGTCTCGACCGCCGGGGCGCCGCCGTAGCTCTCGGGCCGCGAGAGGAACCGGATGACCTCGGACTGGTCTGAATGATCGGCGCTCATGCCCATCGACCTTGACTGGCCTGCTGCGGCCCAGTCTTGAAACATCCCGGGCGGCGGCCCGATGCCTTTGCGCGGGTCCGGCAGGCACTTCGCTCCAGTCTTAACTTTGCCTCGAACAGCCTGTAAACTCGGCTGCGAAGTGCTGGCGCGAACGCTTTTGGTGGGGAAATCCCAAGCGTTTCCAAGAGCTTGACGCTGCCGGCTGGGAGTTGAGCGTGCTGGATCGAACCCCCGCCAACGGGGCTGAGGCGCTGTCGAGGACGCGCGCCGCCAGGCCCGGGCAAATCATGGCGGCCCTTGATCTGGGAACCAACAATTGCCGCCTCCTCATCGCGCGGCAGGGGAATTCCGGGTTCCAGGTCATCGATGCCTTTTCCCGGATCGTCCGCCTCGGCGAGGGCGTGTCGCAGACCGGCGCGCTCTCGGCCGTCGCCATGGATCGCACCATCGAAGCATTGAAAGTGTGCGCCGGGAAGATGCAGCGGCGCGGCGTCTCGCTGATGCGCTCGGTCGCCACCGAGGCCTGCCGCCGCGCGGCCAACGGCCTCGAGTTTCTGGAGCGCTCGCGCGCCGAGACCGGCGTCCATCTCGAGATCATCACCACCTCGGAAGAGGCGAAGCTCGCCTTCTCCGGGTGCATGCCGCTGCTGGACCGGGCGCGACCCTATGCCATCGTGTTCGATATCGGTGGCGGCTCGACCGAGCTCGGCTGGCTTCATCTGGAGCAGGGACGGCCGCCCCGCATCATCGCCTGGCACTCGATCCCGCTGGGCGTCGTCACCTTGACGGAGCGGTTCGGCGCCGAAACCGCGCCAGACGAAAGCCCGGCTGAATTCTACGAGCGCATGGTCGTCGAGGTGCAGGACCATCTCGCGCCCTTCGCCCAGGCCATCGGCGCGCATCGCCTGATCGCGCGCGGCCAGGTGCAGCTGCTCGGCACTTCGGGCACGGTGACGACGCTCTCCGGCATCCAGATGGACCTGCCGCGCTATGACCGCTCGGTGGTCGACGGCTCGTTCCTCGAGTTCGGCGATGTCGACCGCATCAGCCGGCGCCTCTCGGAGCAGAGCTGCCGGGAGCGCGCGACGAGCCCCTGCATCGGGACGGAGCGCGCCGATCTCGTGGTCTCCGGCTGCGCCGTCCTCTCCGCCATCTGCCGGCAATGGCCGATCGGGCGCTTGCGCGTCGCCGATCGCGGCGTGCGCGAAGGCATCCTGATGAGCTTGGTGACGGGCACCGCGCCCGAAAGCGTCTATCACCGCGGCCTGAACGGAACCCGGCTATGACCCAGCGGCGCGGCGGCGGCCGCAATGCGCGCGGACAGGAGCGCAACACCGCGCGCCCCAGCGGGCGCGGCCTCACCGTGCGGGTGAAGACCGCCGGCAAGCGCAGTGTGTCATCGACACGGTGGCTGGAGCGGCAGCTCAACGATCCTTACGTCGCCGAAGCGAAGAAGCAGGGCTACCGCTCGCGCGCGGCCTTCAAGCTGCTGCAGCTCGACGACAAGTTCCATTTCCTCAAAGCCGGCGCGCGGGTGGTCGATCTCGGCGCCGCGCCCGGCGGCTGGTGCCAAGTGGCGGTGGATCGCGTCGGCGAGCGGGGCAAGGTAATCGGCATCGACCTGCTGCCGATGGACCCGATCCCGGGCGCCGACCTCATCGAAATGGATTTCATGAGCGAGGAGGCGCCGGACGAATTGAAGCGCCGCCTGGATGGCCTCGCCAACGTGGTGCTGAGCGACATGGCGGCCTCCTCCACCGGCCATGCGCAGACCGACCATCTGAAGATCATGGCCCTCGCCGAAACCGCGCATGATTTCGCCAAGGACGTGCTGGCCAAGGGCGGCGCTTTCGTCTGCAAGGTGCTGCAAGGCGGCGCGACCGGCGAGCTTCTCAAGCTGCTGAAGCGCGATTTCGACGAAGTGAAGCATGTGAAACCGCCCGCGAGCCGAAGCGATTCAGCAGAGATCTACGTGGTGGCGCTGGGTTTCCGCGGCCCTTAAATCCTGTCATCCCGGGCAGCCGCGGCAGCGGCGTGACCCGGGACCCATGGGGCGGCTGCGGAGTGCGCTGCGAGATCGCATCGGCCCCGGCTCTTCGGCCGGGGTGACAGAAGAGAGGCGGCGATACTCTCGATTTTGCTCACAATTCCGCCTGCATTCCGCGCATAGCGGCCCCGCGCCGCAGCCCCGCGAATCACCTTGTGACGGGGCGCTTCCTGTGTATGATGGCGCGCCAACTCAAGCCGGCCCCCGACCCCAATGGGGCCGCCCCAGACCTCAAGAGGGTTGGCATGCAAATCCGCGACGCATTCACATTCGACGACGTGCTCCTGGAGCCCGGCGCTTCTTCGGTGCTGCCCGCCCAGGCAGACACGAGGACCAGGCTCACCAAGCGGATCGGCCTCAACATTCCGCTGATGTCCTCCGCCATGGACACGGTGACGGAGGCGCGCATGGCCATCGCCATGGCCCAGCATGGCGGCATGGGCGTCATCCACAAGAACCTCGACATCGCCCGCCAGGCCGAGGAGGTGCGCAAGGTGAAGCGCTTCGAGAGCGGCATGGTGGTGAACCCGCTCACCATCCATCCCGACGAGACGCTGGCCGATGCGCTCGCCCTCATGAAGCGGCACGAGATCTCCGGCATTCCGGTGGTGGAGCGCGGCAACGGCAAGCTGGTCGGCATATTGACCAATCGCGATGTGCGCTTCGCCAGCGATCTCACGGAGAACGTCGCGAACCTGATGACCAAGGACAAGCTGGTCACCACCAAGCTCGGCGTCGGCCATGACGAGGCGCGCCGCCTGCTGCACCAGTACCGCATCGAGAAGCTGCTGGTGGTGGATGATGCCTATCGGTGCATCGGGCTCATCACCGTCAAGGACATGGAGAAGGCCCAGGCCTTCCCGCACGCCTGCAAGGACGAGAACGGCCGCCTGCGCGTCGCCGCGGCAACCGGTGTCGGCGAGGATGGCTTGAAGCGCGCCGAGGCGCTGCTCGAAGCCGGCGCGGACGTCGTCGTGATCGACACCGCGCATGGCCACTCCAAGGGCGTGCTCGCCGCGATCGGTGCGGTGAAGCGGCTCTCCAACGATTGCCAGGTGGTGGCCGGCAACATCGCGACCGCCGACGGTGCGCAGGCGCTGATCGATGCCGGCGCGGACGCGGTGAAGGTCGGCATCGGCCCGGGCTCCATCTGCACCACGCGCGTGGTCGCGGGCGTCGGCGTGCCGCAATTGACCGCCCTGGTCGACGCGGTGGAGCGTGCGCATCGCGCCGGCATTCCGGTCGTCGCCGATGGCGGCATCAAGTATTCCGGCGACGTCGCCAAGGCGATCGCCGCCGGCGCGGATTGCGTGATGGTGGGCTCGCTGCTCGCCGGCACGGACGAGAGCCCGGGCGAGGTCTTCCTCTATAACGGCCGCTCCTACAAATCCTATCGCGGCATGGGCTCGCTGGGCGCGATGGCGCGCGGCTCCGCCGACCGCTACTTCCAGGAGGAGATCGGCGACCAGCTGAAGCTGGTGCCGGAAGGGATCGAAGGCCGGGTGCCGTACAAGGGCGCCGCCGGCACCGTGATCTATCAGCTGGTCGGCGGCCTGCGCAGCGCGATGGGCTATACCGGCAACGCCACGATCCCCGACATGCAGACCAGGTGCCGCTTCGTGCGCATCACCAATGCGGGCCTCAAGGAAAGCCACGTCCACGACGTGCAGATCACCCGCGAAGCGCCCAATTACCGGCAGAACATGTGAGGCATGGTGCGGAGGCGCTGCGGCATCGCGGGCGAGAGCACACCGAACTCCCGGCCAAAGGCCGGGGTTGTCGGTTTTGGCGCTGACTCTCGTTGGCGCCACACACGCCTCCATCATGGCAAGGCTTGGCCTTGCCATCCACGAGTTTCGATCAGCAAGGCTGAGCGGCTACAGGCAAACTCGTGGATCCCAAGGCCAAGCCTTGGGATGACGACGGAGAACTGGCGGGAGTCGGCGCGATGACCCCCGGCGCGCGCCTGCAGGCCGCGATCGACCTGCTGCACGCGATCCATGCCGGCAGCGCGCCGGCGGATCGCGCGACGGCGGCGTTCTTCCGCACCCGCCGCTATATCGGCGCCAAGGACCGGCGCGAGGTCCTGGACCGCGCCTATGCCGTGCTGCGCCGCCGCGCCGCGCTCGATTGGTGGATCTGGAAAGCCGGCCAGACGCCGCAGGACCGCGACCGCGCGCGCCTCATCGCATCGCTGGCCTTGCTGGACGGCTGGACCGCCGACCGCATCGCCGGCTCGTTCGACGGCCAACAATACCACCCCGGCAAGCTCGATGAGGCCGAGCGCTGGATCACCAAGACCGTTGCAGGCAAGGCGATCGAGAGTGGCGAGCAGCCCGCCGATGTGCGGGGCGAGTATCCGGACTGGATCGCGCCGCTGCTGCGCCGGCGCTTCGGCGCGCGCATGGATGCGGAGATGCGGGCGGCGATCACCGCCGCCTCGACCGACCTGCGGGTCAACACCATCAAGGCGACGCGCGATGAGGCGATCGCCGCACTGAAGGCGGAAGGAGTCGTCGCCGCGCCGACGCCGCTGTCGCCGGTCGGTCTGCGCGTGCATGGACGCCCGCCGCTCGCCACCATGCAGGTGTTCAAGGACGGCTTGATCGAGGTGCAGGACGAAGGCTCGCAGCTCGTCGGGCTGCTTGCGGATGCTCGGCCAGGCATGCGCGTCGCCGATTTCTGCGCCGGCGCCGGCGGCAAGACTCTTGCGATGGCCGCGCAGATGAAGAACAAGGGCAAGATCGTCGCCTGCGACGTGCTGGAGGGCCGCATCGAGCGCGCGGCCGTGCGCTTCACCCGCGCCGGCGTGCACAATGTCGAGCGCCGCGCGCTGTCCAGCGAGCGCGACCAGTGGGTGAAGCGCCATGCCGGCACCTTCGACCGCGTGCTGATCGACGCGCCCTGCACTGGCACCGGCACCTGGCGCCGGAACCCCGACGCCAAGTGGAAGCTGACGCCCTCCGACCTCGAAGAGCTGGCGAATCTTCAGCGCAACATCCTCGACAGCGCCTGGCGCCTGGTGAAGCCGGGCGGGCGGCTGATCTACGCGACCTGCTCGCTGCTGGAGGAGGAGAACGAGGCGCAGGTGGAGGCGTTCCTGCAAGCGCATCCGGATTTCAAGCTGGTGCCGATTGCGGAGGTGTGGAAGGAGGTCTTCGGCGAAGCAGTTTCTCTTCCCGTCACCCCGGCCAACGAGCCGGGGTCCACGGGAAGGGCAAGCGTGAACCCATCCATGGACCCCGGCTCGGGGGCCGGGGTGACGAATGAGAGTGGCATTGACGGTGGTGCGTGTAGATCGACGCTCTCCCTCGCCCCCGCGCAGCACGGCACCGACGGCTTCTTCGCCGCCGTGCTCGAGCGCGTGAAGGTGCCGAAATGAGCGCCTTCGCCATCCGCCCCGCCGTCGCCGCCGATGCGCCCGCCATCGCCGAGATCCACTATGCCGGCTGGCAGATCGCCTATGCGCATGTCGTGTCCGAGGAACAGATGGAGGCGAAGCAGCCCGAGCGCCGCGTCGCGTTCTGGGAAGAGCGCATCGCCGAGGGGAGGGACCTCGTGCTGGTCGCGGAGGACGCGGCGGGAGAGGCGCAGGGCTTCCTGCATGGCGGCGGCGTGCTGGAGCACGACATCCGCGTGGGCGGCCTCACCGGCTATGATTGCGAGATCTATTCCCTGCATTGCCGCCTTGAGGTGCAGGGCAGGGGATTGGGCCGCATGCTGATGGCCGAAGCCGCGCGCAGCTTCCGCGACCGCGGCCGGGTCGCGGTCATGCTCTGGGCCTATCGCGACAATCCCTATCGCCGGTTCTATGAGAGGATCGGCGGCGAGATCGTCGCCGAAGGTTTCGACGACGACATCCCGGACGTGGCCTATGGCTGGCTGCTGACCAGGCTGATCACGCTGGACACCTCGCCCGATCAGGTGGCTCGATGAGCGTGATCGCATGGATTCTGTCGCGGATCGTGTGGCTGTTCCTCCTGCTGCTGGGGCTTTTCTTCGTCCTTCTGAAGATCGGGGCCGATGTGATGCGGGGCGAAGTCGATCTCGATCACCTGGGTATGACTCTGTTCTTCGGCGGGTTCATACCCCTGTCGGTTGCCATGCTGATAAGCCCGACATCCTGGCGGCTGCGGGACGCTGTTCGCGACCCCAAGGCTCACCTGCGCATAACTCGATCATGGTATGTCAGCACGGGACAGCTCCTGGGCGCGCTGTTGATGGGATCAGCTTGCGCCTATGCCCTGGCCTTCGGCGAAGCTGAGGATTCGAGCAACGAGCTGGCAAGCGCCGGACTGCTCATTTTCGGGGGGTTTGCCTTGGGCATTGTCTTTGCGCACTCGACCATGGTCTTGACGCTGGCGCCGAACGGTCTCGATTTCAGTGGCTTCCGCTGTGGGCCGATTGCCTGGACCGATATCAGCGCGGTTGAGGTCCGGCGCGTCTTCCGCACCTACGTCGTCAATCTCCAGGTCCGCGATGAGGAGAAATACGTCCAGCGCGGATTCAAGCGTCTGGGCCATCGCTGGCTGTGGACGCGCGTGTTCAATCCCTCGCCGTTCTCGCTGCCCAGCGCCATGTTCGACGTCTCGCCCGAGTGGCTGAGGCGCGCCATACAAATCAGGCTTGACCACTTCGGGGTGGTCAGCAGGCCCGCAACAGTTCAGTGCCAAGGAACCGCCGCATGACCGACCGCATCCTCATCCTCGATTTCGGATCGCAAGTGACGCAGCTGATCGCGCGGCGGGTGCGCGAGGCGGGGGTCTATTGCGAAATCCTCCCCTTCAACGTCGATCCGAAGCGCATCGCCGAGTTCGCGCCCAAGGGCATCATCCTCTCCGGCTCGCCGCATTCGGTGCATGCGGCGGGCGGGCCGCAGGCGCCGGACGTCGTCTGGCAATCCAAGCTGCCGGTCTTCGGCATCTGCTACGGCCAGCAGGCGATGTGCCATCAGCTCGGCGGCAAGGTGGAGCCGCACGAGCATCGCGAGTTCGGCCGTGCGGAGCTGGAGATCACCGAGCATTGCGACCTGTTCGACGGCTTCTGGACCAAGGGCAGCAAGGACCAGGTGTGGATGAGCCACGGCGACCGCGTGACCGCGATCCCGCCCGGCTTCCGCGTGGTGGGCGTGAGCTCCGGCGCGCCCTTTGCCGCCATCGCCGACGAGACGCGGCACTATTACGGCTTCCAGTTCCACCCCGAGGTGGTGCACACGCCGCGCGGCGCGCAGCTCCTGAAGCAGTTCGTGCACGAGATCTGCGGCTGCAAGGGCGACTGGACCATGCGCGCCTTCCGCGAGGCGGAGGTCGAGAAGATCCGCGCCCAGGTCGGCAAGGGCCGGGTGATCTGCGGCCTCTCCGGCGGCGTCGATTCCTCGGTCGCGGCCGTCCTCATCCACGAGGCGATCGGCGACCAGCTCACCTGCATCTTCGTCGATCACGGCCTGCTGCGGCAGGGCGAGGCGGAGCAGGTGCTGCGCCTGTTCCGCGACCATTACAACATCCCGCTGATCCATCGCGACGCGAGCGGCCTGTTCCTGGGAGAACTGGCGGGCGTCACTGAGCCCGAGCAGAAGCGCAAGATCATCGGCAAGCTCTTCATCGACGTGTTTGACCAGGAGGCGCACAAGGTCGGCGGGGCCGAATTCCTGGCGCAGGGCACGCTCTATCCCGACGTGATCGAGAGCGTCTCCTTCACCGGCGGCCCCTCCGTCACCATCAAGAGCCACCACAATGTCGGCGGCCTGCCGGAGCGCATGAAGCTGAAGCTGGTGGAGCCGTTTCGCGAGCTGTTCAAGGACGAGGTGCGCGCGCTCGGCCGTGAGCTCGGCCTGCCGGAGAGCATGATCCGCCGACACCCGTTCCCCGGCCCTGGCCTCGCGATCCGCGTGCCCGGCGACATCACGCGCGAAAAGCTCGACATCCTGCGCAAGGCCGACGCGATCTATCTGGAGGAGATCGACAAGGCCGGCCTCTATGACCAGATCTGGCAGGCCTTCGCCGTGCTGCTGCCGGTGAAGACCGTCGGCGTGATGGGCGACGGCCGCACCTACGACCACGTCTGCGCCCTGCGCGCCGTCACCTCCACCGACGGCATGACCGCCGACTTCTATCCCTTCGAGCCTGCTTTGCTCGGCCGCATCGCGACCCGCATCATCAACGAGGTGCGGGGCATCAACCGCGTGGTCTACGACTACACCTCGAAGCCGCCGGGGACGATCGAGTGGGAGTGAGAGTGTTCGAAAAGCTGTTCGAGAACGCCGGATTTCGTGCTTGGAGCCAACGAACGTCGCGAGCATATTGAACTCTTGAGTTTGAGACGGCTTTGGCGAATTATTGCGCGGCCAACTTCGTGGGGGAGCCATGGACGAAAGACAGGTCAAAGCTGCGGCATTGATGCTCTTGCGCAAGACGTGTGGCCGGCGGCGCAAACCGGTCATCACAGCGGAGTTCTTGCTTGGCAATAGCGGCGTGCGTGCCGATCTCGTCGTCTTCGACCGTGAAACAACTGGATTTGAGATAAAGACCGCTCGGGATACTCTACGACGGCTTCAATCGCAGATGGCCGCCTACTCGCGCTATTTTGATCGTACGGTCCTCATCGTAGCGCCGTGCCATTTGCCAAAACTCATTGACCATCACCTCTGTGGGGCATCAGTCTGGACGTATGATGAGAAGGGCGTGTTTTCTATCGTGCGCAACGGCGTGGCCAATGCCGTGGATGAGGCTGCTCTAGACGATGTGCTCACCCAAGCTGAGCGAGGTAAGTACAAATTTGAGGAGGCCATGATCGCGCGATACGCGGCTACAAGTCGCCACTTCTGGCGTGCGGTATCGCGACGCTCGATCCAGCCTGACGACCTTCCGCTACTCAGCCGCTTTGCCGACAACCGGGCACAAGCGCGTCGCCTTGCTGAGGAACGCGATGCACGTTGGTCCCTTTGGCTTGCGGCGCAGGAGCACTTCTAACGGCTGACGTCCCTCACCCCGACCAATCTTCGTCGGTATCCTCAGCAGCAAGCGGGTTCTCGTAGAACGTCTGGCGCTGTAGATGCAGATTGATTCGGGCTGCGGTCGCCTTCTGTGGACTTCCGATTGCAGATGTATCCCCAGCAACCGTCCGCTCAATCATCTGAGTACCCCAGACCCGGAGATTCGGATTCCAGATCGGATTTGCCATAAGTCGGCGCGCTTGCTCTTGATATCCTGCGAAGCCGCTCTCCTCAGAGCGAAAAAAACTCCATTCGGTGAGTTGTGGGTAGTCGATGCGAGGGGCTGGCAAGCCCCCTCCTCCTCCCTGGCGTTCAATTCGGGCACTGCCTCGATCGCTGTAAATGACCCGATCGCGATCTGGCAATGCGTTGAATAGCTGCCGCTCATAAATCGGCTGGCTAGCTAGCTTGACGAAGTTATCAGGAAAAGATGAAGCAGACAATGAAACCGCGGCGGCTGGTGCATATTGTCGGATGGTGTCGATATAGCCGATCGCTTGTGCTGCGACCTCCAAGTGATCGCGGCCGGCCACCCCAAAGTCCACAATGAAGCAGACACCTTCCCCGCTCCGAGTGCGTTCTCCAACCCGCTGTGCAATGCGGTCAATAGCCCGAAAGGCCCGACGCTCAATAATGACGGCAAGACCACGACGAAGATCAAAAAGGCGGGCAATCTGAGCTTCTTCTTGCACAGTGTGAGGAGAGAACTGAATTGCTGGAATGTAGTTGTCGTTGCCTTCGAGGAATTCGCACCATTGCCTAAATCCCTCAGATGCATCACGCAACGCGTCCAACTGCATATAAACGGGCCGCTCGTTCAGTTGTTCTCGCTCGCCCATCGCGATGACAATCGGGCGATCACCGTAGGCTTCGGCAATGCGTTGAGTAGAATTCTCCAACTGATGGGATCCGACCCATGGCCGCAAATGAATGATAGGAAGAAGCCGGTCTTTCGTGAGGTTTGGCAACTCCTCCAGCGCCCTCATTTCGGCGGGCCGCAGAGACAGTATCGGTAAGTACGGCACTTCCCCCCATGCACGTAACGTCACCAGTCCCTCCTCTGTCTTATTGCCCTACCTTAATTCGCATCGCGGATTCTGAGACGCCGAATCGATCGGAGAGATAGAGAGGCACGTCACCGACGCCCTTTTCTTCTGCTGCTTGCCGTGCTTCGCTCAACAACGTCTCTGGCATTAGGATATCGGCGGCCAACCGGTTCGCCTGTTGCTCGCGTCGGTCCGAAAGATTCGACCGATAGAGCACATCATCTCTAATTCCATTACCTATTTGCTCCCGATGGAGAAGGAAGTGTGCCAGTTCATGAGCCACAGTGAAGCGTTGTCGCTTGACCGGATCATGTCGATTAACACGGATAACAAAGCCATCTCCTAAAGGCCGAATCTCTCCCGATATTCCTGGTGCTAGCGTTGAGGCTTTGACTGGTACACCTAGCGCATCTGCAAGTTCGGATAGCCTTACAGGCGAAGCATCCTGGAAAGTTTCTATAAGTGCACGGACCGCTGGATCAAGTTGATCCCATTCAGGGCTCATCACTTGCCGCCTCCTCATCTAATAGTTTATCATCAGCAGGTCGACCAAACGCCACTGCGTCAACACGCTGGTTGATACGCTTATCCATGCGTTCAGACTTGAACTCTTCGTCAGTCAAGCGCTCGATCTCACTTTTAATATAATCACGCATCGGACCGTTCTCAATCTGTTCTTTTAGTTCCCCCAGTCCCGCTCTTTCCGCGGCGCTGATGGCGTCTCTTTTTAGCTGATTAAACCCCCAAAGAGCGGCAAGAGCCAATACGCCGCCAAAGATCGCAACAATTACGGCAACAGAGGTTAGCAGGATGGCGGCCAAGTCCGCATAGGTCATTCCAACAGGTCGCAAGTTAAAACTGCCAGTTTGGCCCAACCAAACAACCGCGCCTCCAACGATCGCTCCCAAAAAGCAAACAAGCGCATAGCGAACAAGCATAGCTACCCCCCAAGCAGCTCCAGTTGCGATAGCATCACACTACTAAACGTTGGTTTTATTGTCTGCCAATGTCACTGCCGCGCAATCTCGATCCAACCCTACACTCTGCCGCCCGTGCCGCAATGAAATCCGCCGCCGCCAGGTGCTGCGCTGCGACGCCGAGCAAGCGGTAGATCGTGCGTTGCGCGGCGCTGGTGCGGCCCGGCCGGGTGCCGGCGATCACTTCGCCGGTCTCGGTGGCCTGCCAGTCGGCAGGGACGAGGCCTTGAGTGCGGGCGTCGATCACTTCGCCGGCTTGCGCTTCGAGCGAGTGGCGATAATCGGTGAAAAAGGCGAGCGCCAGCACGCAGTCTGGCTGCAGTTCGCGCAGGTAGGGCATGCTGCCGCCGACGGCGTCGAGGTGAGCGCCTGCAGGCAACACGCCTGCCATCGCGACCGCGATGGGTTCGATCAGGTCCGCGATCGTGACCAGCGGACGGATATCATGGCCATTCAGAACAAGTATTCTGGCTCCCGCGATCCAAGCATCGCGATGATGCATTCGACATCCATGATCTATCTCGACGAGATCGATGAGGCTAGCTCGCGGTATCAACCGCGTGGTCTACAAGTATGCCAGCAAGCCGCCGAGCACCATCGAGTGCGAGTGAGGCTGCGGCGTCGGTGTTCTTCCATTGGACTATCGGCACCCCTCGCCGCAGACTTCACCGATATCCGCGGAGAGCATGACATGGCGACCGATCAAGGGACTGAGCAGACCGGCAAGTGGATGCATGATAGTGTTCGCGTGATGATGGAACAACTGCATCGGCCCGGTCCTCAGGCATCGGCCATGAGTCATTTCCCGAAGAGCCGCGCCCTCAGCTCCACATCGGCGCTTGCGCTGACCTGAGTGGCGCTCGTTCCGAGCACGATGCGGTGCGTCCCGCCTTCGATACGCCACTGGCCGGCTGCTCCGTCGAACCTGGCAAGCAGGCGCGGGTCCGCCTGGACCGTGATCTCCTTCGCTTCTCCGGGCGCAAGTTCGACGCGTTCAAAGCCGAGCAACCGCTGGCGCGCCTCGCCCAGCCAGAGCGGCTTGCAGGATTTGAGCTGTCGTGTTTGAAGACAATCTGACCCTCGACACGAACCTTGAGTTCGCGACCGCCCTTCTCGAATTCCCAGGCGTAGAGGCCGCCATGCGTCGGCAAGCGCAAAGCGATGCAGTTGTGGCCAAGCAGGTCCTGAGGCCTTTTCGGTTCCGATCGCGTCTCGAAGTATGACGGGGATCCCACCACCGCCATACGCATGTCCGGTGCAATGCGCACGGCGATCATGCCTTGAGGTCATTCAGGGCTACGCGCTTCTTCCATTCGTCCCGTTTATGGGTCTTTGCAGATTACGGGCCCCGCGCGGAACGAGTCTCCAGAACAAGCGGTTGGCAGCATGGGGCATCTGCTCCCGAGCGGACGGACGAGAGCACGACGTCGACATCAGAGGCCGACAATGAGCAGCGACGAGATCACAAGGCGAGAGGTGCTGGTGCTTACGGCCGCGACTGGCGGTCTGCTGGCCGGAGGGCAGCTCATGTGGGGACCCGTCTCACCCGCAGCCGCGCAAGATGCCGCCAGCACGCCTACTCCGCTAGAGGTTATGCTTCGCATCAACGGGAAAGAGCATCGGCTGACGCTTGACCCGCGCACCACGCTGCTCGACGCCGTACGCGAGCATCTCCATCTCACCGGCTCGAAGAAGGGTTGCGGTCTCGGCCAGTGCGGCGCCTGCACGGTGTTGATGGACGGCAAGCGTGTTAAATCGTGCCTGTCGCTGGCCGCCCTGATGGAGGGACGCGAGATAACGACCATCGAGGGCCTCGCCCAGGGCGAGGTGCTCCACCCGCTGCAGGCCGCCTTCATCGAGCGCGATGCCTTCCAGTGCGGCTATTGCACGTCCGGGCAGATCATGGCGGGCGTCGCCTGCATCAACGAGGGCCATGCCGGCTCGCCGGAGGAGATCCGCGAGTGGATGAGCGGCAACCTGTGCCGCTGCGGCGCCTACGACCATATCGTGGCTGCGATCCAGGACGCGGCTGCGGCGCCCAGCGCGACGCAGGGAGGCTGAGCCATGCACCCCTTTACCCTCGAAAGACCACGCGATCTGCCCGCCGCGCTCGCCTTCGGCGCCCAGGCTGGCCGCAACGACGCACCCGCCGAATACATCGCCGGCGGCACCGACATGGTGCAGCTCCTGCAGGAGTACGTGCGTCGGCCCGATCGGCTCATCAGCCTCGCGGGTCTTCTGGACAACCGCGTCGAAATCGGACCGCAGGGCCTGCGGCTCGGCGCCGCCGCCACGATGGCTGACGTGGCCGCGCATCCCAGGATCATCGAGCAGTTTCCCGTCATCTCAGAGGCGCTGTTGAACTCGGCCAGCCCACAAGTGCGCAACCAAGCCACCATGGGCGGCAACCTCCTGCAGCGCACCCGTTGCCCATACTTCCGCGATGTCGGCTACGCCGCTTGCAACAAGCGTGCGCCAGGCTCCGGCTGCGCCGCTGTGGGCGGAGAGAACCGTTGGCATGCGGTGCTCGGCACGAGCGAGCACTGTATCGCCGCCAATCCTTCGGACCTTGCGGTGGCGCTGGTCGCGCTCGGTGCATCCGTCGAGGTGCGCAGGGCAGGCGGAGACCGCACGGTGCCGCTGGCGGAGTTTCACCGCCTGCCCGGCGATGCGCCCCACCTCGAGACGGTACTCGAACCCGGTGAGGTCATTACGGCCATCACCGTGCCGGCCAGCCCCATGGCCCGACGCTCGCACTACCTCAAGGTGCGCGACCGCGCCTCCTTCGAGTTCGCGGTGGTCTCCGCCGCGGTGGCGCTCGACATGGATGGCGGCACCATCCGGCAGGCGCGCGTCGCCCTCGGCGGGGTGGGCACCAAGCCATGGCGTGTTCCGCGGGTCGAGGCGGCGCTCGCTGGCGGGGGCCTCGATCCGGCGGCACTCCGCCGGGCGGCAGCGCTCGCCGCGGACGGGGCGCAGGGCCGCGGGCATAACGACTTCAAGATTGAACTCATGCAGCGCGCCATCGTGCGCGCCGTCGAAATTGCGGGAGCGCGCGCATGACCACCGCTTTCATCGGACAACCCGTCAGCCGGGTCGACGGTCGGCAGAAGGTTACCGGCGCCGCCAGGTATGCAGCAGAATTCGATCTGCCGCGTCAGGCCCATGGCGCCATCGTGCGGAGCACGGTCGCGAACGGCCGCATCGCTTCGATCGACAGCGCCGCGGCCGAACGCGGCCCCGGCGTCGTCGCAGTGCTGACGCATCGGAACGCACCACGGCTCCCCTATAGCCCGCACAAGGGCGCCGTCGATCCGCAGGTCGGGGAGCGCCTGCACGTGCTCCAAGACGACCGGGTCAGCCATCAGGGCCAACCCATCGCTCTCGTGATCGCAGACACCGTCGAACAGGCCCGGCACGCGGCGGCGCTGGTGCGCGTCACTTACACGCCGGAAAGCTGGACAACCGACATCACCCGTGTCGCGCCGGTCCAGCCGACGCAGCAGAAGACCGACCAGGGCGAGGTCCGGCCGCCGGCGACCCGGCGCGGCGATCCCGAGGGAGCGCTCGCGTCCGCCGAGGTCAAGGTGGAGCAAACCTACATCCACCCGCGCGAGAACCACAACCCGATCGAGATGCATGCCACGATCGCGGCATGGGATGGCGATCGCCTGACGCTCTGGGACAAGACGCAATGGGTGCACAACACAGCCGAGGAGATCGCGGCCGTGTTCGGCATTCCGGCTCAGAACGTCCGCGTGATTTCGCCCTTCGTCGGCGGCGCCTTCGGCTCGTCGCTGCGGACGTGGCCGCACGTCACGCTGGCGGCCCTTGGCGCCCGCGCTGCCGGACGCCCCGTGAAGGTGATGCTGTCGCGCCGGGAGATGTATTACGGCGTCGGCTACCGCCCGCATACGGTGCAGCAGGTCGCCCTCGGCGCTTCGCGCGACGGGCGTCTCGCCGCGATCATGCACGATGGCTATCAAGAGACGTCGACCTACGAGGAATTCTCGGAGGCGCTCCTGAACGCAAGCCGGTTCCTGTATTCCTGCCCGAACGTCGACACGCGCCACCGCCTCGCGCGTATGAACGTGCATACGCCGACCTACATGCGCGCGCCTGGCGAGGCTAGCGGGGTGTTCGCGCTCGAATCTGCCATGGACGAACTCGCTGTCGCGTTGAACATGGATCCTGTCGAGTTGCGCCTGCTCAACGAACCGGAGCGGGACGAGTTTAAAAAGCTCCCGTTCTCCAGCCGCTCGACCCGGGCGTGCTACCGGGCTGCTGCCGAGCGCTTCGGGTGGAGTCGCCGCAGCGCGCAGCCGCGCTCCATGCGCGACGGACGCTTGCTGATTGGCTGGGGCATGGCGACCGCCACCTACCCGATGAACTTCGCGCCGGCCTCGGCCATGGCGCGCCTCTTGCCAGACGGCACCGCCGAGGTGACGAGCGCGGCCAGCGACATGGGGCCGGGAACCTGGACCTCCATGACGCAGGTGGCGGCCGAAGCCCTGGGCCTGCCGATCGAGCGGGTGAAATTCGTCCTCGGCGATACCCGGCTCCCGAACGCCCCGGTGCACGGGGGCTCACTGACCATGGCCAGCGTCGGCAGCGCTGTCCAGGCGGCCTGCCGCAAGGCGCGCGAGGACGCACTCGCGCGCGGCGGCGCCAATGACCTTCTGGAGGCGGTGCGCCGCATCGGCCAACCCGTCGAGGCTTCGGTAGACACGAATCCGGGCGATGAGAGCCAGCGGTTCTCGATGCATGCCTTCGGGGCCGTGTTCGTGGAGGTCGCCGTCGATCCGGATCTTGGCGAGACCCGCGTTCGGAGCATGGTGGGAGCATACGGCGCCGGCCGCATCGTCAATCCGAAGTTGACCAGAAGCCAGTGTATCGGAGGGATGATCGGCGGCATCGGGATGGCACTGATGGAGCATGCGGTCTTGGACGCGCGCAACGGGCGCGTCCCGAATGCGAACCTCGCCGAGTACCCGGTACCGGTTCACGCCGACACGCCGCCCGTCATGGAGGCGATCTTCGTCGAGGAGCACGACCTGCACGTGAACCCGCTCGGGGTGAAAGGCGTCGGCGAAATCGCAATGGTCGGCGTCGCGCCGGCGATCACCAACGCCATCTTCCACGCCACCGGCAAGCGTATCCGCGAACTGCCGGCAACGCCGGACAAGCTCCTCTGAGAGCGGCCTAGCAGAGCGAAGCAATAGGAGTCAGAGCGTGCCAGACAACAATGGAGCTTTACAGGAAAGGTCGCGTTCGGGCGACAACCGCTGGATCAACGCGTAGAGCATCGAAATCGGCGGCGGCTACATCATCCGAGGAGGTTCACATGCTCGATCACATCTTTCTAACAGTAGGCGATACCGCGCAGTCGGTCGCCTTTTACGAATGAGTGCTTCCGGTGCTCGGGATCACTGCCCGTCTCGACTATGCCGGCAAGGACGGCCCGGCGGGGCATCCCGACCTCAAGGGCTTCGGTGCCAACGGCCGGATGTTCTTCTGGCTGAAGCAGGGCATGGCGGCACCCGGCGCAGTGCATGTCGGCTTTGTCGCGGAGTCCGAAGCCATGGTGGATGCCGCCCACATCGAGGCTCTGGCCGCCGGGGCGACCGAGATCCACGCACCGGCGCCGCAGCTTCACTACGATCCCCGCTACTATGCGGCGCAACTCAGGGACCCGGACGGCTATAGCCTAGAATTCGTCTTTAAGAGCTGGCAGCACGGGGGTTGACGCGATGACCGCCAACAGCCTGCGCTCGGCGGCAGAGGCACTGATCTCAGCAGTGAGTCGCACCAACGCTACCGCGACGCTGGTCTGCCACAGCTGATGCAGGTGGCGCCTCACCGTGAACGGGAGCGAACAGATGCGCCGCCGCGTGCTGCTCGCTCTGGTGTCAGTCTGCCGACCGTTCGGCTCGGGTTACTGGACCTTTGTTCAGAGGGCTCGTCGATAACAGAAGGTCAATGGAGACGTGGCCGTTACGAGCGGCGATCACGTCTGGCTCTCGAAAGCAGGTTTTAGGAGCGCAAGCTCAATGGCCGCGTCAGAGCTCAATGGCAGGGTCCACCGTAAGCGTGCACACGAGTCCGCTTGCGCGCCAGGCGAGGTTTGCTTCCCCGTTCATTTGGCCCTTTACAATCTGTTCAAGGACCAAAGTGCCAAAGCCGCGACGTGATGGCGGCGTTACAGGTGGACCGTTGGACTCGGTCCACACGATGACGAGCTTCCGGTCTGAGGCAATCGACCACTCCACTTGGACCCTGCCCGCTTTCGTTGACAGCGCTCCATACTTGACTGCATTGGTTGTCAACTCGTGCAAGGCAACGGCGATCGTTTGCGCCGACCGCGACTTCAACAGCAATTCCGGCCCAACAAGTTCCGCGCGCGACTTCCCGTCGGCGCTGTAGGGCGAGAGCTCCGCCGAGATCAAGCTGCGGATATCGACACCGATCCAGTGCGCCTTTCCCAGCAGGTTGTGCACGTTCGCAAGAGCCCGGACGCGTCCTTCGATTGCCGTCTTGATGGCATCGGGCGTATCCCCATGCGCAAGGCGCACCGTTGCCTGCACCAGCGATAGAAGGTTCTTGGAACGGTGGTCAACCTCCCGAGAGAGGAGAGCAACATGCGCTTCCTTTTGCTTGCGCTCGGAGATGTCGCGGGCCACCTTCGAGGCGCCGATGATCTTGCCATCGTGGTTCCTGAGCGGCGAAACCGACAGTGAAACCGGAACCAGGCTTCCATCCTTGCGCCTGCGAATCGTTTCATAGTGTTTGATGCGCTCGCCGCGTTGGATGCGCTCGATCATCTTGCGCTCCTCGTCCCGGCGATCCGGCGGGATCAGGATGGAAACGCGCTGGCCTATGATGTCTTCGGCCATGTAGCCGAAGAGCCGCGTTGCCGCCGGGTTCCACGTGGTGAAGACACCATCGAGATTTTGGCTCACGATCGCATCGCTGGACGATTCCACGACGGTTGCGATCCGCTGGGCCTGGTTGAGCGACAGCGAAACTTGATAGGCCGCCGCCGCGAAGGCGCCGAGATTGGTCATCACCCGCAGGTCTTCTGTGTCAAAGCGGCAGGTCTCGTCATGGGAGACCACCCAGATCGTCCCGACCGCTTCGCCTCTGCTGTAGAACGGAATAAGAATGCCTTCATCAAGGAGAGGCGTGACTTCTCGGAGATAGGGAAAGTCCCGCTCCGGATGTGAAAACAACAGTGGCATGCTATGGTCCAGCACGGTGCCACAAGGACCGAAGTCTCGCGGCGTGCCGCCGCCCAGATATGGAGACCATGCTCCGGCGATGGCGCGCCAGCGCAGATTTCTCTGGTCGCCCTCCTCCAACAGGCTGAGGCCGGCCGAATGGGCGTGGCACAGGGACAGCGCGCTTTCAGCGAGCTGCTGCAGGATGCGGTGGGGCGCCGTCGCCATCTCCGTCGCCAATGCGATCAAGTGGCGGTTTTCCGATTCATGGTCGGGAGGACGCCCTGGATGGCGCCTCAGTTCAGCCGTGGAGAGCGCCGATACCGGAAGGGATGCGCCAACGCCAGGGGTTTCGACCAGATGCGCCATAGAAAGCGTCCAACAAGAGTCTTTGCGCCCTCATGATCGATGCAAGCGTCTACGCCGGCTGAATGCAGCGCGAGCGTTCGCTTCGTGATTAGGATCGCTTTGTTCAGCGAGAGCGTTGGGTCGGCGATAAGGACTGTGCGACCTGAGGACCCGAAGGGGACATTATATGCACGTACGGTTGCGGACACAACGGAAAAAATGCCCTGCCGACCCCTAATGGCCAGCATTCCGAGAAATTCGGTCCTGTTGGCACGGTGCATGCCGATGCCCACACTGGTGTTCGGCATCACTGACGGCGCAGTGCGATCATCTACGGGTGCGAAACGGACTACTGCTTGGCTTCTCGCACGTGCTGGTCGCAGATCCGCGGCTACTCGGTCTGTTGATCGCAACCGACCACACGCGGCCAATAGCCGAAGGTGTCAGCGGACGTGTGTGCCGTTCATGGAAGCCGCGAGGACAGATTGTCGCCACTTCGATTTGGTCGCCGCTTAGTCCGGCTTACATGCAAAGGCGGCGCTCAACTGGTGAGAGAAAGCGAGCAGACACGCCGATGCGTGCTGCTCGCCCTAGGTGTGTCGACTGTTCGCTTCGAAAGCGCCTGGTTAGACGTGCCGCTCGGCTCGCTCCTCGCCGACGCGGATGGCCCGGAAGAACGGGATCAGCTGCCACAAGGCGGAAAGGCCGACCAGGACGTAGACGAGGCGCGCCAACGCCGCATTCTGCCCGCCGAAGATTGCCGCGACGAGATCGAACTGGAAGGCGCCGACCAGGCCCCAGTTGATGCCGCCGATGATGGCGAGAATGAGGGTGATCAGGTTGATGGCTTTCATTTTGCTACTCCAAGGAGCGGTGCGCGCGTGATCAAGGCAAACCGGCAGGATCGGGAGTGGTTCCGTTTCGAATGCCGCAGCGCGCCGATAGCATTGGTCATGCGAATTGCCGTATCTTTTGTTAAGGTGCAGACGCGCGCCCTAGGCCGCAGCTCGGCCTGCGGGAGAGCATGAACCGCCCCATGGGCGTGAGAAGGACTGGCGATTGGGTTTCCATTGGACTATCGGCACGCCTCGTCGCAGACTTTTACGGACTTTCCGCGGAGAGCATGACATGTCGATCGATCCGAAGCCCGAGCAGGCCGGCAAGTGGAAGCACGACGGAGTCCGCGTGATGCCCGGCGGCTCGCTCGACGGCAATACCGCGCAGACGCCGGGCATGGACCGCAAGGCCGCCATCACCTATGCGCGGGTCGGCGCCCAGAAGCTGTGGGCCGGCACTGTCCACATCCACCCCAATGCCAAGACCGGCGCGCATCACCATGGACCGCTGGAGAGCGTCATCTATGTGGTGCGCGGCAAGGCCCGCATGCGCTGGGGCGAGAAGCTGGAATTCGTCGCCGAGGCCGGGCCCGGCGACTTCATCTATGTCCCGCCCTATGTCCCGCACCAGGAGATCAACGCCTCGCGCGAGGGGGTGCTGGAATGCGTCTTGGTGCGCAGCGACGGCGAGGCGGTGGTCGTCAATCTCGACATCGCGCCCGTCGAACAGCCCGAAACGGTCAAGTGGATCGATCCGATCCACAAGGACTGACATCCCGGATCTCGCCTGAACTTAAGTTCCTGCCCCGACGACAGATGGGCCGCTTGCCCTTGCTGGTCATGCGTCGCATGACGCGTCGCGCCGTCGTAGCCGTTGACGGCGTCGCGCATCGCGCAGCGAAGGTCCCAGGCCGGCCGCCTCCCAGCTATTCCCGCCGATACAAGATCATGCCGCCGTGATGCAGCACCCCGTCAATGAACGTGCCGTCGGCGGTGAAGCCGGTATCGTCCGTGGCGGATACGGCCATCGGCGGTGACCATGTTTTGGCCGAAAAGCTGGACGAGATGCGCCGCATCCGCCTATCCAAAGAAGGTCCGTGACCGATCCGCCGGCGCGCCGTGACGCGCATCATCTTTTGGGAGCCTCGCCATGTACGTCGTGGGACTCGTGATTCCCGTGCCCGAGGAGAAGATGGAGGCCTATCGCGCATGGGCCCAGAGCGGGGCGAGAATCTTGAAGCGATATGGGTGTCTCGAGATCGTCGAGTCCTGGGAGGACAACGTCCCAGACGGCAAGACGACCGACTTCCGCCGCGCGGTCGATGCAGGGCCAGGCGAAAAGATCGTGTTTTCCTGGCAGATCTGGCCCGACAAGGCGAGCCTCGAGGCTGCCGAGGCGAAGATGCATGCCGATGGCGCGCTGGACGTCTCTGGAGAGATCCCGTTCGACAACACGCGCCTCATCTATGGCTGCTTCGCACCGATCCACACGATGGGACGTGAGTGAGTGAAGCCGGAACGGCAGCCCGTCTGGAACCGGATCAAGGCGCTGGCGCTTGGCCTCGGCCTGCCGGGAGTCGAGGAGACAACATCTTACGGCCAGCCGACGCTGAAGGCGCATGGCAAGCTCTGGGTGTGGTGGAGCCCGCATGCCGACGCGCCGGTCTTCAGGGTGCCGATCAAGGAGCGCGACATGCTGGTGGAGGCCGATCCCGGCACCTTCTTCGTCACCGCCCATTACAGGGACTCGCCCTTGGTCCTGATGCGCCCGGAAAAGCTCGATCTCGCCTGGGCCAAGGCGAACCTGGTCCGCGTGTGGCGCGCTCAGGCGCCCAAGCGGGTGCTGAAAGCCCATGACGAGCGCGCGGAGGGCAGGGGAGAACCGCCGCCTGCGCGCGGCAGGAAGCGCCGGTAGCCAGGGAGGCGTGTGTTCAGGGCCGCTTGAACGCCCTCCGGGCGCGCTCGACCTTGGCGCGGATCACGCAATCCTCGGCGTGGTCGTTGATCAGCCCCATGGCCTGCATGAGGGCATAGACGGTGGTCGGCCCGACGAACTGCCAGCCACGTTTCTTCAGATCCTTGGACAGCGCGATGGATTGCGCCGACGTGGATGCGCTCTGCGGCTCGGCAAGCTCGTTGTGGTCCGGCTCGTGGCGCCAGAGGAAGGAGGCGAGCGAGCCCTCCTCCTTGACCAGTTCCCGCGCACGCCGGGCGTTGTTGATGACGGCCTCGATCTTGCCGCGATGGCGCACGATGCCCTCGTCCTTCAGCAGGCGCTCGACATCGCGCTGGGTGAAGCGCGCGACGCGGTCGAAATCGAAGCCATGGAACGCGGCGCGGAAGTTCTCGCGCTTGGCGAGGATGGTGCGCCAGCTCAGGCCGGACTGGAAGCCCTCCAGGCACAGCTTCTCGAACAGGCGACGATCGTCTTTGACCGGGAAGCCCCATTCGGCGTCGTGATAGGCCAGGAATTCCGGTGCCGCCGCGCACCAGCGGCAGCGCGGCTTCCCGTCCGGCCCCAGAATCGTGCTCATGTGTTCAGCCGCCCAGGAACGCGAGCCGCGCGTCGCTTCGCGATGGTGCGACGTCCAGGATCTCGGCGCTGACCACGTTTTCCGCGACGAATGGATCGGCGTTCACCCGCGCCCGCAGATCCGTCATTGTCGTGTTGTGCGCCAGCACCGCGCCGCCCAGGCCCGGCTGCAGGCTGCCGGCCAGCAGGAACACGCCGTCGTCGAAGCCGCGCTGGAGCCAGTGCTTGTGGCCGTCCATCAAGCGGCTGGCCTCGCCTCTGTTGGCGGCAAATCGGAGCAGCACGATGAACATTCCGGCTCACCTCACCCTTGATGATCTCTGCCCTGTGTGCTTGCGCTTTGGCCGGGATGCAGGCTTGGCGTCTTCCGCGCAGGCCTCGAGCCACGCGTGCATCGCTGCGACCTCCTCCCGGATGAAGGACTCGTCCTGGAACGCGTTCGCCAGAGTGGCAACGCCCTGGCTGCGCGCGAGCAGATGCATCGCCAGCGCATCGGCATCATTCGGACGGCCGAGCAGCGTGAACTGCTGGCCCAGCCACGTCCGGAACAGCGTAAACAGCTTGTTCGCCTCGCCTTGGGCGGCGTGATTGAGCTTCGCCAGCTCGCCGCACAGCGTGCCGACCGGGCAGCCGTAGCGTTTGATGTCCGCCCGGTTCGCGATCAGGAGGTTGATGAAGCTCCGGATGCGGTCGGCCGGCGTCTTCCCCGCGGACTCCCAGCGCTCCAGCATCGCCTGCGTGTTCGCCAGGCGTGCCTCGACCACCGCGTCCAGGATCTCGTCCTTGGTCTTGAAGTGGTAGTAGAAGTTGCCGCGCGAGATCCGCACCACATCTGCGATATCCGAGAACGAGGTGTGCTCGTAGCCCTGCCGGTAGAACAGCCGGTCGGCAGCCTCGACGATCTGGTCGCGGGTCGGCTTGTCGGTCATGATCTCCCCGGACTTGGACGAGCGTCCTAGACGGACCGTAGGACGAGCGTCCAAGCATGTCAAGGGGCCGTCCGAGGGGCAGCGAAGGTGCCCGCCCGCCGCGTTCATGCCGCCGGGACGCAGACAAGGAAAGATGAGACGCCCATCGGTCCGGACGCTCTTCCCGCACGATCGCCTAGAAGGCCGCGCTGAAGCCGAGCGTGCCCGTGAAGCCGTAGCTGCCCTCGAAGCTGTTGGAGGCGAGCGCCTCGCCGGAAAGCGCGTATTTGCCGCCGGCCCAGCGATAGGTACCGCCGAGGCCGAGCTCCGCGCCGAAGGAATCCGGCTCGAAGGCGACGTCGACCCCCGCCACGTCGACTGCCGTTCCGTCCAGGAACTCGTACGTCAGATTGACGATCGTGTAGACATGGCTGCGGCCCTCGCCGGTTCCCGCGTCGTAGTTCAGCGCCATGCCGATCCGGCCTTTCAGGCTGTCGCCGCTGTCAAGCGAGACATTCGCGCCGTAGGGATCCGTGAAGTCGTCGAAATCGACCGAGGCGTAGGCGAGCTGCGCCTGCGGAGTGAGCGACAGTTGCCCTCAGCGATCCTGCGGCCGGCTTCGATGCTGAAGGCGTAGCCGACGCCTTCATTGTCATCGACGAGTTCGCCGATCCCGTCGGCGGCCAGGTCGCTCGACAGATAGGCAACCGACGCCTGTCCGTCGACATAGGTCCCGTTGGTGCCGTACCAGGTCAGCGTCGCGCCAGCGCCGTAGCTGTCGGTCGAATTGTCGCCGTCCCCGGTATCCGACGATATGTCGGCGTCGATCCGGCCATATTGTGCGTTGAGGCCGCCGATCAGCACGCCCGAGCCGTTCTCGGCGAGCAGGCCGTCGATCCCGCCCTGCACGAGAAAGCGGTTGCTGTCATAGGCGAGGCCGGTGGTCGAATCCCCCTCGCCGTGGCGATGGGCGCCTTCGATGCGGGTCCACAGGTTGCGCGGACCCGCATAGCCCGTGGCGGCGTCCGCCGCCGGGTCGGCGCCTTCGGCGCGTGGCCAGTAGCGATCGCCGACGCGCTGCTGCAAGGTTGGCAGTTCGGTCAGGCCGAGCAGCATGATCGGGTAGCTCTCGTAGATGGGCACCGTCGGGGCGAGGCCCGCAGCGCGCAGGTACCAGTCGCCGTCGGCAGGATCGGCGATGCCGTGCTGGAACAGGCTGTAGCTGTAGGCGCCGCCGATCGCCGGGGCGCTGAGCACGAAGGCGTCGGCCGCGGACGCACCCCCACCCGTGACATCGACGATCTTGATGCCATCGCCGGTCGTTTCCGCCCCAAGCCCACCAAGATTGGTCACGAAGACCTGCGTTGCCCCGGTTCCGAGAATCGAATCGCCGGTAATGACCAGAAGATCGGTGGGCGAGAGGTCATGGCCGAGTTCGGCCTCGATCCGGAGCGCGCCCCCATTGCTGGTGTAGTCGCCCTCGATCGTCAGCACGCCGGTTCCGCTGCTGCCCGGCGCGACGGCTCCACCGGCGAAGTTCGTGGTGGTACCGACCGAACCGGTGCCGGCGAGCACGCCGCCGCGAACGTCCACGGTCCCGCCAAGGGCGCCGTTCACCTCGAGATAGCCGCCATAGACGCTCGTGAGGCCCGCAAATCCCAGTTGGCCGCTGGTGAAGATGGTCCGCCCGGCGATCTGGTTGATCGCGCCGCTGCCATTGATGGGTATGTCGAAGGCGTAATCGGTTTCAAGGTGATTGAAGTTGATCACGGCGCTTGCCGCGAGTTGAACCGCCGATGCCTCAAGCGTACCGGCGGCCACTGCTGCTTCGCCTTCTGCTCCGCCGATGTTCAGGGTGGCATTGCTGTCTGCGTCGGCACCTCCCACCAGGAGTTGGGAGCCGCCAGCGCCGACGACCACCCTGCCGTCATCGGCAATGGTCAGGGTGCCGGTTCCGGTGGTTCCGAGGCTCATGGCGCTTCCAATCAGCTCTGAACCCGCGCCGGAAACAAGAACATTGAAGTTGGGGACAGCGCCGTTCGGATTGGTGGCGATGTTTACCGTCGTTGCCGATACGACCCCGCCGTCGAGAACTGAAAGCGAGCCTCGATACATGCCGAGTGTCAAATCGGACTCCCACCTCGACCCGTCGCCGGACACTTCAGCCGTGACCATTGCATCGGCGTATCCAATGGTGGCCACGCCCCCGAGAGAGCTGTTTCCGCTTATGCTGATGACTCCCCCATCTCGCACGTGCACATGGCTGGTTCCATTGGCAGACACAAATGCGGCGCCTTCCAGCGTCGACCCTGCTCCAGTCACATTGATGGTAGCGAGGCCTCTTGAGCCTGTGGTGTGAACCCTTATGCCTCTCGCGCCGAAGTATGCTCCATCTTCGATGGTCAGGGTCGACTGGCTATTCGCGCCGGCACTGAGGTCTGTGGGGTCGGTACCCGTGGCGACCAGCCGGGTTCCTGCACCGGAAACGGTCAGGCTCGCCACCGCGTTGGCGCCGGTCGCAACGCCCAACTGGGCTGTTGTGCCACCGGTGGAGGTGCCAAACGTGAATTCGTCGCCGCCGTTGACCAGTGTGTGGCCTGCATTGAGTCCGATCCTGGTAAAGCCGGAGCCGGAACTGTTGAGCACAAGTTCGCCCGCGCCATTCTTATCCAGGACCCGGTTCGTGTTCACGACCTGACCGGAGAACGTCAGCACCGCGCCGGATGCTATGTCGAAGGTGGCGGCTGTCGCAAAAGTCAGAGTGTTGGCGCCCGTATCGATCGTAATGTCCTTGGCGGTACTGATCGAGGGAAACGGATTGGAGACGGTGAAGCTGCCCGTCAGGACAATGGTCGAGTCTGCATCCGCGCTCGCCTGGGCACTTGCTACCGCCTGATAAAGTTCTGTTTGGTTGGAGGCGGTAAAGGTGGCCGCATCCGCAGGTGACCCGAGACCGGCAAGCGCGAGCGTGCAGGCCGACCCCCCAGTCATGAGGCTGCGCCTGCGCGCCTTACCTTTCGATTTATTGCAATTTTCTGAATATTTATTAAATAATATGCTCATCATGCTCACCAACTTGCTCTGCACTTCCTAGGGAAGCATGAAATCGGCAAGTGTCAATTGTAATTGACGAAGCATTTGCAGTAAAAAAAGGGAGGATCTTATCTATATTTTGACGAAGAACCTTTGTTGATGAGGTTCAAACATCGACTCGACCTCTCATGTTGATCTCCGCGCGCTTTCTGCCGAGCAGGGCATGCGTGGCTATGCGCCGCCGACGGGCAGGTGCCGGGAAGGACTTCGTCATCATCTTCTGGAAGGCTGCGTCGGGTGCAGATGAGATGATCTGTCAGTCTGGGACGGGTTTATTCGTCGCCGAGTTTGGATGACCGATGACCGCTATCCCGCCGAGCCGATGCGACAAACCTGAGCGCGACCGTTACGCGAAGAGCCCTTAGCCGGCCATGCGTTTCAGGTATGTTGAATCGTCCGGAATCTCGACACTCTGGAATGCGCTGCGTTTGCTGAAGCTCGACCATCTCACCGTGATAGCCCCAACCCTGGCCGAAGGGGTTTCGCATGTCCAACATTGCCTCGACCTGGACGTGCCGTTCGGGACCCGTCACGACTACATGGGCACCCACAATCACCGGCTTCAGCTCGGAAACTCGGTATATCTGGAGATCGTGGCTCTCGACCCGGAGGGAGCCGAGCCTGGGCGCCTTCGCTGGTTCGGTCTCGACAATCAGGAGCAAGTCAGAGCGGACTGGAATGAAGGTCGACGCCTGCGCGGGTGGGTCGCCAACACGGAAGCGATCGATTCCATTGCCTCAATCCACGATGCAATCTTCGGTGACAAGGTTTCCCTTCCAGCGGCGTACCCGACTTTCGCTTTCACCATCCCTAAGGATGGTTCCCTTCCCCTCGAAGGTGCCGCCCCTTCGATTATCGATCATCAAGGCGATTCCAGCTATGTGGCCTCGATCCCCGATCTGGGTGCGCGGCTCCATTCTCTTGTACTGGAGCATCCAGATCCCATCAGCATCGAGACGCTCTACCGCGAGCTTGCCATCGACCACCCGCCGATCATCGTCCACGGCCCTAGGGTTCGATACAGGGCGCTGATCAAGACTCCGACCGGATTGAAGCAGCTGACCTGACCGGAGTAAGGGTTCGCGTCGCCCCGCATTTCCGCGTTCCTGCAATGGCGGCAGACCGCCTCCGCATTATGGCGAGGCGGAATTGTGGGCGATGCGGCGCGCCAGTTCGGAAGCCTCGCGGGGCATCAGCTCCGCGACTCCTGCCCCGCGCCGCACGCGCATGAAAGCCCGCGCGTGCAGGATGGTCTTGTCCTAACCAATGCGCGGATTGAATTGGCGGCTCCGACCTAAGTAGACGTTGAAGACGGTTTCGCCATCGGGCTAGCGTCTTGCATGCACGTCCGGGCCTCCGACCCGGGCGCGTTGTTGCATGACGGTGCGATCGGGGGAACGCTCCGTCTCTTCGTGAACTTATATCAGTCGGCCACCTAAGGCCGTCGCGCAGCCTCCGATGTTCTTGCGGAGGTTGACCATCTGGGAGGAGTTTGCACGTGAAGCTCACATATCTCATGTCGGCGGCCATCCTTGCTGCCGCCACCATCGCCGTTCCCGCCGCATTCGCCGAGACTTCGGACGGCAAGGTGAAGATCGGCATCCTCAACGACCAGTCCGGCGTCTACGCCGATTTCGGCGGCAAATGGTCGTTCGAGGCGGCCAAGATGGCAGTCGAGGATTTCGGCGGGAAAGTGCAGGGCGCGATGATCGAGGTGATCAGCGCCGACCACCAGAACAAGCCTGACATCGCCTCCAACATCGCGCGCCAGTGGTACGATACAGAGCAGGTCGACGCGATCATGGAGTTGACGACGTCCTCCGTCGCGCTCGCCGTCCAGGGCATCTCGGCCGAGAAGAAGAAGATCAATATCGTGACCGGCGCCGCCACCACGGACCTGACCGGCAAGGCCTGCTCGCCCTATGGGTTCCACTGGGCCTATGACACCCATGCGCTCGCGGTCGGCACCGGCGGTGCCCTGGTGAAGCAGGGCGGCGACACCTGGTACTTCCTCACCGCGGATTACGCCTTCGGCTATTCGCTGGAGGAGCAGACCTCCAATTTCGTGAAGGCGCAGGGCGGCCAGGTGGTGGGTGCGGTGCGCCATCCGCTCGCCACCACCGATTACTCGTCCTTCCTGCTGCAGGCGCAGGCCTCCGGCGCCAAGGTCATCGGCCTCGCCAATGCCGGCCTCGACACCTCCAACTCCATCAAGCAGGCGGCGGAATTCGGCATTGTCGCCGGCGGCCAGCGTCTCGCGGCGCTGCTCTTCACCCTTGCGGAGGTGCATGGCCTCGGCCTGGAGGCGGCGCAGGGCCTGACCTTGACTGAGGGCTTCTACTGGGACCTGGACGATGAGTCCCGCGCATTCGCCAAGCGCTTCATGGAGCGCACCGGCCGCATGCCGAACATGGTGCACGCCGGCACCTATTCGGCCGTCACGCAATATCTGAAGGCGATCGACAAGGCCGGTACCGACGAGACCGAGGCGGTGTCCAAGGAGCTGCACGCCATGCCGGTCGACGACGTGTTCGGGCGCGGCGGCAAGGTTGGCCCCAACGGCCGCATGATCCACGACATGTACCTGCTCGAGGTGAAGAAGCCTTCCGAGAGCACGCAGCCGTGGGACTACTACAAGGTCCTCGCCACCATTCCCGGCGACGAGGCCTATATCAAGCCGGCGGAGAGCGGCTGCTCCCTGGTGAATTGACGGCATGACCATGACGGAACAGGGTCCGCGGGCGGTGCTCTCCGCCCGCGGTCTGCGCCGCGACTTCGGCGGCTTCGTGGCGGTGAACAACGTCGATCTCGATGTCCATGACGGCCAGATCCATGCCCTCATCGGGCCGAACGGCGCCGGCAAGACGACCGTGTTCCATCTGCTCACCAAGTTTCTGCCGCCGAGCGCCGGGCGGATCGAGCTGCTCGGCCATGACATCACCCGCACCTCGCCCGCGAAGGTGGCGCGCATGGGCCTGGTGCGCTCGTTCCAGATCTCGGCGATCTTTCCGCACCTGACTGTGCTGGACAACGTCCGGGTCGCGCTGCAGCGGCCGCGCGGGCTGCACGTCCAGTTCTGGCGGTCCATCTCCGCGCTCGACGCGCTGATCCCGCGCGCGGAGGAGTTGCTGCGTTCCGTCGGGCTGGACGATGCGTCGGACCAGATGGCGGGCGATCTCTCCTATGGCCGCAAGCGCGTGCTGGAGATCGCGACCACCCTGGCGCTGGATCCGAAGGTGCTGCTGCTCGACGAGCCTATGGCCGGCATGGGCCACGAGGATGTCGGCACGGTGTCGGAGATCATCCGCGCGGTGGCGAAGGACCGTGCCGTCCTGATGGTGGAGCACAATCTCGAGGTCGTCTCGAATCTGTGCCACTGGGTTACCGTGCTCCAGCGCGGCGAGGTGCTGGCCTCAGGCGACTACCAGACCGTGAGCGCGGATGAGCGCGTGCGCACCGCCTATATGGGGACGCAGCATGACTAGCGCCGCGCCCCTCCTGGAAGTCCGCGACCTGCACGCCTGGTATGGCGAGAGCCACGCCCTCCACGGCGTGAACTTTGAGGTCTTCCCCGGAGAGACGGTGACGCTGCTGGGCCGCAACGGCGTCGGCAAGACGACCACCTTGCGCGCCATTATCGGCCTGCTTCGCAAGCGCACCGGCCGAATTGCCTTTGAAGGCAAGGATCTCATGAGGCTGCCGCTGCACCGAACCGCACATACCGGCATCGGCTACGTGCCGGAGGAGCGCGGCATATTCACAAGCCTGACCGTGGACGAGAACCTGGTTCTGCCGCCGGTGGTGGCCCAGGGCGGTATGGGCGTCGAGGAGATCTTCGACCTTTTCCCCAATCTCAAGGAGCGGCGGAAGTCTCCCGGCGGCAAGCTTTCCGGCGGCGAGCAGCAGATGCTCGCGATCGCGCGCATGCTGCGCACCGGGGCCAAGACGCTGCTGCTGGACGAGCCGACCGAGGGGCTGGCGCCGGTCATCGTGCAGCGCATCGGCGAGACCCTGGCGATGCTGAAGAAGCGCGGCATGACCATCCTGCTGGTCGAGCAGAATTTCCGCTTCGCGAGCCGGATTGCCGACCGCTTCTATCTGATGGAGCATGGCAAGGTGATCGCGGGTTTCCCGGTGGGCGAGCTCAAGGAGCGCATGCCGCAGCTCCACGACGTGCTGGGCGTGTAGCATCATGACGATGATCTTCGGCATCCCCATCCAGGCATTGCTCGGCCAGCTTCTGGTGGGGCTGATCAACGGCTCGTTCTACGCCATGCTGAGCCTCGGCCTGGCGGTGATCTTCGGGCTCCTGCGCATCATCAATTTCGCGCATGGCGCCCAGTACATGCTCGGCGCCTTCGCCGGCTATCTGCTCCTGCTCTATCTGGGGATCGGTTACTGGCCCGCTCTGATCCTGGCGCCGCTGATCGTCGGCGTCACCGGCGTGGTCATCGAGCGCCTGGCGCTCTCCCGGCTCTACGACGTGGATCCGCTCTATGGCCTGCTCTTAACCTTCGGCCTCGCCCTGGTGATGGAAGGGCTCTTCCGCTACTATTTCGGCGTTTCCGGCAATCCCTATCCGGTGCCGCCCTTGCTCGCGGGCGGAACCAATCTCGGTTTCATGTTCCTGCCGAACTATCGCGGCTGGGTGGTCGTCGCCTCGCTGATCGTCTGCCTCGGCACCTGGCTCGCGATCGAGAAGACCAGGCTCGGCTCCTACCTGCGCGCCGCGACGGAGAACCGCAGCCTGGTGCAGGCCTTCGGGGTCAACGTGCCGCTGCTCCTCACGCTCACCTACGGCCTCGGCTCGGCCTTGGCCGGCCTCGCCGGGATCCTTGCCGCGCCGGTCTACCAGGTCAGCCCCCTGATGGGATCGAACCTCATCATCGTGGTGTTCGCGGTGGTGGTGGTCGGCGGCATGGGCTCGATCCTGGGTGCGATCGTGACCGGCTACGTGCTGGGGCTGGCCGAGGGCCTGACCAAGGTGTTCTATCCGGAGGCGTCCAACATCGTGATCTTCGTCATCATGGCCATCGTCCTGCTGGTGCGCCCGGCCGGCCTGTTCGGCAAGGAGACGTGACATGGCCGAGATGACGCTGCGCCAGGCGCGCTCTGAGACGACGGGACGGGTGGAACGCGTCCTGCTCGCGCTCGGCATCGCGGCGCTGATCGCGGCGCCGTTCTTCGTCTATCCCATCTTCCTCATGAAGATGCTGTGCTTCGCCTTGTTCGCCTGCGCCTTCAACCTGCTGCTGGGCTATACCGGGCTGCTCTCCTTCGGTCATGCGGCGTTCTTCGGCGGCGCGGCGTATTTCACGGCGCATGCGGCAAAGGTCTGGGGCTGGCCGCCGGAGGCCGCCATCCTGCTCGGTGTCGCGGGCGGCGCGCTGCTCGGCCTCGTCATCGGCTTCTTCGCGATCCGGCGGCAGGGCATCTATTTCGCGATGATCACCCTGGCGCTGTCGCAGATGTTCTTCTTCTTCTGCGTCCAGGCGCCGTTCACCGGCGGGGAGGACGGGATCCAGGGCGTCCCGCGCGGCACCTTGTTCGGCGTGCTCGACCTGCGCCAGCCGCTCAACATCTACTACACCGTGCTGGGGATATTCCTGATCGGGGTGTTCGCGATCTGGCGCATCGTGCATTCGCCTTTCGGCATGATCCTGCGCTCGATCCGCGAGAACGAGAACCGCGCGATCTCCCTCGGCTATTCGGTGGCCAATTACAAGCTCGCGGCTTTCGTGATGTCGGCGGCGCTCGCCGGGCTCGCCGGCGCGGCCAAGGCGCTGGTCTTCCAGTTCGCGACCCTGACGGATGTCGGCTGGCAGATGTCGGGCGAGGTGATCCTGATGACGCTGCTCGGCGGCATCGGCACCATGGTCGGGCCGATCGTCGGCGCGGGCCTGGTGGTCGCGCTGCAGAACACGCTCGCCACCTCGGCCTTCCCGGTGACCATCGCCACCGGGATCATCTTCATGATCTGCGTGCTGGTGTTCCGCCGCGGCATCGTGGGCGAGTTCTATGCCCGGTTCGGCAAGCGCCTCGGGCGTTGATCCCGGTCAGGCCCTTGCGGCCCGCCGATAGACATCGGTGCTCAGATACTTGAGCCCCGAATCCACCAGCAGCGTGGCGATCGTTGCATCCGGGCCCAGGCGGCGGCCCAGCCGGATCGCCGCCACGACATTCGCGCCCGACGAGGTGCCCGTGAACAGGCCTTCCTCGCGCGCCAGCCGCCGCGCCATCGCTTCGCCCTCGGCGGTCGAGACCGGGATCACCTCGTCGACCAGATGCGGGTCCCACATCGGCGGCGCGTAGCCGATGCCGATGCCTTCGATCTTGTGGGCGCCGGGCTTGCCGCCCGACAGGACGGCGGATTCGGCCGGCTCCACCGCGACGATCCTGACGGCCGGGTTGTGGCGCCGGAGCACGGTCGCGACCCCGCGCAGCGAGGCGGTCGTGCCGATGGCCTGGATGAAGGCGTCGACCTTCCCGTCGCTCTGTCGCCAGATCTCCTCGCCCATCGGATGATAGCCGGCGATGCTGTCGGCGTTGTTGAGCTGGTCGGTCCAATAGGTGCGGGGTTGCCTGCTGATCTCCCGCGCGGCGGCGATCATGTCCGAGATGAGCTGCTTGGTGATCAGGTTCCCTTCGCTCTCGATGAGCGTCAGCTCCGCGCCGAAGGCCGCCATCTGGGTCAGCTTCTCCTCGCTGAACGCGCGCGAGGTGACGATGCGCAGGCGGTATCCCTTGGCGGCGCAGACCAGGGCGAGGGAAGCGCCGGTGCTGCCGCCGGTATATTCGACGATGGTGTCGCCGGGCCGCAGCCGCCCATCCGCCTCGGCCCGGGCGACCATCGCCTGCGCCATGCGGTCCTTCATGCTCCCGGTCGGGTTTTGCCCCTCTAGCTTCACGACGATTCGCGCGCAGTCCGGCGGCACCACCTTGCGCAACGCGACCAGCGGCGTGTTTCCGATGCCTTCCAGGACGCTGCCGCTCGCTTGCATCATCCCCTCCCGTTCTTCAGCCAATGCAGGAGCGCCACGGCATTGTTGCGCTCCTCGTTCCGCGCGGCATAGAGCAGGGTGACCTTCCCCTTCCGCAGATGCGCGCGCAGTTCCTTCACCGCGGCCTGCGCCGCCGCCGTCTCGAGCTCGGCGGCATAGGCGGCGCGGAACGCATCCCAATCCTCCGGCTTGCCGTGAAAGCGCTTGCGCACCGCGTGGCTCGGCGCGATGTCCTTGAGCCAGAGGTCGATCTTCGCCTCATCCTTGGCGATCCCCCGCGGCCACAGGCGATCCACCAGGATGCGCATCCCATCGTCCGCGGCCGGCGCGTCGTATACCCGCTTGAGTGCGATCCGTGACATGGCACTTTCCATGTAGATACAAACAATGTATATACATGGATCATGAGCCCGTCAATGCAGCGCAAGACCCTGCGCGCCGATGCCCGTCACCTGGTGGAGAGCTGCGCCGGCTGGAGCAGCCGCCTGGCGGCCCGGCGCATCACCCAGTTCCTCGACCGCGAGCTGGCGGAGGCCGGCCTCTCCGTCGGCCAGCTCGGCCTGATGGCACAGATCGCGGCGGCCGCGGATGACACGCTGGGCGCCCTTTCGCGCAGCACCGGCCTCGAGCAGTCCACGCTGTCACGCAACCTGCGCACCCTGGAGGGACAGGGGCTGATCGAGATCGCGGTGGTCGAAAGCGACCTCCGGCGCCGCGCCGTCTGGCTGACCGAGACGGGCGCGCGCAGGCTGGAGGCCGCGATTCCGCTCTGGCGCAGGGCCCACGCGAAGCTGGCGAAGCTGCTCTCGCCAAACCTGCCGCGGCGCCTGGCGGAACGGACCGAAGCCCTGCTCGAGACCTGAATGTCGAACATTCCGCTTGAACTTTGTGCGCGCGCCTTATATAGAGAAACAGCAATATAGCCAGATGGAAATGTATGGGCGCCGCACCCACCCAGCAGCTTGATCGTGTTTTCGCCGCTCTCGCCGACCCGACGCGGCGCGCCATCCTGGCGCGCCTTGCCAATGGCGAGGCGACTGTGAATGAACTCGTAGCGCCGTTCGATCTCAGCCAGCCCACCATCTCCAAGCATCTGAAGGTGCTGGAGGGAGCGGGGCTGGTCTCGCGCGGACGCAACGCGCAGTTCCGGCCGGTGCGCATCAATGCCGCGCCGCTGCAGCGCGCGGCTCGATGGATCGGCGATTACCAGCGCTGCTGGGAGGAAAGCCTCGACCAGCTCGATGCTTATGTGAAGGATCTCGGACGGAAGGAGAAGCGTCATGCCGGCAAACGAAAACGCGACTGAACCGGTCGCCGATCGCACTCACGTCATCACGCGGCATTACGATGCGCCGGCGCGACTGCTGTTCGAAGCATGGAGCAAGCGGGAGCATCTGATGAAATGGTTTGGTCCGAAGGGCTGGCCGGTCACCATGTGCGAGGTGGGCTTCCGGCAGGGCGGACGCTTCCGCATGGCTATGACCGGCCCGAACGGTGTCCAGGACACGCCGTTCGGCGGGCAATATCGCGAGATCGTCCCCGACCGGAAGATCGTCTTCGACAACGGGTTCGAGAGCCCAGGCGCGCCGAGGATGATCGTCACGGTCACATTGAACGAAACAGGCGGCAGGACCACGCTCACCATCAACACGTTGTTCGAGTCTGTCGCCATGAAGACCGAGTATCTCGGCTTGGGCTTCGAGCAAGGCTTCGGATCCGGGCTCGACCAACTTGCGGACGTGGCAGCCGCGCTTTGCGCGCAGGAGCAGTCGTCAGCAGGCTGATCTCCGCTGTGTGAGCCGCATCGGTTGGTTGAGGGTGTGTGCGCCGAGCATCTTGCTGATCACTCGGCGACGCTGCCCAGATCGTGACGCATGATGGGGCGGGCGGGAATTCGCCGTGCGACGATCTTGAAGCCGGCTCGTTTGAACGTCGAGGCAAAGCCGGTTGAGGAGGCGCTCGGCGAGAGCGCAGCATCGAAAGGATAGGCTTCCAGCGCCGGCGCCTTGGCACGCTTCGCCATCCTCAAGGCTTCAACGATCAGCGCCTTCATAACGCCTTTGCGGCGGTATCCGATTCGCACATAAAAGCAGGAAAGCGACCAGACCGGCGCATCGTCGACGCACTTCAGATGAGGCACGCGGTCGAGCGCCGGCACATGAGCGCGCGGCGTCACCTGGCACCAGCCGACGGCCAGATCGCCATCGAGCGCCAGCAGGCCAGGCGGCGGTCCGCGCTTCACGATCGCATGGAGTGCCGCCTTGTTCTGATCGGGCGGCCGCGTGCGATAGGCTGCACCGATCCGCCCCGCCATGCACCAGCACCGGCTGCACGGACCTCTCGTATCGAATAGATCCTCCAGGGCCGGCCATAGATCCGGTGTCAGTGGGCGGATGGTCAGCTTCACACGCCTGTACCCCGCATAGCCTGTTTCAGCTTCGCTATCTCGATCTTGGTCATCTGGAGCATCGCTGCCATCACCCGCTGCGATTTCTCGGGATCAGGATCGCTGAGCAGTTCTACCAGGACCGTGGGAACGATCTGCCAGGAGAGGCCGAACTTGTCCTTGAGCCAGCCGCACTGGCCCGGCTGACCGTCGGCGGACAGCTTCTCCCAAAGTTCGTCCACTTCCTCCTGGCTGTCGCAATCGACAACGAGGGAGATAGCTTCGTTGAACTTGAAGTGCGGCCCGCCATTAAGTGCGGTGAATTGCTGGCCTTCGAGCTCGAAGGTGGCGGTCATCACACTGCCCTTCGGACCGGGGCCTGCATCGCCGTAGCGCACGACCTTGCCGGTTCTGGAATTCTTGAAGATCGAGACGTAGAACGTCATCGCCTCTTCGGCCTGGGTGTCGAACCACAGGAATGGATGGATCTTCTGCACGATGCCGCCTCCCGGTTTCAGCCCGCCAGCCCAAAATCTTCGTCTGTGAAGAGCGGACGGATTTCCACGTCCGTGACCTCGTCATGCGGATTTGGGCAGCGCTTCAGCCACTCCACCGCCTCGTCCATCGACTTCACCTCCCACAGCCAATAGCCCGCGATCAGTTCCTTGGTCTCGGCAAAGGGTCCGTCGATCACGGTGCGGTTCTGGCCGGCAAAGCGCACGCGCTTGCCCTTGGAGGTCGGATGCAGGCCGGCGCCATCCAGCATGATGCCGGCCTTCTGCAGCTCCTCGTTGTACTTGCCCATCTCGGAGAGCAATTGCTGGCTTGGCATCGCGCCGGCCTCGTAGGACTTGGTCGCTTTCACAAACACGATGACTTTCATGAGCTTAACTCCTCTGGACAATGACTGGCGCGAACCCGCGGAACGCCCCCTGTATCTGGAAGACGAACGGCCCGTCCGGCAGCCGACAGGGACATGAAATTTTCGGCGCAGGATCGTCTTTAGCGGCGGGCCCGATCTTCGCGCCAACGCTCGAAGGAGCGCTGATGCACGAATTGTCCGGCCGCCAGGTAGGCGCGCTCCTCCGACGTGGAGTCCCGGCCGAGCAGCGCGTTGCGATGCGGCTGGCGGCCAAACCGGGCCACTACGTCTCGATGGCCACGCGCCTGCGCGGCGGAGAACTCGTAGAAGGCGCGAAGGTGCGCCGGCGCCTCCGGAACCAGGGCCTCGGCCAGCGAGACGCAGCGTTCCAGGTCCGCCAGGCGCTCCGAATGGCCGAGCGGCATGAAGAAGAAGGTCTTCTCCCATACCGCTGCGAGTCGCTCATGCAGCCCGGCCCCGATCCCGTCGTTTGCCAGCGCGAGCGCCTTGTCATCCTGCGCATAGGCGAGGGCGGTTCCCGCGTGCAGGCAGCGGGGGAATTGATCGAGCACGATGATCAGCGCCAGGCGCGAACGGGGCGCCTCGGCCCAGGAATCCAGTTCGCCGCGCGCCGCGGCCTCAAGAACGCCGTCGTGGTTCTGCGCGACCAGCGCATTCGCCCCGCCGCCGAACCAGAACTGGAACTGCCGACGATGCGCGTCCTCGTCCGCATCCAGCCCCGGCGGAAACCAGAACGCCAATATCTCTTCAGGCTCGATCATGACGCCGAGCATTTATCAGGCGCGGGCCACTCCAACAATGCCCGCGCGGCGCGCGGGGCTCAGCCCCGCAGTGCCCCGCCAAGCTGATCTAGCAGGATGCGGGTGCCGCGCTCGCGGCTGCCACCGTCGTCGTAGCCGTCCAGGAACGCGCCCTGCTCCGTGATGACGACGCGCGTGCCGGCGCCCTCCGCTTTCAATTCCACAGTCGCCAGCGAGACGGAGATGTGCCGCTCATCCAGGTGCATGTCGTAGCTATAGATGATGCGCTGGTCCGGCACGATGTCGTGGTAGACGCTGTCGAAAGTGGAGACGATCCCGCTGCCCTTGCGGCCGCGCAGCCGTTCCGTGCCGCCGATCCGGAAATCCATCGAACGCTCCAGCTGGAGCCAGTCGGCGGGCGCCACGAACCAGCGCGCCTTGATCGCGGGATCGGCCCAGGCCTTGAAGACCCGGGCCGGCGCGGCGTCATAGACGCGCTCGAGGGCGAAGGTTCCATGGACCGCCGATCGCGCGCTCATGACTGCAGCGACCGGCCGAGGGCATCCAGCAACTCTCCCCAGCCGCCCTTGCGTCCCTCGACCTGGTCGAGCCCGTCGAGGAAGGCGCCCTGCTCCGTGAAGAGCAGCATTGTGCCGCGGCCTTCCGGCTTGAACTCGACGGTGGCGAGCGAGGCGGAGATGCGGTTCTCGCCGATGGTCATGGTGTAGGCGAAGATGATGCGCTCATTCGGCACGATGTCGTGATAGGCCGTGTCGTTGCAAATCGGTGTTCCGCCGCGGAAGCGGAACCGGCTGCGCTCCTGGCCGCCCACCTTGAAATCCGCCGTGAACTCCTCGACCTCCCAGCCTTCGCCCTCCACGAACCAGCGGCGCTTGATCGCCGGGTCGGCAAAGGCCTTGAACACTTTCGCCGGGGGCGAATCATAGCTGCGCTCGATCGTGAAGGTGGCGTGGGTCACCGATCGCTCGGTCATGCTGATCTCCTGTCTCTTCGAATGTCTGGAGTGCGGTCTATTGCGGGATCATGGCGAAATAGGGCTGCGCTTCCTTGAGCACGCGCGCATAGGACGGCCGCTGCATCAGCCGGTCGAGATAGGCCGCCGCGTTCTTGTGCGTGTCACGGAACGGGAGCATCATGTCCGCATAGAACAAGGCCGGCGCCGCGGCGCAATCCGCCATGGTGAACTGATCGCCGACGGCCCAGTTCCTGCCCGCCATCTGCTTGTCGATCATGCCCAGCGACGTGGTCAGCAGCGCACGTGCCTCCTCGACGCCATAGGCATCGTGCTTTCCCTCCGGCCGCAGCCGGTCGACGACGATCTTCTGCATCGGCATCTGGACGTAGAGGTCATAGAAGCGGTCGCGCAGCCGCATCTCGCGGCAGAGGTCGCGGTCCGCCGGGAAGAGCTGCGACTGGCCCGGAGAGTGCTGCGCCAGGTATTCGATGATGATGCTGGTTTCCGGAATGATGCGATCCTTCGCTTCGTCGTGCAGCACCGGGATCTTGCCGATCGGCCAGATCGCCTTGAACGCGCCGGCATCGCCCATCAGGTCAACGATATGCGGCTCGAACGGAGTTCCGGTCTCGTACAGCGCGATCAGCGCCTTGTGGCAGAAGGAGGAGAGCGGGTGGAAATAGAACTTCAACGACATGATTGCTCGCTTTCGGAAATGAAGTGATCGCCCTCTACGTCTTGCTCTCGCCGCTCTCGTCTTCCCCGGCGGCCAGGATCGCCCCGAGCCGGTCGAGGCGGCGTTCCCAGATGGTCCGCCGCTCGGCAATCCACTGCTCCGCATTCCGCAGCGCCTTCGGCTCGATGTGGCAGGTGCGCACGCGGCCCACCTTCTCCGACCGCACCAGCCCGCTCGCTTCCAGCACCTGAAGGTGCTGCACGACCGCCGGCAGCGACATCGCGAGCGGCTTGGCCAGTTCGCTGACAGATGCCGGCCCGCGGGTCAGCCGGTCCACCATCACCCGCCGGCTCGGGTCGGCAAGCGCCTGGAACATGAGGTCGAGCGCGGCCGATTGGTTAAGCATGTGCTTAAGTATCACTCGCGACTCGCCTTGGCAAGGGGGGATGGCGGCCACGCGGGGCGGCGGTAAATGGCTGGAAAGCCGCCACGATTGAGTGCAGGCTTGCTTTTCGGCACATTTTCCTGATTCCTTGGTGGACTGTTTCTGGGGATGCTGGCCTTGACCAAAGAGACGCCGATCGGCGCTGAGTCAGTCGCGCTGGGTGAGGCCGCAAGAGCCACCGGCATAACGGTCGAGTTAGGCAGCTGGTGGTCGCGGCTCGGCGGCGGCTTCGTCACGCCTGCGATGTTCTGGACGCCTGACCGGTCCGATGCCGCGCCGCGGTCGGAGCATGTGCCGTTCCTGTTCTGGCTGGTGGATGCGCTGCGCCCCTTCACCCTGGTGGAACTGACCGAAGCGCCAACCGCGCCTTATCTCGGCTTTTGCCAGGCGGTCAGCCGGTTACGCTTACCGACGCGCTGTTACGCAATTTCCGATGGCGCGCGTGGCGGCGAACTCACCCAGTTCCACGATGCGCGTTACGCCCAATTCTCGCAGCTCATGGCCGCCGCGCAGCTGTTGGAGCGGTTCGAGGATGGCAGCGTCGACCTCGTCAGCATCGACGCGATGGAAAGCGGCGCGCTGGCGCGGGATTATCGCGCCTGGCTGCCGAAGCTCTCCAGGCGCGCTGTGATGCTGGTGCACGGAATCGACGATCCGGCGACCGCGACCGAGGCGCTCGAGCTGTGGCACGTCCTCACCGAGAAATATCCGCATTTCGAGTTCGTGCACGGCGCCGGGCTCGGGATCCTCGGGATCGGCGACGACCTGCCGCCCGCCTTGCAGCACCTGTTCGCGCTCGACAGCACCGCGCCCCGGACGCTGGAGGTGCGCGAGATGTTCGCGCGCCTCGGCAGGACGATCGCCATGCAGGCCGATCTTGCCGATGTCCGGCGCCGCCTGAATGCCGCGCTCGACAGCGACCAGGTGGCGAAGCTCGAATCCGCGCTCAGCGCGGCGAAGGATGCCCTGGCCGCCGCGCGGGTCGATCACGTGAAGACGCTGAAGCGGCTACGCAAGGTGGAGGAGAGCGCCTGGTGGCGGGTCACCAAGCCGCTGCGCCGGCTGGTGAAGAACCACCGCTGGGCGTTCTACAACTTGCGGCAATGGGCCCTGTGCGCCTATTGGGTGGCGACCTTCCGCTTCTCGCGCATGAAGAAGCAGATGAAGCCCTACCGCCACGCCAAGCTGGTGCTGAAGAGCGGCCTGATGCACGAGGCCTGGTATCTGCGGCAATATCCCGACGTCGCGGCGGTCGGCATCCCGCCGGCCCTGCACTACGTGCTCTATGGCGGGTTCGAAGGACGCGACCCTTCGCCCATGTTCTCTTCGCAGGCCTATCTCGAGGCCTATCCCGACGTGCGGTCGGTCAAGACCAATCCGCTGGTCCACTACCTGCAGAAGGGCCGTTATCAGAACCGGGCCATCACCCCCTCGACCGCCAAGCCGCCCGCCGGCAACGGCAAGCGCTGAGCCGCATAACGCCTTCCAACCAGGTAACCACTATGGGTACAAAGTGGGTCCGTGTATGCCTCCGCTGGAAGACGGCGTGCGGGGGTAGCGCATAGCGGTAGCTCCAGATGATCCTTGAGGGAGCCTCGGCCTCAGCTCAATATGTCGCGGCCCGTCGTCATAAGGCTGTATTTCGAAATAAAGCGTTTGGCCGTCTCTAAGTGCGCTTTCAAATGCGCCTCCGGAACGTCCTGTGCCCTATGAACAGAATTGTCGCGGTCGTTTATCATCTCAGATATCTGAGTGCGGTGCGAAAGCTGCTTGTGCGCCTCGAGCTTTCGTTCAGCAATTAGATGATCGCGGAAGTTTGATAGAGCTTCCGTCAGGCCAATCGTCCTTTTGCTCGTGTTGAATACATCAAGGTTAATTGAAGGTAGTTGCAGAAGGCCGTAGAGGAAGAACTCCAGCGCGTGGTGAATCGCGAATATTGCTAGTGCCCTATCAGCATACTCCATGTGCGTCTGACTGAGTATTTCAGAAGCACGCTCCAGCAACTGAATAGCGGCGGCGGTGTATCGATCAGCAGGTGTATCGCCGCGCCTAACCTGCCCGAAATATTGGAGCGCCTGGACAGACGCAAAGGAGTTAGAAAATGGGCGACCTTCCCATGCACCCAAGCCGTTCTGCTGCAAGAGCAGCCATTTCTCTCCCGCATCTATGTATCTACCCAGATCGGTAGCCTGAGTGTTCTTGAGCGCAGTTAGCGCCGCAAGAGTGGTCCAAAAATCGCCATTGGCGGCAACGATACTGTCCGCCCAGCTTCCGTTCTGCAGTTGCTGTTGACACAGCCAAGCAATGGCACGGATCTGTTGATCCGAGGTCGTATTTGAAGGAAGGAATGACTGCATCGCACAGACAGCAAGACCCGTAGAAAGGGGCGAAGGGGCCTCTTCATCGAAATTCTCTTTGCGTCCACTTGTCTCATGCCACGAACCGTCAGTCTTTTGGCAGGCAAGCACCTCCAAGACTGCTTTGCGAGCTTCCGATGATACCGCCTGTCGAAGCCCGGGAACTCTCGCACATAGCCACAACGTACAGAGCAGATTGCGAAAATTGATGCTGAGCCCGTCAATGCGCCACTCGCCAATACGTCCGCCTTCTTCCGCTATTGACCTTTTGATCTGCATTTCAAGTCTACGAAGATGCGATGAAGCAGCGACTCGATCGACTCGATTAAAGAAATCGAACTCAATCGATCCGAAGATTGCTTCATATCCCTGCGGAGACGCATCTAGTCGGACCTCCTTCCGCCTACTGACCCAATAGGATATGTCGCCTGGATCCAATTGGTCTCCGCGAGCAGCAAGATAACTAAGGACGTCCATTTCCGGTTCATGTCGGACCCACGCCTGGAGGAGACTTACGCACTTCTCCGGCGAAGACGGCACTTTGGCAAGTTCGGTTTCCACGAACTGCAGCCTGTCTCGCAGCAGGTTCTCCAAACCGCTTGGCGGCTTCCTCACCTCGCTAAGTGCTTTGTGATATGCGCGTAGATATCGCTTGTATTTTGATCCGTCGAGCTTTGTCCGCTGGACGGTTGGCCACACCTTGTCAAGCATCTGTTGAAAATTCGGCGGAGTATATGAAGGGGTGGGCTTCGTTCGTTGATGACGAGGAGGCCTTTTCAGTTTTGAGCCCGGTCTATCGAGATCGGCAGCCAGACCGTCTCTTACAGCTTGCGCCATTTCCCACATCCGGCGGTCCTGGACAACTGGATGCAACAGCTTTCTTATCTCGAACCACTCGCTTTGGAGGGCTCTCGTTTCATCGTCACCCATGCGTCTCCTCCCCTTCGCCGCCCAAATATATCAAGTGCGATGGTAGCATTGGCGGTAAACTCACCAACACCACAAGCATGATGATGTGAGATGGAGGCAGCAGTCGGTCAAACAGGATTGACGTCTTTAGCCGAATCAGTCCGAAATTGTCTTTGTCATCGATGGCCAAGCAATAAGAACGCTCGAGCTAATGGGTCCCAAGAACAATGAACAGCAGCGGCTACACCGCGCCTCCCATCGGCACTTTCACCGTGCGTGCCCGCACCTAGATCTTGTGGACCTGGACACCGGGATGAGCGTTCGCCTTCCTGCTTGCGCTTATGATGCGAGGACCCTCGATGAGGCGCGCCATGGATAGAGAGTCCACATAAACTCCATCACGCAGAGCGTAGGCGCGGTGGGTGCCTTCCACCTCGAAGCCGAACTTGCGATAGAGCGCGATGGCGCGCGCGTTGTCGGCATGGACCCGAAGCTCCAGCCGGCGCAGGCCGAGCCAATTGTCGGCGAGATCGATGGCCGACCGCATCAACGCCGAGCCGACGCCTTTGCCCTGCCAATCGTCGCGCACGGCCATGCCGATCTCTCCGACATGAGCGCGGCGCGGACGAACGAGACGCGTCAATCCCAGATTGCCGACCAGCTCGCCTGAAACGATCGCGACCAGCGTATGCTGTGTCTCGTCGTTGGTCATCAGCCGCTTTCGCCAGATCTCTGTGCTCTGGAACGGCAGCTGCAACGTCTGCGCATAGGCGTTGCGGTACGTATAAAGCCGTGTCAGCCCTTCCACATCCGCGATCTCCGCGGCCCGGGCCTCGATGGGAGTGCGCTTGGCCTTCTTCATCGATCAAGCAGCCAAAAAAAGCGGCCGGACACCCCCTCAGGGCCGGCCGCCATCCCCCGGCAATGCGGCGCGGGAGTTACGCCGCCTCCGACTTCCGCTGATAGGCCTGGTGGCAATGATGCGCGCAATAAGGCCGGCCCGGCTCCGACGGCTCGCCACAGAAGTGGAAGCCCGGCTGCTTGGGATCGCCCATCGGCCAGGAGCAGCTCTTGATCCCGCCATGCGCGCGCGCCGGCGGATAGCTGCGTGTCTGCTCGCGCGGCGCAGGCGGCGGGTTCGCCGTCGTGCTGCTCTCCTGCGGCTGCGCCGGCATAGCGCGCAGCGGCATCATCGGCTTCGGCTGCGGCGACAGGGCGCGCCGTGGCACCGGCCGGCGCTTGGGCGTCGCGGTACCGCTGGCATCACGCTTGATCGGCGAGGGCCGGCCGGTGAGGCCGAGGCGATGCGCCTTGCCGATAACCGCATTTCGCGTAACCCCGCCAAGGGCTACCGCGATCTGACTGGCGGTCTGGCCTTGGCCCCAGAGCCGCCGCAACATCTCAATTCTCTGCTCAGTCCATTCCATGCCCGCCTCCGACAAGTCCCACAGATTTGCCCCGAGATCTTGAGCCGCCATGATTTTCCCACCACAAGACCTTGTGTGGCAAGGGCGATTTCGCAAAATCTTGTGGATAGACGTCATTCGCCCGCAATATCTGGGGACAGAACCGGAACGGTACTGTCCGATTAAGGCGATTTCGGGGCTTCTGGCAGAGACTGGTTAACAGCTAGTTAACGGCGATGAGCTGCCTGTTCAGCACATCGAGCACGTCCTTCAAGGACCGGCTGGAGGCAAGCTGGCCGTTGCGCGACTGCAGGACGTATTTGGCATCGCGGTCGCCGCGAAGCTGAACCTTGGTGATGACGAAGAGCGGCTGCTCCTGGGAGCGCCGGTAGATCGAGAACATGGCCATGTTGCTGCGATGGTCGATGGCGTAGTCGCGCCATACGCCCCGGGACACCTGGCGGCTATACACGGAGAGAATGCGCATCAGATCGGCGCGGTCGAAAAAGACCCTGCCGGCGCGCGGCCGGTAGTCACTCAGCAGGACCGGCTGGGACATTGCTCCTGCACAGTATTCATTGCACCTCCGACGGGCCCCTCCGGCAACCCACTCTACGGGCGCCACGACTCGGGCAAACGTCTCTCCCTGGTGAAAGTTTCACCGTAAACGCGAGCCTCGTCCAGATGTTCTAGTGGACCCGGATCTCTTCGGTGGCGGTGGGATCGGGCGTGTCGTAGCAGGTCACGAGCCCGCGGCGGCGGTAGCAATAGGCGCTGAGATCGCGCCGCTCGATGGCTTCCTGGGCGGCAATCTCGGCGGCGCTGCGGCAATAATTGCCGGTGTCCTTGTAGCGCAGGAAGCTGCAATCCTGCCCGGTGATGGCCGAGGCCACGTGATCCGAGGCGAGCTTGCCGGTCTGGTTGAGGGCAACGCCCTCCACGCCGGCATAAACCGCCGCCGCCGGAGTCAGGGCAATGGCGGTGCAGCCGCTCAGAACGGCCAGCAAGGCCAAGCCGGCGAAGGGCGCCAGGAGGCGCCAGAATCGGTCCCGAATAGGCATGGTTGTCCGCTTTCCAGTCTGTGCTGCCGAGGTCCCAGCAAGAACCGTTCCAGGGCGCGGCATTATTCGGTTCCGGGCGGTCGGGCAGGTCCGAAGGGACCTGGGAAGAAGAGCCGGAGATGGTTTGCCATCGCTGGGGTCAGCCGCTATGTTACGGCCCAATTTTGTTAATCGATCCCGTGGGTTGCGCACGTCGACGACACGAGGCGACGGCCGGGGAGCAGAGCGGGACAGCGGAGACATCGGGTGGCAGACATTTTCCACGAGGTCGAAGAGGACCTCCGTCGCGACCAAGCAGCGGCGATCTGGAAGAAATACGGCAACTACATCATCGGCGCGGCACTGCTGGTGGTCCTGGCGGCGGCGGCCCATTGGGGCTGGAAGGAGTATTCTGCCCGCCAGCAGCTTCAGGCCTCGGCGGACTTTCTCGCCGCGACCGCGACGACCGACCTCAACGCGCGCGAGGCCGCGCTCTCCCAGGTGGCGGCCGAAGGCGGCGTCTATGGCATGCTGGCGCGCTTCCGCTTGGCGGAGGCCGCGATCGAGAACGGCGACAAGGCGAAGGCCCGCGGCATCCTGGGCGAGATCGCCAAGGGCGAGGGCGCCGACAAGCCGCTGCGCGACTTGGCGGCGATCCAGGCCGCCCTGCTGGAACTTGAGATCGGCAAGCCTGAGGCTGCGGTCGACCTGGTCAAGGACCTGACCAAGGAGGGCGAGAGCTATCGCCTCTCGGCCCTGGAGATTACCGGCCTCGCTGCCTTGGCGGCAGGCGACACGGAAAAGGCCAAGGCGAGCTTCGAAGCCGTGAAGCAGGCGGTGGCAGAGGAAGCCGTGCCGAGCTCCGGCTTCGCCCAAAGGGCGGACCAGATGCTCGACCGGCTTGGGAACTAAGCGGCGTGGGGGAAGGCATGATTGGGTTGCGGGAAATGACGCGTGCTGCACGCCGCCGCACGGGACTGGCAGTCTTCTTTGGTGCGGCGCTGCTGCTGTCCGGCTGCGGCTGGTTCGGCGAAAGCGAGAAGCCGCCGCTGCCGGGCGAGCGCGTCTCGGCGCTCCAGCTCAACAGGCAATTGAGCGTGGATCCGGAGCTGGCCGCTACCGACGTCATCCTGCCGGAGCCCTATGCCAACGCGGGCTGGATACAGGCGGGCGGCAACCAGACCCACGCCATGTACCATCTGAAGGCGAGCACCGCCGCGCTGCAGCAGATCTGGTCGGTCGATATCGGTGCGGCGACCAGCGACGACAACCGCATGCTGGCCGAGCCGATCGTCGCCGACGGCGCGGTCTATGCGATGGACGCCGATTCCGTAGTCAGTGCGCACAACGCCTCCAATGGCAGCCAGCTCTGGCGCAAGGATCTGACGCCGGACGAGGAGGACGACGATTTGTTCGGCGGCGGCGTCGCCTGGTCGGAAGCCGGACTCGTGGTGTCCACGCCCTTCGCCAGGGTCTTCCTGCTCGATGCCAAGACCGGCGAGGTGAAATGGGAAGCCGCCGCGCCGGCGCCGATGCGCAGCGCGCCCGCGGTCAGCGATGGGCGCGTGTTCGTCATTACCATCGATAACCAGCTCGTCGTCTTCGCGCTGGATGACGGGCGCAAGCTGTGGTCCAACGCCGGCGTCGAAGAGGCGGCCGGCCTGCTCGGCGGTACCACGCCGGCGGTGGACGGTGACATCGTCATCGCGGCCTATACCTCGGGCGAGCTGCTCGCCTTCGACGTCACCGACGGCAGCTCGATCTGGACCGAATCGCTCGCCGGCGGCGCGCGCGGCAACGCCATCGCCACCTTGACCGACATCCGCGGCCGCCCGGTGATCGACCGCGATTTCGTCATCGCGATCGGCAATGGCGGCGTCATGGCGGCCGTGGACAAGGAGCGCGGCGGCCGCGTGTGGGACAACGGACTCGGCGGGACGCAGATGCCCTGGGTGGCGGGCGATTTCGTCTATGTGCTGACCAATGACAGCGAGGTCGTCTGCCTGTCGCGCTATGACGGCCGCATCAAGTGGATAACCGCCCTGCCGCAATTCGAGGACGCGGTGGAAAGAGAGGACCGCATCTACTGGTCCGGCCCGGTGCTGGTGAGCGATCGGCTGCTGGTCACGGGTTCCAGCGGCCTCGCGGTGGCGCTCTCGCCGTATGACGGCAGCGTCCTCGGCAAGCAGACATTGCCCGATTCCTCGCATCTGCCGCCGGTCGTCGCCAACGAGACCGTCTACATCCTGTCCGACGACGCGCGACTGAGCGCGCTGAAATAGCGGCCTGATGGCATTCACCGTCGCCATCGTCGGCCGGCCCAATGTCGGCAAGTCGACGTTGTTCAATCGCCTCGTCGGCAAGAAGCTCGCGCTGGTGGACGACCAGCCGGGAGTGACGCGCGACCGGCGCTTCGGCCCCGGGCATCTCGGCGACCTCGATTTCACCGCCATCGACACCGCCGGGCTCGAAGACGTGTTCGACCAGTCGCTCGAGGCGCGCATGCGCGAGCAGACGGAGGAAGCGATTCGCCAAGCGGATGTCGCGCTGCTGCTGATCGACGCGCGCGCCGGCGTGACGCCGCTGGACGAGCATTTCGCCAAGCGCCTGCGCAAGACCCGCACGCCGATCCTGCTGATCGCCAACAAATCAGAGAGCAGGGCGGCGGAGGCGGGACTGAACGAGGCCTTTCGCCTTGGCCTGGGGGCGCCGATCCCGATCTCCGCCGAGCATGGCGAAGGCATGGGCGAACTCTACGACGCCTTGCGCGCGATGGCCGATCGCAAGGAGGCGCAGCTCGAGGACCTGGCGATCGACCCCGACGCGGAACTGGAGGGGCTGCCGGAGGACGAAGCGGAGGCGCCGAAGGTGCTGCAGCTTGCCATCGTCGGCCGGCCCAATGTCGGCAAGTCGACCCTGGCCAATGCGCTGCTGGGCGAGGAGCGGCTGCTGACCGGGCCGGAGGCCGGCATCACGCGCGACGCGATCGCGGTGGAGTGGGACTGGAAGGGAACGCCGATCCGGCTCATCGACACCGCAGGCCTGCGCCGCCGCGCGCGGGTGGTGGAGAAGCTGGAGCGCCTGTCCGCCGCCGACACCGAGCGCGCGGTGCGCTATGCCCATGTCGTGGTGCTGGTGCTGGACGCCAACGACATGCTGGAGAAGCAGGACCTGACGATCGCGCGGCACGTGATCGAGGAAGGCCGCGCCCTGGTGATCGCCGCCAACAAGTGGGACGCGATCGAGGACAAGAGCGAGGCGCTGAAGAAGCTGAAGGAGCGGGTGGAGAAGTCCCTGCCGCAGGTGACCGGGCTTCCGATCGTCACGCTCTCGGCGCGCTCCGGGCGCAACCTTGACCGGCTGATGCAGGCGGTCTTCAAGATCTATGACGAATGGAACAAGCGGGTACCGACGGCACAGCTCAACCGGTACCTGGAGGCCGCGACGGTCGCGCATCCGCCGCCGCTGGTGCGCGGGCGCCGCATCAAGCTGCGCTACATGACCCAGATCAAGACCCGGCCGCCGACCTTCACCCTGTTCGCCGCCAAGGCGGACGAGTTGCCGGACGCTTATGCGCGCTATCTCATCAACGGCATCCGCGAGCGCTTCGACCTCAAGGGCACGCCGATCCGGCTCCATCTGCGGCGCACGGACAATCCGTTCGTGGAGAAGGCGTAGTTTCACAATTCTGGTTCCATGGAGAGCGCCTGAATGGTGACTTCCGTGAGACCAGAATTAGGCAAAGTTTTTGCGTAAGGCGGTGCCGTTCGGCGCGGATCCGGTGAAAGCGTCCGCGAGCAGCTTCGACCTCAAAGTCACGCCGTTCCGCCCCCACCCGCGGCGCGCGGATCTCCGCTCGTCGGGAAGGATCGGCCGCCGGCTGCCGCGATGAATCCGCCGGGGGAAGCGGGGGAGCCGCTCCAATGAGCAACGAGCCGAGCCCAGGCGGAATCCTGCACGGCTCTCCGCGTGGGGATAGCAGGAGGGGTGCCGGGCAGCAGCCTTTGACGGATGCCGATGCGCGTCGGGCCGGCAGAGCCCGGTGCCTGGAGCTGGCGCGCTGCAACGCGGGTCGTTCCTGTCCAGCCTATCCGCGGCGCTCGGACAATCCGTTCGCGAAGCAGGAACAGCCGCGCCGGTCGGGGTCTCGGAGCCCAACCGATCCCCCCAAGGCAACGCCATCCCTCCGACACTCCGAGTCCTGCGTGCCCATGAGCTGGACGGACCCGCGGCAAATCCGCCTGAGGTAGCAAAGCGCACCGGGGAACGGCCATGGGGTGCCGCGAAGGCCGATTCCGAAACAATTGAAATCAAATACCCCGGTCCGCGAAATCCGACTGAAATGTTGTCCCCCCATAGTCCGCGGCCATCGCAACGGGCGCCGAAACGGCGGCCCAACTTGGGAGGGGAACATGGCGACGATCAACGGCACGGCGAACGACGACACGCTCAAAGGCAGCGCCGGCAATGACATCATCACGGGCGGGCTCGGCAATGACCTTGCCTGGATGGGGGGCGGCAACGACGTCTTCATCTGGAACGCCGGCGAAGGCAACGACAGGGTGGAGGGGCAGGCCGGCTTCGATACCCTCCGCGTCATCGCCGCCAAGGATGAAACGCTGGAGATTTCCGCCAATGGTGCGCGGGCCAGGGTCCATCGGGACGTCGACAACGCCACCCTCGACCTCAACGGCATCGAGCGCATCGATTTGCGGGCGCGCGACGGCGCCGACACGATTCGAGTCTACGATCTATCCGGCACCCACGTGAAGCAGGTGGACATCGACCTGGCAGGCGCGGTGCCTGGGACTGGCGATGGCGCGAACGATGTCGTCGAGGGCTACGGCACGGACGGCAACGACGCCATCACGGTGGCGGTTGACGGCGGCAAGGTGGTCGTGACGGGTCTTCCCGCCCAGATGACGATCAGCAACGCGGACTCCGACTGGCTCACCATCCACACCGGCAAGGGCGATGACGTCGTCAATGCGTCCAAGCTGAATGTCATGGCGCTCCAGGTGAACGCAGGCGACGGAAACGACCGCATCACCGGAAGCAAGGTTACGGATAGCCTCCGCGGCGACGAGGGCAACGACATCGTCATGGGCGACGACGGCGATGACTATGCCTACCTCGACAACGGCGATGACTTGTTCTTGTGGTATGCGGGCGACGGCAAGGACATGGTCTATGGCGCCAGCGGAACCGACACGGTCCGCGTCACCGGGTCCAACACTGGCGACACTCTCATTTTCAATACCAGCCTCGGCGCCATGCAGGGCAGCCACAATGGTGCTGCGATCGTCGTGGCCGACCTGGTGGAGCGCCTGGAGGTCAGAGCGCTCGGTGGAGCCGATCGGATCGACCTGTTCGATCTCACCGATTGCGAAGTTCGGCACGTCTCCGTCGATCTGGCGGCCAAAGCGGGCGATACGCTCGCCGATACCAGCGTCGACAGCGTCAACGTCGGCGGCACGTCGGCTGATGACGTCGTCGACATCGGCTGGTCCGGCAGCGGCGTCCGGGTGACTGGCCTGGCCGCCAAGATCGACATCGTGCATGCCGGCGCGACGGACGTTCTCAACGTCTATGGCGACAGCGGCAATGATACGATTCTTGCCGGGGCCTTGCCTGGGGGCAAGATGCGCCTCCAACTCTCGGGCGGCTCGGGTGATGACGTCATCATGGGAAGCGCCGGGAAAGACACCGTGATCGGCGGCGCCGGCAATGATGTGGCCTTCCTGGGTGCCGGCGATGACCAGTTCATCTGGAACATCGGCGATGGCACCGACAGGATCGAGGGCCAGGCCGGCACCGATAGCCTGGTGTGCAGAGGAAGCACCGGCAGCGATGCTTTCGACATCTCTGGAAACGACAGCAACCAGGCGGTGTTCGCGACCGGCGGCACCAGCCTCGCTCCAAGCGATGTCGAGCGGTTCCAGCTTTCGACCTACAGCGGACAAGATGCCGTCAACATCTACCAGGAGAAGCTTGCCGGCACCGCCCTGGCGCAAGTGGCGGTCGATCTTGGTCAAGGCGCCGCCGATGGCGAAGCCGACTGGGTCATGGTGTACGCCACCTCTGGCAACGATCAGGTCACGATTGCCATGGCAGGAAACGTGGCTTCGGTCACCGGCCTGCATGCCCAGGTGTCAGTCGCCCACGCCGATTCGCAGGACACGCTCTTGGTCAATGGCGGCATAGGGAACGACGTCATCAACGCGGCAGGGATGCCCGCGGGCACCATGCTGCTGAGGCTCGAGGGCGACGCGGGCAACGACACCGTCACCGGCAGCGCAGGCAAGGATACATTGGATGGCTCGGAAGGGAACGACGTGCTGCGTGGCGGTGGCGGCGCCGACGACGTCGAGGGCGGGAACGGCAACGACGTGATTGTCGGCGGCCGCGGCGACGATGTGATCCTGGGTGGCAGCGGCAACGACGTGTTTCGCTATACCAACGTCCTCGACGGTCGCGACCTCATCCAGGACTTCGACGGCGATGCAGCAGGTGGACAGGACGCTTTCAATCTGGATGCCCTGTTTGATGCTCTCGGCATCGCCAATGGGGCGCGGGCGGGCCGTGTCGAAGTCACGGACAATGGCGGCACCGTGGAGATCCGTGTGAATGCGGATGGCAACGGCGGCAACGGGTTCGAACTGCACGTCGCCACCCTGAACACGGTCGACCAGATCACCCTGGGACAGGATGTGATCCTGACCTGATCGATGCGCGCGCCGCTCTGGAGCGGAGCCGTGAAGCCAGGCCGGTCGGCGTCTCCAGTGCGCCGGCCGGCCGCTTTCGTAGTGGTGTCAAGCGATCACGCCATCGGACCTCCCGCCTTTCGTTGAATGACACCGGCAAGCCGTCCGAGCCTCCTCGGAACCTTCTCGGAAAGTGCTGGTTTTCCAGGCTGATGCTTGAGCGAAAGGGAGACAGGCATGGCCCGCACCTACAATCCGCGTGCAATGAACGAGCCCCGCCGCACTGCCGCCCGCGGCGGCGATGAGGGCTGGTACGATCGCTGGATCAGCAGCATCGCCGACGACGTCGCCTCCAGCATCAGGGGGGAGGATGAGCGGGAGATGCGGATCGAGGACCTGCGCGACAGCTTCAACCGGATGCGCCGCCGCCTGGCGCCGCGGCCCTTCGGCTATCGCGGCCGGGGCCCCCGCGGCTATGTACGATCCGATGAGCGCATCCAGGAGGAGGTCTGCGAGTTTCTGACGATCGACCCGTATGTCGACGCGACGGAGATCGAGATCTCGGTCGCCGAAGGCGTCGTGACGTTGACCGGGACGGTCGAGAACCGCGCCGAGAAGCGCCTCGCGGAGGATTGCGTCGATACCGTTCCGGGCGTTCGGGACGTCAACAACAACCTGAGAATCCGCGAGCCGGCACGAGGGCGCAGCGACGCGGACGAGTCGCAGGACATGGTCCATCGGAGAACGGCGATCTGACGGCTACAGCCGGCGGGATGGCTTCACGCCTTCCGGGAAACGAACCAGACATTGAGCGGATCGTGCGGCAGCACGTGCCGCTCGATCTCCGAAAATCCGGCGCGCTGCAAGAAGGCCTCGGCCGTCTCCCAGCCCCACATGGTGCCGAGACCCGCGCCGCCTTGCCCGAGCGAGACCGGCATGCAATGGACACACGAGATCGCATAGAGGAATGCCGCCATCGGCATGGCGAGGTTGTTTTCCAGCCGGGCCGATCCGCCGATATCCTGCATCAGATGCACGCCGCCGGGGCGCACTGCGCGATACAGCCGTGCCAAGAAATCCGCCGGCTCCTTCTGGTCGTGCACCGCATCGAAACTGGTGATGAGGTCGTAGCGCTCGATCTCCGCAAAATCCGTCAGGTCCTGTTGCGCGAAGCGGACGTTGGCGAGGCCCTTGGCACCGGCTGATTGCTGCGCGGCGGCGATGGCGTCGGCGCACAGGTCGTAGCCGGAGAACCGGCTGTTGGGATACCGTTCCGCCATCGCGATCAGCGCGTGGCCGACGCCGCAACCAGCATCCAGCACCTCGATGCCACGCTCCAGGCGCGCGGTCACGCCGTCCGCCAATGGGAGCAAAGCGGTGAAGAGATGGTCCACCACGGTCTGCGCGCTGTCCTCCGCCATCATCTGGTGGAAGCATGGATAGTCGGCGTAGCTCATCCCGCCGCCGTTTCGGAACCGATCGAGCATCCGCTCCTCCACCACGCCCATCAGCGCGATCGATTGCGCATAGACCGCGAGGTTGCCGAGCGGCGCTCCCGGCGTGAGGCAGGCCGCGTGCTCCGCCGGCAGGGCATAGGTGGCGCGACCGGCATCGTAGGTGACCACGCCGCCGGTCGTCATGACGGCCAGCCATTCGCGCACGTAGCGCTCGTTCAGCTTCGCCGCCGCCGCGATCGCGGCGCTGGTCGCTGGCGGCAGGTCCGCCATCACGCGAAACAGGCCGAGGCGGTGTCCGATCGACATCATCGCAGCGACCGCGCCGGCATTCAGGATCTCGCCGACGCGGGCGGCGAACGCGTCCGCCGCCTGCCGGTCGAACGTATCCGCCTTGGCCATTGTCACAGACATCGCGGACCTCCTTACCGGCGTTTCAGCAAAGGCGGGAACCTGCCGAGAACCGCTTCCGGCCGGTAGAGCCGAATTGGACAGGATGGAGCCACTTGGGCCATTCGATATGCCCTCGGTTCATCCAGCAATTGACGACGCCCGTAGACGCGCGCATTGAGACGGCGCTGCCGGCCGCATGGCAGTGATTTCTGGTGAGGATTGACGTGCCCGCCGTACCTGCCATCGCGACGGATCGCCTGACGTTCGACGCTTTCAGCGACGCGGACATCGCGGCGCTAGCCGGGATTCTGGCCGAACCGGAGGTGACCAAGGCCATCACCGCCAACGGGTCCACCCCCGAGCGCTGCCGCGCCAGCGCGGCGCACCGCATCGGCTGGCACAATGCGAGTTGGGCTGATCTCGGCTACGGCGTCTGGGCCCTGCGCGCCGCCAACGACGGAGTGCGGCCGCGGGGCGCGCTGATCGGCTGGTGCGGCTTTGCGGCGCCCGATATCGGCGATGATCCCGAGATCCTCTATGGCCTGGCGCCGGAATGCTGGGGGCGCGGCCTGGCGCAGGAGGCGGCGCGCGCGGCGATCGACTGGCTGTTCGCGGCGGCCCCATGCGGCGGCGTGTCGGCCGTCATCTTCGGCCGGATCAATCCAGCCTCCGCGGCGATCGCAGGCAAGCTCGGCATGACGAAGCGCGGCACCATGGCGATGGCCGACTTCCTGCCCGATGCCGCGCTCGCGCGGGACGTGCTGGACTACGAGATCTGGCGGCTCGGCCACGGCCGCACGCGCGATGCCCAGGCGCTGCTGTTCGAAGCGCCCTACAAGGGCGGGCAAATCGCCTCCCTCAAGCTGACCGATCCGGAGGACGCTGAGCGGGCGTTTTGCGACGCCGCGGCCGGGCGAGCGGATTATGCCTCAGTCGCGCGGAGCGACCTGGAGCGGCGCGTGTGCGATGCGTTCCGGCTGGGCCTCGGGGAGCCTCGACTCGACTGGTTCCATGTGGCGCGCGGCAACTGGCGGCGCGGCTGACCTACGAGTGGCTCTCGCCGCGCTTCATGAAGGCGCGGACGAGCAGCACGAGGACGGTCAGCACGATCAGCACGACCGAGACAGCGGCGATCGCCGGGTCGATGTTGTCGCGCAGTCCCATCCACATCCGGCGCGGCAGGGTGATCACGTTCACGCTGGTGACGAACAAGGTGACGCCGATCTCCTCCCACGACAGCACGAAGGACAGCAGGGCCGCCGTCAGGACGCCGAACTTGATGTTGGGCAGGATGACGCGGAAGGCGCGCTGGCCGAGCGAGGCGCCAAGACCCCGCGCGGCGAGGTCGATGCGCCGGTCCACCTGGCTCAAGGCGACCAGGACAAGGACCACGGCGAACGGCACGATCATCACCACGTGAGCCAGGGCGACGCCGAGCCAGGTGTCGTAGCCGATCATTTCGTTGAGCCGCGACAGGCCGGTCAGCAGGAAATAAAGCGTGAGCGCCGAGACGACCGGCGGCACCACCATCGGCACCAGCACAAGCCCGACAAGCAACGCCGCGAAGCGCGGCCGCAGCATCCAGATGCCGAGGCCGAACGTGACGGCAAGGACCGTCGAGAGAAAGCTGCTGAGGAGGCCGACCTGGATGCTCACCAGCACGCTCTCGCCCCAGTCGGGATTGTCGATGAGCTGGCGGTAGTGCCGCAGCGACCATTCCGCCTCGGGCATGGCCAGGAACCGCGTCGGCGTGAAAGACACCGGCACCACCGCCAGCAGCGGCATCAGCAGGAACGCCGCCACGAGGGTCGCGATGAAGATGGCGATCCATCCGGGCCGATAGCCGCTCATCGCGCGAGGCTCGCAGGCTTGAGGAAGCGGAACAGCAGCGCCAGCAGCAGCCCGATGATCGCCACCAAGGTGACGCTGATCGCCGCGCCGAGGCCCCAGTCGATGCTCTGGAACATGCGCAGGTAGACCAGCTCGGCGACCATGACGCTGCGGCCGCCGCCGAGGATCGCCGGCGTGACGAAGAAGCCGAGGGCGAACACGAAGACGATCAGCGCGGCGCCCAATATCCCCGAGGCCGTCATCGGCACGAACACCGTCCAGAAGATGCGCAGCCGGCCAGCACCCAAGCCGCGTGCGGCAAGCAGGACGCGTTCATCCAGGCTGCGCATTGCGGAGGCGATCGGGAAAACGGCAAAGGGGATGAGGAAATGGGTCATGCCGAGGATGACGCCGAACTCGTTGCGCACGAGGATGAGCGGCTCGGCGATGATGCCGACCTCCATCAGCCAGTTGTTCACCAGCCCGCGATTGGAGAGCAGCGCGAGCCAGCCGAAGGCGCGGGTCAACACCGAGATCCAGAACGGCACCAGGATGCAGAATTCGATGATGGCCCGCTGCAGCGGCGAGCCGCGAACCCAGAGATAGGCGATCGCGTAGGCGGCGATGACCGAGCAGGCGGTCACCATCAGGCAAATGCGGAAGGTGCGGGTGAAGACCGACAGGACCAGAGGATCGGCCGCGAGCTTCACGTATTGGCCGATGCCAGGCTCCGGCTCCGTGACGCTCCAGCGCATCACGCCCAGGAACGGCAATCCGTAGGTCGCGCCGAGAAACAGCAGGAGCGGCGCGAGCAGCAGCAGGCCGTGCCGAAATGCCGACTGCCCGCGCATCGCTTCCTGTCCCGCCGCGTCAGGCCGAGATGATCTTGGTGTATTCGTCGAGCGCCGGCCCGTAGTTCTCGGCGTACCACTCCATGTCGAGCGCCACCTGCTTGGCGGCGTTCTCCGGATCGACGCAGTTGAAGCGCCGCTGGTCGGCCGGAATCAGCGGGTCAGCCGCCGGGTTGGCCGGGCCCTGTCCCAGCATCTCGAACATCACGAGCTGCCGTTGCGGATCCTGGGCGAAGGCGAGGAACTTCATCGCATTCTCCTTGCCGCCCGGGTTGTTCTTGAGGACCGCGAGCGCGCCCGGGGAGAGCAGGCCCTGGTCCCAGATGAACTTGATCTGCCCCCCGGAATCCTGCTCGAGCAGGCGACCGCGCGTCGACCAGACGATTGCCATGGACGCATCGCCGTTCATCAGAACCGACTGGCTCTCCGCACCACCGCCCCAGAAGGAGATCACGTGCTCCTTGAAAGCGGCGATCTTGTCGTGTGCGCGCTTCAGGTCCAGGGGATAGAGCTTCTCCGGCGCCACGCCATCGGCCATCAGGGCGGCTTCCCACATCCCGCTGGCCCATTTGTAGAGAGAGCGCTTGCCAGGGAACTTCTCGACGTCAAAGAAATCCGCCATGCCGGTCGGCGCCTGGTCGAAGCGGCTCGAATCGTAGGCGATCACGTAACTGAAGAAATAGGTGGAAGCCGCATAGTCCCAGCCGAAGCCCGGACGCATCTTGTTCTTGTCGACCACCGCGTAGTCGATCGGCTCCAGCATGCCCTGCTTGCCGAGCGTGATGGCGGAGAATGGATCGGCGTCGACCAGGTCCCAGGTCGGCTTGCCGCTCTTGAACTGCGCGGCAATCGCGCCCTCCGTCGGGCCGGACCCGTCCTCCTTCACGACGATGCCGGTCGCCTCCTCGAACGGCTTGCCGTAGGCGGCGTCATAGGCGGTGATCGCGTCACCGCCCCAGTTCACCAGCACAAGCTGCTTCTCCTGCGCGGATGCGCCCGTCGGACGCAGCGCGAACGGCGCACCGGCCAGAATGAGGCCGGCGAGCTGCGCGAAGCGGCGGCGGCTCATCTCGCCGCGCGCCGTCCTCTCGGCCAGGATCTCGATGCAATCTTTGCGGAATGCGTTGTCCATCGTCTGCTCCCTGTGTTGGCTTGTCAAAGCTGGTATGCCCCGCCCGCGTCTCCGGCGGGGAGGAGAAAGCCCTGGTCCTTTGGCCAGGTTATCCAGACCTGGCCGCCGGCATTGAGGATCGGCGCCGCCGCGTGGCCTGGCACCGACACGGTGATGCTGTTCGCGCCGCCGGTGCGCAGCTTGAGGCGCATCGTGCCGCCGAGATAGGTGGCCGATTCGACTGTGGCGCCGACGGCGTTGCACCCCCCGCCGTGCGGCGGGGCAAGCCCGACCGAGAGGTATTCGGGGCGGATCGCCAGAATGCCGCTGCGCTGCACGCCATTGCCCGGCGCTGGAACGGCGAGGCGGTTGTCCTCGAATGTGCCGATGGCGATGCCGCGCTCCGCCGCGAGGCCCTGCAGCGGCATCAGGTTGATCTCGCCCAGGAACTCGGCGACGAATCGGTTCGCCGGCCGGTCATAGACCTCCTGCGGCTTGCCGATCTGCAGGAGTTCTCCGTGGTTGAAGATCGCGATGCGCGAGGAAAGCGCGAGCGCCTCGCTCTGGTCGTGGGTCACGAACACGAAGGTGGTGCCGGTTTCCGCGTGCAGGCGCTTCACCTCGACCTGCATCAATTCGCGCAGGTTCTTGTCGAGGGCGGAGAAGGGCTCGTCCAGCAGAAGCACGCTCGGCTCGAACACCAGCGCGCGCGCCAGGGCCACGCGCTGCTGCTGCCCGCCCGAGAGCTTCGCGGGCAGCTTCTTCTCCTGCCCGGAGAGGCCGACGCGCTCGATCATCGCCTGCACGCGCCGCCTCACCTCGGCCCGTGGCATGCGGCGGACCAGCAGGGGGAACGCGATATTGGCCTCGACCGACATGTGGGGGAACAGGGCATAGCCCTGGAACACCATGCCGTAGGAGCGTTCCTCGGCGGGGCGGCGGGTGATGTCGATGCCCTCGCTGAGCAGGCGGCCTTCACTCGGAGCTTCGAAGCCGGCGAGGATCAAAAGAAAGGTGGTCTTGCCCGAGCCGGAGGGGCCGAGCAGGGTCAGGAACTCGCCCGGGGCCACGTCAAGGCTGACGTTCTTCAACGCCCGGAATGGACCGAAGCTCTTGCCGATCCCGATGGCGCTGATGCCCGCGGCGGCGCCTTGCCCAGCCATGCAAGCTCCCTGTTTCTTCTTGGGAGCGATGCTAAGCGGGCGGAATGCCGCGATCAAACGAATAGTGGCACCGCCGAGGCCGCAGGCATCCTCGACAGGACAACCCTCCTTCAATCGCGCGAGGCGTTGCGGTCCGGCTTCCCATCGTGCGGCCCGAGCGGGCGCTGCGGGGCATCGTGCCACCAATCCCCGCCCCACCGCTCGCGGATATGCACGTGGCGCGGATAGAAAAGCCGGTTGCCCGGCACGTTCCTCTGGCCGATCACCATCATGCGCATGTCGGCAGCGCCGTTGTTGATGATGTTGTGCGTGATGCCGGTGCCGGCCGGGAAGGCGATGGCGTCGCCTTCCCGGACGCGGTGCAGCCAGCCATCGATGCAGGCATCGGCCTCGCCCTCCAGGATGAAGACGAACTCCTCCTCCGCGCTCTCCGCGTGCGGATAGCAGGAGCGATGGCCGGGCAGCAGCCTCTGGTGATGGATGCCGATGCGGCTCAGGCCGAAGCGATCGCTGAAATCGACATCGATCTTCATCGGCTCGGGATCGCCATCATAGGGGCAGTCCGGCGCGCCTTCGAACGCGCGGAAGTGGAGGATACAATCGGGGCGATGCTCCGGCATGGTCGGACCGGTCGTGCGCTCGCCGGGCTTGCCGTGATGCGGCCCCTTCGGCCGATGCGGCACGTCTTGCCACCAATCGCTGCGCAGCGCCATCAGCTCCGGATTGCACGGGTAGTAGACCTTGTTGTCGGACCGCGCGGCCTCGCCCGCCACCAGCAGGCGCACCGCGCTCGCGGTGTTGTTGAGGAAGGTGTGGCAGAGCCCGGTACCCGCGGGGAATCCGACCGCGTCGCCCGTGGCGAGCCGGTGCAGATGCCCGTCGATCCAGACATCCGGCTCGCCTTCCAGCACGAACACGAATTCCTCCTCCATGCTCTCCGCGTGCGGATAGGAGGTGCGCCGTCCCGGCGGCAGGCGGTCGTGGTGGATGCCGATCCGCATCAGTCCCAGGGCCCGCGCCAGCGGCGCGCCGATCGCGAGCAGTTCGGCGCTGTTCGCGTAGCGGGAATCGTCCGGCCCTTCGAGCGCGGTCCAATGGCGGATGCAATCGGGGCGGGGTGTCTGGCTCGACATGGAACTGCTCCGTCAATCGCCATATTGAGAGAACAGATGCTAGTCGGGGATGCTGCCAAAAACCGGCAGGAAAGCTAATACGCCTTCACCACTTCGCCGTTGCCGGCGTAATCCGCGCGCGCGAGGCGGACGAATGGCTCGGTCACGTCCTCCGGCGTCGGCAGCGTCTTCGGATCCTCGCCGGGGAAGGCGGCGGCGCGCATGCGGGTGCGCGTGCGGCCCGGATCGATGAGGTTGGCGCGCACGTTGCTCTGCTGGATCTCCTGAGCGTAGATGCGGACCAGCATCTCGAGCGCGGCCTTGCTGACGGAATAGGCGCCCCAATAGGCGCGTACCACCTGCGCGACGCCGCTGGAGACGAAGATCGCGCGGCCGGCGGCCGACTGGCGCAGCAGCGGGTCGAGGCTGCGGATCAGGCGCCAGTTGGCGGTGAGGTTGACGTCGATCACCTCCTGCCACGCCTTCGGCTCGATATGGCCGAGGGGCGACATCTGCCCCAGCACACCGGCATTGCCGACCAGCACGTCGAGCCTGCCGTAGCGCTCGAAGAGGCCGGCGCCCAACTGGTCGATGGTGTCGAAGTTGCGCAGATCCATCGGCACCAGCAGCGAGGTCTTGCCGCTGATGGCGCGGATCTCGTCGTCAAGCTCCTCCAGCGCGCCGACCGTGCGGGCCGTGAGGATGAGGTCGGCGCCTTCCTGGGCGTAGCGCCTGGCGACGGCGCGGCCGATGCCGCGGCTGGCGCCGGTCACGAGGGCGATCCGGCCGGCGAGCGTTGGAGTCTGGGGGGCTCCGGTCGCCCCGGTCATGCCGGCTGGGCCAGCAGCGAAAGCTGGGCCGCGACCATGCCGCCTTCCTGATCGGTGAGGGCGGTCGGATATTCGCCGGTGAAGCAGGCGTCGCAGTATTGCGGCCGCCGGCTGTCGCGCGCCGGCAGGCCCATGGCGCGATAGAGGCCGTCGATCGAGATGAAGGCGAGGGAATCCGCGCCGATGAATTCGCGCATCTCCTCGACGCTGTAATTGGCGGCCAGCAGCTTGGCGCGCTCCGGCGTGTCGATGCCGTAGAAGCAGGGATGCGCGGTTGGCGGCGAAGAGATGCGCATGTGCACCTCGGTTGCGCCGGCATTGCGCATCATCTCCACGATCTTCTTGGAGGTGGTGCCGCGCACGATGCTGTCATCCACCAGCACGATGCGCTTGCCCGCGACAAAGGCGCGGTTCGCATTGTGCTTCAGCTTCACGCCAAGATGGCGGATCTGGTCGGTCGGCTCGATGAAGGTGCGGCCGACATAATGGTTGCGGATGATGCCGTATTCGAACGGGATGCCCGAGGCCGCGGCATAGCCGAGCGCGGCCGGCACGCCGGAATCCGGCACCGGGATCACCGCGTCCGCGGGGGCCGGAGCCTCCTTCGCCAGCTCCTCGCCGATGCGCTTGCGCGATTCATAGACGCTCTTGCCCTCCATCACGCTGTCGGGCCGCGCGAAATAGACGTATTCGAAGATGCAGAAGCGCTTCGGCTGCGTGCCGAACGGCTTCATGGAGGTGACGCCGCGCTTGTCGAGGATGAGCAGCTCGCCAGGCTCGACGTCGCGGACATAATCCGCGCCGACGATGTCGAGGGCGCAGGTCTCCGACGCGAGCATCCAGCCGTCGCCCAGCTTGCCCAGCACGAGCGGGCGCACGCCGAGCGGATCGCGCACGCCGATCACCATGTCCTTGGCGATGCAGACCAGCGAATAGGCGCCTTCGACCTGGTGCAATGCGTTGATCAGGCGGTCGATGACGTTGCCGCGCAGATGCGTCGCCATCAGGTGCAGGATGACCTCGGTGTCGCTGGTCGACTGGAACATCGAGCCGCGCTTCACCAGCTCCTGCCGGATCATCTGTGCGTTGGTGAGGTTGCCGTTGTGCCCGACCGCGAAGCCGCCGAAATGCAGGTCGCCGAACAGCGGCTGGACGTTCCGCAGAGTGTTCTCGCCGGTGGTCGAGTAGCGGGTATGGCCGATCGCGGCATGGCCGGTCAGGCGGCCCACGACCGGCTGCGAGGAGAAGTTGTCGGCGACGTGGCCCTGGGCGCGATGGGCGTTGAACCGGCTGCCGTCGAACGACACCACGCCGGCCGCCTCCTGGCCGCGATGCTGCAGGGCGTGAAGGCCCAAAACGCAACGCGTCGCGGCTTCCTCGACGCCGTAGATTCCCACAACGCCGCACTCCTCCTTCAGATGATCATCATCGAAAGGATGGGTCGTCAGCATCGGCCCGCTTTTCCTTTTGGGTTATTGCGACTGGCCCTGAATCAAGCGTTCCAGGTCCCTGCGCTCGGCGTCCTTATACCCGGATTGTTCTCCTTGTCCATCTTGATTTCCCGCAGGGCTGCGTTGCATTCCCTGCCCGCCATTCCGAGTCGAGTCGCCCGGCGATTCGCCGGCTGGCTGTGGGATCTGGGGGCTCAGTTTCTGGATCGTCTCGTTGAGCTCCTGGCCCTGCTCCATCGCCTTGGAGCCCCGGTCCAGGATGGCGCTGGCGCGGTCCTTCAGGCCCTGCGGAATCAGGTCCTTGATAAAGATGGCGGCCATTTCCACGTAAGGCTCGGTGTGCGCCTGGTTGATGGCTTCAGGCCGCTGCTGCTTGTTGGGCAGCAGCCAGTCGGTCATCGCCATGTGAGCGAGCGCGACCAGCACGATCCCGCGCGCCAACCCGAACACCAGCCCCAGCGATTTGTCGAGCGGACCCAGCGAGCTCGCGTGGACGCGCGACGAGATTGCGTGGTTGAGGAAGCCGAGGACGATCAGCAGGACGACGAACAAGGCGACCGCACAGGCGATGTCCGCCAGCAGCGGCTCGGCGATCTGCTCGTTGAACAACGCGCGCACCGGCGGCACGTACACGAAGATCACGAAGGTGCCGATAGCCGCCCCGATCCAGCCGAAGATCGACAGCACCTCCTTGACGAAGCCGCGGCCCAAAGCCAGCAGCGTGGAGAGCGCTATGACCGCCAGCACCACGATGTCGACAAAATTCACTGAAAGCTGCTCCGGTTGCTATTGCGATAAGACTTTCTTGCCGGCGCTCAACGAACGCACCTCATTATACAACCAATCGAGCACATCCTGCAGGTGCCCGATTTCGAGAATTTCGATCCCCGCGACGCTGCCGCGCTCCTTCTTGGCGCCATCGCGTCGGCGCGGCATCAGGACGCGCCGGAAGCCGAGCTTGCTCGCCTCGCGGAGGCGCAGCTCCGGCTGGGACACCATGCGCACCTCGCCGCTGAGCCCGATCTCGCCGAAGGCCGCGACGTCATCCGGCACCGGCCGGTCGGTGAGGGCGCTGATCAGGGCCAAGGCCACGGCGAGGTCGGCGGCCGGCTCGCCGATGCGCAGACCGCCGGCGACATTGAGATAGACCTCGTTCCCGGCAAAGGCGAGTTCGCAGCGCGTCTCCAGCACCGCGAGCAGCATGGCGAGGCGGCTGGAATCCCAGCCGACGACCGCGCGCCGCGGCGTCGCGAGCGGGGAGGGGGAGACCAGGGCCTGGATCTCCACCAGGACGGGCCGCGTGCCCTCTATCCCGGCGAAGACGGTGGCGCCGCTGACGCTGCCGCGCCGCTCGGCGAGGAACAGGGCGGAAGGATTCGGCACTTCCTGCAGGCCGCCCTCGGTCATCTCGAACACGCCGATCTCGTTGGCGGGGCCGAAGCGGTTCTTCACCGCGCGCAGCAGGCGGAAATGGTGGCCGCGCTCGCCTTCGAAATAGAGCACGGTGTCGACCATGTGCTCGAGCACCCGCGGCCCGGCGATCTGCCCCTCCTTGGTGACGTGGCCGACCAGCATCAGGACGAAGCCGCGCTGCTTGGCGAGGCGGATCAGTTCGGCCGCCGCGCTCCTCACCTGCGCGACGGTGCCCGGCGCGGAATCCAGATTGTCGAGATACATGGTCTGGATCGAATCGATCACCACCAGGTCCGGCGGATCCGATTTATCCAGGCTGGCGATGATGTCGCGCACATTGGTGGCCGCGGCGATCTGCACCGCGTGTGATTGCTGACCGAGGCGCTTGGCGCGCAGCTGCACCTGCTCGACCGCTTCCTCGCCGGAGATATAGGCGGAGCGCATCGGCTTCGCGCCGGCCTTGGAGTCCTGCGCGACCGCGGTCACGATCTGCAGCAGCAGGGTGGACTTGCCGATGCCGGGATCGCCGCCGATCAGGATGGCGGAGCCGCGCACCAGCCCGCCGCCGGTGACGCGGTCGAACTCGGCGTTGCCGGTGGCCCGCCGCAGCGCCTCCGGCGCGTGGCCGTCCAGGGCGACGAATTCGATGGCCTTGCCCTTGGCGCGCCCGAGGCCCTTCGGCATCTCCTCGCGCACCGTTTCCTCGACGATGCTGTTCCAGGCGTTGCAGGACTCGCACCGCCCCATCCAACGGGAGAAGTTGGCGCCGCAACTCTGGCAGACGTAGCGCGTATTCGGTTTCGCCATCGGCGATGATCTCCGCTGTCAGGGCGGCCGGATCGCGACGGCCTCCACAACGACCTCTAGAGAGGCCTCACCGGCATCTTGATCGGGCCCTCGGCCCGCCCCTGCACGAACTGGTCGACATGGGCATTGCCGGAACGGTCGATGTCCTGGGCCGGCCCGTGCCAGATGATCCGGCCATCATAGATCATCGCCGCATCGTCGCCGATCACGCGCAGCGACTGCATGTCATGGGTGATGGAGAGGGCGGTCGCGCCGAGGTCGTCGACGCATTTCTTGATCAATTCGTTGATGACCTGGCTCATGATCGGGTCGAGGCCGGTGGTCGGCTCGTCGAAGAAGATGATCTCCGGCTCGGTCGCGATGGCGCGGGCCAGCGATACGCGTTTCTGCATGCCGCCGGAGAGCTCTGAGGGGTAGAGTTCCGCGACTTCCGGCCCCAAGCCGACGGCGCCCAGCTTGCGCAGCGCGATCTCCTTGGCCTCGGCGCGGTTGAAGCCCTGGCCGGCGATCAGGCCGAAGGCGACATTCTCCCACACCGGCAGCGAATCGAACAGCGCGCCACCTTGGAACAGCATGCCGAACTTGTGCATGATCTCTTCGCGCTCGGCCGACGACATGCGAGTGACTTCCTGCCCGTCGATCTCGATCGAGCCGTTGTCCGGCTTGATCAGCCCGATGATGCATTTGATCAGCACCGACTTGCCGGTGCCGGACCCGCCGATCACCACCAGCGACTGGCCCTTCGGCACATCCAGGTCGAGATCCTTCAGCACCACCTTCCGGCCGAAGGATTTGCAGAGGCCCCGCACCTTGATCTTGAGATCGCCGCTCATCGGGAGAAGAACAACTCCGTCACGATATAATTGGCGATCAGGATGAGGATGGAGGCGGAGACCACCGCGTTGGTGGTCGCCTTGCCCACGCCCTGCGCCCCGCCGCGCGAATGGAACCCGTGGTAGCAGCCCATCAGGGCGACGATGAAGCCGAACACGGCCGCCTTCACCAGGCCGGAGAACACGTCGAGGAATTCCAGGAAATCCACGGTGTTCTGCATGTAGACGCCGGGGTTGAAGCCCAGCTTGTAGACGCTGACCAGGTAGCCGCCGAGCACGCCGATCACGTCGGCGGTCGCGACCAGCAGCGGCAGCATGGCGATGCCCGCGACCAGGCGCGGCGCGATCAGGTATTTGTAGGGGTTGGTGGAGAGCGTGACCAGGGCGTCGATCTGCTCCGTCACGCGCATGGTGCCGAGCTCTGCCGCCATTGCGGCGCCGATGCGCCCGGCGACCATCAGCCCGGCCAGGACAGGCCCCAGCTCGCGGCAGATCGACAGCACGACCACGTTGGGGATCGCGGTCTCCGCATTGAAGCGCGCGAAGCCGGTATAGGTCTGCAGCGCGAGCACCATGCCGGTGAAGACGGCGGTCATTCCGACCACCGGCAGGGAATAATAGCCGATCTCGATCATCTGCTTGACGATCAGGCGCGGATAATAGGGCGGCCGCACCGCCAGCATGAGGGCGCGCAGGGTGAACAGCGCGAGGCGGCCGATTGCAGCCAGACCATGCAGGAAGGTGCGCCCCAAGGGCTGAAGCAGGGGCATATCGTGCGCCTATGCAGCCGGGATATAGCGGCGCTGATAGCGCGATCCGAGCGCGGTCAGCACCTCGTAGCCGATTGTGCCGGCGGCCTCCGCCAGCTCATCGGCGCTCTGGTGCTCGCCCAGAATCTCGACCCACGCGCCCGGCTGAACCAGGTGCGCGGGGACATGACCGACATCGATCGTGATCAGATCCATCGACACGCGACCCACGAATGGCGCCCTTATTCCCCCAACAAAGGCGGCACCGGCATGGCTCAGGGCGCGGAACATGCCATCCGCATAGCCCAGGCCAAGGGTCGCCAAGCTTGTTGCCCGCGTTGAGCGGTGGGCGGCACCATAGCCAACGGCCTGATGGGCGTCAATGTGACGGACCTGGAGGATTCTGGCTTTCAGGCCAATCACTTGGCGCATGGGATTGGGTGCGGCCGGGGTGGGGTTTACGCCATAGAGCGCAGCCCCGGGGCGGACCAGGTCGAAGGCGTAGTCCCGCCCCAGGAAGATGCCGGATGAATTGGCGAAGGAGATCGCCGGGCGGTCCGGCAGCAGCGGCAGCAGGCGATCGAGGGCGCTCCTGAACGCGGCAAGCTGCTGCGCGTTCTGCGGGCTCTGGGGCGCATCCGCGGAGGCGAGATGCGACATCACCAGCGGGACCGGGAACGCCGTCAGCGGCGCGGGATCGGCGACCAGGCGATCCAGCTCGGCCGGTGCGAGGCCCAGGCGCGACATGCCGGTATCGATGTGCAGGGCCGCGGGGCTCGCCCCATTGGCGGCGCACCAGCGCGACCACAGCGCGATCTGATGCGGAGAATTCAGAACCGGAACGAGGCGGTGGCGCAGGAAGGCCGCCTCGTCGCCGCCGGTCGGGCCGGAGAGGACGTGGATCGCGGCTTCCGGCACGATGGGCCGCAGTGCGATCGCCTCGGACAGGATCGCCACGAAGAACTGGCGACAGCCGGCCTCTAACAAAGCCGGCGCGGCCCGCTCCGCGCCGAGGCCGTAGGCATCAGCCTTGATGGCCGCGCCCGCTTGCGCCGGCCTGGCAAGGCGCTGCAGCAGGCCGTAATTGGCGACCAGCGCCCCCAGATCAATGGTGAGTTCCGCGGTGGCCTGAGCGTTCATCGCCCGGATCAATGATGATCCGGCAGGGCTTCGTCGCGCAACAGGTCGCCGAAGCGCGTGACGTTGCCGTCGAAATAGAGCTCGATGGTGCCGACCGGGCCGTGGCGCTGCTTGGCTATGATGACTTCCGCCACGTTGTGGATGCGCTCGCCGCGCTCCTGCCAGCGCGCCATGCGCTCCTGGAACTTGTCGGTGCCCTCGTCGGTGCGCTGCTTGGGCTCGGCCCGCTCGTGGTAGTATTGTTCGCGAAAGACGAACATCACGACGTCCGCGTCCTGCTCGATCGAGCCGGATTCGCGCAGGTCGGCCAGTTGCGGCCGCTTGTCCTCGCGGTTCTCGACCGCGCGCGACAATTGCGAGAGCGCCAGCACGGGCACCTGCAGCTCCTTCGCGATGGCCTTGAGCCCTCGCGTGATCTCGGAGATCTCCTGCACGCGGTTGTCCGACGGCTTGGGATTCGCCGAGCGCATCAGTTGCAGATAGTCGACGACGATGAGGTCCAGGCCGAATTGCCGCTTGAGCCGCCGCGCCCGGGTGCGCAGGCCGGGGACGGTCATCGCCGGCGTGTCGTCGATGAAGAACTGGACGTTGGTCATCGCCTGCGCAGCCTCGACGATGCGGCCGAAATCGTCGCTCTTCACGTCGCCGCGCCGGATGCGGTCCGAGGAGATGCCGGATTTCTCCGCCATGATGCGGTGCGCCAATTGCTCGGCCGACATTTCGAGCGAGAAGAACGCAACCCGGTGCCGCGTGCCGGTCTCCGCGTCCTTGACCGCCTCGGCCGCATTGAAGCCGATATTGGTGGCGAGCGCGGTCTTGCCCATCGATGGGCGGCCGGCAAGGATCACGAGGTCCGACGGCTGCAATCCGCCCAGCTTGCGGTCGAGGTCGCGCAGGCCGCTGGGCACGCCGGTGACGTGGCTGTCGCGCTTGTAGGCGACTTCCGCCATGTCGAGCGCGCTTTTCAGGACTACGTCGAACTTCTTCGGCCCGCCCTCGACCTGGCCGCCTTCCGCCAGGTTGAACAGGCGCATCTCCGAGCGCTCGATCTGGTCGATGGCGCTGATGTCGGGATCGTAGGTGTAGGACTCGTTGACGATGTCTTCGCCCACGCCGATCAACTGCCGGCGCAGGAAGAGGTCGTGGATGGCGCGGCCGTAATCCTCGGCATTGATGACGGTGACGACGGCCTGGGCCAGCTGCACCAGGTATTGCGCGCCGCCGATCTCCGCCAGGGCGCCGTCCTGGTCGAACAGGTTCTTGAGCGTGACCGGGTTGGCGATCTGCCCGCGCAGCACCAGCTTGCCGACCGCCTCGTAGATGCGGCCGTGCAGCGCGTCGGCGAAATGCTCCGGGCGCAGGAACTCGCTGACGCGATTATAGACTTCGTTGTTGGCGAGGAGCGCACCGAGCAGGGCCTGCTCGGCTTCGTAGTTGTGCGGCGGGGTGCGCGGCGGAATGGCTCCCGCCCCTTCGCGCAACCTCGCGACGTTCGAATGCTTGCCCCCCGATTCCATGACGGCGACCTTACTCCTGGCGATTCGGAATGGGTGGAGTATCTCTCTGTGGATAAGGTGTATATCGGGGGAAACAGCCCGTCGACTGATTTGTGGTCGGCAATCCGATTGCGAGTTCATGATTCAGAATCATGCATCGCCCTCGTTGCGGCGTGCCGTCCTGGTCATCGCGGGACTGAATCTCGCCTATTTCCTCATCGAGTTCAACGCGGCGATCGCGATCGGCTCGGTGTCGCTGTTTTCGGACAGCATCGATTTCCTCGAGGACGCTTCGGTCAACCTCCTGATCCTGCTGGCGCTCGGCTGGTCGCTGCGCGCGCGATCGCGGGTGGGCATGGCGCTGGCCGGCATCCTGCTGGTGCCGGGACTCGCGGCGCTCTGGACCGTCTGGCAGAAGATCGCCTCGCCGCTGCCGCCGGAACCGATCACGCTCTCGGTCGTCGGCGCCGGCGCGCTCGTCGTCAACGTCACCTGCGCGCTGATACTTGCCCGCTTCCGCGGCCAGAGCGGCAGCCTCACCAAGGCGGCGTTCCTCTCCGCGCGCAACGACGCCTACGCCAATGTCGCCATCATCGCCGCGGGCGCGGTGACGGCATTCACATATTCCATCTGGCCGGACGTGATCGTCGGCCTCGGCATCGCGGCGATGAACGCAACCGCCGCGAAAGAGGTGTGGGAGGCAGCGCGCGCGGAAGGTGAAAGCGCTCGTTCCTGACAGGACGACCTGACAGGCCGACCTGACAGGCCGACCGCCGAAGCGACGGAAGGGCTGGATCGCGACTCGGCACGTGTGAGAATCTGCCGCGACACACTGCCTGGAGAGTCGCATGAACGATCTCGCACAGCGGCGCCTCGCCATCGCAGAGGCAAGGTTCGATGGCTATCAATTCGGCTGGGAGGTGGAGGAAGCCCACCACTGGCACGTGGACGATAGCGGAGACGAGTATTGCCGCACGGTCCTGTTCTGCGGCGAGGCTCCGGGCAGCCCGTGCGTCAAGGGCCACTTCCTGGTCCGCTTCCTGCCCGGCCGGCCGATCGTCGAGGAGTGCCATGCCATGATCGACGGTTGCCTTGTCGGCCAGGACCCGTTCGCCGCGCAGGTGCTGCGCAAAGCCGGTTAGCACAAAAACAAAACGGCCGCCCGTCGGGGCGGCCGTTCGCTTTTGATCGTATGAGGCCGGCTTAGGCCTCCGGCTCCTCGCTGGTGCCGGCTTCGGCCTGGGCCTGGGCCGCTTCCTCGAGCAGCTTGTCGAGATCGGGCGCCTCGTCGCTCACGGCCTTGGTGACCGCCATGCCGAGCTTCTCCTGCTGCGCCGCCTCGTCTTCCGACTTGGCGACGTTGGCGGTGACCGTGACGATCACCTCCGGATGCAGCGCGACGCGGACCTTGTGCAGGCCAAGCGTCTTGATCGGCTTGTCCAGGATCACCTGGCGCCTGTCGATGGTGAAGCCGGCCGCGGTCACGCCGTCCGCGATGTCGCGGTTGGAGACCGAGCCGAACAGCAGGCCGGTCTCGCTCGCCTGGCGGATCAGAACGACCTTGGTGCCGTCCACCTTCTTGGCGATCTTCTCGGCTTCCTGCTTGCGCTTCAGGTTGTTGGCTTCGATCTGAGCGCGCTGCTCCTCGAAGCGCTTCTTGTTCTCCTCGGTCGCGCGCAAGGCCTTCTTGCGCGGCAGGAGGAAATTGCGCGCGAAGCCCGGCTTCACGGAGACCACGTCTCCGATCTGGCCCAGCGTCTCGATGCGCTCCAATAGAATCACGTCCATGGGGCGCCCTCCTTACTTCAGCACGTAGGGCAGCAGGCCGAGGAAGCGCGCGCGCTTGATCGCCTGGGCGAGCAGACGCTGCTTCTTGGCGCTGACGGCCGTGATGCGGCTGGGAACGATCTTGCCGCGCTCCGAGACGAAGCGCTGCAGGAGCTTGACGTCCTTGTAGTCGATCTTCGGCGCGTTGGCGCCGGAGAACGGACAGGACTTGCGGCGCCGGAAGAACGGCCGGCGGCCGCCACCACCCCGCGGCGCGGAGGTCTCAGTCGGGGCCATGCTCATGCCTGCTCTCCCTCACTCTCGGTCGGTTTGTTCTCAACCACCGGCCGCAGGCGGTCGTCGCGCTGCGGGCGGTCGCCGCCGCGGTCACCGCGGTCACCCCGGTCACCTCTGTCGCCACGATCGAATCCGCGGTCACGATCGCCGCCGAAGCTGCGCTCCCGGCGACCGAAGCCACCGCCCTCGCGGCCTTCGCGGTCACGGCCGCGCGACTGCAGCATGGCGCTGGGGCCTTCCTCCAGCGCATCGACCCGCACCGTCAGGTGGCGCAGCACGTCTTCGTGGATGCGCATGTTGCGCTCCATCTCGACCACCGCCGCCGCGGGGGCGTCGATGTTCATCAGGACATAGTGGCCCTTGCGGTTCTTCTTGATGCGGAAGCTGAGGCTCTTCAGGCCCCAGAACTCCTTCTTGGTCACGTTGCCGCCCTGGGCGGTCACGATCCCGGCGAAGTGCTCGGTCAGGCCTTCGACTTGCGCGCTGGTCACATCCTGGCGCGCAATGAAAATGTTCTCGTAGTACGGCATCCGATATGAACTCCCTTCGGCTGTTCACGGCCCGGCGCCGGGACTCCTTCATGGAGATCGCATCGGCGGATCGGACCTAGCCGGCACCTCGCGGCGCTCATGCGCCGGTTCTTTGGATGATGCCCAAGGAACGGGAGCCGGCAGGGTTGCGCCGGCGATCTGGCCAAGCGCGGCCGGGACTATAGTGATCGGCTGGGCTATTGCAAGCACGGCGTTGCGCGCCGCGCGCCGGGTCCTTCCGCGCCCCTTCCGCCCGCGCTCGCTTGCCTTAAGGAAGATTAACCAGTGCCTTCAAGTGCTTGACAGGGACGCGGGCGGGGATATCTATGCGCCCTCTTGCCGCCCACGGTTCACTTTGCCAGCGGATTCCGCAGCTTCCAAGGACCTTTCATGACACGTGCCTTCATCTTTCCAGGCCAGGGCTCCCAGGCCGTCGGCATGGGCCTCGCCCTGTCACAGAGCTTTGCCGCGGCCCGGCTGGTGTTCGAGGAGGTGGACGAGGCGCTGAAGCAGAAGCTCTCCAAGCTCATGTTCGAGGGGCCGGAGAGCGACCTTACCCTGACGGAGAACGCCCAGCCGGCCTTGATGGCGGTCAGCATCGCCGCTTTGCGGGTGCTGGAGAGCGAGGGCGGCTGGCGCCTGGCCGACAAGGCGAGCCATGTCGCCGGCCATTCCCTCGGGGAATATTCGGCGCTGGCGGCGGCGGGCGCACTCGACCTGTCGGATGCGGCGCGCCTCCTGAAGCTGCGCGGGCAGGCGATGCAGAAGGCGGTGCCGGTGGGCGAGGGCGCAATGGCGGCCCTGCTGGGACCGGAGCTGGAGCAGGTGCAGAAGATCGCCAGGCAGGCCGCGGAGGAGACGAAACTGGTCTGCGACGTCGCCAATGACAATTCGCCGGGGCAGGTCGTGGTCTCCGGCGCCAAGGCCGCCGTGGAGCGCGCCATCGCCATCGCCGCCGAGCAGGGCGTGAAGCGCAGCGTGATGCTGCCGGTCAGCGCGCCCTTCCATTGCGCGCTGATGCAACCGGCGGCCGATGCGATGCAGGAAGCCCTGGCCGAGGCCACCATCCGCCAGCCGGTCGTGCCGGTGATCGCCAACGTGACGGCCCAGCCGGTCAGCGACGGGACGACGATCGCGAAGCTGCTGGTAAGCCAGGTGACGGGGACGGTGCGCTGGCGCGAATCCGTCCTCGCCATGAAGTCGCTCGGTGTCGCGAAGATGTATGAGCTGGGCGCCGGCAAGGTGCTCGCCGGCCTCGTGAAGCGCATCGACAAGGAAATCGAAGCAAGCTCGGTCGGCGCCCCGGCCGATGTGGAAGCCGCGCTGAAAGCGCTCACGTAAGCAGGAGTTCGCCATGTTCGATTTGAGCGGCAAGAGCGCGCTGGTGACCGGCGCATCGGGCGGCATCGGCGGGGCGATCGCGCGGGCGCTGCATGCCCAGGGCGCGGTCGTAGGCCTGAGCGGCACGCGGGTCGAGCCGCTGGAGACGCTGAGGGCGGAGTTGGGCGATCGCGCGCATGTGCTGCCCGCCGACCTGGGCGATCCGGCGGCGATCGAGGCATTGCTCAAGGCGGCTGAACCCGCGCTTGGCGGGATCGACATCCTGGTCAACAACGCCGGGCTGACGCGCGACACCCTCGCCATGCGCATGAAGGACGAGGACTGGCAGAAGGTGATCGACGTCAACCTGACAGCCGGCTTCCGCCTGGCGCGCGGGGTCCTGCGCGGCATGATGAAGAAGCGCTGGGGCCGGATCATCGGCATCACCTCCATCGTTGGCGTGACCGGCAACCCGGGCCAGGCGAACTACGCCGCCGCCAAAGCGGGCATGATCGGCATGTCCAAGGCGCTGGCCCAGGAGGTCGCCAGCCGCGGGATCACGGTCAATTGCGTGGCTCCCGGCTTCATCGAGACCCAGATGACAGACGCCCTGGACGAGGACCAGAAAGCGCGAATCATGGCGACGATTCCGGCCGGCCGGCTCGGCCAGTCGCCGGAGATTGCGGCCGGCGTGGTCTATCTGGCGAGCCAGGAGGCGGCCTACGTGACCGGCCAGACGATCCACGTCAATGGTGGCATGGTCATGATTTAATTGCGTTTTTCGGTAACGACCCCGGCTCTGGCCAAAGCCGGGCAAACTATGTTAAGTGACCCCCGAACGCCGCCGCAGGAGGTCGCTTTCGGAGCCAAGGCGCGGTGGTATTGTGCGGCGGAACAGACGGCCATCTTTTCGACCGACTCCGGACGGGGACGGCGATCAAAAAAGGAAACAACGATGAGCGACATTGCCGAACGGGTTAAGAAGATCGTGATCGAGCACCTCGGGGTCGAAGAGGCGAAGGTCACGGACACCGCGTCCTTCATCGACGATCTGGGCGCGGACAGCCTGGATACGGTCGAGCTCGTGATGGCGTTCGAGGAAGAGTTCGGCTGCGAGATTCCCGACGATGCCGCCGAGAAGATCCAGACCGTCAAGGATGCGATCGAGTACATCAAGTCGAAGGCGAGCTGAGCGATCGGCTCCGGGCGCGTCAGCGGACGGAGAGTGGCGCGGTTTCCGCGCTCGCCGCGCATCCCTGAAATCGCAGGATAGAACGAAGGCCAACCATGCGTCGTGTCGTCGTCACAGGCTTGGGCATCGTCTCGCCGTTGGGCGTGGGCGCGGAGAACGTCTGGAATCGCATTCTCAAAGCTGAGTCCGGCATCAGCGGCGTTCAGTCCTGCGACGTGACCGACCTTCCGTGCAAGATCGCGGGTGAAGTGCCGCGCGGCGCCACCGCCTCCGGCAAGTTCAACGCCGACGATTACGTGCCGCCGAAGGACCAGCGGAAGATGGACACCTTCATCGTCATGGCGATCGCGGCGGCGCAGCAGGCGGTCGAGGATTCCGGCTGGAAGCCGACCGACGCGGAAGGCCAGAATCGCACCGGCGTGCTGATCGGCTCGGGCATCGGCGGGTTGCAGGGCATCTACGAGGCGTCGATCACGCTGAAGGAGAAGGGGCCGCGGCGCATCTCGCCGTTCTTCATCCCTTCCTGCCTCATCAACCTCGCCTCCGGCCATGTCTCCATCAAATACGGCTTCCGCGGGCCCAACCACGCGGTCGTCACGGCCTGCGCGACCGGCAGCCATGCGCTGGGCGATGCCGGGCGCCTGATCGCCTTGGGTGACGCGGACGTGATGGTCGCGGGCGGCGCGGAAGCGACCATCAGCCGCCTGGGCATCGCCGGCTTCGCGGCGTCGCGCGCGCTCTCGACCGGCTTCAACGACCGGCCGACCGAGGCCTCGCGCCCGTGGGACAAGGACCGCGACGGCTTCGTCATGGGCGAAGGCGCCGGCGTGGTGGTGCTGGAGGAACTGGAGCACGCGAAGAAGCGCGGCGCGAAGATCTATGCCGAGGTGAGGGGCTATGGCCTGTCGGGCGATGCCTATCACATCACCGCGCCGTCGGAGAACGGCGATGGCGGCTATCGCTGCATGCAGATGGCGCTGAAGCGCGCCGAGCTGAACGTCGAGGATATCGACTACGTCAACGCGCACGGCACCTCGACTCCGCTTGGCGACGAGATCGAGCTGGGCGCGGTGAAGCGCCTGTTCGGCAATCAGGCCTACAAGCTCACCATGTCCTCGACCAAGTCGGCGACCGGCCATCTGCTGGGCGCGGCCGGTGCGGTGGAGGCGATCTTCTCCATCCTCGCGATCCGCGACCAGGTGGCGCCGCCGACCCTCAACCTCGAGAACCCGTCGGAAGGCTGCGACATCGACCTCGCGCCCAAGCAGGCCAAGCCGCGCAAGATCCGCGCCGCACTGTCGAACTCGTTCGGGTTCGGCGGCACCAACGCCAGCCTGATCTTCACGCCGCTCCAATAGCGGGCAGGGCGGGAGCAGGCAGAAGATGCGTCGGCTCCTCAACATCACCTGCGGCCTGCTCGGCATCGCGACCGTCGCGGCGCTCGGCATCGCCTATTACCTTTATGCCGGCTTCACCGGCGCCGGCCCCTCTACCGAGGATACGACCCTGGTGATCCCGAAAGGCAGCGGCGTCGCCGAGATCGCCGGACTGCTCAAGACCGAGAACGTGATCGAGGACGCGCGCATCTTCCAACTCGGCGTCCGGCTGCTCTCCGAAGGCAAGCCGCTCAGGGCCGGGGAATACGTCTTTCCCAAGGGCGTCAGCGCCAACGGGGCGATGGGAATCATGATCGCCGGCAAGTCGATCACCCACCGCCTGACCATTCCGGAAGGGCTGACGGTGCGCGAGGTGCTTGAACTGGTGTCCTCCGAGCCGCTGCTCGACGGGCTGCTGCCGCCGGAGCGGCCGGCGGAAGGCACGCTGCTGCCGGAAACCTATCAGTTCCTGCGCGGGGAGAGCCGCGCCTCGGTCATCACGCGCATGCGCGAGGCCATGGACCAGGCGCTGGCTGAGGAATGGGAGAAGCGCGACCGCAACATCCTCGTCGAGACACCGGAGGAAGCGGTTGCGCTGGCCTCGGTGGTGGAGAAGGAGACCTCCAAGGCCGACGAGCGAGCGCGGATCGCCGGCGTGTTCTACAACCGCCTCAGGAAGGGCATGCCGCTGCAATCCGACCCGACGGTGATCTTTGCCGTCACGCTCGGCGCGCGGAAGCTGGACCGCGCCCTCACCTATGACGATCTCAAGGTCGACAGCCCCTACAACACCTATCTGGTGAAGGGCGTGCCGCCCGGCCCGATCGCCAATCCCGGCCGCGACGCGTTGCGCGCCGTGCTGCAGCCGATGTCGCACAAGGAACTCTACTTCGTCGCCGACGGCACCGGCGGCCACGCCTTCGCCACCACGCTCGACGAGCACAACAGGAACGTCGCCAACTGGCGCAAGATCCAGAAGGCGCAGCAGTAGCGGCGTCCATCAATTCTTCTTCGGCAGCATTCTCAGGATCGGGTCGGCGATCGCCGGCGAGAGCGCGCTCATGAGCCACGCCAGGAACGCCGTCGGAAACGGAAAGGAGATGCGGGCGCGGTCGGCGGCGAGGCCGCGCAGAATGATTGCGGCGGCCTTCTCCGCCGTCATCAGGAACGGCATGCGGAAGTTGTTCGCATCAGTCATGGGCGTCCTGATGAAGCCGGGCATCACCACGTTCACCTTGACGCCATGGGGCGCGAGATCGGCGCGCAGGGCCTCGCCCCATGCGCGCACCGCGGCCTTGCTGGCGCAATAGGCCGGCGCGCCCGGCAGGCCGCGATAGCCGGCGAGCGAGGAGATGATGGCGATCTGGCCGCTCTTGCGCGAAATCATGCGCGGGATGATCGGCAGCGTCACGTTGAGCACGCCGTCGAGATTGACGGCGAAGATCGCGCGGGTCTGCTCCGCGTTTTCCGGCCCGCCATGCGTGCCGCCCGATATCCCGGCATTGGCGATGACGAGGTCCAGGGGCGCGCGGCTCTCCGCCGCCAGCACCCAATCGGCCACCGCCTCGCGATCGCACACGTCGATGGCGTCGCTGGACGTGCTGGCGCCGCGCGCGCTCGCCTGCGCCGCGATCCCGGCCAGCCGCTCCCGGCTGCGGCCGCCGAGCGACAAATGCGCGCCGGGCCGGGCATAAGCCAGCGCCAGCGCGGCGCCGATGCCGGAGCTGGCGCCGGTGATGAGGATATGCGCTGGTTCCGTGTTCGGCATGAGTCCCCCCGCCTCACCTTGCCAGAGGCGGCGGCTTGCCGGAAGATGCCGGAAGCTCATCGCCGAAAGGAACGCGCGTGACCATTGCCAGCATGACTGGATTCGCCCGCCGCCAGGGGTCGCTCGAGGATTTCCTCTGGGCGTGGGAGCTGAAATGCGTGAATGGCCGCAACCTTGAGGTGCGCTGCCGGCTTCCCGCCGGTCTCGATGCGCTCGACGGATTTGTGCGCGCCGCCTGCGCCGAACGGCTGAAGCGCGGCAATCTCTCCATCACGCTGACGGCCGACGACAAGCAGGCCGTCCCGGCCTTCCGGATCAACGAAGCGGCGCTCGAGCAGCTCGGCCGCCTGCTCGAAGGACTCAAGGGCAGGATCGATGCGGCGCCGCCGCGGCTGGACGGGCTCATCGGGCTCAAGGGCGTGCTGGAAGTGGAGGAGCAGCAGGTCGCGCCGGAGGTCATGGAGCGGCGCATCCAGGCGATGCAGAAGGACTTCATCGCTTGCCTCGCCGACCTTCAGCAGGCGCGGCTCGAGGAGGGCACAAAGCTCGCCGCCATCACGCGCCAGCATCTGGCCGAGATCGAGCGGCTGGGCAAGGCGGCCGCGAACAGCGCGGCGGCACAGCCGGCCGCTTTGCGCGAGCGCCTCGCGAGGCAGATCGCGGAGCTGCTGCCGCCGGTGGTCACCTTGCCGGAGGAGCGGCTCGCCCAGGAGGTCGCGCTGCTCGCCGCCAAGGCGGATGTGCGGGAGGAACTGGACCGTCTCAACGCCCATGTCGCGGCAGTGTGCGGTCTGCTGGACCAGGGCGGCGCCATCGGGCGGCGCCTCGATTTCCTGTGCCAGGAGTTCAATCGCGAGGCCAACACGCTGTGCTCCAAGGCCGATGATCTGGCCTTGACCAATATCGGCATCGAGCTTAAGGCAGCCATCGAACAGTTGCGCGAGCAGGCGCAGAATATCGAGTAGATCGGGGATTCCACGTCATGACGTTCGAGAGGGCGAAGCCAGCGGGACCGGTCGAGATCAGGCGGCGCGGCCTCATGCTGGTGCTCTCCTCGCCGTCGGGCGCTGGCAAGACCACGATCTCGCGCCGGCTGCTCGGTATCGAGACCAGCCTCGTGCTCTCGATCTCCGCCACCACGCGGCCGATGCGGCCGGGCGAGAAGGATGGCGCTGACTATCAATTCGTGGATCACGCCACGTTCGATCGCATGATCGCGGAGAGCGCTTTTCTGGAATATGCCAAGGTGTTCGATCACCAATACGGCACGCCGCGCGCGCCGGTCGAGCAATGGCTGGCCGCCGGGCGCGACGTGCTGTTCGACATCGACTGGCAAGGCACGCAGCAGCTTGCCCAGGCGACGCGCGATGATCTCGTCAGTGTCTTCATCCTGCCGCCCTCGATCGCCACGTTGGAGCAGCGCCTGAAGACCCGCGCCCAGGACAGCGCGGATGTCGTCGCGCGCCGGATGGCCAAGGCCGCCGACGAGATGAGCCACTGGGCCGAGTATGACTACATCATCGTGAATGACGACCTGGAGACCAGCATCCAGCGGGTGCGCGCCATCCTGCTGGCCGAGCGGCTGAAGCGCCACCGTCAGATCGGTCTCGCCGAGTTCGTGAAGGGGCTGCGCGAAGGCGCGTAGCGCAGACGCGCTTCGCGGCTTTCATCATGGCAAAGCCCTTCCTGGGATGACAAGGGGGCGTAGCGAACCTGGACCCAGCTCTAGGTCCTCTGCCGCTCCAATGCCCGCGCCAATGCCGCGAATTGCGCCACCGTCAGTTCCTCCGCGCGCGCGGTCGGCGGGATTTCGGTAGCCGCCAGCAGCGCTTCGGCATCGCCGCCCAGACTGCGCAGGGATTGGCGCAGCATCTTGCGGCGTTGGCCGAAGGCGGCCTGGGTCACGCGCTCGAGGTCGGCAAGGCGAGCAGGAAAGGCCGGCTCGGCCAGCGGCAGTATCTCGACCACCGTGGAGGTGACCTTCGGGGACGGCACGAAGGCGCTCGGCGGCAGGTCGAACACGCGGCGCGGCTTGGCGAGAAATTGCGTGAGCACGCTGAGGCGTCCGTAGTCCTTGCTGCGCGGTGCGGCGATCAGGCGGTCCGCTACCTCCTTCTGCAGCATCACTGTCAGGGACACGAAAGCGGCGCCCTGCTGAAGCCACTTGATGATCAGAGGCGTGGCGATGTTGTACGGCAGGTTGGCCACGATGCGGCGGGGCGCGCCGCCCAGCTTGGCGCAGTCCGTCGCGAGCGCGTCCCCTTCGATGATGGTGAGCCGCCCGGGATAGGCGGCGGCGATCTCCGCGAGCGCGCCGAGGCAGCGCGCGTCGCGCTCGATCGCGATCACCTCGCGCGCGCCATGGGTGAGCAATGCCCGCGTCAAGCCGCCGGGGCCGGGGCCGATCTCGATGGTGGTGCCGACCGTCAGGTCGCCGGCGGCACGCGCGATCTTGCCGGTGAGATTGAGATCGAGCAGGAAGTTCTGGCCCAGCGCGCGGCGCGCCGCCAGGTCGTATTTCGCGATCACTTCGCGCAGCGGCGGCAGGCCGTCGGCGGCCATCACTCCTACATCCGGATATCGATGACCGCCGCGCGGCGCAGGTCACTGAGATAGCCGCGCGCGAGGGTCTCCAGGCGCTGCAATCCCAGCCGGTCGGCGATGGCGGTGCGCGACTGGCTGCCTTCGTCGCTGCCCTGTCGCGCGCAGATGAGATAGACGCCGACGCCCTGGCTGGTGCGGATGGGAGAAGACGGCACGTCGACGGGCTGGTTGATCGCCACGGTCTGCACCTGCTCCGGCAGGTCGTTGACCGGCACGCTGCCAAGCTCGCGATAGACGCCCGGGGTCGCCTCGGCCGCCACGTCGGCCATCTGCTCGCAGCTCTCGATCCGGCCGGCAACCGTATTGGCCTGCGAGATGGCGCGGTTGATCTCGCTTTCCGCCGCGTTCGGCGGAAGCGACCAGAGAATCTGCTTCAAGGTGACGCTGCCCGCGCCGGTGGTATCGCCCGAGCCGGAGACGCGGGTCTCCCTGGCAAGGGCGATGTAATAGCCGCCGGTTCCGCGCACCGGCCCGACGACCTGCCCGGCGGGCGCCGCCTGTATCTCCCTGGCGATGGCGGGCTCCATCTGGTCCAGCCGCATCCAGCCCCAATTGCCGCCCTTGAGCGCGCCCTCGTCCTGCGAGAACTCCTGCGCCAGGGATTCGAAATCCGCTCCGGCGCGCAATTGCTCGATCAGTCGCCCGGCGGCATCGCGCACCGCAGCTTCCTGGTTGGGCGCGTCGACCGCCAGGAACATCTGGTGCATCTTGTACTCCGTCTGGCCCTGCGTCGCCTGGATGCGCGCCGCCTCCTCGTCGATCTCCTGGTCGGCGATGACGATGCGCGGGCGCAGGGTGCGCTGGACGAGCCGCACCCAGCTCAACTCAGCGGTGATCTGGTCCGCGATCGCGTCCACCAGGACACCGTTCGACTGCAGGAAGGTTTCCAGCTCCGCGCGCGTCATGCTGTTGCGCTCGGCCAGCCGGTCGATCCGCCGCTCGACATCGGCGGGGTTGACCCGGATACCGGCGCGCTTGGCTTCCTGCAGCTTCAGCCGGTCGTCGATCAGGTTGCGCAGCACCTGGGGCAGGAGGCGCTGGCGCGTCTCTTCCGTGTCCTGGAGGCGGGCCGACAGCATGGCCATCCTCATGCGCATGTAGACGTCGAGCTCGCTGATGATTTCGTCATTGACCACGGCGGCGATGCGGAGCTGGTCCTGGGCCTGCGCGGGCATGGGGGCACCGCCCGCCAGGCAAACGCCCAACAGGACCAGGCCGGCCACCGCGCGGCGCAGCGGCTTCAAGATCGTGGCATTCGACATCGGCATCGCACTCTCAAACTCAGTAGGGTATATCGAGGCCGCCCAGGTTCCTGAAGTTTATCGTGAAGAGGGCGTTCACCTCGCCTTCGGATTCCTCTGCGTCCCCTCCCGGGACATAGGAGATGCTGAAGCCCAGGTCAAAGCATTCGTCGAGGTACCTGAGCCCGCCGCCAATCGACAGCAGGCGCTCGCGCTCCAGATCATAGGCCGATCTGGCGTTGACCGACCAGTAGTCGGACAGGTTGGCCCGCACATAGCCGCTCACTTGTTCGCGATCTTCGAACTCGATGCCGTCGGACGCGATGAAGGCGTAGGCGCCGGACACGGAAAAATAGCGATTGAAATGGCTGGCCCGCGCCTCGTGGCGCTGGAAGCTCGTATCCTCCACATCGAAGCGGAAGCGGTAGCTGAGGTCGAGCCCCCTGATCGGGCGGGCCTGGAGACGGCCGACCACGTCGGTCAGGTCGTCATCGATGCCGGTGCCGGTCCGGAACTCGTCGTTCTCGTCGTGCTCGAACTGGAAGCTCTGGCCCAGGAAGACGTTCGCATAGCCGCCACCCGGCGCATAGCCCGACCACTGCGCGCCGTAGGTGGCGCGCGAGCCGGCATCCTTCCGATCGAGTCCCGCGAACCGGTCCGCGAGAAAGATGTTGGTGTCGTCCAGCTCGAAGGCGCGGCTGTCCTCGTTGGGGATCTTGCCGGTGTTGCCCATGTCGGGCGCGCCGACCACCTGCACCATCGGCTCGATGACCTGCGTGAAGGTGGTGCTGGGGCGGATGAAGGGATAGCGCCAATCGAAGCTCGCCTTGGGCAGCACGCGCACGAGCGTGCCGTCGAACGTGCCGCCGCTCGGGTCGCGGTCATCGCTGTCGGGATCGACCTCATGCACCGAGTGGAGGGTCATGGGCATCTGCAATGTCAGCCGGTACATGTCGCCCAGCGCGCTGGTATAGGGCAGCGTCCAGTAGGGGTTGGCGGCGAGGCGCACGACCTCGCGCCCCTCTAGGCGGCGCAGGTTCATGAAATTGGCGTCCATCCCCCAATAGCCGCCGGCGACGCCGGGCTCTCCGACGAAGTTGTAGTCCAGCATCGGCGCGATGATCGGCAGCTCTTCGTTCTCGATGTCATCGTCCGTGGTCCGGAAGACGTAGGCCTGCGCCTCCGCAAAGGACCGCCCGAAGAAGCCCTCGAGATAGGCCGTCTGGGTGAGGATATCGCGCGAGCCGAGATGGAAACGCCTGAGGTAGGTCTTGTCGGTGGCGGCCTTGAAATCGAATCCGGTGCGCCAGTTCTCGTCGATGTCGAACAGGCCGTCGCCTTCGACATGGCCGCGGAATCCATTGGTGATCAGGCGGCGCTCTTCCTCTCGCCGCTCGTCGCTCTCGCGGTTCTCGACGGTTCCCGATCCCTCGAGCCGGAACCGGCCGTCGACCACGCGCTGGCGGTATTCGAGCATCGCGACGCCGCCCGGGCGGTCCTGGTCTTCGCCGCCCAAGGTCAAGATCGGCGTGAAGGTGATGTCCTTGTCCGGTCCGAGGACGTGATAGTAGGGGGTCGAGAGCTGCAGCCCGTTCTTGCTCGAGAAGTGGAGCTCCGGCGTCAGCATGCCGCTCTGCCGGTCGACGTCGAAATCCGGGTGGCGGAACCAGGGCGTGTACAGCACCGGCACGCCGAACATCTCCAGCCAGGCATCGTGATAGGTGATGGTCTTCTTCACCTTGTCGCGGGTCGCGGAATAGGCCTTCACCTGCCACAGGGGGGCGCGTGAAGGGTCCTCCGCGCATGGCGCGCAAGGGGTATAGACGCCCTTGCGCAGGACCTCCTTGGTGTCCTGCTCGACGCGATAGGCGCGGTTCGCGGCCAGCCGCGCATAGTCCTTCATGAGCATGCGGAAGTCGTAGAGAATGCCCTCCTTCACGTCATCGGTGACGTCGGCATAGGTCGCGAACTGCACGTCGCCGTCCGGCTCGATCAGCACGACGTTGCCGGCGGCCGTGATGCGCTCGGTGCGCTCGTTGTAGGTGACGACGTCCGCCTTGACGATCCTGCCCTCGCGCAGGATCTCGACATTGCCGCGTGCGACGAAGATCCCGAGATTCTCGTCATGACCGACCTCGTCGGCCGTCAGATTGATGATCTGCTCGCCGGCCTCGGCCGGCCTGCCCGCCGCCGGCGGGCGCTGGACAGGCCGCGTGCCGGGCTTGAACTCGCTCTTGAGCTCGGTGGCGGGACTGGCTTCGCTTGTAGGCGCGGCGCGCGGCCGGAACTCGCTCTTCAGTTCCACGCCCTTTGGTTCCATGGCCTTCGGCAGGGTCGGCCTGAACTCGCTCTTGAGCTCCTCGACCTGCTCCTCGGCCATGGCCTGCTGCGGCCAGCCAACCAGGCCGGCGCACAAGGCTGCCAGCAGCCCGCTCATAACAATGTCGGTCAGTCCGCGCCGCTTCGCCGCCACGATGGAACGATCACTCCCCCAGAATCACGCTGATGCTCTGTCGCCGAAGCCCGTTGAAATGGACCCCGGTCCGGCTTGCGGCCAACCCCGTTTTGCCCCCGAGAAGGCGGGGCTAAAGTAGCATGTTGCCGGCAATCGTCTACATTTTTCATGGCGTTAGCGAAATCGCCGCGACTCGTGGCCGGTTGCTTGAGAGAGGCTGGACAGGGGCTGGAAAGCCTGCAAAGACTCCTCACCCCAACAGCCGTTCTGCGGACCGCTCCGGTCGCTCCGGCCATTGTTCCAGTCCGAGAGGTTCTTCATGAAAATCGCGTTTGCCAAACCCGAGATCCCGGCGTCCGGGACGCTGGTCGCATTGGCGGCCGAAGGCCGCAAGCTGGGCAAGCTCGCCACGCAACTCGACAAGGCGACCAAGGGCGCGATCGGACGGGCGCTGGAAGCCAGCCGGTTCAAGGGCGGCGCGGAGGAGTTGCTGACCATCCTGGCGCCGGCCGGCGTCGATGTGGCACGGATCATCCTGGCCGGCATCGGTGCGCCGGCGAAATACGACGCGCTGGCCGCGCAATCACTGGGTGGCCGCCTGGTCGCCGCCCTGAACAGCACCGGCGAAAAGGACGTCGCGGTCTGGATCGAATCCTTCGGCGACATGAAGCTGGAAGAGGCCGCGTTCGCCGCCAATGTCGCTTGCGGTGCCCGTCTGCGCTTCTACCGCTTCGACAAATACAAGACCAAGGAGCGGCCCGAGCAGAAGCCGAGCCTGAGGCGGTTCAACGTGCTGGCGGCGGATTCCGCCGAGGCCAAGCGCAGCTTCGATCCCATGGACAAGGTGGTGGACGCGGTGAACTTCGCCCGCGACCTGGTGTCCGAGCCCGCCAACGTGATCTATCCCGAGACGCTCGCGGCGGAGGCGCGCAAGCTCGCCGAACTTGGCCTCAAGGTCGAGGTGCTGGGCGAGAAGGAGATGCAGCGGCTCGGCATGGGCGCGCTGCTCGGCGTCGGCCAGGGCAGCGAACGTGAAAGCCAGCTTGTCACCATGCAGTGGAACGGCGGCAACTCGAAGGACAAGCCGATTGCCTTTGTCGGCAAGGGGGTGACCTTCGATACCGGCGGCATCTCGATCAAGCCGGCGGCCGGCATGGAGGACATGAAGTGGGACATGGCGGGCTCCGCGGCCGTCATCGGCACCATGCGCGCGCTGGCGGCCCGCAAGGCCAAGGTCAACGCGGTGGGCGTGGTTGGCCTGGTGGAGAACATGCCCTCGGGCAGCGCGCAGCGGCCGGGCGATATCGTGACCAGCATGTCGGGCCAGACCATCGAGGTGCTCAACACCGACGCGGAAGGCCGCCTCGTGCTGGCCGATGCCATGTGGTACTGCCAGGAGACCTTCAAGCCCAAGGTGATGATCGACCTGGCGACCCTCACCGGCGCCATCCTGATCGCGCTCGGCACCGTCCATGCCGGCATGTATGCCAATGACGACGCGCTTGCGAAGCAGCTCGAGGAGAGCGGCCAGGCAACCGGCGAGTTGCTGTGGCGCATGCCGCTGGCGTCCGCCTACAACAAGATGATGGATTCGCCCGCCGCCGACGTGAAGAACATCAGCGGCAGCCGCAACGCCGGCAGCATCACCGCCGCCGAATTCCTGCAACGCTTCGTGCAGAAGGGCACGATCTGGTCGCATCTCGACATCGCCGGCATGGCCTGGTCCGACAAGGACAGCCCGACCACGCCGCGCGGCGCGACCGGGTTCGGCGTGCGCCTGCTCGACCAACTGGTCAGGAAGCACTACGAGGAGGCGTGACCGCCTCCAGGAGCGCGATGAGCGAGATCCGCTTCTATCATCTGCAGCGCGCGAGCCTCGAGGACACGCTGCCCGTGATCCTCGAGCGCGCCTATGGGCGGGGCGATCGGATCCTGGTCATGACGGGCTCGACCGAGCGCGCCGAGGCGCTGGCGTCGCATCTGTGGACCTACAAGCCGGAGAGTTTCCTGCCGCATGGCACGGCCAAGGACGGTGCGGCCACCGAGCAGCCGATCTATCTCACCGCCGAAGCGGAGAATCCGAACGTGGCGAATCTGTTGATCCTGTGCGACGGGGCGACCCGCGCGGATTGCGGCGACTTTCCGCTCGTCTGCGAGATGTTCGACGGCAACGACGATCTGGCCGTCGCCGCCGCGCGCGAGCGCTGGAAGGCATACAAGGAGGCCGGCCACAAGCTGGTCTATTTCCAGCAGTCGCCGGCCGGGAAGTGGGAAGAGAAGGCGCGCAGCGCCTGAGTCTTCAGTCGAAGATCTCGGACAGCCACGACTTGCGGCGATAACCGTAGTGGCCGCGCTCGCCGCGTTCGCCATATTCCCCGCGTTCGCCGTACTCGCCGCGTTCGCCGTAGGCGTAGCCGGGGTGCGGCTGCTGCGGGTGGGGCTGCTGCGGGTGGGGCTGGGCCTGCGGCGCGGGGGCAGGCGGCTGCTGCATCTCGTGAGCGGCGCTCTTCTCGATGATCTTGTCGAGCTCGCCGCGGTCGAGCCACACGCCACGGCATTTCGGGCAGTAATCGATCTCGACGTCCTTGCGCTCGGTCATCACCAGATCGACCTTGCAAACGGGGCACAGGAGTCCGACGGCTTGGCTCATGAAATCCATCCTAACGACAATGTTGCGCAAAACCGCGGCCGCACCATTGGCACGCCGCCGTCAGGGTTATCTGGGGTTTTGGCCGGCGCTTTCAACCCGCTGACGCGCTCGAGTCCGGCGACCAGCCGCCAGCGATCCAGCGGAACGAGGTGTAGACCAGCACCATATTGACCTCGGCCCCGTCCTTCGAAAGCGGCAGATAAATGGTGGCGAAGGGCGACCATTCCTGCCCCGGCAAGTGGTAGCAATCGTCGTCGAGGAACGGCAGCCGGGCCTCGACGACGCGGCTGTAGCAGGCGATCACGGCCGCCGCCGAGGCGCCATAGAAGGCATGGGCGACGTGCTTGCCTGTCGGATCCTGGCCGCGCATCTCCACCTCGCGCGTACCGACCAGGCGATAGACGAAGTCCACCGTTCCATCCGGCGCCCGCAGTACGTCGACCAGCAGCATGCCCGGCAGCAGCCGCTTGATTTCGGCGGGCTCGAGATCGCCGCGCGCCGGCATTGGGCGCGCCCCGCGCTTGCGCTGCCAATACGCATACATCTCAAGCAGATCGGGCGGCGCGCCAACCAATATTCCGGCCGCCATATCCGCGTGATCCTGGTTGGGTGAGAGCAGCGGCATAATCGGCTCTGCTTACGGTAGTGATCGGCAGATTGCCACACACGCCGGGGTGGCGGCAAGCCTGGGCGCTCGGAGATCAGGCATCGGCCCGCTCGAACGCGCTCTGCGCGCGCAGCCAGGCGTCCTCCGCGTCGGAGAGGCGCCTGGCGACATCGGCGTGCTTGCGCTGCCACTCGGCGATGGTCTCGGCGCTCTCGTTGTAGAGCGCTGGATCGGCCAGTTTCCTCTCGACCAGCGCCAGGGCCTGCGACAGCTTGTCGACGGCGAGCGCCGATTGCTCGAGCTGGCGCTTGAGGTCGGCGGGCTGCTGCTGCGTCGATGCCGGGCGGCGCTCCGCACGGACCTCGCGCCGCTCGCGCTCGCGCGGCCCGCGATCCCCGCCAGCACGGCCCTCCGCCAGCACCAGATCGCGGTAATCGGCAAGGTCGCCATCGAACTGCCGGCACAGCCCGTCCTTCACCAGCCAGAAGCGGTCGACGGTCAGCTCGATCAGGTGCGGATCGTGGCTGATGAGGACCACCGCACCGGAGAACTCGTTGATCGCTTGCACCAGCGCCTGCCGCGAATCGATGTCGAGATGGTTCGAGGGCTCGTCCAGCAGCAGGATGTTGGGCGCGCCATGGCTCATCAGCGCGAGCAGCAGCCGCGCCTTCTCGCCGCCCGACAGGCTGCCGACCTTGGTGTTGGCGCGCAGCACGTCGAGGCCGAACTGCGCCAGATGCGCGCGGCATTTCTCCGGCGTGAGGTTCGGCGCCGCGCGCTCCATGGAGAGCAGGGGCGTCGCGTCCAGGTCCAGCTCATCGGTCTGGTGCTGGGCGAAATAGCCGACCTTGAGCTTGCGCGAACGGCGGATTTCTCCCGCCATGGGCTGCAGCCTGCCGGCCAGCAGCTTCGCCATCGTCGACTTGCCGTTGCCGTTCGCGCCGAGCAGCGCGATGCGCTCATCCGGATCGAGGCGCAGACCGATACGGCTGAGGATGGGCTTGCCGGGCTCATAGCCGACCGCGACGTTATCCATCACGATCAGCGGCGGCGCCAGTTCCTCCGGCTCGGGGAAATGGAATTCGATGCCGCGCTCCTCGGCCACCGCCGCGATCGGCTCCATTTTGGCCAGCGCCTTCAGGCGCGACTGCGCCTGGCGCGCCTTGCTCGCCTTGTAGCGGAAACGGTCGATGAAGGCCTGCATGTGCTTGCGCTGGGCGTCCTGCTTGGCCTTGGCCGCCGCCTGCAACGCGAGGCGCTCGCGGCGCGCGCGCTCGAAATCGTCATAGCCGCCGGTATAGATGGTGAGCTTGCGGTCATGCAGGTGCACGATCTTGTCGACCGCGCGATTGAGCAGGTCGCGGTCGTGGCTGACCAGCAGCACCGTGTGCGGATAGCGCTTCAGGAAGTCCTCGAGCCACAGCGTCGCCTCGAGGTCCAGGTGGTTGGTCGGCTCGTCGAGCAGCAGCAAATCCGGCGCCTGGAACAGCAGGGCCGCCAGCGCCACGCGCATGCGCCAACCGCCGGAGAAGTCGCTGCAGGGCCGCTGCTGCGCCTCGGCATCGAAACCGAGGCCGTGCAGGATGGCGCCCGCGCGGGCCGGCGCGGAATGCGCGTCGAGCTCATGCAGGCGCTGATGGATCTCGGCAATGCGATGGCCGTCGGTCGCGTGCTCGGCCTCGTCCAGCAGGCTCTGCCGCTCGGTATCGGCGGAGAGCACGGTGTCGAGCAGGCTCTGAGGCCCGCTCGGCGCTTCCTGAGCGATGCGGCCCACGCGCGTGTTGTTGGGCAGGCGGATTTCGCCGCTATCGCCGTGCAGGTCGCCGGCAATCAGCTTGAGCAAGGTGGTCTTGCCCGTGCCGTTGCGCCCGATCAATCCGGCCTTGTGACCGGCAGGCAACGTCAGGCTGGCGCCCTCCAGAAGCGGGCGCCCGGCGATACGGCAGGTCAGGTCGGTGATCGTTAACATGGGCACAATTACTTGATTTCAAGGCCGTTTCGCGGTGCAAGATGCGCGTTGCGGCTGGGCGGCGGACTGTATATAACCCCGCGCCAGTTTCGCCAACAGGAGCAAGACGAAATGGCTAAGGAACGGACCTTCTCGATCATCAAGCCGGACGCCACGCGCCGCAATTTGACCGGCAAGATCAATGCGCGGATCGAGGAAGCGGGCCTCCGGATCGTCGCCCAGAAGCGACTGTGGCTGAGCCGCGCGCAGGCCGAGAAGTTCTACGAGGTGCACAAGGAGCGGCCGTTCTACAACGATCTGTGCACCTTCATGACCTCCGGCCCGGTGGTGGTGCAGGTCCTCGAAGGCGAGAACGCCGTCGCCAAGTATCGCGAGGTGATGGGCGCGACCAATCCGGCCAATGCCGCGCCGGGCACCATCCGCAAGGACTTCGCGGAATCGATCGAGGCCAACTCGGTGCACGGCTCCGACTCGGCGGAGAACGCCAAGATCGAGATCGCGTTCTTCTTCAGCGGGATCGAGCTGGTCGGCTGATCGCTCCGCGACCGGAAAAACCAACGGCGCCGGATCCTTCCGGCGCCGTTTTGCTTTCCGTCCCGGCCTGCGACCTAAGAGCGCAGGAGGGCGATCGCGGTGATGAAGATGGCCACGACCTCCAGCAGGACCGAGAAGATCGTCAGGCCGATTGACGGACCGTAGATGTAATAGAGGGTCGCGATCAGCGTGACGATCGCCGCATGGATCGTGCCCCAGAAGAGGAACCGCGAAAAACCCTTCCAGCCGTCCTGGCGGCTGGCGAGAAGTTGATCCTGTTCACTGGCCATAAGGCAGCTCCACGAAAATGGCTCCGAATGAGCCGGTTTCTAGCCGAGCCGGCGGCCATCCGCAAGACAGACCGGCATGGGGTCAAGGCCCTACGGGATCGATTAGGATATTGGCGGGGCAGGAGCCGCGCGGCTTGCCCAGGCGCAGGTCGCGCGCGTCGAGCCGGCCGTCAAGCGCGGCGGACTCCAGGGTGATCCGGATTTCGATGAGCAGACTTTCCTCTCCGAGGGGTTTGCACAGCAAGGTCAGCGCTCTGCCGCTGCCCGGCCCGTATTCGGCCTCAAAGGCCTCGATCAGCTGCCGGCGCGGCAAGGTGCGGTTGATGTTGGCGGCCAGCAGCTTGCCCAGCCGTGATGCGCGCACATCGGATGCAAGGCGCAGCGTAACCGCGAAATACTCTTCGGCGCTGACGGGGGCGCAGGTGCCATGCTCGATCCACTCGTGCCGGTCGAGGCAGGATCGCACGCCCGGCATCGCGCGCTCGAGCTCGGCGCGTGTTTTGTCGCTGATGTCCGGCTCCGGCAGTTCGCACCAGCGGCTCTGCCGGTCGATCCGTTGCACGTCCTCCTCGACGCCGCAGTAGCGCAGCCGCGTGCCTTGGGCCGAGTCCGGCCACAGGCCGTGGATCGCGAGATGCGTCGCTGCGAAGTCCGCTTCATCGAGTTCGCGGCATTCGAGCTTGTCCTCGTTGAACTCGCAGAAGGTCGGCTGCCAGCTGAGGGCAAGCACGTAGTGATCGACCCGATCGGCAGCCGCACGATCGCTGGACTCACGGACCGCAGCATGATCGATGGAGCGCTCGGCAGCATGGTCATCCGGATCGGCCGCAGGCTCGCAGGCCGTCAGGAGAAGCGAGCAGAGCAACGCAGCCAGCGCAGGTCTTCGCCGCAGCGTCACACCGGACCCGCCGGGTTGAGCACAGCGCTGGAGGCGAAGTTCGCCGCTGCGATCGTGACGCGTTCCTCCTCGACCCGCACCTTGCCCTCCGCGACCAGGCGCAGGGCGAAAGGATACAGCCTGTGCTCCGCTTCCAGGACGCGTGCGGCGAGCGTCTGCTCGTCATCCCCCGGCAGCACCGGGACAGCGGCCTGGGCGATGATCGGGCCGATGTCGGTCTCGTGGCGCACGAAATGCACTGTCGCGCCGTGGAAACGCACGCCCGCCTGCAGCGCGCGCTTGTGCGTGTCGAGGCCGGGAAAGGCGGGCAGCAGGGCGGGGTGGATGTTGATCATCCGGTCCTGCCAGGATGTCACGAACCGGGCGGTGAGCAGGCGCATGAAGCCGGCCAGCGCCACGAATTCCGCCCCGGCGGCGCGGATCTCTCGGTCCATCGCGGAATCGAAGTCATCGCGGGTGGAGAAGCTCTTGTGATCGATGACCGCCGTCCTTAGCCCGGCTCTCGCCGCGCGCTCCAGCCCGCGCGCGTCCGCCCGGTTGGACAGCACCAGCACAATCCTGACCGGGCTGCCCGGCACCTGCGGTCCGAAGGCATCGATCAGAGCCTGCAGGTTGGAGCCGCGGCCGGAGATCAGCACAGCGACCTTCAGCGGCGCTCCCAAAGCGGTTCTACCAGTGGCTGGTGTTGCGCACGACGCAGCCTTCGCCCCCGGCGGGGCGCGGCACGATGCTGCCGATGCGATGCACGGTTTCGCCGTGGTCCTTCAGGACCTGCATGACGCGCGCTTCCGCCTCGGGCGCGACCACGGCGACCATGCCGATGCCGCAATTGAAGGTGCGGATCATGTCGTGGACCGGCACACCGCCCTTCTTCATCAGCCAGGCGAAGACCGCGGGGAGCTTCCAGCTCGCGCCGTCGATGTCGGCCTGCAGCGTACCGGGCAGCACACGGGGCACGTTGTCGATGAGGCCGCCGCCGGTGATATGCGCCAGCGCCTTCACGCCACCGGACTTGATGGCGGCCAATACGCCCTTCACGTAGATGCGCGTCGGCGTCATCAGCGCCTCGCCCAGCGACCTGCGGGATTCGAACGGGCAAGGCTCGGTCCAGCCGACGCCCGCCTGCTCGACGATCTTGCGCACCAGGGAGAAGCCATTGGAATGCACGCCGCTGGAGGCGATGCCGAGGATCGTGTCGCCTTCCTTCACGCTGGCGCCGGTCAGGGCCTGATCGCGCTCCACCGCGCCGACCGCGAAGCCGGCCAAGTCGTAATCGCCCTTGGCATACATGCCCGGCATTTCAGCGGTCTCCCCGCCGACCAGCGCGCAGCCGGCCTGCTTGCAACCATCCGCTATGCCGGCGATGATCGCGCGCGCGGCCGCGACGTCGAGCTTGCCGGTCGCAAAGTAGTCGAGGAAGAACAAGGGCTCCGCGCCCTGCACCACCAGGTCGTTGACGCACATGGCGACGAGGTCGATGCCGACGCCGTCGTGCCGGCTGGCCTCGATCGCGACCTTGAGCTTGGTGCCGACGCCGTCTGTGGTGGAGACCAGGAGGGGATCGCGATAGCCCGCAGCCTTGAGATCGAAGAAGGCACCGAAGCCGCCGAGGCCCGCATCCGAGCCGCTGCGAGCGGTCGCCTTGGCGAGCGGCTTGATCGCTTCCACCAGGGCCTCTCCGGCATCGATGTCGACGCCAGCCTCGCGATAGGTCAAGCCATTGCCGGCATTGGATTTGCCGGTCTCCTGCGGTGGGCGGGTTATGGCATCCTCCCTGGCAATCGGCTATAAGCTGTGCGGTCCGGACAATAAGGATTTCGAGGCCCGTTGCAATGGAATTGACAATCCTCCGGCGGCACTGCCGCGGGCTTCTGACGATGCTTCTGCTGCTGTTCCCCGCCGGCGCGGCATTGGCCCAGGCGGGCCAGGTCTACACGGCGACCGGCATCGACGTGGACATCACGGGCGACATCGCCACCCTGCGCGACCAGGCGATGCTGGAAGGCCAGCGCAAGGCGCTGGAGCAGGTTTTGAGCGACATCGCGCCGGCAGACCAGGCGGCGTCCCTGTCCCTGCCGAGCGACGATGTGATCTCGGGCTGGGTGCAGGATTTCGAGATCGAGGAGGAGAAGCTCTCCGCCACCCGCTATATCGGCCGCTTCACCTTCCGCTTCATGGCGGAGCCGGTGCAGCAGTTCCTGGCGGGGAACAGCGTCGCGTTCGCGCAGACTCAGACCAGGCGCCTGCTGGTATTGCCCATCTATACCGACGAGGCCGGCAACAGCAGCCTGTGGGGGCCCACCAATCTCTGGCTGGGACCGTGGAGCGTAAAAGCGCCGAATGTCAGCCTCGTGCCCATGACGCTGCCGACGGGCGACCTCTCCGACAGCAGCACGCTGTCCGCGACCCAGGCTCTGGCCGGGGATCTGCCGCGCCTGACCGCGCTGGCGGAGCGCTACGGGGCCGGCGACGTGCTGGTGACGGAGGCGCGCGCCTCGCCGCCCGGCGCGGACGGCAAGCAGACCTTCGCCATTACCGCCACGCGCTACAGCCGCGAGGCCCCGCAGAGCTTCAGCGACAGCGTGACCGGCGATGCAGCCACCATCGACGAGCTGCTTGCGCAAAGCGCCGACCGCACCATCGATTGGGTGCAGGGCGCCTGGAAGCAGGCCAACCTGGTGGATGCCAGCAAGCAATCCCGCATGACCATCGAGGTGCCGATCAGCACGCTCAAGCAATGGGTCGACATCAAGCGGCAATTGGGCGGCGTGCCGTCGCTGCGATCGGTCCAGTTGGTGAGCCTCACTCGCTCGCTGGCGGTGCTCGACATCGGCTTCCTCGGCGACGTCGTGCAGTTCCAGCGCGCGCTGGCACAGCAGGATCTCTCGCTCTCGACGGCGGTGGGCGACGCGACCAAGGGCACGCTGCGCCAGGACGCGAATGCCAGCGTGAGCCAGCCGCCGCCCCCGGCGCCCTTGCCCAGCCAGCTCACTCAACCGGCCGCGCCGACCGGGATGAACGAGCCGGCGGTGCCCGACCAGCCCGCGGTGCCGCAGTAAGATCGCATGACTCTCACCACCCAAGCCAAGATCTGGGGCATTGCGCTCGTCGTCTTCATTGCGCTGCTGGTGCTGCTGAAAGGCATCCTGCTGCCGTTCGTAGCGGGAATGGCGATCGCCTACATCCTGGACCCGGTGTGCGACCGCCTGGAGGCGATGGGGACCTCGCGCACCCTGGCGACCACCATCGTGACCGGCATCTTCGCAATCGCCGTTATCCTGCTGCTGATTGTGATCGTGCCGCTCATCGTGCAGCAGGCTGTGGAGTTCCTTGGCAGCCTGCCGGATCTCATTTTCCAGGCCTATCAGCGCATAGAGCCGTACTATCTGCAGCTTCGGCAACAGCTCGACCTGCCCGCGCCCGAGGAACTGACGCAGATGGCGCGCGAGCGTTTCGGCTCGGCCCTCACTTGGCTCGCCAATCTGTTGCAGCAACTGCTCACGCAGGGCCTGGCCTTCGCGAATCTCCTATCGCTCATCTTCATTACGCCGATCGTCACGTTCTACCTGCTACGTGACTGGGACAAGCTGCTTGGCAAAGTCGACGAACTGCTGCCGCGCGATCATGCAGACGTGATCCGCGCACAGGCCGAACTTGTCGACCGGACGCTGGCGGGCTTCGCGCGCGGCCAGTCCATGGTGTGCCTCATCCTCGCGCTGTTCTATGCGATCACACTGATGATCGTCGGCCTGCCGTTCGGGATCATCATCGGCCTGATCGCCGGCCTGTTGACGTTCATCCCCTATGTCGGGTCGCTGACCGGCTTCGTCGTCTCGGTAGCGGTCGCGTTTGGTCATTATGACGACTGGTACATGGTTGCCCTGGTCGCCGCCATTTTCATCCTGGGCCAGGCGGTCGAAGGCAATTTCCTGACGCCCAAGCTGGTGGGCGACCGGGTAGGCTTGCATCCGGTCTGGGTGATCTTCGCCCTGCTTGCGGGCGGCGCCCTGTTCGGCTTCGTCGGCCTCCTGCTGGCGGTGCCGCTCGCGGCCGTGATTGGCGTGCTGGTGCGCTTCAGCATCAGCCAGTATCGCGCCAGCAGCCTTTATCTCGGCACCCCGCCGCCGGTCATCGCACTGATCGAGCCCGAGGAGCCGTCCACCCGCGACTCCCGCGACTGATGGCGGCGCAGCAGCTCCCGCTCGACCTGGAATACCGTCCGGCCCTGGGCATGTCCGATTTCGTGATCGCGCCCGGCAACCGCGACGCCGTGGCCTGGATCGACCGCTGGCCCGACTGGCCGGCGCACGCGCTCGCGATCCATGGGCCGAAGGGATCGGGCAAGACGCATCTGGCTCATGTGTGGCAGGCGCGCAGTCAGGCGGACTTCCTGGCGCGACCGCCCGCGGATGATGTGCCGCCATCCGTCGTGCTCGACGAGCCGCCGGGCTGGGCGGAAGCATCGTTGCTGCATCTCTACAACCGCTTGCGCGAAGCGGGCGGCCATCTGCTCATCGTGAGCGAAACGCCGCCGGCGCGCTGGCCGGTCGCGCTGCCGGACCTTGCCTCGCGCCTCGCCAGCATTCCAGCGGTAGCGCTCGCCGCGCCGGACGACAACCTGCTGGTCGCGGTGATGGCGAAGCAATTCGCCGATCGTGGCCTCGAGGTGAACGAGGACGTGCTGCGCTACGTCGCAAGCCGCGTGGAGCGCTCCTTCGCGGCGGCGGCTGAGATGGTCGCGCGCATCGACCGCGCCGCCCTGGCGCAGCAGCGCAAGGCGACGCTGGCACTGGCGCGGGAATGCCTGTCCGGGGAGCCGCCCCTGCCGTTCTGAGCGCAGTCCGCTCCTGGTAGAGCCGCGCTACCGCGCTTTCAACGCGCAATGCCTGACGATGAAGTCGGCGATCGCGGGAATGTCGTTGAGGTCGATCACCGGCAGGCCGGTTTCTGAGACCGGCGTGTCGGTGAGGATCGCGACATAGGAGGGATCGCTGGTGGAGAGTAGCGGCTTGCCGTTCTCCGCGCGGTAGATCTCCAGCTTGTCGTGCGGCTCGCGCTTGAAGCCTTCGACCAGCAGCAGGTCGACGGGGCTCATGTGCTTGGCGAGAACGGCGGCGCTGCCTTCGTTCTCTCCCCGCAGCTCATGCATCAGGGCCCAGCGCTTCTCCGAGGCGATCAGCACTTCGGTCGCGCCGGCCTGGCGATGAACGTAGGAGTCCTTCCCGGGCTGATCGACGTCGAAGCCGTGATGAGCATGCTTCATGGTGGAAACGCTGATGCCGCGCCGGATCAGCTCCGGGATCAGCTTGCTGAGAAGCGTCGTCTTGCCAGCGCCGCTCCATCCGCCCAGACCAAGGATTTTCATGAACTCTCGCGCGCGTCGCGCGAGCCGGCAGCGGGAGGCTTGGCCGGCTTCTCGCCAGCCATGTGCTTGAGGCCGATGGTCATGTAGTCGTAGCCGGTGATCAGCGTCAGGACCGCCGCGATCCACAGCAGAATCTCGCCGATCAGCATGGCGTTGATCGGCACTTCGCTCGCCGGCTTGGCCACGATCAGGAACCCGAGCGCGATCATCTGCACCGCCGTCTTCCATTTGGCGAGGACGCTCACGGGCATGCCGACGCGCAGTTCCGCCAGAAATTCGCGCAGCCCGGACACCAGGATCTCCCGGCAGAGGATGATGAGCGCGGCCAGGATTGCCCAGCCGTCGATGTGCCGGATCGAGACCAGGATCAGCAGGACCGCCGCAACCACCAGTTTGTCGGCGATGGGATCGAGAAATCGGCCGAGCGGAGAGACCTGGTCCAGCCGCCGCGCGACGTAGCCGTCGAACCAGTCGGTCGCGCACGCGATGATGAACAGCACCAGCGCAATCCAATGCCACACCAGGCCAGGTATCATCATAAATCCCACGATCGCGGGAATGGCCGCGATGCGCGACATTGTCAGGATGTTGGCGAAATTGAGCATGGAAGGCGCTTCAGGCTCCGATCGGCGGGGAGAATAGCAAATGCTCCGAACGTGTCATAGGAGGCATCTCGCGTGGTCTTGACCACTCTTTAGCTAAAATGCCGGCATCCGATCGGTTCCCTCAGCCGCCGTGGAAATGATCGTAGATCTTCCTGGCGACGGTTTCGTTGATGCCTTCGACGGCGCAGAGATCCGAAAGACCCGCGCGTGCAACCGCGCGTGCCGAGCCGAAATGCAGGAGCAGCGCCTTCTTCCGCTTGGCGCCGATGCCCGCAATCTGGTCCAGCTCCGACTTGCCGATCTGCGACGACCGCTTGGCCCGATGGGCGCCTATCACGAAGCGATGCGCTTCGTCGCGCAGGCGCTGCAGGAAATAGAGCACAGGGCTCTTGGGATCGAGCAGGAACGGCTCGCGCCCCGGCAGGAAAAAGCGCTCACGCCCCGCGTTGCGGTCCGGCCCCTTGGCGATGGCGGCGACCGGCACGTCGATTCCGAGCTCGCGGAAGACGTCCATCGCGGCGGACAACTGGCCGAGGCCGCCATCGATCAGGACCAGGTCCGGCCAGGTGCCGCCCTGCCGCTCCGGATCTTCGCGCATGGCGCGCGAGAAGCGCCGCGTCAGGACCTGGCGCATCATCGCGTAATCGTCGCCGGGCTGGATCTCGGTCTTGATCGAGGCGTCGTCCATCGCGACCGCCGCGCGTTCGGCCTCGCTCTCGGCTTCCTCCGCGCGCACTTCGCCGGCCGGTCCCAGCTCCGCCGGCTGTTCCCCCTCTTGCGCCGCGTCCTGCAGGGGGGCCGCGCTCCGCGTCGCCGGCCGGATCGCGAATTTGCGATACTGGTTCTTCATGAAGCCCTCCGGCCCGGCGACGATCATCGCGCCATAGGGATTGGTGCCGGAGATGTGGCTGTTGTCATAGACCTCTATGCGCTTGGGCGGATGGTCGAGGCCGAACAGTTCGGCCACGGCGCGCAGCAGCTTCTGCTGCGTGCCGGATTCGGCAATGCGCCGGATCAGCGCCTCCTTTGCATTCAGCAGGGCGTGGTCCACCGCCTTGCGCTTGTCGCCGCGCTGGGGAGCCAGGATCTCGACCCTGGCGCCGGCTCGCACGCCGAGCGCCTCGGCCAGCAGCGCGCATTCGGCCGGCTCCTGGCTCACCAGGACAAGGCGCGGCGGCTGCTTGTTTTCGTAGAACTGCCCCATGAAGGCGGCCAGCACCTCGGGCAATTCCGCGCTCTTGTCGTGCGACGGGAAATAGGCGCGGTTGCCGTAGTTGCCGTGGTTGCGGAAGAAGAAGACCTGGATGCAGGTCTGTCCTGCTTCCTGCCAGGCCGCGATCACGTCGGCCTCCTCGACACCCGCCAAGTTGATGTCCTGGCGCGACTGGATCTGCGTCAGTGCGTGGATGCGGTCGCGCAGCCGCGCGGCGCGCTCGAAGTCCAGCGCGTCGCTCGCTTCGCGCATCTCCAGCACCAGGCGGTCCTGGATCTCGCGGCTCTTGCCGGTCAGGAAGTCGCGCGCCTCGCGCACCAGCTCGCCGTAGTCTTCGGCCGAGATGCGCTGCACGCAGGGCGCGGAGCAGCGCTTGATCTGGTACTGCAGGCAGGGGCGCGTGCGCATCGCGAACATGCTGTCGCTGCAATTGCGCAGCAGGAAGGCGCGCTGCAGGGCGACGATGGTGCGGTTCACCGCGCCGGCGGAGGCAAAGGGACCGAAATACTCGCCGGGCCGGTTGCGGGCGCCGCGGTGCTTCATGATCTGCGGAACCGCATGGTCGCCGGTGATGGCGATGTAGGGGAAGCTCTTGTCGTCGCGCAGCAGCACGTTGTAGCGCGGCAGGTAGCGCTTGATGAGGTTGGCTTCCAGCAGCAGCGCCTCGACCTCGGTATGGGTCGCGACGAACTCCATGGCGGCGGTCTCCGCCACCATGCGCTGGAGCCGCGCATCAAGCCGGTAGATCTGCGTGTAGGACGACACGCGCTTCCGCAGGTCGCGCGCCTTGCCGACATAGAGCACGTCGCCGCGCGCGTTGATCATGCGATAGACGCCGGGACCCGCCGGCACGGTCTTCACCTGCTCGCGGATCACCTCCAGCCCGTGGCCGAGGCCGCCTGTCGGCACCTCCACCGGGTCCGGCTGGTCGTCGATTGCCTCGACGGGATCGGGTTTGTTGGCCTTGGAACTCATGAGCCGTCGATTACGCTGCGCAAGGACCGCGGTCAAATGTGGCTGGCTGATCCGCAGATGTGTCGCTGCGGGATAAATTATCGAAGGATGAATCGCAGGATTCCGCGATTCCATTTACCAACCAGGAGTCGTGCTTTGACCAACCACTCAGATATCCACGAATCCTGTGGATAAGTCTGTCGAAAAACCCGCTGCGAAAATGTGTCAGTCTTAGAATCCCGCGGCTCGCACTGGTTGCCCAAAAATTAGGCACAACGCTCTATCTATTTGATTTCGCTTATTTCTGGTGAATCGTTTGGTCATAGCTTGGTCACAGGGCGGAATTAGTGCTTGACTCTTTCTGGACGCCTAGACTCGCCTAGGCCTCTGTGCACAACTCGCTCCGGAAGCCGCACGATTCCGCCATTCTACGGCGATGCTGACGGAAAAAGCGGCGGATTCCCGGGCGAATCGCACGGCTTCGACAGACATGCTGAGTTTCTTCGTAACGTCAAATTACCGGTTGACGCGGTGCCGCTCGATCTCCACCCCGACCGCGCTCGCCTCCGGGATGACGTCCAGCTTCTCGACGCGGACCTTGGCGCCAAGGACGCGATGATCTTCCAAACAGAGCGCCGCGACCCGCTCGGCCAGGGTTTCGACCAGATTGATATGGCCTTCCGCCAGCAGCCGACGGATGCTGTCGACAACCTCGGCGTAGCAGACGACGTTCTGGTGCTCGTCATTGATCGCGGGATGCTCGAGGCAGCTCAGCTCCAGGTTGATGCGCACGCGCTGCGCGCCGTGCTTCTCGTGGCTGTAAACGCCGATCCGGCACGGCAGGATCAGGTCGCGCACGAACACTTTCATGGTGCGGCCGTGCAAGGCGGCCGGCAATACGGTCACTCTCTCCGCGGGAGACGACATGATGGCTTCGATCCTTTCGGACGCTCGCCGCACTCTGGGGCTGGTTGAGAGAGCCGCACCCTGGGGCCCTCATCGACGATCGCGCAATTCCGCCGGTCTGGGGGTCGCGCGGAACGACCCTAATATAGGAACAGGCGGAGGGCGAATCTATTCCACAGGCGAAGGAAAACGCCGCGAACCGGCCACTGATTCCCCCGGCCTGTCGTGGAGATCTGCCTGCTATTCCCGCGGCTGGTAGCCCTTGCCGGGCACCTGCCAGCCCAGATGCTCTCCGCCGTCGAGCGCGATCATCTGCCCGGTCATGGACGGGGAATCCAGGATGAACAGGACCGCGCGCGCGATCTCCTGCGGGCTCGCCCCGTGGCCGAGGGGCATGGCGGCCGATTGCTGCGCGAACTGGTCCGACGTCTGGCGCGGCGAGGGCAGGGTAGGCCCCGGCCCGATGCCGTTGACCCGGATGCGCGGCGCATAGGACAGGGCCAGGGTGCGGGTCAGGGTCCACAGGCCCATCTTGGCGACCGTGTAGCTGACGAAATAGGGCGTCAGCTTCCACACCCTCTGATCCAGCAGGTTGATGATGTTGCCGCCGCGGTCGGCGGTGAACTGGCGCGCGAAGGCCTGGGACAGCACGAAAGGCGCCCGCAGGTTGGTCTCGATATGCCTGTCCCAGCTGGCGCGGGTCGCGGTCTCCGCCTTGTCCATCTCGAACACCGAGGCATTGTTGACCAGCAGGCCGATTTCGCCGAGCTGTTCCGCGACCTTCGGGATCACCGTCTCGACCTCGCGCTCGTTGGCGAGGTCGGCTTCGATGGTCATTGCCTTGACCCCGCGCAGACGGGCCTCGGCTGCCACCGCCTCGGCCTTGGCGGCGGAACTGCGGTAGTGGATCGCGATGTTCCAGCCATGCTCCGCCAGTTGCAAGGCGATGGCCTTGCCGATGCGCCGGGCGGCGCCGGTGACCAGGGCGACCTTCAATGCGTTCTGGTTGGCGGGTTGACTGGGCATCAGGCCCCGAATCGCTGACACGAGCGTGGAATTCGCATCCTGGCGGCCGCCGGAGCCGGAATCAAGGCGCCTCGGTTGAGACCTGATCCCTGGGGGCATGAGCCGGGCCGCGATCTGTGGTAACCTCCGCCGATTCAGGCTGGCGGAGGGCAAGAGGCTGGCGGAGTTCGCATTCATCGTGGCGGACGATCATCCGATGGTACGGGACGCGCTGGCGCTCGCGCTGCGCGGGGCGTTCCCCAATGCGGAGGTCGCCCTGGCCGGCACGCTGGACGAGACCAGCGCGGCCATCGCGGCCGGGCCGGACGTCGACCTTGTCATCCTCGATCTCGACATGCCGGGCATGCAGGGGCTGACCGGGGTCTCGATGCTGCGCGCCAGCTATCCCAGCGCGCCGCTGGTCATCGTGTCGGCCACCCGCAACCCGGCCGCGATGCGCCAGGTGGTGGAGATGGGCGCCGCCGGCTTCATTCCCAAATCCTCGCCGATGGAGGAGATCATCACCTCGGTCCGCGCGGCGATGCGGGGCGAGATCATCCTGCCGCCCGGCGCCGGCGACGGCGCCCTCTCGCCATCGGATGCCGATCTCGCGACGCGCGCCGCCAGGATGACGCCGCAGCAGCACCGGGTGTTCGCGCTGATGGCGGAGGGCAAGCCCAACAAGATCATCGCCTATGACATGCAGATCGGCGAGGCGACGGTGAAGGCGCATGTCACCGAGATCCTCCGCAAGATGGGCGTGCATTCGCGCACCCAGGCCATCGTGCTGGCGCAGCGCCTGGCGCTGGAGCCGGCGGCGCCGCTAGCGATCCCGGTGGCGGACGAGGCTTAGTGCGGCGCACGATTGGGCCGCCTTCTCTGCCGTCACCCCGGCCTTGAGCCGGGGTCCATCGTGCCGACGCGACAAGCGCGCGTCCACCGTCACGCTCTCCAACGACCGCCCTGGCAATGATGAATGGATCCCGGCTCAAGGCCGGGATGACAGTTGAGAAGCGGCCTACTATTCCGCGCTCGCCGCGCGCTGCGCGATGAGGGCGCGCAATTGCGCCGGTTTCACCGGCTTCAGCAGGACGTCGACCCGCTGGCTGCGGGCGATCGTGACCACGGCGGGGTCGCGGGTCGCGGTGATCAGCGCGGCGGGCAGGTCCGGACCCCACCGCTCGCGCAGGCGCGCGATGATCGCAAAGCCGTTCTCGCCGTTCCCGAGATGGAGGTCGATAAGCAGCAGATCGGGAATGCGGCCCGCCGCCTCGATCGGGCCCAGTGCCTCGTCGGCGCTTTCCCCCACCACGGTGTCGCACCCCCAGGAGCCGAGCAGGGCCGCCATGCCTTCGCGCACCTGAGGCTCGTTGTCGATGCAGAGCACCAGCGGCGCATGGGCAAAGCGGCGGGAGCGCGCCGCGGCCGGCGCGGCAGCCGGCGCGCGGACTTCCGAGACCGGCGCCAATGGCACCGTGATTGAAAAGGCGGAGCCCTTGCCGAGCCGCGAGCGCAACCGGATGCGGTGGCCGAGGACGCGCGCGATGCGGTCGACGATGGCAAGGCCGAGGCCGAGGCCGCGCTGGCCGTCGCGCGTGGCGGCGCGCAGGCGGGTGAATTCCTGGAACACCAGTTGCTGCTGCTCCGGCGCGATGCCGGGGCCGTTATCGGCCACCGTGATCGTCAGCTCCGCGCCGGCGCGCCGGCAGCCCAGCAGCACGCGCGCGGGCCGGCCCGGCTGGTGGCTGTAGCGGATGGCGTTGGACAGGAGGTTCTGCAGCACGCGGCGCAGCAGGGCGGGGTCGCTCTTGGTGACGGCGGTGGTGGGAACGCAGCGCAGCTCCACCCCTTGCTTGTCCGCGATCGGCGCGAAGGAGGCGACCAGCGAATCGAGCAGCGGCCCGACCGGGACGGCGCGCACCTCGGGCTTGACGGCTCCGGCATCGAGCTTGGCGATGTCGAGCAGCGCATCGAGCAGCGATTCGACCGCGCCCAGGCCGTGGTCGATCTTTTCCACCAGTTCGTCGCGCGGGTGGCGCTCCGCCATCGCCGCGACGAACAGGCGTGCGGCGTGGAGCGGTTGCAGCAGGTCGTGGCTGGCGGCCGCGATGAAGCGGGTCTTGTCGATATTGGCTTCCTCCGCCTTGGCGCGCGCCGCTTCCAGCTCCGCGGTGCGCTGCGCCACCCGCCGCTCGAGCGACTCATTGGCGATGCGCAGGGCGGCCTCGGCCCGGCGCCGCTCGGTGATGTCGACATAGAGCAGGAAGAAGCCGACCACCTGGCCCTCGGCGCCGAAATGCGGCAGGTAGGTGCCGCTCGCCACCTCGATCTGCGCATCGTTGGTCGGGAACTCGATCTCGAAATGTTGCGGCGTACCGGCCAGCACCGCCTCGACATAGGGCAGCAGGCGATGATAGCGCGCCTCACCCAGGATCTCGCGGATGTGGCGGCCCTCCGTATCGGCGGCCGCGCTGCGCATGGTTGCCTGATAGGCGCGGTTGGTGAAGCGATAGTGCTGATCCCGGTCGACATAGGCGATGAGGACCGGAACGTTGTCGGTGACGATGCGGATGCGCCGCTCGCTGTCGCGCAAGGCCGCGGCGGCGCGCACGCGTTCCGTCACGTCGCTGGCGGTCACCACGATGCCCCCGCCGGTCAGCGGATCGATGCGCAGGTCGGTAAAGCTGCCGTCGGGCAGGCGCAGCTCGCGCATCGGCGGTGCGTTCCAGGCGGTCAGCTCCGCCAGGATCGGTGCCTGGTCGGAAAGCTGGGCGGCGGGAATGCCGGTCGCGAGCAGGTCGCGGGGGACACCGATCAGGGTTGCGAAGCGCTCGTTCCAGATCTCCAGCTTGCCCTCGGCGTCGAACACCGCGATGCCGAGGCCGACGTGGTCCAGGGTCTTGCGCAGGAGGTCGGCGTTGTAGCGGATGGCGGCGGTCGCGTCGTGCAGCACCTCGCGCACGGATCCCGGCATCCACAGCGCGCGCCGGCGTGCGGTCCCCACCACGACGCGCGCGGAGGCGGCGCCGATCGTGCCGGACAGCAGCCGTTCCACGAATTCGTAGGCCGCCGGGCCGGAGACCGTCACCCCCGCGAAGGCTTCCGCCGCGCGCTCCTCGCCGATGAAGCGGGCGGCGAGCTCTTGCAGTTGCGCGAGGTCGCGCGCCTGCTCGCGCGGCTCGTCGCTCGGCGCGTCGGGCTCGGTATCGCCGACAAAGGCGGCGGCCTGGCGCTGGTCGCGGCCCTGTGCCGGGGTCAGCAGGGAGACGCCGATCAGCAGCGCGACATTGACCGTGAGCCCCACGAGGAATCCGCGCGGCATGGGGTCGAACCAGGCGAGCGGCCCCAGTTCCGGCAGGACCAGCAGCGCCGCGCCGTGCTCCAGGGTCGGCCACAGGACGGCGGCGAACCACACGAAGAACCCGCCGGCGAGGCCCGCGATCACGCCATAGCGATGCATGCGCCGCCAATAAAGGCCGAGCACCAGGGCCGGCGCGAAATTGGCGACCGCGCAGAACGACACCATGCCGATGGTGGCAAGCGGCAGCAGGCCGGCGATGGTGCGGTGATAGGCATAGGCGGCTAGCAGGGTGGCGACCACCGAGAGCCGCCGCACCAGCAAGGCGCGCCGGCCGATATTGCCCTTCATCTCCTCGTTGCGCCGCAGGAGCAGCGGCATGACGAGTTCGTTGCCGACCATGCCGGACAGCGCCATGCACGCGACCGCCACCATGGAGGTCGCCGCCGACAGGCCGCCGATGAACACGAAGATGGACAGCCAATTGCTGCCGCCCAGCAGCGGCAGGGAGAGCACGAACAGGTCCGGATTGTGCCCCGGCCCGAGCAGCGCCAGGCCGGCAAGGGCGATCGGCACGACGAACAGGTTGATCAGCAGCATGTAGAGCGGGAACAGCCAGCGCGCGCGGTTCAGGCTCTGCGGGTGGTCGTGCTCCACCACCGCGACGTGGAACTGGCGCGGCAGGCACAGGAAGGCGAGCCCCGAGAGCAGCGTGATCGCCAGCCAATTGCCGTCGACGGCCAGTGCCGTGAGCGCCGGATTGTGCACGGCGCGATCGACCGCGGCGGCCAGATCGGCGGGCCCGTCGAACAGGCCCCACACCACGAACGGCCCGACCGCGAGCAGCGCGGCCAGCTTCACGATCGATTCGAAGGCGATCGCCAGCATCATGCCGCGATGCTGCTCGCTCGCCTGCACGTGGCGGACGCCGAACAGGATGGTGAAGATCGCCATCAGCAGCGCGACGATGAAGGCGGTGTCGTACCAAACCGGCTGGCCGGTGGGCGAGATGGTGATGGGCCCGGCAAGGGCGGCGAAGGTGGTGGAGACCGCCTGCAATTGCAGTGCGATATAGGGCACCACGCCGACCGTCGCGATCAAGGTGACGATCACCGCCACCGCGCGGCTCTTGCCGTAGCGCGCCGCCAGGAAGTCGGCGATCGAGGTGACGTTGTGGCGCTTGGCGAGGCGGACGATCTTGGCGAGGACCGGCCAGCCGAGCAGCATGACCAGGGCCGGCCCGACATAGATCAGCGCGAAATCGAGCCCGACCGTCGCCGCGCGCCCGACCGCGCCGTAGAAGGTCCAGGAGGTGCAATAGATGGCGAGGGAGAGCGCATAGATGATCGGCCCGGCGCGGCTGCGCGACCAGTTGGCCGCCCGCCGCTCGCCGAAATGCGCGACCACGAACAGCAGGCCGAGATAGGCCAGCGACAGGCCGAGGATCAGCGTGCTCTGCGACATGCCCTAGGGAAGCATTGGCGCGCGATCCTGTCCATGGCTAGGCAGGCAGACCTAAGTCGGGTAGACAAAGGTCTTGGAACATCAAATGGACTATCGATCCTTGTGCGTCTTTAGCATTTTAACAATTCGATCTTTCACGTCCTTGATGTTTGTTCTGGTTTCTGCCGATAGATCATCAAACTTGATTTCTCCATCGCGGACCCTGCCAAGAAATTGAAATGCCGCAACGGGCTTGGATCGACCGTTTGTCTTCATATAGTCACTGTTGGACAGAGCTTCTTCGATAGGAGGCTCTCGCAGAACAAAACAGAAGAAATCCTCCTTCGAGAATACATCCTCGATTCCCTTGAATGGCTTTAGTTTTATCATCCTCTTTCCGGCGCGCTCCTCATCATCGCCAAAGAGATTACGTTTCATTGAATTGAATGACGCCCTTCCGTGGTTGTCGTCGTCGAGGGCAATTCCAAAATCCAACCCCCAGCCGATAAAGAGGTTTGCCAGGGTCTCAATCTTGCTGGCACCAGAAGCTGCGAGAAAATGCGCCGTAGTTCCTTCCTTGGTTAGCTGCCAAAATGCCTTCAGGTAGTAGTAGCCACTAATTTCCTCGAGCAGCACATTATCGCTTTTCTTGATCACTTGTTGATGCGAGAGGTCGACTCCCATAATCGTAAGAACAGGTGAAAGAGTGTCTGTCGACGCAGAGCCGAGACTATTGGCGTCAATAATCCTCGTCGGACTGTCGTCCATATCGCCCTCTCGTTGTACTCCGTAGACGCGATAAAGTTTGTCATATTCGATCATGTGGGGGCTGTGAGTGGAGTAGACGATTGGCACGGACTTGCAGAGGTGATTTATCAATCTTAGGACGTCTTCTTGAGCACGCGGGTGGAGATGGGCGCCTGGCTCATCCAAGAGGAACAATTGATTGGTGTCAGTGCGACCGGTCGCCATCATCTGAAGATAAAAAGAGATGAACCATCGTACTCCTTGGCTTCGTTGCCGCGGGTACAGTTTGTTCAATCCATCGGAAATCCAAAAAACCAAATAGGGCGTACCTACCTTTTCTGAATCCTCTGCACGGTATACTTCGATGGAACACTCCAAATCGAGTTTGATTTCCCGACCAATCGTCTGGTTCCAAAAGGTGCGAAAGTTCCTAGTGATAAGCTGATTGGCGCGCTTGAGAGAACTGCTTCTTGAGCGCAGATCTGCTTTCATGAGGTCGCTGAGATCGAGACCTGCTGCCTTCAGATAATTTGAGGCCCGATGCCCCCTCTCCCTTCAAAGTGAAGTCAGGCCCAATATCTATTTTATCAGGCAGCAAAGCCCTGTCGGATTGAAAGAGCACACTTAGAGGAGCTTCTTGATAAAGGTGCCGCCCTAGATTCTCGACCGTCAGCGCCGTTTCAGTCTTGGCTGTCTTAGTTTGAGTCTCGTCGGCAGCCGCCTCGTCGGGACTGGCTCCAGCTTGCGGTAAGGCACTCTCTTCAAGGAGGCGGCCCAAAGCCGAATCGTCAAGCGAGAATCTTCCTACATAACTTTCACCCGGTTTGGGTGGGGGAGACCAGTAGCACCTAAGCGTAAAAGTCCAATTCTTCTCTTGGAGATAGCGCCTTACGACAGCGATCTGTTCGCTTTGATAGTCCTCAAAGGATAGCTCAAAGCCTTCGTCGTACTCCTCAGCCGACATAGACATTCTGAGGTGAATTTCCGGCAAGGGGCTACCATGCCGAACGTCATTTTCGTCGATGTTCGACGGGCTTAGTGATTTTGCTAGAGCCTCCAAAATTGAGGTCTTGCCCGACTCGTTCTGACCTACAAAGACGGTCGTACCATCAGGTGAAAACCGGCTCCAACCAGTATCAACAATGGAACGGAAATTGGTGATCCGAAACTCGAGCAGCTTCATCATTCGCCCCCCAATTGGGGGACAACTATAAACGGCGCTCAAGCACTATTCTATAGATCAAAACGGCAGTTACCGTCGCTTTCCCTTGCCCTTGAATTTCGGCGCCTCGCCGGGGCGGCCGGCCTTGGAGCGGCCGCGCACGACGCCGGCGGGACCGGGCTTGTAGGAGCCGAACTTCGGAGACGCGACGGCCTTGAGGCCGCCGGCGCCGATCGCGCCGCCGCCGCCGACCGGGATCTCGAGGTCCATCGCCTCCAGGCGGCGGATCTCGTCGCGGATGCGGGCGGCGTCCTCGAATTCCAAATTCGCGGCGGCCTCGCGCATCTTCTTCTCCAGGTCGGCGATGGTGGCCTTGAGATTGTGGCCGAGCATGTGCATCTCGCCCGCCACGCCGGTGTCCACGGTGACGTGATCAGCCTCGTAGACCGACTGCAGGATGTCGCCGATCTGCTTGCGTACCGATTCCGGCGTGATGCCGTTGGCGGCGTTGTAGGCCTGCTGCTTCTCGCGCCGGCGGTTGGTTTCGTCGATCGCATATTGCAGCGAATCGGTCATCTTGTCGGCATAGAGGATGACGCGGCCGTCGATGTTGCGCGCGGCGCGGCCGATGGTCTGCACCAGCGAGGTCTTGGAGCGCAGGAAGCCCTCCTTGTCGGCGTCGAGGATGCACACCAGCGCGCATTCCGGGATGTCCAGGCCCTCGCGCAGCAGGTTGATGCCGACCAGCACGTCGAACGCGCCGAGCCGCAGGTCGCGGATGATCTCGATGCGCTCCAGCGTCTCGACGTCGGAATGGATATAGCGCACGCGGATGCCGGCCTCGTGCAGGTATTCGGTCAGGTCCTCCGCCATGCGCTTGGTGAGCGTGGTGATGAGGACGCGCTGCGCCTTGGCCGCCGCCTCCTTGCATTCGGCGATGACGTCGTCGACCTGGCTTTCCGTCGGCCGGATGATGGTGACCGGGTCGATCAGGCCGGTGGGGCGGATCACCTGCTCGACGAACACGCCGCCGGTGCGCTCCAGCTCCCACGGGCTGGGCGTCGCCGAGACATAGACCGTCTGCGGCCGCATATGCTCCCACTCCTCGAACTTGAGCGGGCGGTTGTCGCAGCAGGAGGGCAGGCGGAAGCCGTATTCCGCCAGCGTCGACTTGCGGTGCCAGTCGCCGCGGAACATCGCCCCGAGCTGCGGGACGGTCACGTGGCTCTCATCCACGATCAGCAGCGCGTCATGCGGCAGGTACTCGAACAAGGTCGGCGGCGGCTCGCCCGGCTTGCGGCCGGTCAGGTAGCGGGAATAGTTCTCGATGCCCGCGCAGGAGCCGGTCGCCTCGATCATCTCCAGGTCGAAGCGCGTGCGCTGCTCCAGGCGCTGCGCCTCCAGCAGCTTGCCGGTCGCCTCGAACTCCTTGAGGCGGATCTTGAGGTCTTCCTTGATCTGCAGGGAGGCCTGGGTGAGCGTCGGCTTCGGTGTCACATAGTGGCTGTTGGCGTAGATCTTGACCTCGTCGAGCGCCGCGACCTTCTCGCCGGTCAGCGGGTCGAATTCGTGGATCGCCTCGATCTCGTCCCCGAACAGGGAGAATCGCCAGGCGCGGTCCTCCAGATGGGCGGGAAACAGTTCGAAGCTGTCGCCGCGCACGCGGAACATGCCGCGATAGAAGTTGGTATCGTTGCGCTTGTATTGCAGCTCCACCAGCCGTCGCAGCATGGTGTTGAGGTCGAGATGCTGCCCGGCCTTCAGCGTGATGGTCATGGTGGAATAGGTCTCCGGCGAGCCGATGCCGTAGATGCAGGAAACCGAGGCGACGATGATGACGTCGCGCCGCTCGAACAGGGCGCGCGTGGCCGAGTGGCGCATGCGGTCGATCTGCTCGTTGAGCGAGGATTCCTTCTCGATATAGGTGTCGGTGCGCGGGACGTAGGCCTCGGGCTGGTAGTAATCGTAGTATGAGACGAAGTATTCGACCGCGTTGTCCGGAAAGAAGCTCTTCATCTCGCCATAGAGCTGGGCTGCCAGCGTCTTGTTGGGCGCGAGGATGAGCGCCGGGCGCTGCACGTTCTGGATCACCTGCGCCATGGTGAAGGTCTTGCCCGATCCGGTGACGCCCAGCAGCACCTGGTCGCGGTCTCGGCGCAGCAGACCCTCCGTCAGCTCCTGGATCGCCTGCGGCTGGTCGCCTGCCGGGCGGAACTCGGAGACGATCTGGAACGGCTTGCCGGGCAGCGACGCGGATAGCTGGAGCGCGCGCTCTTCCACCACCGGCTCGACATATTGCGGCTTGCTGGACATATGCGTTTGCGTTCCTCGAAATCCGCGCAACTCGATGTTGCGCCGGGCGCATTTCTGCGACGAACCGGCATCCACTTCGGCGGAAATGCTAATGCGAACAAAAGCGAAACGCCAGCTCGGAAATGCTGGCGTTCCGACCGTTCGCGTCAGGAGTGAGATGGGTTCGGGTCAGTCGTAGTGCAAGGCCGGCTGGGCCGCTGCGTGGCTGCGGCCCCGCAGCGGGTCCTCGCCATCCTCCGGTTGGATGTCGTTGGCCGGGATCGGCGCGCGCGGAACCGCCATCGCGCTCTCATGGGGCGCGAGCGCGCGATCCATCCAGCGCGACCAGAAATGCCGCGAGGGCGCGGCGCCGTCGACCACCAGAATGGCCTCGCGCATCCAGGCCGCGCTCAGGTCCCGGGTCACCCGTGCCATGTCTCGCTCCGATGCTTGGTGTTGTCCGATGCGATCTCGCGCTGCGCCGGCTCAAGCGGCACGGTCGCCATCGCCAGCAAGGCGACCAGCGCCAGGAAGCTGATCCAGCGCGCGATGCGATCCTTGAGTCTGGCATTGGGTTCGAAGGCGGGTTTCATCATGCTCCCCTTGTTACTCGTGATACTCAATCTAGCGATCAAGCCTGACCGTTCTCTTGCGGCCGCGCGGCGTTTTGATGATTGAATTGGGCGAAACTGTGACGCGCGCTTGGCCTCACCGATTTGACATCGCGCGTGTCATCGCGGCTCACATCGCAATTGCCTGAATCGAAATTGCCTGAATCGCAATTGCGTGGGACGGGGCGCGCGACTAGCATCGCTTCTCCCGCGGCAATCCTGGAGCAATCGCGATGCCCGACATCAGGGCGGTGGTCTTCGATTTCGGCGGCGTGCTGTTCGATTGGAACGCCGAGTATCTCTATCGCGAGCTGATCCCGGATGAGGCGGAGCGGCGCTGGTTCCTGACCCACGTCTGCTCGCCCGACTGGAACCTCAAGCAGGATTGCGGCCGGGCGGTCGCAGAAGCCGAGACGGAGTTGATCGCGTTGTATCCTGATCATGCGGAACTCATCCGTGCGTTCTACGGTCAGTGGCCCAAAACCCTGCGTGGAGTCCTCAAGGACGGCGTCGAGTTGCTTGAACAGCTCCACGCCGCGGGCGTTCCGCTCTACGGGCTCACCAACTGGTCGGCGGAGACCTATCATCACATCGAAGGCAAATACGATTTCCTGGAGCGCTTCCGCCACATTGTGGTGTCGGGCCGCATCGGCATGGTGAAGCCGGATCCGCGCATCTATGCGCATCTGCTGGAGCGTGTCGGCGCGCCGGCGGAAAGCTGCGTCTTCATCGACGACAACGTCCACAACACCGACGCGGCGAACGCACTCGGCTTCCACGCGATCGCGCATCGCAGCGCGGCCGAAACGGCGTCGCGTCTGCGCGCACTCGGCGTGACGTTCTGACGCAGCGGCAATGGCGGAACACGAATCGGAGTTCGGACACTGGCTGGCCGAAGGCGGGCTGCGCAACCGGCCGCTGTCGGACCTGTTCAACGGCTTCACCCAGCATCTGATCGAAGGCCGCGTGCCGGTCGCCCGCGCCTATTTCGGCATGTCGACGCGCCACCCGCTGATCCAGGCCTTCGACATGACATGGGAGCCGGACAGCGCGCTCGATCACACGCAGTTCGACCATGGCTGGCGCCACAGCTCGGCCTGGGCGGATTCCCCGCTGCGCCACATGATCCTGGAGCGCTTGCCGCGTATGCGGCGAACCTTGCGCGGGCCGGATGCAATGCTCGACTTTCCCGTGCTGCGGGAGCTGGCGGAGCGCGGCTTCACCGACTGGTACGGCGCCGTCACCGGGCTCGAGGCGGAGTCGTTCCTCGACGCACAGGGCTCCCTCGGCATGGCCTGCTCCTGGTCGACCGACCTGCCAGATGGGTTCTCCGCACAGAACCTCGCGCTGATCAACCGCGTGTTCCCGATCTTCGCGGTCAGCATCAAGGCGGCGGTCCTGCCCATCATCACGCGCACGCTGCTCGGCGCGTATCTCGGCGCGGACGCCGCGCAGCGCGTCTGGTCCGGGGCGACCAACCGCGGCTCGATCGAGCGGGTGGAGGCGGCGATCTTCTTTTCCGACCTGCGCAACTTCACCGCCTTCGCGGAGCGCGCGAGCTCGGACATCGTGATGGCGACCCTCAACCGCTATTTCGATTCAGTCGGCGCCGCGATCACGAGCGAAGGCGGGGAGATCCTGAAGTTCATGGGCGACGGCATCCTGGCCACCTTCGCGCAGCCGGACGCGAATGTGTGCGAGCAGGCCCTGCGCGCCGCGCGCAAGGCGGCCGGTGCCGTTGCGGCGCTGGAGAAGAGAGGCGAGGGAGTCGGCGGCCTCGATCTCGGCATCGCGCTGCACAAGGGCGAGGTGCTCTACGGCAATGTCGGCACGCGGGAGCGGCTGGACTTCACCATGATCGGCCCGGCGGTGAACGAGGCTGCGCGCATGGAGAAACTGACCAAAAGCCTCAACTGCACCATCCTGGCTTCCGATTCCTTCCAGGCCGGGCTGGCGGAGAGCCAAGCCCTGCTGCAGCCGGCGGGCGTGCACGCTCTGTCCGGCCTCAGCGCCCCGCGGGCGCTCTATCGCGTGGCGCTGGACGAACGCCACGCGGCGTGACAATCTACGGTTGCCTCACCAGCACTGGTTGCAACCCATGGCTCGCCGCCACATCAAGACGAACCTGCCGCCGCCGTTTCTCAAGCGCCTCAGCTTCATCGAGGAGCGGGTCAAGGCGGACGAGTTCCCGTTCACCATTCCGGCATTCCAGCGCGGCAAGCTGGTGCTCGATTTCGAGCGCCCTATCACCATCATCGTGGGCGAGAACGGCACCGGCAAATCCACTCTGTTGGAGGCGATTGCAGTCCAATCCGGATTCAACGTGGCTGGCGGCAATCGTAACCACGGCTTTGGTCAGGATATGAATGAAGCCCCGGCCGCCAGCGCGATGAGGCTATCCTGGCTACCAAAGGTCGGCCGTGGGTTCTTCATGCGCGCAGAGAGCTTTTTCGATTTCGCGCACTACCTGGATGAGGTGACGGAAGGCGATCCCCTCTACATGCAGCACTATGGCGGAAAGTCGTTACACGCACAGTCGCACGGTGAATCCTTCATTGCTCTCTTCACCAACAAGTTCAAGGGTCAGGCGATCTACATCCTGGACGAGCCCGAAGCGGCGCTTTCGCCAAAGCGGCAGCTCCAGTTCTTGAAGGTAGTTCGGATGCTGGAGCTCGAGGGGCGGTCGCAGTTCATCATCGCGACGCATTCGCCCTTTCTGATGGCCTACCCCCGCGCGCAACTGCTCATGTTCGACGGCCGCGTGATCCGCGAAGTGTCGTTGAGCGAGACGCCGCATTACCAGCTGACGCGCGCGTTCGTCATGAATCCCAAGGCCATGATGGATGAGGTGTTCGCCGAGGTGGACGCGGAGCTGGCGGCGGAGTGATTGCTCACTCGATTGCCGTCAGCGGGCCATAGGTTTCCGGCCGCCGGTCGCGGAAGAATTGCCAGGTGTTGCGGACCTCGCGGATCATGTCGAAGTCCATGTCGTGCACGATCAGCTCGTCCTGGTCACGGCTGGCGATCGCCTCGATCTGGCCGCGCGGGTTGACGAAGTAGCTCTGGCCGTAGAACTCGCCGATGTTCCAGGGCATCTCGCGACCGATGCGGTTGATGGCGCCGATATAGACGCCATTGGCGACGGCCGAGGCCGGCTGCTCCAGCTTCCAGAGATACTCCGAGAGGCCCGCCACGGTGGCCGACGGGTTGACGATGTAGTCCGCGCCGTTGAGGGCGAGGGCGCGCCAGCCCTCCGGGAAATGGCGGTCGTAGCAGATATAGACGCCGAGCCGGCAATAGCGCGTCTTGAACACGGGAAACTCCGACGCGCCGGGCTTGAAGAAGAACTTCTCCCAGAAGCCCGCCACCTGTGGGATGTGAGTCTTGCGGTATTTGCCGAGATAGCTGCCGTCGGCATCGATCACCGCGGCGGTGTTGTAGTAGACGCCGGTCATCGCCTCCTCATAGATCGGGACGACGATCACCATCTGGTGCTTTCTCGCCAAGTCCTGCATCAGCGTGACGGTGGGCCCATCCGGGATGCGCTCCGCCGCGGCGTACCATTTCGCATCCTGGCTGGGGCAGAAATAGGGCTGGGTGAAGACCTCCTGGAAGCACAGGACCTGCACGTTGTCGCGTGCCGCTTTCTCGATCATGGGCACGTGGGCGTCGAGCATCGCGCGCCTGATCTCCTCCGGCGATTTCTCGGTCGGCGCCTTCAGCGCCATCTGGATCAACCCGCCGCGCACCTTGGTCATGGCTGTTCCCTCCCATCAAGGTTCTTGTCGCTATTTGACTGCCCTTTCGCCAATCCGGCAATCCTCAAGCGCGCACCTTGAGATCCGCCTGCAGGAACTCGAACAGGCGCTGGTGCTGGCTCTGCGGCGCGTTGAAGCGCAGGTAGTCGGGCCAGGACTGGGACGGGCTGAACACGTTTCCGGGCGCCAGCACGATATTGTACCGCAGCGCGCGACGTGCCAGCGCGGCGGCATCGCGGCTATCGGGCAGGCGCATCCACAGGAACAGGCCTTCGCGCGGCGCCTGCCAGTAGGTGAGGCCGAGCGATAGCAGCTTGCCACCGACCTGGCCCATGGCGGCTGCGAGGCGCCGGCGGATGCGGTCGGCGTGTTTCCTCTGGGTGCCGTCGGCCATCAGGCGATGCACCATCTGCGCGGCGGCGAGGTTACTGCCGAAGCAGGTGGCGATCTTGAGATCGAGCAACGCTTCGATCGTCGTTTCGTCGGCCGTGACGTAGCCGCAGCGCATCCCGGCGGAGAGCGTCTTGGAAAAGCTGCCGAGATGGATGACCCGCCTGAGTCCGTCGAGCGCCGCCAGGATCGGCGTCGGATGACGGCGGAAATCCGCGAACACATCATCCTCTACGATCCGGAAATCGTGCTGGTCTGCGAGTTGCAACAGGCGATGCGCCGCCGCGGGCGAGAGTGCGCCGCCCGTGGGGTTCTGCGGCGCGGCGTTCATCAGATAGAGCCGCGGCTTGTGCTCCCGCGCGAGTGCGGCGAGGCGCTCCAGATCGGGCCCGTCCTGCCGTCGCGGGACCGGCAGGGAGACGGCGCGGTGCGCGCGCAGAATGGCGTGGAAATTGAAATAGCCTGGATCGTCCACCAGCACCGCATCGCCCGGCTGCAGCAGATGGCGCAGGATGAGGTCGATCGCCTGTGTCCCGCCGTCGGTCAGCAGGATGCGCGTCGGCGGCGCGTCGATCTCAAGCTCGGCGAGCCGCGCCTGTAGGGCTTGGCGCAGCGGCAGGTAGCCGAGCGGGTGACCGTATTCCAGCAGCTTGGCATGCGGTGCTTGCGCGACACTCCGCAGCGCGCGTCGCAGGTCCGCTTCCGGCAGCCAGCTTTCCGGGAGCCAGCCGCAGCCGGGGCGCAGCGCGCGCGCCTCCGTCTCCAATGACTGCCGGGCGACCCAGACCGGATCGATGGCGCGATCGAGCTTGGGGGCCAGTTCCTGCAGGCTCGGCGTCGCCCGCCGTGGAGTCACAGTGAATCCCGACCCGCGCCGCGCCTGGATGTGCCCGGCAGCGACCAGCCGGTCATAGGCTTCGACGATGGTCGATTTGCTGACTCCGAACTCGGTGGCGGCGCTGCGGATCGAAGGCAGCCGTTCGCCCGGTGCAAGATTGCGCGCTTCGATCCGCGCCAGAATGGTGGCGCCGATCTTCTCGGTCAGGGTTGGACTGATAACTGTCATGACATCCGTACCGGTACAGTTTCTTAGATTGTAAGGCATCTGTCTCTGGGTTGGCGAGGCGGAACCCGCAAGAACTCCCTTCCGCGCGGAACCGACGGAGCGAGAAATGGCCATCAGCATCGCCCACAACGAGGCTCCCGGCGACTGGGCCGCTTGGGGGTATGGAATGGCGGGAATGTTGATCTTCTCTGCATCGCTGCCCGCAACGCGCGTGGCGGTCGAGGCGCTGGACCCGTGGTTCCTGACGGCGGGGCGGGCGCTGATCGCGGGAGTGCTGGCGGCGGGCGCCTTGCTGGCGCTGCGTGCGCCGCTGCCGTCGCGCGGCGACTGGGGCGGCCTCATCTGGACGGCGCTGGGCGTTGTCGTGGGATTCCCGCTGTTCTCCGCCCTGGCACTGCGGTTCGTGCCATCGAGCCACGCGATTCCGTTTATCGGCCTGTTGCCTTTGGCCACGGCGGGCTTTGCCGCGCTGATCGGCCAGGATCGGCCCCGTCCCTTGTTCTGGCTGTTTGCGGTCCTCGGCTCGACGCTGGTGGCGGGACATGCTTGGCTCTCCGGCGGGCTGGAGTTCGAGGCGGCCGATCTCCTGATGCTCGCTGCGATCGTCACCTGCGGTATGGGCTATGCAGTGGGCAGCAAGCTGACCCGTCGGCTCGGCAGCCTCGCCGTCATTTCCTGGGCCCTGGTTCTGTCGCTGCCGGTATCGGCGGTCGCGACGATCGCCTTGTGGCCGGCCGATCTGATGGCTGCGCCGGCATCGGCGTGGGCGGGGTTCGCCTACGTCTCGGTGTTCTCGATGTTCGTGGGCTTCCTGTTCTGGTATCGCGGCCTGGCCGCGGGCGGTGCCGCCCGGGTCGGGCAGTTGCAACTGCTCCAAAGTTTCGCCGGGCTTGGCCTGGCAGCCCTGCTGCTGGGCGAGCCGGTCGGCTGGAGCACCTGGGCGGTGGCGGCGGGCGTCGCGGTCAGCGTTTTCGCGGCCTGGCGGAGTGCTTGATGTCGCAGCCTGAATGTAAGGCTACATCGGCTGCGGCACAGGCCCGAAATGCAGGATTCGGCGTTGCGCGGAAAGGCGGTCGCCAGTATGGTCCGGCCCGCTTTCCACCATCCCGCCGAGACCCGCCATGCCCCTCATCGCCGATCGCCTGGACCGCATCAAGCCCTCGCCCACCATCGCCGTCACCAGCAAGGCACGCGAACTGAAGGCCGCGGGGCGTGACATCATCGGCCTCGGCGCCGGGGAGCCGGATTTCGACACGCCGGAGAACATCAAGAATGCGGCGATCGCCGCGATCCAGCGCGGCGAGACGAAATATACCGACGTCGACGGGACCGCGGCGCTGAAGAAGGCGATCTCGGCCAAGTTCAGGCGCGAGAACAACCTCGACTACAAGGCGGACCAGATCACCGTCGGCACCGGCGGCAAGCAGGTGCTGTACAACGCGCTGGCGGCGACGCTGAACGCCGGCGACGAGGTCATCATTCCGGCGCCGTACTGGGTGTCCTATCCCGACATGGTGCTGTTGTGCGAGGGCAAGCCGGTATTCGTGCCCTGCGGCGAGAACAGCGGCTTCAAGATGGGCGCCGAGGATCTCGAAAAGGCGATCACGCCCAGGACCAAGTGGGTGATCCTGAACTCGCCGTCGAACCCGACCGGCGCGGCCTATACGCGCGCGGAGTTGAAGGCGCTGACGGACGTGCTGCTCAAGCACCCGCACGTCTGGATCATGACCGACGACATGTACGAGCACCTGGTCTATGACGGGTTCCAGTTCTCCACCCCCGCCGAGGTGGAGCCGAAGCTCTACGACCGCACGCTTACCGTCAACGGCGTCAGCAAGGCCTATTGCATGACCGGCTGGCGCATCGGCTATGCCGGCGGCCCCGCGCCGCTCATCAAGGCGATCGCCAAGATGCAGTCGCAATCGACGTCGAATCCGTCCTCGATCTCCCAGGCGGCGGCGGTCGAGGCGCTGAGCGGCCCGCAGGATTTCATCGCGGCACACAATGAGAGCTTCAAGGCGCGCCGCGACATGGTCGTGGAGATGCTGAACAAGGCGCCGGGCATCCGCTGCCACAAGCCGGAGGGCGCGTTCTACGTCTATCCATCCTGCGCCGGCGCCATCGGCAAGAAGACACCGCAGGGCAAGGTGATCGAGACCGACGACGATTTCGTCACCTACTTGCTGGAGGCCGAAGGCGTTGCGGCGGTGCAGGGTTCGGCCTTCGGCCTGTCACCGTTCTTCCGCATCTCCTATGCCACCTCGACCGAGGCGCTGCGCGAGGCCTGCACGCGCATCAAACGGGCCTGCGAAGCGCTGAAGTGACAAGCCGCGGCGGCCGTCGCGCGTTCCTTGTAACAGTTCTAAATCGCTTGCTGGCTACGCGGAGCGCGCGCAATAATAGCGCTCTCCCTCCAAGGTTCTGACAGGTGAAAATCCATGGACATCGACATCGGCATTTCCAAGAAAGACCGGAAAACCATCGCGGATGGCCTCAGCAAGCTGCTGGCCGACACCTACACCCTGTATCTCAAGACCCATAACTTCCACTGGAACGTGGAAGGGCCGATGTTCAACACGCTGCACCTGATGTTCGAGCAGCAGTATAACGAGCTTGCCCTGGCGGTAGACGCGATTGCCGAGCGCATCCGCGCCCTCGGCCATCCGGCACCGGGCTCCTACGCGGCCTATGCCAAGCTCTCCTCCATCAAGGAGGAAACCGGCGTGCCGAAGGCCGAGGAGATGATCCGGCAGCTGGTGGATGGGCAGGAAGCGGTTGCCCGCACGGCCCGCGCGGTATTCCCGGCGGCGGAGAAGGCGAGTGACGAGCCCACCGCGGACCTGCTGACCCAGCGGCTGCAGATCCATGAAAAGACGGCATGGATGCTGCGCGCGCTGCTCAGCAAGTAGCTCTTTCAGTCAATCCAATGTGACTTGCGATGGGCGGCCTGGCCGCCCATTGTTTTTCCAGCTGCGAGCCCTCTGTTCGAGGAGAGATTCCTCATGTTCATCAAGGTGAAGCGCGGTTGGGAAATTCCGGAGAGCCTCGCCACGCCGGAGCACGTGTTTTTCAACCGGCGCAAGTTTCTGACGACGGGCGCTGCGATCGGCGCCATGACCATCCTGTCGGCCTGCGACCAGAAGCAGGAGGCGCAGGCGCAGGCCGAAGCCAGTGCAGCGCCCGATCCATCGGCGTCGCTCTACCCGTTCAAGCGCAACGAAACCTACACGCTCGACCGCGACATCACGGACGAGCAATGGGCCGCGACCTACAACAATTACTACGAGTTCAGTTCGGGCAAGCGCCTGGTCGATGAGGCGCAAGCCCTGCCGATCCGGCCCTGGACGCTGACGATCGACGGCCTGGTCGCCAAGCCGATGCAGATCGGGATCGACGACCTGATGAAGAAGATGCCGCTGGAAGAGCGGCTCTATCGTCATCGCTGCGTCGAGACCTGGTCGATGGCCGTGCCGTGGAGCGGCTTCGCGCTGAAGGAACTGGTGAAGCTGGCGGAACCGAAGGCGGAGGCGAAATACCTGCGGCTCGAGACCTTCATGAATCCTGAGGTCGCGGGCGAACAGAAGTCGCCGTTCTACCCCTGGCCCTATATCGAGGGCCTGACCGTCGAGGAGGCGATGAACGACCTCGCCTTCATGGTGACCGGGATGTACGGAAAGCCGGCGCCGAAGCAGAACGGTGCGCCGCTTCGCATCGCCCTGCCGTGGAAATACGGCTTCAAGTCAGGCAAGGCGCTGGTGAAGATCACCTTTACGGATGAGCGGCCGGTGAATTTCTGGCAGGCGCTGCAGTCTTCGGAATACGGCTTCTGGGCCAACGTCAACCCGGAGGTGCCGCATCCGCGCTGGAGCCAGGCCACGGAGCGGATGCTCGGCAACGATGAGCCGCGCCCGACCCTGCTCTACAACGGCTACGCCGATTTCGTGGCGCCGCTCTACGCCAACCTGCAGGGCGAAAAGCTGTTCATGTGACCCCCTCATGTGACCCTGGCAGCGCCTCCCGGATCGCCTGCTCGACCGGGGAATAGGCGTCGTTCGGACGCTCGAGGCGGAAGGGCTCGGCCGGGAACAGCGGCGGCTGCGCCATGAAGCGTGGCCGGGCGCCGCGATGGATCTGCGCGGCGCCGGGCTGATTCCGCGGAGCCGTTCTTCGCCAGCTCTCCGAGGAAGAGGTCCCGCTCACCGGCCGGAGCGAGGCGACGCGCCACATCGCGATGCGATCCGATGCGAATGCGGGTCGGTGCGTCGTCCTCGCCCACGGATGACGGGCCTGGTCCATGTGCGTGGACCGTCGGGGTCGCAGCCGGTGCGTGCCACAGGATGGCGGCGGGCGGGCGCCCAGCTTGAAGGCCGCTCTTGCGGCCCACAAATCCGGTGTAGACTGGCATCCCTTTCAGCGTGCGGAGTTCTTGCTCATGAAGGAAGACCATCGCGAGAAAGCCATCATGGCGCTGGAGCGCTTCCGCAAGGAGGTGCGGGAGGCCGGCTTTTCCGAGGACGAGCTCAGCGACATCATGGACCACATCTCCGCCCTGGAGCAGGAGGTGCAGGCGCCCAAGCCGGATACGGCGGCCATGAAATCCTCGACCGCCGCGCTCGACGACATCACCCATTCGCCCGAGGTGACCGACGCGCTCGCCCGCGTGGTGCGGTTCTTCAATTCGATCGGGATCCAGTAAGGCAAAAAAATTGCCGGGTCCGAAGACCCGGCAAGTTAAACAGGGAGGCTTTACGTCTGGGAGACGTAGGATCCGAAGACCCTCATACCTAAGCGTTGCACCTAGGTATTCTGACTCGAGCCGTCAAGGCTCCGAAACTTTTCGGATCAGCGCCGTTGCAAACTAGCAACAGTGTTGCTGACCAACACAGTGACACAATAAGGAACGAACCGACTCGACGACTAGCCAAAAATGCACATATGAAGCATGCGCATGCTGCATAGCTGTTTTATGGTTTCTGTTCAGTCGTTTAAGGGGCGACCAACAGTCGTGTGTCGAGGTGTAGAATCCGGCGGATCGTCGGCGACTCCGGCGAATCGGCAGCGTTGCTCTCGTGCGGCGCGGCGCGCCATTGTGTAAGAATTAACCACGACTCGACCATAGGACAGGCTCAGGAGCGCCCGATGATCTATCTGGTTGCGATCTTTCTGCCCCCGCTGGCGCTGCTGATTTATGGGAAGATCTTCCAGGCGATCTTCAATCTGCTGATCTGCCTGTTCGCGTTCGTGAGCTTCATCTTCGCCATCCTGCCCTTCATCACGCTGGGCCTGTTCCTGGCGATCTGGGCCATCGCGGTCATCCACGCGGTCCTGGCGATCAACGCCGCCAAGCAGGACGCCCGCGCCCGCGAGATTGCCGAGGCCATGCGCGAGCGGCGCTGAGCCGGCTCTAGGTCGTCATCTTGCTTTCGGCGACCTTGCGCAGCAGGAAGTCGCGGAAGACCTGGATGCGCTTCGAATTCCTGAGCTCTTCCGGATAGACGAAGTAGGCGTCGATCCGCGGGCCCTGCAACTCCGGCAGCACGCGCACCAGGGCCGAGGCTTCGAGCATCATGAACTCCGGCAGCGAGGCCAGGCCGAGGCCGCTCTGCACGGCGCGCAGGATGGCGTAGCTGCTGTTGACGCGCAGGATGGGCTTGCGCTGGTGGTCCTTCCGGGTGCCGGCGCGTAGCAGCCAATCGATGTTCTGCACCGGCGGCTTGGTGGTGTCCTCGCCATAGACGATGATGCGGTGGTTATCGAGTTCCTCCGGCGTCTTGGGGATGCTGTGGCGCTTGATATAGCTCGGCGAGGCATAGCAGCCGAGATGCACCGTCATCAGATGGCGCTGGATCAGCTCCGGCTGACGCGGCGGTTGCATGCGGATGGCGACGTCGGCCTCGCGCATGGAGAGGTCGAGCTCGCGGTCCTCCAGCACCAGGTCGACCTGGACGTCCGGATAGTGGTCGATGAACTCGCCCAGCACCGGCGTCAGCCAGAACGAGCCGAAAGCCTGGGTCGCCGTCACCTTGAGCTGACCCTTGGGACGGTCCTTGCTCTCGGCGAGCTGCGCCTCGGCCATGGCAAGCTTCGAGAACACCTCGTGCGAGGTGCGGTAGAGCAATTCGCCCTGCTCGGTCAGGATGAGCCCGCGTGCATGGCGGTGGAACAGCGAGACGTTGAGGCTCTCCTCGAGCGAGCTGATCTGGCGCGAGACGGCCGATTGGCTGAGGTTCAGCGTCTCGCCTGCGTGGGTGAAACTGCCCGCCTCGGCGACCGCATGAAATATCCTCAGCTTGTCCCAATCCATCATGTCGCCGCCGCGAAGCTCATGTTATTCGGCCGCCGCAGCGGAGGAATGGCGCTCGTTCTTCACCAGGAACTTGTCGGCCTCCAGGGCCGCCATGCAGCCCATGCCGGCGGCCGTGACCGCCTGGCGGAACACCTTGTCCTTCACGTCGCCGGCGGCGAACACGCCAGGGATGGCGGTCGCGGTGCTGTCGGGCTGGGTGATGATGTAGCCCTCATTGTCCAGCTGCAGCTTGCCCTTGAAGAGCTGGGTCGCCGGATCGTGGCCGATCGCGACGAACAGGCCGTCGACCGCAAGATCGCGCGTCCCGCCGGTCTTCAGGTTGCGGATGCGGACGCCCGTCACCGCCTCCGGATCCCCGCCGCCCAGCACTTCCTCCACCATGCTGTCCCAGATCACTTCGATCTTGGGATTGGCGAACAGCCGCTCCTGCATGATGCGCTCGGCCCGCAGGGTGTCGCGGCGGTGGATGAGCGTCACCTTGGTCGCGTGCTGCGTCAGGTAGATCGCCTCCTCGACCGCGGTGTTGCCGCCGCCGACGATCGCCACCTCTTTCTCGCGGAAAAAGAACCCGTCGCAGGTGGCGCAGGCGGACACGCCGAAGCCCTGGAACTTCTTCTCCGAGGGCAGGCCGAGCCAGCGCGCCTGGGCGCCGGTGCAGATGATCAGTGTCTCGCCCAGATAGACGTCGCCGGAATCGCCCACCGCCCGAAACGGCCGACGGGAGAGGTCGACGTCGACGATCGTATCGAAGACGAGCTCCGTCCCGACATGGCGGGCCTGGGCCTCCATCTGTTCCATCAGCCAGGGACCCTGGATGACGTCGGCGAAGCCGGGATAGTTCTCCACATCGGTGGTGATGGTCATCTGGCCGCCGGGAGACATGCCCTGAACCAGGATGGGCTTGAGGTTTGCGCGGGCGGCATAGATGGCGGCGGTGTAGCCGGCCGGGCCGGACCCGATGATCAGGACCTTGGTGTGGAGCTCCCTTTGGGGGGCATTCTGGGGCGCAGCGGTGGGCATTGGCGCGAATCCGAAGCTATGCGTTAGAAGCAAGTCTCCAACATAAGGTGGGGTGCGACCTTACACAAGTTAATGCCCGCACCACATGGCGGCCGTGGCGGCTCTTCGCGCGCATGGAATCGCTTGGCGAAAAAACACTCGGCGGGTAATATAATTACAAAAGCTTCACGGGTGTTCGGGGAGATCGGTCATGCGACGCGCCAAACTGGACAGAATCGATCTCCGCATCCTGGCCGATCTGCAGGCCGACGGTCGGATGACGAATGTCGATCTGGCGGAACGCGCTGGAATTTCCGCACCGCCCTGCCTGCGCCGGGTGCGCGCGCTGGAGCAGGCGGGGTTCATAAAGGGCTATCACGCCGAGATCAATGCCGAGGCGATGGGATTCGGCGTCACCGTCTTCGCCCATGTGGGGCTGGTGAGCCAGGCGGAAACCGACCTCAAGGCGTTCGAGGACCTGGTCCGATCCTGGCCCCACGTACGCGAGTGCCACATGCTGGCGGGCGAGACGGATTTCATCCTGAAGGTCGTGGCGCATGACTGGGACGACTATCAGCGCTTCCTGACCACCCAGCTGACGCCCGCCGCCAACGTCAGCCATGTCAAATCGGCGCTCGCCATCCGGTGCAGCAAGCACGAGCCGGGGGTGCCGATCGATCTCGACGAAAAGCCCGCCCGCCGGCAGGCGCGCGCCTAGGCAGGTTCGCGTTCCGACAGCTTTGGCTTCAAGCCCGGCGATCCGCGCCAGCATCGCGGCGCTCGCAGCTTCCACCTCTTCCACTCAGTTGCGAACGCACCTGCGGCGATGATCTGATTGCCACGCCGGGCCCATGCGGTATCGTCGGGTTCGGCGCACAACATCCATGCGGAGCACGCTGGCTTCGCCCCGACCGGAGAGGGCATTCACAAGGGAGGGCGGCCGCGCGCATGAGGAGTAATCCACAGGAGACAGCATGTTCGATCCTTGGCACTTCGTTCTTTTCGTCTCCGCGGCCGGCGTGCTGGCGTTGATGCCCGGTCCGGGTATCTTCTATGTCGCGGCGCGCACACTCGCCGGCGGGCGCGGAGAGGGGCTGGCTTCCAGCTTCGGCACGGGTCTCGGCGGGCTCGTTCACATCGTCGCCGGCGCGGTCGGCGTCTCAGCCATCGTGATGGCGAGCGCCGAAGCCTTCGCCGCGCTGAAGATCGTCGGTGCGGCCTATCTCATCTACCTCGGCGTCAAGACGTGGCGCGATGCGGGAGCCGCGCCGGAGCTTGGCGGTGGGCCGGCGATGGGTGCGCCGCGCGCGTTCAAGGAAGGCATGATCGTCGAAGCGCTCAATCCCAAGACCGCTGCGTTCTTCCTGGCCTTCTTGCCGCAATTCGTAGTCCCGGCGGACGGCAATGTCGCGCTGCAGTTCATCGTGCTGGGCGCGGTGTCCGTCACGCTCAACACCGCGGCCGACGTGGTGGTGACCTATGCGGCCTCGGCCGTGCGCGATCGCCTGGCGGCGCGGCCAGGGATCATACGCCGCATGCGGCAGGGCTCGGGCGGGATCCTGTGCGCGCTCGGCGTCACGCTCGCGCTTGCGAAGCGCCCGGCGTAAAGCGGGCCACGATCTACCCGCGGCGATGCCGCCGCCAGACGCGCAGGGCGGGCCTGGCGAGCCACCGCGCGCCTTGACGAAGGCTGAGCCACACCGCTCGTTCAGGCCTCGGGCGCTCGCCCAGGAGGCCGGACAGATTGGCGGCCAGCGCCTCGATATCGGTGCGGCCATCGGCGCTGCCGCGATATCGCATGAAGCTCGATCTGACCTGTGCGAGCTGGTTGGCCATCTGCTGCATGGATGGCGGATGCCGCCTGGCGCGCAGGTCGCCGACCTCGATGACCGGCGTGCCGGGCGGGCAGAACAGCGCGTTGTGCATGCCGCTGCCGGACAGACCGGCCAGGATCTCGCAATTGGCGTAGAGCCTGAGCTGGTCGGACATTGCCAGCTCCTCCGGATAGACCACGGAGAACCCGAACCCGGCGAACACGCGTTCGATCTGCGATGTGTTTGCCAGGCGCTGGTCGACACGGGGACTCCGGGACAGGAAGACGCGTCCTGCCGGATCGCCATTTCGATGCGCCTGCGCGATGCGCTCATACAGGCCGCGCAGCCGCCCATTGACCTGTGTGTTGAGGATCCAGAGCTGCTCCGGCACCACGAGTTCCGCGAACCGCGCCGGCGCGTGCAAGATCTTGAGCCGCTCGAGATCCAATCCGACCTGTCCGCACAAGTCGCGGTGGAAGTCCTTCGGCAGGTAGCGGCCGCGATTGGCGGTGGAGGGATAGGCGACGAAGCAGTCGAACCCGGCGTCTTCCTCCAGAATCCACAATCGGGAGAGGAACTCCGTGAGGAAGTGCCCGTAGTGATTCATGAAATTGCCGAGATAGAGCGTGCGGCCGCCGACCCGTTCGGCCCCGGCGATCGCGGGATCGGAGACCTCGATCATCCGTGGATCGATGCAGATGCGCGGGCCGGGCGAACCGGCGGGGCGCCGCTGGGACAGCGGCTGCAGCTTGCCGTCCGCACTGTAGATGGCGCCGCGGACCGCACCGCGAAGCGGCCGGCCCAGTTGCTCCTTGCTGAAGGCGGCGAATTGGCTGGCGATCGCCTCCCTCAGCACCAGCCGTCGCGGTTCGGTATGGACGATGGAACTCGTTGCGGCGCCAGAGGCCACGCTATCCAGCCCGTGCGGGCCGCGCGCGGGGGAGCTTGACTGATCCGGCCTGGCGCGCACCCCCGTTTCCCAGTTCAGCTACTTCTTGAACGCGACTTTGGATATCTCGTAGGAGCGCGAACCGCTCGGCGTCGTCACCTCGACGGAATCGCCGACCGCCTTGCCCACCAGCGCGCGGGCCAAGGGCGAGGTGATGGCAAGGCGCTTCGCCTTGATGTCGGCCTCGTCCTCGCCGACGATCTGGTAGACGGACTTCTCCTCGGTGTCCTCGTCAATCAGCGTGACGGTCGCGCCGAACTTCACCTGCTTGCCGGAGAGCGTCGCGGGATCGATGATTTCCGCGCGGCTGATCTTGTCCTCCAACTCGGCCAGACGACCTTCGATGAAGCTCTGGCGCTCGCGCGCGGCGTGATACTCGGCGTTTTCGGAAATGTCGCCGTGCTCGCGCGCTTCGGCGATGGCGCGAATAACCTCGGGCCGCGCCACCGTCTTCAAATGCTTCAATTCCTCTTCCAGGCGGGCGTAGCCGTCCGCCGTCATTGGGATCTTGGTCATCGTTCAACTACCCAAACAGCAAAAAAACCCCCGCGGGCGGCCAGGCTTTTCGGCGTGGCATCGCCCGGTGGGTGTTAGATCGGCGGGGCTAAAGGTTAACGCGCCGCCGGTTGATCAGAGGCTAGAAAATAAGACTGGAGCGGGGCGACTTCAAGCTCTCCCTTGCTCAGCTCCGCGATCGCCCCGACGGCCGCCTGGATGCCGGAAACAGTTGTGAAATAAGGAATTCCACCCATAAGAGCAGTTCGCCGCAGGGCGAATGAATCGGCGATCGACTTGGCGCCGGCGACCGTATTGAAGACCAGCTTCACCTCGCCCCGCTGCATCGCTTCGACGATATGGGGGCTGCCCTGGTGGACCTTGTTGATGGCCCGCACGCCCAGCCCCAGGTTGCGGAAATAGGCCGCCGTCCCAGGCGTCGCGACCACGTCGAAGCCCATCTCCAGCAGCTTGCGGGTTGCCTCGACGATCGCCGGCTTGTCCTTGTCCTTGACCGAGATGAAGACGGTGCCGGAGCGCGGCAGGTTCTGCCCCGCACCGAGCTGCGCCTTCAGGAAGGCGCGTGCAAAGTTGGAATCGAGCCCCATCACCTCGCCGGTCGATTTCATCTCCGGCCCCAGGATGATGTCAACGCCGGGGAAGCGCGCGAAGGGGAACACGGCCTCCTTCACCGCCATGTGCGGCCGCTTGCTGAGATCGAGAGGGAAGGCGGAAAGCTTCTCGCCCGCCATGACCCGCGCGGCGATCTTGGCGATCGGCAGGCCTGTTGCCTTGGCGACGAACGGCACGGTGCGGCTGGCGCGCGGATTGACCTCCAGCACGTAGATCTCGTGCCCCTTGATCGCGAACTGCACGTTCATGAGTCCGACGACGTTGAGTCCCTTCGCAAGCGAAACCGCTTCGCGCCGGATCTCCGCGATCACCTGCAGCGGCAGCGAATAGGGCGGCAGCGCGCAGGCGCTGTCGCCAGAATGGATGCCGGCTTCTTCGATGTGCTCCATGATGCCGGCTACGTGCACGTCGATGCCGTCGGCCAGCGCGTCGACATCCACCTCGATCGCGTCTTCCAGATAGGAGTCGATCAGCACCGGATTATCGCCGCTGACCTGCACGGCGGTGCGCATATAGCGGCGCAGCGCCTGCGGTTCGTGCACGATCTCCATCGCACGGCCACCCAGCACATAGGACGGCCGGATGACGACGGGATAGCCGATGCGCTCGGCGATCACCTCTGCCTCTTCCTGCGAGCGGGCGATGCCGTTCTCGGGCTGACGCAGGCCGAGCTTCTTCAGCAATTGCTGGAACCGCTCGCGGTCTTCCGCCAAATCGATCGCGTCGGGCGAGGTGCCGAGGATCGGGATCTCGGCCTCCTCCAGCGCGGCGGCGAGCTTCAGCGGTGTCTGGCCGCCGAACTGCACGATGACGCCGAGCAGCGTGCCCTTGCGCTGCTCCACGCGCGCCAGCTCGATCACGTCTTCCGTGGTCAGCGGCTCGAAATAGAGGCGATCAGAGGTGTCGTAGTCGGTCGACACCGTCTCAGGATTGCAGTTCACCATGATGGTCTCGATGCCGGCCTCGCGCAAAGCATAGGCCGCATGGACGCAGCAATAGTCGAACTCGATGCCCTGACCGATGCGGTTGGGCCCGCCGCCCAGGATGATGACCTTGCGCCGGCCGCTGGGATCGGCCTCGCATTCGGGCGTGTCCCAGTCGGTACCGCTCCAGCCCGTGCCCTCGTAGCAGGAATACATGTAGGAGGTCTGCGAGGCGAACTCCGCCGCGCAGGTGTCGATGCGCTTGTAGACCGGGCGCACATCGGCTTTGTGGCGCAGGATGAAGACATCTTTCGCCTTCATGCCGGCGAGCGTGGCCAGCCGCGCGTCGGAGAAGCCCATCTTCTTGAGGCGCAGCAGGCCGGCGTGATCGCGCGGCAGGCCCTGGGCCTTGATCGCCGCTTCGGCGGCGACGATGCCCTCGATCTGGCGCAGGAACCACGGATCGAACTTCGAAGCGGCCTGGATCTCCTCGACCGTGAGGCCGCGGCGCAAGGCTTCGGCGGCGCGCAGCAGGCGGTCCGGTGTCGGGCGCGTCAGCTCCTTCAGGATGTCCGCCTTGCTCTCCGGCAGCTCGACCTCGTCGAAGCCGGTGAGGCCCGTCTCCATCGAACGCAGCGCCTTCTGCACCGATTCCTGGAAGTTGCGGCCGATTGCCATGGCCTCGCCCACCGACTTCATGGAGGTGGAGAGCAGGGCCTCTGCGCCGGGGAACTTCTCGAAGGTGAAGCGCGGCATCTTGGTGACGACATAGTCGATGGTCGGCTCGAAGGAGGCCGGCGTCACCCGCGTGATATCGTTGGTGAGCTCATCCAGCGTATGGCCAACCGCGAGCTTGGCCGCGACCTTGGCGATCGGGAAGCCGGTCGCCTTCGACGCCAGCGCGGAGGAGCGCGAGACGCGCGGATTCATCTCGATCACCACCAGGCGGCCGGTCTCCGGATGGACCGCGAACTGCACGTTGCTGCCGCCGGTATCGACGCCGATCTCGCGCAGCACCGCGATCGAGGCGTTGCGCATCAGCTGGTATTCCTTGTCGGTCAGCGTCAGCGCCGGCGCGACGGTGATGGAATCACCGGTATGCACGCCCATCGGATCGATGTTCTCGATGGAGCAGACGATGATGCAATTGTCCGCGCGGTCGCGGACCACCTCCATCTCGAACTCCTTCCAGCCGAGCACCGATTCCTCGACCAGCACTTGCCCGACCGGCGAGGCCTTGAGCCCGCCTTCGATGATGCGGATGAAATCCTCGCGGCTGTAGGCGATGCCGCCGCCGGTGCCGCCGAGCGTGAAGCTGGGGCGGATCACGGCGGGCAGGCCGACATCGACCAGCGTGTCGAGCGCTTCGTCAAGGCTGGAGACCAGCGCGCCTTTCGGGCTTTCGAGCCCGATGCGGTCCATCGCCTTGCGGAACAGCAATCGGTCCTCCGCCATGTCGATGGCCTCGGCATTGGCGCCGATCAGCTCGACGCCAAGCTCCTTCAGCTTGCCCGACCGATGCAGCGCCATCGCGGTGTTGAGGGCCGTCTGCCCGCCCATGGTGGGCAGCACGGCATCCGGCTTCTCCTTGGCGATGATGCGCGCCACCACCTCCGGCGTGATCGGCTCGATATAGGTCGCATCGGCCAGGTCCGGATCGGTCATGATGGTGGCGGGATTGGAGTTCACCAGTATGACCCGATAGCCCTCCTGCCGCAGCGCCTTGCACGCCTGCGCCCCGGAATAGTCGAACTCGCAGGCCTGGCCGATGACGATCGGACCCGCGCCGATGATCAGGATCGATTTGAGGTCAGTGCGCTTGGGCATTCAGGCTCGATCCTGTCAGTGGAATGAACGCAATCACTTCCGCTCCTCCATCTTCTCGACGAAGCGGTGGAAGAGGTAGTGAGAGTCCATCGGGCCGGGGGAGGCCTCGGGGTGGTATTGCACGGAGAAGATCGGCTTGCCCTCGACCTCCAATCCCTCGACGCACCCGTCGAACAGGGATTCGTGCGTTACCTTCACGCTTTCGGGCAAACTCTCGCGCACCACGCAGAAGCCGTGGTTCTGGCTGGTGATCTCGACCTTGCCGGTGGTCAGGTCCTTCACCGGGTGATTGGCGCCGCGGTGGCCGCGGGGCATCTTCTCGGTCTTGCCGCCGAGCGCGAGCGCCAGCATCTGGTGGCCCAGGCAGATGCCGAAGATCGGGATGTCGCGCTGGATGAGGTCGCGGATCACCGGCACCGCGTATGTGCCGGTGGCGGCGGGATCGCCGGGCCCATTGGCCAGGAACACGCCGTCGGGTTGGTGGCGCAGCACATCGTCGGTGGTGGCGCTGGCGGGTACCACCGTCACGTCGCAGCCGGCGGCGGTGAGGCAGCGAAGGATGTTGCGCTTGGCACCGTAATCGATCGCGACCACCTTGAACTTCGGGTCTCTGGCCTTGCCATAGCCGAGGCCGAGCGCCCAGAGGCTCTCGTCCCAATGATAGGTCTGCTGGCAGGAGACATCCTTGGCGAGATCCATGCCTTCGAGGCCGGGCCAGGCCCTCGCCTCCGCGATCAAGGCCGGGATGTCGAACTTGCCATCCTTGCGATGGATGATGACCCCGTTGGGTGCGCCGCCGTCGCGGATGCGCCGGGTCAGGCGCCGCGTGTCGATGCCGGCGATGGCGGGCAGGTTATAGCGCTGCAGCCATGCGTCGAAGGATTGGACGGCGCGCCAGCTCGAAGGCTCGGTAACATCAGTCGCCAGCACGCAGCCGCGCGCGGCGGGCGTCACCGTCTCGATGTCCTCGACATTGGCGCCGACATTGCCGATATGCGGGAAGGTGAAGGTGATGATCTGCCCGGCATAGGAGGGGTCGGTCATGATCTCCTGATAGCCGGTCATCGAGGTGTTGAAGCACACCTCCCCCACCGCCCTGCCTTCGGCGCCCAGGCCGCGGCCCTTCAGCACCGTGCCATCGCCCAGGACGAGGAGGGCGGTTGGCACGTGCGTTGGATCGTTCGCTTGAGGAGCGCTCATGCCGATGGCCTTTGTATGGAAACCGCCGCTGGACCTTGCCGGCCCGGCGCGTCTGTCCGCATCCCGGGGGCGGGCCCCAGGCCGGCGGTCATTCGGCGATCGGCGAAGATCGCCGGTTTCTAAGCCGCGAATCCCGCTCCGTCAAGCGAATGTCCTGCTTTTTTCCGCGCGAAAACAGCAGATGCATCAACCATTTAGTCAGGATGACGGAAGAGCCTGCCGAAATTGCCTCGATGGCCCAAATCCTGTAGGCTCGCCGCCTTTCGCTGATATCATCTTCTTGGAGTCTCCATGTTGCGGCAGCGCCTCAACGATGAACTGAAGGCGGCGATGAAGTCGCGCGACCAGCGCGCGACCTCCGCCCTGCGCCTAATTCTGGCGGCGCTGAAGGACCGCGACATCGCGGCGCGTGACCGCGGCATCACCAACGGCATCGACGAGCCGGAGATCATCGACATGCTCCAGAAGATGGTGCGCCAGCGCCAGGAGAGCATCGCGATGTACCAGAAGGCCGCGCGGCAGGAGCTGGTAGAGCAGGAGCAGGGCGAGATCGTGATCATCGAGCGCTTCCTGCCAAAGAAGATGAGCGAACCCGAGACCGCCGCCGCGATCGCCGGCGTCATCTCGGAGCTCGGCGCCTCCAGCATCAAGGACATGGGCCGCGTCATGGCCGCGCTGAAGGAGCGCTATGCCGGCCGCATGGACTTCGCCAAGGTCGGGCAGCAGGTGAAGCAGAAGCTGGGGTAAGGCGCGCACCCGCGCGCGAGTTATCCACAGTATCCCCGGTATCCAGTGTCCCTTGCCTGGCCGGACATCGCTAGACTGACTCGATTCACGAAGCGCTTGGGGCGAACGGATGGCACTACCGCCGCGGTTTTTGGACGAGCTGCGCGGTCGGCTGTCGATCACCGATATTGTGGGACGGCGCGTGCGCCTCATCCGCAAGGGGCGGGGCGAGGCGACCGGCCTGTGCCCGTTCCACAACGAGAAGACGCCGTCCTTCACGGTCACCGAGGATAAGGGCTTCTTCCATTGTTTCGGCTGCGGCGCCCATGGCGACGTCATCGGCTTCGTCATGCGCTCCGAGGGGCTGGACTTCCCGCAGGCGGTGGAAAAGCTGGCCGGCGAAGCCGGGATGCAGGTACCGCGCGAGACGCCCGAAGAACGCGCGCGGGCGGAGCGGCAGGCGACCCTCGGCGGCGCCGTCGAGTTCGCGGCCAGTCACTTCGAGCAGCAATTGCGCGCCGCGGCGGGGCGCCCGGGCCTCGACTATCTCAAGCGCCGCGGTCTCACCGATGACACGATCCGGCGCTTCCGCCTGGGCTATGCGCCTGACAGCCGGCATGGCCTGCGGGCGGCGCTGGAGAAAGCCGGCATTCCCGAGGCAATCGCGGTCGAGGCCGGGCTGCTCATCGAGCCGGAGGCGCGCGATGGGGTCGGAGGGGCGGCCGCCGTGCGCGGCCATCCATTTGACCGGTTCCGCGGCCGCGTCATGTTTCCGATCCTGGACCGGAGGGGCCAAGCGATCGCGTTCGGCGGGCGCATCCTGGACCAGGGCGAACCCAAATACTTGAACTCGCCGGAAACGCCGCTCTTCCACAAGGGTCGCGTGCTCTATGGCCTCAGCCACGCGCAGAAAACGGCGCGCGAGACCAACGAGATCATCGTGGTCGAAGGCTACATGGACGTCATCGCCCTGGCCCAGGCGGGGATCAGCAACGCCGTCGCGCCCCTCGGCACCGCCCTGACGGAGGAGCAGATCGCGCTGCTCTGGCGCATGGCGCAGGAGCCGATCCTCTGCTTCGACGGTGACAATGCGGGCCAGAGAGCAGCCGACCGGGCCGCCGACCGGGCGATCCCGCTGCTGAAGCCCGGACTTTCCTTGCGCTTCGCCTGGATGCCGGCGGGGGAGGATCCGGATTCCCTGGTCCGGGCCAAGGGCGCCGCCGGGTTCCGCGAGGCGCTCGGGCGGATGGAGCCCTTGGTGGAGGTGCTGTGGCGTCAGGTCATGGCCGACCGGCCCCTCGACACACCGGAACGGCGGGCCGGGTTCCGCAAGGACCTGGCGGCGCAGGTCGCCCGGATCGCCGACAAGGCGGTGGCGGAGGCCTACCGCCAGGACGTCCAGCGTCGGCTCGACGAATTGTTCCGGCCCCAGCCCAAGCCCGGATTCCAGGCCGGCGCCCAATTCGGCTGGCAGAAGGGCCGGTTTCCGGGGCGGCAGCCCCCAATGCCGATGGGGGGCGAGGCCGCGCGGCGGGGAATCACCAGTATTCAGCGCACCCCTTACGAACTGATATTAATCACACTTGTTAACCATCCGGACTTGATTGGCCGGCATTGTGAAGCGGTGGGCGAAGTGGAGTTTCCGCGTGGCGAACTTGACTCTTTGAAGGGGGCGATTGTAGACCTCGCAGCCGCCGAGCCGCACCTTGACTCCAAGGGGTTTCGGAACCATCTGAACGACCTGGGTTTTGCAGCAGCCCTGGAAGCCCTGGTTGCGCGTACGGGCCATATGAGATTCACCCTTCCGTCGGCGGATCTAAATTCCGCCGAGGAGGGGCTTTTGCACGTGATTGGACTGCTGCGGGAGAAACTGAGCGTGAAACCGGAACTGACGGCAACGGCTCAGGCCCTGGAAAGCGCAATGGCCAATCCAGGCGACCCGACGGCGGAAACCACCGCTTTATCCCGCTTCGAGGCGGCGCGGCAGACGGCGCTGGAGAGCGAAAGCCAGCGCCGGGACCTCGACCGCGTGCCGGGCTGGAATGGCGAGGATCAGGCATAGAGTAGGGGTTTGTTTCGTGCGGATCGGGGACACGACGCCGCGCGGACGCAGCGATTTGGAGCAGGTGTAGAGATGGCAGTGAAGCCGCAGCCGAAGCAGGATGCGAACAAGCCGCGCGAGGAGGGCGCCGAGCCCTTGATGGATGGCATGAACAATGCCATGCGCAAGATGCTCGCCAAGGCCAAGGAGAAGGGTTTCGTCACCAACGACGAGATCAACGCGGTCCTCCCCTCGGAGCAGGTCTCGACGGACCAGATCGAGGACTTCATGGCCCAGCTCAACGAGATGGGCATCAACGTCGTCGATTCCGACGAGGAGACCGAAGAGGCGGAGGACGCGGTCGAGGAAGAGCCGCGGGCCGTCGGCAACCTGGATGACGAGGAGGTCGGCCGCACCGACGATCCCGTGCGCATGTACCTGCGCGAGATGGGCTCGGTCGAGCTGCTGTCGCGCGAGGGCGAGATCGCGATCGCCAAGCGCATCGAGGCCGGCCGCGACATGATGATCGGCGGCATCGGCGAAAGCCCGATCACCCACCGCTACATCGTCGACTGGCGCGACAAGCTGAAGGTGGGCGAACTCCTGCTGCGCGACATCATCGACCTCGACGCCACCATGGGCGGCGGCCCCGGCCAGGCCGAGATGGCCCAGGTCGAGGCCGGCGAGGATTTCGCCGACGAGGAGGAAGAGAAGGAAGAAGGCGCCGAGGGGCGGCCCGAGGGCGAGGGTGCCGCCGGCGACGAGGCGGACGAGGTGAACATGTCGCTCGCCGCCATGGAGGCGCAGCTCCTGCCCGGCGTGCTGGAAGCGTTCGACAAGATCGCCGCGCTCTACAAGAAGCTCGAGAAGGTTCAGCAGAAGCGTCTCGACGCCATCAAGGCGGGCGAGGATCTCAACCCGCGCTCGGAGAAGAACTACGAGAAGCTGAAGCTCGAGATGGTCGAGCTGATGCGCGGCATCCGCCTCAACAACAATCGGATCGAGGCGCTGGTCGACGAGATGTACGGGCTCAACCGCCTGATGATCGGGCTGGAGGGCCAGTTGCTGCGCCTGTGCCAGAAGGCCGGCGTCACACGCGAGGAGTTCCTGCAGCGCTATTACGGCTCGGAGCTGGACCCCAAGTGGTTCCAGAAGCTGGGCCGCCTGACCGGCAAGGGCTGGAAGAACTTCCTTGCCAACTACAAGGACGACGCCAAGCACATCCGCGGCGACATCGGGCTGGTGGCGGACCGCGTGCACCTGCCTGTCGGTGACTTCCGCCGCATCGTCAACGTGATCCAGAAGGGCGAGCGCGAGGCCGGCCGCGCCAAGAAGGAGATGGTGGAGGCGAACCTGCGCCTCGTCATCTCGATCGCGAAGAAGTACACCAATCGCGGCCTGCAGTTCCTGGATCTGATCCAGGAGGGCAATATCGGCCTGATGAAGGCGGTCGACAAGTTCGAGTACCGCCGCGGCTACAAGTTCTCGACCTACGCCACGTGGTGGATTCGGCAGGCGATCACCCGCTCGATCGCCGACCAGGCGCGCACCATCCGCATCCCGGTGCACATGATCGAGACGATCAACAAGCTGGTGCGCACCAGCCGCCAGATGCTGCACGAGATCGGCCGCGAGCCGACGCCGGAGGAGCTGGCGGAGAAGCTGATGATGCCGCTCGAGAAGGTGCGCAAGGTGCTGAAGATCGCCAAGGAGCCGATCAGCCTCGAGACCCCGATCGGCGACGAGGAGGACAGCCATCTCGGCGACTTCATCGAGGACAAGAACGCGGTGCTGCCGCTCGATGCCGCGATCCAGGCCAATCTGCGCGAGACGACGACGCGGGTCCTGGCGACGCTGACCGCGCGCGAGGAGCGCGTGCTGCGCATGCGCTTCGGCATCGGCATGAACACCGACCACACGCTCGAGGAAGTGGGCCAGCAATTCTCGGTCACGCGCGAGCGCATCCGCCAGATCGAGGCCAAGGCCCTGCGCAAGCTGAAGCACCCCAGCCGCTCGCGCAAGCTGCGCAGCTTCCTGGATACGTAGCGCACGACGAAGGCCAGCATAAGGCTGGCCTTCGGCCCGTTGATCCCGGTATTCTCGCCCTTGGGGGCCTGTAGTTCAGGTGGTTAGAACGCGCCGCTCATAACGGTGTTGTCGCAGGTTCGAGTCCTGCCGGGCCCACCAATCTTTGCAAACAGATACGAATCGCGCTCTTCGCTCATCTGCGCTTTTGTTGGCGCGATGTTCTGGTTTGGGCCCGCAGTGGGCACGCAGATCTGGCCCTCGAGTTGCGGAAGAGCATCACGTTCGCCTTGAGCTGCTGGCGGATCTTGCTGACCGTACCGCTCCCGACTCCACTCTGCCGGACGACCTCCTTGAGGTACTCCGCTCAGGATGAGCTGGCGTACAAGCGTGCTCTTCGCCTCGTCGAGACTGCGGGGATGCGGCTTGGGCAGCCGCGCCACGGGACCGGCAGGGATGAGCTGCGGCTGATCGATGCGCACCCGCCGTCAGTGAAGGCAACTGCCCCTCATGCTCGGCTTCAAGGATTGCAATTCGTTCCATCTCCATGTTCAAGCAGTCGATCGGAGTGACACCGGGCGGTATTTCCGGGGCGGCCGCCCTCAGTTGCGTTCGACCACGCGAATCCCTCTACTTGTGAGTGTGCGCAGCACCGTCGCCTGATAGCTTCTCACCGCATCTTGAAGCCACGCCGCGAACTTGCGGATCGCGCTGGACGCCCCGCGCGCCGGCCGAAACAGCAAATAGCATTGAGCGCTCACGAGGCCCACCGGATAGGGCACGACAAGCTCGCCGGAGGTTATTGCCGGTAGGCTCAGGAAGCTGTCGCCTATAGTCAATCCGCCGCCCGATTTGGCGACCGACAGGCACAAGGTGGTCTCATTGAAAATCGTGATGTGCTTTCGCGGCCCGCCGGACGGCGTTCCAGTGAGCGCGCTCCACTCGTCCCAGACATCGTAATTCGCGTCGACCAGATGATGCACCGCGTTCGGCTTTCGGCCGTTGGCCAGGTATCGTCGCGCGAATGCATCCGTGCAGACCGGCAGGTCGATCCAGCGGCACAGCTCGCTCTCGACAAGACCGGTGCCTTCATTCTGCCCAAGGGTGTCGTAGAAGATGCGCAGGTCAAAATCCTCCTCGAGCCGGAGATTGCCGTTCTTCTCCGCAGTGACCTCGATCGAAACTCCGGGATTCTCCACGAGAAACGTCCCCACGCGGCTGGCCAGCCAGCTCGACGCGAAGTCACGGCAAACCAGGATCTTCAGTCGCTGGCTTTCCCGTGCGAAGCGACCGACCGCCGCCAGCGTTGCCGACATCAGGTCGAAGGAACGGCGCAACCCGTCGAACAGCTCTTCCCCGGCCGCCGTCAGCTGGATGGCGTTGCCTGAGCGGACCAGCAGCTGCACACCGAGCGTCGCTTCCAGCTGCTTCACCTGCTTTGATACCGCGGGCCGAGTGACCCGAAGCTCTTCCGCGGCCGCCGAGATGCTCTTCAGGCGACTGACCGCTTCGAACGCCCGGAGGGCGGTCAGGGAATGAAGTCGGCGCAAGTCTCTCTCCGTAACTTCAGGTTACCCTAGTGGACGGATAGTCACTTGTCACTCCCGACGCGCGATCACACTCTTCGCCCCCGCCGCCATGAACCGCAAGGAGACTGCATTGCCCGTTCCCATTCGCTTCGAAGCCGCGGGTCCGGCCGGCTGGCTCGCCCTGCCAGGTGAAAAGCTCGAACATGCCGAGCTCCTCGCGGGCATGCCGGTCGGGCTGGACCATGCGTATTTCACGCGTCCGGAGTCCGGCTTGCGGACCGGAGTTTGGCGATGTGAACCCTACACGGAACGCTACGAAAGCTATCCCACGGACGAGTTCATGGTCGTGCTGGAAGGCGAGGTTACCCTCGAGGGCGAGGGTTTTCGCGATACCTACCGAAAGGGCGACGCCTTCTTCGTGCCCAGAGGCTTCAAGGGCACGTGGCATCAGCCGGTCGCACTCCTGAAATTCTACGTGATCATCCCGTAGGTCCGCGGATGCAGGAGTCATTCGACTACGTGATCGTGGGTGCGGGATCCGCCGGCTGCGTGCTGGCGCATCGCTTAGGGGAAGACCCGGCGGCCCGAATTCTGGTGCTCGAAGCCGGCGGCAGCGAACGATCGTTGATCGTCGACATGCCGGCAGCCCTCTCCATCCCGATGAACACCACCCGCTTCAACTGGGACATGGTGACGGAGCCGGAGCCTGCGCTCGACGGGCGCCAGGTCAATCTCCCGCGCGGCCGCGGGCTCGGCGGATCCTCGTCAATCAACGGCATGTGCTGGGTGCGCGGCAATCCGATGGACTACGAGCTCTGGGAGGCGCTGGGAGCCGAGGGCTGGCGTTGGTCCAACGTCCTGCCATACTTCCAGAGGTTGGAGGCGGTGCGAGGTGGTGGGCCGCAACGGGGCACCGAAGGTCCGGTCAAAGTGACCCGCGGCCCGGAGAAGAACCCGCTTTATCAGGCCTTCGTCGACGCAGCGGTCCAGACCGGCTACGCGCGCAGCCCCAACATGAACGAGCTGCAGCACGAGGGCTTTGGTCCGATGGAGATGAACGTGGGCGACGGGCGGCGCATGAGCGCGGCGCGCGCCTATTTGCGCCCGGCCTTGGCGCGTCGCAACGTGCAGGTGGTCACCAACGCTCTCGTCGACCGGGTCGTGTTCGAAGGGCGCCGCGCGAAAGGCGTCGCATTCAGCGCCGCGGGCCAGGAGCGGCAGGTTGCGGCGACACGCGAGGTAATTCTTTCCGCCGGATCGATTATGTCGCCGGCGATCCTGAAGCGGTCCGGCATCGGTCCCGTCGCGGAACTCGCCGAGCATGGGATCGCCGTCGTACATGCATCGCCGCAGGTCGGCGAGAACCTGATGGACCACCTGGAGGTCTACGTCCAGGCGCAATGCCGGCAGCCGGTAACGCTCTTTCCGACCCAGAGCCTCTGGGGCAAGGCGAAGATCGGCCTGGAATGGATCCTCACCCACCGCGGTCTCGGCGCCACCAACCACTTCGAAAGCGGCGGCCATATTCGCAGTCGTGCCGGCATCGTCTATCCCGACATCCAGTATCATTTCCTGCCGCTGGCCATCTCCTATGACGGCACGACCCTCGCCCAGGGCCATGGGTTCCAGGTGCATGTCGGCACCAAGCGGTCGAAGAGCCGCGGCTGGGTGAAGCTGCGCGATGCGCGCCCGGAGAGCCTGCCGCGCGTCCGCTTCAACTACATGTCCCACCCGGACGACTGGCAGGAATTCCGCGCCTGTATCCGCTATACGCGCGAGATCTTTGCCCAACCGGCACTGTCCAGCTACTGCGGCCCGGAGATCGCGCCGGGTGAGAAAGCGACCAGCGATGCCGCCATCGACGCGTTCCTCAAGCGAAAGCTCGAAAGCGCCTATCACCCTTGCGGCACATGCCGGATGGGGACGGGCCCGGCGGCCGTCACGCGGCCGGATGGGACTGTCAACGGCGTCGACGGCCTGCGGGTCGTCGATGCCTCGCTGATGCCGCAGGCGACGGCCGGCGACCTCAACGCGCCGACCCTCGCATTGGCCGAACGCATCTCTGATCTCATGCGTGGCCGGCATCTTCCGGAGGCGGTGGACGCGCCACTGCTGGCCGACCCGGACTGGGCCTCGCGCCAGCGTGGTCCATCGATTACGAGCGACTATGCGCGCCGGCGGGACGAGCTGGCCGCCGTGCTACTCTCCAACGCCAGCGGCCACCCGCACTGAGCCGGTCAGACGCTCCCGACGTGGTCGCCGAAGGGCTTCCTCGCGAAGACACGGCGCAAGGCCGGCTCGAAGGCCGCGAGCGGCATCGTGTCGTAGTCGGGATCGAAGGAGTTCTGATCCCAGCGGTGGCAGAATTCCGCGCAGGGCTCGAACATCGGATGACCGCGGAAGCGCTCGCGCGCGTTCCGGTCGCCGCCCACATGGTGGAAGTAATAGTAGCCCTGGAACACGCCATGATGCTTGATGATCCAGTGTGTCTTCGCACTCACATAGGGCTGCAGCACGCTGGCGCCGAGCTCCGAATGGTTCTCCGGCGAGATAGTGTCGCCGATGTCGTGCAGCAGGGTGGCGACGACCATCTCCTCCTCGGCGCCGTCGCGGAAGGCGCGGGTCGCGGATTGGAGCGAATGCTGGAAGCGGTCGATCTTGTAGCCCATCAGATCGCCTGAAAGCAGCGAGAGATGCGTCATCAGACGGTCGGGGAGGGCGTCGCTGAAGCGGCGGTAGTGCCGGTCGAGCAGTTCGTATTCCTCGCGGGTACCGTCCGCCATGTTGATGAAATCGATCGTATCGGCTTCCATTGCCCCTCCGCCTCTCATTGCCAAAACGGCTAGGTCAGATTGAAGTCGCTGGTCTGGACGCGCCGTGTCAGTCGCCAGTAGCGCACCGTGCTGGACGACCAGTTGTTGATGACCTTGCCTTTGGCATTCTTGTACCAGCTCGAGCAGCTGCCGGCCCAGGCCGTCTTCGCCAGGTCGCGCTCGAGGTCCCGGTTGAAGGCGGCAAGCGCTGCTTCCGTGACCTCCGCCGTGCCCTTTCCCTGTCGCCTGGCCTTGAGGATCAGCTTCAAGATCCACCGCGTCTGGCATTCCAGCATGAAGACGATGGAGTTGTGACCGAGATTGGTGTTCGGGCCATAGGTCATGAAGAAGTTCGGATAACCCGGCATGGCGATCCCGAGATAGGCATTTGGCCCGCCGGCTTTGTCCCAGTCCTGTTTCAGCGAGCGCCCCTGGCGCCCGACCACATTCATCCCCGGCAGGAAGTCATGCGACTTGAAACCGGTCGCATAGACGATGCAGTCCACCGCGACACGCGCCCCGTCGTTGGTGACGATCTCATTGCGCTCGATCCGAGCGATGCCAGAGGTGTTCAACGACACGTGCTCGTGCTGCATCGTTTCCAGGAAATCGTCGCTCAACAGGATGCGCTTGCAGCCAAGCGGGTATGTGGGAATCAGCTTTTCCCGCAGATCGGCCTTGCGTACCGCGGCCTCGATCCCGGCGCGGTTGATGCCGGTCCGCTTTTGCGCCTGTGGCGAGTCGACCAGGAATTCCGGCCAGGAGCGTTCCCAGTTCCAATAGATGCCCCAGCGATAGAGCCGCATCAGGAAGGGCACGTGGCGCAGCAAGCTCTTCTCGATGGGCCGGAACGGGCGGTTGAGCTTCGGGATCAGCCAGTTTGGAGAGCGTTGGAAGGTGAAGAGCCGGCGCACCGACTTGGCGAGTTCCGGGATGAGCTGGATGGCGCTGGCGCCGTTGCCGATCACCGCGACAGTGCGGCCTTTGAAATCATAGGCGTGGTCCCATTCCGCCGTATGCATGGTCTTGCCTGGGAAAGACGCCATCCCCGGGATCTCCGGAACAGCGGGCTGGTTCAGCTGCCCCACCGCGGAAACCACGAACTGCGCTTGGTAGGATCGCCCGCCTTCACATTCCACCTGCCAGGACGCCGTTGTTTCGTCGAAGACGGCGGAGGCGACCGATTCGCCGAAGCGGATCGACGGCGTAAGATCGTGATCGTCCGCGACCTGCTTCAGGTAAGCGAGGATCTCGGGCTGCGGCGCATAGCGTTGGGTCCAGTCCGGGTTGAGCGCGAAGGAGAGGCTGTAGTGGTGCGATTGCGTGTCGCAGGCGCAGCCCGGATAGGTATTCTGGCTCCAGGTTCCGCCAACCTCGCTGCGCCGCTCCAGCACCACCACCCGCAAACCGGCCGTCTTCGCGATTGCAGCCATGCAGAGGCCGCCGAATCCCGCGCCGACGATCAGCACGTCATATCGCTGAGACACCGTCATTCGTCAGTTCGTGCCTTGCCGTTCGAAGCCGTCCACATGGCATCCGCGTTCTGCCTTTTATTAAGTAATTAGTCAATAAAAAACCCTTGCTGCCTGGGAATCATGCGCGCTAACCTGCGGCGAGCATGGCCACGCGCCGCAAGGGGACCTCGACGATGCCGAAGGTGGGACAGGAACCGATACGCCGACAGCAGATGATCGAAGCCACGATGGCATGTATCCAAGAGGAGGGCGTCAATCGCGCCACCATGCAGCGCATCGCGAAGCGCGCGGGCCTCACGTCCGGGCTCATCGTCCACTACTTCACCGACAAGGCAGGGCTGTTCGAAGCGGTTTACCGCGAGCTCTATCGCGCACACCAGGAAGAGATCCAGAAGCGGCTGGTGAAAGCGAAGACGCCAATCGAACGACTGAATGCGCTGCTGGACGCGCAGCTCTGCGACGAGATGCTGCAGCCGCATGTGACGGCCACCTGGATCGCGCTCTATGCCCTGGTGCCGGAGAGCCCGGTTCTGGCCAGGCTCGAGCGCGCCTACGAGCGTCGGCTGCAGAGCAACCTGCTCTCGATGTTGCAGGATATCGGCCTGCCGCGCACAGAGGCGAACAACGTCGCCGAGGAACTGATGTCACTCCTGGACGGCCTGTGGTTCAACGTGGCGAATCGCATCGGCATCACGCCGGCCAAGGCGCGGGCGATCCTGCGCCGCTACATGAGCATTCGCATTCCCGTCATTCATTGAGCGCGCATCCGGCCATGACCAAGAAAGTCCGGTTCACCGGCAAGACCGCCGTAGTCAGCGGCGCCGCATCCGGGATCGGCAGGGCCGTCGCGACGCGGCTGGCCGCCGAGGGCGCGCATGTCGTCATCGCCGACAGGAATGCCGATCTCGGCCGCAAGGTGGCGGCCGAGATCGGATCCGCCGCCGAGTTTGCCGTGCTCGACGTGGTCGATCCTGATTCGTGGCGGCAATTGGTGGAAGGCACCCGTGTCCGCGACGGAGCCGATGTTCTGGTCAACGCTGCGGGTATCCTGAAGGCGATCGATCTGGAAAGCGATCCGATCGAAGCATTCACCCGCGTCCTCGACGTCAATGTGACGGGCACGATGCTGGGCTGCCAGGCCATCACGCCGAGGATGCGGAATCGCGACGACGCCGCTATCGTCAACATGGGCTCGGTCTCGGCCTATGTCGGGACCTGGAACCTGATCGCCTATGACGTCAGCAAGGGTGCCGTACGCAATCTCACCAAGGAGCTTGCGATCTACTATGCGCGCCGCGGCGACAGGATTCGCTGCAATGCGGTGCATCCCGGTGTGGTGCAAACCAGCATGGTGGATGGTTTCTTCGCCGAGAACGCCGAGGAGCGCGATGCCTGGATTGCGACCCAGCCCCACGGCAAGTTCGCACGGCCGGAGGAAATCGCCAATCTCATCGTCTTTCTCGCCTCAAGTGATGCGCGCTTCATGACCGGCGGCGACTACGTCGTCGATGGAGGAAGCCTGAAATGAGCGTAGGGTTGGGCGCCGCGCCCCTGGCATCGAAGACGATCCTGATCACCGGCGCTGCTTCGGGCATCGGAGGGGCCGCGGCGCGGTACTTCGTCGAATGCGGCGCGACCGTGATCATGTCGGATATCGCGGTGGAGAAGGGCGAGAAAGCCGCGGCGGCGATCGGCAAGAATGCCTGTTTCATCCCGCTCGACGTGACGTCCGAGGCATCCTGGCAGCAGGCTATGCAGAAGGCGGCTGAAGTCGCCGAGCCGATCGATGGCCTGTTCAATTGTGCCGGCCTGGTGGATGTCCTGGACGACATCGACGACCTCGCGCTGGCCGAGTGGCACCGCGTGTTCAAGGTGAACGTGGACGGCTCCTATCTCGGCTGCAAATACGCGGTCAGGGCGATGCGCGAAAAGGGCGGCGCCATCGTCAACGTCGCGTCCATCTACGCCTCGGTCGGCGGCACAGGATCGCTGGCCTACGCGGCGAGCAAGGGTGGGATCCTCATGCTGACCCAATCCGTGGCGCAATACTGCCTCGCGCGCGGCTACGCGATCCGCTGCAACGATGTGCTGCCCGGTTATATCGAGACCGAGGGGCTCGACGCCACCTGGGATGTTATGGGCGGCAAGCAGCGTATCGCCGAGATGCACCCGCTGCGTCGGTTGGGTCGGCCGGAAGAGGTGGCCAGCCTGGTCGCTTTTCTGCTCTCGGACGAGGCGAGCTACATCACCGGCGCACACTACCCGATCGATGGTGGGTATCTCGCCCAGTAGAACCGTGCCCGTGATCTTCACCCCCGACGCCATGGCTGAGACCCGCCTTGGTGTCACCCGGCGGTGCGGTTATTAAGTAATTAGTCAATAAAAATCTTGCCCTATCCAGCGACCGTATCTAGGCTCATCGCAAAGAAGAAGAGCCCGCGTGGATCTATGTGCTCGTGCCGCCGCAGGATCGGAAGCAGCAGGGCGAGGAATTAGATCCGAGGAAGAAACGTGATCACAGGGAGAGATCAATGAACGCGAACAACACCCGAGCCCCTTCGAAGCAGACCCTGAACCGTCGCGCGCTGCTGAAGGGTTCGGCCGCTCTCGCCGGCATTGGTGCCTTGGGTCTGTCGCAAATGGCCCAGGCGGAAACCCCGAAGAAAGGCGGCAACTTGCGGATCGCGATCCTCGGCGGAGGCAGCGCCGACACCTTGGACGCCCACAGCATGGTGACGCAGCCCGACAGCCATCGTGTGATGGCGCTCTACGAGGGACTGACGCAGCTAAACTCCGAGGGGAAGCTCACCTACGTGCTCGCGGACTCGATGGAGCCGAACCCCACCGCCACTGAATGGACCATCCGCGTCAAGAAGGGCGTAGAGTTCCACAACGGCAAGACCATGACCGCGGAGGATGTGGCCTCCACCTTCCGCCGCATCGGCAATCCGGATGCTCCGATGGCGCAGGCCGCAGCCCTGAAGCCGCTCGACCTCGGCAATCTCAAAGTCATCGATGAGCACACCTTGAAAGTGCCGATGACGCGTCCGTATGCGGCCTTTCCCGAATGCATCTCCGCCTACTACTACTTCGGCATCGTGCCGGCCAACTATGACCCGCAAAATCCGGTCGGCACCGGCGCCTTCAAATACAACAGCTTCACCCCTGGCCAGGAAAGCGTTTTTGACCGCTTCGGCAATTACTGGGGGGAGCAGGCGCATCTCGATCAGCTGACGATCATCTCCTCGTTCGGCGCGGACACCGCCGCCTTCAACGCGCTGCAGGGTGGCGAGATCGACATCTTCGCCTATGCACCGCTGGCTCTGGTGAAGCAGGTGGGCGAGGGTGGGCCTATCAAGCCGCTGGTTTCCAAGCCGGGCCAGTGGACTCCGTTCACCATGCGCGTCGATCAGGCGCCGTTCGACAATCCGGACGTCCGAATGGCCTTCCGGCTGCTGGTCGATCGCCAGCAGCTGATCAACATCTCGCTCAGCGGTTACGGTCAGGTCGGCAACGATGTCTACTCGCCTTGGGATCCGGCCTATGATTCCTCGCTGAAGCGCGAGCGCGACATCGACCAAGCGAAGTTCCTGCTGAAGCGGGCCGGCCAGGAGAACCTGGCGGTCGAGCTCGTCACCTGCGATTTCGCGGCCGGCGTGGTCCAGGCGGCCCAGGTCATGGCGCAGCAGGCCAAGGATGCCGGAGTGACTGTGAACGTCCGTCAGGTAACTTCCGATGTCTTCTACGGGGACCAGTATCTGAAATGGACCTTCGCGCAGGACTACTGGGGCTACAGCCCCTATCTCAGCCAGGTCGCGCAGAGCAGCCTCCCGGATTCCCCTTACAACGAGACCCATTGGACCAACGAGGAGTTCAACAAGCTGCACGAGCAGGCCCAGGCTACCGTCGACGAGGCCAAGCGGATCGAGATCCTGCACGCCATGCAGAAGCTCGAGTTCGAGCAGGGCGGCTACCTGATCGCTGCCTACAATCAGAACGTCGATCTCATGGGCAGCTACGTGGAGGGACTGAAGCCGGCGGCTACGGGTCTGTCGATGGGCAACTCGGCCTTCAAGGACATCTGGCTCGCCTGAGGCGCGGCCGGCACCAGGAGCGCGCATGGATTGGTACAAGGACAGCGTGTATGCGCGACTGGTGGTGCGTCGCGCCATCCTCGGCGTCCTCACGCTGTTCCTGGTCTCGCTCGTCGTCTTTTCCGCGACGCAGCTTCTGCCGGGCGATACCGCGCGCGCCGTGCTCGGCCGCTCCGCAACTCCGGAGCGGCTCGAAGCTCTGCGCGCGCAGCTTCATCTCGACGACCCCGCCATCCTGCAATTCGCCCGCTGGGCCGGGGGATTGCTGAGCGGCGATCCCGGAATCTCCCTGGTCAATGGCAAGCCGGTGGCCGAGTTGATCGGCCCACGCATCTCCAACTCGCTGGTGCTGCTCGGTCTGGTCGGCCTGTTCGGCATCCCGCCCTCGATCCTGCTCGGCATCTATGCCGCCCTGCGCCGGGGGCGGCGATCCGATTCCAGCGTCTCGGTCGTGGCGCTCGCCCTCGCCGCGGCGCCCGAATTCGTCATCGCGATCGGACTCATTCTCCTGTTTTCGACCGTGGTGTTCCAATGGCTGCCCCCGGTCTCGATGATCCGGCCCGGCATGTCGATCCTGGACCGGCCGGACATCCTGGTGCTGCCGGTCCTGACCCTCTCCCTGGTCTGCTTTCCCTACATATTCCGCATGATGCGCGCCTCTATGATCGAGGTGCTCGAAAGCGACTACATGGAGATGGCGAAGCTGAAGGGACTGTCGCCGGCCCGGCTGGTCTTCCTGCATGGGCTGCCCAACGCGATTGCGCCCACCGTGCAGGTGATCGCCCTTACCTTCGCCTATCTCGCAGGCGGCGTCGTGGTGGTGGAGTATGTTTTCGCCTTCCCCGGCATCGGCCAGGGCCTGATCAACGCGATTGCCACCCGCGACATCCCGACCATCCAATGCATCGTGCTGGCGCTGGCGGGCTTCTATGTCGCCGTGAACATCCTCGCGGATGTGATCGTGGTGAGCGTGACCCCGCGCCTGCGCGCCCGCGCATGGCAAAAGCCGTGAAGGGCGGATCGTGATGGCGACGACGTCCTTCCGGAAAGCAAAGCGACTGCTCTCTCTCGGGATCGGCACGGTCGGCCTGGTGCTCGCTCTCGGCGTCATTCTGCTTGCCATCGTCGGCCCCTTCGTGGCGCCGCATTCGCCGCTCGACTTCGCCGGCGCTCCATATCAGCCGGCCGGCGACGGATTGCTGCTGGGCGCCGACAGTCTGGGTCGCGACGTTTTCTCCCGACTGCTCGCCGGCGGCTCCGGCATCCTCGCTTTGGCGGCCGTCGCGACCATCATGGGCGTGCTCGCCGGTGCGATCATGGGCGTCGCCGCCGGGTATCTCAAAGGGGCTTTCGATGAGCTCGTCATGCGCGTCCTTGATGTCGCCATGGCGTTCCCGCAGACCATCCTCGCCCTGCTGTTCGTCAGCATCGTAGGACCAGCGCCCTGGCTGATCGCCCTGATGGTGGGCGTCATTCATGCGCCGCAGGTGGCACGCGTCGCCCGCTCGGCCTCGCTCAAGGTGGCCGATGCTGATTTCGTGCTTTTCGCGGAAACCACCGGCGCCTCGTCCTGGAAAATCATGACCCGCGAGATCCTACCGAACATCTTCGATCCGCTGCTGGTCGAGCTCGGCTTGCGGTTCACCTATTCGATCGCCCTCATCGCTGGCTTGAGCTTCCTCGGTTTCGGGCAGCAGCCGCCAACGCCGGACTGGGGGCTGATGATCAACGAGAACCGGATCGGCATGGCGCAGAATCCCTGGGCGGTGCTGGCCCCGATCGCGCTCATCGCCGTGCTCACGATCGGCATGAACCTTTTCACCGATGCGGTGTCCCGGCTCACGCGTGCCCGCAGCGCCGAGCTGAATGAAGCCGAGCCGCAGAGCCAGGCGCTCGATCTGAGCAGCGCGGGATCGGCCCGATGAAGGAGATCCTGCGCGCGGTACCGCAGCCGCATGCCAGCGTGTCGGTTGCTGACCTGCGTGTCGATCTCAACGGCGCGGGGATCCCGATCGTCGATGAGGTGAGCTTCGAGCTCGCGGCGGGCGAGATCCTCGGCCTGGTCGGCGAGTCCGGCTCGGGCAAGACTACCGTCGGCATGGCCTTGCTCGGGCATAGCCGCAGCGGGCTCCGGATCACCGGCGGTTCCGTGTGCATCGGCGACAAGGACGTGCTGCGCCTCAGCGAACGCGAGCTGCGCGCGGTGCGCGGGAAGTCGATCACGTACGTCCCGCAGGATCCCGGCACCGCGCTCAACCCGGCGCTTCGGATCGGCACGCAACTGCGCGAGAGCCTGAAGGGCCAGCCGGCGACCGAAGCCGATGTCCTGCAACTGCTGAGCGACGTCAAGCTGCCGACGGTCCCGGCTTTCCTCGCCGCCTTCCCGCACCAGGTTTCCGGCGGCCAGCAGCAACGCGTCGCGATCGCCATGGCCTTCGCCAGCCGCCCGGCCGCGGTCGTGCTCGACGAACCGACCACCGGGCTCGATGTCACGACGCAGAGCCATGTGCTCGACACCATCCGTCGTCTCTGCGCCAAGCACGGGGTCGCCGCCGTCTATGTGACCCACGACCTCGCCGTGGTCGCGACCTTGGCCAACCGCGTCGCCGTCATGTATTCCGGCCGGATCGTGGAGATCGGGCCGACCTCCGTCGTGCTGACCGAGCCGACCCATCCCTATACCCGCGCGCTCATCCGCGCGGTACCCGACCTCGACGGGCCGATCCTGCTGCAGGGGATTCCGGGTCAGGCCCCGGCACCCACCAGCCGCCCGAAAGGCTGTGCGTTCTTGCCCCGCTGCCCGATGTCGATCCCGGCCTGCATGGCAGCGCCACCATCCCTCGCGCGTGTCGCGCCCTATCATGACGTCCGCTGCATCCGCAGCGACGTGAGGGTCCAGGCGGCCGTTACGGCGGGGCGGGAAAGCGCATCGGTCGAGCGCATCGGGCCGCCGCTGCTCGAGATCAAAGCGCTGCGTGCCTTCCACGGCAGCGCGGAGATCCTGAAGGGGATCGACTTGGCGCTGGCGCATGGCTGCTCGATGGCGCTGGTCGGCGAGTCCGGTTCCGGCAAGACCACCTTGGCCCGCTGCATCTCTGGACTGCACAAAAAGATCGATGGCCTGATGTACTATGACGGGCAGATACTGGCCGCCGGCTCGCGCAATCGCGCAGTCGAGAGCCGACGCCAGATCCAGTACATCTTCCAGAACCCCTATGCTTCCTTGAACCCGCGTCGCAGCATCGGCGAGGCGATCGCCGCGCCGCTTCGCGAGTTCGAATCTGTTTCGAACGAGGAACTGCGTCGGCGTGTGGGGGAGGTGCTCGACCAGGTCGCCCTGTCGCGGCGGGCGGCGCAGCAATATCCGCATCACCTCTCCGGCGGCCAAAGGCAGCGCGCGGCGATCGCGCGCGCCCTGATCGTGAACCCGACCTTGCTGGTCTGCGACGAGGTCACCTCCGCGCTGGACGTGTCGATCCAGGCGGTGATCGTGGAGCTGCTGGACCGGCTGCAGCAGGAGCGCGGCATCTCGATGCTGTTCGTCACCCACAACCTGCCGCTGATCCGCAGCGTGGCGCAGCAGGTCGCGGTGATGCAGAGCGGCCGTATCGTCGAACTCGGCGCGGTGAAGGACGTGCTGTCGCGCCCGAAAGCGGCGGAGACGACGCGGCTCATCCAGGACGCGCCGCACTTCCGGCAGGCCTGATGCAGGAGTACGACTACATCATCGTCGGCGCCGGTTCCGCTGGATGTGTCCTGGCGAACCGCCTCTCGGAAGAGAGCGCGTCCTCCGTGCTCATTCTCGAGGCCGGGCCGGCCGACCGGAACCTGATGATCCACATGCCCGCAGGCGTCTATAGCGTCTGGAGCAATCCCAAGCTCAACTGGAACTACCGGAGCGAGGCCGAGCCGCAAATGGCCGCGCGCAACATCCCGGTCCCGCGCGGCCGGGTGCTCGGCGGCAGTTCCTCCATCAATTCCATGGTCTATCTGCGCGGCCACCCGACGGACTATGACCGCTGGGCGGCGGAGCACGGTCTGCCGGGCTGGGACTATGCGCACTGCCTGCCGTATTTCCGCAGATCGGAGCGGAGCGAACGCGGCGAGAATGAATGGCATGGCGCCTCCGGGCCGCTCGGCGTCAGCATGGGCAAGACCCCGAACGTGCTCTACGACACCTTCGTCGCGGCCGGCGCCGAAGCGGGTGTCGGCAGCTCCGACGATCTCAACGGCTACCAGCCGGAAGGGCTCGGGCGCTATGACAGCACGAAGTGGAACGGCCGCCGCTGCTCCGCCGCCGTCGCCTACCTTCATCCCGCGGCATCGCGCGCCAATCTCACGATCAAGACCGGCGCCCATGTCGACCGTGTGCTGCTGGAACACGGCCGCGCCGTCGGCGTGATCTACCAGGGCCGCAACGGCGCGGTGACCGCACGCGCCCGGCGCGAGGTTATCCTCTGCGGCGGCGCGATCAATTCGCCGCACCTCCTCATGGTCTCCGGAATCGGGCCGGCCGACGTACTGAAACGCGCCGGCATTCCGATCGTGCATGAACTTTCCGGCGTGGGCCGGAACCTGCAGGACCATGTCGACTTCGTCATGCAATGGCACTGCATCCGGTCGGTCTCCATCGACCGTCTCGCCAATCCGGTGGTGAAGGCGGCGGTCGGCGCGCGCTGGTTGCTGACGCGTGGCGGTCCGGTTGCGTCCAACATCTGGGAAGCCGGCGGTGTCGTGCGCACGGAGCCCGGCCTGGTCGCGCCGAACATCCAGTATCACTTCTGCCCGGTCGGCATCGACCAGGTTGGATCGGAGATCAGGCTCAAGCAGGGCTTCCAGATCCATGTCAGCCAGCTGCGTCAGGACTCCCGAGGCCATCTGTCGCCGGCCGATGGAAGCTCTCGGACACCGCCGCGGATCTTCTTCAACTTCCTCGCGACCGATCATGATCGCCGAGAAATGGTCGAAGGCCTGAAGCTCACGCGACACATCGTCAACCAGCAGGCCTTCAAGGCCTATCGCGGCGCGGAGCTGACCCCGGGGCCGGACGTGAAGACGGAGGCCGAGATGATGGATTTCATCCGACGCAACGCCGCGACTGAATTCCACCCGAGCTGCACCTGCCGCATGGGCAACGACGACATGGCCGTGGTCGACGAGCAGCTGAAAGTGCGCGGCATCGAGAACTTGCGGGTCGTCGATGCATCGGTCATGCCGAGCGTGATCAGCGCCAATCTCAACGCGACGGTGATGATGATTGCCGAGAAGGCCGCCGATCTCATCCGCGGGAAGGCGCCGTTGCCGCCGAGCCGCCCGCGCTTTGCCTTCGATGCGCCGGTCGCAGCATGACCGTCAACGGGATTTGCGATTCGCGATTTGCCCGCGTGCGGGAGGCCTTCGCCGAGAATCTGGCGTCCGGCCTGGAGCTAGGGGGCGGGGTGTCGTTGATGGCGGATGGGAAGTTGGTCGTCGATCTCTGGGGAGGGCATACCGACGCGGCGCGCAGCAAGCCTTGGCGCCGAAACACTCTGGTCAATGTCTGGTCGGCGACCAAGGGAATCGTGGCGCTGGCCGTCGCGATGCTGGTCGAGCGCGGCAAGCTGGACTATGCCGTACCGGTGGCGCGCTGGTGGCCGGAGTTCGCCGCGGGCGGCAAGGAGCACATCAGCCTGAATCTCGTTCTGTCGCACCAGGCCGGCCTCAACGGGCTCTCTGTGCCGATGCCGGAATCCGGCCTGCTTGCCTGGACTCCTTACGCGGAAGCCCTGGCCAGCATGTCGCCGCTCTGGGAGCCGGGCAGCCGCTGCATCTACCACGCCTTCACCTACGGCCATCTCATCGGCGAACCCCTGCGGCGCATAGACGGGCGCAGCCCCGGCCGCTTCATCGCCGAGGAGATCGCCGGCCCGCTCGGCATCGACTTCTTCGTCGGTCTGCCGGAGCGCGAGGAGCCGCGGGTGGCTCAGACCATTGCGGCCGCCAACGCCTCCGACTGGATCGCCGCGGTGCAGCAATCGCCTTTCCCGCACAGCTGCATCAATCCCGTGCCGCGCGCGCTGGCGCCCAACGATCTCGCTTGGCGCGCAGCCGAGGTTCCCGGCGCCAACGGGCAGTCCAATGCAGCGGCCCTCGCGACGATCTATGGCGCACTGGCCAGCGGTGGCGGCGGCATCGTCGGGAAAGACGCCATCAAAGAAGCGGCGCGGCCCCGCGTGCGCGGCTGGGATGACAGTCTTTCCGCGCCGGCCGCCTTCGCCGCGGGCTATCAGATTGAGGATCTGCTCGGCATCGGTCGAGCAGCGGCTTTCGGCCATGCCGGATGGGGCGGCGCCCTCGGCTTTGCGGATCCGGAGGCGGGAATCGGGTTTGGCTATGTCACCAACCTCATGCTGGGATCCGGCAATGCGCCGGATCCGCGGCTCAAGGCCCTGACGGATGCGGTTTACGAATCCGTCTAAGCTTCGACCACCTCCACTCCGAACGCGGGATTCCACCGGACATGCTGCCTTCCCCTGCCGCGCCTCTCTGATACCGGTTCTCACCGCACCTGATGCGGCAGTGTCGATGCTCAAAGAGCTCTGTGATGGCTAAGACTGCGGCCGGGAGACAACTCTCAACGCTCCGTCTTTGCTAGCCACAACGACAGGCAGATGTCTGCTCGGAGGCGGCCTGCAAGCAAATCAGGAATTGGCAAAACGATGTTTCGTATTCTGGCGGTGCTTCTGACGCGCCGGTCAGGGCTGCCGAGTTCAAGCGGTACTGTGTTGGAAACGGCCCGCCGGTCCGACACTACATGGCAAAAGGCCGTCACGTACTGAGAACGACCTTCAGGCAGTCGCCGAAGATGGTGGACCAGCGGCGTTGGCCAGCGGGTTCGGCGACCTCGTCCTGCCGGAACTCCACCTGCAGATGTCTCAGACCGCGGCGCATGGCGTGGACCGGCACGGAGTAATCCTCGTTCCGGTCGAGCGAATAGGGCTCGTTGTCGCCTACCACGATATCGCCGCGGGCTCGAAGCGCATTCAGCATGGGCCTGCTCAGCCGCTCATCCTCCTGCCAGCACATTGCGATCTGCCAGGGTCGCGCGCGCCCGTTCATCATCGGCGTCATGGAATGGATCGATACCACGATCGGCTCCTGCCCGCCGGCCAGCTTCCGGGCGATCACATCCTCGATCGCCTGATGATAGGGCTGATGGAACTGCTCCCATCTGCGGCGACGCTCGTCTTCCGCCAGGTTCTGATTGGCCGGCACGGGCGTGCCGTCGCTGATGGCGGGCGCGAGGTTGGCATCGGTGAAATGGCGGTTGCAATCCACCACCAAACGGGACACCTGGGACAGGGCCGCAGGCGCATCGAACCGCGCGGCCAAGTGCTCGCAAACTGCTGCCGCACCGATGTCCCAGGCGATGTGGCGCTGACGCTCAGCCTCCGAAAGCCCGAGATCGCCATAGCCGTTCGGCATCCGATTGCTGGCGTGATCGCAGATCAACACGATCGGCGAGCGTCCGCCCGCGTTCACGACGCGAAAGGGCTGGCCGCTCATCGCACGGCCTCCCGCCGCGGTACCAAGCCGCTCGGATAGAAGAACAGCACGGCGATCACGATCGTCAGGCCGATGGCTTCGCGGTAGGCTTGCATCCCGTCCGGTAGGTAGGCCCGCAGGCCGACCTCGATGAAGCCGAGCAGCAATCCGCCCACGACCGCACCCGATAGGCTTCCGAGGCCGCCCAGCACGGCAGCGATGAAGGCCTTCAACACCGGCAGGAAGCCCATCAACGGATCGACCGAGCCACGCTGGAAAAGCCAAAGCAAGGCGGCGATGCCAGCCAGCAGGCCGGAGATGGCAAAGGCAGTGGAGATGACCAGGTTCGCATTGATGCCCATCAGGCGTGTGATGTTGAAATCGCTGGCCGCCGCCCTCGTTGCGATCCCCAGCGTCGATCGGCGCAGGAACAGGGTGAGCCCCAGCAGCGAGATCGCGGTCACGGCGATCGAAACCAGTTGCACCGCGCCGATCTGCAATCCCAGGACCTCGACGTTCCGCATCAGGAACTGGGGTGCCGGAATGGCTTTCGGTCGAGCCGAGATCAGGTTCTGGAACAGCACGTGCAGCATCGCGGCAACGGCAAAGCTGGACAGCAGCATCACGGTTGCATTGGAGTTCCGCAGCGGGCGAAACGCGACGCGCTCCATCACGACAGCGCTCGCGGTGGCCACCAGGACGCCGAGCACCAGCGCGACGGGATAGGGGAGGCCGGCGGCGAGCGCGAAAAAGATTGCATAGCCGGTCAAGGTCATAAGCTCTCCGTGGGCGAAGTTGATCAAGCCCAGCACGGAGAAGACGACGGCCAGCCCTAGTGCGAGCAGGGCGTAGGTGCCGCCAAGGCTCAACGCATTCACGACTTGCTGCAGAAACAGGTCCATGGTTGCTCAAGCGATCCCGAGATAGGCGCGCTCGAGGCGGCCGGTGGATTTCAGTTCGGCGGTGGTGCCGGCCAACGCGATCCGACCGCTGGCCAGGAGGTAGCCGCGATCGGCGATGGCGAGGCTCAGCTCAACGTTCTGCTCCACCAGCAGGATGGTCACGCCCCGGCGCTTCAGCTCCGCGATCAGATCGAAGATCTGGTCGACGATGTTGGGTGCAAGGCCAAGGGATGGCTCGTCCAGCAGCAAAGCTTGCGGCGCGGACATCAGTGATCGCGCGATCGCCAGCATCTGCTGCTCGCCTCCTGACAAGGTGCCGGCCAGCTGCGTGCGGCGGTCCGTCAAGGCCGGAAACAGCGCCAGCATTTCCTCGACGCGTCCGGCGGTTTCTCGCCGGAGCTTCGCATTCGCCGCCGCACCGATCTTGAGGTTCTCCATCACAGTCAGGTGTGGAAAGACGCGACGTCCCTCGGGCGTCAGGGTCAATCCGCGCCGCACAATGATCTCGGTCGGCAAGCGCGAGATCGGCGCGCCATTGAACGTAACGCTGCCCCCCGATCGTGGAGCGAGGCCCAGGCACGCATTGAGTATGGAACTCTTGCCCGCGCCGTTGGGGCCGAGCAGGGCGACAATCTCGCCTTGCTCGACCGCGAGGCTGACGCCCCGCACCGCATGAACGGCGCCGTAGCGCACGTCCAGGTCGCGGACTTCCAACAGCATTGCAGGCGCTCTCGCAGGCTTGCCGTCAGGGTGCCGGAACGTCGGCAGCCTTCGGCGTCACGTCTGCAACGTGCGTCTTTTCCCCGGCGACGATCCGGTTCAGCGCCACCACGCGTAGCGGAACACGTTCGCGGCCCTTGTAGGTCAGCGTTCCGGTTGCGACAGGGACGTTCTCGAGGTTGTCGATGGCATCGCGCAGCGCCTGACCGTCCAGATTGCCGCCGGTGGCCTTCACCGCGGCCTCGATGCTCTTGATCACGTCATAGGCGGTGGCGGGATAGACCGACGTCGGCTCCTCGCCGAAATGCGCGGTGAAGGCGGCGTTGAACTTGGCGAGCGGGCCACCTTCGCTCGGGAAGCCGGCATTGGTGAACACCACCCCTTCCGCGATTTCGCCCAAGGCCAAGGTCGTCGGGGAATCGATGCCGTCCGAGCCGAGTACCGGCGTATTGATCCCGCTCGAGCGCAGCTGCTTGATGAAGGCTGGGAAGTCCGGCTCGTAGGCCGCGGTCATGATCACATCGGGAGCGGGGTTCAGCTCCTTGATCCTGGTGACCTCGGCGGAGAAGTCCTGCTGTCCCATCTTGAATTCGAGCGTCGCCGGCACCTGGCCGCCCTTCGCCTCGAACACCTGCTTGAAATAGAGCGGCAGCTTCTCGGTGTACGGCGTGTCGCGCGAGATCAGGATCAGCGCGTTCTTGTAACCCTGCTCGAGCGCGAAATCGGCCAGCACAGTTCCCTGCAGATTGTCCGCCGTGTAGTTGGCGAATGTGAACGGCCCGGCGATGCCCGGCAAAGTCGGCGTCGAAGCGCAAGGCGCAATGGTGGGGATGTTGGCGGCCTGGGCAATCTGACCGACTGCCACGGCTGGATCCACATCGCAGGGCGCAATCATCACGTTGATGCCCATGTCGACCAGCTCCTGCGCGACCACGGCGGACTGCGCGGTCTCCGACCGCACGTCGCGCGTGGTCAACTCGATCTTGATCTTGCCGTCGATGCCCCCGGCCTTGTTGATCTCGTCGATGGCCAGCTCCAGGCCCTGCTGGGTGGGCTGGTCATAGGGCGCCAAATAGCCGGTCAAGGCGCCGGCGAAGCCGATCTTCAGCACATCCTGCGCCGAGGCGGCGGTGGGGCCCATGCTGGCCACTGCAGCGGCGGTAGCCAGAATGCTCACGGTGCGAAATCTTATCATCACGTCTCCCTCCGGTTTGTCCATGTTTCTATGCACGCATGGTGATGGTTTGCGGCGGGGCTTGCTCTACCCCATGCCTCCTGCCGAGATACGCCTGCTGCACGCTCGCGTCACCCTGGATCTCGGTCGGGCTGCCTTCGGCGATCAACTGGCCCTTGTTCAGCACAATGATGCGCGGGCACAGCCGCATGATCAGCTTCAAGTCGTGATCGACGATCAGCAGGCCGAGGCCGCGCTGGTCGACCAGCCAGCCCAGGATTTGCAGCAAATCCTCCGATTCCGCGTCGTTCATGCCTGCGGCGGGCTCGTCCAACAGCATGAACTTCGGATCGATCGCGAGTGCGCGGGCGATCTCCAATCGACGTTGCTGGCCATAGGCGAGCGTGCCGGCGGATTGCGACCAGAGATCGCCGATATTCAGTTCGTCCAGCAGGCGCTGGGCCTCGGCCTCCAATTGTTGGCGCGACCAGTGCGGGTGCCGCTCCGTCAGAGCCGCCACCACGTTTTCGAGGCAGGTCAGGTTGGCGAAGAGCCGGACGGTCTGGAACGTGCGGCCGACGCCGAGACGAGCAATCCGGTCTGGCGATTGTCCTTCGATGGGCTTGCCATCCAGGAGAACCGAACCGCCGTTCGGCGTATGAGTGCCGGCAATACAGCCGAGGAGGGTCGTCTTGCCAGAGCCGTTCGGCCCAATGAGGCCGAGAATCTCTCCGGCTCGCAACGCAAAAGAGACGCGGTCCACTGCCACCACGCCGCCATAGGCCTTACGCAGGTCGGCGATCTCGAGGCGCGCCGGCGGCGCGCGCTCCGGCATCCGGTCACTGGGGGCCGGCTTCGCACGCTTCAGCGGATTGAGTTCCGCAAATGCCAGCAGGCCTTCGCGCCGCTTATACAGCGTGAGCAGGATCGCGACGCTGAGGCCGATCTGGGTCAGGCCGAAAATCTGCGGCACTGACACAGGGCCAAGCGCAAATCCGTTCTCCAGCCGGCGCAGCACCTCGACCATCAAGGTCACCACCAGCGCGCCGAGCACGGCGCCGGAGACGGACATCATGCCGCCGACCACCAGCATGGCGATGATCGCGAAGGTCAGATCGAAATAGAACTGCTTCGGAGAGAAGACGGTCAGGAAGTGCGCCATCATGGCGCCGGACATAGCGGCCACCATGGCGCTCAGCACCCAGGCGTGCAGGCGCTGTGTCGCCACGTCGATGCCGATAGACGCAGCCGCCGGCGCATTGTCCCGGCTGGCCCGCAGCAGGAGGCCGGGACGGCTGTCACGGAACAGGCGGGCCACCACAATGGCCAGCAATGCCAGGACAAGCGCGACCGGCAGGCTGGTCAGCTTCGGCACGCCATAGACCGCCTGGTTGCCACGCGTGTAACCCTGTGCCGCCACGATCAGTGATTCCACGATGATCAGCAGGCCCAGGGTGGCAATCGAAGCGGAAGAGCCCTCCAGCCGGCAGATCACTTTGCCGATGACGTACGCAATCACACCCACCAGCAGCATGGTGACGAGCAGTGCGGCCGGCAGGCCGAACTGGCTCTGCAAGATCATCTCCGGCAGCAAGGGAAAGGCGGATTTCTTCAGCGCCGGGCTGATGGTCAGGGTGGCGGAGATCTGCGCGCCCAGCGCCATGAAGGCGCAGTGGCCGAAGCTGAGGATGCCGCTGTTGCCCGAGAACATGCCAAGAGCCAGCACCGCGGTCAGCATCACCAGGAAATTCGTGGTGGTGGTTACCAGAGGTCCGGTGAAAGCGATACCGATCGCCAGGGCGGGCACGGCCACGATGGCGCACAGCAAGCCGGCGCTCTTTGCCGCATCAGGTGCCAGATAGGTCGAGACCGCCACGTCCCAGACTCCCTATGACGGATCGGCTTGCGGCGATGCCACCGGCCGTTCCCCGCGCCTCTCCGGGCGCATCCGGCAAACGATAGACCAAGCGGGATGGCGGGGTCAACGCGTGTATTACAACACAGAGGAATAAATGTGATTCTGTAACAGGTATTACAGCAGGGTGTTCGAAATGGATGTTACAGGGCGTGCTTGTATGGTGGTTTCTGTTGTGTTTTATTACGAGCCCTTGATCCGCCTGCTGGGAGGCTTCGCATCGTGGCCGTATCCGACATCGTGGTGATTGGCGCCGGGATTGCAGGGTCGGGGGCCGCCTTCCGGCTTGCCAGCCTGGGTGCCAAGGTCACGGTGGTGGAGCGCGCCTTTCCGGCCTCCGGACCAACTGGCCGGTCCTCGGCCATCACCCACGCTTTCTACATGATGCCTGAACTGTCGCAGCTCGCGATCCGAGGCTGCGAGCTGCTGGCACAAATGCCGGAGCTGACAGGCCATCCACGCTGCATCACACAGGTCGGTATGATGTGGGTGATGAATGCAAAGGCCAAGCCGGCATGGGAAGCGGCGGTCGAGCGCATCCGCACGGAAGGGGCGCGGATCGAGACGCTGTCGCCGGCCGAGTTCCACAAGCGCGCGCGCCATTTCGCCATGGACGACATTGCGATGGCGGTGTGGGAGGCCGATTACGGTTATGCCGATCCGCATGGCGCGACCGCAGCCCTGATCGATGGCGCGAAGGCTCGGGGCGCGCGGGTGCTGAACAACTCGGTCGCCAAGCAGATCCACCTCGTCGGCGGAAAGGTTGCCGGCGTGGAGACGGAAGCAGGCGAGCAGATCGCCTGTGACCGGGTCGTCAGCGCGGTCGGCGTCTGGTCCAAGCGATTCCTCGGCAATCACGGCATAGACCTGCCGGTCCATATCGAGCGGCATCCGATGGCGGTCATTGACGCGCCGGGCGAGGCGCTCAAGATCATGCCGTTTTCGTGGTGCGATGACGCCATGCTACATTACGCCCGGCCGGACGGGGATTCCCGCATCCTGGTCGGCACATGGGCCGGCGGTGGGACGGGCGTGCGCCATGGCGAGTTGGAGCGGCCGCGCTTCGTGGCCGAGCCGGAGCATTATGACGAGGTGGTCGATCTCGATGAATCGGCGGAGATCCTGCGTCATGCCGTGCCGCGCGTGCCGGCGTTGGAACGCCTTGGCGTACGCAAGGGTTACGCGGGGCTCTATGACATGAGCCCCGATGACAATCCGATCATCGACCAAGCGCCGGGAATCGAAGGACTGTATCTCGTATGCGGGTCAAGCGGGCACGGCTTCAAGCTCGGCCCGGCAGTGGGCGAGGCGGTAGCGGACTGGGCCATGGGAAACAAACCGAAGCTGCTGGATGCGTTCTCGCTGCAACGATTCGCGAAGGCTTGACCGTCTCAGGATCAACCCTGAGGCGGTGGGGGACACGGGTTGGCCAAGGAACAGCCGCAGAGATCGTCCAACAACCGCAGCGCGATGCTGGCCGATCGCCTGCGCCAGATCTCGCACGAGATGACGCCGGCCGAGCAGAAGGTTGCGCGCACGCTTTTCGCGTCCGGCATGCTGGCCGGCCTTGACACAGTCGCCGGGCTCGCGGAACGGGCGCGCGTCAGCGGCCCGACTGTCATCCGCCTCGCTTCCAAGCTGCAGTTCGATTCCTATCTCAGCTTCCAGCGCGCGTTGCGGGCAGAGCTGGAGGAACGGCATAACTTGCCCAACTCGCTCTACGACAAGCAGCCACGCGGGGACCTTCTGGATGCTGCCCAACGTGCCTTTGCTGATGCGACGGCCGCCAGCTTCCGTCGCATCGCGCCCAGCGAATGGTCGGCGGTGGTGGCGCTGCTGGCGGATCCTGCGCGCCGGATCTGGTGTGCCGGCGGGCGTTTCACCAAGCTGGTCGCCGAGTTGCTGTACCTGCATCTGGTGCAGATCCGCAGCGATGCGCATTTGCTGGCGGAGGGTCTCCAGTCCCGCACTGACCAGCTGATCGATATCGACCGGCGATGTGTCCTCTTCGTTTATGACGTGCGGCGCTATCAGGCGGATACGGTGGAACTCGCACGCGGCGCGAAAGAGCGCGGCGCGGCAATCGTGCTCGTCACGGATCCCTGGCAATCGCCGATCGCGGAATTTGCGGATCGCGTCCTGGTGGTCGAGGTATCCTCGAAGTCCGGATCGGATTCCATGATTCCGGCCTTCGCTTTGACCGAGGCGCTGATCGGCGCCGTGCTGACCGCGGCCGGCAACCGGGCGATCGCCCGCATGCGCGAGCTAGAGGGGCTGCGGGTCGGATTCGAATATCGGGAGGAGAATCGCGCCGCCACGCGCCGCGCGAAGAAACGGAGCACACGACATGGCTGAAGGCGAAGTCATCTATCTGGCGTGGAACGATATGGTGGGCATCACCCGCGTGCGCGGTGTGCCGGCCGGGGAGATCTCGCGCCGCATGGCGTACGGCCTCGGCTGGGCGGTGGCCGGCCAGGCCCTGACACCGTTCGAGGATATCGCGCCCAACCCGTGGGGTCCGATGCTGGAGGCGCGCCAGACGCCGGTCCCGGAGACAGAGGTGCGCGTCGATATCTGGCCCGACGCGGCGCCGCTGCATTTCTTCATGTGCGATTCCAAGGTGTCCGACGGCAGCAATTGGGAATGCTGCACGCGCGGTTACATGAAGAAAGCGCTGGCGGCCTTCGAGGCGGAAACCGGCCTGCAGTTCATGGCATCCTTCGAGCATGAGTTCCTGCTGACGGGTGGAGGAGCCGGCTGGTGCGTGCCCTTCTCACTGGAGCAGGTGCGCATCAACGCACAGTTCGTGCGCGACGTCACGCGTGCCTTGCTTGCGGCCAAGGTGGGGCTGGAAACGGTCGAGCCGGAGTATGGCGTGCTGCAATACGAGATTTCTTGCGCGCCGGCAGTGGGCGAGGCGGCCGGCGACCGGGCCATCATCACGCGCGAGGTGATCCGGGAGGCGGCGCGGCGCCTCGGACTGCGCGCCAGCTTCACGCCCAAGCCGACGCCGAATGCGGTCGGCAACGGCGCGCACGTGCATTTCAGCTTCCGCGCCAAGGACGGCTCGAACGCGGCCTACGATCCTAAGGGGCCCGGCGAAGCATCGCTGGTGGCCCAGCATTTTATCGCCGGCCTGGTCCGGCACATGCCCGCCTTGTGCGCCCTGATGGCACCCAGCCCCGTTTCATATCTGCGGCTCGGCCCACATCACTGGAGCTGCGGCTACAACGCTTTCGGCATCCAGAATCGCGAGGCGTCGGTCCGCATCTGCCCGTCGCCGGAGCGCGATCCTGCCCGCCGCTCCAGTGCCTTCAACATGGAGATCCGCATCCCCGACGGTACGGCAAGTCCCTACATGGTGATCGGAGCGCTGGTAAATGCGGGTTTGGCCGGCATTCGCGAGAAACTTCCGCTGCCACGCACGTTGGACAAGGATCCGTCGGAGTTGACCGATGCGGAGCGCCAGAAGTTGAACATCGTTGCCCTCCCATCCTCGCTTGCCGAGGCCTTGGAGGTGCTTGATCGCGACGAGACCGTAAAATCGTGGATGTCGCCGACCTTCTATCAGGCATACACGGCGGTTAAGCGGACGGAAATCGGCATGTTCGCCGATCAGAGCCTGGAACACATGTGCGAGCGATATCACAATGCCTACTGATCTCTCCATCGACCTCCCGCTGATAGACCACCATTGCCACGGCGTCTCGCCGGCCGAGCTCGATTTCGCGGCGTTCCAGGCGTTGTTCAGCGAGAGCTACCGCCCGGCACCTCCTGGCACCACCGAATTCCAAAAGCCGCTCGGCCTAGCAATCCGGCGTTTCTGCGCGCCGATGCTCGATCTCGAGCCGTCCTGTCCGGCGGAAACATATGTCGAGCGGCGCCTCGCACTCGGGGCGGCCGAGGTCAATCGCCGGTTCCTGCGTGCCTGTGGATTGGACTCGCTGCTCATCGATACCGGCCACCGCAGCTCTTCGATCCTGGCGGTCGATGCGATGGCCGAGGCGGCGGCAAGGCCGGCGCATGAGATTGTCAGGATAGAGTCGGTGGCGGAGGAGGTGGCGAAGAGCGGCGTCAGCGCCGCGGCTTTCCCGGAAGCCTTCGCGGACCGCTTGGCGGAACGCGCGGCGTCCGCAGTGGGCCTGAAGACGATCGTCGCTTATCGCTGCACGTTCAAGATCGACCAGACCGCGCCGGCGCGCGACGCTGTCGTCACTGCGGCGGATGCCTGGTTCAAGGCGTCGCAAGGCACCGGCAAGTACCGCTTAAGCGATCCGACCATCGTGCGCCACGGGTTGTGGGTCGGTGGCGAGCTTTGTCGCCAGCGGAAATTCCCGATGCAGGTCCATGTCGGGTTCGGCGATCCCGATGTCTACATGCATGCCTGCGACCCGTCGCACTTCACCGACTTCATCGCGGCGATGGAGAAGTGGGAAGTGCCGATCACGCTGCTCCACAACTACCCGTTCCAGCGCGAGGCGGCTTGGCTGTCCGAGGTATTCCAGAACGTCTACTACGACGTCGGCGTAATCCTCAACTACGCCGCGCCGATGTCGGCCGACATCCTGGGCGAAGCGCTCGAGATGGGCAAGTTCTCCAAGCTGCTCTACAGCTCCGATGCATTCGGCCTGAGCGAGCTCTACTATCTCGGGGCCTTGCTGTTCCGGCGCGGACTCAAGAAATGCCTGGATCGTTGGCTGGCGGAGGATTTCTGCTCACTCGCCGATGCCGAGGAGCTGGTGCGACTGGTCGCCACCGAGAACGCGCGGCGGATCTATCCAATGCAGTGACGTACGGGTCGGGCGCGCGGTGCACCGACACGCACGGAAGCGTGGAAAGGAATGAGATGGCAGATCGGCAGGAGCAGCACGTGCAGGCCGAAGAGGCCTTGGCGCGCGAGGGCAAGATCGTCGGCAAGGTGATGAAGATACGACTGTATCCGTTCGTGCCGGCCGCGTCGGACGGTTGTCGCATTACCGATGTCGACGGCAAGACCTATCTGGATTTCATCGCCGCGGCGGCGGTCGTGCAGACCGGCTATCGGCATCCGAAGGTGCGCGCAGCAATCATCGCCGCGCTCGACGGTATCTGGACGTCCATGCATTGCTGTTACCCGACGCTGCCGGCGATCGAGCTGGCGGAGCGGCTGGCAGCCCTTGTGCCCGGTGATTTCGAGAAGCGCGTGTGGTTCGGCACGACCGGCTCGGACGCAAATGATTGCCTGTCCCGCCTCTTGCCGAAGGCGACCGGTCGACGACGCCTCATCAGCTTCATCGGGGGCTATCACGGCCAGACCACGGGATCGGCAGCCCTGTCGGGGCACCAGACCCAGGCAGATATGATCGGGGTCGGCAATGTTACGAAGGTTCCGTATCCCGATCCCTATCGTTGCTCATGGGGCCCATGCAGCCGTGATGGCTGTTCGCTGAAGTGCCTCGATTTCGTCGCACGCACGCTGCAGACGACTTCACCCGCGTCCGATACGGGCGCAATCGTCATGGAGGCGATGCAGTCCGACGGCGGCGACATCATCCCGCCTGTCAACTACATTCCGGCCTTGCGCAAGCTGTGCGATGAGTTGGGCGTCTGGCTGGTATTCGATGAGGTCAAGACCGGCCTCGGCCGCACCGGCAAATGGTTCGCGTTCCAGCATGCCGGGGTGGTTCCGGACGCCGTCAGCCTGGGCAAGCCGCTCGGCGGGGGACTGCCGCTCTCGGCGGTGGTCGGGCGCAAGGAACTGCTGGATGCGCCGACCTACAACCTCTTCACGCTGGGCGGGTCACCCGCACCGACCTCGGCAGGCTTAGCGGTAATCGACATCGTCGAAAGTGAGGGGCTGCTCGCGAACGCCAGCGAACGCGGCCGACAGCTAGTGGACGGGCTTTGGGAGCTGGCGAGACGGCACCTGTTGATCGGCGACGTGCGCGGCATGGGGCTGATGGTCGGCGTCGAGCTGGTACGCAACCGCGATACCCGCGAGCCGGCATCGCGAGAGGCCGCCCGGCTGGCATACCGATGCTTCGAGCTCGGGCTGATTGTCATTTATTGCGGCATCCATGCCAACGTGATCGAGATGACGCCGCCACTGACCATCACGTCGGATGATGTCGAGGAAGCCCTGGCGAAGTTCGACGAGGCGCTGTCGGATATCGAGGCCGGCCGCTTCGACGACGCGAAACTCGCACCTTATGCAGGGTGGTAGTGATCACCGCTCGATCGGTGCCATAGTCGCGGAACCTATCTCGCCAGCCGTGCTGGGTAACCCGTCATTGCGTCGATCGGGCGCGAAAAGCGGTGTTTGATCTCTATAGAAAATGGAGTGCGAGATGATCTTGGTCGAAAGCTCCTGCGGCGCAAGGGCAAAGCCCAGAAGGACTTCTCACTACGGCACCTGACCCTATTCGTACGAGGAGTGGCCGGGCATCAGCGCTTTCATCACGAACGATGCGAACGAGGTTTTCCAAACCTACTCGACCTTTGGACGCGGTGAGGAGGTGATGATGGGCACCTACAACGTGCTCGACCTCATGCCCAAGGGGCCGCGACGAAAGAGACGTCGAGTACAAGATGGAATGGGTGCGCCACCACGACCGGTATGAGCCGACCCCGGTTGCGAAGGCAGCGCGGTCGGCCGGTTCGGTCGAAGGGCTGTTCGGCGCCTTCAAGAAAGACTGCTGCCACTGACGCCCTGCCGCAGGAGGAATGATATGAGCGCGGTTCATCTGAGCGAGTGCGCTGGCGGCGCAATCGGTTCCGACGGTGGACATGCAACCGCCCGCGGTGCCGCCGACTGGCTGTATCTCGCTGCGGCGCCGACCTTCGCAGCCATGGCTGCTGGAAAAGGGCAAGCGCAATACCGGAAGGTCGGTGGACGCCGGCCCCGGCTGCTCGTAGTGGCTGCTGGAATGCTGCGTGGCCCTGCATTTCGCCTTGGCCCAGATGCCAGTGCGGCCGGAGACGTAGGATTCTGACAAGCGCTTGAACACGATGCCCTTTAGCTTCAGGTTGCACGCTGCCTCAGCACGTCATGGAGGGCTTAGAAATATAACTGCGCTTTATGGTTGCTTGCTTTCATCTCTGTGGTTCTGAGAATGGCCGGGAGAGTCGTGAAGAGGTCTGCTTGAATCCGATAAACACGGCAGGTGTGACGGTAGTTGCCGAGCAGTTCCCGAGTGCCGAAGAGTTCGCAGCACTGGCGGACGAGCTGCCGGAAGCGACATGGATCGCCAACAGCGACGGCTGGATCTACTGGTACAACAAGAGGTGGTTTGAGTATACCGGCACCACGCTTGAACAGATGAAGGGATGGGGCTGGCAGTCGGTTCACGAACCGACGGTACTTCCTGCTGTGTTGGAACACTGGAAGCATTCGATCGCGACGGGCGAGCCATTCCAGATGACATTTCCCATCAGAGGGGCCGATGGAATTTTCCGGCCATTCCTGACCCGCGTTCGGCCGCTACGCAACACCAAGGAGGAAATCACTCGTTGGATCGGCACGAACACGGAGGTCACGGAGCAGGAGAAGCAAAGACAGCTCCTCGAAACCTTAAACGAGACAGCTGCCACGCTAGGTGCGGAGCTCAACCTTGAGCGGCTTGTTCAGGTGGTCACCGACGCTGGAGTTCGGCTCTCCGGTGCGCAATTCGGTGCATTCTTTTACAACCTGATAGATGAAAAGGGTGAGGGGTACACGCTCTACACGATCTCCGGCGTTCCTCGTGAATGGTTCTCGAACTTCCCAATGCCGCGGAACACTCGTGTCTTTGAGCCTACATTCCGGGGAACCGAGATAGTTCGCTCGGACGATATCACGCAAGATACCCGGTACGGTCAAAACCCGCCTTATCAGGGTATGCCAAATGGCCATCTGCCGGTACGAAGCTATCTCGCGGTGCCGGTGGTATCGCGCTCCGGAGAAGTGTTAGGTGGCCTTTTCTTCGGGCACGCAACGCCCCGGATGTTTACGGCCTATCATGAGCAATTGCTGACTGGAGTAGCCGCGCAAGCGGCAATTGCCATTGACAATGCCCGGCTTTATGACAGAGCCCAACAGGAGATAGCCCGTCGCAAGAAGCTGGAGGAAACCCGCCAGCTTCTCATTCGTGAGCTGAACCATCGTGTCAAGAATGCATTTGCCATTGTCGCTGGACTAGCAGTCACAAGTGCGACGTCGGCGTCTTCGCCCAAAGAACTCGCAGAGAAGCTCAACGCAAGAATCTTGTCGCTTGCTCGTGCACATGAACTCATTTATGGGGCGCGTTCGAAGTCGATTGAAGAGGAGGATGGCGCTTCATTGCATCGTCTTGTATCGATCGTGCTTGCACCCTTCGGTAAGGAGGAGCAGACGGCCATCGCTGGACCTCATTTGGTTGTAAGTCCAAGTGCGCTGACCAGTGTCACTCTAATTCTGCACGAGTTGGCCACGAACGCCGCCAAGTACGGCGCGCTCTCTACACCTGGAGGCAAGGTGGAGGTGGACTGGTCAACCGAAGAAAGTGACCTCACCTTATTCTGGACGGAAACAGGCGGGCCTCAAATTGCGGATGCTCCAAGCCACGCAGGTTTCGGCTCACAACTGATCGATCTAACGGCGACGGGGAACCTCGGGGCTACCACCCGCTGGACTTGGATAGCGACCGGCTTGCGCTTCAGGTTGGTCGCGCCTGTACAAAGGCTTGTCCTCCAAAAGTCATAACCCAGGACAATCCAAAACGGAATTAGTAGTTATGGGCTTGCGGCTCCGATCAGCCTAGAGGGAGCGCCGGCTGTGAAACAGACCGGCCTCTCGCAACCGAAGGCGTCTTGAACCGCTTGCCTTCAAGAATTTCTGGGACTGTCAGTATCTGCATCCGAGGATACATGATGCCATTGATGTCCAAATCATTGGCCCTTCCCATTTCCCGGTGAAAGTTTGCCATCTTTCTGGTGCCCAGATCGTCCATGATGATTAGTCCCGCCATCATTGCCTGCTCTCTTTCAAGCACGCCCCGAAGGTCCCGCAGCACGGTAGGATTGATGCTCTTTCCGCCCTTAACCTCAATCACCATGCTTTGCAGATCGCGTTCACCGGGAACCGAGAAGTAAAGGCGACCATCGATTCCGCCATCAGCCGTTTTTCGGGATGTAACAAAGCCGTCAATCTGTTCGATGGCCCACTTTTGGAACTGATGCTTGTCCCGCTCCCACAAGTCTTGAGCGCCTTCGAGTGTATGCGGGACGCCTTCGATCACAAAATCAACGTTCTCTCGAAGCCCAAGCCGATCTTCCAGCCTAACCTTGGCAACGCGCTTGATCGCATGAATTGCGATGTCAATTCCGATCCATTTCCGCCCGAGGGCGTGAGCTGCTTCAATCGTCGTGGCACAGCCGCAGAAGGGATCAAAAACAACGTCGCCGGGCTTTGTCGATGCCTCAATGATCCGCCTCATTAGCGCCAGAGGCTTTTGAGTAGGATAGCCCAACCGCTCCTTATTTGATCCGACCAGGGAAGGGATGTCTGTCCATACTGACTGGACCGGAACGCCCTTGGAGTCTTTCAGAAACATTTTCTGGCGAGCGTATCCAGTGCGGGAGTAATGAAGCTTTCCCTCATCATGGAGTCGCTGCATTGTCTCCTTGCTGTATCTCCAAGCGCGCGTATGCCCTTTCCACTCAAAGACAGGGTTGCCCTTTGCCGCTCCACCGGGGCCGGTCAACGGAGTGGTGGTAAATCGCTGTCCATCGGAATCAACGCTTCTGTAGGTGCTTTCCACATAGCTCGGGTCCAACGGCATATAGAGTTGATTCCATGTGCGCTTGTCCGATCTGGAATAGAAGAGAATCGTGTCATGCACCCGCCCGAAGTGCTTTGACCCCTGACCAACATCATTATGCGCGCCGTAGCGCTTCCAGATGATCTCATTGACGAAATTGGCGTGTCCAAAAATGCTATCCATCATCACCTTTATGTAGTGTGAGGCGGTTGGATCGCAGTGCAGATAGACCGAACCGGTTGGCTTTATGATGGAACGCATCGGCAATAGACGCTCGGTCATGTAAGACAGGTAGGCAAGTAAGCTCGGCTGCGTATTGCGCAGGGCGTTCATCCAGATCTTCCAAAACTCCACGATCTCATCGTCAATGCCATAGTCACGCATTAGAACCGGCATCATCCTGATAGCGCGCTGGCGGTCCTCTGAAAGCTCCCAGAGGTCGTTGAACGCTTCAATTTGATCCGGCAACGGACGGCCGGTTTCATCCTTATAGATTGCGTTGTAGTCGCGGTTGGAATTGAACGGCGGGTCGAGATAAACAAGGTCCACGCTGCCCATCGGCATGTCGCGCATGATGGTGAGGCAGTCACCGTAGTAGAGTTTGTTCATGCGAAGCATCCCCGCACGAAGGTCGAGAATGCATCTTGGTTGCGGCGCTGGTTATACTTCCAGCAAGACTCCGCGACAAAGAGCGACATGTATCTCTTGGAGTAGTGGTGGTGAGAGCCATACCAAGCGCGCTTCAAAAGCGACCAGAAGCCTTCGATTGAATTGGTGTGGGTTTCTCCATCCGCATAGCATTCGCTATGATTGATTACGGCGCGCCGATAAACGCTCGAAGAGGCGTTGTAGGCTGCCAACTCATCGGTGACCAAAATAGACCCCTGCGGGTCAACGTTAGAACGCAGGAAACGGAGAAGCCCCTTAGCAGTCAGATCGTCAGCAACCTTGGCTATGACGCGACCACCACGCTCGACTGCGCCGACAATCGCGCTCTTCTTCGTGCCGCGCCCTCTCTTCGAGGGTTTGTCATCTTCGCGACGATTGCCCTTGCGCGGCTTGCCGCCGATATAGGTTTCATCGGCCTCGACAATGCCCTGCAACAACTCGCCCTCTTCCGTAAGCATGGCGGCGCGGATGCGCTGTTGCATGAACCACGCGGACTTCTGGTTCATGTCGAGGTCGCGGGCCAGTTGGCAGCTAGACACGCTCTTTTTTGCGTTCACAACGATGCCGATGGCCAAGAACCATTTCTGAAGCGGGATGCGCGTTTTCTCAAAGATGGTTCTGGACAGAACATTGAAGCTTGCGGTGCAGGCGTGGCAATTCCAGCGACCAATGCGCTCGCCCTCAGCCTTACGCGCCACGTCAACCGCTCCGCAGAGGGGGCAGTGTGGATTGTGATTCCACCGCACCTTCTCAAGATACTCAATGCAGGCTTCCTGATCTGGGAACCGCTTGAAAATAGTGAGCAAATTCATGGCATCCCCCCTTGGATGCCAATAGACTACCTTAGGCTCCGAGTCCCGTCAAGCCCATAACTACTAATTCCGATCCAAAAACCCCATGGTTGACGTTTAGCGGCGTGCGCTGAGGTTTTGCAGCGCGCTTGGCCGGGGGCTGCCTATGAATGAGTATGAAAACTGCTCGCCAAGCCAATTGGCGGCGACCATGCAGACGTGCAACTGGCTATCGCCGCCTCAAGATAGTAGCCGTCATATGTAATCATCCCGAACCGCCGCCGTGGCCGACTCGCTCAATCCAGATGGAGAACAGCCGATCTTCTGAAGCGCTTCAAGCCAGCGGGCGGCCATACTCAAGACATCGCAACCAGAGACTAGCCGCTCCGATCCATTGCGGCATGCGCCGATCGAACTTCGGCCCTAGGCGCCGGCGCAGCATTTCCTCGGCGGCCCAAGCAATCGGCTATCCGGGCTATCGGAGTCGGGCAGGGGTCGGGATTGGCATGTGATCTCAAGAGCGGTCAGCGCCGGAAGTATGATGGTGTCGTGACTAGGGTGATTGCGATGGTTCCCAGGAACATGCCTCCGCTTTCTACGGCGCCAGGCGCCGGATGACCTCCCGCTATTTCGGGCGAGTAGGCATCAGAGTGCCTTTGGTGAGCAGCGCGCGAAACCTTCGCGCCAGATCCGACAAGTCGTAGGGCTTCGAGACGAAAGGCAGGTCCGCACAAACCTCAGCTGCCTTGGTTGCGTTGTGACCGCCGGACGTCAGGACGACGGGCAGTCCCGGTTGGTTTTCACGGATCCACTGTACGAGATCGAAACCACTCACCCCTCCAGGCAGCGTGATATCTGTGAAGACTAGGTCGACTTGCGTGCGCGATCCGAGAAGCCGGATCGCCTCCTGAACATCCCCGACCGAATGCACGGTGAACCCTGATTCGGCTAGATAGTCTGCGGTCCACTCCCGGATGAGGAACTCGTCTTCGACGACCAGGACTGTGGGGCGAGGCTCTGACATGATAGGGCGTGTTATCCGTTACGCTGGTTGCGTACTCAGGCAGAGCTTCCTGGCACGGTGCAACATAAGAGTCCCCGGCGCGCCATCATCCCACCACGAGCGGTTAATGAACCCTGGTATAACCTTGTTCGTTCCCGAGTGGTGGCTCTAAGATGAGCGCTGCTATGGTGCCAAGCCTAGTTTTCTGGCTATATGTCACTAACAGCTTGGTTGGAGCGAATGGCCAATCTCCTCTGGCTTCAGGGCGGTGCGTGTTCAGGTAATACGATGTCCTTCCTCAACGCCGAGGAGCCGGGCGTCTGCGACTTGGTCACCGATTTCGGGATCAACGTACTTTGGCACCCCTCCCTCGGCATGGAGCTGGGCGAGCGCCTACACGAGTTGCTTCAAGACCTGATCGCTGGCCGGCGGCCGCTCGATATTCTTGTGTTCGAAGGCACTGTGATCCGAGCTCCCAATGGTACGGGGGAGTGGAACCGGTTTGCCGGCCGTCCCATGCAGGAGTGGGTTCGGGCATTGACCGCTGTTGCGAACTATACGATCGCGATCGGCGATTGCGCCACTTGGGGCGGGATACCAGCGACTCCGCCTAACCCGACCGACAGTATGGGACTGCAATACCTCAAGCGCGACCGCGGTGGCTTCCTCGGTGCGGACTATCGCTCAAAAGCGGGCCTCCCCGTGATCAACGTGCCGGGATGCCCCGCTCATCCGGACTGGATTACGCAGATCCTTGTGGCGGTCGCGACCGGGCGCGCCCAAGACATCGCCCTCGATGACCTGCAGCGGCCGAAGACCTTCTTCAGCACCTTTACGCAGACCGGGTGCACCCGGAACATGCATTTTGCCTACAAGGTCTCCGCCACAGAGTTCGGGCAGCGCAAGGGCTGCCTGTTCTACGACTTGGGATGCCGCGGTCCGATGACCCATTCGCCCTGCAACCGCATCCTTTGGAACCGGCAATCCTCGAAGACCCGTGCAGGTATGCCCTGCATTGGCTGCACCGAGCCGGAATTCCCCCATGCAGACTTGGCCCCCGGAACCGTTTTCAAGACACAGACGTTAATGGGCGTGCCACGCACGCTACCAACGGGGATCGAGAAAATGGGTTATGTAAAAATGATGGCCGTCGCAAAGGCGGCGGCACCGCGTTGGGTGGAAGACGACATTTTCCTCGTCTGATCATGGCAAGCGTCACCCAGACGTTGGACATTTCGCCGGTCGGCAGGGTCGAGGGCGACCTAGACGTTCGCGTCGACATTCAGGATGGCGTCGTCGTGAATGCTTGGACCCAGGCCGCCCTGTTCCGCGGGTTCGAGATCATCTTGCGGGACAAGGATCCCCAGGCGGGGCTGATCGTTACCCCGAGGGCGTGCGGAATCTGCGGCGCCTCACACTTGACTTGCGCCGCGTGGGCGCTCGACACGGCCTGGGGAACCGAGGTTCCGAGGAATGCGGTCCTCGCCCGCAATCTTGGGCAGATCGCCGAAAGCCTGCAGAGTATCGCGCGCCATTTTTACGCGTTGTTCATCATAGATTTCACCAACAAGAATTATGCGGCATCGCGCTTCTATCAGGAAGCGGTACGGCGTTGGTCACCCTTCACGGGCAAGCACTACGAACTCGGCGTGCTGATTTCCGGCCGCCCGGTCGAGATCTACGCTCTTTTCGGCGGGCAGTGGCCGCACTCCAGCTACATGGTTCCGGGCGGCGTCATGTGCGCGCCGACCTTGACCGATGTGACCCGCGCCTGGTCGATTTTGGAGCAAATACGTCGTAGTTGGATCGAGCCGATCTGGCTTGGCTGCTCCATGGAACGATATGAGCAGGTCAGGTGCTACGATGACTTCATGAATTGGCTTGACGAGCGGCCTGAGCACGCAAATTCCGACCTGGGCCTGTTCTGGAGAATGTCGCGAGATATCGGTCTTGACCGATATGGCCGCGGCCACGGCCGCTACTTCTCGTACGGATATCTGCCCCACGAAGACAAGTACACCAAGCCTACCATGGAAGGCCGCGCGGCCGCCTTGTGGATGAAAGGCGGCGTTTACGATGCCCTAGCGGACACCCACGGCCCGATGGACCACATGATGATACGCGAGGATGTGGCTCACGCCTGGTACGAGGAGCCCGATGGGCTTCATCCATTCGAGCGGATCACAACGCCCAGAAACGGCGCCCCGCCCGACTTTGCCAGCCGATACTCTTGGTCGACGGCCCCCGTTCACGTGTCGGCGGGGCGGCTGGAGGCCGGCCCGCTTGCGCGGCAGCTTGTCCTGGGCGGCAGTCACGGTGAAGCTTGGCAGCACCACGATCCGCTGGTGCTGGATATGTTCCGGCGGCTGGGCGGCGCGAGCGTGATGTTGCGACAGTTTGCACGCATGCACGAGGTCGTCGGACTTTATCGGCAGGCCGAGCGGATTCTGCGTGAATTCCGCCTGAAGGATGTATGGTACATCAAACCACAGGAGCGAGACGGGCGCGGGTGGGGTGCGACCGAAGCGGTTCGCGGCGCGCTGTGCCACTGGATCGACATTCAGGACGGCCGGATCAAGAACTATCAGATCGTAGCCCCGACCACCTGGAACGTCGGACCGCGATCCGCAAGCGGTGAGCGCGGACCGATTGAAGAAGCGCTGATTGGGGCGCCGATCGCCGATTCGCACGACCCGGTGGAAGTTGGGCATGTCTGCCGCTCGTATGACTCGTGCCTAGTGTGCACGGTGCATGCGCACGACGCTCGGACTGGTGAAGAACTCGCTCGCTTTCGCACTGCGTGAGGTGTCTCATGAGTGAGAACCATCAGGAGCTGCTGGAAAGAATGCGACGCATGCTGGCGACGGGTTTGCAAACGACGGTCGAACCATTCCCGCCGACGGAGAAAGAGTTCTTTCGGATTGCCGAGGCTTTGCGCGCGCTAGACCCCGACGACATCAGGGGAAAGCTGGTCATTGCGGGGTTCTTGGATCATCCATACGGCCCAGAGAACTGGAAATGCGCTGACTGCATCTACTATCTCGCCAATCGTAAGTGGTGCGACCTGCCTGAACTGGCTGTGCCTGTCGAGCCCGACTGGTATTGTCGGCTCTGGCGCATGTAGGCGATCCGAGCCGGTGGAGCCGCCATGGCGTGCGACAATGAATACGCTGCCATGATTGCCGTGATCGGCTGCGGCAATCTCGGACGAACGGATGATGGGCTTGGACCCGAGGTCATCCGCATACTATCGGCTTCCGGCCTTGCACAAAGTCCCGGCGTGCGGCTGCTGGATGCGGGTACCGATGGCATGGCCGTCATGTTCGCGGCGCGCGGGTGCGATCGGCTGATCATCGTCGATGCTTGCCGGTCCGGCGCCGAGCCGGGCGCGATTTTCGAGGCGCCGGGAGCCGAGCTGGAAAGCAAGCATGGTCCCTCGCTGACCCTGCATGATTTCCGATGGAATCATGCGCTGTTCGCCGGGCGACGTCTGTTGGGCGAGACCTTTCCCGCCGCGGTCACTGTGTTCCTGGTGGAAGCTGGCTCGGTGGAGTTCGGAATCGGGCTGACGCCGGACGTCGCGGCTGCAGCAGCTCGCGTCGCGGAGCGCATCCAGCAATTGGCGCGGCGACACGTGTCTCCAAGGTCCGAGGCAGCATCTGCAGCAAGCTAGAAAGGTACAGTGGGTTGGATGAGTACGGAATCCGCCGCGCACGATATGCACCACCGATTTGAGCCGGCGCGCGCAACCTCCACAGGCCGTGTTGAAGAGCTGGTGCGCGCCGCTCTTGCTACGGCCGGCGATCCGACGATCACTTCAGGCGAAAGGGCCGAACTGCTGATGGAACTGGCGATGAGCCTGCAGGTTCGGCCCAAGACGCCGGACCATCTGCCGGCAGCCATCAGGCTCTACGAGGAAGCTCTCCTCGCCTGTCCTACGGACGACCTTCTGCTGCGCACCCGGGTGACCGCGCGGCAAGCCACGGCGCTTCAGGCGCTCCCGGGTGGGGGAGTGGAGGAACTGGAGCGGGCCCGGAAATCGTTCGAAGAAGCGATACCAGTACTCGGACAGCTGGGCTCGCCGGAAGAGCTAGCGGAAGCGGAGATGAATCTCGGGCTCGTCCTGCAGTGCCTCGCCCCCGCCGGCAGGGCGCGCATCGCGGATGCGGTTGCGGCCTACCAACGCGCCTTGCGGGTGTTCGACGCCAAGCGTTATCCGCTGGAGTTCGTGCTACTGCAGAACAATCTGGCCACCGCCTTCTTGTCGATGCCGTTCGATGGCGAGCGCGGCAAGCTGCGTGAGGCGCTGGCGGTGCAATGCTTCGAGGAGGGGCTGAAGGCCGTCACCCTCGTCGACCACCCGGTCGAATATGCCATGCTGCAGAACAATCTCGGGAATGCGCTGCAGTACGCGGCGAGCCGACACTTTGTCGAAAACAGCCTGCGGGCGCTCGAAGCATATGACGAGGCATTGAAGGTGCGGACTCGCCGAACCATGCCGGCCGAGTACGCCAACACCATCGCGAACAAGGCGAATTGCCTTCGCAACATGCCGGACGATCTAGGGCGACCGGAGGCCGGCAACGCCGCTAACCTGGCGTGGGCCCGGAGCCTTTACGACGAGGCTCATCAGGTGTTCGTCGAGCTCGGCGAGATGGAGAAGGCGCATGCCGTGGCCGAGGCGATCGCAGAAATGGACGCAGAGGCGAATGGGCTGACAGCAGCGCCGAGCGGGGCTCCGGTCTAGATGAGTGCGGTGATCCGACAAGAGAACGAGGATGTCGAGGCGCTGCTTGCCCGGTTGCAGCGGCTGGAGGCGACATTCGAGTCCTGGGAGGAGGATCGACGGAACGCGGTCGAGGAATATCGGGACGTGATCGACCGGGTAAACGCCGAGGCATTTCGCCGGTTGATCAGCGCACTGCGCGGCGACGCGGCGAGCAAGGCCGCGCTGACCCAGGCTGTTGCAGATGAGGTGGTCTATGCCGTCCTCCGGCATCATCAGCTCGTGAAGCCCAGCCTGCACGACCGTGTGGAAGCAGCTCTGGACACAGTCCGGCCAATGTTGGCCGCCCATGGCGGCGACGTGCAGGTCGTGCGTCTCGCACCACCGACGTTGGAGCTCATGATGATTGGCGCATGCGGCGGCTGCACTTCCTCGCAGCTCACGCTGGATGCCGGAATCAGGAAAGCAATAGTCGAGCACTGCCCGGAGATCTCCGAGGTCATCGAAGTGCATTCCGATCGGCAGAAAGCTGCTCGCTTCGCCAGCCCCTTCCGCCAGCCTGGGTCGGGCGTCTGGTCACCTGTGTGCGCTGTCGCGGAAGTTCCGGATGACGGTATCCGCCCTGGAAGCGTCAATGGCCAGGACGTGATCCTGACGCGCAGCGGTGCGGTCATCTTATGTTTCCGCGATGCCTGTGCCCACCTCGGGCTCTCCATGCGGCGGGGAAAGGTTGAAGGCGGGGTCATCACGTGTCCCCACCACGGCTTTCGGTACGACGCTGCGACCGGAGAGTGCCTGACGGTCCCCGAGTTGCGCCTCGAATCCGTTCCGGTCAGGTTGCTTGGCGGACAGGTCGAGGTCAGGCTGGAATCATGAGTATTCCGGTATCTCTCAAGCGATTGGATCTACCCTCGCCAGGGTCGCAGCAGATCGCCGCAGCTCCTCTGGCGCATACGGCTGGCGCTCGCGTCATCCTCGGTGCGGCAAGCACCCGAGAATACTCGGCAACGCCCATAGTGCCTGGCGCCAGCAGCCTGTTCGCCCCTCGCGGCGCTTGCCTGGGAAATGAGCACGGGCCGCTGATCGTGTCGGACACCGGGCATCACCGGCTGCTGTTCTGGCGCCGAGCGCCCGACCACGACAATGCGCCGGCGGATTTCCTGATCGGGCAGGGTTCATTCTCGTCGGAGGGCCGCAATGCCGGTGGCGACGTGGGTCCTGCAACCCTCAACGTGCCCACGGGTGTCTCGACCGATGGGCATGTCCTTGCCGTGGCCGACGCGTGGAACCACCGGGTGCTGCTCTGGCATGGGCTGCCGGAATCCTCGAACCAAACAGCAGATGTTGTTCTGGGCCAGCGCGACTTCCGCAGCGCGGGCGCGAACCGCGGCCTGGAAGCGCCCGCAGCCGATACGCTGAACTGGTGCTACGGCGTCGCCCTCCACAACGGCGGCTTGTTCGTGGCGGACACTGGAAATCGCCGGGTCCTGGTCTGGAACATCATACCCGAGCGCAGCGGCCAGCCGGCGGACATCGTGCTTGGGCAACGGGATTTCGTCACGCGCGACGAGAGCGCCGGCGGACTGGACAGCATCGGCATGAGGTGGCCGCATGCCGTCGCCTCCGCCTCAGGCAGGTTGATGGTGGCCGATGCCGGTAGCAGCCGCATCATGGTTTGGAACGAGGTGCCGGACCGGAGTGGCGCTCCCTGCGACCACGTGCTGGGCCAGGCGAGCATGAAGGACACGGCCCACAATCGATCCGCGTACGACCCGAGCGCTGCAAGTCTGAACATGCCGTACGGACTGGCTGTGCAGCAGGGCCGGCGTCTGATCGTCGCGGATACCGCCAACTCCCGGCTGCTGGGCTACTCGCTCGACACGCTCGCGACAGGGCAGTCCGCGGCGTGGCTTGCAGGCCAACACAGTTTCGTCGAGCGCGGCGACAACCGATGGCGGCCGGCCGCGCGCGATTCACTCTGCTGGCCATACGCGGTAACGGCTTGTGGCAATACCCTGGTCATCGCGGACTCCGGCAACAACCGTGTGCTGCTGTGGGACGCCACATGAGCCTATTGGCTTCCCTCATTGGTGAAGACCAGCCGGCCAGCCTGGAGATTCGTGTGCGCGGCCGTGTGCAGGGCGTGGGGTTCCGGCCGACAGTCTGGCGTATAGCGAACGAGCTACGCTTGTCCGGCGAGGTGCTGAACGACGCCACGGGTGTCATCATTCGGGCCACCGGACCTGGCCTCATGCTCCGCCGACTGGTCGAGCGGCTGCGCGCTGAGCCGCCGGCGCTGGCGACGATCGAAAGCATCGAATCTTACCCGCTCCCGCACCTGTTCGCGGAAGGGTTTCGCATTGGCCAAACGGAGCGCGGCCGCGCCCGAACCGAGATCGCGCCGGATGCCGCCATTTGCGCGGCCTGTGCCGCGGAGGTTCTGGATCCGCTGCAGCGCCGCCATCGCTATCCGTTCGCGAACTGCACGGAATGCGGTCCGAGGCTCACCATCCTGACCGATGTTCCGTACGATCGCGCGGCCACCACCATGGCGCAGTTCCCGCTCTGTGCGTCGTGCGCTGTCGAGTACGAAAATCCGCTCGATCGAAGGTTCCATGCCGAGGCAATCGCGTGTCCGACGTGCGGGCCAAAGGCGCGCCTCATTGCGGTGGGCGGACATCCGCTTGAAGGCATTGAGCATGAGGATGCGGTCGGACGGGCGGCAGCGCTCGTGTTGGAGGGCAGCATCCTGGCGGTGAAAGGCCTTGGAGGCTACCAGCTCTGCTGCGATGCGACGAATGCCGGAGCCGTGTCCAGGCTCCGCGCTGCCAAGAACCGGGAGTCGAAGCCATTCGCGCTGATGGCGCGCGATCTTGCCGTGGTGAGTCGATATTGCCGTCCGACCGAGGAGGAGCGCCGGCACCTCACCAGTGCGGCAGCGCCAATCGTGCTCATGGAGGCGGTTGGGCCGGAGCGCCTCCCGGATGCGGTAGCGCCTGGTCTGTGCAGGATCGGCTTCATGCTGCCGACCACGCCGCTTCATCTGCTCCTGCTGCAAGGGACTGATCGCCCGGTCGTGATGACCAGCGGCAACGTCTCGGGCGAGCCTCAGGTCATCGACGACGAGGAGGCGCTTACGAAGTTGGCCACCGTCGGCGACCACATTCTATGCCACGATCGCAGGATCGCGAACCGGGTGGATGACTCGGTCGTGCGGGTGCATCGCGGCGCCGCGCGCGTGCTGCGGCGCGCACGCGGTTGGGCGCCTGCCGAACTGCGCCTGCCTCCCGGTTTCGAGGCTGCGCCCGACTTGCTCGCGTTCGGAGGCGAGCTCAAATCCACCTTCTGCCTTCTTAGGAACGGCAAGCTGGCGCCGTCGCAACATCAAGGCGACCTGGAGGACGCGGCGACCTTCGAGAGCTTCCGGACCAGCCTGGCGCTCTATGCACGTCTGTTCGATCACGAGCCGGCGGCCTACGCCATCGACCAGCATCCAGACTATCTATCTTCGAAGCTCGGCCGCGATCGGGCACACTCTGGAGCGAGGCCGGTGATCGAGGTGCAGCACCACCATGCGCACGTCGCCGCGTGCCTGGCTGACAATTTGCGGCCCCTCACGGCGCCGCCGGTGCTGGGCATTGTTCTCGATGGCCTGGGCTGGGGCGAAGACGGAACGATCTGGGGCGGCGAGTTCCTGCTGGCCGACTATACCCGGTCGACCCGGCTCGGAGCCTTCAAGCCGGTTCCCATGATCGGCGGGTCGCAGGCGGCGCGAGAACCCTGGCGCAGTCTCTACGCGCATCTCACGGCCGAGCTGGGCTGGGCCGAGTTCGCCGTGAACTTTGCCGAGCTCGAGCTGTTCCACTATCTGTCGGGTAAGCCGCGCGACCTGCTCGATACCATGCTGCGGAATGCGATCAACGTGCCGCTCGCGTCATCGTGCGGCCGCTTGTTCGATGCGGTGGCGGCGGCGCTTGGCCTGTGCCGCGAGCGGCAGGGCTACGAGGGCGAGGCGGCCTGCCGTCTTGAAGCGATCGTGGACCGCGCAGCTCTCGAGGGCGAGGGCGACGAGCTTGCTTATCCATTCGCCATCCCGAACCTGCGCGGGTCCGGGCTTCCCTACATCGAGCCGCTCGCGATGTGGCGCGCCTTGTTGGGGGACCTGATCCTGCGCACGCCTGCGCCGGTGATGGCCGCTCGATTCCACAAAGGGCTTGCACGCGCCATCGCCGCGATGGCGGTTAAATTGGCACGGGCGCACGGGCACGCGGGACCCCGCCGCTTCGACACGATTGCCCTGTCGGGCGGCTGCTTCCAGAACGAGATCCTGCTCGAGGACACGATGAGTCGGCTGGAACGCGAAGAGTTTACCGTCCTCACGCATCGCGAGATTCCGCCGAACGACGGCGGACTATCGATCGGACAGGCGGTCGTCGGGGCCGCGCGGCTGATCGCGCAACGAGAGGAGTAGCGTCTCGATGTGTCTTGGCATACCGGGTCAGGTCATCAGTATCGAGGATGCGGGACGAAAGTTGGCCACGGTCGAGGTTGCCGGCGTCAAACGGCAGATAAACCTTGCCTGCGTGGTAGACGACGCCCATCCTGTGGAAAGGTGCGTCGGCGAATGGGTTCTCATCCACGTGGGCTTTGCCATGGCCCGCATCAGCGAGCAGGAGGCTCGCACCACGCTGCAGATCCTCGAGGAGCTCGGCAGTGCCCAGGGCGAGCTTGAGGCGATGAACGATCCGGCCAGCGCGCGAGAAGCATGACAGCGATGGAACGCGACCTCAACAGACTCTATCCGTTCCTTGACCCTGACGCGGGCGCGCCGCGCGATCTGGAGTCGAGCCTGGCGCGTTCCGTTCTGCAGAAGGCGCAAGACGGTCGTGACACGAGCGAGAGGTTCTTCGCCACGAGTGCGGCGGCGCTCATCGGCGCGGCCAACGCCCTGGCTGGATGCTATCGCCGGGGCGGGCGGCTGCTGGTCATGGGCAATGGCGGATCAAGTTGCGACGCTGCGCATGTGGCCGTCGAGTTCCTGCATCCGGTGACCGCCGGCCGCCCCGCGCTGCCGGCCATCAACCTGGCCGGCGACCTGGCCGCGATGTCCGCAGTCGCCAACGACGTCGGCTTCGAGCACGTATTTGTTCGCCAGCTGCTTGCGATTGGTCGCAAAGGCGATGCCTTGCTCGGCATCTCCACGAGCGGGAACTCGGCCAACCTTCTGGCAGCGTTCGAAAGGGCGCGCCAGATGGAGATCGTGACGATCGGCCTTTCGGGCGGGGATGGCGGCCGGATGGCGCTGCCCGGAGTGATCGATCACTGCCTGGTGGTGCCATCATCGTCAATCCACCGCATCCAGGAATGCCACGTTGCGGCCTATCACATCCTGTGGGATCTGGTGCACACGCTGCTGGCTGACGAACGAGGCAGTCTGAAGGGCGATCGCGATGAAATACGTCGATGAATTTCGCGATGGCCGCAAGGCGGCCGGACTGATCGCGAGAATCGAGCATCTGGTGGCGCGGATCGGCCGCGCCGCCGGCCGGCCGATCGCCATCATGGAAGTCTGCGGCGGACACACCCATTCGATCTTCCGCTATGGCATCGAAGGCATGCTGCCAGCCGGGATAGAGTTGATCCATGGACCCGGTTGCCCGGTCTGTGTCCTGCCGATGGGGCGCATCGACGATTGCGTCGCCATTGCCGAGCAACCGCAGGTGATCTTCACGACGTTCGGGGACGCCATGCGCGTACCGGGCTCGCGCAAGAACCTGCTCCAGGCGCGGGCCGATGGAGCGGATATCCGGATGGTGTATTCGCCGATGGACGCCCTGGCGCTGGCCCGCAAGCATCCCGATCGCGATGTCGTGTTCTTCGGACTGGGCTTCGAGACGACCATGCCCTCGACCGCATTCACCATACTCCAGGCCGAAAGCGAAGGAGTCGCGAACTTCTCGGTTTTCTGCAATCACATAACGATCGTGCCGACGATCAAGGCCATTCTGGACAGCCCGGACGTCCAGCTGGATGGGTTCCTCGGACCCGGCCACGTCTCGATGGTGATCGGAACCAGTCCATACGAGTTCATCGCGCGCCACTATGGCAAGCCGCTGGTGGTCGCGGGTTTCGAGCCGCTCGACATTCTGCAGTCGATCTGGATGGTCCTGAAGCAGATCTCCGACAGCCGAGCGGAGGTGGAGAACCAGTATGCGCGCGTGGTGACCACCGGCGGAAACTCGGCGGCTTTGCGCGCCATCACGCGCGTCTACGAGATCCGGCCGTTCTTCGAATGGCGCGGACTGGGCTCGGTCGACCATTCCGGCATCAGGATCCGGGATTGTTACGCCCGGTTCGATGCGGAGCGCCGCTACGCAGTGCCGGGCGTCAGCATCGCCGATCCCAGCGCCTGCCAGTGCGGCGAGGTGCTGATAGGTGCCATCAAGCCGTACCAATGCAAGCTCTTCGGAACGGCCTGCACGCCGGAGCGTCCCCTGGGCGCGCTGATGGTCGCGTCGGAAGGCGCCTGCGCGGCGCACTACCAGTATGGCGGGGCCGGAAAGGTGAGTGCGGCATGACCAGCATGCACCGCGATCGGCGCTCGTGGGGCAGGGTGGAGGGCACAACCGTCACGCTCGCCCACGGCGCGGGTGGTCGCGCCATGCGGGATCTGATCGAGGGCGTGTTCCTCGCCGCGTTCGGCAGTCCGTCGCGCCAGATACTGGAAGACCAGGCGCGGGCCGACCTCAGCGAGTTCACGGCGGGCGGCGACCGGTTGGCATTCACCACCGATTCGTTCGTGGTCGACCCGTTGTTTTTTCCCGGCGGCGACATCGGGCGGCTCGCCGTCTGCGGCACGATCAATGATCTCGCCGTCGGCGGCGCCACTCCGCTTTATCTCTCCTGCGCCTTCATCCTGGAAGAAGGGCTTGATCTGGATGTCCTGCGGCGGGTGGCTGCCTCGATGGCAGTGGCTGCCGTAGAATCGGGGGTCCGCATCGTCACCGGCGACACCAAAGTGGTGAACAGGGGCGCGTGCGACAAGCTCTTCATCACCACCAGCGGCGTCGGCGTCATTCCGCGCGGCGTCGATCTCGGAATTGCGAAGGCCCAGCCCGGTGACGTCGTGCTGGTGAATGGCTTCCTGGGCGATCATGGCGCGGCCATCCTCGAAGCGCGCGGGGAAATGGCGCTGCAGTCTCCGATCGTCAGCGATTGCGCGCCGCTTCATGATCTGTGCCGGCAGATCATCGGGGCTGCGCCCGGCGTACGGTGCCTGCGGGACGCGACCCGCGGCGGTGCGGCAACGGTCCTGAACGAAATCGCCGAAGCGTCCTTGGTGGGCATCCAGGTCGAGGAACGCCGGATTCCGGTGCTGGAGGAGGTAAGGGGCTTCTGCGAGATCCTGGGGCTCGATCCCATGTACCTCGCCAACGAGGGAAAGCTGATCGTGGTGGCCTCGCCCGAAGCGGCTGAGCCAGTTCTTGCGACCATGCGTGCGCATCCGCTCGGCACGCGGGCTGCGGAGATCGGTCGCATCACGGAGCAGGAGCCCGGGCGAGTCATCATCCAGTCGGTCATGGGCGGCCGGCGCATCCTGGACATGATGGTCGGCGATCAGTTGCCGCGGATCTGTTGAGGCAACATGCACGAACTGGGCATCAGCCGAAATATCGCAGCGATCGTCAGCGAGGCGGCGGCTGGCCGCCGCGTCCGGCGCATTACCTGCGAGATCGGCCGATTGTCCGGCGTCATACCGGGCGCGATCTCGTTCTGCTTCGATGCGGTGATCAAGGGGACCGAGCTTGAGGGCGCGAGCTTGGAAATTCGCGAGGTTGAGGGCCGTGCCCGTTGCGAGGCGTGCGGATCGGTATTCCCGGTGGATACGCTGTCCGCCGGGTGTGCCTGCGGATCGCGCAGGCTGGTCCATATTGCCGGCCAAGAGCTGAACGTAAAATCGATGGAATTGGATGAGGTGGTGTGATGTGCGAGACATGCGGCTGCGACACTTCCGCGGAGGTTCACGCTCACAATCTGCAGACCGGCGGGATTCTTGCGCTTCAGTCCGCGCGCACGAGCAATGCCGGGACGCACGTGCACGAACATGTCCGCCCGGACGGCACCCGCTTTGTTCATGCGCATGGCCGCGATGGACATCATCACGGGCACGGCGATGCCGAGCTGGGCGGCGTTCCTGCCGTGCATCCTATCGAGCAAAGAATCCTGGCAAAGAATGACGGCCTTGCCGACCAGAACCGCGGCTGGCTTGCCTATCGCAAGATCCTGCTCTTGAACCTGATGGGAGCGCCGGGCGCTGGCAAGACAGCGTTGCTGGAGCGCACCATCCGCGCGCTGGGCGGAGTTCCGCCCGTTTCGGTCATCGAGGGCGACCAGGCCACATCCAATGATGGTGAGCGCATTCGCGCCGCGGGAGCACCCGTCGTGCAGGTCAATACCGGCACCGGCTGTCACCTCGACGCGGCCATGGTGGCGGGCGGCCTCGCGGAATTGAGCCCGGCCAGGGAGAGTGTGGTCGTCGTGGAGAACGTGGGCAACCTGGTCTGCCCAGCCTTGTTCGACCTCGGAGAGCGGCTGCGGGTGGTGGTCTTCTCGGTCACGGAGGGTGAAGACAAGCCGCTCAAGTATCCCCATATGTTCCGGGTCGCCGACCTGGTTGTGCTGAACAAGATCGACCTCCTGCCACACGTCGACTTCGACGTCACGCGCGCGGAAGCGAATGCGCGGCTGGTCAATCCCGACATCGCGCTGTTGCGACTTTCGGCGCGGAGCGGCGACGGCCTGGAACTCTGGTGCCACTGGCTGCGTCACGCCACAACCGGGCAGCAGGCGCTCCCCCTATGAAGCGCCGCCGAGCTTGCCGGTGACGGAATGCAGCGGGGCGCGCAATTCCCATGCGACGCCGTCCGGCTCGAACGAGAGTTTCGTCTCGCCTTTCAGGTCCAAACCGACGCTGTGCGCGATGAGTCGCGACCCGAAACCGCTTTGCGAAGGTGGACTGACCGGCGGTCCGCCGCTTTCCTTCCAGCGCATTCGAAAGCGCGCATCGGCGGCACCGCCAGTTATTGACCAATCGATAGCGATGCTGCCGGACTCGTTTGATAGCGCCCCATACTTGGAAGCATTCGTGCACAATTCGTGAAGAGCGAGGGTAATGCCAAGCGCCGCTTTGCCACCGAGGTCAATCTTCGGACCGCTTGCATGAATGCGGCTCGGATCGGACCGGTGCACGGCGATCGCATTCTCCACGATCTCGACAATGGAAGCGCTGTCTGAGCGTGCGTTGATCAGGATGGAATGGGCGCCGCCGAGGGCCACGAGCCTTTGATTGATGGCTTTGGCCAGTGGCTGCGCAACCGGAGTGGTTCGCAGGCTCTGCCCAACGATGGCTTGGACCATGGCGATCGTGTTTTTGACCCGGTGGGCCATCTCGTGGATGAGAAGCTGCTGCCGGGCCTCGGCCTGCTTGCGCTCGGTCGTATCCACGAACGTGCAGACCGCTCCTTCGATTTCGGACTCCCGGACTATGGGGCGGGCCCAGCTTTCGACCGGCAAAGGCGTGCCGTCTCGCCGGAAATACAGGTCGTCGAGCAGGTGCGCGTGGACGCCCGATTGAGCGGTACGGAAGACAGGGCAGTCGAGAAGCGGAAACGGGGAGCCGTCCGGATGGGTGTGATGCGAGAGCATGTGTATGTCTCTCCCGATCACCTCCTCCTCGTGCGCATAGCCGAGCATTCGCAGGAACGCCGTATTGCACAGGGTGACGAGCCCGGACCGATCGATGCAGTAGACACCTTCGGCGGCGGAATCGATGATCATGCGCAGATCTGCCCGGCTCCGCGCCAATGCGCGCTCAGTCTCTTTCTGATGCGTGATGTTGCGCGCAAGCACCACCACGTATTGCGGCCTGCCGCCGGCATCCCGCACGGCCGACACGGTGTTGCCGACCCAAACTCGAGTCCCGTCCGGCCTCGCAAACCGATGGTCCACGACCCGTGATTCTCCGGACTCGAACACGCGAATGAAGCCATCCACGGTAACCGGCAGGTCCTCCGGATAGACGAGATCCTGAAGCAGGGTGCCGACAATCTGATCCGCGGGGCGGCCTACCAGGTAACAATAGCAGTCACTGACCAACAGAAGCCGGCCATCCGAATCCACCTGAGCCATCCCGATCGCGGCCCGATCCAGGAGTTCTTCGAGATGTTCACGCAAAATATGCTCTCAGATCTCTGTTCGGACTTGCCGCTTGGCCTGGGCATTGATCTGAACGTATTACGCTTGATGCGTCAATGGGCGCTCTTTATGGAGGCCCGTTGCCAAGCCGCCAAAGAGACGGCCGAAACTCCTGCTACGCACGATGTCCCAGCTCCGCTGTACAACGCGCCGACCCTGAGCGGGCGAGGCACACTGCCCGAACGGCGGAATCATGTGCCGGTAACAGGTGTTGATCAGCTGGTCCATTAGGGCGGGGCGGCACGGGATCGCACCTCGATTGCGGCGCAAGGAGGAGGCGTCCATGCTGCCTGTCTTCGCAAAAGATTTCGCACGCGCCAAGTCCGCTCCGTGGTGTCGAGCAGACATCGAGTTCGGCTTGGGCACGCAGTGGGCACGAAAATGCATCTAGCTCATTGAATGTCCGTGCAGCCGGATTGAGCTGACTTGATCAATAACATTCCGGATCTCTTAGCTTTCTGCCTAGAGGCTGCCCGCTCATAACGGTGTTGTCGCAGGTTCGAGTCCTGCCGGGTCCACAAATCTTTGCAAAGAGATACGAATCGCGTTCTGCGCTCATCTGCGCTTTTGTTGGCGCGACGTTCTGGTTTGGGCAAGCAAGTCTGGCCTTCCGTGTTGCGGAAGAGCATCACGTTTGCCTTGATCTGCTGGCTGATCTTGCCGACGGTGCCTCCGACTCCGCTCTGCCGGACGACCTCCTTATCGGGCGTGCCGATCAGGATCAGCTGGCGGACAAGCGTACTCTTTGCCTCGTCAATGCTGCGTGGATACAGCTCAGGCAGCCGCGCGACCGGATCGGCAGGGATGAGTTGCGGCTGATCACTGCAGCGAGACGAGATCACCACGCTGAGGCTGGGTGATATCGAGCGGCTTGAAGCTGCCGGAGCTGATCCGTTCTTCGACAGAGGTCAGCGTGACCAGGCCGACCTTCTGCTTGGTGATCTTGAGCACCTCGCCGGTGGCGGGATCCGTCAGCGTCTTGGCGATGCGCTCGATCAGCAGCTTGTCGCCGGCCTTGATCCCCGAACTCTTGCCCGCGTTGATATAGAGTTCGGTGCCATCGAAATCGACCACCAGGCCGGACCACGGAACGTCATTCAGCTCGGTGGCGAGCTGCTGAACCGCGCGTGTGATCGCGCGCCGCGTCGCCTCGCCCAGCGGCGTATTGTAGAATTTGTTGGTGCCGAGGCTCACGCCCTTGTAGCCGGCATTCAGGCTCCAGGACGAGCTTTCAATCTCTTCGCTGATCGTTACCGTGTCCATGATCTGGCTCGTCGTCGCATTGACGTAGCGCATCTCGATGGTGACCTTGCCGCTTTGGGATTGCTGCGACAGGCCGCCGACGACCCCGCCCAAGACGCCACCGCTTCCGCCGGCGCCCAAGCTCACGCCGCCGCCCTTGTCGTTCGCGCCGAACGACGTGACGGAGCCGATAATAAAGGCGTGGACTCCGGTGATGTTGCCGGCCGCCGGCCCGGTTGTGGGATTGACCAGTCCCGACTGCTTCATCTGCTGTTCCGCAAGGATCGGCTGAATGTGTGCGCGCTCGACCACGATGAACCGGCCGCTCTCCATCAGGGCGGTGATCAGCATGGCTTCCAGGCCGCCGCCGACGTCCCAATTGCCATAGACGGCGGTGAATGAGCCGACCGCATCGAAGCGCGCCACCGCTACGACGCGCTTCGGTCCCTTCACGGTCGGAACCTTCCCGGTCAGAACGCCAGGCTCGGCGGGCATCTGGGTGATGATGCCATCGTCGCTTGCGCCCTGTGCGCCGCTCTCGAGCGGCATAAGAACGAGGACCGCCGCCGCGGCCGCCGCTGCAATCCACCCGCAAACGCTGCGAAGACGCACTTGACACTGAGTCATGATGGCTCCCCCAAGCTAGCAGCGAAGGCCTCGCCGCAAGAGTCCGTGCTAGTAAGCGCCCTCAGCCACCATTGCGGCACTGAGTTTCGCCGGCTGCGGCGTCTCCTTCAGCGCTGCGGATAAGGCTGCGATCTGTTGAGTCAGGGTTGAATATGCGAGGCCGGACCCCGACGCGGACGGACAGCAGCAACCGGCCTGGTCTGGCGTCGCAACCGGCGCATAGCCAAGCATCGATTGCGCCGCGATCGCTGCCTGGATTCGGTGTGAGTTCGCATGTGCCGTAGCGTCATCAGCACCCGCGGAACTCGCCAGGCACCAGGTTCCAATTGCCAGCAGGATCGGCGACGCCGCCTTGATCGTCATCATGGCCAGTCTCTCTTCCGGACCACCATGTCCCCGCAGCGATAATAGGTCCGGTGCGAGCACAGTGTAAAGCTGCGCGCGTGCCTCTGACGTGACCGTGATCCGATAGGAACGTTATTCACTTCAACAAGATGGGCCGCTGCTGCAGACGAATCATGCAAGACGCGGCGCGTGCCACGTGCTTTTGTGTTGTTGGTGGGAGAGCCGTGCCTATAATGCCGCAGCCTTCTTGGGGGCGGGTTCGAGGGGGGTGCAATGCTCGATCTCCGCGTACAGTACGGGGCATTTCTGGCGATTGTCGTGAGCTATGGCTTGGGTGGGTCCGAGCCTGCTTACGCGCAGGAGACGTACGTCCCACCGAGCGCCACGTTCGGCGCGCCCAGTCCCTATCAAAGCCAGATCTATTCCGCCCCGCAGGTCTACTCCGGCGCGCAGATTGAGCAGTACCTCAATCCAGAGGGCATGACGGTCCTCCCCCCGCCGCCGCTCTTCGGCAATGGCACGGGAGCTGCAGCGGGACGGTTTCCGCTCGTGCAGTCGCAGCCGACGATCGAGTTCTACACGCCGGCGCCGATCCAGCAGGCCCCGGTGCAGACCGCGCCGATCGAGCAGGGCAGCGCTGTCGGGGCCATTCCGTCCGGGACGAATCCGATCCAGGTGATCTCACTGCCGAACCAGCTGCCGATCCTGGTGCCGATGGAATCGGGCGCGGCGGCGCTTGATGGTTCCGCAGGTACCAGCGTGACGGGTTTGCAGCCTCCGCCTGAGGACCAGGCCTCTACCGGAGGGGCGCAAAGCGGTGAAACAAGCGAACAGGAGACGGAGGTCGGCGCCGCGACGACCTCCGGCGATACACAGGACCCAACCGCTGAATCCGATGACGCCGGCGCTGGCGAGGCACCACCGGAGGAAGCGGAACAAACGGACGATTCCAACGAGGTATCGCAGGCCAAGTCCGACAAGGACGAGCATGAGGCATACAAGAAGAAGCAGAAGAAAGAGGAGGAGTACGCCGCCACATTGCGCGCCATGGCGAATATGAGTCAGGCGCGGCAGGAGGCGGAGAGCCATCTCGGCTACGCGGCGATCCAGGATCCGACCGGGGAGCATACGGCGGTGCGGAACCAGCAGATCATGGGGAGCGCCGTGGTCGCTCAGATCAAGCAGCTCTCCGCCACTCTGCAGAACAGGGTTGCGCAGATCTCCTTGCCGGAAGCGATCAAAATCAACCTCAACCTGGCTGCAATCCAGCGGGCGATTGAGGAGGAGAAGGACCGCCTCGAAAAGGAGAGAAAACGCCTGAAGAGGGAGGCAGACCGCGAGCGCAAGCGCCTCGAGCGCGAGAAGAGGAAGGCCGAGCGCGAGCAGGAGCGCCGAGAGAGGGACCAGCGGTATCGCGACCGGCACGAGCGCGAGGAGCGGCAGAAGAAGACAGCCGACGACCTGAACAAGGAGAACAAGGATCTCAAGGACCGCGCCGACAAACTCGACAAGCAGCAGAAGGATTTCGACCGCATCGACAAGGAGCTGCGTGAGCAGGAGCAGAAATCGCGGGCCAACGATCCCAACTGCCGAAGCGCCGAGTGTCAGACCATCCGCCAGCAGCGCGCCGAATTGAACAGGCTGAAGACCGATCTCGGCAAGGAGCAGACCAAGCTCCAGAAAGATGCTCAATCCTTCAATAATAAGGTGCGGGATTGGCAGGAGGAGCAGCGCGAGCTCGAAGACCTTAAGGACCGCGGCTACGGCATGAACGAGGAGGAGCGTGCCGAACGGCGCGCGGAGCAGCGCACCGACGCGGCGAAGGACCGGTTGAGCGACATCGAGCGGCAAAAAGCGGATCTTAGGCGTCAGGCCAAATGGCTGGAGGCGGAAGGCGAGCTGGATGAGGACGCAGCCGACAATCTGCGCAAGCAGTGGAACGCCCTCGAAAATGCGGAGACCAAGGCGCGTGAGGCTGTGACGCAGGCCGAGGCTGATCTGCTGGAGAAACAGGCCCGAGCCTTGGGTGTCGGCGACGTGTATGACGAGGCGATGAAGAACTATCAGCCGTCATACGAGGGCCAGCAGCCAACGCGGCCGCACAATCTGCCGGGGCTCGAGAGCGCGATGGACGAGGCGCGCCGCTACCAGAACGCCAGCGACGAGACGCTGGAGAAGATCAACAAACTCTATGGCGACGCGCTCGATCAGCTGGACGAGATCGAGCGCAGGATCGGCGCCGATCCATCGGACCCGAACAATCATCCGCCGGTGAACGGAAATCTGGGTGGCGATTACGCCAAGGCGATCGATGAGTACAACAAGATTGCGGAGGAACTGAAGCAGATCAATCCCCAGGGATTCATGAACAGCGCTGAATACAAGAAGGCCACCAACGCCTCGTACGAGGCCGGGCGGGAGATGGAGAAGCATCAAAAGGCGCTGGAGCAGCTGGGCGACAGCGAGCCGATCGGCGGCAACGTCACCAATCTCGGGCAAGGCGAGCCCGCCACGTTCCGCTCCGAGTCGGAGCTTGCACGGCGCCACAGCTTCTCGTTCACCGGGCCTTCCTCATTGCAGGACGAGGTGATGAGCGAGCGCGCCGCGCTCGAGAAGGCGACGGCCGATTACCTGTCGGCGCAGGACCAGCTCGCCAACATCCGCGACAGTTCCGCCGCGTACCAGAAGGGCCAGCAGCTGTGGAAGCAGCTCGACGCACTTGACAGCCAGATCGATGTGATGCGTCCGCTGGCGGACGTGAACGCGCTCTCGAACGATGTGCTGCAGTTCAATTCCAATCTGACTACCGGTCTGCCTCGCGGCGCGGATGGCGAAATAGACCAGAATGCCGTCGTCAACAATGTGCGCGCCATGGCGCAGGGGCAGATGGCGCTGCTGCAGAACGGTGCCGCACTGGATCAGGCGCAGCGCCAAGCCGCCGCGAACCCGAACGGCCAGGCCGAGCGGCAACAGCTGGAGGCGCTCCAGAGTCAGCAACGGGGTATCATCCAGCAGCTGCAGGAAACCGGCGTCACCATCAAGGTCGAAGACGGCAAGTTCACGCCCACCGCCTTGACGGACGGGGTGGGCAAGATGTGGGACATGGCGCGCGACCAGACGGTGGCCACCCTGGAAGAGATCCAACGCAACCGCCAGGCGGCCGGGGTATCGGGCGCGGGGCCCTCGCCGCCCGGCGAAGCGGGCAAGGGCAGGGTGAATGCCGGCCTCGACCGCGAGTTCAAGAAGGCGGACGCGCAACAGGCGGAGCGGGACAAGATCGCGGACCTGCGGCCGCCGCCCAGCCTTGACGCGGCGCGGTCGCACAGCAGCGATCTCCACCGGCTGAACTCCGCGCGCCATGCGCTGGAAGCCAACATCAGCGATCTCGACACCACCTTGGCGGAGCTGCCGGACAACCATCCAGTGGCGCCCGGCCTGGTGGCCACGCGAAACGGACTCGAAGCCGCGCTGAAAGGCGTCGATTCCGCCATCGTCAAGACCGAGCAGAGTGCCCAGGCGACCACGGTCGGCACGCAACAGCTGAACGCCGCGCGCACCGCGCTCGAAACCAACATCAACGATATCGACACCACGCTGGCGGAGCTGCCGGACTACCACCCGGTCGTACCCGGCCTAGTGGCCACGCGGAACGGACTGGAATCTGCCCTGAGGAGCGTCGATACCGCGATCGTCAGGACGCAACAGCAGAAGCCGGAGACGAAGGCCGGCACCGCACAGCTGAACGCCGCCCGCGGGGCGCTGGAGCGGAACATCAACGATCTCGATGCCACGCTGGCGGAACTGCCGGACAATCATCCAGTGGTGCCCGGCCTGACGGCGACGCGTCACGGCCTCGAGGCAGCCTTGAAGGATGTCGATTCGACGATCGTCAAGGCCGACAAGAAAACGCAGGAGACCACGGTCCGCACCCGGCAACTGAACAATGCGCGCGCCGCCCTGGAGAAGAACATCAACGATCTCGACGGCACCCTGGCGGAGCTGCCGGACGATCACCCGGTGGCTCCGGGTCTGATCGCGACGCGGACCGGGCTCGAAGCGGCTCTGAAAGGCGTCGACGCGGCGCTCGTCGAGCCGGAGCTGAAGAAGCCGCAGGCCAGGCTGCATACGGACCAGTTGAATTCCGCGCGCGAAGCGCTCGAGCGCAACATCAATGACCTTGACTCCGCGCTGCTTGAGTTGCCCGACAATCATCCGGTGGTGCCTGGCCTGATCGCCACGCGCGACGGCCTGCAGGCGGCATTGAAAGGCGTCGATGCCGCCGTCGTGAAGATCGAGCCGCCGAAGCAGGATGCCAAGGAGCGCACCAAGCAGCTCAAGTCCGCCGCGGCGGCGCTCGAGAAGAACATCAACGGCATCGACGAACGGCTGACTGAGATCGACGGCTGGACACCGGAAGCGGTCGCGTTGACCGCGACGCGCAATTCGCTTGAAGCCGCCTATGTGGACATCGAGAATGCGCTCACAGAGGTCGCGCCGAAGGCACCGGACCCGGCGCCGCAGGAGATCGAACTGCAGCCGCGGACCGGCAGCACCGCGCCGGTCGCCACCGCGCCGGTCACCTTGTCGCCGGAAGTCGAGGCGGCGCTCACCCAGAACCGCGACGTGCTGGCGGAGCAGGCCAAGGGACTGGACCGGCAGATCGTCGCGGTCGGCGCACAGTCCCTGCAGGGCACAGCCCTTGCGCAGACGCGCAACGCCATCCAGGCCAGCATCGCCAGCATTGAGAAGACGCTGGAAGCGCCGGTGAAGCCGGACGCAGTGGCGCCGCCGCAACCAGTCAAGGCACCTCTTTCGAACGTGACGGAGTCGGTGTCCAAGGAGGACCGTCAGGCGATCCTGTCGGGGCGGCAGAACCGGATCATCCGGGAGCGGCTGGAGATCAACGATCGGCTCAAGTCACTGCCGGAAGACGACCCGGAGGCCGAGAAGCTGCGCGCGCGGTCGGAGCAGCTGAAGATCGCGCAGGGCGAGATCGAGACGGCGCTCACGGCACTCTCCTCGGATCAGCCGGCAGCGCCGACGGAAACCGGTTTCGAGACGGCGTCGCGGGTGGAGCCCGAACAGCAGAAGACGCTGGCCCAGGCGCTCGAGAGCCATCCCGAGCTGGCGGAACTGCGAAGGCAGATATTCGAGAAGGACCAGAAGGGCCTCGCACTCACGCCCGGCTCGGCCGCGTGGCAGGCTCACATCGCGGAGCGCGAGCAGCTGGTCGCGCGCTACGTCGCGCGCTACGGCGTGATCGCGCGGGAGCGAAGCGGGCAGGCGCAACCGCAGGGAAAGCCGGAGCATGCGTCGCAGCCGGCGGTGCCCGATCCCGCAATCGCCTTCCTCGATTGGATCGACAAGGATGTGCTGCCTGCACTGCGCGGTGGCATCGGCGCAAGTGGCGTGCGCCAGGCGTTGACCGGCATCGCCGCGCTGCTGGGGGCCGAGAAGGCCGAGGAGATCACGCATAATGCGCTCGACAAGACACTCGAGTTCGTCGATGGCAACAATGCTGAGATCTTCCTCGACGAGGTGCTGGCGCGCGCGGCAGCGCTGGCGCGAGCGGAAGCGGGCGCGGCTGCCGGCCGGTCAATCGACATGGCCCGCGCGCACGCGCTGACAGCGCTGCTGCGCGACCCGGCGATCGAGCGGAACGAGTCCCTGAATGAGGAACTGACAGCGCGCTTCAGCGACCTGGCGAAGAGCCTGCGCGAAGAGCTGGGTGCGGAGATCGCCAAGAGCGTCAACAAGCCAGACGCCAAGATTGCACTGCTCGGCGAACTAGCGGCCTTGTCGGCGCTCGATGGCGGAGACCTGGCTCCGCTCGTCACCGAATACGAACAGGAATTGGCGCGCCTCGCCAAAAGCCGGCCGCAGACAGGTGCGCAGGGCGCGGAGCGGGCGCAGACCTTGCGCCACCTGGCGGCGAGCCTGGAGGCGCTGCAGGCTGCCACGCCGGAACTGGCCGACCGCCTTGGCAAGGCGCGGCTGGCGAGCATAAAGCTGCTCCAACAGGAGATCTCCGCCCTTGCGAAGAGCGCATCCGAGGAGCAAACGGGTGCGCTCAAGAGCGAAGCCGCGCAGCTGGTCCTGCGGGAAGCGGCGGCGCTGCTCGGCTCCGGCGATCCGGCCGGCGCGCTCGAGCGCATCCGGCGCGCCGGCGCCGAACAGGATTTGTCTCCGACCGACCGCGACTTGGCCCTGCTCTCGGCGCTGGATCGCATCCGCTCCGCGTGGACCGTACTCGACGGCAATGCGCGCGCCGCGCTTGGATCGCTGGAGACACTGGAGCACGAGCGCGATCAAGCGCTCGAGCGCTTGTCGCAAAGCGGCGATCCCGCCCTCTCCGCGGCGGCCAGCCTGTTGAGGGCGCGCACGGCGCTCGCTAAAGCAGATCTGGCGACGGCGCGGCGCCTGATCGATGAAGCAATCCGGCGCCAGCCCGATGATCCGGTGCTGCAAGGAGAGAAGCTCCGGCTCGCGCTTACCGACCCATCTGAAACGGTGGAAAAGGAGCGCATTGACCGGGCCCTGGGGGAAGTGCCGGAGGGGCTTCGCCTGCCTGCCGGACTACTGGCGATTGATTCAATGCTGGAAGGCGGTGCGAATGCGGCTGCGCTCGCACTGATCGAGCGGTTGCGCCAGATGTCGGCCGCAACGGAGGACGCGCAGGCGCTGGGCGCCTATCTCGATGCCCGCAAGGCATTCGCGTTGGCCGGGCAGCCGGCCGACGCCGTCGGCAGCGCGCAAGTGCGTGAGGCGATCGGCACGGCGCGCGAATCGTTGGCGGCTGCCGTCCAGACCAACCCGGCGCTGGCGGCAGAGATCGAGCGGGTGGATGCGCTGTCGAAGCAGCTGGATCAGGTGGAGAAGCTCGAGAGGGCGCTGGCCGACGGCTTGGCGCCGAAGGAAGGCTTCACCGGCTTGGCGCGCGACGCGCTGGCGATGGGCCGGCTGGACCTGGCGGAGCGTGCGCTGTCACGCCACGTTGCGGAGCTGCTGGATCCCAACGCGACCAGGGACAATGCGAGCGTCCTCGCCGGGCTGCGCCAGTCCGCCGCGCTGCTGGAGATGGTGCGGCGGCGCGCGGCGCAGCCCGACCTCTCGCCCGAGCAGCGCGCGTTGTTCGGCGGTTTCATCGGACGCATCGCGCCGCAGCTGACCGGCGTAATCGATCAGTACGTCAAGGAGCGGGAGCCGGTCGCGCGCCAGGCGCTCAATCGCGCCCTCACAGATGCCAAGGCCGGCGCCACCGCGGCCCAGCGCCGCAACGAACTGCGCATGCTGGAGCGCCTGCGCTGGAGCGTACAGGCGACAATGCTGCAACCCGACCGGTGGCTGCAGCAGATCACCGAAGCGGAGGCAGCGGCGACCGGCAAGATCAATAACAAGCTTGCCGAGATACGCGCCAGGTTCGGCGGCCTCGCGCAGACAATCAACGAGGATGCGACCAAGAGCGCCGAACTGGACAAGGCGCTGGTGGAACTGGACATCCTGCGCGCCGAGCGCGACGGCATCACCGATTTCAAGCTCAGCTTCGCTCCGCTTGCCGGCGAGGTCGACCCGCGTGTGCGTCAATACGGCGCGCTTGTGCCGAGGACCGCGCGCGACGAGGCGATCCGGGCCGCGCAGAGGAACCTGATCAGCGTCGAGCCCGGCGGAACAGCGGAGGATCTGTGGGAACGTCGGCGTGAGGCGAGGCGACAGGGCGGCAGCTACCAGGCGGAGGGCGCGCGCGAGCGGCTGCTGGTGGAGACCGCACGGGCGCCGAGCGGCCGGGACCTGAGGAAAAACCCGGAGGCGTACAAGGACCATTGGCTGGAAACGCGGATCACGCAGCGTGACGCTGCCTACTATGAACGCCGCCGCGCCGAGCTTGTGTTCGAGGATTCGACCCGGCCGGGGTCGGCCGCAACGGAGCTGCTGAATAAGCTGGTCGAGCACGAAGTCACGGTTCTCAACGGCGTGGTCGAGCCGAGCAATGCCCTTTCCGAAATGGTGCAGCAGATCACCGGTTTCGGCGCGACCTACCGGGCGACGGCGGGAGAACTGGCTTCGCACATGCCGCAGAACGAGATGAACGGATGGCTCAGCGATCTCGATTTAGCGCGGCAGGGCGGCGACGCGCAGAAGGCGTTCTCGTCGCTGGTCAAGCTGCGCGACGCCTCGCTCTCGGGCGAGATCAACGCGTTTGTGAACTATCTGGACGTGCCGTGGTATCGCGCGGGTCCGGCCCGGGCCTACAATCTCGTAATCGGGATGACGGAGACGCAGAACGCGCTGGAGGGCGCGATCGTCGAGACGGCGCGGATCAATTCGGTCCTCATCCGCGCCGCCAACAATCCGCCGGAATCGCTCTCGACCGAAGACCGCACGCTGCTGGAGCGCCACGGCTTCCTCAAAGACGGGAAATACGCGATCCCGGAGCACGTGCGCGTTACGCCCACCAGCGTCGCCAGCGAGTTCGCCCAGATCACCCAAGAAGGCGTGCTGGGCAAGACCGACCAGATCCTGAACGCCGCGCATGTGGCGGAGCTGACCGCCACGGTTGCGATCCCCGGCGGCATTGCCGGACGGCTGGGCAAGTCGCTCGCTACCGAGCTGACAAAGGCAGGCGTGCGCACGCTGGCCGCTCAGGGCATTGCCCTCACGGTCGAAACCGCAGCCTTCACCGGCCTGTCGCGCCTCGCGCGCGTCGCCCTCGATCCGGAGCTGCTGACCTCGCGTGAATTCTGGTCGGGCCGGGCGATGCTGGCGGAATACGGGCACAACCTCCTGACCCTGGGCGTGCTGAAGGTGAAGGGCGCGGGCCTCGAGAGGCTGGGCAAGAGCCTGGAGCGGTTGCTCGCCGGTCGCTTGCGCTCCGAGCTCGATGGGCTCGCGCGCTCGCTCGACGTGGTGGGCGAGGCGGCGCTGCTCACCACCCTCAACGGCGCGCTCGGCAGCAATTCGATCAGCCGCGAGACCTTCTTCGAGAACCTCATGGTGGTTTCGCTGCTGCGTGCCACCCATGTCGCGAGTGATGCGGGCAAGAAGGCGCTCGGCATCCCGACTGGAGGGGGCACCGGCAATGCCGGTCGCAGCTTCGCCGAGCGCGCTGACGCGCGCGGTGGCGAAGTGCGTTATCAGCAGTGGGTCGATGCATATCACATCCCCGCGCGCCGCCTGATGGAGCAGTTCGGCGGCGACTGGGCGGCCGCCCGCAAGGCCTACCAGAAGAACGAAATCAGCGAAGGCCAGATGCGGCGGCTGGTCGAACTGCGCAAATCGGTGGTCGACAGGCTGGCGAATGAAATCCTCGCCGAGCTCGGCGGCGACGTGCAGGCCTTCGGCTCGACCAACCTCACCAGCGACTATGATATCAGCTTCGTCGGGCCGAAGGCGCAGCTGGCGGTCATCCTGTTCAACGCCCGCTTCGGCGCGCGCTGGGGCGCCGCGATGGATATCGGTGGCCGTGAAACCGGAATCACGCTCGACACCAACGCTTATACCGCAACCGAGCACCTCAATTACGCCGGCGGCAAGCTAGATGCCTGGCTGCAGGATTCGTACGCGCATCTCGCTGCCCGCAAGTATCTAAGCGATGCTGAATGGGCGGCCTACCGCGCGCGGGTGGAGGAGGCGAGCGATCCTGCCAAGGACGCCGATATCGCCAAGATGCTCGACAAGGTGGAGTCGGACTTCCGCAGCTTGCGTGAGGCGATCGAGGCGGAGCAGGCGCACCTCAAAGGCTCGGTTCCGGAATCCGACATCGGGATCACCGCCGAGAACCGGCTCTATGAGAAGACGCTTGTGGAGATTGCGGACCTGATCGCGCGGCACCAGGCGGCGGCGGACGCGGCCGGCAAGGAGGCGCTGGCGCAGGAGATCCGCAATGCCCAGTCGCGCGCCCTGTTCTATGCCCAGGAGGCGTACAACACACAGGCGGCCATCCAGCACGTCGTCACAACCATACAGGCCGCCAAGCGCGCGATCACCGTGGACAGCCTGCTGTCTAAGGACCCGCTGGAGCTGAACGTGCCGCTGACCGTGGGCCAGGCGCGGCAGAGCTTCATCGAGCAGATCGCCAACATGCTGAAGGAACTGAGCCACGGCGGCGATCTGGACAAGCTGGCCGGCAAGGCGGCGAAATACTTCGTGCGCGCGCTGGACGCGGCCAAGATCGCCCGCATCGACCTGGCGCAGCTCGAAGCGATTGTGCGCGCGACGGTGGAAATCAACGACAGGCGTGCAGAGATCTCCGACGTGAAAAAGATGCTGCAGGAGCGGTATCCTGAAGGCGGGGCCGAGGCCTACCTGAAAGGTGTAGAGGATGCAGTCAACGTGCTGAACCGTGCCTTCTTCGGCGGTGGCGAAGCCCGCAGCGCGGCCAACGATAACCTGTCGGCACAGGGCTCGTCGTCCGCATCATCGGAAGCGGCGGGCGGCGCTCCCGGCGCGCCGGGCGAACCTCCCGCACCGCCCCGCCCGTCGGCTGATCCGAATGCGGACACCGTGTTGAACACGTTGCCGCGTGCTCCATCCGGATCGCGCACCGGCTCGGACACGGAGGTCGTCCTCGGGGAATCGGGCGATGGCGTAGCGCGCGCTTATGGGGAAGGGATTGCCCAGCTCGAAGGCGATCCCGCTTTTGCCCGGTGGCTCGAGCAGCCGGTGAGTGATGCGGCCACGCGGCGGCAGCTCGCGACCATCGGTCTGCTGCGCGGCCTGCTGGATCCGATCGACCGCATCCAGGCTGACCTGGCGCTGGCCGCCGCCGAGGCCCTGGTGAACATCCATCCCGACCTCGCAGGCATCGACCTCCTTGACGTGGCGCGCTACGTCAATCTTCATGCCGGGCGCGTCCCGTCGGAGAGCGGCAGCAATACGCGTATGCCCAGCGCCGCGCAACTCGCGGCCGAAGCCCTGCTGCAGATCAACCCGACGGCGCGCATAACCATCCGCGACCTGGTGGCTGCGGCACGCGTCGACGGCGCGCGGGCGCGTGCCGCACTCAATGGCGCCCGCAGCGCCATCGCGCGCCAGGGCGGGGCGGTCACGGATCACACCGACTCGCTGGACCGCCATCCGCTCACCAGCATGATGACCGAGCCGCTCAGCCTGCTGAACCGGATCGACGGCAGTTATCTGGTGCAGCGGCCGCGCGCCGGCACACCGGGCGATGCGGAGTTCTTCGCGGCCAACGACCTGCTGCCGCGCATCACCATCGAGGTCGGCGGCCAGCGCTATCATGTGACAGAGCCGTTCCGCGGACCGGACGGCCGTGTGTCGTTAGTGGCCTTCCAGGAGACCAGCCTCGGCACTGTCGTGCCGCGCACCTTCTATCTGAGCGGCGAGCACGGCGTATGGCGCGCGGCGATCGCAATGACCGGCGGGCTGATCAGCAAGGGGCCGATCCGGCTGGTCTACGGCGGACGGGAGATTACGCCGGACCAGATGATGGAGATGCGGGTCGCGGCCGAAACGCAATTCGTGAACGAAAGCGTCGTCGACCTCGGCGCCGAGTTTCAGGGCACGCTGTCGCGCTGGGCGGCGGATCGCGGCGTCCGCGACCTGCAGCCAGACGTGATGGAGCGGGCCTTCTTTGGCCACCTCGAGCAAGGAATCCATCTGGCACCGGGCGCCGAGTTCTCCGCCTTCGTCAATCGCGCCGACGTCGAGCGGGCGCTGACCCAGAACGAAGGGCAACTGCCCGAACATCTGCTTCCGGATTTTGCGACCGGACCGCTCGATCAATGGCGAGTGAATTCGCACGTCTATGGCGAGTTGCGCGGGGCGACCTATCAGTCGCGTGATGGGTCGGTGATCTATGTCGTTCTACGCGACGCGCAACGCCGCGTCTTTGTGCCGAGCATCCAGGACGCGAGGGTCGGCCTGACGCCGTTCGGCACCCGCTGGAGCAGCTACCAGACCCGGCTCAACAGCACGCCGATGACCCACGGCTTGCGGGACTATGTCGCAAACGACAATTACGCCAACGCGCTCAATAGCCTCTTCCAATAGCTCTCTACCGCTTGGCGCCTTCCGAAGGGCTGTACGTGGCACACCCATCGGGGCGAACTGCCGGCAGCTGGGTAGGTCGGCTGTCGAAGGCGAACCGGACCTGCGGACGAGGTGGCCGGAAGGCTCAGTTTGACCCGATGTGGACATTGACCATCATGGCAGGCCGTCGCGTTCTGATCGGCTCAGGAGCGAGACGTCCGGCCTCGCGTCAGAGTCTGCAGACCTTGAATATCGCAGCGCGGCATCGATCCGTCGGAAGGCGCCCTCTCGGTCAACTGCGCTCGCAAACCGCACGTTGTGCTCGCCTTGGATGCGCCGAATCTGCCCCAGCCGGACAACATCGTTCATTTCGATTTCCACGCGGATGTCCTCGCACTGAAAGAGCGCCGGATCGAGGATGTACAGGATGACCGATGCGTCGTTGAAGCAAAGCGGCGAGCCGCGCCACAGCTCCGAGACGAATTGACCAGCTGGCCTGTCAGCGCCCGCGAGGTTCGCAAGCCAAGCGGGATCCGGCCTCAGCTGCCGGGCGACCTCAAGACTCATCATCACGACGGGTGCTCCACAATTGAGGACGATGTGCACAGCATGCGGATCACTGTGAAAATTGTAGGTCGCATAGGGCGTGATATTGCCGCCATGGAACGAGCCGCCCATAGCGACAATCGCCTGGATGTTCTCGCTGATGTCGGGCGCCATCGTGAGGGCGAGCGCGATATTGGTGAGGGGAGCGAGGCCGGCAATCGTGACCTTTTCTGTTGAATTGCGGATCGCTTCGATGATGGCAGGCACGGCGTGGCCGCGTGCTGCCGCCAGTGTCGGCTCCGGAAGGCTGGCATTGCCTAGCCCGCTATTTCCATGAATGTGGAAAACGGCGTTGCTCGGCTGCAGGAGCGCCTTTGGGCAGCCTTCATGAACCTTCACATCGCGCCTGTTTGCTAGTTCGCACAGCCGTAGGGCGTTGGCTGTACACAGCGAAACCGGAACGTTTCCGCCGACGGTCGTGATCATCCGCACATCGGTTTCGTCCGGAGATCCGAAGGCCGTCAGCAGGGCCACGGCGTCGTCCATGCCCGGATCCGTGTCGACAATCAAACGCGTCCTGGCCATTTTCAGCAGCCCTCGTCCTGGGTTGATGGGAGCGGATCCCGTCGGCTTTAGCTATGAGAGAAGGGGCGCAGTCCTGCCACGGGCACATCTGCGACCAGCACCTGTCCGCTATCGCCTTCAGTGATGTAGAGTAGTTTGCGCCCGGTGGCGTCAAAAGCCAGGTTGGTCACGGCCCTCCCCGCGCCGCTCCGGATCCGGGCAACCGGCTCGCCATGCACGTCAAAGAGCCAGGCGCAGCCAAGTCCGAGATGCGCAACCGCGAGCCCACCCTGTTCATCTACCGCCAAGCCGTCCGGACCTGTGCCTCCCGAGAGTCGGATGAAGGCACCAACCTTGTAGGGCGTTGCCGGTCCGAAGAGGGGGACGCGCCACACTGCATTGTCCCGCGTGACATTCACGTAGAGCGTCTTGCCGTCTGGCGAGAATGCCAGTCCGTTAGGGCTCGGGATGCCTTCAAGCACGATCTCGAGGGTACCGTCGCGGCTATACCGATAGATCCTGCCGCTGGGATCGTGCAGCCCGCTATGACCCTGGTCGGTGAAGTAGAGATCGCCATTGCCGGCAAAAATCAGGTCGTTGACGCCCCTGAAATGCTCGACTCCGATTCGGTCTACAACGGTCGTCAATGTTCCCGACTGAAGGTCGAGCTGCAGGATCCCGCGGCGAAAGTCTGCGATGAAAACGCGGCCGTCTTTGTGGACCTTGAGACCATTGGGCTCGCCGTCATATTCGAAGGCGAGATCCACCTCTCCCTGGGGCGAGATGCGAAAGATGCGCCCCCATGGCACGTCGACGACATAGAGATTGCCTTGTCTGTCGAAGGATGGGCCTTCCAGGAAGCATTCAGTCGGACGACCCCCGCGTTGGGCTTCCACCCATGCGGATGAGCGCGCTTTGGATCGGAAGCGGTCCGGAATGCGCGCGAACACTCTGGCGTCCGCTACTGGTGGCGCTGCGAACAATGATCAAATCCTCGCTTGGCTTTCGGAGGCGAGATCGCGCCGAAGCGCCGCACTGCTGTCACGCACCACCAGGCTGACCCCGATCTCGACCGTCTGCGGAGAATTAGTACCCGACAGCCGCGACAGGAGCATCTCCGCCGCCCTTGCGCCAATCTCTTCCGCCGGAACGCGGATCGTCGTCAGGGAAGGAACGATCTGGCTGGCGAATTCGAGGTCGTCAAAGCCGACGATCGAGAGCTCGCGCGGCACGCTTATCTTCTGCCGCCCGCATTCTATCAGGGCGCCAAAGGCCAATTGGTCATTACCGCATATGACCGCCGTCGGGCGCGGCTTGGCGGACAGGAGCATCCTCAGGGCGAACTGGCCTTCGGCTATCTTGTAGGGGCGCTCTATCAGCAACTCGCGCGGAAAGGTCAGGTTCCGCTCGCTCAACGCCGCACGAATGCCTTCAATGCGGGCCGCGGCGCGATCATTGTTCTTGGTCAATCCGGCGATGACGCCGATCTGGGTATGTCCAAGGTCGAGGAGGTGCGACGCAAGTCGGCGTGCCGCTGCGGCATTGTCGAAGCCAACGCAAGGCGTATCGACGTCGGCCAGGGTCCAGGTCACGACGAATTGCACGCGCTTGGTTCTGAGATACTCGACGACCTCGGGTGCGCGGCGGGCGCCTACAAGTATGAGCCCATCCACCCCGTGCGCGACGAGCGACTGGATCTGTTCCCATTCGTGCGCAGGCTCGTAGCTCGAGCTTGCGACCAGCATGTGATAGCCTGCCGAATTCAGGTGCCGTTGAGCGCTCTCGGCCATGATCGAAAAATTGGCGTTCTCCAGCGTCGGAATGACGACGCCGATCGCGCGTGTGCGATGGGAGGCAAGCGCCCTGGCGGCGCCGTTCGGCACGTAGCCGAGCTCGGCGACGACCTGTTCGACGCGCTGGCGGATCGCGCTGCCGACCGGCCCAGTCCTGTTGAGGGCCCGCGATACCGTTGCGCTCGAGACGCCTGCCGCGGCAGCCACGTCCTCGACGCGCACGCGTGGCTTGGCGCTCCGTTTGGCACGTCGCCGGGCTGGTGTTTGCGGTGTGTCAACCACGTTGCTCTGTCAATCTATCCGTGCCGGGCTGCCTTCGAAGTTCATGGAGCAGAAGCTGCCGCCATGAAACAGCCGCGCTATGGCATCTTCCGCTGGCGCGTTGGCGAGCCGAACCGCCGCGTCCTGTCCGCGCGACACTGGATTGTACTCGAGCCATTCGATGCCTCGATTGGTCCAGAAGCCACCCTCATTATTGGAAATGCCATAGGCGACGACGAAGTGGAACGTCGGCGCGTCGACGCAGCGCTTGACGAGCTGCACCATGTCTTCGGGGCTGATCCAGGTCGCAAGCTGGCGCGTGTCCTCCGGCTCCGGGCGGAATGAACCGATCCTCAAGCAGGCCACGCTGATCTCGTGCTTGTCGGCGTAAAGCCGGCCGAGCGCCTCGCCGAATACTTTGCTTGCACCATAAAGACTGTCTGGCCGCGGCAGCGCATCGAGACCTACGATGCGATCGCGCCTGTAGAATCCAACCACGTGGTTGGACGAGGCGAAGATGAACCGGCGCACACCTGCCAGCCTGCTTGCCTCAAGCATATTGTAACATCCGACAATATTGGCGTGGAGCAACTGCTCCCAGGCGTTCTCCCTCGGCTCCACCGGAATGCCCGCTAGATGGACGACGCAGTCGATGCCCGCGCAGGCCGCTGTCGCCGCGGCGAGATTGCCGATGTCGAAGTGGATCCATTCTTCGTTCGCGGCAGGGGGGACCGGAAGGGGTACGACGTCAGCGAGGCGCACGAGATCATATTGGCCGGCCAGACCTTCGCGAAGGACTCGCCCGATGCCCCCGCTCGCACCTGTGATAAGCAGTTTCATTCACGACCCGTCGTCTTAGTCGTGCCTGAGCATTCCACGTTCCGACAACCCGCCGGCTTGTCGCCCAGGCGCTCCACAGGTCGGAAAAATCATCCACCCCAGGGTCCCTGTCAAGCTGAATAAGAAAACGCTTACAGTGGTATTCCGGCCCAAGCGGCAGGCTTCGAACATGCCAATAGGACGCAATTGCCCATTATTTCCTAAGCTACTTAGAATAGAAGGCCGTCTGAAATCAATCTGTCCCGCTCTTGACATGGTTGTTTCTGGGTGAAATATGTAAGCGCTTACTTATTTAACGACCGCCACACACCATTCAGGGAGGGAGCGCAATGACAAGGGGGTCCGGTAAATTTCGCGCGCGTCTGGCAAGGCTTGCTGTCGGACTTTCCGCGCTGATCACGGCAGCGGCACTGCCCAGCTTGGCTGAGGCTGAGGAACTTCATGTCTTGAACTGGAAGGGCTGGGGAACCGACGATCCGAGCGCTCTGGCCGAATTTGAGGAGCAGACCGGCGCCAAGGTCGTCCATGACTACATCACCTCGTATCCGGAAGTCTTCACCAAGCTCCACACGAATCCGGGCTACTACGACGTGGTCGTTCTCAACGTCGCCTTCGTCGGTCAGGCGGTGAGGGAAGGGCTTCTTGAGCCGGTCGATACGGAAGCCCTGAAGAACTATTCGCAGCTGTTTGCCGAGCTGAGGGAATCGCCGCAGCTTGTCATCGACGGCCAAGTGTACGGCGTGCCTTGGATCTGGGGCGTGACGTCCGTGGTCTACGACACGAATGTGTTCAAGGAGGCTCCGACTTCTCTGGAGATCCTGTGGGATCCGAAATATGCCGGCCGAGTCTGTTGGCGCGACGATCCCGAGGATTCGGTGCGCTTTGCCGCCCTCGCCATTGGGCAAAATCCCGACCAGCCGCAGGACCTCAACGCTGTGGCAGAGAAGCTTCGGGCCTTGAAGCCGCAAATCAAGGCTTTCTGGAAGTCTGAAGACGAGTGGCGCAAGCTTGTGGCGGCGAAAGAATGCGACCTGTCCATCTTCTGGACAAGCAGTGCGGACAAGGCCATCGGCCAGAAAGTGCCCGTCAGCTACTTGGTGGCGAAGGAAGGAGCGATCGCTTTTCGCGACTCGCTGGTCGTTCCGGCAGGGACATCCAAGAAGCCTCTCGCCAACGCCTTCATCGACTATATGACCAGCATCCAGTTCTATCGCCACTGGGCTCAAGCGGGCGGTGCGCCCGTGCCGGCGAACGGCGCGGCCGTTGCAGAGCTCCCCGAGGCATCGGAGACCCGCACCGTCCTCACGACGCCGGAGAACATGGCCCGAATCAACTTCAAGGGGGCTCTCAGCGACGAGCAGCGGCAGTCGTATCTGAACCTGTGGCAGGAAACGAAGGCCTATTTCGCCGAATAGGAGCAAGCTCGAACCCGGGCTGCGCGTTGCTCAGCGATGCGTTGCCCGGGTTTTGATTTGGGAGGAATGCCTTGCGATCCGTCGACACGCTATCCAAGCTCGAGCAGCATGCGTTCGCTTGCCTCGCCTTCGGTGTCATCGGCGATGCGATGGGATCGCCGACGGAGCTGCTCGAGCCGGAAGAGATAGAGCGCCGGTTCGGGTGGGTCGAGAGCTTCGAGGGTGAGGGCACGGATGATGTCTTCATGCGCGATTTGCTTGCCGAGGCGATGCTGAAGACAAGCGGCTATGCCACGGCCGATGATTGGGCCGCCGAGTGGAAGGAGCACCGCGCAATCATCCTGGGCGAGAAGGCGGACCGGTTTTTCCCTTCCATCCTGCACGCAGTCGACAAGATCTCGCGCAACTATCCGCCGCAGCTGCTTGCCGTCGGCACGATGCCCAGCTCGACCTCGGCGATGGCGATCGCGCCCGTCAGCATCGTCAATGCGGGACATCCGGTGGCAGCAGCCGCCCAGGCCGCGGAGATTGCCAGCCTCGTGCATGTCACGGAGAACGCGTTCTGCCAGGACGGCGCGTCAGCCATAGCGGCGGCAGTCGCTGCCGCCTTCGCGCCGGATGCGACTGTGGAATCCGTGCTACAGGCGGCATTGCAGAGTGTGCGGAGCTGGAGCGCTGAAGAGATGCGCAGGTTAATCGTCTCGGCGCTCGAGCTTGCCCGCAGCTCCAGGGACTTTCGCGCTTTCCGGACGGAGTATCACAAGAGCTTCCGCCAGGAGGTTATTTGCGACAGCAGGGAAACCGTTCCGGCCACACTTGCGATCGTGTTGCTCGCCGAAGGAGATGCGTGGCAGGCGACGGTCCTCGGCGCCAATTTTGGACGGGATTGTGACACGATCGGGTGCATGGCCGGGGGCATCTGCGGTGCGCTGCAGGGACTGACGCCGTCAAGCATGGCCCGCATCAATCAGATATCGCCGGGTGTCCGCGACTCGCAGCTCAAGCGGGCAATTGATCTGAGTGCGCTCGCTGCATCCAAGGCCGCCACCGAAAAGGCGGCATGGGCCAACCGCATCTGACGAAGCAATGCCGCCAGGTATCTGAGGATCCATCCGATGAAAGTCAGTCGCACATGGATCGGCTATGGACTGACCGCGCCGGCATTCGTCTGGCTCGGAATCACTGTGTTTCTGCCGCTGGCTGTGATGTTCTACTTCAGTTTCATGTCCCGGATGCCGATGGGCACCGCGGAGGTGACGTTCAGCCTCGAGCAGTACGCCTCGTTCTTCCAGCGCGATTTCTATCGGTTCCTCACCTGGCGGTCCATCATGCTGGGTGCCCAGGTGACGTTCTTTTGCGTGCTGATCGGCTACCCCGCGGCGCTCGTCCTGGCGCGCACCGTGAAAGGACGATGGCGCGAGGCCATCCTGCTCCTGGTCATCCTGCCGTTCTGGAGCAACGCGCTCATTCGGATCTTTGCCTGGACGATGGTTCTCCGGACGGACGGCGTCATCGATCAGGTCCTGCATTTGCTCATCCCGGGTGCTCCGTCCATCGGGGTCCTCTATAGCTATCCTGCGGTCGTGATCGGGCTCGTGCACTCGTTCGTGCCCTATATGATCCTGACGTGCTACATATCGCTTCAGGCGATTGACGACTCGCTCATCGAGGCGGGACAGTCCCTGGGCGGCTCGAACCTGACGGTCTTTCGTCGCATTATTCTGCCACTCAGCCTGCCAGGACTTCTGGTGGGTGTCGTGCTCATCTTCATCCCCGTGGTCGGCTCCTTCATGGAGCCGCGCATTTTGGGCGGGCGTGATGGCATCATGCTTGGCACGGTAATCGAGGATCAGTTCACCGAAGTGTTCAACTGGCCGCTCGGTGCCGCGCTTTCCTTCACCTTGCTCGGGATCGTGGCGATCATTCTGGCGCTCGCATATCCATTCCTCAAGAACAGGGTGAAGGTGGCATAGATGCCGGACTTCGCTGCCCCGTCGATCGAGGGAAGCTCAAATCGACGTGCAAGAATCCGCGACAGGATGCTGGCCCGCCTGCATTCCCGGCAGGAGACCATGGCCAAATGCCGGAAGCTGATCGGCTACGGCTACCTCTGCTGCCTGCTCGCCTTCATCTATGTCCCGATTTTGATCATGATCGCGATGGGATTTAACGAGTCGAGCGACTATGAACTGCCGTTCCGCTTCAGCCTGATCTGGTATCAGCAACTCGCCGGCAACGAGGTCCTGTGGAGGGCGGGACGCAACAGCGTCATCCTGGCGGTCGCCAGCACGATAGTCGCAACGATCGTCGGGACGATGGCGGCATTGGCGATGTCCCGGTATCGCGTGCGTGGACATGCCATCCTGCAGATTCTCCTTCTTCCCCCAATGGCGGTTCCGTGGCTCATCCTCGCGACGTCAATGCTGATCTTCTTCTATCATTCGGGTATCGGCCGCGGCCTTCATGCGATGTTGCTGGCACACGTGGCGCTGTCTCTGCCCTATGTCATCGTCGTGGTCGGCGCGCGCTTTCAAAGCTTCGCCGCCGATCTCGAGGAGGCATCGGCGACACTCGGGGCAAACCCGTGGCAGACATTCGTCCGAGTGACCCTGCCGATGATTGCCCCCGGCGTCGCGGCGGCGGCCCTGTTCGCCTTCGCCATCTCGTTCGACCAGTTCGTCACGTCCTATTTCCTTGCGCCGCCCGGCGTTACGACGCTGCCCGTCGAGATATACGCCTCGATCCGAAAAGGCTTCACACCGGAGATCAATGCAATCTCCACCATCATCATGGTCGTATCGATGCTTCTGCTTGGTTTTGTGTCGAGATTCTATCGGTTCGGAGGCTCGAAATGAGCACTGTCGATATCCAGCAGGTCACCAAGACATACGGTGAGGTCTACGCCCTGGACCAGGTTTCGCTGACCTTCGCCGACAGGGAGTTTTTCGGCTTACTCGGTCCCAGCGGCAGCGGCAAAACCACCTTGCTGCGTTCGATTGCCGGCTTCGTGACACCGACCATGGGGCAGATCCTGGTGGACGGTGCCGACGTCAGCCGAATTCCGACTTACAAGCGCGACGTCGGCATGGTGTTTCAGAACTACGCGCTTTTTCCGCATATGACGGTGTTCGAGAACATCGCCTATCCGCTTTCGGTCAGAAAGACAAAATCCGCTGAGATCAAGTCGCGCGTGGAAAGGATCCTCGATCTCGTGCAGCTCGGCGGCTACGGCTCTCGCCGCCCGCGAGAGCTGTCGGGCGGGCAGCAGCAACGGGTCGCTCTGGCGCGCGCCTTGGTCTCCCGCCCGCGTGTGTTGCTGCTGGACGAGCCGCTCGGTGCCCTCGACCGGAACCTGCGGCAGCACATGCAAATCGAATTGCGGCAGATCCAGCGGGAGGTTGGAATCACGACCATCCTCGTCACCCATGATCAAGAGGAGGCGCTGACGCTGTCCGACCGCATTGCCATATTCCGCCAGGGCAAAGTGGTGCAGGTGGGCAGACCGGATGACGTCTACGAAAATCCTCGAGATGCGTTCTCGGCGGAATTTTTCGGGTCGACGAATTTCTTGAAGGGCGTTTCCCTCGGCGTGCAGGGAGGGATCGGCGCGGTGGAGCTGCCGGACGGCACGCGCATCTTTACCAACCGCGCACTGCCGCACTCCGGATCGTCGGTCACGCTGACGGTGCGCCCGGAGAAAGTCCTGATTCACAGGGAACAGCAGCCCGCCGGAACCAGCGGATCACAGTGGAACATCCTGCCGGCAAATGTTATTCAGCCGGTCTACATGGGCGCATCGGTGACCTATCAGGTGTCGACACCGCCGTCGACATTCTCGGTGTTCCAGCAGAACCGTGAGACGCGACGATTTGAGGCCGGCGAGGCTGTCAAGATCAGCTGGTTGCCACAACATACGGTCGTTCTCGATGACTAGTTCTGTCGGTCAAGAGAATGGCAGTGACGGAATCTCTCCTTCACTGCGTGACCCGGCATCGAGTGTGTTGAGCTCAGTGCCGGAGCAGGTCATCGCCGTTCACAGGCGCGCCGGCGCCGGAACATCACGCCGCTTCGGGTCCTACTTGTCATTGCGCGATTTCGAAGACGCGGCGCGGCGTCTATTGCCGAAAATGCTGTACGGCTATGTCAACGGAGCGGTCGAAACGCGCGCGAGCATGCTCGAGGCGGAAGCGGTCTATGGGGAATTCGCTCTTATACCCAACCAGCTTGTGGACGTGTCTTGTCGCGATCAGAGCCGCACGTTGCTCGGAAACCGCTATGCTTCGCCGTTTGGCGTGTCACCTTTGGGCGGGGCGGCGATCGTAGCCTACGATGGTGACAAGGTGTTGGCGCAAGCGGCGCGGGTAGCGAACGTACCGATGATTCTGAGCGCTTCGTCCCTCACAAAGCTGGAGGACATTCATCGCGAGTATCCGGGTGCCTGGTTCCAGGCCTATCTGCCCGGTGACGACCTGCGGATCCGCGCGATGCTCGGGCGGGTTGCTGCGGCGGGCTTCGAGACGTTGGTCGTTACCGCCGATACGCCCGTGCCAGGCAACCGCGAAAACAACGTGCGTAGCGGCTTCAGCATGCCTTTGCGCATCACGCCAAAGGTCGCGCTTGACAGTGCGCTCCATCCACGCTGGTTCCTTGGTACAGTTGCGCGGACCTTTCTTAGAAGCGGCGTGCCGCACTTCGAGAACATGGACGCAACGCAGGGTCCACCGATGCTGTCCCAGAACCTGGTTCGCAATATGGATCACCGGGATCGTCTCTCCTGGCAGCACGTCGCACTCATACGCGACGTCTGGAAAGGCAAGCTGATCATAAAGGGCTTGCTGTCCCGGCACGACGTCGCAAAGGCCCGCGACGTGGGGGCTGACGGAATCATCGCTTCCAATCATGGCGGTCGCCAGCTCGACTACGCCATATCGCCAATTCGGGTCTTGCCGGAGCTTCGGGCCGAGGCGAAGAGCATGGCCGTCATGATGGACGGTGGCATTCGCAGGGGCACCGATGTCGTCAAAGCCCTCGCCCTCGGCGCGGATTTTGTATTTGTCGGGCGGCCTTTTCTCTATGCCGCGGCAATCGGAGGCGCCGATGGGGTCCTCCATGCGATGGCGTTGCTTCGGGACGAACTCGATCGCAACATGGCGCTTCTGGGATTGAGGCAACTGGAGGAGATCACGTCGGGCATTGTAAGGCACGTAAAAGGATCGCCGCATGCGTGACGCGCCAGCGATTGGATCGGGAGGGGCGGGCGTTCTCTCCGTCATGAGTGCGATCGCTGTCAAGGTGGCGTTTGATCGGTCGATCGTGGCGAGTTTCCAGGCGGCCACCGGCCTTCATCTGGACATAGTCTGGCAGCCGACGACTGTGTTGATGCGTCAGATCAGAGACGGTCGGCGCGCCGACGTTATCGTCGCGATCGATGAATCGATGGACGCCCTGGAGGGCGAGGGCATTATCGACCCACATGGGCGGGTGGACATCGCGAGCGCCGTGCTCGGCGTGGCGGTGCCGAGCGGCGCGCCACATCCGGACATCTCGACCGTCGCGTCCTTTCGAGACGCGCTCTTGAAGGCCGAAGGGGTCGCCTTTTCGACTGGTGGTGCCAGCGGCATCTATTTCAGTGCGCTGATTTCCCGACTGGGAATCGCGGACAGGATCACCGCGGTGACAATCCCGGCGGGCTTCACGGCGGAGAAGCTCGTCACAGGCGAAGCAGCTCTGGCTGTTCAACAGATCAGTGAGCTGATCTCCGTGCCTGGAGTCGAAGTCGTAGGCCCGTTTCCCGACGAAGTACAGTCGACGACGAACTTCTCGGCGGCCATGTTCACGGAGGCAGCGGATCGAGAAGGGGCGTCGGCGTTTCTCGAAACGTTGGCATCTAAGTCCGCCCACGCAGCGTATGAGGCGGCAGGCTTGGTGTCTCGCCTAACCCATGTCTCCACGTCACGGTAGGAGCTTCAGTGATCAAGCCACCCCGCATCGTACTCCTCCACGCGACTCCGGTCGCAATGGACCCGATCCGTGCGGCATTCGAGCGAAACTGGGCTGAGGTTGAGCTTGTAAACCTGCTCGATGACGGCCTGACGATCGACCGCGCAAAGGAGGATGATCTTTCGCAAGAAATGATCCATCGCTTTGTGGATTTCGGGCGATATGGATGGCGCATGGGCGCTCAGGCTATTCTGATCACCTGCTCGGCCTTTGGACCGGCGATCGATCGCCTGCGGGCGGAGCTTCCGATTCCCGTCCTGAAGCCGAACGAGGCCATGTTCAAGGCGGCAATAGCCAAGGGGCAGAACATCGGCATGTTGGCGACGTTTGCGCCGGCCGTTCGCACAATGACGGACGAATTCCAGGAGTTCGTGCAGGAAACCGGCTCGCAAGCGAGGCTGAGGACGATACTTGTGGATGACGCGATCGACTTCTTGCGAAAGGGCCGGGCCGATGACCACAACCGGCTGGTCGCTGACCGCGCTCCCGAGTTGGAGGATTGTGATGCGATCATGCTCGCGCATTTCTCTACCTCTCGTGCAGCCGGCGTTGTGGCCAAGAAGGTCAATATACCGGTTCTCACCGCACCTGATGCGGCAGTGTCGATGCTCAAGAAGTTGTTTGATGGCTAAGACTGCGGCCTGGAGACAACTCTCAACGCTCCGTTTTGCCAGCGACAGCAACTGGCAGAAGTCGCGAACGATCGATGTTGGTTCCAGGATGATCTGCCATGCCGGCTGACCCGTCCGATCGATGACTGTGTCCGCTACCGTCCGCGTCGAGTCCTGCCGGGCCCACCACTCTTTTTCAAATGCCTAGAGTCTGGATCGTCTGAGCGGTCTCGTCGTCGCGGCACGCAGACGGCACGCAAACCGGGCCCTCTGTGTTGCGATAAAGCCGCAGATTCGCTTTGAGATCCTGGCGAAGCTTGCTCACCGTTCCACCTGACACGCCGCTCTGCCGTACAACGGCGGCATGGCCATAACCGGTGAGGAGAGGTGGCGTACGAGGCTGCGCTTTTCCTCGCTGATGCTGCGCCGATGGCGCGGAATCTGCTGGGCGTCCTTCCGCAGCGCACTTCTCCGACTGCTCTTTCGCATAGATCGTTGCGATACCCGGTCTGCGATGCGACGATCAAGCCGCATAGGTCATCCAGGCCGTTGACGTTCTTCGGGTTGCCCTTCTGCACCATGATGCCGACCGGACACTCGCATAATTCACTCTGCTCGATTTGACATCGGCAGGAGAAGGAATGTCGGGCTTATGGCACGAATGAGACCTTGATGCCGCGCCAGCGATGTCTCGTTTATGGGAGGAGTGGACATACCCCGTGGCTGGGTTTTCGGCGCGTCGTGACCGTTCTGATCTGCGCGGAAGCGTGATTCTGCGAGAGCTGCCCTCATGCCTTGTAGCGGGAGTGTGCCGTCTGTTTGAACGGCTCACCGCGGTGATGCGCTGGATGAGATCTTCGCAGCTTGCAAGAAGTCGAAATCGCAACCTTCGTTCGCCTGAAGAATGTGGGCATCGTATAGATGCTGATACCCGCGAGATGCAGAACGTCCATGGGCGGTGATTTTGGATCGGCGTCGGACTAGCTCTCGGTCATCCACGATGAGTTCAAGTGTCCTGTCGGCGACACTAAGCCTTATCCGGTCCCCGTTCCGGACGAGCCCCAGCGTGCCGCCGGACGCAGCATCGGGGGACACATGCAGGATGACAGTGCCATAGGCTGTGCCGCTCATGCGGGCGTCGGAGATGCGAACCATATCCTTGATCCCGGCCTTGGCGAGCTTTGCCGGGATCGGCAGGTAACCTGCTTCGGGCATGGCCGCCTCGCTGGCGGGACCGGCATTCTGCAGCACCAGGAAATCATCCGGCGTCACGTCCAGATCCGGATGGTCGATCCGCGCCGCCAGATCGGCGAGCGACTCAAATACGACTGCACGACCTTCGCGCTCAAACAGTGTCGGGTCGGCGGCGGCGCGCTTGAGGACGGCACCCTGCGGCGCAAGATTGCCGAACAAAGCGACGAGCCCGCCAGTTTCTCGAATGGGATCTGTCATGGGGCGGACAAACGCTCGATCGACCCAGTCACTGGCGGCATCGATACGCTCGCCAATTGTCTCACCGGTCACCGTGATACAGTCCAGGTGAAGGAGGGGGCGCAGTTCGCGCAGGACGGCAGGGATCCCGCCTGCGGCGTGCAGATCTTGCATATAGCCGGTGCCTGTGGGCTTGAGATCGATCAGCACGGGCGTTGTGTCACTGAGCGCGTTCATCTGCGCCAGGTCGATGCACAAGCCAAGACGGCCAGCGATCGCGGCCAGATGGATGATGGCATTGGTGGAGCCGCCGAGCGCCAGCAACAGGCGGACCGCGTTCTCGAAGGCCCGCGCGGTCAGAATGCGGCTCGGGCGCCGGTCGGACCCGATCAACGAGACGGCAATGCGCCCCGTGCTTTCCGCCATGCGCAGGCGGTCGGCGTCCACTGCAGGAATTGCCGCCGCACCGGCCGGCATCATCCCCAAGACCTCCGCCAGCGATGCCATGGTACTGGCTGTCCCCATTACTGCGCAGGTACCGGCCGTGGATGCGAGCCGCTGCTCGACTGCGGAGATTTCCTCCGCATCAACATTTCCCGAGCGATGCTGGGCCCAGAATCGGCGGCAATCCGTACAGGCGCCGAGCCGTTCGCCGCGATGCCTGCTGGTCGACATTGGCCCCGCGACAAGCTGAATAGCCGGAATATCCGCCGATGCCGCGCCCATCAGTTGCGCGGGGACTGTCTTGTCGCACCCGCCGACCAGCACCACGGAATCCATGGGCTGGGCGCGGATCATCTCCTCCACGTCCATTGACATCAGGTTGCGGAACTTGAGGCTCGTTGGGTTGAGGAAGGATTCGCCGAGCGAGATGGTCGGAAACTCGATGGGCAGCGCTCCGGCCGTAAGCACGCCGCGCTTCACCGCCTCGATCAGGTCCGGAAAATGCCGGTGGCAGTTGTTGAAGCCGCTGGCTGAGTGGGCGATGCCGACGATCGGCCGGTCCAGCATCTCGCGCCCATAGCCCATGGCGCTGGCAAATGAGCGCCGCAGGAAGAGGCTGAAATCCCGATCCCCGTAGTTGGTCAGGCCGCGGGCAAGGCCTCGGCGGGTCTGGTCGTGGTTTTGCATGCCGTCCTCCTGTGCACCGCCTAGGCGATGCGCAACTTCACGTATTTCGGTGCGAGGTAGTCGAATATCCCCAGACGGCCGCCTTCCCGTCCGGTGCCGCTATCCTTGATGCCGCCGAAGGGGATCTCCGCGGCCGCGATGAGGAGGTCGTTGACGCCCACCATGCCGACCTCGAGGGCCTCCGAGGCGCGGATCGCCGTTTCGAGGGAACGCGAGAACAGGTAACCCGCCAGACCGAAGGGAACGCTGTTGGCGCGCGCGATGACCTCGTCGAAGTCGGAGAACGCGGTAAGCGGCGCCACCGGCCCGAACGGTTCTTCGTGCATGATACGAGCCGAATCTGGCACGCTGCCAAGGATGGTCGGTTCATAGAAGAAGCCGCGCGCGAAGCCGGCCGGAGCTTTCCCGCCAGTTAGCAAGTGGGCGCCTCTCGCGCATGCGTCCTCGACCAGCGCCGCCGCGCGGTCCCTGCCACGCGCATTGACCATCGGCCCGAATTCCACACCCGTATCAAGGCCCCGACCGATGCGCAGGGCCTGTGCCGCCTGCACCATCGCCGCAGCGAAAGCTTCGTAGATGGACCGATGCACGTAGAACCGGCTGGGCGAGATGCAGACTTGTCCCGCATTGCGGAACTTGGCGCGGGCGCACGCTTCGCCCGCCGCGATTGGATCAGCATCGGCGAAAACAAGAACCGGAGCGTGCCCACCGAGCTCCATGGTGATCTTCTTCATTCCCTCAGCGCTCATCCGCATCAGTGTTTTGCCGACACGCGCCGACCCGGTGAGAGACACCTTGCGGATGATGGGAGACCCAATCAGGTGCTGGGCAATTCCCGCGGGATCGCCCGTGACGACGTTCAGGACACCAGCGGGCAGACCGGCGGCATGTGCCGCCTCGGCGATGAAATATGCGCTCGAAGGCGTTTCTTCCGAAGGCTTGAGGATGATGGTGCAGCCCGCGGCAAGGGCGGCCGCGATCTTGCGCGCGGGGAGTAGGGCGGGGAAATTCCAGGCGGTGAAGGCCGCGACCGGCCCGACCGGATCATACCTGACGTTGAGCCGGGTATTCGGGTCGCGGCCGTCGAGCGTATGGCCAAAGACTCGGCGTGCCTCGTCGGCATGCCAGTCGAACTGCTCGACCGCGGCATTCATTTCACCGCGGGCTTCAGCGATCGGCTTGCCGGTTTCCCGCGACATGAATTCGGCTGCCTCGTCCACGCGCGCCCGGAGCTCGACTGCGGTGCGGCGCAGGATTGCGGAGCGTTCCCAGGCCGGTGTGACACGCCATGATCGGGCGGTTTGCGCCGCGGCTGCGAGCGCGTCGTCCAGGTCCTCGGCCGATGCGCAGGGAACTTCTCCAAGCACGGTTTCATCGGCGGGATCAAGCACCACCTGGCTGCGGCCGTCGCGCGCTGGCCGCCATGCACCTTGGATCCAGAGACCGAACCGCTCATACACCTGCCGCACTCCCGTCCATGTCCATTTGTGAAAAATAGTGAAACATATATTGACATATATGCAACAAGAAATTAGAAACGGATTATCTGGGAGCGATGCTGGGGTTAACCTTGCACGCCAAACCAATGGGGAGCCTCTGATGCTCAGTTCTGTGCGCGTGGGGATCATCGGCACCGGCCGGATTTCCGATCTTCACGCCGTCGAGTATGTCGACAATCCCAAGGCCCAGATCGTGGCCCTCTGCGACCGCGATCCCGACCTGGCCAACGCGCGCGCGCGCAAATGGGGCGTCGACGAGGCGCGGATCTACACCGATGTGCAGGACCTCCTGGCCGACCCCGATGTCGACATGGTGGAGATCCTGCTGCCGCACCATTTGCATCTGTCCACGGCGTTGGCGGCCATTGCCGCCGGCAAGGCGGTTTCGCTGCAGAAGCCGATGTGCATGAGCATGGACGAGGCCAATACCCTGGTGAATGCAGCGGAGGCCGCGGGACGGCCGTTTCGGGTGTTCGAGAACTTCATTTTCTACCCGCCGGTCATGAAGGCGAAGGAGTTGGTCGATGCCGGCGCCATCGGCGAGCCCCTGACCATCCGGGTCAAGAGCAACCCCGGTGACCCCAGGACCGGTTGGACCATCCCGCCAAGCTCGGATGCTTGGCGGCAGAGCCGCCACCTGGCCGGCGGCGGGCCGCTGGTGTTCGATGACGGCCATCATCACTTCGCTCTGGCCTGGTATTTCATGGGCAATCCCGAAGTGATCCACGCCTTCATCGGCGAAACCACGACGCCCGAAGGCTTTGTGTTCGATGCGCCGGCGATGATCTCGTTCCGCTTCCCCGGCAACCGCATGGGAAACCTCGAGATCGTGTATTCGCCGGAGCTTGAGATCATCACCAAGCACTACGCGCAGGATGACCGGGTGGAGATCACCGGCACCAAGGGTGTGCTGTGGATAAACTGCGGCCATGGGCGCATCGGCGACCCGCCGCCTGTGATGCTCTACCGGGACGGCACCGTGAAGACTTTCCACAACATGGCCACCGGCTGGGAGGCGAGCTTTGTCCAATCCGTGCGCCACTATATCGGCGTCCTGACCGGCGGCGGCGCGCCGCTGTTGACCGTGCAGCAGGGCCGGGACATCCTGCGCTTCTCGATCGCGGCGGAGGAATCCGGGCGGACCGGCAAGGCGGTGGAATTCGCGACGCGCTGAGCGTAGCGAGGCAGACACGTCACAATCGGAGGCACTCTTCTCCGGGCGGCGCCGCAGGATGCGACGCTGGCCTTTGCCATGCGCTGGATGTTCCATTATTATCCACCACTGTGGAGTCCCGCCGTGATTCTCGGCGCCAGGAATTCCACCTGGAAGTTATCTCCAGTCACTATGTCCAGCCGAAAGAGCTGACGGTCGTTGAATGGCAAGCCCCAAGCCTCGTGGCAATTCCGAAACGCGCGAGAAGAGCGCCTCGAATGAGGGATTCTCAACCGGAACGCTGAGCACGCTGGCCCGCGGCCTGCGGGTTCTCGAGTATGTGGTTAAGTCGAGCCGCCTGGTTCGCCTGCGCGACGTCGCCGAAGAGTTCCAGATGGACCGCAGCGCCGCCTTGCGTTTCCTGCGCACGCTGGAGGCCGAGGGCTTCATCTCGCGCAACGAATCCTTCAAGGTCTACTCCATCGGCCCTAAGCTTCTGGCGCTGCCGCGCTTGGCACCGGTGGTCGAGCAGATGATCGAGCAGGTGCGCCCGGCGCTTATCGAACTTGCCCATAGCTCGGGCCAATGGTCCCATCTGGCGATTCTCCACGGCATTCAGGCCATTTTGGTTGAAGTAGTGAAGTCGCCGGCCAAAGTCGCGGTCAAGCAGGCGGTGGGCGATCTTGAGCCGCTCTATTCCAGCGCGGTGGGCAAGGCGATCTACGCGAACCTGCCCGAGCGGGAACGACGGGAGATGGGCCAGAAGCTGAAGTTCGAACGTCACACCGAGCGGACTTTGCGCAACCTCGCGGCGCTGGACAAGGAAGCCAAGGCGATCCGCGATTCCGGCGTCTCGTTCGATCGCGGCGAGGGCAATGAGCAGGTCACCTGCATCGCTTGCCCGATTCTCGACCAGCATGGCTATCCGCGCGCTTCGATCGGCATCTCGCTGGTTGCCGCGCATCTGAAGGGCGCGGTCGACCAGCAATACGAAGCCATCGCCCGCGTCGTCGAAGCTGCGCGCAACATCGAGAAAGCTCTTTTCGGCTCCGATTCGGTTCGCTGATCAAGCCCTGCTCTGCGCTGAACCCCATTCAACGCGCGGCCTGATCTCCGCCAGCAAAGCAGGCAGCCCGCCCGCAGCAGCACCCTGCGTTCTCAAATTATTGGACATATCTGAAACACATGTTGCATTATTAGAAACACGTGTTACGGTATTTAAGAAACGCGGATCGTCGCCGGACCGATCCGCGAAGCAATGAAGCAAGCCGGCACGGCCGGCGCAACCGCCGGGCAGGAAGGGATCAGGGGAATGGTGACTACCGTCCGGCTCACGACCGGCCAGGCTGTCGTGAGATTTCTGATGAACCAGTGGAGCGAGCGCGATGGCCGTGAGCAGCGCCTGATCGGCGGCGCCTGCGGGATTTTCGGCCACGGCAATCTCTCCGGCCTCGGGCAGGGGTTCGCGCAGGAAGGCGGCCAAGTGCCCTTCTACCAGCCGTTCCATGAGCAGAGCATGGTGCACATGGCGGTTGGCTACGCCCGCGCGCGCAGGCGCCTTGCGACGATGGTCTGTACCGCCTCCATCGGCCCCGGCACGGCCAACATGTATACCGGTGCTGCCGGTGCGACGGTGCAGCGCGTGCCGGTGCTGCTGCTGACCTCCGACCACTACGCCTCGCGGCGCCAGGGCGTGGTCCTGCAGCAGCTGGAGCACGCCACCAATTTCGACCTCTCGGTGGCGGACGGCTTCCGTGCGGTCAGCGCCTTCTACGATAAGATCTCGCGCCCCGAGCAGATCATTCCCTCGCTTCTGGAAGCGATGCGCGTCCTGACCAGCCCCGCCGACACCGGCGCGGTGACCATCTCTATCTGCCAGGACACCCAGACCGAAGCCACCGACTATCCAGAAGAGTTCTTCGCCAAGCGCGTCTGGCATGTCGAACGGCGCCCACCCGAGCAGGCGCAGGTCGATCGGGTGCTCGCCCTGCTGCGCAAGGCGTCGCGTCCGCTGCTCATCAGCGGCGGCGGGGTCTATTATTCTGAGGCCGAGGCCGAACTGCGCGCCTTCGCCGAGGAATTCGGCATTCCGGTCGTCGAGACCGTTGCCGGCCGTAGCACCATGCCGGCGGAATCGCCGCTGGCTGTCGGCGCGCTAGGCGTCGCCGGCAATGTCGCGGCCAATGAGTTGGCCTCGCAGGCGGACCTGGTCCTGGCGGTCGGCACGCGGCTCACCGACGTCACTACCTGCTCGCAGACGCTGTTTCAGAACCCGGCGGCGAAGTTCGCCTCGATCAACCTGGCCGGCCGCGACGCCATCAAGATGTCGGCGGAATACATCCTGGCCGACGCCCGCGTCGGGCTCGTAGCCCTGGCGCGGGCCGCGCGCGCTGCGGGTGTGGCGCCGATCGTGGCTTGGAACAAGGAGCGCGAGCGCGCGGCCCAGGAATGGGCGGCCAAGGTGGAGCCCACGCTGGTGCCGCAGAGCGGAGCGCAGATGACCCAGGCGCAAGCCCTGAAGATCGTGAACGACGCGGCGCGGGGCGATTCCTATGTGGTGAGCGCCGCCGGTAGCCTGCCGGGCGACATCAACAAGCTGTGGGACAGCCGCAATGCCAAGCGCTGCCACCTGGAATTCGGCTTCTCCTGCATGACCTACGAGATTCCCTCGGCCCTCGGCTTGTGTCTAGCCGGAGAGCAGAACGTCTATGTCTGCATCGGCGACGGCACCTATCTGATGAACCCCAGCGATCTGCTGGTCGCGGTGCGCGAGAACATCAAGCTGACGATCTGTATCTTCGACAACAAGGGTTACCAGATCATCCGCGACTTGCAGCGCCTGACCACTGGCGCCGGCTTTTCGACCGAGTTCCGAGGCCGCGACAATGAGGGCCAGCTCAATGGCCCCTACATGTCGATCGATCTGGCGGCGAATGCGAAGAGCCTGGGCGCGAAGGAGCAGCGGGTGAGCACGCCCGAAGCTCTGACGGTGGCGCTGCAGGCGGCCGATGCCGCGCCGGGCGTGAATGTCATCGTCATCGAGGTGGCGCCGCACGCCATGTCAGTCGGCACCAAACATACCTTCTGGGACATCGCGCCGCCTTCGGTGGCGCAGAATGCAGAGATCGGCGAACTGCGGCGCGGTTATGAGCGCCGGCGCGCCGAAACGCAACGGCATTTCCTTTGAACGAATCACATCGGATCACGTCAGCCGAAGCGAATTCGGCAGCAATAACGAGCAGAACTGGGAGAAAACACAATGATCAGGATCAACAATCGGTTTCTAAGTGTGCTCGGCGCGGCGGCGGTCTCGGCGCTGCTGGCGGCGCCCCCGGCGCAGGCCAAGGAGCTGCGCATCATGTCGTGGCAGGGCTATGCCGATGACGATTGGGTGAAGGAGTTCGAGGAGAAGACCGGCGCCGATGTCGAAGTGGTCTTCATCGCGAGCGATGACGAGATCTGGGCCAAGATGATGGGCAGCGAAGGCAAGGACTTCGACATCTTCGCCGTCAACTCCGCCCAACTGCAGCGCTACATCGATGCCGGCCTGACCACGCCAATCGATCTCGCCGCGATTCCGAACCAGCAGGCGACGCTGCCACGCTTCAGCAATCTGACCAAGGTCCAGGGCATCACGCGGGACGGCAAGGTGCACGCCATTCCCTTCGCCTTCGATGCCAGCGGCGGCCTCATCTATGACAAGGATAAGGTGCAGCCGACGCCGACCAGCATGTCCATCCTTTGGGATCCGAAATACCAGGGCAAGGTGCTGGCCTATGACAACGGCGAATACAATTTCTCGTTCACCGCTTTGGTGATGGGTTTTCCCGATCCGTTCAACCTGTCGCCGGAGCAGTACGAACAGATCAAGGCCAAGCTGATCGCACTCAAGAGCAACGTGCTGACCTTCTATACCAACATGGATGACGGGACGCAGATCTACCAGAACAACGACGTCGCCTTGATCTGGGCCAACTTCGGCCGGCTGCAGGTGAAGGCCATGGAGGCCGCGGGCGCGAATATCGGCTACATCATCCCCAGCGAAGGCGCGCTTGCTTGGCTCGACACCTGGGCGCTGACCAGCGGCGTCAAGGAAAAGGAGCTGGCCGAGCAGTGGATTAACTTCCTGCTCGACAAGAAGATCAGTGCGCAGATGTCGGAGCGCACCGGCTACGGCAACACGGTGACCGAGACTGATGTCGCCAATCCCGACGACAAGCTGATCTACGTGGAACCGGTCGAGAATCCCACCCTGCGGTCGGATCTGTGGAACGAGATCAAGGCGGCGCCGTGATCCGCAAGGCCGATTGAACAGGCACGTTGGCAAGGGCCGCCGGTCGGCAGGCCCTTGCCGGGGGATTGAGATGCCGAACGAACAATGCCTGCTCGAGTTGAGGGCCGTTAGCAAGACCTTCAACGGCGTGCCGGTCCTGGCCGATGTCGACTTGCGGGTCGGTGACGGCGAGGTGATCACCATCCTGGGTCCCTCGGGGTCGGGAAAATCGACCATCCTGCGCATCATCGGCGGCTTCACGGCGCCTAGCCGGGGCCGGGTGATTCTCGGCGGTGACGATATCACCGAGGTGCCGATCAACCAGCGTCCGTTTAACACCGTGTTCCAAGACTATGCCTTGTTCCCGCATATGACCGTCGCGGAGAACGTCGGCTACGGACTTCGGGTGCGCGGCGCGGCCCGCGCGGACATGGCCCAGACGGTGGCGCGCAGCCTGCGGATGGTACAACTCGACGGGTACGGCCAACGTTACCCGGCGCAATTGTCGGGTGGCCAGCGCCAGCGCGTCGCCCTGGCCCGCGCGATCATCTGTCAGCCGCGCCTGATCCTGCTCGACGAACCCCTCGGTGCGCTCGATGTTGAACTGCGCAAGCAGATGCAAGGCTTCCTGAAGGACATTCAGCGCGAGATCAAGACCACGTTCCTGATGGTCACGCACGACCAGGAGGAAGCCATCGCCATGGCGGACCGCATCTGCGTCGTTAGCGCTGGCAAGGTCTTGCAGATCGGCCGACCGCGCGACCTATATTACCGGCCGGGCACTGAGTTCGTCGCGCGCTTCTTCGGCGAGAACAACCTGCTGAAGGGATTGCTCGGCGCCGCGGGCAATCATTACCGTCATGTCGAGGCTGGGTGGGGACCCATCCGCTGTGCCGTCGACGGCCAGCCGGAGATCGCGGGCGCCGCCAGCGGACTTGCTGCCTATGGCGCGGTGCGACCCGAGGAAGTTTCTTTGCATCCGGCCGATGCCCGCCTCGATGCAGAACTCAATCGCATGGAAGGCCGCATTGAGGCAGTCTCCTTTAGCGGAGCGCTCACATCGGTGCGAGTCGTGCATACGGGGGGCGCCTGCGTGCTGCAGGTGCGGCTGCAAAGCCGCGCGGAGGGCGTGCCGATTCAGGTGGGGCAATCGGTCGTGGCGAGTTGGAGAGCCGAGGCATGCAGGGTGGTTCTGGCCTGAGCGGTCGCCGGGAGGGAGCGGACGGGCGCCGGTGGCGCGCGCTGCAACAGGCCTTGATCGTGGCAACCGTCTACGGGTTGCCGGTGATCTTCGTCCTGGTGCCGCTGCTGACGTTCCTGGTCTACAGCTTCTTCTGGGTGGAGGGTGGTGCGATGCACTACAGCCTTTCCCTGCAGAATTACCTGCGCTTTTTCGCTGGCGAGGCGTTCTTTCGCGTCTTCTGGCAGACGATCCTGCTCTGCCTCGGTGTCGCCGCCATGGCGACCCTGGTTGCCTATCCGGTCGCGTATTTTCTGACAGGCATCAAGGGGCGGATGAAGTCGACCCTGGTCATGCTGATCCTGGTGCCGCTCCTGATGAGCTACATCATCAAGATCTACGCGCTGCGCAGCATCCTCGGCGCCAACGGCCTGTTGAACCAGCTGCTGATGGGGCTCGGCCTCATCGACACGCCGTCCAGCTTCTTCGTCTTCAACCTGAATGCCGTCATGCTGACGCAGCTCGCGTTGCTGATCCCGTTCGCCGTGCTGCCGATCCTGCTGTCGCTTGAGCGCATCCCGCGCAACCTGCTCGAGGCCTCGACCGATCTCGGCGCCGGCGGCGGGCAGACGTTCCTGTGGGTGATTCTGCCGATGAGTCTGCCCGGCGTTGTCGCCGCCGCGACTTTTGTGTTCGTGCTGGCGATCGGGGATTTCCTCACCCCGCAGATGGTCGGCGGGCAGGCGGGCTTCACCTTCGGCCGCATCGTCTACAGCCAGTTCGGCATCGCCTTCAACTGGCCGTTTGGAGCCGCCCTTTCGGTCATCCTGATGGGAGTCATCGTGATCGCCATCGTGGTGGGTGCAAGATACGGTTCGTCGCGCCGGGGGACGGCATGAAGCGTAGCTTGGTCGCGACCTTGGTGCTCGGCTTCATCACCGCTTTGGTTTTTGCGCTGCTCTACGGGCCGATCCTGGTTTCGGTGGTCTCGTCCTTCTTCACCATCCAGCGCGGGGCGATCGACTGGGACACGTTCAACCTCAGCGCCTATGTCAAGCTGACGCGCAACACCTCCATCCTGGAGGCGGTCGGTCACACCTTTCTCGTCGGCTTGGTCGCGGTGGTGGCGTCGACCGTCATCGGCACCGGCATGGCGCTCTATTACCTTGGCGGAAAGTCGCGCGCGCGGGAGTTCCTGCAGCTGCTGATCTTCCTGCCGTTTTTGACCCCTCCCATCGTTACCGGGCTGTCGCTGCTGATCTTCTTTCGCGAAATCGATTTTCCGCGTTCGCTGGTCACGGTGGCGATCGGCCATGTGCTGTTCGTTCTAGCGCTGGTCTATCGCATTGTACTGATGCGCCTGCAATCCATCAGCGCGAACTTGATCGAGGCCTCCTACGACTTGGGGGCGAGCCGCTGGCAGACCTTCTCTCTCGTGTTGTTGCCGAATCTGAAAAGCGCGATGCTGGGCGCCGCGGTCCTGGCCTTTGCGCTGTCCTTCGATGAAACCATGATCACCATCATGCTGACCGGCACGGAGAACACGCTGCCGATGCGGCTCTGGGCGATGATGCGGATCGGCTTCACGCCGGATATCAATGCGCTCATCACCATAATCCTCGTCCTAACGACCGTGCTGTGCTGCCTCGTCGGCCGGCAGCTGATGCCGAAAAGCGTCATGACGTTCGACGAGTAGCGGAATAGCAATCAATGCAGGATCTGATCCCATTCCTGGCGCAGGCCCTGTCGCCCGGCGCCATCGTGACAGACACGGCAGACCGCCAGTCCTTCGAAACAGATTTCCGCGGCCTGATCAGACATCCCGCCGAATGCGTTGTGCTGCCCCGCAATGCGCAGGAGGTTGCCATCACCGTGCAGGCCTGCGCCGCGCGCGGAGTCGCGATCGTGCCGCAAGGTGGCAATACCGGCCTCGTGGGCGGCGGCGTCCCGGCGCCAGACGTGCGGCAGGTCATTCTGAGCCTGCGCCGGATGAACGCCATCCGTGCGGTCGATGTCATCGACAACACCATGACGGTGGAAGCCGGAGTCGTCTTGGCGGCGGCGCAGGCGGCGGCGGGGCAGCGCGACCGCCTGTTGCCGTTAAGCTTGGCGGCTGAGGGCTCCTGCCAGATCGGCGGTAACATCGCCACCAATGCCGGCGGCGTGCAGGTTGTGGCCTATGGCACCATGCGCGCACTGGTCTTGGGGCTGGAAGTGGTTCTGGCGGACGGGCGCATCTGGAACGGGCTGCGCAGCGTCCGCAAGGACAATACCGGCCTGGATCCGAAGCATCTGTTCATCGGCGCCGAGGGAACGACCGGCATCGTCACCGCCGCCACGCTTCGCTTGGTGCCGCGGCCGCGGCAAATTGCGACCCTGGTGATCGCCGTACCGGACGCCGATCGTGCCCTCGAACTCTATGTCGCGTTCAGCGGGCGCTTCGGGAGCGAGCTGACCTCATTTGAATATTTCACGCGCTTCGGCGTGCAGATGCTGCGCCGGCATTTGCCGAAATTTAGGCATCCGCTGGCCGAGGAACATCCGGCCTATGTGCTATGCGAGTTGGCCAGCTGTGACGACGCGCGGGATTTCGCGCCCGGACTGGAGGCCGTTCTGTTGCGTGCCATCGAGCAGGGCACTGCGCTGGATTCGGTCGTCGCCCAGAGCGAGGCCCACCGCCAGGCATTCTGGCAGCTCCGGGAGGGGCTGCCGGACGGCGAGCGAGCGGAGGGCGGCGCGGTCAAGCACGATGTCGCCGTGCCAATCTCCCGGATCCCGGAGATCCTCCGGGAAATCGACCGGATCGTCGCGCACGAACACCCGACGCCACGCTTGCACGTTTTCGGCCATATCGGGGACGGCAATTTGCACATCAATGTTCTGCCGCCGCTTGGGATGCACCTGGAGCTCTATCGGCAGAGGTCGCAGGGCATGACCGAGCGTATCGAGGACGCCGTGATGAAGGCCGGCGGCTCATTTAGCGCTGAGCATGGCGTGGGACAGACGCGGATCGCATCCTTGCTTCGCTATCGATCGCCGACCGAACTCGGCTTGATGACATCGGTGAAATTGGCCTTGGACCCGCGCGGCATCCTCAACCCCGGGAAAGTCGTTCCTGTAGGTTGGGGAGCCGCTGGCACGTAGCGCAACGTACGTCTCGCCGCACCGGATGGTAGCGTCTTGGCGAAAGGCGATGCCGGGCCGCAGTTAATCGTCGGGGACATGGAGCCCGAGCGCTTTGCGGCGTTTCAGCGCGATCATGCCTATCGCCCGGATCGGGGCCGGATCTCTATCTTTCCCAGATCAAATCCGGCGATACGTGCGCTGGTCAGTGATCGACGCCGCGCAGTTCCTCTTTGCGCTGTGCGACAAACGCCTCCAGCGCCTCCGCAACGCCAGGATCCAGCGGCGGCGCCTGATAGATTTCAAGCGCCTTCTGCCAGATTGCCGTTGCGCGCTGCGTCGCGTCCTGCGCGCCCGCCAGTTCCCAGTTCTCGTAGTTCTGCCAATTGGACACGAGAGGCTGGTAGAACGCCGTTTCATAGCGCGCCAGCGTGTGGGCCTCGCCGAAGAAATGTCCACCCGTCTTGACGGCCGCAATGGCGGCCAGTCCTTCTGCAATCTCCGTCGGAGTGATGTCGACCGGCTTGATAGTCTCAGCCATCATTTGCAGCATCTCGACATCCAGAATGATCTTCTCGAACGAGGCTGTCAGCCCGCCCTCCATCCAGCCGGCGCCATGATAGACCAGGTTCGCGTGCCCCATGACCGACGACCAGATCGACATCTCGGATTCATAGGCGGCTTGAGCGTCGACGACATTGCTGGCGCTTGAATTGCTGGCGCGATAAGGCAGCTTGTACAATCGGGCCAATTGACCCGCTGCCATGGTTGCCCTGGCATTCTCGGGCGTACCGAAGGCCGGCGCGCCGCTGCGCATGTCGACGTTCGATGTGAAGGCGCCATAAACTACAGGGGCACCGGGGCGGACGAGTTGCGTAAGGACGATGCCGGCAAGAGCTTCCGCATTCTGCTGCACTAAAGCGGCCGCCAGAGTCACAGGGGTCATGGCTCCCATGAGCGTGAACGGCGTGACGACAACGGCTTGTCCCCATTCCGACATGGCCATCAGACCGTCGCTCATCGCCTCGTCGAAGCGGCGCGGGGAGTTGACGGAGATAATGGTCAGGACGCCGGGCGTCTCGACCATCTGCTCGCGAGACAACCCGCGGGAGATCGCCATGATGTCTATGCCATCTAAGGCCCGCTGCCGGCCGATTGAGGTGCAGTGGTAGACCTTGTCGGCGTACGTGACATTCGCGAGGTAGCAATCCAGGTGGCGGGTGCCGGCTGGCAGCTCGATCGGCGCCGTCGGCTGGTTGCCAATGAAGTGGATGATATCGAAGCTCTGGGCGAGCTGTATCAGCCGCACATAGTCCCGGTAGTTGCCGGAACGACGACCGTTGATGCAGTCGTGGATATTGGGTGGCCCGGCGACCAAGCCGAACGCGATGTTGTTGTCGCCCACATGCAGCCGCCGCTCGGGATTGCGCGGTGTCAGCGTGAAACGCCTTGGCGCCGATGCGAGCGCGCGATCAACCAGGTCTTCTGGAACCCGCACAAGGCCGGTTGCATCATCGACTTCGGCGCCCGCTTGCCTGAACTTCTCGCGCGCCGCCGAACCCATGAACTCGATGCCGACCTCCTGAAGCAGCTTGAGCGACGCCTCGTGAACTGCCATCAACTGATCGTCGTTCATGGGTTCGATTGGCCTGAGGAAATTCTGAAGGATCGGTGACCTCAGCAGCTTGGCGCCGAGTTGCGTCTGCTCCCGGGATCTCCTGGTACGGCGGGATTTCGCATTTTCTGCCATGGCACAGTTCCGACATTGGCGTTCTATACTACGGAGGTAGTAGCGGATTTGTCTCACCCCGGGGTCACACTATACTAGCCTAGTTTCGACATCGACTGTGCGTGTTCGGCCCCTGCGACGAGAATGGAAATGAAAGCCAATGAGCTCTTTCGCATCGGCGTCATCCTGACGCCGGGGTTCTCCCTACTGGCCTTTGCATCCCTGGTTGAGCCGTTGCGGGGCGCCAATCTGATCAGCGGCAAGCGCTTGTATGAGTGGAGGCATCTTTCGTCGGAAGGAGGAGCGGTCTCGTCCGGCGGCGGGCTCGAGGTTCTGACTGATGCCCTGCCGGCTCGGCCAACGGAAAGGCTGGAAATGGTTGTCGTGTGCGGTGGCATGGGCAGCGACCGATATCGAAGCACCCGCTTGAGGAACTATCTGCTGCGGATGTCACGGCAGGAAGTCATCATCGGCAGCGTCAGCACGGCGACTTTCATCCTCGCAGCGTCCGGCCTCCTTAACGGCAGGCGCTGCACAGTACATTGGGACTATTTGGAGGCATTCCGCGAGGCGTATCCTCATGTCAACGTGACAAGCGATCTGTTTGTCATCGATCGCGGCGTGTTCACTTGTGCCGGCGGAACCTCGGCGATGGATGTGATGCTGCAACTGATACGGCAAAGGGAGGGCGCGGAGGTTGCGAGCAAGGTGGCCGACCAATTCGTCTATGGCGCGATCCGCCAGGCGAAAGACAGGCAACGCATGAGCCTCAACAACAGGCTGGGCATAACCCAGCCTGCCCTGGTCAAGGCGATCGAGGTCATAGAGCGCAATCTCGAAGTCCCGGTGCGCACGCCTCGCCTGGCCAAGTTTGCAGGCGTATCGACGCGACAGCTTGAGCGTCTGTTCTTGCAGAATTTCGGTCGGTCGCCGACCAAATACTATGTTGCCCTTCGATTGGAGAAAGCGCGCAAGCTGCTCAGACACAGCGCTCTATCGGTATTGGAAGTCGGAGTCTCGTGTGGCTTCACGTCGGCCTCGCACTTCGCACGGGCATATCGCTCGCAGTTTGGCATGACGCCGAGCTCAGATCGTGCACCGAATATGATGACATTTGATGCGGACGCTACTGCGACTCGGGCTTGGAAAAAGAGACGATAACGACGATAGAGGCCCGCCGGAGACTTGCAGGTCGATCGCAGACCATGGTTGGTCGAGTCCTGACTATGGGCACTGTTGTCCGAGATTAAATACGTCATTGTCGGCGCCGGCATCCACGGTCTCTCGACCGCCTGGCACCTTGGCGAGAACCTCCGCAAGAGCGGGAAGGGCAGCGGCAAGGACATCCTGGTCATCGACAAGACCGCGATCGCGGCCGGTGCTTCCGGCATCGCCTGCGGCCTGGTGCGCAACAACTATAGCCATTAAGAAGTCGGCCGTGAAACTGGGCCTTTTCCTGCGCCATTAGGGCGGTGGCGCTTCGCTGAAGCCGTCGATCCGCAGTCCACACGCACCATAACCAATCTGTCAGTCTCGCGCGAAAGCATTATGCGGCGCAGCTCGACTGTGGCTTACATGCCCCGGCGGTGGGGAGGGGACACGGCAAGCCCAACACGACCTATGATTTCGCGATCCATCCGAAGCAAGACCGAAGAGCCCCACATCAACGCAAGGCACTCACGCGACCAGAGTATCGGAGAATACAACATCCACCCAGTAATTGGCCGACCGATAGGTGGACGTCGGGAACCGGCTGGTTGCGCCGTAGGCGTAAACACCGTTTCCGCCCGCCTCGGGGCTCGATAGGGCCCTTACCGGACCGTTTCCCACCCCGCTCGATTGGAAGTAATCGACGTCGGCCGAATAGAACCCAGTGGGAGTGAAATACGAAGCCACATACGTCGTGTTGGCCGTCACGGCGACAGGATTCGCGAAGTTTGCCTGTTGCCAGCCGCTTGCGGTTTCATTGGTGAACGTAGCGGTGGCCAGCCTGGTCCCTGTTGCAGTCCAGAGCGAGCCCGTATGGGTGCCGGTATTTTGCGAACTCTTATAGAATCGGATGCCCCTGATGTAGCCGTTGCGGCTGGCCTGGAACTTGACGCCCATTTCGAGTGGGTTGGGGTCGTTGGCGGCGATCAAGGACGGCGTCGTCGACGCGCTCCAAATGCTCCACGGTCCGGGGGACTCTTGCACATTGATCGATACGCCGGCTGCCGGCGTCTCAGTATTCAAGCTGTCGTCGCTCGCCCGGCTCAAGATGGTCCGTGACCCCGCGCTTGCCGGCTGCCAAGTGTAGCTCCAGTTGGCGCGGCCTTTGGCGGGGTGCCAGGAGGCGCCGCCGTCGGTCGAAACTTCGACGCCACCAACCACGCCGCCACTGTCGCTGGCAGTACCGGTAATCGTGATCGTACTGCCGGCCGTGACCGTCGTGCCTGTGGACGGTGACGTGATGGAGGACTGAGGGGCGACCGCGTCGGTGGAAGCCGTCGCTGGCTGCAATCCCGGAGCCAAAGTCGTGGGTTGGACGTTCATGTCGGCCAGGAGATTGACAGTGGCCTGCTGCATCCGCGGATCGGCCGTAGAGGATTCGTTGATGTGGTTCGAGTCCAACCCCCAGGACCAGCGCGTTGTGCCCGCCCCGAAGACCATGCCTCCGCCATTGGGCGCGCGATAGGCGGTGAGTTCGTGCGTTGCTGTGCCCGGGCCAACGGTGTTGCCGTAGTTGCTGACGTATTGAGCGACGTCCAGGGTAGTCGATGAGAGATTGATGGCGCTTGGAGGGCGGAAGCCGTTATCGAGATCCTCGTCCCATTCGTAGCCCAGAACGTTGGGCGTCAGCGTGGCAGTCTGGCCCGGCGACTGGGTCGCGACGCTGGTGCCTCGCCAGAACCGCATCTTGCCGTCCTCGGCGGGCACCTTGATGCTGTCCAAGCGGTATGAATCGACGGTGAAGATTGTTCCAGTCACCCGGTTTTCCGGCTGGCCGCCGTCGCTTGGCGGGCTGAAGCGGGGATCGCGCCACGTGCCGGTCCATTCCGGAGATGGATCGATCTTGGCGTTGGCCCAAGTCTCTTTGTAAGTGACGAATGTCCGGTAGGGCTGGTTGGAGCCAGCGATGCTGTCCTCCCAGCGGGACTTCCAGTAGATTTCGTTGCCGCTGAAGAAGGCCAGATTGACGCCGGCATCGCGAGCAGCTTCGACATTGGCGCGCTGCCGGCCGGTCCAGTACTCGTCGTGGCCGACCGACAGGAAGGCTTTGTGCTCCAGCAACTCGGCGCCGGCGCGATCCGTATCGACCCCAGAGATGTAGCTCACATCGTAACCGTTGGCCTCGAGCCACCGGATCATCGGGTACTCGGCGTCGAGTACGGGACGATTGACACTGTGACCCGCGCTGCCAAACGGCCGGTTGTAGCTGACCTTGTAGGCTCGGCCGTCGGGCGACCCGGTGTAGAAGCTGTTGCCTCCCCAGGTGTTGTAGGCCTGCCAAGTCGTATCGGCGGTCTGGAAAACGAGGTCCGAGCGGCGGTTGTCGTCCCGGACGACGAAGTAGATGTGGTTGCTCCCCGCAACACCGTCCTCGCGCACCAGCTTTGCGAAGTAGACCCCGGAGGTTGCGTCCGCGGGCACGGTCCAGGACGCTGATTCGGCCCAATTACCCGCGTCCACGAGCCCCGTCGCCGGATCGGTCAGAGGTGCCGGCTGACGTTGCCCAGTCACGCTGGGCTGCACCGTAGCCACTTTGCGGGCACCGAGCCCGCCGTAGTAACCGAAGCGATAAATATCGAGCCGGTAGTCGCTGGCCGCGGTGTTGATCTTGAACTTGACCGTGCCTCCGACATTGACGCTCATGTCGGTCGCGAAGCCCTCGATGCTCGGGTCTCCGTTGCCATTGATGCCCCACTCGCTCTGCGGGTTACCCGGGCGCGCGTTCTCCAAAGAGATCTTGTTGAAGGCGTTGTCCTGGCCGTTGACGGTGACGGTTACGGCCGCCGCAGCGGTTCCGCCGCGACCATCACTGACATTGTAGCGGAAGGTGTCCGTCGCGCTCTGCCCGGCAGCCAGGGCCCGAAAGGCGGAGGGATCGTAGGAGATCGTATTGTTGGTGTTCACCGTTACAGCGCCCTGGGTGCCGGTCAGGTCAAGGCTGGTCACTGTTAGCGGGTCGTTGTCGGGATCGCTATCGTTCGCCAGCACGTTGATGGTGATCGGCGTGCTTTCGTTGGTGGTGGCTGTGTCGGGATTGGCGATTGGGGAAGCGTTCGGCCCGGTGGCGGTGGGCTGGAAAACCACGTCGACCCAGTAGTTTGATGCGTTGAAGGTGTTGGTCGGGAAGGCGGTGGAGGGGCCATACGCATAGACGCCGTTGCCCCCTGAGGTGCCGCTCGCCGGTGCCTCAAGCGGCCCGTTGGTCACCGCGGTCGTAAAGTAGTTCTCGTTGACCGAATACTTCCCGACCGGTGCATGGTAGGAGGCAATGTACGTCGTCCCCGCAGCAATGGAGACCGGCGATGAGAAGGTGGCCTGCTGCCATCCGCTGGCGGTCTCGTTGGTGAAGGTGACCGTGGCCAGCCGCTGCCCGGTGGCGGTCCAGAGGCTGCCGACATGGCTCCCGGTATTCTGGGGGCCCTTGTAGAAGCGGATGCCCGATATAGTGCCGGCGACCGAGGCGCGGAACTTCACGCCCAGCTGCACAGCCGCGCTGTCCGGGTCCGTCAGCGTCTCAGGGGTTGCCGATGCGGAGAAGATCGTGGAACTCGTATCGGCCGTCACGGCCAGTGTCTCCGTCGGAGTCACGGCCGTCGTTTGCGCCTGCTGCCCCGATGTCGGCAGCGTGGTACTCCCACCCCCGCCTTCCTGGGGCGTCGTCTTGACAGGTGGGCCGCTGGGATTTCCGGCTTCCGGATCCGGGGACCCCGATGCGCCGGGTCCCAGGATCGTGACCATCGCCACCTGAGTGGTGAACCCACCCTTCCCGTCAGACGCCTCGTAGGTGAATGAGTGCTGGATCCTGTTCCCTTCGGCCAGCGCCCATTGGATCTCCGTCGGGGGCCGATAGATGACGATGCCTTTATTCAGAACCACGCGCTTGACTTTGGTGATGGTCAGCGCGTCGCCATCGAAGTCGATGTCGTTGGCCACCAGCCGCCTTGCGGGGATCCGCAGCTCCTGGTTATAGCGGACCGTGAATGCGTCCGGGCGGCCAATGGGGGCATTGTTCACGCCCGCTTGCAGGTAGACAGTGCGGTCATGGAACGCCAGCTGCTCCACGCCCCGGACGGCGTCTGCCCCATCGCGGCCCTGTTTCTTATCCGCGACGCTCGCTGATCCCTCGCCGCGGCGCACAATCGTGTAGTCCAGCACCGATCCGCTGAAGAAGGCGGTGTCGAATCCGCCGCCACCGTCCAGGTCATCGTCCTCCTGGCCGCCCGCCAGGTCGTCATCTCCCGCCTTGCCGGAGAGCAAATCCTTGCCGCCGCGACCTTCGAGCTTGTCCTTTCCGTCGGTGCCTTCCAGGCTATCGGGCTTGCTCGTCCCGGCCCGCACGCGCCCAAGTGATTGTTCATTCGGACCGACCGCCGGAGCGGCTAGCGGCGCCGCGGTGGCTGCCTGGCTCGAGCTCAAAGCAGTATCGCCGCCGCCCGCTGTGGCCGTGACGGTTGTTTGGGCCGAGTTCAAAGGTCTGTCGCCGCCATTCGCGTCCGGAGTGCAGCGCCGGAAGCGCCGCAGCGGAAGGCCTAATCTCTGGGCATTGGCGCGAGAAGCTCTACCTTCACCGCCCGCGCGCGAAATGCACCACTGGAAGCGCCACGGCGGAAGGCGTCGTTGCTCGGCGTCAAGGCCAGGCGAATGCAAGCGTAAAGCCTGCGTGTCGGCCCCTCGCCAAGCCCAAGGTGCAGGAGTACGGAGCGGGACCCTCAACCTCACGTCCATCTGGCACGCTCAGCTGGTTGGCCGCGGTCATGACGTTCGCTGATTTGCCGCGGCCATGAGTCGAGTCATGAACTCATTGCGAACACGTACGGCAGTTTACTTGGAAGGGACAACCTGGCCTTTCTGATGAACTTGACTGGCGCAAACCGATCAAAGCCAGTTTCTGCGCTAGTCAAACGCTCTATAGGTCAATGCCACCTTTCTCGTCTCATGTGCCTCGAATGCGTATCCGATTAAGTCAAATGAAGTACATCTCCTCTGGTCGAGGGTGACAAGAACGCAGCCTCATAAACCATTGACGGAATTGTTCGCTGCGACCGCGCCATGCGACGATCAAGCTCCGGAAGACCGGCATGCGTTCGCCGAGTTCCAGGGATAGGTCAGAGCAATACTAAGGCCGGCACGCCTTCGCCGAGTCCAGAAATAGGGAAAACAAGCCATGGCCGACGAAGTGTTTGCTGATGGTCTCGGCGAAATCACCATCACTGGCTCCACGGTGAGACTTGACTTGGTAAGCCTCTCGACGACGGAAAAAAACGCCGCCGGCGAGTCGCAACTCGCCTTCAAGCAACGGATAATAATGCCGGTCGATGCCTTCATGAACGCCTTCGATCTCATGCAAAAGGTAGCCAAGGAACTGGTGGATAAAGGCTCGGTTACGCGGATTGCGGCCCCTCCAGTGCAGGGTCCTGTCACCAACCGACCGCCATCTCCGAACTTCCAGTGAGCTAGTCCGATAGCTGCCATGGAAGTCGCGGCCAATGTCCATCCTGGCGACAGCTACGGCAATTGAAGACAGCGGCAGCAGTGGGCTGGAATGCCTCTCGATGCTCGCGCGCCATCATGGAATCGACACATCCGCGGGGCGCATGGCACACGATTATGCGGTCGGAAACGACGGCGTTCCACCCGAGCGGCTGCTACGGATTGCCCGAGAGCTTGGTCTCCGTTCCCGCCTGACACGGTTGAGGCGGCGCGATCTGGGCAAGATCGGCGGCGCCTTTCCAATCATGGCTCACCTGAGGAACGGGAACTGGGTAGTCCTGTTGGATCGGCGCGAGGGCGAGAACGGCATTGAGGTGCTGGTCCGCGATCCCATGGCGCTGACCGGAGATCCCTTCGTCGTTCAAGGTGAGCAGCTCGCCCAGCGGTGGGACGGGAGATGCTTGCTCGTAAAGCGGGCCAACCGCAGCACGAACGCAGACCAGCCGTTTGGTTTACGCTGGTTCTACCCCGAACTCGTCCGCCAGCGCCGTCTCCTGATCGACGTGGCGGTGGCAGCGATCTTCCTGTACCTCCTCGGCCTTGCAGTCCCGATCTTCGTTCAGATCGTGATCGACAAGGTGTTGTTGCACCAAGCCTATGCGACGCTTGTAGTCCTGACGGTGGGCGTGACCCTGGCCCTGGTGTTTGATGCCGTCTTCAACTTCCTGCGCCGGTACCTGCTGCTCTACACCACGAACCGCATCGACATCCGGGTATCGACACGAACCTTCTCCCACCTGCTCAACCTGCCTATCGACTATTTCGAAGGGGCGCCGGCCGGCGTCATCGTCAAGCACATGCAACAGGGGTCGCGCATTCGCGAGTTCCTGACTGGGCGGCTGTTTCTGACGCTCCTGGACGCCTTTTCGCTGCTCGTTTTCATTCCCGTTCTGCTCCTGTACAGCGTGACGCTCTCGCTCATCGTGGGGTTGTTCACGGTGCTGATCGCCCTCGCGGTGATGCTCCTTGTCGGCCCCTACCAGCGTCGCCTGCGCACGCTCTACGAAGCGGAGGCCCAGCGCCAGCAGCTGTTGGTCGAAAGCATCCATGGCATGCGGACGATCAAATCCATTGCGATGGAGCCGGTGCAATGCCGCCAGTGGGACGATCGATCCGCCGCCGGCGTGGAGGCGCGCTTCGCAGTCGAGAAGCTGTCCAGCTTCGCCCAGGCAGCCATCGGATTTCTGGAGAAGCTGATGATGGTCGCCATCATCGCATTCGGCACGCTGCAGGTCTTCGGCGATGCGCTGACAGTTGGAGCCTTGATCGCGTTCAACATGCTGGCCGCCCGCGTGTCGGGTCCATTGGTCCAGATCGTCACCATGGTGCATGAGTATCAGGAGGTGGCGCTCTCGGTACGGATGCTGGGCGAGGTGATGAACCGCCGGCCCGAGCGCGATGGGCGCACGCGCGGGATTCAATTGCCGATCAAGGGTGATTTGGAGTTCAAGGATGTCACCTTCCGCTACTCCGCCGCTTCGACGGCGGTACTCCGCAATCTGTCGTTCGAAGTGCCGGAAGGGGGTGTGTTCGGGATTGTCGGGCGCAGCGGGTCCGGCAAGACCACAATTACCCGGCTGATCCAGGGCCTCTACTTTGTGCAGGATGGTGTGGTCCGCCTGGACGGCATGGATCTGCGGGAGATCGATCTCGTCCACCTCCGCCGCAACACCAGCATCGTCCTACAGGACAGCTTCCTGTTTCGCGGCACCGTCCGGGAGAACATTGCCGCTCCAAAACCAGGAGCAAGCTTCGAGGAGGTTGTCGCCGCAGCACGTCTAGCCGGCGCTGACGAGTTCATTGAACGTCTACCCCGTGGGTTTGATACGCATCTGGAGGAGAAAGGTGAGAACCTCTCCGGCGGCCAGAGGCAGCGGCTGGCCATCGCCCGTGCGCTCATCACCAACCCGAAGCTGCTGATCCTCGACGAGGCAACCAGCGCGCTCGATCCGGATAGCGAGTTCATCATCCGTCAGAATCTTCGACGCATGGCCCGCAGCCGTACGGTCATCATTGTCTCGCACCGCCTGACCTCGCTGGCCGAAGCGGACAATATCCTGATGCTGGACCGCGGAACCATTGTCGGGATGGGCAAGCACCGCGAGCTCCTGGCCGGGTGCGCGGCGTATCGACATCTGTGGCATCAGCAGACCCGGAGCGTGGTATGAGTGGCGACCTGCAGCCCCATGCGGAAGCCAGGGCGTTAGCTGGCGAGCCCCGCGCGGATGTTCCAAAGCGAAGCAGGGATGTCGCCACCGGTGCGGTTGTAACTCTGCCGCACGTTCGCTCTCGTCGTCCTCCATTCCTGGTAGCCTTTCAGCCCGATGCCCTGGAAGTCGAGGAACGTCCACCTCCGGCTGCGGCGAGATGGGTGCTCTACGCCGTCATGTCACTGGTGACGGCAGCAATCATCTGGGCTTCCGTAGCCGAGGTGGAGCAGGTGGTTTCCGCGAACGGCAAATTGACGACCCGCGCACCGAACCTGGTCATACAGCCCCTGGAAATCTCGCTGGTCCGCAGCATCGACGTGAAGCCCGGAATGGTGGTGAGGGCGGGCACGCGGCTGGCGAGCCTGGACCCGACGGTATCCAGCGCCGATGTCGACCAGCTCCGGACTCGCAAGACCGCTCTGACTGCCCGTATCGAAAGGCTGATGGCAGAACTCGACGACAGGGATTATGCACCTCCGGTCGACAGCGCGGCGCAAGCGCTCGAGTCTGCTATCCTCCAGGAGCGCCGCTCGCTACGCCGAGCGCAACTCGAGCGCTATGATCGGGAGATCGCGCACCTCGAGGCGACGCTCGCGACCAACGCCGCGGACATGAAGTCCCTGTCGGAGCGCCTTGTTGTCTTGACCGAGGTCGAGAGCATGCGCGCACAACTGCTTGCGAAACAAACAGGCTCGCGATTGAACCTGCTGGAGGCGCGGAGCATGCGCCTGGAGGTTCAAGGCGAAATGAACCATCTTCGCGAGCAGGAGGTGGGGCTGTTCCACAAGGTCGAGGCCCAGAAGGCGGAGCGGGAATCGTTCCTCCGGGAGTTCAACCGGGCGGCCCTGGAGGAACTTGCCGAGAGCCGGGTAGAGCTGGACCGCGTTGCTGAGGATCTCGTCAAAGCGGAGTTCCGAAAAAGACAAGTGGAGCTGACCGCGCCCACTGATGCCATCATCCTCGACGTAGCGCAGCGCTCAAATGGCTCCGTGCTCCGCGAGGCCGAGCCCCTGTTCACGCTGGTTCCGTTGAATGAGCCGCTTGAAGCTGAGGTGCAGGTGAGCGCGGTTGACGTCGCGCACGTGGCGGTGGGCCAGACTGTGCGTATAAAATTCGACGCTCTCCCATTCCAGAAGCACGGAACCGCCTACGGCGAAATCCGGATGCTGAGCGGCGACAGCTTCGCTTCGAGTGATGAGAAAGATTATCGGCCACCCTTCTATCGGGCGCGCGTGGATCTGACTGACGTACGGCTGCGCGACGTGCCGAAGGGTTTCGAGATGTTGCCCGGCATAACCTTGCAAGCAGAGATATTGGCGGGCCGTCGAACCGTCCTGTCTTATCTGCTGTATCCACTGATTCGTGGCATCGAGGAAAGCGCGCGCGAACCCTGAGCGGCTCTTCGGGCGGCAAAGGAGCTCGTATCCCAGTCGGGGAGTACTCGCCATGTCGAACAGAATAGCCGAAATGCGAGTCGTATCGGCCGATATACCGGCAGCAGCGATCGCAACCTGCAGCCGGTGGGCCGACGCGACAATGCTTGCCGGGGCCAGTGTCCTGGACACCAGGTCAGCCCGGCTGGGGCTCGAGTTCCGCGCCAACGCCGATGGCCTGCGCTTCCACAAGGCTCCACAGAATGCCGGAATGCATGGAGGCACACTGTGGACGGCCACCACAAACAGATGCTTCTCCTCGACCCATACCAACGGTCTTCTGATTGCGCGTGCCAACAGCCCTGCAGCAGGCAATGGCATGTTCGCCTCAGACGCCTTCGTCTTTCCGACGTGCAGCGGCAAAGGTCCTAGTTCCAGAGTCGACGTGGTTCCCCACCCGTCCACCACCGACCGCTCACCAGTGGTGGTCGCCTCCGGCACTCCATCTCCGGAAGCGGGTTCTTCTACCGGCGCACCCATCGAGACGCCCAGGCTACAGGACGGCGGCGGTGGGGGCACGCTGCCGGCGGGTGCGGCGGGGCAGGAGCCGCAAACGACGGCGCTGGATCCGACGGAGACGCAAGCCGCATCGGCCGACGTGCAGGCAGCGGCGGCCGATGCCACGATCTTTCCCGCATCGGCAACCCCTGAGACGCTGACAGACCCGGACAGCGCGGCTGTGCAGCTGGGCGTGAAGTTCCGCGCCTCGGTCGCCGGCACTATATCGGGCATCCGCTTCTACAAGGGCCCGCAGAATACCGGGAGCCATGTCGGCAGCCTCTGGACCGCCACCGGGCAGCGGCTGGCCACGGTCACCTTCGCCAACGAGACCGCCAGCGGATGGCAGCAGGCCACCTTCTCATCGCCGGTCTCCATCGCTGCGGGGACGACGTACATTGCCTCCTACCATGCACCGGTCGGGAAGTATTCGGTCAACGAGAACTACTTTACGACCGCGGTGACCAACGGGCCGCTTGAGGCACCGGCGAGCGGTACCTCAGGGGGCAACGGCGTCTATGCGTATGGCCCCTCCACCGCCTTCCCGACGAACACCTTCAACGCGTCGAACTATTGGGTCGACGTGGTCTTCCAGCAATCGACCGCCAACAGCTCACCGGTGGCGGTCAATGACGGTGGATTCACCACCACAGTCGACACGACCCTACGCATTGCGACCAGCCAACTGCTCGCCAACGACAGTGACCCTGATAACGATCCCCTGCAGGTCACCGGCGTGACCGCGGGGAGTGGCGGAACAGTCACGCTCGATACGACAAGAAATGAGGCGGTCTTCACTCCGACCTCCGGCCACACAGGGCCGGCGAACTTCGGCTATAGTATTTCAGACGGGCGCGGCGGCACGTCTGGTGCCGAGGTCAGTCTGACCGTCCAGCAGCCGGCCAGCGGCAACGCAATCGTGCAGGAAAACGCCAAGCCAGGCAGCCCGCGCAGCGAGTGGGACATCAGCGGGGCTGGTAGCAGCAATATCGAGGGCTTTGCGGCGGACATGAGTGTCAACCGTGGCGCCACCATCGACTTCAAGATCAGGACGAATTCGACCGACTACCGCATCGACATCTACCGTCTTGGCTATTACGGCGGGTCAGGTGCTCGCAAGATCGCTACCATCCAGCGGACTCTGACCCGGGCGCAGGCTCAACCCGCCCCGCTGACGGATTCCCAAACCGGCCTGATCGACGCTGGCAACTGGGCCGTGTCGGCATCTTGGCAAGTGCCGACCGATATCCCGTCCGGCGTCTTCATCGCCAAACTGGTGCGGCAGGATGGGGTTGCTGGCAGCAATCACATTCCCTTCATCGTGCGCAATGATGGACCCATCAAATCCGACATTCTGCTGCAGACTTCTGATACGACATGGCAAGCCTACAATGCTTGGGGCGGCAACAGCCTCTATACCGGATCGCCGGCCGGGCGCGCATATAAAGTCAGCTATAACCGGCCCTTCATCACGCGCGGCGACAACACGGGCACCAGCGGCCCGCGCGATTTCCTGTTCGACAGCGATTATCCCATGCTGCGCTGGCTGGAGGCCAACGGCTACAACGTCTCCTACATCAGCGGCATCGATGCGGACAGGCTGGCCGACCCGATAAGGGGTCACAAGGTTTTCGTGACGGTCGGGCATGACGAGTACTGGTCGGGTAACCAACGCACCAAAGTCGAGCAGGCACGCGATGCCGGGGTAAACCTAGCCTTCTTCGCTGGCAACGATGTGTTCTGGAAGACGCGGTGGGAGAACAGCATCGCCTCCTCCGGGACACCCTACCGCACCCTGGTCAGCTACAAGGAGACTCGCGCCAACGCGAAGATCGATCCAAGCCCGGCATGGACAGGCACTTGGCGCGACCCGCGGTTCAGTCCGCCCGCCGATGGTGGGCGACCGGAAAATGGGCTGACAGGAACTATCTTTACGGTCAATGACGGCTCGGTTGACCGCATCACTGTCCCGGCCGAGGACGGCAAGATGCGGTTCTGGCGCAATACCAATATCGCAAATCTGGCGCCCGGCCAGAGCACGACGTTGACGGCTAACGCCCTGACCTATGAATGGAACGAAGATCTGGATAACGGTTTCCGACCGGCCGGGCTGTTCCGCCTGTCATCGACCTTGGATCCCTCAACCCAGTACCTGCAGGATTACGGCTCCACCTACGGCTCCGCCAGCGCGCAGCACAGCATGACCATGTATCGTGCGTCCTCCGGCGCGCTGGTATTCAGTGCCGGGACGCCGCGCTGGGCCTGGGGCTTGGATCCCACTCACGATATCGACCAGGGCGGCAATAATGCGCTCAGCACCGATAATCGGATGAAACAGGCGACCGTCAACCTGCTTGCAGATATGGGCGTTCAGGCCGGGAGCCTGCAGGCGGGCCTGGTGCGGCCCACCGCGTCAACCGACCAAACGAAGCCGACCTCCGTCATCACCACGCCATCGGGCGGGGAGTCGGTGACTGTCGGCTCCAATGTGACCATCAGCGGAACAGCCACGGACACCGGTGGCGTTGTCGGAGGGGTTGAGGTTTCCGTCGACGGCGGGAGTTCTTGGCACAGGGCTTCCGGTCGTTCGACCTGGACCTACAACTGGACTCCGCAATCGTCCGGATCCGTAACGATCAAGAGTCGTTCGGTCGATGACAGTGGCAACCTGGAAACTCCAGGCAGTGGCACCCTGGTGAGTGTGGGTGGTCCCCCGCCAGTCTCCGGCGCCACAATCTTCTCCGCATCGGCAACCCCTGAGACGCTGACGGACCCGGACAGCGCGGCTGTGCAGCTGGGCGTGAAGTTCCGCGCCTCGGTCGCCGGCACTATATCGGGCATCCGCTTCTACAAGGGCCCGCAGAATACCGGGAGCCATGTCGGCAGCCTCTGGACCGCCACCGGGCAGCGGCTGGCCACGGTCACCTTCGCCAACGAGACCGCCAGCGGATGGCAGCAGGCCACCTTCTCATCGCCGGTCTCCATCGCTGCGGGGACGACGTACATTGCCTCCTACCATGCACCGGTCGGGAAGTATTCGGTCAACGAGAACTACTTTACGACCGCGGTGACCAACGGGCCGCTTGAGGCACCGGCGAGCGGTACCTCTGGGGGCAACGGCGTCTATGCGTATGGCCCCTCCACCGCCTTCCCGACGAACACCTTCAACGCGTCGAACTACTGGGTCGACGTGGTTTTCAATTCCGCCACCAGTTGACATTTTACCTGAACAGCATTGGACAAGGAGCCGGACATAATCGGGAGAGGGGATGGGCACACTGTATCCACAAAGCAATTTCATTACGAAACCGGGATCGCTTCATAGCTTGCGCAGTATTCCGCGCCTCGGCGGTTCGACTATTCTTCAGGCCCGCATGTCGCCGCATCGGCAACCGCGGCGGCGGTACAGGAATGGTGAGCTATGAGTCCAAGGGCAGTACCGGCACTGCCTCCCGGCGGATCGATATCAGGGGGCGAGGCTATATCGTGGGGTCCTCGTGCAGGAGAATCACGGAGTGAGGGAGTGGCTCAACATTCTCGGCGTTCCGGTCGGCCGGCATTTGACGGAAGACAGAGTCCCGGCCGGGTCCGGGGAGCGCAGCTCGATCATTGTGGTGATCGCTACGGACGCTCCTCTCCTGCCGCAGCAGTTGAACCGTCTCCCCCGCCGCGGGGCGATCGGCATTGGACGCAACGGCTCAGTCGGCGGCAATGGTTCCGGCGATCTCTTCCTGGCGTTCTCGGCTTAACCACGTGCCGATGCCCCATTGCGCGCCATCGCACATCAAGCTCGACATGATCAAAGACGAGCTGACCGATCCGATCTACTAAGCGACAGTCCAAGCCATTGAACAAGCGATCCTCAACGCACCGGTGGCGGCGCGCATGGGCGGGAGCGAATGGGATCGTTTCACCCTGCGCGCCATCGATCATGCAGCGCTTGGTCAGGTGCTCAGGCAATACGAACGGCGGGCATAGCGGGACAGTGGGCGTGGGGCCATCCACGTGGCAATGGTTCGATGGACGCCTTTTGCTCCTCGTGACCTCATCCTATGATTGGCGCAACGCGAATATCTTCCTTTGCGATCACTGTGGAGCGACCAAGGATTGCTTTGTGGCGCGGGGCTGCGCCTTGCCGCGCGTCTCGCTTTTATGTTGTGCGGATATGGAGTAGGGTAACCGCCTAAAAAAAGCGTCCAGTTCATGGACAGCAGTGGGGAGGAGCGAGTTTGCGGTGACGAGCTCCAGCGGAGAACCGTGGCGCGTTGGCGTGTTGTTTTCGAAGACCGGCTATATGTCGGTCATCGAAGAGACGCAGCTGCGCGGGACCTTGCTGGCCATTGACGAGCTGAATGAGGCCGGCGGAATCAACGGCCGTCCAATTCAACCGGTGGTCTACGACCCGTCTTCCGAGGCCTCAGCCTTCGGCCGCTATGCCAAGAAACTACTGATCGATGATGGGATTTCCACGATCTTCGGTTGCTACACGTCGAGCAGCCGGAAAGCGGTGCTGCCGGTCGTTGAGCGACTGAACGGGCTGTTGTGGTATCCCACCCTTTATGAAGGCTTCGAGTTCTCTCCGAACGTGATCTATACCGGCGCCGGCCCCAACCAGAACAGCTTGGAGCTGTTCCGCTATCTCATGGAGACCCACGGGAAACGCTTCTATTTCATCGGTTCCGACTACGTATACCCGCGCGTTTCCAACCGCATCATGCGTGAATTTGTGCGCGCCAATTCCGCGCAAGTCGTGGGTGAGCGCTACGTGGCGCTGCGGCCGAACCGCGCCGAGTTCTACGACGTGATGCGCGACATTCGGGAACTGCGTCCCGACGCGATCTTCTCGACGGTGGTCGGCGATGGCACGGTGTTCCTGTACCAGGCATACGCGGAATGCGGGTTCGATCCTCGAACCATGCCGATCGCCAGCCTGACCACAACCGAGGCCGAGGTTTCCGCGATGGGCCCCGATGTCGGCGAGGGGCATGTCACGGCGGCACCGTATTTCCAGGGTGTCGAAAGCGATCAGAATCACCGGTTCCTGCGGCGCTGGAAGAAGATCTACGGCGATGATTTCGCCGCCAATATGTGCAGCGAGGCGGCCTACTTTCAGGTCAGCCTGTTTGCCCAGGCGCTGCGGGCCACCAACTCCCTGGAGACCGAAAGCCTGCGTCCTGCGGTCCTTGGCCTCAATATCGACGCGCCGCAGGGTCAGATATCGATCAATCCGATGTGTGGCCACGCGAACCTGTGGGCACGCATCGGACGGGTCAATCGCGCAGGCCAATTCGACATCATTCGGCAATCGAGTGCCGCCGTGAACGCAGATCCCTATCTGGTTGGTTATGGACGAAATCTTGCATTCTCCTGAAATGAATAGGCGCGCCGTCGTCGCGGGCGATCGCGGCGCTATAGCTGTGCAGCGACATCGAAGTGATTCCATGCTGGAATTCGCGAAACTCGGCATCTGCGCGGTCGTCGAGCCGGATGTGGATGGCGAGGCGTTGGTCCGATCTCTGCAGCGCACCCATGCGCAGGTGTCCCACGTATGGCCCGCCCCCGCGACCTATCCAGTGGCCTTTGACCTTCTGGTGACGGAGCTGCTCGATGACCTGCCGGGGCGTTTGCCGTGGTCGCCCGGCGAGTTCCCCCTCGCCTTGTGCGTGGTCGTGCGCGAGCGCGGCAGGCTGAATCTGGGAACGCTGCGGGACAGCACGCCCCACTGCACGATCTCGCTGCCATTGCGCCGCAACGATGTCGAGGCCGCGCTCGCGACCGGCCTCGCGCAATTCCAATACGAGAGGCGGCTGCGGGCGCGCATCGACAAGCTGGACGACTACATCCGTTCGATCCGAAGCGTGGAGCGCGCGAAGGCAGTTATCATGGCGCGCAAGCGCATCGATGAGAACGAGGCCTATCACTACCTGCGCCGCCAGGCGATGGCGCGTCGCATCTCGATTGGAGAGCTCGCGTTGGCGATCGTTGACACTGACGAGTTGCTGAGTTAGCGTTTGTTCGTGGCGGGCGGAAACCCGCCGAGAGTTTTCCTCGCGGCAATGGCGCCGCCTTAAAATCAGGTGCAATGCAGCCCTATCAGAACCTGCGCGAGCGGGCACTGGTGGGGTTTTTGCTGTTTTCATGACCGTGGTCGCACGGCCGTTGGACAGCGATGGCGCAGCATTGCCCGCATGAACCAACGCCGCGCTGCGGCACAGGGAGGATCACATGAGGATTACAAGGCGTGGGTTGCTCAGGAGTGCAACGGCTGCTGGTGCCGTGTCGGCAGTGGGTTTCCCGCACATCTGGCTCAAGAACTCATCGCTCGCGCGCGCCGCGGACGGCGAGATCAAGGTCGGTGTTCTGTTCTCGCTGACCGGAACGACGGCCATCATCGAGGAATCGCTGAACAAGGCTACGATCCTCGCGATCGAGGAGATCAACGCGGCGGGCGGCATCAACGGAATGAAGATCGTGCCGGTGATCGAAGATCCCGCGTCAGATCCCGCCACGTTCGCCGAGAAGGCACGCAAGCTCGTGCTCTCGGACAAGTGCGTGAGCGTGTTCGGCTCCTACACGTCGGCCAGCCGCAAGGCCGTGCTGCCGGTCTTTGAAAAGCGTGAAAACCTCTACTTCTATCCGACCTTGTACGAAGGCCGCGAGTGTTCGAAGAACGTCATCTACACCGGCGCGGTGCCGAACCAGCAGCAGGATGAGTTCGTGCCATGGCTGGTCGAGAAGTTCGGGAAGAAATGGTACCTGATCGGCTCCAACTACATCTACCCCAAGGAAGAGAACAACTACTGCAAGAAGCTGCTCGAAGGCTTGGGATGCGAGGTCGTTGCGGAAGAGTATGTGCCGCTCGGCCATTCCGAGTTCTCATCCGCGATCAACAAGTTCAAGAGCTTGCAGCCGAACGTCATCTTCTCGACCGTGGTCGGCGATTCGGTCGTCGCGCTGCACCGCCAATACCGGGCCGCCGGGCTCGACCCGGCGAAAATGCCGATGGCCAGCCTGACGACTTCGGAAAACGAAGTGGCGGCTATGGGCGGCGATGCCGCGGCAGGGCACTTCACGTCCGCGCCGTACTTCATGGTCTGGGATTCGCCGGAAAACCAGAAGTTCGTCGAGGCCTATAAGGCGCGGTGGGGCGGGGACAAGGTTACGCACTTCGTCTCGGAGCCGTCCTACTTCCAGGTTTATCTGTTCAAGCAGGCGGTCGCGAAGCTGGCGGCGAGCGACATCGATCCCAAGACCATCCGCGAGGCCATCAAGGGCGAGCAGATGGTCGCGCCGCAGGGCAAGGTGCAGATCGAGCGCGACAATCTCCACACCTGGGTCTGGCCGAAGATCGGCCAGTGCAAGTCAGACGGCCAGTTCGAGATCCTGAAGCAATCGTCCGAATGGCTGAAGCCGGAGCCGTACAAGGCCTATCCCAACATGCACTGCACCGAGCAGGGACTATCGGAAAGCTGAGTCGATCGGGCCCGCCGGCGATCGGATCGCCGGCGGGCCCGCCCGTGCCCATCTGATTGCGCAGAGGTGAGTGCTCCGTGGAAATTCTCGCTCAGTCCATAACCGGTCTGTCGATCGCGTCGATCCTGCTGATGGTCGCGCTGGGGCTTGCCATCATCTACGGCATCACCGGCGTCATCAATCTGGCCCACGGCGAGCTGGTGATGCTCGGAGCCTACAGCGCCTGGGCTTTGCAAACCTATCTTGGGCTTGGTCTCCTGGTCAGCCTGCCGCTGATCTTTCTCGCCACCGCCTCTTTCGGCTGGGTAATCGACCGGGTGGTCATTCGACACCTCTACAATCGGCCGCTCGACACCATTCTCGCGACCTGGGGCATCGGCGTCATGGCCCAGCAAGCGGTGCGTCTCATCGCTGGTGGCGAGCTCCGCTACGTGCAGATGCCGGCGAGCTTGAGCTCCGCCTTGAACCTGGGCGAGGTCGACATCCCGATGATGCGCTTGTTCATCCTCGGATTGTCGGTCGCTCTGTTTGCGGTCACCGGGTATCTTCTGTTCCGGACAAACCTGGGCCTCAAGCTGCGGGCGATTGCGCAGAACCGCGAGGTGGCATCCTGCTTCGGCATTGATTCGGACCGGATCTATGGCCTGACGTTCGCCTACGGCGCTGGCCTTGCAGGTCTGGCGGGCGCGGTCATCTCGCCGCTCAAGAGTGTCTCGCCCGAAATGGGCACGGGCTATGTCGTCGACGCGTTCATGGTCGTCGTCCTGGGTGGCGTCGAAAGCCTGATCGGAACGGTCATCAGCTCCGGGATCATCGGCGGCCTCTCCGGCTCGATCGCCTACTACTTCAACGACACCATCGCCAAGGCAGTGGTTCTGCTCGCCATCGTCGTCCTCATCCGCTTTCTGCCGCAAGGACTTTTTGCGGCGCGGATCCGCTCATGAAGAAAGCGATTCGCCACGGAGAAGATTGAACAGTGCTCACGCGTAACAGCCGTCAGATCGTCATCTACTCGCTTTTCTGCGCCGCCATATTGGCGCTGCCGCTATTCGTCCAAGATGCGTTCCTTCTGAATAAGAGCGCGCGATACCTGGTCCTTGGCATCCTCGCGATGGCGCTTAGCCTGTCCTGGGGATATGGGGGCATTCTGAATCTGGGCCAGGCAACCAGTTTCGGCCTGGGTTCCTACTGCATGGCGATGGCACTAAAGCTGCGCACCGTGCCGGTTCATACCGGGGCGGAAGGCCTGCCGGATTTCATGGTGTGGAACAATGTCGAAACGCTGCCGTGGTTCTGGGTGCCGTTCCATTCGATGCCGTTTGCGCTGGCCGCGGGCATCCTCGTTCCGGCGCTGCTCGCAGGATTGCTGGCCTGGTTCATGTTCCGCGGCCGCGTCACCGGCGTTTACGTGGCGATCATCACTCTTGCGTTCCTCGTGGTGGTGAATCTGCTGATCATCGATCAACAGCGTTTCACGGGCGGGTTTAACGGCATCACCGACCTGGCGCAGCTGGAGCTGTTTGGATTCGAGTTCGACGCCTATGGGGCATCGTCCTACTACCTGATCGCCGTCACGCTGACGATCTGCCTTTTCGCGGCCTTGCTCGTGACCAAGAGCAAGGCCGGTTTGATCCTGCAGGCCATCCGCGACCACGAGAATCGTGTGCGGTATTTCGGCTACGACGTCGCTGGGTACAAGATCTTCGCGATGACCGTCTCGGCCGCAATCGCAGGCGTGGCGGGCATGCTCTACACCGTGGTGATGGAGTTCGCGTCGCCGACATTTCTGAACGTGCCGCTCAGTCTTTCGGTGGTGATCTGGTGCGCGGTCGGCGGGCGCCAGAGCCTGCTCGGCTCGGTATTCGGGGCGATCCTGATTGCCGGCATGCAAGGCGCGCTCTCGGAATCGGAAGTCTTCCTCGACACGTGGACGCTGGTCATGGGCCTCGTCTTCGTACTGGTCGTCCTCTTCCTGCCGCAGGGACTCGCGGGCGCCGGGCATCGCCTGCTGGATCGCCTCTTCGCACCACGCAAAGCTGACGTCGCGCGCGGCTCGCCACAAGGCGTCATGGCGCCACCGTCGTCGTGATGGGCGGGACCTGATCATGGAAGCACGGAAAGATCTGAAGCTCAGCAACGTCACGATGCGGTTCAACGGCTTCGTGGCCGTCGACGACCTGAACCTGGAAGTCAAGGCCGGCGAGCTCCGGTGCCTGATCGGACCGAACGGCGCCGGCAAGACCACCACGCTCGACATCATTTGCGGCAAGGCGAAGGCGACGTCCGGTGAGATTCGCCTCGGCGACACGGTACTCAATCACCTGGAGGAGCATGAGATCGCGCGCATCGGCATCGGCCGGAAGTTCCAGGTTCCCAGTGTTTTCCGGCAGCTGACGGTCCGTGAGAACCTGCTGGTGGCGCACTCGCGACAGCCCGGCGTTTTGCGCAATGCGCTTCGTTTCCGGCGCGGCGAGGACACTGAGGGCCTGGACAAGCTGGCGGAACTGGTGGGGCTGCGCGATCACCTGCACCGCCTGGCAGGCCACCTGTCCCATGGCCAGACCCAATGGCTGGAGATCGCGCTGCTGCTGGCGCAGGACCCGAAGCTCATTCTGATGGACGAGCCGACGGCGGGCATGACTACCCAGGAGACGCGGAAAACCGCCGAGCTGTTCAACCGCCTCAAGGGCAACCGAACCCTCATCGTAGTCGAGCACGACATGGCTTTCGTGAAGGAGATCGCCGAAGTCATCTCGGTGATGCACCAGGGCAAGCTACTGGCGCAGGGCACGGTCGCGCAGATCGAGCGGGATCCTGCCGTCAAGGAAGCCTATCTGGGCTCGGGAGGCATCAGCGATGCTTGAGCTCAAGGACATCGAGGCCTACTACGGCGCCAGCCGCGTTCTGCAGGGCATCGACCTGACGGTGAATGACGGAGAGTTCGTGAGCGTGCTTGGGCGCAACGGCGTCGGCAAGACCACGTTGATCCGCACCATTCTCGGCCTGATGGACAAGGTGCATGGTTCGATCCGTCTGAACGGCCAGGACATCAGCAGGCTCAAGACCCACCAGCGCGCCATCGCGGGGATCGGCTACGTGCCGCAGGGCCGCGGCATCCTGCCGAAACTGACCGTCCGCGAGAATCTCAAGCTCGGCACCTTCGCCCATCATCAGGGCAACGGCCGCATCACGGAGTGGGTCTTCGAATTGTTCCCGATCCTGCGGGAGTTTCTCGACCGCCAGGGCGGAAACCTTTCCGGCGGACAGCAGCAGCAGCTGGCGATCGCGCGGACGCTGCTCAGCGAACCCAAGATCATCCTGCTCGACGAGCCGACCGAGGGAATCCAGCCCAACATCGTCGAGCAGATCGAGCAGGTGCTAATCGACCTGAATCGCCGCCATGGCAAGACCGTGGTTTTGGTGGAACAGAACGTCAAGTTCGCGCGGCGGGCATCCGACCACTTCGTGGTGGTGGACCGCGGCAGCATCGCGGCGCAAGGCGCGATCGGCGCGCTGACCGACCAGATCATCCAGCAGCATTTGGCGGTGTGATGGATGACGCCGACCTGACAACGATCAACCGCAACGCCCCAAGGAGGAACTGATGCTTCACGGTGACATCTCAAGCAGCAAGGACACGGTCGGCGTCGCCGTCGTGAACTACAAGATGCCTCGCCTGCATACCAAGCAGGAGGTTCTGCAGAACGCACAGAAGATCGCCGACATGCTGACCGGCATGAAGGTCGGGCTTCCCGGCATGGATCTCGTCATCTTCCCGGAATACAGCACGCACGGGATCATGTACGACCAGAAGGAGATGTACGCCACCGCCTCGAAGATCCCGGGCGAGGAAACCGAGATCTTCGCCAAGGCATGCCGCCAGGCCAAGGTCTGGGGCGTGTTCTCGTTGACCGGCGAGCGGCACGAGGAGCATCCGAACAAGGCGCCCTACAACACGCTCATCCTGATGAACGACAAGGGTGAGATCGTGCAGAAATATCGCAAGATCATGCCCTGGGTTCCGATCGAAGGCTGGTACCCCGGAAACTGCACCTACGTCTCGGAAGGTCCGAAGGGGCTGAAGATCAGCCTGATCATCTGCGATGACGGCAACTATCCGGAGATCTGGCGCGATTGCGCGATGCGCGGTGCGGAGCTTATCGTCCGGTGCCAGGGCTACATGTATCCGGCCAAGGACCAGCAGGTGCTGATGGCCAAAGCGATGGCCTGGGCCAACAACTGCTATGTGGCGGTTGCCAACGCGTCCGGGTTCGACGGCGTCTACTCGTATTTCGGCCATTCGGCGATCATCGGGTTCGATGGCCGGACACTGGGCGAGTGCGGCGAGGAGGACATGGGTATCCAGTATGCCCAGTTGTCGACCTCGCTGATCCGGGATGCCCGCCGTAACGGCCAATCACAAAATCATCTCTTCAAGCTGGTGCACCGCGGCTACACCGGAATGATCGGTTCCGGCGAGAGCGCCCGGGGCGTCGCTGCTTGCCCATACGACTTCTATAAGAAGTGGATCACGGATCCGGAAGGTACCCGGGAGATGGTCGAGGCGCTGACCCGCACCACGGCCGGCACTGACGAATGCCCGATGGAGGGCATCCCGAACCAGAAGACGGCAGCGCATCGCTGATCGGAGCGGGGCAGCATTCCATGCTGCCCCAATTCCTGCTTCTTCCAATTGCCCACGCGAAACAGCGCTTGTCAGAACGTTGTGCCTCGCCGGCACGACGTTCTCATCTGGTCGCACTTGAGAATAGATCATGCAGCTAGACGCGTATCTGATAACGGACGAGCCATACTACCGGGCCATCGGCGACGAGGTGTCGTTGTTCGAGATGGCCTATGCCAGTCGGATGCCGATGATGCTGAAGGGACCGACCGGCTGCGGGAAAACCCGCTTCATCGAACATATGGCGTGGCGGCTGCGCCGTCCTCTTGTTACCGTCGCCTGCCACGAGGATATGACGGCGTCGGACCTGGTCGGCCGCTTCCTGCTGGATCCAAGCGGCACCGTCTGGCATGACGGACCGCTGACTCTGGCGGTTCGTCACGGGGCGATCTGCTATCTCGACGAGATCGTGGAGGCGAGGCAGGACACTACCGTTGTCATCCATCCTTTGACCGACGACCGCCGGATACTGCCGCTCGAGAAACGCAACGAGTTGGTGCGGGCGCATCCGGATTTCCAACTCGTCATCTCCTACAATCCCGGCTATCAGAGCGTGCTCAAGGACCTGAAGGAATCCACCAAGCAAAGGTTCGGTGGCGTCGAGTTCCGCTATCCGGATCCGGCGGTCGAGGCGGAGATCGTCTCCCATGAAGCGGGAATCGATTTCGGCCTGGCGGAGAGGCTGGTCAAGATCGGTCAGCGGTCCCGCAACCTGAAGGGTCACGGCCTCGACGAGGGGGCGTCGACGCGAATGCTGATCCAGGCCGGACGCTTGATCGCGAAGGGCGTCGCCCTGCCGGCGGCTTGCGATGTCGCCCTGGTGCTTCCCATCACGGACGACGCCGATATCCGGGACGCGCTCTCGCAGGCCATTGCGGCCTGTGCCTGAGCGATGCCGGCTGACCCCAAGGAGCGGACGTCTGCGCCCGAAGCTGCGCGCAGCGAGATCGGTTTTTCGGATGCCGAACGCAAGCTGAAAGCGTATCTGACGGCGCTCTGGCGGCTCCACCCGGTGATGCGGGCGGCGATCAGCGCGCCTGGGCAATCGCCACCGCGGCGCGTCACGTTCGATGGTGGCTACATCCGTGTTCCGCAGACCTACGCCGACGTTCAAGGTTGCGGCGTCGAGCCGATATTCCGGGCCGCGCTTGCCCATGTTGCCGCCCACCTGACCTTCACGCGCGCGCGCTGGCAGATTGGCACGCTGAAGCCGCTTCAGATTGCCTTGGTGTCGCTCATCGAGGACGCGCGGGTCGAGGCGCTGGCGATCCGGGAGTATCCCGGCCTGAACCGGCTGTGGGCGCCGTTTCACGTGGCTGAACCGACTGGCGCGCTGGTGGCGGAGATGCTGATGGCGCGTCTTGCGCGCGGTCTGTTCGATCCCGCCTATCGCGATCAGGACCCGTGGGTGAGCAAGGGCAGAACGATGTTCTTCGATCGCCGCCTGGAATGGGAAAACGCAGCAATCAGCCGCGAGATCGGCACTCTGCTCGGCAATGACCTGGGACAGATGCGGATCCAGTTCAACGCCAAGACCTATGTCGTGGAGCCGGCCTATCGCGATGACAATGCCGGCTTGTGGGACTGGTCCGATACTCCGCCGCAGGAGATGGAGGACACGGATGTCGTGATCGAGTCCTTCCGGGTGCGCCGGACCGAGGACGAAAGCGAGCCGCATCAGAGACGGCGCAGTCAGGATAACGACACTGGCGCCGGCGTCGCTGCCAGGGAACGGCCGATCGACGCCGATGCCGGCGTGCCCGTCGCCCGGTATTTCGAGTGGGATTATGTGCTCGGCCGGAAGCACGCGGATTGGACCACAATCGTCGAATTCGAACCGAGGCGCGCCTCGACTGTCGGGCTGGACCGGCTGCTGAGCGAGTATGCCGATGTCGAAAATCGCATCCGCAAGCTGATCCGGTCGACCCGCGTGGCGCGGCCGATGCGGATTCGGCGGCGTCCCGAAGGCGAGAGGTTGGATCTCGATTCCTGCATCCGGGCCGCCATCGAGTATCGCGGCGGCATTACGCCCGATCCGCGCGTCTACGAAACCAGCGAAATGCGCGATCGCGACCTGGCGGTGCTGGTGCTGCTGGACGCCTCCGAATCGACCAAGGAGTTCGTCAGGAATACGACAACGACCGTTCTGTCGGTCGAGCGCGCGGCTACCGCGTTGCTGGCACACGCGATGGAGGGATTGGGCGATCCGTTCGCAATCCACGCCTTCTGCTCAAACGGCCGGCAGGAGGTTCGCTACTATCGCGTCAAGGACTTCAACCAGCCTTACGGCGCCGCTGCGGTCGAGCGCTTGGCCGGTCTGCGCGGGGGGCTGTCGACGCGCATCGGCGCAGCGTTGCGTCATGCCCACAGCGAGATTCGCGGCCAGCAGGCCCATCGGCGGCTTGTTCTGGTGATCACCGACGGAGAACCCGCGGACATCGATGTCACGGATAGCAAATACCTGGTCGAGGATGCGCGCAAGGCAGTGCAGGAGCTCGGTCACGACGGCATCGATGTCTTCTGCGTGGGTCTGGATGGCGGTGGTGACTCCTACCTGACGCGCATCTTCGGCCGTCGCAATGCCGTACAGATCGACCGGATCGCGAGCTTGCCGGACAAGCTGCCGGCACTCTATCTCCGGCTGACGGGCTGAGGCCGGTCGTGATTGACCGCAGCATAAAACCCTATGTGGCCGAGTTTGCCGGCACTTTTTTGCTTGTCCTGTTCGCGGCCGGAGCCGTCGTTCTGACCGCACGCATCTATGGCGATCCGAGTCCTGTCGTCTGTGGCTTGAGTTCCGGGCTGATCCTTGCCGTCATCATCCGACTCTTCGGGCCGCTTTCCGGTGCGCACGTGAATCCCGCTCTGACGGTCGCTCTTGCCTGCATGTCCCGCGTACGTTGGGCCGTCGTCCCCGGTTACGTGATCGCGCAGCTGGCCGGCTCGGCAGCCGGCGGGCTCGCAGTGCTTTGGGCGATCGGGGATTTGGCGAGCGTGGGTGCCAATGTCCCGAACACGGCGATCGGCATGACTGCCGGCGGCGCGTTCGTCCTAGAGACCATCCTGTCCTTCATCATGATGGCGACCATCCTGCTCTGTGGCGATGCGGAAGGCGGCATATTCGATGCGGGCGCGATCCGGATCGGCGCCATCGTAGGGCTCGAAGTCATGCTGTTCGGGCCGATCAGCGGCGCCGCCATGAGCCCGGCACGTGCATTCGGCCCGTATCTCGCCTCCGGCGATTGGTCGACCTTCTGGATTTATGGGGTCGGGCCATTCGTGGGAATCATGGCCGCGACGATCAGTTGGCGCAAGGCGGAGGATTGGCGGTGCGCACGTTCCCCGACCCGGAACGGAGGTTGAGCATGAAACACTGCACTATATACCCAAGTTGTTTGATGCGGATCGCAAACCCCAGTGCTCCTCGCCGACCGCAGGTATTTCGCGCGATCGCCGAGCGATGAATCCTCCAGTTCTTCATCTTTGGCTGGATCGAGTGTTGGCTCCACTTCTGGCAAGCCTGCGGAAGCTCGAAGGGGTGCTGCGGCGGGTGTACCGAGTGGCCCCGGGTGAGAACGCGCCATACCGGCGCGGCCTTACAACGCCAGCAGCTGCTCCAACCTTTTCACCTGATGTTCCAGCATGCTCTTGCCGAGGCTGATGCGGCAGCCCGCCAACTGGGCGGCTCGCAGGAGCGGCGTGATTTCCGGCGACATGATGATCTCGGACACGCTCATCTCGGGTGAGAGCCCCGAGGGATCGACGGGCAACGGGTCGTCGGCCTGCATGCCCAGGGCGGTGGTATTGACGATCGCATCGTATCCCGCCGCCTTGGCCGGCGCGACGAAGGCCTGGCAGGCCGGATAGGCGCGGTGCACGGCGGCGGCGAGCTCGCTCGCTCTGGACTCGGTGCGATTGGCAATGCCGAGCGCCTTGGCACCAGCCGCGGCGAGGGAGAAGGCGATGGAGCGCCCGGCGCCGCCGGCGCCGAGCTGCAGCACGCGCTTGCCGATGAAGTCGATGCCGCTCTGTTTTGCGCCATCGACAAAGCCAATGCCGTCGAGATTGTCGCCAGTCAGCGCGCCGTCGGGGTTGCGGCGCACGAAGTTGACCGAGCCCACCAGCTTGGCCTGCGGCAGCAATTCGTCGATCAGAGACACGACCGCGATCTTGTGCGGGATGGTGATGCCGAATCCGACGAGGTTGTGAAACGCGCGGATCGCCTGCACGGTGCGCTCGAGATCCGCCGGCTTCACATGAAGCGGTAGAACGGCAATGTCATGTCCCAGCGCACGCAGCTCCCGGGTCAGCACCACGCTGCCGCGGATATGCGCGACCGGATCGGCCAGGATGAACATGATCCTGGTCTTGCCGCTGATCTCGAAAGGGAGCGAACCAGTCATGGCAATTGCCAACGCGGCGTGCGGTCGAGCGCCTGCGGCTTGCCGTAGGTGCGATATTGCTGCTGCACAATCGCCCATTCCTCGGTCGTGAGCAGAGTAGGTGTGCCAAGGCTGCGGGCCAGCAGGTATTGCCTGGCGAGAGTCTCAAGCTTCAAGGCTATCTCGAAGGCGGCGAGGAGCGTCGTTCCGCGCGCCAGCATGCCGTGATTGGCGAGCAGGCAAGCGGTGCGGTCGACGAGCGCCTGGCCGGCGGCCTGGCCCAGTTCCTCGGAACCGAACGGAAGATAGTCGACGCAGGGCACGTCCATGCCGCCGAAGCCCTGGATCATATAGTGGAATGCCGGGATCGGCTGCCGGAAGCTGGCGAGCGCAACGCAATGGTCGGCATGAGTGTGCACCACCGCCCTGGCGGTCGGCGCATGCTGATAGACGGCGCGATGCATGCCCGCCTCCGAGGAGGGGCGCAGCGGACCGTCTGTGGTGCCGTCGAAGCGGACATAAACGATATGCTCCGGCGCCAGTGTTTCCACGCGGCAGCCGGCGGGTGTGATCAGCATGCCTTCCTGCCAGCGCACGCTGATATTGCCAGTAGCGCAGACATTCATGCGCAGCCGTTCGAGTTCGGTGTTCACTTCGACGATCGCGGTGCGGATCGCTTGTTCGGTCATGCTGCTTTGCCTTGGTCGGCAGTAGCCTGGTCCAGCATGTCCATGCTGCCCAGCTTGCCGGGTTTGAGATGGAAGGAGATCGGATCCGCCCCGCAGGTCACCGCTCGCGCCGTGCCTGGACCAAGATAGGGGCTAATATCCATTGCGCGCACCTCGAGCGCCTCGAGCACCGCCCCCGAAGTCTCGCCGCCGGCAATCACGAACCGTCGCACGCCGTGCGCGTGCAAGGCCCTGGCTAGCCGGCCGAGAATCTGTTCGGCCCGGCGCGCGGCGCCTTGACGGCCGAACCGCTTCTGGGCGGCGATCACGGCTTCGGGGCTGGCGGAAACGGCAAACGCAATCGAGCCCTGCGCCAGTTGCCTGCGCGCCTGGTCCAGCGCGCGATCGATCAGATCCGGCTTTGCCACAGCTTCCGGCAAGTCGATGGCGTGCACCGGATGCGACTTGCCGAAGTGAGCGATCTGCGCCGCCGTCTGCTCGGCGCAACTGCCCGCCAGGACGACGGCTGGGCCGGCAAGGGGGCGGAGATCGACCGGCGGTTTCGGAGCCCCGGCCAATCCTCGCGCGCGCCACAGGCCGGGGTAGTATTCGGCGACGGAGGAGCCTCCGGTCATCAGCGGCCAGTCCACGCAAAGCTCCGCCATGCGCTTCAGATCGTCATTGCTGATCGCGTCACAGATGGCGTAGCGCACGCCAGCCGACCGCAAGTTCGCCACGGCCGCGTGCCGGGCAGAAAGTTCGCCCTGCAATTCCTCATGCCGGATCAGCCCGACCTTGTGCCTCGTCTGCGCCTGCAGGACGCGCACGAGATTGGGATCGCGCATCGGCGTCAGCGGGTCGAGGCGCTTCGGCGAATCCGAGATCAGTTGATCGGCCCAGAACAGATGGCCGCGATAGACTTTGCGCTCGACATCGGGGAAGGCGGGACAGAAGCCCGTGAAGTCCGCGCCAAGGCGGTCGGCCAGGTAATCGGCACAAGGGCCGATATTGCCGCGCGGCGTGGAATCGAAGGTGGCGCAGTATTTGAAGAAGACCTGGCGCGCGCCGCGACTGGCAATGATCTCCATCGCTTTGGCGAAATCGCGCACGGCCTTGGCGGCCGGCGCGACCCGGCTCTTCAGCGCGACGACCGCGACGTCGAGATCTCGAAGGTCGGCAGGCTTCGCAAGCCGGGTAAGCAGGCGCGTGCGCAGCCCGTCCCGCGCCATCATGGAGGCCAACTCCAATCCCCCAGTGAAATCGTCGGAAACTCCCCCCAGCAGCAGCGGCTGCTCATCCATGCGCCGTTTCCCCCTTCACGCGACCGAGGATATAGCATATAGAAATTCCACGGCTATAGGATATATCCTGGCTCAAAGCCAGGAAAGCTGGTGGGGAATTCAGGGGCGGCACTTGAACCGAATGCACAATTCTGTGGATGCGGCGCTGCGCGAGCGGGCCCGACAGGTCATTCCCAACGGCATGTGGGGCCACATGAACGCGGCCCGACTGCCCGCTGCCTACCCTCAGTATTTCGCGCGGGCCGAAGGCTGCCGGCTCTGGGATGTCGAGGGGCGCGAATACATCGACTTCATGTGCGCCTATGGCCCGATGGTCCTCGGCTACAACGATGCCGACGTGAACCGCGCCGCGGATGCGCAGCGCGCGGAGGGCGATATCTTCAACGGCCCCAGCGCCCGATTGGTCGAGCTGGCCGAACTGATGGTCGACACGGTCGCTCACGCCGACTGGGCGATGTTCCAGAAAAACGGCACCGACGCCACCACGACCTGCGTGATGATCGCACGCGAGGCGACGGGCAAGCGCAAGATCCTGGTTGCCAACGGCGCATATCACGGCGCCGTTCCGTGGTGCAATCCCTACCCCAACGGCGCGACTGCAGAAGACCGCGCACATCTGGTCCGCTACGACTACAACGACGTGGCCAGCCTGGAGCGCGCGGCGGCGGAAGCGGGCGACGATCTCGCCGGCATTGTCGTCTCCGCCTTCAAGCACGATCTCGGCAAGACGCATGAAGCGCCGACGAAGGAGTTCGCGGCGGGCGCACGCAGCATCTGCGACCGCACCGGCGCCGCGCTGATCGTCGACGATGTGCGTGCCGGCTTCCGTCTGCATGCCGGCGGCAGCTGGGAGCTGGTGGGCGTTAAGCCGGATCTGGCCGCCTGGTCGAAAGCCATCGCAAACGGCTATTCCCTCGGCGCGGTCACAGGCAATGACAGGTTCCGCGACGCGGCGGGCCGCATTTTCGTCACCGGCTCTTTCTGGTACGGCGCGGTCTCCATGGCGGCGTCCCTCGCCACCATCCGCAAGATGAAGGAGATTGGCGCCATCGACATCATGCGGCGCATGGGTCAGCGCCTGCGCGACGGCGTCGATGCCCAGGCCAAGGCGCACGGTGTCAGGCTGCAGCAGAGCGGCCCGGTGCAAATGCCGGTGATCCTGTTCGACGATGATGCTGATCGCAGGAAGGGCTGGCTGTTCTGCACCGAAGCGCTGAAGCGCGGCGTCTACATGCACGCGACCCACACAATGTTCCTGAGCGCGGCACACACAGCCGCCGATATCGATCGCACCCTCGAAGCGACCGACGCCGCGTTGGCCGAGGTTGCACGGCAATTCGGATAGGATCGCGATGAACGCTCTGCCAGCACCTGCCGAGAGCGACCAGTCCCTGGCCGGGCTCAACCTGGAGCAGGTAGACGGCAAGAGCCGCACCGACCGCGTCTATCACCAGATGCGTGACCGGCTGATGCGCGGCATTTTCAAGCCGCATCAGCGCCTGCGCATCAGCGAACTGTCGCAGGCCTTCGGCACCTCCGAGACCCCCGTCCGCGAGGCGATCTTTCAGTTGATCCGCGACGGCGCGGTGGAGGCGAAGACGCATTCCTATTACCGCGTGCGCAAGCTCTCCGTCGCCGAATACCTGGAGCGGCGCGAGATCCGCCTGCTGTTGCAGCCTCTGGCCGCGCGGCGCGCGCTGGAGCATCTCACAGAGAACGACATCGATCTGCTTGAGCGCATGCATGCGAAGCTGGTGGCGGCCGAAGCGGCAAAGGACTACGGCACCGCCGTGCGCGCCAATTTCGACTTCCATTTCGGGCTCTACCGACTGTCGAAGATGCCTGCATTGATCGGCATGATCGAGAATTTGTGGATCCAGCATGGCCCGATGCTGAACTACCTCTATCCCGAAGGGCATCCGACTTACGAGCGCGAGCACCAGCACGTCTATATGCTGCGCGCCATGCGTGAGCGCGATGCCGAGGCCTTGTGCCGGGGTGTTCGCGACGATTTGATCGAAGGCGGCCGACAATTCGTTGCGCATCTCGTCGAGCTCGAGCGCCGCGAAGCGGAGGCGGGCAAGTGAACGCGATCCGCGGCAAGCGCGGTCACAACCTGTCGCGGGACCATCTCGCGGATCGGTCGATGTTCGTGCGGCTGGAGACGCTGCGGCTCGCAAGGATTTGCGGCGCCGGCCACTATTCCTCGACCTTCTCTGCGGCGGAATTGTTCGCGGCACTCTATTACGCGCATCTGCGGCTGGATCCGAAGGACCCGAACTGGCCCGACCGCGACCGCTTCGTGCTGAGCAAGGGCCACGCGGCGATCGGGCTTTACCCCATCCTGGCCGATCTGGGCTATTTTCCGGCAAGCGCGCTCGACAACTTCACGCGCCTAGGCAGTCCCTTCGGCGACCATCCGAACATGAAGCAGATTCCGGGGATCGACTTCTCCTCGGGTTCGCTCGGCCATGGCCTGTCCGTTGCGGTCGGCATGGCGTTGGCGGGGCGGGTGCAGAAGCGCAGCTTCCGCACCTATTGCATGCTGGGCGACGGCGAGCTGGCAGAAGGGCAGATCTGGGAAGCGGCGATGGCCGCCAGCCACTACAAGCTGCAGGGCCTGGTCGCCATTGTCGATCGCAATCAGCTTTGCATCGACGGCCATACGGAGGCGGTCATGGGGGTCGAGCCGATCGATCAGCGCTTTGCCGCCTTCGGCTGGGAGACGCAGCGCATCGACGGCCACGATTTCGATGCCATCCTGGATGCGCTCAGCAAGCTTGCGCCGGCCGGTACCGGCAAGCCGCAGCTGATTGTCGCCGACACGGTCAAGGGGCGCGGCGTGAAGCGCATGGAGCTTTCGTTGCAATGGCACGTCGCCAATCTGGCGGGCGAGGACTACGACGACGCCATGGCGGAGATCCGCGCCGGCCTGCAACCCCTCGCGAAGACGGAGGCGCCGCGTGGCAAGGCGCGCTGAGCAACGCAGGTCCGGAGAGACTCAGGGCCAGGACGCGATCTTCCGTGGCACCTCGGGCGGCGATGCGCGACTCAAGGGCGAGGGCTTCAAGGACGCGCGCTCGGTCAAGGGCACGCCCAACGCGGCATTGCCGGCCTTCGTGCTGGGCGAGGAGCTGGCCGACATCGCGGACAAGGATCCGCGCATCGTGGTCCTGACCGCCGACCTCGCTAACGCCAACCGTACCAACGATTTCCGCGCGCGCCATCCGGACCGCTTCTTCAATCTCGGCATCGCTGAGAAGAACATGATGACGGTGGCAGCCGGCATGGCGTCCTGCGGGATGATCGCCTATGCCGCCACCTTTGCGTCCTTCTGCGTCATCCTGGGCGCCGAGCAGGCGAAGACGGATTGCGCGTATACCGGCATGATGGTGCGCCTCATCGGGCACCATTCGGGCATGTCGATGGGGTTCTATGGAACCAGCCATCACGCGCTGGAGGACCTCGCCATCACCCGCACCATCGCCGACATGACGGTGGTGTGCGCCACGGACGCCAATCATCTGCGCGCCGTTCTGCGCGCTTCCGTCGACCATCCCGGCGCCATGTATATCCGCCTGGGGCGCGGCCGCGATCCGCAGGTCTACCCGGAGGTGCCGAAGGATTTCCGGATCGGCAAGGCGGCAATGCTGCGCAGGGGCAAGGATCTCACCATCATCGCCTGCGGGTCGGAAGTGCGTGCATCCCTTGATGCGGCGGAGCTGCTGTCGAAACAGGGCATCGAAGCACGTGTCATCGATATGCACACCATCAAGCCGCTGGACACCGCCGCGATTCGAAAAGCTGCGCGCGAGACGGGAGCGGTGATGACGGTAGAAGAGCACAACATCACCGGCGGCCTTGGCAGCGCTGTCGCGGAAGTGCTGGTTGAGGAGGAGCGCGTGCCGTTCCTGCGCCACGGAATCCCAGATCAGTTCGTTCCAGTGGGGCCGCCGGCCGCGCTCTACGCGCATTACAAGCTCGACGCGGCGGGCATCGCCAGGAAGGCCAAGTCTTTCCTGGCCAAATCCGCGAGAAGCTGAGTCAATCAGGCGTACAACAACAACGGCCATCAGGCCATACATGGAGGAGGATACAATGGGACGACAACAACATGTGCGATGGGCAAGTCTGAAAGTCGCTGCGATGCTCTATGCGGGCGTGACGGCAGTCACGCTGCTGCCGAGCACGGCCGCGGCGGATGATGCACTGGTCATCGCCCGCGACATCGACATCAATTCGCTCGACCCGGCGCGCGGGTTCTGCGACACCTGTCAGATCTATTTCAGCAACGTCTACGAAACGCTCGTCGGTCTCGGCAAGGACAACGCCACCCTGACACCGCGCCTGGCGGCCAGCTGGGAAGCGAACGCCGATCAGAGCCAGTTCACCTTCAACCTCGATCCCGGGGCCAAGTTCTCGGACGGCTCGCCGGTCGAGGCCAAGGACGTGAAGTGGACGTTCGAGCGGCTGAAGAACATCAAGGGCGGCGCCGCCTTCCTGATGGATCCCGTGACCAGCGTCGAGGCCAAGGACGCCCAGACGGTCGTCGTGACCCTGTCAGGGCCGAACTCGGAATTCCTCAACATCGTGAGCGCGCCCTATGCCGGCATCATCAACAGCGATGTCGCTGCCGCCAGCGGGGCGACGGCAGCGGCGGATGCCGAGACTACGGACAAAGCCGAGGCCTGGTTCCTGGCCAATTCCGCCGGCAGCGGGCCATATGTGCTCGCCAATTACAAACCGGACGATGAACTGCGCTTCAAGGCCAATCCGGAATACAAGCGCACCAAGGTGGCGATCTCCGATATCGTCATCAAGCACACCAAGGACGCGGTGACCCAGGCACAGCTCCTGGAAAGCGGCAATGCCGACATCGCCATGCAAATCGATCCGGACACGGCGAAGACGCTGAATACCGAGAACCTCAATGTCGAGACGATCCCGTCCTACAACTTCCTCTATGTCGCGCTGGCGCCGGGGGCCAAGACCGCACCGAAGTTGAGCAAGGAGATCCGTCAGGCGATCGGCTATGCCTTGGATTATGACGGTATCATCGAGTTCACCGTCGGCGGCCAGGGCACCAAGACGCCGGCGCCGATCCCGAACGGGTTCCCAGGCACTTCGGGCCTGCCGGAACCCAAGCAGGATCTAGAGAAGGCAAAGGAATTGCTGGCCAAGGCCGGCGTTCCGGATGGCTTCGAGATCGATTCGGAGTTCCCGAACATGAACTCCTACGGCGTGGACCTGTCGCTGCTCAGCCAGAAGATCCAGCAGGATCTGTCGAAGGTCGGCATCAAGGTCAACCTGACGCCGGTCGAGTTCTCGGTCTGGCGCGATCACGTGCGCGGCGACGGCATCCCGCTCACGGTGTCCTTCTATGCACCGGATTACTACGGCAGCGCCCAGTACGTGCAGTTCTTCGGCATGATGGAGGGCACGCCCTGGTTCAATCGCGCCGGTGGCAAGAACGACCCCAGCATTGCCAATCCCGCCACGGCAGAGCTCCTGAAGAAGGCGCTTGCTTCGGCAGGGGAGGAGCAGGAGAAGGCCTATCACGAACTCGCGCTCGGCATGATCGAGGATCGGATCATCATTCCCGTGGTGAGCCCGAACCTGGTGCTGGCCAGCAGCAAGAAGGTGACCGGCCTGCGCTACAGCGCCTGCTGCAACCTGCTGATGGACGAGCTGGCGCTGCAATAAGATAATGAAGGCTGACGATGCGCGCAGCATGGCGGAAGAATGACTCGATACATCGTCCGACGATTGCTATCGCTTCCGTTGCTGCTGCTCGGCATCGTCAGCCTTGCTTTCCTGATCTCGCATGCCACACAGGGCGACCCGCTGGCGTCCATCGTCAGCGAACGCCAGATGGACAATCCGGAGGTGGTGGCCGCGGCCAAGGCGCGTTGGGGACTGGATAAGAGCCTGCCCGAGCAGTACTTCATCTACATCCGCAACCTTCTGTCCGGCGATCTCGGCACCTCGTTCCGCACCAAGCAGCCGGTGGCACAAGACCTTCTGGAACGTCTGCCGGCGACACTAGAGCTGGTGATCGCGGCCATGCTCCTGGGCAGCACGACCGGCATCGTGCTTGGCGTGCTGGCGGCGCGTTTCCGCGATCGGGTCATAGACCACGCGGCGCGTCTCTGGGCCTTGATCGGCTCGTCCACGCCCGTCTTCTGGTCGGGACTGATCTTCCTCTACATCTTTTCGGTCGTGCTTGGCTGGCTGCCTGGTCCGGGGCGGCTCGACGCGCGCGCGACACCGCCGGAGGGGCTGACCGGCTTCCTGACAATCGATGCGCTGCTGATCGGCGACATGGGCCTGTTCTGGGATGCGCTGCATCACCTGATGCTTCCGGCACTGGTTCTGGGCTGGACCGTGATGGGCATCGTCTCGCGCCTGGTGCGCGCCTCCATGCTCGACGTGCTGAGCCAGGATTATATCACTGCCGCCCGCGCGCGTGGCGCGGGAGAGGTGCGGGTACTGCTGAACCACGCTTTGCGCAATGCGCTCGTGCCCACCCTCACCATTATCGGCTTCACCTTCGCCTATCTCATCACCGGGGCCGTGCTGACGGAGGCGATCTTCTCCTGGACCGGCATCGGCTCCTACGCCGTCGACGCGGCGCGCAGCCTGGATTACCCGGCGATCATGGGCGTTACCATCGTCGGCGGCGCTGCTTTCCTGCTCACCAACTTGGCGACGGACATTGCCTATGCCTTCGCCGATCCGCGCATCCGGCTGAGCTGATGGCGGAGAATCTCGCTCTCCCTGGCGTGCGCAGGCGGGAATGGCCGAAATGGCTGAAGCTGCCGGTGCTCATAGGCTTCGGCATCATCGGCTTCTGGGTTCTGGTTTGCCTCAGCGTCGATTTCTGGCCTATCGACAATCCGATCGACATGGTGGCGCGGCGCCTGCAGCCGCCGAGCTTTGACCACTGGTTCGGCACCGATGCGCTCGGCCGGGACGTGCTCTCGCGCACGCTGCATGGCGCACGCTTTTCCCTGATGATGTCCTGTGCCGTCATCATCTTCGCCGTGCTGATCGGCTCCACCATCGGCGCCATCGCCGGCTATGTCGGCGGTTTCGTCGACGGCGCTCTCATGCGCCTGGTCGACGTCACGCTGTCGTTCCCGCCGATCCTGCTCGCCATGGCGGTGACCGCCGCGCTCGGGCCGGGATTGGAGAACGCGGCGGTCGCCATGATCATAGTCTGGTGGCCAATTTATGCGCGGCTGATGCGCGGCCAGGTGCTGAGCGTGAAGTCGCGTGAGCATGTCGAGGCGGCCGTCGCTGCCGGCGCCAGCCACAGCCGGACTCTTCTCAAGCACATCCTGCCCTTGAGCTGGAGTCCGATCCTGATCAACGCCACGATGGATTTCGGTCAGGTCGTGCTCCTGACCGCCTCGCTCTCGTTCATCGGTCTCGGCGCTTCGCCGCCGACGCCCGAATGGGGCTCGATGATCTCCGAGGGCGCGATTCACTTCTATCAGTGGTGGATCTGCGCCGGGCCCGGCATCGCCATCCTCTCGGTGGTGCTTGGCTTCAACTTCCTTGGAGACGGCCTGCGCGACCTGCTCGACCCGAGGTCGAAATGACCGCTCCGCTGCTGGAGGTTCGCGATCTCGGCATCGCCATCGGCGCGCTCGACGTGGTGCGCGGTGTCGATCTGTCTCTTGGGCGCGGCAAGACTCTCGGTCTGGTGGGCGAATCCGGCTGCGGCAAGAGCATCACCATGCTCGCCATCATGGGTCTGCTGTCGGAGCATGTGCGTGTCACCGGTTCCATCCGCCTCTCCGGCGATGAGCTGGTCGGCAAGCCGCAATCCGCCTTGGCGGAATTGCGTGGCAAACGCATGGCGATGATCTTCCAGGATCCGATGACCTCGCTCAATCCTGTGATGACGGTGGGCGAGCAGCTGGGCGAGGCGATAGCCATTCACCAGCCGCGGATGAAGCGGCAGGCGCGGCAGGCGCGGGCGCTCGATCTTCTGCGCCTCGTGGCGATCCCGTTCCCCGACCGGCGCCTGCTGCAATATCCGCACGAGCTCTCCGGCGGAATGCGCCAGCGCGTGATGATCGCCATCGCGATGGCCAACGACCCCGAGCTCTTGATCGCCGATGAGCCGACGACCGCGCTCGACGTCACCGTTCAGGCGCAGATCATGGAACTGCTGCAGCGCCTGCAGGCAGAGCGTCATATGGGTATGCTGCTGATCAGCCACGATTTGGGCGTGGTGGGCGACATCGCCGACGAAGTGGCGATCATGTACGCCGGGCGCATCTGCGAGCGCGGCAGCGTTGATGCCGTCTTCGATTCGCCGCACCATCCCTATACACACGGCCTGCTCGCCTCGCTTCCGCAGATCGATCGGACCGTCGGGAAGCTGGCCTCCATCCCGGGCGCGCTTCCCTCGCTGGCGTCGCGGCCGCAGGGCTGCCGCTTCCATCCGCGCTGCTTCCACGCACAGGAGACCTGCCGGCGCGAAGAGCCACAATTGCGTCCGGTGGCGAGCGGTGCCGTTGCCGCGTGTCACTTCGCTGAAATTGCAGTTCCGTCGCGCAAAGCGGAGGAGGTGGCGTGAACGGGCCTATCCTCCAAGTCCGCGATCTGGTGAAGACCTTCCCGATCAAGTCGGGGATTATCCTGGAGCGCGTGGTTGGGCACGTGCAGGCGGTCTCCGGCGTCTCGCTCGACATCGCGCGCGGCGAGACGCTGGGCCTGGTTGGCGAATCCGGCTGCGGCAAGTCGACCCTCGGGCGCTGCATCGTGCGCCTGCTGGAGCCAAGCTCGGGCGAGATCCGCTTCCGGGGGCAGGACATCGCCAAGATGAGCCGGCGCGAGATGCAGCCGCTGCGGCAGCATATCCAGATGGTGTTCCAGGACCCGTATGCCTCGCTGCATCCGCGCATGAAGGTGGGCGACATCATCGCTGAGCCGCTACGGCTGCTGGAACTGCCCGATGCGACGAAGGCGGGTCGGGTCAGGGAATTGCTGAACTTGGTGAAGCTGGACGCCGACTATGCGGGACGATATCCCCACGAATTGTCCGGCGGTCAGCGTCAGCGCATCGGCATCGCCCGCGCATTGGCGGTCGAGCCAGAACTGCTGGTGATGGATGAGCCGGTTTCGGCCCTGGATGTCAGCATCCAGGCCGGCGTGCTCAATCTGCTGAAGGAGCTGCAGGCCAAGTTCAATCTCGCCTGCCTGTTCATTTCGCACGATCTTTCGGTGGTACGTCACCTCTGCGATCGCGTGGCGGTCATGTATCTGGGCAAGATCGTGGAGGTGGCGCCGCGTGAGGAACTCTATGCGCGACCAACGCATCCCTATACGCGCGCTTTGCTCTCCGCCGTGTCCTCGCCCCAGGCGCGGCGGGCAAAGCAACGCATCATCCTGAAAGGCGACGTGCCCAACCCGGCCGCGCCGCCAAGCGGCTGCCGCTTCCGCACCCGCTGCTGGAAGGTGGCGGAGATCTGCGGCACGGCTGAGCCGCCGCTGGCTACTGTGAACGGCGCGCACTGCGCTGCCTGCCATTTCCCGAACGACTGACCGATTGGAGCCCCGCATGTATCCCGACGTGCTGCTGTGCATCGCCGGCCAGTGGACGAAATCCGCCGATGGGCGTTCCATCCCCGTGCTCAATCCCGCGACCGAGGAGGTCATCGGCTCCGTCGCCCATGCCGGTCTCGCCGATCTCGATGCCGCGCTGGCCGCGGCGGAGAGCGGCTTTGCCGCATGGCGCCAGGCCTCCGCCTATGAGCGCTCGAAAATCATGCGCCGCGCCGCCGCGCTGCTGCGCGAACGCGCAGAGAAGATCGCGCAGCTGATGACGCTGGAGCAGGGCAAGCCGCTGGCGCAGGCACGGCTCGAGACCGGCATCGGCGCAGACATCATTGAATGGATGGCGGAGGAGGGGCGCCGTGGCTATGGCCGCGTCGTTCCCGGGCGCGCCCCCAACGTGCAGCAGCTGGTGCTGAAGGAGCCGGTTGGCCCCGTCGCAGCCTTCTCACCCTGGAACTTTCCGATCAACCAGGCGGTGCGAAAGATTTCGGCGGCCTTGGCGGCGGGCTGCTCCATCATCCTGAAGGCACCGGAGGAGACGCCGGCCTCGCCGGCGGAACTGGTCCGCTGCTTCATCGATGCGGGCGTTCCGGCCGGAACGGTCAACCTGGTCTTCGGCGTGCCGGCGGAGATCTCCTCCTACCTCATTCCCCATCCCACCATCCGCAAGATCTCCTTCACCGGCTCGACTGCAGTGGGCAAGCAGCTCGCCGCGCTCGCCGGGCAGCACATGAAGAGGGTCACCATGGAACTCGGCGGACATGCACCGGTGATCGTTTATGACGATGCCGATCTCGATGCTGCGGTCACGCGGATGAGTGCCGCCAAATTCCGCAATGCCGGGCAGATCTGCGTGGCACCGACACGCTTCCTGGTGCAGCGCAAGCTTTATGACGGCTTCGTCGACAAGTTCACGGCGGCGGCCAAGGCGGTGAAGGTCGGCAACGGCCAGGACCCGGCGAGCGAGATGGGGCCGCTCGCCAATGCGCGGCGCATTCCCGCGCTGGAGGGCATGATCCAGGACGCGGTGGAGCGCGGCGGGACCCTGACCACCGGCGGCAACCGCATCGGCAACCGCGGCTATTTCCTTGAGCCCACCGTGCTGGCCAACGTGCCGAAAGGAGCGCGGGCGATGAACGAAGAGCCCTTCGGCCCGATCGCCTTGATCTCGCCTTTCAGCGAGCATGAAGAGGCGATGACGGAGGCAAATCGGCTGCCCTATGGGCTTGCCGCCTATGTCTTTACCCAATCCCAGGCGCGCACCCAGGCCGCCATCGCCGGGATCGAAGCCGGCATGGTCTCGGTCAACCACTATGGTCTGGCGCTGCCCGAGGTACCTTTCGGCGGCGTGAAGGATTCCGGCTTCGGCTCAGAAGGCGGCAGCGAGGCGATCGAGTCCTATCTGATCACCAAGTTCGCGAGCGTGCTCGGCGCCTAGCCCATCAGCTTTCTACCCGTTCGATCACCGCCGCCAGTCCCTGGCCGATGCCGATGCAGAGCGTGACCAGGGCATAGCGGCCGCCGCTGCGCTCCAACTGCCGCAGCGCCGTCAGCGCCAGCCGCCCGCCGGAGCAGCCGAGCGGATGACCAATCGCGATCGCGCCGCCATTGGGGTTGAGGCGCTTGTCGTCGCCGGCGATGCCCATTTGCTGGGTGCAGCCCAGAACCTGCGTGGCGAAGGCCTCGTTGATCTCGATCACGTCCATCTGCTCTAGGCTGAGCCCGGCGCGTTGCAGCGCCTTGGCACTGGCCGGCACGGGACCAAGACCCATCACGCGCGGTGGCACACCGGCGGCAGCGGCAGCCAGGATGCGGCCGCGCGGCTTGACGCCGTACCGCTCGCCAGCTTTGCGGCTGCCGATGACGAGCACTGCGGCCCCGTCGTTGATGCCGCTGGCGTTGCCGGCCGTGACCACGCCCTCCGCCTGCAGGGGCCTCAGCTTGGCGAGGGCAGCGGCATCGGTCTGCGGACGCGGATGTTCGTCGGCCGTGAAGACAGGGACGGTGCCGTCCTTCCGCTTGCCCGGCAGTTCGATCGGCTCGATCTCCCCGGCGAAGAAGCCCGTGCCCAGCGCCGCAGCGTAGTTCTGCTGCGAGCGCAGGGCGAAGGCATCGCTGACTTCGCGCGCGATGCCGAGATCCCGCGCGATGTTGTCGGCGGTCTGCGGCATGGTGTCGTCGCCGAAGGCGGTCGTGAAGCGCGGATTCGGGAAGCGCGCGCCCATGGTGGAATCGAAGATCTTCGCCTCACGGCTGAAGGCGCTTTCGGCCTTGCTCAGCACGAAGGGTGCGCGGCTCATGTTCTCGACACCGCCGGCGATGAAGATCTCGCCTTCGTTGCAGGTCACGGCGCGCGCCGCCTCGATCACCGCCGCAAGGCCGGAGGCGCAAAGCCGGTTCACCGTCTGACCGCCGGTCTCGATGGGCAATCCTGCGAGCAGCCCCGCATAACGCGCGACGTTGCGCGAATCTTCCCCGGCCTGATTGGTGGCGCCGAGGATCACATCTTCGTAGGCTTCTTTGGGGAAGCCTGCCCGCGCTGCCAGCCGCGCGATCAGGGTGGCGGCGAGGTCGTCGGCGCGCACGCCCGAGAGGGATCCGCCGTGCCGCCCGACGGGCGAGCGCAAGCCGTCATAGATGTAGGCGTCCAGCATGCTCAGTCTTCCGGATGCGTGAGCGACAATCCAAGCAAGGCGCGCCTCCGCAGCCACAGGCTCGGCCGGTAGCGCGGATCGCCGGTGATGGACAGTAGTCGCTCGAGGATGGCGAGAATCTTCTGGGCACCGATCGCATCGCCCCACGCGAGCGGCCCTTGCGGATAAGAGAGGCCGAGCGTCACCGCCGCGTCGATATCTTCCGGCGTGGCGATGCGCTGCTGCGCAATGTCACACGCGATGTTGACAATGGTTGCCAGCACGCGCTGTGCCACAGCGCCGGGGGAATCGGCAATCATGCTTGCGGCCGTGCCGTCGGCGGTGAAGAGAGCGAGCGCCCCGTCACGCCGGCTTCGCTCCGTCGCCGGTGTGGCGACCAAGGTGCGGTGCCGGTCCAGGCCGAACAGCGGATCGATGCCGACGCTCTTCGCCGGATCGAGCCCCAGTCGATGAACGGCGCTGGTGGCATCCTCGCCCAGCATAGGCACGACGATCAGGCTGGCGCTCTGCGGCGAGCCGAGCCGAACGCCGGCCTTCGTCGCGATACCGGCGATCAGCGCCGCGTTCGGGCCATCCGCGATCCAGACGGAATCTGGCAGCGAGCCGCGCGCCGTCATCGGCGCCGCTTCCTGCTTGCTTGCATAGTCGTAGAACCCGCGTCCCGTCTTGCGGCCGAGCAGGCCACCAGCGAGGCGCTGTGCGGTGATGGGCGAGGGACGGAAGCGCGGTTCTTCATAGAACTGGTGATAGATCGATTCCATCACCGGGTGGCTGACATCAAGCCCGGTGAGGTCGAGCAGTTCGAACGGTCCCATCCGGAAGCCGCAGGCGCCTTTCAGGATCGCGTCAATCGTCGCGGCATCCGCGACACCTTCGCTGAGGATGCGCAATGCCTCGGTCCCGTAGCCGCGCCCCGCATGGTTCACCAGAAAGCCCGGCGTGTCCTTGGCCTTGACGGGACGATGGCCGAGGCGCCGCGCAAAGGCGCTGAGCGCGGGCTCCAGCCACTCCGCCGTCAGCGCGCCGTCGATCACCTCCACCACCTTCATCAGCGGCACGGGATTGAAGAAATGAAAGCCGGCAACGCGCGCAGGATGTCGGGCCGCGGCACCAATGGCGGTGACCGAAAGCGATGAGGTGTTGGTAGCAATCAGGCAATCCGCCGCCACGACTGGTTCCAGCGCGCGCAGGAGCGCGTGCTTCGCGGCGAGGGATTCGACGATGGCCTCGATGGCGATCTGCGCCGTGGCGACATCCGCAAGCTGCCCGACCGGCTGCAGCAGGTCGAGCGCGGCCGTGACCTGCGCCTGGTTCAGCTTGCCGCGTTCCACCAGCCTCGACAGAGCGCCCGCGATGGCGTCCTTCGCGGCCCCGGCGGCGCCGCCTTTCGCGTCGAACATCAGCACGCGGCAGCCGGCCTGGGCCGCGACCTGCGCGATGCCCTGGCCCATCACGCCGCAGCCGATGACGGCGATCGTGAGATCCGGCCGCTGCACGTCCAGCGCCATGTCAGGACCCGCGATAGCTGGGCTTGCGCTTCTCCAGGAAGGCGCGCATGCCTTCTTTCTGGTCGGCGCTGTCGAACAGCATCTGGAACGCCTTGCGCTCCAGCATCAGCGCCGTCTCCAGCGGCGCGTCGGCACCCGCCAGCATCACCTCCTTGATCTGGTGGATGGCGAGTGGCGGCATCTTCGCAATGGTCGCGGCGATCTCCAGCGCGGCATCCAGCACCTCGGCATCGGGCACCACCTTGCTGGCAAGGCCCATCTCGAAGGCCTCGCGTCCGGTGAACGTCTGGCCGGTCAGGCAGTAGAGCATTGCCTTGAACTTGCCCACCGCGCGGGTCAGGCGCTGGGTGCCGCCGGCGCCGGGCATGATGCCGACGCGCACCTCCGGCTGGCCGAAGGTGGCATTCTCTCCGGCAATGATGATGTCGGCATGCATGGCGAGCTCGCAGCCGCCGCCCAGCGCATAGCCGTTGACCGCGGCGATGACCGGCTTCGGGCAGCGGGCGATGGCCTGCCATTGCTCGTGATTGCGGCGGAGCATCAGCTCGATCGGCGTCGCCTCCGCCATCGCCTTGATGTCGGCACCCGCGGCGAAAGCGGCATCGTTGCCGGTAATGACCACCACCTTGACCGTATCGTCGGTTGCCGCCGCACTACAAAGCTCGGCCAGCAGCCGGCGCACCTCCTGGTTCAGCGCGTTCTTCGCCTCCGGCCGGTTGATGCGCAGCAAGAGGATGCCGTCCTCGCGGCGCTCGTCAAGAACTTCGCTCACGTGCCCCCGTTTCGCACCGCGAAATAGCGTTTCGCAAGTTGACGCTCGAAGCTAGTCGTGAGACGGTCGCAACGCAACGCAAAAGATGGCTTGGGCGCATGCAGGGAAAGGCGGCGAGAAAATCGAATGAGGACCGGCGGTTCGTGACCGCGCTCGCTCGCGGTCTCGATGTGCTGCGCGTCTTCGGCCCGGGCGAATCGCTCGCCAATCGCGAGATCGCGGCACGCACCAGCCTGCCGCGGCCGACGATCAGCAGGCTTACCTATACGCTGACCAAGCTCGGCTACCTGACCCAGGACCCACTGACGGAAAGCTATCGGCCTGGCAGCGCGGTGCTCTCCCTCGGCTATGGCGCGGTCGCCGGCACCGACTTCCGTACCGTCGCCCGCCCGCACATGCAGCGCATCGCCGATCTCGCGCGCTCCTCCTGTGCGCTCGGCCAGTGCCATGGGCTGGAGATGATCTACCTGGAGAATTGCCGCGGCAACGACGCGCCCTTCACCCTTGGCCTCGATGTCGGATCGCGCATCCCCCTCGCCGGGACGGCCATGGGCCGCGCCTATCTGGCCGGGCTCGACCCGGTACAACGCGCCGAAATGCTGAAGCGTCTTGCTCGCCAGCACGGACCGGCGTGGAAGGATATCCAACGCGGCGTGGAGCGCGCCTTGCGCGATTACGCGCGGCACGGCTTTGCCCTGTCGATTGCCGATTGGGCGCCGGAGATCAACGCGGTCGCCGTGCCGATTCTCTTCCCCGGCGGTGCTGGCCTGATGGCGCTCAATTGCGGCGGCGCCGCCTCGATCCTGCCGGAAGCACGTTTGCGCAAGGAGATCGGCCCCCTTCTCCTGGAGGCGAAGCGGCAGGTCGAGCTTGCCGCCCATCCGCAACTGGAGGCCCGGCGCGCATGATCCGGGACCAGGCCAGTTTTGCGCAGCTGATCGCGACCCTGCGCCGCTTCGTGGCTGGGCGGCTGGTGCCGAATGAGGCGCGCGTATCCGCCGAAGATTGCGTACCGCCGGAGCTGATTGCCGAGATGCGCGCGCTCGGTTTGTTCGGCCTGTCGATCCCGGAGGACTATGGCGGGCTCGGTCTCACCATGGAGGAGGAGGCGCTGGCCGCCATCGAGATCGGCCGCACCTCGCCGGCGTTCCGGTCGGTCTTCGGCACCAACAACGGCATCGGCTCGCAAGGCATCGTCATGGACGGCACGCCAGCGCAGAAGCAGCGCTGGCTGCCGCGCCTGGCGACAGGCGAAATCATAGCCGCCTTCGCGCTGACGGAGGCCGAGGCGGGCTCCGACGCCGCCTCTCTGAAGACCACCGCGCGGCGCGAGGGCGATCTCTACCGGCTCAACGGCACCAAGCGCTTCATCACCAATTCGCCGGTGGCGGATATCTTCACGCTGATGGCGCGCACCGGCGGGGAGGGCGCGGGCGGCATCAGCGCTTTCATTGTCGAGCGCAGTTCGCCGGGCCTCTCCATCGGCAAGCCGGAGCGCAAGATGGGCCAGCAGGGCACGGCGATTGCCGATGTTGTCTTGGAGGATTGTCAGGTCCCGGCCGGGAATCTGATCGGCGGCGTGGAGGGGCAGGGCTTCAAGACGGCGATGAAGGTGCTGGACCGTGGTCGATTGCACATTGCCGCCGTTTGCGTCGGCACGGCGGAGCGCCTCATCGCTGATTCCCTGCACTATGCCATGGGGCGCAGGCAGTTCGGGAAGCCGATCGCCGAGTTCCAGCTTGTGCAGGCGATGCTGGCCGAGAGCCGCACGGAGGCCTATGCCGCGCGTTGCATGGTGATAGACGCGGCACGCCGCAAGGATGCGGGAGAGGCGATCAGCACGGAGGCCTCCTGCTGCAAGCTGTTTGCGTCGGAGATGGTGGGGCGCGTCGCCGATCGCGCGGTTCAGATCCACGGCGGCGCCGGCTACATCGCGGATTACGGCATCGAGCGATTCTATCGCGACGTGCGGCTGTTCCGCATCTACGAGGGCACCAGCCAGATCCAGCAGCTCGTCATCGCCCGCAACATGATCCGGGACGCGTCGTGATTCCGCCCGTTCCGCAGCACGTCATCGACCGGATGCAGGATCTGCCGGAACGGCTGAGCGATCTCGTGTGGAGGTGGGAGAAGCGTACGCCCGAAGCACCCGCTCTGATCGACGGCGATATCCGCTGGACGTTCGCTGACCAGGCGCAGGCAGTGGGTGCGGCGATGGTTTTGCTGCGAGAAAGCGGCGTGCGCCCTGGCGACCGGGTTGTGCTGGTGAACGAGAATGGCCGCGCCATCGTGGCTCTGCTCCTGGCGTCGGCAGCCATCGACGCCTGGTCGATCATCGTCAATGCCCGCCTGTCGCCGGCGGAGATCGACGCTGTCGCTGCGCATTCCGGTGCGCGGCGCCTGATCTTCACCACGGAGGCCTCGCCCGACGCGGCGGCGCATGCGGCGCGGCTCGAGGCGCGGCGCCTGGAGCATCCGTTGCTGGGCGGGCTCGCCATCAGCAGGCTGAACGAGGCGACCGACCCGGAGCCGGTCTTCGCGTCCGGCAAGGAGCAGGTCGCGGTGCTGGTCTATACGTCGGGCACAACCGGAGACCCCAAGGGTGTGATGCTGACCCACCGCAACCTGCTGTTCATCGCGGCGATCTCCGGCGGCATGCGCGGCTTCCGGTCCGACGATCTCATCTATGGTGTGTTGCCGTTGTCGCATGTTTTCGGCCTCGCCTCCGTCTTTCTGGGCGGGCTCTATGCCGGTTCCTGCTTCATGCCGCGCGCACGTTTCAGTGCCGAGCAGACCTTGGCCGACATTCGCGCGGGTGTCACCGCACTCCAGGGCGTTCCCGCGATGTACGCCAAGTTGCTCGCGCATATCCGCGCGACGGGAGCCACAATCGACGGCCACAAACTGCGCTTCACCTCGGCTGGCGGCGCACCGCTCGATCCGGCGATCAAGCGCAATTGCGAGGCCTTGTTCGGACAGCCGCTGCACAACGGCTATGGGATGACCGAGGCATCGCCATCCATGGCGATGACGCGGGTCGATTGCCCGCGCACCGATAGCTCGGTTGGCCAGGCGCTGCCGTTCGTAGAGCTGATCGTCGTCGATTCAGACGGCAAGCCCTTGGCAACGGGAGAGGTGGGCGATATCTGGTGCCGCGGGCCTGGTGTCATGAAAGGCTATTACCGCGCGCCGGAACTGACGAAGACAGCGATCAACCCGGAGGGCTGGCTGATCACGGGCGACGTCGGCCGCTTCGACGCCGAAGGCAGCCTTCACGTCGTCGGCCGCTCAAAGGAACTCATCATCCGATCCGGCTTCAATGTCTATCCGCCTGAGGTGGAGGGCGTTCTGAGCGCGCATCCGAAGGTGGTGCAGGCGGCAGTCATCGGTGCTCCCAGTGAGGACGGAAACGAGGAGGTTGTCGCGTATGTGCAGGTGGCTCCGGGCTGTCCCCCTTCTCGGGAAGAGCTAATGGCCCATTGTGCGGAACGACTGGCCGCTTATAAAAGGCCGTCCCGATTCATCCTTTGCGAGAGCCTGCCCGCGACACCGACCGGCAAGATCCTGAAACATCGCCTGGCTGTTCAATCTCACCCGCTATGATTGGCGCCTGATCGGCTACGGCACGAGTTCGGCAATCGGCAACGGACGACCTAGAATTATCGGATAAGTCCGACCGTTCGCGAGCACACAGGCACTGCCGGCTTCGACCCAAGACGACATCAAGGCTCAGTGGTCCCTTGTCGCGAGGCCCAATCGACCGGGTAGAGGGCGTAGAAATAGCCGGCGCGCTCCTTCGCGATGTATTTCAGATGCGTCCCCTCCGGCAGCCAGACTATATCGCCCGCGCTGCAATGATGCTGCGCGCCGCCGAATTCAAGGGTCAGCCGTCCCTCGCAAATGAACAGGATCTCGTCATAGGTCACGGTCCAGTCGATGACCGTGTTCTCGAGATACTCGATTCCGCCGCCCATGTGCCGGCTGATCGATCCGTTGATGATGCGCGCGATCGAGGTCGTGCCGGTGGGGGTCACCGCCGGCACCAGCTCCATTTCGGAACGCCTGAAGACGCGGGCTTCACTCACTGCTTCCCTCCGGTCGCTGTGCCTGGTTCGCCTTGGACGGCGTGACTCCGGATGGTGCGAGCCCGGCGAGCCAGGCCGTCAGCCCATCGGGCCTTTGGTTTCGATGCTCGAGCCTGTCGCGCCGGCGCACCGCGCTGCGCACCAGATGGGCGCCCACGAAGCGGAACGGCTCGGGCGGAAAGCCGCGCGACACCGGGCGCACGAGGACGCTGTCTCGCCACGAATCGTCCCGGCCGAGAACCAGCGACGTCAGCAGCTTGCCGCCGATGAACGTCATGCCGATGCCGTTGCCGGAGAAGCCATAGCCGAACGCGATGTCAGGGTTTCGCGGAAACGTGCCGAAGAACGGCAGGCCGGTCGAGGTTCGGTCGATCGGCCCGTTCCAGGACGTCTCCAGCGGAAAATCGGCGAGCGCAGGATGCCCTTGGCGCAATGCCTCGCGCATCGCTTCAACGCGCGGTGAGGGTCGGTCGAAGCGTCCATCGACGATGCCGCCGAAGCCGATATGTCCTCCCGTGACGCCGACGAGAAGCCGGCCATCGCGCGTCACGCGATAGCCGGACACGAAGACACGGGAATCGATCATCAGCGGCCCACGTCGGTAGCCGACCGCTTCCAGCCGCTCCGGCATCGGCTTCGAAACCGCGTCATCGCTGGAGATGTTGAAGATCCCGGGCGCCAACTCCGGGACCGCGGCCGACCAGGCGTTCAGTGCCAGAACGAGCTTGCGGCAACGGACTGAGCCTCCGGGTGTCTCGACCGCGATCGGGCTGCCGCGGCTGAAGCGGCGCATCGGGGTCTTTTCATAAATGCGCACCGCCGCGGCTCTGGCGACCTTGCGCAGACCGCGCACGAGATACCCTGGATGAATTGTCGCCGCCGATGCGTCGAACGCGCCCGCAAGATGCGCCGACGTGCCACTCATCGCGGCGATCTCGTCCCGCGTGACAGATCGCGCTGGCCGGCGGCCGTATTTCGCCAGCTTCTCAAGCGCATCCTGCCACGCGCCGACCTGGGCTGCGCAGGTCGCGCCCCAGATCCAGCCGACGCGGTCGAACCAGCAGTCGATCCCGTTCTCCGCGCAGAAGCGCTCGATACCGTCGATCGCGTCATTCGACTGATCGATCAGCCGCACCGCGGCTCCGTCATTTTGCAAGGCCGCGATCGTGCGGAACTTGGTCCAGGCGGAAAGCAGCATGCCGGAATTGCGGCCGCTGACCCCGCCGCCGCAGATGTCCTTCTCGAGCATGACAACATCGAGGCTGGGATCCGCCTCTTTCAGCCGGATCGCGGTCCAAAGCCCGAGAAAGCCGCCACCTACGATACAGATGTCGGCCCGGATGTCGTCATTCAGCGGCGGCGCAAGGTCTGGATCGTCCCGGAGAGACTGCTGCAGCCAATGGCTGCGCCAGGCGACGTCAGCCGGGGCGATCGTGCTCATGACGATGAACCGCCCGGGGCAAGCTCGCGCTCGACGAGCCGGACCCAGATGCTGGCGCCGATCGCGAGGATGCGGTCGTTGAAATCATAGTGGGTGTCGTGGCAGACGGCTCCGTGATCGGAATCGCCCTGGCCGATCAGGAAATAGCAGCCGGGCTTCCGCTGCAGCATGAAGGAGAAGTCCTCTGATCCCAATTCCGGCGCGGGGTTCCACACGATCCTGTCTCCCCCGACGACCTCGGCCGCGGCCTTGCCGAGACGCCTGGCCTGCTCAGCATCGTTTACCGTCACCGCGAACAGGTTTTGATAGGCGACCTCCGCCGACGCGCCGTAGAGCGCCGCCTCGCCCTCGGCGATGCGCCGAATGTTGGCCTGCAGCGTGGCGCGGACCTGCTCGTCGAAGCAGCGCACTGTTCCGATCACGGTCGCGGTATCCGGAATGATGTTGAAGGCCTCGCCCGCATGGATGGCGCCGACCGTCACGACGGCTGGCGATGCGGCCTCGGTCATTCTTCCGGGCAATGCCTCGATCGCCAACAGGATGCGCGCCGCAATCGGGATTGGATCGATCGCCAAGTGTGGCGTGGCGGCATGCCCGCCCCGTCCACGGATGGTGATCGTGAAGCGGTCCGCCGCGGCGGCGACCACCTTTTCATAGACCACGACCTGGGCCAGCGGCCGTTCGGAATTGTGGAAAGCAAAGATCCGGTCGCAAGGGAAACGATCGAAGAGCGCGTCATCCAGCATCGCCAAGGCGCCGCCGAGGCCCTCCTCTGCAGGCTGAAAGATGAACCGGACCGTGCCGGCAAAATCCGGCGCCCGGGCCAGGGCGGCGGCAGCGCCGAGCAAGGTCGCGACATGGCCGTCATGTCCGCAAGCATGCATGCGTCCGGGCGAGGTGGAAGCATGCGGCAAAGGCCGCGCTTCCTGCATGGGAAGTGCATCCATGTCGGCCCGCAGGCCCAGAGTCTCGCCGGCGCCCAGGCGGCCGTTCAGCGTGCCGACCACGCCGGTGCGGCCGATTCCTTCAATCGTCTCGATGCCGAAAGAGCGCAGCTTGTCGGCGACGAAACGTGCCGTCTCGGTTTCCTCGAACCCGAGTTCGGGGCGTGCGTGAAGCCGGCGCCGCCAAGCCGTCATTTCGGTTTCGAGGTTCTGGATGGCAGGATGCAATTTCACGAGGGGCGGGTCCTGTGTGAGCGCGTGGCGCGTGACTGCAGCCAACCCACGATCCCGAGCAGGGCGGCGGAGAAGACCACGAGCAGCACCGCCACCGAGGCGATGGCCGGGCTGACGGACTCCCGTACGCCCGAGAAGATCATCCGGGGCAGGGTGCGTTCCTCGCCGGTCGAGAGGAAGCTCGCGACCACCACCTCGTCGAACGAAATGATGAAGGCGATGATCGCGCCGCTGACCACGCCGGGCGAGATCAGCGGCAGGATCACCTTGAAGAATATCCGCCCCGTTCCCGCGCCGAGCGACTGTGCGGCGCGCACCAAGGTTCGGTCGAAACGCGAGAGACTGGCGACCACGGTGGTCAGGACCACTGGGACCGCCAAGGCGGTGTGGGTCAGGATGATCGCAGATTTCTGCCCGGCCAGCCCGAGTTCCGCAAAGAAGAAGAAGGCGGCGACGCCGACGATCACCACGGGGACGACCAACGGCGTCGCGACAATGGCATAGATCAGGCGCTTGCCCGGGAACTCGCCCCAGGCGATTCCGATCGCGGCCGGAATACCGAGTGCGCAGGAGAGCAAGGTGGCGGATACGCCAATAATGATCGAGTTCCAGAAAGACTTCAGCCAGCGCGGGTCGTCGATCAACTCATGGTACCAGCGCAGTGAATATCCCGGGGTGGGGAAGGTCAGCGCGTTGCCGCTGGTCAGCGACATCGGCACGATGATCAGCAGCGGGACGAGCATGAAGGCCAGCAGCAGGGCCGCATAGACGTACATTGTGGCGCTGCGCAGGGTCGCCGGCTTCATGCGGCCTGCCTCGGGCGCGATATGACGGCCCGCGCGCTCCAGAACAGGACGGCGCTTGCTATCAGGATCAGCAGGAGCTGCACCGAAAGCGCTGCTGCCAGGCCCCAGTTGAGCGTCGTGTTGGTATAGAACGCGATATAGGAGGAAATCATCTGATCGCCGGGACCGCCGACCAGCGTGGGCGTGATGTAGTAGCCCAGTGCGAAGACGAAGACGATGGCGGAGCCGGAGAGGAAGCCCGGCATGATGAGCGGCAGCTGCACCCGCCGCCAGGCTGTCGTCCAGGGCGCGCCCAAGGACAGGGCCGCCTTCATATAGCTCGCGGGAACGCGCCGCATGACGGAAACCAGCGATAGCACCATCATCGGCAGCAGCACCTGCACCATGGCGACGTAGAGCGAGAAGCGCGTGTAGATGAGCGACAGCGGCTGGTCGATCAGGCCGGTGAAGAGCAGGGCATTGTTCACGGGCCCGTTCTTCTGCAGGACGATGATCCAGATCACGGTGCGCACGAGCAGCGAAGTCCAGAGCGGGAAGATCACGAGCGCGAACATCACACGCGACCAGGGCGGCGGCGCACTGACGATCGCCTGCGCCAGCGGCACGGAGAGGAGGGCGCAGAGCAGGGTGACGACGAAGCTGATCCAGATGGTGCGGACGAGTGCGTCGAGGAAGATGGCGCGGTCCGCCGGCGCCGGTGCGATCTCGCCCGCTGCACCGCGGCGAAGGTCGATGCTGTTGAGCAGATAGTAGTCGGTTAGGCCGCCGCTGGCGCGACGAATCTCGGTCCAAAGGCTGACATCGCCCCAGCCGGCGTGCTGCGCGAGCACGGCCTCGCGCAGAGGCGGTGTCGCGAACTTGCCGTCGGCGGCGTCCTTGGCTGTCTTGATGACGAGGAACCGCGCCCCGACCTTCCGCTGGTTGATCAGCTGGGCCAGGACCCCGTCGCGGCCCTTCTGCCGCGCATCGGCGAGATCCGCGATCAGCGCCTGGAAAACGGCCTCGTCGGGCAGGCCGCTGGACGCTTGCCAGCCTTCGAGCGCCGCGAAGGTGCGGCCGAGATTGCCAGCCACGTCGGAATTGTCGACCGAGAGCCACAGGAAGCGCAAAACCGGTCCAAGAAAGACGATCAGGATGAAGAGGACGAGGGGCGCGACGAGCAGGGCCATGAGGGTGTTCCCACGCCGGGTGGCCGCACCCATGGAGCTGCCGCGGATCGTCCTCGACATCCTGTTCGCTGTATCGGCTAGCTTATTGCGCCTGCCAGGCCTTGAACCGCTCCTCGAGCGCTTCCTTGTTCTCGACCCAGAACGCGGTGTCGTAGACGGCACCGTGCTTGACGTGATCCGGCGAGGTCGGCAGGTTCTTCTTCCAATCCTCCGGAATGTAGTCCGCGGCTTCGATGCGGCCGGTCCCATACGCGTAGAGCTTCGAGAAGCCGGCCTGGTTCTCCGGGATCGAAAACCACGTCAGGAGCTCCAGCGCTTCCTTCTCGTTGGGTGAACCCTTCACCACGGCCCACATGTCGGTGCCGTAGAAGAAGCCCGCTTCCCAGACGATCGCGTAGTTCTTCTTCTCGTTCACCACGTCGTTGGTGACGCGCGCGTTGTATTGGTCCGTCATCACCACTTCGCCGCTCGCGAGGTTCTGCATCGCCTGGGTCGAGGTCGTCCACCAGACGACATGCGGCTTGATCTTGTCGAGCATGGCGAAGGCGCGGTCGATGCCGCCTGGCTTGCGCAGTTCCTCATACACCTGGCTGGGCGGCACACCGTCCGCCATCATCGCATTCTCGATCGTGTACTGCGCCTGGGCGAGCATGCCGCGCTTGCCCGGGAACTTCTCGACGTTCCAGTAGTCGGCCCAGCTCTTCGGGCCTTCGCCTTTGATCGCATCGGCGTTGTAGGCGAGGATCGTCGCCCAGGTGTCAGAGGCCACGCCGCATTCATGGATCGTGCCCGGCAGGTATTTCGCCGGGTCGCCGGTGACCTCTTCCGGCAGCGGCACGAACAGACCTTCGGCGCAGCCGATTTCCACTGCCGGCGCCTCCGGCGATACGAGATCCCAGGTGATGCTGCCGGACTGCACCTGCGCGCGAACCTTGGCGAGCGCGCCGTCCCATTCCTCCATCACGATCTTTTTGCCGGTCTGCTCCGTGTATTTGTCCCAGACGCCGGTCTTGTACGCCTTGTCCCAGTTGCCGCCCCACCCGACAACGGTGATCGCGTCATCTGCCTGAACCGCCGTAGCCGCCACCACGAGCAGCGCGGCAGCCGATGTCGAAACCCAGAGATTACGCATTGCCTTCCCCTTTCGCTTGATTTGATCAAATTTGACCAACATCAGGATTGAAATGCAAGCGAAAAGCAGCGAGACTGCCCGAAATCCAGCTGAATCCTTCACTTCACGATTTGATCAATGTTAATAGAAACCGTCGTCCCTCTGCGCAACGCCAATCTTGATGACGTGTTGGCGGACGCGCGCCAGCGCTTCACCCACGCCAATCCAAAGAGCAAACAGCGCCACCTGGCCGCGGCGGCCGCGTTGCCGGGCGGCAATACTCGGGCAGTCATGTGGTATCCGCCTTTCCCGCTGACGCTCTCCGGCGGAGAGGGATGCCGCGTGACGGATATCGACGGCCATACCTATGTCGATCTGGTATCGGAATATACGGCCGGTCTCTATGGCCATTCCGATCCGACCATCGCGGCGACGCTGATCAAGGTGATCCAGCAGGGTGTCCTGCTCGGTTCGCCGAATCAGTATGAGGCCCGCTATGCCGCCGCCATCGTTGATCGGTTTCCGGCCATCGAGCGCGTCCGGTTCTGCAATTCCGGCACCGAGGCCAACATCATGGCACTTTCGACGGCGCGGGCGATCACCGGCCGTCGAAAGATCCTCGCGTTCCGCGAGGGCTACCATGGCGGAGTGCTGACCTTCGCGCATGGCGGGTCGCCGCTGAACCTGCCGTTCCCCTTCGTGTTCGCCGACTACAATGACGCGGAGAGCGTTACCTCCGTGATTCGCAGCAACGCGGATGATCTGGCCGCGGTGATCATCGAGCCGATGATGGGTGGCGGGGGGTGCATTCCGGCCCTCAAGGATTTCCTGGAGCTCGTGCGAGAACTGACCGCCGAGATCGGCGCACTGCTGATCTTTGACGAAGTCATGACGTCACGTCTGCATTTCCGTGGCCTGCACGGCGCGCACGGCATCAATCCCGACCTCATGAGCCTCGGCAAGTATCTCGGCGGGGGCGCCAGTTTCGGCGCCTTCGGCGGCCGGGCCGACCTGATGGACCGGTTCGATCCGGCCTCGCCGAATGCCTTCAGCCATGGCGGCACCTTCAACAACAACATCCTGAGCATGGCCGCAGGGTTCACGGGCCTGACCGAAGTGCTGACAGAAACCGCGAGCCGCGAGATGAACGATCGCGGCGACCGCCTGCGCGCCGCGATGAACAACGCGCTCGAGGCGCATGATGTGGAAGGCATCGTGCTCGGGCGCGGCTCGTTGATGAACTTGCACTTCGTCCGCGGCCCGGTCCTGACGCCGGCGCCGCTGGATGGCGCGGATCCGCGGCTCATCGCCCTCTACCACGTCGAGATGCTGCTGCGGGGATTCCACGTCACGCCGCGCGGCATGCTGGCGCTGTCCTTGCCTTTCGGAGAAGCCGAGCTCGAGGGCTTCTTCGCCGCCTTCGACGATTTCCTGACTACGCACAAGCAGATCCTCCCCCGCGGTTTCGCCGCATGACCGCAAAGCGCGAACAGAAGATCTCGTCGGCGCAGACGACCGCGCATGCGCGGGTCTATGCCGGGCTGAAGCGAGCGTTGATGAACGGCGACTTCGTTCCCGGCCAGCGATTGGTCGTGCGGCAGATCGCCGAAACCTTCGAGACCAGCCCGATGCCGGTGCGCGAGGCGCTGAAGCAACTGGTCAGCGATGACGCGCTGTTCGACCATCCCAATCGCGGCGTCATCGTGCCCGAAGCCACGGTGCAGATCATTTCCGACCTGGTGCGGGTCCGGTGCGCGATCGAAGGTTCGGCCACCGAATGGGCCGCCTCGACCATCACCCCGGAGGAGCTCGACCAGATCGAGGATCTCAATGAGCGGATGAAGGCCTGCACGGCCGTCGATACGGCGGGAGACTACCTGGCTTTCAATCGGGAGTTCCACTTCTCCATCTACCGCGCCTCGCGCTCCTCGGCGATCCAGCCGATCATCGAGCGCATGTGGTTGCGGGCAGGGCCGTGGCTCAACATCATGCGCGGCGAGGCGACGCTGGGCCTGGGCCTGGACTATCACGCCGAGATCATCACCGCGTTGCGGGCTGGAGATGGCGCGACCGCGCGGCGGGCTCTGGTCGCGGATATCACCGACGCGGCCGACATCATGCTGCGCGCGGCCAGTCAATCGCTGCCGGCACCGCGATCGGGCCGGAGCGCCGCGCGCCGCCGCGCGACCGTTGGAGCCGCAAGCCAGTGACGATGCGCAGTGCCGATGCGGCCTCGGCCGTGCATGTCTGCTTCCGGAACGTCTCGAAGCGCTATGGGCCGGCCGTACTGGCGGTGCGGGATCTGACTCTCGATGTCTTTCGCGGCGAGTTCCTGACCCTGCTTGGTCCCTCCGGCTCCGGCAAGACGACGGCGCTCATGATGCTCGCCGGCTTCGAGGAGCCGAGCGAAGGCGAGATCCTGATCGACGGGCAGCGCATCGACATCGTTCCCGCCAACCGGCGCGGCATCGGCATGGTGTTCCAGAACTATGCGCTTTTCCCCCACATGACGGTGGCCGAAAACCTCGCCTTTCCGCTCGAAGTGCGCAAGGTGCCGCGCCCGGAGATCGTGCAACGCGTCAATGCAGTGCTCGACATGGTGCGCCTGACGGGCGTGGGATCGCGGCGTCCCGACCAGCTTTCCGGCGGCCAACAGCAGCGCATCGCAGTTGCCCGTGCGCTGATCTTCCGACCGAGCCTCGTTCTGATGGACGAGCCGCTGGGCGCGCTGGACAAGCAGCTTCGCGAACAGATGCAGTATGAGATCAAGGACATCCATGCGCGGCTCGGGGTGACGTTCATCTATGTCACGCACGATCAAACCGAGGCGCTGACCATGTCCGACCGGATCGCCGTCTTCAACGCCGGGTCGATCCAGCAGCTCTCCGATCCGGCGGCGCTGTACGAACGGCCGCAGACCGATTTCGTTGCAAACTTCATCGGCGAGAACAATCGCCTCTCGGGCACGCTGGGCCCGAGCGAGGCTGGCGAAGTCTCGGTCCTGCTGGATGGCGGGACGTTGCGCATCAGGGCGACCAGGCCGGAAGCCATGACTGCAGGGGCCGGCGCCCCTGCAACTGTTTCGCTCCGACCGGAGCGCGTCGCGGTGCTGAGCGACGGTGCAACGATGCCGAACGAGTTGAGCGCGGCCGTGCGCTCGGTAATCTATGTGGGCGATCATCTCCGACTTATCGCCGACGTTCCTGGCATCGGTCCAATCATCGTCAAGCTGCCGAATGGGTCGGGCGTGCCGCCGCTGTCGCCGGGGGCGGATGTCCGCCTCGGCTGGCGAACGGAGGACTGCCTCGCGCTCGACCGCTGAGCCGCGCGTAACATCAATGAGATGAAGAGGGGAGAACATGACGGCGCCACAGAGGAAGGTCATCATCACCTGCGCGGTGACCGGTTCGATTCATACGCCGACCATGAGCCCGCACCTGCCGATCACGCCGAACGAGATCGTCGACGCGTCGGTCGGCGCTGCAGAGGCGGGCGCCGCGATCATCCATCTCCATGCGCGCGATCCCAAGACCGGCAAGCCCACGCCGGATCCGCGCCTCTTCATGGATTTCCTGCCCCGGATCAAACAGCAGACCAATGCGGTGATGAACATCTCGACCGGCGGCGGCTTGAAGATGAGCCTGGAGGAACGTCTCGAAGCCGCCCATGCAGCGAAGCCCGAGCTGTGCTCGCTCAACATGGGTTCAATGAACTTCGGCCTCTATCATATCGCGCCAAAGTTCCGCGACTGGAAGCACGATTGGGAGAAAGGCTATCTCGAAGACACGAAGAAGGGCATCGTGTCCAACACCTTCGAGCAGATCGAGCGCATCATCGTCGAGGTCGGCCAGGCTTATGGCACCAAGTTCGAGTTCGAATGCTACGACGTCAGTCACCTCTACACCCTCGCGCATTTCCTCGACCGCAAGCTGCTCACCCCGCCCTTGTTCGTACAGACCATCTTCGGCCTGCTCGGCGGGATCGGCGCGGATCCAGAGGATCTCATGCATATGCGGCGCACGGCGGATCGGCTCTTCGGCAGGGATTACCTGTGGTCCATCCTCGCGGCGGGCAAGCACCAGATGGGCCTGTGCACGATGGGCGCGGTCATGGGTGGCAACGTGCGCGTCGGCCTGGAAGATAGCCTTTATATCGGCAAGGGAGCGCTGGCGAAGAGCAATGCCGAACAGGTGGCGAAGATCAGGCGTATACTCGGTGAGCTGTCGCTCGAGGTCGCGACGGCGGAGGAGGCGCGCGAGCTCCTGAAACTGAAAGGCGGGGAGGAGGTGGCGTTTTGACCGGGCGAGGCATCGTCACCTATGCCGGCGTCGCGCATCCCTGGATGTGCGACGAGATGGGCCATCTCAACGTCCGGCACTATGTCGCCATGTTCGACGATGCCTCCTTTCAGGTGCTCGGCCGGATCGCCGGCCCCGATGCCGACAAGAAGCGCTTTGGTTGGGCGGACGTCCGGATGGAGATCGACTATCGTCACGAAACCGCAGCCGGGACACTGATCACCATTCACTCCCATGTGGAGAAGATTGGCACGTCCTCGGTGACATATGTCCACGTGCTCGAGGGCACGATGGACGGCATTGTCCGGGCGCAGGCGAAGACGACGACCGTTCGCTTCGATCTGACCGCGCGAACCAAGATCGCCCTGGATGACGGCAGCAGGCGTCGGGCCGAAGCAATCTGCCTGCGAGAGGGCTCATAGCGCCGAGCGGCCTTTGGGCAAGAGGCACGGCGAGTGCTCAGCGCAATTGACGAGCATCTTGCGGGGGCTCCGCGGCTCAGAGAGACTGCTGAGCCGCTCGGCTAACAAGACGGCCCGAGCCAAACATTGCCTGATCAGGGCATCACCCATCTCGGAATTGATGCCCGAAAGGGATCGAGAGGATGAGTCCTATTGCGCTGTGGCGGCGATCGGGCGCCCTAAGGACAGAAGGGCGCTTTTCAGCTCAGCCATTTCCGATTCGGGCAGTGGCAGTGCCGGCTTGCGGCAGAGTCCGATGTTGCCCCCCAGCAGGTTGATTGCTGCCTTGACCGAAGAATTGTAGTCATGTGTCCAGTAGAATAGCTGCGCAGGAAGCAACGCTTTCCACAGCGTGGCCGCCGCACCGAGCTCACCTTTCGTAGCCAAGTCATATAGCCGGACTGCCTCATTCGGCGTTGCGTTGGCGCCGCCCCAGATCAGCCCAGTGCACCCCGCGAGCAGCGCCGGGAAAGCGAGCGTATCACCGCCGTTCAACACCTTGCCGCCGGTTGCGACCAGTTGCTGTATCCTGGTGAAGTCGCCTGTGCTGTCCTTGATGTACCGAATGTTCTCGATCTGGAGGAGGCGGCTGAAGAGATCGGGCGTGATGTCACGGTTTGTGTTCTGAGGTATGTTGTAGACGATGATCGGCGTCTTGATCGCGCGGGCTACTGCCTCGAAGTGCCACATCACGCCGTCCATGGTCGGACCTTCGAAATAGGGCGGCAGGATCATGAGCGCATCCGCGCCGAGGCCTTCCGCGAATTTCGCGTTCTCGATGGTGTCCCGCGTGCTGACTGCGGACGACTGCGCCACGAATCTGGCCTTGCCGCGAACCTGCTTTGCAACGAGCTGATGAATCTGACGGCGCTCTGCCTCGCTGAGATACGCGAACTCGCCGGTGCCGCCGCACGAGATCACCGCATGGACGCCGGCTTCGAGCAGCCGCTCGATGTGCCTCGATAATGCCTTCTCGCTCAGATTGTCGCCGGTATCGTCGAACGGCGTGCAAGTCGGAACGCAGATTCCTTTGATTTCAGCCATTGCTTTGCCCCTTCTAGCCTCGCCTCAACGAGACAACTTTCGGATCGGATTCCATGTCCGCAGGATAGAGACTGCGCTCTGCCTGCGGCAAGATTGACTCCCAACGCCGGAAATCGGCGATCATGCGCTGCTCCTCCAAAACCGGGAGCTCCGACATCGGCGGCAGTACGCGGCGCCAGGCCGCGACTCCGGTGCTGTCCGCCACCAGCGCCTTGAGCGAGGCAATGAACGGACGGCGTGACAGCACGACATCCGCGCTCAGCATCTGCTGGATGTGGCGGCGGCGCTCGAACTGGTCCGGCGCGTCGAACATCGCCCGCAGCAGCCGCGGCATCACGTTCGCGAGCCCGCAGATGGTGCCCCGCCCACCGCTTGCGAGCAGCTGCGGCACATGCGTTTCGGTGCCGGTGAAGACCGACAGGTGAGAGAAGCGCCGCAGCAGCGCCTCGGTGAAATCGAGATCGCCGCCGCTGTCCTTGATGCCGACCACGTTCTCCGAATACCGCTCGTGGAGCCGCCGGACCACCGTGGGCGTGATGGGTACGCCGCTGATATCAGGAAAGTGGTACAGATAAAGGCGCAGGTTCGGGCGGTCGATCGCGTCAATGACCGAGGCATAGAACCGGAAAGTGCCGTCCTCTGTGATGCCGCCGCGATAGACGCATGGTGGCATCAACAGCACGCCATCGACCTTCTGATCGATGGCGTGGCGTGCCAGTGCGACGATGTCGGGCATCGCCAAGGCGCCGACCGAGACGATGATCCGATCGGCGGGAATACCAGCGGCAATCACGCGCTCGAGTGTCACTGTGCGATCGGCCACGTTGAACTCGGCGCCTTCGCCCGTCGTGCCGAACAGGGTCACGCCGTCGCAGCCGTCGTGCATCAGCTTCCGGCAGCGCTCGACCAGCAGATCGATGTCGGGCCGGAACGAAGCCGTCATGGGCGTGGCGACCGCCACCACAAGGCAGTCGCGCTGCGGAAGACCACTCATGCCCGGCAAGCTCCCCTTTGATGACCGTCCCCGGTGATCCGGTGCGCCGCCCGCTTGTAGCGGTTCCGCAGCCGTCGCCCGATCATCGTCCCAGATTGATAATTGTCAACAATCTCCTTGACGCCCCGCGCTGCGGATGAGAGCATTTCAGCAAGCAAGGGGGCGTCCGGCGGCCGCAGAGGGCCGGCGACCGCCGTCGAAGGAGCCGCAAGGCAACGGCCAGAGGCGGGCGACAGGGGTGAAATCGGTACGATCCGTGAAAGTCGAACGTCGTTCGCTCGATTCGCGCGCGGCCGATGTGCTGCGCGAACAGATTCTGAGCGGCCAGCTGGCACCCGGCCAGCGAGTGACGGAAACGGCGCTTGCCGCCCAGCTGGAGGTGAGCCGTGGCACGTTGCGGGTTGCGCTCCGGGCCCTCGCACACGAGGGCCTGATCCAGCAGGTGGCCTACACGAAATGGATGCTGCCCGAGTTTTCCCAGGCGGATGCGTGGGAGCTCTATACGTTGCGCGGCACGCTCGAGGGGATGGCGGCACGGCTCGCGGCCGAGCACCGCACAAGGGACTGCGTTGCCAAATTGGAGGCTGCGTTCGAGCGGCTGGTGGCGGCGGTAGGATTCCGCAAGCACGGCCGGGTGGCTGATGCCGATCTCGCCTTGCACAAGACCATCGTTGCGATCACCGGTCATCAGCGCCTGATCGACCAATACCGGCTGCTGGAGCAGCAGGTGCGGCACTATATTATTTCGTCCAACGCGCTGATCTTGGACCTCAACCAGATCGTGGCCGAGCATCAGCCGATCGTGCGCGCAATCGTCGCCGGCGAGCCGGAGAAGGCCGAGCGACTGGCGCGACAGCACAACGCGCCGGAAGTCGAGCGCGCGGCCGAGGCGCTGGCGCGCGAGCGCGCGGCCGCCAAGCCGTCACCAGGCAAGCCGGCAACGAAAGCAGCCGCGGGCCGAGGCGCCGGCGGCCAGAGGGAGCCAGTCAAGGCCAACGCATAACGTCAACCAAAAGGGGAGGGTCACATGAACACGATCATCGGCAAGCCATTCGGCCGCCGCGCAGTTCTGGCAGGGGGTGCCGCCGCGCTCTCGATGCCCTTCATCATCAAATCGAGCCTGGGCGACGCACAGCCGTTCCGCATCTCGCTTCCCGGCAACGAGGAGGAGTGGCAGGCGAAAAACCTGCAGACCTTCAAGCAGGCGATTGAAGCCAGCATGCCGGGCCGGTTCAACGTGCAGATTCACTACAACGGCACGCTGTTCGGGCAGGGCACCGAGATCGAGGCGATGCAGCGCGGCAATCTCGAGGTCGGCATGGTTTCGCCGCAGGATATCGCGGCGCTCATACCCGAGTACTCGGTGTTCACCTGCGGCTACCTGATGCGCGACCCCGCGCATCTCGATGCAGTTTACGACGGCGATATCGGCGCCGAATACAAGGCGCGGATCGAGAAGGACATCGGCATCACGCTGGTGAAGAGCCAATATCTCGGCACTCGCCATGTCATCCTGCGCGAGGCGAAAGAGGTCAACGGGCCGGAAGACCTGAAGGGACTCAAGCTGCGCATGCCGGGCTCGGAGGCCTGGCAGTTCCTCGGCAATGCGCTCGGCGCGAACGCGACGCCGCTCGCATTCGAGGAGGTCTACCTCGCCATGCAAACTGGCACCATCGACGGCTTGGAGAACCCGCTTCCCGACGCCATGGCCTCGAAGTTCTACGAGGTCTCGAAGCAGATCGTCCTGACGTCGCACATGGTTGCCAACACCTTCTTCGCTGTCGCGAGCGAGTACTGGAATGGCCTCAGCGAGGACGAGCGCGCCGCCGTCATTGCTGCCGAGATGGAGGGCAAGAAGGTCAATGACCAGGGCGTGGTCGCGACCGAGAAGGAGGCCGTCGCCTTCATGGAAGGCAAGGGATTGAAAGTTACGACGCCGGACGTCGCCGCCTTCCGTACCAAGGTGCTCGATGCCTTCGTCAATTCCGACTTCTCGAAGGATTGGCCGGCAGGGATGCTGGACCGGATCAGGGCAGCCGGCGCCTAGATCATACGCGGAAGCTTGGCGCAAGCAGGAGGGGGAGAATGATCGGCCTCGGCGCCAAGCTGAAGCGCCTCGCCGAACTGGCTGCGGCGGCAATGTTCGTAGCCATGTTCGGCGCCTTCATGGTGCAGATCGTCAGTCGGTATGTCTTCAACGCTCCAGTGTCGTGGTCGCTGGAGATCTGCTCCATAACGTATGTATGGGTGGTCTTCTGGTCCTGCAACCTGCTGCTCGGCGAGCGGCAGCACATCGTCTTCGATGTTCTCTATAGGAGGTTTACGCCGCGCTGGCGACGCGTGATCGCGGTCGCCAACACTGCAACGCTGGGCCTCATCTTCCTCGCCGCGCTGCCCACCGTGCTCGAATACATAGACTTCCTGGGTCGCCGCAAGACGATGATCCTCAAGGTACCTTTCGACTATGTCTATGCGTGCTTCGGTGTGTTCATGATGGCGGTCATCGGAGGCGCCGCTCTGCGGCTGCGCCGGCTTGCCGGGCCTTCTTGGCAGCAACACCTTTGAGCGGTACCCGTCCATGAGTATCGCCGCCGCCGTGATGCTCGGTTTCTTCTTCATGTGGATGCTGCTCGGCATGCCGATCGGGCACGCCATGCTGTTGGCCGGCATCGTCTATCTGCTGCTGACCGGGCAGGATCTGGCCATCATTGCGACGCAGAGTCTCAATGGCATGTTCTCGAGCTTTGTTCTGATGTCGGTACCGCTGTTCATCCTTTCCGCCGACATCATGAACGCCAGCAAGATCACAGACCGGTTGTTTGAGTTCGCCAATCTGCTCGTGGGCAGGCTGCGCGGGGGGCTGGCGCATGTGAACGTGGTGGCCAGCGTCATCTTCTCTGGCATGAGTGGCAGTGCGCTGGCCGACGCCGCCGGCCCGGGCAAGCTCGAAGTCGATATGATGGTGAAGGCAGGCTACAAGCCAGGGTTTGCAGCCGCAGTCAGCACGACATCGGCCGTCGTTGGACCGATCATCCCGCCATCCATCCCGATGGTGCTGTTCGGCGTCATCTCGAACACCTCGATCGGGTACTTGTTCATAGCCGGTATCATTCCGGGCCTGCTCCTGTCGATCGCACAAATGGCCGTGATCGCGGTCCAGGCGAGGCGGCGGAACTTTCCCGTGCAACCGCGGCCGACCAGAAAGCATGCCATCTCGACCATCAAGTCTACCTTGCCGGCCTTGTTCCTGCCGGTCATCCTCCTGGGCGGGATTTACAGCGGCGCGGTGACGCCGACCGAAGCGGCAGCGGTCGCGGCGGCGTACGCGCTGATCCTGGCGCTTTTCTGGTATCGTAGCTTGCCGCTCGGCAAGGTCATCGATGTCTTCGTCGGATCTGCGCGCTCCACGGCCATCGTCGCCATCACCATCGCCGGTGCTCTGGTCATGAACTGGGTGGTGGCCTCGGAGCAGATTCCGGAGGCGCTGGGCGCCTGGATGATCTCACTGGACATGTCGCCCGCGATGTTCCTGCTGGCGACCAATGTGCTGTTCCTGATCCTCGGTTGCTTTCTCGATACATTGCTGATGCTGCTGGTGCTGGTGCCGATCCTGATGCCGGCGGTCACCGGGCTGGGCATCGATCCTGTCCATTTCGGTGTCACCATCATCATCAATATGATGATCGGGCTGGTGACTCCACCAATGGGCCAGCTCATGTTCCTGATCTCGGGCGTGTCCGGCATTCCGGTCGGCGCCATCATCCGCGAGGTCTGGCCTTTTTTGCTGGTGCTGATCACAATTCTGTTCGTGCTGGTCTACGTGCCACAGCTCACGCTCTGGCTGCCGGAATTGGCTGGCTACCAGCCGCTTCAGGCGAAATCATAATCGCGATTCCATAGGAGATTGCCGTGCCCGCGATGAAGGAGATGGTGAACGGGGTTCCGCGCTACCGCCATTTCATTAATGGCCAGTGGACCGACTCGACCGTCAAGGAATGGATCGAGGTGGAGAATCCCGCGACGGGCGCCGTCATTGCGACCGTGCCGAAAGGCAGCGCCGACGATGCCGACCGTGCGCTGGTCGCGGCGGCGGCGGCGCAGCCGGCCTGGGAGGCCTTGCCGCCAATCGAGCGCGCCAAGCTGCTGACCGCGCTTGCGCGGCTGGTCCTGGAGAATCGCGAACGGCTGGCGCGGCTCGTGGTGGCGGAGCAGGGGAAGCCATTGACCGAAGCGCGTGGCGAGATCGAAGGGACAGCGCTCTATCTGACTTATGCGGCGGAGGAGGCCCGCCGCATCACCGGCGACATCATCCCCTCCGACAATTCCGACGAGCAGGTCTGGATTCAGCGCGTTGCCCACGGCGTGGTGGTCGGCCTTACCGCCTGGAACTATCCGGCGGCGCTTACCACGCGCAAGATGGGCCCCGCGCTGCTGGCCGGCAACACTATCGTCATCAAGTCACACGAAGGCACGCCGCTTGCGGCCTTCGAGATCGCGCAGCTCTCGACCCAGCTCGATTTCCCGCCCGGCGTCATCAACGTGGTGAGCGGGACAGGCGAGGGATTGGGCGCTGCCTTGGTCAGTCATCCCATTCCGCGTCTTATCACCCTCACCGGCAGCGTTCGCGCGGGCAAGGAGATCTTCCGCGCGTCCGCTGACGACCTCAAGATCCTGCGCCTGGAACTGGGTGGGAAGGCCCCCTTCATCGTCGCGGAGGACGCCGACATCGGCGCGGCGGTCAAGGCTGCCATCGCGTCGCGCTTCGAGAATTGCGGTCAGATCTGCATCTGCAACGAACGCATGTATGTGCACGAGCGCATCGCCGACGAGTTCACCGAGAAGTTCGTGCGCGCGGTGAAAGCGCTGAAGGTCGGTGATCCGCTGCAGATGGTGGATGTGGGGCCCAAGTTCAGCGGATCCGAGGTCGACAAGGTCGAACGCATGGTGAAGGCGGCGACCGATTCCGGCGCCAAAGTTCTGACCGGCGGCCGGCGCCTCACAGAAGGCGAGTTCGCCCGCGGGCACTGGTTCGAGCCGACAGTGTTGACCGCCACCGACAACCGCATGGCGATCATGCAGGACGAGGTCTTCGGGCCCGTCATCCCGCTGATGACCGTCACAGACTTCGACGAAGGGCTGCGTCTTGCCAACGAGTCGCGCTATGGGCTCTCCGCCTATGTCTTCACCAAGGATATGCGCCGCCTGATGCGCCTCATCCGCGAGCTCAAGTTCGGCGAGATCTATGTGAACCGGCCGGGGGGCGATGCTGTCCACGCGCACCATGCCGGCCTTCGGCACAGCGGTATCGGCGGAGAAGACGGCAAATACGGCCTGGATGCGTACTTCCAGAAGAAGACCATTTACGTCAACTACGCGTGATCCGCTGAGGATGAGGGCTACGCCACAGGAGCAGGCGATGAGCGAAAGACGCAACCAGCCGCCGGTGCTGCGCTTGGACCCGAGCGACCCTCTGGTTATTGCGACGCGGGACCTTGCACCCGGGGAGGCGGTGGGGCTGGGCGAGGTGACGCCGGTGGAGCCGATCGCGCGCGGGCACAAGATGGCAGTCGCAGCGATCGCACCGGGTGCCCCGGTGCGCAAACTGGGGCAGATCATCGGCAACGCCACCCGTCCAATCGCGCCGGGCCAGCACGTCCATGTGCACAATGTCGAGTTCCGAACCAGCGCGGCCGACCATGGCATCGGTGCGCATCGCAGCAATCTGCCGGTTCTGCCCGAAACCCGGGCGGCGACGTTCGAGGGCATCGTGCGGGCGGACGGATCGGTGGCGACCCGCAACTATATCGGCGTGCTGACGACGGTGAACTGCTCGGCCCAGGTGGCGCGGATGATCTCCGACCATTTCCGCCTGTCGGGCGAGTTGAAAAGCTACCCCAATGTCGACGGCGTCGTAGCCCTCACCCACAAGAGCGGCTGCGCCGGCGGAGAGGAGACGGAGGGGAACTATACGCTGCGCCGTACGGTGGCGGGCTATGCGCGGCATCCGAACTTCGCGGCGGTCCTGATCATCGGGCTGGGCTGCGAATCGAACCAGCTTCCCCGATTGATCGCGGAGGAGCATCTGGAGGCCGACGGGCGTATCCGTCCTCTGATCATCCAGGAGAGCGGCGGCACCCGGAAAACGGTGGAGGCGGGCATCTCGATGATCCGGGAGCTGCTGCCCCAAGCCAACGCCGTCCAGCGCCAGGCAGTGCCCGCCAAGCATCTCATCCTCGGCATGCAATGCGGCGGGTCCGACGGCTTCTCCGCCATCACGGCCAATCCCGCGCTGGGTGCTGCCGCCGACCTGCTGGTGCGCAACGGCGGCACGGCGATCCTGAGCGAGACGCCGGAGATCTACGGCGCCGAGCACATGCTGCTCGGCCGCGCCGTCAGCGAGGAGGTCGGCCGCAAGCTGCTTGACCTGCTGCGCTGGTGGGAAGCGTACGCCGAGCGCAACGGGGAGTCGCTGGACAACAACCCGTCGCCCGGCAACAAGGCCGGCGGGCTCACCACGATCTTGGAGAAGTCGCTGGGCGCGGCGGCGAAGGGCGGACGCAGCGACCTGACCGACGTCTACCGCTATGCCGAGCCCGTCACCCGCCGCGGCTTCGTGTTCATGGACACGCCAGGCTACGACCCTGTCTCGGTCACCGGACAGGTGGCGGGCGGGGCAAACATCATCTGCTTCACCACCGGACGCGGCTCGTGCTTCGGCTGCAAGCCCGCGCCGAGCCTGAAGCTCGCGACCAACACCCCGATGTTTCACCGCATGGCCGACGACATGGACATCAATTGCGGCGAGATCCTTGACGGGGGTGCCGGCGTCGAGGAGATGGGCGAACGCATCTTTCGAATGATCCTCGCCACCGCATCGGGCGATCGGACCAAGAGCGAGCTGCTGGGCTATGGCGAAGACGAATTCGCGCCATGGCATCTCGGCGCGACGTTGTGAGCAAATGGCCGCCTGACAGGGGGCTGCGATCAATTCTGGCCGGCTATCTTGGCAAGGCAAGGCTATCGCTATCTGGCATGCACTGCATCCCGAGTTGGGAGGCGCTCCGTTCGGAGCTGGGTCATCACGACGTGATCTTATGCCTCGGCAACGGCCCATCCTCCGAGGATTCCCGGATCGACGCTCTCGAATTCGACTGTCTGTTCCGGGTCAACTGGACCTGGGCGCAGCGCAGCCGCTGTGCCGACCCCGATCTTGTTTTCACCGCCGATCCTGATCTGCCATCGCCGGCCACCAATCCGATCGTCTGTTTTCCTGCCCGGGAGGACGCAAATCGCATACTCGCCGGATACCGCCAGTCCCGAAGGACCGCCTGTAAAAGCTACTTCGTCTTTACCGAGATCGAACCCACGGGGAGAGAAGGAGGTCTGCCCTATCGGCCGACGAACGGAGCATTGATGATAGCGGCGGCCGTACGCCTTCGGCCGAGCCGCCTGATCATTGCGGGGGTCGATCTTTACCTGCATCCGGATGGAAAGTATCCCGGCGTGTCTGACGAGCCAAACGATTACGACGCGATCCACCGTCGCGATGTCGATCTCGCCTTCATCCGTGACGCGCTGAACCGATATGAAGGTCGTATCGAGATACTGAGCGAACAGCTCCGGTTGGCCCTGGAAAGTCACTCGTGTTAGCGCCAAGCACTGCCGATGTTCCAGTCAGTGTCAGGCCGCCGCCTGGCCCTCAGGAACTCGGACCGCATCTGCCCGCACACTCCGGCGGACATCTTCTCCACTCGCGTCAGATTGGCCGCAGCTTGGTCATTGCTTGATCGATTTCTTCAACAGGCGGCGCTTGTTCGCCCGCACAGCCTTGCGATAGTGAGAGATCACTTTTGTAGCAGCGCGATGGGGCGTTCGTCCCAAAGTCCCTGCCATGGCAAGGGCCTGAAGAGCGTGTGCGGCCTTGATCTTTTCATCCACCATACGCCGTGCTTCCCGCTCTCCTGCCCTTCCACCGGTAGCCAAGGCCATTGTCCGAAGCGCAATGACATGTGAGGCGTCCATCCCTAACATCGCCGCGGCAGACCCCAGACGGAACCACTTGTTCGCCCTTGTCCTGCGCACTGCAGATCAACTCTTACGTTTCGCTTCGGCTTCTTCCTTGCTGAGTCGGACGCCTGGCTTTTCACCGGCAGCGCCTTCCCGGCCGATTTCGCAATCTTCCCTGTCCAGGTCGTGCGCCTTGCGAGCCTGATACTGCGGATCGTCGTCAACGGATGGCGCGCTATCGCGGGCTTGCTGTTGAAGCCTTTCATCACGGTCAGCGGGTGCCCCACGGGTCAGATTGTTGTCTGCATCGGCGCCCTGGCCGGGCTTTGGGCTGCGCTCAGGCTGATCGCCTGGCGCCTGGGCCTTTGGGTCCACCATCATCTCGATCCTCGCTCAAAGTCGTTGTGCGGCGGGCCGTAAACAGCGAAAGGGACCGTTTTGATGCACATTGCCTCGCTCGCGCCGCCAAGCGAAGCCGGCAGGTCCAGGAAGCCTTTAGCGGCGCGCCCAGTGCCGCCCACGTCCAGCGCGGCCGCCCCTGATAAGTTTAGTGCCGCGATGCAACGGCGACGGCCACCGGCTGTTGACGACGGCTGGGCCACAGGGGCTCGGACCGCAGCAGGCGTGCGCGGGGAACTTTGGAACAAATTGCATGAACAACATTTCTGCTCCACCGCACCTGCGGCCGGAGCCGGCATGGTCTGCCACCTCCACCTTACTTTGCTTTTCTCATCTGCGATGGAATTTTGTGCACCAACGGCCGCAGCACCTTCTGAGCCGGGCTGCGCAGCATTATCGCGTTCTCTTCTTCGAGGAGCCCTTGTTCGAAGGAACCGGCGAGCCTGAGTTGCGGTCGGTAGTTTCCTCGGAAGGCGTCAGAGTGTTGACGCCGCTAATGCCGGCCCGGACAGGGGCGCGGCGTGCGTTCAATGTACAGCGGCGTATGGTAGACGCGCTGCTGGCCAGCGTTGACCCTGCGGACCTGATCGCCTGGTATTACACGCCCATGGCCCTGCGCTTCACGGCACATCTACGGCCGAGCGTGTGCGTCTATGACAATATGGATGAGCTTTCCGCATTCCATAATGCCCCGCCGCAGCTGATTGCACTCGAATCGGAGTTGTTTGCACGTGCCGGGGTGGTCTTCACCGGCGGTCAAAGCCTCTACGAGGCAAAACGGCACCGGCATCGGAACATTCACGCCTTCCCTAGCAGCATCGATCTTAGCCACTTTGCCAAGGCGCGCGGCGCTGGCATTCACGAGCCGGTTGACCAAGCTGAAATTAAGCGCCCACGGATTGGATTTTTCGGCGTGATCGACGAGCGCATGGACCTGGGCCTGCTCGCGGCTATGGCGGCACTGCGGCCGGCCTGGCAGTTCACCATGATCGGCCCGGTCGCGAAAATAGACCCTCGCGCCTTGCCCCAAGCCCCGAACATACACTGGCTTGGCCCAAAGCCGTACGCCGAGCTTCCAGCCTACCTGTCCGGCTGGGATGCCGGCATCATGCCATTCGCGCTGAATGATTCGACACGGTTCATCAGCCCGACCAAGACCCCGGAGTTTCTCGCGGCGGGGGTGCCGGTTGTGTCGACGCCGATCGCCGACGTCATCCGGCCCTACGGCGAAAAAGGCCTGATCGAGATCGCGGCCGGACCCGATGAGTTCGTGGCGGCCCTCGAGCGCTCTCTGGAATCGGCGGACGCCGACTGGCGCGCGAAGGTGGACCAGCACCTCGCGACCAACTCCTGGGACCTGACTTGGGCTCGGATGCAAACGCTCATTGAGGCTGCTCGAACGGGCCGACAGGTGCGCCCGCGACAGGCGATGCACGGAGGAGAAGCACGTGTTTGATTGGCTTGTGGTGGGCGCGGGCTTTGCCGGAAGCGTCCTTGCGGAAAGACTGGCAAGTCAGAGGAACGAACGAGTCCTGCTGATCGATCGCCGCCCTCACATCGGGGGCAATGCTTTCGATCGCTACGACGCGGCGGGCGTTCTGATCCATCAGTACGGACCGCACATTTTTCACACGAACAGCAAGGCGATCTTCGAGCATCTGTCGCAGTTCACCGAATGGCGGCTGTACGAGCATCGGGTGCTGGCCGAGGTCGATGGCATGAAAGTGCCCATTCCGATCAATTTGACCACGATAAACAAGCTCTATGGATTGTCGCTGACATCCACCGAAATGGAGGGCTGGCTGGCGGCTCGTGCCGAGCCCGTGGAAGAGATCCGCACCGCCAGGGATGTCGTGGTCGGAACCGTCGGCCGGGAACTCTATGAGAAGTTCTTCTGCGGCTATACCCGCAAGCAATGGGGCCTCGATCCGTCGGAACTCGACAAAGCGGTGACGGCAAGAGTGCCGACGCGAACGAATACTGACGATCGATACTTCAGCGATGCCCACCAGTTCATGCCGGCTGAAGGCTACACGAAGATGTTCAATCGCATGGTGAACCACCCGAACATCGAGGTGATGCTTGAGACCGACTACCGCGATGTCTGCGATCTCATCCCGCACAAGCGTTTGATATTCACCGGGCCGATTGATGAATACTTCGGCTACCGCTTCGGGAAGCTGCCCTACCGCTCGCTCTCGTTTGAACATGTGACCCTGGACAAGGAGTGGCACCAGCCCGTCGCCGTCGTGAACTATCCGCAGACCAACGCGTATACTCGAGTGACCGAATACAAGCACATGACCGGTCAGCGGCATCCAAAGACCAGCCTCACCTACGAGTACTCGTGCGAGGAAGGCGATCCCTACTACCCGATTCCGCGGCCGCAGAACGCGGAGTTGTTCAAGCGCTATGAGCGCCTTGCCCTCAGCACCCAGAATGTCTGGTTCGTCGGGCGGCTTGCCACCTATCGCTACTACAACATGGATCAAGTGGTCGGTCAGGCCCTGGCAACGTTCCGCCGCATCAACGAGCAGCTGAGTGGCTCCAAGCCCATAGCGGCATGGGAGAGATTGGAGCTTAGCGCCTGATTCCCGGTCTTCAGACCCGGCCCATCCCGGTGTGGGCCGGTTTCGAATGCACCATCGCTCGGGTGGGCGAGGGGTATCGCGATCAGATCGCGGAAACCGGTCATTTGAACCGGATGAGCGATCTTGACCTGATCGCGGATCTCGGCATCAAGACGCTGCGCTATCCGGTCCTTTGGGAACAGGTCGCCCCCGATTCCATCGGAGAGCGGAGGTGGAACTGGCATGATCAACGCCTTTCGCACCTTCGCGCGCTCGGCATCGATCCGATTGCCGGGCTTGTTCACCACGGTAGCGGACCGCGCTACACGAACCTGCTTGATCCCGCTTTTCCAGACCTCCTGGCGGAGTACGCAGGTGCGGTCGCCGAACGCTATCCGTGGATCCGAATGTTCACTCCGGTCAATGAACCGCTGACCACGGCACGGTTCAGCTGCCTTTACGGTCATTGGTATCCCCATGCCCGTGATACCGGATCGTTCCTCCGGGCGCTTTTCAACCAGGTACGGGGAACGGCCCTGGCGATGAGAGCGATCCGCCGAATCACGCCGGATGCACGGCTGGTGCAAACCGAAGATCTGGGCAAGACTTTCTCGACCGCGCCTCTGCGCTATCAGGCGCGTTATGAGAACACCCGCCGATGGCTGAGCTTGGATCTTCTTTGCGGCCGGGTCAAACCGAACCACGACTGGTTCAAGGCCTTCATCAAGGCGGGCGTCGACCGACGCGCGCTCACTCAGCTGTCCGGCGATCCATGTCCCCCCGACATCGTGGGCGTGAACTACTACCTTTCCAGTGATCGCTTCCTCGACCATCGGCTCTCACGCTATCCGGGCGCGAGCCATGGCGGGAACGGGCGCGATGCCTATGCCGACGTTGAAGCGGCGCGCATCAACCGCAAGGAGGTGTCCGATGGGATGCTCCGGCGCCTGACAGAAATCTGGCGGAGATACAAGCTCCCGATCGCGATCACCGAAGTGCACAACGGCTGTACTCGTGAAGAACAGATCCGCTGGCTGGTCGAGGCCAGCCGTACCGCCGAACGTGCGCGGATCGCCGGCATCGACGTGCGTGCCTTAACTGTCTGGGCGCTTGCCGGCTCGGTTGACTGGAATTCTATGTTGACCTTGCGCAATGGTCATCGTGAGACCGGCGCCATCGAAGTCCGCGATAATGTGCCAAGACGAACGGCCCTTGCGGCGGCAACGAAGGCGCTTGCCTCGGGCGCAGTCTATGATCACCCAGTCCTCGACGCACCCGGCTGGTGGCATCGCGACATGCGCTTCTATGATGTGCCGCGCCGGATATCGGCACCAGCCCTGTTAAGCGCCCGTCGGATGCTGGTGACCGGCGCCAGTGGGACTTTGGGTCGGGCCTTCTCGCGCCTGTGCGAGCTGCGAGGCCTGCCGCACGAACTCACCGGCCGGTCCGAGCTCGACATCGCGGACTTGGCGTCCGTCGAGCGGGCGCTGGAACGTCACCGTCCGTGGGCGGTCATCAATGCCGCGGGATACGTGCGCGTTCCCGACGCGGAACGAGAACCCGAACGCTGCCACCGCGAGAACATCGCGGGGGCGGAGGTTCTCGCACATGCCTGCGCTCGGCGCGGCATTCCGCTGCTGACGTTCTCGTCCGATCTGGTGTTCGACGGCCGGCTCGGCCGGCCATATACCGAGACGGACGAGCCGTCCCCGACCACCGTGTATGGCTCCAGCAAAGCCGCTGCCGAGCGGCTGGTCGCCGAGACCTGGCCCGAAGCAATCGTCGTCCGGACGAGCGCGTTCTTTGGGCCGTGGGACCGGTACAATTTCATTCACAAGACGCTCGTTGCGCTGAGCACCGGGCGACCATTGGTCATCAACGGCACGTGCCGCGTCTCGCCGACCTACGTGCCCGATCTGGTGCATCGCGCACTCGATCTGCTGATCGATGGCGAGAGCGGCATATGGCACGTCGCCAACGAAGGAGCAGTCTCGTGGGGAGAGCTGGCGCGAGAGGCGGCTACACGCGCTGGGTTGAACGCGGGACTGGTCGTCGCCGAAGACGGCCCCACGATCAGCACGGAGCTCGGCAGCAACCGCGGTCCGCTCCTGCCGCCTCTGCCGAACGCCTTGGAACGCTTCTTCCGCGAGCGCGAGGTTTAGCTAGGACAGATGCGCCAGCACCTCATCGCGTTCGCGTGACGCTGCCGAGCCCTCCGCCAGAGCAAGCTCTATGAGCGAGTCGAGCAGAGTGGTCGCTGTCGGATCGGCTCCGGCCGCATCCCGGAACAGCCTGAATGTAGACACCACGATGCGTCCCTTGCCGTAGCTCCGCTCAACCGCCAACGCCACCGGTTTGTGAATCCATCCGATCACCAATCCGGCGTGCACGCGCGCCTGAAAGTCTATCAGGTTACACCCGGAAATGACGCGCGTCGGGAGCACGCGATCGAAGGTCTCATCGATGAGAGGCCCTCCGGGTAGCCTTTCGAAGGCATGCCCGCGGCGCAGCCAGCCGAAAGTCGACGCCCAATCCCCCCGCCAGAGCGTGCCGTCCCGGCTCTGCACCCGGACGTTCTGCCAATGGGGAAAGAACGGGGTCAGGCCGATATCAGCCTCGGGCAGGAGAAGCATGCGCCCTCCCTGGCGGACGTGAGCCGCATCGGCATCGTCATCGACATCGGTGCACAGCCACAGTGCATCACGCCGGGGCTCGGCCACCGTCCGATATCCAAGCTCCGCAAGACGCTTGCGGATTTGCGGATCTGGCGACCACAACAGGGGCATCGGCCCCTGCGGAGGGCGGCGCGGAGCATGGATGGCAACGTCGAGATAGTTCGTCGCCACCACGATCCCGTCCGCATCGCGCAGGTGGAAGCGAATGCGCCCGGTACAGCTAGCCTGCACAGCGGGAAGCGGAAAGGAGATGGTTCCGATCGATTCAGCGCTCCCTGCAGCCTGATCTCGCACATCCACGACCATCTTCTCGGAAAGAGAGATCTCGAGCTTGGCGCCGCGCAGCGAGGCTCCAGCCCCGTGCGCAATGATTACCTCGAATGTGGCGGTTTCGCCGCTCCAGTAGGACAGCTTGGTCCACCGCGGCACGATCACGATGTCGGCGTTTATTGTCGCGAATACCTCGTGGAAGACTCTCTTGTTCCGCCGCATGTCCAGCAGGCCGTTCGATTCCCAGTGGGCGTCCGTGAGCTCGGTTATGACGTAGCCTGCCAGCTGCGGCTTGGCGCGCATTGATTCGATGGCGTATTTCAACGCACGGAATTGCTGCCATTGCGCCGATTCGACCAAACCCTGCAGACTTCCGAATATCCGGCCCAGGCTCCAGTCGGAAAATCGGTTCTGCACGCCGTGCGCATACATGACACCCTCGGCCCAATCATGGCCGGTCTCGAACCACCAGGGCTCGGCGCCCGCGGAATCCATGAGCAGCTCCGGATCAGGCAGGCCCCAATTGCCGAACTCCGAGCAGACCAGCGGCTCCTCTCCGGTTTGCACGCCGTCCTCCGCGGAAAACAACCATGGCGGGCGGCTCGCCAACTGCTCGACGAAGTTGTCCCAGTCACCCCTGCTGTCCGGGAAGGCGGCGTAGTAATGGTAGTCCGCGACGTCCGTTTGGACGTGGAAGCTCGGGGCGAGGGGCGAGTTGTCGACAACCAGCCTGCCGGGATCATAGGCCTTGAGCCAGGCGTAGGTTTTCTTCAGCCATTCGCGGTGTTCGGCGTCATGGACGAGATCGACGCCCCAGTTCTCATTGATGATGGTCCAGCAGATGATCGAGGGGTGGTTGCCGTCCCGGTCGACGATGCCTTTAAGCGTCTGCTCTTTGCGCACACGGGAGCGTTCGGTCGATACGCCCATGTTGGGCAGCTCGGTCCAGATCAGCATGCCGATCCGGTCCGCGACCTCGTAATACCGCGGGTCCGGCGCTTTGATGTGGCAGCGGATGCAGTTGAGCCCGAGCTGCTTTGCCTTCAGGAACTGGTCCTCCAGGAATTCGACCGAAGGTGTCGTGCAGATCGTGTCTGGGTAATAGTCCTGGTCCAAGGCGGCCCGCAGATAGAATGGTTCGCCGTTCAAGTAGAATCGCCCGGCGCGGGTCTCAACGGTCCGGAAGCCGAAAGCATCATTCAGGGCATCGACAAGCTGGCCGTCTTCCTCAATCTCTATGCGAAGGCGGTACAGGTTGGGATGGTTCGGGGACCACGCCTGGACGTTTGACACCAGGAGGGACCCGGTCGCTCGTTCCATCCCCGCTCGGATCTCGCACGTTGTCCGTCCAGCCACTTCGCCGCTCGGCGCCATAATGGTGATTGAGGCCGTACTATCCCTGGCGACGGGCTGAGCGAAGAATATCTGCGCCTCTACGTTTCCGGTTGCGAGGTCGGCAACAATGCGGACGCGCTTGAGGTGGGCTTTGACTTTCCGTTCCAGCCAGACGGATTGCCAAATGCCGGATAGCGGCCCGTACCAACTCTGCTTTCCGAACGGTATTTCGCCGAACGGAGCATCCGGAAAGACGCTGGGATCATCGCTCGGGCTGTCGGCTCGAACCTTGATCTCATTGGGCCCGTCTTGCAGATGCTCCGTGATGTCAAACGAGAACGGGAGGAAGCCGCCGACATGCGTCCCCACCAGCGCGCCATTCACCCATACGCGCGCAATGTGAAACACGGCACCGAAGACGAGGAAGACACGGTCGCGACGCCACCCGGCGGGAATGTTGACCTCCCGCCGGTAAAGACCCGTTCCCGCACGCATCCTGAGGTCCGCGAACTGCGCCTGCCACGGGCCGGGGACCGCGATGCTTCTCCAGTGAACCGGCCTGGAGCGGTAGTCTTCTACGATATGGAGGAAATCCCAGGTTCCATCGAGGGGAATACGCGCGTCCTTCATAACACCTCAAGTATCTAATGATCATCGATCACAAGCCTTCGCCGCAGCAGCGTGAAGGTCTTTATCCACGGCAACAATGTTCGAATTCGCGAATGTGCGGGACATTACCAAGATGAACTGGCTATTGGAACTTGCTCGTGCAACGCTATTGCGACGGTCTTAGTTCTATTGGGAGAGCGACGGGGGCCCCTCAAGTGCAAGCAGGGCCTGGGCGCGCCGGACTTGCTGTCCACATCATCCTGCCGATCTGATCCGGCAGCCGTGCCTCTGGTCCAGCAGAGCGCGTTGTGGAGCATCGGGATGTCGTCGAACACTTTGTGAGCGCCGAGATCGCGGCGAACCTGGTGAAATCCTCGTGTTCCCTCGATCAGAGCTTCTATCGTAGTCCTGGACGGCGGTTCGTACGTCCCGGCATCTGGACGAGCTCCGCTTGCCGATCGAAGGCTCCAGACACTCCGAATCTGGACTCCGTTTGTGCCCTCAGAGATGAAGAGTTCGCTCGCGTTCATCTCCGGCAGCGATCCCTGGATCGGCAAGGCCATATTGACGGCGGGGGATGGCTGCCCGTGCCCAGTCCGATACCGCTGTTTGAGAGTCGAGCAGGCAGCAGGTTCAGCTTGGGCACGCAATGGGCACGCAAATGCACCCAACGCATCGAGGCGCCGTGCAGCCAGGCTGGCCTGGCTTTGATCTGTTGTCGCAGGTTCGGAATCCGGCGGCCGCTACCGCGTCGGCGCTTGCCCGGTGTTAGCGGAGAGAAAGGGTCCGTTCCGCCGCTTCGGCTGCTCACCCAACCCGGACATGGATGCAACATCGCACCTGAAACAGGCGGGCTGTGCGCTTCGTCACACGATCATGTATGGATGGGCAAATATCCGGCCCCCGGTTCATCTGTGGTTCAGGATGCATCTCCTACATTCGCGCCGGATTTGAGCCGAATTGCACCTGTCTCAACTGCCTCTTCGGGGAACGCTGAAACAGAGCAGGGCACAAGTTCCGCTGCAGGCACTGCTTGTCAGCAAGGCCGCCGTTGCCCCGAGCTCGGCGGTCTTTTTTTTTGCCCCGCGACGGGAATTCTCGACCGCCGCATGCCGGATTAACTCACCCTTAAACTCACGGGCCGCACCATGCGTCCATGACCGGACGCTCTCCTTCTCACTTTGCATCGCCCGCCTCCCCCAACTGGGAAAGCCGGTTCGTCATTGGCGCCGTAGCGCTGCTGTCGGGCCTGACGGTTGCGGATCGCCTGTTCGCCTGGCTGATCGGAGCATTCCCGGCAGAGGCCCTGCTCTGGCACATCCGCTTCGAGTATCTGCGACCGATCGCCGTCTACCACAGCATCGCGGAGCGCAGCTTCGGCAGCTGGTCGCCGTGGAGCTTCAGTCTCGTGGTCGCCGCCGCGGGAGCGCTGATCGCTCTCAGCGTCCTGTCGGGGATCAGACTTGCGCGCGCAGTTTCATGCCACCTGCTGCTCATCGCGGGCGTGGTCCTGGCCGTGCTCTGCTTCGACAGCGCCCTCGTCGTTCGGGATCACGCGCTGGTCGGCACGCCTTCGGAGCCGTATTTCCTGATTGGCGTTCTGCTCGCCTCGATCGCCGCCGGGCTCTGTCTGCGGATTCATGCGGAATATATGGGGCTGGACCTGGCGCGGTCGCGCCTGGTGCGGCGTACCCGCAGCGCCGCCCTGCGCCAGCGTGACAAGCTTGTGGAGGCGTTCGCCGGCGTGATCGAGCCGTTCGTTCCCATCGCTCGCCGCGTCACGGTCGCCCACGCGAGACGCGCCGTCGCTACCGATCGTCGCCCACGCGACTGACCTGATCCGTCTTCAAGGCTGTCTGTCATCGCTTCGCGCGGGCCATTTCTCTGCTCGCATGCGGCCACGCGCGCGCTGCCCACTCAGGCTTCGGCACCCGGACGGCGTCCGCCTCGCAAGAGTGCGCCGGATCACAGCAAGCGAAGAATCTGCTGAATCGCACACCCCATTGGCTAATTAACCACTAAATACATGCTTTCAATACGTTGCGAATTTGGCGGGCATTTGTCTAAAGTGTCCGTGCGTTGCGACCGGTTTTTCACACCAAAGCTCGGGCGGTCATTTCGAGCAACGTAGTCGGGCCAGAACCAAAACAGAAACCAGGCCCATAAAGACAAACTACGGCTTGAGGAGCATGAAATGACGTACCTGAAGAACCTTCTTGCGCGCGTGCGCAAGGACGAAAATGGCGCGACGATGGTCGAGTATTCGATCCTCATCGGCCTCATCACCGCGGCTGTGATCTTGGCGATCGTCTTTGTCGGCGGCTGGGTCGGGACCCAGTGGACGGATCTCCAAACGGCCCTCACGGCCGCCGGCTGATCTTGGCACACGTCTGAAGATAGCGAACATCGACCGGTGCGCGGTTGACGGCGGCTGACGTTTCAGCCGTCGGGCGATCGCAGGGCCGGTCGATGGTCGCCTCTTTCGCGGGACGTCGTCGCGCAATGGCGTGACTTCCCACAGATGATGCCGCTGCGAGGGCCATTCCGATGAAAGCGCGTCCAATGTTCGTGCTGGCGCTGGCCTTGTTGCTGGCGGTGCTGGCCGTGTTCCTTGCCCGCACCTGGATCCAGGGCCAGACGACAACGCCCGGCACGGTCGCCGCTCCGTCGCCTTCGCCGACCGTGAAGCTGGTTGCCGCGGGCGCGGCGCTCAATTTCGGCGACCGCATTGCCGAGGAGAATCTGCGGCTGATCGAGTGGCCGGCGGGCAGCGTCCCGCCGGGCGCGTTCAGGTCGATCGACGAATTGGTGGGACCGGAGCCGCGCGTGGCGCTTCAATCCGTCCAACCCAACGAGCTTATCCTCACCTCCAAGGTGACCGGGCCGGGGCAGCGCGCCTCGCTCTCCGCGATCATCACCTCGGGCATGCGCGCCATGACCATCCGGGTCAATGACGTGCTCGGCGTCGCGGGCTTCATCCTGCCCGGCGATCGCGTCGACATCCTGTTGACGCGGGAGATCGTTGATGAGCAGCCGATCACCGACATCCTGCTGCAGAACGTCAAGGTGCTGGGCATCGACCAACGCTCCGACCAGAAGGACAACAAGCCGAACGTGGCGAAGGCCACGACCATCGAGGTCACGGCTGAGCAGGCGCAGAAGATCACGCTGGCCGCCACCGTCGGCACCCTTTCCCTCGCCTTGCGCGATGTCTCCAACGTGGAGATGGCGAAGGTGAAGCCGGTGACGCTGAAGGATCTCGGCATCACCGAGGCGATCGGCACGTCGGAGCCGAAGCCGGAGGAGAAGGTCGAGACGCCGGTGGTGAAGGTGGTGCCCAGGCCGAAAGGTGATTCCCTGCCCAGCATCGGTATCACGCGCGGCACCGCGCGGCAGGAATACAAGGTCACGCCCGAAGGGACGGTTGTGCGGCCGCAGGCGCCCTACCAGGCGCCGGCCAGGAAGCAGGCCGAGGAGGCGCCCGCGCCGCCGACGGTTCAGGCTCCGGCGGGGCTGGGTGCGTCCGGTCAGGGAGTCTCGGCTCAGGGCGCGCCGGCGCCAGGCACGACGGCCGCCGCCACCGCGTTCTAGGGCAAGAAGAGTTCGCTCCCCAGCATTCGGGGTGGAGCGGTGGCGATGAAGAAATTCCCTCCCCGAACCGGGGGAGGGGGATCAGTGAACCTTGGGGTGCGTTGGGGGCGGTGATGGTGATTATCTGGAGGGCGTTTGCAATACTGTCGGTTGCCGTCCTGCTCGCGGCGGCGCCGCAGGGAGCGCGGGCGCAGGTGGCGATCGACCCGCTGGGGGCGGACGTGATCCATGCCGGCGAGTTCGTGGTGCCGGTGAACAAGTCGCAGGTGCTGCGGGTCGACCAGCCCTTCACGGAGCTGTTGATCGGCAACCCGGAGATCGCCGATGTCGTGGCGCTGACCAACCAGACGGTCTATGTGCTCGGCAAGCAGCTCGGCACCACCAACCTCACCATCTATGGGCCGCGGCGGCAGCTTCTGGCGGTTCTCGATCTCGTCGTCTCCTATGACGTTGAATCGCTCAAGGCCAAGCTGCACGAGGTGCTGCCCGGCGAGACGATCGAGGTGCGGACGGTCAATGGCGGCGTCCTGCTGGGCGGCAAGGTCTCGAACGCGACGGCGCTGAGCGACGCGCTGGCGATCGCCGGGCAATACGCGCCGGATTCGGTGACCAATGCGATGACCGTGGAGGGCAGCCAGCAGGTCATGCTGCAGGTGAAGTTCGCCGAGGTCTCGCGCAACGTGGTGCGCCAGCTCGGCATCGGCCACGATCTCGCGGTCACCGGCGATCTCGCCTTCGACCTCATAACCTCCTCCGCGCTGCCGCTGGCGACCGGCACCCTGCCTTTCGGCGTCGGCCAGCTCGGCGCCTCGCCCGGAAATGTCGATCTCGCCACGACCTTCCAGACGCTGGAAGAGAACGGCCTGCTCCGCACCTTGGCGGAACCGACGCTCATTGCCCTCTCCGGCGACACGGCCAGCTTTCTCGCCGGCGGCGAGTTCCCGATCCCGGTCGAATCCGAGGACGACACCATCACGATCGAGTTCAAGGAATTCGGCGTCGGTCTCGGCTTCACCCCCACGGTGATCGGCCGCGACCTCATCAATCTCGTCGTCGCGCCGGAGGTGAGCCGCATCGACCCTACGGTCTCCATCACCACGCCGCTGGTCACGATCCCCGGCCTCTCCACGCGGCGCGCCAAGACGACGGTCGAACTGCGCGACGGGCAGAGCTTCGCCATCGCCGGCTTGCTGCAGCAGGATTACCAGAACGAGATCTCCGGCCTGCCCTGGCTGTCGGACATCCCCATCCTGGGCGCGCTGTTCCGCAGCACCGGCTTCAGGCGCAACGAGACGGAGCTGGTCATCCTGGTGACGCCGCGCCTGGTGAAGCCGGCGCGCTCGATGGCCGAGCTCTCGGTGCCGACGGACCGGGTCGTCCTGCCGAGCGACGCCGAGCTGTTCCTGTTCGGCCAGACCGAGGGCGCGGGCTCCGGCCTGCCGCCGCAGGCCTCCGGCGCCAGCGCGGAGCTGCCCAGCGGCGCCGACGCGCTGAACAAGAACCAGGTCGGCTTCAGCGGGTCCTACGGATACATCTTGGAATAGGGGCGGAACGATGAACACGGGATTGAAGGCGCGTCTTTGCTTCGGCTTGCTGGTGCTGGGCGTGGCGGTGGCGGCGTGCGGCCCTACCGCCTACCAGGATTCGCGGACACAGTTCCCCGGCTATGGCAACGCGGTGTCGCAGAACAACGCTGTCATGATCATCGACCCGCAGCCGGCGAGCGCGGCGAACACGGATTTCGATCTCGACGGGCGCAAGGACGCGCTGGCGATCGAGCGCTATCGCACGGGCACGGTCATCCCGCCGGAGGAGCTGAGGACCAGCGACGTGCTGGAGTAGCGGGCTTCGGACGGCCGGAGCCCGGACGGATATCGGACGGATGAGTTTGGAGTCTCGGCCATGAGGATCTCGACAGGAAGAATGCGGATGCCAGGGTTGTTCCGGCGCCTTGCGCGCGACGAGGGCGGCGCCGCGCTGGTCTATGTCTCGGTCGCGCTGACCGTGTTCATGGGGTTCGCGGCGCTCGTCATCGACGGCAGCCGCCTCTTCACCCTGGACACGGAGATGCAATCCGCCGCCGACGCCCTCGCCCTTGCCGGCGCGGCGGAACTGGACGGCAATGCGGATTCCACCGAGCGCGCGACCGCGGCCATGGACAACCTGGTGCGGAACTTCGAAACCTTCGGGGATAGCGGGACTCCGATCACTGGTTACAGCGCGCGCTTCCTGGACAGCCTGCCCGCCAGCGACGCGGATGAGATCACCGCGGACCACGTGGCCGACGATCCCGCCGAGGCGCGGTTCGTCGAGGTGCGCCTTCTGGAAGAGGGGGGCGACATAGGAGACAACACGCGCTCGATCAACATGACGTTCGCCACCGTCCTCGGCAGCGGCGACACGGTGAAGGGGGGCGCGGTCGCCGTCGCCGGCTTCACCGCGGCGGTTTGCAAGTTCACGCCGCTGTTCATGTGCAATCCGTTCGAGAGCACCAACCCCTCCCTCGGTTATTTCACCGAGCAGTTCTCCACCACGGAGGGCAAGCGGCGGATCATCGCCCTCAAGAAGTCGGGAGCCGGCGCCTCCTACGTCCCCGGCAATTTCGGCTTCCTCGAATCGAATACCGGGCCCGGCGCGAAGGCCCTGGGTGAATCCCTCGCCGCCGTCGATCCCGGCACCTGCTACCGGCAGGACGGCGTCGAGACCAAGACAGGCAGCACCAACTCGGTGCACAAGGCGATCAACGTCCGGTTCGACCTTTATGCCAACGGCCTGCCGGGAAACTGGAAGAACAGCGCCGAGTACCGCCCCTCCGTCAACGTCACGAAGGGTTACCTGACCGGCGGCGGCGCCTGCAATTCGGCCCCTGATAACGATCCGCTGACGGCGCCAAACCCGCTCCCCCTTCCGCGGGACAGCTACATCGACCACGAAGGCACCCGGCTGGGCAACGGCGACTGGGACGGCGACGACGACGGGGAGCCCGACTTCGAAAAGTATTGGGACACCAACCACGGCAACCAAGACGGCGTGTATGACGCCGCCGCGGATGGCAATACGACAGGCTGGGACAACGACAACCTGCCGACCCGCTACGACGTCTATCGCTGGGAGATCGACAACGAGGAAATCCCGAACACCGCGTGGGAGAACGGCAACCCGCGATGCAACACGACCGATGTCAGCGACGAGGTCGACCGGCGCATCATCTATGCTGCGGTTCTGAACTGCATTGAGCTTGGCCTGACGGGCGGTTCCGGCGGCACGGTCCCGGCGCTCACCTTCGTCAAGATGTTCATCACCGAGCCGATGACCAAGCTGCCCGGCACCGGACACACAGACGAGGATAGCACGCTCTATGTCGAGATGGTGGACATCGTGAAGCCGGGCACCGCCAACGCCGTCGTCCACGACATCGTGCAGCTCTACCGATGACGCGGCGCGGCGCATATAGGCGGCTCCCGCAGCGGCTGTCGCTGTGCCAGGCCGGCGCGGCGCTGGTCGAGTTCAGCCTGCTGGCGCCGTTCCTGATCTCGCTCTCCTTCGGCGTGGCGGAGTTCGGCCGCTTCCTCTACCAGTACCAGCTCGTGGTGGAAGGCCTGCGCGACGCCGGCCGCTACATCGCGCGCCTCGACCCCTATGACGCCACCGCCCAGAGCAACGCCAGGAACCTCGCCGTGACCGGCACGACGGACGGCACCGGCGACCCGCGCGTCGACGGCTGGGAGGCGGGCGACGTCAACTTCGTCGTCACACCCGTCGCGAATGCGGGGACCTACCGGGGGCCTGCCACGATCTATGTCGTCCAGGTGACGACGACCTTCGACTACGCCGATGCCGGGCTGCTTTCCGCGCTCGGCGTGCCGGCGATCTCGGTCAACGCGTCGCATGAGCAGCGCGTCATCGACAATGCCGGAAACATCATTGAGCCCGAGGAGGCAGGGGGATGATGCGCCGCCTCCCCACCCTCCTGCGCGACGAGCGCGGCACCACCACGATCGAGTTCACGATCGTGGCCGTGCTGTTCTTCACGCTCACCTTCGGCATCGTCGAGTTCGGTTTCCTGTTCTGGCAGTACAACAGCGCCGCCAAGGCCGCGCAGGTCGGCGCGCGCCTCGCCGCGGTGTCGAATCCGGTCTGGGCCGGCCTTCCGACCCTCACGGACGACGGCGGCTCGCCGGGCGGCGTCTGGCAGACGGACTACGCGGTCGAGTGCAGCAGCAGTGGCAGTGGCACCTGCGTCAGTGTCGGCACGGACGCGGTCGATGACCTCGAATACGACGGGGACGCCATGAATTGCCTGGTGTTCGGACAGGAACCGGGAGCTGCATCCTGCAGGACGACCTGCGATGACACCGCCACCGGCCCCGAGCAGGGCATGTGCAACCTGCACCGGCGGATCGCGACCGACCCGGATGCCGACGTCATCGTCACCTATGCCCATACCGGCATGGGCTTCTCCGGCCGGCCGGGCGGGCCGGTGCCGACCATCACGCTGCAATTGACGGGGCTGACCTTCGAGTTCTTCGCCCTGGCCTCGCTGATGGGATTCGAAGAGATCGCGATGCCCGACTTCAAGGTGACGATGACGGGCGAGGATTTGAGCGGCGCAGCGCCGGAATGAAGACGACCAGGGAAGAATAAGCGTGAACGCAGTGACCGAGACCAGGGTTCGAGCCATCGTTCAATCCGCCGAGGCAGAGCATGACTTGCGGACGGCGTTCGCCGGCGCGTCCAGCTACGAGATCGGGATCGTGCGCGGGCGCCTCGCGGACCACGCGCCGGACCGGCTGAGCCCGCAGGACGTGCTGATCGTCGATGTCGACCTCAACAGCCGCGCCGACATGGCCGCGCTGGAGCGCCTGCTGGCGGGGGAGGCGCGACCCACCGTGATCGTCACCTCGGCGGCTCCGGCGAGCGTGGACGCCATGCGGCGGCTGATCCGCCTCGGCGTCGCGGATTACGTGCCGCAGCCGATCGTGCAGGAGGACGTGCTCGCGGTGCTGCGCGCGGTGCGGGCGCGCCTGCGCGGCGAGTCCGGAGCTTCGCAGACCGCCTGCCAAGTAATGAGCTTCGTGCGACGTTCCGGCGGCATGGGCGCGACCTCGCTGGCGATCGAGACGGCCTTCGAATTGTCGCGCACGCGGCGCGGCCAGCCACGGCACCGGGTGTGCCTGGTCGACCTCGATTTCCAGGGCGGCTCCGCCTGGCTTCATCTCGACGCCGAACCGCTACTCGACATCGGGGAGATCGTGCGCTCGCCGCACCGGCTGGATTCCAAGCTGCTGGCCGCCATGACGACGCGGCACCCGGCCGGCTTCGACCTGATCGCCGCGCCCAACGGGAGCATCAACCCGGATTCGGTGCCGGGCGACGTGGTCGGCCATCTCATGGCGCTGGCCTGCGAGAGCTATGATTGTGTGGTGGTGGACCTGCCGCTTGGCTGGACCCACTGGTATGCGGACATCCTCGCCGGCTCGAACCGGGTGCTCCTGGTCCTGCAGCTCACCGTCGTCGCGGCCAAGCAGGCCCACCTGTTCCTCGACCAGCTCAAGCGTTCAAGCGCGGCCGGCACGCCGGTTTCGGTGGTGCTGAACCGCTACCGCCGCTCCTGGTTCCGCTCCGGCCTCAAGGTGCGCGAGGTGGAAAAGGCCCTGGGGCACAAGATCGACCACTTCATCACCAGCGACTACCGCCTGTTCTCCGCCGCGGCCAATCACGGCATGCCGGCCGCCAAGTTCCGTTCCGGCACCAGGACGGAGAAGCAGATCGCCAAGATGGCGCGCGGGGCCGCCGGTGGGGCGGGCGCGTGACGATGCGGTGCATGACCGAGAGAGAGGCAGGAACGCGATGCTGAGCCGGTTCACCAAGCTGACGGGCGGCAATGGCAAGGATCCGGCGCCGCCGCCGCGCACCGACTCGGTGGCCGCCGCGCTGGCGGATCCCGGGCTGCCGGACATGGATGCCGCCAACCGCGTCTACACCGATGTCAAGGTCCGCCTGCACCAGAAGCTGCTGGAGGAGATGAACCTCGCCGCGATCGAGAAGCTGCCGCCCGAGGCGTTCCGCGAGCAGACCGCCGGCATCATCACGCGGCTGCTGAAGGCCGAGCGCGTGCAGCTCAACCAGCGCGAACAGGCGCAGATCACCGACGACGTGATCGACGAGATGATCGGGCTGGGCCCGCTCGAGCCGCTGCTCAAGGACCCGACCATCAACGATATATTGGTCAACACCCACCGCCAGGTGTTCGTGGAGCGGCAGGGCCGGCTGGAGCTGACGCCGGTCATCTTCCAGGACGAGCGGCACCTGCTGCGCATCATCAACAAGATCGTGTCGGCGGTCGGTCGGCGGGTGGACGAATCCAGCCCGATGATGGATGCGCGCCTGGCGGACGGCTCGCGCGTCAACGTCGCGATCGCGCCGGTCGCCATCGACGGCCCGCTGGTCTCGATCCGCAAGTTCGCGGCGCGTCCCTACACGCTCGACAGCCTGGTGGCGAACGGCTCCATCACCGAGGAGATCAGTTCCATCCTGCGCGGCGTCGTGCAGTGCAAGCTCAACGTGCTGATCTCCGGCGGCACCGGCTCCGGCAAGACCACGATGCTGAACGCTCTTTCTCGTTACATCGACGGCCGCGAACGCATCATCACCATCGAGGACGCGGCGGAGCTGCAGCTCCAGCAGATCCATGTGGCGCGGATGGAGACGCGGCCGCCGAATGTCGAGGGTCGCGGCGAGATCCGCCAGCGCGAGCTGGTGAAGAATGCGCTGCGCATGCGCCCGGACCGGATCATCGTGGGCGAGGTGCGCGGCGGCGAGGCATTCGACATGCTGCAGGCGATGAACACCGGCCACGAGGGCTCGATGACCACGGTGCACGCCAACACGCCGCGCGACGCGCTGAGCCGCCTGGAGCAGATGATCGGCATGGCCGACCTCGACCTCTCGCCGCGCTCCATGCGCAACCAGATCGCCTCTGCGCTGCACGTCGTCCTCCAGCTCCAGCGTCTCAGCGACGGCCGCCGCAAGCTGACCAGCGTGACAGAGATCACCGGCATGGAGGGCGAGGTCGTCCAGCTCCAGGAGATCTTCCGCTTCGTGCGCAAGCGCACCGATGCCGACGGGACGGTGCATGGCGAGTTCCGCGCCACCGGCATCCGCCCGCGCTTCATGGCCGAGTTCCAGGCCCGCGCCATCGACCTGCCGCCCCGGGCCTTTGAGCCCGACCGGATCCTCGGCTAGGAGCGCGCATGCCGGTCTACCTGACATACCTCTTCTACGGCGCCATCTTCCTCAGCGTGCTGCTGCTGGTGGAAGGGCTGTTCTACCTGCTGGCGGGGCCGGGCGGCGGCGCTGCCGCCTCGCCCAACCGGCGCCTGCGCATGCTGGTCGGCGGCGACAAGCGGGAGGACGTCCTGGTGCGGCTGCAGCGCGAGCGGCCGCTGCCGGCCAGCGATCATGCGCGGAATCCGTACGAATGGTTCCTGCTGCTGGTGTCGCAATCCGGCGTCCGGCGCTCGCCGCAGCAGGTGCTGCTGCTGATGGTCGCGATCGGCGGCGCGGTGGCCGCGATCCTGATGATGCTCTACAAATCGATCCCGTTGGCCGCGCTCGGCGCGATGGCCATCGGCCTGATCCTGCCGCTGCTGGTGCTGATGCTGAAGCGCCGGAAGCGCTGGAAGGCGATGACGGCGCAGATGCCGGACGCGATCGATATCATGGTGCGCAGCCTCAGGGCAGGCCATCCAGTGACGACCTCGATTAACATGGTCGCCCGCGAGATGCGCGACCCGCTGGCCACTGAGTTCGGAGTCGTGGTGGACGAGATGACCTACGGCCTCAACCTGGAGACCGCGATGTCCAACATGGCGCGGCGGGTCGGGCTCGAGGATCTGCGGTTTTTGGTGGTGGCGGTCACCATCCAGGTCGAGGTCGGCGGCAACCTCGCCGAGATCCTGGGCAGCCTGTCGCGGGTGATCCGCGAGCGCGGCAAGATGCGCGCGAAGATCCGCGCGCTCTCGGCGGAGGGCCGCTTTTCCGCGATCCTGTTGTCCATCCTGCCCTTCGCGCTGATGGGGGTGATCAACCTCCTCGCGCCGACCTTCTATGCCGCGGTGAACGAAGATCCGGTGTTCTGGCCGGTCCTCGGCTTCGGGTTCTTCCTGATGGTGCTGGGCATGTTCGTCATGCATCGCATGGTGAACTTCCGTGTCTAGGGACGCAAGGCAATGACCGACGCGCTCGCCCTGATCGGCCTGGGTTCCGGCGACGTGACGCGGCTTGCGTTCTTCGCGCTGGTTTTCCTGGCCGTGTGTTTCGCGGTCTATGGCGTGAGTGCGCTGCTGGTAAGCGGGAGCACGGTGCGGCGGCGCATGGGGGCCGACGCCGCCGCGCCGCAGGAGGCGGGGCCTAGGGCCGAATCGCTCAGCTACCTGGACGAAGCCGCGCGCATCTCGCCGATCGTACGGCGGTTCGTCCCCACCGACATGACCCGGATCTCCCTGCTGCGCCGGCGCCTGGTCTGCGCGGGCTATTACCGGCCGTCGGCCATCGGCTACTACTATGCGACGCGCATCGGCCTCGCCGTGCTGTTCGTCGCGCTGTTCGCGTTCGCGGCGCCGGTCCTCTCCACACGCCTGCCGGACCAGTTGGTTCCGGTGCTGGGCATCGCCGGCGCCGCCGTGGCGTTCTATCTCCCGGACCTGTGGATCGCCCTGCGCACCCGGTCCCTGCAGCAGCAGTACCGCGAGGGCTTTCCGGACGCGCTCGACCTCATGGTGGTGTGCGTGGAGGCCGGCCTCAGTCTCGACGCCTCCATCACCCGCGTGGGACAGGAGATCGGGCACGCCCATCCGGCGCTCGCCGAGAATTTCGCGATGATGGCGCTGGAACTGCGCGCCGGCCGCACGCGCGCCGACGCGCTGCGCAACCTCGCCGAACGCATGGGCATCGACGAGGTGCGCTCGATGGTCACGCTGCTCCTGCAGTCGGAGGAGCTGGGCACCAGCGTCGCGGATGCCCTGCGCCTCTATGCGGAGGACATGCGCACGATGCGCATGCTGCGCGCCGAGACCAAGGCGCATGCGCTGCCGGTGAAGCTGGCGCTGCCGCTGGGCTTCTTCGTATTTCCGACGATGCTGATCGTGATCCTGCTCCCTCTCATGATCCGCATCTATCGTGCGATCCTGACTCAGTAGACCGAGGGGCAGGCTTGGGGAGGCCGGGATGAGATCGATGGCTCGACAGCTTCTTGGGTTGGCTTTGCTGGCCGGCGCGTTGCTGGTTTCCGGCTGCGCCGGTATGCCCGAAGGGATGCGCCCGATCATGACGCTCGACGGCGCGCACATGGACTTCAACGACCCGGTGGAGCGCGCCCGCGGCCTGGTCGCGACCGGGCAATATGGCCTCGCGGTCGACGAGCTCGCGCAGATCACCAGCCGCGAGCCCGGGAACGTCAGGGCGCTCAACCTGCTCGCCGTCACCTACGCGCATTTGAAGCGCTACGACCTTTCCGACCGCTACCACCAGCAGGCGCTGCTGGCGGATCCCGATTCCGTCACCGCGCTCAACAACTGGGGCTACTCCTACCTGATGCGCGGGGATTCCGCCCGCGCAGCCGATTTGCTGGAGCGGGCCGCCGCGACCGGGACCGACCAGCCGGTCGTCGCGGCCAATCTCACGCTCGCGGCCGGCCGGAGCGGCGAGGCGGCGGCGAGGCCTATTCAGGAGCCGCCAGCGGCGGTGACCGAGCAGACCGTCCGGCTGTCGGAGCATGTCGTGCTGGTGCGCCGCGTCGGGCAGTTGCAGCGGGTGGCGCCCGGGGTGCAGTTGCTGGTGACAAGGGGCGCCCCGGAGCCCGCGCCCGATTCTCCGCCCGCTTTCACGAGCAGGGCGGCCGAAGGGCCGGCCGACCCGCGTTTCGCGGCATTCCGCAGCTTGTTTGCCCTCCTCGAAGGCGAGCAGGTGGCGGAGAGACCCCTCGATGCGAGCGCCGCACCCTTCGCCATCGTCGCCGAAATCGACGATTTCTCCGCGTTCTGAGTCGATGAAATGAATCCCGGGGGCACTCATGGTTGAGCAGAAGACAGATCTGAAACGGCGCGTCCAGACGTGCTGTGGAATAGCGCGCGGCTTCGGCATGGCCGCGGTCGTCCTGCTCGCCTTGGCAGGCTGCAGCACGACGAAGCCCCCGGCCGAGAATGCCGTGCGACCGGCGGCCGAGTCCCAGGACGCGCTCCTGGCTGCGGCGGAGGCCGATGTCGAGGCGCGCCGCTTCCAGCTTGCCTCGCAGCGGTTGGCGCGCCTGACCGCCGACACCGCCGCGCTGCCCCGGTCGCGCTACGTGATGGCCGAGGTGCTGCTCGGCCTTGACCGGCCGAAGGAGGCCCTGGCGCGTTTCGAGGAGGTGCAGTCCGACGAGGCGTTCCGCGTGCTGGCGTGGCAGGGCATGGGGCTGGCGCTGCTGGCGATGGGCAATACGACCGCGGCTGTCACGCAATTGAACAGCGCGCTCGAAGCCGATCCGTCGTTGTGGCGCGCCTGGGCGGCGCTCGGCCGGGCATACGACAAGGACAGGCGCTGGAGCGAATCCGCCGCCGCCTATGAGAAGAGCCTGGCGGCCAGTCCGCATCCGGCGGTGATCGCCAACAATATCGGCATGTCGCTGCTTCTCCAGAAGCGATACGCCGAGGCCGCCCACCAGTTCGAGACGGCGATGGCGCAGGATCCGGCGCTCGACACTACCCGGTCGAACCTGCGGATCGCCCTGGCTTGGCAGGGCCGCTACGACGAGGCGCTGGCCGGGCTGGCCACGAGCGGCCGGGCGGATGCGCTCAATAATGTCGGCTATGTCGCCATGTTGCGGGGCGACTACGCGGACGCTCAGCGGTATTTTTCCCAGGCGCTGGAAAGCAGCCCGACTTACCACGACGGGGCCGCCATGAACCTCGAAGCGCTGAAGCTGCTCGTCAAATCCAAGAATACCGCCGACGCGTCAGGGGCGGCTCCGCAATCGGCGGAGACATCGCAACCGTAGTGGACGGGCCTCGCACGGCCTCCCACCGATTGCACAGCCCTGGAAATGCATGGTATCACGACGTGTGAGGCGGATCGTCGCCCGGCCACCCATAGGCGGCTTCCCGCGATAGACGCACGGCCCAATCTGCCTATTATGAGTCGCTTACAGGCTTGAAAAGATTGGCGGCGCGCCGCGACGCGGCCGGACGGAACCGGTTGCTCTCATTCCTAAGCCATGGACCAAGGCGGCCCCATTGACTTGCGGCCGGCCTTGGTTTCGTCTAGCTGCATGGCCACAATCCCATGCACAACCCCAAAGGACCGATCGTGAGATATGAACGTCCAGCGACCATGAAAGAGGCCGCGGCGCTTCTGGCGAAGGAGAAGGGCAGCGCCTTTGTCCTCGCCGGCGGCACGGACCTTCTGGTGCGTCTGCGCACCGGATTTATCGAGCCCGACCTGCTCGTGGACATCAAGCGCATTGCTGCGACGCGCTCGATCCAGGTCACGCCGGGCGGGTTCCGCATCGGCGCGGCGGTGACCGGCGCGGAACTCGGCGAACATGCCAAGCTGAAGAAGGCCTGGCCGGGTGTGGTCGAATCGGCGAATCTCATTGGCTCCAAGCAGGTGCAGGGCCGCTGCACCATGGTGGGCAATCTCTGCAACGCCTCCCCCGCCGCCGACAGCGTGCCGGCGCTGGTCGCCGCCGGCGCCAAGGTCGTCATCGTCGGGCCGAAGGGCAAGCGCACCGTCCCGGTCGAGCAGGTGCCGGTTGCACCGGGCAGAACCTCCCTCAAGAAGGGCGAGATCATCGAGAGCATCCTGTTGCCCAAGCGCCTGTCGCGATCCGGGGATGCCTATCTGCGCTTCATCCCGCGCACGGAGATGGACATTGCCGTGGTGGGCGTTGCCGCCAGCGTGACGCTGGATGCCAAGGGCGTGTGCATCGACGCGCGGGTGGCGCTCGGGGCGGTCGCTCCGACGGTGCTGTTGGTCCCCGATGCGGCGAAGGCGCTGATCGGCACCAGGATGGATGACAAGGCGCTGGATGCGCTGGCGGCGGCGTGCTCCGCAGCCTGCCGACCGATCGACGACAAGCGCGGCACGCGCGAATTCCGGATCAAAGTGGCGGGCGTCCTGGCGCGCCGCGCCGCGCAAATCGCGCGCAAGCGCGCAGGAGGCAGGTAGATGTCGGCCATTCACGTAACCACCAAGATCAACGGAGACGTCGTCGACTACGTCTGCGAGGCCGACGAGACGCTTCTCGACGTGCTGCGCAACCGCCTCGGCCTGACCGGTGCGAAGGAAGGCTGCAGCACCGGCGATTGCGGCGCCTGCAGCGTGACCATCGACGGCCGCCTGACCTGCTCCTGCCTGGTGCTGGGCGTGGAGGCCGAAGGCTGCGAGATCGATACGATCGAAGGCATGGCCGATGGCGAGGCGCTGCATCCGCTGCAGCGCAAGTTCCTGGAGCATGCCGCCTTGCAATGCGGGATCTGCACGCCGGGCATCCTGGTCGCCGCCAAGGCGCTGCTGGACACGAATCCCGAGCCGACGGAGACGGAAGTGCGCTTCGGGCTGGCGGGCAATCTCTGCCGCTGCACCGGCTACGACAAGATCGTACGGGCCGTCATGGACGCGGCTCAGGAAATGAGGAGGGCGTAACTATGCCTCTGGACAGCACGCCGCAAGACAAGCGCGCATTCAAGGTTGTCGGCACACGGCCCCTGCGGCCCGACGGCATCGACAAGGTGACGGGCCGCGCCAAGTTCGGCGCCGACGCGACCGCGCCGGGCATGCTGGTCGGGCGCATCCTGCGCTCGCCCCACGCTCATGCGCGCATCAAGAAGATCGACACAGCCAAGGCCGAGAGGCTGCCGGGCGTGAAGGCGATCGTCACGCGCGCCGACTTTCCGGACCACACCAACGGCGACGCCGCGCTCTTCGACATCCTCTACAACATCATGGCGCGCGAGAAGGCGCTCTATGAGGGCCACGCGGTGGCGGCGGTGGCGGCGGTCGACGCGCATACAGCACGCGAGGCGCTGAAACTCATCAAGGTCGATTACGAGGTGCTGCCGCACGTGACCGACGTGGACGAGGCGATGAAGCCGAATGCGCCGGTCCTGCACAACACCATCCTCACCGATGGCGTGGAGCCGAAGCCGAGGAAGCCGTCCAACATCGTGCGCCGCTACGAGTTCGGCCATGGCGATGTCGAAGCCGGCTTCCGAAGGGCGGACATCGTCGTGGAGCGGACCTTCAAGACCGAGGCGACGCATCAGGGCTACATCGAGCCCCACGCCTGCCTCGCCAATGTCGGCCCGGACGGGCAGGGCGAGCTGTGGGTCTGCACCCAGGGCCATTTCATGGTGCGCGACACCTGCGCGCGCCTGCTTGGCATGGACATCTCCAAGCTGCGCGTGACCGCCTCCGAGATCGGCGGCGGCTTCGGCGGCAAGACGACCGTGTTCATCGAGCCGGTGGCGCTCGCCCTCTCGCGCAAGGCCAACCGGCCCGTGAAGGTCGTGATGAGCCGCGACGAAGTGTTCAAGGCCAGCGGCCCAACCGCCAGCACCTCGATCGATGTCAAGATCGGCGTGACGAAGGACGGCCGGATCACCGCGGCGGACGCGACGTTGCGCTACCAGGGCGGCGCGTTCGCGGGGTCTCCGGTGGAGTTCGGCGCCATGTCGGCCTTCGCATGCTATGACCTCGAGAACGTGCGCGCGATCGGCTACGACGTGGTGACCAACCGGCCGAAGCAGGCCGCGTATCGCGCGCCGGGCGCGCCGATGGCGGCCTTCGCGGTCGAGAGCGTGATCGAGGAACTGGCCCACAAGGTCGGCATGGCGGGCATCGACTTCCGCATCAAGAACGCGGCGCATGAAGGCACCAAGTCGTCCTACGGTCCGACCTATGGCCCGATCGGTCTGCTGCCGACCCTGGAGCGGGCGAAGCAGCATCCGCATTTCAAGGCGCCGCTGGGCCCGAACCAGGGCCGCGGCATGGCTTGTGGCTTCTGGTTCAATTTCGGGGGCCAGACCTGCGTGTCGCTCAACGTCAACAGCGACGGGACCGTGGCTTTGTCGGTGGGCACGCCGGATATCGGCGGCTCGCGCGCGTCCATGTGCCTGATGGCCGCCGAGGAACTCGGCATACCGTACGACAAGGTGCGGGCGATCGTCGCTGACACCAGTTCCCTCGGGTACAACGACGTGACCGACGGCAGCCGCGTCACGTTCGCGACGGGCATGGCGACCATCCACGCCGCGCGCGATGCCACCAGGAAGCTGTGCGCACGCGCCGCGCAGATCTGGGGTATCCCGGAGGAGGCAGTCACGTGGGAGAAGGGCCATGCCAGGCCGGCTGGCCCGAATGCCGGCAACTTTCCGCCCATGTCCCTGGCCGAGGTCGCGGCCCAGGCCGGTGCGACCGGCGGGCCGATTGCCGGGCATTACGAATACAGCGCCGACGGCGCTGGCGTGAGCTTCGCCACCCATATCTGCGATGCCGAGGTGGATCCCGAAACCGGTGCGACCAGGATCGTGCGGTACACGGTCTTGCAGGATGCCGGCAAGGCCGTGCATCCGAGCTATGTGGAAGGCCAGTTCCAAGGCGGCGCGGTGCAGGGCATCGGCTGGGCGCTGAACGAGGAATACATCTATGGCAAGGACGGCCGGCTCCAGAATGCCGGTTTCCTGGACTACCGCATCCCGGTTTGCTCCGACCTGCCAATGATCGACACGGTGATCCTGGAGATTCCAAATCCGGGGCACCCCTATGGCGTGCGCGGCGTCGGCGAGACCTCGATCGTCCCGCCGCTCGCGGCGATCGCCAATGCGGTGTCGGCTGCGGCGGGCGTGCGCCTCACCAGCCTGCCGATGTCGCCACCCAGGATCCTGGCGGCATTGGAGCAGCAGAACGCGAAGCGGATCGCCGCGGAGTGAGAGGACAGCACGCGCAATGGTGAAGGTGGTTGTATGGGGCTCCTTGAAGCCCCATACCGGCGGCAAGGCCGAGCTCGAGATCGAGGCCACCAACGTGCGCGAACTCCTGAACCGGCTGGGCGACGCCTATCCCGGCCTCAAGCCGCAACTGGCGCGCGGCGTCTCCGTGGCAATCGATGGCGTGATCTTCCGCGACGGCTGGCATGAGCCCCTGCGCAAAGAGAGCGAGGTCTTCCTGCTGCCGCGCATGGTCGGCGGCTAGCACGAACATCAAACGATTGGCCATTATCGATCACCGAGACGTCGATCGTGCGGCGCTTTCCATCCCGCTGCACGGTCATTTCGACCGAGCCGCCAAGCTCTGCGCTTTCTAGCCTCTCCGTCAGGTCCGACAATCGCCGAGCCGGCATGTCGTTGGCCGCGACGATGACTTTCTCCAATCGCGCCGGTGCCTGCGAAGGTGGCGGTTATTCTCAGTGTCTCCGGTCAATCTAGCGGATGCGGGCCGCCCTCCGCCGGATTCACTGGCGGGCACAGTGCTCGTGATGCCGGTTCAACTCCGCTTCTCTATCTCGGCAATCAGTGCATCCGTTTTGACCTGCCGGCAGTAGCCCTTGATGGCGCGCAGCGCATTTTGGTGCCGCTCTTCGCTGATGGTTGCGCAGGCATCGGGCACAAGCGTTACCAGGTAGCCGAGATCGCAAGCATCGCGAACCGCTGACTCCACGCACTGGTCCGTCAGGACACCCGCAAGTACCAGCTGCCTCACACCGAGATTGCGCAGAAGATAGTCAATATGGGTCGAGACGAACACGCTCGACGAGCTTTTCGCCAGTACGATTTCATCCTCGCCAGGCGCGATCTCGTCGATGACCTTGCCGTCCCAGGAGCCCTTGGGAACGTTGAATCCGGTGATCTTGTAATCAAGGCTGCGATCGCGGCCGTCCTTGGTCAGACTCTCGATCGTGGTGTAGAGCACTTCGATCTTGGCGGTGCGGAAGGCCGTTTGCAGCCGCTGCATGTTGGGAATGGCCAGGGTGCTCAGGCGGTCGAAATAGTAGCCGTATTCTCCGGCGATCTCGGGATCCGGCACGTCCTTGAACTCGCCGCCAGCGCGCCGGCAGGAGAAGTTCTGCACGTCGATGAATAGCAGCGCCGACGACCTCGGCTCCAGTGCGACTTCGCGCGTCGTCAGGACATCAACATTCATGGAGTAACTCTTCTTATAAGGATGGCGGCCGCGCCGAAACTTGCGGTTCGTTCGCCTTGTTCGGAACGGGCCATAGCACTCAAAGGACTTCTTCTATTATTGTCAATCTGACCTCTGGATTCGACTAATTGTCCAAACTCCCGATCCGATCCCGCCGGCTTCGGCAACGGCATCCACATTCCACCTCAGCCTCGGAAAGCGATGGCAACCTGAGATGTACGAGAAGCGCACTTATTTGGGCGCGCGGAGCCAGATGGTAGTCCGCTCTGTGAGCAGGTCTACTGGGCCGCGAAAGCGCGAGCTAAGGCGCAACCGTCTTCTAGACACCCGAGCCGGCATTGGCGGCAGATTGACGAATTGGCCGCCAGCGGCAACCATTGACGGACCTCCGGACAATGGTTGTAATGTCGCCAAGCAAAGAGCTGCAGCAGCAGCCTACCTACGGGAGGCAATTCGACCGCAAATCAGGTCAAGCGTTAACGTTTGGGCCAAGCCTCAATCATTGACGTGCGTCCTGTCGTTCCAATCCAGCGCATTGTGATGCCGTAACGCGACTGATCCGGTCGCCCCGTGTGCCATCGACAGGTGCCCAAGATTCGCCTCCGTTGAGGGATTTTGAGGGATCGGGAATGTTGCTCGAACTGCGGAAGGTGTCCAAGAGCTTCGGGGCGATCAAGGCCGTCTCCGATGTCGACCTCCAGGTCGGCCGGGGCGAGCTCGTGGGCTTGATGGGCGACAACGGCGCCGGCAAGTCGACCATGATCAAGTTGATCGCGGGCAACTTTCCGCCGAGCTCCGGCGAGATCGTGATCGACGACGAGGTGGTCCATTTTCACAAGCCGGTGGAGGCACGCGGCAAGGGCATCGAGGTCGTCTATCAGGATCTGGCCCTGTGCAACAATCTTACGGCGGCCGCCAACCTGTTCCTCGGCCGCGAACTGAAAAGCAGCATCGGCCCCATTCGCTGGCTGAATCACGCCGCCATGAACAGGCGGGCGGGCGAATTGTTCGGCGAGCTCAAGTCCGAGACGCGGCCGCGCGACCTCGTGCGCCAGATGTCCGGCGGGCAGCGCCAGGCCGTGGCCATCGCGCGCACCCGCCTGACCGATGCCAAGATCGTGCTGATGGACGAGCCGACGGCCGCCATTTCCGTGCGCCAGGTTGCGGAGGTGCTGGACCTGATCAGGCGCCTGAAGGACAGCGGCATCACGGTCGTTCTCATCAGCCACCGCATGCCGGACGTGTTCGCGGTCTGTGAGCGGGTCGTCGTGATGAGGCGCGGCCGCAAGGTCGCGGACAAGCCGATCACGGACAGCTCCCCCGAAGAAGTCACCGGCCTCATCACCGGTGCCATCCACAGCGCCTGAGTTGCCATGAACGACACAGCCGAGCGGCCCAATCGTGCGAAACCGGAGCTGGAACAGGAGCATGTCTCGATCCAGTCCGTTCTCGACGTGCAGGAGAAATCCGCATATCAGCGCTTCATTGGCAACCAGTCGTTCTGGGTGACGGTTGCGCTGGTTGCCATCTGCCTCGGCATGGTCTGGGTCGAGCCGCGCTTCGCGACCGAGGACAATTTCTACAACATCACCCGCAACTTCGCTTTCATCGGCATCATGGCGCTCGGCATGACGCCCGTGATCATCACGGGTGGCATCGATCTTTCCGTCGGCTCAGTGATGGGGCTGGCCGCGATCGTCGCCGGCTCGGTCCTGCTGGCGGAAACGCCGGCCTGGATGGCGGGCTGGTGGCCGGAGGCCGCCTGGGCGCATTCCTGGTGGATGGCGGTCATCGCCGGCCTCGCCGCCGGTGCGGTCGTGGGGTTCATCAACGGCGTGCTCATCGCCTATGTCGGCCTGCCGCCTTTCGTGGTCACGCTCGGCATGCTGGCGGCCGCGCGCGCGGTGGGCGTGATCCTGTCCGGCAACCGGATGCTCTACGATTTCATCCCCGATGCGGACACGTTCAAAATCATCGGTGGCGGCCAGAATTTCGGCTTTGACCTGCCGTTCCGGCTGTCCAATCCGTTCCTCATCATGATCGTCCTGACGATCGGCCTCGCGGTGGTGCTGCGCATGGCGACATGGGGGCGGCACATCTACGCCATCGGCGGCAACGAACACGCGGCGAACCTCACCGGCGTGCCGGTCAAGCGCGTGAAGGTGCAGGCCTATGTGCTGTGCTCGCTATCGGCCGCGCTTGCCGCGATCCTCAGCGTTGGGTGGTCGGGGTCTGCGAACAACAGCCTTGGCGCGACCTATGAGCTGCTGGCCATCGCGTCGGTCGTCATCGGCGGCGCCAACCTGATGGGCGGCGAGGGAACGGCCTATGGCGCTTTTGTCGGCGCGGCCCTGATCTTCGTCATCCGCAATTCACTGCTGATGGCCGGCGTCGATTCGAATTGGCAAGGCATCTTTGTCGGCGCCTTCATCGTTCTGGCGGTTCTGCTCGAGCGGATCCGCGGCAGGAGACGCGAATGACCCGATGACCGGGCATCCGTGTGGTCAAGAAGAAAACACGAAGTGGAGGAACGCATGCTCAAGCATTTGATGACCGCCGCACTGGTTGCGGCTGGAGTTGCGACGGGCATCGGCACAGCCAGTGCCGACACATATACGTTTGCCCTCGTCCCGAAGAACACCAACAATCCCTTTTTCGATCAGGCCCTCGCCGGCTGCAAGAAGGCGGAGGAGGAGCTGAACGGCGCCGTCGAGTGCCTCTATATCGGCCCAGGCGAGCATGGCGGCGGCGATGAGCAGGCCCAGATCGTCCAGGACCTGATCACCAGGGGCGTCGACGGCATCGCCGTTTCTCCCTCCAACGCCGCTGCGATCGCGGCGGCTCTGCAGGGCGCCAGCGGCGCGAATATTCCAGTGCTGACCTGGGATTCCGACTTGCTGGAGAAGGACAAGGGGCTGCGCCTCGCCTATGTCGGCACGCATAACTACGAGATCGGCGTGAACCTCGCGAAGATCGCGCAGCAGATCAAGCCGGATGGCGGAACGATCTGCATCCAGTCGGGCGGCGCGGCCGCCGCCAACCACAACGAGCGCATGCAGGGCATCCGGGACACCTTGGCCGGCAAGCAGAGCGCGCAGGCGCCCGGTGACAAGCTGACCGGCCAGAACGGCTGGACCGAGGTCGATGGCTGCCCGCTCTACACGGACGACGACTTCGCCCGTGCCGTGCAGCAGATGGAGGACATCCTGGGCAAGTACTCGGACCTCGATGCCTTCATCCCGACCGGCGGATTCCCGCAGTTCCTGCCGGATGCCTACGAGAAGACCGCGATGCAGCACAAGGACAAGATCGCATCCGGCCAATTGGCGCTCGTGGTCGCGGACACGCTGCCGGTCCAGATCGAGCTTATGAAGAAGGGCCTCTCCGCCGGCCAGGTGGGGCAGCGGCCATTCGAGATGGGTTACAAGTCGATGTATTTCCTGAAGGACATCAAGGACGGCAAGGCGCCGCCGGCGGATCCGACCTACACCGGCCTCGATGTCTGCACGCCGGAAAATGTCGACACCTGCATCGGAGGCGGGGGCAGCTGAGTCGGGCTAGAGGCTGAAATTCAAAGGGCGGAGCGCTAGGGCTCCGCCCTTTCATTTTGCCCGCGTCGGCGCCTCAGCGGACGGATTTCGACACCTCTTCGATCGCGTCGCGGGTCGCCATGACGATCGTATCGGCCTCCTGCCGCGTGAGGCAGAGCGGCGGCGCATAGCCGAGGATGTCGCCCTGCGGCATCGCGCGGGCGATCACGCCACGCTTCAGCAGGGCGGCGGCCGCCTGCGGGCCCACTTTCTTGGCCGGATCGAAGAAGCGTCGCTTCTCCTGGTCCTCCACCAGCTCGACCGCGCAGAGCAGCCCCTCGCCACGGACCTCGCCGACGATCGGCTGGCGCGCCAGCGCCTCGCGCATGGTGTTGAGGAAATAGCTGCCGACGGTGCGCGCATTGTCCACCAGGCCGAGCTCGTCGATCAGCTTCAGGTTGGCAACGCCCGCCGCCGCGCCGATCGGATGGGCGGAATAGGTCCAGCCATGGCCGATCGCGCCGAACTCGTCGGTGCCGCGCTCCAGCACCTTCCACACCTTCTCGGAGATGATCGAGCCGGAAAGGGGTGCGTAAGCAGAGGTGAGGCCCTTGGCAATGGTGATGATGTCTGGCTCGATCCCGTAATGATCCGAGCCGAACATGGAGCCCAATCGGCCGAAGCCCGTCACCACTTCATCGGCGATGAGCAGGACGTCGTATTTGCGAAGAACCGGCTGGATGGCGGCCCAATAGCCCTTCGGCGGCGGCACGATACCGCCGGTTCCGAGCACCGGCTCGCCGATGAAGGCCGCGATCGTGTCCGGCCCTTCCGTCAGGATCATCTCCTCCAGCTTGGTCGCACAATGGGCCGAGAATTCCTCTTCGGACATCGACGCATCCGTACGGCGGAAATAGTACGGCGCTTCCGTATGCGTCACCTGATCCAGCGGAAGATCGAACTTCTTGTGGAACAGCTCGAGGCCGGTCAGCGACCCGGTCATCAGGCCGGAGCCGTGATAGCCGCGCCAGCGCGAGATGATGGTCTTTTTCCCGGGCCGCCCGAGGATGTTGTTGTAGTACCAGACGAGCTTGATGTTGGTCTCGTTCGCGTCGGAGCCAGACAGGCCGAAATAGACCTTCGACATGGTCTTCGGCGCGCGCTCCAGCACCATCCGCGCCAGCGTGATCGCCGCCTCTGTGCCGTGGCCGACATAGGCGTGATAATACGCGAGCTCGCGCGCCTGTTTCGCGATCGCCTCCGCGATCTCCGGCCGGCCATAGCCGACATTGACGCAATAGAGGCCGGCGAACGCATCGAGCAGCCTGGTTCCGTCCCGGTCGTGGATATAGACGCCTTCACCACCGGTCACGATGCGGTTCGGCATTTCGCCGCGCGCAAACTGGCCCAGATGGGTCGACGGATGAAAGAAGTGATTGCGATCCCACTGGTCGAGCTGGTCGTTGCGCAACATGGCATGACTCCTATCTGACAATCGGTCCGGTGGGCGTTTGGGTGAGGACCTCCGGTCCTTGGGCGCCCAGCAGCACCGCATTGGAAACGAAATAGTCGCCGCGTCCCGTTCCCATGAGCCAGGAGAGGATGTGGAACGACATGCCCTCCCGGATCTCCAGGTCGGAATCGTGGCGCAGGCCGACGACCTTGTTGCCGCCGGTCCAGGACGGCGACAGGCCGATCCCGACACAATAGCCGCAATGGTGCCGACGATAGTGCGCCAGGCCCGCTGCGTCGACCACCCGTTGCCAGGCAGCATAGACGTCGCGCGCACGGTTGCCGGGCTGCAACGCCGTCAGCACCGCGTCGAATGCCTGCCGCGTCGTCTCCGCCATCCTGGCGTCCGCATCCGGAATCGCACCGATATGGACCATCCGCCCGAGCGGCGCGTGGTAGCGGGCAACGCAGCCGGATAATTCAAGGAACACCGGCTCGCCCGATTTGTAACGCCGGTCGCCCCAGGTTGCGTGCTCCTCGCCCAACCGGCTTCCCGGCCGGATGAAAGGGCCAAAGGCCGGCGGTGCGCCGCCAGCCCGGGTCATCGCGGCGATGCAGGCCGCGGCAACCTCGGTTTCCGGCACGCCGTCCGCAATTGCGTCGATCGCGGCGCCGGCGGCAGCGTCCGTTACGGCCGCGGCGCGGCGCATCAGCGTCTGTTCCTCCGCGCTCTTGACCAGGCGGAGATCATCGATCAGCCCGGAAATGTCCCGCCACTGTGCCTCCGCCTGACTCTGCAACGACAAAGCCAGGCCATGGCTCAACCCTGCCGTCCAGAACTCCAAACCGAGCCGCCGCCCTGTGAGCTTCAGATCGCGCAGGACGCGCGCAGCCATGGCTGCGGCGGTTTCGCTGTCGCTGTGGCCGCGAAACTCGGCCGTCTTCACCTGCTTCTCGACCGAGACGCGCTCCATCGCGCGCGTGATCAGCACCGGGTTTCCGGTGAGCGGCACGATCAGCAGATGCGGCGCGAAATAGCCCCAGTGGTCGAGGCCGGTCAGATAGAACACGTTCTCCGGCGCGGCAACGACCGCGCCGTCGAGGCCGCTCTCCGCCAGCTTTGCGCGGAACGCCGCAAGACGGCGCGTGACCTCTGCTTCAGAGAATGGGTTATCGTACATCATCGCGCGCGCTCACGCTGCATCCTGGCACACATATTTGACATCCATGAAGGCTTCCATGCCCAGCCGCGATCCTTCGCGCCCGAGCCCCGATTGCTTGACGCCACCAAAGGGAATCGGCGCGCCGGTGATCTTGGTACGATTGATCGCCACCATGCCGTATTGCAGCCCCGTTGTCAGGCGCGCGATGCGACCCGTATCGCGCGTGTGAAGATAGGCGACCAGCCCATACTCTGTGTCGTTGGCGCGGTCGAGAGCTTCCGCCTCGTCATCGAACGGCGCCAGGGCGGCCACCGGCCCGAACGTCTCCTCGCGGAAGATCAACGCGGCGGGCGGCACGTCGGCGAGCAGCGTGGGCTGGAAGAACAGCGGACCGGCCTGGTGCCGCTTGCCGCCGACGACCAGCCGGGCCCCGCGGTTAAGGGCATCGGCCACGTGCTCTTCCTGCTTGCGCATTGCCGCCTCGTTCATTAGCGGGCCGATGGCGGGATCGGAGAGGCCATGCCCGACCGTCAGGCCACGCACGCGCTCGGCGAAACGCGCGGCGAAAGCGTCATAGACCGGCCGCTCGATGAGCATGCGGTTGGCCGCCAGGCAATCCTGGCCGGAGGTCGCGAACTTGGCGCTGACGGCGCACTCGACCGCGCGGTCGAGATCGGCATCGGCAAACACCAGGAACGGTGCATGACCGCCAAGTTCCAGCACCAGCGTTTTGATGGTCACGGCGCACTGGCGATAGAGCAGGCGGCCCACCTCCGTCGAACCGGTGAAGGAGAGCACGCGCACGGTGGAGGATTCCGTCATCGGCGCGACCACTTCTGCCGCCTCGCCGGTCACGACATTGAAGATGCCGGCGGGGAGCCCAGCGCGATCGGCCAGCTCCGCCAAGGCCAGGGCCGAAAAGGGCGTCTGGTGAGAAGGATGAATCACCGTGGTGCAGCCGGCCGCCAGGGCCGCCGCGGCCTTGCGCGTGATCATGGCAGAGGGGAAATTCCAGGGCGTCACGAGGGCGGCGACGCCCATCGGCTGGCGCCGCACACTCATTTGCGCGCCGGGCAGATGCGACGTCACGGACTCGATGTTCGTGCGCTTTGCTTCCTCCGCATAGAATTCGATGAAGGACGCTGCGTAGTCGATCTCTCCGCGCGCTTCCGACAGCGGCTTGCCCTGCTCGAGCGTCATGAGCACGGCGAGATCCTCCCGGTTCGCGACGATCGCCTCGAACCACCGGCGCAGGATCTGGGCCCGTTGCTGCGGCAACAGTCCGGACCAGGCGGGGAAGGCGCGCTCCGCCGCGGCAATCGCCTGGTAGCTCTCGTCTGCGGTCAGGGCCGGGACATGCCCGATCCACTCGCCATTTCCGGGATCGGTGACCGAGATGAAACGCCCGGAAGCGCTGGACCGCCAGCCGCCGTCGATATAGGCGAACTCCTTCAGCAGACGGGAATCGGTGAGCAGCTCCAATCCTTCGGAGCGTCTGTGCCGGCTGGTGGCGGAGCTTTGCATGCCTTCCTCCCTGGCGTGGCAATACAGACAGGATAGGGCGCGACGCGGCTCGCTTTGGTCCAAAGTGGCGGCCGGTCGCAGAAGATTCCACTATCCGGCGCCATTCCTTTAGCTGCTTTTTCCGCGGCCGAAGTGTAATGAAAGGCGGCATCGAACTCGCCGTAGAATAAGACTCCATGACGCGCTATTCCGCGCTCGCTCTCCTGAAGCATGCCGTCACCGGCCAGCCTTGGTCGCGTGCCTGGCGCGATCCTGCGCCGAAAGAGCGCTACCAGGTGATCATTGTCGGCGGCGGCGGACACGGGCTGGCGACGGCCTACTACCTCGCCAAGGAATTCGGCATCCGGGACGTGGCCGTGCTGGAGAAGGGCTATATCGGCTCCGGCAATGCCGGGCGCAACACCACGATCGTACGCTCCAACTACATGCTGCCGGGCGCGACCGAGTTCTATGATTTCTCTCTCAGGCTCTGGAACACCCTTTCACACGAGCTGAACTTTAACGTGATGTTCTCTCCGCGCGGGCAGATCCTGTTGCTGCATTCCCCCGATGCGCTGGATTCGGCAGCGCGGCGCGGCAACATCATGCGCCGCCACGGGATCGCGGCGCGACTGCTGGATCGCGCGGCGATGCAGGAACTGGTGCCGCATCTCGATTACAGTCCGGGTGCGCGCTTTCCGATCTGGGGCGGTCTGATGCAGCCGACCGCGGGCACGGCGCGCCACGATGCCGTGGTGTGGGGCTATGCCCGCGCCGCGTCGGAGCTTGGCGTCGACATCATCCAGAATTGCGAAGTGACCGGCTTCGTGCGCGAAGGCGGGCGCATCGCCGGCGTCGAGACCAGCCGCGGCCGGATCATGGCGGCGAAGACGGGGATCGCGGTCGCCGGTCATACCTCGCGCCTGGGTGAGATGGCGGGACTGTGCCTGCCGATCGAGAGCCACCTGCTGCAGGCCTTCGTTTCCGAGCCATTGAAGCCGCTGCTCGATTACGTGATCGGCTTCGGCGGGCACGGCCACTTCTACATCAGCCAGTCCGACAAGGGCGGCATGGTCTTCGGCGGCGACCTCGATATGTACAATTCCTACGCGCAGCGCGGGAACCTGCCGGTGGTGCGCGACGTCGCCGCCCTCGCGGTCTCACTGATGCCGTGTCTCGGGCGCGTGCGCCTGCTGCGGCATTGGGCGGGCGTGATGGACATGACCATGGACGGCTCGCACATCATCTCGAAGACGCCGGTCGACGGTCTCTATCTCAATGGCGGCTGGTGCTATGGCGGGTTCAAGGCGACGCCGGCCTCGGGCTGGTGCTTTGCGCACCTGATGGCGCGCGATCAGCCGGATCCGCTCTCGGTGCCGTTCTCGCTCGACCGCTTCGCGCGCGGTGCGACCATCGACGAGGCCGGCTCCGGCCCCACGCCCAGGCTGCACTGAATGCTGCGCATCAATTGTCCCTTCTGCGGCGAACGCGACCATAGCGAATTCACCTATGGTGGCGATGCGACCGTGACCTACCCGGCGCTGGATGCACCGACAGAGGCCTGGTTCGAGGCGGTCTATGTGCGGTCCAATCCGAAAGGACCGCATCGCGAGCGCTGGCAGCACAGCGATGGTTGCCGCCTGTGGCTGATCGTGGAACGCGATACCGTGACTCACGCAATCACGCGCGTCGAGCCGTCTCGCGCCGTTCTTTCCGAGCTCATAAAATGACCGGCTTTCGACTCAAGAGCGGCGGCGCGATCGACCGCGGCAAGCCTCTCAGCTTCTCATTCGATGGGCGGATGCTGCGGGGCTTCACCGGCGATACCCTGGCGTCTGCTTTGCTGGCCAGTGGGCAACGCTTGGTCGCGCGGAGCTTCAAATATCACCGCCCGCGAGGAATCATGGGCGCGGGAGTCGAGGAAGCCTCGGCCCTGGTGACGGTCGGCAAGGGCGCGCATACGACTCCGAATACCCTCGCTTCGACCGAGGAGCTGGTGGACGGGCTCGACGCCTACAGCCAGCACTGCTGGCCGAGCCTGCGTTTCGATCTGGGTGCAATCAACCAGCTCTTCGCCAGGCTGTTCAGCGCCGGCTTCTACTACAAGACCTTCATGGGGCCGGGAAAGCGCCCCAAGAGCTGGCTGTTCTACGAGCATTTCATCCGGCGCGCCGCCGGGCTGGGCGTCGCCTCGCGCGAGCCGGACCCCGATCACTATGAGAGCCGCGAAGCCTTCTGCGACGTACTTGTGATCGGTGCAGGTCCTGCCGGAATCGAGGCGGCGCGGGTCGCGGCGGAAGCCGGCCTGGATGTCTTCCTGGCCGAGCGCGACTTCCTGCTGGGCGGCGCTCTGCTGCACGAGAGTCAACCGATCGAGGACACAGATGCGCGGGACTGGCTGTCCGCGCGTGAGCGCAGCCTCCGCGCGGCACCCAACGTGCGCATCCTCGGCCACACCACGGCATTCGGCCTATACGACAACGGGGTTGCCGGTCTGGTCGAGCGGCTGCAGCCCGGGGCTTCGGCGCGCGAGCGCTTCTGGGTCGTGCGCGCCAAGCGCATCGTGATCGCTGCCGGCGCGCTCGAGCGGCCGCTGGTCTTCGGAAACAATGATCGGCCGGGCGTGATGCTGGCCTCGGCGTTGCGCGCCTATGCGAACCGGTGGGCCGTGGCGGCGGGCAGGCGTGTGCTCATCGCGACCAACAACGATTCCGCCTATGCAGCCGCGCACGATCTGGCGCGCGCCGGGATCGCGACCACCTTGATCGATGCGCGTGAAAATCTTCCGGCATCGCTTCTGCACAAGTCCAAAGAGGCTGGCGTAGAATTGCGTCTGGCGTGCGTGCCTCTGCGGACGATCGGCCGCTGCGCGCGCGCTGTCGAGATCGGCACGGCGGACGGGGGTGGGGTCGAGACGATACAATGCGACGCTGTCGGCATGTCGGGTGGTTGGTCGCCGACGCAGCACCTCTTGAGCCAGCGCGGCGTGAAACCGATCTGGAACGAGACGCTTGCCGCTTTCCTGCCGGGCGCGACGGGCGAGCCGATCCGCTGCGCGGGGGCGGCTGCCGGAACCTGGCGCTCGGAAGACTGCGCGCGCTCCGGTCGGGCGGCGGGCGCGGAAGCGGCGCGGGCGCTCGGACGCAGGGCGCCGGATGAGGAGTTTCCCGGTCCAGGTGGATGGGAGGCGCCCATCCGCCCCTGGGTCTTCGGCGGCATCAAGGGCAAGGCCTTTGTCGATCTGCAGAACGACGTGACGCTCGACGACGTGCGCCAGGCCTGCGCCGAAGGCTATGACGCGCCGGAGCTTCTGAAGCGCTACACCACGCTCGGCATGGCGACGGACCAGGGCCGCACCTCCGCTGTCAACGCGCTGGCCGTGATCGCCGAGGCGCGCGCCAAGCCCCTCGACGCCATCGGCACCACGACCTTCCGTCCGCCCTTCGTGCCGGTGTCGATCGGCGCGCTGGCGGGCGCGGAGCGGGACCAGCATTTGCTGCCGACTCGCCGATCGCCGATGCATGACGCGCTAGTCGCGCAGGGCGCGCGCATGCTGGAAACGGGATTGTGGCTGCGCCCCTGGTTCTATCCGCAAGGTGAAGAGACTGTCGACGAATCCTATCTGCGCGAGATGCGCCTCGTGCGCGAAGCGGTCGGCATCTGCGATGTCTCGACCTTGGGCAAGATCGCGGTGCAGGGGCCTGATGCTGGCGAGCTGCTCGATCGCGTCTACGTGAACGCCTTCAAGTCGCTGACGGTCGGCAGGGCGCGCTATGGCGTCATGCTGCGCGACGACGGCATCGTGATGGATGACGGCACGTCGTGGCGCATCGGCGAGCATGAGTATTTCATGACGACCACCACCGCCAATGCCGGCAAGGTGATGGCGTGGCTGGAAGAATTGCTGGAGACGCGCTGGCCGGACCTGCGCGTCGCCGTGACCTCCGTCACCGATCAATGGGCCGGCGCTTCGGTCGCCGGTCCGTTGGCACGCGACCTGCTGCAGGCGCTCGTGAAGGACGTGGACTTCACCAACGAGGCGTTTTCCTTCATGGGTGTGCGGGAGGGATCGTTCGACGGCGTTCATTGCCGCATCGCGCGCATCAGCTTCTCCGGGGAGTTAGCCTACGAGATCTATGTGCCGGCGGATTACGGGCAAGCGTTATGGCGCGTGCTTCTGGAAGGCGCGAAATCGCGCGGTGGCGGCACGTACGGATTGGAGGCCCTGGGTGCGCTCCGCGTCGAGAAGGGCCACGTGGGCGGGCCGGAGCTCGATGGTCGCGCGACCCTGGACGATCTCGGGCTCGGCCGCCTGGCTTCGACCAAGAAGCCCTTCATCGGCAGCGCGCTGCGCATGCGCCCCGACCTCCAGCGCAAGGACAGGGCACAGATCGTCGGCCTGATGCCTGTCACGACCGGCGAGACCTTCAAGGGCGGATCGATCCTGTGTGCGGCGGGTGACGAGAGCGGCCACGGGCTCGGCTGGGTCACCTCCGTAACCGAGAGTCCGTCGCTCGGCCAGTGGATCGGCCTCGGTTTTGTCAAAGGCGGCCTCGCCGATTGGGAAGGGCGCACCTTGCTGGCGGACGATCCAATCCGCGGGCGCAGGACGCTGGTGAAGGTCGTGGCACCGCACTTCCTCGATCCCGAAGGGAAGCGCCTCCATGGCTGATCGCATCTCGCCGGTCTCGCAGAACAAGCCTGTCGCAGGGTTTTCGCATCGCGCTTGCGCGGTGCTGCTGCAGTACCACGCCTGGCCGGACCGCTATGCGGAGATGGCAAGGGGCCTGGCCACCCGGTGCGGCCTGCCGGAGGCGCCGCGGCCGGGCAAAGCTGCGCGCGGTGCGACGGCGGGGCTGCTGCGCGTTCATCCGCAGCGTTTGTGGCTGGTGGCGGAGGAGGGGCGCGTGAGCGATCATCCAAAGCTCGGCGCCGAGATCGGGGCCACCCTCGATCTCTCGCATGCCCGCACGATCATCCACGTCAGCGAGGACAGCGCCGTTCCGCTGCTGAGCCGCTTTGTCGCGATCGACTTAAGGCCGCATCGTTTCGCCGAAGACGACATCGCGTTGACGCCGATCCATCGCGTCGGCGTTGTGCTGTGGCGGCGCGCGGACGGAATCGATGTCCTGGCGCCGCGCAGCTTCGCCCGCTCGATCTGGGAACTGCTAGCGGAGGCGGCGGCCTAGAGCGCTTCCTGATGCAGCTGCTCCAGCGGCGGCGGGCTGTCCTCCTTGACCGCTTTCGTCACGACATAGGTATAGTAGCGCTTGAGGCCGATGCCGCTATCGAGCAGCCGGTCGACGAGGCGCTGATAGGTATCGACATCCTTCACCATGACCTGGATCAGATAGTCAATCCCGCCGCCGACCGACCAGCAGCCGGTGATCTCTGGGACCTGCTTCATCTCCGCTTCGAAGCGCGCGAAATCCGAAGCGCGGTGACTCTCCAGCTCGGCTTCCATGAACACCATGGTAAGGCCGAAGCGCTTGAGGGCGATCTTGGCGCGATAGCCTTCGATTAGGCCGATCTTCTCCAGCCGCTTCAACCGGCTCCAGCATGGGGTCGGCGAGAGATTCACCCGCTCCGCCAACTCGGTTTTCGTGATGCGGCCTTCCCGCTGCAGGATCGTGAGAATCCTGAGGTCACGCTCATCCAGCCTGAGGCCGCCGTTCTTCATCAGTCGATCACGATCAGCTCGCGCGCGACATCGCAGAAGCGCTCCCCGCCCTTCTCGGTGACGACGAAGGATTCGGAAATTGCAACACCCCATTCCTGCAGCCAGACGCCCGCCTGGATATGGAAGCACATGCCGGCCTGCAACACGGTGGTGTCGCCTGGGCGCAGGCTGACGGTGCGCTCGCCCCAGTCCGGCGGATAGGACAGGCCGACGGAGTAGCCGACCCGGCTCTCCTTCTTCAGGCCGTTGTTGCGCAGCACGGCCTGCCAAGCCGCTTCGACCTGCTCGGCGGTATTGCCGGGCCGGGCGGTGGCGAGACCCGCATCGACGCCCTCTACGACTGCCTTGGCCACATCCTGAATGCCGGCCGGCGGCTTGCCGAGGTGAATCGTGCGCGTCAGCGGCGCGTGATAGCCGCGGCGCGATCCCGCGATCTCGATCATGGTCAGCGCGTTGGACGGCAGCGGTGCATCCGACCAGGTGAGGTGCGGCGTGCTGGTCCCTTCGCCCACCGGCATCAGCGGGCAGATCGCGGCATAATCGCCGCCGAAGCCGTTCGCGCCCATGGTCTGCGCGTGATAGATGTCCGCGATCACGTGGTTCTGCGGCACGCCGGGCCTCATCTTCGCGATCGCGGCATTCATGGCCTTGGTGCAGATCTGCCCCGCCTCGCGCATCAACTTCAGCTCCGCCGGCGACTTCACCAGCCGCGCCCAGTTAACCAGATCGCCGTTGTTGGCGAATGTCGCGTTGGGCAGGCCCTTCACCAGATGCGCGTGGCAGCGCGCCGTGTAGTAGTGCGCATCCATCTCGACCCCGATGCGCGCCTTGTCCCAGCCGCGCGACTTGATGAGGTCGGCCAGCTCGTCATAGGGATGCTCGATCTTGTGCTGCACCAGCCGTTCGGAGAACGGCACGATGTTCCGGTCCGGCAGATCGGTGGTCACCTGCGCGCATTTGGCATCCTGGGCACGGCCGAACCACAGCGGCCATTCCTCCTCCACATGCACCAGCACGCATTGCGGCACATAGAAGGACCAACCGTTGAAGCCGGTCAGCCAGCACATGTTGGCCGGATCCTGGCAGATGATGAGGTCGAGGCCCGCGTCCTGCATGCGCCGCTTGGTGGCGGCGACGCGCCGGGCATATTCGGCCTTGTCGAAGGGCTTCTCGTAGACGGCCATGTGTTCTCCTCCTTCAGGCCTGAATGATGGTGCCGCCGCTGGCCTTGCGCGCCGCAGCCAAGGCATAGGTGGCGATCGCGGTGTCCTGTGCGCCCGTGCCGGTCAGATCGCAGATGGTAATGTCCTCTTGCGACCGGCGGCCTGGCTTAACGCCGGCGATCACCTCGCCAAGCTCCGACGGATCGGCCTTCACGAAGCGCCCCGCTTCCCGTGCCGAGCGCAGCTCGCCCAGCTTCGCGCTCTGGGTGACGCGGTCGCAGACGAAGAGATCGGCGGCGGCGATCGCCGCCGGATCGATTTCGTTCTTTCCTGCCTGGTCGGAGCCCATGGCCGTGATGTGCAGGCCTGGATGCAGCCATGCGGCGTTCAGGATCGGCTCGCGCGCGGGAGTCGTCGTGACGACAAGCTGGCTCTTGCGCACCAGCGCCGCCGGGTCGCCGATCGCCTGGGCTTCCACCTTGATCGCCGCCGCGATGTCGCGCGCGCAAGCAGCCGCCTTGCCCGCGTCGCGGCCCCACACCAGGACCTTGGAGAAAGGCCGCACCAGGTGGGCCGCCTGGATTTGCAGCCGCGCCTGCACGCCGGTGCCCATCACGCCGGCCACGCGCACCTCGCGCGGCGCCAGATGGCGTGCGGCCACCGCGCCGGCGGCGGCGGTGCGCACGTCGGTGAGATAGCCATTGTCCAGCAGCAGCGCGTCGACCAGCCCGGTCCTGGCGGAGAACAGGATCATCAGGCCGTTGAGGCTGGGGAGGCCGATCTTGGGATTGTCGAAGAAGCCCGGGCTGACCTTGATGGCGAAGCCGTCGAAGCCGGGAATATAGGCGGTCTTCACGTCGACCTCGCCATGGGCGTCCGGAATCTCCATCGAAAGGATCGGCGGCATGACGACTTTGCCGCTCGCCAGCGCGCGGAATGCCTGCTCGACGATATCAATCGCGGCGCGGTCGATATGCACGCAGCCGCGCAGGTCGCGCTCGGTCAATACGAAGATGTCCCGCATCTCACCCCCTGATTGTCTGATCGCCGATCTTGACGGGCTGACCGCTTGCGATGGCGAGGAACTGGTCCGGATCGACATTGTGGCCGCTGATGATCATGGCCGACGGTCCGTCGAGCTTGAGCTTGCCGGCGATCAAGGCGGCCGGGCCGACGGCGGCCGCGCCTTCGGTGACCAGCTTCTGGTCTCCCATCAAGGCCTGAATGCCGCGATAGATTTCCTCTTCGCTGACCAGGATCGTCTGGTCAACGAGCGCGCGGCAGATCGGAAAAGTCCATTGGTTGCCGAGGCCGATTCCGCCGCCGAGTGAGTCGGCAAGAGAAGGAACTTCCGTCACCTCGACAGGCCGCCCGGCAGCCAGGCTCTCATGCATCGCCGCGCCGTTCTCCATCGATACGCCGATGATCCTGATCTCCGGCCTTAATGCCTTGGCCGCGATCGCGATGCCGCTGATGAGGCCCCCGCCGGACAGTGGCACGACGATGGCGGCAAGGTCCGGCCGGTCCTCCAGCAGTTCGAGCGCGATCGTGCCTTGTCCCGCGATCACGTGCGGATGGTCGAAAGGCGGGATGTCGGTGAGCCCATCGCTGCGCGCGAGCCGGTCGATCTCCGCCTGCGCGTCATCCTGGCTGTTGCCGATGCGGCGAACCTCCGCGCCAAGATCGCGGATCGCGCGCACCTTGGCTTCGGGCACCAGTGCCGACAGGCAAATCGTGGCGCGGATGCCGGCGCGTGCCGCGGCGTAGGCGATGGCGCGCCCGTGATTGCCCGTGGAGCAGCAGCCGATTCCATGCCGCTTCTGTTTGTCACTGAGTCGGCTGATCGCATTGGCCGCGCCGCGCAGCTTGAAGGCGCCAATCGGCTGCAGGGTTTCGAGCTTCAGTAACACGTCCTGGCCAGCCAGGGCGCTCAGCTCCCGCGCCACGATCGAGGGCGTGCGAAGTACGAGTCCGCCGATCGCGTCGCGCGCTGCGCGGATGTCGGCAAGGGTCGGCGCGGAGGCAGGCAAGGTCATGGGTTAAAATGTATACATCGACGGGAGGCGTTGGATCGCTCCGGAGAGGAATCCACTTACAGGAGCAAAGACTAGCGCGGAACTTGCGCCAAGGAAAGATAAGATGTATACAACTATCTTAGAAGGGGTTTTCCGGGCGGGGGCACTGGTCGAAACTCTCCCCGGGCCGATACAGCAAAAACACGCGACCAGACAACAGAGGAGGCAAGCATGAATCACGTGTTGAGGGTCACGCGGCGCGGCCTGTTGCAATCCGCCATCGGACTGGGCGCGGGCATTGCGGCGCTCGGCGCGGGCACCCGCTTGGCATTCGCGGAGACCACCCTGGAGCGCGCGAAGGAGCAGGGCTTCATCCGCGTAGGCTTCGCCAACGAGGCCCCATTCGGCTACGCGACCCCGGACGGCAAGCTGACCGGCGAGGCGCCGGAAGTGGCCAAGGCGGTGCTGGCGAAGATCGGCATCCCCCAGGTCGATGGCGTGCTGACGGAATTCGGCTCGCTCATCCCGGGGCTCAAGGCCGGCCGCTTCGATATCATCGCGGCGGGCATGTTCATCAATCCCAAGCGCTGCGCAGAGATCAATTTCTCCGAGCCGTCCTACGGCATCGGCCAGGCGATGCTGGTGGCGGCGGGCAATCCGAAGGGCGTGAAGGACTTCTCCACCTTCGCCGGCAACAAGGACCTGAAGCTCGCGGTCATGTCGGGCGCGGTCGAGGTCGGCTACGCGAAGGATGCCGGCGTGCCCGAATCGCAGCTGGTGGTGCTGCCCGACCAGTCGAGCCTGCTCGCGGCGGTCCAGTCCGGCCGCGCCGACGGCGCATCTTTGACCGCGCTCTCGATCGCAGACATGGCGAAGAAGGGCGAAGGCGTGGAATCCACCACGCCGTTCGGCGAGGTGGCCGGCAAGTCGGTGAAGGGTCATGGCGGCTTCGGCTTCCGCAAGGACGACACGGATCTTCTCGAGGCCTTCAACGCCGAATTGAAGAAGTTCCTCGGCTCGCCGGAACATATCGCGCTGGTGACGCCGATTGGTTTCGGCAAGGACTACCTGCCGAACAAGACGACCGAACAGCTCTGCAAGGGTGAGTAGACCGAACCCGGGGCGGGCCGCAGGTCCGCCCCGCTTCGGCGCGACGGGTTCGTCCCACCCATAGGCCGGGGGAGTCGCCATGGGCATACCTTCGCTTGCCGCAATGCTGGCAACGGCACTGATTGCGATCGCCGTTCTGGCGGCCAGCGGCGACAACGCCATTTTCATGCCCGGGCTGCTGGAAGGCGCGTGGCTGACCGTTCGAATCGCTGTGGTAGGCTGCGGTCTTGCCGTGATCACGGCGACGGCCGCCGCTCTATGCCGGCTCTATGGTCCGGCACCTTTGCGCTGGCTCGCCGTCACGTATGTCGAGTTCTTCCGCGGCACATCTGCCCTGGTGCAGCTGTTCTGGCTGTTTTTCGTGCTGCCGGATTTCGGCATCTTCATGGAGCCGTTCACGGTTGCGGTGCTCGGCCTGGGGCTGAATGTCGGCGCCTACGGGGCGGAGGTCGTGCGTGGCGGGATCCAGGGGGTGCAGCGTGGCCAGTGGGAGGCGACAACGGCGCTCAACATGACGCGCTGGCAGGCGCTGCGGCGCATCATCCTGCCGCAAGCCTTCGTCGCCATGATCCCGCCCTGGGGCAACCTTTTCATCGAGCTGCTGAAATCGACCGCGTTGGTCTCCCTCATCACGATGAGCGACTTGACCTTCAAGGCGAGGACGCTGAACGACTTCTCGATGCAGACGATCCCGATCTTCACGCTGGCGCTGCTGATGTATCTCGTGCTGTCGCTCACCATCACGATCGGCATGCGCTGGCTCGAGCGCAAGTCGCTGCGCGGCATGGTACGGGGACGAGGGCGCTGATGATCTGGAACTGGGAATACACCATCGAGATCCTGCCGGTCCTGGCTAGAGCTGCCATCGTGACGATCGAAGCGACGTTCCTCAGCTTCTTCATCGCGCTGGTGCTCGGCCTGGTGCTGGCCGTCCTGCGGATGAGCGGCCCCATCGTCGGCTGGCTGGCCTCGGCCTTCGTCGAGCTCGTCCGCTCGACGCCGCTGCTGATCCAGATCTTCTTCCTGTTCTTCGTGCTGCCGCGCTTCGGCATCGTGCTGGATGCCTTCACCGCGGGTATCATCGCGCTCAGCATCCATTACGGCTGCTATTGCTCCGAGGTCTACCGCGCCGGCCTGGAGGCGGTGCCGCGCGGTCAGTGGGAGGCGTGCACGGCGCTCAATGTTAGCAGTTGGCACACCTTCAAGAACATCATCCTGCCGCAGGCGATCCCGCCGATCGTGCCGGCCCTCGGCAACTACCTGGTGGCGTTGTTCAAGGATACGCCGCTGCTGTCGGCGATCGCGGTGCTGGAGCTGGTGCAGACCGCCAAGAACCTGGGTTCGGAGAATTTCCGCTACACCGAGCCGATGACCATCGTCGGCGTAGCCTTCCTGGTCCTGAGCCTAGTGTCGGCGGTTGCCATCCGTTGGCTGGAGCGTCGCCTCAATCGAAGGAGCGTGCGATGACCGAAACCGTTGATCGCCCGATGGTGCGGTTCGAGGGCGTGACCAAGCGCTACGGCTCCCTGACCGTGCTCGACAGTCTCAACCTGGACATCGGGCGCGGCGAGAAGGTGGCGATCATCGGCCCGTCCGGCTCGGGCAAGACGACCGTGCTGCGCATGCTGATGACCCTGGAGCGCATCGACGGCGGCGTGATCTGGGTCGATGGCGAACCGATGACCCATATGCAGAAGAACGGCAAGCTGGTGCCGGCCGAAGCCAAGCATCTGCGCCGCGTGCGCTCGAAGATCGGCATGGTGTTCCAGCATTTCAACCTGTTCCCGCACATGACGGCGCTCGGCAACTGCATCGAGGCGCCGATGACCGTCCTTGGCTTGCCGCGCCGAGAGGCGGAAGAGCGCGCCGCCGACCTTCTCAACCTGGTCGGCCTCGGCGAGAAGAAGGGCCACTATCCGGCACAATTGTCTGGTGGGCAGCAGCAGCGCGTCGCCATCGCCCGGGCCCTTGCCATGCGGCCCAAGATCATGCTGTTCGACGAGGTGACGTCCGCCCTCGATCCGGAGCTGTGCGGCGAGGTGCTGCAGGTCATCCGCAAGCTCGGGAGCGAACACGACTTGACCATGCTGATGGTCACCCATCAGATGGGTTTCGCGAAGGAATTCGCCGACCGAGTCTGCTTCTTCTACCAGGGCAAGATCTGCGAGCAGGGGGAGCCCAGGGAGCTGTTCACCGCCCCGAAGAACGAACGGACCCAGCAGTTCCTGCGCGCCGTTCTGGAGGCGGTATGAGTCCCTATGACGAGGGTGCTGAGCGGCCGCTTAGCATGTCGCGCGAGCGGTTCGAGCGGATCTACAAGACGATCCGCGACCGCATTTGCCTGCTCGAATATCAGCCGGGCGAGCGCCTGGCCGAGGAGGAGCTGGCCCGGGAATTCAACGTCTCCCGCACGCCGATCCGCCGGGTGCTGTCGCGCCTGGAAAGCGAGGGGCTGCTGGAAAGCCGGCACGGTGTCGGCACTTTCGTCACCGACGTCGACATCGATTCGCTCGCGCAGGTTTTTCGCCTGCGCATGGAACTGGCGGAACTGATCGGCAAGCTCGATCCGATCCCGCGCGGCGAGGCCGATCTGGCGCGGGTGCGGGCGCTGCTGGTGCGCTGCGACAAGCTGCTGAAGCAGCCGGATGCGAAGGCCTATGCGCGGCTCAACATGGACTTCTTCCAGGAGCTGACCGCGATGGTCGGCAATGGGCCGCTCCGCGATATTTCCGAACGGCTCTATTACTTGACCACGCGAATTTGGCTGAAGTCGGTGCCGCACCTTAACCTGCCAGCCGAGATCGAGGTGTTCCGGCGCGAGATGGCCGACATCCTGCAGGCGATGGAAGTCGGCGACCTGGAGGCGGTGGGCCACATCCGTCGCAGCCACATCTCCATGAGCGTCAAGCGCATGAAGCGCTATCCGGACGGCAAAGAATAGATCAAGCAGGGAGCATGAGCATGGAGAAGCGGGCAAGCCCCATCTCCGCCACAGTGGATTTCGAGCGCGACGGCGTACAGCACGGCTTTCTGCGGCTGCCCTATAGCCGCGACGATTCCGCGTGGGGCGCCATCATGATCCCGATCACAGTTGCAAAGAACGGCAGCGGGCCGACACTCCTGCTGACCGGCGCCAACCATGGTGACGAATACGAGGGCCCGGTCGCATTGATGAACCTCGCGGCGTCCATCGATGCGGCTCGGCTGTCGGGACGCGTCATCATCGTGCCGGCGATGAACTATCCGGCTTTTCGCGCCGCAACGCGCACCTCGCCCATCGACAAGGGCAACCTCAACCGCCTTTTCCCGGGCAAGCCGGACGGGACGGTGACGGAGAAGATCGCGGACTACTTCCAGCGTACGCTGTTGCCGCTGGCGGACTTCGTGCTCGACATCCATTCCGGCGGAAAGACGTTGGAGTTCCTGCCGTTCTGCTGCGCGCACAGGCTCCCCGACCGGAAGCATGAGGACAAATGCGTCGCCGCCATGCGCGCATTCAATGCGCCCTATTCGATGATGCTGCTCGAGATCGACGCTGTCGGCATGTACGACACGGCAGCGGAAGAGATGGGCAAGATATTCATCTCCACCGAACTGGGCGGCGGCGGCACGACCAGCGCTATGACCATCGCGATCGCCAGGCGCGGCGTGCGCAACCTGCTGGCCCATGCGGGCATCCTGGACGGCGAGGCGGAGGCGGCGCCGTCGACCATGCTCGACATGCCGAGCGGCGATTGCTTCACTTTCAGCGATCAGGATGGATTGATCGAGCCTTGCGTCGATCTTGGCCAGCCGCTGCGCAAGGGCGACGTCATCGCCCAGGTCTGGCCGGCCGACCGGACCGGCGTGCCGCCGGTGCAGTATCGCACCGCCACGGACGGCATCCTGGCCGGCCGGCATTTTCCCGGCCTGGTGAAGTCCGGCGATTGCATTGCCGTGACGGCGCAGGTGGTTTCCTGAGCGAATGGGCCGTCTAAATGGAGCATCGTCGTAGGCCATGATGGAGCCGGACCGTGGCGTCCGCCGTTACCGATCCGCCGGCAGGATGAGGTGACGGATACACTCACTCCACGACCGGCCTAGCGGAAACCGCGCCGTCCGGCCGCCGATCGCGTCGCGGCTCCGGGCTTGGCTGAGCCGCTGTGCGCGCTGGCGCAGCGCCTTCCGGATCACCGCCTCGCACAGCAGCAGCGGTGTGTCTCGCAGCAGCGATAGCGCGATCTCTGCAGGGGAGAGGCCGCCACCTGCCACGGCGACGGACCGCTCATGCGTGTTCTCCGACCAACTCGTTCCGAGTATCATATCGGCAATGCCGCATGGACCGTATCCCGTGCGACGGGCGGTTGACCGGAGGCGCGGACTTGGCCGCTGTCGGGCGCGCCTGGATCAGGGATCGCGGCGTGACATGAGCCTAGCACGTGCGGAGCGGCCAGGCGCTGAACGATGATCTCAAAGGGCACGGGGGCGCATCGTGATTGAGGAGATCACCGTCCAATGACGGGCGGGATTCGGCAGCATTCATGATGCACGCGGGAGAGGTCCGCACCGACATCGTGCTGCTCGGCGGCGGTCACGCCCATGTCCACGTCCTCAAGGCCTTCGCGATGAAACCGGAGCCCGGTGTCCGCCTGACTTTGGTGACGCGCGATCTCGACACGCCCTATTCCGGCATGCTTCCCGGCGTGATCGCCGGGCTCTATACCGAGGCGGAGGCCCATATCGATCTGCTGCGCCTGACGGCGGTTTCCGGCACGCGGCTGATCCACGCGGAGGCGGTGGGCGTGGACCGGGCGCAGAAACGCGTCCTGCTCGCCGGCCGCCCACCCATCGCGTATGACCTGCTGTCGATCGACGTGGGCATCACGCCGGCGCTCGCGCATATCGAGGGCGCGGCCGAGCACGGCATTGCGGTCAAGCCGATCGGCTCCTTCCTCGGCAAGTTCGCGGCCTTGCGGGAGCGCTGCCGCGCGCCGGATGGCCCTCGGCGCATCGCGGTGATCGGCGGTGGCGCGGGTGGCGTCGAGCTTATCCTGTCCGTCCGCTCGCATCTGCTGGCGGATGCGCGGGCGGAGAATCGGGACGAAGCCGGCTTCTCCTTTGCCCTGGCGACCGAAGGCGCGATTCTGGCGACCCATGATCCCAAGGTCCGCGATGCTTTCCGGCACGCGCTCGCCGCGCGCGGCATCGCGCTCTACGAGCATCGGAAGGTGCGCGCCCTGACCCCCGCCGCGATCGCGTTGGAGGGCGGCGAGACCATCGCGGCCGATGCCGTGCTGGTGACGACGGGGGCCGCGGCGCCCCCCTGGTTCGCCGCGACCGGCCTGTCGCTCGACAAGGATGGGTTCCTCGCCGTCGGCCCGACGCTTCAGCTTCTGAACGACCCGGACGTGTTCGGCGCCGGAGATTGCGTGACGCTGATTGAGACGCCGCGGGAAAAAGCCGGCGTCTATGCCGTGCGCGCCGGTCCACCGCTGGCGCGCAATCTGCGGCGGCGCGTGCGCGGCGAGGTCTTGAGGCCGTGGCGACCGCAACAGCGGCACCTCGCGCTGATCTCGACCGGGGAGCGCTATGCCATCGCCTCGCGCGGGCCGTTCAAGACCGAGGGCGCCTGGGTGTGGCGGTGGAAGGACTGGATCGATCGCCGCTGGATGCGGATGTACCAGGATACTGAGGCCATGCGCGCGCGCATGCCCAGGATACAGCCGGATCTTGCGAAAGAGGGGGGCATGGGCTGCGGTGGCTGCGCCGCAAGGATCGGCCCGATGCCTCTGTCGCAGGCGCTGCCCAAGCTTCCGCCGCCGCTCGGCGATGGCGTGATCGCTGGGCTGGCCGCGCCGGACGACGCGGCGGTTTTCCTGCCGCCGAAAGCCGGCTACTTGATGCAGACGATCGAGTTCTCCCGCGCCTTCATCGATGATCCGTTCGTGTTCGGAGACATCGCGGCCAATCACGCGCTGAACAAGGTGTTCGCGAGGGGCGGAAAGCCGCGCCACGCGTTGGCGACTGCCGTCATTCCCATGGGCCCGCCCGACAAGATGGAGGAAGCGCTGTTCCAGCTTCTCTCCGGCGTGCGCGCATGCCTGGACCGCGAAGGCGTCGCGCTGGTGGGCGGCCACGCGAGCGAAGGGATGGACCTTGCCCTGGGGCTCAGCGTGACGGGCGAGGTCGCTCCCGACGGGGTGGTGCGCAAGGGCGGCCTTGCGGCGGGCGACGCGCTGATCCTGACGCGGCCGCTGGGCACCGGCATTCTCTTTGCCGCTGCCATGCGCGGACAGGCCCGATCGGGCGCGGTGGCCGATGCCCTCGCGGAAATGCGCCGGTCCAACTGCAGCACCGCCATGGTCCTGGCGCGACATCGCGCGACCGCCATGACGGATGTGAGCGGGCTCGGTCTGATGGGCCATCTGGCGCAAATGCTGGCCGCCAGCGGCGCCGAAGCGGAGCTCGACCTCGGCGCGATGCCGATCTATCGCGACATAAGCGTGAAAGCACGGGCTGGCGCGGCCTCGGCGCAGCTCCCAGAGAACCTCGCGCGCCTGTTGCTGCTGCGGGGCGACGTCGACGAGCCGGCCAAGGCGATCCTGTTCGATCCGCAGACCTCCGGCGGCCTGCTTGCCGGCGTGTCGGCCAAGGCGGCCGCCGAGTGCGTTTCGGAGTTGCGCGCTGCCGGCCATGCCCATGCCACCATCATCGGGCAGGTCAAGCCCACCCGCCTCGGCGCGACGGAGGTTTCGGTCGTCGTGTCGGGCAACCTTGCGCAACGGGACTAGCGGATGCCTTGGACTCTCCTAGAATCCGTGACGGAGAACGATGCCCGGTTGGAGCTCTATTCCAGGGACGGGATCTTCATGATCCGCGCCAATGGCCTGGAGCTGATGAGCGGGTTCTGCCATGACTCGGAAATGGCCCTCGGCCAGCTTGCGGCCCAACTCGCCCCGGCGCGTGAGCCGCGCATCCTGATCGGCGGCCTGGGACTCGGCTATACGGTCGCGGCGCTCACCGATGCACTCGGCACGGCCGGAACCATCACGGTGGCGGAGCTCTCCGGCGCGGTGATCGCGTGGTTCCAGCGCTATGTGAAGCCCTCGGTCCTGCCCATGGTGGCCGGCAATCTGACGATCATCCGCGCCGATATCGCCGAACTGCTCTCAGCGGGGCACGCATACGATGTGATCGTGCTGGATGTGGATAACGGCCCGGAACCGCTGGTGAGGGCCGGCAATGCCGCGCTCTATTCCCAGGCGGGACTGGCAGCGCTCCGCGCGGCTCTCGCCGCAGATGGCGTCGCGTTGCTCTGGTCCGGTTTCGAATCGGAGGACTTCGCGGCCCGCGCGCGGGCGGCCGGCTTCGCGGTCGCCTGCAAGCCGTTCAGCAGGGCTCGGCCCGATCTGGCTCACTACATCTATGCCCTCGGCAGAAGCAGGGCCGCGCTCCGGCACTTCGCGTGATCTCCCGCGCCAGGCAGCGATCAGGAGCGGAACTCGAACTCCGCCGGGATGCTCGCCGAGACGACAAGCCGGCCATTCGGCAGATCGTTGCCGTCGACCTTCGCCGCGATCTCGTCCGGAGGCATCCGATGGGCCTGCCATCTCTCGATCAGCCGCCGCCGCAAGGTAACCTCGGGAACGGATACCATGATCGTGGTGTCGAACACGCCGTGCAGGCTGGACCAGCCCGGCCGGTCGAGCAGCAGGTAGTTTCCCTCGACGATCAGGTGTCGGACCGAGCGCGGAATGAGCCGTGCCCCGGCGCGGGCGATCTCCAGGTCGCGGTCGAACACCGGGACGGCGATCTCCGCCTCCTCGCTGCTCTTGAGCCGGCGCAGCATGTGGTGGAATCCGGCGACATCGAACGTCTCGGGCGCGCCCTTGCGCGGCCGCAATCCACGCGGCACGAGCAGCAGGTCGTCGAAATGGTAGCCGTCCATGGGCAGCACCGCTGCGCTGTCGGCCGCGTCCTCGTTGAGCTTCGCCGCCAACGCCTCCGCCAAGGTGGACTTGCCGGCGCCGGGCGGCCCGGCGATGGCGGTCACGCTGCGTCCGGACGCGCCGCGCCCCCGCAACACGTCCAGAATGCCTGCCAGATCGAGCTGCTTCGGCATCTATTCGCACTAGCCTGCAAAGGACACGCAGAACCCCCGGGGCGTCCTCTCGGAGCGGCCGCCTCGACCGGACCAGACCGGCCAGATATAGCGGCCGTGCCGACGCGAAACAACACTGCGCTCTTCGGCTCTATCTCAGGATGTTCGGGCGGGACAGCGGGGCGAGCGAGGCATCGGGCGCCGGCCTCGCGGCGGGGAGCGGCTTGGTCGCCGGCCCCAGGAACAGATAGAAGGTGTAGCCGCAGATGATGGCGTAGAGGAGATTCCCTTCGATCGTCCAATGCGGCATGGTCGCCATGTTCAGCAGCAGGAAGCTGGCATGGGCCGCCAGCAGCTTCCCCTTCGGCCCGTGCTTGATCCGCAGCGCGGCAACGAACATCGAGCCCCAGAGCGCGATCATCGCGGCCACGCCGACAATGCCGTACTCGTAGAGCGTCGAGACCAGCGTGTTGTGGGCATAGACCGGGAACTTCCCGACCCAGGCATTCGGGCCGAAGCCCAGAACCAGGTTCCTGATGCCGCCGTTCAGGTAGGCGTCGATATAGCCGGCCCATATGTAGGGCCGCGCGGAAAGCAGCCGCCTTTCCTCCGGCGTGTACTCGGCGGGCGGCTTGATGAGCCGGTCCGGGTCGGAAAAGATGATGGCGAAGTCGGCGAACTTTTCCCGCATGGCCCAGGCGGCGCCGACCGCCGCGAGCGCGCTGACGCCCAGGATCACGACGCCGATGATGATCCGGACCCGCGGCGAGAAGCGCGAGATGATGTCCGCGTTGAACTGCATGAATACCATGGGCGAGAACGCCACGATCGCCGTGCGGTAGTTCGCGAGCAATATGCCGACCAGCAAGCTCACGAGAGCTCCCCCTCTCACCCAGAGCCGCAGGCCGGTCGCGAAGCACGCGATCACGAACCCGGTCGCCAGAACGGTCGAGAACCCGGCCTCGTGGTTGTAGCCGCCGACGTAGCTGATGCCGGCGCCCAGGCCTTCCGTCCCCTTCCTGATGCCGAATATCACCGACAGGTACTGGAAGAGCACCGGCGTCACCATCGCCCAGAGCAGCAGGCTCATTGTGCGCTCCGGGCCGCGCTCGCTGATCGATTCGTACACGGCGATGGTGATGACGATGAGGTAGCCGAACTTGACGACCACATCGATGCCGTTGCCGAGGGAGTGATTGATATAGGCGCTCATCACGACGACGCCAGTGACCGCGTAGAACGGTATCAGCGTCGTCAGCAGGAGATGCCGCATCCTGATCAGCAGCAATCCAAGCAGGAATACGGTGATCGAGCCCAGAGCGTTCCAGGATACGCCGACCGGCGAGGCATCGAACGTGAAGTCGTGATGCGCGCTCATCAGGTAGCGGAACGAGAGCGCGAACAAAACGTAGCGCGAGATGACGCTGCGTACCCGGTAGAAGGGGTAGCTCAGGATGACCAGGACCAGGAGCGTTGCGGGATACAGCAGCCATCCCGGCAGCGATCTGCCGACTTCGAGACCTTCACCCATCAGCCGGTCTCGTCCCCACAGTCACGCCATTGCCGTCCTCGATACGGCGCACCGCCATGATCGACTTGGTGAACCCGAACTCCGATTCCAGGTGGATCTCGGCGTCCGGGAAGAATCGCTGCATGTCCCGCACGGTCAGCAGGTTGAAGTCCGGAACATGGTTGTAGAAGGGCCATCGCTTCCAGATTTCGAGCTGCGCGGAGCGGGGAAGAAGGATCACGAATCCGGGTGCGCTCGTGTGGCTTTCTATCGGAAAGTACTTGTAAGGTGTCTGAACAAAATAGCTCTTGCCGATGCGCCGCACCTCCTCTGCGAACCTGTGCTGGTGGAGCGTGGCCCTTGTTTCGAACACCCGGGTCGACCTGATCTCGCCCACCACCTCCTTGGGGCCGGTGATGTGCTCGATCACCGACGAGCAGAAGACGATGTCGAATTCGCGGTCATGGAACGGCAGGCGTTCTGATTCCGTGAGCACGCGCGACTTGTGGGCGTACCGGAATCGGGCCAGATCCAGCTTGCCTCTATCGATATCCGCAATCGTGACGTTTCTATGGCCCGGCACGACCATCGCTATGTGGCTTCCATCGCCTCCCCCGAGATCCAGGATCGACTGCTTCATGGCATCGGGGAACAGGCGCCGGAAGACCGTCGCGCGCCTCTTGCGGGCACGGTGCGAGTAGGCATGCTTCAGCTTCATCAGCAAGATGCGCGCGCCACGGCTGACCGATGCGATCGAGGGCGGGTGTGCCGGCCCACCTCGCGCGCTGGGCAATCCCGCTTCCGGCTGATCCAGCGGCTGTGTCACGGGAGTCAAGCTCCTGCGGTCTGGGCGGCAGGCGAACTTGAAGGCTGCGCCAGCCGATCACCGGCGAGCCGGGCCATCTGGGCCGCGCAGGTTGCGTCCAGTTGCTCCTTCAACGCGGCGCATCGCTCGCGAATCCGCGGATCGATCGCAAGGTGTGATCTCTGCAAGGGGCGTCCGCCGTCGACATGGGCGATCATTTCGGAGCGATAGGGCACGTCGAGGAACGCGCACAGCGCGCCGGCGATGCGGTCCGGCTCCGCCAGGAAATCATCGTAGTTGAGCAGGATGGTGTCGGGCCGCCGATCGAGGCGCATCTCGAAATACAGCAGGTTCCGCACGTACCAGAACAATGCCGCGCCGGATTCGGGCGACAATCCGTTGAAGTCCAGGCTCCTGATGAATGCCGCGCTTTCGGTGGAGAGGCCCTGCACCTGCCATGCATTCCACGGCCTCTGGTCCTCGCCTGCGGCGAACGTGCGAAGCGCGCGCAGGTTCGAATCGCCGAACTTCGCGACGGCGGAGCGGACCCGGCCATCGACGTTCCTGTACGCCCAGACGGCGCGCGCATTCGGCCTGAAATGGTCGAGCAGTTCCGGCGTGCGATGGGTGTCGCAAAGCGGCTTGAACACGACGAACCGCGCGCCGCTTTGCCGGACCAGGGAGTCTATGACCGGAAGCGGCTGGAGCTGGTAATTGGTGAACGCCTTGCGATTGCCCTCGTTATAGACCTGGAACTCGGGCATCTCGTCGAGGCCATAGGCCAGCAGGTTCGTTCCGGAGCGCTGCACCCCGACGATGAACACTGGAGCCGCCGCGGTCTTCGCGGCGTGCCGGGTCGCGCGCCACATCGCCTTCCGCATGGCCCGCCGGGCGCGGATAGCGGGGTTGAGGTCATGCTCCTCGATGAGGTGCGCCCAACTATGGGTCTTGCTCCAGCGCCAGTTCTGTCGGAGCTTGAAGATGAGAGTGCCGACTGCGTGCCCCGCATGATTGATTGCCATCAGTGGTCGCTCCTCGCGGACATCCATCAGGAGTGCCGAGGCTCAGGTGACAATCCCGCTCGCGCAACATGGCAAACGCCATCACGCGATATCGGCCACGGCCGCATGTGACCCCACAACCTCGCCACGCACGCCGAGTGCGCCGCTGAACAACACCGGAGAATCTCGCCCGTTCCGCGCGGCCCTTGGTTATCCCGGTCCGGATCGTAATGCGGCGGCCCGACGATCGTGGGGGACAAATCTGTGACGTGTTGCCAAGACGGCTCAAAGCGCCTTGTACATGAGCGTCGTCGGGTCGAGACAGTCCTTGACCGGGTCGCGGCTGTATCCGGGAATGACGCCTGCCGTCCGATAGCCCAGCGCGGCATAGAGCGGCTCGGCCATGTCGCCGGTGCGCGTGTCGAGCGTGAGCAGGCTGCGTCCCAGTTCGCGAGCATGCTTTTCGAGCACCGCCATCAGCCCCCTCCCGATACCCCGGCGGCGGAAACCGGGATGGACCAGCAGCTTGCGGACCTCGGCGCGGTGGGGCTGATTGGGTGGCGTGTCATGGTCCAACTGGACGGATCCCACTATCCTCCCATTGTTCTTCGCCGTCAGCAGCGACAGACCGCCGCTGCGCATGCGCGTCAGCACCTTGCCGGCCCAAAAGCCCTCGGCGTCCGCGATGGAGAAGGGCAGCACGAAGCCGATACTCGCACCGTCATGGACACAGGCGTGCAGCAGGATCGCAAGGTCGCCCAGATGGGCGGCGGCATCACCGGAGGAGAAGCGTGCGATTTCGATATCCGTTGCGCAGGTCATCTGGTTCACAAGACGGCGAGGATGTACCGGGCGCCGGACCGATCGGGTGTCGCGAAAACGCTGGCGCCGTAGAGCTGGTATCGCAGGCAGTCGCCGGGCCGGAGATCATAGCTCCGCTCCTCGATCGTGACTTCCAGGGCGCCTTCGATCAGCAGCAGGTGATGCTCCAGCCCCAGTCGCGGCGGCTGGTCATAGGCGATGCGGGTGTCCGGCTGCAACTCGCACTCCAGCAATTCGGCCCGCAGCGTATGCGCCGGCGGAGAAACCGAGCGTCGCCGGAAGCCAATGGCCGGGTCGGTCCAGACCGGCTGCGCATCCCGCCGAACGAGAGGGACAAAATCATCCTCGACCATATGCATCAGCCGCGAAATGGTGAGGCCATAAGCGGCGGCGAGCTTGCCCAGCACGCTGGCCGTCGGGCTCACCTCCGCGTTCTCGAGGCGGGACAAGGTCGCGCGGCTCACGTCCGTGCGCCGCGCCAGTTCGTCGAGCGACCACTGCCAGTCGGCGCGCAGGCTCCGCAGGCGCTCGGCGATACGCCGTTCGATGGTGGTTTCGTCCATATACGAGAATATTTCTCGTATATGGGATTATGTCAAGCGGAGGCCCGCTGCCGAGATCGCGGTGCCGGCACTACTCCGCGGCAGTCACCGGCTGTAGACGGGCCGGAAGGTGAGCGGCCACGATTGCCTCGATTTCCGCACCCTCGACCGTCTCGCGTTCGAGCAGTGCGGCCGCCAACGCAGCGTGCGCCTTCTTGTGGCGTTCCAGGCAGTCGAGGGCCTGGTCCCAGGCGTCGTCGATGATGGACTGGGCCTGTTCCTCCGCGCGCCGGCGTGCGGCCGGGCTGGACTCCTCGGAGATCGAAAGGACAGGATTTGCCGCTCCCATCGACCAGAGGGAAGCCATGCGCGCGGCCAAGCCGGTGGCCTGCTTCAGGTCATCCTCCGCCCCGGTCGAGACGCCGGCGGCGCCGAACTCCTTGAGTTCCGCCGCACGTCCGGCGAGGCACACGATGATGTCGCCCATCAATTGCTGACGGCTGACCAGCTTGCGGTCCTCCTTGGGGGTCGATAGCACGACGCCGAGCGCCCGGCCTCGCGGCACGATGGTCGCCTTCTGCGGACGCTTGGCGCCTTCCACGGTCGCGGCGGCGATGGCGTGGCCAGCTTCGTGGACGGCGATGAACCGGCGGTCGTCATCGGCCAGGATCGCCCCGTTGCGCACCCGCCCGAGCAACACGTCGAAATAGGCGCCGTCGATGTCCGTCATCGCAATGGCGGCCGCCGATCGCCTGGTCGCGCGAATGGCGGCTTCGTTCAGCAGGTTTTCGAGGTCCGCGCCCGACATGCCGGTGGTGCGCCTGGCGACGGCTTCCAGATCGACGTCGCGCGACAGGACCTTGTTGCGCGCGTGGACCTGGAGGATGCCGAGCCGCCCCGACAGATCGGGAACCTCCAGATTGATGCGGCGGTCGAACCGGCCCGGGCGCAGCACGGCGCTGTCGATCAGGTCGGGACGATTGGTGGCGGCGAGGACGACGACCCCCTTGTTGCTGGTGAAGCCGTCCATTTCCACCAGGAGCGCGTTGAGCGTCGCCTCCTCTTCACTGTTGCCGCCGCCACGGGCGCTGGTCGACCGCTTCCTGGCGAGGGTCTCGATCTCGTCGATGAAGATCAGGCACGGCGCGTTCTTGCGCGCCAGCTTGAACATGTTGCGAACCTTGTTCGCACCCTGGCCCATGAAGGTCTGGCGGAAATCGGCGCCCGACACGGCGATGAAAGCGGATTTTGTTTCGCCGGCGACGGCGCGCGCCAGCAGGGTCTTGCCGACGCCCGGCGGCCCCACCATCAGGGCGCCCTTTGGCGCCTTGGCGCCCAGCCGCGTGAAGGTCTCAGGATCGCGCAGGAAATCGACGATCTCCGTCATCTGCTCCTTGGCTTCGTCCTGGCCGGCGACGTCGGAGAACCGGTATTTGGCGGCGGTCCGATCCAGCAGCTTGGTGGGCCCGCCGATCGCGAAGCGGCCGGCGCCGCCCAGGATGTGCCAGACGATGAGCAGGATCGGCAGCAGCATCACGAGCGCGAGCCCGTTCTTGCCGAAGAAATCGGTCAGCGCGGACCCGCCGAAGGAGACGTCCACGCCCGACTGGACGAGCTGGACCAGCACCTCGTCGGGCAGCTTGCCGCGAAACCCGGCCTCCTGGCCATCGCCGTAGATGAGTTCAATGCTGCCGCCGCTGATGCTGGCCGACTTGATCTGGCCGCCGCGCGCATCCTCGATCAGGGTCGTCATGCTGATGCTGGCCGGCGTAGCGCCCGTCAGCTCCGTCGAGGCGATCCACCCGATCGCGCCGATGCCAAGCAAGGCGACCAGCAGATAGCCGGCGCGCTCCCTGCCGGACAGCAGGCGATATTTGCGCAGGATCTGGTGCCATACGCGCCGCATCATTGCATGTGCCTCCGGTCGGATTGTTACGAAGTCCGGCAGCCGGAGCGGCGGCGAGACTTGGCTTTGTCGGGAGTCAATTGGTAACCCAGAATGGCTAACGGAATATTGACACTGGCCCAGGGCTTGGTGTCGGGGGGCGCGGCCTGGCTAGGCGCCGAATCTAGGCGGCATCGCGAGGTGGCCGGTCTTCACCCATAGGCGGCAGCCACCGACGGCCGCCGTCGCCCGCAAGATTCCTCTGGCCGGGAGGCGAAGCCAGGATTGCGCGTCGAATCGCTCGCCATCCTCCTCAAAGCCGCCGGCGAGCACCAGAACCTCCGCACCGCCAGGCACGGGCAGTTCGATCCGTGCCTGCGGCGCCCAGCGTTCCAGGCGGACTTCTTCCCGCGCATCGCGGAACAAGGGCATGACCTCGACCCCGGCACGATCCGGCGCCGGCGCGAAGGGTTGCGCGCCGGTGTCGATCCGCACCTCGGTGCGGTCCTCAGGATGGAATTGCCAGAGCTTGACGAAGATGACGCAGCCCGGCTCGGAGCCAGGCGTGTGCCTGGATGTGGGCGGATTGCGGACATAGGAGCCGACCGGATAATCGCCGTGCTCGTCCTGGAACACGCCCGCCAGCACCAGGAACTCCTCGCCGCCGCCGTGAATATGGGGCGAGAAATGGCTATGTGGCGCATAGCGGACGATGGAGGTGGCGCGCGCTACCTCGCCGCCGATCCGGTCCAGCATGCGACGGTCGACCCCCGGCATAGGAGAGGGCGACCAGGGAAGCTTGGCGGCATGGACCGCGACGCGCTGCGAGAAATCGGCGTTCAGCTCCATGGGAGGCCCCGATCGCGCTGGACTCTCGTCCTTATTCGTCCAGTTCCGGCCGGATGTCAAAGCGCCGCAATCCCGCGCCGCGCAGTATGACCATGGGAAGATCCTGCCCAGCGAGCTCCGCCGTCAGCAGGCGGTGCAGGTCATCGACTGCGAAAATGCCGGCGCCCGCAAACTCCAGGATGACATCGCCCCGTTCGATGCCCGCGTGTGCGGCGGGTCCGCGATCCGGGATCTCCAGGACCTGCACGGCACTGCTTTCCGTGCGGCGCAGGCGGCGCGCGAGGCGCTGGTCCAACATGATGGTCTGGCCGGCGAGGCCGAGCCGCGCGCGGCGCACGCGGCCATCCCGCATCAGGCGCATGGTGACATCGGCGGCGGTATCGATGCCGATGGCGAAGCAGAGTCCCTGCGCGCCTCCGATCATGGCGGTGTTGATGCCGACGACCCTGCCTTCCCCGTCCACCAGCGCGCCGCCGGAATTGCCGGGATTGAGCGGCGCGTCGGTCTGGATGACGCTGGGGATGAGTCGGCCCGAAGGCGAGCGCAAGGTGCGCCCCAACGCGCTGACGATGCCGGCTGTCACGGTTGCCTGGAAGCCGAGCGGATTGCCGATCGCCACGACAAGCTGCCCGACCCTGAGCCGCGCGGAACTGCCGAAGCTGGCATGCGGCAGGCCGGCACCTTGCAGGCGCAGGACGGCGAGATCGGTGGCCGGATCGTCGCCGACGAGATGTGCCTCGAACCTTCGCCCGTCCGTCAAGCTGCCGAGGAAGCGAGAGCCCCCGGACACCACATGGCTATTGGTGAGGAGATAGCCGTCGGGTGCGAACAGCACGCCGGAGCCTGAGCCTGCCCGTCGTCCCTCGGCGTGGATGTGGACAACGGCGGGGCCAACCGTCTCGAAAGCATGCGCGACGCGCGCGGAATAGGGATCGAGGGTCTCGTTGGCAAGCGAGGGAGAATCGTATGGCATGAAATCCAGATAAGAAGCGGGCCGCTCCCTCGCAAGAGCGGCCCGCCTGACCTATGCCATGGTACGCTAAACCCGCGCGAAGCGCGGTGTCTTCATCCTGCCAGCGTGTAGGATGTCTTGACCGTCGTGTAGAACTCGCGCGCATAGGCGCCCTGCTCGCGCGGTCCGTAGCTCGAGCCTTTGCGACCGCCGAACGGCACGTGATAATCGACGCCGGCTGTGGGCAAATTCACCATCACCATGCCGGCCTCGGAATTGCGCTTGAAGTGTGTCGCGTATTTCAGGCTGGTCGTGCAGATGCCGGCCGAGAGGCCGAACTCGGTATCATTGGCGACGGCGAGCGCCTCGTCGTAATCCTTCACGCGGATGACCGCTGCCACGGGACCGAAGATCTCCTCGCGCGCGATCCGCATCCCGTTGCTGACATCGGTGAACAAGGCCGGCTGCAGGTAGAAACCGGGCGTATCGCGGTTCAGCCGTTCGCCGCCCCAATGCAGCTTGGCGCCTTCGTCGCGGCCGACCTTGAGATAGCGTTCGTCCTGCTCGAACTGCGACTGGTCGACGACCGGGCCGATCTGGCTGCCGGGTTTCAGCGCATCGTCGACCACGAGAGCCTTCATCTTCTCGGTCAGCGCATCGACGAAGCGGTTGTGGATCTTGTCCGTGACGATGAGGCGGGACGAGGCAGTGCAGCGCTGCCCGGTCGAGAAGAACGCGCCGTTCGCCGCGCTGGCAACCGCGACCTCGAGATCCGCATCGTCCAGGATGACCAGCGGATTCTTGCCGCCCATCTCGAGCTGGAACTTCTTCATGGGCGTGGCGGCGACGCAGGCCGCCGCGAGCCGCCGCCCCGTGGGGACCGAGCCGGTGAAGGAGAGGGCGTTGACATCGGGATGCTCCAGCATCGCCTGGCCGACCACCGAGCCCTTGCCCATCACGAGGTTGAGCACGCCGTGGGGCAGGCCGGCGCGATGCAGGATGTCGACCAGCGCCCAGGTGGAATGCGGTACCAGCTCGGCGGGCTTGATCACGACGCAATTGCCGTAGGCCAAGGCCGGCGCGATCTTCCAGGCCGGAATGGCGATCGGGAAGTTCCACGGCGTGATGAGGGCGACGACGCCGGCTGGCTCGCGCGTCATCTCCACGCCGACGCCGGGCCGGACCGAGGGGATCATCTCGCCGCCCAACCGCAGGCATTCGCCGGCGAAGAAGGCCAGGATCTGTCCGGCGCGCGCGGCCTCGCCCACGCCTTCGGTCAGAACCTTGCCCTCCTCGCGCGAGAGGATGCGGCCGAGCTCGTCCTTGCGGGACAGCACCTCGTCGGACGCCTTCTTCAGGGTATCGTGGCGCTCCTGGGGCGTGGTGCGGGACCATGCCGGGAAGGCGGCCTTGGCCGCCGCGACCGCCTTGGCTACATCGGCCGCCGTGCCCGACGCGAACTCGCCGATCACGTCATCTGTGTTCGACGGGTTGATGTTGCGAACAGCCTGGGTGGCGGCGACCTGCTCGCCGCCGATGAAGTTGCTGAAAACCGCCACGACGCTCTCCTGGAAATCGACTGCTCCCAGCGCAAGGCTGGAGCGGATCGGCCATTGATGGCCAATGGGCCAGGTTGCGTCAAGCTTGGCGCGCCGCGCAGGTTGGAGGCGGCCACCCTACGCGGCGCGCAATCGGCGCAGGCGGCTTTCCACGTCCTCTTTGTTGAGATAGGCGCCGCAGAGCCGGCGATATCCCTGATAAGCATCGCGGGCATGGAGCGCGCGCCAGTTGTCGAACATCATGGCGTCGCCCGGCGCGAGGCGGCGTCGGTATTGCATCTTCGGATCGTTCACGTAGGACGCGAACAGCTTCAGCGCGCAATAGAGCGCCGCCGTCTCATCCGCCGGCAGATAGAAGGGCGCGCGGTCATAGTTGTTGTAGCTGACCTGCACCAGCTCGCCCGCCTTGTTCAGGCGGAACAGGGGCCGCGAGGCCTGCAGATGCACATTGCGGTCATTGTCGACGTACTGACCGGTGATCTCGATCATCGTCAGCAGACGGTATTCTTCCGGGTGCTCGCGGCGCATGATCTCCGCGACCTTGAAGCCGTCGACGAACACGTTCTCACCGCCCGTGCCGTTGAAGGCAAGGCAATGCAGCATCTGATAGCCCGGTGCGTCGAAGCTGTAGGTTCCGTCCGTATGCGGTCCGATGGCCAGGGTCGTATAGGCGGTGTCCTTGTGCTCCATATTCGCCGTGAAGTCCCAGAACCCGCCGAAGATGGTGTGGCGGATATAGGCTACCCGCTCGAGCAGCGCCTGGGTCGCCTCCGGCGTGGCGGGCGTCCCGGTCACGATGCAGAAACCATAGGTCTCGGTCAGCTCCAGCCACTGCTTCAAGGCGGCGTCGCTCGCCATCACCGACTCATGCGCCACCGTCGGCACCTGGGACTCGGTCGTCGCGGCATCCCACAGGATGCGCTGTGGCACGGCGCGGCTGGCGGGCAGGACGGAAGCGAGGAACGCGGCATCGAACCGGCTGACATGGGCGTCGTCCGCCCACTCGATCTTGAGCACGCGGCCATTCTCCTCGACCGCCACGGTGCGGGCCGCGATGTCTTCGGGGATGGAGAACGTGTCGACCTGGCGCTGCCTGGTGTCGGGATGCAGGCATTCCGGACTGGGGCAATGATCCTTCAGCCACAGCAGGGAGAACTGGTCGCCCGCGCGGCCGTCCGACCAGCTCAGCTCCACGTGTCGGCCCGCCAGTTTCACGTCCCGCAATGCAATGCCCATAATATCCTCCGGTAAGCACGTTGCGCCGCTTATTGTACAACTGTATAACAACAGAACCGCCGAGGCAAGAGGGGGCCATGGCCACAGCCGAACCACGCTTCACCCGCGACCCGCCGGACGTCCGCCGCCGCAAGCTGATCGAGGCCACAGCGCGATGCCTGGCGGAGTTCGGCCATGCCGGAACCTCGGTGCGCGCGGTCGCCGCCAAGGCCAATGTGTCGCCGGGCCTCGTCGCGCATCATTTCCAGGGCATCGACGACCTGATCGTCGCGACCTATGACCACGTCGGCCGGCAGGTGGCGGAGACGCTGACCGAGGCGATGGATGCGGCGCCCGAGGACGCGGAATCGAAGCTGCGCGCGTTCATCGAAGCGTCGTTCAAGCCGCCGGTGCTGGACCGCGACCTGCTCGCGATCTGGCTCTCCTTCTGGTCGCTGGTGCGGCGCGATCCCGGCGTGCGCAAGGTGCACAAGAAGGTTTACACCGACTATCGCCGGCGCCTGGAGGAATTGATTGGGGAGGCGGCCGCGGCGCGGAGGTTCAAGATCGATGCCCACCTGGCGGCGCTCGGCTTCACCGCCATGCTGGACGGATTGTGGCTGGAGCTCTGCCTCGATCCTACGACCTTCTCGCGGGAGGACGCGCTGCGCATCGCCCATGCCTGGATCGATGATCTGGTTGCGGGCGGGTTCCGCGCTCTGTCGCTCAAGCGGCGCTAGGCAGGTTTCCCAAGTGCAGTTCCAGGAACTCGTAGCTGGCGCGGCGGAAGTCGGCGTGAAGGACGGCCTGCCGGTCGAGCGCGCGCTCCAGGAACAGGCCGTCGATCAGCGCCTGCAAGCTGCGCGCGATCTCGATCGCATTGACACTGCGCCGCCGTTCCGCGGCCACAGTTTCGATCAGCGCCGCCAGCGACTTGAGGTAGCTGCGGTATAGAGCGCGATGGGCGCGTCGCAGGTCGGGATTGACCACGATCTCGCCCCACAGCGCGAGCCAGACGTTCAGGTTTGCGGATTTCAAGTAGTCCGGATCGATGATCGCATCGACGATGCGGCACAGCCGTTCGGCCGCCGAGCCCGGCGCCGCCTTATTGCCCAGCTCGGCGATCGTCCTGTTCACATCCGCGTACAGCGCGGCCTGGTAGACCTCGGTCAGAAGCTGGTTCTTGTCCGTGAAATAATGGCTGAGCAGGCCGAGCGAAACGCCGGCCTCGGCCGCGATCCGCTCCATCTTGAATGCCGACATGCCGCCCGCACTCAGGCAGCGGATCGCCGCCTGGACCAGGTCGGCGCGCCGTTTCTCCGGCTTCTCGCGCCGGAACCGGGGGACTTTCTTCCGCGATTGCATTTCTCGGCCCGATTTCTTATTGTAAGAACTTACAACAAGCGAAGCATGCGATCCACGGCATTCCATCGATGAACGCGGCCAAGATGCGCTATTCCGGCTGGGCGCTGCTACGCGAGGGCCTTGCTGGCCAGACCGGCTGGAGTCCCGCGTGGCACGACCGCGATCCGGCGCCGCGCTACGACGTCGTCATCATTGGCGGCGGCGGGCATGGGCTGGCGACGGCTTACTACCTGGCGCGCACGCACGGAATCACGAACGTGGCGGTGCTGGAGAAGGGGTGGATCGGCGGCGGGAATACGGGTCGCAACACCACCATCATCCGCTCCAACTATTTCTATCCGGAGAGCGCCGCGCTGTACGATCTCTCCGTCCGGCTCTATGAAGGCCTGTCGCGCGAGTTGAACTACAACATCATGTTCTCCCAGCGCGGCATGATCGAGGTCGCGCATAGCGAGGCCGAGCTCGAGATGATGTGCCGAGGCGCGAACGCCATGCGCATCAACGGCGTCGATATCGAGATCCTGGACCGCGACGAGGTCTTGCGCCTGGCGCCCCTGCTGAATGGCGACCTCAACTGTCGCTGGCCCGTCCTCGGCGGGATGATCCAGCGGCGCGCGGGCGTGGCGCGGCACGATGCGGTGGCCTGGGGCTATGCCCGCGCTGCCGATTCCCGCGGCGTCCACATCATCCAGAATTGCGAGGTCACGGGATTCGAGATCGAGCGCGGGCGCGTGGTGGCGATCGAGACCAGCCGCGGGCGCATCGCCGCCGACCGGTTCGGCATGGCGGTGGCGGGCCATTCCTCCGTGCTGGCCGGCATGGCGGGCTTCGCACTGCCGCTGCAAAGCTACACGTTGCAGGCGATGGTGAGCGAGCCGGTCAAGCCGTGCCTCGAGGTCGTGGTCGCGTCGTCCTCGCACGGCGCCTATGTCAGCCAGTCGGACAAGGGCGAGTTGGTGATGGGCGGCAATCTGGACCGCTGCCCGTCCTACGCCCAGCGGGGCAATTTCCCCGTCACGCAATCCGTCGTTTCCTCGCTGGTGGAGATGTTCCCCTCCTTCGCGACGCTCAAGCTGATGCGGCAATGGGGCGGCATCGTGGACACATCGCCGGACAACTCGCCCATCCTCGGCCCATCGCCGGTGGAAGGCCTCTACCTCAATTGCGGCTGGGGGACCGGTGGGTTCAAGGCGATCCCGGCCGGCGGCACCTTGTTCGCCCACATCCTTGCCACCGGCCGCCATCACCCTATCTCCGCGCCTTTTGATCTCGCGCGCTTCGCGTCCGGCGCGACGATCGACGAGGCCCATGCGGGCGTCGCGCACTAGGAGGCGAGATGCAGCACTTTCCCTGTCCCTGGTGTGGCAACCGCGCGGAGGTCGAGTTCCGCTATGCCGGTGATGCCGGCGTGCAGCGCCCCACGCGCACCGCCGATGATGCGGCCTGGGCGCAGTACGTCCATTTCCGCAGGAACGCCAAAGGAGCCGCCAAGGAGCTGTGGGTCCATAGCGGCGGTTGCGGCCGCTGGTTCGCCTTGTCGAGGGATACGGTCACCCACACAATCACCGGATCGGAGCCGGTCGCATGATTCCGTCCCGGCGCATGGAGCAGGGCGGCGCGATCGACCGCGCGCAACGGCTGCGCTTTACGTTCGACGGCGAGGCCTATGAGGGCCATGCCGGTGACACCGTGGCGTCGGCTCTGCTCGCGAATGGCGTGCGCATCGTCGGCCGCAGCTTCAAGTACCACCGGCCGCGCGGGATCTATACGGCCGGGCCGGAGGAGCCCAGCGCGATCCTGGACCTGCGGCTGGGCAACCGCCACGACCCCAACGCGCGCGCGACTCTGGAGCCGCTGGCCGACGGCATGGAACTGCGCTCGATCCATGCCAACGGCACTGCGGAGAACGATCGGCTCGGTTTCCTCGACCGGATCGCGCGCTTCATTCCCGCGGCCTTCTACTACAAGACCTTCATGTGGCCGAACTGGATGGCCTACGAGCATCGCATCCGCGCGCTCGCCGGTCTCGGCCGGGTCGATCTTTCCAGCCGGGCGACTTCCGCAGCGCATCGGCATGTGCAGGCCGACGTGTGCGTCGTCGGGGCCGGGCCTGCAGGCCTGGCGGCTGCGCTGGCGGCATCGACGCGCGGCAAGCGCGTGATGCTGGTCGAGGCGCAGGGGGAGCTTGGCGGCACCGTCCTCTATCGTGAAGCGATGATCGATGGGATGCCGGGCGCGGACTGGGCACGACAGGCCGAGCGGGTCTTGCGGGATCGCGGCGTCGAGATCCTGCGCCGCTCCACTGCCCTCGCCCTTTATGACCACAACGTCCTCTCGATCGTGCAGAAGGACGTGGCGGCCAGCGCCAATGACGAACGGCTATGGCTGGTGCGCGCCGGCCGCATGGTAGTGGCAACGGGCGCGATCGAGCGTCCGCTGCTGTTCGCGAACAATGACCGGCCGGGCATCATGCTGGCCGATGCGGCGCTCCTCTACACGCGCCGCTATGCCGTCAAGGTCGGCAATGCGTGCGTCGTTGCGACCGGCAACGATTCCGCCTATGAGGTCGCGCTGGCGCTGCGCCAGGCGGGCAGCGATGTGCATCTGATCGATTCGCGCCCGGAGAGAGACATCGATCCGTCGCTCGCCGGATCAATGCGTGCCGCCGGCATAAAGCTGGTGCCGGCAACCTTGGTCGAGGGCGCAGGCGGGCATCGCTCTGTGGAGGCGGTCGCCCTGAGCAACGGTCAGCGCATCGTTTCCGATGTCGTGGTGCATTCCGGGGGCTGGACGCCGAGCCTTCACCTCTATTGCCACGCCAAGGGCAAGCCGTCCTGGGATGCGGTGACCGGAAGCTACCGGCCGGGCAGCGCGGTCGCAGGGGTCGATGTGGTCGGCGCGGCGGCCGGTCTCTGGGATCTGGACGCGATGCTGCGCAATGCGACCGAGATCGGCGGGGGCAAGGCAGGCGAGGCGCCATCTTCCGGCACCGGAGTCCGGCAATGGACCGCGCCAACACCATTGCCGGCGGGCAAGTCCGGCAAGCGCATCTGGGTCGATCTGCAGAACGATGTGACGATCGCCGACATCAAGCTGGCGGTGCGGGAGAACTTCTCCGCGGTCGAGCATCTGAAGCGCTACACCACAATCGGCATGGGGACGGATCAGGGCAAGACCTCCAACGTCAACGCGCTCGCGGTGCTTGCGGCGAGCAGCGGGCGGGAGGTGGCAGGCCTGGGCACCACGACGTTTCGCCCGCCCTTCGTGCCGGTCTCGATGGCGACGATCGCGGGCTCGGAACGCGGGGAGTTGCAGGTACCGATCCGCCGCCTGCCCGCCGAGAACATCCACCGGCAGGAAGGCGCGTGTTTCCGCGAGTATGGTGGCGCGCTGCGCCCGGCCTGGTATGGCGCGGACGCTGATGCCATCGCAAGGGAATGCATCGCGGCGCGCGGCAATGCCGTGGTGTTCGACGCGTCTTCCCTCGGTAAGATCGAGGTCATCGGTCCGCAGGCCGCCGCTTTGCTCGATTTCGTCTACTACACGCCGATGGCGAGCCTCGCGGTGGGCCGGGCGCGCTACGGCTTGACCCTCGGCGAAGCGGGCATCGTGGCGGATGACGGCGTGGTCCTGCGCCTCGCGCCGAATCACTTCGTCGTCTCCTGTTCCAGCAGCCATGTCGCATGGATGGCAGCCCAGCACGAAGCCTGGCGGCAGGACCGCTTCGACCTGGCACAGGTCTTCATCCACGACGCCACCGCGCATTGGGCCACGATCGCAATCTCCGGCCCCGCGTCGAAGCGCATCGTGGGAGAACTCGGGCTGGGCGTGGATCTGGATGACGCGCGCTTTCCGCATATGAGCGTGGCGACCGGCCGCTTCGCGGGACGTCCGGCGCGCATCGCCCGAGTCAGCTTCACGGGCGAGCGCGGCTACGAGATCGCCGTGCCCGCGACGCTCGGCGCCCCTTTGTGGCAGAAGGCGCGCGCGGCCGGTGCGACTCCCCTGGGAATCGAAGCTCTCGGCGTGCTGCGCGCCGAGAAGGGCTACATCTATGTCGGCCAGGATACCGACGGCGAGACCTTGCCGCACGATCTCGGCATGGGCGGGCCGCGCGCCAAGCGACAGGATGCGTATGTCGGCGACCGCTCGCTGTTCACGCCGGCGGCGTCGAAGCCGAACCGCAAGAGGCTGGTCGGGATCCTGGTCGAGGGAAAGGCCCCGATCCCGGTCGGCGCGCATGGCATCGAGCTCAAGGACGGGCGCCGGCGCAGCCTCGGCTATGTCACCAGCAGCTACTGGAGCGCCGCGCTTGGCCACCCCATCGCGCTCGGCCTGATCGAAGGCGGGCTGGAGCGCGCGAGCGCCGCGATCGAGCTGGAGCATCTCGGGCAGCGTTTCACCGGCCGGCTTGTCCCGCCCTGTTTCCTCGATCCCAAGGGGGAGCGCCTCAATGGCTGACCGCGGCCTCTTCTGGTCGCCCGCGCCGGACTGGCAGCGGGCCGACATCCGGTGCCGGGATTTGACCGTCACGACGCGCTCGGCGGCAGCCGCCTGGCTGGTCAGCGGGGCTCTCGCCCGATTCCTCGAAGACCGGGAAGAAATGCGTTGTCACGGCCCGCTGGATGTATGCGATCCCGACGCTTACGCGCTGCGGCTGGCGCCGGACAGATTGCTGCTCGTGGCTCTCGGCGGCGGCACCGCCAACTTGCCGGCATTCGGCTGGTCCGATGACGGTGTCGCGGTCACGGATGTCAGCGATGCATTCGTGCTGTTCGACGTTGCGGGGCGCGGCGCGCTGGACCTGATGAGATTGGGCGCGGACTACCAATTCGACGCGGCGCCGGTCGGGTCTGCCGAATCCGCGATGATGGTTTTTGCGGGCGTGAAGGCGATCGTCGCTCGCATGCCGCAGGGCTGGCGCCTCCACGTCGAACGGCCATACGCCCCGGCGCTCTGGCGATGGCTGCAGCATGCCGCATCGGCGTGGGACAAGCCGCCGGCAGCGTGACGCCAGCTCAATCGTCCCGCTCCGTTGCATTGAACAGGTAGAGTCATGAAATCGCATTATCGCGTCGTTATCATCGGTGGCGGCATCGTCGGATGCAGCATCCTCTATCACCTCAGCAAGTTCGGCTGGACGGACATCCTCCTGGTCGAGCGCGCGGAGCTGACCGCCGGCTCGACCTGGCACGCGGCGGCAGGGTTCCACGCGCTCAACGACGATCCCAACATCGCCGCGCTCCAGGGCTACACCATCCGCCTCTACAAGGAGATCGAAGAGGAGAGCGGCCAGAGCGTCGGTATGCACATGACCGGCGGCATCAGCCTTGCCGCTACGCCGGAGCGCTGGGAGATGCTGAAGGCCGAGCGCGCCATGTACGAGACCATGGAAATGGAAACGCGCCTGGTGACGCCGGAGGAGATCAAGGAGCTGTGCCCGATCGTCGACGTCTCCAATCTTCAGGGCGGGCTCTACGATGCGCACGAAGGCTACATGGACCCGCATGGCACTACCCATGCCTATGCCGGCGCCGCGAAGAAGCGGGGCGCGGAGATCGTCCTGCGCAACCGTGTGCTAGGCCTGAAGCAATTGCCGGACGGCCAGTGGTCGGTTGTGACGGAGCAGGGCACCATCACGGCCGAGCACGTGATCAACGCGGCTGGCCTGTGGGCGCGCAAGGTCGGCCGGATGGTCGGCATCAATCTGCCGGTCACGCCGATGCAGCACCACTACCTGATCACCGAGGACGTGCCCGAGATCGTGGCGATGGATCGCGAGATCGCGGCCATCACGGATCTCGAGGGCTTCACCTATCTGCAGCAGGAGCGCAAGGGTGTCCTGCTCGGCGTCTATGAGCGTGATCCGCGGCACTGGAAGACCGAGGGCGCCGATTGGGAATTCGGCATGGACCTGTTGCCGCCCGACATCGACCGCATCTCGCCGGAGCTTGCGATCGGCTTCGAGCGGTTTCCGGCGCTGCAGAACGTCGGAATCCGCAAATGGGTCAACGGTGCCTTCACTTTCACACCCGACGGCAACCCGCTGGTCGGACCGGTACCGGGCCTCCGGAACTACTGGGTCGCCTGCGGCTGCATGGGCGGCTTCTCGCAGGGCGGCGCGATCGGCCTCACCCTCGCCAACTGGATGATCGACGGCGACCCTGGCGCCGACATCTTCGGCATGGACGTGGCGCGCTATGGCGGCTTCGCGTCGACCGATTCATATCTGAAGGCGATGACGGGGCAGTTCTATGCCCGGCGCTTCGTCATCTCCTACCCGAACGAGGAACTGCCCGCCGGTCGGCCGCTGAAGACCTCGCCCTGCTTCGACGCGCTGAAGGCGGAGGGAGCGGTCTATGGCTGCACCTGGGGCATGGAGACGCCGCAATATTTTGCACCGGATCAGCTGGGCTTCGTCGAGAAGCCGACCTTGCGCCGGTCCAACGCGCATCCCTTCGTCGCGGCGGAAGTGAAGGCCACGCGCGAAGCGATCGGCATGTTCGAAAGCGCGATCTATGCGCGCTACGAGGTGACCGGTCCGGGCGCCGAGGCCTGGCTCGACCGCCTGCTTGCCGCCAGGCTGCCGAAGATCGGACGCGTACGCCTCGCCCCCATGCTGAACCCGAAAGGCAGGCTGATGGGCGATCTCACCGTCAGCCGCCTGGCCGAGGATCGCTTCTGGCTGATCGGCTCCTACTACCTGCAGACCTGGCATATGCGCTGGTTCACGGATCATCTGCCGGAGAGCGGGGTGGCCATCCGCAATCTCTCCGATGACTGGATGGGATTCGCGATCTCCGGCCCGAGATCGCGCGAGCTCATGAGCCGGCTGGTGAACGTGCCGATCGACAACACGTCTTTCCCGTTCCTCGCTTGCGCGGAGATGGAGGTGGGCATGGCGCGGGCTGTGGTCGCGCGCCTGTCGCTGACGGGCGAACTGGGCTACGAGGTCAACGTGCCGGTGGCCCATCAGCGCGCGCTCTATGGCGCGCTCCGCGCGGCGGGGGGCGATCTCGGCTTGCGGTCGATCGGCAATCGCGCCCTGGACTCCCTGCGTTTGGAAAAGAGCTACGGCATCTGGTCCACGGAGTTCACGCAATCCTACACGCCGGAGATGTCCAGCCTTCGGCACCACGTTGCCTTCGACAAGGGCGACTTCATCGGCCGGGATGCGGCTTTGCGCGGCCGCGATAAGGGAAGCGATCGCGTGCTGGTGACGCTGCGCATCGACGCCAGGGACGCGGACGCCTCAGGCTTCGAGCCGGTCAAGCATGACGGCAGGCTGGTCGGTTTCGTCACCTCCGGCGCCTATGGTCACCATGTCCGGCAGAGCCTGGCGCTCGCCTATGTCGACAAGGCCCTGGCCGGTTCCGATGCCAGGCTGGGCGTCGAGGTGATCGGCGAATTGCGCGACGCAGTCGTTCTACGCGAACCGGCCTATGACCCGAAGGGAGCGCGCCTCAGGAGCTGACCTCGCGCGGCCAGCTCAGGCGAGGCGCACCGCGCGGCCCGCGGCGGCGGCTTGGTAGGCCGCCTCTACCAGAGTGAAGGTCCGCACGTTGTCGAGCGCCGCGGTATCGGCCGCTCGGCCGGCGCGCAGCGCCTCCAGCATGTGCTCGCAGGTGGCGACCACGCTTTCCTGGATGATATGCCACGGCCGCTCCGCCCAGTTCAGGACCGGCGCATCCACGTCATGGGTCGTCGTTTTGCCAGCGATCGTGACATCGAGGACAGAGCCGGGCTTGAGGACGATAGCCCCCTTGGGACCTTCGATCTCCAGCAACGTCTCGGGGAAGACGTCCGGCAGGCGGCGGGATTCATAGGTGCACTCGACGATGGAGACCGCGCCGGATTTGTGCCGCAGCAGCATGGTCGCCGTATCCTCGCCCCGGACGTCCGGGTTGCGGCGCTGCAGCTCGGCGGAGAGCTGCTCGACCTCGCCCAGGAACACGCGCGCCAGGTCGAGCACATGTACGCCGAGGTCGATCAGGACGAACCGCTCCTCGTTCGCGAGATAGGGCTGCCCCTTGTAGATGTCGTAGCCGGTCCGGAAGCTGACGCGCGCCCAGGAAGGCGTGCCGATCGCGCCCGCGCGCAGCAACTCGGCGATCCGACGCATCGGGACCTGGAACCGGAAATTTTCATGCACGGCGAGAAAGACGCCTGCCTTCTGCGCCTCGTCCGCCATGGCGCGGCAGGCGGCGAGATCGGGACCGAACGGCTTCTGCACGATGGTAGGGACGCGAGGGCGGATCGCCTGGGAAACCACGTCCCGATGGGTCTCGACGCGCGTGACAATGTCGACCAGGCCCAGCTTCTCCTGCTTGAGCATGGTCTCGGCGTCCTTGTACCAGCTCTTGACGCCGAACTTGTCCGCGGCGGCGCGGGCCTTGCTTTCATCGACGTCGCAGACGGCGGCGATCTCGACTCCCTTGGATCTCAAATCCGTCCATGCGTGCAGGTGGTTCTGTGCGAAGAACCCGCAGCCGATCACGCCCAACGCGATGCGTTCCATGGCCGATCGCCTCCCCTGGCTTTGTTGTTCGCGCTCGAGCCTAGAATCCTCCCGCCGGCCTGTAAATCGCCGTCGGCCGCGTGAGTGTATTGCTTGGATGTCATGCCGCGGGCCGGCCGCTTGCGTCGCTCGTCGCGGCACAGCTTTTGATAGAGCGGCGCGGGCGAGCCGCTAATAAATCCGTAACCTTTTACTGGCCATCGTAGCATTCCGTCTGGGATTGTGCGCAGGTCCTGCTGCTCCTAACGTGATGGCCATGTCTGTTGCACCGACAATCGGCGAATGGCAGAGCGCGCCAGCAACCGCTTCCCGTCCCGCCTTCGCCATCGGCGATGTCCATGGCCGGATGGATCTGTTCGAGCCCCTGGTCTCCGCCATTCTGCGCGTCGTTGATGAGGAGCGCCTCGACAACGCCCTGCTGGTCACGCTCGGCGACTATATCGACCGCGGTCCGGCCGGCCTCGCCGTGCTGAAGCGGGTCCTGGATGGTATCAAGCATCCGAAGGTCGAGGCCGTGTGCCTGCCCGGCAATCACGAGCAGTTCATGCGTCACTTCCTGGAGAGCAAGGGCGCGGAACGGCAGGACGTTCTGTGGAATTGGCTCGACAATGGCGCGAGCGCGCTCGCGCGCGAGATCGGGCTGCCGGACGCCAAGACGGCAGACCCGGAGGCGTTCGTGGCTGCGCTGGCCTCAGATCTCGGCATGGAGCGGATCGAGAAGCTGTTCAAGCTCGGCAATCACTACCGGCTCGGCCAGTATCTCTTCGTCCATGGCGGCATCCATCCGCAGATCGGACTTGCCGCGCTGAAACGCGATTGGCGGCGCCTGCCGAAGAGCGGGCTGGACGAGGATCGCGACCCTCTGTGGGTGCGCGGCCCCTTCCTGACCTATGATGGCGAGCATGAGGAGGGCATCATCGTCGTCCACGGCCACACGCCGCGCAGCGAGGCGGAGCTGCTCGGCAACCGCATCGGCATCGACACGGGCGCCTATTTCTCCGGCAAGCTGACCTGCGTGCAGTTGCTCGGCGACCGCATGCGCCTGATCCAGGCCCGCGACTGCTAGGCTCCGTCCGGCCCTGGGCCGGCTCATCTTGCGAGTAGACGGGGATTCCGTTACCAACTGGATCTACGCTCAACAGCCATCCATCCGTCATGACAACGCGATACGCGAGGATCTTTCCCGGCAGGAAGCCAGTCATTGCCATGGTGCATTTCGGCGCGCTGCCCGGCTCGCCGCTCTATGATGCGGAAGCCGGCCTGGATGGGCTGGTCGAAGGCATCCGCAAGGATTTGCGGGCGCTGCAGGCGGCCGGGGTCGACGCGGTGATGTTCGGCAACGAGAATGACCGGCCCTACGAGTTCAAGGTCGATACCGCCTCCACCGCGACCATGGCCTATGCCATCGGCCAGGTGAAGCGCGAGATCACCGTGCCATTCGGCGTCAATGTGCTGTGGGATCCGATGAGCTCGGTCGCGCTGGCGGCGGCGACCGGGGCCAGCTTCATCCGCGAGATCCTGACCGGCGCCTACGCTTCGGACATGGGGCCGTGGACGCCGAATGCCGGCGCCGCCCTGCGCTACCGCGACCGGCTGGGGCGACGTGATCTCGCCATGCTCGACAACATCTCGGCCGAATTCGCGTTCTCGCTCGACCAGCGCAGCCTGGCGGACCGCGCGCGCAGCGCGGTCTTCTCCTCCATTCCCGATGCAATCCTGGTCTCCGGCATCATTACCGGCGAGGCTGCTGCATTGTCGGAGCTCGAGGCGGTCAAGAAGGTGCTGCCTGACACACCGGTGCTCGCCAATACGGGCGTGAAGCATGCGACGGTCGCCGACGTGCTCAAGGTCGCCGATGGCTGCATCGTCGGCACTGCGCTGAAGGTCGACGGCAATACCTGGAACCCTGTCGATCCGGAGCGCGCGAAGGAATTCATGCGCCTGGCGCGCGTGGCACGGGGGCAGTGAGCATGGCGGTGCGGGGGGCGAAAAGCGGGCCACAGGAGCGGATCAAGGGTTGGCTGACGGCGCTGATGGCGACCTCCGGCCTCAGCGGCCATGAGGGTCCGGTGCGCCGCCTGCTGGCGAAACAGCTTTCCGAGCTCGGCATTCCATCGCGCAGCGACCGCATGGGCAATCTGATCGCGACCTTGCCGGGCGACAGGAGCGCGCCTTCGGTCATGCTGTTCGCGCACATGGACCAGCTTGGGCTGGTCGTGCGCAAGATCGAGGCGAACGGACTGCTGCGCGTCGAGCGCGTCGGCGGCGTGCCGGAGAAGGCCCTGCCGTCCCAGGCGGTGCGCGTGTCGGGCGGAAAGGGCAAGACCATTATCGGCATCATCGCCAACAAGAGCCATCACGCGACCCAGCCGGATGAGAAATACAAGGTCCTGCCTTATTCCGACCTTTATATCGATTGCGGCTTCCGCAGCGCGGCGGAGGCGGCCGGCGCCGGCGTGGTGGTCGGCGCACCGATCGTCTATGCGCCGAACGTGATGGAGCTTGCGAATAACCGCATCGCCGGCACCTCGGTGGACGACCGCGCCGGCTGCGCCGTGATGCTGGAGGTCGCACGAGCCCTCAAGGACAACACCAAGCGCCCGAGCCTTCACTTGGTCTTCTCGGTGCAGGAGGAGTTCAACCTGCGCGGGGCGGTCACGGCGGCGCAGGCGCTCAATCCCGACATTGCGATCCAGCTCGATCTGATCCTCGCGACGGACACGCCGGACATGACTCAGCGCGGCGACGTGAGACTGGGTGGCGGACCGGGTATCAGCCTCTACAGCTTCCATGGCCGGGGCACGCTCAACGGCACGATTCCGCATCCGGCCCTGGTGGAGCTGTTCGAAACGACGGCGTCGGCCGAACGGATTCCGCTTCAGCGCAGCGCCCATATCGGGGCGCTCACCGATTCATCCTACGTGCAGGTGACCGGCACGGGCGTCGCCTGCATCGACCTCGGCTTCCCGACGCGCTACACTCATTCCTCGCTGGAGATGTGCGATCTCACCGACCTGGAAGGCTTGGCCAGGCTGCTGGTCGCCGGCATATCGCGCATCGACCGCAAGTTCAGCCTCGATCGGGATCAGTATCTCGAATGAAGCACTATCTTGGCGTCGACATTGGTACTTTCGAGACCAAGGGCGTCATCGCAGACCAGGATGGCCGGATCGTCGCGACGGCCGCCCGACCGCACCAGATGCTGGTGCCGCAGCCCGGCTGGGCCGAGCATCGGCCGCAGGAGGATTGGTGGGGCGATTTCGTCTTCGTCACGCGCAAGATGCTGGCGGAGAGCAGGATCGATCCAACCACCATTGCCGCGATCGGCACCAGCGCCATCGGTCCTTGCATGCTGCCGGTCGATGCCGACGGTGCGCCGCTGATGAATGGTGTGCTCTACGGCATCGACACGCGCGCGGCGGAAGAGATCAAAAGCCTGAGTCAGCGGATCGGCGCCGAAACGATTATTGCGAAATGCGGCAACGCGCTGACCTCGCAATCGGTCGGGCCCAAGATCCTATGGCTCAAGCGCCATCGTCCCGAACTCTTTGCCAGGACGCATAAGGTCCTGACCTCTACCTCTTATCTGGTCCACCGGCTGACAGGACGCTTCGTCATCGATCATTATTCGGCGGCGAACACCAGCCCGCTCTATCTGCCGGACCGGCTGGCGTACAGTGACGAGCTCGCCAGCGACATCATCCCCCTCGACAAACTGCCGGAGCCGGCCTGGACGACCGATATCGCCGGCACGGTGACCCAGCGCGCGGCCGAGGAGACGGGCCTTGCGGCCGGAACGCCGGTGATTGTCGGCACGATCGATGCCGCGGCGGAGGCCCTCAGCGTCGGCGTCGCCAAGCCGGGCGACATGATGCTGATGTACGGCTCGACCATCTTCATCATCGAGATCACGCGCGAGCGCGTGACCGATCCACGGCTCTGGTATGCGCCCTGGCTGTTTCCCGGGCAGCACGCCTCGATGTCCGGTCTCGCCACCAGCGGGACGCTCACCCACTGGTTCCGCCAGCAATTCGCCCGCGAGCTCGACCCCGAAACCGCGATCGTCACGCTGACACAGGAAGCGGAGAAATCGCCGGCGGGCGCGAAGGGCCTGGTGCTATTGCCCTACTTTTCGGGCGAGCGGACGCCGATTCATGACCCTCAGGCCAAGGGCATGATCTTCGGCCTCAACCTGACCCATGAGCGCGGCGACCTGTTTCGCGCGCTGCTGGAGGGCATCGCCTGCGGCACCAACCACATCTTCGAAACCTATGCCGAAGTGGGGCAGGAGCCGAAGGCGATCTACGCGGTCGGCGGCGGGACCAAGAACAAGGTGTGGGCACAGGCGACCTCGGACATAGCGGGCCGCACGCAGATCGTGCGGGAGAAGACCATCGGCGCGTCCTATGGCGATGCGTTCCTGGCGGCCATGGCGATCGGCGAGGTCAAGGCGGGCGATATCGAGGCGTGGAATCCGGTCGCCACCACCTTCGAGCCCGACGCGGCGCATCGCGCGCGCTACGCCAGGCTCTACAGCATTTTTCGCGATCTCTATCCCGCCACGCGCAAGAGCATGGCCGCGCTCGATTCTATTTGACCGAGCCTGCCGTCAGGCCCTTCACGATATAGCGTTCCAGGAAGATACCGATGACGATCAGCGGCAGGATCGCCGCGGTCGAGAGCGCTGCCATCGACCACCAGTTGATGCCCTGCGATCCGGTCTGGCTCGCCACCATCACCGGTAGCGTCTTGGCGCTGGTGCTGGTGAGCAGGGCGGCGAAGAAATACTCGTTCCAGCACAGGATGACGGAAAGGATGAAGGCCGCCACCATGCCCGGCAGGGCGATCGGCAGGATGATGCGCAGGAACGCGCTCCAGGCCGAGCAGCCGTCGACCAGCGCCGCCTGCTCCAGCTCGGTCGGGATCGTGTCGAATTGGTCGCGCATGATCCAGATCACGATCGGCAGCACCGTCAGCGTGTAGATGAGGATGAGGCCGATGCGTGTGTCGAGCAGCGCCAGCTCCTTGTAGAGCACCAGGAACGGCATCGCGAGCACCACCGGCGGCAGGATGAGCTGCGACAGGAAGAAGAAGGAGATGTCCTTGTTTCGCATCGGCCCGAACTTGTAATTGAAGCGGCTGAGGCCGTAGGCCGCGCAGGAGCCGATGACGACCGCCAGTGCCGCGGCGCAGAGCGAGGCGATGATGCTGTTCTCGAACCGCTTCAGGAACTCCTCGCGCGGGGTCGAGGTCTCGCCGATCGTATCGGGCGAAAGGCCGATGGAGCGCCAGCCCCGCCAGTCCGGCGTGAAATCGACCCAGGGAATGAGGTGCCCCTGCGTCACGTTCACCGCCACCTTGAAGGAGGTGGTGAAGGTCCAATAGATCGGGAACAGGCAGATGATCGCCCACAGGATCAGCAGCCCGTAGATCACAATCCGGCTCGAGAAATACCGCGCGCTGATGCCGCCAGTCCGTGCTCCAGTCCGGCCCATCTAGTTGATCTTCCTCATCCAGCGGCTGATCCAATGCAGCAGCACCAGGATGAATATGATGATTACGATCAGGTAGAACTCGGCCAGCATCGTGCCGTAGCCGACATTGGATCGGTCGCGATACTCGCGGAAGATGAAGGACGACACCGTGTCGGTGGCGCCGCCCGGCCCGCCTGAGGTCACGTTGATCACGATATCCGCCAGCTTCAACTGGAAGATGATGCGCAGCACGATGGCGGTCACGCTGACCGGCAGCATCAGCGGGAAGGTGATCTGCCAGAAGCTCTGCCATTTGCTGGCGCCGTCGACCTTGGCGGCCTCGGAGAGCTCCTTGGGCAGCGCTTGCAGTCCGGCCAGCAGCATCACCATCATGAAGGGTATCCACACCCACGCATCCATGAGCGCGATGCTGACCTTGGCGATCCAGGGCGAGGTGAAGAAGGCGGGGCTATCCCAGCCGAGGAGCCGCGCGAGATTGGAGATCGGGCCGAAGCGGTACTCCATGAGCGACTTTCCGATCATCCAGCTCACGGCCACGGGACTCAGCATGAAGGGCAGCAGGAACGCAACGCGGAAGAACTTGCGCGCCCGGATCTCGGCATTTAGCAGCAGCGCCAGGCCGAAGGCGATCACATATTGCGGCAGCACCATCAGGACATAGAAAACCATGTTCTGGAGCGCATTCCAGTAATAGGGATCGGAGAACAGCGCGTAGAGATTCTTGAACCCGCTGAAACGGCGCCCCTCGAAGGAGGAGAGGTTCCAGTCGGTGAAGGCGATATAGAGCCCGAAGAAGGTCGGGAAGATCACCATCGCGACCGTGAACAGCACCGCCGGTAGCACGAACAGGGCCCTGTGGCCCGCTCCGCCGCGGCTCATCACCAGCCCGAATCCGAGCGCGATGCCCCACATCAGGTAGGCGTAGAGGACAGGCCGCCAGTTCTCGAAGCCCCAGGTCAGCAGGCCGCCGTCGAACAGGATCTGGATCAGCACCACCGCCGCGAAGCCGACCGAGGCCAGGATGATGATGCGCCTGCCGTCCTCGACTCTGGTCTGCGAGACGCCGGAGGTCACGGCCTGGGCGGAGGAGAGCGCCGACAGGGCGGCCTTGGAGGGCATCGGTGCGGTCGTGGTTGGTGCGGCCTGGTCCATGCAGCGACGATACTAGAGAAAAAGCGGCGGATTCCATGAAAACAGAGACTGGTGACGCCGGCCGGCGCCACCAGTCCAATAGACCTTCCCCGAAGCGCGTCGGCCTACATGCCGAGAGAGGCCTTGTAGAGCGCGATCTGCTTGTCGCGCCCGATCTCGTCCGTGATCTTCTCCCAGGCCGCCGCGATCCGATCCGCACCGCTCTGCGCGTCCGAGCCGCCCGACCAGATCTTGGTGAGTTCGTCCTCCGCGACGCTGTAGTACTGGAAGATGCCTGGGATGCGCGGCTCGATCGCCGCGTTCGGGTGGTTGTAGGAATTGGCCTCGGAATCCAGGTACGACTTGATGAAAGCCTCGTCGTAGCCGGCGCCGACCCATTCCGGGATGTTGAAGTGGCTGTTGCGATAGGGCTGGAAGCCCGACGGATATGCGGCCATCCACAGCGAGATGTCCTTGCCACCCAGATGTGCCGCCGCGCTCCAAGCCGCCTTGTGCTTCTTGGAATCACTGTCGACCCGGGCCATCACATAGATGCCCCAGCCGATATAGGCCATGTTGGGCGCGTAGCTCGGCCCGCTCGCCAGCTTGTCCCACTGGCCGGTCTTGGAATTGTAGACGTCGTCCGAGCCGGGCAGGATCGAGAAGCCGCAGACATCTCCGACGACGGAGCTGTCGTTGGTCTTTGCGTTCGAGCCGACATCGCCCCACCAGGTCACCATCGAGCCGGTGCCGGCGAGGAACTGCGAGAATCCGGTCGTGTTCGGATCGGCATTGAGCTGGTCGGCCGGCTCATAGGGCAGGGCGTCGATCACGTCCTGGATCGCGCGCACCCAGGCGGGATTGTTGATGCGCGGCTTCATGGTGTCGGCATCGAACAGCCAGGCCCGGTCGTCCGGATGCTTGGCATAGGCGGTCGCGCGGCTGGCGAGGAAGTAGAAGCCGAAGCCGCCCCAGGGCTTGATCGGGTCGAGATAGCCATAGGCGTCCTGCCCGGCGATCTTCTTGCCCTTGAGGAACTTGGTGACCTCCTGGACCTTCTGCCAGGTCTTCGGCACTTCCCATTCTCCCTGGTGCCCCTCGGCCTTCCAGGCGGCCGCTAGTTCGGCATCCGCGAAGTAGTCGGTGCGATAGTTGAAGTTGTGGCAGTCGCCGTCGATCGAGATGCGATAGGTCTTGCCTTCCCAGGTGCCGACCGGCGCCTTCAGGTAGCCGACATAGTCGTCCATGTCGATCTGCTGCTTGACCCAGTCCGGCATCGCCGATGCCAGGCCCTTGCCGCACACGTCGCCTTCGAACGGCGCGCCCATCTCCACGATGTCGAAGTCGACCGTGCCGGTCGCAATCGCCTGCTGCAGGCGCGGGTTGTAATCTGCCTGCGCCAGATCGATCCAGTTGATCCGGGCGCCGGTATAGGCTTCCCACGGCTTCAGGAATCCCCGGAACAGCAGATTGTGGAGGTTCTGGTTGTTGAGCCCCATGAAGGTCAGCTCGACACCCTGGAACTCGCCCTGCTGCACCGTCGCCTTGGTCGAGCCAAGGCACAGCTCGCCGACCTTCTGCCAATCGGCGTCGGTCGGCGATCCCATGTTGACGCCGGGAATCTTCAGCAGATCGGCGCGCAGATCGGCATTGGCCGATTTCGGTAGAACGCCGGCGGCGCCCGCGACGCCCAGTGCCGCCGCGGCCGCGCCACCCTTCAGCACGGCACGGCGGGTAAGCAAATTGTACAGCTCGACTTTCATAGATTTCCTCCCCTTCGCGCCCGTGCGATGAAACGTTGTACCGGTTGGGCTCAAAAGCCGCTCGCGAGAGGACTCACGCACGCGGTTCCGGCACAACCTCTTGTTTGAAGGACGCAGCGGAAAGTATGCAAACCGGCCCTGTGATTGTCAATTAAGGCCCGGCCGTGTACAGCCCTGCACCGCCCCGCGACTGTGTGCGTAGCAGCAAACCGCCGCGGGCGTTTTCGCGCGTGCAGCGCCGGCTATTGCAGCCGCTGGCCCGAGGTGGCGTCGAACAGATGGACTGACGAAAGATTGGGTGCGACCGCCAGCATCTCCCCCGGCCGGGCGGAGATGCGCTCGCGGAACACGCCGACGATCTTCTGCCCGGCAAGGCGCGCCACCACCTGCGTCTCGGAGCCGGTCGGCTCGATGACCGCGATCTCGGTCTTCACCGGCCCGCCCAGGGTCAGGTGCTCCGGCCGGAATCCATAGATGGCCTTCCTGCCGTCGCTGTTGCTGGGGGCGCCGCTCAGCGGCAGTTGCGTCCCGTCCTCCGCTTCGAAGGTCGGGGTCGCGCCGGGCCGGATGATGCCCTGGATCATGTTCATCGCGGGCGATCCGATGAAGCCGGCCACGAACAGGTTGGCCGGCCGGTCATAGAGTTCGAGCGGGGAGCCGATCTGCTCGACCACGCCATCGTGCAGCACCACGATCTTGTCGGCCATGGTCATGGCCTCGACCTGGTCGTGGGTCACGTACACCGTGGTGGTCTTCAGCCGCTGGTGCAGTTCCTTGATCTCGGCCCGCATTTGCACGCGCAGCTTGGCGTCGAGGTTCGAGAGCGGCTCGTCGAACAGGAACACCTTCGGATCGCGCACGATCGCCCGGCCCATGGCGACGCGCTGGCGCTGGCCGCCGGACAACTGGCGCGGATAGCGGCCGAGATAGGGAACAAGGCCCAGGATCTCCGCCGCTCGCTTCACGCGCTCGGCGATCTGCGGCTTTGGCACGCGGCGCATCTGCAGCGCGAAGCCCATGTTGTCGGCGACGTTCTTGTGCGGATAGAGCGCGTAGTTCTGGAACACCATCGCGATGTCGCGATCCTTCGGCTCCAGGTCATTGACCACCTTGGAATCGATCCGGATTTCGCCGGCGGTGATCGGCTCCAGCCCCGCGATCATGCGCAGCAGGGTCGACTTGCCGCAGCCCGACGGCCCGACCAGCGCGACGAACTGGCCATCGCTGATGCTGATGGAAACGCCATGAATGACCTCATGGTCGCCATAGGCCTTGCGCACATCGACCAGATCGACTGAAGCCATGAATCGATGCCTCCGCTGCGCTCGTTCTTAACATTTCTGAATTTTACCGGCGCAACACTAAGCCAAGCGTGCCAGTCCGTCGAGTGCGAGATATGGCGCCGGGACCCGGCCTGGGAGAGGCGGCCCTGGCCTCCGGACGCCCTGCCTCGCGGACATGCCGTACCTTATTCTTTGGGATGAATTCGGCGTTCGCCCGTTTACGCGCCCAGCCATCGGCGCAAAGCTGTGGCCTCACGCATGAGGCGCATATGAGACGACGCGCGCCAAGGCTCTTCGGGCTGATTGTATTCCTCCTCGCGCCAGGTCTTTCGGCCGCGCAGGACATGATGAGCAACGTCAATCTCTCCTCGCCCACTTTCACGGAAGCGGAGATGACGCGGGAGGAGGTCGCGGCGCTCCTCGATTCCAGTCAGCCCCCGGACCTGTCGCTGCGACGGCTCAACGGTCTCGATTTGTCTGGCCTCGATTTCTCGCGGGTCAACCTGCGCGGCGCCTATCTGAACAAGGCGACGCTGATCGGAGCCCGATTCGATGGCGCGATTCTCGACCAGGTCTGGGCGCTCGACAGCGACTGGTCCCGAGCCAGCCTCGCGGGCGCGTCCCTGTTCGCCGCGCAGATGCGCGGCGCCAGCCTGGTCGGGGCGGATCTGTCAAACGCCCGCATTGCCGGGGACCTGATGCGCGCCGATCTCAGGGGCGCGAGCTTGCGCGGCGCCGATCTCTCCGCCGATATGAAGAACCAGTCCATGGGGCTGATGCGGGCCGTGCTCGATTCCGCCAATCTCGTCGACGCCGATCTCTCCGGCGCGAACCTTTCGCGCACGCGCATGAAGTTCGCCAGGATGGCGGGAGTGAATCTCTCGGGGGCGAATCTCATGCTGGCCGAGCTTGCCGGGGCGGACCTTACCGGCGCCAACATCGCCGGTGCCGATTTTGATCGGGCGGACATCGCGTCGGCGAAGCTGATCGATCTGCGCGGCGCGGATCAGGCGCACAATCTCGACACGGCGAGAAACGCCGACCGTGCGATCCGGAACTAGCGGAGCGAGGTGGAAGAGGCGGGCTTAGGCGCCGCGCCCTGGTTCCAGACGCCAGGTGTCGAGCTTGAAGCCCGGATGCTTATCCATCCACTGGGCGACCAGCGCCTGCGCCTGGATGAAGGCGGTCGACGGATGGGGCGACAACTCCGTGACCGGTTGTTCGTAGATCCTACAATCGGTCGGCGTGGTGACCATGCAGACCGATATCACAAGCGAATAGAGCATGACCCGTTCTCACACAAACGTGCCGACCGAAGCCGGCGGATTGAGGTGTAAACAACCACGCCTGTTTTCGTAGCGCACATACGCTACCACCGGCCGCTTAACGGCCGGTTAGCACTGCGAACAGTAGTCCCCCGACATGCCCGGTCTCGCGTACCGGCATCCCATGCTGCGATGCAGCAAGCATATGATATTTCATGTGCTCAGGAATTCAATGGGCGTTGCACGCAAGTAGCCTAGGTCGGATGGCGTAAACTCCCGCGCGACGCGGATGCCGCACCTGTCGAGCCGAAACGCCGCCCGGCTACTGAATGGCCTGAAGCTGCTCCTGGATGGCGCGGGAGAGGGCGAACACGCGCTGCTCGAGGACCCGGGGTTGCTCGCAGACGACCGGAAGCAGGCGCTGTCGGTCATCGAAGATGCGGCTGTCCCAATCCACCTGCTGTTGCAGGTTGACCCGCTGCTCCATCGTCTGGGGGTCGGTCGCATTGGGGTCGATCTCGCCGAGATTTTTCCAACCCTCCTCGATCCGACGGGCCAGCGCATCCTGCCGCCGGTAGAACCGCTTGATGCCGCGCACGATGTCGCTGCGTTCGGCGCTCAGCGTCTCGAATAAGCCGACAAACAATTCGGTCAAGGCTTGTGCGCGCTCCTCGCCCTGATAGCCGGTGGCAAAGCGGCCGATATTAGCCACCGCTTCCTCCTGCGGCACGCTGCGCGGCGCGATCTGGTTGATCAGGGTGACAACCGCCGGGATGTCGCGCCAATCGTTCCGCAGGTTCGCGGGATCCGGGCCATGCCACATGGCGCCGATCGACATCTCCGGACGCAGCGGCTGCTCGCATGGCCACTCGGATGGTGCGCCTGGCTCAGCGCTGCTTCCCGGAGCCTCCGTGCCCTGCGCCATCGCGGCGCTCGCGCAGATCGACGCGGTCAACAGCGTCGCCAACAGGCGAACCGGTCGAGCGCGTGCAATCCTGTCATCGTCCCTCACGTCATTCTCCTCAGGCTGCGGCGCCGGCGCGCACACGGTTGATGATGCCCTTCGATGGATCATAGGCGATGATCGCGCCGGCGACGAACGCCACCATGCAGCCGGCGACCACCAAGGCGGAGAAGCTCTCGAATCGGCCATAGAGCGCGAAGCGGATCAATTCCACCGCGTAGGTGAACGGATTGAGGTCACAGATATCGCGCAGGAGCGGGCTCGCTTCCTCCACCTTCCACAACGGATAGAGTGCGGAGGAGGTGAAGAACATCGGAAAGATGATGAAATTCATGACACCCGCGAAGTTCTCCAGCTGCTTGATCATGGAGGACAGCAGCAGACCCAGTCCGCCCAGCATCATTCCGGACAGCAGCAGCGCAGGCATCACATTGATATAGCCGGCCAGCGGCAATTCAATGCCGTAGGCGAACGCGATCAGCAGGAACACGTAGACCTGCGCCAACGACAGCAGGGTGCCCGACAGCAGCTTGGACAGTAGCAGGAACCAGCGCGGCATCGGGCTGGTCAACAGCACGCGCATGCTGCCCAGTTCCCGGTCATAGACCATGGAGAGGGAGCCTTGCATGCCGTTGAACAGCAGGATCATCGCGATGAGGCCGGGGATCACATACTCGTCGTAGAGAATGTAGGTCTCGTAGGGCGGTACGATCGAGACGCCGAGGACGGAGCGGAAGCCGGCGGCGAACACGAACAGCCAGATCAGCGGCCGCACCAGGGCCGCGATGAACCGGGAGTATTGCTGCAGGAAGCGGAGGATCTCGCGCCACAGGATGCCGCGGAAGCAGCGGAGCATCGCGGCCGGGCTCATGCCGCCGCCTCGGTGACTCGCCGGAACGCCTCGTTCAGGCCGTCTGCACCCAGCGATGCGGCGATCTCGGCCGCGCGGCCCTGGCGTCGTACCTTCCCGCGATGCAGGATGATGACGAAATCCTCCGGCTCCACCTCGTCGATCAGGTGTGTCGCCCACAGCACCGCCGTTCCCCGGTCCCGCACCAGGCCGCGCACGTCGGATATGATGTCGGCCCTGCTGCGCACGTCGAGCCCGACCGTCGCCTCGTCGCACAGCAGGAGCTTCGGATTGTGCAAGAGGGCGCGGGCGATCTCGATGCGGCGCGATTCGCCTCCGGACAAGGTGCGGATCTTCCGGTCCGCATCCTTGGAAAGGTTCATGCGCTCCAGCTCCGCCGCGATCCGCGCGCGCGCCACCTTGCCCGGCAATCCGTGCAGCGCCGCGTGATAGGAAAGGTTCTGCCGCGCCGTCAGGTCGGGATCGATGGCGCGCTGCTGGAACACCAGGCCCATCATGGCGAGGGCGGCGGAGCTTTCCTTGCGCACGTCATGGCCGAAAACCGTGATCCTTCCCTGCTGCGCGTTATAGAGGCGGGTGACCAGCGACAGCAGGGTGGTCTTGCCGGCGCCGTTCGGTCCCAGCAGCGTGACGAAACGGCCGGCCGGCACTGCCAGGCCGACCTGCTCCAGCACCACGCGCCCGCCGATCCGATGCGTCAATCCGTCGACGGTCAGCGCATCCGGCGCGGAAGAGGCGGGGTTGACGGGAAGATGCGCGAGTTCGGCCATGTCAGCGGATGGCGACCCCCCAGGGCAGCTCTCCGACAGGGATGGATTTGATGACCTTCCGTTCGGCGACATCGATCACCGAGATATCGTTCGATTCGCCGTTGGTCGAGAGCAGCAGCTTGGCATCCGGGGTGAAGTCGAGCTGCCAGACCCGCTGGCCCACCAGGAGGTAGTCCTGCACCTCGCGGCTGGCGACGTCGATCACCGCGACGCGGTTAGCCGGCCCCAGCGCGACAAAGGCGGTCTTGCCGTCGGGTGTGATCCGGACGCCGACCGGCTGGATGGTGTCGGCGCGCACGCCCTGGATCTCGAAGCCGATCTTCTTCAGGATCTCGCGGCTGCCCGCATCGATCACGCTCACGGTTCCGCCGATTTCCGAGGAGACCCAGACCTCCTTGCCGTCTGGCGTGAACTCGGCATAGCGCGGGCGCGAATCCACCAGCACGTTGTCGAATATCTCCAATGTCTCCGTGTTGATGAAATGCGCCATGTTCGTCGTTTCGGAGGTGTTGATCAGTACCTTGTTGTCGGGGCTGATCGCCATACCCTCCGGCTCGACGCCGACCGGAATCTCGGTGGCCACGACCCCCTGGGTGAGGTCGAGCACGGTCACGAAGTTGTTGTCCTCGTTCGCGATATAGAGCGTGCTGCCGTCCCGGGACAGCACGAACAGCTCCGGATCGGGGCCGCTGGGCAGGGTCCGGATCACCTCCAGGCTCTCCAGGTCCAGCACCTCGATATGATCTGCGTCGCTGGTGCAGATATAGAGCAGCTTCTTGTCGTGGCTGAGGGTGATGCCGCGCGGCCGTTCGCCGACCGGAACGGTCGCGACAGTCTCCATCTTGTCCAGGTCGACGACGCTGATCGTGTTGCCCTTCTCGTTCGACACATAGGCAGTTGCCGCTCTTGCCTGGTCGAGAGCGGTCGAGCAGGCCAACGCAACCGACAACGCCATCCATTTCCGCTGCAGCATCGTTTCCTCCCTGGGGTCTGGTGCTCAGTCGGCGATCGTCTTCGGCTAGCCGATCATTGATTCAACCGACAAGTCGAGTCCGGTTCGTCATGCCCAAGCGAATCCAGCGGCGTGCGCTGGTGCAGAAACTCTTCCTGGGGCGACACCGAGACCAGCATCAGCGGCGTGGCCAGCAGGATGGGTTGTCGAAGCTGCTGGTCCCATTTGCGGAAGGTCAGCGGCTTGCCCTTGAAGGCGGCAAGCTCGAAGGAATCGGAGATGATATAGTCCCGCAAGGCGGCGGGATCGCCGCTGCTGGTGCGCGTCACCGCTTCGCCGATGGTACGCACCGCCTCCCACGCGGCGTAGTCCCGCTCCAGCATCCAGCGATTGGAGGCACGGGTGAACCGCCGCTGCAACTGCGTTCCTCCCCATTGCTCCTGGCTGCGGTGCCAGGAGGTCGGGACCAGGCCGCTGGTTCCCACGACCGGGCGGGCGTCCCAGTTGCGATAGGGCAGGTAGTCTCCGAACACCTCGCTCTCGTCCGCCACGATCAGCACGTCGTGCTCCGGAAGGCGCTGCGTCAGCAGCGTCATCTGCTCGCGCACCTGCTGTTCGCCGGTGTCGGTACGCCGCGAGCCGGCCTTGAACTCATAGGCACGCTCCTCGACGATCTCGGCCCGGTAGCGCTTGGCCGCGCGGCGGATGGCCTCGGCAAAGGCCTTGTCCGGCTCGTTGACGCCGTAGATCAGTACCCAGCGCATCCACTGCTTCCTGACCAGCCACTGACCGAGGGCGTCAGCCTTCATCGCACGGCTGGGGATGACGTGAAAGACGTTCGGCTTGCATTCGCTGGTGCGCAGTTCGTCGTCCTCCGCGCGGATGTTGAGGATGATGGCATTCCTCATCTCCGGCAGATTGGCCAGCTCGCGCAGGCGCGGGGCCGCGAGGTCCGCCACGATCAGCGTCTGCCCCGCATCGGACAGACCGGCCGCGGCGGTCTTGAGATCGCCGCCCTCGGGGACGATCTTCTCGATCAGCTCGAACTCCTGCTTGAGGAACTGGCCCGTCGTATTGTTGTCGCCGATTGCCAGCTTGGCCCCCGCTATGCCCTTGTCGGTCGCGACCGGCTCGACCAGCGACAAGGGGAGGGGCTCGGGGACCGCCTCGCCCAGATAGACGATCGGCACATGGAGGGGGTCGCCTTCGGCCGCAACGACAACGCTGCCGTCCGGGGCAAGGATCAGCATTGCGATGCTCGCGGCCAGGAGACGAAGGTGAGCAAGTGCGACTGTGGCACGATTCACTGCGAGCTCCCGGCTGCCTGCTCCAGATAGGAGATGAGGTCGGCGCGGTCCTTCTCCTTGGGCAGGCCAGGGAAAGCCATCTTCGTGCCAGGCACCATCTTGCGCGGGTTGAGGAGATATTGGTCCAGGGTTTCCGGCGTCCAGTTCAAGTGCGCGTTCTTCATCGCGTCGGAATAGTTGAAGTCCGCTTCCGCGGCGGCCGCGCGGCCCATGATGCCGGCGAGGCTCGGCCCCACCTTATTCACCCCGGTTTCCAGCGAGTGGCAAGCCTGGCACTTCACGAACACCTTCTTGCCCTGGGCCGGATCGCCCGCTTCGACCGCGTGTGCGATGCCGGAGCCGATCAGGAGCATGGCGGGGAGGATCAGGGGTGTGCCAAGCAGCCAGCTCCAGACTCGCATGTTAAAGCCTTCCATTGATGAACCCGAAATCATGACCGGGGAAACTCTAGGAAGGCCAAAAATGCCCGGCAAGGGCCGTTCCGGTGCCTTGGCCCAAAGTACAAGGAGTGCCGGCGCCGTGGCGAGCAAGGCTCAGAAGCAGCGGAAATCGGCCTCGATCTGCGCCAGCCGAAGCTGGTCCACGACATTCTTCAACATGGTCGTCGCCCGGAAGACCTCGGTATTGGCGCCGGCCACGCCGCTCATCCGGATGATGGTTTCCGCCCGCTCATAGGTGTCGTAGGGCACGATGGAAGCGACCGCGTCGATGCTGCAGGAGCAGCGTTGCAGCATCTCCTGCGTCTCCCCGTTGGCAACCATGCAGCCGATGACGTAGTCGGCAATGACCTCGGTGGGATAGGCGTGCGCCTCCGCGTGCTGCGCTGCCGCAAAGGTGCTGAGCGCCATCAGAGCCGCGCTTGCGCGGGCCAGAATCGGTCGTGCGGTCATGTTTCCTCCGCCACCCCTGCTGCAAAATTCACACAGAGGAAATCACAGGACCGGCGCGCTGTTCAATTGATCTTCCGGACAACGGACTTAGCATGGGAACTTGGGATGGGGGGTCTCGGCGGCAGCGGGCAAGGAGCAACATGATTTCCACCAAGCTGGTGCTGACGCTGCTGGTCGCGATCTCGGGCTATACCGGCTATGCCATCCCGGGCGAGCTGCCGCAGATCACGACAATGCCGCATGACGATTTGGCCCGGCGGGTCTGTAACCGGCCCTGCCAGGTTTTCGGTTTTACCCTGCCGAGCGGCGAGATTCTTCTCGATGAAGGGCTCGCGGTGGGCGCTGATCCTGCGGCGACCAGCATCCTGGTGCATGAGCTGACGCATTTTCTGCAGCTCAGGAGCGACGCCCGTCCGCTGCCCATCACGTGCGAGGTCTGGCGCGAGCGCGAACGCGAGGCCTTTAGTGTGCAGACCCGCTGGCTGCAGGACGCCAGCGGTTCCGTGCAGATGTTCTCCGTGGCGATGAACCGCCTCAATTTTGGTGCGTTGCACACGTTATGCTTCGGGCGGTCGGGCGCCGTGCCGCCGGAATCTTGGTCCAAAGGATAGGGGTCGAAACGGCGATTGTTCTAGAAACCTTCAAAACTGGCACGTAGGATAGTCGCGTCGGTTGCTGCCGACACACATAAGCCAACAATCGCCTTAGAACTGGAGAGTTGACCATGAAGACTTGGAAGACTCCGCGGTTGCGCGAGATTTGCGTCGGCCTCGAGATCAACTCATACGCCTGCGCGCGCCTGTAGGACGACGCCCTCCGCCGCCCGACAAAGCGGGGCGAGCTCGCATAGCCAGGGTTTAGACGGCCATGGAAGTGGTGGTGCTCGGTTCTGCGGCCGGCGGAGGATTTCCCCAGTGGAATTGCAACGCGCCGACCAGTAGGCGGGCGCGGGAGGGGTCCGTACGTGCCAAGTGGCGGACCCAGTCTTCCGTGGCGGTGAGCGCGGATGGCCATCGCTGGGCCATGCTCAACGCTTCCCCCGACGCGCGGCAGCAATTCCTCCAGAACCGCTGTCTCTGGCCACGCGAGGGATTGCGCGACTCTCCGGTGCGCGCGGTTGTCCTCACCAGCGCAGAGGTCGATCACGTCGCGGGGCTGCTGTCGATGCGGGAAAGCCAGCCATTCGTGCTCTGGGGCACGCGGCGCGTCCACGATGTGCTGGCGGAGAACCCGATCTTCGGCGCCCTCAATCCCGACTTCGTGCAGCGACGGGCCTTCGCGCTGAACGAGCGGGTCGAGCTTGCGGGTAGCGATGGCCCTCTTGGCTTGGCGATGACCGCATTTGCGGTTCCGGGAAAGGTGCCGCTGTTCCTGGAGGGGCGCGATCCAAACCATCTGGCCGGCACCGCCGAGGACACGATTGGGCTGGAAATCACCGCCGGGCATGCCAAGCTTCATTATGTGCCGGGTTGCGCGCGCATGACGCCGGAACTGGGGGAGCGCCTGCGCGGGTCGGCGCTGCTCTTCTTCGACGGCACCCTGTGGTCGGACGACGAGTTGGTGCGCCTCGGCATCAGCCACAAGACCGGGCAACGCATGGGTCACATGAGCATCAATGGCGGTTCCGGGACGCTGAGCGCCTTCGACGGGGTCGATGTGCGGCGCAAGATCTTCATCCACGTGAACACGACCAATCCCATCCTGGATGAGGAATCGCCGGAGCGCGCGGAGGTGGCAGCCCGAGGCTGGGAAGTCGCCGAGGACGGTATGAGGATCACGCTATGAGCGAGTTGATGGGCCCCGAGGAACTGGAAGCTGCCCTGCGTGCCATCGGCGCCGCGCGTTATCACAACCGGCACCCGTTCCACGCCTTGCTTCATGGCGGCAAGCTCACCAAGAGCCAGGTTCAGGCCTGGGCGCTCAACCGCTACTACTACCAAGCCATCATTCCGCTGAAGGATGCGGCCATCCTGTCGCGTGCACCGGACCGCGAATTCCGCCGCGCCTGGCGCCAGAGGATCGTCGATCACGACGGCGACGAAGCGGCTGATGGCGGGATCGAGCGCTGGCTGCGCCTGACCGATGCGCTGGGCTTCCAGCGCGACTATGTGCTCTCGGGCGAGGGGCTGCTGCCGGCCACGCGCTTTGCCGTGGAGGCCTATCTGCATTTCGTGCGCGAGCGCAGCCTGCTGGAGGCAGTGGCGTCCTCGCTGACCGAGTTGTTTGCACCCGCGATCATCAGCGAGCGGGTCGCAGGCATGCTGGCCAGCTACGACTTCATCGGCCGGGAAGCCCTCGGCTATTTCGACAAGAGGCTGTCGCAGGCGCCGCGCGACGCCAACTTCGCGATCGAATACGTGAAGCGGGAGGCGCGCCTGCCGCACCAGCAGCAGGCTGTCCTGCGCGCCCTTGAATTCAAATGCGATGTGCTGTGGGCGCAGCTTGATGGGCTCTACCACGCCTATGTCGCGCCCGGGCATGTCCCGCCCGGCGCGTTCCGCCCGGAGGAGGCCGCGCCATGACGATACCCCCGCTGTCAAGCGAGGCGCGCCCGGGCCTGGCGCCGGGAGTCCGCCTCGCCTTCGACAAGGCGCGCGACCAGTGGGTCGTCCTTGCCCCTGAGCGGGTGCTGGTGCCGGATGAAACGGCCCTGGAAATCCTGCAGCGCTGCAACGGCACGCGGCAATTGGATGACATCATCAATGAGCTGGCCAGCGCCTACAGCGCCGATCGCAGCGAGATCGAGCACGATGTCAGGGACCTGCTGGCATCGCTGATCGAGAAGCGGATCGTGATCGCATGAGCGCCGTCCGCACCCTGTCGCCGCCTTTGGCGGCCCTGCTGGAGCTGACGCATCGCTGTCCGCTGCAATGCCCCTATTGTTCCAACCCGCTGGAGCTGGAGCGCGCCAAGGGCGAGCTCTCCACCGCCGAATGGATGCGCGTGCTGGACGAAGCCTCGGAGCTTGGCATCCTGCAGGTGCATTTCTCCGGCGGCGAGCCTGCCGTGCGGCGCGATCTGCCGGATCTGGTCGCCCACGCGCGCAAGGCCGGCCTCTACAGCAATCTCATCACGTCCGGCGTGACCCTCGACCAGCCGCGCCTCACAAAACTGGCGGAGGCCGGGCTGGATCATGTGCAGCTCAGCATGCAGGATGTCGACCATCAGACGGCTGCCTATATCGCCAACTACCCGGGCGTCCAGGGCAAGAAACTTGCGTTCGCGCGCGCGGTGCGGGAAGTCGGCCTGCCACTGACCATCAACGCGGTCATCAACCGCCACAACATCACCCGGGTCGAGCGCATGATCGATCTGGCGGTTTCCCTCGGCGCCGGCCGGGTGGAGGTGGCGCACGCGCAATATTATGGCTGGGCGATCCGCAATCGTGCCGCCTTGATGCCGACGCTCGCCCAGGTGCAGGAGGCGACCGGGCGGGTCGAGGCGGCCCGCGAGCGGCTGCGCGGGCAGATCGTCATCGATTATGTGCTGCCCGATTATTATGCCCGGCAACCAAAGGCCTGCATGGGCGGCTGGGGGCGGCAGTTCCTCAACATCACCCCCAGCGGCGAGGTCCTGCCGTGCCACGCGGCACAAACCATCCCCGGCCTGACGTTCGAGTCCGTGCGGCATCGGCCGCTGGCGGATATCTGGGCGCGTTCAGAGGCGTTTGAAACGTTCCGCGGCACCGACTGGATGCCGGAGCCCTGCCGCGGCTGCGATCAGCGCGAGGTGGATTGGGGCGGCTGCCGCTGCCAGGCGCTCGCCATCACCGGCAATGCCGCGGCCACCGATCCGGCCTGCGCGCTGTCCTCCGCGCATGATGCGTTGCGCGCACTCGCCGATACGGCCTCGTCGGAGCCGCCACCGGATTTCGTCTATCGGCGCATGTCGCCGCAGGACAGCAAGGCCGCTCTCGCCACCACCACGGGCTAAGCGGGCCGGCCCGCTCGATCACGCGGCGTTCGCGTTCGCGCCGAGGCGTGAGAGGGTGCATAGCGCCATGCATTGAGCCTTCGCATCCGCAATCGATTGAACTTGTACCAAAGGACAATGCTCTTTCACAGGTTTGTCGATTAACGTTCTATCACGCCGCTCGCGGTCGATGATGGAGGATCGTGGGACAATTGCGAGCACCAGGATTGCGGCCGTCCGTGCGAGCGGACCGACGTGACGGCGATGAGAGGACCACTCCGACAGGTCAACAGAACATTGCGGAGCCTGGATACCAATCCATATCGGGAGGAAAAGATGGCAAGATTGAAGCCTGCTTCAGGGTACGTGCTGGCGGTCGCCGGTGCGATTTCGCTGTGGGGCGCGCAGGCCATGGCGAACGACGAGCTGCTGAAACTTCAGGAAGATCCGAAACAGTGGGTCATGCCGCTGGGCGACTACTCGAGCACCCGCTACAGCGAACTCGCTAAGATCAATCGGGACAACGTGGACGACCTGCAGGTTGCGTGGACCTTCTCCACCGGCGTGCTGCGCGGTCACGAGGGTGGCCCGCTGGTGATCGGCAACATGATGTACGTCCATGCGCCGTTCCCCAACACCGTCTTCGCGCTCGATCTCAGCAAGGACGGGCAGATCGTCTGGAAATACGAGCCGCAGCAGGATCCCAACGTCATCCCTGTGATGTGCTGCGACACGGTCAATCGCGGCGTCGCCTATGGCGACGGCAAGATCTTCCTGCACCAGGCGGACACCAAGCTGGTAGCGCTCGATGCCAAGACCGGCAAGGAAGTCTGGAGCGTGACGGACGGCGATGCGACCAAGGGCGAGACCGGCACCTCGGCTCCGCTGGTCGTGAAGGACAAGGTCCTGATCGGCAATAGCGGTGGCGAGTTCGGCGTGCTCGGCAAGGTCACTGCCTACAACATGAAGGACGGATCCATCGCATGGCGCGGCTTCTCCGCGGGTCCGGACGATCAGATGCTGATCGATCCCGAGAAGACCACCGCGCTCGGCCAGCCGGTCGGCAAGGATTCCAGCCTGAAGACCTGGGAAGGCGACCAGTGGAAGATCGGCGGTGGCACCACCTGGGGCTGGATGTCCTATGATCCGGAGCTGAACCTCGTCTACTACGGCACCGGCAACCCCAGCACCTGGAATCCGGTGCAGCGGCCCGGCGACAACAAGTGGTCTATGACGATCTTCGCGCGCGACGCCGACACCGGCATGGCGAAGTGGGTCTATCAGATGACGCCGCACGACGAGTGGGACTATGACGGCGTCAACGAGATGATCCTGGTCGACAAGGAGATGAACGGCCAGCAGAGAAAGCTGCTCGTCCATTTCGATCGCAACGGCTTCGGCTACACCCTCGATCGCGACACCGGCGAGCTGCTGGTGGCGGAGAAGTATGATCCGACGGTGAACTGGGCCACCAAGGTCGACATCAAGACCGGCCTGCCGGAGCGCGTGAAGGAATACTCGACGGAAGCCAACGGCGAGGACGTCAACTCAAAGGGCATCTGCCCGGCAGCGCTCGGCAGCAAGGACCAGCAGCCGGCCGCCTACTCGCCGAAGACCGGCCTGTTCTACGTGCCGACCAACCATGTCTGCATGGATTACGAGCCGTTCAAGGTCGCCTATACAGCGGGACAGCCCTATGTTGGCGCGACCCTCAGCATGTATCCGCCCGAGGGCGACAGCCATCTCGGCAACTTCATCGCATGGGATGCGACCACCGGCCAGATCAAGTGGTCGTTGCCGGAGCCGTTCTCGGTGTGGAGCGGCGCCTTGGCGACGGCTGGCGACGTGGTGTTCTACGGCACGCTGGAAGGCTATCTGAAGGCGGTGGACGCCGAGACCGGCAAGGAGCTCTACAAGTTCAAGACTCCGTCCGGCATCATCGGCAACGTCAACACCTATGAGTACAACGGCAAGCAGTATATCGCCGTCCTCTCAGGCGTCGGCGGCTGGGCCGGCATCGGCATGGCGGCGGGCTTGACCGAGGACACCGCCGGCCTTGGCGCGGTGGGTGCCTACAAGGCGCTGTCGAGCTATACGGCGCTGGGCGGCACCATGACGGTGTTCACGCTTCCTGAGTGATGGCACATGCGACGATCGGGCGGGTGGCAACAGCCCCCGCCCGATCACTTTTGCCTGCTCGATGAGATGCAATATGTGCAAGAAGTGGGGTTTTGATGCGCTTTGATTGGCGTCGGCGTATTGCCTTGGTAACCGGTCTTACTCTCTGCGGCGTCGTTGCCGCCCAGGCGCAGGAGAATGTCGCTGCCGCCGAAGAGGAAAAGCCCTATCACATCACCGATGACGGCACCGTGGACTGGCCGACCTTCAGCGGTTTCCGGCGCTATAACAGCGTCTGCCACACCTGCCACGGTCCGGACGGCGTCGGCAGCACCTTTGCGCCGGCATTGACCGAATCCCTGAAGCGGCTGAGCTACGAGCAGTTCTTCGAGATCGTGGTCAACGGCAAGCAGGAAGTGAACACGGCGGTGCAGAAGAAAATGCCTGCCTTCGGCCTCGATCCAAACGTCATGTGCTACCTGGACGACATCTACGCCTATTTGAAGGCGCGCTCCGACGGTGCAGTGGGCCGCGGCCGGCCCGAGAAGCACGCGGACAAGCCGCCGGAGGCGGCGGAAGCCGAAAATGCCTGCATGGGTGGCTAGCTCGCGACCATGTCGCTCAAGTCCCTCTGCTTCCTGGTGCTCGCCGCCGCCATGCCCACGGCGGCATGGGCGGTGGATCAGCCCGAGGCGGTGGACCGCTCCGCGTTGCGCGTGTGCTCGGATCCCGGCAACATGCCCTTCTCCAACGTGAAGGGCGAGGGGTTCGAGAACAAGATAGCCGAACTGCTCGCGGCGAAGCTGGGCGTCGAAGTCAAATACACCTGGTTCCCGCAGGCGACCGGCTTTCTGCGCAACACGCTCCGTGCGCGGCGCTGCGACCTGGTTATCGGCATCGCCAGCGGCGCGGAGCTGGTGCTCAACACGAATCCCTATTACCGCTCCACCTATGTGATGGTCACGCGCAAGGCGGACGGCATCAGCGCCGACCGGCTGGACGATCCCACGCTGAAATCGCGGAAGATCGGCCTGATCGCCGGCACGCCGCCTGCTGCGGTGGTGGCGCGCAATGGCCTGATGGCTCAGGCCGTGCCCTATGATCTGCTGGTCGATACGCGCCACGATTCGCCAAGCCATCGCATGGTGGACGACCTCGCCGCTGGTCGCATCGACGTGGCGCTGCTCTGGGGCCCGCTGGGCGGCTACTTCGCGGCCGAGCACGGCGATGCCCTGGTGGTGACGCCGCTGGTCCATGAGGCCAAATCCAGTCGCATGGACTACTACATCGCCATGGCCGTGCGTCCGGGCGAGATCAACTGGAAGCACGACATCGACAGGGTGATCCTGGAAAGCAAGGACCAGATCACCGCCATCCTGCGCGAATATCACGTTCCCATGCTGGATGTGCGCGGCAACCTCATCCAGTAGAATCTGGAAAACCTACCCTGCGCGGCTGAATGCACCCGGCTCCCCGCGCGTCTGCTGGTCCTCGGGCCTGGGCCAGCCATGGGTGATGCGGCGCAAGTCCTCGAGCACCGCGGAGACCGCCTGGTCGTTGTGCGACCGCGGCGAAGGCGGGGGCAGGCCACAATCGGCTGCGATCCGGCCCTCGCTCGGCGACAGGATCAGGATGCGGGTAGACAGCTCCGCCGCCTCCGCCAGGTTGTGCGTCACCAGCAGGGTGGTCGTCCGGCGCTGCCGCCAATAGGTGTTGAGCAACCGCCGCATCCGCTCGGCCAGCGCCGCGTCGAGCGAGATCAGCGGCTCGTCCAGCATGAGGAAGTCGGGCTCCACCAGCAGCGCGCGCGCCAGTGCCGCCCGCCTCTGCATGCCGCCGGACAATTGGCTGGGCAGGGCATCCTCGTTGCCCGCCAATTCCACCTCCGCCAGCAAGGCACGCGCGCGCTCGATCTTGTCCGGGCCGCTCACCAGCAGGAGGTTGTCGAGGAGGCCGAGCCAGGGCACCAGGCGCGGCTCCTGGAACACGACGCCGAGGCGCGGCCTGCCTTCGCCTTGCCACCTGATATCACCGGTGTAGCCCCCGTCGAGCCCCGCGATGATGCGCAGCAATGTGGTCTTGCCGGTTCCGGAAGGGCCGACCAGCGAGACGAACTCGCCGCGCGCGATGGTGAGGTCGATGCCGCGCAGCACGTGCCGTGCGGTGGGCTCTGGGAAATCGCGCGTGACGCCGCTCAGCACCAGCCCGGTCATGCGCGCCGCCAGCGGCCTAGCCGGCGGTCGATCGGCTGCAGCAGGAACGCTTCGATCGCAATGACCGCGCCGATGAACGCGAGCGAGTAGGCGAGAATGCTGGCGATGTCGAAGAAGTTGAAGAAGGTGCGGATCTGGAACCCGACGCCGTTCGGCCGGCCGAGCAGTTCCACCACCAGCACGATTTTCCAGGTGAGGGCAAGGCCCGCCCGCGCGGCCGCCATCAGGCTCGGCGCCAGTTGCGGCAGGATCACGCGCAAGAGGACACGCCCCGGCGTCACGTTGAAAACGTGGGTCATCTCGAACAGTGCGCGGTCCAGCGCCTTGGTGCCTTCGCGCACGATGGCGGCGACCGTCGGCACCTTGTTGATGGTGACGGCCAGGGTCGCTGCGACCTCGGTCAAGCCGAACCACATGTAGCACAGCACCATGGTCACCAGCGCCGGCAGGTTGAGCCCGATCACCAGCCAGCCGTTGAAGATCTGGTCCAGCATCGCCGAGCGGCCGAGCAGGATGCCTATCGCGCTGCCGATCAGCATGGCAAGCGCGAAGGCGACGGCCACCCGCGCGAGGGTTACGGCGACATGGAAGATGAGCTCGCCGCGCATCAGCTCGGCATGACCGGCCTGCAGCGTTGCGAGCGGCGAGGGCAGGAGGGCGGGGTCGGCGATCGCGCTGGCCGCTCCCTGCCACAGGGCCAGCAGCGCGAGCGCCGAGATCAGGCGGTTCCAGCCAGCCCCCCAGCGGATTGATCGCGTGCCGGCAAGCAGGCTTGTGGCGGGCCGGTTCATTGCAGATAGCCGGACCAGAAGGTGCCCTCCGGGAGCGCCTGGAGATTGGCGACCGAGCCGGGATCGGCTTGCCGCATCACGTCGAACGCGCTCTCGGCCGCGATGATGTCCTTGCGCGTGTAGCGGTCGGGAATGCCGGCGCGGTACCCTGCTTTCAGAGCCTGAAACGTCGCCTCATCCTGCGCATTCATTGCTGGCCGGAGTTCTTCCCAGGCTGCGTCGTCGGACTTGAGCAAGGTCTTTGCCTCATAGGAGGCGTCGATCAGCCCCTTGGCGAGCGCGGGATGCGCGGCGGCCCATTGCTCGTCGAACACCCATCCAAGCAGAGGCGGGTCGGCCTCGAGCCCAAGCTCCGGCAGGATGTCCCGGACCGAGATCACCGGGACGAAGCCCTTGCCCTCCAGCTGCGCGTTGAAGTTCCAGAAGTTGAGCACGGCATCGAGCCTGCCGCGCTGCACCAGTTCGTTGAGCAGCGGCGGCGCACCGAATTGGACGTCCGCCTCGTCCTTGAGCTCGAGACCGGCGGTCTTGCGCGCATAGGCCTGCAGCAATACCCAGCTCTTGTCCGACGGCCCTCCGGCGATGCCGATGCTGCGTCCCGCCAGATCGGCCACGGTCCTGATGCCGGTCGCGGGCTCGGCCATCACCGCGCCGACCGACCGCGAGAACGGCACGAAGGTGAAGCTGTGTCCGAGCTTGCGCTGGCTCGCGACCCAGATCCAATCGGTGACGATCACGTCCACCTCGCCCGATTGCAGGGCGATGCTGGTGGCCTCCTTGTCGGCGAAGTCGACGCGGGTGAGGGTGAAGCCATGCTTCCGGTCGATCCCGTCCGCGATGACCTTGAGTTCCCAGTTCACGGTGCCGAATTTGAGCGTCCCGACCTTGATTTCCGGAGCTTGGGCGGCGGCAGCCTGGCTCAGCCCGAGTGCCAGCGCGAGGCAGCCGACCAGAACACTTCGTGCGAGCCCGATCATGGCGATCACCTCCGGTCAGGCGGCCACTGCGCCGATGGCCGGAATGCCTGGCATCGGGATGAATCCGGGAATCTGCCTGATGCGGTCGATCCAGCGCAGGATGTTGGCATATGGCTTGAGATCGATGCCGCCTTCGCCCGCCATGGCGACATAGGGGAAGCAGGCGATGTCTCCTATCGTCGGGTGGCCCAGTTCCAGGAACTCGCGATCGGACAAATGCTCATCGAGGATCCGGAAGCTCTCGATCGCGCGCGCCTGGAGCACGGGCAGGTCGTGCGGATAGTCCAGGATCCTGATGAGGCGCGCGCCCGCAGCCGCCATCAGCTCGTTTCCGCCGAACGAAAGCCACTGCATGATGCGGCCCATGGAGTCCGGCGCATCGGGGAACCAGGTGCTGGATCGATCGTACTGCCGGGCGATGTAGACCAGGATCGATTGCGCATCCCGCAGCCGCACCTCGCCGTCCTCCATCACCGGAATCTCGCCGAGCGGGTTCAGCTTGAGGAAGCGCTCGCTCTTGTGCTCCTTGCCCACGAAATCGACCGGGATGCGCTCGCAGGAAACCTTCAGGATGTTCAGCAGCAACCGCACCTTGTAGCAGCTTCCCGATAGTTCAAAGTCATATAACCTGATCATCTATGCCTCCCGGTGCGGCGGGGCCTCATCCTGCTTCGCTCATCTGTCGCGCATGGTGCCGGATGTGGTCGGCGATGAACGTCTGGATGAAGAAATAGCCATGGTCGTATCCCTGGTGCCGGCGCAGCACGATGGCCTGGTTGGCCTGCCGGCACGCGTCTTCGAATAAATGCGGGTGCAATTGCTCGGCCAGGTACGGATCGTCGAGCCCCTGGTCGATCAGGATGGTGGTGGGCAGCGTGTCGCGCAGCACCAGCGCGCTGGCGTCATAGGCGCTCCAAAGGCGGCGGTCCTCGCCCAGGTAGCCGGTGAAGGCCTTGCGGCCCCAGGGCGACCGGCTGGGTGCCGCGATCGGCGCGAAGGCGGATACGGATCGGTATTTTCCGGGATTGCGCAAGGCCGCAACCAGGGCCCCGTGGCCGCCCATGGAATGGCCGAAGATGCCCTGCCGCTCCGGATCGATCGGGAAATTGTCGGCTAGCACACGCGGCAGCTCCGCGGTGACATAGCTGTACATGCGCCAGTAATCCGACCACGGCGCCTGCGTCGCGTCGACGTAGAAGCCGGCGCCGAACCCGAAGTCCCAGTCGGCGTCGGCGCCGGGCGTCGCCGTGCCCCGCGGGCTCGTATCGGGCGCGGCGAGCGCGATTCCGGTCTCCGCCGCAAAACGCTGGCCGCCGCCCTTGAGTACGAACGTCTCCTCCGTGCAGGTCAGGCCGGCCAGGAAATACAGCACCGGCACCCGGGCCCTGGCGGCCGCCGGCGGCAGATAGAGCGCGAAGTTCATCGTAACGCCGCATTCCCGGGACGGGTGGCTGGCGAAGATCTGCCATCCATCGAAGCAATGGTGCCGGGCGGTTTCGCTGACGGTCATCGTGACGGGCCGTGGAAATCGACGGGCCATGCCCAGCCGCGGCAAGGCTTGAGATAGCAGATTTCCGGGCGTCGGATGGCCTCTTCTCGAGTTGCAGCGCGCGTTTCCATCCTCCGCGCTCCTGTTTATTGCATGAGCCTCCGTTTGCCAGACGCAACGTCGCGCGGCACGCGTGGATTTTCCCGTCTGCTCTGGTTGAATGTTAACGAGAAGTCCAAGCGCTCCGAAATTGGACTTTGGATCGAAGCCAATAGGGCCGATAATGGCCGTGATTGCGCGCCGGGCACCGGCGGGCTCGCAACAACAAATCGTCGCGCTCTGGGAGGATGGCCATGTCGCTCGCGCACAAGGAGGCGCCTGCGCCCGACACCGGGCATCGCTGCATCCGTTGGGCGCTGCAGGACGAGAGCGCCGGCAGGACGCCGCGCGAAATGGTATACGCAATCCTGGAATCCTTCGCCGCCGTGAAGTCCGAGCTGGTGATGCTCTTCTGCTCGCCACAGTTCCACATCGCCGAGATCGCGGCCGCGGTCGGCGACTACGCCCTCGACGCGCGGGTGGTGGGCTGCACGACCGCGGGCGAGATCACGCCGCTGGGCCACCGCCGCGGCTCGATCATCGGCGTCAGCTTCGATGCCGCGCACTTCGCCGCTTCTGTGAAGCCGATCGAGCGCCTGTGCGATTTCGAGATCGGCGCCGGCTTCGCCGCGGCGCGCGCTCTCCTCGCCGAGCAGGAGCGCGTGCAGCAGCGGCTGGAGACGCCGCATACCTTCGCCATGCTCATCAACGACAGTCTCGCCATGCGCGAAGAGGCGATTGTCAGCGCCTTCGGCGCGGCGCTCGGCCATGTGCCGCTGGTGGGAGGCTCGGCGGGCACCAGTCCGACCGTGCGCGAACCCAACATGTTCCTGGACGGCCGCGTGCTGGAGAACGCCGCCCTGATGCTGCTGATCTCCACCGACCATGATTTCCGCGTGTTCCAGACGCAGCATTTCAAGCCGCTCGACCTCAAGGTCGTAGTGACCAAGGCCGATCCTGCCAACCGCCTGGTGCTGCAGATCAATGCCGAACCGGCCGCGCAGGAATATGCGCGGCTGCTCGGCCTGCGGCGCGAGGAGCTGACGCCGCACGTCTTCGCCGCCCATCCGCTGGTGGTGCGCGCCGGCGGGCGCCACTACGCGCGCGCCATCCAGCAGGTGAACGAGGACGACAGCCTGCACTTCTTCTGCGCGATCGACGAGGGCATCGTGCTCAGCATCGCGGAAAGCGGCGACCTCGTCGCCGATCTCGAATCATTGTTCGTGCGTCTCAATCGCGATCTCGGGCCGGTGGAAGCGGTCCTCGGCTTCGATTGCATCCTGCGCTATATCGAGATGGAGCAGGGCAGTATGCTGGGCGACATCTCGCGCGTGTTGAATGCCAACACCGTGATCGGCTTCAACACCTATGGCGAGCAGTTCGGCACGATGCACATGAGCCAGACCTTCACCGGAATCGCGTTCGGCTCGGCCCTGGCGACATAGCGGAGCCCGCATGGCGGCCGACAGCGCACCCACTGACGAACTCACCGAGCTGCGCACCAAGGTCGCGAAGCTGACCGAGATCAATCGCGCCCTGATGCAGCGGGTCGAGCACGGGCTGGACCTGCACGGCAACGCCTATCACCTGTTCCAGGCCGCGATCCTGCTCGACCGCATGGTGCGCGACCGCACGCGCGAGCTGGAGCAGGCGCTGGAACAGGTCGCGACCTCCAACCGCGAGTTGAACGAGGCGGCGGTCGTCAGCATGACGACCCAGAACCGGCTGCAGGACGCGATCGACAGCATCTCCGAAGGCTTCGCCATCTTCGACCCTGACGACCGGCTGATCCTGTTCAACCGCCGCTTCACCGAGTTCTGGCCCGGCCTGGAAGGCGACATCCGAACCGGCGTGACGTTCCAGGAGCTGATCCGCACCGCGTTCCAGCGCGGCTGCATCACCGCGCCGGACGGCCAAAGCGCCGAGGCCTGGATGGTCGAGCGCATGCGACAGCGCGAAGCGACGCGCCGCCACGGCGCCGACCGCTGGATCTATGCGCAGTCGACCGGCCGCTGGGTCCAGGTGAACGACCGGCGGTCGATCGAGGGCGGCCTCGCCTCGATCTACACCGACATCACCGACGTCAAGGACGAGGAGCGGCAGGAGCGGGAGCGCGCCCTGGCCGAACGCTCTCTGCACCTGCAGGCGACGCTTGAAAGCATGTCGATCGGCGTCGCCGTGTTCGACAACGACCGGAGGCTGGTGACCGCGAACCGGCAGTATGGCGAGCTGCTGGGCCTGCCGGCCACCCTGCTCACGCCGGGCGCTTCGTTGCGAAGCTTCCAGCGCTTCAACGACCTGCGCAACGTGGCGGAGCTGGGCACCGCCTCGCCGATCATCACCACGCATGGCGGCCCGACGGCGGAGGTTTCGGTCAATGGCCGCTGGTTCGCGATCAAGAGCGACCCGATGCCCGACGGCGGTTTCGTGGTCTCCTATTCGGAGATCACCGAGCGGCGCCAGGCCGAAGAAGCGCTGCACGACAGCGAGGCGCGTATCCGGCTGTTCGCCAACGCCATGCCGACGATGATGTGCTACATCGACGATCAGGAGCGCTACCAGTTCGTGAACCGCGCCTATCGTGCGGCCTTCGCGCGCGACGGGCGCAAGCTCGTCGGGCGCAAGATGCGCGCCGTTCTTGGCGAAGCCGAATACAATTTCCGCCGCGCCTACATCGAGCGCGCGCTCGCCGGTTCGACCAGCGTGTTCGACGTGGGTCTGCCCTCGGCCGATGGCGAGCCGCGTTTCGGCCTCGCCACCTATGTGCCACATCGCAGCAGCTCCGGCCGGGTGGTCGGGTTCTTCACTTTGATCCAGGACATCACCGAGCGCCGGCGCGCCCAGCACATGCTGGAAATGGCCAAGGAGGACCTGGAGCGGCGAGTCTACGAACGGACCGCCAGCCTGCAGGAGCTGAACGAGGCCTTGGTGCGCGAGGTGGAGGAGAGGCGCCGCATCGCGCGCGAGCTGCGCTCGGCGAAAGTGGAGGCTGAGCTGGCGAATGCCAGCAAGACGCAGTTCCTGGCCGATGCCAGCCACGACCTGCTGCAACCGCTGAACACCGCGCGCCTGTTCATCGCCTCGATCCAGGGCAGCAAGCTGCCGCGGCGCACCGCGGAGTATGTCGAGAAGGTCGACCGGGCGCTGGTCAATATCGAGGACATCCTGAACATTCTCCTCGACATCTCCAAGATGGAATCCGGCCGGGTCAACGTGCAGCTCGGGCCAGTCCCGCTCGCCGGCGTCATGCAGTCGCTGCGCGACGAGATCACCCCGCTGGCGGAGCGTGCCGGGCTCGACCTCATCATGGTGCCCACTTCGCTCAACGTGCGCACCGACATCCGGCTGCTGCGGCGGCTGCTGCAGAACCTGCTGACCAATGCCTGCCGCTATACCCCAAAAGGAAAGGTCCTGTTCGGTGCTCGCCGCCGGGGCAAGTTCGTCGAGATCCAGGTGGCGGATACAGGGATCGGCATCCCGAGGGACAAGCATGACGAGATCTTTGCCGAGTTCCGGCGCCTCGCTGATCTTGCGGGCGGGACGAAGGGTTATGGCCTCGGTCTCTCCATCGTGCGCCGGATCAGCCGCCTGCTCGATCACCCGGTCCAGGTGCGCTCGCGGGTGGGCATGGGGTCGGTCTTCTCTGTCCTCGTCCCGCTGGCCGAGACCAAGGGCCAGCCGCAGCCGCTCCATGCGCGCCGCCTTCCGCGGCACAGGACCATAGACGGCGTGCGCATCCTGGTGATCGACAACGAGGCACAGGTGCTGGAGGGCATGATCAGCCTGCTCGATACTTGGCGCTGCCGCGTCATCGCCGCGTCCAACACGGAAGGGGCCTTGTCGGAGCTGGACCGGACGGGAGAGGAGCCGGAGCTGCTGCTCGTCGACTACCATCTCGACCACGGCCGCATTGGCACCGAGGCGATCACCGCGATCCGGCAGAGGGTGCGGGCGGGCTTACCCGCGGCGATCATCACCGCCGATCACAATCCGGCGATCCGCGAGGACGTGCGCAGAGTCGAGGGCGTCAGCCTGCTGCTGAAGCCCATCAAGCCGGGGCGGCTACGCGCGCTGATTGCCTCGGTCCGTGAGTGAGGCTTGGCGGCAGTATCTCTGGTACAGGATGACCGCCTGGGTGCGGCGGGAGACTCCCAGCTTTTGCAGCAGGCTGGAGACGTGCGCCTTGACTGTCGTGAGTTGCACGTCGATGGCATAGGCGATCTGCTTGTTGAGCAGGCCCTGGGCCATCAGCTCCAGCACCTTCCACTGCTGGTTGGTGAGCAGTTCGAAACGGCACCGCATGGCTTCGCCCAGTTCCTCGTCGCCATCCTGTTCGGCGTGGCGCGAGGCGGTGCCCATTAGGCTGTCCTGGGGGGCGAAGCTGCCGCCGTCGAGGATGGTCTGGATCGCGCCGGCGATCCCGGCACGCGGCAGCGACTTGGGGATGTAGCCGATGGCACCGGCATCGAAGCATTGCTGGACGACCATGCTGTCGTCCAGGGCGGAGATAACCGCGATCGGGATGTCCGGGCGCCGCCGGCGCAAGGTGCGAACGCCCTTGACCCCGCTCATGCCCGGCATGCGCAGATCCAGCAGCACCAGATCGATGTCGTTTGCGTTAGCGACCTGATCGATCGCCTCGGACATTGAGCCGGCTTCCAGGACGCCGACCTTGTCGAACATGGTGCGCAGGGCATCCGCGATCGCCTCGCGAAACAACGGATGATCGTCAGCCACCAAGACAGTCGTCATGCGGCGCTGCTCCTCCCAAGTGGCGCTCCCCCACGCCGGCACGGTTTTTGTTCTTAGCTTCATTGAATGCCCGCTGCCCGACCACTGTCAACAGCGGCGCGCTCGCGAACCGGGGCCGGTGACATCACCCACTGGTGCAGGATTTCGAATTGTTTTTACGAATACGCACTCTAATCAGTAAAAGCTCGGCCAAAAGACGTACCCGAAAGGGGGAACTTCCAATATTTACCAATAATTAACAATTATGGACAATTATTAAGCATCGCGGTCCATGCACGCCGATATTCGGGCTGACGGACCCCGCACCTCGATCAGGACAAAAGTCGATGGCAACGTTCTACGTTTCGCCCACCGGTTCCGGCTTGCGCGATGGTTCCTCCATCCAGAATGCTGGCACGCTCGCCAATCTCAACAAGTATATCAAGGCGGCCGGCCCGAGCGGCGAGGTCCTGCTGCTCGCGGACAAGGGTGCCTACCAGCAGAACACGCAGATCGCGATCACAGCCGGCGGAGCCGATGGCGCCCCCGTCACCATTCGGGGCATCGACAGCAACGGCAATCCGATGGCCGCTGATGTCCGCGGTGCCCGCAGTCAGGACTGGACGTTGGGCATGAGCGAAGGCAACGAGCTGTTTCGCCTGCTCGCCGGCGCCAACAACCTGGTGTTCGAGGATATGTCCGTGAGGAATTTCGGCAACGGTGTTTTCCGTGCCGGGGCCGACATTTCCAATCTCACCATTCGTGACATCACCGCCAACAACGTAGCACGGTTCGTCGAGAACTACGCCTCCGGCACCGCCACCTCGGCCACCGTCAGCGGCCTCACGGTCCAGGACGTCACGGTCACCAGGTATTCCCAAGGCGCCATCCGCCTGCGCTACAACACCCATGACGTACTGATCGACAACGTGATCGGCGACAGCCAGCGGGAGAATGGCGGCCAGTACGTGTTCGGCGTCTCGCTCGACGGTACTGTTCACGACGTCCGCATCTCCGATACCCAGATGAAGAACAGTTTCGGTCGCGGGGCGGCGAGCGAATACTGGAACGGCGACGGTTTCGTTGCGGAAGGCGGCGTCTACAACTTGCGCTTCGAGAACACGGTATCCTCGGGCAACACGGATGCCGGATACGACCTGAAATCCAAGAACACGACACTGGTCGGCGCGGTATCGGAAGGAAACGGCCGGAACTACCGCTTCTGGAGCAAGTCCATCACACTCGAGGACAGCGTCAGCCGCAACCCGACCTATTATGGCGGCAATACGGATATCGCGCATGTGTGGCTCGGCGTGGGCGCGGAGGCCACCATCGATACCCTGACATTCTCTGATGCGACGACGCCTCGTGCTCTGTTCGATCTAACCAAGGGTGGCGCGACGCTCCATCTGACCGGCACCGAGATCCCGTCGTCCTACAAGTCGCTCATCCTGCTCAAGAATGGCTCGGTCATCGACTATTTCGAATCCAATGCGGCGCCGACCGGGGTGACATTGTCGGGCGGCGTGATCGAGGAGAATGCGGCGGCAGGCACGGTCGCGGGCGTGCTGAGCGCCCAAGATCCCGACGCCGGGGACGCGCACAGCTTCGCGCTGGCCGGCGGCGCCACCAGCCTGTTCGAGATCGTCGGGAACGAGATCCGCGTGAGGAGCGGCGCCGTGCTGGATTTCGAGGCGCAGCCCTCGCACAGCTTGAGCATCAGGGTGACGGACCAGGACGGCCTTTCCATTATCCAGCCGGTCACCATCAAGCTGAGCAACGTGGCCGAGAGCGGCACGGCCGGAAACGATACGCTGGCCGGTGGCGCGGGCGGCGACCGGCTGGCAGGTGGCGCCGGCAACGACACTTACATCGTCAACGCGGCGGGCGACGTGGTGACCGAGTATGCCAGCCAGGGCGCCGACCTGGTGAAGACGACGCTCGCCGGCTATACGCTCGGAGCGAATGTCGAGCACCTGACCTTTATCGGCGTAGGCGCGTTCAGCGGAACCGGCAACGCGAGCAACAATACTGTCACCGGCGGAGCCGGCAATGACACGCTGCGCGGAGCGAGCGGCAAGGACAGGCTTCGCGGCGGCCTCGGCAACGACCTGCTCGATGGCGGCGCCGGCAGCGACACGATGGTCGGCGGCGCCGGGGACGACACATATATCGTCGGCAGCCTGCAAGACGTGGTGACCGAAAAGGTGGGCGAGGGCAGGGACACGGTGCGGAGCTCCGTGACCCGTACGCTCGGGTCATACTTCGAGGATCTCGTGCTCGCTGGCGCCAACGCGGTCAACGCCACCGGCAATGAAGGGAACAATGTCCTGACCGGCAATGGCGCGGCCAACATTCTGACCGGCGGCGCCGGCCGTGACACGCTGAGCGGCGGTGCGGGCAACGACACGCTGATCGGCGGCGAGGGTGCGGACACCTATCTGCTCGGCCGGGGCGACGCGCGCGACCTCATCTCCAACGCCGATACGGATGGCGGCGCTGACAGGCTGCTGTTCGGCGCCGATATCGGGCGGAATCAAATCTGGTTCGCGCGGAGCGGAGAGAATCTCGTGGTGAGCGTGCTTGGCGGCATGGACCGCGCGACGTTGCAGGGGTGGTATTCCGGTGCGGACAACCGGCTTGATCGCTTCGAGCTCAGCGATGGCGCGATCCTTGCTGCAACACAGGTGCAGCAACTCGTCAACGCGATGTCGGCCTTTGTCGCGCCGCCGGCGGCGCTCTCCGATCTGACATTGGAGGAACAGCAATCTGTCGAATCTGTGATAGCGGCGAATTGGCGCCCACTTGGCTGACCTCGGCCGATTGACAGAGTCGACGGCACCTCGGTAACTGTATTAGCTATAAGACGCGCTCGCAGGACGATAGTTGACAGTGTCGGAAGACACGTATCGTTCTGCGTGGGGGAATGACCGACAAAAGGTCACGTGATGCGCTTCGATCCGCTGTGAGGGCGGTCGAGGACGCACAGCTGCTATTTATCTTGGGGAATTCGACGGGTGTGGCGGCTGATGGCCGTTCGCCCGAACAACAAGACTTGTGCAATAAGGAAGGCTTCAATGACTGTTTTCTACATCTCCCCCAACGGCGCTGGCTCGCGCACTGGTTCTTCGCTGAAGGACGCGGGAACCATCTACGACCTGCCGAAGCTCATCGCCAAAGCCGGCCCAGGTGATGAGGTGCGGTTGATTGCGGATAAGGGCAGCTACAAAGTGACGCGGCAGATCACCATCGCCGCGGGTGGCGCCTCCGGCGATCCTATCGCCATCCGTGGCGTCAGCAGCAGCGGGAGCCCGATGAAGGCGACGATCCTCGGCACGCGCGCCGCGGATTGGGCCCCGGGACGCCCGCAGGGTAACGAGTTGTTCCGCCTGCTCGGCGGTGCCAGCCATTTGACCTTCACCGACCTGGCTACGAAGAACTTCGGCAACGGCGTGTTCCGGATCGGCGGCGAGATCCAGAACATCTCGATCAAGCGCGTCTCGGCCAGCAACGTCACCCGATTCATCGAGAACCACCGCTCGGGCGACGCCAATACGGCCAGCGTCAACGGGCTGAGGGTCGAGGACGTGACGGTCTCCGGCTACTCGCAGAATGCCATCCGCCTCAAATACAACAGCCGGAACATCACGATTCAGAATGTCGTCGGCGACAGCATGAAGCAGAATGGCGGCCTCTACATTCACGGCGTCGCGCTCAATGGCACGGTGCATGACGTGCTGTTCGATCACGTGACCATGAAGAACAATTACGGCCGCGGCTCTTCCACCGCGTACTGGAACGGCGACGGCTTCGTTGCGGAGCGCGACACCTACAACCTGACGTTCCGGGACACGATGGCGTCCGGCAACACCGATGCTGGGTACGACATCAAGTCTGACAACGTGACGATGATCCGCGCGAAGGCCAGCGGCAACACTAAGAACTTCCGTTTCTGGGGCGAAAATGTGCGGCTGACGGACAGCGTCAGTACCGATCCGCGCTACCACGGCGGAAAGGGGAAACCCACGCATTTCCACGCGGGGGGCAACAACGGATCGAGCGTCACGCTGGACAATTTCCGCTATTCCGGTGGCTCGGGCGCGAAGGTGTTCGATCTGTCGAATGGTGACGCGACACTCACGCTGATCAACATGTCAAAGCCGGCGGCGGACCTCGTCCGCTACGGCTCGGGCAGCACCATCAAGATGCTGAGCAGCGTCGCCGCAAGTACCGAGTCCACGCGAGTCGCCGAGGCCAACACGATCTCGGCGGACGGCAACACGAGTTCAGGCGACCAGCTCTCCGGCAGTGCCGGTGCCAGCACGTTGACCGGCAGCACCGGTGCCGACGTCCTGGCCGGAGGTGCGGGCAACGACACCTATGTGGTGAACCATACCGGTGATCGCGTTGTCGAGGAGCGGGGTGATGGCATCGACAGGGTGAAGACCTCGCTCGGTTCCTACAGGCTCTCGAAATTCGTCGAGAACCTCGACTATACCGGGTCCGGCAAATTCACCGGCGTGGGCAACGGGCATCGCAACGCCGTCGTCGGCGGTGATGGGGCCGACTGGCTGAACGGCCGCGGCGGCAACGACACGCTGACCGGCGGAGAAGGCAGCGACACCTACTACCACCAGCGCGGCAGCGGAAGGGACACGATCCGCAATGGCGATTCCGGCGGCCAGGACCGCTTGATGTTCGGCTCCGGCATCGCTGAAGGCGACCTGTGGCTCGGCAAGGCTGGAAGCGACCTGCTGGTATCGGTGCGCGGGAGCGATGCCCCCGACAGCGTCCGAGTCAAGGGCTGGTACTCAGACACCTCCAACCGTCTGAGCAAGATTGAGCTCAGCAACGGGTCGGTTCTGGAGGCCTCCCGCGTGCAACAGATGGTGCAGGCGATGGCGGCATTCTCGACCAACTCCGGCACGCCCACCAGCCTGACCAGCAAGCAGGAGCAGACGGTCGACACGGTGATTGCCGCGAACTGGCAGAGCGCCTGACGAGAGAGGGCAGGCCAGACGGTCTATATGACCTTTGCCCCATGTCCTCCTGACACGAGGCTGCCCAAGTAGGGGCAGCATTCTTCGAGAAAGCCGGCCGATCTTCACGATCGGTCGGCTATCGAACCGATAATCCAGAGGGGCTGACAAGTTGGTTGGGAACAGCAGCGCTGTTATGACTGTCCATAGCTCAGACGAGGCCGCTGATCTCCGTTCGCGGACTCTCAATTGCCTTGCGACCCTCTTCCGCTTTCACGGCCTTGCCGTCGGCACAGAGGCGCTCGGCCGCGAGTTTCCGAGCTCGGCGGCGATCGCGGCCGAGGACATCGTGCGCTTGGCGCGTCGCCAGAATCTGAAGGCCCGGCGCACCACAAGCTCGTACGGCCGCCTCGCGGCCGCGCCCTTGCCGGCTCTGGCGGGCGCGAAGGACGGCGGCTTCCTCATTCTCGGCCGCTGCAACGAGGACAAGGTGCTTGTTCACCGTGGCGCCGGCGGCGCGGCGGAGGTGCTGGACAGGGCCACGTTCGAAGCCGTCTGGGACGGGAGCCTGATCTATCTCGCGCGGCGCGCGACCCTGTCGGATCTGGGACGGCAGTTCGACATCTCCTGGTTCATGGGGGCGGTCTACAAGTACCGCAACCTGCTGAGCCAGGTGCTGGTCGCCTCGTTCTTTCTCCAGATTTTTGCCCTGGTCTCACCATTATTCTTCCAGGTGGTGGTGGACAAGGTCCTGGTCCATCGCGGCATGACGACCCTGGACGTGCTGATCATCGGGCTCGTGGCCGTGTTCATCTTCGAAACGGTGCTGGGCGCGCTCCGCACATATGTCTTCTCCCACACCACCAATCGCATCGACGTGGAGCTCGGCGCGCGCCTCTTCCGCCATCTCATCGCCTTGCCGCTGGCCTATTTCGGCGCGCGCCGCGTCGGTGATTCGGTCGCGCGCGTGCGCGAACTGGAGAACATCCGCCAGTTCATCACCGGCTCCAGCCTGACGCTGGTGATCGATCTCTTCTTCACGATCGTTTTCCTCGCCGTCATGGCCTGGTACAGCTGGTGGCTGACCGTCATCGTCCTGGTCTCGCTGCCGATCTATGCCGGGATCAGCATTGCCCTGACGCCCCTGTTCCGCACGCGAGTGGAGGAGAAGTTCCAGCGCGGCGCGGAGAACCAGGCGTTCCTGGTGGAGGCGGTGACCGGCATTGAGACCCTGAAATCGATGGCGGTGGAGCCGCAGATGCAGCGCCGCTGGGAGGAGCAGCTGGCGGGCTATGTCGGCGCGTCGTTCCGAGTCGCCAATCTCGGCAACTATGCCAGCCAGTCGATCCAGCTGGTCTCCAAGATCGCGACCGCCGCCATTCTCTATTTCGGCGCCAAGGCGGTGATCAGCGGCGATCTCACTGTCGGCGCGCTGGTCGCCTTCAACATGCTGGCGGGCCGCGTGTCCCAGCCGGTCCTGCGCCTCGCGCAGGTCTGGCAGGACTTCCACCAGGTGCGCCAGTCCGTTCAGCGCCTCGGCGACATTCTCAACACACCCGCGGAGCCGGCCGCCACGCCGGGCCGTGGCGCGCTGCCCGCCATCAAGGGCGCGATCCACTTCGATCATGTGAAGTTCCGGTATCGCCTCGATGGGCCCGAAGTGCTGCGCGGCGTCGGCCTCGAGATCCCGGCGGGGCAGGTGGTCGGCATCGTCGGTTCCTCCGGGTCCGGCAAGTCGACGATCGCGAAGCTGGTGCAGCGGCTATACGTGCCGGAATCCGGCCGCGTGCTGGTGGACGGGATCGATCTCGCGATGGTGGATGCCTCCTGGCTGCGCCGGCAGATCGGCGTGGTTCTGCAGGAAAACGTGCTCTTCAACCGCACCGCCCGCGAGAACATCGCGCTCGCCGATCCCGGCATGCCGCTGGACGAGGTGGTGACCGCGGCCAAGCTCGCCGGCGCGCACGACTTCATCCTGCAGTTGCCCGAGGGCTATGACACCATCATCGGGGAGCGCGGCGGCACTCTCTCGGGCGGTCAGCGCCAGCGCATCGCCATCGCGCGCGCCCTGGTCAGCAACCCGCGCATCCTCATCTTCGATGAGGCGACGAGCGCGCTCGACCTCGAATCCGAGCAGGCGATCCAGCGCAACATGCGTCATATCTGCCGCGGCCGCACCGTCCTCATCATTGCGCACCGCCTGTCGACGGTGCGGCATTGCGACCGCATCATCACTATCGAGCAGGGCCAGATCGTGGAGGACGGCAGGCATGACGACCTGATCGGCAGCGGCGGGCGCTATGCCCTGCTGCATCGTGTTCAGACCGGAGAGGTGATCGATGCAGCGTGACCACGCGGCCCGCAATGTGCCTGCCGTTCCCGACGCCGTCGTGCCGGCGAACCATACGCAGGAATCGGTATCGGAGCGGCCCAGCGCCAAGCTGCTGCGCCTGCCGCGGCGCGGGCGGGACGAGCGGGAGTTTCTGCCCGCCGCGCTGGAGATCGTCGACACGCCGCCTTCGCCGGTCGGGCGCGCGATCGGCCTCACCATCATCCTTGTCGCTGTCGCCGCCATCGCGTGGGCCTGTTTCGGCAAGGTCGACATCGTCGCGACGGCTCCCGGCCGCATCGTTCCGCAGGGCAAGACCAAGGTCGTGCAGCCGGCCGATACCGGCATCGTCACGGCCATCCACGTGGCGGACGGCGACCATGTAAAGACGGGCGACGTCCTGATCGAGCTCAATTCCACCCAAGCGCTGGCCGATCGCGACCGGTTCGCACGGGACCTGCTGCAGGCCCAGCTCAACCTCGCGCGGCTCCGCGGTCTGGCGGCCGCCTTGCCCGGCACGGTCGGGGAGGGGCGCGAACCGGACCTCGTGAATCCCCCCGCGAATGCCAAGGCGGAGGATCTTGACCTGACCCGGGCGGCGATGCGCGCCCAGGCGGCGAACCAGAGGGCGAAGCTCGCCGATCTCGACCAGCAGATCGAAGCCAAGCGGGCCGAGGCCGCCGAAGCCGCGGCCAGCGTCGGGAAGCTGCAGGCCTCTCTGCCCATGCTGGCGGAGCAGGAAGATCTGCTGCGCCAGATGCGCGACCAGAAGATCGGCAGCAAGCTCGATTGGTTCCAGGTCAATCAGGAGCTCATCGAGCAGAAGCAGGAGACCGGCGTCCTTGCCTACCGCAAGGAGGTGGCCGAGGCCGCGCAGCGCGCCCTGCGCGAGCAGCGCGCCGCCTCCGCGGCGGAGTACCAGGTTTCCATCCTGGCCGAGCTCGACAAGGTGCGCGCGCAGGTCAGCGAATTGGAGGCCGAGTTGGCCAAGGCCGAGCAGCGCCTGCGCCAGGGCGTGTTGCATGCCCCGATCGACGGAACGGTGCAGCAGCTCGCCGTTCATACGATCGGCGGCGTGGTGACGCCGGCCGAATCGCTGCTGACAGTGGTGCCTGCAGAGGGCCGCCTCGTGGTCGAGGCAGCCGTGCAGAACAAGGATGTGGGCTTCATCCGCGCCGGCCAGACCGTGCGTGTGAAGATCGAGACCTTCAACTTCACCCTCTATGGCCTGATTGAAGGGAAGGTGCTGAACGTGACGCGCGATACCGTCAGCCGCCCGGCAAATGACAAGGCGGGCGGGGGGAGCGCCGCGGGCAGCGGCGATGCTGTCGCCGCCGAGGGTGAGGCCGGCCCGGTCTACCTCGCGCGGATTGCCCTGTCGCAGGACTGGATGACGACGGAGAACGGCAAGGTCACGCTGAGCCCCGGCATGGCCGTGACCGCTGAGATCCAGACCGGCGAGCGCCGCCTGATCCAGTTCCTGCTGTCGCCGTTGGCCCGCCACGTCTCCGAAAGCATGCACGAGCGCTGAGCCGTCTTTGCGGGCTGAAATCTGCCGGTGTCCGGACATCCAGGCCTATGCAATAATGGGTGATCCGGGGCGGACTCGGCATCTTGTCCGCGCCCGCGACAGGAACCGGCGACGAATCGAGTCCCATGAACGACACTGCACAGCGCCGCCCCGATTCCGCGCGTGCATCGGCCCTCTCGCCGTTCAAGTATCACATCTTTCTGGCGCTCTGGCTGGCCAGCCTGTTCTCCAATTTCGGCGGCCTGATCCAGTCGGTGGGTGCTTCCTGGCTGATGACGTCCCTGTCGCCGACCGCAGACGTCGTCGCGCTGGTGCAGGCTTCGACCGTGCTGCCGTACATGCTGTTCTGCCTCGCCGCGGGGGCGGCCGCCGACGTCTTCGACCGGCGGGCGCTGATGCTGGGCGCGCAGATCCTGGCCCTCATCGTCTCGGTACTGCTGACGGTCTTCACCTTCGCCGACGTCATGACGCCGTGGCTGCTGCTGAGCTTCACCTTCCTGGTCGGCTGCGGCAACGCGATCTACGGCCCGGCGTGGCAATCTTCGGTGGGGGAGGTGGTGCCGCGGTCAGAGCTGCCATCGGCCGTCGCGCTCAACAGCCTCGGCTTCAACCTCGCGCGCACGGTCGGCCCGGCGATCGGTGGCCTGATCGTCGCGGCGTTCGGATCGCAGGCCGCGTTTCTCGTCAACAGCATCAGCTATGTCGGCCTGATTGTCGTGCTGTTGTCCTGGAAGCGTCCGGTCGAGCAGAGGCAGTTCCCGCCTGAGCGCATTCCCGCGGCCATGGTGGCGGGAATCCGCTATGTCGCCCTGTCGCCCGCCATCCGCAACGTGCTGGCCCGTGCCGCCGTGTTCGGCATGACGGCCAGCAGCATCTGGGCCCTGATGCCGCTGGTCGCGCGCGACCTGATCAAGGGCGGGCCCTCGACCTACGGCCTGCTGCTCGGCGCCTTCGGGGTGGGCGCGGTGCTCAGCGCTCTCTCCAGCACGCGCCTGCGCGATCGTTTCATGACGGGCCGCATCATCACCATTGCCACGCTGTGCTTTGCGGCCGGCAGTGTCATCGCCGCGTTCAGCACGCTCCTGCCGGTGACAATGATGGGCACGCTGCTGTGCGGCGGCGGCTGGGTGCTGGCGCTGTCGACCTTCAACATCTCCGTCCAGCTATCCGTGCCGCGCTGGGTCCTCGGCCGTTCGGTCGCGATCTACCAGACGACAATCTTCGGCGGCATGGCGCTCGGCAGTTGGCTCTGGGGCCTTGCCGCGCACCACTTCGGCCTGGCGTCCAGCCTCGCGCTCGCCGGCGGCGCGCTCGCCCTGTCGACGCTGCTTGCGCGGGTCTGGCCCATGCCTGCCGGAACGGGGGAGAATCTCGACCCGAGGTTGCCCGACACCATGCCGACCTTGGATCAGGCCATACCCCATCAACGCGGGGAGGTCGTGGTGACCATCGAGTATCGCGTGCCGTCCGCCGACGCACCCCGATTCGCCGACGCCATGCACACACTGGCCCAGGTTCGGCAACGCAATGGTGCCCGTCGCTGGTCCCTGATGGTCGACGTCACGGATCCGGAATTGTGGACCGAGCGCTTCCAGTATCCGAGCTGGGTGGACTATCTGCGGCAGCGGAACCGCGGAACGGTCGCCGATCGCGGGATCTGGGAACACGCCCGCACCTTCCATCGCGGGGAGACGCCGCCCAAGGTCCGCCGCTTCATGGCGCAGCCGGTCGAGGATATCGCAGCGCTGCCGACCTCGGCACGAGAGCGCATGCCTGCCATCGCCATCACCGATCCGGCATTGCCGCCGGACCCCTCGCCGGCGACTGGCTCGCCGACCTCGGATTCGCCGGCCGGAACGCCATCCGACCGAACCCGATGAGGGTTGCGCTACTCGGCCGCTTCGGGCCGTGCGACTTTCGCCTGCCGGTCCGCAAAGTCGAGCACGGCTGTTCTGATCCTGCCGGCGGTCGCGGGATGATCGAGGGCATAGGCGATGTTGGCCTCGATGAAGCCGGCCTTGTCGCCGCAATCGAAGCGCCGCCCCTCGAACCGGTAGCCGTGGAACCGCCCGTGGCCGCACATCTTCGCCATCGCGTCAGTCAGCTGGATCTCCCCGCCCGCGCCTGGCGTCTGCTCGTCCAGGTGCGCGAACACCTCGGCCTGCAGGATGTAGCGCCCGATGATCGACAGCGT
>JAJYUT010000029.1 GCA_021792365.1 Pseudomonadota bacterium | reverse complement strand
GGGATTGTTACGCGTCCGCCGCGGATTTGGCAAGGCGGTGGGCGGCGTCCTTCAGGCGATAGCTGCGGCCCGCGAACTCGAGGAAGGTGCTGCGGTGCATCAGGCGATCGAGGATCGCCGTCGTCAAGGGCGCATCACCCAGATAGCGTTCCCAGTCGGTGATGACACGGTTCGATGTGATGAATGTGCTAAGCCTACGCTTGTAGCGCCGGTGCACGAGGGCCTGCAGTTGATCGGCGGTGTCGGCGCCCATCCGGCGCGCGAGGAACAGGTCATCCAGGATCAGGAGATCGGCCTCCGAGGCGGCCTGCCAGAGGCGCTGACGGGCATTCCCTGGGGTGGCCACGAGCTCCCCGAGGAAGGTGTCGGCCTCGGCGTACAGCACCCGGTAGCCCGCGCGCACCGCGGCATAGGCGATGGCCTTGGCGACGTGACTCTTGCCGGTCCCGGGGGGGCCGATCAGGAGCGGGTTCTCGCCTTCTTGCACGAACTTCAGGGTGTTGAGATCGAAGCAGGCGCGCTTGGGTATTTTCGGGTTGTAGCCCCAATCAAACTCCTCAAGCGAGACCCGCTCATCGAGCCCCGAGAGCTTGAAGTGGCGCTCGAGGAGGCGCGAGCGCCGGGTGTCGAGTTCATCTTGCAGGAGCGCCGAGAAGGTCTCGAGGAATGAGAGGTTCGCGGCCTGGGATTCCACGACCCGCGTCTCCAGGGTGGCGCGGATACCAGACAGCCGCAGTTGCTTCAAGGCCTTTTCCATTTCGATCAGGGACATGGTCATTCCAGACTCCTTTGTGAGTGGGTGATGCGGGTTATGCATCCGAACGCGCATGGCGCTTGAAGAACGCGGCATAGGCCGCGGTCTCGCGGATGAGTTCGTGGTGTTGCGTGAGCGTGGGGGCCCCGTCCGATTGCGCCTGCGCCTCCATCGCCTGGCAAACAGCGGCGAGCCGCTGCTCGGCGATCGCCTGGACGGCCTTGTACGTGGCCGTGCCGCGTTCGAGGGCTGTCGCGCAGGCCTGCTCGAGGATGGGGGCGGGGTAGCGCCGACGCAGGCCTATGATGCCCCACAGGGCGCGCTGCCCCACACGCCCGCGGCGCTCGAAGAGCTCCTGGCAGAGGGCGTGCGTGTGGGGGCCGATGGCGTGGGCCTGGGCGAGGATCCGGTGCGTCTCGCGCGAGGGATTGAACAGTCGCTCGGCATCCGGCAATTGCACCGTGCCTTGACGGGCCGCGCGCGGATGACGGCGGATGAGGGCCAGGGTCTTTGCGTCGCGGATCTCGATCTCGTGGGCGTAGACGCGCACGAGTACGCGCGCACCGATCGGCGCCGGGCGCGCCGCATACCACGCGCCCGCGACCTGCACCGTGGTGTCGTCTTGCACTGTGCGGGTGCCCTCGCTGAAGTACCGGAAGGCTGTGAGCGGCAGGGGCTGGAGATACGGCCGCTCCTCCTCGAACATCTCCTGGACCTGGCGCTTGGTGCGGCCGTGGATGCGTTGCGCAGCCCACGTCTCCTCCCAGTGCGTAAGGAACGCGTTCTGGTCGTCCAGGGACTCGAAGCGCCGGCCCTTCAGGGCGGTCGATTGGGTATGCTGGATGGCGTTTTCCACGGTGCCCTTGCGGTTGGGGTCTCGCACCCGCGCCGGGTCGGCGACCACCCCGTAGTGGGCGAGCATCGCGGCATACAGCCGGTTTAGCTCCGGCTCGTAGAGATCGGGGGTGATGACGCCTTCACGCAAATTGTCCAAGACCACATAGCGGCAGGAGCCGCCAAACGAGCGCCAGGCCTCCTCATGCAGCCGCGCCCAGGCCTCAGTGCTCGACTTCCAGACCACGCGGCGAAACGAGCGGCGCGAGTACTTGAGCGTCATCACAAAAAGCCGCGGGCGGCGATAGCGTCCGCTGACCGGGTCGCGCGTCAGCGCCCCCTCGCCGTAATCGACCTGGGCCTCCTCGGCGGGGCCAAACTCCAGCCGGTCGAAGGCCTCCGGCGCTTTAGGCTTCAGGTGCCGGCAGAAGCGCTTGACGGAGTTGTAGCGGTGGCTAAAGCCGAAGCGGTCGACCAGGTCCTGGTAGATCGCCATGGCATTGCGCCCGAGACGCACCTGCGCCTCGATCCAGGCGCGATGATCCTCGCAGGCTGAACGGACACACGATACCGCCGGCGCGACGGTGGGCCCGTCCCCTGAGGCCGGTGGCCGGGGTGGGGGATTTTGCGGGTGGGGGCCGGTAGCCATGGGGGAATTTGCCGGGGCCTCGGGCGCAGCCGGGGCCTGGGCCAGTTTGCGGATGGTCTTGCGATCGACACCGAGTTTGCGGGCAATCTCGTGTTGCGAGACGCCGCGCTCCAAGAGCGCCAGAACCGCTTGCTTTTGCTGTGGCTTCAAGACATTCACCTCCGTACCCCCCTCCTCTGATAATCGGGCAGGGGGCGATGATGTCCTGTCGGGATGCGTACGCCTACGGTTGCGGATTCGTTACGGTAACGCTACCGATGCGTTACTGTGACGCTATCCAGATGGGGGATTTTCAGGTGGCCACAGCTGGGGGAGTTTGGGTGGCCGCCGGGGC
>JAJYUT010000028.1 GCA_021792365.1 Pseudomonadota bacterium | reverse complement strand
GTAAGCGTCCAGAGCTCCCCTCTGGACTGAGTGCGTGTTGGTGAAGACGATGGGGGCATGGGATCAGGGACGCGGGTACGGCGGACGATTGAAGAGAAGCGGCGGATTGTTGAGCTCAGCCTGGAGCCGGGAGCAAGTGTGGCGCGGATCGCGCAGGCCGAAGGCGTGAACGCGAGCCAGATCTTTCAGTGGCGGCGAGCGTATCGGAGTGGCAGCCTGATCCCGCGCAGTGAATGGTCCACCGCTTTGCTGCCGGTCGTGATTCGAGAGCGCGAAGAGAACGTGCCCGAAGCGGAAGAGCCGGAGGAGCCAGCGTCGCCGCAGGAGGCAGCCACTGGCGGCGGCGTGATCAACATCGAGTTCCCTGGCCGGACGCTGGTCAGTATTGAGTGCGGAGCCAGCCCGGAGGTGGTGCGCGCGATTGTCGAGAGCCTGCGCCGATGATCCAGCTGCCCGCCGGAACCAGGATCTGGATCGCTGCCGGCGTCACCGATATGCGTCGCGGATTTCAGGGGCTCAGTGCGCAGGTGCAGACCGTGCTCGGGGAACAGCCCTATTCCGGTCACGTGTTCGTCTTCCGCGGGCGCCGCGGCGACATCGTTAAGCTTTTATGGTTCGACGGCGATGGACTGTGCCTGTTTCAGAAGCGGCTGGAGCGAGGCCGGTTCATCTGGCCGCAGGCCGAGAGTGGCACGGTGTCGCTGAGTCGTGCGCAGTTATCGATGCTGCTGGAGGGCATCGACTGGCGAAGGCCCGAGCGCACCTGGACACCGCCCGCCGCGGTCTGAAAAGCCAGCGGGATTCCACCGGATTTCCACGCATTTTGTGGATGCACTCTGGCCGCATTCCTGGCATACTCGCCTCATGTCCCGCGAGCCGCTGCCCGATCTCGACTCTCTCGATCGCGATGCGTTGGCAGCGTTGATTTTCGCACAGCAGGAACATCTCACCGCAGCCAGAGCCGCCCAGGAAGAGGAACTCCGGAAGCTCCGGGCCGAGCTGGACTCGCATCTTGCGACCCTCGCCCTGCAGAGCCGTGAGCTCGAGGCACGCAGCGAACAGATCGAGCGGCTGAAGCTGATGGTCGATAAGTTCCGCCACATGATGTTCGGGCGCAAGAGCGAGAAGATCGTGGTGCAGCTGGAGCAGATGGAGCTTCAGTTAGAGGAGCTGGAGGCAGACCAGGCCGAAGCAGAGAGCGTTGCCGATTCCGTGAAGCCCAGCGCGGAGGCGAAGCCTCGCGGCACGCGCAAGCCCTTGCCGGAGCACCTTCCGCGCGAGGTCGTCACACACTCTCCGGCGAATGATGGCTGCCCGCAGTGTGGAGGCTCGCTGCGCCAGTTCGGCGAAGATGTCTCCGAACAACTGGAGTACATCCCGGAGAACTTCCGCGTGATCCGTCACGTGCGGCCGAAGTTCGCCTGTAGCGGTTGTGACAAGGTTGTTGAAGCACCGGCGCCTTCTCGTCCCATCCAGCGCGGACTGGCCGGGCCCGGTCTGCTGGCCCATGTTCTGGTGTCGAAGTACTGCTCGCATCTGCCGCTGTATCGCCAGTCGGAGATATTTGCGCGGCAGGGTGTGGAGATCGAACGTTCGACGCTGGCCAGCTGGGTAGGCGCCGCCAGCGATCTGCTCTCTCCACTGGTGATGGCCCTTCGCAGGCACGCGATGAGCGGCATGAAGCTTCACGCTGACGACACACCGATCCCGGTGCTGGCGCCCGGCAACGGCAAGACCCGCACCGGCCGCCTGTGGACCTATGTCCGCGACGACCGGCCTGGCGGAGATGAGACGCCGCCGGCGGTCTGGTTCGCCTACTCGGAAGACCGCAGGGGGGAGCACCCGCGCCAACATCTGACGAGCTTCCGCGGTGCGCTGCAGGCCGACGCCTACGCGGGCTTCCACCATCTTTATAGTGGCGACATCTACGAAGTTGCCTGCTGGGCTCATGCCCGCCGCAAGTTCCATGAGATCCACGCCATCCATGCATCGCCAACCACCACCGAAGCTCTGGCTCGCATCGCGGCGCTCTATGCCATCGAAGAGGAGATCCGCGGCAAGCCCGCTGACCTGCGGCTGAGCATCCGGCAGACCCGGGCCCGCCCGCTGATCGACGAGTTGCACAACTGGATGGAGAAGTCGCTCGTTTCGCTCTCCCCGAAGAGTGAAACGGCGAGCGCGATCCGCTACGCACTCTCGCGCTGGCGTGCCCTCACTCGCTACATCGGCGATGGTCGTCTGGAGATCGACAACAGTGCCGCCGAGCGAGCGCTGCGCGTCGTTGCCCTGGGCCGCAAGAACTATTTGTTTGCCGGGTCCGACGCTGGCGGAGATCGCGCCGCCGCCTTCTACAGCCTCATCGGAACCGCGAAGCTGAACGGTATCGATCCGGAGCTCTATCTCCGCACGGTCCTCGCCAGGATCGCTTCGCATCCGGTCAACCGCATCGACGAGCTTCTGCCCTGGAATCTCGCCGCCGAACTCGACTCCGCTACCAGGGCCGCCTGATCCTTATCGCGCAAGTCCCCACTTAAAAAATACGTGGGTACTTACGGCCGCCAGATCTTTCGCGCCCCCCATCGCTTCCACGCCGATGTCAACCGGGTCAGGCTGTACGCTTAC
>JAJYUT010000027.1 GCA_021792365.1 Pseudomonadota bacterium | reverse complement strand
GATCGCCGCGTAGCGCCACAGCGACACCGACGCCGCGCGCTCCGGTCCCTGACCCTTCCAGGACTGCGGGTCCTCGGCATTGAGGCACTGCTTCAGCTCGCGGTTGACGCACTCGATCGACCAGCACCCAGCCGGTGAGCAGGCTCGAGAAGATCGCGAAGCTCGGCGCTGAGAAGCACCCGCGGGCGAGCTTGATCATCGGCCTCCCCGCCCTCTCCTGCCCCTTGCTCGCGGCCACCGGTCCTCCCGTCGCCGCCGAGCCGCGGTAGTCCACCGCCCACTGCGGATCGGAGCGAATGGGGTGGACACTGATGGCGAAGGGGCCGAAAAAACCCGATCGGCGCGAGGCGTCGGCTTGAGCAGGCCCGGATCGCGACGGCGCTCGGCGAGATCGCCTTTGCGCTCCCGGGCTCGGTCGCGGTGCGCACCTACCGCTGCGGCAAGGACAACTGCGCGTGCCATGACGACCCGCCACGTCTACATGGACCGTCGATCCAGTGGACCCGCAAGGTCGACGCGAAGACGGTGAACCGGGTGCTCAGCGAGGAACAATGGAGCGACTACGAGGCCTGGCTCGAGAACGCCCGCCGGCTCCGGGCGCTCGTCACCGAGTTGGAGCGCCTCTCGCTGAAGATCTTCGAGGAGGACGGCCGGTGGACCAGGCGGTCACCCAGCTAAAGCAGCTTCGCGAACTGGCGCCAGGGCCGAAAGTGGGAAACTCCGCAGTGAATGACGAGTCCGCTATGGCCTCTCGGTACGGACCGGGCGTTCTCGCGTCCAGTCGCCGGACCCGCGAAAGAACCCACGCGTACAAGAGCACGGCCATCTCCGCGAGCGCACGACGGAAGACTACTGTTCTCCAACGCCAGGCGAACACGTCGTTATCTCGCCCAACACGCGCTCAAGAGCGCTCAGCAACCGCTGGTTCTCCTTGGCACGCCGCACGCCGAGGCGCAGCCGAGTCCGTCCATCAGCGAACCGACCACTTACATCCTTGACCTCGATCCCGTAACCCTCGAGCAATCGGCGCCGCAACTCTGCGCCTACAGCGGGGCTATCCTGCGCGAATGTTGCAACAACGAAACCGCCGGCGCCAGTGCTCACGTTGCTCACAGTCGGTAGCGCCATAAGCCCAGTCGCGAAGGCGCTCATCGCCTCGCGAGTTTTTGCGATCGATTGCTCGATCGCTGGTCGATACTTTATCAGCATCTCCGTCAAGAACTCTGCAATCGAGGAATTGTTCCACACGGGGAGATCGGCCCCGACAGCCGCAACCAGCTCTGTGTCGCGGCTGTACAGGTAGCCGAGCCGCAGGCCGGGAATACCCAACACCTTGCTCAAGCTCGTCAAGACGGCAACGTTTGACAGTGGCTCAGCCTCCAGAATCGAGACGATCGAACTCTGCAAACTCGTCGCAATAAAAGATTCATCGACCAAAAAAGTTGTTCTCGGGTGATCCTGCGCGAGCTTGACAATATCGACAGTGCTGATAACTGTGCCGCTCGGATTGTTCGGATTAACGATCACGATGCGCCGGGCGCGATCTGCGAGGTCGTCCAGCTCCTCGATATCAACTCCGGGACGGTCAGCATACTGTATAGCGGCTGGAAAGCAGCGCGCATACTCCCCGAAAGTCGGAGTCGGAACCGCGACAGTGTCCTGCGACCACCGGTGCCTAAGTATCGGGAACAACTGGGACGCGCCGTTAAGTACCTGCAGATGTGCAGAATCGCACTGCACATATAGAGCCATCTTGCGATTTAACACGTGCTGCGCTGAACCATAGGAAGCGATCAACTCTGGAAGCGCATGACGCATCATAGCAATGAAGGCGGGCGTGGGAAAAAAGGGATTCGCGATGAATGAAAAGTCGAGAAGCCGAAAGTTCCAGTGTCCTCCAAAACTCCCGTCGAGTATTTTGCAGCGGGAATCAGGCTCAAAGTGAAAGCGAGCAATCTCTAGATCGTTCGGGTCATCAACCTCAATCCACGTCGATGATGCGACGACATGAGCCGCAATCCGCCATTTCGGAATGCCGGCTAACATGGCGAGCACGACCTCGTAATAGCAGTTGTCATCTACCGATGTCGCATATGCACTCAAGATGGGATGCAGAGTCGAACTTACGAATTCCTTCGAGAATCGGTAGATGTTGAGCGTCTTGTAAGTACCATCATAGACGAAGTCGGCTCCCTGACTATCTGGTGTAAACACGCCAGAGATGAAGCCATCTTTTACCGTGACGACGGTACCATCCATTCCTGTGTGCCAGCGATCGACAACAGCCACGTTCGGCTCGCCCGATTGAGCGAGGCCCGTCAGCACCTCTGGCTCGATGAGAAGATCGCACTCGCAAAGTACAATGTCCTCGTCGAGGTTCATAGAGTCGAGGGCCATCGCAAGCGACACGATATTATTGGTTGTCTCGAAGCGACTATTGTGTACATATCGGATTTCAATATCAGGGTAGTGCGACGCGAGATAGTCGCGCACATCCTGTGCGCGATAGCCAGTTACGACTGTCAGGTGGCGAACTCCGATTGAATGGAGATTGTCTACGAGGCGGCCGAGAATTGTAGTCTGGCCGATCGGTAGTAGCGCCTTATGGACGTGATCAGAGAGGGGCTGCATCCGGCGGGCGCGGCCAGCTGCGAGAATAACTGCCTGCATCGGCGT
>JAJYUT010000026.1 GCA_021792365.1 Pseudomonadota bacterium | reverse complement strand
TCATGCCCGGAACGCAAAACTTGTCTTCGAGGTGACCCTGCGCTCCGAGGCGCTGTCCTCTGGGATCTATAGCCGCCCTGAGCTGCGCCTTCGCCGTCGTCACCTCCCGCCGGTGGCTTCAGAAGTGTCGAGTAATGATGACCGCAACGTCTAGCCCATTGTGTCGCAGCCGGTGGTCGCCGCGCCCATGACAACCTCTCGGTTACGCATGAGATGTCTTCATTCAGATCTGGCGGTCGTTGCCCACTTGGCACAGACGACGGTAAATACTAGACATGTAGTTCCCCAGCCGCTACCCTCTGAAGGGAGGGAGGTGAGCGATGGCCACGTCATCACGGCGCCGGACGCTCGAGTCCGCCGGGCTGGTGCACCCCAACGCCGAGGCTGTCACGGCGGAGCTGTTCGACGGCTCCCGGCCGTTCTTCCTGGCGGCCGACAAGGTGCAAGTCAAGTACGAGATGCTCCGGGCGCATGTCGTGGACGGGACGAGCGTCACGGCGGCCGCGGCAGAGCACGGCTACTCGCGTGCGGCGTTCTATCTCGTGAGCGCGGCCTTCGATGCGGCGGGCATGGCCGGATTGGTGGACGAGCGCCGCGGCCGGCGGGGGCCGATCAAGTTGAGCCCGCAGATCATCGAGTTCATCGCGGGCGCCGATCCCGGTCGATCGGGCGCGGATCTTGCAGGCGACATCCTCCAACGTTTCGGTGTGGAGTTGCACCGGCGGACGGTGGAGCGGGCCCGCTGGCTATGAAGGCGTTCTGGCCCGCCGGCGAACCCTCCCAGCTCGACTACGAAGCTTTGCGGTCGGCGGCACTGGCCGGCAGCGCTCTGTGCAGCTCGGCGGCGGCAAAGTTCGATCGGCGCGGTTTGGCCGGGCTGATCGCCTGGCCGGACGCCGAGACGGCGTTCTGCGCGACGGTGCTCTCCTCACCTCGTCCGCCGTGGACGCCGGACGCCGACCCGCGCGTCGATGCGCTGGTGGCCGGCTACGAGCTGCTGCTCTCTGCCCGATACATGCCCGATCAACAGAAAGAGGCCCATCAATGAGAGTGGCAATCTACGCCCGCGTGTCCACCGAGGCCCAAGAGGCCCGGGGAACCATCGGCTCCCAGGTCGCCGCGCTGCGCGAGCGCATTGCGATCGAGGGCCACGAGGTCGTGTCCGAGTTCCTCGACGACGGCCACTCCGGCGCTCATCTCGACCGTCCGGGGCTCGACGCGCTTCGAGACGCGGCGGAGGCCGGGCTCATCGACGCGCTGTGGTGTCTGTCGCCGGACCGGCTGGCCCGCGTCTACGCGTACCAGGTCATCGTGCTCGAAGAGCTCGCCCGCCTCGGTGTGGCCGTGTTCTTCGCCGACGCCCCCAACATCGACGACGACCCGCAAGCCCGACTGCTCACGCAGGTTCAGGGCGTGATCGCCGAATACGAGCGGGCCAAGATCGCCGAACGCTACCGCCGCGGCAAGCTGTGGCGCTCTCGTTCGGGTGAGGTCATCTCGTGGAAGACGCCCTACGGATATCGGCGGGTTGCCCGCACGGCTGAGCGACCCGCGCACCTCGAGGTGTTCGAGCCCGAGGCCGACGTGGTGCGGAGGATCTTCGACGACTACGTCGCCGGCGGGTACTCCACGCGCCAGATCGCCCGCCGTCTCAACACTGACCGGATACCGACGGCCACGGGCAAGGCGGTGTGGGGGACGTCCGCCATCGGGCGGCTGCTCCACAACGAGGCCTACGTCGGCCGGGTGTATTTCAACAAGACTGAGTCCGTGCCCGACCCGCGCCCCGGACGCGCCCGCCGCCAGGTGCCCCGGCCCCGACAAGACTGGGTGCAGATCGCGGTGCCGACCATCATCGCCGACGACGCATTCGAAGCCGCCAGCCGGGTCAGCCGGGACAACTCGCAATGGAGCCCGCGCCGGGCCGAGCCTGGCGCGTGGCTGCTGCGCGGCATGGTCCGCTGCGGCTCCTGCGGAGTCGGCGTGGTCTGCCACAAGATGCGCGGGCGCAACGGCACGTTCCACCGCTACTACTACTGCCGCAACCACGACCCGCTGCGCGCCGGGGGCGAGGGCAAGCGCTGCAATGAGCGCAACATCCGCTCCGACGACCTCGACGCCTTCGTGTTCGAGCAAGTGCGTGACGCGCTGCTACGGCCCGAGGTGCTCCTCGCTGGCGAACAGGCCGTCGCCAAACGCGCGCCCGCGCCCGATGACCAGCTGCTCGACGCGCAGCTCGCCCGCTTCGAGCGGAAGATCGAAGCCACGGACAACGAGCGCCGTCGCCTCGCCGACCTCTACCAGGCCGGGCTCATCGAGCTCGTCGAGCTCCAGCGCCGAGCCAAAGAGCTCGACGCCCGGCGGGCCAACATCGACACGCAGCGTCACACGCTGTCCGACCAGCGCGCCGAGCTCGCCAAGGACAACCGGCTCCGTCGACGCATCGACGCGTTCGCGGACCGCGCTGCCGCCGCGCTCGACGGCCTCGACTTCGACCAGCAACAGAAGTTGCTCCGCCTCGTCATCGACGAAGTCCGCGTCACCGGATGGAATGTCGAGATCCGACTGCGCATCCCTCTCGACCAACCAATCCCGACACCGCCCACCAACCCGAGACCCCGGCGCCGGGAACCCCGGGCTCAGGACCCCAAGGAGGCGGTGTCAAGCAGTGACCGTTTGCGTTCCCTTGGTCGT
>JAJYUT010000025.1 GCA_021792365.1 Pseudomonadota bacterium | reverse complement strand
TCCCCTAACGACGCGGCAGGCTTCGCTTGATGCTACGGACCGCTCAGTTGCTCCCACCAAAGTGGCTTTCGACGCTGGGCTCCGACCCGGCCCGTTTCCAGGCCAAGCCGCCAGCCTGCTACCGGGCTTCCTGGCAACTACCCGGACCGGACTTACACCGGCAGGCGACGACGAGCTTCCGATCAGGTCATGACCTGGACAATCACCTCCTGATGCGCTGGGCGCGCGTAACTTCGGGGTTAACCAGGTACCTCACTGATACGGCCGCATGGTCACCAAGATCTGGTCCAGTCCCCCTGCCGCAGCCGCCTCGGCGCCGCCCCAGTCCTGGCCGGTCGCGATCACGGCTCCCAGTCGGCCCCAAGACGATCCGAGCGACCGGATCTCGTCGCCGGGCGCGGGTGCGTGCGGTACCCGGACCACACCGGGCGCGGTGCTGGCGGCCTCGACGCCGGACACAGACGTGACGGTTCCCGGTTCGTCAGGGAACCCGAACATGACTGCCGCCACTGGCGCCCGGCCGCTGGTCCGCCGTCCGGCCAGGGGATCTTCGCCCGAGAGCGCGCGAACCGAGGCATCATACAAGTTAACGCCAGTCACTAGGTCGATCAAGTCGAAGATCCAGTCTCCAGCCGGGCGGGCGGCGCATTCCACGAAGACCGGTGTCTCGTTGCGGATGATCCACTCGCCGTGCAGCAGGCCAGTGCCGAAGCCGACGGCGCTGGCCAACTTCTGCATCAAGGCGGGCAAGCCGGCAACACCGGGCCCGGGCGGCGCGGGGACGACGTGCCCGGCTTCGACCGGATAGCGGCCGGTCTTGACCCGTTTTCGTGTCACGTTGCTGAACACGACCTTGCCGTCGGTGACCAAGGCTTCAACGCTGTACTCAGGCCCAGATACGAACTCCTCGGCAAGGTACCGCCAGCGCAGTTCGCGCTGCGCAAGCTGCGGGCCCTCGTCCGCGTTCGTGCATTCGTTCCAGGCCAGCTCCGGGTCATCGCCTGGGTACACGATCACGACACCGAGACTGGCCTGCCGGTTGGCGGGCTTGACAACAATAGGCCGTACTCCCATGAAGGCCGCGACGTCGGCAACATCGGCGACCTCGGCGAAACGCGGGACGGCGATGCCGACATCCTGGCAGATGGTGACTTGCGCGATCTTGTCTCGGAAGACCTGGGCGGCGGCGACACCAGCCCCTGGCAGCCCGAGCATTTCGGCCGCTTTCGCGGCCGCTTCCACGGAGTACTCAAGCGCGGGAAGCACGCACCTGACCGACTCGCGAGCGACCACCTGTCTGGCTACCACGTCGAGGAACTGGTCGGATTGCTGGTACTCCGCGAATACGACGTCCTTGACCACCGGGTGCCCGGACCAGCGCGCGGCGATGCGCTTGCCCTCGTAGACGTCGGGCTCCTCGACAACCACAACGCTCGCCGCTGGCAGCAGGTCGTCGAGCGCGGTCAGCCAGTGCTGATTCCAGCCCATCATGAGCACGGGCCTTGGGTCGTTCATAATGTTCTCCGAACGCTCGAAGGACGGAATATCCGGATCACTGGAGCGCCGACGGCGGCAGTGCCACCAGCGACCATCAGGCCCGCGATCGCGAGCACGAGCCAGTACTGCGACCCGGTTCCGGTACCGGCTACAGCAAGGAAAACGCTGGTCCCGACCAGGGCACCCACCGACTGGCCGAGGGTCTGGAGGGTTTGCTGCGCGTAGAAGGACTCCACTGACGACGAGGCCAGGATCTGCGCAAAGGCCGTGTTCACCGTCGGGGCGTAGACGGTCTCCGCGAGCGAGAACAAGGCGATTGCAGCAGCCGCCGATGCGAAGACCGGCACATGCAGGGCCAGCAGGACGCCCAGCACGAGCAGCGCGAACGCGAACATAGCCATGCCGGTCAGCATCACCGCCGACGAATGTGTGCCCCGTTTGAGCAAGCGCAGGACGACGGACGAGACCGGTGCCTGAGCGGCGACGATCAATACTGCGTTCTCAACGAACAGGACGCCCTGAGTCGGCCCCTTCGCGACGAACAGCGTGATCAACAAGGCGATGGCGGAAAAGAATTGAGCGTAAAGGAAGTATCCGGCACTGGTCGCGATGCAGATCTGCGCGTTGGCGGGACTGACCAACCGCCGGAGCGTGCCGCTGGTCAGAGGCCAGCGACTGGTCGCCTGGGCCACGTGAACCCCGGCCGGGACCTGGGCGAGGACCAAGGTCATCCCCGCCAGATAAAAAGCGCAGGCACCCCACAAGACCGCCTCGTCGCCTGAGACCGCATACACGCTGGTCGCGATCAGCGGACCGATCGCGGCGGCTACGTTCACGCCGATCTGGATCGAGGAGAAGATGCGGTGCCGGCTGGCGTCATCAGGCGCGGTCTTGGCGATCATCGACCGGGCCATGACCCCGTGAACGCTCATGCCAGCGCCAGCGAGGGCGAGGGCCGTCCCGGCCGCGAGGACGGAGTGAGCAAATGGAAGCAGACCTATACCAGCAGCGGAGCATCCGAGCCCGGCCGACATGGCCTTCCTCGCGTCCACGCGGGCGGTTACTGGCGCCGCGAGTAGGCAGGCGATCCCGATAGCCGCATTGTAGACAAGCAGTACTGCACCGACCGCCAGCGAGTGGCGTGGCCCGAGCAACGACCGCAAAATGACTGGCATCAACGGAAGCGCGCCGAGATACCCCACATGGAACAGGGTGTAGTCGGCTGGAATAATGAATCGAGCCCATCGGGGCGCCTGCGG
>JAJYUT010000024.1 GCA_021792365.1 Pseudomonadota bacterium | reverse complement strand
CCAGAAAGCCCATGAGGGTCCGATCGTCCCACTGCCCGCCTTGCGGCGTGCCCTTCACGAGCGCGAACAGCCGCTTGAACGCCTGTTCCGGGTTCCGCCCATGGATCGTCGTGATCGACCCCGGATGTCCGGATACGACCTCATTGATGTAGGTCCAGGCCGCGTCGTCGCGCAGCTCTTGCAGCAGAATGCGATCGGGCTTCATGCGCAGGCTGGCCTGCAGCAGCAATTCCGCCGTCACCCGTGAGAGCCCGATATTGTCCTTGGAATAGAGCAGCCGGACGTGATTGGGGTGCGGGATCACCAGCTCGAGCGTGTCCTCGATGGTGATCAGCCGCTCAGACATCGGAATCGCCCCGATAAGGGTTTTGCTCATCGTGGTTTTGCCCGAACCCGTCGCCCCGCAGAGCAAAATCGTCAGCCGCGAGGTGACGCATTTTTCGAGGAAGGCTTGCAGTGCGCCGGCGTCATAGAGCGCGAGCAATTCGCCCTCTTCGCGTTGCGCGGCGTCCCCCCGGCGATCCCAGCGGTTCCACCGCTCCGCGTGATAGCGCCCGGTGACCGCGGCGAGCGGGGCGACCGACCCGCCCGGTTTGCGGATCGTCATGCTCAGCGTGCCGGCGGGAACGGCCGGCGGCTGGCAGATCTGCAACCGCTCGCCCCCGGGCAGCTCGGTCGCGCAGAGCGGATGGCGTGGCCCCACATCCTGTTTGCGCAGCGCGCCGGCGAGTGTCGCGATATCCTCCAGGTCGCGGTAGTCGAGGGCCATCGCCTCGGCGCGGAAAACCCCCCGTTGCCGCACAAAGAGTTCGCCGGGCCGGTTGATGCACACTTCCTCCGTGGCGGGATCGCCCAGCCACGGCGCTATCGGCTGCAAAAGGTGCTCGAGCAGTCGCGCCGCTTCACCCGCCATGAAGGAGATTCGCCGCGTTGACCTCGAGCCGATAGACGTCCGAAAAATCGAGATCATGGGCCACGATCAGGGAAACCGTCTCGCCTTGATTTTTCGTCAGGGTCGGCGGGATGCTGATCGAATTCTCGAGCGCCGTGTTGGCGACGGACTGGCCGTTGGACTGCGCCGCGAAGACAAAGCCGAGCCCGGCCTCTTGCGCCGTTGAACTCGTGCTCTGGCCCGCCGCCTCGACGGTTGCCGCATCGAGGACGCCTTGCACCAGGGTCAGCATGAGAGCGCCACCGAAGCGTTCCCACCAGTGGTTATCGACCGCACCGGGCAAGCCCGCCCGGCCCAGCTCATCGGCGCCGGGCGAGTCCAGGGCGATGATCACGTGCGCCGGCGTTTCCGCCCGCGTCCAATCGACGAACACCCGGTTCTGGCCCTGGAGCAGCCCTTTCTGGATCTGCCCGACGATCTTCGTGCCGCGATCGAGCAGCACCACGGTGCCGCTTGTCCCTCGGATATCGGTTGGCACGACACAGCTCACCAGGCCCGGCAGCTCGCTGCTGATCGCCGTTTGCAGGATGCAGGGGATCAGCGTGCCCTCGGTGATCGTCAGGTTCGGATGCTTCAGGATCGCCGCGCTCTCCCCGCTCAGGAGCGTCGGCTTCAGCCGCTCGGCGAGCGGCGAGGCATCCTTCGGCTCAGGCGCCGCCGCGGCCGGTGAGGTGGCCGGTTGATGGGCCGCGACCGCCGGCACCGCGGCCGCGCCGGGCTGGCCGGAGAACGCGAGAATGGGCGCGGCCGCCGGCGATTTCTCGCCCGGCGCCATGCCGAACAGCGGCGATGGCGCGGGGGCGGCCGGCGCCGGTTGCGGCAGCAAGGCGGGCGGCGGTTTCATCGCCACCGGCGGCGGTCCCGCGTACTGTTCGCCGCGATTGCTGTAGGTCTCATCGCTCGCCGCTGCTTTTTTCTGCCGCGGCGTGCTGGCGTAGTAGGCCTGGAACCAGATGAACCCGAGCCCCAGCACGCCAACCAGAACGGCGATCCCGGCCTTCGCCTGCGCGCTCAAGTTTCGCCCCCCCGTCCCGGCGACGGCGGATTTTCCGTCCTCGACAGGCGATTTTTCCCCACTCATCGCCCGCCTCCCGGCTGAATGGAAATACGCCGGGTCACGGCCGGGCTGACCGTGCCGGTCCCGGGATTGCTGCCCACGGTGTTGTATCCGAGGTTGAAGATGTTGAGAGCCGTATTGCCCTCGCGCAGCCGGATTGCCCGCGCGGTCTGCCCGATCTCGACGACGCTGCCCTGGACCGCGTAGGACGCCGTCGCCTCCTTGCCATCCGGATCGATCACGAACACCGCCGGGATCGTGGTGTTGCCGGGAAAGGTCAGCACCGTGGAATAGCCATTGTCCCAGATCGAGACCGGCGCCAGGGCGCGGTTTCCCTGCGCCACATACTTGTAATTGCGCGGGCCGCTGTCGGGGTTTGTCCGCTCGCTGGCGAGGATCGTCTCCGTGGTGGTCTGCCGCGCGTTCTCCTCCGCCCGCGCGTTCAGCTTCGCGGTTTCCGCCTGCGCCGCCGCCGCGCTCGCCGCCGCCGCCGCCGCTTCCTCGGCCGGATAGGTGAACTGCACCGAATAGAACACCGCGGACGTGCCGTCGGCGGTCCGCTCCGGCACCGTCTGGATTTCAAACACGTAGCGGCGGAGCTCCCCGCTCGGAAGCGCGGTCAGCACGATCACCGGCTGCAGCGGCAGCGCCGTGCCGGGCTTGAGAAACAGGTAATTGCCTTTGGGCACCGACTGGAGATGCAGCGTATCGGTCTCGGCCACCGCCGTCACGACTTCACGCGCCCCGAAGCTCACCACGAGCGTGTTGCCCACAAGCGTTTGCAGATGAACCACCTCACCGGGGTTGTAGGGGATCTGCCGCATGCGTGCGTCGTAGCGATCGCGCGCCGGCACGGCATTGGCGTGGGCCAGGCGGGGCGCCAGCGTCGCCAGCAGCACACCCGAGCAAAGCATGCCCTGCCAGCCCTTCATGGCGCGCTGTTCTCCTCGTTCTGATAATTCGTGA
>JAJYUT010000002.1 GCA_021792365.1 Pseudomonadota bacterium | reverse complement strand
TGTGCGGCGGGGTGATCCCCGCGCAGGATTACGATTTCTTGAAAAGTGCCGGGGTGGCTGCGATCTTCGGCCCCGGCACCAACATACCAAAGGCGGCTGCGGAGATACTCGGACTGATCCGACGCCAGCGTTGAACAGCGATCCCGTAGTTTTGGTGCGAATTAGCGGCGGATGGGGCGGCTCAACCAAGGGCAGCTCTTCTACGCACTTCGTCTCGATGAGGTGGTTCCTGGCGATCAGTGCGTGCGAGATCGCCCGTGTCCTGGATCCAACCCCATCTCCGTCAATTCGAAGCCGATAGCTCTGTTCGTCAATGATTGGAGTTGTGCCATTGTTGCAGACGAAGAACTTATCGGTAGGTGTTAGATAGTCTTTCCTGCTCGTGCAACGGCGCTTTGAGCGATCGGTCCAGAATTGTGAACTTGCTTGGACTTGACCAGTATCGCCCAAAGGATTGCTTGTCAGCCACTGGAGTTTCTCCCGAAGCGAAGGGCTAAAATGCAACGAGCCTTTTCGAAAAAAGTCCATGCAGCGCCTAGAAACGTAGCAGCAATCGAGACTCGGAAGCACCCGTCTGGACAAGCGCGAAGGTCTGAGCTGCCGATGGTCTCAAACGGCGTCCGGAACTGACCCCTGGCGACCCTGAGGACTGACTCCCTGCCGTCATGTCTTACCCGCACTATGCTCACATGTCTCTCTGGGAGTGTCTCCCGATTGCAGGCGCGCTCGCAGCATTCTTTGGCATTGTGCTTGGCTTTCCGGTTTTGAGGCTGCGCGGTGACTATCTCGCAATCGTCTCGTTGTCCTTGAGTGCCGAGGGGACCTTCTCCGCTTGGGAAGATTCTTTGACAGCTGATCCATTGCCGGAGGCCTGATGGTGAAAGTGATCATCCGCCGTCAGCTGAAGCGCCGGCACGTTCTGCCGTTCTTTCAGAGGCTGCCTGCCTGCGTGGTGGGCATGGAGGCCTGCGCCACATCGTACCGTTGGTCGCGCGAGCTCTGGGCGCTCGAGCATCGGTGCGGCTGATGCCGCCCGCCTATGTGAAGCCCTACGTCAAGCGGCAGAGAACGATGCCGCCGCCGCTGAGGCCATCTGTGAAGCGGTGACCAGGGCGAACATGCGGTTCGTGGAGACCAAGGCGCCTGAGCAGCAGGCCTGCCTGATGCTGCACCGGACCCGCCATCTCTTCATTCGCCAGCAGACCAGCGTAATCAACGCGATCCGTGCCCATATGGCGGAGTTCGGGATAGTCGCGCGGGTCGGCCGTACTGGCGTCAAGGAACTGCTCGAGGCGGCCGCCGATCCGGCGGATCGGCGCCTGCCCGAGGTGGCGCGCACCTGCGTGACGGCCCTCAGCGTGCAGCTTCGCATGCTGAAAGCACAGATCCTGGAGTTCGATCTCCGGATCAGGGCCTGGCACCAGTCCAACCAGACGAGCAAGCGGATCGATCATGTCCCCGGCATCGGACCAGCTTTGGCGACTGCCCTGGTCGCCAGTGTGCCCGATCCCAAGGCCTTCCGCTCAGGATGGAACTTCTCTGGCTGGATTGGTCTCGTGCCCCGGCAGCACTCGAGCGGGGGCAAGGACAGGCTCGGCAGCATCAGCAAGCAGGGCGACCGCTATCTGCGCGGCTTGTTCACCGCTCGCGCGCTCGCCGTCATCCGCTATGCCAACATTCATGGCACTGATCATCGACCCTGGCTCACGGCCTTGCTGGCGCGCCGGCCGACCAAGGTCGTGGCGATCGCGCTCGTGAACAAGCTCGCCAGGATGGCCTGGGCGATCATGGCCAAGGGTGAGCGCTACAAGGAACCCGCCGCGCTGGCGGCGTGAACAAAATCACGCCGACAATCGGCGTGGCGCGAGGTTGCGAGGGCGAACAGCACGTAATGCAGAGCCGGTCGATCCGGCGATCATGACAACCCACAATGTGCCATCGCATCATCGAATGCGAGCTTTTGACCGGGACCTGATCCGCGGAAGGGCATTGGCCAGCGGTCATGTGAACCGCGCAAAGAGGCCGAACACATGGCCGCAACCGACCAGCTGCACCGTGAAGAAAAGCCCTTGCCAACAGGGAGCCGTCCACACATGGCACTTCTCCGACCTGATGGCATCAGCGATAAATATTCGGTGCTGGAGGTGAATCGGACCATCGCAGGCTCGCCATGTTTTCTTCATGCCAGAGCCGGACACAGGCGAGATGTCGCGGTTCCAGAGGCAGTAGAGGTCGCCCGCCGTGCTGCCGCCTACCACCTCAAATGGGAAATGACGTATGTGGGGACATGGCCCCTGCATGCAAACCGCGCCTGCAGTTGATCGCGTTCTGGCGCCGCACCGGTCTCGCTCAGAAACTCGGCATGAAGGCCGCTGAGCACGAAAACCGAATCCATGTCCATGCCACGCGCGCCCGCGATGTCGGTCTCGAGCCCGTCGCCGATCGCCAGCACGGCATGGGGTGGCCGCTTCATCCGCTTGAGACACGCCTGATAGATCGTCGGACCGGGCTTGCCGTGATACCGCACCTGGCCGCCAAGCGCCTCATAGCGCCGCGCGATCGTGCCGGCGCACATGATCCGTCGGTCGGCGACTTTGACGAAGAGGTCCGGATTGGCGCAGACCATCGGAAGGTGTCGCCTGACGCAAGCGCGCAGCGCGCGCTCATAGTGCGCAAGCTCTGTTCCGGACGCCGAACCGGTATTGAGGACGAACGCAGCCTCGGCCGGATCCTCGACCCTCGTATATCCCAGATCCTGCAGCAGGAGCTCGCCGTCGTCCGGTGCGACCAAGTAGTAGGTTCGCCCGAGCGCGGCATGCCAGGCATCGGGCCGGCGGAATGCCTCGACGGTCGCCTCTCCGGACGAGACCAGAAAATCGTAGCAGTCCGCATCGATTCCGAGGCCGGCCAGCCTGGCGGCGATGGCGGCGGTCGATCGGGCTGCGTTGCTCAGCAGGCAGACCGGCGCGCTCTGTGCGCGCAGTCTTCGCAGAACGTCAATGGCCGCAGCGTAGGCTTGGGCGCCATCGTGGACGGTGCCCCAGAGATCGATGATATAACCGTCATAGCGACCCGCCACCGCCGCGAGACCGGAGAGCAGGAGCGGGGCGGCCGATGCGGTCGGCCTTGTGACCCGGCCGCTGGTCATGACGACATCGCCCGGCGGCCGGATGAGGATGATCTCTCTGCGGGCCGCTCCCGGCCGGCAACGATATGGCCGGCGGCCGCGGCGAGGACAAGCGCGCCGCCGATCATGGTCCCGCCCGATGGCGTCTCGTCCAACGCGAGCCAGACCCAGAGCGGCGCGAGCGGCGCTTCGATGAGACCAATGACTGCGGCGTCCGCCGCGGGAAGCCGCCTCGTTCCCATGGCGAACAGCCCAAGTCCCAGCGTCATCTGCACCAGCCCGAACAGCAGGAGGTACACGAGATCCGGCGGCGTGACCGCGAACGGGTGCGCGAGGAATGCCGACAGGGCCGCTGTCAGTGCGTTCGAGAGACAGCCGATCGGCCAGCAGCCGGCGTCAGGATGTTTTCGGAAGGCGACGGTCGTCATCGCCATGCTGAACGCCATCGCGAAAGCCAGCGCCAGACCGGCGGTGCTGATCTCGGCGCCTCGATCGGACCCCATGACCGCCACGCCGCCGGTCGCGATGAGGCCCGCCAGCACGGTGACGGCGCGAACCCGCTCACCGAGCCAGATCCGCGACAGGCCCGCGACGATGAGCGGCGTCGTCGCATAGATGATGGCGACACTGGCGACGCTCGTCAGGGCAAGCGCCGGAATGAAGGCGAGCGTGCCGACCGTCATCCAGAAGAGGATGGACCAGTGTCCGCGCCGAAAACGAAGAATAGCGGCAGGATCGGTGCCGCTCAGCCAGAGCGTACAGGCGCCGGTCAGGAGAGCGCCAAAGACGCCGCGCCAGAACAGGATCGTCCACGGATCGAGCGCGATCAGTCGCGTGAAGAGGCCGGCCGTGCTCCAGCAGATCGCGGCCAGGGCGAGGAAGAGAACACCCGTGTAGAGGTGCGAGCCGGACCTCATGGTGATTGATCCTTCCACCGGCAAGGCTCCTACTGCGGCATGGGGCTACGGCGTCACCGCCAGCATTGCGTGATCGCTTCAGCGCCACGCGTCGGGACGCCTCCCCTGCACGCCGTGCGTCTTCAGGCGAGCAGCGCGTCCTCGAAGGGGAACGACGACAGGAGCCTGGTGCCCGCCGCCGTCACCTGGACCTGCTGCTCGAGCTTGACGCCTTCCCGGCTGTCGGCCGGCCCGATGAAGCTCTCCACGCAGAGCGTCATGTTCTCCTCGATGACGCCCTCCAGCCCCTTCGCCTCCCAATCCTTGAGATGATAGATGCAGGGATATTCGTCGCAGAGGCCGATCCCGTGCATCGAGAGCACGTACCGATTGACAATGCGCTCGGGCGGCGTCCAGGCCTGCGCGGCAATCTCCGCGAAACTGACGCCGGGCCTGATGAGCGCCAGATTGTGGTGCAACTCCTCCAACGCCATTTTGTAGAGGTCGCGTTGCGCCGCGCTCGGCCGGCCCGGCTTGCAGAAATAGGTGCGGGAGATGTCGGCACAGTAGCCGAACGGCCCGATCATGTCGGTATCGAACGCCACCAGCTCGCCGGCCCGGATCATCCGGTCGCTGCATTCATGGAACCACGGATTGATCCGGTCGCCGGACACGAGGAGGCGGCCTTCGATCCATTCGCCGCCCATCGCGATGTTGGTCTGGTGGAGGATCGACCACAGTTCGGTCTCGGTCATACCCGGGCGCAACGCTTCGCGCATCCGCGCCAGGCCCACTTCCGCGACCGCGATCGCGTAGGTCATGCACGCCACTTCCTCAGGCGACTTGATGGCGCGCGCCCGCTCCAGCGCCTCCTGCGCGTCGGTCAGTTTCAGCCCGCGGTGCCGGAGCGCGGCCGCGGCGCGCAGATCGCACCGGTCGACCGCGAGCGTGGATCCGCCCCCGCAATGGCGCGCGGCCAGGTCCGCGATCTCATGGCTCCAGCGTTGGATGTTGACTTCGGTGCGCTCCCCGGCCAGGAAATGCGAGAGCTCGACCTGCGGCCGGATCTCATCGATGGTTTCGAGACCAATGTCGGGTTCCGCGCTGTGGCCGAAGAGGACCACCGGGCCCTCGACGGGAAGAAAGAGATAGCCGCTCGAAACGTGCATCATGAAGAGCGGCGCGTCGCGCCGCCCCGTCGCGTACCGGATATTGATCGGATCGAACAGCAGGCAGGCGGCGATGCCGCGCCGCTTCAGTTCCTGCCGCACGCGGCTGAGGCGGTAGGCCCGCAGCTTTTTCATGTCGAGCTGGGCCTCGACATCGGTCAGCCGGGTGATGGGAAGCGCGCCTGGAAAGCGCTGGCTGTCCCGGGAGTCCGGGCGACGCCGATCCGCCGGCGCCGCGCCTTCGGTAGCTTGCTGCAAAGTCACTGATCGCCCTCCTCGGTTGAAAGCAATAGCTGCAGCAACAAAGGCACTCCGTGCAGAGTGCGGGAAGAGGGCCTTCGATCTGTGCTGCACGCGGGAATCGAGGCTACCTGGTCCAGGGACCCGGACAACGAAACATCTCGACAAGTTCTGGTGACAGCGCGCGACGCATCAGAAGAGGCGCAACGACTCGCACGTTGCCGAGCCAGCAGATCGCCTCATCCGGCGCACCAGATGGCGTGCAAGCGCGCGCGTAGACCCGCAGCCCTCTGCCTCACAGAACCCGAACGCGTCGCTCGTGTGGCAGCTCTTTAAAACGAGCGTGGCGCCCTCAATGAAGAAACGTAAAGCTTCGGCAAACTTTTCGTTGTTCCGCATCCCGCATGTTGATTCTCGCGCTGCGGCTTTGTAGGAGTGTAGTCCGCGCCTGCACGGATTGCGTGCACTGGCGCGGACCACCGAAGCGAGACCGGAGCGCGCGCATCCGCTGTGCCTTGCGGTGCCGAAGGCACGCGCGTTGGCCAGCCAAAGACGCCGCTTCCGGACCAGCAAGACCGCAAAAGGAAGATCGCGTGAGCGTCCCGGCACCTCTCCTCCCAACCATTCTGATCTCGACGGAAGACATGGAACTTTATCTGCTGCTCGATCACATCCTGCGTTTCGAGGGCTTCGCCTCGCGTCTGGTCGGCGGTGTCGAGGAGATCCAGACGCTCCTCCAGGTCGCGCCATCGGCGATGGTGCTCATCGAGTCGAGGAGCTCGGCCGAGGCCTTCCGCGACCTGTGTCTCACCTTGCGGCAGGACAGGGTGGGCGCGGGCGTTCCCATCCTCGCGCTCATTGCCCAGAGAGCAGAGCGCGAATACGTCTCCGCGATCGGGCCGGAGATCGCGGAGATCCTGGTGCGGCCGATCTGGCCGGCCAAGCTCATCCAGTCCATCCGCTGCGCCCTGCGGCGGCGGCGCGAAGCCGCCACTGCAGGCGACACGGCGGCGAGGCCGATCCAGTATGCCGATATCGAGATGGATCTCGCGTCCTACCGTGTGTGGCGCGGTGGACGGGAGATTCACCTCAGCCCCACCGAGTTCAAGCTGCTGCGGCACCTGCTCGAGCGACCCGAGCAGGTGGTCACCCGGCAGGAGCTGCGCATCGCCGCTTGGCCGCGCAACATCCACGTCGGGCCAAGGACGATCGATGTCCATGTCGGCCGCTTGCGCCGGGCGCTCAGCATGGGCACCGAAGCGAACCTCGTCCGCACCATCCGGTCCGTGGGCTGGGCGCTTTCGGCCGGGTCGGCCGACAAGGCGTCGACGCCGATCGAGGCGGGCCATGACGACCGAGCCAGTTCCTCATAGCGCCTGAGGCCGCCAGTGCGTCACGCAAAACATCACCGTGGTCTGTTCAACCGGCCGGGAACTCGCGGTCCTCAGCTCCGCCCCATGGTGATCGCGCGCATGCTGTCCTCAATCTCGCGCCTTCCTGTGGTCGGCCTGCGCATTGGCGTAGACGCGACGTTCGCTCTGGTTCCGTGGCACACGGATTCCGGGAGCGCATCGATCGTGCCGGCGCTCGTATTCCCACGACCGTTGACCGCCGTTTGCGGCTAGCTAGGCGCCATGCATCGCGGCCGCTTCATATCCTCACGCGGTCGATTGACGATGTCACCTTGTGCGACGCGCCGGCGGAGGCGGCGATGACGCCGTTGTCGCGCCGTGACTGGGCCTGGGAGTTCCTGAGGCGCAATCCCGCCTTCAAGGCGGCCGTGGCGCAGCTGGAAAGCGTGATCGCGTCCCGAAATCTCGGCGCGAATGCGACCCTCTACGCGCTGCCGGACAGGGAGGGCCCCCTTGCGGATTGGGGGGTGATCTTTCGCGTCCGGAACGACTCCCGAGGCGGTTGTTCTCTGGGACCCGGCGCTGTGTCCGGCGGCCATTCCGGCAGTTGCCGTGCGCACGCCGCCGTCCTCGGGCGCTGCACCGTTCCAGCCCCGGCCTGCGATCCGGACGGATATTTTCCGCGAGGGGAGCGGGCGGGAACACGTTCGGCTGAGCCAGGGAAGGGAAAAGGTTCAGCTCGCGGTTTCCGGCGCCAGTCTCCTCGACGCGCCCTACCTGCTGACCGAACTCGCCATCCCTGACGACATCGCGCGACCGCGGCTGGCCGCGGTCGCCGCCTTCAACCGGCTCTCGCAGGGCCGTTTCAACGCTGGTCCGTCCCGCCCCGAAGCGCGCGCTTCGCCGCGCCTCTCGCTCGTGCTGCGGGCGCTCGACGGTTATCTCGCCGGCGCCTCCCAGCGGCACATCGCAATCTCTCTGTTCGGACCAACGCGGGTGGAAGGAGAGTGGCGGGATCCCGCAAGCTACCTCCGCGATCGCGTGCGGCGGGCCATCAGTCGCGGTCGGTACATGATGACGTCCGGATATCTGGAGCTGCTCCGGGGATAGCGGGAGCCGGCCATCCGTTGCGGGCCGATCCCGTCAGGGCCTGCGACATCACTCTTCGGCACGATGGATCTTTGCGAATTCGTTCCGCCGCGAGTCCGCAATCGGGGTTATCATCCGTGCCGTCCACCGCCGATCCTCCTTCACGCAACGCAATGACGGTGATCGCAGTGTCCCTGAGGGCGTTCAAATGACTAAAGAAGCGCAACGCGTTGCGACCGACGTTCCCTCAGTCGATGCCATCACGCCCTATGACGAGGCGCATTTCGATATCTATGTCCGGATCCTCGATGCGAGCGCCGCGGGAGCAGGTCTGGGCGAGATCGCCGCGACCATTCTTGGGATCGATCCGCGGACGGAGCCGGAACGGGCGATCAGGGCGGCCCGGAGCCATCTCCGGCGCGCGCGATGGATGACGACACATGGGTACAGACACTTGCTGCGGCCATGACGCTGGCTGGCGCGCCGACCGCGGGCTGTTCGAGGTGGAAGAAAGAATGTCCGAACGAGGGCGTGTGTGATCGCGGAGTGCGGTCTGATCCAAGACGGTCGCGGCTGGCTGGCCGCCGTCGCACTCCTCAATGCTTGCGCGGAGCAGGGACGACGGAAGCGGTCTCATCGGTTCTGTTGAGTACCGCTGAGACTGCGACCCAGAAGCGATGGTCATTTTCCCAATCGTCATTTCTGGCGGCTGTTGCACACTGCGCTGCCGCCTCGGCGGCCCCTGCACCATAGATCTCGCGGAAGGTCGCGGCGGCCTCCTGAGGGGTCGTCAGATCCCAGAAACTGTTCCAGTCGAAGGGGGCTTCGAACATTGGGTGCCGTCCGTTTGCTGCCGAATACGCCGCTTCATTTGCACTGCATCGAAGGGCTCAGCGGACCAGAAAACATACTATAGTTGATAAACTTATAGTGTGTAAATTGCTGATTCTTGCGCATGGACATGCGCAAGCTCGTCGGCCGAAACGTGCGGAAAAACAGACTTCGCGTCGGTCTGACGCAAGAGGAGTTTGCGGAGCGCTCCGGGTTTTCACAGCAATACATCAGCGGCCTCGAGAAAGGCCGCCGCAACCCAACCATCGTTACGATCTATGAGCTCGCTAAAGCGTTGGGCGTCACGCACATGGACTTGGTCAGACCGGATTGATCGTGCCGTGGCAGAGAAGCGCTGGATGTAAAGTGTGGTGCCGGCGAAGACATGTCAGAGATGGTCGCAACAGACGCGCCAGCGCTCAGTGCTAGATCGGTGTGGGCTCCACTGGGGACTTCGGACTAGAGTCGCCGAGCACGGCGGACACTGCCAGCCAGAACTGATGGTCGGTAGCGCGATCGTCATTCTTGGCAGCGGTCGCGCATTCCGCCACCGCCTCGGCGGCCGCCGCGCCATAGATCTCCCGGAACGTCGCGGCGGCTTCCTCGGGGGTTGCCAGGTCCCAGAAACTGTTCCAGTCGAATGGGGCTTCAAACATTACGTTGTCTTCCTGCGGCTCATGGATGTAAGGCGGCCGCACAAGGGATTCGGCCAAGCCCAGAGCAAGCACCGCGAACGTCTCGTCGGGCACCAAGCTAATGCCAAGAATATCCTAAAACGGGATAATCCCAAAGCAGGATTATTGAACGACCGGCTTAACTTTGTGGCCGGTCTAGATGCCGAAGTCGTTACGATCACCCAATCAGAAGCGTCTTCAGGAACTCCTTATCAGGACTCGAAAGACGAGAAGGCTCACGCAGTGGGACGTCGCGCAGAAGCTTGGACGACCTCAGTCCTTCGTATCGAAGTATGAAAGTGGCGAGCGCCTGCTTGATGTCATCGAATTCATCGAAGTTGCACGCGCAATGGGCGTCGATCCAACCGCTCTATTGTCAGACCTTCTGAAACACTAGGGTCACACACCAACGCGCCCGCGCGTCTGTGACGCGCGCCGGGCTCTCGTGAACCGGGCTCCGCTTCGCAGATCCCGGCCATTCGGCTTCGATCCCTGGCGCATCGCCCGCTGACGCGGGCTCCGGCGGTCATCGCTTCGCGATGGCGCTGCTTGTCGGCTTTCCCCTATCGCGGGGTGGGCGACGCTCCCTTGTAGGCCCGCGGCGGCGGTCCGCAAGTCTCCGGCTTCGCCTCCGACTCCTCCACTTCGTTCCGGCCCTTCGGGTGCGGCCCGCCTCTGACCGCGGGCCTTTCGGTCGCTCTTCGCCGCCCACCCCGCTTCCGGGGAAAGGCGCGCGGATTTTGGAGGAGCGGGCCATGGGGCAGCGTCACGACCATCAGGCACCGAGTAGCGGAGAGAGGCCGGAGAGGGGCAATCTCTATAAAGAAGTGACGGCGCGCATCGTCGCGGAGCTGGAGCAGGGGCGTGTGCCCTGGGTGCAGCCTTGGGGCAGCGGCAAGGCCGCGCTCGGGCTCCCGCGCAATGGCCTGAGCGGGCAGCGGTACTCGGGGCGTCCGGTTCTCGCCTGATCGGCAGCTACGACCATGTCGTTGCGTTTGGTCAATCGCGTGCGTTGGTCGTCTGGCGTCGGATCATCATGCCCGACGGCTCGTCGATCGAGATCGACAATCTGCCGGCGACTGATGCGGCCGGCTATGCCGGGCTCGAGGACGAGGTGGACTTTCATACTTGGCGCCTCGCCAAGGGCATCGCGCTCGCAACTGTGCTCGGTGTGGGGACTGAGCTTACGTTCGGCACTGGCGAAGGTGATCTCGTCCGAGCGCTTCGGCAATCAACCCAGCAGAGCACAAACGAGGCCGGCCAGCGTCTGGTCGAGAAGAACCTCGACATCCCGCCTACCATTACCGTCCGGCCGGGCTGGCCGCTGCGCGTGATCGTCGAGAAGGATCTTGTGCTCCGGCCTTACCGTGGGTGAAGGAGGGATCATGCCGGAGTTGAAGCTCGCCAAGCTACCGGACCGCGTGCCGGTCAAGTTGACCATCATCGTCCAGCCGGATCTCGCGCAGGCGCTTCGTGAATATGCTGCTGTCTATCGCGCGACCTATGGCGAAGCTGAATCCGTGGAGGAGCTTGTCCCCTTCATGCTGGCCAGTTTCCTGGAAGGTGATCGAGGCTTCGCGAAGGCGCGGAAAGAGGTACCGGAGCTTCCGGCCGTAGAACACCGTCCGCGACGCGGCCGTCGGAAGAATTCTGTTCGTCAGGCTGGTGGTGAGTCCGGGGAGATGTAAGCGATGGCAGTGATCGGAACATTCATGCCGGCGAAAGACGGCGGATGGGTTGGGACCATCCGGACGCTCACCATCAATGCCAAGGTGCGCCTGGTGCCGAACGATGACCGGACCAGCAAGAAGGCGCCAGCGTTTCGGGTATTTGTGGGGAACTCGCGGATTGGAGATGCCTGGGAGGCGAAGACGGACGGATTGAGTCCGAAGGAATATCTTAGAGTGAGGTTGGATGACCCGCTATTGCGCGAGCCAGTCACAGCGGCGCTCTTTCAGGTTCAGGACGGAAGTACCGCACAGCTCTTTTGGAACAGGCGGCAGCCGTGATCTTCAATGCAACGACGACGGTGAAAATTTGTGCGCGAAGCAAGTCTCGATGCTCCCAGCGTTCTTGATTGAGAGCGAGCAAGCGCGAGAGCGCGTCTACCGTCGAAATGTCGATTGAAGGGCCGCAAGGGTGGGGGATTATCACATCACGCGGCGCATTCTTCCGGCTGCAGTACGAGTTGGAGGACGCGCTGGCGCGCTGCGACGACCTCGCAGCAGAGAACGCGCGGCTGCATGCCGAGATCGCCAAGCTGAGGATTTGCGATGACTGGGCGGAGCAGAGTGCATCGGCGATGCAAGGAGGGCCGGCACGACTGGCGATATGTGGATAAGTGATAGCCTAACCGCCGACACGATGCCCATTGATTGTCTCAAGTGAAAGTAGCACGCTCGGGCTCATCAGCGACCAGGAGACGCCGATGCCGGTTGAAGCTCAAATTAACAGGTTCATCGGTCACTGGCGCGCCGTGAGCGAGCGCATAGGTCAGCTCGCTGGCGACCGCGACAGGAATGTGCTGGTTAAGGCACTCTATTCTGCTTTGCTGGACGCTTACGCCCGATGTGTCTATCCGACCAAGTCCAATCGCGATCGATTCGTGTCGTTCGTGCGGCACTTCGGCGGTTGGGCTGATTTTGAACGTATAAGCCTTCCACATCTTGTGATGTTGCTCTCGAGAGTGCCGGATCCGACATTCTCGCCCATCCGCGCGCAGGCTGCAGGCCTGATGGCACAATGGCCTCGCGGCAGTCAGCCAATGCTCGCGCGTGATCCAACATATCAAGAGATTCGCAACCAGTGGCCTGTGAACCCGGAGCAGATCATCCTAGAGGGCATAAGCTTGCAGTCCCTTCAGCATGTCCAACTGCTATATACCTACCGGAACAGCTTGGTGCACGAGCTTCGCGAGCTTGGTTATGGCGTGGAAGATGAACAGGATTTGGAGCCGTACTATATTTCCGTCACGCTCTTTGGTCCCGGCAACGAAGGCAACATTGATGCTGCAGAGGAAACCTGGGAGCTAACGTATCCTCTGCGCTTCTTTGCGAACCTATGTGCGCGGTCGCTGGATGCCTTGGAAGCTCACCTTAGGCGCGACCAGCTCGACCCTTACGCCTCTTATCGTTTTGGCACCTACTGGCTGACGGCGCTCAACTAGGGGGCTCGCGTGCCGATACCACATAGAACTCGAGGGCACCGCCATGGTCGATGACGACGACTATACGCATGACGTGGACGAGCCTCGATATCGCGAGATCAAGGATATCCAGCCGAACGAGCTTCACAACGCCTTGGACAAATTGTCATTGCTGGGAGACGACCTCTATCTTCACTTGCAGGCGGTGAACCTCGGGGTGGTTGATAACTTCATGAACCAGCTCGAGCTCGACTTGCGCAGCAAAATGTACGACGACGACAAACCGCTCGAACTTATGCACCTCGTGTCGGCGTTGTCACAAATGTGGATATTCTCCGCTTACGAACTGATGCGCACGTGGCGAGGGCGGGCGGGGAAGATGATCACTTGGGCCGAGAACGGCGGGTTGAAGGCCAAGTTGCAGGTATATGAAGAGCATCAAGGATACGACCACTTCGGTAGGCTGCATCGAGCCGAGCAAATCAAGCGGGTGTTGAATGATCCAGCGATCATCGACCGCGTCAAAGTTGACCTCAAGCGCACGAAGATGGCCTTCATGCGCCTTGAGGCTTTACGCATAATTCTGGCGAAGCATGAGATCGCTAAGGTGAAGAACTCGGTCGCGCTGGCTCCCGGTTACGCACGAATCGACCGCTATTCCGGCTCGATGAACTATGAGCTTGAGAATGGTCAGTACAGTATGGGGTATGTTAGCCGCCGGGACGTCGCCGACGATATCAGAGCGTTCTTGACCAACGAGGTTCCATCCGACGAGGACCTCAAGGATTTTGAAGCCTACATGCGCGGGCCAAGGCAGCTCGAATGACGAGGCGACCCGATGGCGATGTCCGATGTCCGGCCATGACAAACATTCCGGGATCAGACCTTTGGGCATCTTGCGCCCGGCCCCGGAGTGGACTATCGGAACGGGGGGAAGGGCGCGCGACTCGGGGACTGGAGACAGGGCGCGCCGTAAAGGGTTTGCCGTGACCGAGTTGCCGCCGTTCGATCCGCGAAGCATCGCAAATCTGATGCTCGATGAGGCATCGGATGCGGGAGTGCAGCTAACGCATATTGCGGTGCAAAAGCTCCTCTACTTCGCGCACGCGCTGTTCTTGATCGAGAAAAAGCGACCCCTCGTAACCGGCCACTTTGAGGCTTGGCAATACGGACCTGTGCACCCTGCGGTCTTCCAGGCGTTTCGTGGAAGTGGCCGAAAACCGCTGACAAAGAGAGCCGAGAGCCGGGACCCGATCACGGGCGTGACCAAGGCCGTGCCGGCAACGACCTCGGCGCTGGCCCGAAACGTCGTGCGCAAGATCATCGCACAGTATGGCTCCATGAACCCCGGCAGACTGATCGAAATTTCTCACGCCAAGGGCGCGCCGTGGGACATTGTGGTGAACAAAGCAAAAACATCCGTGGCATTGGGAATGCGAATCCCTGATACTCTCATCATCGACCGATTCCGGTTCCACAAGGTATCCGTGGACGAAGATCCACGGGTCGGAGAGATTGATGACGAAGACGCCCCAATTGCCCGTCACGGATTTGGCTGAGACCTGCACTCAGCCCGAAGAGGTTCAGTGGACCTATCTTCGCCGCCTTGCCCGCGCCCGTCCGAAGGGCAGCTATCTTCCCACCCGAAAGTTCTCCTCTGACATCATGAACGTCCAGGACCCCATGTTCGGGGAAGGACCTGCGACGCCTTGGTCGAAGATCGAGCCTCTCGTCCGTGGCGAATGCTGGAACGACTACATATTGCAGGCGAACCTCGCCGCCGCAAAGGCGATCCACAACTACGTAATGCGCCATCGCATCTCAGGTCGCCACATGAGTGATGTCCTTGCTTTCCAACTCGGCATCATGGGATTCGTCACGCGCTTTTGGGAGCCGACCGCCTTGGTCGAGGATGGCGAGTTGAGCTTGGTGTTTCTAGATCTGCGCCGGAAGTTCGGGCTGACGTCCGCTGGTCGGAACATCGTGTACTCGGTCATGAATGAGCACGTTCGGAAGACCTACGAGCCCTACGCCAAGGCACACATGCGCGTCTTCCAGCTCACCGACACCGAGGACCGCGAGGTTGTGGTTTTTGACGCGCGCGCCGAAGCGTTGCCGTTGCTCTCGTACGACGAGCTGCAACAGCGGATTGATCTCACCTACTCGATCTGGATGCGGGTGCTGGCCGAGCGCGCGGAGTACGAGCGGACGAATGACGACGGCGGGCCGTTGTTCGGCGGCAAGTCCGCATAGTTCGCGCGCCAGAGTTTTTCTGGGAGTTTTCGTGTTCGTCGTCGCTCGCTGGCCTTCGGGCCAGTGTCGCGCGATTTCGCTGCGATTTGAGTCGGTTAGTACTGGAGCGGGCGAAGGATTCCACCCCAACCTTGGCGGATTGTTACTCGGTGGACAGACGGGTCCGGTTGATGCCAGAAGCGCGCTCGGAGCTAACCCATTGACTGTCATAGACGCCCTCGGCTTTCGAAGGCCCATGCGGCCAGCGCCCACGGGAGCGCGCCTTCCGGAAACACATGAGCCTTGTTTCTAGGCGGCAACACGTGGAATGCGCTGTTGGATAAGCAGCAATAGTCGTTGGTTGCGGGTCCTCGATCTGAACCTACGACAGCACCGTCCAAGACCGCGTGATCCAAAGTTCCCTACCCGCAATCGGCTATGTCGAGAGACGCCCCGCGTCCGTCCGCCAGTAAGATTACCTAGTGAGAGGACGTCCGGGCAGCTCGGCTGGCCCCGAGATTTCGCGAGTCAAAACAAGCCCGCACGAGGGCAACCAGAGCAACAGGGGCGACTTTGCTGGCCCTCATCTTAGTGCGGCAGCGAGAGTTCGAATTCCCCTCTCTCCGCCAGATTAAATAATCTAGTATATTTTCTATATACTTAACGCACCTCATCTGCGTTACCCCAATTCCTACCCCTATTTCAGTGGCTGTATGAAGCACCGGCGCAACCGCCGGTCGCTTGCTTCGTGTTCCCGTCTTGTTCTCATATGGGCGCATGCACGAGGAAGAACTCGAGCTCGACCCATACAGCCCAGAATGGACGATCGCCTTTGCGATCAGGCGTGAGCTGCGCACGCACCTTGGGCCGAAGTTCAAACGCTATTTGCCCGTGCACCTAGCTGAGGTGGTCACCAAAGCACTGCGGATGTCGAAGTGGCGCCTGGTCAAAGACCCGCCGAACCCGCCGCATTCGACGCCTGGTGAGTGATGGCCGGCACCTTCATCGATCGCACAGATCCGAGTTTCGATGATCTCGGCCGCCGCGAGGTCATCAATCTCCGCTGCAAGTGCGGCCGTGAGGTCCAGATTGCACCCTATCAACTCATCGGCCAGCATGGCATCCGAAAGGACACGAAGGTCTGGAGCCTGCGTGATCGGTTCCGGTGCACGAAATGCAAGCGCCGGCCGCTTGAGAACTTCTGGGTGGCGAAGTGGCAGGATTGACGGCGCATCAATCGGGGGGGATCTCGTCAGTGGTTCTGGAAATCGATATCTGGCGCACCGCAGCTGAGATGATTAAGGGCTACGGCGACACCGCGGATATTGAAGCTGCGTTCCGCGCCGATGCACTGCTGGCCAAGGGCGACATCGAAGGGCAGCGCGTCTGGATGCGCGTGCTAAGGGCGATAGACCAGCTACAGGCCAAAATTCCGAACGGGCCGGTGCACTAATCCATATCGGGATCGGGGGGGCAAAAACATGCGAGGAAAATTCTGGTGCACAGTCGCACTTGCGGGTCTGGGGATCCTGTTCTCCACCGAAGCAGGCGCACGCATTCTGTGCTTTCTTAAGGGCCACTATCTTTCAGGCACCAACCGCATCTGCGTCTATGACTGCGCGGGCAGCGAACGCTACGAGACGGTCGGCGCCGTGCAGCTCTGCCCGCTCAACGTCGAGCAGTAAACGATGTGCACCCGCTACGTCTTCACCGATCCCGCCGAAGCTATCCGCGATCTCTTCCGCATCACCGCGCCGATGCCGAACTGGCCGCCCAACTACAACGTGGCACCGACCCACATCATGCCGGTCGTCCGGCCGATCGATGGCGGCCGAGAGATTGCGATGATGGAATGGGGGTTGATCCCGTACTTCTCGAAGGACGGCAAGCGCAGCTTCACGACGTTTAACGCACGCGCCGAAGAGCTACGCACCAAGCCGATGTATCGCGAGCCGTTCAAGAATGGGCGCCGCTGCATCGTGCCCGCGAGCGGCTATATCGAGTTCACCGGGCCGAAGGGAGACAAGCAGGCCCATCTTTTCACGCGCACCAATGGTCAGCCGATCGCACTCGCTGGGCTGTGGGACCGCTGGGCGAGCCGTGACACGGCCGAGCGGAAGGAGACCTACACCGTCGTCACCACGGCGCCAAGCGTGTTCGCTGCGCAGTTCCATGACCGGATGCCTTGTGTACTGGAGCTCGACGATGTGGAGGCCTGGTTGCACGCTTCGCCTGATGAGGCCGCGGCGCTGATGCGGCCAGCCAAAGACGCGTTGCAGGCACGCCCGCTCGGCAAGGCGATCAACAACGTGAAGAACAACGCGCCAGACTTGCTCAAGCACCTAGGGAACACAGATTCCCCTACCTAGGCGGGGACCGACGAATAGCCCTATAATTAGGGTCAGAACAAGTAAAAGTGCCCATATTTCTGATGATCGCGACACTATTCGAAGCCACAGTGATCTGCTGCGTTTTTCTTCAATAAAGCTCTCCCATCCCTTGTTAGGTCCAATCTGCAAACCATCGTTGTCGAATTGGCCCTCGATCATTCGGATGTAGGCTGCAACCCGTAGGATCCCCCCGGATACGGCATGAGCGCGCCAAATGCCCACAAGCGGCACCCAGACAGGAAGCAGCCAAATAGCTGACCAATTTAGACCGAACAAAGAAGCGCTTAGCAAGTCAGGAACGCATTGGGTTAGCAGCCAGGCGTAGTAGGCAGCGATCCCCACAACTGCTGATATCTCCAGAGGAGCGTGTCCGACGACACGCTGCCGAATCTCTTCCCTTAGACTCTTGTACTGCTCGATGCGGATCTCGTTAGCGCATCGCAACTTCTCCAGCTTTTCGTGATCGTCTAGCGTCTTTCTGGCTTCATCAATCTTTTTCGCATCGACCGGCTCAACGGTAGCCATTTTGTCGCCCTCCAATCGCATGGCACGCGCATGACGTGGTGGGTAGGGCCCCAGATAGACCCATGCAGTTTCGCGCCTGAGTTGTTCGTGCAACTCACTCAATTCACTGCTGGGCCTCGCGAGACCGATGGAGCTTGATCGCAGTCGGCAGTTTAAGCGCCCTGTGCTTGCTCAGAATACAACAGACTTAGCCAGTATCAGCCACTCAAATCGCTTTGATCGCCGGTGGCAACGCCAACCTCCAGCGCGTGTTGTGGAAACGGGGACTGTGAAGGCGATCCATCGCCCTTCAAACAACGCGCTCCGGCTTTCGGCCTGCACCTCACCCGATCAGCGCCCGACCTGAGGTAGCATCAGGCTATGTCTAGGGCGTGACTTCTTAAGCCAGGCAAGAATCTGACTTGCAACCCCATCAATGTCCGCTGCTCGGCATGCATCCACATCTGCCCTATTCTTCACGTGCAGCGCAACCGGCATGGTCGGGATGATCGATTGCGGCACTACGAAGTAGTCCATGATCACCTCACTCTCTTTGCTCATGCGAGCTATCAAGTAGATCATGTTGCGCGGATTGTACTTGCAGTGGTTCAGCCAGAACTCGCTTCCGCGCTGGATTCGCGCAGCCTCGAAATAGCATGGCTGGTCCGCCACCCAGAATCGTCCATATGTTGATGTGCAGACTGCAATGCCCATACCGCTGAGCAAACGCTGGACCTCATCTAGCACATCTTCTCTTATAAGCCTCTTGCGCATGCGCGCCTGCCAGTACGAACTCTGAGATGTCCATTTGTGTCCAACTAGGTCGCACGCTTTCACTAAGCTGCCAAAGCGGCGCACGCACTGATACGACAGGTTTCCATTGCCGGACTTTTGCATCGCGATGTGTGTCACGCGGCCATGCCTTGAAATATAGCGACGAAGCCTCGCCAGGATATCATCGTCAGTCTGGAAGCGCATTTCCTCCAGTCGTCTCTTCTGTGCCTTCTCGAAGATCGACGGGTGGACGATTGGCGGGAACGCATTTGGCTTACGGATCCACTCCGAAGGATCATTCAGCCTAAATCGGCTCTGCAGTTTGCTGGTTGTTCTGTTGTATATTGCCGTGCCGATATACTTCTCATCCAGAAACATGTTCCCGATATAGAAGGATCTCCACTGGCGGCCAAAACGAGTTGGGTATCCCCGCGAGTTCAAATAAGCGGCGATCTGTCCTGTGGTCTCGCCCAGCTTGACGTACCTTCGGAAGATCTCGCTCACGACACGCACTTCGTTCTTAGGACCTGGTGCGAGTTCAACGTGACACCCTTCGAGCCGCTTCTTACGACGGATCACTCTTCGGACAGGCTTGCCATCATCGCGAACTACAAGAGTAGTCAGCCCATAGGGTGCGGGTCCTCCTTGGGAGTAACCTCGTCGCGCGAGATTGCATTGGCCACTAAATACCTTGGCTGATAGGTCTCGGCTGAAGTCCGCTGCCTCGGCACGTCTAATAGCTTTCAGGATGGCAGTGAGTGGGCTTCGATCGTTCTGAAAGCCTTCGGCACAATACACAATCTCAACACCACTCTTGCGGCACAACACCTCATAGAAGGCGCTATCATCAATGTCCTGAAATCGCCCCCAGCGGGTAATGTCGTAGACGAGCACTATGCTGAAATCCGTCGACCCTTTGAGGACATCTGTGATCAATCTTCTCAGGCCTGGGCGGTTCTTGATCTCCAGGCCACTGATCCCTTCGTCCGCATAGACACGACAAACGGTGAAACGGCGTTCTGCCGCATACGCTTCAATCGCGGCGAGCTGGTTCGAGGTAGAGTACTTCTGATGCTCCGTGGACATGCGGACGTACGCCGCCGCCCGCGTACTCGGGTCAGGCAGTCTGGACGGAACCGGATACTTCTGCTTTCGGCTTCGCATCATCGACGCCCAAAATGCTTCGAGCGAATGGAAATGCCGACGCCAACTATAGCCCTGTCGTGTCAGAGCGTCACCAAATTCGAGTCGGGACACCTTCGCTTTATGTTGCGGGGGCCAGCGTGACAGCGGGATCATAGGCGCTATGGCACGAATAAGGTTGGAGCAAGCAGAGATGCGGCAAGCCACTCATCAACACGGTTCCCGTGATTTCGCGGTGATCATGATGGTAGCCGCTGTGGTCGCAGCGGTCTGCCAAGCAATCACTGCGATCCTCGAAATTGGACGGACAACTGGATGGTGGCACTGATTCAAGGAGCCGCGACGAGCAAACCCTTGAGTATCGTCTCCATTGACTCAGCACTACCGCCGGTAGTAGCAGCTTTAGGTCCGTATTTTTGCAAGGGGGTGGAGATGACCAAGAGCCCGACAAAAAAACTTCTTAGTAAGAGCTCTCAGTTTGCAAGCTTCGATAAGCCAAACATCGGGGTCGAAAAGGCGGTGCCTGATGAAGTGCGCGCCGCCGCTGCTCAGATTGCGGCGATATTGGCGAGTGGTGTGCTATCGACATCAAAGAATGAACTGAACATAAAAGACGTGATGACGGTCTACAGCTCGATCTACGGCGCCCTAAAGGGAGGTGCTGGCTGATTATGGAACGCGGGACCCCGCCAGTTGCCCGGCGGGGTCCTCCTAATTTCACTGCGCCGCGATGGCGAGCGCTGGCTTGTTGTAGGCTTCCATAATCATCTTCTGCAGCGCGGTTGACCGGACATCCCCTCCCCGGAGTCCGTTCGCGCTTCTTCCCCACTCGTCGGCTGATCGCGCTAGGAGGGTGCTCACCAACCGATCGGGATCAAACTCAGGCTTGGGTTTGTGGAGGATCTTCACGAGCGCACCGAAGATTGCGCCGCCGTGACCTAGCTTCTGACCACGAAATGCAACCGCCATATCGGTAAGGGCTGCTGAGGCAACTGGTGCGCCAGACCTTCGGATCGCAGTCGCATTTGCTGAAATGAAAGCAATCTTGCCTGCCGGAGGTGAACTTGCAGGCGACTCCTTACGAGCTACTTCAAATCCAGCATCGGTGACGATTTGCTGGATCTCCAATGCATCTTCATCGCCGGCCGCCAGCGCCGCGAAATAATCGTCCAATCGACTGATCGGCCTTCGCGATCGATTCGCCAGTATGAACATCCGCGCTTCCTCTTGGGTACTCTCGTATCTGAAGGCGCAGCACGGCAACTGCAAGATGTCGCCTCTTCTGCGGGCCGCTAACCATCGATGTTGTCCATCGATGATCACGTACGTATCGTCGGGGCGCCTCGAAACTACTAACGGCAGGCACAAGCGCCAGTCGAACTTTGCTGCAATGTGGATGATCAGCCTGCGCGAGGCGTCGTTTTCCGGGGACCGTTGATATGCATGATCGATTGACAGCCTCTCCACATGAATCCATTCGATGCTGGGCATTGTGCCCTCGATAGGTGCGTAATGTGGTGGTCGCTTCATTCGATCGGAGGAATGTCGGTAGTCGGGCTTGCGCTTACGCTGGGAACGAACCGCAGTCCGAAACGCCCCGCCTTTCCAGGCCCAATGTTGGTGTTCTCCGTGGTTGCGGCCCTTCGTAGGTTCTCGACAAAAGCCGGCGTCTCTTCGATCGTACGAACCCATACGGCGCCGTTCTGCTCTATGATCACGTCTCCCGATTGAGCGCGGACGCGACCAAGCTCCGTTTTCAGTATCAAGGCCCCATTTGCGGCGATCCCGCCCGCCATGTGCTGCGGCAACCAGTCCGGCATGGGGAGATCGCCATGTCTCCGTGTTTGAATGCCCGACTTGGGCCGAGAGAGGGGCACGTAGCGCTTTCCTGTCATTGGGCGTTTCCTCCGCTTTCTAGCTGCGAGATTGCAGCCAGTCAGTCCTAGTGCCCGTCGCCACGCCTGCTCAATTGGCCTGCTGTGCATAACTTGCAATTGGTGGGGGATAATCCGTGGATAACGAAACTCCGCCAGCTCGCGCCAGCGGGGCTCCATTCCAAAATGGTCGCTATCGCGCGTCCTTTCCGCCCCCAAACAGCGGAACAACGTTGCTCTGGCCCACGGCAACGCTCGCGCGTTTGAGCGCGTGTTGGAGCGCCCAGATGCCATACCGCCCGGACATGTAGTTTGTCAGATGGTGCAGAATGTCGTCAACATCCTGGCCGCGCTCGATGGCGTCCGCAGCGGAGCGGAGAAGGTCGCACTTCTCGCGGGCCATCCGCACTAACATTGCGGCGCCCCAATCTGGCAGGTCTGTTATCGGCTGCTCTGTCGCTGGCAAGCTGGCGCGCCAGCCTTCCACGCAACGCGGCTTCCCGCTGCTTGGCCCTTGCCTCCGCCATTCGGCCGACTTTGTTCCCTCCAGCATGGTTGCAACATCCTCGACAACTTCCGGCTCCGGCAATGCGGAGTGCTGATACTTCACGATAGACGGGAACAGCTTCGCCGGGTCGTCCAGAGTGGAAAGCCGGATCACCATGCGCATCAGCACCTGCGCGGCTCGCGTGAAGCGGTCGGCTTGCGCCGCCAGGGCCTCGGTTGCTTCGCAGCGCGCTTCCTGTTCGGTCATTGCGCCGGACAGGTTGACGGCGGGTTTCCCCGCCGCCGGTTCCTGCTCGGTCATGACCGCCCCCGCTTCGCGGGCTTGCGATGCTTCGCCCATCGGGCATTGGCCGCTCGCCGCTGCTGTGCCCGCTCTGACGCTGCCTTGTCGTCCTCAGCTCGCCACGCCTCCATAGCCGCCCCTTCGATCGCACGGCGCTCGGCGCAATATCCGCGCCACCCTTCAACGTTGGCGAGAGTGGCGGCGGGCTCGGCAAACCTAGCGATGGTCTGCCAAAAGCCGGCGACGACCATTCGCGCGTTGCCACCCTCTTTGAGTGCATCCGCTTGGGCAGAGAGAATGAAAAGCGTCATCCACTCCATGCTGTGTTGCCGCCCGCTGCTATCGATCGGCGCCATCCGCAGGAAGGCAAGCGCCAGCTCTTGCCCAAGGTGGCGCGCGTCGTTTGCGTCGTCGGGAACGTCAACGCGCCAATGGCTGTCAAAATGCCGCCTGCCGCCGCGAGTGCGGTAGCTTGCGAATGGCAGCCGATCGTATGGAATGAGGGGGAAGCCCATCTCGTCCAGTGAAGCAACGTTGTCACCGCCTGCCCCCAGGCCAGAGGCTTGCCCTTCATCCTTAATGCCCTTATTTGGCTGTGCAGCCATGATCCTAGCGCCTCCTGTGCGCTCGGTTGTGGTCAGGGCCGGTAGAGCGTTGGCGCGCTCTGCCGGTCCGCCTTGGTTCCGGGGGTCCGCCCGGCCGGTCTAGAAGTCCCTGAGAGCCTTCGCGGCTTGGCGGGGCAGCTTGATAATCAGCCACATGAGAACAGCCGCGGGGCCGCCAGGAATGCCCTGTAGCTCCCACTTCTGCACTGACCGGACACTTAGCCGGAACGCCCTGGCAAACTCTGCCTGAGACATTCCTAGCCCGTCGCGAGCCTGCTTGATCTCATCCGGCTTGATTGCCCTCATACCCGTCATTCCCCGATGCGCTCAGTACCCTTACTATACGCTAAGGGAGTATAGATGACAAGTCTATGCGGAGAAAAATCCGTCAGGGCTGCATAAGGAAGGGCGCGCGTCCCCGTCCCATTCGGCAACTTCCATTCCTATGCGACGGTGGGGTATGGTTGCAATTCATGACGCATCCACTACCCGAAAACAGTTTGCCGGACGCTGATGCAGGGGCGCGGGCTTACGCCCTGGCGCAAGAGCTGTTCCCCATTTGCCGCAGCATCACAGGGCCGGGCGTCCGGCAAACTCTCGCCATCCTGGCGCGCGACATTCCAGAGCTGACCATTCACGAGATTCCCAGCGGGACCGAATGCTTTGATTGGACCGTGCCGCCCGAATGGTCCGTACGGGAAGCCTACATAGAAAGCGAGGGCGGGCAGCGGGTGGTCGATTTCCGAAACAGCAACCTGCACCTGGTCAGCTACTCGGTCCCGGTCGATCGCACGATGTCGCTAGAAGAGCTGCGCCCACACCTGCATTCACTGCCGGCATTGCCCGACGCCATTCCCTATGTGACTTCCTACTATGAGCCGCGCTGGGGGTTCTGCCTGTCCCATCGGCAACTGATGGCGCTGGAGCCGGGGAACTATCGCGTGCGCGTCGATTCCACCTTGGTCCCCGGTAGTCTGACCTATGGCGAAATCATCTTGCCGGGGCCATCGGCTGATGAAATTTTCCTGTCCACCTACATCTGTCACCCGTCCCTCGCCAACAATGAGCTGTCGGGGCCGGTTGTCGCCTCAGAACTGGTCAGATGGATACGCGCTCTTCCGCGCCGCTGGCTCACCTATCGCGTCGTGTTCATTCCCGAAACGATCGGATCAATCACCTATCTGAGCCGCTGTCTGCCGGAGCTGAGAGAACGTGTCATTGCCGGCCTCAATCTGACTTGCATAGGCGATGAGCGGGCTTACTCCTATCTGCCCTCGCGCAGGGGCAACACGCTGGCGGACCGCGCGGCGATTCACGCCCTCAAGCACCACGCGCCCAGCTTCACCCGATACTCGTTCTTGGACCGCGGCAGCGATGAGCGCCAGTATTGCAGCCCCGGGGTTGACTTGCCTGTTGCGTCAATCATGCGCAGCAAGTACGGGACCTATCCCGAGTATCATACGTCGCTTGACGATCTCTCTCTTGTTTCTGCCGCGGGGCTGGCTGGCGGCATTGAAGCGGTTGCGAAAGCCATATTGACCATCGAGGCAAACCGCATTTACCGCGTGACGACGCGGTGTGAGCCGCAGCTTGGACGGCGCGGCCTATACCCGACACTCGGCGCGGCGGCGGGCCGGCATGTGGGACGGTTGCTTGCCGACATACTCGCTTATTGCGATGGCGAGCATGATTTGCTGAGTATCGCAGAGTTGCTGGGTGTTCCCGCTTGGGAGCTTGCGCCGCTCGTCCGGCAGTTGGCCGATGCGGAGCTGATAGAGGGGATCGAATGACAGAGCAACGGAAAGAGACGGTCGCGGCGCACTATGATTCGGCCGCGGCCAACTATCACCAAATGTATCAGCGGGAGAACCTGGAGCGGCTTGATTACTACCCCGCCAACTATTTCCGACTCCAGATCCTGGCGCGCCGGATTGCGACGCTCGGCGCCCGCCGCGTCTACGAGATTGGCGTTGGAGAAGGGACGCCCCTGGTCGCGCTCGCCAAGACGGGGCTTGATGTTGCCGGTTGCGACATATCGCAAGAGATGGTCAACGCCGCTCGACGGAATTTCCAGAGCGCGGGCCTGCCGCCAGAGCTGATCCAATGGGGCGATGTAGAGGATGCGACGACGCTGGTAGGCCAACTAAGCACCGGCAAATTTGATGCGGTCATTGCGGCGGGCGTTCTGCCCCATGTTCGGAATGATCGCCTCATGATCGAAACGGCACGAATGTGCCTCAGGCCCGGCGGGACTGCTTTCATTGAGTTTCGGAACAAGCTATTTTCGCTGTTCACGTTCAACCGGCTGACGCGCGACTTCATAGTGGACGACTTGCTGGCGAATGCCCCGGCCTCGGTCAGAGAGATTGTGGCGGCAGAGCTGGAGCGCCGCTGCGATCTCTCATTGCCGCCCGTCCGGCCCTATGACCGCATCCTGTCGAGATTCCACAACCCATTTGAATTGCAAGAGCTGTTCAGGGCGTGCGGATTCGAGCGCATCGATGTTCATTGGTATCACTATCACCCGGCCCCGCCGATGCTCGAAGGGGCAATCCCGGATTTCCGCCAGGCCGCGATGGCGCTGGAGCATGATGGGAGCTGGCGCGGCATGTTTCTGTGTTCGGCGGGCGTGATAGAGGCACGCTTGCCCGAATGACCCATGCTATACCCGGACGCGCGGCCAGTCGGCCGGGCTAATTTTGCCGGTTGTCCCCCGCTACACTCGCTACTTTGCTACTCGACCCGCGGGGATTTCCGACTTGGGGCTTCCATTTGCCGCTGACTGTTCCATTGCTGCTTGCCCTAGTCGTGGTGGTCCTGGCTTCGCCGGGCAAGGCGGAGAGTATTGCCGGCCGCGCATCGATCATTGACGCCGACACATTGGAGGTTCATGGCGAGCGCATCAGGATCTTGGACGTGGATGCGCCCGAGAGCCGCCAGCCATGCACAAGGCCGGACGGTTCAGAATGGCGCTGCGGCCAACAGGCGGCGCTCGCGCTCGCGGATTGGATCGGCGCACGCACTGTCACCTGTGAGACAACTAAGAAGGACCGCTACAAGCGATGGCTGGCGCACTGCTCGGTCGGCGGGGAGGACGTTGCGACGTGGCTAGCTGCAAACGGCTGGGGCGTGCCCTACCGCAGATGCAAATGCGAGGCCGTCAGAGAGGCATCGGCCCGAGCGAAGGCCGAAATGCGCGGCATTTGGAACAGCGTGTTCTCAGATCCGTGGGAGTGGCGGAAGACGAACTAAACTCGTTGACTCGCAAAGAGCCAGTGTCGAACGATAGGCATCGTAAACCGCCGTTGTCGAGCTATGCGTGTCTACCCGACACAGTGTCCGGCGACGCTGGGTTGATTTGACCACGCAATCCTGAATCCGCAATCCGGATTGAAGCAACCGACGGGGACTGAGTATATCATTTCAACAGTTCCGCCCGGAGGGATCTCTGGTCTTTGCCGTGTGATTGTCTGGTTCACTCCGCTGAAGGTGATGGCGACCGGCACATCTCCAGGAGATGGCGCGTCTCCGCTGTTGTGAAAGACGATCGACAGGTTTTGGTTATCAAACCGACAATACTCATGTGGCAGGCTCCCGAACGGCGGCACGATCCCGACTACCGCACCGCGGTTTCCTAGAACCACACCACTCTGTGGCGCGGCCGCTTCTTCGGAAAATCCGCCGCTCGCGGCGACATCTATACACTTTGAACTCGGAATGCATTCGGTTCCGCCCCAGCTCCCCTCGCACCAGCCGTCCTCGGTGCGAGTGCCCCTCTTGCCCTGATTGGGGCCGCTCGTGACCTCACAAGCGGTGCCTGGCGTGCCGGCACTGCTGGTCGGCGCCGCGGCAGTGCGCTGCTGTTGAGTGTCACAACCTAGCAAGCCCACCACGAGTCCAAGGATCACCGCAAATCCGACAATCCTCTTCATCGTCTCCTCCTAGTGAGAATCTGCGGTTTGAAAAAGCAGGCGTGAACTTTCTAGCTCAATGCCGCTGGCGGCGTAAATGATAGGATACGAAATGAAATGTCTGCCGACGAAAGGGGCCTCACCGATCGCGTTCACGTCGTCCGCGGAAATAGCGCGGTTGTAAGGGCCTGAGTAGCCTTCAGCTTCCATGCTGGGCTAGCTATTCGCAGCTGAAAGAGTAGAGGGATTTGAGGGAACATCAAGTGAGGAGCACTGTCCTTATTAGCTGGCGCAGCGCGTCTGATCTTTAGCAACGTCGCGGGGCAGGTGATGCGGGCAGTCCTCTGGGGAACATTGTATCTGTCGCGATGATCGCGGCCACAGGTGTCTACACTCGCCACCTCGCTGAAAACGAGCCCCACATTGGAACTTCCTGCGCTTTATGCAAAACTCGCGGCCTCAGTGGCACGGGTTGGACCATGACGCACTATGCAGACGCAGCGCAGCTACGGTCGACGCTTGTCAGATCGCTCTACGACTGGTGGGTCGCCAACCGCGGCGAGGAAATCCCAGACCGCTCTGCCTTCGAGCCGGCGCAGATGAAAGCGGCGCTTCCGTACTTGCTCATCTCTGATATTGAGCGTGAGCCGTTCCGGGTTCGGTACCGACTCGTGGGTACGAAAGTAGTCGAGGCAACAGGCATAGATTTCACTGGCCGCTATTTGGATGAGCTCGTGCCAGGCGATCCAGATGAGCCATGGATGCAAGACTATCGCCAGTCATTTGACACCAGGACGCCAGTGATTGGTGCGAGTACCGTGTACATGAAATCTGGTGCCAGCTTTTTCTATGAGTTTGGCATTTTCCCGCTGCGGAATGGCGGCGCTGAAATAGCGCAGTTCATTGGCGTAGAGGACTATTTTGGCTTCTCTCTCGCGGATATCGGATCTGAGCCGTGGCAAGTCCACCATCGATAGGAACAACCAGTTCTTCGGTGCGCGGAAGCCGAGCGCGCGAGCGTCCACGCAAGTCGTTGCGAGCCTTCCATGGCTCATCCGCACACAGCCGATCCACGCAAATGGGCCGGTAAATTCGTGGTGTTCGGGGCTTGGCAGTGGCGCATTGGGGAGGGTGGCTATGGACTCTGAAGAACTGTCAGAGAAACTGATGGACTTGATCGACGCCATGGCGACGGCGGCACTGGCAGTCCCGCCGGAGGAACTGGAACCATGGCTGAAGAGGAACCGACAGATCTGTTTCGACGAGGCCATTGCCAATAAGCTGAGCTTGGCACAGGCAAACCACTGGGCTGACCAGATGGATTCGATGGTCCGTTCCATGATCCACATCATTCAGGCTAGCGGCGGCGCACCAGGCGGTAGGGCTTAGGGCTAGCGTTCGCGAAGCTGCTAAAGCCGGCATCTGGAGCGGGGCGTTTCAGCTGCGTGGGAGTGGCGGAAGGCGCGGTAAAGCGCCTCCTATTCTTGCATTTGCTTCAGAAACTCGGCTCTGGCGCTTTTGCATATCTCCGAATCAGGCACTGGCTCTTTGCCTTCTTCGGCCGAGTGTCGCCCGACACGGGCTTGGGGCGGCAACCATTCTTTTCTTCCCTCGATAGGAATGACAGTCAGTATGTGGTCCGGATAAAGTCGAACTTGGCAATGTACTTTCTTCGTCCCTGTATAATGTCCCAAGCGAACACCTCTGCGCTGTCTCCACTTACCTCGCCAGACAGCAAGACAAAATTCCATATAGGGAACACCTTGCATAATTCCCCGGTCGCAATGGTTCCCTGGATGTCTCCCTCAGTAGCCCAAATGGTTATCTGCATATCGGTGTTAGAGAGTTCCATGTCCTCAGTATCAACGTTGCCTTCCGGAAATGCTGACCAATTGCCGGTCCACTCCGCATCTTCGTACAATCAACTTAGAAATGTTTTCTTTGTCTCCATGAACTCGACCGGAATCTTGCGAGCGTTCTCCAGCAAGGTTGGTCCGTTTGTCAGCAGGTACGTCAGAACGCCCGCTGTGCCCGCTACCAGCACCCATCCGCTCTTCAAAACTGATGGGATTTTCACGATGCTCTCCTTTCGCGCCGTATCCGCTTATTGACCGGCCAGTTCGCGGAAGCCGCTGACTAAGTGCCAGCCGCCAACTCCCAAGAGAACCGTAGAAGCCGTGATAAAGAACATCCACACCGCACTTTCAAAACGCTCACCATACTCCTGGGTCACGGGTCGATTCTCGCCTTAGATCTTGGTCTGAATTCTACTCATCGTCGCAAATGTCGCGGCCATACCCTATTGGCGCCGCGCTCGTACTTCTGAACCTGCTGGAATGTGAGGCCGAGCGCATCTGCCAGCCGTTCCTGGCTCAGTCCGAGCATTGTTCGTCTCAAGCGAATGCGGCTGCCGACATGGACGTCAATGGGATTGGGGAAGTCCTTGCTGGCCATGCGGCCCGACGACTTGCGTTGCCGTTTCACGAGATCACCTTCAAGCTTGCGGTCCCGGGGCAAAGTTGCCGAAGCGAGATGGCACGTCAATCCGATACAGAGCCGGCAACGCAAGAGCTCACGATCTGGGAAAATCCTTGGCAGGTTGAGATCAGCGCACGTGCCGGCCGACGGTTTCCTCCATCTCGCCATCGCATCACCGCGATCTCGAAGAACTCGGGTGCCAGCGCCCACTGAGATTCCGCACGACTTGCGGCGGATCTGTCACCGATTTCGAGCGACCATCCTTCACAGTTCCCGCCATCCCCATCCTGCGCAATTTCGGGAAATCGAGGGCGGAACAAGCACCGAACGACTGCACCTATTTTGCACGCGTCGTTCCTGCCGCGTTCCGCCGTTTGGTGCCGCTCCGTGCCGATAAGTTCGATTGGGCTGCGAGAGTGGAAATCGAAAAACGTTGCAATTCCAATGATTAGATGGTGGGCGGTACTGGGATTGAACCAGTGACCCCTACGATGTCAACGTAGTGCTCTCCCGCTGAGCTAACCGCCCGTACCCGGAACCGGGATGGCCGGCCCGGAGCGCGTCCGGCCGGCGAGACGGGGCGAAATAGCATCTGGGTGGGGGGATTGCAAGGCCGGCTGCTCGCCGGACACGTCGCCCTCCGGCCGGCTCACATCACCCGGAGCCGTGACGTTCCGTCGCGCCCAAGCAGGCCCGTCGCTCAGGCCCATCGCTCAGGCCCATCGCTCAGGCCCATCGCTCAGGCTCATCGCTCAGGCCCGTCCCTCAGGCCGCCAGCATCTGGCGCACCTCGGTGACCAGCCGGCTCAGGTGAAAGGGCTTGGAGAGGCCCGGATTGCGCCGTCCGTCCGGGCCGTATTCCCGGTTGAGCGCGACCGCAGCAAAGCCGGTGATGAACACGATCTTCAGGTCCGGGGCGATGCGCGCCGCGCGTTTCGCCAGCTCCACGCCGTCGATCCCGGGCATCACGACATCCGCCAGCAGCAGGTCGAAATCGGCCCGCTCCAACTGGCTGGCTGCGCTCTCCCCATCTTCCGTTGTGCTCACGTCGTGCCCTGCCCGCCGCAAGCAGTGAGCCAGGAACGCACGCATCTCCGCATCATCTTCCGCCAACAGGATTCGCGCCATTTGTCCGCATGCCCCTGCACGTCCGACCCCTTGCAGCGGATCGACGGCGCCGGATTAGATGCTGATAGTCGAGTCGATTCAAAGGGCATTTTGCGTGCCTTGGTGACATTCCCGCGTCGTGACAGGCCCGGTCGTTTCCAGTAAACCTGCCTGCCATGAACGACACCGCCGCCCGACAGGCCAGCCTGGCCCATCTTGCCGCCCGCCGCGCGAGCCTCGCCGATCTTGCGCGCCGTCCGTTGGAGGTCTCGCTCCCGGCACAGCAGGCCAGTCCGCTGGTTCTCGCCTCGCCCCACAGCGGACGCATCTATCCCGACGAGTTCGCGCGGCAATCCTGCCTTGCCGAGATCGTGCTGAGGCAGTCGGAGGATTGCTTCGTCGATCACCTGGTTGCGGTCGCGCCGCAACTCGGCGTGCCGCTGGTGTCGGCGCTGTTCCCCCGCGTCTTCGTCGATCCGAACCGCGAAGCGGCAGAGCTCGACCAGGACATGTTCGCGGACCGCCTCGCCCTGCCGGTCAACGGCGCCTCGCCGCGCGTGCTCGCCGGGCTTGGCGTCATTCCCCGGCTGGCGGCCAACGAGCAGGAGATCTATGCGGTGAAGCTTCCGCCGGCGGAGGCGGAGCGGCGGCTGGATCTGTTTTATCGGCCCTACCATCGCGCGCTGGGCGATCTGGTCGCGGCCACCAAGCGCCAGTTCGGCCTGTGCTTCCTGCTGGACTGCCACTCCATGCCTTCCGCCGGCGCCTGGATGGACGGCCAGCATACGCGGCAGCGGATCGACGTCGATTACGTGCTCGGCGATTGCTTCGGCGCCTCCTGCGCTGAGCGCATGACCGCGACGGCGGAAGCCGCGCTGTCGGAGCTTGGCGCCAAGGTCCGCCGCAACAATCCCTATTCCGGCGGCTATGTCGCGCAGTCTTATGGCAGGCCTGCACAGGGCGTCCATGTCCTGCAGCTCGAGATCAATCGCGCGCTCTACATGAACGAGATGAACCTCGAGCCGATTCAGAGCTTCGCGGCCGTGCAGGAGATCCTGAAGCGCCTGATCGAGCGCCTCAGCGCCACGGCGCTGCAGCTCGCCAAGGCGGCCTGACGGCGCCCCATGAGACTGCACGGGTAGGATATGCCTTGAGCGATCCAGTCCCGCCCATATCCATCCGGCCGGTCGAAGCCGCCGATATGGAGGCGATCCAGGGCATCTACGCCCATCACGTCGTGAACGGCCTTGCCTCCTTCGAGGAGACCCCGCCCGACGCGGCGGAACTGGCTCGGCGCTGGCGCGCCATCGCCGAGGCCGGCTTGCCCTATCTCTGCGCGACCGACGCTGCCACGGGCGGGCTCCTGGGCTATGCCTATGCCGGCCCTTACCGGCCACGCAGCGCCTATCGCTTCTCCGTGGAGGATTCCGTGTATGTCGCGCCAGGCCAGGCCGGGCGAGGCGTCGGCCGCGCCTTGCTGAGCCGGCTGATCGATATCTGCACCGGTCTCGGCAAGCGCCAGATGATCGCGGTGATCGGGGATTCGGGCAATGCAGGCTCGATCGGCCTGCATCGCGCCTGTGGCTTCGCGCTCGCGGGGACCTTCCGGTCCATCGGTTTCAAGCACGGCCGCTGGGTCGACAGCGTGCTGATGCAACGTCCGCTCGGCCCTGGCGATGAAAGCCTGCCCGGCCGCGATCAGTAAGCACAAAAAAAGGGCCGTGCATTTGCACGGCCCAAGTTCTGGGAGGAAACGCCCATAAGGGCGATGCGACAACGGAATGTCAGGGGAGATATCCAGTTGCCGCGATGCACAATATGATATTGCGTGTGCGAAAAGTCAAGCCAGAACCCGCTTTTCGTTTGAACCGATTTTTCCAAGCTTGGTCAATGATTTGACTGGTTTCAAATCGCTACATTTTACCTTTTGCAATCGCACAGTGGCACGCCTGCAACGTGCTGTCCGCTCAACGTCTATTAACCAGTTTAGCACCAATCTTGCTCCAAATTCGCACGAATACGCCGCATCCAGGAGGTGCGACCGCCGATCCGCAGTGGGAAACGACAACTGGTCTGTCCGTGACGATGCAACCGCCCCACGCACCGTTGGCACCCCATGCAGCCGACCGCAGAGGCTCCGTCCTGCAGCCGGCGCGTGCCACTGTTGTGCCGATCATCGGCCTGATTGTGGCCATGGCGGTGGCCATCGGGATCCTGGTCTGGTTCAGCGCCCACGAAGTCGACCGGCGCGATGCTGAGGACGCTTCAGCCCGGACTGGCCTGGTGCTCGCCAACCTGCGCAGCGCGGTTGCGGCGTCGGCCCTGGATTACGCCTGGCGCAATGACGCCTTCGAGCGCATCCACCTGCACTACGACCCTGCATGGGCGGAGCTGACCTTCGCGCAGGGCGCCGTGCTCGGGCCGGACAAGCCAGCGGACGGCGTCGTCCTGATCGGACCGGACAATCGCATCCTGTTCGCAAACTGGCAGGGTAGGAGCCTGGATCCGGCCTCCGCCGCGTTCCAGGGCGGCTTGGCTCAATTGGCCGATGCCACCCGCGCGACGGCGGCCGGTGCCTCGACCGGCCCGAAACCACAGGCCGGTTACCTGTCCTATGATGGGCAGCCAGCGATCGCCGGCGCAGCGGCTCTTGCGCCGCGCGGGAGTTCCGGTCCGGCCGCAGCGCGGCCGGGCACGTCCGTCCTGGTCATGTTACGTTCGCTGACGCCCGAATACCTGGGGCAGGTCGGCGCTGCCTACGGACTTGAGCCGCGCATCATCGCGCGCACGGCGCCGCCGACCGCCGAAGGCGGTCTCGCAGCCAATGTGGCCGAGGCCGTCGAAGCCCGGCCACAGCAGGTTCCGCTCGTCGGACAAGACGGAACGGAGTTGGGTGCTCTGGCATGGGTGTCCGGCGCGCCCGGCCGGGCGCTGCTGAGGACCTTGGCGCCTGGCGCCGTCCTGGCGATCATCGTTCTGTCGGGGATCGGCCTCATCGTCCTCTGGCAGATCGTCGCGATCCGGCGCGTCACGCGCGAGCAGGTGAAGGTGATCGAGGCTCGCAACGAAGCGCTGCGCAAGTCGGCCGAGATGCTGGGCGCCACCATCCAGTCGATCGAGGACGGCATCGCCGTCTTTGACCACGATCGCCGGCTGCAGCACTGGAACCGCGCCTATATGCAGATGTGGCAGTTTCCGGATGGCTTCCTGCGCCCCGGCGTCACCATGGACGAGATGCTGGACGAGCTCGCAAAATCGGGTCGTGCGCAGCGTCTGCAGACCGACGACCAGGGCAACCCCACGAACGATCCGAAGGCCTTCGAACCGACGGGGCGCTGGCTCTATCGGCGCGCCGACGGCCGCCTGCTCTCGGTGCGCCGGCTGCCGATCAGCGACGAGGGCTATATGGCGATCTGCAGCGATCTCACCGCGCAGAAGCAGCACGAGGATGAACTCGTGAAGGCGTGGGAGCAGGCCGTCATCGCCAACCGCTCCAAGTCCGAGTTCCTGGCCAATGTGAGCCACGAGCTGCGTACCCCCTTGAACGCCATCATCGGCTTCTCGGAAGTGGTGGAGCGCGAGCTGTTCGGGCCGCTGGGCAACGAGCGATATGTGTCCTATGTCCGCGACATCCGCAACAGCGGCGAGCACCTCCTCAGCCTGATCAACGACATCCTCGACCTCTCGAAGATCGAGGCCGGGCGCTTCCAGTTGCGCATGGAAGAGGTGGATTGCAACGAGATCGCGCACAGCGTCGCGCGCCTGATCCGCCCGCGCACGGTCGAGCATGGCCTCACCATGCAGATCGAGCTGCCGGAGCGCCCGGTCATCCTCAACGCCGACAAGCGCGCGGTGAAGCAGGTGCTCATCAACCTGCTGTCGAACGCCGTGAAGTTCACGCCCGAGAACGGCACCGTTACGCTTTTGAGCCGGCCCTGGCGGGACGGCGCCGAGTTCGTGGTCAGCGACACCGGTATCGGCATAGACGAGAAGGATATGCATGTCGCCCTGGCGCCGTTCGGGCAGATCGACAGCCAGTTCACGCGCAAGTATGAGGGCACCGGCCTAGGCCTGCCGATCGTCAAGGGCATCGTGGAGCTGCATGGCGGCACGCTGGAGATCAAGAGCACGCCCGAACGCGGCACCAGCGTCGTCGTCCGCTTCCCAAACCGTCCGCCTGAGCCGCCGATGGCGGACATTCTCTCGCTCCCGCGAAAGCAGGCGGCCAGCCACTAGCCCGGCCCTAATCCGCAGGCACCGCCCTGGGCTGCGCGGCGATCATGCGCACGAAGCGTATGGCGCACAACATCGCGAACAAGGGCGCCAGCGCGCCGATCGACAAGACCCATTGCGAGGCACGCGCGACATCCGCGTAGGCGAGGGCGTCCGTCAGGCCGGCCTTGTTGGCGATCACGCCGGCGCCGGCTGCGCCGAACGCGATGCCGAGGGAGCGTATCGTCGGAATGGCGCCGGCCGTAGTCGTCTGTTCGCCCGGCGGCGCATGCCGCATTGACGCCTCCACCAGGTGCAGGTTGGAGCTGCCGAGCCCGGCGCCCACCACGACGTTGAGCGCGACAATGACGGAGAAGGGCAGGTCGGCGATGGCGAGGGCCATGCCGCCCAGCCCGACCAGGCACAACGCCTGGCCGATCACGATGCTGCGCATCGCCGCCGGGCCGTGGATGTGCGAGGTCATCATCGAGGCAATGGTCCAGGACAGGGCGAGGGCGGTGACAGCGTAGCCGGCGGCTTGGTCCGAGACGCCGTGGAGAATCTGCATCGCGAGCGGCAGATAGGCGCCGATCACCGAGTGGGTGACGGAGGACAGCGTCATCACCCAGTTTGCCGTCCCGATCGGCCGACTGAGGGAGAGCGGCTGGCTCGGGAACATCCGGTTGTCGCTGGTCTGGTCGAGCCGGATGGTGAGCGCGACGGCCAGCGCGGCCGCGGCCAGCAAGCCGATTTGTGCCCACAGATGCACGACCTGGCTTGCCATCGCGACCGCCGCGACGCCGGCTGTCAGTAACGCGAGCTGCAGATAAGGGAAGCTGATCAGGGTATCGCTCGGCTTCTTCCGCGGCAGCCGCACGCAGGCAAGCACGAACAACAGCACGATCGGCACGTTGATCCAGAACGCGCCCCGCCACCAGCCTGCCGACGCGAACATGCCGCCGATGCCGGGCCCCAGCAGCGAGGCGACGCCCCAGGTGGCGGATACCAGCGCCAGAACGCGCTTGCGCAGATGCGGCGGAAACAGCTCGCTGATGAGGCTCATGGACAACGCAATCATGACGCCGCCGCCTAATCCCTGGATCGCGCGCGCAACCAGCAGCAGCGCCATGCTGGGCGCGAGGGCGCAGGCCGCCGATCCTGCCGCAAAGACCACGGCCGCCAGCGCATAGCCGGTCCGGCTGCCCAGCTTCTGGCGCACCGGGTTGCCGGCGGCCGTGCCGATGATCGAGGCCACCATGTACAGCATGGTCGCCCAGGTGTAGTATTCCGCCCCGCCCAGATCGCGCACCACGCGCGGCATCACGGTCGAGATGATGAAGACGTCCAGCGCATGCAGGCCGATGCCCACATTCAGCATGATCGTGTAGAGCGCGAGGCCGTGCTTGAAGGGATCGACCCACCGCGCGCCTTCGGCCGCCGCGACGCCCGATGATGTCGATTGAGGTTTCAGACCAAACTCCCAGCCGGCAGATGGCCGCCGTTGCTCGGCGACCTTGAGACGATGAATCCCGTGCGTTCGTGACATAGCACCGACGCGATGCGCGTGCTATGCCACCTCTTTGACAAACAGCACCAGCATGAGGGAGATTGCGCATGGCAGCCGTGCAAGCAATGCGTTTCGGCGCGAACCCGCCGCCGGCCGAGACCGGTAGGCCCAACGGCATCCTGTCTGGCACCCCGACGACGCGCCTGCAAAACTATTTCGCCGACGGCACGGGTCAGTTCTTTTCCGGCATCTGGGAAAGCTCGCCCGGCAAGTGGCGGGTCACCTATGCCGAGAACGAGTTCTGCGGAATCCTCTCGGGCCGCGTGATCCTGACCAACGCGGATGGCGAGTCCCAGGAGTTCAAGGCCGGCGATGCCTTCGTCATTCCGGCCGGCTTTGCCGGCACCTGGGAGACGATCGAGCCGGTGCGCAAATGGTATGCGATCTTCGAGGCGAAAAAGGGCTAGCCGAAGCCGCCGAAGGGGAACCCCGGTTCCGCGCAGAGGATGGGGGCATCCTGGCGAAGTGTCAGCGTGTGACCGCCATCGTGCCGGCGGCCTTCATGAAGTCCTGGTAAAGCCGCCGCGCGCAGTCGTTGAACGTCGGCATCAGGGGTCTGGCCTCGTCGGCCATGTGTTGCAGCGCCCCGGCGCCATGGGTGCGCTCGAGCGCGGCGGCATATTCCGGCACGCAACCCCAGGCGGGAATCGTGCCATCCTCCAACTCGACGTGATACTGCGCGCTCCAGGCGCGGTCGCCCACCCGCATCGCTTGGACGCGGCAGGCCGGCGAGGAGGCGAGCACGACCGCATCTTCGGGCGGTTGCGCCACGCGCACACCGTGCCATTGCAGGGCCTTGGCGACCGGCGGCTGTCGGCCGAACACCATATCGCGCTTGCCGTCCTCGGTGAGGGACACCTCCATGATGCCGACCTCGGGCGGGCGTTGCGGCCCGCAGGTGCCGCCGAGCGAATCGGCAAGCAATTGATGCCCGAGGCAGATGCCGAGGAACGGCCGGCGCAGTTCGCGCACCCAGCGGCGGATGGCGCGCTTCTCGGGGATCAGCCAGGGATGCTCCTCCACATCCCACACATCCATCGGCCCGCCCATGACCCACAAGGCATCATAGCCGGAGAGATCCGGGACCGGCTGGCCTTCATCCAGTTCTACGGCGTCCCATTTGATGCCGTCCTCCCGCAAGAAGTCGCGGAAAATGCCCGGATGCTCTATCGCGATGTGCTGGAAGACCAGGAGGCGCATGAATCAGGAGGCAGGAACAGAAGCCGGAAGTCAGTGGATACCATACTTACCGACTTCTGACTTGTGATTCCGGACGTCAGCCCTTCGCCTTGGTCCGGAAGATGATGGCCATCACGCCGCCCTTCACGAAGGGCAGCAGCACCAGGCTCAAGACCAGGGTGAGGCCGCACCAGATCAACGCATGCGCCCAATCGGGCAGCGGCATGTAGGGCCACAGCAGAAGATACAGACTGATCACCAGGTGGCCGACGATGAACAGCGTGAAGTAGGGCGGCGCATCGTCCGAGCGGAGCGGCTCGAACGCCATCTGGCAGGCTTCGCACGTCTCTCGGACCGAAAGATAGCCGGCGAACATGCGCCCCTCGCCGCAGCGTGGGCACAGCCTGCGGAATCCCCGCCAAAAGGTGGCGAGGGCGCTGGCATCAGGGCTGGAAGAAGCAATCATCGCGCTACTCGTGTCCGATTGAGGGCCTGCATACAGATAGGTCTCCCAACGGCGCCCGGCAATGTGCCAACCTGCCGCAAGCGGCTACAGCCGTTCCAGCTGGTCCTGGAACTTTAGCCGTGCCTTGTCGTAGTTCTCCGCCCACCAGGCGCTGCTGACGATGGCCTGCAGGGCGAGGTTCTGCCGCTGGGTAGGATCGATGGGCCGAAGGCTGTCGGGCATGGCCGCGGTCGCCTCCGGGTTGGACGGGCCCAGACCGCGCAGGCGCGTCAACTCGATCTGCCGCCCGGGTTGCTGCATCGCGGCCAGCAGGTCGAACGCGGTGTTGCCGCCGGGATTCTTCTTCGGTACCACCCACATGCCGGGGCAGAGCAGGCCGCCTTCGAAGGTCCAGGCAACCGCGCCGTTGCTCTCCGCGCCAAGCTGCGCCGCGCGGCTGTGCCACATGCACGCCATGGTGATGGCGCCGTCCAGCAGCATCTGGTGGACGTGATCGCCGCTTTCCCAGACCACCAGGTCATCGCCCAAGGTCGCGAGCTTGGCGACCGCGCTCTCGATGTCGATCGGGTAGAGCTTGTCGCGCGTCGCGCCCGATGCCATGGCCGCCGCTTCGAACCCGCCGATCATCCAGCGCCACACAGCACGTCGCCCAGGGAAGTTGCGGCGGTCGAAGAAATCGCTCCAGCTTAGCGGCGGGCGAGTCGGGAAGGCGGCCGTGTTGTAGGCCAGCACGAAGGAATAGGTGTAGCCGGCAATGGCATGCTCCAGCGCGAACGGCGCCATGACCGCCGCGCGATCTACCTTCTTGTAGTCGATGATGCTGAGCGCGCCGGCATTGGCGAGCCGCGCCGCGACATAGCCGTCGACGTCGCACAGGTCCCAATCGACCTGCCCCTGGTCGACCATGGCCTTGATCTTTCCTTCCGACGGGCCGGCGCCGTCGAACAGCACCTTGATGCCGCTTGCGCTGGTGAAGGGCCGGGCGAAGGCGGCGGTCAGGTCCTTGATCTCCCTTGCGCCCCAGGTCGCAATGGTCAACTCCTTCGTCTCCGCCCGCGCCTCGCGCGGATAGGCGTGGAGCAGGGCAGCGGAACCGGCTGCACCCAGGAAGGAACGGCGAGAGAGCGTCATCGGAGTCCAGATGTCAGATGCGAGGCTGCGTCATCATACTACGCCTCTGATACCTGACATCTGGTTTCCGATCTCTGAATCACCGCATCGTCGGCATCACGAACTCGGCGCCGGCGCGGATGCCGGTCGGCCAGCGCGAGGTGACGGTCTTGAGCTTGGTGTAGAAGCGCACGCCCTCCGGCCCATGCATGTGATGGTCTCCGAACAACGAACGCTTCCATCCGCCGAAGCTGTTGAAGGCCATCGGTACCGGGATCGGGACGTTGATGCCGACCATGCCGACCTTGATCTTGGACGCGAACTCGCGCGCCGCGTCGCCGTCGCGGGTGAAGATGGCGGTGCCGTTGCCGTATTCGTGGTCGTTCACCAGCTTCACCGCGCTGTCGTAATCGGGCACGCGCACGACCGAGAGCACCGGGCCGAAGATCTCCTCCTTGTAGATGCGCATGTGTGGCTGGACGTGGTCGAACAGGCAGCCGCCGAGGAAGTAGCCGTTTTCGTAGCCCTGCAGCTTCAGGCCGCGGCCGTCAACCACCAGCTTCGCGCCTTCCTGCACGCCCAGATCGACGTAGCCCTTCACCTTCTCATGGTGCTGCCTGGTGACCAGCGGCCCCATCTCAGCCTCGGGGTCGGTGCCCGGCGCGACCTTGAGACCGCGCACGCGCGGCGCGAGCTTGTCGATCAGCGTGTCGCCGACCTTGTCGCCGACGGCGACCGCCACGGAAACCGCCATGCAGCGCTCGCCGGCGGAACCATAGCCGGCGCCCATCAGCGCATCCGTGGCCTGATCCATGTCGGCGTCGGGCATCACGATCATGTGGTTCTTGGCGCCGCCCAGCGCCTGCACGCGCTTATTGTGCGCTGTGCCGGTGTGATAGATGTATTCCGCGATCGGGGTGGAGCCGACGAAGCTCACCGCCTGGATATCGGGATTGGCGAGGATCGCGTCGACCGCTTCCTTATCGCCGTGCACGACATTGAGCACGCCGTCGGGCAGGCCGGCCTTCTTCAGCAACTCGGCCATGAAATTGGCCGCGCTGGGGTCGCGCTCCGAAACCTTGAGCACGAAGGTGTTGCCACAGGCCAGCGCGATCGGAAACATCCACATCGGCACCATTGCCGGGAAGTTGAACGGCGTGATACCGGCGACGACGCCGAGGGCCTGGCGCACCGAGTAGGAATCGACGTTGGTCCCGACATTCTCGCAGTAATCCGCCTTCAGCAGGTGCGGGATCCCGCAGGCAAACTCCACGACCTCGAGGCCGCGCGTGATCGAGCCGCGCGCATCCGACAGCACCTTGCCGTGCTCGGCGGTGACGATCTGCGCCATCGCATCCATGTTCTCTTCGATCAACTGCTTGAAGCGGTACATGACGCGCGCGCGGATCAGCGGCGGCGTGGCGGACCACTTGGGGAAAGCCTCGGCGGCGACCTTCACGGCCGCGTCGACCTCTGCCTTGCTGGCGAGGGCGACCTTGGCCTGGACTTCGCCGGTCGCGGGGTTGAACACGTCGCCAAAGCGGCCGCTCTTGCCGGCGACTTCCTGGCCGCCGACGAAGTGATTGATGGTACGCATCTGCCTCACCTTTCAGTCTCGGATTGGACCTTCGCCCCAGCTCTGATCGGGCGCCGTTTCAGCCATCTTATGGCGCTGGTGGCGACAGGCCGCGAAGGATATTTCGGATCATAATTTGCTCGGGCGTATGGTCAAGATATTAATCGTATGATCAGTTTATTTAACGCGGCTTGCCCGTGGAACGCGGAGAGCAGGGCATCCTGCCGGAATCTCGTGCGATGGTGAAGGTCGCCACGCGGCCGGCGCGTGATGCCCGGTCTGGGCGGGGGTTCTCAGTCCGTCACGTCTAGCCTGATCCGCACCGCGGATGGCACCGCAATCGCTCCGGGACGAAGAACGATGCGCCGGCTGCGCAACAGGCGTTTCCGGGCCCCGGACTGGATCATGGTGTCGCCCGCCTTCAACGCGATCCTGCGGCCCTCGACATCCTGCTTCATGCGCAGGTTGACCGGTAAATCGCGCATGCCGGCCGTGTGCGCCAGCGTGCAGTCCCAGAATTGCGGCACGGCGAATTCGATCCCCTCCGCGATCTGGACCATGGCGCCGTTCCGAACGCCGCCGATCTCGCCGCGCAGATAACGCGCCACCATCTCGCCCGCGTGATGGCCTTCCTTGGCGCACCAGCCGCTGGATTCGACGCCATGCAACACGTTGCCCGCGGCGAAGATTCCCGCGCTGCTTGTGCGCATCGCCTGGTCGATCTGCGGGCCGCCCGTCCTGGCATCGATCGCCACCGGGCCGCCCAGGAGCGCGGCGGTTTCCGGGATCCAATTGGCGGTGAAGACTAGGCCGTCCGTTGGCAATCGCCGTGTGCCGTATGTCCCCTCGACGATCGCGGCGGTCACGGCGCCGTGCGTCGTTTCGATCTCCCGCACGCGACTGTTGGTCATGACCGCAATGCCGCAGGCGCGCGCCAGTGCGCCGATTGGCCCGAAGGACATGACGCGGTCTTCGCAGCCGATCATGGCTTTGACGCGCAATCCCGCCATCCGGGCGGTCCAGATCGCCGAGAACGCGACGTGCTCGGTGCCGATGATGATCATGGATTTGACGTGCTGCGGCAGCGGCACCTTGCGCGCCACCAACTGCTGCAATTGGCCGGTGGTCAGGATGCCCGCCTCCGCCCGGCCACCCGGCACGGCCAGGTTACCGCGATTGGACTCGCGAATCCCGGTGGCGATGATGACCGCCTGCGGCCGAATAGACCGGAGCCCCAGGGACGGACCGACGACCTGCGCTTCCGGGCCATCCTTCAATGAGAGCAGCGTCGTACGGCACTCGATGCGCACATCGGCGCCCTTGAGGTCCCGGAGCAAGCTCTTGACGAAGCCCGGGCCGCTATATGGCCAGTGCGCATATTCCAGGCCGAACCCGGGATGGTGGCAGAAGCGCGGCAAGCCGCCGGGCGCATCGTCGCGGTCGATGATCAGGATGTCGCCGATCCCTTGCCGTGACAGCGCATGCGCGGCAGCCAATCCAGCCGGACCGGCGCCGACGATCAGCACGCGCGGAGAGACGTCACCTGCCATGTCAGTGCGCCGACGACTGCGCGTTCAACAGCGTCTGCACCCGCGCCCCGCAATAGAACCCTTGGCAGCGCCCGAACATGGCGCGCGTGCGCCGCTTCAATCCGTTCAGCGTCTTCGGTGCGAGCGGGGAGGCGAGTGCGTCCCGGATCTCGCCCAGGCTGATCCGCTCGCAATGGCAGACCATCTCGGCATAGGCCGGATCGGATTCGACGCGTGAGACGTCCTGCCATGGCCGCTGCGATGTCTCCGACAGATCGGGCACGGTGATCTGCCGCGTCCTGGCCTTACGGGGCGCATCGAACAATCCCGGAATCAGTAGCCCGGCGACGTGCTCGGCTATGCCGAGCGAGGCGGAAAGGCCGGTGGATCTTATCCCGCCCACCGTCAGCCAGCCTTGCGACAGGCGCGGGATGATCTGGTATTCGCGGAACTGCGTCGCCGGACGCATCCCGGCGAAGATCGTGTTGATCGGCTGATGGGCGAGTGCCGGGGCCATGGTCGCGATGGCCTGCCGCAATTGCGCCAGCCCGGCCTCCGTCACGCGCCGGTCGTCGCGGTCCGGAACATCCTCCGCCGTGGGCCCGACCAGCACGTTGCCAAAGATAGTCGGTGTGATGAGGATGCCGCGCGTCGTCGGGGTCGGTGCCGGCATCGCGATCACGTCATGGATCGCGCGCGCCGCTTTGTCGAGGATCATGTACTGGCCGCGCCGCGGGCGGATCGCGAAATCGCTATAGCCGGCCAGCTTGTCCACCTCGTCGCCGCGGATGCCGCCGGCATTCACGACGCAACGCGCGTCGAGCGACCCGTCTGGGCCGTGCAGTCTCCAGCCCTGCGCCATCCGGTCGGCGCTACGCACGGGCCAGGAGCGGCGGATCTCCACCCCGTTCTCCAGCGCGTCCAGCGCATAGGCGTGGGGCGTGGAAAACGGATCGACGATGGCTTCGTCCGGCAGCCACAGGCCACCGCGGATTCCTGGCCCGAAATGCGGCCAGCGGCGGTAGACCTCCGCGCTGTCCAGCGCTTCCGCGGCGAAGCCGTCCGCGTGCGCGTCCACAAGATCCTTGTTGAGTATGGCTTCCTGCTCCTGCGTCCAGGCGAGCACGATCGCGCCTACCTTGCGGATGGGAAGACCCATGCCAGGCGCCTCGGCGCAATAGCGGATGTAGCCGCGCCGCACCAATTCTCGCTCCAGCGTGCCGGCCGGCACGTCGACGCCGCTACACATTAGCGCCGAATTGCCCTTGCTCGATTCATCGCCCAGATCGGCCCTGGCCTCTATCAGCACCGTCTTCAGGGAGTAGCGCGACAGCTCGCGCGCGATGGCAGTGCCAACCACCCCGCCGCCGATGATGGCGATGTCATAGGCGCCCGTCACGGCAGGACCCGCTGCAGCCGTTCCAGGCATAGATCGGTGTATTCCGGCAGGTCGCCAGCCATGCCGCCGATCTGCGCCTGTGCCAGGCACCACAATGCCTCGCGCACGATGGCCGCGACGCGCATGGCTTCGAGCGCCCCATGGTTGACGGGGCCGCAGAGGCGGAGCAGCGCCTGCGCCGCTGCGTGGTCAAGGTTGAAGTTGCTGATCACCATTGCGACGTCGGTGACCGCCGCGCCGTTGCCGGCATATTCCCAGTCCACCAGCAACAGGCGCTCGCCGTTCCGGATGAGATTCTCCGGGATCAGATCGCCATGCACCAGACACTGGGCGGGCAGTTTCGGCAGCAGCGCCAGGCACGCCGCGATTTGCCGGCGCGGCACCGGCAGCTCGGCATCGGACAGCCTGGCGAGATAGCGCTGCGCGGCGGCGACGGGGCAGAATGCCGGCAGATCCTCTTGTGCCGGAATGCTGTGCAGCCTTCGCAGCAATTCCGCGATGCGAGGCAGCAGGTCCGGCGCGCCGCCGCTTGTGAGCGAAAGCGCTTCGCCTTCGGCGAAGGCGGTGATCATGACATCGCCTTCGGCGAACACGACTTCCGGCGCGATTCCCGCTCTCGCCGCCAGCATGGCGCAGCGCCGCTCCGCCGCGCGCGAAATGCCGTGTATCGGAATGTCCGCGCCGACGCGCGCGAAATGACGCCGACCCTCATCGCGCACGATGAAATTGCGGTTCGTCCGGCCGGCGGCGACCGGCTCGAGCGCGGGGCGGCCTCGCCACAAGGGCAGGGCTGCGATCCGTTCCTCCGGGCTCATCCCTTCACCGCCCCAAAGGTCAGGCCGCGCGTCATGTAGCGCGACAGCATGAGCGAAAGCGCCAGGACCGGCGCGATGACCACGACGCCCAGCGCCAGCGCGGGTCCCCAGAGGATGCCGCGATGGGTCAGCGCCAGGCCAACGATCGGCGGCAGCGGCCGCTGCTCGCCGCCGACCATGACGTTGGCCAGCAGGAACTCGTTCCAGGTGAAGATGAAGACGAACAGCGCGCAGCAGACGATGCCGGGCACCGCGAGCGGCAGGACGGCATGCCACATGACGCCGAGCGCGCTGCAACCGTCGATCCTGGCGGCCTCGTCGATCTCCCGGGGGATTTCATCGATGAAGGACTTGAGGACCAGGAGCGTGAACGGCAGCTGGAACGCGGTGTTGAGGATGATCAGCACGGCGTGCGTGTTGTAGAGCCCGACCTGCTTGGCGAGGATGAACAGCGGGACGGCCGAGGCGATCGGGGGGATCATCTTGAGGCTGAGGATGTCGAACAGGATCGCGTCCTTCCGCCACAGCGGGAAGCGCGACAGGCCGTAGGCCGCGGGGAAGCCCAGCGCCAGCGTCGCCAAAGTCGTGGCGATGCTGATGATCGCGCTGTTGACGAGGTGGTGCTCGACTGCCCAGTTCGCGAATATGAAGCGCCAATGGTCCAGGACAGGCGCGAAGAACCAGACCGGATCGGGCGACAGCAGGTCGCCCTCGCTCTTGAAGGCGCCGGCGATCATCCACGCCAGCGGGAACAGGAACAGCGCGACGATGGCGCCGTTCGCGGCGATGCGAACGAATTCTCCCGCCGATCTTGCGTACTCATTTTGCATCGGCGAGATCCCGCTTGAACAGGATTGTGGTGACCACAAGCACAGCGATGAGCACCAGGAACGAAACGGCGGAGGCGGAGGCGATATTGAGGTTCACGAAACCTTCGCGCTGGATGAACAGCGTGATGAGGTCGGTGGCGCGCGCGGGTCCGCCCTTGGTCAGCACATAGACTGTGTCGAATGTCGCGATGGCGAACATCAGGCGGAACACAACCGCGATGACGATGATCCGCCGCATCATGGGCAGCGTGATGAACAGCAGGATCTGCCAGCGGTTGGCGCCGTCGACCTGGGCTGATTCCACCGGCTCCTTGGGCAGGCCCTCCAATCCGGCCAGCAGGATGAGGAACATGAAGGGCGTCCATTGCCAGACGTCCATGATCACGACCGACACGAGGGCGAGGGTCGGGTCGGACAGCCACAATATCCCGCTCGCGCCGAACGCGCGGCCCCAGCCGGCGAGGATCCCGAATTCGCTGTTCAGCATCAGCTTCCAGACTAGCCCCACGCTGACCGGCGTCGCCATGACGGGAAGCAGCAGCAGCGAGCGCATCACCGGGTGCGTCCGCGTCATCCGGCTGAAGGAATAGGCGAGGGCGAAGCCGAGGATGAATTCCAGCGCGACGACGCACACCAGGAACACGGCGGTCACGATCAGGGATTCCTGGAAGATCTCGCTGCTCAGCGCCTGCGCATAAGTGTCGAGGCCGACGAAGCTGGTGATCGGGCTGGTCAATCGCATGTTGGTGAAGCTGGCCCACAGCGAATAGAGCAGCGGATAGATCACGACGAGCATGATGTAGCAGAAGGCCGGACCGACGAAGACGGCGCCCAGCAAGTTCTGGCGGACGCGCGGCAGCTTCACGAGTCCTTCCCTTCGCCCGAATCAACCAGCGTCAGCTTCACGCCGCGCTTGCGCAGCGCCTGGAGTAGAGCGGCATCCTGGCAGCCGGTGATCACCTCGCTGACCGCCGAAAGAGGCAGCGCGCCGATGCGTTCGGTGCGGCGCAGCTTGGCTGCGACCGCGATGGCGATGGTGCGCCGCGCCTTGTCCGACATGCATTTCGCCAAAGCGGCGTCGCTGGCGTGGGTGAAGGTGAGGCCGCTCTCCGCGCCAAGGCCATCGGGAGAGATCAGGGCCAGGTCGGCATTGATCTGCGCCGCCATGGCCTCCGCGAAGGGGCCGGAAGTCGCGAGCGAGGTCTGGCGCACGAAGCCGCCGAGCAGGCAGACCGTCGCCTTGGGATTCTCCGACAATGTCGTCGCGACATTGACCGCCGGCGTGGCGACGAACAATTCGATGCCGGAGGCGACGATCGCCTTGGCGATCGCCATGATGCTCGACCCGTCGTTCATGAAGATCGTGCTGCCGGGCTCGATCAGCTTCAGCGCGGCATCGGCGATCGCGCGCTTCTCCTCGACGTCCTGGGATTCGCGATAGGCGAAGTTCTGCTCCGCGGGGCGCAGCGGCTGCATCGCCGCGCCGCCATGGGTGCGTTCGATTCCGAGCGCAGTCTGTAGATGCGACAGATCGCGGCGGATGGTGGCCGGGGACGCGGCGACAAGGGCGCACAATTCGTCGACCGAGAGGGCGCCGTGCGCCAGGAGAAGCCGCTTGATCTCGCTCTGCCGCTGCGCCGGATTACGTTGAATCTTGACCATAATTTGCAATATACGTCAGCAGTTACGCCAAAACAATCACTAACGATCACTCAATTGACTTTAGTGATTGAATCGTGACAGTCTTGAGCGGTCTGGGCAAAAAGGCAGGGAGACGCAAAATGACCGCGCATGGGAGCAAGCGGCGCCACGCCGCATTGGGCGCGATCGCCGCGCTGGCGATCAGTGCTGCAACGAGTTTGACGGCTTGGGCGGATACCGAAGTCCGCGTGATCGCGACCGGCGAGCCCTACGGCAATGCGATGAAGAAAGCCGCCGAGATCTACAAGGAGCGCACCGGCGTCACCGTTACCATCGACCAGTACCCGTATTCCGAGGCTTACAATAAGGAAGTGCTGCTCGGCACCACCGGCTCGGACGAATACGACATCATGGTGCTGGATTGCATCTGGCTGCCGCTGTTCGTGAAGAACGACTGGGTCCAGCCGTTCGACCCGCTGGAAGCGGCCGCGAAACAGAAGATCGACTGGGACGGCTTCCTGCCGGGGATCGTCGATGCTTATGACCGCTTCAACGGCCAGTACTACGCCGCGCCGATCGACTTCTTCATCGAGGTGATGGCGTACCGTGCCGATCTCTTCGAGGCGGCCGGCCTCAGCGAGGCGCCGAAGACCTGGGACGAGTTCCGCGCCTATGCGGAGAAGCTGAACCAGCCGGACAAGGGTATCTACGGCGTCGTGACCATGCCGGGCGAGCAGGATGCCGGCTACTCCGAGTGGACCGTGCGCCTGGCAAGCCTGCAAATGCCGCCCGATGCGAATCAGTTCGTATGGGACAAGTCGTTCAAGTCGCTGCTCGCCCACCAGGACAACGGCAGGAAGGCGCTCGATCTATGGCTCGACATCAAGCCGTTCGTGGCGCCGGGCGCGAACGAGATGGGCTATGCGGAATCCACCAACGCCTTCATGCAGGGCAACGGTGCGATGTTCATCAACTGGTACATGACGTTTTCCGACGTCGAGAACCCGGAGACGAGCAAGGTGGTCGGCAAGGTCAAATACGCCCTGCCGCCGCGCAGCACGCTGGAGGGGCCGCGCCACGACTACCTCGGCGGGTTCCAGATCGCGATCGCGGCCAACGCGCCGCAACCGGCCGCCGCCTATGAGTTCATCGCGTTCCTGACGAGCGATGAGGGCCAGGCGATCATGCTGGAGAACGGCGCGCCGGGGGCCTATCGCAGCGCGGTCTACAGCGACGAGAAGTGGCTGGCGCGCTACCCGTTCCTGGCGCCGGTCAATGATGCCGAAGTGCTCATTCCGCTCACCTCCGATTTCGCGGAATACGTCGAGATGCAGCGCATCATCTATGACGAGTTGTTCGCCGCCTGGGCGGGCAACAAGAGCTCCGCGGACGCGATCGCCAAGGCGGACGCCAGCCTGAACGATTTGATGAAGCAACTCGGCTATCAGAAGTAGTCCGGCCCGGCCGGCCGCGCGGGCGCAGATCAGCCCGACGCGGCCGGGCCGCGGCATGCGCAGCGGATCCGCGCGCGCGATTTTTCGATTCAGAACCGCCATAAATCCCGTATGATGCCCGACCCGGTCCTGGGTCGGGCGTACTGGCTGCCGGATCAAAGGGTTGGCGCATCCTGGAATTGCGCCGGCGCCGACCTGTATCCTGGCGTCGCGAATGCGTCCGGCTTAACCCGACCGCCCGTTACCCGCGTTGCTCAGGGCCGCCCGGACCCGACGGACGGCCCTCAATGTCGTATTGGTGTTCATGAAGCTCGCTCAAAAGAATTCTTACGCACCTCTTTTCCTCGCCTTTGGGGCCGTGCCAGCGGTTCTGCTGGCTGTCAGCCGAACACCCGAAGCCCTGTGGGCCCTGGATTCCCTTACCGGTCTCCTGGCGCTCGCCGCGGCATCCGTGGCCGCAATGCGGTTGGCGCTCGGGGCGCCGGAGCAGCCGGTTCGCCGCCTGTGGCAGGCGGCCCTCGTGCTGCTCCTGTTATGGGCAGCCGCGGAATTCGGCGGCCCCTGGAGCGAGCGCCTGGCTCAGCAATCGGGGCTGGAGGCGCTGGGCGACTGGCTTGGGCCGATCATAGCCCTCGCGACCCTCTCCCTGGCCATCCGGCTGGACCGGATTCCGACCTGGCCGCGGCGGGCCCTGTGGGCGGGCTTCGCGCTGCATGTCATCGCAACCGCGCTGGACCTGAGAAGCTTCGGGCTCGACGAGGCGGTGCGAGGGTCCGCGATCGATCTGGCGCAGTTCGTCGCGTTGCAATTCTATCTGCTGGGCGGGGTCACGTTCGTGGCCTCGCTGCGCTGGCAGCATTTCTCGCGCCACCAGGCGCCGGCGGCATTGGGCGATGTCGCCCGCAGCATGTTCTCGAGCCAGGCCCTGCTGGACAAGCATCGCTATCCGCGCACCTGGGCGATCGCCTTGCCGGGCGGCAAGACGGTGCTGTCGCTGGCGCGCTTCTTCATCAGTTTTGCCGATTGTGCGCCGGCCATCCGCGCGAAATTCGGCCTCGGCTATTGGTCGCAGTTCAAGGGCATCTGCCGTGCGGGGTTCCAGCACGGCCTCGACGCGCGCGCCTATTACTTGTTCGAGCTGTACCGCCCGGAGCAGATGCGGCGCGCTGGCGGCTATATCACCCGCTACGAAACCAAGAACGGCCTGTTCAAGATTCTCACGTGGCAGTTGCCGAAGCACGATCACCGCACGGCTCTTGGAAACAAGCTCGGCGTCCATGACTTGTGCGAGCGGCACGACATTCCGCATCCGCCGCTGCTCGCCGTGGCCAGGGACGGACAGGTGGAACTCCGGCCCAACGGGAAGGCGGCCCTGGACCGGGATCTCTTCATCAAGCTCGTGCACTCGAAGGGCGCGCGCGGCGCGGAATGGTTCAAGCGCATCAAGGCCGACAAATATCTCGACAGGAAAGGGACCGAGCTCACGCTCGATGCCGTCCTGGCGCGGCTTGCGGAGCGTTCGAGATCCGGGCCGCTGCTGGTCGAGCCGTTCGTCACGAACCACGCCGGAATCGCCGACTTGGCGAGCGAATCGTTGATTGCCATCCGCGTGATCACCTGCCTCGACCGGACCGACCAGCCGGTGGTGACGCATGGCATGCTGCGCGTCGTCGCGAAGCTGGAGCCGAACTGGCCGCACGACATCGAGCTCGGCTCCGCCGTCGAGCTGGCGACCGGCGCACTCGGCGTCATGACGGGCGACAAGAAGGACATGCGGTTCCAGTGGTACAGCAACCACCCGAACACCGGCGCACCGATTGCCGGCCGCGTGCTGCCGCACTGGGACGAGATTCAGTCGGTCGCATTGAAGGCGCACCGCGCCTGCTCGGACCGGCTGCTCGTCGGCTGGGACATTGCCCTCACGCCCGACGGCCCGGTCCTGCTGGAAGGCAATGCCTATGCCGATGTCGACTTCCTGCAGCGCGTGCATCGCTGCCCATGGGGCGAAAGCCCCATCGGGCCACTGCTCTATCACCGGCTGGTCGATTTGCAGCGCCGCATCGCCACCGGCACCGTTCGCGGCGCGAGCGACTACGATTGAATCAGTTCGGTCCCAAGGCGGCGTACCAATGCGATCAGATGATCGACATCGCTCTCGTCGTTCTCGTAGTGCAGGAAGCAGGCGCGCAGCGAGGTCTTGCCGTGAATTCGCGTGGTCGGCATATGCGCCTCGCCACCGGCGCTGATCGCCTCGGAAATCCTCTCGTTGAGCTCATCGAGCGCTGAGTCGCCGGGCGTGCGCCCGGCCGGGCGGTAACGGAAGTTCACGACCGAGAGGGACGCCGGCGACAGCAGCTCCAGATCCGCCGCCTCGCGCACCCGCTGCTCGAGCAGCCTCGCCAGCCCGTTGCACCGGGTCACCAGTTCGGCAACGCCCGATCGGCCCAGGCGCGCGATTGCGGCCCATACCTTGAGCGCGCGATTGCCGTAGGTGAGCTGGAACATGTGCTCATAGGGCCAGGGCGCCTCGCTGTGCCCCGCCTCAAGGTAGTCCGGCGTCAGCGAGAAGGCCGCGCGATGCACCTCCGGATGGCGGGTCAGCAGCGCGCCGCAATCCACCGGCACCTGCAGCCATTTGTGGGGGTTGAGCGTGACTGAATCCACGCGCGCGAATGCGCGGAACCGGTCGCGATACGCCGGATCGAGGGCCGCCCAGGCGCCGAACGCGCCATCGACATGCAGCCAGATGCCGAATGCGCCCGCGATGTCCGCGATCTCATCCAGCGGATCGATCGCACCGGTATTGGTCGCGCCGCCGCACGCGACGACCGCGAAGGGCAGGTGGCCTGCCGCGAGGTCCGTCTCGATCGCCGCCCGCAGCGCCGCGGGCTTCATGCGGAAATCGCGATCGGCCTCGATCGCACGCAGGTTGTCGGTGCCGATGCCAAGCTGCTCGGCGCATTTCTGGATCGAGGAGTGGCTCTCCGCGCTGGCATAGAGGACGAGGTGCTTGCGCCCGCCTTGCAAGCCCTCCGTGCGCATATTCCAGCCGTCGCGCGCGGCGGCGCGGTGGCGCGCCGCGGTCAGGGCGTTCAGGGTCGCCGCAGATCCGCCGCTCAGGAGCAGGCACAGGCTGCCTTCGGTCGGAAACCCGACCAGCTCCATGATCCAGCGCCCAAGGCTCTTCATCAGGAAGATGGCGGAATGATCGAAACCGTCCAGCCCGCAATCCATCGAGCTAGCGACGGCGTCCGCGAGGAGCGAGATCGGCGCCGGCGGCGAATTGACCCAGCCATAGGACCGCTTGTGGCCGGTCGCGATGGGCCACGGCATGACCTCCCGCCGCAGGAAGGCCAGGATCTCCTCCGGCGACTGGCCCCGCTCTGGCAGCGGCAGGGACATCAGCCTCTGCCGCACGTCCTTGGGAACGGTACGGTCCACGGGCTCGTTCGGCAGGGCGCGCAGATAGCCGCCCAGCATCCTGATCGTCTCCGCTCCCAGCACCTCGAACGCCTCGCGGTCCAGCACGAATGGATGCCTGGAATCGCCTGCCATGATTTATCCCCCTGCAAGTCGCGCGCCATTAGAGCAGGGATCATCGAAAGCGTGTCAAGCGAGGGCGGGCATGGCAGTGCCGCCGTTGTGATGATTTGCCATGATCGGGTGCTGGAAATGGCGCGCGGATCGCGTCAGGATGGGCTCAAATCGCTTTTCCGAGAGGGAGGCCGCGATGCGCCTGCATCTGTTGCCGCTGCTTGCTTTGTCCATCCTGGCCGCGCCGGTTGTCGGCGCCAATGCGGACTCGCTCCAGGACAATACCACCGAGGCCCAGCGCCTCGCCGACGAGGCGCTTGCCAAGATGATGAAGGCGCTCGACCTCCTCATCACGGCTGTGCCGCGCTACGCCGCGCCGGAAGTCCTGCCCAACGGCGATATCATCATCCGTCGCCTCGATCCGCAGGAAGAGGGGGATGAGGAGCCGACCGAGACCGACGGTACCGGGATCGAGACGTGAGCCTGTCGGCGGCCGCCCGCGCGACGGGAGCCTTCTGTCCGCATGGCGATTTCGAGATTGCCGGGGCGGCCGATGGTCCGCTGAAGGGCCTGACCTTCGCAGCCAAGGACATTTTCGATATTGCCGGCCGGGTCACCGGATGCGGCAATCCGGATTGGCTGGCGAGCCATGGGCCGGCGGTGGCGAACGCGCCCGCCGTGCAGGCGCTGCTTGACGCCGGCGCCCACATGATCGGCAAGACCATCACCGACGAACTCGCCTTCAGCCTCAATGGCCAGAACTTCCACTATGGAACGCCGCGCAACGCGGTGACGCCGGACCGGATACCGGGCGGCTCCTCCTGCGGCTCCGCGTCCGCCGTCGGCCACGGCATCGTCGATTTGGCGCTGGGCAGCGACACCGGCGGCTCCGTTCGCATTCCCGCCTGTCTCAACGGCATTTTCGGCATACGCCCCACGCACGGCGCGGTCGATCTTTCAGGCGTCATGCCCCTCGCGCCGAGCTTCGACACGGTCGGCTGGTTCGCGCGCGATGCCCGCACGCTGGGCCGCGCGGGCGCGGTGCTGCTGCCGGCGGACCGTGACGGCATCTCCCTCGCGCGCTTCTATCTCGCGGGCGATGCCTTCGCCCTCGCCGATCCGGGCGTCGCCGAACAGGTGCAGGCGGCGCTGTCGCGTGCCGGAAGGACGCTGCCGATCTCGGCCGAGCTTGACCTCGCTGGCGAATTGAGCGGCCTCGGCGAATGGCTGAGGCGCTTCCGCCGCCTGCAGCCGCGCGAGATCTGGGCCATCCACGGCGCCTGGATCGAATCCACAAACCCGAAATTCGGTCTCGAGATCGCGGATCGCTTCGCCCTCGCCAAGTCGGTCTCAGCGATGCCTGAAAGCGATGACGAGGACTTCCGCGCGACGGTGGCGGCGCATCTGGACCGCCTCCTGGCTCTGGATGGTGTTTTGCTCGTCCCGACCGCCGGCACGATTGCGCCGCGCCTCGACGCCGGGAAGCAGGAACTCGCCGAGTTCCGTGACCGCACCTTGAGCCTGACGTCGATCGCCGGGCTGGGCCGCTTGCCGCAGGTGCAGATTCCGGCTGGCGTCGTGGCTAACGCGGCTGTCGGCCTGTCTCTCGTCGGCCCGCGTGGCAGCGACCGGGCGCTGTTGCACTTGGCGGAAAGGGTGGCAGAAGCGCTCGGCTAGCTAGCCGCTCGCTTGCCGTATCGCCTGCACAGCCAGGGATGCCGGACGCCCGTGGCAGCGTTTGGCCCAGTTCGCCACGCGGGGAAAGGCCGAGATATCGATGACCGACAGCCGCGAGGCGGACAGCACGCAAGCCACGTTGAGATCGGCAACCGTGAACCGCGCGCCCAGCAGATAGGGACTGTCCGCAAGCGCATTGTCGAGCATGGCGAGTGGCACTTGCAGCTGCGCCTCCGCCTCCTCGGCTGCCTTGGCATCGCGCTTGCTCTGCGGAAGGAAGACGCGGTGCAGGTAGATGATGTTCAGCGGAGCTTCCAGGTCGGTCAACGTCCAGCAAGACCACTGCCAGATGGTGGCTTCCTCTTCGAGTGAAGCTGGGGCCAGCGGAGGCCTCGCCCGATCACCATACTTGCGGGCCAGATAGAGGTTGATGGCGAGAGATTCCGAGAGCCTGAATCCCTCATCGTCCATGGCCGGAATGCGGCCGGCCGGATTGACCTTGAGATAGTCCGGCTGCTTCAGCGCCGGATCGCCCATCGCCAGCGGGATGTGCTCGAACGCCAGTTCGAGTTCCTTCGCCATCCACCGCACCCGGGCCGCTCGTGATCGGGCCGTCCCGTAGATCTTGAGAGCCAAAGAGGGACTTCCTACGACTCGTACGAGATCATCGATCGGAACGGCACATCCAGCTTCTCGCGGCCGCCGAGGAACGCCAGCTCGATGATGCAGGCTGCGCCGACCACGTCCGCGCCCACCTTGCGCAGCAGCGCGACGGCGGCCTGGAGAGTTCCGCCGGTCGCCAGCAGGTCGTCCAGCACCACCACCCGCTGGCCGGGCCTGATCGCCTCCGCCTGGATCTCGACGGTGTCGGTCCCGTATTCCAGGTCATAGTGATGCTGGATCACGTCGCCCGGCAGCTTGCCGCGCTTCCTCACCATCACGAAGCCGCAGCCCATCAGATACGAGAGCGGCGCCGCCACCAGGAAGCCGCGCGACTCGATTCCCACCAGCAGATCGGGTTCCAACGGCGTGACCGCGGTGACCAGCCGGTTCACCGTCTCCTTCCAGGCGGGCCCGTGCGCCAGCAGGGTGGAGATGTCGTAGAACAGGATGCCCGGCTTGGGAAAATCCGGAACGTGGCGGATGTGGGCCTTGAGATCCATCGGGAACACCTGGCGACTGAATGCGACGCGGCCCTAGATAACAGCCCCTGTCGCCGTTGGAAAGCCGCGCAGGAGCGGCCAAGGCTTGCGGTCCGCCGGCTTTCCGCCTAACGATCGCGCCATCCGGCCGCGTCGAGGCCGGCCTTGGGGGAATGGCATGGCCGCGCGCAAGTCGCACAAGATCGACCGGATCGACCTCAAGATCCTGACTGCCCTGCAGGAGCAGGGCCGCATGAGCAACCTGGAGCTGGCCGCCAAGGCGGGGCTTTCCGCGAGCCCCTGCCACGCCCGCCACCGCGCGCTGGAGCGCAGCAAGGTCATCCAGGGCTACCGCGCCGATATCGACCTCTCCAAGCTCACCGACTATGTCGAGATCCTGTCTTTCGTGACGTTGCACAAGCACGGCCGTATCCAGCAGGGCGCGTTCGAGCGGCTGATCGAGCGCACACCGCAGGCGATCGCCTGCTACCAGATTTCCGGCAACTTCGATTACATCGTCCATTTCGTCTGCCGCTCGGTCGGCGACTACGTGGAGCTGCATCACAGCCTGATCGAGGAGGAGCCGAACATCGCCTCCGTCACCACCAACGTGATTATGGCGGAGACGAAGAAGTTCGCCGGCTACCCGCTCAAGGAGCTGGTCGAGCCGGTGGAGCAGGCGAAGGAATAGCCGGCAGCGGCTGCCTGCCGAACGGTCACAACGCGATACCGGCTGTGCGGCTTGGCGGACTCAAAAATTCTGCCGTGCCGCCCAAGTTTGGTGACAAATTCTAAACCTCCATCCACATATTCTCGGTCAAGCCAACACGGCAATCGCCGCAAGGGGCGCACCGCCGACTGGGTAAAGGTCGGGCTGCAGCACCCCTGCGGCGATTTCTGTTTTGGCAATGCGCTGATGCCGCTCGGGGTGAAAGCGGCCGCGGAGGAAACGAAAAGATGACCGACAAAGTCGAACGATTCCTGGATGAGCGACGCCCCGCCACCCCGTGTCTGGTGGTCGACCTGGATGTGGTGACCGACAAGTATCGCGCCCTGACGAGCGCACTGCCGCTGGCGGAAGTGTTCTATGCCGTGAAAGCCAACCCGGCGCAGGAGGTGCTTTCGCGCCTCGCCGCCGAGGGCGCCAGCTTTGACACTGCCTCGGCGGGCGAGATCGCGCAGGTACTTTCGCTCGGCGTCGCGCCGGAGCGCATCTCCTTCGGCAACACCATCAAGAAGCAATCGGACATCGCCTGGGCCCATGCCCGCGGCGTGAAGCTCTATGCATTCGACAGCAAGGCGGAGCTGGAAAAGATCGCCGGAGCAGCCCCGGGCGCGCAGGTCTTCTGCCGCATCCTGGTCGAAGGCGAGGGCGCTCTCTGGCCGCTGAACCGCAAGTTCGGCTGCGCGCCCAAGATGGCCGCCGACCTGCTCATCCAGGCGCGCGAAATGGGGCTGGAGCCCTATGGCGTGTCGTTCCACGTGGGCTCACAGCAGATGCAGCCCGGTCAGTGGGATTCCGCCGTCGCGGCGGTGAAGAAGGTGTTCCGGCAGGTCGCCAAGGCCGGCATCGAGCTCAAGATGATCGACCTGGGCGGCGGCTTCCCCGCGCGTTACAACGCCCCGGTCGAGGCGATCGACGCCTATGGCACGGCCATCATGAACGCCATGACCAGGCATTTCGGCAACGACCTGCCGCGCATCATCGTGGAGCCCGGCCGCTACATGGTGGGCGATGCCGGGGTGCTGGAGGCGGAGGTCGTCCTGATCTCCACCAAGAACTACGGAGAGGACCGCCGCTGGGTCTATCTCGACATCGGTCGCTTCGGCGGCCTGGCCGAGGTGGAGGGCGAGGGCATCCGCTATCGCATCCGCCCGGTGCGCGAGATGGGGAAGGACGAAGGGCCGGTGGTGCTCGCCGGGCCGACCTGCGATTCCGCCGACATCCTCTACGACAAGGCCAACTACCACATGCCGCGCGATCTCAAGATCGGCGACCGCGTGCGCATCTTCTCGACCGGCGCATACACCACGACCTATTCGGCCGTGAACTTCAATGGCTTCGAGCCGCTGAAGGCCTACTACATCTGAAGCGCCTCCAAAGCACGACGGGCGATGCGGCTGCAGCCGCATCGCCCGTCCGGCGCCGGATTTGCCATTGCACCGGCTGGCGCAGCGCCTACATGGATGAAGGGCCGCCCGCCAGGGCCCGCGACCGAGGGGCTGTGCCAGTTCCGGAGCAAAACATGAAGAAGACGGTTACATATATCCTGGTCGCCGATGGCGCCCGGGCGCGCCTCTATGCCAATCACGGTGTCGGAAAGGGTCTGCAGCCGGTTTCGGGCGCAACCCACAAGGCCGACTTGCATCACCATGACCGCGACATCCTGACGGACAAGCCGGGGCGCGCCTTCAGCAGCGTCAGCAGCGGTCGGTCCGCCATGGAGCCGCCGACCGAATGGCATCGCTTCGAGAAGCACAGGTTTGCGCGCGAAATGGCGAAGGTGCTGGACGCCGCCGCCGCCAACAAGGCGTTCGACCGCCTGATCCTGGTGGCGCCGCCGGCCACCCTCGGCGACCTGCGGACCGAGTTGAGCGATGCGACCCGCAAGATGGTGACCGCCGAGTTGCCGAAGGACCTGACCCGCCATGCCGAGCAAGCACTGCCCCAGCATCTTGAGGGCGTCCTGGCACTCTGATCCGCGCCGGCTTCAGAACCGATAGGGGATGAGCTCTTCGGCCGCCTGGCTGTCCCAGGGCAGATCCCAGGCGTCGGGCTGGTCGTACTGGTAGGTGCTGGTCGGCATGTTGATTACGATAGCTTCGTCCGTGCCGATGTTCTTCCAGCCGTGGTAGAGGTTGGGCGGGACGACGACGAGTCCGGGGTTGCGGTCGCTCAACGTGAACTCGTTGACGTATCCGTAGGTCGGCGAATCGGTACGGCCGTCATAGATCGCGATCTTGACCAGCCCGCACGCGACGAACAGGCGGTCCGTGCTGAAGCGATGCAGGCCCCATGCGCGATGCCGGTCTGGCAGTGTCGTGGTCATGTGGACCTGAACGACGGGCTGGTCGAGAATCTCCCATCCCTGCCGGGCGATCTCTATGACGTGGCCGTCCTCGTGCGGGACCGGGCGCGTCAAGCGCACCTTCACACCATCGATCGGCTCGACGCGGAGCGCGCCGGTCGAATCGACGGCTGACCGCTTCGAAACCAGTAGGTTGTGCCCCTTGATAGTGGCTGGCACGTTTGAATGCATGCGTCCCCCAATGATGTTCTATCGCTGCTGCTTGATGGCTGTTGCGACCCTCGGGAGCCGGACACTACACTGCCACCGCCTTTTTGGAAGGGGCAGTTCTCGGGCAAATGACCGACCAACCCGGCTGGATCAAACTCGCGCAGGGGCCCGACGGCGCCGTGCTGCAGGCGGGCGGTGCCTGGACGGTCCAGCACGTGGCCGATCTGGATCGGCAGGTCGCATCCCTACCCAGGGAACGGGCCGCGCAGGCGCTCGACCTGGCTGAGATCGAGGCGATCGACACGGCAGGCGCCTGGCTCCTCGCGCGCGCCACCGGCCAGGGCGAGCGCCGGGAAGTCCCCTGGCGGAACCTGCCGGCCGAGTTCCAGCCGCTGGCGCAACGAGTCCTGACCGCCGGGCCGAAGGTCGTCCCGGACCGGCCCAGGGCCCGGACCCTCATCGATTGGGTGGCGGATATCGGCGAGGGCGTCGCCGCCGTCCTGAACGACGCGCTGAACCTCATCGCATTTTTCGGCGAGTTCGTGCTGGCCGCCGGCCGCGTCATTCTCAAGCCGCGGCGCTTTCGGTGGACTCCCCTGCTGGTGCATATCGAGCAGACCGGCATCAACGCGCTGCCCATCGTCGGCCTGATCTCGTTCCTGGTCGGCGTCGTTCTCGCCTATCAGGGCGCGGAGCAGTTGCGGCAGTTCAACGCCGAGTTCCTGACGGTCAACATGGTCGGCATCTCCGTGCTGCGCGAGATGGGCATCTTGCTGACGGCCATTGTGGTGGCGGGCCGCTCCGGCTCCGCCTTCACCGCGCAGATCGGCACCATGCAGGTGAGTGAGGAGGTGGACGCGCTGCGCACCATGGGCCTCGACCCGATGGAAGTGCTGGTGCTCCCGCGCGTCACGGCCCTCGTCATCACGCTGCCGATCCTGACCTTCTTCGCGGACATCATGGGGCTGCTGGGCGGCGGCGTGATGTATTCCGTGCTGGTCGATCAGACCTTCGGCCAGTATGTCGGGCGCCTGAACGACGTGGTGGGCGCGAAGGAGTTCTGGGTCGGCATGGCGAAGGCGCCGGTCTTCGCCATTCTGATCGCGCTGGTCGGCTGCTTCGAAGGGCTGCGCGTGACCGGCAGCGCCGAGAGCGTCGGCAAACTGACCACGCGCGCGGTGGTAGAGGGCATCTTCCTCGTCATCATCTTCGATGCCTTGTTCTCCATCATGTTCTCAATGTTGAGAATCTGAGATGCCCGGACGCGATCCCAACGTCATCGAGATCAGAAGCCTGGTGAACCGCTTCGGCCAGCAGGTGCTGCATGACGGGCTCGATCTCGACGTCAGGCGCGGCGAGGTTCTGGGCGTGGTCGGCGGCTCGGGCAGCGGCAAGTCGGTCCTGCTGCGCACGATCATCGGCCTCAACCGCCCGGCCGAGGGTGACATCCGCGTCCTGGGGCAATCGACGCGTGAGCTGGACGACGAGGCGCTCCGGCGGCTGCAGGCGCGCTGGGGCGTCCTGTTCCAGAACGGCGCCCTGTTCTCCTCGCTCACCGTCGCGGAGAACATCCAGGCGCCGATGCGCGAGCGCGGCGACATCTCCGCCGAGCTGATGGACGAGCTGGCCGGGCTGAAGGTCAAGCTGGTGGGCCTGCCGATCGACGCGATGGTCAAGTATCCATCGCAGCTTTCCGGCGGCATGAGAAAGCGCGTCGGCCTGGCCCGGGCCCTCGCGCTGGACCCGGAGGTCCTGTTCCTGGACGAGCCGACCGCCGGCCTCGATCCGATCGGCGCCGCCGATTTCGATCAGCTGATTCGCAGCCTGCAGCAGAGCCTGGGCCTGACTGTGGTCATGATCACCCACGACCTCGACTCGCTGGTCACGATTTGCGACCGGATTGCCGTCCTGGTAGACAGGAAGATCAAGGTGGGGACCCTGGATGAATTGATGCGCGATCCGCATCCCTGGATTCAGAGCTATTTCCACGGGCCGCGGGCGCGCGCCGCCGGCATTGCAGCGGATTGATCGAGGGTCGCATCCATGGAAACTCGTGCCAAGCACATCACCATCGGGGCCTTTGTCCTGTCCTCGATCCTGGCGATCGCGTTCTTCGTGTTCTGGCTCGCCCGGTTCGAAGGCGAGGCGCGCTTCTTCAACTACTATGTCCGTTTCGCGGGCACCGTCTCGCAACTGCGGGTGAACAGCACCGTCCTGTTCGGCGGCATTCCCGTCGGGCGCGTGACGGATGTGCGAATCGATCCGCAGAACACCGAACTGGCGCGCGTCGATCTTGCCATCCGCGAGGGCACGCCGATCCACGTGGATTCACGCGCCACGATCGAGATCCAGGGCATTGCCGGCGGGGTCGTCGTCCAGATCAGCCGCGGCACGAACACGGCCGAGCTGTTGCCGCCGGACAGCGAGATCACCGCTGGTCCGTCCGCGCTGGAGCAGATCGTGCGCCGGGTGCCGGACCTAATCACCAAGATCGACGACATCACCGAACGCATGAGCGACCTGCTCAACGACCGGAACCGCCAATCCTTCAGCAACTCCCTCGCCAACCTGGAGGCGATCACGCAACAATTGCTCGGCGGGGCAAGTTCGGCCGAAGGCGTCATGACCAACGCCAGCGGGGCGATCCAGGAGCTGAACAAGACCGCCCAGGAATTCTCCGCGCTCGCGGCTGAGCTGCGCGGCGCGGTCGGCGACATGCGCGGCGACGCCGGCAAGGCCGCGCGCAACTTCGCCGAGATGGCCGACAGCTTCAACCGCACATCCCGGCAGCTTTCCGCCGTGATCGAGGACAACCGAGAGCCCCTGAAGCAGTTCTCCGCGACCACGCTATACGAGACGGGCGAGCTGGTGAGCGAGCTGCGCCGGCTGATCGCCTCCATGACCCGTGTTGCGCATCAGCTGGAGAAGGATCCGGCGCGCTTTTTCCTGAACGATCGCAGCACCGGAGTGGAGACGCCATGATGAACCGCCGTCACTTTGTCCTGGCCGGCGGTGCTGCGCTCGCGGGTTGCGCCGTCATCCCGCAGGTGAACAATCCGGTTCCGCTCTATACGCTCTCGGCGGTGGCGCAGTTCGACCGGACCCTGCCGAAGGTCGATTGGCAATTGATCGTCGGCACGCCGGTGGCGTCGGCCGATCTCGACACCACGCGCATCGCCTTGACCCGCTCGCCGGGCGTGGTCGAGTACTATGCGAACGGCGCCTGGGCCGACAACGCGCCCATCCTGCTGCAGGGCAAGCTGATCGAGAGCTTCGAGGCATCGAAGGCGATCCTCTCGGTCGGCCGCGATGCCGTCGGCCTGCGTCCGGACTACGTGCTGCAGTCGGACCTGCGGGATTTCCAGGCGGAATACACCGACGGCATGCCGGTCGCGCATCTGCGCCTCGCGGCCAAGCTGGTGCGCATGCCCGATCGGCGCATCGTGGCGAACATCCTGACCGAGCAGAGGGTCCCGGCCGAAGGCAACTCCCTTGCCCAGATCGTCCGCGCCTTCGACCGCGCCGCCAGCCACTCCTTCGAGGATGTGGTGGTGCGCGTCCTCACCGCCGAAACCTAGATTGCGATCCCATGCTCTTTGATCCCACGAAAAGCGCGCTGTTCCAGCGCGACCTGCAGAACCCCGTGCCCGTCATCGTGAAGGGCGAGGGCGCCTATCTCCTCGACGAGGACGGCAAGCGCTATCTCGACGCCTCGGGTGGGCCGGCGGTGTCGTGCCTCGGCCACTCCCATCCCCTGGTGATCGAGGAGATGAAGCGCCAGCTCGACGCGGTCGCCTACGCCTATTCGATGTTCTTCACGACACCGGCCATCGAGGCGCTGTCGGAGCGCCTGGTCGCGCAGGCGCCGGCCGGCCTTTCCAAGGCATTCTTCGTTGGCAGCGGCTCCGAAGCGGTCGAGGCCGCCATGAAGCTGGCGCGCCAGTATTTCCTGGAGATTGGCCAGCCCTCCCGCCGCCTGTTCATCGCGCGCGAGCGCTCCTATCACGGCAACACCCTGGGCGCCCTGGCGCTGGGCGGCGATGCCAACCGCCGGGCGCCCTATCAGCCGCTGCTGATGGACGTGACGCATGTCGCGCCCTGCTACGAGTATCGTGATCGCCGCGCCGATGAAAGCGCGGAGCAGTACGGCGTGCGCGCCGCCGACGATTTGGAGCGCGCGATCCACCGCCTGGGCGCGGAGAATGTCGCGGCTTTCTTCTGCGAGCCGGTGGTCGGCGCGTCCCTCGGCTGTGCGCCGCCGGTGCCGGGCTATCTCCAGCGCCTGCGCGAGATCTGCGACCGCCACGGCGTGCTGCTGGTGTTCGACGAGGTGATGTGCGGCATGGGCCGTACAGGCCACATGTATGCCTGCAACGAGGACGGCGTGGCGCCGGATATCCTCACCATGGCCAAGGGGCTCGGCGGCGGCTATCAGCCGATCGGCGGCCTGCTGGTTTCGCAGCGGATCTTCGATGCCATCGCCGACGGCTCGGGGAGCCTGAAGCACGGCCAGACCTATGCCGGCCACAGTGTCGCGGTCGCGGCCGCGCTCGGGGTCCAGAAGGCGATCGAGCGGGAAGGGCTGCTGGCGCGCGTGCGGCACCTCAGCGGCCTTTTGTTCGATGGGCTACGGGAGCGCTTCGGGCAGCATCCCCATGTCGGCGACATCCGAGGCCGCGGCCTTTTCATCGGGCTGGAGCTGGTGGCGGACCGCGATTCCAAGACGCCCTTCGATCCGGCCGCAAAGCTGTGGCAGCGCGTGCGGCGCATCGGCTTCGAGGAGGGGATTATCTGTTACCCTACCGGCGGGTGTATCGACGGGCTCAGCGGCGACACCGTCATCCTGGCTCCGCCCTTCATTCTGGCGGATGCGCAAGTCGATGAAATCCTTGCCAAACTCGGACGCACGCTCGACCGCGCCGTTGCCGCGGCACAGTCCGCTAAGTAGCGGATTGTTAACCCTTCTTTGTTTGACTGGTCGGCAGCGCGAAGCAGGGAGTCGCGCCTGAATAGCGGAGCTCGCTTATGGCACAAATGTTGACCGAAGCCGACGTCAAGCGGCTGATCACCAATCCCAGCGGAGAGGTGCGCGCCGAGACCGCAGCCAAGGTTGCCGAGGCCTTCGAATTGGGGGCGCTGTCGCCCGCCGAGCGTGCGGTGGCCGAGGAAATCTTCCGCGTCATGGTCCAGGACGTCGAGGTCAAGGTCCGCGAATCCCTTGCCCATCACCTGAAGGCGAGCGTCAACCTGCCGCGCGACATAGCACTCCGCATGGCCAAGGACGTGGAGCAGGTCGCGCTGCCGATCCTCGAATTCTCCAAGGTACTGACCGATGCCGACCTGGTCGACATCGTCCGCTCCTCCGGCGCCGAGAAGCAGACCGCGGTGGCCCGGCGCGCCGAAGTCTCCGGCGCGCTCGCCAATGCCCTCATCGATCACGGCAAGACCAGCGGTGTGGTCGCCGCCCTTGCTGCCAACAAGGGCGCGGCGCTGGGCGATGCCGAAGTGAAGAAGATCCTGGACAAGCACGGCTCGGACGTCCTGGTGACCAATTCGCTGGTCGCGCGTCCCAACCTGCCGCTCGCCTTGTCCGAGCGCATCCTGAACATCGTCTCCACCAGCCTGCACGAATACTTGGTGCAGCGCCACGACCTGACCGAGGAAATGGCGGCCGACCTGGTGCTGGCCGCGCGCGAGAAGGCGACCATCATGCTGCTGCCCGCCGGCGCAAAGAGCGCCGACGTGATCGAGTTCGCGCAGCAACTACACCGCGCCGGCCGCCTGTCGCCGACACTGCTGCTGCGGGCGCTGTGCAGCGGCGACATCGCCTTTTTCGAGGCCTCCATGTCGGTGCTCTCCGGCGTGCCGATCATCAATGCCCGTCTGCTGATCCACGATCAGGGCGCGCTCGGCATGCAGTCGATCTATCAATACGCCCACCTGCCGCCGGATCTCTATCCGGCCTTCCGAGCCGCCTTCGACGTGGCGCGCGAGATGGACTACGACGGTGGCGACCGCGACCGCCAGCGTTTCGCCTCCAGGGTGATCGAGCGCGTGCTCACGCGCCTCGAGCAGCTCGACGACCGCAACGCCGGCTACCTGCTGAACCGCCTGCAGCAACTGGCGGCGTAGCGCCGCCGGCATCGCCCTCACGCGAAGCTGAAAGGCGCCCCGGGAGGGGCTGCCCCGCTAGGTCTTCGCCTTCAGGTCGAAGAAGAAGATGTCGCGCCGGCTGTCTGCCTGCGTCAGCACTTCCACACCATGGAAGCAGTTCATCGTCTTCGGAAAGGCCACCAGCACGTTGCTGGCGTAGGGCAGGGTGATCATGTGGTCGAAATGCGCGCGGTCATGATGCGGTCCGCCGGGGCAGGTGAAGCCCCGGTCCTTGGGCACGTAAAGAGCGGTGCCAAGCTCGGGCCGGCGGTCATCCGGCGCCAGGTAAAACAGCATCGACACCAGCTTCGCCGGTGAGTCAGTGTGCGGTCCAAGGGAATAGGTCTCCAGATCCCGCATCAGGAAGACCTCGGGCTTCGGGTTGAGCGTGACGCCGCCTGGATGCGATTGGGCGAAGCGGCGCTCGATATGAGGCCGGAACTTCTGTGAGACCAGGCTGCAGAACTCGTTGCTGCCGAAGGTCGCGAACATCCCGTCCCAGAATCCGCGCTGCGCATCGTCGAGGTCGCTTTCCGCGAGCATGTCGGGAAACAGCGACAGGCGGGCGGAGGAGTAGCCCTTGCCCACGCGCCCGGTATCCACCAGGCGCATATACTGCTCGTCGTGCGGGAGTTGCGCGCGTATCTGCTCGAAGAACTTCGGCGGGAAGATCTCCTTCACATAGATGTGCGGGAACGGGAACTCGCGAAAGGGCGCGTTCGCGATCTGATACATCACGTGCAGCTTAGCGTCGGAAAACATATTCGCCGATGCCCTTGAATGATCCGTCCGCGCGTGCCGCCTGCTCCACCTGGGCGGGGTCGTAGTCGAAACCGAGCGACCGCAGCCGGGTGATGATCCACTGGTGCTCGTCGAGCTTGGGGTTGATCTCGATCAGCAGCGATTGCACCGTGCGATCCTTCAGCGTCTCCTCGGCGCCCGCCACCACCTTGTGCTCGAAGCCGTCCACGTCGATCTTGATGTTGGAGGGCACCGGCAGGACGCCGGTTCGCACCAGCTTGTCGATGGTGGTCGAGTAGCAGCCCTGAGTGAACTCGAAGGCCCTGGCCTGCAGGTTGAAATCGACCGCCTCGCCGAAGGAGTGGCAGGAGCCCCCGACGGCGAACTGTGACAAATGGATCTTGTCGAACTTCTCCTCGTCCGACAGTGCCGCCGAGAAGGCGATGACCCTGTCTGACAGGTGGTTCTGCACGATGTTCTTGCAGAGCAGTGCATAGTTCTGCGATTCCGGCTCGAAGGCGAACACCCGCGCCCCCGGCACGATCGCGGCGAACACCGAATACATGCCGACATTGGCCCCGACATCCAGGAACACGCTGTCGGGCGCGAAGCTGGACAGCCAGGCGATGGTGCTGGGCTCCTTGGTAAAGAGGGTCTCGACGCGCCACAGGGTCATGCGGTTAGGGACCGCATAGGTCAGCTTCTTGCCGCCATGCTTGATCGAGGCGGTCGGATTGATGGCCTCGTATTGCTCGATGCTGAATTTGCCGGCGGCCGCGGACATCCGCAGAGGCTCCTCTGTCAGGGCGCAATTGCGGCAAATCTGAAGAAAAATGGTGAATCTTTCGTTGACGGCGGGAGAGAGGCCCGCAATCGCGAGCCCATCAGGGCACCTCTACTGGTTCATCCGCCCGGTCACGCCCCACGTATCCGCCACCACATAACCTTGCGGGTAGGGATCGCTCGCGTCGAGGCAATAGGTGTGGAAGCCCGTGATCCAGGCCCGGCCCTCGATGCGCGGCAGGATCGCCGGTCGCCCGGCGACGGTGGTCTCGCCGGCGATGGTGCCCTTGAAGCGAGAGCCGATGATGCTCTCATGCACCATGTGATCGCCGACTTTCATCTGCCCGCGGGCGTGCAGGACGGCCATCCGCGCGCAGGTGCCGGTGCCGGTCGGGCTGCGGTCGGAGCGGCCGGGCGCCACGATGCAGGTGTTGCGCGTCACCTGGCCCACACCCGAGAAGGGCCGGTTGAGCTGGACGATCGAGACGCTGCTTATGCCGGGATTCTCCGGATGCACGATCTCGAGCTGCTCGCGCGCCGCCAGCCGCACCTTCTCGCCGAGAGCCGCGAGGTCGCGTGCCTCGTCCGGCGTGACCGAGTAGCCTAGCTTCGTGGCATCGACGATCGCATAGAACATGCCGCCATAGGCCACGTCCAGCGTGATGGCGCCCACGCCGGCAATCTCGATGACGGCATCCAGCTTGTCGACGAAGCACGGCACATTGCCGAACGCGACCGACTGGCACTTGCCGTCGCGGCAGGTGGCCACCGCCTTGACCGGTCCCGCCGGCGTATCGACCGTCACCTCGGTGGTCGGCTCGCGCATCGGCACGATACCCGTCTCCAGCGCCACCGTGACGGTGCAGATGAGGTTGGAGCCCGACATCGGCACGTATTCGGTGGGCTCCATGATGATGACACCAAAATCGCAATCGGGCCGCGTGGCGGGCACGATGAAGTTTAGGTGCCGCGCCACAGATCCGCGCGGCTCGCACATCAGCAGCTTGCGGACGTAATCGTGCTCGCGCTCCATGGCGCGCATCTTGTCGAACATGGTCGCGCCCACCGGCGGCAGCACACCGCCGGTGATGACATCCCCGATTTCGCCCTCGGCATGGCAGCCGACCACGGAAATGGAGCGGATGGATTGCATTCAGATCACCTTGCCTGGATTGAGGATGCCCCTGGGATCGAGCGCTGTCTTGATGCGGCGCATGATCTCGATCTCCGCCGCCGAGCGGCTGTGGCCGAGATAGGCGCGCTTCAAGGTGCCGATGCCGTGCTCGGCCGAGATGCTGCCGCCGATCCGCCGCACCTCGCCATACACGATCTCGTCCATCTCATGCGCCACATCGTCCATCGCGCCACCGGCCCAGGCCGAGAGGTGGATGTTGCCGTCACCGATATGGCCATAGACGAAGAACAGCCCCTCGGGCCACCGCGCCGTGAGGTTTGCCTTGAGCCGGTCCGCCAGCGCCCCCAGTTGCGCCGTCGGTGCGCTCACATCGAAATTGATGAGATAGGGCAGGAGATCGAGAGCGGCACCTTCCCGGATCGTCCAGAAGCTGCGGGCCTCGCGCTCCGATTGGGCGAGCAGCGCATCCAGCGCGTCGCCGGCTTCGATCGCGCGGGCCAGGCATTCCTCCAGGCGCGTGCAGTCGCGATCAGGCTCACTGCCCTGGAATTCGCTGAGGGCATAGAAGGGGTGCGTGTCCGCCATCGGCTTGACGCCGGTCGAGGGGTGGTCGGTCACGTAGCGGTAGAAGTCCGGCCACATGGCCTCGAACGCGCTGACATCGCCGAGTTCGCGCTGCAGCCGCCGGAGGAGGCGCACTGTTGCACCATAGTCCGCCGTTGCGATGAGCGCGGTTCTCCTGGCGCGCGGCCGCGGATACAGCCGGAGCACGACGCGCGTGATGATGCCGAGCGTGCCTTCCGACCCGATGAAAAGCTGGTTGAGATCGTAGCCGGTATTGTTCTTCATCACCTTGGTGAGGGAGGACAGCACGGTCCCATCCGCCAATACCGTCTCGAGGCCGAGCACCTGCGCACGCGCCATGCCGTAGCGAATGACGTGGTTCCCGCCGGCATTGGTGGCGACGTTGCCGCCTATCTGGCATGACCCGCGAGAACCGATATCCAGGGCCAGGTAGAGCCCGGCGCCCTCGGCGGCCTTCTGCGCCGTTTCGAGTGGCGTGCCGGCCAGCACGGTCATGGTGGCACTGTCCGCATCGATTTCCTCGATGCCCTTCAGCCGCTCGAGCGAGAGCACGACCTGTCCGGCCCGCGGTGTCGCGCCGCCCGCAAGACCGGTGAGGCCGCCCTGGGGCACCACGGCGATGCCATGCGCGTGGCACAGCTTGAGCGCGCTCGAAACCTCCGCGACGGTCCGCGGCCTCAGCACGGCACGGGGCCGCTGCCGGTTCACGTTGGACCAGTCGCAGGCGTGCTTGTCCAACAGGTCGGACTCCGTCGAAACCATTTCGCCCAGCGCGCTCAGGAGATCGAGAGACATATCAAGGCCGCCCATGGTGAGGACGCATCTTAACCACTCGCCGGCCCCATGGTCGAGGCGGGGACGAATGGTGGCAGCGCTTGTTTACGCAGGAGCAGATTTGGATGAAGGAGTTGAGGCGATGAAAATCTTCTCAATCGCGCTTGCGAGCGCCTGTGCAGGGCTACTGGTCGCAGGGTGCGGCAGCGCCACACATCGCTCCGGGAAGGGCAATGACCATCAGGTCATGTACCGCCCGCATGGCGTTGAACAGACGCGGGTTGTCGCACGCGAGCAGCCGCGAGTCATCGAGCGCCGCGAGGTCGTCTATGTGCGGGAGCCGTACGTCTACTACCAGCCGGCTCCGGCTTATCGGGTGGTGACCGCTCAGCCCACATACAGCACGGTCACCTCGCGCCCTGCTCACGTCACGTCACGCACGGCCTATGTGCCGGTGACCCGCTACTACTACACCGACTAGCGAGGTGACGATGCGACTGCTCCCAGCTCTCACTCTCATCATCGCCAGTGCCGCGATCGCGGGATGCGGAACCACGGGCAAGAACAGGTTCAATGAAGCGGCAGATGCCGATCATGTGCATTACGACCACGACGTCGTGGATCGCGCGCCCGCTTACGGCGACCGCTACGACGTCGATGAAGATCGTGAGATCGTCTACGTTCGTCCTGCCTACCGTGTGGTCCCGGTGGAGCGCGATGACCTGATCTACGGCGGTGACGGTTATTACTACTACCGTGACTGAGATCACGTAACGAATGGCGGGAAGCGAAACGCTTCCCGCTCCTCGTTTCTCAGGAAGACTAGAAGATCCGGTCGGTCGGCAGGCCAAGCGCAATGCTGCCGGCGAACGTGGCCTGTTGCCCGCTCTGCATCGGGTGGTAGCGGGCGCCCTGGATGTCGCGGAAGCGACGCTCCAGTCCCGCCGCGCGATAGAACCCGGCGCCGCCCGCCGTCTCCATCGCCAGTTCCACCGCGGCGATCGCGTGGCTGGCGACCAGGTTGCGCCCGATCATGATCTCGTTGGTGGTTTCCGGTCCCGGCTTGTTGCCGCGCACCGCCGCCAGCATGGAGGCGTGGGCCAGTTGCGCGCCGCGCAGCGCGGTTTCCATTTTCCCGACCAGTTCGGTGACATGCGGATCCGGCCGCCGCTTGCGGGCCAGTTCCAGGGCGATGTCGCGGGCGCTCTCCGCCACCCCCAGATAGACGGCGTAGATCAGCGGGAAGGCGATCATCGCGGTGATGTGGAAGACCATGTGCCATTCGCCCGCCTTGCGTTTTAGCGCTACCGCGGCGTCCGGCACGACGTGCCCGTCGACCATGACGTCGTGCGAGCCGGTGGCGCGCATGCCGAGCGTCTTCCAGACCGGGATGATGCGCACCTGCGGCGAGTTCATCGGGATGCCGAAATGCAGCACCTGCGGCCCTTCCTCCGGACTGTCCCACACCGCGCTGGTCATCAGCAGGTTGCCGGCGGGCGCACCGGAGGAGAAGATCTTGCGGGCGGTGATGCGATAGCCGCCCTCGACCTTCTCAGCCTTGCCCGAGCCGGCGATCCAGTCCGACCCGCCGCTCGAGAGCAGAATGATGCGCTCGGCCGCCACGCGCTTCAGCAGCGGCTCGACCGGCGCCTTCTGGTGCAGCCACCGCCAGGCCGGGATCGCGACCTGGTGCGTGTGCATGGACCAGGCGAGGGCGGTGGAGCTGCAATGATGGGCCAGCTCGCGCAGCATGGCCGCCAGGGCGTCGACGTCGTGCCCGCCGCCGCCCAGTTCCTTCGGCACGCCGGCTTCGACCAGTCCCGCTGCTTTCAAGGCCTCGTAGTTCTCGGCCACGAAGGTGTCGGTCTCGTCCATTTCCGCAGCTCGCTGGGCGAAGTCCTGCCCGAGCCGCCGGGCGATCGCGACCAGATCATTGGCCTCCGGCTGAGATCTCAGTTCCACCACTGACATTCGATGCGCTCCTCAAGTCGGTATGATGATCGCCCACTGGGCGGATCATGCCCATGCGCCCGCCGGCGATCCAGTTCAGGATCTGTATCGGCATCTCGCGGAATCGGGGGCGTTTCTCTTAAGCTGTTGATGATGAAGGAGATAATAAAAGCCGGAATGCGGCTTTCGCCTCATCGCAAGGTAGGCGGTCCAGAAACTGTATTGGCATCAACCCTTCGCCCGCCGTAGCATCCGCCATCTGCGCGAGAGGAGATCTCAATGAACCAGGTTTCAGGCTTCGGCCAGTTCTGCCCCGTCGCGATGGCGGCGGAAGTTGTGTGCTCGCGTTGGACACCGCTTATCCTGCGGGAATTACTGTGCGGCAGCACTCGGTTCAACGACCTGCGGCGCGGCGTGCCGCGCATGTCGCCGACCTTGCTCTCGAAGCGGTTGAAGGAATTGGAGCAAGCGGGGGTGGTCGAGACGCGCCCGACCGGCCAGCCGGGCATCGTCGAATACCACCTGACCGAGGCGGGGCAGGATTTGCGCCCGATCGTGATGTCTCTCGGGACGTGGGGCCAGCGCTGGGTGGAAACCCACTCGTCGCTGAAGAACCTGGACCCGTCGCTGCTGATGTGGGACATGCGCCGGAACCTGAACCTGACGCCGATGCCGCCGCAGCGCGCCACCATCCAGTTCCACTACCCGGAGCTGCCCGCCGCCCGCCAGTTCTATTGGCTGGTGATCGACAAGGGGGAGGTCGATGTCTGCTACTTCGATCCCGGCCATGAGGTCGATCTGTTCGTTGAATGCTCCCTGCGCACCATGACGGCCATTTGGATGGGGCTGGCCAGTGTCCAGGCGGAGTTGGATGCCGGCCGCCTCGATTTGTCCGGCGACAAGGTGCTGGCGCGCTCTATGCAGCAATGGCTGGGTCTCAGCCCCTTCGCCAAGGAGAAGAACCGCCGCGCGGCCTAGCTCGCGCTGGCCGGGCCCTGCAACCCGGCGCGTTCCGGCCGTGTTAGGGGTGGATGGAAGCGATCGAGCCGTTCATCCTGCGCAACTACCTGCTGTTCTTTCTTCTGCCCGTCTGGATCGTGGCTGGTGCGCTGGATTGGTGGTGCCATCGGCGCGCCGGGATCGAACGCTTCGGGCTCTACGAGCCGCTGCTGCATCTGGCGCTGCTTTCGCTCGCCGGCCTCCCGATCCTCCTCGGCCTCTTTTTCCAGATCAACGCGCCGGTTCTGCTGGTCGTGATGCTCTGTTTCCTGGTGCATGAGGTGGTCGGCACGATCGACATCCGCTGGGCCACGCATCGGCGCGGCATTCGCCCGCTGGAGCAACGCGTGCATGACTACATGACGGCCGTGCCTTTCGCCGCCTTGAGCCTCGTCCTCGTGCTGCATTGGCGGGAACTGGTCCTGCTCGCGCGGCAGCCGATCGAGGCGCTCAGCCAGCCGTTGCGGCTTCGAGATCAGCCGCTTGCGCCGGGTGTCGTCGGCACCATCCTCTGCCTCATCTTCGTCGCGAACATCCTGCCCTATCTGGAGGAGGTGCTGCGGGCGTGGCGCCATCGCGCCCGCGTCGTAGCGTAGCGGCGCGGTCGGGCCGTGCCGGAACCAACACAAGGCAGACTTGTTGCCTTAGGGCCGGTTGTTGAAATGGAGAGCCCTATGCCGACCGCTGCCAAGCAGACCGCCACGAACCGCCGAAGCGCCGCACGCAAACGCGCCAGCGGCGGCAAGAACGACGCGCTGAAGCTTCTGAAAGCCGATCACAAGGAGGTTTCGGACCTGGTCAAGAGGTTCGAGGGTGGCCGCCTGTCGAAAGACCGCAAGATCGCGATCGCGAAGCAGATCTGCGTTGCCCTGACCGCCCATGCCCAGATCGAGGAAGAGATATTCTATCCGGCTGCCCGCGAGGCGATGCGCAGCGGCGAAGACCTGCTGGACGAAGCGGAAGTCGAGCATGGCTCGATCAAGGAGCTGGTCGCCGCCATCGAGAGCGCGTCGCCTGACGATGACGATCTGTTCGAAGCGCGGGTCAAGGTGCTGGGCGAATACGTCAAGCACCACGTGAAGGAGGAGGAAAGCCAGATCTTCCCGAAGATCCGCAAGAGCGACATGGATCTCGCGGAGATCGGCCAGAAGCTCATGACCCGCAAGCAGGAGCTGATGCGGGAACTGAAGGGCGACGCCTGATCCTATCGAGCGCCGGGCGCCCCGAACCGCGCCCGGCATCTTCCTGATCCCCTCTTGGCGGCACAGATTGGTCGTGGCACCCGGCTGGCTGGCAGGGCTGTCGATCCTTGCCGCAAGAAAGACGTGTAGCGGAACGAAACGCCTGGAACTTTTGTCTCGCTCGCGAATTGCGATCAAGTGGCCACCTTTGGTGGCGTGGCTGGGCGAAGTTCACCCCCTCACAACGCCAAGCCACGGCGGCGGCGAAGGGCAGAGCCCGTCCCCCCGAGCGCGCTGTCTCGCCGCCGCCCGCATGATAACCAGCAAGACGCCCATCTCGGCACGGAACCTCCGGACAGTGAGGCGCAGCCTCGCGGGCGGTCAGTCTGCGGGCTGGCCCTTCTTGCGATCGCGTTTCGCGCGGCGGGCGGGATTGTCTTCGGATGCTCCCGCCGCGGACGCGGAACCCCCCGGCGCCATGCTCTCGCTCTGACGTTCCTGATCGGTCGGCGCCAGCTCCCGCGTCACCTGATGCCGCTCTTCCCGATCCATTTTAGGGGGACGCCGCGTCCGCGGGCCTTGGTTTCCCGGCGCCTGCGTGTGCTGCCGCTCTCGTGCCTTTTTCATCCCGGCTTTCCTTTCTTCGTCCGACGTCATGGGCGCGGCAACTCGTAGTGGATCGTCTGCATCCGCATCTTCCTCCCGGATTCACGCAGGAATCCGCGCCGCAACCGAGGCGGAAGCTGCCGCACGTTGCCGACCCGACCAGGCGCGTGATCTGCCGCGACCCAGACGCGCTTGCTAACAGGCGGTGCCGCTAGGCGTGGCGGCACGGAGCGCGGCTTACAAAGGAGAGGGCAAAGACCGTCGCGGCAACGCGCGGCAAAGCGCCGCTGTTTATGCAGCGGCGACGGCGCCCTCTCGCCCGTCGCCGTGCTCGGAAAGGGTGGCGGAGCCGCTCCTCATCCGCCACCCACTCGCCGTCGATGCGGCGGTAGATGCCGTATTCTCGACCTGAACGAGGAACGGCAATCGCGAGGGAGGCAGCGCATGGCCCAGATCGACGATCTGACCCTGGAACTCGGAGACGCGGTCCTGCTGAAATTCACGGCACCCGATGGCGCGGCTGCGGCGCTCGATGTCGAGCAATTGGCCGCCCGCTGCGACGGGGAGCTGCGAGCGGTCCTGTTTGCCTGGTGCCGGGACCGGCGGACCCGTCGCAAATCCCGGACCTTGGTCGAGCGGCAGAATCCGCTCCTGGCTCAGGATTACGCCGACTAGGGAGGATTGCGCGAAGGATTTGGTCGGAGTGAGAGGATTCGAACCTCCGGCCCCTGCGTCCCGAACACAGTGCTCTACCAGGCTGAGCTACACTCCGACACATGAAACGGGGCTTGAGCCCCGGTCGGGAACTTCTGGGCGAGCGGTATATATAGGGCGGGCCGGCCTGAGGCAAGCCCTGCCAGGTGGCGTTGGCGAGGTTTCGCCGGTCCGCCCAAAAGCGTGCAACTTCAGCATCTTGCAGCGACGCCAAAAAGGGGACGAGCGCAGCCTGAGCGCGCCGCCTCTGACCACGGTGCTCGGCTGCAGCTTCGCGAAAGCTTAACCCTGCTGATTCCGCCTCGTCACGGTTTGCGGCGAGCATTGGGCGCTGGCACGATCCCCGGAAGGAGAGTCGCGATGTCCCGCACCTTGCCCCCTCGGTCCAAATCCCGGCGCAATTTCCTGAAGCTGGCGGGTGCCGGCGCCCTGATGCTCCCCGCCGGGCTCGCCATGCCGCGCATCTCGCGCGCCGCGTCCCGCCCGCTGGTAACTCATGGTCTGCAGTCGGGGGATATCGGGGCGAATCACGGCGTCATCTGGGCGCGCGGCGACCGGCCCAGCCGCGCAATCTTTGAGGTCGCCACCACGGAAGGGTTCCGTGACGCGCGGGCCCTGCCGTATGTCGACGTGCTGCCGGAGAGCGATTTCGCCGCCAAGCTGCTGGTCGAGAACCTCCCGGCGGGCCAGGACATCTTCTATCGCGTGACCTTCTCGGATCTGACCGACGTAAATGCGGTTTCCGAGCCGATGAGCGGCCGCTTCCGGACCGCGCCCGCGGACCTGCGCGACATCTCTTTCACCTGGTCGGGCGATACCGCCGGGCAAGGCTGGGGTATCGACACCGATCGCGGCGGGATGAAGGCCTATGCCACCATGCTCAATCACCGGCCCGACTTCTTCATTCATTGCGGCGACACCATCTATGCCGACGGCCCGCTAAAGGCGGAGGTCGACCTGCCCGACGGCACCAAGTGGAAGAACGTGATGATCGACGAAAAGGCCAAGGTCGCCGAGACCCTGGCCGAGTTCCGCGGCCAGTACAAATACAACCTCATGGACAGGAACGTGCGGGCCTTCAACGCTCAAGTGCCCATGCTCGCCCAATGGGACGACCACGAGGTCACCAACAACTGGTCCGATGCCAAGGTGCTGGACGACCGGTACACGGAAAAGAATATCCGCCTGCTGGCGGCGCGTGCGGCGCGGGCGTTCCATGAGTTCATGCCGATCGCGCCGGTCGCCGGGGAGCAGGGCCGGGTCTATCGCAAGATCTCCTACGGTCCGCATTTGGACATGTTCTTCATCGACATGAGGCGCTATCGCGGGCGCAACGGCGACAACCTGGAGACCGCGCCCGGCGCCAATACCGTGTTCCTGGGCCGCGACCAGCTTGAATGGCTGAAGCGCGGGCTGCTCGCCTCAAAGGCGACCTGGAAGGTGATCTCCGCCGACATGCCGCTGGGGCTGCTGGTTTGGGACAATGGCACGGACAAGAAGGGCTTCGAGGGCATCGCCAACAACGAGCCCGGCGCGCCCAAGGGGCGCGAACTGGAATTCGCCGAGTTGCTCTCCTTCATGAAGGTGGCGAAGATCCGCAACACGGTCTGGCTGACCGCGGACGTGCACTACACCGCCGCGCATTACTACGATCCGAGCAAGGCGGCGTTCCAGGATTTCAACCCGTTCTGGGAGTTCGTATCCGGCCCGATCCATGCCGGGACCTTCGGCCCCAACGACCTCGATATGACCTTCGGGCCGGACGTGAAATACGTGAAGGCGCCGGATTCCGGGCAGGTCAACCTGCCGCCTTCGGCCGGCCTGCAGTTCTTCGGCCACGTGAAGATCGCAGGCGACACGGGGGTGATGACCGTGACGTTACGCGATGTCGCGGACGCGGCTCTGTGGTCGGTCGACCTCACGCCGGAACAGGCTTGATTCGGCGGGCGTAGCATCGGCGCCCGCCGCCGACACCCTGCCGGGCCGCGGATGTACCGGCCCGGCGGGACTTAGGCTTCCTAGTAATCCCCGGCTTTCACCGCCGCCGGCTGCGCCTTGCGGCGGGCCAAGAGGTTGGTGAGCCAGTCCGGGTCCATCTCCGGCACGGAGGAGAGCAGCAGCTCGGTATAAGGCGGATGCGGAGGCGAAAGCACCCGCGACTTCGGGCCCTGCTGCACCACGCGGCCCTGGAACATCACCACGATCTCGTCGGAGATGGCGCGCACCGTCGCAATGTCGTGGGTGATGAAGAGGTATGAGACGCCCAATTCCCGCTGCAGCCGCATGAGCAGTTGCAGGATGCCTTCCTGCACGATCTGGTCGAGGGCGGAGGTCACCTCGTCGCAGATGATGAGCTCCGGCTCCGCGGCCAGGGCGCGGGCGATGCAGATGCGCTGCTTCTGGCCGCCGGAGAGCTCGCCAGGCAGGCGGTCGACATAGCTCTCATCCATCTCGATCAGGTTCAGGAGCTCGACGATGCGCGCTTCCTTCTTGGCGCCGCTTAGGCCGCGATAGAACTCGAGCGGCCTGCCGATCGCCTCATAGACGGTCTGGCGCGGATTGAGTGCCGTGTCCGGCATCTGATAGATCATCTGGATGCGGCGCAGCGTGTCCTGGGCGCGCTCTTTGAGCGCGGGCGGTAGCGCCTGCCCGTCAAAGACGACCTGCCCCTCGATCGGCGGCAGCAGGCCGGTGATGACCCGCGCCAGCGTCGACTTGCCGGAGCCGGATTCGCCCACCACCGCCACCGTGCGACCGCGCGGCACGGTCACCGTCACATCGTTCAGCACCCGCACCGTGTTGCCATAGGCTGCCGTGACGTTCTTCACCTGCAGGATGGGCTCGCCGCCCGGCTGCTCCTGCTTCCCGAGCTTCCGCACCGACCAGAGCGACCTGGTGTATTCCTCCCGCGGGTTGGCCAGCATCTCGCGGGTCGGGGCTTCCTCCACCGATTTGCCGTAGCGCAGCACCTTGATCCGGTCCGCCATCTGCGCCACCACCGCCAGGTCGTGGGTGATATAGATCGCGGCGGTGTGGAACTGGTCGACAATGTCGCGGATCGCTGCCAGCACCTCGACCTGGGTGGTGACGTCAAGCGCGGTGGTCGGCTCGTCGAAGATGATGAGGTCGGGCCGGCAGGTCATCGCCATTGCCGTCATGGCGCGCTGCAGCTGCCCGCCGGAGACCTGGTGCGGGTAGCGGAAGCCGATCTCCTCGGGATTGGGCAGGCGCAGGCGGCGATAAAGCTCGATCGCGTCCTTCTCCGCTTCTGTCCTGTTCCGGATCCCCTCGCGCAGTTCCGCCTCGACCGTCTGGTCCATCAGGCGATGGGCTGGGTTGAACGAGGCCGCGGCGCTCTGCGCCACATAGGCGATGCGCGAGCCGCGCAGCTTGCGCCGGGCTTCGTCGCTCACCGCCCGCAGGTCGATACCGTCGAAGACGACGCTGCCGCCCGAGAACCGGCAGCCGCCGCGCGCATAGCCCATGGCCGCAAGGCCGATGGTGGACTTTCCCGCCCCGGATTCGCCGATCAGGCCCAGCACCTCGCCGCGCTTCAGCGTGAGGTCGACGCCGCGCACGATCGGGCGCCAGACCTCGTCGCTCTCACCCTCGATCTGCAGATCGCGGATTTCCAGGAGTACGTCGCCCTTGGTGCGGGTGCCGGCCGACGGCTTTGCGGTCTCGCTCATTCGCGCAACCCGCTCGTCTTGTGCAGGAACCAGTCGACCACGAAATTCACCGCGACGGTGAGCAGCGCGATCGCGCCGGCGGGCAGCAATGGCGTCACGTCCCCATAGGTGATGAGCGCGGCATTGTCCCGCACCATCGAGCCCCAGTCCGCCGTCGGCGGCTGGATGCCAAGCCCCAGGAAGGAGAGGGCGCTGATGGTGAGGAACACGAAGCAGAACCGCAGCCCGAACTCGGCCACCAGCGGCGGCATGATGTTGGGCAGGATCTCGCGCCGCATGATCCAGGGCAGCTTCTCGCCGCGCAGCCGTGCCGCCTCGACATAGTCCATCACCACCACGCCCTGCGCGACGGACCGGCTCAGGCGGAACACGCGGGTGGAGTCCAGCACGGCGATGATGACGATCAGGTTGACGACCGAAGAGCCGACGATGGACAGCAGCACCAGCGCGAAGATGAGCTGCGGGATGGACATGAGCACGTCCACCGAGCGTCCCAGCACCTGGTCGAGCCAGCCGCCGGATATCGCTGCCACCAGACCAAGCGCCCCGCCCAGCAGGAAGGACAGCATGGTGGTCAGGAAGGCGATCCCGACGGTGTTGCGCGCGCCATAGATCAGGCGCGAGAGCATGTCGCGCCCAAGCTGGTCGGTGCCGAGCAGGAACTGCCCGCCCCACGGCTCGAACGCGCCGCCGACCAGTTCGGTCTCGGAATAGGGGGCCAGCAGCGGCGCGAACACCGCGGCGAACAAGTAGACGCCGATCACGACGAGCCCGAACCAGGCGGTGGGCGGCGCCTTGCGGAGGACCCGCCAGATTCGCGCCGCACGACCGCGGCGGGAGATCTGGGGCTGGCCGGCCGCTACCAGGGCGCTCTGTGGGCTATGCGCGCTCTCGCTCATCTTGGATGCAGCAGCCTTGGGTTGGACGCGATCGTCACGATGTCGGCGATCAGGTTGAGCAGGATATAGGTCGCGGCGAACACCAGCGCGCAGCCCTGCACCACCGGCAGGTCGCGCTTCGAGACCGCGTCAACCATCAACTGCCCGATCCCGGGATAGGTGAACACGACTTCCACCACCACCACGCCCACCACCAGGTAAGCGAGGTTGAGCGCGACGACATTCGCGATCGGAGCCCAGGCGTTGGGCAGGGCATGGCGCAGGATGATCTGCATCGGCCGCGCGCCCTTGAGCCGCCCCATCTCGATATAGGGGCTGGCCAGCAGGTTGATGATGGCGGCGCGGGTCATGCGCATCATATGCGCGACGATCACCAGCACCAGCGTGATGGCCGGCAAGGCGATCACGTAGAGACGTTCCAGCACCGACATGCTCGGCGATATGCTGGCGAGCGACACGAAGATCGGGAGCTTCACCGCCAGGAACATGATGAGGATATAGGCGAGGAAGAATTCCGGCGAGGAGATGGAGACAAGGCTGACCACGTTCACCCCCCGGTCGAGGATGCTGTTCCGGTGGAGCGCGGCCATAATGCCCAGGAAGAGCGCCAGCGGCACCGCGACCAGAGCGGCGACGCCGGCCAGGAACAGCGTATTCAGCAGGCGCGGGCCGATCATGTCGGCTACCAGGCGCCGATGTCCCGCAAGACTGCCGGCGCTTGCGTAGGATTCACCGAAGTCGCCGCGCAGCACGCCGCCCATCCATTCGAAGTACCGCACCACCGGCGACCGGTCGAGGCCGACCTCCCGCTGGAAGGCGGCGACGGTTTCAGGCGTGGCAGACTGGCCGAGCACCGCGCGCGCAAAGTCGCCGGGCAGCATCTCGATGGCCAAGGAAATGATGATCGACACCACGAGCAGGGTGCCAATGCCGAGCCCAAGCCGCTGCAGAATGGTTCTGACAACCGGATTCATCGCATCGCTTCAGAGCTGAAAAGCATCCCTCCCCGGCCCCGCCGGGGAGGGCAGTTGCAATCCTAGTCCGGAACGGCTACCCGCGATAGGGCCGTCCGGGGCCGCTGGTCGCGATCAGGCGAACCACCAGCGCTCGGCGATGCGCAGGCCGTCGCCTTCCCAGTTGCCGGCGACCTTGCCATGCGCCAGCTTCTTGGAAGCCGCATCCACATAGTTGTTGAAGACCAGAACAATGGCGCCGCCGTCGTCGTGCTGCAGCTGCTGCATTTCGGCGTAGATCGCGGCGCGCTTCTTCTCGTCGGTCTCGGCCCGACCCTGGACGAGCAACTCCTCGAAGCGCGGATGCGACCAGTTGGTCTCGTTCCAGGCGGCGCCCTTCGAATAGGTGGTCGTGAACATCCAGTCCGCGGTCGGCCGGCCGCTCCAGTAGCTGGCGCACCAGGACTTCTTGAGCCACACGTTGTCCCAGTAGCCGTCGTTCGGCTCGCGGATGACGTTGATGTCGATGCCGGCCGCCTTGGCGTGCTGCTGGTAAAGCACGGCGGCGTCCACCGCGCCGTTGAAGGCCGCGTCGGCGACCGACAGGTCCACCTTCAGGTTCTCCATGCCGGCCTTCTTCAGGTGGAATTTCGCCTTCTCCGGATCATAGCTGTGCTTCGGCTCCGGATCGATCGCGAACTTCACCACCGGAGCGATCGGGTTGTCGTTGCCCGTCGTGGCATGGCCCAGGAACACCTTGTCCACGATGTCCTGCCGGTTGATCGCGTATTTCAACGCGGTCCGGACATCGACGTTGTCGAACGGCGCCACGTTCACGTGCATGGGCAACGTGTAGTGGCCTAAGCCCGTGACTTCCTCGATGTTGACGTTGGGGTCGCGCTTCAGCAGGTTCAGCGTCTTGAGGTCTGCGCGGCTGATCCAATGCACCGTGCCGGCGGTCAGTGCCGCGCTGCGCGCGGTGACATCGGCGATGGTCAGGAACTCCACCTCGTCGAAATAGGGCTTCCCTTCCTTGTGGTAATTCGGGTTGCGCTTGAGGTGGACCCGCACGCCCGGCTCATAGTCGCCGAACACGAAGGCGCCGGTCCGCACGCCCGACTCCCAGTCCGCCTTGCCATCCTTCAGCGGCATGATTGGGATGTGATAATCGCTCGCAACGTACGGGAAGTCGGCGTTCGGCGACTTCAAGGTGAAGACGACCGTGTCCGGACCATCCGCCTTGATCTCGACGATGTCGGTCAGCAACGACTTGGCGGCCGACTTTGAGTCCGGCCCCATGTGGTGTTGGTAGGACGCGATGACGTCTTCCGCCGTGACGCTCTTGCCGTCGTGGAAGGTGATGCCCTTGCGGATCTTGAAGATCCAGGTGCCCGCGTCCTTGCCGAACTCGAAGGATTCCGCGACGTCCGGCTGGATGTTGCCGTCGACGTCCACCTCGGTCAGCATGTTGGACATCGCGCCCGAGAATGGAAACTGCGTGCCGGTGTCGGGATAGCCCGCCGGGTCGAGCGAGTCCGTGGTCGCGCCATGGGCCAGGCCGAATTTGGCAAAGCCGCCGCGCTTGGGTTCGGCGCGCGCGGCCTTCACGAACATGACCTCGCCCGCGCTGGCCGTGAGGCCGGCGGCGAGCGCCAACTGGACGAACTGGCGGCGCGAAACCTTGCCGCGGCCCACCAGTTTCTCGGCCAGCCTCAGTTTCTCCATGCTCTCAGACATTGATGCTCCCTCCTTCCAAATAGGCGAAAACGGTCCATCCCCGCGGCCCAGCGCGGGTCGGTTGGAACTTCTTCGTAGAGGCCAAGCCGGCGGTGATTCCGCATCAGCTTACAGGCCCTCCCTGTGTCAGTTCTTATTTGTTTTCCGATGCGTGGCGCCTGATCTCGCCCGCTCGGATCTTGTTCCGCACGCTGTCACTGGTCCGTGAACGCGTCAATCTATCCCATCGGCTTTCCGGCCCCGCGTCTTGACTTTTTCCGACCGTTCCTCGCCTCAGCGCGCCTTTTTTGGTTGGTTGACCGATAAACCTTGCTAGGCCTCTTCCCGGCGCAGCGCCTGGGCCATGCAATGGATGCCGCCACCGGTCTTGGAGATCTCGCTCATGTCCATCTCCGCGACCGCGAAGCCGCGCGCCTTCAGCGCCGCGATCAACGTCCGGCTGTGCTTCGGAGCGATGACCCGGTCCTTGCCCAGTGACATGACATTGCAGCCCAGGGTGACGGTGTCCTGGAAGGGGACGGGGATGATCTCGATCTTCTTGGTCTTGAGCCAGGCGACCACGTCGGGCGCCGTTGTCTCCAGGCACACCGCCGCAAGCTTCTCGGCGATCATCACGACCATCAAGTCGATGTGGACGTAGAACGGGTCGAAGTAGGTGGGTTTGACTTCCCAGCCTTCCTTCTCGAACCAGCCTTTGACCTGCTGGACCGCCTCGTCCTGGGTGCGCTCCCCGCCGCAGCCGATGAGGACGCAGCCCGGTTCGATGACGTTGAAATCGCCGCCCTCGAAGTGGCCGGCGGTGATCATGTCATAGATCGGAATTCCCAGCGCCTGGTAGGAGCGGATGGCGGCGAAGTTCTCGCCCCGGCGCCACCAGTTCGCCATGTTGGTGATGACCGCGCCGTAGGGCGTCATGAAGCTCGAATCCCGGGCATAGACCTGGTAGGGCAGGTTTGGGTCCATGTCATGGAAATGCACGCGCACGCCGAAATGCTCATAGGCACTGATCAATTCGGCATGCTGCTTCTTCGCCACCTCGATGTTGCACGGCGCTTCGCGCAGGTATTTGCGCGACAGGGACGAGGTGGAAAGGTGCTTGATGTGATCCGCCTTGCCGAGCAGGACGTCGGTCAGCACGCCGTATTCCGACTTGCAGCCCCAGTAGTTCATCGCCGGCGTTCCGCCGCCTTCAACGCGGCGCTTCAGGCTGAAGGTCTCGGTGGTGGGGGTCGCAAGCGGTGCGTTCATGAGGTGCCTCCTGTCCGTTTCCGGCACTCTAGCGTGAAGGCAATTTGCTGAAAATGGAATAGATTTCGTGAAATTGGTGAGTTCTGTTCAACAAAGGCTCCCTACTCCTCCGCGGCCTCTGCCAGCCGTGCCGTGATCCAGCTCCGGAACGCCTTGACCAGCGGCCGGCGCAGGTGTCCGCGATCGGCCACCAAGTAGTAGGAGTTCGGCGCACGGATCGCGAGACCGAAGGGCCGCACGAGGCGCCCGGCGGAGAGCGCGCCGCCGGCGATGATCGGATCGCCGATCGCCACCCCTTGTCCCGCAAGCGCAGCCGCGATCACCAGGTGCATGTCGGAGAAGACAATGCCCTGCGCCGGGTCGACCTCGTCGGCGCCGGCTGCCATCAACCATTGCGTCCAGTCGCTGTGATCGGCGAGGTGCAGCAGCTTCACCTTGGCGAGATCATTCGGTTCACCGAGGCCGCCGCATTCATTGATCAGCGTGGGCGAGCAGACCGGTGTCTCGTGCAGATTGGCCAGCAGCTCGTACCATTTGCCGCTCCACGCGCCACGGCCGAAAGCGATGAAAATGTCGATGTCGGGCGCGCTCACATCATCGAAGCGGTTCGGCGTGACGACATTGATGCGTGCTTGCGGATGGGCGTCCTGGAACGCGCCGATCTCCGCGCACAGCCAGAAGCTGGCGAAGCCGGGCGCGCAACTAATGACCAGCCGGCCGCTCAGCGCCGCATCGGCCGACCTGACGCGCGCGTCGGACAGGGTTTGCAGCGCCTTGCGCACTTCGCGTGCATAGGCTTCGCCGCGCGGCGTCAGGACCACACCGCGCCCGTCGCGCTCGATCAAGGAGAAGCCGAGCTCCTTCTCCAGGAACCGCAATTGATGGCTGATCGCACTGCGGGTGATATTGAGCTCCGCCGCCGCGCGCGTGACGCTCCCAAGCCGCGCGACGGCATCGAGTGCACGCAGGGCGCTGGTCGAGGGCAGGGCCATGAGTTCAGATGTCAGAATTCAGAGGTCAGATGCCAGAAGAATTTGTGCCGTTCTGACATCGGCATCTTGATTTCGGCTACGCCTAGTGTCCCCGGCGGATGCAAAAATCCACCACCTCGATCAGCGCACGCTTGTCGGCGCTGTCCGGGAAGATGCCGAGCGCATCGCGCGCGACTGCGCCGTAATGCGAGGCGCGCTGCACGGTATCGCTGAGGGCGTTGTGCTTGGCGATCAGGCGCTGCGCTTCGGCAAGGTCGCCGTCCGTCTGCTCCTGCCGCTCCAGCGTGCGGCGCCAGAATTCGCGCTCGGCCTCGTCCCCGCGCAGGAAGGCAAGGATGACGGGCAGGGTGATTTTGCCCTCGCGGAAGTCGTCGCCGATTTTCTTGCCCAGGGCTTCCTGCTTGGCGGAATAGTCGAGCGCATCGTCGATCAATTGGAACGCGATGCCTAGATTGAGCCCGAAGCTCGCCAGCGCTTCCTGCTCGCGCTTATGCCGGTCGGCCAGCACGGCGCCGACTTCGCACGCCGCCGAGAACAGGATGGCGGTCTTGCCCTTGATGACTTCGAGATAGGCCTGCTCGGTGGTGGCCGTATCGTTGCTGGTCATCAACTGCAGCACTTCGCCTTCCGCGATCTTGGCGGAGGCGGTGCACAGGATATCCAGGATCCGCAGCGACCCGTCGGCGACCATGAGCTGGAAGGCGCGGCTGAACAGGAAATCGCCCACCAGCACGCTCGCCTTGTTGCCCCACAGCACGTTGGCGGAAGCCTCGCCGCGCCGCAGGTCGCTCTCGTCGACCACGTCGTCGTGCAGCAGCGTGGCGGTATGGATGAACTCGACGCAGGCCGCGAGCCCGGACGCCCGCGCGCCGGGATGCCCGCAGAGCCGCGCCGCCGCCAGGGTGAGGACCGGCCGGAGCCGCTTCCCGCCGGCGGCGATGATGTGCCCCGCCAGTTGCGGAATCAGCGCGACCGGGCTTTGCATGTACTGCACAATCAGCTCATTGACCTTGTCGAGGTCGTCGCGCACCAGCGCCGTCAGGCGCTCCAATGCGTCCGGCTGCTTCTCCCGCCCGGTTTCCAGATTGACAATGACCGCCACGCACAACCCTTTCCGGCCGCGTCAGACGCGGCGCCTTCACCGCGACCCGTTGCGGCTTCCTGCACGCAATCGCATGGTGCGGAAGGCCGACAGGCAGCATAATGTCCCGATCAGCGAACGCAATGGCAACAATCGGCGCAGGTTGTGTGGTTAACCAAGAGGAGTCCGTGTGAAGGAGATCGCGCGCAGCACCGATCCTGTCCGGCTGTCCTTCCTGACCGCACTCCTCGCCGATGGCGGCGTCACGGCAATCCTGTTCGACACCCATGCCAGCATCGTCCAGGGCAGCCTTGGCGTGCTGCCGCAGCGCCTGATGGTGACCGATGACGAGTATGACGAGGCGGTCGCCATCCTCAAGAGCGCCGGCGAGTGGCACGAGCCGGAACAGACCGGCTGGCTGTGAATGGCCTCGCTGATGACTTCGCCCGATGACTGACACGCCGCACATAAGGCAGACCACACGCGACACCGTTCTTGGCGGGCGCGTGGTCCTGCATCAGCCGGCCTTCGGCTATCGCGCTGCCCTCGACCCGATCCTGCTCGCCGCCGCATGTCCCGTCGCTCCGGGGGAGAGCGTGGTCGATCTTGGCTGCGGCGTCGGCACGGCGGCGCTCTGTGTCGCGCGGCGCGTGCCGGGCGCGCGTTGCACCGGAGTTGACGTGCAGGCGGAGCTTGCGGCGCTGGCCAATCGCAACGCGCAGGAGAATGCGCTCGCCGACCGCGTGCATTTCCTGATCGGCGATATCCTGGACCGCACGCTCCCGATCTATGCCGCGCCTGCGGATCACGTCATCGCCAATCCGCCGTACCTCAAGCGCGGTGCCGCGACGCCCTCCGGCAACCCTGTGAAGGCGCTTGCGAACATCGAGGGCGATGCGGACCTCGCCGCCTGGGTGACCGCGGCGGCCAAGGCAGTTCGCCCCGGCGGCACGATTACGTTCATCCACCGGGCCGACCGGCTGCCGGAACTGCTGGCGCTGCTCGGCACCCGATGCGGCGGCCTCGTGATCCTGCCACTGCATCCCAAGGCGGGGTCTGCCGCGCATCGCGTGATCGTCGCCGGACGGCGCGATCAGCGCCTGCCTGCGGCATTGCTGCCGGGCCTCGTCCTGCACGAAGACGATGGGGACTTTTCGCCCGTGCTGCAGCGCGTGTTGCGCGATGCCGTGGCGCTGCCAATGGGCGAGGCCGCCGGAGGGGTTCCTTGACCGGGCAGCGCCACCCCCGCTAAATGGCCCGATGTTTACGATTCCGACGCTGCCCAAGATCCTGCTGATTGTGCTGGTGATCGCCGCAGTCTGGTGGTGGCACCGCCGCAGCCAGATCAAGAACAAGCGCGAGCAGGCCGAGCTTGAGCGCAATCCGCGCAGCCGCGCCAAGGGCAAGGCGGCCAAGCCGGTCGAGGACATGGCGCAATGCAAGCTGTGCGGCGCCTACGTGCCCGCCATCGGCGCCCGGAATTGCGGCCGCGACAAGTGTCCATTCTAGGCTGGCCTACCCGGCTTTCGGGTAAAGCTGCGCGTAAAGTTCCTGGTTCATGATGAAGGAGCGCTGTGCCGCCGGGCGGGCGCTCACGCGCTCGATATAGCCGCCGAATTCCGCGCGCTCCGGCAAGGCGTTCATCATGGTACCCCACTGGATGCCCGATCCGATCACGACATCAGCCGCGGTGAAGTGCTGGCCCAGCAGATACGGTCCCTTGGCCAGGGCTTGCGCCAGTGTTTCCATCACTGCGTCGTAGGTGCCATAGGAGGATGAACTCGGCGGAATCTGCGGCCGATCGTTGAGCCGATCGATGATGGCCTGCTCCAGGCAGCTTGGCCCGAAGAACAGCCATTTGAGATATGCCCCGCGCCGGGGATCGCCGATCGGCACCGACAGCTTCGCCGCCGGGAACTCGTCCGCCAGATAGGCGCAGATGGCGGCCGCCTCTGTGATGGTGACGCCCTGGTGCGTGATGGCCGGCACCTTGCCCATGGGATTGATGGCGAGGTAGTCGGGTTGCTTGTGATCGCCGCGCTGCAAGCTCATGGCGTGCAACTCATACGGCACGCCGAGCTCCTCCAGCATCCAGTGCACGATGTTGCTGCGCGACATCGGCGCGTGATGGAAGACGATCTTATCCATGACAGCCTCCTTGCCGGAAACCGGGCCTGGATGATGCTAGGCCGGACAACTGCCAGGAAATGGGCGATTATACTAAAGTATATAATCGCCAGGAAATGTCAGGATTGTGCATGCGGGGCCTCGCTCCAGGAAAGAAAGCGTGTGGCAGCTCTTTTGGCAGGCTCGTGGTCCTCTTGTGCTCGCTTGGCAAGCAAGCGGGGTGTGGGCGATAATTGACTGGAAACGTGCGGCTCGGCGCTGGGGCGCGTGGCATGGGCAAAGGACGTAGCGGCACTATCCGACTTTTCTCCAGGCTTGCGTCTGGGGTTGCCGTGTCGTCCCGATCTTCCGGCCCCACGCGGACGCTGTTGGAGGCGCTCGCCAACCGTGTCGCCGCACATCCTGCGCGCCCACAAACCCTGATGCCGTCCGCCGTTCGGCGCAGTTGCGCCTGGGCCATAGCCCCTCCGGTGCGGCACGTGGCGCACCCGACCAGGAACTTCTGTCCCTTTACCCCGACCGACAACATCCTCGCCCGACGTCTTCAGCCTTCGCGACTCGCGCTGCGCCAGGCGCGATCCGCGGTCTCTCTGAGGCTCGAGCGCCTCGCTCTTTCCCTTCGCTACACCGCCTTGCCGCTATGTGCGGATGACTTCGGCGCCGCGTCCTACATCTCCCCGCCGCCGTGACCTCGACAGCCCGGCACCAATCCCGGGCTTTCCCTGACCGTGATGAAAAGTTTAATGCGACGCCGAACACACGCGCCGGCGCGAACGTGGATTATTACTTTAAAACTTAAAGATACATCAGTAAATATGCGAGATCGATGCGTTTTTTATTTGACAAATGCGCGGTCAATACTGTTCTCCTGTGTCACTTCATCGAGGGGATGCGTGCCCATGAAAATCGGAATGCTGACCGACAGCCTGCCCGATTTGAGCTTCGAGGCCATGCTCGAAGCGGCCGCCGGGCTTGGGCTCGATTGCCTGGAGTTCGGTTGCGGCAACTGGTCGAGCGCGCCGCATATCCGGCTCGATGCCATGCTGGACAGCGAGGCGGCGCGGCGGGAGTTCCGCGCGAAGCTCGCGGACCACGGGTTGGCGATCTCGGCGCTCAACTGCTCGGGCAACCCGCTGTTCCCCGGCGCGGAGGGCGCGCGCCAGCATGACGTCACGCTCAAGACGTTCCGCCTGGCAAGGCTGCTCGGCGTCGATCGCATCGTCATGATGTCGGGCCTGCCGGGTGGTCCGGGCGATGCCAATCCCAACTGGATCGTCACGGAATGGCCGCCGGAATGCCGTGCGATCCTGCGGTTCCAGTGGGACGAATGCGTCATTCCATATTGGCGCAGCTTGGTGAAGGTCGCGCGGGACAACGGCATTCGCCGGATCTGCCTGGAGCTGCACGGACATCAGGCGGTCTACAGCCCTCATACGCTCCGGCGCCTGCGCGATGCCGTCGGCGACATGGTCGGCGCGAACTACGACCCCAGCCACCCGCTATGGATGGGCGCCGATCCCCTGGCCGCGATCCGGGCGCTGGGCGATGCGATCTACTACGTGCACGCCAAGGATACGCGCATCGAGCCGATCCCGGCCGGAATCGATGGCGTGCTCGAGACGCGCCCCGCGGGCGAGGCCGCATCGAGGAGCTGGAACTACGTGACGCTCGGCTTCGGCCATGGCGAAGAATGGTGGCGCCAGTTCTGCGCTGCGCTGCGCATGGCGGGCTACGACGACGTGCTCTCGATCGAGCACGAGGATGCCCTGATCGATCCGCTCGATGGAGTCCGAAAGTCCGTCGAGCTGCTGCGCAACGTGACCTATCGGACGGCGCCGAGCGCGCTTTCCGTCAGCTAATCAAGGGCTCGGCCGAGGGGCCGCGCCGCAAACAACCGGAGGGAGGAGAGTGAGATGTCAGTTCTGCACCGGGCGAAGATGGCGTTCTGTTCCCTGTCACTGGCACTGTGCGCCGGCCTGGCGGCATCGCCTGCCGCGGCCGAGGAAAGCATCAAGCTTGCCGTGGTGACTCACGGCCAGTCCTCTGACGCTTATTGGGGCGTGGTCAAGAAGGGTGTCGACGACGCGGCGGCGCTCATGGGCGTCGAAGTGAGCTACCAGGCGCCGCAGACCACGGACATGGTGGCGATGGCACGAATGATCGACGCCGCAATCACCCAGAAGGTCGATGGCCTGGTGGTGTCGATCCCGGACGCGACCGCCCTCGAGAAATCGGTGAAGGCGGCGGCCGAATCCGGCATCCCGGTGATCGTCATCGACAGCGGCGAGGACCAGGTCGCGAAGCTCGGATTGAAGCTGTTCGTCGGCACGACAAGTTACCGCGAGCAGGGAATGCGGGCCGCGAAGCAATTGCTGGCGGCCGGCGTGACCAAGGGTGTTTGCGCCAATCACGAGGTCGGGAACCTGGTCAACGAATCCGCCTGCGACGGGTTCCTGGAGGTGATGGGCGCGAACGGCGATCGCACCGAGGTGAGCCTCGATCCGACCGACACCGCCGCACGCATCAAGGCGTATCTCTCCGCGCATCCCGAGGTGGACGGCATCCTGGCGCTCGGCGCGCCCTCGGCCGCCAACATCGTGGCGGCGCTGCGGGATGCCGGAATGCTGGAAAAGTACAAGATCGGGAATTTCGACGTGTCCGGCGACACGCTGACGGCGTTGGGCAAAGGCGAGGTCGTCTTCTCCTTCGACTCCCAGCAATACCTGATGGGGTACCTGCCGGTCGTCATGCTGACGCTGAACGCCAAATACGGCGTGCTGCCGATCAACAACATCTACACGGGCCCCAATCCGGTCATGACCGCCGACGTCGAGAAGATCATGACCTTGAGCAAGAAGGGCATCCGGTAAGCGATCGCCGCCACCGGATGAAGGACCAGGCCGCGGCTTGCCGGCGCGACCGGCAAGCCGGCACGGAGGTACGCAGATGAGCGATATCCTGAAATCCGAATTGCCGTTGCGCAAAGGCGCGGGAAGCGACAGCGCGCGGCTGCGCAGGGCGCCGCTCCTCGCGCGCGCGCTGCGCCGTCCCGAGCTCGGCGCGCTGTCGGGGGTCATCCTCATCTACCTGATCTTCTTCGCGGTCGCCGGCTCGAGCGGGATGTTCACCGTGGAGGGGCAGATCAACATCCTCACGGTCGCCGCAGAGATCGGGATCATCGCGGCCGCCGTCGCCCTGCTCATGATCGCGGGCGAGTTCGACCTCTCCATCGGTTCCATGATCGGCTTCGCCGGCGTGATCATCGGGCTAGGCACGACGGTCTACGGCCTGCCGCTGACCGTCTCGATCCTGCTCGCCCTGGTCGTCTGTGCCGCGATCGGCGCCCTCAACGGATACCTGACCGTCAAGACCGGCCTGCCATCGTTCGTCGTGACCCTCGCATCCCTGTTCATCCTGCGCGGGCTCGCGATTTCCGGCACCCGCTACATTTCCGGCTACACGCAGATCTCCAAGATCACCGAGAGCGACCCGGAAAGCCCGATGATCCCGCTGTTCGCCGGCAAGGTCGGCCAGGGCTTCTTCCGCTGGATGGCGGAGGTGGGCTGGATCGGGACCAAGCCGAACGGCGCGCCGAGCATCGAGGGCCTGCCCGTGTCGATCCTGTGGTGGATCGCCCTCACCGCGGGCGCGACCTGGATCCTGCTGCGGACGCGCTTCGGCAACTGGATCTTCGCCGTGGGCGGCGATGCCGTCGCCGCGCTCAGGGTCGGCGTGCCCGTCAATCGCGTGAAGATCATCCTGTTCTCGCTCACCGCGGCCGCGGCCGTGCTGTTCGCCGCGACGCAGATCACGGAGGTCGGCTCCACCGACACTTTGCGCGGCACGCTGAAGGAATTCGACGCGATCATCGCGGTCGTGATCGGCGGCACGCTGCTGACGGGCGGCTACGGTTCGGCGGTCGGCGCGCTGCTCGGCGCCCTGATCTACGGCACCGTGCAGATCGGCATCCTCTACACCGGGGTGGATTCGGACCTGTTCAAGGTGTTCCTCGGCGTGATGGTCCTGCTCGCCGTCCTCTTCAACAACTATGTGCGCCGCAGGGCGACGCAAGAGCGATAGACGATGCAGCCGATCATCGAACTCAGGAACGTCAGCAAGTCCTTCGGCACGGTCGTCGCGCTTCAGGACCTGAGCTTCGCGGTCCATGCGGGCGAGGTCCACTGCCTGCTCGGCGACAACGGAGCGGGCAAGTCCACCTTGATCAAGATTCTCTCCGGCGTGCACCCCCCGAGCAAAGGCAGCTATCTCATCGGCGGTGAGCCGGCGCACATCACGTCGCCGCGGCAGGCCTTGGACCGGGGCATTGCCACGGTCTACCAGGATCTCGCCATGATCCCGCTGCTGAGCATCACCCGGAACTTCTTTCTGGGGCGGGAGCCGATGAAGGGGGTGAGCCCTTTCGCGCGGCTGGACGTGGCGCACGCGGACCGGATCGTCGTCAAGGAACTGGCGGAGATCGGCATCGACGTGCGCGACCCCAGCCAGGCGGTGGGAACGCTCTCGGGCGGCGAGCGCCAGTGCCTGGCGATCGCGCGCGCGGTGCATTTCGGCGCACGCGTGCTGATCCTGGACGAGCCGACATCGGCGCTCGGTGTGCATCAGGCGGCCATCGTGCTGAAATATGTCGCCCAGGCGCGGAGCCGGGGCCTCGGTGTCGTCTTCATCTCGCACAACATCCACCACGCCTTCGCGGTGGCCGACCGATTCACGCTGCTCAATCGCGGCAGGAGCATGGGCACCTTCCCGAGAAGCGCGGTCACGCGGGACGACGTGCTGCACGTCATGGCGGGCGGCGAAGATCTGCGCCGGGTGGAGCGGGAGATCAGCGAACTCGGCGCGCGCAGGATGGCCAGCGGGTGACCGCCCGCGTCGCCGGCGCCTCGACGCGCGCGGGCTGCCGAGGCGGGGACAAGATCAGGATTCCAGACAAGGAGGGGAGTGGCGATGGAACGACCGAGGCGCGTGAGGATTGGCGTGGTCGGTGCCGGGCTCATCGGGCAGGTGGAGCATATTCCGAACCTGCGGCGGCTCGAGAGACTGTACGAGATCGCCGGGATCGCGGACGCGTCGCCGGAGATGCGCCGCGTGCTGGAAGAGCGTGGCTTTCCGGCCTTCAGCAGCTATGACCAGCTGTTCGATGCCGGCATCGAGGCCATTCTGGTGGCGGCGCCAGACCAGTATCACGCGGAGATCACGTTGAACGCCCTGCGCCGTGGCGTGCATGTCTTCTGCGAGAAGCCGTTGTGCTTCTCCGTCGCCCAGGCGGCGGAGATCGCTGCCGCCATGGAACGGGCGAACCGGGTCGTCCAGGTCGGATATATGAAACGGTTCGACCCGTCTTACGAGAAGCTGCTGTCGCTCCTGCCCAGGAGCGCGGCCGAGTTGCGCATGATCAGCGTCGAGGTCCAGGATCCGGATTCCTGGCCGTTCAACCAGCATCAGGGCGATTTCGTGAAGACGAGCGACATTCCGGCCGAGACCGTGGCGGACGGGAAGCGGCGCCGGGACGAGCAGGTCGCCCGCGCCGTCGCCCGCAAGCTCACCGATGCTGAGATGTGGGGATACACCAACTGCTACTGCTCCAGCCTCATCCACGACATCAATGTCGTCCACGGGGCGCTCGACCATCTCGGGCTGGAAACGGGGGAGGTCATCGGGGCCGCGTTCTTTGCGGGCGGCGACGGCGGGCACGGCAGCGTCAGGCTGCGCGGATGCGACGCGATCTGGCAGATGACCCATTTGTTCGTCCACAAGGTCGCACATTACCGGGAGAGGGTGAGTTTCTATTTCAACGATGCCGTCTACGAGCTGACGTTTCCGTCGCCCTATCTCAACCACTTCCCGACCAGGCTCACGGTGTCCCGCTCCGACGGCAATTGCTGGCAGGAGACGGTCTATCGCGCCAGCTACGAGGAGGCGTTCATCCGCGAGCTGATCGGGTTCTGGCACAGCGTCACGGCGGGCGCGCCGGTGCGCAACACCGTTGCCGCTGCGCTCAAGGACCTGCGCCTTGTGGAGCAATTGGCGGCGGCTGCGATCAAATAGACCGGCGGCCGAACACCTCCCCTGAGGACATGGGCCCCGGAGCCGGCGGGCAAGCCCGGTGCAATGGGCGAGAGCGCCGCTTGTTGGACTTGCATCCGATATGCGAGCGAAGCGAGGCCACCATGCACACTCTCAGCGGCGAGATGAAAACCTGCATCGACGCGTGCCAAAGCTGCTATGCGAACTGCGTCCAGACCGCCATGCAGCACTGCCTGCAAATGGGCGGGCAGCATACCGAGCCCAAGCACTTCCAGCTCATGATGGCATGCGCAGAGATCTGCCGGACCTCGGCGGCCCTGATGCTGATCGGCTCGCCCAGCCACCTGATGCAATGCGACCTGTGCGCCAAGATCTGCGAGGAATGCGCCACCGATTGCGAGCGGATCGGGGACATGGACGAATGCGCCCAGGCCTGCCGCGCCTGCGCCAAGGAATGCCGCCAGATGGCCGGCCGGGCGATGGCGGCCTAGTCGGTCCGGAGGCTCCCGGACCGGCCGATCCGCCGCGCCGGGCCATCGCCTTGCAGACTCCAGCCCCGCTCTTTATGGTGCGCCGCACCATAACCACGGGGCGGGCAAATGACCGGGCGGAAGCCCAATCCTGAGACCTGCTTTCAGAACGCCATTCTGAAGCTGCAGAGCTATTGGTCGAAGCAGGGCTGCGTGATCCTGCAGCCCTACGACATGGAGATGGGGGCGGGCACCTTCCACTGGGCGACCACCCTGCGCGCCCTTGGGCCGAGGCCCTGGCGCGCCGCCTATGTCCAGCCCTCCCGCCGGCCGAAGGACGGGCGCTACGGCGAGAACCCGAACCGGCTTCAGCACTATTACCAGTTCCAGGTCATCCTGAAGCCCTCGCCGGCGGACAGCCAGGATCTCTATCTTGGCAGCCTGAAGGCGCTCGGCATCGACCCGATGAACCACGACATCCGCTTCGTGGAGGATGATTGGGAGAGCCCGACGCTCGGCGCCTGGGGCCTGGGCTGGGAGGTCTGGCTGGACGGCATGGAGGTGTCCCAGTTCACCTATTTCCAGCAGGTCGGCGGGCTCGAATGCAATCCGGTCTCGACCGAACTCACCTACGGGCTCGAGCGCCTGATGATGTATGTCCAGGGGGTCGAGAACATCTTCGATCTCGATTTCAACGGCCACGGCATGACCTATGGCGATGTCTATCTCCAGGCCGAGCGGGAATTCTCAGAATACAATTTCGAGAACTCCGATAGCGCGTTGTTATTGCGGCATTTCAATGATGCGGAGCAGGAATGCGGCGCGCTGCTGAACGGAGCCCAGCCACTCCCCCTGCCGGCCTATGACCAGTGCCTCAAGGCCAGCCACATCTTCAATCTGCTGGATGCCCGCGGGGTGATCTCCGTGACCGAGCGGCAGGCCTATATCGGCCGCGTGCGCGCGCTGGCAAAAGGCTGCTGCGAAGCCTGGGAAGCGACCCAGCGCGTACCGGCGGGGAAGGGCTGAGCCATGTCGGAACTGCTGCTCGAACTGTTCTCCGAAGAGATCCCGGCCCGCATGCAGGCCCGCGCCGCGGAGGACCTGCAGCGCCTGATGTCGGACAAGCTGCACGCGGCCGGCATCCATTTCACCCTCGCGCGCACCTATGTGACGCCGCGCCGCCTGACCCTCGTCGTTGAAGAGCTGCCGGCCGCCCAGCCGGACGTGCGGGAGGAGCGCAAGGGTCCGCGCGTCGGCTCCCCGCAACCCGCGATCGACGGGTTCCTGAAATCGGTCGGGCTCAAATCCGTAAAGGAATGCGAGGAGCGCGACACCGGCAAGGGCGTGTTCTATTTCGCGACGACCGAGAAGAAGGGGCGACCGCTCGCCGAGGTCCTGCCCGGTGTGATCGTCGAGTGCATCCAGCAGATGCCCTGGCCCAAGAGCATGCGCTTCGCCGACTGGACGCAGCGCTGGGTGCGGCCGTTGCATCACGTGCTGGCGGTGTTCGACGGCGCCGCGCTCGAAGGCGGCGTGCCGATGGGCGGCAACGCCAAGCTCGCTTTCACCGCGCGCACACGCGGCCACCGGTTTCTGAGTCCGAACGAGTTTAATGTTGCAAATTCAACCGACTATCTTGCGAAGCTCAAGGCCGCCAGGGTCATCCCGGACCCCCGGGAGCGGCGCGGCCTGATCCAGGCCCAGTGCCGCGACCGCGCCCTCAAGGAGGGGCTGACGGTCAAGCCGGATGATGGGTTGCTGGATGAGGTGACCGGCCTCGTGGAATGGCCCGTGGTGCTGATGGGCAGGATCGATCCCCAGTATATGACCTTGCCGCCGGAGGTGCTGACCACCTCCATGCGCACGCACCAGAAATACTTCGCGCTCCAGGACAAGAATGGGACGGTGGCCGCGCGCTTCCTGGTGGTCGCCAACATGGACACGGTGGACAAGGGCGCGCAGATCGTCGCCGGCAACGAGCGGGTCCTGCGCGCCCGGCTGAGCGACGCCATCTTCTTCTGGCAGCAGGACCAGAAGGTGAAGCTGGCCGACCGGCTGCCGGCGCTCAACGACATCATCTTTCACGCCCAGCTCGGCACCGTCGGGCAGAAGGTCGCGCGCATCGGGGCGCTGGCGCGCCATCTCGCTGGGCTGATCCCCGGCTGCGATGCCGATCAGGCGGCGGAGGCCGCGCGCCTTGCCAAGGCCGACCTTACCACTGGCATGGTAGGGGAGTTCCCGGAACTCCAAGGCATCATGGGGCGTTACTACGCCGGGATCGAAGGCCATGCACCGGAGATTGCAGACGCGATTGCTGAGCACTACCGGCCGCTCGGTCCTAACGATCTGTGCCCCTCCGCGCCGGCCAGCGTGGCCGTCGCGCTTGCGGACAAGATCGACAGCCTGGCCGGGTTCTTCGCGATCGACGAGAAGCCCACGGGCTCCAAGGACCCCTTCGCGCTGCGCCGCGCGGCGCTGGGCGTCATTCGCCTGATCCTGGAAAATGGCTTGAGGTTGAAACTGCGCGACGTGTTCTCCATGGCAGCAAAGGCATACATCGATCAAGGAAACGTTGCTGTCGAGCAGGGTGTCAAACGACGCGCCCAAGCCGAAGGAGGCACCGCCAAGGAGGCCGCTGCAGCCGCGGTTCACGCCTATCAGATGAGCGATTTGCTTGAGTTCTTCGCCGACCGGCTGAAGGTGGCGCTGAAGGAGCAGGGCGTGCGCCACGACCTGATCGCGGCCGTCTTCGCGCTCGGTGATGAGGACGACCTCGTCCGCCTGACGGCGCGGGTGAAGGCGCTGCAGGATCTGGTGGAGAGCGAGGCCGGCGCCAATCTCATTGCCGCTTATCGCCGCGCCAGCAACATCGTGCGCATCGAGGAGAAGAAGGACAGCGCCCGCTATGACGGCGTTGCTGCCGATCCCGCGAAATTCACCCAGGAGGAGGAGAAGAAGCTCTTCCAGGCGCTGGAGCAGGAAGCGCAGGTCGCGCGCGGCCGCGTCGCCGGCGAGGAATTCGTGGCCGCTATGGGCGCGCTCGCCAACCTGCGCGCGCCGATCGACGCCTTCTTCGACCGTGTCACCGTCAATGATCCCGATCCGTCGCTGCGATCCAATCGCCTGCGGCTGCTCTCGACCATCCGCGCGACCCTCAACGCGGTCGCCGACTTTTCCAAGATCGAAGCCAAAGCCGAAGCTTAGCGGCCAGCCGAAGCTTAACGACCGAAAGGTGAGTGAAGATGGCGAAGTGGGTGTATCGGTTCGGAGGTGGGTCCGCCGAGGGTCGTGCGGACATGCGCGATCTGCTGGGCGGCAAGGGCGCCAATCTCGCGGAGATGAGCGCGCTGGGCCTGCCAGTGCCCCCCGGCTTCACCATCACGACCGAGCTCTGCACCCATTTCTACGCCAACGGCAAGACCTATCCCGGCGACCTGCAGGCGCAGGTCGAGGAGGCGCTGCGCCACATCGAAAGCACGGTCGGTGCCAGGTTCGGCGATCCCAAGGAGCCGCTGCTGGTCTCGGTGCGGTCCGGGGCGCGCGTCTCCATGCCGGGCATGATGGATACCGTCCTCAATCTCGGCCTCAACGACGAGACCGCGCGGGGCCTTGCCCGGCAATCCGGCGATGAGCGCTTCGCCTACGATTCCTATCGGCGCTTCATCCAGATGTACGGCAATGTCGTGCTGGGGGTCGAGCATCACACCTTCGAGGAGATCCTCGAGCTGCACAAATCGGACCTCGGCCTCGAATCCGACACCAAGCTCAAGGCCGAGCACTGGAAGAAGGTGATCGAGGACTACAAGGCGAAGGTCGAGGAGGAGATCGGCAAGCCCTTTCCGCAGGACCCGAACGAGCAGCTCTGGGGCGCGATCGGCGCCGTTTTCGGCTCCTGGAACATTCCGCGCGCCGTCACCTACCGCAAGCTCAACAACATCCCAGAGGACTGGGGCACCGCGGTCAACGTGCAGGCCATGGTGTTCGGCAACATGGGCGAGGATTGCGCGACCGGCGTCGCCTTCACGCGCAATCCCTCCACCGGGGCCAAGGAGTTCTACGGCGAATATCTCGTCAACGCCCAGGGCGAGGATGTGGTCGCCGGCATTCGCACGCCGCAGCAGGTGACCATCGCCGGCAAGAAGGCCAACAACTCCACGCTGCCCGCGATGGAAGAGGTCATGCCGCAGGTCTTCAAGCAGCTCGACCAGGTGCGCGAGCAGCTCGAACGGCACTATTGCGACATGCAGGACATCGAGTTCACGGTCCAGCAGGGCAAGCTCTACATGCTGCAGACCCGCAACGGCAAACGCACGGCCGCGGCCGCGCTGAAGATCGCCGTCGACCTCTGCAACGAGGGCATGATCGACGAGGCGACCGCCGTCGCGCGGATCGATCCGGCCTCCCTCGACCAGTTGCTGCACCCGACGCTGGACCCCAAGGCCAAGAAGGAAGTGGTCGCGCGCGGCCTGCCGGCCAGCCCCGGCGCCGCCTCCGGCCAGATCGTGTTCACCGCGGACGAGGCGGAGGACCGCGCCGCCAAGGGCGCCGAGGTCATCCTGGTGCGGGTCGAGACCAGCCCCGAGGATATCCATGGCATGCACGCGGCGGTGGGCATCCTCACCACGCGCGGCGGCATGACCAGCCACGCGGCGGTGGTGGCGCGCGGCATGGGCCGGCCCTGCGTCTCCGGCGCCGGCGACATCCGCGTCGATGCCGAGAAGAAGGTGATGATCGTCAGGGGCCATCGGGCGGCGGAAGGCGACATCATCACCATCGACGGCGGCACCGGCGAGGTGATGATCGGCCGGGTCCCCACCATTCAGCCCCAGCTTTCAGGCGATTTCGCGAAGCTTATGTCCTGGGCCGACAAGGTGCGCAAGCTGAAGGTGCGCGCCAATGCCGATACGCCCACCGATGCCCGCACCGCGCGCGAGTTCGGCGCGGAGGGCATCGGCCTCTGCCGCACCGAGCACATGTTCTTCGAGGGCGACCGCATCGTCGCGGTGCGCGAGATGATCATGGCCGACACGGTGGAGGGCCGGAAGAAGGCGCTGGCCAAGATCCTGCCCATGCAGCGTCAGGATTTCATCGAGCTGTTCAACATCATGCGCGGCCTGCCCGTGACGATCCGGCTGCTCGATCCGCCCCTGCACGAGTTCCTGCCGCATTCACGGGAGGAGATGGCGGAAGTCGCCAAGGCGGCCGGCGTGACTGTCGACGCGGTCGCAGCGCGCGCGGCCCAGCTAAAGGAAACCAACCCGATGCTCGGGCATCGCGGCTGCCGGCTCGGCATCAGCTATCCCGAGATCTACGAGATGCAGGCCCGCGCGATCTTCGAAGCGGCCGCCGCCGTGCACAAGGAGATCGGCGAGACGGTCGATGCGGAGATCATGATCCCGCTGGTCGGCATCCCCAAGGAGCTGTCCTTGATGAAGGCCGTGGTGGAGCGCGTTGCGGCCGAGGTGGAGAAGACGGCCGGCTTCAAGCTTCCCTACATGATCGGCACCATGATCGAGCTGCCGCGCGCCTGCCTGCTGGCCGATGCGATCGCCAAGGAGGCGGAGTTCTTCTCCTTCGGCACCAACGACCTCACCCAGACGACCTACGGCCTCAGCCGCGACGACGCGGCCTCCTTCATCACCGCCTATGAGCGCCAGGGCATCATCAAGAAGGACCCCTTCATCAGCATCGATGTCGAGGGCGTCGGCGAGATGGTGAAGATCGGCGTCGAGCGCGGCCGCAAGACCCGCCCTAACATCAAGCTCGGCATTTGTGGCGAGCATGGCGGCGATCCCGCTTCGGTACGGTTCTGCGCCGAGGTCGGGCTGGACTACGTCTCCTGCTCACCCTATCGCGTGCCGATCGCCAGGCTCGCCGCCGCGCAGGCCGCACTCTCCGGCACTGACGGACGCAAGGGCGAGGGGTAAGCTTTCGAATGCAATCCGATCCGCCAGCCGGCGGATCGGTCCGGACAAATAGCGGGCAACGCTGGGAGGGAGCGCGCAATGAAAGCCTATTGCCTCGTCTATGAGCGCCTGCACGACCCGAAAATGTTCGAGGAGTACCGCAAGCAGGTGATGCCGACCATCGAGGCGTATGGCGGCAGGTTCCTGGTGCGCGGCGGCAAGTTCACGGCGCTGGAGGGAGCGATGCCGTTCGAGCGGATCGTCGTGCTCGAGTTTCCCTCGCGCAAGGCGGCAGAGGACTGGTACAACTCACCCGCCTACCAGGCAATCCTGCCGCTCCGCCTCAATTCCACGGAATGCCAGTTCATCGTGGTGGACGGGGTCGAGTAGCGTCAGAGCGCCAAGGGCGAGAACACCTCGATCCCGCCGCTCAGTCCCCGCACGCGGCGGCCGCCTAGGCCGTGCAAGGTGCGCGTGGCCGCTGCCGCGAAATCGGCCGAAGCCAGGATGGGCGTGCCGACGATCTTGGTCAGCTCCTGGAGCCTGCTGGCGATGTTGACCGCCGGGCCGATTACGGTGAAATCGAGCCGGTCGCGGGTGCCGATATTGCCGAACTCGACTTCGCCCCAATGCAGGCCGATGCCGAAGCCGAGCGGCGCTCGTTCCTCCCTGGCCAGATCCGCATTCAGCGCATCCGTGCCGGCCAGAGCGGCCATGGCCGCGTCGAGCGCCCGATCGCAGGTGGCGGCTCGGGTCTCCTCAAGCGCAAACACCGCCAGCAAGCCATCGCCCATGAACTTCAGGATGTCGCCGCGATGCGGGCCGATTGCAGCGCCGATCACCTCGAACCAGCGATTCAGCAACGTGACGATCTCGCCGTGCTGCGCCCGGTCGGTCATCGCGGTAAAGCCGCGCAGGTCGCAGATCAGGATCGCCGCCTCGATGCGGGTGACGTCGCCGCGCTCGATCTGCCCGGCATAGACCCGCTCCGCCGGCGCGCGGCCGAGATAGTGTGTGAGCAGGTCGAGCGCGATGTGGCGCAGCACCCAGCGCTCCGCGACCGACGACCAGATCCGCGCCGCCATCTGCAGCCGCGCGAGCTCGAGGTCGGAGAAGCCGCCTTCGCGAATGCTCGCGAAGCTCAGCGTGGAGGTGCGGGTGGCGTCCTGGAACGGCAGCGGCATGACGAAATAATCGGTCATGCCGAACTCCTGGTGCAGATTTTGGATCAGCTCCATGTCTGGCAGCGGCTCCGGCTTGTGCCAGCGGAACGGCCGGTTGGTGGTATCGACGACATAGATCGCGCTCTTGAGATAGTCGACACGCGTCATGATGCCGGCCCGATTCACTTCGGTCCGCGTCAGCGCGCCGTCGCGCCAGACCAGCTGCGAGCCGCTGAGCTCGGGATTGAGCACTTCGAGCCCCAACGTCGAGCGCCAGAGGGGGCATATCCACTCGGAGATGCGCGCGCAGAAGCCGGCGAACAGGTCGGGGAAGGCCAGCGCGCCGATATTGTTGAGCGGCCTGCCCTCCGCGTCCAGACCGGTGTCGCCCAGCGCATTCACCGCGAGCCAGGCCGCCAGCCTCCCGTAGATGAGTTCGCTCTCGGAGTCCGTCGCGCTGTGCATGGGCCGCCCATGGCTGGAATCGCGTGTCGCGATCTTAAGGCACTTGGCCGTCCTGGCAAATCGCCGCCCTGAGCGCTCCCGCACCGGGCGGTTGGCGGCGCCACGGAAATCTGGTGTGATCCACCGTGACCGATATGTGGCGGAGGCTGTCATTGATGCGCACGTGGACGATTCTGCTGGTGCTCCTGCAATCTCTCGGGCTCGCCGCGGCGGCTCGCGCCGCCGATCTGCAATGCACGACCGCCGACAGGTCGGCCTGGCGGCAGCCCGCCGAGATCAAGGGCATGCTGGAGCGGCACGGGTTCACCAATGTCGGCGCCATCACGCCGGACGAGGGCAATTGCTATGTGGTGCAGGCGACGGACAATACCGGCGCCAGGCGGACCCTGTATCTGGATCCCACCGATGGTGCGCTGATGGCAGTGGAATAGGCGGCTGCTGGACTCAGGCGCCGCCTTACCGCGCGCCGACGACCCGCAGCTTGCGCTCCTCCGTGGCGCGATGCTCGGCTTCCTCGGCCGGGGCGGCAGGTGCCACCGGTGCGATCGGCGTAGCCGGCGGCTCGGCCGCCGCACTGCGCGGGCGCGTGCGTGCCGCGGGAAACAGGATCGCGGCCGTGGTGCCGACGTGAAGCTCGCTTTCGATGGTCAGCGTCGCGCCATGCAGCCGCGCCATCGAGTTGACCAGCGGCAGGCCCAGCCCGACGCCCTCGAAATTGCGTGCGAAGGCGGTCTCGACCTGCTCGAACGGCTTCAGGATGCGCGGGATGTCCTCCTTGGCGATACCGATGCCATGGTCCGCGACCGAGAAGACGACGCCACCGTGCGGCTCCGGGCCAGCCGGCCTTGCCTTGATCTGAACGGCGGCGCCCTTCGGGCTGAACTTGATCGCGTTGCCGACCAGGTTGATCAGCATCTGCTTCACCATGCGTCCATCGGCGTAGAGCAGGTCGGTTGCAGGGTCGATATCGACGCTGAGCGTCACCTTCGCCGTCTCGGCGCGGCCGGCGACCAGCGCCACCACGGACTGGCAGATCTGCTCGGGCTCGTGGATGCCCTCATGCAGGCGCGGCGAGCCGGATTCGATCGAGGAGATGTCCAGGATGTCGTTGATGATGCCGAGCAGGTGCTTGGCGCTATCGTGGATGCTGTGGCTATAGCCGCGATACGTCTCGGTCCCGATCGGGCCCAGCAGCTCGGTCTTCATGATCTCGGAGAAGCCGATCACGGCATTGAGCGGCGTGCGCAGCTCGTGGCTCATATTGGCAAGGAACTGGCTCTTGCTGTTGCTCGCCGCCTCCGCCTGGTCGCGCGCCGCACGCAGCTCCGCCTCTCGCATCTTCATCTCGGTGACGTCGTGCAGAAGCGCCACGAAGGCGGCATTCGGATGATCAGGCAGGCGCGTCAATGCAACGTCCACAATCAGCGTCGAGCCGTCGGGCCTGGTCAGCTCCACCTGGCTCGGCCGGTCCGCATAGGCCATGCGCGCGAGGCTATGGATCGGCGGCTGATGACTCGACGTCGCGATCACGTCGAAAAAGTGCTGGCCGGACAGCTCGCCGGTGCGCTGGCCCAGCATGCGCTCGGCCGCGGGATTGGCGGAGCGGATCTTTCCACCCTCGTCGATCACCAGGAGCCCGTCATAGCTGTTCTCGACGACCAGCCGCATCAGCGCATCGGTGCGGCGCAGCAGGATCGCCTGGCCGATCAGCCGGAGATCGAGGTCGCGCAGGTTTGCCAGCAGCGCGGTGAGGAAGGCCGCCGCAAGGGCCGTCAGCCAGGGCGCGGTGTCGACCATCAGCGGCAGGTTCGCCTGGACCACGAGCGGCAGGAGCAGAATGAGCGACAGCGCGCAGCCGCCGGCGATCAGGCCCTGTTTCCAGCCGCGCTTGCGGCAGATCGTCTCGATCAGGAGGAACACAGCGCACGCGATGCCAAGGATCAGCCAGGGCGAGACCTTGCGCAGGTCGCGCTGCAGCAGAAGCGATTCCGTCGCTACGGCCTGGACCATCACGCCGGGCATCACGCCGCCGACCGGCGTGGCGAGCGTGTCGCCAAGCTCCAAAGCCGTGGCGCCGACCAAGACCGTCTTGCCGGCAAATGTCTGGGGGTCGATCTCGCCGCGCAGGACCTCGATATAGGAGACCGTCCTGATGTTCCGCCACTGCAAGCCGAAATCGATGTAGTAGCTGCCGATGGCGCTGGGCTGCAGCCCCGCCGCCGCGGCCGCCATCGTGGGAACCAGGTTGCCGTGCCATAGCTCCACCCGCGCCAGGCGCCGCACGATGCCATCCCTGTCCGGGCGGACATTGGCCGACGCGATGCGCGTGTGCTGCGCGAAGCGGGGCAATGGCCTGGTGGCCGCCACATTGTTCTTGGCATCGGCGGATTGTTCGAAGACCGGAAGGATGACGGTGTCGCCGGCGCGCGCGAGGGCCGCGGCCAGGTCGTCGTCCTGCTCCGGCTGGCCCGACTCAGCGCTGAAATCGATATCGATCGCAATCTGGCGCGCTCCCGCTTCATGCAGCCGGTTGATCACCTCGGCATGCCAGGAGCGCGGCCACGGCCAGACCGAGCTTTCGCGCAGGCTGCGCGGATCGATCGCCACTACCACCAGTTCTCCGGAGGGCTCCGACTTCACGAGTTGGAAGCGGGCACTGGCGAGCGGTCGCTCGATGAAGCCCAGCCAGCCGGTGAGGTAGAGTGCCGCGATCGCCGCGCACACGGCGAGGCCCATGCACCAGCGCAGGATGCGCGGGCCGTGCCGCCGGTGGGAATGCGCTGCGCGAGGGATCAGCACGGGCGGCAAGCCTACTTGTTGCCGCCGCCGCCCAGCGCGCCGCCGAGCTTGCCGCCCAGGCCGCCGACTGCACCGCCGACGGCGCCTCCAAGGCGGCTCACCCCATCGCCCACAGCGCCGCCGAGGCCGGACACTGCGCCGCCGAGAGCGCCGCCGACGGCGCCGCCCACCGCGCCGGTCGCGCCGCTGACCGCACCGCCCACTGCACCCGTGGCGCCGCCAATGGCCCCGCCGACGGCGTCAGCCGCACCGCCGACTGCACCACCGACCGCACCACCGAGCCCGCCGCCGGAAGTGGAGCCGCCAGAACTGGAACCACCGGAGCCCGAGCCGCCAGAATCCGAGCCGCCGGAATCTGAGCCGCCGGACTTGGAGCCGCCCGCGCTTGAGCCGCCCCCGCTTGAGCCACCATCGCGGGAGCCGCCATGGCCGGCGATGTCGCTGGCACTGGCGGCGGCGGTTTCCGTGGTGCTGCTTGCCGGGATGCTGCTGGGGACCGCGCCCGGCATGCGCACGAGCGAGGGCTTGCCGGTCTGGCCACGCCGGACGGTCGCGACATCGCCCGCGGTCACGTCGACGCTCTCGCCGCTGATCGCGGATGACACGCCGACGATGCCTTCGGTGACGCGCACGCTCGAGTCCATGCTCGAGGCGCTTACATCGAACTGGGTGCCTTTGACCGTCGCTACCAGAAAGGATGCGCCGACCGAGAACGTCTGGCCCGGCTTGCGCTTGCCGGCCTCCACGTGGATCGTGCCGCTGACGATATCCAGATTGGCCGTGGGCGTCATGGGGTCGTCGTCTCCGACCGTGAAGGTGGTGTTGGGCATCACCTCCACCAGGTCCCTGCCATTCACAAGCACCATGCGCTCACCCGCCCTGGTCGAGATGCGCTGACCAACGGCGAGTGCGATGCCGTCCTGCGGCACCTGCATGGCGGCAGCGGGGATGATGTCGCCGTCTTCATCTGCGGCGATCGATCTGGCAATCCAGGTCAGAATGCCGTCTTCAGCGCTGGCGCTGCCGGCCGCCGCCGTCATTGCCAGGGCGACCAGGACTGAGCCGAGCCAGCGCTGCGTGGAACGTGGTGAGTTCGACATGACGATCTCGCTCTATACGTTGCCTTAGAGCGGGCCGCGCTTGTCGGTCCCGCATGCGCTAACGGTGCGGCGGAATCCCGGAATCGAAAACAGCTATTCGTGGTTAAGGGTGGTTGAAGCGATACAGGTCGATGTGGGGGATTGCACTATCGCGAAATAAGCCAAAAAAGCGGTGCAGAAAATCAATCGAATTTTAGAAAAGTACTAGTGCATCTGCTGTCGGCGCAAGGCGCGACCGGGCCGCGCGCCGGTCGATTTTCCGTCGCGCCACACGGCTTTTCCGTTCACCCACACCGCGACGATGCCCTCCGACGCCTGCTTCGGATTCTCGAACGTGGCGCGATCCTTCACGCTGCGCGGATCGAACAGCACCAGATCGGCCGCATAGCTCTGCTTGAGACGGCCGCGCCCGGCCAGGCCGAAACGTTCCGCGGGCAGGGAGGTCATGCGCCGGACCGCCTCCTCCATCGGGAACAGGCCGACCTCACGCGCATAGTGGCCCAGCACGCGCGGGAAGCTGCCCCACAGGCGCGGATGCGGATGGGCATCGTGCGGCAGCCCGTCCGAACCGATCATGGTGTGCGGATATCCGAGGATGCGCCGCACGTCCGCTTCATCCATTGCGAAATAGACCGCGCCGGCCGGTTGAAGCTTCATGGCGGCATCTTCCTGCGAACAGCCCCATTCGGCCGCGATGTCATCCAGCATGCGCCCTGTCATTTCCGGATGCGGCACCGACCACGTCACCATGACCTTGGGCGCTTCGCCGACCCATTGCGACTTCAGCACCGTCGAGGAGGCGGAGTAGGGGTACGCATCGAGGCTCAGCGGCTGCTGCAACCGTTGTGCATCGAACTTGGCGAGCGTCTCCGACGAACGGCCGAAATTCGCTTTGCCGTGCACCTTGAAATGGGAGATGACGACCGGCACATCCGCGGATCGGCCGATCGCGAAGGCCTCGTCCATCGCCTCGATCACATGATCGCCTTCGCTGCGCATGTGCGTGGTGTGGATCGCCCCGGCTGGCTTCAGCAGCTCCGCCAAAGCCTGCACTTCTTCCGTCGTCGCTGCTGCTGCGGGCTGGTAGTCGAGACCGGTCGAAAGTCCGATCGCGCCCGCATCGAGGGCCTCCTGCAAGCACGCGCGCATGGCGGCGATCTCATCGAAGGTGGCGGGCCGGTCCAGCCGCTCCATCGTACCGACGCGCAATGTGGAGTGGCCGACCAAGCACGCGGCGTTCACCGCTGGCGGCTGCCGGTCCAGCGCCGCCATGTAGTCCGCGAAGGTAGAGTATCTGTAGTCCGCGTGTGCGCCCAGCAGGTCCAAAGGCGGCGGTGGCGCAGCACGCAGCGACAGCGGCGCCAGCGAAATTCCGCAATTGCCGGTTACCACGCTGGTCACGCCCTGGCTGGTCTTGTTCGCCATGTCGCCGATCAGCAGCGCGCGGTCGTCGTGCGTGTGGACATCGATGAAACCCGGCGCCAGCGCGAGTCCGCGGCCATCCACCAGCTCGCGGGCGCTCCAGTTCCGCAGATCGCCGGTCGCCATGATCTTGTCGCCGGTGACCGCCAGGTCGGCGACATAAGGCGGTGTGCCCGAACCGTCGAACAGCGAGACGCGCTGGATCAGGAGGTCGCAGGCGTTCGGATCGCTCACGCCGTTCTCACTGGTTGGGCATCAGGATGACGAAGATCTTCTTCACGTCGCTTGTGTTGCGCCAGCCGAGCGGCACGCCTTTCGGCACGAAGATGGTTTCGCCCGCCTGGAACGCTTGGCCGCTGGTACCGCCATCATGTAGCTCTACCTGGCCTTCCAGGAAGTGCATCAGCTCGTAGCGGCCGAACGGCGTCGCCTTGCGGTCATACGGTGTGGCCGACCACAGACCAATGCTGAGTTGCCCGCTGGCGTCGGTATAGGCCATGTGCTCGGCGCAACGCGGTTCCGGCCCGTTCAGGATTGCAGGGTCAGGCCCGTCGCATGGCGTGAGCTTCGCGCCGATATCCAGCTTGATGACATGATCCGCCGCTGGTTTCTTCGGCACGGGCGCAGCCGGATTCTCGTAGATCACGAAGATCTTGCGGACATAGCCCTCCTGTTTCCAGGCGCAGTCGAGCCCGCGCGGGATGATGAAGCTCTCGCCGGCCTCGATCCGCGTCACCCGGCCATTCGCCTCCGCGACCGTGACCGAGCCTTCGAGCAGGATCATGAACTCGTCGACGGAATAGGGGCCCATCTTCCCTTCGAACGCGGTGCAGTCCCATACGCCCGCGCTGAGGCCAATGTCGGGTGCGTTGAAGGAGTAGCGGCCGCGCTGCCGGGGCGAGCCGGACTCGAGGTCCGCAGGCGGAATCTCTCCCCAGTCCTCCAGCCCGTCACCGCCTGCATGGGGAAACATTCGCATCAACCGTGCCGAGATCATGGAGCGCGCTCCGCTGCGAGAGGGGGCGGGCACTCTAGCCGGGCGCATGAGTCGGAGCAATCGTCAGCGGCGGCGGAGCGGGTCGATCAGGCGCGATAGATGGCGACCAGGAACTGATCGACCAAGTTCCCGTCCCCTGCCAGCGGCAGGATCAGCCGCTCGAGCTGGGAAGAGATCGCCGCCTCGGAGCAGCTATAGAACGTGCCATAGACCGGCGTGCGCGTCTCGGCGCAGCGCCGATAGGGCTCGAGAATTTCATCTCGCTGTTCGATGGGAATGAGGTCGTCGAGGAACAGACCGGTATTGTCCCTGCCCTCGTAGTAGACGATGCGGGTCCCGACCAGGCGCACGCGATGGCGGACCAGCTCGCCCTCGCGCACGCGTTCAACGATCTGGATATGCCCCAGCCAGCGCGTCAGGCTCTCCGGCGGAAAGTCCCCGCGCGCCGGCAGGTGCCCGTCGCGGCACAGCTCGCGCCAACGGCTCTGGATGGCCTCAAGCTCGGGCCGGAGCGTTTCGGACAAGAGGCGGTCCCCGATAGCAATTCATACTTCGACCGCCGGCGCACCCGCAGCGACTCACACGATCGATTGCGCGCTAGGCTAGCGATGTTTGCGCCGACGCGCATCGTGAAAAGACAAAAAGAAAGACCGGCGCGGCGTCCCGGGTTGGGGAGAAGACCGCGCCGGGGCTTTCGGCGGCCGCTCGGCTGGATCAAGCCGAGGGGATGAGGGCCGCCGGGTGATCTCGAGCTCTATCGGGGGCCTGCTCGAGATCGGACGGAGTCACTGTCGCTTCGTTCCTCACGATTGCTCGATCTGCACGGCGACGAAGTGATCGCTGCCGTCACGGTCGATCAGCATCACGACCACCGTCCGGTTGTCGGCGCGCGCCTCGCGCAAGGCAGTCGCGACATCGCGCGGTTCGCTGATCGTGCGGTTGTTGACACGCTCGATCACGTCGCCCGGCCGCACGCCCTGCTCGGCAAGCACGCTGTCCTGCTCGAGATCCGCGATCAGCGCGCCCTCGGCGCCGTCAGCCAGCCCGTATTGCTGGCGCGTCTCCCGCGTCACTGGCGCCAGCACCGCGCCCAGTTGCTGCAGGCTGTCGGATGCGCCGGAACGCCCGGAATCCGGTGTGCTGCGATCGATGCCGGCGACCTCGTCCTGCATCTCGGCGATCGTCACGTTCACCGTGCGCTGTGAGCCGTCGCGCCAGATCCTCACCGGCACGGTCGCGCCGCTCGTAGTCTCGGCGACCACGCGGGACAGATCCTTGGGCGAAGCGATGTCGTTCCCGCCGAAGCCGACGACCACGTCACCAGGCCTCAGGCCGGCTTGCTCGGCCGGGCTGCCATCCTGCACCCCGGCGATCAAGGCGCCTTCGTCGGAGTTGAGGCCCATGCCCCGCGTCAGGTCGGGGGTCAGCTCCTGGATCGAGACGCCGAGCCAGCCGCGATCGACGTGGCCCTGCTCCTTGAGTTCGGCAATGATCGGCTTGGCGAGGTTCGAGGGAATGGCGAAGCCGATCCCGACCGAGCCGCCGCTGGGCGAGAAGATCGCAGTGTTGATTCCGATGACGCTGCCGTCGGTCGCGAAGGTCGGGCCGCCGGAATTGCCCTGGTTGATCGCGGCGTCGATCTGCAGGAAGTCGTCATACGGCCCCTCGTGGATGTCGCGGCCGCGAGCCGAGACGATGCCAGCCGTCACCGTTCCGCCAAGGCCGAACGGGTTGCCGACAGCCATCACCCAGTCGCCGATCCGCACTGTATCGGAATCGCCGAATGAGACATAGGGCAGGGACTTCTTGGATTCGACCTTGAGCAGCGCCAGGTCGGTCTTGGGATCGGTGCCGATCAGAGTCGCGGGGTATTCGCTGCCATCGGTCAGCGTCACCTCGATGTCCTTGGCCTCGTCGATCACGTGGTTGTTGGTGACGATGTAGCCGCTGGCATCGATGATGAAGCCGGAGCCGAGCGACGTCACCTTGCGCTCGGGCTGCAACTGGCCCTGCGGACCCTGGAACTGTCGGAAGAACTCCTCGAAGGGCGAGCCGGGGGGGAATGCGAAGGGCAGCGGAACGCCCTGATCGGCCATCACATGGGTTGAGGAGACGTTGACCACCGCCGGCGAAACCTTCTCCGCCAGATCGGCGAAGCTGTCCGGGGCCGAGGCCGCATAGCTCGGCGCGCCGACGGCGAGGCCGAGAAAGGTCGCGGCGGCGACCCCGCCAATGGCGCGGGCGCGACTGGACCCGATATAGGATGAAAGGGAACTCATTTGACCACCTCCGATCGTTCGGCCGCCATGCGCAGCCTGTTCGAGGGAGAGGTTGGTGCTGTCCGGTAACATGCCAGTGTCCCGGCAAGCCGGTTTTGGTAACGGATTGCGACCAGAGGGGCCGCTGTTACAATCCGTTACAATGCAGGCATGGCCGTTGTTACCGATGTCACGTCAGGTGCATGCGTCCAGTGCAAAGCAACAAGTTCCAGGCAGCCCGAATGGATCGGTCCTTCCATATTCTGGTGGTCGATGACGACAAGGAGATCCGTTCGCTGCTATCCAAGTTCCTGACCAGGAACGGCCTTCGCGTCAGCGTGGCGGCCGACGGGCGCGAGATGCGCCGCGTGCTGGAAGAAGCCAAGATCGACCTCATCGTGCTCGATGTGATGTTGCCGGGGGATTCCGGCCTCACCCTGTGCGGCCAGCTGCGCGCCACCACGAAGATACCGATCCTCATGCTGACGGCAGTTGCGGAGGACACCGATCGCATCATCGGCCTGGAGATGGGCGCCGACGATTACCTGCCGAAGCCGTTCAATCCGCGCGAGCTGCTGGCGCGCATCCGCGCCATCCTGCGGCGGGTGGAGGACCGGGCGCCGGCGGCGATCGCCCTGGAGGCCGAGCCCGAGCTTGCGCTGACCTTCGACGGCTGGAAGATCAGCCCCGGGCGGCGCCAGGTCCTGGATCCCAACGGGCAGCCGATCGAGCTGACCGGCGGCGAGTTCGACCTGCTGCTCGCGCTGGCGGAGCGGCCGCAGCGCGTCTTGAGCCGCGACCGTTTGCTTGATTTGACCAAAGGGCGCGCCGCGTCCTTGTTCGACCGCTCCATCGACGTGCAGATCGGCCGCCTGCGGCGCAAGCTGGAGGCCGCCGCGCCGGGAGCGGGCGGGCTGATCGCGACGGTGCGCGGCGGCGGTTACATGTTCACAGCCGCGGTCACGCGCTCCGACGCGGCCAAGCTCGCTGGCAAGGGCTGAGGCTCATGCTGCGGCGGTTCATCCCGCATTCCATGCTCGCGTGGTTTGCGCTGGTACTCGCCGCCGGCATCGGCCTGTCGCTGATCGGCGTCTCGGCCTTCCACGCGTTCAACCGGGATGAAGCCGTCGCTGCGCTCGAGGATCTGCGCGCCGCCGAACGCATCGCCGCCGCGGCGCGCTTCCTCGATCACTCCGCGCCGCCACTGAGGCCGTTGATCGCGGAATCCATCAGCGGCTCCTCGCTGTTCATCGCCGCGACGCCAGGCAGCATGGTCGGAAACGAGCGCCCGCCGGACAACCGGACCGCGCGGCTGCACGACGTGATCGCCGCGCGGCTGATCGACATGCGCTGGCGCGACCTGCGCGTCGATTACGGCATCGGGCCGGATGACGGCCACAGTCACCTGTGGTCCTGGGTTCCCAGCCTGTGGAGCGACGAGCGGCGGAGGAGCGATCAGATCCTGTCGCTGCAGGATCGGGGCCAGACCTTCACCGTATCCCTTCAATTGATGGACGGAACCTGGCTGAACTTCAGCTTTGCTTCGGTGAGCAGCCTGCCGTTCTCCTCCTGGTCGCATCTCCTGGCGCTCGCCGCCGGCATCGTGGCGGTGATGGCGCTCGGCATCGCGGCCATGCGACTCATCACGCGGCCGATCGACAGCCTTGCCCGCGCGGCGGAGGAACTGGGGCGCGGCGCCAAGCCGCGGGACGTGCCGGAAGCCGGGCTCGATGAGGTGCGGCAGGCGGCGCGCGCCTTCAACCAGATGCAGCGGCGCATTCGCCGCATGGTCGAGGACCGCACCCAGATGATCGCCGCCATCTCGCACGACCTGCGCACGCCGATCACGCGTTTGCGCCTGCGCGCCGAATTCGTCGAGGACGCGGAGGAGCAGCAGAAGATGCTCGCGGACCTCGACCAGATGGAGGCGATCATTCGCTCGACGTTGGCGTTCGCGCGCGAGGACAGCGACAACGAGGTGACCACGTCGGTCGATCTGTCCGCGCTGCTGCGGGAAGTGGCGGAAACCCACCCGCCGGCGCGGGTGATGACGCAGACGCCTTGCATCTTGCGCGGGCGGCCGGTGGCCCTGCGCCGCTGCTTCGATAACCTGGTGGAGAACGCGATCCGCTACGGCAATACGGCCGCGGTTGCGCTGCACGATCGCGGTGACAAGGTGGAGATCACGATCGACGATACCGGGCCCGGCATCCCGGAGGATCGGCTGAACGACGTGTTCCGCCCCTTCGTGCGCCTGGAGGAGTCCCGCAACCGCGAATCCGGCGGCGCGGGCCTCGGCCTTGCCATCGCGCGCAGCGTCGTCCTGGCGCATGGCGGGACGATCATCCTGTCCAACCGGCCGGAGGGCGGCCTCAGGGCGCTCGTCCGATTGCCCAAGGCGCGCTAGATCGCGTATCATCGATGTTTATTTTTGGGACGAATTGAGGGGTTAGCCATGCGCATTGCAAATCGAGCCGCCCGCTGGGCGCTTGTGCTGGGCTTGGTCGCGGCGCTGCCGGCCATGACCGCCTGCAACACCCTGAAGGGTGCCGCAAAGGGAGTCGAGAGTATCGGTAGCGGCCTGCAGAAGGATGTCGAGACGGTCGAGCAGGAAGTGACCAACTAGCCTTCACCAGGCTGCTTACGGGCCGGCCTCGGCCTTGATGGGCGCGTCCAGGAAGCTGGCCTGGATCGCGCGCCGGCGACCATAGGCGTAGGCCCAGGCGGCGATGCAGATGCCGACCACCAGCAGCATCGGGAGCGCCAATCCATGACGCTCCGCGACGGCGCCGACCAGATAGGTGCCGATCCCGGCGGCGATCCGCGAGAACAGGAACTCCGTGCCCATCACGCGCCCGCGCTGCGCGTCTGAGATGGAAGTCTGCAGCAGCGCGATCGTGCCCGTGCTGCGGATCTGGCCGGCAATGCCCCAAAGGAACGCGGCGCCCGCCGCGAGCCACAGATTTTCCATCAGGACCAGCGCGCCGATGGCGCAGGCGTAAACAAGGAAGGCGCGCAGCACGATGGTCGGCGTATTGCGCTTTGCTCCGCCATGCGCCAGCCACAGGGCGGCGAGCGTTGCTCCGCCGCCATAGACCGCGAGGATGGTGGTCATCCCCTCGACCCCGAGGCCCAGGCTGCCCGCCGAGAAGGCCGGGAGCATGTGGTAGAGCGAGACCGCCAGGACGTCGCCCAGCAGCATCAGGATGAGTAGCGCGCTGATGCCGCGATGCCGGAAGATGTAGCGCGCTCCGTCGACCAGGTCGCCCACCGCCGAGCGGTCGCTTCTCGGCGGCTGCTTGTAATCCGCCGGCGTGCGCAGGAATGCCGCAGAGATCAGGAAGACGGCATAGCCGGCGACATTGACCGCGAATGCGAAGGCGCTGCCGTATTGCAGGATCAGCCACCCGGCCACGGCCGGACCGATCAGGATCGCGGCCTGCGTATAGGCGCTGTTGACGGCAATCGCGGATGCCAGCCGCTCGCGCGCCACGAAGCGCGGCAGCAATCCATATGCGGCCGGCACGCTGAAGGAGTGGATCGCGCCGTGCAGCAGCACCAGGATGGCAAGAGGCCAGATCGTCAGCATGTCGGCATAGGCCAGGATCGCGAGCGCCAGGGCCTGGAGCAGTGCGACGATGTAGGCCGCGATCTCGATCCGGAACCGGTCGTAGCGGTCGGCAAGCACGCTTCCCAAGGGGACCAGCAGCACGTTCGGCGCAATGTCCAGGATCGCGATGATCGCGAGCCAGGTGGTGGAATGCGTGAGCTCCCACGCTGTCCAGGATACCGCAACCACCTGGACGAAGAACGTAAACCAGGATGCGATGGAACCGATGCTGAAAATGCGGAAGTTCCGGTCGCCCAGCGCCTCGCCGATGCCGCCGAGCCGTCCGCTCATGCGGTCTGGCTGCGCGTCCGGCGCCGCCCATGCTGGAGAGAACCGCCTGACTGTAGGCGGGCGATGACGGCTGCGGCGATTGGTCTGAAGCGTCGCGGGGCTGGGGGCAAACGAGAAGGAGCAGGCGAGGACATGCGTCGCCATTTAGCGGGAGCACACAGCCTGCCGCAAGGGGGGTGCGATCGGAAGGGCTGCCGCTGGATGCTCGCCCTGCCGGCCCGGTTACCGCTGGTCTCGCCGCGTGCTCGGAACCAAGCTTGATCGGCCGTTTTGCTCTATCACGAAGCAGTCATGCCGTCGCGCACGGCGCTTGGGCTTGAATGGCGTATGGTCCAAGCGGACGTGAATGCGTCCCTGGTTATCCCTGGGGTGTAGTGCGTACGCGGGAATCGCGGATCGGCCATAGAGGCCTGTGGCCCTTGGCAGGACGTGATGACCGAGCGAGGAAACCGTATGAGAGCCGCAACCCGTCACCTTGCCGAGAATGATCCGCCGACCATTCTGTCGGTCGCAACCGCGGTGCCGCGCTTTCGCCTGGACCAGGCGGCGGTCGCACGGGCGGCGGCGCAGGTCTTCGACCGGGAACGCTCGGAAATCGCGCGGCTGATGCCGGTGTTCGACAATGCCGGGGTCGCGACGCGCCATTCCTCCGTCCCGATGGAGTGGTATTTCGCGCGGCACGGCTGGCGCGAGCGCAACGAGCGCTACATCGCGAGCGCCGTCGACCTGCTGGAGGACGCGGCGCGCGACGCGCTGCGGCGGGCGGGTCGCATGCCCGGCGACATCGCGGCAATCGTCGTCGCCTCTACTACCGGAGTCGCGACACCCAGCCTCGACGCGCTGCTCCTCAATCGCATGGGCTTGTCGCCGACGATCCTGCGTCTGCCGATCTTCGGGCTCGGCTGCGGCGGCGGCGTGATCGGCCTCAGCCATGCCGCGGCGCTGGCCCGTACCCTGCCGGACGGCGATGTGCTGTTCCTCGCCGTCGAGCTCTGCTCTGTAACCTTCCGGCGCGACGACATGTCGAAGAGCAACATCATCGGCGCGGCCTTGTTCGGCGACGGCGCCGCCGCGTTGGTGATCGGCCGTCCCGGCTCTCCGGGGCTGCGGCTGGGTGCGTCGGGCATGCATACCTGGCCCGATTCCCTGCGTGTCATGGGCTGGGATGTGGAGGATGACGGGCTCGGCGTCCTGTTCTCGCGCGACATTCCCGCCCTGGTGCGGGCGGAGATGCGCGGCGCCGCCGGTTCCTTCCTGGCGGGGTGCGGACTCACCACGCGCGATCTCGCCGGCTATATCTGCCATCCGGGTGGCGTCAAGGTATTGGACGCGCTGGAGCAGGCTTTCGACCTTGCTCCGGGCACGATGGCGGAGGCCCGCGAAGTCCTGCGTGACTATGGCAACATGTCGGCCGTCACCGTGCTGTTCGTGCTGCAGCGGATGATGGCGCGTGGCCTTGCCGGCCGGCACCTGATGTCGGCGCTCGGCCCCGGCTTCAGCGCCGGGTTCCAGCTCATCGAGGGGTGAGGGTATAGTCCGGCATGGCTTTCGACCAGATCCTCGCCGCCGGCCTGCTCCTGCTGGTGACGCTTCAACGCCTCACCGAGCTAATGATCGCCAGCCGCAACACGCGGGCCCTGCTGGCGCGAGGCGCGTACGAGGTCGGACGCGGGCACTATCCGGCCATCGTCTTCCTGCATGCCGCCTGGCTGGTGGTGCTCTGGATCTTCCTGTTCCTTGGCCTCACACAGTTCCAGCTCTGGTTCGCGATCGCCTATCTCGCCGTGCTGCTCCTGCGCGTGTGGGCGGTGGCGAGCCTCGGCCGCTACTGGACCACGCGCGTCATCGTGGTGCCCGACGCGCCGCTGGTACGCACCGGCCCCTATCGCTATATGCGCCATCCCAATTATCTGGCGGTCCTACTGGAGATCGCGCTGCTGCCGCTCGCCCTCGGCTCCTGGGCGCTGGCGCTCGGCTTCTCCCTCGTGAACGCCATCCTGCTCGCCTGGCGCATCAAGGTGGAGGAGGCGACCCTGGGCGACCGGCGCTGATGCACTCCCGGCGCAAAGCAGAACGGCGGAGCCGATGGCTCCGCCGTTCGTGTCTCACTTGAAGGCGATGGAGCTACATCCCCAGCGCCTGCTGCGCCGGCACGTATTTGTGCTTCAGCGCGTCGGCCACGGCCTTGTAGGTTACCTGGCCGTCATGGATGTTGAGGCCGTTGAGCAGGTGCGGATCGTCGGCCAGCGCCTTGCGCGCGCCCTTGTTGGCGAGGGCGACGGCGAAGGGCAGGGTGGCGTTGTTGAGCGCGATGGTCGAGGTGCGCGCCACCGCCCCCGGCATGTTGGCGACGCAGTAATGCGTAATGCCGTCCACCATGTAGACCGGGTCGGCATGGGTCGTCGCATGGCTGGTCTCGAAGCAGCCGCCCTGGTCGATGGCAATGTCCACCACCACGGAGCCCGGGCGCATCTGCTTGATCATGTTGCGGGTAACCAGCTTCGGCGCGGCGGCGCCCGGCACCAGCACGGCGCCGATGACCAGGTCGGCCTCGACCACATAGCGCTCGATCGCATCGACCGTCGAATAGATGGTGTTGAGGCTGGAGCCGAACACCTCATCCAGCTCGCGCAGGCGGTCCAGGTTCTTGTCGATGACCGTGACGATGGCCTCCATGCCGAGCGCCATGCGCACCGCATGGGTGCCCGAGATGCCGCCGCCGATCACCACGACATTGGCCGCGCGCACGCCGGGCACGCCGCCCAGCAGGATGCCGGCACCGCCCTGCGCTTTCTCCAGGTAATGCGCACCGACCTGCACCGACATGCGGCCGGCAACTTCCGACATCGGCGCCAGCAGCGGCAGGCCGCCGCGCGCGCTGGTCACGGTTTCGTAGGCGATCGCGGTGCAGCCGGACTTGAGCAGCCCCTCGGTCTGCTCCGGATCGGGCGCGAGATGCAGGTAGGTGTAGAGCAGCTGGCCCTTGCGCAGCATCTTGCATTCGTTGGGCTGCGGCTCCTTCACCTTCACGATCATCTCGGCCTGGCCGAAGATCTCGGCCGCGCCGGTCGCGATCGAGGCGCCCGCCGCCTGGTAGGCCGCGTCGTCGAAGCCGATGCCGGCGCCCGCCTTGGTCTCGACCAGCACCTTGTGCCCGTGATGGATCAGCTCACGCACCGAGGAGGGCGTCAGGCCGACCCGGTATTCGTGGTTCTTGATCTCTTTCGGCACGCCAATCAGCATTTGCAAGCACTCCCTGTCTAAAACTTTGGTCGGCGAGGCGAGCCCCGCCGACCGGGTCGTTCGGTTCAGTGGCCGCCGCGCGGCGGCCCTCGATCAATCCAGGTTCTTCAGAACGTCCGCGAGCATGCTGAAGATCTGGTCGATATGGCTCTTCTCCACGATCAGCGGCGGCGACAACGCGATGATGTCGCCGGTAGTGCGGATCAGCAGCCCGCTCTCATAGGCCTTCAGGAACGCGCTGAAGGCGCGCGCCGTCGGCTTGCCGGGGATGGGCTCCAGCTCGATGGCCGCGATCAGGCCCATGTTGCGCAGATCGATGACGTTCTTGATGCCTTTCAGCGAATGCACCGCGTCCTCCCAATACTGCGAGAGGTTGCGGCAATTCTCGAACAGGCCTTCATCCTTGTAGATGTCGAGCACGGCGAGGCCCGCCGCGCACGCCACCGGGTGGGCGGAGTAGGTATAGCCGTGGAACAGCTCGATCGCGTTCTCCGCGGCGCTCTCCATGAAGGCATCGTAGATGTGCTTGCGCGCGAACACCGCGCCCATGGGCACCGCGCCGTTGGTGAGGCCCTTGGCGCAGGTGATGAGGTCCGGCTGCACGCCGAAATGCTCCGCGCCGAACGGCGAGCCGAGGCGGCCGAAGCCGGTGATGACCTCATCGAGGATCAGCAGGATGCCGTGCTTGTCGCAGATCTGCCGGAGCTTCTGCAGGTAGCCCTTGGGCGGGATCAGCACGCCGGTCGAGCCCGCGACCGGCTCGACGATCACGGCCGCGATGGTGGACGGGTCATGCAGCGCGACGATGCGCTCCAGGTCGTCCGCCAGATGCGCGCCCCATTCGGGCTGGCCGCGGGTGAAGGCGTTCTTCTCCAGGTTATGGGTATGCGGCAGGTGGTCGACGCCGGCGAGCAGCGGGCCGAAGAACTTGCGGTTGGCCACGATGCCGCCGACCGAGATGCCGCCGAAGCCGACGCCGTGATAGCCGCGCTCGCGGCCGATCAGGCGCGTGCGCGCGCCCTGCCCCTTCACGCGGTGATAGGCGAGGGCGATCTTGAGGGCGGTGTCGACCGATTCGGACCCCGAATTGGTGAAGAACACGTGGTCCAGGTCGCCCGGCACCAGTTGCGTCAGGCGCGAGGCCAGCTCGAACGCGCTCGGGTGGCCCATCTGGAAGGCGGGCGCGTAGTCCATCTGCTGGATCTGCTTGGCGACCGCTTCGGAGATCTTCTTGCGGCCATGGCCGGCATTCACGCACCACATGCCGGCGGTCGCGTCCAGGACCTTGCGGTTTTCGATGGTGGTGTAGTGCATGCCCTCCGCGCCGACGAACAGGCGCGGCTTGGACTTGAACTGCCGGTTGGCCGTGAACGGCATCCAGAAGGATTCGAGATTGTTGGGTGTGGGCTCGAACGAAGACGGGGCGAATGGCTGCGCGGCCGCTTTGGCTGTGGCGGACATGGGGTTTGGTCCTCAAGGCCAGTGGAGATTGACGGCACCATAGCAATGTTCAACAAACCGAACAAGAGTGCCGGAATGTTTACAATTCAAGGCCAGTTCTGGCTTGATCCTGGGTACAGTTGTTCATTATATTAAGCGCGCAAGCCACTGGGATGCTGGATTTAACATGGCCGAGGGCACCGGGTTCGATCTGGGCGGCCGCCTCAAGTCGCTGCGCGAGGCGCACAGCCTCTCGCAACGCGAGCTGGCGAAGCGCGCCGGCGTGTCCAACGCGATCATCTCTATGATCGAGCAGAACCGCTCCTCGCCCTCCGTCGGCATGCTCAAGAAGCTGCTCGACGGTTTCCCGATCTCCCTCGCCGAGTTCTTCGCGCTCGAAGCGCCGCCCCGGCCGCAGATCTATTTCACCGCCAGGGAACTGGTGGAGCTCGCGGGCGGCGCCATTTCCTACCGGCAGGTCGGGCAGGATCTCTCCGGCAAGGCGATGCAGCTCCTGCACGAGCGCTACGCCGCCGGCGCCGATACCGGCGCGCAGATGCTGACCCACGACGCGGAGGAAGGCGGCATCATCATCCGTGGCCGCCTGGAAGTCACCGTCGGCGACCAGGTGCGCGTGCTCGGCCCGGGCGACGCCTATTACTTCGACAGCCGTACCCCGCACCGCTTCCGCAATGTCGGCGAGGAGGAGTGCGAGGTCGTCTCCGCGAACTCCCCGCCCAGCTTCTAGTGCCAAGCTTCTAGAGTCCCACACGAATATGATCGAAGTTTCACGTGAAACACCGCGCCAGGATGACGTCGTCGCGCTCATCCGGCAGTCCGACGCGTTGATGCAGTCGCTCTATCCCGCGGAGAGCAACCACCTGGTCGACGTGGACCAGCTCGCAAGGCCGCATGTCCATTTCTTCGTCGCGCGCGAAGGCGGGCGGGCGCTCGGCTGTGGCGCTTTCGTGCTAGGCGAAAGCGGGCAGGCCGAGATGAAGCGTGTCTTCGTCGATCCCGCAGCGCGCGGCAAAGGTGTCGCGCGCGCGATCATGGAAGTCCTGGAGCGCGAGGCCGCGCAACGCGGCGTCACGCTGATGCAGCTCGAGACCGGAATCAAGCAGTCGGAGGCGATCGCGCTCTATCGCAGGTCCGGCTATGTCGAGCGCGGCCCGTTCGGCTCCTACCAGCCCGACCCGCTCAGCATCTTCATGGAAAAGCGTCTCGCCTGACGCGCGCGCCGCGCTCATAATCGCCCGGCTGTCTATCTCCAAGCAGTTCCGCGAACGCGGGAGGTTCCAGTGCCGGCCGACGGATCGGGTGTGCAGGTCATTGTTCATCGCTCGGACGCCTATAGCTGGGCGATGGTTTCGCGCGCCCCGGATGCGCGGCTCAGGCCCTATGTGAGCGATTATCAAGGCTATCGGGAGCGGGCGCGCGGGCCGATGCGGCGGCTCCAGCCGCCTTTCGACGGCATCCCGATGATCGTCACTTTCGGCCCCAGCATCGACATCATCAACGGCGACCGGCCGGCCGAGCCGCGCTCCTATCGCTCCTTCCTCGCCGGGTTGCACGACGTGCACGTCGTCACCGAGTATGACGGCGAGCAGATGGGCTTCCAGGTGAACTTCACGCTGCTCGGCGCCTATCGCTTCCTCAACATCACGATGTCCGATATCGCCAACCGCGTCGTCGACCTCAGCGATCTCGTCGGCGATGCGGCGGCGGAGCGCCTCGCGGACCAGCTGCGGGATGCCGCCGATTGGCCCGCGCGCTTCGACCTCGTGGACCGCTTCTTGCTGGAGCGCTTGCACCGCGGGCAACCGATGTCGCCGGATGTCGCCTGGGCACTGAAGAGCCTGCAGGCGAGCCACGGCGCGCGCACGATCGGCGCGCTCAGCCGCGATCTCTCCTGCAGCCGCAAGACCTTGATCCAGCGCTTCAACGCGCAGATCGGCCTCAGCCCCAAGGCGGTCGCCGGCATCCTGCGCTTCGCCCATGCGGTCGATCGCATCCGGGCGGCGGACGAGGAAAGCTGGGCCGAGCTTGCGATCGCCTGCGGCTATTACGACCAGGCGCATTTCAACCGCGACTTCCGCCGCTATTCCGGGCGCACGCCGCGCGCGTTCCAGGCCGCATTGCTGCCGCATGGCGGCGGGATCGCCGGGTAAAATTCATCCAAGACCCCACGGCCGCGCGGCGCTAGCCTGCCGCGGTTCCTGACAGGCAGATGGAGCGCACCATGGCACACCAGAAGAGCGGCGGTCCCAACATCTTTCCGTGCTTCCGCTACGCGGATGCGCCCACGGCGATCGAATGGCTGAACAAAGCCTTCGGCTTCGAGAAGCAGTTCGTCGTGCCGGGCGAGAACAACACGGTCGCACACGCGCAGCTTCGCCTCGGCGCGGGGGTGATCATGATGGGCTCCGGCGGCCAGCCCGACCCCGGCAATCCCTGGGCGACCGAGCGCTACGGGACCTACGTCGTCGTGCCGGATATCGATGCGCATTGCGCGCGCGCCAAGGCAGCCGGCGCAAAGATCGAGCGACCGCTCGCCGACACCGAATATGGCGCGCGCGAGTACTCCGCGCGCGATTGCGACGGGCACTTGTGGAGCTTCGGCACCTATGATCCTTACGCGGAGTCTTGAACAATGAAGGTCAAGCGCATCGTTGCCAACATCGCAACCGAAGATGTCGCGAAGGCCAAGCGATTTTACCGCGACGTCCTCGGCCTGGATGTACTGATGGACCACGGCTGGCTCGTTTCCTACGGCTCGGCCGAGAAGATGACCGTACAGGTGGGCGTCGCGACCGAAGGCGGCTCCGGCACGCCAGTCCCCGATCTCTCGATTGAGGTCGACGACGTGGAGGAGGCGCTAGCGCGGTGCGTGAAAGCGAAGATCAGGATCGAATACGGCCCGGCTGACGAACCCTGGCGCGTGCGCCGCTTCTACGTGCGCGATCCGTTTGGCCGGCTCATCAATATTCTAACGCACACGTAGGCTACTGGCGCAGCGCTTTCTGCACCGATTGCTCCAGCGCATTCAGGAAGTTCGTGCGGTCCCGCTGAGAGAAGGCGGGGCCGCCGCCTTTGATCTCGCCCATGTCCCGCAATTGCGATGACAGCTCCCGCATGGCGAGGGCCGCACCGATGCTGTTCATCGTGAACGGCCGCCCATTGTGCCCCAGCACCTGCGCGCCCGCCTTCAGGCAGCGATCCGCAAGCTGGATGTCGCCGGTTATGACGACGTCGCCGGCCTGAAGGTGCTCCACGATCCAGTTGTCCGCCGCGTCGAACGCATCGCCGACCAGCACGTTCCGGATCAGCGGATGGTCCGATGTGCGGAACCCGCGATTGCTCACCAGATGCGCGATGATGTTGTGGCGCTCTGCGACGCGGCGAATCTCGTCCTTCACGGGACAGGCGTCGGCATCGACGTAGATTTCAGGCAAGAAGGACTCCTTGAAAAATCAAACGATATGATATACATTTTACTACGTATATCAAGGAGCCTACATGCAAGTTGCGAAATGGGGTAATAGCCTTGCCGTCCGCCTGCCCGCGTCAGTGGTAGAGGCGCTGCAGTTGAAGGAGGGCGACAACGTGGAGATTCATGTCGCCGGCGCGCGGTCTTTCGAAGTTGCGAAGGCGCCTGGCGCACGAGAGCTGTTGGCGCGTCTGCACAAGTATCGCGGCCGGCTCCCCGCATCTTTCAAGTTCGATCGACTGGAAGCGAACGAGCGGCGCTGATGCCGTCGGAACAGACCGCGTTCTTCGATACGAATGTCCTGCTCTATCTGCTTTCCAAGGATCAGTCGAAAGCGGATCGGGCAGAGGAATTGTTGGCGGATGGCGGTGTGGTGAGCGTGCAGGTCCTGAACGAGTTTGTCTCGGTCGCCAACCGCAAGCTCGCAATGAAATGGAACGAGATCAAGGATTGTCTTGAGCCGCTTCGAATCATCCTGCGCGTCCAGCCGCTGACAATCGATACCCATGATCAGGCATTGGCAATCGCCGAGCGCTATAATGTTTCCTTCTATGACGCTCTGATTGTTGCCGCAGCAAAACTGTCCGGCTGCACGCGTCTCTATTCAGAGGACTTACAGCATGGACAAGTCTTCGAGAAATCGTTGACTGTCCACAATCCCTTCAAAGCATAGCCAATCGGATCACCCCACATCCGCGCTCAGTGCCGGGAATTGCAGCGAGAACAGCGCGAGGGTGATCGGCGCCAGCGGCTCTCGGTTGGGGACGATGAGGCCGACCTTGCGGGAGATCTCCGGCTCCACCAGGTCCAGCGCGACCGCGCCCGACGGCATGCCGAGCACCTGGATCAGGGTTTCGGGCACTATGCTGGAGAGTCGCCCCGAGCGCACATGGGCACACAGATTGACCACCGAGTTGGTCTCGAGCTGCGGGCGCGGGCTGCAATCCAGCGATTTGAACACCCCGTCGAGGATGCGCCGGTTCTGCATGTTGGGGGTCAGGAGGCAGAGCGGCAGGTCCGCCGCCTCGCGCCAGGTCGCGCTGATGCGGCCGGCCAGCGGCCCGTGCTCCGGCGTCAGCAGGATATAGCGCTCGACATAGAGCTCACGCGTGAGCACGCCGTGCAGCGGCTCGCTTTCGATGTAGGTTATTCCGGCATCGAGCTCGAACTGGTCCAATCCCTGCTGGATCTCTATCGAGCTTGTGGACCAGACCGTCACCTTCACCTGCGGATGGCGATCATGCAGCGGGTCGGTCACGGCGGGCACCAAGGGCAGGGCGGAAGGGATGACGCCGAGCTTCAGATTGCCGGTCAGGGAACGCTGGGCATTCTGGATGCCCTGGCGCAGGGATTCCTCGTCCGCCAGCATCCGCCGCGCCCATAGCAGCACCTCCTGTCCCTCCGGCGTGAAGCCGTTGAAGCGCTTGTCGCGCTCGACCAGCATGACGCCCAGCTCTTCCTCGAGATGGCGGATGGCTGCCGACAAGGCCGGCTGGGTGATGTTGCAGGAGGCGGCGGCGCGGGCGAAATGGCGCTCCTTGGCGAGCGCGACCAGATAGGAGAGTTGCCTCAGGAGCAAGGAGGTCAGGCCGACTTCTTGGCGGCGTCTTTCTGGGCGATGCGCTTCACGGCTTCGAGCGCCACGTGCGAAAGGCCGGCGCCGGCTTTCTCTGCCAGGTGCGCCTCGATCTCGCGCCGCATGCGCGGATCCCAGAAACTCTTGAGATGGTTGGCCGTGCCCTCGATCGCCTCGGCCTCGGGATAGGAGGCAAAAAAGGCTGCCACCTGATTGGCCATATGAACCAGCCGCTGGGTCGTCACGGTTTCGCCCTCTTCATCGGATCGGATTTCAGTATACGCGTTCGGGATGGCTGACAAGCACAGCGCTGTCATGCCGCGCCAGCGCCACCAGCGTAAGATTGTGCGCCTCGGCCAAGCGCCGTGCCATCAGGGTCGGCGCAGATACGGCGACGAGGATCGGGAAGCCTGTCACCACCGCTTTCTGCACCATCTCGTAGGAGCAGCGGCTGGTGATGAGGCAGACTCCGGAGGCCGGTTCGATCCCGGCCCGCAGCATCGCCCCGATCAGCTTGTCGAGCGCGTTGTGGCGCCCGACATCCTCGCGCACCAGCCTCAGCTCGCCCTGCTGCGTTGCAAACGCGGCAGCGTGCATGGAGCGGGTGGCGCGGTTATGCGTCTGCGCCTCCGGCAGGTTGTCCAGCGCGCGGTGAATGGCGTCGAGCGAGACCCTGATATCCGCGGTGACCGGCTCCATCACGCGCACGGTCTGCTCCAGGCTGTCGACCCCGCACAGCCCGCAGCCCGTGCGCCCGGCGAGGGTGCGCCGGCGCTCCTTCAACCGCCAGAAGGCGCGGGAGGACAGCTCGATCCGCACCTCGATCCCGGCATCGACGGCGACCGCCTCGATCTCGCCCACGTCGTCTTTGTCGGCGATGCCCTCGCTCACGGAGAAGCCCAGCGCGAAATCCTCGAAATCGGCTGGGCTCGCCATCATGACGGCGTGGCTGATTCCGTTGTAGACCAAGGCAACCGGCGTTTCCTCCGCCAGCACGTCGATGCGGTCGATGACCGTGCCGTCGCGCGCCACGCGCCGCACGCTCGCCGGCTGGGTCACCGCCGGCAGATCGCTGCTCTGGTCCGTCTCGTCAGCCTTGTTGGGCTCCCCAACCATCCTGGCCGGTTCATTCCGCCGCGGGGGCTGCAACCTTGCGCGTCGCCTCGCGCAGCGCCTCATAGGAACGCTGCCATTCCGACCTCTGGTTCGACAGCCGCACCTGGACGGCGGTGACCTTGTATTCGGGGCAGTTGGTCGCCCAGTCCGAATGCTCGGTGGTCACGACATTCGCGCCGGTCAGCGCATGATGGAAGGTGGTGTAGACCACGCCCGGCTGCATGCGCTCGGAGATCTTGGCATGGAGCGACGTCTCGCCCACGCGGCTCGCCAGCGCGACCACGTCGCCGTCGCGGATGCCGCGCGACTCCGCGTCGAACGGATGGATCTCCAGCACGTCCTCCGGATGCCAGGCGACGTTCTCGGTGCGCCGGGTCTGCGCGCCCACATTGTATTGCGAGAGGATGCGCCCCGTCGTGAGGATGAGCGGGAAGCGCGGTCCCGTGCGCTCCTCGGTCGGCACGAAGGCAGTGACCATGAACTTGCCCTTGCCGCGGACGAAGCCCTTCTGATGCATGATCGGGGTGCCCTCGGGCGCCGCGTCGTTGCACGGCCATTGGACCGAGCCCAGCTCGCGGATGCGATCGAAGCTGACGCCCTTGAAGGTCGGGGTCAGGCGCGCGATCTCGTCCATGATCTCGCTGGGGTGCTTGTAGTCCATGGGATAGCCGAGCGCCTTGCTCAGCATCATGGTCACTTCCCAATCGGCATAGCCGGCCATCGGCCGCATCGCCTTGTTGACCAGCGAGATGCGACGCTCGGCATTGGTGAAAGTGCCGTCCTTCTCCAGGAACGACGAGCCGGGCAGGAAGACATGGGCGTAGTTGGCCGTCTCGTTCAGGAAGATGTCCTGCACCACCACGCATTCCATGGCCTCCAGGCCCGAGGTCACGTGCTGGGTGTTGGGATCGGATTGCGCGATATCCTCGCCCTGGACGTAGAGGCCCTTGAACGAACCTTCGACGGCACTGTCCAGCATGTTCGGAATGCGCAGGCCCGGCTCGGGGTCGAGCGTCACGCCCCAGGCCTGCTCGAACGACTGGCGCACCGTATCGTCCGAGACATGGCGGTAGCCGGTGAATTCGTGCGGGAAGGAGCCCATGTCGCAGGCGCCCTGCACGTTGTTCTGGCCGCGCAGCGGATTTACGCCGACGCCGTTGCGGCCGATATTGCCGGTCGCCATGGCAAGGTTCGCCATGCCCATGACCATGGTCGAGCCCTGGCTGTGCTCGGTGACGCCGAGGCCGTAATAGATCGCGGCATTGCCGCCGGTCGCGTAGAGCCGCGCAGCAGCGCGCACCTCCGCCGCCGGAACCTTGGTATACTGCTCGGCCGCCTCCGGCGAATTCTCCGGGAGGGCCACGAAATCCCGCCAGCGCCGGAAGTCTTCCGGCTCGCACCTTTCGGCCACGTATTGCTCGTTCACCAGGCCCTCGGTCACGATCACGTGCGCCAGCGCGTTGATGACCGCGACGTTGGTGCCGGGCATCAGCTGCAGGTGATAATCGGCCTCAACGTGGGCCGTCTTCACCAGCTCGATGCGCCGCGGATCCACCACGATCAGCTTGGCGCCCTCGCGCAGGCGCCGCTTCATGCGGCTCGCGAATACCGGATGGGCGTCGGTCGGGTTGGCGCCGATCACCATAATGACGTCGGTCGCCTCGACCGAGTCGAAATCCTGCGTGCCGGCGGAGGTGCCGAAGGTGGTCTTCAGCCCATAGCCCGTCGGCGAGTGGCAGACGCGCGCGCAGGTATCGACGTTGTTGTTGCCGAACGCGGCGCGGATCATCTTCTGCACCAGATAGGTTTCCTCATTGGTGCAGCGGGAGGAGGTGATGCCGCCGACTGAGCCGCGGCCGTATTTCTTCTGGATGCGCTTGAACTCGCTGGCGGCGTGGTTGATCGCCTCTTCCCAGCTGACTTCCTTCCACGGATCGGTGATCTTGGCGCGGATCATCGGCTTGGTGATGCGCTCCTTGTGGGTCGCATAGCCCCAGGCGAAACGGCCCTTCACGCAGGAATGGCCATGATTCGCCTTGCCGTCCTTGTAGGGCATCATGCGCACGACCTGCTCGCCGCGCATCTCCGCCTTGAAGGAGCAGCCGACGCCGCAATAGGCGCAGGTCGTGAGCACGCTGTGCTCCGGCTGGCCATTGTCGATGACGCTGTTCTCCATCAGCGTGGCGGTCGGGCAGGCCTGCACGCAGGCGCCGCAGGACACGCATTCGGAATCGAGGAAGTCCTGCTTCTGGCCAGCCGACACGACAGAGGCGAAGCCGCGGCCATCGATGGTCAGCGCAAATGTGCCCTGTACCTCCTCGCACGCGCGCACGCAGCGCGAGCAGACGATGCACTTGGCCGGATCGAAGGTGAAATAGGGGTTCGAAGTGTCCTTCTCGGACGTCAGGTGGTTGGCGCCGTCATAGCCGTAGCGCACCTCGCGCAGGCCGACCTCGCCCGCCATGTCCTGCAGCTCGCAATCGCCATTGGCGGCGCAGGTCAGGCAGTCCAGCGGATGATCGGAGATATAGAGCTCCATCACCCCGCGGCGCAGCTTGGCCAGGCGCGGCGTCTGGGTGCGGACCTTCATACCTGGCTCGACCGGCGTGGTGCAGGAGGCCGGCGTGCCCCTGCGCCCCTCGATCTCCACCAGGCACAGGCGGCAGGAGCCGAAGGAGTTGAGGCTGTCGGTGGCGCACAGCTTCGGGACCTTGGTCCCGATCGAGGCGGCGGCGCGCATGAGCGAGGTCCCGGCCGGAACCGTCACGTTCTCGCCGTCGATCTCCAGGGTCACCATCGCTTCGCTCTTGGAGGCGGGGGTGCCGTAATCAGTTTCCTTGATCAACATGGCCAAGCTCCTGACCTATTCCGCCGCGCGCGCGGTCTTGCGCGGTTCGCGGTGAAAATCCTCGGGAAAATGCCTTAACGCGCTCTGAACGGGGAAGGGGGTCAAGCCGCCCAGCGCGCACAGCGATCCGTCGAGCAGCGTCTCGCACAGATCGTCCAGCACGATGAAATTCTTGTCGCGTTCCTGGCCCGCGACGATGCGGTCGATGACCTCGACCCCGCGGGTCGAGCCGATGCGGCAGGGCGTGCACTTGCCGCACGATTCCGTCGCGCAGAACTCGAAGGCGAACCGCGCCTGCTGCGCCATGTCGACGCTGTCGTCGAACACAACGATGCCGCCGTGACCGAGCATGCCCTTTTGCGCCGCCATCGCCTCGTAATCGATCGGCGTATCCAGCAGGCTTGCCGGAAAATAGGCGCCCAGGGGTCCGCCGACCTGGACTGCGCGGATCGGCCGGCCGCTCGCCGTGCCGCCGCCGAATTCTTCGATCACCTGACGCAAGGTCAGGCCGAATGCCTTCTCAACAAGCCCGCCGCGCTTGATGTTCCCGGCCAGTTGCAGTGGCATCGTGCCGCGCGACCGGCCCATGCCGTAATCCTTGTAGAAAGCCGCGCCCTTGTCCAGGATCGTCGGCACGGCGGCGAGAGACAGGACGTTGTTGATCACCGTCGGTTGGCCGAACAGACCGGAAATCGCCGGCAGCGGCGGCTTTGGGCGTACCATGCCGCGCTTGCCTTCCAGGCTGTCGAGCAGCGAGGTCTCCTCGCCGCAGATATAGGCGCCGGCGCCCAGCCTCAGTTCCAGGTGGAACGTTTTGCCGCTGCCCAGCACGTTGTCGCCCAGATAGCCTTTGAAGCTGGCGACGTCGATCGCGCGCTGCATCTGCGCGAACGCGATCGGATATTCGCTGCGGATATAGACGAAGCCCTTGGTGGCGCCGACCGCGAGGCCGGCGATCGTCATGCCTTCGATCAGCAGGAAGGGATCGCCTTCCATCAGCATCCGGTCGGCGAAGGTGCCGCTGTCACCTTCGTCGGCATTGCACACGATGTATTTCTGATCCGCCGGCGTGGCGAGCACGGTCTTCCACTTGATGCCGGTGGGAAAGCCCGCGCCCCCGCGGCCGCGCAATCCGGACTCGGTGACCGCAGTGACGACATCCGCCGGCTGCATCTTCAGCGCATTGGCGAGGCCGCGATAGCCCTCATGCGCGATGTAGTCCTCGATCGACAGCGGATCGGTGATGCCGCAGCGCGCGAAGGTCAGCCGCTCCTGGTTCTTGAGATACGGGATTTCTTCGGGATTGCCGAGGCGCAGCGCGTGCTGAGCTCCTTGCAGGAAGCCGGCCGCGAACAGGCCCGCCACGTCGCTTTCACTGACGGGGCCATAGGCGATGCGCCCCTGCGGCGTCGCCACTTCCACCATCGGCTCCAGCCAGAACAGACCCCGCGAGCCGTTGCGGATGATCTTGATCTGGGTTCCGGCGCGGTCGGCTGCCGCCTGGACCGCGCTTGCCACCTCATCCGCGCCGAGCGAAACCGCCGTTGCGTCGCACGGGACGTAGACGGTGATCATCGGCGCAGTTATCGGCCCGGTCATCGCTTGGCCTCCAGCGCGCCGACAAGCTGATCGAAGCGCTTCGGCGTGACGCGGCCATAGAGCTTGCCGTCGATCATCGCGGAGGGGCCGCAGGCGCAATTGCCGAGGCAATAGACCGGCTCGAGAGTATAGCGCCCGTCGGCGCTGGTTTCGTGGAAGCCGGCGTTCAGCCGCTCCTGCACGTGGGCTTCGCTATCCCTGCCGCCGACCGCCTGGCACGCCTCGGCGCGGCAGATCTTCACGATGTGCTTCCCGGGCGCGTGCTTACGGAAATCATGATAGAAGCTGATGACGCCATGCACCTCGGCGCGGCTGAGGTTGAGTTCATCCGCGATGATCGGCACCGCCGCCGCATCCACGTATCCGAATTTTTCCTGTATGGCGTGCAGGATGGGGAGCAGCGCTCCCTCAACGTGCTTCAAGGCGCGGACAACCTCGCGCCCCGTCTCCGCATCCCAGTCTCTCACCGACATCGCTCATTGCTCGCTAGCGGCCTGATTCGAAGCATTAGACGCCTGAATGCGACATTTAGGCAAATCGGAAAGGCTGATCCGCTGATAGATTTTAGTTATCACGCTTTATAGATCAATAGCTTAATACCGTAGAACCTCCCCGGAACAGCTCGGAATCGCCATTTTGCGACGTCGAAACGACGAGACCGCGCTTGTGGAGGATGTGCCGGTGAGATACGACCGGTCTCCGGCCTGACTTGGGGGAATAGCCACAACATGACCGCCACCCTGCGCTTCGCCGAGAGCGAAGCGGACCGCGAGGCTATCTATCGCCTGCGCTACGACATCTACGTCGAGGAGATGGGCTACGTCTTTCCCGGGGTTGACCATCGCGGGCGGCGGCTTGCGGAGGCAATGCTCCGCCCGACCCGGCTCCTGATGGCGGAGCAAGACGGCGCCCTTGCCGGCACGCTCCAGTTCAACTGGGGTGCCGAATGTGCCTTCACGGAGGAGGAGCGGCGGATCTATCGGCTGTCCGACTTCGTGGCCCTGGTCGGTGACGAGGAGACGATCATCGCCAGTCGCTTCATGACCCGGCCCAGCCATCGCGATTCTGACCTGCCGGCGCGCATGCTGGACACAATGTTCGCGTTCGCGCTCGACAACAACGTGCGGCTGCTGTTCCTGGATTGCCGGCCCCATCTCATCAACAACTACCTGCGGCTTGGCTTCCGCACGTACGCCAAGACCTGCAACGATCCGATCGCCGGCATGCTGGCGCCGCTCGTGTTTGTCATAGACGATGTCGAGCATCTGGAGCGCATCAAGTCGCGCCTCCTCCCGCTCTTCCGAGCGAAGCGGCCGGGAGAGCCGGATGGGATCGTGGCGAAGGTCCTCGCCTTGCTGCCAAAGTCCACGCCTGTGCAATTGCTGAGCCACCCGGTGGGCTCGCCCGATTGGAGCGGCCTGCAGAGTACGCTGGCAGATGATGAGATCTCGATCTTCCACGGTATGGAGGCAGAGGAGGTCGCACGGCTGATCGAGCGCAGCCCGGTCATCAACTGCGCTTCGGGTGATCGCATCGTTGGACAGGATCTCGCTGAACGCAGCGTGTTCGTGGTGCTGGATGGCGCAGTCGAGGTGATGCGCGATGGCAAATCGATCGCGCTCCTCACTCGTGGCGCGGTATTCGGGGAGATCGCCTTTCTGCTCGGCATCGAACGCACTGCCGATGTCGTCGCTGTTGGCGAGACGAAAGTCATCGCGCTGCGCGAGCGCGCCTTGAACGAACTGATCGCGTCGGAATCCAAGCTCGCCGCCCGGTTCCTGCTCAACCTCGCGCGCATCGCCTGCCTGAAGTTGGTCGAAAGCGCTCCTCCCGGTCGCTAGCGGATGGCGTCAAGCCAAGCCCCGGTCGGCCAGGAACTTCACGGTCGCGTCCGCCAGTTGCACGGGCGCCGTGTGGCACAGCGTGTGGGGACTGGTACCGCGGCGCGGCACGCCGGATGGCCGGCTGAACGTGGAATCATTCGGCCTCTCGGAGCCCTACTGGACGATGCGCCTCGGGCTCGTGCCGTTCTGGAAGGTGTCCAACATGGAGCCGTCCGCGGACCGGCTGCAGCGCTTCCTCGAGGCAAGGCCGCGTTTCGAGGAGATCGCGCTGACCCTGTTCGCGCATGGCATCGACAGCGTGGGATTGCCGCCGTTTGCGCGCTGGCAGGCGCTGATATCGAGCGCCCGCCGAAGCGGGCGTCTGATCTGCGTGAATGCGCGGGCATACCCCGCGCATTTCTCGGTCTCCGCGCGCTACCAGAGCTGCGGAAGCTGCAAGCTCCACCCACTCCCCTCCATCCGATGTCAGCCGGAGAGGCGCTCGGCACGCTTTCCGAGGACTTGGCTGTCAGCCTAACGCAGCTCCGCTGAGGCGCAGCCCCCAGCTCAAGCCTTGCCGCCTCACGCCTTGCCGCGCGTCGCGTCCACCGACCAGGGGCCGGCACCCGCGCAGGCGAAGTAGAGGAACACGAAGCAATACAGGGCGGCGAGTTCGCCGCCATTGAGCAGCGGGAAGAAGCCGCCCGGCGCATGGGCGATCCAATAGGCCGCCGCCATCAGACCGCTCAGCAAGAACGCCACCGGCCGGGTGAACAGGCCGATGACGATGAGCACGCCTCCGACCAACTCGAACATGCCTGCAATGCCGCCGAGTGAGGTCGGATCGACCCCGGTCATCTGGCTCTGTGGAAACCCCAGATACTTGCTGGTGCCGTGCTGCAGGAACAGCAGCCCGGTCATAATGCGCAGGATGGAGCGCACGCGCGGCGCCCAGGCAGTCGCGGTTTCGGCAATGGCAGCCATGTTGGTCCCCCCTTGGGAATGGTGCGAATCGCCCAAAAGTGTAATTGCAGTTGTGGCGGATAGCCAGCCCGCCGGTTCCGGTGATCACGAGTTCGTGAGGCGGCTTCGCGAGAGACCTACTTCTCCACGAAGGCTTTCTCGATCACGAAATGGCCGGGGGTGCTATGGCTGCCTTCCACGAAGCTGCGCTCGGCGAGGACCGCCTGCAGGTCGGACAGCAAGTGCGGGCTGCCGCACAGCATCACGCGGTCGCTCTCGCGATCTAGCAGCGGCAGGCCGATATCCTCGAACAGCTTCCCGCTTTCGATCAGCGCCGTGATGCGCCCATTGTGGCGGAAGGGTTCGCGCGTGACGGTCGGGTAGTAGATGAGCTTGTCCCGCACGAACTCGCCGAGGAACGGATCGTTCGGCAATTGCTCGGTGATCGTCTCCATGTAGGCCAGCTCGGCGACGCGCCGGCAACCATGGACCAGCACCACGCGCTCGAACCGGTCATAGATCTCCGGATCCTTGATCAGGCTCAGGAACGGGGCGAGGCCGGTCCCGGTCCCGAGCAGATAGAGGTTCTTGCCCGGCAGCAGGTTGTCGATCAGCAGGGTGCCGGTCGGCTTGCGCCCGACCAGGACCTTGTCGCCTTCGTTGAGATGCCGAAGGCGCGAGGTCAGGGGACCGTTCGCGACCTTGATCGAGAAGAACTCGAGGTGCTCCTCGTAATTGGCGCTTGCCATCGAATAGGCGCGCATCAGCGGCTTACCCTCGATCCACAGCCCGATCATCGTGAACTGCCCATTCTGGAACCGGAATGCCGGGTCACGGGTGGTCACGAAGCTGAAGAGATTGTCGGTCCAGTGGCGGACCGCGAGGACCCGCTCTTCGTTCAGATTGCTCATCGTCAAGGCACCTGGCTCGTGTGCGGCCGCGCGGTCGCTCTCAGCCAAGCGCAGCACTCGCTATGTACCGTCCGATATATCGTCAATCTTTCGCGATGCAACATGCGTTGTGGTCGCATTTTGGCAAAGCAGCTATGCGAAGTGGTAAACCGTACTTTCTGTGTGAAATCTGCGCATCGGTCGGGCCGCGTGCCGGCTGATCGCGGCGGCTCTGCAGGCGAGCGCTGAAGGCTTGGGCGCCACTCAGTCGCAGCTGTTCCGGCAGGCGCCACCCATCGCCGCCAGCAATTCTGCCGACCTCTGATCACCCTTGCTGCGGGCGATGTCGAGGGCGGTCGCGCCGTCGATTGCAGCGGCGAGGTTCATGTCCGCGCCATGCCGGGCCAGCAGGGTGGCGGTGTGCGCCACCGCTTCCGGCGGCAGGCTGTCCGCGCCGAAGACGAGATTGTGGATCGGCGCGCCGCCTTCCGGCCGCATCGCGTTGGGATCAGCGCCGGCATCCAGCAAGGCGGAAACCAGCGCGGTCATGTAATCCGCCGGCTGCGCGAGGACGGCGCGATGCAGCGGCGTCGAGCCCTTGTCGTCCCGCGCATCCACGTCGGCACCGGCCGCGATGAGCTGCCGCACGAACGCCAGCTTGCCCGACCGGAGGGCGAGGAAGATGGGAGCGGCCGGCGCGCCGCCGTCGCTCGCGGCGCTGGGTGCATTGACATCCGCGCCGGCTTCGATCAGGGCGGCCACCAATTGCGGCTGCTCCAGGGTCATGGCGAAGGCGAGCGGCGACATCCCGATCGTATCCTTCGCGTTCGCGTCGGCCTTGGCCCCGATGAGCGTGAGGCTCGCGGGGGCACTGCCGACCGACATGGCGGTGAACAGCAGCGGGTCGCCGCGATGGTCCTTGGCATTCGGATCGGCGCCGAGGCCCAGCAGCGTCTCGATCAGCAACTGGTTCTGCAGCACCAGCGCGCGATAGAGCGGGACACGCCCTTCCTCGTTGGGCTCATTGGGATCGGCGCCCTGCTCGATCGCGTTGCGCAGGCTCGTCGCATCCTGCGTGTTGATCGCCGCCCACATGCGTTCCGTCGCCGTCTCGGCCTCCGCCGGCGTGGCGAACGGGCCCACCAGCAGGATGAAAGTCACGATGCGGCGCATGACGCCGCCGGCGAAGCGCACAAGTCGGTTTCCGAAGGAGTTCATGATTGCGTTCTAGAGGTTTCGCAGGTGGAAGGCCATCAATTCTCCGAACCGCTGGTTGCCCAGCGGTTCGCGGCTGACGCGCTGATGCATGTCCGTATCCGGCCCGCCATTGGCTTCGACGATCGCGGGCCCGTCCTCCAGGATCGCCATGTCCCAGCCGAGGACGTGGCGATCCTCGAACGCGCCGTGGGCGCGCTCGGCCAATGCGCGCGTCTCGGCCCATAGCGGCAGGATGCGGCCTTCGATCTGGCCGCCGGTATCGGGGTGATGCGTCCTCCAGCCATGATGCGGGCGCAGTCCCCAATCGGTGGCGGCGCCGAGCCTGCCCGTCAAGACGTCGATCGGCGCGGCGATGCCGCCCGCGTGGAAGTTGTCGACCTGGCGATTCTCGCCGACCGCCATGCGGAACAGCGCGCAGACCGCTTCGTAGCCGCCGCTTTCGGTGCGCATGGTCACGATGCGGGCGGTGCACAGGGCGCCGTTGCTGAGATCGGCGATGGCGGAATGGTTGCGCACGCGCGGCTGGACCAACAGGGTCTTGGTCCTCGACAGCCTGCCAAGGTGCTTCAGGAGCTTCTGCGGCGATAGCGTCGCGCCGTCCTGCAGGCGATAGCCTTTGGGGCGGCGCTGCCACAGGCCCGCGCCTTCGCCGCCGCGTCCCCGTGCCGGCTTTACGAACAGATCCTGCGACAGGAACTGCCTGCGCTCGATTCCGCGCAACTGAATCCGGCCGCCCTTCACAACCGCATAGTTAGGCACGCTGCGGATGCCGGCCTTGCTGCACCGCCTGAGGAACGCGATCTTGTTCTGCGTCGGGGACCGGAGCGTCGCCGGCACGCTGCGCCGCAGGATCTGCAGCAGGCCGTTCTTCAGTTCGTAGCGATGGATGTAGTGCGGTGCCTTCGCTTGCTGCCTCGGCTCGAACATCTCGAATATGTAGTACCAGGGCGGCAGCATTCCATAACGTGCCGCGAACCAGAGTTGCTCGATCGCCTGGCGCGTCACGCTCTTGCCTGTTTTCCGGCGGACCATGCTGCCGTTGAGCCAACTGGACCACGCGATCATCACAAGCACGATCGGCAGCCATGTCAGCAGCCCGAGCAGCAGCCCGGCCTTGCGTGCCGCGCTCTGCTCGCGCCACAGGGCGCGCAGATAGTGCTTGTGGACCTGGCCGGCCCAGGTGCCGTCGCCGCGCCGCCAAGCCCAGAGCAGGGGCAGGGGCGTGACGACATAGGCCTGGACGGCTCGCCGGCCGCCCCGCTCCAGCCAGTGCACGAACCGGTAGGTGAGCCGGACCAGCCGGTCCTCGCCCGTTCGATCCCTGGCCAGTGCTCCGTAGATGGCCGGCACATCGGCGCGCAACACGTCGCGCAGCCGCAACTTTCTCGTCACGATTTGATCCGGGCGCCGGGGGGCTGCCACTCCGTCGGGCACGTGCAAGACTACCTCGAACTCCACATTCGGGCCTTGTCATGACGGAAAAGGCGCCGGAAACAAAGGCCTTATCGCCGGCCGGAAGCGACGGGCGGTATCGTGAAGCAGGCTGGGCGAGAACGGCTCATTGTCTAAAATCCTCTTAAAATCCCGAGCGATAGTGCTTGCCAGCAGGCTGCATGAGGACCAACTTATCCACAGGCGCTCTCTTTTTTTGTAAAGAGGTTGCATGAACATCAGTCAAGTCGCGACGGTGGCCGCCGCTTTCGAAGCGGCGCGCACGGCGGGCATCCATCAGGCCGGCGCCTCGGCGGCCGCCGTTTCCGTGCAGCGCGAGAGCAACCGCGCGGCGGCGGAAGCAGATGTGCGCAAGACCGAAGCCGTGCAGGAAACCGAAGAGAAGAAGGCCTCATCCGAGACGACGGGCCGCCGCGTCGACATCACGGTTTGACGCGTTCCATTGCCGGCGCGTCGCTCTCGATCATCCGGCGCGTTCAGCCCAGCTTGCCGCTGATGAAATCCTCGAAGCTGTAGCTTTTCGCCGCGCTGTCGTCGATCAGGTCGATGCCATCCGGCTTGAAGACGATCATCTTGCCCACGCTGGGGAAATAGCCGATGTCGTGGGGCGTGTCCTCGCCGCCCGTCAGATAGACGAGGTCACCCGTGCCGGTGTTGACGATGGTATGCGCCTTGCCGTTCAGCGGGAAGGCGATGAAGTCGCCGGCGGCGACCTTGATCTTCTCCTCGCCGATCTGCGCGGTGCCTTCGCCCTCGACGATATAGCTCCACTCCTCCTGCACCGAATGGCGGTGCAGCATGAACGCCTCCTTGCCCGGCGGCACGCGCAGCAGGTTGACATGGGCGCGCTGCAATCCCGCGGGGCGGCTCAGGCGGAAGAACTGGGCTTCGGAGTTGGGATTGAGCGGATGACGGAAGGACAGGCCGTCCGCCGGCTTCAATTCCCTGGTGCGGATGATCGGATTTGGTTCATCGCTCATGGCGGCATCTCCCCAGCAGGAACGTCAGCGGTCCTTATATCTGGTATTTGAGCCGCTTTCTCGACAATGGCCGGCGTGCCGGCTCCGGCAGGGCCAAATTCTTAACTCGCGCGAAACCAGCGCCATGCATCTTAGAGCGCCGCGTATGCCGGTCGCGCCGATTGGGGCGGTGCGGCCCAACGAAAATATGACAGAAGAGGGTCGTCATGAGCTTTGGGGATATCCTGGTAGCGAAGGGCCTGGCTTCGCCCGACGACATCGTTCGCGCCCTGGACCATCAGAAGGCCAATGGGGGCAGAATCGGCGAAAGCCTGGTCGCCCTCGGCATCGTCACGCAGGAGCAGGTCTCCCAGGTCATCGGCGAGGTCCCGCCCGCGCCGCGCAATGTCGAGGACACCGGCATCGATCCCGGGTTCCTGCTGCAACTGATGCTGAAGGGCATGTTCCTGGAACGGATGGAGCTGCCCTCTCAGCTCGCCGAGGCCCTGAAGCTGTCCGCGGGCATCATCAACAAGCTCCTGCAGGACGCCAAGGACCGCAAGCTGGTCGAGGCGCTCGGCTCTGCCGTCGGCGGGGGCGGCGCGATCCCGGAAATGCGCTACGCCCTGACCAAGGCAGGCCGTGAATGGACGCAGGAGTGCATTGAAAACAGCCAGTATTTCGGTCCCGCACCGGTCCCGCTCGAGGCGTGGCAGGACCGCATCCTGCGCCAGCGCATCACCAACGAGGTGATCTCGCGCCAGCGCCTGGAGCAGGCCTTCGAGGGGCTGGTCATGCCGGAGCGGTTCCTGATGCGCCTCGGCCCTGCGGTCAACTCGGGCAACCCGATGCTGATCTACGGACCGGCCGGCAACGGCAAGACGACGGTCGCCGAGATCATCGGCAAGATCTTCGAGAACGTCGTGTTCGTGCCCTATTGCGTGGAGATCGGCGGCGAGGTCATGAAGGTTTACGACCCGACCGTCCACCGCTCGGTGGAAGGGAGCAGCGGCGTCGACACCAATACCGGCGTGCGCGTCGGCCCGATCGACCGGCGCTGGGTGCCGTGCTATCGGCCCATGGTGATCACCGGCGGCGAGCTCACGCTCGAGATGCTCGACCTCAAGTTCAACCCGATCGCCAAGTTCTACGAGGCGCCGCTGCATGTGAAGGCGCTCAACGGCACCTTCCTGATCGACGACTTCGGCCGCCAGCTCGCCAAGCCCGAGCAGATCCTCAACCGCTGGATCGTCCCGCTCAACAGCAAGGTCGACTATCTCAGCCTGCACAGCGGCAAGAGCGTGAAGATCCCGTTCGACGAGATCGTGATCTTCTCCACCAACATGCATCCCAACGACCTGATGGATCCCGCCTTCCAGCGCCGCATCTCGTACAAGCTGGAGACGCTGGAGCCGCCGGAGGACCTCTACAAGAAGGTGTTCAGGATGATGGCGGCCAAGCAGGGGCTGGAGCTGCCGGAGAGCATCTATCAGCAGGTCATCGACTCGATCCGCCAGGTGGAGGCGCCACTCGCCTATTTCCAGCCCAAGTTCATCGTCGAGCAGGTGCTGGCCTCCTGCAAGTTCGAGGGCATCAAGCCGCAATTCACCCCGCAGAACACCGAGGACGCGCTCAGCAACCTCTTCATCCAGAGCACGAAGAGCAAGCATATGGGCGTGATGCGGAGCGACTGACGGACGCAGGCGTCGACTCGCGATCCCATGATATTCAGGGCCGTCTCGGCTCGGCGGTCGGTTCGGGGTAGGGTGTGATCCAGCGCGAGATTGCCGTCATCGGGGCCGGGGTGGCCGGCCTGGCCAGCGCGATCCTGCTGTCGCGCCAGGGTCATCGTGTCACCCTCTACGAGCGGTTCGATAGGCCGCAACCCCTGGGTTCCGGCCTGATGATCCAGCCGACGGGTCTTGCCGCGCTGCAGCGGCTCGGCCTGCGGCACGGCCTGGAAGCGCTCGGCCATCGCATCGAGCGGCTGCATGGCCTGACGGCGCGCGGCACCACCGTTTTCGATCTCGCCTATGCGGACCTTCGGCCGGCCTGGCACGCGATCGCCGTGCATCGCGCAGCCCTGCATGGCGTCTTGTGGGACGGCTTCGTGCGCAGCGGCGCCGCGCTCGAAACCGGATGCGACGTGACATCGGTGGACGAACGAGCGGGTGGGCGCGCCGCGCCGGTCGATGCGCGGGGCCGTCATCTGCCGGCCGCCGATCTGGTCATCGACGCGTCGGGTGCGCGCTCAGCCTTGCGCCAAATCGTGACCGCGCGCCAGCCGATGCCATTCGTCTACGGCGCGGTCTGGGCGACGGTGCCGGATCGCTCTCTATCTCCCGGCGCGCTTTCGCAGCGCTACGTCTCCGCGCGCATCATGATCGGCTACCTGCCGCTCGGCCGGCTCAGCGCGGATGCCCCGGACTGCGCCGCGCTGTTCTGGAGCCTGAAGCCGCAGACGTATGGATTGTGGCGCGCCGGCTTCCAATCGTGGCGCGAGTACGCGGCCGGGCTATGGCCCGAGATCGCGCCGGTGCTTGCAGAACTCGAGGGACCGGACGCGTTCGCGCTCGCGCGCTATGCACATTTCACCGCGCCGCGCCTCTCGCGCGGGCCCCTGGTGCTGGTCGGGGATGCCGCGCACGTCACCTCGCCGCAACTGGGGCAGGGCGCGAACCAGGGCCTGATCGACGCGGTGGTGCTCTCTGACGCCCTCGCGGCGTGCGGCGAGATCGCGGAAGCGCTGCGGCTCTATGAGAAGCGGCGGCGGCGCCACGTTCGCTTCTACCAGCATGCGAGCGCGCTGATGACGCCCTTCTTCCAATCTGATTCCGGCCTCCTTGGGGGAATCCGCGATCTCAGCTTCCGCCACTTCAAGCGCGTGCCGTATCTCAGCCGTGAAATGCTCCGCACGCTCGCCGGCCTGAAGACCGGCCTGTTCACGGCGGCTGCGCCGGAGGAGATCGTGAATTGTGTGCCGGCCGCGCCTGAATCGCTGCACATCCCGGTGGCGCGCGAGCAATGACGGCAGCCTGCACGGTCCTGATCCTGGGCGGCTATGGCACCTTCGGTGGAAGGCTGGCACACCTGCTTGGAGCAACCGCGGGGCTCCGTCTCATCATCGCGGGCCGTTCCCTCGACAAGGCCATGACGTTCTGCGCGTCATTGCCGGCCGGTTTCGGGCACACAGCGGCGCGCATTGATCGCGACGGAGACCTGAACGCGCAGATTGCCGCGCTGGCGCCCGACATCCTGGTCGACGCCAGCGGACCCTTCCAGGCCTATGGCGAACAGCCCTATCGCGTGGTGCAGGCGGCGCTGTACCTCGGCATCCACTATCTCGACCTGGCGGACGGGTCGGATTTCGTCGCCGGCATCCGGCAGTTCGACGCCGCCGCGCGGGAGCGCGGCATCTTCGTGCTGTCCGGTGTCAGCAGCTTTCCCGTCCTGACCCTCGCGGTGCTGCGCCACCTGATGCGGGGCCTCGCGCAGCTGGAGACAGTGCGCGCAGGCATCGCGCCGTCGCCTTATGCCGGCGTCGGATTGAACGTCATCCGCGCGATCGCAAGCTATGCCGGCCAGCCGCTGCACCTGACGCGCGCCGGCCGCGATGCGCGCGGCCACGCCCTGGTCGAAACCATGCGTTACACCATCGCGCCGCCCGCACGGTTGCCGTTGAGGCCGGTGCTGTTCTCTCTGGTGGATGTGCCGGACCTGCGCGCGATCCCGGAACAATGGCCGGGCGTGAAGGAGGTCTGGATCGGCGCCGGACCCGTGCCGGAAATCCTGCATCGCGGGTTGAACGCGCTCAGTCGGCTGGTGCGCCTAGGGCTGGTGAAGTCGCTCGCGCCATTCGCGAAGCTGTTCCATTTCGCGATCAATCATCTGCGCTGGGGCGAGCATCGCGGCGGCATGTTTGTCGCGATCACGGCCCGGACGGCGGATGGCGGGGCGGCGGCCCGGTCCTGGCACATGGTCGCGGAAGGCGATGATGGGCCGCTGATCCCATCGATGGCGGCCGAGGCGCTGATCCGGCGCTATGTGGACGGCTGGCCGCCGGAGCCCGGAGCCCGCGCGGCGACCAACGCGCTGGAGCTGGATGATTATCGCCGGCTGTTCGCGACCCGCGCGATCCATGAAGGCACGCGCGACGATCTGGCCCCTTGCGCGAATTCGCCATTGTACCGCCGGATACTCGGAGAAGCATGGTCACAACTGCCGGCCGCGCTTCGCGCCTTGCACGATGTTGGCGGGCGCTCCAGCGCGGAGGGCCGAGCCAGGGTGACGCGCGGAACGGGTATACTCTCGCGCGCAATCGGCGCGCTGTTCCGCTTTCCCGCCGCCGGGGACGATGTTCCGGTTTCGGTTGCCTTCACGGTGGATGCAGGGCGCGAAATCTGGCGCCGCAATTTCGCCGGCCGCGCCTTCGCCAGCGTGCAGCGCGCGGGCGAGGGGGCATTCCGGCACCTGCTGGTCGAGCAATTCGGGCCGTTCGACTTCGCCATGGCGCTGGTGGTCGAAGAGGGCCGCCTGAACCTGGTGCTGCGCGGCTGGAGTTGCCTCGGCCTGCGACTGCCGCTGCGCTGGGCGCCGCGCGGCGACGCCTACGAGACCGTGGAGGAAGGGCGGTTCCGCTTCTTCGTCGAGATCGCCCATCCACTTTGCGGGCTGATCGTCCGCTACCAGGGTCATCTCGTGCCGAGCGGCCAGACTCAGCCGTCGTAGCCGACCTGCTGGTTGAAGAAGGACCCGGTGGTCGGCCGCTGCGGCAGCTTCAACTCGAACGGCACGGAACGCGCCCGACCGGTCCGCTCGCCGCGCACGATCATGCCTTCGTGCCTGCTGGGCAGCGGATTGGGCGAAAGCGGGATGGCGTCTTCCGCGGAATAGACGGCGATGAAGAGGCGGCGCGGGCGGGTGCCGCGATTCGGGCCGGAGGAATGGCCGGCGCGGGTGTGCATCAGGCAGACGCTGCCCGCACGCATGGTGAAGACTTTCGCGTCCCTGGCCCAGGCTGCGGATGCCGCCTCGCCCGCTACACCAGTGAACGTGCCGTCGTGCCAGATCTCCGCAAGCCCGTCCCTATGCGAGCCGAGTGCGGCGATCAACGGGCCATTGGTCTCGTCAACATCATCCAGCGCGAGCAGCGCGGTCACCAGATCGTCGTTGCTGTGCGGCGTGAAGGGAAAGTCCTGGTGCCATTTCACCTCGGTGTTGGCGCCGGGCAGCTTGGCGTTGATCTTGGAATGGTGGAACTTGACATTCGGGCCGATCAGGTCCGCGACCATGTCCGGGATGCGGCTGCCGGTCACGACGTCGAGATAGGCTTCGGAGATCTCGGTCGGCGAGTTGACGCGGCGGAGCAGGGGCGTCGCACGCGAATGGCCGGGGATCTGCAGGTCGAAGCGCGGCCGGCCATCAATCATCTCGCCGTAGTTCTTCTCCTGGCCGCGGCTCTTCTCCCACCAGGCGTCGAACGCGGCGCGCAGCGCCGCAAGCTGCGTCGGCGTGACCGCGTCGTCGGCGACGATCGTGCCGTCGCGGTGAAACGAGTCGATGAGCGATTGAGAAAGGGTGGCCATGGGTCTGCTCGCGTATACACACCTATTCTACATCGTCATGGTCGTGCCAAGCACGAATATGACGACAAAATGAGTCAAGTCACTAGGCCAACTTCAAAACCATCCGTCCGAGGATCTTGCCGGCGCGCATGTCGTCGAAGATCGCATTGACCTGCTCCAGCGGCGCCTTCCTGATCTTGGCGGTCACCAGGCCATTGGTGGCGAAGGCGACCGCCTCGCCAAGGTCGAGCCTGGTCCCGACATTGGAGCCGCGCACGCTCAGCTCCCAATTGGTGATGGCGGAGATCGAGGCGCGGATCTCGTCCTTCTTGCCGCCCGGCAGGCCGATATAGCAGACCGTGCCGGCGGGCCGCAGCATCGCGATCGCCTGCTCGAAGGCCTGCGGTGCGACGGCGGTCACGATCGCGCCATGGACTCCGCCGATCCTGTCCTGCAGCACCTGCGGCGCGTTCTTGTCGCGGCCGTTGACCGCAAGCTCGGCACCGAGCTTCCTTGCGAGACGCAGCTTCTCGTCTGCCACATCGACGGCGGCGACGCGATAGCCCATCGCCTTGGCATATTGCACGGCGATGTGGCCGAGGCCGCCGATGCCGACCACCGCCACCCACTGCCCGGGCCGCGCATTGGTGCGCTTAAGGCCGCGATAGGTGGTGACGCCGGCGCACAGGATGGGCGCGATCTGATAGAAATCCGCGTCCTTCGGCAGGCGCGCGACGAAGGCGGCATCCGCCACCATGTATTCGGCGTAGCCGCCGGGCTTGCTGTAGCCGCTGGCTTCGCCCGTCTTGCAGATCGTCTCCATCCCGGCGAGGCAGAACTCGCACTTGCCGCAGGCGCTGTACATCCACGGCACGCCGACGGGATCGCCGACCTTCAGGTCGCCGACCCCCTCGCCGAGCGCGGCCACGTGGCCGGCGACCTCGTGCCCCGGAATCAACGGCAGGTTGGGCAACGGCATCCAGTCGCCATCGATCGCGTGCAGGTCGGAATGGCAGACGCCGCAGGCTGTTACCTTGATCAGTACTTCGCCGCGCTTCGGCGCAGGCACCGGCACCTGCTCGATCCGCAGCTTGTCGCCGATCTTGTGCAGCACGGCGGCCTTCATGGTCTTCTTCATTGGTCCCCCGATGGTTCGGTCCGTTGCGACCACGCACGATGTGCATCGTCCTCGGCGCGCGAGATTAGTCGAGCGCACCGTGTCTTGTCATCCGGCCCGGCATTTTGGGCAACGAGTCTTACGCAGCGCTATCGCCATGGCGAAATCCGGCTGTTAGACTTTGCGCGAACGACAGCGCCCCTTGGCGGCGCGACAGACGGGGAGACGGAGCATGAGCAAGACCTGGTACGGCGATCTGCCGAAATACTATCAGCGCCAGATCGCGGCGCTGGGCCTGGACGAGGCGGGCATGACGCGTCGCCGCCTGATGAAGAGCGCGGCCGCCGCAGCCGGGGTCGCGGCCTTTGGTGGCAGCATCGGCCACGCCCGTGCGGCGACCCAGATGCAGTACATGTGCTGGGAAGGCTACAACGACGCGCGCATCATCGATCCCTTCAACCAGGCGAACGACACCGACATCTCCTTCGACCTGATCGTGGATTCGCCGGGCGGGTTCGCGAAGCTGCAGGCGGGCGCCAGCCGCGAGGTGGACCTCGTCTCCAGCGACATGCCGTGGGTCACGCGCATGGGTCCGGCAGGCCTGGCGTTGGAGCTCAACCCCGACGATTACGCCGACGTCTACGCAACCTTCTACGACCAGTTCAAGCCGCCCTTCGAGCCGCTGCTGCACGATGGCAAGACCATCGGCGTTGCCACGCGCTGGGGCTGGGTCGGGGCCTGCATCAACACCGACGTCAGCAAGGAAGAGGATTGGAAGAGCTACGACCCTGTGTTCGATGCCAAGAACAAGGACAAGATCTGCGTCATGGACTGGGGCGACTGGCCGATCCTGCCCATGGCGCTCCATGCCGGCATCAATCCCTATGAGGAGCTCGACGATGCCGCGCTCGAGGAAGTGCGCAAGGTGCTGCGCGCCATGTTCAAGAACACGCGCACCCTGGTCGCGGACCTGACCCAGGCGCAGAAGGGCCTGCTGGACGGCTCGCTGCTGGGCTGCATCGGCGCGGGCTCCTATCTCACCTCCGCCGTGCGCAAGCAGGGGCACAAGAACATCATCGCGCGCGTGCCCGACCCGCGGAACGGATTGAAGCAGGGGATCATCTGGGTCGAGGCGACCGCCATCGTGAAGGAGACCGACCAGCCGGAACTGGCGCAGAAGCTGCTGAAGCACGTCGTGTCCAAGGAATCCGGCCACATCCTCTCGCTGCTCGACACCACCTGCAATGTCGTCACCAACAAGGGCGTGGAGCAGCTCTATAGCGATGAGGAGAAGAGCATCCTCGAAGTGGATTACATGTGGCACGCCTACGACAATTCCGAGATGCACCGCATCGCGCCCAATATCGACGACATGCTGGCGATCTGGCAGGAAGAGCTGGCGGCGGCGCAATAGGGCGCGCCAGATCCCGCATACGCTCGCTCTGTCATCCCGGCCGAGCGCAGCGAGAGCCGGGACCCATGCAATGCATCAGCGCTGCGGAACGATGGCATGGGTCCCGGCTCTGCGCCGCTTCGCGGCTTGGCCGGGATGACAGATGGAAAAGGCGGATACAGGGGGCATGGGGCAGGACACGATCCTCGACATCGTCGATGTGAGGAAGCGATACGGCGCCTCGCAGGCGCTGAAGGGAGTGAGCCTCCGGGTCCAGCGCGGCGAGTTCGTGGCGCTGGTGGGCCCGTCCGGCTGCGGCAAGACAACGCTGCTGAAGCAGATCGCGGGCTTCGAGTATCCCGACGGTGGGCGCATCGCCATCGAGGGGCAGGACATGGCCGGCGTGCCCGCTTCCGAGCGGCCGACCAGCATGGTGTTCCAGAAGCTGGCGCTCTTCCCGCACATGACCATCGCGCAGAACATCGGTTTCCCGCTGAAGCTGCGCGCGCGTCCCGCCGACGAGATCGCGCGCAAGGTGCGCGAAATGGTCGACCTCATGTATCTCAAGCCGGAATACCTGGATCGGTTCCCGCAGCAACTATCCGGCGGCGAGCAGCAGCGTGTGGCCCTCGCACGCTCCATGATCTCCGCACCCAAGCTGCTGCTGCTTGATGAGCCCTTGAGCGCGCTCGACGTGAAGCTCAAGAAGATCCTGCAGGCGGAGCTGAAGCGCCTGCATCGCAGCCTCGGCGTCACCTTCGTCCATGTGACGCACGACCTCGAGGAGGCGATGATGCTGGCCGATCGGATCTGCGTCATGCGCGCCGGCGAGGCGCTGCAGGTGGGGCGGCCGAACGACATCTATTACCGCCCGGCGGATTCGTTCGTCGCGGGATTCATCGGCGAGACGAACCTGCTCGATGTCGAGGTGATCGAGGTGCGGCCGGATGCCGTGCGGTACCGCGCCGGCGATATAACGGACGCGGATGGATTGCTGCCGCGCGCGTTGGCGGCGGACGCGATCGCGCCTGGCCCGGCGAAACTCATGGTGCGGCCGGAGTTGCTGGCCATGGCGAAAAATGGCGAGCCCTATCCCAGCGCCATCACGGCCGAGATCACCGAGACCTTCGGCAAGGGCGGCGCGATCCAGTTCCGCGCGGTGACGCCGGGCGGGCAGCCGGTCGTGGTGGAAGTGCCGGGCACCTCCCATTGGCCGGCCAGGCTGGGCGACACGGTGCGGCTGGGCTGGCATAAGCGCGACATCTACCTGCTGCAGGAACGCGCATGATCGGCGAGGGCGAGCCGAAAGGCTGGCGCCAGCCGGAGCTGTGGGCCAAGGCGCTGCCCAGCGTGGCGCTGCAGACCTTGTTCTTCCTGGCGCCGCTCCTCATGACGGTGCTGCTCACCTTCCAGGAGACGCGCAGCTTCATGCTGCAATGGGCCTGGTCGCTCAAAACCTGGAGCGACATCTTCTCCCGGCCGCATTACTGGACCATCCTCTGGCACACGCTCTGGATGTCGGCGCTGTGCGTGGCATTGTGCGTCCTCATCTCGCTGCCGGTCGCCTATGCGCTGGCCACGCGGCTGCAGAGCATGAGCGGGCATGTGAAGGTGCTCATCACCTTCGCGTTCCTGACGGACGCGACGCTGAAGACCTTCGGCTGGGTGCTGTTCCTCGATCAGAAGGGCGCGGCCAATTTCCTGCTGGAGAGAATCGGCTTCCCGCCGGCGATGATCGGCTTCCTCTATACCGATTGGGCGACCCTGCTGGGCATGGTCTACAACCTGCTCGCCTTCACGATCTTCACCATCTATCTCTCGATCGCGAACATCGACCGCTCGCTGATCCTCGCGGCCTATGATGCGGGCGCCAGCAAGTGGCGCGCCTTCTGGGAGGTGACTTTGCCACTGAGCCGGCCAGGGATCTGGACCGGCAGCGTGCTGGTCTTCCTGCTCAGCGTCGGCGTGTTCCTGGAGCCGAAGGTGCTGGGCGGCGGCAAGTCGCCGATGTCCGCGGAATTGATTCGCCAGACTTTCGAGACGCGGGTGAACTGGCCGCTAGGCGCGGCGCTCACCATCGTGCTCATGGTAACGGCGGTCTTCGTGATCCTGCTGTTCAACCGCGTCTATTCGCTGCGGCGCCATGGAGCCGCCGCATGAGCCGGCATGCGCGGGAGCGGCTGATCAACATCATCCTCTACGGCTCGGTCGCGGCCGTGCTGGTCTTCCTGTATATCCCGATCTTCACCCTGATCGCGTTTTCCTTCCAGGAGGGGCGCTTCCTGGTCCTGCCGTTCCAGGGGCTGTCACTGCAATGGTATGGGGCGCTGTTCCGCAACAGCGCAGCGGCGACGGCGTTGTGGAACTCGACCCTGATCGCCTTCGTCGCGATGCTGTTCAGCACCGCGCTCGGCACGGCGGCGGCGATCGTCGCGGTGCGCTACCGCTTCCGCTTCAAGCTGCCGTTCCTGGGGCTGAGCACCGCGCCGCTTGCCTTCCCGCAATTGCTGATGGGCATCGTGCTGCTGCTGTGGTTCTCGGTGCTCGGGCGCTGGCTCGATTTCAACAACGGGCTCGTCACCGCCATCATCGGGCACGTGGTCTACATCACGCCCTTCGCCATGATCATCGTGGCGGTGCAGGTGTTCAACTTCGACATCGCGCTGGAGGACGCCGCGCGCGATTGCGGCGCCGGGCCGTGGGAGGTCTATCGCTACGTCACCATCCCGCTGCTCTGGCCCGGCATCTTCTCGGCCGCGATCTTCTCGTTCCTGCTGAGCTGGGGGAACTTCTACCTGACCTATTCGCTCGCCGGCTCGACGCGCACGCTGCCGACCTTCGTGTTCAGCGGCATCGCGACCGGCTCCTCGCCGCTCTATCCGGCAATGGCGACGGTGGTCTTCATCCCCGGCATCCTGCTGGTGATGGTGGCCGACGCGCTGCGCCGCCGGGCCGCGCGGCGGCTGGCGTAGCGCGTGACGGAGCGGTTGCTCCAGTGGCGGCGGTCTCATATCGTCGTGACAGCGAACGAACGGGGAGGCGATCCATGACCATCGGCGAACGCGTGACCATTCCGGCGCGGCGGGGCAGGGCGCAGCGACTGACCAAGGGGCAGTCGATCAAGATCATCAACACCCATGGCAGCCAGGTGGTGGACACCTGGTGCTTCAGCGCCGAGGACCTGACCGAGTTCATGTCGATGGAGCATATGCGCCCGACGCTCGGACGGCTCTGGCCGCGCAAGGGCGACGCGCTGCACACCAACCGGCGGCGGCCGATCCTCACGATGGTGGAGGACACCTCGCCCGGGCGGCACGACACCATCATCGCGGCGTGCGACGATTATCGCTACGGCCTGCTCGGCTGCACGGAGTATCACGACAACTGCACCGATAATCTGAAGGCGGCGATGCGGCAGATCGGCCTCGACGCGCCGGAGGTGCCGAGTCCGCTCAATCTTTGGATGAACATCCCCGTCGCGCCGGACGGTTCGACAAGCTGGGGCGAGCCGCTGTCGAAGGCGGGCGACTACGTCGTGCTGCGGGCGGAGCTTGATTGCATCATTGTCATGTCCGCTTGCCCACAGGACATCCTCCCCATCAATGGCAAGGCCTGCCAGCCGACCGAAGCGCATTACCAGGTCCTCCGCTAGCAAAGCAGCAGTCACGCAACTTCGTTAAGAAGTTTATGTTGCAGCGCACAATGCCACTTGTGCGGCGCAATACGTCACCTATATTGACCAATGTCAGGGGGTGATGGGTAGCGAGCAAGGTGACTTCTGATGTCCGTTGATGTCCTTGAAACGAACGAGACTTTTGGCCAGAAGCGGTCGATCCTGGCGGCGATCCGGTCCTGGTTGGACGTGCTGGCTGCCGCGCGGGAATGCGGGGCGGCGGTGAACATGGGCCAGCGGCCCAGCGACCAGGCGCTGAGGACGTTGGGCATCGATCCGGCCCGGTTTGGCCAGATCAGGCTTCTCTGACACAGTCTGGACCGCCGACGGTCCGGCCTGTCTCTCGGGACCTCCGGGTCCCGGTCGTCGCTTCAGCCTTTGCCAGCTCACGGATGTACTGACTGGTGAAGCGGAGCGACGGCCGCACGTCGCGGGCGGCTTGCCCCGATCTGTGGCGTGACGTCCTTCACGTATTCCGCGAACCTGTCCTTGAAGTCCGGATGCCAGCGCGACAGCGCGGGGCGGTTCTGGATGATATCGTCGGCCGCCCATTGGATGCGCCGCGCATCCAGCGCGTGCGGCACGGCGTGATCGGGGCAGAGAATGTAGAAATCACCGTCGGCCAGGCGCTCCAGCATGAAATCGACGGTCTGCTCCGGCGTCCAGGCGCCCTTCGGCTTCTCGTGATCGGTTTGACCGGGCTTGCGGCCGGTGATGCCGGTCCAGACATGGCCGGGGATCAGGAGATGTGCCGTGACCCGGCAGCCTGCGATGTTGCGTAAGGCATGGGCCAGCCCCTCGGTCAGCACCTTCACGCCGGCCTTGCTGGCATTGTAGGCGGTGTCGCCAGGCGGCGTGGTGATGCCCTGTTTCGACCCGGTATTGATGATCGCGGCGGGCGTTCCCTGCGCCATCATCGCCTGGGTGAAGGCCTGGGTGCCGTTGATGACGCCCCACAGATTGACCGCCAGCACGCGCTGCCAGCGCTCATAATTCTCGAACGGGCCACCGCCATCGCCGATCCCGGCATTGTTCATCAGGACAGCCACCTCGCCGAAGCTCTGATAGACGGCCTGTCTCAGGCGTTGCACCTCCTCCATCACCGCGACGTCGGTCGCGACGGCGCGCACGTCGGCCTTGCCGCCCTTCGCCACTTCGGCAACGGCGGCGGCCGCCTGCTCCAGCGCGTCACCTTTGAGATCCGCGAGCACGATCTTCATGCCCGTCGCGGCGAACTTGCGCGCCGCGGCGAGGCCGATGCCCGACGCGCCGCCGGTAATGACCGCAACACGGCCGGGAGCGATGGCGGGATGTGACATGCTGTTCATCCTCTCTGTCGTCGTGTGGAGTGCCCATAGCATAATGCGTTCTTCGCGGTGCTTGGAAGCGTCGCGCCGGCACGTCTGTCTGCGCGCCGGTTCTCCCGATTGTGAGGGACGCGGCGCAACCGGACGCCCTGCGCGGTGTTGTGATGAGATGGAACAACCCGAGCGCCGCTCCATGATCGCGCGCGTGCCCCGTTCTTGGACGCTATGGTTACTAGCGATTGCCGCCATGTTGCTGGGGCAGCTGCCGGCGAGCGGGATTGCGCGCGCGGCGATCGGCGACGAGGCCTTGATCAAGGAAGCCGGCGCCGCCTGCCAGATTGCCAGCAAGCTGCAGCAATCGCGCGTGCTATGGAGCGCCCCCGGCTATGAGCATCAAGCCGCCTTGATCGTAGCCGGCAAATTGCCTGAGGCGGATGATGATGAGGAGACCTACATGCTCTGCCTGTTCGACAAGCAGACCACGCAGGTCGAGCTGCAGGAGATCGAGGCGGAGCTGTTCAGGTAGCGGGCATCGGTGCCGCTTGGCCGAATTCCAGCGTCACGAGCGCGCTGACGCAGCGTGCAAAGCCGGGAAGCATCGGTCCGTAGTGGATGCCCGGCGGCGATCCAAGGCTGCCGAGCAGGCTATCGGCGCTGCCATGGACCAGCCGCACGTTCGAGCCCAGTTCCGTGAGCAGCCGCGCCTGCTTGAGGGGTTCATCACGCACCTGCAGCAGACTGAAGCAGATTCGCGCGGGCGCGGGAGTCGTGCGTGGCGGTCGTGGGCTCTCGATCAGCTCATGGATGACTTCATCAGCCAAGTGCCGCGGATAGGTCGCGCCGGCGTTTGAACGGCCACATCGGGGACCTCGCCATTGATTTCGCACCACAGGATAGCCTTCGACTCGCGGGGGCAACAGGGCCTGCGCCGGGCGGTTTACCAAAAGAGCAAAGCTTGACGCGAACGAAGCGGCGTTCGTTCCGCAAGGCATCAATGAGGAGATCGAGAATGGCTGAGAAGAAGGACCGCGAAACACCCGGCTCTGCGAAGCCGGAATCCGCCAGCAAAGGAGGCAAGCATGCGTACGAGCAGCGCGGGCGGCCGGGCCATGTCGGCCAATCCCACCAGGACACCGCGCGCGGCGAGCGCAACCCGAGCAACTTTCCCGAGGGATCGCAACAAGCCCCGGAAGGTGGCCGTAAGGGCCGCCAGCGTTAACGGCCACGCCTGGCAGTAGCGCTCGAACGAGAGAGCGGAAGCCTCTCTCTTTTCCGGATCATTGATCACAGCGGAGCAATGTCCATGATCCATGGACGGCGGAATTTCGGTCCGGCGCCCAAGCACAAGCCGCATGAGGTCGAGGAGCCTGCGCGCAAATCGGCGGCGGAAGCAGCGAACGAGCGCATCTCCGCAACGCGCGGCGGGCCACCGCGCGAGAGCGGCGGCGATCAGGAAATTGAGCGTGAGCTCGAGGTCGAGCACGACGAACATTGCCAGCGCCGAGCACAGCGAGGACCAAAGGAGAGCGAAGGTAGCTAGGCAGCGCTCGCTAGACGGGTGCGAGCGGCCTGGACGGACCATCAGGCGTCTGAACGCGAATAAGATCGCCGGACTGCACGTCGCCGCCCGCGAGCACAATGCCCATCACGCCAGCTTTACGAACGAGGGCGCCCGCTGCGTCGCGATCGAGCGTCGCGTGCATCAGGCCGGGGCGGAAGCGGTCGAGCTGGACGCAGGGGTTGCGCAGGCCGGTCACCTCGATCACGGCCTCGCCGATCATGAGGCGCGTGCCGGTGGGCAGGGCGAGCAGGTCAAGGCTGCGCGTGGTGATGTTCTCGCCCATGTCGCCGGGCTTCACGCTGAAGCCGGCCTCGTTCAGTTCGTCGTGCAGTTCGGCGTGGATCAGATGCACCTGGCGCAGATTGGGCTGGGTCGGGTCCCGCGCGACGCGGGAGCGGTGCTTCACGGTCTGGCCCGCATGCGCATCGCCCTCCACGCCAATCCCCGCGATCAGGCGGATGGAGAGCGCGGGCGTTTTGCTGAAGCTGTGGGTGCGGCTGCGGTGGACAGCGAGGACGTGAGGCGACGACATCGATATTGTTCTTTCGACTGCTGATCCCTCCCCGTTTCGGGGGAGGGATTGCATCGCATGCCGGTCAGCCAGCTTCAACCAACAACCCGCCGACTTGTCGGTCGAAAAGACGGCGATAGACGCCCTCCTCGCGGCCGATCAAAGCATGGTGGTCGCCTTCCTCGATGATCCGGCCGCGATCGAAGATGAGGATGCGCTTCAGGGCGCGCACCGTCGACAGGCGGTGCGCGATGACGATGGTCGTGCGCCCCTGCATCAGGCGCTCCGTCGCCTCCTGGATCAGCGCCTCCGATTCCGAATCAAGGCTGGAGGTCGCCTCGTCCAGGATCAGGATCGGCGCGTCGGCCAGGAAGGCGCGGGCGAGGGCGACGCGCTGGCGCTCGCCGCCGGAGAGCTTGATGCCGCGCTCGCCCACCAGCGTGCCATATCCCTTGGGCAGCTTGACGATGAAATCATGCGCGTTGGCGAGCTGTGCCGCGCGCTCGATCTCGGCCTGTGTCGCGCCGGGCCGGGCATAGGCGATGTTCTCCGCCAGCGAGCGGTGGAACAGGATCGGCTCCTGCTGCACGATCGCGATCTGTGCGCGCAGGCTGGCCTGCGCGACCGTTGCGATATCCTGGCCGTCGATCAGGATGCGGCCGCCATCCACGTCGTGCAGTCGCTGGATCAGCTTCACGAAAGTGGTCTTTCCGGAACCGGAGAGGCCCACGAGTCCGATCTTTTCGCCCGCGCCGATCGTGACGCTGAGCCCGTCATAGAGCGGCTGCTGATGGCCGCGGTAGTGGAAGCGGACATTTTCGAATGTGATTCGGCCGTGCCGAATCACGATGGGCTGAGCGCCCATGCGGTCCTCTATGCCGAGCGGCTGGGCATGGATATCCACCAGCTCCTCCATGTCGTTCACCGACTTCTGCAGGTCGCGGATATACATGCCGACATCGCGCAGGTAGCCCTGGATGACGACATAGGCCGTGATCACATAGGCGACGTCTCCGGCGCTGGCCTCGCCCACCCACCAGAGATGCAGCGCCAGGCCGATGACGGCGGTGCGCAGGATGATGAGCGCCAGGATCTGGCCGGTGCTGTTGTTGGTGGCGCGCATCCAGGTGCGGTAGGTCCGCGTCTGCCACTTCCCCAGCACCTTCCGCAGCCGCCCGTCCTCACGCTCCTCCGCGCCGAAGGACTTGACCACGGGGTTGCAGGTGATGGCGTCGGCCAGGGCGCCGCCGGTCCTGGTGTCCCACTGGTTGGAGAGGCGCGCGGCGGGCCCGACATAGCCGATCGATAGGAACGCCGTGAACGCGATGAACACGAGCGCGCCGACCGCCACCATCAGGCCCATCAGCGGCCAGTGCCAGCCGAGCAGGATCGTCGAGCCGACCAGCACCACGAAGGACGGCAGCAGCGCGAGCAGCACCGTGTCGTTGAGCAAATCGATCGCCCACATGCCGCGCGTCACCTTGCGCACGATCGAGCCGGCGAAGGTGTTGGCGTGCCACTCCGCCGCGAAGCGCTGCACCTTCCAGAAAGCTTCGCGCGCCGCATCGACCATCTGGTTCAACGTCAGCCTGCAGACGCCGATGAAGGCGAGATGGCGCGTGACGAGCATGAGAAGGCCGAGGCCGACCATCGCGGCCAGGGCCCAGATCGCTTCGCGCATGGCCGTGCTGCGATCCGCCGTCTCGCCGGCCTGCAGCACCGGAGCGAGGGCGTCGATCAGCCGGCCGACATAGATCGGCAGCAGCACGTCGGCCAGCGTCATCAGCAGGACGCCGAGGGCAATGGACACCACCAGGGCCATCTGACGACGCCAGTGGCCAAGGCTGAAAGCGAGCACGTCGCGGAAGGGCGCGCGGTCGCGAAATCGGGCAAGAACGCTCATCGAATCAATCGGCGCCACGCAAGCGGCAGCCGCTCCAAATCGAAAACGCAGAGACTCAAGGGCAGCGCAAATACACGCCAACGGGCGGTGGATCGCGGTTGCCGGTGTCGCTTAGGGAGTTTGATGAGCAGGCGGCGGTGGGCCGGCCTGCGCTTCGAATGTCCTAATGCTCGGACGGGCCGGGATCGATCGGCACAAACATTCTACCCATGCAGGCCTCCCGGCGATTCGAGGTGGAAGAGAAGCAGAAGATAACTCGGCCACGCGGAGAAGGCAAGACAGGTAGGGATTGCATGATGACGCCCGCCGCGCTCCGCGTTTGCCATGACGACTTTCCCTTCCCCCTCAACGGAAGATGGGCCCGGAATTCAACGAGTGGACGGGGCTTCAAAAAAATACCCTCTCCCGCTGACGGATCCGACGATCGCTCGGGGGGATGGCGAAGTGCGGGGTCCGTTGCGTGGAGAGGGTAGTGGGAGCTTCATGCGCGGCGCCGTTCCGATGGCGGCCTTGGCGTTGCCGCGGCGCTGGTCATCAGCGCCTCGATTCTGCGTTTCCGGGACCTGGTGCCCGAAGCGGGCCGCGTCTCCGAGGGAGCCTCGATCGTTCGGAGACTGCCGCCCCGCTTCGGGCGAGGATTGCGGCCGATCCGACGCAGGCCGCGCTCCTCAGTTCCACAAGTGCACGTCGTCGGGTGATCATGGCGCGGGTCCTCCGCGTTTCATCCGGAACCTGCCGGTGGGCAAACCGCGCAATGGCTGAAGGTGTTCCGGAGCTCATCGCCGGTGCCGCGTTCAAGTGCCGGAAAGCTGTGCCTGACAGTCGTTTCCTGACCATCGCGCTCACGAATTCCTTCGCGATGTTTCGGCGCCGGGATGAACGTCCGCTGAATAAGCGGAACGAGGTGCGAATGAATTGCGTCAACATTGTGGAAACGGCGGCGAACCCATGACGCCGCCGCGGGGCAGCGCATCATTTGAGCGGCGCGCGCAGCGCGTTGTGCTCTTTCGGCAACGTGCCGAAAAATTTCTGTCGCGATGCAAGCCGCAGTCGATTTGGTGGAATGCCGCTGGCTCTACCAGAGACCCTGAGCGCTGCCGCTCACGCCTTCTTCAGCATGCCGTGCGCGCGATGCCATTCCTCCAATGACAGTTCGGGATATTCTGCGAATTGCGGATCGCCGGGCCCGGCTTCGAGCGTCACCCAATCGGCCCTGGAATCGAGCATGATGTGGACGTGCTCCGGCGCCTTGGGCAGCTTGGTGTCGATGGCGCTCGCGAACGGATGGATGAAATCGGGCCAGCGCGGATCCCACACCCACAGCGCGGTGCCGCACTTGCTGCAGAAGCTGCGCTCGGCCGGGCTCCTTTTGCCGTCGATCCGCGCATTGAACTTCGCGATGTTGTCCTTGCCGCGCACCTTCAGGCTTTTGGCCTTGGCGCCGAGGTTGATTGCGTACCCGCCGCCGCCGGCGGTCTTGCGGCAGATCGAGCAATAGCAGCGCATATACGGCACCGGCGCGTAGGCCTTCAGCTCGAACTTCACCGCGCCGCAATGGCAGGAGCCTTTCAAGAGCATGGGCAACTCCGTGAGAGAGAGGAGCGCCGCCTCACGCGGCGCGCTGCAGGCTGAGATAGCGCCCCGGCGTCAGGCCGAGATGCGCCTTGAAATGCCGCGTGAAGTGGCTCTGGTCGGCGAAGCCCGTGCCCGCCGCCGCCTCGGCCAGACTGGCGCCAGTCGCCAGCAGGCGTTGCGCCCGCGCCACGCGGCGCGCCACCAGATAGCGATGGGGCGAGCTGCCGAAGGCGGCGCGGAAGGCGCGCGCCAGGGCGTAGCGGTCGAGCCCCGTCGTCTGCTCCAGCTCCGCGGACGAGATGGCGGGGTCCGTAGTTTCCTCGAGCAATTGCCGCGCGCGTTCCGCCGCTGCGAATGAGTGCCGCGCGCGCGGGCGGTGAGGCCGCCGGTCGCTGCGCCGGTCGAGCGCATCGGCGAGGCGTGCAATGGTGGCATCGACCGCCATCGGCGCGAGCGGGGCGGGGAAGTCCTCGAACGCCTCGGCGAGAATGGCGGCAAGCTCGTCGTCCTTTGCCACCGCCTCCGGCACGAAGGGCGGCGGCGCGCCATCCAGCGCGGCGCAGACCAGGGCCGGGTCGACATAGAGCATGTGATAGGTGAAGCCATCCTCGATGCCGGCATGGCCGTCATGCGCTTCGTCGGGATGAAGCACCATCGCCTGGCCCTTGCTGCTGGCCCGGACCGCGCCGCGATAGTGGAATTCCTGCACCCCGTGCAGGGTCAGCCCCACCGCATAGGTCTCGTGGCGGTGCGGATCATAGGCATGGCCCTGGAAGCGCGCCGCCAGCCGGCGGAAGCCGGCGGCCGGCTCGTCCTGTTTCAGGAAGTCTCTCGCCTCAATCATGCACAAACGTTCAAGACCGGAGGACGGAAGCCCCCATTATTGCAGACATGATCTATCCGACAAAGACCGCGCTTGTCCTGCGCCGCGACCTGCTGCCTTGGCAGATCGCCAATGTCGCCGCCTTCCTGACCGGTGGCCTCGCTGGCACCTATCCGCAACTGGTGGGCGAACCGTATCGCGACGGCAGCGGCCGATTCTATACGCCCTTGATCCGCGAGCCGGTGTTCGTCTATGGCGCTGACGCCGCCGAACTTGCGCGCACGCACCAGCGCGCCCTGTCGCGCACCCTGCGGATCGCGGTCTATACCGCGCCCCTGTTCAAGACCAGCAACGACGCGGACAACCGCGCCGCAATTGCCGCGCAAGCCACGGAGGCGCTCGACCTGGTCGGCATCGGCGTCCACGCGGAGCGCAAGGTCGTGGACAAGGTGATCAACGGGCTGAAGTTCTTCGTCTGAGCAGGCCGAAAAAAACACGGCCCCGAATGGGGCCGTGTCGCAGCAAATCGGTAGCGAGACTGGAGCCTAGGCCCAGCTGGCGCGGTCCATGATCTTGACGGCCTCGGCGTTGTTGCGGCCGAGTTCGACGACGTCGATCGGATCTTCCTTGAACCCGCCCCAGGAGGCGATGACCTGCGCCTGCTCGGCGCCGTCGCGGACCGGATACTCGAAATTGGCCCCGGCGAAGATCGCCTGCGCCTCGGGCGAGATCATGAACTCCAGGAACCTGATCGCGTTCTCCTTGTTCGGCGCGTTGGCGGCGACGCCGGCGCCGGATACGTTCACATGGGTGCCGCGACCGCTCTGGTTCGGGAAGAAGATCTTGACGTTCTTGAGCTTCTCCTTGAGCGCGTCGTCATCGCCCGACAGCATGCGCGCGAAGTAATAGGTGTTGGACACGGCAAGATCGCCTTCGCCGGCGATCAACGCGTTGATCTGGTCGGTGTCGCCGCCCTTGGGCGGGCGCGCCATGTTGGCGACGATGCCATCGCACCATTTCTGCGTCTCCTCGACCCCGTTGTTGTGGATCATCGAGGCGACCAGGGACTGGTTGTAGATGTTGCCGGAGGAGCGGATCAGGATGCGCCCCTTCCATTCCTCGCTGGCCAGGTCCTCATAGGTGGAAAGCTCCTCGGCCTTAACCTTGGTGGTGTCATAGACGATGACGCGCGCCCGCTTGGCGAACGAGAACCAGAGGCCGGAAGGCTCCCTCAGATTGGCGGGGATGTGCTGCTCCAGCTCGGCCGAGCTGACCGGCTGATAGACCCCTTCCTCCTGCGCGCGCCACAGGTTGCCGGCGTCGACCGTCACGAAAACGTCGCACGGCGATTGCGCGCCCTCGAGCTTCAGGCGCTCCATCAACTCGGCGCCGGTCCCCTTGATCTGGTTGACGGTGATGCCGGTCTCTTCGGTGAAGAGGGCGAACAATTGCTCGTCGGCCGGATAGTGCCGGGCGGAATAGACATTCACTTCGCCTGCGGCGCTGGCGCGGCGCAGCGGCAGGGCGGACAGGCCGGCGAGACCGGCAGCGGACAACAGGACTGAGCGGCGCGTAACACGAGACATCGCGTGACTCCGATGGGAAAAGGTGCGCCCAGCATAGAGGCTTCTTCGGCTTAGTGCAACTGAGACTTATTCGCATCCAAGGCCGGCTGATCGGGGGCGGAGCGTTCCCCGCATTGGAGGCTCTCGCCGCTGGACGCTCTCGGCAGCAGGGCTGGGCAGGCAGCCGGCGGCCGAATGTGCGGCCGGTGTCCGGTCGGCTTCCTTCGCGTCTGAGCGATCATGGCATCGAGCTTGGTGGACGCCTCGGCACAGGCCGCGGCATTCACGCGGACCTGCTGGGGGAGGCTTGGCTGGTGGTTACGTGGCCCGCAATCGGGTCAGGGTCGCTGCACTTTGCCGCATCGGACGCTTGCCTTGCGAATCGCATGCGCGTCAAACTTCGCCTGGGGCTGTGGCGTAGGTCACAGCCGATGCTCCGCATCTCGCTTAAATGCCACCCCGTATTCACCGGGCGGCGCCGAACCCAAGTTCCTGCCTCCGGCGCGCCCGACGCGAGTGACATGTATGGAGTGTGATATGCGCAAATATCTGCTGAGTGCGGCCGCCGTGATTGCCCTGACGGCATCCGGCGCGATCGCGCACGACGAGTCCGCGACCTTGATCGAAGGACTGGGAGACCATCAACACACCATTGCGACATCCCAGGAGGACGCGCAGCGCTTCTTCGATCAGGGCCTGATCCTGACCTTCGCGTTCAATCATGCGGAAGCGATCCGCTCTTTCCAGCGCGCGGCAGAGCTGGATCCGAACTCACCGATGCCGCTCTGGGGCATCGCCTACGCGCTCGGTCCCAACTACAACCTGCCGGCCGACCCGGCGCAGCTGAAGCAGGCGTACGAGACGGTGCAGAAGGCGCTGAAGCTTGCGGACAAGGCGCCGGCGCGCGAACGAGCCTATGTCGAGGCGTTGGCTGCACGCTATTCCAGCGATCCCAATGCCGATCAGAAGAAGCTCGCCGAGGCATTTTCGGCGCGCATGAAAGCGCTGAGCGATGCCTATCCGGACGACCTCGACGCGGCGACGCTCTATGCCGAGAGCATGATGAACCTCAATCCCTGGAACCTGTGGACCAAGGACGGGCAGCCTTGGGACAAAACGATGGAGATTGTCGCCGTGCTGGAGCGCGTGCTGATGCGTGATCCCAGCCATCCCGGCGCCAATCATCTATACATTCACGCCGTCGAGGCATCGCCGCATCCCGAGTGGGCGCTGGCGGCGGCCAAGCGGCTGGAAACCATCGCGCCGGCGTCCGGCCATCTGGTGCACATGCCCTCTCACATCTACATGCTGGTCGGCGACTACAAGGCGGCGGCCGACGCCAACGTGATCGCGGCCAAGGTCGACAAGGATTACATCGACAATGAGCATGTGAGAGGCGCCTATCCCATGCTCTACTTCCACCACAATCTGCATTTCATCGCCGCCGCGCGCGGCATGGAAGGGCGCTACGGCGATGCGCGAGAAGCGGCGTCGCGGCTGATCGAGAGCCTGCATAGCCACGGCGACGACATACCGGAGCTGCGGAACTTCGTGACCGAATATTTCGGCATGTATCCGCTGCTGACCGCCGTCCGCTTCCACGATTGGAAAACCGTGCTGGCGGCAAAGGAGCCGGCGGAAGACCTGCCGATCTCACGCGGCCTGCGCCACTATGCGCGCGGTCTCGCTTTCGCTGCCACAGGCTCGGCGAAGAGCGCGGCGGCAGAGCGGGAGGGATTGGCAAAGATTGCCGCCTCGCTGCCGATAGAAAGCCGCTATGGCAACTCGCCTGCAAAGGGAGTGCTGAATATCGGCCTCGCGATCGTCGATGCGCGCATCGCCGCGCAGAAGGGTGATCTGGAAAAGGCGGTCACAGATCTTGAGGTCGCGGTCGCGACGCAGGACAAGCTCGCCTACAACGAGCCGGCGGACTGGCACTATCCCGTGCGGGAAAGTCTGGGCGCCGCCCTGCTGAAGGTCGGCCGCGCTGCCGAGGCCGAAGCGGTGTTCCGTGCCGATCTCCGGAAGAATCCGCGCAGCGGCCGGTCCTTGTTCGGTCTAGTCGAGGCCCTGACGGCGCAAGGCAAGACAGATGAAGCAATGCTGGTGCGCCAGGAACTGAATGACGCCTGGCGGACCGCGGAGATCGAGCCGACTCTCGATACGATGTGACTCGCGGATTTTTCGGAAAGGAACTCGGATGCTGACTGAGCAAGCCATTCGGCTGCCCAATGGCGTGACCCTGCGCTATGTCGAGCAGGGACCGGCGGGCGCCGTTCCCATCATCCTGCTGCATGGATTTCCGGACTCGTGGCGGTCCTACGAGACGGTGATCGCGCACCTGCCGCACTCGATCCGGGTCATCGCCCTGTCGCAGCGCGGCTTCGGCAAATCCGACAAGCCGGCGATCGGCTACCATCCAAGCGATTTGGCGGCCGATCTCGCGGAATTCATGCGGCTGCGGGGAATCCCGGAGGCGATCGTCGCGGGCCATTCGATGGGCGGCCTGGTGGCGCAACGCTTCGCGCTCGATTTCCCGGAGCGTGTCGCGGGGCTCGTGCTGATCGGCACCTTCAACGCGCAGGCCGACAATGCCGAGCTTCGGGAGATGCTCGCATCCCTCGAGGCGATGGAGGATCCGGTGGACGCTGGTCTGATCCAAGCGTTCCAGGTCTCGACACTCGCGCAGCCGGTGCCGGAGGCATTCTTCGCCACGATTCTTGCGGAAAGCGCGCGCGTGCCGGTCCATGTGTGGCGCGCCGTGATGAAGGCGATCCTCGCTTATGACGACTTCGCCGAGCTTCCGAAGATCGTCGCGCCGACCATCCTATACTGGGGCGAGCGCGATGGCTTCTCGACCCACGCGCAGCGGCAGGAGATCGCCCGTGCGATCGCCGGCGCGGAGCTTCGAGTCTATGCTGGCGCGGGCCATAGCCTGCAATGGGAGGTGCCGAAACGTTTCGCCTCCGACCTTGTCGATTTCATGAACTCCATCGGCCGGCGCCGCCTCTCGTCCCCGGCGCGCGCCTGATCGTGCTCCGGCGCATCATCCGTGCGCAGACGGGTGACGCGCCATCGGAGAGCCGCCGCCCGGGTCAGCCCTGAAATCCCGGGCGGCGGCGCCTAAACCTTCACGCGCTTGTTACGCATCGTGACCTTGTTCACAGCGGCGCGGTTCAGGCATGCTTACATGCCTGGATGGAACGATCACGGCAGCCATGCATTGTGCTGGCTGCCATCCGAGAAGGTCACTATGAAGCGCCCCAAGGACACGATTACCTCTCCCGGCAGGGATGACGAGCGGCGGCCTGATGCGCGCGATGTGCCGCTCATGGTGCCGCATGGCGGCGGCCAGGCCGGGCGCGATTTCGAAAGTGCGTTCGACGTGTTGCCAGGCGATGAAAAGGCGCGCGATCTCTGGCGTCGGGCGCGCGTTAAGAAGCGCGTTTCATCCGCATCGTGATCGGAACTTTTCCGTTTAGCACCTGTTCACTGCAGAGCACGCGGCGCCCTGGTCTTGGTCCCTGGCGCGCGACCCAGTCGAGAGAGTTCAGGAACAGGGCAATGCAATACATCCGGCGACGCATTCAGCGTGTTTCGGGCGTCACGATCCGCGACGAGCGGGTCGAGAGCCAGGAATTCCCGGTTCCGTCGTGGCGGGACAATCGGGACGACGTGGGCAGCGACCGGCGCGAGCCCGGCGCTGCGCAACAAGATGCGCGTTCCTTCAAAAGGCAGGGCACCGGCTATCGCGAGCCTAATTAGCGCAAGCTTCTTCCAGTCTTCCGCACGACAAGTCGCCCGCCGCCGACCGGCTTAATCTTCGCCGCCACGGCGACGGGCCCGACCGCGGCGTGAGGCACGCGCTGAAATCCCACAACCTGTCGGCGATGGACGTGGGAAGCTGGGGCATCCTCACATCCACCCGCGGACTGTTCCCTGGAGCATATGGACGCGCGAGGCGCCGCGCTCTCCGCGGATCGGCGCGTGGAACAGCCTGCTGAACGAGATCGACAGCTAACTTTTCAGCAACCGCATCATCGCGGCGATCCCGACCGCCGGACCGATCGCGAGACCGGCGAGGACGGCGGGCCAGCCGAAGGACTGTGCGAGCAGCGGCGTCACCTGCACCGTCACGGCGGTGAGGGCAAAGCCGAGCGCGGTCTGCAGGGTCATGACGCTGCCGGCGAGATCGGGCGGGGACGCATCGGCAACCAGGGCTGAGAACTGGGCCGAATCCGGCACCACGAAAATGCCCCAGATCACGATGAGGAGGAACGACAGCCAGATCGGCCCGCCGAAGCTGAAGGCGGTGGCGATCGCGGCAGAACCGCTGAGCGCCATCGCGATGATCGTCACCTGCGCCTTCCCGATGCGGTCGGCGAGCCAGCCCGCGGGCGCGCAGGTCACGCCGCCGAGAGCGATCGCGAGAAAGGCGGTGAGCTTGGCAAGGCGGGTTGCCTCCGCTTCGCCCAGCAGCGCGCCATAGGAGGCGGCGGCGGCCACGCCGACCCACGCCCACATTGCATAGAGTTCCCACATATGGCCGAAATAGCCGAGATAGGTGAGGCGGATTCGCCGATTGGTCCAGGCCAGCGCGATGGCGCGGGTTGAGAAGCGCGGTGCCCGCGCGTGATGCGGGCCGAGGCCGCAGGGCAGCACCAGCAATCCGCCGGCGAAGGCCAGCGCCGAAGTCGCCACGATCACGCTGCGCCAGTCCGCGCCGCCGAGATAGGCCGCGAGATGCGGCAGCGCCGATCCAATGGTGAGTGCGCCGACCAGCAGGCCGACCAGCAGCCCGCGATCCCGGGTGCCCCAGCCGACCGCGATCTTCATGCCCACGGGATACACGCCGGCCAGCAGCAGGCCGGTGAGAAATCGTAGCAGGACCGCGATGTCGCCGCCGATCGGCACGACCAGCAGCGCGGCGTTGCAAAGCGCGGCCAACACAGCGGAGAGCGCGAACACGCGCCGCGGATCGAACCGGTCGGCAAGCCCGCTCGCCGCCACCGCCAGGGCGCCCGCGACGAAGCCAAGCTGCACCCCGCTCGACAGCATCGCCTGTCGTGCGGCGTTGATCCCGGATTCGCGCACCATATCCGGAAGAATTGCGGCCGACGCGAACCACAGGCTCATGCCCGCGATCTCAGCGAGAGCGAGGAGGGTGATGGACAGGCCTTTGGAAGCCGAGCGCGCCGATGCGATGTCCTGGCTCGAACTCATATTCAACACCGTAAGGAACGACCAGGCACGACCATGACGGAACAGCGAACAACGCGCTAGAGGCAACCGCGGCTTGACTGTGGCGCCACGCAACCTAAAGCTGCTTCGGAGGCAATATGGGAAGGCAGTAATACTTGGCGCGTTCACTGATCCGCGAGGCGTTCGGCCGCGCGCGACTTCCTGAGACCCTCGCTTTGGTTTTCGCCGGATTGAGACTCTCATTGCTGTAGAGGAGAGTCAGAACATGCGGGTACAATGCTGGTACGGGTTCTCTGCATGCGCCAGAAGCCCTCTGCTTCACCAGACAGGAGATAGAGATGGCAGTAGAAAAGGTCGCACTGATCACGGCTGGCGGAAGCGGAATGGGAGCCTCTGCTGCCATGAGGCTCGCCGCTGAGGGGTTCAAGGTTGCAGTCCTGTCGTCCTCGGGCAAGGGTGAGGATCTGGCGCGCAAGCTCGGCGGCGTTGGCGTAACCGGATCAAACCAGTCGAACGACGATCTCGGCAAGCTTGTCGACCTCGCCGTCTCCGCATGGGGTCGGATCGACGTGTTGGTCAACAGCGCAGGACACGGTCCGCGCGCGCCAATCCTCTCGATCACCGACGAAGACTGGCACAAGGGGCTCGATATCTACCTGATGAACGTCATCCGCCCGACGCGGCTTGTGACCCCCGTAATGCAGAAGCAAAGGTCGGGCGCCATCATCAACATCTCGACCGCATGGGCTTTCGAGCCGAGCGCGATGTTTCCGACGTCCGCCGTCTTCCGCGCGGGGCTTGCGTCCTTCACGAAGATATTCGCCGACACCTACGCTCCGGAGAACATCCGGATGAACAACATCCTGCCGGGCTGGATCGACAGCCTTCCCGCCACCGAGGAGCGTCGCGAGAGCGTGCCGATGAAACGCTACGGCCGAAGCGAGGAAATCGCCGCTACGGTCGCATTCCTGGCGTCCGACGGTGCCGGCTACATCACCGGGCAGAACATCCGCGTTGATGGCGGCCTCACCCGGTCGGTCTGAGGTCATCAGTCCTATGGGATCGCGCGATGATCCTCATGCTGACCGGGGTTGCGCTTGACGAGTTCGGAGCAGCTAGGAGGCGCGCGGCCCGACAGAACCAGTCCAGGGTCGATTGGATACAGATTACTCCGCCGATCCGCTGCCCGCTGCGGCAACGAACTCTTCCTCGGTCACCATGCCGTCTTGATTGGTATCGGCGGTGGTGACCACTTTGGCGCAGAACGCCATGTATTCGTCCAGCGTGATACGGCCGTCGCTGTCGGCATCGGCCAAGCGGAAGCGGCGGGTGAAGCGCTCGATCACGTCCCGCTCCTCGTCAGGAATGCCGAAATTGAACTCGGACAGGGTGAGCAGGCCGTCCTTGTCGTCGTCGGTGCGGTTGAAGGTCTTGGCCTCGATGCGCTGCATGTCGGCGAGGGTGAAGAAGCCCTGCTTTTTCTGGTCCAGGCGATTGAAATAGCGCGCGGCCGATTCCGCATCGCTCTCCGCCTCCTGGGCGACGGCGGGCAAACCGAAGGCGATGGTGAGCAGCAAGCCGGCAAATAGGCGTCCCGTGTTCCGAAAGAAATCCATGGCTATCGTTCCTATGCTCGTCGTCCGTGCACCAGTTCATATAGTGCGACTGCCGCGGCGTTCGACACATTGAGGTGATCGATCGGCCCGCCGGTCGGCAGGCGCACCAGCAAGTCGCAATGCTCCCGGGTCAAGCGGCGCAAGCCCGGCCCCTCCGCGCCCAGCGCCAGCCCGACCTTTCCGGTGAGCTTGGCTTCCCCCAGGGTCTGCGGCGCCTCGGCGGCCAAGCCGGCGATCCAGAACCCGCCCTTCTTCAGGAGTTCCAGCGCCCGGGCGAGATTGGCGACGCGGATCAGCGGCACATGCTCCAGCGCGCCGGAGGCGGCCTTGGCCAAGGCGCCGGACTCCGGCGCCGCGTGGCGCTCGGTCAGGATGACCGCGAGGGCGCCAAAGGCGGCGGCGGAGCGCAGGATCGCGCCGACATTCTGCGGATCGGTCACCTGGTCCAGGATCATGACCTGGGCGTGCTCCAGGCTGTCGGCCTCGGCGATCGCATCTTCGATGCCGCGATCGGGCAGGGGGTGGACCTTGGCCGCCAGGCCCTGGTGGACCGCTCCGGGTGGCAACCAGCTTTCCAGCACGTCGCGCGGGACCTGCTCCCACGCGTGCCCCTCGACGGCGGGCGCATCATCTATCCCGGCGTGGGCGAGGCGCAGGATCTTGCGTTCCGGATTGGCGAGGGCGGCGGTCACCGCGTGGTGGCCGTACAGCCAATAGGGCCCTCCCGGCTGTCGCTGCTCCTGAGCATGCTCGCGCCGGGGCTCTTCCCGATGACCGCGCGCAGAGCTACCGCCGGCTCGATCCGACCTTCGTCCTGCCTCGTGACGATGCGGCTTATGCCTCTGATCTTGCTGCAAATCGCGGGGGCGACCGGAGTCCCTCTCGCGCCCGCGGGAGGGTGGCTTGCGCTTGTTCATGGTGGCCCCTATAGTCGGTTTTGAAACTGGGTATTGCCACAACTCCATTCGCGCCGGCAATGAAATCGGCGGGAAGGGAGTTTTTCGTGTGTTTTCAAATTGACTCCGAAAGGTAAATGCCCATATTGCGCACTTCCGCTGCGGGCGGAGTCGTGGGAGCCCGGAGGGGTGCCCGAGTGGCTAAAGGGGACGGGCTGTAAACCCGTTGGCTTCGGCCTACGTAGGTTCGAATCCTACCCCCTCCACCAGCGACTGCCCTGGGGTGGAGGGTGGGTGTGAATCGGCGGGTGTAGCTCAATGGTAGAGCTCCAGCCTTCCAAGCTGGCTACGCGGGTTCGATTCCCGTCACCCGCTCCAGAACCAAGCGCCGCGCCGGCGGTTCCCGACGGCAAGGCGCGACAGGAACGAGAGCATGATTTGGCAGGGGATCCGCGCGGGATTCCAGCCCGATTGAGGATCGACAGAGACGCAACCGATCTGGTCACAGGACTGAAAGAAGATGGCGAAGGCGAAGTTTGAGCGGACGAAGCCGCATTGCAACGTAGGCACGATTGGTCACGTTGACCATGGCAAGACGTCGTTGACGGCGGCGATCACGAAGGTTCTTGCCGAGACGGGCGGTGCGACGTTCACGGCGTATGACCAGATCGACAAGGCTCCTGAGGAGCGCGCGCGCGGGATCACGATCTCGACGGCGCACGTGGAGTATGAGACGCAGAAGCGTCACTATGCGCATGTGGACTGCCCGGGCCATGCGGACTACGTGAAGAACATGATCACGGGCGCGGCGCAGATGGACGGCGCGATCCTGGTGGTTTCGGCGGCGGACGGCCCGATGCCGCAGACCCGCGAGCACATCCTGCTGGCGCGCCAGGTCGGCGTACCGGCGCTGGTCGTGTTCATGAACAAGTGCGACATGGTGGACGATCCGGAGCTTCTGGACCTGGTTGAGCTGGAGGTGCGCGAGCTTTTGTCCTCGTATCAGTTCCCGGGCGACAAGATCCCGATCGTGCGCGGCTCTGCGCTGATGGCGCTGGAGGACAAGGATCCGGCGCTGGGCAAGCAAGCGATCCTGCAGCTGATGGAAGCGGTTGACGAGTATATCCCGCAGCCGGACCGTCCGAAGGACCGTCCGTTCCTGATGCCGATCGAGGACGTGTTCTCGATCTCGGGCCGCGGCACGGTGGTGACGGGGCGCATCGAGCGCGGGATCGTGAAGGTCGGCGAGGAGGTCGAGATCATCGGCCTGAAGCCGACGGTGAAGACGGTGGTGACGGGCGTCGAGATGTTCCGCAAGCTGCTGGACAGCGGCGAGGCGGGCGACAACATCGGCGCGCTGCTGCGCGGCACCAAGCGCGAGGAGGTCGAGCGCGGCCAGGTCCTGGCCAAGCCCGGCTCGATCACGCCGCACACCAAGTTCAAGGCGGAAGCCTATGTGCTGACGAAGGAGGAGGGTGGCCGTCACACGCCGTTCTTCTCGAACTACCGCCCGCAGTTCTACTTCCGCACCACGGACGTGACGGGCACGATCGTGCTGCCGCAGGGCACGGAGATGGTGATGCCGGGCGACAACGTGTCGATGGAAGTGCACCTGATCGCGCCGATCGCGATGGACGAGGGCCTGCGCTTCGCGATCCGCGAAGGCGGCCGAACCGTCGGCGCAGGCGTCGTCGCCAGCATCATAGAGTAAGAGGCATTGCGGCCCCTCAGGTGAACGCCTGGGGGCTGAAATGCCATGGATCAGGTCGTTCCGGCGGCAGCGAAAGCGGTCGCCGGATCGGCGTTAGAAGGAAGAGCCCGGCGCGCATTAGGAGTGTAGCTCAACTGGTAGAGCACCGGTCTCCAAAACCGGGGGTTGGGGGTTCGAGCCCCTCCACTCCTGCCAGCCTCCTCCTAGCGGGGAACGGGCGCGCGCTGAAGGTTCGAATGGAATTGGTCAGGATTTAGATGGCAAAGATCAGCCCGGTTGAGTTCGGCCGCCAAGTCAATGCGGAACGCAAGAAGGTCACGTGGCCGACCCGGAAGGAGACCTGGGTCACTACGGCGATGGTGTTCGTCATGGTGGTGCTGGCCTCGATCTTCTTCCTGATCGTGGATTGGATCCTCGGCACGGGCGTCACTTATCTGCTGGGGTTGTGGAAGTAAGCCGATGGCACACCGCTGGTATGTCGTGCACGTCTATTCGGGCTTCGAGCGCAAGATCGCGCAGTCGCTCAAGGAACAGGCGGCGCAGAAGGGAATGGACAAGCTGATCACCGACGTCCTGGTTCCGGCCGAGGAAGTGGTGGAAGTGCGTCGCGGCGCCAAGGTGAACACGGAGCGCAAGTTCTTCCCCGGCTACGTGCTGGTGAAGATGGAGCTGACCGACGACACCTGGCACCTGATCATGAACACGCCGAAGGTGACCGGCTTTCTCGGCGCCAAGGGCAAGCCCTCGCCCATCAGCGAGGCGGAGGCGCTGCGCATCCTGCACCAGGTGCAGGAGGGCGTGGAGCGCCCGAAGCGCGCGATCATCTACGAGGTCGGCGAGCAGGTGCGGGTCAATGACGGCCCCTTCACCTCGTTCACCGGGTTCGTCGAGGAGGTGGACGAGGAGAAGGGCCGCCTGAAGGTGGCGGTCTCCATCTTCGGCCGCGCGACACCGGTCGAGCTCGAATACTCGCAGGTCGAGAAGGTCTGATCCTGCGACGCAGCCGAAGGCCCGCGAGGACCGACGGCAAGTACAAGCCCGCGCGGCGTTTGGGCGTGGGCGGCTTGTGAAGGCGAAGCCTTCATGGTGCCAAGACGACCGCGCGGCGACGGTTTCGTCGGAACATGCGGGAGGCCAGCCAAGTGCCGCACCGCAAACCTAGGGACCCTCGGGGTCCGCTGAGGTAGGACATGGCAAAGAAGATTGAAGGCTACATCAAGTTGCAGATACCGGCCGGAAAGGCCAATCCGTCCCCGCCGGTCGGCCCGGCGTTGGGCCAGCGCGGTCTGAACATCATGCAGTTCTGCAAGGAGTTCAACGCCGCGACCCAGCAGATGGAACAGGGGATGCCGATCCCGGTGGTGATCACGGCCTTTTCGGACCGTTCGTTCACCTTCGTCACCAAGACTCCGCCCGCCAGCTACTTCCTGAAGAAGGCGGCGCAGATCGAGAAGGGCTCCTCGACCACTGGCCGCGGCACGGCCGGCACGGTCACGATGGCGCAGTGCCGCGAGATCGCCAAGCAGAAGATGGCGGATCTCAATGCGCACGACCTCGAAGCGGCGGCCCAGATGATCAAGGGGTCTGCCCGTTCCATGGGCCTGCAGGTGGTGGAGGACTAGGCGATGGCCGGTAAGAATTACAAAGCGGCGCTCGCGACCATCAATCGCGACAAGTTCTATGGCGTCGAAGAGGCGGTGAAGCTGATCAAGGCGTCTGCGAAGGCGAAGTTCGACGAGACGGTCGAGATCGCCATGAATCTCGGCATCGATCCGCGCCATTCGGACCAGAACGTCCGCGGCGTGGTGACCCTGCCGAACGGCACCGGCAAGGCGCTGCGCGTCGCGGTGTTCGCGAAGGGCGACAAGGCCGAGGCCGCGAAGAAGGCGGGTGCCGACATCGTCGGCGCCGACGATCTGGCGGAGAAGGTGCAGGCGGGTCAGATGGATTTCGACCGCGTCATCGCCACGCCCGACATGATGGTGACTGTCGGCAAGCTGGGCAAGGTGCTGGGTCCGCGCGGCCTGATGCCGAACCCGAAGCTCGGCACCGTCACCAACGACGTCGCCGAGGCGGTGAAGGCCGCGAAGGGCGGCCAGGTGGAGTTTCGCGCCGAGAAGGCCGGCCTGATCCATGCCGGCGTCGGCAAGGCCAGCTTCAGCGAGCAGGCGCTGGTGGAAAACGTGAAGGCGTTCGTGTCGGCGATCAACAAGGCGAAGCCGTCCGGCTCCAAGGGCACCTACATCAAGAAGGTGTCGATCGCGTCGACCATGGGCCCCGGCCTGAAGCTGGAGGTTGGTTCGCTCGTCGGCTGAGGCCGGCGCGCCAAGCGAGTAACGAGTTTCGTCACGGCGGCAACCGGGCGACCGGGAGCCGCCGCGGCGATCGGAGAGGGAAACCTCTCCACCCTGTCCGAGACTGCAGGTCTCCAATCCGGTCATTCGGGGCGGAGGTAATGAGGCAATCGCCTGCAATAGACGGGAGTTGAACCGAATTTCGTTCCACGGCCGACCGGCGCGTCCGGGCGGGTTCCCTGGGCGAAGCGCGGCTTGAGCTTCTGGGACAGGCAAACCGGATCTTCCGGCTTTGCCCAACCGGGCGAGGACGAAAGGTCCAAGCGCAACGGGGTGCGATGGCGGTTCATCGCATCCAGATTCGGAGACGAACAGTGGACCGATCTGGCAAGGAGTTGCTGGTCACTGATCTGCAGAACGCCTTGAGTTCCGCCAACCTGGTGGTCATCACCAAGCAGGCGGGTCTCACGGTAACCGAAGTGAGCGATCTTCGGCGCAAGATGCGGAATGCAGGGGCCGGCTACAAAGTCGCTAAGAATCGGCTGGCACAGCGCGCTCTGAAAGGCACGAAGTACGAAGGCCTGGAACAGCTGTTCAAAGGTCCGACCGCGATCGCGTATTCGGCGGACCCGGTGGCTGCGGCGAAAGTCGCCGTCGCCTTCGCGAACAGCAACGAGAAGCTCACCATCGTCGGTGGTTCGATGGGCACGGACGTTCTTGGTCCCGACGGGATCAAGGCGCTCGCGACCCTGCCGTCGCTCGACGAGCTTCGCGCCAAGCTGGTTGGCATGCTGCAGACTCCGGCGACGCGCGTCGCCACGGTCCTGCAGGCGCCGGCCGGCCAACTGGCGCGGGTCTTCGGGGCTTATGCCAAGAAGGGCGAGACCGCGTGACGGTCAGTTCTTCAAGCGGTTCCGAATTGAAGTTCAAGCAACGCGTTACGAGATAAGCCTAGGAGATCAAAAATGGCTGATTTGCAGAAGTTGGTGGACGAGCTCTCGAAGCTGACCGTCCTCGAGGCCGCCGAGCTGTCCAAGAAGTTGGAAGAGGCTTGGGGCGTTTCGGCTGCCGCGCCGGTTGCGGTGGCTGCCGTCGGCGGCGGTGCCGCTGCGGCTCCGGTCGAGGAGAAGACGGAGTTCACCGTTGTTCTCGTCGATGGTGGCGAGAAGAAGATCAACGTGATCAAGGAAGTCCGCGCCATCACCAGCCTTGGCCTGAAGGAAGCCAAGGACCTGGTCGAGGGTGCGCCGAAGCCGGTGAAGGAAGGCGTGTCCAAGCAGGAAGCTCAGGACCTCAAGAAGAAGCTGGAAGACGCCGGCGCCAAGGTCGAGCTGAAGTAAAGCTTCAGCCGGGTTGTTCGAACGGGGGAAGCGCCGGTTTCGCGATCGGCGCTTCCCGCGTCCTCAAGTGATAGGAAATTGCGCCTCTCCGATCGGCGCGAACAATGGGATCGGACCGGTGGTCGCATGTCTCCGACCGTTGGAGCGAGGGCAAAGAGGCAGTGTCAGGGCATTGAGCCCGTCGGATCGGATTTGAACGCGCGGCCATCGCGTCGCGCTTCGAGGGAAGATAGAGGTCGCTGATGACAAAACCTTTCACGGGACGCAAGCGCATTCGCAAGGATTTCGGCCGGATCGGCGAGATCACGCGGATGCCAAACCTGATCGAAGTGCAGAAGAGCTCGTATGACCAGTTCCTGCAGATCGGCGTTCCGGCTGAGAAACGCGAGAGCATCGGGTTGCAGGAGGTGTTCCGCTCGGTGTTCCCGATCAAGGACTTTTCCGAGAAGGCGGAACTCCAGTTCGTGCGCTACGAACTGGAAGAGCCCAAATACGACGTCGAGGAGTGCCAGCAGCGCGGCATGACGTTCGCCGCGCCGCTGAAGGTGACGCTGCGCCTGGTTGTGTGGGATCTCGACGAGGAGACCGGCGCGCGCTCCATCCGCGATATCAAGGAGCAGGACGTCTACATGGGCGACATGCCCCTGATGACCTCCAGCGGCACCTTCGTCGTCGCCGGCACGGAGCGCGTGGTCGTCAGCCAGATGCACCGCTCGCCCGGCGTGTTCTTCGACCACGACAAGGGCAAGACCCATTCCAGCGGCAAGTACCTGTTCGCGGCACGCGTCATTCCGTACCGCGGCTCCTGGCTCGACTTCGAGTTCGACGCCAAGGACCTCGTCTATGTCCGCATCGACCGCCGCCGAAAGCTGCCGGCGACCACGCTTCTGCTCGCCCTGTGGAGCAAGAACGCGGAGCAGAAGCTCGCCAAGGGCGGCGAGCTGACCGACGAGGATCGCCGGTTCAGCGGCATGTCGGCCGAGGAGATCCTCAATTTCTTCTACAGCCAGGTGGTCTACAGCAAGGGCAAGAAGGGCTGGACCACGGTGTTCGAGCCGGAGCGCATGAAGGGCGTGAAGCTGGCGGCGGACCTGGTCGATGCCAAGACCGGCAAGCCGGTGGCGGAAGCCGGCGCCAAGATGACGCCGCGCCTCGGCCGCAAGCTGCAGGAAGGCGGCCTCAAGGAGGTGCTGGTGCAGCCGGAAGAGCTGCACGGCCGCTATGCCGCCGTCGACATCATCAACGAGAAGACCGGCGAGATCTTCATCGAGGCCGGGCAGGAGATCACCCAGGCCGTGCTCGACCAGCTGGAGCAGGCCGGCACGAAGGACCTGCCGACCCTCGGCATCGATCACGTCAATGTCGGCCCCTACATGCGCAACACGCTGATGGCCGACAAGAACTCCTCGCGCGAGGAAGCGCTGATCGACATCTACCGCGTCATGCGCCCGGGCGAGCCGCCGACGCTCGACACGGCCGAGACCCTGTTCCAGGGCCTGTTCTTCGATCTGGAGCGCTATGACCTCTCGTCGGTCGGCCGCGTGAAGATGAACTCGCGGCTCAATCTCAACTCGCCGGATTCGATCCGCGTCCTGCGCAAGGAAGACGTGCTGTCGATCCTCAAGGTGCTGGTCGACCTGAAGGACGGCCGCGGCGAGATCGACGACATCGACCATCTCGGCAACCGGCGCGTCCGCTCGGTCGGCGAATTGCTGGAGAACCAGTATCGCCTCGGCCTGCTGCGCATGGAACGTGCGATCCGCGAGCGTATGAGCTCGGTCGAGATCGACACGGTGATGCCGCACGACCTGATCAACGCCAAGCCGGCGGCGGCTGCGGTGCGCGAGTTCTTCGGCTCCTCGCAGCTCTCGCAGTTCATGGACCAGACGAACCCGCTGTCGGAGATCACGCATAAGCGCCGCCTCTCGGCCCTCGGCCCCGGCGGCCTGACGCGCGAGCGCGCGGGCTTCGAGGTGCGCGACGTGCACCCGACGCATTACGGCCGCATCTGCCCGATCGAGACGCCGGAAGGCCCGAATATCGGCCTCATCAACTCGCTCGCCACCTTCGCGCGGGTGAACCAGTACGGCTTCATCGAGAGCCCGTACCGCAAGGTCGACAAGGGCATGGTCACCGACGAGGTGGTCTATCTCTCGGCGATGGAAGAGGGCAAATACACCATCGCGCAGGCCAATGCGCGGCTCGATTCCCGCAACAAGCTGGCGGACGACCTGATCTCCTGCCGGCGCGCGGGCGAGTTCGTCATGGCCCGCCGCGAGGACGTGCAGTACATCGACGTCAGCCCGAAGCAGCTGGTCTCGGTGGCCGCCGCGCTCATCCCCTTCCTCGAGAACGACGACGCCAACCGGGCGCTGATGGGCTCCAACATGCAGCGCCAGGCGGTGCCTTTGCTGCAGGCGGACGCTCCGCTGGTCGGCACCGGCATGGAGGGAACGGTCGCGCGCGACAGCGGCGTCGCCATCGTGGCGCGCCGCAAGGGCGTGGTGGACCAGGTGGACGCGACCCGCATCGTCATCCGCGCGACGGAGGAGACCAACACCGCCGCGCCGGGCGTCGATATCTACAACCTGCTGAAGTTCCAGCGCTCCAACCAGAACACCTGCATCAACCAGCGTCCGCTGGTGAAGGTGGGTGACCTGGTGGAGAGGGGCGAGATCATCGGCGACGGTCCCTCGACCGACCTCGGCGAGCTGGCGCTCGGCCGCAACGTGCTGTGCGCCTTCATGCCGTGGAACGGCTACAACTTCGAGGACTCGATCCTCATCTCCGAGCGGATCGTGAAGGACGACGTCTTCACCTCGATCCACATCGAGGAGTTCGAGGTCATGGCCCGCGACACCAAGCTGGGCCAGGAGGAAATCACCCGAGACATCCCGAACGTGGGCGAGGAAGCCCTGAAGAACCTCGACGAGGCCGGCATCGTCTATATCGGCGCTGAGGTGAAGCCGGGCGACATCCTGGTCGGCAAGGTCACGCCGAAGGGCGAGAGCCCGATGACTCCGGAAGAGAAGCTGCTGCGCGCCATCTTCGGCGAGAAGGCCTCCGATGTGCGCGACACGTCGCTGCGCCTGCCGCCGGGCGTCTCCGGGACCATCGTTGAGGTCCGCGTCTTTTCCCGCCGCGGCGTGGACAAGGACGAGCGCGCCCTCGCCATCGAGCGCGCCGAGATCGAGCGTCTGGCCAAGGACCGCGACGACGAGAAGGCGATCCTGGAGCGCAATTTCTACAGCCGCTTGAAGGAGCTGCTGATGAACCAGACCGCCACCGGCGGTCCGAAGACGCTGAAGGCCGAGACCAAGATCACGGAGAAGACGCTGTCTGAGTTCACGCCTGGCCAGTGGCGCCAGATCGGCGTGAAGAACGACAAGCGCATGGCCGAGATCGAGGGTCTCAAGAAGCAGTTCGAGGATTCCGTGAAGGCCCTCGAGAAGCGCTTCGAGAACAAGGTCGAGAAGCTGCAGCGCGGCGACGAGCTGCCGCCGGGCGTCATGAAGATGGTCAAGGTGTTCGTCGCGGTGAAACGCAAGCTGCAGCCCGGCGACAAGATGGCCGGCCGCCACGGCAACAAGGGCGTCGTCTCGCGGATCGTTCCGTCGGAGGACATGCCGTACCTCGAGGACGGCACGCCGGTCGACATCGTGCTCAACCCGCTGGGCGTGCCCAGCCGCATGAACGTCGGCCAGATCCTGGAGACCCATCTGGGCTGGGCCTGCGCCAATCTGGGCCGGCAGATCGGCCAGATGATCGACCAGGTCCGCAACGGCAACGGCAAGGCGGCCGAGCTGCGCAAGACCCTGAAGGAGATCTACGGCGAGCGGACCTACAAGTCCGACCTGCTTGAGCTGGAGGACAACGAGCTGGTGGAGCTGGCGGAAGGCCTGCGCAAGGGCGTTCCGGTCGCTTCCCCGGTGTTCGACGGCGCGCGCGAGGACGACATCAACCAGATGCTGGAGCGTGCGGGCCTCAAGAACTCCGGCCAGGTGATCCTGACCGACGGGCGGACCGGCGAGCGGTTCGACCGGCCGGTGACGGTCGGCTACATCTACATGCTGAAGCTGCACCACCTGGTGGACGACAAGATCCACGCGCGTTCCATCGGCCCGTACAGCCTCGTCACCCAGCAGCCGCTGGGCGGCAAGGCGCAGTTCGGCGGCCAGCGCTTCGGCGAAATGGAAGTGTGGGCGCTCGAGGCCTACGGCGCGGCCTACACGCTGCAGGAGATGCTGACGGTGAAGTCCGACGACGTCTCCGGCCGCACCAAGACCTACGAAGCGATCGTGCGCGGCGACGACAATTTCGAGGCGGGCATCCCCGAATCCTTCAACGTGTTGGTGAAGGAACTCCGGTCGCTCGGCCTCAATGTCGAGCTGACGCAGAACCAGTTCTGATTGATCGGATCGGCCGAGACGGCCGGGTGGACGCACCCTGCCGGTCCGGCCCGAGGAGAAGATGATGAATAACGAATTGATGAACGTGTTCGGCCAGCCCACTGGCACGCAGACTTTCGATCAGATCCGCATTTCGATCGCCAGCCCGGAGCGCATTCGCTCCTGGTCCTATGGCGAGATCAAGAAGCCGGAGACGATCAACTACCGCACCTTCAAGCCGGAGCGGGACGGCCTGTTCTGCGCCCGCATCTTCGGCCCGATCAAGGACTACGAGTGCTTGTGCGGCAAGTACAAGCGCATGAAGTATCGCGGCATCATCTGCGAGAAGTGCGGCGTCGAAGTCACCCTTTCCAAGGTGCGTCGCGACCGCATGGGCCACATCGAGCTGGCTTCGCCCGTCGCGCACATCTGGTTCCTGAAGTCGCTGCCGAGCCGCATCGGCCTGCTGCTCGACATGACGCTGAAGGACCTGGAGCGCATCCTCTATTTCGAGAACTACGTGGTGATCGAGCCGGGCCTGACGCCGCTGAAGCTGCATCAGCTCCTGACCGAGGACCAATATCTCGACGCCCAGGACGAGTTCGGCCAGGACTCGTTCCAGGCCGGCATCGGCGCCGAGGCGCTGAAGCTCATGCTCTCGGCCATCAACCTGGAGACCGAGCGCGAGCAGATGAAGGCCGACCTGCGCGAGACCTCGTCCGAGGCCAAGCGCAAGAAGCTGGTGAAGCGCCTGAAGCTGGTCGATTCCTTCGTCGAATCCGGCTCGCGGCCGGAGTGGATGATCCTGGACGTCGTGCCGGTCATCCCGCCCGAGCTGCGTCCGCTGGTCCCGCTGGACGGCGGCCGCTTCGCGACCTCGGACCTCAACGACCTGTATCGCCGCGTGATCAACCGGAACAACCGCCTGAAGCGGCTGATCGAGCTGCGTGCGCCCGACATCATCGTGCGCAACGAGAAGCGCATGCTGCAGGAATCCGTCGATGCGCTGTTCGACAACGGCCGCCGCGGCCGCGTCATCACAGGCGCCAACAAGCGTCCGCTGAAGTCCCTGAGCGACATGCTGAAGGGCAAGCAGGGCCGCTTCCGGCAGAACCTGCTCGGCAAGCGCGTCGACTATTCTGGCCGCTCGGTGATCGTGGTCGGCCCGGAGCTGAAGCTGCACCAGTGCGGCCTGCCCAAGAAGATGGCGCTGGAGCTGTTCAAGCCTTTCATCTACTCGAAGCTCGAGCTCTATGCGATGGCGACCACCATCAAGGCCGCCAAGCGCATGGTGGAGAAGGAGCGGCCGGAGGTTTGGGACATCCTCGAAGAGGTGATCCGCGAGCATCCGGTGCTGCTGAACCGCGCCCCGACTCTGCACCGCCTGGGCATCCAGGCGTTCGAGCCGGTGCTGATCGAGGGCAAGGCGATCCAGCTGCACCCGCTGGTCTGCACCGCCTTCAATGCGGACTTCGACGGCGACCAGATGGCGGTCCACGTGCCGCTGTCGCTGGAAGCCCAGCTCGAGGCGCGCGTGCTCATGATGTCGACCAACAACATCCTGTCGCCCGCCAACGGCAAGCCGATCATCGTGCCGTCGCAGGACATCGTGCTCGGCCTCTATTACCTGTCGATGGAGGCGGAAGGCGAGCCGGGCGAGGGCATGGCCTTCGTGAACACCGGCGAGGTGCTGCACGCGCTGGATGCCAAGGTCGTCTCGCTGCACAGCAAGATCAAGGCGCGCGTCGATCATTATGACGATAGCGGCCAGCGCGTGACCAAGGTCATCAACACGACCCCGGGCCGCATGCTGCTGGCGGAGCTTCTGCCGAAGCATCCGAACGTGCCGTTCAGCCTGATCAACCGCCTTCTGACCAAGAAGGAGATCACGACCGTCATCGATTCCGTCTACCGCCATTGCGGCCAGAAGGAGACGGTGATCTTCGCCGATCGCATGATGGGCATGGGCTTCGCCCAGGCCTGCAAGGCCGGTATCTCCTTCGGCAAGGACGACCTGATCATCCCCGCGACCAAGCAGAAGCTGGTCGCCGATGCGCAGGATAAGGTGAAGGAGTACGAGCAGCAGTATCTCGACGGCCTCATCACCCAGGGCGAGAAGTACAACAAGGTGGTCGACGTCTGGTCGAACTGCACCGAGCGCGTGGCCGAAGAGATGATGAAGGTCATGCAGAAGAACGCCTCGGGCATGGGCATCAACTCGGTCTACATGATGGCCCACTCGGGCGCCCGCGGTTCGGCTGCGCAGATCAAGCAGCTGGCGGGCATGCGTGGCCTGATGGCGAAGCCCTCGGGCGAGATCATCGAGACGCCGATCATCTCGAACTTCAAGGAAGGCCTCACCGTGCTCGAGTATTTCAACTCGACCCACGGCGCCCGCAAGGGCCTGGCCGATACCGCCTTGAAGACGGCGAACTCGGGCTACCTGACCCGCCGCCTGGTGGACGTGGCGCAGGACGCCATCATCACCGAGGAGGATTGCGGCACCGAGCGTGGCCTTACCGCCAAGGCGGTGGTGGAGGGTGGCGAGGTGATCTCGGCGCTCAGCGATCGCATCCTGGGCCGCACCGCGGCGGAGGACGTGAAGGATCCGCTCTCCGGCAAGATGATCGTGAAGGCCGGCGAGATGATCGACGAGCCGCTGGTCGACGAGGTCGAGCGGGCCGGCATTGACGTGGTCAAGATCCGTTCGGTCCTGACCTGCGAGGCGCGGACCGGCGTGTGCGGCAAGTGCTACGGCCGCGACCTGGCGCGCGGAACGCCGGTCAATATCGGCGAGGCGATCGGCGTGATCGCCGCGCAGTCGATCGGAGAGCCGGGCACGCAGCTCACCATGCGCACGTTCCACATCGGCGGCGCGGCGCAGCGCGGCGCGGAGCAGAGCTCGATCGAGGCGACCATCGACTCGACCGTAGACGTGCGCAACCGCAACGTCGTGCTCAACAGCCAGGGCGTGCCCGTGGTGATGGGCCGCAACTGCGAGATCGTGCTGAACGACGATCAGGGCCGCGAACGGGCGCGTCACCGCATTCCGTACGGCGCGCGCCTGCTCTCCGACCATGGTGTCAAGGTGACCAAGGGCACCAAGCTGGCGGAGTGGGATCCGTACACCCTGCCGATCATCACCGAGCGCGAAGGCATCGTGAACTACATCGACCTGGTCGAAGGCGTGTCGATGCGCGAGGTGATGGACGAGACCACCGGCATCTCCAACCGCGTGGTCGTCGACTGGAAGCAGCAGCCGCGGGGCAACGACCTGAAGCCGCGCATCACGCTGCGCGACGAGAAGGGCAACGTCATCACGCTGCCCAACGGGCTGGAGGCGCGCTACTTCATGTCGGTCGACGCCATCCTGTCGGTCGAGAACGGCGCCCATGTGAGGGCGGGCGACGTGCTGGCGCGCATCCCGCGCGAGGGCACGAAGACCCGCGACATCACCGGCGGTCTGCCGCGCGTGGCCGAGTTGTTCGAGGCGCGCAAGCCGAAGGACTTCGCGATCATCAGCGAGATCGCCGGCCGCATCGAGTTCGGCAAGGACTACAAGACCAAGCGTCGCATCGTGGTCGTTCCGGAGGATGCCTCGGAGGAGTCGCGCGAGTACCTGATCCCGAAGGGCAAGCACATCTCCGTGCAGGAGGGCGATTATGTCCAGAAGGGCGACCTGCTGATGGACGGCAGCCCGGTGCCGCACGACATCCTGAACGTGATGGGTGTGGAGGCGCTGGCCACCTACCTCATCAACGAAATCCAGGAGGTCTACCGGCTGCAGGGCGTGAAGATCAACGACAAGCACATCGAGGTGATCGTCCGCCAGATGCTGCAGAAGATCGAGATCTCCGACCCGGGCGATACCACGTTCCTGGCCGGCGAGCAGGTCGACCGCTCTGAGTTCGAGGAGGAGAACGCGAAGGCCTTGAAGGATGGCGGCCGCCTGGCCAAGGGCTCTCCGGTGCTGCTCGGCATCACCAAGGCCAGCCTGCAGACGCGCTCCTTCATCTCCGCGGCTTCGTTCCAGGAGACGACGCGTGTGCTGACCGAGGCCGCGGTTTCCGGCCGGGTCGATTCGCTGATCGGCCTCAAGGAAAACGTGATCGTAGGCCGCCTGATCCCGGCGGGCACCGGCTCGGTCATGAACCGCATCAAGGCGGAGGCCGCTGAGCGCGACCGCGAACTGGCGGCGCAGAAGCCGGCGGCCCTGCCGAGCGCGGAGCCGAAGCAGGAAGTCGCGTAACTCAGCCGGCGCGGCGAAGCGCCGCGTCCTCGCAAGCATCGCGCCCGCTCCCGCAAGGGGGCGGGCGTTTTGCCGTCCGCATCTCGTTTTCTCACGCCAGGTCACAGTCTTTTCACGTTCCGCACGGGAGCAAACCGCCTATGCGTGGGGTTGACGTATCCCGCGCATGGACGTGCCCGGGCGTCTTGGCGCGGCCCCTGCGTCCCTCGTCCCAAGCTGCGGCATTGAGCGGGCGGCCCCGACACAGCAGAGAGCAACGAAAAGAGATGATCGATAGGCTGGCGTCGATCCTGTTCGTGGCGGCGATCGCGTTCCTCGCCTTCGTGGGCGGGGCGATGGCCGTCCTCGGCGAGGCGTTCCCGCACCGCTATCTGCGCGACGCGTACCTCGCCGGCGAGGCGCTGATCGCGCAGCGGCAGGAGACTGCGGATCCCTACGTCACCGACCAGTGGCGCAGGGCGCGCAGCGCCGACAAGGGCGTCACCATCCACGATCCCGAACGCGCGCTGGCGGGCTACACGCTCTACACCAGCGCGGGAGAGGCGGCGGCCCATCTCGTCGACATGGAGGGCCGCGTGGTGCATGCCTGGCGCCGCCCCTATAGCGAGATCTGGAATGAGCAAGCGGCGGTGAAGAAGCCGCAGCCAGACAATCTCATCCTCATGGATAAGGCGCGGTTGCTGCCCAACGGCGATCTGCTCGCGAGCTATGCCGCAGCGGGCGATACGCCCTGGGGCTACGGCATGGTCAGGATGGATCGCGATTCCAACGTGATCTGGAGCTATCTGGCGCACACCCACCACGATTTCGACATCGCGCCGGACGGCCGCATCCTGGTGCTCACCAACGCCTTCAGCTCGGAGCGGCCGGAGGGGCTGGGCAATGTCGACGAGCCCTATCTCGAGGATTTCGTGGTCGTGCTCTCCCCCGACGGCAGGGAGTTGAAGAGGGTTTCGCTGACGCGGGCGCTCGCGCAATCGCGCTTCAATCTGCTGCATCTCGCCATTCCGGCCTATGCCGCCGGGGACCCCCTCCACGCCAACTCGGTGCAATACATCACGGCGGAGCAGGCACGGAACTTCCCGTTCGCGAAGGAGGGCGACGTGCTGCTCTCGTTCCGCGACATGAGCGCGATCGGCGTGGTCTCGATCGAGACCGGTCAGATGGTCTGGGCGATGCGCGGTCCGTGGCTGTGGCAGCACGATGCCAGCCTGCTGCCCAACGGGCGCATCACGTTGTTCGACAATCTGGGCGGCTTTCGCGAGGACAATGCGGCGCGCGTGCTGGAGGTCGATCCTAAATCGGGCGCCGTCACCTGGCTCTACCAGGGAAACGAGGCTCACCCGTTTCACAGTCCTTTGAGGTCGTCGGTCGAAACCCTGAGCAACGGCAATGTGTTGATCACGGAGTCTGATGGCGGGCGGATCTTCGAGGTGACGCGCCAGGGCGAGATTGTGTGGAACTTCGTCAATCCGACGCGGGGTGGCGCGGACGGCGACATGATCGCCATCGCCACCTGGGGCCAGCGTATTGATCCCGACATGCTGGATCCCGCTGCGCGGGCCCAGTTCGAAACCAGAAAGGAGTCATCGCGATGAACGTGCAAACCCGGCGGACCTTGCTGTTCGCCATCAGCGCCAGTGCCGCCGCCTTGGCGGCTTCCCCGGCGCTGGCCTATGTCGGCCCGGGCGCCGGCCTCACCCTCCTTGGCGCCCTGTGGGGCCTGATCGCGGCGGTGGTGGTCAGCCTCGGCTTCGTGCTGCTGTGGCCGCTGCGGCGAATGATGCGCCGCAACAGGCAGGTCCCACCGCCGGTGGATGACGATCCGACCCACACCATGCTGGCGAATCCAACGGGCGACCGCGACGAACGGCGCATGTAATGGGGCTGCTCGATCTCCCTGGGCCGCTCTTCGATCTGGTGGATCGCAGCCTGCTTTCGCCCCTGCCGCCACTGGTGCGGCTGATCCTCTGGGCGATCGCGGGCGCGGCGCTTTCGCTTGCCCTCTATCGCCTGCTGTCTCCGCAGCGGCGCATCGTGGAGGCGAAGGCGGCGGCGCAGGAGGCGCGGCGGCGGCTCAACGCCCATGACGGCGATCTGGAGAGCGCGCTGCCGCTGATGCGCCGATCCATGAAACTGGCGCTGCGGCATGTCGGGTTGGTGTTCCCGGCGGCACTGGTGGCTTCGCTGCCGGTGCTGGCGCTGCTGGTCTGGCTGGATGGCGCCTACGGCTATCAGTTTCCGGCGAACCGGCAGGCTCCCGCCATCGCGGTCGAACCGGAGCGCTTCTCCGGCGCATGGCAGCCGAACGATGCGGGCGGAGAGATCGCGCTGCGGGACGAGAGCGGCGCCGAGGTCGCGCGCCTGACCCTGGCCCAGCCGATCACCCGGATCGAGAAGCGCCACTGGTGGAACGTTCTCATCGGCAATCCCGCGGGATACCTGCCGGAGAACGGCCCGATCGACGGGGTGACCATCGGCCTGCCAGAGCGGCAATACCTGCCGGTCGGCCCGGACTGGCTGCGCTCCTGGCTGACCGTGGCGCTGTCGGCGCTGGTGATCGCCTCGCTCCTCATCATGCGCCTTGCGCGGATCGCCTGACATGCCGGCCGCACCTCGCGAGGGGTTCGAGGTGGCGCCCTGGATGGATCGCCTGGGCGGCTTCATCGAGCGCAATCCCGGCCTGTGGATCAGGCTCGGCGCGCTCGAGACCAGGCTGCTCGATGGGACCTTTCCGGACGTGCGGATCGACCGGCCGGTCTACGTGACGGGCCTTGCGCGCTCCGGCACGACCATCCTGCTCGAGACCCTGGCGCGCCATCCCGACGTGGCGACCCACCGCTATCGCGATTTCCCGATGCTGTTCACGCCCTACCTGTGGAACCGCTGGCTCGACCGGGTCCCGCGCAAGGAGGAGCAGGCAACGGAGCGCAGCCACGGCGATGGAATCGCGGTGACGTCGGAAAGCCCGGAAGCCTTCGAAGAGCCGTTATGGATGGCGTTCTTTCCGGATCAGCACGACCCGTCCATCAGCGCCGTTCTCGACCACCACACGCGAGCGCCGGCCTTCGAGCGCTTCTATCGCGATCACATCCGCAAGCTGCTGGCCGTGCGCGGCCGCCGACGCTACGTCGCGAAGGGCAACTACAACGTCACCCGCATCGGCTATCTCGCGGGATTGTTCCCCGACGCGCGGTTCGTCATCCCGGTGCGCAATCCGGTCTGGCATATCGCATCGCTGATGAAGCAGCACCGACTGTTCCTGGAAGGGCAGCAGGACAATCCGCCGGCGCGGCGCCATTTGCGCCGCGTGGGCCATTTCGAGTTCGGCGAGGATCGCCGCCCCATCAATGCGGGCGATGCGACAGCGACGGCTCAGGTCATGGAACTTTGGCGCACGGGAGAGGAGGTGCGCGGCTGGGCGCGCTACTGGTCGCAGATGCATCATTTCATCGCCGATTTGGCGGAGCGCGACCGGGCATCGGGGCACGCCATCCTAACCGTGCGCTACGAAGACCTTTGCGCCGAACCGCTCCGCGTGCTGGATGAACTCCTGGCGCATTGCGGGCTGCCGGCGGACGCGGCGTTCCTGTCCGCGGCGGCCGGACGGTTCCACCCGCCGGGCTACTACCAGCCGCGTTTCAGCCTCGCTGAACTGTCGATCATCGCCGAGGAAACCGCGGATGCCGCGCGGCGCTTCGGCTATGAGCAGCCCAGCCGGAAAATCGCCTAGCCGAATTGCAACCAATCGCCCGATTGTGCCGTGATGGAGGATGGCGGCGGCGCCCGCGCGTGAGTTCCGGCGGGAAGGGGCAGCGGCACTGTCATTCTTAGTGCCGCCAGGGCCGGAAAGCCCGTACACCATAAACTACTTCTTAGTACTGCTTTCGCATGCTGTTGGGTGGGTCACAACGCTCGCAACAAGCAATTGGGGAAACGTACCATGCGCAAAGCGTCACTGCTGCTCGGAATCGCTGCGGCCGCGCTCTCGTTCACCATGTCGGCCGCCGTGGCGGACGAGGCCGAGATCAAGGCCAAGGCAGAGAGCTATACGAAGATGGAGGTCGCCAAGTGGGTGGCGGACACCGATGTCATCGCCGCCCTGAATGCCGCCAACGCGGCGAGTGCCGGCTATGACCAGGGCAAGATCGACGCGCTCGACAAGCAATGGCGCGACGAGGTCGGCGCCGCGGCCCGTCCGCTGATCGACCAGGTGATGGCCAGCTCCGCCTCCGGCAAGGCGAAGAGCTGGTGCAGCGGCGCCGGTGGTGTCGTGACGGAGATCATCCTGATGGACAGCAAGGGCCTCAATGTCGGCATCTGCGACGCGACCAGCGACTACTGGCAGGGCGACGAGGCGAAATACCAGAACACCTTCAGCAAGGGCGCGGGCGCCATCTTCGTCGACGATGTCGAGCAGGACGGTTCCACGCAGAAGTTCCAGGTGCAGGCCAGCATGACGGTGGTCGACCCCGCCAACGGCAAGCCGATCGGCGTCGTGACCGTGGGTCTCGATGCCGAAGGCTTGATGATGCAGTAGGGCCGGGCAGCGCACGCGGGGCGGGGCCATCGCGCCCCGCTCCCGCGCCGGCTATTCAGATCAGGGGTTGCGCGATGCTCGATGACGCACGGAAAACGTTCTGGACAATCGGCCGGAAGATCGCGCTGACGGTCTTTGTCGGCCTCGGGATCGGCTTTGCCGCGGTCCTCGCCTATCAATCGATGTCGCAGCGCGACCTCGTGATGGAAACGGTCGACGGCAACCGCCTGGCGATCGCCGACATGATCGCGGCCCAGGCGGTCGGCGGCGTCAAGTTCAAGAAGGGCGAGGCGATCGCCAAGGTCTATTCGCGCTATCTCGAATCCGATGACTCGGCCCTCAGCGCCATCGCGGTCTACGGCATCGACGATGCCGTCCTGTCATCCGGCACGCATCAACGAGGCGCCCCCGTCGATCTCGATTCCCTCATGTCCGAGGCCAAGCCGAAAGTCGAAGAGGGCAAGGTCTTCATCCGCCGGACCGGCGACAGCTTCATCGTCTTCGCGCCCATCATGGATGGCGGTGAGGGTCGGCGGGTCGGCACCCTGGCCCTGGCCTGGACCAACGGCGCGCTGCTATCGGAGATCGGCGGCCACTTGTGGATCGGCATCGGCATCTCGGCGGCGATCGCCGGCGCGCTCATCGGCGGCCTGCTGTGGGCGATCTGGCACATCGTCAGCCGGCCGTTGGCTGCCATGGCCGGCACTATCGCGAGACTCGCATCGGGCGAGCTCGACGTCGCGATTCCGGCCCAGGACCGGCGCGACGAGATCGGCACCCTGGGCCGCGCCGTCGCCTCGTTCCAGAGCCAGTTGCGCGAAGTGGAGCAGTTGCGCCGCCAGCGCGAGGCGACGGAGAGGAGCGCGACCGAGGAGCGCCGCCGGGCGCTGCACGCGCTGGGCGCGACCTTCACTGCCAGCGTCGCCAACATCGTCGACGTGGTCCTGAAATCGGCCAGGACATTGCAGACCAACGCGCAATCCCTGAAGACCGCGACCGTCAGCTCGCGCTCGGAGGTCGGCACCGCGGCGAGCGCGACCGACGATTCCAACAACAGCGTCTCGCTGGTCGCGACCGCGGCGGAAGAGCTGACCGCCTCGATCAACGAGATCGACCGCCAGATGCGCGAAAGCACCGCCGCGTCCGAGCAGGCGTTCGACCAAGTGGGCAGCGCGACCGAGACCATCAACGGCCTCGCGCGCGCGGCCGAAGGGATCGGCGGCATTGTCGAGCTGATCAATCAGATCGCCAGCCAGACCAACCTGCTGGCCCTCAACGCGACCATCGAGGCCGCGCGCGCCGGCGAGGCCGGCAAGGGCTTTGCCGTGGTCGCCAACGAGGTGAAGAACCTCGCCAGCCAGACCGCAAGCGCGACCGAGGAGATCACCGGGCAGATCGCGTCCATGCAGAACATCGCCTCCAGCGCCGTGGGTGCGGTGAGCGGCATCAAGGACTCGATCGCCAAGATCAACGACATCGCCGGCCACATCGCCAACTCAATCCGCGAGCAGGCCAATGCGACGCAGGAGATCTCCACAAATGCCCAGCGCGCCGCGCAGCGCACCGGCAACGTCAATCAGAGCATTCGGGTGGTAACCGACGCGGTCGACGAGACCGGCCGCGCCGCCGGGTTGCTGCTGGAGGAATCCAACAATCTCGCGACCAAGGCGACTGAGCTGCAGCAGCAGGCCGACGCCTTCGTGCGCCAGGTGCAGGCCGGATAAGGCGATTTCGGCCGGTCGGCGCTAAGGCTTCCTGGCAAGCACGTAGACACGCCGGCGCAGCTCGCGCATCGCGAGGACGGCCGACGGGATCGGCGCCAGCTCGCTCCAGGGGATCGGTCGTCCGACGGTCACCCGCAGGGGCTTGCCGCGGCGCTTGTTCAGTTCCCCCACCAGCAGCGCGATGCGCCAGGCGAGGCTGACCTTGCTGGCGGCGTGGAACATCGGCCCGTTCTGCCCCACGAAATAGAGCGGCAGGACCGTCGCTTCCGCGGAACGGATCAGGCGATAGGCGAAGTTCTTCCACGGCAGGTCGTCCGCGCGCGCGAACTGCCTGAGCGGGAACTTCAGCGGCGCGGTGGAGACGCCGCCCGCTGGGAAGATCACGATGGTCTCGCCGGCGCGCAACGCGTCGAGCGCGCGGCGCCGCGCCTCGATATTGTTCCGCACCGCCTCCTCGGTCTCGTTGAAATCGATCGGCAGGAAATAGGGCATCAGCTCCGGCACGCGCATGAGCTGGCTGTGCGCCAGGATCTTGAAGGGGCGGCCCAGCTTCTCCGCCAGTGCGCAGATCGCGATCCCGTCCAGCAGGCCATAGGGATGATTGGCGATGATCACGAGGCGCTCCTGGCGATGGACAGCCGGCGGCCATGGCTCCCCGTCCATCTCGAGCGAGACACCGAGCCAGTAGAGGGCGCTCGACCACAGCGACATGCCGCTGAGCGGCCATTGCTGGCGCCACTGCTCATAGAGCCGCACGAGAGTAGAGCGCCCGCCCAGAAGCTCGATCGTGTTGATCAGTGCGCGCTCCAGCACCGGGGCGGTCGGATCGGCGTAGGTGAGAGGGCTCGCAGTCCGCGCGAGTGCGCCGATCTTCATGCCGGCCACGGGGCTGTGGATCGAAGCGCGAGTCGGATGGCAACTATCATGAATCCACCCTACAATAGACTAATGACGGATTGGTGACACCGCCGCCGCGCGCGTCGGGCCGGATACATCGAAAGAGGATTGAATGGCACAGGATCTGAGTTCGGCCGAGCAGGTGGCCCGTTTTATCGATGAGCGGATGTCGCGCGAAACGTCGGTCCAGCAGGCCCTGCGTGCTGAGACCCGAAAGCTGCCCGGCGCGGGCATGATGAGCCGCCCCGAATCCGACGCGCTCCTCCAGCTCCTGATCAAGCTCATCGGCGCGCGGCGTGTTATCGAGATCGGCACCTTCACCGGATCCGGATCCCTCGCGATGGCCCTGGCCTTGCCGGAGGATGGTCGCATCGTCGCATGCGACGTCAATGCGGAGTGGACGGCGATCGGCCGCAAGCACTGGCAGCAGGCCGGCATCGCGCACAAGATCGATCTGCGGCTCGCGCCGGCATCGGAGACTGTCGCGGCGCTGCTACAGGAAGGCGCGGCGGGGACGTTCGACATGGCTTTCATCGACGCCGACAAGACCGGCTATGACGCCTACTACGAAGGTGGTTTCAAGCTGCTGCGACAGGGCGGGCTGATGGTGCTCGACAACATGCTGTGGAGCGGCCAGGTAGCAGATCCCGGCATCCATGACGCGGACACCGATGCCCTGCGGGCGCTGAACCTGAAGATCAAGGACGATGGCCGCGTCGACTTCTGTCTGCTTTCGGCCGATGACGGCATTCTATTGGCACGTAAGCGCTAGACGCTGATGGAGGTACCTATGAATACCGAGCAGCAGGTTGCAAAGCACTATACCCACGGCTCGTTGCAGCAGGTGATCCTCGATGCGCTGAAACAGATGGCAAGGACCCTGACCGCTTCTCAGCGCTGGATCTATCGACGGCCGACGAGCTCCATCTAGGATGGCTGCCCGCCACCACTCGGCTGGCGAAGAACCTCGGCCTTGCTCCGGGGATGCATGTGCTGGATGCCGGCTCCGGCGTGGGTGGCCCGGCGCGCTATTTCGCCGAGGCGCACCAATGCCGCGTCACCGGCATCGATCTGACACAGGAGTTCGTGCAGGTGGCGGGGGAACTGACGCGTCGTTGCGGATTGTCGGACTTGGTCTCGTTCAAGCAAGGGAGCGCACTCGACCTGCCGTTCGGCGACGGAACATTCGACGCCGCGACCCTCATCCATGTCGGCATGAACATCGCGGATAAAGGCAAGCTGTTCGCGAATGTCCGGCGCGTGTTGAAGCCCGGCGCATTGTTTGGCGTCTACGAAGTGATGCGGGCGGGCGAGGGAGAGCTACCCTACCCGATGGCGTGGGCGCAGACGCCCGAGACCAGCTTTGTCGAAACGCCGGAGACCTATCGCCATCTGCTGACACGTGCCGGATTCAAGCTCGAAGGCGAAGACAATTGGCGCGAGTTCGCGCTCACCCTCGCGCGCGAGATGCGCGAAAAGGCCGAGAAAAGCGGCATGCCGCCGCTGAACCAGCAGATCTTGATGGGCTCAACGTTCCGCGAGCGGATCGGCAACGTGATGGCAACCCTTGAACGCGGCACGATCGCCCCGGTGCAGATGATCGCGCGGGCGGCCTAGGGCGTAACGGCCTATTCCCGGTCCGACCTGCGCCGCTGCGGGAGCATGACCACCACCATGGCTCCCTTGGCTTCGGCGACGTCGATCTCGGCCACGCCATCCAGCACCTTGGCGGCGCTGCGCAAGGCGCTCCAGGCGATGGTGAGCGGCCGCTGGGCGGATTTGCGGTCGGTGGGCTCGCGGGCCGCCTTCAGGATGTCGGCGGCCGGATGCGCGCAGCCGCTGGTCTGGATCATGAGCAGCAGCCTGCCATCGGAGCCGCATTGCGCGCGCAGCACGATCTCCCCGCCGTGCTCCACGCCGGCCAGGGCGAAGTCGAGCTGCGCGTCGATCAGCTTGCCGAGCAGGCGGCGCGGCAAATGCACGAGGGCGGCGCTGGATTCGATCTCGGTCTCGATCGCGACGCGGCGGCGCTCGGCGCTGCGCTGGCGCTTGGCGATGATCTCGCTCACCAGCTCGCGCAAGGCCGTCTCCGCGCCGCCTTCCTTGCGCCGCTCCTTGTCGGGGTGGGCTGCGCCGTCGAGCAGCGCGCGCGCCTGGTCGATCCCGCTCAGCGCCTCCGAGAGGTAGCTCTTGTAGATCGCGACGCCGACCGGGCCGAACACCTCGTCGGTCATCATGTTGATGTTGCGGCCGATGAGGTCGAGGCGGGTCGTCACTTCCTTGGCCAGCTCGTGCAGCAGCTCGGCATTGGCGCGCAGGCCGGTGGGGCCGTCGCCCTGCACGGCGCTGTGGGTCGAGCTTGGCTTCGGCGTCGCCCAGTCGACCTCGCGCAGGACGCAGGCGATCAGCGGCCGGCCGAAACGGTGATAGGAGCTGGTGAGGATCTCCACCGGCCGGCTGAACCCGCCGGGCAGGCGCAGGATCGCCGTTGACGGACCGCGCAAGTTGCGCAGCGCCTCCGGAGTCCAGGTCGCGCCGGTGCCGTCATCCACCGCACGCGACACCAGCGCAGAGAATGGCGTCCCCACGAGGGCGCTGCCGGTCAGCCCGAACATCCGCTCGGCTACCGCGTTGGCAAGGTCGATGACGCCGTCATCCCTGAGCGCGACCACCGCTTCAGGCAGCGCGTCGAGCAGCGCGCGCGCATGGTCGTCGTTCTCGTCATTGGCGGTCGCCATCCAGTATTGCAGGGAGTCTTCGCGCAGCCTGCGCCGCTCCAGGCAGGCGGCGAAGCATAGCCGCGCCACCGAGCGGTCCAGCGGCTCGCGCAGGATGTCGTCGATGCCGATCTCGATCGCTTTCTGGGTCGGCGTGCTCTGCACGTCGGCGCTGATCACGATGCACACGATACCGGCGAGCAGCGCATCGTTGCGCAGGGCCTCGATCGCGGACAGATGCTGGCTGCCCTCGCGCACCAGATCGACCATCATCAGGTCGAACCCGCCGGCGCGCAGGGTGGCGATTGCCTGATCGGCGCTGCCGGCGCGCTCCGCCGGCGGCCGATCGAGCGCCGCCAGGCCGCTGTCGATCACCTCGAACCCATCCTGCCGCACGGTGAGCAGAAGCGCTCGCCGGACCGCGGTTGCGGCCTCGTTCAATGCACCTTGGATCGGGCCTGACAGCGAATTCATGGGGCTACTGCGCCACCGTTTTGTATCGGTTTAGGTTGGGGTAACAGGTCTTAAAATTGCGTTAGCTTTTGAGGCAAAGTCGGCGGAGCGGCACCTGTCACGTCGGATCCGGTGGCACAAGGCATCGGGTTCTGCGGGATCGAAAAGCGTCGCCGCCTGAATACCTTTCTCCAGGCGTTAGTGACTGAATTCACAGGCATCATTGGACGGGGACCGCGTGACGCAACTGCAATCGGGAATCGCGGAGGGCCGCTCCGCCGCTGGCCAGAGACACGCCCTCAGGACTCTGGTCGGCTGCGCGCTCGCCTTGCTGGCGGTGGCGATCTGGTCGGGTTGGCTGGTCATCACCCGGCTGGCGGTGACCAGCACGCTGACCGCGGAGGATCTGGCGGCTCTGCGCTTCGGCTCGGCCGGGCTGATCCTGCTTCCCGTCGTGTGGCGGCGCGGCCTCGCGCTGGATCGCTTCGGCTGGCGTGGCCTGGCACTGATCGTGGTCTGCGCCGGCGCGCCCTATGTGCTCCTGGCCTCGCACGGCCTCGCGTTGGCGACGGCGGCCGAGGCGGGCGTGCTCATACCCGGCACCATCCCCCTGTTCGTCGCGTTGCTCTCCGCTTTCAGCCTGGGCGAGCGGATCGGATGGATCGCGGGCATCGGCCTCGGCCTGATCGTCGCCGGAATCGCCGTGATCGCCGTGCCGGCGCTGCTGCAGGCGGTGGGTTGGCAGTTGGCAGGCTACGCGATCTGCCTGCTCTCGGCGGTCCTGTGGGCGGCCTATACGATCGAGGCTCGCCGCGCCGGCGTCGAGGCCCTGCACGCGACCGCGATCATCACGGTGATCTCGGGCGCCCTGTTCCTGCCGATCTACCTGCTGCTCCCGGGACAGCGGCTGTGGGAGACGAGCGCGACCGAGTTCTGGGTGCAGCTCATCTACCAGGGTCCGCTGACAGGCATCGTCGCCCTGCTGGTCTATACCCGCGCGGTCGCGATTCTGGGTGCGACGCGCGCCGCTTCCTTTACGGCGCTGCTGCCCTTGTCGGCGATGCTGCTGGCCATCCCGGTGGTCGGCGAGTGGCCCGATCTGCGCACCGGGATCGGCGCGGTCGCGGCCGCTCTGGGGGTCCTCCTGGCGACCGCCTTCGTGCGGCGGTGACCGGCCATTTGGGGGTGGCAGGGGCGGGCCTTCCTGGCTATAGCTTGCCCCATGAATGAAGGGGTTATCCTCCTCTCTGGCCTGGTCCTCGGCATCTGGGTCTACCTGGTGCTGTTCCACGGCCGCTACTGGCGCGAGCGGCCGCAGGCGGCGCCGGCGGATGGGCCGAAGCATTGGCCGGAGGTCGCCGCGATCGTGCCGGCACGAAACGAGGCGCCGGTGGTGGGCGAGGCCTTGCGCTCGCTCCTCCGGCAGGACTATCCGGGCAAGCTGCGCATCGTCCTCATCGACGACCAGAGCAGCGACGGCACCGCCGAGATCGTGCGCGCCGCGGCGGCGGAGCTTGGCGCCGAAGATCGCGTGCGGGTTATGTCCGGCAAAGCCCTGCCGGAGGGCTGGACCGGCAAGATGTGGGCGGTCCACCAGGGCCATGGCGAGATCGAGGATTTCTCGCCCGGCGCCAAATATGTTTGGCTGACCGACGCCGACATCGCGCACGACCCTGGCAGCTTGCGCGCGCTGGTGGCGCGTGCCGAGGCCGGCAATCTCGCGCTTACGTCTCTGATGGCGCGGCTGAAGACCGACACCTTGGCCGAACGCGCGCTGATTCCTGCGTATGTGTATTTCTTCCAGATGCTCTATCCGTTCGCCTGGGTGAACGATCCAAAGAAGAAGATGGCGGGCGCGGCCGGCGGCTGCATGCTGGTGCAGCGCAAGGCGCTGAAAGCAGCGGGCGGGATCGCAGCCATCAGGAGCGCGCTGATCGACGATTGCGCCCTGGGCAAGGTGCTGAAGAAGCAGGGGCCGATCTGGCTGGGCTTGGCCGACGGCGTGCGCTCGCTGCGTGGTTATCCCGGCTGGGGCGACATCTGGCGGCTGATCGCGCGCTCAGCCTTCACGCAGCTTCGGCATTCCTGGCTGCTGCTCGCTCTGTGCGTGATCGGCATGGCGCTCACCTTCCTTGCGCCGCCTTTGCTGTCGATCCAGCCGGATATGGGCGTGCGGTCCTTCGGCATCGCGGCCTGGGCGTTGATGGCGTTGAGCTACCTGCCGACGCTCATCTATTACCGCCAGCCGGTCTGGTGGGCGCCGCTGCTGCCGCTGGCCGCCTTGTTCTATCTGGCGGCGACGATGGATTCCGCGCGCCGGCATCTGATTGGGCGCGGCGGCGAGTGGAAGGGCCGCGTGCAGGGCCAGAAGCAAAGCCGCGAGCCGGTGTGAGCGCAATGAGCGAGGCGGCCTTGGACATTGCGACCCCATCGGGCAAGAACAAGGGCACGGAGAATTTCCCGGTCGGCTCCGCGCTGCTCCGCCCCGATCTGCGCCCGCATGTCCATGCCTATTACCGCTGGGCGCGCATGGCCGACGACATCGCCGACAATCCCGCCCTCGCGCCCGAGGACAAGGTCGCGCGCCTCGACCTGATGGAGGCGGTTCTGAAGGACCCGGCGCGCCGCGACGTGCCGGTAGCCGCTGAGATGCGCGAAAGCCTCGAGGCCACCAACGTGCCTGCGGTGGATTGCACGGACCTCCTGATCGCGTTCCGCTGGGATGCGACCAAGCTGCGCTACGATGACTGGGCGGACCTGATGACATATTGCCGCTATTCCGCATCGCCGGTCGGGCGCTACCTGCTCGATGTCCATGGCGAGGATGCGGCGGGCAAGCATTACTCCGACGCCCTGTGCGATGCCTTGCAGGTCATCAACCACCTGCAGGATTGCAGGGAGGACTACCTGGAGATGAACCGGGTCTATGTGCCGCTGGATCATCTCGCGGCCGAAGGCATCGGCGTCGAAGCTTTGGCGGAACCCGAATGCTCGACCGCCCTGCGCCGCGTGCTTGATCGCCTGCTGGACGAGACTGACGAATTGATGCAGCGCGCGCGCAAGCTGCCGGCCGCCTTGCGCGATACACGCCTGCGCTGCGAGAGCGCGACCATCGTGCGCCTGGCCGACACGCTGATCGGCCACCTGCGCCGCCGCGATCCGCTGGCCGAGCGCGTGAAGCTCAGCAAACCCGCCGTCGCCTGGTGCGCGATCCAGGGCATCGCCTGGGCACTGGCGACGCCCAAGCCGAAACGGGCGTCATGAGCGGCAACGGCGCAGTCCCCGGCAACATGACCGCCTTGCAGTCGGACATCGCGGCCAAGGTGCAAGCCTCCGGCACCTCGTTCTATGCGGCGATGCGCCTTCTGCCGCAGGCGCGGCGGGACGCGATGTTCGCGATCTACGCCTTTTGCCGGGAGGTCGACGACATCGCCGACGAACCGGCGGAGATCGCGGACAAGAAGCGCCGGCTTGATGGCTGGCGGGCCGAGATCGCGCGGCTCTACGAGGGTCAACCCCAGCATCCGATCGCGCGCGCGCTGCTGCCCTGCGTCAAGCAGTTCCAGTTGCGACGCGAGGATTTCCTGGCGGTCATCGACGGCATGGAAATGGACGCAAGCGAGGACATCGTCGCGCCTCCGATGGACAAGCTGGACCTCTATTGCGACCGGGTGGCGAGCGCGGTCGGCCGCCTGTCGGTGCGGGCGTTCGGCGCGACCGAGCCGCAGGCCGACGATGTCGCCTATCACCTGGGGCGCGCCCTGCAGCTCACCAACATCCTGCGCGACCTCGGCGAGGATGCCGAGCGCGGCCGGCTCTATCTGCCGCACGAGATGCTCGATGCCGCGGGCATTGCGGAGCGTGCGCCAATGGCGGTGATGGCGCATCCCAATCTGCGCGCCGCCTGCCATCAGCTCGCGCGGCGCGCGCGCCAGCATTTCGCCGGCGCCCGTGTCGCGATGGCATCCTGTGCCAAGGGTCCGATGCGCCCGGCCGCCATCATGGGCGGGGTCTATCGCGCCATCCTGGAGCGCCTGGTCAAGGCCGATTGGCGCGACCCCTTCGCGCGCGTCTCGCTGCCCAAATGGCAGAAGATCTGGCTCGCGTTCCGCTACGGGTTCCTGTGAGCGCGGCGGGTTCGTTGCACGGGCGCCGGGTCCATGTGATCGGCGCCGGCCTCGCGGGCCTGGCGGCCGCAATGCGCCTGGCCAAGGGCGGCGCCCATGTTCGCCTTTACGAAGCCGCGCAGAATGCAGGCGGCCGCTGCCGCTCCTACCTGGACGTGGAACTCGGCTGCCGGGTCGACAACGGCAATCACCTGCTGGTGTCGGGCAATGACGCGGCCATGGCCTATGTGGCCGAGAGTGAAGCCGCCGCCACCTTCATCGTGCGCGAAATGGCCGAGTTCCCGTTCGTCGACCTCCGGAGCGGCGAACGCTGGTCCGTCAGGCCGACGGATCATCGTTTCCCCTGGTGGGTCTTGCTGGCGGACCGGCGCGTCGCCGGCTCCCGCGCCTGGGACTACCTGCAGGCGCTGAAGCTGCGGGGCGCGCGCATCGGGGAGACGGTGAAGGACGTGCTCCCGCCCGGCTCGGTGCTGTACGACCGGCTGTGGCGGCCGCTCACCGTCGCTGCGCTCAACACAGTGCCGGAGGAAGCCTCCGCGCGATTGCTCTGGCGCCTGTTCTCCGAGACCTTCGGGCGGGGTGGGGCGGGGCTGCATGCCCTGCTGCCGCGCGAAGGCTTGTCGGAAAGCCTGGTGGATCCGGCGCTGCGCCTGCTGGCGGCTCGTGGCGCGGAGGCCTCCTTCGGCCACCGGCTGCGCGGCCTGACCATCGCATCCGGCGCCGTCGCATCGCTCGATTTCGGCGCCAAGGGGCAGGTCGATGTGGCGGCGGATGAAGCGGTCCTGCTCGCGGTCAACGCGCCGGTGGCTGCTGATCTGGTGCCGGACCTGATCGCGCCGACCGAGTTCCGCGGCATCGTCAATGCGCACTACCGGATCGAGCCGGGCAACGCGTCGCCGCACAGCTTCCTTGGCGTGGTCGGCGGCACGGCAGAGTGGGTGTTCGTGAAGCCGGGCCACGTCTCCGTCACCATCAGCGCCGCGGATCACCTGATCGATCGCACGGCCGAAGATCTCGCCCAGGTCATCTGGCGCGACGTGCAGCGTGCGCTGGACCTCGGCGCGACGCCGATGCCGCACTGGCGCATCGTGAAGGAGAAGCGCGCCACCTTCGCCGCCACGCCGGCGCAGTTGCGACGGCGCCCGGGCTCTGTGACATCGCATCACAACTTGTTCCTGGCCGGTGATTGGACGGACACAGGTTGGCCATCTACCATCGAAGGCGCGATTCGCTCCGGCTTCGCGGCGGCGCAGGCGATCGTGGCTTAGGCGGTCGCGGGTTAGAGCGGCATCCGCCTTATTCACGGCGCATTTCACCGCTACGAAGCCGGCAAGCCTCCAGACGACTCCAGAGATGGGGGAGACGCGAGCATGCTGGCTGCCAGCATCACCCCGAGCGGACCGGAACGGGCCGGCTACGCCGATGCGCCGGGCGGCCGCATCTGGTGGCGCATGGATGGGGTCCGGCACCTCAGGTCGCCGCGCGCGCCGCTGATCGCCATTCATGGCGGGCCGGGCGGCTCCCACGACTATCTGCTGCCCCTGACCAGGCTCAGCGAAGAGCGCACGATCATCCTCTACGACCAGCTCGATTGCGGCGAATCCGACAAGCCGGGCGACCCGCGCAACTGGCGGGTTGAGCGCTTCGTGGCGGAGGTGGATGCCTTGCGCGCGGCGCTGGACATTGATCGCTGCATTCTGCTCGGGCATTCCTGGGGCGGCCTCATCGCCGTGGAATATGCCGCACGCGGTGCGCCCGGCCTGCAGGGCGCGGTCTTCGCCTCGCCGCTCATCAGCACCGCGCGCTGGGTCGCCGATAACGCCGCGCACAAGGCGGCCCTGCCGGCCGACGTGCAGATCGCGCTCGACCGGCATGAGGCGGCCGGCACCACCAGCGCACCGGAATATCAGGCCGCGCTCGGCGTCTTGATGAAGCGCCATTTCTGCCGCCTGAGCGAGGAGCCGCCGGAGGTCACCCGTTTATTTAGGACGCTCAACGGAACGCTCCAGCGGACACTCTGGGGCGCCGGCGAGTTCTCCTGCACCGGCACGCTCAAGGGCTATGACGGCAGCATCCTGCTGCCGCGTATCGCGGTGCCGTGCCTGTTCGTGTGCGGCGAATACGATGAATCGACCCCCGCCGCGAACCGCGATTTCGCGTCGGTCACGCCGAACGCGAAGGTTTCGGTGATCCCGGGCGCGAGCCATATGCCGATGTTCGAGAATCCGACCGCGTTTCTGACCGCTATTCGGTGGTTCTGCGGGATTTAATTCCTTATCCTGAGCCGTCCCGGCCGCAACTATTTCGTTCAGGCTAAGGATGGATGACCGCAAGTTGAAAAATTCACCCTTCTCAGCACGGGGATGCTTGACTCCGCCCCTCCATGACTTATGGTTAAGCGCTGGTTAACGAGGGGTTAGCTCGTCAATATTTTACTAACCATATTTTTGCAGCAAGGAGGGGAGCATGGTGGAGCGCACACAATCCCTGGAGGCGGAACCCGCTGTCGGCGACATTCTGGTCAAGATCCGCGGCCGGCATTACCTGATCCCGGCCGAAGCGATCGGCAGCCCGCTGGAAGACGGCGGCAGCGAGATTCTCGGTATGCTTGAAAAAGAGCTGACCACGATCGAGGCCGTACGTGAGTCGCGCATGATCGGCGTCGAATTCGTCATGGAACTCGGCGGGAGCGAGGATCGCGACGCTCGCGCGATCACCGATGACCGGAACGCCCGCGCCATCACCGATGACCGGAACGCCCGCGCCATCACGGACGACCGCAATGCGCGTGCGATCACGGCCCGCCAGAGCCGCCAATGCGTGCGGCAGGCGCGGCAGTGCACGGAACCGGCCCGGGCCGCACGGCAATGCGTCGAGCCGGCCCGCAGCGCGCGGCAATGCGTGGAACCCACGCGTGCGGCGCGTCAGTGCGTCGAGCCGACGCGCACTGCGCGGCAGTGCACCGAACCCACGCGCAGCGCGCGTCAGTGCACCGAACCTACGCGCAGCGCGCGTCAGTGCACGGAGCCGTCGCGCAGCGCGCGCCAATGCGTCCGGTCGGCACGCGCCATCCACCCGCAGGCCGCCTGATCCACCGCCTGCGACGTGGAGTCACCGAATAAGGCCGCGCCTAAGGGCTATCTGCGCGGCACGCATCGAGCAATCGCGCCAGCGGAAACGCTGGCGCGATTTCGTCGTTGTGCGGGCCCGATGGGGATCACGCGCCTTGCCGACGTGACCGGCCTCGACTATCTCGGCATCCCGGTCGTCATGGCCTGCCGGCCAAATTCCCGCGCCCTGTCGGTGGCGCAGGGCAAGGGGCTGGATATCGATGCCGCACGCGCGTCCGGCTTCATGGAGGCGGCCGAAACGTTTCACGGCGAGCATATCGACCTGCCTGTCGCCCTCGACTCCCGCCGCACCCTGAAGCGGGGCCGCCGTGTGGTGGATCTCGACATCGTCCCGCGGTCGCATGACTCAGCCGCCGATGACCGTACCGAGATGCCGTGGATCGAGGCGGAGGATCTGCTCGACAGCCGGTCCATCTGGGTGCCGTACGACCTCATCCACACCGATTGCCGCGAACTGCGCGACTATGCGCATAGCGGCGACTTCCCGGTCTGCAGCAACGGCCTGGCCTCCGGCAACAACCGCCTGGAGGCGATCTGCGCCGGCCTCTACGAGATCATCGAGCGCGATGCCAACGCGCTGTGGGCGCTGCGACCGCGGGTCTCTCGCGCGGCGACGCGGCTCGACCTCGACACCGTCGACGATCCCTACTGCCGCGCACTCATCGACCGGCTGATGGAAGCGAAGATGATGCTGTCGGTCTGGGACATGACGAGCGACGTCGGCGTCGCGGCCTTTTTCGTGCGCCTGCGCGAGGGGCCGGGCAACACGCGCATGCCGCTCGGCGCGTTTTGCGGCGCAGGGTGCCACCTCGCGCGCGGTATCGCCCTGTCCCGCGGGATCACCGAGGCGGTGCAATCCCGCCTGACCTACATCGCCGGCTCGCGCGATGACCTCAAGCGCCACAACTACGAGGAGCCGGCGCACCAGCGCATCTCGGAACTGGCGAACAGGCTGTGGGAGAGCCGGATACCCGCACGCCGCTTCGACGAGGTGCCGGATGGAGCGCTGGGCGATTTCGAATCCGATCTCAAATTTCTGCTGAAGCGCGTGAAGGCGGTCGGGGCCGGGCATGTCTGCGTGGTCGACCTGACCAAGAAGGAATTCGGCATCCCAGTGGTACGGCTGATGGTGCCGGGTCTCGAACTCGACCCGGAGGACGCGCCGGACTATGCTCTGGGAGACCGTGCGCGCCGTTTCCAGCAGAGCCTTTCATGACGATTGTCGTTTTTGCCGGCCCATCGCTCGATCGCGCCGATTCCAATGTGCCGGGGCTCACCTATCTGCCGCCTGCGGCCGAGGGCGACATTTATCGCGCCACCCGCGAGGGGCCACGCGCCATTGCCCTGATCGACGGCTATTTCGAGGCGCAGCCGGCGGTCTGGCACAAGGAGATCCTGTGGGCGATGTCCCTGGGCATCCATGTGTTCGGGGCGGCTAGCATGGGCGCCCTGCGGGCGGCGGAACTGTGGGCCTTCGGCATGCAGGGGGTGGGCGCTATCTACCGGGCCTATCGCTGCGGATCCATCATCGACGATGCCGAGGTCGCCGTGCTGCACGGCCCGGCGGAGCTGGGCTATCCCTCGGTGACCGAGGCGCTGGTCAATGTGCGTGCCAACCTGTCGCGCGCGCGGGCTTCGGGCGTGCTGTCGAGGGCGGCGCGCCGCCGCGTGCTGCAGAGCGCGCAATCGATCTATTACAAGGACCGCACCTGGGAACGCATCCTGGCCCAGGCGGTTCAGAGCGGCGTGGCGGCTGAGGAGGCCGCGGCGCTGAAGACCTGGCTCAAGGCCAACAGCTTCGATCTCAAGCGCCGCGATGCGGGATCTCTCATCCGCCTGGTGAAGGAGCGGGAGCGCACGTTCGATCGGCCACTGGAAGTCTCCTATGAATTCGAGGATACGACCTTCTGGCGCGACCTCGTCGACCGGCACGAGCCTGATCCTGAAGGGGAATTGAAGGACGCGATCTAAGCCTCGGAAATTGAAGCATCTATTCGAGCCAGACCGCGGCCTTTAATCTCCTTTATTCCGCACTATCTCTGACTATACTGCGGGCCGTCATTCCGGTACTCGAGGATCAAAAATCATGTCGCAAGCCGCGCTCAAGAAGCCATCCGCGCTGTCGCTCAAGGACCCCAGCCTGTTCCGGCAGCAGTGCTACATCAACGGCGAATGGGTCGATGCCGACAGCGGCAAGACCATCGACGTCACCAATCCGGCGACCGGTGAGGTGCTTGGCACCATTCCCAACATGGGCGCCACCGAGACCCGCCGCGCGATCGAGGCGGCCGACGCCGCCTGGGCCGGCTGGCGCAAGAAGACGGCGAAGGAGCGGGCGAACGTCCTGCGCAAGCTCTTCAACCTCATGATGGAAAACCAGGAGGACCTGGCGATCCTGATGACGGCGGAGCAGGGCAAGCCGATGGCGGAGTCCAAGGGCGAGGTCGCCTATGCCGCCTCCTTCATCGAGTGGTTCGCGGAGGAAGGCAAGCGCACCTATGGCGACGTGATCCCAGGCCACCAGCCCGACAAGCGCATCGTGGTGATCAAGGAGCCGGTCGGCGTCGTCGCCGCCATCACGCCGTGGAACTTCCCCTCCGCCATGATTACCCGCAAGGCCGGCCCGGCTTTGGCGGCCGGCTGCCCGATCGTCCTCAAGCCCGCGACCCAGACGCCGTTCTCCGCCCTGGCGCTAGCGGAACTGGCGCATCGCGCCGGCGTCCCGGCGGGCATCTTCAACGTGGTTACCGGGTCCGCCACTCAGATCGGCGGCGAGATGACCTCCAACCCGATCGTGCGCAAGCTGACCTTCACCGGCTCGACCGAGATCGGCAAGATTTTGCTCGAGCAATGCGCCAAGTCGGTCAAGAAGACCTCGATGGAACTCGGCGGCAATGCACCCTTCATCGTGTTCGACGACGCCGATCTCGACGCCGCGGTCGAGGGCGCGATCATGTCCAAATACCGCAACACCGGCCAGACCTGCGTCTGCGCCAACCGCATCCTGGTGCAGGACAGCGTGTATGACGCCTTCGCCGCCAAGCTCACCGCCGCGGTTGCCAAGCTCATGGTCGGCGACGGCCTGAAGGGCGAGACCCAGCAGGGACCGCTGATAGACATGAAGGCGGTGGAGAAGGTCGAGCAGCACATCGCCGACGCCGTCGGGAAGGGCGCCAAGGTGGTGGCGGGCGGCAAGCGCCACGCTCTTGGCCACAGCTTCTTCGAGCCGACGATCCTGGTGAACGTGACGCCGGAGATGGCGGTCGCGCGCGAGGAGACCTTTGGCCCGGTCGCCCCGCTGTTCCGCTTCAAGACCGAAGAGGAGGCGGTGAAGCTCGCCAACGCCACGGAATTCGGCCTGGCGGCCTATTTCTACGCCCGCGACCTCGGCCGTGTCTGGCGCGTGGCGGAGCAGATCGAGTCCGGTATCATCGGCATCAACACCGGCATCATCTCTACCGAAGTGGCGCCGTTCGGCGGCGTGAAGGAATCCGGCATCGGCCGCGAAGGCTCGAAATACGGCATCGAGGACTATCTCGAGGTCAAGTATCTCTGCATGGGCATCTAGGGCCGGCACATCTCAACTGAGAGCGGGCGGGACTGCCCAGTCCCGCCCGTTTTTCATTCAACCAGGAAGGCGAACTGGGTCCATGGATTGACCCAGAAGAACTCGCTTTCGTCCTTTCTTTGCCATTGGCGCTTCGGAATATGGTGGCGCAGATTCTCTGCAGGCGTTTCCTTATGCTCCAGTGTCGCCAAAGTAATTCAAGGCCGCTGAGATGAGCCTCGTATGCTGCGGGGTTGCTGGTGCCGCCAGCCTGCTTCGCATGGTTTGGCGTCAAGCGAAGCTCGAGCGCGTTCGCGACGGCCGCTATGACGCGGTCCTGCAGCGAAAATACGTCGGCGAAGCTGCCGTCAAAGCTCTATCTCCACCTGCTGCGGTAGGCGCGTGACGATGATCTTGTCGATGCGGCGGGCGTCCAGATCGATGACCTCGAAGCGATAGCCGTCGATCGCGATGGACTCCCCGACCTGGGGAATGCGCCCCATGTGATGCAGCACCAGCCCTGCGACCGTGCTGTAGTCCGGATCGGAGAGGCCGCGTGCGCCGATCGCCCGCTCCAGGTCCGCCATCCGGGTCCGGCCGTCGACCAGCCACGAACCGTCCTGGCGGTGGGTGATACCCGGCTCGTCCTCGGCATCCTCGGCGAACTCGCCGGCGATGGCGGCAAAGATGTCGCGCGGCGTCATGATGCCCTGCACGCCGCCGTACTCGTCAAGCACCACGGCGAGGTTGGCCGCCTTCTGCCGGAACAGGTCCAGCATGCGCAGGACCGTCGTGCTCTCATGCACCGTCAGTGCCTCGTTCACACACGATCGCGGGTCCAGCGGCCTATCCGCGGCGACCTGCATGAGCAGATGCTTGACATAGACGAATCCCAAGACTTCGTCGATCGCGCCGTCGCATAGCAGGAGCCGTGAATGCTCAGCCTCGAAGACCTTGGGCATGATTTCTGCGGCGTCTTCCCGCACATCGAGCCACTCAATGTCTGGCCGCGGGGTCATGATCGTGCGCACCGAATGGTCGGCAAGATGCAGCACGCCCTCAATCATGTGGCGCTCCTGCTGCATGAAGACGCCAGCTTCGGTGCCCTCGGCGATCATGACCTTGATTTCTTCTTCCGTGATCTTGTTCTCCGCAGTATGCCGGACACCGATGAGGCGCAGCAGCGTTTCGGTGGAAATACGCAGGGCGAAGACCAGGGGCGTCCCGGCTCTTGCGAGGAGCATCATCGGCAGAGCCACGCGCACGGCGATCGCTTCCGCGTGGCTCATGGCAATTCGCTTCGGTACCAGCTCGCCGACGACCAGCGACAGATACGTTATGACCGCGACGACGAGGGTGAGGGCGACCACGTCGGCGTACCCGCCGACCAATGGCCAGTCCTGGATCATGATGGCGACGGGTCCGGCCAGGGCGGCGCCGCTATAGGCGCCGGCAACGATGCCCACCAGAGTGATACCGATCTGCACCGTCGCGAGGAATTGCGTCGGATCTTCCGCCAGGCGCAACGCGCGCCCCGCGCCGCGATGCCCCCGGTCGGCGAGCGGCTTCAGCCGGGCACGGCGCGACGACACGATCGCCAGTTCCGACATGGCGAAAAAGCCGTTCAGCAGAACCAGGAAGAGGACGATGGCGATCTCGAACAGCAGCGAGCCGCCGGATGAAGAGCCGGATAATGAATCAGTCATGGCACGATCGACCGTAGGATGACCACAAGCCCGTTGCCTCCGCAAGGCATATTGGGGCGCCGGCGTCCCACAGTGGCTCAACCATTTCCCACTTCGGTAGCAATGGGTAATCTGCGGCATTGGCGAATGCGGGCAATGGATGGAGCAATCGGAATATGCGCCTGTTTTGGATGGCATGGAGTTTTGCGGTTCTGCTGGTCTTGATGGCGATTGGCGGAACAGCCTGGGTGTTCGCAGCCTCCGAGCACTGGTCCGGCTTCACGCGGATCGCCGGTCGCACCGGCTGCCTCGCAGCTTCGCTGGCAGCATTCGTTGGCGCCTTCAGGCTGGCGCTGCTTGCCACGGCGTCGCTCAGGTTGGTGCTTGCGCAGAATCTGGCGGCCTTGATCGTCATGGAACTGGATGATCTGCGTCGTGCCGCCCAGGAGCGCGCCGCCTTGCTCGAGGGCAAGGCGGCGGCAAGCGCGTCCAACACGGGTACCTCCCAGACCCTGCAGATTCCGCAATTCTTCGGCGACCGCGCGGAAATCCGCAAACTCCTGGGCCCGGCCACCGAGCATACGCTCGAGCAGTTGCTGGTCAGCCTGCAAAGCTACAATCAGGCCGTGGCTGAAGTGAAGGTGGGGAGCGGCAATGCTAGTGCGGCTCAGCGCCTGTGGCAGGAGATCAAGGTGGTTCAGGAGCGGCTGAAGCTGGCGGTCCAGGAACTCGCGCCATTCGGCCTCGCGACTTAGCCTGGTTCAGTTCGCGCAGCGGCCTGTATTGCGGTCCGGGGCAAGCGTCTCCAGTCCTCGCACGACGATGCTGAGCAGCAGGCAGCCCAGGCCGAAAAGATAGGTTTCGATGAATATCAGCTCTGACAGTTCTGTCAGGGTCTCGACAAGATTGTGATTGAAGAGTTGGACGCCGTACAGGCGGCCATCGCCGAGGTCGAAGAGAGCGGAGATGCACTGGAATGCAAATCCGCATTTCAATGCTTTGACGGAGATCGGCGGTACCGACTCGATCACGCATGCGAAATACAGGCCGAACGGCGTGATGATGAGTGTGACCAGGTCGAGGTAGTCGTCGTCCGCCCAGGCGCGGTCCATGCGCGCGAATATATCAAACGTCTCATTGGCGGCCAGGATCAGAAGGCCGAAGGCGACCGCCCACCAGAAGACCCGGCCGATCGATCGCAGCGGATGCTGGTGGGCGATCACCAGGACGACCAGCGCACTGAGGCCGAAGGCAACGCCGTTCAGGTACTCAGCCGGTGTTTCCGCCGTGGAAGTCCAATCGAAGTTCAGGATTGCGACGGCACAGCCAATGACGAAGAGCAGCCCGAGGCACGCGGCAAACGTCATGTAGATCGACCTGAGTAACGGCAGCTCGATCAATCGGTCGAATACGGGCATCGGATCGTCAAGCCTCCTTCGTCAGCCTGGGTCCGGTCACGCGGGCTACCTAGGCCGGAAATAGTCCGCAGGGCCGTACCATGTCATCGCCTTGTGCCGTAGCGGAAGCCGAATGGCGCTGGTGGCGTGATACGCGAGGAGCCGGCCCAATCTTTGCCGACCGACGGGCTCCTCATGGGTGCGCTGGATCATGTCGCACCCCGACTGCACATTTCCTTCGATGATGACAGGTCCCCGCTCCGTGATCGCCACGTCGAAGCCGAGCATGATCTGATCGGCAAAAAGGCTATGGGCGCGCTCTACCATCGCGACCGTCTCCCGCCATCGCGGCAGGATCCTGCCCTCGATCGGCGCGCCGCTTACCGGATGGATCTTGTGCCAGACACAGGGCCGGTCCTTCCAGGAATCGGAGGCAGGACCGACAAGGCCCCGCTGGATATCCACCTTCGCGACGCCCCCGCCCTGGTGGAAATTGTCGACGGACTTGTCCGGGGCGAACGACAGCTTGAGCGTGGCGTTCGTGACTTCGAAGCGCGCCTGCTCGTTCCTGCACGACGTGATGCGCAGGGAAGTAAGGTGGCCGCCGATATCCCGGAGCTCTGGATGGTTCTCGAGGCATTCCTGTATCAGGTAGCGGCCGCGCGCATCCGCCAGCGCCGCGATGTGGCGCAACAGCTCATCTTCATCGAGCACTTGGCCGGCGGGGCCATGATAGCGGCCATCGGCGAAGGTCCATCGCTCGCAGCCTCTCCCGCCCTTGCCCTTGGCCGGCTTCACGAAGATGTTGCCCTTCGGGAGGCCGATCTCGTCGGACTCCTCCCTGCGCAGCCGCCATTCCTTGGTCCTCGTATCGCGCTGCAAATGGGCCAGCACCACCGGCGCGTCGATGCCAGCGGCCCGGCAGCGGCGCGAGAAGACGAGCTTGTCCTTCAGGTCCGACTTGGTGGTGTGGTCCGGCGCCGCGCTCTTGGCGCGGCGATGCATGAGGTTGTGAAATCCGCCCTTGAGCTCGTACCGCAGGATATAGTCGTTGGCATACGCCCGCCGTTCGTCCTTGAAGAGTTCGAAAACGTAGTATTTGTCCGGTGGGATCGAATGGAACGTCGCAAGCTTCACCTGCTCCCACAATTGCCTGCCGATGCCCTTGCCCGTCGACCTGCGCACTGCAGGGCCAATTCTCCTCGTGAACATCAGCGCCATGACGAGGAAGGTAATAGGCCACAATACCGTGAGCGCGCTCACGAGAAGCAGGTGATGGATGCCCATGCTGCGCCACACGAACCCCGCATAGGTCTCATGGATCTCGTCGGCGGCCGTACGCGGTGGTTTCAGGACAGCCAGGAAGAGCCGATATGGCGAGCAGAACGGCAATCGGGTTTGCGACATCAGCAGACCTCAAGATACGGTTTTCGGCGGGCAGAGGCCGCGCAGGCCTGAGATCATCGCAGTGAGCAGCTTTCGCCCCGGAGAAAAACCTTGTCACGATCACTTCGGAAAAGCTACTTGATGCCCGGCGGGGGAGTCCAGCAAGGTCGAATGCGGCGTGGCCACATGTCTGCTGGCTGACGCGCGGGGTTGACGCGCATCCGGCGCCCCTTGAGCCAGATGCGCTGGCCGCACATTTCCCCTCCTTCCGCGGGGTAGCACTTGACCCGCCCCGAGTCCTCAGGGCCGAATCGGCTGATGTTGTCGGTCCGCCATCTGGTGTTCGATTATCCGGGACATCGCGCCCTGGACGACGTGTCGTTCTCGATCGAGCCCAAGACCATCACGGCGCTGGTCGGGCCGAACGGGGCCGGCAAGTCGACGTTGCTGCGCTGCCTCGCGGCACTCGACCGGCCGTTCGCTGGCGAGGTGACGCTGGATGGGCTGGACATCCACGATGCGCCGCGCCTTGCGCATCAGCGCATGGGCTTCCTGCCGGACTTCTACGGGCTCTATGACGAGCTTACGGTGAACCAGTGCCTTGCCTACCGCGCGGCCTCCCTCGGCGTTCCGCACGGCGAGCAGGCGGCGCGGGTGCACCAGGCGGCCGAGCGCATGGAGATCCTGGACCGCATGGGCGACAAGGCGGGCGCCCTGTCGCGCGGCCTGCGCCAGCGCCTCGCGATCGCCCAGGCCATCATCCACGAGCCGGCGCTGCTCCTGCTGGACGAGCCGGCCGCAGGCCTTGATCCCGAGGCGCGCATGGGCCTCTCGGCCGTGCTGCGCGCGCTGCGCGACAAGGGCATGACGATCATCGTCTCGTCGCACATCCTGGCGGAGCTCGAGGACTACTCGACCCACATGCTGGTGATCCGCGAGGGGCGCATCCTGCATCACCGCGCGCTCGATCCCATGTCGAAGCAGCGCGTGCGCATCCGCGTCGAGGTTGCCGATGGCGAGCATCGCCTGGTCGACGTGCTGAGCAATGAAGGCGGTGTCACCGAGCTCACGCTCGTGGGCTCGACCTGCATCTTCGAATATCCGGCGAGCGCGGTGTCGCGCCACACGCTGCTCAAGCACCTGATGGCGGCGGACCTCCACGTCATCGAGTTCGCGATCGACGAGCAGGGGCTGCAGGAAGCCTATCTGGAGCAGGTGCGCGCGGCCGAGGCGGCACGCGCGCTGCCCAAGCTCAGCCGGGGGAGCTAGGCCATGTGGTTCGGCGCCGAATTCCAGCGCAACCTCTGGCTCCAATTGAGTTGGGGCCGGGTGGTTGCGGCTCCGATGCTGATCGGCATCATCGTCGCCGCGCTGCTGCACGCGGCGGAGCCTTCGCCCGGTCGCATGGCGGAGTTCGCGCGCTGGGGTTTCATCGTGCTGATGGCGCTTTGGAGCACCCGGCGGGTCGCCGATGCGCTTGCCGAGGAGGTGGGCGGCGGCACCTGGGAGAGCCAACGCATGTCGGGCCTCTCCGCCTGGTCCATGGTGTGGGGCAAGCTGTTCGGAGGCGCATCCTTTCCATGGTATTGCGGGCTGATCTGCCTCGGCCTCATAGCGTGGTACGGGCTCCAGGCGCCTGCCACGTCGAGCGCCGCGCTGGTGCAGCGGCTCGCGGCCCTGGCGCTCGGCGCCGTGCTGGGACAGGCAACCGCGCTGGTGGTGGCGCTCTTGCTGCTGCGCAAGGCGCAGTTCCGCCGCCGCCTCGCTGTCACCATGGCGCAGATTGCCGGGCTGCTGGCCTTCGGCGTTGCAGCCGCCGCGGACCATTCGCCGGGCCTGTGGGCGGAGCGTCTGGGCGCGGTGTGGTGGTACGGGCGCGAATACGATGCCGGGCAGTTTCACTTGGCATCGGCGGGCATCTTCACGCTGTGGGCGCTGCTCGCGGCATGGCGCCTCATGCGCGCGGAATTGCTGTACGTCAACCGGCCGTGGCTGTGGAAGCTCTTCACGTTGTTCTGCATGGCCTACGCGGCCGGCTTCGTGGCCTGGGAGACGGAGGTGCTGACCTCGCGCCTGGCCGTTGCCTGCCTTGCGGCCCTGGTCCTCACCTATGTCGGCTTCCTCGCCGAGGCGAAGGACCCGGTGCGCTATCGCTGGGGCCTTGCCCGTTTTGCGGCGCTGCATTGGTGGCGCGCGCTGGAATTCATGCCCTGGTGGCTCATCTCCTACCTCCTCGCGGTCGCGGCGGGTGTGGCGACCATCTGGTCGCTCGCCAATGGCGGACAGCTGGCGGAAGGCGCACCATGGTGGTTCCGGCTGCTGCGCGACGCCAAATGGGCCGCGCTCGAGCCGGTCGCGTTCAACTTCGCAGCGCTCCTGCTGTTCGTGTTGCGCGACATGCTGTTCCTGCTCTGGCTGAACTTCAGCGGCAGGTTCCGCGGCCGGGCGGACCTCGCCGGTCTGGTGGTGCTGGTGATCGCCTATTGGCCGCTGCCTATGCTGCTGGTCGGAGCGGGGCTGTCGCAACTCCTGCCGGCCGTCTTCCCGTTTGCGGTCATCAATGCCATGGCCGTGGCCTGGCCGGCAGCCGAGGTGGCCGTGATGGCGGTCCTGCTGTTCCTGCGCTGGCGCCGCGCGGCCCGTATCGAGATCGTGGCCGATGATCGCGATGAGCCCTCGACCGGCGCACGCTAGCAAGACTGGCCGCGCGCATAACTGATCGCCACCTAGGCAAACAGGACCGGCAGCCCCGGCAGGCCGAGCCGCATATTGCGGCAGGTCGATGGAGATGCCGAGTGGTGCCTTCAGCAGATCCGACAGAGTGGCGATCGCAGGTTATATGTGCGATGTAGTCGAGCTACTTCGCGTCGTGGAAGATGATGCCGAGCGTCATGCGGTGACCGGAGCGCAGACGGCTGACGCCGTGCCGCATGGTGACGCGATAGGTGCCACGGGCGCCGGCGAAGGGGCGGTGATGCACGGGAAAGATCACGCCGTCTCCCTGGCGCAGCGGCACGACCTCGACGCGCGACTGGCGGCGCGGGCGCTGCTCGGTCAGCACGAACTCGCCACCGGTGAAATCGCGCCCTGGCTCCGACAGCAGGATTGCGACCTGGAGCGGAAACACGTGCTCGCCATAGAGATCCTGGTGCAGGCAATTGTAGTCCCCAGGCCCGTATTTCAACAGCAAGGGCGTCGGGCGCTTCTGTCCCGCGTTGTGGCAGCGCGCGAGATAAGCGTCGAGCGTTGCGGGAAAGCGCTGGGCGAGGCCGAGACTCTCGTTCCAGCGATTTGCGATCGCTGAGAGCGGCGGATAGAGGCCGACGCGCAAGGCGCCGACCATCTCCGGCAAGGGCGCGGCGAAATATCTGTATTCGCCTCGGCCGAAGCCGTGCCGTGCCATCACGATGGTGCTGCGGAACCGTGCTTCGTCATCATAGCTCTTGATCAACTGCGCGCAGGCGGTGGGCGGCAGCAGCGGCCCGGCCACGGCGCAGCCATGCTCGTCCAACTCCGCGCCGATCCGCGCCCAGTCGAATGCGCCGCCCGCGAGGTTCAGCGGGTCGGACGGCATCGCTTGCACGCGCGATAGCCTGCCTGCTCCGCCTCGCGCGCCGTGTCGTAGAAGACGACGTTCTTGCGCAAGGGGCGGCCCGGGCAGGACGGTTTGCAGAACACGCCCATGGTCCGCACCGCGGAAAAGAACAATCCGTCGGCCGCCTCGTCGCGGGTCAGCACCGCCTGCCACCGGGATTCGTCGTCGCCATAGGTCTGCATCTCGGCCTCCACACGTTGCACCGAGTGGCATCCTGCCGATGCGCGGTGCGGATCGCGCTCCGATGCTTGCTCAGAACGCGAAGCCGCGGTGCACGAGCCAGGCGGGGTCGAGCGTGCCTTCGGCAATGCGCTCCACTTCGACGGTGGTCCGCACATTTCGCAAGGGACCCGCCGGCGATTCGTCGAACTCGATAGTCAGAGTGCCGCCGCCGCTGGCGCGGATCGTGACGGGCGGCCTGGCGAGGCCAAGTCGGCTGGCGATGAGCGCGATGGCAGTGGCGCCGGTGCCGCAGGACAAGGTTTCCGCCTCCACGCCGCGCTCATAGGTGCGCATGCGGAATGAATTCTCCGCGAGCTTCGACGCCCAGTTCACGTTGCAGCCGCGCGGAAACAGCGCGTGACGACGGATCTCTGGCCCCAGCGCCGCCAGATTCGCCTGGGCCACATCGTCTACAAACAGCACGACATGCGGCACGCCGGTGTCGATGGCGTGGCCGAGCAGCGTGCCTTCGCTGGTCGGGATCGAGAGATTCAGCCGCTCATCGCGGGGGTCGGTCATGTTCATGGTGACCCGGAACCCGTCGAGCCTCGCGCCGATCGCGCCGGCATCGGTATCCAGAACGGTTTCCGAACCCTTGAACAAGCCCAGCTCCCAGGCACGCCGCACGGCGCAGCCGGCGCCGTTGCCGCACATTTCGCCATCCATGCCGTCGGCATTGACATAGCTCATCACGACGTGGCCGGCAGCGGCGCGGGAGAGGAGAACAAGCCCATCGCCGCCGAGGCCCCGGCGCCGGTCGCACAGGGTCTGCGCCAGCGCCTGGCGATGCGGGCGCAGACGCCCCGCGCTGTCATCGAGAACGACGAAGTCGTTGCCGCTGCCGTGCATGCGCGCGAAGGGAATCATGGGACCTGCCGCCGTCAGACCAATGGAACCAATTATGCCCAGCTTGCGCGCAGCGGCAAGCGTGCTAGGCTGCGCGGGCTCAAACGCACCGCATGCGCCGGCTGCTGGCAGCGCCCTCAAGAGCGCGAACCCGATAGGCATAGCGGAGCGAGAACAGGGGGCGGGAGAAATTGAATCGGCAGAACGCCAGGGCCTATGCCTTGCTGTCGCCAGCGTTGGGGTCGCTGGCGCTTTTCCTGGTCGCACCAGTCCTGTTCATCGCGGTCTATTCCTTCTGGATCCGCACCGCCGAAGGGCTGGATATCCCGGCCTTCCAGTTCGGCAACTGGATCGCGGTGGCAACGGATTACTACTACTGGCTCGGCCTGTGGGGCAGCTTCAAGCTTGCGCTGGTCACCACCATGGCATGCGCCGCGGTGGGCTATCCGACCGCCTATTTCCTGGCGCGCATCCGGTTCAGCAACAAGGCCCTGCTGCTCTTCCTGCTGTTCCTGCCGTTCTGGATCTCCTACATCATCCGCACCATGGCCTGGATCAGCGTGCTGGGCAGGACCGGCGCCGTGAATACCGCGCTCATCTCCCTCGGCATCATCGATGAGCCGCTGAAGATGCTCTACAACGACTTCTCGGTGATCATGGGCCTGGTCTACTTCCTGCTGCCCTACATGATCATCAATGTCTATGTGAGCCTGGACGGCATCGACCGCAATCTCGAAGCCTCCGCGCGCACCCTGGGCTGCTCGGCCTGGCAGACCTTCCGCGAAGTGACCTTGCCGTTGTCGCTGCCCGGGCTGGGCGCGGGCTGCATGCTGTGCTTCGTATTGGCGGCGGGTTCCTATGTCACGCCGCGCCTGCTGGGCGGCCCTGACACCCTGTTCTTCCCGGACCTCATCTACGAAGCCATCATCTCGCAGCTCGACTGGCCGACGGGCGCCGTGCTGTCGGTGATCTTGCTGCTGTCGCTCGGCCTGCTGGTGGGGGTCTACAACCGCTTCATGAGCCTCAGCGACATCTATCGGAGCTTCGCCCGGTGAGCGCAACGCTGGACTCGCGCGCGGCGCTGTGGCTGCTGGGCCTGTTCTCGGTCGGCGTCTATATCTTCCAGTTCGCCCCGATCGTCGTGGTGATGCTGCTCTCCTTCAACGCCTCGCGCAGCGGCGCCTTCCCGATGGAAGGCGTCAGCCTGCAATGGTACGAGAAGCTGTTCGCCAACGACTCCATCCTGGAGGCGTTCCAAACCTCCATCATCCTCGCGCTCGGCTGCTCGCTCGTGGCGACCATCCTGGGCGTGATGGCCGCGATCGCGCTGGTGCGCTACCAGTTCACCGCCAGGAACGCGATCAGCACGCTGATCTCGCTGCCGCTGCTGGTGCCCGAGGTGGTGCTGGGCGTCGCCCTGCTGATGTTCTTGAAGCTGATCGGGGTCTATCGCAGCTTCGGCATGCTGCTGCTCGGCCATACGGTGCTGGCGCTGCCCTTCGTGGTGCTGGTGGTGCAGGCGCGTCTGGTCGGCCTGCGGCAGAATTTCGAGGAAGCGGCGCTGAGCCTCGGCGCCAATCGCCTGCAGACCTTCCGCGAGGTGACGCTGCCGCTGATCTCGCCCGCGATCCTGGGCGGGTTCCTGTTCGCGGTCGCGATCTCGTTCGACAACATCACCGCCACCCTGTTCTGGAAGCAACCCGGAATCGAGACGGTGCCGACCAAGATCTTCGCCATGCTGCGCACCTCGATCTCGCCGGAGATCAACGCGCTGGGCACGGTGATGATCTTCCTGACGATTTTGCTGCCCTTGATCGGCGGATTTGTGATCCGACGCTTCAGCCGCGGCAGATGAAGACGCCCGGAATGTCCCAGGGCGAAAGCTGAGGAGGATGAGCGTTATGACGTTCGGTGACGACAAGAAGTACGAGCGCCTGCTGGAGGCGTATGGCAACGGCGACATCAGCCGCCGCCAGTTGATGGGTTTCCTGACGGTGGCCGCCGCCGCGGTCGGCGTGGTGGGTGGCCCGTTCGGCAAGCTGACGCGCGACGCGCTGGCGGCCGTGGAGCAGGTGCGGTTCGACGGTTGGGGCGGCATCGTGTCCGAGGCGTTCCGCAACAACGCCTTCCCGGCATTCACGGAGAAGACCGGTGTGAAGGTCGTCGAAGGCGAGTTCGGCGATACCGAAGAGTTTCTTGCTCTGGTCAAGGCGGCGCAGCCTGGAGAGTACAACACCTTCCTGGTGAGCGGCGCGTACGACTACTACCGCTTCTACAAGCCCGGCCTTGCCGCTCCGCTCAATGAAGCGAACATGCCGAACCTCCAACTGCTGCTCCCGGCGACACTTGAAGCGTTCCGCAAGGAGAGCGAAGGCAAGCTATACGCGGTGCCGTTCGACTATGGCACGACCGGAATCGCCTATAACCGGAAATACATCTCCGATGACGAGGCGAAGGCCGGCGCCAAGATTCTGTGGGACGAGAAGTACAAAGGCAAGATGGCGCTGTACGACAGCTTCCAGACCCGTGCCTGGATGGGCAGCCTGTATACGGGGCAGGACCCGCAGGGCGTGACGGATCAGGCGGCCATGTGGGACGCCTGCCGCACGCAGCGCGACCTGGTGGTGAAATATTGGACCTCCGGACAGGAATTCATCGACCTCATGTCCAAGGAGGAGGTGATCCTTTCCGACGGCTGGTCGGGCCGTGTCGCCTATCTCCAGCAAAACGGCCATGACATCGGCTTCATCGATACGAAGGATGCTGGTTTCGCCTGGCTGGAGGGCCTGATGGTGCTGGCCGGTAGCCCGATGAATGAATGCGAGCAGCTGATCAACCTGTGCATCGAGCCGAAGATCTCCATCGCCATTGCCGAAGGGCAGAACTATCCGCCCTCCCTCGACCCCAACAAGGTCGAACTGAGCGAAAAGGTGAAGAGCCTGCCCGGCTTCGATCCGACCGGGAAGTTCGAGAACTTCGTCTGGGAGAGCGCCCAGTACTGGTTCACGAACCAGGACGCCTACAAGAAGCAATGGGAACGCATCTCCAAAGGTGCGTGAGATAGGCGCGCCTCGGGGAAGCTGAGAGCGTGAAGGGAGGAGCCGGCGGCGAAGGGGAGTTGCCGCCGGCTCCGCTTCAAGATCATCGAGAGCCATCATCGCAATGCATGCCGTTGAACTGAGCCAGGTGACCAAGCGCTTCGGTCACAACATCATCGCCGTGGACAACATCGACCTCGTCGTGGCGGCGGGATCGTTCGTGACGCTGCTCGGCCCGTCGGGCTGCGGCAAGACCACGACCTTGCGCATGATCGCCGGCCTCGAGACGCCGAGCGCGGGGGAGATCCGCATCAAGGACCAGCGCATCAACGATGTGCCGATCCACAAGCGCAACCTCGGCATCGTGTTCCAGAACTACGCCTTGTTCCCGCACAAGACGATCGCGGCCAATGTCGGCTTCGGCCTCAAATACCGCAACGTGGCGCCGGACGAGATCGGGCGGCGCGTGGCGCGCGCGCTGGACATGGTACGCCTGCCCGGCGTCGAGGAGCGCTATCCCACGCAGCTCTCCGGCGGCCAGCAGCAGCGCATCGCCCTGGCGCGCGCCCTGGTGATCGAACCGGACGTCCTGCTGCTGGACGAGCCGCTCTCCGCGCTCGACGCCAATCTGCGCGAGGAGATGCGCGTGGAGATCAAGAACATCCAGCGCCGGGTCGGCATCGCCACCGTGTTCGTCACCCACGACCAGGGTGAGGCGCTCGCGATGTCGGACCACGTGGTGGTGATGAACAAGGGCAGGATCGAGCAGGCGGGCGCGCCGCGTGAGGTCTATGAGCATCCGCACAGCGCCTTCGTCGCCAGCTTCCTGGGCAATGCCAACTTCATCACCGGCCAGGTGCGCTCGGCGGCGGATGGCCACGCCCAGGTCGCGCTCGGCGCCCATGTGCTGAACGCGACGACGGAGCGGCGCCTGCAGGCGGGCGAGAGCGTCACGGTCGTCGTGCGCGCGGAGAAGATCGATCTGCTGCCGCCGGGCCAGGGCGGCCTGCCGGGCACGGTCGCCGATGTCGACTACCTCGGCGCGCTCGCGCGCTACCAGATCACGCTGGAAGACGGCACCAGGCTGCTCAGCCTCGCCAGCCTCAAGGACAAGCCGCTCGCGGTGGGGCAGCTGGTCGAACTGCGCATCGACCCGCAGCACTGCCGGATTTTGTGAGCGGCTTTTAGCGACGCACCCGCCGCCACATCATGGCAAGGCTTGGCCTTGCCATCCGCGAGTTTCGTTCGGGGACTCGAGTGGCTGCAGGCAATCCCGTGGATCCCAAGGCCAGGCCTTGAATGACGCAGAAGGAAAAGACCGCGCCGTTCCTTCTACTGCCGCTTGCTCGTCAACTTCGCCAGCGCGCGCTGGCGGGCGAGGCCGCGTTCCTGGTCGGAGACGTGGATGAGGCCGGCGATGCGGCGGAGCAGCGCGTCCTCCTGCGGGTCGAGCACGCCGTCGGCATAGGCAACCTCCCACATCATCTCCAGGATATGCGCGCGGTCGTCATGGCTGATGCGCTGGACAATCTCGCGCGTGAAAGGAAAGAACTGGGTCGATTGCCGGACTGCCGCTTCCGCCGCCTGCATCAGGGACTGCACGGCATCGTGCGACAGGTCGAAGCGATCCTGCAGCAGGCGCTCGATGGCCGCACGCTCAGCCGTGTCGAACTGGTCGTCCATCCGTCCCGCCTCGATCAGCAGGGCGGCGACGGCCAGCTCCAGCTCGTCGGGTTTGTCCGCCAGGGCCGGAGCCCTGCGGCCAGTCAGGAAATCGAGCACGCGGTCGATCATGCCGCCTCCACCATCAGTCTCTTCCCATCATGGGGAACCAGTCTCCGGAGGCTTTGTAACGAAATGATGTCAAAAGTCACTGGTTCATTCGTTCCTGGCGCGCTCGGATTTGCGGCGGCCACTTGCTCTTGATGTAGGCGAGGACGGCCGCCATCTCCGCGTCCGACAGGACAGATCCGAAGGCGGGCATCTCCGTCTCGGCGCCCAGCGCTGCGTAGAAAGCCGGTCCCTCTTTCACAATCTTGAGCAGCACTTCGTCCGAATGATGCCAGGTGTGACCGCTTATATTATGGGGCGGCGCGGGCAGGCGACCCGTGGGCATCCGCGTGCGCCAGTCGGGCTGCCCCTCCAGATCGGCGCCATGGCATGATGCGCAATGCATGCGATAGATCGCTTCGCCCGCCGCGACTTGCTGCGGGTCGCTGGGGTCAATGCGGGCTGGCTGCTCCGAGAGCCACCAGATCGTGCCGGCGGCAATCGCGAGCGCAGCAACACCTGCCGCCGCGCTCCACGCGACCGTTCTCCGGCGCGTCAGGGCTTGCCGAATGTCTGCCAGGTCTTGCCTCCGTCCGTGCTTTCGATGATGCCGGCCTCGTGTGCGATGGCGAACAAGCGAGTGGGATTGCGGCCGTCGATTGCGAGGTGCAGCTGGACTCGCTGATCGGAAGAAAGAAGTGACCAATCGTCCGGCTGCTCTTCGGTGGCGCTCATCAGTCCGCGGCCGACGACATAGGCGTAGAGCACGCCGCTCGGGCCGGTCGAGGTCATGGTGACCACCTCGCCGTCGAAAGCGGCGGGCTGCCATGTAGAACCCGCATCGTCGCTGTAGAGGAGGCCGGCCTTGGTCGCGGCATAGAGGCGCGCAGTGGAGCGTGCGGACGCGGCGAGCGCGATCAGACCGTCCGGTGCCGCACCGGCCATCGACCAGGTCCGGCCGGCGTCACGGCTGAGCTGGATGCCGCCATAGACGCCATAGATCACCTGCGGGTCGGCTGGGCTCACATCCATCTGGTGGAAGTCGACTGGTCCGTTGAGGCCGGGCGAGAGCTGCGTCCAGGTTGCGCCGCCATCGGCCGACACCAGGAATCCGAGATTGCCGCCATTGCTCGGATGACCGCTCGCATAGAGCACGGAAGGATCGGTCGGATGCGGTGTGAAGCCCATGAAGTCCTGGACATCGGACACCCTGGTCGCCATGCCGCCCGCATCGATCCAATAGAAACCATGATGGGTGGCGAGATGGAGCCGTGACGGATCGGCGGGATCGACCGCCAGGCCGTGATAGTGAGTCTGCCTTTCCAGCTCGGAGAGCGGTACAGAATCCTCGGCCGCTGCCGGCATGACGTATGAAAAAGTCGCGCATGCCAGTGCGGCCGCAGCGGAGGTCAGTCTTTTCATCATTGATCCTTGTTTCTTGAGTTGAGCCTCAGTGGTGCGTGTGGGCATCGTCGCCGCAGCCGTCCGACAGGTTCCAGACCTGCGTTACCTGTTCGCCGGTGAAGCCATGCTCGCGGATCAGCAGCTCGCCCAGTCCGCCATACACTTCCCACCGCCAGCATGGGCAGCAGCACGGACCCTTCTCGTTCGACGTTTCCATGGCGAGATCGTACTGTTCCTGTTGCTCGGTACTGAGTGGCTCCTGGTAGGCCACCATCAGCTTGTGCGCGAGCGGAGCGGGCACGTCATAGGGATCGGGTGGAATATCGATAATTTGGCTGTATCGCTTCAGCCCGTTGATCTGCTCGCTATAGCGATGCAGGTTCATCTCGCCGCAACAAGAACCCTGCAGCCGGGACGAGGCGGGCATGTCCGCAACCGAATCCCGGAAAGCGCGACTGCAGGACGCGTTTCCATTCTGGCTGAGAAACTCGAAGCGCTTTGCGACGTCGGCATCGGGTGCGGACGTCGAGTCCGCATTGGCGGTGACAGGGCTCAGCGCGACTGCTGCGAGCAGCAGTGGCGAGAATACGGCAGCAATCGACAGACCTGGTCTCGAGGTCATGGCAGATACTCCTCTCCATTTGGCGGATGCGCGGTCGCGTGAGCTTCAGGCGCGAGGGGGAGAGGTGTCCGGTTTGATGAAAAAGGTCTCGCTGGCATCAGAGCGCATCATCCAGCTATCGTGAAAGCCGCTGGCCGGCAGTTCGAGGACTGCGGTATCGATTGCCGGTAATGCGGCGCAGACCGCTTCGCAGGGCGCGGCCGTCATGGCTCCATCGCAGCCTTTGCAGCTCATGTCCGGTTTCTGCATGTCGCTCGCATGAGCGCAGGTCATGTCCATGGCCGTCGCAGCATTGTGACCCCCGCCCGCGACCAGCGCGAGCAGCAGGAGCACAGCAATCAGCATTCTGGCAAGGGAGCGTTGCACGAGGTCAACTATGCGCACCAAAACGTCAATCTGCAAGATTGAATGGGCTGTGGCCTGGCCCTACCTCGCGACATCGTGACGAAAGAAAAAGGCCCGGCAAGGGGGTGCCGGGCCTCTCCATGCGGAGCGGTCTAGGGGGACCCGCCGCGCGTGTCACATCTCAGGCGGTGAGCCCTTCGGCCTTCGCGGCTTCCTGGGCCGACGGGCGCGCCGCCACCCGCTCCATGAACGACTTGATCGCCGGCCATTTCGCGAGGTCGATGGCGAAGTACTTCGCCCAGTTCAGCACGGTGTAGAGGTAGGCATCGGCCGCGGAGAAGGTGTCGCCGAGCAGGTGCTTGCTGCCCGACAAGTGCGCATCGACCGCATCGAAGCGCACCGCGAGCTTCTCCTTCAGCATGGTCTTGTATTCTTCCGGGACCGTCTTGCCGAACAGGGGCGAGAACTGCTTATGCAATTCGGTCGAGATGAAGTTCAGCCATGATTGCAGCTTGTAGCGTTCGGGCGTGCCGGCTGCAGGCGCCAGCATCTTCGCCGGCACCAGATCCGCGATATACTGGTCGATTGCCGGGCCTTCGGTGAGGACCGTTCCGTCCTTGAGCTGCAACGCCGGCACATAGCCGTGCGGATTGATCTTTGTGTAGTCCGCGCCGGTTTCCGTCTTCTTTGCGGCGAGATCGACTTTCTCCAGAGAGAAATCGAGACCGGCTTCACGCAGCAGAATGTGCGGCGCGTGCGAGCAGGCACCGGGTGTGTAATAGAGCTTCATCATTGTGGCTCCGACTGAGAATGCGCCGGCTGCCGCGATCGGGCGTGCCGTCGCAGTGGTGACGCAGCGATATGTAACATATTATGTTACGATCATTGGTCAAGCGCCTTTCGGCACGATCGTTGCAGTGCGGAAAGCCGGTTAATAGACTGCTTCAAACAATTTTATATCCGGGCATCTGACATGGCTTTTGACTACGACCTCTTCGTCATCGGCGCCGGCTCGGCCGGTGTGCGTGCCGCGCGCATCGCGGCGGGCCATGGCGCCACGGTGGCGGTGGCGGAAGAGAGCAGGGTCGGCGGCACCTGCGTCATCCGCGGCTGCGTGCCGAAGAAGCTCCTGGTCTATGCTTCGCACTACGGCGAGGATTTCGAGGATGCTGAAGCCTATGGCTGGTCCGTGCCCAAGCCGCGCTTCGATTGGGCGCGCCTCATCGCCAACAAGGACAAGGAGATCGACCGGCTCAACCACGCCTACAAGTCCACCCTGGCGAAGGCGGGCGCGGAGCTGATCGAATCGCGCGCCGAACTGGTGAACCGGAACACCGTGTCGGTCGGCGGCCGCCAGGTGACGGCGAAATACATCCTGGTCGCGACCGGCTCCTGGCCGGAGCTGCCGAAGCTGCCCGGGATCGAGCATGCGATCACGTCCAACGAGTGCTTCCACCTCGAGAAATTGCCGGAGCGGGTTGTCGTGGTGGGCGGCGGCTACATCGCGCTGGAGTTCGCCGGCATTTTCAACGGCCTCGGCTCCAGGACAACCGTGCTCTATCGTGGCGAGCAGGTGCTGCGCGGCTTCGACGGCGACGTGCGCCGCTTTCTCCAGGAGGAGCTGGTGAAGAAGGGCATCGAGGTTCGGTGCCACACCAATGTCGCGCGCATCGACAAGGCAGCGGGCGCCTTGACCGTGGCGCTCGACGACGGAACGACGATCGATTGCGACCAGGTGCTCTATGCCACCGGGCGCCGGCCGCTCACACGCAACATGGGATTGGAGAAGGCCGGCGTCGCGCTCGACGAGATCGGCACCATCAAGGTGGATGGTTGGTCCAAGACCAGCGCGCCGAACATTTACGCCATCGGCGACTGCACCAATCGCGTGAACCTGACGCCGGTCGCGATCCGGGAAGGCCATGCGTTCGCCGATAGCGTGTTCGGCGACAAGCCCTGGATTGTCGACCATGTCGATTTTCCGTCGGCAGTCTTTACCCAGCCGCCGGTCGCGACCGTGGGTGAAACCGAGGAGCGCGCACGCGCCAAGTATGGCGCGGTCGACATCTATCGCGAAGCCTTCCGGCCCATGAAGCACACGATGACCGGCCGTACCGAGCGCACGCTGATGAAGCTGGTGGTTGACCGCAAGAGCCAGATCGTGGTCGGCGCGCACATGGTGGGGCAGGACGCGCCGGAGATCATCCAGACCCTCGCTATCGCCGTGAAGATGAAAGCGACCAAGCAGCAGATCGACCAGGCGATCGCCATCCATCCCACCGCCGCCGAGGAATTCGTCACCATGCGCACGCCGGTGGCGGCGGAGTAGGGATGGAGTTTTCCAAGTCCTATCTGGGCAAGCTGCGCCGGATCGTCGGGACGCGGTTGATCCTCATCCCCGGCGCGCGCATCGTGGTGCATGACCGGCTCGGGCGCGTGCTGCTGGAGCTGCGCAGCGATTTCCGGCGCTGGGGCGTGCCGGGCGGGCACCAGGAGATCGGCGACAGCAGCGCGGAAACGGCGATCCGCGAGGTGTTCGAGGAGACGGGCCTCAGGATCAAGCGGCCGCAGGTCTTCGGCATCGCCTCCGATCCGCGGCACGAGACCGTCACCTTTCCCAACGGCGATCGGACGCAGAGCGTGGCGGTCCTGTTCCATGCCCGCAAGCCGCGCGGCCGGCCGAAATTCAATCCGCGCGAGACGCTGGAGCTCGGCTGGTTCGCGCTGGACGAGTTGCCCGCCGGTCTGATGCCCAACAGCGCACGTACTCTGAAGGCCTTCCGCCGCTTTCGTGCGACCGGCACGTTCCAGATGATCTGAGCGGCGGCCTAGAAGCGGATCTTCGCCATCACCGCCCGATGATCGGAGGGCCAGGGCGTCACAATAATCTCCGCCGCCTCCGGCTTTTCGCCCACAATCGACGCATCCTCGACCGTCAGGTTCTTGGCGCGGACCAGCGCGAAGTCGATCCGATCGTGATGGTCCTCCGGATCGGCCGGTTCGCTGGTCGGCGTCCAGGTATAGGCCGGCTTGGCGACGACGTCGGGATGGATGATGCGATAGGGATCCACGAAACCGCGCTTCTCCAGCGCAAGAGTCGTGGGCCAGAGCACCGGGACGGGATGATGGCCTGCAGCTATCGCCTCCTTGGTCCAGTCCAGATGCGAGGGCTCGTTGAAGTCGCCGAACACGAAGACCGCGTCGGCGGAATCCGCGGCCTTCAGATCCTCGAAGAGCAGCTTCAAAGCCGAGCCGCGCGTCTCCTCGGCGAACTTGATCGCCTCCGCCTCGGTCGTGATGAAGGGCGCGGCGCCGTATTCGATGTTCAGCAACTGGTAGGGTTGATAGGGCGAATCGTCGAGGTGGATGTTGAAGGCATAGAGGATGCGCCCGTCGACATCGATCCTGACGCCGAGATCGTTGGGCGTGGCCGCGCCGATGGGATAGCGGCTGAGGATTGCGTTGGCCCAAAGCGCGCCATTGACCTTGGTCTGGTCGTAGTAGTGGAACCCGAGCTTGTCCGCGATCGCCTTGGCGACGCTCTCGCCCGCCGCGGGGCAGTAATCGGCGTCGCACACTTCGCCTTCCAGCCGAGTTTCCTGGATGCCCACGATATCTGCGCCCGCCGCCTTGATGACGGCGACCGTCTCGTCCACCGGCTTGCCGTCATTGGCACCGCCGCCATAGACGTTGAAGCTCATGATCGTAAGTGTGGTGTCGGCGAGCGCGCCGGACGATGACAGTGCCAACGTCAGCCCAAACGCGCATGCGATAGCAAGCAAATGCCGCTTCATGATCGCGGTCCCCTCAGTCGTTCCAAGAGCGCTGACCAGCCTAGACCGTGCTGAATTTCCGCCCACCAGCATAGCATGAATGAATGTACATTCAATGAATTTTGTGCGACGGTCCCGGAGGGAATCAGGTCTTGAATTGAAGTGCGGTCGTAGGCGACCCTCTTCGGCGAGAGCGCCAGCACCAAGGGTTCATCCATGATCGCACGCATCTGGCATGGACGCGTTCCAGCCGCCAAAGCCGATTCCTATCTCGCACGCATGCGCGAAGTCGCGATCCCGCACTACCGCGACACGCCGGGCAACCTGGGCGCCTGGGCCCTCCGTCGCCTGGAAGGCGATATCGCGCATATCGAGATGCTGACGCTGTGGGAGTCCATGGACGCCATCAGGAGCTTCGCCGGCGAGGACGTCGAGCAGGCGCGCTACTACGACTTCGACCGCGACTACCTGCTGGAGTTCGAGCCGACCTGCCGCCACTACGAGGCGTTTGAGTCTTAAGGGGAAAGCCCTTCTAGCGCCCGGCTTCTTTCATCATCTGCACGATGCTGGCGCGCAGGTGGGTCATGTCGTTGCCGGAAATCAGGAAGCTGTAGCCGCGATCGAACAACTGCTTCGCCACGGCGCCGGTTGGGGCGACGGTGCCGAGTGCCTTGCCCGATTTCAGCGTGGCATCCTCGATCCTGGTGATGAGGGCGCGCAGCTCGGGATCCTCGAACCTGTTGAGCTTGCCGATCTGGGCGGAGAGGTCGCGCGGCCCGACGAACACCACATCCACGCCGTCAACCGCTGCGATCGCCGCCATGTTCTCCACGGCCTCGGGCGTCTCGATCTGCACGATAACGAGAAGCTCATCCGCCGCGCGGCCGTAATACTCCATGTCGGCGCCATAGGAGGTGGCCCGGGTGCCGCCCGCTGCCCCGCGGATGCCGCCTGGCGGATAGCGGCAGGCCGCGACGGCCGCGCGCGCCTCTTCGGCCGTGCCGACCTGCGGGACCATGATGCCCTGGATGCCGGCGTCCAGCACCCGCTTGATGTAGACCGCGTCGTTTGAGGGCACGCGCATCAGCCCGGCGCAGCCAGTGCCCTTGATGGCCCGCAACTGGGCGATGGCGGCGGGCAGGGTGGCTTGGCCGTGCTCGTGGTCCATCAGCAGGAAGTCGATCCCAGCCAGGGCCATTACTTCGGCGTTGTCCGGTGAATCGGTCGTCGTCCAGGCGCCGAGCAGCTTTTCTCCCGCCTTCAAGCGGGCCTTCAGGTTTGTCATCACGCGTCGCGTCTCCGGTCTTGGGGGCATGGCGACAGTATCGCCCAGTCCTGGCGGCGTCCATCATGGTTGCTCTTGCGCCATGACAGGAACACGGCCAGATAGCGTTAAGATAACGAACTTGCTCGCCAAGGCTGTTGCCACCATGGCCACCCGGTCTGCCCCTGTTGCTCACCTATTGCCTGTTCCGGGCGATCCTGAAGAACCCCTATCCTCATCCGACAGGACCTATGCCGCTCTGCGCGTTTCGCTTGGCGCAGCATGGCGCGGAAGGATGTCGCGCTGACGGCCACCTTGTGCGTGCTCTGGCCGGTCAATTTCCTCTCATGCAGTGGACGTTCAAGCGGCGCATCTGCGCCGCTATCGCGCGCGCGACTGGCAAGCCGATATGGCGCCAGGTCCTCGAACGGCTCTGGCTGGCAATCCGCCACTCGATTCCGCCGGTCAAATAGTAGGTGTTCGACTTATTCCGTCCGGAAGGGCTGGCGAAAGACACCTATGTCCTGCGCTACGAGTTGAAGGGCGGCTTCTACAATCTCGTGCACTTCCACACCCGCGTCACCATGCGGCGCAGCCTCCCGCCACTGCGAGGCGGCGGGCGTGGCGAGCCGGATCGTTCCGGTCGGGCTGCAACGCCTGGGCGAATAGCTCGGCTTTCATGGCAGAGAGGCCCGGGCGACGCGGCCATCGCGCGCCATGCGTTGGTACGGACCGCAGGACTACTGGGGCCGCGGTAGCGGAACCAAACTTCGGTCCGAGCGTTTGTAATGCATCCCGCCCGTTCCGGGCGACAAAGATTTGATTCGTGTGGAGAATTACCTTGCGTAACGTTACCGACAAGTTCCGGTTTCTGCTGCCGCTGGTCATGCTCAGCGTTCCAGTGGCCGGCTGCACCATATTCTCGGACCAGGAGACGACCGGCGAGTATGTCGATTCGACGGCGATCTCCACGAAGGTGAAGACCAAGCTCGCTACCGAAGGTGGCACTGCCCTGGCCAGCCAGGTGAAGGTAGAGACCCTGAAGGACATCGTGCAGCTAAGCGGTTTCGTGCCGAGCGAGGCCGATCGGACAAAAGCGGAGCAGATCGCCTGGAGTGTCGAAGGCGTGCGCGGCGTTCGGAACGACATCATCGTACAACCCTGAGATCCCGCGCGAAGCGGGGAGAGCGGCGTGAGCGCGCCACGGATGTACTGGCGCGGTTCCGCCGCTTTCGCATGCGCCCGCGGGCGATCGGCGCGGGAAATCGCTAGAACAGGCTGACCGCGATCGGCACGCGGAGCAGCACCCGCATGTCAGGCGCGTCCTCGGTCGCGCCGAGCTCGAGATCCAGGTTCACACCCACGTCTTCCGACACGCGATAGCCCATCCCGAACAGGGCGGAGCCGACATGCAGTGAGTTCGACTTCTCCTTCCGCGTATCGCCCGGCGGCGGCTCGATGATCTCGGTCTCGGTGCCGAAGATGAAATGGTGCTTGTAGCCGAGGCTGAACGAGAAATTGTCGTTCACCGAAAAGCCCATCCCGAACGCCACGCCGATCGCGTCGCCCGGATCGACATCGCGGACCGTGACGTCACCGATCTGCTCGTTGACGTCGTCCGGGAAGTTCACCTGATAGCTGACGCTGCCGAACAGCACGACCGGATCGGTCGGGAACAGGACCGTCAGGCTCGGCTCCAGCGCATAGAACCCGGAGCCGGTCGGCAGCTCCTCCTCGATACCGAAACTGTCGCGCTTCACGTCGAACGGCCCGTCGCCGGTGCGGGTCTTGAACCGCAGGTTGCCCACCAGGTACGGCGCGCTGTTGGTGATCTGGTAGTGGGCGGCGATTTCGATGTCGCCCAACCCGTTGCCGTCGAGCGAGTCGGTGCGCTCGATGTCCGGCGCCGAAGCCTGGGGAACGAGGAAGCTGATCCGGTCGTCGCGGAACACGTACGGGACCTTGGCCTCGACCTCGAAGCCGTCGAACACGCCGTAGCGTAACGTCAGCGCGGGCGAAAAATAGTCCCGGTCGGCGTCCGATGCCTCGATGATGCCGATGAGCACGGTCTCCTGCAGCTCAATGCCGCGGAAGGTGAGGCGGTTGACGTTGGAATGCGAGTAGTCCAGCGACGGCTCGACGACCAGAGTCCCGGTCGGCGTCAGGACGCCGCCATAATCCGAGATGACGGTGATCTCAGGCCGCTCCTCCTCCGGCGCTTCGCCGACCGGCTGGTCCGGCGGGGTGGCGGCCGGAGTTCCCGGAGCTGATTGAGGCGCGGGTTGGGTCGAGGGCTGTGCTTGCCTCACCCCCGCGCCGCGCGTCATCTCCAGTTGCCGCGCGTCGATGGTGCTGAGCTTCTCCTGCTGCCGGTCCAATATCAGCTGCTGCTCAAGGATGATCTGTTGCTGCTGCTGGACGGCATCCTCAAGCTGCCGCACCCGCCGCTCGAGCTCTTCCGCACTTTCTGCGATAGCCGTCCCCGGCGCCGCCGCTTGGGCTGCAGCCAGCAGCGCGACATAACAGGTCCGTCTGTTCATGATATCCCCATCCGAGACAACAAGCCCACATCCGTCGCGCGGCTTTCCTCCTGCATGGTCGCACCCGGAAAGGGCATGCGCAGTGCTCTCGTGCGATGACTGGCGAAGAACCCCTGTCGTGAGATCGACCCTCGTTCCTATTGCAGCATGAGATCGGGGGCACCGGCACGCATCGCGCGCCCCGCAGCGATGGTGCTCAACAGACCGGCATTGATCTGCGAAAAATTATTGATGGTCAGCGTCGCGTCGATCGTCTGCGTGACGTTGCGGCCGGTCGCGTTGTTGGCCAGCAAGCCGAAGACCTGGCCGGCGGTGATGTGGTTGAGCGCGAGGGAGACCCCGTTGGCGTCCCTGATGACGAATCCGTTGGCGCCGGGCGGGCCGCTGACCTGGATCCCGCTCCCGGCGAGCTGGGACGGATCCGTGAACTCGGAGGCCAGCGCGGCATTGTGGATCGTCGTCGACGGCGCCGCCATCGTTCCATTGCTGTTCAGCGTCAAATGGGTTTCCGCCACCAGCATGTTGTTGACCAGGACACGAACGACCGCGCCGAAATTGATGTCGATGCCGCTGACCATGAATCCCCCGCGCATCGCGCGCAGCTCGTCCTCGGTGAGGGTGGCAAGGCCGGTGAAGCCACCGGTGCTCTGCGCCATGCCCGCTGCCGCGGGCAGGGCGGACGCGCCGAGCAGCAACCCGGCAAGGGCCGTGCGGCCGAGTCCGGCGCAGATGCGGCGGGCGGTGCCGGCAAGGGGGCTAGAAGACTGGCGAAATGACTGTGCGAGCGTCATGGCGCTCCTCCGATCAGAATAGCTCTGCCGCACCCGGCAGAAGGATGTTGATGGTTCCGATGCCCGAGCGGCCGACCCCGCTGGCGAGCGGCGCGCGCGGCCGGCCCTTCCACTCGCCTTCGTCGTTGAAGTGCCGCTTGGCGATGAAATCCACGTTGTGAACGGCGAACACGATGCCGTCGGCCCAAGCGGTCATGAACTCATCCCGGGGCATGACCTTCAGGCCGCGGGCCGGATCGCCGATCAGGACGTGGTTGTCGCGCACGCCCTTGACCACCACGAAGTGCTTGTAGTTCTTCCAGGTGATGAGAACGATCGCGGGGATGCCGATCTCCTGCAGCCGGTCGAGGGAAACGCGGAAGCCGTCCGCCCGGTACCCGAGCGATTCCAGATAGAGCTTCATCTCGTAGAGCGAGAATCCCTCGCGCTGGATCTTCTCCTTGTCGCCGATCTCGTACATGGCGACGAAGGCGTCCTTCTCCGTGGTCGGGCGCTCAAGATGATAGGTGAGGAGGGTGGCCACGGAGGCCGACCCGCAGGAAAAGTCGTATTGCTGACGCACGATCGTCCGGAATGGGATGTCTCGCCAGCTTGTGACACTGACGCGCGCCCGCCCTTCGACCCCATTCGAGACCGAAAGCTCGCCGCCCGCAGCATCGTGCGCCGCTCCGCCGGCGACGAGCAGACATGCGGCAACGCATGCCACCCAGGATAGTGCCCTTCGATTGCTCACCGGACAGCTCGCTCAATGCAGGACCACGCTCATACTCATGATGCCCTGGACGTTGGATTGGGGCGCGGTGTTCGAGACGATGTTCGTCATGCCGTGATTGTTGCTGATCCCGCCCGCATGGATGATGAAGTTCCCCGAAGGCATGTCGCCTCCGACGGTGATCTCGTTGTCCTGGTTGGTGGCGGTCGTCGTCGGCGTCGAGGTGGCGGTGTTCGTCGTATTGTGAGAGTTGACGTGAACGTCCTGGCCGGTCGCCCCGCCGCGGACCTCCGCGAGGTCCTCGACCGCAATGGGGGCGCCGAGGCTATCCTCAGCCAGCGCCGGATCAGCGCCTGCGGCCATGGCCAAGGCAATGCCCGCAGCACCGGCCAGAAGCACCGCGCGCCATGCGGGGCTCCGGCACGAGCCGGCCGACGGTGCCACCGCCGTTCGGAGGGTGAAATCGTGAATGGTCCTGATCATAACGCCCTCGCTGAAAATGGGAGGAGCGGCCGGCGCCAGACTTTCCGGTGCTCCCCACGATCCATCGCACTTTGGGGGATGTGCGGCGGATCATGCGGAAGCACAACCAACTTCCTATCGGCAGCGACCTGTCTCATCTGCCGCTATTTCTATGGAGTGCTGGTCTTTTCCCGGTGTGACGCCGGCCCTCGCTTGCCCTCAACCTGCCTGTTCTTTGCTACGTTTCTGAGGCGGAGTTGACGGTTACTGAATGCTCACGGACCCGACCGCCGACAGCGACACCGCTTGCTGCTGCACGGCCGCGTTGCCGGAGTTCGCCAGACCGCCCATGGCGATGCCATGGTTGTTGGTGACGGCCCCGTTGGTCGCGTTGCCGGAGAACACCGGAACCAGGTCCACGTCCAGCGTCGCGCCGACGGCCACGCCGACGAGCGTCTGGACCGACACGGCCTCGTTGTTGACGTTGAAGGATTCGCTGAACGCGGCGCCGATGCCGGCGACCGCGATGCTGTTCACCGTCTGGGTATTGCCGTCTGAGAACGTGTTCTTCGGGTTGGCCCACGCGCCGGACGCAGCCGTCAGGCCGAGCGCGAGAGCGGAAACGCCAATCAAGAGCTTCTTCATGTCTGCTCTCCTATGTTTTGGTTTCGTTGACCGACGCGACACCTGGTCGGTGGTCGTGGCCCCCTGCCGACCTCGGCAGTGTCTTGCTCTATCCAGCCACGCGGAAATTAAACGCCCGGTGAGCGCCCCATGTCGTCACTCAAACGAGTGAGATGAAGAAAGTTTTGATTGATAGTTTTCTTGCATGTGGCGGCAAAGCACTAAAAGATCGAAGCTGCACCCGATGACGAAGCGATATTACAGAACGTCAGATGGGCCGATGACCCCGCAATGCAAGTTTGATGACCACGACGTGCGCGAGCTTATCGCGCGATAAGGGAGGGGAATATGCGACGGCTTATGGCCATTCTGCTTGTCTTCTGCCTTGTGTTCTTCGGCCATGCGCATGGTGCGCGCACGGACGATCCCTACAGCGCCTATCACGGCGGCGACTACGCGACCGCCTTGAAAGGGTTTCTCGCACTGGCGGAAGAGGGCAATTCGAGCGCGATGAACAATCTGGGGCTCATATATGCCAACGGGCTTGGCGTGGCCGTTGACTTCGCCGCCGCCCGCAGCTGGTTCGAGAAGGCGGCGAGCCAGGGACATCTCGGCGCCATCAACAATCTCGGCGGGATGTACGAGTTGGGACAGGGCATGCCGCGGAACTACGAGCAGGCCGCGCACAATTACGCGATCGCGGCGAAGCACGGCCTATCGGACGCGCAGTACAATCTCGGCGCGCTCTATGAGGCCGGTAAGGGCGTCCCGAACGACCTTCTGCAGGCCTATCTCTGGTACAGCCTGGCGGCCAAGCAGGACGATGCCGATGCCGCCGCCGCGCGCGATCGCATCGGCGCGAAGATCGATCCCAATCTGCGGAACCAAGCCACGACCTTCGTCAACTCCTGGAAGCCGCCGCAATAGCGCCTGCTTGGTCATGCGCGCAGCTCGCCGTGACGCTGCATGGCAGGTATCTGCAGCGCCACGAGCGAGCGCAGCAGGAGATGCACCAGATCCACCTGCCGCGCCGTGCCGGTCTTCTCGAAGATGTGCCGCAAATGCGTACGGATCGTGTACGCCGTATTCCCCAGTCGATCGGCGATTTCCGCGACGCTGCCTCCCTTCGCGAGCAAGGCGGCGACGCGCGCCTCCGTAGACGTCAAGCCGTACAGGCGTTGCAGCGCGCCCTGGTCGATGCTGATGTTATGCGCCAGTGCGGGATCGATGAGGAACGCCAGCTTGTGCCGCTGGTACAGGCACTCATCAGCGGAATCCCAGATGACCGCGAGGAGCGGCTGTCCCTGGCCGGACAGATTGAGGACGCGCGCTTCCGGGGCGTGGTCGTTCGCGCCGCGCGAGGCGTCGCGCATCACCTCCGTGGAGAGATGGCGCAGGATCGCGGCATCGCCATCGAATATCCTGCGCGCCGCCTCGTTCGTCAGCGCGCGCTCGCCGTATTCGTCGAAGATGACAACGCCGACCGCGATCATGTCGAGCACCGCCGCCGAAGCCGCGACGCTCGCCTTGAGTTGATCGAGCATGTCGGCAAGCTGGATCGCGCGCTGGAAGTGGGGCAGGACGGATTGGAGCAAGCCGATATCGGATGAGGCGAATGCCGGCTGGCCGGCGGTTCGCCCGACCGCAATGAACGAGAGCTTGTCACCGGCTTCCATCCCGCGGGCGACCGTCAGGTGGCGCACGCCGAGCCGCTTGAACAGGCAGTCGGGATCCTGCCGTTCGAGGCTGACGGAGAAGACCGGCGTGGATGCCAGGCGATCGCAGGTGATGACGGGCAGCACGTACGGCGGACCATTGCGCTCGTTGGCCCGCTGACCGCGCTGATCCGCGGTTCGGAAGGCCCCGGGCGCGTCATCCACGTAGAGCGCACGGAGGCGATTGCCCTCCCTGCCCGCGAGGCGCATGGCGATCGCGGCAACGGGCGCGTCAAGCAGCTCGCAGACGCGCGCAAGGAAGCGTTGCCAACTCTCCGGCACGCCGGCGACATCATAAAGGTCGCGAACCCAGCCGAACTCAATCGCCGGCGCATCGCGCAACGGATCGCCCGTCGCGCGTTGTGTCCGCAATTCCCCGGCAACGTCCGCGGATCTATTGTCAGGCATCAGACACCCATCGCTGCACTGACGCATCCGCACCGATCCGGCTTTTTGCGCCGTTCGGGCACTCAAGCAATTACCAACTTCCCGCTGAAATGAGATGCGCCAGCGAAGTTGGCCCCCAAGGCTTGGAATACAGCACCGCGACCCCAAGCATGCGCGGTGTGCAGCATTTTGACAGGCATTCCGTTTGTACTAACTACCGCACGTTGAGGCAAGGCTGAATCTCGTGAATCGACAGTGCTACGCAAAAGCGTGTGCCCGTGGGACTTGCGTCCGTCACAAGGCGGTTGAGCGGCAACCTTCTCGTGTAGTCGTGGGGACGAGCCTTAACAAAACCGTCAAGATTACTGACGGAGTTTGGGCGGGGCTTTAACTGTCTGGCCGTGAGTTCGCGCGCGCGTTCGGGTCCGCAGCGGCTGGCTAGCGCACGAGCACTACCTCCGCCTCGATTTCGACCGCGATGTCGAACGGCAAGCCAGCAACGCCGATCGCGGAGCGCGCATGCCGGCCGGTTTCCAACCCGAAGACTGCCAGGATCAGGTCCGAGAAGCCGTTGATCACCGCCGGATGGCGATCGAATCCCGGTGTGCTGTTGACCATTCCGAACACTCGCACCCAGCCGCCGATACGATCGAGGTCGCCGAGCTCGCGCTGCAGGCTGCCGAGGATCGACAGGCCGACCTTGCGTGCGATCTCCTGCGCCTCATCCAGAGTGACATCGGCGCCCACCTTTCCGAACGGACCCGCGAGCGACCCGTCGGGGTTCTGCGGGCCGTGGCCGGAGATGACGACGCGCTCGCCGCGCACATTGACCCATGGGAAGGGCAAAGCCATTCCGCCCGGCACCTGCATCGGCGGCGGCAGGGCGATGCCGAGCTCGGTCAGCCTGGCTTGCGTGCGCGACATGATGCTGATCTCCCTGGCTCTGATCTCCGCTGCCGAAGCTTGATCGGCCCGGACGCCTCTTGTCCAGCCCGCGCCCGGCGGAAACGCGATATATCTAGGTGAATATATCGCTTGCCAACCGCGCCTCGCCTCTGCTTGATACATACAATCGGATACAACGCATCGGATATGCCGTCTTGGAAGAACCGGAATGAAGCACAGCCTTCATAGTCTGGCGCTCGCGGCACTTTTGCTGATCGCCACGGGCTCCGCGCGGGCGGACGAAGCCCTGATCGCGGTTGCGGCGAATTTCGCCGGCGCAATCGAGGCGATCGGCAAGCAGTTCACGCAGGATACCGGCCACACGCTCCAGGTGACGACCGGCGCCACCGGCAAGCTCTATGCCCAGATCAGCGAGGGTGCGCCGTTCGCGGTGCTCCTTTCCGCCGACGCGCAGACGCCGGCCAGGCTGGAAGAGGAAGGCAACGCCGTGGCGGGCACGCGATTCACCTATGCGGTGGGGAGGCTCTCCTTATGGAGCCCGGATGCGGAGCGCATCGGCGACGATCCCAAAGCCGCACTCGCCGCGCCGGACACGCTGCATGTCGCGATTGCCAATCCCGATCTCGCGCCCTATGGCGTGGCGGCGCGCGAGGCGTTGACGGCGATGGGCCTGTGGGACACCATCCAGCCAAAGATCGTGATGGGGGAGAATATCGGCCAGACCTTTTCCATGGTCGATAGCGGGGCGGCACAGATGGGATTCATCGCCACATCGGCCATCGAGCGTGCGGGCGGCACGCCGAAGGGATCGCGCTACGACGTCCCACAGGACATGTTCACGCCGATCAGGCAGGACGCCGTCCTGCTCAAGGCTGGCGAAAGCAATAAGTCCGCGATCGCGTTCCTCGAGTATCTGAAGGGCGACGAGGCCAAGGCCATCATCGCCGCGTTCGGCTACGGAACCGAGTAACGCATGGCGCTGCCCGATCTCGGTCCGCTTTGGCTCACGCTTCAACTGGCCGCGATCACGACAGCGATCCTGCTGGTCCTGGGCACGCCGGTCGCGTGGTGGCTGGCTCATACTGGCAGCCGCGTGAAGCCCGTCATCGAGGCGATCACGGCTCTGCCCCTGGTGTTGCCGCCCACCGTTCTGGGCTTCTATCTGCTGATCCTGCTGAGCCCGCGATCCGCGATCGGCGGATTCTGGCTGGACGTGACCGGGACCACGCTGACCTTCTCGTTCCTCGGCCTGATCGTCGCCTCGACCCTTTATTCAATGCCCTTTACGGTCCAGCCATTGCAGGCGGCCTTCGAGACGGTCGGCCGCACGCCGCTCGAGGCCGCCGCCATGCTGCGCGCCGGGCCCCTGGACCGGTTCGTCACGGTGGCGGCGCCGCTGGCCGGGCGCGGGTTCCTGACCGCCTCCGTCCTGACCTTCGCCCACACGATCGGCGAGTTCGGCGTCGTGCTGATGGTGGGCGGCAACATCCCGGGCCAGACCAAGGTCATCTCTATCGCCATCTACGAGCATGTGGAGACCATCCGATACGCGGAGGCGCATCTGCTGTCCGCCGGGCTGCTGGTGTTCTCGTTCCTCGTGCTGCTTCTGGTCTATGTCTTGAACCGCCGCTTTCCCATCCATGTGGGGGGCTGAGCAATGGCGCTGTCGGTCGACATTCGCCTGAACCACGGCGATTTCAGCCTGCAGGTCGCGCAGGCTTTTGCCCTAACGGGCGTGACTGGCCTCTTCGGCCCGTCGGGGTCGGGCAAGAGCACGCTGCTGCGCGTGATCGCGGGGCTGGAAGGCCGCGCACGCGGCCGTGTGGCCATGGGACCCGAGATCTGGCAGGACGGAGGCAAGCACGTGCCGCCGCACCGTCGTGGCGTCGGCTATGTGTTCCAGGACACGCGGCTGTTTCCGCATCTCGGCGTGCGCGGCAATCTCGACTACGCGCTTCATCGGGCGCGCGGCCTCGACGGCCCGGGCTTGGACGAGGTGATCGATGCGCTCGATCTTGGCCCGCTGCTTGCGCGCCGCACGGCGGACCTGTCGGGCGGCGAGAAGCAGCGCGTGGCGATCGGGCGCGCGCTGCTCGCCGCGCCGAAGCTCCTCCTGATGGACGAGCCGCTCGCCGCCTTGGACGAGGCGCGCAAGGCGGAGATACTCCCTTATCTCGAGCGGCTGTGCGATCAGTCGCGCGTGCCGATCCTCTATGTCAGCCATTCGGTCACGGAGGTGGCGCGGCTCGCCCAGCACATGGTCGTGCTGCGGGAGGGCCGGGTCCTGCGCGCCGGGCCGGCGGCGGAGCTTCTGTCAGACCCGGAGGCGGTGCCGATGGTCGGCTCGCGCGAGGCGGGCGCCGTCATCGAGGCGCGCATCGTGGCGCAGCATGCGGACGGCTTGACCGAGCTGGCGGTTTCCGCCGGCACATTGTTCCTGCCGCGGATCGATGCGGCGATCGGGGCTACGCTGCGGCTGCGCATTCCCGCGCAGGACGTGATCCTGGCCCGCGCGCGGCCGGAAGGGCTCTCCGCCCTCAACATCCTGCCGGTCGTCGTGACCGAGGTAAGGGAAGGCGAGGGGCCCGGCGCGGTGGTGCAGTTGCAGGCCGGCAGCGACTTGGTGCTTGCGCGGCTCACCCGGCGTTCGGTCGCCGCCCTCGGCCTCAAGCCAGGTGTCGCGGCGCACGCCGTGCTGAAGTCGGTCGCGTTGGCGAAGAGCGACATCGGCACGCCGCATGGGCTCAAGGGCGTCAGCCTGACGTAGAGGCTGGCGCTACTTCCTCGGTCTGGCGACGGTGGTGAGCGCGGTGAGGTCCGCCGCGATGGCCTTTTGCGCCTTGCGCTCCATGCTACGGAAATGACGCAGCACCCGCGCTCCCAGATCTGTCAGTCGCGCGCCGCCGCCATGGGCGCCGCCCTTGTCCGCAGCGACCAGGGCGCCCTGGAACGAACCGTTCAACTCCTCCACCAGCAGCCAGGCGCGCCGGTAGCTCATCTTGAGCTTGCGCCCGGCGGCGGAGATCGAGCCCGTTGCCGCGATCGCTTCCAGAAGGTCGGCCTTGCCGGGACCCAGGGCGATGCCCGGCCCCAGAACGACCCGCAGCCGCGCGCCGGGATTGGAGTGCTTCGGTTTCATGCCGCCCCACCATAGCGCGGGCCGGTAGGCGATCAAACGGCGGCGGCGCGCTGCGCGCCAGAGAGCGGCGGCCTGCCGTCTTCGCGTGCTCGATGACAGTCAGCAGTGCGAATTCGGCGTCCGTGGGCCTGTGAATGGCATCACAGCCCGGCAGCGCGCGTCTTGCATTCCTCCGGCCGGGGGCCGAAATACTGATGCGCTGCGCGCTTCTTTCGGAGGAGTTTCATGTTCGCGGGATTGAAGAAGGCCCTGTTGGCGGTTGCCGTCACGGGCTTGGCGCTGGGCGCCTGGACGTCCACCGTGCCGGCCGCTGAAACCGGCATCCAGCCGGAGGAGCGCATCGTGGTGGGACCGGAAGCCAGCAGGGTGATCGGCGAATACCTGAGCAAGGTGTCCGGCCGCTTTGGCGCCCTCGCGATCTCGCGCGATGGCCAAACCGCCGCCTATTACGTCTGCCAGTCCCGGCTGTGGAAGAATTGCGACGACTATAGTCTGCAGGACGGCGTCGTCTCGATCCCGTCCGGCCAACTGGCGGCCAAGCTGGCCGAGCAGCGCTGCCGCGGCTACGCCGGCCGCAGCGGCGGCTGCGTCGTGCTCTTCATCAACGAGGCCTGGAAGCGCGAGTTCACCCTGGCGCAATAGGCCAGCTTTCGATCGAAAGCACCCTCTCGCTACCATCGAAAATCCCAGCCTACTTAGTTGATTTTGCGGCATGTTTGAGGATTGTTGCCGCCGCCCCTCCATGTTAGCTTGCCGGCCATGCGGAAACGCCGCCTGGACAAGCTCCGGGAAATGGTGCTTTCCCATGGAGGGATGAGCGAGCAGACAGGGACGACCATGAACGCGAAATGGGCGCCGGATAGCTGGCGGGCCAAGCCGGTTGCGCAGGTGCCGGAATATCCAGATGCGGCGAAGCTCAACTCGGTCGAGGAACGCCTCCGGGCTTTCCCGCCGCTGGTGTTCGCCGGCGAAGCGCGGCGCCTCCAGGAGGCGTTGGGCAACGTGGCGGAAGGCAAGGGCTTCCTGCTGCAGGGCGGCGATTGCGCGGAGAGCTTCGCCGAGTTCTCCGCCAACAATATCCGCGACACGTTCCGCGTCCTGCTGCAGATGGCGGTGGTGCTGACCTTCGGCGCCGCCCTGCCGGTGGTGAAGGTCGGGCGCATCGCCGGCCAGTTTGCCAAGCCGCGCTCCGCGCCGACCGAGACCATTGGAGGCGTCGAGCTTCCCTCCTATCGCGGCGATATCGTCAACGGCATGGAGTTCAATGCCGAGGCGCGCAAGCCCGATCCGGAGCGCCTGGTCCAGAGCTACAACCAGTCGGCGGCGACGCTGAACCTGCTGCGCGCCTTCGCCCAGGGCGGCTTTGCCGACCTGCACAAGGTGCATCGCTGGAACCTGGAATTCGTTGCGGACAGCCCGCTCGGCCACCGCTACCAGGAACTGGCGGAGCGCCTCAGCGAGACGCTGGAATTCATGGCGGCCTGCGGGCTCACCTCCGAGACCGTGCCGCAGATCCGCGAGACCGAGTTCTACACCAGTCATGAGGCGCTGCTGCTCCACTACGAGCAGGCACTGACCCGCGTCGACAGTCTGACCGGCAAATGGTACGGCTGCTCCGCCCACATGCTGTGGATCGGCGACCGCACGCGCAACCTGGACAGCGCGCACATCGAATATATGAAGGGCATCCAGAACCCCATCGGCCTGAAATGCGGCCCGACCTTGGAGCCGGACGACCTGCTGCGCCTCATCGACGTGCTGAATCCGCAGAACATCCCCGGCCGCCTGACCCTGATCGCCCGCATGGGGCACGAGAAGGTCGAAGCGAAGCTGCCGGCGCTGGTGCGCGCGGTGAAGCGCCACGGAGCGAAGGTGGTATGGTCCTGCGATCCGATGCACGGCAACACCATCAAGTCGACAAGCGGCTACAAGACGCGGCCGTTCGACCGGATCCTGAGCGAGGTGAAGAGCTTCTTCGCGGTGCATCGCGCCGAGGGCACCCATGCCGGCGGCGTGCATTTCGAGATGACGGGCCAGGACGTGACCGAGTGCATCGGCGGCGCCAAGGCCGTCACCGAGGACAGCCTGGCTGACCGCTACCACACCCATTGCGATCCGCGCCTCAATGCCAGCCAGTCTCTGGAGCTTGCCTTCCTGATCGCCGAGCAGCTGAAAGCGGAGCGCAACGGACAAGGTGCCCGCATTGCCGAAGCATCCTGACCATCTGCGGCCGGTCGAGGCCGGTCAGGCGCCGGCTCACCACCCTGGTCCGGTGGCCGGGCCGAACGGCGCGGCGATCGAGCAGTGGACGGATCAGTATTTCCTGAAGACCAAGGCGGTGGTCCGGAAGTTCGGCGATGCGCGCGTGACCTACGCGATCTTCATGCGCCGCCCGGTGATCTCCGCGCCGCGCCTCGCGATCGACTGGCTGAACGCCATGGCGACGGAGCGGGGGACAGAGTTCCAGATCGACCTGCGCTACGCTGAGGGCCGCTGGGTCGGCGCCGGCGAGCCGCTGATGTACGTGACCGGCTCGCTGATTCATCTCTCCGACCTCGAGACCATCCTGCTGCAGAAGCTTGGGCCGGCCTGTGTGGCGGCATTCAACGCCTTCACAATGTGCTCGGACCTGCCGCGGGTCGCGTTCCTCGCCATGGAAGCGCGCCACTGCGCGGGGCTGGAGATGGCGGAGATCATGGCTTATGCAGCCAGCGTCGGTTCCGACCGCGCCCGGCGCAAGGTCAACGCCGTCGGCTTCATCGGCAACGCCACCGAGGCGACCGCGCACTACTTCGGCCAGGATCATGCGATGGGCACCATGCCCCACGCGCTGGTCGGCTATGCCGGCTCGACCCTGCGCGCGGCGGAGATGTTCCACGAGACCTTCCCCGACCAGGCGATGACGGTCCTGGTCGATTATTTCGGCCGCGAGGTCACGGACGGGCTGACGGTGGCGCGCCGCTTCGCGCATCTCGCGTCCCAGGGCAAGCTCTCCGTGCGCCTCGACACGCCCGGCAGCCGGTTCATCGAAGGGCTGGATCCTTCCGCATCCTATGCCGTGCTGGACCGCAATGTGCCGGACGCCATCCGCGGCTATCGCAACGAGACCGAACTGCGCCACCTGGTCGGTGCCGGCGTATCCGCCGCCGCGGTCTGGCACCTGCGCGAAGCACTCGACCGCGAGGGCTTCCAGAAGGTGAAGATCGTCGTCTCCTCTGGCTTCGATCCCGCGAAGTGCAAGGTAATGGCCGAGGCCAACGCGCCGATCGACGTCGTCGGCACCGGCTCGTTCCTGCCGCAGCGCTGGACGGAGACCTACGCCACCGCCGACATCATCGAATACGACGGCGCGAGGCGCGTGAAGATCGGCCGCGAGTTCCTGTTCCGCAAATAGCCGGCTCCGTATCTCCGCACGTTCCCCATGACGCAAAAAATACCCCGCTGCTTGCGCAGCGGGGCTTTAGTTGCCGTCAGGAACCGGTGACGCTTCTCGGGCGTCTTGCTTAGAAGGGGAACAGGATGTCGAAGACCTGCTGGCCGTAGCGCGGCTGCTGCACGTCGCTGAGCGTGCCCTTGCCGCCGTAGCTGATACGCGCCTCGGCGATCTTGTCGTAGGGCACCTCGTTCAGCGATGTGATGTCTTCCGGCCGGATGACGCCTCTGACCGCCAGGTCGCGCAGCTCGTAGTTCACGCGCACCTGCTGGCTGCCCTGGATCACCAGGTTGCCGTTGGGCAGGATCTGCGTGATGACCGCCGCCATGCGCAGGTCGATCTCCTCCTCCCGCGCGGTGGAACCGGCGCCGTTGCTTTCGCTGTCGCTGTCGGCATTCACGAGCTGGGTGGGGATGGCATCGCCGTCGAAGATGTTGTTGATGCGGCTTTCATAGCCCAGCAGGTTGTCGAGGCCGGCGCTCTCGCCGGCGCTGCGGCTCCGCGACGTGGAGTTGTCGAGCTCCGCCTCGTCGTCGATCTCGATGACGACGGTGAGGATGTCGCCGACCCGGCCGGCGCGCTGGTCCTTGAAGAAGGCGCGGGAGCCCTGGCGCCAGAGCGAGGCGGGCTGGCGCGCATCGGTCAGCGGCTCCGGCATCGGCAGACTGACCGGCTGGTAGAGCTCGGAGGCCCGGGGGTTCTCGATCGGGGAGAGCGGCGGCTCCTGGCCCACGCGCGAGATGCGGTCCAGCGTGTTGCCGCAGCCGATGACCGTCAGCGAGAGGCCGATCGTGGCGGCAAGGCGCAGATGATTCCTGGCCATGCGAGTCCTCCTCAATTGATTGCCGCGATGTTGACGCCGATGGCGACGGTCCCGGCGTCGATCACGGTGCCGGAGAGCTGGCGGTTGCTGTTGACGTTGATGACCCGGACAGTCTGCCCGAGCGCCGCATCCTGCAGCGCCTTGCCCTGCACGGTCAGCGTCATCTGGCCGGTCGTGACCACGAGACGGATCAGGTCGTTCTTGCGGATCACCGGCGAGACCGCCACGTCGCTCTGGCGCAGGATCTGTCCCGCCTTCAGCGGCCGCTTGGCAACCCGGCCGATCAACTGCTCGGCATCGGTGAGGCTGGTGCCGGAGAGCCGCCGCAGATGCACAGGCTCCCACTCCAGGTCGCCGGCCGAGATGATCTCGCCCGCGCTGATCAGGCGCTTCGGCACCGGGATCTGCGCCACCTCGTAGACCGTGCCGAACACGTTGCGCTGAATGATCGGCGGGCCGTCCGCCGGCGCGACCAGGATGGCGGCGAAACGGTTCGAGTTGGGATCGAAGTTGATCGCACTGACCGTCACGGAATTCTCCACATCGGTCGGCAGGTCGAGTTCCAAATCGCCGCCGTCGAGCACGACGTCGAGATTGCTGTACGCGCTGATCCGCTCCTGGACGGCGGTTGCGATCGCATCGCGTACCATCGGCGCGGTGACGCGCTGGCTCGCGCGGCCGATCACGATCTTCTGGTATTTCGAGCCCGGCTTCCAGTTCAGGCGATAGGCGCGCGCGACCTGCTGGAGGAAGCGAGCGTCGAGGGTCAACGTCTGCCCCGCCTTCGGCGACTGGGCGATGGCGATGTCGCGGTCGCTGAGCGGCTCCTCGAACAGGTCGCCGAGCCGCACCACATCGCCATCGACCATGATGCGCTCGCGCAGGGTGAGCGCGCTGGAGTGTTCGAGCAATGCCTCCTCGGCCAGGGCTGCCTGAAGCGGCTGGCACAGCCAGAGTCCGGCGAGGAGGACGATCGCAAGCGAGCGGGAACGGCGCATGGCGGGCACTCCTTAGCGCATCTGCGAGACTGTCCCCAGCATGTCGTCCGACGCCTGGATCACCTTTGAATTGATCTCATAGGTGCGCTGGGCGGTGATCAGGTCGGTGATCTGCGACACGATGTTGACGTTCGAGGTCTCGAGGAAGTTCTGCTGCAGCGCGCCGAAGCCGGTGGAGCCCGGCGCGCCCGTGATCGGGGAGCCGGAGGCCTCGGTTTCGGTCAGCAGGTTGTCGCCAATGGCATCCAGGCCCGCCTCGTTGACGAAATTGGCGAGTTGGAACTGCCCAAGCAGTTGAGGCGCCGTCTGGCCGGCGATGGTCGCCTGGACCTCGCCGCTGGCATTGATCGTGATTGAGACGGTGTTGTTGGGCACGGTGATGCCCGGCTCGACCGTGAAGCCGTCCGATGTCACGATTGTGCCGTCCTCGGACACCTTGAACGAGCCATCGCGCGTATAAGCGGTGGTGCCGTCAGGCAGATCGACTTGGAAGAACCCGCGCCCCTTGATCGCAACGTCGAAGGGGTTGTCGGTCATCTGCAGGTTGCCTTGCTCATGCACCCGATAGACGGCGACCGGCTTGACGCCGACGCCGATCTGCACGCCTGCCGGCACGATGGTGCCCGCGTCGGAGGATTGCGTGCCGACCCGGCGCATGTCCTGATAGAGCAGGTCGGCGAATTCGGCGCGGCGGCGTTTGTAGCCGGTGGTGGTGGCGTTGGCGATGTTGTTCGAGATGACCTCGACATTCATCTGCTGGGCCAGCATGCCGGTGGCGGCGGTGGTGAGGGAGCGCATTGTGGTGTCTCCTTCGCTTAGCTAGAGGCTGTGATGCTGCTGATGGCGCGGCGCTGGCGCTCATGCTCGGTATCCATGAAGCGCTGCACGGCCTGATAGTTGCGCGTGACCTGGATCATGTTGGTCATCTCGACGATCGGATTGACGTTCGAGTCCTCCAGCATGCGCTGCGCGACCTTGCCGGTGGCGGCGACGGGAATTTGGGCGCCGGGGTCGAACACGCCGTCCGCCGCCGGCGTCAGCGCGTCGCGATCGGCGAAGTCGACCACGTCGAGCTTGCCGACGACCTGCAGCAGCTGCCCGTTCCGGGCGAGATCGGTGGAGATCGTCCCGTCTTCGGCCACGTGCACGGGCCCATCATCCGGGTCGAGGCTGATGGTCCCGCCGCCGGCCAGGACGGGGAAGCCCTGGGTCGTCACCAGTGTGCCGTTCTGGTCGAGCTGGAATCGCCCCACCCTGGTATAGCGCACGCCTTCGGGCGCCTGGACCGCGAAGAAGCCGTCGCCTTGTATGGCAAGGTCGAGATCGTTGCCGGTCGGCCGGAGGGTTCCCGGCGAGAAATCGCGGGCGGTGGCGAAATCCTGGACGAAGGAAAGCTCGGTGGTCGGGTCGGCCGGCATCTCGACCTCCGACATCAGGAGCATCTCGGCCTTGAAGCCCGCCGTGTTGGCGTTGGCGATGTTATTGGCCACCACGTCCATCTGGTGGCGCAGGACCATTTGTCGCGACAACGCGATGTAGATCGGTGTTTCCATGACAGCGTCCCATAACGGGTTCATTTGCCGGTCTTCCGCCGGCGACCCCATCGACGCAACTTCCATGCCAGCAGGGTAAGTGCGCGGATTGCCTGGGGATTGCGGCCGCGCGACGGGGCGTGTCCGGGGCGCACCGCCCACCGGCTCGCGGCAGATGCTGCCGGGTCGGCGGCACTTCCTGCCAAACCGTTTCGGGCGAGGCAGCTATCCGTTGGCATATGCCCCAATTTTACCGCGTCTTAACCATCCTGCGCCTACCTTGGCACACAGGGACGAGGGCGGCTCCAGTCGTCTGCGCACGCGTATCGTCGAGGGCACTGATGGCAGAAGAAACGATAGCCGAGGCGGCGGCGGCACCGGTTCGAAGAAAACGGATGAGCGGCAAGAAGCTGGTGCTGTTCATCATCCTCCCGCTGCTGCTGTTCGGCGGGGGCGGCACTGCGGCATGGTTCCTGCTGTTCCAGGGTCACGGGTCGGGCGAGGCACATGCGGATGCGGATGCGGACCCGTCGGGCCATCCGCCGATCTATTACGACCTGGAAGAGATGACCGTGAATCTGTCGACCGCGGGCAAGCGCAACTCTTATCTCAAGCTGAAGCTGGCGCTGGAACTGGGCACGCCGGAGGATTCGGCGACGCTGCCCAATGTGCTGCCGCGGGTGGTCGATCAGTTCCAGATCTATCTGCGCGGCGTTCGCGTCGAAGACCTGCAGGGCTCCGATGGCCTGCAGCGCCTCCGGGAGGAGCTGCTGCTGCGCGCGCAGAAGGCGGCCACGCCCGCGAAGGTAAAGGATGTGCTGTTCAAGGTCGTGCAGGTTCAGTGACCGGACGAGGGAAAACGCAAGCCGATGGTCCCCGACGATAATGACGAGATGAGCGAGGAGGAGCGCGCGGCGGCCGCCGAATGGGAAGCCATGGCGGGCGGCGACGACGCCGCTCAGGATGAGCAACAGGTCGCCAGCGGCCCCAAGTCCAACCGCGTCCTCGACCAGGACGAGATCGACAGCCTGCTCGGGCTCGGCGCCGGCGGTGGCGGCGGCGATGACGACAAGCCCTCGGGCATCCAAGCGATCATCAACAGCGCACTGGTCTCGTACGAGCGTCTCCCGATGCTGGAGATCGTGTTCGACCGCCTGGTGCGCATGCTCTCCACCTCGCTGCGCAACTTCACCTCCGACAACGTGGAGGTCTCGCTCGACAGCATCACGGCCATTCGTTTCGGCGATTACCTCAACTCCATCCCGCTGCCTGCCATGCTCGGCGTGTTCAAGGCGGAGGAATGGGACAATTTCGGCCTCCTGATGGTCGACAGTTCGCTCACCTATTCGATTGTCGACGTGCTGCTGGGCGGGCGCCGCGGTACCGCCGCGATGCGCATCGAGGGCCGGCCCTACACCACGATCGAGCGCAACCTGGTGGAGCGGCTGATCGGGGTGGTGCTGAACGACCTCACATCGACCTTCGATCCGCTGTCGCCGGTCACCTTCCGTTTCGAGCGCCTGGAGACAAACCCGCGCTTTGCCGCCATCGCGCGGCCGGCCAATGCCGCGGTGCTCGCGCGCCTGCGCGTCGACATGGAGGATCGCGGCGGCCGGCTCGAGCTGGTGCTGCCCTACGCTACGCTGGAGCCGGTGCGTGAGCTGCTGCTGCAGATGTTCATGGGCGAGAAGTTCGGCCGCGACTCGATCTGGGAAACCCACCTGTCCGGCGAGCTCTGGCAGACCGAGGTTCCAATCGACGCCGTGCTCGACGAATTCAACGTGCCCCTCGGGGACGTGCTGAGCTGGCAGCCGGGAACGCGACTGGAGCTCGAATGCACGCCGAACTCGCCGGTCGAGCTCCGCTGCGGCGGGGTCCAGCTGTTCCGCGGCAACATGGGCCGCCGCGGCGGCCACATCGCGGTCCAGATCCAGGACCGGCTGATGAAGCTCTAGTGGTTTGGGAAAGCTGACGCGATGCCCTGGTCATTGATTGCTGACGGTGTGCTGGCGGTCCTGCTGGTCGCGACGCTGTTCTATGTCGCGCGCTTCAGCCGACAGATCGCGGCGATCCGCAACAGCCGCGGCGAGTTCGAGAAGCTGATCGCCGATCTGACGAAATCGACCGACCAGGCCGCGAGCCACCTGCATCAGTTCAAGGCGACGGCGGAATTCGCCGGCAAGGACCTGCAGGCTCGGGTGGACCGCGTCCAGGGCATGGCAGCGGAGTTCGGACGGATCGGCGACGACCTCAAGCTGCTGACGGAACGCGCGGAGAGCGCCGCCAACGGCCTGGAGATGGTGATCGCCAAATCGCGGCAGATGAGCCCGGCGCCGGCGCCTGGGCCTGCGCCTGCCGCGCCCGTGCAGGCGGCTCCCGTCATTCAGTTCGCCGAGGACGAGGATGCCCGCAAAGTCTCAAGCCTCAGTGCCCTCTCTGGATTGCGATGAGGTTGGCCATGCGCATTCGCCTCCTTCCATGCCTGATGTTCGCTCTGGCCGGCACCATGACCATCAAGGTCGGGGCGGTCTGGAACGCGTTCGAGGTCTCGATCGGCCGCGAATCGCTCGCTCAAGGTCAATCGGAAGCGCAACCGGAAGGCCAGCCGGAGGCGGCCGCCCAGCCCGCGGTCACGACGGATGCTTCATCTCCGCAGCAGCAGGCGGCCACGACGCCGCCGGCTGCGCAGGACATCGGCGTGGAAGAACCGATGCCTGAAGAGACGGCAGCCCTGCCCGAGGGTGCGGTGATTATAGACGAGGAAGCGGGCCTGGTTGAGGATCCGTTCGAATATACGGATGAGGAGGTCGATGTCCTGCAACAGCTCGCGAAACGGCGCGAGGAGCTGGACCTGCGAGCGCGCCAGTTGGATGAGCGCGAGGCCCTGATCGCGGCCGCCGAGCAGCGCATGGAACAGAAGATGGCGGAGCTGAAGGCGCTGCAGGCCATGGTCGAGGACCTGCTCAAGGCGCGCAGCGAGCAGGAGGAAGCCGAACTCGCGAGCCTGGTCAAGATGTACGAGAACATGAAGCCGAAGGCGGCCGCGCGGGTGTTCGAGGAGATGGACATGGATGTGCTGCTCGACGTAGTCGAGCGGATGAACGAGCGCAAAGCGGCGCCGATCCTGGCGCTGGTGACGCCAACCAAGGCCAAGGAGATCACGTTCGAGCTGGCGCAGCGCCGGCAACTGCCCGTTCCGGAATAAGCCCGCTCGGAATAGGTCAGGAGAACAAGGAAATCGTGCTTAACCCGCGTTTAACCGTTGGTCCGCTAATCCTCAGAATCTAGCCAAGTCGGATACTCCAGCGAGTGGAATCACGGGGCCGGGGCACAACAAAGGAAAGTACCATGTCAGTCGACATGAATATGAACATCCTGATCGTGGATGACTACAAGACGATGTTGCGGATCATCCGCAACCTGTTGAAGCAGCTCGGCTTCAACAATGTCGACGAGGCCACCGACGGCTCGATGGCGCTGCAGAAGCTGCGCGACAAGGACTATGGCCTGGTGATCTCCGACTGGAACATGGAGCCGATGACGGGCATCCAGTTGCTGCGCGAAGTGCGCGCCGATTCCAAGCTCAAGAACCTGCCCTTCATCATGATCACCGCGGAAAGCAAGACCGAGAACGTGGTTGCTGCCAAGGAGGCCGGCGTCAACAACTACATCGTCAAGCCCTTCAACGCGGCGACCCTCAAGACCAAGCTTTCCTCCGTCCTCGGCAACTTCTAGGTCATGACAGCGATGTCGAAGATTGGGAGGTCCGGTGATCCCGGGATGCCGCCGGAGCTGAACGCGCGCCTGTGCGAGCTCCAGGGGAAGAGCCGCTCCCCCAGCCGGGAGGACGTGGCCGAGGTCGTGGGCGAGATGCTGCATTCGCTGGAGGGCGATCTGTCCGAAATCAATCTCAAGGTCTATGCGGAGCTCGAGGGGCTGGCGAAGTACATCCTGTCGGCCAAGCGCGAGATCGCGGCCTTGCGCCCGGACGACATCACCTCGGAGCATCTGCCGAAGGCGACGGACGAGCTGGATGCCATCGTCGGCTCGACCGAGGAGGCGACCAACGGCATCCTGCAGGCCATGGAGCTGCTCGAGAGCCTGACCGACAAGATGCCGGCCGAGGTGGCCGAGCAGGTGACGAACGCGGTCACCCAGGTGTACGAATCCTGCAATTTCCAGGACATCACCGGCCAGCGCATAACGAAGGTGGTGAAGACGCTGAAGCACATCGAGGAGCGGGTCGAGAAGCTGGTCGCGGCGTTCGGCGACGAGATCCAGAGATATCGCGAGAGCCAGCCGCGGGAGGAGCCGCAGAAATCCTCCGACGAGCGGCTGCTGAACGGACCGCAACTGCCGGACGACGCCGGCAAGCAGGCCGACATCGACGCGCTACTGGCCAGCTTCGACTGACGCCTGCTCAGCGCGGCGATCCCGCCGCCGCTGTGGCCGTCCTTCGGTCGGATATCGATCGCTCGGAGGGGCTGGGACAGCCGCCGGGCCATATTGTAATCTGCACGGTCAGGGGCGCCCGATTCTTGGGGAATGGGCGCCGCCACAAATTCGGGTGCGTATGAGCCGGACCTTTCGGCACCGTCTTTTCGCAGGCGTCGGTGCGGCCATTTCATTGGCGGCCTTGCCGCTGTGCGCGCTCGCCGATTCCACGATCTTCGCCCGCGGCTGGACCCATGAGCAATTCGGCCGGTTCGTCCTGGATCGCGCCGGAGGCCGCGTCACCGGCGCAGAGATCAGGGACGACAAGCTGATCATCACGTTCTCCGAGCCGGTCTCGGTCGATCTCACGAACGCCCTGCGCTTCCTGAATACCTATATCGATGGTCCCGCCGCCATGCGCGGGCGGCGCATCGAGCTGGACCTCGTGCAACCGGTGACGCTCCAGCGATGGGCGGAAGAGGGCAAGATCGTCATCGACCTGCGCCCGGTCGGCTCACGGACGGCGGCCGGACCGGTGCCGATCGAGACGGGCGCCGGAACGCAGGTCAGCGAAGCGCCCAAAACAGATGCGCCCAAGGTCGAGGCGCTCAAGGCGGAAGCTCCGAAGCCTGCCGAGCCGCGGATCATCAAGCCGGGATCGGGCCAGGCGGGCGCCGCACCGGCGGCGAACGCCGACGCGCCGCCGAGGATCGTGGCGCGCCACGGCGACCACGGCACTTTCATGCGCCTCGCCATCGATTGGCCGAGCCGGATCGGGTACCGCGTCAACCGCGCAAGCGAGCGTATCGAAATCGAGTTCACCGCTCCCGCAGACATCGATCTCGATCGCGTCCGCCGGGACCTGCCGAAGGAACTGGCCCAGATCGCGGCGGTCAACGACGCAATCGCGCGCATCTATCTGACTCTCGCGCCGGGGGCGAGCCTGCGCGATTTCCGCCTGGGCCGCACCGTGGTGCTCGACATCATGCGACCCGCGAAGGCGGCGGGCCCGGCGCCCGATCTGCGCGTGCCGGCGAAGGCGGCACAGGCCGAGCGAGGCAACGCCGCGCCCACCATTCCGGCCGCGCCGGAACCCGCGCCGGAAGCCACGAAGGCATCGGGCACGATGGCGGAGGCGCCTGCGCCGCCGCCTGAGCAGACTGCTTCCACGCAGGCGCCCGTTTCCACGCAAGCGCCCGTCCCGGAGGCTCCGCCACAACCAGCTTCGCAGGAGATCCCGGCGCTGCCGTCTCCAGCACAGCCCGGGGAGCCCGCGCCAGCGGCGGTCTTCGCGCTGCAAAGCCTGCCCGCCATGCCGGAGCCCGCACCTGCACCCGCGCCGGCCGCACCCGCGTCGAGCGCACCAGCGCCAGCCGCACCGGCGGATCAGCCGGATGGCGCCGACCAGGCGACGCAACAAGAGCCACCGCCGATGCCCGCCATCGAGCAGGCGACATTGCCTCCGCGCGCGCCGGTGGATGTCCAGGTGCGGGTGGTGCCGGCCGAGAACGGCGCCAAGATCATGTTTGCCTGGCCCGAGCCGGTAGCCGCTGCCGCCTTCCGCCGCAATGGCGCGCTGTGGCTCGCTTTCGACATGCCGTCGAACGACGTCAGCAGCCTGCTCGGCGATGCCCATGTCACGAAGCTGGGGAAGGCGAGCAAGCTCGACGTGCCCGACGTCACCATCCTCCGCATCGTGGAGGCCGCGCCGCTGGGTGTCAGCCTGACCGCATCGGGCAAGTCGTGGATCGTCGACCTCGCGCCCGGCGGGAGGCATGCGCCGGCCGAGACTCTCGTAATGACTCGGGAGAACCTGGCCGATGGGGCGTCCAGCCTGCTGCTGCGGACCAACGGCGCCGGCCGCGTGGCCAGCGTGACCGATCCCGCCGGCGGCAACCTCCAGATCGTGCCGCTCCGGCCGCCCGGGCTCGGCATTGCCGAGCAGGTGGGCTGGCCGGAGTTCCAACTCCTGCCCAGCTATCAGGGCGTGGTGATCGCCGGTGTCGGCGATTCCATCACGGTCGATTCGCTGCCCCAAGGCGTCGTCGTCACAACGAGACCGCAGGGGCAATTGCAGCCGATCGCCGAAGCACAGGATGAAAGCGAGCAGGTCGCTGCGGCGGAGCAGCAGGCGGACCCCGAAGCAGCGACGCAGGCGGCGTCCCAGGCACCAGTGCAGGGCGAGACGGGCCTGCCGAGCGTGCCGGGGCTGTTCGACCTGCCGACCTGGCGGCGCGGCGGTGCGGCAACCTTCGTTGCCGACCAGCGCGGGCTGCAGAGCGCGATCACCGGCGCCAATGCGGCGGAGGAGGCGGCAGCGCGCATGGCTCTGGGCGAGTTCTATTTTGCGCACGGCCTGATCGAGGAGGCGGAGAGCACTCTGTCGGAGATCAGTCCCGAGGGCCGCGCCCAGCTCGAGCAACGGCGGCTGGCGCTGCTGATCGGCGCCGTCCAGGCCCTCGATGGCCAGGCGGAGCAGGCACGCGCGACTTTATCCGAAAAGTCGCTGGCCGGCGTCGCGGAGGTCAACTTGTTCCTGGGCTTGCTGGCCGCGCAAGAGCGGAAATGGGACGAGGCGGCAAAGCACCTCGCTGCGCCCCTGCCTGACATCGCCGACTATCCCAAGCCGATCCGCGAGTCGATCTATCTGACGGCAGGCGCCGTCTTGAGCCAAGCCGGCAATCCGATCGCCGCCCGGCGCTTCGCCGATGCGCTACGCCTTGACCAGCCGGACCGGAGGGCACGCGACCGGCTCACCTATCTCGACGGGCAGATCATGCTCCGGATGGGTGAGCGCGGGGACGCGCTGGCGCTGTGGGCAAGCCTCACGGACTCGCGGGTCGATGACATCAAGGCGCGTTCGCAGTTCGATCTGGTCGATGAACGCCTGAAGGCCGGTGAGATCACGCCGGCCGAGGCGATCGCGCCGTTCGAGGCCCTGCGCTTCATCAATCGCGGCGGCGATTTCGAGTTCAATCTGCTGCGCAAGCTGGGGGCGCTCTATCTGGCGGAAGACGAGCCGCGCAAGGGCCTGATCGCGTTGCGCGCCGCGGCCGCCAATTTCGCCGATCGGGCGGAAGCGAAGGAGGTGGGCGAGCAGATGTCGGCGGCGTTCCGCGACCTTTACCTGGAGGATGGCGCGGACCGGCTTCCGCCACTCACCGCCATCGCGCTCTATGACGAGTTCCGCGAGCTGACGCCCGCCGGCGCGGACGGCGATCGCATGATGTCGCTGCTGGCGAACCGGCTGGTGAACGTGGATCTGCTGGACCGCGCGGCGGTGCTGCTCGACACCCTGGTGCAGAAGCGGCTGTCCGGCCTCGACAAGGTGCATGCCGGCACCCGCCTGGCTGCCATCCGGATGCTGGACCACACGCCGGAACTGGCGCTCAAGGCGCTGAAGGAGAGCGCAACCGACGACCTGATACCACCCGACATGGCGGCGGAGCGCAGGCGCCTGGAGGCGCGCGCCACCTTCGACACCGGCGACACGCTGGGGGGCCTGCGCATTCTCGGGGGTGATGACAGCCTGGAGGCGAAGTGGCTGCGCGCCGACATGCAGTGGCGCACGCGCGAATGGCCGGCGGCCGCGACGGCCCTGGGCGAGCTGATCGCCGGCGAGGAGCAGGCGATGGCGGATGAGCGCGCGGCCCTCAAGGTGGTCATGGATCCCACCAAGGATCCGGCCGCCTCGGTGCGCAGCGCCGAAGCGGAAACGGAGCTCCAGGCCAGGCAGGAGCAGCATTTCAGGGATCGGGTCGCGCCCCTGCTGCTGAATCGCGCCGTCGCCTTGTCGCTCGCGTCCGATCGCCGCGGCCTGAAGTCCCTCGCCAATCAATACGGCAAGCGCATGGAGGGCACGGAACAGGCCACGGCCTTCGCGATGCTGACGGCCGCCGATAACGGCCTGGTCGAATCCGTGTCCGCCGAAATGGCCAGCGTGGACCGCATCGATGCCTTCGTGGCGGATTACCGCGAGCGCCTGAAGAAGACCAGCCTCAGCGACCAGGAGAGCCAGGGCGGGAGCTGAGGCGGGCCGCGCGGCGTATCGACCAGGGACCCGTGCTGGGCCCGCGGCGTTCTACCAGTGAAACGCATCCGTCGTCAGGCGCCGACCCAGCAGCATCGCGTCGGCCACGATCCGCAGCGGCGCGGCATCCACGTCGCTGCGGCGGCTTGCGAGCAGCTCGGCCAGGTGGCGATAGATGCGCTGATACTCCTCGCTCGGCGCCTCGACGACGGTCGTGTCCTCCACGCTGAGGGCGCCGCCGCCCTTGAACAGGCGCGCGGACCGGCCGTCGGCGAGTTCCATCATCATGTGCCATTTCTCTGCGCCCTTTTCGCGCCAGTCGAAATCCGCCGTCAGCACGGCGCCCTTGGCGTCCGACATCGTGAGCGTCGCGCCGATTGGCGTCTGGCGGTTGGACGGGTAGGTGAGTTCGGCGCCCTTCACGAACGGCACGTCGGGCAGGATGGACGTCAGGATCGAAAGCGCGTTGATGCCAGGGTCGAACACGCCGAAGCCGCCCGGCTCCCAGACCCAGTCCTGGCCGGGGTGCCATTTCTTCACATCCTCGCGCCACTCGATGTGCAGCTTGCGCAGGCCGGACTTGGCGATCAGCGCGCGCGCCTCGTCGACCGCCGGATTGAACACGGAGTGCCAAGTGGCGAACAGCACGCGGTCCTTCGCCCTGGCGAAGTTCTCCAGGTCGACCAGCTCGGACAAGGTCGTCGCCGGCGGTTTTTCCAGGAGCACGTCCTTGCCGGCGCCCAATGCCTCGTGCGCGATGGCGTGGCGAACGCCCGGCGGCGTGTTGACCGCCACGACGGCGATCTCCGGCATCGCCTCATAGAGTTCCGCGGGAGTCTTGAAGACCGGCACATCGCCATGGCCCACGCCGCGCGTGCTGACGATTGCGGCCAACTGGAACTCCGCGCTCGCGCCGATGACCGGCACGTGCTGGTCCTGCGAAATCTGGCCGAGGCCGATGATCGCAATCTTGTGCTTGGGCATGCGGTGAACCTTGTGAGGACTGTGTTCGCCGGCACTAGGTAGCGCAGGCCGGCCGACCCGGCCAGCGTATTTTCCAGCCCATCGAGGCGGAATCAGATGGCTGGCCGCGCGGCTCTCGCTTCTGCCAGCAGGCTCACGACCTCCCCATCGCTGGTCTGGTCGAAATCGACATAATGGCTGCCCACCGCGCGAAACCGTTCCGGCGCCGACAGGCAGACGATCTCGTCGCATTTGTGCGCCAGTTCCTCGAGCGTGCCCGGCGGCGCGACCGGCACGGCGAGGATCAGGCGCCGCGGCTCATTCTGGCGCACGCCGCGCAACGCTGCCTTCACGGTCGCGCCGGTCGCGATGCCGTCGTCGACGACGATTACGGTTCGCCCCCTGGTGTCGGGCGGTGGTGCGTCGCCGCGATAGAGCTGGCGACGGCGCTCGATCTCGGCCAATTGGCGCGCCTGCTCTGCTTCGATGTAGCCGGCGGGCGGCACCGCGCGCGCGATGATCTCGTCATTGAGGACGAGTTGCGGATTCTTCCCATCGACGACCGCGCCGATCGCCAGCTCCTGATGGCCCGGCGCGCCGATCTTGCGCACCAGCAGGAGGTCGAGTTCGGCAGCGAGGGCGCGCGCGACCTCGAACGCCACCGGCACGCCGCCGCGCGGCAGAGCGAGGATGACCGGCTTGTCCGCCTTGAACCGCTCCAGCGCAGCGGCCAGGCGCGATCCGGCATCGCGCCGGTCCAGGAATGTTTCCGCCCTGCCGATCATCACGCTGCCCTCCGCGCACCGAGATGCGCGTGGAACCAGCGTTGTGCGTGCTGCACCACGATGTCCATGGTGCCTGGCTCCTCGAACAGATGCCCGGCGTCCCGCACGATCACCAGCTCGGTTTTGCTCTTCAGACGAGCCAACGCCCGCTGATTGAGTTCGATCACCGGCGCATCGCCGCCGCCAACGATCAGGAGCGTCGGCGCGCGGACCTGCGGCAGCGCCGCGCTGGCCAGGTCCGGCCGCCCGCCGCGGGAGACCACGGCATGAACCCGCTCCGGCGCGTCGGCAGCGGCGACGAGCGCCGCGCCCCCGCCGGTGCTGGCGCCGAAATAGCCGACCCGCAGCGCTTTCGTCTCGGGCTGCTGTGCCGCCCAGTCGGTCGCCACAATCAGGCGCGCGGCGAGCAAGGGAATATCGAAGACATTGGCGCGATCGCGCTCTTCGGCCGGCGTCAGAAGATCGAGCAACAGGGTTGCGAGACCTGCGTCGCGCAGGGCGGCCGCGACATGATTGTTGCGCGGGCTGAGGCGCCCGCTGCCGCTGCCATGGGCGAAGATGACGAGGCTGTCGGCGTCGTCTGGCACGCCCAGCAGCGCCTGCAGCTTGAGCGTACCGATCTCGACGGGACGGACCTCGGTGCCAGAAGTCATACTCACAGGCCGAAGGGATAGGTTTCGGGCACGCCTTGCCGCCGCCCCGCAGACAGCGGCGTCACCGCCTTGGTCTCCTCGAACCACACATAGGCGTCGAACTGCTCGGCGAGCACCGCCTCGAAATAGTGGCTCATCAGTTCGCTCTCCGGACGATAGATCACGCCGATCGCCCGCTCCAGCATGGACTCACCAAGTGTATCCGTCAGCCCGCGCGCACCGCCGCCGTGCCAGGAGGCGAGAGACCGGACGATGCCGGTCTTCCGGAAGGCGTATTCGTAGCTGTCGGGCCGGGCCGGCCGCACCGTCATCACCTCCATGGGACCATTCCATTCGCCGGCGGCCGCGACCGTGCCGCGATCGGTCCCGAAGCCGATCAGGACGGCATCATCGCCATGGGCGATACGGCACAGCTCGCCGATATTGAACTCGCCCTGCCAGCCCATCGCCGTCGCGGCGGCATTGCCGATATGCGAATTGTGCGCCCAGACGACGGCCTTGGAATCCGGCCGGCTGGCGAGCAGCGCCTGCAGTGTGTCGAACATGTGCCGGTCGCGCAGGTTCCAGGACTCGCGCGAGCCCTGATACATGACGCGGTAGTACTGCTCGGCCGCGCGTATGATCCGTGCATTCTGCACCGCGTCGAAGAAGGCCTCGCCGTCCTCACGCAGATAGTTGAGGCGGTTCGCCAGAAGCTCTTCCAGTTGTGTGACGACCCCATCCTCGCACGGATCCTTCTTGCCGCGCAGGACCGCGCGGCCGTAGCCCGACGGTTCCTCATGCCAGGGTGTCAAGCAGCCGTAGCGGTTGCGCGCGGTCGCGGCAGCCTTCGGATCGACCCGCTCGAGGTAGTCGAGCACCGCCGCGATCGACGCGCCGAGGCTGTAGACGTCCAGCCCATGAAAGGAAGCACGCTGATCGGGCGGAAGCGACTCATTGTGGGCGCGCAGCCAGTCGGCGAACTCCATCACCTCGACGTTGCGCCACATCCAGCCGGGGAACCGGGCGAAAGCGCGGTCGCGCGCTGGGCGCGGAGCATGATGCCGGACACAGCGATCGATCCGTGCGGCATCAGGCCAGTCCGCCTCGACGGCAACGATGTTGAAGTTGTGATGCCGGATCAGCTGCCGGGTGATGGCCGCGCGCGCCCGGTAGAACTCGGACGTGCCGTGGGTCGCTTCGCCCAGCAGGACCACGCGCGCCTCGCCGAAGCGCGCGAACATCGCGCCGAATTCGTCCGCGCGCTCGGGCGCCGGCAGCGTCTCCGCCGCGTGCTGCACGGCCTTGGTGATGGCAATCTGCGTATTCTGGCGCGCGGTTTCCGCAATTCTCGGCTCAGCCATGGCGCCGCTCCGCCCTGCCAAAATGAGCGCGGCGCAAGTCAGCGCCGGCTCTCTGGTCGAAAACCGCGCGGGTGACGATGCGTTCCGCTCGGCTGACGGAACCCGGCCTGACCCGCCGATCGATACGTGAACAGAAAGCCTGCGGCAATCCGGAGATCGCGTTGGAGCTCTGCAACGCGAGCATGATGATAATGTCAGTCACCGCGTACGGACGGGATAGCGCTTCGCGGAGTGCTTGCCGCCTGATCCCGGATGGCGTCATCGCGCTCGTCACCTCGGCATGGCAAGCAGATGAGCCCACCCGACAGCTCTGGAGCCGGGGTTTTGCTTCGGCTTTTCCTACGCTGTCGTTCGAATAATTCGAATTTCAAGATTCTAAGGCCTGTGACATCGTTGCGTAGGGCCGATGGCACCAAGCGCGATGAGGCTCGGAACGGGTCTTCGCTGGCATAGGAACCAAGGCGCAGCCGACTTTCATGCGGCGGCCGCCAGCACCGAACGTGTGTAGGCGCCGGCGTTCACATCGAGCGCGGCGCCGCGGCAAAGAAAAGCAGGGAGGGGATCGTATGTTGTCAAAGGTCATGAAGGCCGCAATGGGCGTCGCGTTGCTTGCGACCGGCGCACAGTTCAGCAAATCCGCCTTGGCCGAGCCGTTCGAGATCGTGCACACCACATGGGTCGGCTATGGTCCGTTATACATTGCGCGCGACCTCGGCTACTTCGAGGAGGAAGGCGTCGATGTCGTCCTCACCAAGATCGAGGACCACACGCTGCTGATGACCTCGCTGATGTCGGGCCAGGTCACCAGCGCTGTCAGCACGGTCGACGAATACCTGCTCTATCTCAACGACAACAACTGCTTGCAGTACACGCTGGCACTTGATGAATCGCGCGGCGGCGACGGTGTCATCGCCTCCAAGTCGATCGCCAACTTCGCGGCCATCAAGGGCCAGAAGGTCGCCTACAACGAAGGGTCGGTCTCGCAGTTCTGGTTCTCGGTGCTGCTGAAGAAGGCCGGCATGTCCTTCAAGGATGTCGAATCCGTCAATATGACTCCGGACGACGCAGCGGCCGCCGTGCGCGCCGGCCACGTGCCGGTGGCGGTAACATGGGAGCCGAACATCTCCACCGCACGCAATAGCCCGGACGTGCACGTGCTGGTCGACAGCAGCGAGACGCCCGGCATCATCGTCGACGTGCTCGGCGTTACCTGCGAGACGGCGGAAAAGCGGGCCGAGGAGCTGAAGGCAATCAACCGCGCATGGAACCGGGCCATCGAGTACCAGAAAGCGAACCCGGACGAAGCCAACAAGATCATGGCCAAGGGTGTCGGTGGCTGGTTGGAGAATCCGGAGGACTTCGCGGCGGCGCTGGAGGGCATTCGCTTCTTCGACAAGGAGTACAACAAGAACTACTTCGGCACGGCTGACAAGCCGGGCGAATTGCATCAAGTTGTGCAATTCGCGATCGACACTTGGCACGAACTTGGCCGCATGCAGACGATGCCGAAGCCGGCCGATCTCGTCACCGAGGCGTATCTCGAGCCCTGAGCGTCGATCCTTCATAACGCCTGGAGCCGGAGCCCTGGATGCGTTTGCTTAGACCGCTTGAACCCATCCAGCGGCTCCCGGCTCTGGTTGCCGGCTGTGTGATTGGCGGCGCGATTCTTCTGGCCTGGTCGGCGGTCACCTATGGTGGCCTCGCCCGGACCGACTTCCTGCCGGAGCCGCACAAGGTCGTCACTGTCCTGATCAAATACACCGGAAGCGGCCAGTTGCTGGAAAGCATCTGGGTTTCCTCGCGGGTGGTGCTGCTCGGCTTCTTCCTGTCCGCAATCCTCGCGATCCCGGCCGGCCTGTTCATGGGCAGCTTCCGCCTGATCCAGGCCGGATTCGAGCCGACCATCAACTTCATCCGCTACCTGCCGGTCACCTCGATGGTGCCGCTGCTGATCCTGTGGCTCGGCATCGGGATCGAGCAGAAAGTGGCGGTCATCTTCATCGGAACTTTCTTCCAGCAGGTGATCATGGTGATGGACGTGGTGTCGCAGACGCCCAAGGATCTGGCCTACGCGTCCTACACCTTGGGTACCAGCCGGTGGAGCGCGGTGTTCCGCGTGCTGCTGCCCTATGCCTTGCCTGGTATCTGCGATGCGATGCGCATTACCATGGGCTGGGCCTGGACCTACCTGGTGGTGGCGGAGCTGGTCGCCGCCAACAGCGGTCTCGGCTACATGTCGCTGCAGGCGATGCGCGGCTTCCGGGTCGATATCATCTTCATGGCAATCCTGGTTATCGGCCTGCTTGGCATGCTGTCGGACATGGCTTTCCGCCTGATCCGTCGGCGCCTGCTGGCCTGGGCCGAGTAAACGTAAGGCAAGACGGCTGATGTTGCTGGAAGCGGCCAAACTCAGTCTTATGTTCGCGCGCGCCAAGGGCGGCACCGTCGTCGCGGTGGACGATGTTTCCTTCGCCGTCAGGGAGAACGAGTTCACCGTGATCGTAGGCCCATCCGGCTGCGGCAAGTCGAGTCTGCTGTATTTGATCGCGGGCCTGTACGAGCCGACCGCCGGCACCATCCAAATGGCCGGCAAGCCGGTTGACGGGCCAGGGGCGGACCGCGGCATGGTGTTTCAATCCTTCACGCTGTTCCCCTGGCTGACCGTGCGCGAGAACGTCGCCTTCGGGCTGAAGCGGAAATCGATGCCGGCGGCGCAAGCTCAGCCGATCGTCGATCGCTATCTGCGCGATGTGGGGCTGTTGGAGTTCGCCGACGCCTATCCCAAGCAACTGTCCGGCGGCATGAAGCAGCGCGTCGCCCTGGCGCGTTCCATGGCGAACGATCCCAAGATCCTCCTGATGGATGAGCCCTTCGGATCGCTGGACAGTCAGACGCGTCATGTGATGCAGGAACTGCTGCTGAACATCTGGGAACAGCAGCACAAGACCGTGCTGTTCGTCACCCACGATATCGACGAGGCGATCCTGCTGGGAGACCGCGTGATCGTGATGACGGCACGCCCCGGCCGCATCAAGCGCGACATCCCCATCGCGTTGCCACGCCCGCGTCATCCCGATATCGTGCTGGCGCCGGAGTTCCTTGCGATCAAGCGGCAGATCCTCGACCTCTTGCATGAGGAAGTGCGGCGGAGCCTCGGGCTGTCAGGCTAGGGAGTGAACCATGCGCGTCGCCGTCTATCAAGGATCCGCGAAGCTGCTCGATCGTGCAGCGAACCTGGCGCGGATCGAGCGTCTGGCTGAGGCCTGCGCGCTCGAGAGAGCAGAGCTGCTGATTGCCCCTGAATTGTTTCTTACCGGCTACAACATGGGCGATGACACACCCTCGATGGCAGAGTCCATGGATGGGCCGTCGTCCCGGCAGGCACGGGAAATCGCGCGACGTCACGGCCTCGCGCTCATCTACGGCTATCCGGAAAAAACCAGCGAGGGCATCTACAATTCCGCCATCGCCATCGGCAAGGACGGGCGCATCGCTGCCAATTATCGCAAGGCGCATCTGTTCGGCGACCTGGAGCGACGCTGCTTCGTTCCGGGCAAGGATGTCGTGACGGCAAAGATCGGTGGCCTCTCCATCGGTCTTGCGATCTGTTACGACGTGGAATTTCCGGAATTCATCCGCGCGATCGTGCTGGCAGGCGCGGATATGATCGTGGTGCCGACCTGCCTGACGCCACCTTACTGGGAGATTCCGACAACCATCGTGCGCGCCCGCGCCTACGAGAACCAGGTGTTCCTGGCCTATTCCAACCACGTCGGGACTGAACGCGACTTCGACTATATCGGCCTCAGCGGCATCGTGGGGCCGGACGGCCGTGACATCGCGCGCGCCGGTCAGCGCAATGAAACGTTGATGTTCGCTGACATCGACCTCGCTCAATATGCGGCCTCTCGCGGCGCCAACACCTACCTGCGCGACCGCCGGCCTGAGCTCTATGGCAGCATTGCGAGGCTTTGACGTAAAAGTCCTAAGCCTGGTGCGAACAGCATAGTCCGTCGGCCGATATTGGCGCGCCGTCAGTCCGCTCAACCTAAGAGTTGCAACTACCCGCCGCCGAACGAGCGCACCAGGCTTCCCGCCACCAAGTACCAACCGTCCACGAGCACGAAGAACACCAGCTTGAAGGGCAGGGCGATCATGACCGGGGGGAGCATCATCATGCCCATGGACATCAGGACCGACGCCACCACCATGTCGATGATGAGGAAGGGAACGAAGAGCAGGAAGCCGATTTCGAAGGCGCGGCGCAACTCGCTGATCATGAAAGCGGGGATCAGGATCTGCAGCGAAGTTTCCTCCGGGCTCGCCGCCGGCTCGGCGTCGGCCATGTCCATGAACAGGCCGAGATCCTTCTCCCGCACCTGGGAGAGCATGAACAGCTTGAACGGCGCGGTGGTGCGGCTGAAGGCCTCCTGCTCGTTGATCTGCTCGGCCATCAGGGGCGCGACCCCATCCTGGTAGGCCTGCTGGAAGGTCGGCGCCATCACGAAGGCGGTCAGGAACAGCGCCAGGCTGACCAGCACCATGTTGGGCGGCGTCTGCTGCCCGCCCAAGGCCGCGCGCAGCAGCGAGAGCACGACCACCATCCGGGTGAACGAGGTCACCATGATGAGAATGCCGGGCGCCAGCGACAGGACTGTCAACAGCGCGATGATCTGCAGGATGCGGCCGGTGCTGCTGCCGCCGCCGGCATCGTCGCCGAGGTCGATCGAGACGCTTTGCGCCGCGGCGGCAAGGGGCGCAAGGCAGAGCAGGGCAAGAGCGAGCAACGGCCAAAGCTTGCGTATGGTCGCATGCAATGCTGCGGCTTCAAGGTTTGGCGCTCGCCGAGCGTGGCTGGTTGACGCCGCGCCAGCCACCATCCAGCTTCGGCTAACCTCGCTTCGCTCGCTAGACCCCCACATCCTTCTCCTGAAAGGGGGGAAGGCGGACGCTACTTGGACCAGGTTGGAGTGCCGGCTCGTCACTGCTTCGGCTCCTCGCCGGCGAGGGCGCTGGCGAAGCTGCCCGTATGCTTGATGCCGGTTTCGATCACGGTCTCGCTGGCCGGGCCGACGATTACCAGATGCTCCACGTCGTCGCGCCGGATCAGCATCAGCCGGTGCCGGGGGCCAAGCATGTGCGCTTCGACGACGCCGAGCCGGCGGCTCCTGGTCATCTTCACGCCCATGCCGAAGCGGCGCAGCAGCCAGGCGAGCAGGACGATCAGCCCCAGAACCAGGATGAGCGCCAGGGCGAACCGGAGATAAAGATCGAAATCCATTGCGGGTGTTCTGCCGAGGCTATTCGGTGGGCACGAGATGCTTGCGCAGATGCTCGATGTTGAGCTGGACGGAGACGTTCTGCTTGCGCAGGATGGTATCAAGGACCGCGAGCGCCGTGCTGAGGTCGCGCAGTTCCGCCACCCAGCCGGCCGCCGCATCCTTGCCCGCGCTCGCCAGGGCATCGCACAGCACCGTGATGCGCAGCCCGACGATGTCGAGGTCGATCAACTGCCCGTCATGGGCGGCGTCGACCGCCGCCACGATTTCGCGATGCAGATCCGTGATGCTGCGCCCGAGCGCAGATCCCGTGAGCGTGGTGTCGTTTGTAACCGCTGTCTTCATGGCTCAACTCCGGCATCTTCGCTCTGCTCTCCGGCCCATGTCCGGTTGGCGCGGTAGACGTAGGACAGGATCTCCGCCACCGCCGCAAGCGCGTCGATCGGGATCTCGGCATCCAGCTCCACCGCGGCCAGGATCTGCGCCAGGTCGGAATCCTCGCGCACCGGTACGCCTTTCTCGAAGGCGATGGCCAGGATCTGCTCGGCAACTGGTCCCCGGCCGGTCGCGACCACCCGCGGCGTCTTGGGACGCAGGGACCCATCCCGTCCCTTGGCGTCCAGCGCGATCGCGATCGGCGTCCTCGGGCCCGCGGCGGCTGAGTCCGGGCGGGACCATCTCGTGTATTTGGCGCCGATTTCATCCTTGCGGTCGGCCATGGCCGGAATGCTCCGCCTCCGAAAATGCCAGGGAAACTCTGGCTGATCATGCTTAATGAACGCTTAAGGGCGCAGAACCCAGGCATTTCCCCGAATTGCGTGGCATTTTAGCGAATTAAGCCCCTGTTAATGAGTTGCCTTCAGGATGCCTCCCAAAGCGCCGGACCACCGGCTTCGGCGGCATCGACCGCAGCGTCAGGATGAAAGCGTGGGGCAGATGGATCTATTCCAGCTGAAACTGTTCCAGCGCATGAGCGAGCGGATGGGCTGGCTCAGCGCGCGCCAAGCCGTTCTGGCGCAGAACATCGCCAACGCCGACACGCCGCATTATGTCCCGCACGACATGAAGGCGCTGAAGTTCGTGGATCACCTGACCGAGGTCACGCCGGTCGCGCAGATGCGCACCGATGCCATGCATATGAGCGGGACGACGCCGCGCGCCGCGTCCATCGAGGACCAGAAGAGCAGGAAGCAGTACGAGACGGCGCCGGTCGGGAATTCCGTGGTGCTGGAGGAGCAGATGGTGAAGCTGGCCGACGCCCAACACTCCTATCAGCTCATGACCAATCTTTATCGCAAGCATGTCGACATGCTCAAGATGGCGCTGGGCCGCGGCGTCTAGACAGGCCGGCGCGCTCGCTGCGCCAGGAGGTGACAGATGGATCTGATGGAAAGCCTCATGATTTCCGCCGCCGGCATGCGCGCGCAAGGCCAGCGTCTGCGCGTGGTTGCGGAGAACATCGCCAACGCGGATTCGGTGTCGGAGGTGCCCGGCGGCGATCCCTACCGGCGCAAGACCATCAGCTTCAAGAACGCGCTCGACCGCGAGCTTGGGATGGAGACCGTTCAGGTCGGCAAGGTCGGCGTCGATCCCAGCGACTTCCGTATGAAATACGACCCCGGAAACCCGGCCGCGGACGAGAAGGGCTATGTCAAGCTGCCCAACGTCAACAGCCTCATCGAGATGAGCGACATGCGCGAGGCGCAGCGTTCCTACGAAGCCAACCTGCGCTCCATCGAGGTCGCGCGCATGATGCTTCAGCGCACCATCGATCTGATCCGCTAGAAGGGACTTGAGATATGGCGAACGGAGTCGTCGCGGGCGCCGGCAACGCGGTTGCCGCCTACAACGCCGCACTCAATCGGATGGGCGCCCCCGGCATCGAATCGCGCGAGCAGGCCGGACCGGGCTTCTCCGAGGTGCTGCAGCAGGTCGCCCAGAACGCCGTCGACACGACGCGGGGCGCCGAGACGGCGTCCCTGCAGGCGGTGGAAGGCAAGACCGACCTCCAGCAGGTGGTCAATGCGGTGACCGCGGCGGAGGTGACGGTGCAGACCGTCACGGCGGTGCGCGACCGCGTGGTCGCGGCCTATCAAGAAATCCTGCGCATGCCGATCTGACGCGCGTAACGTCACATGGATGAGGCGATTCTGCTCGAGATCGGCCGCGACGCGGTCATCGTCACGCTGAAGCTCGGCGCGCCGCTCATGCTGATCGCGCTGTTGATCGGCCTGGTCATCTCCCTGTTCCAGGCGCTGACGCAGATCCAGGAAGTCACGTTGACCTTCGTGCCGAAGATCATCGTGGTGTTCATCTCGATGCTCCTGCTGGCGCCTTTCATGCTCCACACGCTCAGCGATTTCACCGAGCGGATCATGCAACAGGCCGTTGGATGAACCTGGAGCAGCTGGTCAGCATCAATCTTTTCCAGTTCTTCCTGGTGTTCGCTCGGCTCGGCGGCGCGATCATGCTGCTGCCGGGCTTCGGCGAGGCCTATGTCTCTCCCCGCATCCGCCTGGTGTTCGCGCTGACGGTCAGCCTGGCGCTGATGCCGATGATCTCCGACCGGCTGCCGCTCTTGCCGGCAGGCATGGGCGAGTTTGCCGCGCTGCTGGTCATCGAGATCGGCATCGGCATCTTTTTCGGAATGATCGCGCGCCTGATCCTGCTGGGCGTGCAGACGGCGGGCAGCGTGATCGCCTTGCAGATCGGCATCGCGAGCGCGCTGGTCGCTGATCCGACAACCCAGCAGCAGGCCGCGGTCACCGGCAACTTCCTGCTGGCCTTGACGATCGTGCTGATCTTCGCGAGTGGCCTCGACCACATGACGTTGCGGGGGCTCGTCAACACCTACGCCATCTTTCCGCCCGGCCAGGTCCCGCTGATGGGTGACGTCGCGGATCACGGCGCGCGCATCGTCGCGGACAGCTTCGCGGTCGCGATGGCGATGACGGCGCCGTTCCTGGTCTATGGCATCGTGTTTGCCGTGGCGCTGGGCCTGCTGGCGCGCCTGATGCCGACCCTGCAGGTGTTTTTCATCGCGATGCCGGCGCAGATCCTAGTCGGCTTCGCGCTGATGGCGGTTGGTCTGACCGCGATGATGCTCTATTTCCTGTCATCCTACGAGGAACGGATGTCGCTGTTCCTCGGCGGCGGCTGAGCTGGGCCATGGCCGAGGAGCAGGACGACTCCCAGAAAACCGAAGACCCGACCAACCGGCGGCTTGACGACGCGCGTAACCGCGGCCAGGTCGCCAACTCCCGGGAAGTCAACAACTTCCTGATGCTGACCGTGTTCACCATCTCGGTGCTGCTGTTCGGCGGGACCGCGGCCGGCGCGCTCTACAAGGCCTCCATGCCCTTCATCGAGTCGCCGGACTTGATCCCCGCGGATTTCGGGCACCTGGTCAGCATCGGCTGGAAGCTCCTCGGCGTCCTGCTGCTCGCCGGCATTATTCCGCTGGTGCTCGCCTTCGCAGCGGCGATCGGCGCCGGCTATCTGCAGTTCGGCCTGATCTTCTCCGCCGAGAGCATCACGCCCAAGCTGAACAAGATCTCGCCGCTTGCCGGCCTCAAGCGGCTGTTCTCTGCGCGCTCCCTGGCGGAGTTCGTGCGCGGCCTGCTGAAGATCGGAGTGGTGGCCGCAATCGCCTTGTTTCTGATCGTGCCTGAGGTGGCGCAGCTCAACAAGCTGATCGGCATGGAGATGATCCAGCTGTTGGGCGAGATCAAGGCGCTGCTCGCCAAGCTGCTGATCGGCGTGGTGGTGATCGTCGCGGCCATCGCCACGCTCGACGTCATCTACCAGCGCATGCAGCATCTGCGCGAGATGCGCATGTCGCGCCAGGAGATCAAGGACGAGTTCAAGGAGACAGAGGGCGACCCCCTGGTCAAGGGGCGTCTGCGGCAGTTGCGCATGGAGCGCACGCGCCGCCGCATGATGGCCCAGGTGCCGCAATCCGATGTGGTTGTCACAAATCCAACGCATTATGCCGTGGCGCTGAAATACGACCCCGATACCATGTCGGCGCCGAAGATGACGGCAAAGGGCGTGGACAAGGTGGCGCAGAAGATCCGGGAGATCGCCAAGGAGCACGGCATCCCGGTGCTCGAGAACCCGCCCTTGGCGCGCGGCCTGTACGCGGCGGTGGAGGTCGATCAGGAGGTGACGCCGGAGTTCTACAAGGCGGTCGCGGAGGTGATCAGCTATATCTTCAAGCTGAAGCGGCGCCGGCTATAGGGCCTTGCCCCGACGCGGCGACTTTCGGCTATGATGCGGGCGCTGGGGATAGGGGCCACAATTATGCACCGCACGAGCGGAGCCGGCGCTGCCCGGCGCGCGGCGCGGACGAGGGACGCCAGGGCATGACCTGGTCTTGGGAATTCGGCGTGATGATCGCGATCGCCGTGCTGGCTCTTGCGCTGGCCCTGATCGCGTGGCGTCGCCGCTATATCGCCGACCTGCTGGAGGCCAGCCTCAACGCGACTCACCAGGGCCGCCAGGTCGTCGACCGCATGGGCACGGTCAAGTTCGACAACAGCGCCTTCCGCCGCCTGTTCGGCGAGGAGCGCCTGCCGCTCAACGTCATCCTGGAGCGGCGGGCTTTCGACGCCGGCGCCCGCGCCTCGATCGAGCGGATCGAGCATGCGCTGGCGGAAAGGGGCGAGGGCCATGGCGACGTCGCGATCCTCAACGCCGAAGGAAAGCGCGAGATCCTGGCGGTGTTCGCCAACCGCCTGACCCGGTTCGGCGATCACGTGTCCTGGGGTGTCGAGGTCATCACCACCCAGCGCGAGATCGAGGAATACATCCGCTCCGACCACGAGAAGTTCGCCGACCTGATCGAGAACGCGCCGGTCGGGTTCTATTCTGTCGATGAGGCCGGGCGATTCCTGTTCGTCAACTCGACGCTGGCGCACTGGCTCGGCCTCGACGTCGAGGTGGAGGCGCAGCAGCAGCTGCGCTTGCACGATCTGGTTTATCCACGGCCGCCGGACTCGATCCCGTCCTTCTCACCGTTCTCCGATCCCTCGGCACGCAATGGCGAGGTGATCCTGCTGGGGCCCAATGGGCGCAAGCTGCTGGTCTATGTTCGGCAGGACGTGGTCAACGTGCAGGGTGTCGATCCGGGCGGCAAGGCGGGCATCCGCACCCGCTCCATCGTCCACGACCTGACGCGCGAGCGCGAGTTCGAGCGGGCGCTGCAGGCCTCGGAGCAGTATTTCCAGCGCTTCTTCGAGGAGGCGCCGACCGGCATCCTGCTGCTCGACGCCGATCGCAAGGTCGAGCAGTTGAACTCGGCTTTCACCAACCTGTTCGGCGAAATGGTGCCGGTCGGCGCGGGCCTCGGCGTGCTGATCGCCGGCGAGGATCTGCCGCAGGCGGAGGAGCACCTGCGTCGCGTCGCGGAGCTTGGCCGCGGCGTCCCCCCGATCACCGTGCGCCTGAAAGGCAAGCGGCAGGCCAGCGTGATCGTCTATGCCTCGCGCCGCGAGGACAAGGGGCAGACGGTCGGCTTCATCCTGCACCTGATCGACACGACCGAGCAAAAGCGCCTGGAGGCGCAGTTCGCGCAATCGCAGAAGATGCAGGCGGTCGGCCTGCTGGCCGGCGGCATCGCGCACGATTTCAACAACCTGCTGACGGCGATGATCGGCTTCTGCGATCTCTTGCTGCTGCGCCATCGCGCCGGCGACCAGTCCTTTGCCGATATCATGCAGATCAAGCAGAACGCCAACCGCGCCGCCAATTTGGTGCGCCAGTTGCTCGCCTTCTCGCGCCAGCAGACGCTGCAGCCGCGCGTGCTGCAGGTGACGGACGTGCTGGCGGAGGTCTCGCACCTGCTGCGCCGCCTGATCGGCGAGAACATCGAGCTGGCCATGGTGCATGGCCGCGACCTGTCGCCGGTGCGCGTCGACCAGGGCCAGCTCGAGCAGGTCATCATCAACCTTGCGGTCAATGCGCGCGACGCCATGTCCAATGGCGGGCACTTGCGCATCCGCACCGAGAACGTCGTCACCCGGGAGCCGCTCCAGCGCGGCGCCGAGGTCATGCCCCCCGGCCGCTATGTGATGATCGAGATCGCGGATACCGGCACGGGCATTCCTCCTGAGATCATGGACCGCATCTTCGAGCCGTTCTTCTCCACCAAGTCGGTCGGCTCCGGCACGGGCCTCGGCCTCTCCACCGTCTACGGCATCGTGCGCCAGACCGGCGGCTACGTCTTCGTCGACAGCGCGGTCGGTGAGGGCGCGACCTTCCGCATCTACCTGCCGGAGCATCAGGCGGAGGCCGGCAGCGTTCAGCGCGTGGACGGCAAGGAGGAAGCGGCACGCGACCTGACCGGGATCGGCACCATCCTGCTGGTGGAGGACGAAGATGCGGTGCGCCTGTTCAGCGCCCGCGCCTTGCGCAACAAGGGCTATCAAGTGCTGGAGGCGCGCTCGGGCGAGGCGGCGCTTGAGATTGTCGGCGAGCATCTCAACGAGATCGACCTCATCATCAGCGACGTGGTGATGCCGCGCGTCGATGGCCCGACGATGGTGAAGGAGGTGCGGTCTCGGCGCGCCGATCTGCCCGTCATCTTCATCTCGGGCTATGCGGAGGATGCCTTCCGCCGCCGAATCGATGCCGGCGAGGAGGTGAACTTCCTCTTGAAGCCCTTTACCTTGAAGCAACTTGCCGCCAAGGTGAAGGAAGTGCTCGAGCCGCATGGCGAGCGCAAGCGCGCCGCCAATTAAGATATTGATTTGTAACCGACATTAACGGATGTTCTCGTTCTGATCTATTTCCTTTACAACGAGAACAAAACATGTATCTTTGGCCCCACGCACCAATGCCAAGGACGGCCGGCTGCGGAAGATTTGGCAGTCCTCTCGTTATGATCTAAGTGGGGAGACAGCAATGTCGCTGAATGTCGTGAAATTGGCCGACAAGGACGATATGGACAGGAATAAGGCGTTGGATGCCGCGCTCTCGCAGATCGAGCGGGCCTTCGGCAAAGGCTCGATCATGCGCCTGGGGCAGCGGGAGACTGCGGTCGAGGCGGAAGCCATTTCAACCGGCTCGCTTGGCCTCGACATCGCGCTCGGGATCGGCGGTTTGCCGCGCGGGCGCGTCATCGAGATCTATGGGCCGGAAAGCTCGGGCAAGACCACGCTCGCGCTGCACGTGATCGCGGAAGCGCAACGCAGCGGCGGGGCCTGTGCCTTCATCGACGCGGAGCACGCGCTCGATCCCAGCTACGCGACCAAGCTCGGCGTCAATATCGATGACCTCCTGATCTCGCAGCCCGATGCGGGCGAGCAGGCGCTGGAGATCGCCGATACCTTGGTGCGCTCCGGCGCGATCGACGTGCTGGTGGTGGACTCGGTTGCGGCCCTGGTGCCACGCGCCGAGCTGGAAGGCGAGATGGGCGATACCCATGTCGGCCTGCAGGCGCGGTTGATGAGCCAGGCCCTGCGCAAGCTGACCGGCTCGATCTCGCGCTCGCGCTGCATGGTGATCTTCATCAACCAGATCCGCATGAAGATCGGCGTGATGTTCGGCAATCCGGAGACCACGACCGGCGGCAACGCGCTCAAGTTCTACGCCTCGGTGCGCCTCGACATCCGGCGCATCGGCTCGATCAAGGACAAGGAGACGGTGGTCGGCAACCAGACCCGCGTGAAGGTGGTGAAGAACAAGGTCGCCCCGCCGTTCCGGGTGGTCGAGTTCGACGTCATGTATGGCGAAGGCATCTCCAAGACCGGCGAGCTGATCGACCTCGGTGTCGCGGCCAGCGTGGTGGAGAAGTCCGGCGCCTGGTTCTCCTATAACGGCCAGCGCATCGGCCAGGGCCGCGAGAACGCCAAGGCGTTCCTGAAGGAGAACCCGCAAATCGCGGCCGAGATCGAGCAGAAGGTGCGCGCCAATGCCGGCCTGGTCGCCGGGGCGATGATGGACAAGGCCGGCGGCGCAGAGGAAGCCAGCGAATAATCTCCCAACCCTAGATCCAACCCCGGAGAGCTCACCCCCCGAGCTCTCCTCTCCGGGCGCGCCGGTTCCCCGTCGGTGCGCCCGCACCTTTTGGGCTGCCAAGGCCCGGCCCGCTGGGCCGCGCCGGACGCATAGGTGCCCCCGCACAGGCTGGGATCCGGCAGGGCTTCCGCCCTTGCCGCCAAGCCGGAAACACTAAATATTAGCCCCATGGCGCCGCCGGCCGGGAATCCCGGTTTACGGCCTGTTTTTGCGTGATTGGACCCGTTTTTATGCAGACCGCCAACGACATACGCCGCCTGTTCCTGGACTACTTCAAGCGCGAGGGGCACGAGGTGTTGCCCTCGAGCCCGCTGGTGCCGCGCAACGATCCCACCTTGATGTTCACGAATGCCGGCATGGTGCAGTTCAAGAACGTCTTCACCGGCCAGGAGAAGCGCGACTATGTCCGCGCCGTGACCGCGCAGAAATGCGTGCGCGCCGGCGGCAAGCACAACGACCTGGAGAATGTCGGCTATACCGCCCGCCACCACACCTTCTTCGAGATGCTGGGCAATTTCTCGTTCGGCGACTATTTCAAGGAGCGCGCGATCGAGCTGGCCTGGCGCCTGGTGACGCAGGAATACGGCCTCGCGAAGGACAAGCTGCTGGTCACCGTCTTTTCCGAGGACGACGAGGCGTTCAATCTCTGGCGCAAGATCGCGGGCCTGCCGGAGAGCAGGATCATCCGCATCCCGACGTCCGACAATTTCTGGGCCATGGGCGATACCGGTCCGTGCGGCCCCTGCTCGGAGATCTTCTACGATCACGGCGAGGGCATCCCCGGCGGTCCTCCGGGCAGCCCGGATGCGGATGGCGATCGCTTCATCGAGATCTGGAACCTCGTCTTCATGCAGTTCGAGCAGGTGACCAGGGAGCAGCGCGTCAACCTGCCGCGCCCCTCGATCGATACCGGCATGGGCTTGGAGCGCCTGACGGCCGTCCTGCAGGGCAAGCACGACAATTACGACATCGACCTCATGCGCGCGCTGATCGAGGCGTCGGCCGAGGCCTCGAAGACCGATCCCGACGGCCCGGACAAGGTCTCGCACCGCGTGATCGCGGATCACCTGCGCTCCAGCGCGTTCCTGATCGCGGACGGCGTGCTGCCGTCGAACGAGGGCCGCGGTTACGTGCTGCGCCGGATCATGCGTCGGGCCATGCGCCATGCGCACCAGATTGGCTGCACCGAGCCTTTGATGTGGCGCCTGGTGCCCGCGCTCGTGCAGCAGATGGGCCAGGCCTATGAGGAGCTCATCCGCGCGCAGCCCGTGATCACCGAGACGCTCAGGCTGGAAGAGACCCGCTTCAAGCAGACATTGGGCGCCGGCCTGAAGGAATTGGAGTACGCGATCAAGGTCGACGGATTGAAGCGGGGGGACAAGCTCTCCGGTGCGGTGGCGTTCGCGCTCTCCGACAGCCGCGGCTTCCCGCTCGATCTCACGCAGTCGATTCTGCGCGATCAGGGTATCGAGGTTAACGTTGAAGAATACAATGCCGAGCTCGAGAAGCAGCGCGAGCGCTCGCGCGCAGCCTGGGCCGGCTCGGGCGAGGCTGCGACCGAAGCGGTCTGGTTCGACCTCAAGCAGCGGCTCGGCGCCACCGACTTTCTCGGCTACGCGACCGAGCAGGCGGAGGGCCAGGTGATCGCGCTGCTCAAGAACGGCGCTGAAGTGCAAGCCGCTAAGCAGGGCGACGAGATCGCCATCGTGACCAACCAGACGCCGTTCTATGGCGAAGCGGGCGGCCAGATGGGCGACACGGGCGAGTTCGTCTCGGCGAGCGGCGCGACCATCGCAATCGCCGATACGCACCGCAAGGTCGGCGATCTCTTCGTCCACCACGGCAAGGTGACCAGGGGCGAGGTGAAGGTCGGCGACGCGGTCGAGATGAAGGTGGATGGCCGGCGCCGCACCGCGCTGCGCGCGCACCACTCGGCGACGCACCTGCTGCATGAGGCGCTGCGCCGCCGCCTCGGCCCGCATGTGACGCAGAAGGGCTCGCTGGTCGCGCCCGACCGCCTGCGCTTCGATTTCAGCCATAGCAAGGCCATGGCGCCGGACGACATCGCGGCGGTGGAGCGCGACGTCAACGAGCGTGTCCGCGCCAACGCGGATGTCGAGACCCGGCTGATGACGCCGGAGGCCGCGATCGAGGCCGGCGCGATGGCGCTCTTCGGCGAGAAATACGGGGACGAGGTGCGCGTCGTGTCGATGGGCGGCAAAGCGGCGAACGAGAACAAGGTGTTCTCGACCGAGCTGTGCGGCGGCACCCATGTGCGCCGCACCGGGGATATCGGCCTGTTCAAGATCGTGAGCGAAGGCGCGGTCGGCGCCGGCGTGCGCCGCATCGAGGCGGTGACCGGCGCGGCGGCCGAGGCCTATGTCGCCGAGCAGCAGCGCCTGCTCAATGAAGCCGCTGCGGCGTTGCGGACCCTGCCATCGGATCTGACTCAGCGCATCGCGAGCCTACTCGACGAGCGCAAGCGGCTGGAGCGCGACCTGACCGAGGCGCGCAAGGCCGCAGCAGCCGGCGGCGCCGGTGCGGGCCCGGCCTCGAAGCTTGTCAACGGCGTGACGCTCGCTGCGCGGCTGCTCGACGGCGTGCCGGCCAAGGAGCTGAAAGGCATGGCGGACGAGATCAAGCGCCACATGGGCTCCGGCGTCGTTGCGCTGGTCGCGGTCGCAGACGGCAAGGCTTCGCTGGTGGTCGCCGTCACCGACGACCTCACCAAGCGCCTGAACGCGGTCGACCTGGTGAAGATCGGCAGCGCGGCATTGGGCGGGCAGGGCGGTGGCGGCCGCCCTGACATGGCCCAGGCCGGCGGCCCCGATGCCTCCCGCGCGAAGGACGCGCTCGCGGCCATCGAAAGCGCCATCGGCGCTGGCGCGAAGGCGGCTGAATAGAGGAAATCCCCGAGCGCGAAGGCGCTAATTGAGCGCTTCCGCGTTCGGTGACTACCTGCCTCGCCTGACATGAAGAAGCGGCCGCGAGACAGTAATGCGTTATGATCGCTGCCCGAACAGCGCGTTGATGTCGGCGTAGCCCATTGCGCCTTCGCCGAGCGGGTCCGATTTGCCCGTCTTCAGGAAATCCCCGGCCAGCGCGGCCGCCTTGCCCCAGAGCGCCTGGGAGATGCCCGAGCCCGCGCTGAGACGGCGCACGCCGAGCTGCGCCAGCTCGGCTGCGGCCGGCAAGCCGGGCCAGGCCATTACGTTGAGCGGCAGCCCGGCGCCGGCCACTATGGCGCGAATCTCCTCGGGCGCGCGCAGACCGGGCACGAACAGCCCGCTGGCGCCGGCGTTGCGGTAGAGCCTGGCGCGCGCCAGCGTCTCCGCCACCCGCTCGCTTTCGGGCACCAGGCCGCGCAGATAGACATCGGTGCGCGCATTCACGAACAGATCAACGTCGAAGTGGTCGCCGGCGCGCCTCGCGCGTTCAATCTTGACGCACAGCAGGTCCGGCGTGCTGGCGCCATCCTCGATGTTGATGCCGACTGCTCCGGCCTCGACCACTTTCGCGACCGTTTCCTCGACTGCCGGCGGATCGTCGGCATAGCCCGCTTCGATGTCGACGGTGAGCGGCACGCGGATCGCGCGCGCGATGGTCGCGACCGTCGCCACCAGCAGCCGCACCGGCAGGGCATTGCCGTCCGGATAGCCGTGGGTCCAGGCGACACCGGCGCTGGTCGTCGCCACCGCCTTGGCCCCGAGGCTCTCCATCAGACGCGCGCTGCCGGCGTCCCACGCATTGGGCAGCAGCAGCGGCTGCGGACCCTCGTGCAGCTGGTGAAAGACAGCGGCGGTCCCAGGCTTCGCATTCACCCCAGGCTTCGCATTCATCAGCGGCTCCATCAGGCGGATCTCCCCGCGCGCTCATGCGCCAGCAGCCAGCGCTTGCGCTCGATGCCGCCGCCATAACCGGTCAGCGAGCCGTTCGTTCCGATCACGCGATGACACGGCACCACCACGCTGATCGGGTTGTCGCCATTGGCGTGGCCGACCGCGCGCACCGCCTTCGGCCGCCCGACGCGCTCGGCCAGTATTGCATAGGAGATAGTCTCGCCGCACGGAATCGTCCGCAGCGCCCGCCACACCGATTTCTGGAACTCGGTCCCGCCGGTCGCGACCTTCAGGCGGTCGATCGCTGTCACATCACCTTCGAAATAGGCGCGCAACGCGGCGCTGAGGCCCGCCTGGTCGCGTGCGCGGTTCAGGACATAGCCCTCCCGGCCGTACTGCAGGCGCAGAGCGTCATACATCCGTTCCGCGTGGTCGGTCCATTCCACGGCGCGCAGGGCGTCGTCCTCGTCGGCCACGATGTCGAGCGCGCCGATCGGCGTTTCGATGCGGTCGATAAGCAGGAGGAGGGGCTCAGCCCTGCGCCGCGGCATCGGCTGCCCACAGATGCTGCGCGGCATAGGCGCGCCACGGCCGCCAGGTCTCGGCGCGGTCCTGCAGCACGGCCGGGCTCGGCCGCGCGCCGACGCGGATCGCCGCGCCGCGCAGGAGTCCGATATCGCTGGCCGGAAAGGCGTCGGTCTCGCGCACCGCGCGCAAGGCGATGTATTGCGCCGTCCATTCGCCGATGCCGCGGATGGCGCGCAGCCGCGCCACGGTTTCCTCCACCGTTCCCCGCGGGTGGAACAGGGACGGATCCCGCAGCGCCGCTTCGGCGAGCGCCAGCAGCGCCGCCTTGCGGGCCACCGGCATGCCGAGCGTGGAGAGGTCGGCATTCGCCACCTGCGCCGGAAGCGGGAACGCGAGGCGCAGCGCCGGCCGGCTGCCCTGCCCCGGCGCAAACGTGGTGCCGCAGATCTGCGTCAGGCGCGAGGCGAGTCTGCGGGCCGCTTCCACCGTGATCTGCTGGCCGAGCACGGCGCGCACGGCAAGCTCAAAGCCATCCCACCCGCCCGGCGCGCGCAACCCGGGCCGCTCGGCGATCAGCGGCGCCAGCAACGGGTCCTGCGCCAGATGCGCGCCGATCGCCGCGACATCGGCGCCGAGATCGAACACGCGGCGGATGCGGCCCACGATCGCGGGCAGGGCGCGGACCGATGGAAAGCGGATGGTGGCGCTGAGGCTCGCTTGGCCAGGCAGATGGGAAACCGCGACGGTTCCGGTCAGGCCGTCCTGCAGAACGGTGCGGCAATAGACCTCCCCCTCGATCCACTCGACGCCCTCAATCGCCCGCGCTCTGAGGAAGGCCAGCATCGCGGCCCAGTCATAGGGCGGCCGGTAGGAGAGGCGCACCGTGACGCCGATCTCGGCCAGGGAGCCTTCAGGCAGCGCTGCGACGGTCTTGCGGCGCAAGGCGCTTGGCGGCCGGCGATAGAGCTGCTGAAAGGTCTCATTGAAGCGCCGGATGCTGCCGAAGCCGGCGGCCATGGCGATCTCCGCCATCGGCAGGCGCGTCTCGTGGATGAGCTGCTTGGCGAAGAGCACGCGCCGCGTCTGCGCGACGGCGATCGGCGAAGCGCCGAGATGCTGCTTGAACAATCGGCGCAGCTGCCGCCCGCCGACGCCAAGCCGTTCGGCCAGGGCATCGACATTGGCATCCTCCCCGTCGAGCGCGCCTTCGGCGATCAGCGCAAGACCGCGCGACACCGTGTTCGACGTCCCGCGCCAGGAGCCGAGGTCCGGCGCCGTTTCCGGCCGGCAGCGCAGGCATGGGCGGAAGCCCGCTTCTTGCGCCGCAGCCGCAGTCGGGAAAAAGCGGCAGTTCTCGAACTTGGCGGAGCGGGCAGGGCAGATCGGACGGCAATAGATGCCGGTCGAGGTGATGCCAACGAACAAGCGCCCATCGAACCGCGCGTCGCGCGTCTTCAGCGCACGATGGCAGGCCTGCGGGTCGAGGCCGGCGAGATCAAGCTGCTTCATGCCCAGATGATGCCACCATCACCCGGCCGGCGCTCGCGGTTTTCGGACATGAATGGCCGCCCGCGAATTCCCTCCCCCGTATCCCCAGTATCGGGGAGGGAATTCGCAGCGAGCCCTCCGACGCGCTGCGTAACCGCATGAGCGACGAACCGCTACTCGATCAGGCGCCGCCACCACCCGCGCTTGCGCTGGCCTTCCTCGCTGGCGGCTGCTTGCTCAGCGCCGACCTCGATGATCTCCACGGCCGGCGGCACTGCGTCGGTCTGGGCCGGCGCGGCCGGTTCATCCGGGCTGTCAGCCGAAGCCGCGATGGGTTCCTCGGGCGGCGCCGCTTCCTGTTCACGGCGGCGCGGGCGGCGCTGCCGCTTGCGCGCCTGCGGCTCTTCCGCTTTGGCTTCGCCATTGCCTTCGTCGCGCGGCGCACGCGCGGGCTCGCCTGCTTCGCTGGCTAGGGGCGCCACGCGCTGGGCCCATTGCTCGGGCAACTCAGGCAACTCCGGCTGTTCGCCAAGCCCGGGAACCGGGTGATCGGCACCTTCTGCGGCAAGCGGCTGGGCCTCGCCCGTCTGCTCGCGGTCCGGACGCCGCGACCGGCGCCGTCCGCCGCGGCGGCCGCGCCGGCGCCGGCGGCGCGGCTGGTCGCCGTCCGCGGCATGCTCTTCGCCTTCGCCGCCGGCCTGCGCACCCTCGCTTTCGTCCTCGTCCTCGTCGTCGTCGTGCTCGTCCTCCGCCTCATCGGCCAAGGCCACGACGGCCGGAGCCTGCGGCTGCGCGCCCGGCGCAGGCGGCTGCGCATCTTCGCTGGGATCGCTCTCTGTGAACTCGTCGGCGCGGAACTTGCCGCCGCGACCGCGCCGCCGCCGGCGACGGCGGCCGCCGCGTTCGCGCTCGCCCGCGGCAGCCGGGGCCTGCTCCTCGGCACTGTCCGCCGCTTCGGGCTCGACCACCTCTTCCATCTCCTCAGGCAGGAGATCGTCCGGCTCTTCCTCGATGACCGGCGCAGCCTGCGGCGCGCGCGGCTGGACCTCCTCGCCCGGATTGAGCTGCTTGATGCGATCCAGCCGGTATTCCGGCGGCGTCAACTCGTCATCGGATTGCAGATAGACGCGCACGCCGCGGCGCTGCTCGATGTCCTCGATGGCGCGGCGCTTGTGGTTGAGCATGAACAGCGCGACCGCGGTCGGCACGAAGATCGTGACCCCGGGGCTGAAGCTGCGCGCGATCTCCTCCTCCGCCATGCGCAGTACGTGCAGCGCCGTCGATTCCACCGAGCGGACGCGGCCGGTGCCGTGGCAATGGGCGCAGGCCTCGGTGCTCGCTTCCACCAGGCTCGGATGCAGCCGCTGCCGCGACATCTCGAGCAGGCCGAAGCTGGAGATCCGTCCGATCTGGATGCGCGCGCGGTCGTTCTTCAGCGCCTCCTTGATGCGCCGCTCGACCTGGGCGTTGTTGCGGTTCTCCTCCATGTCGATGAAGTCGATGACGATGAGGCCCGCAAGGTCGCGCAGCCGCAATTGGCGGGCGACCTCCTCCGCCGCCTCGATATTGGTGCGCAGGGCGGTTTCTTCGATGTTCCGCTCGCGGGTCGCGCGGCCGGAATTGACGTCGATCGCGACCAGCGCCTCGGTCTGGTTCAGCACGATGTAGCCGCCGGACTTCAGGTGCACCACCGGCTCATGGATCGCGGCAATCTGGCTCTCGATCTGGTAGCGCTGGAACAAGGGCTGCGAGTGATCAAGATAGGACTGGACGCGGCGCGTGTGACTCGGCGTCAAGGTGCGCATGAAGTTGCGCGCCGAGCGGTAGGCCTCGTCGCCCGCGACGATGATGTCGCCGATGTCGCGCGTGTAGAGATCGCGGATCGAGCGCTTGATCAGGCTGGCTTCTTCGTAGATCAGCGCGGGCGCGGTCGATTTCAGCGTCACCTCGCGGATCTCGTCCCACAGCCGCAGCAGATACTCGAAATCGCGCTTGATCTCCGGCTTGCTGCGTTCCATGCCGGCGGTGCGCACGATCACCGCCATGCCTTCCGGCGCATCCAGATCGTCCACGATCGACTTCAGGCGCTTGCGGTCATTGACGCTGGTGATGCGGCGGGAAATGCCGCCGCCCCGGTCGGTATTCGGCATCAGCACGCAATAACGGCCGGCAAGCGACAGATAGGTGGTGAGCGCGGCGCCCTTGTTGCCGCGCTCCTCCTTGGTCACCTGGACCAGCAGGATCTGCCGGCGCTTGATGACTTCCTGGATCTTGTAGCGACGCAGGTTGCGCTGGCGGCGGCGGCGCGCCCGCTCCTCATCGACGTCCGGATCGTCCTGTGGCGCCGGTTCCTCGCCGCCGATCACGTCGACTACCTCGGGCGCGGTCTGCACTTCGACCAGTTCCGCTTCGACTGGTGCGGGCAGGTCGCCATAGCCATTGCCGTTCTCCGCCGGCGTCTCGGCCGGCCGTACATCCGGCGCGCTTCTGGTTGGATGCTCCTCCGCCGGCTGCGCGGACTCGACGCTGCTCGGCAGATCGGAGGGCGCCGCGGTAGGCATCTCGTCCACCGGCGCGCTGCGCAACTCGAAACGCGGCGTCTCCAGCGCGGCGCTGCCTGTGCTCGGCTCGGGCTGCTCCCAGGGCGAAACCAGTTCCTCGGACCCGCGCGCTTGCGGGGCGGGCTCCTCGTCGCCGGCACTCGCCGGCGCTTCGACGGACGCAACCGCCGCGCCGGCATCGGGCTGTGTCTCTTCGCCTTGGGCGATCGACGTCGGCCTGGCTTCGCTGGCGTGCTGCCAGACGTTGTCAGCCGAGCCGCCATCCTCCGCATGCACCACCGCCGCGCCGAAAGCGGACGACGCTTCCTCGACGGACGCTGCGCTGGTGCCGCCGCTCTCGGCGGCACTCATGGCCGAGTCCGGCTGCTCGTCCGGCTGCTCGTCGAACTGTTGGGCGGATTCGTCCTCGCCGAGCTCGTCCTCTTCGTCGGCAACCTCGCGCAGCAGCTTTTCGCGGTCCGCGACCGGGATGCGGTAATAGTCGGGATGGATTTCGCTGAAGGCCAGGAAACCGTGGCGATTGCCCCCGTACTCGACGAATGCGGCCTGCAGCGAGGGTTCGACGCGTGTTACCTTGGCGAGATAGATATTGCCTTTCAGCGGGCGACGGCTGGCGACCTCAACATCAAATTCTTCCAGCTTCTTTCCGTCCACCACCGCGACCCGGGTTTCTTCCGGGTGGGTGGCGTCGATCAACATGACCTTTGCCATTTTGGGTAGACTCCTCAACGCGCCAAACGTCGCCCGCATTGTGTGCGGACGGCGGCGCGAAACTCGCGGTTGAATTCCAGGTGTACGACATGACTACCTGTGGCTAACGGGCACTCCGGTCGGCGCCTTTATCTCTCGATGAAAGTGCGATGACAGGGCACCCAACGTTCCGGCCCATCGTGTCCGATGCCCGCTCCTTGCAGAGCGCCATCGAAAAGTGACGGGAACCGAAACCCAACAACCCGGCGATCCAAGCGCCTTCGGCTTTACCTTTCCTTAAGCCTAAGAACAGCTTAATGACCGCAAAGCGACTCCCAGCCGGGTCGGCCGCAGCATAAGCGGCGCGCGCCGACGTGACAACGCCAATCAGCGGAACCAGGGGGTAGTCGCGAGTCGTTCCGGAAAAGTGTTGATTCGCAGTGTGTTACGAATATATATTGCGGTTGATTCACCGGAGTCGGTTCTAAATGCGCGCAATTGGCTGGATTCTTGGCCTGCTGCTGTTGCTGGGGGGAGCTGCGCAAGCAGTTGCCAAACCGGCCATTACCGACGCGCGCCTGGGCGTTGAGCCCGGCGCGACCCGGGTCGTCATCAGCCTGACCCAGCGCAGCGATTTCCAGGTCTTCACGCTGGCTGACCCCTATCGAGTCGTCATCGATATGAGCGAGGTCGACTGGAAGGTGCCGAGCGGGACCAAGCTGCGCGGCCAGGGCTTGGTCGCCGGCATGCGCTACGGCCTGTACAAGGCGGGCACCTCCCGAGTCGTCCTGGATTTAATGGAGCCGTCGGAGGTGGCGCGTGCCGAGTTCGTGCCGCCGGCCAATGGCGAGCCCCTGCGGCTGCTGGTCGACCTGCGGCCGATCCCCGACAGCCAATTCCGCGCCCAGCTCAAGACCGCGACGGTGGGCTACAGCGCAGTCGCGGCAATCGCGCCGGCCACCAAGCCGGTGGCCAAGACCTCGAGCGGCGCGGGCAGCGGTGCCGGCGCAGGTGCCCTGGGCGGAAGCGCGGCGAAGCAGCCGATCATGGAGGAGCCCAAGCGCGAGAAGCCCCTCATCGTCATCGATCCGGGCCATGGCGGCATCGATCCCGGCGCGATCGGCTCCAGCCTCACTGAGAAGGACCTGACCCTGTCGGTGGCCAAGATCCTGAAGCAGGAGCTGGAGGATACCGGCAAATTCCGCGTGCTGCTGACGCGCAGCCGCGACGTCTACATTCCGCTGCGCGAGCGGTTCGGGCTGGCCCGCGAGAAGGGCGCCGAGTTGTTCATTTCGCTGCATGCGGATTCCCACAACAACCCGCTGACGCGCGGCGCCTCCGTCTACACCCTGTCGGAGAAGGCCTCGGACGCGGAATCCGCGGCGCTGGCGGCGAAGGAGAACAAGTCGGACGTCATCGCGGGCGTCGACCTCAGCAAGCAGAGCAATGTGGTCAGCAACATTCTGATCGACCTGGCGCAGCGCGACACCAAGAACATGTCGACGCGGTTCGCCAGCCTGCTGGTGCGCGAGCTCAAGGACCAGACGCTTCTGCTCGGCAATACCCATCGTTTCGCCGGGTTCGCGGTGCTGAAGGCGCCCGACGTGCCTTCGGTGCTGGTCGAAATGGGCTACATTTCCAGCAGCAAGGACGAAGCCTTGCTGAGCAGCGCCGGCCACCAGAAGAAACTGGCGAAGGCGGTCCGGCGGGCCATCGAGAATTATTTCTCCTGGCAGGAGCTGGTGCGGCGCAGTTGAGCCGCAACGCGGGGTCGACCCGGATTGTTGTGAGCGGGGGATGTGGTCCCCTGGCGACTATGTCACAAGTGCTTGTGTAGCCATAATTTAACCTTGATCTGGGATCATGCCTTGGACTAAGGCGGACGCATGAGAAGGGCTCGGGCAAGGGGCCCCACCCGGTTGAGTCCACTGCGACACTTTGAACGATAGGGGGCCCGGGCTGGCCCGATCATGCGACTGACCAGAATCCTCTCCTTCCTGCTCGGCACCCTGCTGTTCGTGATTGCCGTGGGGGCCATCGCGGTGTGGGTGGTCTACGAGCATTTCTCGCAGGACCTGCCGGACTACTACCAGCTCGCCAGCTATGATCCGCCCGTGGTGTCCCGCATCTACGCGGGCGATGGCAGGCTGCTCGCCGAATACGCCACCGAGAACCGCGTTTTCGTGCCGATCAGCGCAATGCCCAAGCGCGTGATCAACGCGTTCCTGGCGGCGGAGGACAAGACCTTCTACACCCATCCGGGCGTCGATCTGCCGGGCGTCATCAATGCGGTGTTGACCAACATCAAGAACTACGGCGATCGCCGTCCGGTCGGCGCGTCCACCATCACGCAGCAGGTCACCAAGAACTTCCTGCTGTCGAACGAGCTGTCCTACAAGCGCAAGATCCGCGAGATGATCCTGGCGCTCAGGATCGAGAAGGCCTTCACCAAGGACCGCATCCTCGAGCTCTACCTGAACCAGATCTATCTCGGTTCCGGCAACTACGGCGTCGCGACGGCCGCGCTCAACTACTTCAGCAAGTCCCTGGACGAGCTGACGATCGGCGAAGCGGCCTATCTGGCCGCGCTGCCCAAGGCGCCGAACAACTACAACATCCTGCGCCACCATCAGGCCGCGATCGACCGGCGCAACTGGGTGATCGACCGCATGCGGGAAGACGGCCACATCACGGCCGAGGAGGCGGAAGCCGCCAAGGCCGAGGCGCTGAAGCAGCGCCGGCGCGCCGAGACCGAGCATGTGGTCGCCGACTACTTCGCCGAGGAGGTGCGGCGCGAGATCGTGCAGCGCTTCGGTGAAGACGGCATCTACAAGAAGGGCCTCGCAATCCGCGCGACCATCGACCCGCGGCTGCAGGAGACCGCCGATCGCGTGCTGCGCCAGCACCTGGTGGCCTACGACAAGACGCAGGGCTACCGCGGTCCGCTGCAGCATGTCGACAGCGTGGAGGACTGGCAGAAGACGCTGGAGAGCCTGCCGCCGATGCCGTGGCTGTACACTTGGCGGCCGGCGATCGTGACCGAGGCGACCGAGGCCGCTGCCACCATCGGCTTCCAGGACGGGGCCACTGGCGAGATCAGGGCCGGCGACCTCGCTTGGGCGCGGCGCCGCACGGCGGAAGGCCGCGGGCCTCCCGTGAATGCAGCGACAGACGTCCTGCAGGTCGGCGACATCATCGCGGTGGAGCCGCTGGTGGAGGAAGGCAAGGTCATCGAGGGCCGCTACGCGCTACGCCAGGTGCCGGAGATCAGCGGCGCGCTGGTCGCAATGGACCCGCATACGGGGCGCGTGCTGGCGATGAGCGGCGGCTGGTCCTATCAGCAGTCGGAGTTCAACCGGGCCACCCAGGCCAAGCGCCAGCCCGGATCCTCGTTCAAGCCGATCGTCTATCTGGCGGCGCTGGAAGCCGGCTTCACGCCGTCCACCATGATTCTCGACGCGCCGATCGTCATCGATCAGGGGCCCGGCCTGCCGCTGTGGCGGCCAGAGAACTACGCGCAGGACTTCCTCGGTGCCGCGACCATGCGCAGGGGCTTGGAGAACTCGCGCAACCTGATGACCATCCGCATGGCGCAGACCATCGGCATGGCGCGGGTGGCGGAGATGGCCGCACGGCTCGGCGCGATCGACAACATGCAACAGACCCTCGCCATGTCGCTGGGCGCGGGCGAGACCACGGTGCTGCGCCTTGCCGGCTCCTACGCCGAGATCGTCAATGGCGGCAAGAAAATCGTGCCGACCTTCATCGACCGCGTGCAGGACAACAACGGCTGGACCATCTATCGCCACGACCAGCGGTCCTGCGACGGCTGCCAGGTGGCGAGCTACAATGGCGAGCCTCCCCCCGCGATTCCTGATACGCGCGAGCAGGTGCTCGATCCCGCCACCGCTTATCAAATGGTTTCCATGCTGGAAGGCGTGGTGCAGCGTGGCACCGGCACGGTCGTGAAGGCGGTCGGCAAGCCGCTGGCCGGCAAGACCGGCACCACCAATGAGGGCCGCGACGTCTGGTTCATGGGCTTCTCGCCCGATCTGGTGGCGGGCGTTTATCTCGGCTTCGACCAGCCGCGCTCGCTGGGCGAGAAGGCGACCGGCGGCCGCTATTCGGCGCCGATCTTCCGCGACTTCATGATCGAGGCCTTGAAGGACAAGCCTGCGACGCCATTCCGCGTGCCGCCCGGCATCCGGCTGGTGCGCGTCGACTATCAGAGCGGCGAGCGTGCGTTCCCCGGCGCGGGCAAGGTCATCCTGGAAGCCTTCAAGCCGGGCACCGAGCCGACCGGACGCCAGAATGTCATCCAAGGGGTCGCCAGCTACGGCCAGGACGCGGGCTACGGCTCGATCATTCCGCTCGGCAGCGACGGCGATCAGGGGGGCGACCAGGGCGGCACGACGATCATCAATTCGACCGGCTCCCCGCTGCCGACACCCGGAATGCCGATCGACGATCAGCCCAACCTCCTGCCGCCCGGCATCACGCCGAACGAGCAGGACCAGCCGATCCAGCCGCCCCTCCAGGCTCCGTCCGTCGGCGCCAACCCGCCGCCGGTCCAGCCCGCCCCGTCGGCGCCGACGATCGATAGCAGCGGCGGCATCTACTAAGCCGGGCTCCCGTCGGCGCGGCGGCTTGACCGCGCCGCGCCGATTGGCCATCTTCGCCGCCCGTTAACGAATGAGCTGAACGACGAGGCAAGACCATGCGTGCGGAGATTGAAGCATTGGCGGGGGAGATCCGCTCTTCCCTGGCCCTGCTGAGGAGGCATCTTTGACTGGGACAATGCGCTGCGTCGCCTCGACGAACTGAACGCATTGGCCGAAGACCCGCAGCTCTGGGAAAAGCCCGAGAAGGCCCAGAAGACGATGCGGGAACGCACGCATCTCGCCGGCGCCATCGAGTCCTACCGCACCATGGAGCGCGAGCTTGACGACGCGCTCACCCTTGCCGAGCTGGGCGAGGCGGAGGGCGACACGAAATCGGTCGACGAAGCGCAGGCCCAGCTCACGGTTCTCCGCGACGAGGCGGCGAAGCGCGAGCTCGAATCCCTGCTGTCCGGAGAAGCGGACCAGAATGATTGCTACCTCGAGGTCCATGCCGGCGCCGGCGGCACAGAAGCCCAGGACTGGGCCGAGATGCTGCTGCGCATGTATACGCGCTGGGCCGAGCAGCACGGCTACAAGGTGGAGTGGCTGGAGGAAAGTCCGGGCGAGGAAGCCGGCCTCAAATCCGCGACCATCGAGATCAAGGGTTCGAACGCCTATGGCTGGCTGAAATCCGAGTCAGGCGTGCACCGCCTGGTCCGCATCTCGCCGTACGATTCCAACGCCCGGCGCCACACCAGCTTCTCCTCGGTCTGGGTCTATCCCGTGATCGACGACAACATCGCGATCGAGGTGCTGGACAAGGACCTAAAGATCGACACATTCCGCGCCTCGGGCGCGGGCGGCCAGCACATCAACAAGACCGATTCCGCCATCCGCATCACACATATCCCGAGCGGTATCGTGGTCGCCTGCCAGGCCGATCGCTCGCAGCACCGCAACCGCGCCATGGCGATGGATATGCTGAAAGCGCGCCTCTATGAGGCCGAGCTCAGGAAGCGCGAGGAAGTTGCCGCCGCTCAGGAAGCGCTGAAGAGCGATATCGGTTGGGGTCACCAGATCCGCTCTTATGTCCTGCAGCCGTATCAGATGGTGAAGGATCTCAGGACCGAGGTCGAAACCAGCGACACCCACGGGGTGCTGGATGGCGACATCGACCGCTTCCTGAGCGCCTCCCTGGCTGCCAAAGTGCATGGCGGCGAGCAGACCGCGTGATGCATAGCCTGCCCAAGAAATAAGCGCATCCGACGAAGCTGCCCATCGATTGAGCGCGCGGCCGCTGCGCGAGAGCGATTTCCGCAGGATTCCCCGTCATTCCGCAGTTGGCACGCCCGATGCAGTGCAGCATCGGGATTGTCATACTTTTGCAAGAGGGGGCAGGAATGCTTCGTGTGGGTTTGCGTCGAGGATTGACAGGAATCATCGCCGCGCTGGCTGGAACCCTGTTGGCTCAACCGGCATTCGCGCAGGACCCGACCATCGATACCGGGAACACCGCGTGGATGCTCACGGCGACCGCGCTGGTGCTTCTGATGACCATTCCCGGCCTTGCACTGTTCTATGGCGGCATGGTCCGCAAGATGAACGTGCTGGCCATCGTCATGCAGTCCTTCGCCATTTGCTGTCTCGTCACCATTTTGTGGATGGTGGTGGGCTACAGCATCGCCTTTTCCGATGGCACCGCTTACTTCGGCGGGCTCAGCAACATCTTCCTGAAGAACCTAGCGGTGGGGTCGATCTCCGGCACGATCCCCGAATCGGTTTTCATGATTTTCCAGATGACCTTCGCGATCATCACGCCGGCGCTGATCACCGGCGCCTTCGCCGACCGCATGAAGTTCAGCGCCATGCTGATCTTTGTCGGCGCGTGGTCGATCCTCATCTACGCGCCTTTGTGCCACATGGTGTGGCAGGGCGGCGGCCTGATGTTCGGCTGGGGCGTGCTCGATTTCGCCGGCGGAACCGTCGTGCATATCAGCAGCGGCGTCAGCGGCCTTGTCGCGGCCCTCATGATTGGCAAGCGAACCGGCTACCGGAAGGTTCCGTTCGTGCCGCACAACCTCGTCTACACGGTGATCGGCGGCTCCATGCTATGGGTGGGCTGGTTCGGGTTCAACGCTGGCTCCGCGCTCTCCGCCGGGCCGGGTGCTGGCATGGCGATGGTGGTGACGCAGATCGCGGCGGCCGCTGCCGCATTGGCCTGGATGTTCTGCGAGTGGGGCGCGAAGGGCCAGCCTTCGATCCTCGGCATCGTGTCGGGCGCGATCGCCGGTCTTGTGGGTATCACGCCAGCCTGTGGCTTCGTCGATCCGATCGGCGCCCTGGTCATCGGCGCGGTCGCGGGTGTCGGCTGCTTCCTCGCCTCGACCGCCATCAAGAACGCCCTCGGCTATGACGACGCGCTCGACGTATTCGGCGTCCATGGCGTCGGCGGCACGATCGGCGCGATCCTGACCGGCGTGTTCGCGACCATGGCCGTGACCGGCGCCGCCGACCCGGTCGGCCTGATCGACGGCAATGCCGGCCAGATCATGACCCAGATCCTGGGCGTGGTGACGACTATCGTCTTTGTGGGAATCGGCACGGCGATTATCCTCAAGGTCGTCGACCTCATCGTCGGCCTGCGTGTCTCGGAAGACGTCGAGCGCGATGGGCTGGATCTCGCGTTGCATGGTGAGGCTGTCCAATAGATTGACATCGCTGCGGTAGGGGCGGACGGCTTACCATTGCTCCACAGGGCGCTCCGGCCTCGGCCGGGGCGCCCTGCCCAATTTCAAGATCAGGAGGGCCATCACATGCAGCAGGGGGATACAAGCACGCGGCAGGACTCGCTCATGAAGCGCGTCTCCGTGCGCTCCGGCGGCGCCGGGCACGCGCTTTCCGGGGTGGCCAAGACACCGGATTCCGAGAATGGCGCCGTTGCCGGAGCCACATTGGACGGGCAAGCGAACGTGCTCAGGTCCACGGGCAACATCATCGTCAGGCTGGGGACGTAGGGCCGAGCCGCGCGAGTCTAGGCGGAGAGCGGCCGATAGAACTCCGGATCGAACCCGGCCTCGCTGCGCGCCGCGTCATTGAAGGGTGGCTTCAGCGTGCCTTTGAAGTGGCGGCGGACGCGGTCCTGCCACGCCTGCTTCGAGTCGAGGTCGGCGGCCTCCGCGAAATGGCGGAACCATCGTGTGCCGGCGGCGACGTGGCCGATCTCATCGCGATAGATGCGCTCGAGGATGGCGGCGCTCCGCTCATCGCCGGCGCGGTTGAAATCGATGATGGTTGCCGGCGTCACGTCGAGGCCGCGCGCTTCCAGCACCAGAGGCACGATGGCGAGCCGCGCGAGCAGGTCGTGCGCGGTCTCCTCCGCCGCCTGCCACAGCCCGTCATGGGCCGGCAAATCGCCATATTGCGCGCCGAGCTCGACCAGGCGCGCCTGCAGGAGCGAGAAGTGGATCGCCTCTTCCTGGCCGACCTTGACCCAGTCGCCGAAGAAATCGCGCGGCGTCCCGGCCGTGCCGAAGCGCGCGACGATGTCCCAGGCGAGGTCAATGGCGTTGAGTTCGATATGCGCCAATGCATGCAGCAGCGCGATGCGCTTCTCGATGCTGCCGCCGGCCTTGCGTTTTGGCATGGCGCGCGCTGGTAGCAGGTGCGGTCGCTCGGGCCGAGCCGGCCGTGCCGGCGGATCGCCGGGCGACTGGAAGGCGGCATGCCCCGCGTTCCAATCCGCTGCCAGCGCAAGGGCGCGCGTCACCTTGTCCGCCGGATCGGCGGCCCGGAGGATATCGCACGCGCCTTGCGCCAGATCGATCATGTCTCCGCTCAGGCCTCCGCCAGATTCTTGACTTCCTTGAGCACCTCGTCGACATGGCCCGGCACCTTCACCTTGCGCCAGACGCCGCGGATGATCCCGTTGCCGTCGACCAGGAAGGTCGCGCGCTCGATCCCCATGTATTTGCGGCCATACATGCTTTTCTCGACCCACACGCCGTAATCTTCCGTCACCCTACCGGTCTCGTCGGATGCGAGCGTGAAATTCAGCTTGTGCTTTTGCTTGAACTTGTCGTGGCTCTCCACGCTGTCGCGCGAGACGCCGATGATCGTGGCGTCGATTTTGCCGAATTTCGGCATGGTATCCCGGAAGCCGCAGGCCTCGGCTGTGCAGCCCGATGTATCATCCTTGGGGTAGAAATACAGCACCACGTTCTGTCCCTTGAGCTGAGACAGCGAAACCTTGCCCCCGCCATCGGTTTTCATCGAGAATGCCGGTGCCTTGTCGCCCACCTTCAATGCCATTGCGTGCTCCCTTCCCAAAATTGCGCAGACGATGCCACCCGCCGCACGAACGTTCAAGACGCGGCGAGCCGTCCAGGGTGACATACCCGCTGCCATCGGCTGACAGGTGTGTGGAATGGAAGGGCTGCTCGGTTTCATTGCGGCGGGACTGGCGCTGGCCGGCAGCCCCGGCCCGGCGACGCTGAGCCTTGCCGCCACCGGCGCGGCCTTCGGCGCGAGGCGCGGCATCGGCTACATGGCGGGCATCAATCTCGGCATGATCGCGGTGATGGCGGTCACGGCATCGGGGCTTGTCGGGCTCGTGCTGGCGCTGCCCGGGGCGACGCCGGTCGTGATCGGGCTGTCGAGCGCCTATTTCGCCTGGCTCGCATTCCGGATCGCCGCGGCGGCGCCGCTGACAGAGGGCGGGGGAGAGGGGCGCCGGCCTTCCTTCGGCGCCGGCATCTTGCTGTCGCTGGTCAATCCCAAGGGCTATGCCGCGATGGCGGCCCTGTTCTCCAGCTTCGTGCTCATCGAAGACCGGCTCGAACTGGATGCCGCAGTGAAGATCGCCGTCCTCACGGCCGTCATCGCGGCGGTCAACATCGCCTGGCTGGCGACGGGCGCGGCGCTCACGCGCATGTTCAAGGATCCGCGCAGCAACCGGATCATCAACATTGTTTTCGCAGTGCTGCTGATCGCCTCGGTCGGCGTCGCGCTACTTTTCTGAAGTCAATCCGAACACTGCCCGAAAGTCGTCATGCACGGTCTCGAGCCGGTCCTGGATCAGGCCCTTGAGCGTCGCGAAATCGGGGCAGTCGGCGACCTTCGCCAGATGGCGCTCGGTCGCGGCCCGCAGCTGGGCTTCATTGACCTGCTCGCCCACCAGCAGGCGCGTCATCTGTTGCAATTGCCGCCACAGATTGACGGCATCGATCAGACGTGCGGCCATGGCGCGGTCGATCAGGCCGGCTTCGGCAAGGCGTGCCAGCGCGACCGACGGGTTGCGCCGCAGGACGTCGGGATGGTCCGCGGCATGGCGCAGCATCAGGTACTGCGCGATGAAGTCGATGTCGATCAGGCCGCCGCGGCGATGCTTGAAGTCCCAGATCGACTCGCCGCGATGCTGCTGCGCCATGCGCTCGCGCATCTCCAGCACGTCCTTGTGCAGCTTGTCCGGGTCGCGCTTGGCCGTCAGGATGCGCCGCAGGCTGAGCTCGACATGGCCGATCAGGCTCGGATCGCCCGCGATCGGCCGCGCGCGCGTCAGGGCCATGTGCTCCCAGGTCCAGGCCTCGTTCAACTGGTAGCGTTCCAACGGCTGCAGGCCGCTGGCGATCGGCCCGGCATTGCCGGACGGGCGCAGGCGCATGTCGACGTCGTAGAGCTTGCCGTCGCCAGTCATGGCGGTGAGGGCGGTGATCAGGCGCTGCGACAGACGCGCATAGTACTGGATCGGCGCCAGCGGCTTGCGCCCGTCGGATTGCAGCGTGTCCCAGCCCTCGGCATCGTCCGGTATGTCGTAGACGAAAATGAGGTCTATGTCGGAGGTTACCGTCATCTCGCGGCTGCCCAGCTTGCCCAGCGCCACCACGCAGAGGCCGCGCCCCGGCAGCCTGCCGTGCATCCTCTCGAACTCGGTTGCGACGGCGGGAAACAACTCGCCGATCACCGCGTCGGCGACGTCCGAAAGCTCGCCCGCCGCGACATTGCCGTCCGCGACGCCCTTGAGCAGGCGCACGCCGATCTGGAACTGCCGGTCCTTGGTCCAGCGGCACATCAGGCCGAGGCGGTCCTGGAAGTCGTCGACGAAAGAGAGCTGCCGGCTCAGGTCCCGCGACATGGCGGGGCGGTTAGGCACCTTTTCGAAGAAGCCGGCCGTCAGCACGCCGTCCAGCAGCATGGGATAGCGGCTCAGATGGTCGGCCAGCAGCGGCGCGCTGCCCATCACATCCGCGATCAGGTCCAGCAATCCGGGATTGGAATAGAGCAGGGAGAAGAGCTGCACGCCCGCCGGCAGCGAGCGCATGAAGCTGTCGAAGCGGCGGAATGCGGTGTCGGGATCGGCGGTGTGGGACAGCGCCTCCAGCAGGCGCGGCATCAGCTCGGTCAGCAGCTCGCGTGCCCGTGCGCTGCGGGTCGCGCGATAGCGCCCGTGATGCCAGGCGCGCACCATGGCGGAAACGGCGCTGCCATTGGGAAAGCCCATGCGCTCCAGGGTCGCGACCGTGGCGGGATCGTTGTCGGTCCCGGTGAAGACGAGGTTGCCCCCGCCGCCGAGCGCGGGCGCCTCCTCGAACAGGTCGGCGTAGTGGTCTTCGACCTGCCCTAGATGCTGCATCAGCGTCTCGCTGAACTCGGCCGTGCTGACGTGGCCGCAGAACAAGGCGAGGCGATCGAGATCCGGCCCTTCCGGCGGCAGGGTCTGGGTCTGGTGATCGTCTATCATCTGCAGCCGGTGCTCGACGTGGCGCAGATAGCTATAGGCGGCGATGAGGTCGTCGGCGGCAGCACGGCTGGTGCGGCCGAAGGCGACCAGTTGCTCGATCGCCATGCAAGTCTGGTGCAGGCGCAGGTCCGGGTTGCGGCCGCCCCAGATCAGTTGCTGGGTCTGGGCGAAGAACTCGATCTCGCGGATGCCGCCGCGGCCGATCTTGATATTGTGGCCGCCTACCGCGATCTCGCGATGGCCTTTGACCGCGTGAATCTGGCGCTTGATCGAGTGGATGTCCTGGATGGCGGCGAAGTCGAGATGCTTGCGCCAGATGAAAGGGCGCAGATTGCCGAGGAATTCCTCGCCAGCTGGCACGTCTCCGGCGACGACGCGCGCCTTGATCATGGCGGCGCGCTCCCAATTCTGGCCCATGCCCTCGTAGTACGTCTCCGCGGCAATGGTCGACATGGCGAGCGGTGTGGAAGCCGGGTCGGGCCGCAGCCGCAAATCGACACGCAGGACATAGCCGTCCTGCGTCGCATCCTGCAGCAGCTTCACCAGGCCGCGCGCCAGCCTCACGAAGCACTCGCGCGCGGTCCGCTTGCCGCGGTAGTGGACCCGGTCAAGGTCGAACAGGACAATGAGGTCGATGTCGCTGGAATAGTTCAGCTCCCGCGCACCCAGCTTGCCGAGACCAAGGATGATGAGCCCGCTTGCCAAGACCGGATTGTCCGGATGCGGCAGATCGAGCTCTCCGCTGTTATGAGCTTGACGGAGGAGGAAGGCGGTTGCTGCCGCGACTGTCGCATCCGCGAAATCGCTGAGCGCTCCGGTGATCCGCTCTAGACGCCAGGTGCCCACGATGTCGGCGATGGCGATGGTCAGGTGAGCCCGCCGCTTGGCGATGCGCAGCGCGCGCATGAGGCTGGCCTCGTCGCTGTCTGCAAGTGCCAAACCCGCGAGATCGTTCAACAATTTGTTAAAGACAGAGTCCGGCCCGTCGGCTAATACTGAGTAAAAATGGGCCGCTTCACTGACGATCAGGTGGCTAACATAGGGACTGTTGCCAAACACCGCAGTCAGCAGCGCCTGTCTTTCTGCCGCGCCGGGGAGCCCGGTTTCGTCGGTCTGACACCACAAGGCTGCGAGACGATCCAGCTCGATCTGCGCCTGTCGCAGGTCATAGGGCTTCGGCAGCTTTGCGGGATCGATCGCCAGCGGCATCGCAACATGAACAGGCTTCGTCGGGCCCGCACACTGCGTCATGCGGCGGCGGTGGTCAAGCCGAGCGCCCGGCCTCGACCGCGAGGCGCGCGATGATCGTGCGCGTCAGCAAGATCGCGCTGGAGGTGCTCGGCGCCGTGCTGGCCGGCATCGCGGTGATCGCGGGATTCATCGCCTACCGGCTGGCCTATGAGGGACCGATCCATCTCAGCTTCCTGAAGCCCTATGTCGAGGAGGCGCTGAACCAGCCCGGAGCCGATTTCCAGTTCGTCATCCAGGATACAGTGCTGGCGTGGGCGGGGTGGGAGCGCACGGTGGATATCCGCGGGGTCGGGGTCCGGATCCAGGATTCCGCGGGCCGGGATCTGGCCTCGGTCCCCGAGCTCGGCTTCGGCCTGAGCGGCGGCGCGCTGCTCCGGGGGCTGGTGGCGCCCTCGCGCATCGAGCTGTTCCGGCCCGAGCTCACGCTCCGCCGCAACGAGGACGGCGATTTCCAGTTCGGCGACAAGCTGATCTCCAACGCGCCGCCCGAAGCGGGTGCCGATGTGAGCGCATCGCAGGCCGATCTCATCGGCGCGCTGCTGCGCGAGCTGCTGGCGGCGCCCGATCCGGACAAGCGCACGGGTTACCTCACCGAAGCGGCGATCTATTCGGGCGCGCTCAACATTGACGACCGCCATGCCGGCAATGTGTGGAGGGCGGAGAACCTGGATCTCAATCTGGCGCGCGGCGAGCGCGGTCTTGCCGGCTCGTTCCGCTTCAGCGTCCCGCAATTCGGAGACCCCGCGCGGCTGAGCGGCAGCGTGTTCCTGCCGTCGGGCGGGGACCGGTTCGCGGTGGACGCCCGCTTGCAGCGCTTCGCCGCGCCGTCGATCGGCCTGCTCGAAACGGGCCTCGCGGCCCTCGGCAACGCCAAACTCTTCCTGGAGGGCGAGGCGCAGACTTCCATTTCGCTGGAAGGCGAGGTCGGCGTCACGGAATTCGCCATGTTCGGCAGCAATGGCGAGATCACCCTGCCTGACCTCATGAAGGCGCCGCTGCCGGTCAAGACGCTTGCGGCGAAGGGGCAGGTCGATCCCGACCAGGACCTGATCTCGCTCGACAGCATGGAGATCGACCTCGATGGTCCGACCTTCGTGCTCAGCGGACAAGGCAACGGGTTCCTGCGCGGACGCGCGACGGATGATGGCGCGCCGGTTCTAACTGCGACGCTGAAAGGGACGGGCATCGACTGGCAGAAGGCGGATGGCTGGTGGCCGGAGACAGCCGCCTCCGGTGCGCGCGGCTGGCTGATCCCCAATGTCACCAGCGGAGTCGTGGAGGCGCTCGACGCCCGCACGAAGATCCGGTTTCCCGCGGGCCAGGCCTCGGCCGTGCTGGAAGAGCTGGCCGGGACGTTCAAGGCGCGCGACCTGACGGTCCATTACCTGCGCCCGATGCCGCCGATCGAGCATGGCGCGGTGACCGCGACCTTCGATGCCACGCAATTCGCGGCGAAGATCGAGGCAGGCGAGGTCGGCAGGATCAAGATCCGACAGGGCGACCTGCTGATCACAGGCCTGGACCAGGACGACCAATTCATCAAGGTCGGCGGCGACCTCGCCAGCCCGATGCGGGATGCGCTGGCGCTCCTGGATCACGAGCGCCTCGGCTACACCTCCAAGCTCGGCCTGAAACCGGCGGACGCTTCCGGCGATGTCGCGACCCATCTCCAGTTCGATTTCCCGGCCAAGAAGGAACTCACCTTCGCCATGGTGGAGATCGGGGTCACCGCCGGGATGAGCAATGTCGGCCTGAAGCAGGCGATGTTCGAGCAGGACGTGACCGAGGGCAATCTCGAACTGGCGCTGACCCAGAACGGCATGCGCATCAGCGGGCCGCTGAAGTTCGGCGGCATCCCGCTCGATCTGCAATGGCTCGAGAACTTCTACGATGACGCGCCGTTCGAGCAGCAGATCCGCGCCATCGGCACCGTCAACGCGCAGCAGCGCGCCGCCTTCGGCTACGAGACGCGGCCGTTCTTCGACGGGCCAAGCCTCACCGACCTGACCTATATCAGTTATGCCGGCGGCCGCGGCCGCATCGATGCCTCCTTCGACCTTACCCAGTCTGCGCTGGCCTTCGAGTTCGCGAAATGGTCCAAGGCGGCCGGCGTGCCGGGTCGCGGCAAGCTCGGGGTCGAGATGCGGAACCAGCGCATCCAGGGCATCCCGTTGTTCGACGTGGCGGCCGGCGATCTCAAGGCCGCCGGCAGAATCGACTTCGACAAGGACGGCAAGCCCAGGATGGTGACGATGCCGAGCCTGAAATATGGCCGGAACAACCTCAGCAATGTCGGCGTGGCGTTCAAGGGCGAGCTGATCGAGATCGGGATCGGCGGCGGGGATGTCGATGTCGAGCCGTGGATGGAAAACGACGCGCCGGTGAAGGACGACGACATTCTCGCGCGCGAGGAGAACGAGCCGCAGCGGCCGTTCCGTCTGCTCGCGCCGTCCCTGAACGCCGTGCGAGTCGGCGACGGCCGGTTGCTGCACAATGTGAAGGTCGAGCTCTACCACGACCCGATGTGGTGGGACGTGATCGATGTCTCGGCGACCCTGGAGGGCGGCGCGCCGCTCACCCTGAGCTATCGTCCAGGAGAGCCCGGCGAGCATCGCCTGACAGCCGAGACCACCGATGCCGGCGCCGCGCTGCGCGCGCTCGACATCTTTGATTCCATCAAGGGCGGTACGCTCAAGATCACCGGCCGGGTGAAGGATGACGAGCCGCGGCGGCCGCTGCGCGGGCGGCTCGAGTCAAGCTCGTTCCGGCTGCTCGATACGCCGTTCTTCGTGCGCTTCCTGTCGGTCGCGGCGCTGACCGGATTGGTAGACGTACTGACCGGCGAAGGTTTCTATTTCGATGGCGCGAGCGCGCGTTTCACCAAGACCATGGGCACGATAGAGGTCCGCCGGTTCCGCAGCGCGGGACCTTCCATCGGCCTGACCTCCAGCGGCACGATCGATCTCGACCGGCAGAAGATCGACCTGGAAGGCGTGATCGTGCCGGCCTATGCGCTCAACAGCATCCTGGGGAACATCCCGATCCTGGGTAACATCATCCAAGGCGGACCAGGCGAGGGCCTGTTCTCCGCGACCTACAAGATCAGCGGAGATCTGCCGGAGCCGAAGATCGATGTGAATCCGTGGTCGGCGCTCGCGCCCGGCTTCCTGCGCGACATCTTCACCCAGGATATCGACGAGGGGGACGGCACCTACACCCCGCCCAAGATCCCGAGCGGCAGTCACAAATAGCGGCTTACGATTTCGCGCGGACGACCGCGTGCTTCTTCTTGCCGAAAGACAGCTTCACCACGCCGCTGGAATCGAGGTCGGCCGCCGTCACCTTGCGGTTCTCGTCCTCGATCACCGCATCGTTCAGACGTGCCCCGCCGCCCTTGATCAGGCGGCGCGCTTCGCCATTGCTGGCAACGAGGCCGGCACGCCGCAGTAGCTCATAGGCGGCGATGCCGGCCGCGAGCTCGGCACTCTCGATCTCCAGCACCGGCAGGTCCTGTCCGAGGCCACCCTCGATGAAGGTGCGCCGCGCCGTCTCGGCCGCATTGCGTGCGGCGGCGGCGCCGTGGCACAGCGTGGTCGCCTCGTTCGCGAGGATGATCTTGGCGTCATTGATCTCCGAGCCCTGCAACTGCTCGAGCCGCGCGATCTCGTCCAGCGGCAGGTCTGTGAACAGCCGCAGGAAGCGGCCGACATCGGCGTCCTCGACGTTGCGCCAGTATTGCCAGTAATCGTACGGGCTGAGGCGGTTGGGGCTCAGCCACACCGCGCCCGCCGCAGTCTTGCCCATCTTGGCCCCGGACGCGGTGGTGATGAGCGGCGCCGTCAGGCCGAACAATTCGCGATTGTCGACGCGGCGGCCAAGCTCCGTGCCGTTGACGATGTTGCCCCACTGGTCGGAGCCGCCCATCTGCAGCCGGCAATCCTGCCGGCGCGCCAGCTCCAGGAAATCATAGGCCTGGAGGATCATGTAGTTGAACTCGAGGAAGCTGAGGGGCTGCTCGCGGTCGAGGCGCAGCTTCACGGAATCGAATGTCAGCATGCGGTTGACCGAGAAATGCCGGCCGTAGTCGCGCAGGAACTCGATGTAGTTCAGCTTGTCCAGCCAATCGGCATTGTTGACGACGACCGCGTCGGTCTTGCCGCTGCCGAACTTCAGGTATCCCGTGAAGCTCTGCTTGATGCTTTCGAGGTTGCGGTTGATGTCGTCGGCCGTCATCAGCCGGCGGCTCTCGTCGCGGCCGGAGGGGTCGCCGATCTTGGTCGTCCCGCCGCCCATCAGGGCAATCGGGCGATGGCCGGTCTGCTGCAAGCGACGCAGCAGCATGATCTGCACCATGCTGCCGACATGCAGGCTATCCGCGGTCGCGTCGAACCCGATATAGGCCGAGATGGACTGCTTCGCCATCAAGGCATCGAGGCCTTCCCAGTCGGTGCATTGATGGAGGTAGCCCCGCTCCAGGATGACTTTCAGGAATTCGGATTTGGGCGTGGACATGGCTGTGATGAGGGTTTCCGGCGGCTTTGCTTTCGGTGGGCGGTGATGTAACACATCGGCGGGAAGGGCGTAAACCGGCGGGATTCCATGGAGTCGCAGGCAAAAGGAGAGGGTGCGGTGTGGGCAATTGGCATGATGAGCGGCACCTCGTGCGACGGCGTCGACGCCGCCCTGATCCATACCGATGGCTCATCGATCGACGATTTCGGACCGACGCTCACGCTGCCCTATGATGGCGCATTCCGCGCGCGGGTGCAGTCCTGCTTCGGCGGCAAGGGGCCGGTCGCCGCCGTCGAGCGCGAGTTGACGGAGCGCCATGCCGAAGCGGTGCGGCAGCTTCTGAGTCTCGCCAAGCGAGAAAAGTCCGAGATCGCGATCGTCGGGTTCCACGGCCAGACCATCCACCATGCGCCGGCCCGTCGCCAGACCGTGCAGATCGGCGACGGCGGCTTGCTGGCCAAGCTCACTGGCATCGACGTGGTGAACGACTTCCGCAGCGCCGATGTGCAGGCGGGCGGGCAAGGCGCGCCGCTGGCGCCGGTCTATCACCTTGCGCGCGCGCAGGGTTTCCCGAAGCCGCTCGCCGTGCTCAATCTCGGCGGCGTCGGCAACGTGACCTGGATCAGCGAGGATGGTGCGTTGCTGGCCTTCGACACCGGCCCGGCCAATGCGCTGCTGGACGATTGGGCGCTGCGTCACACGGGCAAGCCAGTCGATGTCGGCGGCGCGCTGGCGGCAAGCGGGCAAGCCTCCAGCGCCGCGCTGGCGAAACTGAAATCCGATCCCTATTTCGCGCTGCCGGCGCCGAAATCGCTCGACCGCCAGGACTTCAAGGCGCTCGCCGATGCGGCGCTGGGCGGCCTCGGCCCGGCCGAGGGCGCCGCGACCCTGGTCGCCTTTACCGCCTGGTCGGTGGCCGAATCCCTGCGCCAGTTCCCGGAAGCGCCGCGGGAGTGGCTGGTCTGCGGCGGCGGGCGGCACAATCCCGCGATCATGCGAGCGTTGCGGGCGCTGCTGCGCTGCCCGGTGCGCGCGGCCGACGAGGTCGGGTGGAACGGCGATGCGCTGGAGGCGCAGGCCTTCGCCTTCATGGCGGTGCGGTCGCTGCGCGGCCTGCCACTGAGCTTCCCCGGCACCACCGGCGTGCCGAAGCCGATGCCGGGCGGCAGGCTGCACCGGGCCTAGCGCCTCCTTGCAACGACGAGCGTGCGCTCTAGCTATAGAGTCGAGAGCGCTTGCCAGAGGAGGACCATGCCTCATGGCCGTCCGGCTGAATCACACCATCGTCGCCGCGCATGACCGGGACGCCTCCGCGCGGTTCCTAACGGAAGTCCTGGGTCTCCCGGCGGCGACGCATTTCGGCCCCTTCGCCGTGGTGCAGGTGGGCGACACGTCGCTCGATGTCCTGGAGACGGATGGCAAGGTCGCCTCGCAGCACTACGCGTTCCTGGTGAGCGAGGCGGAGTTCGACGAGATCTTCGGGCGCATCCGCGCGCGTGGCCTGCCATACTGGGCCGATCCCGGTCGGCGGCGGCGCGGGGAGATCAACCGCGGCGACGGCGGGCGCGGCGTCTATTTCGACGACCCTAACGGGCATCTGCTGGAGATCATCACGCGGCCCTACGGCAGTGGCGAGCCTACGGCGGCAACCGGCTAGCGCGAGGCGCGGAGCTTTGCGGCGGTCTCGGGAATGGCCGTGGTCAGGTAGTCGTCTACGGTCTTGCTGAGCTGGTCGAGATGCTCGGTGTAGAAATGCGTCGCGCCGGGGATGATCTGATAGGTGATCTTGATTCCCCGCTGATGGCTAAGCTTCGTCACCAGCTTGGCGACGGCATCCTGCGGCACCACGGTATCCTGGTCGCCCTGGACCACCAGGCCGGACGAGGGGCAGGGCGCGAGGAAGCTGAAGTCATAGATGTTGGCGGGCGGCGAAACCGAGATGAAGCCGCTGATCTCCGGCCGGCGCATCAGGAGTTGCATGCCGATCCAGGCGCCGAACGAGAAGCCGGCGATCCAGCATTGCGGCGCGTTGGGGTTCCAGGTCTGCAGCCAGTCCAGCGCCGCGGCGGCGTCGCTCAGTTCCCCTTCGCCGCGGTCGAACTTGCCCTGGGAGCGGCCGACCCCTCGGAAATTGAAGCGCAGGACCGAAAATCCCTTCCGCTGGAAGCACTGGTACAGCTGGTAGACCACCTTGTTGTTCATGGTCCCGCCATGTTGCGGGTGGGGGTGCAGCAGCAGGGCGATCGGGGAATTCGGCTCGGCGTTCTGGTTATAGCGCCCTTCCAGCCGGCCTTCCGGGCCGTTCATGATCACTTCAGGCATGGAGGGGAGCTCCGGAAAGGCCGCTTATCCGAGTGCGGCACATGGTTATTTTACATGCCCGAAACGTGGTTTGCCGGGCAAAAACTTGACTGAGGTAGTGGGACATACTATATCGACTGCGAGAGCGCTCTTTACCGCGACTTGCGCCGCGAAAGTTGACTAACCCAGTCAATTAAGGGCGGCGGCGCGGTAGTAAACACGATGGCCGCCATGAATTTCAAGCATTTCGCTGAGGACATCGATTCGATCATCGCCCGCGATCCCGCCGCTCGCTCGCGGCTGGAAGTGGTGCTGACCTATCCCGGGTTCCACGCCGTCCTGGCCCACCGCCTGTCCCATTGGCTGTGGCTGCGGGGCTGGCGCGTCCTGGGGCGCTTCGTTTCCCAGGCCGCGCGTTGGGTCACGGGTATCGAGATCCACCCGGGCGCGACCATTGGCCGCCGGCTGTTCATCGATCACGGCATGGGGGTGGTGATTGGCGAGACAGCCGAGATCGGCGACGACGTCACCATGTATCAGGACATCACCCTGGGCGGGACTTCGCCCTCGGTCAATTCGGCAGCCCAGAAGAACACGAAGCGCCACCCGACCTTGTGCGATCGCGTGATCGTGGGGGCGGGCGCGCAGGTGCTGGGCGCCATCACTGTAGGTGCGGGCGCCAAGGTCGGCGCCAACGCCGTGGTGGTGAGCGACGTACCCGCGGGCGCTCTGGTGGTCGGCATTCCGGCCAAGATCGCCGCGCCGCGCGGAGCCGATGCCGGCGATTTCGCGGCCTATGGCCTGCCGAACGGGGTTCTGCCCGACCCGGTCGCGCGCGCCATCGAGAGCCTCATCGATCAGGTCAACCGGTTGCAGGGACGCGTCGCTCTCCTGGAGGGCGAGCTGAACGGCAAGGCGGTCCGGCCAAATGCGGATAACGGCGCCGACAACCGCGCCGACACGAGACTAGGGGCGGAAAGCAATGAAGCGAGACGGTCTGATTTCGCGGCGGAATAGGCGCCGGGCTCAGCCGGAATGTGATGGAGGTTGGTCGTGAGATTGAGCACCAAAGGACGATATGCGGTGATGGCCCTGGTTGATCTGGCGTCGCACAGCAATGGCCGCCCGGTAGCCCTGGCGGATATTTCGCAGCGGCAGGAAATCTCGCTCTCTTACCTGGAGCAGCTGTTCGCCAAGCTGCGGCGCAATGGCCTGGTGAAGAGCGTGCGGGGCCCCGGTGGCGGCTACCTGCTGGCCCGCAGCGCGGAGGATACGCGGATCTCCGACGCCATCATGGCAGTGGACGAGCCGATCCGCGCCACGCGCTGCAAGCCGAATACGGGATCGGGCTGCCAGAGCGACAAGAGCCGTTGCCTCACCCACGATCTGTGGGAGGAGCTGACGCACCAGATTCACCTGTTCCTGAGCTCGGTTTCGCTGGCGGATGTCGTCAACCGGCGCGTCCTTGGCAAGTCGCAGCTCGGCGAGCCGCTGGAGGGCGATGGCGCCGCACCGCCGTCCCCCGTCAACGACTCCGGCAACGAGCCGGTTCGCACGACCGTCGCAGCGGAATGAGCCACATTTGAGCCGAGGGCGATGACGAACGCGATCTACATGGATGCCAACGCGACCACGCTGTCCTGTGCTGCGGCACAGGCGGCGCTGGACGCGGCTTTGCGCATGGCCGGCAATCCATCGTCGGTCCATCGCTTCGGCCGCGCCGCGCGGGCGCTGGTGGACCGCGCCCGTGTCCAGGTCGCCCGGCTTGCGGGCGCCACGCCGGAGAATGTGATTTTCGTCTCGGGCGGGACCGAGGCCAACAATCTGGCCTTGGCCGGCCGCGGCGAGCGTCCGCTGATCGTCTCCGGCATAGAGCACGATTCAGTGCTGAAGCCGGCGCAGCTCGCAGGTGCGCGCGTCCTGCGCGTGCAGCGCAATGGGCAGGTCGATGTCGACGATCTGGCTATTGCACTGCGCGAAACGGGACGGCCGGCTTTTGTCTCCATCATGCTGGCGAACAACGAGACCGGCGTGATCCAGCCGGTGCGCGAAGCCGCCGACCTTGTGCATGAGAATGGTGGCCTGCTGCATTGTGATGCATCGCAAGCGCCGGGCCGAATTGCTCTTGATATCGGCGAGCTCGGCGCTGATCTCTTGAGTCTATCGGCGCACAAGATGGGTGGCGTGCTCGGCGCCGGCGCGCTGGTGCTGAAGAACGAAATCGCGATCGACCCGATGTTGATCGGCGGCGGCCAGGAGAAGTTCCGGCGCGCCGGGACGGAGAATGCGCCCGCCATCGCAGCTTTCGGCGCTGCTGCGGAAGAGGCGCGGACGAACGGCCACGCAGAGCGGCTGTCTGCCCTGCGCGATCGGCTTGAAGCGCGCCTTGCCGATCTCGATATCGCAATCATCGGCGGCGGGGCGCCGCGCCTGCCGAACACCGCATGCGTCGCTGTGGCCGGCAAGTCCAGCGAGACACTGGTGATGGCGCTCGATCTGGCGGGATTTGCCGTGAGCGCGGGCTCCGCCTGCTCCTCCGGCAAGGCGCGGCCGAGCCATGTGGTGCTGGCTATGGGCTACGACGAAGAGGTCGCACGCTCCGCGATCCGCATCAGCCTCGGCTGGTGGAACAGCGAGTCGGAAATCGACCTGCTTGCGGCGCGGCTGGCCGATCTGGCCGGTCGCAGGGTTCATATTTTGCCGGACATGCAGCCGGCAGCCTGATGAAGGGTGTGTATGAGATGAGTTCATTGCAGGAAATGAAGATCGCAGCTGACGGCCAGAACCGCCCGAAGACTCCGATCTATCTCGACTATCAGGCGACGACGCCGACCGATCCGCGCGTGGTGGAGGCGATGCTGCCTTATTTCACCACCCATTTCGGCAACCCGCATTCGCGCAACCACAGCTTTGGCTGGGAAGCCGAGCAGGGGGTCGAGAAGGCGCGTGCGCAGGTTGCTTCGATCATCGGCGCGGACGAGAAGGAGATCATCTTCACCTCCGGCGCGACCGAATCGAACAACCTCGCGATCAAGGGCGTCGCGCATTTCTACAAGGGCAAGAAGAACCACGTCATCACCGTGGTGACCGAGCACAAATGCGTGCTGGATTCCTGCCGCCATCTGGAGCTGGAAGGGTTCGAGGTCACCTACCTCCCGGTGCAGCAGAACGGACTCATCGATCTCGAGAAGCTGAAGGCGGCGATCCGTCCGGACACCTGCATCGTCTCGGTGATGGCAGTGAACAACGAGATCGGCGTGATCCAGCCGCTGGCCGAGATCGGCAAGATCTGCCGCGCGGCCAAGGTCTATTTCCATACCGACGCGGCCCAGGCCGTGGGCAAGATCCCGCTGAATGTCGAGGAGATGAACATCGACATGATGTCGATCTCCGGCCACAAGCTCTACGGGCCCAAGGGCGTCGGCGCGCTCTATGTTCGGCGCAAGCCGCGCGTGCGCCTGGAGGCGTTGATCCATGGCGGCGGCCAGGAGCGCGGTATGCGGTCCGGCACCCTGCCGACGCCGCTCTGCGTCGGGCTGGGCGAGGCCTGCGCCATCGCGCAGCGCGAGATGGGCGCGGAGGCGGAGCGGCTGAAGGCGCTGCGCGATCGCTTCTACGACAAGATCAGGGAGCAGCTGCCGGAGGTCTATCTCAACGGGGATCTCGAGAGCCGCATCCCGGGCAACCTCAACCTGTCCTTCGCCTATGTGGAAGGCGAGGGGCTGATGATGGGCATCAAGGACCTGGCGGTCTCGTCGGGGTCGGCCTGCACGTCCGCGTCGCTGGAGCCGTCCTACGTGCTGCGCGCTCTGGGCGTTGAAGAGGAACTGGCGCATACGTCCCTGCGCATCGGGCTGGGGCGCTTCACCACCGAGCAGGATGTCGACTACGCCGTCGAGCATATCGTGCAGTCGGTGCAGCGTTTGCGTTCCATGAGCCCGCTGTGGGAGATGGCGCAGGAAGGTATCGATATCAAATCGATCCAGTGGGCCGAGCATTGATGAAGCCCAGGACCGATCGCATTCAGGAGAGCACACATGGCCTATAGCGAAAAACTGATCGAGCACTACGAGAACCCGCGCAATGTCGGCACGCTGGACAAGGGTGACACGAGCGTCGGCACCGGCCTGGTCGGCGCGCCGGCCTGCGGCGACGTGATGAAGCTGCAGATCAAGGTCGGCCCCGATGGCCGGATCGAGGACGCGAAGTTCAAGACCTTCGGCTGCGGCTCGGCGATCGCGTCGTCCTCGCTCGCGACCGAGTGGGTGAAGGGCAAGACCCTCGACGAGGCCGAGCAGATCAAGAACACCATGATCGCGCAGCACCTGTCGCTGCCGCCGGTGAAGATCCATTGCTCGGTCCTGGCCGAGGACGCGATCAAGGCCGCGATCCGCGATTATCGTGAGAAGCATGGCAACAGGCCGGCCGAGCAGGCTGCGGAGTAGCATCAGGATCATGGACACCGGCACCAATATCCCGGACGGTACGCCTGCGGCGGCCGCGCCCGACGTCAAGCCGAAGCGCGCCCCGCGCCCGCGGCCGGCGGCGATCAACCTGACGCCGGCTGCCGTCGCGCGCGTGCAGGCGCTGCTCGACAAGCGGGGCAAGCCGTCCGCCGGCATCCGCATCGGCGTCAAGACCAAGGGCTGCTCCGGGCTCAGCTACACGCTGGAGTTCGCGGACCAGAAGGGGCCGATGGACGAGGTGGTGCAGCAGGACGGCGTGACGGTCCTGATCGATCCGAAGGCCACCCTGTTCATCCTGGGCACCGAGATGGATTACGTCGAGGAGAAGCTGCAATCCGGCTTCGTCTTCAGGAATCCCAACGAGAAGGGCCGCTGCGGCTGTGGCGAATCCTTCCACGTCTGATGTCGCATAACGATGCCGACCCAAGCGGACGATACGCGCGCCGCGCGCGCTGCCTTTGTTTCGTGCTGGTCCTGCAAGGGACCGGTGGCGGCGCAGGCCCTGTTCTGCCACACCTGCGGGGCGATCCAGCAGCCGGCCCAGCTTGACCATTTCCGCCGGCTCGGCCTCGAGCCGGATTTCGACACCGATGTCGACATGGTCGAGAAGCGCTATCTCGGTTTCCAGCGCGCCATCCATCCCGACCGCTTCGCCACCAGACCCGCGAAGGAGCGTGCCTTCGCCGAGGCGCAGGCGGTCGCGCTCAACCAGGCCTATGAAACGCTCAAGGACCCGCTGCGGCGTGCGGCCTATCTGCTGAGCCTGAAGGGCGTCGATGCGTCCGTCTCCAAGGAAGAAACGGTGCGTGATCCCGAACTGTTGATGGAAGTGATGGAGGCCCGCGAAGCCCTGATGGAAGCGACCAGTATCGAGAAGGTGGAGAAGCTGCAGGCCAAGGCCGGCGCCGATGCGATCGCCGTCCTGTCCGGGATATCCAAGGCCTTCGCAAGCGACGATCTGGATGCGGCGAATCGCCTGACGACGCGCCTCAAGTATTTGCGCAAGTATCTCGACGAGACGCGCACCCGCCGTATTGCGCTTGAGCAGGAGCAGGGTACGGCATGAGCGGGTTGCTGCAGATCCACGAGCCGGGCGAGACGCCGGAGCCGCACGCGCAGGAGCGCGGCATCGCCATCGGCATCGACCTCGGCACCACCAACTCGGTCGTCGCGGTGGCGGATGGCGAGCAGCCGGAAGTGCTGCGCGATGCCCATGGCGACGGGCTCATTCCCTCGGTGGTCGCGCTGATGCCCGAGGGCGTGGTCGTCGGGCGCGCGGCGCAGGATCTGCGCGCCAAGAATCCCGATTGCGTCGTCAGCTCGATCAAGCGCCTGATGGGCCGCGGTGTGCATGACGTGAAAGCGCTCGCGGGCGTGCTGCCCTACAGGATCGCGGCGAGCGGCGATTCCGTCGGCATGGTTCGGCTGGAGGTCGCCGGGCGGTCGATTACGCCGATCGAGATCTCGGCAGAGATCCTGAAGGCCGTGAAGGCGCGCGCCGAGCAGTCGCTGGGCCAGGGCGTGACTCAGGCGGTTGTCACCGTGCCCGCCTATTTCGACGATGCCGCGCGCAGCGCCACCAAGGACGCGGCCAAGCTTGCCGGCCTCGATGTGCTGCGCCTGGTGAACGAGCCGACCGCGGCCGCCTTGGCTTACGGCCTCGACAGCGGCGCGGAAGGTGTCTACGCGATCTACGATCTTGGCGGCGGCACGTTCGACATCTCCCTGCTGCGCCTGCAGAAGGGCGTGTTCCAGGTGCTGTCGACCGGCGGCGATTCTGCCCTCGGCGGCGACGATTTGGATCATGCGCTGGCCGAGCGCGCCATCGCGGCGAGCGGACTTCAAAAGCTGGATGAAGCGGGCGCCGCCGCCTTGCTGCTCGCCGCGCGGGCGGTCAAGGAGCAATTGACCGAGCGGGACAGCGTGAAGCTGACCGCGGAGATCGGCGGCACGAAGATCGACTTCACGGTGTCGCGCCGGGAGTTCGAGGCGCTGATCGATCCGCTGGTCCAGCGCACCATGCGCGCGTGCCGGCAGGTGCTGGACGATGCGCGCGTCACGCCGAAGGAGATCCAGGGCGTGGTGCTGGTGGGCGGCTCCACGCGGGTGCCGCTGGTGCGCCGCCGGGTGGAGGAGTTCTTCGGCCGCGCGCCGCTGGCCGACATCAATCCCGACGAGGTGGTCGCGGTCGGCGCCGCGCTGCAGGCCAAGGCGCTGACGCGCGGCAGCGACACGCTGCTGCTCGACGTCATTCCGCTGTCCCTCGGCATCGAGACCATGGGCGGCATCGTCGAGAAGGTGATCGACCGCAACACGCCGATCCCGGTAGCCAAGGCGCAGGACTTCACCACTTATCAGGACGGCCAGACCGGCATGCTGATCCACGTGGTGCAGGGCGAGCGCGAGACGGTGGACGCCTGTCGATCCCTCGGCCGGTTCGAGCTGCTCGGCATCCCGCCGATGGTGGCTGGCGCCGCGCGCATCCAGGTCACCTTCGCGGTCGATGCCGACGGCCTGCTCACCGTCTCGGCAATGGAGAAGATCACCGGCATCCGCGCTGAGATCGCGGTGAAGCCGAGCTATGGCCTCACCGAATCCGAGATGGCAGACATGCTGCGCGACAGCCTGGTCCACGCGCGCGATGACATGGAGCAGCGCCTGCTGATCGAAGCGCGCGTGGAGGCCGAGCGCGTGCTGCTGGCGCTCGACGCGGCGCTCAAGGCCGACGGCGCGCTGCTGTCGGACGAGGAGCGGGCCGCGATCGATTCAGCAATCGCTAAGCTTCGGCAGGCGATAAAGGGAGAGGATCGCGATCTCGTCAACGCGGCGGTGGAAAGTCTGGATCACGCGACCCATGCCTTCGCCCAGCACCGCATGGACCGGGCCGTGGCCCAGGCGCTGAAAGGCCATTCCCTTGACGAGGTCGAGGCGAGTATGGCAAGTGACCCGGCCCCGGACGGACGCCGGCCCGGGCGCCCAGCCGAATGAAATACTGGCGCGGCCCAGTGAATTGCGGAATTCCGAACGGAGTCAAGTAGATGCCTAAGATGACCTTCATCAATCCCGATGGCGCCCGCGTCGAGGTCGACGCGCCGGTCGGGCTTTCGGTGCTGGAAATCGCGCATCGCAACAACATCAATCTCGAAGGCGCGTGCGAGGGCTCGCTGGCCTGCTCGACCTGCCATGTGATCGTCGATCCGGAATGGTACGACGTGCTGCAGACCGCAAGCGAGGATGAGGAGGACATGCTCGATCTCGCATTCGGCCTCACGCACACGTCGCGCCTCGGCTGCCAGATCAAGATGACGGAAGAACTGGATGGCTTGACGGTCAGCCTGCCGGCCGCCACCCGCAACATGATGGTCGACAAGTAGCGGCCGCCGAACAAGTATCGGAGCTGGACGACGACATGGCGAAGAAACTGCGCTGGACCGACGTCCACGACATCGCGATCGAGCTTGAGGAGGCGCACCCGGACGTCGACATCATCAACCTGCGGTTCACCGACTTGTGGAAGTGGGTCCAGGAGCTGCCGGATTTCCAAGACGATCCGAACAAGTCGAACGAGAAGATTCTCGAGGCCATCCAGGCCGCGTGGATCGAGGAGCGCGGGTGAGCCCCGCCAGCGAGACCTCCCTCACCGAGCGGGTGAAGGCGCCGCTCGCCGACAGGGTCGCGGGCGAAGCGCTCGAGGCCGGCCTGCGCAAGACGGTCCAGTTCCCGCGCACCGGCTCCTGGTTCCACGCCCTGCTGGCACGGCCATGGGTCGATCCCGTCTGCCTCTGGGGCTTCCGGCACGTGCTGCCGGCCTCGCGCGCCTGGGCCGCCGCGGCCGCCAGCGGCGCATCCGTGGAGGAGTTCGCGCGGCAGCTTGGGCTGTCCGGCCTGCCGCCGCGGCTGACGAGCAAGCTCAACACCACCCATCGCCTGCACCTCGCTTCGAAAGCGGCGGAGACCCGCTGGGCCGCGATCGCGTTTGAAGGCGCCGCCGGCGATCCGGGCGCGGCGGAGCAGGAGCGGCGGTCGACGGCGCAATCCTATCTTGCCAACCGCTTCCGCTATCTCGCCTTCGCCAGGAAGCATCGCGTCCCGGCGGTGCGCTACCGCACGCCCAAGCCGGAACTCGTGATCGAGGCGCTGAAACAGGTTCTGGCCGATGCCGATGCCTTGTTCGCGGTGCCTGATCCGCTGCCGCAGCTTGAGCGCAGCCGCGCGGTTGATCACGGCGACGCGGTCGAGTACTGGCTGCGCTTTGAGAGCCCGGGCGTGGGCGATGAGCCCGCCGACACCTGCTACGCCCACATCTACGAGCCCAAACAGCGACCGGCCGAAATGCCGACTTTCTTCTTCGCCCATGGCCTCGCCATGGAGACGGAGATGATGGTGGAGGGGCCGCGCAGCTTCCTCAGCATGGCGCGGCTCGGCATGCGCATCGTGCTGCCGGACGGGCCGGGGCACAACCGGCGCTGCAAGGCCGGGTTCTATGGCGGCGAGAGCTTCCTGGCCGAGCCGCCGGTTTCCGGCATCCAGCATTTCGTGCGCGCGGCGCGCGACTATGCGGCGATGATCGCCTGGTGCCGGGCGCAAGGTCCGGGGAGGATCTCCCTCGGCGGCATCTCGCTCGGCGCCCTGAGCGCACAGGTCGCCGCCAGCCGTTGGCGCGACTGGCCGGGGGAATGCCGGCCGGACGCCCTGTTCCTGATAACCTCGACGGCGCGCGTCAGCGCCCTGCCGCTCGAATCCTCGCTGGGCCAGATGGCGGACATTGACAACGAGGTGCGCCGGCACGGCTGGCTGCCGGAGCACTTCGCGGCCCTGGAGCCGATCACCGACGCCAGCCCGCAGCCGCCGATCGATCCCGCCAATATCGTGCTCATGGTTGGCCAGCGCGACGATGTCACGCCGGCCGTGGGCGGCCATATGCTGGCGGAGCGTTGGCGCGTACCGCCGGAGAACCTGTTCGTGCGGGACCGTGGCCATTTCTCGGCGGCGATCGGCCTGGGCGTCGATCCGGCACCCTATGCCCGGATGTTCCACATCCTAAGCCGTTGAACTAGGCCGTTGAACTTGGGACCGAGTTGGCCCAGATAGCGGGGCGGGGTAGGATGGCAAGGTCCATGAACCTTGCCATGACGAATTGGAAGGTGTGACGACAATCCATGAACTCTCTCGGTTTCAGCAAGCGGCCGGAGGATACCCGAATCGTCGTCGCCATGTCGGGCGGCGTCGACAGCTCGGTCACGGCCGCCCTGCTGAAGCGCGAGGGCTATGATGTGGTCGGCATCACGTTGCAGCTCTATGATCACGGGCTGACGGTGGGGAAGAAGGGCGCATGCTGCGCGGGACAGGACATCTATGACGCGCGCATGGCGGCGGACAAGATCGGCATCCCGCATTACGTGCTCGATTACGAGAGCCGTTTCTCCGACGCGGTGATGCAGGATTTCGCGGATTCGTATCTGGCGGGCGAGACGCCGATCCCCTGCGTGCGCTGCAACCAGCGGGTCAAGTTCCACGACCTGCTGGCGCAGTCGCGCGAGCTCGGCGCGGAGGCGCTGGCGACCGGCCATTACGTGAAGCGCGCGACGGGCGCGCGCGGTGCGGAGCTGCATCGCGGCGCCGATCCCAGGCGCGACCAGAGCTATTTCCTGTTCGCGACCACGCCGGAGCAGCTCGATTTCCTGCGCTTTCCCTTGGGCGATCTGCCGAAGACCGAGACGCGCGCCATCGCGGCGGAGTTCGGGCTGGCGGTGGCGGACAAGCCGGACAGCCAGGACATCTGCTTCGTGCCGACGGGAGGCTATGCCAAGGTGGTGGAGCGCTTGCGCCCCGGCGCGGCGGAGCCGGGCGAACTGGTGCATCTCGACGGCCGCGTACTTGGCCGGCACGAGGGCCTGATCCATTTCACCGTGGGGCAGCGCAAGGGCCTCGGCCTCGGCGATCTCAACGAGAACGGCGAGCCGCTCTATGTCGTGCGCCTTGAGCCGGAGACTCGGCGCGTCTTCGTCGGGCCGAAGGCGGCGCTGGCGAAGTCGAGCGTCACGTTGCGCGAGGTGAACTGGCTGGGCGGCGCCGGCGAGCCGACCGAGCACGTTGAGGTCGAGGTGAAGCTGCGCTCGATGAGCGAGCCCAGGCCGGCGATCGTCTCGCTGCTGCCCGGCGGCCACGCCCGGGTCGAACTGCTGGTGCCGCAACTGGGCGTCGCGCCGGGCCAGGCCTGCGTCTTCTATCAGGGCAGCCGCGTTCTCGGGGGCGGCTGGATCGAACGCGAGCAGGCGGCCCGGGCCGCCTGAAGGGAGAGGGCCATGGAACTGGCTGGGCTGACCGACGATATCCGAAGGCGCGCCGGGCAGAACGTGAAGCTCGGCTACAAGGTGAAGTTCGTGCTGGAGGACGATGAGGGCGTCATCTTCTGGGACGGGACGGAGCACCCGCCGGCGATCGACAACGAGGACCGGCCCGACGCCACCACCACGATCCGGATCTCGGCCGAGAACCTCAGGAAGCTGGTGGACGGGGCCCTCGATCCGACCCTCGCCTACATGACCGGCAAGCTCAAGGTCGAGGGCAGCATGGGCGTGGCCCTGAAGCTGACCTCCATGTTCGCGGATTAAGTCTGTAATTCAAGGGTTTGCACTATCCTTGACGGGGTGGTTCGCTGCCTTTATATGCTTGCCTCCGCATTGTGGCCGGCCCTCCAGGCCGGCCATTCCGGTGGCGCCGTAGCTCAGCGGTAGAGCAGGGGAATCATAATCCCTTGGTCGGTGGTTCAAATCCGCCCGGCGCTACCAACTTCGCGACGCGATCCTCAGGCGCGATGCCGACCGGTCGTCCCATCTGCCTGACGCGCTTGCCGCCTCGCACATTGCGGCCGTCTTTGATCGCGAGCGCCAGGCTATCCATCGCCGTGTCGCTGCTGAGTCCCCTACCGCTTCTCGATGACGGCGCAAGCGATACGGTCGCCGGCATTGCCGGCCGGCTGGCTGCGGTAATCGTCCGGGTCGGCATGAATAACCAAGGCTGAACCATCCGCATCCAATACGCTCGTCGGGCCATCAGCCAACGTGACATTCGGGTTCAGGACCTGGGCCTGGAGCTTATCGTCGGCAGCGGCAAACTGGTTGGGCATGTCCCCAGCGTGCGAGCCGTGTCCAGCCAGGTAGCCGTGTTGACGCTGGCCCGGCTCGAAATGGCCGCCAGCGGACTTGAAACCATCGGAGCCATCGCAGATGCCGGTTTCATGGATATGGAACCCATGCTCCCCATTGGCAATGTTGGATACATCGATCTCGATCAAGACACCGCTCGTTGTCTGTGTGAGCATCGCCTTGCCGATCTCTTGACCCTGCGGGTTGAAGAAAGTCGCCACTGCATCTTGTTGTGGCGTCTGGGCCAAAGCCGCAGCAGAGGCGCAGAGAAAGCCGAGAGTCAAAGCCGTCAGGTCCGTTCTGATCATTGCTGAACTTGTCCTTCATCCTGAATCAGCATCCAAGCACGATGCCTCTTGTGCGGGTCACATTGAGAACCCGAAGCATCCTCGTTCCAACGCATCACAATTCGAGCTGCCGGCCGTGCGAGCTGCGGCGCCCCCGGAGGAAATATGCCTCCGTTGGTCCCTTGCCTTTCAAATCGAGCGTGCCGCAAGATTCGAAAGTGAACTTCTCGCACAATCTCATGTAGGCGGCTGCGGAGACGTTGATCTCATTGGGTGCGCCATGGGATTCCATCCGGCTCGCCGTGTTCACGGTGTCGCCCCAGACATCGAAGATGAATTTGTGTGTGCCGATGATACCGGATACGACCGAGCCGGTGTGAATGCCGATGCGCAGCTGGAGCGGTTCGCCGATCCGATGGCTCACCTCCTGAGAGGTATCACGCATGGCCAGAGCCATGTCCGCGACCGCTTCGGCGTGATCGGAACATGGAGCGAGCAGGCCTCCGGCCAGCATATAGGCGTCACCGATCGTCTTGATCTTCTCCAATCCGAACCGGACAGACAATCGATCAAAATCGGAGAACAGCATGTTCAGGAGGTGCACGAGCCTGTTCGCGGGGAGCCGCGCGGAGAGGCTGGTGAAGCCAACGAGGTCGGCAAACAGGATCGTGGCGTCCGCGACATGGTCGGCGATCGTGCTTTCGCCAAGATTGAGGCGGGCGATGATCGGCTCCGGCAAGATGTTGAGAAGCAGCGCATCGGATCGATCCTTTTCCAACCGAAGCTGATGCAGGATGACCTTCTCTCTGTCGCGGAGCCACTTCCTTTCGAGACACGCATTGACGCGCGCGCGCAATAAAACGGGATCGAATGGCTTGGCCAGATAGTCCTCCGCGCCAGCCTCAATGCACCGGACGACGCTCTCGATTTCGTTGAGAGCGGAGATCATCAGCACGGGGATCTCGCTGTGGCGCGGATCGCATTTGAGACGCTCGAGCACCTCGTAGCCACTCATGCCGGGCATCAGGAGATCCAGGAGAATGAGATCGAACGGCTCCCGCTCGACCATATCAATCGCGTCCTCTCCGCTTTCCGCCGTGACGACATGATGTGCGTCGCGCGTCAACCGCCGTGAGAGCAGGTCGCGGTTCGATTCATGATCGTCGACCACCAGGATTCGATAGGCGTCGGCCTTGTTCGCGGTGATCCCATCCCTACGCGGGCGGGCGATCCGCTCCAGTGCTGGCAGCAGTGACTGGCCAGATCCGGCGATCGGGAGCTCTGTGCTCGCTCCGCTGGCGAATTCGACAAGGCCATCGAGGCGGGCCAGTAGCCGCTTCGCTGCATTCAGCAATTTCTGGAGGTCGTCCACGAACGTGTCAGCCGAGGCCTCCTGGGCGTCTTCCAGCAGCATTTCGCCATAGCCCTTGAGGGCGGTGAGGGGAGTCCGCAGATCGTGGCGGAGCTTGCTCTTGAAATCGTCGTAGGCGGATTCTCCGCCCCATTTGGCCAGCGCATGTGGATCGAGCAGGTCGTGGACGAGCCTCTGAAGATCGAGACCGGCCTGGTACATTTTTCCGAGATCGGCTGCACAGTGCTCCAGGCCAAGCTTGGGCGCATCCTCGATCAGGATCTCCGCATACCCCAAGATTGCGCTGACCGGAGCGTTGAAGTCCTGACGGACATGCGCCAGGAGCGCACATTTCAGGAAGTCTTCGGAGGGTCGGCCGGATGCATTGACCATCGTGCGTTCGTGCCTCGCCAGTTCCGCCCGTGCTGCTACGGTTGCTTTGGCCGCAGCAACGTTGCGATCTTCCCGAGCAGGCGTGGAAGTTCGATAGGCTTGGTGTCGTAGTCGTCACATCCGGCTTCGATCGCCTTTTCGCGATCGCCCGCCATCGCGTGGGCGGTCAGCGCGATGACCGGGATCGCTCGGGTTTCAGGCGCCGCCTTGACCTGCCGGGTCGCCTCCCAACCGTCGATGACCGGAAGGCTCATGTCCATGATTATCAGATCGGGATTCTCTCCGGAGGCCATCTCAACGGCCTGGCGGCCGTCGAGCGCCATGACGACTTCGTAGCCATTGCGGATGAGGCGCCGGGAGAGCATGTCCCGATTCATCTCGTTGTCTTCAACCAAAAGAATCTTCGTCATAACTATCTTACCCTGCTTGGCGCCCGCCTGGTGTCATTTGATCCTGCGCGCGCGACGTCGTCTGTTCATCCAAATGGCGCTGTACGCACTTACGGATGGCGGCCACGAGATCCTCGTTCGACGTTGCCTGTTTCGTCATGATCCGCTTCGTCCGGCCGGTCAGGACTGCAATCTCCTCCTGCGACAGCTGCTTGGCAGTCAAAACGACTACCGGTACGTGGCCGAGGTTTGGTCTGCGCTGCAGTTCTTCGAGGAACTCGAATCCATCCATGACCGGCATCATGAGGTCGAGCAGGATCAGCGTCGGAGCAAGATGGCCGTCGAGCCATCGCAATCCTTCGCGTCCATTGCTTGCCTCTGCGACCCTGAGGCCGAGTTTCTCCAGCAGCCGGCGTGTGGCATCCCGGGTCGCGGGGTCATCTTCGACAATGAAGACAAGGTCGGCGTTGCTTGCCCTGTACTGGCGGAGCATCGAAGTCAGGGCGACGCGGTCAACCGGCTTGGTCATGAAATCCGAGGCACCGAGAGAGAATGCCAGGCCGCGGTCCTTGAGGACGGTCAGCATGATGACGGGAATCTCGCGCAGCACAGGATCGGCTTTGAGAGCCACGAGCGTCGACCAGCCATCCATTCTGGGCATCAGCACGTCCAGCGTGATCGCCTGGGGATGATGCGCGCGCGCCTGTTGCAGCGCTTCCTCGCCGCTGCGGGCATGGATCACTCGGTAACCCTCTCGCCCGAGAGTTACACTCAAGAGGTCGAGGCACACCGGATCGTCATCGACTACGAGCACAGTGGCTGCGCCATCTGTGCCCGGTGCGACTCGCGGTTCGGCCGCTACCGCGCTCTCGGCGATTCCGCGATCAGGCAGGGTGATCGTGAATGTCGAACCTTTGCCCGGCTCGCTTTCGACGGCAATGCTTCCGCCAAGCATGTCGCAGAAATGCTTCGTGATGGCGAGGCCCAGGCCGGTGCCGCCGAACCTCTTGGTGGTCGTGGTATCTGCCTGGGTGAAAGCCTGGAACAGCTTGGCCATTTCCGAGGCACTCATGCCGATGCCTGTATCCGACACACGGAAGCTGATGTCCGCGCCCGTTGCGGTCGGATGCCGCGAGACCACCAGGCTAATCCGGCCATCAGTCGTAAACTTGCTGCTGTTGCCAAGCAGGTTCAAGATGCTCTGCTTGACCTTGGTCAGATCCGATCGCATCCGGCCGATGTCTGCTGGGCAAATCACCTCGAGTGCGTTTCCGTTCCTGGCCGCGAGCGGCACGATCATCGACTGGATCTCGCCAATCAGGGCCGACACATCGAAATCTTCTATATAGATGTCCATCCGCCCGGCCTCGATCTTCGACAGATCGAGTATGTCGTTGATGACCCCGAGCAGATGCCGGCCGGCGGTCTCGATCCTGTCGACATCCGGCAGCAGATCCAGCAGGCCTTTGTCCCTGGCCTCTTCCTCCAGAATTTCGCTGTAGCCAATGATCGCATTGAGAGGCGTTCTGAGCTCGTGGCTCATATTCGCCAGGAACGTGCTCTTGATGCGGCTGGCCTCGGTCGCCTGGTCCCGGGCAACCTCAAGCCTCGCCACAAGGTCAGCGAGCTCCAGCTCGCGATGCTTCAGAGCGCTGATGTCCGTCCAGGTCGTGACGATGCCTCCCTCCCGCGTGCCGTGTGACCCGACTCGCAACCAGGTGCCGTCGTCCAGTTGCAGATCCTCATCGGCGGCCGCGCTCCGATGGGAGGCGAGGCGATGCGCGATCCACGTGTTGAGGTCATCGCTCTCTCCGTCAGACGCATGCGCGCGCCGGCCTGCCAGCGCCCCGGTCAATGTCTCGAATGTCACGCCCACCGCGAGCTGGTCTTCGAGCTTCAGGAGCTGCCGAAAGCGGTCATTGAACATGATGAGTCGGTCGTCCCGGTCCCACAGGGCAAATCCGTCGGAGATGCTCTGGATCGCGTCGCTCAACCGGTTGCGCGCCAACTCGACCTGCGCCTGCGCCTGTCTTTGCTCGGTGACGTCCGTGTACATCGAGACGAAGCCGCCCCCGGGAACGGGATTCCGGCGGACCTCCAGCACCCGCCCGTCAGGCAAGGTGCGGGCGCCTACATAGGGCTCGTCCAGGCTCGCGAGCCGCCTGCCCACCTGGTCTTCCGGATCGCGAGGCCCAAAATCTCCCCGCGCAGCAAGATAACGGATGAAGTCGGCGAAGGTCGTTGTCTTGGCGAGCAGTGAGTCCGGGAGGCTGAGGAGCTCTCTGAATTGCTGGTTCCACGCCACCAGCTTGCCCTCGCCGTCAAACATCGAGACGCCCTGGGCCATGTGATTGAACGTCACTTGCAGGATCTGATTTGCGGCAGTCACTTCATCCCGGGCCGCCTCAAGGCGCCTCAATGCCTGTTCGCGCTCATCGGCCAGGCGATTGCGTTCGACCAGGCTCTCGCGGAAAAGCGCCAGGGTGCGAGCCATCGCCGCCAACTCGTCACGGCCGGACAGCGATATCTCGACATCCGTCCGCCCCTTCGTAAGGGCTGCCATCGCTTGTCCGATTTTTCCAAGGGGCAGCACGATGGAACGCAGGATGAGGGCCGTCAGACCAATCGCGAAAAGACCGGCTGCAATGACGATCGCCCACGACACTCGAACGGCCTGGGCTGACCGCGATTGAGCCGCCTCGCTGGCCTGTGCCGCGTCGGCGCGCAGCCGGGCAACCATTCGCGCCAACTGCTCATCCACCGCCGTGACATGCACGCGCGCATCCGCCATGAGCATGTTGCCGATCACCCGGCGATCATCGGTGTAGGAATCGACTGCTTCGAACGCGCGCGTCATCAGGGCGTCCACTTCGCGGCGAATGGCTGCGACGGCGGCGGGGTCGTACGGCTCCAATGTAGTCAGGTGGGCATCGAATTGACGCCGTGCATCCCGCGCTTTCTGCTCAGACAGGTTGAGCAGGCTCACTGCCAGATCGGTGAGCCAGTATTTCAGGTCACCGAACGATTTCTCGGCGGCGCTCGCGGTATGTAGAATCTCGACGTAGCGGGCCTCGGCGACGAGCGCGTCCGCGCCTTGCTTGATTCCCCTGTTCAGATAGATGCTGGTGGCGACGAGTATGACAATCAAGGCTGCCGAGAGCAGCATCAGACGGGCGGGAATGGAGAGTCTCGACATGCCGAAACCGCCGGTCATTCAAGCGTTGTCATTGCTGCTGGCGGAACAGCGTGATGCTGATGACTCCGCCGAGGTCGCCTTCGCTCGCCCCTTCTTTCGGATAGCCTGTGATATCGACTTCGCCCGTCTTCTCTCCATGGCAGGAGAGGCATGAAGCCGTGTAGTACTCTGGCACCATTACCCTGAGCGCATCACGCCCCTGATTTGGCTCGACCTGGTAGAAAATTCTGCCGCGCGTCCAGTCTGGAGCCAGAAACTTTTCCTCGATGACTGTTCGCTCCCACTTATCAGGCCTGGACTTGCGATTTCTAACCAACTGAGGAGGAGCTGTTACCTTGATCAACACGTCGGTGCCGATCTTCTCGTCCAAGCGCTCCGTTACCAATCGCGCGAAAATTGCCGGGATGAACCCCTTGAACGCCACTCCTTTCTCGTTGATGAACCTTTGATTCTCGTCGACGACCTCCTTGATTGCGGCCATCTCCGATTGCAGCAGGCGGCCTCGTCGCGAACTCGCCGATATGGACCGCGGATCTATACCGGTCGCCTTCTTGTAATTTTCTATGGCGGCGGCAAGGACGACATCGCCGGTCAGTCCCTTGTCTCCCCGATCGGGATCGTTAATAAGCGCCTGTTTGCTAGAGATCACCTGTCTGCCGGCCTGAAGCATCTTCGCCAAGCTGAGGGCGATTGCCACTTCGTCAGACTCGTCGGCGCGAGTCAGCGTCGCGAGATTCAGCGACGAGAAGATGATCACCGCGCAGGCGATGGCGTGCAAGCAAACGCCCAGCCGAACGCTCTGCCCGCGTAGAACCCGCGATCCAGTCTCCGGCTCTCGGATGTTCATGTCCGAAGCCTCCCTGTCCTGAGACGACACCTGGCGCCTGCGTCGCTTTCTGACGCTGCGTTAATAAAGGGCGCTGGTGGAATCCTGCACACTATACGACAAGGACGGCAGAGGCAGCTATACCTTGAAGCAGGCCCGCATGTGCTTTTGAGCTGTCAAATGGAGCGGCGGCGTGCGGCGCGTGGTGTCTGTCGCCCTGGGGGCCAGCCATTCGGCCAGGTATGATCTTAGCCGTTAAGGAGTCGCAGAAAACGCAACTCCGCAGGTTACCCGATGGGATTCCGATCCGGGCAGCAGTGAGTTTATCTCACCTTTATCGAGTAGCCCGACGCATGGCATGCGAGCGCTTGAGCCGTGGCACGCGAGCGAGTGGCCATCCGCCGGACGTCGCCGCAAGAGCCCGAGAGGGACGAGCAGGAGGTTTCAAGGAAAGTTGCTCCGTGTCGCCAGATACCGACCGTCGCCAAACGCCCAGCAGTTGACGAAAGGGGCCTAGTTTCACCCGCCCTGCGCTACGACTCAGACCAGCGCCAACTGCTGTGCGGTCTGCCAGCCTGCCAGAAGCACAATCAGCGCGCCCACGAGGCGGAGCAGCAGCTTCTCCTTCAGGGTCTTGACAACGAAGCCGGCGAGCGGGGCTGCGAATATGCCTCCGACGACCAGGCCGGCGACCGCAGCAAGGTGCTGCGTCGGCTCGCCGGCATCGGCCCAGTGCCCGGTGACGAGTGCCACGGCGAATGTAATTGATACCGAAAGCGTGATGAGGAACTCGCTGGCGCTGACTGTGCCGATGACGTAACGCGGTGTCCCGCCAAATCCAAGCAGACCGGTCGTGACGATCGGGCCCCAGCCACCGCCGCCCGCGGCATCGAGAAAGCCGCCTGCGGCACCGAGCGGCGCGACAATGGTAGGGGCCACCGGCTTGCTGGGGATCTTTCGAAATGACCGGAAGACGAGCCATACGCCGACAAGCGCGAGATAGGCGGTCACGATCGGCTTGATGGTACCGGCATCAATGCCGGTCAGCACGTAGGCTCCGGTGCAACCGCCCAGGACGCCAAAGGGCGCCAGGCGCCAGAACAGCTTCCAATCGATGTTGCGATGATAGAGATGCGAGGAGCCGGCGGCTGCGCTCGTGAAAACTTCGGCTGCGTGCACCGCCGCAGATGCATGAGCCGGCGACACGCCGAAGGCGAGCAGCGTGGTAGAGGAAATGACGCCATAAGCCATCCCAAGAGCACCGTCGATCATCTGGGCCAGGAAGCCGACGAGCAGAAACAGAATGAAGTCTTCCATCGACGTCTCCGTTCGCTGTGCTCCAACTAGCCGAGGAGCGCCCCGCACCCTGCCATGTGCGCGGGATGCGCCGAGTCATACGGTCATTCTTCGGATTGCACTTCGAGCAACGTCCAAGAAACTCTTATTTCCGGCTCAGGTTCCAAGCTGGCCGCTCGCTGCGGGGGCGGTGAAGAGTGCGTCGATCTGCGAAGCTGCGCGCTCGCTCAATTCCCGGCGCGTGCCGGTTCTCCTGCCGCACTCCGCCGCCTGGTGAACTGCAGGGCGGCGATCCCGGCCGTCACGGCGAGGGCGATGCCGATGGGGATCGCGCTCGATGGCTGGTCCGTCTTCCGCACGAGCGCCACAATATCGTATCCCATGTCGAGGCCGATGCGCTTGGCGTAGGAGCCGAAGGCGACGTTCATGATCATCAGCCGGTCGCCGGACGGCATGATGGTGAGGCCGGCTTCCCGCAGCCGCTGCATCGGATCGCCGGGCTCGCCGAGCCGGAGGCTGACGGTCTTGCGCACATCCTCGCCCATGAGGTCGATGCCCTCGACGACGAAATTCACCCGCCCGTCGGGCGGCGCCTGCTCGACCGCTGCAAGGAACTCGGTGGCGGGGACCTCTTCGGAGGGCGGCGAGACTTGGTTGAGCCACCAATCCGGACGGAACAGCGTGAAGCAGACCACCAGCAGGACCGCGCTTTCCCACAACCGCGATCGCGTGACGAACCAGTTCATGAGGGCGGCGGAGAACAGCAGGATCGCGATCAGCGATGCGGTAGCCACGAGGATGGTATGGCCCCAGCCCTGGGTATCGATCAACAGCATCGCCGGGTTGAAGATGAAGACGAACGGCAGGATCGCGGTGCGCAGCGAATAGATGGCACCTTGGAACCCGGTGGCGATCGGATCCTCCTTTGAGATCGCGGCGGCGGCGAAGCTGGCAAGGCCGACCGGCGGCGTGATATCCGCCATGATCCCGAAGTAGAACACGAACAGATGGACAGCGATCAGCGGAATGGCTAACCCCGCCTGCGCCCCGAGATCGACCACGACCGGCGCCATCAGCGTCGCCACCAGGATGTAGTTGGCGGTGGTGGGAATCCCCATCCCGAGCACCAGGCTGATCGCGGCAATCAGGATCAGCATCAAGATGACGTTTCCGCCTGAGATGAACTCGACGAGCTCCGTCATCATCAGGCCGAGCCCGGTCAGCGTAATGGTGCCGACGACGATGCCGGCGGTCGCCGTCGCGATCGCGATGCCGATCATGTTGCGGGAGCCGAGGGCAAGGCCATCGATGAGATCGGAGGCCGCGCCCCGCATCGCCGGAGCCAGTGACTGCCTGCGGAACAGCGCGATGAGCGGCTTGCGCGTTACGAGAATGCCGATGATCGTTGCGGTCGCCCAGAAGGCGGAGAGCCCCGGCGACAATTGCGCCACCATCAGGCACCAGAGCAGCACCACGATTGGGATCAGGAAGTCGAGCCCCGTGCGCGTGACGTCCCAGGCCCGCGGCAGATGCAGGATCGGCGTGTTTGGATCATCGAGTGCGAGATCCGCAAATCGCGACGCATACCAGATCGTCGCAAGGTAGAGGCCGAGGCCGAGCGCGGCGAGCAGCCAGGGCGCGGCGAACCCGAAGGCGGCTTCGATCGCCAGGATGCCGTAATAGAGCATGCAGATCGTGGCGATCGTGCCGGAGAGCCCCAGCCCTATGCGCAGCAGCCGCTCTTTCCACGGCACGACCGGCTGCGGGATCGGCTTCAAGTCCATCTTGAGCGCTTCGAGATGGACCATGTAGAGCAGCGCCAGGTAGGAGAAGACCGCAGGCAGCACGGCGTGCTTCACGATCTCCGCGTAGGGAATGCCGACATACTCGACCATCAGGAAGGCGGCCGCTCCCATCACCGGCGGCATGATCTGGCCGTTGATCGAGGCCGACGCTTCGATCGCGCCGGCCTTCACGCCCGAAAGCCCGGTGCGCTTCATGAGCGGGATCGTGAAGATGCCGCCCGATACGACGTTCGAGACCGAGGAGCCCGACACGACGCCGTTCAGCGCCGAGGACACGACCGCAACCTTGGCCGGACCGCCGCGCAGATGGCCGAGCAGCGCGATGGAAATCTGCATCATCCAGTTCCCGCCGCCTGCCTTCTCCAGCAGCGTGCCGAACAGCACGAACAGGAAGACGAAGCTGGTCGAGACGCCGAGCGCGATGCCGAACACGCCTTCCGTGGTCAGCCATTGGTGATTGAGGAACTTGGTGATCGAGGCGCCCTTGTGCTGGATAACGTCGGGCATCCACGGTCCGGCGAAGGTGAAGAAGATGAAGACGGTCGCGACGACCACCATCGGCAGGCCGAGCGCGCGCCGCGTTGCTTCCAGCAGCAGGAGGATACCCGCGCCGCCCGCCAGCAGATCGAGGGTGGTCGGCTGGCCGGGGCGGGTGGAGAGTTCCGTGTAGAACAGGAACAGGTAGGCGCCGGCGAATGCGCCCAGAGCCGCCAGAATCCAATCGAGCACCGGCACCCGGTGGCGCGCCGAGGATTTGAACGCCGGGTAGGCGACATAGGCCAGGAACAGCGCGAAGCCGAGATGGATGGCGCGCGCTTCCGTGTCGTTGAGAATCCCGAAGCCGATGATGAAGGGCAGGGGCGACGCGTACCAGAGCTGGAACAGCGCCCAGGCGACCGCGATGCAGAGCACAAAAGTCCCGACAGGCCCCTTGAGCGCGCGGCCCCCGGTGTCGGTGTCCGCGACCAGCTGCTCGAGATTCACGTCGGCCGGCTGCTGCTTCGATCCGCTCATGACGCCTCCGGAAGCCGGACGGGACCGGCGGTTCACGAACCTGCCGGTCCTGGTCGGATCGCCTAGCTTACAGCCAACCCTTCTCCTTGTAATACTTCTCGGCGCCGGGATGGAGCGGGGCCGAGAGGCCATCCTTGACCATCTTTGCCGGGTCGAGATTGGCGAAGGCGGGGTGCAGCGACTTGAACTCGTCGAAGTTCTCGAACACCGATTTCACGAGTTGATAGACCGATTCTTCCGAGGTGTCGGCCGAGGTGACCAGGGTCGCCAGCACGCCGAAGGTCTCGGTGTCGTCGGGATTATTGTTGTACAGGCCGCCCGGGATCGTCGCCTTGGCATAGTACGGGTTCTCGGCCACCAGCTTGTCGACGACCGGGCCGGTCAGCGGAACGAGCTTGGCGCCGCAGGTGGTTGTCGGGTCCTGGATATTGGCGGAGGGGTGGCCGACGCCATAGAAAAAGCCGTCGATCTTGCGGTCGCAGAGCGCGGGGCCATGCTCGTCGGCCTTCAGCTCGGAGGCGAGCGAGAAATCGCGCAGCGACCAGCCCATGGCCGCCAGCAGGCGCTCCATGGACGCGCGCGTGCCGGAGCCGGGGTTGCCCACATTGAACCGCTTGCCTTTCAGGTCCTCGAAGGTTGTCACGCCGGCATCGGGGTGAGCCAGGACCGTGAAGGGCTCCGGGTGGATGGAGAATACCGCGCGCAGATCGGCGTGGGCGCCGCCTTCCTTGAAGCTCTCCTCGCCCTTGAAGGCGTTGTACTGCACGTCCGACTGGGCCATGCCGAAATCGAGCTCGCCTTCCTTGATGGTATTGACGTTGAAGGACGATCCGCCGGTCGATTCCACCGAGCACCGGATCCCGTGCGTCTTGCGGTCCTTGTTGAGCAGCCGACAGATCGCGCCGCCCGCCGCGTAATAGACGCCGGTGACGCCGCCGGTTCCGATCGTGACGAATTGCTGCTCCTGCGCGACGGCGCCGTCCGCAAGCAGAAGCGCGGCGGAGAGGGCGGCGGCTTGCGCGCCCCGAGCGATCGTTCGGTTGTGCTTCATCTGATCCTCCCTTGGTGCTCTCGAGAGCCGATTGGGCCGGCTCACTATCCTACTGTCAATACTTTCCCAGCTATGATGCGATCGTTGCAAAAAGTCAACCTGATGGAATACTTGTTACATGCGAGTGGAACCATGAACTACGACTCTCTTCAGGCGCACGTCGTGGAGCAGCTTCCGGAGCTGAGCGCGGAACTGCGCAAGGCGGCGCGATTCCTGGTCGACCATCCGGACGACGTGGCGCTCGTCTCGATGCGCGTGCTGGCATCCCGCTCGGATGTCACGCCGACTACCTTCGTGAGGCTCGCGCGGCGCCTTGGCTTCGATGACTGGGCCGCCCTGCGGCGGCCATTCGAGAACCGCCTGCGCGGCGGCGGCACGCCCTTTGGCGTCAGGGCCGACGCGCTGGTACAGCGGGGGCCCCAGGCCGTGTTCGTGGAATCGCTGAAGGCGGCGGCAGCCAACCTGACGGCTGCCGGCAACGAGAGCCGGGAAGTTGCCAAGGCCTGCTCGATCCTGGAGCGGGCGCAGCGGATACGGGTCGCCGGGTTCCGAAGCTGCCGCGCCCCCGCCCACACCCTGGTCTATCTCTGCCGTATGTTCTGCCGCGATGTCGCGTTGCTGGGGGGTGACGGTGGCGCGCTCGAGGCGGAGCTTGCCACCATCGGCAAGAAGGATGCGGTGGTGATGATCGGCTTCGCGCCTTATTCGCGCGAACTTGAGCAGGTATCGCAGGCCGCGCGCCGGCATCGCGCTCCGATCGTCGTGCTGGCCGACAGCCTGGCTGCTCCGATCTCCCGTCACGCCGCCGTCACCCTGCGCTTCTCGACGGAAAGCCCCTCGTTTTTCCCCTCGATCGCGGCAGCGGTGGCGGTCGTGGAGGCCCTGGCAGCCACGATGCTGGCGCGCCAAGGTGCAGCCGCGGCGGCCCGCATCCGCCAGATCGAGGCGGATCTGCGGGCCCTCGGCGCCTATCTGCCGGATTGACCGCTCCTCACGCGGTGGCCGCGTCGATGGCATCGCCCAGCCGTTCCACCACCTGGTCGATTGCCGCCTGATCGATGATGAAAGGCGGCGCGAGCAGCACGTGATCCCCGCGCACGCCATCCATCGTCCCCGCGCCGGGATAGACCAGCAGACCGCGCGCCATCGCTTCGTGTTTAATCCGGGCATTGACCTTGCGTTTCGGATCGAAGGGTGCCTTCGTCGAGCGGTCCTCGACCAGCTCGACGCCCATCAACAACCCTCGGCCGCGGATGTCGCCGACATTGGGATGGTTGCCGAAGCGGTCGCTCAGCCGCCGCGCCAGATGAGCGCCCATGGCGACGACGTTGGCGAGCAGGTTGTCCCGCGCCATGACCTCCTGCACGGCCAGCGCGGCCGCGCACGCCATGGGGTGGCAGATATAGGTGTGGCCGTGCTGGAAGGCGCCGGAACCCTGGGCGAAGGCGTTGAATATCCGTTCGCTGAGCAGGACGGCGCCGATCGGCTGGTAGCCCCCGCCAAGCCCCTTGGCGATCGTCATCAGGTCGGGAGCGATGCCGTCCTGCTCGCAGGCGTGCAACGTGCCGGTCCGGCCCATCCCGCACATCACCTCATCGAGGATGAGGAGAATGCCGTAGCGGTCGCAGATCGCGCGGACGCGCTTGAAATAATCCGTGACCGGCGGCACCGCGCCGGCCGTTGCGCCCACCACCGGCTCGGCCACGAACGCAAGGACAGTCTCGGGGCCGAGCTCCAGGATCTTATCCTCCAAGGCCTGCGCGGCGCGGGCCGCATAGGCTTCCGCGCTTTCCCGGGGCTCCTGGTAGTGATAGGCGAAGCAGGGCGCGATGTGATGGGTCTCGATCAGAAGCGGACGAAACTGGGCACGGCGCATTTCGTTGCCGCCGGCCGCAAGAGCGCCCAGCGTGTTACCATGGTAGCTCTGCCGGCGCGCGATGATGTGGCGCCGCTGCGGCTGGTCGATTTCGACGAAGTACTGCCGCGCCATCTTGAGCGCCGCTTCGATCGCCTCCGACCCGCCCGAGACGAAATAGGCATGGCTGATCCCTTGCGGCGCGCCTGCGATCAGCCGCTCCGCCAGCGCCTCCGCCGGCTCGTTGGTGAAGAAACTGGTATGGGCATAGGCCAGCCGGTCGGCCTGGGCGTGAATCGCCGCGGTGACGTCGGGATGACCATGGCCGAGGCAGGACACCGCCGCACCGCCGGAGGCATCGATGTAGGAGCGGCCGTCCCGATCGAACAGGTAGATGCCCTTGCCCCCCACGGCGGTCGGCAGGCTCACGCCGATCCGGCGGTGCAGGATACGCGTCATGGATCACCTCGGCGGAAACGCGCTGGAAAACGGCACGATAGAGGCTTCACTCCGGCCATGCAACATGTGTTACAATGCCGACGGCATACGAAACAAATGAGTTAAAGATGGCTTTTCCTGCTGCAACGGAACGCTCCGAGGCCACGCCGGTTGCCATTGCCGTCGCGCCGAATGGCGGCCGGCGCACCAAGGCCGACCATCCGGCGCTGCCGCTGTCCGCGGCGGAGATCGCGGCGACGGCGGCTGCGTGTCTCGATGCCGGGGCGTGCATGATCCATGTCCACGTCCGCGATCGGGATGGCAGGCATCTGCTGGATGCGGATGCCTATCGGACGGCGATCGCTCGGATTCGGGCCGCCATCGGCGAGCGCGTCGTGATCCAGATCACCAGCGAGGCGCTCGGCATCTATCGCGCGCAGGAGCAGATGGCGGTCGTGCGCGCGGTGCGGCCCGAGGCGGTGTCGCTGGCACTGCGGGAACTCGTGCCGGATGCGGGCCATGAGCCCGCTTTCGCCGACTTCCTCTCCTGGCTGAGAACGGAGGATGTGATTCCGCAGATCATCCTCTATTCGCCCGAGGAAGCCGTGAGGCTTGCGGGCCTCAAGGCGCGCGGCCTGGTGCCGTTCCAGGACGTGCCGGTGCTCTATGTGCTCGGGCGCTATGCCCCGGGCCAGAAGTCGTCGCCTTCGGATCTGCTGCCGTTCCTGGCCCCGGACATGCCGCGCTTCGCGCACTGGACCGTGTGCGCCTTCGGAGCGCGGGAGAACGCGTGTGTCACCGCCGCCGCGTTGCTGGGCGGTCACATGCGGGTGGGATTCGAGAACAATCTCTGGCAGCCCGACGGCTCGGTCGCACCCGACAACGCCGCCCTTGTCGCCGGCGCGCGCGGTGCTGTCGAGGCATGCGGCTTGCGAGCTGCAGCAGCCGACGAGTTGCGCCGGGCCTGGCGCAACGTCATCTGACGCTGCCGGCTGCGGCGTTTTGATCGCCAGCTAGCGCTTCTGCCGCAGCACCCAGCCAAGGATGATGGCGAGAATCGCGCCGCCGAAGCCGATGGCGGTCAGCAGGGCGGCGCCGAGATCCGGTGTTGCCGTCTGCGGCGGCTCGGCCAGCATGCCCCATGCGATCGCGGCGAGAAGACCGAGTATGCCGAGCAGCAGCACGATGTTTCCGCTCCGGCGACAGCGTCGCACGGCTGCTTGGTGCCGCGCCTCGGTGACGATGAGGTCGTCGCAGGCGGCGCGGCGGATCGCGTGGCGCAGGGACCAGAGCCCCGCGATCAGCACCAGGAGTATGCCGCCGATCACCATTGGCAGAGCGGCGACCATGGTCGGCACGCTGACGTCCCTCGTCCTCAGGAATTCGCTCAGGATCGGCAGCATGCCGGCGTCGTACAGCGCATGCGCACCGGCGGTCACCAGGTATCCGATGACCGGCAGGTGCCAGTGGCGCCAGCCGCGCGCCACGAAACCCATGAGGAACAGGCCGAAGATCATCGCGAGCAGGCTGTGCGTGAGCGTCGCCAGAAAGCCGCGGCCGAAGGCCATCAGCATGGCGTGCTGGCCGAATGCCGACGCATAGCCCTGGTTCTCGACGATCGCGAATCCGACGGCGACGAACAGGCACGCCTGGAAAGCCTGGGCCGGCGTCGCGCGCCGCCAGAACGGCACCAGCGCCAGCATCGCGGCCACCGCCTTCGTCCCCTCCTCGGGCAGGCCCACGCGGAAAATGGCGAAGGGCAGGGCATCGGAGATCGTCGTCAATCCATCGAAGCTCGCAAGGCCGGTTGCGACCAGGCGGCGCAGGATCATGCCGAGCGCGAAGGTGCAGACGATGCCGGCAAGCAGCGCCGCGCAGGCCAGTCTCCACGGCGCCGGCCGCGGGAAGACGTACTGGAACAGCAGGACGAACAGCGCGGCGCAGAACAGGATTGCGGCAAGCGCGGGGATTGGGGCCAAGGTCATGCGTGCGCGCCGCCCTTCGGAGGATTGGCTCGATTCATGGGTACCAGGGAATACTCTCCAGAGGATTAACGGCCCGCGCCGGCTTCCGCCATGGCGGCGATGTTCCGCGCCACCAGCTCCTGCAGGTGCCACAGGCGGCGATCATGGATGCCATGCTCCTCCAGCTTCACGACTGTCTGGTAGAGATACATGGCGCATGAGCCCATGTGGCCGGCCGCGCGCGCCAGGATGCGCGCGACCTCGTCCGGCGATCGCTTGCCGGCGTAGTCGCTGCCGCGAGGGCCGGCATAGAAGACCAGGGCGCGCACGGTCCCGCCATCCGTCCACAATGTGATCCAGCGGGTCGATGCCGCGTCTTCGCGATAGGCGATTTCCCGCCGCACCAGGCGGCGCAACTGGTCGTGATGGTCGTTGTCGGGCAGGCGATACGCCACGCCTTCGCAGCATCCGCCGCGATCCAGCGCCAGCATCAGGCCGGGAAGCTCCGGGGTGCCGCGCCAGGACTTGAGCTCCAGGCAGAAGGAGCGATGCCAGCCATAGGCAATTGCGCGCCTATGCTCGAGCGCGGTGAATTCCGGCTTCCAGATCAGCGAGCCATAGGCGAACAGCCAGAGCGGGTCGGGGCTGTGCTGCGTGAGCAGGCCTTCCACGATCCCGTCGTAGTCCGCCTCGACCAGCGGCGTGCGCCCCGGCTCCGGGCTGGTGTCGCGCTCCATCCGCTCGACCCGCGCCACCAGCTCCGCGGTCAGGGCCATCGGCCTTTTCTGCATCCGCACAGGGGACCTCCTCGCCGCACGAACCGCTATTGCCGGAGCGCGTTGGCGATCGCATCGAACGCCGCCAGCAGCAGGTGGTCCATGGCCTCGTCGACCGGCAGCTTCTGAGACGACAGCTTGGCGATCACCATTTCCGCCGCGGGATCGATGTAGATCCACTGGCCGTGGATGCCGACGGCGCAATAGGCGCCGCCGGCATTGCCGATCATGTACCACTGGCTGCGATAGCGGCCGGCGGGGAGGAACTTCGCCGCACTCGGCTCCGCCAGCCAGGCGCGCCGGTCGGCGTTGAGCAGGATGTCCTCGATCCACCAGCGCGGCACGATCTGTCGATCGCCCACGCGGCCGAGATTGCGCACCATCTCGCCGAAGCGTGCGAGGTCGCGCAAGGTCACGCAGATGCCGCCGGCCGAGCGCGCGGCGCCGGCACGGTCAACAGTGACATACGCGCCGGCCTCGGCGCCGAACCTGCTCCAGATCAGCTCGCTCAGCAGCCGCGCATAGGGCTGGCCGCCGGCGCGCTCCAGGATCCAGCCCAGCATGTCCGAGTTCGGCGAGACATAGTGGAACCGGGCGCCATGCGGACTGGCATCGCGCGGCAAGGTCACCAGGAAGCTGTGCAGGTCGGTGGCGAGCGCGGGAGTATCGGCGGGGTTCCAGCCGGTCGCCACGCGATAGCGCGCGAACGCGCCGGAGGCATTGAGATAGTCCTCCGCGAAGTCGATGCCCACGGTCATGTCGAGCACATGGCGCACGGTGCAATCGCCATAGGCCGAGCCGGCCGCCTCCGGCACATAGCGCGTGACCGGCGCCTCCGGGTCGAGCTGCCCGCGTTCTACGAGGATGCCCGCGAGGATGCCGGTGATGGATTTGCTCACGGAGAAGACGATGTGCGGATCGCCGTGGCCGAGGCCATTGCCGTACCATTCAAAGGCAATGCGCCCCTGGTGCAGGACCAGGAACCCGTCCGTCGCCGTCTCGGGCAGCAGGCGGGCTATGGTCCGGCCTGCGCCGTCCGGTCCCGTGAAAGAGAGGTCGCCCAGAGGCCGCGCCGCTTCCGGCAAGGCGGAGATGCGCGCCGGGTCATGGGCGATCTGCATGACCGGGATGAGCGCGGATACATGGCGGAACGCCCAGACGTTCCACGGCGCCTGGCGCCAATTGGCGAGCGAAACGCCCTCGCCCTGATGCACGCTGTTCAAGATTTCCGCACTCCCATACTTTCACGCTTTAGCCCGACCCCGACGTAGTGATGCAGCAGCCGCGGATCGTCGCGCAGTATGTCTGCCGCCACGCTCTCGCAACTGCGGCCGTTCTCCACGAACAGGATGCGATCCGCGACCTTCAGCGCCGCCTCGACTCTCTGTTCGACCAGGATGGTCGCCACACCCTCGGACTTCAGTTGGCTGATCGTATTCAGGATCGTGGCGATGGCGCTGGGCATCAAGCCCTCGGTCGGCTCGTCCAGCAGCAGCGCCTTGGGCTCGAGGCACAGCGCGCGCGCGGTCGCCAGCATCTGCTGCTCGCCGCCGCTCAGGGTGCCGGCGCGCTGGCGCATGCGTTCGCGCAGCACTGGGAACAGGCCGAGTACGCGCTCCAGAACTGCCGCGCCGCGGTCGCGTGCCATCAGGCCGATCTGCAGGTTCTCCTCGACCGTAAGATCGGAGAACAGGCGCCGCCCCTGCGGGCAATAACCGATGCCCTGCTTCGGAACGGCATGCGCGGGCAGGGCGGTGAGATCGGCGCCGTCGAGCAGGACGCGACCGGCACGCGGCCGCACCAGGCCCATGATCGCCTTGAGCAGGGTGGTCTTGCCGGCGCCATTGCGGCCCAGCAGGCACAGGATCTCGCCCGCCTTGAGCTCGAGCGCGAAGCCGCGCAGCACCTGCACGTTGCCGTAGAAGCAATCGAGGCCTTCGACCCGCAGCATCATGCCCCCAGATAGGCTTGCTGCACGGCGGCGTCGGCGGTGATCTCCGCCGGCGTGCCTTCCGCCAGGATCGCGCCATTGCTCATCACCGTGATGCGCTCGGCCAGTTCCATCACCACGTCCATGTTGTGCTCGATGAGCAGGATGGTGGCGTCGTCCGCGATCTCTCGCACCAGCTCGCAGAAATGGGTGATCTCCGCTTCGGAGAGTCCTTGCGTCGGCTCGTCGAGCACCAGCAGCTTCGGCTTCAGCGCCAGGCTCATGGCGAGTTCCAGCAGGCGCTGGTGGCCGTAGGGCAGGTTGGCTGCCGGCGTGTCGCTGCGCTCGTGAAGCTGCACGCGCTCCAGCGCGCCGGTCACCGAGGACGCGAGCGCCGCCTGGTCGATGGCGTGCCACGGCGCCTTGCCGAGGGTGAGCGCGCGCTGGGCCGCCAGCGCCACGTTCTCGAAGCAGGAGAGATTGCGGAACACGCTGGTGATCTGGAACGTGTAGACGATGCCGCGCGCCACGCGGGCCCATGGGGGCAGGCGCGTGATATCGGTTCCCTCGAACCGGATGGCGCCATCGCTCGGCGCCAGGCGGCCGCTGATCATGCTGACCAGGGTCGTCTTGCCGGCGCCGTTGGGCCCGATGATTGCGCGGATCTCGCCCGCCCGCAAGGAGAAGTCGACGCCATCGACGGCGGTCAGCCCGCCGAAGCGCCGGCTCAGGGCCTTGGTCTCGAGAAAGCTCACGGCAGCCATCGCAGCCGCTTCTCGCGCAGGGTGCCGAGGATGCCCTTGGGGAAGAACAGGGTCAGCAGCACGAGGGCCGCGCCAACCACGATGCGATAGCTCTCCGTCACGTCGCTGGTCCATTCGACCAGGTAGAACATCAGCAGCGCCCCGATGATCGGGCCGAGGACGGTTCCGGCGCCGCCGAGCAGAACCCAGAGCAGGGCGAAGATCGAGTATTCGATCGCGGCAAAGGTCGCACCGACATAGCCGAACATGAGGGCGTAGGATGCCCCCGCGGCGCCGGAAAGCAGGCCGGAAAGGGCGAGCGCCAGCAGCTTGTACCGGAAGGTGTGATAGCCCAGCATCTTCACCCGCTCCTCGTTCTCGCGGATCGCGATAAGGACGCGACCCACCCGCGAACGGATCAGGGCGTAGCACAGGATAAGCGCGCCGGCGAACAAGGCCAGCGCCAGGTTGTAGCGCAGAATCGGATTGGTGAGGCTGAATCCGGCGATCTGCCGCGCGGCTTCGCTGATCGCGATGCCTTCGTCGCCGCGCGTCACCTCGTTGAAATAGAGGATGAGCAGATAGCAGGCCTGCGAGAACATCATGGTCACGATCATGAAGGAGACGCCCGTGGTGCGGAGCGCGACCAGACCGACCGCCGTCGCAAAGGCGAGTGCGGCGACGCTGCCGAGCACGAAGGCGCTGACCGGATCGACACCGATGTAGTGCACGGCCAGGCCCGCGGCGTACATGCCGGAAGCGAGGAACATGGCATGGCCGAGGCTGAGCAGGCCGGTATAGCCGATCAGGATGTTGTAGCCGATGCCATAGACCGCCAGCACCATGATCCTGGTGAAGTTGGTGTAGTGATAAGGCGGCAGCACGAACTGCAGCAGGAACAGGATGAGGAGCGCGCCGCCGTGGAGCGCAAGCGAACGGTTCCGCTCCATCACCGCGCCGCCTTGCCGCCGAACAGGCCTTCCGGCCGGAAGACCAGCACCAGCGCCACCAGCAGCGTCGCCAGAATCTTCGAGAGGTTGGGCGAGAAGAAAACCGAGATCACCCCGTCGCTGATGCCGATCACGAAGGCCGCGATGATCGCCCCGCGCAGGCTGCCCAGCCCGCCGATGATGACGACGATGAAGGACAGCAGCAGCGGCTCGAGGCCCATCATGTAATAGGCCTGCTTGATCGGGACGATGAGGACGCCGGCGATCGCGGCCAGCATGGCGCCGAGCGCGAATACGGCGGCGTAGACGCGGTCGACGGGAATGCCGAAAGCCTGCGCCGTCTCGCTGTCGAACTGCGTCGCGCGCATGACGAGGCCGAGCTTCGTCCTGGTGATGCCGTACCAGGTCGCAAGCAGGAGCAGCGCCGAAATGCCGGCGACCACCAGCTTGTAGCCGGAATAGCCGAACCAGGGCAGCTGCAGGCGGAAATTGATCGGCGCCTCGACCGAGCGCGCATCCGGCCCATAGAACTCAAGAGCCAATTGCTGAATGATGTAGAGGAGACCGATGGTCGCGACGATGGTCGCCTCGGGCTGGTAGTTGAAACGCCGCAGGATTGCGCGGTCGATCACCAGGGCCGCTCCGCCCACCAGGATCGGGCTCGCGACGATTGCCACCAGGAACCCGAGCGCGGGGTTGCCAACCAGATGCGCAAAGGTCCAGGCGAACACCGCGCCCAGCATGAAGAACTCGCCATGCGCCACGTTCACGATGCGCATGACGCCGAACACCAGCGCCAGCCCCAACGCCGTCAGCGCCAGCACGAACGCCGCGACTGTGCCTTCCATGAGGGCAAGGAGGAGATGAGGGCCGAGGCTCATGAGGGGACAGCTGAAGTCCGTCCCCCCAGCGCACGATCCCCTTTCCCCCTTGCGCGGGAAGGCCGGGATAAGGGGTGATGCAGCGCTGCGGTCCTGAAGACTTGCGCTCTTGGGCGCGCGCGCGCCTCGGGGCGCGCCATCCCCCATCCAACTCCGGCTAAGCTCGCTTTGCTCGCTAAGCCTCCGCATCCTTCCCCCGCAAGGGGGGAAGGGGATTCACGTTGCGGGGGCATGTGGCTCTTACAGCGCCATCTTCGTGTAGTCGGTTTCCGGCTCGTAGGTGCCGTCGGCGATCTCGGTCCGGTGCACGACCTCGAGCTTGCCGCCGGCTACCTTGGAAATGAACTGGTGGCCGAAGCATTGGTGGAGCTGGCCGGAGAAGGTCTTGTCGCCCTGCGGGTGCTCGTTGCCTTCCTTCCAGCCGCTCATGGCTTCCGTGGCCTCGATCAGCTTCTTCTTGTCGGCGTCGGTCGCGGATTGATAGCCGCTGGCCTCGACCGCTTCCTTGATGATGTAGAGCGTCTCCCAGCAGCCGAACATGTGGGAATAGGTGGAGACGTCCTTGGCATCCTCCAGGCTCGCGCCATTGGCATCGACCCCGACCGCGGCGCGATAGAACTTGTCCGCCCCGCTCTGGTTGGCTTGGGCATAGCGCGGATAGGCTTCCCAGAAATAGGTGCCGTCGAGGAACTCGAGGCCCGGGCTCGCCATATCGACCGCCTCCAGCGAGTCGATGAAGCCGAAGATCTGCGGCCGGTTGGAGCCGTAGAACTCGCCCATCTCCTTGACGAAGGTGAGCACGCCCGGTCCTACCATGACGTGGTAGAGCACCTCGGTATCGCTCGGAATTTGCGGGAAATATTTGGTGTAGGAGGTCTCGGTCGCCGGGATCGGCAGAAGCTTCACGACCTCGCCGCCCTGCTTCTCGATCGCGGCACTGAAATAGTCGCGATGGTCGTAGCCGAAAGCATAATCGGGGAAGATCATGGTGACCTTCTTGCCCAGATTTTTCGCGACCCACGGCGCCATGGAGCTGACCTGCGCCTTCACGTCGGTGATGCCCGGCTGGAAGGTGTACCGGTTCAGGGCGCCGGAGGCGACATGGTGCCCCTCGCTCACCACGTAATAGGGCATCTTCAGCTCGCCCGCGCGCGGCGCCGATCCCATCACCACATGCGAGAACAATGTGCCGAAAGTGATGTCGACCTGGTGCTGGGAGGCGAACTTCTCGACCACCTCCGCGCCGCGCTTGGGATCGGTGCCGTCATCCTCCGTGATCAGCTCGATCGGGCGGCCGGCTATGCCGCCCGCCTCGTTGATCAGCTTCACCGCCGCATTGGTCGTGCGCTCGTACCAGCGGCCATAGGCGGCGCCGATGCCGGTGCGATGCGCCTGGAAACCGATCTTGATGGGTTCGGCGGCGCTGACCTGGATGTAGCGCACGAAGCCGGGCGCAAGGCCCAAGGCCGCCGTGCCGCCCGCGACGGCGCCGAGGCCCTTCAGGGCGGCGCGACGGGATATCGAGCCATTCCGTTTGTCCGGTTTCGGAGTCTTGGAACGAGTCATTGCAAAGCTCCCCCAGTCTGAGTGGATCCCTGTTCAGGGCGGTGCCGCGCCAGCTCGGCGTCTTCTAGATCGTTCGTATACAAACTTTATCACGGGGCGGCCAAAACTCAACCGGCTGCCGGCGTCGAGAGCAGCCAGAGGCCGAACAAGGTGTAGGCCACCATCAGGACCGCCAGCGGCGCCTGAGCAAGCAGCACGGAGCGGCGATCCGCCTCTTTCCGTAGCGTGATGAGATGGGCGACCAGCACCGCGACGACATGGCCGACCACGATGCCGGCGGCCTGCAGGTTCCAGATCATCGTCACGCCGGCATGATGGGTCAGGAACGAGGTCGTGACGCGGTGCATCCGGTCGTCGGAGGCGAACCAGCCGAGCGCGAAGGGATCGGTCAGCGCGATCGACGCATACTGCCCGTTCACCAGGAAGGCGGTCAGGTAATGTGCGAACTGGTAGCCGATGGAGATCGGCAGGATGGAGGCGGCAATGGCGCCCGCCGTCCGCCAGAACGGCGCGCGCTCGCCCGCCAGCGCGCGGCCGATCCCGATGCTGCCCAGGAAGGCCGCGCTGAGGGCAAGCCAGATGGCGACGAGGCCGAGGCTGTTGACGGCCGTGACGGCGCTGCGCCCCGGGAATTCGAGCGGGTTGATGCCATTGACCCCCAGCCACCAGAAAGTCTTGTTGAGTCCGTCGAACGACACGGTCGCGAGGGTCAGCAGCACGAACAGCGTCCCGCTCGGCGGCAGAGGCGGCAGGTCGGCAAGCGCGCGGCCCGGCACGACGAGTTCAAAACGCCGCCGCCCGTTCCCGTTCGCCGCAGGCTCGGATCGCAGCGGCGCGACGCGCGCGATCAAGGCGAAGAACACCGAGAATGCTTCGGCGCGCGACAGCCATGCTTCCTCGCCGAACAGCGCCATGCCGATCCAGGTGACGATGCTGTAGAGGATGATTGCGCGGGCCAGGATGGCGGGGTCGTCGGGCGCCAGAGAGACCAGCTCGAACCATGCGAAGGCGAGCAGGCCCGCCAGTGCCGGCCAGTAGCCCAGGCGATAGGACAGAGGTGCCTTCGGCGATCCGGCGAGGGCGCGCAGCAGCCGGAACGGGCCGACCCAGGGATTGAGAGAGCGCCAGAGATTCCCGAAGACGGCATGGGTGATCGTGAGGCCGATCCACCAGACGGTCCACACCGCGAGCGGCAGCGGATTGGCCAGCGGATCGCGGCTGCCCAGATAGCCGGCCAGGACCAGCGCCAGGAGCACGGCGAAAGCGGCCAGGCTGACCCAGGTTTCATCCGGCACGCGGAGTTGCGCCAACACCAGCCGCGCACCTGCCGCGCGCTTGAGCGGCGCTGCGGGCACGGCGAGCAGGATCAGGAATGACGCCGCGACCGCCAGCGCGCCGCCGAGAAGATAGTAGCCGGTCGGCAGCAGCAGGATGAAGGCGCGCTCCGTCGTGTGGGCGAGGGCTGGGTGCGCCGACACAGCGATCAAGGAAAGCACGCAAACGGCGCGGATGATTGCCCTTTCCCCCACCGCGATCTTCATCGACGGCTAGCGCCCGCCCGACACGTTGAACAAGATCCCGGTGACATAGCTCGCCTTGTCGGAGAGAAGCCACAGCACCGCTTCGGCCACTTCGTCAACGGTGCCGCCGCGGCCCATGGGGATGGCGGGCGCCAGCTTCGCGATGCGGTTCTCGACACCGGTATCGTCCTGCATCTCGGTGTCGATGAGGCCGGGGCGAAGGCCGTTCACGCGGATGCCGTCGCCCGCCACCTCCCTGCCAAGGCCCGTGGTCAGCACGTCGATGCCGCCCTTGGCCGCGGCATAGGCGACGAAGCCGCCGACGCCGGCGAGCGTCGAGGCCATGGAGGACATGGTAACGATCGCGCCGCCCTTGCCACCGCGTGATCTGGCCATGCGCCGCACCGCCTCCCGCAGGCAGACGAGATGCGCCGTCAGGTCGACATCGACGATGCGCTTGATCTCCTCGACCGGCATATCGGCAAGGGGCGAGGCCGGGTGGATGATGCCGGCATTGCTGACGAAAGCCTCGATATAGCCGATCTCCCGCGCCGCCTGATCGAACAGCGAGACGACCTGCGCGGGGTCGCCGATATCCGACTGGATGGCGAAAGCCTTGCGGCCGAAGCCCTGGATCTCCGCAACGACCGCCTTGGCGGCATCCGCGCGGCCGGCATAGCTGAACGCCACGTCATAGCCGTCGCGCGCCGCCAGCCTGCACACCGCCGCGCCGATGCCGCGCGACCCGCCGGTCACCAGAATCGTTCTGGCCATACTCCATCCCTCTCTGCATTGCCCGCCGTCACGGCTAGCATCGCAGCGGACATCCGGCAAGCGCATGTCCGTTGACGGCGGCGCCCGCGCGATGATGAATCGAGCTATTCAGGATCAGGACTCGGATCATGTCTCTCCCGCCTCATGCCACCATCGTTCAGGGCCTGCCCGCGACTGTCCCCTTCGTCGGGCCGGAAACGCAGGAGCGCAAGCGCGGCCGGCTGTTCCGCGCGCGCATCGGCGCCAATGAAAGCGTGTTCGGGCCCTCGCCGCGCGCGATCGACGCCATGAGACAGGCGGCGGCCGAGACATGGAAATACTGCGACCCGGAGAACCACGATCTGAAGCAGGCGCTCGCCGCGAGGCACGGCGTCAAGCCGGAGAATATCGTGCTGGGCGAGGGGATCGACGGATTGTTCGGATACATTGTCCGCCTGTTCGTCGAGCCCGGTGTAACGGTCGGCACCTCGCTCGGCGCCTATCCGACCTTCAACTTCCATGTCGCAGGCTTCGGTGGACGGCTGGTCACGGCGCCTTATGTGAACGACCGGGAGGACCCGGAATCGCTCCTGGCGCTCGCGAGGCAGGAGAACGCGCGCCTGCTGTTCCTCGCCAATCCGGACAATCCGATGGGTTCGTGGTGGGACAGCGCGACCGTGCAGGGCATGATCGCGCGGCTGCCCGCGGACTGCCTGCTCTGCCTGGATGAAGCCTATTGCGAGTTCGCGCCGGCCGGCACCATGCCGCCGCTCGACGTCTCGAACCCGCAGGTCATCCGCTTCCGCACCTTTTCCAAGGCCTATGGCATGGCCGGTGCACGCATCGGCTATGCGATTGGCGAAGAGAGGGTGATCAGGAGTTTCGACAAGATCCGCAACCATTTCGGCGTCAACCGCATCGCCCAGATCGGCGCGCTGGCCGCACTCGAGGACGAAATCCATCTGCAATGGGTGCTGGATCAGGTAACCGCCGCACGCGACCGCATCGCCGCGATCGCCCGCGCCAATGGCCTCGCGCCGCTGCCCTCCGCCACCAACTTCGTCACGATGGATTGCGGTCGCGACGGCGCTTATGCCCGGCGCGTCCTGGCGGCGCTGATCGAGCGCGATGTTTTCGTCCGCATGCCCGGCGTCGCGCCACTGGACCGCTGCATCCGCGTCAGCGCGGGCACCGAGGCCGATCTCGACGTGTTCGAGGAGATGCTGCCTCAGGCGCTTGAAGCCGCGCGCTAGGCCGGCAGCAGGACGGCCGCATCCGGCTCCCAGCTCAGCCAGACCGGCTTACCGACCGGGTCGCCTCCGTCGATCCGGCGCTCGCCGTTCTGCAGCGCGACCGCCAGCGGCTTCTCGCAGCCTTCGACGTTCACGTAGAAATGGCTGCGGTCGCCGAAATACGCGACGGCGCCCACCTGTCCGGCCAGGGTGTTGACGCTGAGGGCCGGCCGCTCCCACGAGATCTGCAGCTTCTCGGGCCGGATGGCGATCAGCACCGGCGCGCCGGCATGCGGTATGTTGCCTTCGACGCGCGCCTCGAACGCGCCATGCGCGCCGGCCGCGACATTTGCCCGGCCCTGCGCGATGTCGCGGACGGTGCCGGGCAGGATATTCATGGTGCCGATGAATTCCGCGACCTCGCGGCAGTTCGGCGCTTCGTACAGCCGGGTCGAATGGTCGATCTGCAGCACCTTGCCGCGCGACATGACCGCGATGCGGTCGGAGAGGGTCAGCGCCTCCTCCTGGTCGTGCGTGACGAACACGAAGGTGATCCCGACGGTGCGCTGGATCTGGCGTAGTTCGATCTGCATCTCCTCCCGCAGCTTCTTGTCGAGCGCGCCCAGCGGCTCATCGAGCAGCAGCACCTTGGGTTGGCAGACCAGCGCGCGGGCGAGCGCCACGCGCTGCCGCTGGCCGCCGGAAAGCTGATCGGACCGCCGCTCCCCATAGCCGGGCATCTTGATGAGGTCCAGCGCCTGCTCGACGGTGTGCGCGGTCTCCGCCCTGCCAAGCTTCCGCTTGCGCAGGCCATAGGCGATGTTCTCGCCGACGTTGAGGTGCGGGAAGATGGCATAGTTCTGGAACACCATGTTCGTCGGCCGGGCATGCGGCGGCACCGGCGACATCGGCTGGCCGTCGATCTCCACCTCGCCCGAACTCGGCAGTTCGAAGCCGGCCAGGATGCGCAGCAGCGTGGTCTTGCCGCAGCCGGACGGACCCAGCAGGGAGAAGAACTCGCCGCGCCGGATGTCGAACGACACCTCGTCGACCGCCTTCACCGGCCCGAAATGCTTCGAGACGCTCTGAATCGAGATGATGCTGTCGGCCTGCGTCATGGGCTCAGAAAGCTCCCGGCTTGTTGCTTTGGACGCCGAAGCGGCGCAGCCACTCCGACACCAGCACGATGACGATCGACACGGCGAGGATGGAGGTGCCGAGCGCCAGGGTCGGCGGCAGCCGCTGCGGAAACCGCAATTGGCTGTAGAGGAATACCGGCAGCGTCTGGTCGGTGCCGCTCAGGAAGAACGCCATCACGAACTCGTCGAACGAGATGGTGAAGCACATCAGCAGGCTGGCGACGATGCCGGGCAAGGCGATCGGAAAGGTCACGCGCCAGAACGTCATCCATGCATTCTCGCCAAGATCGTTCGACGCCTCCTCCAGTCCCTTGTCGAAACCCTCGAGGCGCGAGATCAGCACCAGCATCGAGAACGGCACGCAGACCAGGACGTGCCCGGCCGCGACCGTCCACAAGGTCAGCGGGATGTCGAACACCTGGCGCATGATGACCAGCAGCGCGATGGCGAGGATGAGGCTCGGCACCACCAGCGGAAGCATGACGGTGCCCATCACCGGCCCCTTGCCCGGAAGCGCATAGCGCGTCGCGCCCATCGCCGCCAGGAGGCCGAGCGCCGTGCTGACGACCGATACGCCGATGCCGACCATGAAGCTGTTCTTGAGCGCGTTGATCAGCGAGGCGTCGGCGGCCATCCGGCGATAGCCCTCGAGCGTGAAGCCCTTCATCGGAAAGGTGGCGACCGTGCTGTCGTTGAAGGAGAACAGCGGGATCAGCAGGACCGGGAAATAGAGGAAGACAATGAAGAACACCGCATAGGCCGTCGACGGATCGATCCGGAGCCGCATCATCAGGCGGCCCTCCGCTGCATCTTGCGGTATCCCACGGCCCATAGGAACAGGCACACCAGCAGCGTAACCGTGAGCATCGTCACCAGAGACAAGGCCGAGCCGAGCGGGATGTCGTTCACCTTCCCGAACAGCGACTGGATCGAATTGCCGATCATGATGCCGGTGGGGCCGCCGACGAGCGTCGGCGTGACATAGTCGCCGACAGTGGGGATGAAGACCAGGAGCGAGGACGCGATCACCCCCGGCGCCGAGAGCGGCAGGGTCACGCGGAGGAATCGCGCCATCGGCCGATCACCCAGGTCGCTGGCGGCCTCCAGCAGCGACCGGTCGATCTTCTCCAGGGAAACGTAGATCGGCAGGATGGCGAAGGCGACCCAGGCATGGGCGAGCGTGATGACCACGGCTACGGGATTGTACAGCAGGAACGCGAGCGGCTCCTCGATCAGGCCCAGCTTCATCAAGCCGGAATTGATGACGCCGCCGAAGCCGAGCATCAGCTTCCAGGCGAACACTCGCAGCAGGTAGCTGGTCCAGAAGGGCAGGGTGATCGCCATCAGCCAGATCATCTTGTGCCGCTTGACGCGGAAGGCGAGGAAGTACGCCATCGGATAGGCGAGCAGGATGACCGCGATCGTGGCCGTCAGCGACATCAGGATCGATTTGATCAGCAGGATGATGTAGACGGCGCGCTTGAACGGGAACGGAATGCCCAGCCAATGGGCGACCTCCTCGTCCGCCGCGACCGGCTCGATCAGGTGCCAGTAATTGGTGAGAGTGGGGGTGCGGTCGATCTCCAGTATGTGCTGAGTCCAGAAGCTCATCACGACCAGCGCCACCATCGGCGCGATCATCATTGCCAGCATGACAAGAATGGTGGGCGACATCAGCAGATAGCCGCGCGCCCATTCATGCTGGCGCAGCCATCGCGTCCACTGGCCACCTGGCGCCGTCCATCCCAGCTTTTGGCCGGGCTCGGCAACTGCCATTCTCACGCCCCCTGTGTGCGGCGCCGGCTTTCTGTCGGCCAGCGTCCGATCCCGGTGCGAGAAATAGATACGTGGCGTTCCATGCTGTCAACTTTCGTGAACGAGAGTTCATGGCATTGACATTCGCACAGAATCTGGCGCCCAATTCTCGCGGGATGCGATCCAAATAAAACACAACGGGACAGGGAGAGACACCATGAATCGGATCAAGTTCGTCGACCGCATGGCGCAAGGCAAGCTGACCCGGCGCCAGATGATGGCAGGCGCCGGCGCCTTCGGCGTCGGCCTGACGGTGATGTCGCGCGTCGCCAAGGCGGATCCGCTGGTTTGCCTGGAATGGGCCGGCTACGACACGCCGGATCACTTCGGCTCCTATGTCGCTAAGCATGGCAGCCCGCCCAGCTTCTCGATCTTCGCCAACGAAACGGAAGCGGTGCAGAAGGTCCGCGCAGGATTCAATGCCGACATCATGCATCCCTGCACCTATTCGGTGGTGCGCTTCACCGAGGCGAAGCTGACCACGCCGATCGACACATCGCGCCTCAGCAATTGGCCGGATGTGATCCCCGCGCTGCAGACTGCGCAGGGCGTGGTCGTCGATGGGAACGTTGTCATGGCGCCGGCGGACTGGGGCAATTCCAGCATCGCCTATCGCAGCGACTTGGTCGAAGGAGAGGATGGCGAATCCTGGGGCATCTTCTTTGGAGACAAATATTCCGGCAAGCTCGCCTTCACCGACAGCGAAGTGGCGGTTTCGATCGCAGGCCGAATGCTCGGCTACTCGGCGCAAAAGATCTGGGAAATGTCCGACGAGGAGATCGCCGCCACCAAGCCGCTGGTGCAGAAGCTGGTGAAGAACTGCCGATTCATATGGAGCGATCCGACCGAGCTCAACCAGGCGCTCGCCTCCGGCGAGATCGTCGCCGGCTATGCCTGGAACGAGACGGTCAAGACCCTGGGCGCCGAAGGCGTGCCGGTGAAATATGCGGTGCCGAAGGAAGGCATCTTCACCTGGCTCTGCGGTCTCACCCTGCTCAACGTCGGCAAGGGCGACCAGGCGGCCGCGTACGACTTCATCGATGCGTGGATATCGCCGGAGACCGGGAAGTACCTGATCGAGACCACCGGCTACGGCCACAGCAACCGCAAGGCGTTCGAGATCGCGGCTCCGGAGCATGTGGCGGCCCTGGGCGTGACCGACCCGGTCAAGCACCTGGCGAACGGCATCTTCTTCCAGCCGGTCGAGGCCGAGCGTGAAGGCAAATACGTGAAGCTCTGGGAGGAATGCAAAGCGCTGTAGCGCGCGTTCCCGGCCGTTGCCGACGCGTGCTGTGTCTTGCCGGACGGCGAGGCACAGCACGCGTGATCTGCCAACCGCCAGGCGGTCCTTCATCACATCATTAGGTGTAACGTCCTGCCGCGGTTATGCTTTCTTAACCGCTGCAATGCTCAACTTGGTGCTGATCGCCGGCTGTCTTCGGGGGTAAAGCGCCGGCGCGGACCGAGGCGGGCTGTGGCAATCGAACTATCGCACATCGAACGCAGGATGAACCTGTGGCAGAGGGTCCGCGCGACGGGCCTTCAGCTCTTCTCGCCGCGCGAACACCAGGCCGTGGCGATTCCGGCCAAGGCACGCGGCCGGAGCGTGAGCCAGGACGCCCTGGTCAACCTCATCATCGATCATGTCGACGCGGCGATCACCGTGTATGACGCGGACGGCAAGCTCATCCGCGCCAACAAAGGCGCGGAGCGCATCAGCGGCTTCTCGTACGAGGAGATGCTGGACCCGGAGACCTGGCGCCACGTCATTCCGGGCGACGACTACCGGCGTGTCATGAGCATCCTCGCCAACAGCCGCCTCGAGAACTTTCCCCTGATCAACGTCAATCCGTGGGTGCACAAGGACGGCACCCGACGCCTGCTGCGCTGGTCGAACGTGGCGCTGCCGGACCCAGAAGGCGGCCTCGCGCTGATCGTCTGCATCGGATTCGACATCACCGACCAGCACCAGTTGGAGATGACCCTGACCAAGGCGAAGAACGAGGCGGAGCAGGCCAGCCGCGCGAAGTCCGAGTTCCTCGCCAATATGAGCCACGAACTGCGCACGCCGCTGAACGCGATCCTCGGCTTCTCGCAGGTGATCCGCGACCGCCACTTCGGGGAGGACAGCGCGCGCTATAGCGAATACGCCGCCAACATCTACGACAGCGGCGAGATGCTGCTGGCCATCATCACCGACATCCTCGAGATGTCGAAGCTGGAGGCGGGCAAGCTGAAGCTGGCGGAGGAGATCGTCGATGTGGGCCGGGTGGTTGAAAGCTGCCGCACCATGGTGGCAGGGCGCGCGGAACACGGCGGGATTGTCCTGACCAGCCAACTGGCGCGACCGGTCAAGCTGCGCGGAGACCAGCGCGCCCTCAAGCAGATCCTGCTGAACCTCCTCTCCAACGCCGTCAAATTCACTCCGGCCGGCGGCAGGGTCTCGATCGCGGCTGGCCGGACGTTACGCGGAGATATCGAGCTGATCGTCGCCGATACCGGCGTCGGCATTCACCCATCGGCCATGACCAAGGTGTTCCAGCCGTTTTTCCAGATCGACCACAGCTCCACCCGCGCCAAGGGCGGAACCGGCCTCGGCCTGCCCATCAGCAAGCACCTGGCGGAGTTGCATGGCGGCGACTTGAGGATCGACTCGACGCCCGGAATCGGCACTACTGTCACCGTGACCTTGCCCGCCGCGCGGGCCATCAACGGGGACAGCGAAGATGAGCCGCAGCATCACCGCGATCGCTAGCACACCCTTTAAGCCCTATGACCTCGATGGGCCATTGCAGCCCGAAATGTCCTGGCTGCCGATCAGCTACCGCAAGGAGACGGGGGTCGGCAGCTACTTCATGCGCATGCAGCCGGGCGCGCAGACCATCGCGCACGATCACCCGGGCTACGAGGAGTTCCTGATCCTGGAAGGCGAGTTGATCGACTCCGACGGCACGGTGTTCAAGACGGGCGACTTCGTCTCGTTCGTGCCCGGCACCCACCATTCCTCGCGCACGGAAACCGGCTGCTTGCTGGCCGTGTTCGAGTGGCGCCCGAAGGACTGAGAAGCAACCCCTCCTCCGGAGGCCGGAGGAGGGGCGCCTCGATGCAGGATTGGGCTAGGCCGCCTGCTTGATATCCGGCTCGGCATGCCGGTGGGCGGCGGTCCTGCGCTCCGGTGTCGGCCGCTCGCTTTCGGCCTTAGGCGCTGTCGTCTCCGTCATGTCGCCGGCCGCGAGGCGGCAGGTCTCCATGACGCGGTTGCCCTGGTCGATATACTGCTCGACGGCACGCTCGACCCAGCGCTGCTGCAAGGCGAAGGCATCGTTGAAGCTGCGGCACTCTGACCACTCGCGCATGGTCGTCAGGTTGGCGTCCAGCCGGCGCTGCACGAAGCTCGCGAATTCATCGCGCATCGCAGCGAACAGGCGGCCATATGTCTCGCCCGAGCGGCTGAATTGTTGCGACCATGCCTCACTCAATTGCGCCTGAATGTCGTCAGCGCCGCGCGCCGCTGCTCTCTCGGCTTTCCGCATCATTACCTCCCAAACAGAAAACATCCCGACCGTGTCCGGTCAACTGCACCGTCGCTTGGCCCGCTCTCCGACCGCGCGGCATCATCTGTCAGCTTTGGCACGTCGTTGCGTGCTGCCGTCCGCCCCGGCCGTCGCGAAAGTATGTCGCGGCCAAAGACGCGAAGCGCCGAATATATTGCTCGTCTCGTCGTGCGGAACCAACTCATGCTATCCGAACCATAATGGATCGCGCGAGTCCAAATTTGCGCATCCCCTGTGAATCCGTGATGACAGCGCGGTCGAGCGCGCGATGACACGCTGCTGGGGATGAGGGATTCGAGCCGCTTCAATCCGTTCTGCGCGGTTGATCCGAGACCGCATGAAGATTCCGTCCCTGGCCTGGGGCAAATGGAATCGTTATGGTGTGCGACCGAAATTTGAGTCGCCTCGCCCGTGCCGAAACCAGACCGTTCGTCGAAGCCCCGCAAACAGCGCAATACTTTGAAAGTCGCCCGCAAGGCGGTGCGCGACATCCGGCGCGAGCAGCTTATCGAGGCCGCGATCCGTGCCATCAGCCAGCACGGCATCGGCGAGACCACCATTGCCGACGTGGTGAAAGAGGCCGGCATGGCCAATGGCGCGGTCAACCAATATTTCGCCAGCAAGGACACGCTCCTGCTGGAGGCCCTGCGGGCGGTGACGGGCGAGTTCCGGGACGTCTGGCACGAGGCGCGCGACAAGGCGGGGGAGGATCCCGCCGCCGTGCTGGAAGCCGTGACCATGGCGCAGTTCCACCCGAAGGTATGCCGCCACGAGCGGATCTCGGTGTGGGTCGCCTATTGGAGCGAGACGCGGTTCCGCCCCAAATACATGGAAGCCTGCACCGAGAGCGACGCGGAATACGGTGAGGCGCTGATGCGCGCCTGCCGCGCCCTCGCGCTGTCAGGACGCTACAAGAACCTCGATGCGGAGAAGGCCGGGCAGTTCCTGCTGGCCGCGGGCGACGGGCTCTGGATCAACATCATGCTCGGCCTTGTCACCCGCGAGCGTGCGGTCGACCTGATGCGCGCGCATCTGAAGAGCGTGTTTCCGAAACACTATTGAGAGCCAAGATGCTGGATCAAGTGAGGGCGTGGAAGGACGTTGGGATGAAGTTGGGCATCAGCGTCGATGCTCCCTGCGAAGTCAGCTCTCGGACGGCACATGCGTCAGAGCGACGGCGCACGTCAAACAGTTCGGTGACAGGAACGGGATGATTGCAGATCCGGATTGGAGCGTCATTGGGCCTCACGCCAGGGGCCTCCAGGCCAATGGCTACGGCTTCTCAGCCGTTAAGATCGGATCAGACATTGAGTCGCTGATCGACATGCTTGCGGACTGGGGCTGGTCCTCGTCCGAGCAGATACCTACCTGGCTGAGCGAACGATCGGGCCGGCAGCGATAAGTCGAAACCTATTGCATGTACGGGCCGATGCGACTCATGCGGGCCACTCGTTCCAGCCCCAACGTTCGGCCAGCTGCATACAGTTCTGCCACTTCTCGACCGTATCCGTCGTCGATGCGCCGCGCAGGGACGCCGCCGCGGTGGCGTGGGCAAGCGCGAGACATCGCCCCACCTCCCAGCGCTCGTGCAGGCCGTAGAGCATCCCGGCGGCGAAGGCGTCGCCGGCGCCGTTGGCGCTCACGATGGCGGATTGCGGCACCTTGACCGAGGGCTGCCGGGTCACGACGCCGTCCCGTGAAACCGCGATCGCGCCCCTCGGGAAATGGACAACCGCCAGGCCGACGCTGCCCTGCGTGAGTACGTGGCGCGCCGCCCGGAGGCAGGCATCGATATCCGTCACGCCCTCGTTGTAGGTCCGCTCGTCAGCCAGGGCGCCGATCTCCCAGTCGTTGACGATCAGATAGTCGAGATGCGGCAGGCACGGCCGGATGATGCCGGCGAGGCGCTTCGGCTCGATCATGACCAGTTCGAAATTGGTGGTGAGGCCGGCGGCCTTGGCGTTTTTGAGAACGGTCACCCAGCCATTCGCATCGCCTTGCCAGGGCGAGTCCAGTCCTCGATGAATGCCGGGAAGGCCGAGATGGAAGATGCGCCCGCTGGTCCTGGAGAAGTCGAAATGATCGGGCGTCAGCAAGGCGGCGCAGCCGGCGTAGTAGATATGCGTGCGCCGGCCGGTGCGCTTCGACCCGAAGCAATCGGTGAATTGTGTCGGCAACTCGCTCGTGACGGCGATCTGCCGCCGGTCGATCCCGAAGCCATCGGCGTGGCTCAGCAGGAAGCGGCCATTCTCGTCATCGCCCACGATGCCGATGGTTTCCACCGGCATCGCGGAATCGAGCTTCTTCATGTCGATGGCGAGGTTGGAGGCCGAGCCCCCGCCGCGCAGGTCGACCTGATGGATCTCCGCGATCGAATCCTCCGGCGGCCAGAACTCGACGATCTTGTTGAGATCGGCGCACCAGGTCCCGCCGGTGACGAAGCCGCGCCGGGTGCCGGTCATGGCGCCCCCTTAGCCGGCCTTCAGCGGTGCTTCGGTGACGACGATATCGTCGTCGAGCGTTCGCGCGGGCGTGATGTTCTGCTTCTGCAGCTCGCCGTGGTATGCCTTTACGGCGTCGGCCGGTGCAATCGCGCCGTCCGCGACTTGGCGCATCATGGCGACCATGGCCAGCGGGTCCTCCGCCAAATTGATCTTGCGCCCGAACAGGGCGACGCGCGCGCCGTAGCGCTCCGCCTGGTAGAGCAGCTCAAAGCAATCGCGCGTCGTGCCGGCGCCGCCGCCTAGCACGCCGACAATAAGGCTGGGATCGAACGAGGCCAGCTCCTCCAGCGCCTTCGGGCCGTTATAGGCGATCTTCAGGAACTGCGGCCGCTCCGCCTTGGTGAGGCCGGCGAGGCAGCGCAGGATCACGTCATTGACGTAGTGCGGCAGGACCTTGGGATCGATCCCGGTGTCGACGTTGGGATTGAACACCTCCAGGAAATACCTGAAGCCGTGCGCGACGGCGTCCGCGCGAAAATCGCGAAAGGCTTCCAGCGAGCGCAGGTCCGCCTCGATGTCGTTGTTGAAGGTGATGGAATACAGGCCGAGATCGGTGCCGACGACGTGCCGGTCGGGCGTCGGCAGGGCCGCGCCGTACATGACCTGCGGCAGCGAGGCCGATCGGAAAGGGTGGGACGGGCTGTTGTGATAGGCCGCGCCGCGGCAGCGCCAGATGTCGGTCGTGTCATTGGCGCGGATCGCCGGCTTGACCGCGCTGTTGCGGAACAGCTCGCGCTCGTTCAGCAGCTCGAGGTTCGATGCCGATAGCAGCATGATGTCGACGACGTCCTGCCGCACGATGGCGGCGATCTGGTCCAGGAACTCCGCGCGCGTGCGGTAGCGTGTCCAGGTGCCGTCGGGCTGGCGATGCGGCCCGCTCGAGGTCAGGCTCGGCCCCATATCGCCGTCCTTGGCGTCCGCAACGATGAAGTCGGTCCGTGTGTAATGACCGGACCTGATGCGGGCGAGCTTGGCATCCAGACGCTTCATTCCACGTGCTCCTTACGAATGACGAGGCGCGCGGCTTTCGAAGCCGCGCGTCTGAACCTCTCTAGAGCGGCGCATCCTGCTCTCGCAAGACCGAATGAGGCAATCGTCGCTGAGTTCCCGGGCTACTTCCATACCCGGCTCGCCACGCGCATGAAATTGCCGCCGAGCACGCCCAGGATCTCGCGGTCGCGGAAGCCGCGCTTGACCATGGCTTCGGTGATCTCGAGCAACTGCCTGGGCGGCACATAGGCGGTGGGCCACCGGCCGTAATCCTCGTGCGGCGGCCAGTAAGCCTGGTTGCCGTCCAGGAGATCGTCGACTTTGTCGGCATCGAACGCGTAGTCGAGCGCGATCCCGACATGCTCCGCGCCCACCAAGTCCGCCATATGCGCGATGTGATTGACGAAGGTCTCGCTGCGCGTGTCGTTCTCCCCCAGAAACAGGCTGACGCCGGTGACGCCCACTACGCCGCCGGTGCTGGCGCAGGCCTTGATCTGCTCGTCCACGATGTTGCGGCCGTGATTGCGCAGCGCCTTGGCGCAGGAATGGGAGAAGATGACGGGCGCCTCCGACACCTCCATCGCTTCCATCGTCGTGCGATAGGCGGAGTGCGAGCAGTCCACCAGCATGCCGACCCGGTTCATCTCGCGGACCACGTCGCGGCCGAAGGCGGTGAGGCCGGCATTGCCGTCATGGCAGCCGCCGCCGGCGAGATTGTTGAGGTTGTAGGCGAACAGCATCTGCCGGACGCCGAGGTCGTAATAGAGGCGCACCATGTTGAGATCGCTGTTGAGCGCGTTCATGCCCTCGAGATCGAAGGCGATGGCGAGCCTGCCGTCCTTGCGGGCGCGCTTGATGTCCGCCGTGGTCCTCACCAGCGCGTATCTCTTCGAATGCGTCTGCAGCCAGGCGCGAAAGCGCGCCAACGTGCTGATCGTCGCTTGCCAGTCGAACACGTCGTAGCCGACATTAACCGACAGGTAGTGCACGCCCGCCTTTCGCCAGATATCCAGATTGTTGAGATCGGCCCCGCCATGCGGATCGAAGCCGGAATGATCGTCCCAGACCAGCGCCTCGCGATAGAGCCGCGCTGCGTGCTTGCGCAATTCAACCTTGTTCATGGTCCCCCGAACGCCGCCAGATGACTCGGACCGAAAGCCTATTTGACGATTCGTCCCGAGGCTGCGCAAGAGCATTTCAAGATGGTCAAGTATGACCAAAAATCAGCGTGTTGGTGCACATTCGATGTATGACTGTACATTATTCATTGACGGATCGGGAGCGCTTCGGCAGGATGGTGACGATTGCTGCGGCAGGCGCGCCGCGATCGTTCTCGTCTTTCCATACGGGCTTGGCCATGCAGCAGAGCTACGACGCAATAATCATCGGCGGCGGCCATAACGGCCTCACCTGCGCGGCCTATCTCGCCAAGGGCGGCGAGAAGAACGGCAAGAGCAAACTGAAGGTCCTGGTGCTGGAACGGCGCGAGAAGGTCGGCGGCGCCGCGATGTCGGAGGAGAAGTTTCCCGGCTTCATCTATTCGACCTGCTCCTATGTCTGCTCCCTGCTGCGGCCGGAGATATTCCGCTTCCTCGATCTGCCGCGGCACGGATTGCAGGTCATCCCGTATGACATCAATTCCGCGCCCAATCCGGAGGGCGAGGGGATCATCTACTACAACGACCATGACCGCACGCGGGAGTCGCTGCGCCGCCACTCGATCCGCGACGCGGAGGCCTACGACGAATACGCGATGGAAATCAGCCGCCACTGCCGCTTCATCAAGCGTACGCTGCTGATGACGCCGCCCGACCCGACACAGATCAATCCCTTCGTGCAGAACCGGATCAACCCCTGGGGCCATCGGGAAGACCTCGATGGCCTGCTGCGCATCGGGCGGGAGTTCGGACGATTGGGCGAGCGGCACATGTACGACATGATCCGCTTCTGGTCCATGTCGGTCGCCGATTTCCTGGACCAGTATTTCGAGACGCCGCGCTGGAAGGGATTGGCCGCCGCGTCCTCGATCATCGGCACCGCCCTCGGCCCCTATTCGCCCGGCACGGCCTATGTGCTGCTGCACCACTACATGGGCGAGGTGGACGGGCAGATCGGCGCCTGGGGCTTTGCGCGCGGCGGCATGGGCTCGGTCAGCAAGGCGATCGCCGCCGCGGCGGAGGAGGCCGGCGTCGAGATCCGGGTCAATGCCGAGGTCGAGAAGGTCATCGTCAAGGGTGGCAAGGCCGTCGGCGTTGCGCTGAAATCCGGCGAGGAGGTCTATGCCAAAGCGATCGTGAGCAACGCCGACCCCAAGCGCACCTATCTCAAGCTGGTCGACAAGGGCGACCTGGATTCCATCGATCCCGACATCCATCGCTATGCCCGGAACTACAAGATCCGCGGCTCCTCGGGGAAGCTGAACATCGCGCTGGACGGGCTGCCGGAATTTGCCGGCCTTGGCAAGGAAGCGGCCTATGGCACGATCGATATCGGCGGGGATTTCGACTACATCGAGCGCGCCTTCGACGATTACAAATACGGAAGCTGGTCGAAGCAGCCCTTCCTCGATTGCGTGATCCCGACCACGGTCGATCCCACCATGGCCCCGCCGGGCAAGCATTTCATGTCGGTGTTCGTGCAATACGTCCCGTACCAGCTCGCGGAGGGGCCGTGGACTCCGGAGATGAAGGCGCAATACGAGAAGGACGTGCTCGACACCATCGAGCTCCATGCACCGGGCTTCAAGAAGCTTGTCCTGCATGTGCAATGCCGCACGCCCTGGGACATCGAGAACGAAGTCGGCATGACGGAAGGCAACATCTTCCATGGCGAGCTGACGCTGGATCAGCTTCTGTTCAACCGGCCATTCCCCGGGATGGGGCAATATCGCGGACCGTTCGACAATTTCTACATGTGCGGCTCGGGCACCCATCCCGGCGGCGGCGTCATGGGCGCGCCGGGGGCCAATGCCGCGCGCGAGATGCTGAAGGACTTCAAGCGCGGGGTCGTGCAATGAGCGCCCCTCGGACTCAACCTGACGTCGTCATCATCGGCGCTGGGCATAACGGGCTCGTCGCGGCGGCCTATTTGGCGAAGGCCGGACTCAAGGTCACGGTGCTGGAAGCGGCGCCACAGGTCGGCGGCGCGGCCGTCACCCGCGAGTTCGTGCCGGGCTACAAGGTCTCCGGCGTTGCGCATCTGCTGCACGCGCTGCACCCCACCATCGCGCGCGATCTCGGCCTCGCGCGGCATGGCCTCGACCTGAGGGCACAGCGGGTCGCGACGCGGTGCCTGCTGCCCGGCGGATCCAGCTTCGATGCGGGCGATGCCGCCTCGATCGCCGCCATCAGCCGCGCCGATGCGGAGGCCTATCCCGCGGCGATGGCACGGCTCACGCGGATGGCGGGTGCGCTCGCTGCCTATGCCCTCAGCACGCCGCCGCGCCCGGACATCGCCCGGATGGGCTGGGAGGGCAAGCTCAGCCTCGGCAAGTTCGCCTGGGCCATGCGCCGGCTCGGACGCAAGGACATGCTCGAGCTGACGCGCATCCTCACCATGAACGTCAACGACCTCGCAAACGACTACCTCGAAAGCGAGCCGGTGCGCGCGCTGCTCTGCTTCGAGGGCGTGCTGGGCCTCTGTCTCGGCCCGCGTTCGCCGAGCACCGTGTTCAATCTGCTCTATCGCCTGGCGAGCCTCGGGGCCAACGGGCAGGGCGGCTTCCTGCTGCCCAAGGGCGGCATGGGCAGCGTCACCCACGCGCTGGCGAAGGCGGCGACTGCCGCCGGCGCGACCATCCGCACCGGCGCCGCCGTCGACCACATCCTGATCGAGAGCGATGCGGCGGCCGGCGTGGTGCTGTCGACCGGGGAAGAGGTGCGGGCGCCGCACGTCGCGTCCAATGCCGATCCGCAGCGCACCGCCTTGCAATTGATCGGGCCGCGCAACCTCGACACGATGTTCGTCTCGCGCATGCGTCATCTGCGCATGAACGGCTCCGCCGCCAAGATCCATCTCGCGCTGGACGGTCTGCCGGAGGCGCTCGCCAAGGCGGGCGGGCGGCTCGTCGTGGCGCCGAAGCCGGACGACATAGAGCGCGCCTATGATTGCGCCAAATATGGCCGCGTGTCGGACCGCCCGGCGCTGGAGGTCACGATACCGAGCCTCGGCGATCCGTCGCTCGCGCCCGCCGGCAAGCACGTGGCTTCGATCGTCGCGCAATACTGCCCCTATCGTCTGCGCGAGAGTTCGGTGAACGAGGCGCGGCAGCAGATCGGCGCGCGCAGCTTGGCGGTACTGGAGGAGGTCGCGCCCGGCCTGGGGCAGCGCGTGACCGCGATGGAGGTGCTGACGCCCCATGATCTCGAGGCGCAGTTCGGCATGACCGGGGGCCAGTGGCACCATGGCGAGATCACGCTCGACCAGGTGCTGTTTCTGCGCCCCGCCGGCCAGGCACAGGAATATCGGATGCCGGTGCCGGGTGTCTATTTGTGCGGCGCCGGCGCGCATCCGGGCGGCAACGTCTCCGGCGCGCCTGGCTACAACGCCGCGCGCGAAATCCTGAAGGATGTGCGCGCCCAAAAGCGCGTCGTGGGGGCGGCATGACGGCCTATGTCGAGCATGTGAAGCCGTTTCTGCGCAGGACGCCATTCCATGAGCGCATCGAAGCGCTCATGCACGGCAATCACTGGATGCGCTGGACCGGCCATTATTCGCCGGCCGCCTTCGAATCCGTGCAGTCGGAATATTTCACCATCCGCAATGGCGCGTCGGTCTACGATATCTCGCCGTTGATCAAATACCGCATCGCCGGCCGGCAAGCTGCGGAGTACGTCAATCACCTGATCACTCGCGATCTTTCCAAGATCAAGCCGATGCAGGCCTTCTACACCGCCTGGTGCCAGGATGACGGCATGCTGGTGGAAGAAGGCACGATCTTCCGCTTCGGCGAGAACGACTTCCTGCTGAACGCCGCGAAAGACCAGCTCCACTGGCTGGAGCAGGCTGCCTACGGCTTCGAGGTCCAGATCGAGGAAGCGTCCAACGATCTCGCCGGCCTCTCGCTGCAGGGGCCGCAGTCGCGCGACGTGCTGCGCGCGTTCGGAATCAACGGTATCGAACATCTGCCGCGCTTCGGCATCATCGAGCTGGAGCTGAACGGCCGATGGCTGCGCATCGATCGCGCCGGCTTCACCGGTGATCTCGGCTACGAGCTCTGGGTGAGGCCTGCGGACGCGCTCTGGCTGTGGGATCGCCTGTTCGAGGTCGGACGCGACCATAAGATCGCGCCGATCGGCGCGCAGGCGCTGGAGATCGCGCGCATCGAGGCCGGCTTCATCCTGATCGACCTCGATTATTCCAGCGCGCTGCACGCGCTGCGGCCGAGCAACCGCATGTCGCCCTACGAGCTCGGCATCGGCTGGACTGTCAACCTCAACAAGCCAGGCTATTTCGTCGGAAAGCGCGCGCTGAAGCGCGAGAAGGAACAGGGCCTCAGCCGCCACGTGCTGACTGGCATCGAGATCGAAGGGCGCAAGCCGGCGCCAGGCTCCTTCCTCTACGCGGATCGGGCCGGCAAGCGGGAGCTTGGCCTCACCACCTCGGCCTGCTGGTCGCCGACGCTGAAGAAGAACATCGCTTACGCGCGGTTGCCCGCGGCCTATGCCAAGCCGGGCACGGAGATGTGGATCGAGATCTGGTACCACAAGGAGCACAAGATCGAACGCTCCATGGTGCGATGCTGGGCAGCCAACCGGATGTTCTACGACCCGCCGCGCAAATCCGCCTGACCCTCAGGGCGCGGTCCCGCTCCGCAGCCGCTTGATGATGCGGCCGAGGCGGAGCAAGACCACCGGTCCGCGCCGCGGCAATTCGCCGAGCGTGTCGCGCAACCTCTTCCGGACGGTCTTCGGGTCGATGGCGGCTTCCGTCCCTTCGCCGAAGCGGATGAAGCGCGCCTCGACCTGCGCCAGCTCGTTGGCGATGCGCTGCACGGGAGCCGGCCGGCGCCGGGCAGGCCGATCCCCGACCTCGATGGTCAGCAGGCCCGGCCGCGCGAACAGGCAATTGTGCATGCCGCCGCCGGAGAGCCCCGCCAGGATCTCGCAATTGGCATAGAGGGCAAGCTGGTCGGCAATCGGCAGCCGCTCCGGATGCAGCACCCGGAAGCCGAAGGCCGCGAACGCCTCCTCGACCGCCGCCGGGTTGCCGAGCCGCGGCGACGGGGCGCGCGACAGGAAGATGCGGCCGGCCGGTCTGCCGCCGGCGTGGCGATCCCGGATGCGTCCGTAGAGATCGCGCATCCCGGCATTCACCTGGAGGTCGCTGACCCAGAGCTGTTCCGGCACCACGATCTCGTCGAACACGGTCTGGCTGCGCAGTATCGCCAAGCGGCCGATCGGCACCCCCAGCAGCCCGGCGAAGTAGCGGTGGAAGTCCTGAATCCCGAGGTCCCCGTTGTCGCGCAGGAACGGATAGGCGACGACATGGTCGAAAGTGCCGGCATCCTTCAGCCAGTAGCGCGAGAGGCCTTCCGTGATGAAGCGCCCGTAGCTGCCCATGAAAGCGCCGAGATAGAGCGTGCGGCCGGTCAGCCAGGTGCCGCCGCGCTGCTCCCTCGGCAGGATGTCGGGATCGCTCGAAGCCGCCCGGTCGCGCGCGATCCCGCCGGCCCGCACCGACAGGTCGACCCGGACGCCATCCGCGTCATAGAGGCAGCCGCGAGTATAGGCTGTGACATGCTCGTCGCGCGGCGGCTGTTCCGTCGCCTCGGCAGGCACCACCGAGGCGAAGGGCGTTGCGATCGCATCGCGCAGGGTCACGCATCTCGGCTCCGCGTCGACGACGTGGCCCGTCCCGCTCATGCCGTAACGGGATCAGCGGCCGGCACCCGACCCGGCCTCCCGCGCGCTATGCCTCACTGCCGCGCCGCCACGCAGCGATGGGTCACGCCGTCATCGCGCGTATCGAGCAGCGCCTCGTCGCCCTTGGTGTGCAGGCGATGGCGCTCCGAGGCATAGAGCGATCCCGACGCGGAGACCTCCTGCTTCAGAGTGTCGTTGGCGCCGGTCGAAAGCCGGATCGCGGCCGTCTGCGCCGCCTGATAATAGGTCGCAGTGAATGCGAGGCCGTCGTCGCATGAATAGCGATGGGTTCCCAATTGGGGCGACTCATCGGAAGCGCACCCGGCGCCGAGCGCGGCAACTGCCAGCGAAACCACATATCGAAAACGCACAGCACCCTCCTGAATTTTTGGTGGCTGAACCCGCGCGAACGCGCAACAGGAGGGATTCCACGCCATGCCCGGAATTTGTCAAGGCCGGTCCGCTTCAGCGCGACCGCTTCGCGGTATCCTTGCCCAGCATCTTCAGCGCGATCTGGGCGATCCGGCGGTCCAGGGGCGGCAGGGACAAGTCGAGCCCCGCGCTCAACCGCTCGGCCAGGATGCCGAGCGCCGCGATCCGCGCCGCCGGTTTGTCGTCCGACGGCACCACGTGCCACGGCGCGGCCTTGGTGCTGGTACGCTCGAGCATGTCCTCGGTCGCCTTGACATAGTCGGCCCAGCGGCTGCGGTTTCGGAAATCCTCGTAGGTCAGCTTCCAGCGTTTCAGCGGATCGCGCATCCGGTCGATCAGTCGCCGCCGCTGCTCGTTCTTGCTGACATGCAGGAACAGCTTCACCACCTTGATCCCGGCATCGACCAGTTGCTGCTCGAAAGCGTTGATCTCCCCGTAGGCGCGCCGCCAGTCCTTGCTGGGTGTGAGGTCCTCCACCCGCTCGACCAGCACCCGCCCGTACCAGGACCAGTCGAACACGGCGATCTGGCTGTACTCCGGCATCCGGGTCCAGAAGCGTTGCAGGTAATGCTGCTTGGCCTCGATCTCGTTCGGCGCCCCGATCGGCCAGACCTTGAGGGAGCGCGGGTCCAGCGCCCAGGCAAGGCGCCGGATGGTGCCGCCCTTGCCGGCGGCGTCCATGCCCTCGAACACCACGACGGCGCGCTGCCCGGTGAAGAGCATGGCCTGCTGGATGCGCACCAGCTTGTCCTGGTGTTCCTTCAGCAGGCGCTGGTTCTCTTCCTCGCTGCGCACGGGCAGAGGAGGCAGCGATTTCAGCCGAATCCGGTTTGCCATTGGCCTAGAATACCAGTGTTTTCGCTTGGCGCACGTTGGGCAACGTGCGGACCCGCTCCAGGACGGGCGGCGGAATCGGACCATCGATCTCGATCAGGGCGATGGCGTCCTTGCCCGGCGCCGAGCGGCCGAGCGCGAAGGTCGCGATGTTGATGCCATTGTCGCCCAGGGTCTTGCCGAGGTTGCCGATCATGCCCGGCTTGTCCTCGTTGGTGACGTAAAGCATGTGCGGCCCAAGCTCGGCGTCCACATTGATCCCCTTGATCTGCACCAGGCGCGGGCGCTTCTCCGCGAACAGGGTACCGGCAAGGTCGCGGGTGAAGTGGTCGGTCTCCACCGTCAGGCGGATCAGGGTGTGGTAATCGCCCTCGCGCTCGTGCCGCACCTCGCTGACCTCGATGTCGCGCTCGCGGGCGATGTGGGCGGCGTTCACCATATTGACGTTGTCGAGCGACGCGCGCAGCACGCCCTGCAGGATCGTGCCGGTCAGCGGCTTGATATTGAGCGCGGCGGCGTGGCCTTCGTACTCGACGACGATGCGCTTGATCGGGTCCTCCGTCACCTGGCCGGCGAAGGAGCCGAGCTGCTCCGCGAGCTTGAGATACGGCCTAAGGCGCGGCGCCTCCTCCACCGTCACGGACGGCATGTTGAGCGCGTTGGTAACGGCGCCGTGCAGCAGGAGGTCGGACATCTGCTCCGCCACCTGCAGGGCCACGTTCAACTGCGCCTCGGTCGAGGACGCGCCGAGATGCGGTGTCGTGACGACATGCGGGTGATTGAACAGCACGTTGGCGGTGGCCGGCTCCTCGGAGAAGACGTCGAGGGCCGCGCCGCCCACCTGGCCGCTCTCCAGGGCCGCCCGCAGGTCATCCTCAACGACCAGGCCGCCGCGAGCGCAGTTGACGATCCGCACGCCCGGCCGGCACTTGGCGAGCGAGTCCGTGTTGATCATGCCGCGGGTCTGGTCGGTCAACGGCGTGTGCAGCGAGATGAAATCGGCCCGCTGGAACAGTTCCTCCAGCTCCACCTTCTCGACGCCGAGGTCGACCGCGCGGTCGGGCGACAGGAACGGATCATAGGCGATCACCTTCATCTTCAGTCCCTGCGCGCGGTCGGCGACGATCGAGCCGATATTGCCGCAGCCGATGAGGCCCAGTGTCTTGGCATAGAGCTCGACGCCGACGAATTTCGACTTCTCCCATTTGCCGGCCTGGGTGGAGCGGTCGGCCTGCGGGATATGGCGGGCGAGGGCCATCATCATCGCGATCGCATGCTCGGCCGTGGTGATGGAATTGCCGAACGGCGTGTTCATCACGCAGATGCCCGCGGCGGTCGCGGCCTTGAGGTCGATGTTGTCGATGCCGATGCCGGCGCGGCCCACGACCTTCAGCTTCTTCGCGACGGCGATGACTTCCGGCGTCACCTTGGTCGCGGAGCGGACGGCGAGGCCGTCATAGGCGCCGATGATCTCGCGCAGCTCCTTGGGCTTGAGGCCGGTCTTCTCGTCGACCTCGACGCCGCGATGGCGAAAGACCTGCACCGCGGCGGGGGAAAGCTCATCCGCAATCAGAACCTTTGGCATGTCCGTCATCCCTTGTTCGCGATCCGGCTCTTGGCTTCGGCAAACGCCCAGTCGAGCCAGAGCGTCAGCGTCTCGATATCGGCCTGGTCCACGGTCGCACCGCACCAGATGCGCAGGCCGGGTGGCGCGTCGCGATAGGCGCCGACGTCGTAGGCGACGCCCTCCTGCTCCAGCAAACCGGCGATGGTGGCGGCGAAATTCGCCTGCTCCGCCGCCGGCGACGCGGCGATCTCCTTGTCGACGATCTTCAGGCAGACGCTGGTATTGGAGCGCGCCTTGCGATCCTCGGCGAGGAAGCGGGCCCAACCCGACTTGGCGACCCAGTCTTCCAGCGTCGCAAGATTGCCCCTCGCGCGCGCGATCAGGGCGGGGAGGCCGCCGATTTTCCGCGCCCAGTTGAGGGCGTCGATCTGGTCTTCCACGCACATCAGTGACGGCGTGTTGATGGTGTCGCCCTTGAAGATGCCTTCGATCAGCTTGCCGTCCTTGGCCAACCGGAAGATCTTGGGGATCGGCCAGGTCGGGCGGTATGTGGCGAGGCGCTCAACGGCCCGCGGGGAGAGCGCGATCATGCCGTGCGCCGCTTCGCCGCCCAACACTTTCTGCCAGGACCAGGTGACGACGTCGAGCTTGCTCCAGGCGATGTCCATCGCGAACACGGCGGAGGTGGCATCGCAGATCGTGAGGCCTTGCCGGTCGGCTGGGATCCAGGCGCCGTCGGGCACACAGATTCCGGAGGTCGTGCCGTTCCAGGCGAACACCACGTCATGCGACCAGTCGATCGAGCCGAGGTTTGGCAGCTCGCCGTAATTGGCCCTGAGCACGTGCGGGGTCAGCTTCAGCTCATACGTGATGTCGCTCGCCCACTCGCTGCTGAAGCTTTCCCAGGCGAGGACGGTGATGCGGCGCGGGCCGAGCAGGGACCACAGCGCCATCTCCACGGCGCCGGTGTCCGAGGCGGGGACGATGCCGAGGCGGTAGTCCGCCGGAATGCCCAGCACGTCGCGGCTGAGTTGAGTGACTTGGGCGAGCTTGGCCTTGCCGGCCGCCGACCGATGCGACCGACCAAGCACTGCCTGCGAAAGAAATTCGGGGGTCCATCCGGGGCGCTTGGCGCAAGGTCCGGACGAAAAATACGGCCGAGCCGGCCGTAAAGCGGGTTTGTTCATATTCGCGTCCCTTCCAGAACGTCGCGCTCCGGTGGGGGAGCGTGGCCCACGGCTCCCTTCGCATGAGTGACGGGTTTCTGTCAATTGCCTCGCTTGACACGGTTCAATCGACAGCCGTTCATGCGATCCGCGTGTTCCTGGGGGCAATGGACCGTGAAAAGACTGCGTATCGGATTGGTGGGTGCCGGCCTGGTGGGGCAGGCGGAGCATGCGTTCTATCTGTGGGAGGAGCGTGACCGCTTCGACTTCGTCGCCTTGGCCGACCCGTCGGCGACGGTGCGCGAGGCGTTGCGGCAGCGCTATGGCCTCCAGCACGTGCACGCCGAGCTCAAGGACCTGCTCGCCTGCAACCTGGATGCTGTGGTGATCGCGGCACCCGATGCGCTGCATCCGGACCTGGCGGTCACCGCGCTCGAAGCGGGCCTCCATGTCCTGTGCGAGAAACCGCTGGCGCTGACGCTCGCCGGCTGCGACCGCATCGCGGCAGCGCGCGACAAATCGGGCCGCGTGCTGCAGGTCGGATACATGAAGCGGCACGATCCCGCCTATAAACGCGCGCTGGAACTGCTGCCAACGGATATCGCCGACGTGAAGCTGATCGCGGTCGAGGTCAACGATCCGGATTTCGAGCCGTTCGTGGCACATCTGCCGATCGTCTGGCCGAACGACATCCCGGCCGATCTGCGCGCGGAAGCACGCGCGGCCACCGCGGCGCAGCTGCGGGACTCCACCGGCGCGGATCCGACCGAGGCGGGCGCCCGCGCGTTGGCCAGCGGCTATCTCTCCGCCATGGTGCATGAGGTGGCCGTGGTGCACGGCATGCTGGCTCACCTGGGTTGCCCGATGCCGGGTGTGCCGGACCAGGCCGCCTGGTTCGACGAGGGGCGCGGCGTGCAACTGGCGTTCGGCCTTCCAGGCGGCGGGCGCGTATCGATGACTCACCTGACGTTGCCCGGCGTGCCCGATTATACCGAGCGGGTGAGCATCTATTGCGCCGACCGCATCGTTGAGCTCACCTTTCCGGCGCCCTATCTGCGCCACGAGCCGACGCGCCTCACGCTGCGGCGCGGGGGCGCTGGCCATGCGCTCGAGACGACCGATTTCCGCGTGAGCTACGAGGAAGCGTTCCGCGAGCAATTGCGCGCGTTCCATGCCGCCGCCTGCAACGACGCGCCCGTCTCGACTCCCGTCGAGCAGGCGCGCCGCGATGTGGAACTCCTGGTCTCCGCCTTCAGGAAGGCGGCCGCAGCTAGGAGTTAGCGCTCAGCTTGGCGGCGATCTTCGCCACGTGCTCGCCCTGAAAACGGGCCATCGACAGTTCGCCCTCGCTGGGTTGCCGGCTGCCATCGCCGCCGGTGATGGTGCTGGCGCCATAGGGCGACCCGCCGGTGATCTCGTCCAGGCGCATCTGCGTCTTGCAGGAATAGGGCAGCCCGACGATGACCATGCCCTGGTGCAGCAGCGTCGTATGGAAAGAAAGGATGGTGCTCTCCTGGCCGCCGTGCTGGGTGGCGCTGGCGGTGAAGACGCTGCCGATCTTGCCGATCAGCGCGCCCTTGACCCACAACCCGCCGGTCTGGTCGAGGAAGTTGCGCATCTGCGCCGCCATCATGCCGAAGCGCGTCGGCGCGCCGAAAATGATCGCGTCATAGTTCGGAAGCTCGTCGACGGTGGCGATCGGTGCGGCCTGGTCCAGCTTGATGCCGGACTTCTTCGCGATGTCGTCCGGCACCAGCTCCGGGACGCGTTTGATGTCGACTTCCGTGCCGGGCACCGATTTCACACCCTCGGCGACCGCTTGCGCCATCGTCTCGAGATGGCCGTAGCTCGAATAGTACAGCACCAGAATCCTTGTCATCGTGCATCCCATTGGAAGTGAACTCAGTCACTGCGATATAGGTGCTTGCACGCCGATCTGAGTATGCGCATCCTCGCGATCGGATTGTTCGCCGCTGGTAGACAATGGGACCTGTATGGATCGGCTGAGCGCCATGCGTACCTTCCGCACCGTCGTGGAAACCGGGGGCTTCTCGGCCGCGGCCCGGCGGCTCGGCCTGTCCAAGGCTGCCGTCTCCAAGCAGGTTGCGGAGCTGGAAGCGCATTTCGGCACCGCATTGCTCCATCGCACCACCCGGCGTCTCAATGCGACCGACGCGGGCCGCCGCTACTTCGAGAATTGCGTCCGTCTGCTGGATGAGCTGGGTGAGGTGGAGGCGGAGGTCCGCAATTCACAGGCGGAGCCGAGCGGGCGCCTGCGCGTCAGCGCGCCGATCAATTTCGGCAACGCCGTGCTGGCGCCGGTGATCTGCGCGATCGCGCAGCGCTATCCGAAGCTCGAGATCCAGGTGGAACTCAATGATCGCTTCGTCGATCTGATCGAAGAAGGCTTCGACGTCGCCCTGCGCATCCGCACCAGCCTGCCCGATTCCAGCCTGATCGCGCGCCGGATCGGCAGCATAACGCGCTCCGTCTGCGCCGCGCCCAGCTATGTGAAACGCATGGGAATGCCGAAGACGCCGGAGGAACTGAAGAACCACGCATGCCTGATCTATACCTTGTCAACGTCGCCGCATGATTGGAAGTTCTTCTCCGGCGCCAAGCCCGTGACGGTTCGAGTGAATGGCGGCATCCAATCCAACAACGGGCAATTCCTGATGTCCTTCCTGCTTGCCGGGCTGGGCATCGCATTCCTGCCCGACTTCGCGGTGGGAGAAGCTATCCGCGCCGGGCGGCTGAAACGGATCCTGGAGAACTATCGGACGGAGCCGCACGACCTCTATCTTGTCTATCCGGCCAACCGGCACCAATCTCCCAAATTGCGCGCGTTCATGGACATGGCTGCGGAGCACCTGGCGGGGCAGTGCGACCGGGCCGCTTCCCACCACCGCAAGGAAAGGCGATGAGCGAAGAAACGGAGCCGCTGGTCGATGTGCCGGTATGGGACCTGCCGGTGCGGCTGTTCCACTGGGCGTTCGTGGTCTTCTTCGCCACCTCCTGGATCTCGGGCCAGATGGGCGAGCTGGACCTGCATTATCAGAGCGGGCTGGTGCTGCTTGGCCTGGTGGTATTCCGTCTGCTGTGGGGCCTGGTCGGCAGTCCCACTGCGCGCTTCGCCGGTTTCCTGCGCTGGCCGCACGCCGCGATCCGCTATCTCGCTCACGCCTTCCGGGAGCGCCTGCCGTCCTACGGCTTTGGTCACAACGCGGCGGGCGGCCTGATGGTGCTCGCCTTGATTCTTCTGGTCGGGGTGCAGGCCATATCCGGCATGAGCTCGACCGACGATGTCCTGTTCGAAGGTCCGCTCTATGGCCGCTGGCCGGACTGGCTCGGCTCGATCCTGGAAAGCATCCACGAGCCGTTGGCCAATGTGCTGCTGGCGCTCGCGCTGCTGCACATCCTTGTCATTGCGCTCTATCGATGGTTGAAGCGCGAGAACCTGGTGCGGGCCATGATCGTTGGCCGCGCGCGCCTGCCGCGCTCGACCGCGCGCATGGCGGAGCAGAGCGGCAGCACGAGGCGCGCGCCGCTCCGGCGCGCCCTCGCCTGTGGCGTGATCGCCGCCGCCGTTCCAGCGACGATCCACCTGGCCTTGATGGCGTAAGGGCCTATTTGGCGCGGAAGGTTCTGTGGCAACTGCCGCAGGTACCGCCAAGATTCTCGAACTCCGCCTTGATCACGCCGATGTCGCCGCCGGCCACGGCGGTTTTGAACATCGCGGATTCGTCCTGGAACTTCTTGACCTCGGCCGCGAATTTCTCCGGGTCCTGCCAGATGTCCGGCTTGGCCATTGTGTGGCCGGGATCCTTGCCTTGCGGCTGGTCGGTTCCGGCGGGGAACAAGGCCTCCAACTTCATCGCGGTGCTGTTGATCTGGTCGGCATGCTTGACCAGTTGGTCGGCCGCGCTCCCATTCTCCAGGGCGGCGTTGATCGCCTTCATCGCGGCGCCATTGCCCTTCATGGCCTCCCGGCGCTCGGTGATCGGGTCCGCTGCCTGCACCAGGCTAACGGCGGTAGTGAAACCGATGGCTGCGGTCAAGACGACGGCGCCCAGCTTCGCGATGCGTCCCTTCATCTGGTATGCTCCCCTTTGCCTGCCGAATTGCTCGGTTCATAAGTGACTGACAGGGTTACATTATCAGCCGCTCGCTCCGGGAGGCAGGCCGTCATGTCGCTGCTCACGGGTTTGTGACCCGACACCCTTCCCGGTCCACTGTCATCAAACTGACGCCGTTCTGTAACTTTGTTGCGCAGAGGCTAAACATTATGGTGCGCGCCACAAAGGAAAAGTGCACGGGGAAGGCATGCCGACCGAGACGGAGCTGAAGCTGCAATTGCCGGCAACGCTCCAGCGCGTCGATTCCCATCAACTCCTGGCGCGCCTCAAACCGGATTCACGGCCCAAGGGAACGAAGAAGGTTCTTCGCAACGTCTATTTCGACACCTTGGAACGCGATCTGGCGAAACGCGGCATGGCCCTGCGCGTGCGTGAGATCGGCCGCAAGCGCATCCAGACGCTGAAAGTGCCGAATGGCGGCGCGCTGGGATTGCAGACCTTCCGCGAACTGGAGGCGGAGCTCCCGAGCAACGTGCCGAGCCTGGCGAAGGTGAGCGACCGGACGCTCGCGCGCGAGCTGCGCGAAGGCGTGTGGCCGCGGCTGCAGCCGGTGTTCCACACCACCTTCGAGCGCACGTCATGGCGCTTGCCCTATCGGAGCTCGGAGATCGAGGTGTCGCTGGATCGCGGCAGCATTCGCGCGGGTGATCGCGAAGAGCCGATCCATGAGCTGGAGATCGAGCTCATGGGCGGTGACCAAGCCGATCTTTGGGGCGCCGCGGAGGACTTGCTGGAACTCGTTCCCTTTCGCCTGGGGCACGCGACCAAGGCGGCGCGCGGCTATGCCCTGGCGGATGCCGCGACGCCGCAGCCGCGGAAGGCGATCCCGGTCAAGCTGAGTGATGACGACACCGTTGCCGCCGCCTTCGAGAAGATCATCGCCGGTTGCATGGCCCAGATGCAGGCCAATGAAGTCGCGATGATGGAGACTGGCGCGGTCGAGGCGATCCATCAGTTCCGCGTCGCACTGCGGCGGATGCGGGCCATCGTCGGCGCGTATCGCGAACTGATCGACGATACCGTTCACGCGGCCTGGTCGATCGATCTGCGCTGGGCGCAGCGCGCCTGCGGTCCCGCGCGGGACTTGGACGTGCTGGTGCTGGAGACGCTATCGCAGATGTCTCCGCATTTGGCCAATGACGAGCCCTTCCAGCGCTTCCTGCGGATCTCGGAGGAGGCGCGCGCGGCCGCCCGCCATGAGGCGATCCAGGCTCTGCACAATCCCCGCTATGCGGCCATGCAGTTGCAGATGTTCCAGGGGCTGCACAGGGGCGCGTGGCGCCATGCACTCGCCGGCCCGATCCTGGATACGCCGGTTCGCGCATTCGCGGAACGGCTGCTGCAGAACCGCTACAAGCGCCTGATGAAGCTGGGCGAGCGCTGGTCCGAACTGCCCGACGCGGAGCTTCACCGCCTCCGCATCTTCGGCAAGAAGCTGCGCTATCTCGGGCTCGCCTTTTCCTCCCTATTCAAGCCGAAGACGACCAAGCGCTTCCAGGATCGCCTGTCGGACCTGCAGGATTGCCTGGGGGCGGTGAACGACGTCGCGGTCGGGCGGCAATTGGTGCGGCAGCTGGCGGAGCGCGCGGCCGGGCAGGAGGCGCTGGAGCGGAGCGAATTGCAGCGCATCCAGGGCATGATCATCGGCTGGCAGGTGCACGCCGTGCACGAGAAGGTCGCGCAATGCGCCGAGGCCTGGGCCGCTTTCACCGAAGCCAAGCGCTTCTGGCGATAGCCGGCGCGTGTCTCCGCGCCCGTCAGTCCGCGCGCTCGATCTGTTTCGGGGTGGCGAAATCGATCAGGCGCCCCGTTTCCGCATCCACCTCGGCCCAGTCCTCGACATCGAACTCGATGACGGCAGTCGCCCCGGTCGGGAACTTGCGCGCAAGGCTGGCCCGCTGCTCCGCCTTGCCCAGACTGCACAGCCAGTTGGCGAGGTCCGCGATGCCGGGATTATGGCCGACCAGCATGACGCGGTCCGGCTCACGCCCCACGGCCTGGAGCCGCCGCAGCATTTCGCGCGGCATGGCAAGATAGAGGCTCTTCAACTTGCGGATTGTCGGCTTGCCCGGCCAGCCGGCGCTGACGAGGTCCAGGGTCTCGATCACCCGCTGGGCGGAGGAGGCGAGGACGAGGTCCGGCACTAAGCCGTGGCGGGCAAGATATGCCCCTATCAGCGGTGCCGCCTTGCGCCCGCGGCTGGACAGGGGGCGAGCGAAATCGGCGAGGCTGGGATTGTCCCACGCGGACTTGGCGTGGCGCAGCAGGATCAGTGTTTTGGGCACGGTCGGCCAGGGTTCCCTCGGCGGCGCACGACCGCCCATTGGGCGCTATACATGCCCCTGGATACGTTCCCGAACAAGGTCCAAGAATGCGAAAATCATGTTATATGATCTTAACCGCGAGCATGTCACATAAGTGTCATGGATGCTCCTTAGCGTCGTTTGAAACGGCCGGATTATGATCGAAACGGAAAACACAGCCGCGGCGGCCGCCGCCGGCAGAAATCGAATCGGAGCTGGAGAGCAAGCCGTGGACGACGCTGCAGCGGACCTATCGTCACTCAAGATCGAGATGACCTCACCCAACCGCTTCATCAATCGCGAGCTATCGTGGCTCGCCTTCAATGAGCGCGTGCTGGACGAGGCGGGCAATCCGAATCACCCGCTGTTCGAGCGGCTGCGGTTCCTGTCGATCTCCGCGAACAACCTCGACGAATTCTACATGGTGCGCGTCGCCGGCCTGCGCGGACAGATCCGCGCCGGCGTTTCCGTCACCAGCGCCGACGGCCTGACCCCGGCGCAGCAATTGGCGGCTCTCAACCGGCGCAGCGGCGAGCTGATGCGCGATCAGCAGGCCCATTGGCGCAGCTTGCGTCAGTTGCTGCGCGAGGCCGGGGTCGCGGTCGTCGATCCAGGCGAATTGACCGGCACGGAAAAGGCTTGGCTCGACACCTATTTCCTGGACCAGATCTTTCCCGTCCTGACGCCGATGGCGGTCGACCCGGCGCATCCGTTCCCTTTCATGCCCAACCAGGGCTTTGCCCTGGCGCTGGAGCTGCGTCGCGCCGCCGACGGCAAGATGCTGCGGGCTTTGCTGCCGCTGCCGTCGCAGCTGCCGCGCTTCATCCGGCTGCCGGGCGCCGATACCAAGAACATCCGCTTCCTGACGATCGAAGACATGGCCGGACTCTATCTCGACCGGCTGTTCCCGCAATTCGATGTCATCAGCAAGGGACATTTCCGCCTGATCCGCGACAGCGAGATCGAGATCATGGAAGAGGCGGAAGACCTGGTGCGGCATTTCGAATCCGCCCTGAAGCAGCGCCGGCGCGGCACGGTCATTCGCCTCAAGGTCAATGCCGAGATGCCGGAGGATCTGCTCGCCTTCGTCATCGACGAGCTGGGCGCCGATCGCGCCGACGTGTTCCCGCTCGACGGGCTGATCGGCCTCGCGAGCACGTCCAGGCTGATCGTCGACGAGCGGCCGGATCTCAAGTTCCAGCCCTTCAACCCGCGCTTTCCTGAGCGCATCCGCGACATGGGGGGCGATTGCTTCGCCGCGGTCCGCCAGAAGGACATCGTCGTTCACCACCCGTACGAGAGCTTCGACGTGGTCGTGCAGTTCATCCTGCAGGCCGCGCGCGATCCGAACGTTGTCGCCATCAAGCAGACGCTCTACCGCACCAGCGAGGACAGCCCGATCGTCAAGGCGTTGATCGAGGCGGCGGAGGCGGGCAAATCCGTCACGGCGCTGGTCGAGCTCAAGGCGCGCTTCGACGAGGCGGCCAATATCCGCTGGGCGCGCGACCTGGAGCGCGCCGGTGTGCAGGTGGTCTACGGCTTCGTGGCGCTCAAAACCCACGCCAAGGTTTCGATGGTGATGCGCCGCGAGAGCGGCAGCTTGCGCACGTATGTTCACTACGGCACCGGCAACTACCATCCTGTGACGGCCAAGATCTACACCGATCTCAGCTTCTTCACCTGCGATCCGGGCCTGTGCCACGACGCGGCGCGGCTGTTCAATTACATGACCGGATACGCGACGCCGCAGGCGACTGAGAAGGTGGCCTTCGCGCCGATCACCCTGCGGCCGACGTTGCTGCGCCTGATCGACGACGAGGTCGAGCATGTGAAGGCAGGCCGGACCGGCAGCATCTGGGTGAAGGTGAATTCGCTGGTTGATCCGGAGCTGATCGATGCGCTCTATCGCGCGAGCCAGGCCGGCGTGAAGGTCGATCTGGTGGTGCGCGGCGTCTGCTGCTTGCGGCCCGGCGTTCCCGGGCTTTCCGACAACATCCGCGTCAAGAGCATCGTCGGCCGCTTCCTGGAGCACTCGCGCATCGTCTGCTTCGGCGCGGGGCAGGCGCTGCCGTCGCGCCACGCGAAGGTCTTCATCTCCTCTGCCGATTGGATGCCGCGCAACATGGACCGCCGGCTGGAGATGCTGGTGCCGATCGAGAACCCGACCGTCCATCAGCAGATCCTCGACCAGATCATGATCGCGAACCTCAAGGACAACATGCAGAGCTGGGTTTCCGACCCCTACGGCACCTATCACCGGGTCGAGCCGGGCGAGGAACCGCCGTTCAGCGCGCATCATTATTTCATGACAAATCCGAGCTTGTCGGGCCGCGGCTCTGCGCTTAAGAAACGTGCCAAGACTCCCAAGCTGAATTTGTTGAAGGGTTGATTCATTGACGGCAACGCTGCGGCAAGCGGCCGCGATCGCCAAGGCGGCGAAGCCCGGGCGGGTAGCGGTCATCGATGTCGGTTCGAATTCCGTTCGCCTCGTGGTCTATGAAAAGCGCTCGCGCAGCCTGGTGCCGATCTTCAACGAGAAGGCGCTGCCTGGCCTCGGGAAGGGGTTGGAGCGGACCGGCAAGCTGAATGCCGAGGGTCGCAAGGACGCGCTGATCAACATTCGGCGTTTCGTCGCCCTGACGCGCGCGATGAACGTGACGGATGTCGAGATGCTGGCCACCGCCGCCATGCGCGACGCCAAGGATGGCAAGGAATTCGCTAAGGAGATCGAGCACGCCACCGGCGTTGCGGTGCGCGTGATCTCGGGCGAGGAGGAGGCGCGCCTCTCCGCGCTGGGCGTGCTCGCCGGCGTCCCCAATGCCGACGGCCTGATGGGCGACCTCGGCGGCGGCAGCCTGGAGCTGGTGCTGCTGAACAAGGGCAAGATCGGTCAGCAGGTCACCCTGCCGATCGGTCCTTTGCGCCTGGCGGAGGCGACCGAGGGCGATCTGGACGCCGCGCAGAAGATCATCGACCGGCACCTGGAAGACCTGGCATGGCTGCAGGAAGTAAAAGGCCGCACCTTCTATCCGGTGGGCGGCACCTGGCGTACGCTGGCCAAGATTCACATGGATCAGACGCACTATCCCCTCCACGTGATCCATGAATATCGGATCAGCCGGCGCCCGGCGGAGGATCTGGCGCGGGTGGTGAGCCGCCTCGGCCGGCGCAGCCTGAGCTCATTGGAAGGCATCTCCAAGCGCCGCATCGACACGCTGCCGCTGGGCGCCCTCATCATGGAGCGGCTGCTGCGCGTCGCGAGGCCGGAGCGGACCCTTTTCTCCGCCTACGGGCTGCGCGAAGGCTGCCTGTTCGCCAAGCTTGGCGTGAGCGATCAGGCGGCCGACCCCTTGCTGGTCGGCTGTGCGGACTTCGCCGGTCTCGATGGCCGTTTCGAATCAGTGAGCGATGCCCTCGATAACTGGATCGCGCCCCTGTTCTCCGATGAGGATGAGCCGCGCGCGCGCCTGCGCGAAGCGGTCTGCCTGCTCTCCGACCTCGGCTGGCGGGAGCATCCGGATTACCGCTCCGAGCAGACCTTCATGCGCGTCCTCAGGATGCCGGTTGCCGGCATCGATCACGCTGAGCGCGTGATCCTGGCGCTCGCCATGGCGATCCGCTACGGCGCCAGCCTGGACGAGACGCATTATGCCGATCCGTTCATGTCCCTGGTGAAGGACGACGACGTGACCTTCGCCTGGCGCGTCGGCAGTGTGATCCGCCTTGCTTACTCGCTGAGCGGCGGCACCCTCGCGATGCTGACCCAGACGCGGCTCTTCAGGAAGGACGGCAAGATCTGCCTGCATCTGCCGCAGGAATCGCGCCTGCTGTTCGGCGAAGCCGTGCAGCGCCGCCTCGAGGCCGTCGGGCGCGCCTTCGACAAAGCTGTGCAGATCGTCTGACGACTGCGCACCACGAGCACTCATCCTCTTCTGTCATCCCGGCCGCGAAGCGCCGTGATCCGGGACCCACGCAATCATCGGCAACGCGGTGATGCATCATGGGCCCCGGCTCGGCGTTTCGCTTGGCCGGTATGACAGTCGGAGTAGAGAGCGCCGCTACTCGAGCGAAATGATCCGGATCGAGCGGCCCTTGGCGGTCAGGGCCAGCTTGCCGTGCTTCAGCGCCAGCGCCTCCTCGCCGAACACCTTGCGGCGCCAGCCATGCAGGGCCGGCACCTTGGCGTGGTCGTCGGCAGCAATGCGCTCCAGGTCCGATGCGCTGGCGATCAGCTTCTGCGCCACTTCGAACTCGTCGCAGCGCAGCTTCAGCAGCACGCGCAGGAGATCGATCAAGGGCCCCAGACCCGACGGGATCTCCGGGCGTGGCGGCAGCCTCGGCGCCTCGCTTTCCGGCACCGCCAGGCCTCGGCGCACCGCGGCCAGGATCGCCTCGCCGTTGCGGCCGTCGGCGAATCCGCGCGTCAGGCCGCGGCATTGCGCCAGTTGCTCCGGCGTCTCCGGCAGGTGCGCGGCGATCTCGACGATGTTCTCGTCGTTCAGCACGCGGTTGCGCGGAACATCGCGCGTCTGCGCCTCGCGCTCGCGCCAGGCCGCGACCTCCTTCAGCACCGAGAGGAAGCGCGGCTTCTCCGAGCGGGTCCTCAGGCGTTTCCAGGCGTTCTCCGGGTTGAACTCGTAAGTCGCGGGATCGGTCAGCAGCGCCATCTCTTCCCCGATCCATTCCAGGCGCCCGGTCTTGTCCGCCTTGTCGTGCAGCTTCTGATAGATGCCGCGCAGGTGAATGACATCGGACAGGGCATAGTCGAGTTGCCGCGCCGACAAGGGCCGCCGCGACCAGTCGGTGAAGCGCGCCAGTTTGTCCAGCCGCACACCGGCCAGCTTGCTCGCCAGCGTCTCATAGCTCGCCGCATCGCCGAACCCGCAGACCATCGCCAGCACCTGGGTGTCGACGATCGGCTTGGGGATGCTCCCGGTCAGGCGGAAAAAGATCTCCACGTCCTGCCGCGCGGCATGGAAGACCTTGATCACCTTGGTGTTGTTGAGCAGGGCGTGCAGCGGCGTCAGGTCGAGCCCCGGCGCCAGGGTGTCGATGGCCGCCACTTGGTCCTGCTCCGGGCCTGCGATCTGGACCAGGCAGAGGATCGGCCAATAGGTCTTTTCCCGCAGGAATTCCGTGTCGATCGTGATGAAGGGCGCATGTGCCAGGCCGTGGCAGAACTCGGCGAGCGCGTCGGATTTGGTGATCAGATGGGGATCTGCGGCGGCGTGACGAACCATGATTGGCGGATGCTATAGCGGGTTTGCCGGAGTCTGGAAAGGGCGGGTCGCGGCTCCTCCCGGCCCAGCCTTGACAAAGCCCGGCTTTCCGTGGCTTCTCGCGCCGAAACCTTGGAATCTTTGAGGAAATTCACATGCACGCCTACCGCACGCATACCTGCGGCGCGCTCCGTCTGGCCGATGTCGGCCAGCAGGTCCGGCTCTCCGGCTGGGTCCACCGCAAGCGTGATCACGGCAACCTGGTCTTCATCGACCTGCGGGACCATTACGGCCTGACCCAGTGCGTGCTGGACGTTTCCTCTCCTCTGTTCAAGGCGGTCGAGCAGACCCGGGTCGAGAGCGTGGTGACGGTGACCGGCAAGGTAGTGAAGCGGCCGGCGGAAACCGCCAACCCGAAGCTGGCGACCGGCGAGATCGAGCTGCAGATCCAGGACTACGTCATCCAGTCCGCCGCGGAGGTCGTGCCGCTGCAGGTCAACAGCGACGAGGATGCGGGGGAGGAGGTGCGCCTGCGCTACCGCTTCCTCGATCTGCGCCGCGACCGGGTGCACAGCAACATCGTGCTGCGCTCGCAGGTGATCTCCTCGATTCGCCGCCGCATGATCGATGCCGGCTTCACCGAGTTCCAGACGCCGATCCTGACCTCGTCCTCGCCGGAGGGCGCGCGCGACTTCCTGGTGCCGGCGCGTCTGCATCCGGGCAAGTTCTACGCGCTGCCCCAGGCGCCGCAGCAGTTCAAGCAGCTCCTGATGGTGGCCGGCTTCGACCGCTATTTTCAGATCGCGCCCTGCTTCCGCGACGAGGACAGCCGCGCCGACCGCTCGCCGGGCGAGTTCTACCAGCTCGATTTCGAGATGTCGTACGTGACGCAGGAAGACGTCTTCAACACCATCGAGCCGGTGCTGCACGGCGTGTTCGAGGAATTCGCCGGCGACCGCAAGGTCTCGGCCCTGCCGTTCCCGCGCATCCCCTTCGAGCAAGCGATGCTGAAATACGGCTCGGACAAGCCGGATCTGCGCAACCCCCTCGTGATCGCCGACGTGACGGAGCCGTTCCGCGGCTCCAGCTTCGGCATCTTTGCCAAGGCGATCGACGGCGGCGCGATCGTGCGCGGCATTCCCGCGCCGGGCGCGGCGGGCAAGCCGCGCAGCTTCTTCGACAAGCTGAACGAGTGGGCGCGTTCGCAGGGCGCCGGCGGCCTCGGCTACATCGTCTACGAGGCGGGCGGCGCCAAAGGCCCCATCGCCAAGAACCTCGATGAAGCGCGCATCGCCGCGATCAAGTCCGCGACTGGCGCCCAGGATGGCGACGCCGTGTTCTTTGCCTGCGACAAGAAGGCAATCGCCGAGAAGTTCGCCGGCACGGTGCGCACCAGGTTGGCCGACGAACTGCAGCTCGTCGATGCCACAAGATTCGAGTTCTGCTGGATCGTCGACTTCCCGATGTACGAGTACAACGAGGAGCTGAAGAAGATCGAGTTCAGCCACAATCCGTTCTCGATGCCGCAGGGCGGCCTGGACGCCCTGCTGAACCAGGACCCGCTGACCATCAAGGCCTACCAGTACGACATCGTGTGCAACGGCGTCGAGCTGTCTTCCGGCGCGATCCGCAACCACTTGCCGGAGATCATGTACAAGGCCTTCGAGATCGCCGGCTACCCGTCGAGCGAGGTGGAGGCCCAGTTCGGCGGCATGCTGAATGCCTTCAAGTTCGGCGCGCCGCCCCATGGTGGATCGGCGCCCGGCATCGACCGCATCGTCATGCTGCTGGCGGACGAGAGGAACATCCGCGAGGTCATCGCTTTCCCGCTCAACCAGCGGGCGGAAGACCTGTTGATGCAGGCGCCGGCCGAGGTTCCGCCCGCACGCTTGAAGGAATTGCATATCAGGCTTGATCTCCCCCTGAAGAAGGCGGGCCAATAGGCCCCTAGCCAGGGGTGGGGCAACCTGCTTAGACTTGCCCGGCCTTGGGAGAGGGACCCCGGATCAACCGGCAGGTGGAGACGAGGCTTGAAACAGGGACGCCTATGAGCAATCCGTTGGCCGACGGCTTCACCATGCCGGCCGAATGGGTGCCACACGAGCGATGCTGGATGGCTTGGCCAAGCCGGGCGGAAACCTGGGGCGAGCATCTGGATGGCGCCCGCGATGTCGTTGCCGAGATCGCCAATACCATCGCGCGGTTCGAGCCGGTCACCATCGTCACCAAGCCGAAGAACGTCGCGGAGGTCTCGCTGCTGACCGCGAACGGCGTCGCGCAGGTTTCGCTGCCGCACGACGATTGCTGGATCCGCGACTACGGCCCGACCTTCCTCATGAACCAGGCAAAGGGCGTTGCGGGCGTCACCTGGCGCTGGAACGCCTGGGGCTTCCGCTACGAGGACCACGAGCGTGACGCCAAGGTGGCGGAAGAGATCCTGAAGCATCTCCAGATGCGCGCCTATGCCCACAATCTTGTGCTGGAGGGCGGCGGCATCGACGTCGACGGCGAAGGAACCGTGATCGCCAGCGAGGCGACGCTGCTCAACAGCAACCGCAATCCCGACATGACGCGCGAGCAGGTCGAAGAGGTCCTGATCGAGTGTCTCGGCGTGCAGCAGGTCATCTGGCTGGGCGACGGGCTGCAGGACGACATGACCGGCGGCCAGATCGGCAATGTCGCGCGCTTCGTGCGGCCGGGGATGGTGCTTGCGCTGACCTGCTCCGATCCCGCCGACCCCAATCACAAGATTCTCGCGGACAACATTCAGCGCCTCAAGGCCGCGCGCAGCGCCAAGGGCCAGCAGCTCGAAGTCGTCGAGGTGGAGCAGCCGCGACCCTTGTTCGACCCGGAGGGACGGCGGCTAGCGCTCTCCTACACCAACTTCTATATGCCGAATGACGGCATCGTGATGCCCGCCTTCGACGACAATGCAGCGGATCGCAAGGCCTTCGATGCCATGAGCAGGCTGTTCCCGAAGCGCGAGGTGGTCCAGATTCCCGCGCTCGAGCTGGCCTATGGCGGCGGCGGCATTCACGCCTTCACGCTGCCGCAGCCGGTCGGGACCATCGTCAAGGCCGGTTGACCGCCGCGCATCCGCAACGGAGGTTCGCGCGATGAAACTGTTCTACGGGCCGGGCACCTGTGCGCTGGCATCGCACATCGCATTGCAGGAGGCCGGGGCGGAGTTCACCGCCATCCGCGTCGATTTCAGCAGGAACGAGCAGCGCCAGCCGGACTATCTGCAGGTTAACCCGAAGGGTCGCGTGCCGGCGCTGGTGACGGATCGCGGCGTCCTCACCGAAAACGTGGCGATCCTCGCCTTCGTTGCGCAACGTTATCCGGCCGCCAATCTGGCGCCGCTGGGTGACCCCTTCGCCTTCGCGCAGGTTCAGGCTTTCAACAGCTACCTGGCGTCGACCGTGCATGTCGCGCACGCACACGGGCGCCGCGGCTATCGCTGGGCGGACGATCAATCCTCGTTCGACGACATGAAGCGCAAGCTGCCCGAAACCATGGGCGCCTGCTTCGACCTCGTCGAGCGCGCGATGTTCAAGGGGCCGTGGGTGATGGGCGAGGCATACACGATCTGCGATCCATACCTGTTCACCATTGCCGAATGGCTCGAAGGCGACGGCGTCGACCCAGCGCGCTTTCCCAAGGTGCACGACCATCGCACGCGCATGTACGAGCGCGCCGCCGTGAAGCGCGCGCTGGCCACGGAGGGCAGGGGATAGAGCGGCGGCCGCGCGGTCGGTTTCGCGAGGCGCGTGCCTAGACCACCCGGTCCGGCAGTTCCCGCCCCGCAAAGAACGCATCGAGATTGTCCAGCGCCTTGAAACCCATGGCGTTGCGCGTCTCGACCGTCGCGCTGCCGAGATGTGGCAGCAGGAAAACGTTGGGCAGGTCGCGATAGCCCGGATGGATGTTGGGCTCGTTCTCGAACACGTCGAGCCCGGCGGCGAACAGCTTGCCGGACTTCAGGGCGGCGATCAGCGCGTTGTCATCGACCAGCGGCCCGCGCGAGGTGTTCACCACCACCGCCTTGTCCGGCAGGCGCGCGATGCGCTCGGCGTTCAGCCAGTGATGGGTCTCCGGCCCGCCCGGCGCATTGATGGAGAGGAAGTCGCAGACCGGGAGCATCTCGTCCGCGCGCGCGTGATAGATCGCGCCCTGCTCGAGATCCGCAGGGAGGCGCCGGCGGTTGAAATAGTGGACCTGCATGTCGAAGGCCCGGGCGCGCTTGGCGATCGCCTGGCCGATCCGCCCCATGCCGAAGATGCCGAGCCGCTTGCCGGTCACGTGCACGCCCAGCATGTAGGTGGTGGACCAGGATTTCCAGGTCGCCTCGCGCACCGCCCGCTCGCCTTCATAGGCGCGGCGCGCTGCGCCCAGCATCAGCAGCAGGGCGATATCGGCGGTCGCGTCGGTCAGCACGTCGGGCGTGTTGGACACCGGCAGGCCGCGCGCCTTCGCGGCATTGACGTCGATATGCTCGTAGCCGACCGAAAAGGTCGCGATCATCTTGATCGATTTCGGCAGGCGGCCGATCACCTCGGCCGTCAGCTTGTCGGTCGGCGTCACCAGCAGCGCGTCGGCGCCTTCGGCGCCCAATACGACCTGGTCCGCCGACAGCACGCCGTCGTGCTCGTTCAGCCGCGCGTCGTAGCTGGCGGTCAGGCGCTGCGTTACGGCATCCGGCAGCCGGCGGGTGACGAAGATGATCGGCTTCTGCGGCATGGAACCCTCTGGAATACTCGCGATTTCTAACGGTAGTGGGCCTATCATGGCGATGCGGCCCGTGCGATAATTTCTGAAAGCGGCCCCGATTGGTGAAGTGGCGACAGGTGAGCGGTTCCGGCATGCGCGGGCAAATGATTGGAATAGCACGGGCTTTTGTCATGTCGGCCGGCCTGCTAGCGCTGGCGGGCACCGCTGCGGAGGCCGCGCAACTGGTGCCGCATCGCGCGGTCTACGAACTGACCGGCAAGTCCGCCGGCGGATTCGGACGGAGCGGGTCCTTGCGTGGCATCCTGACCTACGAGCTCATGGAGGATTGCGACGGCTGGAGCGTGAACCAGAAGGCCGGGCTCGACGTGTCGGCAGCGGAAGGCGACGGGCATCGCTTCGAGTGGAGCCAGGCCACCTGGGAAGCCAAGGACGGCACCAGCTATCGCTATTTCATCAAGGATAGTCAGAACGGCAGCACCGGCACCCAGCGCCGGGGCGAACTCGTCTATCCCCATCCCGGAGAGGCCGGCACGCTGACCACTGAACTGCCACAGCGGGGCGAGGCGGAGATTCCGCCGGCGCTGCTGCCAATCCAACATACCCTCGAACTGATCGATCGGGCGAGCGCGGGCGAGGCGATCTTCATCGCCCAGGTTTTCGATGCCACGGTCGATGAGAAGCCGATCGACCTCAGCGCCAGCTTTGGCCCGTCGCTCACGCAGCCGGACACCCAGGCGAAGGAGTTCGCGCCGCTGAAGAACGTGCCCTCGCGTCACATCGACTTTGCGTTCTATGTGCAGAATCTGCCCGACGGCACGCCGGATTTCGAGCAGAGCATCGAGTTGTTCGACAACGGCGTGGTCACGCGCGTGAGCTTCGAGTTCGGCGGGCTGCCTGTACTCGGCACGTTGCGCAGGCTGGAGATGCTCGAGCCGCAGAGCTGCGAATAGGCCCGCGCGGCCTACAGCCTTTCAAGGGTCCGCGGGTCCTCCGCGTCGTTGAAGTATCTGGCTAAGGCCTGGCGAAAGGCCGGCTCCTCCGGCGCGGCGCGCACAAACAAGGTGAGGCACGAGCGGAACTTCATGTCGTCGGGAGACCCCAGTATCTCCAGGGCGGAGCGGCCTTCCACCTCCAGCATCAGGCGCGTGCACTCCCGCAATCGCGCGCCCAGCACCGGATGCCTGAGATAGGCTCCGGCCTCCATCAGCGATGAAACTGCATAAAGCCGCGTCATCGGGCTGCTGCCGAGGCCGGCGATCTGGGGGAAGATGAACCACATCCAGTGGCTCTGCTTGCGGCCGCGCCTCAGCTCGCCGCGAACGCGCTCATAGACCGAATCCTGCGCATCCACGAAACGCTGCAGGTTGTAGGGGTCGCTCGCGTCCGGCATCGCAGCCTCCGCTCACTTCCGCTTGCCCTCGAAGCCCCGGCCCTTGCCGATGCTGCCCTTGCCCAGCTTGGCCCGCACCGCGTCGATTGCCTCCTCGACCTTGCGTCGCCGGGCCGCGCCAGGATCAGCGAGGTCCAGGGGATCGGCATATGCCGCATCACGGATATCGCCGACGCCGATGCCGATCAGACGATAGCGCATGCCGTTCGCCTCTCGCTGCAGCATGGTGCGGCCGCAGCGGAACAGCGTTTCCGCGAGTTGCGTCGGCGCGCCCAGCGACATCTGGCGCGAGATGGTGCGGAACCCCGCGGTCTTCAGCTTGAGGTGGACGTTCCCGCCGGCAAGTCCCGCGCGCTTCAGCCGCTCCGACACTTTTTCGCACAACGGCCAGAGCTCGCGCGCCAGGGCGTCGAATTCGGCGATGTCCACGTCGAAGGTGGTCTCGGCGGATACGCTCTTGGTCTCGGACTCCGGATCGACCATGCGCGTGTCGTGGCCGCGCGCCAGATGCCAGAGATGCGCGCCCAGCTTGCCGTAGCGCGCGACCAGGTCGCGCTCCGCCATGGACTGGATCTGGCCCAGGGTCGTCAGTCCGTCTTTCGCCAGGCTGTCGCTGGTCTTCTGGCCGATGCCCCAGACGAAGCGCACCGGCTTGTCCGCCAGGAACGACAGGGTTTCCGCCCTGCCGATGACAGAGAAGCCTCGCGGCTTGTTGAGGTCCGAGGCGATCTTGGCGAGGAACTTGTTGTGGCTGAGGCCGGTCGAGACCGTGATCCCGATATCCCGCTCGATCTTCAGAGCGAGCCGCGCGAGGCTCTCCGCCGGACTGCATTTGTGCAGCGTTTGTGTGCCGGTGAGGTCAAGAAAGGCCTCGTCGATGGAAATGGGCTCGACCAGCGGCGTCAGCTCCAGCATAAGGGCGCGCACCTCCCGGCCCACCTTCTGGTATTTGGTCATATTGGGCGGCAGAACGACGGCTTCGGGGCAAAGTTTCCTAGCCTGGAACATCGGCATGGCGGAGCGGACGCCGGAAATTCGCGCGATGTAGCATGCCGTTGAAACGACGCCCCGGGTCGCGCCACCGATAATCACAGGCCTATCCCGCAAGGTAGGATTGTCGCGCTTCTCGATTGCTGCGTAAAAAGCATCGCAATCGATGTGCGCGATGGCGAGATCGAAGAGCTCCGCATGGCGGATGAGGCGCGGGGAACGGCAAATGGGGCAGCGAACAGCGGGCTCGCCATCGAGCGGCGGGCGCGCACAGCAATCCCGGCAGAACCCATGCAGGAATTGGTCGTGCTCCGTTGGCTCGTACGACATTATTTACGCACTGATCAAAAGGTTAACACAAGGTTGAACGATTTGTTTACCAATGTCCAATTATGCATAAGTTGGGTGGAGCTTGCCCGTAGGGGTCGAGTCGATACGGTAGGTTGGGCTCGCCACCAATTGGCCGATTTGCACCGGGGACTATCGGGCCGGAGGAACAATGCTTGACAGGCAACAGATGACGCCGGAAGAGAAGCGCCGCCGCGCGTCCGAGAAGACAATCCTGATCGTCGAGGACAATGAGCTGAACATGAAGCTCTTCCACGATTTGATCCAGGCACACGGCTATAACATCCTGCAGACCAAGGACGGCATGGAAGCGCTGAAGCTGGCGCGGCAGCACAAGCCGGACCTGATCCTGATGGACATCCAGCTTCCGGAGGTTTCCGGGCTGGAAGTCACCAAGTGGATCAAGGAAGACGACAACCTGAAATCCATTCCCATCATTGCTGTCACGGCGTTCGCGATGAAGGGCGACGAAGAGAAGATCCGCGAAGGCGGTTGCGAAGCCTATATCGCCAAGCCGATCTCCGTCGTTCAATTCCTGGAAACCGTCGACCGCTTCTTGCAGTAGGTCGTATTCGCTCATGTCGGCGCGGGTCCTGGTCGTTGACGATATCGCCGCCAATGTCCGCTTGCTCGAAGCGAAGCTTGCGGCCGAATACTTCGAGGTGATGACGGCGAGCAGCGGCAAGGAAGCGCTCGCGCTCATCGAGAAGCAGACGCCCGACATCGTGCTCCTCGACGTGATGATGCCGGAGCTCGACGGGTTCGAGGTGTGCAAGCGCATCCGCGCCAACCCGCGCACCCGTTTCCTCCCCGTCGTGATGGTGACGGCGCTGAGCGACCAGGCCGACCGCGTGCGTGGGCTGGAAGCCGGAGCCGACGATTTCCTTACCAAGCCGGTCAACGACCTTGCCTTGTTCGCGCGCGTGCGCTCGCTCGTCCGCCTGAAGATGATCATGGACGAGTGGCGGATGCGCGAGCAGACCTCCGGCGCGTTCGACGTGCTCTCGACCGAGGTGGAGCCCGCGGAGGAGGACCACACCGGCGCCAGGGTCCTGCTGGTGGAGAGCTTCGCGCCGGCGGCGCAGCGCATCACCACCATCCTGGCGGCGGACAAGGACACGGTCGAGGTCGCGGCGAATTCCGCCGAAGCCATGCAGAGATCGGCCAAGGGCAATTACGACCTGGTCATCACCGGCCTGCAGATCGGGCAGGAGGACGGCCTGCGCCTCTGCTCCAACCTGCGCTCCGCCGACGAGACGCGGCAGGTGCCGATCCTGCTCATCGTGGACGAGTTCGAGATGCCGCGCCTGGTGAAGGGCCTCGACATCGGCGTCAGCGACTACCTGATGAAGCCGATCGATGCCAATGAATTGCTGGCGCGCGTGCGCATCCAGGTGCGCCGCCGCCGTTATCAGGACCGCCTGCGCACCAACTACGAGCGCAGCCTCTCCATGGCGCTGACGGACGTGCTGACCGGCGTCTACAACCGTCGCTACGCACTGCGCCACATGGAAGGGCTGATGAAGCGGGTGGCCGACACCGGCAAGTCGCTCTCCGTCCTGGTCTGCGACCTTGACCGCTTCAAGTCGGTCAACGACACCTACGGCCACGCCGCCGGCGATCAGGTGCTGAAGCAGTTCGCTCAGCGCGCCACCCAGTCCATGCGCAACATCGACATGGTGGCGCGGTTCGGCGGCGAGGAGTTCGTGGTTCTGCTGCCCGACACCGAGGGAGACAACGCGCTGAAGGCAGCCGACCGCCTGTGCAAGAGAGTGGCCGCAACGCCAATGGACGTGGCGGAGGCGCCCGACGGCAAGCTAACGGTCACGGTCAGCATCGGGGTTGCCTCGACCACTGTCCCGATGCCGGGCGAGGAGCTCATCAAGCTCGCCGACGCCGCGCTCTACCGCGCCAAGCAGGGCGGCCGCAATCAGGTCTGCGCCGATCCCAGCGCCCTGCTGGTCGCCTAGCCTTAGGCCATCGACCGCTGCAGGTCGGCCTGAGCCTTGAGCAGGCGGGCGATCGTCTGCACGACAATCTCGCCGGTCAATGGCTTGGTGACCACTGGCACCCCTTGAAACGCGGTGGGCAGCCAGTCGCGCCCGTATCCGGTCACGAACGCGAAGGGCGTGCCAAGGCGCGTCAACTCCGCTGCCACGGCATCGACCGGCTTGCCACCAAGATTGGCATCCAGCAGCGCCGCGTCGAAGTCGGTGGCCGCGATCAACTCGAGGGCGTCCTCGACGGTCGTCGCCGGCCCGACGGGGATGGCACCCGCGTCGGACAGGATGTGCGTGAGGTCGAGGGCAATGAGCGGCTCGTCCTCGATCACCAGCACCCGCTGCCCATGCACGGCCGCGAGCGCCGGCGGCGGTTCGGGTGCCGGCTGGGGCGTAGTCGACGGCCAGCTTGCCGCGAACAGCGTCCGGTGCCAGTCCGCCTGTTCCAGCAGCAGCATGGTGATCTCGCACACAACCCCGCTGGGCCGATAGCGCAGGCGCGCTTCTCCACCATGCGCCGACAGGCTCCGCTCGATGAGCGTGGCGCCGAACCCGGTGCGCCCAGGCAGGCTGACCGCAGGACCGCCGCTCTCTTCCCAGGTCAGCTTGAGCGTCGGCGTGGCGCCCGGCTCCACCGACCATCTGACGGACAACCGGCCATGCGGGACCGAGAGCGAGCCGTATTTCCGCGCGTTCGTGCCGAGCTCGTGCAGCACCATGGCGAGATGCAGGGTGGATTGCGTGTTCAGGGTGACCGACGGCCCTGACAAGCTGATGCGGGAATCCGTCACACCGCCTAGCAGCAATTGGTCCTGGACCAGGGCCAGCATGTCCGCTCCCTGCCAGGAGTTGCGGGTCAGGAGGTCATGGGTATAGGCCAGGGCGCGGATGCGGCCGCTGAAACTATCAGCGAAATCGGCCGGACTGTGCGCCAGCCGCGCCGTCTGGTTCGCAATCGATTGGACGGTTGCCAGCGTGTTCTTGACCCGGTGATTGAGTTCGCTGATCAGCAGGCGCTGCAGTTCCTCGGCGCGCTTGCGCTCGGTAATGTCGCGCGCGACGGTCGACGCGCCGATGATCGTGCCATCCTTGTCCCTGACCGGCGAGATGGTGGCCGAAACGTCCACCCTGCGCCCATTCTTCGCCACCCGGATCGTCTCGAAGGAGTCGATGCATTCGCCGCATTGCAGGCGTGCGAGGATGTGCTCCTCCTCCCGATGCAGTTCCTCCGGGATGATGCGGGTGATCGGCTGACCCACCATCTCTTCGGGCTGGTAGCCGAACAGACGCGCTGCGCCCGCGTTCCACGAGTAGACCTTGCCGTTGAGGCTTTTGCTGATGATCGCGTCGTTCGAGGATTCGACGATTGCCGCAAGCTGGGCGGACTGGAACTCCGCCTCGTGTCGCGCCGTGATGTCGACCAGCATGTTGATCATGCCGACCAGGCGACCATCCTGCCCGAACAACGGCGTCGGATGTGGAAGGAAGCGCACGCGCGTGCCATCCGGCCGCTCGGCGATGGCCTCGGGGCCGATCATGGCGCGCTGCTGCCGCAGTGCGACCGCCATCGGGCACTCGTCGTGCGGCAGCAAGGTCCCATCGGGCCGATACAGCCGCCACGTCACGCACCATTCATCCGTGCCGAGTTGCGGCTCGCGGCCGGCCAGCTCGACGGCGGCGCGATTATAGAAGGTGACCTTGCCTTCAGGATCGGTGGTGTAGACGGCGGCCGGCAAGGTGTCCAACACGCGATAGAACAGTTTCTGGCCTTCGTCCGCGCGCTGTTCCGCCCGCTTGGTCGCGGTCACGTCAATCGTGAAACATCGCGTCTGGACCAGTTCGCCGTTCTTGATCTGCGCATTGGACGTGATCAGCACATGCTTGATGGACCCATCCTTTGCCCGCAACCGTGCGGGGTAGTTGCGAATGCTCTCGCCACGTCTCAATCGCAGGAGGATGTCCTCCACCGTGGAGGCGTCGGCGTGGAACTCGGCGATTCGACGGCCGACATAGTCCTCCGCCTCGTAGTCCAGCAGCGTCAGCTCGGCCTTGTTGGCGCGCAGGATTGTCCCGTCGGTACCCACGACATGGAGTGCGACCGCGCTGTTCTCGAAGAAGTCTTCGAGATCATCCTTGCTCCGCTGCAGGTCCTCATAGGCTCGGGCGAGTTCACTGATGTCCTGGAAGCAGTTGACGGCGCCCACGTGCACGCCGTTCTCGTCAAACAGCGGATCGATGTTGACGAGGGCGGTGACCCGGCTGCCGTCCGGCCGCTCGACCACGACCCGATGGTTGTGTTCGGCAACCCCCGTGCGGAGGACCGCCGCCATGGGTGTCTCGGCGTGGGGCAGAGGCGTCCCGTCGGTCAGGAACAGCCGTACCGAGCCGCAGAAGCGCTCGCAGCCATCGCCGATGACAGGCTCGCGCCCCCACAGCTCCGCAGCGCGGCGGTTGTAATGCCGGATGATACCGTCGCGGTCGCAGCAATAGATGCCGATGGGCAAGGCTTGCAGAAACGTCTCGGATCCCAGCGCGCGCTGAAACGCCCAGCTCGCGCGCTGCTCGTCATCGGATAGATAGCCGCTCATGCAAACCCTCACACCCCCAGGCCGAGGCCCCAGGGTCATTAACCGATCTTACAGGGATTGGTTCCACTGGCCCGATGCAAACGGGCATCTGGATCAAACAACTGGTTCGGGCGCCCTGCTGACATCCGCGTTGGGCGCGCTGGCGGGGTTTGGTCGCGGAACAGCAAAAAGGCGCCTGACGGATGCCAAGCGCCTCCTCAGAACAGAGCCGCAGTCGCGGCTACTTGATCTTCGCTTCCTTGAAGGCGACGTGCTTGCGCGCGACCGGATCGTACTTCTTGAATTCGAGCTTCTCGGTCGAGGTGCGCGGGTTCTTCTTGGTCACATAGTAGTAGCCGGTGTCCGCCGTGCTCACCAGCTTGATCAGGACCGTGTTGGACTTGGCCATTCTCAAATCTCGTCAGTGCAATAGGGGCAAAAAAGGTCGGCGCACCATAGCCAGGGAAAGCCCAAAGTCAAGCCCGAAGGGCCGTTCAGGATCGCGGGCGGATGCCGACCAACGGCCGCAAGACCAGGGAATTGTTGCGATATGTCAGCAGCTTGGCTTGGCCTCGGCCGACCGGAACACGGTCACGCCAGCGCGTCATCGCAAGGCGGATCAGCGTCCAGGTCACATCGACGATGTTGAGACTGTCGAGTTCCTTCACCGCCCGCCAGCGCAGGTCCAGCAGTTCGCCATTGCCGCGCAGATCGCCGGTCGCCCCGCTGCCGTCGCCCAGGAAGAAGCGGGTGTTATAGCGCCGGCGCGAGCCGACCGGCGTAATGGCGCGCAGCACGAAGTCGAAGGCGCTGAAGTCCGGCACGGTACCGGCATCGGCGTAGGCCCGCCAGACGGTCCCGGCACCTGATGTCCCGCGACCGCGGCGCCCGACAATAAGACCCGTTTCCTCGTGCATCTCGCGCAGGGCTGCGCGCAGGAAGGTGACCGGCGGCCGTCGTCCGTTGCCGGCCTGTAGCGCCGTGGCGACGTTGGGATGCAGCCGCTCCGGGAACCCCGACGGCAGATGATCCTCCGGATCGACGCGCCCGCCCGGCACAACATAGATGTCGGGCAGGAAGCTCATCTTGGCATGGCGCCTGCCGAGCAGGATCTCGGGGGATTCGCGTGGGCCGCGCAGCAGGATCAGCCCTGCGGCGTCGGCAGGCCGGACCGGCTTCATTGCGCCATCATTGCGTGAGAGCGACGCTGTCGTCCTCGGTCAGCCCCAGTTGCGGCGGCTCGGCCAGGCGCACCGCGCTGGCGAACATCGCGGGCATCGAGACCAGCCGCAGGGCGATCTCCACATCCATCGGGTTATCCTGTTCCCGGGCCGGGCAGGTCTCGCGCAGCGCATCGAGGCCCTTCGTGTCCTCCGGCTTCACGGCGTTGCGCCGGTCCGTCGGCACCTGCGGCACGCGGCCGATGCTCAGGTCCCGCATCACGTCGTCCGCGCTGCGATAGATCGAGGTGCACACGCTCGGCAGCACGCCGAGGTGATGCAGCGTGTAACCCGACGGCGCATGGAACCGCGCCCAGGTCAGCGTGATCTCCCCCTGGTTGGGAAGGGGAAGGACGGTCTGCACGGTGCCCTTGCCATAGGTGTTGCTGCCGACCACCACGGCGCGGCGGTTGTCCTGCAGCGCAGCCGCGACGATCTCGGCGGCGGACGCGGAATTGCCGTCTACCAGGACCGCAATCGGCTTGCCCCCCACGATGTCGTCGCCGCTGGCCTCGAAATACTGATGGCTGTCGGGATGGCGCCCGCGGGTCGAGACCACGCGTCCTTGCCGCAGGAACAGGTTGGAGACGGCGACCGATTGGTTGAGCAGCCCGCCCGGATTGTCCCTGAGGTCGATGATCAGGCCTTTGAGGCGCGGCCCGATCTCCTGCTCGGCATCGGCCACGGCGCGCTTCAAGCTTTCGGCCGTTTCGGAATTGAAGCTGTAGATGCGGAAATAGGCGACGTCACCCTCGCGCCGGTACGTCACGGTTTCCGGCACGACATGCGCGCGCGTGATCGACACCCCGAAGGGGTCACGTCCCGCGCGCTTCACGGTGATGTCGACCTTGCTGTCCACCGGCCCGCGCAGGCGTTCCACCACCTGCTGCTGGTTGAGGCCAATGGTGGGCTCGCCATTGATCTCGATGATGACGTCGTCGGTCTTCAGACCCATGCGCTCCGCCGGCGTGTAGTGCATGACAGAGATGACGCGCACCTGGTCGTCCTCGACCGAGATCCGCACGCCGATGCCGCCGAACCCGTCGCGCGCGGCCCGGTTCTCGCGCGCGTTCTGCGCGCTGGCGTAGCGGGAGAACTGGTCGAGCTTGCCGACCACCCCGCTGAACATCGCCTCGTAGAGTCGCTCCATCGGCGTAGTCTTGATCTTCTCCGACCCTGCGGTCGCTTCCTCCAGCACATCGGCCGTCAAGCCGCCCCAATCCTCGGCGTCGAAATTGCTGCCGACGGTTCGGCTGTAGGCAATCTGATTCTTCAGCAGTAGTTCGACATTGTTCCCCGTGCGGCGCGCCGTCACGTCGGAATCGATCGTGCTGAGCTGCTGCATGCCGGCGAGCGCGAGGCTGCCGATGTCCGGCTTCTCGATATAGACGGCTTCGATGTCCTCGAAGCCGGCCTCGAACATCTGGCGGGAGAGCGCGGCCGGGTCTGTTTCGGAGGAGTGGCCGGCGCAACCGGCAACGGCGAGGCCAAGGAGCGCAACAGCCGCTGCGGCACGAGCCTGCCGAAGAAAGTTAAGGGACGGCATCTGAACCGATCTGATCATACTTGAGCCAAACTGGGCCCTTGCCCCAAGAACATGTTAACAGCGTGGTCACATTAGCAAATTCGCCCGAACCTGACAGCGCCTGTTGGACCATCTTGAGCAGGTCCGAGCGACCGCGCCGCCGCCGGGGCCTGCTAGTGCCGTCTGCGAGCTTTTGCGCGTGATTTCATCGACTTAAGCTTGGCCTTCGATTTCCGGCCGACGCGCTGAGGGGCGGTGCGGCGCTCCTCGCCGACCAGCTTCCGGACCGCTCGGTCGTCCTGGTGGGCGCTGCCGCCCGCAACCAGCTCGAGGCTGAGGCCCCCGGTCAGCGGCTGGGCCGATGTCAGGCGGACGGTGATCGGCGCCCCCAACTGGAAGGCGCGGCCGTGGCGGCGGCCGATCAGGGCATGGGTCCGCTCGTCATGGTCATAGAAATCGGGTGGCAGCATGCCGACCGGCAGCAACCCGTCGGCGCCGGTCTCGTCCAGGGTGACGAACAGGCCGAACCGCGCGACACCGCCGATCCGGCCGTCGAAATTCTCGCCGACCCGCTCCGCCATGAAACGCGCGACATAGCGGTCGTTCGCGTCGCGCTCCGCCGCCGCGGCGCGGCGCTCGGTCGCGGAGATGTGTTGGCCGGTTGCCTCGAAGGTCGCGAGGGCGTCGCCCGGCAATCCGTCCTCGCCGAAGCCATAGGCGGAGATCAAAGCGCGGTGGACCAGCAGGTCGGAATAGCGCCGGATGGGCGAAGTGAAGTGGGCGTAGCGCTGCAAAGCCAGGCCGAAATGACCCAGGTTCTGCGGCGCATAGACGGCGGGCATCTGCGAGCGCAGCGTCAGCGTGTGGATCATCGCGGCATAGGGCGTTTTCCTGGCCTGTTCCAGCAGGCGCGTGAAATGCTTGGGCCTGATCACCTGGCCGCGCGCCAGTTTCAGCCCCAGCCCATCGACAAATTGCCGCAGCGCCTCGACCCGCGCGGGGTCCGGCGGCTCATGCACGCGGTACATGCAGGGCTGGCGGCGCTTTTCCAGCGCTTCCGCCGCGGCAACGTTGGCCGCGATCATGAACTCCTCGATCAGGCGATGGGAATCAAGCCGGCTGCGGGGCACGATGCGCTCGATATGGCCGTCCTCGCCCAGGAAGACGCGCCGCTCCGGGATGTCGAGGTCCAGCGTGCCGCGCGCCTCGCGCGCTTTCAGCAGTGCGCGGAAGGCGCCGTAGAGCGGCTGGATGATCGGCTTGAGCAGCGGCCCGGTGAGGTCATTGGGCCGGCCGTCTTGCGCCTCCTGCACCTGCTCGTAAGTCAGCCGCGCCTGCGAGCGCATCAGGCCGCGCATGAAACGGTGGCGCAGCTTCTTGCCCTCGGCGTCGATGACGATCTCGACCGCCATGCACGGGCGGTCCTCGTTCGGCTTCAGCGAGCACCAGCCGTTGGACAATTCCTCCGGCAGCATCGGCACGACGCGATCGGGGAAGTAGACGGAGTTACCGCGCTCGCGCGCTGCTTTGTCCAGCGCGTCGCCCGCCCGCACGTAATGCGCCACGTCCGCGATCGCCACCAGCAGGCGCCAGCCATCGGGATTCTTCGCATCCGTATCGGGCTCCGCGAACACCGCGTCGTCGAAGTCGCGCGCGTCGTCGCCGTCGATCGTCACCAGCGGCACCTGGCGCAGATCGGTGCGGCTGTCGAGCCTCGCCGGGCCGGCCTCCTTCGCCTGGGTCAGGGCGGCGGGCGAGAACTGGAACGGGATCTGATGCTCGGCGACGGAGATGAGGCTGATGGAGCGCGCTTCGTCCGCGCGGCCGATGCGTTCCACCACCCGGGCCTTCGGCGTCCCGAGGCGTCGCACCGGCTCCGCTTCGACGATCACCAGATCGCCCGATTTGGCGGTGCCGATGTCGCGGGGGTGGATCGAGAACTCGGTCTTGATGCGCTTGTCGGTGGGCGTGAGGCGGCCGAAGCCGTCCCGGCCTTTCTCGAACAGCCCGACGACCCGCTGGGCGCGGCTCTCCAACCGGCGGATCGCGCGGGCCTCATAGACATCGGCATCGGCCTGCTTCAACTGGACCAGCACGCGGTCGCCGGCTGCGAGCGGGCGATCGACCTTGCGGTCGTCGACGATGACGATTTTCGGCTCGGCATCATCCGGGCGGAGATCGACAGGCCGCGCCCATAGATCGCCATCGGCGTCCGGCCCGATCACCTGCACGACCGTGACCTCAGGCAGCGCGCCGGCTGCCGCCAGGCGCTTGCGGCCACGGTCGACCTGGCCTTCCTTCTCCAGTTCCTTGAGCATCGCCTTGAGCGGGATGCGGTCCGCTCCCTTCAGGTGGAAGGCGCGGGCGATCTCGCGCTTGCCGACCGGGCCCTCGCTTTCGCGGATGAAGGCCAGCACCTGTTCCTTGGTGGGGAAGGGGACACGCTTCGCGCCGCGCGTCTTGCCGCGCTGTTCGGTCGCCGCGCCGTCGTCGGTCGCGGGCGTGTCAGCCTTGCGGCGTCTTGAATTCGATTTCGACAAAGGCGAATTCGTACTCGTTGGCGTTGATGACGTTGTGCTCGATACCCACGGGACGGTAATAGGACTGGCCTGCGGTCAGTTCCGCGATCCGCTGGGTTTTCCCGTCATCGATCTGCAGTTTGCCCGTGGTCAGCGGCACCACGACATAGTCGTAGCCGTGCCGATGCCACGTCGTCTCCGCCCCCGGCGCGAAGCGCCATTGGGTGACGAGGACACGGTCATTGTCGACTTGCACGATGGGAACGGCGGCAGGGCGGGACATCGGGACTCGCGCTTGTTGTCGGGCACGATCATACAGAGCAGCGCCCGCATCTGTCATCCCGGCCGAGCGAAAGCGAGCGCCACGACCCATGCGCCATCGCCGCGGCGCGAAAGGGTGCATAGGTTCGGGAGCGCGCCGCGGCGAAGCGTCCGGAATGACTTATCCTGAGTTGAGGCGGTGGAGGCGCGCTATTCGGCGCTTTTCTTGGCCGCCTTCTTCGCCGCTTTCGGCGTTTTTGCCGCGGCCTTTTTCGTGACCTTCTTCGTGGCTTTGGGCTTGACCGCCTTGAGCGCGGGCGCGCTCAGTTCCGGCTGCGGCTCGGCCTTCCTGGGCGGCGTCTTCGTGGCCTTTCTGGCCCGGCCGCCGCCGGTCTTGGCAGCGCGCTCGGCGAGCAGGCCGACCGCCTGGTCCATTGTGATGGAGTCCGGCGCCAGGCCCTTCGGGATGGTGGCGTTGATCTTGCCCCATTTCACGTAGTGGCCATAGCGGCCATCATGCAATGTGACCGGCTGGCTATCCTCCGGATGGCTGCCGATCGGCTTGCCCGGCGCCGGCGCGTTGCGACCGCGCCCCTTGCTCTCCTGAGCCAGCAGGTCGACCGCGCGGTTGAGGCCGATGGTCAGCACGTCGTCATCCTTGGGGATCGACTTGTACTTGCCATCATGCTGCAGGTACGGACCGAAGCGACCGATGCCGGCCATGATCGGCTTCCGCGTCTCGGGATGGTCGCCCACCACGCGCGGCAGCGACAAGAGGCCAAGCGCCAGGTCGAGGGTGACCTGGTCCGGTGCCAGGCCGCGCGGAATGGAAACACGCTTCGGCTTCTCGGTGCTCTCCTCATCGAGCTGCACATAGTGGCCGTAAGGGCCCTTGCGCAGCGTCACGTTCTTGCCGGTTTTGGGGTCCGACCCCAGTTCCATCGGCCCGACCTGCTCGCTCTCCTCGCCATTCGCCACCGCGAGCGGGCGGGTGTAGCGGCATTCCGGATAATTGCTGCAGCCGATGAAGGCGCCGGTCTTGCCGAGCTTGATGCCGAGCTGGCCGCTCTTGCAGGCCGGGCAGACGCGCGTATCGCGGCCATCCTCGGTCGGCGGGAAGAAATGCGGCGCCAGCGCCTCGTTCAGCACGTCGATGACGACCGAGCGCTTGCCGATCCCGGAATCGAGGAAGCTGACCGCATCGTCCATCGAGGGCAGCTTGCCGTCGCCGTCATCATTGGCGGGCTGGTGCAGCCGGCTGAAATCGAGCCAGAAATCGCGCAGCACTTCCTTCCACTGCGCGCGCCCGCCGGAAATGTCGTCCAGCTTCTCTTCGAGATCCGCGGTGAAGCCGTATTCGACGTAGCGGTCGAAGAAGTTGGTGAGGAAGGCCGTGACGATGCGGCCGCGATCCTCAGGGATCAGGCGCTTCTTCTCGAGCCGCACGTAGCTGCGATCCTCCAGCGTCTGCAGGATCGAGGTGTAAGTCGACGGCCGGCCGATGCCGAGCTCCTCCAGCCGCTTGATGAGGCTGGCTTCGCTGTAGCGCGGCGGCGGCTGTGTGAAGTGCTGCTCCGGCTTGACCGGGCCTTCCTTCACGGGATCGCTGGTCTTGAGGTCGGGCAGGCGCCGGCCGCTGTCATCCTCGTCTGCCGGATCGTCGCGGCTCTCCTGGTAGAGCGTCAGGAAGCCGGCGAACTTCACCACCGAGCCGGTGGTGCGCAAGGTGGTTCTGCCATCGGCGCTGGCGATGTCGATCGCGACCTGGTCCAGTTCCGCGCTTTCCATCTGGCTTGCCAGCGTGCGCTTCCAGATCAGGTCATAGAGCGCGGCTTCGTCGTCGCGCAGCAGGCGGCGGATGCGGTCCGGCCGGCGGAACAGGTCGGTCGGGCGGATGGCCTCGTGGGCCTCCTGCGCGTTCTTGGCCGTGCTCTTGTAGATGCGCGGCGTATCCGGCAGGAACTCCCGGCCATATTGCTCGCCGATCAGCCTACGGCTGGCCTCGATCGCATCCTGCGCCAGGGCGACGCCGTCGGTGCGCATATAGGTGATGATGCCGACGGTTTCGCCGTCGATGTCCACGCCCTCGTACAGCCGCTGCGCGATGCGCATGGTGTGGGTCGCCCCGAAGCCCAGCTTGCGCGAGGCTTCCTGCTGCAGGGTCGAGGTGGTGAACGGTGGAAAGGGATGCCGCTTGACCGACTTGCGCTCGACATTGGAAACCGTGAACGGCGCGCCCGCGCGCACCTTGGCCGCCGCCGCCTGGGCCGCTGCCTCGTCCGGCAGATCGAATTTGTCGAGTTTCGTGCCGTCGACGTGGGTCAGGCGCGCGGTGAAGAGCGAGCCGTCCGGCGCGGTGAAGTCCACCTCGATGGTCCAGTATTCGCGCGGCTTGAACGCCTCGATCTCCGCCTCGCGCTCGCAGATCAGGCGCAGCGCGACCGACTGGACGCGCCCGGCCGAGCGGCTGCCCGGCAGCTTGCGCCACAGCACGGGTGACAGGGTGAATCCCACCAGATAGTCCAGAGCGCGGCGCGCCAGATAGGCGTCGACCAGCTCCTGGTCGATCTTGCGCGGGTTGTTGATGGCATCGAGCACCGCACCCTTGGTGATCTCGTTGAACGCCACGCGCTCGATCGGCAGCTTGTTGAGGACCCGCCGTGCCTTCAGCGCCTCGATGATGTGCCAGGAGATGGCCTCGCCCTCGCGGTCCGGGTCGGTCGCAAGGATCAGCTTGTCGGCGGTCTTGACCGCGTCGGCGATTTCCTTGAGCTGCTTCTGGCCGCGCCCTTCGACCTGCCAGTTCATGGCGAAATCGTTCTCCGGCTGCACCGAGCCGTCCTTGGAGGGCAGGTCGCGCACGTGGCCGAAGGAGGCCAGGACGTGGTAATCACGGCCGAGATACTTGTTGATCGTCTTGGCTTTTGCCGGCGATTCGACAACGACGACTTTCATGTGCGTCTTGCGGCTCTCTCTTCAGTCATTGAGGCGCCGGCAGCCGCCACCAGCGACTCTCTGAACCCCAGTTCAGGGAGCGGCCAGCAACGAAACGCGATTGCCGGGATGGCGTTCCAGGCGACCTGCGAGGTCAAGCTCCAGGAGCACCTGCCCGATAACGGGCGGTGAGGATTGGCACTGTCGGAGCAATTCGTCAACCGCGATAGGGCTAGGCCCAAGCCGGCCCAGAACGTCGCGCCGGGTCTTTTCGACATCCTGCTCTGCTGTAAAATCAATGGGTTGGTCGATTTCGCTGAGGGATTGATCGACCTCGATCGATTGGTGCCTCAGACCGGTTAAGATTTCCAGAATCTGCTCGGCATCCTCGATTAGGCCGGCTCCTTCGCGGATCAGGCGGTTCGCGCCGCGGCATCTTGGATCGAGCGGCGAGCCCGGAACCGCCATCACTTCGCGTCCCTGTTCGCCCGCCATCCGGGCGGTGATGAGGGACCCGGAGCGCAGCGCCGCCTCCACTACCACGACCCCTTTGCTGAGCCCGGAGATGATCCGGTTGCGGCGCGGGAAGTGGATGTCGCGCGGCTTGAACCCCGGCGGCATCTCGGAGACCACCAGACCGTCCTCGAGGATGCGCTCGCGCAGGCCGGCGTTCTCCTGCGGATAGACATTGTCCACCCCGCCGGCGACGACGGCGATGGTCCCGGCCTTGTCCGGTCCGGCGGCCAGGGCGCCCTGATGCGCCGCGCCGTCAATCCCGCGCGCGAGGCCGGAGACGACGCACCATCCAGCCGCCGCCAGGCCGTTCGCCAACTCGCGCGCCAGCTTCTGCCCGTTGCCGGACGCGTTGCGCGCGCCGACCAGCGCGACGCAAGGCTGGGCCAGCCGCATTGCCTCGCCGAGCAGGACGATGCAAGGCGGCGCGTCCTCGATCGCTGCGAGGGCGGGCGGATACGCGGCCTCATGAATGAAGACGTGCCGGGCGCCAAGCTTCGCCGCATCGGCCAGCTCGGCCTCGACCGCTTTCACCGGCGCCGCAGCCAGCGGGCGCGAGCGCCCGCCGCCTTTGGCGAGGTCCGGCAGCCGCACCAGGGCTTCGCCGGCCGATCCGTAGCGACGGATCAACCGGCGATAATTGGCGGGCCCGATCTGCTCGCTGCGCGCCAAGCGCAGGCAATCGAAGCGCTCCTGCTCGGTAAGTGCATGCGGCTGCATCCCGCGACGCTAGAGAAGCGACTGCGGAAATGCAACCAACCGGAAAGCGCTAGATCTTCTCGACCGCGCCGCCGCTTTCGGCCCAATCCTTGAAGGCCCCGAGGTTGCGCACATCCTGGAAGCCGAGATCCTTGAGCGCCTTGCCGCTCAGCGCGGAACGCCCGCCGGACGCGCAATAGAGGATCACGGTCTTGCCCGGATCGAACGCCTTGTCGTGATAGGGCGACTTCGGATCCGCCTTGAACTCCAGCATGCCGCGCGAGACGTTCAGCGCGCCCTTCACCTTGCCGCTCGCCTGCAGTTCCGGCGCGTCGCGCACATCCACGATGAGCGCGCCGCTGTCCTGCAACTGCTTGGCCTCTTGCGGCGAGATAGCCGGGACGACCGCCTTGGCGGCCGCAACCTGATCCATGATCGATTGTGGCATCAGTTCCTCCTTGGGGTGCATAGATATAGAATGCGCCATAAGAGCCGCGCTCCCTCATGGAGGCGCGCAATATCTGTGGGGCTTCCGTCAAAGTCAACGATCAAAACGCGGGAACCCGTGACGCAAATTGGACACGGAGCGGCGCCGCTCAGCTTTGCGGTGCTTCCTTCTTCCTGCCGATCTTCGGCTCTTCGCCTTTGAGCAGGCGGCGGATGTTCTCGTGATGCCGGATCCACACCAGCACCGCCGCGAATCCCGCGAGCCAGGCCTGCGGCAGGGTGCCCAGCCAGAGCGCCAGGAACGGTGCCGCCGCAACGGCGATCAAGGCGGAGAGCGACGAATAGCGGAACAACGCCGCGGCCGCGAGCCACATTACGCACGCGCCGATGCCGACCATCCAATTGGCCGCGATGAGCGTGCCGAGCGTGGTGGCGACGCCCTTGCCGCCCTTGAACTTCAGCCACACCGGGAAGAGGTGGCCGAGGATCGCCGCGCCGCCGGCGATGACAGTCAGGTCCTCGCTCACCAGGCGCGCGAGCAGCACGGCGATCGCGCCCTTGCCGCCGTCCAGCAGCAAGGTGGCGAGCGCCAAATCCTTGCGCCCGGTGCGCAGCACATTGGTGGCGCCGATATTGCCGGAGCCGATCGATCGGATGTCGCCGAGCCCCGCGATCTTCGTCAGCACAAGCCCGAATGGGATCGAGCCCAGCAGATAGCCGAGAACGGCGGCCGCAATCTCCGGAAGCCCAAACGTCATGCCCGCTCGCCTTCGAGCGCGAAGACCGTCCTGCCGTCGACGAAGGTCCTGAGCACGAGGCCCTGGACCGGGCGGCCGTCATAAGGCGAGTTCTTCGACTTGCTGCGGAACTTCGAGACGTCGATGCGATAGGCCCGGTCGATGTCCAGCAGCACCATGTCCGCCGGCACGCCCTTCGCGAGCCGGCCTTGCGGCAGGCCGAGAACATCCGCCGGCCGGCTGGTGATGCAGCGCAGCGTCGCCAGCAGGCTCATGGCGCCTTTGTGGTAGGGCTCGAGTACGATCGGAAGCAAGGTCTCCAGGCCGATCACGCCGGCTTCCGCCTGAGCGAACGGCACGCGCTTGCTTTCCACGTCGTGCGGTGCGTGATCGCTGGCGATGCAATCGATCACGCCGTCGGCCAGGCCGGCGGCAATCGCGCGCCGATCCGCTTCGCCGCGCAAAGGCGGCGACAGCTTGGCGAAAGTGCGATAATCGCCGATCTCGTTTTCATTGAGCGAGAAGTAAGGCGGGGCGGTATCGCAGGTCACGCGCAGACCTTCCTGCTTGGCCTTGCGAATCGCCTCGACCGCGGCTCCGGTCGAAACGTGGGCGACGTGATAGCGCGCGCCCGAGGCGCGCACCAGGTGCAGGTCGCGCTCGATCATCATGACCTCGGCATAGGCGGGTATGCCCGGAATGCCGAGGCGCGTCGACAGCTCGCCATTGTTCATCGCGCCCCCGGCGGCCAGGCCCGACTCCTCCGGATGCTGGATCACCAGCGCATCGAAGCTGCGCGCATAGGTGAGGGCGCGGCGCATCACCTGGACGTCGCGCACAGCATTGAGGCCGTCGGTGAAGCCGAGCGCGCCGCTATCCGCCAGCAGCCCCATCTCCACCAGGTCCTTGCCTTCCAGGCCCTGGGTCAGCGCGCCGTAGCAATAGATCTTCACGCGCCGCACCTCGCGCGCGCGGCGCGCGATGAACTCGATGCCCGCCACGTCGTCGAGCACCGGATCGGTATTGGGCAGGCACACCATGGAGGTGACGCCGCCCGCGGCAGCGGCAAGGCTGCCGGTCTCGATCGTTTCCTTATGCTCCTCGCCCGGCTCGCGCAATTGCACGCGCATGTCGATCAAGCCGGGCGCCAGCACGCGGCCGAGACAATCCTGGACCTCCGCATCCTGCGAGACATTAGCGCGCGTCACCTGCGCGCCCATCGCGACGATCACGCCATTTTCCACCAGGATGCCGCCGGTCTCATCGCGATTGCTGGCGGGATCGACCAGCCGCGCGTTGAGGAGGGCGAGAGGCCGGTCCTGCTTCTTCGGCGGCCTGGGCGTCTGGTGGGGCGGCAGGGGCGGGGGCGTCATTGGTTCCCCGTCAAATTGCGGGTGAGCGCATCGAGGCACGCCATGCGCACGGCGACGCCCATTTCCACCTGCTCGCGGATCACCGAGCGGTTGATGTCGTCGGCGACCTCCGAATCGATCTCGACACCGCGGTTCATCGGGCCGGGATGCATGATGAGGGCATCCGGCTTGGCGAGCGCCAGCTTGGCGTAGTCGAGGCCGTAGAAGCGGAAATATTCGCGGGTCGAAGGCACATAGGCGCCCTGCATCCGCTCAAGCTGCAGGCGCAGCATCATGACGATGTCGACGTCTTTCAGCCCCTTCTTCATGTCGGTGAAGACCTCGACCCCCATGCGGTCGATGTTGCTGGGCAACAGGGTCAAGGGCGCGATCACCCGCACGCGCGCGCCCATCTTGGTGAGCAGGTGGATGTTGGAGCGCGCCACGCGGCTGTGCAGGATATCGCCGCAGATCGCGACCAGCAGCCCGCTCAGCTTGCCGAGCCGCCGGCGGATGGTGAGCGCATCGAGCAGCGCCTGGGTCGGATGCTCGTGCCGCCCGTCCCCGGCATTGATGACGGACCCGTCCACCTTCTGCGACAGCAGGTTGACCGCCCCGGATTCGTTGTGCCGCACCACCATCACGTCCGGCTTCATGGCGTTCAGCGTCATGGCGGTGTCGAGCAGGGTCTCCCCCTTCTTGATGGAGGAGGTGCCGACCGACATGGCGATGACATCCGCGCCCAGGCGCTTGGCGGCCAATTCGAAGGAGGTGCTGGTGCGAGTGGAGGTCTCGAAGAACAGGTTCATGACGGTGCGGCCGCGCAGCAGCTTGCGCGCGCGCTCGTCATCCTTGGGCAGGTTGGCGTAGCTGTCGGCCAAATCGAGCAAACGCTCGATTTCAGCCGCCGAAAGCGCCTCGATCCCGAGCAGATGCCGGTGTGGAAAGAACGCGTTGGCGGCGCTGGGCGACCCGATCATCGGGGGCGCATCATATCCACGAGGCGCCCCCGGTCAATCGATTCGCGTGGCTGAGAAACGGCGGCGCGCTCGAGGCCGGAAATGCTGACCGGTTGGTTAGATTGCTCCTATTGCGGACCGTCGGTGATCACCATCCAGCCCACACCGTATTTGTCCTCGGCCATACCGAAGCTGGATGCGAAAAAGGTCTTCTCGAGCGGCATCTTGACTTCGCCGCCGGCCGAAATGGTGTCGAAGACACGCTTGGCCTCGGCATCGTTCGGAACGGTGATGGTCAGCGAAAATCCCTGGAAGCTCGGTGCGCCATTGCAATAGCCGTCGGACGCCATGATCACGGCCTCGCCGACCTGGAATTCCGAATGCATGACTTTGTTCTTGTTCTCCGGCTTGACCATCGCCTGGTCAGGCCCTTCGCTGAAGCGCATCAGCGCGGTCACCTTCGCGCCCAGCGCGCGCTTGTAGAACTCCAGCGCTTCCTCGCACTTTCCATCGAAGAACAAATAAGGCTGTACCTTCATGATGTTCTCTCCGCATCGTCGTTATGTGTTCGAAACAAGGGTGTGCATAGCCGGCCTGCCGGCTTGGGCGGAACGCCCCGCGCCGCCTCACGCCGCTCGAATGCTGGCGAATGCCTCAGCGATCCGCTGAGGTGCCGTGGGCCGCGCATACATCCGCCGCAGATAGGCTGCGAGATTCGGAAGGCTCTCGAGCAGGTGCTGCTCGTTCGCCCAATCCATCAGGTAGGCGGTTACGCAATCGGCCACGGTGACGCGATCGCCCACGACGAATTGTCTTCCCTCCATATGGCATTCGAGCACGGACGCCATGGCGGTGAATTCTTCGCGGGCAAGATCGATATCCTGCGCTATCCGCTTGTGCTCGGGAAGAAGAAAGGTGTGCTTTGTGATCCGCCACAGCGGCTGCTCGAGCTCAGTCACGGCGAACATGATCCAGCGATATATTTGCGCCCGCTGCGCCAAGCTGGCGGGCATCAAGCCCTTCTCGGGATACTTCTCCGCCAGATACAGAACGATCGCCGCCGATTCGGGTATCACAAGGTCGCCATCGACCAGTACCGGCACTTTCCCTGCGGGATTGAGCGCGAGGAAATCCTCTCGACGGTGCTCGCCGGCCGGCAGATTGACCGGCACGAACTCGCACTCCAGGCCCAATTCCTTGAGACCCCAGAGCGCGCGCAGGGAGCGCGTGGGGCCGAAACCGTAGAGTTTCATCATGTTCTCCTCCCACCGAGGCGTGAGTACATAATTTTCGCCGCTAATGACTGGGCGCGGGGCAGCTGATACGATGTATACACCGTCCACATACGCTAGCAGAGAAACTGGACGCTGTCCACATTGCGCTCGGGTCGGGTATGACAAGAAAGCTGAGATCGAAGGCGCCGGCACGCACGACCTATCGGCATGGAGATTTGAGGCGGGCCCTGCTGGAGGCCGGCATCGCATTGGCCAGGGCGGGCGGGCCGGATGCGGTCGTGCTTCGGGAGGCGACGCGGCGCGCGGGCGTCGTGCCCAACGCCGCCTATCGCCATTTCGCCAGCCGCCAGGACCTGCTGGAAGCGGTGCGCTCCGCCGCCCTATCAGAGTTGGCCAAAACGATGGAGGCGGAGATCGCCCTGGTGGGCCGCGGCAAGTCCGGCGAAGCGGGCGCGCGCGCCAATCTGAGGGCGGTGGGCGCCGGCTACCTGCGGTTCGCATTGACGGAGACGGGTTTGTTCCGGACCGCATTCGCAACGCCGGAGTTCCGCGGCTTCACCGGCGATCCGGCGCGCGCCGGCGACAGCGGCCTCGGTCCTTTCGAGCTGTTGAGCGCGGCCCTGGATCAGATGGCGCAGGCTGGATCGCTCCCGGCGGAGCGCAGGCCCGGGGCGGAATTCCTGGCCTGGTCCGCCGTGCACGGCTTCGCCATGCTGGTGATCGACGGGCCATTGCACACGGTGTCGCGCGGCGACATCCATGCGATCGGCGAACGCGTGATCGCGATGGTGGAGAAGGGGCTCTAGACAGCTCGAGGCTGAAGGCTAAGCTCCGATGTCTCGGCATATGCGGAGGGCTCAGATGAGCATAGAGTTCCTGGTCACGTCGCTGATCATCGTCGCCTCACCAGGTACGGGCGTGCTCTATACGCTGGCCGCTGGTTTGACCCGCGGTTCGCGCGCCAGCATGATCGCCGCGATCGGCTGCACGCTCGGCATCGTGCCGCACATGGCGGCGGCGATCATGGGGCTCGCGGCTCTCCTGCACACCAGCGCGCTCGCCTTCCAGACGCTCAAGTATCTCGGCGTCGCCTACCTGATCTACATGGCGTGGAACGCGCTCAGAGAACGCGGCGCGTTGCGCGTCGACAGCGAGGTGGATGCGAAATCGGCGACTCAGGTGATCGTCTCCGCATCCTGATCAACATCCTCAATCCCAAGCTGTCGATCTTCTTCTTCGCGTTCCTGCCGCAGTTCGTCAGCACCGAGGAGGCCCAGCCGCTCGCGCGCATGCTTGAGCTGAGCGGGGTTTTCATGCTGATGACGCTGGTGGTCTTCGTCATCTACGGCCTGTTCGCCGCTTCGGTCCGCGACCAGATCATCTCGCGGCCGCGCGTGCTCACCTGGATGCGCCGGACCTTCGCGGCCGCCTTCGCCGCGCTCGGCGCCAAGCTCGCCTTTGCCGAACGCTAGAGCGCGTCGAACGCGGCGGCGAGGGCCGGGTTGGATCTGTAGAGCGAAAAGGCGGCGTCGATCCAGCCCTCGGTGTAGCCGTTGCCGATGATCATCTCGACGTCGCGTCCGACGCCCTCCGCCGTCAGCGCGGCGGCCGTGAACGAGGTGGCCATGCTGAAGAACAGGACGCGGCCCTTCGGCCGGGTGGCCAGGATCGCACCGCCTTCGCAGCCCGAAACGTTGGTCGTGACGATGGTCAGATCGGACAGCCGGCCGCCGGTCACGGCGGACACCGCACGATGGGTGGCGAGCGGGTCGCGCAAATCCACGTCCAGCAGCATGTCGGCAACGTGCAGCGACCGTGCGCGATCGAGCGCGCTCTTACTCGCATCAAGGCCGATCAGAAATCCGTCCCGGCCCATCGCCTGGCGCGCCGCACACAGCGACAACAAGCCGGCGCGGCCGCATCCCAGCACGCAAACGGCCTGACCCGGCGTCGCCAGCTTCGCCGCGTGGCCCGGCGCGCCGGCGACGTCGCACAGGGCCATCGCTGCATGCTGCGGAATGTCACTCGGCAGGCGGGTGCAGAGGCCGCTCGCGAACAGGATCGCGTGGCCTGCGACCGCGACCCGCGCGGCCACCTCGTCGATGGCGCCGATCCTGTCCAGATGCAACGGGGTCAGGGTCAATGAGACCAGTGTGCAGATCGCATCGCCCACCGCGATATCGTGCGCCGGGAAGTCCGGCCCGATCTCAGCGACGCGCCCGACCAGAACGCCGCCGGAGCCCGTCACCGGATTGTGCATCTTGCCGCGCGTGCGCACGATCTCGCCGATCTGTGCGCGCATGCGCTCCTGGTCGTGGCCGCAGCTCTCCGCGATCTGCCGCATCGAGGAGGAATCGAGATGCAGGCACTCGACGGCAATCAGCAGCTCGTTGCCGCGGATCGGCAAGCGCGCATCCAGATGCGCGGCCGATTGCGGCAGAGCGCCAGCGGCACGATGCGAACCGAACGGGCAAGGCGCCGGCAAGACGCGCCTCAGATCACTTTCTTGGCGCGCAGCGACGCGATCTCGTCATCGCGCAGGTGCAGCATCTCGCGCAGGACTTGCTCGGTATGCTGCCCGCAGATCGGCGGCGGCAAATGATAATCGACCGGCGTCTCCGACAGCTTGATCGGGTTGCCGATCAGGTCGACCGTGCCCTTGCCGGCGAGCGGATGCGGCATCGAGACCTTCATGCCGCGGAACAGTACCTGTGGGTCCTGGAACACCTGGTCGACGTTGTTGACCGGGCCGCACGGCACGCCGCGCTCGGTCAGGCCCTCGATCCAGTATGCCTGCGATTTCCGCGACGTGACCTCGTGGATCAGGCCATAGAGCTCCACCCGGTTGCGCACGCGCGCGGGATTGGTCTTGAACTTGTCGTCCTCGGCCCAGTCCGGCTTGCCGGCGAACTTGGCGAACTTCTCGAACTGGCTGTCGTTGCCGACCGCCAGGATGAAGAAGCCATCGGAGCAGGGCACGACCGAATAGGGCACGATGCTGGGATGCTCGTTGCCCAGGCGCTTCGGCACCTGGCCGGAGGTCAGGTATTGCAGGCCGATATTCGCGAGCCAGCTCACCTGCGTGTCGAGCAGCGCCAGGTCGACCAGTTGCCCGCGTCCGGTCAGGTGCCGGTGCTGCAGCGCCGCCAGGATGCCGACGACGGAGTAGATGCCGCAGATGATGTCCGTGACCGCGACGCCCACCTTCTGCGGCGCGGTCGAGGGATCGCCGGTTACCGACATGATGCCGCCCATGCCTTGGGCCAGGAAGTCGTAGCCGGCGCGCGGCGCATAGGGTCCGGTCTGTCCGAAGCCGGTAATCGAGCAATAGATGAGGCGCGGAAAGTCGTACTTGATCTGCTCGTAGGCGAGATTGTAGCGCGCCATGTCGCCGACCTTGAAATTCTCGACGAACACATCGCAGCGCGCGATCAGCAGCTTCGCGATCTCCTGCCCCTCCGGCTGTGCGACGTCCAGCGTGACCGAGCGCTTGTTGCGGTTGACCGAGAGGTAATAGGCGCTCTCGCTGGTATCGTGGCCGGCCGTGTCCTTCACGAAGGGCGGGCCCCATTTGCGCGTATCGTCGCCTTGGCCGGGACGCTCGATCTTGATCACGTCGGCGCCGAGATCGCCGAGAATCTGCGTGGCCGTCGGGCCGGCCAGGATACGGCTCAGGTCGAAAACGCGGATGCCGGACAATGGTCCCGACATGGGGTGCCCCTCGAGAGTGTGCGGGAAAGCCCGCGCACTCTCGACGGGCGGCCGGCCAAAATCAAGGGGCCGGATGCGCGCGTGAGATCGCGTCCAGCGCGCCTTGCAGGATGAAGGCGGCGGCGGCCTGGTCGATCACCTTGTCCCGCTTCGCGCGCGTCACGTCGTGGGCGATCATCGCACGCTCCACCGCCATGGTGGAGAGCCGCTCGTCCCAGAACAGGATGGGCAAATCTTTCAGTTTCAAGAGGTTCACGGCGAATTGTCGGGTGGACTGGCAGCGCGGCCCCTCGCTGCCGTCCATGTTGAGCGGCAGGCCGATCACCAATCCGCCGACCTGGCGCTCCGCTGCCAGCTTCAGCAGCGCATTGGCGTCGGCGGTGAACTTGGTGCGCCTGATAGTGGCGACCGGCGAGGCCACGCGCAGTGCCGGGTCGCTGAGGGCGAGGCCGATGGTCTTCTCGCCGACATCGAGGCCGAGCAGCCGCTGGTGACGCGGCAGCGCGGCGCGCAGGGAATCGATACCGGCAAGGATCACGTCGTCTCAGGCCATCGCCGCGACCGGCGCGCGCTCGCGGATCGGCAGGTGCACGGCGGCGGAGAGAACGCCCAGCGCAATGGAAACCCACCAGACCGCATCGTAATTGCCCTGCGTGTCATACAGCCAGCCCGCCCAGTAGGCGCCGATGAACGCGCCCACCTGGTGGCTGAAGAAAGCGATGCCGAACAGCATGGTAAGATACCGCGTTCCGAACAGCCGCGCCACCAGCCCGCTGGTCGGCGGGACGGTGGAGAGCCACAGCAGCCCCATCGCCGCACCGAACACGCGGATGGAGACCTCAGTGACCGGCAGCAGGAAGAAGGCGGCGATCGCGACCGCGCGCAGGAGGTAGATCCAGCTCAGCAGGTATTTCGACTGCACCCGGCGCATCATCAGCCCGATGAGAACGCAGCCGACCGCGTTGAACCCGCCGACCAGCGCCAGCGAATCGGAGGCCGCCGTCGGCGAAAGCCCGCACAGGGCGGCGAATTGCGGCAGATGGAATCCGATGAAGGCGAGGTGGAAGCCGCAGACGAAGAAGCCCGAAATCAGCAGCAGATAGGAGCGGTCCTCGAACGCCGTGCGCAGCGCTTCGCCGATGCTGTTGGCGCTGATCGCGTCCGTCGCGGGCCCGGCCTGCTTGCGCGCGCGGGGCAGGCCGAAGGCGCACAGCGCGATGGCAATGCTGATCAGCGCCAGGATCTGCAGGGCTGCCTGCCAATCGAGCCGTTCGATCAGCTCCTGGGTCACTGGCATGAAGATCATCTGCCCGACCGAGCCGCCCGCCGTGACGATGCCGCCATAGAGCCCGCGCTTGTCCGGCGGCGAGGCGCGCATGATGGCGCCCAGCACCACCGACATGCCGCTGCAGGCCAGCCCGATCCCGACCAGGACGCCGCTGCCGATGCCATAGGTGAGCGGCGACTGCGCCTCGCTCATCAGCCAGACGCCTGCGATATAGGCGACGCCGCCGAAGAAGGCGACCGAGGTCGGCCCCCTGGTGTCGGCGATCGCGCCGGCGATCGGCTGGAAGGCCCCCCACAGCAGGTTTTGCACCGCCCAGGCGAGCGAGAGTGCGGCGACGCTCCAGCCGAGCTCTTCATGAAGCGGCCGCAGGAACAGGCCGAAGGTCTGGCGGATGCCGAAGGTCAGGACCATCGACAGGGCGCCGATGCTGATGAAGAAGATCGCTGCGCGACGTGACATCACGGAAGGGTACCCCAGAACCGGCGCTCTCGTGCGCATGGTAGCGGGCGGCACGCATTGCAGATAGGTCGCGATGCGCCATGCTCCGATGCCGGCTGCGCATGGCTGCCCAAGTCTTTGTAGCGAGACAATCCGTGCGGCGAGGGATCTATTCGGCGGGCTGCGGCGCGAGCGCTGCCGCCGAGGTCTGCCGAGCGAAGCGCATCGCGGCAAAGATCGCCGGCACGCCCAGCAATCCGCCGATCAGGAACGCCCAGACGATCGGCCGCGTGCTGGTGTCGAGATCGGGAAAGCCCGCACTGATTGCGATGATTCCGGAGAAGGCCGCGCCCAGGGCCGCGCCCAGCCCTTCGAAGGTCGGGATCGCGCCGGACGTGACGTCACGTTCGGCGTTGCCGCTGGCGCCGATCGTGCGCTGGCAGATGAAGCCGTTGCTGATACCGAAGCCCACGCCGCAGGCGGCGAGCGCAATGGAGGTGACGATGAGGCTCCCGTCTTCCACCGCCCATGCCAGCAGGAACATGCCGAGCGTCAACAGCACCGGGCCGAGGACGATGAGGCGCGTCGCCTGCTTCTCCGTCATCCGTGCAACCATGATGGCGCTGGCGGACCACCCGAGCGCGACGACCGAGGCTAGCTGACCCGCATGCATGACGCTCAGCCCCATGTGCAGTTGGCCGACATAGGGGATGAAAAGGAATACGCTGGCTTCCGCAAGCGGCATCAGCCCGACGATCCAGAGGCCGAGGGAACTGGCGGACCGCGCCGAAAGCAATTGCGCGGGGAACAGAGGGGCGCGCGCCCAGCGGTCCATGCGCAATCCGATCCACAGCGCGACGAGGCCCGTCACCACGATCAAAGAGGCACGGAGCGGCGTATCGGCTTCGCTGGCGACGCAGATCGCCAGGCTGCCGCCGGTGAGAAACGTCAGGCGCAGAAGCGGCCAGCCGCGTTTGTTGTCCGCAGTCTTCGGCCGCGCAGGCAGCACGATCAGCGCCAGGATGAGGAACAGGACCGCCATCGGCGCGAGCGAGGCGGCGGCAATGCGCCACGACCAGAGATGCGCCAGCACGCCGCCGAGGATCGGCCCCCCGATCGTGGCGAGGGCCCATACAACGGCGAGCAGCCCGAACAAGGGCGGCAACGCCTCCTCCCCCACGGTATCCGCGGCGATGACGTAGCACAGGGCCATCACCATGCCTTCTGCGAAGCCCTGCACGATCCGGCCGGCGAGGAGCACCTCCATGGTGGGGGCCGCCGCGATGACCAGGCTGCCGGCGATCGCCAGCAGCGAGGAGCCGAGCAGCACCGTGCGCAGTCCAAGCCGCCCCTTGAGGAAGGCCGCCCCCGACGAACCCACGATCGAGAAGACCAGGTAGAAAGCCGTCACCCAGCTCAGCAGCTCCTCGCCGCCCAGCTCCAGCACCGCGGAGGGCGTGATCGTATTGATCACGAACCAGTTGAAGGCATGCAGGGCGACGCCGAGGCAGATGGTCCAAACGGCGGCTTTCTTGGGGCCCAGCAGCAGGTCCCCCCAGGTGATCCTCGTCTGCGCCGCGGGTTGGGTCATGAAAGGGAGCGAGTGATGGACTGAATCGATCCGGAAAGCGCGCCCACTCGATCACAGAGCGCGCACGCACTCAAGGGGGACTTGCCCGATCTACTTCTTGACATAGGGTCGGGCTTCGCGCGCCGTGCGCAGCGCGTCTGCCCACCAGGCGAGGCGGTCCAGCATGACCTTGGCGGCGTTGCGCGGCCCTTCCGGATCGCCCGGGTTGCCGTCCGCATCGAATTGCCGCCGCGCATTGATGAAGCAGAGATAGTCGCGGATCGTCGCCGCGTGCAGTTCGGCGAACACGTGCCGCAGATGCTCGATGGCGCGCACCCCGCCGACCGTCCCGCCATAGGAGACGAACCCGACGGGCTTGGCCATCCACTCCGCATAAGCTTGGTCGATGGCGTGCTTCAGCGACGCGGGATAGGAGTGGTTGTATTCCGGCGTCACGATGACGAACGCGTCGGCGCGCGCGAGGCGCTGACGGTAGGCGTCCATGTCCGGCGTCGGCTGGCCGCCGTGGGTCGGCGGCAGCCCGACCTCGAGCAGATCGATGAGGTCGACGGCATATCCGCCATGGGCTGCGGCTTCCGTCGCGAACCAGCGCCCGACGGTGTCGCCGAAGCGCCCTTCGCGGGTGCTGCCGATGATGATGGCGAGGTTGAGAGTGCGATCCGGCACGAGGTCGTTCCTGTCTGATGTGAGTTTATCTTAGCAGCCGGTCCTGATCGGAGCTGCAATGTTCGCTGACGCCGGTGTCGCGCAGCAGGTAAGGCGGCAGGTCGCGAATGTCTGCGCGTCTCGTCGGAAGAGGAAATAAGCCTGCCAGGAACGACTGCCATCCAATATGGAAGCGATGACTCGACACCAGCAGGCGGAAGAGCCGCATCGCATCCTCCAGATTAGAATGCATATCTATTTCTATATTCAGATAATTAGAAAATCAATATGTTTCTTTATAGCCGAGGCGGTGCTAACATGGGCGCATGGAAGATAAAGGCGCGACCCGCGTGCTCTACGCCCTCAAATCGACCGGCCCGCAAGGCGCCGAGGCCCTTGCGCGCCGCCTGAAGGTGACGGTGGTCGCGGCCCGCCAGCAGCTTGGGCGTCTCCTCGACAAGGGATTGGTGAGGTTCGAAGACCGGCGCGAAGGGGTTGGCCGGCCGAAGCGCGTCTGGTCGCTGAGCGATGCCGGCCATGCGCGTTTTCCGGATTCTCATGCTGCCGCGACCGTTGATCTCATCCAGGCGATCGGCGCGGCATTCGGCGCCGAGGGGCTGGATCGCGTCATCGCGGAGCGCGAACGGGCGACCCGCCGCCTTTACGCCGAGCGCCTGCGGCCCGGCCGCTCGCTGGCGGAGCGCGCCAGGTTGCTCGCCGAGCAGCGCGCGGAGGAGGGCTACATGGCGGAGGTCAAGCGCCAGCCCGACGGCTCGCTGCTGCTGATCGAGAACCACTGCCCGATCTGCGTCGCCGCCAGGGCCTGCCAGGGCTTCTGCCGATCCGAGCTGAAGCTGTTCCGCGACGTGCTGGGACCCGATGCCAGGGTCGAGCGCGAAGAGCATATCCTCGGCGGCGCGCGTCGGTGCGCGTACCGGATCGTGCCTGCAGAATAGGGGACTCAGCGTTCGCCGACGATCTTGCGCAGGCGTGCGAACTCTTCCTTCACGGCAGGCACTAGGCGGAGTGCGTCAAGCACCTCGTCACTACCGGGACCGGCCCTGTCGAACGCATCGGCCGAACGAAAGGCGCCCACGATGGCGCCGCGTCCACGAGCCCGCTTGGACTCGAACTCCTCCCACGAGCGATTGATGTAGTGATTGATTCGCGCCGGACCGTTGGCGATCCAGGGCAATCCGCAGGCATGGACGTTGGTGACGGTTCTCCCTTGAACGTCTGTGACGCGTCCGTTGATTCCCCGTGGGATATGCACCTCCGCCCGCCAGATATCCCGAAGGCGGACGATCGATTTGACGATTGCGCTGTTCCGCGGGTGCGCCTTCGTGAACCGCTCGATTGTCGGGACAGTCTCGCGATTACGGAAACCCGCTGATCCGTACACGCGCCACGGTATGGAGATTGCAGCGACATCGGGCTCCCTGGACAGGATGTCTTCGAGAGACAGGCCGGGATCAAGCAGCAGGAATTCGTCGAGATCTGCGAAGAGGCACCAATCGACGTAGGGCCGCAACCGTCGAACTGCGTGGTTGTAAGCCCTATTCTGCTTATTGTTCCGATCGCGCCAGAAGAAGGCGTTGATGATTCCGGCCTACGCTAGCGGCAAGAGAATGTCGGCCGACGCATCGTTGCTTTGATTGTCGTAGATAGTGACCTGCTGAAACCCGAGCGCCCGGTAGTGCGCAATCCATTCGAGGAGATAGGGCGCCTCGTTCCGACACATCGCCACGACCCCGAACTTGGCGGGTTGCGGTCGATACCGGTAGCGGGTTGGCCGCAAGATGCGCTTCGCTACGCTGGGTGCAATGGCAGGAGCCGTCTCTGATTTCTGCCCGATCACCCATGAAACCAGGGCGTAGTCGCCGGTGCGGTTCGCTCGCAATGAAGGCACGGACGCCAGCGGATGCCCCCATCCCGACGCAGACGCGTTTGTCACGTGAGGAAAAAGGGTGGCAAGCCGGCGCGGGCTCAACGAGCGCCGGCCGACCGGCGACCGCAAAGCGAAATCCAGAACGCTGGCAGTGTGAACGAACCAACCACCGGGCCGCAACACACGGATTGTCTCGCGCCCGGCATCCTCGAGGCTCAGACAACGATGGAGAACGCGGTCGGCGATCAGAAAGTCGTACTCATCGCTAAGCAGCGCCAGATTTTCGATCGTGAAGTCGGGATAGGCGAGATGGAGGATCCGGGTCTTCCTCAGTCCAAGGGCGCGAGCCAGCCAGAGCGATTGGCCGACCACGACGGTCTTCTTCGACTCGGAATCCTCGCTGGCCAGCCGATCTTGCAAACTTTCCCGTAGCGCAGACGCGATAAAGCGGAACGCCGGTTTGAACTCGAAATCAAGCGTCTGCGCCGCGCGTGCCCACAGCCTGCCCAACCTGCTCAACTCGCCTTTCCCCTCGCTGGCCATCGAGCCAGGCACTCACCGAAGATCCATCCGCAGTGTCACTTCCGCATCACGTCGTTTGCCGTCAGGTCGAGCGCCTTGCCGGTGAGGCGCATGAATTCGTCGATGTTCTCCTTGGTCCAGGTAAGGGGCGGGGAGACCATCATCGTGTCCTTGGTGGCGCGCATCACCAGCCCGTTGGCGAAGCAATGATCGCGGCAGATGGTGCCGACCTCGCCGATTGGCTCGAAGGTGCGCCTCGCCTTCTTGTCCTTCACCAGTTCGATCGCGCCCATCAGGCCGACATTGCGCACTTCGCCCACCAGCGGATGGTCGAGCAGCTCCTGCAGCCGCTTGGCGAGATAGGGGCCGGTCTCGTCGCGCACGCGCTCGACCAGCTTCTCCTCCTTCAGGATGCGGATGTTCTCGATCGCGACCGCGCAGGCGGCCGGATGGCCCGAATAGGTGTAGCCGTGATTGAAATCGATGCCGCTGGAAAGGACCTCCGCGACGCGGTCGGAGATCATGACGCCCGAGATCGGCAGATAGCCGGAGCTCAGACCTTTCGCCATGGTCATGAAATCGGCGCCGTCGATGCCGAAATGCTCCGAGCCGAACCAGTGGCCGGTCCGACCGAACCCGCAGATCACCTCGTCGGCGATCAGCAGCAGGTCGTACTTCTTGCAGATTTCCTGCACCGCCGGCCAATAGGTCGATGGCGGGATCACGACACCGCCTGCGCCCATGATCGGCTCGCCGATGAAGGCGGCCACGTTGTCGGGGCCGAGCTCCAGGATCTTGTCCTCGATCGCTTTGGCGCAGACCTTGCCGAACTCTTCCGGCGACAGGTCGCCGCCTTCCGCGTACCAATAGGGCCGCCGCACGTGCACAAAACCGGGCAGCGGCAGGTCCGCCAGCTCGTGCATGTAGTTCATGCCGCCAAGCGAAGCCGATGCCATGGTCGAGCCGTGATAGGCGTAGACCCGGCTGATGATCGTCTTCTTGCTCGGCTTCTTCTTCAGGTTCCAATAGGTGCGCACCATGCGCACGATGGTGTCGTTCGCGTCGGAGCCGCTGAGGCCATAGAAGACGTGGTTGAACTGCTTCGGCGTCAGGCCGACCAGGATCTCGCTCAGCTCCGCGGCGGCCGGGTTCGTGGTTTTGAAGAAGGTGTTGTAGTAGGGCAGCTCCTGGAGCTGCTTGTAGGCCGCCTCGGCGATCGACTTGCGGCCATAGCCGACATTCACGCACCACAAGCCGGCAAAGGCGTCCAGCAGCTTGTTGCCCTCGGAATCCCAGAGATAGGTGCCCTCCGCCCTGGTGATGACGCGGCTGCCGATCCTGTGCAGTTCGGCATGGTCGGTGAAGGGATGGACGTGGCTGCGATCCAGCGCCTGCCATTCGGCGGTCGAGTTGCGCTTCGGGAGTGCGGTCATGGATGGAACCCTCGCGTTGAAACAACGGAATGAAAACGGCGCCGCGCCGCTGCGCGCGCCGGACTGAAAGCGCTCAGCGCGTAGTCACGGATTGAAATTGATGCGCGCGGTCAGGATCAGGATCTCGGCGCGCAGGGACCGGTGGCTGGCCGGCCCGTGATGCCGGCTCGCGCTCAACAACGCCAGAGGATCGGTCCATGCTCCCATGACGCGCAGTCTACCAGCCGCCTAGACGTTCAACAACAGATGCTCGCGCTCCCACGAGCTGATGACGTTCTGGTAGGCCTCCAGCTCCGCCATCTTCACGATGTAGAGCGCCTTCACGAACTTCTCGCCGAGCAACGCCTTGACCGGCTTGCACGCCAGGAACTTGGACAACGCCTCGTGCGGGGTCTTCGGCAGCGTATGCGCCATGCGATAGGCGCTGCCCTCGATCTGGTTGGTCGGCTTCAGCCGTTCCGTCATGCCGATATAGCCGCAGAGCAGGGAGGCTGCGATCGCGAGATAAGGGTTTGCATCCGCGCCCGCCAGGCGGTTCTCGATGCGCCGGCTCGAAGCGCTGGAGATTGGCACCCGCAGCCCGCAGGAGCGGTTGTCGATGCCCCATTGCACGTTGATCGGCGCATCGAAGCGCGGACGCAGACGGCGATAGGAATTCACGTTCGGCGCCAGCATCGGCACCACCTGCGGCAGATAGCGCTGCAGGCCGGCGACATGGGCGCGGAACAGGGCTGTGTCGCGCCCCTTGCTGTCCGCGAACAGGTTCTTGCCCGTGCGCTTCTCCACCACCGACTGGTGGATGTGCATGGAACTGCCCGGCTGGTTGGCGAGCGGCTTCGCCATGAAGGTGGCGTAGACGTTGTGCTTCATCGCCGCCTGGCGAACCGTGCGCTTGAACAGGAAGGCCTGGTCCGCGAGCTCCAGCGGGTTGCCGTGGTTGAAGTTGATCTCCATCTGCGCCGCGCCGGATTCGTGCGTCAGCGTGTCGACGTCGATGTCCGATTTCTCGCAGAAATCATAGACGTCCTCGAAAATCTGGTCGAACTCGTTGGTGGCGTCGATGCCGTAGGCCTGGCTGCCGGTCTCCGGCCGGCCGGAGCGGCCGGTCGGGGGCACCAAGGGCAGGTCCGGGTCGGTGTTGACGCTGACAAGGTAGAACTCGAGCTCCGGCGCCACGATCGGCTTCCAGCCATTGTCGTCATAGAGCTTCAGAACCTTCTTCAGCACATAGCGCGACGAATGCTGCACCGGCGTGTCGTCTGCGTGGTAAGCGTCGTGGATCACCTGCGCGGTCGGGTCGGCGTACCACGGCACCATGCGGATGGTATCGGGATCCGGGCGAAGATAGATGTCGGGATCCTCGTCCGAGCCGATGTCGTCCTCGTCCAGATCGGGATACTCGCCGGTCACGGTCTGGAGGAAGATGCTTTCCGGCAGCCTGAGGCCGTATTCGCGCACGCTCTTGGTGAATTTCTGCGCCGGCAGGATCTTGCCGCGCGGGATGCCGTTCATGTCGGGGACAAGGCACTCGACCTCATCGACCTTCCGTTCGTCGAGCCATTCTTCCAGGTATTTCATGATAACCGTTTGATGATGGAGGCGCCGGCAGCCCCCGTTCTGGGGGCTTGCACTCGCCGCGCAGAGACTAGCCGATCCCCCGAAGTGCTGGCAATTCACGCCGGCCGGGAATAGGCAATGCGTTGAAAATACTGCTTTTTACTTGGGTGCGCCTGACTACCGGCCGGGCCATGCCCGGTTCCTTGACTTGGCCGCTTTTGACACTATAGTCCGCGCGCTCCCGAGCCGGGCGGGTCCTTGAGACCCTGCCCAGCCGCCGTCCCGAGCGGGACGGAGCGGACAGCCGGGATAACAACAACATCGCTCTCGCAGCGAGAAAGGAAGCGTTATGTCGAAGCGCATCAGCGCCAAGCACAAGATTGACCGTCGTCTGGGCGTCAATCTCTGGGGCCGCCCGAAGAGCCCGATCAACGATCGCGAATATGGCCCCGGTCAGCACGGCCAGCGCCGCAAGAAGCCGACCGATTTCGGCCTGCAGCTGATGGCCAAGCAGCGCCTCAAGGGCTACTACGGCAATATCGGCGAGCGCCAGTTCCGCCGGATGTATCAGGAGGCCTCGCGCCGCCGCGGCGACACCTCGGAAAACCTGATCGGCCTGCTCGAGCGCCGGCTAGAGACCGTGGTCTATCGCGCCAAGTTCGTGCCGACCCCGTTCGCCGCCCGCCAGTTCATCAGTCACGGCCACATCAAGGTCAACGGCAAGCGCGTCAACATCGGCTCCATGCAGTTGAAGGAAGGCGATGTCGTCGAGGTGAGGGAGAGGTCCAAGGACCTGACGATCGTTCTCGGCGCCACCCAGATGGGCGAGCGCGACGTGCCGGATTACATCGAGGTCGATCACAAGAAGATGACGGCCAGGCTGGCGCGCATCCCGCAACTCGCGGACGTGCCCTATCCGGTGACAATGGAGCCGCATCTGGTCGTCGAGTTCTACTCGCGCTAACGGACAGGATTGTGTGAGCGCAGCAAGGCCCGCCGCTCAGCCGGCGGGCCTTTTTGCGTGCGGCCAACGGCTCTTCCTGGTGTCATGTCTTCGATAGATCAGCGCAAGCTCGGCAACCTCGCCCTGGTGGCGGTGGCCTGTGCCTGGGGCACGATGATCCCGGTCATCGCCTATCTGGCGCAGACCTGGGATCCGTTCTTTCTCGGCGCGGTGCGCTATGTCGGAGGCGTGCCTCTGCTCTATGCCGCGCTCTGGATCGCCGAGGGTTTCGAGCGTCCGGCCGTGCGGCCGGCGATGTGGCGGGCCTTGGTGCCGGGTTGGCTCGGCCTGGGCGGCTTCGCGTTCCTCTATACGATCGGCGTCGCCCATGCGAATCCGGTGATCGCCGCGGTGCTGAGTGCGGCCAACCCGGTGATCGCCGCTCTCATCGGCGGCCTGATCTTCCGCATTCCGTTCGACCGGCGCTTGACGTCGGCGGTGGTTCTGGCGGTCATCGGCTGCGCCCTGGCGAGCATCGATTGGTCGGGTGGCGATCTCAGCCTCGAACTGCGCGGCGGCGAATTTCTGGTGCTGATCGCCTCCGGCCTTTGGGCCTGGTATTCCGTCGCGGTCCAACGCTGGCTGGGCGGCTGGTCGCAATTGCGCAAGGCCGCGAACACCATGGCGCATGGGGCGGTGCCGCTCATCATCGGCTACTTCCTGGCGTGCGAACTCGGCTGGGCTCACGACGTGCCTGCCATGCCGCGCGGTTGGGATATTGGTATTTTCATCTGGATGATCGCGGGCTCGGTGGTGGTTGGCTTGCTGCTGTGGAACTTCGGCGTCTCCAAGACCAACCTGGTCGTCGCCTCGCTCTACACCAATCTCGTGCCGATCGTGGCGGTCACGCTGCTCGCGGTCGGCGGCCAAGCGCCGACCCCGGCGCAAATCGCCGGCGGCGCGCTGGTGGTGGGTGGCGTCGCCTGGTGCGAGTGGCGGCTGCTGCGGGCGAGGGCCGCCGCCGAGGGCTCGCCCGGCTCCTGAATTTGCCCGGTTCCTGATTTCACCGCGGTTACGTCTGGCGGAAGATTATCCTAGGGCTTCGCGCGGCCTAGCGGTTTCGCGTGCGGAAACCCGCCCTCAGCCACGTCCGGCAAGCCCCCCGCGCGTTGGCGCGGCAGATTTGGCACGCCAGCGGGGAACCCCGGGGACGCATTCTGCATTATGGTCGCCGGCGGAAAGATGCGCTGCCGCCTTCCGTGGCAGCGGTTGTATCGGGCCGCGGACTCCGGCGCTTGATTCCGCTTGAGGCGAGGGGACCGAAATGAATGCGAAAAACATCGACGGTCTGATGCGCGCGATGGAGCTGGAAGGCAAGGCGCGCATCGATATCATCCGGATCGGAAAAGATATTCAGATCGCCGGCCATGCCCGCAGGATGCCGTCGATCCAGCAATACGAGGAGCTGCGGCGTGCCGTCGTGCACTGGCAGCGGATCGCGGACGATATAGGCCGGATCATGGGCAGCGGGTGAACGCTGTCCGTCTGGAGTGATTCAAAAAGTCGGGGGAGAAACGGGGCCGGACTGCTGGCAGTCCAGCCGATGGTCCCCTTGTGCGGCGATCGGAGGCGGTATGGTCGATTACCTGGTTGTGGCGCTCCAGCATCCCTCGGGCGGCTGGGTGGCGGTACTGCCGGACTTTGTCGGAATCACGGGACGAGCTCCTTCCATGCAGCTTGCGATCGAGCGGGCGACGGCCGGCGCGCGCGAGATGTGCGCGGTCCTGTTCGACATCAAGAAGGCGATGCCGGAGCCGTCAGACCTCGCCGCCGTTCAGGCGAACCGTATCTGGGTCGAGGAATACGGCATCGACTGGCAACACGCCCTGGTCCAGACAGTAGCCCTCACGCATCCTGGCGTCGGCATGCGGCGCCGCCCGGTCCGGCGCGAGAGCAAGGTTGTTGAGTGGTCCCGGCGCGTCGCGGCCCGGCGCGCGAGCACGGCCGCGGCGGCCTATGCGACGCAGGCGGAATAGGAGGCACCTGTGCAGTGCCTTCTCGGATAGGGCCAATTTTCCCCGCATTTTAACGAAAATTAAAGCTTCGGGAGTCAGGCTGCCTTCATGCGGAGAGGCGGTTCGCTGGACCGCCGCGCTTTGAAGACCGAGGAGCGCGCCACATGATGGATGCCATCGCACGCAGCCAATCCCTCGCCGGCCTGCTGGAGGCCGGCTCGCCCGACGCAGTCGATTGGGACACCAGCGCCCTCGCCGACTGGCCCAATATCGCGCCCGAGCACGTCACCGGCGCCGGTCCGGCGCGTGCGTCGGCGGAGTCTTCCGGCAACATTGTTCACCGGGCCTGCTAGTTCGACCGAGTACCCTCTCCTATCCTCCACCTCGACGGCCGCACTTCTCCGACGTGCGGCCGTCATTTTGATTCCAGGGATGCGCTGATGAGCGATGCCAATGTCGACGCCGCGGCGCCCGGGCTGGTGCGGCCGCTGCTCATCTCCCTGGTGATCGCATCGCTCGCGCCGATCAGCGCAAGGCAACGCAGGCGAAGCTCTTCCCGCGACAGTTTGGTATAGGGCGCCAGCGCATCGCAGTAGATCGCTGCATATCGGTGGATCAGCGATTGCTGGAACTTCTCGGTTTGCTCGTCCCCACGGAGGGCCGCGGAAATCGCCTGCGATTCCCGGCCGATCGCCAGGCAGCATTCGACGTGGGCCCTGCCGATCACGCGGGCGACATCCTGCAGACGCGGCTTGGTTCGCTTCAGCGCATCCTTCAGAGCGGCGACCTGCCGGTCGTCGATCTCCTGGTAAAGCGCGATCAGCAGGCCGGCGCGCGTCTCGAAATGCTCGTAGGCGATCGGCTTGCTCACGCCCGCCCGCTCGGCGAGATGGCCGAGTGTCAGCGCGTCCGTGCCTTCCTCGCGCACGATCGTGTGTGCTGTCGCGAGCAGTTGCGCGCGACGCGCTGGCTTCGAAAGCTTCTTCGCCGCCGCTTTGGATCGGCGTGGCGGTTTCCCCATTTCTCAATCCCACAGAGCGGTCGCGGTTGAAAGTCTTCCATCCGATTACCATTGGTAACTTACCAACGGTAACGGAGATATGCCATGTCAGCCAGCGCACTTCAACCCGCGCTCATCGTCGGCGGTTCGGGACTCGTCGGCTCCCAGGCCGCCAGGACCCTGCGCCGGCTTCACTCCGATCTTCCCATCGCGATCGGCGGACGCAATGTGAACCGCGCGGAGAAGATTGCGCAGGAAGTCGGCAATGCGGAGGCCGTGGCGGTCGACCTGACCCGGCCGGACCTTGCCGGCGGCGCCAAGCTAGAACCCGGGCTCTACTTGCCGGACAGCCTGATCGAGCCCGGTTATGCGCTGCGCCGCCTGAAGGAGTTCGGCCTGCAGGTGCGCCGCGTTTCATGAAGCGGCGGCGACGTTACCTCGACATAGGAGTGAATGATGACCAAACGCGATGCGATCTTTCCTGCCGGCCGGCAGGCGCTTTACGAAATCAACCGCTATTCGGCGGCGATCCGATCCGGCGACTTTCTGTTCGTCTCGGGCCAGGTCGGCAGCCGTGAAGACGGTTCGCCCGAGCCGGTCTTCGAGAAGCAGGTCCAGCTTGCCTTCAACAATCTCGCGGCGGTGCTGAAGGCGGCCGGTTGCACGTTCGACGACGTCGTCGACGTAACCTCCTTCCACACCGACCCGGCCACGCAGTTCGAGGCCGTCTTGGCGGCCAAGCAGAAGGCATTCGGTGAGCCGCCCTATCCGAACTGGACCGCGGTGGGCGTGAACTGGCTGGCGGGCTTCGACTTTGAGATCAAGGTCATCGCGCGCCTTCCCCAGGCCACCTGATCGAATGGCGGCGGTGCGCCACGCCTCACAGCGTGGCAGCCACCTTCAATCCTTCCAGCACGGCTTCCTCGGCGGTGCGCGGCGTCTGCGCATCGCCAATGACGTGCACCGCGCCGGACCAGCCGGCCAGTTCATCCTCCAGCCCGGCCACGCGATGATGGCCGAGCGAGGCGACGAGGGTGTCGACTTCTTCGAAGACGATGGGCTCGCCGCTGGTTGCGTGCTGGAAATAAACGGTATTGCCGTCGATCCCATAGATGCGCGCGTAAGGCACGATCTCGACGCTCAGCTTGTGCAGCTCTCCGACCCAATGATCGCGCACATATTGATGGATGCGCTGGCCCGCCATGTAGCCGTCGACGCAGAGGCGCACGCGGCAGCCCTGCCGCGCAAGCATTTCCGCCACCCCCAGTCCGATCCAGTCGCAGCGCCAATCGGCGATCACGACCGACTGGCCAACATTGGCCTCGTTCCGGATCACCTGCCAGGCATTGACCACATGGGCGCTTTCGACGCCCTCGATCTCCGCGGCGCGAGGCGTGGCGCCGGTGGCGATGATGACCGCATCCGGCCTCTCGGCTTCCACGAGCGTGCGCGTCACCTCCGTCCGCAGCGCGACGCGCGCTCCGGCCAGGGTCATCTCGCGGGAAAGATTGGTGACGATCCCGCCGAACTCCGCGCGCCCGGGCAGCATCTGCGCCAGCAGCGCTTGGCCGCCGAGCCGCTCGCCCGCTTCATAGAGCGTGACATCGTGACCGCGCGCGGCGGCCACCGCGGCCGCCTTCATGCCGCCCGGTCCGCCACCAGCGACGAGAATCTTCTTCTTGCGCGCCGCGGGCTGCAGCGTGCCGTAGGTCAGCTCGCGCCCGGTTTCCGGATGCTGGATGCAGGAGATCGGATAGCCCAGATGGAAATGCCCGATGCAGGCCTGGTTGCAGGCGATGCAGGCGCGTATGTCATCCAGCCTTCCCGATTCGGCCTTCGCCGCCATCTCCGGGTCGCAGATCATGGCGCGCGTCATTCCGACCATGTCCGCCTGGCCCGAAGCGATCACCTTTTCCGCGTCCTGCGGCTGGTTGATGCGGCCGGCGACGAACACGGCTGCCTTGATTTTCGCCTTCACCGCCGCCGCGAAGGGCGCGACGTAGGCGTTGGCGATCGCCATGGGCGGCGCGATGTGGACCGCGCTGCCGATGCCGGCGGAGGAGCCGGCGATCACGTTCACGTAGTCAAGCAGCCCGTCAAGCGCGACGATCGCCTGCAGGCTTTCGGATTCCTGGAGGCCATCGGGGTCCTTCTCGTCGCCGCTGATCCGCAGTCCGACAATGGTATCGTCATCGACATGCGCCCGCACCGAGTGGATGACCTCGCGCAGGAAGCGCAGGCGGTTCTCGAACGAGCCGCCATACTCGTCATCACGCCGGTTGATCCGCGAATTGAGGAACTGCGCAGGCAGGTAGCCGTGGCTGGCGACGATCTCGAGTCCGTCCAATCCAGCGCCGCGCAGCCGCCGTGCGGACTCGCCGTAGCCTTCGATCACCTCGGCGATCAGCGCCTTGCTCATCGGCCGCGGCATGACGTGGAAGCGCTCGTTGGGCACGGCGGACGGCGCATAGGCCACCGGCGCGCTGCCGTCCTGGCTTTCCATGATCTCGCGCCCCGGGTGGAACAGCTGCCCGAAGATCCTGCAACCGTGCTTGTGCACCGTCTCCGCCAGTCGGCGATAACCCGGCACGCTCTGCTCCGACGCCATCAGCACGTGCGAGGTGTATTTCGCGGTCTCGTGGATGCCGGCCGCCTGCACGATGATCAGGCCGGCGCCGCCTTTCGCCCGCGCTTCGTGATAGGCGATCAGCGCGTCATTGGGCACGCCGCCGGTGATGAGCGTCGTATCGTGCCCGGTGGACAGGATGCGGTTCTTGATCTCCAGCCCGCGGATGCGGATGGGCGAGAACAGGTGAGAGAGAGAGGACGGTGCCAAAATCGCCTCACGCCAACCCGTGCTTTTGCCGCCAGTCGACTGGATGCAGCACGTAGAACACCTTGGCCTTGTCGCCCTCGTATTTGAGCGGGGTGTTCTCCGGGATCCACACCACGTCGCCGGGCGCGCAGACATGCGTCTGGTTGGCGACGACCAGGCGGAACGTACCCTCCAGTACCACGATCACCTCGTCGTACAGGACGGTCCATTCGATCGAGCAGCCGTCGAAGGTCGCCATGCCGGCGCCCATGGTCTTGCTCAATTCCGGCCCGACCAGCCGCGCGATGGTCGCCGCGCCCGGCGGCCCGCCGTAGGCGGCGAAGTCCATGTCGGATTTGCGATAGTGAATGACGTTCGATTCCGGCATCGCTGCTTCTCCCAGGCATTGACGGCGAGGCAACCTAGCGAGGAGCCGCGAAAGGCGCAATGTGCGGCGCAGTGTAGGGCGCGACGCGTGGCGCAATGTGCCCCGGGTGCAAGGCTACCCTTCGCGCATTGGGGTTGAATGCGCTAGGCGGATCGGTCAGTAAATGCGCGCACCGCCTGCCACCAACGTGCTCGCGTCCGTCCGTATACGTCCTTCCGCATACATATGACCTCGATCGATCCGCAGATCTCCAACGCGCGCCCGTCGGCAAGGCCCGGCTCGCGCCTGTTCCACCCGATCCTGGCCGGCGCCAACCTGCGGGATCGCCTGATCGCCTGCCTCGGCGCGTTGATCGGCGTGTGCGGCACGGCCGCGATCTGCGGATTCTTGTTCCGGCACGATCCGCATTTGCCGCTGATCGTGGCGCCGGTCGGCGCGTCCGCGGTGCTGCTGTTCGCCGTTCCTGCCAGCCCGCTGGCGCAGCCCTGGCCGATCATCGGCGGCAATGCGCTGTCGGCGCTCATCGGGCTCATCGTCGCGCATCTGGTGCCGGAGCCGGTCCTGGCGCTGGGGCTGGCGCTCATGCTCGCCATCGCCGGCATGTCGCTGGCGCGTTGCCTGCATCCGCCAGGTGGCGCCGCGGCGCTGATCGCGGCAATGGGCGGGGCGCAGGTGGAGAGTTTCGGCTTCTGGTTCCCGCTCGCGCCGGTGGCATTGAATTCGGTCCTCCTGGTGGGGCTCGGAATCCTGTTCCACAAGCTCACCCGCCGCGCCTATCCGCACCACGCTGCTGCGACCGCGGCCAGCCAGCACGGCACGCAGGACATGCCGCCGCAGCGGCGCATCAGCTTTCGGCCGGAGGATGTCGACGCTGCGCTCGCCAACCTGCACGAGACCTTTGACATTGATCGAGACGATCTCGGGCGCATCCTGCGGGAGGTGGAGCTGCAGGCAATGACGCGGGCGCACGGCGATCTCCTGTGCAAGGACCTCATGTCGCGCGACGTGGTGAGCGTCACCGTGGACGACGACCCGGATCGCGCCCGGCGATTGCTCATCGAGCACAACATCCGCACCCTGCCGGTGCTGGACCACCATCGGGTCCTGGTCGGGACAGTCGGGCTGCGCGAGCTTGCGCGGGGTGCGGGCAGGGTGGGCGAGCATGTCTCGGCGCCGGCGACGGCGGCGCCGGACGACCCGGCGGTGAGCCTGGTGCGGATTCTGACCGATGGCCAGAAACATGCCGTCATCATTGTTGACGCGCAGATGCACGTGCAGGGCCTCATCACTCAGACCGATCTGCTGGCCGCCCTGGCGCGAAGGTTGTCGGTGGAGGGGCCGGCGCGCTGAAGTGTCAAAACGCCTGGCCGAGGGCTTGCGCCTTGGCTAGGATTTCTGCCGGGTAGGGCTCGCCTTCGATGGAGCCGTACAGCAGTTCCAGCCTGCGCTCGGCAACGCCGCAATAATCCAGGACACCTACATCGAGCTGGGTCCGCATGGCATTGTCGTATCCGCGCTTGGCGAAGCCGCTTTCGGTGCCGCCGGCGACACCGATCATCCAGACCCGCCTCTGCGGGAACCTGCGCGCGCCATAGGCCCAGCCGTTGTTCCAGACACGGTCTATCCAGCCTTTCAGCAGCGCTGGCACCGACCACCAATAGACCGGAAAGACCATGACCGTCGCTTCGTTGCGCTCGACGCGCCGCATCTCGCACCGGACCTCCTCGGAGTAGATCTTGTCCGGGTCGTCCCATTCGGGTTCGTCCGCTTCGCGCAGGACGGGATCGAACCTCTCCCGCGCCAGATCCGCCCATTCGAATGCGTGACCATTGGCGGCTGCCGCCGCGGCGAAGGCATCGGCGACGTGGCCGGTGAGGGATGACCGACGCGGATGGGCGAATACCAGCAAGGTTCTCAAGTCCGCGACTCCCAGTATGGCCCAGGATGTCGCACTCTAAGCGCGCGGCGAGGAGTTCCGCCATGGATTGCGGGCCGTGGCGGCCACAATTCCCATTGACAAGGGCGAGGCTGCCGGTTCGTTTACCGGCGACATTCCATCCGCTGCTGGCCGAGGCTTGATTTCGATGATTCCACGTTATTCCCGCCCCGAAATGGCCCAGATCTGGGAGCCGGAGAACCGATTCCGCATCTGGTTCGAGATCGAGGCGCATGCCTGCGATGCGCAGGCGGAGCTGGGCGTGATCCCGAAGAAGGCAGCCGAGGAGGTGTGGGCCAAGGGCAAGTGGGAGATCGCGCGCATCGACGAGATCGAGCGCGAGACCAAGCATGACGTCATCGCGTTCCTGACCAACCTTGCCGAGCATGTCGGCCCTTCCGCGCGCTTCGTGCACCAGGGCATGACCTCGTCCGACGTGCTCGACACCTGCCTCTCCGTCCAGTTGAAGCAGGCATCGGACCTGCTGCTGAAGGATCTCGACCTGGTGCTCGCCGCCCTGAAGAAGCGGGCGCTCGAGCACAAGATGACGCCGACCATCGGCCGCAGCCACGGCATCCATGCCGAGCCGACCACCTTCGGCCTCAAGCTCGCCGGCCACTACGCGGCTTTCGACCGGGCGAGGCGGCGCCTGATCGCCGCGCGCGATGAGGTCGCGACCTGCGCCATCTCCGGCGCGGTCGGCACCTTCGCTAATATCGATCCGAAGGTGGAGGCGCATGTCGCCGCGAAGCTCGGCCTCAAGATCGAGCCGGTCTCCACCCAGGTCATTCCGCGCGACCGGCACGCGATGTTCTTCGCGACCCTCGGCGTGATCGCCTCGTCGATCGAGAACCTCGCGATCGAGATCCGGCACCTGCAGCGCTCTGAGATGCGCGAGGCGGAGGAGTACTTCTCGCCGGGCCAGAAGGGTTCCTCCGCCATGCCGCACAAGCGCAATCCGGTGCTGACGGAGAACCTGACCGGCCTCGCGCGTATCGTGCGGGCGGCGGTGACGCCGGCGCTGGAGAACGTAGCTTTGTGGCATGAGCGCGACATCTCGCATTCCGCCGTGGAGCGGGTGTTCGGCCCCGACGCCACCATTGCGCTCGACTTCGCGCTGGTGCGTCTTGCCGGCGTTATCGACAAGCTCATCGTCTATCCGGAGGCGATGGCGAAGAACCTGGAGACGTATGGCGGTCTTGTCCATTCGCAGCGCGTGCTGCTGGCCTTGACCCAGGCGGGGGTCAGCCGCGAGGATTCCTACAGGCTGGTGCAGCGCAACGCGATGAAGGTGTGGCTGGAGGGCAAGGACTTCCTGGCCGAGCTGAAAGGCGATCCGGAGGTGACACAGCGCCTCAAGCCGGCGGAGATCGAGGCGTGCTTCGATCTTGCCTATCACACCAAGCATGTGGACACGATCTTTGCCAGAGTCTTCCAATAGAGCGTGGCCGCCGATGGACCGATCAACCAGTCACGATCTAGGAAGCTTCCGCCTATGGCGATCGCGCCGTGAATGATTGGGCACACGTCGCGACGGATTTGATCGGACGGAACGAGTTGAAACGCGTGTCCGAGCGCCGCGATGCGCCCGGGCTGCTGCGGCTCGGCGGGCACGTCGCGCTGCTGATCGCGACCGGCGCGCTCATCCATCAGTCATTCGGCATGATCTGGCTCTGGCCGGCGCTGTTCGCCCATGGCGTCGTGCTGATATTCCTGTTCGCGCCGCTGCACGAAAGCATCCACCGCACCGCCTTCCGCAGCCGTGCGCTGAACGACGCGGTGGCGTTCGTCATCGGCGTGCTGCTGGTCCTGCCGCGGGAGTATTTCCGCGCCTTCCACTTCGCGCATCACCGGTTCACGCAGGAAGACACTGATCCGGAGCTTGCCGTGCCCAAGCCAGCCAGCGTCCGGCAGTTCCTATGGTGCGTGACGGGCATGCCATACTGGATCGCGGGGTTCCGCGGATTGTTCCAGCGCGCGGCAGGCATCCTGCGCGAGCCGGTCTATGCCACCGATCGCGTGCGCCGCGGCGTCATTCTGGAGGCGCGCTGGGTGCTTGCGATCTACGCCATCGCACTGGCCGGCTCGATCGCGGCCGGCAGCGCCGCCCTGCTGTGGTATTGGGTTATCCCAGCGCTGTTGGGTCAGCCGGTGCTGCGGCTCTATCTGCTGGCGGAGCATTCCGCATGCCCGCGTAGCCGCGACATGCTGGAGAACTCGCGCACCACCTACACCAACGCGCTGGTGCGCTTCCTCGCCTGGAACATGCCGTTCCATGCCGAGCATCACGCCTGGCCCTCGATCCCGTTCCATGCTTTGCCGCGGGCGAACCTGCTCGTCCGCGACAGACTGCGGACGACGGCGCCGGGCTACCGCGCGGCCTTAGCGGGGATCTGGCAGGCGATGAGGCTGGGGAAGCCTCTGTAGGGCCGGCTCAGTCGCTCTTCACTTCCGTGCGGATCTGGTCGGCGGCGATCTTCATGAGATCATCCATCTGCTTGCGCAAACGATGCTCGCTCATCTCTACGTTCTTGGCCTTGAAGTCAGCAAGGACCTTCTGAAGCACGTCATGGTCGCCGGGGGTGGCGAAATCAGACTTGACCACTTCCTTGGCGTAGCTCTCCGCGTCGGCGCCGTGAATGCCCAGCAGGTTTGCCGCCCACAGGCCCAGCAGCTTGTTGCGGCGGTTGTTCACCCTGAACTGCAGCTCCTTGTCGTGCTTGAACTTGGCCTCGAAGCTGCTCTCGCGCTCGTCGAATGTGGTCATCTGAATGCTAGCCCCTTGATGCACATACGGCCTAAGATGGTCGCGGGGCAGGTCCCCGTCAAGGTTAACCGCGCCGCCCATGTGTTCCGTCATAGTGCTCTACCGGCCCGGCCACGACTGGCCTCTGCTGTGGGCCAGCAATCGAGACGAGATGGCCGACCGACCCTGGTCGCCGCCCGCGCGCCATTGGCCGGACCGGGCCGACGTGACCGCCGGACGCGACGATCTCGCCGGCGGCTCGTGGCTCGGCATCAACGATGCGGGACTCGTGGCGGGCGTCCTCAACCGGCGCAACACGCTGGGCCCGCAGCCCGGCAAGCGCAGTCGCGGCGAACTGGTGCTCGATGCCCTCGATTTTCCCGACGCTGCCGACGCGGTGGAGATGTTGCGCCAACTCGACGCGCACGCCTTTCGTCCCTTCAACATGGTCGTGTGCGACAACCGGGATGCGTTCTGGCTGCGCAATATGGGCACCCAGGTCGAGGTGGAGGTGCTGCCACCGGGTCTCTCGATGATCACGGCGTCGGACCGCAACGACCTCACCAGCAAGCGCATCCGCTGGTACCTGCCGCGCTGGAAGGAAGCGAAAGTGCCCGATCCCGAAATCGGCGATTGGAGCGCGTGGCAGGAGGTGCTGTGCGATCGCAGCCACGATCCCGCCGGCACGGTCTTCGACGCCATGAACATCGTCTCGAACACCGGCTTCGGCACGGTTTCCTCGTCGCTGATCGCCTTGCCCGCGCCGCAATTCGCCGCACGCCGCCCCGTCTGGAAGTTCGTCGGCGGCCGGCCGGACAAGAGCAGCGCCTGGCAGGACGTCGAACTCTAGCGCACGCAATCCTCTTGCGCCGCATCGCGGCCTGTGTATGTTATATTATAACATTGCGAGAAGGAGCGGCGATGCGTCGTTGGATGTGGCTGGCGGGGTTCCTGGCGGTTTTGACGGTCATTTCCGAAGCAGCCGGGGCCCAGGACCGGCTGCCGGTGGTGGCGACCTTTTCCATTCTCGGCGATCTCGCCCAGCGAATCGGCGGCGAGCATGTCGAGGTTCTGACGCTGGTCGGCCCGGACGGCGACGCTCACGTGCTCCAGCCGGGGCCCCGTGAGTCCACGACGCTGGCGAAGGCCGCCGTGCTGGTCGCCAATGGCCTGGATTTCGAGCCATGGCTGCATCGCCTCGAGGAATCGTCGGGCTTCCAGGGCAAGGTCATCGAGGCGAGCGCCGGCGTTACGCCTCTGGCCACCGAAGCGGAGGATCACGAGCACCACGACGACGAGGCGCACGACGAGCACGCCGACGAGGAACATGCCCACGGAGAACACGCGCATGCCGAGGAGGCGCATGAGGGCGAGGAGGGCCATGACCACGATCATGGTCCGGTCGATCCGCACGCCTTCCAGGATCTCGCCAATGCGCAGATCTATGCGGCCAATATCGCGCAGGGCCTGTCGGAAGCGGCGCCCGCTCATGCCGCCGATTTCACGGCGAACGCCGATGCGCTGATCGCCGAGATGGCTGCGCTCGATGAGGAGTTGAAGAGCGCGTTCGCGGCAATCCCCAAGGAGCGTCGGCGCGTTCTCACTTCCCACGATGCCTTCCACTATTTCGGCCGGGCCTATGGCATCGAGTTCGCGTCGGTCCAGGGCGTCAGTACGGAGGCCGAAGCTTCCGCCGAAGACCTGGCGAAGATCGTGCGCCAGGCGCGCGACGGGCATGTGACGGCCATCTTCCTGGAGAACATGACGGATCCGCGTCTGGCGGAAACGGTGGCGGAGGAATCCGGTGTCAAGATGGGCGGCGCGCTCTACGCCGATGCGCTGTCGGAGTCCACTGGCCCGGCGCCGGACTATCTGTCGCTCGTGCGCCACAACGCGAAGCAATTGCTCGCTGCCATGCAGTGACGTAGACTCCGCGCCGTTCAACGCGGAGCGCAAGGATGAACACCCGCCGGGAACTCTTGCTGGGACTGGTGGCCGGGGCGGCCGGCTTCGGCTTTCTGTCGAACCGTGCCTTCGCCTGGTACTTTGAAGACCTGACGCCCGACCAGGCTGCCGCCATCGCTGCGGCCTGCCGCGCCGCGCCCGGCGGCGCGCCGGAGAATCACGCGGCCCTCATTGCCGGCGCACGTCAGGCGCTCGTGCAGCGGATCGCAAAAGGGTGGCTGCCGCCCGGCGCCAGCGAGCGGGTCGGCTGCCCGACCTGCGGCTGCACGTTCGCAGTCACTGCGGACGCCGCGAATTGAAGCGACGCGCTGCCGCCGCCTGCGCGCTGCTCACCGCCGTGCTGTCCGCCGCAGAGCCCGCGCAAGCCCATCCGCACGTCTTCATCGACAACAGGGTCACCTTCGTGTTCGAGGCCGGAAAGGTGACGGCGCTGCGCCTCGACTGGGTGTTCGACGACGTCTTCAGCGATAGCCTGCTAAGCCAGTTCGATGCGGACGGCGATGGCGTGTTTGATGGATGGGAAAGCACTGCCGTCGGCGAAGGCGTGTTGCCCAATCTCGCGATGTTCCACTACTTCACCTACATCTTCGTCGACGGCAGGCAACTCGACCCAATCGCACCGACGGCGTTCGTCGCCAGCGCGGACGAGAACCGCATCGTCACGTTCCGGATGACGGTCCCGCTGCCCGAGCCGGTCGATCCCCGCAACGCGGCGCTCGCGGCCGAGGTCTACGACCGGGAATACTACGTGGCGATCGATCTTGCGCAGCAGGATCCCGTGATGCTCGAGAATGCGGAAGGCGTTCCGTGCGGCGCCATGCTGCGTGACGATACCGAGAGCGCTTATTTCGGCGGTTTCGTCATCCCGCAGGAGATCTCGATCCAATGCCGCTGAGGGCGCGGCACATCTTGGCGCTGCTTGCGCTGCTTGCGGCCCTGCTGGCCTGGCCGGCCGCGATCCAAGCGCAGCAGCAGCCCGCGCCTCTGTTCCCGGCTCCGGCCGGCGAACCATCCGCGGCGGCCCAGCCCCCAGTGTCGCCATCGCTCTGGCGGCAGGCTGCGGGCTTCGTGGTGCGCGCCGAGCGCGACCTCAGCCGCCAACTCAACCGGCAGCTCGGCGCGATCCGGCGCGGCGAAGGTTCCGCCGCGCTGCTGGCCGGGATTCTCGCCGCATTTCTCTATGGCGCGTTCCACACCCTGGCGGTGGGGCACGGCAAGACGGTCGTGGTCGGCTATTTCATCGGCAACCGGGCGCGGCCGATCCACGGGGTCGGCATGGCAAGCTGGATCGCTGTCAGCCACGTGCTCGGCGCCATCGTGGTCGCGCTGGCCGCGCACTGGATCCTGGCGCGCACCATGATCTCGCCGGTCGAGCAGAACCACTGGATTCGCCTGGTCAGCTTCGGCGCGATCGCGCTGGTCGGCGGCGGGATGCTGGTCGCCGCATGGCGGCGCCTGCGCGGCACCGGTGGACATCACCATTGCGGCCACGATCACGACCACCATCACCACGGCGGCCATCACGACGGCGGGGCGGGGCACCGACGCCTGCTGGCGGTGGCGGCCGGCTTCGTACCGTGCTCCGGCGCCATCCTCATCCTCACCTTCGCCTTCGCGAACGGCATCCTGGCCAGCGGCGTGGTAATGGTGCTGGCCATTGCCATGGGCATGGCCTTGACCCTGGCGGGGCTGGGGCTGGCCAGCATGGCGCTGCGGCATCAGGTCGCCATTCGCCTGCCCAATCGCGGCAACGCGGCCCGTTGGCTCGGGCTGCTCGGCCCGCTCCTCATCCTGATCATAGGTGGGTTGCTGTTTTTGGCCGAGCTGTCGATCCTTGTGGCGACGTCAAGCGCCTGATCTTAAAGCGGAATTTTGCCCCGCGCGAGTCGCGCTGCACCTGCGAGATCGATTGAGTTTCCAGGGGTCCCCTGCTAGAAGGGTGCCGATTCCGACCTCGGCCCCCTTGGTTGGCGCGCTTTTTCAGAATTGGAGAGCCCCGGATGACCCGTCGCCGGCGCATTTACGAAGGCAAGGCGAAGGTCTTGTTCGAAGGTCCGGAGCCTGGGACCCTGGTCCAGTATTTCAAGGACGACGCGACGGCTTTCAACAACCAGAAGAAGGGGACGATCACCGGAAAGGGCGTCCTCAATAACCGTATCTCCGAATACCTGATGGTGAAGCTGGGCGAGATCGGGGTGCCGACGCATTTCGTGCGCCGCCTCAACATGCGGGAGCAACTCGTGCGCGAGGTGGAGATCATCCCGCTCGAGGTCGTCGTGCGCAACGTGGTGGCCGGCTCGCTCGCCAAGCGCTTCGGGATACCGGAGGGCACGCAGCTCCCGCGCTCGATCATCGAGTACTATTACAAGTCCGACGAGCTGGCCGACCCGATGGTCTCGGAGGAGCACATCACCGCTTTCGGCTGGGCGACGCCGCAAGACATCGACGAGATGCTGTCGCTGGCGTTGCGCATCAACGACTTCCTGCTCGGGCTCTTCCTCGGCGTCGGCCTCAAGCTGGTGGACTTCAAGCTGGAGTTCGGGCGCCTCTATGAGAACGACGAGATGCGGATCGTCCTGGCGGACGAGATCAGCCCGGACAATTGCCGCCTGTGGGACGTGAAGACGAACGAGAAGCTGGACAAGGACCGGTTCCGCCGCGACCTCGGCAATGTCGAGGAGGCCTACCAGGAGGTGGCGCGGCGGCTCGGCATTTTTCCGGAAGGCGGACCGAGGGACATGAAAGGTCCCTCCACCATGCAGTGACCCGACAGGAGATGGACGACAGATGAAGGCGCGCGTTCACATCACCCTCAAATCCGGCGTGCTGGACCCGCAAGGCCGCGCGATCGCCCACGCGCTCGGTACGCTGGGGTTCGGCGGCGTCAATGACGTGCGCCAGGGCAAGTATATCGAGATCGACCTCAACGAGCGCGACAAGGCCAAGGCCAAGCAGCAGGTCGATCAGATGTGCGCCAAGCTGCTGGCGAACACCGTGATCGAGAATTACGCCATCGATCTCGTCGACTGACGGGGACTCTCATGAAAGCTGCCATTGTCGTCTTCCCTGGCTCCAACCGGGAGCGGGATGCCGAAGCGGCTCTGACCCAGGCCATGGGCAGGAAGCCGATCATGGTCTGGCACCGCGATACAGAGCTGCCGGACGTCAATCTCGTGCTGGTGCCGGGCGGTTTCTCCTACGGCGACTACCTGCGCTGCGGCGCCATCGCCGCGCACTCGCCGATCCTCCGCGAGGTGAAGGCCCGCGCCGACAAGGGCATGGCCGTGATCGGCGTGTGCAACGGCTTTCAGATCATCACCGAGGCGGGGCTGCTGCCGGGCATCCTGCTGCGCAATGCGAGCCTCAAATTCGTCTGCAAAAATGTCCGGCTGAAAGTCGAGACATCGCAGTCGCTGTTCACCAGTCAGTACGAGCAGGGGCAAGTTCTGAGTGTTCCGGTCGCACATCACGACGGCAACTATTTCGCCGATCCCAAGACGCTCGACGAATTGGAAGCGAACGGGCAGGTGGCGTTCCGCTATTGCGGTCCGGAGGGCGAGTTCGATGACGAGCACAATCCCAACGGCTCGGCGCGCAGCATCGCCGGCATCTTCAACCGCACCAAGAACGTGCTGGGCATGATGCCGCATCCGGAGAACGCCGTCGACCCGATGCAGGGCTCGACCGACGGCAAGGCGCTGTTCAAGAGCATGGTGGAGGCGCTCTCGTGACCACTGCGACCGCCAAGATCACGCCCAACGTCATCGCGGAGCATGGGCTGACGGCCGAGGAATACCAGCTTGTGCTGGAGATCATGGGACGCGAGCCCACCATGACGGAGCTTGGCATTTTCTCCGTCATGTGGAGCGAGCATTGCTCCTACAAGTCCTCGCGAGTCCATTTGAAGAAGCTGCCGACCAAGGCGCCATGGGTGATCCAGGGCCCGGGCGAGAATGCTGGCGTCATCGACATCGGCGACGGCCAGGCCGCAATCTTCAAGATGGAAAGCCACAACCACCCGAGCTTCATCGAGCCGTACCAGGGCGCGGCGACCGGGGTCGGCGGCATCATGCGCGACGTCTTCACCATGGGCGCCCGGCCCATCGCCAACGTGAACGCGCTGCGCTTCGGCGCGCCGGACGATCCGAAGACCCGGCACCTGATCGCCGGTGTGGTCGCGGGCATCGGCGGCTATGGCAATTGCATGGGCGTGCCGACCGTGGCGGGCGAGGTCAACTTCCACGCCAGCTACAACGGCAACATCCTGGTCAACGCCATGACCGTGGGCCTGGCGCCGGCCGACAAGATCTTCTATTCGGCGGCGGCGGGCGTCGGCAATCCTGTCATCTATGTCGGCGCCAAGACCGGGCGTGACGGCATCCATGGTGCGACCATGGCCTCCGCCGAGTTCAACGAGGATTCGGAGGAGAAACGCCCGACCGTGCAGGTCGGCGATCCCTTCACCGAGAAGCTGCTGCTCGAGGCTTGCCTGGAATTGATGGCGACCGACGCCATCGTCGCGATCCAGGACATGGGCGCGGCGGGCCTCACCTCCTCGTCGGTGGAGATGTCGTCCAAGGGCGGGCTTGGCATCGAGCTAGATCTCGACAAGGTGCCGGTGCGCGAGACCGGCATGACCGCGTACGAGATCATGCTCTCCGAATCCCAGGAGCGCATGCTGATGATCCTGAAGCCCGAGGCGATGGACAAGGCGCGCGCCATTTTCGAGAAGTGGGAGCTGGATTTCGCCGAGATCGGGCGCCTCACCGACACCGGGCATCTGGTGCTGAAGAAGAACGGCAAGGTCGAAGCCGACATGCCGGTCGCGCCGCTGGTGGAGAAGTCGCCGGTCTATCAGCGCCCCTATGTGCCGACCAAGCCGCAGCCGGAGATCGATCCCGCTTCCGTGCCGGCGCCGTCGGACCTGCTGGCCGCGTTGCGCGCGCTGGTGGGCTCGCCCGACCTCGCCTCGCGCCGCTGGGTGTGGGAGCAATACGACCACCTCGTCATGGGCCAGACCGTGCAGCGCCCGGGCGGCGACGCGGCGGTCGTGCGCCTGCCGGATGCGAACGGCAAGGCGCTCGCAATGACCTCAGACTGCACGCCGCGCTACTGCTTCGCCGATCCCCGAACGGGCGGCGCGCAGGCGGTTGCGGAAACCTGGCGCAATCTGACGGCGGTCGGCGCGACGCCGCTCGCCATCACCGACAACATGAATTTCGGCAATCCGCAGCGGCCGGAGATCATGGGCCAGTTCGTCGGCTGCATCGAAGGCATGGCCGAGGCCTGCAGGGCGCTCGATTATCCCGTCATCTCCGGCAACGTCTCGCTCTACAACGAGACCAATGGCAAGGGCATCCTGCCCACGCCGGTCATCGGCGGCGTCGGCGTGATCGCGGATGTGGCGAAGTCGGTGCCGGTCGCCTTTCGTCAACCGGGCGAAGTTATCCTGCTGGTCGGCGAGACCAAGGGCCACCTGGGCCAGTCGATCTACCTGCGCGAGCTGCATGGGCGGGAGGCGGGCGCGCCGCCGCCGGTCGACCTTGCCGCGGAAAAACGCAACGGTGACTTCATCCGTACGCAAATTCTGGCGGGCACCGTGACCGCCTGTCACGATTGCTCGGATGGCGGTCTCCTGGTCGCGATCGCGGAGATGGCCATGGCGGCCAATCTCGGTGCAACCTTGCGCATGCCCGCGCAATCCGCCGTGCCGGCCCATGCCTTCTGGTTCGGCGAAGACCAGGCGCGCTACGTCGCGACCGTCGCCATGGGCGATGCCGACCGCTTCCTCAGTGACGCCAGGAAGGCCGGCGTGCCGATGACGGTTTTGGGCGAAACGGGCAGCAATGCGTTGACGCTGGTCGATACCGGCACCATATCCGTCGCGGACCTCAAGGTATCGCACGAGGCGTTTTTTCCGGATTTGATGAGCGCGGGGAGCTGATCGATGGCAATGGAAGCAAGCGAGATCGCCCGGCTGATCAAGGAAGCCCTGCCGGACGCCGAGGTGAAGATCGAGGATCTGCGCGGGGACGGCGACCACTACGCCGCCCAGGTCGTCTCGGCGGCCTTCGCGGGAAAGACCCGCGTCCAGCAGCACCAGATGATCTATGAGGCGCTGCGCGGCCGGATGGGGGACCAGCTCCACGCTCTGGCTCTGCAGACCTCGGCGCCGAAATAGGGGTTACCCCAGCGGCCCTTGGTCGTGATAATCCGGGGTTTTGGGGGCTGGCGCATTGACACGTTCCGCGAATACCCTCATATGCGAGTTTAAGGAATCCGGCGAGGTCTCGCCGCAGGAGATGAGAATGAGCGACAATCCGGTTTTCGACCGCATCCGTGACGATATCACCAGCAACGACGTGGTGCTCTACATGAAGGGCACGCCGGTCTTCCCGCAATGCGGCTTCTCCGCGGCGGTGGTCCAGGTGCTCTCGCACATTGGCGTCAAGTTCAAGGGCGTCGACGTGCTCGCCGACCCCGGTCTGCGTCAGGGCATCAAGGAGTTCGCGAGCTGGCCAACGGTCCCGCAGCTCTACGTGAAAGGCGAGTTCGTCGGCGGCTGTGATATCGTGCGCGAGATGTTCCAGAGCGGCGAGCTGCAGGATCTGCTGAAGAGCAAGGGCGTCGCCGTCACCCAGGCTGCCTGATCGGCCATCGGACATTCCTGGAGCGAACAGGGCCGGCGCCCAGGGGTGCCGGCCTTTCTCTTTCCGCTGCGGCTCTCACCGAGAGTTCCGGCCACCGGCGCCGTTCCGGCCTGGCTTGTCGGGGTTGCCGCCGGGATGATGGAGGGGAGCGTGCCGCCCGCGCCGCCCGCCCGCGCCGCTCGCGCAACCGGCGAGCGCCAAGGCCGGCAGCCCGAGCGTTCCGAGCGCGACCAGCCGCAGGAAGCGTCGACGTTCGCACATGTCCTTGCTCATGGTGATCTACTCCTTGCGTGTGACAGCTGCCGATCGCGTTTCCTGCAATAAGGCCGGCCTCGCAGCGGCATCCGCTGTTCCATTCCGTGCTTCTGAAGCTGCGCGCGAAACCCGTCGGAGCCAGGGATTGGTCTCAGTTGCGGCCGCCCGCGCCGCCGCGGCCATTGTTCCCGCCGCGGCCGGTGATGTGGGTCCGTGGCCTGCGATACTCGCGTGGCGGGATTGCGTGCGCGCAGCCGGTGAGCGCAGCGGCGGCCGCGCTCGCCAGCAGTGCCAAAAGGCTGCGGCGTTCGGGCGAATAGACATGTTGAGAGCGGGGCAAATATCCGGATCGAATCACGGCAAGTCCTTCCGGTCTGATGGAGACGGCCGCTCCCTCAGATGGGCACTCGCCCGCCCGCGGGCAAGGTTGTGCCGTGCTACATCCCCCACCCGTAACTCGCCATGCCGATGCTGCCGAAGGTGAAGCTGCCGTGCAGCTTGGTGGCGCCGCCGTCGGTGTGGCCGGCGCCGAGGGCGACATAGAGCGGCATCAGGTGGTCTTCGGTCGGCTGCGCCATCGCGGCGAAATCGAGGGTGCGATAATCGATCAGCGCGCCGAGATCGTTGCTGGCGAGCGAGGTGTCGAGCCAGTCCTGGAAGTCGGTGGCCCAGCGCGGCGTGCGGCCGCCGTCCCACGACACCTGCCGCAGATTGTGGACGGAGCCGCCGGACCCGAGGATGAGCACGCCTTCATCGCGCAGCGGCGCGATGGCTTCGCCCAGCGCGATATGCTCGCGGGTTGACTTGCCGCGCAGCAGCGACATCTGGATCAGTGGCATCTCGCCCGCCGGCCAGGCCAGCATGGCCGGCACCCAGGCACCGTGATCTCGGCCGCGCTCGGAATCGAGGTGCGGCCCATGGCCGGCCGCACGCAGCAGCTCGGCCGCGCGCGCCGCGACGTCCGGCGCGCCGGGCGCGTCATAGCTCAGCTCATAGAGCGCCTTCGGAAATCCGTAGAAATCGTGGATGGTGCCGGGCTGCTTCGCAGCGTTGAGGCTCGGCGTCGCCGTTTCCCAATGCGCGGAGATGCAGAGGACAGCCTTGGGCCGCGGCACCTTGCGCGCCAGCTCGATCAGGAATCGCCGCGCGGGCACGTCGTCGAAGGGCAGGGTGGGCGCGCCGTGCGAGACGAACAGAACCGGCATTCGCTCAGGCATGCTGAACCTTGGCTGGTGTGGTCATTGAAGGTAGAGTCTAGCCGTTAAGACGCCGGCTGTCTTTGTTCATTGCGGGGATCGTAAGGGGGGCGGGCATGAATGTCGAGCGGGCGGTCGTGGAGTTCGGTTCCGAAGCCGTTCGGCTCTACCGAGCGATGGCCGAAACCCGGCACGACAACGAGATATCCGACAGCTTCCTGCGCAGCCACGTGGCGTCCCGGTTGCACGAGAGGTTCCAGTGCCCTGTGCACATTGACCGGCTGTATGCGGCGCTGGCAATCGACATGGGAACGCCGATCACGCCCGATCTCATCACGTTCCTCGGTGCCCACCGCGCGCATGTCGCGCTGTACGCCGATGGCCGGCCAACCGCGATCATCGAGCTGAAGGTGTTCGATGAAACGACGCCTTTGCCGACGGTTGGAAGCGGCATTGACAAGGCGCAGATGCTGCAGCGCCTCGGCACTTTGCAGATCTTCGTCGGCGTGATGATCTGTCCCATCACGCTGTCGCTGGAAGCCCGCATCGAGCGGCTGCACGACGCGCTCGGCGGCAATATGTACGTGGGCGAGCGTCAGGCTTCGCGCGACCAGCAATGGGAATGGTGCTTCGCCTGCGCCTCTGTCCGCTAGCTATTTCCAGCCGTCGATCACCTTGAGCGCACGGAGCAGCGGCCCTTGCGGCCGATATGATGTGGTCGTGCAGCGAAACGCCGACGACCTCCGGCGCCCTTTTCACCTCGCGGGTCAGCGCGATGGCGTCGCGCGGCGAGGGGTTGCCGGTCGGGTGGTTGTCGCCAGTGATAAGGGGGGAGACGCCGAGTTTCAGCGCGCGCCGCACGCGCTCATAGAGCGGCGTGTGGTTGACCGTTCCCTTGCTCTGGATCTCGTCCCTCACCAAAGCGTTGCGGTCTCGGTCTGAGTCCGGCGTGTTTTTCTCGATGGCTTCACCGGCCGCGATCGGCGCTTCCTCGGCCGGACTAGGTCCCCTCCAGACCGAGAGCGATTTCGAACCAGAACCTCGAACCGTGTCCAGGCTTGCTCTCGACCTGGAGCTCGGTGCCGTACAGCTCGAGGATTCTGCGGCTGAGCGATAATCCGAGCCCTGTGCCGCCATATCGGGACCCGACCTTGGTGCTGGCCTCGGAGAACGCGTCGGTGACCGACGAGAGGTGGCTATCCTCGATTCCGATGCCGGTGTCGGTGACCGCAAGTCGGAGGCGGACCGATGTGCTTTTCTGTTCCGTCAGCTCAATGGCAAGCTCGACGAGACCTCTCGGAGTGAACTTGATCGCATTGCTGAGCAAGTTTCCCAGGACTTGGCCGAGCTTGACATGATCGCCGACGAGACGAGCCGGGATACGCTCATCCCGCATTCGACGGAAGTCCAGTCCTTTTGCTTCGACCACAGGAATGAACGGTGCGGCGGTCACGGAAATGAACTCATCCACATCGAACGGCGTCTCCTGAAGCGTGAGTTTTCCCGCCTCCATGCTGGCGACTGTGAGAAGGTTGTTTGCGAGGAGCATCATGCCTTCGGCCGAAGCGCGCAAAAGTCCCAAGTATTGCTTCTGTCGGTCTGGCGTGAGTTGTCCGCCCTCGAGCCGCTTCGCCGCGCTCAGAATTCCGCTGAGCACGTTGCGTATATCGTGGCTGATCATATTCAGCATATCAGCCTTTTCTCGGGCGGCATCTTCAGCCTTCCTGCGCGCGGCAAGCAGCTCGCGTTCATAGCTCCGACGATCCGTGGCATTGAAGACCGTGGTCCGCGTCAATAGCGGCCGACCTGCGGCATCCTTGGCCTCAACCGCATTCACGAGCACGGGCAGGATGCTGCCGTCGCCGCGAACTATGTCGAATGCAATCTCATCGACTCTGCCCTGCATCTGGATGAGCGGGCCGAAATGGGTGTCATGATAGATCTTGCCCGGAATCGTCAGGAGATCCTGGAAGCGCCTGCCGGCCAGAAGGGACTCGCGGGTGAAGCCGACCCAGTCCACGAACGTGCGGTTGACCTTGACGAACCGTCCGTCGGGCAGCATCGAGAAATAGCCGCAGGGGGCGTTCTCGTAGAGGTCCTCGGCGCTTTCTTCCAGAATGCTCCGGTCGATCTCCGATGAACGGTCCATGCGTCACTCCTGCAGGAATCTCCGAATGGCCTCCACCGTATCTTGGGGCGCGCTGAGGTTCGGACAATGCCCCGTCGCATTCAGGACCGCCAGCGTGCTGCCAGGCAGCTGACGATGCACATACTCGCCTACCGAAACGGGCGCTATGGCATCGGCGGAGCATTGGATGATGAGAGATTTCGTACTCAGTCGCTCCAGGTCTCTGCGACTGTCCGACAGAAACGTGACCCGGGCGAACTGCTTTGCGATCTCTGGATCGGTGCGGCAGAAGCTGTTCGTCAACTCGGCGCCGAGTTCCGGCCGGTCGGGGTTCCCCATGATCTGGGGCGCCAAGGCGCTGGCCCAGCCCAGATAGTTGCTGTCCATGAAGTCCAGCAACTGCTCGATATCAGCGCGGCTGAAGCCACCCTGGTATTCGCCATCGTTGATGTAGCAGGGTGACGGTCCGACCATGACCAGCCTATCAAAAAGCCCTGGAGCTTCTATGGCTGCCAGGGCGCCGACCATCGCGCTGACGGAATGGCCGACGAAGACGATCCCGGTCAGATCCAGCTCCCGGCAAATCTCGATCACGTCCTCGGCATAGCCGTTCAGGGAGGCGTATTTGGTCGGGCTATAGGCGGTAAGATCCGATTGCCCGGAACCGACATGATCGAAGAGAACAATCCTGTAGTCGCTTTCGAAAGCCGGCGCTACCAAGCGCCACATGTTCTGGTCGCAGCCAAAACCGTGGGCGAACACCATCGGCTTTGACCCGGCGCCGGTAATGGTGACGTTGTTGCGCCGAATAACTGACATTGATGCCTCGTGCTCAACTTGTGCGGATTTCCGCCGACGAGCGGCGCTTGCCCATGTGATCAGTTCCGATGCGACGTCTAGGTTCCCGCGAGCGGCTGAATTTGCCGGTCCCTGAGGTGAGCGATCTTGTCGCTGGCGAGACCAGGCAGTCCCGCCCGGCTGGATGCCTGGTTGCTCGCGTCTTCAGTCCATTACAGGTAACTCAGAGGCCAAGCGGCGCCGGAGCTGCGGCGTCGGCTCCGCATTGCCCGTGCGCCTGGAGCACGGGCAAGCGCTACTTCCATCCGTCGATGACGTTCATCGAGCGCAGGGAGCAATGCCCCTTGCGTCCGATGACGATATGGTCGTGCAGGCTGACGCCCACCACCTTCAACGCGTTGCGCACCTCGCGGGTCAGCGCGATGTCGTCGCGCGAGGGCGAGGGGTCGCCGGTCGGGTGATTGTGCGCCATGATGAGGGCCGAGGCGCCGAGTTCCAGCGCGCGCCGCACCACCTCGCGCACATAGAGCGGCGTATGGTTGACCGTTCCCTTGCTCTGGATCTCGTCCGCCACCAAAGCGTTGCGGCCGTCGAGGAACAACAGCCTTAGCTGCTCCTCCCGCTGATGCGCCATGGCCGAGTGGCAGTAATCCAGCACCTTGTTCCAGGAATCCAGCACCGGCTTGTCCAGCACCTCGCGCTTCAGCATGCGCTGCGCGGTTGCCTGCACCAGCTTCAGCGCGACAATCGTGCTCTCGCCCACGTCATCGACCTTGCGCAGGGCATCCGGGTGCGCGGCCATGACAGCGGGAAGGCTGCCGAATTGCCGCAACAGCGCCTTGGCGATCGGCTTGCAGTCGATGCGCGGCCGCGCCAGCGTCAGCAGCAGCTCGATGATCTCGTAATCGGCAAGGGCGTCGGGGCCCTGTTCGAGGAATTTCTCGCGCAGCCGCTCGCGATGGCCCAGATAATCCGGCCTGTCCGGCGCAGCCTTCTCTACGGCCTTGTCTGGCGCGTCCGCGGCCACGATGTCACGCGGGATAGGGTGGGCGATCCCAGCCTTTGGGCGACAGGGTGAAGATCTCGTAGCCGGTCTCGGTCACCGCGATCGTATGCTCGAACTGCGCGCTCAGCTTCTTGTCGCGCGTCACGGCGGTCCAGCCGTCGTCGAGGATCTTCACCTCGTGGCGGCCGGCATTGATCATCGGCTCGACGGTGAAGAACATGCCGGCCTTCAGGACCGGGCCGCTCCCCGGCCGGCCGAAATGCAGCACCGACGGCGAGTCATGGAACACCCGCCCGATGCCGTGGCCGCAGAAGTCTCGCACGACGGAGTAGCGGTGCTTCTCCGCATAGGTCTGGATGGCATGGCCGATCTCGCCCAGGCGGATACCCGGCTTCACCAGCTCGATGCCGCGCATCATGCATTCATAGGTGACATCCACCAGCTTCGCTGCCTGCACGCCCACCTTGCCGACCAGGAACATGCGGCTGGTGTCGCCGTGCCAGCCGTCCACGATCACCGTGATGTCGATATTGAGGATGTCGCCGTCCAGCAGCTTCTTCGGTCCGGGGATGCCGTGGCAGACCACGTGGTTGATGGAGGTGCAGATCGAGCGCGGGAATCCGCGATAATTGAGCGGCGCGGGAATCGCGCCCTGGCCCACGATGAAACTGTGGCAGAGCCGGTCCAACTCGTCGGTCGTGGCGCCCGGTACGACATGGGGGGTGATGAAGTCGAGAGTCTCGGCCGCCACCCTGCCGGCCTTGCGCATACTCTCGAACGCCGCACCGTCATGGACCTTGATCTTGCGATCCTCGTAGTCCCACTCGTCGACGACGTCTTTTTTCTGCATCTGGGTGCCTGGAACTTCGCGCATCATTCTCGTCTCCTCGGGGGGATAGATACGGTTGAACCCCCCGCCACGCAAGCCGTCCAGGCCTGCGTCTGCCGCACTTCCGCAATACTACAGTATTGTCAGGGGCTTGCGTAGCGCGATGCCGTCCGGCGAAACGGCGCAGTCATAGGCCAGAATCCGGACGTTGGCCCGGTCCAGCGCCGCGAACGCCGCCGCATAGGCGGGGTCGATGTCGGCGGCGACCCGGAAGGCAGCGCAATCCGGCCGCTGCGCCAGGAACAGCAAGGTGGCCTTGGCGCCGCCCGCCGCCAGCCGCGACAAGGCCTGCAGGTGCCGGGCGCCCCGGCTGCTCCGGGCATCCGGCCATTCGGCGAGCCCCGCCTCCCGGCTCATGGTCACGCTCTTCACCTCCAGCCAGCAATCCGGCCCTGCGCTGCCGGAGAGGTGGAAATCGAGCCGCGAGGCTTCGCCGTCCGGCACCTCGCGCCGCACGATCGGCCAGCCCGCCAGTTCCGGGATGGCGCCGCCGGCGAGCGCCTCCGCGACGACCGCGTTGGCGCGGCCGGTGTTGATCCCGATGCAGCCGGTCGGCGCCTCCTCCAACTCCCAGGAATATTCCAGCTTGCGGGCCGTCCCGGCATGGTGGCTGAGCCAGCAGCGCCGGCCCGCCACCGCGAGGCTCAGCATCGAGCCGGGATTGGCGCAATGAACGGTGACCTGGCTTCCGTCTGCCATCTGCATATCGGCCAGGAAGCGCTTATAGCGGCGCAGCAGCGTCGCGGGGATCAGGGGTTGTGCGTATTTCATGAGAGGAAAGGAAGGTGAACTTGAAGCTTTGTCGCCATGTTGCAACTTCAATCTGATCCCGGCAAGGTAGCGCCGAATTTCCAACGGACCGGTCCATGCGCATCTTGATCTCCTTGACCCTGGCGGCGTTGCTTGCGGGCTGCTCCCTGTTCTCCAGCACGACCGCCTGGACCAAGCCCGGCGTCACGCCGGAGCAGGCGGATGCCGATCTCAGGACCTGCAAGGAGATCGCCTGGGCGCAACAGGACACCGACGAGAAGATCGACCAGGACACATCGGCCGCAGCCAACGACGACGCCTATGGCGCGGTCGATACGGAGCTGTCGCGGAACATGTCCAGCCAGCGCTCCGGCAAGCGCTTCGGCGCGATCGTCGATGATTGCATGCGCCAGCTCGGCTATTCGCCCGCGAACTAGCATGACCAGGATCGTCACCGCCGCAGTCCTGCTCATCGGCAACGAGATCCTCTCGGGCCGCACCAAGGACGCGAACCTGAACTACATCGCGACGGAGCTGACGGGGATCGGCGTGCGCCTGCTGGAGGCACGGGTGGTGCCGGATGTGCCGGAGGCGATCATCAAGGGCGTCAACGAACTGCGCGCCGCACACGACTACCTCTTCACGACCGGCGGGATCGGGCCGACGCATGACGACATCACCTCTGAATGCGTCGCACGCGCGTTCGGCCTGCCGCTGATCAAGAATCCGCGCGCGGTCAAGCTGCTCACCAATCACTACGGCGAAGCGAATCTGACGGAGGCGCGCCTGCGCATGGCGCACATGCCGGAGGGTGCGACCCTGATCGACAACCCGATCTCGACCGCGCCGGGGTTCCAGATCCGGAACGTGTTCGTGCTGGCGGGCGTTCCTGCGATCTGCCGCGCCATGTTCGACGGGCTGAAAGGCCGGCTCAGGACCGGCGACAAGGTGCTGTCCGTCACGGTCTCCGCCCATGTCGGCGAGGGCGTGATCGCCAAGGGGTTGGGGGAGCTGCAGGCCCGCTACCTGCAGCTCGAGATCGGCTCCTATCCGTTCTTCCGCCAGGGCCGCTTCGGCGCCAGCTTCGTGCTGCGCGGCACCGATGACGCGGCGCTGAAGGCTGCCGCCGAAGAACTGCGCGCGCTGATCCGCGGGCTGGGCGGCGACCCGATCGAGGGCGAGCCGCAGGCGTAAGGGCGAACTCTCGCCAAAGGAGAGGGCCGGATGAAGAAACGCCAAGTGAAAAGAACGCCAAGCTGCGCCCCTGGTCAGGTCGTGCGGCTGTTTGGTCTCGATCCAACGCAATCCTCGAGGATCGCGAGAACCGCCTGTCCATATGGGGAGGCCACATCGCGTGGCCAGGGATGTTCACGCTGGGCAGGTCCGGAGGCACGATGAAACGCTTGTTACTGGTATCTTGGGCGGTGGTGGCGACGGTCGGCATGGCGGCCGGCCGGGCCGATGCGGGTTGCAACGATGGCCCGCGCCCGGGGGTCGACTGGTCGCAATGCGCAAAGTCGAAGCTGGTCTTGGGTGGCCGGGACCTGAGCGCAGCCAAACTGGAATCCGCCGATCTCAGCCGCAGCGATCTGACCGGCGCCAATCTCAGCAAGGCGACTCTGGTCGAAGCGGACCTGTCCTGGACCCGGCTCGGCGGCGCGAATCTCACGGGTGCCGACCTCTCGAAGACAATGATGGATCGCGCCGATCTGAAAGGAGCGGACCTCACCGGCGCCGTGATGGTGAAGGCCGAGTTGCATCGCGCCAAGTTGGACGGAGCCAAGCTGGCCGGTGTCAACCTGGAGAAGGCTGAGTTGGGGCGGACGTCGCTGGCCGGCGCAGACCTGAGCAATGCCAATCTCGAGCGCGCCTACTTGGCGCGGACGGATCTGCGCGGCGCGCAACTCGCGGGCGCGAACCTGCGCAATGCGGAGCTCTACCTGGCTGACCTGCGCGGCGCGGACCTGAGCCGGGCGCAGAACCTGGTGCAGGAGCAGCTCGTGGAAACCTGCGGCGATGAAGCCACGAAGTTGCCGGCCGGACTGGCCGTGCCGCCCGAATGGCCCTGCGCCAGCCAGGATGAGGAGTGAGGGCGCTCGCCTCGAGAGCCGGGCGCGGCATTGTCGATCCAAACACCTCATGTTACCCATGCGGCGCGCCGCCTGCGTGGTGGAATTGGTAGACACAAGGGACTTAAAATCCCTCGGCCCGAAAGGGCCGTGCCGGTTCGAGTCCGGCCGCAGGCACCAAAGCCCGACCGCAGGGGAGATCAAACGCAATGCTCAAGCTGAAGCCGAACTGCGAATGCTGCGACCGCGACCTGCCGCCGCAGAGTGCGGAGGCGCGCATCTGCACGTTCGAATGCACCTTCTGCGCAACGTGCGCGGAGACCGTCTTCGGCGGGATCTGCCCCAATTGCGGCGGCAATCTCGTCGCGCGCCCGGTCCGGCCGGCGGCGATGCTCGCCAAGTATCCGGCCTCGACCGAGCGCATTCTGCGCGATGCGCCGTGCGGGACGCGCGCCGCGGAGTGACAGCGCGCCCGCGAGGCGCGTCACATCGCCGGGTCAGCAACCCGCATCATCTCGATGCGGTCGCCTGTGCGGCGAACCCGTAGGGCGATGGGTTGCGTGCCTACTTGGCCGGCGACGGAGATCAACTGTTCCTGTCCCGGCGCAAGCATGGCGGAGAAGCGTACGATCGCATGCTGCTCCGCATCCGTATCCTGGCCGACGACCGTGTCGACGGTGGTGACCACGTGCCAGCCGTCGGGCGCGCTCGCCCAGTAGCTGACCGCCGTGGCGCCGTTGCCGAGTGGCGTAACCACCGCCTGGTGCTCACGGATCGAGTCGTGCACCGGATGATGGTTGGCGCGGTTGTTCGGATGCTCTCCGACAGCCGCTTCGTCGGCATGCGCGGCGCCGGTAAGCCCGGTCAGGGCGGTCGTGGCGAGCGCCGCCGCCAGCAGGACGGCGCCGTATGTGCTTTGCATCATGGTTCCCCTGTCATCAGAACGGTTCATTGGAACGGTCGGGGCGATGGTGCGGGCGCCATTGTGCCGCCAGCCCATGGCCGCTTGGGTCCACCCGCCGGGACTCGGGTCAGAGCCAACGGCCCGGACGGTTGCGGGTGCAAGGCTTAGGGCAATCCCGCCGGACATGCTTGGAGACAAGGTGGAGAATTCGAGGAGAGATGCGCCCTCGGCCACGCCGCACGGCGCGCCTGCGCATAGCGGCTGGAATGTGTTAAGAGCGAGGTCCACCTTCGGAGACACCCCATGGCCCTCGAACCACGCTCGCCGCGGCTGGCCGTCCTGATCGACGCCGACAACACTTCGGCCAAGATCGCCGACCGGCTGTTCCAGGAGATTGCGCAGCTTGGCGAGGCCAGCGTGCGGCGGATTTACGGTGATTTCACGCGGCCAGGCCTGCGCGGCTGGACCGAGATCCTCGCCAAGCACGCCATCATCGCCCATCAGCAGTTCGCCTATGTCACGGGCAAGAACGCCTCGGACATCGCGCTGGTCATCGATGCGATGGACCTGATGCATAGCGGACGCTTCGAGGGCTTTTGCCTGGTCTCCTCCGACAGCGATTTCACCCGCCTCGCCGCGCGCATCCGCGAAGAGGGGCTCGACGTCTTCGGCTTCGGCGAGCGCAAGACGCCGGAGAGCTTCCGCCAGGCCTGCCGGCGTTTCATCTACACGGAGAATCTGCTGGGCGAGGCGGCGCCCACGGAGGCCAAGGCCGCGCAGGGGCAGGGCGATGCCTTGCCGCTGCTGAAGACCGCCATCGCGCAGATGGACAGCGATGACGGCTGGGTCGGCCTCGGCGCGCTCGGCACGCGCCTCGCCAACCTCGCGCCGGATTTCGACCCGCGCAGCTACGGTGTTGCCAAGCTCAGCGACCTCGTGCGCAAGTCCGGCGCGTTCGAGATCGACCAGTCGGAGGGCAGGCGCGTCCGCGTCCGCCTGAAGCCGGAAACCGCCGCGCCCAAGCCGCGCCGGCGCCGCCGTCCATCGGCACCGCGCGTGAGTTAGCGACGAAACAGCAAGTCATCGCGCAGCAGATGTTTGGCGTGCCGGTCATCGAGCAGCCCGATATCGCGCAGGAGATGGGGCGAGCAATGCTGCAGCGCAGCCGCTTTGCTGCGGTCGCCTGGGCCGAATAGGCGGATGCGCAGGCGACCGAACCAACCAAGCGCGCGCGGCTTGCAGCGGGGAATTACCCGGATTCCAAGGACTTGTCTCATGACCGGCTCATCTGCTTCCTGAGGCCAAATAGAGCTTATGGCTCGAGGTCGAATTTGCGCTCGACAATCCGCCTGTTCAAATCGATCCTCAGGGGAAGAGCACAAGCCCGCTTTATGGATCATGATGTCGCGACTGCCCCCCTTGTCAGCCATCCGTGCCTTCGAGGCGGCCGCGCGCCATGGCAGCTTCACCAGGGCGGCGGAGGAACTGGGCATGACCCAGGCCGCCGTCTCCTATCAGGTCAAGCTGCTGGAGGATCGAATCGGGACCGTGCTCTTCCTGCGTCAGCCGCGGCGCGTCGTGCTGTCCGAAGCCGGCAAGCGGCTCGCGCCCGCCGTGACGGAAGCGTTCCAGCGGCTGAGCGCTGCGTTTGCGAGATTGCGTGAGACAGACGAGAGCGTGCTGTCGATCAGCGCGGTCAACACCTTCTGCACCAACTGGCTGGTGCCGCGGCTCGGCACTTTCCAGATGGCGCATCCGGAGATCGCCGTTCGTTTGGAAGCTTCGCACCGGGTGGTCGATTTCACGGTGGAGGAGATCGACGTCGCTATCCGGAGCGGCAAGGGTGATTGGCCGGGCATCAGGGCGCATCAGTTGTTCACGGTCGATCTGACGGCGGTTGCTAGCCCCGAGTTCCTGAAGCGTGTCGGCCCGATCACGCGCGCCGAGGATCTGTTGCCGCTGCCCTTGCTCGATTGCACGGACGATTGCTGGCAGCGCTGGTTCGTCCAAGCGGGCCTTGCAAAGTTGCCGCGCCTCAAAGGGCCCATTCTCCAGATGCAGACGCAGCAGATGATCGGCAGCGCAGCGATGGCAGGGCAGGGAGTCGCGCTGGTGACGCCTGCCTTCTTCGATGCCGATCTGGCGGCGGGCCGCCTCGTGCAGATCCTGCCGGTCGTTGTTTCGCATTACGACTTCAAATACTGGCTGGTCTATCCCGAGGAACGTCAGAGGTCTGCCAAGGTCAGGGCTTTCCGTGACTGGTTGCTGACGGAAGTCGCGAAAGATCGCGCACCCACAAAAGACGATGGGCCGCGCACTGCCGCTTGATGTCACGATGGAGTGATCGCCCCCGCCCCGCCCGAAGGGAACGAACCGGCACACCGTTGTTGTTTATGGAAGTGTGTACGGGAGCGAAGGTGGCCGCGATGTTCGTGCGATTCTGTGCCATGGCGCTGGCAGTGTTGGCGTTGGCGGGATGTGCCGCCGGCGACGGCGGCTACTACGGTACCACACCCGCCTATCGCGATTACTACGACCAGGCTCCGTACTATGGTCCGCATTACGGCGGCCGGTTCGGCCACTATCCCTATTTTCATGATTTCGACGACGATGACGATGACCGCTATTTCCGGCCGGCCCGCGGCGTGATCTGCGATCGGGCGCGCGGCGTCTGCTATGACCGGCACGGGACGAGCCATCAAGCGACCAAGGGATATTTCGACGAGCGGGAGGCTCACCGGACATACAGGAAGGACCGGGACAAGGAACCCACCCGGGCGAAGCGGGACGAGCGGCGCAAGCCGCGCGCGGAACGCGGCGATGACAGAGCGGATGACCGCAAGCAGCGGCCCTTCCGCCTCCGCGATGGCGATGATGACGATCGGAACCGCCCGCGCGTGGGGGTGCTACAGCGCGATGACGATGACCGGCCGGCGGTGCGGCCGCCAATGCGGCGGAACGTCGACACCGGAAAGCCGCAGCGCTTGAGCGGCGGCGCATGCCCACCGAAAGGCTGCTCCCGCAAATAGCCCTGCATCGCGGAGCGTCAGCCTCTTCTGAGGCGGTGGCAGTCTTGCGGCGCAAGCGCTTCGTCTTACAATATAATGTCGGCGTGCCGGATCGCGGCTGGCTCTTGGTCTTCAAGAGCCCCTTGATAGTGTTTTGATCCCATTTCTGAATAATCCTGCGTCACCGCGTCGCAGAAACGCGTTATGGTTTTTGCATCTGCAGGGGGTTGGGGAGAACCTGCGGGACTGCCGGGCTTGCAAGGAGAGGCAGGGGACGGATGGGACGGCTCACGACGCACGTCTTGGACACCGCGCTCGGTCGACCTGGCGCCGGGATGGATCTTGCTCTGTATCGGGTCAAGCCGGCGGGTGGGCGGGAGAAGCTCGGCGATTTCAGGACCAACGCGGACGGACGCTGCGACCGGCCGCTGCTCGAAGGCGCGGCTTTCACGGCTGGCACCTATGAGCTGGTGTTCGAGGCCGGCGCCTATTTCGAGCGGACGGGCCAGACTTTGCCCGAGCCGAAATTCCTCGACCAGGTGACCCTCCGCTTCGGGATGGCCGCGCCGGACCAGCACTATCACGTGCCCTTGCTGCTCTCCCCCTACGCCTATTCCACCTACCGGGGCAGCTGATGAGGAAGGATCAGGCCCGGCCGGTGCGGTTTCTGCTGGGCGATGAGCCGCGCGAGCTCTCCGGGCTGGATCCCAACATGACGGTCCTCAGCTATCTGCGCCGGGTGGAGCGGCGGGTCGGCACCAAGGAAGGGTGCGGCGAGGGGGATTGCGGCGCCTGCACCGTGGTGCTGGGCGAAGTGGAGGGCGACCGGCTGCGCTATCGCGCGGTCAATTCCTGCATCCAGTTCGTCGGTACGCTGGACGGCAAGCAACTGCTGACGGTCGAGGACCTGGCTGCGCCCGACGGCGACCTGCACCCCTGCCAGCAGGCATTGGTCGATTGCCATGGCTCGCAATGCGGCTTCTGCACACCGGGGTTCGTGATGTCGCTGTTCGCCCTGTACCAGGAGCCGGGTCCGGCGGACCGCAACCGCATCGACGACGCGCTGGCGGGGAATCTCTGCCGATGCACCGGCTACGGTCCGATCGCCGCTGCCGCCAAGACGATGAAGGCGATCGGCAAGCCGGACCGCTTCGCGCGGCACGCGAAGCAGACCATCGCCGCGCTCCGGAAGCTCGATGACGGCGCCATGCCGCAGCTCGAGGGCGACGGCCGCCGCTATTTCGCGCCGCGCTCGGTCAACGCGCTCGGCCAGCTTCTGATGCAGCACCCCGGTGCAACCATCCTCGCCGGCGGGACCGATGCCGGCCTGTGGGTCACGAAGCAGTTGCGGCAACTGGACCCGGTCATTTCCGTCGGGGAAGTTGCGGAGCTGAAGACGATCACGGTCAATGACCGCTGGATCGAGATCGGCGCCGCCGTCACCTACGCCGACGCCATGGCGACCATCGAGGCGCACCACCCCGATATGGCCGCGATGATGCGGCGGCTCGGCTCCGAGCAGATCCGGAACGCCGGAACCATCGGCGGCAACATCGCCAACGGCTCTCCGATCGGGGATTCGCCGCCGCCCTTGATTGCGCTCGGCAGCCGCGTGGTGCTGAGGCGTGGCGACCGGTACCGCGAACTGGCGCTGGAGGACTTCTTCCTCGACTACGGCAAGCAGGACCGGCAGTCGGCGGAGTTCCTGGTCGCGGTGCGGGTGCCTGTCGCCGATCCGAAACGCATCCTGCGCTGCTACAAGGTCGCCAAGCGCTTCGACCAGGACATCACCGCCGCGCTCGGCGCCTTCGTCCTGACCCTGGACGGGAGCATGGTCGAGGACATCCGCATCTGCTTCGGCGGCATGGCTCCGGTGCCGAAGCGCGCGCGCCAGACCGAGGCGGCGCTCAACGGCAAGGAATGGAACCGGGACAACGTCGAGGCCGCCTGCTGGATTATTTCGGAGGATTACACGCCTATCACCGACATGCGGGCGAGCGCGCGCTACCGCCTGCGCGTTGCCCAGAACCTGCTGCGCAAGTTCTTCATCGAGACGACGGAACCGACGATCAGGACGCGCATCCTCGCGGAACGGAGGGCGGCGCATGCACGGGCATAGCGCAGCCCTGGCCAAGACGGCCGGCATCCGCGGCGGCGTGCACAACGCCTTGGCCCATGACAGCGCCGCGAAGCACGTCACCGGCCAGGCGGTCTATGTCGACGACATTCCGGAACCGGCCGGCACCCTGCATGCCGCGCCTGGCTTATCGGCACGCGCCCATGCGCGGATCAAGAGCATGGACCTGTCGAAGGTGCGCGCTGCGCCCGGTGTCGTGCTGGTCCTGACCGTCGCGGATATTCCCGGCACCAACGACGTCTCGCCGATCGGCGCGGGCGATGACCCGGTGTTCGCGGCGGACAGGGTCGAGTTCCACGGCCAAGTTCTGTTCGCGGTGATCGCGGAGAGCCAAGAGGCAGCGCGGCGCGCGGCGAGGCTCGCCAAGGTCGAATACGAGGGCCTGCCGGCACTGCTCACGGTGGACGATGCCGTGCGCGCGCAATCCTCCGTGCTGCCGGAGTACGTGATGAAGCGCGGCGATGCGGCCGCGGCCGTTGCGCAGGCGCCCCATCGGCTCGCAGGCGCGTTCAGCCATGGCGGGCAGGACCATTTCTATCTGGAAGGGCAGGTATCGCTGGCAATCCCGATGGAGGACGGCGATGTCCTCGTCCATTGCTCCACCCAGCATCCGAGCGAGGTGCAGCACAACGTGGCGCATGTGCTGGGGCGGCCGAACAACGCCGTGACCGTGGAGTGCCGGCGCATGGGTGGCGGCTTCGGCGGCAAGGAGACGCAGGCCGCGCAATGGGCCGCCATCGCGGCGCTCGCCGCCGTGAAGCTCAACCGGCCAGTGAAATGCCGGCTGGACCGCGACGACGACATGATCGCGACGGGCAAGCGTCACGATTTCCGCATCGGCTACGAGGTGGGATACGACGATCAGGGGCGCATCCTCGGGATCAGCTTCGACCATGCCGTCCGGTGCGGCTATTCCGCGGACCTGTCGGGCGCCATCGCGGACCGCGCGATGTTCCATGCGGATAACGGCTACTTCTTCGAGACCGTGACGATTCGCTCGCAGCGCTGCAAGACCAACACCGTTTCCAACACCGCCTTCCGAGGCTTCGGCGGGCCGCAGGGCATGCTGGGGATCGAGGAGGTGATGGATGCCATCGCGCGCGAACGCGGCCTCGATCCGCTCGACGTGCGGCGCATCAACCTCTATGGCGAGGCGCCGCGAAACGTCACGCCCTATCATATGCAGGTCGAGGACAACATCCTGCCGGACTTGCTCACGCGGCTTGAGCAAAGCAGCGCGTATCGCAGCCGGCGGCAGGAGATTACGCAATGGAACCGGCAGAATGCGTATCTCAAGAAGGGCATCGCCCTGACGCCGGTGAAGTTCGGCATCTCCTTCACCACCACGCATCTCAACCAGGCGGGCGCGCTGGTGCACGTCTACACTGATGGCAGCGTGCACCTGAACCATGGCGGCACGGAAATGGGGCAGGGCCTCAACATCAAGGTCGCGCAGGTGGTAGCGGAAGAGTTCCAGATCGATCTCGATCAGGTGAAGATCACGCCGACCAATACCGGCAAAGTGCCGAACACCTCGGCCACCGCGGCCTCTTCCGGCTCCGATATGAACGGCATGGCGGCGCAGGCGGCGGCGCGCAAGATCAAGCGGCGCCTGACCGAATTCGCGGCGGAGAAACACAAGGTGAAGGCGGAGGACGTCGTCTTCCTGCCCAACCGCGTGAGGATCGGGAACCAGGAAGTGCCGTTCAAGGATCTGGTGAAGCAGGCCTATCTGGGACGCGTATCGCTCAGCGCCACCGGCTATTACCGGACGCCCAAGATCCACTACGACCGCGAGACGGCGCGTGGGCGGCCGTTCCTCTATTTCGCCTATGGCGCGGCGGTGAGCGAGGTGATGATCGACACCTTGACCGGCGAGCACACGCTGCTGCGGGTCGATATCCTCCACGACGCGGGCCGCTCGCTGAATCCGGCGATCGATCTGGGGCAGGTGGAAGGCGGCTTCATCCAGGGCATGGGCTGGCTGACCAGCGAGGAACTGTGGTTCGACGATGAGGGGCGCCTGCGCACCCATGCGCCCAGCACCTACAAGATCCCGACCTGCTCCGACCGGCCGGCGGATTTCCGCATGCAGCTTCTCGAGGACAGTCCGAATCGCGAGGAAACCATCCATCGCTCCAAGGCGGTGGGCGAGCCGCCCTTGATGCTGGCGATCTCCGTGTTCCGCGCGATCTCCGACGCCATCGCCAGCATCGCGGAGTACCGCATCCTGCCGCGGCTCGATGCACCGGCGACGCCCGAGCGCGTGCTGTTCGCGATCGAGGACCTGCAGGCGCGCATGGAGCAGGCCGAATGAACTGGCTCTCCGCCGCTCTGGATTGCATTGCCGCTGAAGAAAAGGCGGTGCTGGTCACGGTGGCGGAAGCCAAAGGCTCCACGCCGCGGGAATCCGGCGCCAAGATGCTGGTGCGGGCGGACGAAATCGTGGGCTCGATCGGCGGCGGGCAACTGGAATTGCTGGCGATCGATGCCGCCCGCCGGATGATGGCGGACAGGGCGACGCGCCTGGACCTGATACGCTATTCGCTCGGGCCCGATCTCGGGCAATGCTGCGGCGGCGCGGTGCGGCTCCTGCTGGAACCATTGTCCAAGACCGATCGCCGCTGGCTGACGCAATGGCAGTCGCAGCTTGCCAACCCCGACACGCGGCTGCTGGTGACATCGGCGGATGGCAACAAGCATTGGGCGGAACCGGAGCAGCCGGAGGATGGCGCGCGGATCGCGGAGAGCGGCAAGGGCTGGCAGGTCGTCGAAGCCGTCCGTCGCGCATCGCGGCCGGTCTGGGTCTTCGGCGCCGGGCATGTCGGCCGCGCGCTGGTCAAAGTGCTGGCGGAACTGCCCTTCGAGGTGACTTGGCTCGACAGCCGGTTCGATGGATTCCCCGCGGCGATTCCGGCCGGCATCCGGCACGTCGTCGCCCCGCGCCTGGCGGAGAAGGTGGAGGAGGCGCCGCCGGCGACCTTGTTCCTGGTGCTGACCCACAGCCACCAGCTCGATCTCGACATCTGCGACCGCGTGCTGCGGCGCGGGGACTTCGCGTTACTGGGCCTGATCGGCAGCGCGACCAAGAAGGCGCGCTTCCTGCACGGCCTCCGCGACCGCGGCCACAACGCCGCGGCGCTGGAGCGGCTGATCTGTCCCATCGGACTTGCCCAGGTTCCAGGCAAGCAGCCTATGGCAATAGCGGTGGCAACCGCGGCGCAGTTGCTGAGACTGTCCGCGGCGGAGCAGGCGGGCGCGGAACGCGAGCAATCCTCGCGGGACAGGCGCGGCACCGGATGACACTCGGGATGACACTTGGAACGGCGCTCGCTAAAACTGCGGCATAAGCAGAGGGGGACATGACAGGGCAGGCGGAAACGATCAAGGCGACCGGGACGGCGGTCCCGCTTCTGTCGCTCACCGGCATCGTCAAGCAGTTCCCCGGGACCCTGGCGAACGATCATGTCGACCTGACCGTCTTGCCCGGCGAGATCCACGCCTTGCTCGGAGAGAACGGCGCCGGCAAGAGCACCCTGGTCAAGATCATCTATGGCGTGCTGAAGCCCGATGCGGGCGAGATCCGCTGGCAGGGTCAGCCGATCGTCGTGCAGAACCCGAACCATGCCCGCCGCCTTGGCATCGGCATGGTGTTCCAGCACTTCTCCCTGTTCGAAGCGCTGACGGTCGCGGAGAACATTGCGCTCGGCCTGACCGATGCCGCTGATCGCAAGGGCCTGCGCGCACGCATCGTGGAGATTGCCAGGTCCTACGGACTGCACCTCGATCCGGACAGGGCCGTGCACGACCTCTCCGTGGGCGAGCGGCAGCGGATTGAGATCGTGCGTTGCCTGCTGCAGAAGCCGAAGCTCCTGATCATGGACGAACCGACCTCCGTCCTGACCCCGCAAGAGGTGGAGCGCCTGTTCGAGACCCTGCGCCGGCTGGCCAAGGAAGGCTGCGCGATTCTCTATATCAGCCACAAGCTGGAGGAGATCCGCGCCTTGTGCGAGCGCGCGACGGTCATGCGTTTCGGCAAGGTGGTCGCGCATTGCGATCCGCGTCAGGAAACGGCGAAGCGCCTGGCCGAGATGATGATCGGCACGGAGCTGAAGGCCGCCAGCCATCACGCGCGCGGCGAGGTCAACGGCGGGCCGCGTCTCGAGGTGAGGGCGCTCAGCCTGAAATCGGAGCAGCAATTCGGCACCGATCTCAAGGACATCAGCTTCGCGGTGAAGGGCGGCGAGATCCTCGGCATCGGTGGCATTGCCGGCAACGGCCAGGCGGAGCTGATGGCGGCGCTCTCGGGTGAAATGCCGGCCGCCGCGCCGGACGCCATCGTGATCGACGGCGTCGCGGCGGGCCGCCTTGGCCCGCGCGAGCGGCGGGCGCTCGGCGGCTGCTTCGTGCCGGAGGAGCGCAACGGCCATGGCGCGGTGCGCGACATGTCGCTCAGCGAGAATGCTTTCCTCTCCGGTCATGTGCGCCGCGCGCTGGCGCGCAACGGCCTGATCAATTCCGGCAAGACAGCGCGTTTCGCCGACGATGTGATCAGGAGCTTTGATGTGCGCACGACCGGTCCATCGGCCGAGGCGCGCTCGCTCTCCGGCGGCAATCTGCAGAAGTTCCTCGTCGGGCGCGAGGTGAAGCAGAGCCCGAGCGTGCTGGTGGTGTGCCAGCCGACCTGGGGCGTCGATGCGGGCGCGGCGGCGGCGATCCATCAGGCGCTGATCGATCTGGCCGACAACGGGACGGCGGTGGTGGTGATCTCGCAGGATCTCGACGAGATCTTCGCCCTGGCCGACCGGATCGCGGTGATCGCGGAGGGCCGACTGTCGCAAGCCATGCCGATCGGCGAAGCCTCGATCGAGCAGATCGGCTTGCTGATGGGCGGCACGCATGGCGCGCCCGGGGAATCCCCGGCAGCATCAGTGGAGGGGCGCGATGCTGCTTCGGCTTGAGCCGCGCGGGCAGCGTTCGCGCCTTTGGACCTATGCCTCGCCACTGCTCGCACTCGCGCTGACGGTCGTCACGGCGGCCGTCATCTTCGCGATGCTGGGCAAGGATCCGCTGCAATCGCTCTATGTCTTTCTCATCTCGCCGCTCACCAGTGCTACCGGCCTGCCGGAATTGTTCGTGAAGGCCGCGCCTTTGATCCTGATCGGCGTCGGCCTGTCGCTCGGCTTCCGCGCCAACGTGTGGAACATCGGCGCGGAAGGGCAGTACACCCTTGGCGCGATCTTCGCGGGCGGACTGGCGCTCAGCTATCCGGAGGCGCCTGCGATCCTGCTGATCCCGGCGATGATGCTGCTGGGCATCCTCGGCGGCATGACCTGGGCCGCCATCCCTGCCTACCTGCGCACGCGGTGGAACGCCAACGAGATCCTGACCAGCCTGATGCTAACCTATGTAGCGCAATTGCTGCTGATCTACCTGGTCACCGGGCCCTGGCGCGATCCTGATGGGTACGGGTTCCCGCAGACCGCCTTGTTCTCCTCCAGCGCAACGCCGCCGATCCTTTTCGAGGGGACGCGCGTGCATCTCGGCGTCGTGGTCGCGTTCCTGGCCGCGATCGTCGGCTGGATCGTGTTGACGCGCTCGGTGATCGGGTTCCAGTTGCGCGTGCTGGGGCAGGCGCCGCGTGCGGCGCGTTTCGCCGGCTTCAGCCAGGAGCGGTTGGTCTGGCTGTCGTTGATGGTGGGCGGCGGCCTGGCCGGCCTCGCTGGCATGTTCGAGGTCGCGGGGCCGGTCGGGCAACTGACGCCTTCGATCTCGCCGGGCTACGGCTTCACCGCGATCATCGTCGCGTTCCTGGGGCGGCTGCATCCGATCGGCGTCATCTTCGGCGGCCTCATCCTCGCGCTCTCCTATCTCGGCGGCGAAGCGGCGCAGATCGATCTCGGCATGCCGAACGCCGTCACGGGCATTTTCCAGGGAATCCTGCTGTTCTTCCTGCTGGCCTGCGACGTGCTGATTCTCTATCGCCTGCGCGGGCCGAGGCCCCTGGCGGGAGGCGCATGATGGACCAGGCGATCATCATCAGCTTCGTGCTCAGCGTCATGACCGCCTCGACGCCGCTGCTCCTGGCGGCGACGGGCGAACTGGTCACGGAGAAGTCCGGCGTCCTCAATCTCGGCGTCGAGGGCATGATGCTGGTCGGCGCGATCGTCGGCTTCGCGACCACAGTCCATACGGGCAGCGCGCTGCTCGGCGTGCTCGCCGCCTTGCTGGCGGGCGCGGCAATGGCGCTGATTTTCGCGATCCTTACCCTGACCTTCCTCGCCAACCAGGTGGCGACGGGCCTTGCCCTCACCATCTTCGGAACGGGGCTGAGCGCCCTGGTGGGCGCTTCCTATGTCGGCACCGCGGTGGAGGGACTCCCGAAAGTCCTGTTCGGCCACGACGCACTGGTTTACCTGTCGCTGATCGCGGTGTTCGCCGTCGCCTGGTTCCTGCGGCGCAGCCATCGCGGGCTGGTGCTGCGGGCCGTCGGGGATTCGCATGATGCCGCGCACGCCATCGGCTATCCGGTGGTCCTGATCCGCTATCTCGCCACCCTGTTCGGCGGGGCGATGTGCGGGCTGGCGGGGGCCTACATGTCGCTGGCCTATGCGACGAGCTGGGCGGAGAACATGACGGCAGGGCGCGGCTGGATCGCGCTGGCGCTGGTGGTGTTCGCGACCTGGCGGCCGATCTGGCTGCTGGTCGGCGCCTATCTCTTCGGGGGCATCATGTACGGCTCGCTCGCGATCCAGGCGGCCGGCGCGATCAGCCTGTTCGGTTATCCGCTGGTGGTACCCTCGCAACTGGTCTCGGCCTTGCCCTATGTGGCGACCATCGCCGTGCTGGTGGCGATCTCCCGCGACCGGGCGAAGATCAGGATGAACGCCCCGGCTTGCCTGGGCCGGTCGTTCCACGCGGCGGGGTGAGATAACGGAGATTCTCTTGGAATCGTCGGGGAAACTTTGCGACAAAAGCACCAACGAACACGGGGAGCAAGGAGGCAGAATCCCATGAAACGCAGGACATTCAACAAGCTGCTCGGCGCCGGGCTGTTGGCCGGAAGCGCGCCCATGATCATCGGGCGGGCGGCCGCCGCCGATCCGCTCGGCGTCGGGTTCATCTATGTCGGGCCCGTCGAGGATTTCGGCTGGACGCATGCGCACGATGTCGGCCGCAAGGCGCTCGAGACGGAGTTCGGCGACCAGGTCAAGACCTCCTTCGTCGAGAGCGTGAAGGAGGGCCCCGATTCCGAGCGCGTGATCGCCGAGCTGGCGAGCAAGGGCAACAAGCTGGTCTTCACCACCTCGTTCGGCTACATGAACCCGACGATCAAGGTGGCGGAACGCTTCCCCGACGTGAAGTTCGAGCATTGCACCGGCTACAAGCGCGCCGAGAACGTCAGCACCTACAACATCCGCTTCTACGAGGGGCGCTATGTGCAGGGCGTGATCGCCGGGCATCTCTCGAAATCGGGCATCGTCGGCTATATCGGCTCGGTGCCGATCCCGGAGGTGGTGATGGGCATGAACGCCTTCATCATCGGCATGCGGACGGTCAATCCGAAGGCGCGCATGAAGATCGTCTGGGTGAATGCCTGGTACGATCCGGGCAAGGAAGGCGATTCCGCCAAGGCGCTGATCGACCAGGGCGCGGACATCATCGCCCAGCACACCGATTCGGGCGCGCCGCTGCAGGTCGCCCAGCAGCGCGGCGTCCTCGGCTTCGGCCAGGCAAGCGACATGAGCGCCCTGGCGCCCAAGGCGCAACTGACCTCGTCGGTCGATTTCTGGAACCCGTACTACATCCAGCGCGTCAAGGACGTGATCGCCGGCACCTGGCAGAGCCAGGACGTCTGGGGCGGGTTCAAGTCGGGCATGCTGGTGATGGCACCTTATGCCAACATGCCGGACGACGTGGCGAAGGCGGGCAAGGCGGCCGAGGCCGGCATCACCGATGGGAAGATCGCGGTCTTCAAGGGCCCGATCAAGGACCAGAGCGGCGCCGAGAAGGTGCCGGCCGGGACCGAGCTTGACGACAAGGCGATCGCCACCATGAACTGGTTGGCGGACGGCGTCGACGGGCAGATTCCGAGCTGATCCTTCGCCCGATGCGCTAGAGTAGAACCGCCCCGGCCCCACCGGGGCGGTTCCCGATTCATAGGATCGCTCGCATGACCGACACCGATGCAACGATCGCGCGCTTGCCCAAGGCGGAGTTGCACGTCCACATCGAAGGCACGCTGGAGCCGGAGCTGATGTTCGCGCTCGCTCGGCGCAACAACGTGCGGCTCGCTCATTCCGATGTCGCGGCGCTCCGCCGCGCCTATGCGTTCACCAACCTGCAGGACTTCCTCGACCTCTACTACCAGGGCATGTCGGTGCTGCTGCACGAGGCCGATTTCTATGACCTCGCGATGGCCTATTTCCGCAAGGCCGCGAGCCAGAACGTGCGCTATGTCGAGTTCTTCTTCGATCCCCAGGGCCATACGTCGCGCGGAATCGCCTTCGAGACCGTCATCGCCGGGCTCGCGCGCGCCCAGGCGGATGCCGAGGCGCAGCTCGGCCTGGCCTCGCGCATGATCATGTGCTTCCTGCGTCACCTCGACGAGGCGGATGCCGAGCGGACGCTGGATCAGGCGCTCAAGCACAAGGACAAGATCATCGGAATCGGCCTCGATTCATCGGAGGTCGGCTACCCGCCTTCCAGGTTCAAGAACGTGTTCCGCCGCGCGCGCGAAGAAGGCTTCCTGCTGGTGGCCCATGCGGGGGAGGAGGGGCCGCCGAACTATGTCTGGGAGGCGATCGACGTGCTCGGTATAGACCGCATCGATCACGGCAACCGCGCGCTGGAGGATGCCGCCCTGGTCAAGCGCCTCGCCAAAGACGGCTTGGCGCTGACCGTGTGCCCGCTCTCCAACCTGCGCCTCTGCGTCGTCAAGGACATGAAGGACCACCCGCTGCGGCGCATGATCGATGCGGGACTCAAGGTCACGATCAACTCGGACGACCCCGCCTATTTCGGCGGCTATATGAACGAGAACTTTGCGAGCGTAGGGTCGGCGCTCGGCCTGTCGGCCGACCACCTGATGCAGATCGCCCGAAACGGATTCGAGGCATCGTTCATGCCGGCTCACATGAAGGAGGCCGCGCTGGACGCCTTCGATCAGGCCATTCGCTCGCCAGCGGTGTGAACTGCCTGCGGAAGCGGCGGTCGCGCTTCAGGTGCCATTCGCGGCTCATCGCTTCGCTGCGGGTTCGGTGCAGCTCGATATAGAGGATTGTCCAGGTGCGGCCGCGCGTCGAGCGGGCGCCGGTGCCGTTGTTGTGCTGTAGCAGGCGGCGATCGACATCATAGGTCCAGCCGACATAGGTGCGGTAGCCGCTCTTGCCGAAGCTGCCGAGGATGTAGACGTGGCAGGCGGCGTTGTCAGCCGGCGGTTCGGCTACCAACATGTCAGCCGCCGATCTCCCGCGTCAGGATTTCGAGCGCCTTATCGATCTGCGGATCCTTGCCGGCCGCGTATTCGAGGGGGAAGGGCACCTCGATGGTTGGCGTCACCCCGGCGCGCTCCAGCCGCTCGCCATCTACGGCGACGTCGCTGACCGCCAGCAGCAGCAGGCTGTCGTCGCGCAGCAGGAAGGCACGGCCGGCGAGCAGGGCGCCGGCGGTGCGCGTGCCGATCACTTCGCCGACACCGTATTTCTTGAAGCCGTAAGCCAGCACTTCCTTGCCGCTGCGGCTGCCGCCATTGATCAGCAGCGCCACGGGCTTGCGCCACTTCACGTTGACCACGTCCTGGTCGCCGTCATTGTCGGTCAGGGTCATGGTGGGACCGAGCCTGCTGAAGATGTCGAGATAGTAGGGCTGCGCGCCGCCCCAGCCGTCGCGGAGGTCCCAGATCAGCGCATCGGCATCCGCCAGCTTGCCGGTCGAGAGCAGTTCCCCGAGCTTGTCCTGATAACGCCCGCCGGCATATGACCAGATGCGCACATACGCGATCTTCTTTCCGCCGCTTTCGATGATGCGCGCACCCTCTGTCATCGCCTCGAGGAATGCCTTGGCCGGCTCGATCCATTGCGGCTTCACCGTGATCGGCACGACCGGATCGCCCGGCGCGCGGCGCACATGCATTGTCACGGTCTGGCCGACTTTTCCAGTGAAGGAGCCGACCGGCTCGAAGGGCTTGCCGTCCACGTCGACGATCTCGTCCCCCACCAGGATGCCGGCTTCCTCGGCCGGCAGGCCGGCGATGGTGCCCGACACGAACAGCTTGCCGTCACTCTCTCGCGTGAAGATGCCGATGCCGGGATAGCGCACGCCGTTGGGGAAGAGGCTGCGCAACTCGCGGCGCAGCGACCCGGAGAAGATGTCGACCAATTGATAGTAAGCAGGGTCGTCCTGGCGGTAGCGCGCCGTGTGGGAGGCGGCGAGCCGCCCCAGCATCTCGTCGATGATGGCGGCCTGCGCGTCGGCGTCGGGCGCGGCCTCGGCCAGGGGACGGTACCGCTCCCGCAGGGCGTCCCAGTGCTGGCCGCGGAAATTCGGATCGTAGAAATGCTGGTCAACCAGCCGCCAGACCTCGTCGAACACCGCGATGTCCGGCTGCTGATGCGGCGCTACCTCCGCGCGTGCCGGCGCGGCAAGGCCGATGAGAAGAACAACGATGAGAGCCGTGCGATATCGGATCATGGCCACTCCCGCCAGCAACGCGATCCGTATCATATAGGGCGGCGCGCGGCGAATCACACCCACGTCACATTCGCGTCATGCCGCCGGCAGCTTGAACTTCAGCCGCTTCTCCCAGCTCGGCTTCGAGCCGAACACCTCCGCAAGGAAATCGATGAAGACACGCACGCGCGGCGGGGCATGCTGGCTGTGGGGATAGAGCGCGTAGATGCCGTGGCTGGGCGGCGGAAAATCGGTCAGCACCGGCACCAGGCGGCCTTCGTTGAGGTCGTCTACGATCTCCCACAAGGATTTGAGCGCGAGGCCGTGGCCGGCAAGGCACCAGTCGCGCAAGGCCTCGCCGCTGTTGCTGTCCATGGTGCCGGAGACGCGCAAAGTCATCGGGCCGTCCGGCCCATGCAGCGTCCAGCGATATTGCTTCGATCCCGGGAAGCGCAGCAGCAGGCAATTGTGGTCGAGCAGATCCTCCGGCACCCGCGGCGTGCCGCAACGCTTGAGGTAGTCGGGCGAGGCGACGATGAGCCGGCGGTTGCTGGCGAGCTTGCGCACGATGGCGGTCGAATCCGTCAGCTCGGCGATGCGGATGGCGAGGTCGATGCGCTCCTGGATCAGGTCGACCAGCATGTCGGTCATGTGGAGACGCACCTGCATCTGCGGGTGGCGCTCCAGGAAGCGCGGAATGTGCGGCGCGATGTGCAGGCGGCCGAACACGGTGGGCACCGTGACCTTGATCGGACCGCGCGGCTCGGCCGTGATGGCGTCCAGCGTGCTTTCCGCCTGCTCCAGCTCGTTCAGGATGACGACGCAGTGCTCGTAGTAGCGCGACCCGTCCTCGGTGAGGCTGACGTGGCGGGTGGTGCGGTTGAGCAGGCGCGTGCCCACGCTCTTCTCCAGCCGCGCGATCCGGTTGCTCACCACCGCCGCCGACAGGCGCATGTCCCGCCCGGCGGCCGACAGGCTGCCCAGCTCTACCACCCGGACAAAAATCGCCAGATCCTCGGTATCGGGCATTGTCGCCGATTCCTTGAAGATGATTTTCAGGAGGATGCCAGGTAATAGCGTCGGCCGCCAGGGCCAGGTTTGGTAGAGTGACGCTTGATCATGGTTCCTCTCGTGGACTTGAGAGGGAGCCGCCTCGGGGGATGGCCATGGACCCGATCGTCGCAGACTGGATCAGCCTCGCCTTGCGCTGGGCGCACGTGATGGTCGGCATCATGTGGATCGGCACCTCGTTCCACTTCATCTGGTTGGATGCCAGCCTGCGTCGCGAGCAGGGCATGGGCGAGGGGCTGGCCGGGGCAAGCTGGATGGTCCATGGCGGCGGGTTCTATCGCGCGACCAAGTACCTGGTGGCGCCGCCGGAAATGCCGGCCGACCTGCACTGGTTCAAATACGAGGCCTATTTCACCTGGATCACCGGCTTCCTGCTGCTGGCGGTGATCTATTACCTCGGCGCCAACGACCTGCTGATCGACCCGCGGGTGATGGCGCTGACGCCTGCCATGGCGATCGGCATCAGTGTCGGCAGCCTGGTCGTGGGCTGGATCATCTACGACCTGCTGTGCCGCTCACCCATCGGCGATCGCACGGCGCTGCTGGCGTTCCTCGTCTTTTTGCTGGCGTGCGTCGCGGCCTATGGCTTCACGCATGTGTTCAGCGGCCGCGCGGCCTTCGTGCATATCGGCGCGTTCCTCGGCACCATCATGGCGGCCAATGTCTTCTTGGTGATCATCCCGAACCAGAAGAAGGCGGTGGCGGCGCTGATCGCCGGCAAGTCGCCGGACCCCAAGCTGGGCAAACGGGGCAAGCAGCGGTCGCTGCACAACAATTACCTGACCTTGCCAGTGGTGCTGATGATGATCAGCAACCACTACCCGATGATGTTCGAGCACGCGCAGAGCTGGCTGATCGCGGTCGGTATCCTGCTGTTCAGCGGCCTCGTCCGGCTCTATGCCAACCTCAGGAATGCCGGCGCGTCGGGCTCGCCGGTGACGGCGATCCTGTTCTATGCGGCGATGGTGGGGATGGGCGCGATCGCCTATGCCAGCTACCGGCCCGGCGCGGACCTGGATGCCGTGGGGCCGGTCACCTTCGCGGAGGTGCAGGCGATCATGGCCCATCGCTGCCTGTCCTGCCATTCGGCGACCCCGACCGACGCCGCCTATCGCGTGCCGCCGAAAGGCATCGCGTTCGACACGCCGGACCAGATCCAGCGCTTGGCGCCGCAGATCGAGCGCATGGTGGTGCTGACGAACGCGATGCCGATCGGCAACAAGACCGGCATGCTGCCGGAGGAGCGGCTGATGATCGCCAAATGGCTGGCCGAGAGCAGGACGAGCGTGGAATGATGGCGCAGAGATTCGTGCAACCGCCGAGCAGGCTTGGCCGCGCGGCCTTCGTCGCGCTCTATGGCCGGGTCTACGAGCATTCGCCATGGATCGCCGAAGCGCTCTGGTCGCCTGGATTGAAGCCCGAGCACGATACGGTGGAAGGGCTGCACCGGGACCTGGCCGCGATTGTGGAGGCAGCGCCGCGCGACCGGCAATTGGCGCTGCTCTGCGCCCATCCGGACCTCGCGGGCAGGCTGGCGATGCGCGGTGCCCTGACCGCGGAATCCAGCGCCGAGCAGGCCAGCGCCGGGCTGGACAAATGCACGCCCGAGGAGTTCCAGCGCTTCACCGAGCTGAACGAGGCCTATAAGCGCACGTTCCCATTTCCCTTCATCATGGCGGTCAAGGGCAAGAGTCGCACCGAGATCCTGGCGGCGTTCGAGCGGCGCATCCGAAACGATGCGGAGAGCGAGTTCCGCACCGCGCTGGCGGAGGTGCACAAGATCGCCCTGCTGCGCCTGCGGGACCTGTAGCCATCCATATTGACCTGCCACCCGCCGGCGCTATCGTGACGGGGATGGGGAGGAATGCATGAGCCAGCAGCCGAATGACGATCTCAGCAGCCGCCACGTGAAGGCGGGGCCCGAACGCGCGCCGCACCGCGCCTTCTACTACGCGATGGGGCTGACGGAGCAGGACATCGCCAAGCCCTTTGTCGGCGTGGTGTCGAGCTGGAACGAATCCGCGCCGTGCAACACGGCGCTCAAGGGCCATGCCGAGATCGCCAAGCGCGGGGTCAGCGCGGCCGGCGGGACACCGCGCGAGTTCGTCACCATCACCGTGACCGACGGCATCGCGATGGGCCATTCGGGCATGAAATCCTCCTTGGTCAGCCGCGAGACCATCGCGGATTCCGTGGAGCTGTCGGTGCGCGGCCATTGCTACGACGCCCTGGTGGCGATCGCCGGATGCGACAAGACGCTGCCCGCGATGATGATGGCGATGCTGCGCCTCAACGTGCCGGCCATCTTCATGTATGGCGGCTCCATCCTGCCCGGCAATTTCCAGGGCCGGGACGTGACGGTGCAGGACGTCTACGAGGCGGTCGGGAAATACCAATACGGGCAGATCGACCTTGCCGAGCTCACGGCACTGGAAAAGATCGCGTGCCCATCGGCGGGCGCGTGCGGCGGGCAGTTCACCGCCAACACCATGGCCTGCGTGTCCGAGGCGATCGGGCTGGCGCTGCCCGGCTCGTCCTCGCCGCCGGCGGTGATCGCCGCGCGCGAGGCCTTCGCGTTCCAGTCGGGCGAAGCGGTCATGCGGCTGCTGAAGGACAACCTGCGCCCGCGCGACATCGTCACGCGCAAGGCGCTCGAGAATGCGGCGGCCGTGGTTGCCGCAACCGGCGGCTCGACCAACGGCCTGCTGCATCTGCCCGCGATCGCCAACGAGGCCGGCATCGATTTCGACGCCTTCGACATCGAGGCGGTGCTGAAGCGCACACCATATATCGCCGATCTGAAGCCCGGCGGCCGCTATGTGGCGAGCGACATGCACAAGGCCGGCGGCGTCCAGCAGGTGCTCAAGACGCTGCTGGAGGGCGGCTATCTGCATGGCGACGTCATGACTGTCACCGGCAGGACCATGGCGGAGAACCTTGAGAGCGTGGCCTTCCGCACCGACCAGGATGTGGTTCGCCCCGTCACTAATCCGCTGGCGCCGAATGGCGGCGTCCTGGTGCTGAAGGGCAACCTGGCGCCCGACGGCGCGGTGGTGAAGGTGGCGGGCCTCGCCAACACCAGGTTCCGCGGGACAGCCTTGTGCTTCGACCGCGAGGAAGATGCGTTCGCGGCGGTGACCGACCGCGCCTACAAGGCGGGCGACGTGTTCGTGATCCGTTATGAAGGGCCGAAGGGCGGCCCGGGCATGCGCGAGATGCTGGTGCTCACCGCCGCGATCTACGGCCAGGGCATGGGGCAGAAGGTGGCGCTGATCACAGACGGTCGCTTCTCCGGCGCGACCCGTGGCTTCTGCATCGGCCATGTCGCGCCGGAAGCGGCGGTCGGCGGCCCGATCGCGCTGCTGCGGAACGGCGACATCATCGCGATCGACGCGGAGAGCGGCTCGATCGAGGTCGAGCTTTCGGAGGAAGAACTCGCCCGGCGCAAGGCGGCGTGGAAGCCCCGGCTGGCGCAGTACCAATCGGGCGCGATCTGGCGCTACGGCGAGACGGTCTCCTCCGCGCGCTATGGCGCGGTCACGCATCCCGGGCCGGCACGGCAGAGAGCGGCGGAGTAGGGATGGAGGATGGCCGCATCCGCAACTACGCGGAATTCTGGCTGTTTTATCTGCGCGAACATGCCAGGCCCGCGACGCGCGCCTGGCATTTCCTCGGCACGGCGTTGTTTCTGTTCGCGCTTGTCATGTTCCTCGCCGGGCAAGGCTGGGGCTGGCTGCTGATTGCGCCTGTCGCGGGCTACGGGCCGGCCTGGATTGCGCATTTCTTCGTCGAGCACAACAGGCCCGCGACGTTCCGCCATCCACTCTGGTCGCTCGTCAGCGACTTCCGCATGTTCGGCCTCTGGGTCTGCGGGCGGCTGGAGGGCGAGCTGAGACGGGCGGGTGTCCGGTAGATTGCGTGGAGATATTGCATGGCAGCGAACGACAACCAGGAAGACGACGTGAACGTGTTCGGCGAGCGCCTCGCGTCGTGCTCCGTCGATCCGGTCACCGGCTTCTATCGCGACGGCTGCTGCTCGACCGGTGTCGAGGATCGCGGGCGTCACGTCGTCTGCGCGGAAATGACGGCGGCCTTCCTCGAGTTCTCGAAGCGGACGGGCAACGACCTCTCGACACCGCGGCCTGAAGTCGGCTTTCCCGGGCTGAAGCCTGGCGACCGCTGGTGCCTGTGCGCCGACCGTTGGCAGCAGGCGCTGGAAGCAGGTGCGGCGCCGCGCGTCGTTCTCGGCGCCACGCATCGGCTGGCCCTGGAGCATGTCGATCTGGCGGATCTCAAGCGCCACGCGCTCGACCTCTCGTAGGCAACCGCACCGTTAACCATAAGCGCTCGTCGCAATCGGCCTCCATGCTTGGTAGAATGGCGGCGATGCCGCGTGTGCAGCGGCCGTGACGCGCAGGGGAAGGAACATGACTCGATCCATGCTCATCGTGTTGCTCGGCGTTGCGCTGGGCAGTTGCGTGGTTGATCCCGTCAGCCCGAACATCTGGTCGCTCTCGCAGACCGATCGCAACAGCAATGAAGCCTATATCGGCGGGCACCGCACACTTGAGGCATGCCAAAGGGCGGGTCTCGAGTTGTTCACCGAAACGCGGGGCGACAGCGGCGTGCTGCAATGCCGCCTCAATTGCCGCACGATCGAGCCGGGCGGTCCGGTCACCTGCGAGGCGACAGAGCCCGTCGGCTGACAGCCGTCCAAAGTGAAATGGGCCGACATCGATCGGCCCATTTGACGAATAGCGTCATTGCGGAAAGTTGCAGCGAAGCGCGCGTCTTCGCTTGGCTGCGGGCGATGTCTGCGCCGGCGCGAACCGTCGTCCTAGAACAGGGACAGCAGAAGCTGAACCACGCTCAGGGACACGATCATGCCCCCGAAGAACGACACCGTCGCACCAACCGGGATACGATAGTTGCCGGGGCCCTGAAACGTGCTCATCCGGAAGGTCGTACCGCCGGCGCTCGCCAGTGCTCCCAAAGCCAGTCCAATGAGTCCCATCGTCATGATCGGTCACTCATGCAGTGATACCAACTGTCGTCCCTGCGATGCGGGGCCGCGACCCCGGCTATCATCGTTCGCCTGGCAACCCGAGCAACGGGCCGCAGCGGCAGGAACATACGGGAATGATACACACGACTTTCGATGCGCTGCAACTATCGGTATTTGTTTCAAATCACCTGAAAATTGTAGCCAGATTGCGCCGAACGGACGCCGTTCGTGATGAATCCCCGATAAGGAAAACGCCCGGTTTACGGCGTCGGCCTTACCGCTGATGAGGGCGCGCGCCGCGCCGGAAACAGTTGGCGGCGAGCCTTGTCCCCTCACCGGGCTCGCCGCCGAACGCCCCTCCGAAGCCCCCTCCGAGGGTGGGCGCTAGAGCGCCTGCAGGATGTGAACGGCCAAAAACAGGATTGCCGCGCTGCTCACGCAAATGCCGAGCAGAAGCAAAAGGCGCGCATTGAGATCGGCGCCGGAAACCGAGATGGCGCGCTCGCCCCGTGCCTTCCGCGCAATGCGGGCGGGCTTTCCCACGCCGCCGCGAGAGGGGCGGGGAAAGGCGATGACGTTGTCGGGATGCGTGTCCAAACCAGGATGCTGGAGAGTCATGGTGCCGGCCCGCAGCGGAAGTCAATTCAAGTCGCCGCGCATCTGACACAGACCGCTCTGTCGGGGAAAGTCCGCGAACGACCTAAACCGATCGGGCTACGAAACGGCTGGCGCGGCGCGGGCGATTGCGCCTACTGGCTTTGCAGAACCGAGATGCCCTCGCGACTGACGGCAAGAACGGGTGAGAGGTCGCGGGATTCGCGATAAGCGTTGAGCGCCGCCAGCGTCCGGTTGCCAGCAATACCGTCGACCGGCCCCGGGTCGAATCCCCTGCGCTTCAGCTCCGTCTGCAGGCTGCGGATGTCCGATGGGCGCAAATCGTTGTGCTGCACGCGGTCCAGGACCGCATGGACATTGAACGCAGGCGGCTCAAATCCGGCGCTGCCGCTGCTCGGCTCCGCCGCTTCGGATTCGTCCACCAGCGCGAAATCGGAGGTGGAGATCATTCCAACCAGGGGGACGGCCATCACCATGCCGATGGCCAGCAGGCCGGCAACCCGCTCCCTCGACTCCTGGAGCGCTTCCTCGCGCACGCGGCTGCATTCGCGCAGCACCGCGCGGAAGGATCGATCTTTGAAGCCGGGTCCCAGCATTTGCGTGCATGTCGGAAGGAATTCAACACCCCAAACATCGTGAGGCGCGCAATGTTCCCCGGCCGGCGTCTCACTCCTCGTTTCCGGCCGGCGGGCCTTCGCAGCATCGGGTTTGCGAGGTGGCGGCGGAAACCACCTGCCGACGCTATTCTTGGCCCCCTTTGCCGGCCTGCGGTGTTGTGCCATCGAGCGAGGTGGAGGCGCTCGAGATGGACACGTCACGGATCCGCCGGTTCTGGAAGCAAACGCTAGCGCTCGTTAACAGATGCGCGTTGTGGAGCGTTCGGCACTTGCCGCCGGGTATTCGCACCATTCTCGGCCTGCTGGCCATTGCGGGCGGGGTGGTCGGGTTCCTGCCGATCTTAGGCTTTTGGATGTTGCCGCTGGGATTGGTTCTGGTCGCGCTTGACATCCCGCCGCTGCGCCGCCGCGTGCTGGATTGGCTGGCGCGCCAGCAGTCCGGCAACCGATGCGCCGACCGGCCACCGCCCTAGCGAGGGGTGCGAATCATCGGCGCATCGCCTTCATCGCGCGCAGTGCCGGCATGCCGCGCGAGCTCCGCCTCCAGATCGCCGGTGAGAGCCAGCCAGCACATCTTGAAATCCGCGACGGCGCCCCACACGGGATTGACGAGCACCAGGGACCTGGAGCCGTCGCCGAGCCGATGGGAGGCGAGAGCGATGCCGTATCCGAGCGCGATCCCGAGCAGGGTGAGCCAGATCGCATCCAAGGCGATCGAGGCCGCGACGGCCGCAAGCGCCATGACGGTGGCGCAATAATGCCCGATGCGTGTTCCCCGGTGGCGGTGGGCACGCAGATAGAGCGGCCAGAATTCATCGAAGCGCGTCATGGATATGTCCCGGCGAGACGAGTCCCAGGAAGCGGAGTTCACGGCGCTGCAACACACCGCGGGAAACAAAGGTTCCGCGGTGGACGCGGTCAGGTGGGCGGCGCGCTGGCTGGGGCGCGGCCACCATCGATGCCGGATGCCGCGCGGATGAGGAGAAAGCCGCGGGTGCGCGTGCTGGGCGGAGCCAGCGGGTCCGCCATGGCCGTGAAAAGCCGTTCCGCGGAAGCCCAGGCGGCGGGCGCCTTGTAGCGCGACACATCGAGGATGAGGAAGCGATCGCTGTCGGCCTCGTAGGCGCCGAGCGGGGAGATATGCCCCGGACCCTCCTGGCCCATGGCGCTGCGGCTATAGTTGACGATCACGTAGTGATCCGGCCTGCTCAGATAATTGGAGGCGACCGTGCGGAACGTTTCCAGGCTTGATGCACCGGCGTAGTGCAGGTCCACGGACACGCCGTAGGCGCGCAGCACATCGGCGACATCGGCCAGGGACATGCCGCGGCGCGCAACCGCGTCACCGGTGATGATCTGGTCCGTGAGCTCGTTCAGCAGATTGTCCTGCGTGAAAAGCCGGTAGGAGCCGTAGGAATCGGCCGGCGGCGCAGGGACACCCAGCGCGTTCAGCACCATGACGATCGAGGCGACGCCGCAATGGGCGAGGCTCTTCTGGGTTTCGAAGTGGGATATGAGCGGCAGGAACGCCGCATGCGCCTCGCTCTCGAACAGCAACCGGCTCCCTTGGGGCGCATCAAGGCTGACCAGTCCGGGAGAGGCGGTACGGGTGGGCGAGGCGAGATCCGGATCGGGCCCGTCGCGGCTGGCGACCGTGACCGAACCGAGGAGAGCGACGGCCGTCGCAGCCGTCACGATCCATGCCCCGCGACCGACGTTGGACGTCGAGCTTTCCACGGTCGCACCTTCACACGTCGGAAGTGCGAGCAATGAATGGCGCGCCGAAAGGTTCCGGGCTGTGGCGACCCCGACTGGATTCGAACCAGTGACCTACTGCTTAGAAGGCAGTTGCTCTATCCGGGCTGAGCTACGGGGTCCCGGTGAAGGCCGCTTCAGTGGGTCCAGCGGCCGACGCGATCATATCTGAAATTGTCGGCATACGGCTTGATCTCAAGCCGTTTCGGCGCCGGTTCCTCGACGGTATAGGCATAGCCCTCGCGCTGGGCGTACGCGATCGCCTCTTCCTTGGTGTCGAATTTCAGCGTCACCTGCTGGCGCGTGTCGTTAGAGGAGGTCCAGCCCATTAGCGGGTCGGGCTCGCGCTTGACGGGGGCGACGAACTGCACCACCCACTGCTTGGTCCTGCCCTTGCCCGACTGCATCGTATTGCGCGCCGGCTGATAGATCCGTACCCGCATCGGAAAACTCCCCAGAAACGCCGTTCTTCTCCCCGGTTGGTCGGGGTGACTGGATTCGAACCAGCGACACCCTGCTCCCAAAGCAGGTACTCTACCAGGCTGAGCTACACCCCGCCGGCCACCGGAAGTCGAGCGGGAAGCTAGGGAACGTGGGGCGATTTGGCAAGGGCGGGCTGGCCGCGCGTCCATCCGTCGGGTACGCCATCCCGCCCCCGGCAACCGGTTGAACTCACGCGAAAATCCCTCACGCCGGCAACAGCATGGCCGGATCGCCGGCAACTTCGTTCCTGAGCCAGTCGCGGAAGGCCTGAATCGCGCGCTCGGCGCGGCGCTCGGCCGGGCAGACCAGGTACCAGCGCGCCGGCTGGCGCACCTGGATAGCAAACGGGCGGACCAAGCGGCCGAGCTTCAGGTCTTCCGCCACCATGAAATGCGGGGCGAGGGCGACGCCCTGGCCGTCCAGCGCCGCCTCGATCGCCAGCAGGTAGGAATCGAACTGCGGCGCAGCGCGGCCCCTGAGGTTCGGCACCCCGGCGGCGTCCAGCCAGAGCTGCCAGTCATTGGCGGTCGTGTAGACCTGCAGCAAGGCGTGGTTCACGAGGTCAACCGGCTGGCGCAGGCCAAGGCCGCTTTGCGCCACGGTGGGCGTGCAGACCGGGAACAGCAGCGCCTCGAACAGCAGGTCGTAGTGAAGTCCCGGCCGATCGGGCGACGGCGTGCAGATGAGGCCGAGATCGGCGATGTCCGGGTCGAACTCCCAGTCCAGCACACTGGTATTGATGCGCACCACGACATTGGGATTGGCGCTCTGGAACCGGTGCAGGCGCGGAATCAGCCAGCGCACCGCCACCGTCACATAGACCTGGACCCGCAGATCGTCGGTCGGGCGGGAGCGGCGCAGCAGGTGCGCCCCCTGGGTCAGGCGATCGAACCCGTCGCGCACCAGCGGGAACAGCAGGCGACCCGGTTCACTGAGGGCGATGCGCCGGCCGGCACGGTCGAACAACTTGGCGCCGAAATGCTGCTCGAGCGCCGCCACCTGGTGGGAGATGGCGGACTGGGTCAGGCCCAGCTCCTCCGCCGCGACCCGGAAGCTGAGATGCCGGGCGGCCGCCTCGAAGGCGCGCAAAGCCGACAGGGGGGGCAGGTCGCGGCCTTTCATCTCATGAGCCAAATTCATGAATCCGTGAAATAGTCTCGCTTGTTGCCCCTTTGTTTTCAAGAGAAAATCTCGACCGATCAGGCATCTAGGCGAGGAAACATTATGAGCGTCGTTCAAGCCGAATCGCCGCGCCGGGGCGGCCGGGAAGCGCGCCGCGCGCTGCGCGCAGCGCCGCTGGCGCTGAATGAGCGTCCGGTCTGGCCGGGCATGAATGGCGGGCGCTTCAAGCTCTTCACCCAGGAGGAGATGCAGAAGATCCACCACGCCGCGCTCGACGTGCTGGAGCAGGTGGGCTTCGCCGACGCGATCCCGAGCGGCATCGAGGCGATGACGCGGGTGGGAGCGAAGCTAGGCTCCAACGGGCGCCTGACCTTCCCGCGGGCGCTGGTCGAGGACACCGTGGCCATGGCCGCGCGGCGCTTCCCGCTCCATGCGCAGGATCCGAAATTCGACCTGGAGCCCTGGGGCACCAAGGTCTATTTCGGCACGGCCGGGGCGGCGGTGCACATCGTCGATCCTCTTACCGGCGAGTATCGCGAGAGCACGACCAAGGATCTCTACGACATCGCGCGCATCGTCGACGAGATGGAGCACATCCATTTCTTCCAGCGCGCCGTGGTGTGCCGCGACCTGCCCGACCCGCTCGAGATGGATTTCAACACCTGCTACGCCAGCGTGATGGGCACCAGCAAACATGTCGGTGCATCCTGGGTCGATCCCGCGCATCTCAAGGCCTCGTTGGAAATGCTGCACATGATTGCGGGCGGCGAGGACAAGTGGCGCGCGCGGCCCTTCGTCAGTCAATCGAACTGCTTCGTCGTGCCGCCCTTGAAGTTCGCGCAGGATGCCTGCCGGTGCCTCGAGGTGGCGGTCGAAGGCGGGATGCCCGTGCTGCTGCTGTCCGCGGCGCAGGCGGGCGCGACCTCGCCGGCCGCGCTGGCGGGCACAATCGTGCAAGCGGTGGCGGAGTGCCTCGCAGGCCTGATCTACGTCAACGCCTTGAAGCCCGGCGCGCCGGCGATTTTCGGCACCTGGCCGTTCGTGTCCGATCTGCGGACCGGCGCGATGTCTGGCGGTTCGCCGGAACAGGCGCTCCTCTCGTCCGGCTGCGCGCAGATGTTCCAGTTCTACGATCTGACCGGCGGCACCGCGTCGGGAATGACGGATTCCAAGATTCCCGACGCGCAGGCAGGGTACGAGAAAGCCTACAACCACGCGCTGGTCGGCAATGCAGGCGCCAATCTCATCTACGAATCCGCCGGCATGCATGCCAGCCTGCTCGGCTATTGCCTGGAGAGCATCGTCATCGACAACGACATCCTCGGCGCCACCCAGCGCACCATCCGCGGCATCGAGGTGAACGACGAAACCCTGTCGCTGGACACGATCAAGCAGACCTGCCTGCAAGGGCCGGGGCATTACCTCGGCTCCGAGCAGACCCTGCGCTTGATGCAGCGGGATTATGTCTATCCGATCGTCGGCGACCGCACCTCGCCCAAGGAATGGGTGGAGCGCGGCTCGACCAACATCGTCGACAAGGCGATCAAGCAGGTGAAGCTGATCCTCGAGCGCAACTACCCGCGCCACGTGCCGGAAGCGGTGGATGACGCGATCCGCGCCAAGTTCCCCGTGCGCCTGCCGCGCGAGGCGATGCGGCCGAAGGGCTAGACAGGGCAAGGCACGTAAACACCGCGTCGTGGCAAGGCTTGGCCTTGCCATCCATGAGTTTCGATGCGCAATACTCGGCGAACCGAAGCAAACTCGTGGATCCCAAGGCCGAGCCTTGGGATGACGAAGCAGACTGACGAGTGAGGAAGACGGGGAGAGACATATGACCGATCACGCGCGCGTGGTCATCATCGGTGGCGGGGCTGTCGGGTGCAGCACGCTCTATCATCTGGCGCAGATGGGCTGGACCGATTGCCTGTTGCTGGAGATGAACGAGCTTTCCTCCGGCTCCACGTGGCATGCGGCGGGCAACGTCCCGAACTTCTCCACGTCATGGAACATCATCAAGCTGCAGCGCCACTCCTCGAAGCTGTATGCGCGGCTGGGTGACGAGGTCGGCTATCCGATCAACTACCATATCACCGGCTCCATTCGCCTCGCCAACAACCAGGAGCGCATGGACGAATACCGCCACGTCGCGGCCATGGCGCAGGCGCAGGGCATCGAGTTCGAGGTGATCGGCGCCAACGAGATCAAGAACAAGTATCCGTTCATGGAAATGGACGGCGTGCTGGGCGGGCTCTACGATCCGTTCGACGGCGACATCGACCCAAGCCAGCTTGTCCAGGTCTATGCGAAGGGCGCCAAGGATCTCGGGAGTCGCATCCAGCGATTTACGCGCGTGACCGGCCTGGAGCGCGTCGGCAGCGAATGGCTGGTGAAGACCGACAAGGGCGACATCCGCTGCGAGATCGTGGTGAATGCCGCCGGCTATCGCGCCGGCGAGATCATGGCCATGGTCGGGCAACATCTGCCGATCGTCTCCATGTCGCACCAGTATCTGGTCACCGAGATGATCCCGGAGCTTGAGGCGCGCCAGGAGAAGCTGCCACTGCTGCGCGATCCCGATACGTCCTATTATCTACGCCAGGAGCGGCACGGGCTGCTGCTCGGCCCCTATGAATGGCAGGCGACGCCGCATTGGCTCGACGGCATTCCGGAGGACTTCGCCTACCAACTCTGGCCGGACGACCTGGAGCGGCTGGAGACCTATATCGAGAAGGCGATCGAGCGCGTGCCTCTGCTCGGCACGGTCGGCGTGCAGCGCGTCATCAACGGGCCGATCCCCTATTCCCCGGACGGCAACCCCTATATCGGCCCGGCGCACGGCCTGCCGAACTTCTACCAGGCCTGCTGCTTCTCGTTCGGCATCTCGCAATCGGGCGGCGCGGGCAAAAGCGCAGCGGAATGGATCGCGCAAGGCGAGCCGGAATGGGATTTCTGGAGCCTGGATCCGCGGCGCTACACCGACTACGCGACCAAGAGCTACGTCGTCGACAAGGCGGTCGAGCTCTATCAGAACGAATATGCCATCGCGTTCCCGGCGAACGAGTGGCCGGCCGGCCGGCCCGCCAAGACGACGGCGCTCTACGAGAAGCTGAAGGCCAAGGGCGCGTCGTTCTGCGCGCGCGGCGGATGGGAGCGCGCGGCCTGGTTCCCGCGCAAGGGCGACGATGCCTCTCGCAAGCCGAGCTTCCGCCGCACGAACTGGCACGAGGCGGTGGGCGAGGAATGCAAGGCGGTGCGCGAGCGCGTCGGCATCCTCGATCTCGGCGGCTTCACCAAGCTGGTGATCGAGGGCAAGGGCGCCAATGACTGGCTGGACCACATGATCTGCGGCAAGCTGCCGAAGCTCGATCGCATGAGCCTTTCCTACATGCTGAACGACAAGGGCGGCATCGTCAGCGAGTTCACCATCACGCGGCTGGGCGAGGACAAGTTCTACCTGATGTCGGCCGCGGCGGCGGAATGGCACGATCTCGACTGGCTCGAGAAGCACATGCCGAAGGACAGCGCGATCCGCATCGAGAACCTGTCGGCGCGCTATGGCTCCATCATCGTCGCTGGCCCGAGATCGCGTGATGTGCTCCGCAAGGTCACCGAGGCCGATCTCTCCAACAAGGCGTTTCCGTGGCTGTCGGCGCGGCAGATCGAGATCGGCTATGCCCGCATGCTGGCGATGCGCGTCAACTATGTCGGCGAGCTGGGCTGGGAGCTGCACGTGCCCATGGAGCAGATGGTGCCGATCTATGACACGCTGTGGAAGGCGGGCGAGGAGTTCGGCATCCGCGACTTCGGCATGTATGCGATGGACAGCCTTCGGCTCGAGAAATGCTATCGCGGCTGGAAGGGCGACATGACCCACGAATACACGCCGCTGATGGCGAGCCTGGACCGCTTCGTCGATTTCCAGAAACCGGATTTCCGCGGCCTCAAGGCGCTCGTGAAGGAGCGCGCGGAGGGGCCGAGAGAGCGCTTCGTGCCGTTGATCCTGGAAGAGGCGAAGGATTGCGACGCGCCGGCCTGCGCGCCGGTCTATCGCGGGGAGGAGCTGGTTGGGCTGGTCACGTCGGGCGGCTACGGCCACACCATCGGCAAGAGCATCGCGCTCGCCTACGTGCGCACAGATCTGGCCAAGATGGGCGAGCGCCTGGAGATCGAGGTGTTCGGTGACCGGCGCAAGGCTGTCGTCAGCCAGGAGCCGATCTTCGATCCGGAGAATGCGCGGCTGCGCGCCTGAAATCTTGAATATGGGGACTTGAAGAATGGCACTTCCATCGCAGGCGCGGGTCGTCATCATCGGCGGCGGGATCGCCGGCTGCTCCGTGGCCTATCACTTGGCGAAGCTCGGCTGGAAGGACGTCGTCCTGCTGGAGCGCAAGAAGCTGACCAGCGGCACGACCTGGCACGCGGCCGGCCTGGTGCGCGCCTCGCTCTATACGGCGAACCTGACGCGGCTCGCGAAATACACCGTCGATCTCTATACCAATCTCGAGAAGGAGACGGGGCAGGCGACAGGGTTCGTGCAGCCGGGCAGCCTCTCGATCGCGACCAACAAGGAACGCTGGGAGGAATTGCTGCGCGGCGCGGCCATGACGCGCGGCTTCGACGTGATCGCCGAGGCGATCGGGCCGCAGGAGGTCAAGAAGAAATGGCCGCTGATGAACGTCGATGACGTGATCGGCGCCATCTGGTACCCGAAGGACGGCAAGTGCAACCCGGCCGACGTGACCATGGCGCTGGCGCGCGGCGCGCGCATGGGCGGGGTCCGGATCTTCGAGGACACCAACGTCAGCCGCGTGCTGACCGAGGACGGCCGCGTCACCGGGGTCGAGACGGAGCAGGGGACGATCGCCTGCGAGTACGTCGTCAATTGCGGCGGCATGTGGGCGCGGGCGGTCGGCGAGCAGGTGGGAGTCAACATCCCGCTCCAGGCCTGCGAGCATTTCTACATCGTCACGGAGCCGATGGAGGGAATGACGCCGGACCTGCCGATCATGCGCGACATGGATGCCTGCGCCTACTACAAGGAGGATGCGGGCAAGCTGCTGCTCGGCGCCTTCGAGCCGAAAGCCAAGCCCTGGGGCGTCGAGGGCATCCCGGAGGATTTCTGCTTCGACGAGCTGCCGGAGGATTTCGATCATTTCGCGCCGATCCTCGAGGGCGCGATGCACCGCGTGCCGAGCCTGCAGAAGGTCGGCATCCGCAAGTTCTTCAACGGACCGGAGAGCTTCACCGCCGATCAGCGCTACGTGCTGGGCGAGGCGCCCACGCTGAAGAACTTTTTCGTGGCGGCGGGCTTCAACTCGATCGGCATCCAGTCGGGCGGCGGCGTCGGTTGGGCGCTGGCGCACTGGATCGCGGAAGGTGAGCCGCCGTTTGACTTGTGGGACGTCGATATCCGCCGCTTCTCCCCGCATCACAGCGCCAAGTCATTCCTGGTGCCGCGCGTGTCGGAAGCGCTCGGGCTGCTCTATGCGATGCATTGGCCGTACCGCCAATTCGAGACCTCGCGCGGCATCCGCAAGTCGCCATTCTATGCGAAGGAGCAGGAGCTGGGCGCGTGCTTCGGCGAAGTCGCGGGCTATGAGCGGCCGAACTGGTACGCGCCAAAGGGCGTCGAGCCGGTCTATCAATACTCGTACGGTCGGCAGAACTGGTTCGAGTATTGCGGCGAGGAGTGCCGCAACGTGCGCAGCAACGTCGGCTTCTTCGACCAGAGCTCTTTCGCCAAGTTCCTGGTGACCGGCAAGGATGCGGAGCGCGAGCTGCAGCGGATCTCCTGCGCTGACATCAGCCGGCTGGGCCGCGCCACCTATACCCAATGGCTGAACAAGAACGGCAGGATCGAGGCGGATCTCACCGTCACGAGGCTGGCGGAAGACCGGTTCCTGGTGGTGACAGCCGTCGCGACCGCGACGCGCGACTGGCATTACCTGAAGAGCAACATCGGACGCGGCGCCGACGTTAAGCTGGAGGACGTCAGCAACCTCTACGCCGTGCTTGGTGTCATGGGGCCGAACAGCCGCAAGCTGCTCTCGAAGCTGACCAGCGCCGATCTCTCGAACGAAGCCTATCCATTCGGCACGGCCAAGGAGATCGAGTTCGGCTGGACCAGGGCGCTCGCGCTGCGCATTTCCTATGTCGGCGAGCTCGGCTGGGAGCTTTATCTGCCGAGCGACTACGCGCCGGGCGCGTTGGACCTGCTGCTGGAGGCCGGCAAGGAGTTCGGCCTCAAGCCCGCCGGCATGCACGCAATGAACTTCCTGCGCCTGGAGAAGGCGTACCGGCATTGGGGCCACGACATCAGCCCGGACGATACGCCGCACGAATCCGGGCTCGCCTTTCTGTGCGCGATGGACAAGACGGTGCCCTTCATCGGGCGCGAGGCGGTGGCGGCGGAGAAGGGCAAGCGGCTCACCAAACGGCTGGTCCAGTTTGCGCTACAGGACCCGCAGCCGCTGCTGTATCACAACGAGCCAATCTTCATGAATGGCCGCAACGTCGGCTACATGACCTCGGCCGGCTACAGCTTCACCCAGAATTGCGCGATCGGCATGGGCTATGTCCGGCACCCGGAGGGCGTCGACCAGGCGCTGCTCGAGGCCTCCAAGTTCGAGATCCAGGTTGCGGACAAGATGGTGCCGGCGCGGCCCAGCCTGAAGCCGTTCTACGACCCGAAGGGCGAGCGGTTGAAAATGTAGCGCGCGGCATCGTCACTCGCCAACAGCACGCTCTTCCGTCACCCCGGACAAGCCGCGTAGCGGCGCGATCCGGGGTCCATTTGTCCGCTGCACGTGCGACTGCCAAATGGACCCCGGCTCAAGGCTGGGGTGACAGAATCTGCAAGGGGCAGCGCTCGCGACCGGCGGTCCATACCGGTTTACTTGCCCCCGTTCTTGCGGCTAGGGTGCAGCTGAAAATGCCCCGAAAGCGGGCGGGTCTGGGGAGCGTATCCATGGGAAGCTACATCGAAATCACGTCCGCCGATGGCGGCCGGTTCAAGGCCTATATGACGGTGCCGGCCAGCGGCCGCGGCCCGGGCATCGTGCTGTGCCAGGAGATTTTCGGGGTCAATGGCTATGTGCGCGAGGTCGCCGACCTTTATGCCGAGGAAGGCTACGTCGTGCTGGCGCCGGACCTGTTCTGGCGCATGGAGCCGATGGTCGACATGGGCTACTCGCCCGAGGAATGGCAGAAGGGCTTCGGGTTCTTCCAGAATTTCGACCTGGATGCGGGCGTGAAGGATATCGCCGCGACCGTGCAGACGCTGCGCGGCCGGCCGGAATGCACCGGCAAGGTCGGCGCGCTCGGCCATTGCCTGGGCGGCAAGCTGGCCTATCTCGCCGCGGCCCGCGCGGGCGTCGATTGCGCGGTCGGCTATTATGGGGTCGGGATCGAAGGGCATCTCAACGAGAAGGACAAGATCCGCTGCCCGATGGTCTTGCACATCGCAGGCGAGGACAAATACGTTCCGAAGGAAGCGCAGGAGCAGATCAAGGCGGCCTTCGCCAATCGGCCGGAGGTCGAGACCTACACCTATCCCGGCCAGGATCACGCCTTCGCCCGCACCGTGGGCGAACACTACAACAAGCCGGCGTCGAACCTGGCGCATTCGCGCTCGATCGCTCTGTTCCGGCGGGTAATGGGGCCGAAATACGATTTATCGGCCCTTTGGGACAAGCATTGCGAATACGAGTTCGGTACGCGCGATGTCGCGGCCACCATGAAGACGATGGTCGCCGAGCCCTATGTCAACCATATCCCGACCATGACGGGAGGCGTCGGCCAGCAGGAGCTGGCGCGCTTCTACCAGCATCATTTCGTCAGCGGCAATCCGGCGGACACCAAGCTCATCCCGGTCTCGCGCACCATCGGCGCCGACCGCGTGGTGGACGAGATGCTGTTCTGCTTCACCCATGATCGCGAGATCGACTGGATGCTGCCCGGCGTCGCGCCGACCGGCAAATACGTCGAGGTGCCGCTGGTCGCCATCGTCTGCTTCCGCGGCAACAAGATCTACCACGAGCACATCTATTGGGATCAGGCCTCTGTGCTGGCGCAGATCGGCCTGATCGACACGGAGAAGCTGCCGGTGGCGGGCATCGAGAGCGGCAAGAAGCTGCTGGACGAGACGCTGACCTCGAACACGCTGATGAAGCGCTGGGCGGAAAGCGCCGGCAAGGTCTGACGAACATGGAGAATCCGGTCCTTACGAAACTGCGTGCCGGCGGCTCGGTCGGCGCGATGTGGACGACGCTGGGTGCGCCCGTGATCGCGGAGCTGATGGTCGAAGAGGGTGCGGACGCCATCATCTTCGACCTGCAGCATGGCCTGTGGACCCGGCCGGCACTGGAGTCCGCGATCGGCATGGTTCGCGACAAGGCGACGCCGTTGGTCCGCACACAGGATGATTCCTATTTCGCGATCGGTTCTGCGCTGGATAGCGGTGCGCTCGGCATCATCGTCCCGGTGGTGGAGAGCGCCGAACAGGCCGCACGCATCGTCTCGGCCGCCAAGTATCCGCCGCAGGGTCGGCGCTCCTCCGGAGGCATCCGGTCGGTGATCGATGCCAAGGCGATGGTGCCCAAGACCAACGACGCCATTTTCATCGCCGCGATGATCGAGACCACGGAGGGAGTCGAGAACGCCGCCGCCATCGCGGCGGTGCCGGGCATCGACATGCTGTTCATCGGTCCGTTCGACCTGTCCCTGTCGATGGGCACGTTCCCCGATTTCGGGCCCAAGCACGAGGCTGCGATGCAGTCTGTGCTGAAAGCGGCCCGCGCTGCCGGCAAGAGTTGCGGCCTGTTCACGCTCGGCGAGACGATGGCGCTCGACCGGCACCGGCAGGGCTTTCAGCTCGCGGTGCTGGCCTATGACCAGGACCTGGTGCAGACGCCATCCAAGGCGCGCATCCGGCGTTATGCGGACGCGTCTGGCAAGGACCTGATCGATGGCTCGGTCGCGCTGGTGACGGGCTGCAGCCGCGGCATCGGGCCGGAGACGGTGCGGGCCTTGCTGAAGGCCGGCGCGAAGAAGGTCTATGTCGGTGCGCGCAAGCTGGACCTCATGAAGGCCCTCATTGGCGAAGCGCCGGACAAGCTTCACCCGATCGAGATCGATGTCACCAACAGCGAGCAGATCGCCGCCGCGGCGCGTGCGGCCAAGGACGTCACGCTGCTGGTCAACAATGCCGGCGTCAACTTCAACACGCCGTTGCTCGCGATCGAGAGCACCGAGAATGCGCGGCGCGAGATGGAGGTGAACTATTTCGGCACGCTGGCGATGTGCCGCGCCTTCCAGCCGATCCTGAAGGCGAATGGCGGTGGCGCGATCGTCAACATGCTCTCCATCCTCTCGCACGTGAACCTGCCTTTGATGGGCTCGCTGTGCGCTTCCAAGGCGGCGCTCTACAGCCTGACCCAGGCCTTGCGGGCGGAGCTGAAGGCGCAGGGTACGCACGTGATGGGCGTGCTGCCCGGCGCGGTCGAGACCGACATGACCGCCGGCGTCAACGTGCCGAAGATCCAGCCGGACTATGTCGCGGCCGCGATCGTCGACGGGCTGCGCCGGCATGCGGACGAGATCTATCCCGGCGACATGGCGGCCGGTGTATTCTACGGGCTGAGCGGGGATCCGAAGGCGGTGGAACGGGAGTTCGCGAACTATCTGCCCGCGGCGCGCCTCTAGACGATGGGCCACTTGGGGGCGCGCCACGCGGCGCGCGAGGCATGATCAAGGTCGAGCATATCAGCAAGAGCTTCGGCGGCATCCGTGCGGTGGATGACTGCTCGCTGGAGGTCGTGCGCGGCTCGGTCACGGGCCTGATCGGGCCGAACGGCGCCGGCAAATCGACCCTGTTCAACATCATCGCGGGACTGTTTCCGCCCAGCGCCGGCCGTGTCCTGCTGGATGGCGAGGATGTCACCGGCTGGCCCGCTCATCGCCTGTTCCATCGCGGACTCGCGCGCACCTTCCAGATCGCGCAGGAATTCTCGCGCATGACGGTGATCGAGAACCTGCTGGCCGTCCCGCCGAAGCAATCCGGGGAGAGCCTGTTCCGCGCCTGGTTCGCATGGCGCAAGGTCATCGAGGAGGAGCGGGGCCTGCGCGTGCGGGCGCGCGAAGTGCTGGAGCAGCTCCGCCTGACCCATCTCGAGCGCGAATACGCCGGCAATCTCTCCGGCGGCCAGAAGAAGCTGCTGGAGCTTGGTCGCACCATGATGATCCAGCCCAAGGTCGTGCTGCTGGACGAACTGGGCGCCGGCGTCAACCGCACGCTGCTGGGCGAACTGGCAGGCGAGATCGAGCGGCTCAACCGCGATCATGGCTACACCTTCTTCGTCATCGAGCACGACATGGACCTGATCGCGCGGCTGTGCGATCCGGTGATCGTGATGGCGGAGGGGCGCGTCCTGACGCAGGGCACGATGGCGGAGATCCGCCGCAACGAGGCGGTGATCGAAGCCTATCTCGGCACGCGGCGCCAGAAGACCGCGGCGCAGGCGCGGCGATGAGCCTGCTTCAAATCCAGAAGCTGGTGGCGGGCTATGGCGCGGTCGACATCCTGAACGGCGTCGACATCGCAGTAGAGCCGGGGAAGATCTCCGTCATCGTGGGGCCGAACGGCGCCGGCAAGTCGACGGCGATGAAGGCGCTCTTCGGCCTGGCACAGGTCCGCGAAGGACGCGTGCTGTTCCAGGGCGACGATGTCACACGGCTGCCGGCCGACAAGCTGGTGGCGCGCGGCATCGCCTATGTGCCGCAGGAGCGCAACGTCTTTCGATCGCTGAGCGTTCGCGAGAACCTCGAGATGGGCGCGTTTCTGAAGCCCGGCGACATCGCGCGCCGCATCGAGGCGGTGCTGGCGCTGTTCCCGCCGCTGCGCGAGAAGCTGAAGCAAGCCGCGGGCGAGCTGTCCGGCGGGCAGCGGCAGATGGTGGCGATGGGCCGGGCCCTGATGCTGGAGCCCAGGCTGCTGATGCTGGACGAGCCGACGGCCGGCCTGTCGCCGCTCTACATGGACCAGATCTTCGATCGCATCGTCGCCATCAATCAGAGCGGCGTCGGTGTCCTGCTGGTGGAGCAGAACGCCAAGCAGGCGCTCGCCATCGGCCATCTCGGCTACGTGCTCGCCACGGGCCGCAACCGTTTCACCGACAGCGCGGCCAACCTGCTGGCCAACCGCGAAGTCGCGGAATCGTTCCTGGGTGGATGACGTGGCAGCCCTCAGCGACTTCATCAATCTCTATCTGCTGCCGGGACTGGTGGTCGGATGCATCTATGCGCTCGGGGCGATCGGTATCTCGTTGCTGTTCGGGATCCTGCGCTTTGCGCATTTCGCGCATGGCGACATGATGACGCTCGGAGCCTATCTCGCGATCATCTTCACGGCGAGCCTCGGCTGGAGCCCTTATGCGGCGCTGCCGATCGCGGTGGTTGGCACGGCGATCGTGGCGCTGGCGTTGGACCGCGCCTTCTACAAGCCGTTCCGGCGCTCGGCGGGAATCGTGACGGTCATCGCCTCCTTCGGCGTGATGCTGATGCTGCGCTCGGCGATCCAGCTCATCTGGGGCGTTGACGTTAAAACCTACGACATCGGCATCCGCTTCCCGATGGAGTTCGGGATGCTGAAGATCGCGCCGCGCCAGGTGACGATCGTGCTGGTGACGGCGGCGCTGGTCGTCGCGCTGCACCTGTTCCTCAGCCGCACGCGGCTGGGCAAGGCGATGCGCGCGGTCAGCGACGACCCAGACCTCGCGCGCGTCAGTGGCATCAATGTGGAGCAGGTGGTGCGCTGGACCTGGATCATCGGGGCGGGGCTTGCGGCGGCCGGCGGCGTCTTCATTGGCATCCAGACCAAGGTGCATCCCAACATGGGCTGGGACCTGCTGCTGCCCTTGTTCGCGGCGGCGGTGCTGGGCGGGATTGGGCGGCCGTATGGCGCGGTGGCCGGCGGGCTCGCCATCGGTCTCTGCCAGGAGCTTGCGACCTATCCCTGGTTCTCCGACCAGCCTTTCGTCGCGCCCGGCTACAAGCCGGCCGTGGCGTTCTCGGTCATGGTCATCATGCTGATCTGGCGGCCGACCGGCCTGTTCCGCGGACGGGTGTTCTGATGGATATCTTCTCCGCCGGCTTCCTCAACTACCTGATCGCGCTCGGCACCATGAGCGGGATCTATGCGGTGCTGTGCCTCGGCCTCAATCTGCAATGGGGCTTCGCCGGCCTGTTCAATGCCGGAATCGCGGCGTTCTTCGCGATCGGGGCCTATGCCGCGGCGATCCTGACGACGCCGGAGAGCCCCAATCATCTCGGCGGGTTCGGCTTGCCGGTGGTGGCGGCCTGGCCGGTCGCCATGCTGCTCAGCGGCGCGCTGGCCTGGGCGATCGGGCGGATCTGTCTCAAGGTGCAAGGCGATTATCTGGCGATGGCGACCATCGGCATCGCGGAGGTGATCCGCCTCGTCATCAAGAACGAGGAATGGCTGACGGCCGGCACGCGCGGCATCTCGAACATCGCGCGGCCGTTCGAGGCGCTGCCCACGCCGTGGAATGCCTTGGCCTTCCTCGGACTCGTGGCGGCGCTGGTTGCCGGCATCTACTGGGCGGCGGAACGGGCCTGGGCTTCCCCTTGGGGGCGCGCCCTGCGCGCCATCCGCGACAGCGACGTGGCGGCCGCCGCGATCGGCAAGGACGTGACGCAGTTCCGCCTCGAGGCCTTCGTGCTGGGCGCCATGGTGATGGCGCTGGCCGGCGCGCTCTCGGCGCACTACTTCAAGTTCCTCGGCACCACCGCGACCGAGCCGATGATGGTCACCTTCCTGGTCTGGGTCATGCTGATCGTCGGCGGCAGCGGCAATAACCGCGGGGCGATCCTGGGCGCCGCGCTCATCTGGGTCATCTGGTCGGCGACCGAGCTTCTGACCAACCGCCTGCCGGGCGAATGGATCACGCGCACCTCCTATATCCGCGTGCTGCTGATCGGCCTTCTGCTGCAGATCGTGCTCCAGCGTTTCGGCAAGGGCCTGCTGCCGGAGCGTCCGCCGCGCATGATCGACGACCGGCCGAAGAGCGGCTAGGTTCGCCGCCATGGCAAGGCGCAAGCTGATTCTCGATGTCGATACCGGCACCGACGATGCGGTGGCGGTGATGCTGGCCGCGCTACATCCGGCGCTGGACCTCGTCGGCTGCACGACGGTCAACGGCAATGTTGAGGTGCAGTACTGCACCGACAACACCCTGCGTGTGCTGGATCACGTTGGGCGCCCGGACGTTCCTGTCCATGAGGGCCTGGCACGACCGCTGGTGCGCCCGGATTTCCCGATCCCGCGCGCGGTGCGCGATCTCGCCGGGCAGATCCACGGGCGCACCCTGCCGGTGCCGCTCTCCGCGCGCCGCAAGGCGGATGCAAGCGCGGTCGAGTTCCTGATCGAGACCTATCGCAGCACGACCGACGAGATCACCCTGGTGCCGGTGGCGCCGCTCACGAACATTGCGGCGGCGCTGACGCTCTATCCCAGGTTGGTGGATCGCGTGCCGGAGATCGTGATCATGGGCGGCGGGCACGAGATCGGCAACATCACGCCATCGGCCGAGTTCAACATCTGGGGTGACCCGGAAGCCGCCGCGATCGTCTTCGCCGCGAAGTTCCGCAAGATCACGCTGGTGCCGCTCGACGCCACCCACCGCGCGCTGGTGTCATACGATGATTGCGAGAGGCTGCGCGCGCTCGGCACGCCGGCCGGGCGGGCCGCAGCCGACTTCATCGGCCACCGCATCCAGGTGCATGACGAGATCCAGCGCATGGCGGTTGCCGGCACCACGCCGGTCCATGACGCCGTGTGCGTCGGCTATCTGGTCGACCCGGCGATCATCACGACTCGCCGCCTGCACGTCGCGGTCGAGACGACGGGCACCCTGACGGTGGGGCGCACAATCATCGACACGCATTTCCGCGGCGGCCAGGAGCCGCAATGCGACGTGGCATTCGAGGCGGATGCGAGGCGCTTCATGGCGCTGCTGCTGGAGACGTTTGCGCGGTAAGCGTTCCCTAAAACCGCGCCTCTCCCTTGATGAAGGGCGCTAGCAGCGCGCTGTCGGCGGGGCCGAGGCGGTCGCGGGCGGTGCTGGCCTGGTGCCAATAAGGGTAGATCAGGGTGGGCGCGCTGACGGCGTCGAGCTTGTCGCGCTCGTCTTGCGTGAGCTTCAGGCCGACGCTGGGCAGGTTGGACTTGAGCTGCTCCTCGTTGCGCGCGCCGATTACCAGGGAGGTGATGCCCGGCCGCCCGAGCAGCCAGGCGAGCGCCACCTGCGCGGGTGGCACGCCTCGCGCCTCGGCGACGGCGACCAGAACTTCGATGGTGTCGTAGAGCTTCGCCTCGTCGTAGATCGGCGGTTCGCCCCAGTTCTTGAGGTGGCGGCCTTCCGGCATCGGCTTGCCGCGGCGGTATCTGCCGGAGAACAGGCCGCCCGCCAGCGGGCTCCACACCAGGATGCCGAGGCCCTGGTCGATGGAAATCGGGACCAGCTCGTATTCCGCCTCGCGGCCCTGCAGCGAGTAGTAGATCTGCTGGCTGACGAAGCGCGCGCGGTGGTCGCGATCGGCGATCGCGAGCGCTTTCATGATGTGCCAGCCGGAATAGTTGGAGCAGCCGATATACCGAACCTTGCCCGCCTTCAGCAGCGTATCCAGCGCCTCCATGGTTTCCTCGAGCGGGGTCAGGCCATCCCATTCGTGCACTTGATAGAGGTCGATGTGATCGCGCTTCAGGCGGCGCAGGCTCGCCTCGCATTCGTGGATGATGTGGTGCCGCGACAGGCCGGCCTGGTTCGGACCCTTGCCCATGGGAAAGCGGACCTTGGTCGCGATCATCAGGTCCACGCGCCCGCCTTCCAGCGCCTCCCCGATCATTTCCTCGGAGCGGCCGGTCGAATAGGCATTGGCCGTGTCGATGAGATTGATCCCAGCATCGCGACTGATGTCGATCAGGCGGCGCGCCTCCTTGACATCGGCATTGCCGGCCTTGGTGAAGAAGCCCTCGGCGCCGAAGGTCATGGAGCCCAACGTGAGCACCGAAACTTGCAGGCCCGATCGCCCCAGGAGCCGGTATTCCATAATCTGCCTCTATGTTTCATTGGACACGCGGATGGAGAGCGGCGGCGCGCGGCGCACGCCGCCTTCACCCGGCACTATAGCACAGGATCGGAAAATCCATGCCGGCGGGAGGCCGCGCCCGCTGCCGCGGCGGCGCTCAGTCGGTGGCCGCGAGCTGCCCGGAGGCGGTTTCGGGGCCCGGCGATGAAATGAGCTCGCGCAGGAGCTTGCGCTTGAGCGCCTCGCCGAAAGCGGCGTAGTCGTGAACCTCGACCAGGAAGCTGCCCGGACCGCCGATTACGTGGTTGCGGTAGAACGTGACCGGGTCTTCATTGCCCCATTGCTGAGTCGCATAGGTTAGGTGCCCGTCATATGCCTTCATCTGCCGGTGGTCGATGATCGGGAGGGCATTGATGGTGATGCCGGCGGCGACCGCCATGTCGCGGACGCCCGCGGCCCGGCCGCCGTCATGCGGATGATCGCTGGCCACGTCGATGACGCGGCGGGAGCTGGCAAGCGCCTCGATGTCCAGCATCTGCACGGCCCGGCGGATACTGGGGGCGAGGGCGGTGTTGCCGGAGCTTGACCGCGGTGCAATCGCGACGGCATCACCGAACGCGCGGGCGGTGGCATCGTTTGTCAGCACGTCCCAGCCCTTGACCACGACGAATTCCTCCTTCCCGGAGAATTCGACATAGGTCACCGCCACGCCTTTGGAATTGGCGAGGATGGCCTTGAGAACCTCGGGATCGGCAAAGGCGGCCTTGTAGCCGTCCTTGACCATGGCGTATTCGCGATCGTCCATGCTGCTCGAAACGTCCGTCAGCAGGATCAGCGCCAAGTCCACCGGCCGCCCGATCGGCTCTTCGGCGGCTGCCGGTGCGAAGGCCATTCCGCCGATCAGCGCGGCGCCGAGGACGAGAGCGTACGGACGCATCGAGAAGCTCCTTTTCGGGAATTGCAAGCGCAGGCGGCGGCCAGACGCTAACACGCAGGAATCCGATGTGCCATCCGCCCTTGGGCTAAGGGAAATGCGGAGCGAGCTCGCGAAGGCTTCCGACAGTAGTTCCGTGACGAGCGAGATCGTATTCGTGCGGCTGGCCGGCGCGGTCCACCCAGAACGTGCGGAAGCCGAAGCTTGCGGCGGCACCGGCATCCCAGGCGTTGGAGGAGACAAAGGCTATCTCTTCCGCCGGGGCGCCGGCCCAGGCACGGCCGAGCTCGTACACCCTGCGATCCGGCTTGAAGACCCGGAGCGGCGCCACGGAGAGCACCGCGTCGAGCGAAGCCCTGATGCCGGCCGCCTGCAACCCGCGCTCCAGCATGTCGGGATCGCCGTTGGACAGGGCGGCCAGGCTGAGGCCCCGCGCGCGCAGGGCGGCCAGCGACTGAGTCACCTCCGGAAACGCATCAAGCCGCTCATAGGCCTGCATCAGCCGGTCGCGCAGCGCGGCCGGCTGGGCGCCATGGGCGGCGAGGGCGAAGTCGAGCGCCGCCTCGGTCAGGGCGCTGAAGCTGCGATACGCACCGCGCAAGGACCACACCCAGGTATATTCCAGTTGCTTCTGCCGCCAGAGCCGCGACACGGCTTCGGCGGCTTTTCCCAGCTCCCGCCCTTCGCGCGCGATCGCTGAATGAACGTCCAGCAGGGTGCCGTAAACATCGAACAGGACTGCACGAATTGCCATGGCGGCGGCGTTCCATGAAGGCGCAATCGGCGCGCGGCAACGATATGGGGTTGCCCACGGCCGGAGCGTTAAAGCCGCATTAACCCCCCGCGGCAAGAATCGCACGAGCCAGACCCAATGGTCAAACTGCGAGGCTGACCGAATGGCCGTCAACCGCTTCAAGGCACAGAACGCAGAAAAGCGCGTCTCGGTCGTCGGCCGGCCGGTCGGCCCATCGCCGGTCGCGCGGCGGAGCTTCGGGCGGGAGGTGCCCGCCCTCGACCTCCGCGGCATTTCCCTGCTGGTCGTCAACGATAACGAGTTCGTGCGCACCTACATGGAGCGGCTGTTCTCGATCATGCGCGTGGGCAACGTCGTCACTTGCGCCAATCCGCGTTCGGCGCGCGTCGAGATCGCTGCGGTGCAGCCCGACATCGTGGTGATCGATCTCGATTTGACCGGCATGGACGGGCTGCAGCTTCTGCACGATATCCGCCGCGGCGGCGCCGGGATCCCGCACGACATCGCCATCCTGGTGGCATCGGCCTATGTCGACCGCGAATACGTCGCGAAGGCACGCGAGGCGGGCGCCAACTGGATCCTGGTGAAGCCGCTGACGTTCCGGCGGCTCTACGAGGGGCTGGTGCGCGTGATCATGGACGAGCGCGCCTTCATCGAGCGCGACGCCTATGCCGGGCCGGACCGGCGCGTCCTGGTGGATCTCGACGGATATGACCGCGCCGATCGCCGCAAGGAGCCGCACTCATGAGCCGGATGCTGCGCAACAAGGTGCACGTGATTCCGCAGGAGCATCTGCGGCGCATGGAAATAGCCGCCAGCATCGCGATGCTGGAGCTCAGCACCGGCTTCCGCCGCCATGTCAACATGACGTTGCGCGACATGTTCGTGCTGATGTCCGCGCCGCGCCACGGCGACGACGCATGGCGCGCGCGGCTGCACGATCTGGCGCGCGATCTGCAGAGCGTCGGCGGCTCCTTCGACTACCGGCTGCTCAGCATCGTCGGCGAAGCCATGTGCCGGATCATCCGGGACGAGGGCCTTGCCACCGAAGACGACCTGCAGCGCAAGCTCGCCGCCTATGCCGCGGCCTTGGACGCCATCATCCGCATCGATCTCAGGGGCGATGGCGGGGACGACGGACGGGCGCTGCTCTCCGTTCTGAGGATCCCCGCGCCGGCGGCCTAGCTAGTCTGCGCTTTCGCTTGCAACATTCTGCCGCCAGACTCCGTAGCGTATTCCAGCACGGAGGTGATCATGTTCCGCGATACTCCCGTTTCGGCGACCATTCTGCTCGCCGCGCTTGCGTTGACGCCGGTTCTCCACGCGCCGGAAGCGGCGGCGGAGATGAAGCCCGCGGCGGCGCCCCTGATCATCGGTCATCGCGGCGCGTCCGGCTATCGGCCGGAGCACACCCTCGAATCCTATAGCCTGGCGATCGTCCAGGGCGCCGATTTCATCGAGCCGGACCTGGTCGCGACCAGGGACGGCGTGCTGATCGCTCGTCACGAAAATGAGATCTCCGGCACCACCGATGTCGCGGAGAAGTTCCCGGATCGCAAGCGGATCAAGATGATCGACGGGCAGCAAGTCACAGGCTGGTTCACCGAGGACCTGACGCTGGCGGAGATCAAAATGCTGCGCGCCAAGGAGCGGCTGGACTTCCGCGATCAGTCGCATAACGGCAAGTTCGAAGTCCCGACCTTCGAGGAGGTGATCGATCTCGCTCTTGCCAAGAGCCGGGAAACCGGGCGCGCGATCGGCATCTATCCCGAGACCAAGCATCCGACCTATCTCGATTCCATCGGCCTCTCGCTCGAGGAGCCGCTGGTGGCCGCGCTGCGCGCCAAGGGGCTTGATCGCGCCGATGCGCCGGTCTTCATCCAGTCCTTCGAGACCGCCAATTTGAAGCAGCTCAACGGGATGACCGCGGTCAAGCTGGTGCAGCTCATGGAAGCGGCGGATCGGCAGCCCTACGATTTCGTCGTTGCCGGCGACGAGCGCACCTATGGCGACCTGGTGACGCCGCAGGGCCTGCGGGAGATCGCGACCTATGCGGATGGGATCGGACCCTATAAGCGCCTGATCGTGCCGGAGGGCGAGAACAAGGCGCTCAAGTCACCGACGAACCTGGTGGCGGATGCGCATGCGGCTGGACTGCTGGTGCATCCCTATACCTTCCGCAACGAGGCGCAGTATCTCGCCCGGGATTATGGCGGCGACCCGGCGGCGGAATACCGGCAGTTCTTCGAACTCGGCGTTGATGGCCTGTTCTCCGACTTCCCCGACACCGCGGTGGCAGCGCGCGAGGCTTGGCGCAAGGCGGTCACGCAATAGCGCAGCGCCTTCGCGGAATGGTAAGGGCCCAGGATCGCTCCCGGGCCACTCACCCGGAGTGTTGAAAACCGTAGAAACCGGGATCCATTTCAGGCCGGCAGGTGCAAGGCTGCCGGCCTGCCCGCTTTCGCACCCGAGCGCACGGCCTTGGCGGCCAGATAGAGCACACGCGAAAGCCTGCTGAATCCTTCTATGACTTGATTCCAGACGGCCGGCCCGATGGAAGCGAACGAGCTTGCCGTTCGAGGCTGGATTCATGCCGCACCCTTGCCAGCAAGCGCATGAGAGCCGCTTGCATCGCCATGAGCTGCTGGTCAGACGGCGCTGGCCGCCCCACCTTGACGACAGTATCCCTGGGCGTCAGCAGACTACTGCCGAGGCACTGCATGTCCATCTTCTCGCTGCCTGGGTCATATCGGGCAAGTCACCTGAGGTGTTGAGTGCAGAAATGCGGTCTACGCACGCTCCTCCAGGGGAGCGTCATCCAGCCTCTCCGGTACCGCAAAGAAGATATGGACCGGCGGTGTCACCGGGCGAACCACGCCGCCCACGATCACGGCGACGAGTGTTCCCTCGTACTTGAACAACGAGAGAGTGCCTCGAATTTCCTGGATGATGACCGGGCGATCGATGACGTAGCGCAGCGAGTCCACGAGGGTGCAGACGACCTCGTCACCATTGATGAGTCGGACGGCTGCTTGCGGGGACAGGCCCCCGCGCATGTGAGACAAAGCGTCGTCGATTTGCTCGGCTGCGTTGCAGAACAACCCCTGCAGCGCTCGTGCGGGGGCTTTCGCCAGGACTTTGCCCCCGTGGGCGAAAGTAAGAGCGGCAATCGATGCCACGGCGAGGCAAGATAAAAGCCAGCGGCGAGCCGCCGGCAGTGAAATCCGATCATCCCGCATTGTTGGCAGCCTTCCCAAAAGGTGTTACTGATTCTGGCACTGCCCCGGTCCTTAGTAACGAGCGTGTTCCGAAGGCCTTCCGATATTTCGCCGAAATCCCGGCAGCGGATCGGCCGGCCGGGCGGTTTTGTGAGCCGTGCTGTAATAAGGAAGTTGGCTACCGTTGCTGGGGATCACGAGATGGAGCCTCATTGGCCGCCCACCGCATTTTCGATCAATGGGGTGCGGGTCGATTTGAGCAGCGAGTTCCTGCGCGGCCCCGATGGCGGGATCGTGCCGGTGCGGCCGCAAGCCTTCGCGACGCTTCGCTACCTGCTGCAAAATCCCGATAGACTGGTCACCAAGAGCGAACTGATGCGCGTGGTGTGGCACGGAACGTCGGTCACAGACGACAGCCTTGTGCAATGCATTCACGAAATCCGCCGCGCCCTGAATGACGAGCGTCATGATGTCCTTCAAACAGTACCCAAGCGAGGCTATCGGATCGTTCTGCCTGAAAAGATGAACTTGGCGACGCCGGCGAACAGGGCTTCGCTCGCCGTCTTGCCATTCGCGAATCTCAACCGCGATCCGCAACAGGACTATTTCGTCGACGGGCTCGCAGAGGATCTCATAACCGTTCTCGCGAGGATTCCGGGGCTATTCGTCATCGCCCGCAACTCGTCATTCGCGTACCGGAGCGAGCCGAGAGATGTCCGCAGTGTGGCGCAGGAATTGGGTGTTCGCTACCTTCTGGAAGGCAGTGTCAGGCGATCCGCCGATCAAATTCGCATCAACGGACAACTCATTGACGGTCAATCGGCAAGCCATGTCTGGGCGGGCAAATTTGGTGGTGCGGTCGCGGACATCTTCGATCTGCAGGACCAGCTGACGACGCAGATCGTCGGAGCAATCGAGCCTTCCATCCGCCGTGCCGAGATCGATCGTGCGCGGCGCAAGCGGCCAGACAGCCTCGATGCGTACGACCTTTACCTGCGTGCCCTGCCTCACGCACATGCGAATTCTCCGGTCGAGACGGACGAGGCGTTGCGGCTGCTTCATCTGTCCCTGAAGCGCGATCAGGGCTATCTCGCCGCGCACGGGTACGCCGCGTGGTGTCACGAGCAGCGATACTTTCGAAACGGCTTTCGTCCGGAAGATCGCATTGCCGCCCTCGAACACGCCGATACCGTGCTCGGGATCAATTGCGACGATCCAAACGCGATCAGTATGGGGGCGTTTGTCCGTGGCATTCTGACACGCGACTATGATGGCGCAATCGGCGCGCTGGATCGCGCGCTGGCGATGAACGAGAACTCAGCGTTGGCGTTAGGCTTCAGCGCGCTGGTGAGCTCGCATAGCGAGCGCTACGCCAGAGCAGTCGATCACGCCCAAAAGGCGCTACGGCTAAGCCCCCTCGACGATCCCCTGAACTATCATCCTTACTGCGCGCTCACGGTCACCTACCTATTCACAGGTCAATACCCGGAGGCGGTGAAATACTCGACATTGGCGGTTCAGGCGAATCCGAGCTTCAGTGTCGCGCACGTGTATCTTGTTGCCAGCCAGTTCGGCCTTGGCGACGCCGAAGCCGTGCGCGCGGCCGCGGACCGCCTGCTGGAGGTAGCTCCAACGTTTTCCGTGGACGCTTTCGTGCGAATGCGCCAATTCCGCCCCCCTTTGATGGAGGGGCTGGCAGCCGCGCTGAGGAGGGCCGGTCTGCCGGAACGCGCGGCCGTTGAGTAGCGGCGTTGACCAGCCAGTTTGGCTTCTGGCTCGCCTTGCAGACTACCTTGAGCTCTCGGGTGTGTATGGCGCGTGCTGGCCCCACCTCTGCTTCACCGGAGGCAATCTAAAGGCGAAACGCCGAAGTTCTTGCAGCCGGGCGTTCGGCAGAAATTGGCCTGCACACCGCCTCCTTCTAGCGGCACGATTTCACCCAATCGGTCTTTTGACGGTTTCGTCATAAACCGATTTTTAGTTCGTCATCGCTAAAAGAACTAATGACGACAACTTAGCAACAAAGAGGTTCACCCGGAGATGTGTGTTTCAACACTCCGGGTGAGTGACCCGGGATAGCTCCCGGGCCCTTTCGCCATCCGCTCCAGCTGAGATCAGGGCGTGACCAGCCCGACTTCCTTGTAGCCCGTGCCGTCGACCACGAAATGACCGATGACGCCGGCGACGTCGCCCTTGTCGTCGAAATCCATCGAGCCGGTGGCGCCGGTATAGTCGATATCCTTGCCGGCCTTGATCAGTTCCACCGCCTTGGCCCAGTCGCCGGGGCCGACCGGATCGCCCGGAGGATTCGCGATCTGCCTCAGCGCGTCGCGCACCTTCGCGCGATCGGTGCCGCCGGCCTGCTGGATGGCGAGCGCCGCCAGGATCACCGAGTCATAGACCTGGCCGATGAAGATCTTGTCCTTGGTGCTCTGGAACTTCGCGGCGTAGATCTGCTCGAACCTGGCCGCCGCCTCGCTCTTCGGCGAGGAGGGCGAGGTAAAGAACGAGTCCGTCAGGTTGTCCGCCCCGATCTTCTCGATCAGCAGGTTATCGCGCAGCCCATCGGTGCCGATGAAGCGCTTGAAGAGGCCGTTCTCCAGCGCTTCCTTCACGAGGCTCAGGCCAGAATCGCCGGCATAGGCGATGATGACCAGCGCCTCGGGCTTGTCCTTCGCAAGGGTCGCCAGCTCCGTGGTGTAGGAGGGCTGCTTCTCCTCGTGCTTCACCTCGGCGGCGATGGTGCCGCCAAGCGACTTGTAGTGGTCGGCGAAGGCCTTGGCGAGCGGCGCCGCGTAGTCGTTGTTGGCGTAGGTCAGGGCGACCGTCTTGACGCCCTGGTCCATGGTCAGCTTCGCCAGCACCTGGCCCTGATAGGCGTCCGAGGGGACCACGCGGAACACCCAGTCGTTGTCCGCGAAGCCGGTCATCTCGGGCGAGGTCGCCGTCGGCGAGATCTGCATGATGCCGGTCGGCACGACCACGCTGTTGGCGGCGGCGATGGTGGTGCCGGACATCAGCGCACCGACGATGGCCGCGACATTCTCGACATTCACCAGCTTGGTCGCGGCGTCGACCGCGCCCTGCGAGGCGCCGGTGGTGTCGCCGATCACGCTGACCATCTTGCCGCCGAGCAGGCCGCCGCCGGCATTGACCTCATCGGTCACCAGGGTCACGGAATCCAGCATCGGCGGGATGAAGTTGGCGATCGGGCCGGTCACGTCGAACAGGATGCCGACCTTCACGTCCTGGCCGCTCGGCGCTGCAGGGGTCGCGGCGGCGGTCTGCGTCTCGGCCGCCGCCGGCTCCGGCTGCACCGGCTCCGCTGCCGGCTGTGCCGGTTCGGCGGCAGGCGCGGCCGCCTGCTCTTCCTTCTTCTCCTCGCCGCAGCCGGCCAGCGCCAGGCTGACGGCCAGCAAAGCGGTCGCGCTCAAGAGCGCTTGTCTGCGAAATCTCATCTGTTCCCCCTGTCCAATCGGGATGTTTAGGTGAATGCGTTGAAGGTGATGATGGTCAAGGTGTCCTTGACGTTCGGCAGCGTCTGCAGCCGTCCCGTGACGAAGCGGCCGACATCGGCATCGCTCTGCAGGTTGCACTTGACCAGCAAGTCGTAGGTGCCGGAGATCGAATAAAGCTCGCTCACTTCCTCGATCGTGTCGAGCGCTCGTGCGGCGACGTCATAGGCCGTGCCGGGATCGCATTTGACCATCACGAAAATCGGCCGCATTGCGGGCTCGCTTGAATCCAGACCGTTGAACCAGCGGCATGTTGCCCCGCTTGGCGCGGAAAATCCAGCCCCGGGGCGTCCGGGGGCTCAGGTGACGGCCGCCCGGCGGCGGAATTCCGGCCTTTGCCACTCCATGCCGGCCATCACGGCCTTCAAATGCGCCACGGCATTCCAGATGTCGGCGAACGACACGTAGAGCGGCGCGAGGCCGAAGCGCAGGATATCGGGCGCGCGGAAGTCGCCGATCACGCCGCGCGCGATCAGCGCCTGCATGATGGGATAGCCTTCCGGATGGCGGAAGGACACCTGGCTGCCGCGTTCCGCAGCCTTGCGCGGCGAGGCAAGGACCAGCCCGCTGCCGGGCAATTCCTGCTCCACCAGCGCGATGAACAGGTCCCCCAGCGCGCCGGATTTGCGCCGCAAGTCCGCAAGATCGACATCGGCGAACAGGTCGAGCCCGGCCTCGAGCGCGGTCAGGCTGAGGATTGGCGGTGTGCCGACCAGGAAGCGGTGAATGCCCGGCCGCGGCCGATAGTCGAGATCGAAAGCGAAGGGAGCCTCGTGGCCCATCCATCCGAACAAGGGCTGTTCGGCAGTGTCGTGCCAACGCTCCGCAACGAAAATGAAGGCCGGAGCGCCGGGCCCGCCATTGAGATATTTGTAGCCGCAGCCGACGGCAAAATCCGCGCCGCAGCCATTGAGGTCGACCGGGAAAGCGCCGGCGGAATGCGCCAAATCCCACAAGGCGATGGCGCGTTTGTCATGCGCCGCTTTGGTCAGCGCCGCCATGTCGTGCAGCCGGCCGGTGCGATAGTCGACTTCCGTCAGCATCAGCACGGCGATCTCTTCGGTCAGAGCGGTCGCGATCCGGTCCAACGGGACGATCCTGATCTCGTGGCTGGAGCCGAGCAGTTCCGCCAGCCCCTGCGCCATGTAAAGATCGGTCGGGAAATTGGCCTCATCCGACAGGATGATCCGCCGATCCGGGCGCAAGCGCAACGCCGCATGCAGCGTCTTGAACACGTTGAGCGAGGTTGAATCCGCGGCCATCACCTCGTTCGGCTTGGCACCGATCAGGCGCGCGATCTTGCCACCGACGCGTGCCGGCGCGCCGATCCAGTCATGCAGGTTCCAGCTCTTGATCAGGTCCTGACCCCATTGCCGGCTGATGACGTCGTGCACGCGCTGCGCCGCCAGCTTGGGAAGGGCGCCCAGGGAGTTGCCGTCGAGATAGATGATCCGCTCCGGCAGCGCGAAGGCATCGCGGTGGCGTGCCAAGGGATCGGCAGAATCCATCTCTCGGCAATCCGGCAGCGACAGGCTCATGGCTTTTCGTAAAGGTCTTCCGGCGCGACCTGGACGTCGGCGATGATGGTGCGTTCGCCGCCGCGGATCGCGGTGAAGAAGCAGGAGCGCCGGCCGGTGTGGCACGCCACGCCGGTCTGATCGACCAGCAGCAGCAGGCAATCGTTGTCGCAATCGACGCGAAGCTCGACGAGGCGCTGCACCTGGCCCGAGGTCTCGCCCTTGCGCCACAGCTTAGCGCGCGAGCGCGACCAGTAGCAGACGCGCCCCGTCTCCAGCGTCTCCTCGATGGCGGCACGGTTCATCCAGGCCATCATGAGAACTTCGCCGGTATCGTGCTGCTGCGCGATGGCCGGCACCAGGCCATTGGCATCGAACGCCACGCTGTCGAGGAAGCCCTGCGGCACTGCCATCACGCCCCCCTGTAGCGGGCCAGCCCGTCCTCGAGATCGGCGATCAAGTCGTCCGGATCCTCAAGGCCGGCATGGATGCGCAGCGTGCGCCCCGCCGCATGCCAGGGCTTCGCCGTGCGGCAGTTCTTAAGGTCGGCCCGGATCATCAGGCTCTCATAGCCGCCCCAGCTATAGCCCATGCCGAACAGGCGCATGCCATCCAGCATGCGGTCCACCTGCTCCATCGTGCAGGGCCTCAGCACCACGCCGAACAGGCCCGATGCGCCGGCATAGTCGCGCTTCCAGAACTCATGGCCCGGCGTCCCGGGCCAGGCGGGATGCAGCACCTGCTCCACCTCCGGCCGGTCGGCCAGCCAGCGCGCGAGGATCAGCGCTGTCTCCTGATGCTGCGCCAGGCGCGCATGCATGGTCCTCAGGCCGCGCAGCGCGCCATAGGCATCATCGGCAGAAACGGCATGGCCGAGATAGCCGTGCGCCATCTTGGCGGCTGTCTTGTGGAGCGCGGCGGGGCAGGTGAGGATCCCCATCATCATGTCGGAATGACCGCCGATATACTTGGAGGCGGAATAGACGCCGATGTCGATGCCGTGCTGCGGCGGCTTGAAGAACAGGGGCGTCGCCCAGGTATTGTCGAGGATGGTGCGGCAGCCCGCCTGCCTGGCCGCCGCGACAATCGCCGGGATGTCCTGCGTTTCGAAGGTCAGGGAGCCGGGACTCTCCATGTAGATGACCTTCGTGTTCGGCTTGATGAGGCCGGCGATCTCGCGGCCGATCATCGGGTCGTAGTAGGTCGTCTCGATGCCGATCCGGGCAAGCAGGCCGGCGCAGATCTCCCGCGTCGGCTCGTAAGCGCTGTCGACCATCAGCAGGTTGTCGCCCGGGCTGAGGCAGGTGAGCAGCGCGGTCGAGACCGCCGCCAGGCCCGACGGCAGGATGATGGCGCGCTCCGATCCCTCCAGGGCCGTGAAGGCTTCCGCCAGCGCCCGGTGCGTCTGCGTGCCGTCGCGGCCATACGTGACGGTTTCATACTTGTGCCTGTAGCGCTCCCGGAGGTCCTGGACCGACCGGAACAGGACGGTCGACGCACGATAGACCGGCGGGTTAACCACTCCCTGGTTCTCGTGTGGATGGTTACCGGCGTGTGTGGCGATCGTGCGGTCTTTTTTACCCTGTTCGGCCATGCTCTTACGTCCGGGCGGCTATGAGTAGATGCTTGTAGCACCCGGCTGGAATGTGTAAAAGTCCGGAAGGTTACGCCCGCATTGGTGGCTAACCAAGCGCGGGACAGAACAAAGAAGACTGCGCAGAAATCAGGGAAGGACGCTACGAAATGAAGCATGTAAAAACTTTGGTCGCGGGCGTTGCCCTCCTCGCGGGGATGTCGACGGCGGCCCAGGCGGCTTCGACGCTAGAGAGCGTGAAGGCGGCGGGAAAACTGAAATGCGGCGTGAACAGCGGCCTGGCGGGTTTCGCGGCGCCGAATGATCAGGGCGTGTGGGCAGGCCTTGACGTGGACCTCTGCAAGGCGATTGCCGCGGCTGTGCTGGGTGACGCCAACAAGGTCGAGTACAAGCCGAGCAATGCGGAGCAGCGTTTCCCACTCCTGCAATCCGGCGAGGTGGATGTCCTGGCCCGCAACACGACTTGGTCCTTGAGCCGCGATACTCAGCTTGGCTTCGATTTCCGGGCGGTAAACTACTACGATGGCCAAGGCTTCATGGTGCGCAAGGATCTCGGCATCACCAGCGCCAAGGAGCTGAAAGGCGCCACGGTGTGCGTGCAGGAAGGCACCACGACCGAGAAGAACCTTGGCGACTTCGACAAGGCGAACAATCTCGGCACCCAGCCGGTGAAGTTCAAGGAGAGCGAGCAGGCCCGCGCCGCTTATGACGAGGGTCGCTGCGATTCCTACACGACCGACGCGTCCGGTCTTGCGGCCGAGCGCACGGGCCTGAAGGCGCCGGGCGAGCATGTCATCCTGCCGGAGATCATCTCCAAGGAGCCGCTGGGACCGGCGGTGCGGGCCGGCGACAGCCAATGGCTGGACATCATCACCTGGGTGCACTACGCGATGCTGGTCGCCGAGGAGAAGGGCATCACCTCCGCGAACGTGGATGAGGTGAAGGCCAAAAACGCGGAAGGCGCGGAGGGCGCGGACGCGGAGGTTCAGCGTCTCCTCGGCATCACTGACAAGATGGGCGAAAGCCTGGGCCTGAGCCGCGACTGGGCTTACAATGTTGTCAAGCAGGTCGGCAACTATGGCGAGTCGTTCGAGCGCAACATCGGCAAGGACACGCCGCTGGCTCTCGAGCGTGGCCTGAACGCCCTCTGGACGCAGGGCGGGCTGCAATACGCACCCCCGGTGCGCTGAAGACGAACTGAGACGGCGAACGCCCGGCGAAATACGCCGGGCGTTTCCGCTTTGGATTCCACCTCAGCCCATGGGGAGGTGAGGCGTGGCAGAGATCAGCGCAGGCAGATCCAGGGGCCGCAGGACATCAATCGCGTGGTGGCGTGACGAGCGGACGCGCGGGATCATCTGGCAGATCGTCGTCGTCGCGGTGCTCTGCCTTGGCGTGTGGTTCATCATCGCGAACATGGTCGACAACCTGCGCCGGCTGGGTATTCCGCTCGGCTTCGATTTCCTGAATGCGCCGGCGGGCTTCGCGATCAGCTTCTCCATCATCCCGACCGACCTCAATTCCAGCATCGGCCGCGTGATCCTCGCCGGCATGATCAACACCCTGCTGGCTTCGGCGATTTGCATTGCGCTCGCCACAATTCTGGGGGTCATCGTCGGCATCTGCCGGCTCTCGAAGAACTATCTCATCTCCCGTCTCGCGACCGCCTATGTCGAGACCCTGCGCAACATCCCGCTGCTGGTCCAATTGCTGTTCTGGTACGTGGCGATCCTGCAGCTCTTCCCCAATGTGCGGCAGGCGATCAACGTGTTCGACCTGATGTTCATGAGCAACCGCGGCGTCAACATCCCGCGCCCGATTCCGGAGGAGGATTTTGGCATCGTGCTCGTCGCGCTCGCGGTCGGGATCGCCCTCGCGATCGGTATCGCAAGCTGGGCGCACCGGCGGCAGATGGCGACCGGACAGCAATTCCCGAAGGGCCGGGTCGGCCTTGGCCTCATCGTCGGGTTGCCGCTGATCGCCAGCCTCGCGCTCGGCAATCCGGTGAGTTGGCAAGTGCCCGAGCTCACGGGCTTCAACTTCCAGGGCGGACTGGTGCTGCAGCCGGAGCTGACGGCCCTGGTGCTCGGCATGACCGCCTACACGGCCTCCTTTATCGCGGAGATCGTGCGCGGAGGCATCCTCGCGGTCAGCCATGGCCAGACGGAGGCCGCCTATGCCCTCGGGCTCAAACCTGGAACGACGCTGCGCCTTGTCATCATTCCCCAGTCGTTGCGCATCATCGTTCCGCCGATGACAAGCCAGTACCTCAACATAGTGAAGAACACGACCTTGGCCGGCGCGATTGCCTATCCCGATCTCTTCTCGATCGTTGGCACCTCGCTGAACCAGACCGGTCGCCCCGTGGAAAACATCGCCATCATGATGGTGTTCTTCCTGGTGATCAGCATTTTGATCTCACTTTTCATGAACTGGTACAACCGGCGCATCGCGCTGGTGGAACGGTAGGAGGCGGCGATGACGGATGAGACTGTCAGCGTCCCGCCGAGCGAAGGCCGCAAGCCGGATCTGCCGCCGCCGATGAGCGTCTCCGGCCCGTGGGCCTGGATGCGGGAGAACCTGTTCTCCTCGCCGCTGAACATCGCGCTCACGATCCTGTCGCTCCTGCTGCTCTATCTCATCATCCCGCCGCTGGTAGCCTGGGCCACGACGCTCGCCACCTGGGTTTTCCCGACCGAAGTGATCGTCGGCGACCGGTCGCCGCGATCCAGCGATTGCCCGGACGGCGCGTGCTGGCTCTTCGTGCGGGCGCGCATCGGGCAGTTCCTATTCGGCTTCTATCCGGAGCCGGAACGCTGGCGGGTCATCCTCTCCTTCGTACTGGGCGCGATCGGCATCTACGGCCTGCTGGGCGGCCCCGCGCGGTTCAGGAAGTATGCCGCGATCTTCTTTTTCGTCGTGTTCCCGATCGTGTCGTTCTGGCTGCTGCGCGGCGGCCTCGGTCTGATGTCGGTCCCGACCGAGCAGTGGGGCGGTTTCATGCTGACGCTGGTCATCGCGCTGGTCGGCATCGTCCTGTCGCTGCCTTTCGGCATTCTGCTCGCGCTCGGGCGCCGGTCGAACCTGCCGGTCGTGCACTTGCTCTGCGTGATCTTCATCGAGTTCGTGCGCGGGGTCCCGCTGATCACCGTCATCTTCATGGCGAACATCATGCTGCCGCTGTTCCTGCCGCCGGACATGCAGGTGAACGTGCTGCTGCGCGTGCTGGTCGGGACCACGGCCTTCGTATCCGCCTACATGGCGGAGGTGATACGCGGCGGCCTGCAGGCGATCCCCAAGGGGCAGTTCGAGGGCGCGATGGCGCTCGGCCTCGGCTATTGGGGCGTGATGCGCCTCGTCATCCTGCCGCAGGCGCTGCGCATCTCGATCCCCAGCATCGTCAACACCTTCATCGGGTTCTTCAAGGACACCACGCTGGTGTCGATGGTCGGCCTCTACGACTTCCTGAACATGGTCAAGACCGGCTTCAAGGACGCCAACTGGGTCGGCGTGGAGATCACCGGATTCGCGTTCTGTGCGGCGGTCTACTGGGTCTGCTGCTTCTCGATGTCGCGCTACAGCATGCACCTGGAGCGCAAGCTGCACACCGGGCACAAGCGATGATGAACAGGAGGGCAGCCCCATGACCCCGCCAACCCATGCCAAGAGCGCGAGGGAGCTGGAGATCGGCACCGACGTGATGGTGGAGCTGTCCGGCGTCAACAAGTGGTACGGCCAGTTCCACGTGCTGAAGGACATCGACCTGACGGTCTATCGCGGCGAGCGCATCGTGGTCTGCGGGCCCTCCGGCTCCGGCAAATCGACCATGATCCGCTGCATCAACCGGCTGGAGGAGCACCAGCGCGGCAAGATCGTGGTGGACGGCGTGGAGCTGAGCCACGACCTCAAGCATATCGAGTACGTGCGCCGCGAGGTCGGCATGGTGTTCCAGCACTTCAACCTCTTCCCGCACCTGACCGTCCTCGAGAACCTGACGCTCGCGCCGATCTGGGTGCGCAAGATGCCCAAGAAGGAGGCGGACGCGGCGGCGATGCATTACCTCGAGCGCGTGCGCATCCCGGAGCAGGCGCACAAATATCCGGGCCAGCTCTCGGGCGGTCAGCAGCAGCGCGTCGCGATCGCGCGCTCGCTCTGCATGAACCCCAAGGTCATGCTGTTCGACGAGCCGACCTCCGCCCTCGATCCGGAGATGATCAAGGAGGTGCTGGAGGTGATGATCGAGCTGGCGCAATCCGGCATGACCATGCTGTGCGTGACACACGAGATGGGCTTCGCCCGCACGGTCGCCAATCGCGTGATCTTCATGGATTTTGGCGAGATCATCGAGCAGAACACGCCGGAAGAGTTCTTCAATAATCCGAAATCGGACCGCACAAAGCTGTTCCTCAGCCAGATCCTGCATCATTGATATCGGCTGGCGGGGGCGGGGGATGGGCTATTTCGATGGGCTGACCGCAGCCTCCTTCAAGCGGGACGCGGAGGGGCGTGAGCTCTTCTTCATCTGGGGCCGGCTCGGCAAGGGCCGCATCATTCCGAGCGAGGCGGACGCCACGTGGGTCCGCCGCTATCTCAAGATCTACTATGTCGGCGTGCTGGTGGCCATCGTGCCGACGCTGATGATCAGCGGCGACCCTTTCCAGCCGCGCTGGATGGCGACGGTCGCGATCTTCTTGCTGCTGGCGCTCGCCGTGCTGATGCCGTTGTGGCAGCGGGTCCGTGCATGGCCGCTCGCCGGCGAGCGGCTGACCTACGGCGAAGCGATCTCCGCTTCCGCCAAGGCGCATGGCGCGGTCAGCCTAGCGGTCCTGGCCGTGCTCAGCGCGTTGATGTGCGCCGGCAGCCTGCTCGTTGCGCTCCATACCGATGGAACCACGGTCGGCATTCTGGGCGCCGTTCTGTTCGGGGCTTGCGTCGCGCTCTTCATCTGGATGCTGGCCGCGCGCCGGCGCGGCTGACGCCTTCCGGGCCGGCCGGAAACGGCCGATGCCCAAGCCGGCGATGTCCGTCGACGTCTTGCCGCCGAGGATCAGTTCCGCAATCACCGCCCCCACAGCCGGGCCGAGCAGGAAACCGTGTCCGTTGAATCCGAAGGCGTGGAACAGGCCGGGATGCGTCTCGCTCGGCCCGAGGACGCAGACGCCGTCCGACGTGTCGCCGTCGACGCCGGTCCAAGCGCGGATGATCGGCACATGCGCGAGGTGCGGGATGAAGGCGATCGCGATCTCGGCGCCGCGGCGCATGGTCTCCGGCAAGGGCCGGCTGCGCAGCGCATCCGGCGTCGCGCGGCCCTGGCCGGAGCCGAACAGGATGTTGCCGCGGAAGGTCTGGCGCAGGTAGAAATCGCCGCCCATGACACCGAGCACCGGCTCGATGCGATAGGGCAGCGGCTCCGTCACCTGCACCTGCGGGATCTCCGGCGCCAGCGTGACCGGCTCGTCGAACCAGCCGGCGATCTTGCCCGCCCAGGCGCCGGCGCAGTTCACCAGCATCGGCGCGGCGAAAGTGCGGTTGTCGGCGGCGCGCAGATGGAACGCGCCATTGGCATACCAGCCCTCCAGAATCTCCGTGTGCTCGATCAGCGTTGCGCCGGCCTCTTGCGCGGCGAAGGCGAAGGCCGGCCCCACCAGGCGCGGATTGGCGTGGCCGTCGCTGGGGCAGAGCACGCCGCGGATCGGCCTGTCCGACAGCCAGGGATAGCGCGCTTTCAGCTCGGCGCGGTCCAGCCGCACCAGGCCCAGCCCTTGCTCGGTCGCCGCCGTGAAGAACCGGTCGAGCTGGGCGACGCGCTCCTCGTCGGAGGCGAGGCGCAGATTGCCGGTCGCGCGGAACTCCCCGTCGAAGCCGATGAGGCCCGGCAGTTCGTCCCACATCGCGCGGGCGCGCATGGCGATGGGAAGCTCGCGCAGGTCGCGCCCGTTCTGGCGCACGCCGCCGAAATTGACGCCGCTGGCCCGGATGCCGGCCTGGTCGCGCTCGATCAGCGTAACCAGCTTGCCGCGGCGCGCAAGCTGCAGGGCGGTGGCGCAGCCGGCGATGCCCGCGCCGACGATCAGGACGTCGCTCTTCAGGGCGATGCGCGCGGTCATGCCTTGCGCTCCGCCACGGTCGAGACGATGACCGGCTTGATCGGCGGCTGGCCGCGCAAACGGCCGACGCTGTCCAGGCTGATGCCGAGCTTGCCGGCGAGGATCTCCGCCGCTGCATGACCGCAGAGCCGGCCCTGGCAGCGTCCCATGCCGATGCGCGAAAAGGACTTCGCGCGGTTCACCTCGCGCGCGCCCAGCAATCCCGCAAGGGCGCGCAACTCCCCAGCCAGTATCCGCTCGCAGCGGCAGAGGATGGTCTCATCGGGAATGGCGGTGACAAGATCGGCGGGCGGATCGAAGGCCGCGCGCATCGCCGCCTGCAAGCGCTCCGCGCATGCAACGGCGGTTTTGTCCGGCTTCGGCCGATAGCGCTCATGCGCGATGCCGAGATCCGTCATCAGCGCATGGGCGGCGAGCCGTCCACGCGCCTCCGCCGCATCCGCGCCGAGGATGCCGGCGCCGTCACCGGCCAGATAGATGTCCTTGCGCCCCGCCGCGCGGCCCAGGGGATCGGTTTCCGGCAGCCATTGCCGCCGCTCGGCATCGAACACGAACCGGATGCCGGCAAGGTCGGCCAGTTGCGTCTCCGACCGCAATCCATAGCCCAGCGCCACTGCGTCGCAGGCGATCACGCGCTGTCGGCCCGCGCGTTCCGCGATAATGCCGGTGACGCTCTCCGCGCCCTTCACCTTCACCAGCCGATGGCCGAACAGGACGGGGACCCCGCGCCGCTTCAGGTCGAGCAGCCAGAGCAGCCCCGACGACAGCTCCCGCGGCATGGGGAGCAGGCGCAGGCCGGCGGCCGCCAACGATTCGAAGCGCGACGGCAGGACGATCGCCGCCGGCACCGCGCCCGCTTTCGCATATTGATGGGCGGCCAGGAGCAGCAGCGGCCCGCCGCCGACGAAGGCGATCCGCTTGCCGATGGCGCAGCCCTGGTGCTTGAGCGCGATCTGTGCGGCCCCCAGGGTGTAGACTCCGGGCAGGGTCCAGCCCGGCGCAGGGATGATGCGATCCATCGCGCCGGTCGCCAGGATCATCGCATCGAAGGCGATCTCCTCGCTCTTCCCCTCGCTGGCGACGATGGCGCGGTTGTCGATCAGGTCGTAGACCAGGCTGCTCGGCCGGTAGTCGATGCGCTGCCGAATGCGGTCAAAGGTGACGAAGAGATCGCGCGCCCGGTCGGCGGCGGCGCCATAAAGCTCAGAGGCCGTGCGCGTGAAGCCAGGTACGCGCGGCGGCTGGCGGTAGATCTGTCCGCCGACCCGCGGCGCCTCGTCGATCAGGATGGGCGAGCAGCCGGCCTCCGCCAGCATCTCGGCGGCACGCAGCCCGGCGGGGCCGGCGCCGATGATCAGGATGCGAGCAGGTGATCCGGCCATGTGGTCCGAATACGCATGCCCGGCTCGGCATAGGTGGTGCAGGCGCGGACGCGCCGCCCATCCTCGTGCCACACCCAACAATCCTGGCATGCCCCCATGAGACAGAACCCGGCCGCAGGCATTTCGCCCTGCGGCTCCCCCGATGCTTCGCGCAGATATGACCGCTGGGCCAGGATGGCGACCAGCAGCGTGTCGCCTTCCATCGCGCTCATTGCCCAGCCGTCGACAGTGATCTCGATCAGGCGTCGATCCTGATCGGCAACGCGCTGCAGGCGCGGCCCGCTCACGGCTCGCCTGCCGCCGGCGCGACGCGCGGCTGCACGTCCGCCGGGATCAGTCCCTCGAGACGCGGGTCGAGGATCTTGCCGCGCGTCTGCCGATAAGGCCGGAAGCCGGCCTTCTGGTAATTGGTGAAGGCGCGCGGGTGATCGAACGACCAGGTGTTGACCAGCAGCCGCTGCGGCCCGTAGGTCCAGGCCTGGTCGATCGCCCAATTGAGCAGATAGCGGCCGATCCCGCGTCCGATGAAATGCGGCGCCAAGCCGAAATAGGCGATGAGGATGTCCGGCTTCGGCCGGCGGTCGAGCTCGACATAGCCGGCTGGCTCGCCGCCGGCGTAGAGCACGTAGATTTCGACACCCGCGGCGGTGATCTCGGCGCTCAACGCCTCGTCACTCATCGTGCGCCGGTCGGCCCACATCCAGCGCTCGCCGACCAGCTTGTAGATATAGCGGTAGAACTGGATCGAGGGCCGCTCCAGGCGCAGCACGGCGTGGTGGCTGGGCGGGCAGGGGATTGTCGGCCGCGTCGGCCGCTCCGTCATTTCCAACGAGGTGGTGATGACGTCGAGCTCGCCTGGCTCCATGTCTATTGCGTCGGGCTTGAGCCAGCGCTCCATCACCGTGCGCGCGGCGACCGTGTATCCGAGGCGCTCGTAGAACTGGCGCACCTTGATGTTGGTGTCGCGGATCATCAGGTTGACCTTCGGCATCCCGCGCGCCACCAGCCAGCGCTCCGCCTGTTGCACTAGGTCGCGGCCGTATCCCTTGCCTTGGAACTCAGGCAGCACGGCGAGCTTGTAAAGCCAGCCACGATGGCCCTCGTGCCCGACCATGATGGAGGCTATCACGCGATCGTCCTCCACCCCGACATAGAGCTGGCAATCATGGGTCGCCAGCATGCGCCGGATGTCCTTGGCGGGATCGTTGTAGTGGATGGAGATGCCGGTCGCATCCCACAGCGCCGTGACAGCCGCGAAATCGCTCGGGACGTAGGCGCGGATGAGCATCAGGTCCCGGCGCCCGAGGGTTCGACGGGCGTGTCGCCGGGCAGGCCCCATTCGGCCCAGGATCCGTCATAGACCGCAACATCGCGATGGCCGATGAGGTGCAGCCCGAACGCCAGCGCGCAGGCGGTGATGCCCGACCCGCAGGAGGTCACGACCGGCTTCCTGAGATCGATGCCCGCGCCTTCATAGAGGCGGCGCAACGCGTCGGCATCCTTGAGCGTGCCGTCGGCATTGAAGATCTGGTTGTAGGGCAGGTTGCGCGCGCCCGGGATATGCCCAGCGCGGCGGCCGGGCCACAACTCCGGCTCGGTGGCATTGAAGCGTCCGGCGGCGCGCGCGTCCAGCGCCTGCTCGCGCCTGGTCTCGAGATTGCGCAGCATCTGGCCCTTCCCGCGGACCTGCGTGTTGTCGAGCCGCGCGGTGAAGTGGCGTTCCTGCAGCGTCACCTCGCCATCCTCGACCGGGCGGTCCTCCGCCAGCCACTTGCCGAGCCCGCCATCGAGGATCGCGACCTCGCGCGCACCGAAGATGCGGAACATCCACCAGACCCGCGCCGCGCTCATGTTGTTGGCGTCGTAGACCACGATGCGGTTGCCGTCGCCGATGCCGAGCTTGCGGACGCGCGAGGCGAACTTCTCGGGCGGCGGCAACATATGCGGCAGCGAGGAGGTGGTATCAGAGATGTCGTCGATATCGAAGAACACCGCGCCGGGAATATGGCGCTGCAGGTATTCCGCCTTTGCATCCTTCCCCTGTGCCGGCAGGTACCAGGTGCCGTCGACGATGCGCAGGTCAGGCTGCTGCAGATGGGCGGCCAACCACTCGGTCGAGACCAGGCTTTGCGGATTGACGTAGGTCATTGCGCGGCACCGACTAAGGCCAGGTTGACGCGGCGGTTCATCTTGCCCTTGTTCTCGATCTTGGTGACCTCGATCGGGCCGATCTCCCCGGTGCGCATGACATGCGTGCCGCCGCAAGGCTGCAGGTCTACCCCGTCGATCTCCAGCAGGCGGACCTTGCCGCTGCCCATCGGCGGCTTCACCGACATGGTGCGCACCAGCTCCGGCTGGGCCGCCAGTTCCTCATCCGTGATCCAGCGCTGGCGGACGGCGTGGTCCTCCTGGATCAGGCGGTTGATCTCCCGCGTGATCAGGTCCTTGTCCAGGCCCTGGTCGGGCAGGTTGAAATCGAGCCGGCCCTTGCCGTCGCTTACCTGGCCGCCGGTCACATCGCCCTTGATGACGGCGGAGAGCAGGTGCAGGCAGGTATGCATGCGCATCAAACGGTGGCGGCGTTCCCAATCGATCTCGGCGCGGAGTTTCATGCCGGGCGCGAGCGCCGGCGAGCCGGGCTGGGGCACGTGCACCACGTCCTCGTGATGAGCGCCCTTCACGGTATCGACGATCCCGATCACGCCGCCATCGGACAGGGTGAGGCGCCCGAAATCGCCGGGCTGCCCGCCGCCCATGGGATAGAAGACGGTGCGGTCCAGCCGGATACCCGTCTCGTCGACCGCGACCACCGTCGCGTCGCACGATTTCAGATAGGCGTCCTGGCGGAACAGCAATTCCATCGCGGCGAATCCTCCCATTTTCTTGCCGGGCATCATGAGAGGGCCACCCTTGACGGTCAAGGACCGCGGCGCTTAGCTCTCCCGCGCTGAATAAGGAGTGAAGCATGAGCAAGCCGACCCTGCACGGCCCGACCTACAGCACCTTCGCGCGGACCATCCGGATGGCGCTGCTGGAGAAGGGCGTCGATTATGACCTGGTGCACGTGGACATGATGGCCGGCGTGCACCTCCAGCGTGATTGGCTGGAGCGCCATCCCTTCGGAAAGGTGCCCGCCTTAGAGCATAACGGCTTCGCAATCTATGAGAGCAACGCCATCGCGCATTACATCGACGATGCATTCCCCGGGCGCCGCCTCGCCCATCCGAATGTCCACCGCCGCACCCGCGACCAGCAGATCGTCGACGTCATCAACGGCTACGCCTACAAGCGCATCATTGTGGACATCGTGCTGCGCTACTACTTCGCCGACAAGGAGAAGGGGCCGGACATGGCGGCGATCGCCGAAGCGACCCCGGCGGCGGAGCACGCGCTCGCCGCGATCCAGGACCTGATGCTCGGCTCCGATCCTTATCTGGTTGGACGCGATGTCAGCTTCTCGGACCTCTTCCTAGCGCCGATTATAGGCTATTTCGTGCAATTCCCCGAAGGCACCCGCGCGATGGCCAAGTTGCCGAAGCTCTCGCACTGGTGGCTCGCCATGCAACAACGCCCGAGCCTCGCCGCGACCGCGCCGCAGATGTAGGCACGACTATGACGAAAGAAGCTACAGCCACTCCGGCGTCGGCAAGCCCTTGGAGCGCAGGAACTCCGGATTGAACATCTTGCTTTGATAGCGGGTGCCGAAATCGGCGAGGATGGTCACGATGGTGTGGCCGGGGCCCAGGTCCTTCGCGAGGCGGATGGCGCCGGCGACATTGATGCCGGTGGAGCCGCCCAGGCACAGGCCTTCTTCCTTCAGCAGGTCGAACACGACGGGCAGGGCCTCGCTGTCGGGGATGCGATAGGCGAAATCGACCGGCGTGCCGTCGACATTTTTGGTGACGCGGCCCTGGCCAATGCCTTCGGTGATCGAGGTGCCTTCCGATTTCAACTCGCCGGTGGTGAAGTAGGAGTACATCGCGGCGCCCTCGGGGTCGGCACAGGCGATCTTGACGTTCTTGTTGCGCTCCTTGAGCGCCATCGCGACGCCGCAGAGCGTGCCGCCGGTGCCGATCGCGCTCACGAAGCCGTCCACCTTGCCGTCGGTCTGCTGCCAGATCTCCGGGCCTGTGGTGCGATAGTGACCCATGCGGTTGGCGACATTGTCGAACTGGTTGGCCCAGATGACGCCGTTCGGGTTGCTCGGCTTCAGCTCCTCGGCCAGGCGGCCGGACAGCTTCACGTAGTTGTTGGGATCCTTGTATGGCACGGCCGGCACTTCCTTGAGCTCAGCGCCGGCGAGGCGCAGCATGTCCTTCTTCTCCTGGGACTGGGTGTCCGGGATCACGATCAGGGTCTTGTAGCCGCGCGCGTTGCCGACCAGCGCCAGGCCGATGCCGGTATTGCCCGCGGTGCCCTCGACGATCAGGCCGCCCTTGCGGATCTCGCCTCTCTGCTCGGCATCCTCGATGATGGCGAGGGCGGCGCGGTCCTTGACCGAGCCGCCGGGGTTGAGGAACTCCGCCTTGCCCAGGATCGTGCAGCCGGTCAGCTCCGACGCCTTCTTGAGCTTGATGAGCGGGGTGTTGCCGATCGCGCCGATGAACCCGTCGCGGATATCCATGCCAGCTCCGTGGATGAAAGAGGGGCCAAAGCGGCAAGTTAACGACCCGCCACCGCCGGGATCAAGCCGCCAGCCGACGCAAAATATCCAGCCAGATATGCCTACCAGATATGTTGGGGCGCGTGGCGGAATTTGTAGTGGAACAATCCGGCGGCCGCGGGGCCGGGGCAATCCACGTCGATGATGCAGCGCGCCATGCCCGTAAAGCCCGCGCGGAAATGGTTCTTGGCCTTCACGCAGAGCAGCGGCACCGATTCCGGATCGATGCCATGCAGCCGGAAATAGGCCGGGTCGTTCGGCGTCTGGCAGCTTTCGGTCACGACCACCCGGACGGCGCCGACCTCGAGCAGGACGGTCCGGCCTACATCGACCGGCAGGTTGTGCTCGTACGGCCCCTCGTTGCGGAACTTGCCGTCGGTCAGCTTCAGGATCAGGGCCTGGGCCGGGACGGGCAGGCCAAAATCCAGCGTGATGCGCCCGCCCAGCCTGGCGTCGATCGTGGCGCCGGCGCCCGCCTGGTGGCACGCCTCGACCAGCGGCGGGTCCCAGAAGAAGGCGAAGACGGTGCCCGCCGGCGGATCGGCCTCGAGCAACGCCTGGAACAAGGCTGGTGTGTCGCCGATGCCGCCGGACAGCGGATTATCGGCTGGATCGAGCACGATGGCAGGGCCGCTACCCTCTGCCCTCATTGCCTGCTTCAGGCCATCAGCGGGGCGTGGCAGGCGCACGAAGAATTGCTGCTTGCGCTTCAGGAACGCGGCGGCAAGCTGATTGGCGCAGCGCTGGGCCAGCTTCTGGTCCTTTTCCGCGACCGCCACCACGCTCGGCCCCGCGAAGGGCGAATCGCCATAGGCGAAGCCGCCATAGATGGTCACGTCCAGCATGCCGCGCTGACGCCGCCACATGCCGGCCAGTTCCTGCAGCTCCGCCATCGGCCCGTCCGCGGTGCGCATGTTGAAGCTGGGCATGATGGACGGCACCTTGGCGACCGCGATCCTCGGGTCGGCGCGGCCCTCCACCTTGGCGATCAGCAACGCGAGCGCGCGCTTCGCCGCGGCATCCATGTCGATATGCGGATAGGTGTGATAGCCCGAGGTCGCATCGAGCAGCGCCGCCATCTCCGCGCTCAGATGCCCATGCAGGTCGAAGCTCGCCGCAATTGGCGTCGCGCCAACGATCTCGCGGATCGCCTGCAAAAGGTGGAACTCCGGGGTGGGGTCGTTGACCGTCGCGGTCGCACCGTGAAGCGAGAGGTACACCGCGTCCCAGCGCTGCTCGGCAAGGCCGCCTAGAATGCGCTCGCTGATCGCCGCGAAGGCGGCGGGCTCGACCAGGCCGCCGGGCGGGGCGGCCGTGCAATGGAGAAAGCGGAACTCCCAGTCCGGATGCTCCGGCTCCATCGCCAGGACGCCGCCGATCTCCGTCGCGGTCCCGGCATAGAAGGCCCGCGCCGCCTCGCCGCTCACCCACTCGCGGGCCTCGAAGGCCGCGAGTTTCGTGCGCAACGGCGAAAAGCTGTTCGCCTCATACCAGAGCCGCGCGACGGCCAGTCTGCGTCTTGCCACGCCTGTCCCCCTTCATTGCCGGCGAAGTTAGCAATGAAGGGACCCGATGCCTAGCGGGTTGCCGCGCGGGGCAAAATCGCTAGAGTGCCGGCCGATTTGCTTTGCAAAGCGTTTCTGGGGGACACCATGGCGCGCGATCCGCGTTACGACATCCTGTTCGAGCCCGTGCATATCGGGCCGGTCACCGCGAAGAACAGGTTTTTCCAGGTGCCGCATTGCAACGGCATGGGACATGCCCACCCGCATGCCCACGCCGCGATGCGCGGGATGAAGGCGGAAGGCGGCTGGGCTGTCGTTTCGACCGAGGAATGCGAGATCCACCCCACCAGCGACGTGACGCCCTATGTCGAGGCGCGGCTGTGGGACGATCACGACATCCCGCACAACGCGCTGATGGTGGAGGCGGTGCATCGCCACGGCGCGCTGGCCGCTGTCGAGCTCAATCACAACGGCCCATCGGCCTCCAACTTCTACAGCCGCGAGGTGCCGATCGGGCCGGTGCACCAGATGACGCGCTACTACCCGTTCCAGGCGCGCGCGATGGACCGCGAGGACATCCGTAACGTCCGCCGCTGGCACCGCGAGGCGGCGATCCGCGCCAGGAAGGCGGGGTTTGACATTGTCTATGTCTATGCCGGCCACGACCTGTCGCTGCCCATGCATTTCCTGCAGCGGCGGCGCAACACCCGTACCGATGAATATGGCGGCAGCCTGGAGAACCGCGTGCGCCTGTTCCGCGAGATCATCGAGGACACCAAGGACGCGGTCGGAGACACCTGCGGCATCGCTGTGCGCTTTGCGGTCGACGAGATGATGGGGCCGGACGGCATTACCGCCGAGGGCGAGGCGCGCGACGTGGTCGCCATGTTGGCGGAACTGCCGGACCTGTGGGACGTCAACATCAGCGACTGGAAGTTCGATTCCTACACCTCGCGCTTCGCGGAGGAGGGATACCAGGAGCCCTTCACCGCCTTCGTGAGGAAACTCACGACCAAGCCGGTGGTCGGCGTCGGCCGCTTCACCTCGCCCGACACCATGGTCTCGCAGATCAGGCGCGGCGTGCTGGACATGATCGGGGCGGCGCGGCCCTCGATCGCCGATCCCTTCCTGCCCAGGAAGATCGAGGAGGGGCGGCTCGAGGACATCCGCGAATGCATCGGCTGCAACATCTGCGTCACCGGCGACAACACCATCACGCCGATGCGCTGCACCCAGAACCCGACCATGGGCGAGGAATGGCGCAAGGGCTGGCACCCGGAGGTGATCGCGCCGCGCGCGTCGGAGGACCGCGTGCTGATCGTCGGTGCGGGTCCGGCCGGGCTCGAGGCCGCGCGTGCGCTGGGGCAGCGCGGCTATGAGGTGCACCTGGCCGAGGCGACGACCGAGCTTGGCGGGCGCGTCACGAGGGAATCCCGGCTGCCGGGCCTCTCCGCCTGGGCGCGGGTGCGCGACTACCGCATGCAGCAGATCGAGAAGATGCCGCAGGTCACGATCTACCGGGACAGCAGGCTGACGGCGGAGAACGTGCTGGAGTTCGGCTTCGAGCGCGTTGTGCTCGCGACCGGTGCGACCTGGCGGCGCGACGGCTATGGCCGCAGCCACTGGCTGCCGCTTCCCGGCCTGGAGCACGCCAAGGTCTTCACGCCGGACGACTTGATGGCGGACCGCATGCCGGCGGCAGGGCCGGTCGTGGTGTACGACACCGAGGACTTCTACATGGCCGGCGTGCTCGCGGAGAAGCTGCGCAAGGCCGGCCTCGAGGTTACCTTCGTCACCACGAATGACATCGTGTCTGGCTGGGCCGGCAACACGCTGGAATCCGTGCATATCAACAGGCGGCTGCGTCAACTGGGCGTCAAGGTCATCACGCATCACGACGTGACGCGACTGGCGCCCGAGCATGTCGAGATCACCTGCGCCTATGCCGCCAGCAGCGAGCGGATCGAAGCGGCCGCCGTGGTGCTGGTGACCTCGCGCTTGCCGAACGAAGAGCTGTATCTTGCGCTGGCGGCCGATCCGGAGGGTGTGAAGGCGGCCGGCATAAAATCGGTCACGCGCATCGGCGATTGCCTGGCGCCGGGCTTCATCGCCCATGCCGTCTATCACGGCCACCGCTATGCGCGCGAGCTCGACGCTACCCCTGCCGGCGAGGTGCCGTTCAAGCGGCATTTGCCGATGGTGACGGTGCCGTAAGCGCCGATGCCGTCGCTGCACAGGCTGACGCTAGAGGACATGGATGCGGCCGCGCTGGTGCATCGCGCATCGTTCGACAGCGCCTTGCCGCGGCTGACCGGATTGCACACGCCGGCGGAGGATCGCGCATTCTACCGCAGCCACGTGTTTGAGAGCTGCGAAGTGTGGGGTGCGGAGCGGGAGGGCATGCTGATCGGCATCGTCGCCTTTCGTGAGGACTGGATCGACCAGCTCTACGTCCTGCCCGATGCGCAAGGGCAAGGTGTCGGCAGCGCGCTGCTGAAGGTGGTTCAGGCTGCGCATCCGGTGCTTCATCTCTGGTGCTTTCAGCGCAACCAGCCGGCTCGGCGCTTCTACGAATTACACGGCTTCCACGTCGTGCGGGAGACCGACGGCTCCGGCAACGAGGAGCGGGAGCCAGACGTGCTCTATCGCTGGGAGCGTTGCTAACTACTCCACGAGGCCGTCCTTGCTGGCCGGTGAGGGGCCCGGATGCTGGAACTCGCCGCGCGGGTCGAGCTCGGGTGCGCCGTAGACCGCCTGGATGTTGGGCACGGCGACGTAGTCGCTCTGCTCCTTCGGCGTCTTGGCGCGGCGGCGGAACACGCGGTAGAGCGCGAACAGCGCGACCAGCCCGTAGCCCACGCCGATATAGTAGAACAGGCCGGCCTCGCCGATCGCATCCATGACCAGGCCGACCAGCGTCGGCCCGACACTGGCGCCGACACCCCAGACGAACAGCAGCCCGGCGGCGGCGCGCACGAAGTCCTTGCGGTCCACATAGTCGTTGGTCTGGCCCACGCCCAGCGCATAGAGCGGCGACTGGAACATCGTCATCGCGAAGAACAGCGCCAGCAATCCGCTGAAGCTGAGGGACGGCGCCATCGCGATCGCCAGCGCCAGCGCGCCAGCCAGGGCATTGGCCCCGATGATCACCGGCCGCCGGCCGTAGTGGTCGGCGACATAGCCGACCGGGAACTGGATGATGAGCGCCGCCACCGTGCCGACGGCGATCAGGATCGACAGCTCGCGCGCCCCGAACCCGAGCGCCTCCGTATAGGCTGGCAACAGCGAATAGAGCGAGCCGGTGAACAATCCGGACGCGAAGCAGCAGGCGACGCCGGTGGGCGAGGCCTGGATCAGTTGCCGGATGCCGAAGCTCTGCTTGTGGCCGATTTCGGGGTTGCCGATCTTGGTCAGCGCCAGGGGAATCATCGCGGCGGCCATCAGGATGGTGCAGATCTTGAACAGGAAGTCGCCTTCCACGGGCGCGATGTTCAGGGTCAGCGGCGAGAGGCCGCCGGCGCCCCAGGTCACCACCATGTAGACCGCGAAGAGGCGGCCGCGGTTGAGCTCACTCGCCTTGTCGTTGAGCCAGGATTCGATGACGATGAATCCGCCGGCCAGCGCATAGCCGGACAGCCCTTTGAACAAGGTCCAGGCATAGACGTCGGTGGTGAGCGCGAACAGCAGCGTGGCGATAGAGGCGCTCACGGCGAACACGCCGAAGGCGCGGATATGACCCACGCTGTTGATGATCCGCTCGCACGTCAAGGTGCCGAGCAGGAATCCGACATTGTAGGCGGAGAAGACGAATCCGATCAGCGACGCCGACACGCCGCGATCCGCCAGTTGGATGCCGATCAGCGCGCCGGTGATGCCGAGCGCCGCCTCGATCAGGATGATCCCGAGCAGGACCGGAACTACCGGCTGGACCGCTTGCCACATGATTGCCCCCGCCGATGGCCGTTGCTTATTCGATCAGCGGCGCCTGGCCGCGCTTCAGCAATCCGTTGGCGATGATCAGTCGCTGGATCTCGCTGGCACCCTCCCAGATGCGCTCTACGCGCAGCTCGCGAAAAAAGCGTTCTGCCACGTTCTCGCGCATGTAGCCGCGGCCGCCGAAGATCTGCACCGCGCGGTCCGCCACGCGGTTGGCCATCTCGGAGGCATAGAGTTTCACCATGGAGCTCTGCGCGTGGCTCACCTTCACGTCCTCGCCGGCATCGATCGCATCCGCGGTGCGATAGACCATGAGGCGCGCGGCCCACAATTCGGTGAGGCTGTCCGCCAGCATGAACTGGATCGCCTGCTTGTCCGCCAGCGTCTCGCCGAACACCGTGCGTGACCGGGCGAAGGCCGTCGCCTCATCGATCAGCCGCGCGGCCGCGCCGCAGCAGCGCGCGCCGATCATCAGCCGCTCGTAGCGGAACCAGTCGCGGGTGAACCCCATGCCGTCGCCTTCCTCGCCGATGCGATTGGCCGCCGGCACGCGCACATCCGCGAAGCGATAGATCGGGTGATGCGCCGCGAAGGTGTGCGAATAGGCGGGCGAGCGCACCATCTCGATCCCCGGCGTGCCGCTGTCGACGAAGAACAGGCAATGGGTGCTGGCATTGGGGCCGTCTGCCAGCTTGGCCTGGAAGATGATGACGTCGGCAAGATTGCCGGAGGTGACGTGCCATTTCTCCCCGTTCAGCACGTAGTGATCGCCATCGCGCCGCGCGGTCGCCTGGATTGCGTCGACATCGGAGCCGGCTTCAGCCTCTGTGATGGCGTAGCATTCATGGCGCCGGTCGGCGATCAGCGGCTTGACCCAGGTCTCGATCTGGTAGGGCGAGCAGGCCTCCACCATCCAGCGCTGCACGTTAGAGAAGCGCCAGCCGAGCGCGTTGGTGACGCGGCCGATCTGCTCCTGCACGATGGCCTGCAGCAGCATGGTGGCGCTCCCGCCCCCCAACTCCTTGGGTGCGTCCATCGAATTGAGGCCGAGGTCGCGCGCGATCGTCTTCTGCCACGCCAGGATCTCCGGCGGCACCTCGCCGTGATTCATCTCGGCGTGCACTTCCCAGGGAATCAGCTCCTCGTCGACATAGCGGCGGAGTGCGGCTTGGAGGGCGCGCGCCTCCGCGGGCAAGGGATAGGGCATGACGACCAACCTGTTTGAACGCAAGCTACGCGGGATGCGGCCGGAACGGGCCGCGCAAGTCAGGCGGTGGCGGCCTTGGGGGCAACGCCACCGGTGCGTTGTCGGCCGAACTCGTTGGGGAAGATGCCGGCGAGATAAGTGCGCACGACCAGCTTGGCGCCTTCGCGGTCGACCGCTTTCGGGTTGATCAGCATGTCGAGCCAGAGGCCGTCGATCATGGCATCGAAACCGCGCGCCACCATGTCCGCATCGATGTTCTCGTACCCGCCCTCGGCGATCAGGCGACCGAAGATCTCCCGCGTTTCCTTGTGAAACGAATCCGAGAGTTCCTGGCAGATCTTGAGGAACTCAGGGCGCCAGCGGGTCTCACCCCAGAACGCGTACCAGACCGTCACCTTTTTGCGATTGGCGATGGTGCGGTGGAAATCGGACTCGATCATCGCCTCTACCTGGGCGACGGCGGTGGTGCCGGCGGTGCGGATGTTCTCGTTGGTCTGCTCGATGTATTCGGCGACCAGATGCCGCAACGTCTCGATCAGCAGCGCATCCTTGCTGCGGAAATAGAAGTTCACGATGCCGACGCTGAGGCCGGCGCCCCGCGCGACGTCCGCCAGGGTCAGATCGGCGAAGCCGCGCGCCGCGATGCAGTCGATGGTGGCTTCCATCAACTGGGTCCTGCGGGCTTCCTTGAGTGCATCGCGCGCCATGGGCGGATGTCTTACACGTTCAAGGCTGGCAACGCAATCAAGGGCCGGCGATAATGCCCGGCAGCCAAGGCCAAACGGGGCGTCAAGGATGTTCGAATCAGGTCTGTTGCAGGGCAAGCGAATCCTCGTCACCGGCGGGGGAACCGGCCTCGGCCTGTCCATGGGAAGGCGCTTCCTGGAGCTGGGGGCGAGCCTCGCGATCTGCGGCCGGCGCGAAGAGGTGCTGAAAGAGGCCGCCACGGAACTGGCGCGGATCGCGCCGGGCCGCGTGGCCTGGCATCGCTGCGACATCCGCGATGCGGCGGCGGTGGAGGCGATGCTGGATGCGCTGTGGTCCGACGGGCCGCTGGACGCGCTGGTCAACAATGCCGCCGGCAACTTCATCGCCAAGACGGAAGAGCTATCGCCCCGCGCGATCGACGCCGTGCTCGGCATCGTGCTGCACGGCTCGGCCTATGTGACCGTGGCCTGCGGCCGCCGCTGGCTCGGGGACAAGCGGCCGGCGAGCGTGCTGTCCATCGTCACGTCCTACGCCTGGACCGGCTCGGCCTATGTGGTGCCCTCGGCCATGGCGAAGGCCGGCGTGCTCGCCATGACCCGCAGCCTGGCGGTGGAATGGGGCGGGCAGGGCGTGCGCCTCAACGCCATCGCGCCGGGCCCGTTCCCGACCCAGGGCGCATGGGAGCGTCTGGTGCCGCGCCCCGACATGGCGCAGAGGTTCGAGACCAACAATCCCCTCGGCCGTCCCGGCCGGCACGAGGAGCTGGCGAACCTGGCGGCGTTCCTGCTGTCGGATGGCGCCGGCTACATCAACGGCGAGGTCGTCACCATCGATGGCGGCGAATGGCTCCAGGGCGCCGGCCAGTTCAACTTCCTGCGCGAACTGACCGAGGCCGACTGGGATGAGGTGCGAAAGGAGAAAGGGAAGTAGGGCTCACTCCCCGCGCACGCCGTCGAGCTCCAGATCGCCCGCTTCGACCGCCTCGCGCAGGCGGGTGAGGCCAAGCTCCACCTCCTCGTACATCTCGCGGATGCGGCGCAGCTCACGCACCTCGGGCTCGCCGATCGGGCCCTTGGTGGCGTTGCCGAGATCCATGAGGGTGGCAAGATAGCGGCCCTTCAGCTTGGCCACGATGCGCGCGACGCGCTGGATCTCGCCCGGCGTCGCCCCGATCACAGCGTTCACCGTCTCGGCGCGCACATAGCCCTTGAGGTCATGCTGCAGGTGATGGAGGTATTGGCCGACGGTCGGCGTGCGGGTGGCGCCGCGCGCATTGGCCGGCTTGGCGCCCGCATTGACGGAAGCGGTCGGCTGCGCGCGCAGCAGGCGCAAGGGCTCAGGCGAAGCCGGGGCGCTGGCCGGCTTCTGCGGGGCGGGGGCTTCCGGACGGGAGAACATGTTCAGCATGGTGGACCTCTCGAACTGATGGTTCGGACGTCCAGGGCAAAGCAAGTGCCGTGCCGGGCGAAACGCCAATGAACAGGTTGAATTTACAGGATCTTTGGTGGATTGAACCGGCCCGCAACGACCTTGGCGGCAAATTCTGCCGGGTCAGCCGAAGGCGAAACGGTTGGTGCGGCGCTCCTTGGAATGCCCCAGCGCTTCGCTGGCGCGCACGATCAGCTCCTCCGGCGTGCCGCCGCTGGTCGGGTAGACGGCGATTCCGATGGCCGCATCGATGGTCAGGTAGCGGTTGCCATGCGCCGTGGGCGCGGTGATGTCGCTGAGGATCTTGGCGGCGACGATCTGCACGTCTTCGACGCGGGGCATGGATTCCGCGAGCACCACGATCTGGGCCTTCTCGAATTTCGCGACGGTGTCGCTGGCCCGCATCACGGCTTTGATGCGCTCACCGAAGCGCTTGAAGAGGACGGGGATGGCCTCGTCCGCGATATCTGCGGACAGGCTGCTCCAGTCGAAATCGATCAGCAGGACGGAGAAGAAATCGCGGTTGCGTTGCCCGCGCCGGACGGCGAGGCCGAGAATCTCCCAGAACGTCGCCTGGGTCATCAAGCCCGAAACCGGATCGAACGGCGTCAGGCGTGCCAGCTTGCGCTGCATCGCGTGACGGTTCAGCGCGTAGCGCAACGCGCGCCGCAGCGTGCCGTGATTGAGCTCCGCCAGGGGCAGCACCTCGGAGGCCCCGGCCTCCATCATCGCGCGCTCGACGTCCGCGGCGACGTCGCGCGCCAGAACGATCACCGGCGCCGTTTCGTCCTGGCCTACGAAGGGATGCAGGTTGGCGGCATTGGGCGTGGCGCCTTCGCAATCCAGCATGACCACGGCCCCGTCCAGAGTCGACAGGAACTGGCGCGCGGCGGCTGCGTCGGGCGCGGCCGCGAACTGGATGGCGCCGCTGCCGCCATTGGTGCAGGCGGCGCGGACAAGGCTGACAGTCTCGGGCGAGGTGGAGACCAGGACGACCGAAGGCGCTTCAGCGTGCATGGATATCGACGTTGCTTTCATTGGCTGGATGGGGAAGGGTGTCACGGCCCGGTTAAGAACAGTTTAACCAAATTGACTCGATTGCCCTTCGACCCCGAGCTCTTTGAACGCGTGCCATTCCTGGCCGGCCGCGACCGCGCTGGCTGGCGCATCCAGCCAATCGGCAGCGTGACCAACGAGACCTACCGCGTCACAACCGGCGAGGAGGCAGAATCGTACGTCATGCGCATCGCCGGGCCGACCACCGGCTATCTCGATCGCGGCGTCGAAACCCACAATGCGGCGATTGCCGCCGATCTCGGGCTGGCCCCGCCACTCCTGTTCTTGGACGAGACGTTGCTGGTGACGCGGTTCGTCGCGGGAGCGCGCGCTTTGAGCGCCGCCGACCTGAACGATCCGGCGACCTTGGTGGAGATGGCGGGCCTGCTGGCGCGGCTGCAGCGGAGCGAGCGGCCGTTCCGGGGCGAGCGCCATCCCTTCGAGGAGATCGATCGCTATATCGGGCAGCACGCGCATGCACGCGCCGTGACGCTGCGGCAGGCCGCGGCGCCGATCGAGGCGGCGTTGGCGCGCTCGCCACGGCCGCTGGTGCCGGCTCATGTCGATGCCGCCGCGGCCAATTTCCTGCGCGGCGAGGATGGCAGGCTGTGGCTGGTCGATTGGGAATTCTCATCTATGGCGGATCCGGCCTGGGACCCGGCTTCGGTCCTGATGCAGCGCATGGCGGATGATGACGAACCGGCACGGCGCTTCGTTGCGGCGATCTTCGGCGCGCCGAACGATGGCACGCTGGCGCGCATCGGCCTGTTCGAGACCACGCTTTGCCTGGTCGCGGGCAGTTGGTGCGCAATGGAAGCGTCGGCGCGCGGCGACGCGAGACTCATGTGGGCGGCGAACAAATACCTTGATCGCTGCGCGGCCTTCCTGGCCGATCCCCGCATGCCCCATTGGCTGCAGGTTGTGTGACGAACGCTTGACAAGGCCCGCCACGCTTCTCATGGTGGGCGCGCTCAACGGGGTGCCCATGCCGGGCTGAGAGATGCGATGCCGCATCAACCCGAGGAACCTGATCCGGATAATGCCGGCGGAGGGATCTGAGTTAAGCGAGATTTGAGCATCGCTCTCGATTTCCTCCGCCGCTTGTGGAGGACGAGATGACTCTGCGTCATGGCGCTCTGCTGGCGGCGGTGATTGCAACCAGTGCAGCCGCACCAGCGCCCCTGTGGGCCGACACGCCCGCTTTGACCGTCTATACCTATAATTCCTTCGTGTCTGAATGGGGCCCCGGTCCTGCTTTGCAGAAGGAGTTCGAACAGACCTGCGGCTGCAAGATCGAATGGGTCGGGCTGGAGGATGGCGCGGCGCTGCTCTCGCGCCTGAAACTCGAGGGCGAGCAGACCGATGCGGACGTCGTGCTCGGCATCGACACCAACCTGACGGCCGAGACCAAGGCGACCGGCCTTGTCCTGCCGCACGCGGTCGACCTCTCGGCGGTGAAGCTGCCGATCGCCTGGGACGACGCCGATTTCGTGCCCTACGACTACGGCTATTTCGCCTTCGTCTATGACAGCCAGGCTTTGCCGAAACCGCCGCAGAGCCTCGCGGAGCTTGCCGGCGCGGGCGACGCGCCGAAGCTGATCTACATGGACCCGCGCACCTCGACACCGGGTCTCGGCTTGCTGCTCTGGGTCAAGCAGGCCTTGGGCGACGAGGCCGCCGGCGCCTGGAAGAACATCGCGCAGAAGACGCTGACCGTCACCAAGGGCTGGAGCGAAGGATACGGGCTGTTCCTGAAGGGCGAGGCGCCGCTGGTGCTGAGCTACACGACCTCTCCCGCCTATCACCAGATGATGGAGGACACCGACCGGTACAAGGCGCTGAACTTCGCCGAGGGCAATTACCTGCAGGTCGAGGTTGCCGCACGGCTGAAGACCTCCGATCAGCCGGACCTGGCGCAGAAGTTCCTCGCTTTCCTGGTCTCGCGCCCGGCGCAGGAGAAGATCCCGACCACCAACTGGATGTATCCGGTGATCGATCTGGGCGATGCTCTGCCCGAGGCATTCCGCAAGCTGCCCGTGCCGGCGAAGACCCTGCTGATGCCGCAGGACAAGGTGGCGGCAAATCGCGGCGCATGGATCGACGAGTGGCTGAACAGCGCCGGCCAATGATCGGCGCGGCACCTCGCGCCGATGCGCTCGGCGCGGATGCGCTGGGTGGGGGCGTCGCGCTGCTGCTGGCCGCGCTGGTCGGCGCGGCGCTGCTCATGTTGTTCGCCCAGGCGGGCGAGGCGCAAATCGCCGCGCTGCTCGGCGGCGCCTATCTGCGCAGCATCCTGCGCTTCACGCTGATCCAGGCGGTGCTCTCGACGCTGTTGTCGGTCGCCTTCGGCGTGTTGGTGGCGCGCGCCTTCGCCCGCGAGAGGGACTTTCCCGGGCGGCGGGCCCTGCTCGGCCTGATGTCGCTGCCGATCGTGCTGCCCTCGCTGGTGGCGGTCTTCGGCATCATAGCGATCTACGGCCAGAACGGCTGGCTGGCGCGGGCGCTCGGCGCCGCTGGCGTGGAGGCGAGGCCCGACATCTACGGCCTTGGCGGCGTCGTGCTGGCCCATGTGTTCTTCAACCTGCCGCTCGCCGTGCGCCTGCTGCTGCCTGGCTGGCATTCCATTCCGGTCGAGACCTGGCGGCTTTCGGCACAGCTCGGCATGTCGGGCTGGGCGGTCTTCCGCCTGATCGAATGGCCGATGCTGCGGCGCTATCTGCCGCATGCCGCGGCGACCATCTTCATGCTCTGCGTCGGCAGCTTCGCGATCGTGCTGGCGCTCGGCGGCGGGCCCGGCGCGGCCACTTTCGAGGTGGCGGTATTCGAGGCCATCCGTTTCGAGTTTGACCCGCCCAAGGCGGCGATCCTGGCGCTGGGTGGGCTGGCGCTGAATCTGGTCTGCCTGGCCTTGGCGCAAGGCGCCGTCGGCGATGCGGTGATCGGAACCGGCTGGCGCATGCGGGGCCAGGATTGGGCGCGGCGCGCACCGGCAGCGCGCCTGTCCGACGGGCTCCTGATCGGCGCCGCCGCGCTCCTGCTGATCGCGCCGGTGGCGGCGACGCTGGTCGATGGCGTGACCGGGCTGGCGAGTGCGGCGCTGAACTGGACGCTGGTTGCGCGCGCGACGCTGATCAGCATCGGCTTGGCGCTGCCGGCTGCATTGCTGACCCTGCTGCTCGCCTTGCCCATGGTGCTGGCCGAGGCCGGTGCGCGGTCGGCGCGGCCAATGCGGGCGGCGTTGTTGCGAGGCGCGCTGGTCTTGCCGATCGCGGTCTCGCCCATGGCGCTGGGCCTCGGCTGCTTCCTGATCCTGCGGCTGACGCTGGAAGGTCTGCCGCGGGCCGTCACCGGCATCGTTCTGCTCAATGCTGTCATGATCGTGCCGTTCGCCGCCGCGATCCTGCGTCCCGCCGTCGAGCGCGCGCGGGCACGGCACGATCACCTGTGCCGCGCCCTCGGCATCACGGGATGGGCGCGCTGGCGGCTCATCGAGTGGCCGGTCCTGCGGCCGAGCATCGGGACCGCCCTGGCGATGGCGGCGGCAATGGCCCTCGGCGATCTGATTGGCATCGGCCTGTTTGGCGATGCCAATCTGCGCAATCTGACCTTGCTGCTCTATGACCAGCTCGGCGCCTATCGGATGGGCGGCGCGGCGGTCATTGCCGCGCTGCTGATGCTGCTGATCTTCGCGCTCTATCAAGCCATTGAACGTCTGGTGAGTGGCCGTGTCGCACCTTGAAGCCAGGAACCTCGCCTTCCGCTACGAAGACATGGAGATGCAGTTCGATCTTGCGGTCGAGCGCGGCGCTTTCCTGTCGGTCATCGGTCCGTCCGGCGCGGGCAAGAGCACGCTGTTGTCCCTGATCGGCGGCTTCGAGCGGCCATCGAGCGGGCAGGTGCTGGTGGACGGGCACGACATCACGATGCTGCCGCCGGCCAAGCGGCCCTGCACGACACTGTTCCAGGACCACAATCTGTTCGCGCATCTCGATGTCGAGCAGAACGTCGGGCTCGGCATGGATCCCACCCTCCGCCTCGACTCCGCGCAGAAGGATGAGGTCCGGCAATCGCTTGCCGATGTGGGGCTCGCCGGGATGGAGCGTCGCCTGCCGGGGCAGCTTTCCGGCGGCGAGCGCCAGCGCGTCGCCATCGCGCGATGTCTGGTGCGGCGTCGGCCCATCCTGCTGCTCGACGAGCCGTTCGCCGCGGTCGGGCCAGGATTGCGGCGCGAAATGCTCGACCTGGTGCGCGCGCTGCAGGCGCGCCTCGGTCTCACGGTCATCATGGTGACGCATGATCCCGGCGATGCGCGCCACGCCGGCGGCCGCACCGCGTTTGTCCACGCCGGCCGCGTGGTGCTGGTGGACGAGACCGAGCGCGTGCTCACCTCGGCCATGCCGGAGGTGCGGGCGTATCTGGGAAGCTGACGCGCTTCTCCTATTACAGCAGCGACTTGCGCGACGTCACGAACTCCTCCACCGCGCCGGCGAAGGTTTCGATCTCGGCATCCGTGATCGGCAGCATCAGCGCAATGAATCCGCGCCGCGCATAGAACTGCCCGGCGGCGATCAGGTCCAGGTGCATCAGGTTCTGCAGCTTGCTGCGCCGGTCCGCGCCGGCGGGATCGAGGTCGCCGGGCCGCGTGATGTCGGTGCGCGTGAAGTGCATCCCGACGAAGGAGCCGGTGCCGGTCGCCTTCAGCGCGACGTCATGGCGCTGCGCCACCTCGTTGATCGCCTGGCGCAGCCGGTCGCCCTTGCGGTTCAGGGCGCTGAGCGCCGCCGCGTTAAGCAGCGTCTTCATGCCCGCGAGGCCGGCGGCCATCGACAGCACGTTGTTGTTGAAGGTGCCAGCATGGGGCCACGCATCGGCCCGCTCAGGGTCGAAGCGCGCCATCAGGTCCGTGCGTCCGCCGAAGGCACCGAAGCTCATGCCGCCACCGAGATACTTGCCGAGCGTCGTCATGTCCGGCGTGACCCCGACCAGGGCCTGGCAGCCGCCGGTCGACAGGCGCGAGGTCATCACCTCGTCGAAGATCAGGATGACGTTATGCTCGGTGCAGGCGCGGCGCAGCGCGATCAGGAACGCGCGCTCGGCCGGAATGCAGCCCCCGCCGCCCAGCATCGGCTCGACGATGACAGCGGCAAGCTCGTGCGCGTGGGCCCGGATCATCGCTTCGGCGCCGTCCGGATCGTTGTAGGTGGCGGTCAGCGTCTTGACCGGCAGGTTGAGCGGCGCGCCGCCCTGGCGGAAATAAAGCACGCCGCCGTGATAACTGCCGTCGAAGGCGAGGATCGCGGGCTTGCCGGTCGCCGCGCGCGCCGTCTGGATCGCGAACACGTTCGCCTCGGTTCCGGAATTGCAGAAGCGCAGGAGTTGGATCGAAGGGAAGCGGTCGCAGATCATGGCGGCGAGCTCCGCCTCGTAGCGATTCGGCCCACCCAGCACGATGCCGCCGTCCAGCGCGCTGCGGACCGCGTCCAGGATCACCGGGTTGGAATGGCCGTAGAGCCCGGCCGAATACTCGCCAAGGAAATCGGCATAGGTGTGGCCGTCCAGGTCGGTCAGATGGGCGCCTTTACCCTTCGCCCAGGCAAGAGGGAAGGGCGCGTAATGCAGCACCGTCCGGGTGTTGCCGCCGGGCATGGCGGTGCGAGCGGAGGAATGGCGCGCCGCGCTCGCGGGGTTGGCGGCGGTGTAGCGGGTCTCCGCTTCCTCGAGAGCGCTTTCCAGGCTGATGTTCATGGAGGTCGTTCCTGTCTGGGAATGGTCTTGCCGCCGGCGCGGTCCGTGAGATAATGTAAAGCTGTATACAGCTTCTTGCCCAAATTCGGGCGGAGCTTGGCCGGAAAACGGAACAAGGGCAACATAAGCCCGACCGGCGGGAGGCTGGACCTAGAGGGAGAGACAATCATGGGAAATCTGTTTGCGCGCGGGCTCGGCAAGGCTTTGCTGAGCGCGGCGATCTGTGCGACGGCACTCGCGGCCACGCCGGCTTCGGCCGAGATGGTCATCAACCGCGGCTTCGGCGCCTCGCCGGACACGCTCGACCCGCACATGAATTTCGGGGCGCGCGAGGGGTGGATCCAGGACGACATATATGAGGGGCTGGTCGCATCCAACGATAAGGCCGAGATGGGTCCCGGCGCGGCGGAGAAGTGGGAGGTCAGCGACGACGGCCTGACCTGGACATTCCATCTGCGCGACGGGTTGAAATGGTCGAACGGCGACCCTTTGGTCGCGCAGGACTTCGTCAACGGCGTGATTCGGCAGCTTGACCCCAAGACCGCCTCGCCGCGCGCCTATTACTACTATTCGACCGTGAAGGTGGTCGGCGCTGCGGAGTTCAACGAGAAGGAGGGCGGCGATCCGAAGACCGTCGGCATCAGCGCGCCGGACGACAAGACGGTGGTGATCAAGCTGCTCGCCCCGCAGCCCAACATGCTCTACCTCATGGGCTCCTATCACGTCCCGCCGCTCCACACGCCGAGTTTCGAGAAGTTCGGCGGCGACTTCATCAAGCCGGAGAACATCGTCAATAACGGCCCCTACGTGATGAAAGAGAACGTGCCGCAATCGCATGTGACGCTGGTCAAGAACCCGAACTACTGGGATGCCGCCAACGTCAAGGCCGATAAGGTCGTCTATCACGTCACGGAAGACGACCAGACGGAGCTGAAGCGCTTCAGGGCCGGCGAGCTGCACGTCACCAACGAGGTGCCGAGCGATCAGCTCGAGCAGTTGAAGTCGGAATACGGCGATCAGCTCCGCATCACCACCTATGTCGAGGCGCAGTATCTCAGCTTCAACATCACCAAGCAGCCGTTCGACGACATCCGCGTGCGCAAGGCGCTGGCCTATGCCATCGACCGGGACGTGCTGCAGAACAAGATCCTGAAGGCCGGCTACCAGATCAATTGCGGCTATTCCCCGCCGAACGATCCGCGCTACCAGCAGCCGCATGTCGAAGAATGCGACATGCCGAAGGAGGAGCGAGTCGCCAAGGCCAAGGCGCTGCTGCAGGAAGCCGGCTTCGGCCCCGACAATCCACTGAAGGTGACGATCGACAGCACCACGGACAACACCAGTAAGCGCCAGGCCGAGGGCATTGCGCTGATGTGGAAGCAGATCGGCGTCGAGGCGAAGGTGAATGCCCAGGAGTTCCAGGCCTGGATGGACACCTTCTATGCCGGCAGTTGGGAGGTTTTGAACGACAACCTGGTCGCCGACATGCCTGGACCGGAATCGCACGTGGTCTACATGCAGCCGAGTGCCGAGTCCGGCTACAACTGGAAGAGCGACGAATACGAGGCGGCGATGGAGAAAGCCTCGCAACAGTCGGATATCGCACAGCGTTACAAGCATCTGGCGGAAGCCGAGCGCATTCTGCTCGACTATTACCTGACAGTGCCGCTGAACGTGACGACCTCGCGGCACCTGGTCAGCCCGAAGCTCAAGGGGTGGGAAGACAACATGCTCGACGTCCACCCGTCGAAATACATGTCGGTCGAAGGATAACGCGGTCATAAGCGGCCCGGTGCCACGCGCCGGGCCGCATTTTCGTTCAGATGCTCGCTTTTTCCATCAGGCGGATCATCGGGGCAGTCCCGACCCTGCTCGCGCTCATCGCGATCTCGTTCTTCGTGATGCGGCTTGCGCCGGGCGGGCCGTTCGCGGCCAACCGCAAGCTGACCGAAGCCATCATCGCTAATCTCAACAAGGCCTATCATCTCGACGAGCCGGTCTGGATGCAGTTCGGCCGCTACCTGTGGGGCCTGCTGCATTTCGATTTCGGCCCGTCGATGAAGTATCGCGACTTCTCCGTCACGGAGCTTATCGTGCATGGCTTTCCCGTCTCGCTCGAGATCGGGGTGTGGGCCATGCTCCTGGCGGGCGTGGTGGGAATTGCGCTTGGCATCGTCGGCGCGCTGCGCCGGAACGGGGTGACCGATCTTTCGGTCGGCATCATCGCCATGGTGGGCGTCGCCATCCCGACCTTCGTGATCGGGCCGCTGCTGCAGATCCTGTTCGGGCTGAAGCTGGGCTGGCTGCCGATCGCGGGATGGGACGGCTCAGTCAATGCCAAGATCCTGCCGATCGTCGTGCTGGCGCTGCCCAATATCGCTTACATCTCGCGCCTGATGCGCGGCAGCATGATCGAGACGCTGCGCGCCAATTACGTGCGCACCGCGCGGGCCAAGGGCATTGGCGCGCGCCGCGTGGTCTGGAAGCATGCGTTGACCGGCGCGATGCTGCCTGTCATCGCCTATCTCGGGCCCGCCACCGCCATCACGGTGACCGGCTCTGTCATCGTCGAGCAGATCTTCGGCATTCCCGGCATCGGCCGTTACTTCGTGGAGGGCGCCGCCAACCGGGACTATCCGCTGGTGATGGGCGTCACCATCCTCTATGGCGGCATCGTGATCCTCGCCAATATCGTCACCGATGTGGCGCGGGGCATCATCGACCCGAAGGTGAGCTATGAGTGACCTGGTCGCAGGCACTGCGCAGCCGCCGGAAACTACAACGAGCGTCGGGCAAAGCCCGCTCAAGGCGTCATGGCGCCGCTTCAGCCGCAACAAGCTCGCGGTCGGCAGCATGATCATACTGGCGCTGATCGTGCTGGCCTGCTTCGCCAGTCCGCTGTTGTTTCCGTTCGGGCCGGAGGATGCCGATTTCGACAATATCGCCGCGCCTATCGACCTCTTCTCGGCGCATCCCTTCGGCACCGACGAGTTCGGGCGCGATCTGCTGCTGCGCGTGCTGGTTGGTGGGCAGGTCTCGCTGGCGGTGGGCTTCGTAGGCGCGCTGACTGCCGTGATCATCGGCGTCCTCTATGGCGCGACGGCAGGCTATGTCGGCGGCCGGCTCGACAATTTCCTGATGCGCACCGTCGATGTGCTCTACGGCATTCCCTATTTCTTCCTGGTGGTGCTGATCAATCTTCTGGTCGGCCGGACCGTCACGGGGTTGTTCGTGTCGATCGTGGTGGTGCTGTGGCTGACGCCGGCGGTGATCGCGCGCGGGCAGGCGGTCTCGCTCCGTCACCGCGAGTTCGTGGATGCCGCACGGGCAGGCGGCATGACTGAGTGGCAGATCATCCGGCAGCACATCGTGCCGAACTCGCTCAATGTCGTGATCGTCTATTCGAGCCTGCTCGTGTTGGAGGTCATCATAACGGAATCGTTCCTGAGCTTCCTCGGACTCGGCATCCAGCCGCCGGCCAGTTCCTGGGGATCGCTGATCGATACGGGCGCGCGGGCGATCGAGACCGATCCCCGGCTGCTGCTCCTGCCGGGCGGCTTTCTCGCCACCACCTTGTTCTGCCTCAACTTCATAGCCGATGGGCTGCGCGATGCCTTCGACCCAAGTGAGCGCTGAGGCGGCGGTGCGACAGTCCGCGGCGCCGATCCTGTCGGCGCGCGCGCTGTGCGTCGATTTCAAGCTGGAGCAGGGCTGGGTGCGCGCTGTCGACAGCGTCAGCTTCGACGTGCGGCGCGGCGAGGTGCTGGGCATCGTCGGCGAATCCGGCTCGGGCAAGAGCCAGATCCTGATGGCGGCGATGGGACTGACGGCGGCGAATGGCCGCTGCTCCGGCAGCGTGACCTTCGAGGGCGAGGAGGTTCTGAACGCGGCGCCGGAGCGGCTGGACAGGATCCGCGGCTCGTCCATGTCGATGATCTTCCAGGACCCGATGACCTCGCTCAATCCCTATATGCGCGTGGTCGATCAGTTGACCGAGGTGCTGGTCGCGCATCAGGGCAAGAGCCGCGCGGAGGCGATCGATATCGCGGTCGAAATGTTGGATCGCGTGCGCATCCCCGATGCGCGGCGGCGCATCTCGCTCTATCCGCACGAATTCTCCGGCGGCATGCGCCAGCGCGTGATGATCGCCATGGCATTGCTGTGCCGGCCGGCCCTGCTGTTCGCCGATGAGCCGACTACCGCGCTCGACGTGACGGTGCAGGCGCAGATCCTGGACCTGCTGAACGGCCTGGTGCGTGAGCTGAACGCGGCGGTGGTGATCGTGACCCACGATCTCGGCGTCATCGCGCGGCTGTGCGACCGGGTGATCGTGCTCTATGGCGGCCGCATCATGGAGGAGGCGCCGATCGAGCAGCTTTTCGGGGCGCCGCACCATCCCTATTCGCAGGGGCTGCTGGCGGCGACGCCCCGCCTGGACGACGACACCGCGCACGATCTGCGCACCATCCCGGGCACGCCGCGCGCTCTGGCCGGGCAGGCCAGCGGTTGCCCCTTTGCGCCGCGTTGCGAGCGGCGCATGGAGCGCTGCATGGCGGAGACGCCGCTGCTGCGCGGCGAGCACGGGCGCACCGCCGCCTGCCACTTGGTCGCCGGGTAGGGTCGAGATGTCGGGAACTCTGCTCAGCGTCCGCGACCTCAAGGTCCACTTCCCGATCGGGCGGGGCTTTCTGACCGCCGCCAAGAGCGCGGTGAAGGCGGTGGACGGCATCTCCTTCGACCTGGAGCGGGGGGAGACCCTCGGCATTGTCGGCGAATCCGGCTGCGGCAAGTCGACCCTCGGCCGCGCCATCCTGCGCCTCACCAAGCCGACGGCGGGAAATGTGGTCTGGCTGGGCCGGGATTTCTTCGGTCTGGACAACGCCAGCCTGCGCCAGGCACGGCGCGAGTTGCAGATCATCTTCCAGGATCCCCTGGCCTCGCTCGATCCGCGCATGACGGTCGGCGCCATCATCGCGCGGCCGCTCAAGACTTTTCATCCCGAGCTGAAGAAAGCCGAGATGGATACGCGCGTGAAGGAGGCGATGGCGCAGGTCGGCCTGGTGCCGGAGATGATGCGGCGCTATCCGCACGAATTTTCCGGCGGCCAGTGCCAGCGCATCGGCATCGCGCGCGCCATGATCCTGAAGCCGAAGCTGATCGTGTGCGACGAGCCGGTCTCGGCGCTCGACGTCTCGATCCAGGCCCAGATCATAAACCTGCTGCGCAAGCTGCAGCGGGAGCTTGGCCTGTCGCTGCTGTTCATCTCGCACAACCTGTCGGTGGTGAGGCATATCAGCCACCGGGTGATGGTGCTGTATCTCGGCAAGATCATGGAGATCGCGGAGCGTGACGCGTTCTATGCCAATCCCATGCATCCCTATTCCAAGGCGCTGCTCTCTGCCATACCGCTGCCGGACCCGAAAGCCGAGCGCGCGCGGGAGCGCGTGATGCTGCAAGGCGATTTGCCGTCGCCGCTCAACCCGCCGGCCGGCTGCCGGTTCTGCACGCGCTGCCCGATGGCGACGGATCTGTGCCATAGTAGCGAGCCGCCTTTGGCGCCGCGCGCGGATGGCCGCCTCGTCGCCTGTCATTTCGTCTGAACTCCCGGCATGCCGATGCTCGATCCGGATACCCTCGAACCCTTCCTGGAGCGCTTGTTCCGAGTCAGCGAGCCATGGGGTGCGCGCCTGTCGCCGGACGGGCGATGCCTGGCGTGGATCGCCGGCAATCTTGGGCCGACGGCGCAGCTTTGGCGCGCGCCGGCCGACGGCAGCGCGCCGCCGCAGCGATGGGTCGCCAACCATCGCGATTGCGACTGGTTCTTCTGGGCGCCGGATTCCGCTTCCGTCATCCTCGGCCAATCGCTGGACGGTGACGAACGTGTGGGGCTGAGTCAGGTTTCGCTCGACGGCACCACGCGCGCGCTGACCGAGGCGCGGCCGGATTTCTACGTCCATGGCGGCCAGATCGACCCATCGGGCCGGTTCCTGGTCTATGCCGCCAATCGCGACCCGGTCACGGGGCAGGAGATTGAGGCGAACGTCATCTATCGCCATGAGATCGCAACCGGCGAGCGCGTCGCTCTGGCGCGCTTGCAGCGCGCCGCTTATGTGACGCCGCGCCTGTCGCCGGACGGAAGGCAAGTCCTCTATCATCGCAAGGACCGCGACCCCGCCGGCGAGCAGCTCTGGCTGGTCGGCATGGACGGGGCGGGGGACCGTGAGATCCTCAACGCCGGTGACAAGCGCAAAGCGGAAGGGCTTTGGGCCCCCGACAGCCGGCAGATCGTGGTCACGGCGGAAGCGGAAGACTACCAGCGCGTCGGCCTGCTCGAGAGCACCACCGGCAAGATGCGATGGCTGGTCGACGACCCGGCCCTGATGATTTCCGGCGCCCACTGGCCGAAGCGCTCCGACCAGGTCGTCGTGACGGAGACCAGGAGCGCGCGCGATATCGCGTATCTCGTCGATCCGGTCACCGGGACTCGCGCGCCGTTTGCTGGCGCGGAGGGAACCTTCCTGCCCATCGGGCCCGCGGCGGACGGCGCCTGGATCGGCTATCACTATGACGCGCGCCACCCGACGCGCTTGGTGCGCCGGAGCGAGGGGGGATTGCTGCCGCTATCCGAACTGCCGGACCGCCGCATAGGCGCAGAGGAGTTGGCGGCGGCGGAGGATTTTCGCTGGCGCGCCAGCGACGGTCTGGAGATCCAGGGCTGGCTCTACCGGCCGAAGGGCGCGGCGCGCGGCGCGATCATCCTGGTGCATGGCGGTCCGACGGCGCATTCCGAGGACGCCTTCGATCCGGAGGTCCAGTACCTGGTCGCCGCGGGCTTCGCCGTGCTGGAGCCGAACTACCGCGGCTCCACCGGCTTCGGCCTGCCGTTCCAGGATTCCATCAAGCAGGATGGCTGGGGCGGGCGGGAGCAGGACGACATTGCTTGCGGCGCCACGGCGCTGATCGCGCGCGACGTCGCGGCGGCCGGCCGCGTCGGAATCACCGGCACCTCCTATGGCGGCTATTCCTCCTGGTGCCAGATCACGCGCACGCCACCGGAGGTAATCAAGGCCGCCGCGCCGATCTGCGGCATGACGGACTTGGTGGTGGATTACGAGACCACGCGGCCCGATCTCAGGCCCTATTCGGAGGAGATGATGGGTGGGTCGCCCGCGCAGGTGCCGGAACGCTATCGCGAGCGCTCGCCGATCCATTTTGTCGATCGCATCCGCGGCCGCCTGATGATCGTGCAGGGCTTGAACGATCCCAACGTCACGCCGCAGAACGTCACCGATGTGCGCCAGCGGCTCGACGCTGCAGGCATCCCGTACGAGGTGCTGCTGTTCGAGGATGAGGGCCACGGCGTCGCCAAGCCGGAGAACCGCAAGCATCTGTGCAGGCGCCTGGCACACTTCTTCGCGCATGCCTTCGAATCCTGACATCGCCCGCTTGGCGCGGGACTGGGCGCGGCATCCCCTTTTCTGGGAGCCCAAGCTGTCCAAGGACGGGCGCTGGGCGGCCTGGACCTGGACCGGACGGACCGAGGCCGGCAATGTCTGGCTCGCGCCGACCGATGGCTCGGCGCCGCCGCGGCGCGTGACGGACGAGGTGGATCACACCTATGTCCGGGCCTTCTCGCCCGATGGCAAGCGCCTGCTGCTCGTGCAATCCGAAGGCTCGTCGGAGCATGACCACCTGTTCCTGCTCGATCTGGAGAGCGGCGCGAAGCAATCGGTCACACCGCGGCAGGACGATCACTACGTCTATGGCGGCGCGTTCACCCCGGATGGAACATCCATCCTCTACGCGGCAAGCTGGGACGATGGAGCGCGATTTCCGATCGAGGGCCAGCGCATCTATCTCCACGATCTCGCCGGCGGCGCGCGCCGGATCGTCAGCGCGGCAGAAAGTCTGAGCGACCGGCCGCTCGAATTGTCGGAGGATGGCCGGCTGGTGCTCTACCATCGGCACGACCGCCACCCGGCCGGAAGCCAGGTCTGGCTGCTCGATCTCAAGACCGGCGAGGACCGCGAGCTCTTCAATGCCGGCGATGCGATGAAGTCCTACGGCTCCTGGATCGACCATCGGCGCATCCTCATCTCCGCCGAGACGGTCAGCCATGATCGGGTCGGCGTGCTCACGCTGCCGGAGCTGGCGGTTCGCTGGCTGATCGGCGATCCGACGCGGTCGGTCGACGGCGCCATTGCCGGGGCGGACGAAAGGAGCATTGCGACGATCGAGTTCCGCGAAGGCGCGTTGCAGGCGATGGAAGTGGAGATCGCCAGCGGCGAGGAGCGGCCGATCGCGACGCCCGGCCATAGCCTGCTGCCGATCGCGCAGATGCCCTCCGGTCACTGGCTATGCGAGCGCTATTCGTCGCGCGCGCCGCATGAACTCGTCCGGTTCGATCCGCGCGATGGTGCGACCGTCGAGATTTCGCGCACGGCGGAGCATCTGGCGCGCGCCGATCTGCGCTTCACGGCCGCACAGCCCTACCGCTGGCGCTCGACCGACGGAACGGAGATCGCCGGCTGGCTTTACGAACCGGCCGGCCCGAGCCGCGGCCTCATCGCGCATGCCCATGGCGGGCCGACCTGGCACAGCGAGGACGGGGTCAACGGCACCATCCAGTTCCTGGTCGCGACCGGATTCACCGTGCTCGATGCGAACTATCGCGGCTCGACCGGCTATGGCCGCGCCTTCCGCGAGGCGATCAAACAGGACGGCTGGGGCGGGCGCGAGCAGGACGACATCCGCGCAGGGCTCGAGAGCCTGGTTGCGGCGGGAAAGGGGCAATACGGCCGCATCGGCATCATCGGGCTCTCTTATGGCGGCTATTCCTCCTGGTGCCAGATCACTAGGTCATCGGACCTGGTGAACGCCGCCGTGCCGATCTGCGGCATGTACCAGCTCGCGATCGACTATGACGCGACCGGCATGCCGCACGGACGCGCCTACAGCGAGGAGATGATGGGCGGCACGCCGGCTGAGCAGCCGGAGCGCTACTTCAACGCCTCGCCCGCGAACTTCATCGACCGGATCAAGGGCCGGCTGATGATCGTGCACGGGCTCAAGGACTCCAACGTCTCGCCGGCGAACACCCACGCCGCGATCCGCGATCTCGACCGCGTCGGTATCCCGTACACGCTGCTGACCTTCGACAACGAGGGGCACGGCATCTATCGCGCCGGCAACAGGGAAGCCCTGTTCAGTCGCGTCGCGGAGTTCTTCGAGGACGCCTTCGCCGGCCGGTGATCGAAGCTTCAGGTCTCCGCCCACATGCGCAGCAGGTTGGTATAGCTGTGGTGGGCGAGGTCCGTCTCGACCGCGTCGGGCATGGCCTCGTTCAGCTTCTCATTGACCTGCGCCAGATGCGCCAGGATCTCGCGCTTGCGCTCGTCGCGCACGTAGGATTGCGCCCAGGTCACCGCCACCAGGCGCTCGCCGCGCGTGACCTCCACCACCTCGTGCAGGCTGGAGGAGGGATAGGCCACCACCGAGCCGCTGGGCAGCTTCACCTCCTGGATGCCGAACGCGCCATGGATGACAAGCTCGCCGCCGTCATACTCGTCGACATCGCTGATGAACACGGTGATGGAAACGTCGGAGCGTTCGCGTGCCATCTTGGGGCCCATGAGCGCATTGTCCACATGCTTGCCATAGGCCATGCCCTCGCGATAGCGGCTGATCAGCGGCGGGCGGATGCGCTTCGGCATGGCGACGCGGTTGAATTCCTTGTTGCGCATCAAGCCCATCATGACGATCTCGTGCAGGGCCTTGCGCTCGTCGGCTTTCTGGGAGACCTGCTCGTTGTTCTTGACGCGCCGCGCCCGGCCGCCGGCGGTCTCGGTTCCCGGCACGAAGGGCAGAAGCGCCGCTTCGGCGCGAAGCTTCTTGACCTCCTCCGCGGTCAGCACGTCCGGTATGCAAACGATCATGGTGACCCTCGATCCATCCTTGCCGCGATGCCATCTTGCCGCGATGGCATCCTTGCCGCGATGTTTGTGCCGCGTTGCGCGCGCCGGTTCAAGAGGGGTGGGGCGCTCAGCGTGCGAGGATCTGCCGCGCTGCCACCAGGGCCTCCGCCAGCCGGTCGATATCCGCGGCATCGTTGTGGATGCCGAAGGAGGCACGGACGGTTCCGGGCAGTCCCAGATGGTCCATCAAGGGCTGCGCGCAATGGTGGCCGGTGCGCACGCACACGCCCCGAGTCCCGAGCAGCGAGCCCACGTCATGCGGATGCACGCCGTCCAGCGTGAAGGAAACGATGCCGATCCGCTCCCGGCCCGCGCCCACGGGGCGGATGCCCGGAATTTCCCGCAGGCGGTCCAGCGCATAGCGCGTCAGGGACTTGTCATGCGCCTCGATGCGGTTCCAGCCGATCGCCGCGATGAAGTCAATGGCGGCGGCCAGTCCGACGGCCGGGCCGATCGGCGGCGTGCCCGCTTCGAAGCGATGCGGCGGATCGGCGTATTCGGTGGCCGCGAAGCTGACGGTGCGGATCATGTCGCCGCCGCCTTGCCATGGCGGCATCGCGGCAAGCAGATCGGGCTTGCCATAGAGTACGCCGATGCCGTCGGGCCCGTACAGCTTGTGGCCGGTAAAGGCCAGGAAATCGCAATCCCAATCCGCCACGTCGATCGCCATGTGCGGCGCGGCCTGCGCGGCGTCTATGACCACGAAGGCGCCGGCATCATGTGCGCGGCGCGCAATCTCCTTGACCGGCGTGCGCGTGCCCAGCGCGTTGCTGGCGGCGGTAATGGCGGCCAGCTTCGGCCCCTGAGCCAGCAGGCGATCCAGCGCGTCGAGATCGAGATCGCCGGCGCCGTCGATCGGCGCCACCAGCAACTCCAGCCCGAGCCGGTCGCGCAGCAATTGCCACGGCACGATGTTGGCATGGTGCTCCAGCATCGTGACCAGAATCCTGTCGCCCTGCTTCAGGCGCGCGCCGCCGAACGAATTGGCGGCCAGATTGATTGCCTCGGTGGCGTTCCGGGTGAAGACGATGCTGTCTGGAGACGGCGCGCCGAGGAATCCGGCGACGCGCGCCCGGGCGCTCTCATAGGCCTCGGTCGCGGCCTCGCTCAGCGGATAGACCGCGCGGTGGATGTTGGCGTAGCTGGTCTCATAGAACTGCCGCATCCCGTCCAGCACCACCTTGGGCTTTTGCGCGCTGGCGGCGCTGTCGAGATAGGCGAGATCGCCGCCGGCCAGCAGCGGAAAGGCATCACGCGGCACCAAAGGCCCGATACTGGTCTCGCTCGATGTGCGGTGCTCAATCATGCGGTCCTTGATCCAAAGGTCCGGGCATAGCGGAGGTTCCTGACCGCCAAGTCAAGGGGCGGTGGTCATGCGGCCCTGACGCAGTCTTGACTTGATTTGGGCGCGTCGGCGGATTTCCCTGATGGCCGACGCAAAGCGCCTGACGGACGCCGCGGGGGAACGTTGACTCTCCCCGCGGCTGGTGCAGAATGACGGATCGTTCGTATGCGAACGATCCTCCGGCCGATAGGCCATTCGCATCGCGCTGGGGATGGCGCTTGGGGCAGTGTCTGGGAGCGTTCAATCGGCCTAAAGGGCCGTCACATGGAGGGAGCCTGATGTCGAAATCGATTTCGCGGATTACCCGCCGGCGCTTCGTCGCCGGGGCCGGCGCGCTCGGCCTTGGCGCGGCAGGGGCGCTGGGAGCGCCCCGCATCCTGCGCGCGCAGGGCGGGAAGATCACCGTGCTCAACTGGCAGGGCTACGGCACGGACGAGGCCTGGGCCCTCGAGGCGTTCAACAAGGCGACGGGGATTGAAGTCGTGCACGACTACTTCAATTCCGAGCCGGAGATGATCACCAAGCTGCGCACCAATCCCGGCGCTTATGATGTCGTGCTGACCAATTCCGCGTGGAACGGCGTCGCCTCGGCTGAAGGGTTGATCCAGCCGGTCGACACCGCGCAGATCTCGCACTTCAACGATCTCAATCCGTCGTTGCGTGATTCCGCGCTGCTCGCCAAGGACGGAAAGGTCTATGGCCTGTCCTGGGTCTGGGGCATGACCGCGATCGCCTACAACACGGAGAAGGTAAGCCCGGCGCCGGTATCGGTCGAGGTGCTGTGGGATCCGAAACTCGCCAAGCGCATCTCGCTGCGCGACGATGCGATCGAGGCTGTGTCCTATGGCGCGATCGCGACCGGCCAGGACATGAACCATCCGGCCGATCTGGCCAAGGTGAAGGAAAGGCTGCTGGCGCTGAAGCCGCAGATCGCGACTTTGTGGTCGTCCGAGGATGAGTGGAACAAGCTGTTCCAGTCCGGCACGTTCGACGTCGCCGTCTATTGGAGCGGATCGGCTGCGCGCTCTAAGACCAATTTCAAGCTGCCGGTCGGCTATTTCGTGCCCAACGAAGGCGGCATCGGCTGGTTCGACGGCCTCGCGGTCGCAGCCAATGCGCCCAATTCCGACGGCGCACACAGGTTCATCGACTACATGGTCGATCCGACTTTCTACGTGGAATGGGCGACCAAGGTCGGCGCGCCGGCCTCCGCCAACACCAAGGCGAACGAGCAGTTGCCGGCGGAGGATGTGGGACGCCAGATCCACGCCGACCAGGCCGCGATTGAGCGGCTGCAGTTCATGGCGCCGCTCAGCGACGAGGAGCGCCAGGCCTTCTCCGACCTGTGGACAGAGGTGAAGGCGGAGTTCGCGAAGTAGTCTGCTCATCGCAGGTTCTCGTCTTGCGCCACCGGCGATGCATCGCCGGTGGCGCGTTCCTTGTGAGGCGTATTGGTGGGAGCGGGGATGACCGTCGCCGATCGACGGAATAGGGGAACGATCCTGGCCCTGACCGGGCCGGCTTATCTTTGGCTGACGGCAACCATCTTCCTGCCGCTGTCGGCGATGCTCTATTGCAGCTTCCTCGACAAATCGCCGCTGGTGCCGCAGCCGGCGAGCCTCACGCTCAGGCACTACGCCGCTTTCATCGAGAAGCCGGTTTATCAGCAGCTGATGCTGTGGTCGCTGGAACTCGGCGCCATTGTCACGATTTGCTGCCTGCTCATCGGCTATCCGGCCGCGCTCGCGCTGGCGAAGGTGATCAAGGGCCGCTGGCGCGAGGCAATGTTCCTGATGGTCGTGCTGCCGTTCTGGAGCAATGCGCTGGTGCGCACCTTCTCCTGGACCATGGTGCTGCGGCCCGGCGGCTTGGCGGACCAGGCGATCCATGTGGTGGCACCCGGCGCGCCGGCGCTGAACCTGCTCTATTCCTACCCGGCCGTGGTGATCGGCCTCGTCCACTCGTATCTCCCTTACATGATCCTCACCTGCTACATCTCGCTGCAGGCGATCGATGATTCCGTGATCGAGGCGGCGCGCAGCCTCGGCGCGCGCTCCTGGGCCTTGTTCCGCCGGGTGGTCTTCCCGATGAGCCTGCCCGGCGTGCTGGCAGGCTCGGCACTGATCTTCGTGCCCGCGGTCGGCTCGTTCATGGAGCCGCGCATCCTGGGCGGCACGAAGGGTGCGACGCTCGGCATGGCGGTGGAGGAGCAGTTCACCGTCACCGCCAATTGGCCGTTCGGCGCGGCGTTGTCGTTCCTGATGCTGGGAGCGGTTCTGCTGATCTGCCTTGTGCTCTATCCGCCGGCACGCAAGCGAATGGAGGGGCTATGAAGCTCGGCCCCGCTCTGCTGAAGGTCCATCTGTGGCTGGTCCTGGGGTTTCTTTACGTGCCGATTGTCGTCATGGCCGCGCTTGGCTTCAATGCCTCTCCGCTCTATGCGCTGCCGTTCGAGTTCGACCTGGTCTGGTATCGCGCGCTCGCGGGCAATGCCAAGCTGATCGATGCCGGAATCCACAGCGTCGGCATCGCGCTCGTGAACACGATCATCGCGACGGCGCTCGGCACCATGGCGGCGCTGGCCTTCGCGCGCTACACGTTCCGCGGCCGCACCGTCATGCAGATCCTGCTGTTCCCGCCAATCGCGATCCCCTGGCTGGTGATCGGCACGGCCATGCTGGTGTTCTTCTACTGGATCGACGTCCGGCGTGGGCTCTTCGCGATCCTGCTGGGCCACGTCGCGCTGTCCTTGCCCTATGTGATCGTGGTGGTCGGCGCGCGGCTCGCGACCTTTCCCCGCGCCGTGGAGGAGGCGGCGGCGACGCTCGGCGCGACGCCCTGGCAGACCTTCCGTCGTGTGACCGCGCCAATCCTGGCGCCTGGGGTGATCGGCGGGGCCTTGTTCGCCTTCGCTGTCTCCTTTGACCAGTTCGTGATCTCCTATTTCCTGGCGCCGCCCGGCGTCACGACCCTGCCGGTGGAGATCTACGGCGCCATCCGCAAGGGCTTCACGCCGGAGATCAATGCCATTTCCACCATCATCATCGTGGTATCCATGGGTGTGCTGCTGTTGACCGCGCGCTTCTATCGCTTCGGCGGCGAGCGATGAGCGCGGTCGTCGTAACAGATGCGGTGAAGCGCTACGACGCGGTCACGGCGCTCGACGGCGTCACCATCACCTTCCGCGAGGGCGAGTTGTTCGGCCTGCTGGGGCCAAGCGGCAGCGGCAAGACCACCCTGCTGCGCGCCATCGCCGGCTTCGTCACCCTGGATCGCGGCCAGGTGCTGATCGACGGGCAGAACGTCGGCGGCGTGCCGGTCCATGCGCGCAATATCGGCATGATGTTCCAGAGCTATGCCCTGTTCCCGCACATGTCGGTGGCGGAGAACGTCGCCTTCGGGCTGGAGGTGCGTGGCCGCCCGCGCGAGGAGGTGGCGCGGCGCGTGCAGGAGGCGCTCGCCATGGTGCGCCTCGGCGGGCTGGAGCAGCGCAAGCCAAAGCAGCTTTCCGGCGGGCAGCAGCAGCGCGTGGCCCTGGCGCGCGCGCTGGTGACGCGCCCGAAGGTGCTCCTGCTCGATGAGCCGCTGGGCGCGCTGGACCGGCATCTGCGCCAGGAGATGCAGGTGGAGCTGCGGCGCATCCAGCGCCAGGTGGGCATCACGACCATTTTCGTGACTCACGACCAGGAGGAGGCGCTGACGCTCTCCGACCGCATCGCGATCTTCGATTTCGGCCGCGTCATCCAGGAAGGCGCGCCGATGGAGGTCTATGAACGCCCGGTGACGAAATTCGCCGCCGGCTTCCTGGGCGAGGCGAATTTCCTGCATGGCCGCGTGACGTCGCTGGAGCCCGGCGGCCTCGCGCGCGTAGCCCTGGAGATCGGTGGCGCGGCGTCGTGCCGATTGAAAGGTGGCCAGGTGGGCCAGAGCGTCCTACTCGCGCTGCGCCCGGAGAAGATCACGCTGAGCACAGAGGGCGAGGCAGGCATGAACGCGGTGCGCGGGAACGTGCTGGACGTGGTCTTTTCCGGGAACAGCACGACCTATCGCGTTGCCGTTGGCGAGCAGGTCATGACGCTGTTCCGGCAGAACCTGTCCCAAGGGACAGTCGCGCCCGGCTCCGACGTCGTGCTGTCCTGGTCCTCGGATCATCTCGTGCAGGTCACCCCGTGAATCGTCTCTTCGGCCCAATCCCGTCCTCCGCTTTGCATCTGGTCGTCGATATGCAGGAACTGTTCCGGTCCCATCCGGAATGGGGTACCCAGTCCGTGACGACCATCATTCCACCGATCCAGCGCTTGCTCGCGGCGCGACCGGAGAACGCCTTCTTCAGCCGCTTCATTCCGCCGCAGCATGCAGATCAGGCCAATGGCACGTGGCGCCGCTTCTACCGGCGTTGGTCCAGCGTCACATTGGACCGGCTCGATCCAATGCAAATCGAGATCGTGCACGAGTTGCGGCCCTGGGCCAAGCGGGTTGCAGACAAGCCCGTCTATTCGGCGCTGGCAAATACCGAATTGAGAGATGCTGCTGTGACGGCGGAGACCGTGATCCTCACCGGTGCGGAAACCGACGTGTGTATTCTGGCGACCGCAATCGATGCAGTGGAAGAGGGGCTGCGCGTCATCCTTGCGACCGATGCGCTGACCAGCGCCTCGCAAGCCTGCCACGTCAAGGCGCTCGACATCCTGCACGATCGCCTGGACGAGCAGATCGAAGTGGCAACCGTTGATCAGATCATCGCGACCTGGAAATGACAGATACACTAAAGAGATTGCAGACGTCCGGCCGCGGCTGGAACAGTTGGATCAGCGAGTGGCCGGCGCAGATGTGCCATCTGCCACGCGGGCTGACACTCACGCCTAGCGCCTACGCTGCGAGCAAGAACGCCTTCACCGACTTTCCGGCGCAGGGCGGCGGCGTGCGCTATGGCGCGCGATCCGTACGCGGAGAGCGGATGGCGCTGCGCCTTTCCCACGCCGGTACGGAATTTGACCTGCGCTATGACCGCCCTGAACCGGATGCGCTGCGGGCCACCTGGTCGGCGATGAACCTGGGCGAGTGGGGCCTGCGCTTCTGGCTCTGCTGGTGCGTGCAGTGGCAGCCCGATCCGAGCAAGCCGCCCATCGACTGGGCTTACGACGAGACCACCGGCGATCTGATCGCCGCCGATCCGTCACATGGTGCTGTCGTTCTTGCTGCCGGGGCGCCGGCGCTGATGGCGACATTCCACGCCGACATGGCGGCATTGCGCGCGGAGTTCGAACAGCAGGGTTATTTCTGTCTGGCGTCCCGTGGCACACGCGGTCGCTTTCCCTGCCTGCGCTACAATTTCGAGGAGACCCCGACCCTGCCTCTCGCGATCGCGTTCGGCGCGACGCCGGAGGAGGCGTCGAGCAAGGCGCGCCGGGCCCTTGCGGCTGAAACCACCGCGCTGCCGAACCTGCAAACCGGACGCGGCGACCATGCGCTCGACGCGGTTCGTGATGTCGTCGGCTGGAACTCGGTGTGGGACGCGATCAACAAGCGGCCCTACACCTCGCTGTCGCGCGCCTGGGTGGCGCAGAAGTTCGGCGGCTTCGGCCTCTGGCTGGACGATATCTTCTATCACGCCTGGATGGCGGCGTTGTTTGACCGCGATATCGCGGTCGAGAATCTGGAAGCCCTGCTCAGCAATGCGCAACCGGCAGGCAATCTGCCGTGCCTGATGACGGGGCGCGATTCCTGGGTCGATCGCTCGCAGCCGCCGATTGGCAGCCTGGTGACCTGGATGATCGCGGCGCATGCCGGCGATGGATCGATCGTCGATCTCGCCTATGACAAGCTGCTCGCCAACCACGATTGGTGGTTCCGGCATCGGGACCACGAGGGCTTGATGGGCTGGGGCACATCGCCGGGCGTGGGCGATGGGCTCTATCGCGGCACCAAGCTTGGCGCGCGCAACGAATCCAGCATGGACAACTCGCCGATCCACGACGAGACGGACCTGGATCGCGCGACCGGCACGCTGACCGCCGCCGATGTTGGATTGAACGCGCTGCTCGTGCTGGACGCGGAGATCCTCAGCCGCTGGGCGGAGGAACGCGGCGATGCAGCGACGGCACAACGTTTGCGGCAGCGCGGCGAGGCCCTGGGGGTCCGCGTCCGCGAGCGCCTGTGGGACGACGAGCGCAAGGTGTTCGCCAATCGCCTGTGGGATGGACGCTTCGTGCGCTCGATCGCGCCGACCAGCTTCTACCCGCTGCTGGCCGGGATCCCGACGCCGGACCAGACGCGGCATCTCCTCGGCTGGCTCGACGACCCGCGCAAGTTCGGCGGTTTCTGGCGCTTGCCGTCCGTGACGCGCGACGACCCGGCGTATCGCGACAACGTCTACTGGCGCGGGCGCGTCTGGCCGCCGCTCAATCTGCTCACCTATCTCGGCCTGCGGCGCGCCCGGCAGGACGAGACGGCTGAGCGTCTGGCGGCGGATTCCTACCGGCTGTTCGATCAGGCTTGGCGCAAGGGCCAGTGCCCGGAGAATTTCAACGCCGAAAGCGGCCTCGCCGATGACCAGCCGGATACCGACCTGTTCTACGGCTGGGGCGGTTTGATGCCGCTGATCGCGACCTTGGAGGTCTCGCGCCTGACGCCCTGGGCCGGCTGGGAGGTCGCACTGAAGCCGGGCACCTGGAGCCTGGGGCCGCTGCGCATCGCCGGCCATCAAATTGCGCTCAGCGCCGCGGATGGCTGGGTGTCGATCCGCCGCGATGATATGGAGATCGCCGCGACGGATATGCAAGGCACCTGGTCCCGCCTGGTGATGGCGGAGCGGGCCCTGTCCTGCCGCACGGAGGGCGGCGGCCGGGTGCGCTTGTTCCCCGCCTCAATCGACCGGGTAATCGAAGCCCGCTATGATAACGAGGTCTTGCAGTGCGAGGTGGCGCCGGGTGGCCGCGGCATTGACTGCGCGGTCCCGGTCAAATTGGGCGGCGGCGATCTCGTCTTGCGTTGGAACTGAGGGGGCTGGCGCGTGATCGTCGTTTTCGGCTCGATCAATGTCGATTTGACCGTGCCCGTTACTGCCCTGCCGAAACCAGGGGAGACGGTGCTCGGCCCCGGCTATCAGATGGTGCCGGGCGGCAAGGGCGCGAACCAGGCGCTAGCCGCCTCGCGCGCCGGCGCGAAGGTGGCCATGGTCGGCCGGGTAGGGCGCGACAGCTTCGCGGATGTCGCCCTCTCCGAAATGCAGGCTGGCGGCGTCGATCTCACGCGCGTGGAGCGCGACGAACATCCGACCGGCTGCGCCTTCATCTGCGTGGATTCCAGCGGCCAGAACCAGATCGTGCTCGCGACCGGCGCCAATGCCACGGCGCTGGAGCGCCAGGTTCCTGATGAGTGGCTGACCCCGGGGACGCTGGTCGTCATGCAGATGGAGGTGTGGCCGGCGCAGAACTGGGCGCTGGTGGCGCGCGCTTCGGCGCGCGGTGCGCGGGTGCTGCTCAACGCGGCTCCGGCCGCGCCCATCCCCGGCATCGCGCTTGCCGCGCTCGATTGGCTGATCGTGAACGAGACGGAGGCAGTCGCCGTGGCGGCGGGGCTCGGCCTCGGGCGGCTGGAGGCGCGCGCCGCCGCCGCCGCCATCGCGGGCGCAGCGGACATCACCTGCATCGTGACCTTGGGCGGGGAGGGCGCGCTCGCCTTCGAGCCGAAACGCTCCTGGCAGATCGGCGCGATGGATATCTCCCCGATCGACACGACCGCCGCAGGTGATGCCTTCGTAGGCGCCTTCGCCGCCGGCATGGTTGGCGGAGCGGAGTTGCCGGAGGCGATCCATCTGGCCGCGGTCGCTGGCGGCCTGGCCTGCCTGACCCGCGGTGCGCAGACCAGCCTGCCGCATCAGGCGGAGATCAAGGCTAGACTTTCCGAGATTGCGCCGCCCCGGCAACTCGACTACTAGGAACTCATTGACGGTCGTATTGTTTCAAGATCAAGGGCGTCGCTGCATTTCCTGATAAGCAGCGGTACTGCAGACCCCGGTGTGGGGTATTCGATTGCGGTTAGCTTAAATCTGAACTAAATTGTAGGTGGGGAATAAGAAGGGCAATCACCGGATGAACATCGATCCGAAGGAAATGATTGTGGACGACGGGACTGAACTGCCGATGCCTGACGGGACGCAGGCTGTGGCAGACCTGGACTTTGGTGCGGTCGAAGGCGGCGCGCTCATGGGCTCGCTCGACCAGACCGTGACTTTGACGCTGGGCGAATTGCTCCCGGATTCGAACGGCGAAATCGTCATCGTGAACGGGGGCGACGATCCGCAGTTGCAGATCGTGACCGAGCTGAGGCTGCTCGAGTCAGGGGTTGCAAACGACCACCTGACCGAGGGCGGACTGCAGGTGGCGGGCTTCAACTACTGGGTGTTCGAGGACGGCACCAAGCTGTTCTATGCGCCCGGGTTGTCCGTCGAATTGCAGCATCAGCACCTGGGCTGAAGCCTTTCGTTTTCCGTAGACGCTGATTTTACGTCAGCCAGCGCGCGAATGCGGTTGCCCGCCGCTATCTTGCCGATCAGGGCAGGACGTCCTCATCGCCGCCGCCATCCTCCGGCGCCAGCACATCGGTCAGCGAACTGAGAGAACTGCGCAGGCGCTTGCGCCGCACCAGCTTCTCCTGGGCGGCGGTCGGGAAGTCCGTCAGGACGACGATGCGCTTGCTGATGAGAATGTCGATCAAATCCTCGTAAACCCGGATCATCTCCAGGTCGGATTGCAGCATACTGGGCCGGTCGCTCCGCGCGCCCTCCGGCTCGGCGAAATCGGCGATTTCCGGATGTCCGGCGGCGATGTATTCCCCCGCCTCGTCGGTTCGCTCGCGGTACAGGGCAACGATGCGCCCGACCGCATCGCGCTTCACGAATGGCATGGCCCACCTGCCCCGCTTAAGATGGGGTCCCTGATTGCGATTGGGGATAGCTCACACCGCATGATTAGCATAGAATGGCACTTCCTCAAGGAAAAACATCGACTAGAAGACGTTCTTAGCATCAAGCATGAGCGCTGCGGATACCGCGATCTCTCCACAATCCGGCACCCGGGGCTCCGCCGAGGGCGGGCCCGCGCGGGCGCCGCAACTCAAGATCATCCATCGCATCGTCCAGCATCGGGGACGGCGCTATTCGCTGAAGCTCGGCGCCGACATCTGGGAGATCCTCGAGCGCTCCGCGCAGCGCCGCGGCAAGCGGCTGAATCGCTTGATCGGCGAGATTGCGGAGGCGTGCCCGCCGGGCGCGAACCTGTCGGCCACGCTGCGCTCCTATTGCGTCGATGAACTGAAGCTCCAGGTCCACGACCTCGAGCAGAAGCTGCGCGAGATGTCGATGAGCACGCAGGGAATCTCCGCGGCCTCGGTCGCCGATGCGTGCCCCGCGCCGTGCTTCCTGCTGAACGCGCAGAGTTTGGTGCTGAAGACCAACGCGGCGGCGCAGAAATGGCTCTCGATCGACGAGGCATCGCTGCGCGACAAGCCGATCGACCGCTACATGCAGATCAAGGTGCCGATCCCGCTGCCGCAGATCCTGGAGCAATACGCCAACGGCCGGTCGAACGTCTTCCCCGCGCGCGTCATCTGCCTGCGGCCCGGCCGGCTAATCATGGCGAAAGGCAGCATCTGTCCCGCCGTCGTGCGTGCCGAAGGCGACCTGCTGTATTTCCTGATGATCGACGCCTCGGCCTGACCGCGTCGCTGCGGGCCTTCCCTGATTCGAGCGCCGTGACAAGTCGTCCGTCCTGCGGCGGCGCGCGCCCGACTGACTCACCGTCTGAAAGAGCGGAAATCGACTTTTCCCGCATATCCCGGTGTGACTAGGCGCCTGTCCGTTCAGCCGGGGTTCATCCGCATTTTCGATAATTGCACCTCGATACGCGGCATTCCTTAACCTTTCCGTGGCTGCAGGCGCTGCAGACCCCGGGCTTCGGGAAATGCCGAACAAACTTGGGGAGGTTTCGGCCTGCTTGGCCGCGATCTCGGCGTTGGGGCAGGGCAAGGAGAAAATGCGGTGATCGAGCGGCATGGCGGCGCGACGACGCGTCCGCAACGCCGTGGCTTAACGAAAAATCACCCGCATTCTCCCTGTCCGCGCATCCACCGCACCTCGTTCTTGGGGAATTTCGACCCGGTCTCCCCGACCGGCCAACACCGTCGGGTACGGCGCTCGGCGGGCAACGCGAGAGGGCAAATTACATGGCTACGGACTCCACGATTCTCCCGACGGGCGAAGCGCATCTTGACGCCGGCGCCGACATGGCTGCCAGCGAGTTCGAGGTCAGCGCCGTGCAGCTCACCGCAGCGGGCGATCCGATCCAGCTGCCGCAGGGCGAGCAGGTGGTGCGCATCCCGGTCCAGCCTGGGCAGACCATCGTGCTGCCGGTGGAGAGCGTGGATGGCCTGGCGGCGAAGATCGGCCCGGAAGGCAACCTCGCCTTCGTGATCGATGGGCGCACGATCATCCTGCAGGGCTACGTGGTAGCCCATGAGGAAGCCGCGATCGTCATCACCACCAGCGACGGCGACCTGGTCGACCCGGTTGACGTGATCGCCGCCACCGATTCCTCGCTCGACATCCAGACCGCGGCCGGCCCCGCCGCGGGTGCGCAGGGCGACACGGCGCCGACCAACGGCATCTACACGCCGTTCGGTCCGGGCGCGTCGCTCGGCGGCTTCTCCGCCGAAGGCCCGCTGGGCGCAACCTTCCTGCAATACAAGCTGATCGACGACGAGCGTCGCGAGTTCGTGCGGGATATCGAAGAGGAGCCGGAGCAGCCCGAAATTCCAGTCCCGACGCCGGAAATCTCGATCGCCGCAGAGGGCGGTGTTGACCCGATCTGCGTGCCCGAGGACTCACAGGGCGAAGCGATCCTGGTCAATGCGTCGACCAACGCGGGCTCGCATCTTACGTCCATCGTCATTTCCGGTTTTCCGGTGGGTGGTGCGGGCTTTGTGTTCGATTTCAGCGGCCTGGATTTGGCCAATACGACAATAACAAACAACATTGCCGTTGACGGCACGATCACGATTACCTTCATCGGAGCATCGGCAGTTAGCTTCACCGGCAGCTTCATTGTGAAGCCGCCGGCGGACAGTGACGTGGATCTGGGCACGCTGACGGCCACCGTCGAGGCAGCAAGCGATATCGACCCGACAGTCAAGAACACGAATGTGGACGATGCCTTCGTGCGGGTCGATGCGATCGCCGATGGCGATGACAAGGGCGATGACGGCGATGCCGACGTGTTCGGCGTGACGATCTCGGTTTCCGATGGCGGCGATGCGAATGCGACCTTCCAGGGCGGCGAGGTCGGCACGGTGACGGTGACGGCCTCGTTCGACGACTTCACGGACGGGTCGGAGACCCACACGCTGACGGTGGATGCGCCGGCCGGCTTCACGTTCGACCTGGGTGATGTCGGGCTGCTGCCGCCTGGCGTGGTGCTGGACGCGAGCTCGACCGACACGAAGCTGGTGTTCAAGGTCGACAGCGAAGGCGCCGACGGGGTGTCGGACCTCACCTTGAACATCCCGGTGACCTATGGCGGGAGCGAGGCCGATGGTGAGTCGGGTGACTTCACCGCGACGGTGACGACGACCGAGACCCCGACGGACGAAGAGTGCGACCCGAACAACAACACCGACTCGGCCTCGGCGACCGATGATGCCGTGATCGCCGAAATCCCGAGCACGGAGATCCGGATCGGGGCGGAAGGCAACACCGCGCCGATTTGCGTGCCGGAGGATTCCACGGGCGTGGAGATCCCGGTGGTGGCTTCGACCACGGCTGGCTCGCACCTGACGACGATCGTGATCTCGGGCTTCCCCACGGACGCGATCTCCGACGGCTGGGTATTCACCCTCACCGGGCTCGACCTCGCGAACACGACAATCACCAACACGATCGCGGTGGATGGCAAGATCACCATCACCTTCGACAATGCGACGACGACGGACTTCACCGGCAGCTTCATTGTGCAGCCGCCGGCGGACAGCGATGTCGATCTGGGCACCCTGACTGCCACGGTCGAGGCGGCGAACAACACCGACCCGACGGTCAAGGACACCGATGCGGATGACGCCTTCGTGCGGGTCGATGCGATCGCCGATGGCGACGACAAGGGCGATGACGGCGATGCCGACGTGTTCGGCGTGACGATCTCGGTTTCCGATGGCGGCGATGCGAATGCGACCTTCCAGGGCGGCGAGGTCGGCACGGTGACGGTGACGGCCTCGTTCGACGACTTCACGGACGGGTCGGAGACCCACACCCTGACCGTCGAGGCGCCGGCCGGCTTCACGTTCGACCTGGGTGATGTCGGGCTGCTGCCGCCTGGCGTGGTGCTGGACGCGAGCTCGACCGACACGAAGCTGGTGTTCAAGGTCGACAGCGAAGGCGCCGACGGCGTATCGGACCTCACCTTGAACATCCCGGTGACCTATGGCGGGAGCGAGGCCGATGGTGAGTCGGGTGACTTCACCGCGACGGTGACGACGACCGAGACCCCGACGGACGAAGAGTGCGCCCCGAACAACAACACCGACTCGGCCTCGGCGACCGATGATGCCGTGATCGCCGACGCGCCGACGACGGAGATCCGGATCGGGGCGGAAGGCAACACCGCGCCGATCTGCGTGCCGGAGGATTCCACGGGCGTGGAGATCCCGGTGGTGGCTTCGACCACGGCTGGCTCGCACCTGACGACGATCGTGATCTCGGGCTTCCCCACGGACGCGATCTCCGACGGCTGGGTATTCACCCTCACCGGGCTCGACCTCGCGAACACGACGATCACCAACACGATCGCGGTGGATGGCAAAATCACCATCACCTTCGACAATGCGACGACGACGGACTTCACCGGCAGCTTCATTGTGCAGCCGCCGGCGGACAGCGACGTGGATCTGGGCACCCTGACTGCCACGGTGGAGGCGGCGAACAACACCGACCCGACGATCAAGGACACCGACGCCGACGATGCCTTCGTGCGGGTCGATGCGATCGCCGATGGCGATGACAAGGGCGATGACGGCGACGCCGACGTGTTCGGCGTGACGATCTCGGTTTCCGATGGCGGCGATGCGAATGCGACCTTCCAGGGCGGCGAGGCCGGCACGGTGACGGTGACGGCCTCGTTCGACGACTTCACGGATGGGTCGGAGACCCACACGCTGACGGTGGATGCGCCGGCCGGCTTCACGTTCGATCTGGGGAATGTCGGCCTGCTGCCGCCGGGCGTGGCGCTGGACGGGAGCTCGACCGACACGAAGCTGGTGTTCAAGGTCGACAGCGAAGGCGTCGACGGCGTGTCGGACCTCACGCTGAACATCCCGGTGACCTATGGCGGGAGCGAGGCCGATGGTGAGTCGGGTGACTTCACCGCGACGGTGACGACGACCGAGACCCCGACCGATGAGGAGTGTGACCCGAACAACAACACCGACTCGGCCTCGGCGACCGATGATGTGGTGATCGCCGACGCGCCGACGACGGAGATCCGGATCGGGGCGGAAGGCAACACCGCGCCGATCTGCGTGCCGGAGGATTCCACGGGCGTGGAGATCCCGGTGGTGGCTTCGACCACGGCTGGCTCGCATTTGACGACGATCGTGATCTCGGGGTTCCCCACGGACGCGATCTCCGACGGCTGGGTATTCACCCTCACCGGGCTCAACCTCGCGAACACGACGATCACCAACACGATCGCGGTGGATGGCAAGATCACCATCACCTTCGACAATGCGACGACGACGGACTTCACCGGCAGCTTCATTGTGCAGCCGCCGGCGGATAGCGACGTGGATCTGGGCACCCTGACTGCCACGGTCGAGGCGGCAAACAACACCGACCCGACGATCAAGGACACCGACGCCGACGATGCCTTCGTGCGGGTCGATGCGATCGCCGATGGCGATGATGGGGATGGTGAGGCGCTGGGCGTTACGATCACCTCGATCGAAGATGGCGGCGACGCCGGTACCACGTTCCAGACCAACGAAACCGGCACTGTAAACATCAGTGCGACGTTCGACGACTATAAGGACGGATCGGAGACCCACACCCTGACCGTCGAGGCGCCTGACGGCTTTGTGTTCGATCCGCTGGTGCCTGGCCCGTTGCCGGCAGGAGTAACGGTCGACGCGTCGTCGACGCCTGGTAAGCTGGTGTTCAATGTCGACAGCAGCAATCCGGGTGGCGTCGGCAGTTTCAACCTCAGCATCCCGGTGACCTATACCGGCGGTGTGTCGGGCGGGACCTCTGGCAACTTCACGGCCACGGTGACGGCAGAGGAGGATCCTACAGACGAAGAGTGCGATTTCGATAACAACAAGGCCACCCAGAGCGATACCGAGGTAACCAGCACAAACGACGCGCCCACAATCGAGGTCAGCGCGATCGCGATCGTTTCGGACGAGGGCCTCACGGGCGGCCTCAAGGACAATGTAGGTGTGCCGAACGATGACACCGATTCAAAGACGTTCGTCGGCAACCTGACGGTCTCAGATGTGGATGGTGATGCAGTGACGGTATCGATCATCGATACCGGTTCCTTCCCGGCCTGGACCTTCGGCGGCACGAACGACGTCGTGGACTGGAGCATCTCGGGTGATGGCCTGACGCTGACCGGTATGGCCAACGGCAGCGTGGCTTTGACGGTGGAGATCGCCCCGAGCGGTTTGAACACCTACACTTACACCGTGACGCTGCATCAGCCGCTGAACCACCCGAATGTGAATGTCGAGGACGAGCTCAACTTCGACATCACGGTGCAGGCGAGCGACGGCACCTCGACGAGCACGGACAGCTTCAATGTCCAGGTCGAGGACGACAGCCCCGTCATCAACTCGATCCAAGATGCGATCATGCCGAACGTTGAGGGATTGTCGGTCAACGGCACCTTCGATGCCGGTTTCGGCGCGGATCTGTGCAAGCAGGTGCTCGTCGATCTCGGCAGCGCCGCGGCCGGCACAAGCTACACGACCACATCGCTCGGCACAGACGCGAACGGCAACCAGGTGTTCAAGGTCGACGTGACCGGTGGTGATGTGAACTTCACCTTCTATTACTACGCCACGTTCAATGCTGTGACCGAGGAAGGCGAAGTCCATGCATTCGTGGAGGCACCCAGCGGAACGTCTGGCAATCTTTCCTTCGCAGGCAAGGAAGGGTTCTTCGACCTGACGGCGAATTGCGATGGCACGTATCAGTTCGACCTGCTGAACAATGGGTTCGCGCAAATCGATACCGTTGAGTTCGCGACTGCGCCCTCCGGAAATTTCGATCAGCTGTACATCCTGGATGGCACGTTCTACACTCCCGCCACTTTGCCACCGGGCGAAACCCCGGATGTCACCATCGATGCTCTTAAGGCTGGCGTGGACGATGACGTTAACACGTCGAACAATGGTCTGGCGGTTGACAACCAGAACACCGACGTAGGCGAAACGCTGCTTTTCGACTTCGCGCAGTCGCAACCGGCCGTCTCACTGACGGTGGCCAAGTTCACGGGAAGCGCGTCGCAGGTCACCTTGGTGATCACGATCAGCGACGGGAACACCACTTCGACGGCGACTGTCGTGCTGAACGATCCCGGCGGAAACAACGGCGTGCCGCTCGTCATCAACGGCAGCCTCAACTGGAGCAATGGATACTTTCCGTTCACGTCACTGTCGATCGCGAACACCAATAATCCCGGGAACGCAAACGACGGCGCCTCCGTCAACTTCACGGATCTTACTTTCAACTCGGAGACCACCATCGGCGACCTTTCGCTGAACTTTGATCTAACCGTCGTGGACAGGGATGGTGACTCGAAGACCGTTGCCGACGGGCTTACGGTCGATTTGGTGGGAACCGATGGCGAGGGATCTGACAAGTTCACGCTGACCGGAACTGGCGCCCCCGAGGTGCTGGCTTCCGGGGAGGGCGCGGACACCATCAGCGGTGGGGCCGGTGGCGGGGACACCATCGACTACAGCAACTCCGAAGCCGGCGTGACCGTGAACCTGGCGACGAACACAGCGTCTGGCGGCTATGCGACGGGCGACGTGATCTCCGGGCTCGAGAACATCATTGGCTCAGACTTCATTGATACCCTCACGGGGGATGCCAGTGCGAACAAGCTGTCTGGCCTTGGTGGCAACGACACGCTGACCGGCGGTGGCGGCAACGACACCATCACCGGCGGGCAGGGCGACGACACGGTCGACGTCAACCTGGGCAACGACACCGTGCGAATCACCAGCGCGCTGGACGGCAAGGATGTGATCAACGGCTTCGACAACGACGCGACCGACGGGCAGGACGTCATCGACCTGGATGGCCTGTTCGACAGCCTCTCGGTTGATAGCGTCGACCGCGCGGCCCGGGTCGACATTTCGACCTCGGGCGGCAATACGCTGGTCAAGGTCGATGTCGACGGCAATCTGGCGTTCGATGACGCCGGCGACATTCAGGTCACAATCATCGGCGTGACCTCCGGCATAACCAAGGGCACGGCGGCCACGGACGACGTCCAGCTTGGCACGCTGTAGCCCACTCTAAGACCCATCGCAGATCCAAGGAGGCGCCTTCGGGCGCCTCTTTTTTGCGCTTTTGCGCCTCCGCGCCAGCCCTGTTCCCCTGTCACATCCGTTCAGCCAGATGAATGGTGAGTGAACCTTAATTAATGGAAAATGAACCTAACTGGCCGATTTCTTAAGAATTCGGCCCCGATTCTTATTACCTACATATCCCAGTATATTTAATTCGCATTCGAGCGAATTGCGCCGGGCATTTTTCTCATCCGATACTCCCGCCCGGCCGCAGTCCATCACTTGGGGGTCGTCTTGGGGACGACAGGGACCGGCCTCGGCAACCACGTCGGGTAAACGGCACCCGGCGCCACACAGAGGGCAATTACATGGCTACGGACTCCACGATTCTCCCGACGGGCGAAGCGCATCTTGACGCCGGCGCCGACATGGCTGCCAGCGAGCTCGAGGTCAGCGCCGTGCAGCTCACCGCAGCGGGCGATCCGATCCAGCTGCCGCAGGGCGAGCAGGTGGTGCGCATCCCGGTCCAGCCGGGGCAGACCATCGTGCTGCCGGTGGAGAGCGTGAATGGCCTGGCGGCGAAGATCGGCCCGGAAGGCAACCTCGCCTTCGTGATCGATGGGCGCACGATCATCCTGCAGGGCTACGTGGTAGCCCATGAGGAAGCCGCGATCGTCATCACCACCAGCGACGGCGACGTGGTGGACCCGGTCGAGGTGATCGCCGCCACCGATACTTCGCTCGACATCCAGACCGCGGCCGGCCCCGCCGCGGGTGCGCAGGGCGACACGGCGCCGACCAACGGCATCTACACGCCGTTCGGCCCGGGCGCGTCGCTCGGCGGGTTCTCCGCCGAAGGCCCGCTGGCCGGCACCTTCCTGCAGTACAAGCTGATTGACGACGAGCGCCGCGAGGACGTGGAGGAGATCGATACCCAGCCGGAGATCATCGGTTTCTCGTTCGACCCGCTGAACGGCATCGTCAACGAGGATGACCTGAATGGCGAGGCTGGTCAGCCCGCCCTCTCCGAGCGGACGGTGGCGCTCAAGGTCGTGGGCGGCCCGGCCGGCAACGATCCGTTCGACACCGACGATCGCGAGAACCAGCCTGGCGACCTCGACAACAAGGACGAGAACGGCCAGGGCGCCGATGGCGACCGCGAGCCCACGACCGCCTATGCGCTCATCACCGTCGACTTCAAGGACGACGCTCCGGGCAAGCTCGCGGTCGATCCCGCGCTGCTGCCGAGCAAGCTGACCTCCGATGGCGAGAAGATCAGCTACGCGATCAATCCCGCCGTGCCCGGCGTGCATGGCAACGGCATCTTCGCTTTCATCGACAGCAACAAGGACGGCAAATACGACGACGCCACCGAGCGCCTGGTGTTTGAGATCCACGTCGAGGAGTACACCTCGCCGAGCGAGTTCAAGGTCAGCTTCACGCTGCACGACAACATCGACAACCAGGCGCCCGCAGGCCTGATCGGCGCGAACGAGCAGACCCTCGACCTGCCGGTGAAGTTCAAGGTCACGGATTCCGACGGCTCCTCGGGCTTCGGCGTGCTGCCGCTCGGCGCGGTCGACGACATCCCGTTCTTCGGCGAGGTCCAGGGCAGCGGCGAGGGCCTCCAGATCGTCCTCAAGGACGCCGACATCACCCACGACGAGACCTTCGGCGAGCAGCCGTTCTCCGATGACGTGTCTATCTTCGATCCCTATGTCTCCAACCTCGGCGCCGACTTGGGCGACAAGATCCTGGACGCCGGCTTCGACGTCCCCTACGGCAAGAGCTTCGGCGGTGCCATCGGCGCGGCCATTGCCCAGGCTCATGTCAGCTTCGGCGCCGATGGCGCGACGGAGTTCGATAAGGACAACTCGAAGGCGCGCGACTCGGTCTATGGCGCGCTCTCCGGCAGCGGCGAGAACGAGCATCCGTTCGAGCTCTTCATGGTCAAGGAGAGCACGGTCGGCTACCCGACGGCCGACGCGCACCTGACTGTCGCCGACCGGCAGACCAACGCCACGGTCACCTGGAGCGCCGTCGGCGCGGAGCCCGCGGTGCTGCCCGTCTGGGTGCGCCAGATCGATGCGCAGACCGTCGTCGGCTACGTCGACGTCAACGGCGACGCCGCGGGCGGCGAGACCGCGGTGTTCGTGCTGAACATCGACGATGGCGGCCAGGTCAGCTTCTTCCAGCTGCACCAGATCAACCACGACGTCGACGGCGCGTTCTTCCCGTTCCCGAGCGCGCACGACGACGGGTTCTCGATCGTCGGCATTGACGGCGAGCCGATCATCTATATCCGCGCCACCGACCAGGACGGCGACCATGCGATCCAGCACGTCGATCTGCGGATCGAGGATGACGGGCCGAGGTTCTGCGAGGTCGATTGGGGCCACGATTGCGACAGCCTGTTCGGCATTGGCTTGATCGACGAGGACGCGCTGCCCCACGGCAATTACGGCGGCCCGGGCGACAATGACGGCGGGCGCAAGGCCGACGGCAAGGTGGTGTTCCACTTCGGCACCGACCAGCCGGGCCATCTCGAGATCCGCGACCTGACGGTCAAGGACTCGGCGGGCAAGACCGTGCTCACGCTCTCGTTCAACGCCGAAGGCCACCCGGTCGTCGGCGGGCTGGGCCTGTTCGCGATCGACAACAAGGCGCTCGCGTTCGAAAAGTCGGGCCCGGACGCCAACGGCGTGGTGAGTTGGACGGCCTATATCGCGGGCTGCCCTGGTGAGAAGGTCTTCACCTTCAGCCTCGACACCAAGGGGCACAACATCGGCAAGTTCGATTTCTGCCTGCACCAGCCGCTCGAGCACCCGGACACCAACGGCAAGCCCTGGGACAACAACCACGATAACGGCAAGGGCGCCTGGGAAGACAACTTCAAGTTCGACTTCACCGTGCGCGGCTACGACGTCGACGGCGACCATGCCGACGGCAGCGTGAAGCTGAGCGTCGATGACGACAGCCCCGACGCCTGCAAGGTCGAGATCTCGTTCTGCGACGAGGACAACAAGCTGGTCCACGACGAGACCGCCGGCAAGCAGATCGGCGGCAAGTGGTTCCCCTGGGACCACGACCCGGACGCGTCCGGGCAGAAGGAGGACGATGTCTGGTACCTCCACAGCTTCGACAAGTTCGAGGACGCGCTGCACTGCGTCGACGCGATCGGCTACGCCAAGACCGAACTGAAGATCGACCTCAGCGGCGGCAGCAGCGACCCCGAGGCGGCCTTCGGCGCTGATGGCCCCGGCAAGGTTTCGCCGGTCAGCATCGTCAACTGCTTCGGCAAGGATTTCTGCGGCGAGAAGACCAACCTCACCGACACCAAGAGCGGCCTGCCGATCTTCCTCTACACGGTGCAGGAATGCGGCGAGACCTTCGTGGTCGGCCGCGTCGGCGGCAAGGACGGCCCGATCAGCTTCGCGCTGCACGTGTCGGACTCCGGCAACCTGGAGCTGGCGCAGTACCGCGCCATCAAGCACCCGGACGGCTGCGACAGCGACGAATCCCTGACGCTGCTGGACTGCGCGGACAACGCCCTCATCTACCTGCAGGTGAAGGTGACCGACGCCGACGGCGACGCAGTGATCGCGCGCCAGCCGCTCGACGGCTGCGACGGCAATCCCTCCATCGTGTTCCAGGATGACGGCCCGACCGTGTGCGGCACCGACTGCAAGCTGACCCTGGCGATGGACGAGTCGGAGGGCCATGGCCACCGTCCGTACGACCAGAACCAGCACGGCTTCTGGGGCATCAAGGACGGCTGGACGCCGGAGAACGACGAGGTCCTGAACAAGATCGCGGTGGAGTGCTCGGGGCTGGAAACCTGCCCGCCGCCGATCGGCGCGGCCGCGGACAACGTGGCCAAGCTGTTCAAGGTGGATTTCGGCACCGACAAGGGCTGCGTGATCTGCTACGAGCTCACCATCCTCAACAGCAACACCAGCCTCACCGACACCGAAACCGGCACCTGCATCACGCTGTGCACCAACCAGTACGGCATCGTGGAGGGCCGCGACGGCTGCGGCAACCTGGTGTTCGCGGTCTGGCTCGACCACGACAGCGGCAAGATCGTCACGGCCCAGTACCGCGCGATCGATCATGGCGACGAGGAAGGCGGCAAGGGTGCGCATGACGAGGTGAAGTTCCTCGACGATTGCACGCTCGGCGTCACCGCGACCGCCTACGACAAGGACGGCGACAAGGACTCGAAGACCGTCGACATCAGCAAGGGCATCTCCTTCGAGGATGACGGCCCGGTGATCTGCGCCACCGACTGCGAGGTCAATCTGGCGGTGGACGAGAGCACGGCCAAGCACTTCCTCGACATCTTCCCGCGTGACGACGACCGCGACGAGCCGAACGGCAAGCAGGACGGCCCGGCGGCCGAGAACGACGAGTATCCGCTCAGCCTGGTGGTCGACATCTTCGACGCGATCTTCCCGGGCAACGTCCCGGACCTGATCGGCTTCGCGCACGACAATGCCGAGAAGCTGTTCAAGATCGACTTCGGCTCCGACAAGGGCTGCTCGGTCTGCTACGACCTGACCATCCTGTGCGGCGACGGCAAGACCAACCTCAGGGACACCGAGACCGGCGCGTGCATCACGCTGGTCAAGCACGGCGACATCGTGAAGGGCATGGCCGGCAACGAGGTGGTGTTCGCGATCTGGATCGACGCGGACAGCGGCAAGCTCGTCATGGCGCAGTTCCGCGCCATCGATCACGGCGACGAGGAAGGCAAGCCCGGCGCGCATGACGAGGTGGCCTGCCTCGACAGCGGCCTGCTCGGCGTCACCGTGACCGCGACGGACAAGGACGGCGACTCCGACTGCAAGACCGTCGACATCGGCAAGGGCATCTCCTTCGAAGATGACGGGCCGGTGTTCGAGAAGGTGGATTGGGATCGCAACGAAAGCGATGACATCGACGAGGACAAGCTGCCGGAAGGCATCCCGGGCGGCCCCGGCGACGATGGCGGCGACACCAAGACCTCGGGCAAGATCAAGTTCGACTTCGGCAGCGACAAGCCGGGCCATCTCGAGATCTGCGAGCTGACCGTCAAGGACGCGGCCCAGAACACTGTCCTCACGCTCTCCTTCGACGCCCAGGGCAACCCGGTCGTCGGTGGCAGCGGCCTCTACGCCATCGACGGCGAGGCGCTCACCTTCGTGAAGTCCGGGCCCGACGCCGGCACCGGCGTGGTGACCTGGACCGCCTACATCAACGGCAACGAGAAGGTCTTCACCTTCACCCTCGACACCGCCGGCAGCAACGTGGGCGCGTTCGAGTTCTGCCTGCACAAGCCGCTGGAGCATCCGTTCCAGGACGACGGCAAGAGCCAGACGGAGACCAAGTACGAGGACAACTTCAAGTTCGAGTTCAAGGTCAACGGCTACGACGGCGACGGCGACTCCGCCGAAGGCAAGATCAAGATCTCTGTCGACGACGACACGCCGAAGGTGGAGGAGTGCCACGGCGCGAAGCTGAACCTCGCGATGGACGAGTCCCTCAGCCTCAGCCAGCAGGACTACGACGACCTCAACCACCCGAACAACACGCCCGCCGACGGCTCGACCGTCGAGGGCGACGTGATCGACAACGCGGCCGATGTGATCAAGGCTGCCCTGAACGGCCTGCCGGTCTTCGTGCCGCTGCCGATCGGCGCCTCCGCGGACAACGTCGAGAAGCTGTTCAAGGTGAATTTCGGCGCCGATGGCGGCTCGGCCTGCTACGAGCTCAAGATCCTGTGCGAGCAGACCAACCTCATCGACACCAAGACCGGCACGCCGGTCACGCTGTGCCAGGCGCCCTCGGGCGTGGTCTACGGCGTGGACGGCGAGGGCCACCTGGTGTTCGCGGTGTGGCTCGACCAGGACAGCGGCGACATCGTCTCCGTCCAGTACCGCGCCGTCGATCACGGCGGCACCGAGCCGGCGCCCGGCGCGCATGACGAGGTGCTGTTCCTGGGCGATGGCATCCTCGGCGTCAAGGCTACCGCCACCGACAACGACAACGACAAGGACAGTGAGACCGTCGACATCGGCTGCGGCATCTCGTTCGACGATGACGGGCCGACGACCGATCTCAACCTGCACCACGGCGCGAAGATCGTGCTCGACGAATCGGTCGCTGGCAGCATCTGGGACATCGACCTGGGCGATCTGAACGAGCTGGACGATTGGGCCGGTGCTCCCGGCGATATCGGCTACGCCAAGGTGCCGGCCTTCCTGCTGTTCAGCGAGTTCACCGATTTCGGCACGGACGGCGCGGCGGACAGCAACGCGAAGGTATTCGCGCTCTCCATCCCCGGCGGCAACGGCACGCCGTCCGGCCTGGTGGACGCCGTGACCGACCAGCCGATCGTCCTGGTGCTGAATGGCAGCGGTGTGATCGAAGGCCGCGTGGGCAACGCTGGCGGCGAGCTGGCGTTCACGATCTCGGTTGACGACGACAGCGGCGAGGTGACGGTCCACCAGAAGCGCGCGGTGGAGCACGACAACCCGAACGACCACGACGAGTCGAACTCGCCGGAGATCATGGATCCGGGCAAGGTGCTACTGAATGTCACCGTCACCGACGGCGACAACGACAGCGCCAGCGACTGCGTCGACCTCGGCTCGATCATCAAGTTCGAGGATGACGGCCCGAAGATCCAGGAGTTCAAGCTCAAGAACGTCTCCCTGGTTCTCGACGAGACAGTAGGCGGGACCGGCAACTCGGATGACGAGGCGGATTCGCCGGGTGACCTGGACGACATCGGCTACGTAACCATCAGCGCCAACAACCTGTTCTCCGCGAGCGTGGACTTCGGCACCGACGGCGCGGCGGGCGCCAATTCCAAGACCTTCGCGCTGGCCATCGGCAACGCCAATACCGGACTGGTCGACACGCAGAGCAACCAGGCCGTGAACCTGGTGAACAATGGTGGCGTGATCGAAGGCCGCACCGCCGGCTCCAACGAGCTGGTGTTCAAGATCATCGTGGCCGCCGACGGCAGCGTGACCGTGCACCAGTACCGCGCGGTCGAGCACAACAACTCGAACGACCACGACGAGTCTGGCGCTTCGGCCGCGGTCATCACCGGCAGCAACAAGCTGCTGCTGCAGATGACCGTGACGGATGGCGACGGCGATACCGCCACCAAGAGCGTTGACCTTGGCAAGATCATCAAGTTCGAGGATGACGGGCCGACGGCCAACGCCGATTGCGACAGCGTCAAGGAAGGCGGCCCGACCATCGCCACCGGCAACGTGGTGACGGGCGTGGACGTGGCGGTCGATCCCGACGCGAACGGCACGGACGGCACCGCCGATTCCATGGGCAGCGACAAGTTCGGCAGCATCTCCTGGAAAGACACGGCGGAGAACGGCAACATCGACAGCAACGGCGTGATCCAGGGTCTCTACGGCACGCTCTATGTGAGCGCCAACGGCGACTACGAATACGTGCTGGATGAGAGCAAGCAGGCGGTGAAGGATCTCGAGACCGGCCAGCAGCTGCAGGAGGTCTTCAACTACACCGTCAAGGACGGCGACGACGACAAGGCCTCCTCCACGCTGACGATCAAGATCGACGGCAAGAGCAACCCGCCGGAAGCGAGCGTGACCCTCGGCGCCAACGCCGATCCGGTCTGCGTGCCCGAGGATTCCGAGGGCGTGTCGATCCCCGTCACGGCGAGCACGACGGATGGCTCGCACCTGACGAGCATCGTGATCACGTTCCCGCCAAGCGTGGCCGGCTTCACGATCGTCTGGACCGGCCTCGACCAGGCCAATACCAGCGTCACGGACACGATCGGGGCGGACGGCAAGCTCACCATCTTGTTCGACAATGCGACGACCACTGACTTTGCCGGCAGCTTCACTGTCATTCCGCCGGCGGACAGCGACGTCGATCTCGGCACGGTGACTGCGGTGGTCGAATCGGAGAGCAACTTCGACCCGAGCCTGAAAGACACCGCCAACGACGACGCCTTCGTGCAGGTCGATGCCGTGGCGGATGGCAAGGACGATGCCAACGGCGGCGATGGTGATCCCAGCGTGCTCAGCGTGACGATCACGGCCGCCGACAGCGACGATGTTGGCGATAAGTTCAGCACCAACGAGCTCGGCACACTGACCTTGGATGCGACTTTTGACGACTTCAAGGACGGGTCGGAAGCGCACCAGGTCACGATTACGGCGCCTGCCGGCTTTGAGTTCACGGGCAATTTCCTGAGCTCGCTGCCTGCCGGCGTGGTGAAGGATCCGAGCTCGACCGCGACGACGCTGATCTTGAAAATCGACAGCAAGGACGGCGACGGGGTCGACGGCGTCGGCTCGATCAGCGATCTGCAGATCGAGATCAAGAATGTCGGCGCCCCCTCAGGCACGACCGCCGACTTCACCGCGACGGCAACGGCGGTGGAGAAACCGTCCGACCAGGAGTGCGACCCGGACAACAACTCGCAGAGCGTGGAGGCCAAGGCGGAGGTGCAGAGCCTCGATAACCTGATCCCCGTCGCCTACGACGACAAGAAGTGCGGCGACGAGGCGGCTCCGAAGAACGTCAACCTGCTGCTGGTGTTCGACAACTCGGGCTCGATGAATGATCCGTCGGGTATCCCGGGCGTCAGCAAGCTAGAAGCGGCGAAGCAGGCGGCGATCAACATGCTCAACGCCTATGCCGCAACCGGCGGCGACGTTCGGGTGATGCTGGTCACCTTCAACTCCGGCTCCGATCGTGAGCCGACCTGGCTCAGCCTGCAGGCTGCCATCGACGCGATCGACGACATCCCGCAGAGCAATGGCTTCACCAACTATGAAGCGGCGATCCAGGATGCGATCGACGGCTTCGAGGATACCGACGGGCGCGGCGACTTTGGCACGCACGACAATCTCGTCTACTTCCTGTCGGACGGCGAGCCGACCACCGGCGGCGGTTCGGGCAACCGGATCACCGAGGGTACGCGGGAGGACTGGGACGAACTGCTCGAGAATAATCCGATCGAGCATGTCTACTCGGTCGGCCTCGGGACGGCCATTCCGAACGGTGCGAATAACCAGCACCTGAACGATGTGGCCGATCCGGACGGAAACGACGGCCCGCCGAACACGGTCATCATGGTCGACGACTTCAACGACCTGTCCGCCACGCTGGCCGGCACGGTCGGGACGCTGAACGAAGGCAACGTGCTCGACGGCTCAATCGAGAATGACGACTCGAGCCCGAATGGCGCGGTCGACGGCGATGGCAGCGCGCCTACGCCGGGCGACGCGGACAATGTCGGCGACGGCTTCAGCCACGTCTCGTTCTTCCAGTACGACCACCCGACCGACAACGGGCTCGACATCACCATCAACTGGGATGGCGTGGGCAACGTGGATCCGGGTGAGGTTTCCGGCGGCGAGAACACGGTGATCAACGGCACCAAGGTGTCGTTCGACACCGAGCATGGCCGCATGACCTTCGATCTCTCCACCGGCGACTACGACTTCATCGCCGGCGCGATCGACGGCGGCGACAAGGAGGAGCACTTCGCCTACAAGATCACCGACGACAACGGTGATCAGAGCAACCCGGCGGACCTGACCGTCTGCATCAAGGACGTCTACGTCGACAAGACGCCGATCACCTACGACGACGTCGCGTCGGGCAGCGAGCCGGCTCCGAAGAACGTCAACCTCCTGCTGGTGTTCGACAACTCGGGCTCGATGAATGATCCGTCGGGTATCCCGGGCGTCAGCAAGCTGGAAGCGGCGAAGCAGGCGGCGATCAACATGCTCAACGCCTATGCCGCAACCGGCGGCGACGTTCGGGTGATGCTGGTCACCTTCAACTCCGGCTCCGATCGTGAGCCGACCTGGCTCAGCCTGCAGGCTGCCATCGACGCGATCGACGACATCCCGCAGAGCAATGGCTTCACCAACTATGAAGCGGCGATCCAGGATGCGATCGACGGCTTCGAGGATACCGACGGGCGCGGCGACTTTGGCACGCACGACAATCTCGTCTACTTCCTGTCGGACGGCGAGCCGACCACCGGCGGCGGTTCGGGCAACCGGATCACCGAGGGTACGCGGGAGGACTGGGACGAACTGCTCGAGAATAATCCGATCGAGCATGTCTACTCGGTCGGCCTCGGGACGGCCATTCCGAACGGTGCGAATAACCAGCACCTGAACGATGTGGCCGATCCGGACGGAAACGACGGCCCGCCGAACACGGTCATCCTGGTCGACGACTTCAACGACCTGTCCGCCACGCTGACGGGCACGATCGGCGAGCCGATCGAGGGCAATATCCTGAACGGGGACAACGAAAGCGATCCGGATGCTCCGGCCGACAAAACGCCCGACAACCCGGGCGATGGTCCGGCGCACCTGTCGTACTTCGAATACGACAGCGCCAACAACGACCTGGACATCAAGATCACCTGGGACGGTGCCGGTGCGGTCGTGATCGATGGAGTTGCCAACGGCAAGGCGGCCGCCATCAATGGCAAGGAGGTGTCGTTCGATACCGACCATGGCCGCATGACGATCGACTTCTCCGACGGCGACTTCGACTTCGTGCCCAAGAACATCTCCGGCGGCGACAAGACGGAGGTGTTTGACTACAAGATCACCGACAACGATGGCGACGTGAGCAACACCTCGCAGCTCAAGGTCACGATCGAGAATCTGCCGCCGGTCGTTTCGATCGACGACACGACGGTGGACGAGGGCAGTACGTCAAACCTGACCGTGAAGCTGTCCGAAGCGGTGACGACCGATACCACCTTCACCGTAACCTTCAGCAAGGTCGGTGACACTGCGGGAAACGGTTCGGACTACACGCCGACCGTCGTGAGCGTCACGGTCCTGGCGGGTGCCACCACGGCGTCGATCCCCGTCAACGCACTGCCCGACGGGCTGGTCGAGAACGACGAGCAGTACAGCGTCGTCATCTCGGGCGCGCCCGCTGGCTGGACGATCGCCGATGACACCGGCACGGTCACCATCAACGACGTTGTCATCCGGCCGAGCACCAATGCCGTATCCGGCTCAGGCGCCGAGGACGCGGCCAACATCCCGGTCTCGCTCTCGGGTTCCGACGCCAACGGCACGGTGGCCTCGTTCAGGATCATCTCTCTGCCGGCGAACGGCACGCTTTATGCCGACGCTGCGCATACGATCGTGATCGCGGCGAACGACACCGTGCTTGCGGTTGCCAATGCGGCCACCTTGCATTTCGTGCCGAACCCCAACTTCAACGGTTCGCCCACGTTCCAGTACGCCGCGATCGACAATCACGGCTTGGAGGACGTGACGCCGGCGACAGCGACGATCACGGTGACGGCGGTGGATGATCCGACGGTGGCGAATCCGGATTCGATCATCACAGCGATCAACGACAATAGCTCGTTCAGCGTGCCGCATTGGGCGTTGTTGGCGAACGACAGCGACGCGGATAATGCGTTGACGATTAGTCAGATCACAGCGTTCGACGGTGGCAGTACCTTCGACGACGTGACAACGGGTGGTGGAAACGTCACCGTCAACACCGATAGCGGCTTCGATCCGGGCGACGTCGGCCACTTCACGTATAAGGCGGGCAATGCCACGGCAGAAGTCACAGTGACTGCGGTGTCCAACGGCAATATCACCGGGACCGACGACTCGGAGATCATTGTGGACAGCGACAACTCTCACATCATCAATGCCGGCAAGAGCAATGATATTGTGTTCGGAAATGACGGCAGTGATACGATCAATGGCGGTGACGGAGACGACATTCTCGACGGCGGCGAAGGTGGCGACACCTACGTCGGCGGCGCGGGGAACGACACGATCAATGTCGGAGACGGCCACGACACTGTCCGCTACACCTCGGCCCTCGACGGCAACGATGTGATCAGCGGCTTTGACGCTAGTTCCAACGGCGGCGGTCAGGATGTAATCGACCTGAACCCGCTCTTCGATGCGCTCGGCAATCCCAACGAAGCCACGAGGGCCAGCCGAATCAACATTCAAACGGTCGGCAGTGACACGGTTATAACGGTTGATGCCGAAGGTAACGGTTTCGGTGTGGGCAACGACCTCCGAATCACCGTCCTCGGCGTCACTGGTCTGACCATGGATGACAACAATGGCGACATCCTCTATGGCAATAACTAAGACAGAAGCACGTTGACGGGAGGCGCCTCACCCCACGGGGCGCCCTCCCACTTCTCGAGTTTCTCTTGGGGAAGAGATCGGGGCGCCTTCGGGCGCCCTTCTTTTTGCCCGAAAATCCGGGGATTAGCCGGGCGCGCTTAAGCAATGTTCAGGCTTTGCGGGCAGGATGGGCTTTGACCGCGCGCGCCAATCCGTGGCATTAACCATGCCGCCGCCGACGGGCTGTGGGTGGTGCGGGGCTGTGGCGAACAGGGCAATAAACGCCGCCGCCCATTGGGGGAAGCATGGACTCCGACTGGTCACAGGGCTACGTCACCGAAGTCCTCTACACCGAGCATTTCTTCCGCGAGCTGTCGCCGGCCTGGCTGAACTATGTCGCGGTGCTGAACGGCTGCCAGCCGCGGCCGCTCGAGCCCGGCTTCACCTACCTGGAGCTCGGCTGCGGCCTGGGGCAGACGGTCACGCTGCTGGCCGGCGCGCATCCGCAGGGGCGCTTCTTCGGCGTCGATTTCAATCCCGCGCATATCGACTGGGCGCGGCGCTATGCCGGGGCGGCCGGCATCGGCAATATCGAGTTCCTGGAGCGCAGCTTTCTCGACCTCACGGCGCAGGAAGTGCCGGAATGCGATTTCATCGTGCTGCACGGCGTCTACGCCTGGGTCAGCGCGGAGGTGCGCGCCGGCATCCAGCGCATCATCCGCGAGCGGCTGAAGCCCGGGGGCCTCGTCTACAACAGCTACAATTGCCTGCCCGGCTGGGCTGCCGACGGTCCGCTGCAGAAGCTGGTCTACGAGACGGCGCGCCACCTGCCGGGCGACGCGACCCAGCGCACCACCGCCGCGCTCAAGTCGGTGGAGGAGCTGGTCGGCGCCAAGTTCGCCTATTTCGCCGCCGCGCCGAGCGCCGGCAAGATGGCCGCCAAGATGGCGGAGCGCAACGCCAACTACCTCGCCCACGAGTTCCTGAACGAGCATTGGACGCCGTTCTACAGCAGCGAGGTGGCGGACGAGATGGCGAACGCCAAGCTCACCTTCGCCGGGTCCGCCACCCTGGCGGAGAACCACCTCGAGCTGCTGGGCGGCGACGACCTCCAGGCCAAGGTGAAGGCCCAGCCGAGCGCGCGCCTGCGCCAGCTTTTCCAGGATTTGGCGCAGAACCAGCGCTTCCGCCGCGACGTGTTCGTGCGCGGCCATGCGCAGCTCGCCCGGGCCGCGATCGCCCGCAACATGGACAGCCAGGTGTTCGGCAGCGCGCGCGACCTCAAGAGCCTCAACAACATGGCCAAGGTGGCGCGCGGCGAGGTGAAGTTCGACGAGCAGGCCTTTCCCGCCTTCAAGGAACTGCTGGGGCAGGGCGCCTGGTCGATCGCCGATTTGCGCAAGGAGGTCGCGGCGCGCAAGCTGGCCAATGTCGACGTGGAGCGCACTATGACGCTGATGGCCGCCACCGGCATCGTCGTGCCCTGTGCCGGCGCCGGCAGGCCGGCGCCGATCCCCGCCGACCCCAGGCAGATCCGCATTCCGCTCGCCGTCAACCGCGCTCTGGTGAAGCGCGTGGCCGACAGCCTGGCCCCCGGGCAGGTGGTCTCAACCGTCGCGGGCAATGCTATCGGCATCGATCCGGTTTTCGCGGTGATCCTGTCCCTCTGCAGCCAGCCGTGGAAGGACAAGAGCGAGCTCAAGGAGCGGCTGCTGAGCGAGGTGAAGCGCCGGCGCATCCGCTTCAGCAAGCCGGCAAAGGAAGAAAAACCGCTCGACGACCCGGGTCGGGCTGCGCAATTCTTCGACAGGTTCTGGTCGGACGAGGTGCCGATCCTGCACCGCCTGGGGGTTATCGCGGTCGAGTCATGATTGCAGCGGAGACGTGAATATCTGTGCCGGCGTAAAGTGCGGCGCTGGCAACAAATTTCGGGTAAACGTGCGCGGCGTCGCTGAACGGGGCGGCACGCTGCTATACTGATGGCTATGGGCAGAGGGCTTGCGCGGATCGGTCGGGACATAAATGCTTGGGTGCCGGGCTGCGTGCCGGCGCGCAAGGCAGGCCACGTCTTAACGAAACCATAACCTTAACAATGCAGTAGTACACGCGACTGCAGGAAGCCGGATCGAAGGTACCATGGACGCCGCCAAGCCCTCGCCGGGCACACCCAAGCCTACGGCCAACGATTCCGGCCCGGCCGCCGCCAAGACGGGTGACACCGCGGCCGCCCGGCGCGCCGATCCGATGTTCGTCGTGCCGAATGCCGGGCCCGCACCGGCGGCGATCAATGCCACTGCACCCGGCGCCACTGCCCCCATTGCGGCCGCACCCATTGCCGCCGCGCCCATTGCCGCTGCGCCCATTGCCGCTGCGCCCATTGCCGCCGCCTCCACGGCAAACGCTGCGCACAACGCTTTCCAGACGGCCATCACCCAGGGCGCCCGCCTCAATCCCGCGCAACCGGCCGCGCAGCCCGCGCCGGGCGCCGCCCGGCAACCTACTGGGCAACCGGCTGGGCAACCCTCTGCCGGTCAGCCGCTTTCCGGCCAGTCCCACATAACCGCGGGCGCGCCGTCAGCCACCGCTCGGCCGGCCGCCCAACCTGCCGCCCAACCTGTTGCCCAACCTGCCGCCCAGCCTGCGGCCCAGCCTGCGGCCCAGCCTGCCGGCGTCCAGGGGACCGGCATGCAGGCAACGGGTATCCAGGCGGGCCGGCCCACGCCGGCCGCGTCCAATGTCCCCGCCATGGCGGCGGAGGCCGGACTGCCGGAACTGAGCGACGTGGAGATGCGGTCCGATGCGCTGCTGTCCTGCCTCGTCATCCTGACTCGCCTGTTCGGGAATCCGAAATCGCTGGCGGCGCTGGCCGCCGGCCTGCCGATCGGCGAAGCCGGCATGACGCCGGACCTGTTCGTGCGCGCGGCGGAGAATGCCGGTCTCGCGGCCAGCAAGGTGCGCCGCACCCTCGCGGAGACCAAGTCGATCAACCTGCCCGCCGTGCTGCTGCTGAAGGATCACCAGGCAGTCGTGATGCTCGCGCCCGTCAAGGGCGGCAAGATCGACATCGCGACCACCGACAATCTCGACGGCATCGTGACCGCGCCGGTCTCCGAGATCGAGGAGCAGTACACCGGGACCATGCTGGTGGTCCGGCCCAAGATCCGGCTCGACAGCCGCTCCTCGGAAATGACCGAAGCGCGCGAGCGCAACTGGTTCTGGGGCGAGGTGATGCGCCACACCCCGATCTATGTCGAGGTCGTGGTGGCGGCGCTGCTGATGAACCTCTTCACCATCGCCTCCTCGATCTTCGCCATGCAGGTCTATGACCGCGTGGTGCCGAACAAGGCGCAGGAGACGCTGTGGGTGCTGGCGCTCGGCGTGCTGCTCATCTACCTGTTCGACTTCGCCCTGCGCACCATGCGCGCGGTGTTCCTGGACAAGGCGGGCAAGGCGCTGGACCGCAAGGTTTCCTCGGCGATCTTCGAGCATATCCTGTCGATCAAGATGGCGGCCGGCCCGCAATCCTCCGGCGCCTTCGCCAGCAACGTGCAGCAATACGAGACGCTGCGCGACTTCTTCACCTCGGCCAGCCTGTCGGCGCTGATCGACCTGCCGTTCATCCTGATCTTCCTGGTCATCATCTTCCTCATCGCCGGGCCGGTGGTGACCGTGCCCGCCGTGCTGATCCCGATCGTGATCATTGTCAGCATCCTGGTGCAGTTCCCGATGAGCAAGGCGGTAGAGCGCTCCTACCGCGAGACCTCGCAGAAGCACGCCACCCTGGTCGAGGCGATCAACGGCCTCGACATGATCAAGGCCACCTCGGCCGAGGGCCAGATGCAGCGCAACTGGGACGGCTATGTCGCGGCCTCGTCAGCATCGTCGGAGACCTCGAAGCGCTGGTCGACCCTCGGCATCAATTTCGTGATGCTGGCCAGCAACCTCGCGACCACAGGCGTCATCGTCTGGGGCTGCTACCGGATCTTCGCGACCGGTCCCGAGAGCGACATCTACATGACGACCGGCGCGCTGATCGCCGCCTCGATGCTGACCGGCCGCGCCATGGCGCCGCTTGGCCAGATCGCCGGCCTCATCATTCGCTTCCACCAGTCCTTCACCTCGCTCAAGGGGCTCAACAAGCTGATGGAGCTGCCGGTCGAGCGGCCGCGCGGCAAGGTCTTCATCCGCCGCCCGCGGATCGAGGGCGCGATCGAGTTCCGCAACGTCACCTTCAAGTATCCGAGCGCGCAGACGGCGGCGCTGGACGGCGTCTCGTTCCGGGTCCAGCCGGGCGAGCGGGTCGGCATCCTCGGCCGCATCGGCTCGGGCAAGACCACCATCGAGCGCCTGATCCTCGGACTCTACGAGCCGACCGAAGGCGCGGTGCTGGTGGACGGCACGGACATCCGCCAGCTCGACCCGACCGACCTCAGGCAGAACATCGGCTGCGTGCTGCAGGACCCGCACCTGTTCTACGGCTCGGTGAAGGACAACATCACGCTGGGCGCGCCCTATGTGGACGAGGCGTCGGTGATCCGCGCCGCGACGCTTTCCGGCGTCGACCAGTTCGTGCGGCAGCATCCGCTCGGCTACGACATGCCGGTGGGCGAGAACGGCCGCATGCTCTCCGGCGGGCAGCGGCAGTCGGTGGCGGTCGCACGCGCCTTGCTGCTCAACCCGCAGATCATGGTGTTCGACGAGCCGACCAGCTCCATGGACAACAGCACCGAGGCCGCCTTCAAGCAGCGCCTCGCCACCATCGCGCGCGGCAAGACCATCATCCTGGTGACGCACCGGCATTCCATGCTGGCGCTGGTCGACCGGCTGATCGTGCTGGACCGTGGCAAGGTGGTGGCTGACGGTCCGAAATCGGGCGTGCTCGAGGCCCTGATGGGCGGGCGCGTCCAGGCCAGGGAGTAGGGGTATGTCGCTGACCAACCGGGATCTGTGGATCGACCCCTCCGAGACGGAGCGCGAAGGCACCAAGCTGTTCGGCCACCTGCTGCTGGTCACGCTGGTCGCTATCGTCGTGATCGGCCTGGTGTGGGCGAACTACGCGGTGCTGGACGAGATCACGCGCGGCGAGGGCAAGGTCATCCCGTCCAGCCAGACCCAGGTGATCCAGAGCGTCAAGGGCGGCAAGATCAAGCAGCTCAACGTGCGCGAAGGCGACATCGTCGAGGCCGGGCAGGTGGTTGCCGTGCTCGACAACACCGAGCTGGAAACCAACGAGGCGGAGCTGCGCCAGCGCAAATGGACGTCCTCGGCGGCCCTGGCGCGCCTCCAGGCGGAGATCGCCGGCAAGAGCGACCCGTCGGAGATCATCTTCCCGGCCGACCTGATCGCCGAGGCGCCGGAAGTGGTCGAGACCGAGAAATCGGTCTTCATCATCCGCCAGCAGCAGGTTCAGTCGCAGCGCGCGACGCTCCACCAGCAGATCGAGACCAAGGAATCGGAGCTGCGCCAGATCGACACCAAGGTCTCGACCGCGCGCAAGAGCCTGAACATCGCGCAGCAGCAGGTGAACATCCTGGAGCCGATGGTGCTGAACAACATCGCCTCCAAGGTCGACCTGCTGCGGGCCCAGCAGGAAGTGCAGCAATACCAGTCCGAGATCTCCAATGCCGAGGCCTCGCGGCCGCCGGCCCGCGCCGCCCTGGCCGAGGTGCAAGCCAAGCTCAAGGAGATCGACGCCACCTTCCGCGCCGAGGCCGCGCAGCAGATGAACCAGCACCGCGCGGAGCTGGCCTCGGTCGCCGCCCTGCTGTACGGGGCGGTGGAGCAGGGCAGCGAGCAGAGCCTGCGCTCGCCGGTCTACGGCACGGTGAAGCAGATCAAGTTCCACACCCTGGGCGCCGTGCTGCAGCCCGCCGAGCAGCTGATGGAGATCGTCCCAATCGAGGACACCCTGCTGATCGAGGCGCAGATCCGGCCGCAGGACCGCGGCTTCATCGCCCCAGACCAGGACGCCAAGATCAAGATCACGGCTTATGACTACAGCATCTATGGCGGCCTGGATGCGAAGGTCGAGCAGATCAGCGCAGATGCCATCGAAAACGAGAAGAAGGAGCTGTTCTTCCGGGTGCGCCTGCGCACCGATCGAAACTACCTGACCGGCAAGGAGGGCAACGAACTCCAGATCATTCCCGGCATGACCGCGACCGTGGATATCTTAACGGGAAAGAAAACGGTCCTAGCATACCTGTTGAAGCCGATCCTGAAAGCGAGGGATACCGCCCTGTCCGAGCGTTAAAAAACAGGTGCGGGGGAATGGTAAATCTGGTACTACAATCAAAGGGACACAATCTTAGTATAGGGTTCCGAAACAGTTAGATCGCTGCAGAGGGTCCTCGGGGGCCGCAGCCAATTTGTCTGCATTTGGGGGATAACCATGAAGATGCGAGCTTTGTCGCTTCGTCGTACTGCGCTGCTGCTTGGCACGGCGCTGTTGACGGGTGTAGCGGGTTTTGCGGGGCCGTCGTTCGCGATGTCGCTCCAGGACGCGGTGGGTTTGGTGATCGCCACCAATCCTGAAGTGGGCGTGACGGTCAAAAACCGCCGTGCGATCGACTTTGAATTGCGGCAGGCGCGGGCGCTTTATTATCCGCAGATCGACATCCGCCTGGATGCTGGGATCGAGTTCTCCGAAAACGAGACCACGGACCGCGGCAGCGCGGAGACCAATCAGGGCATCCATGACAAGGGCCGCTGGCTCTATGGCCGCCGCGACGCCCAGATCACGCTGCAGCAGCGGATCTTCGACGGCTTCGAGACCGATTCCGAAGTCGAGCGGCAGAAGCAGCGCTTGGCCTCCGCCGGCCACCGAATCCAGGACCAGGGCCATGTCACGGCGCTCGACGCCACCCAGTCCTACCTTGACGTGCTGCGCCACACCGAACGCGTGCAGAACGCGGAGGAGAACGTCCGCGCCCACGAGGCGACGCTGGGCCTCGTTCAGCGTCGCTCCGAGCTTGGCGGCGGCAACGTGGCCGACGTCCGTCAGGCGGAAGCGCGCCTGGCGACCGCCCGCACCGCGCTCAACGAGATCCAAGGCGACCTGCGCGATGCCCGCGCCGTATTCCAGAGGGTGATCGGCGTCGAGCCGCAGGAGCTGGAGCCGGTGACGTTGGACGGCTCGATGATCGCGCCGTCGGAGGAGGAATCGGTGGCGCGCGGCCTGACCACCAACCCGAAGGTGCTGCTGGCGCAGGCCGACGTGCGCGTCGCCGATGCCGAAATCGACAAGGAGGCCGCGCCGCTCTATCCGCGTCTCGACCTGGAGGTCATCGGCAACAACAACCGCCACAATAACGGCCTCGAGAACACCACCTACAACGCGACGTTCCTGCTGGTCGCGCGCTACAATCTCTATCGCGGCGGCGCGGACCTCGCGCGGGTGCGCGAGTTCAAGTGGCGCAAGGCCGAAGCGCAGGAGGAGCTCCGCGTCCAGGAGCGCGCGGTAGCGGAGGATATCCGCCTGTCGTGGAGCGCGCGCGAGACGCAGCGGGACGCCATCGAGACCCTGACCGACCAGGTCGAGGCCAACCAGAACACGCGCGACGTCTACGCGCAGCAGTTCGACATCGGCCAGCGCAGCCTGCTCGACTTGCTGGACGCGACCAACGAGCTCTTCCTGTCGCGCAACGACCTGATCACCGCCTCCTACGAGGAGATGTTCGCCAACTACCGCATCCTCGCCGCGCAGGGCGAGCTGGTGCAGGCGCTGGGCGTCGCCTTCCCGACCGAAGCGACGCCGGGCGAGGCGGAGTTCGAGACCACCGCGCCGGGCGAGGGCGGCTGAGCCGACCCGCACCGCGCCAAGCGTTTTCGACAGCAAACCGCGCGTGCTCGTCACGCGCGGTTTTTGCATGATTTGCAAGTGCGTTGCCGTCGGACGCGATGCCGTTAGCGTCACCACGAGTTTTGGCCTGCTGAGCTCCGATCATGACAGCGAACACGCGGGGATCCAGTCTGGCCGCACTGAGGGCGCGGGACTTCTCCCTTTACCTCGGCGCCAGCTTCCTCTCCACCATCGCGCTGCAGGTCCAGGCCACGGCGCTGGCCTGGCACATCTATGAGATCACCCGCGATCCGTTCCAGCTCGGCCTCGTCGGGCTGGCGGAGTTCCTGCCGGCCGCCCTGCTGGCGCTGCCGGCGGGCCACATGGCGGACCGGCTCGATCGCCGCCGCCTGATCCTGATCGGCTTTGCCGCCGAACTCGTTGCCGCGCTGACCCTCGTGAGCCTTGCCACCACCGACCGGATCACCGAGCTGGCGATCCTCTCGATCGCCCTTTGCTTCGGCGTGGCGCGCGCGGTCGCGACCCCGGCGGCGCGGGCGATGATGCCCAGCCTGATGCCCAGGGAGCACTTCGCCAGCGCCGTTGCCTGGTCCTCGACCAGCTGGCAGGTCGCCACCATCGCCGGTCCCGGCCTCGGCGGCCTGCTCTATTGGATCGACCCGGCGATGGCCTATGGCGGCGCTGCGATCGGGTTTGCGGGCGCATCCCTGTGCGCCTTCCTGATGCGCAGCCGTGCCGTCGCGGCGCCGCCGAAGGGCGAGGGGGAGGGCAACCTGGCGGCGATCCTGGCGGGACTGGTTCTGATCGTCCGCAATCGCCTGCTGCTCGGCACCATCTCGCTCGACCTGTTCGCCGTCCTGTTCTCGGGCGCAACGGCGCTGATCCCGGTTTTCGCGCAGGACATCCTGCATGTCGGCGCGGATGCCGGCGGCCTGCTGCGCAGCGCCCAGGGTGCCGGCGCGACGCTGACCGCCCTGCTGCTGACGCAGGTCCCGCTGCAGCGCCATGTCGGGCGGCGCCTGTTCATGGCGGTCGGGGTGTTCGGAATCGCGGTGATCGTGTTCGGCCTGTCGCGCGACTACTGGCTTTCCTTTGCCGCGCTGCTGGTGCTCGGCGCGGCCGATATGGTCAGCGTCTATATCCGCGGCACGCTCGTCCCGCTGGCGACCCCCGATGCGCTGCGCGGCCGGGTCACCGCGGTCGAATCCGTGTTCATCGGGGCCTCCAATGAGCTGGGCATGTTCGTGGCCGGAACGGGCGGCGCGCTGCTCGGACCGGTGGGGGCGGTCCTGGTGGGCGGCAGCATGACCCTGCTGGTCACGCTTTCCTGGGCCGGCCTGTTTCCGGTGCTGCGCAATCTGGACCGCTTCACGGAGCTGGATCGCAAGCAGCCGGGCCAGCCGCCGGGCTGATTGCTGCGTCACACGCCGCTCGCCGCGGGGTCTCGCCGAAGGAATGGACTTTGGAGGCCCGGGCCGGAATCGAACCGACGTACGAGGATTTGCAGTCCTCTGCATGGCCACTCTGCCACCGGGCCGGAAGCGGCCGGATCAGGAGGGTCCCGAGGGGGCGGCCGTATTTGGCGAGGCACGTATAGGGCGGGCGGATGAGGCGGTCAAGCACGCGCAACCCGACCCGCATCGGCCGTGGGCGGCGGCACGCCGCGTTGAGTTCGGGCAGCCCGGCAGCTATAACCGTTCCCGGAATCGTCATTGGACAGGCGGCGGGAATTGGCGGCAAGACCAATCGCGGCAGCGGGTTGAAGGACCTCAGCGGAGAGGGCGGATTTTGAAAATGGATTATGCAATCGCGCGCCAGCACATGGTGAACAGTCAGGTCCGCACCAACAGGGTCACGGATGAGCGCCTGATCGAGGCAATCCGCTCCCTGCCGCGCGAGCGCTTCGTGCCGGAGCGTGCGCGGGCGCGCGCCTATCTGGACGACGACGTGGAGATCGCGCCGGGCCGCTACCTGATGGAGCCGATGGTCAGCGCGCGCCTGATCCAGGAGGCGGACGCGAAGGCGGAGGACATGGCGCTGGTGGTCGGGGGCGGCACGGGCTATGCAGCGGCATTGCTCGCACAGCTTGCTCATACCGTTGTCGCACTGGAATCCGAGCCGCTGCTGGCGCAACGGGCGAGCGCGGTCTTCGGAGAGTTGGCGATCGACAATGCCGTCGTCTTCGAGGGCCCGCTCAATGCAGGTTGCCCCAAGCATGCGCCGTACAACATCATCTATCTGGATGGCGCGGTGGAGCAGATGCCATCAACCTTGACAAGCCAGCTGGCCGAAGGCGGCCGCATGGTCGGCGTGCTGCGGGATCGCGGTGTTGGACGCGCCAGCCTGTGGATCAAGAGCGGCGGGGCCGTGTCCCGCCGCGTGCTGTTCGACGCCAATGTCGCGCCATTGCCCGGCTTTGGCGCGCCGGCCGGCTTCGTGTTCTAGACGTGCTGATGTCCGCCAGGCAGCACTTCCGGCGCGCGCTGTTCTGCGCGGTGCTGGTGACCGCGGCGAGCGTTCCTGGCGCCGCACAGGCGGCCGGCCTCCATGAGGCGCTGGCGACAGCCTATGCGACCAACCCCACCCTGGAAGCCGCGCGCGCCCAGTTGCGAGCGACCGACGAGGGTGTCCCGCAGGCGCTTTCGGAATGGCGCCCGACGGTTCTTGGCTCCGTGCAGGGCGGGCATGAGTGGGACAATCAGCGTGCGCCGATCTCGCAGAGCGAGGAGATGAACCCGCGCAGCTACGGCGTCACCCTGCGCCAACCGATCTTCGACGGTTTCGGCACCGTCGCCGGAACGTCCCAGGCCGAGAATCTCGTGCGGGCGGGACGCGCCCAGCTCACCAGCGCGGAGCAGACGGTGCTGCTGAACGCCGTCACGGCCTATATGAACGTCGTGCGCGATGCCGCGGTGCTCGAGCTCAACCGCAACAACGAAAAGGTGCTGCAGGCCCAGCTCGAGGCGACCGACGCGCGCTTCGAAGTGGGCGAGCTGACGCGCACCGACGTGGCGCAGGCGGAAGCCCGCCTGCAGGGCGCGGTGGCTGCCCGCATCCAGGCGGAGGGCCAGTTGACGACCTCCCGCGCGATCTACCGGCAGGTGATCGGCCAGGATCCGGTGGATGTCGAAATGCCGGCGGACCGGCCGCAGCTCCCCACCAGCCGCGAGGAATCGCTGGCGCTGTCGCGCGGCGCGCCGGACGTGCAATCGGCCGAGTTCGAGGAGCGCGCCGCCAAGGACGACATCGACGTGCAGTTCAGCGAGATGCTGCCCACCGTCGCCATCGAGGGCAGCTATCAGCGCCAGGAGGATATCGGGCAGCGCGACAGCGAGGCCGATGTCGGATCGATCATCGGACAGGTGACGATCCCGCTTTATCAGGCCGGCGCGCCGGATTCCCGGGTGCGCCAGTCCAAGCAGCGCTACATGCAGTCGCGGCGCCTGACGGACGAGGCCCTGCGCGCGGCGGAGCAGGAGGCGGTGAACGCCTGGACCGCTTTTCAGACGGTGATCGCGCAGGCGCGGTCCTTCGAGGAGCAGGTGCGCGCCAGCCAGATCGCCCTCGACGGCGTCCGGCAGGAGCAGGAGGTCGGCGCCCGCACCATCCTGGACGTGCTGGACGCGCAGCAGGAACTGCTGAACGCGCAGGTCAACCTGGTTTCCGCCCAGACCGAACATGTGGTCGCGGAGTATCGCCTGCTGGCCTCGGCCGGCGGCCTGACCGCGCAGAACCTGGGCCTGAATGTGGAATATTATGACCCGACCCGGCATTACGATAAGGTCCGGAATAAGTTCTTCGGCACGGGGCCCAGCGTTGACTGACGCGTTGAACCGGCGGACTGCCGCCGGATTGGTGGCGACATAACCCGTTCCTTGAGAAACCCTGCCGAAGTGGCTAGGATTGCTTGGGTTGCGCCCGACTTTGCCGGGGAAAGGCCAGTCGATGGCGCCAATTTGGTTTGTACGCCGGGAGCAGTGCCTCCGGGGACGAGGTCATGAACGACGCCAAAGCGACGCAAGAACCGTCGATGGAGGAGATCCTCGCCTCGATTCGGCGCATCATTTCCGAGGAAGGAAGCACGGATGATGCGCAGGACAAGAAGGCAGCAGCCCCGGTAGCGCCGCCATCGCCACCGCCCGTTGCGGCCGCGCCGCCGCCGCCTCCTTCGCCAGCGGAGGAGGAAGAAGAGCTGGTGCTGACGGACGAGGTTCCAGAGGAGCCAGTGCCGGCGGCCGAGCCTGAACCAGAGCCGGAGCCTGAACCGGAACCGGAACCGGAGTCCGAGCCAGAGCCAGAGCCTGAGCCTGAGCCTGAGCCCAAGTATGAACCCGCGCCCGCGCCTGAGCCGGCCGCGGAAGAGGAGATCGAATTGGCACAGCCGGAGCCGCCACCACCACCACCGCAACCGCCCCAGAGGCCCGCGCCGGCGATTGCAGAGCCGACGGAACACGTCACTGGCCCGGGTGTTGGCGAGGCGCCGCTGGTTTCTCCGGATGTCGCGGAGGCGTCGGCATCCGTCATGGCGCAACTCATCGCGCGGAGGGCACAGACCGTGGTTGAAGTGCAATCGCCAGGCCAGGGATTGCTGGTCGAGACGCTGGTGCGCCAGGCGGTCGAGCCGATGCTGCGCGACTGGCTGGATGCCAATCTGCAGGGGATTGTCGAGCGGCTCGTCCGCCGCGAGGTCGAACGGATCGCCCGCCGCGCCGAACTGAGCTGAGCATCCGGCGACGAAGGACAACGCGGCCCAGCCCAGGTTGACGGGTGCAGGTCGGCCGCTATAACAGCCCGAATTTCGCGTTCTGCTTGAGAAAGGCCAGCGATGCTGGAGAAGACTTTCCGGCCCGACGAGGTCGAGAAGAAACATTATCGCGCGTGGGAGGAATCCGGCGCCTTCGAGGCGCAGGAGGATTCCAACCGCGCGCCTTTCACCATCATGATGCCGCCGCCCAATGTCACCGGCAGCCTGCACATGGGCCATGCGCTCAACATGACGCTGCAGGACGTGCTCATCCGCTATGAGCGCATGCGTGGCCGTGACGCGCTGTGGCAGCCGGGCACCGACCATGCGGGCATCGCGACACAGATGGTGGTCGAGCGCGAGTTGGCGAAGCAGGGCAAGAAGCGCACCGATCTCGGGCGCGAGAAATTCCTGGAGAAGGTCTGGGAGTGGAAGGCCGAATCGGGTGGAGCGATCACCAATCAATTGCGCCGGCTCGGGGCGTCGCCCGATTGGCGGCGCGAGCGCTTCACGATGGACGAGGGGCTCAACCGCGCCGTGCGCAAGGTGTTCGTCGATCTCTATCGCCAGGGACTGATCTATCGCGACAAGAGGCTGGTGAACTGGGATCCCAAGTTCCACACGGCGATCTCCGACCTCGAGGTCGTGCAGAAGGAGACGCAAGGCCATCTCTGGCATCTGCGCTATCCGGTGGAGGGCCAGCCCGAGCGCTACCTTGTCGTGGCGACCACCCGGCCCGAGACCATGCTGGGCGATACCGCCGTCGCGGTGCATCCCGATGACGAGCGCTACAAGGACCTGGTGGGCAAGCATGTGATCCTGCCGCTGGTGGGCCGCCGGATTCCGGTGGTGGCGGATGAATACGCCGACCCGGAAACCGGCAGCGGCGCCGTGAAGATCACGCCGGCTCACGATTTCAACGACTTCGAAGTGGGCCGCCGGCACAAGCTCGAGATGATCAACATCTTCGATGCCGATGCGCGCATCTACGAGAACGCGCCCGAAGCCTATCGCGGCCTCGATCGCTACAAGGCGCGCGAGAAGGTCGTCGCGGATCTGACCGACCGCGGCCTGCTCGAGAAGGTGGAGGATCACAAGCTGACGCTGCCCTACGGCGATCGCTCCGACGTGGTGATCGAGCCGTGGCTGACCGATCAATGGTATTGCGACGCGCCGACGCTCGCCAAGCCTGCCATCAAAGCGGTCGAAGAGGGCCGCACCGTGTTCATGCCCAAGCAGTGGGAGAACACGTATTTCGACTGGATGCGCAATATCCAGCCCTGGTGCATTTCGCGCCAGCTCTGGTGGGGGCACCAGATTCCCGCCTGGTACGCATCAGACGGCAAGGTCTTCGTGGCCTACGACGAAGCGGAAGCGCACGAGCAGGCGCGCAAGGAATACGGCACGGAGGTCGCGCTTACCCGAGATCCCGATGTGCTCGACACCTGGTTCTCGTCGGGCCTGTGGCCGTTCTCGACACTCGGCTGGCCGGATGAGACGCCGGCGCTGAAGCGCTACTATCCGGGCGACGTTCTGGTCACCGGCCTCGACATCATCTTCTTCTGGGTCGCCCGCATGATGATGTTGGGTATCCATTTCATGGGCGATGTGCCTTTCCGCACAGTCTACATCCACGCCCTGGTGCGCGACGAGCGCGGACAGAAGATGTCGAAATCCAAGGGCAATGTCATCGATCCCTTGGAGCTGATCGACAAGTATGGCGCGGATGCGCTGCGGTTCACCATGGCTGCCTTGGCCGCCCCGGGCAGCGGCATCAAGATGTCGGAGCAGCGCGTCGAAGGCTATCGCAATTTCGCGACCAAGCTGTGGAACGCGACGCGCTATGCCCTGATGAACGAGTGCAAGCCGGTCGCCGGCTTCACGCCGTCATCGCTCAAGGACCCGGTCAATCGCTGGATCGTCGGCCGGCTGGTCGCCGCGGCGCGGGCCGTCGAGCAGGCAATGGCGCAGTACCGCTACAACGACGCGGCGGGGGCGCTCTATCACTTCGTGTGGGGCGAGTTCTGCGACTGGTATCTCGAGTTCACCAAGCCCATCCTGCAAGGCGCCGACGAGGGCGCAAAGGGCGAGACGCGCGCCACCACCGCCTGGGTGCTGGGACAGATGCTGCATCTGCTGCATCCCTTCATGCCCTTCCTCACCGAGGAGCTGTGGGAACAGGTGCGCGCCGATGAGCGCGATCCGCTGATCGCCGCGGCCTGGCCGGATTATCCCGCCGACCTCATCGATCCGGCGATCGATGCCGATCTCGGCTGGGTCGTCCGGCTGATCGAATCCGTGCGTGCCCTGCGTGCCGAGATGAACATCGCGCCGGGACCGATGCTGTCGCTGCTGGTGCGCGACGCCGGGCCAACCACGCGCGCCAGATTGGAGCGGTTCGACGATCTGGTGAAGCGCCTGGCGCGCGCCGACAAGATTGAGATCACCCATGCCGAGCCGCCCAAGGGCGCGGCGCAGATCGTGCTGGACGAAGCGACGGTCTTCGTGCCGCTGGCCGGCGTGATCGACATCGCGCAGGAGCGGGCGCGGCTCAAGAAGGAACTCGACAAGGCGAAGGCCGAGGGCGAGAAGACCGAGAAGAAGCTCGGCAACGAACAATTCGTCGCCAAGGCCAATCCGGATGTTGTGGCCGAGCAGCGCCAGAAGCTGGAGGAGGTCCGGCTGGCGGTCAGCAAGCTGAGCCAGGCGCTGGATCGGCTGGCCGGGCTTTGACGCCCGCACCCGCCGGGCCCGTGAGCGTCCGTGGCGGTGCGGCGCTTTACGGCGGCGCGGCGGGACAGCCATAATGGCCGCATGCGCCTGCTTCGCTTCGCCGCGTTCCTGACCTGTGGCTTGCTCTGGGCCGGGCTCGCGCCGGCGGTCGAAATCACGCAAGAGGGCGTGACCTTCAGCGACGAAGGCGGTGGCGACGAGGGCAGCGGCTTCACCCTGCTGTCGGTTTCGGGCCGGGGGTCGCTCGACGATCCATATGTCGTCGTCGAGCATGTGACGGGGCCGCGCCAGGCAATCCTCACCATCCGCGGCCTGAAACGCGTGGGCAACAGGATCGGCACGCATCACATCGCCGGGATCGCGGTCACCAAGATCGTCTTCAACCGCACCGAAGACATCTGGCAGAACTACCAGCTGGAACTGCGCGAGATCGAGACCCGCCACAGCCCTTATGAGGACGGCTTGAGCTTCGCCCAGAACACGGTACTTTCCGGTGCCTTCACGACCAGCTCCTTCCCGAACCTGCAGCGTTATGACGAGCCGCAGGACACGCTGGGCTTTTCCGGCAAGACAGTCCCGCCGGGCGAGTCGGCTCAGTTCTCCTTCCTCATCACCGACATGTCGCCGGTCGAGCGGTTCTACCTGTTCCAGGAGCCGCTGCAGCCGGTCTCGCGATGGCGGGATACCGGGGCGGTCCAGCAGGCCGCGACCGCCCTTGAACCCGGCGCGCGCTCGAGGCGACCAACAACATCTGCCCGCTGATGGAGACGCACGCATGAAACTGCGCGGACTGGCTGTCGTGATGCTGATGGCGATGGGGGCTCTGCTGTCAGGCTGCGGGGTCAACGCGATCCCGACCTATGACGAGCAGGCGAAGGCGTCCTGGGCCCAGGTGCTGAACCAGTATCAGCGGCGCGCCGACCTCATCCCCAATCTGGTCGAGACGGTGAAGGGCGCGGCGGATTTCGAGCGCTCGACGCTGGAGGCCGTCATCAACGCGCGGGCCAAGGCGACGCAAACGCCCATTCCGCCCGATATCCTCACCAATCCGGACGCCATGCGGCTGTTCCAGGAGAACCAGGGCGCGTTGTCCTCGGCCCTGTCGCGGCTGATGGTAGTGGTGGAACGCTATCCGGAGCTGAAGGCCAACCAGAACTTCCTGACGCTGCAGGCGCAGCTCGAAGGCACGGAGAACCGCATCGCGGTGGCGCGACAGGACTTCATCGATGCGGTCCGGCTCTACAACACCGAACTCCGGACCATACCGGGCCGCTGGTGGGCCGCCTTGCTCTATCCCGAGGCCAAGGAGATGGCGCAGTTCCAGGTCGAGGAGCCGGCCACCCAAGTGCCGCAGGTTGATTTCGGCACCACGACCAATCAATGATCCTGCGATCCTTGGCCCTGCTGCCGCCATTTCTTGCGGCGTTCCTGTTTCTGCTCGCCGGCTTGGCGCATGCGGACACATTGCCGGTGCCGGCCCTCACCGGCCGCGTGGTGGACCAGGCGAATATCCTGAGTGCCGGCCAGGAGACGCGGCTGACGAGCAAGCTCAGCGATCTCGAAGCCAAGACCTCGATCCAGCTCGTCGTCGTCACGCTGGCAAACCTGCAGAACCGGCCGATCGAGGATTGGGGCCTGACGCTCGGCCGCACCTGGGGCATCGGTCAGGAGGGCGATGACAACGGCGTCCTGCTGATCGTGGCGCCGAACGACCGCGAGTTGCGCATCGAGGTCGGCTACGGATTGGAGGGCACGCTGCCCGACGCCGCCGCTGACATCATCATCCGCAACGTCATCATTCCGCGCTTCAAGGCCGGGAACATGAGCGACGGCATCTCTGATGGGGTCGACGCCATCATCGCCGTCCTGAGCGGCGCGGGCGAAGAATACAAGCCGTCGGGGCGCGCGCTCGCCAACCAGACGCTGTCCGAATGGGTGCCCGTCCTCTTCGTCGTGGTGTTCGTCCTTATGCTGTTCATCGCGCTCGCACGGCAGGAACGGAGAGACAGGGGCAGATACTACCGGAACAGCACCGGCGGCTGGCTGTATGTTGATGACAATGATCGCTGGGGCGGTGGCTTCAGTGGTGGCGGTTTTGGCGGCGGTGGCAGTTCCGGTGGTGGCGGCTTTCGCGGAGGGGGCGGAGGGTTCGGCGGCGGGGGCGCTTCAGGGCGATGGTGACTCTGACCAGGCAGCAGGCCGATCGCATCGAGGCAGCGGTGAAGGAGGCCGAGAGCCGCACCAGCTCCGAGATCGCGGTCAGCGTCCTGCGATCCTCGAATGATGATCGCTTCATGGCCGCCATCGCCGGTGCGCTCATCTTCGCCCTGGTCGCCGGCATCGGCCCCGCGATCTGGTGGAACATCGACCGTCTGACCTGGACGGGCGTGGCCGTCGTGGCGGCGCTCGTCGTGTTCTGGCTCTGCGACCGCTTCGATTTGGGGCTGCGCTGCCTGCCGGCGCGGCTGCTCGTGAAGGACGCGCGGCGGGCGGCGCGGGCGATCTTCCTGGATCACGGCCTCGACAATACGCCGGGCCGCAACGCCGTCCTGCTGTTCGTCAGCCGGGCCGAGCACTACGTCGAAATCCTGCCAGACCACGCCGCCGCCGCGGCGGTCGCACCGGAGCAATGGGCCGGGATCGTGAACGCGTTCCGCCAGGAGATGCGCCGGAAGGACCTGGGGGAAGCGGCCGCGAGTGCGGTCGCTGCCATCGGCAAGCTGTGTGCCGCGCATTTTCCGGCTGCCGACGTCAACGCCGATCATGTATCCAATCGGCCCATCGAATCGTAGTCCTAGACAATCGCAATCCAAGCAAGGTCGGCTTCATGGCACGTTTCGCGATCGGCGGCTTCCAGCACGAGACCAACACCTTCGCGCCGGTGAAGGCGGGCTTCCGCGATTTCGAGATGGCGGATGGCTGGCCCGGCCTGACCCGCGGCGATGCGATGCTGACGGCGTTCGACGGTATCAACCTGCCGATCGCCGGTTTCATCGCCATGGCGCGCAGGCAGGGGCACGTATTGCTGCCGACGCTGTGGTGCTCCGCCTCCCCCTCGGCGGAAGTGGAGACCGATGCCTATGAGCGGATCGTCGGCGAGCTGCTCGAGCGCATCGGCGCGCTGGGCAAGATCGACGGCATCTTTCTCGATCTGCACGGCGCGATGGTGACCGAAGAGCATCAGGACGGCGAAGGCGAGCTCCTCGAGCGGCTGCGCAAGCAGGTCGGCGCGGAGCTGCCGATCGTCGTCAGCCTCGACCTCCACGCCAACATCACCGAACGCATGGTGCGGCACGCCTCCGCGCTGGTGGTGTGCCGCACCTATCCGCATGTCGATCTCGCGGAGACCGGCGAAGCCTCCACGATCGCGCTGGATCGGCTGGCGCGGCAGGGCCCGTTGTTCAAGGCGCTGCGGCGCACCGACTTCCTGGTGCCCCTCACCGCGCAATGCACGCTGATCGAGCCGGCCAGCGGCATCTATCGCGCGGTGGCGGAGGCGGAAGCGGGCGAGGTGGCGAGCGCATCCTTCGCCTTCGGCTTCCCGCCGGCGGATATCCTGGAATGCGGTCCGGCGATCGTGACCTATGCCGCGAGCCAGCGCGCCGCGGATGCGGCAGCAGATCGCCTGCTCGCCGTGGTGAACGCGAAGGAGACCGCCTTCGCCGGCAAGATCTGGCAACCGGCCGAGGCCGTTTCCTATGCGCGCGCGAAGGGCAACAGCGCGACCAGGCCCATCGTGCTTGCGGACACGCAGGACAATCCCGGCGCCGGTGGCACGTCCGATACCGTCGGCCTGCTGCGCGCGCTGGTCGACGGCCGCGCCGAGGGCGCGGTATTCGCCAATCTCTGCGATCCGAAATCCGCCGAGGCAGCGCATCGCGCGGGCATTGGCGCGCAGATTCCGCTCGCGATCGGCGGCTGGGCGGGTGGGGCCGGCAACTCGCCTTATGAGGGCACCTTCACGGTGGAGGCGCTCGGCGACGGCAATTTCCCCGCCACCGGCCCGTTCTATCGCGGCAACCGCATGCAGCTCGGCCCGATGGCCGTGCTGAGGAAGGACGGCGTGCGCGTGGTGCTGTGCAGCCGCAAGCAGCAATGCGCCGACCAGGCGATGCTGCGCCATGTCGGGATCGAGCCGACAGCGCAGAAGATCCTCGCGCTCAAAAGCTCGGTGCATTTCCGCGCCGACTTCCAGCCGATCGCGGAAGAGATCCTGATCGTCGCCGCGCCCGGCGCCAATCCGGTCGACAACCGCGATTTGCCCTACAAGCGCATCAGGAAAGGCATCCGCCTGATGCCGCTCGGGCAACCTTTCGGCGGCTAGCTCCTTTTCATCAGCTCATCGTACCGCCGCTGCATCTCCGCCGGCGTGACCTGCTCGATGGAGTGGCCGAGCATCCAGTCGTAGCCGAACGGGTCGCGCACGGTGCCGGATCGCTCGCCATAGAACTGGTCCTGCGCCGGGCGCACCGGCCGCGCGCCGGCGCTGAGGGCGCGCGCGATCGCGTGGTCGGCGTTGTCGACATGCAAATGGATGACGAAGGTGCGCGGACCGTCGGGGTCGGGCGCGTGAAAGCCCATCTCGGGGAACTCATCCGCCAGCATCAACGTGGCGTCGCCGAACAAGAGCTCCGCATGGCCGATGCGGCCGCTCGGCTCGGTGAGGCGGAACTTCTCGCTCGCGCCGAAGGCCTGCTTGTAGAACTGGATCGCCTTGCCCGCGTCCTTGACGCAGAGATAGGTGAACATCTCGTGGATCGCCATGACGGCCTCCCTAGGGTCGAAAACGTGTGGAGAGCGTCGCTCAAAGGCGGTCGCGCGTCTTGGACAAATTTGACCGGCACGCGGCGAGACGGCAGCGGTCAGCGTCAGGCGGCCAGCCGTACCCAGATCGGCGTGTGATCGGAGGGGCGCTCCAGCTTGCGCGGCTCGCGGTCGATGCCGACCGCGTCCAGCAAATCGGCGGCCTGGGGCGACAGCATCAGGTGGTCGATGCGCAGGCCCTCGTCGCGCTGCCAGCGTGCGCCCTGATAGTCCCAGAAGGTGTAGTGCCGGCCAGCCGGATAGAGCGCGCGCAGCGCGTCGACATAGCCGATGTGGCACAGCTCGCGGAACCGCCGCCGCGTCTCCGGCTGGCACAGGGCGTCCTCGGCCATCGCGTGGGTGTCGAACACGTCCTCGTCGGTCGGGCAGACGTTGAAGTCGCCGCCCAGCACGACGATTTCCTCGCGCGCCAGCAGGTCGCACGCGTGGCGGTTCAGCCGCTCCATCCAGCGCAGCTTGTAGGGAAACTTCTCGGTGTCGATGGGATTGCCGTTCGGCAGGTAGATGCTGGCGACGCGCACCGGCCGGTCATGCGGCGCCGGCACATGGATCACGGCCTCCAGATAGCGCGCCTCGCCGTCGGTGTCATCGCCGGGCAATGCGCGCTGCTCGACCGTGTGCTTGGCTTTGGACAGCAAAGCAACGCCGTGGCGCGCCTTCATGCCGACGGCGGAGACCTGGTAGCCGAGGCTCTCGATCTCCAAGCGCGGCAGTTCCTCGTCCAGGCACTTGATCTCCTGCAGCAGTGCTACATCCGGCGCGGCGCTCTTCAGCCACGCCGTCAGGTGGGGCATGCGAACCCGCAGCGAGTTGACGTTGAAACTGGCGATGGTCAGCACGCGGCAGCCTTGCCGCTAGCCAATCGAGAATGAGCTGCCGCAGCCGCAGGAGGACTTGGCATTCGGATTGCGCACCTGGAACGACGCCCCCACGAGATCCTCGACGAAATCGATCTCGGCCCCCGACAGCAGGTCCAGCGACGTATCGTCCACGACGACCTTTACGCCGTCGCGCTCGAACAGATGGTCATCGACCTGGACGGCGTTGTCGAAGGTGAAGCCATACTGGAAGCCCGAGCAGCCGCCGCCCGAAACGCTGAGGCGGAGCATCAGGCTGGAATCGCCTTCCTGCGCGATCAGGCTGGCGATGCGCTTGACGGCGCTTTCGGACAGGCTGACCTGGCGTTCCGGCATGGGCGACATGTCGTTCATGGGCTAAACCGCTGTGAAATCATGCTCTCGCGCTTAAATGTAGGGCGCTTGCGCCGAAAGTCAAACGCCGCGCCGGACTGTCACCCATGCGCTAAGTGCCTGAGTCGGAAGAGGAAGTGCGGGCGCGCGGCAGGTCGTCCGCCACCTCGAACCAGGGCACCTGGTAATCGCAATAGGCATGCCCCTCCGGTTTCAGGCCGCTCAGGTCGTCTGCCGAGCCCAGGAGCAGGTGAATCTGGTCGGGCCAGCGCGGCGATTCATAGCTGAGCGGCGTGCCGCAATGCCCGCAGAACTGCCGGATCACGTCGGGCGAGGAGGCGAAGCGGGCAGGGGCCTCGCCCTCGAAGACGAGGTCCTGGGGCCGGTAGCCGGCATAGGCGGCCACGACGCTCCCGCTGGCCCGCCGGCAACTCGGGCAATGGCAGTATCCGACCCAGAGAGGGGCGGCGGTGGCGCGGTAGCGCACCTTTCCGCAAAGGCAATGTCCGGTCACCAGGGCCGGGCTCGCGTCGGATGACATGACTGCATCCTTCTACTGTTCCGAGTCTGGTCAGGGCGGCTCCGTTGCCAGGGCCGAGACACTATTCTAGCTTCCGCCCATGCAGCCTTATGCCAGCAATCCAGCGGAGTCACGCGGCCGGCTGGTGGCCGAGGAGGAGAGCGCCAACCGCTCGCCCTTCCAGCGCGACCGGGACCGCATCATCCACAGCACCGCCTTCCGCCGGCTGAAGCACAAGACCCAGGTCTTCGTCTATCACGAAGGTGACCACTACCGCACGCGCCTCACCCACAGCATCGAGGTGGCGCAGATCGCGCGCTCGATCGCGCGCTCGCTCGGCCTGAACGAGGATCTGGCGGAGGCGGTGGCGCTGGCGCACGACCTTGGCCACACACCATTCGGCCATGCCGGCGAGGACGCGCTCGCGCATTGCATGGCGGAGTACGGCGGCTTCGACCACAACGAACAGACCTTCCGCATCGTCACGTCGCTGGAGCGGCGCTACGCGGTGTTCGACGGGCTCAACCTGACCTGGGAGACGCTGGAAGGCGTGGTGAAGCACAATGGCCCGCTCACCGGGCCGCAGGCCTCGGCGAAGGCGCAGGCAAGGCCCGTCCCATCGACGATTTCGCGCTATTGCGAGACGTGGGACCTGGAGATCGGCGGCTTCGCCGGTCCTGAGGCGCAGGTCGCGGCGATCAGCGACGACATCGCCTACAACAACCACGACATCGATGACGGCCTGCGCGCGGGGCTGTTCACGCTCGCGGACCTCCGTGACGTGCCGCTGGCGGGGCCGGTGATCGCGGATGTCTCCGCCCGCTACCCCGGATTGGAATTATCGCGGCTCATCCATGAATCGATCCGCCGCATGATCAACCTCATGGTGCGCGATGTGATCGCGGAATCGACGCGCCGTCTCGGGGGCATCACGTCCGTCGCGGAGGTGCGCGCGCGGAACGCGCCGGTCATCGCCTTCTCGGAGGAGATGCGGGCGAACGACCGTGCGCTCAAGGAATTCCTGTTCGCGCGCATGTACCGCCACCACCGCGTCAACCAGATGACGTTGAAGGCGCGGCGCGTGGTAAGCGAGCTGTTCGACCTGCATCTCGAGCAGCCGCAATGCCTGCCGGGCGAATGGCAGGCACAGATGGCGGAAGCGGACGAAGCAGCCCGGGCGCGCCTGGTGGCCGATTATATCGCGGGCATGACGGACAAGTTTGCACTGGAAACTCACAAACACTTGTTCGACTTATACGAGCGGCTGTGACTCGCCCGAAAACCCTGTTGAATCCGGTATTTAATAGAGTTATCCACGAGTCGTTTTCCTTGACCGACTCGGGGGCGCGCTGATTCCCTGGGTCCAGATCAGCTTGCAGCACTGTCCGGATATGGGGGGACCTGTCGGGCAGGGGGCATGTCAGCCGCGCCGGGCGAGAGGGCGCGGCGATCGCAGGCCGTACTTTGCTGGAGAAGCGAGCCATGTCGTCGTCGTCAGAGAAACCCGAACAGATCCAAGCAAGCGTTGCCGCCGCGTTGAGCCGACTGCGCGGCGATCTCGGCCCCACCGGCGCCACGGCGCCCAGGCTCGAGGACCAGCATGGGGGAGATTTGGCGCGTCCGGCGAACGATGTGCGGGGCGATCCGTTCTTCAGGTCCATCCAGTCGCCGCCACCCGGCGCGCACATGGCTGGATCGGGAAGCGCACCGATCCCGATGACGCCATTCCCGCGCATGCAGGCGGCGCAGGATCCGGGGGCCACCGAACCGGAAGCGTCATCCAACGAGGCCGTGCCGGAGCCCGGGTCGGCCATCGAGATTCCGGATATGCCTGAGCGGGCTGCGCACGTCCCCGTTGCCATGCCGGAGCCACACGAGGCGACGCAGGAGCAATCGGCGCCGCTGGCCTCCGCTGCCCTGGCCGCAACCGCCGCTGCAGCCTCGCAGACGCCCGCCGGCAGCAACAGCCCCTTCGCCCGCATGATTGGCGGGGCGGCGCCGGCCGGAGGCAGTCCGGCGCAACGTGATCTGCTGGCCGACCTGCCGCCACCGCCGATCAGCGAGCCGCTCTCGGCCGATGGCGATGCGGCCGCCGCGGCGCAGCGCCGGCGGCGCAATCGCCGAGTGGCCGCCTTGGGCGCGGTGATCATCGTTGCCGCCCTTGGCGCTTGGCTGTGGACGGGGGGCGAGCCCAGTACGGAAGTGCCAGTCATCACGGCCGACGCCACGCCGGAGAAGGTGAAGCCCGCCGAAGAAGGCGGCTTGCAGGTCCAGAACCAGGACGTCCAGGTGCTGGACCCCTCCGCCCAGACCCAGACAGAGACCGTGATGCCGGAACCCGAGCAGCCGATCACACCGCCCACCCAGCCGGCGCCAAGCCAGAGCGCGGGCGCCGAGCAGCCCACCGTGGTGGACAGCGCCGACAACAATGCCGGTACCGCGGCGCCGGCGGCCGACGCGGTGCCGGAGCCGGGCGTCCCGCTGGTCGAGACGCCGCTGCCCGCACTGGAGGAGAATGGCGCTCCGCCGGCGGCAGCCAGCACCGATACGGCCACGAACGATACGGTGCAGCCGACCACCGCCGAGGCGGCGCCCGCAGCACCGGCCGTTGCAGCGCCGGAACCCACGCAGGCCCCGCCTGCCGAAGCCGCGCCCGCCCAGGCGGCGGAAGCGCCCGCGGCGACCGAGCCGGCTTCGGCCCCGGCCGAGGCGACATCCGCACCGGCGACAACGCTTGAGCCGCAAGCCACCCAAGCCGAGACGCCTGCCACGCAGGCTGCGCCGACCCAGGAGGCTGCGGTGACGCCGTCCGCACCGGCCGGCACTGCCCGCGTCCAGCTCGCCGCCGGCAAATCGGAAGCGGCGGTGCAGCAGGAATGGGCGGCCCTGCAGAAAGCGCACCCGCAATTGCTGGGCGACCTGAAGCTGATGATCGAGCGCGTCGACAAGGGCGAAGCGGGCATATTCTATCGACTGCAAGCAGGCCCGTTGGCCGACCGGAAAGCGGCGGGCCAGCTCTGCTCCAGCCTCAAGGCGCAGGGGCAAGACTGCCTGGCCGTCGCCAAGTAGCCGCGCCGCAATAGGCTTATCTGGGCGCGAAAAGGAAATGGTGACGAATGCTGGCGGCGATCTTCGGGGTGTCCGGCCAAGCCCTCACGAGCGAGGAGCGCGCGTTCTTTCGGGACGTCCAGCCGCTGGGGTTCATCGTGTTCGCGCGCAACATTGCCGAACCGGACCAGGTGCGGCGCCTGATCGAAGAGTTGCGCGCCTCCGTTGACCATGCCGACGCGCCGGTCCTGATCGATCAGGAAGGCGGGCGGGTGCAGCGCCTGCGGCCGCCGCATTGGCGCGCTGCGGCCTCCGCGGCGACGTTCGGCACGCTGGCCGCACAGCGCGCGAGCGACGGGCGCAAGGCCGTCTTCCTCAACCACCAACTGATCGGCGCGGAGCTGGCGTCGCTCGGCGTCGACGTGGATTGCGCGCCGCTGATCGACGTGCATCAGCCGGGCGCCCATGACGTGATCGGCGACCGCGCTTTCGGGGGCGATCCGGAGCAGGTAGCAACACTCGGCCGTGCCGCGGCGGATGGCTTGATGTCCGCCGGCATCACCCCGATTATAAAGCATATTCCTGGCCACGGACGATCGATGGTGGACAGCCACCACGACCTGCCGCGCGTGACCACCGCGCATGACGAACTGGCGCGAATCGACTTCGTCCCTTTCCAGCGCCTGGCCGATCTGCCCTGGGCCATGACCGCGCACATCATCTACGAGGCAATCGATCCCGAACTGCCCGCGACCCTTTCGCCCAAGGTGATTGCGGAGATCATCCGGGGCGAGATCGGGTTCAGCGGGTTGCTGCTGAGCGACGATCTCTCCATGAAGGCCTTGAACGGCGGCTTGGCCGACCTCGCGCGCCAGTCCATCGCCGCGGGTTGCGATGTCGCGCTCCATTGCAATGGCAAGATGGAGGAAATGCTTCAGGTGGCAGCCGGCGCTCCGCCCTTGTCGAAGGAGGGTCTGGAGCGCTACACACGTGGCCGCCGCCAGGTGGGCAGGGGCCGGCTTGGGCAACTCGACCAAGTCGAGAAGGAACTCGCAACCCTGCTTGCCTGAGACGCCGTCGCGGCTCGACCAATTTATTCGGAGTCGCGACTTGTCGCCTGAAATTGCGGAATTTTTGCTCACAGCGGTCATTGTCGCCCCGGGCATCATCCTGGCGATCACGCTGCATGAGGCCTCGCACGGCTATGTCGCCTGGAAGCTGGGCGACGACACTGCCTACATGCTGGGCCGCGTGACCTTCAATCCGCTGCGCCACATCGACCCGCTGGGCACCATCATCCTGCCGGCGCTGCTGGTCTTCACCACCGGATACATGTTCGGCTACGCCAAGCCTGTGCCGGTCAATTTCCGCAAGCTGCGGACCCCGCGGCGCGACATGGTGCTGGTGGCGGCGGCGGGACCGGCGAGCAACATCCTCATCGCGCTGGCCTCCGCGATCGCGCTCCGGCTCATGCCGGAGACCGCGACCATGACCACCGCGGTGATCTCGGAGATCTTCATCTATTCCATCCTTTTCAATGTGATCATCGCGATTTTTAACATGATCCCGCTGCCTCCACTGGACGGCGGGCGAGTCGCTGTGGGATTGCTGCCATATCCGCTGTCCTGGTATCTGGCGCGGCTCGAGCGCTATGGGATGGTCATCCTCCTGGTCGCGCTCATCGGCCTGCCATTCATAGGCCAGCAGATCGGGACCGACCTCAACGTCTTTCGCTGGTTCATCATGCCGATCGTCGAGTATGTCCAGGGCCTGATCTATTTCGTGACGGGTAATCCCGCGTCATGACGGCGATGATGATGGATGAAGAACTCGACAAGGATTTCGCCACCGACGAGACGGCCTCCGCGGCGGCGGCGGGCGAGTTCGAGTTGCATCTCGACCTGGACGGGTTCGAGGGGCCGATCGACGTCCTGCTGACCCTGGCGCGGGACCAGAAGGTCGATCTCAAGAAGATCTCGATCCTGGAACTGGCCGACCAGTATCTAGCCTTCATCGCGCGCGCCCGCCGGCTGCGGCTGGAGATCGCCGCCGATTATCTGGTGATGGCGGCGTGGCTCGCCTATCTGAAATCGCGCCTGCTGTTGCCTGAGCCGCCGGCCGATGGCGAGCCCAGCGGCGCGGAGCTTGCGGCCGCCCTGGCCTTCCAGTTGCAGCGCCTGGAAGCGATGCAGAAGGCCGGCCGCGACCTGATGGCGCTGCCGCAATACGGCCGCGACTTCTTCGGGCGCGGGCTACCGGAGCCGGTGAAGATCGTCGAGAGACCAGTCTACAAGCTGGCCCTCTATGACCTGCTGAAGGCCTACGGCACCTATCCCGGCCGGCGCAGCGAGGGCCTGCTGCAGATCGCGCCCATGACCTTGTTCTCCATGGACGATGCGCTGCACCGGATCGGCGAGATGCTGGGGCAGGTGCTGGACTGGACGACGCTGCAGGCCTTCCTGCCGCCGGGGCTGCAGCGCGGCCTGCCGCGCCGCGCCGCTCTGGCCGCAACCTTCGCCGCCAGCCTGGAGCTTGCGCGCACCGGGCGCATCGAGCTCCGGCAGGAGCGCCAGTTCGGCCCGATCTACATGCGCCGCGGCAGCGGCGACAACATCGCGCCGGAGACCGTGAACACCGAAGGACTGCAATGACCGACGATCGCTATCAATTGCTGCGGCTGCTCGAGGCCATCCTGTTCGCCGCGACCGAACCCCTGAGCGAAAAACAATTGGCCGCTCGCATGCCGGAGGGCGCCGACATCAATGGCCTGTTGCAGGAGCTGAAGGACCACTACGCCAATCGCGGCGTGCATCTGCTTGCGTTCGAGGACCGCTGGGCGTTCCGTACCGCGCCCGATCTCGCCTCGAAGTTCCATATCGAGAAGGAGGTCGTGCGCAAGCTGAGCCGCGCAGCGGTCGAGACGCTTGCCATCATCGCCTATCACCAGCCCGTCACGCGTGCGGAGATCGAGGAGATCCGTGGCGTCGCGATCTCCAAGGGCACCCTCGACATGCTGCTGGAGATCGGCTGGATCAAGCCGAAGGGCCGGCGCGAGACGCCCGGCCGTCCGGTGACCTGGGCGACGACCGATGCGTTCCTCGAGCATTTTGGCCTCGAAACCTGCGACGCCCTGCCGGGCGTGGAGGAGCTGAAGGCCGCGGGCCTGCTGGATGCGCGCGCGACGGTGGCGACGCTCGGCACCCAGAACCTGCCGGGCGGTGGCGGCGTGCCGGAGGATGCCGACGACGAGGAGGGCAACATCTCCGATATGCTGGCGCAGCCGGCCGAGGAGGCGGAAGGCGAGGCGGCGGACGACGAGTACGAAGCCGAAGCCCTGCGCCGTGCCGAGGCCGAGGCCGGCGCGGAGGCGGAAGATGAGGCGAGCGCCGAGGGTGAGGAGAACGCCGACGCTGAGGAGAACGCCGACGCTGACCGAGAAGGCGCGGATGCCGAGGCGGAGCACGCCGGTGAAGACAGCGACGATCCGTCGGAATCCACCGAGCCCAAGGCCGCGGCCCAAATCGCCTCATAGCCCCATGTCGAGGCATTCCTGGCTGTCCCAGGCGCTTGGCCGCTGAATTGCAATTCAGAATAAGTCGCACTAGGGTCCACGGGCGTCTTCGCCGGTAGTTGTGCCGGCGCCCATGAACCCTTTGCGGGGCTGCCCGCCGGACGGAATTCGCTTGAGCCTGCTGTCGCAACCGCAAGCCGCCACTTCGGTTCGTTTCGATGCGCGCCGCTGGGGCTGGCCGTCGCGCTGGACCATCCTCGCTTGTGCGCTGGCGCTGCTGATCGCGGCGCCGGTCGTCTCCGTGCTGATCAATGCTTTCGGCGCGCGCAGCGATGTCTGGCAGCATCTCGTCGAAACAGTCCTCGGCGACTACGTCGCCAACTCGCTCCTCATCATGACGGGCGTCACGATCGGCGTGCTCATTGTCGGCGTGCCGGCGGCGTGGATGACGACCCTCTGCCGCTTTCCGGGCCAACGGCTGTTCGATTGGGCGCTGCTCCTGCCGATGGCATTTCCCGCCTACGTGATCGCCTACGCCTACACCGGTCTGCTTGACTATGCGGGCCCCGTGCAGACCAGCCTGCGCGAGCTGGTCGGCGATCCGCAAGGCCTGCGCTGGCTTCCAGAGATCCGCTCCTTACCCGGCGCAATCCTGATGCTGGTGCTGGTGCTCTATCCGTACGTCTACCTGCTCGCGCGCGCCGCGTTCCTCGAGCAGTCGGTCTGCGTGCTGGAGGTGAGCCGCACGCTCGGCTGCTCGCCGTGGACCAGCTTTCGCCGCGTCGCGCTGCCGCTGGCGCGCCCGGCCATCGCGGCGGGCGTCGCGCTGGCGCTGATGGAAGCGCTGAACGATTACGGCACCGTCTCCTATTTCGGCATCAACACGCTGGTCACCGGCATCTTCCGGGTCTGGCGCGGCATGGGCGATCCCGTCGCCGCATCGCAGATCGCGATCATCCTGCTGCTGTTCGTGTTCGCGTTGCTGGCGATCGAGCGGTGGTCGCGCGGGCGGGCGAGCTATGCGCATTCGAGCGCGCGGTATCGGCCGCTGCCGCGCTATCACCTGCGCGGCTGGGCGGCGTTCGGCGCGATGACCGGCTGCGCCCTGCCGGTCGTGCTGGGCTTTGCGCTGCCCGCCGCGATGCTGCTGCATTGGGCGCTGAGCAGCCCCGAATTCTGGCAGAACGCGCGGTTCCTCGGCGTGCTGCGCAATTCCTTCGTGCTGGCCGGGCTTGCGGCGCTGCTGGTCGTCGCGGTCGCGGTCATCCTGGCCTATGCGCTGCGGCTGCACGCGACGCCGGCGACGCGCCTTGCCGTGCGCGTGGCGAGCGTGGGCTATGCGGTGCCCGGCGCGGTGCTGGCGATCGGCGTGCTGCTGCCGCTGGCTTCGCTCGATCACGTCCTTGCTAACTGGGCCAGGACGCAGTTCGGCTGGAGCATCGGCCTCGTCTTCACCGGCACGTTGGCCGCGGTGACCTACGCCTATCTGGCGCGGTTCCTGACCATCAGCTTCAGCGCGGTCGAGGCGAGCCTCGGCAAGATCACGTTCAGCATGGACCTGGCGGCGCGATCGCTCGGGCGCTCGCCGGGCCAGACCCTTGGCCTGGTCCACTTGCCGATCATGCGCGGTACGTTGCTGACCGCCGCGATCCTGGTCTTCGTCGACGTGCTGAAGGAACTTCCGGCGACCCTGGTCCTGCGGCCGTTCAACTTCGACACGCTCGCCACGCGCACCTATGACCTTGCCTCCGACGAACGGCTGGTCGAGGCCGCCGGTCCCGCGCTCGCGATCGGGCTGGTGGGCATCCTGCCGGTCTACCTGCTGTCGCGCGCGATCCGCGCCGCGCGTCCCGGGGCGGGAGAGGACCACTGATGCAGCCGCACGACGCCCTCGTCCTGCAGGATCTCTACCATGACTATGACCGCTTGCGGGCGGTCGACGGCGTCTCGCTGTCGGTGAAGGCGGGCGAGGTGGTGTGCCTGGTTGGCCCGTCGGGATGCGGCAAGTCCACCGTCCTGCGGCTGGCGGCCGGCCTGGAGACGCTGCAGAGCGGGCGCGTCGCCATGCGCGGCGAAACGGTGGGCGATCCTGGCAAGCGCATCGCCGTGCCGCCGGAGCGTCGCCATGTCGGGCTGGTGTTCCAGGACTTCGCCCTGTTTCCGCACCTGACGGTCGGCGGCAATGTCTCGTTCGGTCTGAGCCAGATGCCCGCGGCGGCTCGCGACAAGCGCGTGCGCGAGGTGCTGCGGCAGGTGGAGATGGAGAGCTACGTCGATGCCTATCCCCATGCCTTGTCCGGCGGGCAGCAGCAGCGCGTGGCGCTGGCCCGCGCGCTGGCGCCGGAGCCCTCCGTCCTGTTGCTCGATGAGCCGTTCTCCGGCCTCGATGAGCGCCTGCGGGAGCAGGTGCGCGACGACACGCTGCGCCTGCTGCGTCGGAACGGGACGGCAGCGCTGCTGGTGACTCACGACCCGGAAGAGGCCCTGTTCATGGCCGATCGCATCTACCTGATGCGCGGCGGCAGGATCGTGCAGAGCGGGCCGCCGCAGGACCTCTATTACCGGCCGGTCGACCTGTTCGTCGCCAGCTTCTTCTCCCGCGTCAACGAGGTTGGCGGGATCGTCCGCGACGGGCATGTGGTGAGCCCGATCGGCCGGCTGAGTACGCCGGACCGGCAGGAGGGCACGCGCGTAGTCGTCGCCTTCCGGCCCGAGGCGGCCAGCCTCTCGCAGCCCGTCGGCGCGGATGCCGATGGCTTGAATGTCGAGGTCCAGGATACCCATTTCCTAGGAACAGGATGGATTGTGCATGTCCTGGCGCGGGACGTCGAAGATCGCGTCGTGAAGCTGTCGGTCCGGCTGCATGGCCGGCCGCCGAAGGCGGGCGAGAAGGTCGCGCTCAAGGTCCCGCCGGACGCGATTCTCATGTTCTCGGAAACGTGAAAATCCAACGGCTTACACGCGCATAATTCATTCGCGATAGATGCAGCGGCTTGTTGCAGCCCTGGAGTCATTCTGCGATAGTCCGCCCCGCAACACCCAAGGAGAACCCGGATGGGTAGCTTCAGTATTTGGCATTGGCTGATCGTCCTGGCCATCATTCTCGTCCTGTTCGGCGGCGGCGGCAAGATTCCGCGCCTGATGAAGGACCTTGGCCAGGGAATCACCGCTTTCCGCAAGGGCCTCAAGGAGCCCAAGGACGGCGAGCAGGTTCAGTCCGAGAGCAACGCCGACAAGCAGCAGAGTGTGATCGACCGCTCCTAAGGACGCGGCCGGTCGTGGTTGGAAGGCGTCCTCGATGTTCGATCTGGGCTGGAGCGAGCTGCTGGTCATCGGAGCGGTCGCCTTGCTCGTCCTGGGACCGAAGGAGCTGCCGAACGCGCTCCGCACCATCAGCAACCTAACCAAGACGGCGCGCAAGCTCGCGAGCGAGTTCCAGGGCGGCATCAACGAGATCGTGCGCGAGGCCGATCTGGAGGACGCGCGCAAAGCCGCGCAGTCCATTAACAAGGGATCCTTTTCGAAGGCGATCGAGAACGTCATCGATCCGACGGGCGAAGTGAAGGCGACCGTCACGGGCGTGGAGAAGGAGCTCAAGGAAAAGCCGCAGATCTCGCCGATCGGCCCGATCGCGCCGGCCCCGCAGGTCTCATCGAACCCGCCCGCGAGTCCGGCCATCGCCGCGCCGGAACAGAAGGGGGAGGCACCCGACAGCGCCGCCCCCGAGGCGAAAGTATAGAATTCATGACCGGCGCCGAAGACGAGAAGAAGATGCCGCTGCTCGATCATCTGGTCGAATTGCGCCGGCGGCTGCTCTATTCGCTGGTGGCGTTCCTGGTCGCCTTCATGGTGTGCTTCTATTTTGCCAAGCCCATGTTCGATTTCCTGGGCGCGCCGCTGGCGGAGTATTTCCACGACCAGGAGGGCCGGCGGTTCATCTACACCAGCCTGGTTGAGCCGTTCTTCACCCAGGTCAAGTTGGCGGCGTTCGGCGCGCTCTGCATCTCGTTCCCGATCGTCGCCGGGCAGATCTGGGCATTCGTGGCGCCGGGCCTTTACAAGAACGAGCGGCAGGCCTTCCTGCCGTTCCTGGCGGCGACGCCGTTCATGTTCCTGCTCGGCGCCGCCTTCTTCTACTACGTGCTGTTCCCCTGGATGATCCAGTTCTTCGGCAGCTTCCAGGATCCCGGCGGCAACGGCACGCTGCCGATCGAGATGGAGAACAAGGTCGGCGAGTATGTCGGCCTCGCGATGACCATGATCATCGCCTTCGGCCTGTGCTTCCAGTTGCCGGTGCTGCTCACGCTGCTGGCGCGTGTCGGCCTCGTCACCGCTGCCGGTCTGGCGTCGAAGCGGCGCTACGCCATCGTGCTGGTGGCCATCGTGGCGGCGGTCGTGACGCCGCCCGACGTGATCAGCCAGATCAGCCTGGGCGTGCCGCTGGTCCTGCTCTACGAGGTGTCCATCTTCCTCGCGCGGATGATGGAGAAGCGGCGCGCACGGCAGGAGGAGGAACTGGAGAAGGAACTCGATGAGGACGCTGACACCGCGCCAACGTCGGTTGTCCAGCGTCAGTAGCGGAAGCCCTTCTTCTCCGCCTCGGCCCAGGCTGGCTTCAGCCTTGCGACGCGCTTGTAGACGGGGCAACCGGCGTGATGCGCGCCCGGCAGGTAGCCGATGCTCATCAGGAACTCGCCCACGATCTCCCCGCCGGTGAAGACGAAGGTCTTGCGGAACAGCGTCACCCATTCGTCTTTGCGTTTCGGGTGATGCGACGTCAGCCAGCCGGCGAAGGAGCCGGTTTCCCGCTGGATCGCCTTGATGCGCTTGGCGTTCTCGATCGTGGCTTCGATCTTCATGCGGTTGCGGATGATGGTTTCATCCTGCATCAGCCGTTCCACGTCGCGCCCCGAGAGGCGCGCCACCTTCTCGATCTCGAATCCGCGAAAGGCTTTTCGGAACGCGTCCTGACGCTTGAGGATGGTGAGCCAGCTCAGGCCCGCCTGGTTGATCTCTAGGATCAAACGCTCGAACAGCAGGTTGTCGTCCGCGATCGGAAAGCCGTATTGCGAGTGGTGATAAGGCCCGTGCCATTCATGGCCGGGGGCGATGTCGCAATAGGATGCCATGGTTCAGCTTCCGGTCAGAGAGAGCGACAGCAGCGAATACCCGAGAATCTGCGTCACGAAGAAATAGACACCCCACAGCAGCAAGGAAATGGCAGTGGTGATGATGGCCTTGCGGCCGAGGTTGGGATTGAGCGGCGCGCCGGGGTCATGGCCAGGCTCCGGCTCGGCGCTCTGGCGGACCCCCCAGGGCAGGACGGCGAACAGGACCACGAACCAGATCAGGAGGAAGATCGCCGCCTGGGAAAACCAGTAGCTCACGTCAGGCCTGCTCGAGTTCGATCAAGGTGCCGTGGAAGTCCTTGGGATGGAGGAACAGCACCGGCTTGTCATGGGCGCCGATCTTCGGCTCGCCATCGCCCAGGACGCGCGCGCCCTCGGCCTTCAGCCGGTCGCGCGCGGCATAGATGTCGTCCACCTCGTAGCAGACGTGATGGATGCCGCCGCTCGGGTTGCGCTCCAGGAATCCCTTGATCGGAGAGGCATCGCCCAGGGGCTGCAGCAATTCGATCTTGGTGTTGGGCAGTTCCACGAACACGACCGTGACTCCGTGCGCCGGCTGCGGCACCGGCGCCGACACCCTGGCGCCGAGAACGGCGCCATAGGTCGCGGATGCCGCCGACAGGTCCGGCACGGCGATGGCAACGTGATTCAAGCGTCCGATCATGAGTCCTCCTGTCGGGCAATGTTGCAGCGCCGAAGCGCGCGTGCAAGAGCCCGGCTGGATGCTTGACGAAATGCCGCTTTCCGATCTCTTGCCGCCGGCGCGGCCGCCGCGGCCGTTGGAGCAGATCTGGCGGCTAGGTTTGGCCCCGGCTTGAAGGTATCGTTTGCGCAGGCCTTTGGCGGCAGACGGCATGCCGCGGGAGCGGCGCCGGGTGACAGGGTGTTGGCTTCAAGCGAGGCCGGCCAAAACGCGAACAGCAGGGTGTCCGCATGAGCACGCTCGCCGCCGTCGAATTCGCCAATAGCGCGTTCTACGACGCGTTCTCGAGCGCGAATATCGACCAGATGTCGGACCTGTGGGCGGAGGGCGCGGCGGTATTCTGCTGCCATCCGGGATGGCAACCCATCCATGGACGCGACGCGGTGCTGCGCAGTTGGGCGGAGATCTTCGCCAATGCGGGCCCGATGCCGATCTCCCACCGCGTGCTGGCGCGCGACCTGATCGGCGACATGGGCATCGTATGCTGCCTCGAATCGGTGTCCGGCCACGGCTTCATCGCCACCAACCTGTTCACGCGCGACGGCAAGATCTGGCGGATGGTCCATCACCATGCGGGCCCGATCGCCGGCCGCGTGCCGGTGGTCGCCGCATCTCCCGGGCCCGCGCCCAACTGACAGACCCACCGGCAAGACCCCCGCCAGGACCGGACGGCGGAGAGAACTTCTAAGCGCCCTGGAGCGTTGATCAGCGGCGCGCGAATCTGCGTGGAACGTGCTATGTTACAGTTTAGTGACAATGTTTTTGCATAAGGCGCGCAGTTCCAGCCGACTGTCGCGGGACTAGATGGTCTTTCTCATTAATCTATTTGGTGCGGCGGCGCTGCTTCTATGGGGGCTGCGCATGGTGCGGACGGGGGTTATGCGCGCCTTCGGCAGCCATCTGCGCGCCTTTCTGGGCAGCACGATGGGCAACCGCTTCAGCGCCTTCTTCGGCGGGCTGGGCGCGACCATGCTGCTGCAGTCCTCCAGCGCCACGGCGCTCATTACGTCCTCTTTCGCCTCGCGCAAGGTGGTGGGGGCGGGGGCGGCGCTCGCCATCATGCTGGGCGCCGATGTCGGCACCTCGCTGGTCGCCCAGGCCTATGCCTTGAAGGTGACCTGGATCTCGCCGCTGCTGATCCTGGTCGGCTACATCATGTTCAACCACGTGACCGAGACGCGCACGCGCGACCTCGGCCGCGCCATCATCGGCCTCGGCATTACGCTGCTCGGGCTTGCCATGATCACCCTGGCGGCCGAGCCGATGCGCGACGCGCCGGTGGTTCCCCTCATTCTCCGCCTGATGGAGGACACGCCCGTTTCCGGCGTCATCGTCGGGGCGCTGCTCACAATCGCGTCGACCTCCAGCCTCGCCATCATCCTGCTGGTCGTGTCCTTCGCGACCCACGACCTGATCCCGGTCGAGGTCTGCTATGCCCTCGTGCTCGGCGCCAACCTGGGCAGCGCGGTGATGCCGATCATCGCCACCCTGTCGGAGCCGCCGGAGGCGCGCCGGGTGCCCGTGGGCAACCTTATCTTCCGGGTCGCCGGCGTCGTCATCGCCATGCCGCTGCTGCCCCTGATCATGCCGGAGATCGCGAGCCTGCAGCCGGAGACCTGGCGCCAGGTGCTGAACTTCCACGTCGTGTTCAATCTCGGCCTCGCCGTCCTGTTCATCTGGCTCATCGGGCCGGTCTCGCGCCTGACGCAGCGCCTGCTGCCGGAGCAGGAGCGTCCGGACGATCCCGGCAAGGCGCGCTACCTGACCGAGAGCGCGGTCGAGAACCCGTCCATCGGCCTCGCCAATGCCAGCCGCGAGGCCCTGCGCATGGGCGACCTTCTGAGCAGGATGCTCGATTTGTCGCTGCAGGCGTTCCAGAACGACGATCGCAGGCTGGTGGACGTCTGCTCCGACGTGGACAGCCAGATCGACCGCCTCAACGAGGCGATCAAGCTGTACCTGACGCGCGTCAGCCGCGACGTGATGGATGTGCACGATCACAAGAAGATTATCGACCTAATCACCTTCACGACGAACCTGGAGCATGCAGCGGACATCGTCGACAAGAGCCTGATGGATCTGGCTGGGAAGAAGGTCAAATACGGGCTCAAGTTCTCCGACGAGGGCGCGAAGGAGATCGAGGACATCCACCGCCGCCTCAATGCCAATGTGCAGCTTGCGATGAACGTGTTCATGACCGCCGACATCGCGCTGGCGCGCAAGCTGTTCGCGGAGAAGCAGGTGTTCCGCGTGCTGGAGAAGACAGCATCGGAGAACCATCTGCTGCGGCTGCGTGAAGGGCGGGTCGAAAGCATCTCGACCTCCGGCCTGCATCTCGACATCCTGCGCGACCTGAAGCGCATCAACTCGCACCTGGCGCTGGTCGCTCAGCCGCGCCTCGAGGCGGCGGGCGAACTCCACCCTTCGCGGCTCAAGGAGGAGGCGACCGCTTAGCGGTCGAAGGCGTGGCTACCGAATCGCCGTGAGACATGCGAATCTCCGCGTCATGAGCAGCGTCGTGCGAAGGCTTGGGGAATTGTGGCGCGGCGAGCTGCCGCTCGAGATCGCATTCTGGCACTACGCGATCTATTACGGCCTCATCATCAACCTAGCCGCCACGACCTTGTCCGTTGCCCTGCTGCTGTGGGATGCACCCATCGCCTGGGCTGTCATCGTTCACCTGCTGCCACTGCCCTATTCAGTAGTGACGGGGTTTGGCGTGTGGCGCAGCGCCGGCCGCCATGCCGGCCGCCGCAATTTCGCGACCTTTACCCGGGTGGGCGTCGTCGCCTGGTTCTGCTTCTGGCTGGTGGTCTGACCTACCAGCACTTCTCGAAAACGCCCTCGAGCGCCAGGTCGGCACCGTCGAGCGGGAGCTTGGATTTCCAGGCTTTCGCCGGCACCGCGACCTGCGCGTTTCTGCCGGCGCGCAGCGCGTTCGTCACTTCCTGCACCCGCAGCTCCATGTTGGCGTCGGCCGGCGATACCAGCACCTCGCCATCCTTGGCGATGCCGGGCAGGTCGTAGCGTACGCCGTCGATCACGAAACGCAGATCGAAGCGCTGTCCGTCCGAGAGGAGCGGGCCGAGGATCACGTTGTGCAGGCTGATGATCGCGGTGTTGGGCACCTGGTAGGCCGAGCAGAAGAAGCCCAGGGTCGAGCCGGGCGCGAGCGCGGCGACCGCGATCTCAAAGCGCCCATCGCGGCCTCGTTCCCAGATCGGCTGCTGCGCCAGCGCATCGGGCGTGCACAGCAGGGCGAGAAGTGTGAAGAAAAGCCGTTTCACCGCGCCCCCTTGAGGTCGGTCGTGTCCTTCACCACGGCCAAGAACGCCTTCACCAGGGGCGAGCCCTTGCGCTCCTGCAGGCAAGCGACAAATTCGGTGGAGGTGATCTGCTCGCCCTCGAAGGGCAGCGCCTTCAGGCGCAGATCGTCGCCCAGCTCCGATTGGGCGATCACGCCGACGCCGAGGCCGGCCGCCACGGCTTCCTTGATGGCTTCGCGGCTGCCGATCTCCAGGATCTCGCCCAGCACGATGCGCGACCGGGCGATGGCCGCGTCGAAGGTCTGGCGGGTGTTGGAGGTCGGCTCGCGCAGCAGCAGGCGCTGGCCCGCCAGGTCGCCCAGCTTCACGCTGCGCCGCCGCGCCCATGGATGGGCGCGATCCACGAACGCGATGAAGTGATCCTGCCGGAAGGGCAGGGCAAAGATCCGGCTGTCCGTCTTCACATTGGCGGCGATGGCGACATCGCAGCGCTGGTCCAGCAGGTCGTCAAGCAGCGACTTGGTGTTTCCCATGGTCATGGACAGGCGCAAATCCGGGTAGCGCCGGTGGAAGGCCGAGAGGAACGGAACGGAGTGATAGGGCGCATCGGCGCCGATCCTGAGATGTCCGCGCTTCAGGGCATGAGCGGCGGAGAGCACCTGCACCGCTTCCAGCTCCAGGCTGAACATGCGGAAGGTGATGTCGAGCAGGTTGCGGCCGATATCCGTCACCTCGATGCGCCGCCGGCGCCGGTCGAACAGGCGCACGCCGAAGCGTTCCTCGAGCGCCCGCACCTGTCCGGACAAGGTCGGCTGCGTCACGTTCAGGAGCTGGGCGGCCCTGGTGAAGCTGCCCTCGGTCGCCACTGCGTGGAAAGCCCTGAGCTGGCTGTGACTTATAGATGTCATCTATGCGACGTATAATAAACTGCGATTTGCCTTATACTAAGCGGGAGCCCATCTTAAGGCAACGAGCCGCGGGCCCAGTTGCCCCGCTCCTCCATTGAGGGCGCTAAATGTCTCATGATCCTTGGCTTTTGACCCCGGGGCCGCTCACCACGTCGCCATCCGTGAAGCAGGCGATGCTGCACGATTGGGGCTCGAGGGACGGCAAATTCGTCGCGATCAACAATCGGATGCGGGAGCGCCTGGTCGCCATGATCGGCGGGCAGGGCGCCTTCACCTGCGTGCCGATGCAAGGCGCCGGCACCTTCGCGGTCGAGGCGATGGTCAACAGCTTCGTGCCGGCGGACGGCAAGCTGCTGGTCCTGGTCAACGGGAACTACGGCAAGCGCATCGTGCGCATGTGCGATTATTCCAAGCGCGCGGTCGTTCACCTGGACTGGGCGGATGATCAGCCTGTCGATCCGGCGCGTGTCGGCAAGGCGCTGGCCGCGGATCCCGCGATCACCCATGTCGCGGTCGTCCATTGCGAAACCACCTCCGGCATTCTCAACCCGCTGCCCGAAATGGCGCGGGTCGTCGCGGCCGCGGGCCGCAAGCTGCTGATCGATTCCATGAGCGCGTTCGGCGCGCTCGAACTCGACAGCCGGAGCGTGCCGTTCCAGGCGGTGGCCGCCTCATCCAACAAATGCATCGAGGGCGTGCCCGGGTTGAGCTTCGTGCTGGCGCGCATCGACGACCTGAAGCAGAGCGCGGGGCGCGCGCCGTGCCTTTCCCTCGACCTCCACGACCAATGGCAGGCGCTCGAGAAGACCGGCCAGTACCGCTTCACGCCGCCGATCCATTGCATCGTCGCCTTCGACCAGGCCCTGACGGAGCACGAGGTGGAAGGCGGCGTCGCCGGCCGCGGCGCACGCTACCGGCAGAACTGGCAAACTCTGGTCGACGGCATGCGCGCGCTCGGGTTCGAGACGCTGCTGCCCGACGAGCTGCAGGCGCCGATCATCGTCACCTTCCGCATGCCGGCCGATCCGCGCTTTCAGTTCCAGACCTTCTACGACAAGCTGAAGGATCGCGGCTACGTCATCTATCCCGGAACGCTGACGGCGACGCCGTCGTTCCGCATTGGATGCATCGGGCGCCTGGACCAGAGCCACATGAAGGGCGTGACCGCCGCGATCCGCGAGGCCATGGCGGAAATGGGCGTCGCGAGCGGCAGCCCCCTCAAGCAAAGCGCGGAGTAGATCATGAGCAAGAGCGTCACGGTCAACGGCAGGACCTATGCCTGGCCGAGTGAGCCCGTCGTCGTCATCTGCGTCGATGGCTGCGAGCCCGCCTATCTGACGGAGGCGATGCGCGGCGGGCACATGCCCTGGCTGAAGCAGATGCTGCCGCACGGCACCGACACGATCGGCGAGTGCGTGGTGCCGAGCTTCACCAATCCCAACAACCTCTCCATCGTTACCGGCGCGCCGCCTTCGGTCCACGGCATCTGCGGCAACTACCTCTATGACCGCGAGAGCGGTCAGGAGGTGATGATGAACGATCCCAAGTTCCTGCGCGCGGAAACCATCCTGGCGGCGTTCTCCAAGGCCGGCGCCAAGATCGCCGTCATCACCGCCAAGGACAAGCTGCGCACGCTGCTGGGCAAGGGCATGACCGGCATCTGCTTCTCCGCGGAAAAGGCGAACGAAACCACCGAGGCGGAGCACGGCATCAGCGACGCGCTCGCTTATGTCGGGCGGCCGCTGCCGTCGGTCTACAGCGCCGATCTCAGCGAGTTCGTGTTCGCGGCGGGTGTGAAGCTGCTTAAGGAACGCCGGTCCGACATCATGTACCTGTCGACGACGGATTACGTGCAGCATAAGGCCGCGCCGGGTTCTGCCGACGCCAACAGCTTCTATCGCATGATGGACGGCTATCTCGCCCAGCTCGACGCGGAGGGCGCAACCATCGTGTTTACCGCCGATCACGGCATGAACGACAAGCACAAGGCGGACGGCACGCCGAACGTCGTCTATCTGCAGGACGTGCTGGATGGCTGGATCGGAGCGGGCAGGGCGCGCGTCATTCTGCCGATCACAGATCCCTACGTCGTGCATCACGGGGCGTTGGGCTCCTTCGCGACAATCTATCTGCCGGACGATCTGGACCAGGCCGGCCTCATCCAGCGCATTGCGGCGCTGCCCGGCATCGCGCTGGCGGTGGATCGCGCGGCGGGCTGCCAGCGGTTCGAGCTGCCGGAGGATCGCATGGGCGATGTCATCGTGGTTTCCGATCGCAACACGGCGATCGGCGGCGCGGCGAAGAAGCATGACCTCTCCGGCCTCGATGTTCCGCTGCGCTCCCACGGCGGCATGAGCGAGCAGAAGGTGCCGGTCATCCTCAATCGCAAGATCGGCGCGCTGCCCGCCGGCTACCGCCTGCGCAATTTCAGCGCCTTCGACCTCGCGCTCAACCACGTCAAGGCCGAAGCGGCCTTGAGCAAGGCCGTCTAGGAAGATCATGGGCATTCCGATCCGCAAGGAGCACATGCGCGTCGCGACCGGTCCGGGGACCAGCGACCGCCACATCGACGTCTTCAATCCCTATACCAGCGAGATCTGCGGCACGGTGCCGAAGGCGAGCGTGGCGGACGTCCAGAAGGCGTTCCGAGCGGCCAGGGCGTTCAAGCCGGACCTGTCGCGCTCCCAACGCTCGGAGATCCTGCGCAAGACTGCCGACCTGCTGGTCGCGCGCAAGCAGGAGATCGCGGAGCTCATCACAGCCGAATCCGGTCTCTGCCTCAAGGACACGATCTACGAGGTGGGGCGCGCCTATGACGTGTTCTTCCTGTCCTCGACGGCGGTGATCCGGGATGATGGCGAGATCTTCTCCTGCGATATCACCCCGCACGGCAAGAAGCGCAAGATCTTCACCCAGCGCGACCCGCTGCAGGGCGTCATCACGGCGATCACGCCGTTCAATCACCCGCTGAACCAGGTGGCGCACAAGATCGCGCCCTCGATCGCCACGAACAACCGCATGGTGCTGAAGCCGTCGGAGAAGACTCCGCTGACGGCCTTGCTGCTCGCGGACATCCTGTACGAGGCCGGCCTGCCCAAGGAGATGTTCCAGGTGGTGACCGGCGATCCGCGCGAGATCGCGGACACGCTGCTGACCGATCCGGATGTCGACCTCATCACCTTCACCGGCGGCGTGAAGGTCGGCAAATATATCGCCGAGCACATGGGCTATCGCCGTGCCGTCCTGGAGCTGGGCGGCAACGATCCACTGATCGTGATGGAGGACGCCGACCTGGACGAGGCGACCAGCCTCGCGGTCTATGGCTCCTACAAGAACAGCGGCCAGCGCTGCACCGCCGTCAAGCGCATGATCGTGCATGAGGCCATCGCAGACCGCTTCGCCGCGCTGCTGGTGGAGAAGACCAAGAGGGTGAAGTTCGGCGACCCGATGGATCCGGATGTCGACATGGGCACCGTGATCGACGAGGAAGCCGCGCGCTATTGCGAGGACATGGTGAACGACGCGGTGCGGGCCGGCGCGAAGCTGCTGCACGGCAACCAGCGTAAAGGCGCGCTCTATGCGCCGAGCGTGGTTGATCACGTGCCCTACGACTGCAGCCTGGTGAGGTGGGAGACCTTCGGCCCGGTCTCGCCCATCATCCGTTGCAAGGACATCGCAGACGCGATCCGGATTTCCAATTCGACCAGCTATGGGCTATCGTCGGGCATCTGCACCAACCGGTTCGACTACATCCAGCGCTTCATCAAGGAGCTGGTGGTCGGCACGGTGAACGTGCGCGAGGTGCCGGGCTACCGTATCGAGATGTCGCCCTTCGGCGGCATCAAGGACAGCGGCCTCGGCTACAAGGAAGGCGTGATCGAGGCCATGAAGGCCTTCACCAACGTCAAGACCTATTCGCTGCCCTGGAGCTGAATCCATGCGTCGCATCGTGCTCGCGGAACCGGAGAAGGGCGGCGTAGCCGCCACGTGGAGTGACGGCACGACCAGCTTCTGGCCCGCGATCTGGCTGCGCGACCAATGCGCCTGTTCGCAGTGCCGCCATCCCAGCGGCCAGCGCCTGTTCGAGATCGGCGATCTGCCGGAGCACCCGCGGATCGAGCGCGTCACGACGCAGGGTGACGGCAGCGTGCGCGTGGCCTGGACCGAGGGCCACGTATCGATCTATCCCGCGGCCTTTCTCTATGAGCACAACCTGAAGACCAGGCGCGCGGCCGCGCCGATCACGCTGTGGGGCGCCGATCTCGCCGCGCTGCCGGAAGGCGACTGGGCGGCGATCGCACGCGACCCGGCCGCGGAGCTGGCCTGGCTCGAGGCCTATCACCGCTACGGCTTCGGGCTGCTGCGCAATGTGCCGGCGCGGCCCGGCATGGTGGCGGAGGTCGGCGACCGCCTCGGCTTCGTGCGCACCACGAATTATGGCCGGCTGTTCGACGTCATCTCGGTGCCCGATCCCAACAACCTTGCCAACACCGCCCTCGGCCTTGGCGTCCACAGCGACAATCCCTATCGCGATCCAACGCCTGGCGTGCAGCTCTTGCATTGCCTGGTGTCCGATGCGCCCGGCGGCGACTCTATCCTGGTCGACGGCTTCGCGGCGGCGGAGCAGTTGCGGACCGAGGCGCCAGGGCAGTTCGACCTGCTCGCGCGCGTCCCGGCCAATTTCCGCTTCGCCGACAAGGACGCAGATCTGCAGGCGCGCAGGCCCCTCATCTGTGTCGATGTCGAGGGGCGGATCGCGGCGATCCATTTCAACAACCGCTCCTTTGCCGGCATCGACGGGCCGGTCGAGCTGGTCGAGCCCTGGTATGCCGCCTATCGCAATTTCGCCCGCCTCCTGAAGCAGCCGGAGCGCGCGCTCGCCTTCCGCCTCGCGCCGGGCGACCTGCTGGTGATGGAGAACGAGCGGGCCCTGCATGGCCGCACTGCCTTCGATGCCAATCTTGGCCGGCGGCACCTGCAAGGCTGCTACGTCGACAAGGATGGCCTGGAGAGCCGTATGCGCGTGCTGCGCCGCCACGTTGCCGATGCGCAAAGGGCCGCGCAATGAGCGTGCTGGACGAGATCCAGGCGGCCTTCGCCCGCCGCGGCGGCGAGACCTATGGCGAGGGCGTCTCGCAACTCGAGCACGCGCTGCAATGCGCGCTGTGCGCCGAGCGGGACGGCGCGAGCCCGGCGCTGATCGCAGCGACCCTGCTGCACGATATCGGACACCTGATCCACGACTTGCCGCAGGACATCGCCGATCACGGCATCGATGCGCAGCATGAGAGCCTCGGCTCGGCTTGGCTGTCGCGCCATTTCGGGCCGGAGGTGACGGAGCCGGTGCGCCTGCACGTCGCGGCCAAGCGTTACCTCGCGACGACGGAGCCCGGTTATTTCGATCTGCTGTCGCCGGCTTCCGTGCAGAGCCTGACGCTGCAGGGCGGCCTGCTCTCGGCGGAGGAGAGCGCCCGCTTCGCGGCCCAGCCCTTCGCGGAGGACGCGATCAGGCTCCGCCGCTGGGACGACGAGGGCAAGATCGTCGGCATGGCGACGCCCGGCCTGGACCAGTTCATGCGCTACGCGGCGGCGAGCCTCCGCCCGGCCTAGGTCCGCGCGCGGACCCCGGCAAGGGGGCAGACGCGGCCGGATCGCGGGCATATACTCCACTGCAAGACTGGTCGTGGCTTGGCCCGACATTGTCTGACTTGGGCAGCGCCGTGCGCGGTAGCCCGTGCCGGCGGCCCATCGAGGATGCGGCGCTGAGCTGACGGCCTCTCGAACCGCAAAGACGTTCGGAGGAAACATCATGCCTCAGGCGATCCGGAATCCCGTTGAATGGGTGGTGGATGAACTGCGCGAGGTGGCCGGCGGGTTCGGCCAGGCCAGTCGCTCCGTCCAGCGCACCTCGACGCGCCTGTTCTCGCGGCCGCTGACGGTCAGCCGCATCGGAATTGGCGACCTCAAGGAGGTGCTGGCCAAGGGCTTCGATGATTTCATGGCCTACCGGACGGACATCATCTTCCTCATCGTGGTCTATCCGATCATTTCGCTGCTGGTCATCGCGGCGTCGTTCCGCTACGAGCTCATCCCGCTGGTATTCCCGATCGTCTCCGGCTCCGCCATCCTCGGCCCATTCGTCGGTGTCTTCCTCTACGAGATGAGCCGCCGGCGGGAGATCAACCTCCAGCGCCACCACGCGGATAGCCATAGCTGGGCCAATGCCCTCAGCGTGGTGCGCTCCCGCAATTTCGGCGCCATCATGCTGCTCGGCACGCTGTTGGTGGCGATGTACCTGCTCTGGCTGCTATGCGCCTGGGGCATCTACGAGGCGACCCACGGGCCGACCCGCGCGGAGACGGTGGGACGCTTCATCCATGATCTGTTCCTTACTCAGGCCGGCTGGTGGCTGATCGCTGTCGGCTGCGGCGTCGGCTTCCTGTTCGCGGTCGCGGCTCTGGTGACCACCGTGGTCGCATTCCCGATCTTGCTGGACCGTGACGTCGGCCTGGCCACGGCGGTCCAGACCTCGATCCGCGCGGCGCTCGCCAATCCGGTGCCGATCGCGGTCTGGGGCCTGGTGGTGGTCGGCGGGCTGATCGCCGGCGCGATCCCGCTTTTCATCGGCTTGGTCGTGGTCATGCCGGTGCTGTGCCACGCCACGTGGCACCTCTATCGCAAGCTGGTCCCGCGCCAGCAGCCGTCATCCCACGCATAGCGGCAATCGAGTCATTGACACCTCGAACATGGCTGCGGAGAGTGCAGCCATGTTCGAGGATCTGAAAGGCCGCGTCGCGCTGGTGACCGGCGGCGCGACCGGAATCGGCGGAGCCATCTCCGCCGCCTATGGCGCCGCCGGCATGAAGGTCGCGGTGCACTATCATGCCGGGGGCGAGCAGGCTGCCTATGTCGCCGAGCAGATCCGCCGAGCCGGCGGCGAGACCCTGCTGATCCGGCGCGATATCACTGACAGCCACGCGGCCGAGGAACTGGTGAACCGCACAACCGAGGCGTTCGGCCGGCTGGACGTCATGGTGAACAATGCCGGCGGCATGGTCGCGCGCCGCCCTCTGGACACGGTCGATGATGCGTTCTTCGATGCGGTGATCGATCTCAATGCCCGCCAGTTGGTGCACGCCTGTCGCGCCGCCGCCACCATCATGAGGGCGAAGGGACACGGCGGCTCGATCATAAACGTGAGTTCGATCTCCGCGCGCACTGGAGGCTCGCCGGGCTCAAGCCTCTATAGCGGCGCGAAGGCGTTTGTTTCGACCTTCACGCGCTCGCTCGCGCGCGAACTGGCGATGTACGACATCCGCGTCAACGCACTGTCGCCGGGCACCATCGCCACGGCGTTCCACGAACGCCACTCGACTCCGGAAAAAATGGAATCCACCCGCAAGTCCATTCCGATGGCCCGGCTCGGAGCGGCGGAAGATTGTGCGGGCACGGCGCTCTTCCTCGCCTCGGACGCGCTCTCCGGCTATGTCACCGGACAGGTGATCGAGGTGAATGGCGGGCAATTTATGGGCTGAACGCCCGCCATTTCCGCGGTCATGCCATGTCAGTCGAACGCGTCTCCGATGGCATCGCCGACCTCGCCCGCGGCGTTGCCGATCGCATCGCCGGCTTCATCGGCGGCCTCGCCGATCTCGTTGCCGAGGTCACTATCGCCAGTGTCACTGCGCGCTGCGGCAAATCCGGCCGAACGTTCCGTGCGCTCGCTCGGCCCGCGCATGTCCCTGTCATGCCGATTGCCATCATCCGGTCCCATTTGCTGCTGCATGCAGAGCGTGCCGCATTCCGTCCACACGCTATCTTCTCCGTGACCGATGCCGTCGTCGAATGCGAAGGCAGGCCCGGCGGTGATACCCAGCCCGACCGTAGTGGCCAACAATGTCAGTCTTTTCATTACGCCTTCCTCTCTTCAGCACTTGCCTGGTCTCTGAACAGATGGCGCGCGCAGTCATTCCCGGCGGGGAAATGAGCCGTATCATGTGACATCGGATGATCTGAGGCGGAATATCCGCTGCCCGGTCAGGTCACGCGGCGTGTGAGGCCTTGCTGCAGGTGGCGCACAGGCCTTGCGCCTCGATGGTCAGGCGCTTGAACGAGAAACCGGATTTCTGAGCGCTGCCCTCCACCGCCTTGAGGATGGCGGGGTCGGTGAGCTCCACGGCAGCCTTGCAGGACGTGCAGATCAGGAACTGCGACACGTGCCGCTCCTCCGGCCGGTCGCAGCCCACGAACGCATTGAGGCTCTCGATCTTGTGCACCAGGCCCTGATCCAGCAGGAACTCCAGGGCGCGGTAGACGGTGGGCGGCGCGGCTGCCCGGTCGTCCGCCGCACGCAGCAGTTCCATGATCGCGTACGCCCCGATCGGCGCATGGCTGTCCCACACCAGCTCCAGCACCCGCCGGCGCAACGGCGTCATCTTGGCGCCGCGCTCGGCACACACGACTTCCGCGCGGCTGAGGGCGTCGTCGATGCAGAGGCGGTGGTCGTGGAGATGCAAGGCTTGGGGTGTGCTCATCCGGTCGAATCCATTGCGGCCTGGACTCAGTATAGGGCCCGTGACCCGCCTTCGCGAGAGGGGCCAATCATCGCAGTTCCGTTGGGCCAGTGCAAATAGCTATGGACAAGTGTGAAATAGTCGAGCGCGGCACAGGCATTCCTTCGTTCAGATAACCGATTGCTGCTATTGGCACATTTCCATATCCTCTTGCGGAAGCAAGAACCCCATTCCAAGTTCCAGAGCCCTTATCCGATTTTCACACTGTAAAATCGGATTGACTTGGGGATATGTCTGACCTAACTAGTCGGAAAAGGCGCGTCGCGTGCGTCTTCCACGGTTCTGGGTGTGGAATTTAGATGCGCAGTTTTCCACTGTTCCTGAAGCTCGAGGGCCGGCCGGTCCTGCTGGCTGGCGCGGGCAGCGCCGCAGCAGCCAAACTGCGCCTGTTGGGACAGGCGGGTGCGCGCGTCACCATCCATGCCGACCAGCCGTCCACCGATCTGCTGGCCGCCATCGCCGACACGGGCGCGTATCACGCCCCGGGTGCGATCGAGCCGGCGGCTCTCGCGCGCGCCGATCTGGTGTTCGGCGCGACCGGCGATGAAGCGCAGGATCGCGCGATCGCGGCGCAGGCGCGCTGCGCGGGCAAGCTGGTGAACATCGTCGATCGTCCGGAACTCAGCGATTTCACCATGCCGGCGATCGTCGATCGCGGCGACATCGTGGTCGCGGTCTCCACCCATGGCGCTTCGCCTGTCCTGGCGCAGCGCGTGCGCGCGGCGATCGAGAGCGTGCTGCCGCCGGGGCTCGGCCGACTGGCGCAATTCGCGCAGCGTTTCCGCGCCGCGATCCAGGCGCGCATCGCCGACACTTCGTCGCGCCGCCGCTTCTGGGATCAGGTGCTCGGCGGTCCGATCGCCGCCGCAGTGCTGGCGGGCGACGAGAAGCGCGCGACGCGCGACCTGATCCGCGCAGTCAATCGCGGCGAGCCGAAAGCGGAAACCGGCCGCGTGTCGCTGGTCGGTGCGGGGCCGGGCGATCCGGAACTACTGACCCTGCGGGCAGCCCGCGCGCTGCGCGAGGCGGATGTCATCGTTTATGACAAGCTGGTCGATCCCTCGGTGCTGGAATATGCGCGTCGCGATGCGCGCCGCATCATCGCCGGCAAGCGCAAGGGCGACCACACCATGCCGCAATCTGAGATCAACGCGCTGCTGATCGCCGAGGCGAAGGCCGGGCGCCACGTCGTGCGCCTCAAAGGCGGCGATCCCTTCGTATTCGGACGCGGCGGCGAGGAGCTCGATGCGCTGCTGGCGGCCGGCATCCGTGTCGATGTCGTGCCCGGCATCACGGCCGCGACCGGCTGTGCCGCTTATGCCGGCTTCCCGCTGACCCATCGCGATCATGCGTCGAGCGTTGTGTTCGTCAGCGGCCACTCCAAGGACGGCATTGCCGATCTCGATTGGCGCGCGCTCGCCAATCCGCGTCAGACCATCGTGGTCTATATGGGCGTAAGCGCGGCCGGCGAGATTGCCGACAAGCTGATCGACGTCGGACTGGGCGCAATGACGCCGATCGCGATCGTGGAAAACGGCACGCGCTGGGACCAGCGCGTCGTCAAGGGCGAATTGCAGGATGCCGCGGACCTGATCCGCCGTCACGGCGTGGCCGGCCCGGCCTTGCTGGTTATCGGCGAGGTGACGCGCGCCGCGGAGGCCGGCCTGCGCGCCGATCTCAAGGCCGCGGCGGAATAGGGAAGAAATGGCGATGGCATCGCAGATGATCACGGCAAACCGCCTGTCGGACGGCATGGTGGTCTATTTCACGGCCGGCAAGGGCTGGTCGGAAACATTCGCCCAGGGCGCGGTCTGGAACGACAAGGAGAGCGCGGAAACCGCGCTGAACGAGAGCAAGGAATCGGTGAAGGCGCGGATCGTGGTCGAGCCCTATCTGTTCGACGTGGCCGTGACGGACGCGGGACCGAAGCCGACCAGCGCGCGCGAGCGCATCCGCGCCGACCACAACCCGTCGGTCGCGCCCGACCAGGGCTCGTGGACCGGTCGCATTCCGGATTGAGTGAAGCATGTATCGTTACGACGAATTCGACGCCACCATCGTTCGCGAGCGGGTCGAGCAGTTCCGCGGCCAGGTCGCGCGACGCCTCGCCGGCGAATTGACCGAAGACCAGTTCCGTCCGCTGCGCCTGAAGAACGGGCTCTATCTCCAGCTCCACGCCTACATGCTTCGCATTGCCATTCCTTATGGCGTACTGTCGTCGCGGCAGGTGCGGAAGCTGGCCTATATCGCGCGACGCTACGATCGCGGCTTCGGCCATTTCACCACGCGACAGAACATCCAGTTCCATTGGCCGCAGCTGCCGGAGGTGCCGGACATTCTGCAGCATCTCGCCGACGTCGAAATGCACGCGATCCAGACCAGCGGCAATTGCATCCGCAACGTGACAGCCGATCAATTTGCTGGCGTGGCTGCCGACGAGGTGGAGGATCCCCGCATCTGGGCGGAGATCGTGCGGCAATGGTCGACCTTCCACCCGGAATTCTCTTATCTGCCGCGCAAGTTCAAGATCGCGGTGACCGGCGCGCAGGACGATCGGGCGGCGATCCGCACGCACGATATCGGCTTGCGGCTTGTGAAGAACGACGCGGGCGAGACTGGCTTCGAAGTCTGGGTCGGCGGTGGCCTTGGCCGCACGCCGATCCTCGCTGTGCGCTGCCGTGCCTTCCTGCCCAAGCAGCATCTGCTCTCCTATCTCGAGGCGATCCTCCGCACCTACAACCTGCTCGGCCGGCGCGACAACATCTACAAGGCGCGCATCAAGATCCTGGTCCAGGCGACCGGCGGCGAGAAGTTCGCCCAGATGGTCGAGGAGGAATGGGAGAAGATCAAGGACGGCCCGCTGCACCTGCCGCAGGCGGAGGTCGACCGCATCCATCGCTATTTCGCGCCGCCGGCCTACGAGACGCTGCCTGACATCGATCCGGCGTTTGAAACCGCGAAGCTCGAGCATCCCGAGTTCGCCCGCTGGGCCCGCGTCAACCTGGTGAAGCATCAGGTGCCGGGCTATGCGATCGTCAACATCGCCCTGAAGTCCGAGGGCGGCGTCCCTGGCGATGCCTCCGCGGACCAGATGGACCTGTTGGCGGAGGTTGCCGACGCGTTTTCGCTGGGCGAGGTGCGCATCACGCATCACCAGAACGTCGTGCTGCCGTATGTGCGCAAGCGCGACCTGTTCGCGTTGTGGCAGCGGCTGAAGCCGGCGAAGCTAGCGACCTCCAATCTCGGCTTCATCAGCGACATCATCGCCTGCCCGGGGCTCGATTACTGCAACCTGGCCAATGCGCGCTCCATTCCGGTGGCGCAGCGCCTGTCACGCCATTTCGGCGACCCGCGCAAGCTGGACGAGATCGGCGAGTTGCGCCTCAACATCTCCGGCTGCATCAATGCCTGCGGACACCATCATGTCGGCCATATCGGTATCCTGGGCGTGGACAAGCAGGGGCAGGAATTCTACCAGGTGACTGTCGGCGGCTCGTCCAAGGAGGATGCGTCGCTGGGCAAGATCGTCGGTGCGGCCTTCTCGGAGGACGATATCGTTCCGGCGATCGACACCATCATCAACACCTATCTCGCCAACCGCACCGACCGCAGCGAACGGTTCCTGGATTACGTCCGCCGCGCCGGTGTCGATCCCTTCAAGGAGGCTCTCTATGGCTCTGCTCCAGCACGGCGCACTGCAGCCGAATAACTGGCGCTTTGTCGGCGATGACGCGGCGATCCCGGTCGACGAACCGGTGACCGTCAGCCTGAAGCGCTGGCAGGCCGAGGGCGAGAGCCTGCGCGGCCGCAACGCGCCGGTGGGCGTGCGGCTGAAGAACGACGAGGCGCCCCAGGCGCTCGGCCAGGATGTGCACCGCCTGTCGCTGATCGAGGTCGAGTTTCCCAAGTTCACGGATGGCCGCGCCTTTTCCCAGGCGCGCATCCTGCGCGACAAGCTCGGCTACAAGGGCGAGCTGCGCGGCATCGGCACGATCCTGCGCGACCAGTATCTCTACATGACCCGTTGCGGCATCGATTCCGTCGAGCTGCCGGAGGACAAGTCGATCGACGGCTATCTCGCCGCGCTCAAGGAGTTCAGCGCCTGGTACCAGCCGGCTTCCGATGGCAGGCTGACGGTGATCGAGCTGCGCCATCCGGCCAACGCGAATGCCCGCCGGGGCGGCGCGCCGGTGGTCACCGCCAGCGTGGCGGCGCATTCGGCTTAAGCCGCGCGACCTTAGAGCGCCAGTTGCAGCGCTATCGGCTGCTCCGCCGCAGCGAGCTGCCATCGGAGTCGATGGCGATGGCGCGCTTTCTCATCGGCAAGGTCCTGGTGCGCGATCATGCGGATGGATGCACGAGCGGGCGCATCGTCGAAACCGAGGCCTACCCGCCGGGCGATTCCAGCAGCCACGCCTTTCGCGGCGAGACGCCGGCGCGGCGCTCCATGTTCCTGCGGCCCGGCCATGGCTACGTCTACCTGGCCTATGGCGCCTGCTACTGCTTCAACGTGAGCAGCGAGCCTGCGCGCATCGGCGCCGGCATCCTGATCCGCGCCCTCGAGCCGCTGGAGGGGGTCCCCCTGATGCGCCGCCGCCGCGGAACGGACAAGCTGCGTGACCTTGCCCGCGGGCCGGGCCGCCTCGCGGCCGCCATGGCGATCGATCGCGATCTCGACGGAATCGATCTCTGCGCCAAAGGCCCGCTGTGGCTTGCAGCTTCCGCTCATCCGACTGGCGCGGTCGGCGCCAGCACGCGCATCGGGATCAGTCGGGAAGCGCACCATCTCCGCCGCTTCTACGAGCGCGGAAGTCCCTATGTCAGCGGACCGCGCCGGCTCAACGGCGCCTGACGTCGAAGTCGAGCGCGAAGTCGAGCAGCCGCGCTCTGCCCCAATACGCCTTGCCGAGATAGAGGCCGGGCGCGATCGACCGGATCTCGTCGCGGACCCATCGCGCCACCAGCGACGTCTCTGCGTAGTCGAGCACGATGCACTCCTTGCCGTCGAGCCAGCTCGGCGCGCGATAGACCTTGGCGACAACCGCATTGATGTCGAACGGCAGCACGCGATTGCACATCGCTTTGCGCTGTGCGTCGAACACCTTGCCTCTCCAGGCCATCTTCATCAACCGGGCTATCGGGCGCGTGACGCCGGTGCCCGGCGCGATGATCAGCGTGCCGTCCGACAGTCCATCGGGAATCGGACCCGCCTCCTGCGCGCTGTAGAGCGCATCGAGTTCGGCTTGCGACCTGGTCAGCAGAGTCTGGACAATCGCGTTCATTACATGGCGGCGGAGTCGCGCGGCGAATCGCCGAGACCACACGGCGCTGAGGGAGTTGCGCGCACCGCGGATGTCACGACGCCCTCGGTTGCCGCGTCAAAAAGCGGTCAAAAGTCGCGGTATTGCCCAGGTGCCTGTGATCGCCATCACACACATCAAGTCTCCTTGATGATTGAGATATTGAGCATTGCGTATGTGTCACCATATCAGAACTCAGTTCGCGCAGAGGAGGGACCAATGCGCATATCCACATTGATAGTAGCGACTTCGCTATTGATCGTAGGCGCGGGTGTCGTCATCGAAGGACACTCGCAAGCCATGACCATGAATACGAATGCTGGCGCGCAGCCGGAAGTCGCGCGCGTGGCTGATGTCATGACGGGCGCCGGTGGCATTCAGACCTGGACCCGCATCATGGAGCTCGGCGGTCTCGAGAAATACGGGAAGGTGCCGCAGACTCTGTTCGTCCCGTCCGACGCAGCGTTCGAGACGCTGCCGAAGAGCGAACTGAAGGAACTGCTGTCGCCCGGGATCAGCGAACACCGCCGTGCATTCCTGGCACGTGGCGCGACCGACTTGCGCTTGGCGCCGGAAGATGTCGCGGGCAAGCGGATCTCGGTTATCACGCTCGACGGCCGCCCCTTGACCATCGATGCGACCGGCGAGGAGCTGCTGGTGGGCGATGCCGAAGCGGTCGAGGTGCGCCGGCTGCCGGACGGCAAGGTGATCTACGTCCTGGACCACGCGTTGGCCCGCTGATTCAACGCCGGACTATGCGCTAGCCTGGCGCTTCGGATACAGTGACGGCGGCCCAGGGCCGCCCGGTCGCGCTTCGCGGCAGGGGCGGGAAGGGGCCGCCGTTTTCCGTCATGCTCCCTCCGCAGCGCCGGTCCATGAACGCCATTCCCGAACGTCCCATCGCCCTGCTGTCGCCGCTGGTGGAAGAGCGGGACGCGCTGCTTCATCGCCTGACGGATGTCGGCACCCAGGCGATCGGGAAACTGCAGGTCGTCACCGGGGAACTGCAAGGCCATAGCGTCGTCCTGGCGGAGAGTGGCGTCGGCAAGGTCGCATCGGCGGCAATCGCGACTCTTATCGCCAAGTCGCTCGACTGCCGCGCGGTCGTCGTGTGCGGCGTCGCCGGCGGGATCGACCCGGCGCTGGCGATCGGCGACGTGGTCATCGCGGATCGCCTGATACAGCACGACTACGGCCATCTCACCAGCCAGGGCATCCGCAACTTCCGGCCCGGCGTGCCGCCGATCGGCGAAGCGCGCGACCGGATCGCCTTCGATCTTTCGCCCGACCTCTTGATGCGCATCGGCGCCGTAGTGAAGGACATCGTGCTGCCGCCCTTGCCGCCGGACCTGGGCGTGGAGCCCGGACGACCGCCGCGCATCGCCTTCGGTCCGATCGTCAGCGGCGACCAGTTCATCAACAGCGAGGAGGCCCGCGAGCGCTTGCGCCGCGACTATGCCGCCCTGGCGGTGGAGATGGAGGGCGCGGCGGTCGCGCAGGCGACGGAGCTGCTCGGCATTCCCTGCATCGTCATTCGTTCCTTGAGCGACCTGGCCGGCGCGGAAAGCCATCTCGACTTCCCCCGGTTCCTGCGGGCGGTCGCTCCGGCAGCCGCCGAAGTGGTCACCGGCGTCGTCTCGGTGCTGTAGCCGTGCTCACGATGGAGACGACGGTGGCGACCCTGGTCATCGCCCTGGCCGTGGCCGCCTTGGCGAACTGGCAGATGCGCCGGCCGTTTGGGCGGCGCTGGCTGCCGGTGGTCCCGTGGTTCGGCGTTCAGTTCCTGGCGGTCGCCATTGCCCTGATCATGGTCGCGCATCTGGTATCGCTGCTGACCGGCCGGCCATTCGGCCGGGGCTACGCGCCGTAGGGGGCGAGGGCGGTGCGCCAAGCCTCGACCTCGCGCCCTGCGTCGACCGGCTCGAGCCGGACCGGCGCGGCGTGACCCCAGACGGGCCCCGGCCAGGCCGGATCGTCCTTGAACCGCCCCAATACGTGGATATGAAGCTGCGGCACCACGTTGCCGAGCGCGCCCACATTGATCTTGTCGGGGCGGCGCAGGTCCTTGAGCGCCTGGCTGGCCCAAGCGATCTCATCCATCAGTCGCACCCGGTCGGCGGCCGACAGGTCGACGATCTCCCGGGCGTCGGTCAGACGCGGTACCAGGATCAGCCATGGATAGGCCGCCTCGTTCATCCGCAGGACGCGGCACAGCGGCCAATCAGCAAGGGGCAAGCCATCGGCGGCCAGTTGCGGATGCAATACGAATGTCGCCATGAGAAAACTCTCTCTTGCGCCATGGATGGCCGGCAAGCTATGTCCCGCCCGGACTCAAGCGTGGTTCCAGCCTAACCTCATGCTCCATCCCGTCAATCTGATGCTCCGCCAGCCGGTGGCTCGATGATCAACGCCCTGCGTACGGTCTTTTCGCTCCTGCTCGGGGCTGGGCTGATGGCGCTCGGGATCGGCCTGCTCGGTCTGCTGCTGCCAATCCGGATGGCGCTTGAGGACGTGGGGCCGCAGGTCGCCGGCTACGTCATGTCGGCCTATTATGCCGGCTTCGTCGGCGGCAGTTTCATGGCGCAGCGGATCATCGGCCGGGTCGGCCATATCCGGGCCTTCGCCGCCTTCGCCGCGACCCTGACCGCCGCGATCATGGTTCATGCCCTGGTGTTCGACGTCCCGCTCTGGGGGCTGATGCGCGCCGCCGTGGGCTTTTGCATGGCGGGCCTCTATGCCGTGATCGAGAGCTGGCTGAACGTCCGCAGCCCCAATGAGCTGCGCGGCCGGGTGCTGTCGATGTACACCTTGACCATCTACATCTCGAGCGGCATCGGCCAACTCGCCATCAACCTGGACGATACCGCCGGGCTGGAGCTGTTCTGCCTCGGCGCGCTGCTGACCTCCCTGTCGCTGGTGCCGGTGGTCATGACCCGGGTGGCGGGGCCGGAGCTGGGCAACATCAAGACCATGAGCTTGGCCGGGCTCTATCACGCTTCCCCGCTCGGCACGGCGGTGACGGCGGGGGCGGGGCTGCTGAGCGGCTCGCTTTACGCCCTGGGAGCCGTCTATGGGACCCAGATTGGCCTGTCCGTCTTCGAGAACTCCATCTTCATGGGGGCGCCGATCATCGGCGGTTTCCTGCTGCAATGGCCGATCGGACGCCTAAGCGACAAATTTGACCGAAGGACGGTGCTGTTCGGCGTCCTGCTGGCGACCGTGGCCGCGGCAGTCCTGATGGGCGCGTTCAGCTTCGCACAGGGCAGTTTTGTCCTGCTCGCCACGGCCAATCTGCTGCTCGGCGGTTTCCTGGCAACCATCTACCCGACCGCCGTAGCCCATGCCTTCGATTATATCGACCGGAGCCGGATGGTAGCCGCCAATAGCGGCATGCTGCTGGTCTGGGCGGTGGGGGCGACGGCCGGGCCGCTGGTGGCCTCCTCGGTCATGGGGCCGGTCGGCCCCTCGGGCCTGTTCGTCTTCATTGCTGTCGTGGCGACGTTCCTGGCGATCTATACCCGCTGGCGCATGAGCCGGCGCGCCGCCAAACCCGCTGAAGAGCAATCGAAATTCGTGCCGGTCCCGTCGACTTCGGCGATCGCCGGCGCGCTCGATCCGCGCTCGGAGCCGCTGCCGGAGTTCTATTACGAGGACGAAGATCCGGGCGACCGGTAACCACTGCACCGCGGCAACCGGCGCTTTTTTCGTCAAATCGATAAACTGCAATCCATGCGCTAAGCGATTGTTAATCGAGCGGTGGCATTCTGGACACGCTTCAGCACATCTTGACGTCGAACCGATGGATAGAGGTTGCCCTGTGTCTCGCGCCGCACACACGCATGATCCCTCCAAGCTCCCGATCGTCATCCGGGTCGGCTTGTGCGGTCATCACCGTCGGCGCAAGCAGGGCTCGGCCCAACCGGCCGCGGCGGCAAGGCGTGCTACGCGGAAGGAGGAGCGACCGGCCAGCCGGCGCCGCGGCCTATGACCATCGTGTCCGCCGGTGCTGTGACAAACCCCGTGTGCGAAACGTGGCAAGCTCGTGAGAATTACGTCGCGCACGATGAATTCGATGAAATTCCATCTCATCGAATCGCGTACATCGCGATAGAGTCGATTTCACAGGTTCGGCGCTTGTCGGGTATGCACATCGTCACGGGGTGCGTGCGAGGGCTCGCAAGGTTCGGCGCAGCGATGATGGCGTTTCGGGGACGCTCAGCTACTTCCGCAAGACACCTGCCGAGGACCGCGGCCGGCGTGTTCGCCGGACGCGAGGGGGTAACATACTAGTTCTGAGGTTCGCATGAATCCGCGCCGCAAACCCATCTTCGCCCGTCAACGGAGAAATGTATCCCAGCCGCACTGGCTGTGGGTTGCCGTCAGCCTGAGCGTGCTCGTTGCCGTGACGTTGTTCGATGTCGGACCGAGCCACCACAGTTGGGCCACCACGACGCCCGAGCAGCTCGAAGTCCAGCTCCAGGCCTCGAACTGAGCCGTAAGCCGCTGACCTCCGGGCGCCGCACCTCTCTCGGCGGCTGGCCGATCCTATGTTGGCAACCGGTCGCGGCTGACAGCCGCCGCGACTAGCGCTGTGCCGTCCGCCAGTTGGGATGGACGAACACCGGCGCGTTCGACTTCGCCAACGCGGGCTTGCCCAGGATCATGTCGGAGCATTTCTCCGCCATCATGATGGTCGGCGCGTTGAGGTTGCCGCTGACGATCGACGGCATGATCGAGGCGTCGACCACGCGCAACCCCTGCAACCCATGCACGCGGGCCCGGGGATCGACCACCGCCATCTCGTCGGTGCCCATCTTGCAGGTGCAGCTCGGGTGATAGGCGCTGTCAGCCCTCTCGCGCACGAAGGCGTCGATCTCCGCGTCGGACTGGAGGTGCGCGCCCGGTGCAATCTCCGGCCCGCGATAGGGGTCGAAGGCCTTCTGGGCGAAGATCTCGCGCGTCAGCTTGACCGCGTCGCGGAACTCGCGCCTGTCGTTCTCGCTCTGCAGGTAGTAGGGCTGGAGGCGCGGATGGTCCTTGGGGTTGGCGCTCTTCAGCTTGATCCAGCCGCGTGCCTCCTGCCGCATGTTGCCGATATGGACCTGGTAGGCGTGGCTGGTGCCGGCTTTGCGGCCATGGTCGTTGACGGTGGAAGGCAGGAAGTGGAATTGCAGGTTGGGATGCTCGATCCCGGCCTGGGAGCGGATGAAGCCGCCGGCCTCGAGATGCGCGGAGGTGCACACGCCCTGGCGGGTCAGGAACCACTGCACGCCCGCCAGCGCCATGTTCCAGGGTTTCGTGTAGTTGTAGAGCGTGATCGGCTTTGTGCAGTGCTGCTGGATATACATCTCCAGATGCTCCTGGAGGTTCTGCCCAACACCCGGCAGGTCATGCTTCACCTCGACGCCCACCTCCTTCAGGTGATCGGCCGGCCCGACGCCGGAGAGCATCAGCAGTTGCGGCGAGTTGATGGCGCCGCCTGAAAGGATCACCTCGCGCTCCGCCCGGTAGCGCACGATGCGGCCGCGCTGCGCGAACTCGATGCCAACGGCGCGGTCGCCTTCGAACAGCACGCGCAGGGCCAGCGCGCCGGTCTCGACGCGCACGTTCGGGCGCCTCTCGGCCGGACGCAGGAAAGCCATGGCGGCCGACCAGCGGCGGCCGCTGCGGATCGTCATGTCCATCTTGCCGAAGCCTTCCTGGCGATAGCCGTTCATGTCTTCGGTGTAGGCGTAGCCGGCCTGCTGCGCGGCCTCGATGAAGGCCTCGAACAGCGGGTTGGGCTGGTCGCCGGTATGGACCCAAAGCGGCCCGCTGTCGCCGTGATATTCGTCGCCGCCCTTCTCGCGATGCTCGGCGCGCTTGAAGTAGGGCAGGATCTCCTGGTAGGACCAGCCCTCGCAATTCTCCTTGAACGCCCAACGGTCGTAGTCCAGCGCGTGGCCGCGGATATAGACCATCGCGTTGAGCGAAGAGGAGCCACCCAGCACGCGCCCGCGCGGCCAATACATGACGCGGTTGTTCATGTAGGGCTGCGGCTCGGTGTGGTAGTACCAGTTATACTTGGTGTCCATCAGGTTGTACATGAGCGCGGCGGGCATGTGGATCTTCCAGTTCCACCACGCATCGCGCGGCCCTGCCTCCAGCAGGCACACTTTGTTCGCTGGATCCTCGCTGAGCCGGTTCGTGAGCACGCATCCCGCGGAACCGCCGCCGACGATCAGATAGTCATAGACTCCGTCGAATTTCATTCTTGCACTCTTTTCCCGTTCTCACGCGCCGGCGCGGGCCGGCCGCAACGCGGCGCTCCCATGCTGCCATCGGACATCGCGTTGGATGTCGCTTGGACGAGGCGCCCGTGGATTTCGGGCTTCAGCTCGTCCATGGCGCTTCTCCAATCTTGATGCCGAGTCGATGGACGATGAAATCGATGGCGGCGCGGCGCGCGTCATCGCCATTCGGCCCCGACTGGCTCAGCGCCGCGCGCAGCCACATGCCATCGATCAGGCAGGCAAGGTCCTGGGCGACCTGCTGCACCTCCGGCTCGCGCAGGAACGGGCGCAGCGCATGCACCAGATTGCTGTGAAGGCGCTGAATGATGATCGTCTGGATGCGGGCGAGGCGCGGATGCGTCGGCACCTGGGACCAGAAGGCGAGCCAAGCCGACACCGCCTCCGGCGTGAACAGCTCCGGGCCCAGATTGCCGTCCACCACCGCCATCAGGCGATGGGCTGGCGTGTTGGCCGCGCGCAGCCGCCGCACGACCGAGGCGCTGAGATTGGCGCCGAGCTGCCGCAGGGTCGCCTCCAGCAGCTCGCCCTTGTCCTCGAAGTAGTGGTGCACGATGCCGGCGGAGACGCCGGCCTTGGCGGCGATCCGCGAGACGCTGGATTCCGAGAAGCCGACATCGTGGATCGAGGCGATGGTCGCCTCGATCAACTGCCGACGCCGGATCTCTTCCATGCCGAGCTTGGGCAAGGGACCGCCTCTCGAAACTGTGAGTGCTGCGGCTCTATCCCTTGGCCCCCGATCTTCTATCCTGGTGGGGTTCCCGTCCTGGCCGCCGCCTGGCTGGCGCCCACTCTAGGTTTTTTTATGTTGGCTGATCAACCAAAATAAACTTGGCAAGCCGGTCGCTGCTGCGATAGCGTGGAGGCTCAAGGCCCTCAGAATTGGGCCATCAGAATTCGATCCCGGCATCGACCGCGGGTCGGATCAGTTCGCTGCGAGACCCTGCGGCGAAACGATCCGCAAGGGAGCATCAGGGTCGCAGCTGCAAGAAATTGGGAGGCTTCAGAAAATGATGGTGCGCAAACTTCTTCTCGCCAGCGCGATGGTCGCGGTGAGCGCGGCCGCTGCGCAGGCGGCCGATCCGGAATCCTGCAAGGCGGTGCGCCTGTCGGATGTGGGCTGGACGGACATCCAGGCGACGACGGGGCTGACGACCGTGCTCTTGAAGGGCCTCGGCTATGAGCCGACTTCGGAGCCGCTCTCGGTCGAGGTGACGCTGCAGTCGATGAAGAACAAGGACATCGACGTGTTCCTCGGCAACTGGATGCCGAGCATGGCCTCGCAGATCGATCCCTACACCAAGGATGGCTCGATCGACCGGCTGGAGACGCCGAATCTCGAAGGGGCGGGCTACGGGATGGTCGTGCCGACCTATGTCGCCGATGCGGGCGTGAAGGACCTCAAGGACCTTGCCGCCCACGAGGACAAGTTCGACGGCAAGATCTACGGCATCGAGCCGGGCAATGACGGCAACAAGATCGTCCAAGGCTTCATCGACGATCCGGCGACCGGCCTGCAGGGCTGGGAACTGGTGGAATCCTCGGAGCAGGGCATGTTGACCCAGGCCGAGAAGCTGATGAAGGACAATGATTGGGTGGTGTTCCTCGGCTGGACCCCGCACCCGGTGATGGGCCAGATGAGCCTGCACTATCTCTCGGGCGTCGAGGAAGCGGGCTTCGGCCCGGCGACCGTCTACACCACCACGCGCGACGGCTATGTCGAGGAATGCCCGAATGTCGGCAAGCTGCTGTCGAACCTGCAGTTCGACCTCGGCATGGAAGGCGACATGATGAATGCCATCCTGGCCGACGGCAAGGACGGCGAGACGGCCGGGAAGGAATGGCTGTCCAAGAATCCCCAGGCGATCGACAAGTATCTCGCCGGCGTCACCACCTTCGACGGCCAGGACGGTGTGGCTGCGGTAAAGGCCAGCCTCGGGCTCTGATCCGATCGGGTATGGCGGCTTTGGCTTGACTTGGGCCGAAGCCGCCTTTCTTTTGTCCGCAGCGGCACGGGTTCGCAGGGGGAGGCGGCGATGGAAGGCCTCGAACAGGTCATCACCCAGCACAAGATCGAGATCGGCCGGGGCGCCAAGGTCGTCGTCGACTGGCTGACGAGCAATTTCGAATGGCTGTTCGACGGCATCACCTATGGCCTGCGGGTGCCGATCGAGGGAACGGTCGACCTCCTGCTGGCGATTCCGTCGCTGGCGTTCGTCGGGATCTGCGCGGCGATCGCGTTCCTTCTGCAGCGGAGCTGGAAGCTGGTCGCCTTCGTGATCCTTGGCCTGCTGCTGATCCTCAATCTCGGCCTGTGGAAGGACATGGTCGAGACTGTGGTCCTGATCCTCTACGCGACCTTCGTCTCGCTCTCGATCGGCATTCCGATCGGCATCATCTGCTCCCGGCGGCCTTGGCTCTACCGGCTCCTGAGCCCGATCCTCGACATGATGCAGACCATTCCGACGTTCGTTTACCTAGTGCCGACGTTGATCTTTTTCGGGCTTGGCCTGGTGCCGGGCATCATCGCCACGGTCATCTTCGCAGTGCCGGCGCCGATCCGCCTCACCTACCTGGGCATCAGCCAGGTTCCCACTGCGCTGGTAGAGGCGGGCGAATCCTTCGGCTGCACGCGCTGGCAATTGCTGTGGCGGGTCAAGCTGCCGGCGGCGCTGCCGACCATCATGGCGGGCGTCAACCAGTGCATCATGCTGTCGCTGTCGATGGTCGTGATCGCGGCGCTGGTCGGCGCCGGCGGATTGGGGCGTCCGGTCGTGCGCTCCCTCGGGCAGGCCAACGTCCCGCTCGGGGTCGAATCCGGCCTCGCCATCGTGATCGTCGCGATCATCCTCGACCGCCTGCTGAAGCGGCGCGCCACGCAGCGCGCCGGCGCCGGCCAGGTCTAGGAGCGGCGCATGAGCCAGAACGCCATCCGCTTCGAGCATGTCGACGTCATCTTCGGCCAGAACGCCCCGCGAGCTGTTTCCATGCTCGACCAGGGGCAGGGGCGCGACGCCATCCTGGACAAGACCGGCTGCCTGGTCGCGGTGCATGACGCCTCGGTCTTCGTGAACGAGGGCGAGATCCTGGTGCTGATGGGCCTCAGCGGCTCCGGCAAGTCGTCCTTGTTGCGCTGCGTCAACGGCCTCAACACCGTGACCCGCGGCAAGGTGATCGTCCATGACGGCAACCGGGAGGTCGACGTCGCGCGCTGTGAACCGGAGACCCTGCGCCGCCTGCGCCGCAACCGCATCTCCATGGTGTTTCAGCAATTCGGCCTGATGCCCTGGCTGACGGTGCGGGACAACATTGGCTTCGGCCTCGACGTCCGCGGCATGGACAGGGCCGAGCGCGACCGCATCGTCGAGGAGAAGATCAAGCTGGTGCGGCTCGACAAGTTCGCCGACAAGTTCAGCCACGAGCTGTCCGGCGGCATGCAGCAGCGCGTCGGCCTCGCGCGCGCCTTCGCGACCGAAGCCGACATCCTCTTGATGGACGAGCCGTTCTCCGCGCTCGACCCGCTGATCCGCGAGCACCTGCAGGATGAGCTGATCGAACTGCAGCAGAAGCTGAAGAAGACTATCGTGTTCGTCAGCCACGATCTGGACGAGGCCCTGAAGATCGGCAGCCGGATCGCCATCATGGAATCGGGCCGGGTGGTGCAGTTCGGCGTGCCGGAGGAGATCATCCTCAATCCGGTGAACGACTATGTCCGGCAGTTCGTCGCCTCGATGAACCCGCTGACGGTGCTCAAGGGCGGCACCCTGATGCGGCCCGTTGCCGATCTGGCGCGCGAGCCGGGCGGCACCACCATCCAGCTCGACCGCGCCGGCAAGTGCCGCTGCCAGCTCGACGCGCGCGGCAAGCCGGTCAACCTCATCGTCAACGGCAAGCCGGGCGAGATGGTGCCCTATGCCACGGATCTCGACCTCGCCAAGCTGCCCGACCACGCCATGGTCTGCGGGACGGATCGCACGCCGATGCGTGCCGCCGTCACGGTGCGCTCGCAGACCAAGCGGCCGCTCGTCCTGCTGGGCGACGACGGCGAGCTGCTCGGCGTCGTCGGCGAGCACGAGATCTATCGCGGCATGCTGCGGCAGAGCGAATATGCCAGGGTCAACGGCGCACAGCCGATGTGAGCGACTCATGATCTCCGCCATCCTGTTCGACAAGGACGGGACCCTCTACGATTTCTACAAAAGCTGGGGCGCGTTGACCGAAAAGGCCGCGCTGATGGTTGCCGGCGGCGATCCGGAGCGTGCGAAGTTCCTGCTGGAGAGTTCCGGCAAGGATCCGGTGACGGGCAAGTTCGCGCCGTCCTCGCCGATCGCGGCCGGCAGCAATCGCCAGATCGTGGAGGTCTGGTGCGGCCTCATCCAGCGCGCGGACGTGGACGAGGTCTATCGGCGCGTGCACGTCATGTTCCTGGAGCACCAGAAGGAGGGCGCCGTCCCGGTGCTCGATCTCTGCGACTTCTTCGGCCGCTTGCGGGGGCGCGGGCTGCGGCTGGGCGTCGCCACCATGGACAGCGAGCAAGCGGCCCGCACTGCCATGCAGCTCGCCAAGTGCACCCATCATCTCGACTTCATCTGCGGATTCGACACGGGCCACGGCGTGAAGCCGTCCGGCGGCATGGTCGAAGCCTTCGCGCGGCAGGTCGGCGTGCCGGTCTCGGCTCTTGCCGTGGTCGGCGATTCCCCGCACGACATGCACATGGCCCGCGCCGGAAAGGCCGGTCGCGCCATCGGCGTGCTCACCGGCGTCTCGCCCAGGGAAGCGCTGCTCGAAGCCGGCGCCCACGCGGTCATCGACAGCATCGCGGAGCTGGAGACGCTCTTATAACCGAGGCCTGGAATGGCAAGCCTGTTCGTCATACTTGCGCGGAACGGACGACACGCCCTCATCTTTCGCCGCGGGCCTAGCAAGCAGGTCCTCCTTATAAAATGGGACCGCCGACATGACCGCTTCGAGACTGGGCAGTGGTTCAAGGGCCGGATCTTCGAGCGGCGCTGCGATCTGTCGCCGTCCGGCGAGATGCTGGTCTATCTGGCGGCTAAACACAAAGGCTCCATCGGTACTTGGACGGCGATCAGTCGTCCGCCTTATCTGACAGCTCTTGCGCTCTGGCCGAACATGGGGACATGGGGCGGCGGCGGGTTGTTCGAAAGCGAATACTCGCTTCTTCTCAATCACGATGCGACGCATCGAAAGCTGGCTGAAGGCTTTCAGCTTCCCCAGCAGATGAGGGTTCATCCGCTGGGCCATCGCCCCGGTCGTGGCGAGGACTATCCGATCTATCACGCGCGCCTCGTGCGCGACGGTTGGACTTTGAAGCAGCCGGGAAAGCACACGGACTACGATGGAGATGCTCCGATCAAGTGGCGGTTTATCGAGCCTGAGATCTACGAAAAGTGCGTGGCGCGGCGGAAGGCAACGTGCAGCTTGCGAATGATATTGCGTGGCATCGGTGAGCGCTCTGGTCCGTGGTACTTGCTGGATTACGTTTTGGATGAAAGCGGGCACTGCCGGCTGACCTTGCCACGCACGGACTGGGCCGACTGGGACGAGAACGGCGACCTGCTTTTCTCTGACCGTGGGAAGCTCTTTCGCCTGGCTTGGTCAAAAGCGCGAGCTGGTGACCGTGAGGCCGCGCGTGAACTGGCGGATTTTGGCGACCTCCGCTTTGCGGCGAAAGAAGCATCGAAACGAGCAAGGCAATGGCGCTAGGAGCGATTGCCGAGGGTCAGATCGTAAGAACGCCCTGCATCACGCTTACGCACCGCCCGCTGATTCGCGGTGGCGCGACTTGGCCGTTGCGTTTCTCCGCGTAGCCGCGGAGCAGGCTGGGGCGGCCCATTTCGATGCCTTGGTGGGCCTCGAGATGGAAATCGCAATCGGTGCGCGGATCGAGTTGCGCCAGCAGCGCGGTCAAGGAAGCGGTGGCGCTGCCGGTGGCCGGGTCTTCGCCAATACCATCATAGGGCGAGAGATTGCGCGCCTGGATGCGCGCGCCGTCCTCGCGCGGCCATTTCACGTAGAGATGGACGCCTTCGATGCGGTGGCTGTCGCGGATCAGATCGAAGGCGGGCAGGTGAGAGCGAGCCTTGCCGAGTGCCGCAACGTCCCGCACTTCGACGAACATGAACTCGAGCCCAACCGAGGCGGTGATCGGCTGATGCGTCGTGGCAACAATCTCCGTTTGCTGCAGGCTCAGCGCGGCCGCGACAGCCGCAACATCCGGCGCCTCCTGGGTCGAGACGGTCTGCGGCGCGGTCAGCGAAGCACCCAGGACGCGCTCGCCATTGCGGTCGAGCCGGAGGCGGACCAGGCCGGCTTTCTCCTCGAACACAAGGTCATCGCCGCGCAGTGGCCGGTCGTTCGCCAGTGCAAAGGCCGCGCCGATGTTGGGATGGCCGGCGAACGGCACTTCGCTTCCCGGCGTGAACAGGCGGACATGCGCGATGTGCGCCGGATCCTGCGGCTTCAGGATGAACGCCGTCTCCGACAGGTTGAACTCGCGCGCGATCGATTGCATCCGCGCGGTGTCGAGCGCATCCGCATCGAATACGATCGCCGCCGGATTGCCCTGGAGCGGCGCCTCGGCGAACACGTCCACGACGGCGTAGCGCAGCTGCATCAGGCGGCGGAACGGTTCTGCAGCAGGAAGGTCCGCATCACGCTGAGCCCGGCCTTGGTGTGGAAGCGCCCGAAGCCGATCCGGAAGCGATCGGTCGGCGTCGGTGTCAGGCTGGAGCGGTAGATGGAGGCGGGCAGCAATACCACGCCCACTTCTTCCACCAGGCGCTTGCAGAACGTCTCCACCCCGTCCGCACCGAGATAGCGCGGATAGGCGACGCAGCCACCGTCAGGCCGCTGCCATTCGAACCAGCCGGGGAACTCGTTGAAGAAGCTTTCGACCAGCTCGATGTTGACCTTCAGCAGCGCGAGATTGCGCCCGATGACCTTGTCGCGCGCCTTGAGCGCGATGACGGCGAGATGCTCGCTCGGCCCGGCGTTGCAGATCGAGAGGTAGTTCTTCAGCCGCTCCATCCAGGTCAGCAGCGCATGGTCCTTGCAGGCGATCCAGCCGACGCGCAGGCCGGGCAGCCCATAGGCCTTGGACATCACGCCCAGGGAGATGCCGCGCTCATAGGCCTCCACGGCGGCCGGCAGCTGCTTCGCCGGGTCAAGCTCCAGCCCGCGATAGACCTCGTCGGAGAACAGCCAGATGCCGTGCTTGCGGCACAGGGCGATCAAGGCGTCGAATGTCGCGCGGTCGATCACCTTGCCTGTCGGGTTGTGCGGGAAGTTGATCGAGATCAGCTTGGTATTGGGCCTGATCTTCGATGCCAGCTCGTCGAGGTCGAGATCCCAGCCGCGATCCGCGCGCAGGGCAATTCCCTCGGTCGCGCACAGCGACAGCGGCACCTGCTCGGCCGATTGGTAATTCGGCGTCACGACGATGGCGTGATCGTCCTTGGTCAGCAGCGCGTGCATCGCGCAATAGAGGCCTTCCTCCGCGCCGGCGAAGGCGAGCACGTCCTCCGGCGCAATGCCCTGGTAGGTCGCGGCGACCGCATCGCGCAGCTTGGGCGTGCCCCAGGTCTCGATGTAGGACAGGGGCAACTCCTCCCAGGCGGCACGGTCCTCCGCGTCGGCGAGGGCCAGCAGCTCCTTGATCGTCAGGGTCTGCGCGTCCGACGGCGTCATGTGCCAGCGCGCGGCGAACTCCCACTTGCCGAGATAGACTTCGAGGTTGAAATCGGGAAGCGTGGTCATTGTGCAGCCTTCATGCTGGAACCGCGCGCCGCATTGAGCAGCGTGTAGATGGTGGCGCGCGAGACATCGAGCGCGCCGGCGACATGGGGCACCGCGTTGCGCGCCTGGAACAGGCCGGCGGCGTCGATCTCCGCGATCAGCGCGACCCGCTCCTCGCGGTCGAGCGCCTTCAGCGCCTTGCGTTTCTTCTCCAGGAACGTGCGGATGGTGAGGTTGATGTGCTCGCGCCAGTCCTGGCGGAACATGGCTTCGGGCCGCGGCTCGCTCGGCGCGGCGAAAGCGGAGAGCAGTTTGATTGCCTGATCGAACAGCGACACGTCGAGATTGACGCAGACCAGGCCGATGCGCTTGCCCTTGTCGTCGCGCAAGGCGGCCGTGATGGATTTGAGCCGCGCGCCGTCGACATTCGCCTTGTCGTAGGGGCCGAACACGTCGCGATCGAGGCTCAGCTCGATGTCATCGCCCAGCAGCGATTCATCGCCCGGCTGCCGGTGCGAGAAGGCGTTCCAGATGTCGACGATGCGATCGGTACGCAGGTCATGGATCACCACCTCCGCATGAGGATGGAGCAGGGCCGCGATAGCCTGGGCAACAGGGCGATGAGCGGCGAAGGGATCGATCATGGGCGGATAGAGCGCCGCTCCTGACGAATTGTCAATGCAGACAATTTGTCTCCATCCGTTGGGGCTTGACTCATTTTAGTCGACCATATATTCAATGAAATATTGTTCGACTGAATTGCAGGCGGAATTGAAGCGCAGGCCATATCGACTGAAGCGTCGGGCAGAGGGTGCCGAGGAAACGCGTCGCCGCATTGTGCAGGCGACAGCCGAACTTCACATCGAGCAGGGGATCGCGGCTACCACCATGAAGCAGATCGCGGAGCGAGCGGGCGTCGGGGTCGGCACGGTCTACCATCATTTCCCGACGCTCGACGACACGATCCTCGCCTGCGGGCGCATGGTGACGGAGACGCACCCGCCGCCGGGCGAGGCGATCTTCGCCGGCGTCGGGCCGCTGCGCGAACGGCTGACGCGCCTTGCGCACGCCGTCTTCGGTCATCGCGATGCCATGATGTACGACCGTGTGCGCCACGACCTGGAAAGCAATCCGGCGGTCCGGCATTTCGCGGCCGAGGAAGAGGACAACCGCATCGAACTCACGCGCGCCGCGCTGGCGCCCTTCGCCGTCGATCGCAACCTGATCCGCGTCGTCGCAGCGCTGCTCGATATCTCCGTGTATCGGGGGCTGCAGCGCGCGGGACTGCCGCTCAAGGACGCGGCCGGAGCAATTGCCGACATCGTTCACGCGCGCGTGACGCGCAAGGATTGAGCTGGGAGAAACACATGGAAACGAGGATCAACGAGATCGCGGACGGCATCTACCGTCTATCGACCTTTTTCGCGGAGATGCCGCCGTCCGGCTTCACCTTCAACCAGTTCCTCGTCAAGGCGGAGGAGCCGCTCCTGTTCCATTGCGGCATGCGCGGTATTTTCCCGGCGGTCTCCGCGGCGGTCGCGAAGATCGTGCCGGTCGAGCGCCTGCGCTGGATCTCGTTCGGCCACGTCGAGGCGGATGAATGCGGCGCGATGAACCAGTGGCTCGCCGCGGCGCCCCGCGCGCAGGTGGCGCATGGCATGGTCGCCTGCGACGTGTCGCTGAACGATCTCGCCGACCGCCCGCCGCGCGCGCTGGCCGATGGCGAAGTGCTGGATCTTGGCGGCAAGCGCGTGCGCTACATCGATACGCCGCACGTGCCGCATTGCTGGGAGGCCGGCGTGGTCTATGAGGAGACGACCGGCACATTGCTGTGCGGCGATCTCCTGACCCATCTGGGCGACGGCCCGGCCGTCATCGGCGGCGACATCGTGGGACCGGCCGTCGCGGCGGAAGACATGTTCCACGCCACCAGTCTCGGCCCGGTCACCGCACCCACGATCCGCAAGCTCGCCGCGCTCAAGCCGCGCACCTTGGGCGTGATGCACGGCTCATCCTTCGACGGCGACTGCGCCGGCGCGCTGGGCGCGCTGGCCGACCACTACGCGGCCAGGGCGAAGGCGATGGCGGCCTGACCGCAGCCGGCCTGCAATGACGAGTGCCCGTCCGGTGTTTGCAGAGGCATTACCGGATGAGGCGCGGCCTTGCGCATCCACCATATCAATTGCGGAACCATGTGCCCGATCGGCGGTCGGCTGCTGTTCTATCGCGCCGGCCTGCCGGCCGCCCAGCGCAGGCTGGTGTGCCAGTGCCTGTTGATCGAGACCGACCAGCACGGTCTGGTGCTGGTCGATACCGGTTTTGGTCTGGGCGATGTCCAGAGGCCGCACGAAAGGCTCGCCGGGTTCTTTCGAACCGCCAATGGCATCAGGCTGAACGAGAGCGAGACGGCGTTGCGGCAGGTCGAGCGGCTCGGTCACGGGGCAAACGACGTGCGGCATATCGTGCTCACCCACCTCGACTTCGATCATGCAGGCGGGATCGAGGACTTTCCCCACGCGACCGTCCATGTGTGCGACCGCGAGTTGTCGGCCGCACTGAACGGGCGGCAGGGTTTCATCGCCAAGCGCCGCTATTGCCCCCAGCAATGGGACCGGGACGTCAAATGGCAGACCTACCAGTTGAGCGGCGAATCGTGGTTCGGATTTACTTGCGTGCGCGATCTTAGGGGGCTACCGCCTGAAATCCTGCTGGTCGGCCTGATCGGACATACCCTCGGACACTGCGGCGTTGCTGTGGCCAAAGGGCGGGGTTGGCTGGTCCACGCCGGTGATGCCTATTTCGATGCCGAGGAGATGGACCCCGACGGGCCGCGTTGCACGGTGGGCTTGCGGCTCTATCAGCGCATGATGGAGGTTGACCGCCAAGCCAGGCTTGCCAACCAGGAGCGCCTGCGCAATCTGCGCCGCGAGCGTGACGGGGCGATCGAGCTGTTCTGCTCGCATGACGCGACCGAGTTCGCAAGCCTCCAAGCATCCTCGCCCAAGGGCAGGTTCATTCGGTCGGCAGCGCCGGACGATATCACTCCCGCGATCTAGTCCAGCATCGCGCTCGCAACCGCCGGCAGGGCAGTGCCGGCGTTCTCGCGCAGCACGAAGTTCGCCAGCCTGCTGAGCGGCGTGAAATCGGGATTGATCTCGATCACCGTCGCGCCGTGGGCGCCGGCCATGAAGGGAAGCTCGGCCGCGGGATAGACCATCGTCGAGGTGCCGATGCTGAGGAACAAATCGCATTGCACCGCCGCCTCCTGGGCACGCCGCAGCGCCGCCTCCGGAAGGGTTTCGCCGAACCAGACCACATCGGGGCGCAGCGGCGCGCCACATTGCCCGCAGCGCGGCGGCGGCTCATCGACCGGCGCCCAGCTTTCCGCGGGATGCCGGTGGTCAAGGCAGATGGTGCGGCGGATGTTGCCGTGCAGCTCGACCAGGTTCCGGCTGCCGGCGCGGGCGTGCAGGCCGTCGACATTCTGCGTCGCCAGGAGGAAGCCCGGCCGCGCCGCTTCGATTTGCGCCAAGGCGTGGTGGCCGGGATTGGGCGCGGCCTGCGCGACGAAGCCGCGGCGCCATTCGTACCACTCCCACACCATGCGCGGATTGCGGCGGAAGGCCTGCGGCGTCGCGAGGTCTTCCGGACGATACTTCGCCCAAAGGCCGGTCTGCGTGTCGCGAAAGGTGGAAAGGCCGCTTTCCGCAGAGATGCCCGCGCCGGTGAAGGCCACGATGCGACGGGCTGCACGCAGGCGATCGATCAGTTCCGCAGGAAGATCGACCGCCATGACGCTACATCCGCTCCGGCACCTTGATGCCGAGCAGGGACAGGGAGAGCTCGAGCGCGCGCAGGGTGAGAGCGGCAAGCTCCAGGCGCGAGCGGCGCAAGGCTTCGTTCTGCTCGCTCAGGATATGGAACTGGTTGTAGTAGGTGCTGAAGGTCTGCGCCAGGCCGTAGGCGTAATCAGCGATCTTGTTGGGCGCGCGCTCGTCATAGGCTGCCTGGATCGCGTCCGGCAATGCGCCGAGGGCGAGGATCAGGTCGCGCTCGCCGGGCTCCGGCGGCAGGATCGCGCCGGGCTTGCCCACCCGGTCGCCCTGGGCTTCCGCCTTGCGCAGGATCGACTTGATGCGCACGGCGGCGTAGAGCAGGTAAGGGCCGGTCTTGCCCTCGAACCGCACGAAGCGATCGAGATCGAATACGTAGTTCGCGACGCGATGGTTGCTGAGGTCCGCGAATTTGAGGGCGGCCAGTCCCACCTTGCGCGCAATCTCCTGCCGCTCTGCCTCCTCGTAGTCCGAGGCGAGGCCTTGCTCCTTCAGGCGGTCGAGCGCGGCGCCGGTCATCATCGCGATCAGGTCCTGCAGCCTCATGACGCCGCCTTCCCGGGTCTTGAAAGGCTTGCCGTCCGGCCCGTTCATGGTGCCGAAGCCGAGATGCTCCATCTTCGCCTTGCCGTTGAGGCCCGCCATGACGGCGGCGCGGAACACCTGCTCGAAATGCAGATGCTGGCGCTGATCCACGATGTAGAGGATGAGGTCGGGGTTCTGCTCGTGCACCCGGTCCACGATGGTCGCGAGGTCGGTGGTCGAATACATTGCCGCGCCGTCGCGCTTCACCAGGATGAGGGGCGGGATCTCCTTCTTGTCGTCCGGCTGGGCGACGCGAACGATCAGCGCGCCCTGATCCTCCTCTGCCAGACCCATCCCCTTCATCTTCTCGACCATGGGGCCGATCAGCGGGTCGACATGCGCCTCGCCCTTCCACAGGTCGAAATGCACGCCGAGCGCGCCGTAATCGCGCTTCAGGACCTCGACGGAGATATCAAAGAAGTGCTGCCACAGCGCGCGATAGCCGGGACGCCCCTGCTGCAATTCCGCCGTCGCCTGGCGCGCGCGCTCCATCCGGGCGGGATCGGCTTTGCAGGCTGCGTTGGCGGTCGGATAGATCTCCTCAAGCTCGGTCACCGTAACCGGGCTGTGGTTCGGATAGGGACCTTTGAATCCGCGATCGAAATAGGGCAGGTGCGGCTGGCGGATCTCGATCTCCGAGATCAGCATGCCCATCTGCAGGCCCCAATCGCCCATGTGGACGTCGCCGACCGTCTCGTCGCCCGCGAAGCCGAAGATGCGCCGCAGCGCGTCGCCGATGATGGCAGCCCGCAGATGGCCGACATGCATCGCCTTCGCGATGTTGGCGCCGCCGTAATCCAGCACCACCATCTCCGGCCGCCGGCGCGTGACGGAGAGGCGCGCGTCGGCGGCCATCTTGTTCGCATATTCGGACAGCGCCGCGTCCGAGAGCGAGAGATTGATGAAGCCAGGACCCGCGAGCGAGATGTCGCGCAATTGCGGCAGGCTTTGCAGCTTCGCCATCACCTGCTCTGCGATCACGCGCGGGTTCTGCTTCGCGGCCTTGGCGGCGGCGAGCGCGCCGTTGCACTGGAACTGGCCGAGATCGGGCCGGTTGGAGATCGTCACCCGTCCATATTCGGCGGGCAGGCCCAACTCACCGAACACCCGCGCAACGATCTCGGTGAGCGCGCCGCTGAGAGAAGACATCGAAGGACTCTGATTTTTGTAGTTTCGTCGTCAGAAGTTGGGGTGCGTGTCCGCGCCGTTCGCCCGCTGCCGCCGGCCGCGCCGACCGCCCGGCTGCTCCGAGCCCAAGGTCGCCGCCGCCTTGGAGGTGAGCTGCCCCAGCCGCGTGACGATGCCATCGACGCTCGGCATCCCGCCCGGCTCGTAGTGGTCGAGCGAATCGCGTATGGCGCGCAGATGATCGGGCGAGGTGCCGCAGCAGCCGCCCACGATGCGCGCGCCGGCGTCACGCACCACCTTGGCATATTCCGCCATCAGCTCCGGCGTGCCGTTGTAGCGGATATGGCCTTCCTCGTAGTACGGAATGCCGCAATTGCCCTTGGCTACGATGACGTCGCCGGGCTGAGCGGCTGCCTTCAACTGCGTGATGGTGACCGCGAGGTCCGGTGCGCCGACGCCGCAATTCGCGCCATAGGCGACCGGCTTCGGATCGAGCTCATGCACGAAGGCGACGAAATCCGCCGGCGTCAGGCCCATCATGGTCCGGCCGTTGGTATCGAAGGAACAGGTCGTCACGATCGGCAGGCCGGTGACCGCGGCTCCCTTGACCGCGGCGGTCACTTCCTCCTTGGAGGACATGGTCTCGATCCACAGCACGTCGACGCCGCCTTCGGCCAAAGCGCGCGCCTGTTCGGCGAAGGCGTCCGCACCGTCGTCGATGGTGAGGGGACCGAGCGGCTCGTACAGTTCGCCCGTCGGGCCGATGGAGCCGCCTACGATGATGTCGCGGCCCTTCTCCTTCATGGCCCGGTCGGCGATGCGGCGGCCGATACGCGCGGCCTCGCGGTTCATTTCGCGCACCCGGTCCTGTGCGTTGTGCAGCTTCAGCCGGTAGCGCGTGCCGCCGAAGGAGTTGGTGAGGAAGACGTCCGCACCGGCATCCACGAAGGACTGGTGCAGCGCCTCGATCCGCTCCGGATGCTCGAAATTCCACATCTCCGGCGCGTCGCCGGTCATCAGCCCGGCCGCGAACAGGTTGGTGCCGGTGGCGCCATCCACCATCAGGAAGGGGCGGCTGCTCAAAAGCTGCAGGAAACGGTTGGACATGCGTGCGGCCTCTGGCCCGGATTCTCTGTGGATATCGCTGTTGCATCGCAACCTAGGCCGTTCCGCCCGGTCCGGCAAGCGCCAAGGACTTATGCCCCATGGACGGCTCCAAGCCCTTGACATAAAAGGGCGGGAGGCGCGGCGCGGAGGGCGAAGGAGGGTGAGGCGTGGAACTCGGAATTGCCGGCAAGAAGGCCATCGTCTGCGGCGCGAGCAAGGGGCTCGGACGGGCCTGCGCAGAGGCCCTGGCCCGCGAGGGCGTGAAGGTCACGATTGCGGCGCGTCACTTGGCCCAGCTTGCGGAGACCGCCGAGGCGATCCGCAAGGCGAGCGGCACGCGCGTCACCTCGGTGGTGGCGGACGTGACGACGGCGGAGGGGCGGCAGGCTCTCCTGTCCGCCTGCGCCAACCCGGACATTCTCGTCACGAATTCTGGCGGCCCGCCGGCCGGCGACTTCCGCGACTGGGGCGAATACGAGTGGCATCAGGCGGTGCAGAACAACATGATCACCCACATCCTGCTGATGAAGGCGGTGATCGACGGGATGGTCGAGCGGCAATGGGGTCGCATCGTCAATATCACCTCGGCGGCAGTGAAGAGCCCCTATCCCACGCTTGGCCTTTCCAACGGCGCTCGGGCTGGCTTGACCGGGTTCGTCGCGGGCCTGTCGCGCCAGGTCGCCAGGCACAACGTTACGATCAATAACCTGCTGCCCGGCTCGCACGAGACCGACCGCCTGCTCAAGCTGACCGAAGCGGATGCCCGCGCCCGCCGCGTGCCCGTCGAGACCGCGCTGGCGGAGGCCAAGGCCGCGGAAACCAGCGGCCGCTTCGGCACGCCAGAGGAATTCGGCGCGGTCTGCGCCTTCCTGTGCAGTCAGCACGCCGGCTACATCGTCGGGCAGAACATCCTGGTCGACGGCGGAACCTATCCGGGCACGTTGTAGGCGCTCTTCCTACGGGCGGACGTGCACCATCCAGGAAACGCCGAAGCGGTCAGCGACCATCCCGAAGCGTGGCGAGAAGAAGGTCTTGGTCAGCGGCAGTTGGACCTGGCCGCCGTCACTCAAGGCCGCGAAAAGTTGCTCCGCCTCTGCTTCCGTGCCGACGTTGAGCGACAGCGAAACGCCCCTGAAGTCCGGCGCTCCCTGGCAGTTTCCATCCGACGCCATGACGGTCGTATCGCCGATGGTGAAGGTGGCGTGCATCACCTTGTTCTCCGCCCCCGGCGGAGCGTGGCCGGGCTCCGGGCTGTCCTTGTAACGATGGACCGCCTCCACCTTTGCGCCAAGCGCGCGCTGATAGAAGTCCAGCGCTTCTTCAGTGCGGCCTTCGAAGAACAGGTATGCGATCACGTCCATGATATGATCCTCCTATTGGACTGGCCTGGGCCGACATCGCACCACTGCGCGCCAACCGCCAAAGCCAGCCAGTCAACAGACTAGGCCTGCTGGAGGGTCCGGCAAAGGAGCTCGATCTCGCGCTCGGTATTGAAATAGTGCACCGAGGCGCGGACCACTTGGCTGAGTCCGCGCCGCCCGAAATCGAGCTGGGCCGACGTCCTGCTCGAGACGGAGACGCTGACATTGGCGGCGCGCAAGCGGGCTTGGATCTCAGGGGGCGCTTCGCCATTCTTGGTAAAGGTCACGATGCCGGAGCGCACGCGGCCGAGATCCCGCACCGTGACGCCCGGCAGTTCCGCGAGTGACGCGCGCAGGCGATCGGCCAGCATCGTGACGCGCGCGCGGATCGGCTCAAGACCGATTTCGAGCGCATAGCGTACCGCCGTGCGCAAGCCGACGCGGCCGGCGACATAGCTTTCCCAGTTCTCGAACCGCCGTGCGTCGGGCCGCATCGTGAAGCTGCGGGCGTCCGTCCAGGTGGCGGCGTGCAGATCGATGAAGGGCGGGTCGAGCTGCTGGAGGATATCTTTCGAGACATAGAGAAACCCTGTACCGCGCGGGCCGCGCAGGAACTTGCGGCCGGTGCCGGACAGCAGGTCGCAGCCGATCGTTCGGACGTCGAGCGGCATCTGGCCGACCGACTGGCACGCATCCAGCAGATAGGTGATGCCGTGGCGGCGCGCGATATTGCCGATCTCCTCTGCCGGATTGACCAGGCCGCCCTGGGTCGGAATGTGGGTGACGGCAATCAGTCTGGTCTTCGGGCCGATCAGGCGCTCCAGGGCGTCGAGGTCGACCTGGCCACTGGCATCGCACGGCGCGATGTCGATCTCCAGGCCTCGGCGCCTGGCTTGGTGCAGATAGGCGAGGAAGTTGCTGACGTACTCCGCCTCCACGGTGAGGATGCGATCGCCTTCCTTCAAGGGCAGGGAGTAGAACGCCATATCCCACGCACGGGTCGCGTTCTCGACATAGGCGATCTCGGACCGATCGCAGTTCAGCAGCGCGGCGAACGCGTCGTAGAAGTCCTCCAGCAATGGCTCGGCTTGGCCTTCGGCCGCGTATCCGCCGATGGCCTGTTCAAGCGCCAGGTGATCGAGCACGGTCTGATAGACCGGCTGCGGCATCAGGGAGGAGCCGGCATTGTTGAAATAGATCAGCTTCTCGCAAGCTGGCGTGTCCGCGCGCAGGCGGGCGATATCGAGAGTCTGCATCGATGAACCTTCGAACTGCCTTAACTACGCCGCGCGCCTGGCGAGACTCATCATGCCGCCCATCGCGATCAGGATGCCGCCGGTAGCGCGATTGATGTTCTTGCGGGCGCGCTGGCTGTGGACGAAGCGGCGCACCTGCACGGCGAGGGTGGCGTAGAGCGCGGAGTTGAGCGTGCCGAGGATGACGAAGCACGCACCCAGGGCGACCATCTGCGGCATCAGCGGCCGTTCGATGTCGATGAACTGCGGAAAGAACGCCACGTAGAACATGATGCCGGCGGGATTGAGGGCGGTCACGATGAAGGACTGCGTGAACATGCGCCACTTGTCGCGCGCCAGCCGCCCATCGTCGTTCAGGGTTTCCGGCACCGGCGCGCGCCAGGTCTTGATACCGAGATAGATGAGGTAAACGGCGCCAGCGATCTTCAGCGCATGGAACAGCTCGGCGGAGGTCATCAGCAGCGCGCCGAGGCCGAGCAGCGTCAAGCTGAGCGACGCGATATAGCCGAGGCAGACACCCGGCACGCTGGCAAGCGCGGAGCGGCGGCCCCGGATCAGGACGTAGCTGACGACCAAGGTATCGGTGGGACCGGGCACGACCAGCAGCAGGACCGCGGCCGTGACGAAGGCACCGATGGCGTGAAGTTCAGGCATGCGCTCTCTCCCTCAAGCCGCGCGTCTTGCCAATGCCACGACGCCGCCCATAGCCATCAGGAAGGCACCGGTGGCGCGATTCATGTTCTTGCGCGCGCGGTAGCTCGTGACGAAGCGGCGCACCCGCAGCGCCAGCGTGGCATAGAGGATCGAATTGAGCGTGCCCATGGCGATGAAGGTTGTGCCGAACACGGCGACCTGAGGCAGCAACGGCTTGTCTGCGCTCAGGAACTGCGGGAAGAAGGCCACGTAGAACACAATGCCGCCGGGATTGAGCGCGGTCGCCATATAGGTATGTGCCATGATGCGCCAGCGGCCATGCTGCAGCGAAGGGCGGTCGTCGAGCGTCTCCGGCACCGGCGCGCGCCACGTCTTTATGCCGAGATATACCAGGTAAAGGGCGCCGGCGATCTTCAGTGCGTTGAACAGATCTGCCGAGGTCATCAGGATTGCGCCGAGCCCCAGCAGCGACAGGATGAGCGCAGTTGCGTCGCCGAGCGTCACGCCCGGAACGCTGGCCCAGGCCGAGCGCTTGCCCTGGGTGAGGGCGTAGCTCACCACCACCATGTCGGTGGGACCGGGCATGATCAGCAGCGCCTCGGCCGCGAGGACAAAGGCGACCCAGATGTGAAGATCAGGCATGGTGCTACGCCGATCGCCTGGCCAGGCCGAGCAGGCCGCCGGTCACCAGCAGGATCCCGCCCGCCGTGCGGTTCAAATTCCTCCGCGCCCGATAACCCTTCAGGAAGCGCGTCACCTGGCCCGCGAGCAGGGCGTAGAGGACGGCGTTGACGGTCGCCATCACCAGGAAGGTGCCGCCCAGCACGATGACCTGCGGCAGCAGCGGCAGGTCGGCGCTCAGGAACAACGGGAAAAACGCGACGTAGAACACGATGCTCTTCGGGTTGAGAGCCGTGACCGCATAGGCGTGGGCCGTGATGCGCCACGGCGCGCTTTCGCGCGGCGCGTTGTCATCGAGCGTTTCCGGCACGGGGGCGCGCAGGACCTTGATGCCCAGATAGATGAGGTAGGCCGCGCCTGCCAACTTGAGCACGGTGAACAGCTCCGCCGAGGCCGCTAGGAGAGCGCCCAACCCGGCGAGGGAGAGGGCCATGGCCGTGAAGTCGCCGGCCGCCACGCCCGGCACCGTCGCCCAGGCGGAGCGCTTCCCCTGCGCCAGGGCGTAGCTGATGACCAGCAGGACCGTGGGGCCGGGCATGATCAGCAGCGCCTCGGTGGCGGCGACGAACGAGATCCAGGTGTGAAGATCAGGCATGGCAAGACTCCTCGCAGCGAGCGAAAGCCAGCCATGGCCGACGCGCGCCGCGCAAGAGGGAAATTGTACTGTTACGTCCTCGATCCGTTCTACCCGATGTATTGTAGTATTTGGCTAACACCGGGCATGTGGTGACGGCGCTAGGATCACCGGCAAATCTGGTTTCGGAGGTGGTGGCGATGCGGTGTTTTGCCGGCGTGGCGTTCTGGCTTGCTGTTCTGCCCCCAGTTGCCTTCGCGACCCCGGTCGATCTCGCTGCTGCCGAAGCGCAGTTCAAGAAATCCTGCGGGACCTGCCATGTCGCGGCGCCGGAGGCGGGGCCGCGCCAGGGACCCAACCTGTTCGGCGTCATCGGCCGCGCGGCGGGGAAGGTGGAGAGCTTCAAGTATTCGCCTGCCTTCGTCGTGGGCGGGAGCGGCCTAGTGTGGGACGAGGCTACGCTCGACCAATGGCTCGCCGACCCGCAATCCGTCATTCCGGGTTCGGTGATGCTCTACAAGCAGGCGGATCCGGACAAGCGCAGGCTGGTCATCGAATATCTTAAGACGCGGCGCTAACCTTTTGAACCGCTCGACCCTGGCCCTACGGCGACTTTGATTGCGGTCGCAAAGGGTTTACTGTTCCTTGAGCCGGCGCAGCAGGTTGCCGGAAGGAAAGCGCAAGCGTCACGAGCCCAAAACGGGCCGATCTGGGAGGAGCCACCGCCATGTGTCACGTGTTCGCGAGCCAAGATCCCGCAATCTATCAAACGATTACCCGCTCCGTGCGGCTGAACGGATTCAGCACCAGCATCCGCCTGGAAGCCCTGTTCTGGTCGATCCTGGACCAGATCGCCAAGCGCGAAGGCATGTCGACCGGTCGCTTCATCGCCACGCTGCACGACGAGGTGCTGGAATTGCGCGGCGAGGTGGGCAATTTCACCTCGCTGCTGCGCGTGACCTGCGCCGCCTTCATCGAGCGCAACAAGGACATGGCACTTGTCCAATATGCGCATGACGACTTGGCCGGCGAAAGGAAGGTGGCGTGACCAATGCTGCACTGCGAAGTGCAGCAACAACCTGCTGTGTAGTAATCGGATAACACCCGTCCGCGCGCTACGCTCTTAAGCTTTGCCTTGCGAGCTTGGGAGAAGGCATGGCGAAGATCATCCACAGCATGATCCGCGTCCGCGACCTGGACGCGTCGATGAGGTTCTATGACACGGCGTTCGGACTGGCACCGGCGGACCGGTTCGATTTCGACGGCTTCACGCTCGTCTATCTGCGCAATCCTGAGAACGATTTCGAAATCGAGCTGACCTGGAATCACGGCCGGGTGGAGCCCTACACCCACGGCGACGGGTACGGCCATGTCGCGATCGCGGTCGCGGATCTTGATGGCGAGCATCGCCGTTTCACGGAGAACGGCCTCAATCCGAACCCCATCAAGGAGTTCCATCGCGAGGGCGCGCTGATGGCCCGCTTCTTCTTCGTCCAGGATCCCGACGGCTACAAGATCGAGGTTTTACAGCGGCACGGCCGCTATCGCTGACAAGAGATGACCGCGTTAAACGCGGCGTAAACAAGCGGAGGAAACGAGATGGCTAAGAGCGTGATGGGGCGTCGCGCCTTTCTGGCGACGACGTCGGCCGCGGGCGCCATGGTGCTGGTGGCCGGCGGAAATCTGGTCATCGGCGGCAACGGCGCCTGGGCCATGTCCACCAAGGCGCTGACCGGCGACGAGGCGGCGATGCTGGTGCGCATGGCGCGCGCGACCTATCCGCACGCCATGCTCGACGACTCGATCTACGGCAAGGTGATCCACGGCCTGGATGAAAAGGCGTCGGCCGATCCGGCGCTCCTGCGCTCGCTGCAGGAAGGCGCCGCCGCGCTGAAAGAGAAGAAGTTCGAGACACTGGACGCGGCCGGCCAGGAAGCAGTGCTGAAGGATATCGAAGGCTCCGCGCCCTTCCAGACCGTGCGCGGCGAATGCGTCGTCGGCATCTACAACAACCCGGATGTCTGGAAGGTGCTGGGCTACGAAGGTCCGTCCGCTGAGCTCGGCGGTTACATCAACCGCGGCTTCGACGACATCGACTGGCTGCAGGACGCCTGAGGAAGGATCGCAATCATGGCCGCGAAATTCGAACTGAACGACGACAGCGTGGTGGTGGTGATCGGCTCGGGCGCGGGCGGCGGAACGCTGTCCAACGAGCTGGCGCAGAAGGGCGTGAAGGTCGTGCTGCTGGAGGCAGGCGGCCGGCACGAGATCGAGGATTTCAGCAACGACGAGTGGGGCATGTTCAGCCAGATCTCTTGGCTCGACAAGCGCACCACCTCGGGAAGCTGGCGCGTGGCGAAGGACTTCTCCGGCTTGCCGGCCTGGATCGTGAAGGCGGTCGGCGGATCGACGGTGCATTGGGCCGGCGCTTCGCTGCGGTTCCAGGAGCATGAGTTCAGGGTGAAATCGGCCTATGGAGATATCGCCGGCGCCAATCTGCTCGACTGGCCGATCTCGCTCGCCGAGATGGAGCCCTATTACGACCGCGCGGAAGACAAGATGGGCGTCACCGGCACTCACGGCATCCCGCGCCTGCCGGGCAACAACAATTTCCGTGTTCTCGCCGCCGGCGCGAAGAAGCTCGGCTACAAGGACTTCCACACCGGGAACATGGCGATCAACTCGCAGCCGCGCGACGGGCGTGGCGCCTGCCAGCAGATCGGCTTCTGCTTCCAGGGCTGCAAGTCCGGCGCGAAGTGGTCGACGCTCTATACCGAGATCCCCAAGGGAGAGACGACCGGCAACATGGAAGTGCGGCCCAGCAGCCAGGCCCTGCAGATCCAGCACAATGATTCCGGCAAGGTGACGGGCGTGCTCTATGCCGACAAAGACGGCAATCAACATGTTCAGAAGGCGCGCGTGGTGGCGGTCGCCGGCAACTCGATCGAGAGTCCGCGGCTGCTGCTCAACTCGGCATCGGCGAAGTTCCCCGACGGGCTCGCGAACTCCTCGGGCCAGGTCGGCCGGAACTACATGCGCCACATGACGGGATCCGTCTATGCAATCTTCGACAAGCCCGTGCACATGCACCGCGGGACGACCATGGCCGGCATCATCAAGGACGAGGCGGAGAACAAGCCGGAGCGCGGCTTCGTCGGCGGCTACGAGATGGAGACGCTCTCCCTCGGCGTGCCGTTCATGGCGGCGTTCCTCGATCCCGGAGCCTGGGGCCGCGATTTCAGCAGCGCCATGGAAGGCTATGCCAACATGGCCGGCATGTGGCTCGTGGGCGAGGACATGCCGCAGGAGAAGAACGCCATCACATTGCATGCGACCGAGAAGGACCAATACGGCCTGCCGGTGCCCAACGTGCATTTCGATGATCATCCCAACGACATCGCGATGCGCGAGCACGCCTACAAGCAGGGGAGCGCCGTCTACGAAGCCGTGGGTGCGGTGCAGACATTCCGCACGCCGCCTTATCCCTCCACGCACAATCTCGGCACCAACCGCATGAGCGGGAAGGCGAGCGACGGCGTGGTGAACAAGCATGGCCAGACTCACGACATCGCGAACCTGTTCATCTCCGACGGCAGCCAGTTCACGACGGGGGCGGCGGAGAATCCCACGCTCACCATCGTAGCGCTGGCGATCCGGCAGGCGGACTACATCGCGGACAAGATGGGAAAGAACGAGATCTGATACGCAGGACTGCAATCGGTCGGCCATGCCTCGTCAAAAGGCATCGCCCGCAGCGGCGGGCGCATTCGGACGACCGCTATTCCGCGGCGATGGCTGGAGGTCGCAGCAGCGCCCGGCATCGTGCGGCCACCGCCTGAATGCCCGAGGCCTTGACGAGATCGTTCGCCGGACGGCGCGGCCGGGGCAGGATCGCGGGATCGTATGCCGAGACGGGGCGGGCCAGCCCCATGTCGTAGATCGAGGCGTGGAACTGCCGCAGGTCCCGCGGGTAGCGCAGGACGTGCCGCGCGTGCAGCCATTCCTGGGCCTGCTCCAGTTGATCGCCGGTTTGCTGGAAGCCCCAGTGACGGAACCGGGCGATCACCCCGCGCACGCGCCGGAACATCCCGCGGCGCAAGCGGGCGCGTAGTTCGAATCGCTCGGGATATTCGATCACATAGGTCGGCGTGCCCGACGCGCAGCAATCGAGGATCATCGACGCACTGTCCGCCGTCACGAACAGGGCCGCGGATTCCCGCAGCAACCGCTCGTAGGGATTCTCCGCCGTCCCGCCGGACCAGCGATAGACGTAGGGGCGCTCCAGTACCCCTTCCACCGCCGCCAGCAGGGCCGGCGACGTGCGGCGGGAGGTGGAGATGACGACCGAGCCGTCGTGATGGTGCGCCGCCATCTGGGCCAGCCGCGCGGCCTCGATCAGCACGCGGCGCGACGTCGCGAACTGCTTGACCTCGCCGCCTAGCAGAATCGTGAACCACGGCTTCGGCACCGGAACGCTCGCGCGGTGCGCGTGGGCGTCGCCCGCCGAAGACCGCTGCCGCATCATCGGCAGAGGCAGCTTTACGACGTTTGCGCGATCGGGCACGGAGAACTGAGGCAGGGCGATCACCAGGTCATAGGCCGCAACCGCCTTGCGCGGGCGACCGATCGATACAATCCTGGTGTAGCCGCCCGATTGCTCCTTGATCCAGAACGCCACACGGTCCGAACGCCGCCCGCAGCAGATCACAAGGCGCGGCCATGGCGGGCACAAGCCGAGCATCGCGCGCCATTGTCGCGCTTCGGGACTGTCCGACAACAATTCCTTCGTGATCGCGCGCTCTTCCTCCGCATCAGTCACGGACCAGTCCAGCCGCTTGATCTCGGTTGGGCGGTCGACCGCCTCCAGCAGTGCCAGGCACTGATCGTTGTCGCCCGGGGCCTGCGTCAGAAGAGCCCAAATCGTAGGCTGAAATGTCGAATGCAAGTCGGAACCTTAATCGCTCAGCCTGAACAGTCAGCGCACATCTGCGCGCATCGCATTTAAGTGTGGATGCCGAATCGCAATGACAAGGGGCGCAGGATTTCATCCCCTTTGTGAAAGTGGTTTCACCGTGCATCTCCGGCGAGGACTTTGGCCTTCCTGTTTCATCCTTGTGACATCGGCGCACGGCGCGGTGACCTGTGAGAGGACGGACCGTTCCTGCGGCGCGACGACTTTCCGGTTGGTAGGCGATCTGGTAACAGGGTCCCGCGCCGCGGCCAGGACGGGAGCGGCGCGCGTGAACACTACAAGGTCCGTGCATGACGATCCTTTCGGGCAAGCCACCGGCGCCGCAAAAGAACACCAGGCGCTCCGAGTTGAGGAAGCCCACCGATCCAGACGACGACAAGCCCGCATCCTACAACGACACACTGAGAAGGAAGACGCGCTGGTCGATCCTGTGGACGATACTGCGCATCCTGTCCGACCAGGTGTTCGCTTTCGTCGTTTTCGTTGTTCTCGCGCGGCTGCTCTCGCCTGCGGACTTTGGCATCTATGCAATCGCACAGGCAGTCGCGGAGATCGGCCGGGCCATCGCCATCGGCGGCATGGTGCAGAACATTCCGCGCGCCAAGAAGTTGACGCCGGCGCTGGCCGACACGGTGTTCTGGACCAACCTGGTCTCGTCGCTGGTCCTGGCCTTTGCGGTCCTGCTGCTGGCGCCGCCCGTGATGGCGATGCTGGAGCTTTCCCGTGCCACCGGGCCGGTGCAGGGGCTGGGCTTCGTGCTGCCGCTCGCTGCGCTCGGCGCGACGCATCTGTCGCTGCGCCTGCGCGAGTTCGGCCACAAGTCCCTGGCCTTGCGATCGGTGGTGAGCGGTACGATCGGCGGCGCGGCGGGCATCGCCGCGGCGCTCGCGGGATGGGGCATCTGGGCGCTGGTGGTGCAGCGCCTCGCCACGGAGGCGGCCAACACCATCATGTCGTGGCACGCCTATCCCTGGCTTCCCGGCCGCAACTTCTCCGTGCCGCAGTTGCGCGCGATCTGGGCGTTCGGGTTCAACATCGCCCTGCACCAGGTGCTGAGCCTGCTGCCGCGCCGGGCCATGGACCTCATCCTGGGCTCCATCATCGGCGCCGCCGCGGTCGGCCTCAATCGAACGGCGCGGCGCACCACCGAGCTCGTCCTCGCCGGCACCGTCAATCCGTTCAACTTCGTCGCCTTGCAGACGCTGTCCCGCCTGCAGAGCGACAGCACGGAATTGATCAAGGCGTATCGCTGGATGGTTTCGAAGAGCGCGATGCTGAGCTGTCCGGCGCTAGTCGGGCTCGGCGTGCTGGCGCCGGAGGCGATCCCCACGATCTTCGGCGAGAAGTGGGAGACATCGGGCGCGCTGGTGCAGATCATGTGCCTTATGGTGGTGCCCTACGCGCTGTCCAGCTTCACCTCGCCGATGCTGATGGCGCTGGGCCGGGCCGGGACGCTGCGCACCTTCGCCCTCGGTCAACTGGTCTCCACCGTGGCTTTTGCGCTCGCCGCGGCGCCCTTCGGCCTGATCGCCGTGGCCTGCGCCAACGTCGTGCGCGCCTACCTGGCCTTGCCGTTCCAGCTATGGATGCTGCGCAGCGCCTCCGGGCTGCGGCCGCAGGACGCGCTCGGCGCGATCGCCAAGCCGCTGCTGGCTTCGCTGGTCATGGGCGCCGTCGTGTGGGCCCTCATGGATGCATTGCAGCCGCGCTTCTCGAACGGCCTGATGCCGATTGCGATCTGCGTGGCGACCGGCATGGTGACGTATGGCGTGCTGATCTACGCGATCTCCGGCGAGGCGCGGGCGATTGCCCGCAGCCATGTGAAGGCGTTTCGCGCGCGGGCGCTGAAGCGCTAGCTATTTCTGTCCAGGCTGGAGGACGGGCCGCGATCTGCGCGCGACGGCCTGGCTGCCGAGCAGCGGCCGGATTCTGCTTGCGATCCGGCACCCCAGCTTGCGGGCCGGCAGCATGACGCGGTTTTTCGCGATGGCCAGCCGAAGGCTCTCCAGCCATGGCCCGCTTGCGCCGTTCTTCCTGGCGGACGCCAATATCTCGCTCAGGAAGGCGAGCTGGACCTGGTTGCGCGCGGTCAGGCCGAGGATCTGGGCGCGGGTCGGCCTGCCGTCGAAACAGAGCGGCTCCTGCCGGTTGGCCAAGAAATTCAGCTTGGTCCGGATGCACTTCTCGCACCGGCCGCAATTGCCGCCGGTCTTCGGACCTTCCCAGCAGACGCGAAGCTTCGCGGCGATTTCGGGATAGTCGCAGATCAGGCGGACGCGCTCCGTTCGGGTGAATCCAGCGCCTTCCGTATGCACCTGGAATCCGCCGCCGGACAGCAGGTGATTGGTGACCGGGTTCGATCCCCAGGGAACGACGAGTTGCGAGTAATCCTCGCCCGCGCCGCACACGCCGACATTCGCAAGTCCGCGAAACTGGAAAAGGCAGGCAGTCAGCGCGGCGTGATACTCCATGAGCCAGTCCTTGCAAAGCTGTTCCCGCCAGTTGGTGCGAACCGTGACCAGCGGAACCCCAAGTGCGCGCATCACGTCGGAAATGCTGCCATGCGCACGCTCGAACGCCGCTTGATTGTCCAGCGGTATGTCGAACCCCTGCACGAGCATGGCGCATACCGGCGGCGCGGTGCGCAGGCCGGCCCGGCCGCTATGGTGCCGCAACAGGGCGAAGGTGCCGTCGACCCCACCGGAGAGGGCGAATACGCCGCACCGGGCCGACATCTGCTGAGGCGGGAGGACTTGATCGGCGGTGATCTGGACGCGCCGGTAGGCCGACCGCCACATCGCCCAGGCCTCCTGGAACTCCTCCAGGTTGCGCAGCAGTTCCGCGGTCACCGGGCCTTCGACATGGATCGGTCGCCCTTCGCGCATGGCGGCGAATGCCACCGCCACGACGGCAAAGTCATAGACTTCCAGGGGGGGCGGGAGGATGTCGCCGGAGAGCTGATGGAAGACGCGGCGCAAGCCGGCCGGCGAATGATAGAGCGCCGTCCGCACGACCGAATGGGCGTTCCGTTCTTCGTGGACGGAAATGCGCAAGGTCTCGGTCATCGTCCCCCGATCCTATCCCACAGGTAGCGCCGCAGATCTGGTGTGAATGGCGCACCGGACTCCGTGCGCCGGAAATGACATGACGTGTCAAGCCGGTGCGAACGGGAGTGTTTGAAATAGCAGCGTGTTGCTTGGCCGAAGCGTTACAAATCGGTGACCCGCCGGGCGGCCGTCACCCGGCGATTGAGGCCGCCGCGCTCAGCTATCCGCGTTTTGGCGGCAGCAGAGGTTGGCGAAACGCCTCCGTGCGGCGTGGCGTCCCGCGGATCGGCCGTTCTCGGCATGGTGCGCGGGACGTAACGCACCTTCCTGATGCGGCGTTCCAGGGCCATGGATCGCAGCACCAGCTTGTTCTTCACCATCGCCAGTCGCAAGGCGACCAGCCATGCACCGCGGACATCATTTGCCTTGGCGGCGGCCACAATCTCCCGCAGGAACTGCACCTGGCTCGGCTCATGCAGCTTAATACGCAGAATGTCGAGAAAGGTGGGTGGGCCATCGAAACAGAGCGGCGCGCTCCCGACCGCCATGAAGTTGAGCTTGGTCCTGATGCATTTCTCGCAGCGCCCGCAATTCCTGCCGGTCTTTGGACCTTCCCAGCAGACGCGCAGCTTCGCCGCGATCTGCGGGTGATCGCAGAGGGCGCGCACGCGGTCGGTCCGAGTGAGTGCTCCGCCTTCGGTCATGATGTCAAAGCCGCCGCCGGACAGCAGGTGATTGGTGACCGGATTGGAGCCCAGCGGAACGGTGATATGAGCATAATCGTCGGCCGCGCCGCAGACGCCTACATTGGCGGCACCCCGGAACTGGTGAAGACAGGCGGTGAGTGCCACCTGACAATCCATGGCCCAGTCCCGGCCGAGCGCTTCGCGCCAGTTGGTCTCCACGATCGTCACAGGCACGCCGAGCGGGGCAACCATTTCGACGATGCCGTCGCGGGCCCGGCCGAAGGCGGCCTGCTCATGAAGCGGAATGTCAAATCCATGCACGAACATGGCACAGGCGGGGCGCACATTGCGCGGGCCTGCAAGACCGGAATGATGCTTCAGCAATGCGAAGGCGCCATCGACGCCGCCGGAGATCGCGAACACCCCGTGCCGGTCGTCGATAACCGTTGACGACACAACCTGATCGGCACTGATCTGGACGCGCCGGTACGTCCGTCGCCACAGCGCCCAGATTTCCTGGTATTCCTCAAGGCTGCGGAGGAGGGCGCCCGTCACCGGCCCTTCGACGTGCACCGGGCGGCCTTCGCGCATCGCGACATGGATCGCGGCCACCAGTGCGAAGTCGAGAACTTCCAGCGGCGGCGGCAGGACTTCTCCCGTGATCTTGTAGAATACACTCACCGGTCCCGCGGCGAGCGTGAACGAGGCGATGCGGAGGACTGAATCGGTGTTTCGCTGTTCGCGCACGGAAATGCGCAAGGCATCGTTGAGTGGCGGAGTACCAGCTCCCATCTGTGGCCCTCCAGGGCGTGATCGCCACGCCTTTCGATTGCCGGCCGACCGGGGCCCGAAAGCACGACTTTCCTAGGGGACAGTCGCAATTGGGAGAGACAAGTCGGTGACAAGGCCCCCGGCGTGCGTGGAGGACACGGGACGCAATGTCACGTCCGCGTTGGAACGGCTCTAAGTAGTGCCGATTTCACGCAGTGTGGCGAACGTCACGTTCGCGGCTTCAGGTTCTCCGGGTCGTAGAGCGGCTTGTAGCCGATGCCGGCAACCTCGACCGGATAGGTCTCGCCGAAATACTCCACGATCAGCTTGCGGCCTTCCTGGCAGTACGACCAGGGCAGGTAGGTGAGGGCGATGTTCTTGCCGATGGTTGGGCCATAGGCGACCGAGGTGGTGAAGGAGCGGCGGCCAAGCTCATCGACCAAGGCCTCGCCGGTTTGCGGATCCATCACCGGCATGGTGCCGACCGGGTAGCGCGCGACGCCCTTGGAATCGATGTTACTGGTCATGACCAGCGTGCACAGCATGGCCGGCTGGTGCTTGCGGGCGCGATGCTCCAGGTGCTTGGCCTTGCCGCGGAAATCGGCTTCCTTGACCTTCGGGCGCTGCAAATCGGCCTCGAGCAGGTTGTACTCGGTCAAGAGGTCCGCGTTCTGCAGGCGCAGGCTCTTCTCCATGCGGCGGCTGTTGGCGTAGGTCTCGACACCGAACGCCATCACGCCGGTCGAGCGCAGCGCGTCCCAGACGGCCAGGCCGTCCTCGTAGCGCATGTGCAGCTCCCAGCCCTGCTCGCCGACATAGGAGATGCGGAAGGCGATCACGTTCCTGCCGGCGATCCTGATCGGCTTGATCGCGGCGAAGGGGAAGTTCTCGTGCGTGAGGCCGTTGGGGTCCTCGACGACCTTCTGGAGCGTCACGCGCGCGTTCGGGCCCCAGATGCCGATCGTGACGTATTTCTCCGTCACGTCGGTCACCGTTACATCGAAGCCTTTGTCCTGCGCCATCCTGCGCACGTAGTGGAAGTCGCGCGGCCCGGCATCGGCGCCGTCGATCACGCGGCAGCGGTCGGCCATGCGGATGACGGTCAGGTCCGCGCGCACCATGCCTTCATCGTCGAGGAAATGCGTGTAGATGCCTTTGCCGATGTTGTTGTCGCCGCCGATCTTGGCGGCGCACAGCCACTCCATCAGCGCGACGTGATCCGGCCCTTCGACATCGAACATGTAGAAGTGAGACAGGTTCACGATGCCGCAATCCTCGCTCATGGCGAGATGCTCCGCATTGGAGACGCGCCAGAAATGGCGGCTGTCCCACTCGTTCTCGCGCACCGGCACGCGGTTGCCGTATTTCTTCAGCAGGTGCTCGTTGGCGGCATAGCCATGGGCGCGCTCCCAGCCGCCGAGCTCCATGAAGTAGCCGCCGAGCGCCTTCTCGCGCTCATGGAACGGCGAGCGGCGCACGTTGCGGCCAGTGGCGTAAGGCTCGCGCGGATGGACGGCGGGATTATAGACCTTCTGCGCCGCCTCGGTGCAGCGGCCCTCGATGAACTTCGGTTCCATCTGGTGCGGATAGAAGCGGGCGTAGTCTATCTTGGCATGGTCAATCGGCGTGCGTCCGTCCGTCATCCAGTCGGCCACGAGCTTGGCCATGCCGGGTGCGTCCTTGACCCAGATGGCGACGGAGTACCACAGCCCGCGAACCTTCTGGCTTTCGCCAATCGAAGGGCCGCCGTCGGCGGTCACCTGCAGCAGGCCGTTGAAGGAGCGCTTCTCCTCGTATCCGAGCTCACCCAGGATCGGCGTCAGCTCGATGGCGCGCTCGAGCGGCTCGAGGATCTGCTCCATGTCCAGATCGCGCTGAGAGGGCGAGAGCCGCGCCTCGTGCTTCTCGATGATGTCGCGCGGATGGCAGAGACGCGGGTTCTTCTCCTCGTAGTAGCCCCATTCGATCATGCCGCCTTCGGAGGTGGTCGGATCGCCGGTGTCGCGCATATAGGCGGAGTTGCCCTGGTCGCGCAGCAGCGGCCAGCCGATCTCCTTGCCGGTGCCGGCGAACTCGGTATACGGCCCGAAGAAGGTGAGGGGATGGTCGACCGGCATGACCGGCAGATCCTCGCCCGCCATCTCGGCGATCAACCGGCCCCACAGTCCCGCGCAGACCACGACGTAGTCCGCCTTGATGGTGCCGCGCTCGGTCACCACGCCCTTGATGCGGCCATTCTCGATGACCAGCGACTTGGCCGGGGTGTTCGCGAAGACCTTGAGCTTGCCCGAACGCTCCGCCTGCTCGACCAGCTTGCCCGCGACGGTCTGGGAGCGCGGGATGACGAGGCCGGCGTCGGGGTCCCACAGGCCACCTTGCACCACCTCTTCCTCGATCAGGGGAAACTTCTTCTTGATCTCGGCGGGGCCGATCAGGCGCGCACGCGTGCCGAAGGCCTTGGCCGAAGCCACCTTGCGCTTGATCTCGTCCATGCGCGCGTCGTCGCCGACGCGGGCGACCTCAAGGCCGCCGATGCGCTCGTAGTGGCCCAGCTTCTCGTAGAAATCGATGGAATAGAGGGTCGTCCAGCAGGACAGGAAATCGTGGCTGGTCGTGTAGCAGAAGTCGGAGGCGTGCGCGGTTGACCCGATATCGGTCGGGATTCCCGACTTGTCGATGCCGACGATATCGTCCCATCCGCGCGCGATCAGGTGATGGGCGACCGACGCGCCCACGATGCCGCCCAGCCCGATGACGACGACCTTCGCCTTCTCCGGAAACTCAGCCATTGCCCTGCGACTCCCAAGTGGTATTGCCGGCAGACAATAGGGCGGTTACCGCCCGATTGCCGCCTGTTAGCGACATTACCAAAATACCGTGCGACACCTGACCCAGCGGCCAAGCTGTATAAACCCTCGAAAATCGGCCTGTTTTGCACCTGCACAGCCGATGGAAGCGGGGGCGCGGAAAGGGTATCGCCTGTCGCTCATCCGCTAGAGGAAACCGGGGCCGGGTGACGAAATGGCGGCATTCCCGGCGCCCGCCCGACTCTCCCGTTAGGGAGCCGGTCCGCGCCATTTTCGAGAGGCGAGTTCATGGCTATCGCAGAATCCAGCGCCGAGCAGGGCGGCGGACGCCGCGGTCGTGGCGGCGGCGGCGCCGAGGCCCGGCGGCACCTCCGCAACAAGCCGAAGCTGGTGCAGAACCCCTTCATCTCCCGCCGCATCCCGATCTATGAGGTGCTGAGCGAGGAGGGGCTGGAGGTCATCGAGCGCAACGCCGACACCATCCTCGAGGAGGTCGGAATCGAGTTCCGCGACGAGCCGGAAGCGCTGGAGCTCTGGAAGCAGGCCGGTGCCGACGTGAAGGGCACGCGCATCCGCTTCCCGCGCGGCCTGCCGCGCTCCATCATCCAGAAATCGGCGCCACGCGAATATGTGCAGCATGCACGCAATCCGGAGCGCAACGTAACGATCGGCGGCAACAACACCGTGTTCGCGCCGGTCTATGGCCCGCCTTTCGTGCGCAACCTGGATGACAGGCGCCGCTATGCGACCATCGAGGATTTCCGCAATTTCGTGAAGCTCGCCTACATGTCGCCGTCGATCCACCATTCGGGCGGCACGGTGTGCGAGCCGGTGGACCTGCCGGTGAACAAGCGTCACCTCGACATGGTCTATTCGCACATCAAGTATTCCGACAAGCCGTTCATGGGTTCGGTGACGGCGCCTGAGCGCGCGGCCGACACGGTCGAGCTGGCGAGGATCGCGTTCGGCGAGAAGTTCCTGGAGACGCACACCGTCATCACCAGCCTCATCAACGCCAACTCGCCGATGGTGTGGGACGGCACGATGCTGGGCGCGATGAAGGTCTATGCGCGCGCCAACCAGGCCTGCATCACCACGCCTTTCATCCTGGCGGGCGCGATGAGCCCGGTGACGGCAGCGGGCACCATCGCCCAAGTGCTGGCGGAAGTGCTCGCCGGCGCCGGCACCTGCCAGCTCTACAAGCCCGGCGCGCCGGTGATCTTCGGCGTATTCGCCAGCTCCATCTCAATGCAGTCCGGCGCGCCGACCTTCGGCACGCCGGAGCCGACCTTGGTCTCGTTCGCCTGCGGTCAGCTCGCGCGCCGCCTCGGCATTCCCTACCGCACCGGCGGCTCTCTCTGCGGCTCGAAAGTGCCGGACGCCCAGGCCGCGTATGAAAGCGCGCAGACCCTCCTGCCGACCCTGCTCGCCAACACCAACTTCGTGCTGCATGGCGCAGGCTGGCTGGAGGGCGGGCTTGCCTCCGGCTACGAGAAGTTCGTGATGGATGCCGACCAGCTCGGCATGATGCAGGTGCTGGCGAAGGGCGTGGACCTCTCGGACAACGGCCAGGCGCTCGACGCCATCCGCGAGGTAGGGCCGGGCAGCCATTTCCTCGGCTGCACCCACACCCAGGCGAATTTCGAGACGGCGTTCTATCGCTCGAGCATCGCCGATAACAACAGCTTCGAGCAGTGGGAGGCCGAAGGCCGCCAGGACGCCGCCCAGCGCGCCAACAAGCTCTACAAGAAGATGCTGGCCGAATACGAGGCGCCCGCGCTCGATCCCGCGACCGACGAGGCGCTGCAGGAGTTCATCGCGAAGAAGAAGGCCGCGGTTCCGGACAGCAACGTTTAGCCGTCGGTCTTGGGCGCTGTCTCGCTCGCAAGGGCTGCGACTTCCTTCTGAAGCGCGTTGGCAATACGCGCGTGGCGGTTCGCGCCATCCCCCCGTTCGGCCAACTCTGCCGCGCTAATCGGCGTGCCGATACGGATCGTCACCTTGTGCGGGCGCGGCAGCGTGCGGGAGCGCGGCCAGGCTTCGTAGGCGCCACTGATATGCACCGGCACGGCCTTGGCGCCGGTGCGCTCCAGCACCAGGGAGATGCCCGGTAAAAAGTCTGTGATCGCTCCGGTGGGGGAGCGGCGGCCCTCCGGGAACCAGACCAGGCGCTTCTTGGTCTGCAACGCGGTGTCAAGCAGGATCAGCGTCGCGGCGGGATCGCGGTCGGGATCGATCGGAAGGATGTTCGCGGTTCGTGTGATGAGCCGCATGATGGGCCCGGCCAGCACGATGCCGGACCAGCCGACCCAGCAGGTGCGGTGCAGATCGCGCAGGCTGAAACCGGCGGCCAGCAGGATCGGATCGAGATAGCTGACATGGTTGGGCGTCAGGACGATGCGCTCCTCCGCCGGCAGGTTCTCCTTCCCGATTACCTCCAAGCGGAACATCAGTCGCGCGAGCGCCACGTCGAAGCCATAGAGAACGACGCCGAAAATCTTGTGGCCGATGCCGATCGGCCGCACCCATGCCATGGCATCGGGCGCCGGTTCGAGCGGCGCAGCGCCTGAGCGCTGCTGGGCAGCTTCGGTCAGCAGGTCGCGGAGCGAGAGGATGCGTCCGATCGCGGCCTCGTTCAGCCGCACGCCGAAACGCTCCTGCAATTCGAGCGTGAGCTCGATCCACTGCAGGGAATCGATTGCGAGATCGAGCTGCGGGCTGGTTTCGGGCGAGAGCGGCTGATCGGGATAGCGCGCCACCAGCCAATCCCAGATCGGCTTGACGTCCAGCCGCGCGAGCAGTTCCTTGTCTTCTGCCCCCAGTTCGACCTGCGGCTTCTGGCGCTTGCCGGCTTTCGCCTGCTCATAGATGCCGGGCAGGAGATGCCGCTTCAGCTTGCCGAGCTGCGTGCGCGGCAGGGCCTCGATTGTGACGGCATAACCGGAGATGCGCTCGTGGGGGCGCAGCGTTGGAGCGGCGTGCTCGATCTCCTCGCGCAGCAGCGCTTCGAGGCGCGTCGCACCGCGCGTGCGGATCGCCTCGGGATTGGGCACGACCAGCGCGACCAGCGCGTTCTTGTGCTGGAGAATCGCGATCTCCTTGATGAAGGGAATGGCGGCGTAGTGCTTCTCGATGTCCTCCGGGAGCACCTTCTTGCCGCCCGGCAGGACCAGTGTCTCGTTGGCGCGCCCGACGATGTGCAGGTAGCCATCCTGATCCACGAAGCCGAGATCCTTGGTGCGGAACCAGCCAGGCTCCGCGAACGCCTCGGCGTTGGCGTCGGGATTGTCGAGATAGCCGGAGAAGACACTGGGGCCCGAGGCGATGACCTCGCCGAATTCGCTGCCCTCCACGGGAATGGTGCGCAGTTGCACGCCGGGGATCGGCTTGCCTTCCGTGCCGATGCGCGCGTTATGGGGGGCGTTGAAGGTGAGGATCGGCGCCGTCTCGGTCAGTCCGTAGCCGGTGAGAATCCGCCAGCCGAGGCCCTCCAGTTTCCAGGCGATCTGCGGGTCGAGCTTGGCGCCGCCGGAACTCAGCACGCGCAGCTTGCCGCCGAATTCCCGATGCAGGGGCGCGAACAGGTATCGCCCGATGCGCAGGCCGAACCTGCGGCACAGGAAGACCGACAGCGCGAGCAGGCCGCCGAACAGGGATTGGGCGAGCCGGCCGCGCCGTTTGATGCGGGCTTCGATGGCATTGACCATGGCGCCATAGAGGCCGGGCACGCCAATGATCGCCGTCACCGCCTCGTTGCGCGCGGCCTGCAGGATCTGGGGCCCGGTCGCGCCGCCGGGAAAGACCAGCGTCGCGCCGATGGCAAGGCTGGTCAGCATGCCAACGGTGAAGGGATAGGTGTGATGCAGCGGGAGCGGCAGCAGCACCCGGTCGCCCTGCTGCACCAGATTCGCGGCGAACAGGGCGTTGACGTTGGACAGGAACTGGCTGTGGGTCAGCGGCACCGCCTTGGGCGTGCCCGTCGTGCCAGAGGTGAAGAGCAGGGATGCCCGCATCTCTGGCTGGATCGTGGGCAGGGTCGCTTCGGGCGACCTCTCGCACAGGACAGTCCAACTCTTCGCCTTGTCCGGTCCTGCTTCGAATGCGTCGAGAACGTAGATCGCTTCGGCGCCCCCGACCCAGGATTCCGGCAAGCGCTCCAGGGCGGCGGCGCTGGCGAACAGCCGCCGGCACCGGCTGCGCGCCAGCATGCCTTCGAGGTCGGATGCCGCGCTGTGATAGTCCAGCGGAACGGCGGTTGCGCCCGTCGCAACGATGCCGAAGTAAGCGGCGATCCAGGCGGGCGTGTTCGGCGCCAGGATTGCAACGGCATCCTCCGCCCCAATGCCTGAAGCGCGCAATCCGGCGGCAAGCTTCGTCGCGGTCTCCGCCAGCCAGGCATAGGTCGCAACCTCCGGCTCGCCCTCGCGGTCGACGATGACCGCCGGCGCATTGTTGCCGCGCCAGCGATCGAGCAGGTCCACGAGCGTGCGCATCGCGCCGGTTTGCGGCCGCTCCACGCGCGGCGGCTCCTGGGAGAGACTCGTTGCCGGCGGATCGCTAAGATGGCGGTTCGGCATGGTCGCGTCGCCCATCCATTGGTGGACAATCCGCTGAAAGAAAGTCCGGTCCCTTGCTGATCTCCCGCGAGAGTATCATCTCAAAACCTGTCAGCGGAAACAGAACCGCCATCATCGCGTGGTGCCTGTACGACTGGGGCAATTCCGCTTTTCCAACAATCATCGTCACCTTCGTGTTCAGCGCGTATTTCACCAGCGCGGTCGCCCCGAATCCCGAGCTGGGCACGGCGCTGTGGGGGCAGGCGAACAGCGCGATGGCGGTCGCGGCCGCCATCCTGGCGCCGATCCTGGGCTCCATTGCCGACCAGGGCGGCCGACGCAAGCCGTGGCTGCTGATCCTCAGTGTGATCTGCATGGCGGGAACCGCCAGCCTCTGGTTCGTCCAACCGGACCCATCGAGCATGACCTTCGCCCTGATCGTGTTCATCCTCGCCGGCCTCGGCTTCGAGCTTGGCCTCGTCTTCTACAACACGATGCTGCCGGAGCTTGCGCCGGCGAGCAGCGTCGGACGCATCTCGGGTTGGGGTTGGGGCATCGGCTATCTCGGCGGGCTCGCCTGCCTTGTGCTCAGCCTGCTGCTGTTCGTGCAGCCGGACCCGTCTCCGTTCGGCCTGGACCGGGAGAGCGCTGAGCATGTGCGCATGACCAGCCCCTTCGCGGCCCTCTGGTTCGCGCTGTTTGCGCTGCCGCTGTTCCTGCTGGTCCCGGACCGGGCCGGAACCGGCTTGCCCCTGGGCCAGGCGGTGCGAAGCGGGCTCGGCACGCTCATCGCCACCTTCCGGCAGTTGCGCGCTCATCGCAACATCGCGATCTTCCTTTTGGGCAAGATGCTCTACACCGACGGGCTCAACACCTTGTTCGCATTCGGGGGCATCTACGCGGCCGGCACCTTCGGCATGTCGTTCGACGAGATCCTGATCTTCGCCATTGCGCTGAACGTCTCGTCGGGATTGGGCGCGATCGCCTTCGCCTGGCTGGACGACTGGTTCGGCGCCAAGCCGACGATCCTCGTGGCTTTGGTCGGCATGACGTTGCTGGGGGGCGGCATCCTTGTCGTGGAATCCAAGATCTCCTTCATGGCGCTCGCCGTCGGGCTGGGCCTGTTCTTTGGGCCGGCGCAGGCCTCCAGCCGCTCCCTGATGTCGCGGCTCGCGCCGCCGGAGAGCCGCGCCGAATTCTTCGGCCTGTTCGCCCTGGCCGGCCGGGTCACCGCCTTTCTCGGTCCCATGCTGGTCGGCTGGGTGACTTTCGCGGCGCAGAGCCAGCGTGCGGGCATGGCCACCATCCTGCCGTTCTTCGTCATCGGCGGCCTGCTGCTGCTGTTCGTGAAGGAGCCGCGCGGCAACGGCGCTGCCGCCGCTGGAGCCCGCCCTTGAAGCTACCCCGGCATTTCGCGCTATATAGGGAATCTCCTCGAGCATTCAGCACCCGCCAAAACGTGACACGCGCATTGCTCCTCCTGATCGCCGGCCTCCTGTCGGCCTGCCAGGCCGGCGAGCCTCCTTCGCCCGAGGCAGCCGGCGCTCCGGCGGATGGCGGCATCACGGCCGAATACGTCGCGGCCCTACCGGCCGGGCAATCGCGCCCTGCCGTCCAGCAACTTGCCAACGAGGCGATCGCGGCCGTGACGGAGGCGTGCAACGAGGATGCCGACATCGACTGGGATGCCTGCGTCAGCACGCGGATGCTGGTGGCTTTCGACCGCTACGGCTTCCTTGCCAGCCATTGCCGCGACAAACCCGACCACAAGTCGCTGCGCGACTGCGTGCAATTCGGGCGGTCGGGTGTCGATTGGGTACTCGCCCTCGGCGAGAACCCGGACGCCGATTTCGACTGGTCGAACCCGGAGCAGTCCCACATGCAGGCGCTGACGAGGCTGAACGATACCTTGACCAGGCGCTGCGCCGGCAAGCGGGAGGAGCCTGGAAATTCCTGCTTTACCGGCCTCAGCGCGGAACTCCTGCGCCTGGGCGAAGAGGTGGCGGAGCGTTGCGCCGCGCGCGCGACCCTGGACGAGCGCGGCGCCTGCATCATGGATGCGCACGATGCCGGCATGTACCGGGCGGCGCTCCGCATGCTCGCCAGCTGGTGACTCAGGGCGCCAGGGCTTCGTTCAACCGCGCGATCAACTCGGCCGGCGTCGTCTTCGAGCACATCAGATGGCGGGCTTCGCCCACGGGCGCGTCGCCCAGGCGCACGATGCGCAACGCGGCGCGCAGCTCGGCATTGAAGCGGAGCAGGTTTTCCGCCTCCTCGGGCGCCATGATGCCATAATCGACACGGCTCTGTGCGATCATGCCGAGCAGCAGCGCGTCGTCGCCGGTCGAGTCTTCGGCGTTGGGCCGCAGTTCCCTGATCCAGGAATCGATTGTCGCGCCGTAGGAATAGCTCGTCTTCACGATCAGCGTGCGCGCACGGTCACGGAAACTGTCCCGCAGGGACATGCCGTCGGAAAAACGCGCGTCCTTCCGGCGTGCGACGGCGACCGTAGGCTGGTCCCGGTAGATCGCATCGGTGAAGACGGCAAACGCCTCCCGCTCCGGGCGCTTGAACCAGCCCAGGCCGCAGACCGCACTCTTGGCGCGCTTGATCTCCTCGGTCTGGCGGGCGGGCGGCATCTCGATCCAGTCGGCGGTCATCCCCGCCTTTTCCAGCGCGCGAACGGCCGGATCGGCCAGGGTGCCGGTCACCTTTTTGCCGGAGTCCTGCTCGGCATAGGGCGGCCGGACGTGGAACAGGATCGTGACATGGCCCTGGTCCGCTACGGCCTGGCCAGCGAAAAGCGACATCAAGCCGATGATGGCATAGCGCGAGAGCATCCACGAAGCCCGGGAAACAGAATCGCCTGCGGAGAAGCTGCCGGAACTATCCTACTTCTTTGTTAAGCCAGCCCCTGAGGTCGCTGAGCGCACGGCGGGACATGAGCGGCTTGCGCTGGGCCTTCCATTCGCGGATCTGGCCGCGCGTGAGGCCGTCCGGCTCCGGCAGAACGGGGAACAGGCCGAAATTGACGTTCATCGGCTGGAAGCTCGCGCTGTTGGCGTTCACCGTGATGTGGCGGAGCAGCGCGCCCAGCGCCGTGGTCGCGGGCGGCGGGACAACGCCGACATCCAGCCGCTCGGCGGCGGCGAAGCGTCCGGCCAGCAGGCCGATCGCGGCGCTCTCCACATAGCCTTCCACGCCGGTGATCTGCCCGGCGAAGCGTAGGCGCGGCATCGCCTTCAGCCGCAGTTTCTCGTCGAGCAGCTTGGGCGAGTTGATGAACGTGTTGCGATGCAGCCCGCCCAGGCGCGCGAACTCGGCGCCCTCCAGCCCGGGGATGGTGCGGAAGATGCGCACCTGCTCGCCATGCTTCAGCTTGGTCTGGAACCCGACCATGTTGTAGAGCGTGCCGAGCGCATTGTCCTGCCGGAGCTGCACGACGGCATAGGGCCGCCGCCCGGTGCGCGGATCGGTGAGCCCGACCGGCTTCATCGGGCCGAAGCGCAAGGTCGCCGGGCCGCGTTCCGCCATCACCTCGATGGGCAGGCAGCCCTCGAAATAGGGGGTGCTGGTTTCCCATTCCTTGAAAGCGGCCTTCTCGCCGGTCAGCAGCGCGTCGATGAAGGCGAGGTAATGCGGCTTTTCCAGCGGGCAATTGATGTAGTCACCGCCCGCGCCGCCTTCGTCGTAGCGCGACTGCAGCCAGGCCTTGTCCATGTCGACCGTCTCGCGATAGACGATCGGCGCGATCGCGTCGAAGAAGCTGAGCGAATCTTCGCCCGTGACCCGGCGGATCGCCTCCGACAAGGCGGGCGAGGTGAGCGGGCCGGTGGCGATGATGACGCTGTCCCATTCTTCCGGCGGCAGGCCGGCGACCTCGCCGCGCGCGATCTCCACCAGCGGGTGGGATGCAAGGCGCTCCGTCACTTCGCGTGCGAAGCCGTCGCGGTCCACAGCCAGCGCACCGCCGGCCGGCAGGCGATGCGCGTCGGCCGCGGCGAGGATCAGCGATCCGGCCCGGCGCATCTCCTCATGCAGCAGCCCGACGGCGTTGTTCTCCGCATCATCCGAGCGCAGGGAGTTGGAGCAGACCAGCTCCGCGCAATCGCCGGTCTGGTGCGCCTCGGTCGCGCGCACCGGGCGCATCTCGTGCAGCACGACCGGCACGCCTGCCTCGGCGAGATGCCAAGCGGCTTCGCTGCCGGCCAGGCCGGCGCCGATGATATGGACGGGTGGGTGGACGGGAGCGAGGCGGGCTGCGTTCATGGGCGTCACATAGTCGGTTCGGCGATCGGCCTCAAGTCCCGTGATTGCAACGGGTTGGCCGCCGCCGCGCAGCCATTTGAGGCAAAGGCAACGGAAAATTCAGCCTTTTGTAACCAATTTCTAGCATGACAATGGCCATGCAGGACAAATCTGCCAATCATCGGATTGCTAAGGGGAGCTAAGCAACCCATGCTGCAGCGCCTGAATCCGGCAACCGTGTCGGCACCGTTCAGCCGGTACTCCCATGCGGTCATCGCGCCGCAGGGCTATCGCTGGCTGTATGTCTCGGGCCAGGTGGGCTGCGACCGGGACCGCAACATCGGGCGGGGATTCGAGGTTCAGGCGGAACTGGCGCTCGGCAACCTGATCGCCTGCATCCGCGCCGCGGGTTTCGATCCGGAGGACCTGGTCAAGGTGACGGTCCTGCTGACCCGCGCCGGTGACATCGGCGCCTACCGCCGGATCCGCGATCGCCTGCTGGGTCCGGTGGAGCCGGCCAGCACCTTGATGATCGTCGCGGGATTGGCCGCGCCGGAACTGTTGATCGAAATCGAGGGGGTGGCCGCGCGCGCCGCCGAAAACCATGAACAGTCCTGAACGCAAGACGCCCGAACGTGATCCGTTTGCCGACCGCCGTGCCAGCGTTCGCAGGAAAGTCATGCGGCCCGCCAGGGTGTTCCTGAACGACCGGCAGTCCCTGGTGGACTGCACGATCCTCGATCTGTCGGATGGCGGCGCGAAGCTGGAATTTGCCAGCCGGCAGATGCTGCCGCGCACCTTCGACCTGCAGATGCAGAGCGGCACCATCCATCGCTGCGAGGTGCGATGGGCCAAGGACAATATCTTCGGCGTTCGGTTCCTGACCGACGACGAATAGGTCCCATGATGGGCGCCGCGACCGAAAGCAAGGGCAGCCCCACACTCTCCGGCCGCGCGCAGGACCGGCGGCCGGTCATCAAAGGCGCGAAGGCCGTGTTCAATGGCGGCAAGACCGTGATGGTCTGCCGCGTGCGTGACTTATCGCAGGGCGGCGCGCGTTTGGAGTTCCCCCCGCGCCAAGCGCTGCCCGTCCAGTTCGAGCTCCACGTCGCCGGTCAGCCCGTGCGCTTGTGCGAGCGGCGCTGGATCCGGAACAACATCGTTGGTGTCAAGTTCGTGGGACCGGAGAGCTAGCACGTGCGCCATGACCGGCCAGACTTCCAATCCTGAAAGCGAGCGCCGCGAGGATCGGCGCCTCAGCGCGCTGAAGAGCGCCCGCATCGTCGGCCCGGACGGCACGATGATCGCATGCAGGCTGCGCAACATCTCGGAAGGCGGAGCGCGGCTCGAGCTTCCAGGCCCGCAGCTTCTGCCTCATACCTTCACGCTGCAGGTCGGCGATCTGCCGCCGCGGCTGTGCAACCTGCGCTGGGCCAAGGACAACCTGGTCGGCGTGCAATTCCAGGACTAGGCTGTACTAGCTGGCACTGTGATCATATTGCGGCAGGCCGTCGGTCAGCACGATCCAAGGCAACCTCTCTGCGACATGAACATGGAACTGCGGTTTCACGTCCGCTGGACTCTCCAGAAGCGCGGCATACAGGTGCGTCTCGTCCGGCCAGCGCTCGCTCTCAAAGGCGATCGGACTGCCACAATGCGTGCAGAAGAAGCGCCGGACGCCTGGCGAGGAGGCGTACGCGCCGGGCGCGTCCCCGGTGAAATGGCGCGCGCTTTTTGGCACGCCGACCCAGGTCGTGAAAGGCGAAGAGGTCGCGCGCCGGCAGCTCTCGCAGTGGCAATGGCCGCACCAGAGCTCCGGGCCGCGATACTCGAACGTGACACGGCCGCATAGGCAACGGCCTTTCTTCACGTCCATCCTGGCCCTCCCTAGACCGGCTGTTCGATCCCCTCAGCCTTCAACATGCGAGCATAACCCGGCCGCTCGACGATTGCGCGGATCAGCTTGTTGACATGCGCATTGGTGTGCGCAGGCTTTGGTGTGGCACGCGTCCAGCGTGCCAGCATCACCGCATAGTAGTCGCAGGCATAGAAGTTGCCACCGCACAGATACGGCCCCGATTGCGCGAGATGCTCATCGAGGAAGCGGAACATGCTCACCAGGTTCTGTTCCGCCTTCCGTTTCAAGTCGGCCTGCCGGTCGGCGCCGTCGATGAAGTTCTCCGGGTGCCACCAGTGCATGCACGCCTCTTGCACCGTGTTGGTGAGGTACGCCATCCACTGCAGGAAGGGGCCGCGATCGGCGCTGCCGATTTTCGGCGTGAAGCCGAATTCCGGATGGCGCTCCGCCAGGAAGAGGCAGATCGCGGTGGATTCATAGATGACCTTGTCGCCGTCATAGACCAGCGTCGGCACGCGGGCATGCGGGTTGACCTTGAGATAGGCCGGGCTGCGCTGCTCTCCCTTGGAAGTATCGACCTTGATCAGCTCAAGCGGCACGCCGATGTCCTCGAGCATCGCGTGCGGCGCCATGGCGGCGCTGCCGGGCGACCAATACAGTTTGTACATGTCTTGCCTCATCAGTCGTTAGAGCGCGGCCAGCCGGTCCAGCAGCAGGGTGCGGACGCGGTCGGCCTTGCAGGATGCGGCGACCCGGATGCGGCCGTCGCCCGCGCCTGGCCGGAAGCGGGTCTGGCCGGCGGTTTCCGTCTCGCTCGCGTCGATCTCGAGCGCGACGGCCCGCAGGTCGAACAGCTCGGGCGCCAGGAGTGCGAGGATCGTGAGCGGATCATAGAGCGCGGCGCCCCGGCTGAAGGAGCGGATGTAGAAATCCAGCATGTCCGCAGCGGCGGCGGCGCAGGGCCGGTCCACGGCGCGCAGCAGATCGAGCCACAGGGGATCGATGCTGGCCTGGCGCGCGACTTCCAGCGGCGCCCAGATCATCGGCCGGCCTGCCTTCAGCACGATCTCCGCTGCGAGCGGATCGACATGGATGTTGAATTCGGCGAAGCGCGTGGTGTTGCCGCCCGCGGGATCGAGCGATCCGCCCATGACCACGATCTCGCCGATCGCCCTGGCGATCTCCGGCTTGCGTCTCAGGGCGAGGGCGAGGTTGGTCTGCGGGCCGATCAGGACCATGGTGATGCTGTCGGGTCCGGCGCTGCCGAGCAGCGCGATCAGCGCATCGACGGCAGGTCCGGATTCCGCGCCCGTCGCGCCGGGCAGCGTGACGCCGCCCAGCCCGTTCTGGCCGTGGATGTCCTCGATGGTGGTCCAGGTGCCGCGGAGCGGCCGGTCGGCGCCGCGATGGACCGGGATGCCGGAGCGGCCGGCAAGGCCGATCAGTTGCAGCGCGTTGCGCGTGGTGCGGTTGATTCCGACATTGCCGGCCACCGTGGTGATTGCGCGGATGTCCAGCTCGGGCGAGGCGCAAGCGAGAAAGATGGCCAGCGCGTCGTCGATGCCGGGATCGGTGTCGACGACGATCGAGCGCTTAGCGGCCACGGGTGCCCGACCGCCGCGCCCCGCGCCGGGGCGCAAGATAGGGCGCCAGGTAGCGGCCGGTATAGGAGGCGGGCGCCTCCGCCACCGTCTCCGGCGTTCCGGCCGCGACCACGCGGCCGCCCTTGTCGCCGCCCTCGGGCCCCAGATCGACGATCCAGTCCGCCGTCTTGATGACCTCGAGGTTGTGCTCGATCACGATCACCGTGTTGCCCTGGTCGACGAGCTGGTGCAGCACCTCGAGCAGCTTGCGCACGTCCTCGAAGTGCAAGCCGGTGGTCGGCTCGTCCAGGATATAGAGCGTGCGTCCCGTGGCGCGCCGGGACAGCTCCTTCGCCAGCTTCACACGCTGCGCCTCGCCGCCGGAGAGGGTGGTGGCAGCCTGGCCGACATGGATGTAGCCAAGACCGACCTGCTGCAGCATAGCCAGCTTGTCGCGGATCGCCGGGACCGCGCGGAAGAACTCGACGCCTTCCTCGACCGTCATTTCAAGAACGTCGGCGATCGACTTGCCCTTGAATGTTATTTCGAGCGTCTCGCGGTTGTAGCGCTTGCCCTTGCACTGGTCGCACTGGACATAGACGTCCGGCAGGAAGTGCATCTCGATCTTGATGACGCCGTCGCCCTCGCAGGCTTCGCAGCGGCCACCTTTCACGTTGAAGGAGAAGCGGCCGGGTTTGTAGCCGCGCGCCTGCGCCTCCGGAAGGCCGGCGAACCAGTCGCGGATCGGCGTGAACGCGCCGGTATAGGTGGCCGGATTGGAACGCGGCGTGCGGCCAATCGGTGACTGGTCGATGTCGATGACCTTGTCGAGATACTCGATGCCCTCGATCCGGTCGTGCTCGCCCGGATGGGTGCGCGCATCGTGCAGGCGGCGCGCCAGCGCGTTGTACAGCGTCTCGATGATCAGGGTCGATTTGCCGCCGCCGGAGACGCCGGTCACGCAGGTGAAGACACCGAGCGGGAGATCGACCGTGATGTTCTTCAGGTTGTTGTGGCGCGCGCCGACGATGCGGACCTTCGCCTGGTTGCCGAAGCCGGGCCGCCGCTCGCCGGGTACCGGGATCTCGCGCCGGCCGCTCAGGTATTGCGCGGTGAGACTGTCGGAGCGCATGACCTCGGCCGGCGTGCCCTTGGCCACCACCTCGCCGCCATGGATGCCGGCAGCCGGCCCCATGTCGATCAGGTAGTCGGCATGGCGGATGGCGTCCTCGTCATGCTCCACGACGAGCACGGTGTTGCCGAGGTCGCGCAGCCGCTGCAACGTCGCCAGCAGCCGGTCGTTGTCACGCTGGTGCAGGCCGATCGAGGGCTCGTCCAGCACATAGAGGACGCCGGTCAGGCCCGATCCGATCTGCGAGGCGAGGCGGATGCGCTGGCTCTCGCCGCCGGAGAGCGTGGCCGAGGCGCGGCTCAGCGTCAGATACTCCAGGCCGACGCTGTTCAGAAAGCCGAGGCGCTCGTTGATTTCCTTCAGGATGCGTTCGGCGATGTCCCTCTGCTTGGCCGTCAGCTTGCCGCTCAGCGCCTGGAACCACTCAGCCGCCTGCAGGATGGAGAACTCCGTCACCTGGGCGATGTCGAGGCCGTTGATCTTGACCGCGAGCGCTTCCGGCTTCAGGCGCCGGCCGTTGCACGCCTCGCAGGGCGAGGTGGCCTGGAACCGGCTCAACTCGTCGCGGATCCAGGCGGAGTCGGTCTCTCTGAACCGCCGCTCCATGTTGGTGATGACGCCTTCGAACGGCTTGGTGGTCTTGTAGCTGCGCACCCCGTCATCGAAGCTCATGGTGATGGCTTCATCGCCGGAGCCGAACAGGATGATGTCGCGGATCTTCTTGGGCAGCTCCTGCCACTGGATGGTCAGGCTGAACTTGTAGTGTTTGGCGAGGCTTTCCAGCGCCTGCATGTAATATTGCGAGGAGGAATTGGCCCAGGGCGCGATCGCGCCGCCGCGCAGGCTCTTCTTCTCGTCCGGCACCACCAACTCCGGCTCGAAATAGAGCTTGTTGCCCAATCCGTCGCACACCGGGCAGGCGCCGAACGGGTTGTTGAAGGAGAACAGGCGCGGCTCGATCTCGTCGATGGTGAAGCCGCTGACCGGGCAGGCGAAGCGCGAGGAGAAGATGATGCGCTCGCCCTTGTCGGCGGGGTCGACAAAGAGCAGCCCGTCGGACAGCTCCAGCGCGGTCTCCACGCTGTCGGCCAGGCGGGTTCCAAGGTCCGGCTTAACGGCCAGGCGGTCGACCACCACCTCGATGTCGTGCTTCAGCTTCTTGTTGAGAGCGGGAACCTCGCCGATCTCATACAGCTTTCCGTCGACCCGCACGCGCAGGAAGCCGCGCTTCTGCAGGTCCATCAGCTCCTTCTTGTATTCGCCCTTGCGGCCCCGGGCGATCGGCGCCAGCAGATAGATGCGCGTGCCTTCCGGCAGCGTCAGGATCCGGTCGACCATCTGGCTGACGGTCTGGCTCTCGATCGGCAGGCCGGTGGCCGGGGAGTAGGGGATGCCGATGCGCGCGAACAGCAGGCGCAGGTAGTCGTAGATCTCCGTCACCGTGCCGACGGTCGAGCGCGGGTTCTTGGACGTGGTCTTCTGCTCGATCGAGATGGCGGGGGAGAGGCCCTCGATCGATTCCACGTCCGGCTTCTGCATCAGCTCCAGGAACTGGCGCGCATAGGCGGAGAGGGATTCCACATAGCGCCGCTGGCCTTCGGCATAGATCGTGTCGAAGGCGAGGGAAGACTTGCCTGAGCCCGAGAGGCCGGTGATGACGGTCAGCGTCTGACGTGGAATATCAACGTCGATGTTCTTGAGGTTGTGCTCCTTGGCCCCGCGCACGGAGACAGAGCCGTGCGCCCAGAGGTCTGCGCCACCCGCATTCGTCCTATTCGACCGATCGCCCGCCGTCGCCATGTATGCCAGTTTCCTTTCGGGAGATGAGCGACTATCCCGGATTCCACCGGGCTGTAAAGCGCCATAAATGCAAAGCTGGAAGGCGCTGGTGCCCTGTGCCTTTTGACAATCGGACGCGCCCAGTCCTGCACTCTAGCGGCATCAGGTGACAAAAACTGGCAGTAGGACGTGGCGTTGTGCGTTGCCTTTGCGTTCTCCCGCCAGGAATGCTACAGGTGCGCTTTCATCGGATCGACAAAAAGGGCAGGGAAGCTATGGCTGGCAGCGTCAACAAGGTCATTCTGGTCGGCAATCTGGGCCGCGATCCGGAAATCCGCTCGACCCAGGACGGGACGCGCGTCGCCAACCTGTCCCTGGCGACCTCGGAAAGCTGGCGCGACAAGAGCAGCGGGGAGCGGCGCGAGCGCACGGAATGGCATCGCGTGGTGGTCTTCAACGACCGGCTTGTGGACATCTGCGAGCGGTTCCTGAAGAAGGGCAGCAAGATCTATCTCGAGGGCGCGCTGCAGACGCGCAAATGGACGGACCAGTCCGGCCAGGAGAAATACACGACCGAGGTGGTGCTGCAGAAGTTCCGCGGCGAGCTGACAATGCTCGACGGGCGCGGTGGCGCTGGCGGTGGCGCCGAGGAGGATACCGGCGGTTTCAGCGACAGCAATGCGGGCGGCGGTGCCGGCAGAATGGGCCGCGCCCCGGCTGGCGCGGGCGGCGGCGACCTGGACGACGATATTCCGTTCTAGTCCAGGTTGGACCGACCGGGCGCGAGAAGCTCTGCACAGGGCGAGGAGCGCCCGTTCCGGCCGCCGCGGCCGTCGTCATTTGATCGTGGCCAACAGGCCCAGGCCGCAGAAGAAGAGGAGGATGACGATCAGCGAGTCGTATCCCATCCTCATGATCGTCGTGTCGCGGCGCTCCAGCAGACCCACCAGCATGATGCCGATCATCGCTGCGCCCAGAAGCGCCGATACCGTTTCGAACCGGCCCAGCTCGCTCATGACCGGCCCGCCGGCGAACACCGCATCGGCGACGACGATCAGCGAGAGATTGACGAAGTTCGTTCCGAGCACCTGCCCGAAGGCGAGCTCGTAGCGGCGCATGCGGATCGACTGGATGATGGTGCTGAGCTCGGGCAGCGAGGTCGCCAGGCCGATCAGCGCAAAGCCCACCATGCCCGTTCCGAGGCCGGTCTGAACGGCCAGGGCGTCTCCCGTCTGGGAGAGGGCGTATCCCGCCACGAAGATCAGCGATCCTGCAATCGCCGTCTTCGCCAGTGCTTCGCGCAGCGAGTGGCCTTCGGCCTTTGCGCTCCTCTCCTGCTTGATATCAGCCATTTCCTCGTCCTTCACAAGCCAGGTGCTGCGCCCCCCGTAGCCCGCGGCGAGCCAGAAGGAGCCGACGCTAAGAGCGGTGATGGCTGCGCCCCAAACCCCGATTCCGAAAACGGGCAGGTCGCCGGTCGTAATCGCCGTCGCCACGGCGATCAGGACGAGCATGCACAGGACGCTCATCATCAGCGTCGAGGGACGGGCGACTACCGAGGTCAGGGCATTGCGGTGCAGAAACGCATCGCCGACGGCAAGGAAGAAGACGTTGATGGTCGCGCTGCCCAGGAGATTGTTGATGGCGAGGGCGGGGTTGCCGATCGAGGACGCCGTAACCGTGTTCGCGACCTCGGGCAGGGACGTGATGCAGCCGAGGAGGAACATGCCGGCGAAGGCCTGGCCGATGCCGGTCAAGGTGCTGATCCGATCGACATGAACCGTCAAGCGGGTACCGCCGACCCAAACGATGATGCCTGAGGCCACAAAGATCGCGGCGTTGAGCCAGAACGGATAATCTTGGGCCGCGGCCAGGGGCACGAGCATCGCCTTCTGCTGAATGCCCGACCAATGCCCTGATTTTGACGAAGTTCCTCGAAGGCCGCTTGCCGGCGTCCAGCGACGGTCTCATCCGGAACCGCCCCACCCTCAGCGGCGCACTCCCAGCGCCGGCCTCGGCCGCCGGCGGCCATCGCACGATTCACCGCGCCAGATGGCTGATATCCACTGCGCCGCGTGATCGATCAGGCAACGCCGCCATTCGCCAACTGCGCGACCAGCTTTCTGATCTCCGAAGGCACGAACGGCTTGTCCACCACGGGCCGGCCGCATTCGGCGACGAACCGGCCGGCGGCGGGGCCGAGCGTGTCGCCGGTCACGAAGGCGATGCGGCTGGCGAGGTCCGGGCGGGCGCGCTGGAGCCAGCGGAAGAAGGTCGGGCCGTCCTCTTCCGCCATGCGCAGGTCGCACAGGATCGCGTCGTAGCGCGCGCTTTCAGATTCCGTGCGCTCGATCAGCGCGCGCGCCTCGCGGCCGTTGCCGGCGATGTCGCAGGTGAAGCCGTCCCGGCGCAGGATCTCCGACAGCATGGCGGCGATTCCGGCTTCGTCATCCACCACCAGCGCGCGGCGCCGCGCGATGGGCGCGGCCTGCTCGGGCGGCGCGCCGTTGACCGGCGCGGCAACCGCTGTGCCGTCGCCCAGCGGCAGGCGGATCTCGAAGGTCGCGCCCCGTTCGGCGGGAGCGAGTGAAAGCCGGCCGCCATGGGATTCGATGATGCCGCGCGAGACTGCGAGGCCCACGCCGGTGCCGATGCCGGTCGGCTTGGTAGTGAAGAAGGGATCGAAGATGCGCGTGCGGATCGCCTCGGGAATGCCGGGGCCGTTATCCGCGACCGTCAGGACCACTTCCCGCGCCGCCTGGTCGGGCCGAGCGGTGATCGCCACCCGACGGGGCATTGGCGTGTCGTGCAGCGCCTGCTGCGCGTTGATGATGAGGTTGACCAGCACCTGGTGAAGCTGGTCGCCGTCGGCAATCAGGGGCGGCAGGTCGTCGGGAACGACGATGCTGGTCTCGATCCCGCCGGTGCGCAGGCCATAGGCCAGCAGCTCGACCGCGCCGCGGACCAGTGCCGAGAGTTGCACTTCCTGCCGCTGCGCCTTGCTCTGGCGCGCCATGGAGAGGAAGGTGCGCACGATGCGACCGCAGCGCTCGGCGGCAGCCTGGATCTTGCCGGCGCGCTCCGCGATGCTGGCGAGACGTGGGTCGGTCGCGTGGTCGCGCGCCTCCTCGTCCAGCATCAGGGAATGGCCGATGACGATGGAGAGCGGGTTGTTGAGCTCATGCGCGACACCGGCCAGCATCGAGCCGAGCGCCGCCAGCTTCTCGCTCTGGTGCAGCGCCTCGCGCTGGCGCTCGATCTCGCTCGCGGCCGCGCGCGCGTGGGTCAGGTCTCGCAGATAGGCGGTGAAGAGCCGGGCGTTCTCCGTCTTCACCTCGGTGATCGCCAGTTCGACCGGAATGATGGCGCCGTCCGCGCGCATGGCCTCGATCTCGATGCGCTTGCCGAGCACAGTGCCTGCACCCGTGGCGAGATAGCGGCGCAACCCCGCCTCGTGCTGCGCGCGCAGATGCGGCGGCACGATGAGGTCCCCGATCGGTCGGCCCATGGCCTGCGACACGGTGTAGCCGAAGGTCTTCTGCGCCATCGGATTGAAGCCGATGACGCGCGACTGCTCGTCGATCATGATCACGCAGTCGAGCGCGGAATCGATGATCGCCGCCTTCATGGCCTCGCTCTTGCGCAGCTCCTCGAGCCGCTGCTCCAGCTCCGTCTCGCGCAGCTTCAGCTCGGTGATGTCGCGCACGAAGACGAAGTATCCGGCGATCGCGCCGTCCGGCCCGCGATGCGGCGCATAGACGCGTTGCGTGTAGCGCCGGCCGGCGTGGAACATTGCCCAGCCTTCCCAGCGCACGGTCTCGCCCGCCATGGCGCGGTCGCTGAGCGGGCCGATCTCCGCCCAGGCGGCATCGCCGAACAGCTCCCGCCCGGTCCGCCCCAGGATCTCCGACATCGGCAGACCGAGGAAGCTGGCATATTCCTGGTTGGCATAGCGGAAGCGGCCGTCCGCGCCGACGTAATAGAGCCGCGTGGGGATCGCATCGAGGATGGCGTGATACGGCACCTCGCCGGCCGTCGCGGGCGGTGCCGCGCCTTCCGTGCCATCTTGCGGCAGGCGTTTCGTCTTATCTCTCATCGGTCGCTCTCGTTCGGCTTCGGGGGCAGGAAAATGTAGCCGCTGCCGCGGACGGTCTTGATCACCTCTGGCTTGTCCGGCTGTTCCTCGATTTTGCGCCGGATACGCGTGACGCGGATGTCGATGCTGCGGTCGAACGGGTCCATGCTGCGCTGGTGGGCGAGATCGAGGAGCTGGTCGCGGCTCAGCACGCGGTTGGGATGGTGGGCGAAGGCCTTCAGCAGGTCGAACTCCATGGCGGTCAGCTTCTCCTCGCGGCCTTCGCCATCGACCAGGCAACGCTTCGACAGGTCCAGGCTCTTGGCGCCGAAGGCAACCAGCTCTCGCTGTTCGCCGGCAGGGGGTGCGGCCGAGGCGGACGTCTTGCCGCCGCTGCGCCGCAGGACGGTGCGGATGCGGGCCCGGAGCTCGCGCAAGTCGAACGGCTTTGTCACGTAGTCGTCTGCGCCGAGTTCCAGCCCGACGACGCGGTCCACCACCTCGCCCATGGCGGTCAGCATGATGATGGCAAGATGGGGACGTTCCGCCCGCAGCCGGCGCGCGATCGCGAAGCCGTCCTCCGGACCGAGATTGACGTCCAGCAGCACCAGATCAGCGGGCTGCTCGGCGAACAGCGCATCGAATGCCGCGCTGCTGGCCGCGCCGCGCACCTTGAAGCCGTGATTCGACAGATACTCCCCGACCATCTCGCGCAGGCCGGGCTCATCATCGACGATGATGACTTGGCGGAAAGCCGCTGACCCGGCGTCGGTCATGTCCCCAAGCTCGCGATCCCCCCACGGGCGAAGCATGCGCGGTGAACGGGGCTGCTCCGCCGGATTCGTGGGCACGACCCTAGCTCAGCCCTTGAATCCGGAGCAAGTGCCTGAATTCCAATGAATAATCGTTCAGGTTCGAGTGCGAATGAAACGAATTATGGCGCGCTTGTTTGGCTCACCCTGGCGATAGGCGCAAACACCTAAAGCCACACGATTCGTACCGGGCCCGCCTGAATGCAAGCAGATCGGTGTGCAATCGTCCCTGATTTCCCCAGGAAAGCCACTTTCTGAAACAATTGAAACCGAAAAACGCGCTTCGCGAAATACGACAGAAACAACGCGACCATAGGTTCCTCGCCAACGCAGCGGCGCCCGCAACGGGCAGCCCGGCTCTTGAGGAGGGGAACATGGCGAACATCACCGGCACCGACGGCAACGACAATCTCACCGGCGGTGCGCAGAACGACACCATCAACGGCCTTGCCGGCCTGGACACGATGACCGGGGGCCAGGGCAACGACACCTACTACGTCGACCACGCGAACGACGTGGTGGTGGAACTGGCTGACCAGGGCATCGACACAGTCATCAGCACGGTCGCCCTGAGCGGCGCCTTCGCGAATGTCGAGAACTACGACTTCAGCAAGCTGGCCGGCGGTGTCGCCTTCACCGGCAACGCGCTTGACAACGTGATCAAGGGCGGTGCGGGCGCGGACACGGTGACGGGCGGCAAGGGCAACGATACCTATTATCTCAACAGCACGAAGGACGTGGTGATCGAGAACGCCAGCCCGGAGTGGGACACGATCGTGACCACCTTCACGGCGGATCTCAACAACTACGCCAATGTCGAGGAAATCCGCCTCCGGGGCACGGCCGCGATCAACGCCTTCGGCAACGCCGGCAACAACGAGATCATCGGCAATGCTGCTGCCAACATCATCGATGGCCGCGGCGGCGCGGATACGATGACCGGTGGCAAGGGGAACGACACCTACTACGTGGACAACGCCGGCGACCATGTCCTCGAGAGCGCCGATGGCGGCGTGGACACGGTCATCAGCTCGGTCAACGAGACGCTGGACGACTTTGTGGAAAACCTGAAGCTCACTGGCTCCGCCGTGGTCGGTGTCGGAAACACGCTCAAGAACGTCATCACCGGCAACCAGGCCGACAACGTCCTCGACGGCGCCGCCGGTGCCGACACGCTGAAGGGCGGCAAGGGCAACGACGTGTACTACGTGGACAACGCCGGCGACGTAGTGGTGGAGAGCGCGGGGCAGGGCATCGACCACATCAACGCGACGATCGACTTCAGCCTTGCCGCGCTCGGCAACGTGGAGCACCTGTCGCTGCTCGGCAATGCGGTGAAGGCGACCGGCAACGCGCTGAACAACGGCCTGTTCGGCAACCACGCGGACAACATCCTCGATGGCGGAGCCAATGGCGACGAGATGTGGGGTAGCAAGGGCAACGACACCTATCACGTCGACACGCAGAGCGACCTTGTGATGGAGCTCCTGGGCGAGGGAACGGACACCATCATCAGCAAGGTCGCTCTCGGGGCCGCTTGGGCGAACGTCGAGAACTACGATTTCAGCAAGGTTGCGGCGGCGGTCAACTTCACCGGAAACGACCTGGACAACATTATCAAGTCCGGCGCCGGCGCCGACACGCTGGCGGGCGGCAAGGCTAACGATACGTACCACCTGAACAGCACCAAGGACGTGGTCGTGGAGCAGCCGGGCGAGGGCACCGACACCGTGGTCAGCTCGGTCATCAGCCTCGACCTGGCCAAATACGCCAATGTGGAGAACGCGACGCTGCTGGGCACGGGCGCCCTGAAGCTCACGGGCAACGCCGGCGCCAACATCCTCACCGGCAATGCCGGCGCCAATGCGCTGAACGGCAAGGGCGGCGACGACACCCTGATCGGCGGCAAGGGCAACGACACCTACTATGTCGGCAGCGCCGGTGATGTGGTCACGGAAAGCGCCAATCAGGGCATTGACACCGTGCACAGCTCGGTGAGCATCACACTCGCCGCCAACGTCGAGAATCTCACCCTCGCCTCGGGCGCGGGCGGCATCTCCGGCACCGGCAACGGGCGGAAGAACACCATCGTCGGCAACGAAGGCGACAACGACATCGATGGCGGGGCCGGCGCGGACACCATGAAGGGCGGCGGTGGCAACGACTTCTATTACGTGGACAACGCGGGCGACAGGCTCGTGGAGCTGACCGGTGAAGGTCAGGATATGATCAAGGCATCGATTGATTTCAGCCTGGCCGCTTTGGTCAACGTCGAGGATCTCGTACTTGACGGCGCCGCGTTGAAGGCCACCGGGAACGCGCGGAACAATCTGATCGTCGGGAATGCCGGGCACAACATTCTCGATGGCGGCGCGGGTGTCGATACCATGCATGGCGGCGATGGTTGGGATAGCTACTACGTGGACAACCTCAAGGATCTCGTCGTCGAGAACGCGAACGAGGGCTGGGACGTGGTCTACTCGACCGCGGCCCTGACGCAAGGCTTCGCCAATGTCGAGGACTACCACTTCACCAAGGCGACATCTGCGGTGAACTTCACCGGAACCGACGACGGCAATCGCATCTACTCGAGCGCATTCAACGACACGCTCGCCGGCGGCGCGGGGAACGACGTCTATTACTTCAACAATGCCGGCGACAAGGTGGTCGAGCAGAGCGGCCAGGGCATCGATGTCGTCTTCAGTACCGTCTCCATCGCCAATCTCGCGCAGAATGTGGAGAGCGTTATCCTGCAAGGCTCCGCGGCATTGAACGCCACGGGCAATGCGCTCGACAATCACCTGAGCGGCAACGACGGCAAGAACGTTCTCAAGGGCGGCTACGGCAACGATGCCCTGGATGGCAGGCATGGCAGCGACACGCTGACTGGCGGCGGCGGCGCCGACAAGTTTGAGTTCTGGGACGCCGCCGCGCTGTCCGGCCATGACGTGATCACCGACTTCGACCGGGACAATGACATCCTCGCCTTCATGCAAGCGGGCGACAGCGACGGGGACGGCAATTTCGGTGAGTACGAGGATTTCGTAGCCAGCATCGTTGACAAGGGGGCCGGGAACGATGTGGTCCTGCACTTGATCGGCGGCGCTTCGATCACCTTCAAGGGAATCGGCACCGGCTCTATCGATCACATCACCGATCTGGTCGCCAATCCCGCGACCCAGATCCTGAGCGACTGAGTTCCCTGAGTGCAAGCCTGCCGGCCGGCGCATCCCCACGCGCCGGCCGGCTCTTCTCTGTCAATGATAGCCGACATCGCCGCGCACCTTGCCGCGGAACACCCAATAGGACCAGCCGGTATAGACCAGGATCACCGGCAGCAGGAACAGGGTGCCGACCAGCAGGAAAGCCTGCGTGCGGGCGGAGGAGGCGGCCTCCCACAAATCGTAGTGATAAGGCACGATCATCGGCCACAGGCTGATGGCGATGCCGATATAGGAGAGGGTGAACAGGACCACCGCGCCGATGAAGGCGCCCGCCTCCGACCGGCCGCTCAACGCGCGCCAGATGAGGATGGCGGTCAGCGCGGTCGCGATCGGAACCGGCGCGAGGAAAACGGTGTTGGGCCAGCCGAACCAGCGGCGCGCGACGTCGTCGTTCATCAAGGGCGTCCAGATGCTGACCACGACGATGGCAACCAGGACGGCGATGAGGCAGATCCTGCCGCGGCGGCGGGCGGCGTCCTGGATCTCGCCTTCGGTCTTGAGGATCAGCCAGCCGGCGCCGAGCAGCGCATAGCCGAACATGAGCGCGACTCCCGTCATCAGCGAGAACGGCGTGATGAAATCGAAGGCCGAGCCGGAGAAATGCCGCCCATCGACCTCGAAGCCCTGGATGAAGGCGCCGAGCATCATGCCCTGCGCGAAGGCCGCGATTGCCGAGCCGTAGCAGAAGCCGTGATCCCAGAAGGTACGGTGCGGCGCGTCGCGGAAGCGGAACTCGAACGCGACGCCGCGGAAGATCAGCGCCAGCAGCATGACCAGGATCGGGAAGTAGAGTGCCGGGATGATGATGGCGAAGGCGAGCGGGAAGGCCGCCAGCAGCCCCACGCCGCCCAGCACCAGCCAGGTCTCGTTGCCGTCCCACACCGGCGCGATCGAGTTCATGACGATGTTGCGCGTCCGCACGTCCGGCGCGAAGCCGTAAAGCATGCCGACCCCCAGGTCGAACCCGTCGAGCAGCACGTAGAAGAAGATGCCGGCGCCGAGGATGAGCGTCCAGATCGGGACGAAGTCGAGAACGGCCGTCATGATCCTTCGCCCTCCGGCTGGACCTGCACACGGGTGGGCCGCTCGGGCCGCCCGCTCTCGATCGGTGAATCGGCCTCGACGGCATCGGGACCCTTGCGCACCATCCGCGCCATCACCAGGAGGCCGGCCGGATAGATGATGAGATACACAGTCACGTAGCTGAGCAGCGAGAACAGCACGTGGCTGCCGCTGAGCGAGGGCGGCACCGAATCCGCCGTGCGCATCAGGCCGTAGATGGTCCAGGGCTGGCGGCCGACCTCCGTGGTGATCCAGCCGGCGAGGACGGCGACGAAGCCGAGCGGCGCCATCCACAGGCACGCGCGCAGGAACCAGCCCGTGTCGAACAGCCGGCCGCGCAGGCGCAGCCACCAGCTCGCCGCCACCAGGGCCAGCATCAGCAGCCCGATGCCGACCATCACCCGGAACGCGAAGAAGGGAATGGCGACCGGCGGGCGGTCCTCGCGCGGCCAATCCTTCAGGCCCTTGATCTCCCCATCCCAGCTATGCGTCAGGATCAGACTGGCCAGATAGGGGATGTCGATTTCGAAACGGTTGGTTTCCGTCGTTTCGTCCGGAATGGCGAACAATGTGAGGGGGACCTCGCGCGCCGTCTCCCAGCGGGCCTCGATCGCCGCCAGCTTTGTCGGCTGATGCTCGCGCGTGTTGAGGCCGTGCAGATCGCCGATGAATATCTGCAGCGGCACCAGGACGCTCAGCAGCCACAGCGTCATGGAAAGCATGATGCGGGCTTCGGTGACGAAGCGCCCGCCGCGCAGCAGCCACGCCGCCACGCCGACCACCGCGAACGCGGTCGTCACATAGAAGGCAGTCACCGTGTGCGCCAGCCGGTATGGAAACGATGGGTTGAAAATGATCTCAATCCAATCGCGCGGCACGTAGCGGCCATCGACGATATCGTAGCCGGCCGGCGTCTGCATCCAGCTATTCGCCGAAAGGATCCAGAAGGAGGAGAACAGCGTGCCTGCCGCAACCATCAATGCCGCGGCGAAATGCGCCCAGGGCGGCACCAGCCTGCGCCCGAACAGCAGGACGCCGAGGAAGGCGGCCTCCAGGAAAAAGGCCGTCAGCCCCTCATAGGCGAGCAGCGGCCCGAGGATGTCCGCCGTGGCGTCGGAAAAGCGGCTCCAGTTGGTGCCGAACTGGAACGGCATCACCACGCCCGAGACCACGCCCATGCCGAAGGACACGGAGAAGATCTTGATCCAGAACATAGAGATGCGGAGGTATATCTCGCGCTTCGTGACGAGGTGGAGCCCTTCCAGCACCGCGATAAAGGAGGCGAGGCCGACCGTAAAGGCCGGCAGCAGGATGTGCCAGGCGACCACCCAGGCGAACTGCAGGCGGGAGAGGAAGACCGGATCGAGATCCATGGAAGGAAATCCTCTAGCGTACTCGCCCGTGCAGGTTGGCCTCGTTGCAGGGATATTTCAATCGCCACGTTCCGACATGCGAAGCGGCATTTGCGCGCATCACTGGCAGCGGCTAGAGTGGGACGGCGGGCCGCGTGTCGGGCGTGGCGCGCTGTGCGCTGAATCCTGCGGCCGCCGCAGCGGAGCCGAAGAATGCCTGCAAGATCTCGCTGGCGGTCGGGGCGACGCGGCGGTTTCAGGTGAGGTAAAAGCGCGCATCTTCCATCACCGGTCTTGATTGACCGGCGGAGAATTTGCAGTATCTCGGCCAATGGGGCATCCGTCGTCGGTCATGAGCAAGGAGAGGACACAAAAATCGCCGGCAACGCTAGGCGATGTGCTGTACGCCAAGTCCAAGGCTCCAGTGCCGGAGCAGGACTGGGCGGCGCTCGTCCAGTCGATTGCCGCGGGCGATCAGGCCGCGCTGCATGCGCTGTATGAGAGGGCGCATCGCGTCGTCTTCACCTTGGCCCTGCGGATCACCGCCAACCGGGAGACCGCTGAAGAACTCACCGTCGATGTCTTCCATGACGTCTGGCGCCGCGCATCGCAGTACGACGCGGCGAACGGCACGGTGCTCGGATGGATCATGAACCAGGCGCGCTCGCGATCGATTGATCGCCTGCGCTTGGAGAGCCGGAAGAAGCGCAGCCATGATGGCGAAAAGCAGCAGCCGCCGGAGGAGCCTGCTGCCGATCCACGTGACGTGCTCGAGCTGCGCGAGCAGGGCGAGGCTTTGCGCAGCGCCGTGGCAGCACTCACGCTGGACGAGCGCCAGGCGATCGAGACGACGTTTTTTGCCGGACTGACGCATGCCGAGGCTGCGGTGCGCCTGAACCAGCCGCTCGGCACCGTCAAGACACGCATCCGCTCGGGACTGCACAAGCTGCGGCAGAAGCTGGCCGTGGAGGGGAGGCCATGACCACACCCGACGGGAACCGCTGCCCGCAGAGCGAGACGACGTGCGCCTACGCCGCTCAAGCACTGCCTGCGCGCGAGATTGCCGCGGCCGAGGCCCATATCGCGTCCTGCCCGGATTGCCAGCGCGAGCTGGAGAGCCTCTCCCCGGTCCTTGACCGGTTCGTTGCCTGGCCGACGAATGTGCTGCGACCGGCAAAATCGTTGCAGGGGCGCCTTGCGCTGCGGATCGCCGCGGAGACGGGTCAGCAGCCGGTACCGCCACCACCGCCAGCGTGGTCAGAGCCCGATTGGGAGCAGGTGGCGCCTGGGATTGAATGCAAGCTGCTGGCGACCGACGAGGACCGGCACCGGGTCAGTATGCTCGTGCGGCTTGCGCCCAATGCAAGCTATCCGCCGCATACCCATGCCGGTGTGGAGGAGTTGCATCTCCTTGACGGGGAGCTGTGGATCGACGAGCGCAAGCTCTTGCCGGGCGACTACAATTACGGTGCCCCTGGGGCGGGAGATAAGCTTGTCTGGAGCGAGACCGGCTGCACCTGCGTCCTCATCACCAGCACCAAGGACATTCTGGGCTGAGGTAATCCTTTCGCTCTATCGCCGGCTGGACCAATCCAAAGCCGCGCGTTTGACGTATCAAGGGTATGCAATGCGCATACTCCTCCTGCATCGGGCAATCGAAGAACGTGGCTGCGATGGATTTGCCGCAGCCCGCTCGCGGATTCACCAGCCGTGACAGGGGTACTGTCCTTCCGTTCCCGGAGAGGGCGTCTGACGGGAAGGCAGCCCTCAGCCAATGAGCCCGAGCCCGGACATGGATCGTTGCGCGTGGGCCGAGTCAACGTGCGCCTATGCGTTGCAAGTCCTGCCTGCGGGCGAGATCGCCGCGGTGGAAGCCCATATCGCGTCCTGCCCGGATTGCCGGCGCGAGCTGGAGAGCCTCCGCCCGGTGCTCGACTGGCTCGTCGCCTGGCCGACCGATGTGCTACGTCCGCCGGCATCGCTTCAAAAGCGCCTTGCGCTGCGCATCGCCGCGGAAACCGGGAAGCAACCGGTACCGCCGCCGCCCGCACGGCAATGGTCCGAGCCCGACTGGGAGCAGGTCGCGCCCGGGATTGAATGCAAGCTGCTGGCATCCGATGCGGATCGGGACCGGGTCAGCATGCTGGTGCGCCTTGCGCCCGATCGAAGCTATCCGCCGCATACCCACGCAGGCGTGGAGGAGCTCTACCTCCTCGATGGCGAGCTGTGGATCGACGAACGCAAGCTCCTGCCCGGCGACTACAACTACGGTGCACCCGGGGCAGGCGACAAGCGCGTCTGGAGTGGGGGCGGCTGCACCTGCGTCCTCATCACCAGTACCAAGGACATCCTGGGCTGACCATGATGAATCTCTCCCACGAATGTCATTTTATCGCGAGTGCCCAAGGAGGCTGTGGATCAATGTTCAATTCAGTGAAATCGCCGGCGGTGCCAGCTTGGAGAACAAGAATGACAAACAAGAACTATCGCTGCTATTTCACGGATAGCAACGATCGGATCCAATCGTTCGAGCAGATCGACTGTCCCGACGATGCCGCCGCTGCATTGAAAGTCGAGGCGCTGCTCGCGACATCAAAATATGGGGCGGCGGAGTTGTGGCAGGGTAGCCGGCTGGTCGGAAGGTGGAGCGCTCGCGCCGCCGGTAGCAACGGCGCGGAATTGCGGCCCAGTTCAGAAGAAAACCGCTAGCTCGCTGCGCCTATGCGGTGGGCGTGGGGCTCGTCCAGCTCGGCCTTGGCAAGGTCCTTGTTGGCGGGCCCGTTCACCACATGGCCCAGCGCATGGAAGCGCGAGCCATGGCATGGGCAGTCCCACGTCTTCTCGCCGGTGTTCCAGTGCACCACACAGCCAAGATGGGGGCAGGTGGCGGAATGGACGTGCACCTGACCCGTCTGATCGCGATAGATCGCAAGCTTCTTCAACCCTTGGCGCACGACCGCCCCGTCTCCCGGGACGATGTCGGATACCTGGTCGACATCGCTCCTGGTCGCGTGGTCCGCATAGTGCCCCGCGACCTTCAGGTTCTCGCGTGCGAAGGTGCCGGCGGATTGCAAGGTCTTGCGTGACGGGTCGTACAAACCGGCCCACGCATTCGACCGACCCTCGATCAGGTCGGGGATCAGCAGGCCGGCGATCGTTCCATGGGTCATGCCGTGGCCGCTGTCGCCGGTCGCGATCAGCAGGTTGTCCTCGCTGCCGGGATTGACGCCGATGAAGCCAAGGCCATCCACCGGCTCCATGATCTGCCCGGACCAGCGATAGGGGAAGTCGCGCACCTGCGGGAAACGCTCGCGTGTCCAGTCCATGAGCGCGTGGTGGCGGTCGTACATGTCGTCCGCCTCGCCGGTGCGATGATCCTCGCCGCCCACGATCAGGTAGTCGGAGCCGGCCTCCCCGTGCTGGACGCGGACATAGTGGTAGGGATCGAGCGTATCCCACAGCAGCAGGTGCGGGACGCTGTCCTCCGGGATCCGACCCGCCACCACATAGGTGCGATAGGCCGCCTGCTTGGTGTGCATGATGACGCGGTCGATGACCGGGGTGTTGGTGGCGATCACCACCGCGTCGGCGGTGACGACGGGCCCCTGCGCGGTGGCGACGCGCGCGGGGCGTCCGGCCTCGACCGCGGTCACATGCGTGCCGTCGTGGATCCAGGCGCCGTTGCGGACGGCGGCGAGGGCCAGGCCGCGCAGGTATTTGAGGATGTGGAACTGGCCCTGGTTCGGGAAGCGCAAGGCGCGCCCCGTGTCGAAGGACGTGATTGGGGCATGCTCCACCAGCTCGACCTCGTTGAAGGCCGCGCGCCGCGCGGCCGCAAGCTCTTCCAGCAGGAACTCCGGGTTGCCTTCGGGCTGGAACAGGTAGCCGTCCAGGCGCTCGAAATCGCAGTCGATGCGCTCCGTCCTGACGATGCGCTCGATCTCGTCGATCGCGGCGGCATGGCTCTGCGCCGCCAGACGCGCGCCCTGCTGGCCATGCAACCGCTCCAGTTCGACGAAGCGGTCGTCGAGCGCGCTCGCGAGATGGGCCGTGGTGCGGCAGCTTTCCCCGCCGGCGATCGGGCCATCATCCAGCACCACGATCTTCCTGCCCGGCCGCGCCATGCGATAGGCGATGGTCAGGCCGGCGATGCCGGCGCCCACGATGCAGACATCGGCGCGCAGGTCGCCGGCCAGGGGGCCGCGCGCGGGAATCTTGGCGACGGACATCCAGACAGAGCGGCAGGCGCCGTTATCGGTTGCGAACTCATCGTGGCGGTGGGTCTGGTCGGGCATGGCGGTGGTCCCTGGCAAGGAGCCTAGGAGAACACGGGCAAGGACGGGCCTGTTCCGCGCGCGAAAGAAAGGACCGGCCTGTTCCGCGCGTGAACGACCCGAGCCGCGCACCGGCGCTCCGCAGCGACCGGTTTTGTTCCCGAAGCCGGGCCGATCCGGGCACCCGCCAAGCTCTGGCGAGAGTCGCGTACAAGCCACCCGCGCGAGGCTAAATTTTTTGGCCGTAAATTATTGATATGTCAGGGGTTTTTTGCGGGTGCGAAAGGTTGTTTCGACAGATCGAATCTGGTATCAACCGGAGGCCGGACTTAAGGGCGATTCTGCCCCTTCGCCAGCCCCGAAAAATCGAGTTCAAGTGCAGTGAACGACACGCCCAACACGCCCAAATTCGACATCACGCCGGTTCCGATCGAAGAGGAGATGCGGCGGTCCTATCTCGATTACGCGATGAGCGTGATCGTGAGCCGCGCGCTGCCGGACGTGCGCGACGGCCTGAAGCCGGTCCATCGCCGCATCCTCTACGGCATGCACGAAGGCGGCTTCGGCTCCGCCGGCCAGACCAAGAAATCCGCCCGCGCGGTCGGCGACATCATGGGTAACTATCACCCGCACGGCGACCAGTCGATCTATGACGCGCTGGTGCGCATGGCGCAGGACTTCTCCATGCGCGTCATGCTGGTGCAGGGCCAGGGCAATTTCGGCTCGATGGACGGCGACCCACCGGCGGCGATGCGTTACACCGAGGCCAAGCTGACGAGGGCGGCCGAGGCTCTGCTCGACGATCTGGAGAACGAGACCGTCGACTTCCAGCCGAACTACGACGACAAGTCGAAGGAGCCGACGGTCCTGCCGGCGCGCTTCCCGAACCTGCTGGTCAACGGGGCCGGCGGCATTGCCGTCGGCATGGCGACCAACATTCCGACCCACAATCTGTCGGAGGTGATCGATGCTTGTGTCGCGTATCTCGAGAACCCGGACATCACCATCGATCAATTGATCGAACATATACCGGGTCCGGACTTTCCGACCGGCGGCATCATCATGGGGCGCAACGGCATCCGCGAGGCCTATCACACCGGGCGCGGCTCGGTCATGATGCGCAGCCGCACCCACATCGAGGAGCTGCGCGACCGCGAAGCCATCATCGTCACCGAGGTCCCCTACCAGACGAACAAGTCGCGGATGATCGCGCGCATCGCCGAGGTGGTGAAGGAAAAGATCATCGACGGCATTTCGCAGGTGCGCGACGAGAGCAACCGCGAGGGCGTGCGCGTCGTCATCGAGCTGAAGCGCGAGGCGATGTCGGACGTCGTTCTCAACCAGCTGTTCCAGTTCACGGGGCTGCAGACCAGCTTCGGCGTCAACGCGCTTGCGCTCAACCGCGGCAAGCCGGAGCTGATGAACCTGAAGCAGATCATCGCTGCCTTCATCGAGTTCCGCGAAGAGGTCATCACCCGCCGCTCGGCATTCCTGCTGCGCAGGACGCGCGAGCAGGCTCACAATCTGATGGGCTTGGCGGTGGCGGTTGCGAACCTGGACGAGATCATCCAACTGATCCGCCGCGCGCCCGATCCGCAGGCCGCGAAGGAGGGACTGCTGGCGCGGCGCTGGCCGGCGGAATCGGTCATTGACCTCATCAAGCTGATCGATGACCCCGCCAATCTCGAAGAGGTCGCCCGGGCCTATCAGCTGTCCGAGGCGCAGGCCAAGGCGATCCTCGATCTGCGCCTGCAGCGCCTGACCGGGTTGGAGCGCGACAAGATCGCCGCCGATCTGCACGAGATGTCGGTCAAGATCACCTACAACCTGGAGATCCTGGAGAGCCGGCCCCGGCGGCTGGAGCTCTTGCGCGACGAGCTTCTCGAGATGAAGGAGAAGTTCGGCACGCCCCGCATGACCGAGATCCAGGACCTGGAGTTCGAAACCGACATCGAGGCCCTGATCCAGCGAGAGGACATGGTCGTCACCGTCACGCATGGCGGCTATATCAAGCGCGTGCCGCTTTCCACCTATCGCGCGCAGCGGCGCGGTGGACGCGGCCGCGCGGGCATGGCGACGCGCGACGAGGACTTCGTGAGCCAGGTGTTCGTTGCGGACACCCTGACGCCGATGTTGTTCTTCTCGACCCGCGGCATGGTCTACAAGTCGAAGGTCTATCGCCTGCCGCTCGGCAACCCGCAGGCGCGCGGCAAGGCGCTGATCAACCTGCTGCCGCTGGAGGAAGGCGAGACGATCTCCACCGTCATGCCGTTGCCGGAGGATGAATCCACCTGGGCCAACAGCCAGATCGTGTTCGCGACCGCGAGCGGCTACGTCCGCCGCAATGAATTGAGCGACTTCGTCGACGTGAAGGCGAACGGCAAGATCGCCATGAAGCTGGAAGAGGGCGACCGGCTGATCGGCGTGGGCGTCTGCACGGAGGCGAATGATATCCTGCTCGCCGCGCGAAGCGGCAAGGCCATTCGCTTTGCTGTCGGAGACGTGCGCGTGTTCGCGGGACGCGAATCCATCGGTGTGCGCGGCATCAGGCTGGAGGAAGGCGACCGCGTCGTCTCCATGTCCGTGCTGCGCCATGTCGAGACGACACTCGAAGAGCGCGAGGCCTATCTGCGCTATGCGGCCGCCAAGCGCCGGGCACTGGGAGAGGCGCCGGTCGTCGAGGAGAACGACAGCGAGGCCACTGCGGAAGTGCCGGAAGCGCCCTCCATCGACCTGCCGCAGGAGCGGTTGGTGGAGCTCGAGGTGCTCGAGGAGTTCATCCTGACCGTCACGGCCAAGGGCTTCGGCAAGCGAACCTCCGCCTATGAATATCGCGTTGCCGGTCGCGGCGGCCAGGGCATCGCCAATATCGACGTCTCCGCGCGCAACGGTCCGGTCGTGACATCCTTCCCGGTGGGCGAGGATGACCAGATCATGCTGGTGACCAATCGCGGACAGCTCATCCGTTGCCCGGTGCACGACATCCGCATCGCCCGGCGCCAGACCCAGGGCGTCACCATCTTCCGGGTGGCCGAGGACGAGGAGGTCGTGGCCGTGGCCCATCTGAGCGATCTGGGCGAGGAGGAGGGCGGCGAGGGCGAGGATGCGCCCGACGGCGACCTTCCGGACGGCAATGGCGGCAAGTAGAACAGGAAAGTAGAGCAGCGCAGGGGACGGCGATGGCGGGCAAGCGGATCGGCATCTATCCGGGGACCTTCGACCCGGTCACCAACGGGCACGTCGACATCATCCGTCGCGCCGCAAAGCTGGTGGACAAGCTGATCGTCGCGGTCTCGGTGAATGCCGGCAAGGGGCCGATCTTCTCGGTCGAGGAGCGCGCGACCCTGCTGCGCGGCGAGCTTGCCGACACCAGGAACGGCCTCTCCACCAGCATCGAGGTCGTCACCTTCGACAGCCTGCTGATGCACTTTGCCGAGCAGATGAAGGCGGGCGTCATCATCCGCGGCCTGCGCGCCGTGTCGGACTTCGAATACGAGTTCCAGATGACGGGCATGAATGCCCGGCTCAATCCGGACATCGAAACCGTCTTCCTGATGGCGTCGGAACGCAGCCAGTTCATCTCCTCCCGCTTCGTGAAGGAGATTCACAAGCTCGGCGGCGATGTCAGCCAGTTCGTCTCCCCCCGTGTCATCGAGGCCCTCAAGCGGAAATAGGCGCGGTCGGCAGGCCCGTAGAGCTTTCCCGCCGGCTTGTGCTAGCCTCCCGCCGTGAAGGGGAGGCGGGATGCAGGATTTCAGCCATCGACAGAACGAGATTCTCGCGCTGGCGCGCGCCGCGGGGCGAGTCAGCGTCGATGATCTGGCGCTGCGCTTCAACGTCACGCCGCAGACCATCCGCAAGGACCTGAACGACCTGTGCGACCGCCGGCTGCTCAATCGCATCCATGGCGGCGCGGTCGTCGCCTCGGGCATCGAGAACCTGGCCTACGAGGCGCGGCGCTTCATCGCGGCGGAGGAGAAGCGCGCGATCGGCAAGGCGGCGGCGGCCCTCATCCCCAACCAGAGCTCTCTCTTCATCAATATCGGCACCACCACGGAAGAGGTGGCGGCCAACCTGATGGGGCATGAGGAACTGCTGGTCATCACCAACAACCTCAATGTCGCGATGCTGCTCTACCGCCACCCGACCATCGAGGTGATCGTGGCCGGCGGCGTGGTCCGGCGCACGGATGGCGCGGTGGTGGGTTCGAGCGCCGTCGACCTGATCCGCCAGTTCAAGGTGGATACGGCGGTCATCGGGGCCTCGGCGATCGACGAGGACGGGGCGCTGCTCGATTTCGATTATCGCGAAGTGAAAGTCAGCCAGGCCATTATCGAAAACGCGCGCAAGGTGATCCTGGTGGCGGACCGGCTGAAGCTTGAACGCGCGGCGCCGGTCAAGATCGCGCATTTGTCGCAAATTCATACGTTTATAACCGATTCCTTGACCTCCCCGCAGGTCCAGGATCTATGCGCGGCGCACAATGTGCAGCTCATCGAGACGGGCGCTCCAGGCGCTCTCGAAGGCGAAAATTCGGCAGCTTGATCTTCATTTCTTTCGGGTGAAGCCTATTGCGAACCTGAAAAGGTTCATCTAGGGTTCGCTTCCGAAGCGATACGAAATAAAAAAGATGTATCGGTCAGGGGGCGGGTTGGCTGGCACCTTCGACATCGCCATCATCGGCGGTGGCATCAACGGATGCGGGATCGCGCGCGACGCGGCGGGCCGCGGCTTGTCCGTCTATCTGTGCGAGCAGGCCGATCTCGCGAGCGGGACCTCCTCCGCCTCGACCAAGCTGATCCATGGCGGCCTGCGCTATCTCGAATACTACGAGTTCCGCTTGGTGCGCGAGGCGCTGCGGGAGCGCGAGGTGCTGTGGCGCGTCGCGCCGCACATCATCTGGCCGCTGCGCTTCGTGCTGCCGCATCACCGCGGGTTGAGGCCCGCCTGGCTGCTGCGGCTCGGCCTCTTCCTCTATGACCATCTGGGCGGGCGGGCGCTGCTGCCGCCGACGCGGACCCTCCACCTGCGCAGCGATCCGGCCGGAGCGCCGTTGAAGCCCGGCGACTTCGCCAGGGCCTTCGAATATTCCGATTGCTGGGTCGACGATGCGCGCCTGGTGGTGCTGAACGCGGTCGACGCCGCGCGCCGCGGCGCCGAAATCCACACCCGCACGCGCGCCGTCGCGGCCGAGCGGCGCGACGATCACTGGTCACTCAGCGTCGAGCACGTGGAGAGCGGCCGGCGCGCGGAGGTCAAAGCGCGCACCTTGGTCAATGCCGCCGGTCCGTGGGTCGGGCGCACCCTGTCCGAGGTGGCGAAGGTGGAGACCAGGGCGCGCATCCGCCTGGTGCAAGGGTCCCACATCGTGGTGCCGAAGCTGTTCGAGCATGATCGCTGCTATATCTTCCAGAATACCGACGGCCGGATCGTGTTCGCGATCCCGTACGAGCAGGACTTCACGCTGATCGGCACCACCGACCAGGATTACCAGGGCGAACTGGACGACATCCACATTACGGCAGACGAGGTCGCCTATCTCTGCAGCCTGGCAAACGGTTACTTCGCACGCCAGATCGCGCCCAAGGACGTGGTGTGGAGCTATTCCGGGGTGCGGCCCCTCTATGATGACGGCGCGAGCGCGGCACAGGCCGCGACCCGCGACTATGTCCTCGCCGTCGATGCTGACAACAGCCAGCCCGCGCTGCTCTCGGTGTTCGGCGGCAAGATCACGACCTACCGGAGGCTGGCGGAGCACGCGCTGGAGAAGCTCTCCCCTTTTCTCGGAACCGACGCGGCGAAGAACAAGGGCTGGACGGGGCGCGAGCCGCTGCCAGGAGGCGAGTTCCCGGTCGACCGGGTCGCCGCGCAGATCGACCAGTTGATGGCCCGCTACGGCTTCCTCGTGCGCTCGCACGCGGCGCGGCTGGTGCGGATGTACGGCACGCGCGCCAAGGACGTGCTGGGTGCGGCGCGGTCGGCCGCCGATCTGGGGCGCGATTTCGGCGCGACCTTGACCGAGGCGGAGATCGACTACCTGATGCGCGAGGAATGGGCGGAGCGTGCCGAGGACGTGTTGTGGCGCCGCAGCAAGCTGGGCCTCAGACTCAGCATCGAGCAGGCGGCAGACGTGGCCGGCGCCATGGATGCGCGGCGCCGCAACGCCGCGCCGCTCCAGGCTTCGGCCGGAGGAAGGCCGTGAGACGGGATCTGGATCGCACCGGGGTTCGCCAGAGAACTGGCAAACGGGTCCGCGCATGGTGCGAGCGCGGACCGGACATGGGACCGTACCAAACGCATATCGACCGGACCTGTGCGCGCTGGTCGAAAGCGAATCAGCAAAGGCGCACTCAAGGAGGAAGCGATCATGGCGATACGTAGAACCGTGTCGTTGGCTGTCCTGATGCTGGCGTCGGGAATGACACCGGCGGTCGCGGACATGGCGGCGGCGGAGAAATGGGTCGACAACGAGTTCCAGCCTTCGACGCTGTCGCGGGATGAGCAGCTCAAGGAGATGGAATGGTTCATCAACGCGGCCAAGCCGCTCGAGGGCATGGAGGTCAACGTGCTGTCGGAAACCATTCCGACGCACGAATATGAAGCCAAGGTCCTGACCCAGGCCTTCGAGGAGATCACCGGCATCAAGGTCAACCACCAGCTGCTCGGTGAAGGCGAGGTGGTGCAGGCGGTCCAGACGCAGATGCAGACCAACCGCAATCTGTATGACGCCTACATCAACGACTCCGACCTGATCGGCACCCACTCCCGCCTGCAGAGCGCGGTCAACCTGACCGACTGGATGGCGGGCGAGGGCAAGGACGTCACCAATCCCGGGCTCGACCTCGACGACTTCATCGGCAAGTCTTTCACCACCGGCCCGGACGGCAAGCTGTGGCAGTTGCCCGACCAGCAATTCGCCAACCTCTACTGGTTCCGCAAGGACTGGTTCGACCGCAAGGACCTGCAGGATCAGTTCAAGGCCAAATACGGCTACGATCTTGGCGTGCCGGTGAACTGGTCGGCCTATGAGGACATCGCCGAGTTCTTCACCAACGACGTGAAGGAGATCGACGGCGTCCGCGTCTATGGCCACATGGACTACGGCAAGCGCGCGCCCGACCTCGGCTGGCGCATGACCGACGCCTGGCTCTCGATGGCCGGCGCCGGCTCGAAGGGCCTGCCGAACGGCCGCCCGATCGACGAATGGGGCATCCGCATGGAAGAGGGTTCCTGCAACCCGGCGGGCGCTTCCGTGGGCCGCGGCGGCGAGACCAACGGCCCGGCCTCGGTCTATGCCATCGCGAAATGGGACGAGTGGCTGCGGAAATATGCGCCTCCGGGCGCTGCCGACTACGACTTCTATCAGTCGCTGCCGGCCCTCAGCCAGGGCAACGTCGCCCAGCAGATCTTCTGGTACACCGCCTTCACGGCGTCCATGGTTGCGCCGAAGTCCGACGGCAACAACACCGTCGACGACAACGGCAATCCGCTGTGGCGGATGGCCCCGTCGCCGCACGGCCCGTATTGGCACGAAGGCCAGAAGCTCGGCTATCAGGACACCGGCTCCTGGACCCTGTTCAAGTCCACGCCGGTCGAGAACCGCAAGGCGGCCTGGCTCTATGCCCAGTTCGTCACCTCCAAGACGGTCGACGTGAAGAAGAGCCACGTGGGCCTGACCATCACGCGTGACAGCACCATTCGTCACGAATCCTTTACCGAGCGAGCGCCCAAGCTGGGCGGCCTGGTCGAGTTCTACCGCTCGCCCGACCGCGTCAACTGGACGCCGACCGGCGTGAACGTCCCCGATTATCCGAAGCTGGCGCAGCTCTGGTGGCAGCAGATCGGTGACGTGAACTCCGGTGCCTTCACGCCGCAGGAAGCGATGGATCGTCTGGCCGGCGAGATGGACCAGGTCATGTCCCGCATGCAGGCTGCCGACGAAGCCAACAACACTTATGGCGGCTGCGGCCCGCGGCTCAACGAGGAGAAGGATCCCTCCGAGTGGCTCGGCAAGGACAACGGCCCCAAGGCCAAGCTCGACAACGAGAAGCCGAAGGGCGAGACCATCGCCTATGACGAGCTGATCAAGCGGTGGACGTCCCAGTAACGGACGCCGCATCGAGTGTGCTAGTGTCCTGAACCGGTTTTCCCCGGGGGCTCCGGTCCCCGGGGAACTGCCGGCGGGGAGCAACAACCAAAAAAACGCGGCCAGGATGACCCTCGAACTACGGCAGGTGACGAAGAGCGTCGGCGGGAGCGTGCACATCCACGAAACCAGCCTGATGCTGGAGGAGGGGACGTTCAACGTCCTGCTCGGCACCACGCTCGCCGGCAAGACGACGCTGATGCAATTGATGGCCGGGCTGGACAAGCCGAGCAGCGGCGAGCTCTGGTTCCGCGGACAGAACGTCACCGGCATCGCCGTGCAGAAGCGCAACGTCTCGATGGTCTACCAGCAGTTCATCAATTATCCGCATCTGACCGTCTATGAGAACATCGCATCGCCCTTGCGCGTGATCGGCGTGGACGATGCGAAGATCAAGGAGCGCGTCGGCAAGGTCGCGGAATTGCTGCGGCTCGCGCCGATGCTCCAGCGCAAGCCCGCCGAGCTGTCGGGCGGCCAGCAGCAGCGCACGGCGATCGCGCGCGCGCTGGTCAAGGATTCCGAGATCATCCTGCTCGACGAGCCGTTGGCGAATTTGGATTACAAGCTGCGCGAGGAGTTGCGCGATGAGCTGCCGCGCCTGTTCGCGGACCGCCATTGCATCGTGGTCTACGCCACGACGGAGCCGATGGAGGCGCTGCTGTTCGGCGGCAGCACGGCAACTTTGCACGAAGGGCGCGTCACGCAGTTCGGCCCGACGGCGCAGATCTATCGCCAGCCCGCCGACCTGCTCAGCGCCCAGGTTTTTTCCGATCCGCCGATCAACACCGCGCCGGTGACAAAGGCGAACGGCCGGATCCGGCTCGACGACGGCACCGATTGGCCGACCCCGCCGGCAATGGCGGGCGCGCCGGACGGGCCCTACACCCTTGCGATCCGGGCGCACCACATCACGCCGATTCCGCAGAACGGCGGCTCGATCACGGTCGACGGCCGCGTGCTGGTGGCGGAGTTGAGCGGCTCGGAAAGCGTGCTGCATTTCGACCGCGGCGGCCGCACCTGGATATCGCAATCGCACGGCGTGCATCCCTACGAGGTGGGTGAAACTGCCCGGCTCTACGTGGATGTCGAACGTTCGTTCCTGTTCGGGACCGACGGGCGGCTCGTGGGAGGGCGCGTCTGATGGCCAAGATCACGCTCGACCGCCTGCGCCATAGCTACATGCCGGACCCGCAGCGCCCGGAGGATTGGGCGCTGAAGGAGATGACCCAGGAGCTCGAGGATGGCGGCGCCTATGCGCTGTTGGGGCCATCGGGCTGCGGAAAGACCACGCTGCTGAACCTGATCTCCGGTCTGCTGCGCCCGACCCAGGGGCGCATCCTGTTCGACGAGTCCGATGCGACGGAGATGAGTCCGGAGCAGCGCAACATCGCGCAGGTGTTCCAGTTCCCGGTCATCTACGACACGATGACCGTCTACGACAATCTCGCCTTCCCGCTGCGCAACCGCGGCGTCGCGCCGGCTGAGGTGGACAGGCGCGTGAAGGAAGTGGCCGCGATGCTGGATCTCGGCCACATGCTGAAGAAGCGCGCCGCCGGCCTCACTGCGGACGGCAAGCAGAAGATCTCCCTCGGCCGCGGCCTCGTGCGCTCGGACGTCAACGTCATCATGTTCGACGAGCCGCTGACGGTGATCGACCCGCATCTCAAGTGGGTGCTGCGCTCGAAGCTGAAGGAGCTGCACCACCGGATCAGGCGCACCATGATCTATGTGACGCACGACCAGACGGAGGCGCTGACCTTCGCGGACCAGGTCGTTGTCATGAACAACGGCGAAGTGGTGCAGGTCGGCACACCGGTCGACCTGTTCGAGCGGCCGGCGCACACCTTTGTCGGCCATTTCATCGGCTCTCCCGGCATGAACGTGTTGCCCTGCACCCTCGATGGCGGCCGGGTCGGGTTCATGGGCCAGCCGGTCGAGACCGCCAGCCCGGTCCAGGCCGCGCCGGGCAACGGCCGGCTGGAGCTGGGCGTGCGGCCGGAATTCATCCGCTTCGAGGGTACCGGCATCCCGGTCGAGATCGTGAAGGCGGCCGATGTCGGCCGCTTCCGCATCGTCGAGACGCGCCACGGTGAGCACCGCATCAAGCTGCTGGTGTCGGAAGGCCAGCCGATGCCCTCGGGCCCGGCGCATCTGCGGTTCGATCCCAAGCATACTCACGTCTATCGCGACGGCTGGCTGGTGAACTGAGGACAGGCGATGTACAAGCAGCTCAATCACAAAGCCTGGTTCCTGGTTCTGCCGGTGGTGGCGCTGGTGGCGTTCAACGCCATCATCCCCCTGATGACCGTGGTCAACTTCTCCGTCCAGGAGACTTTCGGCGACAACGTGTTTTTCTGGGCCGGCGTGCTGTGGTTCGAGCAGGTGCTGCAGTCGGATCGCTTCCACGACGCGCTGCTGCGACAGATCCTGTTCACCACCATCATCCTGCTGATCGAGGTGCCGCTCGGCCTTATCGTCGCGCTCGCCATGCCGCGCAAGGGGGCGTGGGTGTCCGTCTGCCTGGTCGCCATGGCGCTGCCGCTGCTGATTCCCTGGAACGTGGTCGGCGCGATGTGGAACATCTTCGCGCTGCCTGAGATCGGCCTGATGGGCAAGGGGTTGAGGAGCCTCGGCTTCGATTTCAATTACACGCGCCAGCCGCTGACGGCCTGGTTCACCGTCGTCCTGATGGATGTCTGGCATTGGACCTCGCTGGTGGTCCTGCTGTGCTATGCGGGCCTGGTTTCGATCCCCAACGACTACTACCAGGCGGCCAAGATCGACGGCGCGAGCGCCTGGTCGGTGTTCCGCTACATCCAGCTCCCGAAGCTCAAGCGCGTGCTGACCATCGCGATCCTGCTGCGCTTCATGGATTCCTTCATGATCTATACCGAGGTCGTGGTGCTGACCGGAGGCGGGCCGGGCAATTCCACCACCTTCCTGTCCATCGATCTGGTGAAGATGGCGCTGGGGCAGTTCGATCTCGGGCCGGCGGCGGCGATGTCCCTGATCTACTTCCTGATCATCCTGCTGCTGAGCTGGCTGTTCTACACGGTCATGACGCGGAACGAGGCCAAGTGATGCACCCCGAACGTCGCCCTGTCTTTCGCAAGCGCTCGCTCATTCCGGCGATCTACATCCTGTTCCTGATGCTGCCGATCTATTGGCTCGTCACCATGTCGTTCAAGACGACGAACGAGATCCTGGGCGGCTTCACCCCGTGGCCGCAGAACTTCACGCTGGCGAACTACGAGAAGATCTTCACCGACTCGACCTGGTATTCCGGCTACATCAACTCGCTCACCTTCGTGATCGCCAATACCATCCTGTCGGTCGTGGTGGCGCTGCCGGCGGCCTATGCCTTCTCGCGCTACCGCTTCCTGGGCGACAAACACCTGTTCTTCTGGCTGCTGACCAACCGCATGGCGCCGCCGGCGGTGTTCGCGCTGCCTTTCCTGCAGCTCTATTCCGCGGTCGGCCTGTTCGACACGCCCTGGGCCGTCGCGCTGGCACATACCTTGTTCAACGTGCCGCTGGCGGTCTGGATCCTGGAGGGCTTCATGTCCGGGGTACCGAAAGAGCTGGATGAAACCGCCTATGTCGACGGCTATCCGTTCTGGCGGTTCTTCATCAAGATCTTCATTCCGACCATCGCCGCCGGCATCGGCGTCGCCTGCTTCTTCTGTTTCATGTTCTCGTGGGTGGAACTGCTGCTGGCCAAGACGCTGACCTCGGTCGCCGCCAAGCCGATCGTCGCGACCATGACCCGAACGGCCAGCACATCGGGCTACGAGCTTGGCCTGCTGGCCGCCGCCGGCACGCTCACCATCGTGCCCGGCGCGTTCGTCATCTACTTCGTGCGCAACTACATCGCCAAGGGCTTCGCCCTTGGCCGCGTGTAGCTGGCCGCGTGTAGGGAAGGGAGGCACCCATGGAAGGCACGTCGATGATCGCCTGGATGGCCTGGACCTGGCCCACCGCGGCGTTCTTCGCCTTCATCGCCCTCTGCCTGATCGCGATGTCGGTTTGGGAAGTCTACTCGCCCGGCGGGGCACCGCGCCGCGGCATTCTGGGCCTCGACACCACGCGCGGCGACCGGCTGTTCATCTCGCTGCTGGGCAGCGCCTTCATCTTCCTGGCGTGGCTCGGCCTGGTTGGCACCCCGCTCTGGGCGCCGCTCGGCATCGCGCTGGTCTACGCCTTCGTCGTGTTCCGCTGGGTGTGAGCGATTCCGCGTACCCGGGTTCTGCCGGAACCGCGCGGCTCGTGCCGTTGTTTCTTCCGAGCGCTGGATCAACGGCACGGCAGGTCGCAGGGCGGTGGTCGCGTTTGGCACGCTTCTTCTCGATGGCGGGATGGTCGGATCGCTCCTGAGCGACAGCGACGGAAGCATGCGCGCCGCGCTGGTCTGCTGGGCGATCGTGGTGAGCGCGTTCGTCATTCTCAAGGTCCCGCGTCAGGTGCTGTTCGCGTGCCTGTTCGCCGGCACGGTGACCGTCGGGTTTGCGGCATTGCTCGCGGATACGAAGCCGGAGGAGGCAACTGCGAGCACATTCGAACCGATGCCGCAGCCTTCGCCTGCAAGCTATCGAAGCGTTCCGCCGCGATCAGCGGCCGGCCTCGCCGATCCGCGTTAGTCCAGGACGGCCCAGACCGGCGCATGGTCGCTGGCTTCCTGCACGCCTCTCACGTCCTTGTCCACGCCGGCTTCCTTTAGCCGATCCGCGATGCTGGGGCTGAGCAGGATGTGATCGATGCGCAGCCCCGCGTTGCGCCGCCAGCGGTCGCGCTTGTAGTCCCAGAAGGTATAGATCCGCTCGCCGGGATGCAGCGCGCGCACGGAATCGGTCCAGCCCTGTTTGAGCAGGCGCTTGAACGCCGCCCGGCTTTCCGGCTGCAGCAGCGCGTCCTTGTCCCATGACTTGCTCGGATAGATGTCGATGTCGGTCGGGACCACGTTGTAATCGCCCGCCAGAACGACCGGCTGCCGGCTGCGCTTCAGCGCTGCGGCGTGCCTGATCAACCGCTCGAACCAGGCCAGCTTGTAGTCGAATTTCGGGCCGGGCTGCGGATTGCCGTTGGGCAGGTAGATCGAGGCGACGAGCACTCCATCGACAGCGGCTTCGATATAGCGGCTCTGGCGGTCGGCGGGATCGCCGGGCAGGTCCGCGCGGGTCAGGATCGGCTTGGCGCCGCGCGCCAGGATGGCGACGCCGTTCCAGGTCCGCTCGCCACGATGGACGAAGGAATAGCCGGCGCGGGCGATTGCGGCGGCGGGGAAGGCCTCATGCGCCGCCTTCAGTTCCTGCAGGCACACCACATCGGGCTTCGCCTTCTTCAGCCATGCGAGCAGGACCGGAAGGCGGCGCTGGACGTTGTTGATGTTGAATGTCGCGATTTTCAAGGGCATCTAGTCGGGCGGGACGACCCAGTTGGCGCGGCGAAATGACGGCCGCTCCGTCACCGCGCGCAACGCGGCGTTCCGGATGGTGCCGTCGCGGCTCCAGGAATCGAACTCGATCTCGGCCACCACGTCGGGCGCAATCCAGTGATGGGTATGGCTGTCATGCGACGGCGGCTCGTCGATGAACGGGCTGGCCTCGATCTCGCTCTCCCGCAGGCGCGGCTCCAGGAAATTCATGGCAAGGTTCTTGGGGTCGGTCCTCACTTCCCCGATATAGGTGAGCTTGCGCCGCCGCCCTTGCCGCACGCCGAGCAGCAGGCTGACAAAGTTGCCGCGGCGCTGCGACCAGCCGCCGACGAAGGCGTGCTGCGCTTCCCGTTCCTTCCGTTCCGTCCTGGTCTTTTGGTGTGACGATCCCCGTTTCGGCATGCGTACCCGGTGCAGGCGGTCTCCATCAATGCTGGGTCATGCCGGACTGTTCCTCGGTCATGGCGGTCTCCAGCGCATGGATCATATTCACCGAATTGCGGAGCGCGGCAATATGCTCCGGCGGAATCGCGATGAACAGATGGAGTCCCTCATCCAACAGCAGCTCGAGGCCGAGGCTGCCATCCTCGAACGACACCACGCCCACGCCGGTCAATTGCAGCGGCTGGCTCAGGAATTCCTCGGAATCGCTCGGGAAGGCGCGCGAGGCTTGCAGCAGCGAGGCGATGAGAGTGCCGAGGACACCGCGGTGAAGGGCGAGGCGGACCGGGCGCTGCTCCGCGGAACAGTCAATCTGAACAACATCTTGGTGCCGCTTCGGACGGACGCCGCTGATGCCGGTGATGGTGATGCGGTCGGTCATGTTGCTGCCCTCTCCAGAGTCCAACAGCGGACGGTCAGATCTGTCGCGCGTGGAAGTGGGAACGTTCGGATATGCTCCGGTGTTCCGCTGCCGGGCCTCCTGAACGTGGAGCAAGAGCGATGCACGATCCATTGGTTAACCGCAGTCTCCTCCTCGCCGGCTTGATCGTCCTCAGCATGCCGCTGGCGGCATGCAACACAATCGAAGGCGCGGGCGAAGACGTCGAAAGCGTCGGCGACGCGGTCGGGGAATCCGCCGACGAAGCGGGCGAGGAGATGGGCGAAGAAGCAGGCGAGATCGACTAGCGCAGCGGGGCCGGCAAGTCTTCAGCCGGCTCCCATTGCTGCCCTCTGTTTCGCCTCGCGTCACATCCGCTTCGTGCTTCCACGCACACGCGTATTCCCGACCCAAGCGGCAGGTAACGGCTCCGCGCAAAGAGAAAGAGCTCGAAAGGCAGGCCTATTCGAGCGGTTCGCAGGCGATGCCGTTGCGATCCCCATCATGATGGCGCCAATAGCCGGGCTGGCCTTCAGCGGCAGGCGCTATGCCGATAGTTCTCGCGACAGTGCAAGTAGAAGAGGCGGCCAAATGCTTGAGGCTCGTCACCAGGGGCCACTGTGTCGCGCGCGTCAGACCCCAATAGAGGATCGCAATGCCCGCCGTGATCAGCACCCACCATCTCGCTGCACGATAGAAGCGGCGGAGTACCATGGCGCGCTCATATCTGCGGGAGACTGAGCGGAAGCGCCGCTGCAGGCGCGCCAGATCGCCCTCGGCATCCGGCCCTTCCAGGGTTCGTCGCTTATGCGGGACGACCTTTGAGCTTTCCTTCATGTCCGGCAGCCTGGTTGGCGGCACGACGCCACCGCCTGATCTGACGGCTTCTCGTGTAGCCATCCGACATCCGATTACTAACGAGTGTAGAACCCGCGATAGATGGGCTCAATATCTGTGTCCGTCTCTGCTCGCGCAGAGCTCTGGCCATGAATTGTGGAGACGGTTCCGAAGGAGTAATCGGCAGGGGAGGTGGTGGGCCCGGCGGGACTCGAACCCGCGACCTCTCGATTAAAAGTCGCTTGCTCTACCAACTGAGCTACGGGCCCACAGGCCGCCGGCAATCGTCCGCCGGGGCCGGCAAGGGCTTCCCAAAATCCCAGCCAAAAAGCAAGCGCTAATCCCGCCGCGGCGACCTTCCGGTGGCGGGCGAGCGCTTTGAAAAATCCAGGAATTCCGCCGTTACGGTGTCAGAGGCCGCGGCGCGCCCGGCGCCGCGGTGGCGAGCGGCTTCAGCGGCTGCGACCGGACCGCGGAACTGGCCGGCACGGCGGCGGACCGCGGCGCAGGCGGCGCCTTCTGCATGGGCCTCGCGGCCGCCGTGGCGGACTGGCAGTCCCTGTGCGCCCCTTCGAAGCGGTGCCAGTTGTCCCGCATCACGTCCGGCCAGACGCCGCTGACGCGGTGATCCGGCCAGTAGAGATCGCCGTTCCAGAACCGGACCCGGGAGCCGCCGGCCCGGTCGGATTCGACCTCCACAAAGGCAAGCTTTTCCCCGCGCGGCGAATCGATGGTGATCTCGTGCACGCCGCGATAGGCGTCCACAACCGGCCTTCCGTCGCGGAAAGCCCCGCCCAGCTTGAGCGCGAGGCAGGGGGCCAGCGCCTGCGGCGCCACCGGCGATTTCACCACGATGTCGGGCTCCGCAACCTTGGAGGCCGGAGTGCAGGCGCCAAGCACCGCCGCCGCGAGGGCGAGCAGGGGGGCGGCAAGAAATGCAGGGTTTCTCTTCATCGCCTCGTGGTTCAGCAAGCGGTGTGCCACGCCGAGAGTGACCTATTTCACATTTCCCGTTCGTTAATGCTTGTAGGGTCAAATGACTGCAACTTGGCGCCCCCCGATGCGGCGCCCAAAGGAAAGACTGCATGTGCCGGTGGCTCACCTATTGCGGCGACCCAACTTATCTCGACAAGGTCCTGTTCGAGCCGCGCAATTCCCTGATCAGCCAGAGCCTGCGCGCCCGCCACAGCCACGTCACCACCAATGGCGACGGCTTCGGGATCGGCTGGTATGGCGAGCGCCCGACGCCCGGCGCCTATCGCGACATTCTGCCGGCCTGGAACGACCAGAACCTGAAGAGCCTGGCGCACCAGATCCGCTCCGGCCTGTTCCTCGCGCATGTGCGGGCCTCGACCGGCACCGCGACGTCGCGCGCCAATTGCCATCCGTTCGCCTATGGCAAGTGGCTGTTCATGCATAACGGCCAGATCGGCGGCTATGAGCGCCTGCGCCGCCCGCTGGAGGCGATGATCGAGGACCGGTTCTATAGCCATCGCCTCGGCACCACGGACAGCGAGCTGATCTTCTATCTGCTGCTGAGCGACGGGCTGGAGTCCGATCCGACCGGCGCGCTGACGCGCACCATCGGCAGGATCGAAAAGCTGGCGCGCGAAGCGGCGGTGAACGAGCCGTTCAAGTTCACCGCGGTGTTGAGCAACGGCGAGTTTGTCTACGCCGTACGCCATTCCAGCGACGAAGTCCCGCCGACCTTGTTCCACCGCCAGCGCGCCGATCATTTCATGGTTGTCTCCGAGCCCATGACGAGGACGAGGATTGCCACGCCTGGCACGAAGTGCCGCCCGGCCACATGCTGGTGATCGAGAAAGGTGGACGGCGCAACATTGTGGCGTTTCTTCCGGGCATCTGAGCCACAGCCCGGCTGTGTGACGGCATTCACAGACTCGGCGCCCCTTGCAGTGATAACATCCGGGTAAAGTCATTGAAGCGGCTGCAGGCACACCCCACCTGCTGGTCCGCGATTTTGGAGGGGACGATGTTTACGACCGAGACCTACCAGGACGTTCTGAGCGAGAACGGCCACCGCGGTCATATTGTCGGCAGCGCCTGGATCGTCGTCGCTGCCCTGGCTGTGGCGATCCTGCTCTTCGCGTAGAGCGGATCAGTCGAGATCGAGTCCCAGCTCCTTGCGCCTCTTCTTGGAAAGGCCGAGCGCGACAAGGCGGTGGGACTCCTTGAGATAGCCCTTCAGGTCCTTGTCCGACAGCCCGGGCCTCGCATGGCGCTGGATCCACTTCATGCCGCGCGAGGCGAGGTAGGGCGCCGGCCGCAGGCCGCGCTTGTCCTTCAGCATCTCGTAGGCGATCGGCGAGACCTTGAAGGTGATATGCGCCTCTCCGCCATCATCCCAGCCGCCGATCGCGAACACCTTGCCGCCCACTTTCCACACCTGCGAGCCGCCCCACTGCACGACATAGGTCGTTGCCGGCAGCGACTTGCAGAAGGCGTTGTACTCCTTCTCGGTCATCGCGCGGGTCAGACGTCCAGGTCGCGCGCGAACTGCGCGTTCTCCTGGATGTACTGGAAGCGCAGCTCCGGCTTGCGGCCCATCAGGCGCTCGACCAGGTCGGAGGTCTCGCGCGCTTCCTGCCGCTCCTCCTCGACATAGCGGTGCGGCATCCGCACGCGCAGCAGCACGCGGTGCTTCGGGTCCATCGTGGTCTTCTTGAGGTCCTCGGCCGGCATTTCGCCCAGGCCCTTGAAACGGCTGATCTCCACCTTGCCGCGGCCGGTGAACTCGGTCCTCAGCAGCTCCTCCTTGTGCGCGTCATCGCGCGCGTAGATCTTCTTGGCGCCCTGGGTGATGGAATAGAGCGGCGGCTGCGCCAGGAAGAGGTGGCCGTTCTGAATCAAATCCGGCATCTCTCGGAAGAAGAAGGTCATCAGCAGCGAGGCGATGTGCGCGCCGTCGACATCGGCGTCTGTCATGATGATGACCTTGTCGTAGCGCAGGCGGTCATCGTCGTATTTGTCGCGCGTGCCGCAGCCGAGCGCCTGGATCAGATCGATCAGCTCCTGGTTGCCGGAGAGCTTGTCGGCCGAGGCGCTGGCGACGTTGAGGATCTTGCCGCGCAGCGGCATCACCGCCTGGGTCTCGCGAATCCGTGCCGTCTTGGCGGAGCCGCCGGCGGAATCGCCCTCGACCAGGAAGATCTCGGTGCCGGGGCCGGTCTTTGTGCAATCGATCAGCTTGCCGGGCAGGCGCAGCTTGCGCGTCGCGGTCTTGCGCAGGATCTCCTTGTCCTGGCGCCGGCGCAGACGTTCCTCGGACCGTTCAATCGCCCATTCCAGCAGATCCTTGCCGCGCGCTGGATCGGCGGAGAGCCAGTGGTCGAAATGATCCTTGATCGAGGTTTCGACCAGGCGCGCCGCTTCGGCGCTCGCCAGCTTTTCCTTGGTCTGCCCTTGGAACTGCGGGTCGCGGATGAACAGCGACAGGATCACCACCGCGCCGCCGATCACGTCCTCAGCCGTGATCTGGCCCGCCTTGCGGTTGCCGATCAGGTCGCCATAGGCGCGCAACGAGCGGCTGAGGCCGGCGCGCAGGCCGGTCTCGTGCGTGCCGCCCTCGGGCGTCGGGACGGTGTTGCAGTAGAAGCTGCGCAGCCCTTCTTCTTCATCGGATTCGACCGGCCAGGCGATCGCCCATTCAACGCGCCCTTGACTGTCGGGGAACTGCGCCTGCCCGATGAAGGGCGAGGAGGTCACAGTCTGCTTGCCGTTGAGGCGGGACGTCAGATAGTCCCCCAGGCCGCCGGGAAAGTGCAGCGTTTCCTCGGCCGGCGTGGCGTCGTCCTTGCCGATCAGGGACGGATCGCAGGACCAGCGAATCTCCACGCCGCGATAGAGATAGGCCTTGGAGCGGCACATGCGATAGAGCCGGTTCGGCCTGAAATGCGCCTGCTTGCCGAAGATCTCCGGATCGGGATGGAAGCGCACGGTGGTGCCGCGCCGGTTCACGTTGCCGCCGTTCTTCAGCTTTCCCTTCGGCTTTCCCTTGCTATAGGACTGAACATAAAGCTCTTTGCCACGGGCGATCTCCACTTCGAAGTCGTCGCTCAGCGCGTTGACGACGGACATGCCGACGCCATGCAGTCCGCCGGAGGTCTCATAGACCTTGCCGCTGAACTTGCCGCCGGAATGGAGCGTGGTGAGCAGGACCTCGACCGCGGGCTTGTTGCCGTATTTCGGCATCGGGTCGATCGGGATGCCCCGGCCGTTGTCGCGCACGATCACGTAGCCGTTTGCGCCAAGCTCCAGCTCGATGCGGCTGGCATGGCCGGCGACGGCCTCGTCCATCGAATTGTCCAGGATCTCGGCGACCAGGTGATGCAAAGCGTGCTCATCCGTGCCGCCGATATACATGCCCGGCCGGCGCCGGACCGGCTCCAGCCCCTCCAGGACCTCGATGTCCTTTGCGCTGTACTCCGCGCCCTTCTTGCCGCCAAAAAGATCGTTCATGCCGACTCGTGTTCCGAAGGTGATTGCGGGCAAAGAGATAAGGCCCCGGGGTCCCTCGCTGCAAGCTTTCCGATGCGCCGGATTCGCACGGTATTTCAATGCTCAAGGAGACAGGCGACCTCAGGCTGCGGCATTGCGCGTGCGCCTTCGGTCCGCTAAATACCCTCACCGCTGCAATGGATCGAGCATTGGGGCCACGGCGTTGAGGCCAGCCAGAATCATCTACTTTCCGATGGAGATCGCCTCGCGCGAGCTGGATTCGCGCCTGCTGCTGACGGCCATGGCGGCGTCCCGCGGGTTCGAAGTGGTGCTGGGCCAGAAATGGCTGATCGAACGGAACATCGAGTGCATGACGCCCGGCGTCTATCTGTCCAAGACGCTGACTGTCCGCGACGCCAAGATGTTGAAGCGCGCCAAGGAGGCCGGCTACATCACTGCCGCGATAGACGAGGAAATCCCCGGGCTGGTCGTGCATGACAAGAAGTTCTGGTGGGTTTCGCGCGCGGCGGTCGATGCGACGGACCTCATCTTCCTGCCGGGCACGTTCAACTCCAGCGCCTTCGTCGAAAGCTTCGGCTTGCCCGAAGGGCGGGTGAGGCAGGCGGCGAACCCCCGCTGGGACCTGCTGCGGCCCGAGCTCCGCACCATCTTTGCGGACGAGGCAGCAGAACTGCGGCAGCGCCACGGCGATTTCATCCTGATCAACTCGAATCTCGGCTTCACGAACTCCCACAAGGGCGACGCGAAGCACATGGTCCAGGCGCTGATCGATCAGGGCAAGATCGACCCCTCGGATCGGGAGCTGATGAGCCAGTTCGCAGATTTCGAGGTGATGGAACAGGCCAATCGGGCGGCGCTGCTGGAGTTGCTTCCCGCGTTGGCGGAAGCGTTTCCGGACCTGCGGATCGTGCTGCGTCCGCATCCCAGCGAGATCGCCGCCAACTGGGAGGCGTGGACGAAGGGCGTCCGGAACCTGTCGATCCTGCGCGAGGGCTCCTCGCTGCCGTGGATCATGGCGGCGCGGCTGCTCGTTCACACCAATTGCACGACCGGCGTGGAGGCGATTGCGCTCGATCGCCCCGCACTCTGCCTCATGCCATCGGACAGCCCGGCCAACCAGCGATATCTCGCCAGGCTGGTCAATCCGGTGGCGAGAACCACGGCGGAAGCTTTGACCGCGATCCGGCGGCTGCTGGCTGAGCCCGGCACCTGCTATGATGTCCAGATGATCGGGCGCTTCCGCAACAGCATGTCCTACGACAGCGCCCGCCTGGGCGCGGAGCAGATCATGGGGGCCATCGAGGAGTTTGGCGATGCGCAAGGCGGCTGGCGGCCGGCTCCCGACCATGTCAGCGCTTGGCAGCCGCGCTCCGGATATCGCTGGCACCAGGCCGACAAGAATGTGCGCGGAGACCTGTTCCCGGAGATCGATCTCGCCGCGCTTGCGGACAGGCTCGCCCGGTTCGGGCGGATTCTGGGGGACAGCGCCGAACTGAAGGTCGAAACGTGCGGCACCAAGGTCCTGCTGATATCGCCGCGCTCATTGCCGCTCACGACCCGCATTCGCCGCGCGGTCGGGCGCTGGTAGCTGGAGAGATGGAGATCGCATGAAGCGCGTCACGATCGCTGGACGGGAAATAGGGCCGGACCGCCCACCCTATGTCATCGCCGAAATGTCAGCGAACCACAACGGCAGCCTGGAGCGCGCGCTGGCGATCGTGGCGGCGGCAAAGTCATCCGGTGCCGATGCGATCAAGCTGCAGACTTACCGGGCCGACACCATCACGATCGACCATGACGGCCCGGAGTTCATGGTGCGAGGCGGGTTGTGGGACGGTTCCAGCCTCTATGAACTCTACCAGAAGGCAGCGATGCCATGGGAATGGCACGAGCCGCTGTTCAAGCGTGCCAGGGAGCTGGGCATCACCGTTTTCAGCTCCGCCTTCGATCCGACGGCAGTGGACCTGCTGGAGCAACTCGGCGCGCCCGCCTACAAGGTCGCCTCGCTGGAAGTTTGCGATATTCCGCTGATCGAGCGCATTGCCGCCACCGGCAAGCCAATCATCCTGTCGACCGGCGCGTCAGAGCTCGGCGAGATTGCCGAGGCGGTCGCAGCCGCGCGAGGGGCTGGCGCCGAGCAGCTCGTTCTCCTTCATTGCACCTCGGGATATCCGACGCCGGCCACGGACAGCAACCTGCGCACCATTCCGCACCTGGCGCAGATGTTCGACGCGATCGTTGGGCTTTCCGATCATACGATGGGCATTGCCGTTCCGATCGCGGGCGTGGCGGCGGGCGCCTGTGTTCTCGAGAAGCACGTGACCCTGCGGCGCGCGGACGGCGGCGTCGACTCCGCCTTCAGCCTGGAGCCGGAGGAACTGGCCGCTTTGGTCGAGGGCGCACGCACCGCCTGGGAAGCAATGGGCCGCGTCCATTACGGGATCGAGGCCAGCGAAGCGAAGGTGCGCGAGTTTCGCCGCTCAATCTACGTCGTGACCGACATCGGCGCGGGCGAGGTCATCAGCGAGCACCATGTGCGATCCATTCGTCCCGGACTGGGACTTGCACCCAAGTATCTCAGCAAGGTCCTGGGCCGGCGAGTGGGCCGGGATGTCAGACGCGGCACGCCGCTGCGCTGGGACATGCTGGAGCCGGTGGACTAGGCCGGGCGCTTCGCCCGCAACAGATCTTCGATCGCGCGGACCACGCGCGTCGCCCCCTCGCCATCCACCACGCTGGCGTGCTGCTGAAAGGGCTGACGCAGCAGTGCGGCCGCGATCTCGGCGCCGCGCTTCGGCTGGAAACCCTGCACCACCGGATGACCGTGACGGCCGAACGCCTCCGCGTTCAGGCGCTGGTTGTCGACCAGCACGAACAGCACCATGTCGAGCCCGACGACCATCGCCTCGAGCGCTGTCATCCCGGCGCCGCCAATATAGAGCCGGGCATCCGCCAGGAGCGCGGGCATGTCGGGGCCGCGCTGCAGGATGACGCGGCCCGGATTCTCCTCTGCCGCGCCCAATGCCGACTCGCTCGGTGAAACACCCGGGGGAACGACGATATGGCACGGCCCCTCAGCGCTCCCCCACCACCGCAAGAGCTCTACCGCGCGTGCGCCGTCATCGGTTCCGCCGAAGCTGATGACGACGCCATTGCCGGAGTGAGCGCTCCGCCGCATCCGCGCGCTGAGAACATCGGGAGCGACCAGCGTGCATTCCGGACCGCGCAAGATGGCCGCGTCCGTGAGGCCGGCATAATCGACCCTCGCGCCATACAGGTTGTGATTGAGCACGAGATCGGCATTGATCGCACGATCCGCCATGTCGTCGAAGACGAGCAGGACCGAGGGGCGCCGCCGAAGGCGCGACAAATGCTCGCTACGGATCGAGTAGGAATCGCAGATCACGACATCCGCGGATGGCACATCCTCGATCGCCGCGGGCATGGGCGCCGCCGTTCGGCCGAGCGCCGCGGCGGCACCGACATCCGGGCACACGAGCCGGCACTCGAACCCGGCATGCGTCATGGCGTCGAGCAGGATGCCGCTGCGGCGCAGATGTCCCAGGCCAATGCCGGGACCGCTATCGACGAGGAAAACGGCAGATTTCATTCATCAACCACAATTTCGCGAGACATCCTGATGATGGTCGCGCCCGGGCGCGCCTTTGCCGGCGGCATCGGCTGTCCGTCCAATGCGTTCAGGATCCAGAGGACATCCTCGAAGCCCGCCAGATGGCGCATCATAACCGTGCTCGAGAACCGGGGATTGATCTCGAATATCCGGGGCTCGCCGCGGAAGACACGCAATTGGACATTGATGAAGGCGCGATCCGGCAGGCTGTCCGCGATCGAGCGGAGCATCCGGTCGATGGCCGGATCCTCCACGATCGTCGCTTGCTTGGTGAGGCCACCCTGCATCGTGCGGCGCATCGTGATCGTGTTGGTCACGGCGCCGTCCCTTGCGATCGCGCAGGTGTACTCCGCCTGCGGATCATCCAGGAGCTCCTGGGCGATCCAGTCGCCGGTTGCCTCTGCGCGCACGGCTGCCAGACGCTCCGGCGTTCGTACGATCTCGACCCCACGCGAGCCCCAGCCAGCGCGCGGCTTCGCAACGACGGGCAGATCGCCGACGCCGATGTCTTGCAGGCGCGCTGTCCGTGCGCTGAACCCGCCGTGCTGGTCCAGCCAGCGGGCGGTCTCCAGCTTGTCGCAGAAGGTCGAGATCACCCAGGGCGCATTCATGACCAGCGGCACCGCCGCGCGCCACGCATCGTCCTGACGGGCAAGCGCGAGCAGCTCCGCCTCAGGCACTGGAATCACGCGATCGTAGTGCGATGCCAGAGAGCGGAATGAATCGAGGAAATCGGGCGCACGCGCGGCCGGCAGGGCATGTACCGACTGGAACAGCAGGCTGCCTGGGAAAGTGCCCTGGCTGTCCGCTCCGTCGACCGCGGCCTGCGGAAACGAGGTCTTCAGGATCCGGCCGATCGCTTCGGCAATATCGCCATTGGCGCCTGTCACGAGAATGCGCACGGTCATTGCCTCGTCAATACATCGGCGAGATAGGGCAGGTGTGGATCGATCCGACGCGCTCGCTCGGCAACGATGGTCCGATCGAACGCCGCCCTGTGCAGCGTCACGTCCATGGTCAAGGTGTCCCACAACGCCCAGCACGCGCCAGGCTTGCGATCGCGCGGTTGGCCGACGGAGCCGGGATTGACGACGATCGTGCGACCGATCTGCCAGAGCACCGGATAATGCGAATGGCCGTAGACGACAAGGTCTTCGCCGCCGGCGGCCATGCGCCGGCGCTCCTCTTCGGGCGCATCCGGATAGACATAGTGATCGGGATCCCAGGCGCTGCCGTGGCACAGCAGCACGCGTCGGCCGTCGATCTCGATCTCGAGGCGCGGCGGCAGGGCGAGCAGCCGGGCGCGTCCCGCTTCGGGCGACTGCGCCGCGATCGCGATCCCGGACCCGTAGCGTCGGTGGATGGCATCCCGGTCCACCCCGGCGAGATAGCGCTCCAGCATCTGCTCATGATTGCCGCGGATGCCGGCCCAGGGCCACTGATCGAGCAGCGCAAGCATGGCTTCAGGCGCGTGATAGTAGCCCACGAAATCGCCGCAACAAAGGAGCCGTTCCGCCTTTTGCATTCTGGCCTGCTCAAGCACCGCCGCCAGCGCCACCTCGTTGGCGTGAATGTCCGAGAGCAGGGCGACCTTCACGGCGTCCTCTCGTATTCCAGCGCCGCGCGAAACCCGCGCCCGGCAGGCAGATCGGGACTGTGGCGGACGATCTGGTCCGCAGCCTCGGCGCCCGGAGCGGTCTCGGGCCTGGCGCCGTCCAGGTAGACGTCACACATGCTTTCCAGCATCTGGCGGATGGTGAGGACCTCGCTTCCCCCGACCCAGCGCACGCCTTCCGGTGCACGTTCAAGACAATGGGCGATCACAGCCGCCGCGTCATGCACGAAGACATAGTTGCGCTTGGCGCTGCCGCCTCCTGTGAGTGTTGGTATCTTGCCGACGATCGCACTTCGCAGCGCCCGGTTGAGGCCGAGATGGTCGGGGCCGTGCCGGCCGAACAATCCCCCGAACCGCAGCACAACGGCACGGCAACCTGCTTGAGCGATGTTCTGCTCGGCCAGCCACTTGGAGCGGCCATAATCGGTGTCCGGCACTTCGGGAATCGCTTCTCCAGCTTCAGCCGCTTTCACCCCATGCACCGCGATCGTCGATGCTTGGACGAGGTACCTGTCCCTGGCGTGGCACCATTGGGCGGCCAAGGCAGGCACCAGCACGTTCACAGGGAACAGGCCGGGAAGAACGTTCGTGCTGAAATCCACGCGGGCCGCGCAGTTCACGATCGCATCCGGCTGCACCGAATCCAGCAGCGCCATGACAGTCTCAGGCCTTCCGAGATCCGCGGCGAGGCAGCCTTCGCCCGCCGCGCGCGCTGCACCGACCGCGTCGTGCCCGGCCCGCACCAGCGCGCTCACCACGGCGCTTCCGAGAAAACCGCGCGCGCCTGTCACCAGTACCTTCACCGCTCATCGTCTCCCGATGCGCGGACAATGGCCGTCACGTTCCGCCCGATGCCACACCCCGTCATCGCCTGGCAAAGCGCGTGCAACGGCGCGATGCCGTTCTCGGCGAGCAGCAGGTCCAGCTCGACTCTCGCCCTGTGCGCCGGCTTTCCCGCGGTTGACGTCTCGATGTAGTTGGAGCCGGGATGGTACAGGAACACCTCGATCGGGAAGTCGGCGAAGGAATCGAGCGTTGCAAAACCCATGGCCGCCATGAACCTGGGCAGGCTGATGGTATTGAAATAGTGCAGATGCGCAGGCGGCGCGATCCAGAAGTCCCGCGCGATGTGGCCCTGCGCCCGCGCCTTCATCTGAATGCGGCTGAAGTCGTTCGGAACCGAGATCATGGCGACTCCACCGGGACGCAGCAGGCGCCTGATCTGGCGCATCAGCGCGCGGGGGTCGATGACATGCTCCAGCACGTTCTGCAGGCAACACACGTCATAGCGGTCGCCGCGGGCGACGGCCCTATCTAGGAGTGCAAAGGCATCGCCCGTCTCGGTGCTGTCCGCAAGCTCGGGGTGGAACCGCTTGAGCCCGTGATCGGAGAAGTCGATTCCCTTCACGCGGTAGCCAGCCTCGTGCGCCACCTTCAGCAGGAAGCCCTCGCCGCACCCGACTTCGAGGAAATCATGCGAGGCGGGGTTTCCCGGGAACACCTGCGCAACCGCGTGCAGCGCCAAGCGGCCGCGGAGATAACGCTGCTCCATCTCGTCGGATGAGTACGCCGTCTGGTAGCTCGCCGATTGCGGCGTCTGATAGTAGAGCTTGGCATAGAAATCGGCGAGGGCGCGCGGATCGGGCAGGGGCGCGACCGACTGGAATCCTTCCGGCTGCTCGACGAGCCGATACTCGGATGGCTCTTCCATAACTCCGGCTCCTAGCCCAGCGCTCCGCCCAGAACGCTTACCACCCGGTCCTGCTCTGCGTCCGACATGGCGGGATACAGGGGCAAGCTCAGCGCCTCCTCGGAATAGCGCTCGGCCTCCGGACAGTGGCCGGGCTCGAAGCCGAGGCCGCGATAGTAGGGCTGGAGGTGGACCGGGATGTAATGCACCTGCACGCCGATCCCGGCGGCGCGCATGGCGTCATAGAGCTCGCGGCGCGTTTTGCCGGCGCGTTGCGGATCGATGCGGATGACATAGAGGTGCCAGGCGCTCTCCTCGATCACGTCGATGAGCGGGCGCGTGACCGGCACATCCTTGAGCAGCCGGTCGTAGCGCGCGACCAGTTCGCGCCGGCGGCGCAGGAACTGGTCGAGCCGGCGAAGCTGGCTGACGCCCAGAGCGGCCTGCAAATCGGTCAGCCTGTAGTTCAGCCCAAGCTCGACCTGCTCGTAGTACCAGCCGCCTTCGTCCTTGTGCGACAGATGCTGCGGGTCCCGGGTGATGCCGTGGGTGCGCAGCCGCGCCATGCGCTCCGCCAGCGCCACGTCGCGCGTGGTCGCAAGGCCGCCCTCGGCGGTGGTGACGATCTTCACCGGATGGAAGCTGAACACCGCGACGTCCGACCAGCGGCAGGAGCCGACCGGCTCGCCTGCATGGGTCGCGCCGACGCTGTGGGAGGCATCCTCGATGACGCGGAATCCGTAATCCTGCGCGAGCGCCCCGATCGCCTCCTGGTCGGTGGCGCGGCCGCTGAAATGGACCGGGATCACCGCCTTCGGCATGCGACCAGCGGCCTTGGCCGCGCGCAGCTTCCGCTCCAGCGCCGGCACGCTGATGTTGTAGGTGCGCGGGTCGATGTCGACGAAGTCGACATCCGCGCCGCACAACCGAGCGCAATTCGCGGATGCGACGAAGGTGTTGGGCACGGTCCAGACCAGATCGCCGGGCCCGGCGCCGATCGCGAGGCAGGCGATGTGCAGGGCGGAGGTCGCGCTGTTCACGGCGACCGCATGCGGCACGCGGCAGCGCTCCTTGAACGCCGCTTCAAGCCTGCCGATCGCCGGTCCCTGGGTGAGCCAATCGGAGCGCAGCGTCTCGACGACCGCCTGGATGTCGGCTTCGTCGATCCACTGCCTGCCGTAAGGGATCACGCGCCGGCCTCGATCAGGCTTCGGATCTCGGCCACCGTCAGGAAATGCGGGTTGTTGCCGGAGCTGTATTCGAAATCGTCCACCACCGGCTTCGACGTCTCGCCGGTCGCGCTGGCCGCGTAGTCGACCTTGAAGCCCATGTTGATCGACGGCTTGATCACGTAGTGGGCTGGGAACTCCAGCGTCAGGTGATAATCGTCGCGCGGGCACATCACCTCGTGCAGCTTCTCGCCCGGCCTGATGCCGATGACCTTCTGCGGCAGGCCCGGCGCGATCGCCTCCGCCAGGTCGGTGATGCGGGAGGAGGGGATCTTGGGCACGAAGATCTCACCGCCATGCATGCGCTTGAAACTGTCGAGCACGAAATCGACGCCCTGCTGGAGCGTAATCCAGAAACGCGTCATGCGTATGTCGGTGATCGGCAGCTCCGCAGCCTTCTGCGCGAGCAGCGTGCGGAAGAACGGCACCACCGAGCCGCGCGAGCCGACGACGTTGCCGTAGCGCACCACCGCGAAGCGCGTGCGATGTCCGCCGGCGATGTTGTTGGCGGCCACGAACAGCTTGTCGGAGGCGAGCTTGGAGGCGCCATAGAGATTGATCGGGTTGGCCGCCTTGTCGGTGGAAAGGGCGATGACCTTCTCCACCTCGGTCTCGATCGCGGCGTGGATCACGTTCTCGGCGCCGCCGACATTGGTCTTCAGGCATTCGAGCGGGTTGTATTCGGCAACCGGCACATGCTTCAGCGCGGCGGCATGAACCACGTAATCGACGCCGTGGAAGGCCTGACGCAGCCGCGGCAGGTCGCGCACGTCGCCGATGAAATAGCGCATGCAGGGATCGTTGAAGACCTGCGCCATTTCGAACTGCTTCAACTCGTCACGCGAATAGACGATGACGCGGCGCGGCTTGCTGCGCTTGAGCAGGGTCTCGACAAACTTCTTGCCGAAGGACCCGGTGCCGCCGGTGATCAGAACAGATTTGCCGTCGAACATGCTGTGCCGTGCCACCAATCTTCCGAGCCCGAGTCAGGCTGACAGCGCCATGCCGGCGCGCGCATTGCAATAATATTACCCCGCCCATCTGTCCAGCGGTGGATAGCAGCTTGACCGCGCCATCGCCAGATAAATCCTTGATCGAGAAGGATTGTGGGCTGCCGGAAAGCGGCTCAGCGTCGCGGCCACAGCGCCGGGTTGAGCAATTCGTCAGGCAGGCCGGTCGGCATGGACAACACGGCCGTGGCGGCCTGGTCCACCGTCAGGGCCGGGGCGCGGAACACGCGGATATTCTCCGCCATCTGGGCCGCCGTCTCCGCCCCGACCACGATGCCCGCCAGCCAGGGCTGGGCACGCGCATAGGCGAAGCAGAGGTCAGCCACGCTTTCGCGCCCCAGGGCCGCCGTGGCCGCCTTCAAGGCGGCGATGCAGCGCTGGGCGAGGTCGCGGCCGGCGACCGGCCATGCCGCGGGATCATCCATGGCGAGCAGGCCCTGGAGCAGTGCCGAGCGGCCGTGCAGGACCACGTCCGGGCGGGCCGCGATGGCGCGCTGGACCTCTGGCGCGAGCCAGCGCCGGTCGAGGATATTGAACGGGATCTGCGCTAGCCCGACCTGTGGATCGTCAAGCAGGGTCATCAGGTCCTCCGGCCGGTAGACGGAGGCGCCGATCCGGCTGACCTTGCCTTCCGCCTTCAGGGACAGCAGGGTCTGCCAGACCGCCCCTTCCGAGCCCTCATAGTGCTCGAACCGGTGCAGCAACACCGCTTCCAGCCTCGAGCGCTCCAGGAGCCACAGCGACCGGTCGATGGCGACATGGACCCGCTGCGCCGCCTCGTGGGCGGGCGGGCGGCCGTCCAGGAGGTTGGCCGGCAGCTTGGTGACGATGGCAAGGGGGCTGTCCGGCGCGAGGGTCGAACCGATCCGGTGCTCGCTGTCACCATAGCCGGCGGCGGTGTCGAGATGCGTGACGCCATGCCGCTCCGCCAGGTCGATGATCGCGTGCAATTCCTCGTCGCTCGGCTTGCCGGCGCGGTTGGCGATGCCATAGATCATGCCGAACTGGGCGCCGCCGAGGACGAGGCCCGCCTGCAACTCTCCGGCGACGATCCGCGCCGGCACGAAAGGCTGCGCGCGCTCCGCCCAGCGCGCCAGGCGCTCGCACAGCGCCAGCCAGGGCGTGGCCACCGGATCGGCAAGCCCAGCCAGCGCGGCGGCTACGTTGCGATAATCGTCCAACGTGTCGATGGTGCAACGCAGATTGGAAAGGTCGTGTTCGCCGGCGCGCGGAATGGCCGGCGCATTCCGGCCGGTCTGCCGGATGATCCAGGGCGTGACGTGCTCGCGGTCATGGGCCTCGCGCGTGATGCGATCGGCCTGGCGCAGCAGACCAACCCGCATGGCTTCGCCGGCGAGTCCGTAGGGCAGGCCATCCGAGCCGCCGGCCACGCCCGCATAGCCTGTGCCGCCGGTGTCCGCCGCCGCGATCAAACGGCGCACGAAATCCGCGTCAGGGAACACGTTGTCGGAGGTGAGGCGCACGCAGATGTCGCTGTCCTCGAGGTCCGCCGTCGCGGCGATATAGCGCGCCAGCACATCGTCCAGTGGGCCGCGCACGCAGCGCACGCCGTGGGCCCTCAGCGTTTCCGCCAGGGCATCGTCGCTGGCGTCGCTGGATGTGGCGACGATGGTCTCGAGGCCGTCGCGCGCGGCGCGCCTGGCCGCGAGCACGACGATGGGCAGGCCGCAGACCGGCAACAGAACCTTGCCCGGCAGGCGGCTCGAGGTCGTGCGCGCCTGCAGGACGACGCGGGAACGCTTCGTGCTCACCACGCAGTCCAGCCGCCATCCACCGGCAGGTTCGCGCCCGCGACGAAGCGCGACCCGGCGCTTGCGAGAAAGAGCACCGCACCCGCAAGGTCTTCGGGCCTGCCCAGCCGGCCGAGCGGCACCTTCTGGATCAACGCCGCCGCAAAGGCCGGGTCGCGCTGTCGCACCACATCGGGCGGAAAAGCGCCGGGGCTGACGGCGTTGACCCGGATGCCCTCCGGCGCCAGGTGCACGGCCGCATAGCGGGTGTATTGCAGGAGCGCCGCTTTGGCAGCGCCGTAATGCGGCGGGTTGTTCAGGCCGGACTGACCGTAGATGCGCGGGTCCGGGCTCACCATGCCGTACATGGATGCGATGTTGATGACCGAGGCGTCGCCACTGGCCTGGACGGCATTGCGCAACAGACCATGAGCGGCGTTCACCAGTTCCGCCGCCGCGCCGACCGCAATCTCCACGGCGCTTACGTAGTCGCTCGCCCTGCTGTCTCGCATGACGCCCGGACGGCCCGCATAGGCGTTGTTAACCAGCACATCCAGACGGCCGTGGCGCTTCTCCAGATCGGCGATCAGGGTCTTGACGTCCTCCGCCATGGTGACGTCGCTGGTGACCGCCTCCGCCGACAGGCCGCGGCCGGTCAGGTCTCCCGCCAGCTTCGCCAGCGCGGCCTGTGTCCGTCCGAGGATGCAGACATGCGCGCCCGCTTCCGCCAGGGCGGTGGACATGGCGGTGCCCAGGTGACCCGCCCCGCCGGTGATCAGACATACCTTGCCGGCCAGGCTGAACAGGGCCTTGCCGGCTGGGAAAAGTGAGGGCTGATCATTCATGCGGCATTCATGAAACGGCCGGTAGCGGCGGCCCGATTGTGCGTCCAAGGCGAGCGATGCGGCCAGCATGGCGACTTAGGCCCGCTTCATCAAGAGTTGACCGGCCGCCGCCAAAGCGCTTGCGAACAGACTCGAAACCCAACCAAACTGGCGCGGAACACAACCCGGGGGAGAATCCCATGTTCAAGGAGTTCAAAGAATTCGCCATCCGCGGCAATGTGATCGATCTGGCGGTCGGTATCATCATCGGCGCGGCCTTCACCTCAGTCGTCAATTCGCTGGTCAACGACATCATCATGCCGCCGATCGGCTACATCATGAACGGCATCGACTTCTCAAACTTCTTTATTACCCTGAGAGGGGAGGATTATACCTCCCTCCAGGCGGCGAAGGACGCAGGCGCCGTGACCATCAATTACGGCGTGTTCCTGAACGCGATCATCAATTTCCTGATCGTCGCTTTCGCGGTATTTCTCCTGGTGAAGCAGGTCAACCGTTTCCGCCGGCAGGAGGCCGCGGCCCCCGCCGCGCCGCCGGCACCGACCACCAGCGAGAAGCTGCTGATCGAGATCCGCGACCTGCTGAAGGCGGGCCGCTGACCGGTTGCATGTTACAGTGGTTTCAGGCACATAGCCGCCAATCTTTGACAAATCCGGCGGCTGGCTGAGCGATGGCGAAGTTCACCTTCAGCTGCGTAGACGCGCATACCTGCGGCAACCCCGTGCGTGTCGTGATGGGCGGCGGCCCGCAGCTTTCCGGCGCCAGCATGAGCGAGCGGCGCCAGCACTTCCTGGCGGAGTTCGACTGGATCCGCACCGGGCTGATGTTCGAGCCGCGCGGCCACGACATGATGTCGGGCAGCATCCTCTATCCGCCGACACGGCCGGATTGCGACATCGCCATCCTTTTCATCGAGACCTCCGGCTGCCTGCCGATGTGCGGGCACGGCACCATCGGCACCGTCACGGTGGCGGTCGAGCAGGGGTTGGTGCGGCCGAAGACCCCGGGCGTGCTGCGTCTCGACACGCCGGCTGGGCTGGTGATCGCCGAGTACGAGCAGAAAGGCGAGTACGTCGAATCGGTGCGCCTAACCAACGTGCCGGGCTTCCTGCATTCGACCGGGCTGGAGGCAGAGTGCCCGGAAATCGGGCCACTGAAAGTTGATGTCGCCTATGGCGGCAATTTCTACGCCATCGTGGAGCCGCAGGACGTCTATCGCGACATGGCGGATTTCACCGCGGGGCAGCTGGTGCAGATGAGCCCGGTGCTGCGCCGCAACCTCAACGCCAGATACACCTTCCAGCATCCCGAGAACCCGACCATCAAGGGCCTCAGTCACATCCTGTGGACAGGCGCGCCGAAGGCGGAAGGCGCCCATGCGCGCAACGCCGTGTTCTACGGTGACAAGGCGATCGACCGGTCGCCCTGCGGCACCGGCACCTCGGCACGCATGGCGCAGCTCGCCGCCAAGGGCAAGCTCAAGGTCGGCGACAGCTTCGTGCACGAGAGCATCATCGGCAGCCTGTTCAAGGGCCGCGTGGTCCAGGCAGCGAAGGTCGGCAATTACGAGGCCATCGTGCCCTCGGTCGAGGGCTGGGCCCGCATCACCGGCTACAACACCATCTTCATCGACGACCGCGATCCGTACAAGCACGGTTTCCAGGTCATTTAGCGGCGTTTGCCCATTCGGCTTGAACCGCCGCGGCTGCGTCCGTAATCTGCGCCGCAAAAGCGGCCGCGGCGCCGCTCACAAGAACGAGCGACAGGGGCGCAGCATGCCGAAGACCTATCCGGAATTCCCGCAATTGGTCGTGATGGATCACCCCCTGATCCAGCACAAGCTCAGCATGATGCGGGACAAGAAGACGCCGACCATCCTGTTCCGGCAGCTCCTGAAGGAGATCTCGCTGCTGATGGGCTACGAGATCACCCGCAGCCTGCCGATGACCACCATGCAGATCGAGACGCCCCTGACCACCTTCGATGCGCCGATCCTGGAGGGCAAGAAGATAGCGGTGGTGCCGATCCTGCGCGCCGGCCTCGGCATGGCGGACGGGCTGCTGGAGCTGGTGCCCTCGGCCCGCGTCGGGCATGTCGGGCTCTACCGCGATCACGATACCAAGAAGCCGGTCGAGTATTTCGTCAAGCTGCCTGACCCGGAGGGGCGCATCTTCATCCTGGTCGATCCCATGCTGGCGACCGGCCATTCCTCCGCCGCAGCGGCGGACACGCTCAACAAGCGCGGGGTCAGCGATGACAACATCCGCATGATGGTGCTGGTGGCGGCGCCGGAGGGCGTGCGGGTGTTCCACAAGGCGCATCCGAAGATCCCGGTCTATACTGCCGCCCTGGATTCGCATCTGAACGAGAACGCCTACATCGTGCCGGGGCTCGGCGACGCGGGCGACCGTCTGTTCGGCACCAAGTGAGGGGACAAATGCCGGATTTCATTCTCTCGATCGATCAGGGAACCACCTCGACGCGCGCGATCCTGTTTGACCTCAAGGGCGAGCAGCAGGGCATGGCGCAGAAGGAGCTGCCGCAGATCTTCCCGCAGCCCGGCTGGGTGGAGCACGACCCAGAGGAGATCTGGCGCGCCGTGCAGCAGGTGTGCCGGGACGTGATGGCGAAGCGGCCGGCGGGTGCGGTGCGCGCCATCGGCATCACCAACCAGCGCGAAACGACGGTGGTGTGGGACCGCAAGACCGGCAAGGCCATCCACAACGCCATCGTCTGGCAGGACCGGCGCGGCGCGGCGCTGTGCCGCAAGCTGATCGACGAGGATTGGGAGCCCAGGATCCAGGCCAAAACCGGCCTGCTGATCGATTCCTATTTCTCCGCTACCAAGGTGCGCTGGTTCCTGGACAACGTGCCCGGCGCGCAGGCGGCGGCGGAGCGCGGCGAGCTGGCGATGGGCACGATCGACAGCTTCGTGCTGTGGCGCCTGACGGGCGGCAAGGTGCATGCGACGGACGTCACCAACGCCTGCCGCACCATGCTGTTCAACATCCACAAGATGGATTGGGACGAGGAGCTGCTGCAGCTCTTCAACGTCCCGAAGAGCATGCTGCCGAAGGTCCTGGAATGCGCGGATGAGTTCGGCACCAGCACGACCGAGTCCATCGGCGTGACCCTGCCGATAGCCGGGATCGCCGGCGACCAGCAGGCCGCGCTGATCGGCCAGGCCTGCTTCCAGCCCGGCATGATCAAGAGCACGTACGGGACCGGCTGCTTCGCGCTGCTCAATACCGGCAACAAGGCTGTGGCCTCGAAGAACCGGCTGCTGACCACAATCGGCTACAAGATCAAGGGCGAGCTCGCCTATGCCAACGAGGGCAGCATCTTCGTCGCCGGCGCGGCCGTGCAATGGCTGCGCGACGGCCTCAAGCTGATCCAGCAGGCGGGGGATACGGAGGCCCTGGCGCGCTCCATCGCCGGCACCAACGGCGTCTATCTGGTGCCGGCCTTCACCGGCCTCGGCGCGCCCTATTGGGACCCGGCGGCGCGCGGCGCGATCCTGGGCCTGTCGCGCGACACCGGCATCGCGGAGATCGTGCGCTCGGCGCTGGAGGCGGTGTGCTACCAGACCCGCGACCTCATGACGGCGATGGCCGCCGATGCCGGCACGATCGCCAGCAAGCTGCGCGTCGATGGCGGCATGGTGCGCAACGACTGGGTCATGCAGTTCCTCGCCGATATCCTGAACGTGCCGGTCGAGCGGCCGGTGGTGACGGAAACCACGGCCCTGGGCGCGGCGACCTGCGCGGGCCTGGGGGTCGGGCTGTATTCATCTCTGGAAGAGGTGGCGGGCAACTGGCAGCGCGACCGCGTTTTTACGCCGATGTTGAAGGACGAGCAGCGCGAGCAGCTCTATGCCGGCTGGCGCGCGGCGGTGAAGCGGGTGCAGAACTAGACCTAGCGGCAGCGGCTTCGGGCGGCCGCCATTGCGTTTCCCGCATATGGGGCGACCCGCCGCGCTCTTGCCACGATTTCGTGCGACTGGAAGGGAATGACCCGCGCCTTTCAGACCTTCGTCCGCCTCCTCGCCGTGCTGTCCGTCACCCTGCTGGTCCTCGCCAGCGGCACGAGGGAAACCGGGGCGACCGAAGCATGGGCGCCGCAAGAGCCCAGGATCGACCTGATCATCGTGGAGAAGTCGCTGCGCCGCATGGATCTGCTGGCTGACGGCAAAGTCGTTCGCAGCTACGACATCGCGCTCGGCTCCGACCCGGTGGGCGACAAGCAGCAGGAGGGCGATGGCAAGACGCCTGAGGGCAGGTACGTCATCGAGGGCCGCAACCAGCGAAGCGCCTACTATCTCTCCCTCAAGGTCTCCTATCCCGATGCAACGGACCGCACGGCCGCAGCGGCCCTCGGCGTGGCGCCGGGCGGCGACATCTTCATCCACGGCGCGCCGAACTGGTGGTTCCTGCCCGGCCAGCCGCCGGGCGACTGGACGCGCGGCTGCATCGCCGTGACCAAGAAACAGATCGAGGAGATCGGGCGCCTGGTTCAGGACGGCACGCCGATCGAGATCAGGCCGTGAGCGCTATTCGGCTTGCGAGTTGAGCTGGTGACGCTTGATGAGCGGGATCTGCGTCAGCATGAAGAGCACGTTCAGCGCCAAGATGCCGAAAACCTTGAAATCCACCCAGAGATCGGTCGACTGAGTGCGCCAGACGATCTCGTTGAGCGCGGCGATGGCGGCGAAGAACAGCGCGAACCGCAGGGTCAGCTTGCGCCAGCCCGCATCGTCCAGCTCCAGCGCCGAGCCCATCAAGAGCTTCAGCGGCGGCTTGCCCATCGCGAGGCCGCCGAGCAGGACGGCCGCGAACAGCCCAAGGATGATGGTCGGCTTCATCTTGATGAAGGTCTCGTCCTGCAGCCAGAGGGTGAGGCCACCGAACACCCCCACCACGACCAGGGTGACGAGGGGCATGGGCTGGATCTTGCGGGTCAGGGCATAGCCAAGCCCGGTCAGGACGACGGTCGCGGCGATCAGGACCGCCGTTGCCTGCATCAGCCCACCCACCTTGAAGGTGACGAAAAAGGCGATCAGCGGCCCCCAATCGACGAGGTGCTTCACCCAGGAATGTTGCGTGTCTTTCATGCTTCTCCCATAACCTTTGGCCTCAGGAGAGGCAAGGCGGCTGAGTCGGCAGGTTCGCCGCGGTGGTCGCTTTCTTCGCGCCGAACCGCTATCCACCTCGGCCGGGGATGATCGCAAGGAGGATGCCATGGAAGATCCTGGACTGAAGCGCCTGTTCGAGCGCAACCGCGCCTGGGCCAAGTCCATGACCGACCGCGACCCCGAGTTCTTCAGCCGGCTGGTTGACCAGCAGGCGCCGGAATACCTCTGGATCGGCTGTTCCGATGCGCGGGTGCCGGCCAACGAGCTGATGGGCATGCTGCCCGGCGAGCTGTTCGTCCACCGCAACATCGCCAACCTGGTGCACAACATCGACATAAACCTGATGTCGGTGCTGGAATTCGCCATCGCCGTGCTCAAGGTGAAGCACGTCATCGTCTGCGGCCATTACGGCTGCGGCGGCGTGCGCGCGGCGATCGAGCGGCAGGAAGTCGGCCTGATCGACAACTGGCTGCGCAAGATCAAGGACGTCTACGCCGCCAACAGAGAGGCGCTGGATTCCGAGACCGATCCGGAGCGGCGCATCAACCTGCTGTGCGAGGTGAACGTGCGCCAGCAGGTGCTGAACATCTGCCACACCAGCATCGTGCAGAACGCCTGGCGCGAGGGGCGCGAACTGGCGGTGCATGGCTGGATCTACTCGATCGCCGACGGCTTGTTGAAGGACCTCGGCTTCACGATCGAGAGCGCCCAGGCGCTGGAGCCGATCTACCACCTGCCGGGGGTGACGGGAAAGATCGGCTTCTGACTATTCCGCCGCGATCCTTGCGAGCTTGTGCTCGCGGTGGGCGATGTAGACGTTCGCGCCGATGACGATCGCGGCGCCCAGCAGCACCGCCAATTCGGGCGCCAGGCTGAAGAGCCACAGGTCGAACATGATCGACCAGATGAGCGCGGTGTATTCCAGGGGCGCTAGCATCGAAGCCTCGCCCAGGCGATAGGCGCGGATGACCGCGTAGCTGCCGAACACGCCCCACACGCCGACGAGCAGCAAGAGGCCCCAATCCACTGCGCTGGGCGCGACCCAGACCGGGATCGCGTTGGCGCCGCCGACCAGGAGGGCGCCGATCGCGCTGTAGAAGAGGATGTTGCGCGTCGGCTCCTGGCCCGCGAAGCGGCGCAGCAGCACCATCGAGAGGGCGTAGGCGAAGGCCGAGATGATGATGAGGATCGGCCCGATGCCGAGGCCGCCGAAGCCCGGCCGCAGCGCGACCAGGATGCCGACGAACCCGATCGCGACCGCGCTCCAGCGGCGCCGGCCGATCTTCTCGCCCAGGATCGGGCGCGACAGCATCGTGATGAAGAGCGGCGCCGTGAAGGCGATGGTGATCGCCTCCGCCAGCGACATCAAGGCAAGGCCGGTGAAGAAGCACCAGATCATCGGAATGGTGAGGGCGGCGCGCAGGATCTGCACCTTGGGATAGGCGGTGCGAAAACTGAATGGAGTGCCGGTCTCCCGCCAGGAAAGGGCCATCGCCACTGCGATCGGGACCACGCGGCTGACGGAGGCGATCACCCACGCATCGTAGCCCTGGGTCAGCCACTTCGCCGTCGCGTCCACCAGCGAAAAGCACAGCACCGCCGTTCCCATCAGTACGAAGGCGAGCAGGGGCTTGACCGGTGTGCTGACGATCGCGGGCGGGGACAAGAGGGCGCTGGGAATTATGGTTAAGCGAAGGTATGCCCATCCTGGCGTATCGCAGGAGCGGCGGCAAGTCGGCACTGGAAAGCGGGCGGGGCTGGCCCCATAATCGCCGGACGGGGCAGATTGTCCCGATACACGAGACCTGACCGTCAGAATGCAGAACAGTCGCTTCGCCGTCGCGATCCACACGCTCGTCCTGCTTGCCGTCAAGGCGGGCAGGCCGACCTCGTCCGACTTTATCGCAGGGTCGGTCGGCACCAACCCCGTGCTGATCCGCCGCCTCATGGGCGAACTACGCGCCGCCGGCATCGTGGATTCACGCGCCGGCGCGACCGGCGGCTTCGTGCTGGCAAGGCCGATCGAGCGCATCGGGCTCGACGAGATCTATCGCGCCGTGGAGGATGCGCCGCTGTTCGCGCGGCACGAGAACGCCAATCCCAACTGCCCGATCGGCCGCGCCGTCGGCCCGCTGCTCGACCGCGTGCTGGGTCAGGCGGAGGACGCGATGGTGCAAAGCCTCAAGCGCACCACGCTCGGCGACCTGCTGCGTTCCCAGGAGGTGGTGGCGCAGCTTGCTGGATGAGAGTGCGCCACCGTGGCGCATTTTCGCTTCTGTCATCCCGGCCTTGAGCCGGGATCCACTTTTCCGCCGCACGAGCGGTCGATGAATGGACCCCGGCTCGAGGCCGGGGTGACAGTTGAATAGCTGGTAGCGCTAGACGCTACGCCTCGACCGCCAGGCCGAAGTCGCGCGCGACAGTTTCCAGCCAGCGCCAGAGATAATCCGAGAAGCTTTTCAGCACGTAGATCTCGAAGGTCGGCGCGTCGTCGACCAGATGCAGCAGCGCATTGGCGCGGGAGAGGCCGGTCTGGGCGCATTGGCCGACGCGGAACGCGCGCGGATGCAGATCGAGGCTGACGCCGCGCATCAGGACATCTCGCGCCTTTGGCCCCTTGAGCCGGATGATGGCGCGCGATTCCGACACGTCGCATGCGGCCGCGTGCTGGCCGGCGAAGTTTGCGCGCAATGCCTCGATCAGCGAGTCCGCTTCGCCGTCCGGGCCGGTGATCCACCACTCATTGGGACCAAGCCAGAGGATCTGCCAGACGCCCGCAGAGGAAACAGCATTCGCGGCTTCAGGCAGCGGAAGGCCGGTCGCCGTCTGCACGGCGGACGAAAATGCCGGATCGGACGCCATGCCGCGGATATTGACGATGGTGCGGTGCGGGACCTCGGACATGATGATTCCGGCGCGTTCCCTGCTGCTGCCCGCGGCGCGCGCGACCAGTCCCAGATGGGCGAGGGCGCTGCGGCGCTGATAGGTCTCAACCATTGATGCGCGCTCCTTCCGGATCGTAGAACTTGGGCTCGGTCACCTTCGCCTTCACCACCTTGCCTTCGTAGGGCAGATGAAGCGTCTCGCCCATGCGGTTGCGGCCGTTCCTGACCAGGGCCATCGCGATCGAGCGGCCGCAATTCGGGCTGTAATAGCTCGAGGTCACGTGGCCGACCATCTCCATGGGCGGCTTGTCCTTGAGCTCCGCCACGATCTGCGCGCCTTCCGGCAACACCTCGTTTGGATCCTCCGTCAGCAGGCCGACCAGATGCTTGCGGTCCGGGCGCTTGGTGTCGGCGCGCTGCAGCGAGCGCTTGCCGAGGAAGTCCGGCTTCTGCTTGCTGACGATCCAATCCATGCCGAGATCCTGCGGCGTGGTGGTGCCGTCGGTCTCCTGGCCCACGATGATGAAGCCCTTCTCGGCGCGCAGCACGTGCATCGCTTCCGTGCCATAAGGCGTGATGCCGTATTTCTCTCCCGCCTGCATCAGCGCGCGCCAGACATGCATGGCGTAGGAGGGCGCCATGTTGATCTCGTAGGTCGCCTCGCCGGTGAAGGTGATGCGGTAGACACGGCACTTGACGCCCGCCACCACGCCGTCGCGGAAGGAGAGGTGCGGGAAGCTCTGGTCGTCGAGCGCCATGTCAGGTGCGACCTCCGACAACAGCTTTCGCGCCATCGGGCCGCTGATACCGAGCACAGCCCATTGCTCGGTGACGCTGGTGAGATACACCTTCTTGTCCGGCCACTCGCATTGCAGCCAGTCCTCCAGCCACGCCATGACGCGCGCCGCGCCGCCGGTCGTGGTGGTCATGTGGAAATGGTTTTCGGTGATGCGGCTGGTGACGCCGTCATCCATCACCATGCCATCCTCGCCCAGCATCAGGCCGTAGCGGCAGCGGCCGGGCTCCAGCTTGGTCCAGGCGTTGGTGTAGACCATGTTGAGGAACCAGGCCGCGTCAGGCCCCTGGATGTCGATCTTGCCCAGGGTCGAGGCATCGACGATGCCGACCGAGGTGCGCACCGCCTTCACCTCACGGTTGACCGCGTCGTGCATGGTCTCGCCGGGCTTGGGATAGTACCAGGCGCGGTGCCACTGGCCGACCGTCTCGAACGGCGCGCCATGCTGCTCGTGCCAGGAATGGAGCGGCGTCTTGCGGATCGGATCGAGGAAGTCGCCCTTGTCGATGCCGGAGAAGGCGCCGATCGTCACCGGCGTGTAGGGCGGGCGGAAGGTGGTGGTGCCGACCTCCGGAACGCTGATGCCGCGCAGGTCCGCCATCATGGCGAGCGCGTTGACGTTGCTGGTCTTGCCCTGGTCGGTCGCCATGCCCATGGTGGTATAGCGCTTCAGGTGCTCGACCGAGCGATAGCCCTCGCGATGCGCCAGCGCCACGTCGGCGGCGGTCACGTCGTTCTGGTAATCGATGAAGTGCTTGGCCTTGTGGCCGAGCGGCGCGGTCGAGGACACCAGCCACAGCGCGCGCATCGGGCCGTGCGCAGGTTGCGCGTTGGCAACCGGCGTATTGCCGGCGCTCTGCGTGTAGCCCGCAGCCGTGGCGGCGGCGGTGCCGGCGGCGTGGCCGTCCACCAGGCAGCCCGAAAGGGAGAAGACGCCGCGCGCCGCGCCGACCGAATGGTTGTTCTGGCCGGGCAGCAGCCTGTCCGGCACGAAGGCCAGGATGTCCTGGTTCCACGTCAGCTTGCCGCGCGACTGCGAGAACAGGTGCACACTCGGCTGCCAGCCGCCGGACGACAGTACCATATCGCAGGAGATGGTGCGGCCGTCGCTGGTGACGCTCTTGCCGTCGCCCGCCATGCGCCGCACCTCAACCTCGCGCACCGCCAGCTTGCCCGCGACGCTGACGATGGCGTGGTTCACCAGGATGTCGATGCCGCGCGCGCGTGCCGCCGCCGCCAGCTCGCCATCCGCGCTCTCGCGCACGTCGACGATGGCCGCGACCGAGACGCCGGCGTCCACCAGGTCGAGCGCTACCTGATAGGCGGAATCGTTGTTGGCCATGATGACGGCGCGCTTGCCCGGCGCGGCGCCGTAGCGGTTCACATAGGTCTGCGCGGCGGAGGCGAGCATGCAGCCGGGCCGGTCGTTGTCGGCATAGACCATCGGCCGCTCGATCGCGCCGGTCGCCAGGATCACGTCCTTCGCGCGCACGCGCCACAGGCGCTGGCGCGGCTGGCTGAGCGCCTCGGGCGAGGTCGGAGAAAGATGATCCGTCACCCGCTCCATCAGGCTGACCAGGTTGTGGTCGTAATAGGCGAACGCCACGGTGCGCGGCAGCAGGGTCACCTCCGGCATGGAGCGCAACTCGGCGAGCGCATCGGCCACCCACTGGGCGCCGGGCTTGCCGTCGATCGCCGCGTGGCGATCGGAGAGGAGGGAGCCGCCCATCTCCTGCTGCTCGTCCACCAGGATCACGCGCGCGCCGGCGCGTCCAGCGGCGAGCGCAGCGGCCAGCCCGGCCGGGCCGGCGCCGACGATCAGCGCGTCAGCATGGGCGTGGAGCTTGTCATAACGGTCCGGATCCGGCTCGGTGGGGCACTTGCCGAGGCCGGCCATGCGGCGGATGAAATGCTCGTATTTCATCCAGAAACTCTTCGGCCACATGAAGGTCTTGTAGTAGAAGCCCGACGGGAAAACGCGGTGGAAGAGGCTGTTCACCGCGCCGAAATCCGTCGTGAGGCTTGGCCAGCGGTTCTGGCTTTCGGCGATCAGGCCGTCATACAGCTCGATCTGCGTGGCGCGGATGTTCGGCTCCGAGCGCGCGCCCTGGCCAAGCTGGATGAGCGCATTCGGCTCTTCCGCGCCGGCCGAGAGGATGCCGCGCGGACGGTGATACTTGAAACTGCGGCCCACCAGCACGATTCCGTTCGCCAGCAGCGCGGAGGCGAGCGTATCGCCCTGATAGCCGTCATAGGCTCTGCCGTCGAACACGAAGCGCAGCGGCTTGCTGCGGTCGATGCGGCCGCCATGCGGCAGGCGGTTGACCTGGCTCATCGGCCATTCTCCCGCTCAATCGCGGGCGCGGGCTGGCCCATCTCATAGACGGCGTAGATCTCGTGCGTGACGGTATCGCGCGCGACGTTGAAATAGCGGCGGCAGCCCTTGGCATGCATCCAGCGCTCGTAATGCACGCCCTTCGGGTTCTTGCGCATGAAGAGATACTGGGCCCATTCCGCGTCGGACATCTGCTCGCCGTTGGTCGGCCGCGCGATATGCGCTTCGCGCGCATAGGTGAACTCGTGCTCGTCGCGCTTTCCGCAAAAGGGGCAGGGGATCAGCAGCATTGGTGAAGCCTTCTAGTGAGCGACGCCTGCGGCGCCGTGCTCGTCGATCAGGTAGCCGGTGGTGAAGCGCTCCAGCGCGAAGGGCGCGGCGAACTTGTGCGGCTCGCCGGTCGCGATGGTGTGCGCGAAGACATGGCCGGAGCCGGGCGTCGCCTTGAAGCCGCCGGTACCCCAGCCGCAATTGAAGAACAGGTTCTCGATCGGCGTCTTGCCGATGATCGGGCTGGCATCGGGGCAGGTGTCGACGATGCCCGCCCACTGGCGCAGGAAGCGCAGGCGGCCGAAGATCGGGAACAGCTCCGTCAGGGCGTTCAGCATGTTCTCGACCACCGGCGGGCTGCCGTATTGCGAATACGAATTGTAGGTGTCGATGCCGGCGCCGAACACCAGCTCGCCCTTGTCCGACTGGCTGACATAGACATGCACCTGGCCGGACATGACGACACAGTTCAGCACCGGCTTGATCGGCTCCGACACCATCGCCTGGAGCGGATGGCTCTCGATCGGCAAGCGGAAGCCCGCCATGCCGGCGAGCACGCCGCAATGACCGGCCACCACGACACCGACCTTCCTGGCGCCGATCGAGCCGCGCGTCGTCTCGACGCCCACGACCTTGCCGTTCTCGATCTTGAAGCCGGTGACCTCGCAATTCTGGATGATGTCGATGCCGCGCGCGTCCGCGCCGCGAGCATAGCCCCAGGCCACCGCGTCATGGCGGGCGACGCCGCCGCGGCGCTGCAGGCTGGCGCCGAATACCGGGTAGCGTGCGTTCGGAGAGCAATCGAGGATCGGGCAATAGGCCGCGACCTGCTCACGGTCCAGGATCTCGGAATCGATGCCGTTGAGCTGGATGGCGTAGACGCGGCGGCGCAGCGCCTGCATGTCGTGCACGGTATGCGCGGTGGAGAGCAGGCCGCGCTGGCTGAACATGACGTTGTAGTTCAGGTCCTGGGAGAGGCCCTCCCAGAGCTTCAGCGAATGCTCGTAGAGATGCGCGGATTCGTCCCACAGGTAGTTGGAACGGACGATGGTGGTGTTGCGCCCGGTATTGCCGCCGCCCAGCCAGCCCTTCTCGATCACCGCGACGTTGGTGATCCCGTGCTCCTTGGCCAGGTAATAGGCCGTCGCCAGGCCGTGCCCCCCGCCGCCGACGATGATCACGTCATAGGCCGGCTTGGGGTCCGGGCTGCGCCAAGCCTCGGTCCAGTTCTCGTGGTAGCTGACCGCGTTGCGGGCCAGCGTGAAAATCGAATAGTGCTGCTTCATCAGGGCTTACCGGCAAGACCTTGGAATTGGCCGCGAGGATGGCCGAGCCCACCGCCCCCGTCCTTTGGCCGAGCGCCATGTATTGTCGTTTCAACGCCGCAGGGTCAAGGACTTAGCATGGCAAAAAACGGCGCGAACGCCCTGTCGGGCCTGGATTCTCCTATCCTTCCGCGCGCCAAAAACTCCTGGCGACAAATCCGGCGATATGTTCTATAGACGGCACCGATTTTGCCGATCGCGCCGTGGGCTTCTTGAAGCCGGCGCCCTAGAGGTCTCTTCGCCGCCCATGTTTGGAGCCAAGCCAAGCAAGCTGCCGCAGGAAATCGCTTTCCTGCTGGTCCCGAATTTTTCCATGATCGCCTTCACCTCCGCTATCGAGCCGTTGCGCCTCGCCAACCGGGCGAGCGGCAAGGAGCTCTATCGCTGGCGGCTGTTCTCGCCCGAGGGCAAGGCGGTGCGCGCCAGCAACGGCATCGAGCTGACGCCGGAGGGCAGCACCGACCAGATCGGCGGCTACCAGACGGTGATCCTGTGCAGCGGGATCGACGGCCATCTCTACGAGGACAAGAACGTGTTCGCCGCTTTGCGTCGCGCCGACCGGCAGGGCGCGGATATCGGCGCCCTGTGCACCGGCGCGCATATCCTGGCGCGCGCCAACATGCTGAACGGCTATCGCTGCACGATCCACTGGGAGAACCTCGCCAGCTTCTCGGAGAACTTCCCGGATATCGAGGCGACATCGGAGCTGTTCGAGGTCGACCGCAACCGCTTCACCTGCTCCGGCGGGACGGCGGCGCTCGACATGATGCTGAACCTAATCTCCCAGCAGCATGGGCATGAGCTCGCCGCCTCCGTCTCGGAGCAGTTCATCCACGAACGCATCCGCGACCGCCACGATCACCAACGCATGGCGCTGACTGCGCGCCTCGGCGTGCGCCATCCGAAGCTGATCCAGGTCATCCAGCTGATGGAGCAGAACCTGGAGGAGCCGCTCAGCCGCCAGGATCTGGCGGAGGCGGCAGGCCTGTCGAGCCGGCAGATGGAGCGGCTGTTCGCGAAATACCTGCACCGCTCGCCGGCGCGCTATTACGTCGAGCTGCGCCTCAACCGCGCGCGGCTATTGCTGCTGCAGACCAATATGTCGGTCATCGACATCGCGCTCGCCTGCGGCTTCGTGTCCGCGTCGCACTTCTCGAAATGCTATCGCGATTTCTTCGGCAAGACCCCGCGCCGCGAGCGGGCAGGGCCCAACGCCGTGGTGCCGGACGAGCCGGAGCGCCGCAGCGCCGCGGGCCGGGCGTAGAGCATCCTCGACTTAACCGGGCAGGTTCTGTCCGCCGGCGACAGCGCAATCGGCAGGGAGCACCGCGCAGTGTGGGTTCTGTGCCGGCGTGGCACGCTCCGACGCCAGCGCGATCGACGCACTGATCACCAGGCAGATCGCCACCAGAAACAGCGTCGCGAAACTGAGAAACCGCAGCATCATGATTCCTCGTAAACAACCCGGACCGGCGGCAGTGCCGCTGGTCCAGGGATGCGAGGATGCTAGGGGCAGGATCGCGTGGCGTCTGTGATCCGCCGCACAGCCACCGGCCGACGGTGGCCCCGGCGGCGAACCGAAGGGGAACATCACCTGGATGGCTCGCCAGGGGCGCCTCAGTCGATCGGCGCGGGTTCCCAGAGCTCCACGCGCCGGCCATCCGGATCGATGAACCAGCCGAACCGCCCTTCGAGCGTCTTCTCGACGCGATCATCCACCTGCGCGCCGGCTTCGCGCAGCCGGCTGAGAGCGCCGTCCAGATCCGACACGCGGAGATTGACCATGAAAGGCTGGCCGGAATCGCCGAAATAGCTGGTCGAAGAGCGGAACACGCCCCAGACGGTATAACCCGGCTCGCCGTTCCGGTCCCGCCACGGGAAGGCCCAGCTTGCGGCTTCCGGCTCGGCCGGCACGCCCAGCACGTCGCGATACCAGCGCGCCAGGCCGGTTGGATTACGCGACTTGAAGAAGATCCCACCGATGCCGGTCACGAAGCTCATGCCGCCGGTCCCGCGACATGCGGTCCGAATGGCGGGCGCGCAAACAGCCGGCGCACCATCGGCTCGAACGCCTCGAGCGGCAGCGTGTCGTAGTTCGGGTCGAAGGACATCTGGTCCCAGCGCTCGCAGAATTCGGCGGTGCGCTCGAACATCGGATGGCCGCGGTAGCGCTCGCGCGCGAAGCGGTCGCCGCCGCCGTGATGCCAGAAGTAATAGCCCTGGAAGATGCCGTGATGCCGCACCAGCCAGTGATTGTCGGCGCTGACATAGGGCTGGAGGATCGCGGCCGCGAGGTCGGAGTGGTTCCACGGCGAGAGGAGGTCGCCGACGTCGTGCAGCAGGGCGATGACGGTCATCTCCTCGTCGGTGCCGTCGCGCATCGCGCGGGTCGCGGTCTGCAGGCTGTGCTGGTAGCGGTCGATCTGGTAGCCCATCGTGTCGCCCCGCAGACGCGTAAGCTGCTCTAGCACGTTGTCCACGAGCCCGATATCCAGTTTCTTGTAGTGGCGATCGAGGAGCTGATACTCTTCGCCCGTTCCCTCATCCATGCGGGTGAAGCTGACGGTTTCGGTCTCAAGCATGTCGATATGCTCCCCAGGTTGGCGCACAGGCCGCCATGCTAGACTTGCGGCCGGCGCCGCGTCCAGGAGCGCGTGTGCCGCACGCTGATCTGAATGGCGCCCTTGCGCGCTACGGTCTGCGCCTGCGCGGGGGATTTGCAACCGACGGCGAGCAGGACCGGGACATTCTGGCGCAGGCGCCATGGGCGCGGACGCTCATCCTCGTGGGGAATGTTGGCTCGGAGCTGTGGGACAGGAGCGGCGCCGCTATCGCGGCACTGCCGGGTGCCGACCCGCTGGACGGCTGGACCCGGCAGACGATCGACCCCATCGCGCGATCGGTCGAGGGCACGGCTCTCTATCCATTCGACGGGCCGCCCTACTGGCCGTTCCAGCGCTGGGCTCAGCGCGCGGAAGGGGTCCGCTCCTCGCCGATCGGGATTCAGATCCATCCGGAATACGGGCTCTGGCATGCGTACCGCGCCGCAATCCTGCTGCGCACGCCGATCGATGCGCCGCGCGCGGAACAGGCCCACCCGTGCGATTCCTGTGTGGACCGGCCGTGCCTGACGCACTGTCCGGTGAGCGCGTTCTCCAAGGACAGCTACCACGTCGACCGCTGCGTCGATCACGTTGTTGCAACGCAGCATGACCCTGGATCGTGCAGCAACGTGGGGTGCTTGGCGCGCCTCGCCTGTCCGATCGGCGCGCAATGGCGCTACCAGCCCGATCACGCCCGGTTTCATATGACAGCGTTCGTGACCGCCAGGCTCCGGGCGCGGGTAAGGGACTCTTAATGAATTGCCCGGACCATGGAGCGAACCAGAGCTTGAGAGCAGACGAGTCCCTGGGTTATTAAGTCTTTCAATATTTTGGCTTTCGGGGGTGCACCGTGCGGATTATGACGCGCGTCGCGACGTTCTTCATTGCCGTCCTCCTTTCGGCGGCCGCCTTCCTGACTGCCAGCAACGGCGTGCTGGCGGCTGCGGAGGCCGAGGTTACGATTAACGCCACCAACGGCATGGACGGCAAGGAGATCACCGAGCCGGTCTCCTGGACCGTCACGAAGCTCGACAAGAACGGCAAGCCCGGCAAGAAGCCGGCCGTGGTGGAGGCGGCGGTGGTCCTCAAGACCAAGCTGCAGCCGGGGCAATATCAGGTTCTCGGCAAGGCCAAGGGTATGTCCGCCAAGCAGACCTTCACCGTCGGCAAGGAGCCGGTGGTGCGGACGATGACCTTCGGCCTCGCGGAGATCCGCATCAAGATGATCACCTCCAAGGGCCGCAAGCCGGTCAGCGAGCCGGTCCAGTGGGACATGCTGACCTATGTGAAGGGCAAGCCGGACGGCGGCAAGCTCGTGCACAGCGTGACGGCGCCGACCGCGACCTTCAGCGTTCCGGCCGGCGGCTACGTAGTGCGCGCCACCTACAAGGGCACGACCGCCGACCTGGTGGTCCCGCTCACGCCCGGCCAGTCCTACGAGTACACGCTGAACCTCTATGCCGGCTACGCCGAGCCGGCGGCCTTCCACGGCAAGAACAAGATCGCGCAGGACGTGACCTGGCAGGTGGTCCGCGCCAAGCCGAACAAGAAGGGCGAGCATGATCTGGTGACGGAGCAGCGCGGTGCCGAGCCGAAGATGATGCTGCGCGAAGGCAAGTACCTGGTTATCGCCCGCTATGGCGACATGTGGGGCAAAGAGACCATCGATATTTCCGCCGGCGAGATGTCCAAGGTCAAGGTCAAGCTGACCAAGGACGCCGGCATGCCGGTGGTCGCGTCGAACTGACGGACGGACCGGAAAGGAATGCACTGGGGGCCGTCTGGCCCCTTTTTCTTTCTCCGTCGCCGCGAGCTCAACAGGTCAGGCAAATTCGGAGCTCGCGAAGGCGGATGCGTCCGTGCCGCAATCTTCTTCCTATCTTCGGGCGATAAAAGGGACTACTGTCAGTCGTTTCAAACATCCTCTTGGCCGCATGGTTGGCCGCATGGAACGGAAGCTCGCCGCGATCTTCGCGGCTGACATCGCCGGCTATAGCCGGTTGATGGGCGCCGACGAAGAGGGGACTCTCAACGTTCTCCGCTCTCACCGCGAAGTCGTGGACGGCTTGGTTGCGGCCCATCGCGGGCGTGTGTTCAACAGCGCCGGCGACAGCGTGGTGGCCGAGTTCCCGAGCGCCGTAGAGGCGACACTGTGCGCGGTCGAGCTTCAGCAGGAGATAGCGACGCGCAACGAGCAGGTGGCTAAGGCCAAGCGGCTCGAATTCCGCATCGGACTCAACATCGGCGACATCATGGCCGAGGGCGGCAACCTATTCGGCGACGGCGTGAATGTTGCCGATCGGGTGCAAAAGCTGGCCGAGCCGGGCGGCATCTCAGCGACCCGCAACGTCTACAATCAGGTCAGGCACAAGGTCGGCGTCGAGTTCGAGTCGCTCGGCGAGCATCGCGTCAAGAACATCGCGGAGCCGCTGGCAGTCTTTCGCGTGCTGTTGGGCGCCAAAGCGCCGCGGCCGCGGGCGGTGGTGTGGCTTGCCAACCTTCGGCACCGACCCCGGCTCATCGGCGCGCTTGTTCTTGTGGTGTACTTGGCAGGCGGCGCGGGCGTGGGCTGGTATCTGTACCCGCGCGGCGAGCTGTCAGCGAGCGGCGTGCCGGCCATCGCCGTGCTGCCATTCGACAATCTGAGCGGCGAGCCGGAGTTGGGCTATTTCAGCGATGGCGTCAGCGAGGACATCATCACCATGCTGTCGCGGTTCCCGGACTTTGCAGTGGTCGCGCGCAATTCGAGTTTCACCTACAAGGGCAAAGCCGTTGACATCCGGCAGGTGGGCAAGGAACTCGATGTCGACTTTGTGCTCGAGGGCAGCGTGCGTAAGGAAGCAGACAAGGTGCGCATCGTTGCCCAGCTTATTGACGCGGGCACGGGCCGGCATGTGTGGGCCGAGCGTTATGACAATGCCGGTAGCGATCCTTGGGCCCTACAGGACGAGGTGATCGGCAAGATCATCACCTCGCTGACAGGCGAACAGGGTCAAGTCCGACGCGCAGAATACAAGCGGGCATGGGGCGCGGATTCCGCCAACCTCAACGAATACGACTACTACCTGCGGGGTCACGAGGTCTTTATGGCCGCGGAGACCAAGCGCGACTTCAAGAAGGCCCAACAGATTTGGCAGGAAGGACTGCGGAAATTTCCGAACTCGTCGCTGCTGCGGATCAAACTCGGCTTTGCGTACTATATGGCCGCCTGGTTCTGGCAAAGCGATGATCTCGCGGCAGACTTCAAACGAGCGTCCCAATTGGCGCGAGAGGGCTTGGCGGGCGAGAACCTTTCACCGCAGACAAAACGGCTTGGTCATTGGCTCATGGCTTACGTCAAGTCTCAAGAGCACGACTTCGAGCGCGCCTGGGCGGAGGCCGAGGCGGCCGTCGCCTTGGCACCGTATGATGCGTTCATGCTCGGAAATTTGGCGAATGTCGCGACCATGGCGGGAAAGCCGGAGAAGGCCATAGAGTGGTTGACGATCGAGATGCGGCAGACGCCGAATTTCAACAACTATTGGCGATTTGGCTGGGCTTACTACGTAGCAGGGCGGTACGAGGAAGCGATCGAGGCCTTCACAAAGGTCCCCCGTCCCTGGGATGCCGACACTTACCTCAGTCGTGCGGCCGCCTTTGTGCGCCTCGATCGAATGGAGCACGCGAAGGCTGCGGTCAGCCAGGCACTGAAAATGGATCCGCTGTTCACGCAGGCGAAGTTCCGAGAAGGCTACTTCTATAGCGATTCCCTCATTCTCGAGCGCCAGATAGCCGACCTTGCGAAAGCTGGCTTGCCGGTAAAATAGCCGGCTCGAGCGAGGCTTCGGTTCGGCCCCGCCGTTAAGGCAAATTTTCTCCCTCCACCTCATCGAAAAATGGCCAGTGCCGACGTCCCAAATCTCATTGGCATGAGGCGAGGAGGGCTGATATCGGGTCACTGAGACCGGCTGTGCGGGGTGAAAGGGACTTGTCCATGCAACGAGAGCAGCGCGCGCGCCGCGAACGCCGCACCGTCGGCGGCGTGAAGCAGTTGCCCTGGCGCAACCACCGCAATCCCTACAAGCCGATCGAGGTGCTGTCGGAGGAGCAGATCGAGCGCATCCACGAAGCCTCGATCCGCATCCTGGAGGAATTCGGCATCGAGTTCCTGGACAGCCAGGCGCGCGAGCGCGCGGTTGCGAACGGGGCGGAACTGGTGCCAGGGACGCAGCGCCTCCGCTTCGACCGCAACCTGATCGCCGAGTATGTCGCGAAGGCGCCGTCGTCGTTCACGCTGCATGCCCGCGTGCCGGAGCGCAACCTGACCTTCGGCGGCAACCACATCAATTTCGGCTCTGTGGCGTCCGCCCCCAATGTCTCCGACCTCGACCGCGGGCGGCGTCCGGGCACCTTCGAGGATTACTGCAATCTGCTGCGGCTGGTGCAGAGCCTGAACGCGGTGCAGTTCATCGGCGGCTATCCGGTGGAGCCGGCGGACATCCCGCCCTCGACCCGCCATCTCGATGCGCATCACGCGGCGATCACCCTGACCGACCGCATCTGGCATCCCTACAGCCTGGGGCGCGAGCGCATCCTCGACGCGGTGGAGATGATCTGCATCGCGCGCGGCATCAACAAGGAGCAGCTTGCGCGCGAGCCGAGCCTGTTCTCCATCGTCAACAGCAACTCGCCGCTGCGCCTCGACGTCCCGATGCTGCAGGGCCTGACGGCGATGGCGGAGCACGGCCAGCCGGTGGTGCTGACGCCGTTCACATTGTCGGGTGCGATGGCGCCGGCGACGGTCGCGGGCGCACTGGCCTTGCAGAACGCGGAGGCCCTGGCCGGCATCTGCTTCATCCAGATGGTGAATCCGGGCGTGCCGTGCGTCTATGGCGGGTTCACGTCCAACGTCGACATGAAGAGCGGCGCGCCGGCCTTCGGCACGCCCGAATACACGCGCGCGGCGCTGGCGAGCGGCCAGCTTGCACGGCGCTACAAGCTGCCGTTCCGCTCCAGCAACGCCTGCGCCGCCAACGCGGTCGATGCGCAGGCGGCTTATGAATCTCAGATGTCGCTGTGGGGCGCGGTGATGGGGCATGCCAATCTCATCCTGCACGGCGCGGGCTGGATGGAAGGCGGCCTCGTCGCTTCGTTCGAGAAGATGGTGGTGGACGCCGAGATGATCCAGGGCATGACCGAGTTCATGCGGCCGCTGGAGGTGAATGACGATACGCTCGCGGTCGACGCCATCAAGGAGGTGGGGCCGGGCGGGCACTTCTTCGGCTCTGCGCACACGCTGGCCCGCTACGAGACGGCGTTCTATGCGCCGCTGGTCAGCGACTGGCGCAATTTCGAGACGTGGCGGCAGGCAGGTGCGGTGGAAGCCGCCCAGCGCGCCAATGCGATCTGGAAACAACTGCTCGCGGACTACACGCCGCCGCCGCTCGATCCCGCGATCGACGAGGCGCTCAAGGACTACGTCGCACGGCGCAAGGCCGAGGGCGGCGTTCCGTCGAACTAGACTAGGGCACGGACCGGCGCGTCGGAGACATTGCGAGCGGGACCGCAGCGGCGCAACCGCTTGATCAGTTTGAAGTTCTCCGGCCGGGCAACGCTTGATGGCGGTCTGGCGGTCGCGTATGGTGCCTCAGCTTGGACGCAAAGGTGCGTCAGCCAGATAGAGCGTTGCACTCTGAAGGCACAGGTCGCGAGTTCGAAATTCGCTGGGTGCGCCATTCTTGGTGGCGCCGTTTGCGGCAACCGGCCTGACGTTGCTGCGGCGGTTGCAGTTCAGATCGGATCGGGGGATCAGCCGTGGCCGTGCAGTATCGTTTGTCTTCGTCCAAGAACGTCAGCGCGCGTTCCTTCGGCGATGAAGTCATCGCCGCCAACTTCACCCGGGGCGTCTATTACAGCCTGCTCGGCCCCGCCGCACAGATCTGGGAAGGACTGATCGCGGGCCTGCCGCGCGACCGCGTGATTGCGGAAGTTGCGGCCCTGAGCGAGGAGGATGCCGGCGCATTCGGCGCCGCGGCAATGAGCCTGGTCGAGGCGCTGATCGAAGAGAATCTGATCGAGCCGGCGGACGGCATCCAGCCGTCGGCCTGGACACCAGTCCCGGCGGCCGCGGGCGCCTACGGCTTTCCTATGCTGGAGCGGTTCACCGACATGGAGGATCTGCTGCTGCTCGATCCGGTGCACGACGTCGAAGAGATGGGCTGGCCGCACACGAATCCTCCTGCCCAGGCAGGCTGACGCCCGGCAGTCCATGTCTCTGCCCGACGTCTTGCGAGCGGCGCTGGCGGAGGCCGACCGCCACGATCCGAAGAAGGCGATGCCGCGCTCGACCTTCCGGTTCGGTGATCTATCCGTCGCCATGCGACTCCACCCCTCTCCGGCGCTGCAACGCCTGCTGCCAATGATGCGCAGCGGCGGCGTAAAGGCGCCGCCCTCATCGGTGGTGATCGACGTGGTCGGCGGCGATGTGAGCTGGCTGCGAAAGCTTCTGCCGCCGCCCGATCGCCGGGGCAGGACCCTGCTGCGCGCGAACGAGGATATCTACTATCTGTGGCTGAACGAGGCCGATGGCTACCTGACTGCCATCGACCGGGGTGCCGCGCGCGGGCTGGTCTGGTTCACCCATCCGGACAAAATCGCCTCCTGGCATGTGGCGCGGCCATTCCTGCATGCGATCAAGGGCCTCTCGCTGCCGAGCCCCTGGACGCCGATCCACGCGGCAAGCGTCGCCTTGAACGGGAGAGGCGTGCTGATCGCCGGTTTGAGCGGCGCCGGCAAGAGCAGCATCGCCATGACCTGCGCGCTGCGCGGCTGGGACTATCTGGGCGACGACGCCGTCCTCGTGCGCGCGGGCCCGGCGCGCGTGGCCGCCCTGTACAACTCGGCCCGCCTGCGGGAGGATACGTTCTCCCGGTTTCCCGAGGTCATGGCGGCCTGCCTGCGGGTCTCCGATGACGCGGGCGAGAGCAAGGCAGAGATCGACATGGCCCTCATGCGGCCCCTGACGGTCGGAGAGGCCGAAATCTCGGCCATCCTGGTGCCGCAGCCGACCGACTGGACGGAACTGCACCTGCGCCCCATCAGCCGTTCCGAGACGTTGCGCAAGCTCATGGAGGCGGCGCAGCAGAGCCTCATCGGCGACGAGCCGTCCACCTTCGCGAAGCTGGCCGCAGTGGTGGAGCGCGTTCCATGCTACGGGCTGGTCGCCGGCGGCGACCCCGAGCAGCTGTCATGCGCGCTGTCACGCCTCGTCGAAAAGCGGAGCGCGGCATGAAGGTCAGCGTCATCATCCCGGTCCATAACGGCAGCGCCTATCTGGTGGAGACGCTCGAATCCGTCTTCGCGCAGACTTGCGCGCCGCACGAAATCATCGCCGTCGATGACGGGTCCAGCGATTCTTCGCCCCAGCTTCTGGCTTCGTTCGGAGATCGCGTGAAGATCGTTCGCCAGCCCAATCAGGGCGTGGCGGCGGCGCGCAACGCGGGACTTGCGCATGCCTCGGGCGACCTGATCAGCTTCCTGGACCAGGACGACCTTTGGCCGCGGGACCGGACGCGCGTGATGGTGGAGGCGCTACGGGCGCAGCCCGACGCGCAGGTGGCGGCGGGCCTGGTCGAAATGCTGTATCAGCGGGCGGAACGGACCACCGACGTCGATCTGTCATGCGCGCACCGCGAGTATCTGGTGGGCTCGATCTGCGTGCGCGCCGGCTTGTTCGCGGCGCTCGGTCCGTTCCACACCGGCATCGGCTATGCCGATGATACCGACTTCATGATCCGTCGACTGGAAACCAACACCAAGACCCTGTATCTGCCGGAAGTGACGCTCATCTACCGCGTGCACGCGGGCAACACGTCGATCGACAACAGCGTGTCGCAGTATCACCTCATGGCGGCCCTGCGTGAGCGATTGAAGAGGCGTCGAGGCGGCAATGAAGATAAGCTGCGTCATCCCGGTCCATAACTCCGAACGGTTCCTGGCCAGATCGCTGGACAGTGTCCTTGCGCAGACCCGGCCGCCCGACGAGGTCATCGTTGTCGATGACGGCTCGACCGACGGGTCGGCGGGCATACTGCAGCGTTACGGCGCGGCGGTCTCCGTAATCACGCAGGCCAATCGAGGTGTTTCGGCCGCGCGCAATGCGGGGCTGCGCAGGGCTTCCGGAGACGCCATCGCGTTCCAGGATTCCGACGATCTGTGGCCCTCCGGCCGCCTCGCGGCGCTGGCGAAGGCCCTTGGCTCGGACGAGTCCGCGGACATCGTCGCCGGGCGGGTCCAGATGCTGGACGAGCGGACCGAGAAGCCGCGGTCGCGGGAGAACCTAGAGACTCTGCACCGGCTCCACAACATGCCGTCGCTGCTGATCAAGCGCAGCGTCTTCGACCGCGTCGGGCACTTCAATGAGGGCTTGCGGGTGGCGGAGGACACGGAGTTCGTCATGCGCGTCCGCCGACATGGGATAACCTTCAAGCTGATCGACGAGATCGCCATGCTCTACCGCCTGCACGGCGGGAACATTTCCGCGGACATTGACAGAAACCAGGCGAGCGCCATGGAAGTATTTCGCGCCCTCTCCCTCCTGCGCAGGCGGCCCCAATGAAGATCTCGGTCATCGTGCCGCTCTACAACACGCGCGCCTACATCCGGGAAGCGATCGACAGCATACTTGCCCAGACGCTCGCCGCGCACGAGATCGTCGTCATTGACGACGGGTCGACTGATGGCAGCGCCGAGCTGCTCGAGCCGTATGGCGCGGCGGTCCGGGTGATCCGACAGGACCACGCCGGGCCGGCGAAAGCGGTCAATTGCGGGATCAGGGAAACGCGCGGCGACGCGATCGCCTTCCTCGATGCCGACGATCTTTGGACGCGCGACAAGCTGCGGCTGCAGATGCCCCTGCTGGCGGCCGACCGCTCCGTCGACGGGCTTTTCGGCCATATGCGCCAGTTCGCCGGCGCTGAGTTCCCTGCCGCGGACAGCGGCCTGAGCGAAGCCCAGCCCGGCATTTCCAGGATTACCCTGCTGATCAGGCGCTCGGCGATCGAACGTTTCGGCCTGTTCGACGACGCGCTGCGCACCTCGGACTTCGTCCCATGGTACAGCCGTGCCGTCGCGCTTGGCCTGAAGACGAGGATGCTGGCCGACGTCCTTGCCTATCGGCGCCTGCATGGAGCCAACACCGGCCTGCTTCGCCGGCACGATCAGCAGCAGGAGAGCCTGATCGGCTTGAAGCGGGCGCTCGACATCCGGCGACGGCAGTGCGCGGCGGCAGCGCCCGTACCTTCACTGAGGCAATCCGATCAAGACTGACGCTGGGACGGCTCCACCCAGAGGCGACGGACGAAGAGCCCCAACAGGCGCATGTCGCGATTTCGAAGAGTGTGAGCCGGCCGACGTGGATTGTCGATCCGCAGGTTGACCGACACCTCCTCGCCGGCGGCGATGGCGCCGGGAACCGGCACCTCGACCGTGAAGCGGGACGGTCCGGGGCGATGCCGGAACGGTGTGCCCGCCGCTTCGTTTACCGAGATCGAGCCGTGGAGATCCTTGGCACCCGCAGCGACCGCGTCTATCTCGATCGCCACGCGCGCGCCAGCGCCAATCGGCTGAGACGCGCGCCAGCGCAGCAGCGCCCGCCGGCCGAGTGTCCAGCAGCCCTCCGCCTCCGGCTTGGCCCAGCCGCGCCACATCGCCGCCGGTATTGACCCGCCGCTCGACAGGTCCAGCGGATTGCCAACGACATCGCGCATGGGCGGATCGACCCAGATGTCCTGAACGAACAGCCCCAGCACCCGTGGATCGCCGTTTATGCCGACTTCGATCGGCGACATGGGCCGGTCGATCCTGAACCGCAGGACCGCCGTATCGCCGCGCCAGATCCCCGACGGAAGCCGCACGGTATGCACGTGTGCGCCGTGACCTCGCTTTGGCCAGGTCAAGGTCTTGAGATGGCGCAGTCCCGCGAACACGTCCACCTTTTGCCTGCCGATGGCTTGCTCCGGCAGCGGATGGCTCCGGATCGCGAGCATCGCCGGACGCGGCTGCCCAGGCGCGAAGATCGCCAACGATACATGCCGCCCCTCTGTCCATCGCCCGGTGGGCCCCGGCGCCGACCATCCCCGCAGGAACGTGATCCGCTCCTTCTGATCGTTGTCGATGAAGGACCGGCTCTTCATCACCGGACCATAGAAGGATTGTACGAGCCCGGGAACCACCGCGAGCGCTGGGCGGCGCAGGCTCCGCTCGCTGTGGCGGCGCAACTGCTGGACCGTCAGGAGCATCTCGTCGGCGGTAGAGCGGGAGGACGGCTTGGACAGGCGTATGCCGGCCTCGAGCCGCTCGAGCACCGCCCAAGGCTGGCGCAGGTCTCGGGCGATCCAGCCGGGCACGGGGAGGTCGATGCGCGCGGCCGCTTCGGCGAGCGCCGATCCGACCACGTAGCCGAAACGATAGCGCCGGGCGATGCCTGCCAGCTTTGCCCAGTCAAAGGATTCGCCGCTGCGCCGCAGGATCTTGACCGCATCGACCAGCCACTCGTAGCGCGGATCAGGCGACCATTCCACGCCATGGACGATGGCGTGTAAGAGAAGATGCTCTGGACTGGGGGCGAGCGCGGTGTGACCGGCGAACTGCACCGGCCTCGCATCCGCGAACATCTCCTTGGCCAGTTGCTCGGTACCGACGGCGCGCAACGGGCGCCAGTGAATGTCGAACTGGGCGTACCGGTTGTCGCGCCGCGTCAGCGTGATGCCGTGTATCAGGTCGAGGTCGCGCGGGCTCACCGGCACATGCTCGAGCAGCCCCGCGCCGACGAGAATCTCAATGACCTCGAGGGCCCGGTCCCTGGGCACCAGGAGGTCGCAATCGGACATGATGCGCAGACCCGGGTCGTCGTCGATCGCGGCGGCGATGGCGGCGCCTTTCATCAACAGGGCGGGGACACCGGCCTGGGCGAGCCGGCTCACGAGATCGCCGGCGCCAGCGATCATGTACTGGTTCTTGACCCATTGGTGGCGCGCCGCGCCCTTCAGGCGGGCGGCCAGCCTTGCGTCGCGGATGCGCGATCCGACATTCCAGTAGATGCGGGGGAAGAGTGCGCTGTCGGTGCCACGGACCGCATTGAAATCGGCGATGCCCCGCCACCATTCTTCGAGCGCCGCGGCGCCTTCGGTCTTGTCGGGGGAGAGCGCCGCCTTCAAGAGAAGAAGCTGCGGCGCGCCTATCCTGAAATCCATCGCTCGAGCGCCCCCCCGCCAGTGGACCCCTGGTTACCCGAGGATACGTTGCGTTGACAAGTCTCGGCGCCGGGTGCCGAGCGCCCGCACACTTCTGAATGCTTCCGTCGTGCTAGGCGATCACGCAGCCTGCTGCGGGCCGGGCGTGGGCAGTTCGGCCGGGTGGACCATCGGCTCCTTGGCGCGCAGGAACCATTTGCCGAACACCTCCGAATAGCCTCTGAGGCGATAGTAGCCGAGCTCCGGCGAGAGCGCGGCCTTCTCGGCCTCGTATCGCCTGGGCCGCTGATGCCAGGGCAAGCGTGGATGACGGTGATGGATGAGGTGCAGGTTGTTGTAGAGGAACAGCCAGCTCCAGAAGAAATTGGATTCGCAGATCACGGTGCGCTGCTGCACCGGCCCCGCGGCACGATGCTCCGCATAGGAGCGCACGAGCGTCAGCGACGTGCCCGGATAGGCGAAGAAGGCGATGTATGCCCAGAGTGGGATGTCGCACACGACCAGCACCCAATAGAGCACGGCCGCCATCGCGGGCAGGTGCCATAGCAGCGGCCGCAGTGCGCGCCAGCGCCGGTCGCGGACGGCCAGTACCTTCTCGCGCCAGGCGAAGAAGCAGTAATAGGCCGGGCCCAGCAGCATGCGTCCGCCCAATGTGCGCATCGCATTGCGCACCAGCAGGCGCAGCGGCGACATGGCGATGATCTGCTCCGCCGTCAAATAATTGGATTCCGGATCCAGCTCCGGATTGGTCAGGTTCTCGTCGATGTGATGCGTGCGGTGCGTGAAGCGGTAGCTGAGATAGGGCAGCCAAAGCCAGAGCGGCCACCCGACGATGAAGGAATTGACCGCCTCCCACCTGGTTGGAAAGCCATGCGTCGCCTCGTGTTGCAGCGAGCCGTGCAGGCACACGATGATCGCGCCGGCCGGCAGCACCAGCCACCACGGCATGTCGTGATAGCTCAGCGTCACGATGGCGAAGGTCGCGTAGACGCCGATCGCGAGAAAAACGGTGGGCCAGTCGATGAAAAAGATGGGCGCGTCCGAGCTGGACGCGGTAGACGAGGCGGGCGGAACGTTGGACATCTGCACAGTTTGGTCCGATCTATGCTACCTGTATATACAAGTTGATAACAGCCGCCAAGTCGGTCGAAAGCCGTACGGTGCCGGATTTATGCAGGCGGGCGGTCGGCAAGCCGGCTATGTAGGATTGAAGGCGTAACGGAGGGTTATTTCATGCTGCAAGGACGATGCCTGTGCGGCTCAATCCGCTACCGCCACGGTGGCGATCACAGCGCGCTGACGGTGTGCCACTGCGGCATGTGCCGGCGCTGGCACGGTTCGCTCGGCGCCTATGTCGGCGGCAAGGCGGGCGACTACCAGTTGGACGGCGCGGAGCATTTGCGCTGGTATGCATCCTCGGCGGATGCGGAACGCGGCTTCTGCGGCCTCTGCGGTTCGAAGCTGTTCTGGCGGTTCAAGGATGGCGCGGCGATGGACGCCGCCGCCGGAACCCTCGATCAGCCGACCGGGCTCGCGACGACCTCCCACATCTGGGTCAGGGACAAGGGCGATTACTACGGGCTCCCTGAAGATGCGCCGTGCTTCGTGGAATCCGCGGACAAAGATCGTCAGCAGAGTGATCCATGCCCGCCCGTAGCGACAGACCTGTCGGAGCATTGCGGAAGCTGCCTGTGCGGCGGCGTCTCGTTCACCGTATCGGGCAAGATGCGTGACGTGGTGTGGTGCCATTGCGGCCAATGCCTCCGCTGGCACGGCCATTTCGGCGGATATACCGCCAGCACCTGGCCGGAAATCGCCTTGCGCGGCGCGGACCGGCTCGCCTGGTATCAGTCGTCCGATGCCGCGCGGCGCGGCTTCTGCCGCGACTGCGGATCGAACCTGTTCTGGGAGGGGACCGCCCGCAACTACGTCTCGATCGCGGCGGGCGCGCTCGACCTGCCGACCGGTCTCGTCACCGCGCGCCACATCTTCATCGACGACAAGGGCGATTACTACCGCATCGACGACGGCGCGGCGCAGTCGCCCGGCACCATGGCCGCCAGTCCCGTGACGTTCTGAGCGGCCTCGCCATACATGCGCGCCATGATCTCGATGTACGACATGCCGGAGCGCCGCGCCGCGATCGATGCGTGGTGGGCGGGCCTGGCGCGGCATTGGCGCGCCGCCGGCCTCGGCGATATTCCGGACACCGCGCACATGCCGCAGGACCTCTATGCGCTGTGGCAGGCGCCGGATCTCTTCATCGCGCAGACCTGCGGCTATCCGCTGACTCATCAGCTGAAGGGCCACGTCACCCTGGTCGCCACGCCGGTCTACGCGGTGGATGGCTGCACGGGGCCGCGCTACCACAGCGTGATCGTCGCGCGGCGCGAGTCCGATGTGCGCACGCTGGACGATGTCGCCGGAAGGATTGCGGCGATCAACGGCTATGATTCGCAATCGGGCTGGAATGCGCTGCGTCACAGCCTGATCGGCAAGGGCGGGCCGGCGCGCATCGTGGAGACCGGCGGGCATCGCAACTCGCTGGCGGCGGTGCGAGACGGCCGGGCGGATGTTGCGGCCATTGACTGCGTCAGCTATGCCCATCTCCAGGCAGTCGCGCCGCAGGAGGTCGCGCCGCTGAGCGTCATCGCGCGCAGCGCCAGCGCGCCGGCGCTGCCCTACGTGACGCGGCGCGAGGTTTCGCCGGAGGACCTGCAATGGCTGCGCGCCGGGTTACAGGCCGCAATGGCCGATCCGGCGCTGGCGGATGCGCGCGCCGCGATGCTGATCGCCGGCGTCGAGATTGTGCCACTGGAGGCCTATGACCGCATGCTCGAGATGGAACGCGAGGCGGACCGCGCCGGGTCGATGGTGATGAATTGACTGCAGCCGCGCGCCATTCCTCTCTCATACCCAGCCTGGCCATCGTCCTGTCGGCGGCTTTCTGGGGCTCCATGTGGATGCCGCTCCACGCGGCCTTTGGCACGGGGCTGTCCGGCGGCTGGGTGGCCTGGTCGATCTATGGCGTGCCCGCCGTTCTGGTGCTGCCGCTCGTCTTGCGCGACGGCGGGCGCGGCCTGGTGGCCGGCGGCCTGCCTCTGCTCTGGCTCGGCATATCGACGGGCATCTGCAACTATCTCTACGCGGCGAGCGTGGTCTATGGCGACGTCGCGCGCGTCGTGCTGCTGTTCTACGTCAATCCGGTGTGGAGCGTGCTGCTGGAGCGGGCGATCCTGCGCACGCCTATCACGCCGGGGCGGGCGGGCGCCCTTGCGATCGGCCTTACGGGCATGTTCATCCTGAACTATGACGGCAATGGGCTGCCGCTGCCGCGCAGCGTCGCGGAGTGGGGCGGCCTCGCGGCCGGCTTCTGCTGGGCGGTCGGCCTGGTCACGATGCGCATGACGCCGCATGTCGGGATGACGGAGAAGGCCTTCCTGCAATATTTGTCGGCGATGATCTTCGGCGGCGCGGTGCTGGCGCTCGGCGTATTTCCCGCCCAGGCCGACTGGTCGGCGGTGGACTGGCCGGCGGCCATCCTGTGGATCGTCCTCATCGCCGTTGTGTGGGTGCTACCGGGACTGCTGCTCAGCTTCTGGGCGGCGGCGCGGATGTCGCCGACCCGCGCCAGCATGCTGTTCATGGCGGAGGTGGTGGTCGGAGTGGTGACCGCCGCGATCTGGACGGACTATCCGTTCGGCTGGCGCGAGGCGATCGGTGGCATCATCATCGTGTCGGCCAGCGTTCTGGAGATCGTCTTCGGCGCGCATGCGCCGGCAGCCACCAGACCGGGCGAGGAGACGGGGAGGGCATGAGCATCCATCACTTCGACGCGCGCGGCATGAAGTGCCCGCTACCGGTATTGAAGGCGCGCAAGCTGATCAAGGATCTGACCAACGGCGAGGTACTGGAGATCCACGCCACCGATCCGGGTGCGCCCGGCGACTTCAAGCATTTCTGTGATACGACCGGGCACCGTCTGCTAGACAGCACGGAAGCCGACGGGGTGTTCGTCATCCGGATCGAGGCCGTGCGCGAAGGCTGACGACCGCCACACCCGGTCAGTTGGTGGTGGCCTGCGGCTCCGGCTCGGTAGGCATGTCTGGCGCCAGGATGACGCCCAGCGCCCGGAAGGCCGCCTGAGCGCCGGGATGCAGGGGTACGGTGAGGTCGCTGGCGCTCATCTCGAGCCTCTTGGGGGTGGCATCCCCTTCGCCCTGGGTCGCGCTATGCCAGAGCGCCTTCACCAGCCCATCCGCCAGCTCGGTGGAGAGGGTGGCATTCACCACCCAGATCGCCGGCACGGACAGAGTTGGGGTGGTCTCCGTCCCGGCATATTGGCGGTGCGGAATCCAGTCGGCGGTGACGTAGCCGGTGTCTCTATCGCCCGAGACCTGGGCGCCGAGCAGCCGGTAGTTGCCGGTGCGCATCAGGGTCGAGACGTCGGCGCTCGGCAGCCGCGCCACCACCACCAGAGCATCCACGTCGTCTTCCAGCAGATCCTGGGCGGCAGCCTTCGGATCACCGGTCAGCAGCTTCGTCTTCTTGTCGCCGATGCCGGCGACGCGCAGCAGGAATGCGGCGGTGACCGCGTTGTCGGAACCCGCGATGCCGATCGCGATGCGCTTGCCTTTCAGAGCGGCGAGATCCGGGAACCGCGCCTCTCTCGCGACGATCACATGAAGGACGAGGTCGCCGACATTCGCGATCGCCCGCAGCTCGGTCATGGCGCCCGATTTCTTGAAGTGGCCGGTCCCCTGCGCGGCCTCGGCCGCGATATCCGCGGATACGATCGCCGATTCCATCGCGCCATCCTCGACCGACTGGAGGCCGCCGATCGGGTCCATCGCGGTCTGCGCCAGGCCGATCAGCCCCTCGACCCCGCAAGGCCCCTCGTTCTCGCATTGGCGGGAGCCTGGCGGGTTGCTGATGATGCCCGCAATCTGGCCGGCTAAGTCGTAGAGCGTCGAGCCCGGCGCGCCGGCGCCGATGCGGAAATAGGCGACTTCCTGAGCAAAAGCGGTTTGGATGGCGGCGCCGGGAAGGAGATGGACGGCAAGGCTCGCGCCGGCGGCAATGATACCGCTCAGCCAGACGATTCTGGCCCTCATGCCGGAACCCACCTTCTGCGTTCTCACGGCTTGACCTTTAAGAGCACCCGAGGCACCCGCCCGACTCGGGGCATACACAATCCCCGAATCTACGTCCCGAGTCGCTGCAATGCCATACGCCAAACGGCAAATAGTCGCGATTTCAAGACACTGTGTGATCCAATGCACGCACTTCGCGGCGTCCGGGCGGATCAGGACGGCTACCCTGACGTTCGGATCCCGCAACTTGGTGTGAGTCCGTCGCGGGGCCGCTCTGCCGGGTCGCGGCCAGACATTCCCAGCGGTCCTGCGCTCTGCTAACACCCAAGCGCTATCATGCGGCCTGGGGCGCTAAGGACCGGTTAAATGAACGCCGACATATCGCAGCGTCAGCGCAATTTGCGGCGCCTGTTGCGCCCGCGGCACGTCGCCATCGTCGGCGGACAGGCGATGGAGGACTCGATTCGGCGCTGTGCCGACACGGGTTTCACGGGCGAGGTATGGGTCGTCAACCCGAAATACCCGGAGCTGGGCGGGCGCAAGTGCTACGCCTCGATCGCGGATCTGCCGGAGGCACCGGACGCTGCCTTCATCGCCGTCCCGCGCGAGGCCACCATCGAAATTCTGCGCCAGCTCGCCGCGCGCGGAGCGGGCGGGGCGATCTGCTACGCCGCGGGCTATAACGAGGTAGGCGGCGAGGGCGTCGCCCTCCAGGCGGAGCTGGTGCAGGCGGCCGGCGACCTCGCCGTGGTCGGGCCTAATTGCTACGGGCTGCTCAACTTCATCGACGGCATCTGCCTGTGGCCGACCGGCGCGCTGGGCCAGCAGGTGGAGACCGGCTGCGCGATCGTCATGCAGAGCGGCAATATCGCGCTGAATTTGAGCCGAAATGACCGCTCGGTGCCGTTCGCCTATGTCATCAGCTCCGGCAACCAGGCAATCCTGAACGCGGCGGATTATGTCGACGCCCTGGCGGACGATCCGAAGGTGACGGCGATCGGCCTCTACCTGGAAGGCATCAGGGACGTGCCGGCTTTCAGCCGCGCCGCCGCCAAGGCACTGCAGCGTGGCAAGCCGTTGGTGGCGCTGAAGGCCGGCAATTCCGAGCTCGGCGCCAAATTTGCCATGAGCCATACCGGCTCGCTCGCCGGCAGCGACAAGATGTACGACGCGCTGTTCGAGCGGCTCGGCATCATCCGCGTGCATTCCGTCCCGCAATTGCTGGAGACGCTGAAGCTGGTCTCTACCGCCGGGCTTCCGAAGGGCGACCGCCTGGCGGTCTTCACCTGCTCCGGCGGCGAGTGCCTGCTGACCGCCGATCTGTGCGACACCCTTGACGTCCCGCTGCCGGGCTTTTCCCCGGATCAGGCGGAGGACCTGCGCACGCAACTGCCGGTCTTCGCCACCGTCTCCAACCCGCTCGACTACAACACGTCGCTCTGGGGGCACGAGGACCTGCTGGTGAAGTGCTTCTCCACCGTCATGCGCGGCGATTTCGATGCCGGCATGCTGGTGATCGATTTCGCGACCGACGGGCCGGAGACCGAAGCGGCCTGCATGGCGGGGGTGCGCGCGCTCCTGAAGGCCTGCACCGCGCACGGCAAGATGCCGATCGTCACCTCGACGCTGTCAGAGCTGCTGCCGGCCCATGCGCGGGCGGAGGTGATCGCGGCCAAGGGCGCGCCGATGCAGGGGCTGGAGGAGGCGCTGACAGCCTTCGCCGCCGTCCACCGCTTCGCGCAGCGGAAGGCGAAGCTCGGCACGGCTGCGCCGGCGACGATTCCGGCGACGCCGACCGCTGGCGAGCGGAGACGCATGCTCTCCGAAATCGAGGGCAAGACCCTGCTGGCGCGTTTCGGCCTCGCCGTTCCGGAGAGCCGCGTGGTTGCGCCGGCCGAAGCCGTCGCGGCCGCCACCGCATTGGGTTTCCCGGTCGTGCTGAAGGTCGCGGAGCCGCTGATCGCCCACAAGACCGAAGCCGGCGCCGTCGCCGTCAATCTCAAATCGCCGGGCGATGTCGAGGCGGCGCTGGCGCGGATGGACAAATCCGTCTCCGCCTACCTCAAGGGCGGCCGCATCGAGCGGGTGCTGGTCGAGCGCATGGTGAGCGACGTGGTGGCGGAGCTCATCGTGGGCATCCAGCGCGACCCGCAATTCGGCTTGGCGCTGGTGGTGGGCGCCGGCGGCATCCTGGTCGAGCTGGTCGAGGATGCGGCGATGCTGCTGCTGCCGATTTCGGCCGAAGAGGTGGAAGCCGCCATCCGACGCCTGAAGATCGCCAAGCTGCTGGCGGGCTATCGCGGCAAGCCGGCGGCCGATATGGGCGCGCTGGTGAAGTGCATCATGGCGATCGCCGCCTTCGCCGAGGCCAGCCGCGACACGCTGCTCGAGCTGGACGTCAATCCGCTAATGGTGCGCGCCGACGGCGCCGTCGCGGTGGATGCGCTCGTGGTGTTGGGCGAATAGGCTGCGAGTCGTTTAGCCGCTTCTCGATGTCGCGATCCGATTAGTGTGAACTGCTGAGCGTCGATAGCGTTTTTCTCGTGCCGTTCCATGCCGAAGGAGCACGAGCGATGACCTATCAGCCTGGCCGTCATTTCCTGCAGGTTCCGGGGCCAACCAACATCCCCGACCGCGTCCTGCGCGCCATCGCGCAGCCCGTGCTGGATCATCGCGGCCCCGCCTGGGCGCGGCTCCAGGCGGAGGTGTTCGAGCGCATCCGCCCGGTGTTCAAGACGCGCCAGCCGGTCATGATCTACCCGGCCTCCGGCACCGGCGGCTGGGAATCCGCCCTTGTGAACACGCTTTCGCCCGGCGACCAGGTGCTGACCTTCGATACCGGCCAGTTTGCCGTGCTGTGGCGCAAGATGGCGGGGCAGCTTGGGCTGGACGTGAAGACTGTTACGACCGATTGGCGGCGCGCGCCGTCGCCGGAGGAGATCGAGGCCGCGCTGGCGGAAGACCGCGCCCACAAGATCAAGGCCGTCCTGCTCGTGCACAACGAGACCTCGAACGGCGTCATGAGCCGCGTAGCGGAGATCCGCAAGGCGATCGATCGCGCAAGCCATCCGGCGCTGCTCATGCTGGACACGATCTCCTCTCTCGGCAGCGCGGATATGCGCATGGACGAGTGGGGAATCGACGTCGTCGTCGGCGGCTCGCAGAAGGGATTGATGCTGCCGGCGGGCCTTGCCTTCGTCGCCACCAGCGACAAGGCGCGCGCCGCGTCGAAGACCGCGAAGCTCCCGCGCGCGTTCTGGGATTGGGAGCCGATGCTGGCCGCTGCCGCGGGCAAGAGCGCACTGCCCTATACGCCGGCCTGCAACCTGTTCTTCGGGCTCAAGGAAGCGCTCGACATGATCGACGAGGAGGGGCTGGAAGCCGTCTTCGCCCGCCACGCCCGCCATGCCGAAGCGACCCGCCGGGCCGTCCGCGCCTGGGGCCTCGAGACGGTCTGCACCGAGCCCAGCGAATACAGCCAGTCGGTGACCGCCGTGTTCGTGCCGGAGGGGCATTCCGCCGACGGATTGCGCAAGGTGATCCTCGACCGCTTCAACATGTCGCTCGGCGCTGGCCTCGGCAAGCTAGCCGACAAGGTGTTCCGCATCGGCCATCTCGGCGATTTCAGCGACCTGATGCTGGCCGGCACGCTTAGCGGGGTGGAGATGGGCTTGTCGCTCGCCAAGGTGCCGCATCGCGACGGCGGCGTGCTGGCGGCGCTGAACCACCTGTCGGGCAGCGAGGAACGGCGCGCGGCGGCCTGAGCGCGCTGCCGCTCAGGCAAGCCGCGTCGTCACCAGCCGGGCCAGCCACAGCACGGCGATCGCGCCAGCGCCGAAGAGAGCGATGCTCGCGACTTCCAGCGGCCACAGATTGTGGCTGGTCGGATCGATCGAGGTCTGGACGAGGATGAGGAGGATGTCTCCGGCCAGCACCAGCAGGGGCACGGCCGCGAGCCTGCGCCACCAGCCTTGCCAGGCAGCAAACGCCCAGAGCTGCAGCCCGGCGGCGACCAGCACGATCAACCCGATGATCAGCAGGAACTCCATCGCTCAGCGCCTCCGCAGCCGGCTCGCGGGCAGGTAGACCGTGACCGTCGTGCCGATCTCCGGCTTGCTGACGATGCCGATCCGTCCGCCATGCAGCTCGATCAATTGCTTGGACAGGGAGAGGCCAAGCCCGGTGCCTTCGTAGCGTCGGGTCAGCTCGTTCTCGACCTGGACGAAGGGCTCGAGCACGCGATGCAGGTCCTCCTCGCGCATCCCGATGCCGGTGTCGGAGACCTGCAGCGTCAGCTCGTCCTCGGCGGAAAGCTGCGCGCGCAAGGTCACCTCGCCGCCGGGCCGCGTGAACTTGATCGCGTTGGACAACAGGTTGAGCAGCACCTGGCGCATGGCGCGCTGATCGGCCATGACGTTGGGCAGGTCCGCACCCGCTTCGAAGCGCAGGGTGACGTGCCGCTCGTTCGCGCGCTCCTGCATCAGGCGGATCGCGATCTCGCACAGGCTGGCGATCGCGGTCTCCTCCTCGATCAAGTCCAGCCGGCCCGCCTCGATCTTCGCGATGTCGAGGATGTCATTGATGATGGAGAGCAGGTGCTTGGCGCTGCCGTTGATATCCGCGGCATATTGCTCGTAGGCGGGCGCGCCCATCGGACCGTGGATGGCGAGCGCCATCATGTCGGAGAAGCCGATGATGGCGTTGAGCGGCGTGCGCAGCTCGTGGCTCATGTTGGCGAGGAACTTGGTCTTGGAGCGGCTCGCCTGCTCGGCGGATTCCTTGGCCGCCAGGATCGAGCGCTCGCGCTCGCTCAGATCGGTGATGTCGCTGGCAGTCCCGCGGAAGCCGAGATGCGTGCCGCCGTCCTGGTCGAAGACCGGCACGGCGCTGACCAGAAAGGTCTTGGCGCCGCCGTCTTTCGCCCGGATCGGCAGCGTGAAGTCGCGGAACGGCGCCAGCATTCGCAATCGCGCGAGCAGTTCCTCGGCCGCCAGGCTGTCATCGGCGAGGCTCATGATCGACGTGCCGATCAGCTCTCGCGGATGATAGCCCGTGGCGCGCTGCACGCGGTCGGAGGCGGCGGTGAAGATGGCGTCGGCATTCGCTTCCCACACCCAGTCGGAGACCAGGCGGATGATGTCCTCCAGCCGCTCCTGCGTTGCCAGCAGGCGCCGCGCGACGTCGGATTCGTCTGGCACGACCTGCACGATCCCGGCGAGGGCCGGCTTCTGCCGCGGACCGTAGGTCAGCTTGGCGTAGCTGGCGCGGACCGTGACGGCCCGGCCCTCGGCGCTGCCCTGCGCCGTCTCAGTCCAGCACGTCGCCAGATGCGGCGCGTCCGTCATGCTGGGGTGGAGCAGGCGTTGCGCCTCCGGCGCGTTCACCAGCAGGGCGGCCAGGCTGTAATAGCCGTCATTGGCCCAGATCATCGTCCCGTCCGGTTCCTGGAAGAACACGGGAACCTGCGCGGCGACCGGCCCTTCGGACAGCAGGATTCGCGCGAACGCCTCGGCCAGGTCGTTGCGCTGGCGCGTCGCCGGATCGAGATCACTGGATCGTGGCGACCAGGAGCCCATCAGCCGGCCCTCACGATACCGTCTTGGGGCGCTGGCGGAGGGCGCGCAGGAAGTCCGGGTTGATCTTGTAGCGCGCGACCACCTTGCGGGCGGTGCCCGGCCGCAGCCGATCGAACAGCTCCAGCCCACGGCGCAGTTGCTGCGGGTCGTTCGCCGTCCCGCGCGGATGGATGTGCTGCAGCAGCAGGAACAGTGTGGTGAAGGTTGAGCGGTCGAACCCGGCGACCCGCGCCGCGATCACGAACCCGTCGGCCTCCTCCTCGTACATCAGGCGGCAGGCGAGCTCGGCGGGCAGCGTGGTCAACTGGCTCATCATCGCCTCGAACAGGGGAATCTCCCCGCGCCGCAAGGTCTGCACCACGAGGTCATGGGCCAGCTCGTTGCCGTGCGCGAGCTTTTCAGCCAAAGCCTGGGCGGCGTCCCCATGGCTCTCGCTCGTGGCCTTCTCAAGCGCTTCGGTGGTCGCCTGGGCGAGGGTGATGTCCAGCTCGGCACGGTCGATGTGGTAGTGAGCCAGGATGAAGTCGCGCAGAGCCGCCGAGACGTGAACATACATGCGCTTGGCGAGGTCCGCGCCTAGATCGTGGCGGCGCAGCAGCGGCTCCTGGAACTGGTCGACCGCGGCCGACTGATCGACCAGATAGGCGAGGGTGGCCTGCGAGATCTCGGCGCCGTGGTTCTTGAGCAGGCGCTTGATGACGTCCGGCTCATTCGGCTCCACCAGGGCGTCGCAGACCCCGCTGCTGAGGCGCTTGCGCATGGCGATGGCGAGGCGATGGCTGCGCGTGCGCTTGCGGATGATGTCGATCAAGGCAATGTCGCTCAGCATCTCGCTGTGCTGCAGGATCGCGGCGGCGATCTCGATCTCGTCGTTGGCGAGGATCTCGATCACCTCGGCGGGCGCGCTCCGGCTGTGGGCCAGCTTCTTGGCGAGCGACCGGCGGATCGGCCCGGCGACGTCGTTGATCAGCTTCTTCAGGATGTCGCTCATCAGCGCCAGTTCCTGTGCGCTGAATCGCCGGTCGGTTTCGTCGATGAGGTCGCCGATGGCCGCGACGAGGTCGCTGCGGCCCTGCGGGGTGCGGTTCCGCGCCAGGTCAATCAGCTTGCTGACTTCGGTCGCGATCACTGGCCGGATCCCACCTGACGTGTTCTCCACCCTCGGGGCGGTGGAGACACCCGCGTTTCACCCCAAATAAGGCTAAAAGAGGCAGGCTTACCAAAGTCTTAAAATCGGCGGGTAACGGTCTGGCCAAACGCCGAAACTTGCGGCTGGAGACGCGCCTTCCGGGGGTGAGGTTGGTGCCGGCTCCCAGGATTGAACTGGGGACCTACCGCTTACAAGGCGGTTGCTCTACCGCTGAGCTAAGCCGGCAGCCGCGCGGGCAGGCGGACAGATAGCCGCAACCGCCGCCTCGGATCAAGTCGCCACTGCCCGAACGCTTCCCGTGCTCCCTGGGCGGCCTATGTGCGGTACTTGACGCCCGGCAGGACGCATAGCATCTCGAACAGCAAGTTGGCGGCAATCAGCGAGGTGTTGCCGCTGGGGTCGTAAGGCGGCGAGACCTCGACCAGGTCGCAGCCCACAAGCTGCAGCCCGCGGCAGCCGCGGATGATCTCCATGCCCTGGATGGTGGTGAGGCCGCCGATCTCCGGCGTACCGGTCCCCGGCGCGCAGGAGGGGTCCAGCCCGTCGATGTCGAAGCTGAGATAGACCGGACCGCCCTTCACCTGCTCGCGCACCTCCGCCATCAGCGGGGCGAGGGATCTGTACCAGCACTCCTCCGCCTGCACGACGCGGAAGCCCTGGGCGCGCGGCCAGTCGAAATCCTCCGCCTCATAGCCGGTCCCGCGCAGGCCGATCTGCGCCACGCGCTTGCCGTCCAGCAATCCTTCCTCCACCGCGCGGCGGAACGGCGTGCCGTGGGCGATCTTCTCGCCGAACATGGTGTCGTTGATGTCGGCGTGCGCGTCGACATGGACCATGCCCACGGGCCCGTATTTCTTCTTCAGCGCGCGCAGGATCGGCAGGGCGATGGTGTGGTCGCCGCCGATGGTCATCGGGGTGCAGTTATGGCTCAGGATCTCGTCATAGGCGGCCTCGATGATGCCCATGCTCTTCTCGGGATTGAAGGTGTTGATCGCGACATCGCCGATATCCGCCACGCTCAGCGAATCAAACGGTGCCGCGCGCGTCGCCATGTTGTAGGGGCGGATGAGGCAGGATTCCGCGCGGATCTGCCGCGGGCCGAACCGGGCGCCGGCACGGTTGGAGGTGCCGATGTCGAATGGCACGCCGACGAAGGCGGCGTCCAACCCCTTCGCGGAAGGCAATGCGGGCAGGCGCATCATCGTCGCCGGGCCGCCGAAGCGCGGCATCTGGTTGCCGCCCAGCGGTTGATGGTGGACCTTATCCATTGAATGCCTCCTGACTGCGAGCCGATCATACCCCAACTAGCGGCGCGCAACAGCGATTGCAATGACCCTTATTGGCCACCGCTGCGCGACGGCAGGCCAGCTTGACCGCGCGGATCAGGTCTTGCAGTGTGCCGCGCGTCAGGAGCCGTGAGGACTTGTTTCATGAGATTCTCGCCTTTGGTCGACCGGATCGGCGGAGAAGGGGCCGCCGCGTGGGAGATCCATTACCGCGCGGTCAGCGACCAGCGCGCCGGCCGCGACGTGATCATCCTGTCGGTCGGCGACCCGGATTTCGACACGCCGGCTGCGATCACCGAGGCGACCATCGCGGCTCTGAAGGCCGGCGACACGCATTACAGCGATCTCCTGGGGCTGGAGGAGCTGCGCGCGGCCATTGCGCGGCGATTCCAGGCGAAGACCGGGCAACCCACCACGCTCGACAACGTGGCGGTGATGGCGGGTGCGCAATGCGGCCTGTTCGCCTCCTCCCTCTGCCTGCTGGCGCCGGGGGACGAGGTGATCGTGCCGGAGCCGATGTACGTGACCTACGAGGCGACCTTGCAGGCACCGGGGGCCACGATCGTGCCGGTGCCGCAACGCGCCGAGAACGAGTTCCACCTCGACGCCGAGGACGTGGCGCGCGCCCTGACGAAGCGCACCCGCGCGATCTATTTCGCGACGCCCTGCAATCCGACCGGGGCGATGATGACGCGGGAATGCCTGGAGCGCATCGCGCAGCTTGCCGCCGCGAACGATCTCTGGGTGGTATCCGATGAGGTCTACGCCACGCTGACCTTCGGCAAGGAGCATGTCAGCATTGCGGGCTTGCCCGGCATGGCGGATCGCGCCGTGACCGTCGGCAGCCTCTCCAAGTCGCACGCCATGACCGGCTGGCGCATGGGCTGGATCATCGGGCCAAAGGCGCTGATCGACCACGTGCACAATCTCAGCATGGCGATGCTTTACGGCCTGCCGACCTTCCTGCAGCGCGGCGCGATCGTGGCGCTGGAGCATGACCTCGCCGAGGTCGAGACCATGCGCGCGACCTATCAGCGGCGGCGCGACGCAGCGGTGGCGCGGCTCAACCAAGTGCCGGGCGTCAAATGCCATTCGCCCGATGCCGGCATGTTCATGATGCTGGATGTGCGCGGGACAGGGCTCCGCTCCGGTGAATTTTCCCGGCGGCTGTACGAAGCGACCGGAGTGTCGGTGCTGGACGCTACGGCCTTAGGCCGGAGCGCGGAGGGGCATGTGCGCGTGTCGTTCGTGGCAGACGACAAGAGTCTGGAAGAAGCGTGCCGCCGGATTTCCGGCTTCGTCCGGGGTCTGCCCGGCGCGGCCGCATAGAGGGGAACATCATGCTCACAGGACTGAACGAATACGGGCGCCTGAAGCGCGTCGCCATGCGCAATCCGGCCGATGCGATGATCGACCAGGCGACCGTCGATCGCGAATGGCGCGACCTCAACTATCACACGGCGCCGGATTTCCGCCGCGCGGTGGCGGAGCATGCGGCCTTCGCCGACATCCTGGGGCGCAACGGCGCGGAGATCGTCTTCCTGCCGCCCGACGATGCGCTGACCATGGACAGCCTCTATGTGCGTGACGCGGCGATGGTGTGCCCGCGCGGGATCATCCTGTGCAACATGGGAAAGCCGGCGCGCAAGGGCGAACCCGCGATCCACGGCCGCACCTTCGAGCAGGCCGGCATTCCCGTCATCGGCAAGATCACGGGTGAGGGCAAGGTGGAGGGCGGCGATCTCATCTGGCTGGACGAGAAGACGGTTGCGATCGGCCGCACCTATCGCACCAATGACGAGGGCATCCGCCAGTTCAAGGACATCGTCGGGCCGGGCGTGCATGTCGAGGTCGCAATCATGCCGCACTACAAGGGGCCCAGAGACGTGTTCCACCTGATGTCGGTGATCTCGCCGCTCGACCGCGATTTGCAGCTGGTCTATTCGCCGCTGATGCCGATTCCGTTCCGCGAATGGCTGGTCGGAAACGGCATGCAGCTGGTCGAAGTGCCGGACGAGGAGTTCCCAAGCATGGGCTGCAATGTGCTCACGATCGCTCCGCGCGAAGTGGTGATGGTGAAGGGCAACCCGGAAACCAGGCGCCGCATGGAAGAAGCCGGCTGCAAGGTGCACGTGATCGAGGCCGACGCGATCTCGGTGCCGGGCGAAGGTGGCCCGACCTGCCTCACGCGGCCGCTGATGCGGGTCTAGTATCGGCCGCTTCACGCATACGTGGCTGTCAATGTCCTGGAGGACGTGTCGAGCATAGCCATGGCGCCGACCGGCACGACCAATGGCGCGCTGCCGTGTCCCAAGGGCAGCCCGCCGAGAACAGGCACGTCTAGCCGGGCAAGATGCTCGCGCAGCAGGTCGATGATCGTGAAGCGGTTGGTCAGTTCGAAGCCGGTGAACTGACCGATCGCGATGCCGGCAAGGCCCGCCAGGTGGCCGCCCTTGCGGAGCATGGTCAATTGCCGGTCGACCTGCCCTACATGCATGGCGACGGCTTCGAGCAGCAGAATCGCCCCGGTGAGGTCGGGCAAGGCCCAGCCGGCCGCGGTCGACACCATGTCGAGATTGCCGCCGATCAGCCGCCCCGTGGCTGTCCCGTCGGTGGTCAGTTCGGCGGTCGGCTCCTCCGCCCGCGCCTGGATGCGGATCGCGCCGGAGGTCATGAGGGCGCTCCGAAGCGCCGCGCAGTTCTGCTCGATGAATCGGCCGTCCTCATCCGCCAGCGCGCCGTGCAACCCCATCAACCGGCAGTGCTTCCAAAGGCTGAGATGGAGGATCGTGATGTCGCTGAAGCCGACGAGGAATTTCGGATCGCCGCGCGCGGCTTCGAAGTCCAATCGGTCCGCGATCCTGTAGGATCCCTTGCCACCGCGTGTCGCGAAGATGGCGCGAACAGCGGGATCGCGCAGCGCCGCGTTGAGATCGGCCAAGCGCTCCTCGTCGGTGCCCGCCAGATACCAGGTCTTCCGAAAGGCGTGCTCCCCGAAATCGACCTCTAGGCCCCAACTCTCGAGAATGGCCGCGCGCGCAAGGACCGCTTCCCGGTCCGGCGTGCTCGCCGGAGACACGAAGCGGACCTTATCGCCGGCCCGCAGCCGCCGCGGCACGAGCACGCTCGAGCCCGTCAAGAGCCCTTGAACTCCGTATACATCCGCTCCAGGCGGCCGCGGTATTCGGCGGTGTAGGCGGGGTAGTCGAAGTCGAGCTCGGAATGGATCTCCTGCACCATGCTCCACATGGTCTCGCGCAGCAGGGAGGCGCATTTCATGGCGCGGTAGCTGCGCCACAGCGCGGGCGTCAGCGGGCGCTCGAAATAGCTCTCGAGCAGCCAGCGCTCATCGGCCTCCGCCACGCCGTTGTTGGAGGCGAGGTTGGAGAGGTCGAACAGAGGCGAGTTGAATCCGGCATAGTCCCAGTCGATCAGCCACACGCGCTTGCCGTCATCCATGAAGTTGGTGGGCAGCAGGTCGTTGTGGCCAAACACGATACCGACGGGTCCGACGGCCTGCTCGAGATCCTGCGCCATGCGGAGCAGATAGGGAATGTCGGCAAGATGCGCGCTGTTGCCGGCCTTCAGCGTGTGGACATAGTCGCGCACGACATGGAACACCCAGAAGATCAGGACCGGCCCGCGCACATGCTTCGGCATCTCGCGATGGCAGGTGCGCAGCAGCGGCAGGATGCGCTCCAGCATGGCGCGCGGCCGCACATCCTCTTCGCTCAGCGTCCTCGCTTCGATGTAACGGAAGACCAGCGCGCCCGGAGCCTGGTAGAGCAGATCCGGCGAAAGGCCGCAGGCGGCGGCGGCACGGCTCGCGGCGCATTCGTTGAAGCGCATCACGCCGTGGATCGGGATGTCCTCCCCCACGCGCACGAAGTAGCGCTGGCCCGCATCCTCCACCAGGAAATTGGCATTGGTGATGCCGCCCTTGATCGGCTTCGGCTCGACCTTGCCTTTCCAGCACGGCAAAGCCCGCGCCACGTCGATCGCTGCCATCGAATCTCCCCATTGACCGGGGGCGATCCTGGCATGCGGGCGCTATCCTGACAATGTCGGCTATCGCGCGAAGCGGTTCGCGATGATCTTGGGGCTGAGCGTGACGCAATAGCCGCCCTTGCCCGACAGGGTTACGCAGGTCTCCCGGGCCGAGGATTGCTCGAGGCCGGCGAACAGCACGCTGTAGCGCGCGAGGCCGTTCGCGCCTTGCTTGAGGATGGCGGGCCGGCCGCGCGCGGCGGCGCCGAGCTTGCTCTGCGCCTCCTGCAGCGCCTTCTGCGCCTTGGTGCGGGTGCGGTAATTGCCCAGCGCCACCGCCCAGCCGGTCAATTCGTCCGGAGATTCGATGAGGCTGCTGCCGACCAGTTGCGGCGTGGCGCAATGGCTGCCGGCCAGGATGGTGGGCGGCGCGCCGGCGCCCGGCTCGACCGGCTGCTCGGCGAGGGCGACCAGGTCGATGGCGGGTGCTGCAACGCCGGAGAATCCTAGGTCCAGCAACCGTTTCATCTCCAGCGTGCGCGCCCCGCCATTGCGGCTCCCGAGCACGACTGCGATCAGGCGTCGGCCGTCGCGTCGGGCCGACGCAACCATGTTGTATCCCGAGGCGCAGGTGAAGCCGGTTTTCATCCCGTCCGCGCCCTCGTAGGCGCCGAGGATGGAATTGACCGTGCCGCGGCTGCGCCCGCCGATCGTGACGCTGCGCTGGTTGAACAGCTCGTAGTGCTGCGGAAAATTGCGCAGGAAGGCCTGGGCCAGGATCGCCATGTCGCGCGCGGTGGTCACTTGCCCATCGGCGGGGAGGCCGCTGACATTCTGGAAGACGGTGCGCACCATGCCGAGTTCCGTCGCCATGCCGGTCATGCGCGTCGCGAAGGCTTGCTCGCTCCCGGCGATCCTCTCCGCCAGCGCGACGGTGGCATCGTTGGCGGAGGCGACGATCGCGGCGTTGATTGCGTCGCGCACCGTAATGATCTGGCCTGCGCGCAGCCCGAACTTGACCGGATGCTGCGCGGCCGCGTGGCGCGTGACGGAGATCGAGTCCTCGAAGCGCAGGCGCCCGGCCTCGATTTCCGCCAGCGCGACATAGACGGTCATCAGCTTGGTGAGGGAGGCGGGATACCAGAGATGGTTGGGCGCGTCGGCCGCGAGCACCGTGCCGCTCTCGGCATCGACCACGATGTTGGCTGCGGATGCGCCGCGCGTCGCGCCGAACGGCATGCCGATCAGCAGCAGGAGGATGATACCGATGCCCACCCCCCTTGCGCGCACGCTCAGCATTTCAGTCCGATCGTCGCCAACCGATGCCGGACTGTAGGGAACCGCGCGGTGAGCGAGAATCGATAAAGCTGTGACAAGTCGCGCTTGGGGCACGCCAGAGCCCTCGCAGGCGCATGGCCTGCCTCGCGGGCGGACGCAACGCGCACTATGGTTTGATCGCAAGGCCTGAATCACTGCCGCGGCCGAATCATGGGATTCGAATCAGGACGGTGTCGATCACCGGCCACAGCCAAAGCAGGGTCCACGCGAGGCGTCAAAGGATGAGCATGGGCAAGATCACGGCCGAGGGATTGCTGGCGATCGACCGGGAAATGGTGCGCCAGCACGACGATGCCTTGGCGTCCTTCAACGGGGCGGCGGATCTGGCGGCGCGCATCGCCGACTCGCTGCGCCAGCGCCGGCGCCTCATCCTGCTGGGCATGGGCGGTTCCCACGCCGTCAATCGCATAGCCGAAATCGAGTATCGCGCGCTCGGCATCCAGGCCGTCGCGCTCTCGCTGTCGGAGCAGCTCTATTCGCCGCTCGATCTGAGCGAGTCGGTGGTCATCGTCGCGTCCCAGTCGGGGGAGTCGGCCGAGGTGCATCGCATCCTGGCCGGCCTCGCCGGCCAGTCGGGGGTCTACGGCTTGACCCTGGAGCCGAACTCGGCGCTCGCCGGAGCGCTGCCATCGCTGGTCGGGGCGGGCGGCGCCGAGCACGCCTTCGCCGCGACCCGCAGCCTGATGATCACGCTGGCCCTGCATCTCGGCGTGCTCGCGGCCTTGGGGCTGGAGGCGTCGACCGCGCTGGAGGCGTTGCGCACACGGCCGCGGCTCGACGTGATCGAGGCGGTAAAGCTGTTCAAGCGCTGCGGCGCCATAGTCTATTCCGCGCGTTCCTTGCGCGGCGTGGCGGAAGCGGTAGCACTGAGCACGATGGAGCTGGCGCGCATGCCGGCCTATGCCCTGGAGGGCGGGCAACTGCGCCATGGGCCGCTGGAGATGCTGGGGCCGAATTTGGGCGTGGTCCATTTCTGCGCGGATGAGCCGGCCGCGCCGCTGGTGGCGGGCCTGGCGCGCGATACCGTGGCCAGCGGCTCGCCCACCGTCGTGCTCGACACGTCGGGTTCCGAAGACGTACGCGCCGATCTCATCCTGCGGTTGCCGAAGGCGACGGGAATCGCCGCTGCCCTGTCGATGCTGCCGACCGCGCAACGCCTCGCCATCGGCCTCGCCGGCCAGCGCGTCTCGGATGTCGGCGTTCCACTGCGCAGCACCAAGGTCACGCGCTCGGAGTGATCGTGTCCCGGAGTTTCGCTCCCTCAGCCGATCGCCGCACGAATGTCATGATCCAGGCACGCAAGCGGCAGCGCCGGAAACCGTTGCAATTGCCAAGCCGCTCATCGCTCCCCACGGGTGGGGAGTGGCCAATCTCACCCAAAGGAGAGAATCGCATGAGTGAAAAAGGCTTCAAAACCGGGCCTTTTGTCACGGGTCGGCATGTCTATTTGCGGCCATTGCCGGGTTGCGGTAATGGTTCGCCTGGACCACTGCCACGAAAGGGAGACGATCGGTCACCCCGGTGAAAACAGTCGTGTGCCGGCGAGCCGCGGTCATCGCGGATCATTGGAAAATTCCAATAGGCGGATGGCGCACCCTTGCACCGGTAGGGCCGATGACTTGAACCATGGAAATGCCGACGCCGAGCACGCAACGCACCACGCTGATCAGCGAGCCGTTCGACATGGTCGTGTTCGGCGGCCGCGGCGACCTGGCGAAACGCAAATTGCTGCCCGCCCTCTACGAGCTTGACAGGGACAACCGCCTGCCGCCGGACGGCCGGATCATCGCGGTCTCGCGCGGCGACATGAGCCACGAGGCGTTCATCAAGCTGGTCGAGGAATCCTGCGTCGAGTTCTCGACCAAGGGCAAGCCGCTCGATTCCAACGTATGGGCCCGCTTCTCCCGCCGGCTCTCCTATACCGGCATGGACGCGACCAGTCCCGATGCCTATGGCGCGCTGACCGGGATGTTGAAGGACCGGCAGGCCGTCGTGCGCGTTTTCTACCTGGCGACGGCACCCGACCTGTTCGGGCCGACCGCCGCCAATCTGGGCCGCAAAGACCTGGTGACGCCGGACGCGCGGCTGGTGCTGGAAAAGCCGCTGGGCCACGACCTCGCCTCCTCGCGCGCCATCAACGAGGCGGTGGGCGCGGTGTTCGCGGAACGGCAGATCTACCGCATCGACCACTATCTCGGCAAAGAGACGGTGCAGAACCTGATGGTGCTGCGCTTCGCCAACTCGCTGTTCGAGCCGCTTTGGAACCGCACGCATATCGACCATGTGCAGATCACGGTGGCGGAGACGGTCGGGATCGGCGGACGGTGGAGCTATTATGATCAAGCCGGCGCGTTGCGCGACATGGTGCAGAACCACCTGTTGCAGGTCCTGTGCCTCACGGCAATGGAGCCGCCGATCTCGCTCGACGCGGATTCAGTGCGTGACGAGAAGGTCAAGGTGCTGAAGTCGCTCAACATGCTGGCCGGCCAAGAGGCTGCGAACGCTACGGTGCGTGGCCAGTATCGCGCCGGCGCGATCGATGGCCGGCCGGTGCCGGGATATCTTGACGAGACCGACGCCAAGGGGACGAGCGATCGCGAGACCTATGTCGCGATCCGGGCGGAGATCGACAACTGGCGCTGGGCCGGCGTCCCGTTTTATCTGCGCACCGGCAAGCGCCTGCCGCAGCGATGCTCCGAGATCGTGGTGCAATTCAAGACGCCGCCGCATTTCATCTATCCGAGCTATGGCGCGGTGCCGCCGTCCAACCGCCTCATCATGCGCCTGCAGCCGAACGAGGGTGTCCGGTTCCAGATGCTGAACAAGCGGCCCGGCCCGGGCGAATTGCGCTTGCAGCAGACGGCCCTCAACCTGAGCTTTGCCGACACGTTCGGCACGGTCATCCCGGACGCCTATGAGCGTCTGCTGCTGGACGTGATCCGCGGCCGGCCGACCCTGTTCATGCGCGTGGACGAGGTCGAGGCGGCGTGGCGCTGGACCGATTCCATCCTGGATTCCTGGCAGCAACTGAATGTGCCGGCGCGGCCATATACCGCCGGCTCTTGGGGGCCGAGCGCCGCCATCGCGCTGATCGAGCGTGACGGGCGGACTTGGCATGAAGACGATGCTTGAAAGACCACCGAGTGGCACACAGGTCCGCTGGACCGATTGTCCCGACCGCGCAAGCTGGGCCGACCGGGCGGCCGACAAGATCGCCGAATTGCTCGATGCCAGCATCGCCTCGCGCAGCGTCGCGAGCCTGGTGGTCGCCGGCGGAACGACGCCGCGGCCGATATTCGACCGGCTGTCGACCATGCCGCTGGACTGGGCAAAGGTGCATGTCGGCCTGACCGACGAGCGCTGGGTCCGTTCCAGCCATGTGGACAGCAACGAGCATCTGGTCCGGCACGCACTGCTGCGCAACGAGGCCAGCGTCGCAAAGTTCCATTCGCTCTACAGCAACAGGTCGCGGCCGAGCGGCGGGCTGTCGGAGGCGGAGCGCTCGCTCAATTCCATGCCGCGCCCCTTCGACGTGGTGCTGCTCGGCATGGGAACAGACGGGCATTTCGCCTCGTTGTTTCCGGGCCTGCCGGAGACGCGGGCAGGGCTCGACATCCGCAACCCCGCCTTGTGCGTGGCGGTGGACAAGCCGCAGAACGGTTATGCGCGCCTGTCGCTGACCGCAACGGCGCTGCTGCATTCGCGGCTGATCCTGGTGGCGATCGCCGGGCGGCCCAAGCGGACGGTGGCCTTCCAGGCGCTGGCCGGCACGTCCGACGCGCCGATCGCGACGTTGCTATCCCATCGCAAGGACGATTTGGAATTCCTCTGGACCGAGTGAACACCTCATGACCCAGTTGCACGCCACGATCCAGGAGGTCACGGAGCGGATCAAGGCGAAGAGCGCGGACAGCCGCCGCGACTACCTCGCGCGCATCGAGGCCGCCCGCGAACAGAGGCCGCAGCGCACGCACCTCTCCTGCGGGAACCTGGCGCACGGTTTCGCGGCCTGTGACGCGCAGCACAAGCAGGCGTTGGCCAGCGGGACGGCGCCCAATATCGGGATCGTCTCGGCCTACAACGACATGCTCTCCGCCCACCAGCCTTATGGCGAGTATCCGGCACTGATCAAGCAGGCGGCGGACGAGGTCGGCGCGGTCGCGCAATTCGCCGGCGGCACGCCGGCCATGTGCGATGGCGTGACGCAAGGCCAGCCTGGGATGGAGCTGTCGCTGTTCAGCCGCGACGTCATCGCGATGTCGACGGCGGTCGCGCTGACCCACGGCATGTTCGACGCGGCCCTATGCCTCGGCATCTGCGACAAGATCGTGCCGGGGCTGTTCATGGGCGCGCTTGCCTTCGGCCACCTGCCGGTGGTCTTCGTGCCGGGCGGGCCGATGCCGAGCGGCCTGCCCAACGCCGAGAAATCGCGCATCCGACAGCTTTACGCGGAAGGGAAGGTCGGGCGCGCGGAACTGCTGCAGGCGGAATCCGCCTCCTATCATGCGCCCGGCACTTGCACCTTCTACGGCACGGCCAACTCGAACCAGATGATGATGGAGGCGATGGGCCTGCACCTGCCGGGCGCGGCCTTCGTCAATCCGGGCACGCCGCTGCGCGCGGCCCTGACCCGCGCCGCCACCCAGCGCGCCGCTCAGATCACGGCACAGGGCAACGACTACCGCCCGATGGGCGAGATGGTGGACGAGCGCGCCATCGTGAACGCGATCGCGACGCTGGTCGCGACCGGCGGCTCCACCAACCATACCATCCACCTGGTGGCGATGGCCGCGATCGCCGGCATCCGCATCGACTGGACCGATATTGCCGACATCTCGCGCGCGACGCCGCTGCTGGCGCGGGTCTATCCCAACGGCCAGGCCGACGTGAACCACTTCCAGGCGGCGGGCGGCACCGGCTTCGTGATCGCGCAATTGCTAGCGGCCGGCCGCATGCATGGCGACGTGGCGACGGTGGTTGGCAAGGGGCTTGCCGCCTATGCGCGCGAGCCGTGGCTGAATGACGGCAGGCTGGATTGGCGCGACGCGCCGGCGCAGAGCGGCGACCGCGACGTGCTGCGTCCCGCCGATGATCCATTCGATTCCGAAGGTGGCATCCGGCTGCTGACCGGCAATCTCGGCCGCGCCATCATCAAGGTCTCGGCGGTGAAGCCGCCGCACCGCGTGGTGCGCGCCCCGGCCGCGATCTTCGACGACCAGGACCAGGCGCTGACCGCATTCAAGGAGGGCAAGCTGCATCGCGACGCCATCGTGGTGGTGCGCGGGCAGGGGCCGCGCGCCAACGGCATGCCGGAGCTGCACAAGCTGACGCCCGCGCTCGGCGTGTTGCAGGACCTCGGCTATAAGGTGGCGCTGGTGACCGACGGGCGCATGTCCGGCGCCTCGGGCAAGGTGCCGGCTGCCATCCATGTTTCGCCGGAAGCGGCGGGCGAGGGCCCGATCGGCCGGCTGCGGGAAGGCGACATCGTCGCGCTGGATTCCGAGAGGATGACGCTGACCGCGGAAGTGCCGGACGCCGAGTGGAACGCGCGCCCCCATTGGCGGCCCGATCCGCGCAAATCGGCCCATGGCCACGGGCGCGAGTTGTTCGCTTCCATGCGTCACACCGCGACCACGCCGGAGCAGGGCGCCATCACGATGCTGGGAGCCGCGTAGGGATGGCGGGCGCGGATCTGCTGGTCGCCGATATCGGCGGCACCAATGCCCGCTTCGCCATCAGCGACGCCGATGGCGCGCTGCACGAGCCGCGCGTCCTGCACGCGGCCAAGTTTCCCAAGATCGACGAGGCGATCACGGCCTATTTCGCGGAGCTGAAGCGCCCGCGTCCGACCCAGGCCTGCTTTGCCGTCGCATGTCCCGCGAGCGGGCCGGAAATCAAGCTGACCAATTCCTCCTGGCGCTTCGTCAAGGCCGAGCTGCGGCAGCAGTTCCAACTCGAGCGCTTCGTCGTCATCAATGACTTCGAGGCGCTCGCCGCCTCGGTGCCGATCCTCGCCGGCGCGCAACTGGCCGAGCTGCGGTCCGGCACGCCTGACCCGGCCTCCGTCAGCCTGGTGATCGGGCCCGGTACGGGCCTTGGCGTCGGCGCCTATGTGCCGGCGGGCAAGGGCGCGTGGGCCGTGATCTCGGGCGAAGGCGGCCATGTCGGCTTCGCGCCCAACACCGAGGCCGAGATCCGCCTGTGGCAGCGCATGCGCCAGAGATACGGCCGGGTTTCCGCCGAGCGCTTGCTGAACGGCTCGGGGCTGGTCAATGTCTATCGCTTCATGGCGGACGAGGCCGGACAGCAGGTGGGCGAGGTCGACGCGCCGGAGGTCGCGCGCCGCGCCCTGGCCAGCGAGCAGGTTGCGGTGGCGTCCGTGCTAATGTTCTTCGACATGCTGGGGAGCGTGGCCGGCGATCTGGCGCTCGCCTTCGGGTCGCGCGCGGGCGTCTATATCGGCGGCGGCATCACGCCCAAGCTGCTCGATTTCGCGCGCCAAAGCAGGTTCATCGAGCGGTTCCTCGACAAAGGCCGGGTCGCCGCTATCCTGCAGGACATGCCGGTCCAGGTGATCCTGGAGGAGCGCGCCGCGCTCTATGGCGTGCGCCGGCAATTCGATCGGGAGGGAGCATGACCGCACCAACCTCCGTTTTCAAGCTGCTGGACGGCATTCGCGCGCTGCCGGTGGTGGCGATCGAGTCCGTGGAGGACGCCGTGCCGCTGGCCGATGCGCTGGCGCAAGGCGGCATGCCGGCTATCGAGGTGACGTTGCGCACTGCGGCGGCCTTCGATGGCATCGCCCGTCTGCAGAAGGAGCGGCCGAAGCTGTTGATCGGCGCCGGCACGGTCGTCAGCGCGGCGCAAATGAAGACCTGCGCGGCCCTCGGCGTACGGTTTGCCATCAGTCCCGGTATCACGCCCGCGCTGCTGGAGGCCGCTCAGGAACTCAACATGCCCTATCTGCCCGGCACGGCGACGGCGTCGGATGTGATGGTGGGGCTGCAGCATGGCTGGAGCGAGTTCAAGTTCTTCCCGGCGGAGGCGGCGGGCGGTCCCGACGTTCTGAAATCGTGGGCCGGGCCGTTCCCGGACATCCGCTTCTGCCCGACTGGCGGCATTACCGCGCAGAATGCCGGGACTTACCTGGCGCTGCCGAATGTCGTCATGGTCGGCAGTTCGTCCATGATGCCCGCGGCCGCGCTCAAGGCCAAGGACTGGGCGGACATCGCGCGCCGCGCGCGGGCTTTCACCGACGCTCTCGACAACATCACCGCGTGCTGAAGATCGGGCGGAGAAAAGTGCGCCCGGAGGGGATGATGCTCCGGGCGCCGGTCCAGGACGACGCCCATTGGGGACGGATGGGTGTGAGCGCCGCCTGGTGAAGGAGTTAAGACCCAGCCCGTGATTCGGGTCTGTGATGCGCGTCACACCCGGCCTGCTCAGCATTTTTGGAATAGCGGCCGCGCCGGATGCGGGGAGGGCGGACTTTCGCTTGCGCGTGCGGCGACGTGTCAGGCCTGGGGCGGTGATTGAGGGGTCGCCGGGCAGGAATCGCCCCATTCCAGCCTTCGCACGCGCTTGAAGCGCTCCTTGTCACGCTTTGGGACCATCACGGCCGCAGCGGTGCCGTGCGGCTCGCACAGCTTCAGCGTCAGGTCGGCTTTGGAAGCACGCGGCGGCGCGATGACGCGCGCCTCCGACAGGATGCCGGGCCGCCGTGACACGGCGAGATAGATGAACTTCTCATCCTCCCACGGGACAGTGCCGCCCTTTGCTTCGCGGTGCAGGCGGGAGCGCGGGAGGCGGGTGGCGAAGTGGCACCAATCGGGCGGGCGGAGCGGACATGCCCGCGCATGCGGGCAGGGCGCGAGGATGTGGGCGCCGGCCGCGATCAGTTGATCGCGGGCGCCGAGGATGCGCTGCCAGCCGGCGCTGGTGCCCGGCTCGACGATGACAAGGACGTCGCCCGTCATCTGCCACAGGCGCGGGATGAGCGCCGCGCGCGCATCCGGCGCAAGCTCGTCGAGGACATAGGCCATCAACACCAGGTCCCGTGCTGCCAAGCCGGGCAGGGCGGCCTCGATGTCGGCCTCCGTCCAATCCGCGCGTATGGGCAGGGCCGCGGCCAGGCGTGCGCCGATCGCGCGCATGGCGGCGCTGCCTTCGACCAGGCGCGCCTCTTCGAGGCCGGGCCATTGCGCGGCGGCGGCCCAGGTGGCGGTGCCCGGTCCGGCGCCCACGTCCAGCAGGCTGCGCGGCGCGAAATCCGGACGGGCCGCGATCACCGCCGACAGGCTGCGCGAGGTCGCGGCATAGGTGGCGGGCAAGCGGGTCGTCAGATAGGCACGCGCGGCCAGCGTATCGTCGACGTGGAAGCGATGGTCGCGGATCTCGGCCCGATAGCGCCAGGACAGCATTTCGGCCGCGCGCGACAGGTCGCGCAGCGCTACGCCTTCCACTTCCCGGCCGATGGCCTCGCGCAGGGCAGGCGGCGGTTGCATCGCGCTCAGCGCGCGTCGCCGTCCAGGGTCAGGACCGACTTGTAGAGGTCCGGCCGGCGGTCGCGATAGAGGCCCCAACTCTCGCGATAGGCGCGGATTGCGGCGAGATCGAAGGTGGCGGTGACGACGGCTTCCTGGTCCTGCGGCGCCTCGGCGATCTTGGCGCCGGTGTGATCGGCGATGAAAGAAGCGCCGTAGAAGCGCAGCCAGAGACCGTCCGGGTCCTGCGTCGAGCGCTCGATGCCGACGCGGTTGGAGGCGACGAGCGGCACGATGTTGGCTGCGGCGTGGCCCTGCTGTGTGCGCTGCCAGTGCTCGCGCGATTCGTGGGGCAAAGAGGGCGGCGGCTCGGAGCCGATGGCGGTGGGAAACAGCAGAAGCTCCGCGCCCATGAGCGCCATGGCGCGCGCCGTCTCCGGGAACCACTGGTCCCAGCAGATGCCGAGCCCGATGCGCCCGTGCCGCGTGTTCCAGACCTTGAAGCCGGTATCGCCGGGATTGAAATACTGCTTCTCCTGGTAGCCGGGCCCGTTGGGGATGTGGCTCTTGCGGTAGAAGCCCAGCACCTCGCCGTCGGCGTCGAGGATGGCGGTGGTGTTGAAGAACGCCTGGTTCGCGCGCTCGAAGAAGCTGACGGGGATGACCGCGTTCAGCTCCTTCGCGATCGGCCGGAAGTGCCGGATCGCGCGGTTCTCTTGCGGTGCGGTCGCCAAGGCGAAATGCTTGGGATCCTGCTCGATGCAAAAATAGGGCGTCTCGAACAGTTCCTGCAGCAGGATGATTTGCGCGCCCTGGTCGGCGGCCTTGCGGGCCAGCCGCTCGGCGCGCGCGATGTTGGCCTCGATATCCCAGTCGCACGCCATCTGCGTGGCGGCGACGGTGACCCGGCGCGATTGATTCCCGGTGCTCATGCGCGCTGTTCTAGCGGGGTCAGGCCTTCGCCGCAATGGCGCGGATAGCCATCTGCTCGTCGCGCTGGCGCTGCCGCTCGACGCGCCGCATGTGGGCGATCGCGATGATCACGCCGATCGAGACGATGGCGATGATGATGGTGGCGAGGGCGTTGATCTTGGGATCGAGGCCGAGGCGCACCTTCGAGAACACGACCATAGGCAGGGTGCTGGTGCCCGGGCCGTTGGTGAAGGACGTGATGACGAGGTCGTCCAGCGAAATGGTGAAGCCGAGCAGCCAGCCCGAGACGATCGCCGGCGCCACGATTGGCAGGGTGATGACGAAGAACACCTTGAGCGGGCGCGCCCCCAGGTCCTGCGCCGCCTCCTCCAGGGACAGGTCGAGGACCAGGAAGCGGGAGCGCATCACCACCGCGACATAGGACAAGGTGAAGGTGGTATGCGCGATGATGACGGTGGTGAGGCCACGGCCCTGGGGCCAGCCGATCGCCTGCTCCATCGAGATGAAGAGGAGCAGCATGGAGAGGCCGGTGATGACCTCCGGCATGACCAGCGGCGCGCTGACCATCCCGGAGAAGGCGGTGCGGCCCAGGAACTTCGGGAAGCGCACCAGCACGTATCCGGCGATGGTGCCGAGGATGGTCGCCAGGGTGGCGCTGATGGCGGCAATCTCGAGGCTCAAGACGGCCGCGTCGATGATCTGGCGATCCTTCGCCAGCTCGCCGTACCATTTGAGGCTCCATCCCGCCCACACCGTCACCAGCTTGGACGAATTGAAGGAATAGACGATGACGGAGATGATCGGCGCGTAGAGGAATGCGAAGACCGCAACCAGCCAGAAGATGATGAACCAGGAGAGCCGGTTGGTCATGCTTCCTTCTCCAGCTCCTTGTCCTGATACTTCTGATAGAGCATCAGAGGCACGACGAGCGCCAGCAGCACGGCGATCGCCACCGCCGAGGCGGTCGGCCAGTCGCGGTTGCTGAAGAACTCGCCCCACAGGACGCGGCCGATCATCAGGCTCGATGGTCCGCCCAGCAGCTCCGGAATGACGTATTCGCCGACTGCCGGAATGAAGACCAGCATGCTGCCCGCCACGATGCCCGGAACGCTGAGCGGCACCGTGATGAGGAAGAATGCCTTCAGCGGCTTGCAGCCCAGATCGGTCGCAGCCTCGAGCAGGGACACGTCCATCTTCTCGAGGTTGGCGTAGAGCGGCAGGATCATGAAGGGCAGATAGGAATAGACGATGCCCAGATAGACGGCGAAGTTGGTGTTCATCATGCCGATCGGCGAATCGATGATGCCGGTCCACAACAGGAAATCGTTAATCAGCCCATTGTTCTTGAGCAGTCCGATCCAGGCATAGACGCGGATGAGGAACGAGGTCCAGAACGGCAGGATGACCAGCATCAGCAGGATGTTGCGCATCGACGGGCCGCTGCGCGCAATCCCGTAGGCAAACGGATAGCCGATGAGCAGGCACAGGACGGTCGAGATCGCCGCGACCATCAGCGAGTTCAGATACGCCTTGATATACAGCGCATCCGAGACCAGCCGTCCGTAGCTGTCGCCGATGTTCAGCACGAAGTTGCCGGCCGAATCGAAATGCGTGTAGGGCGGCTGCGCGATCGTGATGAAGGCCAGGCTGACCTTGAGGACGATCAGGAACGGCAGGAAGAAATAGAGCAGCAGCCACAGGAACGGAATGGCGATGACCAGGCTCCGGCCGCTGATGCCGAGCCGGTGCAGCAGGATCCCGATCCAGCCCGATGCCGGCAACCGGCTGGGGCGGGCGATGTCTGTGGCGGCCATGAAGCGTCTCAGCTCAGCAGCGCGACGGGGCTGTTGGCGTGCCAGGTGACGGTGACGCGGTCATCCCAATCGATCATGAATTCTGAGGCGCGCACCTGGTTCTGCATGGTGACCTTGATCTGCTTGCCGCTGTCGAGCTGCACCAGATAGATCGAAAGATTGCCCATGTAGGCGATACCTTTGACGATGCCGCTGAGGCAATTGTGCCGCTCATTCACAGCCTGCTTGGTGAGCTGGATCTTCTCCGGGCGGATGGCGACCCAAACCCGGGCGCCCGGCGCGCTCGATATGCCGTGATCGATGTAGATGTCGCCGCCCGCCTCGTCGGAACGGATCAGCACGTGGTCCTGCTCGTCCTCAACGATATGGCCCTCGAACAGGTTCACCGATCCGATGAAGTCGGCCACGAACTTGTTCTGCGGATACTCGTAGATTTCCTGAGGCGTGCCGGTCTGCACGATCTGGCCGGCGTTCATGACCCCGATGCGGGTGGAAAGGGTCATCGCCTCCTCCTGGTCGTGGGTGACCACGATGAAGGTGATGCCGAGGCGGTCCTGGATGTTCATGAGCTCGAACTGCGTGGCCTCGCGCAGCTTCTTGTCGAGCGCGCCCAGCGGCTCGTCGAGCAGCAGCAGCTTCGGCTGCTTGACCAGCGATCGGGCGAGGGCCACGCGCTGGCGCTGCCCGCCGGAGAGCTGGTGGGGCTTGCGCTTGGAGAAGGGCGTCAACTGCACCATTTCCAGCATGTGCGCCACGCGCTGGCGGATCTCCGGTTCCGGATACTTGTCCTGCTTGAGCCCGAACGAGACGTTCTGCTCAACCGTCATGTGGGGGAACAGGGCGTAGGATTGGAACATCATGTTGGTCGGCCGGTCGTATGGCGGGATGCCCGCCATGTCGACCCCGTCGATGAAAATCTTGCCCGCCGTCGGGCTCTCGAAGCCGGCGAGCATGCGCAGCAGCGTGGTCTTGCCGCAGCCCGAGCCGCCGAGCAGCGAGAACAACTCCCCCCGATAGACGTTGAGGGAAACGTTGTTGACCGCGACGAACTCGCCGAACTTCTTCGTGACGTTCTCGATCCGGATATAAGGCTCCGCCTTTGGATCGGTCCAGGGGGCACTAATGTGCTTGTTCTGAGGTTGCTTCGTCGGCTTCTCGACTGCGACCATGATACTCCTAACCCCTCATTTCCCCCGGTCGGCGGCGCCCGCCGCGGTCAACCGGTCCATCACTGGCCCGTCTTCAGCCGCGTCCATTCCCGCGTGATCACGCGCTGGATCTCCTCGTCGCGCACCACGCTGGGGAACATCCGCTTCTGCGTTTCCGCGTCCGGATAGATCGCCGGATCCTCCAGGATCTCCTCCAGGACCAGGGGCCACGACGCCTTGTTGCCGTTGGCATAATACGTGTAGTTCGTGCATTCGGCGATCACCTCAGGCCGAAGCATGTAGTTCAGGAAGAGGTGCGCGTTCTCCGGGTTCGGCGCATCCTTCGGGATCAACATGGCGTCGAACCAGATGTTGCTGCCCTCCTTGGGCACGGTGTAAGTGAGGTTCATGTCCAGGCCCGCTTCCTCGGCCCGTGCCGCCGCGACGGCATAATCGCCCGACCAGGTCATGGCGATGCATCGGTCGCCGTTCGGCAAGGCGTTCAGGTATTGCTGCGAGTCGAAGACCTGGATGTACGGGCGGATCTTCATCAGCATGTCGATGGCCGCAACGATGTCATCGGCACTCTGCGAGGTCGGGTCCTTGCCCATATAGGCGAGGGCGAGCGGGATCACGTCCTCAGGCGAGTCGAGCAGGCTGACGCCGCAATCCTGGAACTTGGAGACGATCTCCGGGTCGAAGATCATGCGCAGGCTGTCGACCGGCGCGTCGGGCATACGCTCCTCGACCATGTCGACATTGTAGGTGAAGCCGTTGGTGCCCCACATATATGGCACGGCATAGACGTTGCCCGGGTCGGAGCCCGCCTGCTGCTGCAGGATCCATTGATCGAGGTTGCTCCAGTTGGTGAGCTTGGAGCGATTGAGCGGCATGTAGAAGCCGCTCTTGATCTGCCGGGCGAAGAACCCGGAGGAGGGGAACACAATATCGTAGCCCGTGTTACCCACCGCGAGCTTGGCTTCGAGGGTCTCGTTGCCGTCATAGAGGTCGTAGCGGACCTTGACGTTGTACTCCTTCTCGAAGTTCGCGATCGTGTTCTCGCCGATATAGTCCGACCAGTTGTATACGTTGAGTTCCCCTTCCGCGAAGGCGTGCGGTGACAGCCAAGTTGCGGTAAGGGTGCCGACAGAGATGGCTGCAAGCGCCACCAGCGCCGGCTTTGCCGAGCGTCCAGACATGCACCTCTCCCCTTTCTTGCGCCGGCGGGTGGCGGTGTGCCGCCTTGTCCGGCCCGGCCCGTTATGTGTTTTTTGTAACTATGGCGGCGGCCCATCCGGGCTGTCAACCGCCGCGCCGGCTGCGGACATCAGAATTTGAACGTTCATTCAACGAAAGCATGCGAAATGGGCCCCGCCTACCGGCGGGGCCCATCGAGATTTCATCCCAGGCGGCGGCTTTACTGGCCCGTCTTGATCTTGGTCCAGGTCCGCGTGCGCAGGCGCTCCAGTTCCGGATCAGCTTGCACGTCCGGGAACAGGTTCTTTTTGACTTCCTCGGTCGGATAGATCGCCGGGTTGTCCTTGATCTCTGCGTCTACGAACTGCAGGGCAGGGATGTTGGGGCTGGCGTAGCTCACATAATTGACGCCGTTCGCGGCGACCTGCGGATCCATCAGGTAGTCGATGAACTTGTGCGCGTTCTCGGCGTTCTTGGCGTCCTTGGGGATGACCAGCGAGTCGACCCAGAGCAGACTGCCCTCCTTCGGGATGCGGTAATCGATCTGCACGTTGTTCTGAGCCTCGTCCGCGCGTGCCTGGGCGATGAACACATCGCCTGACCAGCCGATGACCGCGCAGACTTCGCCGTTCGCCAGGTCGTTGATGTATTGCGAAGAGTGGAAGTACTTCACGTACGGGCGAATGCCTGCGAACATCTGCTCGACCGCGGCGTAATCCTCCTCGGACTTGGAGTGCGGGTCCTTGCCCAGATACTTCAGCGACGTCTGGAACATGTCCGACGGCGCGTCGAGCATCGCGATGCCGCAATCCTGCAGCTTGGAGGCATATTCCGGCTTGAACACCAGGTCGAGGCTGTCGACCGGGGCGTTTTCGCCGAGCCGCTCCTGCACCTTGTCGATGTTGAAACCGATGCCGACCGTGCCCCAGAAATATGGCACGCCGTATTTGTTGCCCGGATCGAACGGCTCAAGCGCCTGCAGGATCTGCGGATCGAGGTTCCCGTAGTTCTTGAGCTTGGACTTGTCGATCTCCTGGTAGACGCCTGCCTGGATCTGTCGGCCAAGGAACGAGCCGCTCGGCACCACGATGTCATAGCCCGTGTTGCCGGCCATCAGCTTGGCTTCCAGCGTCTCGTTCGAGTCATACACGTCGTACCGGACGGTGATGCCGGTTGCCTTCTGGAAGTCGTCGATGGTCGTCTCGCCGATATAGTCCGACCAGTTGTACACATTGAGTTCGCCGCCGGATCCCGCCGCGGCCGCAGGTTGCTCGGTGCTCGCGGTCTGCTCCTGGGCCGGCTCCGCGGGTTGTGCCGCCTCCTGGGCGGGCTCCTCGGCCGGCTGCTCCTGAGCCGGCGCCGCCGCCTGCTCCTCCTGCTTCTCTTCGCCACAGCCGGCCAGCAGCAATGCCGACACGAACGCGACCACGCCGAAACGTGCTAGTTTCACAATTACCTCCAACTGACGCGTGAGTTTTTCAAAGCTTCTCTTTTCCAGACGGCCCGGAAGGGGTCGCGTGAAAGCCTTCTTGTTGTAACGCGATCCAGTCTCTCCAGCGATTTCGAGGCTGTCAACTGCAGGCTCGTTAACGATCATTCAGCTTGATCGTCGCTTGGCCAGTCTAGCCCTTCGGAAAATCGAACTTGTGGGAGCGGGCGGCGGCGAAGGCGGCGTCCGCGATGCGCGTGTATCGCATCGCGTCCTGCCGGTATCGCAGATACGAGGATGCGATCTGGCGGGTAATCTCGTCGCCTTGCTCGAGCAACTCCTGCAGCACGTCGCCCGAAGCGTCGCCGACGGCGACCAGCACATCGCGCGGGAATTGCTTCAGCTCGACGCCGTGCTCGTTGATGAGGGAGGCGAGCGCCGCCGGACTGCGGCCGTTGAACTCCGCCAGCATCAAGTCGTTCTCCGCGCCGCAGCACACCGCCACGATCTGCTTCAGCTCGTCCGGAAGGGCCTCGAACTTGCCCTTGTTCACCATGAGCTGCAGAGCGGCGCCGGGCTCCTGGAAGCCCGGCCAGTAATACAGCTTGGTGATCTTGTAGAAGCCGAGCGACAGGTCGTTGTACGGGCCGACCCATTCCGCCGCATCGATCGCGCCGGATTGCAGGTTGGAGAAGATCTCGCCGTTGGGCAGCGGCACGATCTCGACGCCGAGCTTTGCCAGCGCCAGTGCGCCATGGCCGGTCGTGCGGAATTTCAATCCCTTGAGATCGGCGACCGACCGGATCTCCTTGCGGAACCAGCCGCCCATCTGGGCGCCCGTATTTCCGGCCAGGAACGCTTTCACGTTAAAGGGCGCATAGAGCTCGTCCCACAATTCCTGGCCGCCGCCGAAATAGATCCAGCCGTTGAGTTCGCCAGCGGTCAGCCCCATCGGCATGGCATTGAAGAACCCGGCGGCGGGCAGTCTCTCGATGTGGTACGAGCTGGCGTCGTGGCCCATCTCCGCTTGGCCCTGCGACACCGCGTCGAAGCAGCCCATCGGCCCGACCAACTCGCCCGCCGCGAACACCTTCACGCTGAGGCGTCCGTTGGAGGTCTTGGTGATGCGCTCGGCCAGGCGCTCGGCGCCGGTGCCCAGCCCAGGCAGGCCCTTGGGCCACGCTGTCACCATCTTCCACTCCAGGCGATCCTGGGCGATGGCGGGCTTGGCCAGGGTGGATGCAAGTGCGGTCGCGCCCGCCGCCAGCCCGGCGCCGGTCAGGAACTTGCGACGTTTCATGTCCGAAGACCTCACATTAACAGGACTTATGCTCGCCAATACCGGCTGCTCCGCCGCCCGGCCCGGATGTCGCATCGACGTCGCGTCGGGCGCGAGACGAGCAGGGCGCATCCGGCTGAAAGGGACCTCTCACGCGCGGACCATCGACGAGTTCGGCGCGCCCTGCTCCAGGCGCCGCCACCCCTCCGGGCCATATCCTTCCAGCGGGCGGAAGCCGGACTTGTACGCCATCTTGCGGCTGTTCTCGACCCAATAACCAAGATAGACGTATGGCAACTCGCGGCGCTTGGCTTCCTCGACAAGCCATAGCACCACGTAGACTCCCAGGCTTAGATCCGGCCGCGCAGTTTCGTAGAAGCTGTAAACGGCGGAAATACCGTCCGTGTTCCAGTCCGTCAGACAGCAGGCCGTCAATTTTCCGCTCGAGTCGCGCAGCTCGATGATGCGCGTATCCACCGGGCTGTCCGCCACCATGCTGCTGTAGTCCTGAGGGCCCATACCCACCATCTCGCCATCCGCGTGGCGCGCCTCGAGATAGTGGACGAACAACTCGAACTGCTCCTGCGTCGGCACGTTGTCGCGAATGCGCGCCACCAGGTCGCCGTTGCGCCGCGCGATGCGGCGCTGCGTCCGGCTTGGCTCAAACGCGCCTACGGGGATGCGCACCGGCACGCAAGCCTGGCAGCCCGAGCAGGCTGGGCGATAGGCGATGGAGTGGCTGCGGCGGAAGCCCGCATGGGACAGCAGCTCGAACAGCTCGGGCGCATTGCCGCCGGAGAGCTCGGTGATGACCTTCCGCTCCATCCGGTCCGGCAGATAGGGGCAGGGCACCTCGGTGGTGACCAGGAACGGAATCGGGAAGCCGCGGCCAAGAACGCTCATGGCGGTCAAAATACCGCAATTCCAGCTTGTTGCGCCAGCGGTGTAACGTGTTCTTTGGGTTAGCCGACCGGCACGTGGGACCGTACCACAACGATGCCCGCGAAGAAGTCATGGGCCGCGCGCCAGCGCGGGTTCAGGAAGACCACCACGGCCGCCAAGCCCCCGCTCAGCCAGAAGAGGGTCCAGAACAACGCGGACATGAGCAGAGCCTGGATATTGTCCGGCTTGCCGCCCGACCAGCTGATGACCTTGAGTCCGAACGCGCGCATCCCGGGCGTCGCGGAGCTTGGGCCGCCGATCGTGAAGACGTCGTAGAGCACCAGGAACAGCAGCGCGCCCAGCGCAACCGGGATGGTGATGAGGGTGAAGGACACGAACCACAGGGTCGCGGCGGCGATGAAGGCTACGAACAGCACGAGCCCCATCAGGACCAGGTCCAGGAAAAAGGCGAACATCCGCCGCAGCGCCACGCCCTCATAGAGCCCGGGATGCAGCAATGGATCGTGGATCGCGCCATCGCCAGCACTATTGGACCCGCCCAGGACAATCGCCGGGAGCTTCCGTTCCGTCACCTCGACCGCCTTTCGAGCGAAGGGTTGAATGGCCCCTCATATTGAAGGGGATGCCGCCATTTACAAGGGGGCCCACAAAGTGTTGAGCGCGTGACGCGCCCGACAAGAGGCTTAGGGGACCAATTCCGCCGGCGGCCCGGAGCGGGCGGCAGGGACCGGAAGCGTGCCACGCATCTCGGTGCGATCGCTGCCGGCCGCTTCCGGCTTGGGCTCCCGAAGCAGGATGATGCTGATGCGCCGGTTCTGCGGATCGAGCGGATCCTTCTCCACGAAAGGGTCGGTATCCGCCCGGCCCTCGATCTTCTTGAGCCGGTCGGGCTTGATACCCGCTGCGACCAGGACGCGCCGCGAGGCGTTGGCGCGGTCGGCGGAAAGCTCCCAGTTGGTGTAGTTATGGCCGCCGGGATATGGCTGCGCGTCGGTGTGGCCGGAGATCTCGATCTTGTTTGGCAGCGTCCTGACGACCTGCGCCACCTTGGCCAGTAGTTCCCTGCTGCGGGGGTTCATCACCGCGCTGCCCGTGGGGAACATGGAGATCTTCTCCCGATCGAGCAGTTGGATGCGGATGCCGTCCTCCGTCTGGTCGATCTGCAGGTTCTTCTCCAGCTCCTTCAGTTCCGGGCTTTCGCGGATCGCGTTCTGGATCTCGCTCTTGATCTGCTCGAACTGCTGCTGCTCGTGAGCGGCGATCGCGGCCTGAGCCTCGTGGAGGTCCACCGGCTTCTCACCCTCGCCAGCGTCGGGGCTCTGGCCCTCCTTGTCCTGCGGCTTGTTGCCTTCGCCGGTCGCCGGCTCCGGCTGCGTCATGTCCGCCTGTTCCGGGTCGTCGAGGTCGGACTGCACCGAGGCGCCGCCGGCCATGTCCTCCATCGGCTGCGCCTGGCCCTCGAGAATGGTGAACGTCGCGGACGTGTTCTGCACTGCCAGCGTCGGGCGGAAATAGTTCGCAATGCCCTTCTTCTGCTCCTCCGTCACCGCGTTGAGCAGCCACAGCAGCAGAAAGAAGGCCATCATCGCCGTCACGAAATCGGCATAGGCGACCTTCCAGGCGCCGCCATGATGGCCGCCGCTGACCTTCTTGATGCGCTTGATGATGATCGGGCGTTCGTCAGCCACGGCCGGATCCCTAGACCGGCGGCAGCGCGCTCACCGCCTGCTCCACTTCATAGAAGTTCGGCCGTTCGGTGGAGAGCAGGACCTTGCGCGCGAACTCGACCGAGACTGCGGGCGGATAGCCCTGCATATGGGCGAGCAGCCCGGCCTTCATGCACTGGTAGTATTTCGCATCCGCTTCGTCGACGCCGCGGATGATGCTGGCAAGGGGCGACACGAAACCGTAGGACATGAGGACGCCGAAGAAGGTGCCGACGAGCGCGGCGCCGATCAGTTCGCCCAAGACCTGAGGCGGCTTGGTGATCGAGCCCATGGTGGTGATGACGCCCAGCACCGCGGCGACAATGCCGAGCGCCGGCATGCCATCGGCCATGGTCTGAACGGCGTGCGAAGCTCCGTGCAGCTCCTGGTGATGCGTCTCAAGCTCGGCATCCATCAGGGTTTCGACTTCGTTGGCGTTCTCCGTCCCCAGCGTCATCATGCGCAGGTAGTCGCACAGGAATTCCAGCGCATGGTGATCCTTCAGGAAGTTGGGGAACTGGTTGAACAGCGCGCTTTCATCCGGCTTTTCCACGTGCTGTTCCAGCGCCAGCATGCCCTTGGTCTTGGCCAGCTTGAAGACCTGGTAGAGGAGGCTGAGAAGCTCGATATAGTCGGCCTTCTTGTAGCGCGGCCCCTTCATTGCGCGACCGACGCCCTTGAGGGTCTGCCTGATGTTGGTCTTGGTGTTTCCGATGATGAACGCGCCCACCGCCGCGCCCAGGATGATGACGAATTCCAGCGGCTGGATCAGGATCAGCAAATTGCCATGCACCGAGTATGCGCCGAACACGCACACCAGGACCACCACGGCGCCGATGATGACAAACATGCAGAACGACCAGCCGGAACAAGCGTTTACCGTCGCCGCAACATGCCCGCCACTTAGTTAACACTTGGTTAGGTGAGGCCTGCTGCCATTCACCCTTCGCCTGAGCGGCTGCTCAGGCGGCGTGTGGAAAAGCCAGCCAGTTCAAGGCTTTCGATGATCTCTGTCACGTGGCCGGCGTTGCGGGTCTCGACCAGCACGTCGACCTCGGCGCGCTTAACGGGCAGGTCGATGAACATCCGATGATGGGTGATGTCCATGATGTTGCCGCCGGTCTGGCCGATCACCTTGGTAATGGTGGACATCACGCCCGGCTGATCGACAATCTCGATCCGGAGGGTCGCCATGCGGCCGTCCAGCACCAAAGCGCGCATCAGGACCTGGGACAGCAGCCGCGAATCGATATTGCCGCCGCCGACCACCACGCCGACCCTGCAATTCCTGAACGCGCCCGGGTGGGAGAGGATGGCAGCGATGCCGGCCGCGCCGGCGCCCTCCGCCACGATGCGCTGCATCTCCACCAGCATGCCGACGGCAAGCTCCACCGCCGTCTCGTCCACCAGCAGGACCTCGCGGACATTCTCCTCCACGATGGCGCGGGTCAGCGCGCCGGGGGATTTGACGGCGATGCCGTCGGCCAGGGTCTGTCCCCCGTTCGCCGGAGGGATCTCGTTGAGGGCGTGATGCATGGACGGATAGAGGTCGCTCTCCACGCCATAGATCTCGATCGCGGGCTTCAGCGCCTTGATGGCGGTGGAGATGCCGCTGATCAGCCCGCCGCCGCCGATCGGAATCACCAGGAAGTCGAGATCGGGATCATCCTCCAGGATCTCGAGGCCGATGGTGCCCTGGCCGGCGACGATGAAGGGATCGTCGTAGGGATGCACGAAGACCAGGTTCTCCTTGGCTGCCAGCTCGCGCGCGTAGATCGCCGCCGCGTCGATGCCGTCGCCCTTGAGAATGACGCGCGGGCCGAAGCTGGCCGTGCGCTCGATCTTGGTGAAGGGCGTTCCCTCCGGCATGACGATGGTGGCCGGAATGGAGAGGCGCTGCGCGTGATAGGCGACGCCCTGCGCATGATTGCCGGCGGACATCGCGATCACGCCGCGCTTGGAGTCCTCCAGCGACAGGCTTTTCAGCTTGTAATACGCGCCGCGATCCTTGAAGGACCCGGTGAATTGCTGGTTCTCCAGCTTGAGTCGCAGCGAGGCGAGTCCGAGCTGCTTGGCGAGGCGCGGCGCGGAGACGAACGGCGTGCGTACCACGTGGCCCTTGATCGCCTCCGCCGCGCGGCGCAGATCGTCGATGGTGGGCTTGGCGATCCCGGTCATGGCTGCTTCCCCTCGCTCGCTGCCTAACGATGCTGCGGCCGCAGGATCAGGACATCCTCGGCCGGATTCTGGAACGTCCTATAGGTGCCCGCCGCCCATTCGGGCAGCAGGTCGCTGTAATGTGACGATAGCGGATGCCCCGATTGCCCGCCCGCCAGGTTGAAGACCGGCGCGGCGGGCCGCGCAAGGTCGATCGCCATGCGCATGCCCGGTCCATGCACGTCGGCGAAGCGGGCGCCGTCGGCGCTGACCGAGACGCCGCCGCGATTGATCGTGAACGGGTCGCCCGGCGCCGCCACCTTCGGCACAAGGTAGTCGCCGATGTAAGGCACCCCGGCGAACACGGGATGGCGGAACGTCACCTCGTGCGCTGCGCCCCAGGACCAGGCGCGCCAGTCCGCTCCGTGGCGGCCGCGCAGCGCTTCGAGCGCCTCCGCCATGGCGGCGCGCGTGATGTCGCGGCAGTTCTCGTGGGTCGGCGTCTCGCGGTCGTCGCACCAGCGCTCGGTGACCATGACTTCCTTCAGGATGTCGACCTGCCAGAACCACCAGTTCCGGAATGTCTCCGCGCCCATCTCGTCGCCGAGGACGCGCCGGGCAGTGGCATAGAGCCACGCGGTCGCGATCAGCGGCTCGGGACGGTCCGTCACCATGCGACCGTCCCAGCTCGATATCGCCGCGGCGATGTCGATCGGCACCGACGGCGCGATGTCCGGGAAATGCGCCCTGACGAAGCCGAAGAGCGGCCCGGAGAAATCATCGATCTGGATGCGCTGCGTGTCCTCCAAAGTGGCCTTCGGCGTTGCCGCCAGCAGAGACTGGATGCGGTCGCGCCGGTAGGGCCGGTCGAAGCTGCGTCCGAGGAACGACAGGTAGCGCGGCGGCCGGATGTCGTTGTTGGCGGTGACGATCGCCCCGTCGGGCGGATTCTCGATCTGCGGCAGTTCGTCGAAGGCGAGCGTGCCGCTCCAGGCATAATCCTCGATCCATCCCGGCGCGGGGAACAGCGATTCGTTCGCGATGTTCCGCCGCACCGGCACGCGCCCCGCTGCCACGAAACCGATGCTGCCCGTGCTGTCGGCGAAGACCACGTTCTGCTGCGGCGTGTGGAAGTCGCGCAAGGCCTCCTTGAACTCGGCGGCGTTCCGGGCCCGGTTCATCTTCAGGAAGGATTCCGGCGTGCGATCGTCCGGCAGGAAGCCGGTCCAGGCCAGCGAGAAGCGCCGCCGCAGATAGCGCTCAGGCTCGAGATCGCTGATCAGCGGCCCATGGCGCGTCCAGCGCGCGTTGAAGGTGACATCGGCCCTGCCCTTGACCTTTATGATCTCGCGCCGCGCCTCGAACGGCACGGGACCCTCGGGCGTGTCGTAGTGCCCCGGCAGATCGCGCGAGAGATGCTCCTCGAACAGATCCTGCGTGTCGCTATGCGTGGTGGTGAAGCCCCAGGCAACATGGCCGTTGCTGCCGATCACCAGGAACGGGATGCCGGGAACCGTCGCGCCGACGCGCACGCCGTCCGGCGTCGAGATCCGCGCCATGTACCAGGTCGCGGGCGCCGTCAGGCCGAGATGCGGATCGTTGGCCAGGATGGGCAGCCCACTCGCCGTGCGCGCGCCCGAGAGCGCCCAGTTGTTGGAGGCGCTGCGCGTCGGCGTGAGGCCCGGCAGGCTGACCTGTCTGCTCTCCTCGCGCAGCAGCAGCGGCAGCAGGTCCGCGTTGACGGCGCGGCGGATGCGCTCGTTCTCGATCTCCTGGCCGGCATTGCCGGAGAGCTGCCATGCCATGATCCGTCCCCACAGCAGCCCGTCGGCCGGACGCCAGGGCTCCGGCTTGAATCGCAGCAGCAGGAATTCCGGTGCCAAAGGGAAGCCCTGCCATTCCAGATAGGCGTTGACGCCGGCGGCGTAGGCCTCGAGCGCGGCGCGCAGATCGGGGGAGGCTGCGGCATATTGCTCTTCCGCCTGCCGGGCGATGTTCAGCAGGCGCATCAGCTTGTCGGTCTTCAGCGTGCGCAGGCCGAACAGCTCCGACAGGCGGCCGGTGCCCACGCGGCGTATCAGTTCCATCTGGAACAGCCGCTCCTGGGCATGGACGAAACCGAGCGCGAAATAGGAATCATCCTCGCTCTGCGCGGTGATCGTCACGATGCCGGCGCTGTCGCGGCCGACGGTGACCGGTGCGGACAGGGCTGGGCCCGCAACCCTGACCTCGCCCGAGATCTTGGGCAGGGAATCCAGCAGCGTCCACGCCCCCGTGCCGATCGCCGCGACCAGGAGGGCAAGGACGGCCACCGCGCCGCGTCCGATCCAGCGCCCTACTCGCGACCTGCCGACGTGTGGATCAGTGACCGGCCGGGGCTTCATTGCTCGGGGAAGTCCGCCAGGATGCGCGCGCGATCCGCGTCCAGATCCGGCGCCGCGCTCCGCCGGTCACGATCGGGATAGGCCGACATCTTGATGGGCAGGCCGGCGATCCGGACGCCGGGCAGGGTCTCATCCTCGATCGGCACGATCATGTTGCGGGCCTTCACCTGCGGATCGGCGCAGGCGTGGGCGATATCGTTGATCGGCGCGCAGGGAATGCCGGCGGCGCCCAGCACGTCCAGCCAATGCTCGACATCCTGCGGCAGCAGGATCTCCTCCAGCGCGTCCTTGAGCGCCAGTACATGATCGCTGCGATGCGCGTTCTCCGAGAAGCGCGGATCCAGCGCGAGGTCAGGGCGGCCCAGGCAGGCGGCCAGCCGGCGGAACAGTTCGTCGTTGCCGCAGGCGATGACGATGTGGCCGTTGCGGGCGCGGTACGGCTCGAACGGCGCGATGGAGGAGTGGCGCGCCCCGGCGGGCTTCGGCGACTGGCCGGTCGCGTAATAGCGGATGACGGCGTTCTCCAGCAGCCCGATCTGGCTGTCCAGCATCGCCACGTCGATCAGCATGCCCTCGCCGGTGCGATTCCGGTCGTGCAGCGCCGAGACGATGCCGAGGGCGGTGAACAGCCCCGCGCCGAGATCGCCGACCGAGGAGCCGACGCGCGTCGGCGGGCCGCCCTCATGCCCGGTGAGGCTCATGATGCCGCCCATGGCCTGCGCAATCACATCATAGGCGGGGCGCTGCGCATAGGGTCCGGTCCGGCCGAACCCGGAGGTAGCCGCGTAGACGAGGCGCGGGTAGCGCTCCTTCAGCGCGTCCCAGCCGAGTCCGAGCCGATCCATGGTGCCGGGACGGAAATTCTCCACCAGCACATCGGCCTTGCGCAGCAGCCGGTGCAGGATGGCGACGTCCTCGCGGGCCTTGAGATCGAGCGCAATCGATTCCTTGCCACGGTTCTGCGCCACGAAATAGCCGGATTTGCCGTTGATGAACGGGCCGTAGGCGCGCGAATCGTCACCCTTGCTGGGCTGTTCCACTTTTATGACGCGCGCTCCGAGGTCGGCGAGCAGCAACGTGCAGAACGGGCCGGCGAGAACCCGGGTCAGATCGACGATGACGATTCCGGACAGCGGTCCCGCGATGGTCATGCGCGCTCGAAATTCCTTCACGGTCGGTTCATATCGGAATCGCCGGCTGGAAGCCAGTCCGCTCGCATCGACAAGGCCGGGCGGTTCCGCTAAAAACGCGGCAGAACGCGGCCGGAGAGGAGCACGATGTCCAGGGAGTTCGCCGACGTTCCGGCCATGCTCAGGGCGCTGACGCCGAGCTATCCGGTATTCTGCCTGCGGCCCCACGTGATCGCCGAGGCCGCGCGCCGCTTCCTGGAGCTTTTCCCAGGCCGGGTGCTCTATGCCGTCAAGTGCAATCCGCATCCGCTGGTGCTGCGGGCGCTCTATGGCGCCGGTATCCGCCATTTCGACACCGCCTCGCTGCCGGAGATCGCGCTGGTGCGCGAGACGCTGCCGGATGCCGCCTGCTATTTCATGCATCCGGTGAAGGGCCGTGCGGTGATCGGGACGGCATCGCGGGTCTATAACGTCGACACTTACGTGATCGACCACCCGAAGGAGCTGGAGAAGATCCTGGACCAGACCGGCGGGGGCGAGGGGCTGACCATCTTCGTCCGCATTGCGACGCCTCCGGTGGAGGGCACCTTCTATCACCTCGCCGCCAAGTTCGGCGCCGGCGTGGATGAGGCGGCCGCGATGCTGCGGGAAGCCAAGTCGCGCGGCTGCCAGGTCGGAATCGCATTTCATGTCGGATCGCAATGCCTGAGTCCGGAGGCCTATGGCAATGCCATCGATCTGGCGGGGCAGGTGGTCGAGAAAGCGAAGGTGGAGATTCACGCCCTCGATGTCGGCGGCGGTTTCCCGGCGAAGTATGTCGGCACCAACATGCCGGCGCTCGAGGATTACATGGCCGCCATCGAGGAGGGAGCGAAGCGCATCAAGCTGCGGCGCGATTGCGTGCTGATGTGCGAGCCCGGACGCGCTCTGGTCGCGGCGGGCGTCTCGCTGGTGACCCAGGTGCAGCTTCGCAAGGACGACAAGCTCTACATCAATGACGGCATCTATGGCGCACTCAGCGAGACGGTGCAGGGCGGCGTGAAGCTGCCCGCCCGCATGTGGCGCCTGAATGGCGAGCCGGTGCGCGAATACCAGGACTTCGCGCTGTCCGGGCCGACCTGCGATTCCCTCGACATCCTGCCCTACAAGACGCCGCTGCCGGCCGATATCGAGGAGGGCGACTGGATCGAGATCGACCACCTCGGCGCCTACTCCAACGCCAACGCGACCCGGTTCAACGGCTTCTATCCGGAGACCTGGATCACCGTGCACGACCATCCGATCGGGCATGTGAAGTGATGGTGTCGTTCGCCGAACACCACTGTCTCGGCCTCAGCCCTTCCGGCTTCCACCGCATCCGCTATCTGGAATGGGGCGCGAAAGATGGGCGCCCGACAGTCGTCTGTGTCCATGGGCTGACGCGCAACGCGCATGATTTCGACCCGCTTGCCGAACGGCTGTCGCAACGCTATCGCGTGATCGCGGTGGACGTCGTGGGCCGCGGCGGCAGCGACTGGCTGAAGGATTCGGCGCACTACACCTATGCGCAATACCAGGCCGACCTGAACGCCCTGATCTCGCGCCTGGACGTGGATCGCGTGCATTGGATCGGCACCTCGATGGGCGGTCTGATCGGCATGTTCCTGGCGGCACTCCCGAACAGCCCGCTGGCGTCGCTTTTCATGAACGATGTCGGGCCGATCATCCCCAAATCCGCGCTGCAGCGCATCGCCGATTATGTCGGGCTCGAGAATCGTTTCTCCTCTCTGGAGGCGCTCGAGCGCAACATGCGCAAGGTGCATGCGCCCTTTGGGCCGCTGACCGATGCGCAGTGGGCGCATCTGGTGCGGCATGGCCACCGGCGCCTGCCCGACGGCACCTATGGCCTCGCCTATGACCCGGCAATCGCGGACAACGTGAAGAAGGGCGTGGTCGATGTCGACCTGTGGGCGTTCTGGGACCGCATCGCCGCGCCGACCATGGTGTTCCGCGGCGCGGACTCCGATCTGCTGTCGGCAGTCACCGCGCAGGAGATGACGCGGCGCGGTCCACGCGCCCGCGTCGTGGCGTTCCCCGGCATCGGCCATGCCCCGGCGCTGATGGCGGAGGACCAGATCGCCGCAATCGAAAGCTGGCTCGCCGAACAGAGATGATCAAGGCTCCGCGTTTCGTGCCGCTGCCGCCCTGGTTCGGCGGCGATCTCCAGACCTTGCGCAATCACCTGCGTCCGCCGCGCGACGACATCCTGGCGCAGTGGCCGGGCGAAACCCTGCATTTCGCCATGAAGGACGGGACGGGGGACGAGCTGATTGGCACGTTGCATCGCCCGGCGGAAGAGCGAGGCAGGCCGCTGGTCCTGCTGCTGCACGGCCTGACCGGTTGCCAGGACAGTTCCTATGTCCGGGTGACGGCGCGCGAGATGCTGGCGGCCGGGTATCCGGTGCTTCGCCTCAACTGGCGCGGCGCCGGGCCGAGCCTGGGCAAGACCCAGGGCTTCTATCATGCGGGCCGGAGCGACGACCTGACCGCCGTCATCGGCAGCATGAGCGGCACGCTGGCGCGCAACGGCATCGTGGCGATCGCCTATTCGCTGGGCGCGAACGTGCTGCTCAAATACCTGGGGGAGCGCGGCGGCCTCTCGCACCTGCGCGCCGCCATCGCGGTGTCCCCCCCGATCGATTTGCTCGCGGCGCAGCAACGCATCGCGGAATGGCGCAATCGGCGCTATCACCGGTACCTTCTCGCGCGGATGCGGGCCGAGCGGCCCTGTCCGGACGACATCGTCACGATCCTGGAGTTCGACAACCGCGTGGTGGCCCCGGCCAACGGCTTCCGCGATGCGCTCGACTACTACGCGCAATGCTCGGCGGGGCCCCGCCTCGGCGGAATCCGCACGCCGACCCTGGTCATCCACGCCGCTGACGATCCCTGGATTCCGTCAAAGGTTTTCCGCGCCATCGCCTGGGACCAGTTCCGGCATGTCCACCTGCTGATGCCCTGGTCCGGCGGCCATGTCGGCTTCCACGCGCTCGGCCTCAGGCGGCCGTGGCACGACGAGGTCGCGCTGCGTTTCATCGAATCCCGCTGCTGAAGCTTCGCACCTGGACACCGGCCAATCGGTGCGCGCATACTCGCGCCAGCCAGTGACAACCGGAAGGAGGCATGTGTGATTGTCGTTGTGTCCCACCAGGTTGGGCGAGGCAACTAAGTCCGATCGCCGCCCGTGCGGGTCCACCGCCGGCGGATTCTTCGTTCCTGCTGTCTCAGCCCAGCCAAGAGCCGGACGCCGCTGCCATGCGCGGGGCGTCGCCCTGTGGATCGCGCCCTCGGCGCGAAGGCAATCTGGTGCGAGACCAATGACACACGATTTTTCCGCTCTGGCCAATTTCGGCTGGACTGCTTTCTTCCACTCTCAACTTGATGGCGAAGACCTTACCGACCTGACACCCGTGCGAGTGATGGCCGTCCACCGCGACTGTCTCCACGTCATGGCCCCGGCGATGGATCGGACCGTTCCACCCTTCGCCGGCATGGCAGAGGATGAGGGATCCTGCGCCACCGTCGGCGACTGGCTGTTGATCGACCCAGGCGGCGGGAAGCCACGGCGCCTGCTGCGCCGCCGGAGCTTGTTCAAGCGCCGCGCGGCGGGAAGCGAGCACAAGCTCCAACTCATCGCCGCCAACGTGGACACGCTGTTCATCGTGTCGTCGTGCAACCAGGATTTCAACGTGGCGCGGCTGGAGCGCTATCTTGTGCTCGCCAGTGAAGCGGAGGTGACCCCGGTCGTCGTCCTGACCAAGGCCGACCTGACCGACGCGCCCGAGCGCTACGCGCGCGAAGCGGCCAGATTGCTGCCGGGCTTGCTGGTGGAGACGATCGATGCCCGCGTCCCGGAGAGCGCCGCTTGCCTTGCCGCCTGGTGCGGGCTGGGCCAGACGGTGGCTCTGGTCGGCTCGTCGGGCGTCGGCAAGTCGACCCTGATCAACACGCTCACGGGGATTGAGCGGCTTGCGATCCAGCCGGTCCGCGCAGATGACGATCGGGGCAGGCATACGACCACCGCCCGTGCGCTGCACCGGCTACCAGCGGGCGGTTGGCTTCTGGATACGCCGGGCATGCGCGAGCTTCAGTTGGTGGATGTGAGATCGGGGCTGGACAATGTGTTCGCCGATCTCGTCGCCCTGGCGCAGGACTGCCGCTTCGGCGACTGCCGCCATGAGAGCGAACCTCAATGCGCGATACGACGGGCGGTGCAGTCCGGCGCGATCGAGGCCGCGCGCTTCAAACGGTGGCGAAAGCTCGCGGCGGAGGAGGCCTACAACGCCGAAAGCCTCGCCGAGCGGCGCGCCAGGGACCGGGCCTTCGGCAAGATGGCCAGGCGCGTGATGAAGGACAAGGAAGCGCGCCGGGACGGCTGATGCGCGGCTACGCGCGGGCGAGCCTCTGCGCGACTTCGAGCGCGAAGTAGGTGAGGATACCGTCCGCGCCCGCGCGCTTGAAGCAGAGCAGGCTTTCCATCACGGCGCGGTCGTGGTCGAGCCAGCCATTGCCGGCGGCGGCCTTGATCATCGAGTATTCGCCGCTGACCTGGTAGGCGTAGGTGGGCATCTTGAACGCTTGCTTCACGCGGTGGAGGACGTCGAGATAAGGCATGCCGGGCTTCACCATCAGCATGTCCGCGCCCTCCGCCACGTCGAGCGCGCATTCGCGAACCGCTTCGTCGCCGTTGCCGGGATCCATCTGGTAGGTGCGCTTGTCGCCCTTGCCCAGCGCCGCCTTGGAGCCGACCGCCTCGCGGAACGGGCCGTAGAAGGCCGAGGCGTATTTCGCGGCATAGGACATGATGAGCGTGCCCTGATGCCCCTCCGCGTCCAGCGCGTCGCGGATGCGGCCGATCCGTCCATCCATCATATCGGAGGGGGCGACGATGTCGGCGCCGGCCTCGGCCTGGGCAAGCGCCTGCCTGCATAGCGCCTCGATGGTCTCGTCGTTGAGGATGCGGTCGTTCTTCATCAGGCCGTCATGGCCGTGGGAGGTATAGGGGTCGAGCGCCACGTCGCACATCACGCCGATCTCCGGCACGGCTTTCTTCACGGCGCGGACGGCGCGGTTGCAGAGATTGTCCGCGCGCCAGGCTTCCTCGGGCTGCTCGCTTTTCCTCTCTTGGGGGATCACCGGGAACAGGGCGATGGCGGGAATGCCGAGCTTCGCTGCCTGCTCCGCCGCCTCCAGCAGGGCAGGGATGGTGAGGCGGGAGACTCCGGGCATGGCCGGGACGGCCTCGCGCTTCGCGCCGCCTTCCTTCACGAAGACCGGCCAGATCAGGTCATGGACAGTGAGATCGGTCTCGCGCACCAGCCGGCGCGACCAGTCGGCCTGGCGATTGCGCCGCAGGCGCACGCGCGGGTACTGGCCGTGCGGATTGCGCTCCGCCGAAAGCTCGACCTGGCTGGCTGCCTTGTGGCGACGATGTTCCATGACGCACCCTTGTTGCCCGGCTGCATCGTAACAAATAGTCACGCGAAAACGGAAGGCCCGGCCGTTGCCGGTCGGGCCTTCGCATTACGCATTAATCGGCTATTCCGCCGCTTTTGCCGGTGCGGCAGCCTCAAGCGCCTGCGACAGATCGCCCAGGATGTCGTCGATATGCTCCAATCCGATGGACAGACGTACGTAGCTGTCGGTCACGCCGGTCGCAAGCTGCTCCTCCGGCGAGAGCTGGGAATGGGTGGTGGTCGCCGGGTGGATGGCAAGGCTGCGGGCGTCGCCGATATTGGCGACATGGTAGAAGAGCTGGAGCGAGTCGATGAACTTGCGCCCCGCTTCCTTCCCGCCCTTGATCTCGAATCCGATCAGCGCGCCATAGCCGCCCTTCAGATAGGCGTCGGCGCGCCGCTTCGCTTCGCCCGTCATCACGCCGGGGAAGTAGATCTTCGTCACGGCCGAATGCTTGCCGAGGAAGTCCGCCACCGCAATCGCGTTGCGGCAATGCTCGCGCATTCGCAGGGGCAGGGTCTCCATGCCCTGGATGAACTGGAATGCGTTGAACGGGCTCATGCAGGAGCCGAGGTCCCGCAGCAGGGTGGTGCGCGCCTTGATGATATAGGCGATCGGCCCCAGAGGTTTGACGGCCTGCGTCCAGATCGCGCCGTGATAGGAAGGGTCGGGCTTGTTGAGGCCGGGGAAGCGCGCGGCGTTCGCCTCCCAGTCGAAATTGCCGCCGTCGATCAGCGCGCCGCCGATCGAGGTGCCGTGCCCGCCGACATACTTGGTGGTCGAATAGACGACGATCGCCGCGCCATGCTCGAGCGGCCGGCACAGGACCGGGCAGGAGGTGTTGTCCATGATCAGCGGCACGCCGAGCTTGCGGCCGATGTCGGCCACTTCCCTGATCGGGAACACCTTGAGCTTCGGGTTGGGCAGCGTCTCGGCATAGTACGCGCGGGTCTTGTCATCGGTCGCGCGCGCGAAGGCTTCCGGATCGTCCGGATCGACGAAACGCACCTCGATGCCCATGTCCTTCATCGTGTTGGCGAACAGGTTCCAGGTGCCGCCGTAGAGATCGGTCGAGCTGACGATGTTGTCGCCGGTCCGCGCGATGTTCTGGATCGAGAAGGCGGTCGCGGCCTGGCCGGAGCTCAAGGCCAGCGCGCCGACGCCGCCTTCCAGCGCGGCGAGGCGCTGCTCCAGCACGTCCGTCGTCGGGTTCATGATCCGTGTGTAGATGTTGCCGAATTTCTTCAGCGCGAACAGGTCGGCAGCGTGTGCCGTATCGTCGAACTGGTAGGACGTCGTCTGATAGATCGGGACGGCGACCGCGTTGGTGGCGCTGTCCCGCCGGTGACCGGCATGCAGGACGATGGTTTCCGGATGCTTGCTGGAGAATGGCATCGCGAGGCTCCCCTCAGATTTGGTTCAGGCCGCGATCGGCGCGGCGTTGTTGCTGTGCGTCAGGACCAGCTCGATCCTGACCGGCGTCGCGTTGCGGACAATATCCAGGACCGGGGCGTGGCGTTCGACTGTAACCCGCAGGCGCTCGATCTCATAGATGTCCGCCGGCGAGGAAATCTCGACCGTCGCCTGAACATTGGCAAGGCCCGCGCGGATCCGGTCGGCAGCGGCATAGAGGCCCCGCAGGTCGAGGGCCGCCTGCAGCCGCACCTGCACGCCCTGCAGCGGGATGCCCAGGGCCTCGGCGTAGAGGCGATAGGTCTGCTCGTGGCACTGGGCCAGAGCCTGCAGCACGCGCAAGGTCGGTAGAAGATCGGGATTGCCGGGCAGGGGACAGTCGCCGCTGCCCGCATGCAGCGTGATCCTGCCGGCGTCGGGATCGGCGGCCAGCGCCTGCTGCTGGGTCGCAACGCGGGAGTCGGGTGTATCGGTCATAGCGCGGGCCCTCCTTGTCGCCCGGAAGTCGGGGCAGAGGGCTTTCGCCTTCAGCGCTTTAGCTTTGGTGACGCGGTGCAAGCTGCCCCTCAAATCCCGCGGGCGCGCTCGGCCTCGGCCGAGGACGCCAAACGAAAAAACCGCCACAGCGATCAAGCTGGGCGGCCCGCCCACGCTTTAGCTGCACTTGTAACGCGCCCGCAAGCTGAGGCTCAAATCGGCGCGCCCTGTTTGTCGCAGGGCGGGGCGGTGCTGTCAAGCGGTCGCCCGGCGCTCTCTAGAAATGCCGCAGCGATCGCGTGACGAGTTTTTCGTCTTGGCAGATGGAGCAAGTACCCCTTCCACGGGTGAAGTCCGTCGTCAGGCCCAATGCTACAGCGACCGGATTCACCTGCTGACGCGGCGAGACTTCGGCGTGGCCAGCGACGCAGTCGTCACATACTGGCGCCGGTGTCCGTTCTCTCAGGAAATTGTAGATCCGCTCCGGATTGGTCATGGCCCTCTCCGCTTGACGCCGGCGCGATCCTGCCTCAAGAAGCGGCCGAATAACAGGTGCGGAGGCAGTCCCTTGTTCACCGATGTGCTGTTTGAGGTCGCCGACGGCGTCGGCAAGGCCACCTTGAATCGGCCCCAGCAGATGAATGCGCTGACCCTCGACATGATCCGTGCGCTCGACGACAAGCTGGTCGAGTGGGTCGCGGACAAGTCGATCCGCGCGGTCATGATCTATGGCGCTGGCGACAAGGCGTTCTGCGCCGGCGGCGACATCCGGGCGCTATACGACGCGAAGAACAACGGCAATTCCGCGCTGCTGTCGGACTTCTTCTGGCACGAGTACCGGCTGGACTACCGCATTGCGACCTATCCCAAGCAGTTGATCGCGGTGATGGACGGCCTCACCATGGGAGGCGGGGCAGGCATCGGGCTCAACGCGCCGGTCCGGGTGGCGAGCGAGCGGGTGGTGTTCTCGCTGCCCGAATGCACCATTGGCCTCTATCCGGATATCGGCGCCGCGCACTTCCTGCAGCGCTGCCCGGGCGAGATCGGCATGTTCCTCGCCTTGACGGGCCTGCGCCTGCGTACGGCGGGGCTGCATTTTTGCGGCCTCGTCACCCACACGATCCCGGCCGACCGGCTGGCGCACCTGATGCCCGAGACGCTCTCCGTCAACAACGTCGCAACCCGCGCGGCCGACATCGCCAAGCTCCAGCCGGCGATCGACATCTGCTTCGGCCTGGGCTCGCTCGATGCCATCGTCACCGCCCTGGAGAACCGCAACGATCCGGGCTCGAAGGACAGCCTCAACCTGCTGCGCCGCGGCTCCCCCACGAGCCTCAAGGTGACCTTCGAGCACATGCGCCGGATGCGCGGCAAGAGCTTGGCTGACGTGCTCAAGGAGAACTGGCGTATCAGCCGGCACATGATGGCCGGCACCGAGTTCTTCGAGGGCGTCCGCGCGGTGCTGATCGACCGCGACAACGCGCCGAGGTGGAACCCCGCGACCCCGCAAGCGGTTTCGGAAGCGAATGTTAACCGGTACTTTGAGAAACTGCCGGGCCAGCCGGATTTGGACCTGAAGCTCGGCTGATCCGGTCCCTTCGCGAAGGAGGCGCTTCCATGCCCAGCATCGGCTTCATCGGCGTCGGCAATATGGGCGGCCCGATGGCGCGCAACCTCATGAAGGCCGGCCATGCCGTCACGGTCTTCGACCCCAGCGCGGAGAATGCAAAAGCGCTGGCGAGTGCCGGCGCGAAGCAGGCGGCGAGTCTGGTCGAATTGGCGGCCGCCAGCGACGTCGTGGTCAGCATGCTGCCCTCGGGCCGGGAGCTGCGCGTCGCCTATCTCGACAATGACGGCGTGGTGGCCCATGCCAAGGCCGGCGCCCTGCTGATCGATTGCTCCACGACCGACGTGGATAGCGCCCGCGCCGTGGCCGAAGCCGCGAAGAAGCGCGGCCTGCAGTTCCTGGATGCGCCTGTTTCCGGCGGGGTCGCCGGGGCCGAGGCCGCGACCCTGACCTTCATGGCCGGCGGCGACGACGCGGCGGTGGAGGCCGCACGGCCGATCCTCATGGCCATGGGCAAGAATGTCGTGCACACCGGCGCCAGCGGCTCCGGCCAGGCGGCGAAGATTTGCAACAACCTCATTCTCGGCATCAGCATGATCGGCGTCTGCGAGGCCTTCGTGCTGGCCGAGCAGCTTGGGCTTTCGGCCGAGAAGCTGTTCGCCGTCTCCTCGACCTCGTCCGGGCAGTGCTGGTCGCTCACCTCCTATTGCCCGGCGCCAGGCCCGGTGCCCGCCGCACCCTCCAACCGCGGCTACCAGCCGGGCTTCGCCGCCAAGATGATGCTGAAGGACCTGCGCCTCGCCACTGACGCCGCGGAGAAGCACAACAAGGCGATCGAGCTGGGCGATCTGGCCAAGCGGCTCTACGAGCGCTTCGTCCAGGATGGGTCCGGAAACCTCGATTTCTCGGCAATCATCCAGACCATCCGCCAGCGCTAGTCGCGCGGGGATAGAAATCCTGGGCGGTTTTCACCTTTTTAATAACCCGCCATTTACCATTCTTTTACAGCGAATGCCTAGCGTTGGGGGGCGGCGCTCAATCCGGGCGCCCGGAACTTGCCGGTTACCTGAGAAGGGGAACCCACGTGAAGAAGGCCTATCTGGAAACGATCGCGCTGATCGAGCGCCTGCACCGCGAGTGCCTTGAGGTCATCAAGGCCGATCTCGATCGGCATGGCATCCGCGACCTCAACAACGTCCAGGCGATGATCCTGTTCAACATCGGCGAGGATGTGCTGTCGGTCGGCGAGTTGACCAACCGCGGCTATTACCTGGGTTCCAACGTCTCCTACAACGTGAAGAAGATGGTGGAGAACGGCTACTTGATCCAGGAGCGCTCGCCTCATGACCGCCGCGCCGTCCACGTGAAGCTTTCGGCCAAGGCGCAGGCGGTATGCGAGAAGATGCACGAGATGTACGACCGCCACGTGCGCAGCATGACCGAGGTAGCGACCCAGAGCGACCTCGACACCGCGAACGGCACGCTGCGCCGGCTGGAGCGCTTCTGGGGCACCTCGATGAACTACGCGGCCCGCTGACGTACGAAATGCGGGTCAATGCGACCCGCGTTCCATTTTTGCCTGCGATCTTCCGTCATGCCCACGGCTATCGATAAGCGATCCCTGGGGTTCGCCGCGATCGCCGCGCGAGGCCGATCCGGCTGACGGTCAGAAATACTGGCAGTGGTCCGCCTTAATGGCCTTCTCGGTCAGGAACCAGCCCGGATCTACGATCCCCTCCGCCTCCGGAATGAGATCGGTCGGCTCGACCTCGAACGTCTGGGCAGCATAGCGGCAGCCATACAGGCTGACATTCCCCGTTTCGGCGAGCAGTTTCAGGAAGTCTTCGATCTCCGTCGGTTCCCCGTCCGCCACCAAGCGAGCGCGCAACCAGTTGGCGTCATCCTTGTGCCGCCCCTCCATGGAGAGAGAGGCAGCTCCCTTGCTGGTCAGTGCCTTGACGGCCCAGAGCAGAAAGAGCATGTCGACCTTCACGCCGTTCCGGGCCTGAGTGTAGGCGAACGTCAGCGGTGTGAGGATTTTGTCATAGGCGTCGTCGCGCACGACGATTGCGAGGTGCTTCATGGTAAGACTCCGATCTTTGCAGGCGCAGGTACCCTCACGGCCCGGCTGTCGGCCCGTGATTTCGATGGTAGGTTAGATGGCCGCGGCGGCAGGGTTAATGAGCGATGCGCCGGAAGTCTTGACCGATCCGCCGCTATTAGGGAGCTATCGTGTCGGACGCTTTGTCGAGCATGTTGCGGACGATGCGCTTCACGGGCGGCATCTTTCTCAATGCGGAGTTCACCGCACCGTGGTGCGTGACCGCGAAGGTCGAACCAGAGGATTGCGGCCTGTCCACGCCGCAGCCGCACCACGTCATCGCCTATCATTATGTTACCGCCGGCCACCTTCTTCTGAAAGCCGGCCGTCAGGTCCCGGTACGGGTTGAAACCGGGGAGATCGTCGTTCTGCCGCGCAATGACGAGCACATCATCGGCAGCGACATGCAGCCTCGGCCCGTCGGGGCCAGGCATCTGGTCCAGCGGGATTCGCGCGGCGGGCTGGCCACGATCGTGCACGGCGGTGGCGGAGAGCGCACCCAGATCCTGTGCGGTTTTTTAAGCAACGATCGCCCCCACAACGCCTTCATCGCGATGCTGCCGAGCATCATGAGGCTGAAGGTCGCGGATGGAGCCTCCGGAAGCTGGATCGAAAGCTCGTTCCGTTTTGCGGCGAAAGAATTGTCCGAGGGGCAGGTCAGCTCTCCCGTGATTCTCGCCAAGGTCGCCGAGCTTCTTTTCATCGAGGCGGTCCGGCGCTACTTCGCCGCCCTGCCGCCCACCGCCACTGCCTGGACCGCGGGAATGCATGACCCGACCGTCGGGCGCGCGCTCGCACTGTTGCACGGTCAGATCGACCGACGGTGGACGACGACGGATCTTGCGCGGGAAACCGCGATGTCCCGCTCGGCCTTTGCGGAGCGCTTCACACGTGTTGTTGGCGAGCCGCCGATGCGCTACCTCGCACGGCAAAGATTCGAGCAGGCGATGGCCCGGTTGAGGGAGTCGGCCGAGCCGATCGCGCGGATTGCTCACGACGTGGGTTACGACTCGGAAGTCGCCTTCAACAGGGCGTTCAAACGCGAATACGGCGTACCGCCCGCGACATGGCGCCGGCAGAATACGGCCCGCAACGTCTCGTCTTGAGGCAGCTGCCCGGGCGCCGCATCTGCCTTACATGAAGGCCTGAATCCCTGTCTGCGCACGGCCCAGAATCAGGGCATGGATGTCGTGCGTGCCTTCGTAGGTGTTCACGGCCTCCAGGTTCATCACGTGGCGGATGACATGGAACTCGTCGGCGACGCCATTGCCGCCGTGCATATCCCGCGCGACGCGGGCGATGTCCAGCGCCTTGCCGCAGGAATTGCGCTTCAGCATGGAGATTGCTTCCGGCGCGGCGCGACCTTCGTCCTTCAGCCTGCCGAGGCGCAGGCATGCATGGAGGCCGAGGGTGATCTCGGTCTGCATGTCGGCGAGCTTCTTCTGGATGAGCTGGTTGGCGGCGAGGGGGCGGCCGAACTGCTTGCGGTCGAGCGTGTATTGCCGCGCCGCGTGCCAACAGAATTCCGCCGCGCCGAGCGCGCCCCACGAGATGCCATAGCGCGCGTTGTTGAGACAGCCGAACGGACCTTTGAGGCCGGAGACATTGGGCAGCAGGTTCTCCTCCGGCACGAACACGTCCTCCATCACAATCTCGCCGGTGACGGAGGCCCGCAGCGAGAACTTGCCTTCGATCTTGGGCGTGGAGAAGCCTTTCATACCGCGCTCCAGGATGAAGCCGCGGATCACGTCGTCCTCGGTCTTCGCCCACACGACCGCAACATCCGCGATCGGCGCGTTGGTGATCCACATCTTGGCGCCCGTCAGCACATACCCGCCGGACGCCTTCTTCGCCCGGGTCTTCATGCCGCCGGGATCCGAGCCGTGGTCCGGTTCGGTCAGGCCGAAACAGCCGACGATCTCGCCGGTCGCGAGGCGCGGCAGGTATTTCTGGCGCTGCTCCTCCGTGCCGTAGGCATGGATCGGATGCATGACCAGGCTGGACTGCACCGACATGGCGGAGCGGTAGCCGGAATCGACCCGCTCCACTTCACGGGCGATCAGGCCATAGGAGACGTAGTTGGTGCCGGCGCAGCCATAGCCGTCGATCGTCGAGCCGAGCAGACCCAGCTCGCCCAGTTCGGTCATGATCTCCCGATGGAAGATCTCGTGCCGGTTCGCCTCCAGCACCCGCGGCATCAGCTTGTCCTGGGCAAAGTCGCGCGCGGTGTCGCGCACCATGCGCTCCTCTCCGGTCAACTGATCCTCGAGCAGGAGCGCGTCCTCCCATTGAAATTCGGCTTTGCTCCTGGTCTTCGCATCCATGGGCGTGCTCCTGATCGCGATATGGCGTGGCCTGCGGGCGGCGTGCCGTATAGCATGTCTGCTAAGCGAGGCCAGAGGCCGAATATCATAGCTCCATGTCCGGCGCCGATAACTACATCATCGAGTTCACGCAGATCGGGACCAGCGTGAAGGTGACGGCGGTCGATCCCAGAACGCTGACCGAGGTGTCGATCGTGGGTGGCGCCCAATACTCCCGGGAATTCCTGACGCGGCAGGCGGTGAAGAAGCTTGAATACGTGCTTTCGAAGCGGAGCGGGAAGGGTGGCGCTTAACGCCCCCATCCGATTGTATACAATATATTTTTTGACTTGTGACAGCTAAACTCTTGGGCTACGGTCCGCGCCACATTAAGAATCGGTGGCTGGCGGCTGGTACTTGGGCGCGAGATCCGGGACAGGCCAACAGGGGGCTTTGGCATTTCCATTTTGCGTTCATGCAGCTTTGTGGCGCGACCGGCCCGCACCGGCGCGCCGACGCACGTCATCACGAACGAGACGGCGCCCGGCGCGCGGCTGACGGGGCTAGCGCGGCGGTGATGGGGGATCGATGGAGTACTTCACCCAACAACTGATCAACGGCCTGACGCTCGGCTCCATCTACGGACTGATCGCGATCGGCTACACGATGGTCTACGGCATCATCGGCATGATCAACTTCGCCCATGGCGACGTGTACATGATCGGCGCCTTCCAGGCGATGATCGCGTTCCTGATCTGCGGCGTGCTCGGCCTGACCTGGGTGCCGCTGCAGCTTGCCCTGATGCTGATCGTGGCGGTGATCTTCACGTCCGCCTATGGCTGGACGGTCGAGCGGATCGCCTATCGGCCGTTGCGCGGGTCGCCTCGCCTGGCGCCGCTGATCTCGGCCATCGGCATGTCGATCGTCCTCTCCAACTACGTGCAGCTCGCGCAGGGTCCGCGGCCGAAGCCGATCCCACCCGTGATCCGTGGCGGCTTCCAGATCATGGAAAGCGAAGCGGGGTTCGTGGTGCAGCTCGGCTATCTGCAGATCGTGATCATGCTGCTCACCGTGGTGCTGATGGCGATCTTCGCCTACCTGATCGCGAAGACGCCGCTGGGCCGGGCGCAGCGCGCCTGCGAGCAGGACATGAAGATGGCCTCGCTCCTGGGCGTGAATGTCGACCGGACCATCTCGCTGACCTTCGTGATGGGCGCCGGCCTGGCGGCCGTTGCCGGCATGATGGTGACACTCTATTACGGCGTAAACGATTTCTTCATGGGCTTCGTCGCGGGCATCAAGGCCTTCACCGCGGCCGTGCTGGGCGGGATCGGCTCGCTGCCGGGCGCGATGCTGGGCGGAATCCTCATCGGGATCATCGAGGCGATGTGGTCCGCCTATTTCTCCACCGAGTACAAAGACGTCGCGGCGTTCGGGATCCTGGTGCTGGTGCTGATCTTCCGGCCCACCGGATTGCTGGGCCGACCGGAAGTCGAGAAGGTGTAGCGCGATGGCGGCCACGACCATGACCGGCGCGAAGCCGGCGGAAAGCGTAGCGCGGATCGCGATCAAGGAAGCCCTCCTCACCGCCTTCCTGGTGTTCATGCTCGCGTTCCTGATGATCGGCTTCCGGACGGAGGCGCAGCAGGGCCAGCAACTGTCCTATGTGACGCGCTTCGCCGCGATCGCATGGGGCATCATCCTTGTGCCGCTCGGGCGCATTCTGCTGGTCTACAACCGCCACGGACGTCCGATGCCGGCCTTGATCGGCGGCGGACTTGCCTTCGTGTATTTGTTCGGCGGCGCCCTCGTCGCGATCCTGTTCGATGTACTGGTGATACCGTTCAACGATTATTTCGGCGAGGCGGCCGGCGCGTCGGGGATTCCTCTGCCTTTCGCCGACCCGATCGTTGACGGGGTCTTCGGGCTTGGCGCGCTTTACCTCGTCATCCTCGCCCTTCAGACGATGCGGCACACCGCGCACGGGATACTGACCCTCGAGCAGCGCGAGGCGAAAGAGGCACGCAGCGCGACGCGCGCCAAGCAGCTCTCATTGGTGCTTGGGCCGGCGCTGCTGGCGCTTGCGGTGGTGCTTCCCTTCACCCCCTGGTCGGATCGCGTCCTGGTCGAGACCATGACCCTGATCCTGACTTATGTGATGCTTGGCTGGGGCCTCAATATCGTGGTCGGCTTGGCCGGTCTGCTCGATCTCGGGTATGTCGCGTTCTACGCGGTTGGCGCCTACTCCTATGCCAAGCTGTCAACCGAGTTCGGCCTGGATTTCTGGGGAAGCCTCCCGCTTGCGGGCGCATTCGCGGCGTTCTTCGGCGTGGTGCTTGGATTCCCGGTGCTGCGGCTCCGAGGCGACTATCTCGCCATCGTGACCCTCGGCTTTGGAGAGATGATCCGCATCACGCTGATCAACTGGCAGGCTTTCACCGGCGGCCCGAACGGCATCACGGGCATCCCGCGCATGACCTTCTTCGGGGTGCCGTTCGACCGCACTCCGGAGGAGGGCACGCAGAGCTTCCATACGCTCTTCGGCCTCGAATACAGCACGATGCACCGGATCCTGTTCCTTTACTACGTGATCCTGGGACTCGCGCTCGTCACCAATTTCCTCACGATTCGATTGCGCAAGATGCCGATCGGCCGGGCCTGGGAGGCACTACGCGAGGATGAGACGGCGTGCCGCGCACTCGGCATCAATCCGACCAACACCAAGCTCACGGCCTTCGCGCTCGGCGCCATGCTGGCCGGATTCGCTGGCTCCTTCTTCGCGGTCCGCCAGGCCTTCGTCAGCCCGGAAAGCTTCGTCTTCCTTGAATCGGCCGTGATCCTTGCCATCGTCGTTCTGGGCGGCATGGGAAGCCAAGTCGGCGTGGCGCTTGCCGCGGTATTGTTGATCGGCTTGCCGGAAGTGCTGCGCGAGCTTTCGCTCTACCGCATGCTCGCCTTTGGCGCGGTCATGGTGCTGATAATGCTCTGGCGTCCCCGCGGCCTGCTCGCCCACCGCGAGCCGACCATTCTCCTGCGCCGCGGCAGCGGGAAACGGCCACAAAAGGCGGGAGCTACGACATGAGCGTCACCGCCGCCGCCATGGCCGAACCGGATCACACGAGCCTGTTGAAGGTCACCCATCTGACCATGCGCTTCGGCGGGCTGGTGGCGATCGATGATGTGAGCTTCGTCGCGCGCCAGCGCGAGATCACCGGCATCATCGGTCCGAACGGCGCCGGCAAGACCACCTTGTTCAACTGCATCACCGGTTTCTACAAACCCACCGTCGGGCGGCTCGAACTCTTCAGGGACGGCAAGGTCGCCTACCTGCTGGAGCAGATGGAGGGCTATGCGATCGGGCAGAAGGCGCGCGTCGCCCGCACGTTCCAGAACATCCGCCTGTTCGCGGGCATGTCGGTGCTGGAGAACCTGATGGTGGCGCAGCACAACAAGCTGATGCTGGCATCGGGCTACACCATCTTCGGCGTGCTTGGCTTGCCGGCCTATCGCAAAGCCGAACGCGCGGCACAGGAGAAGGCTGTCCATTGGCTGGAGCGTGTCGGCTTGATCGATTTTGCCGACATGTCGGCCGGCAATCTGCCCTATGGCGCGCAGCGACGCCTGGAGATCGCGCGCGCCATGTGCACCGACCCGACGCTGCTGTGCCTGGACGAGCCGGCTGCGGGCCTCAACCCGCGCGAATCGGCGGAATTGAACCAGCTGCTTCTGTCCATCCGCGACGAGTATGGAATCGGCGTGCTCCTGATCGAGCATGACATGAGCGTCGTCATGGGAATCTCCGACCACATCATCGTGCTTGATTACGGCAAGAAGATCTCCGACGGCACGCCTGCGGAGGTGCGCAACGATCCCGCGGTCATCCGCGCCTATCTGGGCGAGGAGGAGGAGGAATGACCGCGATGCTGAGGATCTCCGGTGTCCACACCTTCTACGGCCATATCGAAGCTCTGAAGGGCATCGACGTCGAGGTTGGGGAAGGTGAGATCGTCACCATCATCGGCGCGAACGGGGCCGGCAAATCGACGTTGCTCATGACGGTCTGCGGCTCGCCGCAGGCGCGCCACGGGTCCGTCGTGTTCGAAGGCGAAAACATCACGCGGCAGCCAACCTTCGAGATCATGCGCAAGGGCATCGCGCAGTCGCCGGAAGGCCGGCGCATTTTTCCTCGCATGTCGGTGATCGAGAACCTGAAAATGGGCGCGATCACGTGCGATCCGAAGTATTTCGACGAGGACGTCGAGAAGGTGTTTGCCATCTTCCCGCGCCTGAAGGAGCGGCAAGCCCAGCGCGGCGGCACGCTGTCCGGCGGCGAGCAGCAGATGCTGGCGATCGCGCGCGCGCTCATGAGCCGGCCGCGCCTGCTGTTGCTGGACGAGCCGTCGCTCGGCCTCGCGCCGCTGATCGTCAAGCAGATCTTTCAGGTGATCCGCGAGATCAACCGGCAGCAGAAGGTTACGGTGCTTCTGGTCGAGCAGAACGCCAACCACGCGCTGAAGCTCGCGAACCGCGGCTACGTGATGGTGAACGGGAAGATCACCCTGAGCGGCGCCGGCGGCGAATTGCTCGCCAACCCCGAGGTGCGCGCCGCCTACCTCGAAGGCGGTCATCATTGATCCGCCGAACGGCGCGGAGGAAAGTCGGTCATGTTCGCAGAGATCAATTGGTGGGAGTTCCTCGGCATCACCGTGGTTCTGTTCGGTGGTTGCGCTTTCATGATGGGGCAGGCGATCGCCGACACGTGGCGTCCGGCCTGGCAGAACGTGCCCTACAGTTTTCTCCTGGGGGCGGGCAACCATTTCATCGACTGCGCCCTGTTCAGCGGCAGCTGGGGCAATTGGGTGCACTATCTTCTGAACGTGATCGTCCTGATGGCCATCTCGCTGTTCGCGCACCGGGTCACCTTGGCCCGCAAGGTCGTCACGCAGTATCCATGGATCTATGAACGTGCCGGCTTGCTGAGCTGGCGGGAGAAGGCATCGGCTTAGGCCTAGCCAACGGGCCAGGGGGCGTCCGGCTATTTCACGCTAATTTGCGCGGAATTGCGGATTGACCGGGCAGCGCAAGCGGAGGAAGATTGCGCCAAGCCCGCATGTTGGGAGCACCAACCGGGTGACAAACCACGTTAGAGAGGGAGACATGTTCAAGAAGTTGCTTTCGACGACTGCGCTCGTCGCGGCGGTTACTGCCGGCTCTTTCGCAGTGCCGACTGTTGCCAGCGCCGACATCACGATCGCGGTCGCTGGCCCGATGACGGGTGGCTTGGCCGCCTTCGGCGAACAGCTGCGTCGCGGTGCCGAGATGGCGGTGCAGGATATCAATGCCGCGGGTGGCGTGAACGGCGAAAAGCTGGCGCTCGAAGTCGGCGACGATGCGTGCGATCCGAAGCAAGCCGTGCAGGTCGCGAACGACCTGGTGCAAAAGGGCGTGACTTTCGTGGCCGGCCACTTCTGCTCTGGCTCTTCGATCCCGGCATCGGAAGTCTACATCGAGGAAGGCGTCCTGCAGATCAGCCCGGCTTCCACCAACCCGGCGTTCACGGACAATCCGGCCGCTGAGGGCGTCAAGACGATTTTCCGTACCTGCGGTCGCGACGACGCGCAGGGCTCGTTTGCCGGTCCGTGGCTCGCGAAGACCTATGCCGGCAAGAAGGTGGCCATTCTCGACGACAAGACGGCCTATGGTCAGGGTCTGGCCAACGAAACGCAGAAGAACATGGAAGCGAGCGGCTTGAAGACGGCCGTCCGCGACACCTATACCGCGAAGGAAAAAGACTTCTCCGCGCTGCTTAGCAAGCTCAAGAGCGCCGCTGTCGATGTGGTCTATATCGGCGGTTATCACGACGACGTCGGATTGATGGTGCGGCAGGCGCGCGAGCAGGGCTTCAATGCCGACTTCATCTCGGCCGACGCTCTGAACACGGCGGAGTTCTGGTCGATCTCCGGCCCGGCCGGCGAAGGCGTGCGCTACAGCGATGCCGCTTCTGCGGTCAATCTCGACAGCGCGAAGGCGGTGGTTGAGAAGTTCCGGGCCGGCGGCTATGAGCCGGAAGGCTACACGCTGAACTCCTACGCCGCGATCGAGGCGTGGGCGAAGGCCGCCAACATGGTCAAGTCCACCGACAGCGAGAAGGTGGCCGAGGCGCTTCACGCCAATGCGATCCAGACCGTGATCGGCGAGCTCAAGTGGGACGACAAGGGCGATCTGACCAAGGTTAACTACGCCTGGTACGTCTGGCACGATGGCAAGGCGGCGCAGGAGCCGCTGAACTAAGACCGCCGGCGGTTGTTTCGGGGCCCGGGCGTCGCCGCCCGGGCCTTTTTTCTTGCAGGCGTCTGTCATTTTCACGCGCTATACAGTAGCGTCATTCTCGCTAAGATTGCCAAATTATGATGAGGGGGAAATTATGAGGGCTGATTTATGCCGGCCGACATGTGTGCTCCTGGCACTGCTTGCTTCGGCTTGTGCTGGCGGGACGCAGACATCCAGAGCGCCGCAGCCGGCCAGCAATGAAATCGTGATCGGAGTTGCCGGTCCAATGAGCGGTGATCTGGCGCCATTTGGCGAGCAACTCAGGCGTGGCGCGCAGCAGGCCGTAGATGACCTGAACGCCCAGGGTGGCGTATTGGGAAAGCAGGTGCGGCTGGTGGAAGGCGATGACCAATGCGATCCCCGTCGCGCCGTGCGCGTCGCAAATGATCTCGTGAAGCAGCAGGTTATATTCGTCGCGGGACATTTCTGCTCAGGCTCATCGATCCCAGCATCGGAAATCTACGCCGAAGAGAGCATCGTGCAGATGACGCCAGCCTCCACCAATCCGAAGCTGACGGAAATGGCGGCGGCGAAAGGCGTCACGACGCTCTTCCGTGCAACCGGCCGCGACGATAGGCAAGGGACTTACGCTGGTCGATGGCTCGCCAATACCTACGCCGGCAAGAACGTCGCCATTCTAGACGACCAATCACCCTATGGCCGTGGGGTTGCCGAGGAGACCTTGAAAACCATGGAAGCCAGTGGTTTGAAGGCCACGCTTCGCGACACTTACACTCAGCGCCAGAACAATTTCACCGCTCTCATCGCAGAACTCAAGGAAAGGAAGATCGATGCCGTGTATGTCGGCGGCTATCATGACGACATCGGTCTGCTGGTACGGCAAGCGCGAGAGCAGGGATTTGTTGGCGAGTTCGCCTCCGTCGATGCACTGAATACATCGGAGTTCTGGTCGATTGCCGGCCCGGCGGGGGAAGGTGTTCGCTACACAGACGCTGCCTCCGCCGTCGGTCTGGAGAGCGCCAAGACGGTTGTTTCGAAGCTCCGTGCCCACGGACATGAGCCGGAGGGCTACACGCTTAGCGCGTATGCCGCGGTTCAGGCGTGGGCCGCCGCGGCTAATATCGCCAAATCGACCGGTGGCCCCGAGGTGGCGGACGCCTTGCACAGCAACACGATCCCGACCGTGATCGGCAGCTTGTCGTGGGACAGCAAGGGCGACTTGAAACAGCCTGTCTATGCCTGGTACGTCTGGCATGGTGGCAGAGCGTACCTCGAGCAATAGACGACTTTCCGCGAGCAATTTCAGGCCCGGGCGTCTACGCCCGGGTCTTTTTCTTTGACGATAGATTGTGGTTGGCGGACCGGGGGACCGGAGATATTGTATCCCGCTTCGCGCAACCGGAGAGCACTGAGCCGGAACAGCCATGCCCGAACCCAAGGAAACCATCGTCATCGCCAGCGACCATGCCGGCTTCGAGCTGAAGGCTCAGCTCAAGCAGGAACTGGCCGCGATGGGGTTTGAGCCGCTGGATCTCGGGACGGATTCCACCAGTTCGGTCGACTATCCGGATTTCGCCGACCGGCTGGCCACCGCCGTCAAGGAGGGCAAGGCCAGCCGCGGGATCCTGGTCTGCGGCACCGGCATCGGGATTTCCATGGCGGCCAATCGCCATCGCCACCTGCGCGCCGCCGTCGTGCACGACGTCACCAGCGCGCGACTGACCCGCCTGCACAACAACGCAAACGTGCTCTGCCTGGGCGCGCGGCTCACCGGAGCCGATGTCGCAAAGGATTGCCTCAAGGTGTTTTTGACGACAGATTTCGAGGGGGGCCGTCACGAAAATCGCGTCGCCAAACTGTGCTGAACAGCGCAATGCGTCTGCGATAGAGGACCTGCAAGATGACGACCCAGACCTATACCCCGATGCCTGGTTTCTTCGGCTCCGGCTTGGCCGAGCGCGATCCGGACGTGTTCAGCGCGATCGGCAAGGAGCTCTATCGCCAACAGGACCAGATCGAGCTGATCGCCTCCGAAAACATCGTCTCGCGCGCGGTGCTGGAGGCCCAGGGCTCCGTCCTCACCAATAAATACGCCGAGGGTTATCCGGGCCGGCGCTACTATGGCGGCTGCGAGTTCGTCGACATCGCCGAAGCGATCGCGATCGACCGCGCGAAGAAGCTGTTCGATTGCGCCTTCGCCAACGTGCAGCCGCATTCCGGCGCGCAGGCCAACCAGGCGGTGTTCTTTGCGCTGCTGCAGCCGGGTGATTCCTTCCTCGGTCTCAACCTCGCGGCGGGCGGCCACCTGACGCATGGCTCGCCGGTCAATCAGTCCGGCAAGTGGTTCAAGCCGATCCCCTACACCGTGCGGCAGCAGGACCAGCAACTCGACATGGACCAGGTGGCGGAGCTGGCGAAGGAGCACAAGCCGAAGCTGATCCTCGCCGGCGGCTCGGCCTATCCGCGCTTCTGGGACTTCAAGCGCTTCCGCGAGATCGCGGATTCGGTCGGCGCCTATTTCATGGTGGACATGGCGCATTTTGCGGGCCTGGTCGCCGGCGGCGTGCATCCGAGCCCGCTGCCCTACGCGCATATCGTCACGACGACCACGCACAAGACCCTGCGCGGCCCGCGCGGAGGCATGATCCTCAGCAATGACGACGACATCGGCAAGAAGATCAATTCCGCCGTGTTCCCCGGCCTACAGGGCGGCCCGCTGATGCACGTGATCGCCGCCAAGGCCGTGTCGTTCGGCGAGGCGCTGCGCCCGGAATTCAAGGTCTATGCACAGACGGTGGTACAGAACGCGAAAGTGCTGGCCGAAACGCTGGTTGCGGGCGGCCTCGCCATCACCACCGGCGGCACCGACAACCACCTGATGCTGGTCGATCTGCGCCCGAAGAAGCTGACGGGCCGGGATTCCGAGCAGAGCCTGGAGCATGCCGGCATTACCTGCAACAAGAACGGCATTCCGTTCGACCCGGAAAAGCCGGCGATCACCTCCGGAGTCCGACTGGGCACGCCCGCGGCGACGACCCGCGGCTTCGGGCCGGCCGAGTTCAAGCAGGTGGGGCAGATGATCGTGCGCGTGCTGGACGGGCTCGCCGCCAACGGCGCCGACAACAGCAGGACTGAACACGAGGTGCGCGAGGAAGTGCGCGCTTTGTGCAAGAGGTTCCCGATCTACGGGGACTGAGAGCGAGGCTTTTGGGGGACGTGAATGCGCTGTCCGTTTTGCGGAAACGAGGATACTCAGGTTAAGGATTCCCGACCGACGGACGACAACTCCGCCATCCGCAGGCGGAGGCAATGCACCAATTGCGGTGCGCGCTTCACGACCTTCGAGCGCGTGCAGTTGCGCGAGCTGGTCGTGGTGAAGAGCAACGGCGCGCGCGAGCCCTTCGACCGCGAGAAGCTGCTGCGCTCCATGCAGATCTCGCTGCGCAAGCGCCCCGTCGACCAGGACCGGATGGAGCGCGTGGTCAATGGCATCGTGCGGCGGCTGGAAAGCTCCGGCGAGACCGAGATCCCGACCACGCATATCGGCGAGGCGGTGATGGATGCGCTCGCCACGCTGGACAAGGTCGCCTATGTCCGCTTCGCCTCCGTCTACCGCAATTTCCGCGAGGCGAAGGACTTCGAGACGTTCATCGGCAAGCTCGGCAGTGACGAAGACTGATCAGCGGAGCGCCGATCTCGAACACATGGGCGCTGCCCTTTCCCTGGCGGCGCGCAATCTGGGGCAGGTCTGGCCCAATCCCGCGGTCGGCTGCGTCATCGTCGATAAGGCGGGCCACGTCGTCGGGCGCGGCTTCACGCAGCCGGGCGGACGGCCACATGCCGAGACCGAGGCGCTGGCGATGGCCGGCGCGCGGGCGAAGGGCGGCACCGCCTACGTCTCGCTCGAGCCCTGCGCCCATCACGGCAGGACGCCGCCCTGTGCGGAGGCTCTCGTCTCGGCCGGCATCGCCCGCTGCGTGGCGGCGCTCGAAGATCCCGACCCGCGGGTCTCTGGCCGCGGCCTGGCGGCGATGAAGCAGGCCGGGATCGCCATTGAGACCGGCGTGCGCGCCGACCAAGCCAGGGCGCTGAACATCGGCTTCCTGACGCGGATCACGGCGGGCCGGCCGTTCGTGGCCCTGAAATTGGCAACGTCGCTGGACGGGCATATCGCCACCCGGGCCGGCGACAGCCGATGGATCACGGGGGAGGCGGCGCGGGCCTTCGGCCACATGCTGCGCGCCACCCACGACGCCATCGCGGTGGGCTCCGGAACGGTGCTCGCGGATGATCCGGAACTGACCTGCCGCCTGAAGGGGCTGGAGCACCGCTCGCCGGTGCGGCTGGTTTTCGACCGGCGCGGTCGTATCCCCGCCGGCGCCAAGGTGCTATCGGAGGCTGCTCCTACCTGGATAATCGGGCACGCGCCCTTGCAAGCCGCGAAGAAGGCAGTCCAGAAGATTGAAATTGAAGCAAATCGGGATTCGAGCGCCTGGCTCTCCGCAGCGCTTCGGGAACTGGCCGGGGCCGGTTTGACGCGAATCCTGGTCGAGGGCGGTGCCACGCTAGCTACGGCGCTCTTGCAGGCGGGGCTGGTGGACCGCCTCTATTGGTTCCGGGCGCCCATCGTGATCGGCGGGGACGGCCTGCCGGGGATCGGGCCGCTGGCGATGGACCGGCTTGCAGCGAGCGTCGGGCTGCGTTGCGTGGACCGCCGGGCATTCGGGAATGATGTGCTGGAACTCTACGACCGGCCTGCCTAGATTGGCGCCCGATCCACGGCGTTAACTTTTCGCGACGGACATGTTCACCGGCATCATCACCGACCTCGGCAAGGTCAAGAGCATCGCGTTCGGCCCGACCACGCGGCTGGAGATCGCGACGGCCTATGATACGGGCGATATCACGCTCGGCGCCTCCATCGCCTGCAACGGCTGCTGCCTGTCGGTGGTGGAGAAGGGGCCGGGCTGGATGGCGTTCGAGGCCAGCCGCGAAACCCTCGACAAGACGACGATGCCTGACTGGGCGGTCGGCCATCCGGTCAACCTGGAGCGCGCGCTGAAGCTCGGCGACGAGCTGGGCGGCCATCTTGTTTCCGGCCATGTGGACGGCGTGGGCCGTATCCGCTCGATCAAGCCGGATGGCGGCAGCCTGCGCGTGACGATCGAAGCGCCGGCCGAGATGGCGCGCATGATCGCACCCAAAGGCTCGATCGTGGTGGACGGCATCTCGCTCACCGTCAACGAGGTCGAGGGCGCGCTGTTCGGGGTCAACATCATCCCGATCACGCAGACCGCAACCAATCTTGGCCGGGCGCGCGAAGGCGACCGGGTCAACCTGGAAATCGATCTGATCGCGCGATATGTTGCGCGCCTGCTTGCGCCGGCACAGTGACCGGCAGGGACAGATAATCCGACATGACTGACAAGCCGCATATTCTCATCGTCGAAGCACGCTTCTATGACGACCTGCTCGACGCCATGCTGAAGGGCGCCAAGCGCGTCCTCGACAAGGCCGGCGCGACCTACGAGATCGTCACCGTTCCTGGCGCGCTGGAGATCCCCGGCGCCATCAAGTTCGCGCACGAGGCTGGCTGTGCCGGGCGGCTCGAGCGGCGCTTCGCCGGCTATGTCGCGATCGGCTGCGTCATTCGCGGCGAGACCACGCATTACGACACCGTCTGCCAGGAGAGCGCGCGCGGCCTGATGAACCTCGCGGTCCAATACGATCTTGCGATCGGCAACGGAATCATCACGGTCGAGAACGAGGACCAGGCCTGGGCGCGCGCCAAGCCCGAGGAGCAGGACAAGGGCGGCGGCGCGGCCAAGGCGTGCCTCACCATGGTTGCGCTCAAGCGGCGCTGGGGGTTGGAGTGATGGCGGGCAAGCTTCCCGAGGATCGCGCCGAGCGCGGCAAGCGCCTCGCCTTGACCCGCAGCAATGCGCGCCTGGCGGCGGTGCAAGCGCTCTATCAGTGGGAGGCGACCGGCGCACGCGCGGAATCCATCGTGAAGGAGTTCGCCGATCATCGCCTGGGCGAAATGGTGGACGACATCGCGCTGCCGCCGGCCGACCTGAAGCTTTTCACCATTGTGATGCTCGGCGCCGCCGCCAATGTCGCAGAACTGGACGACATGATCGCCGCCGTCCTGACCGAGGATTGGACCGTCGAGCGGCTCGAGGCGACCTTGCGTGCCATCCTGCGCTGCGGCGTGTTCGAGCTGGCGCATCGCGAGGATGTGCCGCCGCGCGTGGTGATCGCCGAGTACGTTGCCGTGTGCGACGCCTTCTTCGGCGCCAAGGAAACCGGCCTGGTCAACGGCATCCTGGATCAGCTCGCCCGGCAATTGCGTCCGGCCGAGATGGGCGCCGGCGGCGCCGGTCACTGAGCCTGCCCGTGACCGCGCGAGGCAAGCTGCCGGGCGAGTTCGAGCTCATCGCGCGCTATTTCGCGCCGCTCGCGGCGGACGCGCCGGGCGCACTGGGGCTGCGGGACGACGCCTTCGCGTTCACGCCGCCTACCGGCATGGATCTGGTGCTGACGACGGACGCGGCGACCGCCGGGCTTCACTTCCTGCGCAGCGATCCGCCCGATCTGGTCGCGCGCAAGCTGCTGCGGGTGAACCTGTCGGACCTCGCCGGCAAGGGCGCGCGTCCGCTCGGCTACTTGATGACCACAGCCTTCGATGACGCGATCGATGAAGCCTGGATTGCTAAATTTGCAGAGGGCCTGGCGCAAGACCAGGCGGAGTACGGCATTGCGCTATGGGGCGGCGACACCACGGCAACACCGGGACCGCTGGCCCTGACCGCGACTCTCATCGGCTCCGTGCCGGCGGGCCGCGCATTGCGCCGCGGCGGCGCCCGGCCGGGCGACCGCATCCTCGTCACCGGGACGATCGGCGACGGCATTTTCGGCCTCGCCGCCCATCGCGGTGAGTTGACCGATCTGGCGGCGCCGGCGCGGCATGCTCTGGCGCAGCGCTATGTGCTGCCGCAGCCGCGCATGGCGCTTGGCGCGGCGCTGGCGGAGCAGGGGGTGGCGCATGCGGGCATGGACATCTCCGACGGGCTCGCTGGCGATCTTGCGCATATCTGCGAGGCGTCCGGGTGCGGCGCGACCGTGGAGATCGCATCGGTCCCCGTGTCCGATCCGGTCGCGGAACTGGTCGCCGAGAACCCTGCCCTGATCGCGTCGGCGCTGACCGGCGGCGATGACTACGAGCTTCTGCTGGCTGTGCCGCCGAGCAATGTCGCGGCCGCGCGCGAGGCCGCGAGGAAGGCGGGCACGCCGCTCGCCGATATCGGCGCGTTCACGCACACGCCGGCGGTGCAGTTCGTCGATCGGGACGGCCAGCCGCTTGCGTTGCCAAGCCTGGGCTTTACCCACTTTTAACCAATCCAGGCGCTAGTCTTCCTAGAGTCCCGCGGGATGCGCGGATCGGAAGGAGTCGCGCTGGCGTTGCGATGAAGAAGCTCCTGATCGTCTTTGTGTTGCTTCTGTTGCTTGGCGGCAGCGGCGGGGCCGCCGCTTGGTGGTTCTATTTCCGCGCGCCGGACGCGGAGGATGCCGGCCCGGCGATTCCCCAGCTCTCGCAGATCGAGCTTGAGACCATCCCGATCACGGTCGTGCGCAACGGCAAGCCGATCTACCAGTTCTTCTTCCGCATCGTGCTCATGTTCGACGACCCGCTCAAGATGCGGCAGGTGCAGTACAGCCTGCCCATCGTGTATGACGCTGTCACGACCGAGCTTCACCACCTGATGGGCCGCAAGCAGTTGGAGCAGAGCGGCTTCGAGGAGCCGTTGATCCGGCAGCGCCTCGACAAGGTCGTGAAGGCGCGCATCGGAGAGGACAAGATTTACAAGCTGTCGATCCGCGCCATGGAACGCATGGATCTGAAATGAAATAGGACAATTTCGCCCTTGTGGCGCGCGGCACGATCCTCCAGTGTCGCGGCGCATGTCGACCCAATCGCAATACCGTGCCGTCTTCCTGCTCGCCGTGGCGCAAGCGCTGGCGAATTCCTGCATGTCGGTGTTCATGACGGTGTCGGCCCTGTCCGGGCAGATGCTGGCCGCCGACCCGCGCTGGGCGACCCTGCCGCTCGGACTGCAGTTCGTCGTCACCATGGCGGCGACGATTCCCGTCGCCCACGTGATGCGCTCGCTCGGCCGGCGCAACGGCTTCTTCATCGGCGCCCTGGCCGGCGCGGCCGGCGGCGGACTCGCCATGATGGCGATCTATCAGAACAGCTTCGCACTGTTCTGCGTCGGCAATGCCGTCATGGGCGTATCCAACGCCGCCGCCCTCCATTTGCGCTTTGCCGCGGCGGAGGTGTCCAACGAGGCCTTTCGCCCCAAGGCCATCTCGCTGGTGCTGGCGGGGGGAATCGTGGCGGCGGTCATCGGACCACGCCTCGCGACCATCGGCACGGACCTCTTCGCGCCGTTCACGTTCGCCGGCGCCTTCCTGTTCGTGGCGCTGTTGTCGCTGGCCATGATCCCACCACTGGTTCCCGTGCGCTTCGCGCGGCCGACGGAGGAAGAGGCTTCGGGCCCGCAGCGGCCGATCCTCGAGATCCTGCGGCAACCGACCGCGATCGCCGCGCTGTGCGCCGCCATGTTTGGCTACAGCACGATGATCTTCATCATGACCGCGACGCCCCTCGCCATGAAGTTTTGCGGCTTCGGCATCGGCGAAACCGCAACGGTGCTCTCGGTCCACATTCTCGGCATGTTCGCGCCGTCGTTCTTCACGGGGCACCTCATCCGGCGCTTCGGCGAGCGCAACGTCCTGTTGGCTGGCGCCTTCTGCCTGACCGCGACCGTCGTGGTCGGACTGGCGGGAGTCGACATCCTGCACTTCTGGCTCGCGCTGCTGCTTCTGGGGCTGGGCTGGAACTTCCTGTTCGTCGGCGGCACCAGCCTGCTGACCAGGTGCTACCGGCCCGCCGAACGCGCCAAGGTCCAGGGCAGCAACGATTTCCTCACCTTCACGGGCGTTGCGATCTGCTCGTTCATCGCCGGCGCGGTGGAGCAAAGCTGGGGCTGGAACGCGGTGCTGTGGGGATCGCTCGTCCCCTCGACCCTGATCCTGGCGGCGGTGCTGTGGGGTGCGCCGCGCCTGGCGAAGCGCAGCCCCGTTCCGGCTTGAGCCCGCGAGAGGCGGAAATCGGCCCGTTGCGCCATTCCGCCCTTTTCCCTATGCTCCGCGCCCGAAAGTCTGGCGGACTCGGGGATTCTCTTGAGATTCCATACCCTTGAGCGGCCAAAAGAACTCTCAGACGGGGATGATCTGACATGGACATGATTTACTACTGGGGCGTCATCGTGTGCGGCGCCTTGGCCCTGGTTTACGGAGTATGGGCCACTCAATCAGTATTGGCGGCTTCGGCCGGCACCCAGCGCATGCAGGAGATCGCGGCCGCCGTGCAGGAAGGCGCGCGCGCCTATCTCAACAAGCAATACACCTATATCGGCGTGGTCGGCATCGTGGTCGCGATCGTGCTGGCGCTGGCGCTGAGCGGGCTTTCGGCCATCGGCTTCGTGATCGGCGCGGTCCTGTCGGGCGCGGCCGGCTACATCGGCATGAACGTGTCGGTGCGCTCCAACGTGCGCACCGCGGAGGCGGCGCGCCAGGGTGTGGCGCCGGCCCTCGCCATCGCCGCGAAGGCTGGCGCGATCACCGGCATGCTGGTGGTGGGCCTCGGCCTGCTCGGCGTCGCCGGCTATTACCTCCTGCTGCGCAACATGGGCGTGGAGATGCGCCCGATGCTGGAGGCCCTGGTGGGCCTGAGCTTCGGCGCGTCGCTGATCTCCATCTTCGCGCGCCTCGGCGGCGGCATCTTCACCAAGGGCGCCGATGTCGGCGCCGACCTGGTGGGCAAGATCGAAGCCGGCATCCCGGAGGATGATCCGCGCAATCCTGCCGTGATCGCCGACAATGTGGGCGACAACGTCGGCGATTGCGCCGGCATGGCGGCCGACCTGTTCGAGACCTTCGCCGTCACCGTCGTCGCGACCATGCTGCTGGGCCAGATCTTCTTCACCGGTCTGGCGCAGGAGCAGATGATGCTCTTCCCGCTGCTGGTCTGCGCCGTCAGCATCATAGGCTCGATCATCGGCACCTTCTTCATCAAGCTGGGCGCGAGCCAGAACATCATGGGCGCGCTCTACAAGGGCCTGATCGCAACGGGCGTGGTCTCGGCCGTCCTGATCGCGATCATGGTGCAGGTGAGCTTCGGCTTCAGCACGCCGATCCAGGTCAGCACGGGCGCGACCGTCACCGGGATGGGGATCTTCGTCTGCGCGCTGATCGGCCTTGCCGTGACCGGCCTGCTGGTGTGGATCACCGAGTACTACACCGCGACCAACTTCCGTCCGGTGAAGAGTGTCGCTGCCGCCTCGACCACGGGCCACGCGACCAACATCATCCAGGGCCTCGCGGTCTCGATGGAAGCCTGCGCGCTTCCGGCGATCGTGATCAGCGCCGCTATCGTTGCCGCCTATGCCCTGGCCGGCCTCTATGGCATCGCGATCGCGGCGACCACCATGCTGTCGCTCGCCGGCATCATCGTGGCGCTCGACGCCTATGGCCCGGTCACCGACAATGCCGGCGGCATTGCCGAGATGGCGGACCTGCCGAAGGATGTGCGCAAGGTAACCGACGCGCTCGACGCGGTCGGCAACACGACCAAGGCGGTGACCAAGGGCTACGCGATCGGCTCTGCCGGTCTCGCAGCCCTGGTGCTGTTCGCGGCCTATACCGAGGACCTGAAGCACTACTTCCCGAATCTGAGCTCGCAGATCAGCTTCCAGCTCAATGACCCCTACGTGGTCATCGGCTTGTTCCTGGGCGGCGCGCTGCCGTTCCTGTTCGCCTCGATGGGCATGATGGCCGTCGGGCGCGCAGCGGGTTCGGTGGTGGTGGAGGTCCGCCGCCAGTTCCGCGAGATCAAGGGCATCATGGAAGGCACGGCCAAGCCGGAATACGGCAAAGCGGTCAGCCTGCTGACCCAGGCGGCGATCAAGGAGATGATCCTGCCCTCGATGCTGCCGGTGTTCGCACCCATCCTGCTCTATGTCGTGATCTGGGCGGTCTCCGGCCAGGCGCAGGCATTCGTGGCGCTGGGCGCGATGCTGCTGGGCACGATCGTGACCGGCCTGTTCGTCGCCATCCAGATGACTTCCGGCGGCGGCGCTTGGGACAACGCCAAGAAGCTGATCGAGGAAGGCCATCACGGCGGCAAGGGCTCCGACGCCCACAAGGCCGCGGTGACCGGCGATACGGTCGGTGATCCCTACAAGGACACCGCCGGGCCGGCGGTAAACCCGATGATCAAGATCACCAACATCGTCGCGCTGCTGATGCTGGCTGTGCTGGCGGCATAGCGCGCCCCGGCTTGAAAACGCAGAACCCCCGGCCGTCGCGCCGGGGGTTCTTTATTGGGCCCCTATCGGTGGGGCGGTCCGCGATGGCTATGCCATTTGGGATCATGAAGCCTCAGGAACGCGGATTGCTGCGCGCCCTTGGCCGCAAAATACATCAGGTGGAAGACGCTGGAGCAGGCCTTGCGCCAGCTGCGTCGCATTGCCGCCCAGGATGAATCGGCGACTATACGGACGTGCGATGCCTCGCCAGGGGTCGGCGAGGGCTATTGGCGCCGGGACGTCGTGGCGGCAAGGTGCCCCGGAGCTGACGCGCAGGTTTCAATGATCCGCACGTTCAGGCTGCATCTCGAATCTTGCCTGTGACGCAGCGGGCGATCTGGCCCGAGTTGAGGCGACCGGGCGAGTTTGGACACATCCTATACGGCCAGGCGCGGGGGAAGGGCAGATCGCCTTCGCTTACTGTGACGGCCGCTCGTCGCCCTCGGGGTTGAAGCGGCCGAGGTTGCCGAGCAATTGCTGCATCAAGGTCAGCTCGTTGCCCTCGGTTGGCGTGGTGCGATCCACATAGGCGATGGTGCGGCCGTCTTCCGGGCCGTAGATCCGCATGTTCTCCACGATCCCGCTCTCGTCGAAGGCGATCGCCAGCACCTCCTGGTCGACCACGTTCGGATCGAAGAACGCCGTCGTCTCAGTGCGTTTGGAGATGTAGTACCAGGTGCGGTCGTCGAAGGTGGAGATTGCCGAGGGCGTGCCGATCAGCTCGGCCACGCGGGTCTTGTCGTCGACGCCCGGATTGATCAGCACCACCTGCTCTTCGTCCGGCTTGTTGCCGCGCTGATCGATGCGCGGTGTGCAGGCCGCAGCCATGAGCACTGCGGCCAACCCGGCAGCAGCCAGCAGCGTACCGCGATAACGTCCGATCCGGATCATGCCTGGAAATCCCGAGTGCTCTTGTGTTGCCGCGCTGTCGGCGCTATGCCCAGCGCGAGGCGTCCTTCCCGCGCGGACCATCGCACCCGAGGGCGCGCCTGTCAAGGTCCAGGATGTAGCTATCGTGTTGTTTTTTAAGCGATTATTCAAGACACCTCGGTTCCAGGCAGAAGCTCGGGCGATCTTTCGCCAGATCGCCGGGCGGGCGCGCAACCCCGTCTTCTACACGGTGTACGGTGTCCCCGACACGATCGACGGCAGGTTCGAGATGCTGTGCCTGCACGCCTATGCCGTTTTCCACGGCTTGAAGGACAAGGGAGCGGACGCCGAGGTTCTTTCGCAGGCGATCTATGATGCGATGTTCACCGATCTCGACGGTTCCCTGAGGGAGCTTGGGGTCGCCGACCTCGGCGTGGGCCGCCGGATCAAGGCCATGACCGAGGCGCTGAATGGGCGCATCCAGGCCTATGATCGCGGTCTGGCAGGCGGCGATACAGAGCTTGCCGAAGCGGTCCGGCGCAACGTCTATGGCACCGTGGCGCCGCACGACGACCAGGTGCGCGCGATGGCCGCCTATCTATGCAACATCAGGCCGGTCTTCGTGCGGGCCAGTTTCGAGGATCTATGCGCGGCGCGGGTCATGCCGCTGCTGCCGGAACCGCCGGCATCGCTGGAGGCTAGAAATGCAACCGGCTGATCCTGTGGAATTCTCGCGCCCATTGGCCCTGGATCGCATCAGCACGACCCAGCACCGGGAGGAGATCAGCGCGACGGACAAGGAGCGCGCCGATCTGGCGCGGCGCTTCGACCTGGTGAGCCTCGACTCCCTCACCGCCAGCTTCACGCTCAAGCGCGTGCGCAAGGATTTGGTCCGCGTGAAGGGCAGGGTGTCGGCGGACCTGATGCAGGCCTGCGTCGTTACGCTCGATCCAATCCCAGCGCGGATCGATGAGCGATTCGAGGTCGACTTCCTGGAAGGCGCACAGCCGCAGGTTGCGGACCTGGAGCTGGATGCCGAGGCGGCCGAGGCGCCGGAGCCTGCGCCCACCGGCTGGATCGACCTGGGCGAGTTGGCCGCCGAGCAGCTTGGCTTGGCGTTGGATCCCTACCCGCGCAAGGCCGACGCCGAGGTTCCGGGCGCGTGGCGGGCAGAGCCGGCCGAGGAGCCGGCTACCGCGGAACGCCCTAACCCCTTTGCGGTGCTAGGAAAGCTGAAGGAAAAGAAGGGTTGATCGACGGTCTCCCGGCGTCGGAGGATCGGCTGGCCCCCTGTGCTCGCACCTTGCGCGAACGGGCGATATTGTTTATGAACCCGCCATTCGGCGGCAGCGGTAGGCTGCCTTTTATTTTGCAGTGAGACCGGACCATGGCAGTTCCAAAGAAGAAGGTATCGAGTTCGCGCCGCGACATGCGCCGCAGCCATCATGCGCTGACGGTGCAGAAAGCCAGCGAGTGCCCCAATTGCGGCGAGTTGAAGCGCCCGCATCATGTCTGCGGCGCCTGCGGCTATTATGACGGCCGGGAAGTTGCGCCGACGACCAGCGCCTCCTGACGTCACGGCGGCCGACCTGATTAGGGGGTCACGGCCGGCCAGGAAGGAGATCGGGGGGTGAGCGCCAGCCTGGCAATCTCTCTGGATGCGATGGGTGGCGACAACGCTCCGGAGATGGTGATCCGGGGTGCCGATATTGCTCGCCAGCGCTTCCCCGAGGCGCAGTTCCTGTTTTTCGGCGACGAGCAGCGCATCAAGCCGATGATCGACCGGCTGCCCGGCCTCGCCGCGGTCAGCACGGTGCGCCACGCCGAGACCGAAGTGAAGATGGACGACAAGCCGAGCCAGGCGCTCCGCGGCGGCCGCAAGTCGTCCATGCGCTACGCCATCGACGCCGTCCATAACGGCGAGGCGGCGGCCATCGTTTCCGCCGGCAATACCGGCGCGCTGATGGCGATGGCGAAGTTCGTGCTGAAGACCCTGCCGGGCATCGACCGTCCCGCGATCGCCTCGTTCTTTCCGACCATCCGCTCCGAGAGCGTGATGCTGGATCTCGGCGCCAACGTCGAGTGCGACGCCAATAACCTGGTGCAATTCGCCGTGATGGGCAGCGTGTTCGCCCGGACCGTCCTCGGCGTGCGCGAGCCGTCGATCGGCCTGCTCAATGTCGGCACCGAAGAGATGAAGGGCCACGAGGAGGTGCGTGGCGCGGCTCAGATCCTGCGCTCGGCGGCGCACGTGCCCGGCAAGTTCCACGGCTTCATCGAAGGCGACGACATCGCGCGCGGGACCGTGGACGTCATCGTCACGGACGGCTTCACCGGCAATGTCGCGCTGAAGACCATCGAGGGAACCGTGAAGCTCTATGGACAGTTCCTGCGCCAGAGTTTCAAGAGTTCCTCGATGGCTGGGATCGGCTACCTGATGGCGCGGCCGGCCCTCAACGCCCTGCGCGCGCGGCTCGATCCGCGGCGCTATAATGGCGCGATCTTCATGGGCCTCAACGGCATCTGCGTGAAGAGCCACGGCGGGACGGACGCCTTCGGGTTTGCCAATGCGATCGGCGTCGCGGTCGACATGGTGCGGAATGACGCCATCGCGAAGATCCAGCAGGAATTCGCGGAACTCGCCGCTCCGCCCGCTTCGCAGACTGCCGCATCGCTTTGAGGTCGAATCGACATGGTCACACGTTCCCGAGTCCTCAGCGCCGGCTCATATCTGCCGGCCCGCATCGTGACCAACGACGAACTGGCCAGGACCATCGACACCAGCGACGAGTGGATCCGCCAGCGCACGGGCATCTGTCAGCGCCACATCGCGGCGGAAGGTGAGCTGACCTCCGACCTCGCCCTCGCCGCGTCGCGCCAGGCGCTGGAGCAGGCCGGGCTGAAGGGCGGCGACATCGACTGCATCGTCCTCGGCACCTGCACGCCGGACCACACCTTTCCCGCCACCGCGACCCGGGTCCAGCACGTGCTCGGCGCCAGGGGCTTCGCGATGGATGTGGGCGCGGTGTGCTCGGGCTTCGTGTTCGCCCTGGCGGCCGCAGACAATTTCATCCGCCTGGGCCAGGCCCAGAACGCGCTGGTCATCGGCGCGGAGACCTTCTCGCGCATCCTCGACTGGAAGGACCGGAACACCTGCGTGCTGTTTGGCGACGGCGCCGGCGCGGTTGTGCTGCAGGCCAGCGAGGGAAAAGGCGACAACACCGATCAGGGCGTGCTGTCCACGCACCTGTTCTCCGACGGCGCGCATTACGAGCGGCTCTATGTGGATGGCGGGCCATCCTCAACCCAGACCACCGGCCACGTGAAGATGGACGGGCGCGAGGTGTTCCGCCACGCCGTCGTCAATCTCGCCGCCGCAATCGACGTCGCCATCGCGGCCAACGGCATCACCGCGGACGACGTCGACTGGCTGGTGCCGCATCAGGCCAACCGTCGCATCATCGACAGCATGGGCCACCGGCTGAAGCTGCCCGAGCATCGCGCCGTCATCACGGTCGACCGCCATGCCAACACCTCCGCGGCGTCCATTCCGCTGGCTCTCGCAGAGGCGGTGAATGACGGGCGCGTCAAGCGCGGCCAGTTGGTGCTGATGGAGGCGATGGGCGGCGGGTTCACCTGGGGCTCTGCCCTGGTCCGCTGGTAGACGACTCGGTTGCAACGCCGCGTTTACCATAGTGTGCAATCGACACCGCGGCGCATCTTAAGATCGTTCCTTAATTGACTGATATATCGTGACTCGTTAGGCTTGTTTCCAGCTTATGACGAGAGACTCGCGGACAAGCTGCGCGATGCAAGACGCAGACAACATCCGCAGGGGGACGAAGCGCATGACTGGAAAGACCATCACTCGCGCCGATCTGAGCGAGTCGGTTTACCAAGAGGTTGGGCTGTCTCGAAACGAATCGGCTGAGTTGGTCGACACCGTGCTCGAGGAGATCTCCGCCGCCCTGACGCGGGGCGAAAGCGTGAAGATCTCGTCCTTCGGCTCCTTCCTGGTCCGGATGAAGGGCGAGCGCATCGGGCGCAACCCCAAGACCGGCGAGGAGGTGCCGATCAAGCCGCGCCGGGTCCTGGTGTTCCGCGCCTCGCACGTACTCAAGGACCGGGTCAACAAGGGCATTGCCTCATGAGCGGCGCAAAGCAGGCAACCCGCCCGGAGGTCCAGCAGACGCCCCAGCAGACGCCCCAGGCGGCGCCGCGGGAAGGGTCGCCGCGGGCCCGGCGGGTCGAGAAGTCGGCCGACGCCTTCCGCACCATTTCCGAGGTGGCGGACGAGTTGGAAGTGCCCCAGCACGTCCTGCGCTTCTGGGAGACCAAGTTCGCCCAGATCCGCCCCCTGAAGCGGGGCGGGGGCCGGCGCTATTACCGGCCGGAGGACATCGACCTGCTGCGGGCCATCAGGGGCCTGCTCTATGACAAGGGCTACACCATCAAGGGCGTCCAGAAGCTGATCCGCGAAGGCGGGCTGAAGCTGGCGGACGGCGAGGTGGTGCCCGACATCCCGATGGAGGGCGAGGAAGCCGCCTCCGGTGCGACCGAAACCGTGCCCGGTGCTGATCTGCCTCTGTTCCGGGCCGGCCTGAGCGCCGATCAGGCGCGGCAGGTGCAGGCCGCGGTCGGCGAGCTGACGGAGCTCCGCGACCGCCTGCGCCGGGCCCTTGAGGCGGCCAAGCGCGCCCGGGGCTAGGATTAGATCGGAAGATCAGAGGTCAATTCAGGGGCAAGCCCAGCGTTAACAGCTGGCTTTTCCTTGCCCCTCTCCGGCACGGTCGCTATATAACCCGCGCCAGACAAAGGCCGCTGGCGGCTCACCCCCAGGTTTCAGGGCCGCCCGCGCCTATCACGCGAAGTCGGAGCGTAGCGCAGCCTGGTAGCGCATCAGACTGGGGGTCTGGGGGTCGTGGGTTCAAATCCCGCCGCTCCGACCATTTCTTTGAAGCCTCCTGCGAAAGACGCCTCATTTCGCCATAGGTCGTTCGGCTAATGTGAACGGCTCCGGCGCGATACCATATTGGGCGCCAAGATCATGCCAACTTCACCCAAGCAGAGCGAGATCCAGACCTTGGCAAACCAAGTGGCGGTGTCCGCGTCGACTCCGCTGGCGCGGTTCGTTCCCTCGGCGTCGACCCGCCAGGACCGCAGCTACGATGAATGGGTAGAGCAAGAGCAGCGGCGCGGCCGGTGCAGCATCAGGGTCGGCCTCGGGACTCTTGCAGGCATTGCACTGGTGGCAATCGCCTTGTCCTGGTGGTGGACCTAGGCCTGTCGCTCAAAAACTGCCTCGCCTCAGTATCGCGCGCGCCTTCGCTTGATCGGGACGGCGCCATCCTCTGACGGACGCTCGCTTCTCACCAGATGAAGCGCGGGCATGAAACGCCGTCCCGGCACTGATGCGCTTTCCGCTACGGCCATATCATGCAGGATCGCGTCGAGCGCTTCGACGAGCCTCACGTGATTCTGCCATGATCGATCGTGGATCGCGCCGGACTTTAGCCGCGCCTCCGTCCAGTCGCGCATTCTCTTGAGCTCATTCCTCACACCTGCCTCGCGTTCCAGTTTCCTTGGGAACACCGGAGGCAATTGGCAAGTTCCGCGTGCTACCTCACGGCGATCGCGGCATCCGAACTGGCGGGGCCGCCGCTCTTGTGGTCGGGGCTGGCCCGCAGGTGGCCCATTAGGCGGTATTCCACCTTGCTGAAGATCCAGGCGATCAGATAGGTGATGGCGAGATAGATGAGCCCGACGAAGATCCACACTTCGAAGGTCCGGAACGAGCGCGAGATGATCACGCGCCCGACGCCGGTCAGATCCATGAGCGTGATGATGCTGACCAGCGAGGTTGCCTGGAACAGGAACACGACTTCGTTGGAATAGGCCGGCAAGGCGAGGCGCGCCGCCTTGGGCAGGATGATTCGGCGATAGAGCAGCGGGCGCGACATGCCGCAGGCGCGCGCGGCCTCGATCTCGCCCAGCGGAACGGCCTGGATCGCGCCGCGCAGGATTTCCGCGGTGTAGGCCGCCGTGTTGAGCGTGAGCGCGAGAATGGCGCAGAAATACGGTTCGCGCAGGAACGTCCAAAGGCCGACGCTCTCCAGCGCGTCGCGGAACTGGCCGCTGCCGTAATAGATCAGGAAAAGCTGGACCAGCAATGGCGTGCCGCGGAAATACAGGATGTAGCAGTAGACCGGCACGCGCAGGCCGGGGTTGACCGACACGCGCGCCAGCGCCAGCGGAACCGCGAGGACCAGCCCGAGGGCGACACTGAGCGCCGTGATCTCGATCGTCAGCAGGGTGCCGCTCATGAACCGCGGCAGGTTGTTCCAGATGGGCTCGAGGCCCCAGCTCTCGAAGAAGGCGTCGAGCGATTCCACTTCTATGCCCGCCTTATGCCGCGATTGGCCCACGCCTCGGCACGGTGCTGCAGCAGCATCGAGACGATCGTGATCCCGAGATAGATGAAGGACGCGGTGAGATAGAAAGTGAAGGGCAGCTTGGTGTTGCGTGCGCCGATATCCGACCAGCGCAGCAATTCCTCGAGCTGGATGACCGACATGAGGGCGGTGGCTTTGATGAGGACCAGCCATACATTGCCGAGCCCGGGCAGGGCGAAGCGCCAGACCTGCGGCAGCATGATGCGCCAAAGGGTCTGGATGCGCGACATGCCGAACGAATGGGCGGCCTCGATCTGGCCCTTCGGGATGGCGAGAAACGCACCGCGGAACACCTCCGTGGCGAAGGCCCCGTAGATCACGCCGAGCGTCAGGACTCCGGCGGTGAAGGGATCGATGTCAATCAGGACTTCGGACCCGAGGAGGGAACTCAGGATCCGCTGCAGCAGGATGGTAACGCCGTAGTAGACCAGCAGGATGAGGACCAGCTCCGGCACCCCGCGCACGATCGTCGTGTAGGCGTTGGCGAGAAGGTTGGCGAGGCGGGACCGGGCGAGCTTGCCCCAGGCGCCGACGAGGCCCATCAGGATCGCCACCACCGCCGCGCACAGGCTGACGAGGACGGTTACCTGCACGCCCTCCCAGAACACCCAGCCGTAGCCTTGGTAGTCAAACAGGGCCCAGACCTCCTGCTGTGCGACAGGACACGCGCCGGAATGCCGGCCCTCCACGCTGGACCGGCACGGTCCAGCGCGGGCGGGCGGGCTATTGCCGCAGCCAGTGCCTCAGCTCACCGGTTTGCCGTAGACGTCGAAGTCGAAATACTTGTCGCTGATCGCCTTGTACGTGCCGTCGGAGCGGATCTGGTCGATTGCCGCGTTCAGGGCATTGACCAGATCGGTCTCGCCCTTGCGGACGGCGATGCCGGCGCCTTCGCCGTGCCACTTGGGATCGCTGTAATCCGGCCCGACGAATTCGAAGTCCGCCCCTTCCGGGGTTTCGACGAAACCGCCCAGCAGGGCGACGGAATCGGCCATCACGAGGTCGACGCGGCCGGCGACCAGGTCGGCGTTGGCTTCGTCCTGCGTGGCATAGGCGCGAATGTCCAGGTCCGGAAAATTGTCGCGCAGGAAGTTCTCGTGGATGGTGGCGCGCTGGACGCCGACTGCCTTGCCCTTGAGACCCTCGGGGGAGATGTCGAGCCCGGCTCCCTTCTTGGCAACGAACTTGGCGGGCGTGTTGTAGTACTTATTGGTGAAATCGACCACCTTCTTACGTTCCTCGGTGATCGACATCGAGGCGATGATGGCGTCGTACTTCTTGGCATTAAGGCCGTCGATGATGCCGTCCCAGTCCTGCACGACGAACTCGCATTCGAACTTGGCGGCAGCGCACAGCGCCTTGGCGATGTCGATGTCGAAGCCGACGAGTTGTCCGTTGGGGTCGATGGAGTTGAAGGGAGGATAGGCACCCTCGGTACCGATCTTCACCTTCTTCATGTCCTGGGCCACGGCAGAGCTGAATGCCGCGAACACCATCGCGCTGGCCAAGAGCCAGGTCGAGATCCTTTTCACTTGCGCCTCCATGGTTCAATTGTCCCGCCGTGTCCGGCGGGTATTACTTTTGATTGCCCTAAGACATTAATTTGCCTGCCATATCTTGGCAATGTCGCAAGCGAAGTGATCGGCCGGGGGGAAAAAGCCGCCTTGGTGCGCGAAAATGGCTGGATTTTCCCCTCCGGGGCCGGCCCGCAGGTCCGGGTCGAGCGGGGGCTCGGGCAGGGGCTCGGGCGGGGGCTCGGGCGGGCGGAAGGTCGGCTATCGCGTCCGTGGGAACGCGACAAATCGTGCGACGAGTTTTGTCCCCGGCCCATGCACGGCTGCGAGCAGCAGGCCCGCCAAGAAGGTGAAGTGGTCCACGAAGAAGCCGAACTCGGTCTGGTTGCTTTCCCAGCGCGCGGGGCCGTGAAAGGCGAAGGCGAGGAAGATCACGTACACCGCCGCCAGAAGCGAGGCTTCCGTGAAGAAGGCGCCAGTGAGGAAGCATAGCGCCAGCGCCGTCTCGAACAAGGCGGCGAGCCAGGTGAGGAGCAGCGGAATCGCGAAGCCCGCCGATTCGATATAAGCCGCGGTTCCGCTCATATCGGTGTATTTGAAAGCCGCCGCCATGGTGAACAGGGCGGCGAAGATCAGCCTGGCGACGATGACCGCGATGACCTCCCATAGCGGGGCGGATGCCTTCGTACTCATCGGTCGCTCCAATCCGTGCGGGGACTAGAAGCCTAGCCGATGCACGAGAACCCGCTCAAGCGCCGCATTGTATGCGGACGCCTTTCCGGGGGCGGGAGACAGCCGCCTTCCGCGTTCAGCGCGCTTCTTTCAGGCGATCCTGCGCCTCGGTCGGCAGTAGGGAGAGAAGCTGGATGCGCATTTCGTCCAGCGCGTTGCGCAGCAGCGTCAGCCTGTTGACCGCCTCGACCGTATCCTTGCCGGATCGCCTCAGCTCGGCAATCAGCGCGCTCTGGCGCTCGATCCGTTGTTCCATGCGCTGAATATGGCGAAACGCCGCGACCGTGGGCTGATCCATGCTCCCGCACTCCTGTCAGGACTCTTTTACGCTTCCTTGGGCGGGATTCTGGTCGGCAGTGTATGAACCGCGAATGAACGCGCAGGTGACATTTCGATAACGTTGAAGTAGCAAAGGCCTATGTGCGGCCGCTACGCCTTTACCTTGCCGCCCGAAACCATCCGGCAGCTCTTCGGCGTTGCGGGTGGAGACTGGGTGCAGCCGCGCTTCAATCTTTCGCCGTCTTCCATCAATCCCGTAATCCGCATGCGCGACGGCGTGCGCGAAGTGGTGCCGATGCGCTGGGGGCTCCGGCCGTTCTGGTGGGATCCTGCGAAGATCAGGAACCAGCCCTTCAACGCGCCGGCCGAGGAGGTCGCATCCAAGCCGTTCTTCCGCGACGCCTTCAGGCATCGCCGCTGCGTGGTGCCGGCCACCGCCTATTACGAATGGGACCGCTCGGGCAAGCCGCCGAAGCCGCATCGGCTGACGGTGGATGGCGGCGCCCCCTTCTGCTTCGCCGGCCTGTGGGAGAGCTGGAAATCCCCCGAAGGCGAGGCGATGGAGACTTACACGATCGTAGTCACGCAGGCCAACAGGCTGGTCAGCAACTGGAACACTCGCATGCCCGTCATCCTCGACCGCGAGGAGATCGACAACTGGCTGGCGCAATCGGACCGCATATTGCTGGAGGCGATGCTCGACCCGTTCCCTCCGCATCGCATGGATGCCGAGGTTGTCTCGACGCGGCTCAACAATTCGGCCTATGAAGGTTCCGTTTAGGCGGGCGGGTCCCGGACCGCGATGTTGCCGCCAGGCAATGGCCGCCTATGATGGGCTCCGCGATCAGGAGGTAGTGCGTGCCATATTCGCTCTCAAACCATCCCCACCATCACGACCACCAGCCCGCGCATGGGCACAGCGACGTGCCCTCCGATCCGGCGTTGCGCACCAAGGCGCTGGAGAGCCTGCTGACTGAGAAGGGGCTGGTCGATCCCGCCGCGATCGACGCCTGGGTCGAGGCTTACGAGAAGAAGATCGGCCCGCGCCGCGGTGCGCAGGTCGTGGCGCGCGCCTGGGTCGATCCAAACTTCAAGGGGCGATTGCTGCGTGACGCGACTGGCGCGATCGAGACTCTCGGATTCCTCGGCCGCGAGGCGCAGCACATCGTGGTGGTGGAGAACACGCCCGCCATCCATAACCTCGTCGTCTGCACGCTCTGCTCCTGCTATCCGTGGGGGCTGCTCGGCCTGCCGCCGCGCTGGTACAAGGCGGCGCCCTATCGGGCGCGCGCGGTGATCGATCCACGCGGCGTTCTCGCCGAGTTTGGATTGGCCCTTGGCGACGAGGTCGAAGTGCGGGTATGGGATTCGACGGCCGAGTTGCGCTATCTCGTGCTGCCGGAACGCCCCGGGGGCACCGAGCATCTGAGCGAGGCGGAACTGGCGGCGTTGGTGACGCGCGATGCGATGATCGGCGTCGCCAAGGCCGGGGCGCTGCGGGAAGGGCGGGCATGAACGGCATTCACGACCTGGGCGGCATGCACGGCCACGGGCCGATCGCGCCGGAGAAGGATGAGCCGGCCTTCCACGCGCCGTGGGAGGCGCGCATGCTCGGCATCCGCCGCGGCGCGACCTTTCCGCCGGAGGTGAACATCGACCGCTGGCGGCATCTGCGCGAACTGATCCCGCCGCATCTCTACCTCAGCCGCTCGTATTATGACCACTGGTACATGTCCTATGTCGCCGCGCTGCTGCAGAGCGGCTGGATGACGGCGGAGGAGATCAAGAGCGGCCATGCCGCTCCGGGCGGCGCGCGGCGCAACGATGCGATGCGCCCCGAAGAGGTGTGGGAAGCCCAGAAGACGCGCGGCATCTTCACGCGCGCGGTCGCGACGTTGCCCATGTTCGCGATCGGCCAGCGCGTGCGGGCCCGCAACATCCACCCGACCGGTCACACCCGCCTGCCGCGCTACGTGCGCGGGAAGATCGGCGTGGTGCGGCTGCATCACGGCGGCCACGTCTTCCCCGACGCAAACGCGCATGGGCAGGGCGAGGCGCCGCAGCACCTCTACACAATTGCCTTCCCGATGCGCGAATTGTGGGGATCAGATGCCTCGCCCCATGACGAGGCCTGCGCCGATCTCTGGGAGTCCTATCTTGAGCCAGCATAGCCACTCACACGATGACAGCGTCGAGATGGCGCGCCATCACCACATCCATGCGGACCTTCCACCGGATCCCGCCTTGCGCGTAAAGGCGCTGGAGAGCCTGTTGACCGACAAGGGCCTTGTCGATCCTGCCACCATCGATGCCTGGGTTGAGACTTATGAATCCAGGATCGGTCCGCGCAACGGGGCAAAGGTCGTGGCAAAGGCCTGGGTCGATCCGGACTACAAGCAACGCCTGCTAAGTGACGCAACCACGGCAATCGCGGAGCTGGACCTGCTCGGCTCGCAGGGGCAGCACATGGTGGCGCTGGAGAACACGCCCGGGATCCACAACCTCGTCGTCTGCACGCTCTGTTCCTGCTATCCGCTGCCGCTGCTGGGTCTGCCGCCGACCTGGTACAAGTCGGCACCCTATCGCTCGCGGGCGGTGCTCGATCCGCGCGGCGTGCTGCGGGAGTTCGGGCTGGACCTGCCGGAGCATGTGAAGATCCGCGTCTGGGATTCGACGGCGGAGGTACGCTATCTGGTGCTGCCGGAACGGCCGGCCGGCACGGAGCACCTGAACGAGGCGCAACTCGCCACCTTGGTGACGCGCAATGCGATGATCGGCGTCGCGAAGGTGACGGCATGAACACCATTCACGATCTGGGCGGCATGCACGGCTTCGGCGCGATCGCGCCGGAGCGCGATGAGTCGCCCTTCCACGAAACGTGGGAGGGCAGGGCCGGCGGTATCCTGGAGGTCATGACCTTCCCGCCGGGTTTCACCGTCGACCGCTTCCGCTACCTGCGGGAAACGCTGCGGCCGGATCTCTACCTGGTGCAGAGCTACTACGAGCAATGGCTCTACATCGCCGAGCAGGTGCTGCTTGAAGCCGGCATGATCTCCGCCGAGGAACTGGCGCGCGGCAAGGCATCTCCGCAATCAACGAAGCGCAACGACTCCATGCGCGCCGATGCGGTCTGGGACTTCCTGCACGATCGCGCGCATAGTGGGCGACCGCTCGCCCAGGCGCCGCGCTTCACGAGCGGCCAGCGGGTCCGCGCGCGCAACATGCAGCCTGCGGGGCACACGCGTCTGCCGCGCTATGCGCGCGGCAGAAGCGGTATGATCGTCAGCCATCACGGTGGCCATGTCCTGCCGGATGCCAGCGCACATGGCAAGGGCGACGCGCCGCAGCATCTCTACACCGTGCGCTTCGCGGCGCGGGAGCTCTGGGGCGCGGCGGCGCACCCGCGCGACAGCGTCCATCTCGACCTGTGGGAGAGCTATCTTGAACCAGCCTGAGGCGAAGCCCTGCGCCGACGCGGCGCTGCAGCCCATCCGCCGCGTGGAGGGAGAGCCGTTATTCGCTGAGCCCTGGGAGGCGCAGGCGCTGGCCCTCGCCGTTGCCCTGCAGCAGGCCGGCTGCTTCACGGCCGTGGAATGGGCCGATGCCCTCGGCGTTGCCATCAAGCGCGCCCAGGCCGGCGGCGATCCCGACGACGGGTCGAGCTACTATCTCCACGTGCTCGACGCGCTCGAGCGCCTGGTGCAGGAGAAGAAGATTGCCAGTGCCGACCTGCTCGCCGCAAAGAAGGCGGCCTGGGTCGACGCATACGAGCACACGCCGCACGGCAAGCCGGTGGAGCTGCGATAGGCCTGCGCGCGCGGGGGCTACGCCAACCCGAACACTTGCCGTTTGTCCGCGATGCCCTTGAGTTCGTGCGCACCGAGGTCGCGAAGCTCGCCGCGTTCCCTGAGCAGGCGCGCGAAATCCTCGGAGACGAGGCAGCTTTCGCCCAGCTGAGCCGAGAGGCTCTGCAGCCGCGCGGCCAGGTTCACGGCGGGGCCGATCACGGTGAAGTCCAGCCGCGTCTCGCCGCCGATGTTGCCGTAATGCACCTCGCCCACATGCAGCGCGAGGCCCCAATGGATGACGGCGCGTCCGGCAGTGCTGCGTGCCTCGTTGATTTGCGCGATCCGCTCCTGGGCGGCGCGCGCCGAGGCGAGGGCGCGCTGCGCCGCGCGACGGCCGCTCGAGGCGGTCGCGATCGGATAGATCGCCAGCATGGCATCGCCGATGAATTTCAGCACCTCGCCCTGCTGTTCCTCGACCGCGCGGGTGAGGGCGGCGAAATAATCGTTGAGCAGCGCGATCAGCTCGGCGTTGGGCAGGGCGTCGGAGAGCTCGGTGAAACCCCTGAGATCGGAGAACCAGATGATGGCGCGGATATCCTCGCCCTGGCCGCGCTTGATCTGCCCCTGCAGCACCCGCTGGCCGGAGATGCGCCCGACATAGGTGTCGAGCAGCACGCGCGCCGTGCGGCGCAGGGTCTGGATCTCCAGCAGATAGGCGAAATGCGGCATCAGCGCCTCGAGCACGGCGATGTCGGACTCAGCGAACCCGTCTTCCCGCCGGGTGGCGAAGGTCATGGCCTTGATGGTGCCGTCGGAGAACGGCGCGGGCAGGGCGAGGTAGTCGCTGAAGCCTTCGTCGCGCAGGTCGGCGATGATCCCGTATTCGCCCGGCTCGGGCTTCGGCGTCACCCGGACCCGCACCGGCCCGTCGCCGCGATAGACGACATAGAGCGGGCTGCGCTCGTACATCGAACGGGTCAGGCTGGTCATCTGCCATTGCCGCTCGCGGGTCAGGAGCTCCGGCTCCCACACCACGCTGGAGGAGGCGATCTGCGGATGCAGCATGGGGATCCCGGTGGTGATCCGCTCGATGGGCAGGCCGATCCCGACCAAGCGCTCGCCGAGCGCCTCGACAAAGGCCTCGGTCTCGAGCAGGCGCCGGCCGGGCCCTTGCAGCCAGGCGAGGAGCGAAGCGGTTTCTGTCAAACGGAGTACTCCTGCGGGCGGCTAGAGCATAGCGCGCCGAGCCGTCTGAGGAAACCGCACCAAGGCCTTGACGGTATTAGGGGAATTGAATGGGGTCGCCGGCGGGCCCAAGCCTGCGAACCGTTCGCATTCGCGCTTGACTGGAACGATCGGTGCCGTATGTTGTTCTGCGAATTGTTCGCATTATCACCATATCACCGGTCCGGCATGATCATCTGCGTCTGCAACCGAATCAGCGATCACGACATCCGCGCCGCAGCCCGCGCCGGCGCGACCTGCTGCAAGCAGGTATTCGGCGGCAGCGGAAAGGCGCCGCAATGCGGCTCCTGCGCGGACGCGATGGGCGAGATCCTGGACGAAACCATTGCCGCGGGCGAACGCCACCTCATGGCAGCCGAGTAGTCCGGTCTTAGGACGAGGACGGGCCTAGGACGAAGAGGAACCTTCGCCGATTTGCGTCTGCAGATAATTCTGCAGCCCGACCTTCTGCACCAGCTCCAGCTCGGTCTCGAGATAGTCGATGTGCTTCTCGGTATCCTCAAGCATGTCCGTGACAAGGTCGCGCGACACGTAGTCCTTCACGGTCTCGAAATGGGCGATCGCGGCGACCATGTCGGTGCGTGCCGCGTATTCAAGCTTGAGATCGCTCTTCAGGCATTCCGGCACGTTCTCGCCGATCAGCAGCTTGCCGAGATCCTGCAGGTTAGGCAGCCCCTCCAGCAGCAGAATCCGCTTGATGAGATGATCGGCGTGCTTCATCTCCTCGATGGATTCTTCGTAGATCTTCTTGCCGAGGCGCTCGAATCCCCAGTGCCGGATGGTCCGCCCGTGCAGGAAATACTGGTTGATGGCGGTGAGCTCGTTCTTGAGCAGCTTGTTGAGCTGCTTGACGACGCTAGGATCGACTTTCATGGCGGCCTCCCCGGGCTCTTGTTCCATGGACTCGGCAATGTGGAGGCTAGTCTCCCTGGCGCAGTCCTGCAACGATGCGTTGCGAAATGAAATTCACTCGCATCAACGCGTTAGCCGCGCCTCCGTAGTCGTGTCGCCACGCCAGCAATACAGCGCGAGCAGGGTGGAATCGCCCGCTCGAGTCTCGTGCGGGACCATCGGCGGATGGTGGATGGCGTGGCCCGCAGGAACGGCGCGCCACGCCTCGTCCCCGCGCCGCCACAGGCCGCCGTCGGTCAAGGGGTGATAGATCTCCTCCGCGGGATGCGCGTGCAGCGGATAGTGTAGGCCCGCCGCCAGCACCAGCAGGCCGACGCGAACGTCGGGTGTGTGGAACAGCGCGTCCTTGGGCCCGGCGAACTCGACATAGCCATAGCCGGCCATGAAAGCGGCGCCCATGCTGGCAGCGCTGTAGTTCGGGTTCTGCCGCCAGCGGAGCAAAGGCGTAGCGGCCGCAATGGCGGCGCCAAGTTCAGTCGAGGGCAATGCCGCCGGCAGGAGCGCGGCGGCCGTGATCGTGCGCGGCGCGATGGAAGCTGGTGCCGCGCGCAGCAGATCGGCGCGCAATGCGTCGAGCATCAGGCCGGCGCCGGCATCGCCCTTGCGGCCCGCGCCGGCATAGAACGCGACGACGGTTTGCAGCAGTGCCCGCGCCGAGGCGATCTCGCTCAATGGTTTCCGCGGCCGCTGGCCGCGAAGCGCACGGCCTCCTGCGCGGCGCGCACCAGCGCACGGGCTTTGTGCTGGCACTCCTGGTGCTCGCTTTCCGGCACGCTGTCGGCGACGATGCCGGCGCCGGCCTGCACGTACATGACGCCGTCCTTCACCACGGTGGTGCGCAAGGCGATGCAGGTGTCCATGCTGCCATTGGCGGCGAAATAGCCGACGGCGCCGCCATAGATGCCGCGCTTCTCCGGCTCGAGCTCCTCGATGATTTCCATCGCGCGCACCTTGGGTGCGCCGGAGACGGTGCCGGCGGGGAAGCCCGCCATCAACGCGTCCATGGCGTCGTGCTTCGGATCGATCGTGCCCTGCACGTTGGAGACGATGTGCATCACGTGCGAGTAGTGTTCGATGAGCATCTTCTCCGTGACTTTCACGCTGCCGACCTTGGCGACGCGGCCGACATCGTTGCGGCCGAGATCGAGCAGCATCAGGTGCTCCGCCAGTTCCTTCTGATCGGCCAGCAGATCGGCGGCGAGAGCGCGGTCCTCGTCCGGGGTCTTGCCGCGCGGCCGGGTGCCGGCGATCGGCCGGATGGTGACGGTGTCGTCGCGCAGGCGCACCAGGATCTCCGGGCTGGAGCCGATGACCGCGAAGCCGCCGAAATCGAGGTAGAACAGGAAGGGCGAGGGGTTGAGCCGCCGCAGCGAACGATAGAGCGCGAGCGGCGGCAACTGGAACGGCAGGCTGAAACGCTGCGACAGCACGACCTGGAAGATGTCTCCGGCCAGGATGTATTCCTTGGCGCGGTCCACCATCGCGCGGTAAGCCTCGGGCGCCATGTTGGATTGCGGCTCCGGCAGATCCAGCAGGACGCCGTTATTGGAGCGCTGCTGCGGCAAGGCGCGATCCAGGTCATGCACGATGTCGGACAGGCGCTCCAGCGCCTGGTTGTAGGCGGCGCGCGCATTGCCGCCGGCTCCCGGCCAGATCGGCGTTACCACCGTGATCATGTCCTCGACGCTGTCGAAGATCGCCATCACCGTGGGGCGCAGGAAGATGCTGTCCGGCAGGTTCAGATTGTCGGGGGTCAAGTCCGGCAGATCCTCGACCAGCCGCACCATCTCGTAGGACATGTAGCCGAACAAGCCGGAGGCCATCGGCGGCAGCCCCTGCGGCAGGTCGATGCGCGATTCCGCGATCAGCGCGCGCAGCGAGGCGAGCGCGCCGTTCGGCTCGGCCACGAAGCGGTCAGGCTGGAACCGCGCGTCGCGGTTGATCTCCGCCTTGTCGCCGCGGCAGCGCCAGATGACGTCGGGCTTGAGCCCGATCAGCGAATAGCGTCCGCGCGAGCGGCCGCCTTCCACCGATTCCAGCAGGAACGAATTGGGACGCCCGTCCGCCAGCTTCAGCAGTGCGGAGACCGGCGTCTCGAGATCGGCGATCAGCCGGGTCCAGATGACCTGCGGCTTGCCGGTTTCGTAGGCGGCGGCGAAGCGGTCGAAATCGGGCTCTACGTTCATTGCCCGGCCGCAATCATCTGCTCGATGACGTCATCGTTGCGCTCAACGTCGATGTTCCGGCCCAGGGCAAACAGGAATTCCGCATAGAGATCCCGGCGCATCGTGTCGGTGAGCTGGTTGGCGACCTCGGTCACCTGCTCCTTGTTCTCCTCGGGCTTGGCGGGAATGATGCCGGTCAGGCGCGCGACGATGGCGCCATCGCCCGTGCGGCCGGTCGCCGCCTCGCCGATCTGCAGCGCGAACAGGCTCTGCGCCAGCGACGGATCGATCGGGCCATCCCCTTCAGTGCGGGTGAAGGGCTTGGAGAGCTTGAGTTCCAGCCCCATGTCCTTGCCAAAAGCGGCGAGGTCCCCGGACTTGGCCTTGCCGGCGATGTCCTTGGCCCTGGCGTCGGCGACATCGCGTCGTGCCCTGGCGAGCCAGTCCTGCTTCACCTGCTCGGCGACCTCGGTCAGCGGCCTGGCTTCGGCGGGCGTCACGTTGGTCACCTGCACGACCGCATAGGTGCCGTCGGTCAGCGTGGTGATCTGGCTGGTCTGGCCGACCTCCGTCTGTTGCGCGAGCTGCAGGATCTCGGGGATCACGTTGACGTCCTTGCCGTCGCGGTCCTTGCCGGCGGCATCCACGGCGTCATAGGTCTGCACAGTGAGCTGCAATTGCTGTGCGGCCTGTTCCAGGGTGGCGCCGCCGGCCAGCGCATCGTCGAGCTGGTTGACCACCGCGATCATTGCGTCGCCTGACTGGGCAAGCGCGAGTTCCTGGCGCAGTTGATCCTTCACCTGGTCGAACGTCTTGGTGCTCCCCGGCGTGATCGACTTGACGTGCACCACGTGGATGCCGAAGGCGCTCTTCAACGGTTCCGACACGCCGTCGGCCGGCAGGGCGAAGCTCTGCTCCGCGATGTCGGCCGGCAGCTTGTCCTTGGTGACCTGGCCGAGGTCGACCGGCGCGCCGCCGGTCGCTTCCTTGACCGCATCGGCGAAGCTCGTGCCGCCTTTGACTGCGGCGACGACCGCGGCCGCCTTCTCCTGGTCCTGCAGCACCACCTGCTCGACCGCGCGGGTCTCCGGCGTCGAGAATTCTCCCTGGCGCGCATCGAACTCGCTCTGCACCTGGTCCTCGGGGATGGTGATGTCCTTGGCAAAGTCCTCGGGCTTCATGTGCAGCGCGACGAAGGCGCGGTATTCCGGCCGCTGGTACTGCGCGATGTTATCGTTGTAGAACTTCTCCAGCGTCGCCTGGTCCGGGTCCTTCACCTCGGTCATGCTGGCATCGGGGATCACCAGGAACTCGGCGGTACGCTGCTCGTTGAGATACGCATAGACGCGATCGCTGAGCACCGGCGGCACGGCCAGCGGCTCGAACGCCGGGCCGGTCAATTGCTGCAGGCGCATCTCGTCCCGGCGCGCCGCGACATAGCCGGCCTCCGTCAGCCCGTTCTGGCTGAGCAGGGCGAGGAACTGGTCGCGGTCGAACTGGCCGGCCGCGTTCCGGAATGCACGGTTGTTCTGGATATCGGCGATCGCCACGGCCTGCGGAACCGTGAGGTCGAGTTGATCGGCATAGTGCCGGAGCAGCATCTGGCTGGTCTGCTGGCTGAGGATCTGGTCGACGCCGCCGAGCGCGGCCAATTGCTGCGCATTGATGTCGAGACCTTGCTGCTGGAAACGCTGCAATTGCCTGCGCAGGTCGCGATCGAACTCCTGCTGCGAATAGGTGAGATCGCCCACCTGCAGCACCGGCCTGGTCAGGCCGCGGTTCGCGAAAATGTCGCCGATGCCCCAGGCTGCGAACGCGATGATGAGAATGGCGAACAGGCCATAGACCAACCAGGACCTGGACTTGCTGCGAATGGCGGTGAGCATGATGCCCCAATCATTGAAAAATCGGGGCGCATCATAGGGATGCACCCCCCAATGCGGCAAGGGCGGCGGCAAGCGTGCCGGCGAGCGCTGCTCCCGCCGTCAGCGGGCCGATCGCACGGCTGGCCGACGAAAAAATGCTATGGTAACAAGCCGCTTCACGCCAGAACCGAGGATGACGGTAGCCCATGAACGCGTCGCGCCTGCGCCCCCTGATTGCCGGAAACTGGAAAATGAACGGCAGCCGCGCCCAGACCGAGGCGTTGATCGCCGATCTCAGGGGGCGCGCGGCGTCGCAGCCGGATCTCGCCGACCTGCTCGTCTGCCCGCCCGCCGCCTATCTGATGCAGGCGGCCAAGCTCCTCGACGGCAGCGCCATCGCCCTCGGCGCCCAGGACTGCCACACCAGGCAATCCGGCGCCCATACCGGCGATCTGTCGGCGGCGATGCTGGTGGATTGCGGCTGCCGTTACGCGATCCTCGGCCATTCCGAGCGCCGGGCCGATCATGGCGAAACCAACGAGCTGGTCGCGGCGAAGGCGAAGGCCGCGCACGAGGCCGGCCTCATCGCCATTGTCTGTGTCGGCGAGACCGAGGCCGAGCGCGACCGGGGTGCCACGCTCGACGTCATCTCGGCGCAGCTCGAGGGCTCGGTTCCGGCGGACGCGGATGCCGCGGGTCTGGTGATCGCCTATGAGCCGGTCTGGGCGATCGGCACTGGCCGCACCCCCACCCCGGAGGACGTGGCCGCGGTTCATACCCATATCCGCAGCCTGCTGAAGGCCTGGTTCAAGGACGGGGCGGAAATGCGCATCCTCTACGGCGGCTCGGTCAAGGCGTCCAATGCCGCGACCCTGATGCATGTGGCAGAGGTGAACGGAGCGCTGGTCGGCGGGGCCAGCCTGAAAGGCGAAGAGTTCTGGGCCATCGCCCTTGCCGCGGCGGGTGGCTAGGCCAATATTCCGACTGGCGAAGCCATTGAAAAGCGGATAGAACCCGCGCCGTCCACGGCAGCTTGGAAAGTTCGATGCAAGTTATTCTGGTCATTCACGTCCTGATCGCCATCGGCCTGGTCGGCGCGATCCTTCTGCAGAAGAAGGAAGGCGGCATCGGTGGGCTGGGCGGCGGCGCCGGCGGCGGGCTTGGCGGCCTGATGTCCGGGCGCGCCAAGGCCGACACCCTGAGCAAGGTGACCGGCGTCCTGGCGACGGCGTTTTTCGTGACCAGCTTGGCGCTTGCGATCATCGGCAGCCGCTCGACCGATCAGGGCCCGTTGGTGCCGGCAACGACGGGAACGACGGCGCCTGCATCGGCTCCGGCGGAGGGAAGCGTGCCGGCCAGCGGTGCCACAGATGGAACCGCGCCGGCACAAACGACGCCGGCACAGCCGGCGACTCCAGCGGTACCGGCGGGGGACTAAATCTCTCTCGCCAGGTTTCTTTCGTCAATCCGACTCGGGTGATCCCAGAGGAGATTGTTTCCTTGCTGGGCATGCCCGACTCGTTTCATAAAGTCGGTCCATGTCTCGCTTCATTTTTATCACCGGCGGCGTGGTTTCTTCGTTGGGGAAGGGGCTTTCGTCGGCGGCTCTTGGCGCGCTTCTGCAGGCCAGGGGCTTCAAGGTTCGCCTCCGCAAACTCGATCCCTACCTGAACGTCGATCCGGGCACGATGAGCCCGTATCAGCACGGCGAAGTCTATGTGACTGATGACGGGGCCGAGACCGATCTCGACCTCGGCCATTACGAGCGCTTCACCGGCATCTCATGCCGCGCGACCGACAGCGTCACCACGGGCAAGATCTACTCCAACGTGATCGCCAAGGAACGGCGCGGCGATTATCTCGGCGCCACCATCCAGGTCATTCCGCACGTCACCGACGCGATCAAGGAATGGATCAAGGCCGATCTGGGCGACGAGGATTTCGTGTTGTGCGAGATCGGCGGAACGGTTGGCGATATCGAGAGCCTGCCGTTCCTGGAGGCGATCCGCCAGCTCGGCAACGAGCTGGGCAAGGAGCGCGCGATGTTCGTGCATCTCACGCTGGTGCCGTACATTCCCGCGGCGGGCGAGCTCAAGACCAAGCCGACCCAGCATTCGGTGAAGGAACTGCAGGCGGTCGGCATCCAGCCGGACCTGCTGCTGTGCCGCTCCGACCGCGAGATCCCCGCCGACAGCCGGCGCAAGATCGCGCAGTTCTGCAACGTGCGGCCGAGCGCCGTCATCCAGGCGCTCGACGTCGACACGATCTATGCCGTGCCGCTCGCCTACCACGCGGAAGGCTATGACCACGAGGTGTGCCGCCATTTCGGCATCGACGCGCGGGAGCCGGACCTCTCCCGCTGGCAGGAAGTGGTCGATCGCATCCGGTCGCCGGAAGGCGAGGTGAACATCGCGGTGGTCGGCAAGTACACCTCGCTGCTCGACGCCTACAAGTCGCTCGCAGAGGCGCTGCGCCACGGCGGCATCGCCAACAATGTGCGGGTCAAGCTGAACTGGATCGATTCCGAGATCTTCGAGCGGCAGGACACGGTCCAGCATCTTGAAGGCGTGCACGGCATCCTGGTGCCGGGCGGCTTCGGCGAGCGCGGCTCGGAGGGCAAGATCAACTCAGCGCGGTTCGCGCGCGAGCGCAAGATCCCCTATTTCGGCATCTGCTTCGGCATGCAGATGGCGGTGATCGAGGCGACCCGCAATCTCGTCGGCATCGAGAGCGCGAGCTCGACCGAGTTCGGACCGAGTCCCGAGCCGGTGGTCGGCCTGATGACGGAATGGGTGCGCGGCAACGTGCTGGAAACGCGCGCTGCCGGCGGCGATCTCGGCGGGACAATGCGGCTCGGGGCCTATGAAGCGGTCCTGAAGCCCGGCAGCGCGGTGGCGCAGATCTACGGCAAGACCGCGATCTCCGAGCGCCATCGTCATCGCTACGAGGTGAACTTCAATTACAAGGAACGGCTGGAGCAGCAGGGCCTGGTGTTCTCCGGCATGTCGCCGGACGGCATCCTGCCGGAGATCGTGGAAATTCCCGATCATCCGTGGTTCATTGGAGTCCAGTTCCATCCGGAGCTGAAATCGCGCCTGTTCGAGCCGCACCCCCTGTTCGTCTCGTTCATCGGGGCGGCCGTGACCCAGTCGCGCCTGGTGTAAGGTGGTCGCCATGACGAAGCCGCGCCACGTCAAGATCCACAATCTCGCGATCGGCAACGACAAGCCCTTCGCCCTGATCGCGGGGCCATGCCAGCTCGAGAGCCGGGCCCATGCGCAGGAGATGTGCGGCGCGCTCGCCGAACTCACGCGCAGCCTCGGCATCGGGCTCATCTACAAGACCAGCTTCGACAAGGCGAACCGCACCAGCGCCAGCGCCGCGCGCGGCCTCGGGATGCAGAAGAGCCTGCCCATCTTGGCCGAGTTGCGCGAGACCTTCGACGTGCCGGTGCTGACCGACGTGCACGCGCCGGAGCAATGCGCGCCGGTGGCGGAAGCCGTCGACGTGCTGCAGATTCCTGCGTTCCTCTGCCGGCAGACCGACCTGGTGGTCGCCGCGGCTCAGACCGGCCGCGCCGTCAACATCAAGAAGGGCCAGTTCCTCGCGCCCTGGGACATGAGGAACGTCGCTGCCAAGTGCCACGACGCCGGCAACGACAACGTGCTGCTGTGCGAGCGCGGCGCGAGCTTCGGCTACAACACGCTGGTGAGCGACATGCGCGCGCTGCCGATCCTGGCGGAGACCGGCTATCCGGTCGTATTCGACGCGACGCATTCCGTGCAGCAGCCGGGCGGGCAGGGCACATCGAGCGGCGGCCAGCGCGAATTCGTGCCCGTCCTGGCGCGCGCGGCCGTCGCCATCGGCGTCGCGGCCGTTTTCATGGAGACCCACCAGGATCCCGACCACGCGCCCTCGGACGGCCCGAACATGGTGCCCATCAAGCACCTGCGCCGCGTACTGGAAACGCTGGTCGCGCTCGACCAGATCGCGAAGTCCCGACCGATCGAGAACATCGCGCCCTGACCTGACGCGGCTATATCGCAAAGTTCATCGGCGATTGATCGTCAGCCGCGGGTGACGAGCCAGCCATCCCATGTATTTGTGAGGAGTGACTGCGTGCCGGTTCACGCTGACCACCTGTTCGTCATCACCGGCGGGCCTGGCTCTGGCAAGACCACGCTCATCGATTCCTTGGAGAGGGCAGGTTTCGCGCGCTCGCAGGAGGCGGGCCGCGCCATCATTCAGGATCAGCAAGCGATTGACGGCCCCGCTTTGCCGTGGCGCAATCCCGCCTTGTTCGCGGAACTGATGCTTGCGTGGGAAATCCGGTCCTTCCACATGGCGCAGCGGTTGCCTGGTCCGGTGTTCTGCGATCGCGGCGTGCCCGACGTGGTGGGCTACTTGCGGCTGATGGACCTGCCGGTTCCCGCGCATATGCACAAGGCGGCAGAGCGCTTTCGCTACCACCAGCGGGTCTTCATCGCGCCGCCTTGGCCCGAAATCTTCCAGCCAGACGCGGAGCGCCGGCAGACTTTGCAAGACGCGGTCCGAACATATGAAGCCATGGTGACCTCCTATGAAGAGCTTGACTATACGCTGATCGAACTGCCGCGCTGCGGCGTTGTCGAGCGAGTCGCCTTCGTCAGGAGCGTGACGGGCAATTGACCGTCACGCGCGAACCGGCCTAGGCTTTCGCATGGAAGGCGATGGCCGAGACTCCACACTGCAGCCCGCGAGCCCGACCGAGGGGGCGCAGCAGGGCAGGCTCGGCCAGTTCCACACTCTCATCGAGAAGACCCGCCAGAACAAAGCCTATGGCCTGGTTGGCTATGTCGCGAGGCGCTTCACGCGCGATTCCTGCCCGTCGGTCGCGGCCTCCCTCAGCTACACCTCTCTGTTGGCGATGGTGCCGATGCTGGCCATCGGCCTTGCCATGTTCGCGGCCTTTCCCGCCTTCGCCAACATGCGCGAGGCGATGCTGGCGGCGCTGATCGCCAATGTGGCGCCCAGCCTGGCAACCATGGTCGAGCAGCACCTGCATGGCTTCATCCGCAATGCGGGCCAGACGACAGGTGCCGGCATTCTGGGTCTCGCTGTCACCGCGCTGCTCCTCATCAACACCATCCAGACCGCGTTCGACCGCATCTGGGGCGGCGGGCGCGGATTCAAGATCCAGCGCTTCCCGGTCTACTGGGCGCTGATCACGCTCGGTCCGATCCTGTTCGGCATTGCGTTCTCGGTTTCAGGCTATGCCTTCGCGGTCGCTCAGTCCTCGGGCGATTCCACGCTTTCCGCGGCTGTTCAGGTCTATGCCGCCATTGCGCCCTTCGTCCTGGAGGCGGTCGGGTTTCTGCTGTTCTACCGCCTGATGCCGACGCGGCCGGTGCGCTGGTCGGATGCCGCAACCGGGGCCGTCATCGCCGCACTGCTGTTCGAGATCCTGAAGCGCGGCTTCGGCGTCTATCTCGGTTTCATGGGCAACTACCAGACGCTCTACGGCGCTCTGGCGGCCTTGCCGTTCTTCCTGATCTGGATGTATCTCGCCTGGCTGGTGGTGCTGATGGGGGCGGAGATCACCGCGTCCTTGCCGGAATGGCGCTCCGGCCGGCGCGACCCGGACGAGCGGCCGCGCCGGGGAGACGTGCTGGGCCTGGCGCTCGGCGCCCTGGCGAGCCTGCGCAGGATCCAGAGCACCGCAAGCGGCGGGGAGAAGCTGGACTACCTCAGCCGCGACCTGGACGCCGAGATCGGCCGGCTGACCTATGTCATGGACCTGCTGCGCGGCGCGCGCTTCGTCGTCCGCAGCGACAACCGCCGCTGGGTCCTGGCCCGCGACTTGAACGAGGTCACGCTGAACGACCTGGTGGGCGCCCTCAATCTCAGCCTGGCCGACGTCCAGGATGTGCCCAAGCAGACCATTGGCGTGATGACGGATCTGGCCGCCGGCGAGCGCGGCCTGCTCGATCGCAGCGTCGAGGAGACGCTGAAATCCCACGGCCTGCGCTGACCAGCGCTGTCTCCGGAATTTCCCTGGACCGGTCGGATGCCTGCGATATAACGGGCGCATAGTCGCAAGGGAGCAAGGCATGAGTGCGATCGTCGACGTGCATGCGCGGCAAATCCTGGACAGCCGCGGCAACCCGACCGTGGAGGTGGATGTCACGCTGGAGAGCGGCGCAGGTGGCCTTGCGGCCGTTCCCTCCGGCGCGTCCACCGGGGCGCACGAGGCGGTTGAACTGCGTGACGGCGATATGGATCGCTATCTCGGCAAGGGCGTGCTCAACGCCGTGGAGGCGGTGAACGGCGAGATCCAGGACGCGATCGGCGGGCTGGACGGCGCCGACCAGGTGCGCCTCGACCAGATCATGATCGAGCTGGACGGCACGCCCAACAAGGCGCGCCTCGGCGCCAATGCGATCCTGGGCGTCAGCCTCGCCGTAGCCAAGGCCGCGGCGGCGGAGGCGGGGCTACCGCTCTATCGCTATGTCGGCGGCGCGCAGGCGCGCGTCCTGCCGGTGCCGATGATGAACATCATCAACGGCGGCGCTCATGCGGACAATCCGATCGACTTCCAGGAATTCATGATCATGCCGGTCGCGGCCGAAAGCTGCGCCGAGGCGGTCCGCTGGGGCGCGGAGGTATTCCACGCGCTCAAGGCGCAGTTGAAGACCGCCGGCCACAACACCAATGTCGGCGACGAGGGCGGCTTCGCGCCCAACCTCAAGAGCGCGGAGGACGCCCTCGACTTCATCATGAAGGCGATCGAGAAGGCCGGCTTCAAGCCCGGCGAGCAGGTGGCGCTCGCGCTCGATACCGCCTCGACCGAGTTCTACAAGGACGGCCAGTATCACCTGGAGGGCGAGGGCAAGGTGCTGGATGCCGCCGGCATGGTCGCGCTCTATTCCAAGCTGACCGCCGCCTATCCGATCCTCTCGATCGAGGACGGGATGGCCGAGGATGACTGGGACGGCTGGAAGGCGCTGACCCGAGCCATCGGCGACAAGGTGCAGCTGGTCGGCGACGACCTCTTCGTCACCAACCCGGAACGCCTCGCGACCGGCATCGAGCGCGGCATCGCCAATGCCATCCTGGTCAAGGTCAACCAGATCGGCACGTTGACAGAAACGCTGACAGCGGTGGAGATGGCGCACAAGGCGGGCTATCGCGCCGTCATGTCCCATCGCTCCGGCGAGACGGAGGATGCCACCATCGCCGACCTCGCCGTCGCCACCAATTGCGGGCAGATCAAGACCGGCTCGCTGTCGCGCTCCGACCGCATCGCCAAGTACAACCAGCTCCTCCGCATCGAGGAGGGCCTGGGATCGGCCGCGCTCTACGGCGGCCGCGCTGCGCTGGCGCGCAAGGGGCGGTAAATGCCGGCAGGTGCGATCGACCTCAAGCGCACCTTTCTGCACTCGAGATTGTGGAAGCAGGCGATCTTCTCTTCGCCACCGCCGGCGAGAACACCGAGCACCGACCCGTTGCCGGGTGACGCCGCTCCATTTCGCAAGAACAGCCTGATCCACTCGTAATTCTATTGACGAGACGAATCGGACTGTGATTCCGTCTCGTCATGCAGGTCCGGCGCGAATTTCAACGGCGACTCAAGTCCTTGGCGGCTCAGCTTCTGGGCGCCTGCGTGGCCGGCTATTTCATCTATCATGCGGTTCAGGGCGATCGCGGCATGCTGGCGTGGCTGCGGGTCAACCAGCAGCTCGAGGCTGCGCAGCAGGAACTGGCGCAGAGCGCGGCGGAGCGCACGGCGCTGGAGCGGCGGGTCGCCCTGCTGAGCAATTCCTCGCTCGACCTCGACATGCTGGAGGAGCGGGCACGCGTCATGCTGAATTTCAGCCACCCCGACGACGTCGTCATCTTCCTCCCGAAGCAATAAACCAACCTGCAGCGCGCCTCCGGTATTGCGAAAGTTCCTCGATTAACTGATTTTCGGTTAATCATAAATTTATCATATGAAACAATAGTTTAACTGACTTGCTTTTTGCGCCTCTGCTAACGATAATCGGCCAAAAGCGGTAGAAAGCCGCTCATCGTCCGAAGCGCGCCACTCCAGCCAGTCAGGGGTTAACCATGGCGAAATCCGCTCAGAGCCGCTCTGCGAAAAGCGGCGGCGATTCCGCGCCCGAAGATATCCTCAGATACTACCGCGACATGCTGCTGATCCGCCGGTTCGAGGAAAAGGCCGGCCAGCTCTACGGCATGGGACTGATCGGCGGCTTCTGCCATCTCTATATCGGCCAGGAGGCGGTGGTGGTCGGCATGCAGGCAGCGGCCGAGCCGGGCGACACCGTCATCACCTCCTATCGCGACCACGGCCACATGCTGGCCTGCGGCATGGATGCCAAGGGCGTGATGGCCGAGCTGACCGGGCGGCGCGGCGGCTATTCCAAGGGCAAGGGCGGCTCCATGCACATGTTCAGCCGCGAGAAGGGCTTCTACGGCGGCCATGGCATCGTCGGCGGGCAAGTGCCGCTCGGCACCGGGCTCGGCTTCGCGCACAGGTATCGCGAGGATGGCAAGGTCTGCATGTGCTATCTCGGCGACGGCGCCATCAACCAGGGCCAGGTCTATGAGAGCTTCAACATGGCGGCGCTGTGGAAGCTGCCCGTCGTCTACGTGATCGAGAACAACAAATACGCCATGGGCACCAGCGTGCAGCGTTCCTCCGCCGGGACCGAGCTTCACAAGCGCGGCACGGCCTACGGCATTCCGGGCGAGCGGATCGACGGCATGGATGTGATCGGCGTGCGCAAGGCCGGCGCAGCCGCGCTGGCCCATGCGCGCGAGGGGAAGGGGCCATACATCCTGGAGATGATGACCTATCGCTATCGCGGCCATTCCATGTCCGATCCCGCGAAATACCGCAGCAAGGAAGAAGTCGCGAAGATGCGGCAGGAGCACGACCCAATCGATCGCCTGCGCGAGCATATCCTGAGCAGCAAGATCGCCGAAGAGGTCAAGCTCAAGGACATCGACCGCGAGATCAAGGACATCGTCTCCGCCGCCACCGAATTCGCGCAGCAATCGCCGGAGCCCGATCCGTCCGAGCTCTGGACCGACGTACTCGTGGAAGCGTGAGGAAGGGAGGCGAACATGGCCGTTGAAGTTCTGATGCCCGCTTTGTCTCCCACAATGACGGAGGGCAAGCTCTCCAAGTGGAGCAAGTCCGTCGGCGACCCCGTGAAGCCGGGCGATATCCTGGCCGAGATCGAGACCGACAAGGCCACCATGGAGGTCGAAGCAATCGAAGAGGGCGTGCTGGACCAGATCCTGGTTCCCGCCGGCACCGAGGGCGTCGCCGTCAACACGCCGATCGCGATCGTGCGCGGCGAGGACGAGGCGGCCGGCGCGAAGCCTGCCGCGAAGGCTTCGCCCAAGAACGAGATGCAGCCGCAGACCGCTGAGACGACCACGGCCGCCGCACCGCCGCCGCCTGCGACCGTGAAGCCGGCGCCCGCCGAAACGGACTACAAGGGCGAGACCCAGTCGCAGACCGTGCGCGAAGCCCTGCGCGACGCGATGGCCGAGGAGATGCGCCGCGACCCTGACGTCTTCCTGATGGGCGAGGAGGTCGCGGAGTACCAGGGCGCCTACAAGGTGAGCCAAGGCCTGCTCGAGGAGTTCGGCGCGAAGCGCGTGATCGACACGCCGATCACTGAATACGGCTTCACCGGCCTCGGCGTCGGCGCCGCCATGGCGGGCCTCAAGCCGATCGTCGAGTTCATGACCTTCAACTTCGCCATGCAGGCGATCGACCACATCGTCAACTCCGCCGCCAAGACGCTCTACATGGCGGGTGGCCAGATGGGCTGCCCGGTCGTGTTCCGCGGGCCGAACGGCGCGGCGGCGCGCGTGGCGGCGCAGCACTCGCAGTGCTATGCGAGCTGGTACGCCCATTGCCCGGGACTCAAGGTGGTGTCGCCCTGGTCGGCGGCGGACGCCAAGGGCCTGCTCAAGGCGGCGATCCGCGATCCCAACCCGGTCGTCTTCCTTGAGAACGAGGTGCTGTACGGCCAGAGCTTCCAGGTGCCGACCGATCCCGACTGGATCGTGCCGATCGGCAAGGCCAAGATCGTGCGCTCCGGCGATGCCGTCACAATCACCGCCTTCTCGCGCATGGTGGGCGTCGCGCTGGTCGCGGCCGACGAGCTGGCGAAGCAGGGCATCGAGGCGGAAGTCATCGATCTCAGGACCATCCGTCCGCTCGATATCGAGACCATCGTCAGTTCGGTGAAGCGCACCAATCGCCTGGTGAGCGTGGAGGAGGGGTGGCCCTTCGCCGGCATCGGCTCCGAGCTTGCCGCGCTTATGATGGAGCAGGCGTTCGACTGGCTCGATGCGCCGGTGGTGCGGGTGCATGGCGCGGACGTGCCGATGCCCTATGCCGCCAATCTCGAAAAGCTGGCGCTGCCCCAGGCCGAGAACATCGTCGAAGCCGCCAAGCGCGTCGCCTACAAGTAAGGAGGCCGGGCCATGCCGATCAACATCCTGATGCCCGCCCTCTCGCCCACCATGACCGAGGGCAACCTCGCGCGCTGGCTGAAGAAGGAAGGCGACGCGGTCAAGTCGGGCGACGTGATTGCCGAGATCGAGACCGACAAGGCCACCATGGAGGTGGAGGCGGTCGAGGAAGGCAAGCTTGGCAAGATCCTGGTCCCGGAAGGCGCGCAGGGCGTGAAGGTCAATGACGTCATCGCCGTCCTGCTGGAGGAGGGCGAGAGCCCGGCCGATATCAAGGCCGGTGATGGCAAGGCGCCGACACCCGCGGCGCCACCCGCCGCGCCGGAGCCTAAACCGGAAGCCGCGCCCGCCAGGGCCGAAGCGCCAAAACAGCCGGCCGCGCCCGCTGCGGCTCCCGCGCCGCCTGCAAAGCCCGCGTCTGCGCCGGCGGCGACGGGCGAGCGCATCTTCGCCAGCCCGCTCGCCAAGCGCCTCGCGCAGCAGCATGGGCTGGACCTCTCGCGCGTCATCGGCTCCGGCCCGCATGGCAGGATCGTGAAATCGGACATCGAGAAGGCCGCCGCAAGCGGGGCGGCGAAGGCCGCGCCTGCACCGGGTGCCGCCAAGGCGCCGCTGACCGCGCCCGCGGTGCCGGGCACGCCGGCTTTCGGCGAGCCGGACTTCGAGCTTCACCCGCACAGCATGATGCGCAAGACCATCGCGCGCCGATTGCAGGAATCCAAGCAGTTCGTCCCGCACTTCTACCTGACGGTGGATTGCGAGATCGACCGGCTGCTGAAGGCGCGCGAGGAGATCAACGCCGGTGCGCCGAAAGAGGGCGCCGGCGCCTTCAAGCTGTCGGTCAACGATTTCATCATCAAGGCCTGCGCCGTCGCCTTGAAGCAGGTGCCGGCCGCCAACGCCTCGTGGAGCGACGAGGGCGTGAAGATGTACAAGACCTCCGACATCTCCATCGCGGTCGCAATCCCGAACGGCCTCATCACGCCCATCATCCGCAGGGCCGAGGACAAGCGCCTGTCCGAGATCTCCAACGAGATGAAGGGCCTCGCCGCGCGCGCCAAGGAGGGCAAGCTGAAGCCGGAGGAATATACCGGCGGCGGCTTCTCGCTCTCCAATCTCGGCATGTTCGGCATCAAGGACTTCGCCGCCATCATAAACCCGCCGCAGGGCTGCATCCTGGCGGTCGGCGCCGGCGAGCAGCGCCCGGTGGTGAAGAACGGGCAACTCGCGGTGGCGACGGTGATGAGCTGCACCCTATCCCTCGATCACCGCGTGGTGGATGGCGCGATCGGCGCCGAGTTCATGAGCGCGCTCAAAAAGCTGATCGAGAACCCGCTGGCGATGCTGGTGTGAGGGCCGATGCGCCGCACCCTGGCCCTCGCTCTCACCATGTTCTGCATGGCGCCGGCCGCCGCGAACGAGCCGCTGGAGAAGCAGTTCTTCGACTACTTCACGCAGCGCTGCGAGGTGGCGCTCGAGGCGGAATGGCGCGCCGCCGACCTCGATCCCGATAATCCCGAGGCGCGCCAGGTCCTGGGCAAGTATTGCGCCTGCACCAGCCAGGCGGTGGTGAGCTTCCTCAGCGCCGAGGAGATCATCGCCTTCGCCAACAACCCGGAGCAGGAGCCCGCCGCCGAGAAGATGCGGCCGCATTTCGTCCAATGTCAGGAACGCGCCCGAAGTAAGGCGGGCAGTCAGTGAGTCTCGATTTTTAGCAAAGGGGGGAGGGCATGGCACACCAAGTGAAGATGGAAGCCCACGTACGGGATGTCCTGAATAAGGACGTGACATTTCATGTTAAGAACGACGGTGGGGTTCTGGGTACTTTGATGGTGAGCAAAGGGGGCGTTGAGTGGCGCCCAGCGCACAAGAGCGTCAAGACCATCAGAATGAACTGGAGACAGTTTGCGAAGGCAATGACGATCAACGGCGGATGATGGCCATGACCGATACCAATTTCGACGTGATCGTGGTGGGCGGCGGGCCTGGCGGCTACGTGACCGCGATCCGCGCCGCGCAACTCGGCATGAAGACCGCCTGCGTGGAGCGCGAGCATCTCGGCGGCATCTGCCTGAACTGGGGCTGCATCCCGACCAAGGCGCTGCTGCGCTCGGCGGAGGTTGGCCACTTGTTGAAGCACGCCGACGCCTACGGCTTCAGCGCCAGCAACGTGACATTCGACCTGAAGAAGGTGGTGGATCGCTCGCGCAAGATCGCGAACCAGCTCTCGAACGGCGTGAAGCACCTGCTCAAGAAGAACAAGGTCGAGGTGTTCGATGGCCATGGCCGCCTGAATGGCCCCGGCAAGCTGAAGGTCGAAAAGGACGGCAAGCCGGTGGCCGACCTCACCGCCAAGCACATCATCCTGGCGACCGGCGCGCGGGCGCGCGCGCTTCCCGGGTTGGAGCCCGATGGCAAGCTGGTCTGGACGTACAAGGAAGCGATGGTGCCGCCGACCATGCCCAAGTCGCTGCTGGTGGTGGGCAGCGGCGCCATCGGGATCGAGTTCGCGAGCTTCTATCGCACGCTCGGCGCCGAGGTGACGGTGGTGGAGGTGCTCGACCGCGTCCTGCCGGTCGAGGATGCCGAGATCTCCGCCTTTGCGAAGAAGGCGTTCGAGAAGCAGGGCATGAAGATCCTGACCTCCGCCACGGTGAAGGCGCTCAAGAAGGGCGCTGACAACGTGACCGCGACCGTCGAGGCCGGCGGCAAGTCACAGGACATCACCGTCGACCGCGTGATCCTGGCAATCGGCATCGTCGGCAATGTGGAGAACCTGGGCCTCGAACGCACCAAGGTGAAGGTCGAGAAGGCTCACGTGGTTGTTGACGGCTATGGCGCGACGGGCGAGCCCGGAATCTACGCGATCGGCGACCTGGCCGGCCCGCCCTGGCTGGCGCACAAGGCGAGCCACGAGGGCGTGATCTGCGTGGAGAAGATCGCCGGCATCAAAGGGGTGCACCCGATGGACGTGCGCAACATCCCCGGGTGCACCTATTGCATGCCGCAGGTGGCGAGCGTCGGTCTCACCGAGCAGGCCGCCAAGGACAAGGGCTACGAAGTCAGGGTGGGCAAGTTCCCCTTCATCGGCAATGGCAAGGCGATCGCCCTCGGCGAGCCGGAAGGCCTGGTCAAAACCGTGTTCGACGCCAAGACCGGCGAATTGCTCGGGGCACATATGATCGGGGCGGAGGTGACGGAACTGATTCAGGGTTATACCATCGCCAAGACGATGGAGACGACCGAGGCCGAGCTGATGCACACAGTCTTCCCGCATCCGACCCTGTCGGAAATGATGCACGAGGCGGTGCTGGCAGCCTATGGACGAGTGATCCATATCTAGGAACGCCATGACGACCGAACTGAAGCTACGCCACCCGGAGAAGGCGCACCGGCCGGACAGCCCGGTGCAGCGCAAGCCGGACTGGATCCGGGTCAAGGCGCCGACCAGCAACGAATACGCCGAGACCAAGGCGCTGGTCCGCAAATACAACCTGCACACCGTGTGCGAAGAGGCCGCCTGCCCGAATATCGGCGAGTGCTGGCAACAGAAGCACGCGACCTTTATGATCCTCGGCTCGGTCTGCACCCGCGGCTGCGCCTTCTGCAATGTCGCGACCGGCCGGCCGGACCAGCTTGACCCGCATGAGCCGGATCACGTGGCGGAGGCCTGTGCGAAGCTCGGCCTCAAGCATGTGGTCGTGACATCGGTCGACCGCGACGATCTCGACGACGGCGGCGCCGGGCATTTTGCGCAGGTGATCCGCCGCATCCGCGCCGTCTCGCCCGGCACCACGATCGAGGTGCTGACCCCCGACTTCATCAACAAGCCCGGCGCCGTGGCGAAGGTGGTCGAGGCGCGCCCCGATGTCTTCAATCACAACATGGAGACGGTGCCGCGGCTCTATCGCTCGGTGCGGCCGGGCGCGCGCTACTTCACCTCGCTTCGCCTGCTCCAGCAGGTGAAGGAGATCGACCCCATGATGTTCACCAAGTCGGGCATGATGGTCGGGCTCGGCGAAGAGCAAGGCGAGGTCTTCCAGGTCATGGACGACCTGCGCGCCGCCGATGTCGACTTCCTCACCATCGGGCAATACCTGCAGCCGACCAAGAAGCATCACGCCGTGGCGCGTTTCGTGCCGCCGGACGAGTTCGAGATGTTCAAGCGTCAGGCACTAGGGAAGGGCTTCCTGCTGGTTTCCGCTTCGCCCCTGACCCGCTCGTCGCATCACGCAGGCGAGGATTTTGCTCGGCTGCGCGCGGCGCGGGAAGTCCAAGCACAGGCCCAGGCACCGTCCGAGGCACCGTCCGAAGCACTGCCTCAGGAATCGACGAGCCCGCCTGCGGAATGAAAGTTCACACCGAACAGAAGATCCTGCCCTTCACGCCGGACCAAATCTTCGAGCTGGTCGCAGAGGTCGCGAAATATCCCGAGTTCCTGCCCTGGTGCACCGGCGCGCGCGTCCGCGACCGCCAGAAGACCGAGACCGGCGAGACCATGATTGCCGACCTCATGATCGGCTTCAAGATGGTGCGGGAGCGTTTCACCAGCCGCGTCGATGTCGACCGGCAGAACCGCAGGATCGATGTCGAATACATCCAGGGGCCGTTCAAGCATCTCAAGAACCACTGGACCTTCACGCCGACATCGGCCGGCACCTGCCAGATCGATTTCTATCTCGAGTTCGAGTTCAGCTCGGTCATGCTGCAGAAGCTGATCGGCGTGCTGTTTCACGAGGCCGTGCGCCGCATGGTTGCCGCGTTCGAGGCCCGGGCTTATCAGCTCTATACACCGATCTCGAAATAAACCCGTCCTTCAAGACGTTCGTACGCGTCCGGCTCCTTGGCGAGGTCAGCCTGCGCCGTCGCGATTGCGCCGATGACGGCATCGAGGGCGTCGCCACCCTGGTTGTCGAGCAGGAGTTGCCGCATGCACTTCGGCGGCGGCACCAGCGCACCGCGATCGATGAAATGGTCCAGGATGCGCTTACGGGCGTTCCTGTGCGCGGCCTCCCTGCCCTTATAGGGTGGATAAAGGCCGATCGATTTCAGGGTGCAGGCCGGGCAGATCTCGATCAGGATGGGGATGCGCGCGACAAGCTTCTGCTGCGGTCGGACGATGGCGCGGCCCGCCCGGACCAGGGGACTTAGGACGCCCGCGATGCCCCACCAGGTCTGCCGGTACACCCGCAGGTTATACGCGTTGAATGGCGTGCTCGCGATCCGGTCGGTGACGCGCTTGTGCTCGATCCTGTTGTGTCGCGATCGCATGATCGAACGGAATGTTTCGGCGTCAGCGAACTCAGCCGCATAGCGCAGCGCGAAGCTTCTCCACGTCCGTGCGGTGATCAGGTCGCGCGGCAGGCTGAACGGGAAGTCGCAGCCGATGCGCGCGTCGGTCAGGCGCGCCAGGTGGCGCGCGACGGCGGGAATTGCTTGCTCAGGTTGTACGCCCCCGCCCGGAAGTTCGATCGCCGGCACGCAGCGCTCCAACTCAAACGCGCCGGCATCCGTCAAGCGCCCCTCGGCAATCCAGACTTTGCGGCCGGCATCGCCGGCGCCGCTGAAATCGATGCCGAGAATTCTGGTTTCTGGACCGATTAAGCCCCGCGGCGCGGCCGACACATCTTGTCCGGCCTTGCTCTCATAAGTTGACATGGTGTTTACTATTATCACTTGGGGATTGCCGCTCGGCGAACATGGACACCATCGCGATCTGTGCCATACAGAAAGACGAAGCACCATACCTGCTCGAATGGATCGCATTCCACCTGAATGCGGGCGTGGATCACATCCGCCTCTACGACAACGATAGCACTGATGACTCACCGGCTATCTTGGCCGCGATCGCGGCCAAGTACCCGGTATCAGTCGTCCGTCATCCCACGGTCGCCGGTCAATCGCCGCAGATTACCGCCTATACCGACGCCTTGGGGTGGCTACGCGGACGAGCGGAGTTCGTCGCCTTCATCGACCTGGACGAATTCCTGTTCGGCGCCGACGACCGCCTGCTGCGCGATCTAGTACGCGCGATGCCGGCGGACATCTCGGCAATCGGAATCAATCAGCGGATATTCGGATCGAGCGATGAGATCGCGTATCGACCGGACCTGGTGACGTCGAGGTTCGCGCGGCGCGAGCCGGCCCTTGCCAAGGGATGCCACTTCTTCAAATCCATCGCGCGCGTGCGGCGGATTGCACGGCCAGGCGTCCACAACGTGGCGATCAACAGCGGGCGCTATGTTTTCTCCGACGGATCGCCCCTGGAGGCGAGCAAGGAGCATGCCGGGAAGGCGACCCGCATAGTCCGCGGACCGATCCGCCTCCACCACTACGTTACCAAGAGCGAGGCGGAATTCGCCGTCAAGAGGGCGCGGGGCGGTGCCGCCAGCGAGCAGGAAAGGTGGCGGAAGAGTCGCTATAGTGAAGAGAGTTTCGCTCTGATCAACCGAGTTGCCAACCGCGAGAGCGACGTGTCCCTCTCGGCCTTGGCGGGCCGCACCCGATCCAAGATGCGAGAAATATTCGACATCATCCGCGGCGATCTGCCGGCCTCCGCACTCGATCTCTATCTACCGCTGGTGCGCTAGGCCACCGCCTCGCCCAACATCTCCAAGGCGCGCCCGACGGTCGCCTGGCGGATCGCCGCACGGTCGCCGTGGAACTGATGGCGTTCGATCGCCGGATCGGCGCCGCGCCGCGCGACCGCGAGATAGACCAGCCCGACAGGCTTGGCATCGGAGCCGCCGCCGGGGCCTGCGATGCCGGTCACGGCCACCGCGACATCCGCCCTGGAATGCTTGAGCGCGCCGTTCGCCATCTCCCGAGCCACATGCACGCTGACGGCGCCGTGCTGCGCGATCAGGTCAGCCGGGACACCAAGCTGGGACTTGGCCTCGTTGGAATAGGTCACGAAGCCGCGCTCGAATACGTCCGACGAGCCTGGGATGTCCGTAATCGCCGCCGCGATCATCCCGCCCGTACAGGATTCCGCCGTCGCGATGCGCAGATTCCTGGCGCGATAGAGATCGATGAGTTGAGCCGCGTCCATCAATTCCTCATCCATCCAAACACTGAACCGCTTTCCCCCTGTTCGGGGGGAAGGTCGGGATGGGGCGATGCGGCGCAGTGCTGTCGAAGATTGCTGACGCGATGCGTGCCCGACGGCGCGCTACCCCTATCCAGCTCGGCTAAGCTCGGCTGGGCCTCGCTAAGCCTCCGCATTTCCCCACAAGGAAGAAAGAGGCGTTTACTTTGGCGACAAATGTATCAACTTACCGGCAGCGCGACCGTTGCCGTCGCCTGCGCGGCAATGCCTTCGCCCCGGCCGGTGAAGCCGAGCTTCTCCGTCGTCGTCGCTTTCACGCTGACCCGATCGGGCGCGATTTTCAAGATCTCGGCCACACGCGCCACCATGGCATCGCGATGCGGGCCCACCTTTGGCCGCTCGCAGATGATGGTGACGTCGCAATGGGCGACGCGGCCTCCGCGCTCCGCCACCAGCTTGGCGGCATGGTCCAGGAACTTCCAGGATTCCGCGCCGCGCCATTTGGGATCGCTGGGCGGAAAATGCGCGCCGATATCCTTGGCGCCGATCGCACCTAGGATGGCGTCCGTGATGGCGTGCAGCCCGACATCGGCGTCCGAATGCCCCTCCAGCGCCATGTCGCACGGGATGCGCACGCCGCACATGGTGACCCCGTCGCCAGGAATGATCCGGTGCACGTCGAAGCCGTTGCCGGTGCGGAACTCCATCTGGCTGCCGATCATGCGTTCCGCCCGTTCCATATCGTCCTGCGTCGTCACTTTGAAGTTACGCTCCGATCCCATCACAAAGGCGACGGGAACGCCGGCGGATTCCGCCACCGCCGCGTCATCGGTCAATTCGCCCCCCGCCACCTTGCGATGAGCGTCCAGGATGACCTGGAAATGGAAGGCCTGCGGCGTCTGGGCCCGCCACAGATCGCGCCGATCAACCGTATCGCCCACGCGCTCCCCGGCGCCGCGCTTGATGGTGTCGACCACCGGGACGGCGACCAGCAGCGCCGGATGCTGCGCCAGCGCGTCGATCGTGCGGCTGATCGTGCCGGCGTCGATCAACGGCCGCGCGGCATCGTGGATCAATACGTAATCCGGCCGCTCGGCAGCCAACCGCTCCAGGCCGTTCAGCACGGAGCCTTGGCGCGTCGCGCCGCCATCGACCGGCGGCAGCAGCTTGGCGATACCGGCGGACGCGGCATTGTAGAGGTCGCGCTGCGCCGGATGGATCGCCACCAGGATGCCCGCGATGCCGGCATGCGCGGCGAAGGTCTGGAGGCTATGGCGCAGCATCGGCTTGCCGGCGAGCGCTTGATACTGCTTCGGGAGATCGCCGCCAAAGCGCTGACCGCTGCCGGCGGCGACCACGAGGACGAACGTGCGAGGTGAGGGCATTTCCAGAAAGACGTGAGGCGCGTTTGCCAAGGCCCGGCAGTTTAACGATAATGCGCGCCATGTCGACCTTTCCGATTGCCGCGATCGCGGCCATCTTCGCGCTCCTTCCGCTTTCCATCCTCGCCGGTCGCGGGCGGCTGGAGCGCAACGCGCTCGGCTGGCTGCTGCTGGCCGCAGCCCTGATTGGAGGCTCGCTGCCCGCCATCATGGAACTGCAATCGGGCTGGCGTTCCGGCCTCGCGGCCAGCCTGCATGTCACGGTGGCGGCGACCCTGGTCGTCTTCACCGCCGCGGTGGTGCTGAACCCGCCCGCCTTGCGCCTTGCGGCTCTGGTCGGACCCTATGCGATCTTGTTGGTCGTGCTGGGCTGGATCGCCGCCGCTGTCCAGGCGGAGCCGCCGCTCGCGGCCGCGCCGGGAGCGTGGTTCGCGGGCCATGTCCTGCTGGCGATCGCGGCCTATGCCGCCTTGACCCTGTCCGCCCTGGCAGCCTGCGGCGTGTTGCTGGAGGAGCGGGCATTCAAGGCCAGGACGGATAGCTGGGCGAGCCGCGTGCTGCCGCCCTTGGCTGAGACCGAAAGCCTGCAGAATGCACTACTCAAGCTGGCGGCGATCCTGCTGCTTCTGGCCCTGGCGACCGGGGCCGCCAACGAGTTCCTGGCGGTCGGCCAGGCGCTTGTCCTGACCCACAAGATCCTGTTGTCGTTCCTGGCCTTCGCGGTGGTCCTGGTCCTGCTGGTCCTGCATCATCGGACCGGCCTGCGGGGACGCAAGGCGGCGCGTTGGCTCCTGACCGGCTACCTGCTGCTGACGCTTGCCTATCCGGGGGTGAAATTCGTCCGGGAGATCCTGATCGGGCATGCGTAGGGCAGGACGCGGCGAGTTTTTTGCTTTGCAGCATCAAGCCACCGGCCTATAACTGCTCAGTTTTTGGGCAGGCACCGTAGGTGACCAAAAAGTGAGCATTGAGATCGGCCCCATCAAACTCGAGGACCCGGTGATCCTCGCGCCCATGTCGGGCGTGACCGACTTGCCATTCCGCCGCCTGGTGAAGCGCAGCGGTGCGGGGCTCGTGGTTTCAGAGATGATCGCGAGCGAGGCGATGATCCGGCAGAACCGCCAATCGCTGCGCATGGCGGAGAACGTGCCCGAGGAAGCGCCGATGGCGGTCCAGCTTGCCGGTTGCGAGCCGCATGTCATGGCCGAGGCGGCCAAGCTCAACGAGGATCGCGGCGCGGCCATTATCGACATCAATTTCGGCTGCCCGGTGAAGAAGGTTGTCAATGGCGATGCCGGCTCCGCGCTGATGCGCGACGAGGCGAAAGCCGCCAGGATTCTCGAGGCGACGGTCAAGGCCGTGAAGCTTCCCGTCACGCTCAAGATGCGCAAGGGCTGGGACGACGCCAACCAGAACGCACCGCGCCTCGCCAAGATCGCGGAGGAGAGCGGGATCAAGATGATCACCGTTCACGGGCGCACGCGCTGCCAGTTCTACAACGGCACCGCCGACTGGCAGTTCATCCGCCGCGTGAAGGAGGCCGTGACGCTCCCGGTCGTCGTCAACGGCGACATACTCAGCCTGGACGATGCGCGCAGTGCGCTCGATCAATCCGGCGCGGACGGCGTCATGGTTGGGCGCGGCGCTTATGGCAAGCCGTGGTTCCTGAAGCAGGTCATCGCCTTCCTGCGCAACGGCGAGCGGCTGCCCAATCCGTCGCTCAAGGAACAGCTCAATACGGTCCTCGAGCACTACCAGGCCATGCTGAGCCATTACGGGGTGGAGGCCGGCCTTCGCATCGCGCGCAAGCATCTCGGCTGGTACTCGAAGGGCCTGCCGGGCTCGGCAGAGTTCCGGACGCGGGTGAACCAGATCGACGACCCGAATGCGGTCATTGCGCTGGTCCGCGAATTCTACCAGCCGCAGATCGATCAGATGGCGGCGTGAGGCAGCGATGACGGGCGCCGCAATCCCCCTCCGGACGACGGATGAGAGAGCGGATGCCGAAGCGCCGGCGGCGCTCGTCCTTCCCAACATGCTCATCGAGGCCTTGCCCTCCGCCATCCTCGTGGTCGACCGGGAAGGCGTCTGCCGCCTGCTCAATGCGGCGGCGGAGGACCTGCTCCAAGTTGGCCGCAGGAACCTGCTGGGCCGCCGGCTCTCGGAAGTCATCCCGGAAGATTGCCCCTTGTTCAGCCTGATCGAGCAGTGCCGGCTCAGCCGCTCCGCGGTCAGCGACGCGGAGATGGTGATCGACGGTCCGCGGCTGCATCTGGAGCACATCTCGGTGGAGGTGGCTTCGCTGGGCGACCAGCACGGCTCGGTGGTTTTGTCCATGCGCGACCGCAGCCTGGAGCACCGCATGGCGCGGCAGGGCGCAGCCGCGGAGGCGGCGCAGTCGGTAAGGTCCATGGCGGGCATGCTGGCGCACGAGATCAAAAACCCGCTGGCCGGCATTCGCGGCGCGGCGCAGTTGCTGGAATCAAAGCTGGGTCCGTGCGACGCACCGCTGGCGGCGCTGATCCGCGAGGAATCCGATCGTATCGTCGGCCTGGTGAACGGCGTCGAGATCTTCGCCGATGACCGTGCGCCGGTGCTCTCCACGGTCAATGTGCACGAGGCGCTCGACCATGTGTGCAAGCTGGCGCGCGTATCCTTCGCGCGTCATGTCACGTTGCGCGAATACTATGATCCGTCGCTGCCGCCGCTGCGCGGCAACCGCGACCTGCTGATCCAGATCTTCCTGAACCTGGTCAAGAATGCCGCCGAGGCATGCGGTTCCGGCAGGAGCGAAATCGTAGTGGCGACCGCCTACCAGGCGGGCTTCCGCATCGGCGAGCGCAACAAGGCCCATCGCCAGCCGCGCCGCATCGCGGTCACCATCTCCGACAATGGCCCCGGCGTGCCGGAGGCCCTGGTCGGCAACCTGTTCGACCCGTTCGTCACCAGCAAGCCGGGCGGTCGCGGCCTGGGCCTGGCCCTGGTGGCGAAGCTGGTGCGCGCCCATGACGGCGTGATCGAGTTCTCCACCAAGCCCGGGGCAACGCGCTTCACCGTGCTCTTGCCGATCTCCGATACCCAATCAGACGAAGGCGGGTCATGAACGCAACCATCCTGGTCGCAGACGACGATCGCTCCATACGCGTGGTGGTAAGCCAAGCTCTCGAGCAGCGCGGCCATGCGGTGCGGGCGGCATCCGATGCCCGCACGCTCTGGCAGTGGGTCGACGCGGGCGAGGGCGACCTCGTGGTGACCGACGTGCTGATGCCCGACGGCAACGGCCTCGATCTCGTGCCGCGAATCAAGGAGCGGCGGCCAGATCTGCCGATCATCGTGATGAGCGCGCAGAACACCATCCTGACCGCGATCCGTGCCAATGAGCGTGGCGCGTTCGAATACCTGCCGAAGCCCTTCGACCTTGACGTGCTGGTGGCCGCGGTCGACCGGGCCTTGACCCAGGCCCAGCCGGAAGCGGCGCCGAACGGCAATGTTGCGGAGGAGGCGCTGCCGCTCGTCGGGCGCTCGCCTGCGATGCAGGAGGTGTTCCGGGTCATCGGCCGCCTGGTGAACACCGACATGACAGCGCTGATCAACGGCGAATCCGGCACCGGAAAGGAGCTCGTCGCGCGCGCATTGCACGATTTCGGGCGCCGCAAGGACAAGCCGTTCATCGCGCTCAACATGGCGGCGATCCCGCGCGAGTTGATCGAGAGCGAGTTGTTCGGCCATGAGAAGGGCGCCTTCACCGGCGCGATCGCGCGCGGAATCGGCAAGTTCGAGCAGGCTCAAGGCGGCACCCTGTTCCTGGACGAGATCGGCGACATGCCGATGGAGGCCCAGACGCGCCTGTTGCGTGTGCTGCAGACCGGCGAATTCAGCAGCGTAGGCGGGCGAACGCAACAGAAGGCGGATGTGCGCATCATCGCCGCCACGCACCGGAACCTGCGGCAGCTCATCGTGCAGGGACGGTTCCGAGAGGACCTGTTCTACCGCCTCAACGTGGTGCCGATTCATTTGCCCGCCCTGCGCGAGCGGCGCGGCGACATCTCTGATTTGGCGCGGTACTTCCTCGCCAAGGCGGCGCTCGACGGCCTGGCGGCCAAGACCCTGTCGACGGCGGCGATCGAGGAGCTGCAGCGCTACGACTGGCCGGGCAACGTGCGCGAGCTGGAGAACTTGATGCGCCGCATCGCGGTGCTGTACAGCGAGTCCATGATCGACGCGCGCATGGTTGTGGAATCCCTGGCCGCGGGCCGGGATGGAAAGAGCGCGGGGCGCCCTGCGGACGAAACCCTGGGCCAGTCCGTCGACCGGCATCTGCGGGCCTATTTCGCCGCGCACCAGGGCAGGCTGCCGGCCCACGGTCTCTACGACCGCATCCTGCACGAGATCGAGCGGCCGCTGCTGACGATCAGCCTGGAAGCGACGCGCGGCAACCAGATCAAGGCGGCCGAGCTGCTCGGGCTCAACCGCAACACGCTGCGCAAGAAATTGCGGGAGCTCGACATCCGCGCAAGGCGCCCCGGAACGGCCGAATGAGCGAAGTCGCCCTCCATAGCGGCAAGAAGGCCAATTTGGGCCGACGCATCTTCAACTGGTCGCGCCGGATCAACATGGAGCGCCGCATCGCCATGGCGTTCCTGGCGGTGGGCGCCGCCTCCGGCCTGATGACCTATCTGGTGCTGACTGATACCTGGCAAACCCAGAATCCGGCGCGCGCTATTACCTGGCTGCTGCTGATAGACTTCATCGTCGTGCTGTCGCTCGGCACCATGATCGCGCGGCGCTTCGTGGTGCTGTGGCTGGAGCGGAGGCGGGGCCTGGTCGGCGCCAAGCTGCATTCCAGGCTGGTGCTGCTGTTCGGCCTGATCGCGCTCATTCCGGCCATCACGGTCTCGGTCTTCTCCACCACGTTCCTGAATTACGGCCTCGACATCTGGTTCGGCGACAAGATCAAGTCCGCGATCGAAAGCTCCTTCAACGTCTCGCAATCCTATCTGCAGGATCACCAGGACCGGGTCGCCAACGACACGATCTCCATCGCCAACGAGGTCCGGGACCAGATCCTGGGCGGATACATCGACCTGGAGCGGCTGGGCTACTTCCTCGACCGCCAGGTGGCCTTGCGCGACCTTTCCGAGGCGGTGGTGATTGACCGCCGCCGGCAGATCCTGGCCAGCGGCGGCTTCGCGCTGATGATGGAGTTCGACCTCGACCTCCCGGACAACGCGCTGGTCCGTGCCGAAGCGGGCGAGGCCGTCATCCTGCAATCCGACACCGGCGACCGGATTCGCGCGCTGGTGGCGATCAACGCGGAAGAGGGCGTCTTCATCTATGCCGGTCGCGTCATCGACGACGAGGTCCTGGGGGCGATCCGCGGCAATGAGAATGCGGTCTACCTTTACCGCCAGTTGGAAGGCGACCGATCGCAGTGGCAGATCACGGTCGGCCTGATCTTCGCCGTCCTGGCCCTGCTGCTGCTGATGGCGGCGATCTGGGTGGCGATCATCTCCGCCACCAGCCTGGTGAAGCCCATCCAGCGCCTGGTCGAGGCCGCCCAGCGCCTGGGCGGCGGCGACCTTTCCACCCGCGTCAAGACCGGCAATCGCGATGACGAGCTGGGGGAACTCAGCCGCACCTTCAACACCATGGCCCTGCGCCTGCAGACCCAGCAGGTGGAGCTGGTGGCCACCAACCAGCAGCTCGACGACCGGCGGCGCTTCACCGAACTCGTCCTGTCCGGCGTCTCGGCCGGCGTGATCGGCCTCAATGAGAAGGGCGAGATCGAATTGCCCAACCGGTCGGCCTCCGAACTGCTGGGGTGGAACATGATGCAGCACGTCGGGGAGCGGCTCGGAAATCTGGTGCCGGAGATGGGCGAACTCGTGGCCCTGGCGCAGAACCGCCAGAGCGGCAGCGCGGAAGGGCAGATCAACCTGTCGCAAGGCGCGCTCACGCGGACGCTGCATGTCCGCGTGGTGTCGGAGCGCAGTGAAGGCGATCACACCCGGATCGTGGTTACGTTCGACGACGTGACCGAATTGCTGTCGGCGCAACGCAAGGCGGCCTGGTCAGACATCGCCCGCCGGATCGCGCATGAGATCAAGAACCCCCTGACGCCCATCCAGCTGTCCGCCGAGCGTCTCAAGCGGAAATACCTGAAGGAGATCGTGAACGATCCGGAGACTTTCGCGGTCTGTACCGATACGATCGTGCGCCAGGTGGGCGACATCGGGCGGCTGGTGGATGAGTTCTCGTCCTTCGCCCGGATGCCGGCGCCGGTCCTCCGGCCGGAAGACCTGGTGGAAGTGGCGCGCCAAGCCGCCTTCTTGCAGCAAAGTGCGAACTCGGCCATCGTCTATGACATCGATCTTCCCGGGGAGCCGATCTGGGCGAGTTGCGACGCCTCCCAAGTCACGCGTGCTCTGACCAATCTGTTGCAGAATGCCGCCGACGCCATCGAGGCGCGTCTGGAAATGGAGCAGGCCGGGGGCGATGCTGACGGACAGAATCGCTTGACGCCGGGTCGCATCCATCTATGGATTCGGCGCGATGACGACGAAGTGACCCTCGGGGTCGATGATAACGGCCGCGGACTGCCGCGGCAGGGCCGCGAAAGACTGACCGACCCTTATGTGACAACGCGCGTCAAAGGCACTGGACTGGGACTGGCGATCGTCAAGAAGATCATGGAAGATCACGGCGGAAAGCTGCAATTGCTGGACGGGGAGAGGGGCGGCGCTTCGGTGCGGCTTGCCTTCCCGGCGGAGGTCGTGCTGGCCGATCCGGCACTGAAATCGGTACAGGCATGACTGGTCTGGGTGTTCGAGGCAAGGCATGGCGCGCGATATCCTGATTGTCGATGACGAAGCCGACATCCGGATGCTGATCGCCGGCGTGCTCGGCGATGAGGGCTTCATCACGCGGGAGGCGGCCAACAGCGACGAGGCGCTGAACCTGCTGCGCCAGCGCTGCCCCAGCCTGATCATCCTGGACATCTGGCTCCAGAACAGCACGCTCGACGGCATGCAGATCCTGGACGTGATCCAGGAGCACTACCCGGATGTGCCGGTCGTCATGATCAGCGGCCACGGCAATATCGAGACGGCCGTCAGCGCGATCAAGCGCGGCGCCTTCGATTTCATCGAGAAGCCGTTCAAGGCCGACCGCCTGCTGGTGACGATCGAGCGCGCGCTCGAGAACGCCCGCCTCCGGCGCGAGAACGAGGAACTGCGCATGCGGGCCGGCGCCCATGGGGAGCTGATCGGCCGCTCCGCAGCCATGGCGCAGTTGCGCCAGGCCATCGAGCGCGTGGCGCCGACGGGCAGCCGCGTCCTGTTCTCCGGGCCGCCGGGCAGCGGCAAGGAAGTAGCGGCGCGCCTGCTGTACCGCAAGTCGAAGCGCGCGGACCTGCCTTTCGTCGTCCTCAATTGCGCGACCATGCACCCCGACCGGCTGGAGATCGAGCTGTTCGGCACAGAGCGCAATGGCGACGGCCGCGACAGCGTCTCCAAGGTGGGCTTCCTGGAGCAGGCCCATAGCGGCACCCTGCTGCTGGACGAGGTCGCGGACATGCCGCTGGAGACCCAGGGCAAGATCGTGCGCGTCCTGCAGGAGCAGACTTTCGAGCGGGTCGGCGGCAAGACCAAGGTCGATGTCGACGTGCGCGTGATCGCCTCCACCAACCGCGACCTGCAGGCGGAGATGGCGGCCGGCCGGTTCCGGCAAGACCTGTTCTACCGTCTGAACGTGGTGCCGATGCGCGTCCCGGCGCTGCGCGAGCGGCGGGACGACATACCGGAACTGCTCGAGCACTTCATGCGGGTCGCTTCGGAGCAGAGCGGCCTGCCGGCGCGCAGCTTCGGCGACGACACGCTGGCGCTCCTGCAGGCCTATGACTGGCCGGGCAACGTCCGGCAATTGCGCAACGTGATCGATTGGCTACTCATCATGGCTCCGGGCGAGCCGGGCGATCCGATCCGCGCCGATATGCTGCCGCCCGACATCGGCGCGGCCAATGCTGCCGGCGTCGCCACCGCGGACGGGACGGAGGTGCTGTCCCTGCCGTTGCGGGAGGCGCGCGAGATCTTCGAGCGCAAATACCTGGAATCCCAGGTATCGCGCTTCGGCGGGAACATCTCCCGGACCGCCAGTTTCGTGGGCATGGAGCGCTCGGCGTTGCACCGCAAGCTGCGCTCGCTCGGCATCACCGGTTCGGAACGCGGGGACAAGATCGAGTAGGCTGGGGTCGAGTGGCGGGCGGCCACCTCTCGGCCGCCTTTTTTCGTCTGAAATGGAACAACGATCATGAAGGTCGTGATTTGCGGTGCCGGTCAGGTAGGCGCCAATATCGCGAAATATCTCGCTCACGAGGGCAACGACGTCACGATCGTCGACATCGACCCGCACCTCGTCCGCGACATCACCGACCAGCTCGAGGTGCAGGGGGTGGCGGGCTACGCCTCCCATCCCGGCGTGCTGGAGCAGGCCGGGCTGCGCGACGCGGACCTGCTGATCGCGGTCACGCCTTCCGATGAAGTGAACATGACGGCGTGCCTGGTGGCGCATGTCATCTTCGACGTGCCGACCAAGATCGCGCGCGTGCGCGAGCAGTCGTATTTGGATTCCAGGTGGTCCGGCATTTTCGGGTCGGACCATCTCGGCATCGACGCGGTGATCTCGCCCGAGGTCGAGGTGGCGGAGGCGATCCACCGCCGCCTGGAAGTGCCCGGCGCCTTCGATGCCGTCGCGCTCGCCAACGGCCTGGTCACCCTGGTCGGCGTCCATTGCGGGCCGAACTGCCCCGTGCTCAACACGCCGCTGCGGCACCTCACCACGCTGTTCCCCGACCTGCATGCCACCGTCGTCGGCATCGTGCGCGGCGATCAGAAGATCGTGCCGGAGGACAGCGACAGCATCGAAGCCGGGGACGACGTCTATTTCATCGCAGAGACCGCTCACTTGAAGCGCGCGCTCAGCGCCTTCGGCCATGAGGAGCTGGAGGCTCGCCATCTGATCGTGGTCGGCGGCGGCAATATCGGGCTTGGGCTCAGTGAACTCATCGCCGAGCGCAACCCCGGGATCGACGTCAAGCTGATCGAGCTGGACCGACGCCGGGCCGCGCTGGCGGCCGCGCGGCTCCCCAACTGGGTCGTGATCCAGGGTGACGCGCTCGATCCGCGCATCCTGGAGGAGGCGAACGTCCGCGGCACGGAAACCATCGTCGCCGTCACCAACGACGACGAGGTCAACATCCTGGCCTCGCTGCTCGCCAAGCGGGCCGGCTGCCAGCGCACCATCACCCTGATCAATTCCACCAACTACGCGCCCCTGATCGGCTCGCTGGGCATCGACGCGGTGGTCAGCCCGCGCGCGACCACGGTGTCCAACATCCTGCAGCATGTGCGCCGCGGGCGAGTGCGGGCGGTGCATTCCCTGGGCGACGACTTCGGCGAGGTGATGGAGATCGAGGTGCTGGAGACCGCCCATCTGGTCGGGACGCCGATCCGCGAGGCCAAGCTGCCCGACGGCGTGATCGTCGGCGCCATGGTGCGCGACGGCAAGGTCACGATCGCGACCGGCGACACCGTGGTGGAGGAGGACGACCACGTCGTGCTGTTCTCGGCCAGCCGCGTGGTCCGCGAGGTGGAGCGGCTGTTCTCGGTACGGCTCGAGTATTTCTGATCGCCCCATGCATTCCTGATCGTCCATGTCGCGCATCGCTTACATCAACGGACGCTATGTCCCGCAATCGCGCGCCCAGGTGGCGGTGGAGGACCGCGGCTACCTGTTCTCCGACGGCGTCTATGACGTGATCCCCGTTCACAACGGCCATCTCTCCTTTGCCGACCGCCATCTCGACCGGCTGGACCGGTCGCTCGCGGAGCTGAGGATCGCGCGTCCGATGTCGCGCGCCGCCCTGCTGCAGGTGGCGCGCGAGGTCCTGCGCCGCAACGGGATTCGCAACGGTGGCCTCTATATCCAGGTGACGCGCGGGGTCGCGCCGCGGGACCACAAGTTCCCGAAGGGCGTCGCGCCGTCGCTGCTGATAATGGCGAAGCGATTGAAGGCCCCGGCGCCGGACCTGCTGGCGAAAGGCGTGGCGGTCGTCACCATGCCCGACCAGCGCTGGGCCCGGCGCGATATCAAGAGCATCAGCCTGGTCGCCAATGTCCTTGCCAAGCAGGCGGCGGTGGAGCAGGGCGCCTTCGAGGCCTGGCTCGTCGATCATGACGACATGGTGACGGAGGGCTCCTCCACCAGCGCATGGATCGCGACCGCTCAGGGCGAATTGGTCACGCGCCCCAACGGCACGGAAATCCTGCCCGGCATCACCCGCTCGGTCGTGGTGGAGGTCGCGCGGGAGCTCGGCCTGACGCTGCACTTGCGCGCCTTCTCGCGTGCCGAGGCCCTTGCGGCCCGAGAGGCCTTCCTTACCAGCAGCAGCAACTTCGTCCTGCCGATCACGCGGATCGACGGCAAGCCCGTCGGCGACGGCAAACCGGGCCCGATCGCCACGCGGCTTCGCGCGGCCTATCTCACGGTGGCGCGCTCATGACCGAACATCCGGGAACCGGGCGCAGGCTGCCCCGCGCCATCCTGTTCGACTGGGACAACACGCTGGTCGAAAGCTGGGGCGTGATCCACGAGGCGATGAACCTGACCTTGGCTGCCATGGGTCACGACCTATGGACGCGGGAGGATACCGAGAGGCGCGTCCGCGCATCCCTGCGCGATTCATTTCCGGCACTGTTCGGCGACCGCTGGCGGGACGCGGAGCGGGTTTTCTACAACAGCTTTGCCGCCATTCACCTCAAGCACTTGCGGGCATTGCCGGAGGCAGGAGAGATGCTGGCGCACCTGGCGGGGCAGGGCCTCTATCTCGGCGTCGTCAGCAACAAGCGCGGCGAATACCTGCGGCGCGAAGCGGATCATCTGGGCTGGACCCGTCATTTCCGCATGCTGGCCGGGGCGGGCGATGCGGCGCGGGACAAGCCGGCGGTGGAGCACGTGCATCTCGCACTCGGCAGTGTGAAATGCGACGCGGATGTCTGGATGGTGGGCGACGCCGATATCGACCTCAAATGCGCCTGGAACGCGGGCTGCACGCCGGTGCTGATGCGGCCCGCGGCGCCTGCAAAGGGCGAATTCGATGGGCACGAGCCGGCCCTTTACTTTCCTGATTGTGCAGGCCTTTTGGCCTATTTGCGGCAACCTTAGTTTCCTTGCCGGGCGTCGTGTGTTAATCCTGAGGAGCGCCGCGCTATACCCAAGGAATAACTGGCGCGCGACCCGGCGGGCTGACAGAGCCCCAAGAACAAGGGACGAAACACATGGCAAATGAAAAATCGCAGAGCGTCCAGGACGTTTTTTTGAACAACATTCGCAAGAGCAAGATGCCGGTTACGGTGTTCTTGGTGAATGGCGTCAAGCTGCAGGGTATCATTACCTGGTTCGACAATTTCTCGGTACTGCTGCGCCGAGACGCTCATTCGCAGTTGGTCTATAAGCACGCGATCTCAACGATCATGCCGGCCGGACCACTGCAATTGTTCGAAGGCTCGAAAGAGGGCGAGGAAGCCTAGAGCCTTGGCGATTGGGGCTGCGGCGCCGGCGAACTGGTATTTGACGAGGAAGACGCTTGGATAAGGCAACCCCGGTCGACCGGCGCGAAGCGCGGGTCGATGGTGACGGCGTACGGCGCGGCGACCGTGCCCTGGTGATCCATCCGGACCTGCACCGGCGTGCGCGGCCTGCCGCCGGGCTGCACTACCGCACGCCGGCTTCCCGGCTGGAGGAGGCGTGCGGCCTGGCCCTTGCGATCGATCTGGAGATCGTGGGCGCGGAGGTGGTGCGCGTCTCCGAGCCGCGGCCGGCAACCTTGATCGGGCAGGGCGGGGTCGATCGCCTCAAGGAGCAGATCGAGGAGAAGTCCGTCGCGCTGGTCGTGGTCGACGCTGCGATCACCCCCGTGCAGCAGCGCAACCTGGAGCAGGCCTGGAAGGCAAAGGTCATCGACCGCACCGGCCTCATTCTCGAGATCTTCGGCGAGCGCGCCCGCACCAGGGAGGGCCAGTTGCAGGTCGAGCTGGCGGCGCTCTCCTATCAGCGCTCGCGCCTGGTGCGGTCCTGGACCCACCTGGAGCGGCAGCGCGGCGGCTTCGGATTCATCGGCGGTCCCGGCGAATCCCAGATCGAGATCGACCGCCGCCTGATCGACGAGCGCATCGTCCGTATCAAGCGCGACCTCGAGGATGTGAAGCGCACCCGCGCCCTGCATCGCCGCGCGCGCAAGCGCGTGCCGTTCCCGGTTGTGGCGCTGGTCGGCTACACCAATGCCGGCAAGTCGACCTTGTTCAACCGGTTGACCCGGTCGGACGTGATGGCGAAGGACCTGTTGTTCGCCACGCTCGATCCAACCATGCGGCGCGTGCGCCTGCCCGGCGGGCGCGACATCATCCTGTCTGACACCGTCGGTTTCATTTCGGACCTGCCGACGGAGCTGGTTGCCGCCTTCCGTGCGACGCTCGAGGAAGTGCTGGAGGCGGACCTCATCCTCCACGTGCGCGACATCGCGCATCCGGAAACCGATGCGCAGAAGGCCGATGTGGAAGCCGTGCTCGAGAGCCTCGGGCTGGAGCACCACATCGTGCACGACATGATCGAGGTGCTGAACAAGATCGACGCCCTGCCGGCGGAAGATGCGGCGCAGATCGCCGACCTGGCACGGCGCGATCACCAGGTTGCGGCCGTCTCCGCCTTGACCGGCGCTGGTTGCGAGCGCCTGCTGGACGAGGTCGAGCAGCGCCTGGCGCGGGATCGGCAGGTCGCCACCTATCGCATCGGCCATGACCGGGGCGGCGACATCGCCTGGCTTTACGAGCATGGCGAGGTGCTGGAGCGGCACGACGACGAAGGCGGTGCCAGCTTGACCGTCCGGCTCTCGGTCGACGACCGTCGGCGGTTCGAGCAGGGCCGGCCAGTATCGCAAAACCCGTCATGAAGGTGCCGGACGTCGACGTCGTCGCGACCTTGATCGCGGAGGTCGCGGCGACGGAAATCCAGCCGCGCTTCCGCAATCTCGCCACCCATGAACGGCGCGAGAAGGCGCCCGGCGATATCGTGACGATCGCGGACGAGCGGGCCGAAGCGGCCCTGACCCCGCGCCTGATCGATCTTGCGCCTGGTTCCATCGTGATCGGCGAAGAGGCAGCGGCGAAGGATCCGGAGTTGGTCCGCCGCCTGTCCAGGGACCAGGTCGCCTGGATCGTCGATCCGGTCGACGGGACCGCCAATTTCGCCTCCGGCAAGGCCGATTTCTGCAGCATGGTCGCTTTGGTGAAAGGCGATGAGCTGGTCGCAAGCTGGATCCACCTGCCCAACACCGGGCAGACCGCGATCGCGGAGCACGGCGGAGGCGCCCGCTTCGACGGCAAGGCGATCCCGAAGCTGCGCCCCCATGACCGGCAGCTCACCGGGGTGCTCGGCGTCGGCAAGCGCAGCAATCCGGCGTTATTCGAACGGACCCGCGCTGTGCACGGCCGGGTGCGCCAGGTCGGCACCTTGCGGTGCGCGGGACTCGAATATCTGCGCCTGGCGCAGGGGGAGCTGGATTTCGTCTTGTTCGGGCGGGCCTGGCCCTGGGATCATGCGCCTGGAATCCTGCTGGTAGCGGAAGCCGGCGGGGTGGGAAGCCACGGCGACGGATCGCCCTACCGGCCCAGCGAGACCCTGACAGCGCCGGGTGTCCTCAGCGCCCGAAGCCTACAGGTCTGGCGCTGGATCCTGGACCGGCTGTATCCGGATCATTCAAGCGAGCAAGGGAGAGAGCATCCATGAAGACGGCATTTCTGGGCCTGGGCGTGATGGGATTTCCGATGGCCGGCCATCTGAAGAAGAGCGGCCACGAGGTCACGGTCTACAACCGCACCGCGGCCAAGGCGCAGAAATGGGTGGAGAGCCACGGCGGCCGTGCCGCCCCGACGCCGGCCGAAGCCGCCAAGGGCGCCGACATCGTCTTCTGCTGCGTCGGCAATGATGACGACCTGCGCAGCGTCGCGCTTGGCGAGCAGGGAGCCTTCGCCGGCATGGCAAAGGGGGCGCTGTTCGTCGACCACACCACCGCTTCCGCCAACGTGGCGCGCGAGCTCAGCCAGATGGCCGACCAGAAGGGGCTGCGCTTCCTAGACGCCCCGGTGTCGGGCGGCCAGGCCGGCGCGGAGAACGGCAAGCTCACCGTGATGGTCGGCGGCGACCAGGGCGACTTCGATAAAGCCAAGCCCGTGATCGATTGCTATGCCCGGGCCTGCGTTTTGCTGGGCCCGGTGGGCAGCGGCCAGCTCACCAAGATGGTCAACCAGATCTGCATCGCGGGGCTGGTTCAGGGCCTCGCGGAGGGCATGAACTTCGCGGTCAAGGCTGGGCTCGACCCGGCCAAGGTGGTGGAGACGATCTCCAAGGGCGCCGCACAATCGTGGCAGATGGAGAACCGCGCCATGACGATGGTCCAGGACAAGTTCGACTTCGGCTTCGCCGTTGATTGGATGCGCAAGGACCTCGGCATCTGCCTGGAGGAGGCGAAGCACAATGGCGCCCGGCTGCCCGTCACCGCCCTGGTGGATCAGTTCTACGCCCAGGTCCAGCAACGCGGCGGAAAGCGCTGGGACACGTCCAGTCTGATCCACCTCTTGGCGCATTCGTAGCTTCAATAACACTCGTTAAATAGCTGATTTTAAACCTTAATATTCGTATAGTTGTACGCCATGGAATATTGCATGCTGCATGCATATAATGTGCAGGACAGGGATGAAGCAGCATGCCGTGGAATCTGGCGGGTATATCGATCGACAGCGCAGGCGTCATCGGCGGGACCGAGCTAAGCCCGGCGACATTGCGCCGTCTGGGCCGCCTACAGCATTTCACGGTGGCCGATTTCGGGGACGTGGCGGCGCCCGTGCACGACCATCGGCGAGATGCCCATTCGGGGCTGGTTGGGCACAGGGAGTTGGTCGCCGCGACCGAGACAATCCGCGGGGTCTTCGGCAAGCGGCTGGACCCGGACCGGCGCCTGGCCGTACTGGGTGGCTGCTGCACCCTGATGATCGGCCTCGGTGCCGCCACGCGCGACCGGATCGGCCGGTTCGGCATCGCCTATATCGACGGGCACCTGGATCTCTATGACGGGCAATCCTCGCCCTCGGGCGAGGGCGCCGACGTGCCGCTCGCGACCATGCTCGGCCATGGCGACCCTGCCATTTTGGAGGCGGCCGGCGGCCGGTCCTTGGAGCCGGAGGACGTGTACCTGCTCGGCTACCGGGACGCGCTCCAGTCGAAGGGCCAAGGCTCCCTGATGCCGGAGGATTTCGGGCCCGATTTCCGACATCTCGACACTGCCGGCATCCGGGCCGAGGGGCCGGCGGTCGCGGGCGAGGCGGTGCGGGCCCATTTCGAGACGCGAGAACTGCCGTTCTGGCTGTTCCTGGACGTCGACGCGCTCGACCCGGTGGTGTTTCCCGCGACCGACGCGCTGGTCGGTGAGGGCCTGGACTGGGACGCGGTCGAGGCCCTGGCCGCGCCGCTCGCGCGTTCGCCGCGCCTGCTGGGCGTGGTCGTCACCTGCTACAACCCGGAAAAGGATCCCGACGGCGCCTGCGGCCGCCGCCTCGCGCGGTTCCTGGAGGGCGTCATGGAGAAGAACCCGTGAAGTCCGGCGAACTGCGCGACCTCAATGTCATCGGCGCCTTCGCCTTGGCATTGGCGGACGACTTGAAAAGCGCGATGGAGGATCTGGCCGAGGGCAATGAGAGCGCTTGCGCCGCCCTCATCGTGATCGGGCAGGAGAGCGGCCTGTCGGTGGACCGCCTGTCCAAGATCCTGCGCCTGTCCCAGCCTGGCACGGTGCGGCTGATCGACCGCCTGGCGGCCGCCCGGCTGGTCGAGCGCAAGACCGGGGCGGACCGCCGCGCCGTCGCCTTGCGGCTGACCGAGCCCGGCAAGCGCCAGGTCAAGTCGCTGCTGGTCGGCCGCCAGCACGCCCTGATGGACGCGCTGCGCGGCCTCGACGACTGGGAGCGCTCGACCCTCGCCGCGATCGCTGCCAAGGTCCTGCGCGGACTGGAGCACAGCGCGGTCGCGTGCGACCGGCGCTGCCGGCTGTGCGACGAAGATGCCTGTCCTGACGAGACCTGCCCGATGATGCCCGCGTGACAAGTCGGGTTTGAGGCAATTGCCGCGCGAAAGGCGTGGTCACCCGGGGCGGTGAGGTTCATGATGTGTCCTGGGGGAAGAGCCGCCTGCTCGAAGGAGTGTGGCCATGGATGGCATCAACCCGACCCTGGCGTTCCTGGCGCTGATGTTTGGCATTTCCGGCAACGCGCGCGACGATGCCGCAAACGATCCGGCGATGAATATCGACTTGGACCGGGGCGCCGGTTGCCTCGCCCTGATGATCGGCGGCCATCCGCCACAACCTGAGAGCAGACACGGCTGGGACACGTTCCTGCCAAGCGCTGGCGGCCCAAGCGTCGGCGGCGCGGCAACCGCGCCCGAATGGGCGGAGCCCAGCCCGGCGGACATCGCAAATTCGGCGTTCACAGGCGATCCGATGGCTTTGGATCATGAAGCTGATCCCCTGGCGCGGCTGACGGCCACCGCCGGCAGGAAAATGCCTGGGCCCCAGTCGGAGCAAGATCCCTGCGCGCCAGGGCCATAGCTCCTTCTAGCCTCCAAGCCCGGCGAGCAGTCGCCTCCTGACCCGCGCTGTCGCATGATGCGTGTTTGATCTCACTTCGCATCGACGGGAGGAGTGTCATGGACCAGCGGCTGAGCCTCGTCACGCTCGGCGTGCGCGATCTGGCCGGCGCGCGCGCCTTTTACGCCCGGCTGGGCTGGCGGGAGTCCCCGCCGAGCAACGCCGAGGTCGCCTTCTTCCAATGCGGCGGCATGGCCTTGGCGCTGTGGTCCCGTGACGCCCTGGTCGAGGATGCGCGCGTGGAGCAGCCGGGAAGCGGCTTCGCCAATGTCAGTCTTGCCCTGAACGTGCGCAGCAAGGCGGAGGTCGACGCCACCCTCGCCGAAGCGGAGCGCGCCGGCGCGAAGATCCTGAAGCCGGCGGGCGATGTCTTCTGGGGCGGCCATACGGGCTACTTCGCGGACCCGGAAGGTTTCGCGTGGGAAGTGGCCTGGAACCCGGGCTTCGAAATCCTGGCGAACGGATCGATCAAGCTGCCGGGCTAGGGGCCCGAAGCCAAGACCGTCTGCTTCAGCGCTGTTTCTCTTCGGCCTTGGCCTGCGACCACGCAGTTTCCATCTCGTCCAGCGTGCTGCTGGCGGGTTCCTTGCCCTGCTGTGCGAGCAGTTCCTCGACCCGGCGGAAGCGGCGCTCGAACTTGCGGTTGGCGGCGCGCAGGGCGGTTTCGCTGTCGATCTCGAGATGGCGCCCCAGGTTGACCACGGCGAACAGCAGGTCGCCGACCTCCTCGGCGACCGCCTCCATGGGTGCGCTTTGCTCGAGTTCCGCCCTGATCTCGGCGACTTCCTCAGTGATCTTGTCCAGCACCTGCGCCGGTTCGGGCCAGTCGAAGCCAACGCGTGCGGCGCGGTTCTGCAGCTTCCCGGCGCGGGTGAGGGCGGGCAGGCCTTCCGTCATGCCGTCCAGGGCGCTTGGCTTGCGGCCCTGGGCTGCCGCCGCCGCGGCCCGCTCCTCGGCCTTCTGGCGCTCCCAGGCATGGGTCTGTTCGGCGGCGTCGGCAATCGCCACGTCGCCGAAGACATGAGGATGGCGCTTCACCATCTTGGCGTTCAGCGCCTCGATCACCTCCGCCATGGTGAAGGTTCCGGCCTCCCGCGCCATCTGGGCGTAGAACACGGCCTGGAAGAGCAGGTCGCCCAGCTCGCCCTTGAGGCTCGCCATGTCGTCCTGCTCGATCGCCTCGGCGACCTCGTAAGCCTCCTCGATGGTGTGTGGCACAATGGTGCGGAAGCTCTGTTCCAGGTCCCACGGGCAGCCACCGTTGGGGTCGCGCAGCTTCGCCATGATGGCCAGGAGCCTGGAGAAAGCGGTGGAAGCGGCCTCGTGGTTCTTCTGATCAAGCATTTGCACGACCTTCGTTTCCAGATCTGTCATTCGCATAATGTATATTATGGAAAATATATGCTGAGACTTGTTATCGGACTTGCTCGGGTGGTGGCTGGTTTCGCTTACCACATCGCCAGCGCTTTGACAGCGCGCGGACGCCATGGTCTGAGTCCGTCATGGATTTCATCATTCGACCCTATGCGCCTACGGATTACGACTGGGTGCTCCAATGCGAGGTCGACCTGCAGGAGCACGAGCGCGCGCTGCACGACACGCGCGTGCCTGGGCTGCCGCACAGCCGCGACTATCTCGCCATGCTGTGGGACGTCCTGGCCGAGAACCAAGGCGTCATGCTGATCGCGGAGAATTCCGCCGGCGAGCGACTGGGGCTGGTTGCCGGCTATATCGCCGACGAGCCCTGGCCGATGGAGACCCGGGATTCGACGCGCTACGGTTATGTCGCGGACATCTTCATCAAGCCCGAGGCGCGCGGCAGCGGGCTGGCGCAGAGCCTGCTGGACGCCATCGCCGATCATCTCCACCGCTCCGACCCCAGCCTCACCCGGCTGCGGATCAACGTGCTGGCGGTCAATCGGATTGCGCGGCGGGCCTATGAGAAGGCCGGCTTCACGCCCTACGAGGTCCTGTACGAGCGCAGATTGCGAACGTCCGAGAGTTTTTAGCTCGCCGGCTTTTTACGCGTCTCGGCGCACGCTGCCTGATCGCTCTCTCGCCGTGTAAGCGAACGCCTCGGGAACAAGGTCTGGCAGGCCGGGTTACCTGGAGGTGAGGAACCCGCGCGTTCGGCCCCTCGCGTTCGCGGCAGCAAGAGGGCGTCATGGCAAACCAGCAGCCAGAAGATCCGGCGCAAGCGGATCGCTCGACGTCTCACTCCGTGCTGACTGCAGGTGGGATCCTGCTTGCCATCGCGGCGCTGTATTTCGGGAAGGAGCTGTTCATCCCCTTCACGCTCGCGGTGCTGCTGGCGTTCGCGATCTCCCCCATCATCAATGCCCTGCGGCGCTGGCGTGTTCCGCGGGTGCCGGCCGTCCTCATTACGGTGGTGCTGGCATTCTGCGTGATCGGCGCATTGTCGTACGTCATTTCGATGCAGCTCATCAAGCTGGCGGAGGCGATCCCGACCTATCAGTACACGATGCTCAACAAGATCGACGCCATCCGGGGTGCGGATTCGGAAGGCGGTATCGTGGATCGCCTGACTTCGACGCTCGAGCGACTGCGCAACAGGCTGTCACAGATGCAATTGGAGGATACCGGGCAGCCCCAGACATCCCCCTCGCCTTCGGACCAGGACAATGAACCCCAGCAACAACCGGTCCCGGTGATCATCGCATCCGAGGGGTCGCCAATGGACGTGTTCCAGGCCGTCGTCGGTCCGCTGATCAAGCCGCTGGTGACTGCGGGCCTGGTAGTGGTGTTCGTGCTGTTCGTCCTCCTGGAACGCGATGATCTAAGGGACCGCTTCATCAAGCTGGTGGGTGCGGGCGACCTTCAGACCAGCACGGAGGCGCTGAACGAGGCGGGCACACGCGTGAGCCGCTATCTGCTGATGCAACTGATCGTCAATGTCACTTATGGGGTGCCGATCGGCTTGGTCCTCTACATCATCGGCGTGCCGAACGCGGTCCTTTGGGGCCTGCTCGCCATCATATTGCGCTTCATTCCCTATCTCGGCCCCTTCCTCGCGGCCCTGTTTCCCATGACTCTCGCCTTTGCCGTCGACCCGGGCTGGTCCATGCTCCTGTGGGTCGCCGGGCTCTTCCTGGTCATGGAGCTCGTCAGCAACAATCTGGTGGAACCCTGGCTGTACGGGTCGAGCACAGGACTGTCCGCGTTGGCGGTGATTGCTGCCGCGATCTTCTGGACAACCCTCTGGGGTCCGGTCGGACTGATACTGTCCACCCCGCTGACGGTCTGCCTGATTGTGATCGGCCGCTACGTGCCCCAACTCAACTTCCTCGGCACCCTGTTGGGCAGCGATCCCGTCTTGGCGCCGGAGGAGCAGCTCTATCAGCGGCTGCTCGGGGCGAACCACGAAGGCGCGGTCGAGATCGCGGAGCGCTACGTTGAGGAGCATTCGCTGCAGCAATTCTACGATCAAGCCGCCATTCCGGCGCTTCGCCTCGCCGAGAACGACCGCCAGAGGAATGCGGGCGACCGCACCTACAGGCGCACAGTGGCTGCCGGGATGGCGGCCCTGCTCGAGGAGATGACAGAATACGTCCAGCAGCGCAAACGCGTGGAGAAAGCAGCCGATGCAGACGCGGATCCGACGCCTGCGGTGCGCAGTGCGGGCGGGTCCTGTCTCTGCATCGGTGGCAAGACCGACCTCGATCGCGCCGGCGCAGAGATGGTGGCGCAGGCCGTTCGGGAGCGCGGGATCAATGCCCGCGTCCTGCCGCCCATCAGCGTCAGCCAGAACGGCATCGGCCGGCTCGATTTGGCGGGAGTCGATGTCGTCTGCCTCTCCTACCTGGCGCACGAGCCGCAGACATACGCAAGTTTCGTCTGCCGGCGCCTGAAGCGGCGCGCGCCCAACCTCAAGATTGTGGTCTGCCTATGGAACACCTCGATCGGACAGAGCCTTGCCGATGACCTGAAAGATAGGTCCGGCGCGGATGCCGTGGTTGCATCCGTCGCCGCCGCGACGGCGCAGATCGAGGCCCTGGCTGCGCCGGCGATCACAGATCCCATGCATCCGGCCCCCATTCCGAACAACGAGCAGGATCGCCTGCAGGCCCTGCGAGGGCTTGGGCTGGTCACCGCCGAAAGCCAGCATTTCGATGAGGTCGCCGCGAAGGTGGCCGCGGCCTTCGGCACCCCCATTGCGCTCGTAAGCCTGATCGACGAAGCGCACCAGAACTGGCCGGGCGCGGTCGGGCTGCCGCCGGGTCTCGACGCATGTCGCAGGGAAGCACGCGAGACCTCGATCTGCGGCCATGTCGTCGCGCACGCCGAGATGATCGTCGTCGAGGACGTAGCCAAGGATGTGCGATTTGCGAACAACCCGTTCCTTGTCGAGAACGATATCCGGTTCTACGCCGGGGCTCCGCTGAGGACGCATTCGGGGTTCGCCGTCGGCTCTCTGTGCGTCATCGACACGAAGCCGCGTTCGTTCGGTGAGAAGGAACGCGCCTTGCTACGCAAGATCGCGGATGATCTGATGAGCAAGGTGGAACTCGAGTGCGAACGCGTCCGCACGCAGCCAAACTATGCGTCGGTCGCGACGGTCGTCACCACGTCCAGCTTGACCGGGGTGGAAGTGCCGGCCGGCGGCAACGCCCAATAGATCACGGCTGCCAATCAAGATCTCGGAGGGCCAGGCGCATCTACAGCCAGCCGCGGCGCCGGAAATACCACATCGGCAAGATCGCCGAGAGCACCATCAGACCGATGGCGAGCATATAGCCGTATTTCCAGTGCAGCTCCGGCATGAAATCGAAATTCATGCCGTAGATGCTGGCGATCAGGGTTGGCGGCAGGAACGCGACGGCCGCCACCGTGAAGATCTTGATGATGGCGTTCTGCTCGATGTTGATGAGGCCGAGCGTCGCATCCAGCAGGAAGTTCACCTTGCCCGCCAGGAAATTGGCGTGGTCCGTGATGGAGCCGAGGTCGCGTGCCAAGGTCTTGATGCGCGCCTTGCTGTCCTTCTTCATCTCGCCCTGAGCGTTCAGGAACACGGTGATGCGGTTGAGGCCGAGCAGGGAATCGCGCGCTTTGCTCGCCAGGTCCCCCACCCGGCCGATCCGCCGCAGCATGTCCTGCAAGTCCGGCGCCTTGCGGCGCGCCTCCCTGCTCTGCGCGCCTTGACCGAGCGCCGCGGCGCGCTTGGCGAAGATGTCGCGCGACACCTGGTCCATGTCTGCCTGCGCCAGTTCCAGCACGTCGGCCAGCCGGTCCGTAACGCTCTCCAGCAGGCCGAGCAGCGCCGCCTGCGCCGTCGCGGCGAGGCCGGGATTGCGCTCTGCCCGCCGTGCGAAGATGGCGAAGGGCAGTGGATCGACGAAACGCACTGTCACTAGCGTCTCGGCCAGCAGGATAAAGGTGATGACGCCGCTCTCCGGGATCTCGGCGGTCGCGCGATGCAGGATCGGCGCGGTCATGACCAGCGCGCCGTTCTCGGTGTAGAGCCTGCTCGAGGCCTCGATCTCGCCCATCTCCTCGCGGGTCGGGATCTCCATGCCGAAGGCGCGCTCGACCGAGGCGATCTCCGACGGGGTGGGATTGTTGAGATCGACCCAGACCACATCGCGCGAGATGAGGTCGGCGGCATGCTCCGCCGCCGCCTGCTTGTGGCTCGGGAGGTTGTCGACCGCCGGCAGGGCCTCCGCGATGGCCAAGTTCGCCGTTCCCGAGAGGATCTGCCGGGTCAGCGAACCGTCATGGAAGACAAAGGCAGTGATCATCTCGCCTCCTCGGTCAATTCTGGTGTCGACCCGGAGGCTGCAATCGGCGGACGGGATCGGCTGTCAGGTCCGCTTGTTGCACACCGGGTCGCTGGTCGAGCGGTCATGCGCGCAACTGCGTCTACTATGAGGCTCGACCGCGCTGGACTGGGTCCCGGTCATTGGTTGTCCTGATCCTGAAAACATCGCTCAAAGCCAAAAGCGACGTGGCTAGGTAGGCCGCGCGCCGCGGAGTGTCAATTGCAAAGCGCCTCAGGGCACACTGGCGGACGTGTTGGCGGCCGTCAGCTTCAACCGTTCAAGCGTGCCGGGGATGGTCTCCGCCAGCAGCAGCCGGAACTCCTTTTTCAGCAATTCCTGCTTGCTGGGCGATAACTGTCCCTCCCCCTCCATCCAATAGGCCTCCGTGACCTTATGGTTGGGCTTGCCATGAAAGTTGGAATTGAACGGCGTCTCGAACTTGTCCATGGCCTGCATCGCGGCGAGCGGTTCATAGCTGCGGCCATCGATAATGACCATCCCATAGCCGGCATATGCGTAGTACAGGTTCCCCAGCATGGTCGGCCAGCGGAACATCCCAAAGCCTCGGCCGATGGTCGCGGACGTGCCCGCACCAAGGTCCTGCTTCACGACCACGAGGTAGGCGTCGGCCGGCTCGCCGCGCACGTGGCTCCGGACCAGTTCGCCGATCGGACGGCCGTCGACCGCCGGCCCTTCCCAGCCGTCCAGCACAATGCTTTCGCCGTCGAAAGCGGCCCGGTCGTACTGCACGGGAACGACCCTGTATTGGCCCTGCAGGTGTTCCTTGATCTGATCGGCGGCGTAGTCATCCATCTCCCAGCTGGCAATCTCGTGATGGAACTCCTCCTGGTCCCATCGGAAGAGCGGTACGTTTTGCATCGTGAGCTCATCGCCAATCGACGAGATGATCCCGATGCTATGGATGGCCTTTTGTGCCTCTGGCTTAAGCGACGTTCCCGCGCAGCCGGACACAACGAACGATACAGCCAGCAGAAGGCTGGCCGACCAACCCCGAACAGTAATCATTTGATTCCCCCCGAAGAACGCTAGTTCCCCAGCCGTCCTTACCCCGCGTCCGGCACCTCGATCTCCAGCCCGTCATAAGCCGGCTCGACGCCCGGCGGGCACTTGGCCTTGATGACGTCGTAGTCGACCACATGGTTCATGTGGGTCAGCACGGTGTGCTTCGGCTTGAGCTGCGCGCTCCAGGCGAGCGCCTGGTCGAGATGGGCATGGGTCGGGTGCGGTTCATAGCGCAGGCAATCGACGACGAAGAGGTCGAGGCCGCGGAGCCTTGCCAGTGCCTCGTCCGACAGCCGCGCGACATCCGTGCAATAGGCGACATTGCCGATCCGATAGCCGGTGCTGGTCGAGCCGAAGCCGTGATCCTGCTCGAACGCCACCACCGGTATGCCGTCAATCTCGAACGGCCCGTCGATCTCGATCGCGCGCAGGAACGGTCTATAGAGATGGCCGGACCCTTCCGTGTTCTGGCGGAAGATGTAGTCGAACCGGCTGGTCAGGACCCGCAAGGTCTCGGGCGCGCCATAGACCGGAATGGTCGACTGCCCCGCCGGCTTGCTCAGGAACCGCACGTCGTCGATGCCCTGAGTGTGATCGGCATGGTCGTGCGTATAGAAAATGGCGCTGAGCTGTGCGATTCCGGCATCCAGGCATTGCGCGCGCAGATCGGGCGAGGTGTCGACCAGGATGCTGGTGTTACGCTGCCGCAGCGCGATGGAGACGCGCCGGCGGCGGTTCTTCGGATTGTCCGGATTGCAGTCGCCCCAGACCGGTCCGATCAGGGGCACGCCGCCCGAGCCGCCGCAGCCGAGGATGGTGACCTTCACGCCGCCGCCTTGTCGAAGAGCCGGTTGAAATTGGCCGTGGTGCGCCCCGCCAGCTCATCGAACGGAATGCCGAGCATGTCGGCGACATAGGTTGCGGTGTGGCGCACGAAGCTCGGCTCGTTGCGCTTGCCGCGCATGGGCATGGGCGCGAGATACGGCGCGTCGGTCTCCACCAGCAGCCGATCGAGCGGTACGGTCTTCGCCACCGCGCGCAAGGCCTCCGCGTTCTTGAACGTGACGATGCCGGAGAGCGAGATGAAGAAACCCATCTCCAGCGCCGCGTCGGCCAGATACTGCGTCGCCGTGAAACAGTGGATGACGCCCTTCAGTCCGCCCTTCTCAGCACCCTCGCGCAGCAGCGCCACGGTATCCTCGTCCGCATCGCGGCTGTGCACGATCAGCGGTAATCCGCTCTGGCGCGCCGCCTCGATGTGCAGGCGGAACACCTCCTGCTGCTTATCGTGCGGGCTCTTGTCGTAGTAGTAATCTAGTCCCGCCTCGCCGATCCCCACCACCTTCGGGTGCTTCGCCAGCGTGACGATGCGATCCAGTGCGATGTCCGGCTCATGGGCCGCCTCATGGGGATGGACGCCAACCGAGCAGAACATGCGCTCGAACCGCTCCGCCACGCCCAGCACCTCGTCAAACTTGCTGAGGCGCGTGCAGATGGTGAGCATCCGGCCGACGCCCGCTTCGCGGGCGCGCGCGACGACGGCATCAAGCTCCGCGGCGAAATCCGGGAAATCGAGATGGCAATGGGAATCGACGAGTTCGGCAGTGACTGGTTTCATGGCTGCTCGTATTCGAACGCCGAGAAGCCGGGCACAGTTCCCCCTCTCCGATCTGGAATCCCCCTCCCCCACGAGGAGGGAGGAGTCTCATCGGTGCGGTGCCGGGAGGCGAGCAAGCTCGTCACTGCGCCGTCTCTTCGACGTAGCGCGGGAAGAGGCCTTCGGGCTTGGGCAGGCTGGTGCCGGCCTTCAATGCGCCGTCCTCGCCCAGCGCGGCGAAGCTGCGGGCATCTGCGGGCACCGCTAGCTGATCCAGCATCTTCGTCATGGAATCCGGCATGACGGGCTGCACCAGGATCGCGATGTGCCGCACCGTCTCGGCCAGCACATAGAGCACCGTCGCCATGCGCGCGGGATCGGTCTTCTTGAGCGCCCAGGGCGCCTGCTCGTCGACATAGCGGTTGCTGTCGCCCACCACCTGCCAGATCGTTTCCAGCGCGCGGTGGAACGCCTGCTCCGCGAACAGCGGTCGCAGCTTGGCCAGCAGGCCATAGGCCGAGCCCAGCAGCTTCCGATCGGCATCGGTGAAGGCGCCGGGCTGCGGCACCTGCTCGCCGCAGTTCTTGTTGATCATCGAGAGCACGCGCTGCGCCAGGTTGCCGAGATCGTTGGCAAGGTCGCCGTTCATCCGGTGCACCATCGAGCGGTGCGAGAAATCGCCGTCATTGCCGAACGGGATCTCGCGCAGCAGGAAGTAGCGCACCTGGTCCAGGCCGTATCTCTCGACCATGGCATGCGGCTCCAGCGCATTGCCCAGGGACTTGGACATCTTCTGCCCCTCGTTGGTCCACCAGCCATGGGCGAACACGCGGTGCGGCGGCTGCAGGCCGGCCGCCATCAGGAAGGCCGGCCAGTAGATGGTGTGGAAGCGCACGATGTCCTTGCCGACCATGTGCAGATCGGCCGGCCAGAACTTCCGGTAGCTCGGTGCGCTCACGTCGGGAAAGCCGACAGCCGTGATGTAGTTGGTGAGAGCGTCGAGCCATACATACATCACGTGGTCCGGATCGTCCGGCACCGGCACCCCCCAGTTGAAGGTGGTGCGCGAGACGGAAAGGTCGCGCAGGCCTGATTTCACGAAGCTGATCACCTCGTTGCGGCGCGAGTCCGGCGCGAGGAAAAGCGGGTTCTCCTCGTAGAACTTGAGCAGCTTATCGCCCCATTGTGACAGCTTGAAGAAATAGCTCGGCTCCTCCACCCACTCGACCTCGGCGCCCGACGGCGCAATGCGCTTGCCGTTGGGCGCAAGGGTCAGCTCCTCCTCGCCGTAATAGGCCTCGTCGCGCACGGCATACCAGCCGGCATAGGAACCGAGATAGATCTCCCCCCGCTCCTTGAGCCGCCGCCACAGCTCCTGGCACGACTTGATGTGCCGCTCCTCGGTGGTGCGGATGAAATCGTCGTTGGAGAAGTTCATCGCCTTGGCGAGGTCGCGGAAATTCTGCGACACCTTGTCGGTGAAGTCCTTGGGCGCCATGCCGGCGGCCTTGGCGGATTTCTCCACCTTCTGGCCGTGCTCATCCGTGCCGGTGAGGAAATGCACCGAGCGCCCGTCCAACCGCATGAACCGCGCCAGCGCATCGCAGGCGAGCGTAGTATAGGCATGCCCGATATGCGGCGCGTCGTTCACATAGTAGATCGGCGTTGTCACGTAATAGCGTTCGGCCTCGGCCATCGGCTCTCAACTCCGCGTTGCTCGGTAATGGAGGCTTGGGCCTAGCGTCCGATGCCTTCGATGGCGAGGAAAGCCGCGACCCAGGCCTGCTTTCGGTCCAGGTTCACAGAGCGCACCCGGTCGAACAGACGGCTGACCTTTTCCCATAGAGCCAGCCAGCGATCAAGGCTGGCCGCCGCTTGCATGCGGGCGATCAGGGCCGTTTCCCCTTCGAAAAGCTGGCTTCCCGGCGTTTCCCCGGTGGCTGCCATGCGCGCCATGCGGGCAAACCACCAGCCCAGCAGCTCCACCGCAAGGTCGAATTGCGCGCCTTGGTCGCGCCCGGCGAGCTTGTCGCCCAGCCGGTGCAGGAGGGCCGCGTCGAGCTTCGGCCAGCTCGCCAGCAGCGCGCCGATCTCGCGCAGCAGCCCGATGCCGCCCTGCTCGGTCATGCGGATCGCCTGGCCCAGGCTGCCGCCCGCGGTCGCCACCGCGAGCTCCCGGTCCTGCGCCTTCATGTCAGGATAGCGCGCCGCCAGCTCGGCTGCGGCAAGATCGTGCGGCAGCGGCTGCAGAACCAGCTTGCGGCAGCGCGAGCGGATGGTCGGCAGCAGCGCCTGCGGTGCATGGCTTAGCAGCAGGATGACGGTATTGGGTCGCGGTTCTTCCAGAATCTTGAGAAGGGCGTTTGCGGAGCTGTCATTGAGCTCGTCAGCACAATCGACGATCACGGCGCGCCACGGGCAGACAGCCGGCTTTAAGTGCAAGAAATCGATAACCTGTCGCACATCCTCGACGATGATTTCGGTTCGCAGCTTGCCGCTCTTCGGGTTCACGGTTCGGCACAAGAGGCGAAAATCCGGATGACCCTGCTGCGCCACCTGGCGAAAGACGTGGTGATCGCGCGTCATCTCGAGGGTGGGTGGAGTGGCGGGCGCGACTTCGCCAAACAGGCCACCCTCCGCTTGCATCGGTCGCGCCATAAGGAAGCGTGCGATGCGATAGGCGAAGGTCGCCTTGCCGACGCCGCGCGGGCCGGAGATCAGCCAGGCATGGGGCAGGCGCCCGGCCGCAAAGGCCTTGAGGAATGCCTGCTCGGCCGCTTCATGGCCGACCAGCCGCTCCGTCCAGGCCGGGCCGGTCTCGACCGGCGCCTCCACCACCTTGGGCTTGGGCGGCATCAGGCCTTCAGCCCATAGGCGGAGGCGACGGCGGCGAAGACCTGGCGCGCGACGTCGTCGATATCCGTGACGGCGTCGATCACGACGCGGTTGCGGCCGTCCTTGGACTTGGCGATGTCCTGGAACGCGGCGCGCAGCGCGTCATGGAACGCGCGGCCCATCTTCTCGTAGCGTTGGCTGGCAATTGCGCGTCCAAGCCCAACCTCCACCGGCAGGTCGAAGATCAGGGTGAGGCCGGGTTCGGTGTCGCCGACCACGCGCTTGCGCAGCGCCTCCAGCCAGGCGCGATCGAGCCCCATGCCATAGCCCTGATAGGCCATGGTGGAATCGGCGAAGCGATCGCAGATCACCCATTGGCCCCTGGCGAGCGCCGGCCGGATGGTCCGATCCAGATGGTCGGCGCGCGCCGCGTTGATCAGCAGCGCCTCGGTCTCAGCAGACCAGCGTTCCGCCTCGCCGGAAACCAGCAGGTCGCGGATCGTCTCCGCGCCGGGCGAGCCGCCCGGCTCGCGCGTCGTGCGCACATCCTCGCCGCGCGCGCGCAGGGCATCGGCCAGACGCTGGACCTGGGTGGACTTGCCGGCGCCCTCCCCGCCCTCGAAGACGATGAAGCGTGCCCTCGGTGCGCTCATTGGGCCTTGGCTGCGCTCATTGCGATGCGCCAAGCACCAGGCGACCGAGGTTGGTGAAGATGCGCCCGGCGAGGCCGACCTCCGGCACGTCCCGTGCGGCCACCAGCGGATAGGTGGAGTCCGGCATGTTGGGCACCGTCACCACCAGCTTGCCGACTTCCTGGCCCGCGGCGAGCGGCGCCACCACCGGCGTGGCCAGCACGGCCCTGGCCGTCAGCTTCTGTCGGTCGCTCTTCGGCAGAGTCAGCACGAGATCCTGTGCGACCGTCAGCGGGACCGACTCGCTGGCGCCATACTCCACCGGCGCATCCGCGAGGACCGTGCCTTTCGCGGCGACGGTGTAGTTGCCGGTCTCGCGGAAGGCCCAATCGAGCAGCTGGCCGGCCTCATCGGCGCGCTCCTGCATGCCGGTCAGCCCATGCACCACCATGACAATGCGGCGGCCATCGCGCACGGCCGAGACAGAGATTCCGAAGCCCGCCTCTTCCGTGTGGCCGGTTTTCAGCCCGTCCACGCCCGACCCGTCGCGATAGAGCAGCGGATTGCGATTGCCCTGCTTGATGCCGTTCCAGGTGAACTCCCTCTCCGCGAAATACGCGTAGTATTTGGGAAAGTCCACGACCAGCCGCTTGGACAGCGTCGCGATGTCCTTGGCAGTCATGTAGTGGTTGGGATCCGGCCAGCCGGTCGAGTTCGTGAAGTTGCTGTTCGTGAGGCCGATTTCCTGTGCCTTCTTGTTCATCCGCTCGGCGAAGGCCTCCTCGGTGCCGGCCAGTCCTTCCGCCACCACGATGCAAGCATCGTTGCCCGATTGGATGATCATACCGCGGATCAGGTCCTCGACCGCCACATCGGAATCGATGTCGACGAACATCTTCGAGCCCTGCATGGCCCAGGCTTTCTTGCTGACGTGGAAGGTATCAGTCAGCTTCACGTCGCCGCGCTTCAGCGCATCGAACAGCATGTAGACCGTCATCAGCTTGCTCATCGAAGCGGGGCCGAGCCGCTCGTCCGCCATCTTGTCGTAGAGCACGGAGCCGGTCTGGAAATCCGAGATATGGACGTGCTCCGCGTTGGTCGCGATCGGCTCGGCCATTGCCGACGGCGCGAACAGCGTCGCGGCAAGGAGGAGAACGGCGGCTATCGTTCGACGCAGGGACATCGTCTTCACCATGAGGTCACGGCACATGCAGCGGAAACTCCGTCAATTCCAACTGAGCGTCAAGCACGACGCATCCATCTAGTCCACCACGATGCGCGATTCGGGATGGCCGCCCGCGATCATGCGCTTCAAGGTGGTGTCGGCGTCCGCCACGGTAGCGATCGGGCCGACGCGGACCCGATAGTACTGCTGCCGATCCACGATCACCGGCGAGACCCGGACCGGCCCGTATTGCCGAAGCTGCGCGCCAAGCTGGTTGGCGTTGGTCTGGCGCAGGAAGGCGCCGGCCTGGACATAGATGCTGGTCGGCCGGACCGGCATCTGCAGGACGGTTCCGTCCGGCTGCGGCGGCGCGACGGCGATGATGTTGGTGCCGGGCTGCGCGACCGGCGCCGACGGCGCCGGTGCGGCCGGCTGCGGCTGGGCGGGAGAGACCTTGGAGCCCGCAATCGGCGCCAATCCGCCGGACACGACCTGGCCGGCCGGAGCGGCCTGGGGCGGCGGGGGCAACTGGTCTCCGCCTTGGCGCGAGGCCAGCGCGGCCAGTTGCTGACTCTCCTCCGGCATGATGTCGACCCTGACCCGGGCGGTGCCCTGCTGGATGAAGCCGAGAAGCTGCGCGCCGCGGCGCGTCATGTCGATGATGCGGCCGGGCGAGAACGGGCCACGGTCATTCACCCGCACCTGGATCGACCGGCCGTTCTCCAGGTTGGTGACGCGCACCAGGGACGGCATCGGCAGGGTCTTGTGCGCGGCGGTGAGGCCATTCTCGTCGTAGACCTCGCCATTGGCGGTGCGCTTGCCGTGGAAGCCCGGGCCGTACCAGGAGGCGATGCCGGTCTCGCTGTAGTCGTAATCGGCCTTCGGGTAGTACCAGATCCCGTTCACCTGATAGGGCTTGCCGATCTTGTAAGGCGCTGGCTTGCCAGGGCCGGGATTGGTGATGACCTTGGCCTGGTCCACCACCAGCTTGGATTCGGTGCAGCCGGCGAGCGCCACCGCGCAGGCCAGCAGGATCGGCAGGATAAGGCGTCGCATCGTCCACATGGTGTCGGTCGGCCGGATTGAAACTCGCGAAGGCAGAAATCCCCTTGGAAGCCGGCGGCAGGCTAAAGCCCGCGCCGCCCGCGTGCAACTGACGCCGCCGTGGACCACAGAAATCCGCGGAATCGGCCGAATTCACGCTCGTTCGGGCTTGGAGTCATGCCCGCCAATTGTGGCGAAATTGGACAATGCTGGCCGTGCCGCGCGACTCGGAGATTTTCCCTCGCTTGACCCTGCGGCGGCACCTGCCCTATCTCACCAGCGATTGGATGGGTGGCCGAGTGGTTTAAGGCACCGGTCTTGAAAACCGGCGTGGGGGCAACTCCACCGTGAGTTCGAATCTCACCCCATCCGCCACAGCATGCGGGCTGGCAAGCGACAGCCACCTCGGTTCAGCTTGACGCTTCCTGATCGCCGGTGGGCGGATCGTCGGCGGCGCCGTTGCGAACCGCCTCGATCCAGGCGAGAGCGCTCTTCCGGTCGCGAAAGGCGCGCACGTGCCCATCACCGCCCATCAGCTCGGTAAAGCTCGCGAACAGGCGAACCATCCCGCTGTCGTAATCGCTGGCGACCAGCACCGCGACCGGCGATGCGGGATCGAACGGATGCTGCTCGGCGTGATCGCGCGCAGTGCTCGGCGGCACGGCCGAGAAGTTGGCTGCGCCGAAATCCACTAGCGCGGCGAATGTCGGATCGAACTCGGGGTCGGCGGCCATCTCGGCCTGGATCGCGGTGATCTCCTCACCGGTAAGATCCCCCGTTCCGACGACCTCCACGAGGCGGCGGCCGCGGTCGATGCGGTAACTCATCATGCGGAACCGAGCATCATGCCCCCGAGCCGCGAAAAATGCCGCACGCCGCCGGCACGGCTTGTCGCCAAGTCACGACGGCGCGCATTCGCTTGCCCCCGCTCCCGCGGAAATTGAGGGCGTCGTGGTGGCGCCAGGCCCGGACCCGCGGCGCGTTCCGCGAAGGCGGTGCGGCGCGATCACATCGCCGCCGGTCCCGTTTGGCCAAGCGCGCCGTCCGCCCCTTGCGCGGAGCCGGATCGAGCCGAGCGACGGATCGCTACTCCGTAACCAACTCACAGGCGACATTGGTGTAGGCAGCATTGGTGTAGAGCGCCAGCGGAAGGCCGCCGCAGAACCCCGCCACCATTGAGATTCCGACCAGGACCGCAACGAACAGCATCGTCGAGCGATCCAGTTTCCTTCGGTAACGATTGACGCAGGTATCAAACAGCGCTTCGTCTTCTGGTGACAAGATGCCGTCCTGCTCTGTCGACATGCATTCCTCCCCGCGATGAGCCGCAAGCGCCCAACGCGCGAGGCCGCTTTGCGGTTCCAAATCCGAGTGCAGATTGGAGTGATTATAATCTTGAGTTGAGTTGCGGGACGACCGACCGCCACCGGCCGGTCGGCGCACCAGATGACAACCACCGCCAAGGCGCTGTCGCGATAAAGGCCTGGGGCGATCAGCTACCGCAGCGCGAGACCGGGCCAGCCGGCTTTCAATCAACCATCATGCCTTTGCACGTGCTTGTTCTGTTCGCGGCGGGTGTGGCTGGGCGCGGCTCATGACCCGCCCGACTGCGGCTCGGCCATCTTGCGATGCTGCTCTGCCACCATTTCGGCTGGCGCGACTTTGCTCATCATGACCTGCAGCTTGTTCTTGAGCCCGGCAACAACGTCCGCTTCGCCGTCCATCATGGCCTTGTAGCCGATTTCGGCCACGTCGGCCGGGTCGGCCTTCTTCCCCTGCCCCACCTTCGTATCGAGCATGCCAGCGCGTGCGAAGAACTCCGTGTCGGTCGGCCCGGGCATCAGGCATGTGACCGTGACGCCCGTGTCCTTCAGTTCGTTTCTGAGCGCGAGGGCGAAGGAATCAATGAACGCCTTCGTGCCATTGTAGACCGCTTGGAACGTGCCGGGCATGAACCCTGCAATGGAGCCGGTGATGAGAATGCGGCCAGTGCCGCGTTGCCGCATGTCTCTGCCGATGCGCTGGATGAGGTCCAGTGTGCCCGTCACATTCGTGTCGATGACGCGCCGTGCTTCGCGGAAGTCCTGATCGAGAAATCCACCGCCAAGGCCGCGCCCCGCATTGGCGATGAGAGCGGCGACCGGACGGCCCTGCGCTGCGGAGGCAAGCCTGCCGACGCCCTCTTCGGTCGCCAGATCCGCCTGCACGGCGATCACCTCGACGTCGAACGACCTGAGGTTGCCCGCCGCGCTTTCGATCTCAGGCTCGTCGGCTGCCACGATGAGGTCGAAGCCGTTGCGCGCACATTGCGCGGCCAACTCGTATCCGATGCCAGTCGAGGCACCGGTCACGATCGCAAGTTCTCGAGTTTGGTAAGACACATCGACCTCCACCACCGGGATACACACAGAACAAGCCTCCCGGTGATGGTGTTGCGTGCCGCACTGTGGAGCGGGTCGTGAGATATCTGGGTTCTTGCCTGTTCACGAAACTGGAGGACAGGTGTTCATGGTGGACGATGATCACGCTTCTGATACTCCTCATGGTTGCGGTCGTGATCGCGGCGCTTTTTTATTTTTTCTTTGCCCACTGATCGCCCGCGCGGACCCGGCTTGCCGTCACCCCGGGGATTTTCAAATTCTGTTTAACGGAACCTTGAGCAGGATTCCCTTTGCTTAAGGCGATCGGGTTAGGCACACTAGCCTAATGAAGGCTGCCGTTCGGGGACCGACAGGGACAGCACACCGCTTGCTAGTGATCGACGATGAGCCGGATATCACCCGTCTGATCGAAGCCGCTGCGCGGGCAATTGGCCTGGAAGTCAGGTCAATCAACGACACCAACTATTTCGAAAAGGCACTTGCGGCCTTCCAGCCGACAGTCATCCTCCTCGATGTCTCGATGCCTGACCGGGACGGCGTGGAGCTGATCGCTCACCTGTCCAAGGGCAATTATTCCGGCAAAATCGCCATCATGAGCGGGACCGATGCGCGTTATATCCAGATGAGCTCCGCCATCGCCAAGGTCAAGGGATTGCGCGTGGCCGGGACCCTGGCAAAGCCATTCAGGATGCAAGCCCTCAAGGATCTGCTCACGAAACTGACCAGCGATTCGCCGGAGACGCCCGTCGGATAGAGAGCCGCGCTGTCAAGCTCCGCGCCTCACCGAACGGCTCGTCTCCCGGCTTACAGCGCATTGCAGGTGATAGAGGAGCGGCTACTCTCCCGTTGCGTTCGGCCGATCGGATCGAAACGCAATTTTAGCTAGTCGCCCTTTATACGTGAGACGCCCGCCACTCCACTCTTTTAGGAAATTGCTGGCAAGGAGGAGGTATGGAACATCCCCCCACCGATCAGCAGCGGGTATTCTTGTCGTTGCTGCCGGCACGGCGGCGGGAGCGACAGGTCGCGCTTGGTGTCGTCGTGGGTTCCCTCGCAATCTCCCTTGCCGCCGCGCCCTTCGCGAAAGTCCAGCTCCCGCGTCTCGACGCCTTCATACCGATCTACGAAACCGCGCTCACATTCAACGACCTGATCACCGCTGTCCTGCTGTTCGGCCAGTTCAGCATCCTGCGGACGCGCGGCATCCTGCTGCTCGGCTGCGCCTATCTCTTCACCGGGCTAATAGTTGTGGCGCACATGCTGAGCTTTCCGGGCCTGTTCGCGGAGGGCGGACTGCTGGCCGGGGGGCCGCAGACAACAGCTTGGCTTTATATCTTCTGGCATGCGGCCTTTCCGTTGCTGGTGGCATGCTATGCGCTGCAGCCGAAGGGCGCCCGCGGAAGCGCTATGCAAATCTCCCCGCGCGCTGCAATCCTGCGCGCAGTCGTGGTGACGCTCGCGGCCGCAGGCGGAGTCCTGGTGCTGACAACTCTGGGACACGACCTCCTCCCGCCTGTCATGGCCGGCAACCGCATGACGCCCGTCATCACGGTGGTCATGACCGCCGTTTGGCTGTTCAGCCTGATTGCGCTCGGCCTCCTCTGGCGGCGTCAGCCGCACTCTGTGCTGGACCTCTGGTTGATGGTTGTGCTCTGCGCCTGGCTGTGCGAGGTGGCGCTTGCCGTGATCCTGAATGCGGGCCGCTTCGACCTCGGCTTCTATGCCGGGCGCATTTTCGGCTTTGCCGCGACTGGATTTGTCCTGGTGGTCCTGCTGTTCGAGACGCGCGCGCTGTATGCGCGGCTGGCCCAGTCTCTGAACGCCGAGCGCGCTATCCTGCAGAGCGCCAACCTGGAGCTGGAAGCGCGGGTCGCGGAGCGGACGCGGCAGCTTGAGGCAGAAATCGCGGAGCACGAGAAGGCGCAGGAAACGCTACGCGAGGCCCAGAAGCTCGAGGCTATCGGCCGCATGGCGGGTGGTATCGCTCACGATTTCAACAACCTGCTGACCGTCATCCAGGGCAATGCCGAGATTCTGCAGGGCGCGCGGCTGAGCGAGAGCGACGTGCATGCTGTGAAGGCGATCGATCGGGCGGCCGAGCGCGGCTCGCGCCTGGTAAGGCAGGTCTTGTCCTTCGCTCGCCGTCAGCCGTTGAATACTGAAATCATCGATCTGCGCCAGCGCTCCGAGGAATTGTCCGAGTTGCTGGGGCGCGCGGTGCGGGGGGATATCGGCTTGATCGTCTCGATGGCGGAGGATCTCTGGCCGATCGATTGCGATGTCGCCGAGTTGGAGATCACTCTCATGAACCTCTGCGTCAACGCCCGCGATGCGATGCAGAGGGGCGGGTTGGTGCGGGTGGAGGCGCGGAATTGCACGCTCGACGGGTCGGACGTCCGCCTCAGCCCCTTGTCCGGCGACTTCGTCATGCTCAGCATCACCGATACGGGCGCCGGAATTGCGCCGGAGAACTTGACGAGGGTTTTTGAACCTTTTTTCACCACCAAGGACGTCGGGAAGGGTACCGGGCTCGGTCTTAGCCAGGTCTATGGCTTCACCCAGCAGACCGGCGGCAGAGCCACGATCGACAGCATCCTTGGTCAAGGCACCACGGTTGCGCTCTACCTGCCCCGGGCAAGGAGCACCGTTGTAGAGGCGGCGCCGCCCAAGGAAGCCGTTCCCCGCGGTGCAGGCGCTGTCCTTCTGGTCGAGGACGACGAGGATGTGGCCGACGTGGCCAAGAATATGCTGAAACTGATCGGCTATCGCGCCGATCACGTGCGCGACGGCGCCACCGCTTTGGCGTTGCTGATGAGCGGACAGAGATTCGACATCGTGTTCTCCGACATCATCATGCCGGGCGGCATGAGCGGCCTGGATCTGGCGCGCAAAGTGCGCCAGCATTTTCCGCATCTGCCGATCCTGCTGTCGAGCGGTTACGCCCGCGCGACCGCCGAAGTGTTTCGCGAAGGCTTCGAGATCATTGCCAAGCCCTATAGCGCCGACTCGCTCGCCGAGGCTTTGCGCCGCACGATTGCTAGAGCGGAGCGGCCAAAGATGGAGTCACGCGATCGCGCGTAGCGTCCGCAAGTCAGCCGGCCCGCTCGTTCCCATGCGAGGGGCTGCCTCCGAGGAGGCCGGCGATGAGGGCCGCGACTTGCGCCAGGTCGTAGGGCTTCGGCACGAAGGGGACTACACGCTGCTCACTGAAGGCCGGTGTCACCGTGCGCACGCCTGATGTCAGTATGATGGGGATGTCGGGATAGTTCGCATGGAGCCAGATGGCGAGCGACAATCCCCCGGTGGCTCCCGGCAGGTCAATGTCGCTGAACACGACATGGACGGCTTCCCCTGACGACAGAACCGTCCCGGCTTCGACGGTCGCTCCCGCTTCGATGACCCGATAGCCCAGGCTGCGCAGATAATCTGCCGCCGATATGCGCACCAGGACATCGTCCTCCACCAGCAGAACGGTCTTATGCTGCTGATGCTCGCCTTCACGTGGGTCAGTCGCCGCCCCCATCAGGCCCTCCTGGTGCAACCAGGAGAACTCCTGCGATGGGCGATTGTTCCTTTTGTTGCCAGACCGGGCCGCGGCTATCGCTTCTGGAACGGCAGCTAATGATTCAAGCTGCCGCCGTGCGGGCACTCCGTTGTCGGGAATGCAACGCGCTACGCGGCGCGCTTGCCGCGCTTGCTCGCCGATTTCGTGCGCGTCGTGGTCCGCTTCTTCTGCGTGCCGCGCCCGTTGCCACCCGCGTTGGCGTTGGCCGCCTTGGCGGTGCCCTTGAGGCTGGCCCGCAGCGCCTCGGTGATGTCGACCACGTTGCTATCGCGCTCCGGCTCCTCGGCGTAGACGATCTTCTTGCCCTTCTGCTTCGCGGTTACCAGCCGGTGCAAGGCTTCCTGGTAGCGGTCTTCGAACATGTCGAGATCGAACTTGCCGGTCAGCCGCTCGATCAGCGTCTCCGCCATCTGCAGGTTGTCCTTGTCGACCTTCACGTCGTCGATGCCCTCGAACATCTCCTCCGGCTTGCGGATCTCGTCCGGGTCGCGCAGCGTGGTCAGCATCATGCCTTTGCCGCGCGCCTGGATCATGACTGGCCGCTCGCGCCGGCCGATGACGGCATGGCCGAGCCCCGCCACCTTTTTCTGCTTCAGCGCCTCGCGGATGGTGGCGAAGATGTCGACCGTGCTCTTGGCGCCCTTGCCGCGCGCATCGGGCTCGATGAGGTAGGGCTTCTCCCAGAACAGCCAATCGACATCCTCGACCGGCACCACGCGCTCGATGTCGATGACGTCGGAGCTTTCGATCTTCAGCTTGTCGATCTCCTCCGGCTCGACGGTCACGTATTTGCCCTTCTCGAACTCGTAGCCCATCACGGTCTGCTCGCGGTCGACCACGTCCTGGGTCTCCGCGTCGATCATCTGCATCCGCAGCCGGTTGCCCGTGTCGCGGTTCAGCTTATGGAAGCGAATCTTGTCGCGCTCCGTGGTTGCGGGCGTCAGATTGATCGGGCAAGTCACCAATGCCAGCCGAAGCTGGCCGCGCCAGAACGGGCGTGCCATTGCAATTCCTTTGCCTAATAGCTTGACATTTCAACAAACACGGTATCGCGGGGTGTGTTCCGAGTCTATCGTTCCACTGCCGCCTGCCCGCCAAATCTTGTGGCCCGCAATCGGCAAGCCACTAGAACGATCGAGATTTTCCGGCTGCGTGGCGCAGAGCCAACTCGTATAACCGTTTCGTGCCGGATTCGCGCAGTCTCGCGGCACGGCATTGGGGGCGGATGGACGGGGCTTACTTCGGCATTTTCATCGACACGCTCGTCATCCTGACGGCGGCGGTCATTGGGGTATCGGTCGCAGAGCGGCTGAAGCTCGGCCCCATCATCGGCTATCTGGCGGCGGGCCTGATCGTCGGCCCGGCGTTCCTCGACCTCATCCGCGATGTCCACGCGCCCCAGGCGCTGGCGGAGCTCGGCATCGTCTTCCTGCTCTTCACGGTCGGGCTGGAGCTGCCGATGGAACGCCTGCGGCAGCTGCCGCGCGGCATGTTCGTGCTGGGCGCGGCGCAGGTGCTTGCGACCACCGCATTGCTGTCCGCCATCTGCCTGTGGCTCGGCCTGGACTTCCCCGCCTCCGTCGCGATCGGCGCGGCCTTGTCATTGTCGTCGACGGCAATCGTCCTGCGCCTGCTCTCGGAGCGGCGCGAACTGCATTCGCGCTTCGGCCGCGGCGCGCTGGGCATCCTGATGACGCAGGATCTCGCCGTCGGGCCACTGCTGGTGCTCATTCCCGCCTTGCGCGGCACGCCGCTGGCGATGGCGGAGGCGGTCGGCCTCAGCGTCATCAAGGCCGCCGTCGTCACGATGCTCATTCTTGGCATCGGCCGGTTCGCGCTGCGGCCGTTGATGAATGCGGTCGCCGCCACGCACAGGTCCGAGATCTTCGCGGCCTTGACCCTGCTCATCGTCCTCACCGCAGCGGCCATGACGCACTGGGCGGGCCTGTCCATGGCGTTCGGCGCGCTGCTTGCCGGCATGCTGCTGGCGGACACCGCCTATCGGCATCAGGTGGCGGCGGAGATCGAGCCGTTCCGCGGCCTGCTGCTCGGGCTGTTCTTCATGACGGTCGGCATGCTGCTTCAAACCGAGCTGCTGCCGCGCCAGTGGCTGGAGATCCTGCTGATCCTTGTCGGTTTCCTGCTCCTGAAGGGGATCGTGATCTTCCTCCTGTGCTGGCGGTTGTTCCTGGCGCCCGCGGGCTCGATGCGCCTCGGCCTGCTGCTGGCGCAGGGCGGCGAGTTTGCCTTCGTGCTGTTCGCCCTCTCCGGCCGCGAAGAGTTGCTATCGCCCACCTTGCAGCAGGAACTGACGATCGTGGTGGTGCTCTCGATGATGGCCACGCCGCTGCTGGCGCTCGCGGGAGAGCGCCTGGCCCCGGGCCTTGCCCGCCGCACGGAGGTCCCGGACGATGCCCTGCCACGCGTCCCCGGCGGCATCGAGGACCACGTCATCATTGCCGGCTTCGGGCGCATCGGCGCGGCGGTCGCGGACCGGATGACCAGGGCGGGCGTTCCCTGGGTCGCGGCCGACAGCGACCCCAACAACGTCAACCGAGCGCGGCGCGCCGGCCTTGCCGTCTATTACGGCGATGCGTCCCGGATCGAGGTGATGGAAGCTCTGGGCCTGGCCGACGCAAAGGCGATGGTCATCGCCATCAACGATGCGGAGAAGGCGGTTCAGCTCGTCGCCCTGGTCCATTACGTGCTGCCCGAGATGCTCATCCTCAGCCGCGCTTTCGACGACGAGCATGCGGCGGAACTCCGGAAGGCGGGCGCCGCTCTCACGGTGCCGGAGCCGTCTTCGATCGGCGACACGATGGCGGAGTCGCTGCTGGCAGCGCTCGCGCCCTCGGCGCAGCCCGGACAGCCGCACCCGCTGGCGCAGCGGCTGGAATCCCCTTAGACTCCGCCCATGCTGCTGGAGATTTTCTCCGATACGGTCTGCCCGTGGTGCTACATCGGCAAGCGCCGGCTGGAGCGCGCCCTGCGCCTGCGGCCGCAGCCGGGCCTCGTCCGCCGCTGGCGGGCGTTCCAGCTCAATCCCGGCCTGCCCAGCTCCGGCATGGACCGGCGTCAATACATGATCGCCAAGTTCGGCAGTCTGGATCGCGCGCAGCGCCTCTATGAGGCGGTCTCGCGGGTCGGCGCGCAGGAAGGCATCAAGTTCGATTTCGACCGGATCGTGCGCACGCCCAACACGGTGCGCTCCCATCGCCTGCTCTACGCCGCCGCGGAAGAGGACAAGCAGCCGGGGCTGCTGGAGCTCATCTTCAACGCCTATTTCACCGAAGGGCGCGACATCGGCGAGCCGGACATCCTGGCCGAGCTTGGACACGAAGCCGGTCTGTCCGCTGCGGCGATCGACGACGCGCTGGTAGAAGGCGGTCGGCTCGACTCCGCGATGACGGAGGACCTGCAGTCGCGGCGCATCGGCATCAACGGCGTGCCGTTCTTCATTTTCAACGGCCGTTTCGGCCTGTCCGGCGCGCAGGAGCCGGAGGCGCTGCTCAACATGCTCGACCTCGCGCGCGAGGAAGACGCGCAGAAGGGCGTCGCGTGACGCGGGGATGAGCGCGCGGTCCGGCCCTGGGAAATCTCGGCGCCGGTTTCGGGCGCTTGGCCGTGTACGCAAGGCCGCGCGGGCTTGGCGCGGCGGCATCCGCCTTCGTCTCGGTATCCTGCTGCGGAAGCCGGCCGAGCGCGGCTACATGATCTGCGCATCGTCGCGGACCGGCAGTAGCTATCTCTGCCAGCTTCTTGCCAGCACGCATGTGCTCGGCAATCCGTTCGAGTATTTCAATACCCGCGGCCGGCGCAAACGGACCCACCCGGGTTACCCGGCCGACCGGCGGCTGCAGATTGCCATCATCAGGACCGAGGGCGCGACCAGGAACGGCGTCTACGGGGTGAAGGTCACCAGCCCACAACTGGCAAGCCTCGACGGCGCGGTCGATCCCTTCCGCGCTCTCCCCAACCTGTCCTTCGTGAGGATTCGGCGGGAGGATCTGCTCGGCCAGGCCATCTCGCTGGCGCGGGCCCGGCAGAGCCAGCAGTTCACGGCCTTCGACCGGAAGCGGGCGGAGCCGGTCTACAGCACCGACTTCATCCGCCGCTGCCTGCGCTCGGTGCGCGAAGAGGAATCGATCTGGGATGCGGTCATGGCGCGGCTGGGACACCAGCCCCTCACCGTCACCTATGAGGAGGTGCTGCAAGACCCGCTACACGTCCTCGACCGGATCGCGTCGCTGATGGGGCTCGTGCCGCCTGTTGCGATCGATCCGAACCGGATCACGCTCCTGATCCAGCGCGACGATCGCAGCATCGAGTGGCGCAGGCGGTTCCTGTCGGAAGCGGGCGATGAGTTCCGCGAGCTGGCGCTCTAGGCCGCCATCGTCGCGAGGCTCTGCATCAGCTTCTTGACGCCGCTCATCCGCGCCTTGGTGTCCGCCCAGTTCTGCCGGTAGACGAGGCGATGATCGGGCCGCAGCGTCACGATGGCCTGGCGCTTGGTGATGAACTCCACCAGCTTCTCGGGGCGTGCGAACCGGTTGTCCTTGAACGCCACGGTGGCGCCCTTCGGCCCGATCTCCAGCCGCTCGACGCCAGAGGAGCGGCAGAGCTGCTTGAGCGCGACCACCTGCAGCAGGTTCTCCGCCTCTACCGGCAGCGGCCCGAACCGATCGATCAGCTCCGCGGCAAAGGCCTCGATCTCCTGCCCGGTGGCGAGATCAGCCAGGCGCCGATAGAGGCCGAGCCGCACGTTTAGATCCGCCACATAGGTCTCCGGGATCAGCACGGCCATGCCGATATTGATCTGCGGCGTCCAGTCCTGCGCCGCCAGCTTCTCCGCCCCGCGCGCCTCACGCACGGCTTCTTCCAGCAGGTGCTGGTAGAGCTCGACGCCGACCTCGCGCACATGGCCGGATTGCTCGTCGCCCAGCAGGTTGCCGGCACCGCGGATGTCGAGATCGTGGCTCGCCAGGGTGAAGCCCGCGCCAAGCTGGTCCAGGGTCTGCATGACCTCGAGCCTGCGTTGCGCGGTCTCGGTCAGCGCCTTGCCCGGCGGGGTGGTGAGATACGCATAGCCGCGCAGCTTCGACCGGCCGATGCGGCCACGCAATTGGTAGAGCTGCGCCAGGCCGAACATGTCGGCGCGGTGGATGACCATGGTGTTGGCGGTCGGGATGTCGAGACCGGATTCGATGATGTTGGTCGCGAGCAGCATCTCGTAGCTGCCGTCGTAGAAGGCATTCATCGCCTTCTCGAGCTGCGTGGGTGACATGCGGCCATGCGCCGTCACGAACTTGATCTCCGGCACCAGGCTGCGCAGGCGCGCCGCCACGGTGTCGAGGTCCTCGATCCGCGGGCAGACATAGAAGATCTGCCCGCCGCGGAAATGCTCGCGCATGATGGCTTCGCGTACGATCACCGGATCGTAAGGCAGCACGAAGGTGCGAACCGCCAGCCGGTCGACCGGCGGCGTGGTGATGAGACTCATCTCGCGGATGTTCGACAAAGCGAGCTGCAAGGTGCGCGGGATCGGCGTCGCGGTCAGCGTCAGGACATGCACGTCGCCGCGCATCTCCTTCAGGCGCTCCTTCTGCACCACGCCGAAATGCTGCTCCTCGTCGACGATCAGCAGGCCGAGCTTCGCGAACTCGATCCCCTTCGCGAGCAGGGCGTGCGTGCCGATGACGATGTCCACCCGGCCCGCCTTCAGCATGTCCTTGGTCTCCGCCATTTCCTTCGTGGTGACCAGGCGGGACATCTGGCGGATGATGACGGGGAAGCCCTGGAAGCGCTCGGCGAAAGTCTTGAAATGCTGCCGGCACAGCAGGGTCGTCGGCGTGACGACCGCCACCTGCTTGCCCGACATGGCGGCGACAAAGGCGGCGCGCAACGCCACCTCGGTCTTGCCGAAGCCCACGTCGCCGCACACCAGCCGGTCCATCGGCCTGCCGTTGCCGAGATCGGAGATCACCTCGGCAATGGCGCGCTGCTGGTCCTCGGTCTCGGCATAGGGGAAGCGGGCGCAGAACTCATCGAACAATCCCTCGGCGGGCTGCAGCGCGTCCGCCGACTTGACCTGGCGCAAGGCGGCGGTCTTCATCAACTGCTCGGCAATGTCGCGGATGCGCTGCTTGACCCGCGCCTTGCGCGCCTGCCAGGCGGCGCCGCCCAGCCTGTCGAGGGCGACGATCGTTTCCTCGCCGCCATAGCGGCTGAGCACGTCGATGTTCTCCACCGGCACGAACAGCTTGTCGCCACCGTCATAGATCACCCGCAAGCAGTCATGCGGCGCGCCACCGACATCCAGAGTCACCAGGCCCTCGTAGCGGCCGATGCCGTGATCGATGTGCACGACGTAATCGCCGGCATGAAAGTTGGCGAGCTCCGTCAGGAAGGCATCCGCCTTCTTCTTGCGTGCAACGGTGCGGATCAGGCGGTCGCCAAGAATGTCCTGCTCGGTCAGGACTGTGACGCCATTCGCGACGAATCCGCTCGGCAACGACAGGACCGCGCGGCCCAGGGTCGTGGTGGGCAGCGCGCGCAGATCCTCCCAGTTCTCCACCACCGCCTGTTGGGTCACGCCGTGCTCGGACAGCAAGTGCCCGATGCGCTCCAGCGCGCCGGCCGAAGCCGCCGCAAGCAGGACACGCCGGCCCTGCTGCTGCTCGGTCCGGGTGAAGCTCGCGACCGCCTCGTAGAGGTTCACATCCGGATCAGCGCGTGCCTCCGCGAAACTCTTGCCGAACCGGCCGAACCCGTTCAGCCATCCGCCTTCGCTCGGCGCCTGGAACGGGTGCAGCGCGAGCGTGACGCGCTGTTCGGTGAACTCGCGCCAGGCATTCTCGCCGAGATAGAGCCGCCCGACGGGCAGCGGGCGGTAGACCGGCGCGCCGCTCTCCCGCTCCGCACTCTGCAGATCGCGCCGCGCCTGGTAGAAATCCTGGATCATCTCCAGGCGCGCCTTGATCGCCTCCTCGATCTGGTGGTCGAGCGTGACGATCGCACGGGGCATGTAGGACTCGAAGGGCACCAGCTCGGTCCCGAACAAGGGCAGCCAGTGCTCCATGCCGGGAAACTGCCGGCCGGCGCTGATCGCCTCGTAGAGCGGATCGTCGGCGCCGGAGGTGCCGAGCTCGCTGCGGTAGTTGGTGCGGAACCGCTCGACCGCGTCGGGCGTCAGCTCGATCTCGTTGATCGGCTTCAGCGCGAAGGCGTCGATCTTGCCGAGGCTGCGCTGCGACAGCGGATCGAATAGCCGCAGATCCTCGATCTCGTCCCCGAAGAAGTCGACGCGAATCGGCATGTTGGTGCCGGGGGGAAACAGATCGACGATCCCCCCGCGCACCGCGAACTCGCCGGCTTCGCCCACGGTGCCGCTGCGCGCATAGCCCTTGCCGACCAGGTACTCGACCAGCTTGCCCTGGTCGAGCCGCTCGCCGCGCCTCAGCTCCAGGCCCGCGCGCTTGAACTCCGCCGGGGCGGGCACCCGCTGCAGGATCGCCGCGACCGTCGTCACCACCACCAGCTTGGCGCGCGCGCCCTCGTCCATCGCGGCGAGGCGGCTCAGCGCGTCGATGCGGCGCGCCAGGATGTCGCGGTGCGGCGACGCGCGGTCGTATGGCAGGCAGTCCCAGGCGGGGAATGCAATGACCGTCAGGTCCGGCGCCATGAAGCCCAGCATCTCGATTGTGCGCGACATGCGCAGGTCGTCCTGGGCGACATGGAGCAGACCGCCGGGCGCGATGGCGGCGAGCCGCGCGATCAGCAGCGCATCGGCTCCATCGGGCGCGCCGCCGACCTGATGCCGGCCGGGTGCTGGAATGACGAAGGGCAGGTCGCTCACGATGAAGTACTGCTATGAAATTCCGTCAGCGCCGCGATGATCGGGTGCAATTCGCGCTCGGGGCATTCGCCCCGGCCGCAGATCCAGTCGTATATATCCGGGTCGGGTTGCTCCAGCAACGCGGCATAGGCACGCAAGGTGCCGCCGTCGAAAGCGTCCAGATGGCTGTCCGCGAACCGTCCGAGCAGCAGGTCCATCTCCCGCGTGCCCCGGTGCCAGGAGCGGAATCTCAGCCGCTTCCGCTCGCTCTCCATCTGATCCGGCGACGTCATTCCTGCCTTCATCCGCCGCCCTTCCCCGCCACGGTGCGGCGCGCTAGCTTGACCGCCCCAGCTCATCGCCAAACCCGAGTCCGAGACGGTGCGACCCAACATCCTCAATCCCTTGTTCGCGCCAATAACCAGTTTGCCGGGCATCGGTCAACGGCTCGCAAAGCTGGTGGAAAAGCTCGCGGGACCGCTGGTGGTCGATCTCGCCGGGCACCTGCCCAGCGGGCTGATCGACCGGCGCCACCAGCCGCACCTGTCCACCGCCGAAAGCGGCCTGATCGCGACCATCATCGTACGCGTCGAGCGGCACCTGAAGGCGCACAATCCACGGCACCCCTACAAGGTGCGCTGCTCCGACCCGACCGGGTTCATCGATCTCGTCTTCTTCAATGCCCGCGAGGACTACTTGTTGCGCATGCTTCCGCTCGGCCAGATGCGGGCGGTCAGCGGCCGTATCGACCGGTTCGGCGGCGAGCTCAACATGGTCCATCCCGACCATGTCGTGCCGGCCGAGGAGATCGCGCAGATCCAGATCATGGAGCCGGTCTATCCGATGACGGCGGGGCTCGCGCCCAAGGTGCTGCGCAAGGCGATCGATGCGGCGCTCGAGCGCCTGCCCCGGCTGCCGGAGTGGATCGACCCCGCCATCATGTGTCAGCGGCATTGGACCGGCTGGCGCGACTCTCTGTTGGCGGCACACCATCCAGAGAGCGAGGGCGATCTCTCTGCCCTGGCGCCGGCGCGCATGCGGCTCGCCTATGACGAGCTGCTGAGCAACCAGCTTGCCCTCGCTCTGGTGCGCCTCCGGAACAAGCGCAAGGCGGGCCGGCCGAACAGGGGCGACGGCGCGCTGCGCCGGCGGATCATCTGCACGCTGCCCTACACGCTCACGCGCTCGCAGGAGCAGGCGGTGTCGGAGATCGTCGCCGACATGGCCGCGCCAACGCGCATGCTGCGCCTGTTGCAGGGCGATGTCGGCAGCGGCAAGACCGTCGTGGCGCTGCTGGCAATGGCCAACGCGGTGGAGGCCGGCGGCCAGGCCGCCCTGCTCGCCCCCACCGATATCCTTGCCCGCCAGCATTTCGCGACGCTGGAGCCGTTGTGCAAGGCAATCGGCCTGGAGATCGCGCTGCTGACCGGCCGCGACAAGGGCAAGGCGCGGGATGCGATCGTGGGCGGCCTGGCGTCCGGGGAATTGAAGCTGGCCGTCGGCACCCATGCGCTGATGCAGGAGGATGTGGCCTTCGCCGATCTGCGCCTCGCCATCGTGGACGAGCAGCATCGCTTCGGTGTCGAGCAGCGCATGGCGCTGGCCGACAAGGGCGCCGGGGTCGATCTGCTGGTGATGACGGCCACGCCCATCCCGCGTACCCTGATGATGACGGCGTATGGCGACATCGACGTGTCCCGCCTGACCGAGAAGCCGGCGGGCCGCCAGCCGATCGACACCCGCACCGTGCCTCTGGAGCGCCTTCACGAGGTGGCGGACGCCTTGAAGCGCGCCATCGCGCAAGGCGCGCGGATCTACTGGGTCTGCCCGCTGGTGGATGAATCCGAGGTGGTAGACCTCGCCGCTGCGACCGAGCGCCATCGCATGCTGCGCCAGATGTTCGGCGACCGCGTCGGGCTGGTGCATGGCAAGCAGAAGGCCGCCGAGCGCGACGCGGCGATGAACGCCTTCGCTGCCGGCGATCTCAACATCCTGGTGGCGACCACGGTCATCGAGGTCGGCGTCGACGTGCCGGAAGCGACGGTGATGGTGGTGGAGCACGCCGAGCGCTTCGGGCTCGCCCAGTTGCACCAGTTGCGTGGCCGCGTCGGCCGCGGGCTCGCCAAGTCGAGCTGCCTGCTGCTCTACCAGGCGCCGCTCGGCGAGACCGCCAAGGCGCGGCTGCAGATCCTGCGCGAAACCGAAGACGGGTTCCGCATCGCGGAGGAGGATCTGCGTCTGCGCGGCGGCGGCGAATTGCTCGGCACGCGCCAGAGCGGCCTGCCGCAGTTCCATTACGCGGACCTCGCCGTTCACGGCGATCTGCTCGCCATGGCGCGCGACGATGCGCGGCTGCTGGTGGAGCGCGATCCGCTCCTCAAGTCGGATCGCGGCCAGGCTCTGCGGATGCTGCTCTATCTGTTCCGCCAGGATTCGGCGATCAAGACCCTGGCGTCTGGGTAGCCGGCTCCTTGGCTGGCAGGGCCGCCGCACCGCTTGGCGGCGTGACGATGCCGCCGGAGACCACCAGCTTGAGCCCATCCTCGATCGGCATCTTGAGGCGGATGACATCCTTCTCCGGCACGAACAGCAGGAATCCGGAAGTCGGGTTGGGCGTGGTCGGCACGAAAACGTTGATCACCTCCTCGGCCGTCCGTTCCTGCACCTCGCCCCTGGTTCGGCCGGTAATGAAGCCGAGGGTCCAGATGCCCCGGCGCGGATACTCGATCAGGACGCATTCGCGGAACGCCGTCGACTTGTTGGCGAGCACCGTCTCCATGATCTGCTTGATCGCGCCGTAGAGCGAGCGGATGACCGGCAGCCGGTTGAGGATGCCCTCGAAGAGCTGGTTTATGGTGCGCCCGATGATCCCCGCGGTCAGCGCGCCGATCAGCGTCAGGCCGAGCAGCGCCACCAGCAATCCGATGCCGGGGATCGAGAACCGCAGGTAGGTCTCCGGGTTGTAGCGCGGCGGGAGAAGGCTGAACACCTGCTGGTCGACAAAGGTGATGAACAGCCAGGCGAGATACACGGTCAGGCCGATAGGCGCCGTGATCAGGATGCCGGCCAGGAAATAGGTGCGGAGCCTCGCGCCGAGGCTCATCCGGAACGTGCGCGGTTTCTTCTCGGTCATCGTCTGCCCCTCTTGTCCGGTCTATTCAAGGGGGCTGCCTGCCCGGACGCAAGCCCCTATACTCGACAGCGGGACGGTAGGACTGACAGCATGCCGGAACGCGCGTGGATCGAAGGCCAGATCTGCTTTCTCGAGCGCCATGAGATCACATCGAAGCTCATTGCCGGGTTGGAGGGCCATTGGACCAAGGTTCGCGGCGACCGCGCGATGCCGCGGCGCGACGAGATCGACCCGGTCGAGCTGGTCCAGTGGCTGCCCTACCTCTCCATTACGGAGCTGCACTACGATCCGTTCCGCGTGCGCTATCGCGTCGTGGGAACAGAAGTGGTGCGGATCGTCGGGGAGGATTTCTCTCATCGCTGGCTCGACGAGACCGGGTGGGGTGAAGCCTCGATGGCCCTCAACAGCCTGCTCTACAAGCGCGTGGCGGAGAGGCGCGCGCCAGTCTTCGGCCTGTCCGTGCTGCCGTGGCAAGGCAAGCCCGAACATGTCTTCCAATGGGCGCTGTTTCCGCTCGGCGACGGCAAGACGGTCACGCATTGCCTCAGCCTCGACGATCTCAGCCTGATCGAGCCGCGCAGCTGGCTGCTGCCTCTCGGGATGTGAGCGCCAGCAGCGATAGGCCCTAGTAATAGACGGCGCCGGCACGCGCGCTCTGCAGGCGCGCCAAGGTGTCCTTCACGGAGAGCTGCGTCTTGTCGTTGGGATCGTGCTGCTTCAGCAGTTGCACGGTCAGCGTGGTGACCGCCTGCGCATAGGCCCGGCGCACCGGCTCGTAATAGAACGGGTCGTGATAGAACCAGCTCGGCCCGCAGCAATAGCCGTAGCGGCGCCAATAATAGGGATGCCCGTAGCCGAAGGGCGCGACGTGCTGCACGTATTGCCGCGTCACTTCCACATCGGTGTCGCGGGTTTCGTTTTCGATCTTCATGCCCGCCATGTCGCGCTGGTCGGCGATCTGCGCGGCGCGCCACAAGGCGAGGTCGTGGATCTTCGCCTGCTCCGCGGTCACGCGCGAGTCGTCGCGCCCCTGGGTGGAGGAGACCCGGATGTTGGCGCCGGTATAGGTGACCTCGATGCGGTCCTGCCCCAGGTCGCGCTCGGTATAACCGAACTCCCCGGTCTGGCCGAGCGGCACCATGGCGGGCTTGGGCTGGGGCGTCGTGCAGGCAGCCGCCAGCGCAGCCGCGACGACAGCCGCGAACAGCCTGACTCTCGATCCGAAATGCCTATGGATTCCGTGCATGGTCATGTCTTTTTCCGCGCGCACCAGAAGGTGGGGCGGCGCGGCCGGCCGCGCAAATCACAACTGCGCGCTCAGCGCCAGACCGAATCCGGGTTGGAGAGCACCTGGGGGCTCAGGGCCAGGCAATAAGCCTGCTTCTCCCACAGCGCTTTGCAGGCTTTGCCGGCGGTCTGCTGGTCCAGGCCGACCAGCATGGCGCTGTAGCGGGCGGTGCCCTCATAGGCCTTTTGCACGATCGCCGGCCGCCCGCCCTTCACCAGCTGGCCCAGGGAGCCCTTGGCGCTCTTCAGCGCCTGCTCGGCCTTGCCGCGCTCAGGGTAGGCGCCGAACACGATTCCCCAGCCGCTGAGCCGCGCCGCGGAGGTGATGGTGCCGCCGTCCTCGCCCACCGCTGCCCGGCAGGCGCCTCCGGAGAGGATCGTTGGCGCCGTCCCAGTATCCGCCACCGTGACGACACTGGCCAGCTCGGCCAGGCCTACTCCCGCATCGGCCTTCGCCGCGAAGGCGCGGTTGAGGAGCGCCGTCATGTCCAGCAGGCGCTGCCCGCGATTGGCGCTGCCCAGCACGACGCCGATCAGGCGCCGCCCGTCGCGCGTCGCCGACGCGACCAGATTGTAGCCCGACCCGCAGGTGAAGCCGGTCTTGAAGCCGTCCGCGCCGCTGTAGCTGCCGAGGATCGAATTGACTGTGCCGCGACTGCGCTTGCCGATCGTCACGGCCCGCTGGTTGAACAGCGGATAGTGCTCCGGATAGTCGCGCAACAGCGCTGTCGCCAGCACGGCCATGTCGCGCGCCGTTGTCACCTGCCCGTCATCCGGCAGGCCCGAGGCATTGCGGAACACGGTGCGCGCCATGCCGAGGGAGCGCGCCATCGCGGTCATGCGCTCGGCGAAGGCGGGCTCGCTGCCCGCCACCTTCTCCGCCAGCGCCACCGCGGCGTCGTTTGCCGAGGCGACGATCGCGGCATTGACCGCTTCGCGCACGGTGATGGTCTGCCCCGCCTTGAGGCCGAACTTCACCGGGCTCTGGCCCGCCGCATGGGCCGAGACCTTGATCGCATCATCGAAGCTCAGCCGGCCCGCCTCGATCTCCGAGAGCGCCACATAGACCGTCATCATCTTCGTGAGGGAGGCAGGGTACCAGAGATGGTTGGGCGCATCCGCCGAAATGACCTGGCCGGTTTCCGCGTCGACCACCAGGCTCGCCGCGCGCGCAAGCCCACTCCCGGCCAGAACCAAGCCGACCAGAAGCAGAACAAGGGCTGCCACCGTGTGCGGCCCTCTGCACACGAGCGCTTTGACCATTTTTTCCCCGAACGCCAGAATGCCTGATAAAACAGGCTTAAAATCGGCCAGCATCTTAGCAGCAGGGAGCGAAAGGTGAAGCAGTTTGCTCGCACCACTGTGATACGTCTCACATTTTTGACAATGGTCCTGGGCGCGACCCTGAGCGCGCCTGCGAAATCGGATTATGAAGCCGGCGCAGAGGCTTATTCCAAAGGGGATTTCAAGGCGGCAATGACCGAATGGCTGCCGCTGGCCGAAGGCGGCGACGCCGTCGCCCAGAACAGCGTGGGGGCGCTCTATGACCGCGGCCTTGGCGTGGACGAGGACGACGCCACCGCGGCCTATTGGTACGAGAAGGCGGCGAAGCAGAACCTGCCCCTCGCCATGCGCAACCTTGCCAGCAAATACGCCAGCGGGCACGGCGTGCCCTACGACGAGACCTTGGCGGAGGAATGGTACGACAAGGCGGCAAAGATGGGGGACCCGGTCGCGATCAAGCGCATGGCCGGCCTGTCGCCCGCCAGCGAGTTCGCCGCCGCCACCACCGAGCCGGTCGCGGCCGCGCAGGAAAGCCAGCAGCCAGCGCCAGAGCCCATGACCGCGGCTGGGGCCAGCGGCTCCGCCAATGCCACCGTGGATTCGGAGGCGCCTAGCGCCGAAGACGCACCTGTTGCCGATGCTACGGAATCGGGCAGCGGCGAATCGCTGCAATATGGCGAGGCCGCGATCCCCGCGGCTGCCACGACCCAGCAGGCTGCCGTCACACCGCCGCCTGCTGCCGCGCCGGCCAATTGGCTGATCGGCATGTGGCAGGGCCCCTCCCTCGGCTGCCCGCCGGGCGGCGGCATGGAGTTCCGGCCGGACGCGACACTCTCGTATTACAGCGGCCAGGTTGCGGCGAAGCTGGACGCCAAATACCAAGTGGATGGCGACCGCATTGCGGTCACGACGATCGGCGTCGATGGCGTCGGTCACACCTACGAATACGAGCGGAACGGGCCGAATACCTTCGTCATCACGTCCGTCCCGCCGGCGATGCCGAGCTCCATGATCGGCGTCGAGCATCGGCGCTGTGGCCCCGCCCCCGCCGGGGTGGCGGCCGCACCGGCTCCCGCTCCGGCGGTTGCTGCCGCTCCAGCCAAGGAGGCGCAGCCTGTGCCCCAGCCCGCCCCGAAGGCTGTGCCCGTCGCGCCGGTCGCCGAAACGGTCCAGCCCGAGCCGATGGCTGGCACGCAGCAGGCCACTGCCGCGCCGCAGGCCGCGAGGTCCGGCTCCGCGCAGGAAGGCTGGGAGGCCTTCGGCCGCGGCGACTATGAAGGCGCGCTGGCGATCTGGCGCCCACTCGCCGAAGGTGGCGACATCACCTCGCAGCTCCTGGTCGGCTCGATCTACGATTACGGGCAGGGCGTGCCGCAGGACGACGCCGAGGCCGTGAGGTGGTACGAGCGCGCGGCGACGCAAGGCTCGGCAAAGGCCCAGTTCCAGGCGGGTTCCGTCTATGCCCGCAGCCCGCAGGTCAAGGACGCGGTACAGGGCTACAAATGGCTTACCATTGCCGCGCGCACGCTCGAAGGGGGGCCGAAGGACGGCATCACCGCCGACCAGGCGCTGACGCTCCGCACCTTGATCGAAAGGGGCATGAGCGAAGCCGACATCACCAAGGCGAAGCAGGAGGCGGAGGCGTTCGCCGCGAAAGCGCCGTAGCGCCTACTTGATCCACACCGCGCTGCTGGCGCTGTTGCCGTCGCGGTCGATCACCGTGACGCGCACTTGGCCGCGGCCGTCCGGGTTCCATTGCGCCTGGCGGCGGTAGGGTTGCGAGTCGATCGGCAATCCGTTGACCAGCCAGCGTAGCGGCAGGCCGCCGCCATTGGCTTGCAGAGTGAGGGGCGGCAATGCCTGGTCGGCGCCCGCCAAGTCCAGGGTCGCACCATCGACCGGATACGAGATACGCACCGCCTTGGTCGAGGCGACATCGCTCAGCGCTGTCCCCGGCCGCAGGCGGAAGCTGCGCAGATTCGCCGGCAGGCTCGCATTGTCCGCGACGATCGCTTCTTCGGGCACTTTCTCGGGCAACGCGGACGGACCCTGCGGCAACAGGTCGAAGGCCTCGAACAGGATCGGCGCCGCGTGGTCGCGGCCCATGCGGCCGGCCGAGAAAGTGCCATCCGGCCGGCCGACCCACACGCCGATGGTGTAGCCGCGCGTGTAACCGATCGCCCACGCATCGCGGAAACCAAAGGAAGTGCCGGTCTTGTAGGCGATCGGCTGTGCGCTGCGGCGGTTGCCGGCGGCGAGGAAGCTCGGCGGCGGCGGCGTGTCGAGCAGGATGCTCGTGACATAATAGGCCGACTTCGCCGACATCAGCGGCTCGAGCGCGGGCGCCTCCGCGGATGAATCGCCGAAGCTGAGCGGCATCGCATGCCCGCCGTCCGCCAGATCGGCATAGAGGCTCACCAGCCCCTCCAGGCTGATCCCAACCCCGCCCAGCGCCACAGGCAGGCCGGGCACCTTCGCCTCACTCGGGAATGCCAGCGGCACGCCGGATTCCGACAAGCGCTGCACGAAGCGCAACGGCCCGACACGATCCAGCAGCGCAACGGCGGGAATATTGAGCGATGCCTGCAAGGCTTCGCGCGCGCTGATCTGGCCGCGGAAATGGCCGTCGAAGTTCTTCGGCGCGTAATCGCCGAAGCGCAGGGCGACATCCGGCATCATGGTCTCCGGATGGGCCGCCAGTTCGTCGAACGCCATGGCATAGATGAAGGGTTTCAGCGCCGAGCCCGGCGAGCGGATCGCCGTCACCATGTCGTTCTGCCCGAAGCGGCGATTGGCGAAGAAGTCGCTCGAGCCCACGTAGGCGCGTACCTTCCGCCCCGCATTCTCCACGGCCAGGATCGCGATCGTCGCACTCGGCTCCAGATGGGATTGATAGCGCCGTGCGACCTCCAGCAAGGCGCGCTGCAAGTCGTCCTCGATCGACGTGCGAATGATGCGCGCCGAGGGTTGCTGACGCGTCAGACGGTCCGCCAGATGCGGCGCGCTCAAGGGGAACACCTTGCGTGCCTGCGGAACCGGCTCCGCCAGTGCTGCGGCGAGCGCATGCTCGTCCAGCAGCCCGCGATGCTTCATCAGGTGCAGCACCTTGTCCCGCGCCTTCCGGGCGCCTTCGGGGAAGCGGTCGGGGCGGACAATCTCCGGCGCCTGCGGCAGCGCGACCAGCAAGGCCGCTTCCGCGTCGGTGAGGCGGGTCGGCTCCCTGCCGAAATAGGCGAGGCTGGCGGCCCGAACGCCTTCTAGGTTGCCGCCGTAGGGCGCGACGGTGAGATAGGCGGCGAGAATCTCGTCCTTGCTCATCCGCGCCTCGATCTGCAGGGCGCGGCCCATCTCCGCGAGCTTGGCGCCGAAGGTGCGCGGACTCGGCTCCATCAGCCGCGCAAGCTGCATGGTCAGCGTGGACGCGCCCGACACAATGCGGCCATGGGTGACTGCCTGCCACGCGGCTCGTCCAGCGGCCAGCACATCGACACCGGGATGGCTGCGGAAGCGCTGATCCTCGTACGCCAGCAGGAAGCGCAGGAGCTTCGGATCGAGTTCTCCCGGCTCGGCCGGCAGGCGCCATGCGCCTTCCGCCGTCGTGTAGGCGCGCAGCACGCGCTGCTCGCGGTCCAGCACGAGGGTCGAGATGGAAGCGAGCCGCTCGAGCGGCGGCGGCAGCATGCGATCGAGGACGAGCGCTGACCCCGCGCTTGCCGCGAGGGCAAGGCCGGCGAGGATCGCCGCCAATCGCAAGCGACGTTGCATCGCCTACTCCGCCGCGCTGACCTGGGTTCTCATCGTGCTGCCGCGGCCGCGGTAGTTCGGCTTGTACATATCCTCGATGCTCGGCGCCGGGACCTTGTAGTCGCCCGGCGTCACCGCGCGCACCAGGTAGGCCAAGGTGAAATGGCGGTTCTGGTTGCCGCCGCGCTCGTCATAGACGTCGAACGCCGCCACGAACCGGTCGTCGCGATACTCGGCATAGAGCGGCTGGGTCAGCTCCGGCAGCCAGGAGTAATCGCCGGTCTGCCGTGCGCTGGCGAGGCTCGCGATCTCCGCCTCGAAGCCCGCCGGCAGGAGATCGGTGATCAGGGCCTGATGATCGAGCCCGCTCGTCGCCTGTCCGGTCAGCACCACGACCATGAGGTCGTTCTGCTTCACCTGGCTCAAATCGACCTCGGTTCCCTCCGGCGTGTAATACGCTCGGCTGATGGTGAAACCTTCATCCGCCGGCGGCGGATCCAGTCGCGGCACGCCGGTGACTGAAGCCTTGGCATAGACCGGCACGGTGCCGCCGTTGGTAAAGGTCTTGCCGGACGGCAGCGACATAGTCGCCGGCATGTAGAAGGTCTTGTCCTGCACCACGCTGACCCCGTCGGAGACGTCGAGCTTCAGGCCGCTCGCCTGCCCCGCCGTCGCCTTGGCGGCCAGCAAGATCCAGACCTGCTCCTGCGTGCTCAGCCAGCGGTTCCGGCCCTGCAGGTCGGCCACCTGGCCGATCAGCGGCGTGGGGTCGAGGCCCGATTGCTTGCTCTCCGCGATCAGGAATGCGACTGCCGCCGTGTCGCGCAGCCTCGAACCGTAATCCCACCAGCCATGGCCGCGCCGTTCGGCGGCCTTGATCGCCGCGTCGAACAACGTGGCGGCGCGCTGCTGCTCGCCGCTCATCGCCAGGGCGGCCGCGAGGTGCGCGAGCGCCAGGGCGGGCGCCGAGCTTTCGGACACCTGCTCGGCGGCATAGCGCAGATCCGACAGCCTGGCCTGGCCGGCGCGCGCAAGGATGTAGTGCGCATAGGCCCGCGCCGACGGCCCGCGGCCATAGCGATCGTCATCGCTGCTGGTGCCGCTATAGCCGGTGGAGAGCTGGCGCAACCCATCGAGGCCCTGATCGATCGCCGATTGCGGGATGGCGAAGCCCTTCTCCTTGGCTCGGATCAGGAAATCCATGGTGAAGGCGGAGAGCCAGGGTTCGGCGGGATCGAACGCGGTCCACAGGCCGAACAGGCCGTCGTACCGCTGCCGGTTGAGCGTAGAGCGGATCGCCTTGTCAAGCTGCGCCTTGTCGATCTGCTTGTAGCGGTCCTCCAGCGACCAGAGTTCGGCCACCTCGCCAGCCATCAGCAGAGGGTAGGCCCGGGAGATCGTCTGCTCGAGGCAGCCATACGGATAGTGCTCGAGATTGGCGAGGATGGTCTGCACGTCGAGGTTCGGCGTGGTGCTGAAGCTCGCGCGCAAGGCTGCCCCGTCGAGATAAGGATCGAGGGCCGACTGCTCCAGCGTCATCGACTCGCCCGGCATCAGGCGCATGGTGAGCGATTCCGTCACCGGCGTGGTGGCGGGCCGCACCGGGATGGCGATGGTGCGCTCGAGCGCATAGCCATCGGGTCCCTTGAGGCTGAGCGTGATTGCGCCCTCGCCGACCCGCTGGCCGAGCAGCGCGACGCGCAGATGCGAGCTGGTGCCCTGCGCCAGCTCGACGCCAAGCCCTGCACCCTCGCCGAGCTGCACGTCGCCGCCCGAGCTGAATGCGACATCGTAGCGGCCCGCCGCGCCATCCAGGTTCTGCAAGGTCAATGACAGGTTGCTCTTGTCTCCAGGCGCCAGGAAGCGCGGCGCGGAAATCTCCGCGATCACCGGATCGCGCACCACCAGCCCGGCTTCCGCCCAACCGACATTGCTCGCGTCATACGCCACCGCCATCAGGCGGAGCCGTCCGTTGTAGTCCGGGATGTGGAAGGTGATCGTCGCCTTGCCATCCTGCCCCACCTCGATCAGGCCGGAATGGAGCGCGACCAGCTCGATCTTTTTCGGCGCGCCGCGCTGGGAGAGCTGACCATCGCCGCCCTCGCGGATCTGGCCGCGGCGTCCGGCCTTGCCGTCGATAAGCTGGCCGTAGAGGTCGCGTAACTCGACCTGCAGCCGCTTCTTTCCGAAGAAATGCTTGACCGGATCTGGCGTCTCGAAATCGGTCAGCGTGAGGATGCCTTCATCGACAGCGGCGACGGTGAGGTAGGCACTCGTGCCGCTGAGGTTCGAGAGCGTCACCGGGATCTCGACTCTCTGGCGCGGCAGCACCTTGTCCGGCACCTGCATGGCGACCTGGATGGTGCGCGGCGCGGAATCGACCGCGAGCCACGCGACGCCGACCGCGCGACCAGGTCCACGCTCCTGCTCCCGCCCCGGCCGGAACGCAGTGGCCAGCACATAGGCGCCGGCGCCCCATTGCGGGTCGATCTCGACCTCGATCACCTTGCCTTCCGTGGGGAGCGAAACGATGCGCGTGCTCAGCACCCGGTCCGTCGCGATGGTGACCAGCGCCTCGCCGGCGAAGGGCGCGCGCAACTGGACCTGCGCGGTCTCTCCCGGCTGGTAGCGCTCCCTGTCGCTCACGACCTGCAGGCGGTCCGGCGACTCACCGCTGCCCGGCTTGGCTGACCAGCCGGCATGGAAGCGCATGGAACTGGCGACGCCGGTGCCCGGATCATAGACCTCCAGCCGGAAATTGCCCCATCGCACGGCGTGGGCGAGCTTGGCCGGCCCGCTGGCGGTCGCCGCGATGGTGCCGGTTTCGGCCGGGCCATCCTGGATGGAGATGTGGTAGTCCCACGACCCGCCGGCGTGGAACCAGTGATAGCGCCATTCCTCCCGCACCAGCCGGTAGCTCAGCGCGGGGATGGCCTGCTCCTTGCCCTCCGCGTCGAGAGCAATGATCTCGAACTGCGCGCTGCTACCCTCGGGCACCTCGTTCTCGGCGAAGAGCGGCTTGATGCCGAGATAGAGCGGCTTCTCGCGCACCGGCAGATCGACGCTCTCGATCACCGGGCGCCCACCGAACTCATAGACCTCGACGCGCAGGGTCGCCTTCAGCGGCGCCTGCACGTCCGGCACCTCCTCCAAGGCGATAGGCACCGAGAACGCGCCGTGTGCGTCGGTGCGCATGTCAGGGAAGGCGACGCGCACTGGATCAACGTCTTCCTCCTCCAGCCCGAAGCGGTAGCCTTCGAATTGAGGGAACGGATCGGCATCCGGTCGCACCACCAGGTCGGACTTGACCTTGAGGTCCGCCGCCGGCGCGCCGTAGAGGAACTTGGCATCGCCCGTGACCGTCAGCGCTTCGCCCGGAACGAGGGTAGTCGCGGACGGCGCCAACTTAGTCTCGATCCGGGCCGGCACCACCTCCTCAACCAGGAAACTCTGCGCCGCGATGGCCGGCGCGTGGGGATCGACAAAGGCCTCGATTGTCCACTGTCCCGTGCGCGCGGCTTCGGAGATCGCGATCTCCTGCTGGAAACCGCCTTCCATGTCCTTCAGATTCTCGAAACGCTGCGCCTCAACCCCATCCGGTCGCACCAGGCGCAAGGTGATCGGCAGATTGGCCGCGCTCTTGCCGGACCAGCCGCGCAGCAATGCGCCCAGCCGCACTACCTCTCCCGGCCGGTAGACGCCGCGATCGGTGTAGAGGAAGACATCGAGATCGGCCGGCGCCACCCGGCCGCCGACGCCCCGGTCGCTGAGGTCGTACGCCGCACGGGTGAGGTCCAGGAAGCTGAAATCGCCGTCCCGGCGGAAAGCCGTCACCGCCGTGGCCGCGCGGCCGCCGGCGCCTTCGAGCAGGCCGCGATCGAACCGCGCCCATCCGTCACGGTCCGTCGTCGCCTCGCTCAGCACTTCGTTGTTGCGGGCGAGCAATTGCACGCGGACGCGATTGAGCGGCGCCGCTGTCTCGAGGGATCGCACGAACACGTTCAGCCCGTCCTCTCCCGACATGGTGGTGAGGCCGATATCGGAGACGACGAGCCATTGGGTCGCGTATTGCTCCCAGTAGTCGCGCGCCTGCTCCTCGGTTTCGTCGGGCTGGGCCTCGCGCGCCATCAGCAGGTACACGCCGGGCTTGATCTCCGGCACCATCTCCATCACCGGCACCGAGGTGAGGACGCGCAGGTTCCGCTCGCCCTCCACCGGCATCGAGCCTTGCCAGATCTGCTCGCCCGCCTCGTCGGAGATGCGCTGGCGGTCCCAGTCATAGAGGTTGCTCAGGAAATTGCCGCGGTTGATCTCGCTGATCAGGTTGCGGTCGTTGATGCGCAGCAGCTTCAGCTTGGTGAACTCGACGTTGACGGTGGTCAGGGGCACGCCGGTCGAGCCGACCTTCGGCAGCACATAGGCCTGCTTCTGGAAGCCGACGCTCGGCGCGCGGTCGCCGATCGCGACGTCGATCACTTCGTCCTCCGCCAGGGCACCGATCTCCCCCGGCAGGCCGCTCCGCAACGTCACCTGATAAGAGGCGCCGTAGCTCAATCCGTCCAGGCATAACTGCCGGTCGCTCGCGCGGAACGCGACCTGGGCCTCGGGGTCGGTGCGCACGTAATCGTCATAGGAAATCTGCCGCGTGCCAGGGATGCGGCGATCGAAATGCAGGCAGACTTCCGGACGGTCGCCATCCATGGAGGTCTCGGTCCGCTCGTAGCGAAACGGTATCGCGCGGCTCAGCCGCTGATAGGCACTGCGCGCATCGGCATCCTGCGTCAACTGGACGGCCTGGTCATAGGCTTCCAGTGCCTCCGTGCCTCGATTGATGGCTTCGAGCGCCTTGCCGAGCGTCACATGGGCGGCCGCTTTCTGCTGGGCATCGAACGCCACCTCGGTCGCGAGATAGGCGGCATAGGCCGCATCCGTTCCCTTGCCAAGCTTGGACTTGATGCCGGCCAGGTCCATCCAGAGTTGATAGTCCTCGTAGCCGACCGGAACCATGCTCTCCGCCAGCTTCTCGGCTGCGGCCTGGTCCTGTCCCGTCGCCAGTGCTTGGAACTCGGCGCGCGCGGCCGCAGCATCGAGCTCGGTCGGCGCGACGTTGTAGAGCCGGTTGCGGTAGTTGTACGCGGCGGACGCGAGCGAACCGAGATCGGCGCTCGCCGACGGAATGGCGATGAAGACGACCAGCAGGCAGGCCAAACGTCGCACGACGGCGGTCATGACGAATCACCCCGGGGAGTTGAAAAGACGTTCATCACGGAACTAGACCAGAAGGCGCGGCGGCCCTCAATGCCCCAGCCGCATCCAATACAATCGCTTTGACTTTGTCGTTTTTTGGGCGGAAAGAAGCAGACTTCGTTGGACCACAAAGATCCCCCTCCGGTCAGTGACAGCCATCACGCACCCATCGCCTCTATCCGCCCCGCGCGTCTGGCTGCTGTTCGGGGAGCGCCGCGGCGACAACGCCCAGGTGCTGGCGCTCGCCAAGATGCTGGGCTGGCCGTACGAGGTTAAGCAGCTTCGATGGCAACCCGATTACAACCTCGATCCGGCGGAAGCCGGCGTTTCGCTGGCTGGTCTCGACGCGGCGGCCAGCGCTCCGCTGGCGGCGCCCTGGCCGGACCTCGTCATCGGCATCGGTTTCCGGTCGGCGCCGGTCTCGCGCTGGATCGCCCAGCAGGGCGGCGGGGTGATCAACATACGCCTTGGCCGGCCGCGCACCGATCTCAAGCTCTACGACCTGGTCATCACCACGCCGCAATACGGCCTGCCGCCAGCACCCAATGTCCGCGAGCTGCCCTTGCCGCTGGTGAAGGCGGACGAGGCGGAGATCGCGCGGGCGGTGACGCACTGGCGCCCCGTGTTCGAGCGTTTGCCCAAGCCCTGGACCGCCGTGCTGCTGGGGGGACCGACCCAGCACATGGCGTTCGATGAGATTGTGGCGCGCAATCTTGCGCACGATCTGCAGCGCTTTGCGAAGCGGACCGGCGGATCGTTGTTGATCACCACCAGCCCGCGCTCGCCGTCTGGCCTGAAGGCAATCTTCGAATCCTCGATGACCGCGCCGCATGCGCTGTTCGAGTTCGCGGCCGGCGCGGACAATCCCTATCCCGCCTTGCTGGCACTCAGCGATGCGGCGATCGTAACGAGCGACAGCGCATCCATGGCGGCCGACGCCGCCGCGTTTGAGCGGCCGCTGCTGATCTACGAACTGCCCTGGCTCGGCCGCTCGAGGAAGCCGGGCCTCGTCGCCGGCATCAAGCGGCATGTCCGCGAGCGGCGGGAGCGGCGCGGCATGGCGGGCCGCTCGGCCGACCCGCTCGATCGCTTCTACGACATGCTGACACGCATGGGCCGGGCGCGGCCGCGGCGCAACGCCCTCGGCCTCACGCAGAAGCTCTACCAAGCCGGCATCGCGCGCCCGTTCGATGCGGACAAGGCGGAGATCGGCTGGCGCCCCGCCGCGATCACGCGTGAGACCCAGGACCGCCTAGTGGAGGAGATCAAGGCGCTGTGGCGGGCGCGGCAGGCGGTTCGGTAGCGACCCCAGCGGCGTATGATGCGGCAACGCGCCCTCTCCTGGTTCGCCGGTCCCGGCCGACACCTTGCAGTATTTTTCCTGATCAGGAAGCGGCCGGGTGGCTCCGGCCGGATGCTTGTCACCTCTGCCGGCCCATGTTATAGGCCGCCCCGCGTGCGCGGCCGGGCTTTGCGGCCGGGCTTTTTGGGCCCAGTTGGCTCAGCCAGCGGACACGCCCCTCGAATTCGGAGTTGGTCTTCTCGATGTTGGTTTGGATCGACGCAGTTCATCCGGCCGCTCGGCTGCAGGTATTCGGCTTGACGGTGACGGAGCGCCATCTTCAGGCGCTGCTGCGGCTGGAGCCCAAGCCCACCCAGGTCATCATCGATGTCGGCAGCAAGGACCCGGCGGAGCTGCGCATCCCCGCGCGGGTCCTGAACGCACTCCCCATCGTCACCACGCAATCCAGCGCACCCTTCGCGGAGCGGCTGCGGGCCGTCCTGACCCGCGCCGGCGATGCGCCGGTCCTGCTGCTGGATGGGACCAGCCTGGGCGACCAGCGCCTGCATGGACAGCTCATCAAGGCGGAGCACAATCTCGCCGTGTTCGCGCCTGATGCCGGGGAACCGGCTGCCATGCTGTTCCTGCCGAGGGGGGGCTCGGTCGAGGTGCCGGACGATGCGCCCGAGCTGACCTCCTTTGCGCGCGGTCTGGTGGCGGCGAGGCTAGCTGAGCAATTCACGCAGGATCGGTTCGACGGCTTCATCCGCAAGCTGCGGCGCACAGTGCCGTTCTATATGTTCCGCGTCCTCGATCGCGCCAAGACCGCGGAGATCCAGCGCTTCCTGTTCTGGTCCAACTACAAGGGCTCGACCGACATCTTCACGCGCTACGTCTACCCGCCACTGGTCTGGCTGATGGTGCGGCCGCTGGCGCGCGCGCGCATCCACCCCAACCTGGTGACGCTGGTCAGTATCGCGCTCACCTTCGGCGCCGTGCCGTTCTTCGCCGCCGGCAACTGGGTGGTCGGCTTCCTGATGGCCTATGGGATGAGCGTGCTGGATTCCGTGGATGGCAAGCTGGCGCGCCTCACCTTCACGGATTCCAGGCTCGGCAACTTCCTGGACCACGGCCTCGACATGGTCCACCCGCCGATCTGGTACGTGGCCTGGGCCTATGGCCTCGGCCTAACGGCGCAAGGCTGGAACTCGCCCCTCGGCTGGGCAACCATTGCGATCCTGGTGTTCTATGTCCTGGATCGCCTGATCCTCAAGATCTATCCGCGCTTCTTCCAACGCGGCTTCCACACGCATTCGAAGCTCGACGCCACCGTGCGCAGCTTCATCGCGCGGCGGAACATCAACCTGCCCGTGTTTCTGCTGGGCTGCATCTTCGGCCTGGCGCGCGAGGCGTTCTTCCTGATCGCCGCCTGGCAGGTCGCCACCGCGGCCTATCACGGCATCCGTACATTCTGGATACTGGTCGTGCAGAAGGCGCATCGGAATCCGCATGCCAAGCCGGTGCACGTCGCGGCGGACCTCGACTAGATCATCCGAGCTTCAGGCCGACAATGCCGGCCAGGATCAGCAGCGCACTGGCGATCCGGATGGCGTTCGCCTGCTCGCCCAGCACGAAGATGCCGACCAGGAACGCGCCCAGCGCGCCAATTCCGGTCCACACGGCGTAGGCGGTGCCTAACGGCATCGATTTCATTGCTTGAGCCAGCATCAGGAAGCTTGCGATCATCGCCGCGATTGTCGTGACGCTGGGACCAACGGACGAGAAGCCGTTGGAGCGCTTCATCGTGAAGGCCCATAAGACCTCCAGCAAGCCCGCGGCGAGGAGAAGAAGCCATGACATGGACGACCCCATTACTGCTTTGGGTCGTCCCAAGATTTACATCCCGATATGGGGAAGGCCGTCCTCCGCACCGGAAATAAGACGCCTGACCGGTTAATGCAAGCGCCGCGCGGCGGGCTGGCGCTCAGTACTTGTCCTCGTTCAAGGCCAAGTCGATCTCGCTTGCGTACCAGAACCGCTGCAGGCGGCCGAGCTGCCTCGGTTCGAACGCCTTGATCGGCAGCTCCGCGATGAAATTGATGTAGCGGCGCGGCACGTCAGTCCGGTCGCGCGGGCTGACGCCGTGCACTGCCTGCGGCGAGTTGACGAAGCACACATAGGAATTGGCTCGGTAGGGCACGGTCTTCGCTAGCTCGACGTCGCGGCTCAGCGCGCGATGCTTGACGAAGCGCGGCTCCCGCCGCCAGCCATAGAGGTCGAGATCGCCGCCCTCGCTCTGGTCGCGCGGATCACGCATGTAATAAAGGGCGGAGAAGATCTTGTCGCACAAGTCGATATGCGCGGTCTTAACGCTGCTCTTGTGCGTCACCGGCGTGTTCATCACGAACTGGCAATCGAGGCGCACGTCCGCTTCGCCGGCATAGCCGCGCGGCACGACACGCCAGTCCTCATAGGCGCGCCCGACCTTTTCCTCCAGGTCCGGGAACTCGCGGCGGAAATGCGGCGCGAACAGGCGCGCGACCTCCCGCCAGTACTCGGCCGAGGTGTGGTACTCGAAGAAATCATGCCAGAGCGGCGAGATCCGGCGGTCGCTCAGCACCTGCTTTGCCGTCATGCGCACCGCCTCGTTCGACCCGATATCCACCCGGTCGTTGATGATCATGGCGAGCGAGGGAAAGCCCGCCGACAACTCCTCATAGAGAGGCGCGGGCACGGCGTTGGGCCGTGTGTAGTGCGCGTAGGGCTCGGTGACGATATCGCCCGGCCGTACGGCCGCCAGCAGCCTGGGCGTGTGCGATGCTGCCGTGGCGGCGAGCCTGGGACTCTCCGATGACTGAACAGGGATCATGGCGGCCCCCATGCTAGCCCTCCGGAAAGGGCCCGCCATATTCGCCAAGCGTCGCTGCGGCGATCCGCCGCGAAGACCTCACGCGGCGGCACGGGAGCACAGTTCCAGCGCGTCATGCCGCACGTGGTTTGCCGACATCTCGCGCCGCACCAGTTCCTCGGTCACGATGCCCTGCGCCAGGCATTCGGCGAGCAGGCTGAAGAACAGCCGCTCCTGGTTCGGATCGGGATGTGGCAGATAGGCTTCCGGTTTCGGCTTCTTCGGCGCGATCAGGTTCTTCACCTGCTTGAACACCGACTTCGGAAACGGATAGCGCCGGTAGTCCTTCACCCGCACGGTGAAGTCGATTGGCAGGCCCGTCTTCCAGGGCTGCGTGCGCCGGTAGGTGGTGTGGAGGATCCTGGTCTGCGCCGTCAGCCGGTCGAAGTCGTTCCACTCCTCCTCAAGCAGGCCGACGGCCTCGTCCGCCTCGTATTCCAGCTTGACCCACTTCATGTAGTCGATCTTGAACGCGAACAGGTCGTTGAAGGTCCGCTCCGCGTCCCAGTGCGTCAGCTTGGTGTTGTCCAGCAGCATCACGCTCGAGGCGCGATAGGCCGGCAGTTCCTTGATCGCGGGCCGCATCCGGCACATCAGCGCCCTGCCCTGCATGTCGCGGCTGAGCAGGTCCCAGATGTCGGCGAGGGCAAAGCAATCCGGGTCGATGACCACCGCGCGCCCCTGGTAGTTCATCAGCCTGGGCGGCAGGAAGCGCAGCGGCGTGAAGGATTGCAGGTCGTCACGCGTCCAGACCCGGCGCTCGACCCCGCGCAGGAACGGCTGGCCTTCCCTGGCATGCAGCCAGGGGAAATCGTTGTAATGCAGGATCTGGACGTCGAAACGGTCCGCGTGCCGGCTGTTGCGGCGCAATGCGTGCGCCGCGACCAGCGCGCCCAGGTACTGCTCGTCGTTGGTCTGGATGAAGACCTTGTATTCCATCTTTCCCCGGCCCTGCGCCGACCACCCGACTCTGGCAGGCGCCAGAATAGGAGATAACCGGAATCCACGGCAATCGGCCCCTCCGCGATGTGCCGATTTGCCGCAAATCCCGTAGCAATTCAATCCGTTAGGGGCCTGTTCGTTGACTTGGCTCGGGGGAGTGCTATCAACCGGCAGCTTTATCGCGGTCGCGGCCGGAGATTTCGGCCGCCAGCAACCGAGACAGGATGACCGATCTTTCGCCGCAAACCTCGACCCTCGCGGGCGCCGTCCGGATCTTGCGCATGCACGGCCTGGCCCGGCAAGTCCCGCTGGTCCTGGCCATGCTGCTGACCGGCTTCATGGAGGGGATCGGCGTCGCCTCGCTGTTCCCTGTCCTGTCGATCGTAACGCAGGGCGAAACCGCCCCCACCAGGCTCAACCAGGCGATCGAGGATGCGCTCGCGGTCCTGCACCTGCCGCTCAATCTGGGTGTCCTCTGCCTGCTCATCGTCATCCTGCTCTGGCTCAAGGCGGCCATAAACCTCGTGGTGGCGCGCGCCCTGGGGCGGATCGGCGCCACCATCGGCCAGGAGATCCGGCAGAGGCTGCTGCAGGCGCTGGTCAGCGCCAAATGGGGGTATTTCACCATCCAGCCGGTCGGCCGTTTCGTTGCGGCCGCGACCACCGAGGCGAACTGGGCGTCGACCGCCTTCCGCAATGCGCTGCAGGTCGTTGAGCAATCCATGCGCACCGCGATCTTCTGCGGGCTGGCGCTGTTCATGGGCTGGAAGATGGCGCTGGTCGCCATCGCCATGGGCGTGGTGATGGGTCTGTCGCTCCGCACCTTGACCCGCGCGGCCCATCTGGCGGGGCGCGAGCGGCAGCGGGCCATGCGCAGCTTGGTCGTCGAGCTGAACGATGTGCTGGCCGGCTTCAAGCCGCTGAAGGCGATGCATCGGCACACCAACCTGATCTCCGAGTTGGTGAAGGATGCCAAGCGCCTGCGCAAGGCCGTCAACACCCTGGTGATGACCGAAACCCTCTCGCTGGGACTGCCCGACCTCATCCAGACCTGCCTGCTGGCCGCCGGCGCCTACCTGGCCGCGCGGGTGCTTGGTTCGCCGATCGATGTCATCATCGTGGCGGGCGTTATTTCCTTCGCGGTCATGACCAACATCGCGCGCGTGCGCAAGGCCATGACCCAGCTCGCGCAGTCCGACGCCACCTACTGGACGCTGCTCGGCACGGTGAGTGAGGTCGAGAAGGCGACGGAACGGTTCGAGGGCAAGCGCCTGCCCACGCTCTCGGCCGGTTGCGAGCTGCGCAACGTCAGCTTCTCCTACGGCCGGGGGCCGGTGCTGACGGACGTCACGCTGCAGATCCCGGCCGGCCGCATCACGACGCTGGTCGGGGAGTCGGGATCGGGCAAGACGACGATCGCCGACCTCCTGCTCGGCCTCTACGGCCCCGACAACGGCACCGTGACCGTCGACGGCATCGACCTGCGCGACATCGACATCACGCAATGGCGTTCGATGATCGGCTACGTGCCGCAGGAGATCGTCTTGTTCAACGACACCATCCTGGCGAATGTCAGGCTCGGCGACCAGGAGATCGGCGAGGATCGCGTGCGATCGGCCCTGGAGGCGGCGGGCCTTGGCATCCTGATGGCCGAGCTTCCCGCGGGCCTGCTGACCCCGATCGGCGAACGCGGCTTCAAGCTGTCGGGCGGGCAGCGCCAGCGCATCGCCCTGGCCCGCGCCCTGGTCCATGAGCCGAAGCTGCTGATCCTCGACGAAGCCACCAGCGCGCTCGACCCGGCGACCGAAGCCGAGATCTGCGCCACGGTCGCCGCGCAGGCCGGGCGCGTCACGGTGCTTGCCATCACGCATCAGCCCTCCTGGGTCGAGCGGGCCGATCGCATCTACATGGTGGAGCATGGCCGGGTGCGTGCGGTGGACCGCGCGGCGCTTCATCCCACAACTCGCGTCGCCAAGTAGCCGCGAGCCATGGTCACGATCCGGCCGAGAACGCCCGCCGACGACAGCGCTCTCGCACGCCTGTTGGAGGAGATGCAGGCGCATGACGGCGTGCCCTGTCCGCCCGGGGAGACGATCCTGCGCACCCTCGCCTCGCTGCCCGCGGGCGTCACGATCCTCGTCGCCGAAACGGATCGGCTGGTCGGTTTCGCCGCCTTCTCGGCAATCTATCCCGGACCCGGCTTGGCGTCCGGGCTGTTCCTCAAGGAGTTGTTCGTCACGAAGAAGAGCCGGCAATCCGGAATCGGCTCGGCCTTGATGCGGGCCGTCGCAGCTTTCGCTGTGGAGCACGGCCACACGCGGGTCGACTGGACCGCGGCGCGTGGCAATACGCGGCTGCTCGGCTATTACGAGGAACTCGGCGCGATCCGGCAGGAGGACAGGGTCTTCTTTCGCCTGACCGGGGCAGCGCTTGCCGGGCTTGCTGGCAAGCCCTAGGCCGTGTCCGTGCTGACCCGGCCTTGATCCATGCGCAGGATCCGGTCGGCGGCATCCATCCAGATCGATTGATGGGTGATGGCGAGGATCGTGCGGTTGCCGCGCAATCCGCGCACGGCATCGCAGATCTCCCGCGCCGTGGTGCGATCGAGGGCGCTGGTCGCCTCGTCCAGGATCAGCAGTTCCGGATTGTGGATGAGCGCCCGGGCGATCGACAGGCGCTGCTTCTGCCCGCCGCTGAGCAGGTTGCCACGCACGCCGATCACCTCGTGCAGGCCTCGCGGCAGCGCGGATACGAATCCCCACGCGCCGGCCAGCCGCAGCGCCTCGATCGCCTGCTCCTCGCTGATCGACGAATCGCCGAGCGTGATGTTCTCCAGCACCGTCTCGTTGAACAGGATGTTCTCCTGCGGGATGTAGCCGATCTTGGCGCGCCAACGCGCCAGGTCGGCGTCGGTCAGCGGTAGGCCGTCGATCAGCACCTGGCCGGAATCCGGCTCGTGCAGCCCGACCAGCAGGTCGGCGATGGTGGTCTTGCCCGCGCCGGAAGGCCCGATCAGCGTGGCGACCTCGCCAACCGGCAGGGTGAAGTTGGCCGCGTTGACGATGGTCTTGTCGCCATAGCCGAAGCTCACGTCGCGGAAGTCGCAGTGCCGGCCGAGATGGGCGACCGTGCCACCATGCAGCGTCTCGGCCTGCTCTTCCATTGCCTTGGTCAGGCGGACGATGGACCAGAAGGCCACGCCGTCGATCGCGACGCGCTGCATCGCGCCCCGCATGGTGGCGACGCCGTTCGAGATCCGGCGCAGCAGCCAGACCACACCGATCAGTTCCACCAGGCCGAGATCGAAATAGGTGTAGCCGACATAGAACCCGCCGATGACCATGGTGCCAAGCAGCGGCTCCTGCAGCGCGCGCACCGCTGTCTCGCTGTAGTACTCGCGTAGCGCTGCCTTCTTGAGCGCGTTGACCTGCGCGGAGGCAAAATGCCCGAGATAGGCCTGCCGGTTCATGGCGCGCAGGCTCTTGATCGAGGTGAGGAGGTCGTTCACTGCGCCGGAGAGCAGATGCACGCTGCGCCACTTGGCCCGCCCTGCCCGCCGCGCCATCCCCACGAACCGCGCGACCGCCAGCCACAGGATCGCCGCCGCCAGGATCGCCGCGACCGAGAACTCCCAGGAGATCCACAGGCAGCCGATGAGATAGGTCAGCGTCTCGGTGAGGCGCGTCGCGAAGTTTCCGGAGGCACGATAGGCGGACTGCGCCCGCTCCGCCTCGTCGCTGAGCGCGGCCGACAGGCGCCCGGCCGGGGTGCTGATGATGTGGGACCATCGGGCGCGCACGATCGCCTCGATCAGGCGCAGGCGTAGATGCATCGACATGCGCGCCACCTCCCGCCCCACATACATGAGGCCGGCGCTGGTGAGCGCGAACTTCAGGGTGATGGTGACACACAGGAACAGCAGCAATGCGCCGAGCGTGGGCGACAGGCCGACCGCCTCCAGCAATCCGGTGACGACCTTGGTCGCGGGCGAGGGCTCGATCCCCTCACCCGAGGCGACGCCGATGATCGGCCACAGGCTGGCGATCGACAGGTTCTCCGCCGCTACGCCGAGCAGCATGGCGAGCAGGATCAGGCTCTGCCGCCGCCAGCCGGTGTAAAAGAACAGCCGGAAAATCTCACTGATCGCCTTCATTGCGTCGCCTTGGCCTCGCCCTTGGCCTGTAATGGGCGCAGCGATACAGCAAGGGCTTGGAGCGGTCCATCCCCGTTGCGGCGGCGGGCCGATTCCATCCAGGCCGGGTCCACGTGGGTGACATAGCCGGTGACGAAGGGCAGCGCCAGGAAATGCGCGCAGGCGAGGCGATGCGTTCCCCGCCGCATGTGGACGATGCCGCCTTCCGCGGTGATGCCGAAGCAGATCTCGTCCTTGCCGCGATAGGCGTAGCCGCGCTGCTGCAGGCTGCGGAACAGATCGAGATAGGTGAAATAATACTCCAGCATTCTCTGCTCCGTGTCGCAGAGCGTGCCGCGGGCATCGATCGGCGCGCCCTGCTCCGCCGCCTGCTTCAGCCAGCGGTAAAGCCGCGTCGCACGATAGTCCTCGCCATGGGCCGCGAAATCCTCGACGTCGCGATAGGTGGGGAGATCAGCGATCGCCCGCATTTCGCGCGCGGCCAGGCGCGGCACCAGGAAGCGGCGCTTGAGCCCCGCCACGGTGCGCTGGCCGACTTTGCCCAGGACCTGCCGCGGATCGACCATGATGCGCGCCGCGGCGCCAAGCTCCGCTCGGACGGCATCGCCGCAACGCCACGCCGGATTCCAGGCCGCCGGCGCGAGGGCCAATGCCGCCCGCACGAGGCGCCGCTCGATCCCTGAGGGCTCGCCGGACAAGATCGGCTCAATAGCCCCAGAGGTGCTGCAGCCCGACCGCGCCGTTCGGCGAAAGGCCGATCACATGCGCGGTCAGGTCCGCATCGGCGGACAGGACCTGCAGCGCGGCGATCCCGCTCTCGCCCACATGCTCGCGCAGCCGCGCCATCACATCGTCCAGCCACACGATCCGGCAGCCGAAGGCGGGCAGTTGCAGAGAGTGACTGAGCCGGCGTCCCGCATGGTTGATCACGGCGATCTCGACTTCCGCCGCCATGTCGTATTTCAGGTTGCCGCTGGCGTTGCCGACGAACACGCCGGTGCGGAAGCCGTCGCGGCAGCGCACGCGCCCGATCACGTTGGTTCGGCCCATCACGCCGATCGATGGGTGCAGCCAATGCGGCAGCGTGGGCACGATGGTGCCGAGATTACGCCAGCTCGGCTGGAACTCGGTCGCGTCCTGGTCGCCCGTCTCCAGGTGGTGCACGACCAGATCGGCCGTCGTGACGAAGCGCTGCGGCGCGATGCCGATCTTCAGGTGATCCGGGGAGAGCAGCACGCCCGCCACCCGGTGACGCTCCGGGCTGCCCCATGCCTCGAGCACGGTGTCGGAGAATGCGGGACCGATGAAATCCTTGCGCCAGCGCATCTCGCCCAGGAGCGCGCCGTCGACGGCATAGAAGCGCAGCCAATAATGCTCGAACGGCGGATTGGATGCGTCGAAGTTGAAGCCGAAGGTCAGCTTCGCGCTGCCATGCGTCACCGGCAGGAAGCAAGGCTGGATCATAAAGCCGGCGGCGACCGCCTGCTCCACCACGCGCAGCTCGTCGGGATGAAAGGCCGCGTCCGCGCGATCGTCGACACCGACCTTGCACAGGTGATTGCCGGAGATGTTGCCCTGCTTGCCCGGCTTGCTGAAGCAGCCCTCCTCCAAGGCATACCAGAACGACGTGCCATAGCCCTTGTAGGACGCGGCGAAATAGTCGCGCGCGTTGCCGGGCGTTTCGCGCCGCTCGAAGTGAACCTCCTCCACCGGTCGTGTGCGGGAGCGCTTCCGCTCCGTCTTGTCCACTCCCGTGCCGATTGCGATCGTGTCGTCGGATCCCATGTCGAGATCGTAGTTCGGCACCGTCATCACGACGCGTCCGCCGCGGATCACTGAATCGATGAGGCGGAAGGGCTGCTCCTTGTTCGGGTTCTTGAAGAACTGGTGCGAGCCGTGGATGATCGTGAAGGAATCCTTCCAGAACACGTCGGCGCACACGCGGAACCGGTAGTGCCGCCCGCGCGTCAGGCTCGGGTGGCTGACATGGACCTTCAGGCACACCGCGCCTGAACGCTCGCCCGCGAACTCCTTGAGATTGAGGTTGATCGACTCGCTGGGGCCCAGCACCTGGTAGCGCCGATTGATGCCTTCCTCGGAGATGATCTCGAAGCGGAACTGCAGCGGGTCCTTGATGCCGAAGAATTCCGCGAAGTGATTGAAGACCAGCGCGTCGACGTCCTCGATCTCCTGCGGGATTGCGGCCGTGCCGGCGCAGAATTCCCAGTTGTCCGCCACCCAGTGCACGGGAACCAGCGGCGCGTGCGCCAGGGTGCCGCGGAGGGTGAGCCGGAACTTGGTCGCGACATCGGAGCCGCCGACCACGATCGCTTGGCAGCTTCTCAGGTGGTCGCCGGTGACAGGCAAGGCGCCGAGCGGCTGATCCACCACGAAGTCGTTCGACAGCCAGAGGCACTCGAGGCCGGCGGCCTGCGCCTTGAAGGAATCGAAGAAGCCCTTGTCGCCATGCACGCCGACCTTCGTGACGTGGTCGGCGCGCAGCAGCTTCAGCACGTCGGCGATGGATTGGCTGATCTGGGTTCTTTCGCTCGCCGCGCCGCCGGCGGAGGGATGCGTGCCCGCCTTGAACTTCGGCGCCTTCTTGGCATCGCCGAACCCAAGGAGCGAACCCAGCGACCGGCCCGACTTACCGGCTTGCGATTGTTCGATATCGGCGGTTTTCATGACCCCAATTCCATGGCCGTTACTGGTCTTGCGCGGCGGATGCGGCAAATCGCCCGTTGGGCACCGGCCCGCCGGGCAGCTTGCCGATTCGGGGCGCATTTGCTAAGCAGCGCGAAATCCTAAAGGCGGCTGCGGCCCCTTTGCAATCAATCGTTTATGCGGCACAAGGTCCCATGAGCCTGCAGGCAACCCCCACCACCAGCCCGGGGCTGGCGACGCGACGGAGCGACTTCGAGACAATCTGCGAAGCGCTGGACTACGCCGCGGCCGGCCAGGCCGGATTCAATTTCTTCACCGCCAAGGGCGAACTCGCCCAGGTTCTGCCCTACCGCGAGCTGCGCGAGCGGGCGCGCGATTTCGGCCAGGGCCTCGTGCGGCTGGGCCTGGCCAAGGGCGACCGGGTGCTGCTGATCGCGGACACCGACCCAGACTTCATGGTCGCCTTCTGCGGCTGCCAATATGCGAGCGTGCTGCCGGTGCCGGTGGCGCTGCCCATGACCCTGGGCGGCCGCGCCGCCTATATCGATCAGCTTCGCCAGCAACTGATCGGCTGCGGCGCCGTCGCCGCGATGGCGCCGGACGGCTTCCTGACCTTCCTGGCCGAGGCCGCGCAGGGCCTCGACCTGAAGCTGGTCGGCGGTCCGAAGGATTTCGCCGCGCTGCCGCGCACGGGCGCCGACCTGCAGCCGTTCGGCAAGGGCGACCAGAGTTATCTGCAGTTCTCCTCGGGCAGCACGCGCTTCCCCAAGGGCATCGACATTCCGCAACGCTCGATCATGGCCAACGCCAGGGCGATCACGTGCGACGGCCTCGATATTGTGCGCGGCGATCGCTGCACCTCATGGCTGCCGCTATACCACGACATGGGGCTGGTCGGCTTCATGCTGGTGCCGCTGACCACGCAGATGTCAGTCGACTACATCGCCACCCGCGATTTCGCACGCCGGTCCCTCACTTGGCTGAAACTGATCTCGGAATATGGCGGGACGCTCTCGTACAGCCCGAGCTTCGGCTATGAGCTGTGCACGCGGCGCCTGCGCGAGGGCAGCGAAGTGAAGCTCGACCTCAAGACCTGGCGCGGCGCAGGTATCGGAGGCGACATGGTGCAGCACCCGATCCTGCAGAAGTTCGCCGAGGCCTTCGGCCCGTACGGCTTCCGCCCCACGGCGTTCGTGCCGAGCTACGGCATGGCGGAAACGACGCTTGCCATGAGCTTCTCGCCTCTTGGCCAGCGCTACGTCGTCGACGAGATCGACCGCGACGCGCTGGCGCATCGCAATCTCGCCGAACCGGCACCGGCGGGACCGAAGGCGCGTGCCTTCGTCGCCTGCGGCCGGGCGTTGCAGGATCACGCCTTCGAGGTCCGCGACCAAGCCGGCCGCGTGCTGCCCGAGCGCAGCGTCGGCCGCATCTTCTTCCGGGGGCCGAGCATCATGGGCAGCTATTACCGTCAGCCTGAGCTGACGGCCGAAGTGCTGAGTCCGGACGGCTGGCTCGATACCGGCGATCTCGGCTACCTGCTGGATGGGCAGATCGTGATCACCGGCCGCGCCAAGGACCTCATCATCCTCAACGGCCGCAATATCTGGCCGCAGGACCTGGAATGGTCGGCCGAGGAATTGCCCGATCTGCGCCGAGGCGACGTTGCCGCCTTCTCGGTCGAGGAGAATGACAGCGAGGCGGTAGTGGTGCTGGTGCAGTGCCGGGTCGGCGATCCGGCGCAGCGCGAGAAGCTGCGGCGCGATGTCTACGCCCTGCTGCAGCGGGCGCATGGCGTCGAGCCGCGGGTGACGCTCGTGCCGCCCAAGGCGTTGCCGCAGACTTCGTCCGGCAAGCTCAGCCGCTCGAAGGCGAAGGCCAACTACCTGAGCGGCACCTACGAGCAATTCGACGCGGCTGTGGGCGCGTAGTGCCGAAACGCGCGGCCGTCACCGGCGCAACCGGCTTCATCGGCCGACATGTCGTCACCGCCCTCCGGCGGCAGGGCTGGGATGTCCGCGTGCTGGCCCGCCGCCATCCGGCCGAAGTGCTGTCGCCCTATTACCGCTTCGAACTGGTGATCGGCGATCTGGCCGATCCGCCGGCGCTGGAGCGCCTGGTGAGCGGGGCCGACGCCATCATTCACCTGGGCGGCGTGGTGAAGGCGCTGCGGCGGGAGGAGTTCTACGCCGCGAATGAAGGCGGCACCGAGCGCCTGTTGCGCGCCGCGGCACAGGCCGCGCCCGCCGCGATGCTGGTCCACGTCTCGAGCCTGGCCGCCCGGGAGCCTGGGCTCTCTCCCTATTGCGACAGCAAGCACCGGGCGGAACAGGCGGTGCGGGCGCTGGCCGGCGACCGGGTCTGGACGATCCTGCGTCCGCCGGCGGTCTATGGGCCTGGGGACCGGGAAATCGGCCCTATGTTCGCGGCGGCAAGGCTCGGGATCGTGCCCTATCCGGCGGCGCCAGGCGCCGCACTCTCCATGATCCATGTCGGCGATTTGGCGGAGGCGATCGCGGCCTGCCTGACCCGCTCAGGCTCGCCGCAGGCGACGTTTGAGATCGACGATGGCGTCCCGGGCGGCTATCGCTGGCCGGACATCCTGGGGGCCTTGGGCGAAGCCGTCGGGCGTCGGCCAAGAGGCCTGCGCGTGCCGCGCGCCGCATTGGCCCTTCTCGCCGGTCTCAACCAGGCGGTCGCCAGGATCGACCATCGGGCGCGCATGCTGCGGCCCCACAAGGTCGCAGAGATCTACTGGCCGGACTGGGTGGTCCGGGGGGAACGGCTGGAGGACGTGTCGGATTGGCGTCCCGCCTTCGACATCTGGCGCGGCTTCCGCGACGCAGCAAAATGGTACGCGTCAGCTCATGCGAGCTGGTAACTTAATTGCATATCCCATTGATTTGACTGGGTTGTAACAATCGGTAACAATTTGTCATTTAACCCTAACGCGTAAATGACTCAGATATGGGCCCATGAATTCGGCGAGTCTGTCATTGGCCTGTCATCGCCGCAGGGACACGGGGTTAAGAGTTAGAGATTGTGGGCACCGCAGCCATCCAACCAGACTTGGCCGTGACCAAGGACGGCATTTTCGTGGAGATCACACGTCTGCTCGAGCGCTTCCGCGCCGGGGAGGCTGCGATCACGGCTGAGACGGTGATCGCGGAAGACCTGACAATGGATTCGCTGCAAGTCATGGATTTGATGATGGAGCTTGAGGATCGCTTCGACGTGTCGATCCCGCTCAATCTGGTACCGGAAATCGCCACCGTGGGTCAGCTTGCGGACACGATCTACGCGAGCAAGACGGGGGCATAGGGGGAAGTCATGGGTTTGTTTGACCGCTTCAAGACGATCCGTGAGGTGCACGGAGCCGTGAAGGCGTGCGGCGCGGATCCGTTCGGCGTGAAGATGGAGCGTATCGTCTCCGCCACGGAAGCGGTGATCGAGGGCCGCCCGACCATCCTGTGCGGCTCCAACAACTATCTCGGCCTCACCTTCGATGCCGATTGCGTCGCGGCCGCGCAGCGCGCGACGGCGGAGTTCGGCACCGGCACGACCGGCTCGCGCATCGCCAACGGCTCCTACTCCTGCCACAAGGCGCTGGAACAGGACCTCGCCGACTTCTACGGCAAGCGGCATTGCATGGTCTTCACGACCGGCTACCAGGCGAACCTGGGCGCAATGTCGACGCTGGTTGGCCCGGGCGATTTCGTGATCATCGACGCCGACAGCCACGCCAGCATCTACGACGCCTGCAAGCTCGGCAGCGCCACGGTTATCCGGTTCCGTCACAACGATCCGGTCGATCTCGACAAGCGCCTGCAGCGCATCGCGGACGAGCCGGGCAACAAGCTGATCGTGGTCGAGGGCATCTATTCGATGTTAGGCGATCACGCGCCGCTCAAGCAGTTCGTCGAGGTCAAGAAGAAGCACGGGGCCTATTTGCTGGTCGACGAGGCTCATTCCATGGGCGTCATGGGCAGGACCGGCCGCGGCCTGCTGGAGCAGGAAGGCGTGGATTCCGAGATCGATTTCGTGACCGGCACCTTTTCCAAGAGCATGGGTGCGATTGGCGGCTTCCTCATCTCCGACCATCCGGATTTCGATATCCTGCGCGTCGCCTGCCGGCCCTACATGTTCACCGCGTCGATGCCGCCCTCGCTGGTTGCGTCCGTGCGCGCTTCGCTCGCCAAGTTGCGCGCCCATCCGGAGTTGATGGCGCGGCTGTGGCGCAATGTCGACACGCTGTATGACGGGCTGCAGGCCGTGGGCTTCAGGCTTGGCCGGCAGAGGGGCCCGGTGGTCGCCATTCATATCAACGACCCGGCGCTCGCCGCGCGTGCGTGGCATGGCCTGCTGCAGAACGGGGTCTATATGAACCTGGCTTTGCCGCCGGCCACGCCGAGCGGGACGGCCCTGCTCCGCTGCTCGGTCTGCGCCGCCCATTCGACGGAGCAGTTGCAGCGCGTGATCGGCGTCGTCACCAAGGTCGGCCTGGAACTCGGCCTGATCACGGATCCGTCCATCCGGGTCGCCGCCGCCGAATAGCAGGCGTCTTCCTCGCTAATCTGAAACAGCGCGCCCTCGGGCGCGCTGTTTTGATTCCAGTCCGGTACGGGAAAGCCTGCCTTATCGGAACGCCCCGCGGCGATAGAGCCGCCAGGCAAGGACCGGAGCCGACAGGAGCGGATGACGCCGCTGCCAGTCCGTCACCGGCAGCACCACGCCGGAATGGCGCTTAACCTTCCACAGCACGTAATCGAGCGCGCCATCGAAGGTGAAGGTGGCCTTCGCCAGCCGCGCGAAGTTGAGCAGCTTGCTGACTCGCCGCCGCCGGCGCCAATCGGCGGCACAGCTTGCGGCGGTGCCGAGCGGCACCTGCCGCAACCCGCCCAGGGCGAGCGCATGGACGCGCCGGTAGCGCTCCTGGTCCGCGCCGACCAACTCCGCCGCCCGATCGCTTCCCTCCGATCGCACCTCCGCGCGATAGGTCTCCTCGAAGGCGCGCCGCCAGACCGCATCTGCGGACGCGTCCCCGCCGGCCAGCGGCAGCGCATTGCCCAGCATGGTCCGCGCCGCTTCCGCACAGGCCTCCGCCACGGTGCGCGCGGTGCCCGGATCGCGCGACCAGACCAGCCGGCTCTGCTGCGAGAAACGCGCCCAGAGCGAAACATTGTCGACGCTGCGTGACATCCCCTGCCGAAACTGCGCCAGCGAGATCACCGCGTATTTGCAGCGGAGCGTGGCGCCGTCGTGCCGCGCCTCGAGATAGAACACGTTGGGTGGCAGGATGCGGTTGGCGAGCGCGGTCAGGGCGCCGGCATAGGCCGCCTTGTAGTCATCGACCAGCAGATAGAAATCGAGCAGCGAGTCCGCGAGCAGGTTCTCCGGCCGACGCAGGCAGGAGCCATAGAACAGCACCGCCAGCGCCGCTTTCGGATGCCGGGACCGGACGGCGTCGGCCATGGCCTGGACAGCGGGCACGACCGGCTGTGCCAGCTCCTCAGCGATGAGGCCGGTCAGCGCCGCGCGCGCATCCATCGCGGCCGTCCTAGTACCGGTGGAACTCGACCGCCGGACCGGCGGCGAGCTCGACATGGCCATGCGGCCCCGGATCGAACACTTCTCCGTCCAGCACGACCGGGCTGGTCAGGCGCAGCGAAATGCGGTCGGCCCGCGTGCTGGCATAGCCCGCATGGTGCATCCAGGGACGCGGTCGTCCGCGCACCACCGAAAGCGCGGCGCGGCCGAAGCGCGGCGCCGGCGAGGCGATGGTGGTCAGCTTGATTGCGCCGTGATCATGGCCCCAGAACGGCATCACGCCGGGCAACAGGCGTTCCAGCGTGGTGGCCAGGATGAAGAGATAGGCCGCCTCGCGCGGCGGCGCGCCGTCGAGGCCGATCGCCACCCGCTCGCCCCGCAGTCCGGACCGCTCCCCCTCCCCGTGCAGCAGAAGGCGCATGACCGACCAGACGATGCCGGCCTTGGTGGCGAGGCTCTGCCGCAGGCCGACGCGATGCATGTCCCTGCGGGTCAGGCGCGTGCCCTGGTAGAACCCGACCGCGCCGGCGAGGAATCCGTATTCGGTGCGCGGGCGGCCGCCGCATTTCACCGCGATGGTGCCGCGCCGGATGACCTCGGCCGTCTCGCCGCTTGGGGCGCGCGCCAGGATGCGGCGCAACGCCTCCGCCGGCGCGCTGGGCACGCCGACATCATGCGCGATAACGTTGGTCATGCCGCCGCCGATCAGCGTGATGCGCGGCCGCCTCGCGAAGGGCGAGCGCTCCAGCACCTCTCCCATGACGGCCTGGACCGTGCCGTCGCCGCCATTGACGATCAGATGATCGATGCGGCTCTCCGCCAATGCGGCGAGCGCATGCGGCATCTCCTCGATGCGCTGGAAGCTCCGATGTGCAACCTCCGGGAAGTCGGACAGCAGGTGCTCGATCGCGGACAGGGCGCTCTGGTTGCGTCGGCTGTGCGCATTGCTGAGGACACCAATGCGCGTCATGTGGCCGACGTCTCCGCTCCCGGCTGATTCTGCGCCTGCAGCCAGGAGACCGGCGCGCGGCCTTTCAGTTGGCCCGCGAAGGCCTGGAGGATCCGGATGGTGTGGAAGATGAAGCTCGCGATCGTCCACCAGGCGACCGCCAGGAGCCCCTTGTCCGGCGCCTGCAGCAGAGCCGCGACTGTCAGGATCAGCAGGTTCGGGTTGCGCCGCGCAGTGATCAGGCGAAACCAGGAATCGATCGGGCGCCAGGTATGAATTTCGATTCCGAAGCGCCAGATGAACAGGCCCTCCTGCAGACGGCCGGCGATATAGCCGATGATCACCACCCACAGCGCCCATTCCAGGCTGGATGCGAGGAGCAGCCCGAGCCCCAGGAACCAGGCGTAGTACCAGAACGGCGGATGCAGCAGGTCGATGCCGTGGTCGAACACGTCTCCGAGCTTGGTGGAGGTCAGCGTGCAGCGCGCGAGCTTGCCGTCGACCGTGTCGAGGAAGCACATGGCCCAGGCCGCGATCACGCCGGTGATGAACCAGGCGTTCCAGAACAGGTAAAAGGCGAGGATGACGAACCCCAGGCTGACCCAGGTCACGAGGTTGGGCGAGATCCGCCGGCGCGCGCACCAGCGCGTGACCGCCAGCGCCGGCACCGGCCAGACGTATTTGGTGATGACATCCGTCACGCCCTTGTAAGAGGCGCCGAACAAGAGCCGCTCGATCTCCGCCGCATCCGCGCCATCCAGCGGCAGCAGCACCGGCGCGGCCCGCTTGCGGAGGGCTTTCTGGTATGCGCTGGCGAGGGCTGCGGCATCCTGCACGATGAACAGCGCCCGCGCGGCCTCGTCGAGTTCCGCCACCGCCGAGAACGCGGCGCGGATATTCTCGATCCCTTCGCCATGCGCGGCGACGATCTCGCCATTGTCCGCCTTGAGCGCGACGCCCGGGGAGTTGACGAGCGCCCTGATCAGCGCCTCGTCGAACACATAATTGGCCTGGATCACCACGGCCGCTCCCTTGGCCGATTCCAGTTCGCCGGCCGGCAGCTCGGCCTCTACATCCGCACGGCGAAAGGCTCGGCGCAGGCGCTCTTGCGACGACAGACTGAACAGGGTCAAGTCGCTGTCGCCAATCAGGCAAAAGGCGATGCTGGCACGCTCGGCCGACACGGAATGGACTCCCAAGGATCGATAGGCGAAATGAGGAATATCGGGCAGCGGAGCCCGCGTCCATAAGGAAATTCAAGCACTTCCGGCGCGACGCCGAGGCTTGACGCAAGCTGCGAAATACGGCCAAACAGGTGCCCAAAAGCTGAGAACGCAGGACGGATGTTCGCCCTCGCCCACCTATCGGACCCGCATCTGGCGGATTGGTCGGTCGACCGGCCCGCGGCGCTGGCCAACAAGCGCATCACGGGCTGGCTTTCCTGGCGCGTGAACCGCCATCGCATCCACTTGCCGCGGGTGCTCGACCTGATGCAGGCCGACTTGGCGGAGCAGCCGATCGACCATATCGCGGTGACTGGCGATCTGGTCAATATCTCGCTGCCGCAGGAGTTCGAAGGCGCGGCGCGCTGGCTGCGGAGCCTCGGCCCCGCCAACAAGGTGACGGTCATTCCCGGCAATCACGACGCCTATGTGCGGGTGCGCGGCGATGAAGGCATCGGGCGCTGGCGCGATTACATGACTGATTTGGGGTGGGAGCGGGCCGAAAGCGTACCGGCCGCCGATCCCTTTCCGTTCGTGCGCAGAATGGGCCGGCTGGCGCTCATCGGACTGTCCAGCGCCGTGCCCACGCCGCCGCTCTATGCCTCGGGCACACTCGGGACGGCGCAGTTGACCGCATTGCGCGATGTGCTGGCGCATCTCGGCGCCGAAGGTGTTTTCCGGATCGTGCTGATTCATCATCCGCCACTTTATGCGAAGGGACATCGCCGCAAGGCGCTGACGGATTGGAGCGAGTTTGGAGACGTGATGCGTGCCGCCGGCGCAGAACTGGTCCTGCACGGCCACATGCACATGGCGACCCTTGGTCACATTGACAAGATTCCGGTCATCGGGGTTCCATCCGCCTCGGCGTTGCGCTGGCATAACAGGGATGCCGCCGCCTACAACATCTATCGCGTTGCGCCCGCGGACAGCGCCTGGAAACTTGCTGTTGAAATCCGTGGGTTGGCCAGCACCGAGGATCATTTTGCGCCGAGCGGCGGGTTTGAATTAACCATTCCCGCTTTGCGGCATTGACTTTCGGACGCGGCCGGCGATTGTGCTAGCCGAATCAGGCTACCCGAGCGTCTTATTCCGGCGCGGAGCTTAATTCCTGAAGACAGGGAACCAGAGGGCATGGCAACCCCGAATGCGACGGCCATCAAATTCGGCCATCCGACGAGTTTGATTCGCGAGTACCGGCACTGGCTGGTGCTGGCGCGGCCGCAACAGGTGACGCTGGGCTCGCTGGTGCTGGTTTGCAGCGATGCCGCGCACGCGTTCTCGCAGATTTCGGTCCGGGCGTTTGAGGAACTGGCGCAGGTGACAGCCGATCTGGATGCCGCGCTGACCCGCTGCTTCAAGCCTGACAAGCTGAATTATCTGATGCTGATGATGGTGGACCCCGACGTGCACTTCCACGTTCTGCCGCGCTATGAGAGCGCCCGGGAGTTTGCCTGGCGCGCGCACGCCGACCGCTTCTGGCCCAAGCCGATCGACCTGACGCAGCCGGTGGAGGCGGACGCCGCCCTTGGCGATGCCGTGCGCGACGCGCTGCGCGCCGCGTGGCGAAAGGACTGAGATCAGACCATCCGATGTTCCGATTGTCGCTCATCGATCGTTACATGCTGAAGCGGGTGTGCTGGCCGCTCGCGGGCGCGATCGTGATCGGCATGGCGGCCCTGCTGCTCGAGCGCCTGATCCGCCTTCTCGACCTGTTCGCCAATCGCGGCGGCCCGTTGAGCCTGGTCCTGAAGATGCTGGGCAATCTCGTCCCGCATTATCTCGCGATCGCCATTCCCGCGGCGTTCTTCGTCGGCATTCTCTATGCGACGTTGCGCCTGTCCAACGACAGCGAACTCGACGTCATGCGCGCCAGCGGGTTGTCGCTGCGCCGCCTCGCCGCGCCGATGCTGGTGATGGCGGTGCTGCTGACCGTCGCGTCCGCGCTCATCCTCGGCTTCCTGCAGCCCTATACGCGCTATGCCTACCGCGCCCTGGTCTATCTGGTGACCGAGACCTCCTGGAACTCCGCCATCGAGCGCGGCGCCTTCTTCAGCGGCTTCGGGGGCAAGACCATCCTGATCGGCGACATTGCGGATGGCGGACGCACGCTGAAGCGGGTGTTCATCCAGGAGACCGACGAGAACGGCAACAACATTGCCCTGACCGCGCAGACGGGCGAGATGCGGAATGATCCGAGGACCTTCTCCCTGACGCTGGTGCTGCATGACGGCGTGCGCGTCGACTCCAAGCCGAACGGCACCGGCGGCAAGGCGTCCACGTTCAAGGAATCCAGCATGCCGCTGGAAGTGGTCGCGCCCGAGCCGTTCCGCACGGAGCGCAAGGAATCCGAGCTTTCGCTAATCCAGCTCGTCCGCGCGTATGTGGAGAAATGGCCGGGCCTCGGCCAGGACGACGTAATCGCCGAACTCAACTACCGCATCGTCCGGTCGCTGACCGTGCTGTTCCTGCCGCTGCTGGCCATCCCCATGGGCCTGACGTCGCGCCGCCAGCCGACCAGCATCCGCATCGTCGTGGGCATCGCGATCCTGATCATCTATTACCAGGCATTGCAGTTCGGCAAGGACATGGCGGAGAACGGCCGCGCCTCGTCCTTCATGGCGCTCTGGGTGCCGTTCCTCATCTTCTCACTGGGCAGTTCCTATCTGTTCTACGTCGCGAACTCGCGGCTCAACCAGGATCCGTTCGCGATGGTGTTCGGCACGATCGACGATTCCTGGCGCTGGCTCAAAGGACGGTGGCTCATGCTGTTCCGCCGGGGGCGCACGGCATGATGACCTTCACGCGCTACGCGCTTCGGATATTCCTGTGGAACTTCGCCGTTCTGTGGGTCAGCTTCACGTCGATGCTGCAGATTGTCGATCTGCTCAACAACAGCGATGAGGTGCTCGATCGTCACCCGCTCGACTTCGGCGCGGTCGCCGAATACGCGATCTGGCGCCTGCCGGAGCTCGCGGTCTTCCTGATTCCCTTCAGCGTCCTGATGGCGGCGCTGCTCTCCCTGGCGAAGTTCGAGCGCAGCAACGAGACGCTCGCCCTGAAATCGGCCGGCACACCCTACTACCAGATCCTGCTGGCGTTCCTCCCCGCGGTCGGGTTGGTCGCCATCCTGCATTTCGTGCTGACCGATCAGTTGGTGCCGCGCGCAATCAACCACATGCTGGAGCGCGACCTCTATGTCGACAAGAAGAGCAAGGACGATGAGGATGACCAGCGGGTCTGGATACAGGACGGCGACACGATCGTGGAGGTCGGTCAGGTGGAGGAGCAGGGGCTGGAGCTTCTGAACATGCGTCTCTACCGGCGAGACGAGATCGGCAACATCACCGACCAGAGATTCGTCGGCCGAGCCACGTTCGACGTCGAGACGCGCAAATGGACCTTGGAAAGTATCCAGGACACCAAGGTCCTGCCCGGCCAGCCGACCGAGCTCGCCTCGATCCCGGCGGCAACCTGGAACACCAAGCTGGGACCGCAGGAGTTCTCCGAATTGATCGAGCGGCCGCAGGCCATGACCACCGCACGTCTGTGGAGCTTCGCCACCTCAGCCCAGATCGGCGTGCGCCCGACCTACTTCTATGAAACCTGGCTGCAGAAGCGCGTCGCCTTGCCGGTCAGCTCCATCCTGATGATCCTGCTGGCCGCGCCCGTCGCCCTCAGCTTCGGGCGGCGCGACAAGGGCGTGGCATCGGGCATGGCGATCGGCTTCGGCCTCGGTTTCCTCTACTTCATCACCGAAGGCCTGGTGCAGTCCCTCGGCGAAAGCGGGGCCGTGCCGCCTTTCTTTGCCGCCTGGCTTCCCGCCCTCCTGTTCGCCAGTATCGGCGGACTTTGGCTGATCCGCCTCGAAGGCTTCTGATTCCTCATGTTCGTCGTCTGGATTGATGCCGCGCACGGTGCCGGCGAACGCGTATTCGGGTTGACGCTGCTGGAGCGCCACCTGAAGGCGCTGAAACACCGCAATGTTCAGCCGGGGGAGGTCGTGATCGATCTCGGACCCGCCCAGAGCGAGGAACCGGCCGAGGCGCGGCGGCGGTGGCCATTTCCGGTCCGGGTGGTGCGCAATGGCGGCAGCATCGCGCAGCGGCTGGCACGGAGCGCGATCGGGCGCCACGTCCTGGCGCTGGACGCCCGGACTCTGATCGATGCCCGGCTCTACGATTTCGTCACCGCGCAGACGCGGGACCTCGCGGTGGAGGACGGCCACGCGGCGATGGCCTGGATCGCCGATCCTGCCGCGCTTGACCCCGATGCGCTTGATCTCAGGCAAGCATTGGGAACGACGCTCCCGCGCCTGACGCAGGCGGAGTTTCCCGGCTTCATCCGCAATCTGCGCCGCACCCTGCCCTTCTACCTGTTCCGCATCGACACCGGGGCGGAGCGGGCCAAGGTCGAGCGCTTCCTGTTCTGGTCGAACTACAAGGGCTCGACCGACTTCTTCACCAAGTATGTCTATCCGCCGCTGGTGTGGCTGATGGTGCGGCCGCTGGCGCGGGCCCATGTCCACCCGAACTGGATCACCATCGTCTCGATCGTGCTGACCTTCGCCGCGGTGCCCTTGTTTGGCGGCGGATATTTCCTGGCGGGGTTCCTGTGCGCCTATGGCATGAGCGTGCTGGATTCGGTGGATGGCAAGCTGGCGAGGCTGACCTTCACGGATTCCAGGCTGGGCAATGTCCTGGACCACGGCTTGGATCTCGTGCATCCGCCCTTCTGGTACTGCGCCTGGGCGTACGGATTATCGCAGGGCGACGTTGAGTCGCCGGTGTTCCTGGCCTCTCTGGCGATGCTGGTCCTTTATGTGATCGACCGGCTGATCCTGAAGATCTATCCGACCCGCTTCGGGCGCGGCCTCCACACCCACGCGCCGATCGACGGGTTCGTGCGCACTTTCATCTCCCGGCGAAACATAAACTTACCTTTATTTACAGTCGGTTACGTCGCCGGGTTCGGGGTGGAGACGATCTATCTGATTGTGCTCTGGCAGGCCGCCACCTGCCTCTACCATGGCATCCGGACTGCGTGGATCCTGGCCTATGACCGGCCCATCGCGGCGGGGAAAACCGAAGCCGCTTAGCTTGCGATAAACACTTGATTCGCTTAGATTGCGGCCCACATTCACCACTGCCCGTCACCGCCGAGAGCAAAAGCATTCGCATGGTCCGCTGGGGCTTCTGGAAGAACCGCACGCACAACCTCGCCCGTATGTCGATGGGCGATCTCGTCGTCGCTTTTTTCAGCTACTACGCCGTGCTGGTCTATCTCGGCTTCGCCGGAGCCAGCCTGTGGCTGGCCATCCGCTGGTTCGAGGGCTGGGTGCCTTTGATCGCCGCCGGCGCGTTCGCGGCGCTGGTCTATCCCTTCGCCTGGTACGTGCTGCACCGGTGGGTCTTGCACGGCCAGTATCTCTATCGCTCGCCGCTGACGGCCAAGGTCTGGAAGCGGATTCATTTCGACCATCACCAGGACCCGCACAATCTGGTCGTGCTGTTCGGCGCGCTCTACACCACGATCCCGACCATCGCGCTGGTGACCATCCCGATCGGCTACCTGATCGGCGGCAAGTCGGCGGCGGCCCTCGCCTTCGCCATGGGCATCGTCACGACTCTGTTCTACGAGTTCTGCCATTGCGTGCAGCACCTCAACACCACGCCGAAATCGGCCTTCATGCGGCAGATCAAGAAGCGCCACCTTGCCCATCACTTCCACAACGAGCAGGGCAATTTCGGCATCACCAATTTCCTGTGGGACCGGGTCTTCGGCACCCATTACGCGGAGCCGAAGCTGCGGCCTAAGAGCGCCACGGTTTTCAATATCGGCTACACCGAAGAGATGGCGCAGCGTTACCCCTGGGTCGCCGCGCTCAGCGACGGCACCCGCGGTGATTCCAATCCACGCCGGTTCCGCACCGACGAGGGCGACGCGCCAAGCCCGCGCGCCGGCCGCTAGCCCAGACCTTATGTCGTCCGGCGCAGTCGTTGTTCAGCCGGTCGCGAGCGGCCGCGACCTCGACGCTTTCATCGCGCTGCCCAAGCGCCTCTATCGCGGCCGCACCGGCTACATCGCTCCGCTTGATCTCGAGCGCAAGGAGACGCTGAGCCGGAGGAAGAACCCCTATTTCCGGCACGCCGAGGGCGAGTTGTTCCTCGCCTGCCGTAATGGCGTTGTGGTCGGCCGCATCTCCGCGCAGTTCTGCCGATTGCGCCAGGAGAAATATCGCGACGACGTCGGCCATTTCGGCTGGCTCGACACGATCGACGACATTGCCGTCATGCGCGCTTTGGCCGAGGCGGCGGAGACCTGGCTGAAAACGCATGGCGCGAAGCGCATGCTAGGCCCGTTCAGCTTCTCCTCGAACGAGGAATCCGGCCTGCTGGTTGACGGCTTTGAGGCCACGCCGATGCTGATGATGCCCTACCACCTGCCCTACCAGGGCAGGCTCATCGAGGCGTGCGGCTTCGGCAAGGCGAAGGATCTGCTGGCTTACACCGTCGACAAGGCGACCTACAACGCCGTCGGCAGCAACCGCATGCTGGACAAGGTGCGGAACGATGGCCGCATCCGCCTGCGCGCGCTCGACATGAAGAACTACAAGGCGGATCTCGCCGAACTGCTGACGGTGTTCAACGACGCCTGGTCGGAGAACTGGGAGATGGTGCCATTCACCCAGGCCGAGATCGAGGCCGCCGCCGCCAGCATGAAGCCGCTGATCGACCCGGACCTGGTGGTGATCGCCGAGATCGACGGCGAGGTCGGCGGCATGCTGGTGTGCCTGCCGAACCTGCTGGAAGCGGTCCGCGATCTCGAAGGTCGCCTGCTCCCCTTCGGATTCGCCAGGCTGCTGTGGCGGCTCAAGCGCAAGACCTTGAAGACCGCACGCGTGCCCCTGTTGGGCATCCGCAGGAAGTATCACGGCACCCTGACCGGTGCGGCCCTGCTGCCGCTGATGTTTCATCGTCTGAAAGAGCCGTTCCTCGCCCGCGGGCTGGAGCAGGTGGAACTCTCCTGGATCCTCGAGGACAACGGGCCGATGCGCCGCGTGCTCGAAGGAATCGGCGCGAAGGTCTACAAGACCTATCGGATCTACGAGAAGGCGATCGCGTGAACGCGTTGATCCTGGCCGGCAGCCGCGGCCCGGACGATCCGATGGCCAAGGCCGCCGGCGTCTCGCACAAGGCGCTGCTGCCTGTTGCCGGCGTGCCCATGCTGCTGCGGGTGGTCGAGGCTGTGCGCGCCACGCCGGGCATGGAGCGCATCCACGTGTGCATCGAGGATGCGCGCGTCATCGAACAGGTGCCGGAATTGGAAGCGCTGCGCCGCGCCGACTCGCTGGAGGTGGTGCCCGCCGCGGACAGCCCCGCCGCCAGCGTGGCCGCCGCGTTGCGCCGGATCGATCTCGCGCGGCCCTTGCTCGTCACGACGGGCGATCATCCGCTGTTGACGCCGGCCATCCTGCGGCGCTTCATCGAGAGCGCGCCTGCGGACTGCGATCTGGCGGTTGCCCTGGCGCCGGCGGATGTCGTGGCTGCCGCCTATCCCGGCGCGATCCGCACCTTCTATCGCCTTGGCAAGCGCCGCTTCAGCGGCTGCAACCTGTTCCTGGTGCGCTCGCCCCGGGCCGCGGGCGTGGCCGATTTCTGGCGCCGCATGGAGGCGCACCGCAAGCGCCCGCTGCGCCTCATCTGGGAGATCGGGCCGCTGGTGCTGCTGCGGGTCGTGCTCGGCCTGATGGATGCGGAGCAGGCCTTCGCCTATCTGTCGCGGAAGGCCGGCGCGGTCATACGCCCGGTCGAGCTGCCGGTCGCGGAGGCTGCAATCGACGTTGACAAGCCGGCCGACTTGGCGCTGGTGGAGCGGATCTTTGCCGGCCGCGCATGACGCGCCCTATTCCCAATCCTCGACCAGCTTGGTGACGCGCTCGAGGTCGGCGGGGAAGTCGACCTCGCCCCAGCCTAGTCCTTCGATGTTGCAGGTGGTGACGTTGGCGCGCTCGGCGATCTGGCCGATGGCGCGCAGGTACCACCACTTCAACCCTTCGGGGGTGTGCATGATCTCGTCGAGGTAATGCGTGAAGAGCGTCGGCCCCTCGCCGCGGAACAGCAGCATGCCGATGGACTCGCCGTCGGTGCGCTCGGGCGGCAGGGTCTTGCCGATGTCCAGCAGCTTCTCGCCCTTCAGGTGCACCTTCATGTCGTCGGCGTCGTAGCTTTCCTTCTTGTCGATCGTGACCGTGATCGGCGCGGCCGGGCTCGACAGCAGCTTCTGGAAGATTTTGGGCTGGATCACCGTGTCGCCATTGAGGATGACAAAATCGCGGTTCATCTCGTGGCGCGCCATCCAGCAGCTCGCGAGGTTGTCCGCCAGCTTGTAGAACGGGTTGAAGATGGTCCGGATCTTGAGCTTCGGTCCTTCCAGGCGTTTCAGCAGGTCCTGCACGTCGCGCGCGTGATAGCCGACCACCACGGCGATGTCGTTGACGCCGCCCTGGGTCAAGGCCCAGATCTGCCACTCGATCAAGGTGCGGGGGCCGATCGGCAGCAGGCATTTCGGCCGGCCTTCGGTGAGCGGCAGCAGGCGCGAGCCCTGGCCCGCGCTCAAGATGATTGCTTTCATGGATGGAACACCAAAAGTACCCGTAGCGAGCGGCGCACCATTGAGAATAGTGCCAACTCTGTCAACCCCTTAGGCTGCCGCACCTGGGCTTTCCTCCCAGCCTCGCAACCCGCCTGCGGGCGCGGCAAAAAGGTTTACAGGCTGGAATCGCGCGGCTATAAGCTGCCCCCTCAGGCGGCGCGACCCAAGGCCGCGCACGGACCTGATCCCCGGTAGCTCAGCGGTAGAGCAACCGGCTGTTAACCGGTTGGTCGCTGGTTCGAATCCGGCCCGGGGAGCCAGTTTTGACAAGGGGTTAGGTGGCATCCACCTAGCCCCTTGTTGGTTTCAATAAGTCCGGGACAGCACGGAGCGCCTAAGTAGCAGCTTTGGCGCTCGCCTATGGACTCAAGTGCCGCGAAGGGACTCGATCCCCTCCCGCTCTTTGCGAGCGCTCAAGGCACTCTGCGAGATGGCTGCCATCGGCTATTGCGCCGCGGTATCTTCACTCATGGCTGGTGGGAGATCCGGAGCTCCCGCTGGTGTCGGTCTCTGCTCAAGTTCACGGATGAGCTGCTTCATCTCTCCGATCTCCCGCACCTGGGCTTCAATGATCGCATCTGCCAGCTTGCGGACGCGCGGATCGCGAATATGCGCGCGCTCGCTTGTCATGATCGCGATCGAATGGTGCGGGATCATCGCCTTCATGTAGGAAACGTCATCCACGGTTTCCTGGCTGCGAGCTAGCCAGAGGGCAACAGCGAAAGCCAGGAAGCTTCCGACAACAATGGCAGCATTCGCGGCTCGGCTGGAATACATGCTCCACATGAAGGCGAGCATGATGATCGCCATGGTGGCGCCCATCACAACCGCCATCCACGCGCGCGTCTGACTGAACCGGACGTGGTCCCACGCGAAGGTGTTCAAATACATCAAGCCGAACATCACGGCCGTGGAGGCTGTGATCATTGCGGTAAATCGCCAGTATGACATCTGCATGGTTCCTCACCCTGCGCATGGGCATGCAGGAGGAACAGCGTGCCATACGGCAGGATTACAGTGCGGCCGCACAATCCGCGATGTCGCGCACGCGTGCGCTCCGCACGAGCATAGAATTGCTGGCGCTTTATCTGCCGACTGGTTCACAACCGAGGCGCGAGCATGGCTGTACTGGCCCTTGCCTATCAACCCGGTAGCATGATTGAATTCCGACTGCTATTCGGGGATCAGCGTGTCGGATTCAGCCAAAACTCTCGCGGTTGCCTTAATGGCGTCCGCCCTTACAGCGGCTTGGCTTCTATACCTCGGCAGGCCGGACTTCCCGATGGATGACCCCTATATAATCCAGCATTCCATCCACGGCCTCTTTCTCGGCTATGAAGATCGCTTCATCGGCGGCCAGCCTCTCGATGGCATTACGAGCCCGGCATTTTTGCTGCCGATTGTCCTGCTCTCAACGATCCTGCCATCGATCTGGGCGCATGCCCTGATCAATGCCGCAGCGGCGGTGCTCTACATCGCGGGAGTCTTCCGATTCGCGATCTCGGCGGGCCTGCCGACGATCTGGGCTGCCCTCATCGCAGCTTTGGGGACGCTTGCCGGGCTAACCCTGTGGCAGTTGTTCAATGGTCTCGAGACCGGCCTGGCAATGGCGGCAGTGATCTGGACGCTTCGATGGTTTCGGGATCCGTTGCCGGACAAACCGTGGAAATTTGCGCTGCTTGGCATCCTGCCTTTCATCAGGCCCGAACTGGCGGCGCTCAGCCTAGTCGTCACCGTCAGAGTCTGCTGGAGCGCGATCAAAACCAGGCCGTCAGCTGCCTGGATCGTATCCTGCATCGCGTACGCTGCGGCTGGTGTGGTGCCCGTCGTGGCGTTTCTGCTCCTCAACAATGTGCCACTGATGCCGAACACGGCATCGGCCAAGGCCTATTTCTTCGCGGAGGGTTGTCGGCCACTCCTGCACCGTTTCGTTTTGACGATCACCATGTCTGGAGGATTCTTCGCGACTATCGGCCTTGCTGTTCTGGGAATTGTAGGACTTCCGCTCAGCAGGTGGGGTTGGCGTGCGGCGGCCTTTATTGCCATCCTGTTTGCTACCTATATAGTCACGTTGCCCAGCGCACCGGGTCATAATTTTCACCGTTACCTTTATGTCTTGATCCCATTCATCATGGTTGGATGGGTGGCCATGGTATCGTCGTTCATGACGCGGGTGCGACGCCTTTCCATGGTCGGACTTGTTGCCGCGGTTGGCCTTGCTGCGGTTCATCTGGAGCAGGTCTGGCGTCTCTACAACGAGCAACTTGATTTATACAGCCGCGTTGAAATGCCCGATCTCTCCGACTGGATCGTCGCCAACATTCCGTCAAGCGAAACGATCGCGATCCACGATGCAGGCTACATCTCTCTGCATGGCGCCCACCCGCTCGTGGACATCGTGGGCCTTAAAACTCCAGCCAGCATCGAAGCGCACAAGCGGCACACGTATCAGTCCTGCTCCCGTGATGCCCGAGCGCTCGATCAAATCGCGCGGCAACATGACGCTCGCTACTTCGTCGTCCTTGATCATTGGGATGAGGTTTTTCGCTTGACCGGCTCGCTCCGTTTGATCGGGTGGACGGTGACTCGGATCGATACCGAACGCGGCGACACTCCGTACAAGGTCTACCGGCTGACATCACCTGACGTCCACGCCCCTGACTGACGAACAGAGGCCAACTCCGAAGACGCCGATCGAGCACGAGATCTTCGATTGCTGCGGGGTGCGTCATGACGTCCGGCTGTTGCTGACTCCGAGACACCGGATTTGCGTTCTCACGGCCGCGAACTCTTCGCTGCGCCCGAGGGACGCGCGGCAACGGCCTGAACCCGTCACGTTTGCCGGACGACGTATGGCGCCTGCCTGCTTTGGGCGCCTCCCGGCGGCAAGCCTCACAAATATGCCATATCGCCTTTCCGCAACAATCCCGACATGCCTTTGTTGGATGGTGAAGTGGCGAGATCTGCGATGCAAAACAGAACTGACTCGGTGCAGGCAAAATACGGCGAATTCCTGAGACACGCGAGCCTGTGCGACGCATTGGCGGCGAGCATGGCGGAGCCCGTTGACCGGGCTGCTCTGGGCGAGATGGCCACCAGGTGGCGTGCGCTCGCGCGGTATACACGGCGACAGGCACGCGCCGACGCGGAGCGCCGGTCGTCATCGCTCTGACGCTGCGCTTGTTCGCAAAAGGAAACCCCGCCGGTGCGCCAGCGGGGCGGGGCGTGCGGAGCGACTGCGCCTACTCTTCCTGGATGTGACTCGGATCAAATTGCGGATCCTGGTTGACCCGTTCCGGATGCTCCTTTAGACGCTTCTCCTTTGCGCGCTCTTCGTCGCCCGGGAGTTTCTTTTCCGGCTTCTTGTCCGGTGTCCTTCTCGATTCCTTGTTCTGCTCAGCCATGACGTCCTCCTGATGCCGGTTGTGGCGCCACGCGTTAACAACTCGAACGGACGCGCGCTGCCCTTAATGGCTTCCGTGCAACGGCCACTCGTCCGTCCGGTTGATCTGAGATCCATCAGCGGAGGCAGCCTCTCATGGCCGATAAGCGCAAATCTCCATCCGGCGGCGCCGAGCCGACCGGTCGCCGTCCCCCCGGCAAGACCGGACGCGATGACACCTTCCGCGACACTGAGCGGGCGCCGCAGAGCGAGGAAGGCGGCGAGGAATGGCATGAGCGCGGAGACGACCGCGGAGAACGCGGCGAAACCGGCGAAGAAGGCTCCGCGCGCCGCTAGCCTTCTCAAGGCAAAGACATTCACCTGAAGAGGTCAGTTACAGGATCTCTGCCCAACCAGTTGCGGCTTCCAAGCCCGCTCTCCCAAGTCGAATCCCCAAGGGTTGACCAAGCAGGCACATTCGGCAAGAGTGCCGGCGGGGAAGAACGGGGGCGATGAGGGGGAATGACGCTGCGGGAGTACAGGCCGGATATTGACGGCCTTCGTTCAGTGGCGGTCCTTGCCGTATTGCTCTTTCACTTGGACGTTGATGCCTTCAGCGGCGGCTATGTCGGAGTTGACGTTTTCTTCGTCATCAGCGGATTTCTGATCACACGGCTCATCCTCGCGGAACTGGTCGAGACCGGGAGTTTCAGTTTCCCGCATTTCTATCTACGCCGTCTGCGACGGCTTGGACCGGCGCTCCTGTTAACTCTGCTTGCCACCACGATCGCCGCGGTTCTGCTCTTCGCGCCCGCGGACCTGCAGCGCTACGGCGGTGGGATGCTGCATGCAGTGCTAAGCCTTTCGAACATCTACTTCTGGTCGCAGGCCGGGTATTTCGAAGCCGGAACGGAATTCAATGCGCTGCTCCATACCTGGTCTTTGAGTGTCGAGGAACAATTCTATTTGCTCTGGCCGATTGCGCTTGTGGCCTTGTTCACCGCCTGGGGCGGGAAGCGTGCGTTCCGTGTGCTGCTGGTCATCGTCGGGACCAGTTTTCTGCTCAATCTGGCTTTTGATGGCCACGTGCTCGATTTCACCTTTCCGCAGATGTCGAACGATACGCGCGAGAACTTGGACGCCGCCTTGTTCTTCCTGACGCCGTTTCGAGTCTTTGAACTGGGCATCGGAGCGATTGTCGTGTTCATCATCGATCGCCGGATCGCCTGGCGCCACGCCGATGAACTCCTACTCGCCCTTGGAATCCTGATGATCGCCTACGCGGTGGTGTTCTTCACGGACGATATTACCTTTCCATCGTACAACGCTCTCCTGCCTTGCGTCGGCGCTGCGCTTGTCATCTACGCCAGAAACCCGAAACTGCTTGGCCTGCTACTGCGCAACAAACTTGCCGTCGGCATAGGGCTGATCAGCTACTCGCTCTATCTCGTCCACTGGCCGGTGATCGTATTCGCCAAATACTGGAGTCTTTCTCCGTTGACGGCCAGGGAGCAGATCGCCATTGCGCTTGCTTCAATCGCGATCGCCGCCGCGATGTATGGCCTCATCGAGCAGCCGTTTCGGCGCGGCGCATCTCTAGCCGGTGCGAAGAATGCACGCTTTGTGGCCGCGTCCGGCTTCCTGGCGTTATTGCTGGTCGTCACTGCGGCCAACGCATGGGCCAACAATGGTTGGCTTTGGCGCCTTGACGGGAACGCGCAGGCAATCTTTGCAAATTTCGCCGATCCGCGAGAGTTTCACAGGACGTACTATGGCGGCGCGATCTGTAAGCCCAGTGATAATTGCATCGTCAATCGGGGAAAGGGGCCGAACGTCTTCTTCGTCGGCGATTCCCACTCTCAGCAATACGCGTCCGGCCTTGTTGCCGCCTTTCCCGATTTTCAGTTCACTCATCTTGACAGTCGATGCCGCTTCAACACGCTCGACATGTGCTATGCGGGCAAGTATCAGGACTCCAAATATGTTCTGGAGAAGATTGAGCAATTCCGCTTCCTGAAGCAGAGTACGGATAAGGTGATCATCGGCCAAGCTTGGTTCGATCGCCGATCACACTATGATCCGAAGACCGGGACGTTTCATTCATTTGAGACGACCGAACAATACGTGCACTTTCTCGTTCGCGAGCTGCAGCGGGTTGACGAATACCTGGGTCACGGCCGCATCATGGTAACGGGCGAAGTGAACCGGTTCGGTGATGTCGGTGACCCATTGGCCTGCATCGGCAGGCCTCTTGCCGGTGACAGTTGCACGTTATCTAAGAAGAGCTTTGCCTTCGAATTCAATCAGCTCTTGGGTGCGGCGCTCAAGGAGGCGGAGATTCCATTCATCTCTCCGACCGACGCGCTTTGCGATGGCCGCGGATGTCTCAATATGATCGGCAAGCGTCCGGTCTACTCCGACAGCGGTCATCTTTCGGTGTGGGGCTCGAAATTCGTTGTGCAACGGACGAGAGTCCAGTTCGCACGATTTCTCGGTGCATCGGCCGGCCCTTGACAAGTCGCGCTATGGCCTATATTTAACCATGTAGTTATTTAACTGCACGGTTTATCTAAATGGATCCCGACCGCCTCAACGCCACCTTCGCAGCGCTCGCCGATCCGACGCGGCGCGCGATCCTGGCGCGCCTCACCTTGGGCGAGGCTTCGGTCAACGAATTGGCGGAGCCGTTCGACATGAGCCTTCCCGCGGTTTCCAAGCACCTCAAGGTGCTGGAGCGCGCCGGCCTGATTGCCCGCGGCCGTACGGCGCAGTGGCGCCCCTGCACGCTGCAGGCCGGGCCGCTCAAGGACATCGCCGACTGGGTCGAGCAATACCGCCGCTTCTGGGAGCAGAGCTTCGATCGCCTGGACGAATACCTGAAAGAGCTGCAAGGCAAGGGAAAGAAAGATGGCCCCGGGAAACAGCGCCTCAAGTGACCACGAGATCGAGGAACGCACCCTCATACTGTCCCGCGTGTTCGATGCGCCGCGCGCCCTCGTCTTCAAGGTGTGGACGCAGCCGGAGCACCTGGCGCGCTGGTGGGGCCCACGCGGCTATAGCCTCATCGCGTACAAGGCGGACGTGCGGGTCGGCGGCACGTACCGGTTCGGCACGCGCTCGCCGGAAGGGACCGAGCATTGGGCGCACGGCACCTATCGCGACGTCACGCCGCCGGAGAGACTCACTTTCACTCACGCGTGGGAACATCCCGACGGCTCGCCGAAGCACGAGACCCTGGTGACCATCACCTTTGCCGAGCAGGGCGGCCAGACCAAGCTCACCCTCAAGCAGACCTTGTTCGAATCCGTGACGTCCCGCGACCTGCACCGCGGCGGCTGGACCAGCACGCTGGACCTGCTCGAGGAATACCTCGCAGCCCTTTGAGGAGAGGCACCATGCAGCACCAGATCGTATCGCGCGACCAATGGCTCAAGGAACGCATCGCGCTGCTCGCGCAGGAGAAGGAACTCACCCGCCTGCGCGACCGGCTGGCCGCCGCGCGCCGCGAATTGCCATGGGTGAAGGTGGAGAAGACCTACGTGTTCGATACCCCGAGCGGCAAGGCGACCTTGTCCGACCTGTTCGACGGCCGAAGCCAGCTCATTATCAAGCATTTCATGCTGGCGCCGGGACAAAAGGAAGGTTGCGTCGGCTGCTCCTTCGAAGCCGACCACGTCGACGGCACGTTGGTGCATCTGCGGAACCATGACGTCTCCTATGTCGCGGTCGCCCGCGCGCCGCTGGACGAGATCGAAGCCTTCAAGACGCGGATGGGCTGGCGCTTCCGCTGGGTCTCCTCGTTCGGCAGCGAGTTCAACTACGACTTCAATGCGTCCTTCACGCCGGCGCAGTTGGCCAACGGCACGGCATTCTACAATTACCGCGCCGGCCCGCTGCCGCTCGAAGACCTGTCGGGCTTCAGCGTGTTCTACAAGGACGGCACGGGGCAGATCTTCCACACCTATTCGACCTTCGGCCGCGGCCTGGAGGAGGTGCTCGGCACCTACATGTTCCTCGACATCACGCCGAAGGGCCGCAACGAGACCGGGCCCAATAACAGCCTGACGGACTGGGTCCGCCATCACGACCGCTATGGCGCGCCCGGCCATGTGAGCGCGGTCGGGCGCTGGGTTCCGGCCGAAGGCGGCGCGGGCTGCTGCCACGGCGCCGCGGCGGAATAAGACGCCGGCAACAGAGGCACGATCATGCTCTGCTGTGCCATAGGCGTTGCGGCGGTCGCGACCGGTGCGATCGGGACGGGTGCGGTTGGATCGAGACGATTCCGGCGTTTCGTGCACCCGCGCCCGGGTGCACAATCGGTCCTGACCGCTTCTGTCCTGGCGGTGGGCATCATGACGGCCGCCGCCCTCGCGCTGGAGCATATCTCCCGCCATGGCGTCCATGCGGGCAGCGGCGATGTCGCAATTTTGACGGATCCCGGCGCCCTGCCCTTCTGCCGCGACGGCACGCCGGGCGATCGCATGATCGATCGACCAATCATCGAGGAGTAAGCCATGACCGCAACGGCAAGCGCGACCACCGCGACGGCTCAGCACGAACTCGTCATCACCCGCACCTTCGACGCGCCGCGCGCGTTGGTGTTCCGGGCCTGGGCCAAGGCGGAACACATGGTGCGCTGGCTTGGGCCCAAGAATTTCACGGCGCCCTCCTGCACCTTGGACTTCCGGCCTGGCGGCGCCTATCGCGCCTGCATCTGCGCGCCCGACGGCAAGGAATACTGGATGCGCGGGACATATCGCGAGATCGTCGAGCCCCAACGCCTGGTCTTCACCTTCGCCTGGGAAGAGGAAGGCGAGCGCGGCCGCGAAACCATCATCAGCATCACTTTGGCGGAGGACGGCACCAGGACGCGCATGACCTTCCGTCAGGCCTTCTTCGAATCCGTCACCGAGCGCGATTCCCACAACGAAGGTTGGAGCGAGTGCTTCGATCGCCTGGTCCAGTACCTCGCCGGGGAGCGTTGAGCATGATGAAGACCTATCACGGGAGCTGCCATTGCGGCGCAATCCGCTTCGAATGCGACCTCGACCTCGCCAAGGGCACCAGCAAGTGCAATTGCTCGGCCTGCGCCAAGGCGCGCTTCTGGAAGGCGATCGTCATGGTCGATTCCTTCCGGCTCAAGCAGGGCGCGGAGTCTCTGTCGGACTATCAGTTCGGACAGAAGGTCATCCATCACCTGTTCTGCAAGACCTGCGGCGTCAAGCCATTCGGCCGCGCGAACGTGCCGGAGCTGGGCGGGGCGTTCTATGCGGTAAACCTCGCCTGCCTGGACGATGCGACGCCGGAGGAGTTGGCCGCCGCGCCGGTGCAATACGAGGACGGCAGGAACGACCGCTGGGATGCGGCGGCGCCGGCGGTGACACGTCACTTGTGAGGAGGAGCGACATGCAGCACCCCGTGGTCTCTCGCGAGGAATGGATCGCCGTCCGCAAGGCCCTGCTGGCCAAGGAAAAACTTTTGACCCGCCAGCGCGACCAACTTGCGGCCGAGCGGCGCAACCTGCCCTGGGTCAAGGTCGACAAGCCCTACGTCTTCGCGGGGCCTGACGGCAATGAGACGCTCGCCGATCTGTTCGACGGGCGCAGCCAGCTCATCATCCAGCATTTCATGTTCGGGCCGGATTGGGAGGAGGGCTGCGTCGGCTGTTCCTTCGGCGCGGATCACGTGGACAGCGCGCGGCAGCATTTCGAGCACCGCGACCTCTCCTTTGCGGCGGTATCACGCACCTCGATCGCGAAGATCGAGGCGTTCAAGCGGCGGATGGGCTGGACGTTCAAGTGGGTGTCGTCGCTCGATAGCGACTTCAACTACGATTTCGGCGTCTCCTTCACCAAGGAGCAACTCGCCAAGAGCAAGGTTGTCTACAACTACGTGCCGATCGAAAGCCAGATGGAAGATCTGTCCGGCATCAGCGCTTTCTACAAGGACGAGGCCGGCGCCATCTTCCACACCTACTCGACCTACGGCCGGGGCGATGAATTGCTGAGCACGGCCTATGCCTATCTCGACCTCGCGCCCAAGGGCCGCGACGAGGAAAACCTGCCCTTCCCGTCCGCCTGGTGGCGGCACCACGACAAGTACGAGGACGAGCGGCTCAAGGCGAAGGAGCAGGGCCGCTAATCCTGCGCTCGGCGGATCATTGACAGATACTGCTCCTGGTCCAAGGACTGGATTGATCCGGGCCGCGCCGCCCTCACCCGCTGGATGGCATCGCGCGCGCTGAGTCCATATTGCATGAGGATGAGTGACGCGACTGTCCCGGTTCGTCCCAGGCCGGCATAGCAATGGATGAAGACGCGGCCACCTTCCCGGAGCTTCCGATCCAGCCGGGGCCAGAGATCGACCCAGGCTGTTTCGAAGCGCGCGTCCGGGGCCATCATGTCGCAGATCGGCAGGTGCAGCCACTCGATCGCATGCCCCGCCAGCTCTTCCGCCAGCAGGTGCACGGGCGCGCCGGCCTCGACCAGCTCATGCTCCTCCATCAGCGATAGCACCGCATGCGGCTTCCACGCCGCGATCGCCTTGAGGTCATCCATGACGCGCTCAGGCGTGCGCACCAATCCCAGAGGCGACAGTCTCAGCCGGTGCCCGGGACAGCACCCGAGGCCCAGATGACCGCCGTTCGGCAGGGCCAGTTCACTGATGGTGTAGTCCATAGCGGCGCATGATAGCCACCTGGGCCGAGGCGTAAAGCGGCGCAATCTGGCGGTCGCATGGAATTGCCAAGGCGCTATGCCGCCAGCACCCGCTTCACCAGGTTGTCGACCTCGGCCATCAAGGCATGGATCTGCTTCGTGACCACTTCCGCATTTCCGAGCAGCTCGTGCGCCGACGTCTTGGTGCCGTCGGCCGCGCCCTGGACCTTCACCAGGTTCGACGAGACATCCGCAACGCCTTGCGATGCGGATTGAACATTGCTGGATATCTCCCGGGTCGCCGCGCTCTGCTGTTCGACAGCCGAGGCGATCCCGTTGGACGCCTCATTGATCTCGCCGATGCTTCTGCCGATCTCGGCAATCTCGGAAACCGCCCTTCTGGTCGCTTCCTGGATCGCCGCTACTTGCGCAGCGATATCGTCGGTCGCCTGGGAGGTCTGGTTTGCGAGGTTCTTCACCTCCGATGCGACAACGGCGAATCCCTTGCCGGCATCGCCGGCGCGTGCCGCTTCGATCGTCGCATTCAGTGCCAGCAGGTTGGTCTGGCTCGCAATATCGTTGATGAGATCCACGACATCGCCGATCCGCTGTGCCGCTTCTGCCAGGCCTTGCACTGAGGAGTTGGTCTTTTCGGCTTCCGCGACGGCTGTTTGAGCAAGGTGAGCCGATCCAGATACCTGTGTGCTGATTTCCTGCACGGAGGCGGAGAGTTCTTCGGTCGCCGCGGCAACGGCTCTGACGTTCTCCGTCGCCTCTGTCGAGGCCGCACCGGCCAGGCCGAGGCGACCGGCGGTGTCCTCGGCGGATTCCGCCAAATGCTCGGCCGAGTGCCTGATCTTCTCCGCTGCCACCCCGAGGACGTCGACCGTCGATTTGACCGCCCGATTGAGATCGTCGGCGACGTTCCGAAGCGCCGTCTTACGCTCCTGCTCGGCCCGCGCCTTCTGGGCCTCGCGCTCGTTCTCCGCGGCGCGCAGGGCGACGGCGTTGTCGCGGAACACGACGAGTGCCCGCGCCATGGCGCCGATCTCGTCGCCGCGATCCGCGCCAGCCACGGCGACATCGGTGTCGCCGCCCGCCAGCTGTGACAATGCGCCCGCCATGCGTCCAACCTGGCCGCATACCGCGCGGCCGACAACAAACGAGATGGCGGCCGCCAGCATCGCAACCACGCCCACCACTATCATCATCAGCCAATGCGCCTGCTCTTTGGCCGCCGCGATTTCCGCCTGCGCGGACGCATAAGCGGCTTCGCTTTCCTGGTCGAGCGCCTGCAGATTGGGCTCCAGGGATTTGTAGACGGCGCTGAGCTCGGCGCTCTTCTCCTTCAGAGCAAGAGATGCCGTAACCAGCACCTGAAATCCCTCGGTGTAGGCCTTCATGAGCGAACGCACCTTGGCCTTGGTGTCGGGGACCACACCGCTGGTGGCGAGAGCCGTCTCGAACTGTGCGCTTCGCTTGGCCATATCCTCGACGTATTTGCTGTCGAGCCGCATGATGAAATCCTTCTCGTGCCGCCGCATCATCAGCATCAGGATTGTCAAGTGCGGGTCATCGAGGGAGGCGAGCGTCGCCTCGGCATCACGGACTGCGGTGCGCAACGCGCCCTCCGCACCACTCTCCGGGTCGTATCCGACGGTACGCTGCAGCGCGACCACGTCTGCAAAGGTGGACGCGTAGGATGCGATCCCGGCGCGGACGGCAGCAATCGACCCTGATCCGCCGGCGCCCAGCGCCTCGAGCTCATCGAGAGTCGCCAGAGCCGATTTCACCGCTGACGCATTCTTCTCCACATGTTCGTCGGCCTTGCGCAGCAGGAAATCTTTTTCGGACCGTCGGGCCTGCAGAAGCGCCCGGTTGAGTGCGCCCGAATGGCCGTGGCGTGTGATGGCGTGCGCCTGCTTCTCCGAAAGGCGGTTCTCGTTGACGGCGCTCCAGCCGAAAAGCACGCCGAGCGCAATCGTGCCGAGGATCGCAATTCCCGCGATCCCATAGACCAGCGTTCGGATGGGCACCCGATTGAGCACAGACAACACGACGAAACCTCCTCCTGCGACAGTGATGTTACAATCGCGTGACAGCGCAGAAGGTGAGGCGAACAGTTTAATTTTCCCTGTAGAGCTTATGGTCCTGAGGGATCAGCCAAAAGCCTACTCCAATTCGGCGTGAGCGACCGCCCTCTATTCACTCGTAAATGGCGAAGGGCCGCAAGGATGCCGGCGGCCCTTCGCTCAGCTACATCCCTCAACTACATCGCGAGCGCCTTCTCCATCACCGCATGGGTCCAGGCGCCTTCCGGCTTCTTGCTGATGACGGGGTCGGAGCCGCCGCCCATCAACGTCTCGACGGTGCGCTCATAGGCCGCCTCGTCCAGGTAGCCCGTCCCCTTCGGGTTCTCGCCGACCAGCTTCGCGATCTCGCCCATCATGCGCTTCTGGTGCTTCTCCGTCTGCGCGCCGGTCTCGTCGTTTTCGAGCGTGATCATCGCCGCCTCGTCGGGATTGTCGACGGCATAGTCCCAGCCCTTCATCGAGGCCTTCACGAACTTGGCCAGCTTCTCGACCATCGCCGGGTCCTGCAGGTTCTTCTCGAGCGTGTAGAGCCCATCTTCCAGCGTCGCGACGCCCTGGTCCTCGTATTTGAAGGTGGTGAGCTGGTCCGGCTTCATGCCGGCGTCGATCACCTGCCAGTACTCGTTGTAGGTCATGGTGGAGATGCAGTCGGCCTGCTTCTGCAGCAGCGGGTCGACGTTGAAGCCTTGCTTCAGCACTTTCACGCCGCCGGCGCTGCCGTCGGTCTTGAGGCCGAGCTTGCCCATCCAGTTGAGGAACGGATACTCGTTGCCGCCGAACCAGACGCCGAGCGTCTTGTCGGCGAACTTGTCGGGCGAGGTCACGCCGCTGTCGTTGCGGCACGTCAGCATCATTCCAGACGTCTGGAACACCTGAGCGATGTTGACCAACGGCACGCCCTTCTCGCGCGTGGCCAGGGCCGAGGGCATCCAGTCCACCACCACGTCGGCGCCGCCGCCGGCGATCACCTGGCTGGGATTGATGTCGGGGCCGCCCGGCTTGATCGTCACGTCGAGCCCGACCTCGTCGTAGAAGCCCTTGTCCTTCGCCACGAAATAGCCGGCGAACTGGGCCTGTGTCACCCATTTCAGTTGCAGCGTGATCTCATCGGCCGCTTCGGCCGCGCCAGTCCAGAGCGCCAGCGTCGCCGCTGCCGCCACCGCGCCCCTCCAAGTTCTCGCACGCATCGTCTGCCTCCTCGTTTTTGCGTTCATCGACTGCGGTAAGATGGATGCCAGAAAGTGAAACTCCGCTCCAGCAGCGCCAGGATGCCGTACGAGGCCGAGCCCGCCACCGCAGCGACTGCGATCGTCGCCCACACGACATCGACATTCATGACCTGCACCTGGGTGCTGATGCGGAAACCCATGCCGGCCATGCCGGAGCCGAAGAACTCCGCCACGATGCCGCCGATCAGCGCCAGGGTCGAGTTGATCTTGAGCGCATTGAAGATGAAAGGCAGCGCCGCCGGCAGGCGCAGCGCCCACATGGTCTGCCAATAGCGCGCGCCATAGGAGCGCATCAGGTCGCGCTGCATGCGGTCGGCGGCATTGAGCCCCGCGACGGCGTTCACCAGCATGGGGAAGAAGATCATGAAGACGATGACCGCCGTCTTGGATTCCCAGCCGAAGCCGAACCACATCACCATGATCGGCGCCACCGCCACGATCGGCACGGCACTGACCATGTTGCCGAGCGGCAGCAGCCCACGCTGGAGGAACGGCACCCGGTCCACCACCAGCGCCGTCCCCAGGCCGAGCAGGTTGCCGAGCACGAAGCCGGCCAGGACCGCCTTCAGGAAGGTTTCCTTGAAGTCGTTGGCGAGGGTCGCCGCCTCGCGGGTCAGCGCCGCGAAGATCTCGGTCGGCGCCGGCAGCAGCACGCGGGGAATGGCGAACCCGACGACCACCGCCTGCCAGAGGTAGATCAGCGCAAGGCCGAACAAGGCCGGCACCAGCAACGCATAGATCCGCCCGGAAGGCTGTGCCGAGACGTGCTGCATCACCGTCCAGGCGAACAGCAGGAGCCCGGCGACCACCAGCCAGAAACCGGGCGCCGTCGTCACGCCATCGGCCAGGGCCGCGACGAATCCTTCGGAGGCGGTGCGCATCGCCAGTTCCGAAGTCGGCAGCATCATCGGGCCGATGGCCGCGATCACGACTGCCAGCGTGCCCAGCCAAGCCCACAACTCGCCTTTGACCAGATGATGCAGCCAGCGCTCTCCGGCCACGACAGAGACGACGCCGAAGGCGACAAAGGCCCCGGACAAGGGGAACTGGTACCAGTAGACTAGCCCCTCTTCGTAATAGCCGACCGGCAGGGCGAGGCCGGCGGCCATCAGCAGCGCGCTCAGCCAGGCGAGCCGCGGATTCACGCGCGGCCTCCGGTCCGGCGCAACGTCGCCCATTCGATGCCGGCGATCGAGTAAACCATCGCCATGCCGAGGATTGCGGCCAGCACGAGGGCCGACCAGATCTGCACCATCTGCCCGTAATAGGAGCCCGCCAGCATACGCGACCCGAGGCCACCCTCCGCGCCCGTCGGCAGTTCTCCCACGATGGCGCCGACCAGGCTGATCGCGACTGCCACCTTGAGGCTCGCGAACAGGAACGGAATGGAAGCCGGGACGCGCAGCATCCAGAAGATCTGCCACTGGCTGGCATTGTAGGTGCGCATCAGGTCCATCTGCTGGGGATCGGGCGAGCGCAGGCCCTTCACCATGCCGATGGTCACCGGGAAGAAGCACAGATACATCGATATGATCGCTTTCGGCACCAGCCCGGTGACGCCGACGCTCGCCAGGATCACGATGATCATCGGCGCGATCGCCAGGATCGGGATGGTCTGCGAGGCGATGATCCACGGCATCAGGGAGCGGTCCAGCGTCCGCACATGGACGATGCCGGCCGCCAGCAGGATGCCCAGCAGAGAGCCGAACGCGAAGCCGACCAAGGTCGCCGATGCCGTGATGTAGGCGTGGTAGAGCAGCGAGCGCTTGCTGGTGACTCGGAGTTCCGCCGTCGAGTTCCAGAGGTCAACCGCGATCTGGTCCGGTGCCGGCAGCACCGGCCGCTCCATGCTCCAGGTGCCGCGCAGCAGATCGCCGATCGAATATTCCGGATTGACGCCGGCAAGCTGCTCGGAAACGCGGTTGTAGTTGAGCAGAACCGCAAACGCGTACCACAGCAGAACGATGATCGCGACGATCGTCAGGATCGGCAGCACCCGCCCCTTCGGCGACAGAATGCCGAGCCCGGCGTTCATGCTATCCCTGTGCCTTGCTAGTCATAGGAGTGGCCGGCCTTCAGGCCTTGGCGAACCCGGTGCGCCAGCTCGATGGCCGCCGGCATCTCGCGCGTCTCGAGCGTGCGCTTCGGCGGCAGGGTGCTCTCGATCACGTCGATAATGCGGCCCGGTCGCGCGCTCATGACCACGATCCTGGTGGAGAGCAAAACCGCTTCGTCGATTGAATGGGTGACGAAGATCACCGTCTTGCGGGTCTTCTCCCAGATCTGCAGCAGCTCCTCGTTCATCCGGTCGCGCGTGATCTCGTCCAGCGCGCCGAACGGCTCATCCATCAGCAGCAACTGCGGATCGAACGACAGGGCGCGCGCGAGAGAGACGCGCTGCTGCATGCCGCCCGAAAGCTGCCAGGGAAACTTCTTCTCGAAGTCCTTCAGGCCGACCAGCTCCAGATAGCGCTTCGCCTTCGCCTCGCGCTCCTCCTTGGGCACGCCCATGATCTCATGCGGCAGCTCGACATTGCGCTGCACGTTGCGCCAGGGATAGAGCGCCGCCGCCTGGAAGATATAGCCGTACGCGCGCTTGAGCCGCGCCTCGCGCGGCGAGACGCCGTTGACGCTGACCGCCCCTTCGGTGGGCTGCTCGAGATCGGCGACGATGCGCATCAAGGTGGTCTTGCCGCAGCCCGAGGGACCGATCAGCGAGACGAACTCCCCGGCGCGGATCGTAAGATTGATATTGCTCAGCGCGACGACCGGCGCGTCGGCAGTCTGGAACGTCAAGCCGAGGTTACGGATGTCGATGATGACGTCCGACGCCGCCGCCCTGCCGCTCGAATCGCCTGCGCCGCGGCCGCGCACCGGGAGATCGACGACCTTGGCCGTCGGCTCAGAAGGCATTGGCGCGCTCCACGACCGCGCGCAGCAGAACGTCGCAGCCGGCACCGCAATCCCCGCGCGTCGCGTTCTCGATCTCGTTATGGCTGATGCCGTCCTCGCACGGGATGAAGATCATGCCCGTCGGGGCGACCCGGCTCATGTAGCAGGCGTCGTGGCCCGCGCCGCTGATGATCGGCAGGCTGGGCATCCCGAGCTCCTCGGCGCCGGCCTTCACTGCCGCGACGCAATCGGCGTCGAACTTCACCGGCGGCGAATACCAGATTTCCTTGAAGTCGAGCTCGAGGCGATTGTTCGCCGCCGCCTCTTCACAGGCGGCCTTGGCGGCGGCTGCCATCCTGGAGAGCACGGCATCCTCCGGGTGGCGCAGGTCGATGGTGAAGAACACCTTGCCCGGAATCGTGTTGCGCGAGTTCGGGCTGGACTGGATCATCCCGACGGTGGCGCAGGCGAAGGGCTGGTTCTCATGCCCGATGCGGTTGATGGCGGTGACGACATGGGCCGCGCCGACCAGCGCATCCTTGCGCACCTTCATGGGCGTCGGGCCGGCATGGGCCTCCTGCCCCACCATGGTGACTTCGAACCAGCGCTGGCCCTGCGCGCCCTGCACCACGCCGATGGTCTTCTTCTCGGCCTCCAGGATCGGGCCCTGCTCGATATGGGTCTCGAAGAATGCGAACACCGGCCGCCCGCCGACCTCTTCAGGCCCGTCATAGCCGATGCGCTGCAGTTCCGCGCCCATCGTCTTGCCGTCGAGGTCGGCGCGCGACAGGCCGTATTCGAGCGGAAACACGCCGGCGAACACGCCCGAGGCGACCATCGCCGGAGCGAAGCGCGAGCCTTCCTCGTTGGTCCAGACCGCGACCTCGACCGGCCGCTGGGTCTCGTAGTTGAAATCGTTCAGCGTGCGCACGACCTCGAGCCCGGCCATGATGCCGTAGATGCCATCAAACTTGCCGCCGGTCGGCTGGCTGTCGATGTGGCTGCCGGTCATGACCGGCGCCAGGGAATTGTCCTTGCCCGGGCGGCGCGCGAAGATGTTGCCCATCTTATCGATCGTGATGGTGCAGCCGGCCTCCTTCGCCCACTGGCAGAACAGGTCGCGCGCCTGCTTGTCGAGATCGGTCAGGGCCAGCCGGCAGACGCCGCCCTTCTCGGTGGCGCCGATCTTGGCCATCTCCATGAGACTGTCCCAGAGACGGTCGGCATTGATCCGCAGATTGGTAGCCAAGGTGAAACTCCCAGATTGTTCGCCAGCCCAAAGCCGGACGCTTGGCGGCTTCGTCGCGGATTCGCCGCTCATAATTCTGTAATCAAGTTTGGCGCTGCCTGACCAGACGGTCAACTCCGTTTCCGCAGGAAATCCACGGTTTCCGGGCGTCCGGGCAGGTTGAGGCGCGCGGTCTGGGCCGGGGTCTCCGCGACCACCTTGCCGCGCCGCAGGACCGCAAGGCGGGTCGCCCGCACGCGGATCGCCTCCACCGGATCGGCCGCCTGCAGGATGACCATGTCGGCGTTCTTGCCGGGCGCGATGCCGTAGCCCTCCAGTCCCAGGATGCGCGCGGGATTCTCCGTGACCGCGGCGAAGCAGGCGCGCATCGCGTCCTGCCCCGTCATCTGCGCGACATGCAAACCCATATGCGCGACCTCGAGCATGTCGCCGGAGCCCATGCCGTACCAGGGGTCCATCACGCAATCATGGCCGAAGGCGACAGTGATGCCGGCCGCCATCAGCTCGGGCACGCGGGTCATGCCGCGGCGCTTGGGATACGTGTCGTGGCGGCCCTGGATGGTGATGTTGATCAGTGGATTGGCGATGGCGTTGAGCCGCGCCTCCGCCATCAGCGGGATCAGCTTGCTGACGTAGCAATTGTCCATCGAGTGCATGGAGGTGAGGTGCGAGCCCGTCACCCTGCCCTGCAAGCCCAGGCGCTGCGTCTCGCAGGCCAACGTCTCGACATGGCGCGACATCGGATCGTCCGTCTCGTCGCAATGCATGTCGACCAGCAGCCCGCGCTCCGCCGCAAGTTCGCACAGCGCGCGCACCGCGGCCGCGCCGTCCGCCATGGTGCGCTCGAAATGCGGGATGCCGCCGACGACATCAACGCCGCGATCCAGCGCGGTCTTCAACAGCTCCATCGCACCGGGGGAGCGGAACACGCCATCCTGCGGAAAAGCGACGATTTGCAGATCGAGATAGGGCTTGACCTTCTTCTTCACCTCCAGCAACGCGTCGACCGCCAGCAGGCGCGGATCGCAGACATCAACGTGCGAGCGAACGGCAAGCAGCCCCTTGGCGATCGCCCAGTCGCAATAAGCCAACGCCCGCTCCGCGATCGCCTCCTGCGTCAGGAGCGGCTTCAACTCGCCCCAGAGCGCGATGCCTTCCAGCAGGGTGCCGGACTGGTTAAGCCGCGGCAGGCCGAGCGACAGGGTCGCGTCCATGTGGAAATGCGCATCGACGAAGGGCGGGCTGACCAGCCGGCTCTTGGCGTCGATCTCCTGGGCTGCGCTGGCCTCCAAAGCGGGCTCGACGGCGGCGATCCTGCTGCCCTGAATGCCGATATCGATGCCCTGCCGCCCGTCCGGCAGGTTGGCGCCGCGAATGATGAGATCCAGCATGTCTACCTTTGTCTCCGATCAGCGCTCGCCCTTGCGGTAAGGGATCATCAGCGCGCGTGGATAACCGGCGCGGCGCGACATCGCGATCAGCGCCAGGATCGATAGAATATAGGGCAGCATCAGGAAGACCTGATAGGGCAGATAAGCCCCGGCGAGCTGCTGCAGGCGCAGCTGATAGGCATCGAATGCCGCGAACAGGATTGCGCCCAGCAGCGCCTTGCCCGGCCGCCAGGAGCCGAACACCACCAGCGCGATGCAGATCCAGCCGCGCCCGTTCACCATGTCGAAATAGAACGAGTTGAAGGCAGACATGGTGAGGAACGCGCCGCCGAGCGCCATGAAGGCGCTGCCCACCGCCACCGCGCCGAGACGCAGCCAGGTCACGTCGATCCCCTGCGCCTCCACCGCCGCCGGATTCTCGCCGACCGTGCGCACCGCGAGGCCGATCGGCGTGCGATAGAGCACATAGGCAACGAGGATCACGGCGATGAAGGCGAGATAGGTCAGCGGCGTTTGGCGGAACAAAGCCTCGCCCAAAATGGGAATCTGCGACAACAGCGGGATTTCGAGCGGCACGAAGGTCTCGATCTTGGGAGGCGAGGTCACCTCCGGGAAGGCGACACGATACGCATAGTACGTGAGCGAGGTGGCAAGAAGCGTAATGCCGATGCCCGTGACATGCTGCGACAGTCCGAGCGGAACCGTGAGAAATCCGTGCAGCAACCCAAAGGCCGCGCCGGCCAGCGCGGCGACCATAACCCCGGTCCACAGATCGGCGCCGCTATAGACCGTCACCCAGCCGGCAAAGGCGCCGACGGTCATGATGCCTTCGATCCCGAGATTGAGCACACCTGCCCGCTCGCAGATCAACTCGCCCAGGGTGGCGAAGATCAGCGGCGAGGCGATGCGGACCGCCGCCGCCCACAGGCTCGCCTCGAAGATCATGCTGATCGCGTCCATGCCCTAGCTCAGCCTCAGGCGGAAGCGGGTGAACAACATGGCCGTCACCATGGTCAGCAGGGCCGTGGCGACCATCACGTTGGCGATGTAGGTGGGCACGCCGACCGTCCGGCTCATGGCGTCGGCGCCGACGAACATGGCGGCGACGAAGATCGCGGCGGCGATCACGCCGATCGGATGCAGCACCGCCAGCATGGCGACCACGATTCCCGTGTAGCCGAAGCCCGGCGACAGATCGAGCGTCAGGTTGCCCTTCAGCCCGGCCACCTCGCTGACTCCCGCGAGCGCCGCGAGGCCGCCGGAGAGCAGCGCGGTCTTTGCCATGACCCGGTTCACCGGGATCCCGGCGAAGCGTGCGGCGCGCGGGTTGAATCCCACGGCGCGCATCTCATAACCGAAGGTGGTGCGCGCATTGATGAACCAGACGACCAGCGCAGCGCCGATGGCAATGACAAAGCCGAGATGCAGGCGCTTGCCTTGGACCAGCTTGGGCAGCGTGGCATCGGCCACGACCCGCTTGGATTGTGGCCAGCCGAGCCCCATCGGGTCCTTGAGCACGCCGTCGAGCAGCATGCTGACGAACAGCACCATGACGAAGTTCAAGAGCAGCGTCGTCACGACCTCATCGACGCCGAAGCGGGTCTTGAGCCAGGTCGGCCCGAGCAGGAGCAATGCGCCGGCCATCACGCCCGCCGCCATGATCATGGGAATGACGACCGGCCCAGGCAGCGGCAATGCGCCGGTGCCGAGCACCACAGTCATGATCGCGCCGGCATAGAGCTGGGCCTCGGCGCCGATGTTCCACAGCTTGGCGCGGAACGCGACGGCGGCGGCAAGACCGGTGAAGATGAGCGGTGTCGCGCGGGTCAGCGTCTCAAGAAACGCGAATTGCGTTCCCGCCGCGCCGTTGATCACAGCCGCGAAGACGGAGAACGGCGAGGCGCCGCCGATCAGCGCCAGGATCGCGGCGACCAAAAAACTCGCCCCGATCGCGGCCAGCGGCGCGACGATCCAGATGCTTCGACCAGATTCGGTGCGCGGTTCAAGCCGCATGGGCTTGCCCGGCGAAACCATGGCCGGCCATCATCAGGCCGAGGTGACGGATGGCCACGTCACTGCGCGCGATCGGCGGTGACATCCGGCCACGATACATCACGACAACGCGGTCGGAGAGCACGAGCAACTCGTCCAGGTCCTCGGAGATCAGCAGGATGCCGGCGCCATTCCCGCGCGCCTTGAGAAGCTGCTGGTGCACATAGCCAACCGCGCCGATATCGAGGCCGCGTGTCGGCTGGTTGGCGAGGATGATGCGCGGCTCCCGCGCCATTTCACGGCCCAGGATCAACTTCTGCATGTTACCGCCGGAGAGCAGTCGGGTGGCGGCCTGCGGGCCTGGGCAGCGCACGTCGTAATCGGCGATGATGCGTGTTGCGAATTCCCGGACCTTCTTCCAGTCGACCAGGCCGCGTCGCGAGAACGGGGCCTCGCGGTAGCGCGCGGAGATAACGTTCTCCTCCAGCGACAAATCGCCCACCACGCCGACCGCATGCCGGTCCTCCGGGATGCGTGCGATACCATGGGCCACCATCCGCGCCGGATCGAAGTGCCGGACGGGCTGGCCGAACAGCGAAACTGTGCCGCCGCTCGGCGCAACGATGCCGCTGATGATTTCCGCCAGCGCGCCCTGGCCGTTTCCGGACACCCCGGCTATTCCGACGATCTCATTGCCGTGCAGCTCCAGCGAGACGTCCTGCAGGCGCGGATGCCCCTCACCCTCCAACGTGACGGATTGCAAGGACAGCGCGACCGAGCCAAGGGAGATAGGCTCGACCTTTGGCTCCGGGATCGCGCGGCCGACCATCAACTCGGCCAAGTCGTGACGGTCCGTCTCGGATGTCTTGCGCTCCGCCACCAGCCTGCCCTGGCGCAGCACGATGACGCGCCGGCTGACCGCCATCACCTCGTGCAGCTTGTGCGAGATGAAAATGATCGCGAGGCCCCGCTCAACCAGCTTCTGCAGCGTTGCGAACAAGGCCTCCGTCTCTTGCGGGGTCAGGACCGCGGTCGGCTCGTCCAGGATCAGGATGCGGGCGTCGCGATAGAGCGCCTTCAGGATCTCGACGCGCTGCCGCTCGCCCACCGAGAGGTCCGCGACCCGTGCATCCGACTTCACGGCAAGCCCGAAGGTTTCGGACAGTTCCGCCAGCCGCCCGCGTGCTTTCGCATGGCGGGACCGGGCGCGCCACAATGGTTCCGTGCCGAGCACCACATTATCGAGGACGGTCAGGTTGTCAGCCAGCGTGAAGTGCTGGTGCACCATGCCGATGCCGCGCGCCAGGGCGGCCTTGGGTGAGCCCGGCGGCAGGACGACGCCGAACGCTTCGATGGTACCCTCATCGGCCACATAGTGGCCGAACAGGATGTTCATCAGCGTGGTCTTGCCGGCGCCGTTCTCGCCGAGCAGCGCCAGCACCTCGCCGCGATGCAGATCGAGGCTGATCGCATCGTTCGCCACCAATGGGCCGAAGCGCTTCGTAATGCCGCTCAGCCGGAGGACGACGTCGGAGGTATCGGAGGAGTCAGACATGCTTGCTGCTCCCCTTCCCCCCTTGTGGGGGAAGGATTCGGAGGCTTTGCGAGCGAAGCGAGCCTAGCCGGAGTTGGATGGGGGGTGATGCCGCACGAGCATCTGAATGGGCTCTCCGCGCGTCCAAGTGCTCGGCCGTTGCAAGCAGTTCATTGCTACTTGCCTGCAGTCGTGCGGCGTCACCCCCCATCCCAACCTTCCCCCACAATGGGGGACGGGGCACGGCGCGCGCTTGTAACAAGCGAAGCTACTCTCAGCTGGACTTGGGCTCGCTGTCGTCGATCGTGACGGTGAAGCTGCCGTCCCTGATCGCCTTCTCCTTCTCGGCGACCTTGGCCATCGCCTCGGCGGGCACCTTGCCCTCGAAGGTGCCGAGCGGCGCGAGGCTGCAGCCGCCCGCTTTCATGAAGGAATAGACGCCGTAATCGTCCGCCTTGAAGCTGCCGGCCTTCACCGCGTTGACGGCGGCGTCGAAGGTCGGCTCGAAATGCCAGAGCGCGGAGGCGACGACCGTGTCGGGATAGTCGGCCTGGGTGTCGATCACGTTGCCGATCGCAAGCACGCCCCGTTCCTTCGCCGCATCCGACACGCCGAAGCGCTCGGCATACATGATGTCGGCCCCGGAATCGATCTGGGCGAAGGCGGTTTCCTTGGCTTTGGGCGGATCGAACCAGGACCCGATGAAGGCGACCTGGAACCTGGTGTCAGGCGCGGTCTCGCGCACGCCAGCCATGAAGGCGTTCATCAGACGGTTGACCTCCGGGATCGGGTAACCGCCAACCATGCCGATGTTCTTCTTCTTGCTCATTGCGCCGGCGATGATGCCGGTCAGATATGAGGCGTCCTGGATATAGTTGTCGAACACCGCGAAGTTCGGCACGGACGCATCGGGCTTGAAGCTGGACCCCATCAGGAAGGCGCGGTCGGGATAGTCCCGCGCCACCGCACGGGCGGCATCCTCCACCCCGAAGACCTCTCCTACGATCAACTGATGCCCGGCCTCGCAATACTCGCGCATCACGCGCTCATAATCGGTGTTCGCGACCTTCTCCGAGAAGGTGTATTCGACATCGCCGCGCTCCTGCGCCGCGGTCGCGGCCTTGTGGATGCGGCTCACCCATTGCTGCTCGACCGGAACGGTGTAGATCGCCGCGGTCTTGATCTTCTCCGCCGCCAGGCTCCGGCGCGGCAGCGCGCCCATCGCCGAAACAACAGCCATCCCGCCCGTCGCGAGCAGGACATTACGACGCGAAAACAGCATTTCTGCCCCCTATCTCCCTGTATGTTGCCCGGTTCCCGGGCGCTTCCCTGATCTTCCGGATCTTGCGAGCACTTTAGACCATTTTCCACCGAAGTGGATACTGGTCGGGCACGGAATCACGCCCCGCATCGCCACTCTATTCCGCGGCCTTGCGCATCGGGTTGCGGGGATCCTGGGTCCAGTTGAGATAGGACCTGCCCGTATCGACCGAAACCATGCTGATGCACTCCGGCACCGGGCAGACATGGGCACAGAGGTTGCACCCCACGCATTCCCCGTCGATGACCTGATAACGCCGGGTACCGTTGTCCTTCATCTTCGCGATCGCCTGGTGCGAGGTATCCTCGCAGGCGATGTGGCACAGGCCGCACTTGATGCACTTGTCCTGGTCGATCCGGGCGATGCTCTTGTAGTTGATGTTGAGATACTGCCAGTCCGTGACGTTCGGCACCGCCTTGCCCCGGAAGTCCTCGATGGTGGCGTAGCCCTTGCTGTCCATCCAGTTCTTGAGGCCGGAGATCATGTCGTCGACGATCTTGAAGCCGTAATGCATCGCGGCGGTGCAGACCTGCACCGTGCCGGCCGACAGGCTGATGAACTCTGCCGCGTCGCGCCAGTTGGCGATCCCCCCGATGGCCGAGATCGGCAAGCCATACGTTTCCGGGTCGCGCGCAATGTCCGCCACCATGTGCATGGCGATGGGCTTCACCGCCGGGCCGCAATAGCCGCCATGAGTGCCCTTCCCGTCTACGGTCGGTGTCGGCGCCATGATGTCGAGGTCGATGGAGGTAATGGAATTGATGGTGTTGATGAGGGAGACGGCGTCGGCGCCGCCCTCCTTGGCCGCACGCGCGGGCTTGCGGACGTCGGTAATATTGGGCGTCAGCTTCACGATCACCGGCATGCGGGTGTGCTGCTTGCACCACTTGGCGACCATGCCGACATATTCCGGCACCTGCCCGACGGCCGAGCCCATGCCGCGCTCCGACATGCCATGCGGACAGCCGAAATTGAGCTCCACCGCATCGGCGCCGGTCTCCTCGACCCGGGGCAGGATGGCCTTCCAGGCCTGCTCGGTGCAGGGCACCATCAGCGAGACGACGACCGCGCGATCGGGCCAGTCCCGCTTCACCTGCTTGATCTCGCGCAGGTTCACGTCCAGCGGCCGGTCGGTGATGAGCTCGATATTGTTGAAGCCGATCATGCGCTGGTCGGCGGAATGCAGCGCGCCATAGCGCGAGCTGACATTCACGATCGGCGGATCCTCGCCAAGGGTCTTCCACACCACGCCGCCCCAGCCCGCCTTGAAGGCGCGCACGACGTTGTATTCCTTGTCCGTCGGCGGCGCGGAGGCCAGCCAGAACGGATTGGGCGACTTAATGCCGAGGAAACTGCTGCGAAGGTCGGCCATGCGGTTCTCCTTTCCAGCCGCTCGCTTAGTTCGCGCCGCGCAGGTAGCGGTCGATGGCGTGGGCGGCGACCTTGCCGTCCTCAACGCCCTGCACGGTGAGGTCGGTGCCGCTGGCGACGCAATCGCCGCCGGCCCAGACATTGGCGAGCGAGGTCTTCATCTCCTCGTTCACGGCGATCTTGCCGTCAATGAGGTCGATGGATTCGCGCGCCTTGCCGTTGACCGGGTCATTCACGAATCTCTGCCCGATCGCCTTGAACACCTGGTCGCACAAGATGGAGAAAGTCTCGCCGGTGCCGACCAGGCGCCCGCGATCGTCAAGCAAGGTGCGCTCGAACTCCACCTCCCGCACCGCGCCGTTCTGGCCGATCAGGCGCACGGGGCGGGCCCAATGCTTGATCTTGACGCCGTTGATCTGCGCGAATTCCTGCTCGTGCCAGGTGGCGCTCATGTTTTCCGGCGCGCGCCGATAGACCAGGGTCACATCCTCCGCGCCCAGCTTCCTGCTCTGCACCGCGATGTCGATGGCGGTGTTGCCGCCCCCGATCACAACCACCTTGCGCCCGACCTTCAGGCTGCCCTTGTCCGTTGCCTGGCGCAGATCGGCGATGTAGCTGACCGCATCGACGACACCGGACAACTGCTCTTCTCCATCAAGCCCCAGCGCGTTCACGCCGGAGAGGCCGAGGCCCAGAAACACCGCGTCGAAGTCGCGCCGCAACTCATCGAGCGTGATGTCGCGGCCAAGCATCTGGCCAGTCTTCATGCTGATGCCGCCGATGGCCAGGACGAAATCCACCTCCGCCTGGGCGAAGTTGTTCACCGTCTTGTAGGTCGCGATGCCATACTCGTTGAGACCGCCGAGCTTGTTCCTGGCATCGAAGATGGTGACGTTGTGCCCGAGCGTGGCGAGCCGATGCGCGCAGGAGAGGCCGGCCGGCCCGCCGCCGACGACGGCGACGCGCATGTTCGTGGGCGCCGCGCGCGTGAAGGGGTGGCGCCCCTGCTCCATCAGGTGGTCGACGGCGTAGCGCTGGAGCATGCCGATATTGACCGGCTTGTCCTCCGAGGTATTGCGGACGCACTTGTCCTCGCACAGGATCTCCGTCGGGCAGACCCGCGCGCACATCCCTCCGAGGATGTTGGCTTCGAGTATCTTTTCCGCCGCGCCCAGCGTGTTGCCGGTGTTGATCATGCGGATGAAGTTGGGAATGTCGATCGAGGTGGGACAGGCTTCGATGCATGGCGCATCGTGGCAGAAGTAGCAGCGACTGCTTTCGATCAAAGCACGCTTGCCGTCGAGCGGCGGCTTGATGTCCTCGAAATTGGCGGCAATCTCATCCGGCCGCAGACGGCCGGCGGCAATGTCCGGCGCTGCCGATTGCGTCATCAACCCCTCCCATGGGTCTCAGCCACAAACTCATCCGGCCCGGATCGCGCTTGGGTCGCCGCGCGGCCCCGGACCGACACTGGCTTAGTCCATGAACAGTGTGCGGACATTTGACCAATCGATCAAGATTTTTCTGACCGAATGATCAAGTTTTTTTCTTTCCTTCCCTCGTCGGGGCCGTCCAATATGAAGTCAAATCAAGAGGAGATCAGGCGTTTTGGCAGTAAACGATCAACCAAACGCCGGCGTCGGCAGCGGCGGCGTGCGACAGCGCAGCCGGGCAAGCATCGAACGCCGCATCCTGGAGGCTGCGGAATCGGTATTCGCGGAAGCGGGCTTCAACGGTGCAACCACGGCGGAAATCGCGCGCCGGGCGGCGATCCCCAAGGCGAATCTCCACTACTACTTCAACACGAAGGAGGAGCTGTACCAGCAGGTCCTGACGGGCATCGTCAGCACGTGGCTGCACACGGCGGACGAGATCACGGCCGATGCGGATCCAGCGCGCGCCCTCGCCCACTACATCACCGCGAAGATCGAGCTTGCGCGCGAGCAGCCGATCCCCTCGCGCGTTTTCGCCAACGAGATCATCCATGGCGCACCGCATCTGGGGAGCTATCTCGGCACGGAACTGCGCGCCTGGGTCGACGCGAAGGCCAAGGTCATCCGCGGCTGGATCGCCGCCGGCAAGATGCGCGAGATCGACCCCAAGCACCTGCTGTTCATGATCTGGGCCAGCACGCAGACCTATGCCGATTTCGCCTCGCAGATCTCGGCCGTGCTGGGCAAGGAGCAGCTCTCGCCGCAGGACTACAAGGCGGTGGCGCGCCAGGTGACGGAGATCATCCTGCGCGGCTGCGGCCTGACGCCGCCGGCTCAGTAGAGCGCTTCATCTCTCCCTCAGCAGTTCCAGGAGGCCCTGGGCGAGTTCCCGCGTGCTGTGGCGCAGCGCGTCGGAAAGGTTCTGCGGAATGGTCGGCGTATGGTTCGCGTCGAACAGAATCGGCCTGCCGTCATGCAGCACGAAATCGAACTTCCCGTAATCGAAGCCGAGACGCTTTCGGACCTGCCTGAGTTCCTCCGGTACCGATATGAGTTCGCGCGTAACGACCGAGTTCCCCTTCACAACGGGGTCCGGGCTGACGCAGCGGGAGCAGGTCTCGCGACCGCCCAGGAACAGCCAGGTACGCAGCGCAAAGCCACCCGGGTCCGGCTCCGGTATGAACTTCTCCACGACCAGCTGCGGATCCCTCCAGACCTCATCCGGAACATCGCTCAGGCGATCATGCAGCGCATATTCCCGCAGCCCGGTCACCGCCGGGTAGGGGGCAGGCCTGCCGCGTTTCTCGGCCATACGATTATGATACAGTTCGGGCATGCCGCGGGAATTGAGCTCCGTCTTGACGATGACGCGCCCCGGCCAGGTGTCGTGACGTGACAGGAGCGCATCGCTGATCCGGCTCTTGCCGACATTGCCGACGGCAAGATTGAGCGTGCGGGGATAGCGCTTTGCGAGTTCGCGGTATTTCGGGTCGATGACTGTCTGATTGACGTGCAGGATCGCAAGGTCGGCGGGGACAAAACGCTTGGTCCCCCGGGTGACCTCGATTGCTACGCCCGCATTCTCAAGCTCTTCCACAATGCTTCTGAGCAGGAACGAGCGCCTGGTGAAACTGTCGAGCTTGTGGCTAATGACCACGAGGTGTGGCATGTTCCCCGGCCGAGCGTTGTGCCCGTTCCCCGCCAGCACTATCCCGAATTCGGCGTCTCATGACAACTCACTGGGCGCGTTACATCCAGCATTGGGAATTGTTGCGGCCGCCGCTGCGGCCTCACGCGGAGGTCATTGATCGGATCCGGTCCCTCGTCGGGGCAGGCGAGGCCAGGTGCCTTCTGCTCGGCTCGACCCCGGAATATGCCGCGCTGGACGTGCAGATCATCGCAGTCGACGTGACCTTCGGATTCCTCGCCGCGCTCTGGAAAAACGGCAAGCCGGCCAGGCTTGCCATCCAGTCGGATTGGGCCCGCATGCCCATCAAGACCGGCATGCTCTCCCATGTGCTGGGCGACGGCAGCCTCAATGCCGTCTCGACATCGGTGCTCCCGTCCGTGCTGGACGAGGTGACACGTGTCCTGCGGCCCGATGGCGTCCTGATCGCGCGGGTGTTCTGCAGGCCCGAGGCCGCCGAGCATGCGGAGGACATCAGGCGCGATGTTGCCCTGGGCCGGGTGGATTCCTTTCATGCCTTGAAGTGGCGCATCGCCATGTCCGCGCTGCCTGACCCGTCTTGCTCCGACATTGCCGTCACGCTGATCCGCGATGCCATGGTGACGCAGTTCCCGGATCGGGAGGCGTTGTGCCGGATGACGGCGTGGCAACGCGCCGAAATCGACACGATCGACGTCTATGACCGCTCGACGGCCGTCTATAACTTCCCGACCGAGCCAATGATCCTGGCGACGCTGCGACGCTGGTTCCAGGACGTCGAAGCCGTCCCGACCGGCAGCTACCCGCTTGCGGAGCGGTGCCCCCTGATCATCGCCCGTACGCCTCGGCGCGCAACCCAATAGGCCGACGGACACGCTCGGTCGCTGGCCTCGACAGAATCGGGCGGCATCTACGTGGGCTGCGATGGAGCGCAGAGAAACGTCGCCGCGGCTCCCCCCGCGGCGACGCCCGAAGCGTTCAGTGCCGCGTTACGTTGGATTTCTCCGGCTTCGACGCCGCCAACTCCGAGGCGACCTCGCGGGCGACGTCGATGAAATGCGCGACTTCGTTCATCCGAAGCTCGCGCGCCATCTTGCTCAACCTGACAAGCTCCTTGCGAATATGATCGTGATCCGCGGTGCGCATTGCGTGACTCCCCTCAAATGGCAAACAATTTCCAATGCCACGCTGCCTGTTCTCCAAACCGGCCACTCGTCCGAGGAACCACCGCGCCGCGCCGTCGCACCGGGTCTTGCCGCCCTTCGCGATCCGGCACGGGTGTGAGACATCCTTCGCCGGATCGCACGCGATCCGGCGACGAAAGACTCCACAGCGTGTGCTGAGCCCCACTTCCTCGCCTGCCGACAAGGCACAATCAGCATACGCACCCCGAACGCATACCGGCCTGACAATATCCAGGCCGTCGGCATGGATAGTGTCCATATTTTTTGAATGATGAGTCAAGCGCGGTCCTGTTGCACCGGTGCGTCCGCGCGCGCTTTGAGCATAATGGTAGTAGCGCCTCCCCGGCCGTCACTACCAATCGTCGCAGCAGCCAGGCGGGTTACGACCGTAAGAGAACGGCCGGCGATGTGCCGGCCGCTTGAGGGAGGAGAAGCGTGATTACTGCGCGGCCTTGCGCGGCACCGACCGCGGCGAGCGCGCCGCGTTCGCCTTGGCGAGGGCCTCGAACATCGCATGGAAAGGCGGCCGGTCGACATAGCGGCCGGCGCCCTTCTGGACGTTGAGCTGGCCGTTGTCCCACACCAGCTTGCCCTGGCTGATCGTGTGGCTCGGGACGCCCTTCACGGTCATCCCCTCGAAGATGTTGAAGTCGACCTTCTGGTGGTGCGTCTTCGCCGAGATGGTGCGCATGCCTTCCGGGTCCCACACGACAAGGTCGGCATCGGCGCCGACGCTGACCGAGCCCTTGCGTGGATAGATGTTGAATATCTGCGCCGCGTTGGTCGAGGTGACGCGCACGAACTCGCTTGGCGTCAGGCGCCCGGTGCCGACGCCATGATGCCACAGCACCGACATGCGATCTTCGACACCGCCGGTGCCGTTCGGGATCCTGGTGAAGTCGCTGCGGCCCATCGCCTTCTGATCGGCGCAGAAGCAGCAATGGTCGGTGGCGGTGGTCTGCAGGCTGCCGGATTGAAGCGCGCGCCACAGGTATTCCTGGTTCTCCTTCGGGCGGAACGGCGGGCTCATGACGTGGGCAGCCGCAAAGTTCCAGTCCGGATGGCGATAGACGGAGTCGTCGATCAGCAGATGGCCGGCCAGGACCTCGCCATAGACGCGCTGCCCCTCGAGCCGCGCGCGGACGATCGCCTCCACCGATTCCTTGCAGGAATTGTGCACGATGTAGAGCGGCGCGCCGAGCACCTGCGCGATGCGGATGGCGCGGTTGGCGGCCTCGCCCTCCACTTCGGGCGGTCGCGACAGCGGATGCCCTTCAGGACCGGTGATGCCGCGCTTCAGGATCTCCTGCTGGAGATGGAACACCAGCTCGCCGTTCTCCGCGTGGACGGTGGCGATGGCGCCCAGCTCCTGGCAGCGCGCGAAGCTTTTCACCAGGTTCTCGTCCGGCACCATGATCGCGTTCTTGTACGCCATGAAGTGCTTGAAGCTGTTGACGCCACGCTCCTGAACCAGCGTGCCCATGTCGCGATGGACTTCGTCGCTCCACCAGGTCACAGCGACATGGAAGGAATAGTCCTGGCAGGATTTCTGCGCCCACTCGCGCCACTGATCGTAGGCACTGAGCAGCGACGTGTTCGGCGCGGGGATCACAAAATCGATGATCATGGTGGTGCCGCCGGCCGCGGCGGCGGCCGTGCCGGTGAAGAAGTCTTCGCTCGCCACCGTCCCCATGAAGGGCAGTTGCATGTGGGTATGCGGATCGATGCCGCCGGGCATCACATACTGGCCGCCGGCATCGACGACGCGGGCGCCGGAGGGTGCGTCGAGATCCGGCGCGATTGCCTTGATCACGCCGTCTGCGCAATAGACGTCGGCGCGCGCGCTGCCTTCGGCCGTTACGACGGTGCCGCCACGAATCAGCAGGGACATGTGCTGACCTCCCGTTCGATTTTGAGATGGGACCGCTCGGACCTGGCATCCCGAGACTTGTCCGTTTGGTCAGATTCTATCGCAGGGTCGGTTGAGAGGCCAGCCGGAATCCGTGCGTCGGCCCGCGGCGCCGCGCAGCCGACGCAAAAAAGGCAGGCCCATCACGCCTGCCTTTTTTGCTGATCTTGCAGCAGAGAACCGCACTTGAGGCGGCCCCGAAAGCTTGTCATCCCAGAACTTGGACCGTGGCTCGCGCCAACTGGAAGCTCGCCGGTCTGCGACCGACAGGCGCAGGAACGTATCTCAGCTTGACACGGGTGTCACGCGGAAACTTCATGCCTGCCCTGCATCAGGGGCATGTAGCGGAACCGCCATTTCCGGGAAGAATTTGGGGCGAGTGACCGGGATTGAACCGGCAACCCCCAGATCCACAATCTGGTGCTCTAACCAATTGAGCTACACCCGCCACCGCGCCGCGGGGTCTAAACCAGGGAGCCCGCCGGGTCAAGGTCTTGGAGGCCAAGTTAAGCATGGCCCAATCCCCTTTCAACGACAGGGGGCTGTCGCCATTTCGCAAATTCCTGTCGGCGCGGACAGCCACCACCGGTGGCCAACTCCATAAAATCCGCGGCTGACCGGGGCCCGGACGGCGGGCTCACGACTGCAAAGGGAATAAGCGATGCTTCAGTTGGCGAGCGGCATGAGCCGCCTTGGCACCGAATCGGCGTTCGAGGTTCTGGCCCGCGCCAAGGCCCTGGAGGCGCAGGGCAAGTCGATCATCAGCCTCTCGATCGGCCAGCCGGACTTCCAGACCCCCGGGCATATCGTCGAGGCCGCCGTCAAGGCGCTGAAGGACGGCCACCACGGCTATACTCCCGCCAACGGCATCCCGCAGGTGCGCGAGGCGGTTGCCGCCGATCTCCATCGCCGCCATGGCGTCGAGGTCGATCCGGGCAACGTCCTGATCGTGCCCGGCGGCAAGGTGACGATGTATTTCGCGATCTCGATGTTCGGCGAGCCCGGCGCCGAGATCATCTATCCCAACCCCGGTTTCCCGATCTACGAATCCGTCATCAAGTTCGTCGGCGCGACGCCGGTGCCGCTGCCGCTGCTCGAGGAGAACGGCTTCGGCTTCAAGGCGGAGGACGTGCTCTCCCGCATCACGCCGAAGACGCGGCTCATCATCATCAACTCGCCCGCCAACCCGACCGGCGGCATCTGCGTCAAGGCGGAGATCGACAAGCTGGTAGCCGGCCTCGTGCAGCATCCGAACGTCGCCATCATGTCGGACGAGATCTATTCCGAGATGCTCTATGACGGCAACGTGCACACCAGCCTGCTCAAGTATCCGGAGCTCGCCGACCGCCTGATCGTGCTGGATGGTTGGTCCAAGACCTACGCGATGACCGGCTGGCGCATGGGCTATTCGGTCTGGCCGAAATCGCTGATCGACCAGGCGACGCGGCTCTGCATCAACGTGCATTCCTGCGTCAACGCGGCCGCGCAATGGGCCGGCATCGCGGCCCTGAAGGGTCCGCGCGGCGAGATCGACAAGATGATGATTGCGTTCGACGAGCGCCGGAAGTTTGTGGTGGCCGAGTTGAACAAGCTGCCCGGCGTCTCGTGCATCACGCCGCTTGGCGCGTTCTACGCCTTCCCCAACATCAAGGGCACCGGCCTCAAGTCGAAGCAGATGGAGGTCGGGTTGCTGGACGATGCGGGCGTCGCCTCGATCGCCGGCACCAGCTTCGGCGCCTTTGGCGAAGGCTATCTGCGCATCTCCTACGCCAACAGCCTGGAGAACATCGCCGAAGCGATGCGCCGCATGCGCGGCTTCCTGGAGCAGCGCAAGAAGGCGGCGGAGTAGCGCAGGCGATCATTTCAGCCGAAGGGGCCGGGTCATTCCCGGCCCATTTCATTTCTCGAGCAGCCCGCGATCCCACTGGCGCAGCAGGAACAGCGCCAGGAACGCGCCCAGCACCGGCACGCCGGCCGTGAACAGGTGATTGACCGGATCGCCCCAGGGATCGATGAGCTGCCGCCAGGTCACCACCACGGTGACCGCGTGCAGCGCCAGGGCCGCGCCATAGACGATCGTCCGGAACTGGCCGAGGATCATGCACAGCGCGATGGCGATCTCCGCCGCGCCGAAGGCGTAACCGAGCATGTGCGACACGTCGATGCCGTAGAAATGGCTCCAGATGAAGGTGTTGGACTGGGGCACGATGAACTTCTCCACGCCCCATTGCAGCAGGAATAGCCCGAGCGTGATTCGAAGCGCCAACAGGGCGCGGAACAGGGCTTTCGCAAGCGCGTCATCAGGCATCCGATGTCTCCTTTCAGAGAGGTCCGGCGGGCGCCGCAAGGCTGCTCGGCCATCCTGCACGTTGGAATTATTCACTGTCAGCAAATGGCGATTATATACTTGACTGCGCAAGGCTCCATCCCCATATGAACCTGTAGGGGAGAGAGCCATGACCGACCTTACCGCACCGATCTTCACCGATGAGACCGCAGCCCGCAAACACCTTGAGGCTATTCGCTGGCCCGATGGTCCGGTTTGCCCTTACTGCGGCACGATCGAAGCCAGCACGGAACTGGGCGGCGAGAGCGCGGGCGAAGGCTGGTATCAGTGCAAAGCCTGCCGCAAGAAGTATACGGTTCGCGTCGGCTCCGTTTACGAGCGTTCCCATATTCCCCTGCACAAGTGGGTTCTGGCCACTCACCTGATGGCGGCCAGCAAGAATGGCATCAGCGGCCATCAGCTCCACCGCATGCTGGGCATCACCTACAAGTCGGCATGGTTCATGGCCCATCGTATTCGCGAAGCCATGAAGCCCGCCGACAAGGAACCGATGGGCGGCTCGGGCAAGATCGTGGAAGCCGACGAAACCTACATCGGTCGCAAGTCTGGCAAGGCCGGTCGCAAGGGCAAGAGTGGCTACAATCACAAAATCGCCGTGTTCACCTTTGTCGAGCGCGGCGGCAAGGCTCGCTCGTTCCATGTTGACCGCGCCACGGTCGCCAACGTGCTGCCGCTCATGCGCGCCAACGTGGACCGCGAGACTGCCATCATGACCGACGAGGCGGGCATCTATTCTCCGTGTTCAAGCGCTGCATGAACGGCGTCTATCAGCACTGCGACGAGCAGCACCTTTACCGCTACCTGACCGAGTTTGATTTCCGTTACAACCGCCGCGCCGCACTCAAGGTGGACGATGACCAGCGCGCCGTCCTGGCCCACAAGGGCGCAGCAGGTAAGCGCCTCACGTATCGGCGGATTGACCGGGCCTAAGACTGGCAACAGGCTTTGAGGCAGCACCGCAAGGGCAAGAAGTGGCGCTAAAAGACGCCCTAACATCTTGAATTGCAACGGGCGACAGTTTTGCGACTGTCGCCCGCAGCCAGAGTATAATCCCGAGTCGCCAAACTCGGGTGCGCGGGACGCTAGAAGATGGACGGTCTGATGTCGGGACTCAAGATTGACTCTTGGTATAAGGCTCTCATTGCGGCATCGCTGGTCGTGCTTATCGCCGCACTCACAGCGAACAGAAATGATGTCGCGCTGATCGCAGCCGGCGCGCTCATCTTCGGTTTCGGCGAATGGATAAACCATCCGAAACGCAGTGGCGTCGTGCCTGGCTATATCATCACATCAACGGCGCGCGATGCCTCAGCCTTCGGCCTGCTCCTCGACGGTGCAGGCATTGCGCTTGTGCTCTTTGGCGCCTATCGCTGCTTGGACCTCTAGCGTGAGTCCAATCAGGACCAGCAATACGAGCGGCGCGACCATAGCAAAGGGCGAGCCAATGATTGCGCCACAAATGTCGGCGAGAGCGCATGCCCCCGCAGCCAATGACCACGTGACATTTGCTCCGACAGTTAAAGCAAAAGGCCCCGCCTATTTGGCGGGCTTCTTTGTATTGCCTTTCGCTTTCGGCTTCGCCTTCACCTGCTGATGCGGCGTGCGCGGCGTGTTCAGCATGCGCCGCAGGGCTTCGTCTCGTTTTTGATCTACTTCTGACTTGGAGTCTGGCATGACCAAAACACCGCTGGATGAGTTGTCGGAGATCGACCGATTCTATCACACTTTTGGCAAGGCGCTCGCTCAGTGGGCCGAGCTAGAGTATTACCTCTCGCTACTTTTTGCCTGCGCCGCTGATCTGACTTTCCAGGTGGCTGAGGCGATATTTTACTCTGGGCGCAGCTTTCGTTCCCGCGCAGACTTACTGGCTGCCGCACTTACCCATTCAAAGCTGAACCCCGCATGGACTGATTTTGTTGAGGGGGTGCTTCTTAAGGCCGTCGGTTATGAAGGCTTCCGAAACCAGCTAGCGCACCGCACCTTTCATCCCAATGCGCTTGATGACAATGGTGGTCCGATCGAATGGCGCCTCAAGGAGGGCAATAAGTGGAACGAACCAGATGGGATCAGCGCATCGCAAGTTGAAACCGCTTGCGCTAATTTTCTGGCCCTAACGAATGTGATCGTTTACGCGCTTCACGATATTGAGAAAACAGAACATCCCACAAAACATCTCGAACGGCTGGTTCTAGTGCCGAGCGAGGCAACTTCATCTCAACCAAGCCGGAAGCAATTAGGACGTCTGCGCCAGCAGCAAGCATCGCTTCGGAAATCGAAGCGTCAAAATCGGGCAAAGTAGCGCCGGCCTGGCGGGCAGACTCTTGCTGTGTCACTTAAGCAATATAATCGCCAGCAAACGGCAGCAGGCTGCATTGCCAGCAGATGCTGAGCGTCACGGACGGATCGCATACTCCACAAGGATCTCCTGCCGCAGCGCGAAGACGATGCACGGTATGCTGTACTCTTTCTCGCAAGCATGCTTTGCATCATGCCGGTAGGTCGTGGAGCCGGCACATCTGGTTGTCCGGCATTTCACATACCAGAAGCTGTGTCCATCTTCGGTGATCGCGAATGCTCCGGGTCTGGTCGATCCGACGGCGTTGGCGTAGCGCTGATAGGCCGCCCAGACCTCCGAATCGATCCAATACTGCGTGTCCGCTCTCGCCGAAGGTGCCATGAGCGCCGCGCAGACGGCTCCAGCGACAATGGACCAGGCCGTGCCAGCCGGCTTCTTGATGTACGTCATGCTGCTTCCCCGTCCGAACTAGCCGCTCACCTCGAACTCTCATGGCATGGTCGAACCTGCTCCGGCCTTGCCATCGGAAGCGGTCTCATGGCTTCTTGATTGCAATGACCTGGCGCCGGCGAGTATCGCCGTCATTGTCCCTGATCGCCCATTGAACCTGCCAGCGCAGTGAAGGCGCATACCAGACCGTGGCTCGGCCGATCCAGTTGCCGGAAACCAGCTTCGAGGTGGTTTCGATCACGTACGTATCCACCGTCCCGAGCGGGAGAGTAAGCGTTTCGGTACGCACCACTTCCACCGTGTCGAAGGTCCGCCCCGCCGGCGGTTGGCGGTAGAACGTGACCTTCTTGCCGACTGCTAGCGGGAACAGCGGTTCGATATCCGCTTTGTTGGTGTTCTCCTCGTCCGCCCACGGGTTCGGCGCATAGGCGAAGGAGCGCCGCCCTCCATAGATCGCTTCCATTTGGCGGCCTTTGTGCTCCCCCACAATTTCCTCCTTCTCTTCTGCACTACCGAGATCGCGCCATACGAATACCGTTCCAGGATCCGCAAGCTCGTAATTGCTGGGCGGGAGATTCGGCTGTGGAGCGTCCGCCGGCGCGCGGGCGATCGGCAATGGCTCGCGCGTCTGGCCACAGGCAGCAAGGATGAAAAGGGCGGCAATCGCCCAGCGTCGACGCGATCCAAACATGAGTCCCCCGAAAACGAAGTTGCCGCCAAGCAGTGGACCATCTGGCGCCACAACCGTCAATAACGCAGCAGACAGGCTTTTTCATCCAGGCTATGCAACTCCAACAGCAACCAATCGGCAGCAACCCGATCAGTCCGCTCTCAGGTTCGCAAGGTAGAGGCACTTGGAGGTCGCGCCACTGCACGGCCTACGACAGCGGTTCGGGGCGAGCCGGCCTGGTGCGCTCTTCGGGCAGCGGGATGAACTCCGCGTTGTCGTTGGGCGGCAGGTCGATGCGGCCGGCCTTCCAGTCGGCCTTCGCCTGCTCGATCCGCTCCTTGCGGGAGGAGACGAAGTTCCACCAGATGAACCGCTCCCCGAGCGGCTCGCCGCCGAGCAGCATGACCGTCGCCGGCGCGCTGGCAGATAGGAGCGGCTGTTCCGTAGGGCCGAAGACGATCATCTGGCCGGCCGAACAGGCGCGCCCGTCGACCTCCACCGATCCGTCCGCAACATAGGCCGCGCGCTCCGCGTAGCCCTGCGGCAGGTCGATCCGCGCACCCGGCCCCAGAATGACGTGGAGATAGAAAAGCGGCGAGCGCGTCTCGACGGGGCTGGTCGCGCCGAACGCGGAGCCCGCGATCAGCCGCGCCCAGGCGCCGCCCTCTTCCATCATCGGCAGCCGCTCGGCGGCATAGTGATCGAATGCCGGCGCGCATTCCTCGTCACCCGCCGGCAAGGCCACCCAGCTCTGGATCAGTTCGCAACCTTGCCCGGCGCTGTCCGGCGCGTCGAAGCGCTCCGAATGCGAGATGCCGCGTCCAGCGGTCATCCAGTTCACCGCGCCGGGCTGGATCACCTGCTCCACGCCGAGGCTGTCGCGGTGAGTGATGGCGCCCTCGAACAGGTAGCTGACGGTGGAGAGGCCGATATGCGGGTGGGGCCGCACGTCGGCCTTGCGCAGCCGTTCCGGCGGAAGGCTCAGGGGCCCTGCGTGGTCCAGGAAGATGAAGGGCCCGACCATGCGGCGCTGCCGGAACGGCAGGATTCGCTTCACCGTGAAGCCGCCGCCCAGATCCGCACTGCGCGCATCGATGACGAGTTCCGGCATGGCATGGCTCCGTGGTGGTGAGGTGGGCTGATATCCTTAACATGATCGGGACGGGCTCGCTGCACCGCCATGCCGGCGCGTTGCGCAGGGCCAGCAGAGGCGCGGTTGCTCCTGCCTGAAATCTCCTGCCTAAATTGCGGGCATGATCGCCCAAATGTTGGGCAGGAGAAGCGTTGGACAGCGCCTGGAAATGGCGCAAAGCTGTGGATTGGATCGGCGCCATTGCTTGGCATGACCCTTGCTGATACGCGTCTGGTCGCAGGCCATTCAGGTGTTCAAATGAAGAAAATCGAAGCCATCATCAAGCCGTTCAAGCTCGACGAAGTGAAGGACGCGCTGCACGAGGTGGGCATCCAGGGGTTGACCGTCACCGAGGCGAAGGGCTTCGGCCGGCAGAAGGGCCATACCGAGCTCTATCGCGGAGCGGAGTATGTCGTCGATTTCCTGCCCAAGATGAAGCTGGAGGTCGTGGTGGAGGACCACATGGTGGAGCGCGCCATCGAGGCGATCCGCCAGGCGGCCGCTACCGGACGGATCGGCGATGGCAAGATCTTCGTGCTGAACGTCGAGGAAGCGATCCGCATCCGCACCGGCGAACGCGGTCCGGAAGCGATCTAGCTCAAATCATGCCGAGGGCGCCGGCGGCCAAGCTGCCGGACCAGTCAATCAATCCAGAGATCAGGAAGGTATCATGTCGAGCGTCAAGAAAGTGTTGGATCTCATCAAGAAGGAGGAGATCCAGTATGTCGATTTTCGTTTCACCGATCCCATGGGCCAGTGGCAGCACTTGGCGCATCACGTGTCGACGATCAACGAGGACTTCCTCACCGAGGGCGTGATGTTCGACGGCTCGTCGATCGCGGGCTGGAAGGCCATCAACGAATCCGACATGACGCTGATCCCGGATTGCGACACCGCGGTGCTGGACCCCTTCTCCGCCCAGAAGCTGCTGGTCATCTTCTGCGACATCGCCGAGCCGCTGACCGGTCAGGCCTATGGCCGCGATCCGCGCTCCATCGCCAAGAAGGCGGAAGCTTATGTGAAGAGCTCCGGCATCGGCGACACCGCCTATTTCGGCCCGGAGGCCGAGTTCTTCGTGTTCGACGACGTTCGCTACGACGTCAAGATGAACGAGACCTACGTCTATCTCGACTCCGAAGAAGGCTCGTACGTGTCGGGCAAGAAGTTCGAGGAAGGCAATCACGGCCACCGCATGAAGGTGAAGGGCGGCTACTTCCCGGTGGCGCCGCTGGACTCCGGCGGCGACCTGCGCTCCGAGATGCTGTCCACCCTCGCCGCCATGGGCGTGGAGGTCGAGAAGCATCACCACGAGGTCGCGCCGAGCCAGCATGAGCTGGGCGTGAAGTTCGGCACGCTGGTGCAGTGCGCCGACGCCATGATCAAGTACAAGTACGTCGTGAAGAACGTCGCGCATGCCTATGGCAAGACCGCGACCTTCATGCCGAAGCCGGTCAAGGGCGACAACGGCTCGGGCATGCACGTCCATCAGTCGATCTGGAAGGGCGGCAAGCCGCTGTTCGCGGGCAACGGCTATGCGGATCTCTCCGAGACGGCGCTCTACTACATCGGCGGCGTCATCAAGCACGCCAAGGCGATCAACGCCTTCACCAACCCGACCACCAACAGCTACAAGCGCCTTATCCCGGGCTTCGAGGCGCCGGTGCTGCTGGCTTACTCGTCCCGCAACCGCTCGGCCTCCTGCCGCATCCCGTATGTGGCGAGCCCGAACGGCAAGCGCGTCGAGGTGCGCTTCCCCGATCCGCTCGCCAATCCATACCTGGCTTTTTCCGCCCTGCTGATGGCGGGCCTGGACGGCATCCAGAACAAGATCCATCCGGGCGACCCGATGGACAAGAACCTCTATGACCTGCCGCCGGAAGAGTTGGCGGACGTGCCGACCGTGTGCGGCTCGCTGCGCGAGGCGCTGCAGTCGCTCGAGGCCGACCACGCCTTCCTGCTCAAGGGCGACGTGTTCAACAAGGACTTCATCGAGGCTTATATGGCCTTGAAGTGGGAAGAGGTCTACGCGCTGGAGCACACGCCGCATCCGATCGAGTATCAGATGTACTACTCCGGCTAAGTCCCGACCGCGGCCTGCGACCCGCGGACCATCGGACCGCCCGCCCCTGGGAGCATCCCTCGGGCGGGCGGTCTTTTTGTTTGCCGCCGTATCGTCTAGCCTGACGCGCCCTAGTACCCACTCCGCGAGCGCTCTCATGTCTGACAACCCCCTCTCCCCCGAAACCCTGTGCGCGCAGGCCTTGGGCTGGATCGAGCCGACCACCAAAGCAATCGTCCAGCCGGTCCATATGTCGACCACCTATCTGCGCGACGAGGACAACGAATATCGCTCCGGCCGCTCCTACGCACGCGAGGACAACCCGACCTGGGACCAGGCGGAGGAGCTTCTGACGCGATTGGAAGGCGGCGCCGCGACGCTGCTGTTCTCCGCTGGAATGGCGGCGGCCACGGCGCCCTTCCTGGCGCTCAGGCCGGGTGATCACATCGTCGCGCCGAAGGTCATGTATTGGGGGCTTCGCAAGTGGCTTATTGGACCGGCGAGCGAATGGGGCCTGAAGGCCGATTTCGTCGAGATGGACAATCTCGATGCGGTGCGCGCGGCGATGCGGCCGGGCCGGACCAAGCTCATCTGGGCGGAAACGCCCGCTAATCCGATGTGGCAGGTGTTCGACCTGGCCGCACTCGCGGAGATCGCGCATGGCGCCGGCGCGCGCCTGGCGGTGGATTCCACCTGCGCAACGCCGATCCTCACGCAGCCGGTTGCCCTCGGCGCCGATCTCGTCATGCATGCGGCGACCAAATACCTGAACGGCCATTCGGACGTGCTTGCCGGTTCCCTCACCACGGCGCGGCACGACGAGTTCTGGCAGCGGATCTGCGGCGTCCGCACCAGTTGCGGCGGGGTGCTGGGCAGCTTCGAAGCGTGGCTCCTGCTGCGCGGCATGCGGACGCTGCCGCTGCGCGTGAGGCAAGCCTGCGCGAACGCGCTCCACCTGGCCGAACGGCTGGAGGGGCATCCCCGCGTCGAGCAGGTGCTGTATCCCGGCCTCGCCAGCCATCCACAGCATGATTTGGCCCGGCGCCAGATGCGGAACGGATTCGGGGGCATGCTCTCGATCCGAGTCAAAGGCGGCGAGGCGGCGGCCATCCGCTGCGCCGCGCAGGTGAAGCTGTGGAAGCGCGCGACGTCGCTCGGCGGCGTGGAGAGCCTGATCGAGCATCGCGCCTCGATCGAGGGAGCGGGCACCCCGGTGCCGGGCGACCTGCTGCGCCTGTCGGCGGGCATCGAGGATGCCGGGGAGTTGTTCGCCGACCTGTCACAAGCGCTGGGTGCCTAGACGCGCCTGCTCCCGGGCCGTTTCTCTCCCGGGCCGTCTCTTAGGATTCTGTTTACGGCTGCGCCGTACCCTTGCAGCACGGGGTGTTGCAAGGAGTGGCCGTCGTCATGAACATCGGGGGCAAGATGATGCTGTCAGCCGGCGCGGCCGTGCTGGCGACGATCCTGGTCGGCGCAGCCGGCCTCTACGGCATGACCAAGATCAATAGCGCGATCGAGGCGCAGGTCGCCGTGGGATCGCTGCTGAAGCAGCATATGGGCGCCGACCTGACGCGCGCCACCCTCGCCAACGATGTCGAGGCGGCGATCCGCATCGGACGCATGAAACGCGACCAGGGACCCGTGGTGCTCCAGGCCACGAAGGCGCATGCGGCACCATTGGGGACTCACTTGGTCAAGGAGCCGCCGGCCCGCCTGCCGGAGGATGTCGGGCACGATATGACCGAGACCCACAAGGCCATGGAGGCGTTCGCCGCGCGGGCCCTGACGCTGGTCGAACTCGGCTTCAGCGACAACTACAAGGCCAACCAGGAGCTCGAAGCGTTCCTCAACTCGTCTACGGAGCTCATGGCCCGCATGAGCGCGGTCAGCAACAAGCTGGAGGCGGTCAATGCCGAGACCGCCGCCGAGACCGCCGCCATCAAGAACACGCTGATGACGGCGATGATGTCCGCGATCGCGCTGGTGATCGCCGGCCTCATCTTCGGCAATCTCGTGATCGGCCGGTCGGTTTCCCGTCCGGTCAGGGCCGTCACGGCGATCATGGCGCGGATGGCCGGCGGCGAGCGCGCCATCGAGATACCGGACATGCGGCGCGCGGATGAGATCGGGCAGATGTACGCCGCCCTCTTCTCCTTCAAGGAGAGCCTCAGCCAGGCCGATCGCCTGGCCGATCAGCAGCAGGCCGAGGCGGAGGCGCGCGCCCGGCGCGGCGACCGCATGGAGGCGGTGTGCCACAGCTTTGACCAAAGCATCACAGATTTGCTCAAGAGCTTCGAAGGCGTCATGGCCGAGCTGCGTCAGTCCGTCGAGCTCATGTCGGACGCGGCGCGGCAGACCGAGGCGGAAGCGAGGGCCGCGAACGAAGCGTCGCAATCGGCCGGCAGCAACGTCAATTCCGTGGCCGGCGCGACCGAGGAGCTGGTGGCATCGGTCGGCGAGATCGGGCGCCAGACGGAGCGCTCAGCCGAGATCGCGGCCCACGCCGTGGCGCGCGCGAGCGAGACCGACAAGCAGATCCAGGGCCTCGCGGACGCAGCCCAGAAGGTCGGCGACGTGGTCAAGCTGATCACCGATATTGCGGAGCAGACCAACCTGCTGGCGCTCAACGCGACCATCGAGGCGGCCCGCGCGGGCGAGGCCGGCAAGGGCTTCGCGGTGGTTGCCAGCGAGGTGAAGAACCTCGCCAACCAGACCGCCCACGCGACCGACGAGATCGCCCAGCAGGTCGCCATGATCCAGGGAGAGACCAAGACCGCGGTCGGCGCAATCCAGGGCATCTCGAGCATTGTGGGCGAGATCAACCAGATCGCCGCCGCCATCGCCACTGCCATCGAGCAGCAGGATTCGGCGACGCGCGAGATCGCTCGCAATGTCGAAGGCGCATCGAGCGGCACGCAATCGGTCAGCAGCAGCATCGGCCACGTTTCCGAGGCAGCCACCCAGACGGGAGGCGCGGTGCGCGCGATGCTCGCCGCAGTCGCCAAGCTCGCCGACCGGTCCGCGCAGGTGCAGACCAAGGTCACTGATTTCCTACGGGAAGTCAGAAGCGCATAGCGCGGGGGAACCACTTAGCGGCCTAGTCCGTTCTCTCAACGCCCCGGTATGCTGGCGATCCGGTCGGCGCTTAACGGCTCATTAAGGCTGTTTAGCATAAGCTGTGCTCAAGGGAGGTGATGTCAACGTTGCTTCGGCGGTCGCCGGTGGTCGGCGACTGGAGGTCAATATGGTTCGTTCCGCCCTCGTTGCCTTCTTCGCTCTGTGCGGCGCGCTGAGCTGTGTTCCAGCGGTCGCAAATGATGAACTGAGCACCGACGCCAATATTATCACCGGCCTCGACGTCTCGAGTTCGATCAACGCCCAAGAGACCATGCTCCAGATCGACGGCATGGCCCAAGCCATCCGGTCGCCAGCTATTCTCGCGGCGATCCAGCACGGCCAGCACCGTCGAATCGGCTTTGCCGTGTTCGTATGGGCGGATGGCGATTACCCGGAACTGGTGTCATGGCGCACCATCGGCTCGCAAGAGGACGCCGAAGCGACGTCGCAGGAGATCACCGCGCGTCTCGACTCGCTGTTGAAGTCGTCCGCCCGTTCGGTCGGAACGCTGACGAACCTCTCCGGCGCGATGGAACATGCCTCCGAGATGCTGTCGCAAGCTCCCTTCCGCGCGAAACGTGCGCTCGTGAACATCATCGGCAACGGCGAGGACAATGTGGGCGAGGATCCGCAGCGTGCCCGCGCCGCGTTGCTGGCAAGCGGCGCCACCATCAACGGCGTCGTCGTCGGCGGTGATCCGGCCGTGCTCAACTACTATCGCAGCCAGGTCATCGGCGGCCGAACGGCATTCGTGCTGCCGGCCGACAATGCAGAGACCCTGGTCCAGGTGTTCGCGATGAAATTCGTATCGGAGATTGCGCTGAACATCGAGCCCGCTTCGCGACCGGACCGAATGTAGCCTGCCCGGATTGTAGCCTGCCCGATTGTAGATTGCCCGGAGGGCTGGCCGCATATTCGGCTTGACGCGCCCGGGCGGCGGGACGAAAGCTGGTGTCGTGCGCCGTCTGCTTGCATTCATTGTCGTTGGCTGCGCCGTCCTCGCGGGCCGCGTCGGGTTCGCGGACGGCATCAGGACGGATGCCAACATCGTCACAGGCCTCGACCTCTCCAGCTCGATCGAGGCGCCGGAAGCCCTGCTGCAGGTCGACGGTATCGTCATGGCGATCCGTTCTCCGCAGATCGTCGCCGCGATCCAGCAAGGACAGCACGGGCGCATCGGCTTTGCCCTGTTCGTCTGGGCCGACGGCAACCACCCGGTGCTCGCCGCTTGGCGCGTGATCGGCTCGCCGGAAGATGCCGCTGCGGTGTCGACCGAGGCGGCCAAGCAACTGCGCGCCATCCGCGGCTCCGACATCGTCGTCAGGCTGGGTGCCCTCACCGACCTGTCGGGCGCGATCGATTACGGCGCCGGGATGCTGCAGGCCGCTCCCTTTGCCACGGAGCGCCGGATCATCAACATCATCGGCAACGGGGTCGACAATGTGGGCGAGCACGCCGGGTCGGCGCGCGACCGCGCGGTCGCGCAAGGCATCACCATCAACGGCGTCGCGCTGGGCCGCGACCGGACCATTTACCGCTACTTCAAGCGGGAGGTCATCGGCGGCCCTCACGCCTTCGCGTTCGCCGCCAGCGATCCGGAGCACCTGGTCGAGGTGCTGGCGCGCAAGTTCACGACCGAAATCGTCTCCAGCCGTGCGCGGGCGCTTCAGGCGTCGCGATAGCTCGCCGCCAGCTCGGCGTAATGCTGCGCCGTGTAGCTGAAATACCTCAGCTCCGCCTCGCTCAATTTGCGCATCAGCCTGGCGGGACTGCCGGCCCACAACTCGCCGCGCTTCACGCGCTTGCCGGGAGTTACCAGCGCACCGGCCGCGACCATGGCACCCGATTCCACCACCGCACCGTCCATGACGCACGCCTTCATGCCGATGAAGCAGCCGTCCTCCAGCGTGCAGGCATGGATCAGCGCCATGTGGCCGATCGTGACGTCGGCGCCGATGACGGTCCTGGTGCCGGCCGCGCCATCGCGCTCGTGATTGATGTGGACGATGGTGCCGTCCTGGATGTTGGTGCGTGCGCCGACCCGGATCGTGTTGTCATCGCCGCGCAGCACGCAGCCATACCAGATCGACGCATGCTCCCCGATCTCCACATCGCCGATCACGACAGCGGTCTCCGCGACGAAGGCACTGGGCGCGATCCTGGGCGTGACGCCATGATGCGGACGGATGAGCGCGGCCATCGCGAGGCTCCCTACGGGAACAGCGGCAATTGCTCGAGCGCCGTCTCCTCCGGGAAGCCGGCCATCACGTTCATGTTCTGCACTGCCTGCCCGGATGCGCCCTTCACCAGGTTGTCCTCCACCGACATCAGGATCGCCCGGTTCGGCACGCGATCGGCGTGCACCGACATGAGCACGAAATTGCTGCCGCGCACATGACGTGTCGCGGGCGCTGCACCGTTCGGCAGGACGCGCAGGAAGTATTCACCGCGATAGCGCTCGCTCAGCGCCGAACGCAACTGATCGGCCGTCACGCCCGGAGCCAGCTTCACATAGATGCTGGCAAGGATGCCGCGGCTCATCGGCATCAGGTGCGGCGTGAAGTTCACCAGGATCGGCTTGCCGGCGGCCTCGGACAGCCCCTGCTCGATCTCCGGTGCGTGACGATGGCTCGCCACCCCGTAAGCGTGAATGCCCTCGGTCACCTCGGAAAAGAGACTGCCGAGCTTCACATCGCGCCCCGCGCCGGTAACGCCCGACTTCGCATCGATGATGATGTCCGCGGGGTCGATCAGCTTCTTCTCGAGCAGCGGGATCAGGGGCAGTTGAGCGGCCGTCGGGTAGCAGCCGGGATTGGCGACCAGCCGCGCCTTGCGCACCGCATCGCGGTTGATTTCCGTGAGGCCGTAGACCGCTTCCTTCTGCAGGTCGGGCGCGTGATGCTCGTGCCCGTACCAGGTGGCGTAGGTCGCGATGTCCGCGAGGCGGAAATCGGCAGAGAGATCGACGATCCTGAGGTGCCGCGGCAGCCTGGCAATCACCTCCTGCGTCAGGCCGTGCGGCAGGCAGCAGAATGCGAAATCCACCCCAGCCCAGTCGACATCGTCGATCTTGGTCAGGGTGGGCAGCTCCTGCAGCTGGAACTGCGGGAAGACCTCCGCGGCCGGCTTGCCCGCCTGCCGGTCGGCGGTCAGCGCAACGATGGCGACGTGCGGATGGCGCGAGAGCAGGCGCACCAGCTCGGCGCCGGTATAGCCGCTGGCACCCAGGATCGCGACCCGAAGCTTGTTGCTCGCCATTTCACCCCTCGCCTTGACTGGCCGTTCCGGGGGAGTGCTAGCGAAAGCGTCCCCCGCCGACAACAGAAATTCTCGCGATGCCGGTGTGCCGATTGGCAATGCCCTGCTTTCCCCCATAACCTAGCCTCCCAATCCGCGCGTGAGGCGGAGCCGTGGCGCTGCTGATCGGGGGCTTGGTCCTGTTTGTCGGCATTCACATCCTGCCGAACTTCGGCGGCCCGCTGGCGGCGCTCGTCGCCCGTCTGGGCAAGGCGGGCTACAACATCCTGTTCTCGCTGGTTTCGGCGGACGGGCTCGTCCTGACCGGCATCGGCTACGGCCAGGCGCCGCAGGAGCAGATCTTCGAACTCTCGCAGACGGCCCGCACCCTCCTCCCCGCAGCCATGGCGGTCGCCTTCGTGCTGGTGGCGGCCGGCAGCATACCGGGCGGCTCCGTCACCTGCTGCGACATCCGATACTGACCGGAATCCTGATCTGGGCCGGTTTTCACCTGCTGGCAAACGGCGATCTCGCGTCGAATATCCTGTTCGGTGCTTTCGCTTTGTGGGCCGTGCTCGCGATCCTATCGGCCACGTATCGCGGCAAGCGCCCGGGCCGCACCGATGGCAGCTTCAAGGTTGATCTCGCAGGCATCGCCGCCGGATTGCTGGTCTACGCGATCGTCTTCCGTTTCCACGCCGAGCCGTTCGGCGTAGCGCCGGTCTAGGGGTGTCGATCTCAACGCGCGATGCGCGGCCCGAGCGGTACCGTCCCGAGCAGACCGAGGCAGGCGGCTACAACGCGCCGATCCCGGATCTATCGCCGCGGCTCAAACCGCTCGGTGTCATCTACAGTTCCAACAGTCGGCCGCAGGGCATAAGGAATATCGGCACGCCCGTAACCTGCGTGGTTCTATTTTTCGCAGCCCGCCATCCGGACTGGATCAGACGCCTGTTCGAAGAGGGCGAGAAAGAAGGCAAGAGCAAGGAGCGCTGAGAATCATGCGCCAGCGCGGCATCACAGAATGCCTCGCAGATCGGTGCTGATCATTGCCCTTCGGCATCTCGCCATGTGACTTTCCAGTGTCAATGAACTCAAAGCGGCCTGATTTCAACCTTGAAGCGTAGCCGCCGGATTGCTCGTCCATGCACTCGTCTGTATCTTCGCCGCGAGATTCTTTGGCGTCTGTCTTGTGAGCGATACCGACATGCAAACTCAGCTGACAGAGACCTCGGGATTGACCGACCGCGTCAGCGCCGACCTCAAGCACTTCGGCTTCTACGGCCCGGTTCCGCTCCTGTCGCCAGCCGAATGCACGGCCGTCGAGGAGTATTTGAGCACTCCTGATGCTCCGCGGCCCCTCACTTGGTTCAAGGGCCATGCCGCCACCAACGCGGGGGTCCATGAGATCGCATCACGTCCGGAAATCACCGCCTTGCTGCGACCGTTGCTGGGCGATGACATCGTGCTGTGGGGCGCGATGCTCATCCGCAGGCTCCCCGATACGCGGCAGGTCTGGCACTCCGACATGGAAACGTCGGATCCGGGCTCCCGCGCCATATCGGTCTGGATCGGGTTGCGTAACACGAGCAGCACGTCGGGCCTGCGGTTCGTTACGCGCTCGCATCTGTTCGGCCGTCCCGCACAGGACGTGGCGGCGGAGCAGAATGTCGACCGGTTTACCGTGACCGACGAACAGCTGCTGGAGGTCGTGCGGAAGATCGATCCCGCGGCGCAGATCGATGGTCCGGATTGCCGCGACGGGGACATGGTCCTGTTCGACGGGCGCCTCTGGCATGCCGGGTACAATAGCGGCACGCCAGGTACCCGCACGGCGCTCCTGCTGCAATACGCGGCAGCGGACAACCCGATCCCGATGCCGCTCAATGCCGACTACGCCTGGCCCTGGAAGGTCGCGGAGAGCCCGCGCGTGCCAACCGTTCTCGTCAGCGGCTCGGCGCGTCGCTCGGCCAACCGGATCGTGCCCCCGCCAATGCGGCCCTTGAAGGAAGTGCCGATGGCGATCACGACAGTGGCGAAGTCTATCGCGGTCCCCCTCGCCGAGGATGCGACCAAGCGCTGGCGGGCATATCCCCAGTTCAGCGGACGAACCGCCGCGCTGAACATCATGTCATGCCATGTATCGGTGCTCAGTGCCGGCCATCGCCCGCACCCGCCTCATACTCACGAGGAGGAAGAACTGCTGGTCATGCTGGATGGCGAGGTGGAGGTCGAGCTTGCGGACGATCCGAACGGCACCGCCATCAGGCGTCACCACATGGCGCCCGGCATGTTCAGCTATTATCCGATCGGGCAGCACCATACGATCCACAATGTCAGCGCGCGACCGGCAAGCTATCTCATGTTCAAGTGGCGTGGCGGCGTGGCCGACAGCGAAACGCCCTTGTGCGCAAGCATCTTCAAGCCTGACGCGGCCGTCGTGGAGCAAAAGGCGGTCGCCCAGAAGCTTCTCTTCGAGCAGCCGACCCACTCGCTGAGCAAGCTCCAGGCCCATCTCACGACCTTGCGGCCGGCGGCGGGCTACGCGCCGCACGCGGACCCCTACGACGTGGGAATCGTGCTGCTGTCCGGCGAGGTAGAGACGGTCGGCGCGGGGGTCCGCGCACCGGGAATCATCTACTATGCCGCCGGCCAGGCGCACGGGATCAGGAATGTCGGCGCCGGGCCCGCGACGTACCTGGTCTTCGAGTTCCATAGCCCGCTCACGGCGGATTCCGCAAAGCAGGAATCGAAGAAGAAGGGCGACCTTGTGCGGCGATTGGTTCGCCGGCTCAGCAAGTTCGCAGGAAGACGCCGCCGCCGATAGCGCCGGCTTCTAGGCCAAACGCCGCCATGCTTGTTTCTCCAGCGCTTCGTTGAACTGGCCGGCCGACCACTGTTCGGACAGCGCCTTCAGCATCAGTTGCGCCTGGGTTTCGGGCGCGAGGCCGTAGAGCGGCGGATCGCGATCGAGGTTGGTCGGAAACGAGTATCCCTCCGCGCACGCCGCCACGGCGTTGGCGCATTCGTCGGTGTCGAGATCCCCGGCCGCGCGCATCGCCAGCAGGACCGGATAGAGCGCGGCGCTCATGCGCGTCCGGTCGACGCTTTCCATCGCGCGGCCATAGGCGGAGGAGACCTGCAGCAGGTTGGCGATGCGCCTCACGTCGCTGGTGCGGTTGTTGCCCGCCGCGTGGAACAGGGCCGGGTTGAAGAACACCGCGTCGCCCTTGTGCAGCGGGAGCTGGATGCGATGGCGGCTGAAATACTCGATGAAGTCCGGCCGGCGCCATGCGAGGTAGCCAAGCTCGTAGCTCTGCGAGTACGGCAGGTAGAGCGTCGGCCCGGTCTCCACCGGCATCTCGCAATGCGCGACTGCGCCCTGCAGCGTCAATGTCGGTGACAGGCGATGGGCATGCGCCGGGAAGCGCGCCAGCGTCTGGGCCGTCTGGAAGCCCATGTGGTAGTCGCGGTGCGGCTGCTGCGCCTCCCCGCCCGGGTTGACCACGTTGATCTGCGAGGTGACCTGGTAGCCAGGGCCGAGCCAAGCCTCGCTCACCAGGGCGACCGCCGCATTGCCGTAGTAGCGCGCGAACAGGCGCGGATCACGCAAGCAGAGCTTCTCCAGCGCGTTCCAGATGCGGTCATTGGCCCCGGGCTTGGCGAAGTGGTCGCCGGCGTTGCCCGCGCCGGCGCGCTGCTCCTCGATCATCGCGAAAAACCGCTCGGTGGCCGCATCGACGACCGCCAGGTCGGGGAAGGCGTCGCGGAACAGCAGGATGCCCGGCCCCTCCGTCAGCGCCCGTACCCATTCCGCCATCAGCGCCTTGCGCCACTCCAGATCGGCCGCGGCACGGCGGATGTCCCCGCCCTGATAGGCGAGCACGTTCGAATGGACCGCGCTGGCCATCGGATAATCCGCTAGGCGCGCGTGCCGCTCCACCAGGCGGCGGAAATCCTCAAGCCGGCAATCGGCCTCGTCGATCCAGATGTGTTGCGCGTGTTCCATGGCGCAACAGTGCCGCAAATGCCTGGAAATGACAAAGGCCGGGACGATGCCCGGCCTTTGCTGATTGCTCGCTCTGCAGCGCTTAGCGCTTCGAGAACTGGAAGCTCCGGCGCGCCTTGGCGCGGCCGTACTTCTTGCGCTCGACCGTGCGCGGATCGCGGGTCAGGAACCCGCCCTGCTTCAGCGCTGGACGGAGGTCCGGCTCGAACAGGGTCAGCGCGCGGCTGATGCCGTGGCGGACCGCGCCGGCCTGGCCCGAGAGGCCGCCACCGACGACGGTGCAGACCACGTCGAACTGGCCCGCACGGTTCACCACGCCGAACGGCTGGTTGATCATCATGCGGAGCACCGGACGGGCGAAATAGACCGTGCTGTCGCGGCCGTTGACGGTGATCTTGCCGCTGCCGGGCTTGATCCAGACGCGGGCAATGGCGTCCTTGCGCTTTCCGGTCGCGTAGGAGCGACCCTGGGCGTCGACCTTGCGCTCGCGCCTGGGCGCGGCGGCCGGCTGCTGGGCGGCGGCGGCGCGGACGGTACCGAGGTCCCTCAGATCCTTCAGGTCCGTGACGCGGCTGGTTTCATTGCTCATGTTACGCGCTCCGCTTGTTCTTCGGGTTCATGGCGCCGACATCCAGCGTCTCGGGCTGCTGGGCGGCATGCGGATGGTCGGCGCCGGCGAACACGCGCAGGTTCTTCATCTGCTGGCGGCCCAAGGGACCACGCGGCACCATGCGCTCCACCGCCTTGACGATCGCGCGCTCCGGGAAACGGCCACCCAGGGTCTTGCCCATGGTGACTTCCTTGACGCCCCCGGGATGACCGGTGTGCCAGTGGAAGACCTTGTCATTGAGCTTGTTGCCGGTGACCTTCACTTTGGCGGCGTTGATCACAACGACATTGTCGCCGCAATCGACATGCGGGGTGTAGGTCGTCTTGTGCTTGCCGCGCAGGCGGTTCGCCACGATCGAGGCCAAGCGACCCAGCACGAGGCCGTCGGCGTCGATCAGGATCCACTTCTTGACCACCTCGCTCGGCTTGGCGGAATAGGTTTTCATCTGTCTGCTCCTGTTGGCCGGCCTGGGAGCGAAGCCCTGCCGGCTGCCGGCGGATCGTATAGTAGACCCAATGCAGCACGTCAATGCCAGGAAGATACACAAAATCAATAGCTTATGATTTTGGTATTATGATACCACACAATTTGAATTCGCTGTTCTCGACATTTCGGCCGCGTTTGGGAATGATGAGCGCCATGGACGACCATGTCGCCCGACCCTGACTACGACCTATACAGCGACCAGGACCTTTCCCGGCAGATGATGCCGCGGATTGCGGTGCCCGACCACGAGCAATGGCTGGCCCGGGATCTGGCGCTGTCCGAGGAGGCCAAGTCCCGCCTTTCCGTGATCCCAGACCAGCGCTACGGCGAGGGTCCGCGCCAGCTTGCCGATCTCTTCCCCGCCACACGCCCGGGCGCGCCGATTGTCCTGTTCTTCCATGGCGGCTTCTGGCGGGCCTTGTCCAAGGACCATGTCGGCCATGTGGCCGGGCCGCTGGTCGAGCGGGGCGCGGCGGTGGTCGTGCCGGGCTACGACCTGTGCCCGGCCGTCCCGCTGCGGACGGTGGTCGCGCAGGCCAGGGAGGCTCTGCTCTGGACGCGCCAGCGCGCCCGCCAGCTCAACGCCGACCCGGACCGCATCTATATCGCCGGCAATTCGGCGGGCGCCCACCTCGCCGCCATGATGATGGCGGAGGACTGGTCGCGCCACGGCTTGCCCCGCGCGCCGGTCGCGGGCGCGATCCTGGTCACCGGCATCTTTGACCTGCGTCCCGTCCTGCGCATCGACGTCAACGAGGATGTGCGCCTGACGGCGGAGGACGTGGCGGGGCTCAGCCCGCAATTCCTGCCGCTCCATTGCCGCGTGCCGACCATCGTCGCCGCGGGCGGCGCCGAGCCGCCGCTATGGATCGAGCAGTCGCGACGCTTCGCCGCCAAGCTCTCCACCACCGGCGCGGACGTCCGCCTGATGGAGGTGCCTGGCCTGCACCATTTCTCGATCACCCAATCATTGTCCAAACACGCCGCGCCGCTGACGCGCGCCATACTTGACCTGGTTCACTGATGACCTCCATGAGCAGCCTTGCCTTCCAGCCTTTGTACGACAAGATCGGCGCCACCTATGACGCGACGCGGCATGCCGAACCTGCGATCCTCGATGCATTGGTGGAATTGCTCGACCTGCGGCAGGGCGCCGACGTGCTGGACATCGGCTGCGGCACCGGCAACTACACGACCGCGCTCGGCGCGCGGGGCTTCGAGATGCTGGGCCTCGACCGCTCCGGCCTGATGCTGCGCACCGCGCGCGCGAAGGTGCCGTGCTTGCCGCTCATCGGTGCAGACGCCGCCAACCTGCCCTTCCCCAATCGCAGCTTCGACGGCGCGATCTGTACCCTTGCGATCCATCATTTCGACGACCTCGAGGCACCCTTCGCGGAGGCTGCGCGCGTGCTCGACCGCGGCCGGCTGGTGATCTTCACGGCACTGCCGGAGCAGATCAAGCGCTACTGGCTCAGCGCCTACTTCCCCATCATGATGGCGCGAGCGGCAGAGACGATGCCGCACTGGAACACCATCGAGATTTCGCTGCGCCGAGCGGGCTTCCGCACCTGGACGCAGAAGCTCCACTGGATGCCGGAACAACCGGTGGACATGCTGCTTTACAGCGGCAAGCACCAGCCCCATCTTTATCTAGAGCAACGAGTGCGGGCGAACATCTCGGCCTTCGCCAACCTGGCGGATCCGAATGAATTGGGCGAAGGGCTCGAGCGCCTGCGCAACGACCTTGCAAAGGGACGGTTCGAGCGGACGACGGCCGAATACGAGGACGTCGGCGGGGACTATCTGTTCATCGCCGCGCAGGTCTGATCATCGGGAGAAGCGCCATGGACATCGCACTGACATCGTTCGGCGACAGCAACCAGCAAAGAGTTTGCCCGGATACCAACCTGATCCTGCGGGACGAGCTGGAGAACGGCATCGTGCGGCTGACGATGAACAGGCCGGAGGCGCGCAACGCACTATCGTTGGAAATGATCCGGCAATTGATGACGCAGTTCGAATCCATGGCGCATGACGACAAGGTGCGCGTGGTCATCCTTGCGGGCGCAGGTCCGGCCTTCTGCGCGGGGCACGACCTCAAGGAACTGAGCGGCGAGCCCACGGTCGATTTCCATGCCAAGGTGTTCGGGCTGGCCGGCCGCCTGATGCTGACCATCACCGACTTCCAGCGCCCGGTGATCGCCGAGGTGCAGGGCATCGCGACCGCGGCGGGGGCCCAACTGGTCGCGACAGCGGACCTCGCGATCGCGGCGGAGGATGCGCGCTTCGCGACGCCGGGAGTCAATATCGGCCTGTTCTGCTCGACTCCCATGGTCGCGCTGAGCCGGGCGGTGGCATCCAAGCACGCGATGGAAATGCTGCTGACCGGCGACATGATCGGCGCGCAGGAGGCGCGGCGCATCGGCCTCATCAATCGCGCGGTGCCGGCGGCGGAGCTCACGAAGGCGACGATGGCGCTCGCGACCAAGATCGCGGGCAAGTCGATCCAGACGTTGAAGATCGGAAAGGCCGCCTTCTATCGGCAGATCGACATGGACCTGAAGCGCGCCTATGACTATGCGGCGCATGTGATGACGGAGAACATGCAGGCCCTGGACGCGGCCGAAGGCATCGACGCCTTTCTCCACAAGCGCAAGCCGATCTGGCAGGACTGCTGAGCACGCGAGGTTTGCCCGACTCGCAGGGCCGGCTCTAGTGTCGGAGCATTCAGCGATCCGACATTTGACATCCGCATATCCATGAGCAACCGATACCCACGCTGGACGACGCTCGAGTTCCTTGACTTCTGCCATCCGCGGCTGCGCGAGATCTACGATTATTGGGACCGCAGGCGCGGTGGCCAGACAATGCCGCGCCGGGCCGACATCGAGCCCATGGACCTGCCGAGCTTCCTGCCTGGCATCGTCATGGTGGATGTCGGCTACGATCCCTACAGCCTCACCTATCGCCTCGTCGGCACGCGCGAAGCCGAGGCGCGCGGCCACAATCCCACCGGCAGGAGCGTGTTCGACAACTGGGACGGCCGCTCGCAGGAGGACGTGCTGGAAAACTACCGGCTGGTGATCTCGAAGAAGTGCGTGCTTTACGACGCCGACCGCACCATGGATCCGGAGCGCAACTGGCTGGAGGCCGGAACGATCTTCCTGCCGCTGTCCGACGACGGCGAGACGGTGAACAAGATCCTGATCTATACGGAATACAAGGACCGGCAGGGATAGCCGACGCGCTGCTCCTTATCGCGTCAGCACCTTTAGCGGATCGACGGCTTTCGTTCCCTGGCGTAGCTCGAAATGGAGTTGCGGCGTGTCGACGTTGCCGGAGCTGCCGACGCGCGCAATGGTCTGGCCCTGGGCGACCGTGTCGCCCTTCTGGACGAGCAGCGACGAATTGTGCGCGTAGGCGGTCACCCAGCCATCTTCGTGGCGCAGCAGCACCATATTGCCGAAGCCACGCAACTCATTGCCCGCATAGGCGACCACGCCGGCGGCCGAGGCCTTGACCGGCGCGCCGACCGGCGCGGCGATGTTGATGCCATCATTGCGCAGGTTGTCGTTGGCCGGCCCGAACCTCGACACGATCTTGCCGTCCACTGGCCAGATGAAGGGGCTGCCGGGCCGCAGAGTGGGCAGCGGGTCGCCCGAAGGCAGCGGCTTGGCCGGCGGCGGAGGCTCGATCTGCGCGGTCTGCGCCGGCTGGTTTAGCTGCGGCGGGGTTTGCGCCGATGAAGGCGGATCGATCGGCATCGGCGCCGGAATCGCAGATTGGGCAGGCCCCGGCAGGGGCGCGCCTTGCAAGGGCGGCAGCGCGCCGGACGCGATTCCGCCCGGCTGCGACGTCACGGCGTCTTGCGTGCCACCAGCCGGTGCGGCGGCGGCGGTGGGGCCGCCATCCGGCACGAAGGGCTTCGGCTGTGAGTCGCCCGGCAGGGACAGCGGTTGCGGAGCGCTCGCGACCGCGGTGGGTGCATCGGCGCTGGTCGGCAGCACGAGCGCCTGACCGACCTGCAGCGTGTAGGGCGGCCGCAGGTTGTTGAGCTGGGTGAGCGCGCTGATCGACACGCCCTCGCGCGACGCGATGCCGTAGACGGTATCGCCCTTCTGCACCAGATAACTGCCGCGCGGCTGCAGGTTGAGAAGCTGACCGGCCCTCAGCACATAGGGCGGCGCCAGGCCGTTGAGATCGATCAGCGTGCGGATCGGGGTGTTGGTGCGCTCCGAGACGATCGCGACTGTATCGCCGGGCGCCACGACATACTGCCCGTTCCTCACCTCACCGAACGGCGATCCGGCCGGGACGGCGGGATCGGGCGGCGGCGGGGCGGCCAGCATGGTGTCGAGGTTGCAGCCGGCCAGCGTCACTGCCGCCATTGCGACCGCCAGGAGGCTGCGGAGGGAACAGCGGCCCGCCATCGCTACCGGCCGTTCTGCGCCGCCCGCGGGCGCCCCTCTTCCTCCGGCAGCGCGCCGCCGACCAGGGGCACGAAGCGTACCTCGGCGAGGATCTCCTGATTGACGCCTTCCGCCGTCTTGGTCATGCGCAGCAGCACCTGGTCGCCACGCTCGGCGCCGACCGGCACCACCATGATGCCGCCTTCGGCCAGTTGGTCCACCAGGACCTGCGGCACGGAATCCGCCGCGGCCGTCACGATGATGCGGTCGAACGGAGCCTGTTCCTTCCAGCCCTTTGCGCCGTCGGCTACCTTCGAGGTGATGTTGTGGATACGCAATTCGTGGAAGCGCGCCTCCGCCTCCTTGAGCAGGGACGCAAAGCGCTCGATCGTGTAGACGCGCCGCGCGAGGCGGGAGAGCACCGCCGCCTGGTAGCCGGAGCCGGTGCCGATCTCCAGCACCTTGTGGTTCTTCTCGACCTGCAGGGCCTCCGTCATCAGCGCCACGATCTGCGGCTGGCTGATGGTCTGGCCCTGCGCGATCGGCAGCGCCTGGTCCTCGTAGGCCTGATCGTGGAAATGCGGCAGCACGAAGCTCTCGCGCGGGATGCGCTCCAGCGCCGCGAGCACGCGCGTGTCGGTGATGCCCGCGCGCCGCAGGCTCATGATGAGGCGGATCTTGCGCGCCTGCAGGCTCATCCCACCGCCCGCTTGCGAGGCGCCTTCGGGCGCGCCGGCTTCATATCGGCGAAGCGCGCGGCGATCTGCGGCAGCATTGCTTCATGGGTTGAATCGCATTCCAGCGGCGTGACGGAGACCATGTTCTCCAGGATCGCGCCGAGGTCGGTGTTCGGATCCTGCGGATCGTCGGTTGGGAAATCGCCGATCCAGATCACGTCGCGGCCATAGGGATCCTTCGCCAGCTTGACCTGCGTGTGCTCCAGGCGCCGTCCCTGCGGCGCGACCTTCACACCGATCACCTGCTCGGGCGGGACCGGCGGGAAGTTCACGTTCATCAGGATGGATTTCGGCCAGGAGCCGTTATAGAGCCGGCGGATGATCGCGGGCGCGAACTTCTCGGCGGTCTTCCAGTGGAGCGCCTCGCCCCTGCGCACCTGGCTGAAGGCGATCGCAGGAAGGCCCAGCAGCGCGGCCTCGCGCGCCGCCGCGACCGTGCCGGAATAGAACACGTCCTCGCCCAGGTTGGCGCCGCGATTGACGCCGGAGATCACGAGATCGGGCGGGCGGTCCATGATGATGTGCTTGACGGCCATCAGCACGCAATCCGACGGGGTGCCGCCCACCGCGAAGCGCCGCGGGCCGATCTTGTGGATCGGCAGCGGCCGGCGCAGCGTCAGCCCGTGGCTGGCGCCGCTCTGCTCCGCTTCGGGCGCGATCACCCACACGTCCTTCGATAGAGAGCGCGCGACGCGCTCCAGCACCTTCAAGCCCGGTGCGTGGATGCCGTCGTCGTTGGAAACCAGGATGCGCGCTTCTGAGAGAGTCCTGAGTAGTACCTTAGCCATTTGGTTTTGTGATTCTTTCTTGGCCGTTCATATAGGGACGCAGCGCTTCGGGGATGGCGACCGACCCATCCTGCTGCTGATAGTTCTCGAGGATGGCGACCAGGGTGCGGCCGACCGCGAGGCCCGAGCCGTTCAGCGTGTGAACGAAGCGCGTGCCCTTCTCGCCCGGCTTGCGGCAGCGCGCTTTCATGCGCCGCGCCTGGAACTCGCCGCAATTCGAGCAGCTTGATATCTCGCGATAGGCGTTCTGCCCGGGCAGCCACACCTCGATGTCGTAGGTCTTCTGCGCCGAGAAACCCATGTCGCCGGTGGAGAGCGTAAGGACGCGATACGGCAGGCCGAGGCGCTTCAGCACCTCTTCCGCGCAATTCGTCATGCGCCGGTGCTCCTCATCCGAATGGTCGGGATGGGCGATCGAGACCAGCTCCACCTTCAGGAACTGGTGCTGGCGGATCATGCCGCGCGTGTCCTTGCCCGCCGCGCCGGCCTCCGAGCGGAAGCACGGAGTGAGGGCCGTGAAGCGCCAGGGCAGCGCCGCCTCGTCGATGATCTCGTCGGCCGCAAGATTGGTGAGCGGCACTTCCGAGGTCGGGATCAGCCACAGGCCCTGCTCGGTGCGGAACTGGTCCTCGGCGAATTTGGGAAGCTGCCCGGTGCCGAACAGCGCCGTGTCGCGCACCAGAAAGGGCGGGGAGACTTCCGTGTAGCCGAATTCGCCCGTGTGCAAGTCGAGCATGAACTGCGCGATCGCCCGCTCCAGCCGCGCAAGCGCGCCCTTCAGGACGACGAAGCGCGCGCCGGAAAGCTTCGCGGCATCGTCGAAGCTCATCAGGCCGAGCCCCTCCCCGATCTCGAAATGCTGCCTGGGCGTGAAGGCGAAGTTCGGCTTCCCGCCAACCGACCGCTCCTCGCGATTTCCCGTCTCGTCCAGCCCGTCGGGCACGTCCTCGGCCGGCAGGTTGGGAATGCTGGCGAGGATGGTCTCCAGTTCTTTCGCCACCGCCTGCTCGGCGGCTTCGGCCTCCGCCATTCTGTCCTTGAGCGTGGCGACCTCCGCCATGGTGCCAGCGGCATCCTGGCCCTTGGCCTTGAGCTGGCCGATCTGCTTGGAGAGTTCGTTGCGGCGCGCCTGCATCTCCTGCCAGCTTGTCTGGGCAGCGCGGCGCCTGGCATCGAGCGCGATGATCTCCGCCGACAACGGCGGCAGGTTCCGGCGCGCGCGGCCACGGTCGAAAGCCTCGGGATTGTCCCGAATCCACCTGACGTCAAACATGTGAGCGCGCCGCCGAATTCATGAGCAAAGCTTGTTCCGGGTTATAGGGACCAACGCCGATTCCGTAAAGCTGACATGGCTAGCTGCCGGACACCGGCAGCGGGCCGTCGGACTTCACGGTACGGATGGCGAAGTTGCTGCGGATGTCCCGCACCATGGGCATGGTGAGAAGAGTCCGGGACAGGAACGAGTCATAAGCCGCTAAATCTGCAACAACCACCTCGAGCAGGAAGTCGGCCTCGCCGGACACCATGTGGCACGCGACCACCTCCGGCAGCTTGTGCATCGCGTCCTGGAAGGCCCGCGCATTCGCATCGCGGTGGCCGTCCACCTTCACGCCCACGAAGATCGTCATGCCGAGGCCGAGCCGCCGCCGGTCCACCCTCGCCTTATAGCCGGCGATGTAGCCCTCCTCTTCCAGCCGCTTGACTCGGCGCAGACAGGGCGAGGGCGACAGGCCCACCCGCTCGGCGAGCTCGACATTGCTCAGACGCCCGTCCTCCTGCAATACAGCCAGGATCTTGCTATCCAGGGCATCCAGGCTCGCAATGGCATTTTCAGCCTGCAATCTCCACTACTCCGCTATTTTATTGCGCTATTTTAGCCAAATGCGGCTAGCTTTGCAATGATCTTTGGCCAGCGCTTCCCATATATTCCAATCGAGACTGGAGATTGAGCTGGATGTGCTCCATGCAGGAGAAGACGGGCGTTTCATCGAGGCCGGCGCTGACGGGATCATTGGCGGCCCTCGGGTCAGTGCTGATCTGGAGCGGCTGGATCGTATTCACGCGGCACGGCGTGACGACCGATATACCGCCCGTGACGCTCGGTTTGCTCCGCTATGCCATTCCCACGGTGGTCATGCTGCCTTTGCTACTGCGGAGCGGGACCGCGTTCCGCCGGGCTGGGTGGCTCAAGTGCGCAATCATGGTCTGCGGGTCGGGTGCGCCATTCTTCCTGCTCTGTTCGCTGGGCATGACCTTCGCACCGGCGGCCCATGTCGGCGTGATGCTGCCGGGCGTAATGCCGATGTTTGTCGCCCTGTTCGCGTTCCTGCTGTTCGGGGAGCGCTATGGCGGCGCGCGCCTGCTGGGCTACGGGCTCGTTCTGGCGGGCGTTCTGGGTCTGGCCAGCGCGAGCCTGCTCGCGGCTGGCGCAGGCGATTGGCGCGGCCACGCTTTACTGCTGCTTTCAGCGGCTTCGTGGGCCTGTTTCACGCTCGCCTTCAAGCGCTCGGGATTGACGGCGTGGCAAGCGGCCGCTCTCATCAACGCGGTTTCTGTGGTCGTTATGGTGGCGATCGACGCATTCCAGGACGGCCCAAGCCTCTGGGACATACCCTGGCAAACCCTGGCGACCCAAGGCTTCGCCCAGGGCATTTTGTCCGGCCTGCTGGCGTTGGCGGCCTACAGCTACGCCGTTGGCGTGCTGGGCGCGTCCAGGGCCTCGGCGTTCGTTTCGCTGACCCCTGCCCTTACCGCCGTGATCGGCGCCGTGACGCTCGGCGAGTGGCCCGATGCCGTGACGGTTGTTGCGGTTCTGGTGGTCGGCGGCGGCGTTGCGCTGGCGGGCGGCGCCGTACCCGGCATATCTTTCAAACGCCGAGCTTTGCCACAGCAGAATTAGATGGCGGATGAACCGGCTGCGGGCGAATGGCAGGCCTGCGCCACCCGCTCTTGCGCCCTGACGGCTTTCGCGATAGGACCGCCCGGCGAATTCGGGCGGCGTGGGCCGCCATCCTGCTTCCAGGTCCCGATGAGACAGAGCGCGTCCAAAGCCGCCCCCAAGGTCGGCATCGTCAGCCTCGGCTGTCCGAAGGCGTTGGTGGATTCCGAGCGGATCCTGACCAAGCTGCGGGCCGAGGGCTACGTCGTCGCGGATTCCTATGACGGCGCCGACGTGGTGATCGTCAACACCTGCGGCTTCCTCAACACCGCCAAGCAAGAATCGCTGGATGCGATCGGCGAGGCGCTGAAGGAGAACGGCAAGGTTATCGTCACCGGCTGCATGGGCGGCAACGAGCAGGCGATCCGTGCGGTGCATCCCGGCGTGCTGTCGGTGACCGGTCCGCAGCAATATGAATCCGTGGTGGACGCGGTCCACAGAGCGGTTCCGCCGGAGCATGATCCGTTCGTCGATCTGGTGCCGCCGCAGGGCCTGCGCCTCACGCCGCGCCACTACGCCTATCTCAAGATTTCAGAGGGCTGCAACAACCGCTGCACCTTTTGCATCATTCCCAGCCTGCGCGGCGACCTCGTCAGCCGGCCCGCGCGCGACGTGCTGATCGAGGCGGAGAACTTGGCCAAGGCCGGCGTGAAAGAGCTGCTGGTCATCTCCCAGGACACCAGCGCCTATGGCGTCGATCTCAAATATGCCGAGAGCAAGTGGCGTGGCGAGATGGTGAAGGCGCGCATGACGGAGCTGTGCGCGGCGCTGAGCCAGCTCGGCATCTGGGTCCGGCTGCACTACGTCTATCCCTATCCGCACGTTGACGAGGTCCTGCCGCTGATGGCGGAGGGCAAGATCCTCCCTTATCTCGACATCCCGTTCCAGCATGCGTCCCCGCGCGTGCTCAAGGCCATGCGCCGACCGGCGAACCAGGAGAAGGTGCTGGGGCGCATCCGGAAGTGGCGAGAGATCTGCCCCGACCTCACCATCCGTTCCACTTTCATCGTCGGCTTCCCCGGCGAGACCGAGGCGGAGTTCGACGAGATGCTGGACTGGCTGCACGAGGCGGAGCTGGATCGCGTCGGCTGCTTCAAATACGAGCCGGTCGAGGGCGCCAAGGCCAACGAGATCGCCGAGCCGGTCGACGAGGACGAGAAGCAGGACCGCTTCGACCGCTTCATGGAAGCGCAGCGCCAGATCAGCGAGCGCCGCATGGCGCAGAAGGTCGGCCGCACCCTGCCCGTCCTGATCGACGAGGCGGACGAGGACGGCGCGACCGGCCGCTCCCCCGCCGATGCGCCGGAGATCGACGGCAATGTGTATCTCGACGGCGAAACCGGCCTGAAGCCCGGCGACCTGGTGCAGGCGAAGATCACCCAGGCCGACGAATACGATTTGTGGGGTGCCGTCGTCCGCTGAGCATCAGCGCGGCGTCAGGGCGCGATAGGCATCGTTGAGGCGGCGCGTCACGGTGCCGGTCGGCACCTGCCAGGTATCGACCCGCCGGATCGGCACGATCTCCAGCAGCGAGTTGGTGAGAAAGGCTTCCTCCGCCTTTACGAGGTCGCCGAGGGTGATGCGCGTCTCGCTCGCCTGCACAGACAGTTCCCTGGCAAGATGCAGCACCGTGGCGCGCGTGATGCCGGGCAGCGCGCCCTCCTCGATCGCCGGCGTCAGCAGCGTGCCCTTGATCACGGCGAAGATGTTGCTGCGCGCGCCGCACGCCACGGCGTTCTTGTTGTTGAGCAGCAGCGCCTCGTCCGCGCCCGCCGCCGCCGCTTCGGTCTGCGCGACGACGTTGTCGAGATAGCCGAGCGTCTTCAGGCGCGCCGTGAGCGAACCTTCATTGCGCCGCGCCCGTTCCGCTGTCACCACGGCGAAGCCGTCGTCCGGCACGCTCGGATGATAGGGCGATACCGAGATGATGAGGTTGGGCCTGGGATCCTCCGGCGGCAGCAAGCCGCGCTGGCCCGGACCGCGGGTGAGCGTCACGCGCAGAGCGGCGGAGGCTGCGTCGAGGTGATGCGCTTCCAGCGTCTCGTGAACGGCGGATGCGATGTCGGGGGGATCGAGCGGCATGGGTATACCGAGCTCCCCGGCGCCGCGCGCGAGGCGTCCCAGATGGTCCTCCAGCTTGAAGACGTGCCCGCCATAGACCCGCAGGGTTTCAAATAATCCATCGCCCAGCAGCAGACCGCGATCGGCGATATCGATATGCGCCTGATCGCGCGGGACCAGCCGGCCGTTGAGCCAGATCATGCCGCCGATCCGCGGGCGGCCTGGGCGCCGCTCAGCATGGCCGGCGCCGTTGGCAGGCCGTGGGCGAGGACCTCGATCAGCGCCTTGGCCTTGGCGAGGCTCTCTTCATACTCGGCCTGCGGGTCGGAATCGGCGACGATGCCGCCGCCGACCTGCAAGGTCAGGTCCTGGTCCTGGATGCAATAGGTGCGAATGACGATGTTGCTGTCCATCGCGCCATCGGCGCTGAGATAGCCGACAGAGCCGCAATAGGGTCCGCGCGCGGTCGGCTCCAGTTCCGCGATGATCTCCATGGCGCGGATCTTCGGCGCACCGGTGACCGAGCCGCCGGGAAAACAGGCGCGCAGCAGGTCAACGGAATTGCGGCCGTCGGCAAGCGCGCCCGTCACCACCGAGACCAGGTGATGCACCGTGGCATAGCTTTCGAGCCCGAACAGCGTCGGCACCTTCACGGAACCGATCCGGCAGACGCGGCTGATGTCGTTGCGCAGCAGGTCCACGATCATCAAGTTCTCCGCGCGGTCCTTTGCGCTCGCCAGCAGTTCGACGGCGAGTGCCTTGTCCTCGGCGGGCCCGCGGCCACGCGGGCGCGTGCCCTTGATCGGCCGTGTTTCCACTTGGCCATCCGAGACCTTCAGGAAGCGCTCCGGCGACGAGGAAAGGATGCTGGTCGCACCGAAATCGAGATAGGCGGCGAAGGTCGCCGGGTTGCGCGTGCGCAAGGCCTGATAGAGCGACAGGCGATCGAAGCCGGACGGCAGCTTTGCGCGGAACCGCTGGGTGATGTTTGCCTGATAGATGTCGCCGGCTTCGATGTAGTCGATGGTCCGCTGCACCGCGTGCTTGAACGCCATCGGTGAGAGGTCCGGCTTTGCGGCGATCGCCCAGGACGACGCGGGCGAAGCTTGCGGGGCGCGTCGCAGTCTCTCGCGCGCCCAGCCGATGCGGGCATTCGCGCGATCCCGGCGCGTGGCGGTCGATGTTTCGGGATAGCCGCTGGCCAACAGCCAGGCGCGCCCATCCACGTGATCCACGGCCAGCACGAGGTCGTAGAGCCCGAGGATGAGATCCGGCCAGACGATGTCGGACCGAGCGTGGGCCGGCACCTCCTCCACATGATGGCGCAGGCCGTAGCCAAAATACCCGGCCATGCCGGTCTGGAACGGCGGCAGGTCCGATCGTCCCTCGACGCTGTACCGCTCGGCGAGGTCAGCAATGGCGGCGAACGGGTCGCTGCCGATCTCCGCGCCGTTCAGGCACACACCGGTGCGGCTAGCTTCGAGCCGCGCGAACGGATCGATGCCGAGGAAGGTATAGCGGCCGAGGCGCTCGTGTCTCAGTGCGCTGTCGAGCAGCGTCGAGCCCGGCCGGTCCGCGAAGGCGCGGCACCAGGCGACCGGGTCGGCCGGTATCTCGTGAGGCGGCAGTTCCTGGACTATTAGCGTGGTTCTCATGGCGTGGAGGCTAGCACGGGGTTGGGGCCCCGTCATTCCGGGAGCGTCCTGCCTGGGGCGCCGGGCGTCGTTTTCGGATCGGCCCGCCGACGCAACTCTCTCGCGTCCATCAGCGCCGTCTTCACGATATGGTCGATCTGCCCCACCACGTGCAGCGCTTCCTTGAGGCGGTCCTGCTCCAGCTCCATCAGCCGCCGTACCTTGACGCGCGACGTCGCCGGCTGCCCCTTCGCCAGATCCGCCAGTTGCTGGTCCAGGATCAGGCCCAGGATCATCTCATGCGCATCGAGTAGCCGCGCCAGGTCCTCCTCCACGATAATTCCCGCGGTGAATGCCGCTTTCCACCGCTCGCGGGAGGATAACGCCGTGCTGCCGAGGCGTAGCGCGAGCACGCGACCGCCGGCGACGATGGGAAAGAGTCCGCCGAGCTTGAGGTCGATACGGCCCTGCCTGGTCCGGAACCAGCCGAACCAGTTGAGCGCGCCGCTCTTCTCGCCGATGTCGCCCGCCATCAGGTTGAGGAACAAGGGTGCGTGCTCCGCGCGCACAGCATAACGCCGCAGGTCGGCGGCCAGCGTGACGCTGCCTTCGACCGGCGCGAAGTCGTAGAAGATGTCCGCGTTCAGAATCGCGTCCGGCTCGGGCCGTGCGAACCAGGCATCCACATTGTGCCGCCAGCCCGCCAGGTTGTGGCGGAAGCGAGGTTCCGAGGCCATGACGCCGCCCTTGCAGAAGGGGATGCCCGCCTCGTTCAGGATGCTCGCCACCTGGGCGCCGAATTCCTGGAACCAGGGGTGGTCGTCCGCCGCGTGCCCGTGGATCAGAGCATTGTCCTGATCCGCCGCCAACAGGCTCTCACCCCTGCCGCCGGAGCCGAGCACCAGCAGGCACCAATCGGCGGGCGCCTCACCCCGCCCCGCGGCGCACATTTCAGCCACCGCCAGTTGGCCCGCGCGGGCCGTCATGTCCCGGATGACGCCGCTGATCACCGCGGCGACCTGGTAGGCAGCAACCCCTTCGGCGCGCAGGGACCGGCCGAGCTCCGGCATGCGGACGAAGGCCGCGCGCAGTTCCTGCGCCGATCTTGCCTGAGCGACCTGATCGGCAATGGCGAAGGCGACCGTGGCACGCTGTCGCATGACGGCATTGGCATCGAGCAACCCGACGAATGCGCCGCTCTCGGGATCGATCACAGCAAGATGCCGGTAGCGCAGCCGCTCCATGCGCGCGATCGCCAGATAGACGAAGGCATTGGCCGGAATGGAGGCGACCGGCGCGCTCATCACCGCCGAGAGCGGCGCCTCCAAGGCCGCGCCGGAATGCCGCGCAAGCTGCGTCATCACATCACGCTCCGTCACGATGCCGGCGGGATAGCCCTCCGCATCCAGGATGATCACCGCGCTAACACGCAGCCGCGTCATCAGTTCGACCGCCGCCGACAAGGTTTCGGTGCGCGTCAGTATGGGCACATCCGTGACCGTCAGCTCGGAAACGCGATGCTGGAACGGGAACGGATCGATGCGCGCAACGGCGGTGGTATCGGTCATGGCGCCGGCACGGACCGGTGAGCGCCGCCCCCCGGACCCAGCCGGCGCGCCGCCTTCTGCTGCAAGGCCTGCGCCGCTTCCAGAGTGGTCACCCCCCGTTCGGAGAGGACTGGCACGAGGCGCACGAAGATCTCCCCCGCCGTCAAAGCGTCGCCTAACGCAGAATGACGGCCGATCGCCCGAACGCCGAGATCCGCCGCGATGTCATCCAGCGACAGCGTCCCCTGCTTTGGGAACAGGCCGGCATAGAGCAGCCTGACGTCGAGGCTCGCCGTCGGCTGCCAATCATGCCCGCAGCGCCGCAACTCCGCGCGCAGGATCGCCACATCGAAATCGACATGGCACCCGACCAGCACCAGGCCGCTGGTCTGTTCGAGCACACGTCCGGCGACCTGCTCGAAAGCGGGCGCGTCGGCCACCATGGCGTTCGAGATGCCGTGGACGGGAATGGTGCGGGTCGGGATTGAACGGCCGGGATTGACCAGCATGTTCATGGTCCAGGACCGGATCAGGCGCGCTCCGTGGAGCCGAACGGCGCCGATCGAGATCACGCGATCGTTCTGCGGATCAAGGCCGGTTGTTTCGGTGTCGATCGCCATCGCCGGCAACTCCGCGAGGGCGGTCTGCGGCGTGACGACGATCGCCTGCGCCGGGCGGTCGTGCAGCGAGAAGTCGTGCTCCAGCGCGACGGAAGCCACCTCCGTGCTCGGAAAGCGCAGCAGGGCGCTGCCGTCTGTCCCGATTCGGGTGACGGTGGCATGGATCGCATCCGCCCATACCGTGTGCAGCGAGGCGGTGACCGGCCTGTCGCTGCCCCGAGCAAGAGCCAGTGCATCGCCGAGCGAGTGCCTCGACAGGGTCTCGTAGATGCTGGTCCCGATCACGGGGTCGCGCCCGCCGAACAGTGGCCGGCCCGCGGCGTTGACCAGGCTGATCAGCCCCTCCGGCGTCATCACCACTATGCCGTCAGGGATGGCATTCAGCACGTCACCGAGGCGGCGATAGATCGCCCCCTGCTGGTCCATGCGCATGCCGAGCATGTCGATAATGGCAAGCTGCACGCGGTCAACGGCATCCGCTTCGGGCGCGATCTCGCGCCGCAGGCTCTCCGATTCGCCGGCCACCAGATTGACCCAGCCGCGCAACTGCTCGATCCGCAGCCCCTGCCGCCGGACTTCAAGTGCCAGGGCAAGGCCGCTGATGATGGCAATGCCGGCCAGCAGGGCGGTCGCGAGTCGCAGTGATTGGGAATCGATCGCGACGCGCATGGCGGGCATTACCGCCAGAAAGCCCACGGCCGCGATCAAGACGGCTACCCAGATCTGGACGCGCATCGAGCGCAACTACCCGTTCTCCCACGCCTGCCTGCCTGGTACGTCCGGCTGCCTGGCGGACTTGGCCAGGATGCCCGCAACCCCCGTCTCAGGCAACCGGCCGGGATGACGCCCCTATTCGTGGTTGCCACCATTGGGGCGCCGTTGAATGATACCGGCGGCGGCCGTACAGCCGATCGCGGCCGTTTCAAGGCGCACGCACGAGGACCAGACCATCTTGGCGACACAGGCGGAGACCGGCGGCACGAACTGGAGTGAGTCGCTCAGCGCAAGCGGGCTGGCCGGCGGCGCGCTGATCGTCGCCGGCTATCTGCTGTGCTTCGGCATTGGCATGACCTTCGCCCTGGACAGCGGCATCTCGGTGGTATGGCCGCCAAGCGGCTTCGCCCTTGCCATCCTGCTGCGCTTCGGCATGCGGGCCATCATCCCACTCTGGATCGGCGCCGCGATCGCCACCGTGGTCGAAGGTAGTGCGCAGCCCCTCGCCTCGGCCTTGCTCTTACCGGCCCTCGCGATCATTGAGCCGTTGGTCACCATCGTCCTGCTGCGCCTGGTCGGGTTCGACAGATCCTTGCAGCGCTTGCGCGATATCGCGGCCCTCGTCGTCGTCGGTGCGCCGGTCAGCACGCTGCTCAACGCTCTCGCCGGCATCTATGCGCTGAGCGCCCTCGAGGTCACGGTCTGGGCCGATTACTGGCACAACGTCCTGACCTGGTGGGGCGGCGATGCCGGCGGCGTCATCACTGTCACGCCCGCGCTCCTCATCCTGACCACCCGCAGCCCGCAGAGCATCACCATCCAGAACTGGATCGAGGCCGGCTTGCTCACGCTGCTCGCGTTCGCCGCGCTCCAGGTGCACGTGATCTGGCCGAACCTGACCCATGGGGGCGCAGCGGCCTTCATGGTCTTTCCGATCGTCGCCTGGGTGGCGCTGCGTGCACCCAGGCACGTCTCCATTCTGGTCGTGCTCTGCATCTCCGCAGCCGCCGTGGTGACGGCGAAACTCGGCGGTGAGCTGTTCTTGGGGACGCAGGACGCGCTGTCGGAGGCGCTAAGCCTGCAGAGCTTCCTGGCCTGCCTCACCTTGACGTGCCTGCTATTGGCCGCGCTCAACCTGGACAAAGCGCAGATCGAGGCGAAATTGCGCGAGCGGGAGCAGTTCCTCAGCCTCGCCATCCAGGGCAGCAATGACGGCATCTGGGACTGGTGGCCCAACGAGCGACGGCTCTGGCTGTCACGGCGCTGGAAGGAGCAGCTCGGCTATACCGAGGACGAGTTGCCGGACTCCCTCGTGACCTGGTCCGCCCTGGTCCACCGGGAGGATCGCGACCGGGTGGCGCAGCGCTTCACCGACTTCCTCGAAGACCGCCAAGAGAGCTTCGAGATGATCCAGCGGTTCCGACACAAGCTGGGCCACGATGTCCACGTCCTGACGCGTGGCATGAAGATGAAGGACGACGAGGGGCGCGTGACGCGCGTCGTCGGCGTCCATACCGATGTCACGGAGCTATTGAGCGCGCAGGAGGAGCTGCGGCATCAGGCGGCATCGCTGGCCGGTCTCGCCCGCGACCTGGATGAGCAGCGCCGCGCCGCCGATGCGGCGAACACGGCGAAGTCGCAGTTCCTCGCCACCATGAGTCATGAGATCCGCACGCCGATGAACGGCATCATTGGCATGCTCTCCCTCATGCTGGATTCCACTCTCACCCCGGTCCAGAAAAGGTGGGCATCGACGGCGCTGGATTCGGCTGAAACGCTGCTCACCATCATCAATGACATCCTCGACCTGTCCAAGCTCGATGCCGGCAAGACCGAAGTGGAGTTGCTGGACTTCGACGTCGCCGGCCTGATCGAGGGCGTGACCGCCCTGCTCAGGGTCCGCGCCGCCGCCAAGGGGATCGTGCTCTGCACCGACATCGCCTCGACCCTCCCCAAATGGCTCAGGTCCGACCCCACGCGCCTGCGCCAGATCCTGTTCAACCTGGTGGGCAACGCGGTCAAGTTCACCCAGCGAGGCGAGGTGACCATACGGGCCTCCGCCGGCGTGATACGCGGAGACGGCTGCGAGCTGCGGATCGAGGTGATCGATACCGGAATCGGCATCGGCCGGGAGAAGATGGCAAACCTGTTCGAGCCGTTCCGGCAGGGCGACACCGGCATGGCGCGCAGGTTCGGGGGCACCGGCCTCGGCCTCGCGATCGTCAAACGCCTGGTCCGGCTGCTGGGCGGCAGCGTGACGGTCGAAAGCGAGGTCGACCTCGGCAGCACCTTCACGGTCATCATCCCGTGCACGATTGTCTCATCGCCACTCGACCGTCCGGGGCCGCCACGGCAGGACCCGGCTTCGGGCACGCATCGCCGGGCCGCGATCCTCATCGCGGAGGACAACGAAATCAATCGCGAGCTTGTCAACCAGATGCTGTCGCGGCTGGGGCATGACTCCAACACCGTCAGCAACGGCCGCGAGGCACTGACAGCGGCGCAGCGCAGCCTGTTCGACCTCATCCTCATGGATATCCAGATGCCCGAGATGGACGGCGTCGCCGCTGCCAAGGCGATCCGCGCACTGCCCGGCGCCCATGGCAGGATTCCGATCATCGCCCTGACCGCCAATGCCATGGTCGGGGATCGCGAGCGCTACCTGGCCGAGGGCTTCGACGATTACTTGGCCAAGCCGCTGCACCTCCATGCGCTCCAAGGCATTGTCGCCCGCTGGACCGAGCATCCGGTCTCGCCGGCGAACGGTGCCGAGCCGGTGGCTCCGCTGGATCACCGGTACCTGGCCGCAGTGAAGCAAGTCATGCCGGACGGCGATTTCGCGGGTCTCATTGAGAGCCTGCCCAAGGAGATCGACGCGCTGGTCGACCGTACCCAGTACGCGATCCGGGCCAATGACGCGGACGGAGTGCGCATGGCCATGCGCGCGCTGCACGATTCGGCGCGTGAGTTCGGATTGCGCGAGTTGGCGGCGTTGTCGGATCGGCTCGCTGCCGACACGGTGGACCTCGCGCAGATCGTCGAGCATACCGGCGCCATACAGACGGCGGTGGCACGGGCGAAGTCCGCGCTCGAGACGTTCCACGCGCCGCGGCGAGATTCGAGCGAATGACGGGCAAGGGCGCGGCCAGCCTGACGATCCGTGCCGGAGCAATCGTCGCATTGACCGCCCTTGGCGTGGCAATCGCGCTGATCGCCTGGCAGGAGCGCCTGGCGGGCGCGGCGGTCGAAAGCGGCGCAGAGCCGGTGACTCTCGCTGGCCTCGGCTCGTATCTGCGCATCGCTATCCTGCTGCTGCTGGTGAGCGCGGCGTCCCTCGTCCTGGTGATCGTGCTTGTGGCGCGCTCGATGCCGGGCGCGGAGGCCGAGCCATCCACCGACCAGGCCGCGAGCCCGAGCGCCACCAGCCAGCCGATCACGGAGCTGACACCGCGTTCCGATCTGCCCGTGCCGCTGGCGCGGGTGGGGCACCTGATGTCGGTGGGCAGCCTGATCCGTGGATTTTGTCACGAGCTCAACAACGGGCTGGGCCCGGTGCAAGGCTACGCCGAATTGCTATGCGGAGATGCTCGCCTGAGCGAGCTGCATCGCCGCCAGGCGGTGCGCATCCGCGATGCGACCAGGATGGCCCTTGCCGATATCCGGAGCTTCGGCGCCGCGCTCGGCTGGTCGAGCGATCCGGCGGACATTGCGCGGCTGGGCGCGATGGCGGCCGAAGCTGCCCGCTCCGCGCAAACGGCGATCACCACCAGGATAGAGATCGAGGCGCCGACCGGGAACGACGTGGAGGTGACCGCGACCGAGGCGGAGGTCGGCCAGGCCGTTCTGCACCTGTGCGCCGCCGCGATGCCGCTGCTCGGCAGGCAGGAGACCCGCATCCGCATTCTGGTCGATTCCGTGGTGGGCGCGACCTCTCCCGCTGCCGAGGATATCGCCATCAGCGGGCACCGACTGGAAATGTGGTCCGATCCGATCGACCCGGAACGCACCAAGGTGCAGTTCGGGGCGCTTCGCCCAAGCTGGCGCTATGGCCGGCTGCGGTTCGAGTTCGAGGGGCACGGCTGGCCGCGCGACCTGGTGGGCAGGATGTTCGATCTCGCCGAGCCGGACGAGGAGGCGGCGGAGATCGCGCCGATGGCGCTGCTTGGAACACTCATGATGGAGAGCGGGGGCGTCATCATGGTCGATACCTGCCCCGACAAGCAGACGACGGCCACCCTGCTCTGGCCCGCGCGCCTCTCGAGCGGGGTCGCGGCACCGCTGGAGCTGGACGCGCACGAGGACGAGCTCGACGCGCTGATCATCCACAGTTCCGAGGCCACGGCCGAGGAACTCTCCCGGCGCTTGACCGGCTTCGGATTGCGTGTCGCCTCCACCACCAGCGTCGCTTCCGCCATGGACCTGATCGCCGAGATGGGCGCGAAATGTCACGCCGTCGTGCTGGCGCAATCCGGCGGCGGTGGTGAGATCCTCGAACGGCTGCGGGAAAGCGGCGCGTCGCCGCAATTCATTCAGCTCACGACGATGCCGGAGGCGGAGGAGCTGGAACGCCTGGCGGCCGACCTGCGGCGGCCCGAGGCCGTTACATGAACTGGCCGAGCTGAGCCAAGCGGACTGCGATCTGCGTCCGGTTCTTGGTGTCGAGCTTCCGGCACAGGTTGCGGACGTGCAGCTTGACCGTGACTTCCTGCAGGTCCAGGGCGCGCGCGATCTCCTTGTTCGACGCGCCCTTGACGAGCATGGCCGCGACCTCCAGCTCCCGGGGGGTCAGAACCTCCGCGCCCACGACCTGCAGCCCGTCAGCCGCGATCCCCGCCCGCTCCAGATCCGCCGGGGCATAGATCTCGCCGCCCATCATCCTGCGCAGGGCGTGGATCAACTTGTCACCCGGCAAGGTCTTCGGGATGAAGCCCTTTGCGCCGGCGGCGATCGCCGAACTCGCCACCGCCTTGGTGACCATTCCAGAGATGATGGCAACCGCGGTGTTCGGGCACTGCACGACCATGCGCTTCAGGCCGTCCAGCCCCTGCATGCCCGGCATATTGAAATCGAGCAGCGTGACGTCATAGCAGCCGTTGGCGCGGACGAGCGCAAATGCATCGTCGAAGTTCTGCGCCGTCGCCACCTCGGCCTCCGGCGCATGACGCTTGATCACTGCCTTGAAGCCGTCCAGGACCAACTCGTGATCGTCGGCTAGAAGAATTCGCACTATGTTCCCTCGGCGCTTGCAAGGCCGCCAGCCGCGAGAATACGACCGCACGGCTTATAGCGAAAGACGGAAGCACTAGGCCAGCACAATTATAGCGGGCGCAGCGGCAGTTCCGGCCCGCGAACCAGCCAGTTCTCCTCGGGATAGCGGCATTCGGCGTCGATCATGTGCAACGTATAAGCGTGACGAGACCTGTCGGACCTGTTAGGGCCGCTGTAATGTGGTAACTGGCCGTGCAGCACGATCAGGGTTCCCATCGCCGCCTCCAGGCCGACGCACGGCCCGTTCGGCCAGGGCGTATCGTCAAGCACCTCCGTGACCAGCTTGCCGTCCCGCCGCAGGAACCGCGATTTCAGCGGCAAGCGATGCGCACCGGGCAGGCACCACATGGCCCCATTCTCCATGGTGGCTTCTTCCAACGCAAACCAGAAGCCGACGCAGCTTGGCGGCTCGGTATAGAGATAGGTGGAATCCACATGCCAGACCACCTCGCCGCCGATATGCGGCTGCTTGAAGATGTACATGGACTGGATGGCCTGCGGCGTCTTGATGCCCAGATCGTTTGCGAGGTTGCGCAGCTTTGCCGTATGAGAGAAAGCCTCGAAAACGGGATCCAGGTCGTGCATGGCGTGGCCGATCTTGTTGATCGACAGTGCCTTGGGCTGCCGCAAGTTGCCGCGCCCGTCGAACGCCCCCTCCTCGAAAAAGAACCGGATCTTGTCGCCGGACGTCTCGAAATATGCTGCCGCGGCGTGGGAGCGGCTGGTGGTCGAGAAAACCGTGCGATGCTCCGTAGGATCGAAGCCGTCCACCAGTTCCAAGGCCCGCGCGCGCAGACGATCGCATTCGGAAGGCGCCACGAAGCTCTCCAGGAACAGATAGCCGTCGCGCTCGAAGGCCGCGCGCATATCGGCGGAGAGACGGCCGTCCTCGGTGCGGAAGCGACGAGGCGCCAGGTCGGTCACGGGAGGCCGCTCATGCCGAGCCGCTCACGCGAGGCAATTCTGGCCGTGCGCCAGAGGGCCTAAACCCAGGTGGTGCGCAATGGTCTGGCCCATATCGGCGAAACTGCGCCGTTTCCCGACCGCACCCGCCGGCACATGGGCGCCGAAGAACAGGACTGGCACATGCTCGCGGGTGTGATCGGTGCCCGGCCAAGTCGGATCGCAGCCGTGGTCGGCGGTCGCCAGCACCAGATCGCCGGGACGCAACTCCGCTTCCAGTTCTGGCAGGCGGCGATCGAACGCCTCGAGCGCGGCGGCGTATCCCACCACGTCGCGGCGGTGACCATAGAGCATGTCGAAATCGACGTAGTTGGCGAACACCAGCGCGCCATCGCCCGCCTCGCGGATCGCATCGAGGGTGCGGTCGAACAGGGCGCCGTTATCCTCCGCCTTCAGTTTCCGGGACATGCCGCGATGGGCGAAAATGTCGGCGATCTTGCCAATGCTCCAGACCTCCGCGCCGGAGGCCGATACGCGATCCAGCAGCGTCTCCTCGGGCGGCGGCGTGGTGTAGTCGCGGCGATTGGCGGTGCGATGGAAATCGGCCGCGCTGTCCCCGATGAAGGGTCGCGCGATGACGCGCCCGATGTTCAGCGGCACCAGAAGTTCCTTCGCGCGCTCGCAGACGCGATAGAGCCGTTCCAGACCGAAATGCTCCTCATGTGCCGCGACCTGAAAGACGCTGTCGGCGGAGGTGTAGCAAATCGGCTTGCCGGTCCTGACATGCTCCTCGCCCAGCTCCGCGATGATCTCCGTGCCGGAGGCATGGCGATCGCCGAGTATTCCGGGCAGGTCGAACTCCGCAACGAGCCGGTCAATGATGTCGCGCGGGAAGCACGGACGCTCGCGCGGGAAGTAGCCCCAATCGAACAGCACGGGGAAGCCAGCGATCTCCCAATGGCCACTCGGCGTGTCCTTGCCCCTGCTCACCTCTGCCGCGCAGCCATAGGCGCCTTCGATCCGTCCAGTTTCCAGACCGGGCGGAACCGCGCCGGCGGAAATCTCCGCCGCACGGCCAAGACCCCAGCGCGCGAGATTCGGCACGCGCAACGGGCCTGATCGAAGACCGGTCCTGTCAGCGCGGCCGCTGGCGCAAGCCTCGGCGATGTGACCAAGCGTGTTGGCCCCTTCGTCGCCGAACTGCGCGGCATCGGCCGTCGCGCCGATGCCGAAGGAATCCAGGACCAGGATTATGGCACGCCGCTGCATGGAGTCAGTCTATCGCAACTCGCTGATGAATGGGCGACGGAACTAGCACTTCGTCCCCGGATAGCCGGACCGCCGCGCGAATGGCATCGGCGGCCCGTGCCCAGGACACCCCGTCGACAGCATGAACAAGGCAGATCGGCTGTTGTGGCCCGACTTCCGCGCCAAGGCCCCGGAATTCGGAGAATCCCACGCGATGGTCGATCTTGTCCTCGGCCCGCCGCCGCCCGCCGCCCAGCTCGATCAAAGCGAGGCCGACGGCGCGCGTGTCGATGGCCGCGATCCGGCCCGCCTCGCCCGCCATGCAAGGCTTGACGACCGGCGCCGCGGGCAGATGTGCGCCGGGCCGGTCCACCAGATCCGCAGGACCGCCGAGGGCCGCAACCATGCGGCCGAAGACCTCCGCCGCGCGGCCGGACGAGAGCGCGCCTTCGATGCGGGTCCCGGCTTCCGACGCGGTCCCGCATAAGCCGCCGACCAGGAGCATCTCCGTCACCAGAGCGCGCGTGACATGGTCCAACCGAGAATCGCGGCGCTTGCCGGTGAGATACTCGATCGCCTCATGCACTTCGGTGACGTGTCCCGCAGCGTGGCCTAGAACCTGGTTCATGTCGGTGATGAGCGCCGTCGTTTTGACCCCCGCCCCGGTCGCCACGTGCACGATGCTGTCGGCCAGTTCGCGCGCGGAGTCCAGCGTCGGCATGAACGCGCCGTTGCCGGTCTTCACATCCATGACCAGCCCCTGCAATCCGGCAGCGAGCTTCTTGGAGAGAATGGAGGCGGTGATGAGCGGGATGGATTCCACGGTCGCCGTTACGTCGCGGATCGCGTAGAGGCGCCGGTCGGCCGGCGCCAGGTTCGCGGTCTGGCCGATGATGGCGCAGCCCGCTTCGCGCACGACGCGGCGGAACGTCTCCGTATCGGGCTGGGTCTGGTAGCCGGGAACGGCGTCGAACTTGTCCAGCGTACCGCCGGTATGGCCGAGGCCACGGCCTGAGATCATCGGCACGAAGCAGCCGCAGGCGGCGGCGATCGGCCCCAGCATCAAGGACACCTTGTCACCGACGCCGCCGGTCGAATGCTTGTCGACGACGGGACCGGTCAGGCCTTCGCGCGACCAATCGAGGACATCGCCCGATTGCATCATGGCGCGTGTCAGGGCGATGCGTTCTGGCATCTCCATGCCCCGGAAGAACACCGCCATGGCGAAGGCCGCCACTTGCCCCTCGGTGATCGCGCCGTCGGCCAGGCCCTGGATGAATTGCGCGATCTCGGCCTCTGTCAGCACGCCGCCGTCGCGCTTCTTGCGGATGATCTCTTGCGGCAGCATCAGGCGTACCAGTCGGCGATCATGTGGTTGAGCAGGCGGCGGAGCGCGCCGGCAGCGCTGGCGGCCATTGTCATCGTCTGCTCGTGGCTCAAGGGCGCATCGCCCATGCCGGCGCCGAGATTCGTGATGATCGAGAAGCCGGCGACCTTCACTCCCGCCTGCCGCGCCAGGATCACCTCCGGCACGGTCGACATGCCGACGGCCGTGCCACCGATCAGGCGCGCGAACCGCACCTCGGCAGGCGTCTCGAATTGCGGGCCGGAGAACCAGACGTAGACGCCTTCGTGCAGAGTGACGCCCGTCGCGCGCGCCGCATCGCGCGCGCGCTCCCGCAGGCCGGAATCATAGGCCCCGACCATGTCGACGAACCGGCTGTTGCCGCTCTCGTCGAACAACGGCGAGGACTGCACGAGATTGATGTGGTCGGTGATCATCATGACCGAGCCCGGCTGCATGGCTGGATCGAGGCCGCCGGCCGCGTTCGTCAGGATGACATCGTCGCACCCAATCGCCCGCAAAGTGCGCACCGGCACCTTCATCGCGTCGGCGCGGCCATGTTCGTAGAAATGCGCCCGCCCCTGCAGCACGGCGACCGGCGTCCCGCCGATCTCGCCCAGCAACAGGCGGCCGGCGTGGCCTTCCACGCTCGGCTGCGGGAAGCCCGGCAGATCGCGATAGTCGATCACCGTGGCCTGCTTCACGTCCTCCGCCATGGGGCCGAGGCCGGAGCCGAGGATCATGCCGATCTTCGGCCTGAAGCCCGGCTTGGCCGCGGCGATGATGTCGGCCGCGTCGCTCATGCGAGGTTTTCCGGGCCGAAGGATTCAGGCAGCAATTCATCGCGGGTGAAGGTCCGGCGCAATCCTTCGGGCCCGCAGACATGGACCTTCGTTTCCGGCATGGCGAACTCGCGGATCCGCTGGCGGCAGCCGCCGCACGGCGTGCAGAGATTGCCGCCGCGGCCGATCACCGCGATCTCGCGAATTTGCCGCGCCCCGTCTTGCACCATGGCGGCGATGGCGCCGGCTTCGGCGCAGGTGCCGATCGGATAGGCTGCGTTCTCCACGTTGCAGCCGCTATAGATCCGGCCGTTGGCGGCGAGGATCGCCGCGCCGACCTGGAACTTCGAATAAGGGGCATAGGCGCGCTCCATCGCGGCGCGGGCCGCTTCGAACAGGCGCTGGTCCATCACTTACCGCTCCTTGACGTAGGGTTGCCCCAGTGCATGGGGAGCCATCGCCCGCCCGACAAACCCTGCCAGCAGCACCACGGTCAAAATATAGGGCAAGGCCTGGATCGCCTCCACCGGCACCTGGCCGATGCCTGGAAGGATCACGCCCTGCAGACGGATCGCGATGGCGTCCAGCAGGCCGAACAGCAGGCAGGCGAACATGGCGGGCCACGGCCGCCATTTGCCGAACACCATGGCCGCCAGCGCGATGAAGCCGCGGCCGGCGGTCATGTGGGGACTGAAGCCGGCGTTCTGCGCAATGGCAAGGTAGGCACCGGCGAAGCCGCAGAGGAGCCCCGCGATGATGACGGCGCGATAACGCAGCCAGGCCACCGAGATGCCGGCGGTATCGACCACCTTCGGGTCCTCGCCGACCGCGCGCAGGCGCAGGCCGAAACGCGTGTGATAGAGCACCCACCACGCGACCGGCACCGTGGCGAAAGCGACATAGACCAGCAGGTTGTGCCCACCGATCACGAAGGCGTAGAGCGGACCGAGAATGGGAATCTCGTAGGCGCTCTCCCGGCTCAGTATCTTGAACGGCATGAAGCGGGCCTCCGGCGCCAGGTCCGGCGTCTGCCCGCCGCGGCCGAACCAGGCATTGCCCAGCACCACCGTCAAGCCGGCCGCCATGATGTTGATAGCCACGCCGCTCACCACCTGGTTGCCGCGATAGGTGATGCAGGCCAGGCCGTGCAACAGCGCCATCAACACGCCGACCAGGACGGCGCCTAGCAAGGCGAGCCAGGCCGAGCCCGTCACCACGGCGAGGCAGGCCGCGGCGAAGGCGCCGGCCAGCATCTTGCCCTCGAGGCCGATATCGATGATGCCGGAGCGCTCCGAGAACATGCCCGCCATGGCGCAGAACACCAGCGGCGTCGCGGTGCGGAGCGTCGCCGCCAGGATCGAGACGGCCTGGAGCCAGAGCTCTTCCATGTCAGGCCGCCTCCGCCAGGACCGCGCGGCGGTCGAACATCGCATAGAGGCGCGCGATCCACGGCCGGTTCATATAGGCGAGCGCGCCGGAAAACAGGATCACCAGGCCTTGCATTGCGACGATCATGTCGCGCGTGATGGTCGGGATCTCGAAGGCAAGCTCCGCTCCGCCCTGGTAGAGCGCGCCGAACAGGATCGCCGACAGCACGATGCCGACGGGATGATTGCGGCCCATGAGCGCCACCGCAATGCCGGTGAAGCCGGCGCCGGCCACAAAATCCAGCAGCAGCCGGTGGTGGTAGCCGATGATCTGGTTGAGCGCGACGCCCGCCGCCAGGGCGCCCGACAGGCACATCGCCACCATGATGACGCCCTTGGGCGAGATGCCGGCATAGACCGCCGCTTTCGGCGACAGGCCGACCGCGCGGATGGCGTAACCCCAGCGCGTGCGCCAGATGAATACCCAGACGAACACGCAGCAGGCGGCGGCCCACAGAATCGAAAGGTTGAGCGGCGTGCTGTGCATCTGGAAGCCCAGAAGGGCCGCCAGGTCATGCACGTGCGGCAGATAGGCGGCGGGCGCGAATTCGCGGCTGCTCGGCAGCATGTCTCCCGGCGCCCGGAGCAGATCCGACGCGACATAGACCATCAGCGACGCGGCGATGAAGTTGAACATGATCGTGGTGATCACGATGTGGCTGCCGCGATAGGCCTGAAGATAGGCGGGAACCAGCGCCCAGCCGGCGCCGAACACCATCGCCGCGATCAGCCCGATCGGGATCAGCAGGATGCCGGGCAGATAGCCATCGAGCAGCAGGATCGCGAGCGTCGCGCCAAGGCCGGCGACATAGGCCTGCCCCTCCCCGCCGATATTGAACAAGCCGGCGTGGAAGGCCACGGCGACGGCGAGGCCCGTGAACACGAAATCCGTGGCGTAATAAAGCGTGTAGCTGATCGCGACCGAGTCATAGACCGCGCCCCATGCCATGATGCGCATCGCATCGATCGGGTTGACGCCGATGACCAGCACGACCAGACCGGCCACCAGCAAGGCCTGGACGAGGTTGATGACCGGCATCAGCCCGATATCGACCCAGCGCGGCAGCGCGACTTGCGGTGCTCCGCTCATGCGGCGTCTTCCGCCTGGGCGTGGGCATTCGCCATCATGAGCCCGAGGGTGCGCTCGTCGGCCGCGTCGCCATCCACCTCGCCCACGATCCGGCCCTGGAACATCACGAGGATCCGGTCGCTGAGGGACATCACCTCGTCCAGCTCCACCGAGACCAGCAGGATGGCGCAGCCGGCATCGCGCAGGGCGAGGAGCTGCCGGTGGATGAACTCAATGGCGCCGATATCGACGCCGCGGGTCGGCTGCCCCACCACCAGCACCTTCGGCTGGCGCGCGATCTCCCGCGCCAGGATCAGCTTCTGCTGATTGCCGCCGGAGAAGCTGCCGCATCTGAGTTGCGGGTCGCGCGGCCGCACGTCGAACCGCTCCATCAGCTTACCGCAGGCGTTGGTCATCGCCTCGCGGTCCATTAGGATGCGGCCGTTGTATTCGTCATCCCCGTGATAGCCGAGCACAAAGGACTCCCACGCCGGGAACGCCGTGACGACGCCAAGGCGCAGACGATCCTCCGGCACATGGGCGAGGCCATGTTCGCGCACCTCCGCCGGCCCGCAGGGCGTGTCCGGGGAAACCTCGAGATCGCACAGCTTGATGCCGCCGCTCGACAGCGGCCGGATTCCGGACAGCGCCTCCAGCAACTCGCTCTGGCCGTTCCCGGAGACGCCGGCAATGCCGAGGATCTCGCCGGCGCGCAGATCGAAGCCGACACTATCGACGCGCTTCACGCCCTTGCCGTCGATGACGGTCAGATTGCGCACCGACAGTCGCACCGCGCCCGGCAGGGCCTTGGTCTTGTCGAGCTCGAGGCGGACCTTCCGCCCCACCATCAGTTCCGCCAGATGCTCGCGGGTCGCTTCCTTGGTTGGCAAGGTGGCGACCATCTCGCCCTGGCGCATGACGGAGACTGTGTCCGTGATAGCCAGGATCTCGCGCAGCTTGTGGGTGATGAGGACGATGGTAACGCCGCGCGCGTTCAGCGCGCGCAGGATCTGGAAGAGCTGGCCCGTCTCCTGCGGCGTCAAGACCCCGGTCGGCTCGTCGAGCACCAGGATTTCGCAGTGGCGGAACAGCGCCTTCAGGATCTCGACACGCTGCTGCTCGCCTACCGGCAGATCGGCGATATGCGCATCGGGGTCGACGTTGAGGCCGTAGTCCCGCGCCAGCCGCTGCAATTCCGCCCGCGCTTTGCCGGCGCCGGCGCGCAGCAGCGCACCGCCTTCGGCCCCCAGCATGACGTTCTCAAGGACGGTGAACGGCTCCACCAGCATAAAATGCTGATGCACCATGCCGATGCCGGCAGCGATCGCATCATGCGAGCCGTGAATGCGCACAGGCTTGCCATTGATCAGGATTTCGCCGGAATCGGCCGTGTAGAAGCCGTAGAGAATGCTCATCAGGGTCGACTTGCCGGCGCCATTCTCTCCAATGATGCCGTGGATCGATCCCTTCGCGATGGTCAGGTCGACGTTCTTGTTGGCGTGCACCGCGCCGAAGGATTTGTCGATGCCGCGCAACTCGATCGCCGCCGGCCAGGCTTCGGCCGACGGCGATCCAGCAATGCCAACCTGCTCTGCCGCCATTCGGAAGGCAGGCCCGTCACATCGGGCAGGAATTGTCGCTCATGTAGTCGTGCACCGCGACCTTGCCGGAGACGATGTCGGCTTTCGCGGCTTCTACCTTGGTCTTCATGTCATCGGTGATCAGCGACTTGTTGTGCTCGTCAAGCGCCCAATCGACGCCGCCTTCCTTGAGGCCGAGGACGGTGACGCCGGGCTTCCAATTGCCCTCCTTCGCCGCCTTCGCGCTTTCGTAGACGGCTACGTCCACGCGCTTCAGCATCGAGGTCAGCATGGTGCCGGGCTGCAGATGGTTTTGATTTGAATCAACCCCAATCGCCAGCTTGCCCGCATCTTTCGCCGCCTGATAGACGCCGGTGCCGGTGCCGCCCGCCGCCGCGAACACGACATCGACGCCGCGGTCGAACTGGCCCTTCGCAAGCTCGGCGCCGCGGGTCGGATCGTTCCAGGCCGCCGGGGTCGTGCCGGTCATGTTGCCGATCACCTCGACATTCGGATTGGCGGCCTTCGCGCCCTGGGCGTAGCCGCACTGGAAGCGGCTGATCAGCGGGATGTCCATGCCGCCGACGAAGCCGACCTTGCCCGTCTTGCTGGCGAGCGCGGCCAGCACGCCGACCAGATAGGAGCCTTCCTGCTCCTTGAACACGATCGATTGCACGTTGGGCAGGTCGACGACGGAATCGATGATCGCGAAGCGGATATTCGGGAACTCGGCCGCCACCTTCTTGATCGCGGATTCCTGGCTGAAGCCAATGCCGATGATCGGATCGGCGCCGCGCTGCGCCATCTTGCGGAAGGCCTGCTCGCGCTGCGCGTCGGCCTGCACTTCGAACTCGAGGTAGCTGGTGCCGGTCTCCGCCTTGAACTTCTCGATGCCGTTATAGGCGGCCTCGTTGAACGATTTGTCGAACTTGCCGCCGGCATCATAGACGACCGCGGGATCCGCCAACGCTGTCGACGCGGCCAAGCAGAATGCGCCAGCGGCAAAGGCCGCCTGCATCAACGTTTTCATGAAAAGTCTCCCGTTTTGCCTCAGGGCCGGATCAAGGAGCCGGCCCCACCTTTTCAGGCCCATTATCGTTACCCGGAAATCAGGCCTGCGCCATCATTTCGGCGGCCAATAGGAAAATCAAGCGCAGATTGACCGTTTGGACAGAGTTTGAGCCAGATCAGGCGATTAACGACTGACCAAGTCGGGCGTGGCAAAGGGATGCAAGCGAAGGAGGTAGCCGGCGCCTTGGCACAAGGGGCACCCGCAGCCGGGGCGCCCCCTGCCCCGGTCCGAGATCTATTTCGCGCCGGCTCTCAAGGTCACTTAGCCGAAGCCAGCGGCGACGTTGAGGCCAATCGTGCCCTCGATGCCAACCGGCTGCAGCGCGATCTGCTCGTTACTGCCGCCGAGCAGGACCTTGGCGCCCGAGCCCGGGCCGGCCGCCACGTCGGCGGTCGCACCGGCATAGGTGCCGGCGAGCGCGCCTTTCGCCACCTGGCCAGGCGCGAACACCGCCCAGACCATGTAGCCCTCGTTGGTGAAGCCGATGTCGACGCCGTATTTGTCGATCTCGCCGTGGTAACGCTCGGCGGTGCCGTCCGGCTTGGTGAAGACACACGCGATATGCTTGGAGGAGCCGAAGATGAATCCGACGCCGCCACGTTGCAGATTGAGCCGACATTGACGCCGCAGGCGGCGCCGGCCTGCCGTGCCGCAACTGCGGAGCAGTGGCGAGCGCCGCGGCGGCGAAATAGCTTGCAGGGGAGCTCCTTGGGATGACTCAGCAACCGATGATTGGCAGGGCCGTAGCATCGCCCAAGCGAGCGCCGTCACACGCCATCGCGGCGTCGTTTCCAAGCAAGCGCAAGCGCAAAAAGGCGTTAAGACCAGTCTAAGAGTATATGTGCCGGCAAGAGGCCGACTTGGACGTCCGAGAGCGCTTTCAGACTGCGGCGTTGCGCGCCTTCCGGGAGGAGGTGCGGAGCTTCGTGCGCGCCAACCTGCCGGAGGATATCCGCCGCAAGGTCGCGCAGGAGCGCATGGATCTGCCGCGCGAGGACCAGCAGCGCTGGCACAAGATCTTGCGCGCCAAGGGCTGGGCCTGCGCCGGCTGGCCGAAGGAACATGGCGGTCCCGGTTTCAGCGACGATCACCGCTACGTGCTGGAGCGCGAACTGGCTCTGGGCGATGCGCCGCGCCCGATGATCTATGGCGAAGGCATGCTGGGCCCGACCGTGATGGCTTATGGCACCGAGGCTCAGAAGCGGCAGATCCTGCCCGGTATCCTCGAGGGCGACGTGCTCTGGTGCCAGGGCTTCTCGGAGCCGAATGCCGGATCGGACCTTGCTTCGCTGCAATGCAAGGCGGAGCGTATGGGCGATCACTATGTCCTCAACGGCTCCAAGATGTGGACCAGCGAGGGGCATATCGCCGATTGGATGTTCGGACTGTTCCGTACCGATAATTCCGGACGCAAGCAGGAAGGCATCACCTTCCTGATGCTCGACCTCAACTTGCCAGGCGTGACGGTGCGGCCGATCCTGCTGTTCGAAGGCACGCATGAAGTGAACCAGGTGTTCTTCGACAATGTCTGTGTGCCGGTGGAGGACCGCCTGGGCGACGAGCACAAGGGATGGGCCATCGCGAAATACCTGCTGAGCCTGGAGCGGTTCGGCACGGCGGAGGTCTCCCGCTCGCTCGCAAGTCTTGCGCGGCTGAAGGCGTTCGTCCGCGATCAGGACCCGTTCCGTCACGCGCCGGAGCAGAGGGAGTCGACCGAGCGGCGCATTGCGGAACTGGAGATGGAACTAGAGGCGCTGGAGATCACCGAGGTTCGCTTCCTGTTCAAGCAGGACGGCGCCAACGAGGTCGGCCCCGAAGCCTCCATGCTGAAGGTGCGCGGCACCGAAATCCAGCAGGACATCTTCGAGCTGACGATGATGTGCGCCGGCGGCTACGGGCTGGGCGCCCGGCGCGACGAGAGTGCAGCCGATGTTGCGGCGACAAGGCGCGGCCAGGACAGCGCCTATCCCTACTTCAATTTCCGCAAGACGGCGATCTATGCCGGATCCAACGAGATCCAGCGCAACATCATCGCCAAAGCCGTGCTCGGCCTGTGACCATGCTGCCCAGCCTGACAGACGAACAGCGCTTGCTGAAGGAAAGCCTCGAGCGCTTCCGCCAGCAGGACTACGCGTTCGAGAAGCGCAAGACGCTTCTCGCCAGGCTCGGCGCGGCGGACGATCCCGTGTGGGCGCAGCTTGCGGAACTCGGCTGGCTTGCCGCGACCCTGCCGGAGGAGCATGGCGGCCTCGGCGGGTCGCATGCCGATCTGGCTCTGCTGATGGAGCAGTTCGGGCGCGGGCTCGTGACCTCGCCTTTTGTTCCGACCGTCGTGCTGGGTGGCACGATCCTGCGGCTGGCCGGCAGCGCGGCACAGCAATCTACCATCTTGCCAGCCGTCGCCGAAGGAACGACCCGGCTGGCCCTCGCCTATCTCGAGCCGCCGGGGCACCCGGACCCCGCCTGTGTCGCGACGCGCGCGCGGCGCGAAGGCGATGGGTTCGTGATCAGCGGCGAGAAGCTGGCTGTGCTTTATGGCAACGTCGCGGACCACCTGCTGGTCAGCGCGCGGACCTCCGGCGAGGTCGGCGATGGTCACGGCATTTCGATGTTCCTGGTACCTGCCGATGCGCCCGGCCTCGCGGTCAACGCCTATCGCACGCATGACAGCGGATGGGCCGCCGATCTCAGGCTCGAGCGGGTTCAGGTGTCGGCGGATTCCCTGGTCGGTGCGATGGACTCCGGACTCGAAACGCTGGAAGCCGCGCTAGATGCCGGCACGGCCGCGATCTGCGCCGAAGCAGTCGGAGCAATGTGGCATCTCCATGATATGACCCTCGACTACATCAAAATGCGCAAACAATTCGGCGCAACGATCGGCTCGTTCCAGGCGATCCAGCACCGCATGGTCGACATGTACATGAAGTGCCAGCTCGCGCAGTCGATGGCGCTGGCCGGCCTGGCCGCGCTCGATTCCTCCGATCCCATTGCGCGGCGACGCGCTGTCTCCGCCACCAAGGTGCAGATTGGCCGCGCCGCCCGCCATGTGGGCGAAGAGGCGATCCAGCTGCATGGCGGGATCGCCATGACCGACGACTATGCCGCCGGTCATTATTTCAAGCGACTGACCATGATCCGCCTGATGTTTGGCGACGAAGACTATCACCTGCGGCGCTATCGCCACAGCACCGCGGACTGACCCGAACTCTTCGCTTCGCCTGAGCGCCCCAAGACGCGTCAGCGACTCCAAATCGCCGCGATTTTGTAACGCATATATCGTCGGCATGAAGCAATTCGCTTCCATACCTGCCTCAACGTTCAACGCAGGTCATGGCGCACGGCATGCTGATTCGGCGGATCGATCCAGACGATACCGGCTTTCCCATCGCGACGCCGCGCGCGTTGACGATATGGGCCGTGCTGGAAGGCCGCATCGGGGATGACAGGCAGGTCCTGGCCCTGGCGAGCGCGTTGCGCGGGGCCGTGCGACTCGTACGGCTGAACGATACAATCCCTGAGGTGATCGCCGGGCGCGCGCTCAATTCCATCGGTCTGCATGCGCCGTGGCACGAGCGGAGACATACCGACGAGGACTTTCCCGACCTGCTGATCGCCGCCGGCGGCCGCGCCGTGACGCTGGCGCGCTGGATCAAGAGCGCCTCTGACGGCCGGACCAAGATCGTCTTCCTCGGCCGGCCTTGGGCCCGGCTCGCGGATTTCGATCTGGTCGTCACGACGCCGCAATATGCGCTCCCCGAGTCGGAGAACGTGCAGCTGAATATGCTGCCGCTCAACCACGTGGAAGCGGACCGGATCAGAGCCGCCGCCGCGCTGTGGGGCGCCCGCTTCGCGCATCTGCCGCGGCCGTGGATCGGCGCCATGGTCGGTGGGAACAGCGGCTCGTTCCGTTTGACGTCGGATTGTGCCAAGCGGCTCGGCGCGCGGTTGAACCGCTTGGCGCAAGAGAGCGGCGGCTCGGTCCTGCTCGCGACGAGCCCGCGCACGCCGGCCGCGCGCGCGGAGATGATTGCACGTTCCCTCTCCTGCCCTTCGCATGTCCACCTCTGGCAGGCATCCCAAAGCGAGAACCCCTATCTGGGGATCATCGCCCTTGCCGATCGGTTCGTAGTGACCGGCGAGAGCGCGTCTATGATCGCGGAGGCCGCGAATACCGGCCGGGCGATGGAATTGTTCGATCTGCGGGAGCGAATGATGTCTCGGATCGTGACCCGGTGGATGCCGGACCTTGGCTTCGGCTGGCTGTTCCGGCTGGGCGCGCGCAGCGGCTACTGGACTCCCCCGCGTGACATGCGCCGCCTGCATCACGCGCTCGAGGCACGCGGCTACATCGGCGGGGACGCGCAGGACTCCACGCCCGCTCCGCACATGCGGCCGATCGAATGGGACCTGGCGAGGACCGTGGCCCGGATCACGCAGCTCTGCACGTCGGAGCCGATGGCGCATGTCCAATCCGCCGCGCAGTCCAGCGCATTGGCGAACCAGGCGGCCTAGCCATGACCTCGACCACCGCCACCGCTACAGCACTCGACCAATCCTATGCCGCCGATCGAGCAATCGATCTTGCGTTCCTCAACACCAGTGTGCTGAGCGGGATCGATCCGCGCGCATTCCAGGCGATCAAGCCGTTCCCGTTCCTGGAGATCGAAGGCCTGCTCACACGCGACGGTCACCACGCCCTGCTCCGCGACCTGCCGGACCCGACGATGTTCTCGCAGGTATTCGGCCGGCGCCGCCGCTACGGGCAGCGCAGCCATGACCGGTTCGTGCTGCAATACCACCCGCTGCGCAGCGTCCCGGAACTATGGCGCGACCTTGTCCGCGAACTGCAGGGCGAGCCCTATCGCCGGTTCGTCGCCGCGTTGCTCGGGCGCGACGATTTTGTCCTGCATTTCCATTGGCACTACACGCCGCGCGGCTGCTCGGTGTCGCCCCATTGCGATGCCGAATGGAAGCTGGGCTCGCACATCTTCTACCTGAACACCGCGTCCGACTGGGATCCCGCCTGGGGCGGAGAAACCATCGCGCTGGGCGGCAGGCCAGGCCTCGATCCACGCTCGGCGCCGGAGTTCGAGGATTTTCCCATCCAGATCGCCTCCTGTCCGCTTGGCAATCGCAGCCTGATCTTCCGCCGCGATGCGGAATCCTGGCACGGCGTACGGCCGCTGGAATGCCCGCTCGGCGCGCTGCGCAGGGTGTTCATCGTCGAGTTCCGCAAGGCGAGCCTCGTCAACCGCGCCCGGACGGCGCTCGGGTTCTAGGCGCACATGGCCCACGCGGCGTCCTCCGGCAGCAAACAGCGCGCCATCGTCGTTCTCGGCCCCGGGCGATGCGGCACCAGCACCCTGGCGCGCGGCCTGATCGCGCTCGACATTGCGTTCGGCGGCCGGCTGAAACCGGCGATGCGCAAGAACCCGCGCGGCTTTTTCGAAGATCTCGATCTGCTGGACATCAATTATCGGGCTCACGCGCGCTTGAATTTGCGGCGCAACGGATCATCGGTCGGATGGATCGCCGATGCCGCCTGGCGGGATCCGGACCTGGCCCGGCTGCGTGACGAGGCCAAGGACCTGATCCGGCGCCGTTTCGGCGGCTGTCCGCTGTGGGGATTCAAGGTCGGCGGCGTCATGCGGATCCTGCCCTTCTGGGAGCAGGTGCTGACGGAGCTCGAGCAGGATGTCAGCTACGTGCTCGCAATCCGGCATCCCGCGAGCGTGGTGCGGTCGCGCCAGAATCTCGATCCGCGGCGCGGGCTGCAGGAGAAATCGGACCTGGAATTCGCGGCGCAGATCCTGCCGTACTTCGCGATGATGGCACGGCGGCCTTACGTCGTCGTCGACTATGACCGGTTGATCTCGGGGGCAGCGACCGAGCTGCACCGGATTGCACGGCATTTGCGCCTGCCGCTCACGGCCGAGGTAGAGGCCGCGGTCGGACGCTATGCGACGGAGTTCGTCTCCGTCTCGTACCGGCACGACCAGGCGCATGAGCGGGCCGGCGACGGCATCAATCCGCTGACCTGGAGCCTGTATCGCCGTTTGCTCGACCTGGCGCGCGACGCCGACGCTCCCGCGGATGCCGACATCGCGCTCGACCTGGCGCAGCTCACGGGCCGATTCAAGGCGATGTCCAGCACCCTGGCCCTGGTCGACGACCTGGAGGGCGAGCTGCGACGCCGCGGTCCGACCCTTCGAGGCATGGCGATGACGATGTGGAAGCACCTTCCCACCGCCTCGACCCTGGCCGATCTGCGCCAGCTCTTGAAATCGCGGTCAGCAAGCCGGGGAAATTCCCATGCGATCGGCCGCTAGCATCGCGATCCTGGTCAGCGCCCGGCGGATCGCCAACCGCGAGCGGCTGTTCCTGCGCGTAGCCGACCTTCTCACCCGGCGCAGATGCACGGTCACGTTCCTGGCGGCGAGCCCGGAGCATGCGCTGCGATCGGTGCTGCACGCGTCCTACGACCTCGTGGATATCTCGCCGCTGCCGCCATCCTCGCTTGGCGTGACGGTGCCGCATGGCTTGCGCATGGCAAGCTCCGTCCCGAAGCTGGCGTCCTATCTGCGGCGCGCGAAACCCGATGTGCTCTTTGCGACCTCGGTGCCACCGAACCTCGTTGCGGCCACGGCGGCATCGACCACCGGGTTCCGGGGCCGCCTCGTGCTGCGTCAAAGCAACGCCGTGCATGTCGCTGGCGCGGCGGCTTTGGCGGATGTCGACAGTCATTGGCGCGACCGGCTGATCCCGCGCCTCTACCGGAGAGCCGATGCCATCATCGCCAACAGCGCCGGCGTGGCGCGGAACCTGGTCGAGCTTGGGCTCGATACGAATGGCATCGTGGCCATCCCCAACGGCGTCGAATGCGATTGGGTGGATGAGGCAAGCCGCGACGCGCTCCGCCTGGCTGTCCCGGACAGCGGCTCCGGCCCGCTGATCGTCACGGCCGGCCGCCTGGTTCCGCAGAAGGACCATGCCACCCTGGTCCGCGCCTTCGCTTGCCTGCAGGTGCTCCTGCCGTCGCGGCTGGTCATCCTGGGCGATGGGCCCGAGCGGGCACGGCTTGAATCGCTGGCGCGGAACCTCGGTGTCCATGATCGCATCCTGTTTCCCGGATACCTGGACAACCCGTTCCCCCTGTTCTCCCGCGCCGATCTGTTCGTGCTGTCATCGCGCTACGAAGGCATGCCGAATGTCCTGCTGGAGGCGCTCGCCTGCGGATTGCCGGTGGTCAGCACGGACTGCCCGCATGGGCCGGCCGAGATCCTCAAGGACGGCTGGTTCGGCAGCCTCGTGCCCATCGGCGATCACAGGCGCCTGGCACAGGAGATGATGCGCAGCCTCCGCGCGCCACGCAATCCGGAGCGCCAACGCGCCCGGGCGCGCCAGTTCGACGAGGCCAGGATCGCTCAGCTTTACGTCGACGCGTTGTTGCGATCGCAGCAGCCCAGCACGCTTCGTCAGGCGGCGGAGTAGCGGCGATGGCGCGGATCGCCCTCTTCATACACGGCCTGTCCGGCGGCGGGGTGCAGCGCTCTACGCTCAATCTCGCCGCGACTTTCGTGCAACGCGACCACGAGATCGATCTGCTGGTCGGGACCGCCGACGGCCCCAGCCGGTCGATGGTGCCCGCGGGCGTGCGCCTGGTGCCGCTGCAGCGGCGGACCAGGCTTGCCTACCTGCCGCTGGTGATGCGGGCCGAGCCCGCGCTGCGGCGATCGTTCCTGAAGCCCGTCATGCTGCCGCTCCTGCCGCAGAAGGCGATGTTCTATCTGCCGGCTCTGGCCGAGTATCTCGAGATGCGCCAGCCGGACGCCATCATCTCGGCGGATACCTATTGCAATCTCGCCGCTATCTGGGCGCGCCAGGTATCGCGCGCTCCCAGCAAGGTCATCGTCAGCGAGCGCAATGCCCTGTCCGTGCAGTTACGACGCCCGGAGCGCCGTCAAGCCTGGCGCTGGCGCCATGTGCCACCGCTGATCGGCGCGCTCTATCCGAGAGCGGACGGGATCGTCGCGGTATCCGACGGCGTCGCCCAGGACCTTGCCGATCTGTGCGCCATTCCGCGCCGCTCGATCTCCACCATCTACAACCCGATCCACACCGGCGAGGTTTTGGAGCGGCGGGCGTTGCAGCCGGCCCTCCATCCGTGGCTCCAGCAGGGTCAGCCGCCGGTCATCCTTGGTGTCGGCAGGCTGGTGAAGCCCAAGGATTTCACGACCCTGATCCGGGCCTTCGCGCTGCTGCGCGCACGGCGGCCGGCGCGGCTGCTCATCCTGGGCGAAGAGCAGGAACGCGGCGAGCGCGCCAGGTTGCTTGCGCTCGCCCGTTCGCTCGGCGTGGGCGACGATGTGCAACTTCCGGGGCATGTCGAGAACCCCTACCCGTTCTATCGCCACGCCGCGGCCTTCGTCCTCTCCTCTTATCGGGAAGGACTGGGCAATGTCATCATCGAGGCTCTGGCCTGCGGCTGCCCCGTGGTCAGCACCGATTGCCCCTATGGACCATCGGAGATTCTGGAGGGCGGACGATATGGCAGGCTGGTGCCCGTCGGCGATGCCGCAGCCATTGCGGAGGCGATCGCCCTCACCTTGACCGCGCCGCCGCCGGCCAGCTTCCTGCGTGCGCGGGGAGCAGCCTTCACCGCCGAGCGTGCCGCCTCAGCCTACCTTGCACTCGCCGGGCTCGAGCGTCTTGGTTTCCACGAAGCGCCAGGATCGTTCCTCGATCATGCCCAGCACGTAGCGTGACTCCGCCCGGTAATCGTGCGGCCCGACATGCTGCTGCGCCGTGTAGAACGTGCCGCTCGCCTTGAAGTCGAAACCCAGAACGGAGACGGCGCAGGCCGCCGACCGTGATATGAGGTCGACGGTCATGGCGCCAACCGAAGGGCGCGCGCCCAGCGCGTCGCGCAACGACTTCCACCAGTCCACGGGATAGAAGCTGATCCCTTGCGCATCCTGGTAATGTTGCCGGGCCCGCGGGGACATCCAGATTGCAAAGCGTGGCGAAGCCCGCTCGAGCGCATCGCCGATCTCGGGTATGGTCGAGAAGCACCAGATGTCGCGCTTGTGTCCCTGGGCAACAGGATCGAACGGGACGCCGCGATTCATCCGCACGACCACGTCGTGCCCGTCGATCAGATCGCCATAGGCGTGGCTCAGCAGGCTCGACGCATTGCCGACGATGGCGACGGATTTGCCGGCGAGATAGTCCATCGCCTCCACCAGGCCGGCCAGCATCATCGACTCTGCAGGGCAAGGCCGGCGATGCGGTCGAACAAGGTCTCGGTCCGCTGCCGGCCCTCATGCAGGAAAGCGGAAAGGCTGGCGGCTTCTTCGGTCGAAAACCGCCACTCGTGAGGCGCCGTGCGCGCGAGTTCCGGGGCGCTCCCTGCGAGGCGCTCGGGCCGAACGCCGGCTTCCCGCAACAGCGCCTCGATCTTGTGGGAATTGGATGCGACGGCGCGGAACGGAACGCCGGCCGCCAGCGCAAGGCATATTCCGTGATAGCGCCCCGTCAGGTAGATACTGGTGCGACGAAGGTCGCCGATGAACCCCTCTACCTCGTTGCTGACACAGTAGCCGCGATCGCGCAGATTGCGCAGCCGCGCGCGCAGGCCGAACCGGATGTTGTGGAGGCGGCGCCGGACCGACCAGTCGGAAGCAATCGCGGGGTGCCGGATGCCGGTGTGGATCGGCAGATAGAGGCTCGGCCGCGCCTCGTGCAGATAGGCCTGACGGAGCGCCCGCTTGACATCGGGAAAGACCGAATCGCCGTAGCCAATGGGTCCGTCTGTTGCGCGAGGCGACCAGCCCGGCGATCCGAAGTGAAGGCTGAGGTCGGGCGCGTACTCCGCCTGCAGGCCAAGCCCCTGAATCTCCGCCTGGCTGCTGCGATCGCGCGTGGCGATCAAGCTCATCTGGCCCAGCCATTCCGCCCATTGGCTCGGATTGTGCTGGTAGATCGTGTTGATCAGCGCGACCGGCCTGTTGCCGCGCGCCGGATGCGCGACGACCTCGAGCAGGCGTGTTCCGAGGCCAGCCGCGTGATGCAGCGTCCCCTCGCCGTTAATGAGGATCAGGTCGGCGCGTTCCATGCTGCGCAGGAACCGCTCATCCTCCGACCACTGGCTGCCCGCCGGCGCCGTGTCGATGATGGCGAGTCCCCGGTCGGCGAGACAGCGATGGATGGTCGTAACGACCCGGCGACAACCATGATGGTTGTGCCTCGACGTGTCGTTGAGCAGGACGACACGTGCGCGTTGTTCGACGGCTGGCACAGGTTACGCCGCCGACACGGCGAGGTCGACGTCGCGCAAAGCGGCCGGCACGAGGCTGCGCGGCACCGCGCTGTCCGGCGACCAGTTGCAGAGTACAATGCCCTCGGCGTCGCAATAGCGCCGCAACACGGCGAAGGACGGCAGGATCAGTCCGTCGAGATTGCGGTCGATGAAGGACGGCTCGGGCTTCCCTTCGCTGTAGAACCGTCCCTGGGTGCCGCAGGGCTTCATATCGAGGCCGACGAAGTGAATGTCGCGGTAACCGAGCGCCATGCCGACCTGCGCAGCCGCAAGGACGACCGTCCCGCCTGCGAACACGCCGAGCCGCAGATCGGTGCTGACGCCGACGATATAGCGGTTCTGGTAATGCCGGCTGGGATCGATCATCACCTTTGGCAACGCGGCAAGCTCGCCATGGGTGTAAAGATTGCGGCCGAAGGGCTGATTGATGTGATCGAGGATGAGCAGCCTCTTGCCCAGGAACAGGGCCGAATCCTGCCGCAGCAGCTCGAACAGGCAGCGCACCGTCAGGCAAACCGTCTCTACGCTGGCGATCGCCATGCGGACCAGCTCGATCTGGCGCCGCGCGAAGCCAGGGTCGGTGACGACATAAAGCTTGGGCCGGAGGTTGCGCTCGCGGGCCCACAGGATGGAGCCGTTCACGCAGACGATGTCGCGCCCCTGCCAAGCGCGCGCCGGCGTCGCCGAGAGCGAAGGGCCGGAGGCGATGATCGCCAAGGAAGAGCTTGTGCGCGTAATCTCGCGCGGCAGCAGCGACTTGGCGGCCAACTGCCCCCGCCAGCACGCTTCCGCCCGTCCATCCCGCCAAGTGAGCGTGAAACGGTCGTCATAGTGGCGCATGTGCCAGTAGTGCTGGGGATAGAGGTGCTGCCAAATCTTGCGCCGCACACCCTTGACGATTTTGGCGAGCATCCACTTCCTCGACCCGGTCCTCAGCCCTTCCTAGTCGAGTTGTGTGACGCTTTGATGGCAGAGCCGCCACCCCTTCTAGACGCCCCAGCGCAGAGCGGCCGTGTGGACCGGCAAGTCCCACAGGGTGGTCAGTTCGCTGTCCAGAGCCGATACCGTCAGCGAGCAACCCGCCATCTCCAGCGAGGTGACGTAAGACCCGACGAGGGACCGCGCCACCTTGAGGCCCTTGCCGTCGAGGATGCGCTTGGCGGCATTGTACATCAGGTACAGCTCCATCGCGGGCGTGCCGCCGAATCCGTTGACGAGCAGCAGCACATCGCTGCCGGAGGCGAGCTTTAGATCGCCCAGGATGGCCCCCATCATCTCGTCCGCAATGGCATCGGCGGCGGCCAGCTTGACGCGCCGGCGGCCCGGCTCGCCGTGAATCCCGACGCCCATCTCCATCTCGTCCTCGCCGATCTGGAAGGTCGGCTTGCCGGCGGCCGGAACCGTGCAACTGGTCAGAGCGACACCCATGGAGCGGGTTTGCGCATTCACACGCTGGCCGAGCGCCTGCAGCGCTTCGAGGTCCGCACCCTTCTCTGCCGCCGCGCCGACCATGCGTTCGACGATCAGGGTGCCCGCAACGCCACGCCGCCCGGTCGAATAGGTCGATGTCTCGACCGCCACGTCGTCATCGGTGACGACCGTCGAGATCTTGCCATTCGCCATCTCCGCCGCCATGGCGAAGTTCATCACATCGCCTTCATAATTCTTGACGATGTAGAGGACGCCGCCGCCGGTCTCCACCGCCTCGGCCGCGGCGAGCATCTGGTCGGGCGTGGGCGAGGTGAAGACCTGCCCGGGGCAGGCGGCGTCCAGCATGCCCAGCCCGACGAAGCCGGCGTGCAACGGCTCGTGGCCCGACCCGCCGCCGGAAATGAGGCCGACCTTGCCGCGCTTAAGGTCGCGCCGGCGCACGAACTTGCCTTCTTCGCCCAGTGTCACGATCCCGGCATGAGCGGCGGCGAAGCCGGCGAGGCTCTCTTCCAGGAGCGTTCCGGTGCCGTTGATCAGCTTCTTCATGACATTCCTCCCTATTCCTTCGGTTCGTCGTCGCCGGGCTGGCCGGAGGCCAGCGCCGCCACGCGCGCGGCCATGTCGCTCAGGATCTTGTCCAGTTCCGCATTCCTGGCGGCATCGCCCAGATCCGGCACGTAGAGCGTGATGTGGCGCAGATGCGGGCTCGGCGGATGCGTCTGCTGGAGGCGGCCCGGATGCGCCCGCTCATAGGCTTCGAGAAAGGCCCGCCGATCCGCGTCCGGAAAGCGGCAGACATCGAAGATGATCTCGACGTGCCGCGGCGGAATCGGTACCGGATAGGACGGGTTGGTGATCTGCGAGACGAAGCTGCGATTGGCGCCCAGCGCATCGGCGAGGCGCTGGCGCATGCCAGACGGCCTGAGGTCGAGCACCCGCAGCAGGATGCCCTTGTATTCCGCAACCCAGTTGACTTCGCCTGTACGGTCACCGTCATCTGTCATGGCGTCACCGCTCGAGCGCGCCCGCGATGGCAGCCTTCACCAGCCCGACCGAGGATGCGGAGACCGACAGCGACCGCAGCCCGGCCCGCAGCAGGTGGGGCACGATCGCGGGATCGGAGGCCGCGTCGCCGCACAGGCTGACCTCCCGCCCGGTGCGCTTGCCATGCCCCACGGTCTGGACGATCAGGCTGAGCACGGCCGGATCGGTGGCGTCGGCATAATCCGCGAGCGAGGCGATGTCGCGTGCCGCCGCCATGACGTATTGGATGAGATCGTTGGATCCGATGGAATAGAAGTCGGCATCGAACCGATCGATCGCGATGGCAGCCGCCGGCACTTCCACCATGACGCCGAGCGGCGGAACCGCGTGCGGAACCTTCCGCGCCGCCAAGTCGGAAGCGACGGCCTCGAGGTGCTGCCGGCCCTGCGTTAGATCGCGAGGCGTCGCCACCATCGGCAGCATGACCTTTAGCGTGCCGTGCGTTGCCGCCCGGCAAAGCGCACGCAACTGGACGCGGAACACGTCCGGCTTCAGCAGCGACAGACGGATTCCACGCGTGCCGAGGAACGGATTGCCCTCGTCATCGATGGTCAAGCCCTGGACCGGCTTGTCGCCGCCGGCATCGAGCGTGCGGATGGTGACTGGTCGCCCGCCGGCCCATTCGAGGATGCGGTGATAGGCGCGATATTGCGTCTCCTCATCCGGCAGAACCGGGCCGTGGAACAGGAATTCCGAGCGCACCAGGCCGATGCCGTCACAGATCGCCGGATCCAGCAGCGACAGCTCGTCTGGCCCCGCCGTGTTGATCATCACGGCTACGGCCTCGCCGCTCGGCATCCTGGCCGGCGCGCGCTCATACCGCTCCGCGATCGCCTGACGCTGCTTGATCTCCGTCTCGCGGGATCTGGCGGCGGCGCGGGTGACGTCGTCCGGCGCGATGACGAGGGTGCCTAGCTCGCCATCCACCATGGCTTCCTGGCCGCTTGCGATGCTCATGACATCGGCGCCGAGGCCCACCACCATGGGCACGCCGCGCGCGCGCGCCAGCAGCGCGACGTGGCTGGTCGGGCTGCCGCCCGCCAGGGCAATGGCTGCGCCGCTCCGCCACTCGATCCCGAGGAATTGCGACGGCGGGAGATCGCGCGCCACCAGGACCGCACCGGCCGGCACGGTCTGCTGCACTTCCCCTGAAAGGATGCGCAGCACCCGGTCGCGCAGATCCGCCAGATCGGCGCTCCGGGCCCGGAAATATTCGTCTTCCGCGCTCGCATAATCCGCGACCTGGGCCTCCAGTGCCGCGCGCCAGGCAAGGTCGGCGCTGTCGCCAACGGCGATCGAGGCGAAGGCCGGTTCGGCCAGTGCGTCGTCGCCGAGCAGCGCGATCTGGAACTCCAGTATCTCGCGCGCATCCTCCCCGACGCTTTGGGAGACTGCCTCCAGTTCCCCGATCGCCCGAGCGATGGCCGCGCTCAGCCGCAGCGCTTCGCTCGTCGGATCTCCGACCGGAGGCGCGGCGGCTGGCCCATCCTTCTCCGCCAACACGAACAGGCGGCTCAGGGCCACGCCCGGCGAGGCAGGGCGGCCGATCAGGCGCAGTTCACCCACCGGGTTGACCTTCGTCGAAATCGCGGCGCACCAGACCGACCAGCGCCGCCACGGCCTCGTTCGCGTCGCCGCCATGGGCGCGGAAATGCAAAGTCGCGCCCTTCCCCGCCTTGAACGCCATCACCTTCACGATGCTCTTGGCGTCGATCCAAGGGCCGTCGGCGGAGAGGCCCAGTTCGATCCTGCTGGCAAAGGTCTTCGCCAGCTTGGTGAGCTTGACCGACGGCCGCGCGTGCAGGCCGACCTCATGCTCGATGAGGATCGAGCCCGTCGCCGTCGTTTCCGTGACCGCCGCGTCGCTCATCGTGCCGAATATTCCTCTGCCGTTTGCCGCACCAGATCGACGCTCGACCCGCCGGCCGCCTCCGTCGCCGCGACGACGGCGCCCTCCACCACAGGCGCGTTGCAGATCAGCACCTTGCCGCGCCGCTCGTCGGGCAGCATCTCGATCGCCATCTCGCTATTGGTCTCCGCGCCGCCGAGATCGACCAGCAAGACCACGCCGGCATCGGACCAGGCGCGGTCGATCGCGGACATGATCTGCCCGACATCGGTGCCGAGCCCGCCGGACGGATTGCCGCCGGTCCAGGCCAGCGGCACTTCCTCGCCCACCATCTGGCGCACCATATCGGCGGCGCCTTCCGCCACCTTGGGCGAGTGCGAGACGATGACCACGCCGACGCTCTCCATCACGCTTTCTCCAGAACTGAACCGATCGCCTCGATCAAGAGCGCCGAGGAGCGCGCGCCCGGATCCATGTGCCCGATCGACCGGTCGCCGAGAAACGAGGCCCGGCCACGCACCGCCTTGAGCGGGATTGTCGCCTCCGCGGCCGCGTGGGCGGTGCGTGCAACGGCGGCGGCCTCGAACGTCCCGGCCTCGAGCGCCTCGGCGACCGGGATCAGGACATCAAGCATCGTCTTCTGGCTGCGCTCCGACTTGCCCCGCGCCTGCACCGCCGCGATGGCGGCACGGAAAGCCCGGGCAAGATCGGCGCGGCCAGGCTCGGCCGGAAGCTCCTTGCCGAGGGCCATGAACAGCGTGCCGTAGAGCGGCCCCGAGGCGCCGCCGACCTTCATCACCAGCATGGTGCCCGCGCCCTTCAGGAAATCCGGCCAGGGCTTGGCGCTGAGATTGGCGGCGTCCGCCAATACAGCATCGAAGCCGCGTTTCATGTTGAGGCCGTGGTCGCCATCGCCGATCGCCTGATCCAGCGAGGTGAGTTCCTCGGCATGACGGTCGATCACGGCCGCCACCGCCCGCACCAGTTCCGCCCGCAGTTCCGCACCTGCACTCATTCCGCGCAACTCCTAGCCACCGATCCGCTCGCCATCCGCATCGAAATAGAGCGGCTGCTGCAAGGCGATGTCGACCGCATCGCCGACCGACAGGTCCAAATCCGGATCGACCAGCGTCACCAGCTTGTGCTCCCCGATCGCAAGGTGCAGGTGGTTCTGGTCGCCCAGATGCTCGACCCACTCCACCCGCGCATGGGCGCCGCCATTGCCGCGCGCGATGGCCACATGCTCGGTGCGCGCGCCGATGGTCCTGGTGCCGGTGGGCGCCGGATGGGACGGAAAGGCCGAGAGCGGCAGCAGGTTGATGGACGGCATGCCAAGGCGGGTTGCCACATAGATGTTGCGCGGCGATTCATAGATCTCGCGCGGCGATCCGATCTGCACCAGCCGGCCGTGATCCAGCACGCCGATCCGATTGGCCATGGTCATGGCCTCGGTCTGGTCGTGGCTGACGTAGAGCACGGTCGCGCCGAGATCCTGCTGGATGTGCTTGAGCTCCAGGCGCAGCTCGGCACGCAGCTTGGCGTCCAGCGAGGATAGCGGCTCGTCCATCAGGAAGATCGAGGGCGAGCGCACCAGGGCGCGGCCGATGGCGACGCGCTGCATCTCGCCGCCCGAAAGGCGCGTCGCGCGGTTTTGCAGCTTCTGCTCGATGCGCAGCAACTTGGCGACCCGCTCGACCGCGTGGCGGATGGTCGCCTCGTCCACGCGCCGCGTGGGCGAGCGCAGCGGGAAGGCGAGATTGTCGTAGACGCTGAGATGCGGATAAAGCGAGTACTGCTGGAACACGAAGGCGACGTTGCGCTCCATCGGCGACAGCGGCGTCGCGTCCCTGCCCCCGATCGAAACGCGGCCGTGATCCGGCATTTCCAGGCCCGCGACCAGGCGCAAGGTCGTCGTCTTGCCGGCTCCGGTCGGGCCCAGCAGGACCACGAACTCGCCGTCATGGATGGTCAGGTCGATTCCCGTGACCGCGGTCACGTCGCCGAAGCGCTTTTCGGCCTGCTCGAGGCGGACTTCAGCCATGGGCCGCTCCCTGGTGCAGGGCGGACCGGACGGCGCGGCCCGTCACCTTGTCGAACAAGGACAGCCGGCTGGATGCGAAGCGCAGGCCGACCTTCTCGCCAGGCTTCACCTCGCCCGTCGACTTGGTGCGCGCCTTAATCTGGCCGAAGGGCGTGTTGACCGTGACGATCTGGGTCGTGCCCAGATATTCGCTGCCATAGACCGAGCCGCGCAACGGCGCATTGTCGTCGAAGGCGATGTGCTCCGGCCGGACGCCCAGCGCAAGATCGCGCGGCGCGACGTCCTCGTGCAACGTCGGAATCTGCACCACGACATCGCCGAGCCGCGCCTCCGCCGCGCCGCGCGGAAGGCCGGCGTGGAAATGCAGGAAGTTCATCGGCGGCGAGCCGATGAAATCCGCCACGAACATGCTGGCAGGCTTGGCATAGATCTCCTGCGGCGGGCCGAACTGCTCAATCACGCCGCGATTCATGACGGCGATCTTGTCCGCCATGGACATGGCCTCGACCTGGTCGTGAGTGACATAGACCGTCGTCGCCTTCAGGCGGTCGTGCAGGCCGCGCAACTCGCCGCACATCAGGTGCCGGAACTCGGAATCCAGCGCGCCCAGGGGCTCATCCATCAGGAAGCACATCGGCTGGCGCACGATGGCCCGGCCAAGGGCCACGCGCTGCCGGTCGCCGCCGGAAAGGCCCGAGACGGACTTGTCGAGGATATGCTCGATCCGGAGGATGCGCGCCGCCTCGTCAACCCGGCGGTTGATCTCTCTTTGCGGCATGCCCTGGCATTTCAGCGAGAAGCCGATGTTCTTGCGCACGTTCATGTGCGGATAGAGCGCGAAGAGCTGGAACACGAAGGCGATGTCCCGCTCCGCCGCGCGCTTGAAGGTCACGTCGTTGCCGCCAAGCAGGATGCGGCCGGAGGTCGGCAGCTCCAGCCCCGCGATCATGCGCAAAGTCGTGGTCTTGCCGCAGCCCGAGGGGCCGAGCATGACAAAGAACTCGCCGTTCTCCACCACGAAGTTCGAGTCCTTGACGGCGGTGAAGTCGCCGAAGCTCTTGTACAGGCTCTCGACCCGGATCTCAGCCATCGCCTACTCCGGAAACTTGCTGACGATCATGAACATGACGGTTCCCGCCAGCACGACGCTGAAGGACCAGCCATAGAGCGTGATCGAGAAGGGTTGCACCAGCATGAGAACGCCGAGGGCGATGAGCGCGACGGCGACGCTCTCCATCACGTTCCGGCGCGCCCAGCGCGGCCAGCGCTTCCGCTGCGCGCCGTTGGACGGCGACGATTGCGATTGCAGGCTCATTTCCGCACCGCGCCGAAGGTGATGCCGCGCAGCAGGTGCTTGCGCAACAGCACGGTGAAGACGACGACCGGGATCAGGAACAGGGTCGTTCCCGCGCCGACCGCCGGCCAATCCATCCCGCCCTCGCCGATGATGGTCGGGATGAAGGGCGGCGCCGTCTGTGCCGTGCCCGAGGTCAGCAGGACCGCGAACGCGTATTCGTTCCAGGCGAAGATCAGGGAGAAGATCGAGGTGGCGGCGATGCCGGTCGCGGCCTGCGGCAGCACGACCTTGAAAAACGCCTGCAGCCGCGTATAGCCGTCGATCATCGCGGCTTCCTCGTATTCCCGCGGAATCTCGTCGATGAAGCCCTTGAGCAGCCAGACGGCCAGCGACACGTTCACCGCCGTGTAGAGCAGGATCATGCCGAGCGCGGAATCGCTGAGGCCAACCTCGCGATACATGAGGTAGATCGGGATCGCCACCGCGATCGGCGGCATCATGCGCGTGGACAGGATGAAGAACAGCAGGTCGTCCTTGAGCGGGATCTTGAACCGCGAGAAGGCATAGGCCGCGAACACGCCCAACGAGACCGCCAGGAAGGTCGATCCGAAGGCGATGATGAGCGAGTTGATGAAGCGCGGCACGTAGTTCGACGGGCCGACGATCACCATCTCGCGCTGGCGCGTGACGGTGTCGCAGGTGCCCTGCGGCGGCCCAAGCTCGGCAATGTAATCCTGGGTCTGCCGGCTGCGGGTGGTGAAGAGGTTGCAATACCCCTCCAGCGACGGGTCGAACACGACCTTCGGCGGATAGGCGATCGAATCGGGCGGCGTCTTCCAGGCTGTGGCGAAGATCCAGGCCAACGGCACCATGGTGATGACCGCGTAGAGGATCACCAGGAAGGCGGCGATCCGCTTGGTGGCGGCGGACGGTTCCACGACCGAATGGGCAGTGCTGGCGCCACTCATCGCTGCTTCACCTTGTTCAACGCCCGGACATAGATGTTCGCCAGCCCGAAGACGACAACGAACAGGATGATCGCGAAGGCCGAGGAATAGCCCGTGCGATACGCCTCGAACGCCTGGCGCTTGAGCGTTATCGAGGCGAGCTCCGTGGTGGAGCCCGGGCCGCCGCCGGTCAGCAGCACCACCATGTCGAACATCTTGAAGTTCTCGATGCCGCGGAACAGCACCGCCAGCATGATGAAGGGCAGCGCCATGGGCAGGGTGATGGACCAGAACTGCCGCCACTTGGAGGCGCGATCAACCTCCGCCGCTTCATAGATGTAGTCCGGGATTGACCGCAAGCCAGCGAGGCAGATCAGCATCACATAGGGCGTCCACATCCAGGTATCGACGATCACGATGGCCCAGGGCGCAAGCGTGACGGAGCCGAGCATCTCGAATGAGGACGGCGGGATGCCGGTGAAGAAGGAAATGACGTAGTTGAACAGGCCGATCTGCGGCTGATAGAGGAACTTCCAGAAATTGCCGACTACCGCCGGCGACAGCATCATCGGGATGAGGATGATGGTCGTCCAGAAGGCGTGGCCGCGGAACTTGCGGTCGATGAGATAGGCGAGACCGAAGCCGATCAGCGTCTGGAAGAAGATGGTCCAGAACACGAAATGGGCCGTCGCCTGCATCGCCGCCCAGACCTCCGGCGAGCTCAGGATGTCCTGGTACCATTTGAGGCCGACGTTCACGACCGCCCGGTTGGGCCGGTTCGAAGCGTAGTTCGTGAAGGACAGATAGACCGTCCAGATCAGCGGAAAGATGTTGATCGCCAGCAGCAGGATCATGGTCGGCGCGACGAAGATCCAGGCGATCGACCGGTCGGAGAGGCCCCTGATCGCCTTTCCTACATGTGGCGGTGTCGCGCTCGCGACGCGGTCTGCGATGGCGTTCATATCGGGCATTCGGGTCCTGGCTCCAGCGGCATCTCCGGATGTGGGGTCCGGAGATGCCTGCACGGGAGTAAATCGAACTGCTAGAGCTTGCCTTCTTCCTCGAAGATCGCAGTCCAGTCCTGGATGAGGCCGTCGAGGGCCTCCTTGGCCGTGCCCTTGTCGGCGACGACGTAGTCATGCATGCGCCTCTGCATGGCCTGCAGGAGCGAGGCATAGGCCGGCTCCTGCCAGAAGTCCTGCACGCCGCCCATCGCTTCGAGGAACTGCGCGGCGAAAGGCTGCGAGTCCTTGAAGCTCGGATCGTTCAACACCGCCTTGTGGCAGGCATAGCCGCCGAGCGCCCACCACTTCTTCTGCACGTCGGGTTGCGCGAACCATTTGACGTAGGCGAGCGCGCCTTCCATGTTGTCGGTGTTGGCAACGACCGAGATGCCCTGCCCGCCGAGCGTCGAGGCGGCTACCTTCTGCGAGGGATTGACGAAGAAGCCGGTGACCTTGCCGACCTGCTCGTCCTTCACCATGCCCGGCATGAAGGCGAACCAGTTCATCATCATTGCGACCTGGCCGGATTTGAAGGCGTCGAGGCCTTCACCCATGTAGCTATCGGTGTAGCCCGGAGGTGTGCAGCACTCGTAGATCTCCTTGTACATTTCGAGACCAGCGACCGCATCGGCCGAGTTCACCGCCCCTTCCATGTCGTATTTCCCGGGCGTGTTCTCGTATTTGAAGCCGTACGGATAGAGCGCCGAGGTGGCGCCCATGGTGATCCCTTCCGATGCACGCTCGGTGAAGATCGCGGCACCGTAGACCGTCTTGCCGTCGATCTGGCGGCCCTGGAAGAACTGCGCGACTTCCTTGAACTCGGTCCAGGTCTTGGGTGGCGCCAGGTCACGATTGTGCTTCGCCTTGAACTCGCCGGCGATCTCGGGATTCTCGAACCAGTCCTTGCGATAGAACCAGGCGTTGGCATCGCCCATCGCCGGCAGCGCCCAGTAGTTCGGCGAACCCTTCGGCCAGGTCGAGTAGGCGTAGACCGTGGCATCCGCGAAGTCCGACATCTTGATTCCTTCCTTGTCGAAGAAATCATTCAGCTTCACGTAATAGCCGTTCTCGGCGGAGCCGCCGATCCACTGGGAATCGCCGATCAGCAGATCGCACAGCTTGCCGCCGGAATTCAGTTCGTTGAGCATGCGGTCGGCGAAGTTCGGCCACGGCACGAACTCGTATTTCATCGTCGTGCCGCTCGCCTTCTCGAAGTCCTTGGACAACTCGACCAAGGCATTGGCCGGGTCCCATGCGGCCCAGCACAACGTCAACTCGTCGGCCTGTGCCGCGCCGGTCGGCGCCAAAGCGACGATCGCGGCCAGCGCGCTCGCGCTCGCCAATAGCTTCTTCATCTGGAGTTCCTCCCACTGTTGAGATCCCGCTCCCGACGCCCTGCCGCCGGAAGGTCCCAACCCCGTCCACTTGGCCGTGGCTGGGCTGTTCTTGTCGATGCCGCCGCTGCCGCACCCTGACTGGTCTCAAGCGGCCTCGTCGTGATGTTTAGTGTTACAGAATGATACTAAACATTGCAATGAACATTTCGTTCGACCAGGACACTCTGCGTTCTAATTTGCGCTGCAGTGCAGCAATAATGGATGTTGGTGAGATCGCTCACGCGCCGCCTGCGTCACGCTGAACTAAACATCGAACACACTCACTCAACATCACATCAAAGTGCCTGAGGTATTTCCCTCAGAAATGAGTTGCGCACGTCAACGAGCATCGGCAAGGTGCGCGCATGTCGAACCGACATCGGCGGACAACCCTGGTGGATGTGGCGGAGGCTGCGGGCGTCAGTCTCGCCACCGTCGACCGCGTGCTCAACCGGCGGCCCGGTGTCAGCCCACGGACGCTGGAGCGCGTGGAGCAATCGCTCATCCGTCTCGGATACCGGCCCGATCCCGCTGCCGTGCGTCTGGCACGCGGCATCCAGTACCAGGTCTGCTTCGTGCTGCCGACCGGTACCAACAGTTTCATGAGCCTGCTGGCGGCGCAGGCGGAGCGCACATTGATAGCACTCGCCGAGCAGCAGGCCTTCGGCGACCTGGTGCGCGTCGACGTGTTCGATCCGCATGTGCTGGCCGATACCCTGCGCGGGTTGATCGGCCGCTACCACGGCGTGGCGACCGTCGCGCTCGATCACCCGGTGGTGCGCGATGCGATCGACGCGATGGTGGAAGCGGGCATGGCTGTGGTGACGCTCGTCTCCGACGTGCCGAACTCGCGCCGCCATCGCTATGTCGGGATCGACAATTCCGCCGCGGGCCGCACGGCCGCCACGCTGATGGGGCGCTTCTCCGGGCGGCGCAAGGGGCCGGTCGGGATCATCGCGGGCAGCCTCGCGCTGCGCGACCATGCGGAGCGGATGTTCGGGTTTCAGCAGGTCATCGCCTCGGAATATCCGCATCTCCATGTCCTGCCCGCGTTGGAGGGACGCGACGACACCCAGCGCTGCCGGCAGGTGACGGACAAGCTGCTGGCCGAGCAGCCGGACCTCGTCGGCATCTACTCGGTCGGTGCCGGCAACCGCGGCATCGCCGAGGCCGTGCAGGCGGCGGGCCGCGCGCGCGAGGTCGTGTTCATCGCGCACGAGTTGACGGATTTCTCCCGGCGCTATCTGATTGACGGCACCATGGCGGCGATCATCAACCAGGACCCGGGACATGAAGCACGCTCCGCCGCGCGCATCCTGCTGGCGCGCTGCACCAATCAGGCGGTGATCGACGACCAGGAGCGGATCCGGATCGACATTTTCCTGCGCGACAATCTTCCCTGATCCGGGCGCATTCATGTTCATCGGCATCGACCTCGGCACATCTTCGATCAAGAGCGTTTTGATCGGCGAGGATGGCCGCCTCATCGCGACGGCATCGGAGCCTCTGCAGGTCAGCCGCCCCGCACCCGGCCATTCCGAGCAGGATCCGGAAAGCTGGTACCAGGCCACCCTTGCCGCGCTCGACACTCTGGCGCGGCAGGCGCCGCGCGAAATGGCGGCTGTGTGCGGCATCGGCTTATCCGGCCAGATGCATGGTGCGACCCTGCTGGACAAGAGCGGCGCGGTGCTACGCCCGTGCATTCTGTGGAACGACGTGCGCTCCGCGGAGGAATGCCGCGAGCTGGAAGGAAAGCTGCCCGACCTCGGCCGCATCACGGGCAACCCAGCTATGCCAGGTTTCACCGCGCCCAAGCTGATGTGGGTGAAGAAGCACGAGCCGGCGACCTTTGCGCGCGTCGCGAAAATCCTGCTGCCCAAGGCTTATCTCCGCTATCGGCTCAGTGGCGCGCTCTTCGAGGACATGTCCGATGCGGCCGGCACGTTGTGGCTTGATGTCGGCAAGCGGGCCTGGTCGAACGCAGCGCTGGCCGCCACCGATCTGTCGCGTGACCACATGCCGGATCTGGTGGAAGGCAACGCGCCAGCCGGCACGCTGCATGCAGACCTGGCGAAGCGCTGGGGCATGGCGAAGCCGCCGGTGATCGCCGGCAGCGCCGGCGACAATGCCGCCGGCGCCGTGGCTTTGGGCGCGATCCATGCGGGCGACGCGTTCGTCTCGCTCGGCACCTCCGGCGTGTTGTGGGCGACGACGGCCGGCTTCGCGCCCAATCCCAAGGCGGCGGTCCATGCCTTCTGCCATTGCGTGCCCGACACCTGGCATCAGATGGGAGTGATCCTGTCGGCCGCGTCCTGCCTGTCCTGGCTTTCGAGCGTCGTCGGCGTCGGCGCGCCGGAGCTGTTGCAGGAGCTCGGCGACACGCTCGAGAGGCCGAGCTCCGTTCTTTTCCTGCCGTACCTATCCGGCGAGCGCACGCCGCACAACGATGCGGATATTCGCGGCGCCTTTGTCGGTCTGGCACACGATGCGTGGCGCGGCACATTGACTGAAGCGGTGATGGAAGGCGTCGCCTTCGCCATGCGCGATTGCCTGGAGGCGCTGCGGGCGGCCGGCACGAACCTCAAATCCATTGATGCGATTGGCGGCGGGGCACGCTCGCGGCTGTGGCTCGCGATCATGGCGAACGTGCTCGACCTGCCGGTCAATCGCCTGGCCGACAGCGAGGTCAGCGGCGCCATGGGCGCTGCCTTGCTTGGCCGCATGGCGGCGACGGGAGAATCGCCCTCCGCCGTCTGCAAGCCGCCGCGGCGCGTCGAGACGCTGGAGCCGCGCGCCGCCTTGCGCGATTCCTATGCCGCATCCTACGCCAGGTATCGCAAGCTCTACCCCGCCATCAAGGAGGCGACCCGATGACCAAGTTCTTCGGACCGGAACAACCGATCCCCTATGAGGGGCCGGGCTCCAAGAACCCCCTCGCCTTCAAATACTACGACCCGGACAAGACGGTGCTGGGCAAGCGCATGGAGGATCACATGCGCTTCGCCGTCTGCTACTGGCACAGCTTCGTCTGGCCCGGCACCGACCCGTTCGGCGGCGACAGCTTCCAGCGGCCCTGGATGCAGGGCAGCGACCCGATGCAGATGGCGCGGCAAAAGGCCGACGTTGCATTCGAGATGTTCCGCCTGCTGCGCGTGCCGTTCTTCACCTTCCACGATCGGGACGTCGCGCCGGAGGGCGCCACCATTGCGGAATCCAATCGCAACGTGCGGCAGATCGCCGAAATCTTCGCGCGCAAGATGGAGCAAAACAAGATCGGCCTGCTGTGGGGCACCGCCAACCTGTTCTCCAACCGGCGCTACATGGCGGGCGCCGCCACCAACCCGGACCCGGAGATCTTCACCTACGCGGCCGCGCAGGTGAAGAACGTGCTGGAGGTCACGCACGAACTGGGCGGCCACAATTACGTGCTATGGGGCGGGCGCGAGGGCTATGAGACTCTGCTCAACACCGATCTGAAGCGGGAGATGGACCAGTATGGGCGGTTCCTCTCCCTGGTCGTCGATCACAAGAAGAAGATCGGGTTCGAGGGCACCATCCTCATCGAGCCCAAGCCGCGCGAGCCGACGAAGCACCAGTATGATTTCGACGTCGCCTCGGTCTATGGTTTTCTGAAGCGTTACGGGCTCGAGAACGAGGTGAAGGTCAATATCGAGAACAACCACGCGACGCTGGCCGGGCACTCCTTCGAGCATGAGATCGCGCTGGCGGTCGCGCTCGGCATCTTCGGCTCGATCGACATGAACCGCGGGGATCCGCAGCTCGGCTGGGACACCGACCAGTTCCCGAACAATATCCCGGAGAGCGCCCTGGCCATGTACCACATCCTGCAGGGCGGCGGCTTCACCACGGGCGGGCTCAACTTCGATGCCAAGATCCGCCGGCAATCGCTGGAGCCGGACGATCTGCTCTACGGGCACATCGGCGGCATGGATGTCGGCGCGCGCGGCCTGCTGATCGCGGCGAGGATGATCGAGGACGGCGCCCTTGCGCGCCATGTGAAGCAGCGCTACGCCGCCTGGGACAGTGACGAGGGCAAGGCCATCCTGTCGGGCGACCGTTCCCTGGCGGACCTCGCCGCCCGGGTCGAAGCGCGCAATGCCGAGCCGCAGCCGCGCTCCGGCAAGCAGGAGTATCTTGAGAACCTGGTGAACAGCTATATGTGATCCATAATACGGCCGACGCGGCGCGAGACCGCGCGGCCGCCTTCCGGGAGGACCAATCCATGGCGATGACCACCATCAAGGGACCGGCGATCTTCCTTGCGCAATATGCCGGCGATAACCCGCCGTTCAATTCATTCGATTCGATCTGCGCCTGGGCGGCCAAGCTCGGATTCAAGGGCGTGCAGGTGCCGAGCTGGGACGGGCGGCTGTTCGACCTGAAGAAGGCAGCGGAATCCAAGGGCTATTGCGACGACGTGAAAGCTGTTGCGGCGAAGCACGGCATCCAGATCACCGAGCTGTCGACGCATCTGCAGGGCCAGCTTGTCGCGGTGCATCCCGCCTATGACGCTGCGTTCGACGGCTTCGCGGACCCGAAGGTGCGCGGCAATCCCAAGGCGCGGCAGGAATGGGCGGTGGACCAGCTCATGCTGGCGGCCAAGGCGTCGAAGAACCTGGGTCTCACGGAGCATGTTACCTTCTCCGGCGCGCTGGCCTGGCCGTATTTCTATCCCTGGCCGCAGCGGCCGGCAGGCCTGGTCGAGACCGCGTTTGACGAATTGGCGAAGCGCTGGAAGCCGATCCTCGACGCGTTCGACGACGTCGGCGTCAACGTCTGCTACGAGGTCCATCCGGGCGAGGACCTGCATGACGGCGTGACCTTCGAGATGTTCCTGGAGCGATTGAAGAACCACCCGCGCTGCAACATCCTCTACGATCCGTCGCATTTCGTCCTGCAGGCGCTCGATTACCTCGCATACATCGACATCTATCACGAGCGCATCAAGATGTTTCACGTGAAGGACGCGGAGCTCAATCCCAACGGCCGGACCGGCGTCTATGGCGGCTACCAGTCCTGGATCGATCGCGCGGGCCGCTTCCGCTCGCTCGGCGATGGGCAGGTCGATTTCCGCGCCATCTTCTCGAAGTTCGCGCAATACGGCTTCCAGGGCTGGGCGGTCCTGGAGTGGGAATGCTGCATCAAGGATGCAGAGGAAGGCGCGCGCGAAGGCGCGATCTTCATCCGCGACCACATCATCCGCGTGACGGAGAAGGCGTTCGACGATTTCGCGGCCGGCGGCGCGGATCTGGAAGCCAACCGGCGCATGCTTGGCATTCGATAGAGATTAGGGAGGGGGAACGACATGCCAATCGAAGGCCGCAGCCGCGAGACCGCGGACGCACGGATTCGCCTGGGGATGGTCGGCGGCGGCGAAGGCGCCTTTATCGGCGCTGTCCACCGGCTCGCCGCGCGCATGGATGACCACTACGTCTTCGTCGCCGGCGCGCTGTCCTCGACGCCGGAGAAGGCAAGACGCTCAGGTCAGGCGCTCGGCCTGGCGGCCGATCGCATCTATGACGATTTCGAAACCATGGCCAAGGAAGAGGCCAGGCGGGCGGATGGCATCGAGGCCGTGGCGATCGTCACGCCGAACGACACGCATGCACCGGTCGCGAAAGCGTTCCTGAAGGCCGGCATCCACGTGATCTGCGATAAGCCGCTCACCGTGAACCTGAAAGAGGCCCTGTCGCTCGAGAAGGCGGTGAAGCAGAGCGGACGCATCTTCGCCCTCACCCACAACTACACCGGCTATCCCATGGTGCGGCACGCCCGCGCCATGGTGAAGGCCGGCGAGCTGGGCGCGCTGCGCGTGGTGCAGGCGGAATACCCGCAGGACTGGCTGACCGAGAAGATCGAGGACACCGGCCAGAAGCAGGCAGTCTGGCGCAATGACCCGAAGCGCGCCGGCGCCGGCGGCTGCCTGGGTGATATCGGTACCCACGCGTACAACCTTGCCTGCTTCGTGACCGGCCTGGAACTGGACTCGCTGAGCGCCGACCTCACCAGCTTCGTGAAGGGCCGCAAGCTGGACGACAACGTGCATGTCATGATGCGGTTCAAGGGCGGCGCGAAAGGCATGCTGTGGGCCAGCCAGGTGGCGCCGGGCAATGAGAACAACCTGAAGCTCCGGGTCTACGGCACCAAGGGCGGGCTCGAATGGTGGCAGGAACACCCCAACCAGCTCCTCTGGTCGCCGCTCAACAAGGCGCCGCAGATCGTCGCGCGCGCCACCGCCAGCGCCAATGCAGCCGCCGCGCGCGTGACGCGCGTGCCGCCCGGGCATCCGGAGGGTTACCTGGAGGGCTTCGCTAACATCTACACCGAAATCGCCGCCGCGATCCGCGCCGCGCGCACGAAAAAGAAGCTCGATCCGGCCGTCACCTTCCCGACGGTCGAGGATGGCGTTCGCGGCGTCACGTTCATCGAAGCTGCCGTGAAGTCCTCCGCGAGGGATGGCAAGTGGGTGAAGGTGTAAGGCTGCTCTAATCGGCCTTGTAAGGTACTGCTTGCTCGGCCGCTTCCCAGATCGCGCGCATCGCCGGGTTCTGGTGCTCTTCGTACAGATGACCCACCAAGCCGGCACAGCGGGCGATCAGGCCGAAGCCGCGCGCGATCTCCGCAGGCACACCGCAATCGCCGAGGATGGCGGCGATCGCACCCGTCGCGTTGATCGTGATGTGTCGGCCGTAGGTCGCATCGACGGCGGCGCCGAGCGCCTCGATGGCCGCGACGTGCCGACCCGCCACCTTGCGCGACTTCGCCAGTTCCAGCAGTCGCTGCGCGCGCGGATCGTCCGGCTTGTGCGTCGGATGGCCGAAGCCGGGCAGCGGCGTGCGCTGGGCGCGGTGCTCCACCGCGATCCGCTTGGCCTCGGCCTCGCCGTCCTCCGCGACAGCAATGCGCTGCAGCAGCGCCGCGCAACCTTCCATGCTGCCGACGAAGCGGCTGCCGACGCCGAGCAGGCCGGCAGCCACCGCGCCCTGGACGGCCTCCGGCGCGCTGGAATAGGTGAGCCGCGCCGCCAGCACGCTCGGGGTCAGGCCATGCTCCATCAGCGCGACGAGGCAGGCATCGAGCAAAGCGGCCTGGTCTGCCGTCGGCATGCGTCCGAGGACCTGGAAATAGATCATCTCGGTGAAGCTGCGCTGGCCGATCAGCTCGTTGCACAGGCTTTTGCCGCGGATGAACACGTCATCGCTGCCGTGGCTGCAGATGCCGGTTGCCGGCGCTTCGGATTCGGAACTCATGCGGCCGCCCTTTCCTTCAGTCTGTCGGTCCTGCCAGCCGGCGCTCCAGCTCGTGGCGCTGGATCTTGCCGGAGGCGCTGCGCGGGAACGCCTCGAACGGGATGAAGTGGATTTCCTTCGGCTGCTTGTAGCCGGCGAGCTGCACGCGGCAGAGCTGGCGCAGCTCATCCTCGGTCACCGTCTCGTCGCGCCGCGCGACGAAGGCGACCGGCACCTCGCCCCACTTCGAATCCGGCTTGCGGACGACGGCCGCATCGGCGACGCGCGTGTCCTGCAACAGGATCCGCTCGATCTCCGCCGGATAGATGTTCTCGCCGCCGGACTTGATGAGGTATTTCACGCGATCGACGAAATCGAGCGTGCCGTCGGGATTGCGCACGAACACATCGCCCATGTGGAACCAGCCGCCGCGGAAATCCTTCGCATTGGTCTCAGGGGCCCGCCAGTAGCCGCTGAACAGGGTCGGCCCGCGCATGCAAAGCTCGCCGGGCGCGCCGTCCGCTACCTCCCGATCCTCAGCATCCACGAGGCGCACCTCGCAGAACGGGCTTTGCTGCTTAGACAGCCTGGTCGGCGCCACACCGACCGGAATGAGGTTGGAGGAGCAAGGCGGGCAGCCGGTCTCGGTGGCGCCGAAAGTATTGGCATAGGGCGCACCCAGCAGTGTCGTCACTTCCGCGATCTCCGGCGGCGGAACGAGATCGGCCATCACGCCGCAGACCTTCACGCCCTTGGGACGAATGCCGGCACGTTTCATCTCCCCGGAGAAGCGGCCCACCATGCCGGGCATGAGCAGCAGCCAGCCCAGCCGCTCGGTCGCGACGATCTCCGCAAGGCGGGCCGGGTCGAAGCCATCCACCACGAACACCGTCCCGCCGGCCATCAAGGTGCCCAGCGAGAACTCCGCCGCGCCCATGTGATAAAGCGGCGACCAGGCGACAAATGCATCCTCCGCGGCGATGCCGAACTCCGCGCGCAGCACCATGTTGCGCGCGATCTCGGCGCGGTGGCTGATGACCGCGCCCTTCGGCAGGCCAGTCGTGCCGCTGGTATAGAGGATGAGCAACGGGCATTCCGGATCGAGCCGATCAGGTGAGCCAAGCGCGTTGTTTCCCGTCACGACAGCCTCGTATTCCGGGCCGAAGGTCAGTCTGGTCCGGATCACGGTGTTCATTTCGGCCAGGCGGCCGGCATGACGTTCCGACACCAGGACCGCCGCCGGCTCGACCAGCGCCAGGCAATGGGCAAGCTCCGGTTCGGCCAGGCGCCAGTTCTGGCAGGCGACGATCGCCCCAATCCAGGCGGCGGCGAGGAACAGCTCCAGGTATTCCAGGCGGTTCTCGGACAGGATGGCAACCCGGTCGCCCTGCCCGACGCCGCGGCGCTCCAGCCAGCCGGCCAGTGCGGCGACCCGCCAGCCAAGCTCGCCATATGTCAGCCGGCGGCCACTCTCGACCAACGCAAGGCGGGCGGGGTGAAGCCGCGCCTGCATCAGAAACAAGCCGGCGACGCTGCTCGCCGTGGCGCGCTTGATGAGACGGCCTTCCTCGTCCTCGGAGTCCACCATGGTCCGCCTTCCGTTGCCGGACCTGCATACTACCCGCAGGGCGTGAACCGGTGTAGGGTGATCGCAACGGCGTCGGTGACAGTAGCGCCAAGCAGTCAGTTGGGAGAACGGAGATGAAGCTCTACATGCACCCGGTTTCGATGACGAGCCGCCCGGTGCGCCTGTTCATCGCGGAGAACGACATCCCGGCCGAGGAGCAGGTCGTCGACCTTTTCACCGGCGAGCATTACAAGGAGCACTTCCTCGCGATCAATCCCAACCACATGGTGCCGGTGCTGGAGGACGGCGATTTCCGCCTGACCGAGAGCTCCGCGATCCTGAAATACCTGGCCGACAAGATCGGCTCTCCCGCCTATCCCAAGGACCTCAAGCAGCGCGCCAAGGTCAACGAGGTGATGGACTGGATCAACGTCAACTTCTATCGCGACTGGGCCTACGGCTTCATCTACCCGCAGCTCTTCCCGCATCATAAGCGCCAGACCGACGAGGTCCACGCCGCCACGATCGAATGGGGCAAGGAGCGGGCGCAGGGCTGGCTAGCCCTGCTTGACCAGTACTGGATCGGGCCGAACAGGCAGTACCTCACCGGCGATCAGATCACTATCGCGGATTATTTCGGCGCGGCCCTCGTCACGCTGGGTGAAGTGATCCGCTGCGACTTCGGCAAATACCCCAACGTCCAGCGCTGGCTGAACAATATGAAAAAGCTGAAGAGCTGGCCGAAGACGAATGAGGTGTTCTACGGCCTATGTGACTCGCTCAAGCAGCAGCAGTTCAACGCCATCTGAGCCGTTGCGCTCGCGATGCGATGGAGCCTTGCATGATCAAGGGTCTGCATCATAACGCCTATCGGTGCCGGGATTCCGAGGCAACGCGGCGCTTCTACGAAGACTTCCTGGGTCTTCCGCTCTGCAACACGCTGGAGATCAAGGAGACCAAGAGCGGCCGCAAGACCAGCACGCTCCATACCTTTTATCGGATGGATGATGGGTCCTGCCTCGCCTTCTTCGAAGCGCCGGACATGCCGTTCGAGTTCAAGGACCAGCACGACTACGACCTCCACATTGCGCTGGAGGTGTCCCGTAACCTCCTCGACGAGATGATGGCGAAGGGCAAGGCGGCGGGTATCGAGACCCGCGGGATCTCCGATCACCAGTTCATTGATTCCATCTATTTCCGGGATCCCAACGGCTATGTGATCGAGTTGACGGCCAAGCGTCCCGGCCACGACGCGGCCATGGACCCAGCGAAGAACGGCGCGCGGAGCAAGCTCGACGCCTGGCAGGCGGCCAAGCGGCAGTCGAAGGCCGACTAAAGCCGGGCTGGTCCAGCCGCTCGATCAGGTCTGCCTGCGCTGCCGGCCAAAGATCGGCAGCCAGGATCGGCGGCAGGAACGCGTCACGCAGCGCGCAGATTGACCCACAAAAGCGCCAAAAACAGCCGAAATCCAAGTGTTCCGGCCATTCCTGGGCTTGGCCCGATAGACCTTTCCTTAACTATTCCCGGCGAATCCTACCGGCCATACACCACAGAGCCAGACGGGGTCCTTCCGGTAGTCGCATGGTCCGTGCATTTGCATTGCTGCTGTTCGTCACGCTTGCCTCCGCCGCCCAGGCCGGACAGCCGCGGACCATGATGGACTGCTTCAACGAAGCAGGCCGCACCTACAAGGTGCCGCCCATGGTGCTGCAGGCGATTGCCTGGGTGGAAAGCCGCTACGACAAGAACGCCCAGAACTACAACACCAACGGCTCGATCGACATGGGCGTGATGCAGATCAACTCGCTCTGGCTCGAGCCGCTGGCCCGGTATGGAATCAAGCAGCCCCACCTCTACAACGCCTGCTTCAACATCAATGTCGCCGCCTGGATCCTGCGCAAGCAGATCAACGAAGTCGGCTACAACTGGCAGGCTGTGGCCCACTACCACTCGCGCACGCCCAAATTCGGCGAGAAGTATGCGCACAAAGTGGCGCGAGTCTATTTCGCGTTGAAGCGGCAGCGGGAAGAGCAATTGCAGGTCCAGCAGGCGCAGGTTCAGCAGGCGCAGGGCCAGCCGCTGCAAGCCCAGCGGCAGGTGGGGCAGCAGCAGACGCTCGGACGGCAGGTCGCGGAACGATAACCCCGCGCATCCCCCCGCACGATACGCCCGCAATCCTGGGCGCGCCGTCTTGTTCACCCTCGATATGGAGGTGGCAGGACATGGCATCGAAATCTCAAGACGGGCGCAATCCAGAGGCTGACCGGCCGGACCCGGCGACCGGTCTCAATCCCGGCGACCAGGCAAGGCCGGGTACTGCCGGCACCGGCGAGAACGTCTGCGCCAGGTGCCGAGGCACAGGGCGCGTCGACGGTGAGCGCTGCGACCAGTGCGGCGGAACCGGACGCGTCACCGAAGGTATCGGCGGCGGCTAGACCGGGCAGGCGGGCTTATCGGATCAGCTCGGAGATCGCAAAGATCGCGCATCCGACCGCCGCTCCGACCAATGTGCCGTTGACGCGGATGTATTGCAGGTCCTTGCCGACCGCGAGTTCGATGCGGTCGACGATGGTACGCGTGTCCCAGCTTCGCACCACATCCTCGACGAAATGCCCGATGTTGCGACGCCAGGGCACGATCAGCGTCATGACGGCTTCTTCGATCCGCCGGTCCATCCGCGCCTGCACGTCGGCATCATCCGCGATCGCCGTTCCGATCGACCGCAGGATGCCCGAAAGCGCCTGCCGGACGCGCGAGTCCGGCAGCGCCAGCTCGTCCTCGATGCTGGCGCGCAGCCCTAACCAGAGCGTGGCAAGATACTCGTTCACCTGGGGCGCGGCGAGGATGCGGTCGCGCATGTCGTTGATCCTGGTCCGGTAAGCCGGATCGTGCCGCAGGCGTTCGATGAACAGCTCGATCGCCTGGTCGAAGCTCTCCCGCGCCTCGTGGCCGCGGTTCTTGAGATCGTCGATATAGGAGATCAGCCCCTCCGCGATCTCCCTGGCAACCCTTTGATCGACGCGACGCGGCACCCACCACCGGCTCCTCTGCTCGACCACCTCCAGGACCTCATCCTGGTGGACGGAGATGTAGTGACGCACTACCGCCAGTACATAGTCGAAGAGCTGCTGGTGCGCCCCATTCTGGCGCAGGATGACCAACAGAGTCGCGAGCGCCGGCGCGAAGTCGACCTCGCGGATCTGTCGCCGCAGCATCATCTGCATGAGGCGCTGCAGCTTCTGATCGTTCAAAGAGCGGAAGACGAAGGACCAGATGACTGCCAGGCGATCGCTGACCAGATCGGCATTCCGGCGGTCAGCCAGCCAGGCGCCGAGACGGCGGCTGACGCCGGCGGCCCGCAAGCGTGTGGCCACCAGCTCGGGCTCGAGGAAATGCTGTTCGATGAAGGTTGCCAAGCCGGATCCGATGCGATCCCTGCTATTCGGGATGACCGCGGTGTGCGGTATTGGGAGGCCCAACGGCCGCCTGAACAGCGCGGTGACGGCGAACCAGTCGGCCAAGCCGCCCACCAGGGCCGCTTCCGTGCCGGCGCGGAGCAGGTCCATCCAGTATCCGGGCAACCCGGAACGCAGAGCCACGACGTACCCGATCCCCATCGCGATCAAAAGCGCGGTGGCAAAGGCCCTATGGCGGCGGAGGCTTGCCCGCTGGTCAGTCGCAACCGCTGAACTTGTGAGGTCGACCAATTTGTCCTCCCGGAACGATCAGCAGCAGGATCACGGCTGAGTGCTGCAGCCGCAAGTTCTTAGGAGTGGAGGATGATCCAGGCTGAATTCTGTTTTGTTGCGCTTGGTTAGATGATGCGGGGCCCGCCGGACCTGAAGTGCCTGCGCTCGGATGCGGGTACAGGAGTCATTTGTCCATACTAGGACAGAAAGAATATCAGCATGCTCGCTCTCTTGCGCTGCGCCGCATCGCCAAGCTAGCCACCTAGCCCCTCTCCGGAACTCCCGCTGCTGTGAAGCTTCCGGCTCCTGGGAGCCTTGCCGAGTCCAACGTGGTGCATGACATGACTTATTTCAGGCTATATACAGGTAGAGGGCCTTGGCGGTGACTGTCTGACACCTGACGCCGCGAACGCGTGCGGAGACAGCCGCGGTTGACTGCGTCGATCATCTTGCGGAGGACATCTTCGTCTCCGAACCAAGACCAGCCCCGACGCTGAAAGAGCGACGGCGACAAAAAAGAACGACGAGAACAGGAGAAGGCTATGCTCGAAGACAAGCTCAACAGACGTGTGTTCCTGGGATCCTCTGCGATGGTCGGCGGCGCGGCCCTCTTTGGCCTGCCGCTGTTCGCGAAGGATGCCAATGCGCAGGCGGCGAAGCTGACCGTTCGCTCAGATCAAGATATCAGCATTCTCGACCCGGGCTATATGATTGGTGGAACGGAGATCGAGATGCAGAACGCGGTGCTGCCGGTGCTGCTGAACCTCCATGTCGGCGAAGACGGTGTCTATGGCTGGGAGCCCTCTGTCTATGTGGAGAAGTTCGAGGAGCGTGACCCCACCCACTACGACTTCACGCTGAAGCCTGGCTTCATGTGGACGAACGGCTACGGCGAGTTCACCGCCGAGGACGTCAAGTATTCATACGAACGCATCAAGACCACCGACTGGAGCGGAAATTTCGAACCGCTCGATCATGTCGAGGTAACCGGCAAATACAGCGGGACTCTGGTGCTCAGCCAGCCCTATGCGCCGTTCACGCTGACCGGCCTGACCAGCGGCCCCGGGGCCATCCTGTGCAAGGCAGCGATGCAGAAGGTCGGGGAGAAGTTCACTACGGAGTTTCCCGCGACGTGCGGCCCATACGTGTTCCAGTGGACGCCCAAGCAGAAGCTATCGCTACGGCCGAACCCGGAATGGACAGGTCCCAAGCCGGCCTTTGCAGAAGTGGATGGGCTGCTCATCACCGAGCCCTCGGCGGCGGAGCTCGCTTTCGAAGCCGGCGAGGTTGCGGCAACCATCATCACCGCCGCGACCTATGCCCGCTACAAGGAAAATCCGCCGGAGAACAGCGCGCTCCGCGTGGCGGGCGCGCTGCAATATATGTGGCTGGGCATGAACACGGAGCATCCGAAGCTCTCCGACATCCGCGTCCGCAAGGCGATCCAGCACGCGGTCGATGCCGAGCAGATCATCCAGGGCGCCTATAGCGGCACCACGGAGAAGTCGAATGGCATCATCTGCCCGGGCCTGATCGGTCACCGCAAGGCGACGAAATACAGCTACGATCTCGAGAAGGCAAAGATGATGCTTGCCGAAGCAGGCGTCAGCGGGCTGGAGCTGGAGCTGAAGACTCTCAACGAGCAGGAACGTGTCCTGTCCGCGCAGATCATCCAGTCTCAGCTGGCCCAGGTCGGTATCACGGTCAAGGTGATCCCGCTGGATTCCGGTCCGTTCTGGGAGATGGGCGACGAGCAGAAGGGTGATCCCAAGAACCTGCAGATGTACCTCATGCGCTTCGGCACCAATCCAGATCCGCAGGAGGCCACTCAATGGTTCACCAGCGATCAGGTCGGGGTATGGAACTGGGAGCGCTGGAAGAACGACGAGTACGACGCGCTCTACAAGCAGGGCATTGCGGAGAGCGATCCGGAGAAGCGCGAGGCGATCTATCTGCGGATGCAGGAGATCATGGAAGACACCGGCGCCTATGTCTGGATCAACCATGAGCCGGAGGTCTTCGTGCACCGGAAGGACATCAAGATCGACGTCCTGCCGTCCGGCGAAATGCGGCTGCGCGCTTTCACCAAGGCGTAAGTCGTAGCGACAATCGGAAGCGCGACGGCCGGCTGCGACACGCCGACCGTCCGCCTCCGGCAAGTAGCCGAGGCTTCATCCGAAGTGTTTCTGTATCTGTTCAAGCGCATCGGCCTATCGATCGTCATCGTTTTGTGCGCACTGCTGGCGCTATTCCTGCTGCTGCATCTTATTCCCGGTAACCCCGCCACGATTGCTCTTGGCCCCAGGGCGACGCCCGAAGCAATCGCCCGCTATGCCGAGAAGATGCACCTCGATGAGCCGGTTCTGGTACAGTTCTGGATCTATCTATTCAATGCGGTGAGCGGTGATCTCGGCGTCGACGTGTTCTCCGAACGGAGTGTCACCCGGATCGTTCTGGAAGCGTTGCCCTCGACGCTGATCCTGGCGGCGGTCGCCCTGTTCTGGGCCGCGCTGCTCGGCATTCCGCTGGGTTGCATCTCCGCCGTCCGGCCGAACAGCTGGTTCGATCGGGTCACCGGCGTCCTCTCGGTCGCCACGATCGCCATTCCATCTTTCCTCGTGTCCATCTGGTCGCTGCTGGTGTTTGCGGTGATCCTGAGGTGGCTGCCGGTGATCGGCGCGGGAGAACCGGGCGATCTCGCCGACCAGGCATACCATCTCATTCTCCCGGCCTTCGCGGTCGGGCTGAGTTGGGTCGGCTATCTTGCCCGCATGGTGCGCGCCTCGATGCTCGAGGTCATGAACGAGACCTATATTCGTGCCGCCCATGCCTTCGGCCTGGAGCCGCGCACGGTGGTGTTTCGCTATGCGCTGAAGGTGGCGATCCTGCCGACGATCACGCTCATCGGCATCGGCTTCGGCGGCCTGCTTTCCAGCGCCCTTTTTGCTGAGATCATCTTCACCCGGCCCGGAGTCGGCAAGCTGATCTACGATATGGTGATGAGTCGCAACTTCCCGGTCGTGCAGGGTGCCGTGCTCATCATCACAGGAGTATACGTGTTGATCAATCTCGGTGCCGACCTGGTGGTCGCCTGGCTGGATCCCCGTGTCCGCAGCTCGCTCTGAGAACCCAGCCGGCGCTGCGCTGGCGGCCGATACCTTCCGCGCAGAGGGCTGGTACAAGCTGCGCCGCCTCCTCGGCAGCTGGCAGGGCCTGACCGGCATGGTGCTGGTCACGCTGTTCCTGGTCAGCGCGATCTTCGCGCCGCTGCTGGCGCCTTACGATCCGAACACGCTGGACATCCCGGCACGGCTGTCAGGCCCCACCTGGCAGCACATCGCCGGCACCGATCAGCTCGGACGCGATACTTTCTCCCGTGTGCTCTATGGCGGACGCGTCGCCCTCTATGTCGCGACGATCGGAATCACCGTTTCGATGATTTTCGGCCTGCTGTTCGGGATGCTGGCGGGATACGGGCCGCCCTGGCTGGACAATATCCTGTTGCTGCTGTTCGACGTGATCCGCTCCTTTCCGACCATCATCATTGGACTGGCCGCGGTGGCGCTGTTGGGTCCAAGCCTCAACCTGATCCTGGCCATCGTCATCGTGACAACCATTCCCGCATATGCGCGGCTGGTCAGGACCAGCACGATGGCCTTGCGCAACACCGAATTCGTCATTGCCGAGCGGTCGCTGGGCGTGACGCTTGGCGGCATCCTCTGGCGGCACATCCTGCCCAACGTGATCGGCCCCATGTTCATCCTGGCCGCCATGGACGTGCCGGTGGTGGTGACGGTCGAAGCGGGCCTCAGCTTCCTCGGCCTCGGCGTGCTGCCGCCCACCGCAAGCTGGGGCAGCATCCTCAACGAAGGTTACCTGCTCATCCGGCAGACCCCATGGCCGATCGTGGCCGGCGGCATCCCCCTGGTGCTCACCACACTCGGGTTCACGTTTCTCGGCGAGGCGCTGCGGGACATCTTCGACCCGCGGCTGGGCAAGGGGCGCTGACCATGGCGCCGTTGCTGCAGATCCGCAACCTGGACGTGGTGTTCGACACCGATCGCGGCCCGGTCAGGGCATTGCGCGATGTCAGCTTTGATGTGCCCCGAGGCAAGATCGTCGGTGTGGTGGGGGAAAGCGGCTCGGGCAAGAGCACCGTCATCTGGTCGGTCGCGCGATTATTGTCGGGCAATGGCCGCATCGTCGACGGCACGATCCTGTTCGACGGACGGGACCTGTGTGATCTGGCCGAGCCAGCGCTGCGCGACTTCCGCGGCCGGCAGGCATCTATCGTGTTCCAGGACCCGATGACGTCGCAGATACCGGTCAAATCCTATCGGCAACAGATCCTCGACATCCTGTACCGCAATCGCGAGCAGAGCCGCTCGCAGAAGATCGGCCATGCCTTGGCGATGATGCGCCGCGTCGGTATTCCGGACCCCGAGCAGCGCATCGACCAGTTCCCGCATCAGTTTTCCGGCGGCATGCGGCAGCGCATGGGCATCGCCATGGCCCTGCTGATGAAGCCGCAGCTCCTGATGGCGGATGAGCCGACCACTGCACTCGATGTGACCATGGAGGCGCAGATCATTCACCTGCTGCGCAGCCTCCAGGCGGAGATGCGCATCACGATCATCCTCGTCTCCCACAATCTGGGCCTCGTCGCCGAGCTCTGCGACGAAGTGGTAGTGATGTATGCGGGCGAGGTGGTGGAGCGTGGGCCTATCGGCGCGGTGTATGCGCGGCCGGCGCACCCCTATACGCAGGCGCTGATCAAATCCGACCCGGCGAGGCTTACCGAACGCGGCCGCTACCTGCCCACCATTCCCGGCGACCTGCCGGACCTCCGCTTGACGCATGCGGGCTGCATCTTTGCCGGCCGATGCCCCAAAGCCTTCGATCGCTGCCATCATGAGAAGCCCGCCGCCCACGCCTTGGCAGACGGGCATGACGCCCGCTGCCACCTGCTGGATCCGGAACAGGCCGCCGCGCGTGCCTTGCCGGCGTCCGTGACGGCGCCCTCCCCGCAGCACGGGGCCATGCCGGACAATTCCGGAACGCAAGTCTCTGAGCCGGACGCGCTCATCCGCGTACGGGACCTTCGCGTCAGCTTTCCCGGGCGCGGCGGATTGGCGTCTCTGCTACCCGGCGGCCAGCCGGCGACGATCGACGTTCTTGTCGACGTCAATCTCGACCTGCGGCCCGGAGAGACTCTCGGGCTGGTCGGTGAAAGCGGGTCTGGCAAGACGACGCTTGGCCGCTGCATCCTGGGTCTCGTCCCGGCTTCATCAGGTTCGATCACGTTTCGCGGCCGGGAACTGACCCGGCTCAGCGAGCGCGAGTTCCGGCCCCTGCGCGAAAACATGGCGATGATGTTCCAGGATCCGGTCGGGTCGCTGAGTCCGCGGCAGAGCGTGCGTGCGCTGATGGTCGAGCCCTTGGACGTGCATCGACCGAAGGGATTCGATCGGGATGCCGCTGCCCTCAAGCTGGCCGACATGGTCAACCTGCCGCGCGAGTTGCTGTCGCGGTACCCGCATCAATTGTCCGGCGGACAGGCGCGGCGCGTTGGGGTGGCGCGCGCCCTGGCGCTCGAGCCCGACCTGATCATCGCCGACGAACCGACCGCCGGTCTTGACGTGTCGATCCAGGGCGAGGTGCTCAACCTGATGCGCGACCTGCAGATCGCGCACAACCTCACCTACCTCATCATCTCGCACAACCTTCCGGTGGTGCGGCACATCAGCGGCCGGCTTGCAATCATTTATCTCGGTCGCATTGTGGAACAGGGAGACTGCGAAACGATATTCCGGCGCCCAGCCCACCCTTACACCGAGGCGCTGGTCAACGGCATCCCACAACCCGACCCGGAGCATCGACGCACGCTGATCTCGATCGAGGGCGAGGTGCCGAGCGTCGCCGTCCGGCCCCGCGGCTGCGAGTTCCATGCGCGCTGCCGATATGCCCAGCCGCGCTGTCGCGAAGAGCCGCCGGCGGAGACCATTCTTTCAGATGGCCGCACGATATGCTGCCATTTTCCGCTTACAGACTAGAGCAACGGGAATCCACTTTCGGGCGGCGGCGAGCAGCCGCTCATGACCAGGGAGAGACGCGTGAATTATCGTACCGAGTTTCCGCACAAGACAAAGACGCTGCACCATGTGGAGATCCCGCTGTCGGACGGCACGATCCTGTCATCGACAATCTGGCTGCCGGTGGATGCCGAACGCAATCCGGTTCCGGCCATTCTCGAGTATCTGCCCTATCGCAAGCGCGACGGCACCACGGAGCGCGATGCCTTCAACCATCCTTATTTTGCCGGGCACGGCTATGCCTCGGTGCGCGTGGACATGCGCGGCTCGGGCGATTCCGAAGGCGTGCTGAAGGGCGAGTACCTCAAGCAGGAGCAGGATGACGCGCTGGAGATCCTGCGCTGGATCGCCGCGCAGCCCTGGTGCACCGGTGCCATCGGCATGATCGGCATCTCGTGGGGCGGATTCAACGGTTTGCAGGTGGCGGCGCGGCGGCCGAAGGAACTGAAGGCGGTGATCTCGCTCTGCTCCACCGATGATCGCTATGCCGACGACATTCATTTCATGGGCGGCTGCCTGCTCGTCGACAAGCTCATCTGGGGCTCGACCATGTTCGGCTACAACGCGGCGCCGCCGGATCCGGCGCTGGTCGGCGAGAAGTGGCGGGAGATGTGGAAGCGGAGGCTGGAGGAATCCGGATTCTGGCTGGAGGAATGGCACCGGCGGCAGCGCCACGACGCGTTCTACAAGCACGGCTCGATCCGCGAGGACTACGCCGCCATCGAATGTCCCGTCTATCTGGTGGGAGGCTGGGCCGACGGCTACACCAACCCGATCTTCCGCATGCTGGAACATCTGCGCTGCCCCAGAAAGGGACTGGTCGGCCCATGGGCGCACAAGTATCCGAACTTCGCGCTGCCCGGCCCGCGCATCGGCTTCCTGCAGGAATGCCTGCGCTGGTGGGACAAGTGGCTGAAGGGCAAGGAGACCGGCATCATGGATGAGCCCATGCTGCGGGTCTGGATGCAGGACAGCGTCGCACCGCACGCGATGTATCAGGAACGGCCGGGCCGCTGGGTTGCGGAGCAGGCTTGGCCGAGCGCGCGGATTGCCCCCGTGGCCTATCCCTTGGCCAAGGGCATGCTTGCGCAACCCGGCGCCAAGCCGGCGTCGGAAGCCATCAGCCTCAGTTCGCCGCAGACGGTCGGCCTCGCTGCTGGAAGCTGGTGCCCCTATGGCCTGGCACCCGATCAGGCCACGGACCAGCGCGCCGAGGCCGGCGGTTCCCTGGTGTTCGACACCGCAGTGCTGGAGCAGCCGCTGGAATTCGTCGGCGCGCCTGTGCTCGACCTCAAGGTGGCGGCCGATCGGCCGAATGCCTTCGTCGCGGTGACCCTCTCGGAAGTGCTGCCCGATGGCGCGGTGACCCGCTTCAGCTATGGGCTGCTCAACCTTACCCACCGCAACGGTCACGAGAAGCTCGAGCCCTTGCGTCCCGGCGAAGTCTATCGCGTACGCATCAAGCTCAACGACTGCGCTCAAAGGCTCGGCGTCGGCAGCCGCCTGCGTCTCGCCATCTCGTCCAGCTATTGGCCGATCGTCTGGCCGTCGCCGGAGCCTGTCACCCTGACGGTCTTTGCCGGCGAGAGCCAGCTCACGATTCCGGTTCGCCCGCCGAAGGCTTCGGACGCCGAGCTGCCGGCCTTCCAGCCTGCAGAGAATGCTCCTGCGTTCGGCTCGACCAGCATTCGTCCGGGCAGCTCGCACGCGCGCATCGTCACCGACGTCGCCACCGACGCGGTTACTGTGGACGAGTACAGCGATAGCGGGCTGATCCGCATCCCGGAATTCGATTGGGAGTATGGCGCGGCGACGCGGAGACGCTTCTCGATCAAACCGGACGACCCGTTGTCGGCGACGGCCGAGATCACCTGGAAGAAGGAGTATGGGCGCGGTAATATGCGCGTCCGCATCGAGACGCGCACGCTCATGAGAGTCAGCAAGGGGAACCTGTTGTTGACCGCGACGCTGGACGCTTATGAGGGAGAGGCAAGAGCTTTTTCCAGAGAATGGGATGTCGCGATTCCCCGAGACCACGTGTAGTTGGTGAACGCCCAGTGCCGAATTGGTACTGGGCGTCAACCGGAGAATCCCTGCAGGCCTACTCCGCGCAGGCAGGGCAGCTCCTTTTCTCTTCGGCTTGCTGATCGCGCCTGTCGGTTCCCGGTCCGCCCGCGGATTCGGACGGCAATGTCCGTCTCAACTGGGTCTACGACCTAGTCCGCCTGACAACTACACGGCGCGTTCGGCCGAAAGTTAGGTGGTTCATCGCTGAATCCGCGCGATTCATGATGCTGCGCGCAACGAGTGCGTCTTCATCCATTGCATTGTCGCGGAGAGCCCCGCATCCAGATTGACGTCGGCCTTGACCCCCAGCAACCGCGCAGCGAGATGCCCATCGCCACGGGAGTGAAGGATGTCCCCTGTACGCCTGGCACCGTGAACGATTCTGACTGGGTTGCCGGCAATCGCTGCCACGGCCTCTGCCAGTCGACGAATCGTAGTGGCTTTCCCACTACAAACATTGCAGGCGAAATGCCCAGGGCGCTGATGCAGACGGACCATGGCAGGGTACAAGAACCGCACGACGTTATCCACATAAATGAAATCGCGGCTCTGCAACCCGTCACCATGTACGATCAGCGGCAGGCCCGCAAGCGCACGTGCCAAGAATGCGGAGATCACGCCCGAATAGGGCGAAGCGGGATCCTGCCGGGGACCGAACACGTTGAAGAATCGCATTGCGGCACTCGGCTGGGCGAAGCTCCACCAGCCGGCTTGCAGATGCAGCTCGCTTCCAGCCTTGTCAGCACCATATGCTGACTGCGGTGCCGGACTGAGGTGCTCCACCGCCGGACATTGTTGCCCGTAGATCGCAGCCGACGAGGCAAACACGATTGGCAAATTGCCGTGACGGCGCGCGGCCTCGAGTATTGCAATTGTCGCACCTTGATTGACGCGATGAGTGCCGACGCAGTCCTCTGCCGATCGCGCCACTGATGCAATAGCAGCGAGATGGAAAATGCCGTCGCATCCGCTCATAGCACGCACGGCAACGTTCGACTCGCAAACATTCGCGATGATGAGGTCTGCTTGACGCGGGACGTTTTCGATACGACCGGTGGAAAGATCGTCCAATACGCGCACCTGGTGACCCATCGTCGCGAGATAATCCGCGAGGTGCGAACCAATGAACCCCGCACCACCAGTCACGAGATATTTCTTCATGGCCTCTGTCCGATGTCGGCCGTCGCAATGGAAAGACAACAGCAAGCTGGGAAAAGCTTTCCGTGACAAATGCCGGAATACACACGTGTAACAGGCGGTCTCCTGCTTGGATGGCGCCAGGAGAGGACGACCGGCGCATGGCGGCCCCTGGCGCTGCCGGGCAGAAGAAGGGACCGCTCTCTCGAACGAGGATCAAGCCACGGCGCGTCTATAGATCGTCCGGTCGCCTGTTCTATCTATCATGGATAGGAGTACTGAGTTGCGGACGGATCGCCCCGCACCAACCGCCTGATCACCATCGGGGCGGCGTCGCCCAAGGGGGCGGTGCCGCGAAGATTCCGGCGCCCGAAAGCCGGGCGACCAGATAGTCCTCATAGAATGTGTTCGGTTCGAATCGAATGAGCTTAGCGGGATCGTGTAGCAACGATCGGGTCTCAATATCATCATACTGCCGATGCCAGCCGAGTGCGCGCTCTTCTGAGTTCCAGCGGAGGAAGCGTTCGCGCAACTTGCGAACGCCGTGCGCCTGGGACCTGATGGGATAATGCTTGAGCAGGAACTTGTATGGATATACGCGTCGCCCCATGAAGCTTACGTCGTGACCCGCGCTTGCGGCGAGCGCGACTCGCATTCCGAGCTGCTTCCACGCACGGCGTTGATGGAAGTGGCCAGGATGATCGCTGAAGCTGAAGTATGCGAAGTGCTGCTCTAGATCGAGCCCCTCAGGATCAAAGGAATCATCGACTGGCCAGAAGTTCAACGTGGTGTGATCGATGCAGGAATAGCCGCATCGGTCGACATACCAAAGAGCATCTCGAAGCGTCACCCCCGGCCATGGGCTGCGTCGTCTTTCATCGGCATCGTGCAGAACCACCCAACTTGCCCCTCGTTGCTCCGCTCCGACCTCCTCGACGCGGCTCATGATCGCGGACAGATCGTATGTCATCGCTGGGCCGCTGGCCGGGAAGCGCTCGATGCCGATCAGTGAGTTTCCGAGAAATGCGCTTGCCTTGGCAACGGTGCCGTCCGTGGACCAGTTGTCGATGATGTAGGCTTGCAATCCCTGCTCACCAAGGTCGCGCAGAGTTTGCGATATGATGTCTTCCTCGTTGAAAGTCGGAATGATCGCAACGACCCGGAATTCTCTGGGAGGGGAACCGTGCGCTAAAGGAACTGCTCCCGCATGATGCAATACGGCCAGATATCCCCGGTGCGGCGACGGAGCCGCTCCAAAGAACGCAACGTCCAGGCCGGCATCTGAGAGTTTTTTGTAGGCCAATGTTGACGTGCAGTGGGCCCCGCAAACAACGACCACGCCGACTGGTGAGATCTGCATTCTGCGCCAAAGCGCTTCAATCAGTTCCTCTGGCCAGCTGTGCGGGGCGACAAGGTCGATCCGACATGCCGTCAGCACCGGTTCGCGACGCTCACTTACTCGATGCAAGTTCGAAGTACAAAGCGTTTCCACGCCGCGGCAGTCATACGCCTGTGCAAGATATTCAAGAAAATGCGCCAACGCATCCATGGTGTGGAGAAACTCAGTTCAGAGCTGCCGGTTCCAGATACTGAGCCGGAACCACGGGAGTTGATGTTTTGCTCGCTCGTTAGCTTTGACACGAGCGAATGAGTCTCTGGTCGAGGGCGCAAGGTGTAAGCGAAAGAGTGTGCGGCGGCAGACACAAGCCGCGCATTGACGTGACGCGATGGACGCGCTTTGTCGGAGGATTGTCGTGCTGAATCCCCACCTACATCACAAGCGCTCCCGCGATCGACCGGGCTATCAGCCCGTTGCGCCGGTGCGTGATCGATGAGGTGGACATGACAATCCGCAGATCTGGATTGTGCCCGGCAGCGGCCTCCACGAGGAGTCGCCTCTACTTCGGTGGAAGGGAGCTCTAAAGGGCCTGCGCGGCAGAAAGTGATGATCCCGGAGGCGCGCTGTTCGCGCGGGATCGAGGGTGTTTTGGGAGATTGGTTGCGGGGAGAGGATTTGAACCTCTGACCTTCAGGTTATGAGCCTGACGAGCTACCGGGCTGCTCCACCCCGCGGTAAGAGGTTTGGCTTGTGGGTATCGGATGCTGTTGTGTGTGCGCTCTG
>JAJYUT010000023.1 GCA_021792365.1 Pseudomonadota bacterium | reverse complement strand
TCGCGGCGCTGGTCGATGTCGCGATTGACCTCAACGAGCATGCGGATTGCCTCAGCCACGGCGGCTTGCGATTCACGCCCTGGCGCGGACGCGCCGCCTTTCAGATTGCCGGCTGCCCGCCTCTCACCCGTGAGAATAGCACGCCGCGCATCCCGGAGCCGGTGATCGCGGCAATGCTCCACTGGTCTTTGCGCTACATCGACGACTTCGCGCCCGATATCCTCGCCGCCAGGGTAGAACTTGACCGGCTCAGCGCGCGAGCCATCGAGATCAACGTCCACAAAACCCGTGGCGCAAAGACCATACGCGTTGCGGTGGAGCAGCGGCTCAAAGTCTATATCAGAAACCTGCAGAAGGTCGGGCGCGGCATTCCCGTCTGGCCCGCTGACGCGCATGTCTGCAGCCGGCTCGATCCCGTCCCTGTCAACTACGCGCTGATCGCGCTCCATGTCGGGTGCAAGACGGCCGAGATCAGCCAGATCGCTTGCAACCATGCGCGTGTGCTCGAAGCCGTGCGCAATCTCGGCACAGAGGTCGGCGGCATGGACCCCGCAATGTCCAGCGATAGCAACACCGGCCAGTCCTGGCGACCGCATCGCCTTGATCAGCAGTCGCTCGCCGATGAGGAGAAGTGGTTGCAGGCGGCCTGCTACGTCGTCTGCGCCTATCTGACTGGGATGCGTGACAGCGAGGTGCAGGCGATGCAGGCCGGCTGCCACGCGGTCGCACGCAGCGCCGACGGGCTCGTCGAGCGTCACCGCATCCACAGCACCGCCTACAAGTTGGCGGGCGCTGCCGGCCGGTCGCAGGACTGGGTCACGATCGCGCCCGTCGGCCGCGCCGTCACCATCCTGGAGCAGCTGACCGGCCCGGCGCGCGCCCGGCGCGGCATCGACAGCCTCTGGATCGTGCTCAAGGGAGGCAGCGCCACCAAAGATCACCTCTCCAGCGAGGTCGTGCGTACCCTCAATCGATTCCGGGATCATCTCGACAGCACACGCGGGAGCCTGGGCGCGCCGGCTGTGCCCCAAGGGCCCGACAAGCGGCCTTGGCATTTCAGCACGCGCCAATTCCGCCGCACGGTCGCCTGGCACATCGCCAATCGGCCATTCGGCACGGTCGCCGGCAAAATCCAATACAAGCACGCCTCGATCGCCACCTTCGAGGGCTACGGGGGCGAGTCCGCTTCGGGCTTTCAGGCCGAGATTGAGCGCGAGCGCGCCATCGGGCAACTCGACGACATCATCGAACATTACGAGGATTTTCGACGTGGCCTGACCCCCACAGGTCCAGCATCGGCCGGCATCCTGCGCGAGTTCGCGCGCGTCCGCGACGAACTCGGCGATCTTCCCGGCCGTGTTGTCGATCCGGTGCGCCTGCGTACGATGCTGCGTCATCTTGGGCGGACACTGCATGCCGGCTTTCTCAACGACTGCTTTTTCGACCCGGCCAGCGCCCTGTGTCTGCCCCGCACGCCGGCACACGAGCGCCGCGCGCCGGTGCTGTCGCAGTGCAGCCCGGACCGTTGCCCAAACTCCTGCGTCGCGTCTCGCCACCTGCCGCCATGGCAGGCATCGATCGCTGACGCTGACGAACTGCTCCGCGATCCGCGTTTGTCGGCACCGCAGCGCGCGGCGCTGTCGGCCGAGCAGACCCGCAAGCAGCGGCTGATCGCGCCGCTCATTGCGGTTTGCCCATGAAGCCCGTCAGCGCGCGCACCCAATCGATGCTGCGGGATGCGATGGGGCGCCTGGTCGCTGGGCGGCCGCGCGTCACCGATGGCCGCCTCACTGTCGCCAATCTGGCACGTGAGGCCGGGGTCGGTAGATCAACCGCCAACCGTGCGACCGACGTGCTGCATGAATTTCACGCATCAGCGGCACGGGTTCCCCCTCGCCGCACGCCTGAGACGGATGCCGCGGCCAGCCGGTCGCGCGACGCTGCGGAGATTGCGGGCCTCAAGGCGACCGTTACTCAACTTGCTCAGCAAGTACAGAGATTAGCGCTGCAAAGTGAGGAGCAACGCCGGGTCATCGCTTCCCTGCATGCAGCCATTGCAACGGCGACCGCAGGCAAGGTGGTGCCGCTTTCGCCGGCCTCTCCGCTCGTCGTGCTGACGAACGCCATTTAGGACAAGCCGCGCGTCTGGCCTCTCCCTTCCCATCCGCCAAAGCCCACCCCGGCTGGCAGCGGAGGTCGCGCCGCCCGTCCGCGGCCCGCAACGGCTTCGCCGCCCTCCGCTTCGCTGCGGCCCTTCGGGTGCAGGCCGCGCCCTGGGGCGGCGCTTGCCGACCTCCGCCGCCGGGGATGGGCCCCGGCGAGATCGGAGGACATCATCATGGCGAGCCAAGATCGCGGCGATATCTACAGCCGCATCACCGCCGACATCATCGCAGCGATTGAAGCCGGTGCCGGCGAGTTCCGCATGCCTTGGCATCACGACGGCACCAGCACCGCACGGCCCGTCAACGTCGCGTCGAACAAGCCCTACCGAGGGATCAACACGCTGGCTCTTTGGGCCGCCGCAACCCACGCCAATCACGGCAGCGGGATATGGGGAACGTATCAGCAGTGGAATGCCAAAGGCGCTCAGGTACGTCGAGGTGAACGCGGCACGGCGGTCGTTTTCTGGAAGATCGACGATCACAACGATAAAAATGGGCACGATGAGGAGAATGATCAGGAGATGGGCCGTCATCGAGTCTTTGCCCGCGCTTACACCGTCTTCAATAGCGCGCAGGTCGATGGCTACATCTCACCAGAGTTGCCGGTCCTCGAAAATGACGAGCGGGTCGAGCAGGCCGACCGGTTCTGTTCCCATCTCGGGATTGAGGTCAGGCGGGGCGGCGATCGTGCGTTCTACTCACCGGCCAGCGACTTCGTGCAGATGCCAGAGTTTCAAAGGTTCAAGGATAGCACGTCGTACTATGCCGTCCTGCTGCACGAATGCGGGCATGCCAGCGGTGCCAAGCATCGCCTCGACCGTGATCTATCCGGTCGCTTCGGGTCCGAGTCCTACGCCATGGAGGAGTGCGTCGTC
>JAJYUT010000022.1 GCA_021792365.1 Pseudomonadota bacterium | reverse complement strand
ACCCCCTGTACAGGGGGTTTCGCTCCGTGCTAATGTGCGCAACATGGAGTTAACGTTCTATTTCCCGTCCGACCCCGCGATGCTTTTCCAAGACGACCGGAATCGGGGCATTGATGCTGTTCCGCACCTGCTCGAAGAGTTGGAACGGCGAGGTGCCCGCGTTCGCCGAATCGACCCTCTAAAGCTCAGCGCCGAGCAGCGCATTGAGGAATATACCAAGGCCACCATTCCGGCCATCTACAAAAAGTACGAGGTAAGAACGATCTTCGGAACGAACCGCCGTTCGGCCTGTTTGTTCGGCCTGCAGGTCCCCGCGCTCGTTGTGAGGCCGACGCCTGGGGCGGTTGGCGACACCTACCCACATCGGGAACGGCCGAACACGATCGTGACGATTCACGACTTCCTGTCGAACGCGCTCGCGAACCTCGCCAGCGAGCAAGGGGCGCAGGGTTGACGATGGCGAAATCACGGGCCAACGGCCAGGGCGGCAACAACGGCGCCACGCTCGGCTTCGAGCAGACGCTATGGCAGGCGGCCGACAAGCTGCGCAACAACATGGACGCGGCCGAGTACAAGCACGTCGTGCTCGGCCTTATCTTCCTCAAGTACATTTCCGACGCTTTCGAGGAAAAGCACGCCGCGCTGGCGGCCCAGCAGGCCCAGGGCGCCGATCCCGAGGACCCCGACGAATACCGCGCCGAGAACGTCTTCTGGGTTCCGAAGGAGGCGCGATGGTCCAATCTTCGCGCCAACGCCAAGCAGCCGACCATCGGCAAGTTGATCGACGACGCGATGGTCGCGATCGAGCGCGACAACCCCTCCCTCAAGGGCGTTCTCGCCAAGGAGTACAATCGCCCCGCCCTCGACAAACAGCGGCTCGGCGAGCTGATTGACCTCATCGGCACTATCAGCATGGGCGACGCCGAGCATCGCTCGAAGGACATCCTCGGCCGCGTCTACGAATACTTCCTCGGCCAGTTCGCCAGCGCCGAGGGCAAAAAGGGCGGCCAGTTCTATACCCCGCGATGCGTCGTTCGCCTGATTGTCGAGATGATCGAGCCGTTCAAGGGCCGGGTTTACGACCCGTGCTGCGGGGCGGGCGGAATGTTCGTGCAGTCGGTGAGATTCATCGAGGCGCACAGCACCGGGAACGGAAACGGCGGCAAGGCAAAAACTGCGTTAAGCATTTACGGGCAGGAGTCCAACCCGACCACGTGGCGGCTCGCCAAGATGAACCTTGCGATTCGCGGCATCGACGCCAACCTTGGCCCCGAGCCTGCCGACAGTTTCCATCGCGACCTTCATAAGGACCTGAAGGCGGACTTCGTGATGGCCAATCCGCCCTTCAACATGAGCGACTGGGGCGGCGAGCGGCTGCGCGACGACGTGCGATGGAAATACGGCGCGCCGCCCGCCGGCAACGCCAACTTCGCCTGGGTGCAGCACATCATCCATCATCTGGCGCCCAACGGCGTTGCCGGCTTCGTGCTGGCCAACGGCAGCATGTCGTCCAACACCTCGGGCGAGGGCGAGATTCGCAGGCGGATTATCGAGGCCGACCTAGTCGATTGCATGGTGGCGCTGCCGGCGCAGCTCTTCTACGCGACCCAGATTCCCGCCTGCCTGTGGTTTCTCGCCCGCAACAAGCATGATCCCCGCCTGCGCGACCGGCGCGGCGAGACGCTCTTTATCGACGCGCGCAAGATGGGCGTCCTGATCGACCGGGTGCATCGTGAACTCACCGACGAGGAGATCGCGCGTATCGCCGCGACCTACCATGCCTGGCGCGGCGAGAAGGGCGCGGACGAATACAAGGACGCTCCGGGCTTCTGCAAAAGCGCGACGACCGAGGAGATCGCCGGGCACGGGTACGTGCTGACGCCGGGGCGCTACGTCGGCGCCGAGGCGGTCCTGGATGACGGCGAGCCGTTCGACGAAAAGATGCGCCGGCTCGTAAGCACGCTTGCCGGGCAGATGGCCGAGGGGCGCAAGCTTGAGGAGGCGATCCGCAAGAATCTGAAGGCTTTAGGCTATGGACTGTAGCGCTGTCCGCTTCACGCGCCACGCCTTCGAGCGGATGTTCGAGCGCTCCGTCGCGCCTGAACCCGTGATACGGATTATAAGGGAGGGAGACATAATCGCTTCGTATCCGGACGATCAGCCGTACCCAAGCGTGCTCATCCTGAGCTTCGAGCGCGGCGAGCCGCTTCACTTGGTTGTGGCGCGCGACCCGGCGAGCGGAACCTGTTTCGTGGTGACGGTCTATCGTCCCGATCCGGCCCTTTGGAGCGAGGATTTCAAAACGCGGAGAAGTTCATGAACTGCGTAATCTGCAAGACGGGTGAGACCCGGCCGGGCGTCGTCACGGTGACGCTGGCCCGCGGAGAAACGACCGTGCTGGTCAAAGGTACGCCAGCGGAGATTTGCCAGAACTGCGGCGAATACTATCTCAGTGACGTGGTCGCGGCGAAGGTGTATGCGAAGGCGCAGCAAGCGGCCGACCGCCACGCGGAAGTTGAGATTCTGCGCTACGCCGCGTGACGGCCAGCGCTTGTAGACGCGGCACAGGGGACCGATAAGCAGAAGTGATTGCCGTTGGGCAAGCGGGGTGAGCGAGTAAAAGGATGTTTCCGGCTTCTGCAACAAAGCGGTTACCGACGCGCGCCGCCCCGACGATACCATCACTCGCCGCCGGGCCCGAATCGGCTGTCCTTCGGGCGGGAGGCTGAAACATGGCCACTGAAGACCTCTTGCGGGAAAAGCGCGCGGATATTCTCCGTATTGCCGCCGCGTGCGGCGCCCGCAATGTCCGTGTTTTCGGTTCTGTCACCCGGGGCGAAGCCGACGAGCACAGCGACCTCGACTTCCTGGTGGAGATGGAGCCTGGACGCTCGCTGCTCGATCTCGGCGGACTCCAATACGAACTGGAACGTCTGCTTGGCTGCCGCGTCGATATCGTTACGGAGAGGGGACTCAAACGGCGCATCCGTGACCGCGTTCTTCGGGAGGCCGTGCCGGTATGAGGGACCCCAAAGAGCGTCTGCAAGACATCCT
>JAJYUT010000021.1 GCA_021792365.1 Pseudomonadota bacterium | reverse complement strand
CCAACTGAAGGTTCAGGATGACTACATGGCCGCCGACGTGGACGTGACGGCCATCGCCAACGCGAACGATGCGGGCGCGAGTGGCGGGGAGTCGCCCATCAAGGTGACGCTCGTCAACGCCATCCCGACCGGCGTCTACTGACCCGCACAAGGGGGAGCACGATGACGAAGGGGACCACGGCGAAGGCAGAAGAGGTCGATGAGTTCCGGGTGGAGATGCCCTCAGGCAATTGGGTACGATTCCGCGACCCTGATACGGTCACCAACAAGGAGCGCCGCCCTCTGACCAACGAGGCGGCCCGTGCGTACAGGGCGCAGAAGGGGAGTGAGGACGTTGAGGCGGGCTTCTCATTCGCTCAGCGCACGGCAGCCTTCATGATCATGGACTGGAGCTATCCGATCCCGCCACCTGCGGGCGACCCCGAGCCGCTCGAGGGGCTGCCAGCCAGAGATGTGGACCTCATGATGAAGCTCGTGATGGAAGGTGGGCGCATGTCACCCTTCCTTGACACGGGGAGCGGGCTGGACCCAAAAGCCTCCAGTTCAAGCTCCGCAACCTAGAGAACGCCGTCGCCAGTCCGGGGCTTCCCTACGGGCCGGAGGACCTGCCGGAGATGCGGGAGTACCGGCTGGTGAAGCTTGGCCTCTCGCTGGCCGACATCGACGCCGGATCGGCGCTGCTGTGCGACTACCTGCTGGCCGTGGATGACGCCGTGCGGGCGGGTGAGGAGAAGGCGGCGAAGCTGGCCGAGGTTCGGGAGGCGCGGCACTGAAGGCCAAGTTCCGCACGGTGAGCAAGGGTGAGGCCGAAGCGTTCTCACAGTGGAAGCGCGACCTCAGCTCAGCGGCTCAGCGTGCCACCTCGGTGGTGCTGGGCCAGATGGAGGCGGCGGCCAAGGACGTGGCAGCCGGGCGGTTCCACGGCGTGGGCCGGCTGGCAGGCAGCATCCGGGTGACCAAGACCAGCCGGCTGTCCGGCAAGGTCGGCCCGACGGTGGTCTACGGGCGCATCCAGGAGCTGGGCGGCCCGATCTTCCCCAAGGGGCATCCCTTCCTGGCCTTCTACTGGCCGGGCGGCCCCCCGGGGCTACGGCGGCTGCCGGATGGGCGCGTGCTGGTGCGGCATGTGACGCTACCGCCGAGGCCGTACCTGAAGCCTGGGGTGGAGATGGTGAAGCCGCAGATCGGCGACCTCGTGGCGGCCGAAGTGGAGAAGGCGCTCATCTGAGCGGGAGGGACTGAGCATGGCCGGTGCCTACCTTCCCCCGGTAGTCCAGGAGCTGACGCTTAACATTGACGACTACCTGGCCAAGATCGAAGAGGCCAAGGCGGCGCAGGATGACTTCGCGGCCAAGCAGGCCGAGACGAACGAGGCCATGCGGGCCGGTGGTGGTGGCGGCAGGCCGAACCCTAACGACCCCTTCTACGTATCGCCCGGGGGCTACGCATCCCAAAACTTCGCCAAGGCCAACTCTGAGGCGATGGCTGAGACGGAGCGGGCTGCCAAAGATGCTGCCAAGGAGACGGCAAACCTAGACAAGGAGACCAAGAAGGTTCGGCAGGGGTTCCTCGGATCGTTCCCCGCTGGCGTGATTGCTCTGACTCGCAACCTCCGGGCTCTCGCGAACGCCGCATCAATGGTGGGCAAGGGATTTGGCCAGATCGGCAGTGGCTTTTCTAGCATCGGCTCCATCTGGTCGCAGCCGCTCTCCATGCTGCAATCCCTGGTGAGCTTCGGCAAGACGTGGGCCATCATGGTCCCCACCCTGCTGGCGGCTCCGGCCCTGCTGGCAGCCATCGGCGGCGCGGCAGGCGGCCTGGCGGGCAGCTTCACCGTGCTGTCGAGCGCCATCGGGATCTTCGCCCTCGGGGCCATGAAGGACCTGAGCTACGTCACCTCAGTCTCCAACATGGCGCAGTTCGATGCCCTGTCAGGGCCGCTGCAGCAGCTCTACTACGCCTATCACAACCTGAGCAACGAGTTCACGATCATGACCCAGACGATGGGGTCGAACAACACCATCATCTCGGTCCTGACCGGCATGTTCAACACGATGGGGGTGGTCCTGCAGCGCATCGGGCCGCTCATGGGAGAGGTGGCGAGCGCCGGGCAGGCGGCCTTCAACATCCTGTCGGGGTCGCTCCTGGGGCCGCAGTTCGAGAACTTCGTCACCTGGATTGGCCAGATGGCGACGCCCGTGCTGACCACCTTCTCGCAGACGTTCGTCAACCTGGCGTCCGGCTGGGCTGGGCTGATGGAGGACCTGACGCCCGCCATCAACCTATTCGACCAGGGGATGGTCCACCTGACGGCGACGTTCTCCAACTGGGCCAACTCGCCCAAGGGGCTGGAGCAGGTTCACCAGTTCGTCGCCTACGTCCAGCAGGCATGGCCGCAGATCACCAAGTTCTGGGCCGGCCTCGGCCACATCTTCTACGAGTTCTTCGCCGCCGGGGCCAAGGGCGCGCCCGGCATGGCGGCTGCCCTTGGGGGCCTGTTCACCACCATCGGCAACGCGCTGCCCACCCTGGTGCGGTTCGGCGAGACGGTACTGCCGCAGATCGTGCGTGGCTTCGCTCAGTTCACCGGGGGCTTCTTCAAGGGCTTCGGCGAGAGCCTGAGCGGCATCGGTTCCGCGCTGAGGGGGATCGACTGGGAGAAGGTCGGGGTCACAGTGGGGAAGATCGCTGGCGACTTGGTGAAGCTACTGCCTCAGCTCATCACCGTCGTGGGGTGGTTCATCAAGCTAGGGACCTGGTTGGGCAACCTGCCGGGGGGTGTGTGGGCCTTGGTGGCAGCGTGGGTCGCCTTCAAGAGCGTAATGGCCTTGGGCTCCTTCCTCACTGGCATCGGCAAGATTATCAGCGCCTTCGGCGGCATGAAGTCGGCGATCACGGGCATCGGGAGGGTGGGGGCCAACGCCATCCAGGGCCTGCTGACCAAGCTCGGGCTAGTGACGGCCGAAGCGGACACCGCCGGGGGTAGCGTGGCAGCCATTGGCGGCGACGCCACGGCGGCCGAGGCGGGAGTGACGGCTCTGGCCGCGCCTTTCGCCGCCATCGCGGGCGCTGCAGCGGCGGCGGCGGCCTCTGTGGCGGCCCTCGCCATCT
>JAJYUT010000009.1 GCA_021792365.1 Pseudomonadota bacterium | reverse complement strand
AGAGCCGATGGTGTTGCTGACGGTGCCGCCGTCCTGGATCGTCAGCCTCCCGGTGCCGAACTCGCCGACGGAGAGAGTGCCGGCATTGGTCCAGGTCGAACCGTCACCATCGACCGTCACGGTCCCGTCCGAGCTGGAATTGTAGCCGATATAGCCGTTCGTATTGGTGACGGCGCCGCCGTTCTGGATCGTCAGCGTGCCGGTACCGGACTCGCCGACGGAGAGAATGCCGGAATTGGTCCAGGTCGAGCCGGCACCGTCGACCGTCACGGTGCCGGTCGAGCCGGAGTTGAAGCCGATATAGCCACCGGTGTTGCTGACGACGCCTCCGTTCTTGATTGTCAGGGTGCCGATGCCCAGGTTGCCGGCGCGAAGGTCGCCGGTATTGATCCAAGTCGAGCCCGCGCCGTCGACCGTCACGGCCCCGGTCGAACCGGGACCGGCGCCGATATACCCGGCGGCGTTGCTGACGGCGCCGCCGTTCTCGATTGTCAGTGTGCCAGTCCCTTCGTTGGCGACAGTGAGCGTGCCGGAATTGGTCCAGGTCGAGCCGGTGCCGTCGACCGTGACGATGCCGACCGAGTCCTCGATCCAGCCAATGATGCCCTCAGTATTGCTGACAGTGCCGCCATTCTCGATTATCAGCGTCCCGGTACCGGAACTGCCGATATCGAGAGTGCCGGAATTTGTCCAGGTTGAGCCGGCGCCGTCGACCGTCACTGTTCCAGTCGACGTGGAATTGCTGCCGATATCGCCGTGGGTGTTGCTGACGGCGCCGCCATTCTGGATGGTCAGCGAGCCGGCACCGACATAACCGACCATGAGCAGCCCGGAATTGGTCCAGGTCGAGCTGGCGCCATCGACCGTCACGGTCCCGTTCGAGTTGGAATTGTGGCCGACATAGCCGTCGCCGTTGCTGATGGTGCCGCCGTTCTCGATTGTCAGCATGCCTGTGCCGTTAAGGCCGACGGAGACACGATCCGCTTGCGCCCCGGGCCCACCGACCACCGTCGTATTGGGTGTAATTGTGTCGATAATCGCGTTGTCGCTGCTGGTCGGGACGCCACTTAACCAGTTTCCGTCGGTGAACCAATTGGTCGAGGCCGCGCCGGTCCAGTACTCGTCGGCTAAGGCGGGCTTCGCTAGCGCCAGCACCAGTCCGAGCGCGGCCATCGAGGTGGTGCCAAGCAGCGCGCAGCGCATGCGCAGCGCGGGAGCATGGCCGCGCGAGATGAGCGCGGCGCCAAGCGCCCCGGCCTTGCCGCGTCCCGCCCGCTCGTTGGTGCCGCCCACCCATGGCTGCGCCACCGGCGCTGCCGGCTGGCGGCGCGCAAGCTGATTGCCGCCCGCCCTGGACCCGCCTTTGAACTGTGCCATGGCCCCCTGCCTTGTCGGGCCGAACAAAGCCCGATTCCCCCATGCCCTCACCATTGCGGCGCTTCGTCCTTTTTCTTGCGTTCTTGGCGGCCGATCGCGCGCTGCGTCAGTGCTTCGCTTGGCTCTCTAGCCGATTCACCGTTATGAAAGCGCTTGGCTTTGGCGCGGTACCGCTTGCGCAGCGTTAGGTTTGCGTTAGGATTTCGTCAGAACAACTGTCGGGCGCAGATGTCGATTTCCAGGGCTAGGATTTTCCTCTTTGGCAATTTCCAAATGGCCGGAGACCGGGGCGACCGGGTAGACCTGACTGGGAAAAGGGGTCCGGCAATCGTTGCGTATCTCGCCCGCAGTCCCGGGATGGCGGTTCCACGGGAAAGATTGGCCGACCTGCTCTGGAGCGATAGCGACAGCGAGCATGCGCGCAACAGCCTGCGGCAGACCCTGAGCGTGCTCCGCCAGGATCTGATGCGAGCAGGGCTCGATATCGTCGAATCCCGCAAGGATGCCGTTGCGCTGAAGGCGGGCGCCGTCGACATTGATGTCGACGGCTTCGAAGCTGGGCTTACCGCCCGGTCGCCGCATGAGCTCGATATGGCCCTGGCGCACTACAGCGGCCCGTTTCTCGAAGGCTTCTATCTGGGCAGCAGCACGTTCGACGATTGGGTGTCGGCGGAGCGCGAGAGGCTTTTGGGCCGCGCGGTTGAGTCCTTTGAGAAGCTTGCACCTCTCGTGGACGCGGAGAAGGGGCTTGGTCTTGCCGATCTGCTCCTGGCGATGGAGCCGACGCGGGAAGCGTCCTATCGCCTGAAGATTGAGCTGCTGGCCGCCAGCGGGCAGCGTGGCAAGGCGATCCGGACCTACGAAGCCTGCCGGAAGATGCTGAAGAAGGAATTCGGGGTCGAACTCAGCCCGGAGACGCAAGCGCTCGGGCAATCGCTCTTCTCGGATGGCGAAGCGGCGCCGAACCACAGGCTCGACCAGCCGGTGAACGGCGCTCGCGCTGCCAGGCACCTCGGGCGCCCGTCCATCAGCGTCGGCGACTTCACCAACCTGACCGGAGAACGAAGCGACGATCATTTCGCCAAGGGGCTGGTCCACGACATCGTCACGGCTCTGCTGCAGAAACGAAACTACGTCGTGATTTCCGGGCCGCAGGCATTGGGGAAGGCCGCAAGCGCGCCGGGCGCGAGCGGGGCTCACTACCTGTTGAGCGGTACTGTCCAGCGGTCCGGCACCGAGCTGCGCGTGAATGTCCAGCTCATCGACGCCGCCAATGGACACAATGTCTGGGCGCAAAGGTTCGATGGTCAATCGAAGGATGTGCTTGGATTCCAGGACCAGATCGCGCGGTCTGTGACACTCGCGCTCAGCATCGAACTTCAGTTCACCAATTGGAAGGTCCACGACAAGAGCCCTCCCGGCGACCCTGAGGTGCGCCGGCTGGTAAATGAAGCCCTCACGCACTACTACGAAATGAATCGGGATTCTGTGTTCGTTGCAATGCAGCTTGCCGAGAAAGCAGTTGCGATCGCGCCGGGCAATGCGCGTGCAAAGCGGACGTTCTCTATCACAACATCCGTCGGACTTGCTCTTGGGGCGCTGACCATGAGCGCAGAATATGTCGAGCGAGCATTGCAGCTCGCAGGAGCCGCGGTTCAGGCTGTGCCTGACGATGAAATCGCCCGCTGTGTCTTGTCATTTGCGCTTGAATGTGCTGGTCGCATTGACGAAGCGGTCGTTCAGTGCCGCCACGCAATCAGCCTCAATGCGAGTTATCCGAACGCACACGGAGATCTTGCCGAACTCTATGCATTGCGGGGCCAAGTGAGCGAGGCTCTGCACGAGGCCAGCGAGTCGATCCGCCTTGGTTCGCATGACGCCACCGACTTCTGGCGTCACAACAGCGAGGCCATGGCGAGATTCGCCGGCGGCGACGATCACCGGGCTCTCGAGGTCGCCAGGAAAGTGGTGCGGAGCAAGCCGGGCTTCGTGCGCGGTGCCCTGTATTGGGCCGCGGCTGCGTCCGCAACGGGCAACAGCGAAGAGGCGTCTCGGGCCATCCATCATTGCCTGTCGCAGCTTCCGCACCTCACTCTGGCAAACGTGTCGCCGGGCTTTGTGCCGCGCTACGTGAAGGACGACCACCACGCCCGCTTCCTGGAGATGCTCTCCAGAGCCGGTCTTCCACCTTCCTAGCCGTTGGCTGATTCCATCGCTGACTATCACCAAGCGGCTGGTCGCAGGCCATTTCATTTGCGGGTCCTGTTGGTGCTTGATCGCCAAGCGAGACAGGGTCGCCATGGATGAGACGCGGATTCCCGCATTCGCCCCGGCTCTACGGTCGGGTTGAGCGCAATCAACAATGGTCGCTACGCCCGCGGCAGTTCCGCCGGCAGCGTCACTTCCAGGATCTCGGCGCCAGGTTCCGCTTGCAGCGCGTAGCTCACGCCCGCCGGAACGACGCAACTGTCGTTCGCCGTCAAGCGATGCCGGCCGAATTGGTCGACATCGAGGCCCATCTCCCCCGCCAGCACGAAGAGGAACAGGAACTCCCCGCCATGCGCGCCGAACTTCACCTCGGCGCTTCCGCGCGGCCGCACCACGCGTGCGCTCGCAAGGCCAGCGGTGGCCGCCTCGATCCCGGTATCGCGCATCTCGAATCCCGCGCCGCGCCAGGGCAGCCATTGCGCTTCCGCCGCGACATGGCGCACGAAAAGTTGGCCGCCGAAATCGCGCGCGGGCAGAAGGTGCGGCGTCGGTAGGCTCATCGCGTGATCGGCGAAGGTCTCGTGTAAAGCGGGGCAGCCGATCTCGATTACTTCCAGCCCGGCCGAGGCTTCCAGCACGCGGTGCCGGATCTCCGGCGGTTGCAGCACGCAATCGCCGGCCTGGAACAGGAACGGCGCGCCCTGATCCTCATAGACCAGCCGCGCCCAGCCGGCCTTGCAATAGATCATCTGGAAGCGGATGCGGTGGAAGTGCACGTAATCCGGCACCGGTCCGCCTTCGGGAATGCGGATATGCGAGGCGATGAATCGCCCGCCCAGCCGGCTCGGGATCAGGTCTCGGTACTGCATGCCCGCGCGGCCGACGCCCCAGCCATCGCCCGCCTCCGACTCGCCAAAGCGCGTCAGCACGAATTCCTGGCTGCCTTCCGGGATCGCGACCGCCGGCCGCGCCTCCACCAGTTCGATGCGCGTGCCGCCGGGCGCCGTCAGCACATCCGGACTCCCCGCTGGCAGCATTGCACGGTCGCAGAGCAGGCGCAGGGCGATCGGCGACGTCTGCGCGCTCGCGGCTTCGAGGCGCAACGCGATCCCATGTCCCGAGACCACCGCGACCTGCGGCGAATCCGCGGGGAAGATCAGATTGACCCTGAACCCCAGCCGCTCCGTGAAGAACGCGAGATCGGCCGCCAGATCGTGGCACGGCACCAGCACCTGCGCCGCGCGGATATGCGCCGCCAAATCCGTATCGCGATCAGTCCCCATCGTGTCCATCGCCGCACATTGCCCCGTCGACGCGCAGGAAGGCAAGCGGGGCGATTACATATGAACGAGCCTCTTCTTCCCCTCCATGCGGGTGAAGAGCTGTCGCATAGAGCACGCGCGATCGTCCGGCACACAGACCTACCCCTTCCCCCCTTGTGGGGGAAGGTTGGGATGGGGGGTGACGTCGCACGACGTCCGATAGGGAGCGATGAATGCCAGACTACAGCAAGCGTGCGAGTGCCGTTTGCATGTGCCTGCCTTGCAACGTTCGTGCGGCGGCACCCCCCATCCAGCTTCGCCTAAGCTCGCTAACGCTCGCTAAGGCTCCGCATCCTTTCCCCACAAGGGGGGAAGGGGTTCACCATGCAAGAGCCCCGCAATATCTCCGTGACATCACCGCCTGGCCCGAAAAGCGACACATTTTATCGCCCTCATGCACTCCATCTTTCTGCACCATGATCCGCACGGCCAATCGAGAAGGATGGCATGACTGATCTTGCAGCTGAACGCGTCTGGCGGCGGCCGCGCCGCGCGCGGGGCATCTGGTCGCTGCTCCTGTGGAGCGGCGCGGCGGCGCTCCTGCTGTGCCAGGCGATCATCTGGTATCAGCCGCGCGCGCCGCTGCTCGCTGTGCTGGAGGAGTTCGCGATCCAGTTGACCGCCGCCGCGATCCTCGTCGCCTTCATGGCGCTGCTGCTGCGGCGCTGGCTGCCGCTTCTCCTCCTGGCCGCGCTCGCCGTCACCTTGTCCTGGCCGATCCTCGCGCATCGCGGTGCGGCGGCCGTGGTCGCCGACCCGGCGCGGCTCAAGGTGGTGTCGGCCAATCTCTGGCATTCCGCGGCGGGCCACGACCGCACCGTCGAAGCCCTGCTTGCCAGCGATGCCGCTGTGATCGGCCTGATCGAGGTGACGCCGGACTGGCGCCCGGCCCTCGGCTCCCTGCGCGCGAAATACCCGTATCAGGTCGATTGCTTCGACACGGATCCGGAATGCCTGACGATGCTGCTGTCGAAGCTGCCGATCGCGAAGCCCTTCGCGGGCCGGATCTGGAAAGCGACGCCGATCATCGCCAGCGGCGAGATCACCTGGCACGGCCGCCCGGTCACCGTGATCGCGGCGCATTGGTTCCGGCCCGTTTTCGCAAGCGTCGACAGCCAGTGGGGCAAAGAGGACCCGGAGCGCGCCGCCTACATGGCCGAGGGCCTGCCGCTGAGCCGGCAAGCGGGGCAGGCTGGCCTGCTCGCCAAGTATGTCAACCGCCAGCCGCGCGACCTCATCCTGATGGGCGATCTCAACGGCGTGCCATGGAGCCGCGTGCAGCGTGCCTTCCGCGACCGGACCGGCCTCGATAACCATGCCGGCTGGGCAACGAGCTGGCCATCTTCGCTGCCCTGGCCCTTGCGCCTGCCGATCGACCATATCCTCGCCCGCGGCGACCTCATTGTGACCAACTTCTCCGCCGGGCCTGAGACCGATTCCGATCATCTCCCCGTCGCTGCCGAGATCGGCTGGCGCGATTAAGCCCCCGCAAACAGCAGAAGATTGCCGTCGGGGTCGGTGACGATGAAGGTCTGCGCGCCCCACGGCTCGGTGCGCAGCGTTTGGTGGAATGGCGCGCCGGCTTGCTGGTACTCGCGAAACAGCGCCGTCACGTCATTGACCGATAGGCTGGCCGCCAGCATGTCGATGTCGGCTTTCATAGCTCTTGCGATGGCGTCGCGGACCGGCCGGTCCACATGCCGCAGCGCAAGCGACGCGCTATCGCGCGCCACCTGCCCATAGAATGGCGGCTCGCCGTAGACGAACTCGACCGCGAAGCCGAGCTTGCTTGTGAAGAAAGCACATGATGCTGCAATGTCGGCGACAAACAATTGCGGCGTGGCCTTGACCAGAACGGCTCTTGAAGCGCCCGCGCGACCGGTCATGTTCGATCTCCGTCTTTGCGGGAGATCGTAGCAAGATCAGCCGATCGTGTCCGGCGCAACTCGCCGCTTGGCGATCTCGTGCTACTCCGCGGCTTTCGCCAGCTTCTCCGTGCTTTCCGACAGCAGCGCATCGAATCGCGCGCCGTCGGCGAAGCGCGTGAGATGCGCGGGCAAAGCGATTCCGGGCTTCAGGCGCGGATCACGCTCGATCGCGCCGACCACCTGCCGGATCGGCACCACGCCGGCCCAGATGTCGAGCGCATAGTCCTCCTCGTCGTCCTTCGGCGCGCCGGTGCGGGTCTTGGCGGAGGCTTCCTCGATCTCCATCGCGATCAGCGTCGTCGCCTTCAGCTCCTGGCTGTTGTTCGGGCGCAGGGTCGTTGTGTGGCCGGGATAGATGCGCTCGACGAAGTAGTCGAGCTCCGCTTCCTTTTCCGTCGCGTCCTCGACGATGCGCGCGCGGCCGAACGCCATCACCGCGCGATAGTTGATCGAGTGATGGAAGCCGGAGCGCGCGACCACCAGCCCATCGAGCAGGCTGACGGTGACGCAGACCGGGATGCCGTCCTTCTGCGTGCGCAGCATGCGGCTGGCGGACGAGCCGTGCCAGTAGAGCCGCCGTCCGCGCCGCCAATAGGCCGTCGGCGTCACGTAAGGCTGGCCGTCGATCACGTAGCCGATATGGGCGACGAGCCCGGCATCGAGGATCGCGAACACGCTCTCCTCGTCATAGCGGCCGCGCTCGTGCAGGCGTTTCACCTTGGAACGCTGGGTGGGATTGAAGGCGGTCATCGGGGTCCTCTCGGGGTCGCGATTCCGGGCGACTGTCCGGCAATTCTAGTTCCATCGAAAGCGCCAGAATCGTAATGTATAGGATACCAGAATTACGCAGGATTTTTCACGCATGGCGCGTAAGGCGGGCACGGGTTCCCTGCTGCCGTTGGCGTTGGACGGGGAGGGGGAGGCGCCCCTGTTCCAGCGCCTCTATCGCCAGCTCCGCCAGGCGGTGCTCGACGGGCGGCTCCGGCCCGGCGCCCGCCTGCCCGCGACCCGCGCCTTGGCGGAGGAGCTCGGCATCTCGCGCAACACCGTGCTCACCGCCTATGACCAGCTCGCCAGCGAAGGGTTCCTCGCACTGCGCCACCGCTCCGGCGTCTTCGTCGCAGAGGATCTGCCGACCACGCGCGAGCCGCAGCAGGCCACGCCGCCCGCAGCGCCGCAGCGCCCGCGGCTCGGCCTGCGCGCCCGCGACGCGGCGAGCGCCGGGCCGATCGCCGCCAATCGCCGCGACAGCGCGCTCTGGCCCGGCTGCTTCGCGACCGGCGTGCCGGATGTCAGCCTGTTCCCCTTCGACCTGTGGGCCCGGCTGCTGGCGCGCGCCTGGCGCCGGCCCGATGCGAGGCTGCCGGCCGGCGGCGATCCCGGCGGCCATCCCGCCTTGCGCGCGGCGATCGCGACCTATCTCGGCGAGGCGCGCGGCATCGCCTGCGATCCCGAGCACGTGCTGGTGGTGAGCGGCATCCGCCAGGCGCTCGACCTCACCTGCCGCCTGCTGCTCGATCCCGGCGACCAGGTGTGGATGGAGAATCCCGGCTATCCCGGCATCCGCGTCGTGCTCGCCGCCAACGGCGCCGAGGTGGTCGGCGTGCCGGTGGATGACGAAGGCCTTGACGTCGCGACCGGTCGCAGCGCCGCCGGCAAGGCGCGCCTGGTCTGCGTCGCGCCTTCGCACCAGTTCCCGCTCGGCGTCGCGCTGTCGCTGCAGCGGCGGCTCATGCTGCTCGACTGGGCGCGCGCGGCGGGAGCCTGGATCCTGGAGGACGATTACGACAGCGAGTACCGCTATGCCGGGCGGCCGCTGGCGGCGCTGAAGAGCCTCGATGCCGACAACCGCGTGATCTATGTCGGCACGCTCTCCAAGCTGCTGTTCCCCAGCCTGCGCCTCGGCTACCTGGTCGCGCCGCCGCAGCTCGCGGAGAGCTTCCGCCGCCTGCGCACACGGCTGGACGACCAGCCCTCGATGGTGGCGCAGCCCGCGCTCGCGGCGTTGTTCCGCTCCGGCCACCTCGCCGCCCATGTGAGGCGCATGCGCCAGGTCTACGCCGCCCGCCAGCGCTCCTTCCTCGACGCGGCGGAGACGCATCTCAAGGGCCTCGTCGCCTTCCGCGCGGAGGAGAGCGGGCTGCACCTGGTGGGGCGGATCGGGCGGCGGCTCCGCGGCCGCCAGGACAAGGCGCTGGCCGAAGCGGCCGCGCGCGCGGGGATCCAACTCGCCGCGCTATCCGATTATGATCTGTTCGGCGACGGTCCGCAGGGCCTGATGTTCGGCTATGCTGCCGCGCCGGAGCACCTGGTGGCGCCGGCCTTGCGCAGGTTGAGGGAGATATGGACGGCATGATGGGACAGAGACTACGTGGCGCGATGACCGGCGTGGCGCTGGCGCTGGCGGCGATGTTGCCGGCGGCCAGCGCGGAGGGCGCGAAGCTCGAGAGCTGGCGCGTGCTGCTGGTGGCGGGGGACGATTCCGCGGCGGTGTTCGACAACGCGGTCGACCGGCTGACCGAGCTGCTGCGCGGCAAGGCGGGCATCGAGCTCTATCGCCTGACCTCCGACCGCCGCCTCAGCGCGCCCACCCGCGCCCTTGCCAGCGCGCGCAACATCGACGGCGCGCTGAAGGGCTCCGCGGCGGCGGGCTGCTTCGTCTTCATGACCTCGCACGGCACGGAGAAGGGGCTCTATCTGCGCGAGGACCAGGATGCGGAGCGCAACCTCTCGCCCGGCCGGCTCGACCGCATCCTCGATGCGCAATGCGGCGCGCGCCCGACCGTGGTGGTGGTGAGCGCCTGCCATTCCGGCGTGTTCATTGGGCGCGCCAGCACGGGCGACAACCGCATCTGGCTGACCGCCGCGCGGGAGGACCGCGTCTCCTTCGGCTGCGGCGCGGAGTTCGAGCTCACCTATTTCGACGAATGCCTGATCGGCGCCTGGCCCAAATCGAAGACCTGGCGGCAATTGTTCGACCGCACCCAGACCTGCGTGCGGCTCAAGGAATCGGAGCTGTCGGAAGCCTCGTCATTGCCGCAGGCCTTCTTCGGCGACGGCGTGCGGGATTTGGAGCTGCCTTGAGGCATCCTCCGTCGAGCGCAAGCTTCCGTATATGTCGGATGCGGAACTCCTAGCAGACGGAGACTGGACGCAAGGCCGCTTCCGAGAGGTGCCAGTTGCGGACCAGCGCCAAATGACAAGCGCTGAGGTTACTCCGGCGCGCCCGCCTTGCGCAGACCCTCAAGGAGGTGCTCGAGGTCCGCGAGATCCCTGAATGGCTCGGTCGTCGCGTATTCGAGCAACGAATCCCGCGAGCGCAGTTTGCGCCAGTCGGCGAGCTGCGCCTGCGCTTGCTCGGTCCGATTTAACTGCCCATAACTAGCCGCCGAATACATGCGATCCCAAGGATAGGGAGCGATCATTGGATTGAGACTCGCGACCGCCGCGGCATACTCACGCGCGGCATACTGCGCCATCCCGAGAAAGCCTCGATACCAGCTCGGCGGATATGGGTTGAGGCGAAGGGCTTTGTTGAGCCATTGGATTCCGTCCGCGGGCTTTCCGATATAGGTCGAGAGCAGTCCCATATGGGCAATGATATGGGCATAGTTCGGATTAAGGGTAAATGCTCGGAGTTGATGAAATTCCGCCCTATCCAGTTGCTTCGCCCACAAGCAGACATAACCTAAGACAACGTGACATAGCGCGCTATCGTCGTCGAGCGCGACCGCCTTCTGTGCGTTTTCCAAGGCTCGATCAAGCAATGCAGCCGAGCCCACGAAATCCCACTCGTCCTGATCGACCAAGGCGAGACCGGCGTACGCCGACGCAAAGGCCGGATCGATATCGGCCGCCCTTTCGAACATCTGTCGCGCCGCCGGAAGGTCTTCCCTGGTCTGCCGCTGTTGAAGCTCGAGGCCACGCAGCAGGTAGTCGTAGGCGGCCAAACTTTCTGGATACTTGCGTTTAGCCCGCTGCGCCCCCGCGTCCTCGACCTGTCCGAGCAGTGCCGCTACGATGCTTTGGGTTACATCGTCCTGGACAGCAAAGATGTCTTCCGAGCCCCGGTCATAGCGTTCGGCCCACAGGCGGCGGCCGGTCGCGCTATCAGTTAGTTGGGCAGTCACACGGACGCGGTCACCTGCCCTTCGCACGCTGCCCTCAACGACATATTCCGCCCCGAGCTTTCGTCCCGCTTCAGCTACGTTGACAGGCACGTCACGGGAGGGAAATGAGGAGTTTCCGCCGATGACAAACAATTGCCGGTAGCGCGTCAGTTCGGTAATGACGTCCTCGGTGATGCCGTCGCTGAAATACTGCTGCTCGGGATCGCCGCTCATGTTGGTGAAAGGCAGTACGGCGATGGAGGGATTGGTGGCCGCTGGCGTCTCGCGCTGCGTCGGCGCGGCCGAACCGCTGGCGCCGGTAGCGATACGATAGGCACGCACTGGTCGCGCCATGTTGCGGATGTCGCGCTGGCCCAGGTCCTCGTAAGGAAGGGCCAGCTTAGTTTCGACCTGGTCATGCACGTTGCCGGCGATCCAAATGCCGCCAGGCTCTGCCAGCGCCTGCAAGCGCGATGCGATGTTGACACCGTCGCCATAGAGGTCATCGCCCTCGACGATCACATCGCCGAGGTTGATGCCGAGGCGCAGCACGATACGGCGCCCTTCGACTTGCCCCTCGTTTGCCGCGGCCATCTGTTTTTGCAGCTCGACTGCGCATCTGACGGCTTGCACCGCACTGGCGAACTCGACGAGCACGCCATCGCCCATGAGCTTGACGATGCGACCGCGGTGTCCGGCCACGAGCGGCGCCAGGATGCCGCTCAGCCGCTCCTTCAGGGCTGCCAGCGTGCCCGGCTCATCTTGCTCCATGAGGCGGGTGTAGCCGACTACGTCGGCGGCGAGGATGGCAACAAGCCGGCGCTGGGCGGTCTCTTCGACCATGTGACGTCATCACCGTCGGAGAATGCAGGGTGGAATTGTATTGCTGCTCTACCGAGGAGTCTATCGGGCCAGGCCACATCGGCGGCGAGAATGGCGACGAGCTTGCGGTGGATGACGACAGCCGTCCTGGCGGCCAGGAGGAGGACGGTAGGAAGGCGCGATGATACGCCTCATCTTTAGCGCGATATAGCAGCATCACTGCTCTAGTGGCGCTTATCAGGGACCCGCGCGAGCGCGACTTTCGCAGGACCGATTGGGTCATTCGCTGCCATGAACTGCTGACGGCAACCTTCCGCTTGCGAGCAGAACGCGGAAATGACTGCGGGTTTCGCCAGTCGATGCGTCGATCGTCCGATTGTGGCGGTGGTGACCTCACTGCTCCGATCCTTCTTCGGCGAGGCGCTGCGCGATCTCGGGCTGCCGTAGCGGGCCGGATCGCCGCTTCGCCTCACTGCTCCGTGCGGAGGCGGCTGTTCTGCACGATGGCAATCACAGCCAGCGGCACCGTGATGCCGATCAGGGCGACGGCAATCAGCAGCCAGCCGAGCTGGCTGTAATCGGCGGCGGTCTCGACGGCGCCGGTCACGGGATCGCGGATCGGGCGCGTCACGACGAAGACCTGGTTGAGGTATTTGGTGAGCAGCGCGCTGGCCGCGAGGGCGAGATTGGTGAACGAGGCCATGATGGCGAAGAAGGTCGCCTTGAGGTTCGCCGGCGCATTGCGGGCGATCCAGGCCAGCATCGGGATCATCGCGATCTGCCCGAGCGGCGATTCCAGCGCGGTGTCCATGATCGCGATGAACCGCGCATCGACCACGCCGCCGGTCCACCCCGCCGTCCAGTGGTGCAGGCCGTAGAAGAGGCCGATGTTCGGCAGCGCGAGCACGCCCGCGGCGATCGTCAGCAGCACGACGATGTAGGCGATGGACCGGCGCGCCATGAGCGGGCGCAGCACCACCAGGCCGGCCAGCGTCAGCACGGAGGTGATGAGCGACAGCACCGAGATGAACTGCTGGTCGAACCCGAGCACGTCGATCTGGAACCAGGTGGCGCCGGAGCCCGGCAGCGGCACCGCCCGGAACACGAAGATGATGATGGCGGTGCCGATCAGCGGGCCGCGCAAATCCGGCGCAAGCTCCAGCACCAGGCGGCGGATCAGGAAGAGGACGATCGCCATCGAGCCGAGAAAGATGATCTCCTGGGCGTAAGGCACGTCGCCGATCCCGGTGGCGAGACTGAAGGCGACGAAGGCGGCGCTGCCGCCGAGGATCAGCCAGTTGGGCCTGACCTTCTCCGCCGTGGCCGATTGGGGCGCGAAGATATCCGCCGCGATCATTTCCGCCGCGACGCCCTGCGCGCGCAGCCGCTGCGCCCGCCGGCGCCGCATGATCGAGGCGAGCGTGACGCCCGCCACGGAAATGGCCGGGATGACCAGCGCCAGCAGGTAGACGTCGGCGTAGATCGCCGCCTTCTCAGCCTCCGCCAGCGCCGCGGCGCCTTCGAACATCACGACATTGACCAGTGCGACGGCCACCGTCCCGCCGATGATGGAAAAGCGGCCGAGCGTCTGCATGGTGGTGTGCATGGCCTTGATGTCGGCTTCCGCAAACCTCCTGCCGCTCTCGTCGACCTGCGGCACCGCCTCGACCGTCATCGCGTCCGCCACCACGTCCTGGACCGCATAGCCGCTGGGCCCCAGCAGGACGGCCATGACGTACCAGGCCTCGGCGGACAGGATCGCGGTCATCGCTTCGGTGTGGGCGATCAAGGCGTACATGATGGTGACGCCGGCGGCGATCAGCCCCGCGCCGAGCCAGACCAGCAGCGCCTTCCAGCGCCAGATGAGGTCGACCAGATGGCCGAGCGGCATCTTGAGCGCCCAGGGAATGCCGGCCCAGAAGGCGAGCCCGGCCAGGAAGGCCGCGGACAGGCCCAGATAGTCCTTCACGAAGAAGGTGCCGACGATCGCGGTCAGGCCGGAGATGCCGGCGGCGAAATAGACCATCAGCGGCGGCAGATAGGACCAGCGGAGCTGCCGGCCCAGGTCGATGAAGGTCACGCGGAACCAGCGTCCGGCGATTGCGGCGGCCGCCCCAAGTGCCGGGCCCATGGCGGCGCCGGCGCGGCGAATGGCCGCCCGCGCCCGGGACGGCGGCACTGCGGTGGCATCCGGCGAATCCGCGCGCATCGACAGGAAATCCCCTCTCGCGGGGGATGTTCCCATGGCTTCGGAGTCGGCGGCAACCGGCGGCGGCCCCCGTCAGCGCGCCGGATTCCGTCGGCCCCGCGGCGGCCGCGTTGACACCGACGCCTTGCGGCGCGGAGCTCATGAGAGCTTCTCCATCCGAGAGTTGATGGGTGGAGAGTGACCGAGGCTGCGCGGAAGACTTTGGCGGGCCGCCCGATCCGCCTTGGATTCTTGTCCAAAACCGCCCCGCTGTAGTATCTCTTGACGAGCGGGTCATGGGACGACATGGCCCCGGCACGTTCCCCCGCGTATCAACCATCCGTCGGACCGACAGCATGAACGCATGCCCTCGCCAGGGAGCGCCCGCGTGAAGTTCGCCTTTGGAGACCACGTGCTTGACGTGGACCGGCGGGAGCTCGCCCGCGGGTCCCAGCCGATCGGGATCGGGCCGCAGGTGTTCGATCTGCTGCTTCACCTGGTGCGCAACCGGGAACGCGTCGTGACCAAGGACAACCTGATCGACGTGGTCTGGGGCGGCCGGGTGGTGTCGGAATCCACCCTGACCAGCCACATCAACGCGGTGCGCAAGGCGATCGGCGACAGCGGAGAGGAGCAACGCCTCGTGCGCACCATCGCACGCAAGGGCTACCGGTTCGTGGGCGACGTCAGGGAAAGCGATGCCTCGGAACAGCCAAGCCCGGCAAGGCCCGGGTCATCCGCACCGGCCCTGGTCCTGCCGGATCGGCCATCCATAGCCGTCCTGCCGTTCCTCAATCTCAGCGGCGATTCCGCCCAGGACTACTTCGTCGACGGGGTGGTGGAGGACGTCATCTCGGCGTTGTCGCGCATGAACTGGCTGTTCGTCATCGCGCGGAACTCGAGCTTCACGTACAAGGGCCGCGCGGTCGATGTGAAGCAGGTGGGCCGGGAGCTGGGGGTGCGCTACGTGCTCGAAGGCAGCCTGCGCAAGGCAGCGAACCGCGTGCGGATCACGGGGCAGCTCATCGACGCAGGGACGGGCGCGACTATCTGGTCGGAGCGCTTCGAGGGAAAGATCGACAACATCTTCGATCTGCAGGATCAGATGACCGCGAACGTCGTCGGCACGATCGCGCCGCAGCTCGAGCGTGCGGAGATCGAGCGCGCCAAGCACAAGCCGACCGAAAGCCTCGACGCCTACGATTACTATCTTCGCGGGATGGCGAACCTGCATCAGGGAACCCGGGAGGCCATCGAAGAGGCGCTGCACCTGTTCCGTAGGGCGATCGAAGCCGACCCCGCCTTCGCGTCGGCGCATGGCATGGCGGGCTGGTGCTATTTCTGGCGCAAGGTGAACGGCTGGATGAGCGATCGCCCGCGCGAGCTCGCGGAGGGCGTGAAAGCGGCCCGCCGGGCCGTCGAGCTGGGCAGGGACGACGCGGTCGCCCTCACGCGCGCCGGCCACGCCCTCGCCCATCTTGCCGACGATCTCGATGGCGGCGTGGACCTGCTCGAACGGGCGAAGATGCTCAATCCGAACCTGGCGGCCGCCTGGTTCCTCAGCGGCTTCGTCCGGGTCTGGCGCGGCGACCCGGACGGCGCGATCGCGGACTTCACGCAGGCGATGCGCCTCAGCCCGCTGGACCCGGAGACGTACCGCATGCAGGCCGGAATGGCGGTGGCGCATCTGTTCGCCGGCCGCTTCGACGAAGCCTCGTCATGGGCGGAAAAGTCGTTCCGGGACCTGCCGAGCTTTCTGATGGTGATCGCCATCATCGCGGCGAGCCATGCGCTTGCCGGACGGATCGACGAAGCGCAGCGCGCGATGCGGCGCCTGCGCGCGCTCGACCCTGCCATCCGCGCGTCCAACCTCAGGGATTGGCTTCCGATCCGCCGGCCGCAGGACCTCGCCATCCTAGCAGGCGGCCTGCGCAAGGCGGGGCTGCCGGAGTGATGGAAGAACATTGCTCACCAGGCGTGCGGCCCAGCAAACCCCTGGGGCACATCCGTGAGCGCCAGCGCGGGCCGTCCAGAGATGCGGTCAGAACAGCGACGGGCTGACGAATGCCAGGATTGTCAGCCGCGCCGCGCCGCCTCGATCGCGGCGACGTCGATCTTCTTCATTTCCATCATCGCCGCGAAGGCGCGTTTCGCTTGATCGCCGCCGGCGGCCATCGCCTCCATCAGCACGCGCGGCGTGATCTGCCAGGAGATGCCCCACTTGTCTTTGCACCAGCCGCACGCGTTCTCCTGCCCGCCATTGCCGACGATGGCGTTCCAGTAGCGGTCGGTCTCCTCCTGGTCCTCGGTTGAGATCTGGAACGAGAAGGCTTCGCTGTGCTTGAACGCGGGCCCGCCATTGAGGCCGAGGCAGGGAATGCCGGCGACGGTGAACTCGACCATCAGCACGTCGCCCGTCTTGCCGGACGGGTAGTCGCCGGGCGCATGGTGGATTGCTGTCACCGCGCTGTCCGGGAAGGTCCCGGCGTAGAAGCGGGCGGCAGCCTCGGCCTCCTTGTCGTACCACACGCAGATCGTATTCTTGGCAATCGCCATTGCTTTCTCCATGCGCTGTCGAGGCCGGTTCCGGCCGGTTTCCCGCGCAGGCGGAGGCGGGTCGCAGCCAGCCTAGACGGTTTCCCACGAAGATAGAACATGCGCGTGTCATTTTGACGTTGCGCCGGCGCGCCTGAAAGGTTGCAGCGGTATCGGGGGCGCTCCATCGACGTTTGCACGCTCGCTGCAGCGAGCGGGTGAAGCGCGCGTTTGGTAGGCGCCGCATCCGCGGACCGGATCCGGCTCAGGGCGTCGCCGTCTCAGGCTTCGGCCTGTCGATCCTGAGCGTTGCCAGCAGCTCTTGCCCGTGGCCGCCTCCGTCGCCCTTGAGGTCGAACTGGAGGATCGCTTGCAGCGCCGCGGCATGCGCGGCGATGTGGCGCTGGAGCCGTGGGTCGCCGGGCAGGTCACGATGCTCGATCAGGCTGCAGAGGGAGCTGCCGATGGCGGTTATCAGCGCGTAGTCGAATGTTCCCCCCAGGCCTCTCAGGTCGTGCGCCAGCCGGTGGAGCCGCCCGCGCCACATCGCATCCGCGTAGTTCGGAGCCGCCAGGAGGCTGGCGATCGCGCGCAGCGTCGCGCTGAAATTATCGCGGAACGCGGCGAGAAGGTCGATCGTCGCGTTCGCCGCCGCCGATTCCATTCTGCGGAACTCGGCCGGCTTCAGTTCGCGAAGGCGGGCTTCCAGCGGCTTCAGCATGTCCGGGCGCGTTCCGCGGCCGGTCCTGCATCCTGGCCGGCATCGCCGGAACCGTGGCGCCGATCGCGCGCCGGATCGCCGAGGGGAACGGTCACGACGCGCCGGCACGGCCCCACATAAGTCGGGCTGTCGATGAACGGGCGGTCGTCCAGGATGGCCCGTACAATGCCGTCATAGAGGGTCCGGAACGACAGGGGCTTCGCCAGGATCCAGTTGGCCCCCTGGTCGCGCGCCTGCTGCACGTGCTCGAGGTCCACGTGCGCGGATGCGACGAGAATGAACGTGTCCTTGGCGATGCCGACATGCCCATGGCGGATGTCGTGGATGATCTCGAGGCCGCTCCGTCCGGGCATGTCGATATCGACGATCACGAGATCGGCCTTCGACTGTCTGATCGCCGCATCGGCCGCCAGGGAATCCAGGCAGATCGTGACCTGCGCAACCCGCATGACCCGCAGCAGCCGCTTCATCAGGATCGTCGCGAATTCGTTGTCATCGATGAGAATGACGCGAAGCTCGCTGAGATCGAGCAGCGGTATGCCGAATCCGTGGTTGCGGCGCCGCGCCGACGTCGCCGGGCGCACAATTCCACTCACTCGGCGCGAAATGGCGCTTTTCATCGGGTCCAAGCGTCCCCATTGGCGGGTGCCGGACTCTGGGCGGATTTGAGTTAAACACTCCTTAAAATGCTGGATGCGACGTCCAACTTATTGGAATCACGGGCCGCTTCCAGGCAGCGCGATCTCAGGCCTCGACCGCGGCAGGCTGTCTCGCTTTGAGAAGGCAGTACCGCTCGATCAGCCGTGAAAGCTCCTTCTGGCGGCGCTCATCGACTTCAACTGCTTGCGGGCGGTGTCGATCCTCACGTGCGGCGCGCCGCGAACCGGGCGACGCCATCGCCGGCGGCGACGGCGGCGGCACGCTGCCGCTCCGCATCGGGCAACCAAGAGGCTGCCGAAACGCGCGATCTCGCATGCGCTGCCGGTCGCGCGCGCCGTGGGATGATCATCGACCACGACACGCGCACCGCGACCCGGCGCGTGCAACGCGCGGGTTGTCGAGCGGCGCGTGCAACGCGGGATGTCAAGCGGCGCGCGGCCTGAAGGCGCCGTGCGGCGGTCACATCCGGGGCAAACGTGACGCGGCTCACGGTCGGCCATGTGGCTATTTGCCGCCCGGCGTGCTAGCCTCCGGCGCGACACATTCCATCTCCTGGCGAAGGTGCGTCTTGCCTGCACGGGCGCAGGAACGCCGACTCGCGGCTGTCTTTGCCGCGGACGTCGTGAGCTACAGCAAGCTCATGGGCGCCGATGAGATCGGCACCCATGAACGCTACAACTCCGACCTCGACAACGTCATGATCCCGCTGTTCGAGCAATATCACGGGCGGCTGGTGAAGAAGACCGGCGACGGCGTGCTGGCGATCTTCCCGAGCGTGGTGGACGCGGTCGATTGCGCGGGGCGGATCCAGGGCTGCCTCGCCGGGTCCGCCGAAGATGCGGCCCGGCGGCCGGAGCTGGTCTATCGCATCGGCATCAACCTCGGCGACATCCTGCTCGAGGATGGCGACATCTTCGGCAACGACGTGAACGTCGCCGTTCGGCTCGAATCGATCTCGCCGCCCGGCGGGGTCGCGATCTCCGGCTCCGCCTATTGGAACATCAAGGGGCGGACAACGGTGCAGTTCGAGGAGGTCGGCTTCCTGCGCCTCAAGAACATCGCCGAGCCGATCCAGGTCTACCAGGCCCTCGGCGCGGGCGCGATCCAGGAGGCGAACGGCGCGGCGCAGGAGCTGGCGGCGGGCGAGATCGCGCCGCGCCCGGGCAGGAAGAAGCGCCCGGCGCAGCAGCACATCTGGTCGGAGAACCGGCGGCACCAGCCGGAGATCGTCGTGCTGCCGTTCGACAACCTGAGCAGCGATCCCGCCCAGGAATATTTTTGCGACGGCCTGACCAACGACTTGACGACGGATCTGTGCCGCTTCTCCAGCCTGTTCGTCATCTCGGCCACGACCGCCTTCTCCTACAAGGGGCAGCATCCGACGCATGAGCGCGTGCGCGGCGAGCTGGGAGTCGAATACATGGTGGAAGGCAGCGTGCAGCGCGTCGCCACCCAGCTCCGGATCAACGTGCAGCTGATCGAGACCCGCACCGGCCACCATCTGTGGGCCGAGCGCTACGGCGTGGCGCAAGACGATCTCTTCGTGGTGCAGGACGACGTGTGCCGCAAGATCGTGATGGCGCTGGTCAGCAAGCTGTCGGACGCGGAGCTGGCGCGCGCCACCGCCAAGGATCTCGGCAGCCTCAGCGCGTATGACGCCTTCCTGAAGGGCCTGCACGAGATGACGGCGTTCCTCAGCACGTCCGAGACGCGGACGACCCTGCAGCACGCGCGGCAGTGGTTCGAGCGCGCCATCGAGCTCGACCCGGAATACGGGCGGCCCTATGGCTGGCTCGCCTATCATTGGATCCTGCACTGGCAGCATGGCTGGAGCGGGAAGGCCGCCCTGCCCAAGGCGGAGGAGCTGGCGCGCAAGGCAGTCAGGCTCGACCCGCACGACCACGACACCCATTGGGCGCTCGGGAGCTGCTACTCGAATCTCGGCAAGTTCGACCCTGCCCTCGACCAGTATACGCGGGCGCTGGAGATCAACGGCAACGACGCCAACCTGCACGCGGAGATGGCCGATCTGCTGTGCTATGTCGGCAAGCACGCCGAGGCAATCGGGCAGATCAAGTTCGCCATGCGCGTCAACCCGCACTTCCCGGAGTGGTACCGCTGGACGCTGGCCTGGTGCTACTACTTCATCCAGGAATACGAGGAGGCGGTCGCCGAGCTGGCCAAGGTGATCAACCCCTCCGGCGACGTGCTGCTGATCCTGGCGGCCAGCCATGCCCGGCTCGCCGAAGCCGGCCGCGATCCGGAGATCAACAGGGAGCGCGCGCGCGACTGCATCGCCCGGTTCAAGAAGCGCCGGCCGCGCTGGACGCTGGAGGACCAGCGGGAAGTGGCGCGCCACCGCAACCAAGCGGACGCCGAACATTGGCTCGAAGGCCTGCGCCTCGCGGGGCTGTAGGCGGCGGGCCCAAGCGCAGGCGTCGTGGGATCGCTTTACGGGCGGCCGGGCGAGTCCTATGCTGGGGGTCACATCCTGACATTGCGGCATTTTGCCTGCCGTGCCGAGGGACGACGGGGAAGCGGTCTCCTCCGGTACGGGCAGCATGGATGGAGGGGATGCCATGCGCGGTACGACGAGCAAAGCCGATTTCGACCTGTTCGCAAGCGCGGTGGCCTGCTTTCCGCCGAGCGCGCGCCACGGAAAGACGGCGCAGGCCGTCTTCGAGGAAGGCTACGAAGCGCTGAGCGCGCTGGCGAAGAAGAAGCCGCCCTTCGCGCGCGCGATCGGGTGGAAAGCCTATGTCCTGGCGCTCAGCGTGCACGAGGAATGGTCGCTGCCGCCGAAGGCGTCGGAAGCGAAGATGAGCGCGCAGGCGCGGCTCGACGAGGCGCTGCGCCTGGCGCAGATGGCAGTCAAGCAGGACGAGACGGACCACGATCTGCACTGGGCGCTGGCCGACGTCCATCTCATCCGCGGCGAGTTCAAGGATTCGGTCGCGGCTTTCGAGGAGGCGATCAAGCTCAACCGCGACGAACGCCACCCCAGCCTGTTCGTCGACGCCGCCACCGCCATGATGCAGGCGGGGGATTTCGACCGCGCGGAGACGCTGTTCCGCAAGGCGCGGATGCCGGACTGGCACAACTGGTCGCGCGGGATCTTCCTGTTCCTCAAGGCGGGGCGCGCCACGGCGGATCGCGAGACCTTCCTCAATTTGGCGCTGGACGAACTGAAGGCGACCCGCATGCAAATCGGGGACGATTTCTACCAGTCGGAGGTCCAGCTTGTCCTCGCCGCCGTGCATTGGCGCAAGGCGGAGCTGTTCGACCAGAAGGCGGCATCTACCAAGGACCCCGCCGACCACGCCCTGTTCACACGTCTGGCCGCGCAGAGCCGCGGCGCGGCGGCGCGCGCGATCCAGGGCTTCCACGGCGCCTTCCACCACTGGTCGCCAGCCGTGGCCGGCATGTCCCTGCCGCTCGACAGTAAGACCGACACGGACTGGTGGCAGGACACTGTCAAGGCGCTGTGGTCGATCCCGTAGCGGCCTCGCGTGGAGCGGCGTCGCGCGTGACGCAATCCGGATCCACGGCGCGCGGGAGCGCGGATTTCTGCACCTTCTCGGTGGCGGTGCGCGGCAGGCGGGGCATGACTCGCAGATAGCGCGGCACCATGAAGCGCGGCGCGCGCGCCGCGATGTGGCCGAACAGGGCCTCAGGGTCCAGTGACCGGCCGGGCTTCGGCTCCACATAGAGCAGGATGTCGTCCTCGCCGAGATCCGCGGGCACCGGGATTGCGGCGCTCGCCGCCACGTCGGGGTGCTGGTCGGCGATCGCTTCCAGCTCGATCGCCGAGACGTTCTCGCCCCGCACCCGGATCGCATCCTTGATGCGGCCGAGATAATAGAAATAGCCGTCGGAATCGCGGCTCCCGAGATCGCCGGTGTGGAACCAGCCGTGGCGCATGGCCTCGGCGGTCGCCGCCGGATCGCCGAAATAGCCGGTGAACAAGCCGCATGGCTCCTCGGTCCGGATCGCGATCTCGCCCGCCACACCGGGCGCGCAGGGCCGGCCGTCCGCATCCAGGATCGCGACTTGATAGCCCGGAACGGGGCGCCCGACGGAACCCGGCCGGCGGTCCGCGACGGTGCTGAAGGTGCAGGCGATGCATTCGGTCATCGCGAAGGCCTCGAGCACCGTGACGCCGAAGCGGCGCTCGAACGCCTCCAGTTGCGCGCGGGTCGAGCCGCCGCCGATCGCCAGCCGCAGCGTGTGCGCCGCCGGGCTGTCGGCGCCCTTGAGCAGGATCGGCAGGATCGCGCCGACATAGCAGAGGCAGGTGGCGCCGGAGCCGAGGACATCGGACCAGAAGCGCGAGGCCGAGAAGCGCGGCGCGAGGACGAAGGCGCCGCCGGTATGCAGCAGGATGGAGAAGATGTAGATCGCGTCGATATGGAACAGCGGCGTGACGTAGAGCCAGCGATCATCCGCGCCGATCTCCAGCATATCCACGTGGCGCTGCCCCGTGAAGACCTCGTAGCCGTGCGACAGCTCCACCGCCTTGGACCAGCCGGAGGTGCCGGAGGTGAACAGGATGCGGCAAGCATCCTCGGGACCGATCACGGGCGTGGGCCGGCTTTCCCAGGGCGCGCTGGCGCCGGTGATGTCCGCCAGGGCCGCCTCGCCGATCAGCGCCGTGCCGGCGAGATCGTAGCCGCATCCCAGCAGATGATCGCGGAAGGAATCGGCAACGACGATCGCGGTGGGCCGGGTGGTGGCGAGCATCCGGCGCAGCACGACATCCCGGTGGGCGCCATTGATCGCCACCTCGACCAGGCCCGCGCAGGAGAGGGCGTATCGCAGGATGAAGTAGTCGGCGCTGTTGCCGAGCATGCAGGCGATCCGGCTGCCCGGTGCGAAACGCGTCCCAAGCGCCAGCGCGGCGCCGGCGACTCGCTCCAGGAACGCGCCATAGCGCAGGATCTCTTGCCCCTCGGTTTCCCCGGGCGTGGTGACGAGGATCGGCCGGTCGAGCCCGAACACGCGCGCGCGGTCAAGCAGGTCGGGCAAAGTTCGCCTGGGAAACGCCTGCAGGGGCAGGGCCGGTCGTTGCAGCGCGCACATGGCGTGACCATGGCAGGGAATGACGGATCGGAAGACGGCGGATGCACCCGAGCCTACCGAAGGCGCGCCAGCGCGACAATGCGGTATCCGTTGAATGCTGCCAGTCCCTGGACCAGGCTGGCGGGAGCATGGTGAGGGTGGGCATTGCCTTTGAAGCTGAATGCTTCTTCCCTGCATGAGGCGAAGGGGCTCGGCGTGCGTTGGCGAAACCGCGCGTGCTATATCGAGGGCCAGCCCCTGTGGGGAAGGTGTTCGCCGTGCAGGCTGGCACGGTCGCGCCATATGCGATGCCCTGTTTTTGCAACGGAGGTCCAGGTCATGCCCGAACACGCGACCATGCCCGTGAAGCCCATCGCCACGCAGGACGTGCCGTGGACCGAATGGTCGGACGTGCCGCGCTTCGCGGTGCGCTACAAGCACCTCAGCCTCGCGGCGGTGGGCGAGGCGTATCAGGTGGGCGTCGCGATCGAGGAGCTGGCGCCGGGCCGGCAGAGCGCGCCGGCGCATTACCACATCTTCGAGGAGGAGCATGTCTATATCCTCGACGGCACGCTCACCTTGCGGCTCGGCGCGGAACGCCACGCGATGAAGGCGGGCGACTACGCCTGCTTCCCGGCCGGGCAGAAGGCGGGCCATTGCCTCATCAACGACAGCGGCGCGCCCTGCCGCTACGTGATCGTGGGCGAGCGCAATCCGAACGAGGTGGCGGTCTATACCGACAGCAACAAGGTGCTGGTGCGCGCGCTGGGGCGCACAATCCTCGATCTCGCCGCGCGGCGCGGCTATTGGGACGGAGAGGAGACGGGGCTAGCGCCGGGGCAGGCGCCGCCACCCGATAACGCGGGCGCCGCGTCGGAGGCGCGGGTGACGCCGAGGCCGCCGATCGCATCCGCGGACGTGGACTGGAACGAGGAGGGCCCGGGCGAAGGGACGACTTTCGGCGGCCGCTCCAAACATCTCACCGGCGCGGCAATCGGCGACATCTATCGCGTCGGCATGCTGATCGAATCGCCGGCGCCGGGCATGCGCCTGGCGCCGCGGCACTATCACATGCTGGAGGAGGAGCACGCGCTGATCCTCGACGGGGAGGTGACGCTGCTGCTCGGCGAAGAGCGTCACGTGATGAAGCCGGGCGATTATGTCTGCTTCCCGGCCGGGCAGAGAATCGGCCATTCCTTCCTCAACAGCGGGGCCGGCCCCTGCAGCTACCTGATGATCGGCACGCGCAACCCGAACGACGTCTGCATCTATCCCGATTCCAACAAGATGGCGGTCAACGCCCTGCGCACGCGCGACTGCGTCTTCGACATGGCGGCGCGGCGGGGCTACTGGGACGGGGAGCAGATCGGATGACGCGGCGGAACGCATCGCGGCGGAAGTAGAGCCCCTTCCCCCTTGCGGGGAGCTAGAGAGGGGGAAGGGGCGTTCGCTTGGCAGCGCCACCGCCCTGGGCGGGGAGGTGAGCCGGAGGAAGCGGGCGCTTCGATGCGGGGATGGTCACATCGTTCGCTTCCCTCGGCTCAGCCTCCCCATCGGGGGAGGAGGAACGGCGCTTGCTTCGCGAGTGGGTGACTAGGCTCCGGCAGGCTGCGCGCCGATTTCCGGCCCGGTGGACGTCTTGCCGCCGAACCAGACCAGCAGGTCGATGATCTCGTCGACGTCGCGCGAAATCGCGCGGGCACGGGCAAGCACGGTCGGCTCGGGCGCCTCGTCGCCGTCGCGCTCCTCGAGGGCGCGGATCTGGAGATCGTAATCCGTCCGCAAGATGCCGAGCAGGTAGACGAACGGGTCCAGATCCGCATTCCGGCCCGGCTTGCCGAGCGATGCGAGGAAGGAGAGCTGGCGCCGCCGCAGCTTCCCCAGATCGCTGCGGACCTGGCGGAAGACCCGCTCGATCCGCGGCTCGGCCAGCCAGCACACGATTCCCGCTTGCATCATCATTCGAGCCGCCTGTTGCATGTTGCCCTCCTGTGTCCTACGAGGCCCGGACCATATGGAGGAAGCCGTCGACTTCCTTCTTCAGCCGCTCGCCGTTGACGGCCAGCTCCGAGGCCGCGCTCAGCACCTGGGTCGAGCCGGCGCTGGTCTGTTGCGAGGCCTGCGTGACGCCCGTGATGTTGGTCGACACTTCGGCGGTGCCGCCGGAGGCCTCCTGGACGTTGCGCGAGATCTCCTGCGTGGCCGCGCCTTGCTCCTCCACCGCCGAGGCGATGGCGGCGGAGATCTCGTTCACCCGGTTGATGGTGTCGGTGATGGTCTGGATGGCGCGCGCCGCGGAGTCGGTGGAGTCCTGGATGGCCTTGACCTGTCCCGCGATCTCCTCCGTGGCCTTGGCGGTCTGGGTCGCGAGGTTCTTCACCTCCGAGGCGACCACGGCAAAGCCCTTGCCCGCCTCGCCCGCGCGCGCCGCCTCGATCGTCGCGTTGAGCGCCAGCAGGTTGGTCTGGCTGGCGATCTCGTTGATCAGCGTCACCACCTCGCCGATCTTCTGCGCCGCCTCGGACAGGCCCTTGACCTGGACGTTGGTGTCCGCGGCCTGGGTCACGGCGGTGCCGACGATGCGGTTCGACTCCGATACCTGGCTGCCGATCTCGCGGATCGAGGAGGAGAGCTCCTCCGTCGCCGACGCGACCGTCTGCATGTTCTGCGTGGTCTGTTCGGAGGCGGCCGCGACGGCCGTCGACTGGCGGGAGGTTTCCTCGGCGGTCGCCGAAAGAGTCTCGGCGGTGGCCTGCAGTTCGCTCGCCGCCGCGGTCACGGCGCTGACCACGGTGCCGACGGTCGATTCGAACTGGTTCGCCAGTTCCAGCATCGCCTGCCTGCGTTCGGCTTCGGCCCGCCGCTTGGTCTCCTCCTGCTCGGCGCGCAGGCGCTCCGTCTCGATCATGTTGTCCTTGAACACCTGCACCGCGGTGGCCATGGAACCGATTTCGTCCTTCTGGCCTTGCGCCGGGATCTGGACGGAGGTGTCGCCGCCGGCAAGAACGCCCATCGCCTGGGTCATGGCGATCACCGGCCTCGTGATACCCCGCGCGACGACGAAGCCGACGAGAACGCCGACTACGACCGCGACGAGCGAAGCAATCATGGCGATCATTTCGCTCCGTTCCATGGCGGCCGAGGCGCGCGGGCCGAGCTCGTCCTGCATCGCCTTGTTCTGGTCCGTCAGCCCCTGCAGCGCGGTCGCGAGGTCCGCACCGAGCACGTTCATGGTGTTGTTGATGATCTCGTTGCGGGCGAAGATGGTGGCCTGCGCTCCATCGAAAGCCTCGACATATGCCTTCGCCTGCTTCAGCGCCTCGGTCGCCAGGTTCCGGCGGTCCAGGTTCTGCAGCTCGCCCAGCATGCGGCTTATCTCCTGCTCGAACTGGGCGATGTGCGCGTGCAAGCGATCGACATGCTCCTGCTTGTTGTCGAGCAGGAAGCTCGAACGGGCGAGCCGGGCGAGGAGGGCGCTCTGCATCGCCTTGCCGGCAAGGAACGCCGCGGCGATATCGTTGTCGCGGTTGGCGGTGTCCATGATCGACAGCAAGGCGTGCTCGATCTTCGGGCCCGCCTCGTCCAGCCTGGCCACGAACCCGTTGCGCTGCGTCTGCAGCTCGGTCACCTTGCCGAAGGACTCCGCGTAGGCCTGCGCCTTCTGCGCCGCATCGGCGATCACCGCCTTCTTCTCCGGCGTATCGAAGAGCTCGTCGTTCGCCGCGATGTTCGCGCTCATTTCCCCGATCGCCTTGTCGACGGCCTCGATGGTCCGGTCCGAACCCGTCAACAGGAAATCCTTCACGTTCAACCGGGCGGTCATGAGGTCAAGGCCGATGGAGCCCGCCGAGGCCGTCTGCCGCGCGAGCGAGCGGTACTCGGCAAAGCTCGCGTTGCCGCCCGACAGGCCGATATACGAGGAGGCGGCAATGGCCAGCAGCAGGGCCAATACCAGGCCGATGCCGATGGCAAGACGCACGCCGATCTTGAGATTGGTCCAGAGTGACATTGAATGCTCCACAATTCGTCAGGTGCCGTTGACTGGTATCGATCCTGGGTGAAAATATGTTAGACTCTTAAATAAAAACTTAATCGCATCAGGCCGTTTCGAATCGGACGGCGCCATTGCTTTCAACGCGATGGCCGGCGACCGGATCACGAATCAGGGAAATCCGCCGTTCCGGCGGAAACCCGGGAAACACGGCTTGCATTTTGGAAAGCTGAGAGTCTAATAGTTTTCCGCACAATCATAGGATGCAATATGCGGGCTTCCGCACAACAGCGTCGCGAACAATCCGCACGTGCGATTGCAGAGCTGATAGAGCAGCTGTCGCGCTCGCTGCTGAACGGCTCATCCGCGCATGGCCTCAACCCCGCCCAATGGTCGGCGCTGCGCTATTTCGCGGCCGCCAACGAAAGCGCGCGGCAGGTCGGGGCCTTCGCGCGGTTCCACCTGACAACCCCAAGCAGTGCGTCGCAGACCGTCAGCTCCCTCGCGGGGAAGGGCATGGTGGCGAAAACGGCCGCGTCCGATGGCCGCCGCCGGACGATAGACTTGACGACCAAGGGGCGCCGGATGCTGAAGGACGATCCCATCGTCACGCTGTCCGACATCATCCTCAGCCTGCCGGACGACAGGTTGTCCACCCTGGCCGAGACCATGCAGTTGCTCGTGCAGGTCATGCACGAGCAGGACTAGGCTTCGCGACCCATCATCGTTTGAGGGCAGCCAGCAGTTCCGATTTCCCGAACGGCCGATACAGGATGCGGTCGGCGCCGAAGGCGCGGGCCAGAGTCAGCGCGGTGCTCGCCGGCACCAGCTTTCCCTCGCCAGAGATCGCGACGATCCACAGCTTCGGATGGCGGCTGCGCGCGCTCTTGATGATCTCGAGCCCGTCCATGCCGGTCATCATCACTTCGGTGATCAGCGCGCCGGCCTTGCCCTGGTGAAGCTTCGCGAGGCCCACCCTGCCGCAGTCGGCGGGGACAACATCGTGGCCGGCCTCCATGAGCATCTCCGCAAAGCGGGCGCGCGCGGCTGAGTCGTCCTCAATCAGTATGATGTGCACGGGCACCTTTGGAGCAGTCGAACTGAAATCCTCGCGGGTGAAGCCCCAGAATCTTGGATGTGCCCAACGCGCCCCCTCAATCTAGGATTGACGCCTCGATTTTTTATTTTAGAGTCTAACATATTGTCAAGGACAACCGGCGCGGGCGATAGCCGTAGCACTCCCGCCGCGCAATGCCAAGCAGTCGCGGAGTGACGATCATTCGATCGACTGAACAATCATTCGATCGCGTGCAAGCTGGGATTGAAACGCTTGCGGATGCGATCCTGTCGCATTGCTGGATTTCGCTGCGGCGCAACGTGCGCCCGCCGTCGAGATCACGGATGAAACAAGATGGCGTTGAAGACGCTGCACACGCGCCGCTGCTGCGGCGCTGCGACGGGAGCAGACCGGGAAGCGGGCTTGTCGAATGCTGCGAAGCCGTCGATTTAACGCATCTTTAACCATGCCAAATGAGCGAGCGTCGCCCAGCGCGGCAACGCCAGGGGTCGCATGATTGTTTGCGTAGCTGCATCGGTCACTTGGAGACGAACACATGCAGGACATCTCCCAGCTCATGCGTACTCTGTTCCTGGTCGGCCTCGTATCCTTGGGCGCGCCGATCGCCGGCTGCACCGTCGTCGAGGACGACGAGCCCGACGCGACGCTGCATTCGGATGTCGATGACGACGATGTGGATCTCGACGACGACGAGGTCGAGATCGAGACCGACTGACCCGGTTCCGCGCCGCGCGGGCGACGCGCTACGTCGTTTCCCGCGCGGCGCGAGCCGGTCCGACCACGCCTTCAGCGCGGCGCTTCGACCAGCTTCACGGACCTGCCGTCGATGACGCGGATGTCCAGGGCGAGCGTGTCGAGCCCCTCGACGCAGCCGAGATTGACGCGGTAGCCGTCCTTCCCGTTCTCGCCGTCGGCGATATAAGTGAAGGTCCCGCAGGTCTTGCAGAAGTAGTTCCCGAGGACCTTCTCGTTCCAGAGATAGGTTCCAAGATCGTCCGGGTCGTGGTGCGGCGTGAAATCGGCGGCCGGGATGTAGGTTGGCGACAGCACCGCGGCGCGGCGCACGCAGAGCGAGCAGTTGCAGCGCGCGCCGGTCCTGATCTCGGGGCTGCGGAACGAGAAGCGCACGCGCCCGCAATGGCAGCTTCCCTGGTATTCCATGATGTCACCTCCGCAAGTGAGAGTCACCCTCCGCGACAGGCTCGGCAATCGGATGCGGCGCGTCAAGGGCGCGGCAGCGCGGGAATGTGCGGGCCGTCAAGCACGGCATGGCGAGCCCGGGCCCCGCATGAATATGGCAATCAGAGGTCTAGCCTGCGGTGGGGGCGGGTGCTATCTGACGAGGCATGACCATCACTGAGCGAAGGCGCGGGCCATGAGGATCGTCGATATCCGCGAGGCGGTGGTGCCGATCGCGTCGGACATCCGCAACGCCTATATCGATTTCAGCAAGATGACGGTGAGCGTGGTCGCGCTCGAAACCGACGTGATCCGCGACGGCGAACCGGTGATCGGCTACGGCTTCAACTCGAACGGCCGCTATGCCGCGAGCGGGCTGCTGCGCGAGCGTTTCCTGCCGCGACTCCGCGAGGCCGGGCCGGAGGACATCGTGGACGACAGCGGCGCCAATCTCGATCCGCACAAGATCTGGCGGGTGATGATGCGCAACGAGAAGCCGGGCGGGCATGGCGAGCGCTCGGTGGCAATCGGCGTCGTCGACATGGCGGTGTGGGATGCCGTCGCGAAGATCGCGGGCAAGCCGCTCTACCGGCTTCTCGCGGAGCGTTACGGCGACGACGATCCGGACCGCGACGTGTTCGTCTATGCCGCCGGCGGCTACTACTACCCCGGCAAGGATTATCGCGCGCTGCAGGATGAGATGCGCCGCTATCTCGACCGCGGCTACACAGTGGTCAAGATGAAGATCGGCGGCGCCGATCTCGCCGAGGACCTGCGGCGCATCGAGGCGGTGCTCAAGGTGGTGGGCGACGGCAAGGCGCTCGCGGTCGATGCCAACGGACGGTTCGACCTCGACACCGCGATCCGCTACGGCAAGGCGCTGCGGCCCTACAACCTGTTCTGGTACGAGGAGGCGGGCGATCCGCTGGACTACGCGCTGCAGGCGGAGCTTGCGAAGCACTACGACGCGCCGATGGCGACCGGGGAGAACCTGTTCTCGCACCAGGACGCGCGCAACCTGCTGCGCCATGGCGGGATGCGGCCGGACCGCGACTGGCTGCAATTCGACTGCGCCTTGTCCTATGGCCTGGTCGAGTATCTGCGCATCCTGGCGCTGCTGCCGGCATTCGGCTTCTCGCCGCGCAACTGCATTCCCCATGGCGGGCACCAGCTTTCGCTCAACATCGCGGCGGGGCTGAAGCTCGGCGGCAATGAATCGTATCCCGGCCTGTTCGCGCCGTTCGGCGGCTTCGCCGACGGCATCGCGGTGGAAGGCGGGCGGGTCCGGCTGCCCGAGATCCCGGGCATCGGGTTCGAGGCCAAGGCCGCGCTGATCGATTGCATGCGCCGCGCGACCGGGCGCTGAGCGCGCGACGCCCCTATGCCTGCGGTGAGGCGGCTGATAGAACAGCGATCCCGTCCGCTTCATCCAATCTCGACGAGTGCCTATCATGATCCATGTCCTCGCCATCATCACCACCATTCCGGGCCAGCGGGCCACCGTGCTGGAGCGGTTCAAGACCATCGTGCCCACGGTGCGCGCGGAGGCGGGCTGCATCGAATACGGGCCGGTGGTTGATGCCGAAGGCGCGGACCCCGCCTTCGGCCCCGATACCTTCGTGGTGGTGGAGAAATGGGAGAGCCTGGACGCGCTGAAGGCGCACTCGGCCGCGCCGCACATGAGGGCCTATGCGGAGAACACCCAGGGCTTGATCGCGAAGCGGGCCGTCCATGTGCTGACGCCGGCGTGAGCACCGGGCATTCGCACAACCTGCGGCGATGACGACCGAAAGCGATTTCGAGATCTTCCTGGTGACCGCGCCGGGCCTGGAATCCGTGCTGTGCGCGGAGGCGAAGGCCAGGGGATTCCGCGCGGCCACGGCGGTCAATGGCGGCGTGACGGTGACGGGCGGCTGGCCGGAGGTGTGGCGCGCCAACCTGGAGCTGCGCGGCGCGGCGCGCGTGCTGGCGCGCATCGCGGAGTTCCGCGCCCTCCACCTTGCGCAACTCGACAAGCGGGCGCGCAAGGTGGCGTGGGGCGCGGTGCTGCGCGCCGATGTCCCGTTCCGGGTCGAGGCCACCTGCAGGAAATCGCGCGTCTATCACGACCGCGCGGCGGCGCAACGCATCCGCAATGCCATCCGCGACGCGACCGGAGCGCAGGTCGCGGCCGACGATTCGCGCGATGAATCGGAGACGGTCGTGGTCAAGGCGCGCATCGAGGACGACCTCTGCACCATCAGCATCGACACCTCCGGCGCGCCGCTGCACCAGCGCGGCCACAAGGCGGAGGTGGCAAAGGCGCCGATGCGCGAGAACCTCGCCGCGCTGTTCCTGCGGCAATGCGGCTATGACGGCGGCGAGCCGGTGGTCGACCCGATGTGCGGCTCCGGCACCTTCGTCATCGAGGCAGCCGAGATCGCGGCGGGCCTGAAGCCAGGGCGCTCGCGCCGGTTCGCCTTCGAGCGGCTTGCCAGCTTCGACGCGGCGGCGTGGCGTGCGTTGCGGGGAAAGAGCAGTGGCGCGGTGGACGGCAAGCCGGTCGCCATCCGCTTCCACGGCAGCGACCGCGATGCGGGGGCGATCCGCATGAGCGAGGCGAATGCCGCGCGCGCCGGCGTCGACGCCTTGACCCTGTTCAAGCAGCACGCGATCAGCGACCTCGTCGCGCCGGAAGGGCCGCCCGGTCTCGTCATCGTCAATCCGCCTTATGGCGCGCGCATCGGCGATGCGCGGCAGCTTTCCGCGCTTTATCGCGCCTTGGGCGAGACCTTGCGTGCGCGATTCAAACGCTGGCGCGTCGGCTTGGTGACCAACGATGCCGCGCTCGCCGCGGCGACCGGCCTCGACTTCGCGCCGCCCTTCGGCCCGGTCTCCCATGGCGGCATCCGCGTCATGCTGTTCCAGGCGGGGCCGTTGGATTGACTGGGCGGCCGGAAAGCCCGTCGATCTTTTTGCTCGTTCTCAAAGGGTGTACAAGCTGATGCGATCTGCCCTGCTTCCATGGAGGGCATTGGGAGGCGCATGGTCGGCGGGCCTGTAGAAGCTTTCGATTCCTGTGTCGCGGCGGCGCGAGCGGCAGGTCGCCCGCGATCCATCTGGGGCCGAGCGCTCCGGCGGATGATCGTGGTGCAGGGCGCAATCCTGGGCCTATGGGCCGGCGACACCCTCGCCCAATCGGGCGTCAACGACGATTTCGGCGCGGGCGAACTGGACTGGGTGGTGTGGTGCCCATGCCAGGTCGACATGAAGGATGCGCCGGTCAGGTTCCTGCCCGACCCGGACCAGGCGGGCGATGGCATCATTGCCATCGTGGCGGATGAGGCCTCGCTCGGCGGGAATGAGTGCCGGCGCGGAGAATGCGTGCCGCCGAGGAGCAGCCGCGCCTTCGATCTCTATGCCACCAGGATGCCGCCATTCGATACGCGGCTGGCGGACGTGTACACGGAACCGGAGCCGCTCGGGCCCAGCTTCATCATCGAGCCGCAGGCCAAGGCCTTCAAGAATCCACATTGCACCCCGGAGGTCCAGAAACGGCACAACGCCGCCAGCGAAGAGAACGGTCCGTGCTTCCAGCGGCAGGAGCTGCGGCTTCAGGACAATGAGCGCCATAAGGTACCGGAGGCGTTTCGCTACACGATCCGGTTCCGGATGCCGCATTCAATCGCGGATGAAGAGAACTCCGTCCGGTGGGTGACCGCGCAGTGGAAGCACGAGCCCGTCAGCAGGCGATACAAGGCGGAGCTCGGACCGGACTGGTCGCCCAGCCCGTTCCTGGCCCAGAGATTCGACGACGGCATCCTGCACGTGACCGTGCAGGATGAAGATTGCCGCTGCACCATCGCGTCCGCGCCGAAACCGGATGGCTCCACGGAGGCTTGGCAGGACGGCGCGGTTCAGAATTGCCTCTCGACCAGGCCAACGGATCCCGACGGGACGACCTGCGTCTCCACCCTGCGGGCGCAGTACGGGCCGGATCCCGTCTTGACCTCTCCCCGCGGCCGGTGGGTCGAGATGAGCTACCGCGTGCAGGCGGACCGGTCCAAGGACGCCGTCATCGAGGTCAGCCAGGACGGCAGGTTGATCGTCCGCGTCACCGGGAGGATCGGCTACGACGTGAATCCCCTGCAGGACTCATACGTCAAGTTCAAGTTCGGCGCGTACCGCGACTACATGCCGTCGGTGGACGAGATGCAGGTCGATTCGGTGAGCATCGCGCCGCTCCCGTGACAGAGGCCGAGGCCGCGGCGCGGCGGATCAGATGAGCTCGACCAGCAGCTCGGTCGGGCCCTGGTCGGCATTGATGGTCCAGCCGTCCACGTTGAGATCGAACGGGCAGGACGAGACCACGCAGATCAGGTCCATGAGCGCCTTCATCTCGACGAAGGCGCCGGGCGGGACGGGATTCGGCGGCGAGACGAAACGCCCGTCCGGCTCGACCCGCGTGTTGGTGAAGAAGTTGATCGGCTGCGGGATGACGTCGATGGCGTGGCCGAGGCGGCGCATGGCGACGCAGAGATTCTCCGAGCAGCTCGCATGCGGCCCCTGGTGGCCGAAGAACTCGTAGCGGAACTGGTCGCAGGCGGCGATCATCATGTCGTGCACACCGGCGGCGCCGTCCTTGACGATGGTGAGCATCGGCCGGCGGAAGCGCGAGATCAGCGTGTCGCCCTCGCGCGGCTTGACGCAGAAGGTCGTCACCCAGGTGTGGTTGGGGGACAGCCACTCGCCCACATTGCGGGCGTTGTAGGCGAAGAAATCGGCCGCCTGCGCGCCCTTGGGCGTGGTGATGCGCAGGCGCTGGCCTTCCCTCACCTCAATCGCGCGCCCCTCGCGCGCGGGCACCGTGATCGCCGTCATGCGTTCCCCCGGGCTTCAGCAACAAAGCACGCGGCGACTATAAGGTGCTCGCTTGTGCCAGTCGATCCCCGCACGACGGCCACGGATCGCCCGTAGCGGAGCGTCAGGATCGGCCGTGCGGGTTCGGGGGCAAGCCGTTGTGGATCGTGGCGGCGGCGATGGCGGCGTGGCCGAACGCAACGGCGATCTGGTTCAGCTCCTGCACGACGTCGCCGGCCGCGTAGAGGCCGGGGACAGAGGTGCGCTGGTGCGCATCGACCACGATGCAGCGCGTCTCCGAGCAGGCGGCGCCGAGCTGCTGGGCAAGGCCGGAGCGCACATCCGTTCCCATGGCGGCGTAGAGCACGTCGCAGTCGAGCTGGGCTCCGCTGCGCAGGAGCACGCGCACGCCCGCGCCGTTCTCCTCGATCAGCACCGGCTGGTCGTGGAGAACCGTGATCCCGTCCTCGGCGCGGTGCGGCGGCTGCTCCCCGCCATCGGTCGCGAGGACCGTGACATCGGGGCTGTAGGTGCGCAGGAAGCGCGCCTCCTTGAGCGCATGGTCCACGGGCCCAAGCACCGCGACCTTGCGCCCCGACGCCTCGTACGCGTCGCAGATCGGGCAGTAGCGCAGGAGGGCGCGCGCGGTCAGTTGCTCCAGGTCGGCGATCGCCGGCTTGCGGTCGACCACGCCAGTCGCCAGCAGGATGGTGCGCGCCCTCGACGCGACACCGAAGCCGCGGATGACGAAGCCGTCCTCCGCGCTCTCGATGGCGTCGACCTCGCCTTGATGCGAGGCCACGCCGAAGCGCTCGGCCTGGCGCGCGAGACGATCCAGCAGGTCCGGGCCGGAGATGCCGTCCGGGAAACCGGGCAGGTTATGGGTGCTGGGGATGAGCTTGGCGCGGCTCCCGCCGGCATCGACCAGCATCACGGTCCTGTGGAAGCGTGCGAGATAGATGGAAGCGGCCAGGCCAGCCGGGCCGCCGCCTATGATCAGGCAGTCCAGCAACATCGTGCCCCGGCTGCGCTGAGATCAAACCGCGAGAGGATGCGCTCCGCCTTCATCAGCGTTCCCGCGAGCACCCGAAGGGGGCCATTGCATGGCTCCAGCCTCCGCGGACCCGGGCGATCGCGAGCGAGCGCCGCGGTGACAATGCGGCTGCCGTCGATTTGCCGGGTCGACCGCGGCCCCTGAAAAGCGGGATAGATTTCGGGCAAGTCTTCCACCTGGTGCATTGGCTGCACGCCCAGAGCGGGAGGCGCGACCCATAGCAAACCGCTTGCCGTGGCGGACGTTCCCGGAGCGCGGAGCGATCGCGCCTATGGCTTCCGGGGCTTCGCCGGTTGCTCGACCGCCGCGCCGAGCCGCGTCTCCCATCGCGCCCGATCGATCCGGTAGAGCACGTGGCGGCGCAGCGGATCGCCCGCCGCCAGGCGCGGATGGTCGAAATCGTCGGCGGGATCGCGCGTCATGCCGATGCGCTCCATGACGCGGCGGGAGCGCGCATTGGCGGGCACGGTGAGGGAGACGATCTCGGAAAAGCCGAGCTGGGTGAAGCCCGCCTCGAGCGCGGCGCGCGCGCCCTCGGTCGCGTAGCCTTGACTCCAATAGGGCCGCGCGAGGCGCCAGCCGATTTCCACCGCCGGGGTGAAAGGCGCGTCGAAGCCGAGATGGGCGAGGCCGATGAAGCCGATGAAGGGCGCGGCGCCCGGTGCCTCCGCCGCCCACCATCCGAATCCGTGTTGCGTGAAATGCGCCTCGATCCGCCCGATGATGGCATCGACGGCCGCGCGGTCCGGCGCGGGCGGCAGGAACTCCATGACCGCGGGATCGTCGAACATGGCGGCGAAGGAATCGGCGTCGGATGCGCGCCAGGGGCGCAGGATGAGGCGCGGAGTACGGAGGGTGATCGGAATCATATGCTAGCCGTGGCGGGCGTTCGTGGGATGCCCCATCTATACCACGAAGCAGGGAGCAAATCCCGCTGCAAGCGGACTATCGCCGGCTGCGCTCAGCCACGCGCCGCATCGCCAACGCTAGCGGTGCATCGCGTATCCTCCGGCTGCGGCGCGGCGTACGATCTCACTTTCGAGAATGCCTGCTCAACGCTGGCTGAAGTCGATGACCCGGCAACAGCCGTTGACCGCAGCAGCACGTGCATGCGGCTCAAAGAGTCGGAGCTGTCGGAGAAATGCTCGACGTCGAGGCGTTGTTCGGCGCCGCCGTGGAGCATCTCGAGCTGCCTCGATGCGGAGCCGGATATATCATTCTGCCTAAGCAAGAATCCGTATGGCTGGAAGGGGCCGCAAGCCAGCGCTTTTCAGTGTTCCTTAACAACTGTGCGCCACGTTGAGTGCCGGCATTCTTCCCACATCTGGCGCGGACATCGTGAAGCTTCATACCCGGCTTATCCTCCTGCTTGCGCTGACCTTCGGCGTATTCCTCTCCATCGCAGCGAGCATCATCTATTCGGTCATCGAGCCGGCCTTCGAAAGACTGGAACAGGCGGAGGCCGCAACCAATGTCAAGCGCGTGCAGAAGGCGCTGGAGAAAGAAGTCGCCTCAGTCGATCAACAGCTGATCGACTGGGCCAATTGGGACGACACCAGGGATTTCGCGCTGACACGGACGCAGGAATTCATCGACAAGAACCTCAATGCGGTCGCGATAGCCAACATCAGCCTCAGCTTCATGGCGGTCTACGGCTTGGACGGCGCGCCGATCTGGACCGGCGGCTATGACGCCCAAACGGGTGAGCTGAGCAGGCCACCGGAGCTGAGGGATCCGACGCTGATCAGTCAGTTCATGTCCACGGAGACTCAGCCGGTGACCGTTTCCGGCCTCTGGTCCGTGGGCAGCGGCCACTATCTTGTTGCGGCCAGGCCGATCATCGACAGCGACGGCATCGGCTCGCCGTCAGGCACGCTCGTCTTCGGAAGCCGGGTCAATGAAACGCTCCTGACGGCATTGCGCGAGCAGACCGAAGTGGCGTTTGCAATCGGAGCATTGCCCGTCGGCGCCGGTGCGAATGCGCTGCAGTCAGACAAGCCGACCGAGGTCGCCCGTACGGCAAGCAAGCTGACACACAGCGTTGCGTGGCTTGATCTCGGGGGCGCGCCACGTCTCAGGATCAACGTCGATACGCCCCGCGAAATCAGCGCCATCGGCGCCGACACCTCCGCGCTCGCGATGACGTTGCTGGTTGCGGCGGCGCTGCTCGATATGACGGTGATCGGCATCGCCGTCACCTTGCTGGTCGCGCGTCCCATTCGCAGCCTGACCCGGCAGGTGACCCAGATCGCCGCCTCCGGAGACCTGTCGGCTCGGCTCAACTGGGAGCGGCGGGACGAGCTTGGCACCCTGGCTGCACAATTCGATCGCATGATCGGGGAACTGGCGGACGCGCGCCGCATCCTTCTGGACATGTCGTACCAGATCGGCCGGTCCGAGGTCGCAGCCGGTGTGCTGCACAATGTCCGAAACGCGCTCAGCCCTCTCGCCAACCAGCTCCAGCGCGGCCGAGCCATTCTCGCGGCACCTGCCGGCTCACATCTGACCCAGGCGATCTCCGAGCTCGGCAGTGCGGAAACGCCAACCGATCGGCGCGCCAAGCTCGCCGAATATGTCAGCGCCAGCATTGCGCAGCAGGCGGACCTGCACCGATCGGCCTCGGAAGAGCTGGACAAGGCGGCGAAGGGCCTGTCGACGGTCGAACACATCCTGGCGCATCAACAGGCAACCGCGGACCGGGAATTCGTAGCACAGGACCTGGCGCTGTCGGAGATCGTGAGCGAAGCCCTGAAGCAGACCGGCAATGCCACCGTCGGCATCGCCATCGACGTCGATCCGTCGATCGAGCGCGCGCCCAAGGTGCGCGTGCACCAGCCGATCGCCATCCACGTCCTGCACAACGTGATCGCAAACGCGGTGAATGCGGTTGACGCCACCGGCAACGGCGATCGAAGGATCGAGATTGCCGCGCATTCTCCTCCGGACTCCGGGCGTGTCGTGCTGGAGGTCCGTGACAACGGCGTCGGGATCGCGCCGGAGAACATGCCCGAGCTGTTCCGCAGCGGCTTCACCACCAAACCGAACGGCAAGGGCGGCGAGGGTCTGCACTGGTGCGCCAACGCGCTTGCGAAGCTGAAGGGCCGAATCTGGGCTGAAAGCGCCGGCAAGGGCTCGGGTGCAGCCTTCTTCATCGAGTTCGCCGCAGCATGACCGCGATGTCATCCAGTTTTCCCGCTTCGGCCATGGGCGCGTGCCGCGTGCTGGTCGCGGAGGACGATCCGACGCTGCAGGAGGAATATCGCCTCGCCTTCACTGCGACGACGCTCGCCGCCAGCGCGCAGGAATACCGATCCCTCGAATCGGACCTCTTCGGCAGCACCACCTCAGCCGGGGTGAGCGGCCAAATGAACTTCGACCTGACGATCTGCTCGCAGGGCGAGGAGGCGGTGCATGCGATGCGGGTTGCCGCCGAAGCGGGCAGGCCATACTCGGTCGCCTTCGTGGATGTCCGCATGCCACCAGGCATGGACGGCATTACGGCAGCCGAGCGCATGATCGACATCGACCGATCCCTGAACGCGGTGATCGTGACCGGCTATTCCGACATCCCGCGCCAGGAGATCCATCGCCGGCTGGGCAAGGGCAATTTCTTCTATTTCCAGAAGCCGTTCCTGGGCGATGAGTTCATGCAGCTGGCCTGGGCGCTGCACCGCAAGCGCGAAGCCGAGCGCGAGCTGCAGAACTCGAATGTGCGCCTGCATGAAGAGGTGAACCGGCGCACCTCGGAGCTGGTCATAGCGGTCAAGAGAGCGCGAGCGGCGAGCCAGGCCAAGACCGACTTCCTCGCCAATATGAGCCACGAACTGCGCACGCCGCTCAACGCCATCATCGGGTTTTCCGACATGATCGGGTGCCAGCTGATCGGGCCGATCGGCAATGCGCGTTACGTCGAGTATGCGCTCGACATCAACGGCTCGGCCCAGCACCTGCTCAGCATCATCAACGACATCCTCGATTTCTCGAAGATCGAGGCCGGCGAGATGCAGCTTCAGGAAGACGTGATGAACGTCTCCCATGTCATCAGCTTCTGCCTGCGCCTGGTTCAGCACCGTGCGACGCAGGGCGACATCAAGCTGTGCAGCAGCGTTGCGGACGGCGTGCCGTTGATCCGGGGGGACGAACGCAAGATCAAGCAGACACTGCTGAACCTGGTCTCCAACAGCGTCAAGTTCACGCCGGCCGGCGGCAGCGTGTCGGTGACGGCCGCCGTGCGGGACGGCGGGCTCGACATCGCCGTGACGGACACCGGCATCGGCATGTCGCCGGACGAGATGGCCCATGCGCTTGAGCCCTTCGGCCAGGTGGACAACAGCCTTTCCCGGAAGCATGACGGCACCGGACTCGGCCTGCCCCTGGCCAGCGCCTTGGCGGAGCTCCATGGGGGATCGCTCTCGGTGCAGAGCGAGGCCGGCAAGGGAACGACGGTCACGGTCCGTCTGCCTGCCGAACGGCTTCTGTGATCCGGGACACAGCCCACCCGGTGGATGGCGCGCCGCCCGCCAGGCATGTGCCACCCACTCGCCAAGAGCCGGATCACGGCCGCGCAACTCGAGCGCGCGGGGCATGGCAACAAGGCCGCGCCCGGCCCGGATCAGCAGCAGTTTCGCCCGTTGCTTGGCGCAGCCGGGCGAGCGTCCTGCTCAGGGCGGAGGGGCTGAGCTGCAGGCGATGAGGCGTCAAACGCACGAGTAGAGTGCAAATCGTGCATCTTCCGCCATGTCCCGCATCGAAGTAGGTTTCCGGCGGCTCGGTTCGGGAGCCTCAGGAGGCGGAGATCATGTCGAAGTCAATCATCGCAGCAGGGGAGGCGTCCGTCACGGACACCGCGGATCGGGGACCGTCGGCCCGCTGGGCGATCGCCAGCCTGGCGCTGGCCACCTTGCTGTCTGCGCTCGGCACCAGCATCGCCAATGTCGCCTTGCCGACCCTGGCCGAGGCGTTCAGCGCCTCGTTCCAGGCGGTGCAGTGGATCGTGCTCGCCTACCTGCTCGCCATCACCATCCTGATCGTCAGCGTCGGACGGCTCGGCGACCTTGTCGGACGGCGAAGGCTCCTGATCGCCGGGCTTGTTCTGTTCACCGCGGCGTCGATCCTGTGCGGCCTCGCGCCCACGCTCTGGCTGCTGATCGCGGCGCGGGCGGCGCAGGGCTTTGGCGCGGCCATCATGATGGCGCTCGCCATGGCGCTGGTGGGCGAGACAGTCCCGAAAGCAAGGACCGGCAGCGCCATGGGGCTGCTCGGCACGATGTCCGCAATCGGCACGGCGCTGGGCCCGACGCTCGGCGGCGCGCTGATCGCCGGGTTCGGCTGGCGGGCGATTTTCCTCGTGACCGCGCCGCTAGGCATCCTCGCGCTGGTCCTGGCATACCGTTGCCTGCCGGCGGACCGCGCGCGGCAGGGTGCCGGCCGGCCAAGCTTCGATGGCGCAGGCACGCTGCTGCTGGCGGTCACGCTCGCTTGCTATGCGCTTGCCATGACGATGGAGCGCGGCAGCTTGGGGCCGCTCGGCATTGGATTGCTGGTGACCGCGCTCGCCAGCGCCGGGCTCTTCGTGCGCGCCGAGGCCAAGGCGGCATCGCCCCTGATCCGGCTGGCGATGTTCGGCGACCCGGTGCTGAGCGCGGGCCTCGCCATGAGCGCGCTAGTCATGACAGTCATGATGGCGACGCTGGTGGTCGGGCCGTTCTATCTGTCGGGCGCGCTGGGGCTCCAAGCGGCCGCGGTCGGGCTGGTAATGTCCGCCGGACCGCTGATCGCGGCGCTGGCCGGCGTGCCGTCGGGACGCATCGTGGACCGCCTCGGCGCGCCGCGCATGATCCTGGTTGGGCTCACCGGGATGGCGGCGGGGTGCCTCGCCCTCTCCGCGATGCCGGCGCTACTCGGCATCGCCGGCTATGTCGGCCCGCTGGTCGTGATCACGGCAGGCTATGCGCTGTTCCAGGTGGCCAACAACACCGCCGTGATGGGAGACGTCGGCCCGGACCAGCGCGGCGTCGTTTCCGGCATGCTCAACTTGTCGCGCAACCTTGGGCTCATCACCGGCGCCTCCGTCATGGGCGCGGTGTTCGCGCTCGGCGCGGCGGCGAGCGACATCACCGCCGCGCATCCCCAGGCGGTCGCCGCCGGCATGCGCCTCACCTTCGCGGTCGCGGCGGGCCTGATCGCGGTCGCGCTCGCGATTGCGATCTGGAGCGGCGCCATGGCCAGACGGGCGTTGCTCGCCGGCGGCAGCAACGGGAGAGAGGGGGCGCGAACGGCGGACTACCGCTGAACTCCCCGGCAGGCCTATAATCGGCGAGCGCGCGCCGGGCCGATGGAGGCGGAGATGTTCAATCCGACCACCTTGTTAGCGGAAGCGTTGGGACGCCATCTCGCGGAAACCTATGACCGGCGCTATGGCGGGCGGGAGCCGGAATACGGGCGCATCCTGGAGAGCGCCGGGCGGCTGGTGATCGAGTGGATCGCCAACAGCGATGCGCTCTATCACAGCAGCAACCACACCGCGCTGGCGGCACTGGTCGGCGAGGCGATCCTCCGCGGGCGCCTGCTGCGGCAGCCGCTGGAGCCGGCCGACTGGCTGCATTTCACGCTGGCGCTCATCACGCACGACATCGGCTATGTGCGCGGCGCGTGCCCTGGCGACGAGGCCGATCGCTTCGTGATCGACGAGAGCGGCGCGACCGTGACGCTCAAGCGCGGCGCGTCCGACGCGGCGCTGGCGCCCTATCACGTCGACCGGTCGAAGGTCTTCGTGCGCAATCGCTTCAGGTCGGTGCCGGGCGTGGACGCCGAGCGCATCGCCCGCGCGATCGAGATGACGCGCTTCCCGGTGCCGAAGGACGGTCTGCACGACGAGACCGGCACCGAGGCGGGGCTGGTGCGCGCGGCAGACCTGATCGGCCAGCTTGCCGATCCGCTTTACCTGCGGCGGCTCAACGCGCTCTACTACGAGTTCCTGGAGACCGGCATGGCCGGGCAGTGCGGGTATTCAAGCCCCGCCGACATGATCGAGAAGTATCCGGCGTTCTTCTGGGGGCAGGTCGAGCCCTATATCGGCGACGCGCTCGGCTATCTCGAGCTGACCATCGAGGGCAAGCAGTGGATCGCCAATCTCTACAGCCACGTCTTCACAGTGGAGCACGCGCGGCGACGGTTGGGACCGCATCTTGTGCCGAAGGACAGCCAGGAGTCTTAGCGGCGATCGCGCGCCGATGCTTGATCGCTCATGGGTGAACGCCGGCGCAGCGGCCGCTGTGCCGCTGCTGCAACGCCCGGCGCGCGTCCAACCAGGCGCCATGTCCAAATCTCAACGGCGCCGAGGCCCCGATTGCGGGCAAGAACCGCCGCAGCGATGACCGCATAGTCAAGCCGCAACACCACGCTGCGGAGTTGCGCTCTGCTGACGACGAACAAGCTGCACTTGTCCCGCTCTGTTCAACGCCGTGTTCGCCAATCACGGCACACCGGTCGGCGGCCGTCGGTGGCGCTTGCAAGGTCGTTTGTCTGATTACGACCAGACGTCGCTGATGACAGTCCCGCAATTGGCGGTAGTTTGTCTCGTCGTTTGCCATAGCTCTCGGGCGCAGACGCTTGGGAGAACCGTGTGCTCCCGCCCTGGTCAAAGTAGCAACAGATGGCTGACCCTCCGTTGGAGATGCCCTTGCAGAAGCGAGAGGTCACCGGCAGAAAGGCGAGACAGGATGCGATTTGGCCCGGCGTCACCGTCGCGGCGACCGCGCCGGTTGAGCGTGTCTGCGTCTCCAGGAGAATAGTGCGGAGCCGGCTTCTCCTGCCTCATGAATGGCAGGTCATCAGAAAAGTCTGCGCGAAGCGGTAGTTAGAGGACTTCATAGACAGGTGACCGTTTCGGCGTATGCTGTCGGCGTCGCCAGCTGGTATTCCGGGGCGCGCAGGTGGCTGGGAGACGCGACAGTGCTCTTGCCTGAATCGGGAAGAGCGTTCCTTGAAAGATCTCGCCCACAGTTCCAATCGCATCCTGTCGCGACTATGCGCAACAGACGCGGCGTTGCTCGGGCCGGCCCTGACAGCGGTCGACCTGCCGTTGCGGCGGCAGCTGGAAGCGCCCAGCACACCGATCGAGCATGTCTATTTTCCGGAGAGTGGCATCGCCTCCGTCGTTGCCGAAGGAGGCGACGATCGAACCATAGAGGTGGGCCTGATCGGCCGCGAAGGAATGACGGGCCTTCCCATTGTCATGGGGACGGACCGCACGCTCCATCGCACCTACATTCAATGCGCCGGAAGCGGGCTACGGATCAGCTCCGATCATTTTCGCGACGCGATGCATGAGCGGCCCAGCCTGCACCAGCGCCTTCTGCTGTACTGCCACGTCTTTCTGATGCAGACCGGCTATACCGCCATGGCCAACGGCCGGAGCAAGCTCGAGGAGCGGCTGGCGCGCTGGATCCTGATGGCGCATGACCGGATCGACGGAGACGCGTTGCCGCTGACCCATGAGTTCCTGGCGATCATGCTGGGCGTGCGCCGGCCGGGCGTCACCGTCGCGCTGAACAGCCTCCAGGAGCTGGGAGTCATCCAGGCGAGCCGCGGCTCCATCCTGGTCATCGACCGCAAGGGGCTCGAGCAGCTCTCGGACGGCGCCTACGGTGCGCCGGAAGCGGAGTTCAGTCGATTGTTGGGTTCGGTCGGCTCCGCCTAGCGGACCACCCCGATCACAGCGCCACCAGGATCATGGCAGCGGCAAACAGCAGGCCGACCAGCCCGACGAGACAGAGGAGCAGGATCCACCAATCGGCGGCGTCGGTCGCGGCAAATCGGCCAGGCTCCTCCAGCGCCGGCTTCGGGGCATGACCGCCTTGTTCGTCAGCCCTGCTCACTAAGCGGTTCCACTGGCTCCCGACCATGCACCCACTCGCCGGAATTCGGAATGTACGACAACGTACAAACCCCGTCTCCGTTCCGTCAAATACTGAAAAGCCGCCGGCCGCCGCCTGCGAAAGCGCGCGCGATGCACATGCTCGAAGCTTGGTATGGCGTTGGCTGTCCTCGTCCATCTCGGCGCTTACCTCGGGGCGATGAGCCTGGGATCGAACGCCGCACGGGACGGAGGCGAGGCCGCTGATCGCGGGCACCTGGACGATCCGCTCCGTCACGGGCTGCGGCCCGGACGGAGCGGATCGTATCCGTCAGCGTCGTTACGGCACCCTGGTGTCGACATGCTGCGACGTCACGGTCGGGTCGACCGCACCGAGCCGCCCGCCGAACCAGGCGGCAATCGCTCCGAGCAGCAGGGCGACAAACGCCACCAGGGCTCCGGTGCTCACGGTGGTTGCGGCCGTGTCCGCAGCCTCGCCGGCCTGCGCGGCGACCTGCTTGTACTGCTCGGTGTATTGCCGCACTTCGTTGCGCGCCTGCTCGATCGGGATTTCCCTGGCCTGGGCGAGCGCCTGGGCGGCCTGCTCCTGCTGTTGCGCAGCCTCCGCCTGGTTCCCGGTGACGGCGGCGCGGACCGCGGCAACCGCCGCGTCGCGGAGCGCCGCGACGTCCCCCGACCCGCCGACGGCCTCGGTGATCTGCCGCTGGATGGCGGCGAACGGGTCCTCGTCCTGGGCGGCAGGGCCGCCGGCGGTGGCAGCCGCCTGGGTCGCGCCGCCGATCACCCTGGTCACCTGGTTGAAGGCTCCGCCCACGATGCCGCCGACAGCGCTGGTCAGAAGATAGAACACGACCAGCGTGGCGACCGCCCAGGAGATCAGGCCGTGCCAGGCGCTCGTCGATCCTTTCGGCTGGCCGGACAGGCGGCCGGCAACGTGGCCGCCGATGAAGGCGGCAATGACGCCGGAGACGGTCCACCAGATGCCGGCGGCGATCGAGAACGTGCTGGCTTCCGGGTTGTCCCCGGAGCCGGGATCGAGCGTCGAGGCGCCGACGCCGATGCCGAGCATGTTCAGCAGCAACTGGGTCACCAGCGACACCGCGACGCCTGCAAAGACGGCGCCCCAGGCGACGCGGTTGATGAGGATGGTGCGGGCGTCCTCTGCGGGCGTGACGGGCGTCACGTGCGGGGCGTCTTGGTCGCCGCGGTTCCGCGGCGTGTCGGGTGCGTATCTCTGGTTCATGGTGGACTCCTTCCTGGAGCGCCTGGCCGCGCTCGAGCGCTCGAGCCGCGGCGCGGTCCGATGTGCAGTAAACGGAGGTGGACAGAAAACGTCGCGCAGATGGGGTTGGAGCGATGGAAGAACCGGCGACGGCGTTCCCGCGCAACCATCAAATGACACGAGTACAGGGCAAGGGGAGGCCGCCACGGCTCTGGGCGGGCGCCCTGAGTGGATGCCGCCGCGCATGCAATCGGATCAGGTCGCGCCAGACCGGCGCGGAGCGTGTCCCACCGCCGCTAGGCAGAGGTGCGCCCGGTCAGGGAGGGCAGCTCTTCCAGTGCGAGACGCTCGCTTTGTCGAGTGTCGTGCTTACCGGAGCCCTGTATCGGCGACACGCTCGGCTATCTCGGGCTGACGATCGAGGGCACGTAGTGGATCGCCAAGCTCTATAGCCACGTCTTACTGTCGAGCGCGCAAAGCGGCTGGGGCCGCCTGTGGGGGCGAAGGTTGGGGAGAGGCGTAGCCGGAACGCTCAGCGATGCCAGTTTTCGATCTGCAAGCCGCCGACGCGCGAGAACTCGCGCGTGTTGTCGGTGACGAGAATGAGGTTCCGCTCGAGCGCCTGGCCGGCGATCATGGTGTCGTAGGGTCCAATCGGCGTGCCGGCTTGTTTCAGGGCCGCGCGTATCTCGCCCGCGGATCGCGCGTCTTCGCGATCGAATGCAAGGGCGTGGACCTGGAGCTCGTCCAGGCGCGCAACGTTCTCGGCAGGGCGTCCGCTCTTGAAGGCTCCGAAATAGAGCTCGTGGATCACGATGGCGCTGGTCACGACATCACCGGGCTCGTGCCGGCGCAGCCGCTTGGACGGCTTCGAACGCCGATCATTGAGAATGGCGATAAGCGTGTTGGTATCCAGCAGATACCTCATTCCGGAAACAGCTTGTCGAGCTCAGGCCGTTCCTGCTCGGCCGGCTGCTCGCGCGCGGCCTCGATCATGTCCGGATCGAGCGAGCCCGAGATCGCGTCGAGCCAGGACCAATCCTTCGGCACCGGCTCCAGGATGACGGCCGAGCCGTGGCGGCGGATGCGGACCTCCTCGCCCTCGAAGCGGTATTCCTTCGGCAGCCGCACCGCCTGGGAACGGCCGGACCAGAATAGCTTGGCGGTTTCGTTGTCCACGGGCGCCTCCATGAGATATATCAATGATATATAGCATTCTGGAGTGCAGATCAAGGTGACGCGCCAACTGACTCTAGTGTAAGCGCTGTTGTGAGGCCCTCTTGGCGATGGTGCACTGACGCTCCTTAGAGATCAGCAGTTCGTACCCGGTGACCGGTGCCACAAGTCAGCACAACCAAAGGACAAGCGTGATGACCACTAGGGACCTCGATTGCGTCATTGACAGGTTTTCCGAGCGGCTCCAGAGCGCCGGTCTCCTGGTTGCATCGATCGATAGCGCTCCGTGGATCGATAGTCTGGAGCAACGCCTACCGAAGCGACTGCCGCGGTCATTCATCTCTCTTGTAAAACGCTATGCTTTTAGGCCGTTCGAGTGGGGGCCAGTCTCCTTCTTTGGCAATTCGAGTGGGAATCAAGAGAGCGATTTTCCCGCTGCTGTTCTGCACGACAGCGTGATGTGGAATACGGCACTTAGTGCCGGATTCATCTATTTCGCTCATCCAGCCGGTGGCAGTTATGATGCGATTTGCTTCGACACCAGAGCATCCCGAGGGAACTCCGAGTCTCGCATTGTCCGGCTCGACCATGAGTCGATCCTTACCAAGGAAAAGATCGACATTCGCGAGGAGATCGCGTCGTCTTTTGTCGCCCTAGTCGAGTTGCTTCTAGCGAGTGGAAGCGAGCCGATCGCCGATTGATCGGAGCGTCGGCCCCGCATTCAGCGTTGGCCAGCCCATGCCCACGGCAGGAGCTCGTCGATCCGATTGATCGGATGATCGTTGGCGATGCGGGCGAGGATACGGCGAGATAGGCCTGTGGGTCGATGTCGTTCAGCTTATAAGGTTCGATCAATGAGGCGAGCAGGGGAATCGACTCTGACCCTGTTTCTGGCTTGCTCCCTCACATTGTTTCAAGCACTTCACCCGAGTACGTTGAGTTTGTAACTCCCCGGCGCGATCCGAATGAATAACTCTGTAGTGGTGCCGTTTCCAACCGCGTGCTTACTCAGAAAGACACTATAGGTCTTATCTGCCCATCCAGGGCACGCGCGCCGTACCATGTCGGCGTTGAAGGGTTCTTTGAGCCGGCTTGAGCGAACAGCGGCATAGATCTGAGACGCGAAGTCTCGCATTCGGCACCTACCCGCACTTGCTGTAGCCGCAGCTCGTGCAGAGGTCGCACCCTTCCTGGCGGATGAGGCTCGGCGAGTTGCATTTGGGGCAGTGGCGCAGGCGCATGCTGCCGGCGTCGCCGTTGCCGAGGCCGTCGGCGAGGTTGGCGACCTTGCGGGCGGCCATGTGCTGCAGCTCTTCCTGCTCCTTGCGGGGATCCGGCAAGAATCCGATGGCGATCATGTGGCGCTCGATCACGTCGCCGATCGCGGCCAGGAGCGAGGGGACGTATTTGCCGTCGACCCAGGAGCCGCCGCGTGGGTCGAACACGGCCTTCAATTCCTCCACCACGAACGAGACGTCGCCGCCGCGGCGGAACACGGCCGAGATCATGCGCGTCAGGCCCACGGTCCAGGCGTAGTGCTCCATGTTCTTGGAGTTGATGAAGATCTCGAACGGCCGGCGGCGACCGTCCTGCACGATGTCGTTGAGCGTGATGTAGATGGCGTGGTCGCTCTCCGGCCAGCGCACCTTGTAGGTCTGGCCGGGCAGGGCCTCGGGCCGGTCGAGCGGCTGGGTCATGTAGACCACGGCGCCGGCCTCGTAGATGTCCTGCGGCCTGGTCTCGGCCTTGTAGCCGAGCGGCAGCTCGGGCTGGCGCGCCTTCTCCCTGTCCTTCGCAAGTTCCAGCACGGCGCCGGTCACCTCGTTCGGGCGATAGGTGGTGCAGCCTTTGCAGCCGGTGTCATAGGCCATCATGTAGACGTCCTTGAAGGCCTCGAAGGAGAGGTCGACCGGGCAATTGATGGTCTTGGAAATCGAGCTGTCGATGTGGCGCTGAACCGTCGCCTGCATCAGGACGTGGTCCTGCGGCGAGAGCGTCTGCGCATCGACGAAGTAATCGGGCAGCGGCGCATCCTCGCCCTTCAGGCGGTGATAGAGGCGGTAGGCATGGTCGCTCACCTCCTCCGCCTGGCGCGAGCCGTCGGGCAGCAGGACGTTCCGGGTGTATTTGAAGCTGAAGACCGGCTCCAGCCCCGAGGAGACGTTGTCGGCGAACAGCGAGATGGTGCCGGTCGGCGCGATCGAGGTCACCAGCGCGTTGCGGATGCCATGCGCGGCGATCGCGTCCTGCACGTCCTCGCCCAGTGTCTTGACGAATTCGCTCTTGAGATACGCGTCGCGGTCGAACAGCGGGAACGGGCCCTTCTCCCTGGCGATCTCGACCGAGGCGAGATAGGCGGCGCGGGTCAGGGCGCGCATCCACTGGTCGGTCAGCTCGACCGCGCGCGCGCTGCCGTAGCGCGCCTCGCACAGGATGAGCGCATCGGCGAGGCCGGTGACGCCGAGCCCGATGCGGCGCTTGGAATGCGCCTCGTGGGTCTGCTGCGGCAGCGGGAAATTGGAGACGTCCACCACGTTGTCCATCATGCGCACGGCGACGCGCACCAGGCGCTCGAGCTCCGCGAGGTCGAGATGCGCCTCCGGGCTGAAGGGGTCGCGGATCAAGGTGGTGAGATTGATCGAGCCGAGCAGGCACGCGCCATAGGGCGGCAGAGGCTGCTCGCCGCAGGGATTGGTCGCCTGGATGGTCTCGCAATAGGCAAGGTTGTTGGCGCGGTTGATGCGGTCGATGAAGATCACGCCCGGCTCCGCTGCGGCATAGGTCGCGCGCATGATGCGGTCCCACAGCTCGCGCGCGCGCACCACGCGCCAGGTGGTGCCGTTGAACTTCAGCTCCCAGGAGCCGTCCTCCTTCACCGCCTGCATGAAGGCATCGGTGACGAGGACGGAGAGGTTGAACATGCGCAGGCGGCCGGGCTGCTGCTTGGCCTCGATGAAGCTCTCGATGTCCGGATGGTCGCAGCGCATGGTCGCCATCATGGCGCCGCGGCGGTGGCCGGCGGACATGATGGTGCGGCACATCGCGTCCCACACATCCATGAAGCTGAGCGGGCCGGACGCGTCGGCGCCGACGCCCTTCACCAGCGCGCCCTTGGGGCGCAGGGTCGAGAAGTCGTAGCCGATGCCGCCGCCCTGCTGCATGGTGAGCGCGGCCTCGCGCAGGTGCTCGAAGATGCCGCTCATGTCGTCCGGGACGGTGCCCATGACGAAGCAGTTGAAGAGCGTCACGTTGCGCTTGGCGCCGGCGCCGGCGAGGATGCGGCCGGCGGGCAGATACTTGAAGCCGGAGAGGGCGTCGTAGAAGGCCTCCGCCCACTGGGCGCGGATCTCGGGCGCCTCGGCTTCCGCGAGCGCGTCGGCCACCCGGCGCCAGCTATCCTCGATCGTCTTGTCGACCGGCGCGCCGTCCGGCCCCTTGAGCCGGTATTTCATGTCCCAGATCTGCTGCGAGATCGCGGCTACCTGCGCCATCACCTAATCCTCAACCCTATCGATATGTGTGCTCGGGACGCCGCTTTAACCATCGGCGGGGCAAAGAGGCTAGCAAATCGCTCCACAGGAGTCGAATGAATGTTCCCTGTTTGTTTCAACAGGGTTCACCCAAACTTATCCCCAGGCCGGCCACACCAAGATATTGCAGAACATTGTGAAAACGAAGTTATCCACATTATCCACAGGACTCGCAGGCAGAGTTGCGCGGCGCCTGTGGACAATCGCGGCCAGCCCGCGCCCGTTGCTGACCGGGAGCAGTGCGGGATGCCCAAGCACGGTCGTTGCGGTTAGCTGTCGGCAACGCGGTAGCGGCGATGCACGTCAAGCATGCTCGCCGGCGGCTTGGGGAGACTCTGTGGCCCGGCGTGGCGCCCGATAGCGCGGGCCGGCAAATCTTTCGCGGTATTCGCCCGGCGTCATCCCGGTCGAACGCTTGAACAGCTTGCGAAAGAACGCCGCGTCGTCATACCCCACCGCAGCGCTGATGGCCTGCACGGACTGCCGACCGTCCTCGAGCATCTTCTTGGCGATGATGATCCGAAGCGCCTGCAGGTAGTTTCCAGGCAGCCGTCCGGTGGCGCTCTTGAAGCGGCGGATGAAGTTGCGCGGGCTCATATGGATGTGGCGGGCGACCCGCTCGACAGAGATATCGCTGGCGAAATGCTTCTCTATATACGCTTCGGCGGCCCGGATCTTGTCATCGTCGTGCGGCCGGGAAACCGGCAAGACGGCATAGCCCGATTGATTGGTCCGAGGCATGTCGAGGAGCAGCGCCTTCGCGCATTGCAGCGCGATCTCGTGGCCGCAGAATTTCTCCACGAGATAAAGGCTGAGGTCGATCGAGGCGTAGACTCCGCCGCTGCAGAGCATCCGCCTGTCTTCAGTCACGAATCGTTCCGGATGCCAGTCCACCTTGGGATAGCGGCGGCGGAAATCGTCGGCAACGGCCCAATGGGTTGTCGCCAGCCGCCCGTCCAGGAGGCCGGCCTCGGCCAGATAGGCCGCGCCGGTGCAGATCCCGGCGATGTGCGCACCGCGCGCGGCCCGATCCCTCAGCCAGGGAAAGATCGCGGCGTGACGCGCGAACTGGTCCTGGAGACCAAAGCCGGAGGCGGGGACCATGATCACGTCGGTGTGCTCGATGTCGTGAATGGATACTTGCGGGCTAAGCCGCAGGGAGTACGGACTCGTCACGCTTGCGCCATCCAGCGAGGCGATGGTGACGCGGCAGCGGGGCTCGGGCGCTTCTCCCTTCAAGGCGTTCCACAGCAGACCGGCGCTGTGGAAGACCTCTATGGGACCGATGGCGGTCGAGGCGTAGTTGTCGTTCAGGAGGAGGACGGTCACGTCAAGCATGGTGCGCTCTTCTCTTCCGACCACAACCCGACGCTTTTCAATCCGCACCGCCCGGCTGCCCGGCAGCCAGGCGGCGCGGACCGATCCCTATCGGGTCGCGGTCATGGGATCAATCACGTCCGCGATTGCGGTGATCTTGGTCGCGGGGAATCCGCTGATACGCGCGTGCTCACGCACGTCCGCCTCGGTCTCGGCCAAGTAGATGCAGAAGGTCTTGTTGTCCGCCACGAAGGACTGGATCCACTGTGCCTTGCCAGCCAGCCTGGCAAGCGCGTCGTTGGACTTCGCGGCGGCTTCCTTGAGCTGTTGGCCTGTCAGGTTGCCGACTCCCGGAAGATCACGCTCGATCACGTACTGCTTCATAGAACGTCTCCTTGCTTAGACGCAGACGGCGGCAAGGTAAGGCGGTCGCCTGGAGCAGGCGAGATGGCAATATTGACATTGAGTATAGGCGATAGTGACAAGCCGTCAAAACGCTGATCGCCCGGGATAGCTAGAGACCGGTGAGCAGCCTCTGCGCCGCCGGCTCGAGGCGGGCTTCCAATTCGGCCATGAAGGCCTTGCGGCCGAGGCCGGGCGGGATGGGCGGGAGATATTCGATCAGGATCCGGCCGGGCTTCTTGGTGAAGGCCTGGCGACTCCAATAGAGGCCGGAATTGAGCGCGACCGGCACCACCGGGACGTTGAGCTGGCTGTAGAGCGCGGCGATGCCGGGCTGGTAGGGCCGGTGCGTGCCGGGCGCGACGCGCGTGCCTTCGGGGAAGATGATGATCTGCCGCCCCGCGGCGAAGGCGGCGCCGGCATCGCGCACCATCTGCTTCAGCGCGGCCGCCTTGCCGGTGCGATCGACCGCGATCATGCCGGTCTTGCGCAGGAACCAGCCGAAGAGCGGGATCATCAGCAGCTCGCGCTTCAGGATGAAGGCCGGGCGGTTGAGGCGGCGCGAGAGGAACAGCGTCTCCCAGGCCGATTGATGCTTGGCGGCGATGATCGCCGGGCCTTTCGGGAAGTGCTCGAGGCCGATCTCGCGGCAGCCCAATCCGCAGATCACGCGCAGCAGGAACAGCGTGCCGTCGATCCACAGATGCGCCGCCTTCCACACCCATGCCGCCGGCGCCAGCAGCAGCGGCAGGCAGACGACGTGCATGACCAGCGACCAGACGAAATTGGCGAGGTTGAACAGGAGCGAGCGGAGCGTGGTCATGGGTGGACCCAGGCCGTCGGCGCGCGACCGCCGCGCATCACAACCCGACCGCAGCGGCGAGGCGGGTGGCGAGGCCGGCGGCGGCGTTGCCGGCATCGCCGACCCGCGCGCGGGCGGCGGCGGCCAGATACTTGTGATATTCGTTGACCAGCAGGATGAGCGTGTGCGGCCGCACGAACCAGTAGGGGTCCTGCATCTGGCGCGGGAAGACCGGGTTGGGAACGATGGTGACGCCCGGCATCACGCGGCGGAACTCCAGCAGGCTGCGGTTGATGTGATAGCTGGCGGTGACCAGCCGCAGGCTGGCGAAGTTGTTGTCGGTGAGCCAGCGCAGGCTCTCGCGCGCATTGCCCTCGGTCGAGCGCGCGTCATAGCCGAGGGTGACGCAGCAATCGAGCAGCGCTTGGTCCGGCCGGGGATTGCCGTCCAGCGTGTCGATGAGGGCCGGCAGGTCGACTCCGGCGGAGACGCCGGAGATCAGCAGCTTGCGCGCAAGGCCCCGGTCGAGCAGCGCGAAGCCTTCCGCCAGGCGCACATCGCCGCCGGTCAGCACCACGATCGCATCCACCGGACGCTCTGGCTCCGGCACCGTGGCGGGGATGGCGGCGGCGAAGGCCAGGAACCCGCCCAGCCACAGGACGAGGAGCGCCAGCGCGGCATGGAACAGGCGCCGCCCCAGACTCGCCGGGGCGTGGCGCTGATCCCGGAAACTGATTCGCGCGCTCCTCATGGGAATCGCTCTTAGCAGAGGAAGGGGGCGATGTCATGCATCGGGGCTTCCGCACCTTTTCTCTGGTCCCGGGTCGCGCCGCGCGCGCCCGGGATGACAGCGAAAGAAGCGCGGGCCGGCGGGCTAATACGCCATCCGTCTGAGCGCGGTCAGGACCGCGATGCGGACGGTCACCATGGCGATCAGGATGGCGGCGAGGGGGATGAGGACGAGGGGCCAGATCATCCAGGGCTCGAAGGTGCGGACCACGGCGGTCATGGGCGCGGCGCCGCGGGTGGCGAAGATGGCGGCCATGAGCAGGGTCGCGGTCGCCAGCAGCGAGCCGATGAAGGCGCCGTAGAAGCCGTAGCGGAAGGCCTGGGCCTGGAACTGGCGCGCGACATAGGAATCATGCGCGCCGACCAGGTGCACGACCTCGACGATGCGGCGATGGATGGAGAGGCCCGCGCGCGCCGTAAAGGCGACCACGCCCGCGGTCGCCGCCAGCACCAGAACGAGCAGGCTGATCGCCACCACCTCGATCGTGCGCAGGAAGCCGATCGCGCCGGCATTGAACGCGACGTGATCCTCGATCACCGCGCCGGGCGAGACCGCCTGCAGGCGCTCGGCCAGCTCGGAGAGATTGGGGCTGATGTCGGGCGCAAGGGATACCGCGACCAGATCGGGCAGCGGGATCCCGAGCTGGTCCACCTGATCGCCCAGCCAGGGCTGCAGCAGGCGACGCATCTCCGCTTCGTCCAGCAGGCGCGTGCCGATGATGCCGTTGGTGTCGGCGATCTCCTCCACCGCAGCATCGACGCGCTGCCGGCGCGAATCCGCATCCTCGTTCTCCAGCACCGGCAGCTCGATGGTGAGCTGGCCGCTCAAATCGCGCTGCCAGCGCTGGGTCGCGTGATGGACCAGCAGCGCGATGGTCGCCGCGATGATGGCGAGATAGACCATGAAGCCGATGATCCAGGGCAGGAAGCGCGCGGTCTGGTCGCGGTCGAGCGGCAGGTCTGTGCGGAAGCGCAGCATGTCAGGCCGGCTCCTCCCAGGTGCGATGCGGCTCTCCGGGATCACGCTCATCGGCGGCGTATTCCCGCCCCGCCTGCATCTGCCGCGCGCCGGCATCGCCCTGTGCGGCAGGCTCGGGCTGGGCAGCCGTCCCATGCCGCATGTCGATCTGGGGCTGCGTAGCGGCCTGGGATTGCGCGAGCGGCATCGCGGCGGCGGGATCGACCAATCGCACGGTGCCGTTGGCGATGCGGAGCTGGCGATGGGTGAAGCGACCGACGAGCCCCTCGTTGTGGGTGGCGATCACCACCGTCGTGCCCATCTTGTTCAACTCCTCGAACAGGTACATGAGCCGCACGCCGATGCCGTCATCGACATTGCCGGTCGGCTCGTCGGCCAGCAGCAGGCTGGGCCGGGAGATGACGGCGCGCGCGATCGCCACGCGCTGCTGCTGGCCGCCGGAGAGGGTCGCGGGCAGGGCGTCGAGGTGATGCTTGAGGCCCACCCAGGCCAGCAGCTCCGGCACGTGACGCCTGATGTCGCTCTCGCGCACGCCGGCGATGCGCAAAGGCAGCGCCACGTTGTCGATGGCGGAGAGATGGTCGATCAGGCGGAAATCCTGGAACACGACGCCGATGCGCCGGCGCATGGCGGGATAATCCGAGCGCTTCAGGACCGAGACGTTGCGGCCGAACAGCTCGACCCGGCCGGCGGCGGGGCGCAGGCCGAGATAGATCAGCTTCAGCAGGGAGGACTTGCCCGCGCCGCTTGGCCCGACCAGGAAATGGAACGAGCCGGGCGCCAGGGTGAAGGAGATGCCGCGCAGCACTTCCGGCCCAGCGCCATAACGCACGGCGACGCCGTCGAACAAAACCACGATCAGGCCCCTCACCGACTAGCCGAGTCACCCCTTCGGCTGGGGAGAATGCACGCCTGTCCGCCCAAGGTCCAGGCTTGCCGGCCCTCGCGCCGCAGAACTATAACCTTTTAGAGGCGCTTACAGGGGACTCTTAAGAGCGTGATCATCGCCTGCCCGTCCTGCGGAGCCCGGTTCAACCTGGATCCGGCCAAGCTGCTGCCGGCAGGGCGCAATGTGCGCTGCGCCAAATGCAGCCACCGCTGGCGCCAGATGCCGGAAGGCATGGCGCCGCCGCCGGAGCCGTCCGCCGCGCCGGAGCCGCCGCAGCCCGAAGTCGCGCCATTCCCCCCGTCATCGGCCTCGCCCGAGTTCGCGGCGGCCATGCCCGCGCCGCCGGAGGAGACGGAGTCGCTTCCGCCGCGCCCGCCGGAGACCCCAGCCGAGATGGCGCAATCCCTGGCGGCGATCGCCGAGCAGGTGACCGGCGTGCGGCCCGAGGGCACGGCGGTCGAGGAGGCAGCACAGGACGGCGCGGGAGAGGATGCCGCGGCAGACCGGGCGGCAGACCGGGAGGCGGACGACAATCCGATCGCCCGGCTGGCGCGGCGCGCCCAGCCGGAGGCCGCGGACCCGGCGGCGATCACCGCGCCGCCGCGCATGAAGCCGCTGCGGCCGGCCAAGCGCGCCTCGCATCTCTGGCTTGTCCTGGCGGCGGGGCTGGTGGTCGGGCTGCTGATCGCCGGCTACGTGTTCCGCGACGTGATCGCGCGCACCGTGCCGGGCGCCGACATCATCTACTCGCTGCTGCGCATCCCGACCGACAACGCCGCCGCCGATCTCGAGATCTCGATCGACAACGCGCGGATCAACACCAACGTCGAGACCGGGCGCAAGATCTTCGACCTGACCGCCACCGTGTTCAACCTGTCGCAGGAGCCGCTGAGCATGCCGCCTTTGGTGGTCATCCCGGTGGACGACGTGGGCAGCCCGATGCCGCCGCTGACCTTCCGCCTGGCGGAGAGCGTGATCGAGCCGGGGCAGAACATCAAATTCCGGAAATCGTTCGAGGACTGGCCGCCCACGGCGCCGAACTTCGAGCTGCGCGTCGCGACGGCGGAGTGACTCCTCACCAAATCTTAAGAGCGACGCGCCTATGCTGTCTAAGGCATTGCGCGGGGCGCCTGGGCCCTGCGATGCTTAAGAATGAGTTGAGCCATGAGCGATGGGCTAGACCGGCAGCCGGAACGTGGGGACGATCCGGAGAGCGCCGGCCAATCAGGCGGTGAGGCGGTGGCGGCAATCCTGCTCGCGGAAGACGACGAGGCCGTGCGCGAATTCGTCAAGCGCGCACTCGCCCATTACGGTCACGAGGTCACGGCGGTGGGCGACGGCGGCGCCGCGCTCGCGGCGCTGGAGCAATCACCCTACGACCTGCTGCTGACCGACATCGTGATGCCCGGCATGGACGGCATCGCGCTGGCCCTGAAGGCCACGAAGGATCGGCCCGCCTTGCCGGTGGTGCTGATGACCGGGTTCGCCGCGGAGCGCCAGCGCGCGCACAACCTCGACGCGCTGATCGACCGCGTGGTTTCGAAGCCGTTCTCGCTGAAGGAGATCTGCGCCGTGGTGCAGGACGCGCTGCAGGCGCGGGGCGTTGCGTAGCCATGCCTCGGCCACGTCGGATGACGGCGACGCAAAGCGAAGCCCTGCCGATGACGGGCGACCGAATACGGACGCCGCGCGCCTGATCGCGGCCCGGTAGCTTAGCTGGCAAAACACCCGCCCTATGCGCGGCTCGTCTCCGGACCGGAGAGCTATCCCGGTTCAAATCCGGGCGGGGCTACTTGGTGCGCCGACCCATGGTGCCGTGCGGATCAGTGATATTCTCCACCGGAGCATGGAGATCGCCAGGTGTGGAAACTCGACGAGACATTTGAGACGTCTGCAGGCGCGGTCGCAGCGGGTCGGTTCGGCAGTGGGCCTGCGCTCGTGCTGGCGCACGGTTGGCCCTGGTCCTCGTTCTCCTGGCACCGCATCATTCCGGGGCTGGCGAGGCGGTACAGCGTCCATTGGTACGACATGCCCGGATACGGGCAATCCGCCAAAAGCGCGGCGCAGCGCACGTCGCTCGATGTGCAGGGGGAAGTGTTCGCCGAGATGGTGGCGCATTGGGGCCTCGCACGTCCCGCCGTCATTGCGCATGACTTCGGCGGCGCGACCACGCTGCGCGCGCATCTGCTGCATGGCTGTGCGTTCGAACGGTACGTCCTGATGAATGTCGTCGCGATGCGCCCATGGGGATCTGCCTTCTTCGATCATGTCGGTCGCCATGTGGACGCGTTCTTGGGCCTGCCGCCGCATATCCACCGCGCGGTCGTGGAAGCGTATATCAGGGGCGCGATCGTGAACGACATCGCGCCCGACGATTTCGCGCGACTGGTCGAGCCGTGGCTTTCGGAGGAGGGGCGGGGCAGTTTCTACCGGCAATTCGCGCAGGCGGACGAAAGCTATACCGCCGAGATCGAGCCGCTATTCGGGACCATCCAGTGTCCGGTCAAGATCGTCTGGGGCGAGGACGATCCATGGATTCCGCTGACGCGCGGCAAGGCACTGCACGCGCTGGTTCCACAGGCAACATTCGAGACGTTGCCTGGCATCGGCCACCTTCCTCAGCTCGAGGCCGCGGATCTCGTGCTGGAGCGGTTGAGCGCGTTTCTATAGCGCGCCGTGCCGCACGCATGCCAGATGACGGCGGCCATCCAGGGCCGTCGAGCCAGGGCTGCCGAACAGGGCTGCCGCACGCCTGATCACGGCGCGTAGATCACCTGGCAAGCACCCGCTTTATACGGCGGCTCATTCTGCGAGCCCCAGCGCATCCCGGCTCGAATCCGGGCGGGCTTCCTTTTACGGCTGACACCGCGTGCCACATCTCGTATGATTTGTAGCACAAGGAGGCACTCGCAATGTCGAAGAGGATGCTTGAGCGGGCACGGAAGCGGGAGCGCATCGCGAAGGGTGTTGCTGCGCCCGGAGAGGCCGCCGTCCAGCGCACCCGCGCCGATCTCATCATGAGCGAGGCGAGAAACGCCGGGCTCGTCGGCGGTCCGAAGGACGCGGTGATCCGCGGCCGGGTCTCCACCGCTCTCGTCAAGGCCGCGAAGAAGCGCGCCGGCGTCAGATCGGATACCGAGCTGGTCGAGCTCGCGCTCTCGAACCTCGCGCTGGCGGACGATTTCGGCGACAAGTTCCTGAAACGCAAGGGCGCGGTCGATCCGGATCTCGACCTTGAGCTTTGACCTCAAGCGCGCCGAGCGGGCGCTCAAGCCGCAACAGGCGAGGCGTCCGCTCAAGCCTCGCGCAGAAAGCGCACTGCGCTGGGCGGAAAGCGAGCCGAAGACCGGGCGTCCGCTTCTCCTCGACACCACGGTGTATGTCGACGTTCTCCAGGGCAGGACGCCGGCGGCCCTCGACGATCTGCTGCGCTACCGCACCCTCTTCCACTCCGCCGTTTGCCTGTCGGAACTGACGCACGCGTTCGGTCGGCTCGATCCGGCCCACCGTGGCACCAAGGCGGCGCTGGCGGCGATCGCCGGCACTATCGACGACATTCCCCGGCACCGGCTGTTCGCGCCGGATGTCGACATGTGGGGCAAGGCCGGCATGCTGGCAGGCAAGGCGCTTCGGCTTGGCGGGACTCCATCCGGGCAAGCGGGGGGAAGGCTGCTCAACGACAGCCTCATCTACCTCCAGGCGCGCAGGGTCGGCGCCGCGATCCTCACGCGCAACGTCCGCGATTTCGACTTGCTGGAGCAGCTGGTGCCGAGCGGGGCGGTGGTGTTCTACAGATGAGAGCTGAAGCATGATCACGATCACCATCGAACGGACGATATGAGTCTGTTCTCGCGCGATGGCCGCATCGGGCGAGTCGGCTTTGTTCTGCGGATCATCATCGGACTGCTGATCATGGTGATGGGCGCTGCAGTGCCGTTGATCATCGGGCTGCTTTCCGTTCCCTGGGGCATCGGGAGCGATGAGGAAAGGTTCTGGAGCAGGGCGAGCGCAGAGTTCGTCGAATCGACTTTGAGGCCGATCAATCCCGAGCTGATCTTCCTGGGCTTCTTTCTGGTCGGAGTTTACGTCTGGATATGTGCCGCGGCACAAAGAGCCAGGGACATTGGACTCGAGTTGGGCCTTCTGGACGTGCCGCTGCATTGGGCGAACCCGTTTTCGCGCGCCCATGTCGGCTGCTTGATTGCGAGCCCTGGCGCGACTGACTCGGGGTCGCAAGAGCGGTGAGAAGACTGATGCAAAGTCAGGGTGATTGCGCCGGACGCCGGTCTTTGACCTATGAGCGGAGCGGAGTGTAAGTCGACTCTGACCGCGTTTGTCCCCGCGTCGCGCGTGATCTTCCATCGGCAGGAGCAGGCGGTTGGCCTTGGGCGCGGCGGCATGGAACAGCGCGGACCAGCGCCGTGTTGACCGTTCGTACCGTGACACGAGGCGCAATCCGATCGAGGGCCCGGATTGCCGGAAGGAATGCTCATGGCCCGCTACAAGGTCGGTTATCTGGTCGGCAGCCTTGCCACGGCATCCATCAATCGCAAGCTCGCCCGCGCCTTGATCAAGCTCGCGCCGGAGGAGCTGGAGTTCAGCGAGATCTCATTCAAGGACCTGCCGCTCTACAGCTACGATTATGACGACAATTATCCGCCGGTGGCGCGGGCCTTCAAGGCGGCCATCACCGCGTCCGACGCCATCCTGTTCGTGACGCCGGAATACAACCGGTCCATACCGGGTGGCCTCAAGAACGCGATCGATTGGGCGAGCCGCCCGTATGGAAGCAATGCCTTCACGGACAAGCCATGCGCGGTGATCGGCACGTCGCCGGGGGCGATCGGCACCGCGCTCGCGCAGCGCGACCTGCGCGGCGTGCTCACCTACTGCAACGCGCCCCAGATGAACGCGCCGGAGGCCTACATCCAGTTCAAGGACGGGATGATCACGGACGAGGGCGAAGTCACCGTGCCATCGACGAAAGAGTTCCTGCGCACCTACATGAGCGAGTTCCACACGTTCATCGGCCGCGTTCTCTCCGTGCTTCCGCGTGGAGGGCGATGAGCCAGTCATCAATGTGCAGGGGCCGAGATCCATCAGCCGTTTCGCGCGCCCAGCAAGTGCAGCGCTCTGACGCCGATTCCGACGACGATCGAAGCCGCCCTGCAAGGTAGGAGCGAAACACTCGACATCGTCCTGGCGCGATTGGCCGAGCGCTTGGCGGAGCTGAGGCGGTCGCTAGTGAACGAGAGCCTCACGCGAGCGCGTGTCCGCGACAGGTGGCGGGCGATTGTTCGCTGCGGGCCTGGCGGCACGACCTTTCATCCAGCTTCGCTCGCGAGGAGAGAAGGGATTCCGCTCTGTAGATTTGCCGCTGAGAGGCCGCATGGGTCCCGGCTCAAGCTGCGCCCGCCTGGGATGACAGCTTAGAGAGGGCTAGAACTGCCGCAGCAGGCGGTCGAGGTAGTCGCGCTCGATCTTGGGGCGCTGGGGCTGGTTGCGGCGCTGGCGTAGTTCCTCGAAGATCTGGCGGCTGCGGTCGACCTCGGATTCCAGCGGCACCATGTCGGAGCCTTCGCGGGCGAAGGCGTCGCCGCCGGGGCCCTCGTCGTCGCTGAGCGCGCGGCCGAAGGGGTCCATGGGGTCGCGCTGGCCAGGGCCGCGCTGGGCTCCCATCTGCTGCTGCATCGCCTGGTTCATCTGCTGCATGCCCTGCTTCAACTGCTCGAGCGCGTCGTTCTGCGCCTGGGCGGCGCTGTCGAGCTGCTCGCCGCGCAGGGCGTCGGTCGCGCCGCGCATGGATTGCTCGGCCTGGCCCAGCCCCTGCGGGATGTCGCCGGTGGCGTTCGAGAAGCGGCGCATCAGCTCGCCCAGCTGCTGGCGCAGGGCCTCCTGCGCCTCGGCGCCGCCGCCGCCCGGCATGCCCTGTCCCTGGCCCTGGCCCATGCCCTGCTCCTGGCCTTCGCCTGGTTGCTGGCCGGGCTGCTGCCCCGGCTGCTGACCGCGCTGGCGACGGAAGGTGTCCTGCAGCAATTGCTGCTGCTCCTGCATGATCTTGCCCAGATCGTTCATCATCTGCTGCGCCGGACCGTTGGTCTGGCCGGGCATGGGCATCGCCATCTGCAGGTTCTCCAGCATGTTCTGGAGCTGCTGGAGCATCTGCTGGGCCGATTCGCGCGCGCCGTTCTGCGCCATGCGCCGCGCCTCGTTCAGCATCTGGTTCAAATCCTGCTGCGAGAGCTGGAGCGAGTTGGGATCCATCTGCTGGAGCTGCATGCCCTTCTGCATCGCCTGGGCGAGCTGCTCCTGCATCTGGCGCAGATACTCGTTCATCGCCTGCTGCAGCTCGTTCATCAGGCGCTCGATCTCCTCGTCGGAGGCGCCGCGCTGCAAGGCTTCCTCCAGCGCACGCTGGAGCCGGCGCAATTCGCGCATCGCCATCGAGACGCCGCCATCCTCGAGCGCCAAGGCGGTGTCCCACATCAGTTGCAGGACGTTGCCGAGCTCCTGCTTGTCCAGCGGGTTGGACGTCAGGCGCTTGACCATGAAATCCAGCGCCATGAAGGTGGTGATGTCGTTCTCGAAGGCGTCCGGCTGCATCAGCAGCGGCACCAGCTTGCGCGCGACGGCGATGGCGCCGGCGCCGGAATCCTGGGCGAGGCGCTTGCGCTGCTCGATGATGGCGCGCGCCACCGGGTGATAGAACTTGCGTTCCGGCAAGGTCATGGCGACCGGAGCGGAGGCGCCGATCTGGCCAAGCGCGTCGCGCGCCACCGCGCGCAGCTCCACCGGAAGGCCGGCCCAGGGATGAGCGGTCAGGTCCTGGAAGCCCTGCCCCTTCACCTCGCGCGGATCGGCGCCGTGGGCGGTGAGCGGCAGCTCCTGCGTCTCCTTGCCCTGGGTGATCGCGAGGCGCATCTCCGCCACCCCGAAATCGTCCTTGGCGCCATAGACCACGTGCAGGACGGCGCGCTCGGTCGCGCGCGGCTCCTGCAAGGCGGCGGTCGGCGGCAAATCGGGGCGCAGGGCGATCGGCCAGCCGACATCGAGCCCGCTGCCGGTGATGCCGATGCGGTCGCCCTGCTTCAGCACCAGCTCGGCACGCTGGGTTTCTTCATCCAGCATCTCGAGCGGCTTGGATTCGTTGTTGGCGGCGAGGGTCGCGGCCGAGCCGAGGCCCTGGATCTGGACCAGCAGCTTGCTGCCCACCGGCACCTCGATCGGGCTCGATTCCGCGCCCGCTTCGACCGGCTGGGCGGCGGGATCCGCCTTGAGGGAGATCGGGGCGAGGCGGGTGTAATCGGGCGGCGTGATCCAGGCCTCGACCGTGATGGCGGCGATGTCGGCGGTGGTGCGCGGCTGCGGCGTCACCGCGGCCCACAGCCGGTTGCCGGACTGGTCCCAGGCGATCGCGATGCCCAGCGCCAGCAGCAGGACGGCAAGGCCGCGCAGCGCCAGCGGGTCGCGGCGGGGCAGGTCGCTCGGCTGGGGCGCCAGGGTCAGCTCGCCCAGGCCCGCGAGCAGGCGCCGCTGGTGATGCGACCACAGGATCGTGGCCAGGGGGTCGACCAGGTTGCTGGCCTGCCGGTCGGCCAGGTGGGTGAGGGGGCGGTGGACGAGGCCGCTATCGGCCTCCAGACGGCGCAGGGCGTCGCCCGGCAGGGGCGCGCGCCAGCTCCGGAAGCCCCACCACAAGGCGGCGAGCAGAGCGGCGCCGAACAGCGCCAGCACGCCCCAGTGCAGCCACAGGGGCATGAAGCGGAACAGGTTGAACAGGCTGACGATGGCGAAGGCGGCGATCACCGCCAAAGCGGGGATGAGGGCCCGGCCGGTGCGCTCCAGCAGCATCAGGGCCCAGGCCGCCCAGGTCCAGCCGCGGACACGGCCCGGCAGCGCCGCCATCGGGTCGGCGGCGGCCTGCGATCGCAAAGAGGGCCTAGAGTCCTGCATGGGTAGCGCCGGCTTTCCGATCCGATCCTAGCCCAGAGTGGTTAACAATGTAGCCAGCCCTTGGTTCGATTGCGAGGACAAGTTCGTCGCAAAGTGTGTCAAGCGAGCCAGTCGGGAACCTTATCTAGGTCAATAATGTGGTCATAAGATGGCCGGGGCCGCACGATGTCATAGCGGCCGCCCTGCACCAGGACCTCCGCGGCCGGCAGGCGGGTGTTGTAGGTCGAGGACATGACCGAGCCATAGGCGCCGGCGGTCGCAAACGCCACCAGATCTCCGGGTTGCACGGGCGGCAGGGGCCGCTGCTCGGCGAAGCGGTCGCCGGTCTCGCAGACCGGGCCGACCACGTCCCAGCGCTCGACCGGCGCATCGCTTGGTGGCAGGGCGATCGGGATGATGTCGTGATACGCGTCGTAGAGGCTGGGACGGAGGAGGTCGTTCATCGCCGCGTCCACGATCACGAATTTGCGGCTGACGCCCTGCTTCACGTTGATGACGCGCGAAACCAGCAGGCCGGCATTGCCGACGATGCTGCGCCCCGGCTCGACCTCGATCCTGGTGCCGAGGGGCACGATGAGCTCGTCCACCAGCGCGGCATAGTCCTTGAGGCTGATCGTGCTCTCGTCGCGATATGCGATCCCGATGCCGCCGCCAAGGTCGATGCGCTCGACCGGCAGTCCGGCCTTGCGCAGGGTCTGGGCGAGCTCCGCGATCTTGGCGAAGGCGGCGCGATAGGGCGCGATGTCGGTGAGCTGCGAGCCGATATGGACAGCGAGGCCGACGATCCGGATGCCCTTCATCCGCGCCGCGGCGGAATAGAACTGCGCGGCGTGGTCTATGTCGATGCCGAACTTGTTCTCCGCCTTGCCGGTGGAGATCTTGGAATGGGTCCTGGCGTCCACGTCCGGGTTGATGCGCAGCGTCACCGGCGCGGTCACGCCGAGACGCGCGGCAACCTCGCTCAGGGTCTCGAGCTCGCCGAAGCTCTCGACATTGAACTGGTGGATGCCGGCCTTCAGCGCCGCCTCCATCTCCGGGATGGTCTTGCCGACGCCGGCGAACACGATCTTGTCGGCAGGGATGCCGGCCTTCAGCGCGCGATACATCTCGCCGACCGAGACCACGTCGGCGCCGGCGCCGAGCTTGCCCAGCGTGCGGATGACCGCCTGGTTGGAATTGGCCTTCAGCGAATAGAAGATCCCGACGCCGAGCTTGCCGAGCGTGTCGAGATAGGCCTGGTAGTTGGCGGCGAGCGCGGCGGTGGAATAGCAGTAGAAGGGCGTGCCGACCGCCTCCGCGATGCGCCGCACCGGCACCTGCTCGACGTGCAATTGGCCGTCGACGTAAGGGAAGTGGGTCATGACGGAGACTCGGCCCTGGTCTAGTTGAACACGCCCTGCTGAGGCTCGGTGCTCTGCGGGTATTGGTGCGGGAACTGGTCGGTCTGGCCTTCCGGCAGGCCCGGCGCGCCCTTGCGTCCGCAGGCTGCCGGCGCCAGCGCGAGGGCGCCGAGCAGGACGAGCAGGACGAGGCGCGAGACCGTGGAACGCCCTCTCCCTTCCCCAGCCTGGGGGGAAGGCTTCGTAGGCTTCTGCCGCTTCATTTGAATCGCTCCCGTGCCTCTGCGATGGCGCGTTTGACGTTGTCGGGGGCGGTGCCGCCGTGGGACGTGCGGCTCGCCACCGATTGATCGATCCCGAGCACCGAGACTAGCCGATCGTCGATGCGCGGCTCCACCTTTTGCATTTCGGCCAGGCCCAGGTCCTGCAGGCGGCACTTCTTCGATTCGGCGAGGCGCACCAGCTCGCCGGTCACGTGATGGGCGTTGCGGAACGGCATGTCGAGCGTGCGCACCAGCCAGTCTGCGAGGTCGGTGGCGGTGAGGAACCCGCCATCGGTTGCCTGCCGCATGCGCTCGGCGTTCACCGTCATGTCGCGCACCATGCCGGCCATCGCGGCGACGCTGAGCGCCATGGCATCGCTGGCGGCGAAGGTGGGCGCCTTGTCGTCCTGCAGGTCCTTGCCGTAGCTGAGCGGCAGTCCCTTCACGATGATGAGCAGCTGCGTGAGCGCGCCGACCACCTGGCCGACCTTGCCGCGCACCAGCTCGGCGGCGTCGGGGTTACGCTTCTGCGGCATGATGGAGGAGCCGGTCGTGTAGGCATCGCTCAGGGCGATGAAGCGGAAGCCGTCGCTCATCCAGATCACGATCTCCTCGGCGAAGCGAGAGAGATGCGCGCCGAGGATGGAGAGCGCGGCGAGGTATTCCAGCGCGAAGTCGCGGCTCGAGACGCTATCCATCGAGTTCGCGGTCGGGCGGTCGAAGCCGAGCGCCTCAGCCGTCGCGTGGCGGTCGATCGGGAACGGCGTGCCGGCGAGCGCCGCGGCGCCGAGCGGGCATTCGTTGAGGCGCCTGCGGCAATCGGCGAGGCGGCCGAGATCGCGCCCCAGCATCTCCACGTAGGCCATCAGGTGATGCCCGAAGGTGACGGGCTGCGCCGGCTGCAGATGGGTGTAGCCCGGCATCACCGTCGCGGCATGTTCCTCCGCGCGGTCGAGGAGGGCGTGGATCAAGTCCTTGAGCGCGACGCTCATCTCGTCGATCGCGCTGCGCACCCAGAGGCGGAAATCGGTCGCGACCTGGTCGTTGCGCGACCGCGCGGTGTGCAGCCGCCCCGCCGGGTCGCCGATCAGCTCCTTGAGGCGCTGCTCCACGTTCATGTGGATGTCCTCGAGGGCGACCTGGAACTCGAAGCGGCCCTCGTCGATCTCCCTGCGGATGCGCGCGAGGCCATCGGCGATGGCATCGCCGTCCGCCCGCGAGAGGATCCCCTGCTTCACCAGCATCGCGGCGTGGGCGAGGGAGCCCTCGATGTCCTCCTTGTAGAGGCGCTTGTCCACGTCGATGGAGGCGTTAATCTGCTGCATGATCGCGGCCGGGCCGGCGGCAAAGCGGCCGCCCCAGATCCGGCTGGCGCCGGACGGCGCGTTCTTCTGGGTATCCGGTTTGGAGGGTTTCTTGTCCATCGCTCGCAATCATGTCCCCGGGCACGCCCCCGATCGCCCCCGACTTGTGACCGACGGGGACGATGGGGTCAAGCCGGCTGGGCTCCGCTTTGGGTCAGGCCGGCGATGAACCGGATTCTCCTCATCGCGATCGCGGCGGTGCTGGCGGTGATCGGCGTGGTGGGCGCGCTGCTCTACGGGCAGGCGCCGGAGCCCGCGCCGCCCATCGCGGCAACCGCGCCGGCGCCTTCCGCGCCGGTGGGCCGCTTCATTCCGGCACCGGGCGGCGATTTCACGGCGGTCGCGCCGGTGGACGGGGACGGCCGGGCGGCGGACATGACGCCCTATCGCGGCAAGAAGCTACTGGTCAATCTGTGGGCGACCTGGTGCGCGCCCTGCATCGAGGAGCTGCCGTCGCTCGGGGAATTGCAGCGGGAGCTGGGCGGTGAGGATTTCCAGGTCGTGACCCTCGCGATCGACGAGCGCGACCCGAAGAAGATCGCGCCCTTCCTCGCCAGGCACGGCGCGGAGAACCTGCCGGTCCTGATCGACCGCGACCGCACCATCGACAAGGTCACGAAGGTGATGGCGCTGCCCACCAGCCTGCTGGTGGAGCGCGACGGCACCATCAAGGCGACGCTGACCGGCGATGCCCGCTGGAACTGCGGCACGGCGCTGGCGGCGGTACGGGCCTTCATCGCGGAGGGCGCGGTGATCGAGGATGATCTCGGCAAGTGCGAGTGAGGCGCGCGCCGCGCGCTACTGCGCCGTCCAGCCGCCGTCTACGGGCAGCGCCGTGCCGGTGATTGAGCGCGCGGCATCGCTGGCGAGGAACACCGCGAGGGCGCCGACCTCGCCGGCCTCGGCGAAGGCCTTGGTGGGCTGCTTGGCCAGCAGGATCTCCTTGACCACCCGCTCGCGCGGGATGGCGTGCGCGCGGGCCTGATCCTCGATCTGCCGCTCCACCAGCGGCGTCCACACGTAGCCGGGACAGATGGCGTTGGCGGTGACGCCGCATTCCGCGCCTTCCAGCGCGACGGTCTTGGTCAGGCCGATGATGCCGTGCTTGGCCGCCACATAGGCGGATTTGTAGGGCGAAGCGACCAGCCCGTGGGCCGAGGCGATGTTGATGACGCGGCCCCAGCCGCGCGCCTTCATCGCGCCGAAGCTGGCGCGGATGGTGTGGAACGCGGCGGACAAATTGAGCGCGACGATCGCATCCCACTTCTCCGGCGGGAAGCTCTCCACAGGCGCGACGTGCTGGATGCCGGCATTGTTGACCAGGATGTCCACCCGGCCCAGGCGCTCCGCCGCCGTCGCGATCAAATCGGCGCAAGCCTTCGCATCCGTCAGGTCCGCCGCGACATAGGCGGCCGCAATATCGTGGTCTCGCCGGATGCGGTCCAATTCCGCTTCGATGATGCCGGGGTCTCCCAGGCCGTTCATCACCACGCTGGCGCCGGCACCGGCAAGCCGCTCCAGAATTGCGAGGCCGATGCCGCTGGTCGAGCCGGTGACGACAGCGACGCGGCCCGCGAGGGGGCGGTGCGCCGGCGGCACTGCCGCGGATTGGTGTTCGGATCGGGATGTATCAGGCATGTTCCACCATCGTCGGTTCTTCGTGGGCCTCGTGAATCAGCACGCCGGTCAGCGCGTCCACCTCGCAATCCCAGGGCTTCTTCTCGATGGCGCGCCGGACATAGTCGTAGCCGGCCTGCCAGCGCAGCTCGATGCCTTCCGCGCTGAAATCGATGTCCTTGGTGTGGTCCTCGCGATCGAGGCGCGGCGCCAGCAGGCGCACGAGGTGCATCGTGCTGCCGCAGCCATAGGAGGAGAGCTCCGCAACCATCGGATCGCCGGTCATCTCCTTCGGCAGGCGGGCGGTGAGCTCCCGGACGACGTGGCGCAGGCGATGGAGCTGCTGCTGGCGGGCGACGTGGCTGAGACCGCGGCTGGAATACTGGATGTCCTTGTGGCGCGTCATCGCCTGCCACAGCGTCTCCGGCAGGTCGCCATGGGGCTGCCAGAGATCCACGGCGAAGATCAGGCCGTCGCGACGCGGCATGTCGTCGAACACCACCTCGATGGGGGTGTTCGAGTAGATGCCGCCATCCCAGTAATGCTCGCCCTCGATCTCGATTGCCGGAAAGGCCGGCGGCAACGCGCCGGACGCCATGACATGCGGGATGGCGAGCCGCATGTCGCGGCTGTCGAAGTAGCGCATCTCGCCGCTCTTCACATTGACGGCCCCGACGGTCACGCGCATCGCGCCGCTGTTGAGCCGCTCGATGTCGATGAGGCCGGAGAGGGTGTCCCGCAGCGGATCGGTGCCGTAATAGGCCGCAAGGCCCGGGCCGGCGGGAAAGTGCAGGCCCCAGGCGGCGTCGGGGTTTGGCCGGAAGAACCCCGGCACGCCCTGAGCCAGCACGCCGAGATTGGACAGCGTGTTGCCGAGCAGCGACATCCACGGCGCCCTGAGCGGCGAACGCATGGTCACGCGGTCCCAGAACGCCTTGAGCCGGTCGAGGCGGTCGGCGGGCTTGTTGCCGGCGATGAGGGCCGCATTGATGGCGCCGATCGAGGTGCCGATCACCCAGTCGGGCTGGATGCCGGCCTCGCTCAGCCCCTGATAAACACCGGCCTGATATGCGCCGAGGGCGCCGCCGCCCTGCAGCACCAGGACAATTTGGCCTACCGGCTTGCGCGATGCGTCGGAACGGCGAGTCATGATGTTCATGGTGGCCTCTAGCAGAATGAGGTGCGGGATGCGGTGCTGTCGCGACCACCGCGCGAATGCGCAAGGGGAGCCATTGCCGAGCTCCTATCGGTTTCATGCCGCCGCGGCATGCGGGCGCTGCCGCTGTCCCGCGGCTGCTTCAGCAACGCGGTGAGGAGGGTCGCCAGCGCGAGCGCGCCGCCGATCCCGGCGACGCAGGCCGGCCAGCCATAGTCGACATAGATCTGGCCCAGCAGCAGGCTGCCGACGAGGCCGCCCAGGAAATAGCTCGCCAAGTAGAGGCCGCTCGCCACCACCTTGTCGAAGGGCGCGGCGGCGCTCATGAAGCCGGCCGCCGCGGCCTGGGCGAGGAACGTGCCGATGCCGATGAGCGCGAGGCCGAGGATCACCACGGCCAAGCTGCCGGCGAGGACGAGCGGCGTTCCCAAGCCCGCGATCCCGAGCGCGGCCCACAACGTGGCGCGCACGCCGACACGGCGCGCGATCCATCCGCCGAAGGGCGTGGTGACGATCGAGGGGAGGAACACGAAATAGATCAGCCCGAGCGACATCATGCCAAGCCCGAACGGTGCGGCCACCAGAACGAAGTTGACGTAGGTGAAGGTGCCGATGAACGCGAACAGGATGCAGAAGCCGATTCCGAGGCAGGCCAGGAGCGGCGGCCGCCGCAGGCGTGCCAGCCATTCGGCAAGCGAGACTCCATCCGCCTCCGCCACCGCGCGCAGCGGGGTTGGCTTCGCAACCGCGACGAAGACCAGCGCGGCGCCGGACAGATTGAGCAGCGCGAAAAGATAGAAGGCGCCGGAAAGCCCGAACTGGTCCGCCATGGCACTCGCCATCAGGCGCCCGAACAGGTTGCTTGCGACGTTGCCCGTCACATAGGCGGCGAAGGCGCCGGCGGCATCGCGTGCGCTGAAGCGTTCGCCGAGCCAAGCCAGGGTGAGCGCGAAAGCGGCCGCCATGAAGACGCCCTGAAGGACGCGCAAGGCGGCGAACACCGCGAGATTCGGCGCGGCGGCGAGCAGCGCGGTCGGAAGGGAGAGCAAAGCGAGGCTGATCCAGATGCCGCGCCGGCGCTCGATGCGCCGGCTGACGAAAGCGACCAGCAGACTCGAGACCGCCATGCCGAAGGTGCAGGCGTTCACCGCCGCGCCCATGGCGGCGGGGCTGACGCCATAGGCGCGTGCGAGGGTCGGCAGCAGAGCCTGGGCGGCGAAGAGATCGACGAGGGTGAGAAATGCGATCAGCCCGACGACGGCGCCGCGCGCAAAGGCCGGCCCCGCCGGCGCGCCGATGCTCTCCTGCGCAACGGTCATCGAGAGGCTCCATCGCCGCATCCACGCGCGACGCTTGCGCCCTTGCGAGCGCCGCGCGCGGATGACGGTCACATGTTGGTGTCGCTGGGGTCGTGCAGGATGTCGGCGGAGATCAGCACCACCGGCTTCTCGCCGGTGTTCTGCCACCAATGCGACCTGCCCGCATCCACCGAGACCTCGCCGGCCTTGTGCAGCAGCGGGACGGCGCAGGTGCTGGCGTATTCCATGATCTCGCCGGACACGACATAGATCAGCGCCGGCCGGTCGGCATGGCTGTGCCAGGGCACGACGCCGCCGGGCTGGATCTCCAGCCGGCGCATGCGGAACTGGCGGTCCTGCAGCGCCACCATCTCCTTGGAGAGGTCGATGGCGGCGAGCACGGTATCGGTGACATCCTTGGGCGCGGTGGCGCCCATCGGCTGGCCCTTGCCATCGGCGACGATCTTGTCGGCTGGACAATCGGCGGCCATGGCGGTGGCGGCGGTGGCGAGCCCGGCGGCTGCCACCACGGAGGCCATGGCGATCCTGCGCCACGGCAACGCGAACCTGGAAAACATCTTGAGCTCCTCTGCGGCTGAAAGCGGACGCCCGATGGCGCCGTACGCCCGGAGGATCGCGGATTGCGCGGCTTGGCGGAAATGCTGGTGCTCTATGAGTTCAATGATCCGGTGGCATCGGCGCAGAGCCGCGGCGCGCCACGGCAGAGTCACGATCGCGATGCCGACCGGCCTCCGCTGGATTGCGATCGAGCACTGCGCGCTTTATTGCGGCGCTGGCGCCGCCGGAGCGGTGTCGGAAGGCGGTGCTGCACCGCCGGACTCCGCGCCGCCTTCCTCCCTGGCCGGGACCGCGGGCGGGTCTGCGGGTGTGTCTGCAGGTATTTCTGCGGGCGTGTCTGGCGCCATCCCTTCAGTCGCAGCTTCCTCGCCGCCCTGCGGGGCGGCCGCGGTCGGACCGGCCGCGACCCGATCCGTGCCGATCGGCTCCGGCGTGACCGAGCCGTCCGCCGCCGCGACGCGCCAGACGACGTTGCCGGCATCGTCGGCGATCAGGAGCGCGCCGGTGCCGTCGATCGCCACACCGACCGGCCGGCCTTTCGCCTGATCGCCATCGATGAAGCCGGTCACGACATCCTGCGCCTTGCCGGCCGGCCTGCCGTTCTCGAACGGCACGTAGACCACCTTGTAGCCGTTGAAGGCATTGCGGTTCCAACTGCCGTGCTCTCCGATGAAGGCGCCGTTCGCGTACGCATCCGGCAAGGCGGAGCCGTTGGAGAAGGTCAGGCCGAGCGCCGCCACGTGGCTGGAGAGCGCGTAGTCGGGCACGATCGCCCGCTCCACCATATCGGGCCGCGGCGGATGGACTCGCTTGTCCACGTGATCGCCGAAATAGCTCCAGGGCCAGCCGTAGAAGGCTCCCTCCTGCACCGACGTCATGTAATCGGGCACAAGGTTGGGCCCAAGTTCGTCGCGCTCATTGACGACGGTCCACAGCTCGCCGGTCTCGGGATGGAAGTTCAGGCCGTTGGGATTGCGCAGGCCGGAGGCGTAGAGGCGGGTGGCGCCCGTCTCCCGGTCCACCTGCAAGATCGCGGCGCGGTTCTTCTCGGCTTCCAGCCCGCGTTCCCCGACATTGGAGTTCGAGCCGACCGATGCATAGAGGTAGCGGGCATCGGGGCTGAGGGCCAGGTCCTTGGTCCAATGGTGATTGACCGGCCCGCCCGGCAGCGGCGCCAGCACGCGCGGCTGGGCGGCGATTTCCGTTTGGCCGAGCTCATAGGGATAAGCGAGGATCGCATCGGCCGCGGCGACGTAGAGCGTTCCCGCATACCATGCGACGCCGAACGGCGAATGGAGGCCGGTCAGGAGATCGCTGCGCTCATCCACCTGCCCGTCGCGATCGGTGTCGCGCAGAAGCGTGATGAGGTTGCTCTCCTTCTCTTGGCTGCCGCCGCCGCCATGGGCGATCGACATGATCCAGTTGCGGATCACGTCCTTGGGCCGGATGACCGGCTTGCCGCTGGGCCCGCGCGACTGGACGACCAGCACGTCGCCATTGGGCAGGGTGTGGACCGTCCGCGGGTTGACGAGGTCCCGTGCATAGGCGGTGACGGCGAGACCTTCGGGGACGGCCGGCGCCTCGCCCTCCTGCCAGGGGACGACCTCCGCGACTTTCAGGTCGGGAAGAAGACCCGGGTCGGGCTCGGGCAATACCGGATCGGGGCCGATCTGCTGGGACACGTCGAAATCGCCGCCGTCATCGCCGCAGCCGGCGAGCAGGACGAGGGCGAGGGCGCTTCCAGCCAGAGCTGATTTGCGGGGCAAGAAGCGATTGTTCATGTCAGCCCGCTTCCGTCCCGGCTTACGCCGGCGCCGTGGCGAAAGACCATCGCGCGTCCGAACCAATCGCTGAGACCCATGACGAGCACGGTCGCGGCCGACAGGACCAGGCCGTAGGGGACAACGCCGGTCCAGCCATCGGCGGCATGGACGAGGCTGTTGAAGAAGGCGAGGACGAGGACGATCACGCTGCCGATGGCGTGCGGCCAGGCCGGCCGCGATGCGCGAAGCTCCGGGCGGAACAGGAAATCCACGGCGCCCGCAAGCCCGGCGAGAACGCCGAAGACGAGCCCGGCCAGCAGCAGCCATTCGGAAAAATGCTGCCACATCAGGTTCGATGTCCGCCAATAGGCGATGTCGGTCAGCAACGTGAGGGTGAAGCACACGATCGGAAACGGGGCGAGTGTGGCGTGGATCGGATGCTTGGCGATCGCGGCAGCGGCAGGGCTATGCAGGCGATTCATCGAGCTCTCTCGCACTATCACGGTCCAGACCCCGAGGTTTACAAAGTGCGGCGCTTTTCGTTCCGCCGAACGCCCATCCGGTCGGAAATGCCGGAAGTCCAGTCCGGATTCAGCATTACGGCTGCCTCAGGCCGGCAGCGTGGCTTCAATGGAGGCCGCCTTCGGCCGCACCATCCGCGCCGGATCGGCTGAGGGCCGATCGCGACGTGTCTCACCTGGCGGCACGAGCCGTTTCGAGTCCGCGCGGTTGAATCCCGAGTGTGTCGAATCCGGGTTGCCGGGGCGCGGCGAGGTTGTCGATCCTCATGAGCGCGACCTGGTTTCGCGTAATGGGAGGCCGGGGCAAAAGCTCGGCGACGCCGGCAACAGCCTGCCAGATCGCGAATGGAACAGGGACGAGCACGCGGCGCACGCCGAGATGGCGGCCGATGGTCTCCAGGAGTTCTTTGTACGTGTAGATGCGCGGGCCGGCGAACTCATAAAGCGCCTGCGCTTGCGGCGCGCCGATGATGCGCGTGATCGCCTCCCCGACGTCGTCCACATGAGCCGGCTGCAGCCTGGTGCCGCCGCTGCCGAACAGCGCAAACACGGGAAACCTGCGCAGCAAGCCGGCGAGCGGCGTCAGAAACGCGTCGTCCGGCCCGAACATGACCGCCGGGCGGATGATGGTCGCCTCGGGGAAGGCGGCGCGGACGACATGCTCGCCTTGCCCTCGGCTGCAGATATAGGGCGATGGCGAGTCGGAATCGGCGCCGATGCCGGAGACATGCACCAGCCGCGCGACGCCCGCCGCGCGCGCATGCCGCGCCAGTCTCTGCGCGGCTTCGACATGCACGGAATGGAAGGTGCGGCTGCCGCGCTCCACATAGAGGCTCACCGCGTTCACGGCCGCGACCGCGCCCTGGACGGCCTCGCGCGTCGACGCGTCCTCGCCGATATCGGCCCGGACCAGGTCCAAGCGCGGATCCGCGGAGAAGAGGCCGCTGCCGCGTTCCGGATGCCGCGACGCGGCGCGCACCGCATAGCCGTGATCCAGCAGGTGGCGCACGATGCGTCGCCCCAGGAATCCTGTGCCGCCGAACACCACGACCTTGTTCATTGCTCAAGCCAGCCCGGTTCGACCACGCCCATGTTCCCAGCCGCCGCGGGGATCGGCAACGCTCATGTGCAGCCTGGAACGGCGGTCGCGGTGAACCTGTTTGCTGGCACGGGGACGACGCAACGACGCGGCCGACGCGCAACCCACACAGCGAGCGAGCACATGAATCCGAACGCGACCGTAGCCCTGCACACGGGGCATCCGATGCCGGTCATGGGACTCGGCACGTGGCAATTGACCAAGGACACGGAGGAAACCGTTCAGGCGGCGCTTGGCCTCGGGTATCGCATGATCGACACCTCCTCGGATTACGGCTCGCAGCCCGGCATCGGCGAAGCCATCAAGCGCGGCGGCACGGACCGAAGCAGCATCTACCTGGTCGCGAAGGTCGAGGAAATGGACGACGCCTACGACGCCACGCGCAGATACCTGGATGAGCTGCAAACGGACTATGCCGATCTCATGCTCATCCATCGGCCCCCACCGACGAGTGCGGGGGAGCAGCTCTGGAGCGGCCTCATGCGCGCGAAACAGGACGGGCTCGCGCGCGACATCGGCGTCAGCAACTACACCACCGGGCAGATCGAAGCGCTGATCGATGCGGGCGGCGAGATGCCCGCCGTCAACCAGATCGAATGGAGCCCGTTCGGCCATAGCCAGGCCATGCTGGACTATTGCAGGAAACGCGGCATCGTCCTCCAGGCCTACAGCCCGCTCACACGCGCCAGACGGCTGACAGATGACGCGCTCGCGGGGATTGCCTCCAGATACGGAAAGACCGCGCCGCAGATCCTGATCCGGTGGAACTTGCAGCGCGGCACGGTTCCGCTGCCCAAGGCCAACCAGAAGCATCACCTGGAAGAAAACATCGACGTGTTCGACTTCGCGATCAGCGACGAGGACATGGCCTCGCTGGACGCGTTGAACGAGCGCTATTCGGCGCTGGGCAGCCTTCCGTACGAGTAGAGAGAGTCGCGCGCGGCGAGTCGCTCTAAGGTACGGCCGGCTCTGGTCCGGCCGCGCCGAAGCGATAGGCGCGCGCGCTCACGTCGCATCTCTCGGTGCGGCCGGGGTCGCGGCGTGGTGATCGCCGCCACTGGAGGAGACGCCGCGGATGTAGTGGTCGAGGAAGTCGGTGAGGGCGCGGACATGCGGCTGCGCCTTGATCTCCTCGCGCACGATCAGCCACAGCTCGGAGGCGAGCTCCGGCGGCGGCGGGAAGCATCGCACCAGCTCCGGCTCGGCATCGCCGATCATCGTCGGCAGCACGCCAAGACCGAGGCCCGCCTTCAGGTTCGAGACCAGGTTGACGAGGCTGTTGCTGCGGAACCGCATCACCGCGCCGGGCGCGGAATCCCTGAGCCAGAGCCACGCCGGCAGGCGGCCCATCTGTCCGTCGAGGCCCACGACCTGGTGCCCGTGGATGGCGGTGCGGTCCTGCGGCGCACCGTGCTCGGCGGCATAGGCGCGGCTGCAATAGACCGTCCAATGCGCGTCGGGTAGCCGGCGGGCGACGATACCGCCGCCTTCCGGCCCCGAGCCGGCGCGCAGGGCGACATCCGCCTCGCCGCGGGCGATGTCCAGCTTCTCGTCGGCGATCAGCAGTTCCACCGTGATCGCGGGATAGAGCGCCTGGAACCGCCGCATGCCCGGCATGACCAGGCGGTCGGCGAGGCCGACACTGGTGGTCAGGCGCACCGATCCGGCGAGGGTGCGGCGGCGCGCGGCCAAGGCGTTCTGGAAGGCCTGGGCCTCGCATTCCATGCGCATGGCGGTCTGCGCCGCGAGGGCGCCGATCTCCGTCGGCTTCAGGCCGGAGCGCCGCCGCTCGAAAAATTGCATCCCGGCGGCGGCCTCGATCGCGTCCAACCGGCGCAGGACCGTCGCCTGGTTGACGCCCAGCCGCTCCGCCGCGCGCAGCGCGGAGCCGGTCTGCACCACCGCCAGAATGTATAGGAGATCATTCCACTGCATGGTGTCCCATACTGCATGGGCGCAGCACGACTGTGCAAGGCGATGCATTCCGGGGCGGCCCCGCCGCCACTATGTTCCCGCCGCTTTTCGGCGCGCCCTGGAGTGGCCGCGCCGCCCCAGGACGAACCCGGTGAAAGGACCAGACATGATCCGCATGCCCAAGACCCTGCTGGCGCTGGCGTGCCTCGGCCTCGCGGCGCAGGCCGGCGCGGCAGGCGCCTGCAGCGCCCATCATGAACCCGCGGCCGGCGAGCCCACGCTCGAGCAGGTGCGCCGCGCCACCGAACGCTTCCGCGACGTCAACGTGGCGCTGGCGGAAGGCTATCTCCGCGACCCGTTCGACCTGTGCGACACCGCGGAGATGATGGGCCAGCCGGCCTCGCTCGGCGCGATGGGCATCCACTACTTCCGCCCGGACCTGCTCGGCATCAGCGCGCCGCCCGCGCCGCGCGTCGATGGCGCCGGCACGCATACCGATTTCCTGAAGCCGGCGATCCTGATCTATGAGCCGCAGGCGGACGGATCGCTGGAACTGGTCGCGGTGGAGAACCTGGTCTTCGCCAAGGCCTGGCACGCGCGCGGCCATGCGGAGCCGCCGCGCTTCCACGGCGTCGCCTACGACACGATGGCGGATGATCCCAGCACGCCGACCGACGAGGCGCACGCATTCGAGCCGCATTACGACCGGCATGTCTGGATCTATCGCGACAATCCGAACGGCGTGTTCGCGCCGTACAATCCGCGGGTCTCCTGCGCGCACCACACCGGCGCGCACACCCACGCGGCGCATCAGCAATAGCAAGACAAGAGACGGAGAGAACCAATCATGGGTCCCGATTCAGGAGTTCCCGCGGTGCAGCCGATCCTGCGCGAAGCGAAGCCGGAGGACGCGGCGGCGGCTGGCCGCATCTGCTACGAGGCGTTCAAGAGCATTGCCGAGCGGCACAATTTCGCGCCGGACTTTCCCGATCCCGAGGCAGCCATCGGGTTGATGGAGCATCTGGTCTCGCGCGCGGACATCCATGGCGTGATGGCCGAGGCGGCGGGCCGCGTCATCGGCAGCAACTTCCTGTGGGAGGATGGCGCGGTCGCGGGCGTCGGCCCCATCACCATCGATCCCGCGGCGCAGGACCAGGGGCTCGGCCGCAGGCTGATGGAGGCGGTGCTCGAGCGCGCGCGGGAGCGGGGCATCCCCGCGGTGCGCCTGCTGCAGGCCGCCTATCACAACCGGTCGATGTCGCTCTACACCAAGCTCGGTTTCGAGGTGCGCGAGCTCTTGTCCGTAATACAGGGCCCGGCACTCAACCTGCGCGCCGCGGGCCATGACGTGCGCGCGGCGTGCGCGGCGGATGCCGAGGCGGCGGATGCGCTGTGCCGGCGCGTGCACGGGCATGTCCGCGCCGGCGAGTTGCGCGGGGCGATCGCGCAGGGCGCGGCGATGGTGGTGGAGCGCGGCGGCCGCATCACCGGCTACACCACTGGAATCGGGTTCTTCGGCCATGCGGTCGCCGAGACGAACGAGGATCTGCAGGCGCTGATCGGCGCGGCGCCGTCATTCGCGGGACCCGGTTTCATGCTGCCGACCCGCAACAGCGCCCTGCTGCGCTGGTGCCTCGCGCACGGCCTCACCATCGTGCAGCCGATGACGCTGATGACGATGGGTCCCTACCAGGAGCCGCAGGGCGCATACCTGCCATCGATCCTTTATTGAGCATCCAGAGAACGCAACATGGCGAGCATACATAAGGGCGGCTGCTTCTGCGGCGCCGTCGAGATCGAGGTCGCGGGCGCGCCCGAGGAGATGGGGTACTGTCATTGCAACTCGTGCCGGTCCTATACCGGCGGGCCGCTGGTCGCCTTCGTCCTGTTCAAGGCGGAGAACGTCAGAATCACCAAGGGAGCGGAACTCATCGGCCGGTTCAAGAAAACCGAGATGAGCGAACGGCAATTCTGCACGAAATGCGGCGGTCATATCATGACCGGCCATCCGACCATGGGCTTCACCGACGTCTATGCGGCTGCGATCCCGACTGTGGCCTTCAAACCGAGTGTCCACCTCCACTACGCGCAAACGGTGCTGCCGATCAAGGACGGGCTCCCGAAGCTGAGGGACTTTCCCGCCCACGCGGGCGGAACCGGCGAGGCAATGCCCGAATAGAAGCGTGGAGTGTCGCGCGTCCGGAAAACGGGGCGGCGGGTCCCGAGAGGTTGCAGCGCCAGGCCGAGTTCCGCTAATCTGGTCGCCACGGGGACGGAAGCAGACTCCCCGTTTCCCAGACGCTCCAGCGTCCAAGCTCTGCTACCGGCCGCAGGCTCTGAGGTCAGCGGGGTAGTATGGGTGCCTTCGCATCGCACGGCAAACCGACGATCGCGCGCCTCCTTTGGGCGCGGGCGCTGCGCGACTTCGGCGACGGTTTCGTCGCGGTGCTGCTGCCGGTCTATCTGCTTGCGATCGGACTAGGGCCGCTCCAAGTCGGCATCGTTTCGACGGCGGCGCTGCTTGGATCCGCGCTGCTGACGCTCGGCATCGGCTTCCTGGGGGCAACACACGATCCACGCCGGCTCCTGCTCGCGGCGGCCGGCTTGATGATCGCAACAGGCGTTGCGTTCGCGGTGGTCGACAACTACGCGATCCTGCTGGTGGTGGCTTTCGCCGGCACCGCCAATCCGTCCGCCGGGAGCGTCAGCGTGTTCGTGCCCCTGGAGCATGCGGTCCTGGCGCGCGCGGCGGCCAGCGAAGAGCGCACGAAGATGTTCGCCCGGTATAGCCTGGTCGGCGCGCTGGCCGGTGCCGGCGGTTCGCTCGCCGCGGCCCTGCCGGACGTCGTCGAGCCCATGGGCATCACCCAGCTCGCCGCGCTCAAGCTGATGTTTGTCCTCTACGCCTGCCTCGGGCTGCTCGGTGGCCTCATCTATCGCCGCATTCCACGACGTCCGCCATCCGAGGACAAGGCGCCGGCAAGCGCGCTGGGGCCATCCAAGCGGATCGTGTACAAGCTTGCGGCGTTGTTCAGCCTGGATGCGTTCGCCGGCGGGTTCGTGGTGCAATCGCTGTTGGCATTGTGGCTGTTCGAGCGTTTCGACCTGTCGCTGGCCGCAGCGGCAACCTTCTTCTTCTGGTCAGGCGTGCTCTCCGCCTTCTCGTTCCCCGTGGCGGCGTGGCTCTCGCAGCGCATCGGCCTCGTCAACACCATGGTATTCACGCACATTCCGTCGAGCATCGCCCTGGTGCTGGCCGCGATCGCGCCCACGCTGCACAGCGCCCTGGCCCTGCTGCTGATCCGCGCCGCGCTGTCCCAGATGGACGTCCCGACCCGGTCGTCCTACGTGATGGCCGTCGTCACCGAGGCGGAGCGTGCCGCCGCCGCCAGCTTCACGTCCGTGCCGCGCAGCCTCGCCGCGGCAATCAGCCCGATGCTGGCCGGCGCCCTGTTCGCTGCCTCGTTCCGCGCCTGGCCGCTCGTGATCTGCGGCGGCCTCAAGATCGTCTACGACCTGCTGCTGCTGATCCAGTTCCGGCACGTCAAGCCACCCGAGGAGTTGCGCGGCCCCGTGCGTCGCGACGGAAGACAAGGGTAGGTCGACGGCGCAGGTACGATGATCACCAGAGATCGCCAGAGCGGGGGGTCATGTCCGGCGGATGAGGACCGTCTCGCCTTCGGCCGCATGGCCGTGCTTCAGCAATTGCAGGGCGTCGGCCATGTCGAGGCGTCCGGCCTGCCACCTGTCATCGAGCGTTGGACGCGAGAAATCGTATTGCCGGTCGGGCCCGGCTTCGTGCCCCGGCGCGCGGTAGCTGAGATAGAAGATGCGCTTGGCCTGGCCGGCCGCCTTGCTTGCCTTTTGATAGGCCTGGAGGCGGCCGAGAGTCTGGTTGCCGAACATGAGATCGTTGCGGCGCGCCAGCCCTTCCGCGATGTTGCCGGGCCGTCCGCCGTCACGGGCAAAGAGATCCAGGATGAAGATCGCGCGGCCCTCGCGATCGGCTTCGTCGAAGACCGGCTCGATGGGCGCGTTGGCGGAAAGGCCGCCGTCGCCCAGCAGGCGGCCGTCCATCTCCACTGCCGCGAATTCCGGCAGGAATCCGCAACTGGCGAGCAGGTGGTCGCAGGTGATGCGATCGCCCCGCGCAGTGTCGAACAGGACGCATTCGCCGCTTTCGACGTCCGTGGTGGCCACGGTGATGCGGATCTCGCCCGCGTTGAGCCGGCCGAAATCGATCAGGGTCTCGAGCTTGGCGCGCGTCGGCGCGAGGTCGTAGAGGCTCTGGGTCCGGTCGAGCAGGTGCAGGGCCAGGCGCGGGTAGAAGAAGCCCGGCGCGCCGGCGAGCCGCGTTCCGATCGCGCTCATCCAGTTCCAGGCGTGCCGGGCGGGACCCGCGGCGGGCCGGGCCGGATGGCCTGCGGGTGAATGCTCGCCGGCGGCCCAGAACCGGCTCAAGGACGTCATCGCCGCGCCGGGGGCGCTGCCGGCGATCAGCGCGGCATTGATGGCGCCAATCGAGGAGGCGGCGAACCAGCTCGGCCGCACCGACCCATCCTCCTGCAGCGCCTCGTAGGCGCCGGCCTGGTAGGCGCCGAGCGAAACACCGCCCGAAAACACCAGGATGACGGACTCCCTCCGAGCCGATGTGCGTGCGGGCACGATGCAATCCTCCTTCCGAGCGCCTTGCCGCGTCCGTTCGCGTGGGCGGACAGAGACAAGGAACAGTTCAGGCGGGGTTTTTCGCCCCGTCGCCCGGGAGGCGGGCTGGCGAGCCGCATGTCCGCCAGCCCAGGAGGTGAGCCGGAAACGAAAACGGGCGCCGTGGGGCGCCCGTTTCGAGACCTTGTGTGCGCCGTCCGCTAGCGCGTGGGGACCGGCTTCTCGCCGGAATAGTCGTAGAAGCCGCGGCCGGTCTTGCGGCCGAGCCAGCCGGCTTCGACGTATTTCACCAGCAGCGGGCAGGGGCGATATTTGCTGTCCGCCAAGCCCTCGTAGAGCACCTGCATGACCGCGAGGCACACGTCGAGGCCGATGAAGTCGGCCAAAGCGAGCGGGCCCATCGGGTGGTTGGCGCCGAGATGCATGGCGGTGTCAATCGAGTCCACCGTGCCGACGCCCTCATAGAGCGTGTAGATCGCCTCGTTGATCATCGGTTGCAGGATGCGGTTGACGATGAAGGCGGGGAAATCCTCCGACGTCGCGGTGGTCTTGCCGAGCCGCTCCGCCAGCGTCCGGGTGGCGTTGAAGGTGTCGTCATCGGTGGCGAGGCCGCGAATCAGCTCGACAAGCTGCATCACCGGCACCGGGTTCATGAAGTGCATGCCGATGAACTTGGCCGGGCGGTCGGTGACGGCGGCGAGGCGGGTGATGGAGATCGAGGAGGTGTTGGAGGCGATCAGCGCTTCCGGCTTCAGGACCGGGCAGAGCGCCTTCAGGATGTCCTTCTTGACCTGCTCCTTCTCGGTCGCGGCCTCGATCACCATGTCGCAATTGGCGAGATCCTCGACCTTCTGGCCGGTCGTGATGCGGGCGATGGCGGCCTTCTCTTCCTCCGCCGTGATGAGGTTGCGCTTGACCTGGCGATCCATGTTGAAGCGGATGGTCTCCAGCGCCTTCCTGAGCTGGTCCTCGCTGACGTCGATCAGCTTCACGTCCAGCTTGGCGAGGGCGCACACATGAGCGATCCCGTTGCCCATCGCGCCCGCGCCGATCACACCGACCTTGTCGATCATCGCGACCTTGCCTTGCTGCTGCGCCACTCCACGACCTTCACCGTCCGGCATGTATTTGAATCGCGTCATTTAGAAAGGGCCTGTTCCAATTCGGGCACCGCCTGGAAGAGATCGGCGACGAGCCCGTAATCGGCGACCTGGAAAATCGGCGCATCCTCGTCCTTGTTGATGGCGACGATGACCTTGCTGTCCTTCATGCCGGCGAGATGCTGGATCGCGCCGGAGATGCCGACGGCGATGTAGAGCTCCGGCGCCACGATCTTGCCGGTCTGGCCGACCTGGTAGTCGTTGGGCACGAAGCCCGCATCGACCGCGGCGCGCGAGGCGCCGACCGCGGCATTGAGCTTGTCCGCGACCTTCTCCAGCATGTGGAAGTTGTCGCCCGATTGCATGCCGCGGCCGCCGGAGATGACGATGCGCGCGGAGGTAAGCTCCGGCCGCTCGGACTTGGAGAGTTCCTGGCCCACGAAAGCGGCAAGGCCGGTCTCGCCGGCGGCGGCGACGTTCTCGATTGCGGCGGAGCCGCCGGTCGCTGCCGCCGCCTCGAACGCGGTCGGGCGCACGGTGATGACCTTGACCTTGTCGGCGGATTGCACGGTCGCCACCGCGTTGCCGGCATAGATGGTGCGCACGAAGGTGTCGGCGCTCTCGACGCCGCTGATGTCCGAGATCTGCTGCACGTCGAGCAGAGCGGCGGCGCGGGGCATCACGTTCTTGCCCATGGCCGTGGTGGCGGCGAGGACGTGGCTGTAGCTCGGCGCGAGGCCGACGATCAGCTTGGCGGTGTTCTCCGCCAGGCGGCTGGCATAGGCGGCATCGTCCGCCAGCAGCACCTTGGAAACGCCGGCGATCTTGGCGGCTTCATCGGCGACGGCGCGGCAATTCTGCCCGGCCACCAGCAGATGGATGTCGCCGCCGATCTTCTGCGCTGCGGCGACGGCATGCAGGGTCGCCGACTTCACGGCGCTGTTGTCATGTTCGACGAGAACGAGGTTGGTCATGGTTCGCGTAATCCCAGAGCAAATTTGCGGAGAGGTCAGATGACCTTGGCTTCGTTGCGCAGCTTGTCCACCAGCTCCGCCACCGACTTCACCTTCACGCCGGCCTTGCGCTTCGGCGGCTCCACCACCTTCAGGGTCTTGAGCCGCGGCGCGGGATCGACGCCCAGCGCCTCCGGCGTCACCTGCTCGATCGGCTTCTTCTTCGCCTTCATGATGTTCGGCAGCGAGGCATAGCGTGGCTCGTTGAGACGCAGGTCGGTCGTGATGACCAGCGGCATCTTGACCTGGATGGTCTCGAGGCCGCCATCCACCTCGCGCGTCACGTTCGCGGTGCCGTCGCCGTTGATGACCAGCTTTGAGGCGAAAGTCGCCTGCGACCAGCCGAGCAGAGCGGAGAGCATCTGGCCGGTCTGATTGGCGTCGTCATCGATCGCCTGCTTGCCGAGGATGCACAATTGCGGCTGCTCCTTGTCCACCACCGCCTTCAGCAGCTTGGCGACGGCGAGGGGCTGCAGTTCCACATCGGTCTGCACGTGGATGCCGCGATCGGCGCCCATGGCAAGGGCGGTGCGAATGGTTTCCTGGCACTGGGTCGGGCCCAGCGACACCGCGATCACCTCGGTGGCCTTGCCGCCTTCCTTGAGGCGGACCGCCTCTTCCACCCCGATCTCGTCGAACGGGTTCATGGACATCTTCACATTGGCGGTCTCCACGCCGGTGCCATCCGCTTTCACGCGCACCTTCACGTTGAAGTCGACCACCCGCTTAACCGCGACCAGTACTTTCATCTTGTATGCTCGGCTCGAAAAAAAGGTCTGTCCCTTGCAGAACCGGGCCGGCCTTGGCGGCCGCCATTGTCCCGTCTGCCTTTTCCCCTGAAGGCCGCGAAACCGCCCAACATTTGATTCCCGGGGACATCCGCCAGCCGGGCATTTCGCAGGCGCACAATAGGGTTACGACAATCTGGTGTCAACGCGCCCACGCCACTTGCCCAAATGCGCCGGGAAGCGGCTATTTGGCGAAGTTTCAATGGGCTAGGTGAGGCCGGATGCCGCATCCCGCAGGTGCGCAAGGAGGCAATCGCCGCCGCCACCAGCCCGCCTAGCGCCGGTCGATCAGCGATTCGCGCCAGGCTTCCACAGCACGTCCTTGGCGCCCTTGTCGTTCTCGTAGCGCGCCAGCACGAACAAATGGTCGGAGAGGCGGTTGATGTAGCGGATGGCGGCGGGGTTGACCGGCTCCTGCGCGGCAAGGCGCGTCATGTCGCGCTCGGCGCGGCGGGCGATGGTGCGGGCCATGTGCAGGTAGGCGGACGCCGCGCTGCCGCCCGGCAGGACAAAGGAATTGAGCGGCGCCAGTTCCTCGTTCATGGCGTCGATCTCCTGCTCGAGGCGCTCGACCTGGGCGTCGGCGATGCGCAGGCGCTCCTTCGATCCCTCGCCCGCACGATCGTTCTCCGGCGCGCAGAGATCGGCGCCCAGATCGAACAGGTCGTTCTGGATGCGCGCGAGCGCCGCGTCGGCGTCGCCGCTGGTGTGCAGCCGCGCGAGCCCGATGGCGGCGTTGGCCTCGTCCACCGTGCCATAGGCCTCGACCCGCAGATCGTGCTTGGGCACGCGCTTGCCGGTGCCGAGGGAGGTGGTGCCCTTGTCGCCGCCCTTGGTGTAGATGCGCGTTAATCGGACCATGCGTCTAGCCCGCCTGATAGGCCACGATCGCCAGGATGAGGCAGCCGATGGTCAGCAACTGGAACATGACGCGCAGCCGCATCAGCTTGTTGCCGTATTTGCGATTGAACTCGCCGGCCTTGCCCATCGAAACCACGCCCACCATCAGCGAGGCAAGCGTCAGGAGCGCGAAGATCGCGGTCAGGATCATGAAAAACGTCGCCATGGCGCCAACTATATCGGCTTGCCAGCGGGCGTCACAGGGCTAAGTTTGGCGGCAGATTCGCGCAGGCGGGACGAACATGGAGTTGCACGGCATGCGGCAGGTCGCATTGCGTAATGGCACGCGGGTGCCGGCCTTGGGGCTCGGCACCTGGAAGATGGGCGAGGATGTGCGCCAGCGCGCGCAGGAGGTGCGAGCGCTTGCCACCGGCATCGATCTCGGCGCAACGCTCATCGACACGGCGGAGATGTATGCCGATGGCCGCTCTGAGGAACTGGTGGCGGCCGCCATCAAGGGGCGGCGCGAGGGCGTCTACCTGGTGAGCAAGGTGCTGCCGCAGAATGCCAGCCGCGCGGGGACGGTGAAGGCCTGCGAGGCCTCGCTCAAGCGTCTGAAGACCGATTGCATCGACCTCTATCTGCTGCACTGGCGCGGCTCCGTTCCGTTCGCGGAGACCCTGGCGGGGTTCGACGACCTGATGCAGGCGGGCAAGATCCGCGGCTTCGGCGTCTCCAACCTCGATCTCAAGGAAATGAAGGAGTGGTCGGGGCTGAGCCGGGGCGACAAGACACTGGCCAACCAGGTGCAGTACAGCATCGAGAGCCGCGGGATCGATTTCGACCTGCTGCCCTGGTGCCGCGAGCGCGCAATCGCGGTGATGGCCTATTGCCCGCTGGCGCAGGGCGGGATCCCGCGCAACGCGGCGCTGGTGCGGGTCGCGGAGCGCCACCGGGCCACGCCGGCGCAGATCATGCTGGCCTGGGTGCTGCGTCACGAGCATGTGATCGCGATCCCGAAATCCGCCAAGCCCGAGCGCGTGCGGGAGAATGTGCAGGCGGCGGACATCATGCTCTCGACCGAGGACCTGGCGGAGCTCGGCAAGGCCTTTCCGCCGCCGCGCAAGGCGCAGCCGCTGGCGATGAGCTGAGACCCGTCCGCCAGCTTCAGCCGCTGATCATCGCGTCACGTCCGTAGCGATTTTGCTCCGGACGCCAGCCAGCGCCGGGTCCTCGGGATTACGCCATGCTCCGCGATCCAGGCGGAATAGGCCACGTAGCGCGGGTCCTCGGACAGGTGACGCTCTTCGGTCTTGGCGCGCCAGTAGTAGATCAGGTTCATCACCAGCAGGAGCGCGCAGTTCTGGACCGCATCCAAGGCGGAGGCGGAGAGGAACGGCACGTAGAGCAGCCACCAGCGGATGTTCTTCGCGAGATAGTCCGGGTGCTTGAAATAGCGGTAGGGGCCGTTGGTGATGATCCCGCGATGGGTGAGGTTCGACCAGCGCAGGCCGAAGATCATGGTCGACCAGACCCACACCACCGAGGTCGCGATCAGCAGCGCAAGCCAGACCACCATTACCGCCTCGTTCTCGCCGAGCGCTTTCACCCAGCCGGGCGAGGAGGACTGGTAGTCGAGCGGGCCGTCCCGATAGGCCAGCAGGAACGGCGGATAGCAGAGAAGGGCGGCCACCCAGCCCGCCACGAAGGGATTGGCCGAGCGGATATGGGAATCGAGCGGCCGGATTGTAAGGATGTAGCCGATGGTGGCGAAGTAGATCTCGAAGATCAGGGCCAGATTGAGGCTGAACGAGGCGAGGCTGGCCGGATCGAAGGTGACATCTCCGCGCAACCGCTCGAGCGGCCCGCGCAGGATCCCGAACATGAAGGGGATGAAGAACGCCTTGATGCCCCAGCAGCGCGCATGCTCCTTCACCATCTCCAAGTCGGCGCGCCCGAAGCGGAGAAGCCAGGACCCGGCGTGCCACAGGCTGTCGCGCGGGTTCATCATGTAGCGGTCGACCAGGAAGACATAGAGGACCGACAGCAGGATCAGCGGAATCGCCCAATCGCGGAGCAGGTCGAAATAGAAGTTGTAGCGTGGCGCGTCGTAGTGCCGGACCAGACCGTAGAAGGCGGCGATGACAAGCCCGGTCGCGCCCAACCCGACGAGCTTGACGCCGGTGGTCGCGAGCGTGTCGGCGAGCGGGCGCGGCCTCGTAAAGTCCATTTCGACATCGGGGCTGCGATAGGCGCGCTCGACCAAGGTCGTCCACAAGATCATGGGCGCGGCCACACCTGCGAGGCACAGGAGGGCGCCCAGGGAGCTGTCCATTCCGGTGTTCGCCACGATGGCGAGTGCGCCCGACAATCCGCACAGGCCCGCGAACCCGGTCGCGCCGGAGACCGCCGATTTCGGCATCGCCGCGCGGGCACCAGCCCGCCCCACGGCAAGGCCGCTCAGCGCCGGTGCCTCATCCGCCATGCGATGTTCCCCCGATCCCCATAGGCGAGGAAGTCAAGCACGGCGCCGGCTCCGGTCGCAAGGGCAGGCCGGCAGTTGGCAAGCGCGCCCGCGCTTCCTACATTTCGTGGGCTGCGCCCGTAATCTTGAAATGGCGGCATTTGAAGCCGAGCGGCTGCTGCCGCTCGGCGGAAAGCGCCAGAGGAGACACACCTTGTTCTCGTTGTTCAAGCAGAAGCCCATAACCATCCCGACCAAGGAGGAGGCCTTGCCCGGCCGGGCGAACCCGATCCCGACTTCGCGCCGGCATTTCGTCAACGGCAACCCGTTGCAGCCGCCGTTCCCGGCGGGCATGGAAACGGCGATCTTCGGACTGGGCTGCTTCTGGGGGGCGGAGCGCAAGTTCTGGCAATTGCCGGGCGTCCATACCACGGCCGTCGGTTACGCGGCGGGCGTCACGCCGAACCCGACCTACCAGGAGGTCTGCAGCGGCATGACCGGGCACAACGAAGTGGTGCTGGTGGTGTTCGATCCCCGCACGGTGAGCTACGAGACGCTGCTCAAGACCTTCTGGGAGGGCCACGACCCGACTCAGGGCATGCGCCAGGGCAACGATGTCGGCACGCAATACCGCTCCGGCATCTATGTCACGTCGCCGGAGCAGCGCCGCCTCGCGGAGGAGTCGCGCAAGGCCTACCAGGAGCACCTGGCCAAGGCTGGCCACGGCGCCATTACGACCGAAATCCTGGATGCGCCGCCCTTCTACTACGCCGAGGACTATCACCAGCAATACCTGGCGAAAAATCCGAACGGCTATTGCGGATTGGGCAGCACGGGCGTGAGCTACCCCGTGGGCGTGCCGGCCTAGACCGGATTCCTGAAACTTTCGGCTGCTTGAGTTTTCCCGCCGGCTCCCGCACCATCGCGCCGCACGGCAGACTGGCCGTGAGGGCGCGGTGGGTGTGATGGCGATTCTTCAGCAGGACAGTCCTCAGCAAGACAGAGCGGGGGAGGCGGCGGCGCGCGGCGTCTACGGCCTGCCGGCGCGGTGGTACTGGGAACGCGCGATCTGGCAAGCCGAGCGGCGGCAGATCTTCGCGCGCGAGTGGCAACTGGTCGGGCCGGCGAGCGATCTGCCGAATCCCGGCGATTACGTCGCGGCGGAGGTTGCGGGCTATCGCTTCTTCGTGATCCGCGACCGCGACGGTGCGCTGCGCGGCTTCCACAATGTATGCCCGCACCGCGCCTCGCAATTGCTGGACGACGGCGCGGGCCATTGCGACCTGCTGCGCTGCCGCTATCACGGCTGGGTGTTCGACACCTCCGGCAACCTGCGCCGCGCCCCGGATTTCGGCGAGGCCGCATGGTTCCGCAAGGAGGAGAACGGGCTGATGCCGATCCGGGTCGAGACCTGGCGCGGATTGGTGTTCGTGAATTTCGATGCGGCGGCGCCCGCGCTGGTTGACTCGCTCGGCAGCCTGCCGGAGACGGTGAAGGACTACCCGATCGAGACCTTCACCAAGGTGCGCCAGGCCGAGTTCGAGATGAACTGCAACTGGAAGAACTACACCGACAATTTCGTCGAGGGCTACCACATCCCCGGCATCCATCCGAGCTTCCATGCGGTGATCGATTTCTCGAAATTCGAGACGACCCATGGCGACGCGCTGGTCATCATGACCGCGCCGCAGAGGAACGGCTCGATCTATGGCGGTTTGTGGCTGTGGGGCTGGCCGAACTTCACGCTCTCGGTCTATCCCGGCGGCATGAACTGCTCGCGCATCGTGCCGGTGGACGAGAAGCGCACGCGCCTCGTCTACAACTTCTTCTTCCGCGACGTGAGCGAGGCGGTGCAGGAGCAGAACGAGCGCACGATCGAGACCAATTGCGATATCGTGCGCGAGGATTTCGGCATCTGCGAGCGCTCGCAGGCCAATCTCCAAGCCGGCATATTCCAGCGCGGCCTTCTCAGTCCCAAGCACGAAATCGGCGTGCGCTACTTCCACGACCGCGTGCGGCAAGCGATGGCGCGCGCGGGAATCGTGGAAGAGGATTGGCTGCGATAGCCGGAGCGGCCCGCCCCTCGCTCAACGTCCTCGCCGAATCATCGCGACGAGGATGAAGAGCGCGGCCACCGCGCCCACCGAGATCGGCAAGCCGTAGACTGGCCAGCGATCGAGCGCGGCACCGGAGGCCACCGGGCCGGCGATCGATCCCACCTCGTACACCATCACGAAGGCGGCATTGGCCGCCGCCAGTTGCGCCGGCTGGAAGCGCTCGCCCAGCAGCGCCAGGCCCAGCGTATACATGCCCCAGCTCACCCCGCCCCAGACGAACATCATGAGCCAGAAGGACGGGCCCAAATCGGGCAACATCAGCGGATAGGCGATCGCGCCGAGGGTGATGATGCCCGCCGTGACGATCGCGGCCTGCCGCCGGCTGGTGTGGTCGGCGATCCAGCCCAGCGGGTATTGCAGCACGAGGTTGCCTGCCATGAAAACGCTGAGGCTCAGCACCGCCAGCTGCTCCGCGTGGCCGGCGCGCACCTGGTAGATTGGGATCAGGCTGAACAGGGAGGCATCGACGAAGCCGGCCACCAGCGCCGCCGCCATCACGATCGGCACCGCGCGGATGACCCGGAACAGGTCGAGGTGCATCTTCTCGCCCAGCGCCGGGGGGCGCGAGCGGATCAGGAGCACCGGCACCAGCGCGCAGAGGGACGCCGCGGCGACGGCGAGAAAGGGCGGCCAGCCCTCGAGGCCCGTCCACGACAGCAGCAGCGGCCCGCAGACGAAGCCGCCGGCCATGACCGTCGCGTAGACCGCCATCACCCGGCTGCGGCTCGCGTCGCGCGCCAGCATGTTGATCCAGGTCTCGCTCGCGATCCAGTGGACCACGCCGATGCAGCCGATCGCGAGGCGGATTGCGCACCAGGCGACATAGCTGTCCGTCGCCGGGAACAGCAGCATCAGCGCGGCGGTCAGGGTGATGCTGGCGAGGATCGCGTTGTAGAGGCCAAGCCAAGCGACGATGCGCGGCACCAGGAAGCTGAAGCCGACCGCGCCGAGCGGGAACATCGCGGCGTTGATCCCGATTGCCGTCGCGTCGAACCCGCGGTGCTCCAGGATCAGCGACAGCAGCGGCACGATGGCCCCGACGGCCACGCCGACGCCGAACGCCGTGCCGATGACGGCGGCCAGCGCCCGGTTGCGGTTCCTTGTCTCCATCGTATCGTTGAGGACGGGCATGCGGCGAGACACTACCCGACCCGACCCGCGCCGGTCGAGGCGTCGTGCTCCGATCTCCCTGCAAGAGGATGATCGGACCTGACGAAGCGCGGGGATTGAAGGCAAAAAAAACGGCGGCCCTTTGGGGGCCGCCGTTTGCGTTGGTGGCGATGGCGCTTACGCTTCCATCCACACATCCTCGAAGAAGTAGTACTCCGTCGGGTGCGGCTTGTAGCCCTTCAGCTTGTTGGTGAAGGGCTGGTAGCTGGCACGCCACAGCGGTTGGACGATGGTGCCGTCCTCCTGCATGATGAGCTCGAGCTCGCGGACCACCTTCTTGCGCTCCTCGAGGTCGATGATGCCTTCCGCCTTGGTCAGCAGCTCGTCGAACTTGGGGTTGGAGTAGTCGCTCTCGTTCCACGGCACGCCGGTGCGATAGGCAAGGCCGAGGACCATGATCGCGAGCGGACGATGGGTCCAGGTGGTGAAGCCGAACGGCACCTTGGTCCAGACGTCCCAGTACTGGGCGCCCGGCATGACGTTGAGCTTCACATTGATGCCGGCCTCGGCCCACTGCTCGATCAGCGCCTGGCAGGCGGTCGGCTCCCAGTCCGGGTCCTTCTTGCAATGCAGCTCGGCCTCGATGCCGTTCGGATGGCCGGCCTCGGCCAGCAGCTTCTTCGCGGCCTCGATGTCGCGCTTCATCACCGGCACTTCCGCATAGTCCGGATGAACCGGGCAGCAGTGATGGTGATCGCCCGGCGCGCCGAGATCGCGATAGGCGATCTTCAGGATGCTGGCGCTGTCGGTCGCTAGGCGGAGCGCCTTGCGCACGCGCGGATCATCGAACGGCTTATGCCCCATCTTCATACGGGCGCACGCGGTCTGCGCCGTCGTGATCTGGTGCAACTCGAGACCGGGGATCTTCTTGATGCTCTCGTAGATCTTGATGTCGGCATCGTAGAGGCCGTCTACCTGCTTGGAGGCGAGGGCCGCCAGCTTGGTGGCCGGATCGTCGCCCAGATCGACGAAATGGATCTCGTCGAGGTAGCCGCCCTCCTTCCAGTAGGAGCCGCGCCGCTTCAGCACGACCTTCTTGCCGACCTCGATCTCGGCCGGCTCATAGGCCCCGGTGCCGATTGCGCCGACGCCGTACTTCCCTTCGTCTTTCGGATGCAGGATGAAGGCCGGGTAGTGGAACAGGTTCTCCGGAACCGCGAGCTGCGCCACAGAGCCGTTGAGCCGGATGGTGTGGTCGTCGACCTTCTCGATCGCGTTGGCGTCCCAGAGGTCGGTCGTCATCTTCGGCGAGCCGTCCTCGTTCTTCTCGCCGGTATCGACATCCTTCAGCAGGAAGCCCTTGAACAGGCCCAGGGTCGACGAGCCGACATTCGGATCGAACCAGCGCTGGAGGTTCCAGATGACGTGATCCGCGACCAGGTCCTCGCCATTGGACCATTTCACGCCCTTGCGCAGGTTGAGCGTCCAGGTCTTGAGGTCCTCGCTCGGCGCCCAGCTCTCGAGCAGGTAGGGAACGGTGACGCCGTCCGACTGGGTGCGCGAGAGATAGTCGTTGGTCTGGCGCACGACGTTCGAGTCATAGACCCAGGAGAAGATGTGCGGGCTGTCGAGCGCCGGGATGCGCATGCCGACGCGCAGGATGCCGCCTTTCACGGGCGTCTGGGCCTGGGCCGCCTTGATGGCGGGCTCGCCCAGGATCTTGCCGGCAATACCATACGCCGCCGGCGCGCCGAGGCCGAGCAGCGTGGCCGTGCGCAGGAACTCGCGCCGATCGAGCTTGCGCTGCTCGAGCGCATCGACGAGGCGCGGAATGGCTGGATGATGGCGGTCCTTGCCGCCCGAACCGGAACGCATGTGCATACCCTCCCTGTTTATAGTTGGCGTGTTCGCCGAACTCAGCCGTCCGAGGCCCGAAACGGATCGCGGAGGCGACCGGGTTCCGGCGACGTGTCTGGTCCGCGCATTTCCTTGCGGCGCGGCACTTTAGTTGATCATTGTTACGTTATCGGCGGAGGGGCAAGACGTCAATCACGACACCCGATTAAACGACAGCGACAAATCCGGGCCGGGCGGTCCATCGACGCCCGCCTGCGCCGCCGCTTTCCCGATTGGCGGGGGCGTGCGGACGACCTGCCCGGCAACGTCCTAAGGCGATTGCGGATTTCTCACGTGGCAAGCGGCGCGGCAGTGCTTAACGTCGGGGCGCCTGATGTCGGGATGCTTAACGTTGGGCGAGGGGAGAAACCTGCATGACAGCCTATCACCAGAGCCAGGTCGACCGAGCCAGTCTCCGGCGTTATCGTCTGGGGCGCATCCGGCGGGAGCTCATCCGGCGCGATTATGGCGGGGCATTGCTGTTCGATCCGCCGAACATCCGGCACGCCACCGACATCCCCAACATGCAGGTCTGGGCGCTGCACAACAAATGCCGCTACGTCTACGTGCCGGCGGAGGGCCCCGTCATCCTGTTCGACTACGGCTGCGCGCGGCACCTGAGCGCGGGCGACGACCTGATCGCGGAGACGCGCACCGCCTTTCCGCACACCTACTTCACCAACGGCCCGCGCCATGCCGAGTATCACCGCAACTGGGCGAAGGAAGTCGCGGACCTGGTGCGGCAGCATGGCGGCGGCAACCCGCGCCTCGCAATCGACAAGCTGGACCCGCCCGCGCTCCACGCGCTGGAGCGCGAAGGCGTCACTGTCACCGACGGCGAGGAGGTGATGGAATGGGCGCGCTGCATCAAGAACGCGGATGAGATCGTGGCGATGAAGGAGGCGATCGCCGCCTGCGAGGCAGGGATCGCGGCGATGTGGCGCGCGCTTACGCCGGGCATGACCGAGAACGAGCTGTGGTCGCATCTTCACGCCACCAACATCGCCAAGGGCGGGGAGTGGATCGAGTGCCGGCTGCTGACCTCCGGCGAGCGCACCAATCCCTGGTTCCAGGAATGCTCCGACCGCGTGATCCAGAACGGCGACATCGTCGCGTTCGACACCGACCTCATCGGCCCGAACGGCTATTGCGCCGATATCAGCCGCAGCTGGGTCGCGGGCGACGTGCGGCCGACCGACGAGCAGCGGCGGCTCTACGGCGTGGCGCTGGACAACCTGCACCACAACCTCGCTTTGGTGAAAGCGGGGCTGTCGTTGCGCGCGTTCACCGAGAAGAGCTTTCCCCTGCCCGAGGATTTGGTGGCACGGCGCTATTCCTGCATCATGCACGGCGTCGGGCTGTGCGATGAGTATCCCTTCGCGGTCTATCCGCAGGACTGGCAGCGCTGGGGCTTCGAGGGCGTGCTGGAGGCCGGCATGACCATCTGCGTCGAGGCGCTGATCGGCGCGGTGGGCGGCAAGGAATGCGTCAAGCTGGAGCAGCAGGTGCTGGTGACGGACACCGGATACGAGCTGCTGTCGACCGCGCCGCTGGGGCTGCGGCCGGAGTATTGAGGCGCACAATTGCGCCGGTGCGCGACCATCACCTTCCCCGCGAGGGGGAAGGGAGAGTCCAAGCGTCAGAACATGGGGATCGGGATGTCGGCCCAGCGGACGTGGGCGGGGGGCTGCTCTATGGCGGTCACCTTGCGCGCGGCGATGTCGACATGGGCGAAGATGATGGGGTCGAGGCCGTAGGCATCCTTCACGATCTCCTGACCGGCGGCCTCGGGGTCGTGGCTGCGCGCGCGCGCGAACAGCAGCTTGTAGCGGGTCCGGTCGAAGGCGTCCTTGCGCAGCGGGATGCCGTTCGCCTCGGGCCGCGCCGCAGCGGGCAGCAGCGTCCAGTCCTGCGGGACGACATAGACGAGGCGCTGGCCGGGCAGGGCCGCGCCGAGCGCGGCGCGGACGGCGGGATCCGCGACGGCGGTGCGATAGGCGGATTCCAGGTCCCCCGCCGCCATCCCGGAGGGCGACAGGATGGCCTCCTGCTCGTGATAGAGGGCGGCCACCTGCGAGAGCGCGTAACCCCGCAGCACGAAGGCGGCGGCGAGCGAGCCGCCGAGCACGGCCAGGAACACCGCGATTCCCGCGGCGATCCGGCCGGGCCCTTCCTCCGGCAGGATGCGCGGCAGGCGGTCGGCCCAGGCGCGCGGCAGGAACCGGCCGGTCCGCGCCATGTAGGCGCGATAGCTGTCGCCGAAGCGCGCGAGGCATTGCGATTCCTCGGTGCCCGCGAACACGCGGTAGAGGCCAAGCATGACGAGCAGGCTGACCAGAACCAGGAAGCGCGGCCAGACCAGCAGCACGCCGAAGCCCATGATGGCGAGCCCGACATATTGCGGGTGGCGGATGATGTTGTAGAGCCCGCCGACGACCTGGCTGCGGCGCGTCGCCATCGACCAGTAGAGCGGCACGGCGCTCGCCAGGAAAAAGACCGTCCCCAGCACCAGCAGGACCCAGCCGAGCGGCGGCAGCAGGTCGAGCAGCGGGTTCCCCGTGACCGAGATGTGCGGCAGGAAGAACTGCGTCAGCCAGGCGGTCTCGCGATGGCTGTCGAGGAAGCGGAGCACCGGCCCGTAGAAGGAATAGAACAGCGGCGCCAGCGGGCTGATGAGGAACAGGATCTCGCCCACCAGGATGGTGTAGATCGCCCACGCGGTTCCCCGCACCGCCGTCCTTGCTTCGACCATTCCGCTGCTCCGCTCACCTGCCCGCACGTGAGAACCGTCAGAAGAATTAAGCACCGGCAATCGATTTGGTTGCCGCACCTCGCTCAGGAGAGCCAAGCGCCTGTCTAACGACCAGCGTCCCGAAGCTTGGCAAACCATGCCCGGCAATGATGGAAGGTAATTGCAACGGCACCCAAGGTGAAGAAAGTAGTTGCCGAGGAGATCAGGGCCATACCCGCGAGCCAACTCGAGGCCGCCCGCCTACCCGTTGTCAAAACCATAAGAGCGGTGCCAACGACAAAGAGGTCCATCCAAAGCACAAAGAGCACCGCAAGGCCGAAAAGGTAGACAACAAGATTGACCCTGCCACGGCTTCCGGGCGGGTCGGCCATGCCCTTCCTGAGCATCACGATGACGAGAACGGCAAAAGGAAGCAGTACACTTATTTGGACGGCGAGCACCGAACAGGGCGACACGATCTCCTGTTGTCGCGGCTCCAGCCGATCGATACTGCCCATAAGTTCTCTCGTCACAAACGGCGCGCAGCTCCAGGCAGCCTCTTGCGGCAACAGCCAGGCAACCAGCGACAGCAGCACGCTCAGCACTGCCGGGCCCGCAACCAAGGCAAGCCGAGCCAGGTTAGACTTGTGATCTGGCGCGGGTTGATCGGGCGTGGCTTTAGACAAGGCTATGGACGTTGCGATTCCGCGCTGAGGCCCCAGAGGCGGATCAGGGCGGGATGGCCGCGGACCCGGTGCTCGCCGAGGTCGCGGAAGCCCTCGGCAGCCTCCTGGCCGCATTCGGCGACGGCCTGGCGGATGATGTCGTCGCTCGCCACCACCGCCATGCGGACGAGGCGGCTCATCTGCTCGATGCGGCTGGCGATGTTGACGGTGTCGCCGACGACGGTGAGCTCGAAGCGCTGCTCCGTCCCCACGTCGCCCAGGGTGGCCTGGCCGAAATGGAGGCCGACGCCGACGCGGATGCGGCGCTCGCCGGCGGCCTCGCGGCGCTGGTTCCAGCGCGCGAGCTCGCGCAGCATCTGGCGCGTCGCGGCGATCGCGTTGGTGGCGTCCATCGGGCCGGGCGTCGGCGTGCCGAAGGTCGCCATCAGGCCGTCGCCGATATACTTGTCGAGGGTGCCGCCGTGGTTGAAGACGGCGTCCTCGACGATGGCGTGGAACGCGCGCAGCAGCTCGATCACCTGCTCGCCCGACATGGTCGCGCTCATCTCGGTGTAGTCGTAGAGGTCGGAGAACAGCACCGCCATCGGCTGGGTGCGCGCGACGCCGATGCGCCCGCCGGCCTGCATGAGCTCCTCCACCATGTTGGGGGAGAAGTGGCGCGTCAGTTGCGCGCGCTGGCGCTCGGCAGTGGCGAGCTGCGCCTCGAAGCGCTTGCGCTCCGAGATGTCGCGCAGCATGGCGGTGAACAGGCGCCCCTCCGAGACCGGCACCTCGGTGATCGAGAGCTCGACCGGGATGTGCGTGCCGTCGGCGCGCAGCGCCTCGACCTCGATCAGGCGGTTGAGCACCGAATGCTGGCCGGTCTCCAGATAGCGCCGCAGGCCCTCCTTGTGCGCGGCGCGGTAGATCGGCGGAATGATCAGCTCGGCCAGCGGCTGGCCGATCGCGTCGGCGCGGGCATGGCCGAAGATGCGCGTCGCGGCGTTGTTGAACTCCACGATGCGGCCGGCCTCGCCGATGGTGATGATGGCATCGAACGCGGTGTCGAGGATGGCGCGCACGCGGGTCTCGCTGGCGCGCAGGTCGAGCTCCATGCGCTTGCGGTCGGTGATGTCGCGCAGCGAGCCGACCAGGCGGGCCGCGGCGCCGTGCTCCTCGTAGACGATGAGGCCGCGGATCACCACCCAGCGCGAGGCCGCCTGGCCCGCTTCGGGGTGCGGCCCGGGATACGGCCGGAGGTGCGGTTCGGGGTCCTGTTCCGGCCGGGCTGTGCTGGAGCGCAGCCGCGCCTCGAATTCGAAGGTGCGCCGGCGCTCGATGATGCAGTGGGCGAGGTATTTGCGCCAGACCACTGCGTCGCGCTGCATCAGCTGCCCGGCGAAGGCCTTGGGCGAGGCGAGGGTGCCTTCGGGCAGAGCGAGGATCTCGTAGACGCGCGGCGAGAAATAGGTGCGGTTGGCCGTCAGGTCCCAGTCCCACAGCCCGTCATTGGCGCCGCGCGCCGCCAGGGCGTAGCGCTCGCGGCTGTTGCGCAGCGCCTCATCGGAGGCGGCGCGCTCCAGCGCGCCGGCGACGAGAGCGGCGGCGGTCCTCAGCACGTCGATCTCCAGCGTGTGCCAGACGCGCTCGCTGCGGCAATCGTCGAGGCCGAGGAAGCCCCACACGCCGGAACGCAGCATGATGGGGACGGAGATGAAGCTCTGCGTGCCGTGCTCGAGGAAGGTCCTGCGGGTCTCGCCGGTCACGTCCTTCAGCGTCGCCTGCACGATCTCGCCGCGGCGCCGCGCCGCCAGCCAGTCGCCGAGCTGGCCGCCTTCGTGCTCCACCAGCGGCATGTCGCGATAGCGCGGATCGCCGCTGAGCCGGGGCAGGCCGGGCTCCGCCCAGTCATAGCGGCAGGTCTCGACCGGCTGGCCGTCGGCGCCCTGGTGGATCTCGAACAGGGTGACGCGGCTGACCTCGGTTGCGCGGCCGAGGCGGTTGAGCATCTCCTGGATGCCGGCGCGCCAGTCCTCCGCGCCGATGATCTGGGCCGCGCCATAGGAGATGGCGTCCAGCATCGCCGTGCGCCGCGCCAGTTCGGCGAGCGCCGCCGCCCTATCTTCGACCACGTGCGCGTTCCCTGACTCGTCGACCGGTATCGCTTCCTTGCGCAAGATCGCAGCCCCGATTCGAGGAGCCCTCATTCAAGCCCGGAGACGATCATACAAGCCTGTCCCTGAACGTTCCACGATTACAAAAGAAACAGGGCAGGGCGCCTTAGCGCCGCCCGTCGATCTGGAATGCGGGCCAAAGAAGCTGCCGGGAAGTTGCCGGGCTCCGTCCCAGCTCCTCACTCGACCGTTTCCACGAACTGCAGGAACTCGACGGGGGGATAGAGCGAGAGTTTCTTGGCAACTTTCATGTTGACCAGATAGGCGAACTCCTCCATCGGCAACACCGGCAGATCTCCCGGCTTCCGCCCGTCGACGAGGATTTTCGCGGCCTGCTGTCCGGCGAGCTTGCCGACGTCGTAGTCGCGCGCGGCGACCGACATCAGCGCCTGGGACTCGGTCACCATGTGCTCGTAGGACACAAGGACCGGCAACCCGCTGTCGACAGCGGCGCCGGTGAAGGCATCCTGCTGCTTCTCAAGGAACGTGCTCGAGCCGAGATAGATGAACTGCGCTCCCGCGGCCTTGAACTTGTCCATCTGCGGCTTGATCGAATCGATTGTCGGCGCGCCGCTCGCATCGAGCCCGAGCGGCAGGACGTCGAGCGTGAAGCCCAGCGGGCCTGCGAGGCCGTTGAGCTCCTCGACCTTGGCGACCGAATTCACCTCGCTTGGATCGTACAACACGCCCAGATGATTAAAGCCGGGCAGGTATCGCCGGATGCTCTTGATGTTCACCTCCTCGGGCACGCGGTTGCGCGTTCCCGTCACGTTGGGCCGGCCGGTCTTGTCGTAGGATTCGATGATCTTGGTGCCTACCGGATCGGCAACGACGGTGAAAACGACCGGGATATCGTTCAGCATGGTGGGATCGTCGCGGTCGGCAAGCGTTCCCACGATCCCGAGCGTGGTCTTGGTGCCCCAGGTGAGAACGAGATCGGCCTTCATCGCCCGCGCCTCCTGGACGAATCCGGGAAACTTCGAGCTGTCCTGCGCCGCATCCCGAACCAAGAAGTCGACGTCGATGCCGTTCTCCTTGAAGTAGTCCTGCACGCCGCGGCACACATCCTCGCAGCCGATCCAGACCACCATCATCACGCGCTTGGGCGCGGCGGTCGCCGGCGCGACGGCGAGCGCGAATGCGGCAAGCACGATTGCGAGGGCGGCAAGCTTTCCCGGATTTCTCATGCCCTAATCTCCTTGCTTTGCGATCCCATGATGAAATGGTGCTGCCAGGGAGAGCGCGAACAGCGCCGCTCCGCCGAGCAGCATGGCGGCAATTGCGGCGGTTGCCCCTGCATAGCCGACGATCCCCGTAAGTGCGCCGATCACTAGAAGGCCGGCGACGCTGCTGCCGCGCTCGAGCACGCGCGACGCGCCCAGAACCGAGCTCGTTCCCAGATGCGCCAGAGGCCCTTCGGCGAACCGCACGACCAGATCGGCGACCGGGCCGCGAGACAACCCGTGTCCGAAGCCTGCCCCCACGGCCGCAAGAAAGTAGCCGGCCGGCGTCGGCCAAAAAACCGGCGTGAGGAGCGCCACGCCCGAGATCAGCGAAGCGGCGAGCACCAAGGGCGCCGGTGCCGCCATTGACGGAGGAAGCTTCGCCACCACGTAGCCGGCTATGATCACCGCCAGGAAATAGATCATCATCAGTCGGGCAATATCGGCGATCGAGGCCTGTAGCGCATCGAGCGCCAGCGCAATGAGATAAGAGACGAACACCTGGTCGGCGACGATCTGTGGAACTACGATGCCCAGCGCCAGCGCCGCAAATCCGAACGAGCCGAGCGGCGCGACGAGATTGAGCGAGAACGTCTCCATCGGCTCGATCGGATCGTCCTTGCCGGGCCGGTCGCCGATGGGCATCAGCCAGAGGATCAGCAGGGCGGAAGCCAAGGCCAGGGCCGCCGCAACGACAAAGACCGGGCGTTGCCCGATCCGGTCGGCCATGACACCGCCAAGCGCCGTGCCGGCGAAGATGCCGGCGAACAGGGCACCCGAGACGAAGCCGATCGATCGCGACCGCTCCTCCTTGGGCAGACGGTCGATCACGTAGTCCTGGCAGGCTAGCGAGGCGACGGCAAAGCCGATGCCGTTGAGCGCAGAATAAGCGACGACCTCGACCAGGTTCCCCGCAAGGCTCAATCCGATATTGGCAAGGACCGTCACCACCGCTGCCGCAAGATATTGTCCGCGATGGCCGAACCGGCCGGAGAGCGGTCTTGCGGCTCCGGCGCCGAACAAGGCAGCGAGGAGATACGCCGCCAGCGGCAGGCTGCTTGCCACGCCCTGGTCAATCCAGGAGAACGGATTTTCGACGTCGCGCGCGAAGAGCGAAAAGAATGAAAGCGGCAGTTGATCGGCGGCCGCGAAGAGGAACAGCGCGAGGCGGACATCGCCGACACTGCAGAATCGCATCACGTCGGGGGGTCGGCCAGTGAGGTGAATTTTCGGGAAGTCGCTCTCAGCTTGCGCCGGCGCGGTACGGGCAGCAAGCCTCGCGTTGAGCTCCACGGCCCGCGCCGACAGGATGGCGCCGATCTGATCGATCACGCCGCGGCCGCGTCTGCTCAGCCGCTTCGTGAAGTCGCCCGCCGCCTGCAGGTCGACCAGGTGCTGAAGGCGATCGAACGGGCCGGTCACGGACCCACCCATCACCAGGACAACCAGCTCGAACGAGAACAGCACGGCCACTATCACGATCACGGCAAGATCGAGCGCCACGGTGCGGAACTGCTCGCCGAGATATTGCGGATTGCTCTCGGTTACAATGGACGCGGTCTTGCCGCCTGCGGCGGTTATGGGCAGGACCGAGGCGTTTCCACCGATGTGCGCGCCCACTTCAACCAGCGGCCGGTCGGTCGTGATCGCGAAATACGAGACTTCCGGGAAATCCTCCAGCAGCCGCTCGAAATACTCGCCCGCTCCGACGAGGCCGTCGAGCGGAACGCCGGCCTCCAGCGTCCTGGCGATCGCCGCCTGCGCGATCGAGCCGATCAATTCGTGTCGCCGCTCAAATTCCGGCGTCAGCGATTGCTCGATGCGCAGATATGAGAAAATTCCCAGCATTAGCATCGCCGCAACGACAAGAAGCGCGATAAGAGGCGCGAGCCGGCGGGCGAACCGACGCGCAAGACGCGTTTCCGGTATTGCGATCAGCACGCGGCGGCCGGAGCGGGTCCACGCGGTCTTGCCCGGCGCCTCCTGCAGCAGGCCGAGGCCAGCTTCGTAGCACCGCGCAGCCTCATCGAGACCACTCGTCAGCAGGTCGAAATCCTCTTCGAGCAGCCCAAGTCGACGGCGCTCGACAGCCTCGCCCGACCCTCGGCCTTCGCGCAGGCGCGCCGCGACGCCATCGAGCTGGGCCAGCGCGGCACGGACGCCTCTGAGCCGCAATCGCAATGCCGGCACCGCCAGGGTCGAGAACAGAACGAAAAGGCCGGCTCCAACGAGCGAGATCTCGATGGCTACCTGTCGGGCCGGCTTTGTCAGTTCGCTGATCGGGTAATAGGCGGCGATGCCTGCGACATTCGCATGGGCGTCGTTCCGGATCGATATGCCGCTGATCAGCACGTCGTCGAGTTCCAGGCTCCAGCGCTCGGCAGGCGTCTCCCCTTGGGCGCGCAGCACGTCCGGCCGCATCGGTTTGGCTTCGCCCTCTCGCGTCGATGCGACGACGATTCCCGAGGGGTTGAACAATCGAACCTCGCTGATCGCCGGATCGCTTTCACGCGCTCTGGACAGCAAGTCCACGCTATTGCGCACCATAGACGCCGGCAGGCCGAGTTCGACAACCGAACGGAACGGGCCGGCCGCTGCTTCGACTGTGACGCCGAGCCGCTGGCGGACCAGTTGCGACAGAACCTGTTCATACTGGAGCGTGCACAGCGCGGCCATCGTCGCGATGACGATGGCGATCGCTGCGGTCACAGCCATCCAGATACGAGTGAGCACGATGCGGCCCCCAAGACACGCCGGGGAGACTATCGCAGCTATAGGCCTCTTGCGAGGCCTGATCTGGGCGGTGCTCGCATCCGAGGTCCCGATTCAAGATCTGCAGTGCACAAAAGAAACGGGCGGAGCCGAAGCCCCGCCCGCTTTCTCATTAAGCAGAGGTGCGGAGTTAGAAGGTGAAGAACCAGTTTGAGATCAACACCACCGCGACACCGGCGGCGAGCACCAGATAGGGCAGGACGCCGGCCTTGCGCTCGCCGAGATCGCCGCCCTTGAGACCAAGGTCCGCCATCATCTGCGGCGGGAACTGGCCCTTGTCCTGGATGTAGTGCCGGAACCAGAACACCGGGAGGATGACGGCCGCGAAGCCCAATCCGTACCACAGGGCGTCGGGGTTCCACACCTTCGCGCCCGCGCCCATGAAGACCGCGTTCACGAACGCCAGCAGCGTGCCGGCCGCCAGGATGATGGTCGGCGCCTTGAAGGGACGCTTGATGTGGCCGCTATCGATGCGGTGAATCCAGCCGGCATTCAGGTTGAGGAAGTTGAAGATGATGTAGCCGCAATTGCTGACCGCCAGGATGAAGTAGTAGGCGGTCGCATCGGTCGAGGCGATGGAGAGCAGGACCAGGTTGAAGACAAGGTCGGTCCACATCGCCGCGGTGGGCGCACCGTTGTGGTTGACGCGCGAGAGATAGCGCGGCAGCCATCCGTCGATCGAGCCTTGATAGAGCGTGCGAGACGAGCCGGCCATCGCCGTGACGATGATGAGGATCAACGCGGCGATCATCAGGATCACGAACAGCATCGTGATGATCTGGCTGCCGCCCGCCACCATCGCGCCCATGGCGTGCGCGATGCCGGTGCCATCCACGATGTTGGTGGCGAGCATGCCGTCGAGGCCGAGATAGCCCTGGAAGGTGATCGGCACCAGGATGAACAAGGCGAGGCACAACAGGCCCGAATAGAAGATCGCCTTGAAGGTATCCCGCTCCGGATTCTTGAACTCGCGCGTATAGCAGATCGCGGTCTCGAAGCCGTAGGTGGACCAGGCCGCGATGAACATGCCGCCCAGCACCAAGGTCCAGCCGGCGATGTTCCACGCACCGGGCTCGGCCGCATAAGGCGCGGCGAGCGGCACGAAGGGCGTGAAGTTCTCGGCATGGAAGTTGCCGTTGAAGAACGGCACGACGCCGACGACGAACAGGGTGATCACGATTATCAACCCGACCACCGTCTGCACGCCCGCAGTCGCGAGGATCCCGCGATGCTGGATGGCGAAGGCCAACAGCATCAGGATCGTGCCGATCACAAACGTCCAGTTGAACGACAGTGAGACGACGTCTCCGAAGGGAATGGTGAACAAGGTCCAGGTGTGGATCGGCATCAAAGCTGCCGTTGCCGCAGCTTCATCGATCGTCACTCCGGCCGCGGCCTGCTGCGCGATGTAAGCGGCAATCGCGTCCGCGGCGGGCACCGGCTCCATCGCGTTCAGGATGTAGCCCGCGGCGATCGCGGATCCGAGGGACAGAACAGGAGTCCAGGCGAACCAGTTGCACCACACGGACAGGGGGGCAATGAACTTGCCGTAACGCAGCCAGGCGGCCGCGCCATAGACCGAGGCGCCGCCGGATTTATTCGGAAAAAGGCCCGCGATCTCGGCGTAGGTGAAGGATTGGACGAAGCCCATCATCATGGATACCGTCCAGACCGCGAAGGCCGGGATGCCGACGGTCCCTGCGATGCCGCCCATCGAGAACACCACCAGAGCGGGCACGCCGCTCGCGACCCAGAAGGCACCACGCCAATCGATGGCGCGTTTCAGGGTGTTTTCGCCGTTCGCGGTGGTGGTGTTCGTTGTGCTACTGACCGACATGTTTCCTCCCCAGATTCAGGTCGTCATTCAGTGGAAATCGCGTCTCGGGCCGCCGGCTTCCCGGCCGCCCGCCGCTGCGCATCGCAGTTGGTGTGTATCCCCGCTGGTCCCCTGACCCGGGCGCGAGTCGCCGGGTCCAAATCAAATGCGCCGCAGTCCAGTCCGACTCGCGCTCCCGGGACCGGACGGGCGAATCATGCGCCGATTTGCCGCGCCAATCCAGATCAATTTTAATCGATTGGTCTGGAATTGGTTACAATGTTCCTAAAAATCGAGCTGTTACAGACGAGTCAGTCCATCACGGCGCCGACCAATTGGCGGCGGGCGTAATGCAGGTGGTTGGTGATGAGGGCGACCGCGCTGTCGACATCGCGGGCGCGGATGGCCTCGAACAGGGCCGCGTGGTCGCGGTTGTAATCGGCGATGCGCTCGGGCGTCAGCACCTTGTCCTTCATCGCGCTCCACTGGTGGTGGGCGCGCACCTCGTTGATCTGGCGGTAGAGCGAGATCAGCAGCGGGTTGCGCGTGGCCTCGGCGATCGAGAGGTGGAAGGCTTCGTCCCAGCGCGAGAAGCTCTCGCGGTCGCCGGGATTGCACTCGCGCTCCTGGCGTTCCATCAGCTCGTGCATCCGGTCGACGTCGCGCGCGGCGGCATTGAGACAGGCTAGGCGCGTCATATACGGTTCCAGCGCGATGCGCGCCTCGATCAGCTCCAGCGGGCTGGTCTGGTCGGCCACGTCCTCGGAAGCGAGGCGGGTGGGCGAGTTGACGAAGGTGCCGCTGCCGATCCGACGGCTCACCAGGCGCTCTGCCTCGAGCTGGTCGAGGGCGGCGCGCACGGTGGTGCGCGAGGTGCCGAAGGCCTCCGCTAATTGGCGCTCGGCCGGAAGCTTCTCGCCGTGGCCGTATTGGCCGGCCTGGATCGCCTGCCGCAACTGCGCCGTGATCCAGGATGAGCCGCGCACCGGATCGTTCACGAGCTTCACCATCGGATTCCCTCATTCGTTGCCGGCCACTCTGGTGGCGCGGGCGCCGGGTTGTAGTCGATTTTACGCCGAAAGGTCGCGGATGCGCTAGTCCAATCGCGACCAATCGGACCCATTTCTGTGCCTCTTGAAAAATTGGTTTGTAACCGGCCTGGAGGCAGCTATAGTGGCGCAGTGCCTGTCATCCGCTGCTGGGAAACGGACTCCATGGCCCTTCCAAGTCACGTCAAATACGTCATTGTCGGCGCCGGTATCCACGGTCTTTCGACCGCCTGGCACCTTGGCGAGAACCTCCGCAAGAGCGGGAAGGGCAGCGGCAAGGACATCCTGGTCATCGACAAGACCGCGATCGCGGCCGGTGCTTCCGGCATCGCCTGCGGCGTGGTGCGCAACAACTACTTCCAGCCCGCCATGCGCCGCCTGATGGCGCACAGCGTCTCGGTCTGGGAAAGCGATCCCGAGGCCTTCTCCTATCACCCGGTCGGCTACATGCAGATCAGCCCCGAGGTGATGCACGCGGACGTGGCGAGCATCTACCAGCAGCAGAAGGAGATCGGCTATCCGTCGGTCTTCATCGAGGGCGAGAAGGACTGCATGACCTACATGCGGGGCATCTTCTCCGACTGGCAGGCCAAGGGCATCACATCCGTCCTGCACGAGAAAAAGGGCGGCTACGCCAACAACACGCGCTCCATGTATGGCCTCGCCCGCAAGGCGGAGAGCGAGGATGTGCGCATCCTGACCGGCGTCAAGGTCACCGGCTTCGAGAAGGATGCGAGCGGCGCGGTCAAGGCGGTGGTCACCGACAAGGGCAAGATCGGCTGTGACCAGGTCGTCATCGGCACCGGTCCATGGGTCAAGCAGATCTGGGACATGCTGGAACTGCCCAAGGAGATCTCGATCAAGGGCCGCGACGGCAAGACGCACGAGGGCGTGCCGATGTGGACCTTCTGGTCGCTGCAGGAGGGCACGCTCGGCGTCGATCCCAAGCTGCAGCGCACCAATGACGGCCAGATGCCGCCGGTCATCCATGTCGATACCGACGCGCCGCTCCACTCCGACGTCGATGGCACGCTCATCACCGACCAGCTTTGGGGCATCTACTACAAGCCGGACTTCCATTTCGGCGGCGTGCAGGGCGGCGCCATGCCGTTCAAGGTGAAGACCGCGCCGGAATCGGTGAAGATCGATCCCTACGGGCCGGAAAGCCCGGATTTCATCGTCGGCGACGATTTCGCGCATATGTGGGTCTCGGCGCTGGCCTTCTGCCAGAAGCGCTTCGAAGGCACCATGCCGCAATACAAGAAGGAGCCGTCCGGCGGCATCGGCAGCTTCACCGCGGATTCCTTCCCGGTGTTCGACCGGTTCTGTGAGAACGTCTACGTGATCGCCGACAGCAACCACGGCTACAAGATGATCGGGGTCGGCAAGCTGGTGGCGGACGACCTCTGCGGCAACGAGAGCGACCTGCTGCGCCCGTTCCGTTTCTCGCGCTTCGCCGAGGGCAAGCTGCACCCGACCTCGCGCTCGCCGTTCCCGTGGAGTTGAGCGGGCAGAGCTATGAGCTGAATATCCCCTCCCTCGAAACGAGAGGGGCAAGTCGAAGGGGTGAACAACCGATATATCACCAAGGGCTCGCAAGAAGGCCTGTCGACCAAGGATGCATCGAAAGCTGGCAGGGAGCACGCGTCGCGCAGGGCGCGGCGCGTAATGAATGCAGATAGGGAGAGGAGGAGTGCGATGACCGATTTGGAAGCCCATATCCAACAGCCTGGCCGCGCCGAGCTGGTGAAGAAGGTTCGGGAGAAGATCAACGAGCTGGGCATCACCTACATCTATTACCAGTTCGTCTCCGTGACGGGGCGCATCGTCGGCAAAGGCATCCCGGCCGATCATTGGGAAGCGACCGCGGAACGCGGGTTCCAGCTGGTCTACGGCTCCACCGCCAACCTCTTCGTCGACCGCCACAAGAACTATATCGGCTACGGCCCGGAAGCTTCCGAGCTGGTCGGCATCCCCGATCCCGAGACCTTCGTGCAATTGCCGTGGGACAAGCGCGTGGCGCGGGTCTTCTGCACCTGCTTCCGCAATCGCGAGGAGAAGGTGAACCCGGGCGGGCACTTGACCTCTGATTGCCGCGGCAACCTCCGCATCGCGCACGAGGCGTTCAAGAAGAAGCATAACGGCATGCACCTGCGCCACGGCTGCGAGCCGGAGATGATGTGGCTGAAGAAGGGCGAGGATGGCTTGCCGCATGGCGGCTATACCAAGCCGAACTGCTATCACATCGACCAGTTCGAATCGCTGCGCCCGGTCTTCATGCGGGTGATCGAATACGGCCGCGCCATGGGCCTCGACATGATCCAGGGCGACCACGAGGACGCGCCGGGCCAGCTCGAGCTCAACTTCATGTTCGACGATGCGCTGCGCACGGCCGACCGCCTGACGACCTACCGCCAGATCTGCGCCCAGGTGGCGCGCGAGTTCGACATCATCGCCTGCTTCATGCCGAAGCCCTTCATGGGCGTGTCGGCCAGCGGCTGCCACCACAACCTGTCGCTCTGGAAGGGCGGCGAGGACAAGCTCAACACCCTCGGCAACGGCGAGTCGCTACCGGGCATGCCGGACGTCTTCACCTACCGCAAGGGCGGCGAGAACACCTTCCTGCCGCGGCCGGGCGAGGCCAAGCCGGGCCCGATCGGCCTCAACTGCATCGGCGGCGTGGTGAAGAACGTGCGCGCGCTGACCGCGATCGGCTCCTCCACCGTCAATTCCTATCGCCGGCTGTGGGACACCGGCTTCTGGGCGCCGGTCTATGCCGACTGGGGCTATCAGAACCGCACCTGCGCGCTGCGCATCTCCGCACCAGGCCGGTTCGAGTACCGCTCGGTGGATTCGGCGGTGAACCCGTATCTGATGGCGGCGGCGCTGCTGCAGGCCTTCGACGACGGCATCACCAACAACATCGATCCGGGCGAGCCGGAGGAGCGCAACATCTACGAGGCGATGAAGGCCGGCAAGAAGGTGCAGAAGCTGCCGATGTCGCTCGGCGAGGCGCTGGACGCCCTCGAGAAGAACGAGGTGGTGAAGCGCGCGATGCCCGACGAGATGCTCCGGGTATTCATGCACTACAAGCGCGACGAGTGGGAGAAGTTCAACTCCACCGTCACCAATTGGGACCTGCAACAGTACTGGGACTATCTGCCCTGATACGGAGGGATCGAGAATGTGCGGAATTGCTGGATTGATTCACCGGCGCAAGACCGGCGACGTCGGCACCGAGATGACCAACATGCTGAAGTCGCTGAAGCATCGCGGGCCGGATTCCACCGGCTTCGCGCTCTACGGCCAGCCCAAGGGCAATGAGCTGGTCCTGCGGTTCAAGGTCGCCGAGCAGGAAGAGATGTCGAAGGGCTTCGACATCCACCAGCAGGTGAAGGATCGCCGCGCCGAAGTCGACAAGCGCCTGAAGGAGCTCGGGGCCAAGCTCATCAAGGTGGAGGAGGCGACGGAATACGCCTTCCGCTACCGCATCGACTTTGGCGGCGACCGGCGCAAGCTGGCCGATTACATCGAGGACGTGGAAGGGGCGGAGATCCTCTCGCTCGGCCTCGGGCTCGAGCTGATCAAGGACCTCGGCGATGCGGCGCGGGTCTCCGGCCAGTACAAGCTGAACGGCTTCGTCGGCACCCACGCCATCGGGCACACCCGCATGGCGACGGAATCGGACGTCGACATCCGCTCGGCGCACCCCTACTGGGCGTATCCGTTCGCCGACGTCTCGGTGGTGCATAACGGGCAGCTCACGAATTACTGGAAGGGGCGGCGCGCGCTGGAGCATCGCGGGCATCGCTTCATGTCGAACTGCGATTCCGAGCTGATCGCGGTCTATCTCGCCGACAAGATGCAGCAGGGCGCCAAGCTCGATGACGCGATGCGGGATTCGATCTCCGAGCTCGACGGCGTCTTCACCTATATCGTCGCGACCGCCGATTCGCTCGGCATGGCGAAGGACGTGATGGCCGCCAAGCCGATGGTGCTGTACGAGAGCGACGACTTCATCGCGCTTGCCTCCGAGGAGGTGGCGATCCGCAGCGTGTTCCCGCACGAGATCGACACCTGGGACCCGTACGAAGGCGAGGTGCGGGTGTGGAAGGCGGAAGCGCGGGCCTAAGCGGACCCACGCGAGATTCAGGCATACCCAAGTTCCGGGAGACAGACGACCCATGGCTCAGCGTTCAATGCAGATGGGCATGCACACCGAAAAGCTGTCGGGCAAGACCCAGCAGCGCTTCTTCTCGCCGACGGAGGAGGAGAACTTCCTCTATCCCGACGGCTATGACGTCGATTTCAACAAGCGCGCGGAGTTCGATGCCGGGCCGCTGTCACCGCAGGAGATCAACCTCAAGCTCCGCGAGCTGATGAGCCAGGGCAACGGCACCATCGTGATGCACAACCCCGGCGCCAAGCACAGCGTCGCGGTCGGCCTGCTGCAGCGGCTCAACCTGCACATCAAGGGCAGTCTCGGCTATTTCGGCTGCGGCCTGATCGATGGGCCGAACATCACCATCTCCGGCCGCGTCGGCTGGTCCTGCGCGGAGAACATGCTGTCCGGCCGCGTGGTGATCGAGAAGAACGCCGGCTCGACCTTCGGCGCGGCGATCCGCGGCGGCGACCTGGTGTGCAAGGGCGATGTCGGGGCGCGCGTCGGCATCGACCAGAAGGGCGGCACCATCCTGATCGGCGGGCGGGCCGGCGCCTTCTGCGGCTTCATGATGCAGCGCGGGCGCATGATCATCCTGGGCGATGCCGGCATGAATCTCGGCGATTCCATGTATGACGGCACGATCTATGTCGGCGGCAAGATCGCCGGGCTCGGCGTGGACGCGGTCGAGGGCGAGATGACGGACCTCGAGGTGCAGTGGCTGGAGCGCAAGCTGAAGATGTACGGGCTCGAGGCGCCGAACGGGGCGAAGAACCTCACCAAGATCGTGGCCGGCAAGCAGCTCTGGAACTACGACAATCTCGAGCCGTCCGAAAAGAAGATCGTCCTGTAAGGCTTCATAGGAAAGGACCCGCAATATGTCGCAAGAGAAAGTCGCGCCGCAGGTTCAGCCTGTGATGAAGCCGAAGCGCGATACCAGCCGCCTCGGCCAGAGCCGCATTTTCACCCCGGAGGTCATCGACGACATCCACATCAAGTCGGAGCTCGGCCGCTACCGCATGCGCGGATTTTCTTTGTTCAAGAAGATCCCGCATTGGGACGACCTGACCTTCCTGCCCGGCACGCTGACGCGCTTCGTGATCGAAGGCTATCGCGAGAAATGCCTGACCAAGACCGTCATCGGGCCCAAGGCCAAGCGGCCGCTGGAACTCGACATCCCGGTCTACATCACCGGCATGAGCTTCGGCGCGCTCTCCTTCGAGGCGAAGATCGCGCTGGCGCGCGGCGCCACCATGGCGGGCACGGCGACCTGCTCCGGCGAGGGCGGCATGATCCCGGACGAGCGGCGCTATTCGTCCAAGTGGTTCTACCAGTGCATCCAGTCGCGCTACGGCTTCAACCCGCACCATCTGCAGCTGGCGGATGCCTGCGAGTTCTTCATCGGACAGGGCTGCAAGGTCGGCCTCGGCGGCCACCTCATGGGCCAGAAGGTGACGGACCAGGTGGCGGAGATGCGCTCGCTGCCGGCCGGCATCGACCAGCGCTCGCCCGCGCGCCATCCGGACTGGCTCGGCCCCGACGACCTCGCGCTCAAGATCCAGGAGATCCGCGAGGCGACCAACCACGAGATCCCGATCCAGCTCAAGCTCGGCGCCGCGCGCGTCTATGACGACGTGCGCATGGCGATCAAGTGCGGGCCGGATTCGATCTATATCGACGGCATGGAAGGCTCCACCGGCGCGGGCCCGCATCTCGCGACCGAGGATACCGGTGTGCCCGGCATCGCGGCGATCCGCCAGGCGCGCAAGGCGCTGGACGATCTCGGCAAGTCGGGCGAGATCTCGCTGGTCTATGCCGGCGGCATCCGCAACGGCTCGGACGTGGCGAAGGCGCTGGCGCTCGGCGCCGATGCCATCGCGATCGGCCACTCGTCGCTGATGGCCTTGAACTGCAACAAGGAAATCCCCGAGGCCGATTACGAGAAGGAGATGGGCGTCGAAGCGGGCTATTGTTATCATTGCCACACCGGCCGCTGCCCGGTCGGCGTCGCGACCCAGGATCCCGTGCTGCGCAAGCGGCTCGATCCCGATGCGGCGGCGGAGCGCGTCTACAACTTCCTGCACACGCTCACCATCGAAGCGCAGATGATGGCGCGCGCCTGCGGCAAGACCGACGTGCATTCGCTGGAGCCGGAGGATCTCGCGGCCCTCACCATGGAAGCCTCGGCGATGGCGATGGTGCCGCTCGCCGGCACGCAGCACACCGTCGGCCGGCCCGACATGACGCGCTACTAAGGGAGACTTGAGCCATGGCAACGACCAAGACTCAGGACGTCGACAAGTTCATCAAGGACGCCGCCGGCCTCGACACCAAGCGCGAGAAGGAGATCGGCCAGCACATCGGCTATCGCTACGATGTGAACATGGTGCCGGATTATGCGCGCCTCACGCCCTTCCTCGAGAAATACATCGAGATGATGGGCTGGGACGACCTCAACTGGCTGGAGGACGTCCACATGGGCTACGAGGAAGGCCGCCCCGCGATCTTCGACCGCAACTGCAACGGCTGGGTCACCATCCCGCCGGAGATGAAGCTGCCCGAGGACCAGCAGGGCCGCGACATGCTCGCGCGCGAACTGCTGATCAAGTTCCAGATGTCGAAGAAGCACCCGCTGTGGGATCTGAAGCGGGCGTATAAGAAGTTCTAGCTAGCTTCCGTTCTCGACACTCTTCCACGATGTCATCCCGGACAGCCGCGCCAGCGGCTGATCCGGGACCCATGGAACGCCCGCAAATTTTCGCTTTTCAGTTGCGCTACACCGGGGCACCGTATGGTCCCGGGTCGCGCTGTGCGCCCGGGGTGACATTTGTGAGAGAGCGGGAAGGGCGGTGTCGTACTGGGTGTACATCCTTGCGAGCAAGCCGCGCGGGACGCTCTATGTAGGCGTCACGAATGATCTGATTCGTCGTGTGGCTGAGCATCGTGACGGTGCGGTACCCGGCTTCACCAAGACGTACAACGTGAAGATGCTCGTGTATTTCGAGGAGCATGAGAGCGTTCTGGAAGCGATCCAGCGCGAGAAGCGAGTGAAGCGCTGGGCACGGGACTGGAAGATCGCGCTGATCCGGGAGAAGAATCCGGAGTGGCGGGACTTGTTTGACGGGATCACTTGAGAGCGCGCCTGTTGATGCGCCGCATGGGTCCCGGGTCGCGCTACGCGTGCCCGGGATGACATTTTGGGAGCGTCAAGCTTCCGTGCGCCAGGTGGCGGCGTGGGGCCAGTCGGGCTTGAAGCTGAGCACGCGGATGCCGGGGGGCGTGTTCGGGTTGAACATGTGGTTGTGCCAGTAGGTGGCCTGGTAGAAGTCGTGCGACTCAGGCAATTCGGTCACCGTGCATGGAATGCTGTAGCATTCGGTGAATTGCTCGAACTCCAGGATACAGCGGCCGAGATGCAGCAGGGTCGCGGGCAGCTCCGAGGCGGGGCCGAACAGGGCCGTGATCTCGTCGCTGAAGCTCTTCGGATACTGGAAATAGGCTGCTTGCAGCAGCTCGAGCACCTTGTCGTAGCGCTCGATGGGATCGTGCGTCTTCTGGTACTGGAAGCGCAGCATCTGCGTGGTGTCGGCCGGGTCGCGCTCGACGATCAGCACGATGATGCCGGGCGAGAGCTCGTCGCCCGCGGGCGAGAGCACCCTGGGGCGCATGCCCTGCAGAGGGCGGCCGCCGGCCTGGCGCGCGGAAAGCTGGCGCAGACGGCATTGCCAGCCGATGAAATCGTCGCGCATCTGCTGGGCGGCGGCTTCGGTCAGCACCACGTTGTTGCCATTGTTGTTGCCATTTTTGCTGCCATTTTTGCTGCCTGGGCGGGTCACGGCGCGCCTCTCACGACACGCTGCCCAGGGCTTCGACCGAGCGGTACTCGCCCTGGTGAAACAGGAGCGGCTTGATCGCCGGGTCGTGGCGCATGCGGATGACACGCCCGACGAAGATCACGTGGTCGCCGCCGTCATAGGTATGCTCGGTGCGGCATTCGAAATTGGCCGCGCAGCCCGGCAGGATGGGGCAGCCGGAATCCCAGATCTCGAAGTGGAGCTCCGCCCATTTATCGGCTGAGGCGGTGGCGAAGCGCCGCGAGAGTTCGGCCTGGCCGAGGCTCAGCACATTGACCGCGAAATGGTCGGTCGAGAGGAAGGCGCGCATGGAATAGGCGCCGCGGCTCAGGCTGAACAGGATCAAGGGCGGATCCATGGAGACCGAGTTGAAGGAATTGGCGGTGATGCCCACGGTCTGGCCGCGCGGGTCGAGCGTCGTGATGATGGTGACGCCGGTCGGGAAGCAGCCGAGCGCATTGCGGAATTCGCGCGGGTTGATTCCCGAAGTCTGTAGCCCCGTGTCCTGCTGCATCGAACCGTGTGTTCGCAACCAATCCAGACCAATTTCCGACCGGCAGACCTTTTGGTCGTTGATCGCCGTGAACGCATCTTTTAGCATTTCCCGCGGCGCCACAGTAGTGCGGAAGCTGGACCGGAGGCGCCTGTCCAAGAGGATAACAACATGCTGATCGATCGCCGCGTGCCCAATCTGCCCAGCGGGGTCGAGCGCTACCGGGTATCAGGCGGTGGCGCCGCAATCCTCGCGGTCGCGCCCGGCGACCGGATCACGCTCATCGATGTCGAGGGGCGGCAGCCCTGCGAGGTGCTGGCCGCCGATGCCGAGGGCCGGGTCGATCCGGGCTTGATCGGGGGCAAGGTCTGTGGCGTCGCGGACGGGTTGCGCACGATCCTTGCGAGCAAGTCGGAGAGCGCGCGCAAGGTGCTCGCCGGCCTCCGGCGCCGCGGCATCGACCTGGCCGAGGCCAAGGCGCTGCGCCTGTTCGGCGGCGACAGCGCGGCGGGCGCGGAGGCGGAGTTCACGGCGCAAGCCAGCGGTGTGCTGATCGTCGCGGCCCCGGCCGCGGCGATGGCGCCGGAGGCGCAGGACACCGCGACCGAGATCGAGGTGCGGATCGCGCGCGCGAGCCCACGCTCGGAGGCTTTCGCGCTGCTGCCCGATCCGCTGGCCGATGCGCGGCTAGATATCGAGGTTCCGCGCTCCTCCGCCCGCGCCTACGAGGTGAAGGAAGGCGATTACATCCAGATCATCGACAGCTTCGGGCGGCAATGCTCCGACTTCCATTGCTTCAACGCGCGCGCGCTGCAGAAGGGACAAGAGCGCGACCTCGACAACACGGTGACGCGCACGCTGCTGGGGCGCGGCTATCCGGGGCCGGGCCTGTTCGCGAAGGTGTTCGACCAGGATTTCCAGCCGCTGGTCGAGCTGGTGCAGGACACCTGCGGGCGGCACGACAATTTCGCGCTCGCCTGCACGGCGAAATACTACGAGGACATGGGTTATCCGGGGCACCCGAACTGCTCGGACAACTTCAGCGACGCGCTCGCGCCCTATGGCGTGCAAAGGCGGCGCGGCTGGGCGGCGCTCAACCTCTTCTACAACACGGCGATCGACCATAATAACGTGCTGTACCTGGACGAGCCGTGGTCGCGCCCCGGCGATTTCGTGCTGTTCCGCGCGCTGACCGACCTGGTCTGCGTGTCCTCCGCCTGCCCGGACGACATCGATGCCGCCAATGGCTGGGATCCGACGCCGATCCACATCCGCACCTATCCGGCCAAGGAGCGCTTCTCGCGCGCGGTGGCCTTCCGCAAGACCCCTGACTCAGAGGCCCAGATGACCCAGGAGACCGCGTTCCATCCGCGCCTCTCGCAGCTCACGCGCAACTTCACGGAATATCGCGGCTACTGGCTGCCGAGCCGGTTCAACAACGAGGGGCCGATCGGGGAATACTGGGCCTGCCGCGAGCGCGCGGCGATGATCGACCTCTCGCCGCTGCGCAAGTTCGAGGTGACCGGGCCGGATGCCGAGACGCTGCTGCAGCGCGCGGTGACGCGCGACGTGCGCAAGCTCTCGGAAGGGCAGGTGGTCTATTCGGCGATGTGCCACGAGACCGGCGGCATGATCGACGATTGCACGATCTTCCGCCTGGGCAAGGACAATTTTCGCTTCATCGGCGGCGACGAAGCGAGCGGCCTCGCGTTGCGCGAGCTGGGGCAGAAGCTGGGCTTGCGCGCGTGGGTGCGCTCCTCGACCGACCAGCTGCACAACCTCTCCGTCCAGGGCCCGAAGAGCCGCGAGATCCTGAAGCAGGTGGTGTGGACGCCGCCGGCGCAGACCTCGATCGAGGAACTGCAATGGTTCCGCTTCACCATCGGGCGTATCGGCGACTTCAATGGCGCGCCGGTGGTGGTCTCGCGCACCGGCTATACCGGTGAGCTTGGCTACGAGGTGTTCTGCCATCCGAAGGATGCGCCGGCGGTGTTCGACGCGATCACGGAAGCGGGCAGGCCCTATGACATCGCGCCCTGTGGCCTGGAGGCGCTCGACATGCTCCGCATCGAGGCCGGGCTCATTTTCTACGGCTACGAGTTCTGCGACCAGACCGACCCGTTCGAGGCCGGCATCGGCTTCACGGTCCCGCTCAAGACCAAGGCCGAGGACTTCGTCGGGCGCGAGGCGCTCCTCCGCCGCAAGGAGCATCCGCAGCGCACCCTGGTGGGCCTCGACATCGCCGATAGCGAGATGGCGGTGCATGGCGACGGCGTGTTCATCGGCCGCAACCAGGTCGGCGTGGTCACCAGCGGCACCCGCTCGCCGATCCTCAGGAAGACCATCGCCCTGGCGCGCGTCGACGTGACCCATGCCGCGCTCGGCACCGAGGTGGAGATCGGCAAGCTCGACGGCAAGATGAAGCGCATCCCCGCCAAGGTCGTGCGTTTCCCGCATTACGATCCGGAGAAGACGCGGGTGAGGGCGTAGCGGCACCGCAGATGCACCCCCTGGTCGCCTTCAATCAGCCGGCGAGCCGGGGGAGTCCTGGATATCGCTGGCTGGCCATGACGCCATCGTCGAAATCGGTGGCGGGGCGCTTTTGGGTAGCCCGGCTCTATCAATATTCTTATGCTCGTGGTCACCACGACTAGACAGGTTCAGGGCAAAGGCATGGGGGACTCGGTCCAGCGTCGGTTGAGCGCAATCCTCTCAGCTGATGTCGTTGGCTATAGCCGGCTGATGGAGATGGACGAGGCCGGCACGTTGAGCCGCCTTAAGACGCTGCGTCGCGAGCATATCGACCCGCGCATTACCGAGCATGGAGGCCGGATCGTCAAACTGATGGGCGACGGCGCCCTGGTGGAGTTCGGCAGCGTGGTCGATGCGGTTCGATGCGCCGTCGAGATCCAGCGCGCCATGGCCAGTGCGGAGCCTGAACTGGCGGTAGACCGTCGTGTGCGGTTCCGGATCGGGATCAACCTCGGCGACATCATGATCGACGGAGACGACATCTACGGGGATGGCGTCAACGTAGCCGCCCGGCTGCAGTCGCTGGCCAGCCCCGGTGGGATCGCCGTATCGGCGACCGTACGCGAACACGTCGACGGCAAGCTGGCGATCGATTTCGAGGATCTCGGCGAACATTCGGTGAAGAACATAGAACGGCCGGTTCGGGTGTTCACGGTTAGGCCCGGACCCCTGCGCTCGAACACGGCCAAGCGAACGGAGGCGCAGGGTTCGGACGGTCGCACCGATAAGCCGTCCATCGCTGTCCTGCCGTTCAACAACATGAGCGGCGATCCGGAGCAGGAGTATTTCAGCGACGGAATGACAGAGGATATCATCACGGATCTGTCGAAGATCTCCGGGTTGTTCGTGGTGGCGCGCAACTCCGTCTTCACCTTCAAGGGCCGCCCCGCGAAGGTACAGCAGGTCAGCAACGAGCTCGGCGTCAAATACGTCCTGGAAGGAAGCGTCCGCAAAGCCGGGTCGCGCGTGCGCATCACGGCGCAGCTCATCAACGGACAGGATGGCGGGCACATCTGGGCCGATCGCTACGACCGCGACTTGACCGACATCTTCGCCATCCAGGACGAGATCACGCGCACCATCGTCGAGCAGCTCAAGGTGAAGCTGCTGCCGCAGGAGAAGAAGCTCGTCGGCCAGGCGCCGACGGAGAATGTCGAAGCCTACACATACTACTTGAAAGGCCGGCAGTTCCTGCACCGGCACTCTCGATCATACTATCTGTTGGCGAAGCGCATGTTCACCAAGGCCATCGAGCTGGACCAGCTCTATGCCCGCGCCTATGCCGGGATCGCCGACTGCGATTCGTTCCTGTTCCTGCATTACAACATGGAGGTCCCGGTCGAGCGCATCCTGGCGACGAGCGCAAAGGCGCTGGACCTGGACGGCAACCTTGCCGAGGCGCATGCCTCACGCGGCCTGGCCTTGTCGCTCGACAATCGCTACGAGGAAGCAGTCACTGAGTTCGAGAAGGCGATCGCGCTCGATCGGACGTTGTTCGAAGGCTGGTATTTCTACGCCCGGGCGTGCTTCTCAAAGGGGGACTTCGAGCAGGCCGCAACCCTGTTCGAGCAGGCTGCGGCCCTCAAGCCGGACGACTATCAATCTCCATTGCTTTTGACGGGGGTTTATCGAAGTCTTGGCAGTGAGTACCGGGTGACGGAGGCCGCGCGCGAAGGCGTGAAGCGCGCGGCCCAGGAAATGGCGCGCCACCCTGAAGATCCGCGGCCAGCGTATCTGGGCGCTCTCGGCCACCTCGCTCTGGGCGATATCGCGCGAGCGCGGGAGTTGACCCAGCACGCGCTGGCCATTGATCCGGATGATGTGCTGACGCAATACAACGTCGGGTGCTTCCACGCGCTGGTGGGGGAGGCAGACGCTGCCCTCGACCTGCTGGAGCGTCTGCTTCCGCAAGCCAATCACGAAACTAGAGCATGGGTCCGGAACGATTCCGACTTCGATCGGGTCCGCAGCCATCCGCGATACCAAAATGTCCTCAAGCTGCTTGAATAGGCGCCGATCGGCCGGAGATACGCCAAGCGACGGGGACCAAGCGGAACTAAGTTAGACCACTTCTACACCACTTCGCCGGATTGGGCCTGATAGGCGCTGTAATGGTTGCACCCCGGGTCTGCCGCGCGTAGTGTATCAGCCCAGCAGGGATATGGTCGGGAGGCCGTCAGGCCGGCCATGATCAAGAGCCCGCCGGCGCATCGGACGCCCTGAGCGCTCGCGGCGCAACCGGCAAAATGACCGTCGAATGCCAGCGACGAAAGGGGAGGCGACATGACGAAGAGAGTTGCGGTGATCGGTGCCGGACCTTCGGGGACGGCGGTGTTGCGGGCGTTCCAGTCGGCCGCGGCCAAGGGCGCGGAAATTCCCCGGGTGGTCTGCTTCGAGAAGCAGGACGATTGGGGCGGACTGTGGAACTACACCTGGCGGACGGGAACCGACGAATACGGCGAGCCGGTCCATTGCAGCATGTACCGCTATCTCTGGTCCAACGGCCCGAAGGAATGCCTGGAATTCGCCGATTACACCTTCGATGAGCATTTCGGCCGGCCGATCGCCTCCTACCCGCCGCGCGCCGTCCTGTGGGACTACATCAAGGGCCGCGTGGAGAAAGCAGGCGTGCGGCCGTGGGTCCGCTTCCGCACGCCGGTGCGCAGCGTCACATACTCCGAGAAGAGCGGAACCTTCACGGTCGCGGCGCACGATCTCAAGGAGAACCGGTTCACGACCGAGGAGTTCGACCATGTGATCGTGGCGACCGGCCATTTCTCGACGCCCAACGTGCCGGAATTCCCGGGCTTCAAGGGCTTCAACGGCCGGATCCTCCACTCGCACGACTTCCGCGACGCGATGGAGTTCAAGGGCAAGGACATCCTCATCATCGGCCGCTCCTATTCGGCCGAGGATATCGGCTCGCAATGCTACAAATACGGCGCGAAGTCGATCATCTCGAGCTACCGCTCGCGCCCGATGGGCTTCAAATGGCCGTCGAACTGGGAGGAAAAGCCGCTGCTGCAGCGGGTGGAGAACCGCACCGCCTATTTCAAGGACGGCACGTCGAAAGAGGTGGACGCGATCATCCTCTGCACCGGCTACCTGCACCACTTCCCGTTCCTGCCGGATTCGCTCCGGCTGAAGACGGAGAACAGGCTGTGGCCGCTCAACCTCTATCGCGGCGTGGTGTGGGAGGATAACCCGAAGCTGCATTACATCGGGATGCAGGACCAGTTCTATACCTTCAACATGTTCGACGCGCAGGCGTGGTTCTCGCGCGATGTGATCCTGGGCCGCGTCAAGCTGCCGAGCCAGTCCGAGATGCGCGCGAGCAGCGCCGCCTGGCGCGCGCGGGAGGAGACGCTCGAGAATGCCGAGCAGATGATCTGGTTCCAGGGCGACTACACCAAGGAGCTGATCGACCTCACCGACTATCCGAGCTTCGACGTCGAGGCGGTCAACAAGACGTTCATGGAATGGGAGCACCACAAGGCGGAGAACATCATGGGCTTCCGCGACAACGCCTACCGCTCGATCATGACCGGCAAGATGTCGCCCGTGCACCACACGCAGTGGCTGAAGGCGATGGACGATTCGATGGAAGCGTATCTCCGGAAGTAGGGGAGACATTCGCGCGGTCAGAGCGGTACTACTCCTCATGTCACCCCGGCCGAGCAAAGCGAGAGCCGGGGCCCATGCGGTGGTAGTCCAAACAGGCGACAGCGATGGAATGTCAGACGACCTATGGGCCCCGGATCAGCCGCGGTGCGGCTGTCCGGGGTGACAGGAAATAATAAACGCTACTGCGCCGCCTTGCCGGCGGCCTCGCTCAGCAGCTTCTCCGCCAAGTCCTTCTTCTGCTCCGGCGTCATCTTCTTCACCTCGTTCTGGATGGCGCGCTCGTTGATCGCCTGGTTCCAGTAATCGAGGGAGTCCATGCCGAGCAGGGCGTATTTGCCGACGAACTGGCGCAGCACCTCGTTGGTCGGGCCCATGACCCAGCCGGCCTTGCCGTCGCGCAGGTAGCGCTCGAGGCCGAGGCCGGGCTTGTAGCCGGTCCCGCCGCAGGCATGCAGCATCTTGTCGGTGACGTGCGCGACGTTCTTGGCGGCGGCGAACTTCACCTGCCACATCCAGGGCAGGTATTGCGCGCGCGGGAGGACCGTCAGATCCTTGTGGATCGACCAGTCGCAATCGTTGGTCGCCGCATCCATCGCCTGAGCCATGGAGAAGTTCATCAGGCGGCAGGCATTGGTGTCGATGATCGCCTCCCCGACGTAGTCCTGGATGGTCGGGTAGTCGCAGACGCGCAGGCCGACATCGACGTGCTTCTTCTTCGTGGTGTGCGACTTGGCAATGTCGATCATCGCCATGGCGATGCCGTTCCAGCAGGCCGAGGAGCAGAGCAGGAAGAAGGGATCGACGCATTCGTCGTTGGAGCTGGCGCCGTCGCCTACCGGGCCCACCAGGCGATCCTCCGGCACGATCCTGTTGTTGACCACCAGCGGGCCGGACTGGTTGCCGCGCAGCCCGAGCCCGTCCCAGCTCGCGGGATCGGCCTCGACCTCGTTGCCGAGGATGAGGAAGCAGGAGAGATTCGAGTAGTCACCGTTGAAATCGGGCGAGGTGGTCTGGACGATGTACCAATCGGCGAAGCCGCCGGAGGTGGTCCAGGAGGCCTTCTTGCTGACCTGCCAGCCGCCCGGCACCTTCTTCGCGCTCGACGAGACGGGATACCAGAAATGGCTGCCGGTCTCCGGATCGGAATAGGAGAGGGTGCCGACCAGGCAGTCCTGGTCGAGGCGCTTGAGGATGTCCTGCAGGGCAGGATTGTCGTGGTGGCGCAGCAGGGCGGCGGCGACCGCGCCGAGATGCATGGTGTAGCACATGGCGGTCGAGGGGCAGCCGTAGCGCGCGATGGTCTCCACCGCCATGGCCGCGGCGACATGGTTCTGGCCCATGCCCCCCAGTTCCTTCGGCACGATCAGGGCGAGGAAGCCGGCCTTTGCAAGCGCCTGAAAGTTCTTGCGCGGATAGAGCAGCTTCTTGTCGCTCTCCACCGCGTTCTCGCGCATGGTGGATTGGCAGAGATCAATGAGGTCCTTCTGCAGCCCCTTCTGCGCGTCGCTCAGCACCCATTGCGGATCGAACTGGTGGCCGAGGCCCCAGAACGGCTCCTTGCCCCACATCTTGATCTCGCTCATCGCTCCGCTCCTTGCTCTGGCTCAGTCATCCGCCGGGGCGGCAATCTGCGGGCGGGTGCCGTCTGCGATGAGATGGCCTGCAGGCCCTGCAGCCACGGCCGCCACGCGGCCTCGGCAACCTGCGCCCAGAAGCTGAATGGATTGGTCATCATGACCAGGCGCTCGAAGCTCTGGGACACGGATGCCGCCTGGACGTTGATCCCGATGAATGCGGCATCGCCTTCGCGTGCGCGGCGATAGGTGATGTCGATGTCCATGTGCGGCAATCGGCCGTGCACCCGCACTTCCTCGGGTTCGCCGTCTTCCATCACCATTTTCCTGCGCCGGGCTGTCGTGCGCGGTTGCGAGCGGTGTTGCGCCATGCGTAGAATTCTAGCCCAGCGGCTTGGCTCATTCCAAGGATTGCTGCGGCGTGGTGCTCTACCGGCGTTCCGGCGGACGCCTCCAATGGGCCCGGCGCGATGGCACCGATTTCCCTCGTCACCGGCGCGGCGATGACCGGCGCGTCAAGATGTTCGCCTGATCAAGTGCCCTGCGGAGGCCCGATATCGTCAGCCGTGGCCGATGCGCACCCCATCCGGCAAAGCGAATGCTCTTCAAGGAGGTTCTCATGGCAAAGATGCGTGCAGTGCAGGTGACGAGCGCCAACGGCTCGTTCGAGCTGGTCGAACGCGACATTCCCGAGCCCGGGGCCGGCCAGGTCCGCATCAAGATCCAGGCCTGCGGTGTGTGCCACAGCGACGCCTTCACGCAGACGGGTGCGTTCCCCGGAATCCAGTATCCGCGCGTTCCGGGGCACGAGGTGGTGGGCATCGTGGACAAGGTCGGCGAGGGCGTGCCCGCGTGGCGGGCGGGGCAGCGTGTCGGCGTCGGCTGGCACGGCGGGCATTGCGGCCATTGCCCATCCTGCCGCCGCGGTGATTTCGTTACCTGCGCGAACGGGCAGATCCCGGGCATTTCCTATGACGGCGGCTATGCCGAGTACATGATCGCGCCGTTCGAGGCGCTGGCCGCAGTGCCGGAGGAATTGAACGCGGCGGAGGCGGCGCCGCTGCTCTGCGCCGGCATCACGACCTACAATTCCCTGCGCAACAGCGGCGCGCGGCCGGGCGACCTGGTGGCGGTGCTGGGCATCGGCGGCCTTGGCCATCTTGGGGTGCAGTTCGCCGCCAAGATGGGCTGCCGCACGGTCGCGATCGCGCGCGGCGCCGACAAGGGTCCGCTGGCGCGGCAGCTCGGCGCGCATCACTATATCGACAGTGTCGCGCAGGATGTCGCGGCCGAGCTTACGAAGCTGGGCGGCGCGCGGGTGATCCTCTCCACCGTCACCAGCTCGAAGGCGATGAGCGCGGCCGCGGGCGGACTCGGAACCGACGGCAAGATGATCGTGGTCGGCGCCTCGCCGGAGCCGATCGAGGTCTCGCCGCTGCTGCTGATCGGCGGGCGCCGGTCGATCCAAGGATGGCCTTCGGGAACATCCAGCGATTCGGAGGATACGATGACGTTCAGCGCGTTGACCGGAATCCGGCCCATGATCGAGACCATGCCGCTGGAGCGCGCCGCCGAAGCCTACGAAAAGATGATGAGCGGTAACGCCCGATTCCGCATGGTCATCACCACCGGGCACTGATCAGCGCCGAAGACAAGCAAGTTGGGACCCGAAGCGAGGGGGCGCGTGTTGTTCATGGATGAACCGCCAAGCACCGCCGACGAGCTCCCCCTTGCCGCCAGAAGTTTCGGACGATTCCCCGCTCGGGGCCGTGGCCGTTCTCTGCCTCGAAGCCTGGAAAGCCGCGCCGCATGGCCTGCTGGTCCTGGCGGGCAGCGAGCTGCGCGCCGAACGATTGGGCGTGATGCTTCACGCGCTCGCCCCGGAAACGATGCCGATGGTCCTGCCGGCCTGGGGCACGGTGCCGAACGATGGCATCCCACCCAGCCGGCAGGTGAGGGGGCGGCGCGCCTCGGTGCTGCGCCGCCTCGGCGGGAAGCCAGAGCGACCGCTCGTGCTCGCGACGGCAGATGCGGCCCTGCAGCTGGTCCCCTCGCCGGAAGCCTGGGCCGATACGGCGCTGGCGCTCCAGCCCGGCATCGCACTGGAGCCTGACGCGCTCAAACAGTTCTTCGAGCGGGCGGGCTACGACCTTGACGCGCGGGTCGACGAACCGGGCGAGTATGCGATCCAGGGCCAGGCGATCGACGTGTTCCCGGCCGGTGGGCTCAGTCCGGTCCGGATCGTGTACAGCGACGGCGCGATCGCGGCGCTCTCCAGCTATGACCCCGCGACGCAGCGGACCAGCGCCGAACTCGCGGAGATCGTGCTGGATCCCATGAACGAGCTGCTGATCGGCGAGGGCAACGTCCAGGACGGCGCTCCGCCGGCGGCCTCTCTATTCGACTACCTGCCGCACGCGCATGTCATGATCGACGGCGGAGTCGAGGCCCGCGCGGCGGCGTGGCTGGAGCAGGTTGCCGAAGCGCTTCAGAGCCGGAATGCCGTTCCGGCGTTGCGCAGCGCGAACGCGAACGGGATTGAGGCGTCGGTCGAAGCCTCCTATATGACGGAGCGCGCGTGGCGCTCCCGTCTGGAGCGATGCGCGACGATACGCCTGCAGAGCCAGTCTGCGGCCCCGGACACGATCGTCCCCCGTTTCTGTGCCGAGCCGGTCCCCGGCCGCGCGCTGCGGGCGTTCATCGAGGCGCAGCGCGCCGCCGGCAATCGCATCATCCTGACCGCGGGCGAGGACGCTGCCCTCAAGATGCTGGAGCAGCGCACGCGGCGCGCCGGGGTCGAAGCCGTTGCCCGGGCCGAGACGTGGCACGAGGCACTGGGAGCCAAGAAGGCGGGCGCCGTTCTGCTCAAGGTGGATTTCGAATCGGGATTCCTGCTGCCGTCCCGTCGCATCGCGGTGATCACGGCGGCGGACGTGCTGGGCAGCCGCATCGCCCACGAGGTGCCATTCGCATCGGCCCAGGAGGCGACAGAGCCGCAGCAGGCGCTTCAGTTCGGGGACGTGGTGATCCATCTGGAGCGCGGCGCCGCCATTCTCAGCGGCATCGAGAGAGTCTCGGAAGGCGACATGATCCGGCTCGAATTCGACGACGCCGATATGCTGCTTCCCGTCGAGGAGCTGGCGCTGATCTGGAAATACAGCGCCGAGGATTCGATCCCGCTGGATCGCGCCGATGGGAGCTCATGGGCCAAGCGCCGGGCGGGACTCGAGACCGAGCTTGCCGCCACCGCCTCGAAATTGATCGCGCTGGACAGGGACCGCCGCGAAAAGTCCGCGCCCAAGCTCGTTCCACCGGCGGCCGATTACGAGCGGTTCGTCGCGCGCTTTCGGTTCTTCCCCACCCCCGACCAGGTGAATGCCGCCACCGATGTGTTGTCTGACCTCGCGTCAGGCCGGCCGATGGATCGCCTGGTGAGCGGCGATGTCGGCTATGGAAAGACCGAGGTGGCGATGCGCGCGGCGGCGGCCGCGATCCTGGGCGGGAAGCAGGTGGCGCTTGCGGTTCCGACCACCGTGCTCGCACGCCAGCACCTGGACAGCTTCAGGAAGCGCTTCGCCGGATTGGGCATCGCCATCGGGCATCTCTCCCGGTTGGCATCCGCGGCTGACCAGAAGGCGGCCAAGAAGGGGCTGGCGGAAGGATCGATCCGGCTGGTCATCGGCACCCACGCAATCGCCGCCAAGGGCGTGCGCTACAAGGAGCTGGGCCTCGTGATCGTGGACGAGGAGCAACGGTTCGGGGCGCGCGACAAGGCGAAGCTGCGGGGGCTGGCCCGGGATGCGCATATCCTGACACTCACCGCCACGCCGATCCCGCGCACGATGCAGAGCGCCGTCGCGGGTCTGATGCGCGTGAGCGTGCTGGCCAGCCCGCCGGCGCGCAGGCTGCCGGTGCGGACGATCGTGACGCCCTATGACGGCGAGACCGTGCGGGCCGCCTTGCATCATGAACGGCGCCGCGGCGGCCAGAGCTTCATCGTATGCCCCCGCATAGAGGACATCCCGCCGTGGCAGGAGCGCCTGCGGCAGGTGGTCCCCGATCTGCAATGCCGCATCGTGCATGCCAAGATGCCGGCCGGCGAGATCGACGAGGCGATGCTGCTTTTCGCACAGGGCGACGGCGACGTGCTCCTCGCCACCAACATCATCGAAAGCGGCCTCGACCTGCCGCGCGCCAACACGATGCTGGTCTGGAGGCCGGACCGGTTCGGCCTCGCCCAACTGCACCAATTGCGCGGCAGGGTGGGGCGCGGCGCGCAGCGCGGCTATGCCTATCTGCTGACCGATCCGGACAAGGCGCTCGCAGCACCCTCCGAAAAGCGGCTCAAGGCCATCGAGCAGATGACGGAACTTGGCGCCGGCTTCAGGATCAGCCAGCGCGACCTTGACCTCAGGGGCGCCGGCGACCTGTTCGGCGAGGATCAGACCGGCCACATGAAGCTGGTCGGACCGGAGCTCTATCGTCATCTGCTCGAGCGCGCGCTAAGGCACGGCCGCGGCGAAACGCTGACGGAGGATTTCGTCCCCGAGCTGCGGCTTGAGGTCGCCGGACACATTCCGACCGACTACATCCAGGACGATGCCGTGCGCCTGGAACTCTACGATCGCATCGCCAAGGCGGAGGGAGCGGACGCGTTGGAACGCCTTCTGGAGGAAATCGAAGATCGCTTCGGGCCAATGCCGGACGCGATGGCGTCGTTCCTTGCCTTGGCAAAGGTGAGGAGCGAGTGTCAGCACGCCGGAATCAGCCGGATCGACGCCGGTCCGAAGGCGATCGCAATCAGTTTCAGACCGGGTTTCGAAGCTGATCGGGAGGAGACCGTGCGGACCATCGAGCATCACTGGAGCGAAGGACGGCTCGTGATCGCGGAGCCCACCGGTCCTGAGACGCGGATCGAGACTGTGCGCAAGATTCTCGCGCGCTTGCGACGGCAGCAGGATCGAGAGGAGGCATGAGCGCCTCTCCAGGCAATCGGGCTGTTCATCACGGCCGTTGGAACAGGCGTTGCGCTGCGGCGTTCACCTGGGACTGCGCAGCCGCGGAGGCAGAGATGAACGAGCGCGAACAGCAGATCAGAAAGCGGGCACATCAGATCTGGGAGGAGGAGGGCTGTCCCCAAGGACGCGAGCGGGAGCATTGGGAACGCGCGGAACGCGAGATCAACGCGCGCGACGCAGGCGATCAGGGCGCGCGCGAGCGCTCGGGTCCGGACGAGATCGCTGGCAGCGTCGGGGTCGCGTCCGGCCTGCAGCCGGGCGGCACCAACCCCGGCGGCGGTCCGGGAGCCGGTGCAGGCAGCCTGGGCACGGGCGGGGGCAGCACGGCCGGCGCACCCACCGGCTCTCCGAAGAACCAGTCGCGCACCTAGGCTGTCCCGCCTGGCGCGCTTGGCCGTGTCCTAGCGCGCGTAGCCGATGGCGCGCAGGGCCTCCGCGATCTCGTCGAGGATCGCCGGGTCGTCGATGGTGGCGGGCATGTTCCAGTCCTGCCGGTCGGCGATCTTCTGCATGGTGCCGCGCAGGATCTTGCCGGAGCGGGTCTTGGGCAGGCGGGCTACGATGGTAGCGCTCTTGAAGGCGGCGACCGGGCCGATCCGCTCGCGCACCAGCGCGACGACCTCCGACACGATTGCCGGCGGCTCGTTGCTGCAGCCGGCCTTGAGCACCAGGAAGCCGACGGGGACCTGGCCCTTGATGTCGTCGGCAACGCCGATCACCGCGCATTCCGCGACGTCGGGATGGCTCGCCAGCACCTCCTCTATGGCACCGGTCGAGAGGCGATGGCCCGCGACGTTGATGATGTCGTCGATGCGGGACATGATATAGACATAGCCGTCCGTGTCGCGGTAACCGGCATCGGCCGTCAGGTAGAAGCCGGGATAGCGCTCCAGATAGGCCTTGAAGAAGCGGTCCTCCGCCTGCCACAGCGTCGGGAAGGCGCCGGGCGGCATCGGCAGCTTGCAGACGATATTGCCGATCTCCTCCGGCTCGGCCTCCTTGCCGTCAGCGTCCAGCACCCGCACGTCCCACCCCGGGACAGCCTTGGTTGGCGAGCCGTGCTTCACCGGCAGAGGGTCGATGCCGAGGCAGTTGGCGGCGATCGGCCAGCCGGTCTCGGTCTGCCACCAATGATCGATCACCGGAACCTTGAGGTGCCGCTCCGCCCATTCCAGCGTCGCGGGATCGGAGCGCTCGCCGGCCAGGAACAGGGCGCGGAAATGCGAGAGATCGTATTTGCCGATCAGCTTGCCATCGGGGTCGTCGCGCTTGATGGCGCGAAAGGCGGTCGGCGCGGTGAACAGCACGGAGACCTTGTGCTGTGCGATCACCCGCCAGAAGGCGCCGGCATCGGGGGTGCCGACCGGCTTGCCCTCGTAGAGCACGGTCGTGCAGCCGTGCAGCAGTGGCGCATAGACGATGTAGGAATGGCCGACCACCCAGCCGACATCGGAGGCGGCCCAATAGACCTCGCCGGGCTTCACGTCATAGATGTTGGACATGCTCCATTTGAGCGCGACCGCATGGCCGCCATTGTCCCGCACCACGCCCTTCGGCTGCCCGGTCGTGCCGGAGGTGTAGAGGATATAGAGCGGATCGGTGGCGGCGACCGGTACGCAGGGATGCGGCGGCACCTCGGCCTGCGCCTCGTACCAATCGAGGTCGCGCGGGCGCGTGAGCTTTGCTGGGCATTGCGTGCGCTGATAGATGACGCAGTGCGCGGGCTTGTGCTTGGCGGCCTCGATCGCGGCGTCCAGCAGCGGCTTGTAGGCGATGGTGCGGGCCGGCTCCACGCCGCAGGAGGCGCTGACGATGACCTTTGGCGTTGCATCATCGATGCGGGTCGCCAGCTCCCTGGCCGCGAAGCCGCCGAACACCACGGAATGGACGGCGCCGATCCGCGCGGTGGCGAACATCGCGATCAGCGCTTCCGGGACCATGGGCATGTAGATGATGACGCGATCGCCCTTCGTCACGCCAAGCCGCGCCAGCGCCCCGGCGAAGCGCGCCACCTCGTCGCGCAATTGGCGATAGGTGTAGGTGCGGACGGTCCTGGTGACCGGGCTGTCGTAGATCAGGGCCGGCTGGTCGCCGCGCCCGCCATCCGCATGGCGGTCCAAGGCATTGTGGCAGGTGTTGAGCTGGGCGTCGGGAAACCAGCGGTAGAACGGCTTGCGGCTGTCGTCGAGCACGCGGCTCCAGCGCTGAGTCCAGTCGATCTCCGCGGCGGCCTCGCCCCAGAACGTTTCGGGGTCCTCGATCGAGCGGCGGTGAGCCTCCGCGTAGCGCCCAGCCATGTATTTCCTCCCCTGATTTTTGCGGACATCCTGCGCCAGCCGGGGGGCGCCGCTCAAGGGGCAAGGTGCGTCAGGCCGCCTCTGCAATAAGGGCGCTATTTCTGCTGCAGGTTGAGGATTCCGTCCCACTGCGCGGGCGGCTGACGGGCCCATGCTTCGGCCCGCGCGGCAAAAGCCTGGGCGGCGGGATCGTGCGCCAGCTCGCGGAAGCGGACGGCGGCTTCGGCGAAGGCGCCGCGCCGCCACAGGGTCAGGGCTTGGGCAAAGCAGGTCTCATCGCGGGTGGAGTCCGGCGGCAACGGCTCGAACAGCGTGACCGGCTGGTCGCGGCCGACCACGCGCACCTGGTCCAGCTCGCGGAAGCGATGCGCCTCGCCGGCAGCGCGGCGCGTTTCCTCGCTGGCGATGATCGCAATGTGGTACATCTTGCCGACGCCTTCGAGGCGCGCGGCGAGGTTCACGCCATCACCGACCACCGTGTAGTTGAAGCGGCTGGGCGCGCCGATATTGCCGACGATGACTCGGTCGGTGTGCAGGCCGATGCGGATCCGGATCGGCTGGCCGTTGAGTGTGAGCGTGGAATCGCTCTCGAGCGCGGAGACCATGTCGAGCGCGGCCTGCACGGCGGCCTCGGCGTGCTGACCTTTGGCCAGTGGCGCGCCGAACACGGCGAGGATGCCATCGCCGATGAACTTGTCGACGAACCCGCCATGGCGCTGCACGATCTCCGTCATGCGCGCGAAGTAGCGATTGAGGTCGGCCACCAAAGCGGCGGGCGCCAGGCTCTCCGACAGGCCGGAATAACCGGCGATATCGGAGAACAGGATGGTGACCTCCCGCAGCTCGCCGCCGAGCGCCGGCAATTCGTCGCGCGCGGTCAGCCGCTCCAGCTCCGGCTCCGGCAGATAGAGCGCGAAAGCCTTGCGCAGGCGGCGGCGCCCGCGGTCGACAAGGCCGATGCGATAAGCAACGGTGAGCGGCGCGCTCGCCAGGATGACGGCGGTGCCCGCGACGAGCGGCAGCACTGTCAGGTTTGCGAAGGCGGCGGTGGCGATCGCGATCCAGGCGCCGAGCAAAGCGATGAGCGCGGCGGCGGCGTGCGGTAGTTTCATGCGCAGGACGCAGAACGCGGCAATGAGCGCCAGCGCGAGCAGGCAGACGAAGCGCAAGGGCGCGGATATCTGCACCAGGCCGGCGAGCGCCTTCAGATTATCGATGGCGGTTGCGTGGAGGAATACGCCGGGGATCGATTGCCGCGCGTGTTCGCCGCCCATCTCCGGCATCACGGCGTGGACGCAGCGTTCGGCATAGTTCCCGCCATCAACACCTTTCACGAAACGACGCGACGTCAGCTTGCGGTCCTCGACATCGAGGACGGCACCGACCAGCACGGTCCGGTCCTTGAAATGTGTTGCGAAGTAGTCGCTTCGGCCAGCTTCGGCGCAGGCGACGAGATCGGCGAAAGAGTAGAGGGCCGGGACTTCCGCCACCGGCATGAAGTCGAGCAGCAGCGCACGATCCGCGACGCCGGGCGGCGTCCGGCCGTCGATGGTGACGCCAGCTTCGGCGAGATGGAGGTCGCGGCCGGTGGCGCGGCGGAAAATCTCGGCGGAGAAGGTGGTCTCGAGTCCCTTCTCGCCATGCAGGGTGATAGGCATGCGCCGCACCACGCCGTCTTCATCCTCGATGGCATTGGCGGCGCGCACGTCGCTCTCGTCGCCGACGGCGATGACGAGGCCGCGGTCGGGCTCGATCGGCTTGACCTGGTGCTGGGCCTTGGCCAGCACGATGCGGTCCTCGCGCCCGCCGCGGCGCAGGGCCTGATACAGCGCCTTGTCGTAGTTCGGGATGACCGCGGAGGCGGAGGTGCTGAAGATGGTATCGAGCCCGACGACCTTGGCCCCGCCGTCCAGCACGGCATCGAGCACGATGGCGACCTGCGGCGTCCACAGCGCCTGCGGCATGCTGCGCCCCGTCGCGGGATCGTGGAAGGGCGGTCGGCGGTAGGTCTCCTCATCGATCGCGATGATGAGGGTGCGGTCCTCGAGCGGCGCGGCGCGTTCCAGACCTGCTTCTTGGGTGAGCCAATAGAGGAGGTCGATGGAAAGCCCGTCCGCCCGGTCGTGCCACAGGAACTGCCCAGCCAGCGCAACCGCGGCGGCGATCAGCGCCGCGATCAGGTACGGACGGCGCACCAAGGCTCAGAGCCGCACGATGCGGCTCGTCGGCGGCAGCGGGTCCACCGTGGCGGCGGGATCGATCTGGATGACCATCTGCTTCTTGCCCGCGGTCAGCTCGTAGTAACCGCCGGGCGTGAGCGCGATCTCCGCAGCGTCCAGATCGACGCGGCCGTTCTTGAGCGGAAGCGTGACCGGCTTCTCCTCCTCGTCGAGCCGCTTGACCTGCAGCGACTTGCCGCTTGCCAGCACGACCGGGCTGGGGGAGGGGACAACCTGGCGCACATGCTTTTCCCAAGGCGGCCCGCGGAACACGACAGTCGCGCTGGTGCCGGCTTCCTGCTCGGTCATGACGAGCTGCGTGGCTTCACAGGCGATGGTCTCGCGCGCGACCTTGCCGCCTTCGACCTGCGACTGGTTATTGCCGATCACGATCGTACCGCCGTCGATGGTCTCGCGCGCGCAACTGCCGAGATAGCCGATGATGGCGCGGCCTTTGGCACCCAGTTCGAGACGATCGCCCGCGCGCAGCTCGTCGAACGCCTCATGTGTTCCTGCAGCGCCTTCGATCTCTTCGAGGATCGCGACGGCGGGCGCCTGAGCCGACGCTTGGGGCGAAAGCAGAAGAGCCGCACCGGTACAGATCAGTACGGCGCATGGAGCCAGTCTGAATCTTGGCATCGCCATGATGGTCGTATTCCCCGTGAATTTGGTGGCGACACTCTAGCGGGCTTCGCGCCGCAAGCAATGGGGCGCAATGTGACTCCTGTCACTGCCGCGACGCGGACGCTTTGCTATCAGTCCAGAGCAACCAGCGCCGCATTCAGGGCCATGGTTAAAAGAGTCTGAAGGGGAAATTTGACACAGGGCTGAAGAATCATCACCCGGACTCTTGACCAAATGGCCAAGCTCGCTAGTTTGCCGCGGCTCGACTCGTTTGGCCCGGCTGGACGAGCGGCGCGGGAATTTCCAGATAGCGTCTATTGAGGGGGTCTGCGCATGCGTTCGTTGTTGTCTCGCTTGGCCGTGGTCGCGGCCATGGCCATTACCGTGTGCCAATTCGGCACCGCCTTCGCTCAGAGCAGCGATGAAGTCGAAAAGAAAATCCGCGAGGAAGTCAGCCGCCGCGTGAGCGATGCGGTGTCGAACCGCATCGGCGAGCAGCTGGTGACCGGCGATGCGCCGGCAACCGAATCGCCGCTGGCCAACAGCGCCTGGATCACCACCAGCTATTCCAGCATCACGAGCGATGACAGCTCGCTGGTCGAGGAGTTCGGCGGCAAGTTCCAGACCGACCTGGTCAACGTGACCTTCGGGCTCGACCACCGCTTCGGCGAGTCGGTTTTCGTGGGCCTGTCCGGCGCCTATGCCGCGGCCGACACGACCTTCGAGTTCACGGGCTTCGATATGGAGACCGACCTGGAGAGCGATTCCTTTACCGTCTCGCCCTACGGCGCCTATGTCTTCCACCCGAACTTCTTCGCCAGCGGCCTGTTCAGCTACACCTACTCGGACAGCAGCAGCGAGGATGACTTCACCGGCGAAACCGACAGCGACAGCCAGACCTTCTCGACCGAGCTGGCGATGAACTCGGTGGCGACGATCGCGGAAGACTTCCTGCTCAAGGGCAAGGCGGGCTGGCGCTTCAACTACACCGAGCTGCTGGACTTCGAGGGCACCGGCGATGACGATGTGCACAGCCATGCCCTCGTGATCAACGGCGAGGTCGGCTACGATTTCGATCCGATCGTGCCCTATCTCGGCGTGCAGTACGAGCATGTCTGGCCGGAGAAGTTCTTCGAGGATGATGGCGACGAGATCGACCAGGGCGACACCGACTACGTGTTCCTGACCCTCGGCGTACGCGGCCGGGTCGGCGAGGCGATGCAGCTCGGCGCCTCGGTCCGCACGGAACTGCTCAACGACGAGACCAACCAGATCGGCGGCGCGGCCGAGTTCCGCATCCGCTTCTGAGTGCCGGCGAAGGGGCGCGAGGTCCGGTGGGATCTTGCGCCCCTTTTCCGTCCGGAGTGATAGACTCGCATATGGAGGGCTGATCATGAGCGTGCGCGCCATCCTGTCCCGCATCCTGTTGGCCGCGTCCGTGGCTGCGCCGCCGCTCTCCACGCTGCCGGCAAGCACCTGGGCGCAGAGCGTGGGCGATGCGATCAGCTCGGCACTGTTCGAGAACGTCATCTACGCCCAGGCCAAACTCAAGGTTTCGACCAAGCTGGTGCGCCTGAAGCGCATGAGCGTCGCGACCGGCGGCGATCACCTGGCGCTGCTGGCGGAGGACGGCACGATCCGCGTCTGGAACCTGCTGCGCGGCAGCCAGGGCCGGGCGATCCCGGCGGGCAAGGACGTGGTGTTCACGCCAAGCGCCGACGGCACGCTGCTCGCGGTCGGCGACGGCGCGGGCAAGATCGAGCTGCGCGATGCGCGCACCGGCGCGGCGGTCTCGACGCTTCAGGGCGGCAGCGGAGCCGTCACGCGGCTTGCCACCAGCCCGGATTCGGCGCTGCTGGTCGCGGGCACCAGGAGCGGGCAGGTCGAGATCTGGGACATCTCCGCGCACAAGCTGGTGGCGCGCGGCACGGTCAGCAATGCGCCGGTCACCGCGATCGCGTTCGGCGCGCAGGCGCTGATCGGCGCAGCGGACGGCACGGTCGCCGTCCTGCGGCTGGGGAACGGCGGGGCACATGCAATCGAAAAGCTCGATGCGCCGGTGAGCGAGATCCAGATCGCGGCCGACGGCAAGCAGGCGGCTGTCCTGACGGAAAAGGGGCGCGTGGCCTTTGTCGCCCTGGGCGGCGGGACAGCCAAGGACGTCGAGCTCGGCAAGGGCGGGTTGTTCGCCTTGGGGCAAAAGCTGCGCATGGCCGCGGCAATGGACGGCAAGGACGAGATCGACGTGGTCGACCTGGCGAGCGGAAAGACGCTCGCCGAGCTGGACGTGGAGGAGGGAACGGTCATCGGCCTGCATGTCGACGAGGCCGCGGGCAGCGTGATCGCCGCCACGGCGGATGGCAAGCTGCTGGTGTGGGACGTGCCGAGCCGCAAGCAGATCCTTTCCATCTTCATCGCGCCCACGGGCTGGGCGATGGTGGACCGGCAGGGCCGCTTCGACGGGACGGCGGACGGGCTCAAGGGGCTGAGCTGGGACGTGAAGAAGCTGAACTTCCCGGTCTCCAGCATGCGCGAGGCGTTCCTCGACCCCGGCCTGCTGGCTGCGGCGCTGAAGAAATCGGCGCGCGCGCCGCGCGCGGTGCCGAAGGACCTGCAGGATGCCTTCCCGGTTCCGCCCAAGGTGGAGGTCGAGGCGGTGCCCGGCGAGAAGGCCGCAGGCAAGCCCCATCAGCTCATCGTCATCGCCGAGGACCAGGGCGGCGGCATCAAGGACGTGCGGCTCTATCACAACGGCAAGATCGTCAGCGTCGGCGCAGTCCTGGAGCAGCGGGACGCGGAGGCGGACGGGCGGCATATCCGCGTGGTCGGCTACAACGTGTGGCCGGTCGCGGGCGTCAACACGTTCCAGGCGGTCGCGACGGGCGTGTATGACAACGAAGGCCAGCCGGTCGAACTGCGCGAGAGCTTCAGCGGCCAACCGGGGCGTGGCACCCTGCACGTCGTCGCCGCCGGCGTGTCGAAATATCCGCGCATGGGGCCGCAGGACCAGTTGCGCGTGGCCGCCAGCGATGCGGCGGCCGTCGTCGACAATGTCGCGAGCCAGGCGAAGTCGATGTTCGGCAAGATCGAGGTGCACAAGATGCTCGACGGCGCCGCCGATCGCGCGTCGATCCTCAAAGCGCTGGGAACGCTCAAGGACACGAGACCGGAGGATGCGGTGCTGCTGTTCCTCTCCGGCCACGGCTTCGGCAACGAGCAGGACTGGTATTTCATGCCGAGCGACGCCAGCTTCGAGAACCCGAAATCCTGGCTCAAGGCGACGGAGATCCGCGCAGCGCTGGAGCAGGCCGGCGCGCAGCGCATCTTCGTGGTGGTGGATTCCTGCTATTCCGGTGTGACGGTCGACAAGTTCAATGCGGTCGCCAGCTTCCAGGCGCGCTTCCTGGAGAACGGATTGCGCGGCGCGGGCGTGCAGGTTCTTACCGCGACCCGCCGCGACCAGTTGGCCCCGGAGAGCGTTGAGCTCGGATACGGGTTCCTCACCTATGTGCTGCTGCAGGGGCTGAAAGGCGGCGCCGACCAGTTCCCCAAGGACGGGGTGGTGACCTCGCAAGAGGTGGCGCGCTACGCCTATGACACGCTGCCGAAGGTGTTCCAGAACCAGCGGCAGAAGAACCCGCGCGCCTTCCAGCAGGCCTATGGCAACGACGTCCAGGAGGCGGCGATCTACAGCCTCGGCGCGGACCTGACGTTGGGCGCGGTCGGACAGTAGCCTCGCGCCCGCGACTGCCGTAGGATCGCGGCATGGCCCAGGTCTTCAAGATCGCCTGCGTGCAGAACTCCGCGGTGGCGGAGGTCGATCGCAACATCGCAATCGCCGCGCGCCTGACGCGGGCGGCGATCGAGCAGGGCGCGCGCATCGTGTGCCTCCCGGAATACTTCTCCGGCGTCGCGCTGAAGGATGGGCTGCTGCATCCCGCCGCCTTTGTCGAAGAGCGCCATCCGGTGCTGCAGGCCTTCTGCGACCTGGCGCGCGAGACCCGGGCATGGCTGCTGCTGGGCTCGCTCGGCGTCAATGCCGGCGACGGACGCATCTTCAACCGCGGCTATCTGGTGGATACAACGGGTGCCGTCGCCGCGCGCTATGACAAGATACACCTGTTCGATGTCGAGCTGACCCGGGGCGCACCACTGCGCGAATCCGGGACCATCGCGCCGGGCGATCACGCCGTGCTGGCCGACACCGGCCTGTGCAGGATGGGGCTTTCGATCTGCTATGACTTGCGCTTCCCGCAGCTCTACCGGCGGCTGGCACAGGCGGGGGCGGAGGTGCTGGCAATCCCCGCCGCCTTCACGAAGATGACGGGCGAGGCGCATTGGCACGTGCTGAACCGCGCGCGGGCGATCGAGACCGGGTGCTATGTCGCCGCGCCCTGCCAGTACGGCACCTTGCCGGGCGGCGCGGCCTGCTTCGGGCATTCTCTGATCGTCGATCCCTGGGGCGGCTTGCTGGCGGATGGCGGCGACGGCGAGGGCGTCATCCTGGCCGAGATCGACCCAGCCAAGTTGGCCGAGGCGCGCGCCCGCATCCCGTCCCTCGACCACGACCGGGACTTCGCCGGGCCCGGGTGAGACCGGTCAGTCTTGACGCTGCCGGCGTATCCGCGCGGAGCCTTGAAGCGACTCGATATTTGCCTGTTGTTAACCTTCATCGCGTGATCATGGCGCACGGCTTGATCTCCGAGGGGGTGGTGGCTGGCATGTACGATTCGGTCCAGGCAAGCGTCATCGAAAGTGTCGCAAGCCGTCTCAAAGGCTTCTTCTATCGCTGCCAGAACGACGCGGGCTACACGATGCTGTTCATGACGGACGGCGTGGAGCGGATGACGGGCTATCCCGTCTCCGACTTCATCAACAACCGCGTCCGCACCTTCACCTCCATCGTCGCGCCGGACGACACCGCCCATGTCGATGGGTCGGTGGCCGATGCCGTCCAGAACCGCTGCAACTGGGAGATCGACTATCGCCTGGTGAAGCGCGACGGCAACCCGCTCTGGATCCACGAAAGCGGCGCCGGCATCTTCGACGACCAGGGCCAATTGCTGTTCCTGGAGGGCGTCTGCATCGACATCTCGCCGCAGAAGCTGCAGGAGGAAAAGCTGGAGCAGCTGGTGGGCCGCATCTCCGGCACCAGCAACGATATCGTCGAGGCCGTGCAGCACATCCTGGGCGAATTGCGGACGCTGAAGCTGCTGGCGCTGAACGCCCGCATCGAAGCGGCGCGCGCGGCCGAGCATGGCGCGGGCTTCGCCGTGGTGGCGCAGGAGATGAAGTCGCTCGCCGATACCACGCGCGGCGAGGCTGACCGCATCCGCACCCTCATGGACACGCTGCAGATGCTGCTGAAGAGCGGCAGCTAGGCCAGCCTCTCAGGCCGCGGCCTTCGGATCGCTGCCGGCTGCGGCACGCGGCCGACCAGCCGCGCGCCGGTCCAGATCTCCACCGTCAAGGATTGCGCCTCGGCAAGCTCGCTGGCTTGCGACAGCGCCTCGGAATCCTCGCTGCATTCCAGGATCTGCGCGGCCTGAATCTGATCGAGATTATTCACAAAATAGCATCGATAATCTGCCATTGCGGTCTTCCCCTCCAAAGACAGCACGACATGGGCGGTGACGCTGCCATCCAAGCAAGCGACGTATGAATCGAAGATGAATATTCGCCCGCCCGCGATGGAAAGAATCGCATTGCGGCGAGCTACACCGCTGCTTGTGGGGAACGGGCGGCTGCGTTTCATGCGGATGTGCGCTCGCCAAGGACTTGCCGGGAGCGGCGGCCGCCCCAATGTGTTCCAGGATTTCACCGGTTTGGAGGCTGCGATGCGCATGCACTGGCTCCTTGGCGCAATCGGGCCGCTGGCGCTGACCGGCGCTGCGGCGCCGGCCGCCCTGGCCGCCGAAACCTATCCATCGCAAGCGGGCCCGGTCTCGGTCGTGACGATCGCAGACGGGCTGGAGCAGCCCTGGGGCCTTGCCTTCCTGCCCGACGGAAGGATGCTGGTGACGGAGAAGGAAGGGCGGCTGCGCATTGTCGCGGTGGATGGCGGCGTATCGGAGCCGCTGGGCGGCGTGCCCGAGGTCTATGACGGCGGGCAGGGCGGGTTGCTCGATGTGGCGGCCGATCCCGACTTCGGTTCCAACCAGTTCGTCTATCTCTCCTATTCGGAGCCCGGCGAGGGCGGCGCGGGCACGGCGGTGGCGCGCGGCACGCTCTCCGGCGGCCGGTTGGACGGCGTGCAGGTCATCTGGCGCCAGCAGCCGAAGCTCGGCGCCGGGCAGCATTTCGGCTCGCGCCTGGTGTTCCTGCCCGACGGGACGCTGATCGTGACGCTCGGCGACCGCAACACGCGCGAGTATATCGCCGACAAACAGGCACAGGTCGGCAAGCTGGTGCGCATCGATCGCGACGGCTCGATCCCGGAGGACAATCCCTTCGCCGGCGACGAGGTCTATTCGCCCGACATCTATTCGCTGGGCCACCGCAACGTGCAGGGCGCGACATTGCATCCGACGACCGGCCGATTGTGGACGGCGGAGCACGGCGCGCGCGGCGGCGACGAGATCAACATGCCCGAACCGGGCAAGAATTACGGCTGGCCGGTTATCTCCTACGGCCGCGAATACGGGGGCGGCAAGATTGGCGAAGGAACCTCCAAGCCCGGCCTCGAGCAGCCGATCTACTACTGGGATCCGTCGATTGCACCCTCGGGCATGGCGTTCTACAGCGGCGACAAGTTCCCCGAATGGCAGGGCAACTTGTTCGTCGGCGCGCTCAAGTCCCGCCTGCTGACGCGGCTGGAGGTCGACGGCAACCGCGTCGTGCGCGAAGAGCGCCTGCTCGAGGACATGGGCGAGCGCATCCGCGACGTGCGGCAGGGACCCGACGGCCATCTCTACCTGCTGACCGACGAGGATGACGGGCGCCTGCTGCGCCTCGAGCCGGCGGGCTGAACGATGCCCTCCTCCGACGCGTGGACAGGGGAGCATGCGACGGCGCCGCGTCGGATCATCGCTGCCATGCCCGCGCTGATCGCGACGTGACGCAGATCGATCGATATGCGCTGACCATCCGCGATCGGCGCGCGCAGCGCCTTCGCCGCATGAGAGGCACGCAATGCGCCGCGGTCATGCAGCGCACCAAGCCGGCTGCGCGTCACGCCGAGCTCGCCTGAGAGCAGGCGGTCCAGCCTGACCCGGCAGGGCGACGCCAGCGCGAGGGCGATCTCGATGGAATCCGCATCACCGGGGCAGCCGTTCAGCGGCACCTTCCGAATGGCGATTTCAGTGCCCTCCTCCACCCGAACCCCGTGACGCGCAAGGCGCTCGCGGTCGAAGGCGCAGCGCCTTGCGAAGGCGGGATCTTTGTGGGTGATCGCCTGGAACTCGTCGGGCGCGATATCGTCGATGGCGACCGCTCATGGATCGGCAGGTTCCAGGTCCCGTCGCACGCGCAGCAGCGATAGATCAGCCACACGTCGATGCGCTTCTTCTGCGCGTTGGTGCGGAACTTCATGCTGCAGGCGAACGGCATCGCAATCTTGCAGCGGCTGCAATGCCGCCACAGCAGCGGGCAGTGCAGTGGCGCCACCTGCCAGGTGACGCGGAGAACTTGTTGCACGGTGACAGCCTTCCCTTGCGGAAGGGCTGCACAGCGGCGGGGTCAGGAGATGGCCGGTCAGGCTTGCGGTCGAGGCGGAATGGCCGGTCGGCGGAGCGGAGGCGGTGAGGCCGAGCCGGCGAAGCGATGCCGTACCGATCTCAGCCTGCCGCTCTGCGCCCCTCATGACGACGTGAGAGAACGACACATGCGCGCGATCACGGATCGGCACGCCGGTTGCGGAACTCAACCGAGATCGGTCAACGCGTCGGCAAAGTCGGGCCCCGAAGGTGGTTGAAGGGCGGGACTGTGGCGCGGGCGGCCGCGCCCCGTCAAGTGGCCAGCAAGCCGAAATCGAGCCGCAGCAGCGTCATGAGTCCGAGCAGGGCGAACAGGGCGGCCGCCAGGAAGCGGATCAACTTGAGCGGCGCGCAGCGTGCGATGCCGTGGCCGCACAGCACCGCCGGCACGTTGACCAGCATCATGCCGAGCGTGGTGCCGATGGTGACCAGCACGAGGTCGTCGAACCGCGCCGCCAGGGCGACGGTCGCGACCTGGGTCTTGTCGCCGATCTCCACCAGAAAGAAGCCGACCAGGGTGGCGACGAAGGCGCCGGCCTTGGCGGTGACGGCCGGCCCGGCTTCCGGCTTATCGGGGACGAGGCACCAGGCAGCCATGGCGATAAAGCCGAGGCCCAGCAGCCAGCGCAGCGTGTCCGGGCCGAGCCAGCCGGCCGCCAGCGCTCCGAGCCAGGCGGCGAGGCCGTGATTGGCCAGGGTGGCGACCAGGATGCCGAGGCTGATGGGCAGGAGCTTGCGATAGCGCGCGGCGAGGATGAGGGCCAGCAACTGGGTCTTGTCGCCGATCTCGGCGACGGCCACGACGCCGGTTGAAACGAACAGCGGCGAAACGAGCAGGGGTTCCATGAAACCATCCCGCGGGACCGGGCGCACGACCCATTGACTTCTCGCGCCGCCCGATCCCGCAGGTGAAGCGCAAGCAAGTCAAAGGTCTCGCCAATCAGTCGCAAGACTGGCCGAATGCGCCATGGCCGGTGCCGAAGGCCCGCTGCCAAGTGTGTTGACGCATTCCCCTCTTCAAGAGGGCGGCTACTCCCCAGAGACGGAGGGTGTGTATCCGGGATCGCCGCGTTTGCCAAGGGGCGATCTGGTTCGGGGCGCTGCCGGATTATGATGGGCGGTGACGTCGAAGGACGACGCGACGGGCTAGCCCAACCGCGCCTATGTCGTCACGCGCAGCCCGGACTGGCTGAAGCGCGTACGGCGCCTGCGGCTCAAAACGCGCTGCCGCGCGATCCCGGCCGCCCAGGGAAAGCAGGTTTTTGCATGCCGGGCCACCACGTCATGCTTTGACCGGAATTAAACGTTTTCGTAGTATAGGGAGGCAAGAGGGCGTCCATTCGCGTGTCACACGCGGAACGGGAGTTGGGGGCCTTGCGTGGCAGAGCAGCAGGATATCGACGGCGCGATCGAGCATATCTACAGCGCGGCAGCGGATCCTGCCGCTTGGCAGCAGGCGCTTGACGCCATCAACGCGCTCTATCCCGGCGGGTGCACGGCATTGCTGCATCACGACGCCGCCGCGGGAAGCGGGACCTGCGCACGGTTCTCGGGCTGGGATACGGCCGCCATCCGGTCCTATAACGCATATTACGGCGCGCGAAACCCGCGCTTTGCAGGTCTCGAGCGTTGGCCGGTCGGCGTCGCCGCCACCGCCGAATCCATGTTCGATCATGCGGAGCTTCTCAAGACCGAGTTCTATAACGACTTCCTGCGGCCGTTGGACCTGCCCGACGGGCTTGGCGTGACCCTGGCGCAGGACCATGCGCGCTTCGTCCGCTTCTCCGTGCTCTATCCGGAAGCGACGGGTCGGGAGCAGGACCGCAACGTGGCGGTGCTGCAGCGTCTTACGCCCCATCTCCAGCGCGCGATGCAGCTCAACCGCCAGCTCCAGCAGGCGCATGTCCGCTGGCAGGCGGCGGAGGCGACCCTGAACGGGATTGTGCACGGCGTCTTCATCGTCGATGGCCAGGGGCGCATCCTGTTCACGAATCGCGCGGCGGACCGCATTCTGCGCGAGAAGGACGGGCTCGACCTCGGACGCGACGGCGTATTGCGGCCGGCAGCCGGCGATGGGGCGGAGCTTGCGCGCAAGATCCGCGCTCTGGCGCAGCCGCTCGATGCGGCGCCGGGCGAGGTCGCCCCCGAGCATGTGGCCCTGGTCCGCCGACGTTCCGAGCGGCGGCCCTATTCGCTGCTCATCCTGCCGCTGCGGATTCCGGAGGGGCCCTTCGTCGCCGCCGGAGGCCTGGCGGCGATCTTCGTGTTCGATCCGGAGGCACGGCGGCGTCCTGCGCTCGAGCCCCTCGCGCGCTCCTTCGACCTCACCCGCGCGGAAACCAGGCTGCTCGGCGTCCTGCTCGAAGGGTGCGGATTGGTGGACGCCGCGACGCTGCTGCGGATCTCGCCCCATACCGCGAAGACCCATCTGCGCCACCTGTTCGAGAAGATGCAGTGCTCCCGGCAGGCCGAGATCGTTCAGGTCGCCGCGCAGCATCCGGCCTGGATCATCGCGGACGAGCGCTAGCCCGAAACAGCGGAGTTCGCATCCTCATGGCACGCGTCGTCTGGCTCGCCTCCTATCCCAAATCGGGGAACACCTGGGTGCGCTTCATGCTGGGCAACCTGGTGTTCGGCCGCGCGGCTTCCTCGGGGGAGATCGGCAACCAGGTGCCGGACATCCACGAGCGCATCAGGGGCGAGCACCTGTTCGGCCGGCATCTGCTGATCGTCAAGACGCACTGGAAATACTGGACCGGCTTGCCGCTGCGCGAGGACACGGTGGGCGTCATCTACGTGCTCCGCCACCCCGTCGACGTGCTCGAATCGTGCCAGAATTTCGGGATGCTGCGGTCCGGCAGGCTGCGGCAGACGAAGACGGCGGAGGAGTTGCGCGCGATCTCCGACCAGTGGGTGGACGACTTCATCGCCCATGGCGGCTATCCGAAGTTCCAGGAGAGCGGGATCGGCACCTGGGAGGAGAACGTGCGGAGCTGGACCTGGAGCGGCCTCGCCCTGCCGAAGCTGGTTCTGCGCTACGAGGACCTGAAGGCCGATCCGGCCGCCGGCCTCGCGCGCATGGCGAAGTTCCTGGACCTCAAGAAGCCGGAGGCCGAGATCGAGGCGGCGGCGGCGCGCGCCAGCCGCGAGAACATGCGCATCGTCGAGGAGCGGGAGATCGCCGAGCGCAAGGAAGGCATGTTCTACCAGGAGCGGAACCAGGCCAGCATCGAGGCCGGCCATCGCTTCGTCGGCCGGAGCGCGGACGGCACCAGCCCGCTTACCCTGACGGCGGACCAGCGGGACCGCGCGCGCCGGCACTTCGCAAGCCTGATCAGGGAATTCGGCTACCCGGAATGAAAAGCCGCCCGGCGGTGGGGGCGCCGGGCGGCAATCCGTGATCGGGACCGGTGCTATGTTATGTCTTCGAATGTCGTGCCGTTGAACCGGAACGCCGCGCTGCTGAGGACATCGACCACCACGCCGGTGGCATCGGTGATCCCCTCCAGGACCGCGACCGTGAAGGCAGCCTCGCCGCCCTCGCCATCCGCGTCGAACAGCACCTCGAGGTCGCCGCCATTGACGGCGAACTGGATGAGATCCGCGAGATCGCCGGCGACCGGCACATCGTCGAAGAAGTCCGACTGGAAGGAGAGGTAGTCGAATACCGATCCCGCCTGGTTGTCGATGACGTAATCCGTGATGGTGTCGACCGTCCCCGGCTCGTTCGCCATGATGAAGTTGTCGCCGCCGCCGCCGCCGGTCATGGTATCCGCGCCCAGGTATCCGTCGAGCCAATCGCTGGCGTTGCCGCCGATCAGCACGTCGTCCCCGGTGTGGCCCCAGAGCACCTCGAACTCATCGCCGGATCCGGCATTGATGACATCGTTGCCCTCGCCGCCATCGAGCTCGTCGTCGCCGTCGCCGCCGCTCAGCGTGTCGTTGCCCTCGGCTCCGATGAAACGATTGTCGTTGGTGTCGCCGGTGAAATGGTCATCGAGGCTGGAGCCGCGGAGCTCCTCGACATTGACAACGCTTTCCTCGTTGCCGAACCCGTCATTCAGCACTTTGTTCTGCGACAGGTCGACAACCGCACCGGTGTCCAACGAATCGCCGAAGTTGAAGCGCAGGCGATCGAAGCCGTCGCCGCCATCGAAGCTGTCGACACCCTGGTCACCGCGCAGGTAGTCGTCGCCGCTTCCGCCGTTCAGCGTGTCGTCGCCTTCACCGCCCCGGATGTTATCGAAACCTGCGCCGCCGTTCAGGGTGTCGTTGCCCTCCAGGCCCCAAAGCGAGTCGTAGTATCCGCCGTTGCCGTTGATGACATCGTCGGAGTCATAGCCGCCGACCAGGACTTCCGCGTCGTTGACGTTGTTGATGCCCTGCGTGACGTCGGCGGTGAAATGGATGGTCGCGATGTCTGGGTCGATACCGTAGTCGAGGTTGTAGAACTCGGTATCAATTTTCACGGCGATATCGTTTTCGCTGTAGAAGAACCCGACCACGCGGATCGATCCGTCGATCTCGTAACTGGGATCCGCCGCCGTGGCCACGATGAGGTCGCTGCCGTCGCGGTACCAGTTGTAGTCGTAGAAATCCTGCCCGGTGAAGATGATGGTGTTGGTGCCGCCGCTGAAGGGGATGAGCACGTCGTGGCCGTCGGCGCCTGTGCCGCTGTGATAGATGGTGTTGTTGCCGGTCCCGGCGTCGATCCGGTCATTGCCCGCGCCGCCCTTGATCGTGTCGTCGCCGGCCCCGCCCAGCATCCGGTCGTTGCCGCCGGCACCGATCAGGCTGTCATTTCCGCTGCCGCCGTCCAGGGTGTCGTTGCCGCTCCCGCCGTTCAGCGTGTTCCTGCCGGTGTTGCCGGTCAGCTTGTTGTTGCCGGCATTGCCGGTGGCCTTGATGTTGCCGGAGCCGAGCAGGGTGGCGTGCTCGATCTGGCCGGCGCCGAGGGAGGTCAGGTTGACCGTGATGGTCGACTTCACCAGGTCGCCCGAATCGGTGTTGGCCTCCTCGTCGATCTTGTCGCCGGTTGCATTGATGACATAGGTGTCGTTGCCGGAGCCGCCCATCAGGGTGTCGTTGCCGGTCTCGCCGTCCAGCACGTCATTGCCCCCGTTGCCGCGCACCACGTCGTTGCCGCCCCCGCCAAACAGCGTGTCGTTGCCGGCCAGGCCCCAAAGCTGATCGGCCGCGCTGGTGCCGCGCAGCGTGTTGTTGCCAGTGGTCCCCTTGAGCGTCGCCATCTTCACCCTCCTTGGATAGGCTGTCCCCGCCGGGCGCACGGACACCCACGCCAGATGGAACATGGCTGGACTGGATTCCCCCGCCGGTCGCCATGCCGCTTGCCGGCGGCCGCGTCTCCGATGCGCCCAGGTGCGACGCTAGGCGGCGCCAATCCGGGCGGCATCACCCGATCGGGTGAGTTGTGACAATCTTTAGGTGAAATCATGCACCCGGCCGGGTGAGACACCCGCCGGAGCGCCTGGCGGTGGCGCTACGCCGCGGCGCGCATGGCAGCGAGGGCCTGGCGGGCGAGCTTGGCCCAGACGCGCTCCTCGGCGGCGACCTTGAAGCGCTTGGCGTGGTCGATCACGCGCTCCAGCTCCGCCCGGGCGTGATCGAGCCTGCCGTCCTCGTACAGCAGCTCGGCATAGCGGTAGCGCGCCTCGAGCCCGACGAAACTCTCCAGGAGGGATTCCATCTCCGCCCGGGCGATGGAGCGATCGCCGAACCTGGCGGCGGCGCGCGCCTTCATCAGCGCGACTTCCTGCGCGTAGTATCGCGGCGCGTGCTCCTGCAGCTCGCCCAGCAGCTTGCGCGCCTCGAGGTACTCTCCGTTGAAGAAGCGGGCGCGGGCGAGGCCGTAGAGCAGGTCCGGGGCGAAGTAATACTGGCCTTCGCGCGCGCTCCTGAAGAGGGTGATCGCCTCGTCGAACATGCCGCGCTCGACCAGCTCCTCGGCCAGCTTCAGCTTGTTCTCCACGCTGCCGCAGATCGCCAGCTCCTCGGCCTTGCGCTTCATCTCGCGGTCTGGATTGACCGCCTTGACTATGTCGTTGCCGATCTTCTTGAGGTGGCGCTCGGACCGGCTGCCCGGCAGCACCTCGACCAGGAAATAGACGAGCGCGCCCAGAACCGGGAACGCCATGATCACGAAGATCCAGTAGTACGGCCGCCGGTTCCTGAAGGCGTGATAGACCACGGTCAACTGCAACAGGACGACGATGCCGGCCATAATCGGCATGTTCGGAACTTCCCCAAGATCGCGAAGCCCCCGAATTTCAGCCAAAGAGACTTAAAATTGGGTTCATATCAATTTGAGGCAAATTGTCGGTTTGTGACGGGCGGCTGAAGCTGCGGGTTACGCCCCAAACAAAAAGGGCTGCACCTTGCGGTGCAGCCCTTCGAGCCTTGGCTCCGATCGGTGTTGAGGCCGATCAGAAGTCCATGTCGCCCATGCCGCCCATGCCCGGAGCGCCGCCGCCGGCGGGAGCCGACTTCTTCTCCGGCCGCTCGGCGACCATGGCTTCGGTGGTGATCAGCAGGGCCGCGACCGAGGCCGCGTCCTGCAGGGCGCAGCGCACGACCTTCGTCGGGTCGATGATGCCGGCCTTGAACATGTCGACATACTCGCCGTTCTGCGCGTCGAAGCCGATCGCGCCGCCCTTGCCCTCGAGCAGCTTGCCGACCACGACCGAGCCGTCCACGCCGGCATTCTCGGCGATCTGACGGACCGGCTGCTGCAGCGCCCGGCGGACGATGTCGATACCGGCCTTCTGGTCCGGGTTCTCGCCCTGCAGCTTCTCCAGCGTCTTGGTGGCATAGAGCAGCGCAGCGCCGCCGCCGATCACGATGCCTTCCTCGACCGCGGCGCGGGTGGCGTGCATCGCGTCGTCAACGCGATCCTTGCGCTCCTTCACCTCGACCTCGGTGGCGCCGCCGACCTTGATCACGGCCACGCCGCCGGCCAGCTTCGCGAGACGCTCGGCCAGCTTTTCCTTGTCGTACTCGCTGGTCGTCTCGTCGATCTGGGCGCGGATCTGGGTGCAGCGGCCCTCGATCTCCTTCTTCTTGCCGGCGCCGTCCACGATCGTGGTCTCTTCCTTCGAGATCACGACCTTCTTGGCCTTGCCCAGCATGTCGACGGTGACGCTCTCCAGCTTGATGCCCAGGTCTTCGGAGATGACCTGGCCGCCGGTGAGGATCGCGATGTCCTCGAGCATCGCCTTGCGGCGATCGCCGAAGCCCGGCGCCTTCACGGCCGCGACCTTCAGGCCGCCGCGCAGCTTGTTGACGACCAGGGTCGCCAGCGCTTCGCCTTCCACGTCCTCAGCGATGATGAGGAGCGGACGGCCGGACTGAACGACGGCTTCCAGGATCGGCAGCATCGGCTGCAGGCTGGACAGCTTCTTCTCGTGCAGGAGGATGTAGGGATTCTCCAGCTCGGTGGTCATCTTCTCCGCGTTGGTGATGAAATACGGGGAGAGATAGCCGCGGTCGAACTGCATGCCCTCGACGACGTCGAGCTCGGTCTCGAGGCCCTTGGCCTCCTCGACCGTGATCACGCCCTCGTTGCCGACCTTCTGCATGGCCTTGGCGATCATGTCGCCGATCTCGCGCTCGCCGTTGGCCGAGATGGTGCCGACCTGGGCGATCTCGTCCGAGGTCGAGACCTTCTTGGAGCGCTTCTTCACGTCCTCGACCACCGTCGAAACGGCGAGATCGATGCCGCGCTTCACGTCCATCGGATTCATGCCGGCGGCGACCGCCTTCACGCCCTCGCGGACGATCGCAGCAGCCAGAACCGTCGCGGTCGTGGTGCCGTCACCTGCCATGTCGTTGGTCTTCGAGGCCACCTCGCGCACCATCTGCGCGCCCATGTTCTCGAACTTGTCGGAGAGCTCGATCTCCTTGGCGACGGTGACGCCGTCCTTGGTGATGCGGGGTGCGCCGAACGCCTTGTCGATCACCACGTTGCGGCCCTTCGGACCCAGGGTGACCTTCACGGCATTGGCCAGGATCTCGACGCCGCGAACCATGCGGTCGCGCGCGTCGACGGAAAAACGTACGTCTTTCGCTGGCATGTGTGTTCTCCAGTTTGCTTATGTGTGACTACGAAAAAAGGCCGCGGCTTACGCGACCTTCTTCTTGGCGACGGTGGAACCCTCGATGATGCCGAGGATGTCGCTCTCCTTCATGATGAGGAGGTCCTCGCCGTCGACGCGCACCTCGGTGCCCGACCACTTGCCGAACAGAATGCGGTCGCCCGCCTTCACGTCCAGCGGCAGGAGCTTGCCGTCTTCGGTCTTGGTGCCGGCGCCGGCCGCGATCACTTCGCCCTCCTGGGGCTTTTCCTTGGCCGTGTCCGGAATGATGATGCCCCCAGCAGTCTTCTCCTGCTGCTCGATCCGACGCACGAGAACGCGGTCATGGAGCGGGCGGAATTTCATGGAAATCCTCCGAATGTTTTGAGTTGGTCGCTATCCTGTTGGACCCGACCGGAGCACAGCGCCTCGGCTTGGAGCCTGTTAGCACTCGAGCTCGGTGAGTGCCAGCGATGTAAGGCCATAGCCCTTTGCAGTCAAGGGGTTGCGCGCGTGAATCTTTCGCGTTTGCCTGGCAAATCTGGCAGCAGATTCGGTCCTTGAGTGCTAAGGCATTGGAATGACGAGAATTTGCAACTTCATTAAGGATTTTGGGTTAGCCTTCTCGTATCGTCATCAAAACGAGTCGCGCCGGCAGGACGCGCAAGCCACCGGCGGGACCCGGCATTCAAGGCGGGGAAGAGAGGCGCCGATGTCAGGTTTGAAGTTGCAACTCAATCAATACAGATTAACGACGGCGGAGATCCTGTATCACATGCCGGATCATCCGTCGGTCCTGCAAACCTTCCTGTGGCAGGAATACGATCTGGCGCCGCAGTTTCCGACCCTGCGCAAGTTCCTGGATTTCTGGGCGCACAACCTGGACGGCAAGCTGCATTCGGTGAAGGTGGCCAGCACCGGCCTGCTGACCCCGCCGAAATGGCGCAATGCCAGCGAGCTGCTGACGATGCACTGAGGCTTGCAGCCCCGACATGACGGGAGGTCAGACCCTCCCCCAGGTTGGCAAGGGTCTCGGCGTAACGATTCGCTGATTTGCGGTGAACGCCGCCCGTTGCTAAACAGGCGCACCAAATCTCTCGTGGTGCCCGCCCGTTGCTCAAATCCCTCTACGACTGGACCATGGAAAAGGCCCGCCACCCGAAGGCGATCTGGTGGCTGGCCGGGGTAAGTTTCGCGGAGAGCTCGTTCTTTCCGATTCCCCCCGACGTCATGCTGGTGCCGATGGTGCTGGCGAACCGGCAGCGCGCCTGGCGCATCGCCGGGGTGTGCCTGATCGCCTCGGTACTGGGCGGCCTGCTCGGCTATTACATCGGCTTCGCGCTGCTCGAGACGGTCGGGCAGTGGATCATCTCGCTCTACGGCATGCGGGAGGGGCTGGAGAACTTCCGCGACTGGTACACCGAATGGGGCCTGTGGGTGATCCTGATCAAGGGTGCGACGCCGATCCCCTACAAGATCGTGACCATCGCCAGCGGCATGGCGAGTTTCAGCCTGCCGGTCTTCATCATCGCATCGCTGGTCACGCGCGGCATCCGCTTCTACCTGGTCGCCGGACTGCTCTATTGGTTCGGTGAGCCGATCCGTGCTTTCATCGAGAAGCGGCTGACGCTGGTCACGACCGTGTTCGTCATCGCCCTGGTTGGCGGCTTCGCCGCCATCAAATACGTGCTGTGAGCTGATCATGGCCGCACACCAGCCTCTCTTCCCCGTCTCCTCCGTGCCATGGCTCACGACCGGCGCGGCGCTGGCGGCGCTGTGCATTGCCTGGCTCGCGCAATACGGCTTCGGCCTCGCACCCTGCGAGCTGTGCTACTGGCAGCGCTACGGCTACTGGGCGGCGCTCGCGCTCGGAATCGTCGCCATCCTGCAGCCGGCGCGCACGCCGCGCCGGACGGTCGTGCTCTGGCTGCTGACGCTCGCCTTCCTGGCGACGGCGGGCATCGCGCTGTTCCATGTCGGGGTTGAGCAGAAATGGTGGGAGGGGACCGATGCCTGCGTCGGCCAGATCAGGCCCGGCATGACGGCGGAGGAACTGCAGGCGGCGATCGAGAACGCGCCGATCGTGCGCTGCGACGAGCCGGCCTGGACCATGTTCGGGATCTCCATGGCGGGGTATAATATATTCTTCGCGCTGATCCTGGCGGCCTTCACCGCCTGGGGCGCGCTCAGGAGCGGGCGAGTGTGAGCGAACTGGCGTGAGCGAGCCGACCGAAACCGCAGGAGACCGTCTGCCCGGCGACCTCACCAAGGAGGCGCTGATCCAGCGCATCATCCGCGTCGACCACGCCGGCGAGTTCGGGGCCAAGCGCATCTATGAGGGCCAGCTCGCCGTGCTGCGCGGCAAGCCGGAGGCCGCGACGATCGAGCACATGTACGCGCAGGAGCTGGAGCACCTCAAGGTATTCGAGGCGCTGATGGTGGAGCGCCGCGTGCGGCCGAGCGCGCTGAATCCCGTCTGGAGCGCGGCCGGCTTCGCGCTGGGCGCGGCGACGGCGCTGCTCGGGCCGAAAGCGGCGATGGCCTGCACCGTCGCGGTCGAGGAAGTGATCGACGAGCACTACCGCGTGCAATCGGAGAAGCTCGGGGCCGACGAGGCGCCGCTCAAGGCCAGGATCGACAAGTTCCGCGCCGACGAGATGGCGCATCGCGATGCCGGCCTGGAGCACGGCGCCGAGCAGGCGCCCGCCTATCCGCTGCTGACCGGCGCGATCAAAGCGGGATCGCGCCTCGCGATCTGGCTGGCGGAGCGGGTTTGAAAACTCCTCCCTTCTCCCCATGCGGGAGAAGGCCCGATGCGGCGTCAACCCCATCCAGTTCCGGCTGGACTCACTTCGTTCGCCAAGCTCCGCATCCTTCCCTCGCAAGGGGGGACGGGGGTAGTCTTTTGGCATGAACATCAGACCCGCCACCAAGGCCGATGCGGAGGCATGGCTCGCCATGCGCATGGCGCTGTGGCCGGACGCGGAGCCGGACGCGCTGCGCGGCGATGTCACCGCGTTCTTCGCCGCGCGCAGCGAGCCGGTGATGCCGCACCAGGTGTTCGTCGCGGAGGTGGATGGCAAGCTCGTGGGGATGCTCGAGCTGTCGCTGCGGCCCTATGTCGACGGCTGCGTGTCCTCGCCGGTGCCGTATATCGAAGGCTGGTACGTCGTGCCCGACCTGCAGCGGCGGGGCATCGGCGGCGCGCTGGTGAGGGCCGCGGAGGAATGGGCGGCCGCGCACGGCCATACGGAGATCGCGTCAGACGCGCTGCTCGACAACGCGGTCAGCGAGCAGGCGCACAAGGCGCTCGGCTTCGAGGAGGTCGAGCGCGCGATCCGGTTCCGCAAGGCGCTGAAGATCGGTTAGGTCCCGGTCCGCGCCGCGCGGCCGGGGGTGACATCCTGGAATGCCCTCGTCTCAGCCCGCGATCGAGCTGGCGGGTGGGCCCAAATCGTTGCTGGCGAGGCGGAGGTTGCCCCAGAGGCCAAGCTCGCTCCAGGCTTCATCCTCGCCGTCCTGGTACCAGACGCACATGAAGCCGTCCTCGTCGACGTCCACGCTGGCGGGGACGCGCCAGCTCGGGTTCCATCGCTTGCGGTCCTCCAGGCGGTAGCCGGAGCGCAGCAGCAGCGCATTGTCCGATGCGCGGCGGGCAAGGATCGTACCTTCATAGAGGACGATCTTGCCGATGTCGGTCATCAAGGCGTAATGCGGCTTGGCGCGGCCGGAGAACTCGCCGGAGGCGCTGAGGCGCATCAGGAGCTCCGCGCCCTTCTTCACCGAGGTACGATGGTGGCGCATGCCCTGCATCGGGATGGCGTGGAACAGGTAATGCGCCTCGATGCCGTGCTCGCGCAGGAGCGCATAGAGCGCGGCCAGGGTGGCGAGATCGTCGTTCACGCCCTTCAGCAGGGGGTGCTGGTTGTAGAGCGTGGCGCCGGCGGCCTTCAGGCGACGGATGGCGGCGATGGATTCCGGCCAGAACTCGATCGGGTGATTGACGTTGACGCCGATCTCGATGCGGTGATCCGGCAGTGAGCCGAGCACCGAGAGCAGCGCGTCGTTGATGCGGTCCGGATCCTGGAACGGCACGCGGCTGCCGATGCGGATGGTGCGGATGTTGGGCGCGTGCTCCTTCAACGCCTGGAACCCGATGCGCAGCAGCTTGGGCGCCATCAACGGATCGCCGCCGGTGATCAGCACCTCGTCCACCTCGGCGCATTCCGCCGCCTCGCCGAAATAGCGCGCGGCGTTGACGATCTCCTCCTCGCGCAGGGTCTTCACGGGATACTGGCCACGCAGGCACCAGCGGCAATGGGCGGCGCAGACGGTGGTCGGCTCGAGCAGGACGGTGCGGCGATAGAGCCGCTCGACGCCCACGAGCGGCTTGCCCTGGAACTGGAGGCCGACCTCGGATTCGTAATGTCGCCGCCGCTCCTGCGGCGAAATCGCTGCCTCCAGCGGGTTCTTGACGTATTGCAGGGCGATGGCGCGCCATTCGGCGCTGTTCATGCCGTGCGCAAGCTCGAGCGCGCGCATCTTGCCGCGCAGGAACGGCGTGATGAGTTCAATGAAGTCGCCAGTCTTGGTTCCAGCCATTGCCGTCCCCCGAAGCGTGATGAGCCGGTGCCTGACCATAGACCAAGTTTGCGACAATTGTCTGCCAATCCACGCGTATAGGTCTTCTGGCCGGGTGCCATCGGCATTCGCAACGATGAAGGAATATCTTCGTGCGCCGCGCCGTGCCCCGCGGTGCTATTGCCGCGCGGACGTGGCGGCTGGGGCAGGCAGGCGCCAGTCCGGCAACCAGCGCCGGCCATGGTTAAGGCTCGCCTGCACCACGGGGCCGATGCCGAAGGCGAAGACCAGCGTGCCCACGCCGACGGTGCCGCCCATCGCCCAGCCGATCGCGAGGGCCACGGCCTCGACCGCGGTGCGCGAGGCGCGGATGCTCCAGCCGAGCTTGTCGTGCAGGCCCATCATCAATCCGTCGCGCGGCCCGGCGCCGAGGCCGGCGGGCAGGTAGAGCGCGCTGCCCAGCCCGACACAGGCCATGCCGGCGGCGAGCATCGCCGCGCGCAGCCACAGGCTCTCGATCTCCTGCGGCAGCAGCCATAGGCCGAGATCGGTGAAGGGCCCGATGGTCAGCGCATTGCCGATGGTGCCGATGCCCGGTCGCTGCCGCATCGGGATCCACAGCAACAGCACCAGCACGCTGGCGATGATACTGGCGGTCCCGATGGTGATGCCAAGCTGGAAGCCGAGACCCTGATGGAACGCATCCCACGGCCCGAGGCCGAGATCCGCGCGCACGAACAGCGCAAGGCCCAGGCCCCACAACAGGAAGCCCGAGAACAGCATGACCCAGCGCTGCGGCGCGATCGACAGGATGGAACGCATGGCGCTGGCTTATGAGCGCATGCAGGCGGCGTCAATGACGGGATTGGTACGATACAAGTTGGAGGGCTCCACGCACGCGAGCACGCGGTGCGCCCCTTCCCCCCTTGTGGGGGAAGGTTTGGGATGGGGGGTGCCGCCGCACGAGGGTAGGGGGTGAATGATGAAAATGCGGACACGAGGTGTCTTGCAAGCGCTCCACGTTCGACGCTCGTGCGGCGTCACCCCCCATCCAGCTGCGCCTAGGCTCACTGCGTTCGCCAAGGCTCCGCATCCTTCCCCCGCAAGGGGGGATGGGAATTCTTCGCGGGCAAAATGAAAGGCGTTCAGCTCGTTTCGAGCACCGTATCCCAGTAAAGAAAATCCCGCCAACTCTGGTGCAAGTAGTTTGGCGGGAAGGCTCGACCGTTCTCCTGCAGCTCGTGGGTTGTCGGCTGCAGGGGCCGTCGCCTTGGGTGCATGCCCACCTCGTGCGGCAGGCGGCTGCCTTTGAGGAGGTTGCAGGTCTGGCACGCCGTCACCACGTTGCTCCAGCTCGTCCGCCCGCCGCGCGAGCGCGGCACGACGTGATCAAAGGTCAGCTCGTGGGTCGGGAAGGTCTCGCCGCAATACTGGCAGCGGAAACGGTCGCGCAGGAACACGTTGAACCGGGTGAAGGCCGGCCGGCGCGATTGCTGCACGAACTCCTTGAGCGAGATGACCGAGGGCAGCCGCATCGAGAAGGACGGGCTGTGCACCTCGTTCTCGTATTCCGAAATGATGTTGACCCGGTCCAGGAAGACGGCCTTGACCACTTCCTGCCACGGCCACAGCGACAGGGGAAAATAGCTCAGCGGCCGGAAGTCGGCATTGAGGACCAGGGCCGGACAAGCTTCAGGCGATGCCTGCACACACACGCTCCGTCATCAATCCGTGACGGGTGACGGTCCCGCCACACTCGATACCATAGCAATAGTGGCCCAAAGCCCAAAACACAAGATGTACAAATCCGCTATTCCGTTGATTTCATTCGCTTGTCATTCGGGCGCGGCCGCGCCGCCGAGACAGCGGCGCAGGAACAGCGCGCCCGTCTGCGCGCCGGCCTGGTCGATCGAGTGGGGCAGGCCCGGCCGCGCCTCCGTCTCCACCGGGATGCCGGCGTCCTTCAGCGCCTTCTCCGCCTGTGCCAGCGCGCCATAGGGGACGACCTGGTCGGCCGTGCCGTGGACCAGCAGCACCGGCGGCCTGGACTTGAGCTCGGAGCCCAGCAGCTGCGGGGCGATCAGCGAACCGGAGAATCCCAGGATGCCGCCGATCGGGTTCGCCCGGCGCGGCCCGACATGCAGCGACATCATGGTGCCCTGGCTGAAGCCGACGAGCGCCAGATCGCGATCCGCGAGGCCGCGCTTCGCCAGCTCGGCATCCAGGAACTTGTCGAGAACCTCCGCGGCGAGGCGCGTCCCACCCAGCAGCATCTCCGGCGTGCGATCCTCGAAGCCGAACCATTGGAAGCCCATCGGCGCGATCTCGCACGGGAACGGCGCGTTGGGCGAGAGGAACTCCGCATCCGGCAAGGCCTGCGCAAAGAACGGCGCGAGCGAGATGAGGTCATCGCCATTCGAGCCATAGCCGTGCAGCAGCACCACAAGCCGCTTCGCCTTGCCGCCGCCGCGCGGCGGATGGGACGGGCCGGAGAGTTCCATCATGTCTCGCTTTCGCCTATTGAATGCAGCCGGTGCGCGCGGCCTCGGCGTAGCGCACGAGCTCCGGCCGCAGCCTCGGGTCGGCGGCGAGATAAGCATCGATCGTCCGCGCCGTAAACTCCGGATAGGCGCCCGCCCAATGGCCGAGTCCGTGCAGCGCGCTCTCCTGGCATGCGGGGTTCGGCAGGTGCAGCGTGTCGCGCATCACCGCGAGGCAGGCATCGTCCATCGGATTGGGCCGGTGGCCGCCGTGTTCGCCCCAGAGCGGGATGATGTCCCACCACATGTAGCAGATGCCGTTCAGCAGGTTCGCGCCCGGCTCATCCAGGTGCGAAAGAACGGTGCGGCAGCGCGCCGCGATGACATCGCGGAACAGGATCGTCATCGCTTCGATCGCGTCGATGCGATGCATCTGCGGAACGCGGCCGTCATGCAGGAAATGGCAATGATCGCTGATGGTCGGATTGACCATGTATTCGAGGCCGCGCGCGACCTGCGCGTCGGAAAAGCCGGACAGCGCCCGGGCGGATTCCGCGAACAGCCGCGCTGTGTAGAGCGCCGCCTGCGCAGGCGAAACGGCCAGTGACGCAAGCTCGTCGTCCCAATACCAGGCTTCGCCTTCCTCCGTCGCCGCGCGATCGAACAGGTAGCGCAGCCACGCCTCGTAGGTGACCTCGGTCATCTTGCTGTCCTGCACGGCCGGGCGCGACCATTAGACCATGGGTTGCGGAGCCTGGACCATGATCGGTCTCACGCGCGACTCCTCGCCGACTGCGACATCACGCAGATCGGTCAATGGCCAGCCCGGCCGGTCGCCAAGCCGCGGCCCAGGCGCGGCGGCTCGATGGGTTCGCGTCGATGGACAGCCTGTTCTTCCCTGAGGACTACAATCCGCGCCCGCCGCGCGAATACAGCCCAACCTTGATATCGCCGCGGGCCGGGAGACTGGTTCTGTCGCCCAATACCCGGCGTTTTAACTGTATTCGATGAAAATTTGCATTGCCCTCGCGCGCGGTGAAGCAGACAATCACGCCCGCCAAAGCCGACGTCCGACCGACAGGGGCGACCATGGAAACATGGCTGTCGGCGAGTGTCGGTGTGACATTGCCAAGATGAGGGGCCGCCACGTTGCGGCGGCGAACGGCACTGTCGGGCTTCTCGAACATCGTCGCCCGTACCGCGCCTCGCAGCCTGTGGGAGGGCTGCCAGGAGAAGCGGAACAGGTTCTGGGACAGACCAAGCCTCCCATGGCGCGCGAGCGGGGCCGCTCGCGCGGCAGTGGCTTTGAATCACAAGTGGGGACGACAAGCAGAAGAAGGCGCAGGCCGGCAAGGCTGGCGAGGTGCCCGATTGGCGTGTCGAATATTGGGTAGTTGTGATTGGGGAAGGTTCATGAAACGCAAGCTGGCGTACGAGATCTGCTACGTCATGGCCGCGATGCTGGCATTGCCGCACGCCGCCAAGGCCGCAGGCATCGCCACCGTCGTAGACGTGGTGAACGAGGGATATCGGCAGCCGCCCGGCGCCGATGAGACCACGGCAAAGGTCGCCGACGAGCTGGTGCAGAACGAGAAGCTGCGCACCCGGCGGGAGTCTGTCATCCAGGTGGAGTTCGTCGACGGCTCGGCGCTCAGCGTGGAGCAGTTGAGCGAGATGGTCCTGTCGGACTACGTGTTCGACGGTTCGGCCGCGTCCGGCCTCATCGACCTCAACCAGGGGCTGTTTCATTTCACGTCCAACGGCAACCCGGACCAGGGTATCAAGCTGCGCACGCCGGTCGCCACGATCGGAATCCGGGGCACCGAGTTCCTGGTCCATGTCGACGGCGACAACGTGACGATCATCGACATCCTGGATGGCGCTGTCGAGGCGACGCCGCTCGGCGGGGGCCAAGCGGCAACCTGTGGCGGGGGCCAGAGCATCCTGATCGCGGGCCCGGACCAGGACGCCCAGTGCGGCGATATCGGCTCCTTCTCGACCGCGGCCGGTCCCGCCAGCAGTCCGAACGACAATCCGGATCCCGGCCATGGCGGTCAGAATCGCGAGACCCGCAGCGCTGCGGCGCCATCACCCTCACCCGACCCGAGCGCGCCGCCCGACAAACCGGATAAGCCCGATAAGCCCGACAAACCCGACAAACCCGACAAACCTGGTGACCACGGCGAGCACGGCGAGCATGGCGAACACGGCGGTGAGCACGGCGAAGGCGAAGGCGGCGAAGGCGAAGGCGGCGAGGGCGAAGGCGGCGAAGGCGAAGGCGGCGAGGGCGAAGGCGGGGAAGGCGAAGGCGGGGAAGGCGAGGGCGGCGAAGGCAGTGAACGCGGCGAAAAGGGTGAGCGCGGGGAGAAAGGCGAGCGCGGCGAAAAGGGCGAGGGGGGCGAAGGCAACTAGCCAAGCCACCATCTTTCGCACGCCCGGCGGCCCGGTCTGCCGCCAGGCCGTTAGCGTCAAAGATCCCGTCGCTCAGACCGGCGGCGCGGCGTGATAATAGTGCCAGAGCATGCGCGCGGCGTAGGAGCGATAGGGACGCCAGGGCTCGGCAAGCACGCGCAGCTCTTGCGGGCTCGGTCGCTCCTTGAGGCGCTTCATGCGCTGGGCCGCGACGATGAGGCCGAGATCATGCGCCGGCAGCACGTCGGTCCGACGCAGGCCGAACAGCAGGAACACCTCCGCTGACCACACGCCCAGTCCATTTACACTGGTGATGGCGGCGATCGCGTCCTCGTCGCTCTGCCGCCGCAATTTCGGCATCGACAATCGGCCATCAAGGAACGCGGCAGCCAGGTCGCGGCCATAGACCATCTTCTGGCCGCTGAAGCCGATGGCGCGCAGATCGGCATCGGTCAGCTTGAGGAAGGCCTCTGGCGTCTTCTCCGCGAGGGCGGCATCGAGCCGCGCGGAGATCGCCCTGGCGGCGTGGGTCGAGACCTGCTGGGCGACGATCACGTGCAACAGCCCCAGAAAGCCGGCGGGCCGGCTGCGCGCGGGCGGCGGCCCCACCTCTTTGATGGCGCGGGCGAAATCGCCATCGGCCTTGCCGAGATAGCTGAGCGCGCGTTGCAGCAGGTCGCGATCTTCTCTAGGTCTAGCCATATGCGCCCGCACTCTAGCCCCGCGTTTCCATGATCGTCACGCGCTTCGCGCCCAGTCCGACCGGCCACCTGCACCTGGGCCACGCGCATTCCGCGCTGGTGGGATGGCACAGGGCGCGCGCGGTTTCCGGCCGGTTCTTGCTCCGCATCGAGGACATCGATCCGGCGCGCTGCCGGCCCGAATACGATGTCGCGATCCTGGAGGACCTTGCCTGGCTCGGGCTCGATTGGGCCGGGCCGATCCGGCGCCAGTCCGATCACCTGTCGGACTACGAGGCGGCCCTCGGCCGGCTGCGTGGGCTTGGCCTGCTCTATCCCTGCTTCTGCAGCCGCAAGGACATCGCCGCGGCGGTCAACGCGCCGCACGGGCCGGAGGGACCGGTCTATCCCGGCACCTGCCGCGGCCTGCCGGCACAGATCGCCGTTACGCGGCAGGAGCGGGGCGAGCCCTACGCACTGCGACTCGATGTCGCAAAGGCGCAGATGATGACCGGCCCGCTGACCTTCACGGACGAGCGCCAGGGCGTGGTGGAGGCCCGGCCCGAGACCCTTGGCGATGTCGTACTGGCGCGACGGGACGCGGCCGCCAGCTATCACCTCTGCGTCACGTTGGACGATCACCTGCAGGGGGTGACCCTGGTCACGCGCGGGATCGACCTGTTCCATGCGACGCACATCCACCGGCTGCTGCAGGCGATTCTGGACTTGAATGTGCCCACCTACGCACACCATCTCTTGCTGACCAATGCTGCGGGGGAACGGCTGTCCAAGCGCGACGGGGCGATGGCTCTCAGGGCGCTGCGGCAGGCAGGCCGATCGGCGGCGGAGGTGCGGGCGCTGGCGGGGTTTCCTGGTCAGGTCCCGGAGGCGAGAACAGACACCTAGGGGACGCGGGTGGACCGGCCCGCGCGCATGGCATGAATCCCGAACTCTATTCGGCGCTGCTTGCGCTCGGCCAAGTCATCATCATCGACCTCGTTCTCGCCGGCGACAACGCCATCGTCGTCGGCATGGCTGCGGCCGGCCTGCCGAAGGAGCAGCGCAAAAAAGTCATCGTCATCGGCATCGCGGCGGCCACCGTGCTGCGCATCCTGTTCGCCCTCGTCACCACCCAATTGCTCCTCATCATCGGCCTCACCTTGGCCGGCGGCCTGCTGCTGCTCTGGGTATGCTGGAAGTTCTGGCGCGAGCTCAGCGCGCAACGGCGCGAGCGCCTGCACGAGGCCGCGATGTCGCGTGCGGCGCTGACCAAGGACGAGCAGGAGGAGCTGGCGGAACAGCCGGAGGCGCTGCCCGGCGCGGCGCCCGCCAAGACCATGCGCCAGGCTATCATCCAGATCGTGATCGCCGACGTCTCCATGTCGCTCGACAACGTGCTGGCGGTGGCCGGGGCGGCCAGCCATCATACCTGGGTGCTGGTCATCGGCCTCGTTCTGTCGGTCGCGCTGATGGGCGCGGCGGCCACCATCATCGCCAACGTCCTCAAGCGCCACCACTGGGTCGCCTATGTCGGCCTCGCCATCATCCTGTGGGTGGCGCTCGACATGATCTATCGCGGCTCGGTGGAGGTGATGACGGAGGTCGACATCGGCGCGCTGCAGTTGTGGCAGTAGGGGTTGCGAGCAAGTCTCTCCTGCGAGGAAGGCGAGCGGAAGTGCGCGACGCCCCTTCCCCCCTTGTGGGGGAAGGTTGGGATGGGGGGTGACGCGGCACGGCGGCAGATGATGAAGACGCGCTGGGCAACACCGAGTGTGTCAGCAGCACGACTGTGAGTGCGTTGTTTTCGGCAATCGTGCGGCATCACCCCCACCCAGCTTCGCCTAAGCTCACTTCGTTCGCTAAGGCTCGCATCCTTTCCCCACAAGGGGAAGGAAGCGTGCTACTCGTGCCGCCAGAGGCCGAGGGCGACGTCGCTGTAGTCGGGATGCTCCGGCTTGAGGTGACCGTGGCGGATCAGGAAATCGATCAGCACCAGCGCGACGTTGAACTTGAAATCCTCGCCGGCGGCCAGGATCTCTTCCACTTCCTCCAACTCCACCAGGCGGAAGCTCGCGATCTCGCCGTCACTGTTGGCGGGCGTGAAATCGCCGGGCAGCTCCAGGTCGTAGACGAACATCGTGTCGTTGCGCAGCCAGCCCTGGTGCTCCATGCGGTAGCGGATGGCGCCGGCAGGCCTTGCGCGCAGGGCGAGCGCCTCGGGGATCGAGGCTTCCTCCTCGCATTCCTTGACCAGGCATTCCACCACGCCCATGCCGAGCGGGATCCCGCCGGCAACGAGGTGATCGAGCTTGCCCGGCTCGATCGGCCGGTCGTCGGCGCGCTTGCCGATCCAGAGCTTGAGGCGGCCGCGCTCGCGCACGAAGCCGTTCATGTGCACGCCATAGCCGTGCACGCCGAACATGGGGACCGCGGAGCGCTCCAGCCGCATCAGCGGCGGCGCGCCGAAGCGCGTCAGTACCGGGAACCACTCGTTGCGCCAACCGGTGAAGACGCCCGCCTCGTAGAGATCGCGCGCGACATCTCCCACCGCGGCGGAGCGGTGGTCGAAGCCGGCGAGGTGATCGCGCAGGCGCACTGAGTTGTCATCCATCGCGAACACGGTCGGGTAGTTGGCGAGGCGCGCGGCCAGGTCGCGCCGCACCCAGCCCGCACGCTCGCCGCCAATCAGCCAGGGGAGGAACTTGCGCATGTCCGCGTTCTGGCAGCGGTGGATGTGGTCGAGGAGGCTCATGCGCGCACGTAGGGAGTCGGCCGGCGCAATTGCGCGAGGAGGTCAAGATAATCCGGATCGTCGGGCCCGATCGCGCCCAGTCGCACCAGCAGGTCGAGCTTCGCGAGGGCGGCGTCGAACATGAAGTCGTCGGCGCTGCGCAGGTTCTCTTCCAGGCGCTCCATGGACCAGAGCTGGAACTCGGAGACCTCGCCATCCTCGTTGCGCGGCTGGAAATCCGCCGGCAGAACGAGATCGAAGTTGAACTGCACGCCGACGCGCAGGCCCTCCATAGCCTCGACCACCATGGAGGTGAGGCCTGCGGGCCGTGCGCGCTCGGCCAAGGTGGGGCCGATGCAGGCCTCCTCCGCGCATTCCTTGAGCAGGTTGTCGGCGAGGGAAAGGTGGTAGGGCTGGCCGCCGCCGACCACGAGATCGAGCCTGCCGGGATCGACATGCTTGGTCATGGCGCGGCGCGCGATCCACACCTGCCAAGCATCGCCATGGCGCACGAGACCGTTCACGTTGACGCCGTAGGTCTGCACGCCGAACAAGGGCGTCGCCGCGCGCTCCATCAACAGCAAGGGCGCTTCGCCGAAGCGGCGATTGACGGGATAAAGCTCGCCGCGCCATCCGGGAATGGCGCCACGCTCATGCAGCTTCGCCAGCACGTCGGCCACGGCTTCGCTGCGATCCTTCACTGCCTCCAGGCGCTCGTGCAGGTGCACTTCGCGGTCGGTGAGATAGAAGACATCGGGGAACTCGGCCAGCAACCGGGCGAAATCCGGCTGCACCCAGCCGAGATGGCGGTCCGCGACGATAAAATGGCGATAGGGCGCGAGATCGGCGCGCGGGTAGCGGCGGAACAGGCGCAGCAGGCTGGAGGAGTCAGCGCTCACGCATTCCTCATCGGGTCCATCTGCCACCATCCTGCCGCAATTGCGCCCCCGGCCCGCCATTTATGCACGCGATAAGGGAGGACCTGCCAGGGAGGCCCGCGCCACGCGCGCCGAACCATGGCACGGTTCTAGAGAAGGGGAAGGCAAATGCAAAGGTCAAAGCTGCCGGGTCCACGGCTTTGGATCGCGGGCGTCTCCACCGTCGCCATTCTGCTCGGTTGCGAGGCGCAGCCCATCAAAGAACAAGCCGCCAACGGCAATCAGCCGAGTACGCAGGAAGAAGCGAAGCTCAGCGCGGGCAAGAAGGACGAATCCGTCGCCGCAGGCGGCATCGTTCAGGGCGCGGCGGCGCCGGGAGCCGATCGCGCGACGGGCGCCGCTGCGACTTTCCCGCCGCAAGACTCTTCCGCCATCGTCATGCCAGCCCCGCCGGGCGCGTTGATGGGCGGCTACATGGTGCCGGGCGAGCCGATGATCCAGCCGATCCCGGGCGAGGGCGAGAACTATCTCGCCGTGGACGAGAGCACGGTCAAGCAGGTTGCGCAGGCGCCGGTCTCCACCTTCTCCATCGACGTCGATACCGGCGCCTATGCCAATGTGCGGCGCTTCCTGATGAACGGCCAGATGCCGCCCAAGGATGCGGTGCGGGTGGAGGAGATGATCAACTACTTCTCCTACGATTATCCGGCGCCGGAGCCTGGCGGCGAGGCTTTCCGCGTGACGACCTCGGTCGCCAAGACGCCGTGGAACCCGGAGACGCATCTGCTGCATATCGGCATCAAGGGCTACGCGCCGCCGCCGGCGGAGCGGCCGGCCGCCAACCTCGTCTTCCTGGTCGACGTGTCCGGCTCGATGAACCAGCCGGACAAGCTGCCCTTGCTGCAGGCCGGCATGAAGATCCTGACCGACCAGTTGCGCGACGACGACAAGGTCACGATCGTGGTCTATGCCGGTGCGGCAGGTCTGGTGCTGGAGCCGACCGCCGGCAAGGAGAAAGCGAAGATCAAGGCGGCGCTGGACCGGCTGCGCGCCGGCGGATCGACGGCGGGCGGCCAGGGCCTCGCGCTCGCCTACACGAAGGCCAAGGAAGCGAGGATCGACGGCGGCATCAACCGCATCATCCTGGCGACCGATGGCGACTTCAATGTGGGCGTCACCGATATCGGGCAGCTCAAGAGCATGGTGGAGGATGCGCGCGAGAGCGGCGTCTCGCTGACCACGCTCGGCTTCGGCGAAGGCAATTACAACGATGCGCTGATGGAGCAGATCGCCGATGTCGGCAACGGCAATTACGGCTACGTCGATTCCCTCAAGGAGGCGAAGCGGCTGCTCGCCGACCAGCTTTCCGGCACCATCCAGACCATCGCCAAGGACGTGAAGATCCAGATCGAGTTCAACCCGGAAGTGGTCGCGGAGTACCGCCTGGTCGGCTACGAGAACCGCGCGCTCGCCAGAGAGGATTTCAACAACGACCGCAAGGATGCGGGCGAGATCGGCGCCGGCCACACCGTTACGGCCGTCTACGAGATCGCGCTCAAGGGCTCGAAAGGGCTGGCGGTCGACCCGCTGCGCTATGGCGAGCACGCCGATGAGCGGGTCGATCCCCGGGCGGCCGAGTTCGCGTTCCTGCGCCTGCGCTACAAGGCGCCGGAGGGCGATGTGTCGAAGCTGATCGAGACGCCGCTGCTCGTCTCTGCGCTGACCGAGGCTGGCGACGCGCCGTCCGACGCGCGCTTCGCGGCGGCGGTGGCGGCCTTCGGGCAGAAGCTGCGCGGCGGCGATTACGTCGGCGCCTGGGGCTATGACCAGATCGCGGAGGCAGCGCGGGCCGCCCGCGGCAGCGACGGCGACGGCTACCGCGCCGAGTTCATCGAGCTGGTGGAAATGGCCAAGGCGCTGGACAGCGGCTCCTGAGCTCTTCTGGGGGCTTCCTCCCTCCCACTCGGGCGGCCGTTGTTGCCTGCCGTTGTTACCTTGGCACCGCGGCCGCCCACTCTTATCTTGAGAGAAGACGAGGGAGGGCGAAACGTGCGGCACTCAGTCGGATTCTGGCTCCTGATCCTGCTCGGCGGGACCGTCGCGCTGGTCTTCATCCTGGAGCAGATGTTTCCCGGGACGCTCGACGATCCCGACACGCGGATGAGCATCATCTATCGCGTCGGGTGGATCGCGCTGATCGGCGCGTCGGTGCTCGCCTTCGCGCGGGCCCGGCCGCAGAGCGCGCTCCGCAACGCGGCGATCTGGGTCGGGATTTTCGTGGTGCTGACCGGCATCCTCTCGTTCAAGGATGACGCGGCCTTCATCGGCAAGCGCTTCCTCGGCGGCCTCTCGCCCATGCAGGGCATGTCGCACCAGGACGGCAGTGTCAGCTTCCCGGCCGGGCCGGACGGGCATTTCTACGTCCAGGCCAACGTCAATGGCGGGCGCGTCACCTTCATGGTGGATACCGGCGCGACCGACATCGTGCTGGCGCCGAGCGACGCGCGGCGCATCGGGCTCGATCCCGCGCGGCTCGAATTCGATCAGCTTGCCGAGACCGCGAACGGCACGGTGCGCGGCGCATCGGTCCGGCTCGACAGCTTTGCTGTGGGCACGATCGCCATGCGCGACCTGCCGGCCGCCGTCAACGAAGCCGAGATGTCGAAGAGCCTGCTCGGCATGGCTTTCCTGCGCCGCCTCAGCGGCTGGCGCGTGGAGAACGGGGTGCTGACGCTGGTGCCTTAGACGACGGCAGGCCAGAATAACCGAACCTTAACCCCTGCTGGCTGCAATTGCAGTGTCGCGCAACCGGGAGCCGGGAGGGGCGCTGCATGCAACGGAAGCTTACCTTATGGGCTGCCGTCCCGTACATCGTCATCTCGGGGGCGCTCATTGCCGTGCAAGTGCTTGCGCCCGGGCTCATCGGGGACGGCGTCTTTTTTACCTTGATCACCGCGCTTGCGCTCATCGGCGTCATGCTCATGGTCGCGCACGCGATCGTTCAGATCCGGTCGGGGGAACCTGCGCTTATGTCATTCTGCCCGATCGCCGCCATGCTGCTGACCATGGGTCTATCGTTCCACAAGGAGATCTACGTGGGCAGCCTCCAGCTCCTGGCGGCCGCGAGGATGGACAGCTTCGATCGCGGCGAAGGCGTGCGTTTCGCCAGGGCCGATGACGGCCGCTTTCATCCGCGCGTCGACATTGGCGATACCTTCGTGGATTTCGTGGTGGATACCGATGTGGCGGACATCGTGCTGACGTTGGAGGACGCGCGGCGCATCGGGTTTGATCCCTCCTCGTTGACCTTCGACCAGAAGGTCCAGATGGGGCGAGGTGTGGAGAAGGCCGCCAGCGTTCGCCTGTACCGGCTCCAGGTCGGTTCCATCGTGATTGACGACGTTCCCGCCAAGGTTACGGTGGATGGCGCGCTCGCGAATGTGCTCGGGATGGCGTTTTTCGACCGTCTCAGCGAGTGGCAGGTCAGGGACAATCAGCTCATGATCGTGCAGTGACGGGCAGGCGGCTTCCGCTGGCTTCCTTTCTAACGCTGTAGCACCTGGCGGCAAGCATCCTCACGCGCTTGCCAGCCGGCGCGTTGTAGCTCGGGCTGGTCGTGCTCCTCCACCGGCCAACCGACACAGAGATAGGCGATCAGTGACCAGCCCTCCGGCACGCGCAACTGGCGGGTGGCCGCGGCCGGATCGAGGATGGAAACCCAGCCGATGCCGATGCCGCGGGTGCGCGCGGCGAGCCAGAGCGTATGGACCGCGAGCACAGCGGAATAGCGCAGGGTCTCGGGCATGGTCTGGCGGCCGAGGCCCTGGCCCTGGCTTGTGCCTTCCTCGCAGAACACCGCGAGATGACGTGGCGCGTCCTGCAGGCCCGAAAGCTTCAGGCTGGCATAGAGCCGCGCACGCTCGCCCTGATAGCCGGCGAGGGCGCGCTCGTTCGCGGCGTTGAAGTTGGCGATGATTGCGGTGCGATTGGCGAGGTCGTCCACGATGACGAAGCGCCAGGGCTGCGCATTGCCGACCGAGGGCGCGAGGCAGGCGAGGTCCAGCAATTCCTCCACGAGCGAATCGGGAATCGGGTCGGTGCGGAAGCGGCGCACGTCGCGCCGCCAGCGCAGCAGTTCGCGCAAATCGTGGCGGAAGCGGTCGTTGAATTGCGGCGCACGCCGGAAAGCGACGATCTCGCGGAACATGGCGGCTAGCTTTCACGCATGGAATGCACCGCCGTGTCAGCACGCATAGTGAGCCCCTTCCCCCCTTGTGGGGGAAGGTAGGGATGGGGGGTGCCGCCGCACGATGCTGGGCGAAAGGTGATGATGCGCCTGGGCGCGTCTTGCGGTGCTTCGCTTCGAACGTTCGTGCCGCGTCACCCCCCATCCAGCTTCGCCTAAGCTCACTTCGTTCGCTAAGGCTTCGCATCCTTCCCCCACAAGGGGGGAAGGGGAATTTCGCTTGGTTAGAATCTCTTTCGTGCGGTCAGACATCACTCACGCCGCGCGTGCGTGGGCGGCTTCGACCAAGTCGATGATCTCGCCCATGATGCGGCACATGTCGTAGTCCTTGGGCGTGTAGATGCGCGCGACTCCCAGCGCCTTCAGGCGCTCGGCATCCTCCGGCGGCACGATGCCGCCCACCACCACGGGCACGTCGAGGCCGCCGGCGCGCAGGCGGTCCAGAACGTCCTTCACCAGCGTGACATGCGAGCCGGAGAGGATGGAGAGGCCGATGACGTGCACGCCTTGCTCCTGCGCCGCCTGGACGATCTCCTCCGGGGTAAAGCGGATGCCGTCATAAACAAGGTCCATGCCGCAATCGCGGGCGCGCACGGCGACCTGCTCCGCCCCATTGGAATGGCCGTCGAGGCCGGGCTTGCCGACCAGGATCTTGATGCGCCGGCCGAGCTTTGCCGAGACGGCTTCGACCCGCGCGCGCACGGCGTCGAGGTCGAGATGCGGCGCGTTGGAGGCGGCGCGGGAAATGCCGGTCGGCGCGCGGTATTCGCCATAGGTTTGGCGCAGGGCGGCTGCCCATTCGCCGGTGGTGACGCCGGCATGGGCGCAGGCAATCGAGGCGGGCATGATGTTCTGGCCCATGCGCGCGTCATCTTCCAGCCGCGCCAGCGCGGCCTTCACGGCCTTCTCGTCGCGGCCGGCGCGCCAGGCCTCGAGGCGCTCGATGGCCTCGGTCTCGGCGGCCTCGTCGATGCTGAGGATGCCGCCATCGCTGCCGGCGGTGAGCGGCGAAGGCGCGCTGTCGGTGTAGCGGTTGACGCCGACCACCACCTGCTCGCCAGCTTCGATCGCCGCCACGCGGCGCGCATTGGATTCGACCAGACGCTGCTTCATGTAGCTGGAATCGATCGCGGCGACCGCGCCGCCCATCTCCGCGATGTGCTTGAGCTCTTCGCGCGCCGCCTGCTTCAGGTCTGCGACCTTGGCGTCGATCACCTTGGAGCCGTTGAAGATGTCGTCGTATTCGAGCAGGTCGGTCTCGAAGGCGAGGATCTGCTGCAGGCGCAGCGACCATTGCTGGTCCCAGGGGCGCGGCAGGCCCAGCGCCTCGTTCCAGGCCGGCAGCTGCACGGCGCGGGCGCGCGCATCCTTGCTCAAGGTGACGGCCAGCATCTCCAGCAGGATGCGATAGACGTTGTTCTCGGGCTGCTGCTCGGTGAGGCCGAGGGAATTGACCTGCACGCCGTAGCGAAAGCGGCGCAGCTTCGGGTCGGCGACGCCGTAGCGCTCGCGCGTGATCTCGTCCCACAATTCGGTGAAGGCGCGCATCTTGCACAACTCGGTGATGAAGCGCAGCCCGGCATTGACGAAGAAGCTGATCCGCCCGACCACCTGCGGCAGGTCCTCCGCTGGCACGCGCGGCTTCACGCGGTCGAGCACGGCAATGGCGGTCGCCAGCGCGTAGGCCAATTCCTGCTCCGGTGTCGCGCCCGCTTCCTGCAGGTGGTAGGAGCAGACATTGGTCGGGTTCCACTTGGGAACCTCGCGATAGGTGAAGGCGATGACGTCGGCGGTGAGCTTGAGGCTCGGCTCCGGCGGGAAGATGTAGGTGCCGCGCGAGAGGTATTCCTTGATGATGTCGTTCTGTACCGTGCCTTGCAGCAGCGCGCGGTCGACCCCTTGCTTCTCCGCAGCGGCGATGTAGAGCGCGAGCAGCCACGGCGCCGTCGCGTTGATCGTCATCGAGGTGTTCATGCGGTCGAGCGGCAGGCCGTCCATCAGCGCCAGCATGTCGCCGAGATGGCTGATGGGCACGCCGACCTTGCCCACCTCGCCCTTGGCGAGGGGGTGGTCGGGGTCGTAGCCGGTCTGGGTCGGCAGGTCGAAGGCGACGGAGAGGCCGGTCTGCCCGCGCGCGAGGTTGGTGCGGTAGAGCGCATTGGAAGCGGCGGCGGAGGAATGGCCGGCATAGGTGCGGAACAGCCAGGGTTGGTCCCTCGGTTGCTCCCTGCGGGTCTCAGTCTGCGGCAATCTTTCCCGGTCCATCGGCGCCCCTGACCTCACGTCCGGCCCTAAAGGCCACGTTTTGCAATGCAATATAGAGGCGGATCGTTCCGCCCGTCCAGCGCAGCAGCGACCCCCCCTGCCATGCTGCATTGCAAAATTCATTTGAAATACAACAGCGAAATAACAAGATAGTGGTCACGCAGCGCAGCAATAAAATCGCGATTCAGGGCCAGCGACCGCCTGCGCGTCACGGAAGGACGTGGACCATGTGGCCCTATACTCAGGACGAAGCGACCTGGCTTGCCCGCCCGACGGAGGGTGAGGAGCCCGAGCGCATCCAGCGGGCGATCGAGCAGCGGTGGCTGAAGCAAATCGGCGTGTCGCAGAAGCCCGCCAACGACGAGTTTCCGCGCGGGGACCGGCAGTAAGCCGGCAGCCGGCGCAGTAAAGCGCGTCTGGTGCGTGCATCTGCCGTGCGGACTACAAGATCTCCGCTGGGAAACATCCTCTCCCGCGCGTGAGAGCGGCGCCTCTTTCTTTCCCTATGCCGCGTCCAGCGCTTGCCGGACGTCGGCGAGAAGGTCCTTCACGTCCTCGAGGCCGATCGACAGGCGGACCAGTCCCGGCGTGATGCCCTGTGCGATCTTCTGCTCGGGCGTCAGGCGCTGGTGCGTGGTGGTCCCGGGATGCGTCGCCATCGATTTCGAATCGCCGAGATTGTTGGAGATCAGCACCAGCCTCAGCGCGTCGAGGAAGCGGAACGACGCTTCCTTGCCGCCCTCCAAATCCAGGCTCACCATGCTGCCGCCGGATTTCATCTGCCGGCGCGCCAGCTCCACCTGCGGGAAGTTCGCCAGCGTCGGATAGTGCGCGTGGTTGAGCTTGGGGTGGCCCTGCAGCTCCTTGGCGATCTTCTCCGCGCTCTCGCACTGGCGCTGCAGGCGCAGGTCGAGCGTCTCCAGGCCCTTGAGCAGGATCCAGGCGTTGACCGGGCTCAGGCTCGGCCCGGTGTGGCGGATGAAAGGCTGCAAGGTCTCATTGATGTATTTGGCGGTGCCGAGGATGACGCCGCCGAGGCAGCGGCCCTGGCCGTCGATGTGCTTGGTCGCGGAATAGACCACGATATCGGCGCCGAACGCGAGCGGACGCTGCAACAGCGGGGTCGCGAACACGTTGTCGACGATGACCTGCGCGCCGGCGGCGTGGCCGAGGTCGCACACCGCCTCGAGATCCACCAGCCGCAAGCTCGGGTTGGAGGGCGTCTCGAGCAGGACGGCCTTTGTCGGCTTGGACAGCGCCTTGCGCCACTGGTCGAGGTCGCGGCCGTCGACCGAGACGGTCTCCACGCCCCACTTGGGCAGAATCTCCTGGACGATGTAGTTGCAGGAGCCGAACAGGGCATCGGATGCAACCACGCGGTCGCCGGCCTTCACGAGGCAGGCGAGAGAGGCGAAGACCGCGGCCATGCCGCTGGCGGTGGCGCGCGCGGCCTCGGCGCCTTCCAGCAGCGCCATGCGCTCCTCGAACATCGAGACGGTCGGGTTGCCGAAGCGGCCATAGACGAAGCGCGGGCGCGAATTGTTGAACGCGGCCTCGGCCTCCTCCGCCGACCGATAGACATAACCGGAGGTCATGTAGATGGTCTCGGCGGTCTCGGCGTGGTGCGAGCGGGTCTGTCCGCCATGCACCATCTGGGTGGCGATGCCCCATTCGGGCAGGATTTCGCGATCGTAGCTCTGCATGTTCCTGGCTCCCCCCGGATTCCGGACGGGCATCCCGATGGAATCCAGGCAATAAAAAACCCCGACCGGAACCAAGGTCGAGGCGCGCTTTGAGAATCGCCAGGTCCTTTTAGCCGCTTGTTTAACGTGGCCGCAATCCGGTCCAAATCACCACGTGGTCGCGCGCATGTATTCACAGGGTCGGGGCGGAGTCAAGCGAGGGCGCCGACGCCCGGCCGGAGTGAACCCGCGCGGCGGCACCCGCGACCAAGGCATTGCCGGCTTGCAGGGGGTAGGTTTTATTTCTAGTGTTGCGCGTGGGGGCATGGGCGGGAGAGCGCGACCGATCGCCGGCCGCGGCCGCGAATCTGGGGGGTTCCATGAACGATCGAGGCGGAGTCGTCGCGGCCGCGTCCTGGCCGGGCGCGCAGCAGCCGGTGCAGAAGCTGCACTACGATGGGACCATCGGTGCACTCTATTGGATCTTCATCAAGAACCTGCTGCTCGGCATCATCACGCTCACCATCTACCGCTTCTGGGGCAAGACCAACCTCCGGCGCTATGCCTGGTCGCACACGACGCTGCAGGGGCAGCGCTTCGAATACACGGGACGCGGCGGGGAGCTGTTCGCCGGATTCCTGATCGTCGTCGGCATCTACATTATCGGCTTCATCGCGCTCGCGGTCGCCACGATCATGCTCGGCCCGACGCTCGGGCTGATCGGCCAGATCGGCTTCCCCGTGCTCATCCTCTATCTGATCTTCGTCGCGCAGTATGCCGCGCAGAACTACCGGCTCACGCGCACCCTGTGGTGCGGCATCCGCGGCGGCATGACCGGGTCGGCTTGGCGATACGGCGTGAAGGCCTTCCTCTTCACGCTGCTCAACCTCGTCACGCTGAATTTCGCCGCGCCCTGGACCGCGCTGCGCCTCGCGGAAGACCGTTTCAACAACAGCTATTTCGGCAACACGAAGGCGTCGCTCCAGGCCTCGGCCAAACCGCTCTACCTGTCCTTCGTGCTCGGCTTCATCGGCATGATCCTCGGCATCGCCCTGTGGGGCGGGCTCATCTGGGCCTACCTGAGCGCGACCGGCACGCTGGACCAGATCGCGCCCATCCAACGCGAGATGGAGGAGGCCGAAATCATGGGGCGCGAGCCCAACCTGACCGCCGAGCAAGGCGTGCTCTACGTCAAGTTCATCTTCGGGGTGGTGGTTGCGGGGTATCTCGGAATCGCCGTCATCGGCATCCTGGCCTTCGCCCACTACATGGCGGCCTGGTTCCGCACCATCGCCAACAACCTGCAGCTTGCCGAGTTGCGTTTCTCCAGCGAGGTGACGGCCTGGAGCTATGTCAGCCTGTGGCTGGGCAACCTGCTGTGGGTGATCCTGACGCTGGGAATCGGGCTGCCGGTGGCGGTGCATCGCAGCTTAAAGTTCTTCGCAAACCGGCTGACGATCCACGGCGAACTGGATGTCGAGCGCCTGAAACAGACCTCCCTCGACCGGCCGAAATTCGGCGAAGGGCTGTTGGAGGCGTTCGATCCCGGCTTCTTCTGAGCGGGCGACGAGCGCCATCGGCATGAGCGAGCTGCACCGGTTCTTCGACGGCAGGGTCGCCAAGCCGCATGCCGTCCGGCTCGCGATCGGAACGGCGGAGATCGGCATTTTCGACGAGCGGAACGCGACGATCGCGGTCTGGCCGCTGTCGCACGTGCGGGTCGCGGACCAGAACGCGGTCAGCGGCGCCTATATGCTGCGGCTCGACTCCGACGATGCGGCGCGGCTGGAGATCGCGCCGGGCGCGCAGCTCGACGCGCTGCTCACGCAACAGCCGGCGCTGCGCCGCTGGCGCGCACGGGAGCTGGCGGGCCTGCTCCGGGGATTCCTGCTGTGGGGCGCCGTCGGCGTCACCGTGCTGGCGGGGCTCTATCTCGGCTGGAGCCGTGCCACCATCGCCATCGCGACCTGGATCCCCTTTGCCTGGGAGGACCGCATCGGAGCGCAAGTCGAATCGCTGATGTTCCCGGAACGCACGCGCTGCACGGGGGAGGAGGGGCTGCGCGCGCTCCAGGCTCTGGGCGACCGCCTTTGGCCGGAGCAGGACCCGGCGCGCAAGGTGAAGCTGTTCGTGCGCAAGGAGGGCGACCCGAACGCCTTCGCGGTGCCGGGCCACCGCATCGTCGTCTTCTCCGGCCTGATCGAGCGGGCGCGCAATCCGGAAATGGTGGCCGGCGTGCTGGCCCACGAAATGGGACATGTGGAGCTGAACCACCCGATGCGCGGCTTCATCCATCAACTGGGCCTGGGTGTCGTCGTCTCGCTCATCTTCGGAGATTCCTCGCTCGCCAGCCTCGGCCAGCTTGCGCTTGCCCTGTCCTACAGCCGCGAGATGGAGCGCGAGGCCGATGCGCGCGGCATCGCCCTGCTGCAACGGGCCGGCATCCGCGCCGACGGCATGGCGGCGTTCTTCGGCGTGATCAAGGAGGACATGCGCACGGGTGCGTTCGGCCGCCTGCCCGAGTTCCTTTCCAGCCATCCCGATCTCGCCGCGCGCATCGCCGCCACGCAGCAGCCGCCGACCGGCGCGCCCGCCATGAGCGACGCCGAGTGGCAGGCCCTGCGCAAGGTGTGCGACGCGACATGAGCGGTCTCGACATTCAGGGTTGGTATCTTCGCAACAAAACCAGCGAGGCAGAGCGTGCGGCTGTTCTTTGCCGAAAGCTCACTTGTGCTGCACACGCTTTCGGATCGCGTGGTCGCGAGCTGGTCTCTCGATCAGCTTGAAACTCGAGACATCGCCGTGCTTGGTGAACGCTGGTCGATCGGCGATCGCCGCGTGTGAGGCCTACCTGGAGCTCCAAAACGACGAGGACTATCGCGCAGTGCGCAAGCGCTCGCCCCAGCTGGCCCGATGCGCCCGCGGCTGTGGCGGCATTTGGGTTTCGCGGCGATCGAGTCCTGCAATCGCACCGGTTGGCCGGTTCTGTTGGTCCTGCTCCTGATCGTGCTAGGCGCGGTGGCAGCAATATTGCACCTGTTCTGAAACCGAGCAGCGGCCAATCGGTGCGCGCCGGACAGCCCGCTAACTGCCCAAGCGGGAAGCGATAGCGCGTGCGACCGCGGCGAGGGCCGCGTTGCGCTGATCGGTCGGGGCCGTGGTCTGCGTCAGATAGGCCGCGATGATGATCGGCCCCTGATCGGGCCGCCAGGCGACGCCGATGTCGTTGGTGGTGCCGCGATCGCCGGAGCCGGTCTTGTCGCCGACCCGCCAGTCTTTCGGCAGGCCGGCCCTGAGGCGCGCGTCGCCTGTCTTGTTGGCGATCATCCAATGCGTGAGACGGTTTCTGGATGCGCTCGACAGCGCATCGCCGAGGATGAGCGCGTTCAGGTTTGCCGTCATCGCGGCCGGCGTGGTGGTATCGCGCGCATCGCCGGGGATTGCCTCGTTGAGCGCCGGCTCGATGCGGTCGAGGCGCGTGGCGGAATCCCCGAGGGACCGCGCGTAGGCAGTGAAACCCGCCGGTCCGGCGAGCGTTTCCAGCAGCAGGTTGCCCGCCGTGTTGTCGCTGAGGGTGATCGCGGCCTCGCACAATTCCGCGAGAGTCATGCCCGGCTCGCCGGTTCGCTTCTCGGTGGCCGGCGAATAGGTGACGAGGTCGCCGGCGCCAAATTGGATGCGGCGCTCCAGGCTCTCCTCGCCCGCATCGACGCGCGCCAGGATCGCGGCGCCCGCCAGCAGCTTGAAGGTGCTGCACAGCGGGAAGCGCTCGTCGCTGCGATGGCCCGCCGCCTCGCCGCTCATGGTGTCGAGAACCGCGACGCCGAGGCGGCCGGCGACTTCCCGCTCGATGCGCGCGAACTCCGCGGCCAATTCATCGAAGGGATCGCCGGCGCGCGCCGTTCGCAGAGTCGCGGCAATCGCGCCGCCGGCCACAGCCATGCCCGCGCTCAGCGCAAAATGGCGCCGTGTCATCATTCTGAAGTCTCCTTGTCCGGTGATGGATCTGACGGCGGGAAAATCGTCGGCGATTGAGTCCCGCGTGGGGCGGTCCTGTGGCACTGGCGCGGTGCGCGCCCAGGCTTGACCACGGCGCCCGTCGCGGGCGCAACCAAGCAGGGCGGTGCGGGGTTATGCTAGACGGGAACCCTCGGTCCCGCAGTGCAGCACACCGGGATGGAATTATGTTGCTCGTGTGCCCATGAAATAGTCAGTTTATACCTAAGTCTGAACTGAAGTCGCACGATCATGACTATTTTGCGTTGCGCAAATCGCAGGTGCGAAGGCATGATGACAGGCGAGGGGAGCGCCGGAGTCTGAGCGGGCGCGAAACGAACAGGGAGATGAGGCATGTCCGAGACGGCGGAAGTGATCCAGCTTCGCAAGGAAAATGCCCCGGGCGGAAACGGGGTGCGCAAAGACCTCTATGAGGTCGGCGAGATCCCGCCCATGGGGCACCTGCCGTCCAAGATGTATGCCTGGGCGATCCGGCGCGAGCGCCACGGCCCGCCGGAGCAGAGCATGCAGGTCGAGGTGGTGCCGACCCCGCAGCCCGAGTCGGACGAGGTGGTCGTGCTCGTGATGGCGGCCGGCGTGAACTACAACGGCGTGTGGGCCGGGCTCGGTAAGCCGATCTCGCCCTTCGACGTGCACAAGGCCGAGTACCACATCGCCGGGTCCGATGCGTCGGGCATCGTGTGGGCGGTCGGCTCCAAGGTGAAGCGCTGGAAGGTCGGCGACGAGGTGGTCGTCCATTGCAACCAGGACGACGGCGACGACGAGGAGTGCAACGGCGGCGATCCGATGAACTCGCCCTCGCAGCGCATCTGGGGCTACGAGACGCCGGACGGATCCTTCGCGCAATTCGCCAAGGTGCAGGGCCGGCAGCTGATGGCGCGGCCCAAGCACCTGACCTGGGAAGAGAGCGCGTGCTACACGCTGACGCTCGCGACGGCCTATCGCATGCTGTTCGGCCATCGGCCGCATATCCTGCGCCCCGGACACAACGTGCTGATCTGGGGCGCTTCCGGCGGGCTCGGCTCGATGGCGGTGCAACTCTGCGCGACGGCGGGCGCTCACGCGATCGGAATCATCTCCGACGAATCGAAGCGCGAATTCGTGATGTCGCTGGGCGCCAAGGGCGTCATCAACCGCAACGACTTCAATTGCTGGGGCCAGTTGCCGGACGTCGACGACGTCGCCGGCTACGCGGATTACATGAAGCGCTGCCGCGAGTTCGGCAAGGCGATCTGGGGTATCACAGGCAAGGGCGTCGACGTCGATTTCGTGTTCGAGCATCCGGGCGAGCAGACCTTCCCCGTGTCGTGCTTCGTGGTGAAGCGCGGCGGCATGGTCGTGTTCTGCGCCGGCACCACCGGCTACAATCTCACCATGGATGCGCGCTTCGTATGGATGCGGCAGAAGCGCATCCAGGGCAGTCATTTCGCGAACCTGCTGCAGGCGAGCCAGGCCAACAACCTGGTGCTGGAACGGCGCATCGATCCCTGCATGTCCGAGGTGTTCGGCTGGCACGATATCCCGGCCGCGCATACGAAGATGTGGAAGAACCAGCACAAGCCCGGCAACATGGCGGTGCTGGTCCAGGCCAAGCGGCCCGGCTGCCGCACCCTGGAAGACGTGGTCGAAGGGTAAGCGTATCCCATGTCCGCCGGCGCTCCGGGCGCGGCGGCGCGCGACGCCGCCCTGCCATCCGATCTGCTGACATCGTGCCGCGACACACTGGGCGCGGCGGAAGACGTGCTGGCGCGCGCGCAAGCCGCAATCGGCGCGCGGGTTGCGCCGGCCGGCAGGATCGATGCTGCCGCGCTCGACCGCGACCAGAATGCGGCCCATGGCTTCGCGTGGCTCGCGACCTATGTGGCGGCTTTGCGCGCGGCGCTGGACTGGGCGAAGAACCTGGAACGCGCGGGCAAGCTCGGCGAACGCGAGCGGCTGATCCTGCAACTCGGATTCACCGAATACCTGGCGCAGATACTCGGCGGCATTCCGATGAGCCAGGGCGAGATGGTGCGGCCGGCCGATCTCGGTCTCGGTGCCGGCGATCTCGAAAAGCTGGCGAATCACGCTGCAATCTTCCAGCAGGCGGACTTGCCGGCCCTGCGCGCGCGTCTAGCAAGGCTGATTGCCGAAGGGGAGTTCGGCGAACTCGGCCTTGGCGACGAGGCGCTGCTGATGGTGCGCGACCAGTTCCGCCGCTTCGCGGAGAATCATCGCGAGCAGGCGCATCGCTGGCACCTGAAGGATGAGCTGATCCCCTTGGGGGTCATCGCGCAGCTCGCGGAAATGGGCGTGTTCGGGTTGACCGTGCCGGAGGAATTCGGCGGCGCGGGGCTCGGCAAGCTCGCCATGTGCGTGGTGACGGAGGAATTGTCGCGCGGCTACATAGGCTTGGGTTCGCTCGGCACGCGTTCGGAGATCGCGGCGGAGCTGATCCGCCTCGGCGGCACGGAGGAGCAGAAGCGCTACTGGCTGCCGAAGCTCGCGAGCGGCGAGATCCTGCCGACGGCGGTGTTCACCGAGCCCAACACCGGCTCCGACCTCGGCGCGCTCAAGACCCGCGCGGTGAGGGAGGGCGACGTCTACAAGGTGACCGGCAACAAGACCTGGATCACCCATGCGGGGCGCGCCGACATGATGACGCTGCTCGCGCGCACCGATCCCGGCTCGACCGATTACCGCGGCCTCTCCATGTTCCTGGCGGAGAAGCCGCGCGGGACCGATGCCGACCCGTTCCCGGCCCAGGGCATGCGGGGCGGCGAAATCCCCGTGCTCGGCTATCGCGGCATGAAGGAATACGAGATCGGCTTCGACGGCTTCGAGGTGCCGGCGAGGAGTCTGCTCGGCGGGCGCGAAGGCGAGGGCTTCAAGCAATTGATGGCGACCTTCGAATCCGCGCGCATCCAGACCGCGGCGCGCGCCGTGGGCGTCGCGCAATGCGCCATGGAGCTGGGGTTGAAATACGCTCGCGAGCGCGTGCAGTTCGGCAAGCCGATCTACGACTTCCCGCGCGTGCACGGGAAGCTCGCCTGGATGGCGGTCGAGACCATGATCGCGCGCCAGCTCGGCTATTTCGCCGCGCGCGAGAAGGATTCAGGCAGACGCTGCGACATCCCGGCCGGCATGGCGAAGTTGCTGGCGGCGCGAATCGCCTGGGCCAATGCGGACAACGCGCTGCAGATCCACGGCGGCAACGGCTACGCCCAGGAATACGAGATCAGCCGCGTCCTGTGCGACGCCCGCATCCTCAATGTCTTCGAGGGCGCCGCTGAGATCCAGGCCCAGGTGGTCGCGCGGGGCCTGCTCAGCGGGCGGAACTAGGCTTGTTCTAAGTCGCGCATAGCAGCCCCTCATCGACCGGCCGAGGCCGGTGCATGGGTTCGACCCGCGACAGCGCCCGCCCGCTATGCTCTAATCGGCTGCGAGAGCCTCGCTGACAATGGATGTCTCTTCCATGGCCAAGCATGTCGATTTCTATTTCGCCCTCAACAGCCGCTACGCCTACCTCGCCGCGACGCAGATCGCGGCGCTGGAGCAGGAATGTGGCGCGGAGGTCACTTGGCGGCCGCTCGATTTCGACCTGCTGATGGTGGCGCGCAAGTGGGATCCGTTCTCCGGCGCGCCCACGTCCGGGCAATACGACGTCGCCTACCGCCGCAAGGACGTTGCGCGCTGGGCCGCCTTTTATGGAATCCCGCTCCGGATCGTGGAATGGGAGAAGTATGACTGGCTACGCTTCAATCTCGCCGCGACCGAGGCGGCCAAGGAGCCGGAAGGCTGCGCCAAGTTCTCGCAGGCGGTCTTCGACCTCACCATGGGCGAGCGCGAGGAGCGCGACACGGAGACCGTGATCGCCGCCGCGGCGCGCGATGCGGGGCTCGATCCGCGGCGCCTGATCGAAGCCTCCAAGAGCTCCGATACCAAGGCCGAGCTGCATCATGCCATCACCGACGCGGTCGCGCTGGGTGTGTTCGGCGTGCCGAGCTTCGTGCTCGACGGCGAGGTGTATTGGGGCAATGACCGCCTCATCCTGCTGCGCTGGGCGCTGACGGGGAAGCGGTAGAGACGGCCGGGTTTCGTTCTCGCCTTCACTCTCTTACGTCACCCCGGCCTTGAGCCGGGGTCCATTGAGCAGTCGCACATGCGGCGGATGAATGGACCCCGGATCACGCCGCTTCGCGGCTGTCCGGGGTGACAGGTGGAGGGGTTGCGATGACGGTGCGCACAATCGCAGCGCTACGCCACCAGCACCTTGTCGACCTTCGTCAGGTCCTCCAGCGGGATGTGGCAGGCAATGCGGTGGCCGGTGGCGGTGGTCTGCATCGGCGGCGCCTGGTTGTCGCAGATCGGGCCGAGCTTGCGCGGGCAGCGCGTGGCGAAGGGGCAGCCCTGCGGGCGGTTCTGCGGGCTGGGGATCGCGCCTTCCAGGATGATGCGGCGCTGATGCACGTCCGGGTCCGCGATCGGGACCGCCGAGAGCAGGGCCTCGGTATAGGGATGATAAGGCGGCGCGAAGATCTCATCCGTGCGGCCGAACTCCATGACCTGGCCCAGATACATGACCGCGACGTGGTCGGCGATGTAGCGCACCACCGAGAGGTCGTGCGAGATGAAGATGAGGGTCGCGCCGCGCTTGGCCTGGATCTCCACCAGCAGGTTGATGATCGCGGCCTGCACCGAGACGTCGAGCGCCGACACCGGCTCGTCTGCCAGGATGAGGTCCGGCTCGCCGGCCAGGGCGCGGGCGATCGCGACGCGCTGCTTCTGGCCGCCGGACAACTGCCGCGGCATGCGGCTCGCGAATTCCGGCGGCAGGTTCACGGTCTTGAGCAGCGTCCCGGCCTCGCTCTTCGCCGCGCCCGCGGTGAGGCCGCGCAGCTTGCGGATCGCGCGCGTCATCACGTAGCCGATGGAATGGCTGGGGTTGAGCGTCGAGTCCGGGTTCTGGAACACCATCTGGATGGCGCGCTTGGTGCCCGCGTCGCGGTCCTCCACCGCAATCTGGCTGATCTCCTTGCCGCCCAGGGTCACCATGCCGGCGCTGCCGAGCTCGATGCCGGTCAGCACCTTGGCCAGGGTCGACTTGCCGCAGCCGGATTCGCCGACGATCGCCAGGGTGCGGCCGCGATTGGCCTCCAGGTCGATGTTGTCGACGGCGTGCACGTCATAGCCCTTGCCGCCGAACATGCCGGTGGCCTGGTGATAGGTCTTGCGCAGATTGGCGATCCGCAGCACTTCCTCCGCATCGCCCGGCTGGGGGCCGACCGCGACCGCCTCGAGTCCTTGCGGCAGCTTCTCGTGCGGCGGCAGTTCCTCGGCGCGCACGCATTTGGCGCGGTGATGCTCGCCGAGGCTGACGGTCGGGAGCGGATCCTGGCTGCAGCGCTCCGCGATCGCGAAGCGGCAGCGCGGCTGGAACACGCAGCCCTTGGGGCGGTTGAGGATCGAGGGCACCTGGCCCGGGATCGCGGTCAGCGGCCGGCTGTTCTTGTCCGCGCCGAGGGTCGGGATGCAGCTCAGCAGGCCGCGCGTATAGGGATGGCGCGGGTTGCGGAACACGTCGGTGATCGGCCCTTCCTCCACCAGCTCGCCCGCGTACATGACGCCGATGCGGTCGCAGATGCGCACCACGGTGCCGAGATTGTGGCTGATGAAGACGATGGCGGTGTTGTGCTTCTCGCGCAGCCGCGCGACGAGGTCGAGGACGGCCGCCTCCACGGTCACGTCGAGACCGGTGGTCGGCTCGTCCATCACCAGCAGGGAGGGCTCGGCCATCAGCGCCATCGCGATCACCACGCGCTGCTGCTGCCCGCCGGAGAGCTGGTGCGGATAGCGCGTCATCATGGTTTCGGGATCGGGCAGGTTGACCTCGCGCAGCATCTGCAAGGCGCGGGCGTGAGCCTCCCGCTCGCTCTGGCCGAAATGGACGATCGGCACCTCCATGAGCTGCCTGCCGATCGGGATGACCGGGTTGAGGCTGCTCATAGGGTCCTGGTAGACCATGGAAATCCGGCGCCCGCGCAATGCGCGCAGCTCCTCCGCCGGCAACTTGGCGAGGTCCTTGCCCTCGAACAGGACCTGGCCGCTCGTGATGCGCCCAACCGTGCCGAGATATTGCATGATTGCGAAGGCGACGGTGGACTTGCCGCAGCCCGATTCGCCGACCAGACCCAGCGCCTCGCCCTGGCCAAGCTTGAAGCTGATGTTCGGCACCACCTTCATCTCGCCCGCGCGCACGAAATAGGAGATGCTGACGTTGCGCAGCTCGAGCACCGGCGGCGCGCCGGGTCCGGTCGCGGGGCGGGTATTCGTCTCGGGGGCGGCGGCGTATTGCATTCCGGCTCCTTCTAGTCCCGCATGCTGATCTCGCGCATGCCGTCGGCGAGCAGGCTGAAGCCCACCACCAGCGACGTGATCGCCGCCGCCGGGAACAGCGCCATGTGCGGGAAGATGGACATCAGGGCATAGCTGTCCTTCACCATGCCGCCCCAGTCGGGGGTCGGCGGCGGCAGGCCCAGCCCGAGGAAGCCGAGCACGCCGATGGCGATCGTGGTGTAGCCCATGCGCAGGCAGGCATCGACGATCAGCGGCCCGCGCGCATTGGGCAGGATCTCCACGAACATGATGTAGAGCGCGGGCTCGCCGCGCATCTTGGCGGCAGCGATGTATTCGCGTTCGCGCAAATCCAGCGTCATGCCGCGCACGATGCGCGTGATCTGCGGCGTGGCGATGAAGATCACCGCCAGGATGATGTTGAGCGCGCTCGGCCCGAACCGCATGATGACGATGATATAGAGCACGATTGCCGGGAACGACAGGATGATGTCCGAGATGCGGTTGATCAGCGTGTCGACCCAGCCGCGGTAATAGCCGGCGAGCAGGCCCAGCAGGCAGCCGATGGCATAGGCCACGGCGACCGCGACCGGTGCCACGGTCAGCACCGTGCGCGAGCCCCAGATCACGCGCGCGAGGATATCGCGGCCCTGCATGTCGGTCCCGAACCAGTGCGTCGCATTGGGCGATGGATCGACCAGCGCGTCGAGGTCGTTGGTGTTCGGCCCGTAGGGCGAGATCACCGGCGCGAAGATCGCGACCAGGACCCAGAACACCACCAGGGCCGCGCCCACCATGCCGACCGGGGATTCCCGCAGCAGGCTGAGCCGTGCCCAGGTCCGGGTCAGTGTGCCGCCGGTGTCGCTCATCGCCATGCCAAGCCCTCCCTCAACTGAACCGGATGCGCGGGTTCAGCATCATGTAGCCCAGGTCGCCGGCGATCTGGGTCGAGACCGAGACCAGCACGGCGAACAGCGAGGCGGCCTGCACCGTCGCCACGTCCTGGGACAGCGCCGAATCCAGCAGCATGCGCCCGAACCCGGGATAGGCGAACACCGCCTCCACCACCACCACGCCGGTGATCATGTAGTTGATCTGCAGCAGGATCACGGTGAAGGGCGCGATCATGGCGTTGCGCAGCGCATGCTTCAGGATCACGTCGCGGAAAGTGAGGCCCTTGAGCACGGCGGTGCGGATATAGGGCCGCGTCATCACCTCCACCATCGAGGCGCGCACCATGCGCACCACGTAGCCGAGATCGTAGAGCACGATCACCGCCACCGGCAGGACGAGCTGGGCCGCGATCGGCCAGCCGGCGCCCTGGTCCAGCGTGGCGGTCCCCGGCAGCCAGCCGAGGCCGATCACGAAGATGCTGGCGAGGAACACGCCGGAGGCGAATTCCGGCACCGAGGTGGTCACGATGCTGCCGACCGAGATGGTGCGGTCGAGCTTCGAGCCCTCGCGCATGCCGGCGCTGATGCCGAGCAGGATGGAGAGCGGCACCATCACCGCGAAGGCGATCATCGCCAGGAACAGGGTGTTGCCGAGGCGGTCCCAGATGATGTCGTTGACCGGCACCTTGTAGAGCGTCGAATAGCCGAGGTCGCCGGTCAGCACGTTGCCCAGCCACTCGAGATAGCGCTCATAGACCGGCCGGTGCAGGCCGAGCTCCTCCATCAGCCGGTCGCGCTGATCCTGGGTCGAGAAGGGACCCAGGATCTTGGTCGCCACCTGGCCGGGCGTGAACTCGAATGCGGCGAAGACCAGGGCCGACACGACCAGCATCGTGAACAGCAGCGACGCCAGCCGCTTCAGGAAGAAAGCAAGCATCCGTCCCCTTCCAATACGCTGCGGCGGGCTTCGCGCAGGTGCGCGGCCGCCTCCCTGTGTTTTCTTTTGTTATGGCAGTCAGAAAACCATAGGAACGCCAGGGTGTAAATGGAACACCTCACGCGACGCTGAGTGTCGCCAGAGCGACCCTGGACGGAATCGGCTGCGATCTGTTGGAAAAATCCTCCCCGAAGCGCGCAAACCGCTCCTCCGCGCAGCAAAAAAGAGAGATTCTCGCGCGCTAGGGCCAGACCCAGAGGTCGATGGTCTCGTTGCGGCCGCGGACGGGCTGGGCGGCGAGGCGGCGCAGGCCGGTGAGCATGTCGTCGCGGCCGGCCCGCTCGACGCCGGCGGCGAAGGCGGCGGAGGCGACGATCGCGGCCTTGTGCTCCTTGCCCATCTCCTGCAACCGGCTCGCCACGTTGACGGTGTCGCCGGCGATCGTCATCTGGCCCTGACGCTCCCCGCCCAGGAGGGCCGCGATCACCGGTCCGTAGTGCAGCCCGATGCGCAGCCGCACCGGGTCGTGCCCGGCCGCCTCGAGGTCGAGGTTCCAGTCGGCGAGGATATCCAGCAATTGCCGGGCGGCGGCGAGGGCGCGGACGGCATCGTCGGGCCGCGGCTCCGGCAGGCCGAAGACGATCATCGCCCCGTCGCCCATGAACTGCTCGATCACGCCGCGATGGGCGAGGGCGGAGCGCTCGATTCGCCCATGCAGCTCACGCAGGAAGGCGACGGTGGCGGTCGGGCCCAGGCGCTCCGCGCGCAGGGTGAAGGCGGCGACGTCGACGAACATCACCGCGGCTTCCTGCGCGCGCTGGTCGAAGCCGGAGCCCTGCCGCTCGGCCAGGAACTCGGCCATCAGCGGCGACTGGTAGCGCGCGAGATTGTCGCGCTCGCGCTCCAGCCGGCCGGAGATGCGCCGCTGCTGCACGACGCGCGCCGCGAAGGTGACGAGGCCGATCGTGAACAGCACCAGCACGTAGGTGGTCGCGTCGAGCCAGAGATACGCGGATGCGAAGGCGAACTGCAGCCCGGCGAAGGTGAGGCCCCACAGCGCGACGGTCGCGGCCGCCGCCACCGCCAGCGAGCGCCGATTGGCGGCGGCGAAGGCGAGGACCGACAGCAGCGCCGCCACGATGACGTCGATGAGGAAGGTCGAGGGCGCGCGGCGCAGGTATTGGTCGCCCGCGGCGTTGGCGGCGGCGGTCGCCAGGACCTCCACGCCGGGCAGCTGGGTGGCAAAGGGCGAGAGGAACACATCGCCGGAGGCGAGCGCGGTGGCGCCGATGAAGATCGCGCGGCCGGCCAGCTGGTCGATGGGCAGCCTGCCGTCGATGAGATCGATGAAGGAATAGGTCGGGATGGCGCCCTGCGGGCCGTAATGGTTGATGCCGATCGCGTCCTGCGCGCCGGTCACGATCGCCTGCCGACCGAGCGAGATGCTCTCGCCGACCGTCAACTGCACCTCCGACCGCGGCAAGCCGCGCAGCAGGCGGACCGCTTCCAGCGGCATGGCCGGCAGATAGGCGGCGGTCCCGATCGGCATGGCGAGCACGATGCGCCGGATGGCGCCGTCGGCCTCGCGGCCGAGGTTCACATGCGCGAGCGAGGCCTCCTGCGCGAACTCCCTGACGGGCAGCAGGAAGCCCACGGCACCCGCCGGCCGCTGCGCGGCTGCGCCGGCCGCGCGCACGATGCTGAACATGTTGCGCTCGACCAGATCGGCATCGGCCGGGTTCTGCGGCGCCTCGGTCGAGGCGAGGATCGCGCCGCCGTGGCGCGCCAGCGCGGCGGCCAGCACGGAATCACCGGGCGACAGCGCATCGCCTTCGCCGCCCGGCTCGCGGTCGAGCAGAAGCAGGTCGATCGCCACGGCTTTGGCGCCGGCTTCGGCCAGGCGATCGATTGCGGCGGCGAGCGCACCGCGCGGCACCGGGAACCGCTCCAGCCGCGCAACGCTGTCATCGTCGATCGCGACGATGGCGATCTCTTGCGGCGGCTCGAGGGGCCCGCGCAGCACGTGGCGCAGATCGAGCAGGCGCCCCTCGAGCGCGGCGGTGATCGCCGTGCTTTCGCCGGGATGCCACCAGCCGATGGCGACCCCGGCGATCAGGCACAGAATCGTGGAATACCAGGGCAGCGTGCCGATGGTGGTGCGCACGCGCGCCCGCCCGCTTACTGGATGCCGAGCCTCGACAGGACATCGGCAACGCGCTGGGCGCCCCATTGCCGCGGCTCCGCCATGGTGCCGTCGGGCGCCACGTTGACGCCATAGGTCGGCTGGAGGCTCGCGGTCTGGCCGCGGATGCTGCGCACCTCGACCACGCCGTCGCGCACAAACACGTTGGTGGCGCCCTCCGGCGTCTCCATGATCCATTCGGTGGAGCGCACCGACGCGACCGCCACCGGCCCGAACACGTTGAAGCTGCCCCAGGTCCTGACCGGCGCCAGGAAGCGGGCGATGCCACGATGCAGGCTCATGCCGATCGAGGAATCCTCCGCCTGCTCGCCGACCAGCGAGCCGAGGCCGATCTGGGTGTCGGGGCCGAGGGTCACGCGTGCGCCGTCGCTGCAAGCCACCTCGACCCGCCCGGCGGGCCCCGTCTGCAGCACGTCCCGGGGGCCGATACTCGCGCCGACCTGCGCATTGGCGCGGCTTCCCGCCTGAATCAAGGCGACGTCGCCGGAGGATTCGGCAATTTCGCAGGTGCGCTCCTGCGCGAGCGCGGGCGAGGCCAGCGCCAAAATCGTACCGGTACATAAGACTATCATCCAGCGGGACCCACTGGCCCCGCGACGCGGTTCATTCATGGCTCGACTCGATTCCATTCAAAGTCCCCTGATCAAGGTGATACAATACGCAACCGATGGCGTCTCGTGCCGTCGGCGCGGCCGAGCGGCTCCGGCTGTCACATAGTTAGGCCCGACCGGCTGCGGCTGTGACTGCGTTCACAGGCCCTTGCAGGCAGTGGCCACTTGTAACTTTATGGCGTGCCCCAGGGATGGCCTGTGGGGGGACCGCGAGACGACAGATCTAGGATACATCATGGGGCGACTAGACCAAAGCCAGCGGCAGGCGCTCATCCGGCGCAGCTTTCTTTTCCGGGACGTGGCCCAGCCCATCCTGGAGCGGCTGGCTGCCCTTACGGTCACCAAGCATCTCGAAAGACGCGAGAATTTGTTCAGCCGGGGGGACGAGGGCGATGCCCTCTATGCCGTGGTGGAGGGCCTGGTGCGCATCTGGGTCGGTAGCGACAGCGGCAAGGAGCTGACCTTTTCCATGATGGAGCCGGGCGACGTGTTCGGCGAGATCGCGCTGCTGGACGGCCTGCCGCGCACCGCCAACGCGACCGCCCAGGAGGCGACCCTGCTGCTGGTGATCCAGCGCTCCGCGTTCCTCTCGGTGCTCGAGAGCGAGCCGATCCTGGCGCGGCACATCATCGAGCTGCTGTGCGAGCGCATGCGGCGCAAGACAGACCTCCTCAGCGACTTCGCCTTCGCCGATCTGCCGGTGCGCCTGGCGCGCAAGCTCGGCGATTTGGTGGTCGCGCATGGCGAGATCGACGGCAACGAGGCGCGGCTCGGCCGGCGCTTCTCCCAGACCGAGTTGGCGCAGATGCTGGGCGTCTCGCGCGAGGCCATCAACAAGCAGCTCGCGGCCTGGAGTCACAAGGGGATCGTCAGCACCGAGGATGGCGGGCTCACCATCCTCGATCTTGCCGCCCTGCGCGCGCATGCGGCGATCGACCGAATCGACCCGGTGTGACCCACCTCACAGCGCGGACGTGGCTGCGGGCCTAGATCAACGACCACTGGTTGCACCATCCGGCGCGGCCATATGAAGCGGCCATGTGAAGGAGAGAGCCATGGGTTTCAGGGATCATCGCGGCGCGCCGTTGACGGGCGCCGATGCCAACGCGGTCGCGCTCTACGAGACGGCGGTCTGCCAGTTCAACTGCTATGTCGGTGACCCGGTGGCGACGGTCGACAGCGCGATCGCGCAAAGCCCGGACTTCGCCATGGCGATCGCGCTCAAGGCCTATCTGCTGCTGAGCGGCATGGAGCGCGCCCCGGGGGCGCAGGCGGCCGACCTGCTGGCAAGGCTTCACGACCTGAAGCTCAACGATCGGGAGCGCCGCCATGCGGCGGCCATCGCCTGCCTGATCGACGGGGCGTTCAACCGCGCCTCGGAACGGCTGGACGACATCCTGATCGAGGATCCGCACGACATCGTCGCGCTGCAGATGGGCCATCTGCTCGATTTCTACCGCGGCGACAGCCGCAACCTGCGCGACCGCGTGGCGCGCGTGCTGGCGGAATGGAGCCCGCAGATGCCCGGCTATCATGCGCTGCTCGGCATGCATGCCTTCGGCCTGGAGGAGACGGGCGATTATGCCCGCGCGGAGGAAAGCGCGCACCGCGCCATCCAGCTCAACACGCGCGACGGCTGGGCCTACCACGCCATCGCCCACGTGATGGAGATGATGGGACGCTACGAGGATGGCGCGGCCTTCCTGCGCGGCAACGAGGCGGGCTGGGCGCCGGAATCGTTCTTCCAGGTGCACAATTGGTGGCATCTCGCCCTGTTCCACCTGGAAGCCGACCAGACCGCCGAGGTGCTGAAGCTCTATGACGGGCCGATCCGCGGCGGCGAGTCCGCGACCGTGCTCGACATGGTCGACGCCTCGGCGCTGCTGTGGCGGCTGAAGCTGCGCGGCGCGGACCTCGGCAAGCGCTGGGAGGCGATCGCAGACCGCTGGCAGCCGCTGATCGAGGACAAGCTCTATGCCTTCAACGACTGCCACGGCGTGATGGCGCTGCTCGGCGCCGGGCGCATGGCGGAGGCTGAGCGTTCGGTGTCGATCATGACGGAGACCGCGCGCAAGCAATCGGATAACGCGCTGATGAGCCGCGATGTCGGCCTGCCGCTGGCCCGCGCCCTGCTGGCCTTCGAGCAGGGCAAGTATGCCGCAACAATCGACCTGCTGCGGCCACTGCGCAACATCGCCCAGCGCTTCGGCGGCAGCCACGCGCAGCGCGACCTCATCGACCTCACCCTGCTCGAGGCTGCGGATCGCGGCGGCGAGACGGGCCTGGTGCGCGCGCTGGCCAATGAACGGCTGGCGCTCAAGCCGAAGAGCCCGCTGGCCCGGCGCTATCGCGAGCGCGGCACCAAGCAGGCGGCGTAAGTATCACTGAGCCACCACGCGCCCGGGCGTCAATGGCGCCCGGGTTCTTTGCGCGCCGAGACCTATTCCTGCAGGCAGGTATAGTAGGTCGCCGTCGGTTGGAAACCGGTGTTCACGGGGCGGACCTTGATCTCGCTGGCGCCGAGGATCTCGGCGCAGCCGTCGCCGATCGTGCCGCTGCTCTTCCAGTAGCCGCTGGCCTTCCAGCGGACGTGAACCGCGCCGCCACCCTCGGGGACGCAGACGACCGCGTTCACACTGTCCTCGCCCTCGCGCGCGACGTTGACGTCGTCCTCTCCCTCGATCGTCACCGGATCCGATCTGGTGCCGGACTGGCAGACATCTGGAGCGCCGCCGTCAAAGACACGGTATTGCTCGGCCAGGGCGGGCGGGCTGCCGAGCGCCGTCAGTGCCAGTGCCAGCGCCAGCGCGGGAACCATTGTCGTGCTGATGATTTTCATGGCATGTCCCCTGTCTCGGTTGAGGAGGGCGCGATGGGTCTACGCCCGGTGCACCAACGCGCGACGGATGATTTTGCTCCGGGCGCCCCGCCATGTGCCTCTGAGTACGGCCTCGGCGGAATTTTCTGCTCCTCCCGACGTGCGTTCCTGGCGGCAACCGCCGGCGCGCTCGTCGCGGCAGGAAATGCACAGGCCGAGGAGGGTCCAGCCATGCCGCATGTCGTCCTGCTTGGCGATTCGATCTTTGACAATGCCGCTTATGTCGGTGGTGGACCGGATGTCGTTCGCCAATTGCGAGACCGGCTGCCGCAGGACTGGCGTGCGAGCCTCGCGGCCATTGACGGCAGCACGATATCCGACATCGACGACCAGCTTGCGCAGGTGCCGGCGGGCACCACGCACCTCGTCATCAGCATCGGCGGCAATGATGCGCTGGGCCAGGCAGCGATCCTTGGTGCCCCGTCGGCGTCCGTGGCCGACACCATGCTGCAGCTCGCGGACATCCAGCAGGCGTTTCGCGCCGCGTATCGCGAGATGATCGAGGCAGTGCTTCGCCTGAACCTGCCGACGGCGATCTGCACCATCTACGACCCGCGCTATCCCGACCCGATCCAGCGGCGCGTGGCCACGACGGCCTTGGCCGTGCTCAACGACTGCATCCTGCGAGAGGCTGCGTCACGCGGCTTGGCCCTCATCGACTTGCGCGTGGTCTGCAATGAGGATGCGGATTTCGCCAATCCCATCGAGCCGTCGGTCCAGGGCGGCGCCAAGATCGCGACCGCCATCGTGTCTCTCGTGACGCAGCATGATTTCGGATCGGACCGCAGCCAGGTGTTCGTGCGATAAAATCGCCAGGGCGCGGTGGCTTGTTGACCGCGTAGGGAGCGTTCATCCACACTCCGGCCGGGACCGCGACCGCGGCGCCAAACCAGAGACAAGACTGCTGAAGGAAGGGCATGGCGATGGGTGTTCGACTTGCGGCGACACAGATGGCTTGCAACTGGAGCATGGAGGAGAACCTCGCGACCGCAGAACGCCTGGTGAGGAAGGCTGCGCAGCAAGGGGCCAACGTCGTCCTGCTGCAGGAAATGTTCGCCACGCGTTTCTTCGCCTTCATGGACTGGAAGCCGGAATATTTCAGGCTCGCCATGACGGTCGAGGACAATCCAATCCTCCGGCGCATGAGCGCGCTCGCGAAAGAGCTTGGCGTCGTCCTGCCGGTCAACTTCTTCGAGCGGGCGAACAACGCTTATTACAACACGGTCATGGTCATCGATGACGAGGGCAGGGAGCTCGGCATCTATCGCAAGTCGCACATCCCGCTCGGCCCGCCCGGCTGCTTCGAGAAGAACTACACCAGCGAGGGCGATACCGGCTTCAAAGTCTGGAAGACCCGGTTCGGGAATCTTGGGGTAGGCGTGTGCTGGGACCAGTGGTTCCCGGAGGCGGCGCGCTGCATGTGCGTCCTGGGCGCGGACTTCCTGTTCTATCCGACCGGCATCGGGTCCGATTGCCACGACCATTGGCAGGTCACGATGCAGGGCCATGCGGCCGCGAACCTGACGCCGCTCGTCGCATCCAACCGCATCGGCAGGGAAGAGGGTTCGTTGGGCACAACCACGTTCTGGGGCCGCTCGTTCATTGCCGGACCAACCGGCCAGATCGTCGCGAAGGCCAGCCCGGATCAGGAGGAAGCCATCGTCGCGGAATTCGACATCGAGGAACTGCGCGAGAAGCGCGCCAACTGGGGGGTGTTCAGGGATCGACGGCCGGACCTCTACTGGCCGCTTCTGACGCTGGACGGCGTAACGCCGCAGGGCGCGCCCCCGCGGATCGGCGGCTGACAGGCCTTCCGCTACTCGGCCGGGTCCAAGACGCGCGTCACGATCTCGCCGATCAGATCGGGCAGCACGGTGAATGCGTAAGGCGTGTGGAGCCTCTCCAGCACGGTGTGATAATCGCGGCCCCACGGTCCCGCATTGATGGCCGGAATGCCCGCGAAGGCACGCCCCTCCGGCCAGTGCAATCCGGCGCCCCACGCGGGCGTGTTGCGTGCGATCGTCGGCACTTCGCTCTCGTCCGCCTGACCAAGAAAGCTCATGTCGGAGATGCCCTGGAAGTATTTCGGCGCGGCAATGGTCGTGGCGTGGCGTTCAGCAATCTGCTGTGCGGCGGTCTCGACAGCGCGCGCGAGGCGGCGCGCGTCCGCATCCGATCCAAGTTGCGTGGAAAGATAGGGTGTCGACGCGAAGCCCAGCACGATCGTCGGCTCTCCGCGGCCGCTCAGGCGCCAGACATAGTCGGTGATCTGGCGGCACTGCTCCGGCAGATCGGCATGGGTCGCGGCAACCGATCGCGCGAAATCCGCAATCAGCTTGTTGGCTCCTGGAACCTTCTCCTCCACCTCCCGGCGCAACATCTCGAAGGTGAGCACGCGCACCGTCGGTGGCTGTGGCGCATCAGTCCTTCCGGCCGCGACGTTTCGCGCTTGCAATCGTTCTACCAGGCCGACGGATGCACGTTGCGCCAGCAACTCCATATGCTCGAGAACCTCGGTGGGTTTGCGGGCATAGAGCATCACGTTCCAGAACATCCAGACCTTGTCGGGCATCGTGACGTCATACGCCGTCTTGCTGTCCTTCATGCCCAGCAAGGTCGGTCCCGCGCCAACCTGCTCGCCGCTTCGCTCCGTCAATTCCGGCGCCCATTCGACCTCGGCGGCCAAAGCGCCGGCCAGGGCACAGGCCGAGAGGCCGTTGAAGGAATAGCCGGCATGGGCAGGAACGCCGACCACCAGCGCGCTGGGCAGCAGCTTCCCGATCGTGCCCAACGCGACGGCCCGGCCGACAGACCCATCGCCGTCATCGGCAATTGCGTCGAGATTGATGGCGGCGACGATCTCCAGCCCATGCTTGCGCGCAATCTCCGGCAGGGCCGGCGCAGCAGCGCGCGCGCCCGCCGAGTTCACTTCCTCGTCCGGGACTGTCAGGAACAGGAGATTGCCCTGGCGATCCGGGTCGGAAGCGAAGGCCTCGATAACACCAAGGCCGGCAGCGAGCCCCGCTTTCATATCGAGCAGGCCGCGTCCCGGCAGGTAGTCCTCGGTCGCGAGATCCTGCAGCGCTCGCTTCTCGGCCGGCGTTCCAGCCGTTGCTCGAAGCCGCTGTTGTAGGCCCTGCCGCAAGGCATGCGCACTGCCGGCCAGAGGCTTGAGGTCGCCGTAATCCTCGATCGGGACGGTATCGAAGTGGCCGGTCAGGAGCACTGTTCTGGTTCCCGATCCGCGGACCAGGGCGGCGACGCAGGCGCGCGGGTGGCGTCCGCCCGGGACGGCCATGGTCCAGACATTCTGCGGCGCCTGCGCGAATGCGGGGCTGGCACGCAGCATCGCCGCCAGCTTATGGGGAAACTCGGCTTCCTCCGGGCTGCCGCTGACGCTCGGCAGCTCGGTCATTGCCAAGGCCCATTCCTTGGCCCGCTCAGGCTGTGGGTTCAACCGCCGGACATTGTGACCTTTGAGCATGCAGCCCCCATCCTTTTCGAGGGGAGCGAGCATATCGGTTTTATGGGCGGACGCCAGGAGTCTCGACCGGCAAACCTTCCGCGCGCTGCATCAGGTAGAGCTCCAGCGCGATGAACTCGGGCGAGCCATAGGCGAACGGCTCGGCGCGCACGCCGATCATGCAATTGCGCAGCCGGCGCTGGAGCGAGCCGACGGTCTGCCATTCCAGGCGGTAGAGCGGATAGGCGGTCGGATGCGCCTGAGGGATGGGGCTGCTGCCAAGGCGCTGCCCCCACCGGTCGTCATGACAGGCCGCGCAGGAGAGATCGAGTTGCCCGATGCGCTCTCGGAACAGCGACTCGCCCTGTTCGATGACGGAGCGCAGGCGCTCGTCCTCGACCGGCGGAACGGACATGCCGCGCGACTGGTGCGCGACATAGGTCGTGAGGGCCAGCAGTTCCTCGCTCTCGTGCTCCAGCGCCGGTGCGTCCTGATTGTCCGTGCGGCAGCGGTTGATGCGGCCCTTCAGGTCGATCGGCTGGCCGGCTCCGGCATCGAAGGCCGGGTAGCGCAGCGCGACGCCGCGCATGCTCTGCCGCGCTTCGCCATGGCAGCTTGCGCAGCTCGCCTGCGACCGGCCGGCGGGCTCCTGCCACAATTGCTCGCCGCGCAAGACCCAGAGCATGCCCGGATTGCTGGCGTCGTCCGCCTGCAGGCTGCGCGTCTCGGGCGACACGAATTCCAGCCCGGACAGCTTGGGCTGCTCTTCGATCGCGTTGGAATCCGCGGCGGCCAGCAGCAGGCCGATCGCGAGCAGCGACAACCACCCCCTCATTCCACTTGGATCTCCACGGAGGCAGTTTCGGTCTTCCCCTCATCGTCGGTCCAGGTGAAGGAGATTGGGCCGCTGCGCGTGGCGATTGTGGAGAAGGCGATGAAGGGATTGGCAGAGATGGCAGGGTGGAGATCGGCGGCGAACACCACCTCGCCGTCATAGGTGCATTCGAAGCGGTTGATGATGTTGCGCGGGATCGGCTTGCCGGTGGCGTCGACGCGATAGCCGGTCTCCATGGGATGCGCGATCATCGCCTTGATCTCGACGACGTCGCCGGCGCGTGCGGTTTCCGGCGCGCTGATCATGGTGCGGGTCATGACAGGTCCTCGACGCAGGCCGCGAGCGTGACGAAGACCTTCGCCTCGCTCGACCAGAAGCTCCCGTCGCTGAGCTCGGCGACGGCGACCACCATCTGCGAATCCGCGAGGCGGATGCGGGTCTGCACCTTGGCGCGGCCGGCGCGCGGGCCGAGCTGGAAGACAGCCACGTCGGCCTGCGGGTTCTTCTCGTTGAACATGGCGATGCGCCTGACGTGATCGGAGGCGCTCATCGGCCTGTCCACGGTGATCGTGACGCCAACTGCGTTGCCGTTCTCCACCAGCGGCGGGATTTCGAATGTCACCTTGCCGGGGCGGATCTCGGCGCCTCCGGAGAAGGCGCGCAGCGCCTCGGCGAGCGCCGGCCGCGCCTGGGCGGGCCGCGCGACCGAGACCAGCACCAGGCCGGCGGCGCCGGCCATCAGCTCTCTGCGGTTCAGGAGAGGCATGGATTGAAGGCGTGGTTCAAGTTCGTGATCCGCCATGCTCAGTCCTTCAACGTCGTGAGATAGGCGACGAGGTCCTCGATCTCGGCCGCGGCGAGGATCGGCTTGCCGCGCCAAGCGGGAGCAACCCGCCGGAGACCGTCCACCCGATAATAGGACGGCATGATGGTGGAGGGAACGACACGCTTCATGTCAACAATGCGCAGCCGGATCTGGCCCTCCGACAGCCGTGCGCCGATCCCTGCCAGATCCGGCGCGAGATCGCCCTGCAGCCGCGGATCGGCGAAGGGGCCCGTGTGGCAGAGCATGCACAGGCTGCGCTGGCGGTCCTCGATCAGCGCCTTGCCGCGCGCGGGATCGCCGGGCGCGCCGGTCAAGGAGCGCTCGATCGAATCCGCCTGCACCGCGAACGGTTGAAGGGGTTCCTGGGCTGAGGCGATAAACGGCATGCCGGCGATCATGAGGATGAGCATGCAGCGCAGGCTCATCCAAACACCTCGGCCGTGATGGTGCCGAACCAGCTTTCGGCATGGCGCGCTTCGTCCTGCCGGAAGGAGAGGGGCACGTCCTGCGGGCTGGCGCCGCCGGCGCCTTCCACATCCGCCAGCATGCCGTCCTTCGGGTAGTAGACCCCGGCAATGGATATGCCGTAATCGGGCGCGATCAGGCTGTAGCAGGTGTTGACGAGCTTCTGCGCGGCCGGCGCCTCCCCGCGCAGGAGCTGCGCAATCGCGGCCGCGCAGACCTTCGCCTGGCTGTTGGCGGCGAAGGCGGATTTCGGCATCGCGCCGGCGATGGCGGCATCGCCGAGCACATGGATGTTCGGCTGCAGGCGCGATTCGAAGGTGGCCGGATCGATCGGACACCAGCCGGTCCGGTCGGCGACGCCGGCAGCCTCGGCAATGGCGCCGGCGCGCTGCGGCGGGACGACGTTCGCCACGTCGGCGCGATGGCTGCCGAACTCGGTAACAAGGGTCTGGCTCGCGACGTCGATCTCCGTGACCTGCCCGCCGAAGGAGAGCGGCACCCATTCCAGCAGGCCGGCATAGAGCTCTTTCCACGCTGCCTCGAACAGGCGCTGCTTGGAGAACGCATCCTTGGCGTCGAGCACGATCAGCTTGGAGCGCGGCTTGCTGGTCTTGAGATAATGCGCGATCAGGCTGGCGCGCTCATAGGGGCCTGGCGGACAGCGGAACGGATTGGCCGGCACCGACATCACCACCACGCCGCCATCCTCCATGGCTTCGAGCTGCCGGCGCAGGAGGGCCGTCTGGTCGCCCGCCTTCCAGGCATGCGGCATGGCCTCGGTCGCGCTCTCGTCATAGCCGGGGATCGCGTCGAAGCGCAGGTCAATACCGGGCGTCACGACCAGGCGCGCATATTCGAGAATCGCGCCGTCATCGAGCCGCACCTGCCGCGCCTGCGGGTCGACGCCAATCGCCGCGCGATGCACGATTTCGATGCCCTCCCGGCTCAGCGCATCATAGCCGAATTGCTGCTGGTCCAGCGCGCGCAGCCCGGCGATGACGGCGTTGCTGAACGGGCAGGCGGTGAAGCGCCGGCCGCGCTCGACGAGTGTGATGGCGACATCGGGGGCGAACGCCCGCAGCGCCCGCGCGCAGCTCGCGCCGGCGAAGCCGCCGCCGATCACGACGACGCGCTGGGATTGCTGCCCGACGGCGTAGGGCGCGCAGGCGACGAAGGCCGTGCCGGCCGCGATGCCCTTGAGGACCGACCTACGGCTTGGCCGCCTGATCCTGCCTGCTTGCGAGCCAGTCCGCAATTGCGCGGATCTCCTCATCCGTAAAGCCTTTCGCGATTCGGTTCATCACGGTGGATGGGCGCTGGTCGGCGCGGAACGCCATCATGGCCGCCGCGATCTCTTGGGCCGGGAGACCCGCGATCGCCGGAACCGTTCCGGCGACCGCAGCGGGGGCGTGGCACCCGGAGCAGGATGCCGCGCCCGACGGCGGGAGCTTCGAGGGGGAAGAATCCGCCGCCGCGCTGGATGTAATCATCAGCAGCGCCGCCGTGGCCGTTCCGCATACCCACAGCCAGAAGCACCGGCTGTCGGAACGCGAAGCGTCCAATCTCATTTCATGCGCTCCCCAGGTCGTGGTTGGCCAGCGGAAGCCGCCGGATGCGCTTGCCGGTGGCGGCGAAGATCGCGTTGAGGACCGCCGGCGCGGCGACCGCGATCGTCGGCTCGCCCACGCCGCCCCAGAATCCGCCGGACGGCATGATGATGGTTTCGACCTGCGGCATTTCCGCCATGCGCAGGACGTTGTAGGTGTCGAAGTTCTCCTGCTCGATGCGGCCGCCATTCACGGTGCATTCGCCGTAGAGGCAGGCCGACAAGCCGTAGACGAAGGAGCCTTCCACCTGGCGCTCGATCTGCGCCGGGTTGACGGCATGGCCGGGGTCCGTCGCCGCGACGATCCGATGGATCCTCAGTTGACCGTCAGAGACCGAGACCTCGGCCGCCGCGGCGACGTAGCTGCCAAAGCCCATGATTTGGGCCAGGCCGCGATGAACCCCTTGCGGTGGCGCGCTGTTCCAGCCGATGCGCTCCGCCACCGCCTCGAGCACGGCCAGATGCTTCGGATGATTTCCCATCAGCTTGCGCCGGAAGGCTAGGGGGTCCTCACCGGCTGCATGGGCGAGCTCATCCATGAAGCATTCCACATAAACGGCATTCTGATTGAGATTCACGCCGCGCCAGAATCCCGGCGGGATCGGCGGGTTGCGCATGGCGTGGTCGACCAGCAGGTTCTCGACCCCATAGCCGAAGGCGTATTCGTCGCCGCCATTATGCAGGCCCTGGAACACGACGGGATCCATGCCGTCGCGCAGCGCTTCCGGGCGCACCGCGGCCAGGATCGACTGTCCGGAGATGCGGATGTGCAGCGCCTTGATGTTGCCTGCGTCATCGAGAACGCCGGTCAGCTTGCATTGCGTGGTTGGGTGATAGAAGCCGTGCAGCATGTCCTCTTCGCGCGACCAGATCAGCTTCACGGGCGTGCCCGGCATCTGTTTCGCGATCCTTACGGCCTGGCCGACGAAATCCTGGAACCCGCCGCGCCGGCCGAAGCCGCCGCCCAAGTGGACCTTGTGCACGTCACATTGCTGGATCGGCAGGCCCGCCGCCTCCGCCGCGGCGGCGAGGCTGGATTCGCCGCTCTGGGTCGGCACCCACACATCGCAGCGCTCCGGTGTCCAGAGCGCCATCGCATTCATCGGCTCCATGGTGGCGTGGTTCTGGTAGGGATAGGCGTAGGTGGCGGTGACGATCTTGCCGCCTTGAGAGATCACCCCGCGCGCATCGCCCAGCGACGTGCCCACGAACGCGTCCTCGGCCTCGAGCCCTTCGGCCAGCATGTCGGCGATGGTGGCACTGCTGACGCCCGTGTTCGGCCCTTCGTCCCAGGTGATGGGCAGGGCATCGAGCGCGGTCTTGGCGCGCCACCAGGTGTCTGCCACGACCGCAACGGCAGTCTCATCGACCTGTACCACTTTGCGCACGCCCGGCATGCTCTCGACCGCTGCGGCATCGAAGCTCGCTACCTTGCCGCCGAAGACGGGGCAGGCGCGGATCGCGGCGTTCATCATGTTCGGCTGAACAAGGTCGATGCCGTATTTCTGCTTTCCTGTCAGCTTGTCGGCGGTGTCGAGGCGCGGCAGCGGCTTGCCGGCGATCTTCCAGTCCTTCGGGTCCTTGAGCGTGATCTCGGCCGGCGGCGACTGGCGGGCGGCGGCCTCGGCCACCTGGCCGTAGGTCGTGGTGCGTCCGGTCGGCTGATGCGTGATGATGCTGTTGGCAGCTTGGCACTCGCTTGCCGGCACGCTCCATTGCTCCGCCGCGGCGGCGATCAGCATCTCGCGCGCGGCGGCGCCGCCCTGGCGCAGATATTGGTGCGACTGGCGGATGGCGCGGCTGCCCGTGGTCGTGAAATCGCCCCACACACGGTCGCGGGCGAGGTTCTGACCGGGCGTCGGATATTCGGTGGTGACCTTGGACCAGTCGCATTCCAGCTCTTCCGCGACCAGCTGCGCGAGGCCAGTGAGGGAGCCCTGGCCCATTTCGGATCGCGCGATGCGGATGACAATCGTGTCGTCCGGCTTCACCACAACCCATGCATTGACCTCGGGCGGCGCGCTGCCATCGGCCAAGGCCTCGCGGCCGAAGGGCACATGGAATCCGAGGGAGAGGCCGCCGATGGCGGCGGTGGAACCGACGATGAAGTTGCGGCGGGAAAGCTTCGAGATGGCGTTCATGACTGCCCCTAACAGCTTGCGGTTAAGCTTCTTCGGCGGCGCGCTTGATCGCGGCGCGGACGCGGTTATAGGTGCCGCACCGGCAGATATTGGTGATCTCCGCATCGATGTCGGTATCGGTCGGCCTCTTGTTCTGCTCGAGGAGAGCGGCGGCCGCCATGATCATGCCGGCTTGGCAATAACCGCATTGCGGCACATCGAGCGCGAGCCACGCCTTCTGCACGGGGTGAGAGCCGTCGGAGGACAGGCCCTCGATGGTGGTCACGTTCTGCGTGGGCTCGACGGCGCTGACCGGCAGGACGCAGGAGCGCGTCGCGGCACCGTCGATCTGGACCGTGCATGCGCCGCACTGCGCCACGCCGCAGCCGTATTTGGTGCCGGTCAGTCCCAGCTGCTCGCGCAGGACCCAGAGCAAGGGGGTTTCCGGCTCGACGTCGACATCGTGGGGGATTCCGTTGACCGTTATGCGCGCCATGACTGACCCTTCAGTTGAATTGAGCAGGCGCCTGGGGCGCCGCACCGCATGTGCAGGGGCAATCTAGAGGGCGAGTGTCACGGAGCTGTGCCCCGCATCGCTCTTTTTGTCGCCAGATTTGGGAGCGAGGCGTGCTGACACACTTTGATACACTTTCCAGTCGCATTCGGACCCGCGGCCGATGTCCGACCGATACCGGGGGCAGGGACTCTCGGGAGCTTTCAGGCGGCGCCTATCGCACCTTCGGTTCCTGGGGCAGGCGGATCACGGCGCGCAGGCCGCCGCTGCGCAGGTTGGTGAGCTCGATGTCGCCGCCATGGCCGCGCGCGATGGTGCGGGCGATGGAGAGGCCGAGGCCGACGCCGCCGGTGGTGCGGCTGCGCGAGCCTTCCAGCCGGAAGAAGGGGACGAAGACGCGCTCGAACTCCTCTTCGGGGATGCCGGGGCCGTCATCCTCGATGGAGATCTCGAAGGAATCCTTGGCAAGCGCGAGGCCGACGCGCGCGCCGCCGCCATAGCGCACGGCATTCTCGATCAGGTTGCGCAAAGCGCGGCGGATGGCGGCAGGCCTGCAGCGATAGGGCACCTTGCCGCTTTCGGCGAAGGTGACGTCCCAGCCGAGATCGGCCAGGTCGTTGCACACGCTCTCGGCCAGCGCGGCGAGGTCGACAACGCGGGTCGGCTCGCCGGTCGCCTCCTCGCGGGCGAAGGCGAGCGTCGCCTCGGTCATCGCCTGCATCTCGTCGAGCGTCGCGAGGATCTTCTCGCGCATGTCCATATCGGTCACGAACTCCGCGCGCAGCCGCAGTGTCGTGATCGGCGTGCGCAGGTCGTGGCCGATGGCGGCCAGCATGCTGGTGCGGTCCGATACGAAGCGGCGCAGCCGCTCCTGCATGCGGTTGAAGGCCTCGGCGGTGCGGCGGATGTCGGTCGGCCCTTCCTCAGGCAGCGGCTTGATCTCCTCGCCGCGCCCGAACGCCTCGGCCGCGAAGGCGAGTCGGCGCATCGGCCGCGAGACCCGGTGCGCGACCAGCACCGCGATCAAGGTCAGGACGACCGCGGTGATGGCGAGGGAAACGGTGGATTGCGTCCAGATGGAGCCATAGGCGGCCTTCGCGAAGGCCGCGTTCAACCACCTGCCGCCCTGCAACTCGACCGTGAGCCCCGCGCCATACGTGTGATCCAGCCGCACGAAGTGCGCCGGCCGATCCAGCGACCAGGAGGTGGCGGGCAGGACGTCCCACGTGCTGAACTCCGAAGCGTAAGCGGGGGCCGTGACCAGGGATGCGTCCTTGGACGTGGCGCGCGTGTCGGGCAGCGGCTCCGGCCGGCGCTCCGGCTCTCCATAGCGCGGCAAGGGTTGGCCGAGCCGGTACCACGCCTCCGCCTTCCAGGCCGTGACGTCGTCCGGGCGTTCCGTGGTCAGCCAGAACCGCGTGTAGGTGGTGGCGACCGCGCGCAGGATCTCGGGGTGGTAGCTGGCCGGCGTGGTCTCCAGCAATTGCGCGACCGAGGCCGAGCGGACCAGGAACTCCTCCTTGGCGGCGGCGCGCAAAGCCTGGCCGCGCTCGTCCCAATAGATGAAGAAGCTGATGGCCTGCGAGACCACCAGCGCCAGCAGCATGAAGCCAATGAGCTGGCCGACCAGGCTCTTGGTCCAGAAGCAGCGCGACCACAGGCACCGGATGCCGGTCATGCGGGCGTCACTTCCGCGGTGAAGCTGTAGCCGCCGCCCCAATGGGTCTTGATCAGGCTCGGGTTGCGCGGGTCGAGCTCGATCTTCTTGCGCAGGCGGCTGACCTGGTTGTCGATCGACCGATCATAGACGTCGGCGGCGCGCCCGACGGTCAGGTCCAGCAATTGATCGCGGGTCAGCACCAGGCCCGGCCGCTCGACCAGCACGCAGAGCAGGCGGTACTCCGCGGTGCTGAGCGGCACCGCGACGCTGTCCGCGCCGATCAGCTCGCGCCGGCCGACGTCGAGCATCCAACGGTCGAAGCGCACGGCCTTGTTGCGCTGGGCCGAGCGCTGTGGCGGCAAGCTGTTGGCGCGGCGCAGGACCGCCTTGATGCGCGCCAGCAACTCGCGCGGGTTGAACGGCTTCGTCACGTAATCGTCGGCGCCGATCTCCAGGCCTATGATGCGGTCGGTCTCCTCCGCCGCCGCGGTCAGCAGGATGACCGGCAGGTTGCTGGTCGCGCGCAGGTAGCGACAGACGGAGAGCCCGTCCTCCCCCGGCATCATGACGTCGAGCACCACCAGGTCGGGCGCGCTGCGCTGAAGCAGGTGGCGCAGGCTGGCTGCGCTGTCGGCCGCGCTCACCCGGCAGCCATGCTGCCCGAGATAGCGCCCGACCAGTTCCCGGATGTCCTTGTGATCGTCGACGATCGCGATGTGTGGGATGGATTCCATGCATTCGGCTCCGCGCAATTTCTAGCACTGCCATGCCCACCGCCCCAGGCACAAAAGTGTATCAAATTTTGTCAGCGGGCGCGCCAGCGACAGGTTGCGGCGTTTGCGGCCCGTGCCGGACAAAGTCCTGCCACAGGCGTCTGCCAGTCTGGCCCCCGTTCAATGGAGACGGGACATGATGCATTTCGAGAAATACCATTGGGAAGACCACGTGCCGCGCAAGGGTAGTTGGAAGCTCAACCTGGCGGTGGGGGCGCTCGCCTTCGGCCTCATTGCCGCCGCCCTTCCCGAGGTGCCCGATGTGACCTCCCCAACCGTCGCTTCCTCCGTCAAGCCTACGGTGGCGGCAGACCTGTCGGGCTTCGATGCGCCGCGCCGCCAACTGCCGGCGGCTTTTGCCGGAGCCTCGCGCAAGCGGACTCCATGTCCGATCGAGCGCGCGGACTCATGAGCCGACAACAGATCCTTGCGCACCGCGGTGCCTTGCCATAGGCTGTGCCCGTCGGGCTTTGCAGACGCCCGGCTTTCCCAAGACGATGTTCGTCCAAGCTCTGCTCTTTCCCCGGTCGGGGCCGGAGCGTGTTTGGCCATTTTGGCTCGAAGCTTCCTCCCGCCTGCCGAACACAGAGAGGAGATCGAGCCATGCAGTGGGTTACTCGACAGCGTCCAAAGATTGATCGCCTGGCTTGCCCATGGCTGATCAGGCGCTTCATCGACGAGCAATCGGAGTTCCTGTTCGTGCCGGCGGGCGAGGTGCGCGCCGTCGCGCAGGCACGCGGCGCAATCCCGTTCGATGTGCCGGGCGTCGAGCTCTGGCACGGCGGCACGGGATGCAGCTTCGACGTGTTGCTTGCCAAATACCGATGCGAAGACCCGGCTCTGCTCCGGATTGCGGCGATCGTTCGCACGGCCGACAATGACAATCTCCGTCAGGCTCCGGAAGCCGCAGGTCTGCGCGCGATCTCGCTCGGCCTCGCCGGCGCGGTGCGTGACGATCAGGAGCGGGTCGCGATCGGGCTGGTGCTGTATGACGCGCTCTATCGCTGGGCCCGCAAGGCGCCGACGGACGGCGCCTGCCGCCCGGAGCGTGGCCTTGCCTTGTGGCTGGCGTGCTGGCGCGACCGCCGGCATCTTGCAGAGCTTGACGAACGCTTGCTCCGCGACATCGGCCTGACGCCGGACGAGGTGCGATCCGAGATCGCGCGGCCCTGGTCGCTGCGGTGATGGTACCTCCGGGCGTCAGGGCCCGAGGACATCCTTGAGGCTGGTCTGCCCGCTGCCGCGGCGGGCGGGCTGCTGCTGGGATTCGTGCGGCGACCAGCCGGTGAGGAACAGGACCTGGAAGGTTGCGCGCAGGCGCCCCTCGCGGTCGCTGAAGCGGTCCTGGTAGATCGCCGCCGCGCGCGCGAAGATGGCGCGGCGGGTCGGCTGCCTCAGCCGGTCGAGCAGCGCGTTGGCCTCGCCCATGCCGCGCAGATCGCGGAGCAGAGCGAAGAAGTCGCCATAGGTCACGGTCACCGTATCGAGATCGGCAACGGGCAGCGCGAAGCCGGCGCGCTGCAGCAAGCCGGCGGCGTCGCGCAGATCGGCGAAGGGCGAGACCCGCGGGCTGGCGCCGCCCAGCTCAGCCAGTTCGGCTTCCATGAGGCAGGTGCGCAATTCGTTGAGCGTGCCGGCTCCGAACAGGCTGGCGAGGAACAGGCCATCCGGTTTCAGGCTGTTGCGGATCTGGACCAGCGCGCCCGGCAGGTCGTTGACCCAATGCAGCGCGAGATTGCTGAGGACCGCGTCGAAGCATGCGGCCTTGAACGGCAGCAGCTCTTCGTCCGCGACCAGGCTCGCGCCGCTCTCCCGCATGTGGCGTGCGTTGACCAGCGACAAGTCCGACTGGATCAGCGTCTCGATCCCGCCACGCCCCTCGACCAGGCGCGCGAGCAGGCCGTTCCGTCCGCCGAGATCCAGCGTCAGCGGAAAGCCGCGCGCGACGTCACTCAGCCGATCGCACAGCCGCTCGCCGATCTCCTTCAGCAGGAAGTCATGGGCGTGCAGGTCGCGCGCCGCGCGCGTGCGGCGCTGACGCAGCAAACCGCGATCGAAGATGCGGGCCTGTTCCGGTACCGTGCTCTGAGCCATGCAACCGTCCTGTCGCGGCCAATTGACAGGAACCGGCGCGGCTCCGCAAGCTGCCGTCATGGAGCTGGCTCCCGCCCTGCGCCGGTCGGCATCCCGGTTGCTCGATGCCATCCTGCCGCCGCGCTGCCTGAAGTGCGGGGAGATCATCGCCGATTCCGGATCGCTATGCGGGCGCTGCTGGCCGGAGCTGCGGTTCCTGTCGGCGCCGTGCTGCGCCTGCTGCGGCTTTCCGTTCGAGTTCGACATGGGGGAGGGCAGCCTGTGCGCCGCCTGCACTGCAGACCGCCCGCTCTATGACCGGGCGCGGGCTGCCCTTGTCTATGACGACGCCAGCCGGGACCTAGTCCTGCGTTTCAAGCATGCGGACCGGATCGACGGCGCCGCCACCTTTGCCGGCTGGATGGGGCGGGCCGGGGCGGAGCTGGTCGCCTCGGCCGACATCATCGCGCCGGTGCCGCTCCATCGCTGGCGGCTGGTCCGGCGGCGCTACAATCAGGCCGCCGTCCTGGCCAACGCCATCGCAGCTCTGCGCGGAAAGCGCGTCGTCCCCGACCTCCTGGTCCGCCGTCGGGCGACGCCATCCCAGGGCCATCTCGGCCGCAGCCAGCGCCGGCGTAACGTTGCCGGGGCCTTCGCCCTCCACCCGGGACGGGCGCACTCGGCGGTGGGGGCCCGGATCCTGCTGGTCGACGATGTCCTGACGACCGGCGCGACGGCGGAGGCCTGCGCCAAAGCCCTACGAAATGCAGGGGCGAAGGCCGTCGATCTGCTGGTTCTGGCGCGGGTTATCCGGGTTCAGCCTGGCTAGCCAGCCTATAACGCCGGACCAGGAGACATCGAGGTGGTATCCACTTGCAAATTGCCCGGTGACGGCCAAAAGTACTGACCTGACGGCAACTGCCCAGAGATGCCAGATGCACGACAGGTCGGCGCATGGCGCGCGTTGAAATCTATACCACGATGCTGTGCCCCTATTGCTGGCGTGCCAAGAAGTTGCTGGAGGAACGCGGGGCGGCCTATCGCGAGGTCGACGTGATGACCGACGGCCAGCTGCGCGCGGAGATGCGGCAGCGTGCCGGTGGCCGCACCTCGGTCCCGCAGATCTTCATCAACGGGCAGCATGTCGGCGGGTGCGACGATCTCTACGCGCTGGACCGTGCGGGCAAGCTGAAGCCGCTGCTGGAGCAGGTGGCTTCCTGATCGGCCAGCTTCGTGATTGGAATGGGGAATGAGCAAGGTTTTCAAGGCCGCCTGTGTGCAGATGAATTCGGCCGCCGAGGTGGCGCCGAACCTTGAGAGCGCCGCCACGCTGATCCGCGCCGCGGTGGGCGCGGGCGCGCGGCTGGTCATGACGCCGGAGAACACCACCCTGATCGAGCCGAACCGCGCGCGCCAGCTTACCAAGACGCCGCGCGAGGAGGCGCATCCCGGAGTGCCGCATTTCGCCGCCCTCGCCCGGGAACTGGGCATCTGGCTGCTGATCGGCTCCATGCCGGTGCGGGCCGATGAGCGGCGCATCGCCAACCGCTCCTTCCTGTTCGATCCCCAGGGCGGCATTGTCGCGCGCTACGACAAGATCCACATGTTCGACGTCGACCTGCCGAACGGCGAGACCTATCGCGAATCGAACGGCGTCAAGCCGGGCGAGCAGGCGGTGGTGGCGCAGACGCCCTGGGGCGCCCTCGGCCTCACCATCTGCTACGATGTGCGCTTCGCCTATCTGCATCGCGCGCTGGCGCAGGCGGGCGCAACCATGCTGACGGTTCCGGCCGCGTTCACCGTCCCGACGGGGCAAGCGCATTGGCACGTGCTGCTGCGGGCCCGGGCGATCGAGACCGGCTGCTTCGTGTTCGCGCCGGCGCAGACCGGCGAGCATGCCGAAGGCCGCCGCACCTATGGCCATTCGCTGATCGTCTCGCCCTGGGGCGAGGTGCTGGCGGATGCCGGCGAGGCGCCGGGCTACATCGTCGCGGACATCGACCTGGAGCAGGTGGCAAAAGCGCGCGCCATGGTGCCGGCGCTGCGTCATGACCGAGAGGTCGAGCGGCCGCACGGCCTGATGCGCGCCGCCAGCGAATAGCAACGCGCACCGCACACGGATTTCAGAGTAAGGGAGGATGACATGTCACTACGCATCAACGATACGGCTCCGGATTTCGAGCAGGACTCGACCATTGGGAAGATCAAGTTCCACGATTACCTCGGCGAGAGCTGGGGCATCCTGTTCTCGCACCCCAAGGACTTCACGCCGGTCTGCACCACCGAGCTCGGCTACATGGCGAAGCTGAAGCCCGAGTTCGACAAGCGCAATACCAAGATCCTCGGCCTCAGCGTCGACCCGGTCGGCAACCACGAGAAATGGGCCAAGGACATCGAGGAGACGCAGGGCGCGAAGGTCAACTATCCGCTGGTCGCCGATTCCGACCTCAAGGTCGCGAAGGCCTATGACATGCTGCCCGCCAGCGCGGGCAACAGCTCGGAAGGCCGCACGCCGGCGGACAACGCCACCGTGCGTTCGGTCTTCATCGTCGGCCCGGACAAGAAGATCAAGGCGATGCTCACCTATCCGATGAGCACCGGCCGCAACTTCGACGAGGTGCTGCGCCTGCTGGATTCCTGCCAGCTCACGGCCAAGCACACGGTCGCGACGCCGGTGAACTGGAAGCAGGGCGAGGACGTGATCATCCCGCCCTCGGTCTCCGACGAGCAGGCCAAGCAGAAATTCCCCGGCGGCTGGAAGGCCCTGAAGCCTTATCTGCGGATCGTGCCGCAGCCGCGATAGGCACTCTCGCTCGATCGCGAAACGGCCGGCTCATCGCCGGCCGTTTTTCATTTCAGCCGCTTCGCGCCCATGCGCTGGATGATGGCGCGCTTCGGCTCGCTGACCTCGCCGCATTCATAGGCCAGCACCTGCAAGCCATGCTCGCTGGCGAAGTCCAGCAGCTCGCCGGGGCGGAGCAGGAAATCGGGGTTGCTCGGCTTGCCGAAGCGCTCGTTGCCGGCGCCGAAGGTTTCGTAGATCAGCACCCCGCCGGGCGCCAGCGCGCCGGCCAGGGACGGGAGGAGGGGGCGGTGGAGGTAGTTCGTCACGATGATCCCGCCGTACTGGCGATCGCCCAGCGGCCAGGGGGAGCCATCCTCCAGGTCGGCGGCGTGGATGTCGACGCCCACGCCGCCCAGGTCCTGCAGGCCGGACACATCGCGGTCGAGGGCGGTCACGCGGTACCCTAAGCCGTTGAAGAACCGCGTATGTCGCCCGCCGCCGGCGGCCACGTCCAGGACTTTGGACCCAGCCGGGATCAGGCCGGCATGGGCCCGCACCCAGCGGGAGGGGGCGCTCTTACCGGCCGTGGTCATGGCTGCGGCGCATTGGGGCTTGTTAAACTTTCAAACTGTGCCATCTGTTAACCGGAAACACGGGACGAACAGCAGCTTTCGACGATGATTCTGTACCAACTCCGCTGTGCCAAGGACCACGAATTCGAGGCCTGGTTCAAGGATGGCCAGACCTGCGAGCGGCAACTCGCGCGCAAGACGGTGGAATGCCCGGCCTGCGGCAGCCACAAGGTCAGCAAGGCGCTGATGGCGCCGCGCATCAGCGGTTCGGAGAAGAAGCGGAAGCAGCCGGCTGCGCTGCCTGCCCCCGCGCCGACACCGGCCGCCGAGGGGCAGCAGGTGGCCCCGTCTCATCCGCAGCAGAGCTCTGATCACCCGATGTCGGTCATGGCGAGCGCCATGCGCAGGCACCTCCAGCAAGTCCGCGCCCAGATCGAATCGAATTGCGATTACGTCGGTGACAACTTCGCCGAGGAAGCGCGCAAGATCCATTACGGCGAGACCGAGCCGCGCGGCATCTACGGCGAAGCCACCGAGCAGGAGCACGACGAACTGGCCGAAGAAGGCGTCGAAGTGTCCCGCATTCCCTGGGTGCCGCGGTCCGACGCTTAGACACTCCTCACCTTTCGAGCGTTACTCCCCGAAAAAGACGTTCTTCCCATTCGAGGAATTCGCCCAGGCTCCGCATCCCTCTCCCGCGAGAGGGGGCGTGAAGTGCCCAGAGGGAGGCTTTCTAGATTTTCTTCGCCGCCAGCATGTAGTTGACGTCGAGGTCGCGGGTCAGGGACCAGCGGTCGGCGAGCGGGTTGTAGGAGACGCCGGTCATCCGCTCGATGGCGAAGCCGGCTTGGCGCAGCGGGCGCGCCAGCTCCGATGGCTTCACGAACTTGCGCCAGTCATGGGTGCCGCGCGGCAGCCAGCGCATGATGTATTCCGCGCCGGCGATCGCCAGGGCGAAGGCCTTGGCCGTGCGGTTGAGCGTGGCGAAGAAGATGATTCCCCCGGGCTTCACCAGACGGCCGCAATTCGCGACGAACGCATCGACATTGGCGACATGCTCGACCACCTCCATCGCCAGCACGATGTCGAAGGTGTCGCCGCGCTCCACCATGTCCTCCGCCGCGCACGGCAAATAGGTGATCTTGAGCCCGCTCTTCTCCGCATGGGCGCGGGCGATGCCGATATTGCGCTGGGAGGGGTCGACGCCGGTGACCGTCGCGCCCAGACGGCGCATCGGCTCCGTCAGCAGGCCGCCGCCGCAGCCGATTTCGCACAAGGCGAGGCCCTCGAGCGGGCTGTCACCCGCCTCCCGGCCGAAATGCCGGACCGCGACATCGCGGATGAAGGCGATGCGGGTGGGGTTAAGCTGATGCAGCGGCTTGAAGTCGCCTTCCGGATCCCACCAGGCCTCGGCCATGGCGCTGAACTTGGCGATCTCGCTGCTGTCGACCGTGGTGACGGCTGGGTCGGGGGAAGCCATCGGGGCGGGTTGCGAAGACATCGTTGGGAATGGCCGATTCTGGCGGAAATCCGCCGCTGAAATGGAGGCCCAGCCCTTGCCTCGCTGGGTCCCATTGAGTATGGATAGCCGCCGCCGGCAAGACAATCCCTTCCGGCCGGCAATCCGCTGCGGTTTAAGGGCTTTCTCCGAACATGAATGCGCCGGCAAGGACCAGGACCCGCGTGGTCATGAAGTTTGGCGGGACCTCGGTCGCCAATGTCGAGCGCATCCGCGCCGTGGCCCAGCGCGTCAAGCGCGAGGTCGATGCCGGCAACGAGGTGGCGGTCGTGGTCTCCGCCATGTCCGGCGCCACCAACCAGCTGGTCGCCTGGTGCGGTGAATTGTCGCCGCTCTATGACGCGCGCGAATACGACGTGGTGGTGGCTTCCGGCGAACAGGTGACCTGCGGGCTGCTCGCCATCGCGCTGCAGACCATCGGGGTCAATGCGCGCTCCTGGCTCGGCTGGCAGATCCCGGTGGAAAGCGACGACGCGCACGGCAAGGCGCGCATCCAGACCATCCGCACCGAGGACATGATCGCCCGTTTCAGCCAAGGCCAGGTCGCGGTGGTTGCCGGTTTCCAGGGCGTGGGGCCAGACAATCGCGTGACGACCCTCGGCCGCGGCGGCTCGGATACCTCGGCAGTGGCACTCGCGGCAGCCCTGAAGGCGGACCGCTGCGACATCTTCACCGATGTCGACGGCGTCTACACGACCGACCCCCGGATCGTCGCCAAGGCCCGCAAGCTGGACAAGATCAGCTACGAGGAAATGCTGGAGATGGCCTCGGTCGGGGCCAAGGTGCTGCAGATCCGCTCGGTCGAGATGGCGATGAAGCACCGCGTGCGGCTGCAGGTGCTCTCGAGCTTCGAGGACAAGCCCGGCACGCTGGTGGTTGATGAGGATGAGATCATGGAACAGGAACTGGTGAGCGGCATCGCCTATAGCCGCGACGAAGCGAAGATCACGCTGCTCAAGGTCGCCGACCGGCCGGGCATCGCCGCTTCCATTTTCGGGCCGCTGGCGGACGCCAACATCAATGTCGACATGATCGTGCAGAACGTGTCGGAGAGCGGTGATACGACCGACATGACCTTCACCGTCTCCAAGGCGGATTTCGAGCGCGCCAAGCAGGTGATCGAGGGTCAGCGCAACCAGGTGCGGTTCGCCGGCATGATCGCCGATTCGAACGTGGTGAAGGTGTCCGTGATCGGCGTCGGCATGCGCTCCCACGCCGGCATCGCGCAGCGCATGTTCAAGGCGCTGGCCGAGAAGGGCATCAACATCCAGGTGATCTCCACCTCCGAGATCAAGATCAGCGTGCTGATCGCCGAGGAGTATACCGAGCTCGCGGTACGCGCCTTGCACACGGCGTACGGGCTAGACGCGGCATAAGAGGCGTGAGGACAACAGGCGACAGATGGACCGTGGACAGGCCGAGGCATTGCTGAACCACCTGTGGCGGCGCGGAGCCGAGTTTCTCGGTTGCCGCTACGCCATCATGGGCGGGGCGATGACCTGGGTCTCGGAGCGCCACCTGGTCGCGGCCATCTCCAACGCCGGCGGGTTCGGCGTGATCGCCTCCGGCTCCATGCCGCCCGATGTGCTGGCAACCGAGATCGCCGAGACCTACAAGCTGACCAGCCAGCCCTTTGGCGTCAATTTGATCACGCTCCATCCAAAACTTGAGCAGCTGGTCGAGGTCTGCCTCGAATCCAAGGTCGGGCACGTGGTGCTCGCCGGCGGGCTGCCGCCGGCTTCCGCCATCCAGCGCCTGAAGCAGGGCGGGGCCAAGGTGATGTGCTTCGCGCCGGCCGTCGCTCTGGCGAAGAAGCTGGTGCGCAGCGGCTCCGACGCCATCGTGATCGAAGGCATGGAGGCGGGCGGGCATATCGGCCCGGTCTCGACCAGCGTGCTGGCGCAGGAGATCCTGCCGGCCATCCGCGACGTGCCGGTCTTCGTCGCCGGCGGGATCGGCCGCGGCAATGCGATGCTGGGCTATCTGGAGATGGGCGCCTCGGGCGTGCAGCTCGGCACGCGCTTCGTGTGCGCGACCGAATCCATCGCGCATCCCAAATTCAAGCAGGCCTTCATCCGTGCGGCGGCGCGCGATGCCATGCCCTCGGTCGCGCTCGACAACCGCTTCCCGGTGATCCCGGTGCGCGCCATCGTGAACGAGGGCGTGCGCAAGTTCATGGAGGTCCAGAAAGAGGTGATCGCGAAGTTCGATCGCGGCGAACTGGATCCCAAGCAGGCGCAGCTCGAGATCGAGCATTTCTGGGCCGGCGCCCTGCGCCGGGCGGTGATCGACGGCGATGTCGAGACCGGCTCGCTGATGGCCGGTCAGAGCGTCGGCATGGTCACCAAGGAACAATCGACCGCCGAGATCATCCGGGAACTGATCGAAGACGCGCTCCAGGCCCTGCTGGAGCGCCCCAAATCCATCTCCGGCTAGGCCATGACCGACGGGACTGGCCTGAGCGGGGCGCGCATGTTGCTCAAGCGATTGCGCAACGTGATGGCGCGTGGCGGCGCGGCGCAACTGCGCCTCGACCAGACGGTCAAGCTGATCGCCGGCGAGATGGTGGCGGAAGTCTGCTCCATCTATCTGCTGCGCGCCGGCGAGGTTCTGGAGCTGTTCGCGACCGAGGGCCTCAAGAAGGAGGCCGTGCACAAGACCCGCCTGCGGGTGGGCGAGGGCCTGGTTGGCGACATCGCCAGCCATGCGCGGCCGCTCGCGCTCGCCGACGCGCAGCACCATCCGCAATTCGCCTATCGTCCGGAAACCGGCGAAGAGGTCTATCAATCGCTGATGGGCGTGCCGATCCTGCGCGCCGGGCGCGTCATCGGCGTGCTGGTGATCCAGAACCGCACCCGGCGGCAATACAGCGAAGAGGAGATCGAGACCCTCGAAACCGTCGCCATGGTCCTGGCCGAGCTGGTGGCGAGCGGCGAGCTGGTCAGCCAGGAGGAGCTGCGGCCCGGCGATGGCATCGCGCTGTTGCCGCTGCGCCTCGACGGCGTGACCTTGTGCCCCGGCCTGGCGCGCGGTATCGCGGTCCTGCACCAGCCGACCCTGCAGCTCCAGAACCTGGTGGCGGAGGATCCGGGGCGCGAGGCCGAGCGGCTGAACGACGCGCTCGCCGAGATGCAGAGCTCGATCGACACGCTGCTCAGCGCGGGCGACATCGCCGGCCATGGCGAGCATTTCGACGTGCTGGAGACCTATCGCCTGTTCGCGCAGGACCAGGGCTGGCGCAACCGCATGATGGAGGCGGTGCAATCGGGCCTCACCGCCGAGGCGGCGGTGCAGAAGGTGCAGAACGACACCCGCGCGCGCATGCGCGAGGTGACGGATGCCTATCTTCGCGAGCGGCTCGCGGATCTCGACGATCTCGCGAACCGCCTGCTGCGTCACCTGCTGGGCGCCGCCGTGCCGAGCACGCGGCGCCTGCCGGAGGAGGCGATCGTGGTGGCGCGCACCATGGGGCCGGCGGACCTGCTGGACTATGACCGCACGCGTCTCAAGGGGCTGGTGCTGGAGGAAGGATCGCAGAACGCGCATGTCGCGATCGTCGCGCGCGCGCTGGACATCCCGGTGCTCGGCCGCTGCCAGGAGTTGATGCAGAAGGTCGGCGACGGCGATCCGCTGGTGATCGACGGCGACAACGCCACCTTGTTCATCCGCCCGTCCGAGGACATCCTGCAGACCTTCGCGGAGAGCATGCGCCAGCGCGTCATGAAGCGCGAGGCCTATGCCGCGATCCGCGACCTGCCCGCGGTGACCCGCGACGGCATCAAGGTCGATCTCCACATCAATGCCGGCCTGCTCATGGACGTGCCGCAGCTCGCAGCGACCGGAGCGGCGGGCATCGGCCTCTATCGTACCGAGATCCCCTTCATGATCTCGCACGACTATCCGGACGTGACGCGCCAGACCGAGATCTACCGGAAGGTGCTGGACGGCGCGGGCGACCTGCCCGTCATCTTCCGCACCCTCGACATCGGCTCGGACAAGGTACTGCCTTACTGGAACCGCGATCCGGAGGAGAACCCGGCGATGGGCTGGCGCGCCATCCGCATCGCGCTCGACCGGCCGGCCATGCTGCGCCAGCAGCTCCGCGCCATGATGAACGCGGCAGCGGGGCGCACGCTTTCCATCATGTTCCCGATGGTGACGGAGGTCGCGGAGCTCGAGGCCTGCCGCCGCCTGCTGGACCTGGAACTGCAGCGTCAGGCCCGGCGCGGCGTGCCCTTGCCGGGCGCGGTCCGGGTCGGCGCCATGGTCGAGGTGCCGGCCCTGCTCTGGCAGCTTCCGGAACTGCTGCAGCGGGTCGATTTCCTGTCGGTCGGAAGCAACGATCTGCAGCAATTCCTGTTTGCAGCGGATCGGGATAATCCCGCCGCGGCTGGGCGGTACGACACGCTGGCGCCCGCCATGTTGCGGGCTCTGGCGGAGGTGGCGCGTGTCGCGGGCGAGGCGGGCAAGCCGTTCGGCCTGTGCGGAGAGATGGCGGGCGACCCGATCGCGGCGATGGCGCTGCTGTGCCTTGGCTACCGCGCCCTGTCGATGGCGCCGCCGCGGGTGCTGCCCATGCGGGCGGCGATCCGAAGCCTGGATTTCAACGCGTTACTTGGATACTGGCAGAACGTTTGGCACCTCGACGGGCCTTCCCTCAGGAGCGCGTTGCTGGATTATGCATTGGACCACAAGATCCCGCTTTAACGCATTGCGACCCTATCCAGGGGGTATATATATAGCCGCGAGGAACCAGCTTCCGGCGGCACCGAGGCGAGCGCGGAATCCTGATAAGGATTCCTCAAGTGTTCCGGGCAGAAAAATGGACATGATGGACGGGTCGGGCACCAAAGAGACCAACCGGGCCGCGGCCGCGCTGGGCGAAATCGGCGTGATGCTCCGTCGCCGTCGCGAGGACATTGGCCAGGACCTCGCCGCCATCGCCGCGATCACCCACATCCGGCAGCATTATCTCAAGGCCATCGAGGACGGGCGGCGCAAGGACCTGCCGGGTACCGCCTACATGATCGGCTATATCCGGAGCTACGCGAACTACCTCGGCTTCGACGGCAACCGGCTGATCACCGACTACCACGACGAGCTGGCTGGCAACCGGCACTGGGAGGAGAAGCGCGCGGAAGCGGCCGAGCCGCCGGGCGCCCGGCATGCGCAGACGCGGATGTCGCCGGGCGTCGTTCTGGCGACCCTGGTGGTGCTGGGCGCTGCGGGCTACGTGGCTTGGGGCTATGCCACCGCTCCTCGGGGGGATGCCGCGGAAATGGCGGCGGCCGAAACGCCGGGATCAGAGCCGGCCGAGCCGATCGCGCCCGATTCCGCGCCAGAGCCGGTCGCCGCGCCGGCCACGCCATCGCCCACCGGCGCCAATGCCAGCGCGCCGGCCGATGCCGTGCCAACTGACACAACACCGACCGGGGGCGCGCCGACCGAAACCGCGTCGACCGAAACTGCGTCGACCGAAACTGCGCCGGCCACTGACAGTACGCCGACTACCGACACCGCGCCGGCGACTGACGCCGCATCGGGCATGGCTGAGGCGCTCCCGGAAACCGCAGGCGGGGCGGAGAGAAGCGACGAGCAGATTCCGCCGGAGGCGGACATTGCCGTGCCGGATGAGGAGACGCTGGCGGAGTTGCCGCCGCCGGGCGCGGCGGCCAGCGAGCCGGCCGGCGGCAAGATCGTGGTCCGCGCGCGGCTCGAGAGCTGGATTCAGATCACCAACGCCGAGAAGGAGGTCATCTTCTCGCGCGTCCTCAGGGCCGGCGAGACTTATACCGTGCCGGACGAGGAAGGCCTGCTGTTCACCACCGGGAATGCCGGCGGCGTTGAGATCACGGTCGACGGGACGAAGCTCAGGAGCCTTGGCACCGTGGGGCTGGTGAAGCGGGACATCCCGCTCGATCCCCAGAAACTGAAGGATGGCACCGCCTTCAACACCAGCAGGGCCACCACGGCCTCCGACTAGGCTTGCGTGGTCCGCAGATTACCATTCCATTTCAATGGCTTGAGTCGAGGCTGGCAGGCTTGATCTTTTGCCCCTCTCAGCGCATCTTCTGCCCGACGCGCCGATGCCGCTCGCGCGCCCGACGAATCGCGCCTTTTTCACAGCCAGGCGCCGAACAGGAAAGACCGACGAATGAGCGTCCGCCCCTATCGTGACATCCACCGCCGCAAGTCCCGGCAGATCCGGGTGGGATCGGTGCTGGTGGGCGGCGACGCGCCGATCACCGTGCAGACCATGACCAACACGCTCACGGCGGACGCGGCGGCGACCATCAAGCAGATCCAGGAGGTCGAGGCGGCCGGCGCGGACATCGTGCGCGTCTCCTGCCCCGACGAGGAATCGACGGCGGCCCTGCCGCAGATCGTGAAGGCGGCCAAGATCCCGATCGTCGCGGACATCCACTTCCACTACAAGCGCGCCCTCGAGGCGGCCAAGGCGGGCGCCGCGTGCCTGCGCATCAACCCCGGCAATATCGGCAGCGCGCAGCGCGTGCGCGAAGTGGTGCAGGCCGCGAAGGACCACGGCTGCTCCATGCGCATCGGCGTCAATGCCGGCTCGCTCGAGCGCGATCTGCTGGAGCGCTATGGCGAGCCGTGCCCCGAGGCGATGGTCGAATCCGCGCTCAACCACGCGAAGATCCTCGAGGACCACGACTTCTTCGACTTCAAGATCAGCGTGAAGGCGTCGGACGTGTTCCTCGCCGTCGCGGCCTATCAGGGCATCGCCGAAGCGTGTGATTATCCGCTCCATATCGGCATCACCGAGGCGGGCGGCCTGCGGACCGGAACGGTGAAATCCTCGATCGGCCTCGGCATGCTGCTGTGGTCGGGCATCGGCGATACCGTTCGCGTCTCGCTCTCCGCCGATCCGGCGGAGGAGGTGAAGGTCGGGTTCGACATGCTGAAGTCGCTGAACCTGCGGCACCGCGGCGTCAACCTGATCTCCTGCCCGTCCTGCGCGCGGCAGAATTTCGACGTCATCAAGACGGTGGAAGCGCTGGAGAAGCGCATCGCCCACGTCACCACGCCCATGACGGTCAGCATCATCGGCTGCGTGGTCAACGGCCCGGGCGAGGCGCGCGAGACCGACATCGGCTTCACGGGCGGCGGCAACAACACGCACATGGTCTATCTCGCCGGTCAGCAGCACCACCGCCTGAAGGACCAGGACATCGTCGAGCATATGGCCGAGCTGATCGAGAAGAAGGCGGCCGAGATCGAGGCAGCGAAGGCGGCCAACGAAGGGACCGAGCAGCCGGCCGCCAGCAGCGCGGCCTAGTGTCGGCTCGGTCGCGGATCGCCCAAGCGTAACTTTCCAGGAAGGTTCTTCGGTGTCTCAGCTTCAGCCGGTTCGCGGCACGCACGATCTGTTGCCGGACGAGATGCGCCGCTACCGGCACGTCGTCGATACGGCGCGCGCGGCCGCGGAGTGCTTCGGCTACCTCGAGGTCGAAACCCCGATCTTCGAGTTCTCCGAGGTGTTCAAGCGCACGCTCGGCGACACCTCCGACATCGTGACCAAGGAGATGTACACCTTCACCGATCGCGGCGGCGAGACCATCACGCTGCGGCCGGAGGGCACGGCGAGCGTCGCGCGCGCCTTCATCTCCGGCGGCCTCGCGCAGCACGTGCCGCTCAAGTATTTCTACAGCGGCCCGATGTTCCGCTACGAGCGGCCGCAGAAGGGCCGTCTCCGGCAGTTCCACCAGACCGGCGTCGAGTTGCTGGGCGTCGCGGATCCGATGGGCGACGTGGAGATCATTGCTCTCGGTGTCGAGGTCCTGCGCCGGATCGGCGTGTGGGACCGCTGCTATCTCGAGGTCAACTCGCTCGGCGATGCGGAGAGCCGCAAGGCCTATCGCGATGTGCTGGTTTCCTACCTTTCCGCCCATAAGGACAGGCTGAGCAAGGAGAGCCTGGAGCGGCTGGAGCGCAATCCGATGCGCATCCTTGATTCGAAAGACGAGGGAGATCGGGAGATCGTCGCCAGTGCGCCGGTCTATTCCGACCACCTCAACCAGGCGAGCCTCGATTTCTTCTCGCGCGTGCTGGAGGGATTGGAGGCGCTCGGCATTCCGCATGCGGTCAATCCGCGCCTAGTGCGCGGACTCGATTATTATTGCCATACCTGTTTCGAGATCATCTCCAACGACCTGGGGGCGCAGGGCACGGTGATGGGCGGCGGCCGCTATGACGGCCTGGTCGGCATCATGGGCGGCCCTGCGACGCCGGGCGTCGGCTGGGCGAGCGGCGTCGAACGCTGCATGATGCTCCTGACGGAAGAGCCGGCGGCGCGCCGGCCGTTCGCCCTGGTGCCGATCGGCGAGGCGGCCGAGCGCGAGGCCTTGATCCTCGCCAACCAGATCCGCCGGGCCGGGCTGCCGGCCGATCTCGGCTATTCCGGGAACATGAATAAGCGCATGAAACGCGCCAACAAGATCAATGCGCGCGTCGCCATCATCGTCGGCGAGACCGAGCTGGCCAAGAACGTCGCCGCCTTGCGTGACCTCGACAGCGGCGAGCAGCGCGAGGTGCCGCTCGACGGGCTGATCGAGTCCCTTGCGCAATATCAGTGACATCCGCCGGCATGGGGTAGGCGAGCCGACATTCCTGATCGTCGGAGTCAATCATCGCACCGGCGCGCAATTGCTGCGCGAGCGCCTGCAAGGCGATGCGAGCGATTTGGTGAAACTGCTGGGCCGCTGCCTCGAGAGCGGCATCACCCAGGCGATCGCCGTGGCGACCTGCGATCGCTGCGAGGTCTGGTGCGTGACGCCGGACGCGGCCGTGGCGCAAGCGACGCTGACGGCGTTGCTCGCCGAAGCGGGGGGCCTGAGCGAGGCGGAGATCGCGCCGCGCCTGCACGCTCTGACGGAAGATGCGGCCCTGCGCTACGCCTTCGCGGTGGCCGCCTCGCTCGAAAGCCAGATCGTCGGCGAGCCGCAGGTACTGGGCCAGGTGAAGGAATTGCAGCAGCTTGCCCAGCATGCCGGCATGACCGGGCCGGAGCTCGACCGCATCCTGGAGGCAGCCTACCAGGCGGCCAAGCGCGTGCGCAGCGAGACCGGCATCGCCGGGCAGTCCGTCTCGATGGCGGCCTGCGCGGTGAGCGTTCTGCGCCGCATGCATGGCGATGTCAGCGGCCTCGGCGGGCTGCTGATCGGCGACGGCGACCTGGCGGAGATGATCTTCGAGCAGGTCTCCGCCACCGGCATGAAGCGCTGGACCATGGTTCATCCGCAGGAGCGGCGGGCGCGGGCCTGGGCGGAGCGCAACCATGCCCATTGGCGGCCGTTCGGTGAGCTGCCGCAGGCGCTGGCGGCTTCGGACCTGACGGTGAGCGCCCTCGATCTCGGCGCCGAAGCCGTCTCGGTCGACATCGTGAAGGCGGCGCTGAAAGCGCGCAAGCGGCGGCCGATCCTCTTGATCGACAGCGGCGTCCCGGGCGATATGGATGCGCGCATCGCCGGTCTGGACGACGCCTTCCTCTATACGCTGGACGACCTGGAGCGACTGGCCATGGCGGGGCGGCAGCATCGCGCCAGCGAGGCGGAGGAGGCCTGGCGCATCGTCGACCAATCGGTGGCGTCCTTCCGCCGGCAAGTGACCGAGCAGGCGGCGGCGCCGGTGATTGCCGATCTGCGCCGGCATTTCGAGCAGCATCGCGCCGAGGTCCTGGCGCAGCCCGGCATCGATGCCGCGGAGGCGACGCGGCGCCTGTTGAACCGGCTGCTGCATCATCCCAGCCTTGCCCTGAAGGCGGCGGCGCCGGCCAAGGATCTGGAAGGGGCGCTGCGCCGCCTGTTTGGCTTGAACGACAAGGAAGACAAAAAGTGAGCTTGGAACCAAAGCTCGACCGCGTGGTGAAACGGCATGAGGAGCTGGCCTCTCTGCTCGCGAGTCCGGAGCAGAAGGATGCGCAGGTCTATGCGCGCAACTCGAAGGAATATGCCGATCTGACACCGCTGGTCGAAGCGATCCATCAATGGAAGACCGCGCGGCGCGAGCTGTCCGACCTCGAGGCGCTGCTCGCCGATCCCAAGACCGAGGCCGAGATGCGGAGCCTGGCGGAGGACGAGGTCGTCGCCCTGCGCGCGCGCGTGCCGGAGCTGGAGCACAGCATGAAGCTCATGCTCCTGCCCAAGGACGAGGCCGACGAGCGCAACGCCATCCTCGAAGTGCGCGCGGGCACCGGCGGCGAGGAGGCCGCCCTGTTCGCGGCCGCCCTGTTCCGCATGTATGCGCGCTACGCCGCGCTCAAGGGCTGGAGGTTCGAGCAGATGGACGTCAACGAGACCGGCCTCGGCGGCGTGAAGGAAGCGACGGCGACCATCACCGGCCGCAACGTGTTCGAGCGGCTCAAGTTCGAATCCGGTGTGCATCGCGTGCAGCGCGTGCCGGAGACCGAGGCGTCCGGCCGAATCCACACCTCCGCCGCGACCGTCGCGGTGATGCCGGAGGCGGAAGAGGTCGACATCCAGATCGACGAGAAGGATCTGCGCATCGACGTGTTCCGCTCGAGCGGACCGGGCGGCCAGTCGGTCAACACGACGGACAGCGCCGTGCGCATCACGCATATCCCGACCGGCGTGGTCGTGCAGCAGCAGGACGAGAAATCGCAGCACAAGAACAAGGCCAAGGCGTTGAAGGTGCTGCGTGCGCGGCTCTACGACATGGAGCGCTCCAAGCGCGATGCCGAGCGCGCCGCGCATCGCAAGAGCCAGGTCGGATCGGGCGATCGCTCGGAGCGCATCCGCACCTACAACTTCCCGCAGGGGCGCTGCACGGATCATCGCATCAACCTGACGCTCTACAAGCTCGACAAGGTGATGGAAGGCGCTGCGCTTGATGAACTCACCGACGCGCTGATCGCCCACGATCAGGCCGAGCGGCTGGCGGAAGTGGAGTGACGATCGGGGATCTCCTGAAGGCCGCCAGCGCCGAGCTTGCGACGGCCGGGCTTGCGGATGCGTCCCGGGAGGCACGGCTGCTGATGGCGGAGGCGGCGGGCCTCGATCGGGCGGCGATCTTCGCCCACCCGGAACGCGGCCTGGACGGGGCAACGGCGGCGCGCTTCGCCCGGATGGTGGCGCGCCGCGCCAGGCGCGAGCCGATGGCCCATATCCTGGGGCGGCGCGAGTTCTGGTCGCTCAGCTTCCGGGTGACCGCGGACACGCTCGACCCGCGCCCCGATTCGGAAGCCCTGGTGCAGGCGGTTCTGGACCAGATTCCCGACCGCGCCGGGCCGCTGCGCCTGGTTGACTTCGGAACCGGCACCGGATGCCTGCTGTTGGCGTTGCTGCATGAGCTTCCCGCCGCGCGGGGGCTCGGTATCGATATCTCGGAAGCGGCGTTGTCGGTGGCTCACGCGAATGCCGCTGCGCTCAGGCTCGATTCGCGCGCCGCGTTCCAACGCAGCGATTGGGATGACGGCATCGATCCGTTGTTCGATATCCTGGTCTCGAATCCGCCTTATATTCCGGGCGGCGAGGTCGCGGCCTTGCAGCCGGAGGTCGCGCAATTCGAGCCGCGCCTGGCCCTGGACGGCGGATCGGACGGGCTCGCCGCCTATCGCCGCCTTGCCCCGGCCGCGATGCGGCTGCTGGCGGCCCATGGCTTAGCGGCTTTCGAAATCGGCGCGGGACAGAGCGAGTCGGTGGTGCGGATCATGGAGGAGGGCGGGTTGCGGCATATTGCAACAGCCGCGGATCTGGCCGGCATTCCGCGCTGCGTCCTTTTCCGAAAACGATAGAGAAGTCAAGAGCTTGAAGCCGATGGTTTGGTGCAACCCAGGAGTGTCAAAAAAGCTGTTGGAAAGGCGCCGTGAAATGTTTAGGGTCAGCGCGGCAGTCGGGGCTGACCATGGGCCGAGCTCGGGGGAAAGCCGGCCATCGCGCAGCGAAGCCAGCCCCCAAATAGCGCCTCCGCACATAGACTGCGTTCAGCGCACAGAGGAGCGGCTCAGCCGTTTCAGGATATTGCAAGACGCGCGAGGACGCCGACATGCGGCTTGACCTGCCATCTCGATCACAGTCGATGACGAAGTGACGCTTACATGAAACAGAACAACAATAACCGACGCGCTCGCGGGCGTGGTCCGCGCAAGCCCCACGGGATGGGTGGCGGCCAGCACAAGGTTCACGATAGCGGCGGGCAGGAGCTGCGGGTCCGCGGCAATGCGTACCAGGTTCTGGAGAAGTATCTCCAGCTCGCGCGCGACGCAGGCGCGGCCGGCGACCGGGTCGCCGCCGAGAACTACCTCCAGCATGCGGACCACTACTATCGCGTGCTCAGCGCCATGAATGATGGCCAGCGGCCGCGCATGGGCGGACGCGAGCTCTCCGTCGCCGACGTCAACGTGCAGAACGTGAGCCAGGGTCTGTCGGCCGCGCTCTACAATTCGGGCGGCCCCAATCCGCAGGGCATGGATCCCGGGATGCCCAATGACAATGCGGGCAACCAGGCCGGCGCCGGTCATGGCAACCAGGGCCACGGCAACCAAGCCCACGGCAGTCAAGGCCACGGTAATCAGGGGCAGGGCGGGCATCGCCAGGGCCACCAGCAGGCCCGGGCGCATGGCGATGGTCAGGCGGGCCCAGCGGGCGGCAACGTCGCGCAATCCAACGGCCACGGAAACTACGGCACCTACGCCGATCGCGGCGATGCGCCGCCGTCCTATGTGGCGCCGACCGAGCCGGCCCGCGCCGCTGCGCCGGTGAGCGAGGAGCAGCCGGACTATCCCGAGGAGCTGCTGCCCTCGCCGGAGGCTGCCCCTGCCGCGGTGGTCGAACCGACTGCCGATGAAGATCCGAAGGAAGGCGTGCAACGCACCCTCCGCGCGCCACGTCCGCGCCTTCGTGCGCGGCGCGGATCGCGCCAAGGTGAGGGCCGCCAGGGTGGTGAGGCTCAGGCCCGGGGACCGGCCGAGACCGAGTGAGCCTAGAGCGTATGCACCCGCCGCCCTGTGCGGCGGGCGCCTCTTGTTTATGAATTAGGCATTCCCATATCGTCCCCGGGGCAAGCCTTCGAAGCGCAAGCTTTGGAGCTGTCCTGATGCATCCAAGAGCGTGTGCTGACCTGATCGGGCGCGCTTGAGCGAGGGCGAACATGGATCTGGAAAAGTTCACCGAACGGTCGCGTGGATTCCTGCAGGCTGCCCAGACGCTGGCCTTGCGGTCGGGGCACCAGCGGCTCACTCCCGAACATCTTCTGAAAGTTCTGCTGGATGACAAGGACGGCCTTGCGGCCGGCCTGCTGCGCAATTCCGGCGCCGATCCCGCGCGCGCTTTGGCGGCGATCGAGACGGCGCTCGACAAGCAGCCGAAAGTCGAAGGTTCCGGCGCGGGGCAGGTCTACATGGGACCCGAGCTGGCGCGTGTCCTGGACCAGGCCGAGAAGCTGGCGGAGAAGGCGGGCGACGGGTTCGTGACGGCCGAGCGCCTGCTGCTTGCCCTGGCTCTCACAAGCGATGGCGCTACCGGGCGCATCCTCAAGGATGCCGGCGCGACGCCGCAGGGCCTCAATGCTGCGATCAACGAAATACGCAAGGGCCGCACCGCGCAGAGCGCGAGTGCCGAGGACAGCTACGACGCGCTGAAGAAATATGCGCGCGACCTGACCGCGCAGGCGCGCGCGGGCAAGCTGGATCCCGTGATCGGGCGCGATGAAGAGATCCGCCGCACCATCCAGGTGCTGGCTCGCCGCACCAAGAACAACCCTGTGCTGATCGGCGAGCCCGGCGTCGGCAAGACCGCGATCGTCGAAGGCCTCGCCCTGCGCATCGCGAACGGCGACGTGCCGGAAGGGCTGAAGCACAAGTCGCTGATGTCGCTGGACCTCGGCTCGCTGATCGCCGGCGCGAAGTATCGCGGCGAGTTCGAGGAGCGCTTGAAGGCCGTGCTGCAGGAGATCTCGGCGTCGGAAGGCGACATCATCCTCTTCATCGACGAACTGCATACGCTGGTGGGCGCCGGCAAGGCGGAAGGCGCGATGGATGCCTCCAACATGCTGAAGCCGGCGCTGGCGCGCGGCGAGCTGCATTGCGTCGGCGCGACCACCCTCGATGAATACCGCAAGCATATCGAGAAGGACGCGGCGCTGGCCCGGCGCTTTCAGCCGGTGTTCGTGAGCGAGCCGAACGTGGCCGATACCATCTCGATTCTGCGCGGCCTCAAGGAAAAATACGAGTTGCATCACGGCGTCAGGATCACCGACGGCGCGATCGTGGCGGCGGCGACGCTCTCCAACCGCTACATCACCGACCGATTCCTGCCCGACAAGGCGATCGACTTGGTGGACGAAGCCGCGAGCCGCCTCCGCATGGAGGTGGATTCCAAGCCGGAGGAGATCGACGAGATCGATCGCCGCCTGGTCCAGCTCAAGATCGAGCGCGAGGCGCTGAAGAAGGAAAGCGACGAGGCTTCCAAGGACCGCCTCAAGGACCTGGTCGACGAGATCGAGGAGCTGGAGGAGCAGTCCCGGCGCCTGACCGAGCAGTGGCAATCCGAGAAGCGGACCCTGCAGGATGCGCAGAAGCTCAAGGAACAGATCGACCAGTTCAGGATCGAAGCCGAGCAGGCGCAGCGCCGGGGCGATTTCGCGCGCGCGGGCGAGCTGACCTATTCGGTCATCCCCGGCCTGGAGAAGAGGCTGAAGGACGCGGAGACCGCCCAGCAGCACCGGATGCTGAACGAGGTGGTGGGCGAGGAGGATATCGCCTCGGTCGTGTCGCGCTGGACTGGCATCCCGGTCGACAAGATGCTGGAAGGTGAGCGCGACAAGCTGCTGCGCATGGAAACGATGCTGGGCGAGCGTGTCATCGGCCAGCAGGAGGCGGTCGTCGCCGTTGCCAACGCGGTGCGCCGCGCGCGCGCGGGGCTGCAGGACCCCAACCGCCCGATCGGCTCGTTCCTGTTCCTCGGGCCCACCGGAGTCGGCAAGACGGAGCTGTCGAAGGCGCTGGCATCCTTCCTGTTCGATGACGAGCAGGCGCTGCTGCGTGTCGACATGTCGGAGTTCATGGAGAAACACGCGGTCGCGCGGCTGATCGGCGCGCCCCCGGGCTACGTTGGATACGAGGAGGGGGGCGTCCTGACCGAAGCGGTGCGGCGGCGGCCCTATCAGGTGATCCTGTTCGACGAGGTGGAGAAGGCCCATCCCGACGTCTTCAACATCCTGCTGCAGGTGCTGGATGACGGGCGCCTCACCGACGGCCAGGGCCGCACGGTCGATTTCAAGAACGCGCTCATCATCCTGACCTCGAATCTGGGCAGCGACATCCTTGCCGCGCAACGGGACGGCGAGGACGTAGAGCTGGTGCGCGCGCAAGTCATGAACGTGGTGCGCCAGGCGTTCCGGCCGGAATTCCTCAACCGGCTCGACGAGATCGTGCTGTTCCACCGCCTCTCGCGCGCGAACATGACCGGCATCGTGGCCATCCAGCTCACGCGGCTGCAGGCGCTGCTGGCGGACCGCAAGCTGGAGCTGCAGCTCGACGACAGCGCCAAGCAGTGGCTGGGCGAGGCGGGCTACGACCCGGTCTATGGCGCCCGGCCTCTGAAGCGCGTCATCCAGCGCGAGCTGCAGAACCCGCTCGCGACCCTGCTGCTGGAGGGGCGGTTCAAGGCGGGCGACGTCATCCGCGTCTCCGCCGAGAAGGACGGCCTCACCATCGACGGCAAGAAGCTCTCGGAAGCGGCATAAGCGTCCAAGGTTCTGCGGCGCCCGCCAGGCGCATCCGCTCACTGTGCCCCCAGTCGCAATAGCCTTGCCTCGGGCGGCATGCCCTTTCTGCGTGCTCCCATGCGCAGCGCGCGGCCAAAGTTGACGGTTTTTTTACCGTGAACGGCCTAGACCCACAGACATGTCTGTCACTCACCCTCGGGGAGAAAACATGTCTGTGCGTGTCACGGGCGCCACGGCGCTGATACTGGCGAGCCTGGCTGGCCAGCCGCAGGCCCAAGGGATTGCGAGCGTGGAGGCGCCGACGGTCTCCAACGGCATCATCGCGCCACAATTGGTGGCAACGCTTCGCGAGCAGTTGCAGCAGCCCGTGACGATCCTCTCCGTCACCGCGTCGAACAAACGGCACGCAGGTGTGCAGCAGGCGGAGATCGACAAGCTCGACGCGGCCTGGAAGAGCGAGGCGGAATCGGACGATCAGCCGCTGATCGCGGAGATTTTGAGCAGCCCACTTTCCAGCTACCTGCTCTACCTGCAGGCGAAGTCCGCCGGCCTGTTCACCGAGATTTTCATCATGGACCAGTTCGGGCTCAATGTCGGCCAAAGCTCGGTGACCTCCGATTACTGGCAGGGCGACGAGGACAAGTTCCAAAAGACCTTCGCGGTCGGGCCCGACGCGGTCTTCATCGACCAGCCGGAATATCATGACGAGACCAGGACCTGGCGCGCCCAGGTCAACTTCACCATCGTCGATCCGGCGAGCAAGGCCGCCATCGGCGCCGCCACGGCTGAAATCAACCTGACCGAGCTGCAGCGCCGGCTCCACACCGGCCTGTAGGGATTCCATCATGCGTCTCTCCGACCTTTCCGTTGCCAAGAAGCTCATCTCGGCCTTCTCCATTCTCGGCGTGGTCATCATCGTCGCCGGCGGCATCGCGATCCTGCAATCCGCGCGCATCGAGCGTGCGAGCGTGGTCAGCGACACGACTGTGCTGCAAGCCAAGAGCGTCACCGCCGTCCTGGCCGACGCGGCGAAGATGCAGGCCGCCATACGCGGGCTGCTGGTGACCGGCAGTTCGCAATACGGCAAGGCGTTCGAGACTTTGAGCGCGCGGTTCGATGCGGGTCTCGCGGCCGCGCTCGAGCACGCGGCCGGGAACGACGCGCTGACGGCGGGCATCCAGGAGATCGGCGCCGTGGTCGATGCCTGGCGCACCGGGCCTGCGGCAAGGCAACTGACGCTGATCCGCCATCCCGACACGGTGAACGAGGCGCGCGCCATAGAGGTGACCGGCGCGGGCGAGGAGCTGACCGCCAGGCTGGAGAAGGCGGCGGCGGGGGTGACGGCCATTCTCGACGCGAACTCCGCCGCGGCCAGTGCGGAGAACACGGACGCGCTCGAGACCACGTCGATGGCGCTGATCCTGAGCGCGGTGGTCACGCTCGCCGCCTCGATCGGCTTCTTCTTCTGGCTCTCGCGCTCCATCGGCGCGCCGATCCGCTCCATCACCGGCACCATGAACCAGCTCGCCGGCGGCGACATGGGCGTGGCGATCCCGTTCGCCGACCGCAAGGACGAGGTCGGCAACATGGCGCGCGCGGTGGAAGTGTTCGCCGACAACATGCGGCGGAACCAGGAGCTGCAGGCGGAAGCCGCCCGCGATCAGGCGGCCAAGGAGCGGCGCGCCTTGGAGATCGCGCAGCTTGCCCAGCATTTCGACCGCGACATCGAGGCGATCCTGCATGCCCTGGTCGGCGCGTCCGAGACGCTGGACCGGACGGCTGGCGCCCTCGACCAGACCTCGAAGGACTCGCTCGAGCAGGCCCAGAAGGTCGCCTCCGCGGCTGCGGAGGCCAGCGCGAACGTGTCGACCGTCGCCGCCGCGACCGAGGAGTTGTCTTCCTCGATCACGGAGATCAGCCGGCAGGTTTCCACCCAGGCGAGTATCGCTGCGCAATCGGAGCACTCGATCGACGAGACGACCGCGCGCGTCGAGATGCTGACGGAGGCCTCGACCAAGATCGGGGACGTGGTGCGGCTGATCACCGAGATCTCGAACCAGACTAACCTGCTGGCGCTCAACGCCACGATCGAGGCGGCGCGGGCGGGCGAGGCCGGAAAGGGCTTTGCAGTGGTCGCCAACGAGGTGAAGAGCCTGGCAAACCAGACCGCCCGCGCGACCGAGGATATCACGGTGCAGATCGCCGCGATCCAGAACTCGACCCAATCCACCGCCGATGCGATCCGCTCGGTGGGCACGCAGGTTCGACAGATGACGGAGATCTCGAGCGGCGTCGCCGCCGCGGTGGAGGAGCAGAACGCCGCCACCCGCGAGATCGCGCGCAACGTGCAGGAAGCCTCCGCCGGCAACGCGGAGGTGTCGCAGAAGGTGGAGCTGGTGGCGCGGGCCGCCGAGGGCACCAAGGGCGCCGCCGCGACCGTGCTCGATGCCTCGCACCGGCTGGGTAAGCACACAGCCGATATCCGCCAGGTCATCGAGCACTTCGTAAGGGACATCCGCACCGTCTAACCAGGCCGGCGTAGCGCCGCGCGGGCGGGCTCCTTTATCACTCCTTGCGTTCCACGCCGGAAGGCTGATGCGGCAGCCAAGCGGCCTGCCGTCGCGCAGAGGCGGCGCGGGATCGATGTCTTTCGGCCGTGGTTAGTTCTGGTCGATGGTGCCCGGCAGGCGCGGAATAGTCGGCGGCTGGGCGGTCGGCAGACGCTGCGGCTTGACTTGCGGGACGATGCCCTGCGGCTTGGAGCGCGTGGTCTCCGGTGCGGTGCCCATCGGAGGCTTCAGCTGCGAGCGGTTGCAAGCCTGACGGTGCGAGCCGGCGGCAACCGCCGAACAATCGAAGCCGGGCGCGTATTTCGGCTGCGGCTTGTCATCCGCTGACACGCCTGCTGCAACCATGCAGGCCAACACAAGACTGAGGAAATCTGGTCGCACGGCTGCCCCGCGCCAATTCTCGGACGTTCCGTCAACAGCGCGATGATCCCGCCGTTGCGGACGGCTGCAAAGCCCCAGGATTGCGGCACGCCGGCAGGCGCGCCGTAGAATGGCGAACGTGAGAAGCTTGTACGGTTCGGCTCAGTTCTCGCAACCGGCGGGGCCGGTGCAGTCGAGCGGTATCACCGCGTCCGGGCGTTCGGCGATCAACTGCCGCCGCACCTGCTCCTTGCGCTCGGCATCGATCTCGGCGACCTGGGCCTGGAACGCCGTCAGCTGCTTGCCGCTCAGCTTGTTGCTGGCAACGGTCTTCACCTTGGCCGGGTTGACCTGCGCGCCGGCGACCAAAATCTCATAGTGCAGGTGCGGCCCGGTGGACCGGCCGGTCGTGCCGACATAGCCGATCACGTCGCCCTGCCGGATCTTGTGGCCCTTCTTGAGCCCCTTTGCGAACTTGCTCATATGGGCATAGGCGGTCTGATACTCGCCGCTGTGCCGGATGCGGACGTAGTTGCCGTACGCGCCCTTGCTCCCGATCTCCACGATCGTGCCGGTGCCGGCCGCGAAGATGGGGGTGCCGGTCGGCGCGCCGAAGTCGATACCCTTGTGCATCTTGGAGAAGCCGAGGACCGGATGCATGCGCATGCCGAAGCCGGAGGTGATGCGCGCGCCGTCGACCGGCGTCCTGAGCAGCGACTTGCGGATGGCTTCGCCGTTCGGCAGGAAATACTCGCCCTCTCCGTCGCGCTCGAAGTAGTAGACCGGGATGGTCTTGCCGGACAGCGTGAGCGAGGCGAACAGGACCTTGCCGGACTTCACGAACTCTCCTTCCTCGTTCTCCATCCGCTCATAGAGCACTTCGAAGGAATCGCCGTCCTGGATGTCGCGCTGGAAGTCGACGTCGAACGAGAAGGTCTTGATGAGGTCGGCGACCACCGGCATCGGGACACCGGCTTCCTGCGCCGCGTCGAACAGGCTGCTGTCGATGATGCCGCTGGCGAGGCGGTTGTGCTCGACGAGCGCCTTCTCGACGGCGGAGGCGACGAAGTCGCCGGTGTCGTTGCGCGTCAGCTTGACGTCCTTGGTGACGTCGGGCTCGAAGCTGAGGCTCACCAGTTGGGCTTCGGCCTCGGTTTCGCGCGTGCCGGATGCGGTGGTGATGCTGAGCGTGATTTCCTGGCCGGCGCGCAGGGCGCGCGGCGAAAATACGTCGGAAATGGCGCCGACCGCGTCATGCGCTTCGTCCTGGCTGAGGCCGGCATCGATCAGCACGCCATAGAGCGTGTCGCCGGGGCGCACCTCGATGACCTTCTCGATCGCGCTGGCGATCTCGTCGGCGATCGACACCTCGCTGTCGTACCAGGATCTCTCCGGCAGCGGCGCGGTCTGGCCGAGATCCACGAGCAGCATGGATTCGAACGGACTCGTGTCGAAAGGCACGGGCGCGGGCGCGATCAGGATATCGGAAAACGTATCGTCGTGCGCGGTCTGGTCCGTGCCGGGATTCGTACGCGAGGCCGGGTTCAATTGCGGTGCCACCGCCTCCCGCGGCGTCACCGTCAGCGCGCGGTCATCCGCCGTGGCGACGAGCACCGGCTCGGCCGCGGGCTTGCCCTGCGCGGCCAGTTCCTCGATGAGGCGCTGAGCCCAAGCAGGCGAGGTCTGCGCGGTGGATTCCATGAGGCGATCGGCGGCCTCGACTCCCTCGAACGGGCTGGCCGCCGCGTCCTCGATGGTCGCCGGCCGGTTGGACCAGGCGGCGCCCAGGCCGCCCAGCACGACGAAACCGGCGGTTGTATAGAGCAGGTAACGCTTGAGCGTGCCCCAGACCTGGCTGCGCGCGAATATCAATGGATGGTCCCCCGGAACGGTATTCTGGTCAGTGTCGTATACGACCCGCGGCAGTTCCGTGACGGTTGCGCTGCAACGGAACGCTCGCGAGTCGCGACTGTTAAGGTTAATAACATGCTTGCCATGCCGGATCGTGTCAACCTGGAAATCCCTGTTAGATCATGAATTTAGCGGACGATCGCCGGCTCTCGCCAAGCTCAAATCTGTGACTGCGATGCCATTATGCGTTGCGGTAGAGTCACAGTTGGAAATTATTGCGATGGTCCGTTCCGCCTGCTGTGTTCCACGCAAAGGTGCACCAGGGCGGGTTAAATTCCGGTAAACGGCTGAAATTCCATGCATTTTCTGATATTGCCGGAAATATGCGCAGAATCTGGCCGGGAGGGCGAAAGAAGGGCGTTGACAGGTTTCAGAACTGTCACGTATAAGCCCGCCTCCGTTGGCGCGAGGGCCGGCTGGTGAATGTGCCGGATGGGTTCTCTCGCCCTGCTATTTGACAGTGTTGATATATTGAGAAGGGATTCGCGGGCGGCGGGCTTTTGGTTAGTCCGGAGCTTTTGCTGAACGTGGGTCTTTTTGGGTTTGGTTGTTGTGGGTTTGTGCTGTGCGGAGCGATCTGTGCGGTGACGGCTTGTGATGATCAGATCTGGTGAGACGCGTTATGTGCAGAGGCGAACTTGAGTCAGTTGGTCGCTGGGGAGCAATCCCTGGCAGATTAACCTGAGAGTTTGATCCTGGCTCAGAACG
>JAJYUT010000020.1 GCA_021792365.1 Pseudomonadota bacterium | reverse complement strand
CCCGGGCATGACGGACCTGGTGGGCGTGGACCTTTTCGGGGATCTCGGGGCATCCGGCCCGGGCGGTGCCGGCGTGCTTGTTGAGCAGGTAGGTCACGTTGTCCTGGCTCATCGGATAGCGGCCGCCGCCGCGGGTCGTGAAGAACAACAGCGCATCGCCGTCTTGCTGCCTGTCGGGGTGGAAGAGGTGCAAGTAGTTCTCGAGGTGCCGGCCGGTGGTGTCCATGATCGGAACCACGCGGGTCTTGCGGCCCTTGCCGGTCAGGGTCACGTGGCCGGCGCCGTGTGTGGTGTCGATGTCGCCGATCGCAAGGTCGAGGATCTCTTGGACGCGGGCGGCGGCGTCGAACATGAGCAGCATGATGACGGTGTCGCGGATGTTGCGCGGGCTGTCTTGGCCCGGGGCTTTGATGAGGGCTTCGATGGCGTTTTCGGTCAGTCCGTCCGGCGGCCGGGCGGGGGTCTTGACCGGCCGGATCTGTTTGATGTCCAGCCAGACCGCCACGAGAGCTGGGTCCTCGCCGGCGCAAAACGACAGGAACGATTTGATCGCTGCCAGCCGCTGGTTCGCCGATGCCGGGCTCATGGCCCGGCTGTCGAGCAGCCAGGTGATCATGCCGGTGATGGTGGCGCGGTCGATGGTGTCGAACGTGACGTCGGCCAGGGCCAGCCGTCTTGTTTCGGTGAGGTAGTCCAGCAGCGTTTTGATCGCGGTCTTGTAGGAGCGGATGGTGTGCGGCGAGAGCCTGCGGGCTCTGGGCAAGTGCACGGTCAGCCAGGATCGCACCAGCGGGAAGAAGTCACCGGACGCCATCGCGCGCCTCCGGGAGCAGATGCTCGATGCCGGTGTTGGCCAGGCGGCGCAGGTCGGGGTGGAAGTCGGCGGCGAGATGGAAGTAGTACCAGGTGTCCTCGGGGTTGGCGTGGCCCAGGTGCAGGCTCAGATACGGCAGCAACGCCTCGGGGTCACGGCCTTCGCGGGCGCACCGGTTGATCGTCTCGATGACATGCGCGTGGCGCAGGTCGTACGGGCGCGGCGCCGGCGCGCCCGCCGCGGGGCGTATCCCGGCGGCGTGCAGCAGCTCGCCGAACCATGCGTTGATGCTGTGGTGGCTGTAGAAATCGCCGCGGCGGTTCGGGAAGAGCGGTGCCCGGCCCGGATGGTGCACGCCGATCCTCTGGTCGTAGGCGCGCAGGTAGTCGTGCAGATCGGCCGACAGGTAGACGCGCCGGTCCTTGTGTCCCTTCGATTCGCGGATGTAGACCGTCCCTGCGGCAAGGTCGACATCGTTGCGCTTCAGGCGTCTGGCCTCGCCCGGTCGCAGACCGAGGCAGTAGATCATGCGGAAGATCGCCGGGATGATCAGCTCTCGCCGGCCGCCGTAGGGGGATGGCCGGATGTGGCCGGCGGCGGCGAACAGGGCCCGCAGCTGATCGCTGGTGAAGATGTGCGGCCGGCAGCGGACCTGCCTGCCCGGGATCCCGGCCGGGATCACATACGCCTCGAGGCCGAGCCGGGCCATGTGCTTGGCCAGCTGCCGGATCGGGGTGATGCGCCTCATCTGCCCGTTGACGTGCTCGCCCGACCTGGCGGCCGCCCACGCCATCGCCATCTCGCGCGTGAGCACGCACCGGTCGGGGAAGTCCTGTGCGCACATGTCGTCGAAGGCGCGCAGGTGCGCTTCCCCGGTCTTGTAGGGCAGCCCGATCGCCCGCTTGAACTCGATCAGGGATCCGATCGGCCCGGCCAGGCCGCTGGCCAGCGCGGTCATGGGCGCGCCGCCGGTTCGATGCCCGCAAAATCCAGGCACAGGGCCCGCATCCGCTCACCGTCGCCGGCCAGGTAGTGCTTCGCCGAGCCGGTGCCGCGGTGCCCCACAGCGCCGGCTATCACCGGCAGCGGCGTGCCGGCTTCGAGCATCCTGGTCGCCAGCGACGTGCGCAGCACGCGGAACCCGCGGCCGGCGCCGTCGGGCGTGGCGATGCGCGCCCGGGCGAGGGCCTTGCCGGTCACATACCGCAGATCCGATCCCGAAGCGAAACCGGTGAATGGGGCCTGGGTGCGCACAAACACGTGATCATCCGCCGTGCCGGCAGGCCTGCCGTGCAGGAGGTAGCCGGCGATCGCGTCGCCGACATCCGCCAACAGCGGCAGTCGCAAAAGCGCCCCGGTCTTGTGCTGCACGATCGTGAGATATCCGCTCCGCCAGTCGATGTCGCGCAGACGTAGACCTGCGATGTCCACCGGGCGCAGCCCGGTTCGGGCCGCCAGCAACAGCATCGCCCGATCCCTGCGGCCCTTCGGCGTGGCCGCATCGGGCGAGCCGACGAGCTTGTCCACCTCGCTTGCGGGCAGGACGGATACCGGCCTGCCGCGCCGGGCGAACAGGGGCGGCACGGCCGCCGCCAGCCCGGCTCGAGCGCCCGCCTCCTCCAAGAAGCGACACAGCACCCGCAACGCGGTGGCGACCGTGCGCATGCTCGCCGGCTGGTACCGGCCGGCGAGGAATACCGCGGCGGCCGACACATCCGCGCCGCACAGTCGCCCGAGGTCGGTCGCGCCGCGCGTGGGAAGCCACGCGAACACGGTGCGGGACACGGTCGCATACAACTGCCTCGTCGCGTCGGCCAGGCGCCGATCATCCAGGTGCGCCTCGAACCGCTCCTGCACGAGCCGGAAGGCCGGGACGAGACCATCGTTGGCTTCCGCCCGGCGCGCTACCCGCCAGTGATAAGTGCCGGTCGCGGCGACCTCTCCGAGCACCAGCGCCGCCTTGCGCAGCAGCTTGCGTTTCCATTCCCTGATCCGGCCCTGTTCGAAGTCGCATCGAGCCAGATGCACGAATTCGTCGACGATCTCGCCGGTAACCTCGCCCACGCCGCGGCACGCGCAGAACTCGGCGAACCGCGACCAGGCCCACCGGTACTGCCACAGCGTCGACGGCGAATGCCCCAAACCGGCGATCGCAGCGTCCGCCCGCTCGATTGCACAACCCACCGCAATGCCCATCACGTGCTCCTCTCCGGGATCCAACAGAGACGAGCAGCGTAGAACCGTTATCCCGAGGAATCACCGGCCGGCGACGCGCCGACCAGCGTCAACACGCCAGACTCGGGATAACCGAATCCTCGGGATAGTCCCGCGGCTTATAGGCCCTGGCCGGGATGATCGCCAC
>JAJYUT010000019.1 GCA_021792365.1 Pseudomonadota bacterium | reverse complement strand
CCCCGGAGGGGACCCCGACGACTGCTCGGTTCTATTGGTGCGACGGGCCTTTGGCCCGCCGCGCCCCGAATCGGCTGTTGCGCAGGCGATACGGGGGGCTTGACAAGCTGTTCCATACGAGAACATGAGAAAGGGTCGGGTCTGTGCTCCCTCCTCGAGGCGGCGTCTGAGCGGACGGGCGGCCCAGAGCTGCGGGTCGGGCCAGCGCCGCAGGAACGAGCGCGCCGCCTGCTCGTAAGCGGTGTTGGCGCGCCCGGCGCGGGCCAGGTGGGCGCTGTAGTCGGCGAGGAGCCTCGCCGTGCGCTCATGCCTCGGCGCGCTGGCGTGCTCTTGCGGCATCGAACTCGGCCTTTATGTGCGTCGGAGACAGGTGGACGTAGCGGGCGGTGGTGTCGATGTGGGAGTGCCCGAGCAGAGCCTGCATCACCGCAAGGTCCACCCCCGCCTCGGCGAGGGCGCTGCCGAAGGTGTGGCGCAGAGCGTGGGGATGGCCGGCGGTCACTCCCGATGCCACTCGATGGTAGCGGAAGATCGTGCGCAGGCCCGCCGGGCTCAGCGGCTGACCGCGGTGGGGGCCCTTTGCCACGACGAACAGGGCGCCGACGCAGGTCTCGGGCCGCTCAGCGAGCAGGTAGGTCTGGATCGCCCCCGCCACGTCCACGTCCAATGGCACCCGGCGCTGCTTGGCGCCCTTGCCCCACACCGTCAACCAGCGCCCACCGATGTCGACATCTCTCACCCCCAGCGCCAACACCTCGGCGCTGCGCAGCCCGCAGAAGACCATGAGCCCTGCGATCGCCCGGTCTCTCCAGCTGCGTAGGCTCCCTACCAAGGCGACGACCTCCTGGCGGTCGAGCGAGCGGGGAAGCCGGCGCGGCTCGCGCGCACGAAGCGGCGAGCGATAGCGGGGGCGCCGGGCCACGTGGACGAGAAGCCCGGAGCGCTCGCCCGCCGATAGCCGCCTCACCTCCTTGCCCTTGGGCACCGGGTTCTTCGCCTCGGGATCGCTTAGGGCGCGGAACTCGAACAGTCCCGAGATCGCAGCCAGCCGATGGTTCAGCGTCGCAGGGGCGTAACCGTCGCTTCGCCCGCCGTCCATGCGTATCACGTTTGGCCCGGGCCGCCCCGGCACCGTGGCCTGTCGGCAAGCGGCGAGGAAGCGAAGCAGCACGTCGGTCGTCACAGAGGCGAGGTCGAGGCGCTCGCCCAGAAGCCACCGGCAGAAAGCCAGCAGGGAAAAGGTGTAGGCGCGAACGGTTCCAGGCGAGTAGTTCCGGACGGCGAGGTAGCAGAGGTAGTCGTTGACCAGACCAACCACCTCACCAGAGCCGCCCTCCAGACGCCACTGACCACCATCGCTCCTTGCCCGCAACTCCTCAACCATGAGACATCAGTAACGCCATATGTCCGTCCTGCGGTCAAGAGGAAACCCTGTGAATTCAAAAATATCTCTTGAGCAGCACCGACACCCCTTATCCACCGTTTCCACAGGGAGAGCCTGCGCGACTACTACCACTGCCAGTATTAGCCGGTTAATAGGCTTTCGGCCCACGCGCCGTCACGCACGTCGCGACCAATCAAGCGCTCCGCCATGCCGCCGACGCGCTTGGGGAGGAACTACACGTCCAGTGGGTTGCAACCGACACGATTGCCGGTGCGGAAGACCTTCATGGGTTCAGTGCCTTCACCATCGCACCCGGCAGTCCGTACCACAGCCAGCAGGGCGCGCTCGCCGCAATCCGCTTCGCCCGCACCGCCGGCGTGCCTCTTCTCGGGACCTGCGGCGGCTTTCAGCATGTCGTCCTCGCGCACGCGCGTAACGTGCTCGGGCTTGAAGACGCCGAGCACGGCGAGTACAACCCGTACGCATCGCGGCTGTTCATCACCCCGCTCTCCTGTTCGCTTGCCGGCGAGGTCATGGACGTCGAGATCAAGCGGAACACCGCGGCGTCATGGGAGTATCAGGCGGCGAGGGCGAGCGAGCGTTACTACTGCAGCTTCGGTCTCAACCCCGAGTACCTTGACGCGATCGTTAGGGGCGGCCTCACGCTCGGCGATGTCGACAGCGGTGGTGAGCCCCGCATTCTTGAACTCACCAGCTCCCATCCGTTCTTCTTGGCCACGCTGTTCGTACCGCAGACCTTGAGTACTGCGGAGCATCCGCACCCCCTTCTCAGCGCGCTTCTGCGGGTCGCAAGAGAGCCCTGAGGCGCTTCTGCTCAGCGGCTCCATCCCTATCGCTTACCGGACATCGATGGCCGAGCATCGCGACGCTGACCTCGAGAACGCCTTGGAGACAGCTGCAGGCTCCGAAGTGGTCTATCGGTGCTCGAACGACGAGTGCAACGAGTGCGCCGCGCCCGCATGGCGAGTCGGCGATCCCGCGACGATGCTGGCCGCCAGCCGGCCATCTTATGGCCGCACCGAACGATCTGCTCGCCGGACGCTCTCGGGAGCACTGCCCGCGGGTGGTCCTCCGCGCTGCGCCGCCAATCAGGCGGATGGGCGGAGCTCGACGCTGACCTCGAGCCCGAGCGCGGCCGCCGCGCGTTGCAGTGTGGTGAGGGTGGCGCCGACCCCGCCGGCTTCGAGGCGCACGATCGCAGCTTGGCTCGTTGACATTCGCCGTGCCAGCTCGCGCTGGCTCACACCGGCGGCCTCCCGCGCCATCCGGATGCGCTCGCCAACTTCAGCAGCGAGGCGTGCCTCGGCGTAGGCCTGCTCGTACTCGGCGCGCTCGGCGTCGGTCATCGCAGCGAGGCGCTCGCTCTTCAGGGCGGTCCAGCTCGTTCTGCTCATTGCTCTTCGTCTTCCTCGACTCGATGTGTCTCAGCGATGCATCGCCGCTTGGCGAGCTTGGCGCGCTCGACCTCTCGCCGCTCGTTGTCCCGCTGCATGTGGAAGGTCGTCAGCAAGACGATGCGGCGGCTGCCGGCATGGAAGTAGGTGATGCGTCGAGCCGTCCGTTCGAGGTCGAACCGCAGCTCGAACACCCCGTCCCCGAGGCTTCGGGAGTGGGGCGCTCGCAGGCTCGCACCGTGCTTGACGAGGCGGTCGATGTTGAAGGCGACCACCGCGAAGCTGGCTGATGGCAGCGCGCTGATCCAGTCGCTCACCTCGGGTTCGAGCTCGACCGTCCATTCCGACACCGGAAATGATATCGCGCGGGCAGTCAGACCTAGATCCTCGAGTTAGCGGAGCCCCCGACCCTCCGGGCCCCCAGAGGCCACCAACTCGGTGTCAGCCGTGGTCGCCGCGCAGGTCCGACCGACCTCGGGACGCGTGCGATCAAGGCTC
>JAJYUT010000018.1 GCA_021792365.1 Pseudomonadota bacterium | reverse complement strand
TGTGGCCGCCGGAGCCAACATGCTGAAATTCAGCCGGTCTGAAATTGCTGACAGGTATGGGGTTAACACAGTGGGATGCTGAGGCGGATTTTACGTAAGCTGCCGAAGTTTCAGATCTCGACCTGATCCTTTGAGCGATAGCTTTTGCCATCGATGAGCACGGTCTCTGCGTGGTGCAGCAGGCGATCGAGAAGGGCTGAGGTGAGGACAGCATCGTTGTTGAAGATGCCAGCCCATTTTTTATAGACTCGATTGGTCGTAATCAGTGTGGCGCCGCGTTCATAGCGATGGCTGATGATCTGGAACAAACAGTCGGCACCGAACTTGTCGATCGGGAGGTAGCCGAGCTCGTCAATGCACAGGACCTGCGGCTTGACGTAGTGATGTAGCGCGCGCTTGATGCTGCCGGTGGCGTGCGCGGCAGACAGCGTGTTGATGATTTCAATGGCGCCGGTGAACAGCACCGAGTGACCACGCAAGCAGGCGGCGTGGCCCAGCGCGGTCATGAGATGACTCTTGCCCAAGCCCGTGCCGGAGATGAACACGACGTTGGCGTTCTGCTTGACGAAGTCCAGGTGAAACAGGTTCTGGATCAGCAGGCGATTGATCTGGGTAGGCCAGTTCCAGTCGAACTGATCGAGCGTCTTGAGCACGGGGAAACGGGCCTGAGCGATGCACCGCTGTACACGGCGATCATCGCGCGCGGCGGCCTCGCCGTTGGTCAACTCCGAGAAGTAGTCCAAGTGCGACCAGTGCTTGTCAGCGGCGGTCTGCGCCAGCGTCTGATGGTGCTCCAGCATGAAGGGCAGCTTCAGGGCGCTGAGGTGGGAACACAAGGCTTCGGCATCGGGATGGGGGTAGTCACGGTGTGCTGCCATTGTTGTCTCCTTCTTCACGGTCGTAGATGGACAGATCGGGTTCGGGTAATTCCAGATCGAGCAGGTCGCTTCGCCGCGTGAGTTGCAAGGCAGCCGGCTCGTGGTCGATACGCCGGCGAGCGGCCAGGATGTTGGCGATGTACTCGGCACTGAAGGCCTGCAGTTCCAAGCCGTCGTCGAGGGCGCGGGCAACCGCCTCCTTGCCATGGATCTCGGACAGGGCGACGATCTTGCGCAGGTGGGCGCGTGCACTCACACGCTTGGCTTCGAGTCCCTCGCGGTACGCCTGGGCACGCGGTGACAGCGCCAGGAACTGGACCAGCAGGCGTTGCTCGCGTGCGCTCTTGCGCTGCGCCAAGAGCTGCTGCGCATGCTCAGGCTCTTCTATGTCCTGGCGCCTATCCATGCTGCGCGGATGCCGCGCGACGAGCTGGTTGCCCGCATAGATGCAAACACGGTCGGCATAGGCCTTGAGCGTCAGGAGTTGGCCTGCATAGCGTGCGGGCACCGAGTAGTGGTTGGTATCCAGCAGGACCCGGAACTGCTTGGTGGCGCGCACGGTGCACACCCGCGCCAGATCGAAGCCGGCGGGATTGAGCGGCTGCAGATGAGCGCGTTCTTCCTCGAAGCGATCGATGGGGCGCTGATGGGTGGCGCCGTGGATACGCACGTTGGCCACCGTGTCGACCCAGAGGTTGGCGGCCGGCTGCAGCGCCGCGAAGTCGGGTAGGTCGAGGCCAACGAGGAGGTTCTTCTTGACGTAGCCGACGCCGTTCTCAACCCGGCCCTTCTCGTTGCCGGCGCGCACGTTGCAGGGGGCAATCTCGAAACCCCAATGGCGGGAGAAGTCCAGGTACTTGGGATTGAACACCGGGGCGGCACCGACCAGGCGCTGCAACACCGCCGACTTGAGGTTATCTACCATGACCCGACCTGGACAGCCGCCAAATGCCGCGAAGGCGTTCTCATGGCAGGACAGAAAGAATTCCATCGTCTGCGAGACCGTGAACTCCAGGTACATGCGCCGGCTGTAGCACAGCACCATCAGAAAGAAGCTCAAGCGCCGGCGCGTACCGCCTACGGCGATACTGCCGTATTCGCCCCAATCGACCTGGGCGCACTCGCCGGCGGCGAAGTCAAGTTTGAGGAATGCCGCAGGGTGCCGGGGCCGAATGCGGTGCACGTAATCTTTGACGATGGTGACGCCACCGTCGTAGCCTGACTCACGCAGCCGCTGGAAGATCTGCTGCGCGCTGTAGGGGTGGGCATCGAGCCAGCGCACGATCTGGCCCTTGTAGGCATCGAGCTTGCCCACACGCGCTACACCCGCACGCGGGCGGAACTGCTCCACGTCGGCCCACTTGGCGACCGTGCGCGGGTCCAGCGCGAGGGTCCGGGCGGTCTGCGCCACGGTGAGCTGCTGGCGACCCAAATGGTCGCGGATCTGGCAGAAGGTCTCATAGTCGAGCACGGCGATGCCCCATCTGATCGAGTATTTGCGCCAGCCTCGCCGGGCCGTTGCTGGATCGGGGCTCCGGCACCGGTGCTGGCGTACTTGCTGTTGTGCGCGGTGTCGGCGCCGTCCCCGGAAATGCCAGCACCTGGTACAGCGGCGCCTGGTAGGCGATGAGGTCAATGTCGATGAGTTGCTGCCGCGCTGCGACGAGTTCCTCATGGCTCAAATGCAGCCGCCTCGCCAGCGTGGGCTCGCCGTAGTAGCTCAAGCCTTGGGCGTCGGCCACGGTGATCAGGAACAGATAGAGCGCTGCGGCCCGCGCCTCACAGCGATCGATGACGTGCCTCTGCACCAGGGCCTGGTCCACCCAACTGAATTGTTCGGGCACCTGGCGCAGCCGCTCAGGCCGCAGCAATTGTTTGACTGTCCTCATGCCGGCTCCGGTGAATAACGTCGTGGCCCAGTTGTACAAGACGCCGGGTCGTGGCGGCAATGTCCTCTTGTAACGTGACTTCGAACAAATGCGCGATCAGCCCCGCCAGGACGGGCGACGGGGCCTCCAAGAGATCTTGTAACGCCAGCGCGCCCGGGGCCACAGCGATCTCGGTACGAATCGAAGATTCTTCAATTGCCTCGGGCACTTGCGCAACCAAGCGATCTTGTAACGCCACCGGCCGGCGAGGCCTGCCGCGACCATACCCGGGGTTCGCAGTTCGCCAGGCCTGCACCCGAGCAACATGCACCGGGTCGCGGAAGTAGCCTGCGTTCTGGGGTTGGGACAGCCAAGCGGCCTGACTGGCGGCCTTGCTCGCGCGGCGACATTCAGTGTCTGAGCAGTAGCGCTGCCGTTCACGGTTGCGTCGATCGGGGTAAAACAAGCGCCCGCAACACAAACACTTACGCTGTCCCGACTGCGCCATGGCCGCTCCTCGATAGGGTCGAGAAATGCAGCCCCCTCGGCTACGCGCACGCCCTCAGGCGAAGTTTGAAGAATACGGAAATCGAACCGAAGAAAATGCGTTACA
>JAJYUT010000017.1 GCA_021792365.1 Pseudomonadota bacterium | reverse complement strand
GAGACTGCTCGGACCTGCACAACGCGATCCAGGCGTATGGGCGCGCGCCCGCGGCCAGGCGTGCCGAGCTGCGGCGCTTCATCGCTCGGCGCAAGCTCGAGCTCGGCTGCCCAGACGTCCACCTGCCGGAGGACTGGCGGATCACGAGGGGGCAGACATGACGGACACCGGCGCCCAGCCACCCGCACCCGCACCCGCGCCGGAGCCCGCGGGCGATGACGGGTTCGTCGCCAAGGTCCGCGACGCGGTCACCGACGTGCTCGACGACCTGCTCGGCTCGGGGGCGCTCGACGTCGGGGAGGGAGGCGAGGGCGAGCCCGCGGGCGACAAGCCCCTTACGGCCGCGGACATCCAACGGATCGCACGCGAGGAGATGACCAAGGCGCAGTCCGAGCTCGCTTCCAAGGCTCGAGCCAAGCGGGCAGCCGCTCCCGCGCAGGCGGCTCCCGCGGCACCGGCGACCCCGGCACCGCCCGAACCGCCCAAGGCGCTCACGCGCTGGGAGCGGTTCCAGAAGGCGATGTGGGGCGACTGATGCGCTTCTGGCTCGCCAAGTGGACCGTGCGCGTGCTCATCGTGATGATCGGCGCGTCGATCTTCACGCTGCACATGTCACGCGCCATGCTGCGAGGAGCGATCCGGTGGCTGTGACGTTCGAGGATGATGTCGAGACGGCCGCACCGCTGCGCTGCCCACAGTGCGGCGTCGAGGCGCAGACGCCGGCCGGCCTGGCATCGCACACGCGCAGCCGGCACCCTGAGACGGTCGATGTGCCCGCGCCGGTCCCCGACGACGTGCCCGCGGAGGCAGAGAAGCCCACGGGCTTCCTCGGCAAGTGGTTCAAGCGCACCCCGGCGCCGGCGAAGCCACAGGCAGCCGCACGGCCGCGCCGGCGCACCAAGCGCGTGCCGGGCGTGGACGTGCTGGCGTTCCCGTTCGAGCACGGAGCGCGGATGCTGGCCGGGACGAAGCCGTGCACCGCGAACGTCCTGACATGGGAGTCCACCTGGGGTGCCTACGTCCTCGACGAGGCGCTCGCGGGCACGCTGCCGGACAGGCTGTTCGTCCAGCCGCTGGCGCGCAACTACAGGCGCGTGGCGATGGTCGAGTCCGTCGTCGGGCCGATCGCACTCGCGTTCGCGATGGAGTCACGACCCCAGCTCATCCCCCACCTCATGCCGGAGATGCGGCGGGCGGTCCGCGGGGCGGCACCGTTCATGCTGCGGGCGATGGCGAAGAAACGCGTCGAGGATGCCGAGATCGAAGAGGCGTTCCGCGCGGCATATCCGGACATGGACGACGAGAACATGACCGCTGACGACATGATCGACTCCCTGCTCGCTGGCGTGTTCGCGCCGCTGCAGGCTCAAGCCCAGGAGGTGCACGATGACGTCTCCGTCCCTGCGTAGCGTCCTCACCGAGATCGCGGACAAGCTCACGTGGCGCGACGACACCGAGCGGCTCCGGTTCCACGACCGGATCGCCGCGGCGACCGAGCCGCCCGCGCCGCCGGCGCCACCCGCACCAGTGCCGATGCCGCCGTACGCGCCGACGCAGCCGACGCCGACGCCGAGTGACCCGTATCCCGGGCAGTAATCGCGGGCGCTCCGGCGCGGCACTCCGCTCCACCGGGCGCAACGACGAGCACTACACCCCGGCTGCCCTGTTCGAGCAGCTCGGGGTCACGTTCGCGCTCGACGTCGCTGCGCCGCCTGGTGGCGTGCCCTGGATACCCGCGGCACGCTCGTTCACACGAGACGTCGACGGGCTGGCGCAGGAGTGGGCCGGGAACGTGTGGATGAATCCGCCGTTCTCGAAGCCCGGCCCCTGGGTGGAGCGCTTCCTGGCGCATCGCGACGGCATCGCCCTACTGCCGACCTCCAAGGTCCGCTGGTTCGAGGTGCTCTGGGCGAGCGGTGCCGCGCTCGTGTTCCCCGGTGTGTGGCTGTCGAACGCATTCGGGATCTACATGCCGGTCCTTCTCGCGGCGTTCGGTGAGGTCCACGTCGAGGCGATCGCACGGTGCGGGCCGGTCCGATGAGACCGCAGGTACAAGCGCTCGACTGGACAGAGTTCGTGGAGTGGTTCGAGCCGCGCTGGCAGCCGGGCGAGCACGTGTCGATCGTCACGCCGACGGGCGGGGGCAAGACGACGCTCGCGGTCGGGCTCCTCGAGCTCCGGCGATGGGTGGGCACGCTGTCACCCAAGGGCGTGGACAAGACCCTGCGGGCGCTGCGGCTCCGGCGTCTGGCGGACTGGCCGGGCGACACGAAGATGGACAAGCTGCTCGACGACGACGACGAGCACGGGCGCGTCTCGCGCTATCTGTTCGGGCGCGACGTGGCGACACCGAAGCAGGACTGGCCGAAGCTCGCAGAGGTCTACGACCGCTGCTTGGCCGGCATGTACAGGATGGGCGGGTGGACCTGCTACGTCGACGACTTGAAGTTGCTCATGGACATGGGCCTCGGTCCGGTCGCCACACGCTGGCTCGTGGCCGCGCGCTCGCTGACACTGTCGTTCGTGTCCGCGTTCCAATTCCCGCGCCGCGTCATCCGCAGCGCGCTCGACGAGCCGACGTGGATCTTTGCCAGCCAGACCAGGGACGCGACAATGGTCGATCGGACCGCCGAAGTCCTCGGGCGCCCGAAGCCTGAGATCAGGGGCTTTCTCGAGGCGATCCCGCGTCACGCATGGCTGTGCGTCGGCCGGGACCCGACGGCTGCGGCTGTCGTGACGATGCCGCCGAAGCGTTCCTGAGCGAGCAGGGCTACCTCTACGCGCCGGCGCGCCGCGGCACGGCGCTTTGTCCGAATCCCGTTGAACACCCCGCGCTCGGCCGGCGTGGTGCCGCCCCAGATCCCGTAGAGCTCGTGCGCACCTGCGGCAGCGCACGCGTCGATGACGGCGCAGCGGGCACAGATACGTAGGGCGTCGACGAAGCGCTCAGCGTCGTAGAAGACTTCGGTCGGCTCGTCCGCGCACGCGGCCTGCTGGCGCCATGTCACTCCAGGTGCGCCCCGCGATACGCGGCGATGGACTCCATCGCATCGACGGGGGCATGACGTGCCAAGTACTCCTCGCACATCTTGGCTCCCATCGCACCGATCGTCAGGGCCTCACGCACGGCCTGGCGGCGCACCTGACGGCGCAGCTCACGTGTCGGCCGTAGGTGCAGATCAACGGCTCCGCGCATCATCCCCATGCTGCCTATTGTCGCATGGTGGGCGGAAACTGGTCTGCCTAGCCCGCCCGCCCGCGTGCCTATTTCTCGCCAGGCACCCCGCCGTAGTCGCATGGTCTCCGTGCCGACGAAGCGCGTTTTTGACCTGATCATCGTCAGCGGCGTCCTGCTCATCCCTGCCTTCGGGCTGCTGCGCATGGCCGCCAAGCGCTGGGTGTCCGAGTCCACAGCCATCAAGGGCGAGGTCGGGCAGGCCGTCCAGCTCGTCATCGGAAAGTGAGGCGCCGGTAATATGGCGACAGCTCCCGCGGGAACCCAAGTCGGCAAGCCGCAGCCGCAGAC
>JAJYUT010000016.1 GCA_021792365.1 Pseudomonadota bacterium | reverse complement strand
GGGCCACGGCGCGTCAATCTGGGGTATGCCCTAAGCGGACGTAAGGACAGCCCACCCAAGTGCGTCAGGATAGAGCCGAGCCTTCCTTTTCTTGACGAGTGCCACGCCGAGCCATAGGTTCCTGCCTGACACTTTCGGCCCGGGAGGCATCTTGCAGGGGCATCGCATTGGCTACGTCCGCGTCAGCAGCTTTGACCAGAACCCAGAACGCCAGCTCGAGCACGTCCAGGTCGACAAGGTGTTCACCGACAAGGCATCGGGCAAGGACACGCTGCGCCCCCAGCTGGACCTGCTCCTTGCTTTCGTCCGGGAGGGAGACACCGTGGTGGTGCACAGCATGGACCGCCTAGCACGCAACCTGGACGACCTGCGCCGTTTGGTACAGGACCTCACCCGGCGAGGTGTGCACATCGAGTTTGTCAAAGAGCACTTGACCTTTACCGGCGAGGACTCGCCCATGGCGAAGCTGATGCTGTCGGTGATGGGCGCCTTCGCCGAGTTCGAGCGCTCCTTGACCCGTGAACGCCAGCGTGAGGGCATCGCGCTGGCGAAACAACGCGGCGCCTACCGGGGCCGCAAGAAGGCTCTCTCGCCCGAACGGGCGGCCGAGCTGCGCCGCCGGGCGTCCAGCGAAGGGAAGGCCCAGCTCGCCCGCGAGTTCGGCATCAGCCGCGAAACGCTCTACCAGTACCTGAGGACGGCGGGCTGAGCGTGCCGCGCCGCAGCCTGTTGACACCCGCCGAGCGCGTCGCCCTGCTCGGCCTTCCCTCGACCGACGAGGAGCTCGTCCGCCATTACACTTTCTCCGAGCCCGACCTGTCGGCCATACGCCAACGGCGCGGCGACCACAACAGGCTCGGTTTCGCAGTGCAGCTGTGCTACCTGCGCCATCCCGGTTTCGCCCTGCCCACCGAAGCTGAGCCGCCGAGGTCCCTGCTGAGGGTCGTCGGCCACCAGTTGGGCATCGAGCCTGACACCTGGCCCCAGTACGCGCAGCGCCCCGAGACGAGACGCGAGCACTTGTCGGAACTGCAAGCGTGGCTGGGCCTGGCACCGTTCGCTGCCGCCGACCACCGGCGCCTCGTGCGCCAGCTCGCCGAGCTCGCCAAGCAAACCGACCGGGGCATAGTGCTCGCCGAAGCGATGGTCGGGCTGCTGCGCCAACAGCACATCATCCTGCCGGCCCTGGACGTGATCGAGCGGGTATGCAGCGAAGCGCTGGTACTCGGGACACGAAGGTTCTACGAGGCGCTGACGGCACCCCTGGCCGACTGTCACCACCGGGCGCTCGACGCACTGCTGGCGGTCCGTGAGGGTACGAAGGGCAGCGGGTTGACCTGGCTACGCCAGCCGCCCGGGCCACCCAAGCCCAAGCACGTGCTGGCCCACCTGGAGCGGCTGAAGACCCTGGGCGATCTGGGGCTGCCAGACGGGCTGGAACAAGCGGTCCACCAGAACCGGCTGCTGAAGCTCGCCCGCGAGGGCGGCCAGATGACCACCCAGCACCTGCGCGACCTGGAGCCGGCCCGCCGCTACGCCACGGTGGTGGCGGTCCTCCTCGACACCCGCGCCACGCTGACCGACGAGGTGATCGACCTCCATGACCGGTTCATGGGCTCGCTGTTCAGCAAGGCCAAGCGCCTCCACGCTGAGCGCTTCCACGAGTCCGGCAAGGCGGTCAACGACAAGGTGCGCCTGTACTCGCGCATCGGCCGCGCCTTGCTGGACGCCAAGGTGTCAGGGGGCGATCCGTTCGCCGCCATCGAAGCGGTCATCTCCTGGGACGCGTTCACCGAGAGCATCGCCGAAGCCGAACGGCTGGCCCAGCCGGAGGACTTCGACTACCTCGCCCTGGTCGGCGACGACTTCAACCAGCTCCGGCGCTACGCGCCGACCCTGCTGGGCACGCTCGGCTTCAAGGCCGCGCCAGCGGCGCGCGACCTGCTGGAAGCGGTCGAAGTGCTGAGGGGCATGAACGCACGCCAGGCGCGCAAGGTGCCTGACGACGCGCCCACCTCGTTCGTGCGCCCGCGCTGGGAGAACCTCGTTCGCACACCGGCCGGGCTCGACCGGCGCTACTACGAGCTGTGCGTGCTGTACGAGCTGAAAAACTCCCTGCGCTCGGGCGACATCTGGGTACAGGGCTCGCGCCAGTTCAAGGACTTCGAGGACTACCTGTTGGCACCGGCACGCTTCACGGCGCAGCGTGACCGGGGAGAACTGGGCCTCGCGGTCGAAACCGACTGTGAGCGCTACTTGGAGTCGCGCCTGGCGGTGCTTCAAGAGCGACTGACCACTGTGGAGCGGCTGGCGGTGGCCGACGAACTGCCCGACGCGGCCATCACCAGCACCGGCCGGCTCAAGATCAGCCCCTTGGAGAATGCAGTGCCCGACGGCGTAGGAGCGCTGGTGCAGCAGGCGTACAGCCTGTTGCCGCACCTGAAGATCACCGAACTGCTGCTGGAAGTCGATGCCTGGACCGGCTTTACCAGCTATTTCAAGCACCTGAAGAGCGGTGCGGCCGCCGGCGACAAACACCTGCTGTTGAGCGCCGTCCTGGCGGACGCAATCAACCTGGGCCTGTCGAAGATGGCCGAGGCCTGTCCCGGCACGACCTATGCCAAGCTGAGCTGGCTGCAGGCGTGGCACGTCCGCGACGACACCTACTCGGCAGCGCTCGCCAAGCTGGTCAACGCGCAGTCCCGGCAGCCCTTTGCTGCCTACTGGGGCGACGGCACCACGTCGTCATCGGACGGGCAGAACTTCAAGGCTGGTGGCCGTGGGCAACCTGGCGGGCAGGTGAACCTGAAGTACGGCCAGGAGCCGGGCGTGCAGTTCTACACCCACATCTCCGACCAGTACGCGCCGTTCCACACCAAGGTCATAAGCGCCACCGTGCGCGATGCCACCTTCGTCCTCGACGGGCTGCTTTACCACGAGTCCGACCTGCGCATCGAGGAGCACTACACGGACACCGCCGGCTTCACCGACCAGGTGTTCGCGCTCATGCACCTCCTGGGCTTCCGCTTCGCGCCGCGCATCCGTGACCTCGCCGACAAGCGCCTCTACGTCCACGGGGACCCAAAGCGCTACCCCACCCTCGCCGGCCTCATCGGCGGCAGTGTCAACGTGAAGCACATCCGCGCCCATTGGGACGAGGTCCTGAGGCTCGCCGCGTCCATACAACAGGGCACGGTGACGGCCTCGCTGATGCTCCGCAAGCTCGGCAGCTACCCGCGCCAAAACGGCCTGGCGGTGGCCCTGCGCGAGCTTGGCCGCATGGAGCGCACTCTGTTCACGCTTGACTGGGTGCAGGACGTCGGCCTGCGCCGGCGGGTGCAGGCCGGGCTCAACAAGGGAGAAGCGAAGAACGCGCTGGCCCGGGCGGTGTTCCTGAACCGGCTCGGGGAGATCCGCGACCGCAGCTTCGAGGTCCAGCGCTACCGTGCCAGCGGCCTCAACCTGGTGGTGGCGGCGATCATCCTGTGGAACACGGTCTACCTGGAGCGCGCCGTCCAGGCACTACGCGAGTCC
>JAJYUT010000008.1 GCA_021792365.1 Pseudomonadota bacterium | reverse complement strand
TCACGGGACCGCGCGGCGGGATCGTGCTCGTCCGGTCGATCCAGGATGCCTATGATTTCATCAACGACTACGCGCCGGAGCATCTGGAAGTCCTATCGAGCGAGCCGTTCAAGCATTTGGCCGGCATCACCAACGCATCCGAGGTTCTGCTGGGTTCGAGGACGCCGGTCACCATCGCCAACTTCATGCTCGGGCCGAACGGCGTCCTTCCCACCGGCGGGTGGGCGCGAACCTTTGGGCCGTTGTCAGTCACGGACTACATGAAGCGCTCTTCGATCGGCTATGTGACTTCAGTCGGATATCCTGGGCTGGCACGACGCTCCAAGCTCCTTGCCGAATATGAAGGCTTCAGCTCTCATGCGAACGCCGTATCCGAAATCCGTGACCGCCTGCTAGCGGGCTCGACTGCATAGTGCCTCGCACTACAGAAGACACCTGACCACCTAAAGGGTCTGGCTTGGTCAATCGCGAGCGCTGATGGCGAGGTCCGTAACGGGTCAAAGACCAGCCAGGTGCGGGGTGGTCCGGTTCGCCTCGAATAGCTGACTTCTTCTGCTGACGCCATTCGCCTGGAAGATGCATCGGCAGACATAGACGGACCATCTTACTCGCAATTCGTTCCATGTTCATCGAGCTGGCACGACAGGCAAGTTGGTCCGTAGTGAGCAGCATTGATGAGCTTGGCGCAAGGATACATGAGCGCAAATAAAGGACCTGTTGTCTGAGGCTCACCGGAGCGAAGCTGGTGTTCTGGGATATAGGATTCGGTCTAGGCTGCGGGACTTGCCGTTATGCGGCAAGCCCGAGACGAGTTACTTGCTCCAACCGCAGACGGAAAGAAGGCCTTGGAACGAGACACTTAGTTCGATAGACGTCCATGAAGGGCAGCCACGAAACCGTCGACTCATTGAAATATCACGATAACCAGCACCAGATCTTTGACGGGCGCTGCTTGTACACAGACCTGTACTAAAGGCTGCTTGCACAGCGCCGAAGCTGACGCCGAACTACGCGGCCTTTCGCGAACCTTTGTCGACGTTGATCTTCGCGACGGTAAGGGATTCGCCGTCGCCGGCGAACTGTTCCAGGACCGGCGCCATGGCGCAACAAGAGCTGCACCGGGGCGCCCAGAAGTCGATCAGCACCAGGTCGTCTCGTCGACAAGCGCATCCAACTCATCGTCTTTATGTGGATCGGTTCATGGCAACAAGCATGGTCATGTCACTATTTCCCTTTCATGCCGCATGTTCAGGTTGCTCATGTGGATTTCATGTGTCTCCGGTTGCGATCTCTGCTGGTCACGCGCGTGCCTTTCGCCTGGCGAGGGCGAGAGTGAACTTGAAGAGGACCGCAACGCCGATGCCGAAAGCCTCATGAAAGCCGACGTGGATCGGCACCACCGCGGGATCGAAGCCGCCGCCGGCGCCCACGCCCTTCAACGGCAACACGGCGAACCAAAAGACCGCCAGCGGAGCGAGGCCGAAAGCCAGACCGCCCAGCCACCATCCACAGCGGGCGGTGAGTCGACGCTCGAGCAAAGCGTATCCAACCCCCCAGAGCCCAGCCCAGAACCCGAGATTCAAGGTCTTCGGCACGCCGAAAGGCGGCACCGGTTGCAGGCTAAAGGGCAGTGCCGGCAGAACGTGCGCTGCATAGAGAATGTTGCCGAAGGCGCCCTGGAAAATGAGATGCGATAGAACTCCGGCAAGAAATCCGAGGAAGAGGCGCGAAGTCGTAGACATAGAGCGTCCTTTCTGTGACGGCGCCGAGCACGCAGATACCGACATCGAAACTTTCGCCGCTCATGACGGCTTCTCTGTGGTAAGCGACCATGACCGGCGCGGCTTATAGACGATGGGGATCAGTGCCAGGACGGCGAGCCCGATAATGCAGAGGAGAACCGGCGCCTGAAGGAGCGCGGAGCCGTCCGGCGTGCCCCCGCTGTCCGGGATGGCGCCAAGGCTGGTTCCGACGCTCGCGTAGACGACGAACGCCCCCGGAACGATGCCGGCGAATGTGCCGGCGATGGAGGTGGATTGGCGGCCCCCCAGGAATGCCGGCGCTAGATTACCCAGCCAGAACGGAAACAGCGGCACCAGCCGCAGAATTAGCATGTAGCTGACTTCGTTCTCGCGGCAACCCGCCTCCAGCTTTTGCAGAAGCGGACCCGCGCGGGCGAACTCAAGGACATTGTGGCGGCCATCAATATTTTCCCATTATGACGAAGCGATACAGTCTTATGCGCGCTACATGGACAGCCGGTTCTCGTGTGCTTGCTAGGAACTGAAGACGGCGATGAGGACTGGAGATCCAGCCCCCGTCCTGGGCTGTTCACTGATCCACGTCTCCGACGGACAGTTCGTCAAAACAGGCCGACCCTGCTCTACCGAGATCCCGTACCACCGGCACCGCCTCGCCGCCGCATTGCCCTCAGGCCGCAGCTTCACGGCGCGTGAATTCATCAAGATGGTGCCTCACGAATTCCAGCATGCTGGTAGCCGGTCTGCCTGTGAGCCTGAAGAGGTCGTCCGTCATGCGGTCGTATCGACCAATCACGTGAAGATCGGCCATCACCGCCAGGTGTTTGGCGACGTGCGATGACAAGCCTGCTTCGAACAAGCTGTCAATCCACGCCGAGCGCGGGATGTTGCGATAGCGGATCGTGCGGCCGAGCGCCTCGGAGAAGACCCGCGCATAGTGGTGCAAATCGGCCGATTCGGGTCCTGTCAGGTTGTAGATCTGGCCGATGTGCGGCGCCGGTTCGTCGAGGATCACCGATACGGCGCGAGCCACGTCTACAGCCGAGATCGGTGAGGTTTTGCCGCTGCCGAGCGGCAGTGCGAGTTCATCTCTCTCCCTCACGCCGGCAGCAGCGAGACGCAAGAAGAATCCCTCGAGGAACACCGTGGGGCGCACCGTTATGACGGGCAGCCCCGACCAAGCCAAGGCCTGCTCCGCAAGCCAGTGGAGCTTGTGCTGGGGACTGGCAGTCGTCTCCGTGATGCTCATGGACGTCACTGTCATCTGTGACATGTTCACGAAAGCTTCGACGCCATGGTGGCGCGCCACCGCGGCGGTGTTGACAGTCGCTTCGAGGTAGTTCGCCGACACCGACATCCCAAAATAGATGCGCGCACAGCCTTCGATCGCGTGGTGCATCGAAGTCAGGTCCATCAGGTCGCCCTGTATGACCTCGGCACCGAGCTGTCGTAGACCTTCGGAGCGCTCATCCTCCCGTCGAACCAGGGCACGCACCCTGTGTCCCTTGGCGAGCAGCATTGCGGTGAGGTTGCGGCCAACACCCCCGAGATCGCCGGCGGCTCCGGTCACGAGGATCGGTCTGCCATGCTGGGACTCCATGATTGCATCCTTCTTGAGGGATCGTTCACACTCAGTCGGCGACAACCAATAGCGGTTTTTGCTTCTCGACGATGTAGGTTGCCAACTCCGCCGCACCACCGGTGCCTATGTTCTTGACCGCGTGGATCCCTCCGGCCGGAATGAACAGCACGTCGCCTGCCTTGAGCGTCACTGGTGGCTTGCCGTCGAGCCGGTACTCAAGTGCGCCCTCTACGACATAGACGATCTCTTCGCCTGGATGTGAATGCCTTGGGAATTCCACTCCGGGCGCGAACTCGACCAGCACCTGGACGACCTCGCGACCTGGGGCGCTGAGATCGTGACGCTGGAGGTTGGTGCGCTTGATATCCAGCTGTTCCGCGAGGGCGGAGTGTTGTGCCAACGCGCTTGCGCACATCAATGCCGCAAGGGTCAGTATTCGCTTCACTTTCATGTAACTGTCCTTTGGATGCTGGAGTGTCTGGGACGTCGAGTTCCTATCTGCGATCCCAGGCGCCTACAATTCGCGAGGTGTGAAAGGTGACGCTGAAGTCCGAATCGACAGTGCTTCAACGAAGCCGACACCCGCTGGTTGCGACCTGCCCGTACTGATGCTCCCGTCATTGTCCATGATGGTCTTCCCTCGTCCGTGGTCGTCGAACAAAGCCGATCCGCACCGCAATCAGCTACCCCGCGGGATCGCTCAGATGCACCTGAGCGTCGGTGAGGGCCGCTCGTGTCCGGCGCTTAAGATGTGAAGCGTGCGACAATCGAACGGCGCCGAGGCAATCCATATGTCATACTGAACATCTAGTCGAACTCCCGAAGCATCGCCTGTTAAGGCTTGTGAATTGCTGTGAGGCTGGTGATGAGAGTGGCAGGGGCTGCGTGAAGCTCCCGCTCGCAGGCTCTCAGACATCGGTCGGATCCGCGGCTGATTGGATAGCACTTCAAGGCCGTTCACAACGTTTAACGCGACTGGATTGCGAGACCCACCGATATTCGTCTTGTCACAGCGCTTCGCCGGCTGCCTTTGGAAGGACGGCTTTTGACATGATCGAACTCGCGAAAACCAACTGCGGCGAACAGGTCAATCCGCTCGGACGACGCAGCTTTCTGGGCTTTATGGCGATGGCCCTGTTCTCCGCCGGGCTGCTCGCTGGATGCTCAGGCTCGATACTGCCACGCAAATACATGAGGCCCCCTAGCCACATCGTCGGCACTGGTCGAATGGGCGGCCGCGGTCCAGGCCCTGGTGGAGGCAGGGGCGGATACGCTAAGGTTGGATTGTTGACTGGGAAGTAACGTCTGTCAGACGTTGTCGGCAACGTCGGATGCAGATGGCTTCGGTACAGCGCGGCGCGCCGACCTCCACTCGACGTGCCCGAGATGACATGTGCGGGTCACGGAGAGTCGGATACCTGGTCCAGCCGCACCTGCGATGTTTCCGGCAGGAGCGCGACAAGCAGCATCAACAGCATCATGCCTGCCGTGACAAAGATTACCATAGCAAGGCCAAGGCCGAGGCTGGCTTGCCAGGCGCCGACCAATGATGGGAAGACTGCGCCAATCGCCCTGCCGGAATTGAAACAGAAGCCCGCGGCATTCGCTCTGATGGAGGTCGGGAACAACTCCGCCAGCAGCGGGGTGAGAGTCGCGTAGATGGCGGCAGGTATGAACCCGGCAAGAAGGTTCACGAGATAAAATGAGTACTGGCCACCCTCCACATTGGTCAGGACGAAGATGCAAATGATGAGCGCTGCGGCGAGAATCCAGAGCGTTCGGCGCCGGCCCGCGAAGTCGGACAGAAACGCGCCGCTGATGCTGCCGAACGCGGAGCCGGCGGCGGCGACCAGCAAGTATTGTGTCGCGCGGCCTATCGGCACATCAAGCACAGTCCGGTAATAGCTCGGCAGCCAGACATAGAGCGAATAGTAGGCGCCTTGGGCGCAGCTCGCGAGCGCGACAGCAACAAAGGACCAGCGGCTGAAGATCATCTGTCGCTGGGTCGAAAGGAAGCCGGTTCGTTCTCTTGTCCGCGCCACGGCGGCGACATAAACGGGCGATTCCTTCACGGCACGGCGAATATAAAGCACCAGCAGCGCCGGCAGCACGCCGACTCCGAACGCGAGCCGCCATCCCTCGTCGACGAGGTCGACACGATAGCTGGCCCAGTACACCAGGATGGCCGCGGCCCAGCCGACCCCCCAGCCCGCGAGCATGCTGCCCACCAGTCTTCCGCGCAGACCGGGCCGGGTCCATTCACTGAGCAGGATGGCGCCGGCGCTCCACTCCGCGCCGAAGCCGAGACCCGCAACCACGCGGGCCCCGAGCAAGGAATAGAAGTCGAACACGAAGGACGTCAGGGCCGCGCCAAGCGAATAGCAAAGCACCGTCGCGCTGAGCGTCCGGACTCTTCCGAATCGATCGGCGGCCACGCCGCCAAGCCATCCGCCGATCGCCGTCGAAACGAGGGTCACCGTCGGGACGATGGCTGCTTCGCCCGGCGCGAGTTGCAGGCTCTTGCTGAGATCGGGCAGCGCCAGGAAGAGCAACTGAAAATCCATGGCGTCGAGCGTCCAGGCCAGGAGACAGGCCACATAGATTGCCCTGATGTTCGACGCGTCGTTCATGCCTTCGCCCTGCCGGGTTGAGCCCGCGCTGCATCACGGCGAACCGATGGGGACACTGCGCTGCGCTCGCTGGCGCTGAGTCCTGGGTCTGCATGCAAGCTGTGCTGGACTGAAATGAACGCTGCGCAGCGGGCGCGAAAACCAGCCAACCGCTGGCGCACACCGCTCATCTTGAGCATGCGTGTTCTGGATGTAAATAGGCGGCCGCTGCCCCGCGCGTCTATTTCTGAAGGACCGGGTAGCCCTGGAGGTAGATTAAATCCTGCTCGCGTGCGGGTTCGTGACACGCCAGGCAGTCGTTGCGGTAATCCGTCGTCACCGACTTCCGGGTTTCCGCACCCTCATAGAAGGCCCAGCCCCAGCCATCGCCCCAGAGCGGAGAGGTGGCGGCATGGTTGTTGGTCTGGTCCTTCACCATGATGAAGCGTCCGATGAGGGCGTCGGCATAGCTGGCGGTGCCCGTCGTCAGCGCTTCCGTTCGCGTGGCCAAGACGTCCTTGACCAGGATTGCACCGTCCGGAAACGCGCCTGTCTTGCGGTAGGTATCCACGTGTTCCGGCTGCATATAGACCACGTGAAACTCTTTCGCTCCGGCGGCTGGATCATCGGCCAGGAGCGAGAAGGTCCCCAGCAATGTCCAGTCGCGGCGGTAATCGACATCGGGCACACGCAGCAAGGTCTGGGCCTGAGATGTGGCCGCGGTAACCTCCGATTCGGACTGCGCGAGGACAGCAGTGACGGCAAGGCCGCTCGCCAGCAGCAGGAGGGTCGCGGGAAGCATCCATACGACCGCATGCGAAGGGTCTTTCGCGGAGTTGTGCATGAATCTGCTCCCGTCATTGCTCCTGCGACGTGCTTCCCGCAGACGCGGAGGTGAACTCTGGTAGGTGGTGTTCGGAGGCGACCAGACACGATTCATCTATTCGCCCGAACATCTAAGCAAAGCGCGGTGGATATAGCCCGTTAAGCTTTGTGAATCGCTGTTATCTTGCTTGGATGAGGCCCCGCGAGGCAGCGATTGCGGAAGCGCCCTAGTAGCTAATATGATTGTACCGTAATAGTTTAGGACCGGATTGCTTAAGGCGTCAGGGACCGCTTGCAGCGTGAGGCATGGTGCGCCGAGGCTGGGCCACCGCACTGAATGCAGGTGCCGTGACCGCGCCTGAGAGGCGGTGGAGCCCTTCCATGGCGAACTGGAAGCGCTCTCCCCCGCCGTTCTGGAGGGAGGATGTCGGAACAGATCTCGGCGGGAGGAGCCATTTCGTTCGGGCCCTTCCGCCTGTTGCCGACACAGCGCCTGCTGCTGAAAGGCGAGAAGCCGACTCGCACCGGCAGCCGCGCCCTCGAAATCCTGACCTACTTGGTTCAGCATGCCGGCAAAGTCGTCGGCAAAGATGAGTTGATCAGCCGCGTCTGGCCCAACACCTTTGTCGAGGAAACCAACCTCCGGGTGCACATCGCGGCGCTGCGTAAGGCGTTGGGCGACAGCGAGGCGAACGCCCGCTACATCTCAACGGTCCCGGGGCGCGGCTATTGTTTCGTGGCGCCCATCGAGCGCCTCGGGGCGACCAGCCCGCCGCCGGACGAATCGAAGCTCGCCCACAACCTCGCGCCCCTCAATCGCGTTTTCGGGCGGGACGAGACCGTGGCAATGTTGGCGGAGCAAATACCGAAGCACCGCTTCGTCACCATCGCCGGACCGGCTGGCATCGGCAAGACCACGGTCGGCCTGGCTGTCGCCCATCGCGTCGTCGAGTCCTATCCGGATGGCGTCCGTTTTATCGACCTCACGCCGCTGCATGACTACCGGCTCCTGCCCAATGTGGTTGCCTTCGTTCTTGGGCTGACGGTCCATTCCGAAGACGTCCTCAGCACACTGACGAATTTCCTCAAGCGCAAACAGATGCTGCTTGTGCTGGACAATTGCGAGCACGTCATCGATGCCGCCGCCATCCTGGCGGAGCAGGCGCTGAAGAGCGCCCCCGGCCTGCAGATCCTGGCGACAAGCCGCGAGCCCCTGCGCGTGAAAGGCGAATACGTGCACCGCATCGCACCGCTCGCCGTGCCCGCCTTATCGGAAGGGCTTAAGGCCACTGAGGCCCTGACATTTCCGGCCGTCCAACTTTTTGTCGAGCGCGCGGCGGCCAGCCTGGACAGCTACGTTCTGACTGATCCCGACGCGCCGTTGGTCGCCGACATCTGCCGGCGGCTCGACGGCATCGCCCTGGCAATCGAGCTGACCGCCGTTCGAGCCGACGCCCTCGGTGTCCGCGGCTTGGCCTCGCTGCTGAACGACCGATTCAGGCTACTGGCCACCAGCCGAAGGACAGCGCTCCGACGGCATCAGACACTGGGCGCGGCCATCGACTGGAGCCACGATTTGCTGGCGGAAGCCGAGCGCGCCATCTTTCGCCGGCTAGCGGTGTTCAACGGCGACTTCGCCCCGGAGGCGGCGAGCGTTGTCGCTTCGGACGCGAGGATCGCGGAGTCGGAGGTCTTCGACCTGATCGTTGGCCTGGTGGAGAAGTCGCTGGTCATCGCGGATGTCGGAGGCGATATCGTCCGCTACCGGCTGCTTGAGACAACGCGCGCCTATGCGCTTGAGAAATTGATGACGAGCGGGGAATTCGAGAGTGTCGCCAGACGGCACGCTGCGTTCTATCGTGATTTGTTCGAGCGCGCAGCCGTGGAGGGCGCGCGCCCGAGATCCGAGTGGCTGGCGAATGTGCGGACAGCCCTGGAGTGGTGCTTCGGCTCCGATGGTGACGTGAAAATCGGCGTATCGCTGGCAACCGTTGCAGCGCCTGCTTTCCTGAAGGCTTCCATGCTGACGGAATGCCACGACTGGTCGGAACGGGCACTGCGCGCGCTCGCTGACGATGCCCGGGGCGGAGCCGAGGAGATGCATCTCCAGGCCGCATCGGGCCTGTCACTGATGTTCACACGCAGTGCAACTGATGCTGCGGGTGCCGCCTTGCGCCGGAGCCTCGCGATCGCCGAGGAGCGCGGCGACACCATCGGCCAACTGAAACTGCTCGCGTCGCTGCAGTTGCTCCATACCCGCCTGGGCGAGTTCAAGACGGGGCTCCGCTACGCGCGGCGCAGCATCGCAGTCGCGGCGACGACCGACGAACCGGCGTCGCGGGTGCTGGCGCATTCTCTGCTGGGGAATTCTCTCCACTTTGCCGGCGACCTCGGCGGCGCCCGCGCCGAGTTCGACGCGGTCCTGCGGGCGCCCCGCTTCCCGCGCGCCAGCGCGCTCTATCTTGGCTTTGATCACCACAATCGGGCCAGCATCATGCTGGCCCGGAACCTGTGGCTCCAGGGCTACGCGATCCAAGCGACCGAACTCGCTCGCCAGACCGTCGCGGATGCGGCGGATTCGGGCAATCCGGTGACCTTGTACCTTGCGCGCATCTGGGCCGTTACAATCTTCCTGTGGGCAGGCGAACTCAACGAGGCGGAGGAAATCACCGATCGGTTCGCCGCCGACGCCGAGGCGCATTCGATCGGTTTCTATGTGGCGATCGCCCGCGGCTTCAGAGGCGCGCTGGCTATTCACCGCGGCGACTCGGAAAGCGGCGTCGAAAACCTGCAAAGTTGCCTGGACGAGTTGCATCCGACGCGGTACGAGTTGCTGACTACCACCTTGAACCTTGTTCTTGCGCAAGGGCTGGCGGCTGTGGGTCGAACAGCCGAGAGCCTGGCCTTGATCGACGAAACGCTTCGGCTGGCCGATGCGGCCGGCGACCTCGTGCATATGCCGGAACTGTTGCGGGTGAAGGGCGGCCTGCTTCAAGCGAAGTCGCCGCCCTTGACGGGGGATGCGGAGGATTGCCTTCTGCAGTCTCTCGCCTGGAGCCGGCGGCAGGGAGCGCGCGCCTGGGAATTACGCACTGCGATCGACCTGGCGGCCTTCTGGGCGGGGCAGGGCCGCCGCCAGGAGGCACGAGGTCTCTTGCGGCCGGTCTTCGCGCTATTCCAGGAAGGGCTGGAGACCGCCGATCTGAGGGCCGCCGAACGCCTGCTGGCGACTCTGGACTCACCCGTGCCGCCCACGGCTGCCCAGTAAGGACCGCCCGCCGAGCCAACCGATCCCCTCGCACTTCTTCACAACGATTAACGCGACTCCTGTTGCGGCCTGACCGAGACTGCCGTCTGCCGGATTGTATGCGGCAGGCGCCGATTGGATAGGCTCCGCGCCCGTCCCCGCACTCTCGTTCCTGCAATCGGAGGGGTCTCATGCGGCCGATCATCCGCCCGTACGTTCTCTATACCGCCCTGATCGGCGCCCTCACCCTCGCGAGCGCGGCAGGCGCCATTGCCGATGGAACGCCGCTGCCGCGAGTCACGGTCGCCAATCCGGTCGCACAGACCGTGCCGGGCTGGGATGAATATACCGGCCGCTTCGAAGCCATCCAGCAGGTGGAAGTCCGGCCACGCGTCTCCGGGGCTATCGATTCTATCCATTTCGTCGATGGCCAGCTGGTGCAGCAAGGCGATCTCCTGTTCGTCATCGACCCGCGACCGTTTCGGATCGCCGTCGATAGCGCGAAGGCCGATGTGGCACGGGCAAAGGCCCAGGTAAAGGTCGCGGCCTACGACTTGACGCGCGGACAACAGCTGATCAAGACACGCGTAATCGGGCAAAGCGAATTGGAACACTACGAGGCGGAGCTTGGAGTAGCGAGGGCCGAGCAGCTCCGGGCCGCGGCGGCCCTGGATGACGCCTTGCTGAACCTGGAATGGACTGAGGTTCGGGCGCCGATTTCAGGCCGGGTCTCCGACCACCGGATCGATATCGGCAATCTCGTAAAAGGCGGCCAGGCCGACGCCACCTTGCTGACGACCATCGTCTCCCTCGATCCGATCCACTTCGTGTTCGACGCGTCAGAGGCCGATTACATCCGTTATGCGCGCCTGTCGGCGGCCGGCAAGCGCGAGTTGTCGCGGGAGGTCAGCCACCCGGTCATGATCCGGCTGGCGGACGAGGTGGACTGGAGCCAGGGCCGCACCGGCGTGATGAATTTTGTCGACAATCAGCTCAACGCCCGTGGCGGCACCATTCGTGGCCGCGCGGTGATCGAGAACAAGGACCTTTTCCTGATCCCGGGCACCTTCGGGCGCCTCAGGCTGTTTGGCGGCAATTCCGACGCGCTCCTCGTTCCCGACACCACCATTCTCTCGGACCAGGCGAAGAAGATCGTCTTCGTGGTAGATGAAAAGAACCGGGTCGCCCAGAGAACCGTCACCCTTGGCACCATCTACCAGGGTCTTCGGGTCATCCTGGACGGGCTGTCGAAGTCGGATCGCGTCGTCATCGAGGGAGTGGCCAATCCCTTCGTCCGGCCCGGCGTGGAAGTTGTGGCAGAGGAAGTAACGATCGCCTTGCCGCTCGACACCGCGGCGAACTGATTGAGATAGCGGAGGACAGAAGCCATGCGCATGTCCCACTTCTTCATCGAGCGGCCGGTCTTCGCCGCGGTGCTGTCCATCCTGCTGACCATCGCGGGCGCCATTGCACAGCGCGCCCTGCCGGTCGCCGAATACCCCGACATCGCTCCTCCTACCGTCAATGTCTCGACCTACTACCCCGGCGCATCGGCAGAGGTCATAGCGGAGACGGTCGCGACGCCGCTCGAGCAGAAGATCAACGGCGTCGACGACATGCTCTACATGACCTCGCAATCGACCGGCGACGGCAAGCTTTCCATCGACGTCGTGTTCAAGCCCGGCACGGATGTCGACAAGGCCCAGGTCCTCGTGCAGAACCGCGTTGCCATCGCGACGCCTCGCCTGCCGCAGGAGGTGATCCGGCAGGGCGTAACGGTCGAGAAGGCGTCGCCAGACCTGATGATGGTCGTTCACATGAACTCGCCGGATGGCTCGCGCGATCACAACTACATCTCCAACTATGCGACGCTGTATGTGAAGGACGCGCTGTCCCGCGTCGACGGCGTCGGAAACGTGGCGATTCTCGGCGCCCGAGACTACTCGATGCGCGTGTGGCTCGACCCGGGCAAGGTGGCGGCGCGGGGATTGACCGCCGGCGAGGTGGTGGCCGCGCTACAGGCCGCCAACCTGCAGGTCGCCGCAGGCGCCATCAACCAGCCGCCTGCCGAACCACTGGGCGCGTTCCAGCTCTCGGTCCAGACGCTGGGCCGGCTGAAGGATCCGGAGCAGTTCGGCGAGATCGTCATCCGCGCCGATGCCGACGGTTATGTGCGGGTGCGCGACGTAGCCCGTGTGGAACTCGGGGCGCAGGATTACACGATCAACACCTATCTGGATCGCGATCCCGCCACCGCTCTGCTGATCTACCAGCGGCCCGGCTCCAATGCGCTTGCCACGGCAGCGGGCGTGAAGGCGGTCATGGACGATGTGCACAAGGACTTCCCGCCGGGCCTCGACCACCGGATCGTCTATAATCCGACGGAGTTCATCCAGGAATCGGTCGATGCCGTGGTGGCCACGCTGCTTGAGGCGGCGGGCCTGGTCGTAATCGTCGTGATCATATTTCTCCAAACCTGGCGCGCGGCGATCATCCCGATCCTGGCGATCCCCGTCTCCCTGATCGGCTGCTTCCTGATCATGAGCGGCACGGGGCTGACCTTCAACACGCTCTCGCTCTTCGGCATCGTCCTCGCCATCGGGATCGTGGTCGACGATGCGATCGTGGTGGTTGAGAACGTGGAGCGCTATTTGGCACAGGGCATGGGTCCCACGGAGGCGGCCCACAAGACGATGGACGAGGTCGGCGGCGCACTGGTCGCGATCGCGCTCGTCCTCTGCGCGGTCTTCATTCCCGCAGCCTATATCAGTGGGTTGCAGGGCGCCTTCTACCGACAGTTCGCCATCACCATCGCCGGCGCGACGCTCATTTCCGCCTTTGTCTCCCTGACCTTGTCGCCTGCGCTGGCGGCGATTCTCCTGAAGGCCCACCATGGGGCGACGACGCGGGCAGGATGGGCTGATCGCCTCCTGTTTCCGGTGCATTGGTGCTTCGCCGCCTTTAATCGAACATTCGAGCGTCTCAGCCTGGAGTATGCGCGCCTCACCCGTTGGTCGATCAGAAGGGGCGTCCTCCTGCTCGTCATCTATGGTGGATTGATCTGCCTAACCGTGGACTATCTGATCAAGACGCCGACCGGCCTCATCCCGCAGCTCGACCGCGGCTATCTGATCGCGGCCTTCCAATTGCCGCCGGGCGCGTCTCTGAATCGCACGGACAAGGTGCTGCGGCGAGCGGCCGAGATCATTCTCGAGCGGAAGGGCGTCAAACATGTCGATCCTTTCGTCGGGTTCGATGGGGCAACCTTCACCAACGCGACCAATACCGGCGTGATCTTCATCGTCCTCAAGCCCTTCGAGGAGCGCGTCAAGGAGGACCTGACCGCTGCCAAGATTCTGGCCGATGTGCGGGAGCAGCTCGCGGTGTTGACGGATGCCTTCGTGTTCGTGCTCGAGCCCCCTTCCGTCCCCGGCATCGGCACGGGTGGCGGGCTCAAGGGCTATGTTCAGGACCGGGCTGGGCGGGGTCTTCCGGCACTCGAGAACGCCGCCTGGGACCTTGTCGGCGCGGTCAGCGCCAATCCGGGGTTCACCCAAGCCTTTACGCTGTTCAATACGCGTACGCCGCAGATCTATGCCGATGTGGACCGCACAAAAGCGGAACTGCTCGGTGTCCCGATCTCCCGCGTGTTCGAGGCGCTCTCCGTCTACATGGGGTCCGCCTATATCAACGACTTCAATCTGCTCGGGCGCACCTATCAGGTGAATGCCCAGGCGGACAATTCCTTCCGTCTGTCGACCCGGGATCTCGCCAATCTGAAGACCCGGAACGCTTCCGGAGAAATGGTTCCGATCGGATCGGTCGCGACGCTCAAGGATTCGACCGGCCCGTTCCGGGTCACCCGTTACAACCTCTTCCCCGCCGCTGAACTCCAGGTCAGCCTCGCGCGCGGCTTTTCCTCGGGCGAGGGCATTGCCGCGGTCGAAGCGGCGGAGGCGGCGCAGCTGCCGCATGGATTCGGCTTCGAATGGACCGAAATCGCGCTGCAGGAAAAACTCGCCGGCAACACGGCCATCGTCGCCTTCGGGCTCGCCGTCCTGTTCGTCTTCCTTCTGCTGGCGGCTCTTTATGAAAGCTGGACCTTGCCGATCGCGGTCATCCTGATCGTGCCGATGTGCATCCTGGCCGCGATGATCGGCGTCACCTATCGCGACTTCGACCGCAACATCCTCGTCGATATCGGTCTCATTGTACTGGTGGGCCTGGCGGCCAAGAACGCCATCCTGATCGTGGAATTCGCCAAGCAGGCCGAAGACGCGGGAGAGACCCTCGCAGAGGCGGCCATCTCAGCGGCCCGCACGCGCTTGCGCCCGATCCTCATGACCTCCTTCGCCTTCATCTTCGGCGTGGTGCCCCTCGTCATCGCGCAAGGCGCGGGCTCGGAAATGCGCCAATCCCTGGGCACAGCGGTCTTCGCCGGCATGCTGGGCGTGACCTTGTTCGGATTGCTGTTCACGCCGACCTTCTATGTCCTGGTCCGTTCCGTCGCCGCGAGGCTTGGGCGGCTGCGCCGTTCCGGCGCCAAGCTGCAATCGATGCCGACGGCATTGCCCGCGCCGGTTCAAGGCGTCGAGCCTGTTGCCGGCGATGCCCGCGGCGGCAATGCCTAGCATGGATGCGCCCGATACCGCCGCGCCAGTGCAGGCGCTCATCGGCTGGCTCAATGGCGCGCCGCCGCTGCCGCGGTGCGGGCGGCGATAGTCCTGAACCGCCTCGCCGGCCGTCGCGCTGCAGGATGCAAGTCTGGCGGCCGGCATCGCCCTGCATCACGGCAACGTCAGCTACGGCAATATTGGAGCCACCGACCGACTGGACTTCACCGTTGTCCGCCGCGGCGTCAGTCTCCTCGGCCTTATCCAGGGCATGTGCGCAATCGTCGATCGCCCGATCCTGCTGTCCGAGGCGTTTGCCGCGTTGCTCGGCGAGGGGCGAACAAACTCCATCGGATCGTTCGACTTGAAAGGATTCGCCAACAGAGCCGAGCTCTACGAGCTGAGGCATCATGGCTTGGTCGGAAGCGGCCGGCCATAGCCGCACGGCACTCATCCAACGCTTCACAACGTTTAACGAGGCGGTGCCTGTGTTTCGACTTAGACTCGCACCATCTGCCAATTTCAAGTTTCGGGAGTTGACGATGAGAGACGGTCACATGGCGGAGTTGATCACACTGTATCCGGACCTGAACGCATGGGCAGTTGATTCGACCGGCCCCATGTTGCCAAGGCGAGGGTCTCTTCTCGGTGTTCTGTTCGATGCGGCCAGCCCCTTCGCCTGTGGAGGGCCGTCGTCGCTGCAGCCGCTTTGGGCTGCCGAGGCGATGAACAGGTCGCGGAACATGTGCCAACTCGCCATGCTGCTGGAGTATCACAGATGGAACCGCTCGCAGCAGCCGGTGAGCTACCGGAGCGAGCTTGCCTGCGCGAACCAACTCGCCGCGGGCCTGCGGGAGCTCGAGATCGGCGACGATGACGCGCTGCTGCCCTGCTCCGAACTGCTATGCGAGATTTGCACCTGCCTGGCCGCCTTGTTCCGCCCGGCGCTCGGCCCGATCGTGTTGAACACTTCCTGCGAGCGGATCGCCCTCTCGGCCTGTCGGCGGCGCGCCCTGGTCCTTATGGCGATGGAAGTGGTGACGCAGACGCTGTTCCATGCGTTCGATAGCTGCGAGGAGCCTCTCCTCTCCATCGCGCTGGCGCCCGATGGCGGCGGCGCGGCGCTACTCCTCATCGAAGACAGCGGCAGCGGCCTGCGTTTCGATTCGCGCGCGAGTTGCCGGGTCATCGGCCAATTGGGTGGCGTGCTCGGGGCCGAGATCTCGTATCACCGTTCCGCGCTGGGCGGAACCGCCACGATGGCGTGGTTCACTGCGTGATCGCCCGCCTCGAACTTGGGAGGATGCCTGCCGTGATCCGACCGGAAAATTGCCCGCGCGGCGGCCAATGTCCAACAGCGCGCAAGTCGCCGCAAGGTTCTGGCCCTCGATGTCACGTTCTCCGGCCCTGCTCATTGGATGTTCGAGCGGAACGCCGCCGCGCCAGTACGAGAGGCCGCAGCCACATCGTCGGCGGGAGCGGCAAGCGCGGCGGGCAAGGGATTTCACTCCGATAGTGTCGAATACGCGCTGTTGAACAGGAGCTTTCGATGACCAACCGCATGGATTACAACACCGCCGCACCGGCCGGCATGAAGGCGCTCGGCGGGGTCTATAATTATGTCAAGCAATGCGGCCTGCCGAAGACCTTGATCGACCTCATCTACCTGCGAGTCTCGCAGATCAACGGCTGCGCCTATTGCATCGACCTGCATTCCCGCGACCTGCTGCAGGATGGCGTCGCAATCGAGAAGCTCGTCCTGTTGCCGGCTTGGTGCGAGGGCGGCGCCCTGTTCGATGCGACCGAGCGCGCCGCGCTCGCTTGGGCCGAGACAGTGACCCGCGTCGCCGAAACGGGTGTCCCGCAAGCGGAGTATGAGGCCGCGGCCGCGGCGCTCGACCAGAAGCAGCTCGCCGACCTCACGATCTCGATCGCGCTGATGAATGCCTATAACCGGATGGCGATCAGCTTCCGCGCTACTCCGGCCGCCGCCAAACCTTAACCAAGAAGACGGAGCAACCACCATGAACCGGATCATCCTTGCCGCCGGCGCCACCCTTCTCGCCGCCTTATCCGTCCCGACCCATGCCGACGGAACGACCGCGCTCCAGGAGACGGTGATCCCCGTCTTTGAATACGAGTTGCCCAATGTTCCCGGCAAGTCGCTCACTGCGCTCGAGGTGCTGTATGGGCCTGGCGCCGCAAGTCCGTCACACACCCATCCCAAATCGTCCTTCATCTATGCTTATGTCCTGTCGGGCGAGATTCTGAGCGCCATCGGCGACGAGGAACCGCGCCGCTACCGCGCCGGCGAAGGCTGGCACGAAGTGCCCGGCGCGCATCACCGCGTCTCGCGCAACGCCAGCCAGACAGAGCCGGCGAAGCTGCTGGCGATCTTCGTTCTGGACACCGGTGAACGGGAGCTGGTCTTTCCGGACAAACCATGAAGTCGGCCAGCATCACCGGAGCCGCCATACGAGGGCGCGTTGGAGCCAAGAGCCCGGCTGCGCGTCACGCGCGCGGCGCGCGATACGTTCGGCGCAATGCCGCGCCCAGTCGTGGAACTTGACATGCAACACCGTGGAACTCTGTTCAAGCCGCTGCAGCTGCCTTGCGGTTTAGCCCTGAAAAACCGGATTGCGAAATCAGCGATGTCGGATTCCTTGGGCGACGGGACCGGCCACCCGACAGCGGAACAGATCAGGCTGTATCAGCGCTGGGCCGCAGGTGGGGTGGCCATATCGATAATCGGTGAGGTTCAACTCACCGCCGGTTACGCCGAGAACCCCGGCAACTTGGTACTTAACGACGCCTCCGACCTTCACCGGTTCCGGGAACTTGCCCTATATGGCGGCGGAAACGGCACCAAGCTCTGGCTGCAACTCGGTCACGCCGGAGCGCTTGCATACGCGCCGACCAGTAACCCCAAGGGCCCGAGTGCCTTGGATCTGCCGGGTCTGCGCTGCGAGGAAATAACATTGGATGAACTTCGCAAGTTACCGTCAGAGTTTGCAAGAACAGCTTGGTTGGCACAGCAGGCCGGTTTCGGCGGTGTGCAGATTCACGCGGCGCACGGATTCTTGCTTAGCCAGTTCCTATCGCCGCTGTTCAACAAGCGCAGCGACGCATACGGAGGGGCAATCGCCAATCGTATGCGTCCTCTGCTGGAAGCTATCGAAGCAACTCGCGCAGCTGTCGGGCCGGATTTCCCCATCGCCGTGAAACTCAACTCCTCAGACCAGCTTGAGGGCGGGTTGGACAAGGAAGACGCGCTCAAGGTGGTGGCTGCGCTAGACCGGTCTTCGATCGACCTGATCGACATCAGCGGCGGGACCTACTTCCCCGGAGCAAAGTCCGCCTCCGACGGAACGGGCCGCGGACCCTACTTCCTCGAGTTCGCAAAGCGCGCCCGCGCCGAAACGACCAAGCCCCTTATGCTGACAGGTGGTTTCAAGACACGCGCCCAGGCCGAGGACGCTGTGACAAGTGGTGCGGTTGATATCGTCGGTCTTGCGCGCGCGCTCGTCCTTGAGCCTTCACTTCCAGACCTCTGGAAAGCAGATCGGAAGCCCGAACCGCTCTTTCCCAGATTTTCCGATGCCCCGGAGGGCGGGATCACCGCCTGGTACACGATGCGGCTGACCGAGATCGGCGCTGACACAGAAACGCTAGCTTTTGGTGATCTCGGGCACGCAATCCGAGACTACGAAGCGCGCAACAGATCTCGAACGGAAGTTTGGCTGCGTCACTTTGCCTATGATGCCGTAGGACAAACTTAAGTGGTGATCGCACGCGGTCGAGCAGCCTTGCGAGACTCAGGCCGGAGCACGAGATCTTCTCGGCAATCACACGGAGTAGCCAATCTTGCCGGACCGGCCAAGTTATGCTGCGTTTCGCGCCGCGGTATCGCCCATGCCATGACCCGTTTCCAGAACGAAGCGGGGGCAGGTCCAATCGCCTGCCCCTCGCCTTCGATGGCCGGAGCGTCAGAAGACGCTGTTCGGGTCGTAATACTTGATCGCATTGTCCTTGGTAATGATAGGTGAGGGCAACACAGTCTCATGCGGCGGCTCGGCACCCGCCAGTATTGCCATCAGCCGGTGAAAGCTCGCGCGACCGATCATGTCGGAGTTGTTGAGGCCGGTGGCGGCGTAGTTGGTCCCCTCGGTCATGATCTCCTTGAGCGTTCCCTTCTCGCCATCGACCGAGGTCAGGAACATCTCTCCACTACGGCCGGCATCATTGATGGCCTTCTGCGCGCCTTGGCACATCGAGTCATTCTCGCAGAACACCGCGTCGATCTTGGGATGCTTCGTCAGCATGTCCTCCATCAGCTTGAAGCCGCCATCGACCGCCCAGCCGCCGAAGTCGGGCGCCTTCTCGACCTTGATTTCCGTCTGATCGACCTTCGAGAGCACGCCGTTGGTGCGACCGAGGCCGATGGAGTTATCGGCCGGCCCGCCGCGCAGGATCACCAGCGTGCCCTTGCCGTTCAGCCGCTTGACGATATAGTCGCCGATGCCCGCACCGATCGCCGCGTTGTCGGGGCCAATCCAGCTGGTGAAGTCGCCCCCCTTGAGCATGCGATCGACCAGCACCACCGGCACCCCGGCGGCCTTGATCGCATCCAGCGCCTCAGGTGCCGCTTCGATCCAGGCGCCGCTGATGATGATTCCGTCGACCTTCTGGCTCAGCACGTCCTCGACGTTCGAGGTGAGCTTTGCAACATCGCCCTTGGCATCGGTGGAAATCACCTTCACGTTTGGAAAGGCCTCGGCTTCGTCCTTGATCGCCGCATCCATGCCGACGAAATAGGCGCAGCACAGCGACAGGTTTACGATTCCAATCTTGATCTCCTTGGCTTGCGCCGCACCCGCCCAGGCTGACAGTGCCAACGCGCCGGCAACCAGGATTCTTCCGATCTGCTTCATCAGTACCTCCCTTGCTTGGTGTCAGACCTTCTTGCGCCTGGCCAGAACCGCGACCAGGATGATCAGCCCTTTCAGGAATTGCTGGTAGTACGATTCCACGTTGAAGAGATTGAGGACGTTGTCGACCGCCGCCAGCGCGAGGACGCCGCCCAGAACGCCGATGACGGTCCCGCCCCCACCACCCAGAATGCCGCCGCCAATCACGACTGCAGCGATCGCATCGAGCTCATAGCCGACACCCACGCTCGGCTGCGCCACACCCACTCGCGACGCGAGCAGCACCCCGGCCAACGCAGCGAGACAGCCGGAGGCCATGTAGGCGGCCATGACATGCCGGCGCGCGTTGATGCCGGCAAGACGCACCGCCTCGGCGTTGACGCCGATCGCGTAGACCGCGCGGCCGGAGACCGTGTGGTTGAGGTAGAACCAGACGATCGGCAAGGCCAGAGCGAACAGCAGTGTCGGCACCGGCAGCGGCCCGATGAAACCGCCGCCGAGCAGGCTTCGAAACAGCGGGTCGACGGGATATTGCGGCGTGTCGGAGTACATGTACAGAAGACCGCGCAGGCTCCCCATTGTAGCCAAGGTCGCGATGAATGCCTGCAGGCGGCAGTGCGCGACGAGAAAGCCGTTAACGGCTCCGACCGCGAGGCCCATCATCAGGGCGACCAGGATTGCCAGCGGCCAAGGCATGTGCGCCTGGAGACCGGTTGCCAGCAGACCGGCGAAGGCGACGACAGATCCCACCGACAAGTCGATGCCGCCGGTCAGGATCACCAGCAACATCCCGAGACTGAGGAGCCCGTTGGTGACGATCTGTCGCGACATGCTGACCAGATTGCGCTCGGTCAGGAACGTATCCGTTGCGATGCTGGCAAAGGCGATGAGCAGCAATACGGCCATGGCGAAACCGAGGTCGGTGACGCTGATTCCATGGGGCGGGCGCCAGCGCGTCAGTGGTTGGTTCTTATCCATCCCGCGCCTGGGCACCAACCTGATCCGACGAGATGCCGGCGGCACGGGCGAATATGGCTTCCATCGACATCTCCGCTCTGGGCAAATCCGCCACCAAGGAACCGCCGCGCATCACCAGGACCCGGTCGCTCATGCCGAGAATCTCCGGCAACTCCGACGAGATCAGCAGGATGGCCAAGCCAGCCTCAGCCAGCTCCGCCACCATGCGGTAGATCTCGACCTTGGTGGCGATGTCCACGCCGCGCGTCGGCTCGTCCAGGATGAATATCCGCGTGCCATTCACCAGCAGCCACTTTGCAAGCACGACCTTTTGCTGGTTACCGCCCGAAAGCTGCCGGACGGGCCGGAATGCTCCCCTCGGCCGCACGGCAAGGTCATCGAGCTTGGCGCCGACCATCGCCGTACGCCGCCTGCGATCCAATACGCCGACTCTGGCGACATTGCCCATCGTCGCAAGCCCGGCGTTGTCTATAAGGTCGAGATCGAGTACCAATCCGTCGCGTTTCCGGTCTTCGGTCACGAACGCAATCCCGTTCCGGACGGCACCGCGCGGCGTTGCAATGCGCGCCCGCTCACCCGCGATCCATATCTCGCCCGAGTCCGCCGGTGTCGCGCCGAACAGCGCCCTGGCGAGATCCGTACGGCCGCTGCCGACCAAGCCGAACATTCCGACGACTTCCCCGCCGCGGAGCGAGAAGGACACATCGTGGAAGACCGGCCGGCGCGTGAGATGGCGACACTCGAGGAGAGTCGGGCCGGGACGGATTCTCCGCGTCGGATAGATCGCCGTCAGCGGCCGTCCGACCATCGCGCGGATCAGCGCATCGTGATCGAGGGCATTGGTCGCGGCGTCCATCACCATCTCACCATCCTTCAGCACCAGCACGCGATCGGAAATCTCGAAGATCTCTTCCAGCCGGTGGGAGATGTAGATGATGATGGTGCCGAGGCGAGCCAGGCTGCGCACGGCGCGGAACAGCAGCTCGGCCTCGTGCGCCGAGAGAACGGCGGTCGGTTCGTCGAGAATCAAGACTTCGGGACGTCCGACCAGCGCCTTGGCAATTTCCACCACCTGCTGGACGGAAACGCTGAGCGTGGAGACCTTTTGCCGTACGTCGATCGTCTCCACCCCCAGGCCGTGCAGCACCTCGTCGGCAAGGCGGAACATTTCTTGCCAATCGACTTGCCAGCGGAATCGGCCGCGTGGCGCTTTGCCGAGCATGATGTTCTCAGCGACGCTCAGGTGGGGCAACAAGCTGAGCTCCTGATGCACGGTCGCGATCCCGCGGTCGATGGCCTCTCGCGGGTCGTTCAGCCTGATTTCCTCGCCGTCGATCAGGAGCGTGCCGGTGTCGGGCTTTGCCGCGCCTGACAGGATCTTCATGAGGGTCGATTTGCCCGCCCCATTCTCACCACAGACCGCCAGCACCGTGCCGCGCTCGACGCTGAACGAAACGTCCTTCAGAGCGGCATTGCCGTCGTAACTCTTGCCGATACCGGTGACAGCGAGAGTCTTCATGGTCGCGTGCCTGCTCCCTTCCGACGTCAAAGACGGCGCCCGTCGCTGCCGAAGACGTGAACGCGGTCGGCGGCAATGCCCAGTCGGACCGGCGCATTGGGCTTTCCCTGATATGTGCCCGGCAACTCGATGGTTATTAGATTGCTCAGGCCGTCCACGCGCGCGTGCAGAAGGCTGGATCCGCCGAGGCGCTCGACCAGCACGACGCTGGCGGCAAGGCCACCGCTCTCCTTCAGCATGAACGCATCGGGACGAATACCAAGCTCGACGGCATCGCCAGGCGCGTATCCCGCACCCGCCGGGCGCGTTGCAATTGCCGGTCCGTCCGCCGTCAGGCGGAACTCGATTCCGGAGCCCGCGGCCAACACCGTCGCCCGCAGCAGGTTCATCTTGGGCTGACCCAGGAAGCCGCCGACAAACCGGTTCGCCGGGTTCTCGTACAGCTCCAGCGGCGGCCCTGCCTGCTCCACCGCGCCATTATTGAGGATCACGATGCGATCGGCCAGCGTCATCGCCTCGACCTGGTCGTGCGTCACGTAGATCATGGTCGTCTTCAGCTCGTCGCGCAGCCGAGCGATCTCGACCCGCATCTGCGCTCGCAGATCGGCATCAAGATTGCTGAGCGGCTCATCGAACAGGAAAACGTCCGGCGAGCGCGTGATGGCTCGGCCGATGGCGACGCGCTGGCGCTGGCCGCCGGAGAGCTGGCGCGGCTTGCGGTCCAACAATCCTTCAAGCCGCAGCACGGCGGCGGCCGCGAGCACCTTCGCTTCGATGTCCGCCTTGCCGACGCCGATCATCTTGAGCGCAAAGCCCATATTCTCCGCCACCGTCATGTGCGGATAGAGAGCGTAGGACTGGAACACCATGGCGACCCCGCGATCGGCCGCCGGCACCTTGTTCATGACCTTGCCGCCGATGGTGAGCTCGCCCGAAGTGATCTCCTCCAGGCCTGCGATCATGCGCAGCAGCGTTGACTTGCCGCAGCCGGATGGTCCTACGAACACCACCAGCTCGCGATCGGCAACCGAAAGCGACACGTCGCGCACGGCTTCAAACTTGCCGAAACTCTTGCTGACGTTCTTGAGCTCAACGGATGCCATCGGCTACGTCTCTGCCTTCACCGCCCACATCTCGATCTCGACCAGGTAGCCGGGCAACAGGATGGCCTGAACCGCCGTGCGCACCGGCAACGGCTCCGGCATCGTCGCCTGGTAGACGGCGTTGAAACGCGCCCAGTGAGCCAGGTCCGCGAGGTAGATGTTGACCTTGAATACGTCGCCGAGCGTGCAGCCGGCGCTCGCCAGCAGGCCGGCGCAGTTATCGAGCGTTGCCCTGGTCTGCTCCTCGATGGTGCTGCCGATTGCATTGCCGTCGAGATCGACCGCAACCTGACCCGAGATGACGACGAGACGGCGCGCGTCCACCTCCAGCACCGGGGAGTACGGACCGGCGGTGACGTGCTGGCGCACGCCTTCAGGACGATGCTTCAATGGATGTCGGACTTTGGGAACGTCGCTCATCCAGCTACCCCTTGACCGCGCTGCCGATCAGGCCTTCGACCACGAACCGCCAGACCAGAACAACCAGCACCAGCGTCGGCACGATGGCGATGAAGATCCCGGTGTTGAGCAGGCTCCAGCTGACGTCGGTGTTGCGGGCGAGCGCCGCCATCACGACCGAGACCGGCCGCGTCCCCGCATCGCCGGACAGGATCATCGCGAACATGTATTCCGAGTAGGACAGCATGAAGGCAAAGAGACCGGTCGCGCCGACCGAGGGCAGCGCCAGCGGCAGGGCAATGCGCCAGAAGGCCTGGAAGCGACTGCAATGATCGAGCTCTGCGGCTTCGAAAACCTCCGTCGGGATCTTGCGGAAGAACACCGAGAGGATGAGCACGGTGAAGGGCAGCGCCCTGGCGGTGTGGACCAGAATGATGCCGATCTGGGTGCCGACGAGGCCCAGCCACTCGAGCATCATGTAGATCGGCGTCACCAGCGCCACCGCCGGCACCAGCGGCGACAGGATGAGATAGAGGAAGCTGAGCTTCTTTCCCGGGAACAGGTAGCGGGCAAAGACGAATGCCGCCGGCGCGCCCAGAATAAGGTTCAGGATCATCGCGGCCAGCGCGTTCACAGAGGAGTTGACCAGCGCGCCCGGCACCTGCCGGGCGGCGTCCGAGATCATGGCGCGGTTGGCGCTCTCCTGCAGGTAGCTGTCCGGCAGCTGGCCGGTGAAGACGTAGCGATAGCTCTCGAAGTTGGGCCCTTCGGTGAGGATCGACCGGTCGGGGCTGAGCAGCACGCGATCCGGCACCAGGCTGCCGTAGAGCGACAGCAGCACCGGGCCACCGGTAAACAGCAGGATCAGCGCGGCGAAGGTGAAGGTCAGGATGGGATGCAGCCGGCCGGGCATTTCAGCTGCTCCCGAACAGGTCCGAAGGCAACGTCTTCGTGATGGCGGCGATCAGCACCGCGGAAATGACCACGACGATGAAAGCGACCGCCGATCCGGCGCCGAAGTCGTACATCGAGAAGCTCTCCCGCCAGATCTGGAAGCTGAGCAGCGTGGTCGCCGTTCCCGGCCCGCCGCCTGTCATGGCATAGACCAGGTCGTAGCTGGTGAAGGCGGTCAGCGCGTTGTAGACCAGCAGCAGCACGATCATCGCCTTGATCTCCGGGAAGACGATGTAGCGGAAGCGCTTCGCCGGATTGCGGCAGTCAATAGCGGCCGCTTCCAGCGTCTCTGCGTTGATGGCCGAGAGCGCCGCCATCAGCAGGATGACGGCGAACGGAATTTGGGTCCACACATGGGCAGCCGCGACGGCCAGCAGTGCGGTTTGCGGATTGGTGAGCCACGGGACCGACGTATCGATCAGGCCGAGATCGCGCAGGATGCCGTTGAGGATACCGAAGCTCGGATGGAACACCCAGACCCACAGCACCGCCGAGATCGCGCCCGGCAACACCCACGGCAGCAGCACGACCGAGCGCACCACTTCACAACCGAAGAAGCGCCGGCGCAGGAACAAGGCGATGAGCGTGCCGAGAATGACCACTGACGGTGCGGCGATCAGCGTGAAGACCAGGGAGTTCCGCAAGGCGTCGCCGAAGTAGTTGCTGGCGACCACGCGCTGGTAGTTCTTGAGGCCGACGAAGGGCTCGCCGGGAAACAGGATCATGACCTCGTGCAACGAGGTCCAGAGCGCATGCCCGATCGGATAAACCGTCATCAGGATGACCGGCAGCAGCGCCGGCAGCAGCCATAGGGCTGGAAAACGGTTGCTGGTCCACATGGATCGGATGTCCCGCGGGAATTCGGATGCGAACCCGGCGCGCGACGAATTCGCCCGCGCGCCGGGATATGCGCAGCTTATCGGTTGGCGAATTGCTCTTTCAATTCCGTCCAGCGCTGCGCGCCGTCCTTCATCACCTGATCGACCGGCGCTTCGCCGACCATCGCTTGCGCGAGCAGCGGCCGGAAATAAGCCGACCACACCGACGAGTACTCGGTGTAGGTGCCGGCCTTGGCGATCGACGCCTGCTTGCCGAGCGCACCGACGTCGGCCCACTTGCTCCAGGCAGCGATCACGTCCTTGTCCTCGAACAACGGAAGCTGCCCGAAGCCGAGGCCCTTCTCCACCGCCCAGCGCTTGGCGACCGTGTACGGCTTGCCGGCCATGAAGTTGACGAACTTCCACGCCGCCTCGGCGCGCACCGGATCGGCCGCGGCCTTGGCCGTCACCACATACGACTTGGCGAAGCCAAGGGTCGCATGCGTCTCGCCCGGCATCGGCGCGAGCGCGAACTGGCCGGCAAGCGGCTGGGTCGCGGCGTCGTTGAGCGCGGCGAGCACGTAGGTGTAGACGATGGTGAAGGCGTGCTTGCCGGTATTCATCGCAGTTATGATGGTCGATTCGTGGTTGTCCGACTGCACCAGGCCCTTGGAATAGGCATCGGCGATCCACTGCAACTGCTTGTAGGCGCCGTTGCTGGGATCGGCGAACAGCGGGTTGAGCTCGGCGTCGAACAGATCCGCCCCACGGCCATAGGACTGGGCGACAAAGGCATCGTAGAAGTTGGGAAGCTCCTGGTTGTACTCGTAGATGATCGGCTTATCCATGCCGCCTGCCTTGAGCTTCTCGGCTGCCGCGGTCACCTCCTCCCAGGTCGTGGGCACCGCGATGCCGGCATCGTCCAGGATCTTCTTATTGTAGATGAAGCTGATCGTGTCCGAGTAGTACGGCAGCCCATAGACCTTGCCGTCATAGGTCACGTCGGTGAGGGCGAACCCGGCGATGTCCTTGGACAGCTCCTCGATCGTCCCCTTCGGCGCAACCGAGTCGAGCGGCGCGATAAAACCGGCGGCGCCCCAAGCCGGCAGCCAATCCTGGCCGCCATAAATGACGTCCGTCGGCGTATTGCCCCGGATGCGCAGGACGAGACTGTCGTGATAGTCCGGCCAGGCATAATCGGTTACCTTGACCTTGATGCCAGGGTTGGCCTGTTCGAACTGCTTGACGTTGTCCTGAATGGTTTCGAGCGAGTAGTTCCAGACGACGAATTCCAGCGTGAGATCCTCGGCCTGCGCTGATTGCACAACAAAGCCGGACGCCAGGGCCAGAGCGGCCAGAAGCTTGCTGCGATTCATGCTTTCCTCCCTGTCTCGCAGAGATCGGCGGCCTCCAACGGAGCCGCAAGGCAGGCGTTGTAATTCTTCATTGACACCCGCGCCTGCTGGTTGGACTCTATGGACCACTTTGGATCAATTGCAACCATTTTCGTGGGACAATGGGCTGATGCTCCTCCAGGCCACGGTCCGACCGGGCGCCACTGGCGCTGTGGCTGGCGGACAGGTATCCGTTCGTGATCCAGGAGCCCGAATCATGGTGCGCCAATGCGTTGGGAAGAACTGACCTCCGCCGAGATCGGCGCGCTGGAGCGCGACCGGACCGTGGTGATCCTGCCGCTCGGCTCGGTCGAGCAGCACGGCAACCATCTGCCGCTCGGCACCGACACGATGCTGGCTGAGGCCGTCTCGCGCGCGGCCGCCGAAGCCAGCGGCGATACGGTCGTCATGCCGCCACCTTGGTATGGCTTCTCCGCCCATCACATGCGGTTTCCGGGCTCCATCACCTTGCGGGCGGAAACGCTGCTGGCGCTGGTCGAGGACGTGGTCGCTTCCCTGGTGCGGCACGGCTTCCGCCGGATCCTAATCGTCAACGGACATGGCGGCAACAACGGCCTGATCGATGTTCTTGCCTCGACCCTCGGGAACACGCACTACGGCGCCGCGCGGATCGCCGCTCTCACCTACTTCACACTGGCGCGCGAGGCGATCGGCAAGCTGCGCAAGTCGAAGCCCGGCGGAATGGGCCATGCCTGCGAGTTCGAGACCTCGATGGTGCAGCATGTCCGGCCGGAGCTGGTGAAGATCGCGCAGGCGGAAACCTGCTATCCCGATCCCGGCTCGCGCTATCTCACCACGGACCTGCTCGGGGCGCAGGCGATCCGGCTGTATCACGATTTCGGGGACCTTTCGCCGACGGGCACGCTAGGCGACCCGGCCTTCGCAAGCCCCGAGGCGGGGAAGGCGTTCTTCGCCGCCGTCACTGCTGAGCTTGCCGCCTTCATCGCCGATTTCCGCGGCTGGACCATTCCGGAGCGGCATTCGTGACGAAACGGCTGAAGGTCGGGGTCATCGGGCTCGGCTTCTTTGGCAGCCGGCACGCCCGCGTCTATCAGGATCATCCAGCGGTCGACCTGGTCGGCGTCGCCGAGCCTGATCTGGCGCGGCTGGCGGAAACCGCCGATGCGACAGGCGCTCAAGGATACTGTGACTATCACGCGCTGCTGGCGCGGGCGGACCTCCAGGCCGTCAGCATCTGCCTGCCCGATCGCCTGCACGAAGAAGCGGCCATCGCCGCGGCTGAGGCGGGCAAGGCGATCCTGCTGGAGAAGCCTTTGGCCCACACGGCGGAAGCAGCGCGCCGCATCGTGACCGCCGTCGAGCGAAGCGGCGTGCGGCTGATGATCGGCCATATCTTGCGGTTCGATACGCGCTACGTGCAGGTATTCGATGCCGCCCGCCCGGAAAACCTCGGCCAGCCGATCCATCTGCGCGCCAAGCGCAACGGGATCCGCTCGGTCGCGCGGCGGTTGGGCGCGAGCTCGTCGATCCTGTTCTACATGGGCGTCCACGATGTCGACGCCATGCAGTGGATCGGCCGTTCGAAGATCACGCGCGTCTATGCGCAGAAACGGGAGATGCTCGGGAACGGCAACGAAGACGCGCTCTACGCCGTGCTCAACTTCGAGAATGGCGCGATCGGCAGCCTCGATTATTCTTGGGCATGGCCCGACGGGCTGATGAATGGCTTTCGGTCGGCGTTCGAGATCGTCGGCACCCGATCCGCGGCGGCGCTCGATGTGTCCGATCAGGGTCTGAGCTTCGTCACCGATGCCGGGACAACCGGCGGGGATACCCACCTCTGGCCTGAGATCAACGGCCGGATCACCGGCGGGTTGGCCGACGAGATCGGCCACTTCGTGACGGCGACCTTGGCCGGCGCTCCCTACCGCCAGCATTACCGCGAGGCCTTCGATGCCGTTCCGGTTCTGGACGCGCTGGCGGAATCCGCGCGCAGTGCCCAACCGCTCGAGGTGCTGCGATGATGCGAGTTGCCGAAGCTCATAGATCGATCTGGACGCCTGCCGGACGTAGCGAGGGACTGTTTTGATGACCGCAACCGCCACACTTCAGCAACAAGCAGCCGTAAGCACCAACGACCGGGCGACGCCGTCGCTGGTCTACCGTGCCCTGCTGCGGAGCATCAAGCAGGGCCTGATGGTACCGGGCGCCAAGCTGCCGAACGAGCGCGAGTTGGCGCAGCAGCTGAACACCAGCCGCACCGCCGTGCGCAGCGCGCTGTCGATGATGGAACGCCAAGGACTGGTCCGCCGCCGTGTCGGCAGCGGCACGTTCCTGACCGAGGATGCGCGCGACGTGTTCGAGCGCATGGACCAGACCGAGCAGGGCGACCATGACTCGGTGCCGTCGTTCGCGGAAATCGTCGAGGGACGCCTGCTGTTCGAGCCGGCGATGATGCATCTGGTCATCAGGCGGGTCGAGGAGCATGAGATCGCCGAGATGCGGCGCATCCTGGAAGCGGTGCTCGGCGCGCCGACCTGGGAGGATTTCAAGGAGAGCATCTACGCGCTGCACCGGCAGATCTTCGCCTCGACCAAGAACAAGTTTCTCGAGCAGATCATGGCCTCGATCCTCGACGACCGCCGCGCCGTCCTGTTCGATGGGCGCGACACCGACAAGCCGGCGCCCGAGCTGGTGCGCCAGCAAACCCACCGAGAGCTTCGCGCCATTGTCGATGCGATAGCCGACCGCAACGGCAAGCGCGCCGAGAAGCTGGTTTCCGATCACCTTCTGCGCACGCTCGCGACCATCAACATTTGGCAGTAACCACAGGTTGGCCCTCTCCTAGGAGAGGTGGCTTCGAGCCAAAGGCGGACATCAGTTTTCCGTGACAAACTTCGTGCGCCGATAGGCGTCAAGGCCCTCTATTCCACTTTCCAATCCGTACCCGGATTCATTGATCCCGCCAAAAGGCGTCTCGGGCGTGGAGATCATCATGTGTTTGACTGCGTCGGGTACTTCGAAAGCTTGGATGTGTTCAACGCGATCCTCGAAGAACGCCTGCGCGGAGCAATCGCCGAGGGCGAACTGTATTCTGACGCGGACGCAGCAGGACTCGCTTCGGTGGCCTCCGCCGTGATGCAATCGCTGGCGAGTCGAGCGCGCGGCGGCGAATCGTGGCGCGCGCTCGACAAGCTCAGCGAGTCGGCCCTTGATCTGATCTGCGGCCGGCAGCCGAAGCGGCGCTCCCTGAGATTGTCGGGCGTGCAGCGCGAGCGCCGGGATCGGCTTGCGTCCGGCCGTCTTCTCGAAACCTACGTTCAAAGCTCCATGCATGTCCGCGGCACCGAAGTCCGGCAACAGGTGCAGCGAAAGTTCCGGGACGCGCTCGAGCTCAGCTCTGGTTTCTGAATACCGGACCAGTCGCCCGCATCTCTCTGTACAGCGCGTTGATAGCTTGCCCCTCGACAAGGTCAGAGATCTGCGTGTGCACCATGTCGGTTGTGGGCGGGGGGACAAGTCGCGCCGCTGTTGCGACAGGTCGTCTCCGCTAACGCCCGTTCCTTACGGTTTGGCAGTGGAGGACGCGTGCCCGGGTTATTCCGTTGTCTTACCGTCGAAATGTTCGTGTGATGCATCCGCTTCTATTTTGGTATGGTGGACTGTCGCATCACGGTGCTCAGGCGCGGCATAAATCGTGTAGAGCTTGAGCGGCCTTGTGCCGGTGTTGGTGATATTATGGCGGGCTCCTGCCGGAACGATCACCGCATCGTCATCCTTGACCTTGTGAACCACGCCGTCGATGAGAACCTCGCCCTCGCCGCTCTCGATCCTGAAGAATTGATCTCTGTCCTCATGCACTTCCTCACCGATGTCCTGGTCGATGCCAATGGACATCAGAACCAACTGGAGATGATGGCCGGTATACAAAACCTGCCGGAAATCACTGTTTGTGAGTGTTAAATCTTCGATGTCATCCACGAAACCTTTCATGGAATAGCGCCTCCTTCGGCACCGCAGAACGACTGCGGGATGGAATAACGCAACACTGGCTCGGCGGGCGTTTCTTGCCCGTAGCGCGCGCAGGCTCGAGAGCACCTCGAGCCTGCATTGCTGCCGACCTGACGCGGACCGGAGCGTCCGATCTCACTTCCGGAACCTGAGGGTGCGAGGCGCGACGGCCATACCCCCCTCAGTGGAGCTCGCCGCGCCACGCTCCAGTCTCGCGACCACGCGATTCGATGAAAGCCTTGAAACGCTTCAAATCTCCTTCAGCCCGGCTGCCAACCAGTCCCAGCGAGGAGCCGACGCTTTCCACCATGCCTTCAGGCTCGTACTCCATTTGGAGCGTGACTCGACACCGGTCCGGCTCCAGCGGCTGGAAGACGGCGCGGCCCGCATTCAACGGCGGAGTGGTCGAGCGCCATGCGATGACCTGATCCGGGACCTGTTCCGTGATCTCGGAATCGAACTCCCGGGCATGGCCGGCGATTTCTACTTTCCAGTGCGTGTGCTTGTCATCGACCTGCGTGATCTGCTCGACGCCTTCCATGAAATTCGGAAACTCCTCGAACTGGGTGAACTGATTGTACGCGGTGGACACCGGCACATCGACATCAATGTGCTTTTCAATTCGCTCCATATCTCGCCTCCAGGGTGAAGTGATTGCCGAGTGCTGGTGTGAACAGCGGTAACCGGAGCTTGCTCCACGGAAGCAGCCTGGATGCCCGCACCTCAATAGGCCTCGTCCACCAGCGCTTCAGTGCTTTGCATGGAACCCTGAGTAGTCATTCCTGTTTGCTGGAGTTTGGAGAGCGGCCATGGAACTGCGATATGTGGCTCGCGCCGACGCGCGAGAAGGCACGCCACCACGTCTTACGGGTGAGGAGGGCCGGATCTCCCTTAACCTGGCGACCCCCAGGGAGCTTGGAGGATCGGGCGGCGACGGCGTCAGTGCAGAGGGCTTGCTGGCCGCTGGCTATGCCGCATGCCTGTTATCGGCGCTGCGGTATGAGGCGACCAGACAGAGGATCGATCTAAACGGGGCGGAGGTCTCCTGCCTTGCCGATGTATCCGGCCAAGACGATACTTTCCAGGTCAGGTTTTCGCTTGAGGTAAGCCTTCCCTCGATCTCCGGCGATCAGGCCCAAGCACTCTTGAATAGCGCATTGGGCGCGTGGCCCTTCGGCTCTGCTCACGACCAGCAACACCCGGCCGTTCGTCTGCGGTCGGAAGGCGGACGCGGCGTTAACAATGCACTTCAGGAGGTCCGGCAAGAAGCGACGGCCGGTCGCGGTTACGGTGGCTGATCCGGTTGCGACCACCTTTCGATGAACTCCGATCGTATGGACTCGCGCCGGCTGAGACGGATCATTCGAGTCCACGAGCTTCGCCAGAACCGCTCTCAGAGGCTCTAGGCCGGGAGGCTCTAGGCCGGCTCCTTCTCGATTTCAGCCGCTGGAATCTCCTGCGTTTCCGCAATGGTGGGCTCGTCGGGAGCGACGCCGAACTGCGGCGCGAGGTCTGGTGCGTAACGGAGAAGGTCGCCGCGCAAACGGATCAATGCAAGATCCTTCGCTTTCGCCTCCAGCATGACGTCGAAATCTAGCCCTTCGGCCAATCTCATGAAAGTCGCGAATTCGAACGGATTGCAGAAATCCGCATGCCCGGTAAATACCGGTGGGAGCAGGACCGGCTTCGTCTTGCCAGCCTTGTCCTTTCGCTTCACCTCGCGCATCTCCGTGCGCGGCGAGGAGAAATGGACTTTCGGCACGACGCCGTCGGGCCAGGTGGCCACGAATGAAGCGAGCGTCGGGCGCAGGTCCAGCCGCTCGGGGTTGAGGCACCAGAAGTGCTGGTAGTCGAACACCAACCGCACGCCGGTGTGTTGGTGAATCCAGAGGACATCGGCCGCGCTGAAACGCAGGTCGTCGTTCTCCAGGACAAGGCGGCGCCGCACTGGCTCCGGCAAAACGTGCCAGGTCTCGACCCAGCGTGCGCGGCTCGTCGCCGCGTCTCCGTACATTCCACCCACATGGATCACGAGCACGGCCTCGGGACCGAGTTCCATTCGGTCCAGCATTTCCGCCTGCGAGACGAGGTCGGCGATGCTCTTCTTGACCAGCTCCGCGTCGGGACTGTTGAGGATGATGTATTGCGACGGGTGGAAGGAGAGCCGAATGCCCAGTTGTTTGGCCTTGTCGCCGATCGTCTGCAGCTCGCGTGCGCTTTCCGCGACCATCCCGTGAAACTGCGGCATGTCCGGGTGCGTGGCATAGGGCGCCAGGTCCGACGACAGCCGGTACATGGTGATGCGGGCGCGCCCGAGATAATCAAGGATCTGATCGAGGTACTCGAGCGAGACTTTCAGGTGCGGGTTGCTCGCCCAGCGTCGCGAGTCGTTGCTCTTCATTCCGGGCACGCCCAGCACCTTCACCGCAAAGCCAAGCCGGCGAGTTCTTGGGCTCATGCTGAATCCCCAGCTGGAATGGTCGCGGCCTCGCCAAGCCCGAGTGAGCGCGCAAACACGTTCCACGCCTCCGGCCGCAGGGCGCCGCCGGTCGCACGTCGGTGTCCACTGCCATAGGCTTCGTCGGCGCCGGGAGGCGCGTGATTGCGCAGGAAGGCGATGAGATCCTCGTTACGGTCGGTCCGCGCGGCGAAGTGGATCCAGCCCGGCCGGTAACCGGTATTTGCCACAATCACAATCCGGTCCTTGAGTCGCCTCCGCCAGGCCTGTGCCACGAGCGGATGGATCTGGCATGGCGAGTGAAGCAGGACGAGAGCCACAGGCCCGGCAATCTTCGGAGGGACGCGTTTCGCTGCTTCCAGCGCTCGCCTGACTTCATGTCGCGCGGCCTCAAGCACGGCGGTTTCGGAATGCTGATGCGAGAGCGCCTCTTGCGGGGAATCGGCCTTGAGCAACAGCGCAAGCGCAGGGCTTGCGTCGCCCGTCGCGCTCCGCCGCGCGGCGTTGACCAGAGCCGCCGTCTTGCGCAGCGCGGTTACGCCATACCGTCGCCGAGCCTCGTCCATTTCTGGGAAGGCGGCACTCTCGGCCATGTCGCCGACGATCCCAAGGGCCGCCAGCCAGATCAGGTCGTCCGCCGGCCCGAGACCCGCCGCGCAGCGGTAGGCGAGAAGGCTGGAGGTCGGGATGGGATCTTCATGGAAACCGGATATGACAATCGCCTCGTCAGGAACGCCGGCCGGCACGTGATGATCGATGAGAATGGTCGGGCAGCCGACGCGAATGGTTCCCGCCCGGACGCCGAGGTCGCTGGCGATGATCCCGCCAACCGTACTCGCCGCGACCTCCGTTCGGAACTCGGCGGACCAGGGGTTCTCGCCTCTTCCGAGGATGCGCAGCCTCACGTGACGCCCTTCCCGCGGAAGGGCACGCGCGAGGATCGCCACGGCCGACAGGCCATCGGCATCGTTGTGGGAGACGAGCAGGATTTCATCGCGCAGAAGCGCCAGGTGCTCCCGGAACTCCGCCGCCTCGGCGACACGGAGCACCCTAGCTTCAGTCACCGGAAACCCCCGAAGTGCCAAAGGATGACAAGCGGCATAACGGCCGCATGGGTACCGGCGCGAGCGCGAATAGCCTCGCCTCGCGCGTGTCGCGCATCCCGCGCAAGTGCCTGGGCCCTGAGGTATCCCAGTAGCCCTCAAAATCCCGGCGCCGTCGCCGCGAGAGTGAGCCGACCCTGCGTGGCTCGGCCCCCTGGCGGCCGATTTTGCCCGCAATTACCCGCGTCCTGTAGCGAAGCTGCGGCATGACCCAACCAAGTGGCAGCAAGCAAGCTCGTGCGGTAACTTGGCAGTGAACCACCAAGCGAGTTCTCTGGTTCCGGTGGGAAGCGTGCAGCTCGGTCCGGCGATCGCCGACCGATCATTTGGTGGCTGACTCTCGCCCATTAATGTCGGTGCGAACGGCGCGCTGGTTCGAAGCCCAAGCAATGGTGGTGAGTCACGGCATCCTAGGGCCGATTCGGGTCAAAACGGCCGATCGGTAAGAGCTCTTCCACCGGTCCGGCTTAGACCCGAAAGCTGATCTAAGCCTGATTGCACTCATTCGGCTGGAAAGTGCTAAAACTCGCAGTGGGTCGGCCCTATCCTGACGGGTCTTGCTGTGATCGTAGTGCGATGCGTGGTGCTCTCTATCTACCAGAATGGATGCCGGAGGCCGCGCGCGCGGCGCGACAGCTGCGCGCGACGACCGCCGGCACTAAAGGTGCGCATCATACGCTCTATGTCGTGCTTCTGAAGGACACGCGCCGCCTGGATCGATGGGGTCTCTATGTCGGCCAGACCACGCTCGACCCCGACCTCCGCTTCGATCAGCACAAAACGGGCTATAAGGCGAGCCGACACGTGAACCGCTTCGGAGTCCGATTGCTTCCCGAACTCTTCGAGCACTTCAACCCGCTACGTCGCTGGGAAGCGGTCGAGTTGGAACCGGCACTGGCGGAGGCGTTCCGGTATGCCGGCGTGCCGTGGGTGGAGGGTGGTCACTGAGCCAAGCTGCAATCTCCATGAAGCGGCAAGCTGGAAAGGCCATGTCTTCGAGTGGGCGGATCTTGGACAAGAGCGATTCGATCCTGTTCTGCGCGAGCCTGACGAGCCCGATGCAACCACCGCCTTGAGTGCCTCATTGGCGTTCTGAGCCGTGTTAGTGAATCTGCTGCAGGACTTTCCCATGCTTCGTATGGTCGTTGTAGATCAGCATGGCGGAAATGCTGCGGATCTGCGCCATGGCCACCATGCCGGCGCCCGGCGCGATGAACCGGTGCTGCGTATCCTTGATGGTTGCCGGACCTATCTTGCCATCATAGTTCCAGCGGATGAGCACCGCATCGTAGGCGCCGGCGGGAACGGTGACCCGATAGGTGCCGATATAGGTGTAGGTCACATCGAGTGATCCCGAATGCGTGACCTTCTTGAGATCCGACAGATCGTAGACAGATACCTGCAGGGTTGTCTTGCGGCTTTCTCCCGGCTTCAGGCCAGGAATGATCATCGGCTCGCCGGGCACGAAGCGCGACAGCACCTTGTTGCCGAGGTCCTGCTCGGCAACGGTGTGCAGGCTGCCGTCGGGCGCCTTTTGGAAGAATGCGGCACCTGCGTTCTCGATCGAGTAGTGCCACCCGGGTGCAAAAGCGGCATCGGTGGTGCCTTCCAGCTTGTGGGCTTCCCCCCGCTTCTTGTTCTTGTCGATGACCTGGTAGCTCATGGAAGCACTTTTGAGCGGCAGGTAGCTTTCAGGTGAGCCAAGCGGCCCGGCCGCCTGAGCCTCGCCAACGACGCCCTTGCCAAGGAGCTTTTCGATCTCCTCGCGATCTGCGCTTGGCAGCGGAATGACTGTCCCTTCTGCCATCGCGGTGCGGAGCGGCAGCGCTCCGATCAGAGCTGCAAGAGTGACTGCCGCAAGCGCGGACCGTCGAGGAATCAAGGACATCATTCATCTCCCGTCTTATCGTGCTTACCAGTTTAAGAAAGTCCGCGACCGCCGCTTCCCGGTGTTCACTTCAGATATTCGACCTTCAGGCGTTCAATCTCACCATTGAAGGCAAACGGCTTGCGGTCGAAGTATGCGAGCGAAACCGGCGAGTAGCTGTCTCTTCCCACGTCGAAAGCGTCATTGGCAGTGAACGTAAGTGGCGCCGAGCGTGGCACACGCCCCTTCGCCACCTCCTTGCCGTCGATGCGGATTGCGACGTCGAGCGGTGCGGCATGATCAGTTCCGACCTTGCGTGTCTCAACCTCAATCTTGACCTTGCCGACGGGTAACGGGCCGGATGATTCGAGATGCGTCCGCTCGATTTCGAACAGATTGTATTCGTAGGTCAGTTTACCCTTGTCCACCCACAAGGCGACGCCGCCGGAAAATGCACCAAGAGCGTAAAGCACTCCCTCCGAGTCGGGCTTCAGCTCCGCGTCGATGGTGACAAGATTGCTCCGCGCTCCGACCTTGGGCGCGGTGAACTCCGGGACGCCAACGACCTCCTGCGTGAACTCAAACTCTGTCGCCGGATTGGATGGCGCATCCTCCGGATGAAAGACGGCAGACCATAGCCCTCCCCCGACCGGGTAAACCTTGTTTGCTTCCGCGCTTACGCCGAAGGCTTTCTTGAGCTCACCGATCTTGTCGGGGTGATCCGCCGCCACGTCGTTGGCTTGGGAATAGTCCTGGCTGAGGTCGTGCAGCTCCCAAACGTCATTGTCCGGGGACCATTTGAGGATGGCCGGATCGATGCCGGCCTTCCACGGAACCCGCGGGCCGAACACCGACGCGATCCACCCATCCTTGTAATAGGCGCGGCTGCCCATGATCTCGAAATACTGCTCCGTCTTCTGCGCCGGCGCGTCCGCAGCGTCGAAGGTGTAGGTCATGCTGACGCCATCAAGCGGATCCTGGGTTATGCCGTCGACGAGCTTTGGCTGCTGGATATCCAGCACATCATAGATCGTCGGTACAATGTCGTTCACATGATGGAACTGTGAGCGCGGCGTCCTGTCCGGCTTGATCTTGCTTGGCCAGGAAACCACGAGCGGCGTTCGCGTTCCGCCGAAATGCGCAGCAACCAGCTTGGTAGACCGGTGCGGCGTGGACCCGGCCCATGCCCAACCGGCATGATACATATTGTCGGCCTTGGGTGAGCCGAGTACGTCCATCCCTCCCAGTTCGTTCATCGCATGAATGTGGTCCTTGATCTCCGTGCGGATACCGTTCTGCGCCAGAAGTTCGCTGATCGACCCGTTTTGGCCCTCTGCGCTGGACCCGTTGTCGCCCCAGACGTAGAAGATGAGCGTATTGTCGCGAATGCCAAGGTCATCGAGGGCTTCCAGCAGGCGGCCGGCTTGAGTGTCCGCGTGCTCGGTGTACCCGGCAAACACTTCCATGAGGCGCCGCTGGAACGGCTTCTCGTCATCCGGAATGTCCTGCCAACCGGCAAGCGTATCCGGACGCGGCGTAAGCTCCGTGTTCTCCGGTATCCATCCGAGTTCGCGCTGGCGCGCAAAGATCCGCTCGCGCATGGCATCCCAGCCATCGTCGAACTTGCCCTTGTACTTATCCGCCCAATCCTTGAATATGTGATGCGGTCCGTGAGAAGCGCCGGGAGCCCAATACATGAAGAATGGCCGGTCGGGCGTTAACGCGCGAACCTGCTTCATCCATGATACGGCCTTGTCGGTCATGTCCTCGGTGAAATGGTAGCCTTCCTTTCCATGAGAAGGATCGATGCGGATCGTGTTCTCGACGACGGCAGGCTCCCACTGCGACGATTCACCGGCAAGAAAGCCATAGAAGTAATCGAAGCCGATGCCTTCCCCCACAGGCCAGTCGGTGTAGGGACCGACAGCGGTTGTTTCATTGGCAGGCGTATTGTGCCACTTCCCGAACGCCGCGGTCGCGTAGCCATAGTAGCCAAGAACCTTCGCAACCGTTGCCGAAGTGCGCGGAATGCGGCCGGTGTATCCGTCCCAATCATTTGCCAGCTCTGCGATCTGGCCATTCCCGACCCGGTGATGATTGCGCCCGGTCAGCAATGCCGCGCGCGTAGGAGAACACATCGCGGCATTGTGGAAGCGGTTGTAGGACACGCCTTCTTCTGCAAGACGGCTCAATGTGGGTGTCTCGATCACGCCGCCAAAGGCGTCCGGCAACGCCGGACCAACGTCGTCGAGCATGATAACGACGATGTTCGGGGCATCGGCAGGAAGGTGCGACTGCTCCGGCAACGGGCTGTAGGTCGACTCGGCTATTGTCGGACCGGCCTTGCTTCCCGAAGGCTTCGGCGGAAAAGGCAGTGAGTCTTGGGCCATTGCCGGAGAGCACAACAGCAGAACCATCGTGCTCGCTCCCAGCCAGCGTGCCCTCAGTTGCTTAAGCGAGTTCATCGAAACCTCCTGGTCTAAGAACACACCTGAATCCTACGTGACATGTCGAGGTATCTACGGGCTCGGCATACCTGGCTGCAGGACGATAGCGGCGGCAGTAATTGGGTGCACAAAGATGCGAGCCGCCCTTCAATACCTTGCGGGGGATCCTGATCTCAGGCTGGCATGGATCGTAGCTATCCGCTTCATTGCCGCCGCGGGGATTCTTGGGGATACAGCATGCTTTCGCTGCGTCTGCATCGTGCTGCGGAGCGAACCAATCGGACGTCCACTCCCAGACGTTTCCGATCATATCGAAGATGCCGTGACCGTTTGCAGGAAAGGCTCCGACAGGCGAGGTCCGCACGTATCCGTCTCGAGCCTCGTTTACTCCCGGAAAGTCTCCTTGCCAGGTGTTGGCCATGTGGCGGCCCCCCGGTGTGAACTCCGATCCCCAGGCAAACTCGACCTGATCAAGCCCGCCCCTGGCTGCAAACTCCCATTCCGCTTCCGTTGGAAGATCCTTGCCTCGCCACCGGGCGTAGGCGAGCGCGTCGTGGTAGGAAATATGGACAACAGGATGCTGATCCAGCCCTTCGATGCTGCTGTTTGGGCCATATGGGTGACGCCAGCATGCCCCCTCCAGAAACGACCACCATCGAGTCCAGTCTCGAAGGTCGACGGTTTGAGCCGGCTGCTGGAATACCAATGACCCCGCATACAGCATCTCCGGCAGAATACCGGGATAGTCTTCCGGATCAGGCGGAGATTCTGCGAATGTGCGATAGTTCGTGGCAGCAACGAACTTCGAAAAGTCGGCGTTCGTAACGGGCGCCTCGTCGATGAAAAAACCATCTACACGAACACGATGCACCGGCCCCTCCTCGGGATAGTGCTGATCGGAACCCATCAAGAAGGTCCCACCATGGACGAACACCATGCCCCGTTGCGCGGGCTCGGGTGGGATGGCTGTGCGCCCTGTCTCAAGAGACACTTGCAAGCTCCTTCAATCCATGCCGCGGCGCTGCTCTCAGATCCAGGAAGATATCGACGCGCGCATTAATTGCCCCTTTCCGCACCCAGTCGTTCTGCCGCCTCGAACCTCGGCTTCAGCGCTATTGCTGGGTCACCTGGCTCTGAGGCGCCACATAGCCGGGAGGCGTCGTCTGCCACTGGATGCCGTCGAGCGCCAGCTGGCGGCCGAACTCGTACTCGCGGTTCATCTCCGCCTGGTTGAACTGTTCGGTCGTGGATGGCACGTAGGAGGCGGGGATGGCGATGTAGTGGAACGCCACCTCATCGTCCCGTGCGCCGAGGTAAAGACGCCAGAGATCGTTGATACCGGACACTTTGAGCATCGAATGAATCGCTCGCATGGTGATACTGGTGAGCGCGCGGTCCACCGGTTCAAAGCTAGACGTCAGCCATCCGTTGCGGATCACGTAGAGGTTCTGCCGCACCTTGCCCTGGAAGTCGGGATCGGCGGCTCGAATATTCGCGGGTAGATCCGTCGCGGCGCCGATGAAGAAGGCCTGGAAGAAGACCCCGCCATCCACATGCATCTCCTGGTGCTTGTTGCCGTCGACCGTCACGTCGATCAGCACCGGCGGAAATATCGAAGGAATGGATGCAGAAGACAGCAGCACCTTGCGGAACAGAGCCAGCCGGTCAGGCTTGCCGCTCCCGGCAATCGCCCCCATGTCCCATATGATCGGCTGCTCAGCGTCGAGATTGGTCGATGCGACATAGAGCCGGCGGCCTTTAGCGTGCTCCGCTGCGATGGCGTCCAGCAGCTTTTCGTCGACGTAAGTACCGATCAGCTCCTGAAGCGGCTCCGTGGAAGCCACCGCTTCCGACCAGAGCAGCGGCAAGAGTCCGCGCGCAATGAAGATCCTGTTGGAGTCGATGGTGGTATAAGCCGCCTTCAGCTCGTCGTCATAGTCCGATCCGAGAAAGGCGAAGGGAGCGATCAGGGACCCGGTGCTGACGCCGGTGACGATCTTGAACTTCGGACGGCCGCCGGCTTCCGTCCAGCCGTTGAGCACACCAGCTCCGAAAGCGCCGTCCGATCCACCGCCCGAGACAGCGAGATAGCTGTAGACTCGCTCGCCGCCGGGTTCGACGTGATAGCTGTCCTCGGTCTCCGTGCGAAAAGCCTCCGCGATATCCCGCTGAAATCCGGAAAGATCCTCGAATGGAAGGTAGCGTATCGTTGAGGAATCGAGGTCGGCCACGGTCGCGCGCGAGATTGGTGGCTCGGCGGCGGGTTCGCGCGTGAGCGTGCTGCAAGCGCACAGCATGGCGCCGCCCGCCAGTGCGCCGATATATCGTAATCCGATGCCCGTCACTTCAACCCCTCCGTGTTGCCGATGCCGGTGAACTCATTTACAGGTGCGCCAATGTCAGAGCCAGCCCTGCCTGTCGGCAGCGTCGATCAACTGCTCTGAAATCTCGTCCGCAGTTCTCTTCGCGGAGCCTTCGATGGTGGATGAGCCCGTCGCCTCTCCGACCACCTTTACCGTTCCGGCAACCGCCAGCCCGATCGGGTTCGCCGTCGCCGCCATAACCGCGAGCGGCAGGATCACACCCGGTGTCTTGTTGCCGCCGGATTCGACCCGGCCGCTCCCGAGCAGGCGCAGACCCTGCGGAGTCATCTGGAACCCTTCGACAGCGGTCGTCAGCTCGGCATTCCCCGACCCGAATCCGACCAACATACGCTTGGTGGCGCTTCCTTCCTGCGCCGAAACGAAATAGCCCCTGATGACGACGTCGTTGACCTGCGGGGCAGCTTGGCCGGCGGCCTGCACTGCCGGCAGGCCTGCGTTCTGGAGTTGTTTGGTCACTTGTCTTGCGATCTCCGCACCCAGCCTGCTGGTGGCTGCAAGTTGCTCCGTCGTCGGGACAGTACTCGCGACCGCGTTTTGAGCGGCGAAGGCGGACTCGGCAGGCACTTCGGCGGGGTTTGCCGTGAAGTCGTGAATGATGACGCGGCCGGGCCGTGGAAGCTGCTCACCTTGGTATTGCTGACGCTGGGTTACGTTGCTCGATGCGCAGCTGGACAAGACGAAAGCGATGAATAGGCACACAGCAGAAGAGCGAACAATATTCACGGCAAAGCCTCCCTTCAAAATCGTCTTTGCAGCCTGTCGCTCACCGTGGCGCGCATTCGTCCGCCGTCCTGCTTCCGATCGCCTTGGGGGTGGCGATCGGAAGCGGACCGGCGGCTCCCCGAGGCTGACCACGTCTGCTGATGTTCCGAGGTCACGTGTATCTTGCTCCAGCCTCTACCTGACCACATATCCGCGCCCCTGCATGCAGGCCGCGAGTGCTTGATTGTATCGGCCGAGGTCGGCTTTGTACTGCGCCATGGCCTGATCGTTGGCGTAGGCCTGCTGTCGGCGCTGCTGGTTGCGACGCATCAGGCCCGCGGTCCCGCCGACGGCTGCTCCGATGGCTGCGCCCTCTCCCGCATCGCCGGCGATGGCGCCGCCGATGGCGCCGAGAGCGGCGCCGCGCGCGGCACCGCCCAGCACCGGCGCGCCCTGTTGCGCGTACGGGTTGCCGTAGTAGTTGGGCGCAGATTGGCCGGGATAGACGCCCGTCTGCTGCTGCGCCCAGGTACGGCAAGCTGCCTCGTCCCTGGATTGCTGCTCAAGCGACTGGCCCGCACTGGGATAGATGATCGGCGCCGATTGCGGCCATGCCGGCGAGCCGATCGCGACCGAGCATGCAGCAGCCGCGGCAAAGAATGCGATCGGCCCGCGTCGCTTCACGCGTTGTTTCATCGTGGCACCCTATTGCTGGGGGGCGTCGGGGAGCTTGTAGGTCAGCTTCGGCCAGATGATGATCCCGCCGGCCGATTCATGAACCGTATTGCCGCCGGTCGCCGCGAACTCGTGCAGGCCGCTGCGGATCGTGATCGGCCCGCCGCCGGAAATGCCGGCGAAGCGCTCCGTCCCGCCCGTGAAGGTGAAGTCGCCCTCACAGCCGACAAGATGGACACCCTTGCACGCGATCTCACCATAGGCGCGCGACCCGTCCTTCGCCGAGATGGTGCAGCGGCCCCTGCCCTCCTGGGTGGCATCGGACATGTTCACATCGACGATCGCCGGACAGATCATGAAACCCGCATCCAGCGGCCCCTTGTCCGTCTCGACGAAGATCATCCCGGAGAAGGACCCCACGAAGGTCGCGCTGTTGATGCCGGTCTCGTACATCTGGCCGCGGCCCTGCCAGGCGGCGAAAGCCTTGATGGTCTGCTCCTGGTCCGCCAGAACCATCGACGGAGCCGCAAGCACTGCGCCGAGCAGAGCGAGTGCGGCGGCCGCGCAATTGACGCGCTTCATGATATCCTCCCCTCAATCGAGATCGATGTAGACGGCATCGCCGCCGAGCGAGAGCGCAAGCCCGGTTCGCTTTGCCTTGAGATAGATCGCGACGCCGCGCGCATTTTCGAGCCAGAGCTCGCCCGTGCTGAGCTGTCCCACGGCCAATCCGTAGCGCGCCTGGACGTAGCCGCCCGAGAAGTCAGCCGGACTCCGCAGGTTGTAGACCGTACCGTGCGCCTCCATCTTGGAGACGCCGAACCCGCCGACGCCGAGTCCGCCGATAGTGAAGTCGTATTTCCGTCCGCCGAAGAGCAGCGTCCCGCCGCCGAGGTTGCCGCTGCCGATGAAAGCGATCTGGACCTGCTCGATCATGACCGTGCCGGATTCCTTATAGTCGGCGCCGGCCACTGCCGGAAATACGCCCACGCCGATGCCGGCCAGCATGCCCAGGGAGAACTGGCGCCTTGTCAGCCGCCCTGCATCTGCATTCTTCATGTCACGGGTCATGATTCTCCCCTATGCCCTAGAAACGGATCGTCATGCCGATCACCGGGCCGGACATCTCCACGTCGAAGACAAAGCCATTGTGCTCGTAGTCGACTTCGAGATGCCGATATCCCGCGATCGCCGATACCGAGTCATTGAACCGGTACCCGACGCCTGCGAAGCTGTCCCAGGTCAGATCCGAGCCGACGCCGAATCCGCCGACCTGCGCGAGACTGGTCAGGAAAATCCCGTTCGCGAACTGGTAGTAGCCATGAAGTCCGATGATCGGATCGATCCAGTTCTCGCCGTGCTCGAACTTCTGGTCGGGCAGCGCGCCGCCTTCGAGCTCGAGCACGGTATCGACGGACCAGACGCGCACACCGGCAAGCAAATCCAGGGACGCGCGCTCGGTTTCGATCGGGCGATAGGCGCCACCGAACGTGCCGATGAAGATATCGCTCTCCAGCTCAACGTCGGAGAACAGGATGTCGAGCGGTGTCTCCTGGTCGGCGCTGACAGAGGTATAGATCAGGTCCATGTAGGCGGCGACCCGCTGGTAGCGCAGCTCGACAATCGCCATGCCCGCCATGTCCAGATTCTTGAGAATGTCGCTGAAGCTGACATCGACATCAGCGGCTGGTGCGCGGGGAAACGAGGCTATACTGCCCTCGAGCCCGGCACCCCAGATGTAGGGAGAGATGTTCAGCGACCATTCGTCTGGCAGCGCGCCCGCGGGCTCCGTCTCCTCTGCAAGGCACGGAGGAGCGATGAGCATGGATGCCACAAGGCTCGAGAGGATCGCGACCCCGATTCGGGAGCTTCCAGCCCGCTCGTGGATGTAGCTCATCTGCTCACTGCCCCCAGAGTCTGCTCCAGTTCGCATTCCAAGTCCGCGATCAGCCGCCGGTACTCGACGATCCGCCCTGCGTCCTGCGATCGATTACGTTCTTCCAGCCCGCGAAGCGTATTGACCGCCAGCTCGTAATCCTCGCACAACGACTGCAAGAGCTCGCTGCCCGTCGCCAACCTCGCCAACTCGTCGGCGCGACCGGGGAACAGTCGAGCAACCAACGCCAGGGATGTGGGGCTGATCGGCAAGAGCGCATCGCCTCCCAGATTCGAGACGCCGGCAAAGAGGTCACTTCATTGGTGTCAGGAAGCGGCAGCGTGTGCTCTCACGCATGCGAGGGGAAGCACGTTACGGTAACGGGCGCCTCAACAATCCACCGATGTTACACGAGATCCGCCCTCCCGGCATTGACGCGGAGCGCCAGATGCACTGCGTGACACTTTGATGAAGAGGAACCCGGCGGAGTTGGAAGCAAGGGGGCAGCGCCCAAATGCCATTGCATGGTGCGATCAGATCAGCGTGGACGAGACTGCGGGGATCAGCCAACCCGCGCAGCTCATATCGCAGCTCATATATCGAGTATCCAGCCTGATTGCCTCGTGGGAACGGCGACGGCGGGCAGTAACCGCGCCCGCCGCTTTAACGCAGATTAACGCGACGATCTAAGGATGTCCGACGCCGTCATGAATCGTCGCGCCAATAGCCGGGTATGGCCAATCCCGCCTTCGCTAAGCCGTCCACCACCAGCGGGATGTAGTCTGGGTGCAGGTTGCGCATCTTGAGATCCTCGACCGCACGCGCGCCGTAGGTCGGGTCTATCTCCAGTATTTGCTCCACTGCGGCCTTCGCCTCGGCCGTGAGCCCCAGCTGGCCATAGCACATTGCAATGGCTACGTGCGCGATAGCGACGTTGGGAGCTTCCAGCCGCTTTGCTTGCGCCAGCGCCTGCTCGTACTCGCCGTCAATATAGTGCTTGAGAACGAACGCAATTCGGTACTGGCCCGGCTGGGCGGGATTGCGCGCGAACGCTTTCTCCAGCAGTGGCAGGCTTCTGTCCCATTGCCCCCTTACTCCATAGCGCAGACCAAGGTCGGCCATGAGGTCGGTGTCATTCGGGTTGAGTTGCAGCCCACGTTCGCCGGCCGCAAGGCTCAAATCTACTTCGTTCCTCAGCCAGTAGACCAGATGCAGTGCATGATAGGAGAACGCGGAATTGGGAGCCAACTCCACGGCGCGCTGCGCCAGCTCGTGCGCCCGCACCATGGGATGGAAGGCGAGCGCCTCTCTGCCGAAATTGAACCGATAGGCATCAACGTAGATGATGGCCAAGCTCGCATAACCATCGGCATAGTCGGGATCTCTGGCAATCGTTTGCTCGAGGCATTTCCGAACCGGAGCATGGAGTTCGGCAAGATAGGAGCGCCAATACTGACGAAAGCGCAGCACGCACTCGTAGGAAGTGATGGAACCTGCCGGCTTGCCTTCGACCTCCTTGGCTTTTTCATTGAAGATCACACCATAAGGCTGAGCCAGTTCGCGCACGACCTCGTCGGCTATCTCGTCTCGCACCGCCAAAATCCCCTCGGCTGCAAGATCGCCGCCAAAACGCCCGGACCAAACGTATTGACCGCTTTTCGCATCCACCAGGTTTGCAGTGGCCCTAAACGAGTCGGCGTTTGTGGTGATACCGCCGGTCAGCACGAAATCAACCCCAAGTTCGGACGCAATCTCCAGAGCCTCGGACTCCGATCCATATCTGAAGCTCGTTTCGGGCCCGAACACGAACAGATGGTTGAAGCGCGTGAGCCCAGTGATGACCTCCCGCGTGAAGCCGCGCGCCAGAACATCATGGTCGCGTGAGCCGGAATCGTTGTCGAACAGCGAAACCAGGATTGAGGGTCCGTTGCGCGATGCGTCCGGTCGACCGACGCCGGCAATGGAGGCGAGATGTCCGCTCGACAACAGAAGCGCGATCACCACTAGCGCCAGCCCACTGAGTGCCGCTCCACCCGCCACCATCTTCCGCCAAGACCTGGATGGACGCGCCTTGGTCGCCGGCGCTGCGGCGTCGCTATTGGCTGTTCGTTGCGCGTCCGGCGGCGCATCTGCTGCCGTGTACTCCACGTTCGGAACGTAGGAGCCCTTGGGTATGGTGATCCGGATCCGATCGCTGCGACCGGCGGTCAAGTAGTAGCGATCGATTGATCGGCGCAAGCGGCTGGCTTCGATGCGAACGATAGGGTCGGTCTGCGGGTCGAAGCTCTCGTCACGTTCAAGAACCGAGGTGGCGATGCCATACGCCTTGATCCGCTCGCCGCGACCGGCGAGCATTTCGTCGACTATATATCGAAGAAACCGCCGATTGCGCTCCGAGGCGTCGAAATCGCTGCTCCCGAGAATGCGCTCCAACTGCTCCTGGACCAGACTCGGATCTAAATCCTCGCTGGACGCACCTCCGCCCGCCATGACCCCTCTCCATGCCGTGCTCCGTGCAGATCTGCACAACTATCGCGGACTATACCACGGCCTGCCTACGCTCGATCAATAGACCCAGGGCTTGGATCCGACGGTGTCAGTGCGGGATTGTGACATCGGTTGGGCGATTCCATGCCGGCGCCGGGGTTTGCATGACTTGCCGTGCTAGTTGGCTGATTCGATTGTGATTTTCGTAACCTGTTTTTGAGGAATGTCGGACGCCTGCCGCCGACGTCGCTCCATCTCATCGATGTTGGCACAGCAAGCCCACCAGAATGGAGGGGCGCGCAGCATGAGGCCTGACAAATTGCACGGAAGGTTCAGCCGGTAGGGAATCGCGAACCTGTCGTCCGGATCGCCCGCACACATCCCGCCGTGATCGCTGACGTCTTTGGATAACGGCGCGGCGCAAGGCAAATTCGAGGCCACCCGAAGGTCTCTCACCCCACTGTGGTCCATCCTCCGTCCATCAGCCTTGGATGGAGGCAGTCATGAAGACCGTCGTCATCGGACCTGAAACATCTTCCGCTCGCCGCCACGGCCGCCCCTTCGCACTGCGGTTGCTCAACTGCGCGATCGGGCCGGCTCCGCCGAAGCCATGTGCGCGGCAGCAGGTCTCCGTCCAGGGTCGAACAGTGAACCACCGGGAGAGAGCCCTGCCATTGGCGCGCGGCAACTCGTTCATATGCGAGAACAAGGTGATCTGCGGGCTGCCTTTCCTAGGGCGCCATCGCGGCTGCCGGGCCTTTTGGATGAAAACTAAAGGCAATTTGGACGACGCGACAAAGTCTTGAGACCAGCGATAAGTCATTCTCCAACCATCAACCTGGACGGAGGACAATATGAAGATCGTAGTCATCGGCGGTACCGGCCTCATCGGCAGCAAGGTCGTGGCGAACCTGCGCCAGAAGGGCCATGAGGTCATCGCAGCAGCGCCCAGCAATGGCGTCAACACTGTCACCGGCGAAGGACTTGCCGAAGCTCTTGCCGGGGCGCAGGTCGCTATCGATGTCGCAAACGCCCCGGACTTCGCGGACGAGCCCGTCATGTCGTTCTTCAAGACGTCCGGACGCAACCTCGTCGCGGCCGAGAAAACTGCGGGCGTGCGGCATCACATCGCTCTCTCGGTCGTCGGCGCCGACCGCCTGCCTGACAGTGGCTACCTGCGGGCGAAGGTCGCCCAGGAAGCCCTGATCAAGGAATCCGGCATTCCCTACACGATCATCCGTGCGACCCAGTTCTTCGAGTTCCTCGGCGGGATCGCGCAGTCGGCAACCGATGGCCAGACCGTCCTTTTGTCGCCAGCTTATCTGCAGCCTGTTGCGTCTGATGACGTCGCCGCCTTGGTGGCCAAGGTGGCCACCATGGCACCGGCGAATGGCATGATCGAACTGGCTGGCCCAGAGCGGATCGGGCTTGATGATCTCGTCCGCCGCTATCTCGCGGCAAAGCACGACACCCGCGAGGTAGTCACCGACATCCACGCGCGCTACTTCGGTGCGGAACTGAACGACAGGTCCCTCACGCCCGCCGGCAGCAACCCGCACATTGGCTCTACGTCGCTACAAACGTGGCTCACGCGGGCGTAGCGGTTCGAGTAAGCGATCACATTGACCCAGGAGCATCAAATGTTCACACGATTCATCAGCGGGATCATTCTTGCAACGCTCGCTTTGTCTCCTGCCGTGGCTGACGACCCGGCCAGGAAGGTGACCCTGGTCTTCGACCATGCGCTGCCGAACGTGCCGGGCAAGAGCATGAAAGGCGTTCTGGTCGAATACGGACCCGGCGGCTCATCGGCTGCGCATACTCACCCGAAATCCGCCTTCATCTATGCAACGGTCCTCGAGGGCGCGGTCCGTATCCAGATCAATGATGGCCCGGTGACGGTGTATCGCGCCGGTGAAAGTTTCGCCGAGCTGCCGGGTGACCACCACGGCGTCAGCGCGAATGCCAGCGACACCGAGCCCTCCAAGCTGCTGGCCGTGTTCGTCGTCGACACCAACGAGACGAATCTCGTCATCGACGACGTGCAACAGGGCACTGCGCAATGAAGCGACTGAAGGACAAGGTCGTCATCATCACCGGCGGAAGCTCCGGCATCGGCCGCGCCGCCGCATTGTGCTTCGCGGAGCACGGCGCGAAGGTGGTCATCACCGCGCGCCGCGCCGGCCCACTCAGAGAGGCGATGCGCGACCATCCGAACATCGCCGGGTTTACGGCAGACGTGTCTGTGGCGGCTGACGCCGCCCGCACGATCAACGAAACGCTCAATACCTGGGGGCGGGTGGACATCCTGGTGAACAATGCGGGGGCCGGCGCCATCCTGCCCCTGGCGGAGGCGACTGCCGAGAATATCGCCGGCATTTTCGCCGCCAATGTTCTGGGGCCCAGCCTGCTGTCCGCGGCGGCCCTTCCCTACCTGGCAGCGGCGAAGGGGTCCGTCGTCAATATCTCGAGCACGTTGGGGCACAAGCCGACTGCTGGGCTTTCCCACTATGCCGCCAGCAAGGCCGCGCTGGACCACCTGACGCGTTGCTGGGCTCTCGAACTCGCGCCACAGGGCGTGCGCGTCAATGCGGTAGCGGCGGGCCCAACGGCGACCGGGGCGTTGACCGGAATGATGGGCCTTTCTCCGGGGCAAGCCGAGGCGGTCGAGGAGCGGGAACGCGAACGGATCCCGCTCAGGCGCCGCGGCACCCCGAAGGAAGTCGCACGATGGATCGTAGCGCTCGCCGACCCCGCCTCCGAGTGGGTCACCGGGCAAGTGATCACCGTCGATGGCGGATTTGGCCTCGCATAGCTCACACTACCGCAGAAGGATCGCACAAATGGACGGGTCTATCCTCCGCAAGAGCGCGTTCGCGATGCCACCGACAAGCCCGGCCTTCCCGCCCGGGCCCTATCGCTTCGTCGACCGGCAGTACTTCATCATAAAGTACCGCACCGACCTCGAGGCGCTGCGCCGCGTGGTACCTGAACCGCTCGAGGTCATCGAGCCCGTGGTGCACTATGAGTTCATCCGCATGCCCGATTCGACCGGCTTCGGCGATTACACCGAGAGCGGTCAGGTGATCCCGGTCCGCTATCAGGGCGAAGCCGGCAGCTACACCCACCAGATGTTCCTGAACGATCATCCGCCGATCGCCGCCGGCCGCGAGCTCTGGGGCTTTCCGAAGAAGTTGGCGCAGCCGAGCCTGGCGGTCGAGACCGACACCCTGGTCGGCACGCTCAACTATGGTTCCGTCCGCATTGCCACCGGAACCATGGGCTACAAGCACCGCGCTCTCGATGTCGCAGCCGAGACCAAGGCCCTCGGCGCACCGAACTTTCTGCTCAAGGTCATCCCGCACGTCGACGGCAGCCCGCGGGTCTGCGAATTGGTGCGGTACTACCTCGAGGACGTGACCGTGAAAGGCGCGTGGACCGGTCCGGCGGCGTTGCAGCTCTGTCCCCACGCCCTCGCGCCTGTCGCGGAGCTGCCGGTGCAGGAGGTCCTGTCGGCCAAGCATCTGGTTGCCGACCTGACGCTCGGTCTCGGCACTGTCATGCATGACTACCTCGGCTGATATCCCGGAGGATTGAGATGCGTCGATTGAAACGAAAGGAGCTCGTCAGCGCGTCCCGACCGATCACGGTGCCGAACTACGACGTGATTGCCCTGGTGCTGCAAGGCGGCGGTGCGCTCGGCGCCTATCAGGCTGGCGTCTATGAGGGGCTGCACGAGGCCGGGATCCGGCCGAACTGGGTGGCAGGCATCTCGATCGGGGCGCTGAACGCCGCCATCATCGCGGGCTCGCCCGAATCCCAACGCGTGGATCGCCTCCGCGCGTTCTGGGAAACGATCTGTGCTGCGCCGGTCGAATGGCCGGTGAACGAAGGTCTCACCGAGGGCCTGCCGTTCACGATGGATCTGCGCTCCGTCCACAACATTGCCGCGGCAACACGCGCCTTGGTGATGGGCCAGAACGGCTTCTTCAAGCCGCGCTTCCCGCCACCGTTCCTGTCGCTGTTCTCCGGCGACGCCGCGACCAGCTTCTACGACACGAGCCCGTTGCGCGACACGCTGGAGCGCCTGGTCGACTTCGATCGCCTGAATTCGGGCGATGTCAGGGTCTGCGTCGGTGCGGTCAACATTCGTTGCGGCAATCTGGTCTATTTCGATTCGGCGCAGCGGCGCTTGCGGGCCGAGCACTTCATGGCCTCTGGAGCCTTGCCGCCGGGTTTTCCTGCGGTCGAGGTCGACGGCGAATACTACTGGGACGGCGGCATGGTCTCGAACACGCCGCTCTCCCGCGTTCTCTCGAGCGAGCCGCGGCGCGACACCTTGACCTTCCAAGTCGATTTGTGGTCGGCGAAAGGCCGGCTGCCCTACGACCTGATGGAGGTGGCAAGCCGGCAGAAGGAGATTCAGTATTCCAGCCGCACCCGCGCCATCACCAACCACATGCTGCAGATGCAGAAGATGCGCCAGGCGCTGCAGCAGCTGATCGAGAAGCTGCCGAAGGCGGCGCGGAATGATCCGGACGTCCAGGCGATTGCGGATCTGGCCGGGCACCGCGTCTACAACATCGTCCACCTGATCTACCAGTCCAAGGCGTTCGAAGGCCATTCCAAGGACTACGAGTTCGGGCTGGATGCGATGCGCGCGCATTGGCAGAGCGGTCTCGATGACATCCGCCGCACCCTCGCCGATTCGCGCCGCCTGGACCGGCCTGCGCCGGAGCTCGGGATGGTCACGCACGATATCCATCGCGAACACGACTAACGCATACGACAAGGAAGACCGTCATGTTGAAGGGCAAGGTAGCAATCATAACCGGATCGACCAGCGGCATCGGCCTCGGCATCGCCAAGGTGCTGGCGCGGCAGCACGCCGACATCGTGCTGAACGGCTTCGGGGACGCCAAGGAAATCGAGTCGATCCGCGCCGGGATCGTGCGCGATCACGACGTGCGCGTGGTCTATGACGGCGCCGACATGTCGAACGGGGAGGCGGTGCGTGGCCTCGTGGAGACGACCGTTCGGACGCTTGGCCGTGTCGACATCCTCGTCAACAATGCCGGAATCCAGTTCACGGCTCCGGTCGAAGCGTTTCCGCCCCAGAAGTGGGATGCGATCCTGGCAATCAACCTGTCGGCGGCCTTCCACGGCATCGCCGCCGCTGTGCCGCGGATGAAGAAGCAAGGCTGGGGCCGCATCATCAACATCGCCTCTGCCCACGGGCTGGTCGGTTCGACACACAAGGCTGCATACGTGGCGGCCAAGCACGGGCTCATCGGCTTGACCAAGGTGGTCGGATTGGAAACTGCCGGTACCGGCATCACTGCCAATGCCGTCTGCCCGGGCTGGGTCCTGACCCCGCTGGTCGAGAAGCAGATTGCCGATATCGCTGCCAATAAGCAGATCAGCCTGGAAGATGCGAAGGCGAGCCTCCTGGGCCAGAAGCAGCCGTCGCAGACTTTCGTGACGCCGGAGCAGCTCGGCGGGACCGTCGCGTTCCTGTGCTCGCCGGCAGCCGACCAGATCACCGGCACTGCCATTGCCGTCGATGGCGCCTGGACGGCCCAGTAGCGGGCTCCATCACAGCATCGCAGGATGTTCCACGGTGCAGAGTTCTCTAACTCGAGCTGCTGGCCATCGAGCTGCGCGTATCCGATCTTGCCATCAGTTCGGCAAGCCGGCTTCGCGAAGCGCACCGGCAAAGATATCGAGATCCTCCGAACGCTGGAACGGGAGCCACTCGTTGAGCTCGGAGAGCCGCGGGGCCTGATCGAGCCGGCGGAGTCGGTGCAGCATGGCCTTCGCATCACGGCCACGGCCGGCACGGGCAAAGATGGCGGCGAGGATGGTGATCGGCAGCAGGCGATCAGGCAAATGTCGTGACGCCCTTTCCGCCCATGACACGGCATCCTCCGTGCGACCCGCCAGCAGATGAGCCATCGCGGTCCCTACTTCCATCCGATGCATGTCCGAGCTGAGCGGGTTCAAACGCATGGCACGGGCGATCCTCTCGATGGCCTCATCCGGCTGGCCGCGCCAGATTCTCAGAAACCCACCCAGGTACCATCCGAATGCAAGATTCGGGTCCAACACCAGCGCCCGATCCAGCAATGCAATGCCTGTATCGAGGTCGCGAACCAAGTGTGCCAACGCATGTGCGCTCGCCGCCAAGGCAACGGCGTCGCTTTGGCCTAACTCCACGGCCCGGTGAGCCAAGCGCGTGCCTTCTGCGACCTCACGCTCACGATCGGTCACCCAGCGACTGAGCTTGCGCCAGGAATAGCACCACGCCGCCATGGCATAGGCCGAGGCGAATTCCGGATCGCGCTGAAACGCCTCATAGAACAACGGCTGCGCTGCGTCGATCGCGTTCCTGCATTCCTTCCGGAACGTCCAGATCCCGCGCAGGTAGTAGTCATAGGCGTCGAGGCTCTCGGTTGGCTTGTGACGGGCGCGCTCGATCTCCGCGCGTTCGAGCTGCGGCGCCAGCGCGCCGACGACGCTGGCGGTTATCTGGTCCTGCAGCTCGAAGATGTCGCTGAGCGTACTTTCGAACCGCTCCGACCAGAGCGTCGCTCCGATGTTGGCGTCGACGAGCTGACCGGTAATGCGGACCCGGTCCGCCGCAGTGCGCAGGCTGCCTTCCAATACGTAGCGCACGCCAAGTTCACGGCCCACCTGCTTCACGTCCACGGCTCGGCCCTTGTAGGTGAAGCTGGAATTGCGTGCGATGACGAACAGCCAACGTTTGTGGGACAAGGCGGAAATGATGTCGTCCACGATGCCATCCACGAAGTATTCCCGATTTGCATCGCCGCTAAGATTGAGAAACGGGAGGACGGCAATGGATGGCCGATCCGGGACTGCCAGGTTCATACCATTAGGGTTGGAGGGCTCGGTACTGTCCGCGGCATCAACCTGGCGCACCTCCCCCACGAACCGGTAGCCCTTGCGCGCGATGGTGCGCAGCAGACGCTGTCCGTCGCCGGTGTCTCCAATTGACTTGCGGACCGCGTTGATGTGGCTGGTCAGGGTGGATTCCGAGACGATCCGGCCGCCCCAGACCACCTCGATCAGGTTGTCCTTGGTGACGACATGCTCGCGGTTCTGCACCAGGTGAAGCAGCAAGTCGAAGACTTGCGGCCCCATCCCGATCGTCTCCGATCCACGAACGAGCTCCCGTCGATCGGCGTCAAGCACAAAATCCTCGAATTGATATTGCATATATGCCTCTGACCGCTCGTTCCGAACATTGTTCCAGGGGAAAAAAGCAACCGGCGGTCCCGTCTCGTAGCCATCGTCAGGCCGCAGCCCGGGCGCGGCTGAGCCACTCGCCAAAGCGAACCGAACCGACATACGGGTTTCGCCCCGGTAGCAGGGCGCCATCGTCCAGCGTGGCGCCGAAGTAAGGGGCGTGCGGGTCGCCGACCACCGGCCTGCGATCCCCCTTCGACTCGAGGAAACGGCGGACGAAGACGTCCAGGGCCATCAGCTCCGGTCCGCCTATTTCGATTGTCATCCTGGTCGGCGCGATTCCGGCGATCCTGGTCAGCAACGCGGAGACGTCATCCGACGAGACCGGCTGAATTGGCCCGACCGGCAGTCGGACCACCTGCCCGTTGCTTGCCGATTGGGCGATGTCGCCGGCGAACTCGAAGAACTGGGTCGAGCGCAGGATGGTATAGGGGATGGCCGCCGCTTTGATCAGGTCTTCCTGGATCAGCTTGGCGCGGCAATGGCCGCTTTGCGGCAGGCGATCGGCGCCAACGACTGAGAGTGCGATATGATGACGGACACTGGCGCTCGCTTCAGCGCTGAGCAGGTTCCGGCCGGACGCTGTGAAGACCTCCAGGGCCGCCCGCTCTTCGAAGCTTGGCGAGCCCGCCACATCGATGACCACCCGAGCGCCTGCGAGTACATCGATCAGCCCTTCGCCAGTGACGGTGTTGACCCCCGTCTTGGTCGACGCCGCGACGACCTCATGGCCCTTCTGCCGCAACCTGGAGACGACGTTCGATCCGATGAGGCCGGCGCCTCCGATGACGACGATCTTCATGGTGCTCCCCTCCAGGCTGCCGGACGGTCCATGGATGGGGTACACCGTCAGCGCGGCGGCCGATACCATACCCGCGCATAGGTCGACATCGCCAATTGCCAGATGCGCATGGCCTTGCCACGGACAATTTCCCACTGCGTTTCGAGTGCGCGGGCCGCGCCGCCTGCAATACATGGATTTCCATGAGATGCGGTTTGGATGTGGCAAGACTAGGGTGATGTCATGAGGTTGCCGGCCCAGCCATTGACGACAAATGCTAGGTTATGCGCCGATACTCGCGAACCCTTTGCCCGGCAGGAACAGCCGATCATGACCACAATACTTCTCCGACAGGGCCCGGGCTTTGCGATACCCGCATCCGCCCTGCGCTCGATCGGATTGGATGGAAGCGCCTCCGGCGGGCAGCGGGACGCCGGCCACCTCGCGCAGGCGATCCTGGGTGGACACGGAAGGCCCGGGGCGGCTGGGGCTTCCACACTCCCGGCTGCGGCCGGAGAAGTGTTATGAGTTCGAACGAAGAGATTGTCTTTGTGGTGGACGACGACGTCAGGGTGCGCGAGGCGCTTGGCGAGCTTTTGGAGGCCCTGGGGTGGCGAGCCGAGACGTTCGCCAATGCGGCGGATTATGTCGCCTACCCCAAGCCCGATCTTCCCGCGTGCCTGATCCTCGATGTCGAGCTTCCGGATATCAATGGGCTCGATCTGCAACGGCAGATCGGCGAGAGCGATCATCCGCCGATCGTTTTCATAACCGGCCATGGCGATATTCCCTCGACGGTACGTGCAATCAAGCACGGCGCAGTGGACTTCCTGACCAAGCCCTTCAGCGATGCTGACCTCGTAGCCGCGATCCGGGCGGCGATCGCTCAGGACCGGGCAAGGAGATCAGACCGCGCAGAGCTTGATGTGTTGCGACAGCGCTATCTTGACTTGACTTCGCGCGAGCGCGACGTCCTGCCCCTCGTGGTAAGCGGTCTTCTCAACAAGCAGGCGGCCGCCGAGCTCGGGATCAGCGAGGTCACGCTGCAGATCCATAGAAGGAATATCATGCAGAAGATGGCCGCGGCCTCGCTTGCCGACCTCGTGCGGATTGCCGAGAAGCTTCAGATTCCAGTCACTCATTCCAGACGTTCAGGAAGTTCGTGAACATGCCCAAGAACACCAAGTCCGTGGTGGCAGTCGTCGATGATGACCCGCGGGTGCTCGAATCGCTGGAGGAGCTGCTCGAGTCGGCAGGCCATGCCGCGCGCACATTCTCGTCGGCCCGGACGCTGCTCGCCAGCAAGGCCCTTTCGGAGATCGATTGCCTGATTACGGACATCGGCATGCCTGGGATGGACGGATTCGAGCTGGAGCGCGTGATGAGCGAGAGACGCCCCGATCTGCCGGTCATCCTGATCACCGGCCGCCACGAGATCACGGAGTTGCCGCAAGCGAAGAACAACCGGTTCTTCCGCAAGCCTTTCGACGGGCAGGCATTGCTCGCGGCGATCGGCGACGCTCTAAATGGAAAGGAGACCCCATCATGAGCGCGAGCTATCAGTACAGGGTACTCAACCAATCCCAATCAGCGGGCAATCGGGTTGAAGCAGATCGCCCGCTGGTCGTCCTGGTGGATGACGATGACGGCCTGCGCGAGGCGCTGCAGGAACTCTTGCTGTCGGCCGGCCTCGACGCGATCGGCTTCGCCTCCACCCGCGACCTGCTCGAGGCCGAGCTTCCGGATCGGCCAGGCTGCCTCGTCGTTGACGTGCGGATGCCGGGCGTGAGTGGCCTTGATCTCCAACGGAAGCTGGCAGAAAGCGGCGACGCCAAGCCGATCGTCTTTCTCACGGCCCATGGCGACATCCCGATGTCGGTGCAGGCGATGAAGGCCGGGGCGGTCGACTTCCTCACCAAGCCGGTGCGTGACCAGACGCTCCTCGACGCGATCGCCGCCGGCATCGAGCGCGACATCAAGCAGCGAGTGCACTCGCGGGCTTTGAGGGATCATCTGAGCAGACTCGCCCTTCTTACTCCGCGCGAACGCCAGGTGCTGCGAGAAGTCGCGGTAGGGCGCCAGAACAAGCAGATTGCGTTCGACCTCGGCATCAAGGAGATCACCGTCAAGCTGCACCGCAGCAACGTCATGCGCAAGATGCAGGTCGCTTCCGTCGGCGAACTCGTTCGGGTCTGGGAGGCGCTGCCGGCCGAAGTGCATGAGAGGGTGAACGCCTAGGTTCGACCAGTCAGCGCCCCTGGTCATAGGGCGTGTAACGGCACATCAGTGGGCTGGGCCATGGCGGATCAGGGGGACTTTGCCCGCCCAGACATCGAGTTCTCCCCCAGGGCATTCCTTGTTCGGTAGGAGCAGCCGATGAGATCGCTTTGGTCGCACCGACCTCCGTTCCTGCACCTGGGCCTTTTCATGGCGGCCTATGTGCTGGGCTGCGGGTTCGCTCAGTTGCTCGCAATCGTGCCCGGAACAGGTATTTCCATCTGGCCACCGAGCGGACTTTTCATCGCGACGCTCGTCCTCGCTCCCAGGCAAAGCTGGGCTTGGTGGGTGTTGGCGGGTTGTCTGGCTGAAATCTTCGCCAATTTCGTGTGGTTTCACAGTCCGCTGCCTGCGGCCTTCCTGATCTTTGGCGGAAACGCTCTCGAGGCGGTGGTCGGCGCATGGCTCGTCACCCGGGCGTGCGGGCGCCCGGTCCGGTTGGAGACTTTGCGGGAAGTCCTTGCGTTTGTCGTGCTTGGCGCCGGCATCGCTCCGGTCTTCAGCGCGACGGTTGGGGCCGCGACAGTTGCGGGATTTGGGATGCAATCGCAAACCTTCGCGGGCGCGTGGCCTCTATTCTGGATAGGAGACGCCACCGGGGTGTTGATCGTGGCGCCGCTCGCCGTGGTCGTGTTCCAGAGTTGGCGCACCAAGGCCCAGCTCTGGTCAGGGCGATGGATGGAAGCCAGCGTCCTCGGCCTGATCTTTCTAGGTGTTGCCGCCCTTTCCTTGAGCGGCTACCTGCCCTTCGCCTACATCATCATGCCGCCTCTCCTCTGGGCCGCGGTGCGCTTCGAATTCAAGGGCGCCGCCGTCGCGCTGACTCTCCTCGCTCTGATCACGGCGATATTCACGATATCCGGCGCCAGCCAATTTGCCGGCGATCCCGAGTCCCAGCGGTACAAGCAGATCATGCTGCAGCTTTTCCTCGCCATCTCGGCGTTTTCGGCGCTCGTGGTCGCGGCCATATCCCGGCAGCACCAGCTCGCGCTGCTGACGCTGCGCCAGAGCGAGCGCTCGCTGCGAGAACTTGTCGAGACGCTTCCCATGCACATCTGGTGCACCGCCCCGGACGGCACGCCCATCTATTTCAGCCAGCAGTTCCGTGATTTCATTGGTTTCGGCGTGGCGGACAAGGATGTCGACGACGTTCCGCGGCTATCCAGCGTCCTGAACGCCGTCATTCATCCGGACGATCTGGACAGGGTCAAAACGCTATACGCCCGATCTTTGGCCACTGGCGAACCTTATGCCCTGAAACACCGTTTACGGCGCTTCGATGGGCAGTACCGGTGGGTTGAAACACGCGCAGCCGCGATGCGCAGCAGCGAGAATGCGATCGTGCAGTGGAACGGCGTCTGCTTCGACCTCGACGATCAGGTGCGTGCGGAAGAAGCATTGCGGCGCGCCTCCGATCGGCTTGCGCAGGCGACCCAGGCCTTAAGCCTGGCCGAGCTTTCCGCTTCCATCGCGCACGAGGTGAACCAGCCGCTGGCCGCGATCGTGGCCAATTCGCAGGCATGCCGCCGCTGGCTGTCCACCGAGCCTCCCAACATCGAGCGTGCGAAGATCACGGCCGAGCGTATCACCCGCGATGCCAACTCGGCCGCGGATGTCGTCAGCCGCATCCGCGCATTGTTCCGTCACGCACCGGACGCAAGGTCGTCCGAGGACGTCAACCGTCTGATCGCCGAGGTCTGCCGTCTGATGGCTGACAAGATCACGGCACCAAACATCCGTATCGAGACAAGCCTCGAGCCGGACCTGCCGTCTGCCGCGATTGATCGGGTCCAGGTGCAGCAGGTGCTTGTTAATCTTATCCGGAACGGGGTTGAGACGATGGACGCCGTGTCCAATGGCGCGTGCGTGCTCCAGATCCGCTCATGCCGTGACGGCCCGAACACGATCCGCGTCGAGGTTTGCGATTCCGGAGCTGGCTTCAAGGACGCCGAGCGCGTCTTTGAACCTTTCTTCACGAGCAAGCCGCACGGGATGGGCATGGGGCTCGCCATCTGCCGGTCCATCATCGAGTCGCATGGAGGCCGCATCTGGGCGGCCAACAATGAGACCCGTGGGGCGACCGTCGCCTTCACGCTTCCGCTGGCGACGAGCCAGACACATCATCAGCCCGTGCCAGAACTCGTGTCGGCGCGCAAGGAGTTGGGATTGCCGGGAACGCATCCTTGACGGCTTGGCAACGCTGCCCAAGTTGATCCCGCAGCGAGTCCTCAGCCGGCTGGTCCTTCTGACGACAGCACCATGCCCAAGCCTAGCCTTCCCCTAGCGTTTGGCGATCCGAACCTATCCGCGCATACAGTATCGTCGCCGTGTCCGAGCCTGCCATACTTCCATCAGTTTCCCCGAGCAAGCAACGGAGAAGCAAGCATGGCACAGCGGCTCGTCATCATCGGCGCGGGATTTGCCGGCATGTACGCGGCGCTATCCGCGGCTCGCCTGCGCGACTTGGATGGCTCCTCGACCGAAGAGCTCGAGATCGCCATGGTGGCTCCAGAGCCGAGGCTGGTTGTCCGGCCCCGCCTGTACGAACCCAACCCGGAAACGCTGACGGCACCGCTCGACGACGTCCTCAGGGCGATCGATGTAGACTATGTCCAGGGTACGGTGGAGACGATCGACACGCGTGGCCGGTCAGTGGAGATTGCGGGCAATGCCGGCAACCGCCGGACATTGACGTATGATCGATTGGTTCTCGCGACTGGTAGCCGCCTGTTTCGGCCCAATGTTCCGGGCCTGGCCGAGCATGGATTCAGCGTCGATCAACTCGAAGAGGCGATCGCGCTCGATCGACATCTCCACGACTTGGCGGACCGGGCCGAGTCCAGCGCGCGCAACACTGTGGTTGTCGTCGGTGGCGGCTTGACCGGCATCGAGGTGGCGACGGAAATGCCGGCGCGCCTGCGCGGCATTCTCGGGCAAGGTGCCGAAATCCGGGTCGTCCTTGTCGAGCGCGGCAAGGCGATTTCGCCCGGCATGGGCGCCGAGCCGCGCGCCGTCATCGAGATGGCATTGCGCGACGCCCGGATAGAAACCCGCATCGGCGTCGGCGTGGCCGCGCTGGACGCCACGGGGGCGACACTCTCCGACGGCGAACACATCGACAGCGCGACCGTGATCTGGGCAGCTGGTCTGCGCGCCGCGCCAGTGACCGCGCAGATCCCGGGAGAGCGCGACGATGTTGGGCGATTGCTGGTCGATCGCCACCTGCGGGTGCCGGACGTCTACGGCGTCTTTGCGACCGGCGATGCCGCCAAGGCTGCATGCGACGACCTCGGCAACTATGCCTTGATGTCAGGTCAGCATGCCGCGCGGCTCGGCGCCTTCGCCGGCCACAATGCGGCAGCCGAACTGCTTGGCTTGCCGATGCGGCCCTATCACCAGAAGGTCTACGTGACGTGCCTGGACCTGGGGGAAGCCGGCGCGCTGTTCACACGCGGCTGGGACCGGAAGGTGGAGCTGGTCGGCAGCAAGGCGAAGGCTCTCAAAAGGGAGATCAACACCGTTTGGATCTATCCACCGCGCGCCGAGCGCGCCGCAGCGCTCTCTTCGGCCGACCCGGAACGGGTCATAGATCTATGATGCGCCACGTTCAAATCATCGATTTGGTTTGCAGACGCCAGCAGTGCGAGGCGGCGGCGCCTCCATTGTTCGTGGATGGTTTGTTCAGTCGGCGCTCCCCTCGTCTCATCGCTCGGCGGACTAGTCCCGCTGGCAGAGCCGACGCCGGCGTCGGGCGACGGAGATCGAACGTAAGTACTGCGCAAAGCTCACCGAGATCCGCTCATGCCTCGGATCGCGTTCCCTTCCCCAAGGGCCGGTGACCTGACCATGCTCCCCCTCATGGTCTACGTGCGCAGGGCAAGGCCGGCGACCCCCCATCGCCGGCCTTTCTTTACCTTTTCCAATGACGCGGCAAGCCTCCGAGCTCGTCGGCAAACCGTCGCCCTGATGTCGGCTGCGGGAAACCCGCCGGGGCGACCTCATTGCCAAATGATCCCCGGCACGCTTGCGGAGCGTTTTTGGACAGAAAATCAAGGCCATTTCGGGGGCGCCTGAAAGTCTTGCGGCTCGATCTGGTCCACCTTCCTCCCGTTGACCTGGAATGGAGGCGAACCATGAAGAGCATCGTCATCGGAGCAGCAGTATCCGGCGTCTCGTCGGACCTGTTTCGGACCCTGGCCAAGCGTTGGCACAGGCACGCGGCGGCCCCGTATCGGCCCGAGCGCCACTACATGCGCGGCCCAGGTCCCAAGTGGCGCGAGAAACATGGTCTGTCCAACAGCACGCTCCAGTAGGCGGGAGGTCCGTCATGGTGCAACTCATCACGAAGAAGCTGATCGGCCCGTTGCTATGCCTTGGTGCCGTGGTGGTCCTGACCGCAGGATGGACCTATGCCCGTACAGTCAATCAGACCACGACCGACAACGCCTATATCCGCGGGGATGTCACCTCGCTCGCGGCGAAGGTTGCAGGCTACGTCACGGCGGTGGAGGTCGAGGACAACCAGACCGTCCGGGCGGGCGAGGTCCTGTTCCGGATAGACGACCGAGACTATCGGGCGCACCTCGCGCAAGCAGTGGCCGACGTCGAAGCGGCGCAAGCTCGCCTCACCAATGTCGACGCGGAAATCCTGCTTCAGCATGCCCTCGTTCGGCAGGCCGAAGCGGAATGCCGCGCGGCTGCGGCTCAGTTGCACCTCGCGAGAATATCATCCGAGCGGGGCCATAAGCTCGTTCGCAGCAGCGCAGTGGGCCAGGAGGAAGTCGATGAACGCGACGCCGCGCTGTCGAAGGCAGAAGCGGGCGTCGCGGCGACGGCGGCGAAACGCGATGCCCAGCAGCAACGCATCGCCGTCCTCGCCGCGCAGCGCGAAGCCGCCATTGCAGCCGTGGCGCATGCCCAAGCTGTGCGCGATCTCGCCCGGATCGATCTTGACGACACCGTGGTGCGCGCACCGGTCAACGGCGTTATCGGCAATCGGCAGGTCCGCGTCGGCCGGTTTGTCACGACGGGCACCCCCTTGCTCGATATCGTTCCTGTCGACGATGTGTGGGTGGTGGCGAACTTCAAGGAAACCCAGATCCAACATATCCGGCCCGGTCAGCGTGCCCGCATCACCGTGGACGGCTACTCAAGCGAGACCCTTGACGGCGTGGTGGACAGCTTCGCTCCCGGAAGCGGGTCCACCTTCAGCATGCTTCCCACGGACAATGCGACAGGCAACTTCGTTCGCGTCGTTCAACGCGTGCCGGTGAAAATCCGGTTTACCAGAAATCCTCTGCCCGGCCGCATCGTGCCCGGGCTATCAGCGCGCGTCGAGATTGACCTGGGAGGCGGCTCGTGATCGCGGATCCAGCCGTCACGCCGAGCCGTGAGGGGCCTGTAATGGGGGGCCTGCTCTTTTCGGGCATTGTGCTGGCCACGTTGACGGAAGCGATCGCCGGAACCCTCCTGTCGCTAGGTCGCGCCGATATCACCGGCGATATCCATGCGACGCCTGACGAGTTCGCCTGGTTGGACATCGGATACACCGCCTCGAAGCTTATTGCGTTTATGGCCGCCCCCTGGCTGATGAGCCGTGTCGATCCGCGCAGCCTGCTCATCGGCTCCACTCTGGCCATGGGCGCGGCATGCGGCATTGCGACCATCACGGCGCAACTGGACCTGCTGGTCGTACTCCGCATCCTACAGGGCGCTTCCGGCGGGATTTTGCTGGTCGCAGGCCAGGGGATCGTCTTTCTTGCCTATGCGCGATCCCCTCAGCCGATCCTACAGGCGCTGTTCGCTGTGGGGTCGGTCGTCGCTCCTGCGACGATCGCGCCAGCTCTCCAAGGCTGGCTGATCGATAGCCAGTCCTGGACATGGATCTTCTTCGGCATCGTTCCGGTGGCCATGACCGCGGCTGGGCTCTTGCTGATCGCTGACGGCCCGACGCTCGCCAGGACCATACCAAGTCCGTTTGATTGGATCGGCTTTTCGCTGATCTCGGTCGCGATTTCGTGCTTCACATACCTGTTCGTTCAGGGCAGCCGATGGGACTGGTTCGAGGAGTCCCACATCGGATGGCTGACCGTGATCGGCACGGGATCCCTGGTGGGATTTCTCGGCCGACAGGCAATCGCCAGAGGGCAAGGTCTGCTCGATTTCACTGCATTCCGGTCAGATGACTTTTCTTTTGCCTTTTGCGTCAGTTTTGTCGCCGGAGCCGCGTTGTTTGGAAGTGCGTTTCTGATTCCGTCTTTTGCCGTGTCGGTCCTGGCGTTCACGCCCGCCGAGGCCGGCCAGCTCTTGTTGCCCAGTGGTGCGGTCTTCATCGCCGCGCTCCTCGTCGCCGCCTATCTCTTTCAGATCCGCGGCGTTCCTCCGATCGCCACCGTCCCCTTTGGCATCCTGATGATCATGGTTGCGATGTGGATGCTCTCCGGCTCGACCAGCGAAAGCGGCGAGGACGACATGATGGCAGCGATCCTGTTGCGCGGCTTGGGTCTTGGCTTCCTGTTTCTATCGCTCACCTTGACCGCTTTCGGCAATCTCAACAGCCGAAACCTCGCCTCCGGCATAGGCCTCTTCAATGCGGGCCGCCAGCTTGGCGGGCTTATGGGAGTTGCTTGGCTTCAGACGCTGATTGACCACGACATCGCGGGCAATGTGACAGTGCTCGGCGCCAACGTCACGGCAGGCGTTCCCGCCGTCAGCGAACGGCTGGCGGAGTCAGCAGCCATGCTCGCCGCACGGGGAATGGAGGCGGCCGCCGCCAGCCGAGCTGCCATGAGCTTGTTGAGCAAGGCCGTTATCGGCCAGTCCACCGTGATCGCCTTCGACACCGCCTTCAATGCAGTCGCCCTGCTCTTCGTGTTCGCCGCGCCCGTGCTGATTGCCATCAAGATCGGGCTCCACAGATACGGAAAGATGCACGCTGGGCAGCAAGACCCGCTCTCGGTGCGATAGGCAGCCCCGGTAACCGCTTGACCGGAGGAAGAACGACGCCACCGATCTTGGACGGAAATCCAAGTCGATTTGGATGTCACACAAAGCCTCTCCGCACGTCTCCGTCCATCATCCAGCCATTGAAGTCTGTCGAGGAGAACTCCCGAGGATCAGCGGTACAGTCAAAACGCACGCGTTCCGAGCGCTGACACAGCGGGCAGCACTTGAGCTTGGCGCACTAAGGCCACAAGAGCGCACACAGGGGACTTGGCTGTCGGCGGCTCACCGGGGCAGACGAGTTCGCTATATCTGCGAGTAGCCGCCATCTGGAGAATGATGGTGTCCGCTCTAGTGCCAGGCTCTGTTCTGAGCGCAACACGCCCGGCACAAGCGGGTTCTGCTGGCTAGAGCTGCCGTCGCAGGTATTCCATTACCGGCAGGTCGATTGTGCGCGCTTTCAAGTCGACACGTTCCTCGAAATTCTCGGACGCGACGAAAGCCTCGAGCGCCTTCATGGTGGCTTCATCCCAGGCGGGCGCTTCATCCCCGCCATAATGCCCGGCCCGCTTCATGATGCGCTTCAACTCAGTCAAAGTCTGACCGTTGATGGACAATTTCTCGTTGGCGGGGCTGGTCCCGAAATACAGATCGCGCAGATCACGAAGGCGATACAGCTCTCTGATCGGTTCAGGATGATCGTCCACGCGCAGATCCACCAGCACATCGTTCATTCCGCCATACCCGCCCTTAGATCGCACAACATAGAGGGCTGACGCCTGCTTGCCGCGTCGGTCGCCGCCCGCTGCTTCGCCCGCGGCGAGGGCGCTCAGCAGGCGGCTGGAAAGCTCCCCTTTCGCCGCGCGGAACGCCGCTGCCATCGCATCCACCGTGTCCTTTCCAACCAGGATGTTCCCCTGGCAGGCAAAACCATCTCCTACGTGGTGACCGGCCCAAGCGTAGCACCCTGGGCCGGTGTGAGCCGCCGCCCCGCCCCGCGCATCCACCAAGCCCACTTGCCGAAGATCACGATCCGGATCATCGGCAAGCAGCCCCGCCAGCGTTTCGCTCGCGGATAGGCCGTTCCGCATCATCTTCAATCCATCCGGCCCATAGGCCGTGTTGGAGAAGGACTGCGTCGCCACGGCGCCAGCACCGGCGCTCGCCCAAGGCACGACCGCGCCACAGGCGAGGAACTTCGAGGCCACCGCGATGCCGAGGTCGCCAACCGCTAGGTCGGCGGCTACGATCGAGAACGTTGCAATGGTACGGTTCCGTGGCAGCCTGTTTTCCATGTTTCTGTCCCCTGATCCGATTCGCGCGCTGCTATGGAGTCCGATAGGACTGGACTCCACCTCTACCGAGGTTGACTCACTCCGGTCTTCCATCAAGACTACTTGTTACATAAAAACAGGGAGGTTTGCTATGCATGCGCCATTGACGCGTCGGCTGTTCCTGGCTGGCTCTTCAGCTTCCGCATTCATGCTGAGCCGCGCCATCAGGGCGAGCGCTCAGGAATCCGTCGAAGAGGTCCGCTGGGCTCTGCCCTCGATCAATGACACGATGTTCGTGCCCCGCGCCTGGAGCACCTATGTTGGCGCCATCATGTCGCTGGTGCAGGAGGGGCCGCTCGCCTTCGCGGACGACCTGTCGTTGACGCCGGCCACGGCTGACTCGTGGAAGCAGGTTGATGATACGACCTATCTCTACACCCTCCGCAAGGATGTGACGTTCGGCGACGGCTCTCCGCTCACGACCGACGATGTCGTCGCCTCCTTTGCTTACCACATGGATCCGAAGGCGGGCTCGCAGCTGGCCGCCTTCTTCAGTTCCGTGGATTCGGTGACGGCGAGCGGTGAGAACGAGGTGACCGTGAAACTGAAGTCGCCCAATGTGCAATACCAGTACACCCCCGCGCACATGGCCGGCTTCGTTTTCAGCAAGAAACAGCTGGAGGAGTTCCCGGAGGATATCGGCACGCCGGATGCTCTCCCGCTCGGCACCGGCCCCTACCGGCTGGTCGAGTTCACGCCAGCGGATAGCGTCGTCCTGGAGGCGCGAGATGATTATTGGGGGCCCAAGCCGGTTGCCAAGCGCATCGTGTTCAGCGCGATTCCCGATCGGCAGACGCGACTGCTGGCGGCGCAGAACGGCGATATCGACGGCACGTTCGATCTCGCGATCTCCGACGTCGACCAGTGGAAATCCCTCGGCAATGTCGACGTGATCACTGCACCGTCGCTGGGCATTTTCATGCTGACGCTCGACCAGTCGGCGCCGCCGTTCGACGACATCCATGTGCGCAAGGCGATCGCCTATTCCGTCGATCGCGAAGGCCTGGTCAAGGCGCTGCTGAAGGGGAACGGCGAAGCGGCGACCGCCCTCAATCCGCCTGAGATGTGGGCCGGCATCATGTCGCCCGACGAGGCGCGGCAGTTCTATGCCACGCTGCCCACCTACCAATTCGACCTCGAGAAGGCAAAGGCCGAGCTGGCGCAATCCAAGCATCCGAACGGGTTCGAGGTCACGGTGCCAGGTTCGTCGGCCGACCCGTATATGATCAACATCCTGCAGAGCGTGTCGGAGAATCTGAAGCAGATCGGCATCACGATGAAGGTGCAGGAGGTCGATCACAATCAGTGGCTGGCGGGCTACTTCCGGCACGAAAATCTCGGCATGCAGATCATGTCGTACTATCCGGATTTCGCGGACGCGGCGAACTATCCATACCTGTTCTATGCCAGCGCGAACGCCGCACAGGACGGCATGAACGGTTCCAATTTTAAGAATGCCGAGGTCGACAAGGCACTGGAAATCGCGAACCAGACATCAGCCCCGGAGGAGCGCGGCGAAGCGCTGAAAACACTGTTCAAGATCGTGAACGAGGATGCGGCGCTGGTGCCGATCTTCTGGCCCGCGTCCGCGATGGCGATCAACAACAAATACAAGCTGACCGGCTATAACGCGTTCTGGTACAACATTCCTTGGGCCATTCGGGGCTTCGGCCTGAAATAGATCGCGCGGGGTCGCGGACGACCGCGACCCCCGCTTTCTTCCCCGCCATTGGCAAGCTATCGGCAAAATCCGTCAGGGGTCTCGTTCCGATATGGATAAGCTCGCAGAAGTTCTGGGCCGGCTCGACCGCGTCCGGTTTCCGTCCGACATCTCGTTCCACCACGGCGGCCGCGCGATAGCGGCCGCAATCAGCCCCGCCAGCCACGAACCCGGGCAAAGCTATCAAAGCCGCATCTGGCGCTATGAGCTCGACAGCACGGCCGCGCAACTGACGGATGGGCCGAACGGCGACTACACGCCGCGCTATTCTCCGGTCGACGACCGGCTCGCATTCGCATCGGACCGCAATGTTCGGGACAAGGCCGATCTGTTCCTGATCGAGAACGGCGCGATAAGAGCGCTCGGCAACATTCCAGGAACGATCGAGGACATGCGCTGGACCAGCGACGGCACGGCTCTCATTGTGCTCGCCGCCGATCGGGGCCTGGACGGCGGCGCCACCAATGGCGCCGTGCGCATCTGGTGGGGCGGAACCGAAGACCCGGCCGTCACCAACCCGACCGATGCACGGCGGCGCCTCTTCAAGGTATCGACATCGGACGGCGCCACCGTCGAGATCGGGCCGCGTGCCGCTACGGTCTGGGAGTTCGACCTGTTCGGCAACGAGGCGGCGATCGCGCTCATCTCCGACGACGCCAGCGAGCGCGGCTGGTACCATTCCAAGCTGGCGCAAATCGACTTTGCGACCCGAGCGGTCAAGGTCTTGCATCAATCTCCGTGGCAGCTGCAGGGCCCGTCCGTGTCGCCCTCCCGCAAGCGCGTCGCCTTCCTTGAAGGCTGGTCGAGCGATCGCGGCCTGGTGGCCGGGGAGATGCGGATCCTGGACCTTGACACCGGAAACGTGACCTCGCTCGCTGCGGCGGAGCAGTCCAATGTCTCGGCGATCTCCTGGCGCGATGAGGAGAGCCTGTGGTTCGCCGGCTGGTCGCGGCTCGGTTCTACCTACGGCATCGTGCGGCTGGACGGCACGTTGGATTGGACCGCCCGCGAAGATGCAGTCGTTGGCCCGAACAGCTTTCTCGCCTCCATCTCGGCGGCTCCAGGCAACAAAGGCTTCGCCGCGATCCGCGAAGCGGTCGGCGCGCCGCCAGAGATCGTGTTCAAGGCAACGCCGCAGTCCGATTGGGCACGGGTCACTGCGCTGAACGCTCAGATCATGGCCGACTACGCCGATTATCCCGAAGTGCGCGAGGTTCACTGGAAAGGCAAGGATGGGCTTGCCCTGGAGGCGCTGGTCCTGCTGCCGAAGGATCGCAAGCCGGGACCGCTGCCGATGATCGTCGATATCCACGGCGGGCCCACCTGGTCATCGAAATACGCCTTCAACCCAGGATTCGCACTGGACGAGGTTGCGGCCGGCTATGCCGTGTTCCTGGCGAACTATCGCGGCAATGCCGGATGGGGTCAGCCTTTTTCGCGGCTCAATATCGGCGATCCGGGCGGCGCGGAGTTCGACGACATCATGGCAGGCGTCGACTGGTGCATTGCCGAGGGAATTGCGGATGCGGATCGGCTCGGCGTCACCGGTGCGAGCTATGGCGGCTACATGACTGCATGGGCGGTCGCCCGCTCGGACCGGTTCAAGGCTGCCGTGATGGTTTCCGGCATATCCAACCAGTGGAGCTGCCACTATTCCTGCAACCACGATTTCGGCGAGTTCATCGTCGGTGGCCCCCTGAAGGACGAGCGGCTCCGTAAGCTGGCGATCGACCGCTCGCCGCTGTTCCGTCTCGACAGACCGACGACCCCGACCCTCATCATCCATGGCGAGTTGGATCGTTGCACACCGCTGGGCCAGGCGCAGGAATTCTACAGCGCCCTGCTGGAGCGCGGCGTCCCCGCCGAGCTGGTGGTCTATCCGCGCGAGGGCCACGGATTTCAGGAGCGCGGCCATCGCCTGGACAAGGCGCGGCGCGTTGCGGCCTGGTTCGACCGGTACCTGAAGGCGGCTTGATGATGCGATCGGGCGTGCTGCGGCTGATCCTGGTGCGGCTGGCGGTCGCTGTCCCGCTTCTTCTCGTCATCTCCTTTGGCGTCTTTTCTCTGGTGCATATGGCGCCCGGCGATCCCGTGCGCGCGCTGCTCGGTACGCGGCCTTCCGATCCGGAGACCCTCGCCGCATTGCGCGAGCGTTATCACCTCGACGACCCGCTCGTCGTCCAGTACGGCAAGTGGCTGGGGCAGGTGCTGCAGGGCGACCTGGGTAGGTCCATCAACGGCAACCGGCTGGTACTGAGCTCGATCAAGGAGCGTGCGGGCGTCACCATCTACCTCCTGCTGGTCAGCACCGCGATCGTGCTGGCGGCCGGCATCGCGCTCGGCATGCTGGCGGCGTTCCGCCGGGGCGGGCGGCTGGATCGATTCGTGGTGATGTTCGGGGTGTTCGGCATCTCCTCACCCGCTTTCGTCACTGGGATCTTTCTTCTCTACGTCTTCGGCGTCGTGCTCGGCTGGTTTCCGACTTTCGGGGCGGGTCGTGGATTTCTCGACCGGTTCTGGCACTTGACCTTGCCATCGCTGGCGCTGGCCCTGTCCATCATGGCGATCGTCGTGAAGATTACGCGTGCCTCGATGATCGAGGTGATGGACCGCGACTACGTCGCCTTCGCCCGCGCGCGCGGCGTGAGCACGACACGTATCACGCTATCCTATATCCTGCGCAACGCCCTGATCCCGGTCGTGACCGCCGGCGGCATCATCGTGATCGGCTTCCTGGCCAATGCCATCTACGTCGAAGTGACTTTTGCCCTGCCAGGCCTCGGTTCCCTGATCGTCGATTCCGTGCAGAGGCGCGACATACCGCTGATCCAGGGCACCACGCTCGTGCTCGCCTGCTTCGTCGTCCTCGTGAATCTGCTGGTCGATGTCATCTATACCTTGATCGACCCACGCATTCGCTTCAGCCGGGTTGAATCATGAGCCTGCATATCGAAAGCGCCAAGCCCGAGGCCGGCACACCGCGCGCCAGGATCTCGCTTGGCATTGCGCTCGCGTTCATCGTCATCGCGATCGTCGTCTTTTGCGCTTTGTTCGGGGCGAGCATCGCGCCGGATTCGCCTTTCACGCAGCGGCTGGAGGTTGGCGACGCTCCGCCGTCCGGCCAGTTCCTGGCAGGCACCGACCTGCTCGGGCGCGATGTGTTTTCGCGGGTGATCTATGGCGCCTGGACGGCGCTGGTCGGGCCGCTCGTGGTGGCGGTCGGAGCCTGGGTGATCGCGACCGTGCTGGGTCTGCTGTCGGGCTACCTGGGCGGCATGGTCGATTCCGCGACCATGCGCTGGGTCGACTTCATGCTGGCCCTACCCGCGCCTCTGATCGCCATTGTGGTGGTCGGAGTGGTCGGCGGCGGTTACTGGACGGCCGTGCTGGTGCTCATCATCCTGTTCACCGCGCCGGATACGCGCATCGTGCGCAGCGCCGTGCTCGAGCAGCGCCCGCGGCCTTACATCGACGCCGCACGCGCCCTCGGCATTTCCAAGACCCGCATCCTGTTCGTCCACATCTTGCCCAACGTCCTGCCGATCGTGCTGGCCTACGTCGTCCTCGACTTCGCCTTCGCCTTGGTCAATCTCGCTGGACTTTCGTTTCTCGGCCTCGGCGTCGAGCCGGGCACACCCGATTGGGGCCGCATGCTGTTCGAAAATCGCACCATCCTGTTCACCAACCCGGTCGCCTTGTTGTTGCCGGCTTTCATGATCATCCTGACGGCGGTGAGCATGAACCTTATCGGCGATTGGCTGTTCGAGCGGTTGACCCGATGACGGCCATTGCCTCAGTCACCACATCCCAGCCGCTGCCGCTGCTGAGAGTCCGCGATCTCACGATTTCGGCCGGTGGGCACGCGATCACCACCGGCACGAATCTCGAGCTCGCGCGCGGCGAAACGATAGCCATTGTGGGCGAGTCCGGCTCGGGCAAGTCGCTGACGGCCAAGGCAATCGCCCGGCTGCTGCCGCCCGCCGTGACGGCGGCGGGCAGCATCTCCTATGACGGTCAGGACCTGATGGCCCTGCCGGAACGCGAGATGCGGCAGATCCGCGGCCGGCGCTTGTCCATGATGCTGCAGGACCCCTTCACCATGCTGAACCCGCTGATGAAGTCCGGCCTGCACATCGCCGAGATGCTGCGCGACCGGCCAGAATTCCGGGATCGCACGGCCATGAATGCGGAGGTTGCGCGCCGCCTTGGCGAGGTCGGCATCACTGATCCTGACGTAGCGGAACGTATGCCGTTCCAGTTGTCCGGCGGGATGAGCCAGCGTGTTGCGATGGCAGCCGCCCTGGCGCGCGACCCGGAGCTTCTGATCGCCGATGAGCCGTCGACGGCGCTCGACGTCACGACCCAGGCCGAGATCATCGCGCTGCTGAAGCGGGTGCAGAAGAAGCGCGGCATGAGCCTGATTCTCATCACGCACAACCTGCGCCTCGCCTTCTCGACCTGTGATCGCATCTATGTGATGTATGCCGGATCGCTGCTGGAAGTGGGATCGGCCCGCGCAGTGGAGGATGATCCATTCCATCCCTATACACTGGGCCTGCTTTTGTCGGAGCCGCCGGCCGAGAAACGCGTCGCACGATTGATTGCGATTCGTGGCCAGGTGCCGCGCGCGGACGAGGTCGCGGGCCGCTGCACCTTCGCCGATCGCTGCGACTGGGCCAAGGACAAATGCCGCGCGGGCATGCCGCCGCTAATCGAGCAAGCGCCCGGCCGGTTCGGCGCGTGCATTCGCCGGAACGAGATCGCAGCGGAGATGCGAGACCTGCGCGGCGCAGCGCTCGAGACTGCCACGGTGGCGCTTTCCGCACCGCCTTCCGACAAGCCATTGCTGCGCGCGGCGAACATCGTAAAGGAATACTCCGGCCGGAGCGGCACGGTGGTCAGGGCACTGAAGGGAGTATCGATCGAGATCGGCCCGGGCGAAAGCGTGGGGCTGGTGGGAGAATCCGGCTCCGGCAAAACGACGCTGGGACGCACGCTCGTCGGGCTTGAGACTCCGACCAGCGGCGCAATCGAGATCGCCGGGATCGGTGCCTCCAAGTTCTCGGCCATGAGCGCCGTCGACCGCACCGCCACCCGGCGCACCATCCAGATGGTGTTCCAGGATCCGTATTCGACCTTGAACCCGCGACACTCGGTGCGGCGCAGCCTAACTGAGGCGCTCCGCACAATCGGCCGTTTCACCAAGGCTGAGCGCGACGCGCGCGTTGCAGAACTGTTGCGCGAGGTCAGCCTGCCGGAGAGCTATGCCGAGCGGCGCCCGTCGTCGCTCTCCGGCGGCGAACGCCAGCGCGTTTCAATTGCCCGGTCCCTCGCAGTCAATCCCAAGATCCTGGTATGCGACGAGCCCGTCTCTGCGCTCGACGTTTCGGTTCAGGCGCAGATCCTGAATCTGTTCAAGCGGCTCCAGCAGGAGCTCGGGCTATCCTACCTTTTCATCACGCACGATCTCGCGGTCGTGCGCCAGGTCGCAGACCGGATCTATGTGCTCTACCTGGGCGAGATCGTCGAACAGGGATCCGCTGAAGAGGTGATTGCCCGACCGAAGCATCCCTATACGCAGCGGCTGATCAGCTCAATTCCACGCTGAGGTGCCCTCCGGTTGAGTGCACTCTTCGCGCCGGCATGGGCGGCGGACGGCGGCTCTAGGGACCCGCGGCTGCTACGGTGCCCGGCAGCCTGCCGATTCTGCCAGTGGCACGCAGGATTGCTTGCTGTGCTGCTCGCCTCGATCACCAGTCTGTGTCGCAATCCTCCGGGCGATCCAGATATGCCCCGGGTCGCTTCCTAGTCCTTCCGATCCCCGCTTCCCGCCTCCTGGTTCGTGTTCCCCGACTCAGCGCCTGAAACCGCCCCGATGATCTCGCCGAGGAGCGCGTGCAGGTCGTCGCGATGACCGGTGCGGCTGGATGGCGCGTGCGCGTTGGAGGTCATGACGACGGTGAGTTCGAGGCGCGGCACGACATAGAGCATCTGGCCGCCATAGCCCCAGCTGTATTTCACGTCCTCCCCGGCGATCCGCCGCGAGAACCAGCCATACCCATAGCCATCGCCGGTGTAGCGCGAGGCGGTCCGCGCCTCCCACGAGGCCGCGATCCAGTCCGCAGCAATCAGCCGGCGGCCATCGGGAGTCATGCCGCTTCTGCGATAGAGCTCGCCGAAGGCGAGCAGCGACCTGGGGCTCATCGCCATCAGGTTTCCGCCAAGATAGTTGCCCTGGGGATCGCGCCCCCACGAGGCGACGGAGAAGCCTTCCAAGGGTCCGAGCCAGTCGCGCGCCAGCGCGAGCGTGGAACGCCCGGTCCGTCGCGTCAGGATCGCGGAGAGCAGATGCGACGAGCCGGTCGAATAGATCATGCGCCCGCCCGGCTCGTCCTCGAACGGCCGCGCCAGCGCGGAGCGCACCCAGTTGGCGCTGTTCACCCACGCGCCATAATTCGCGCCCGAGGTCGACCCGAGCCCCGCCTGCATCGAGAGCAGATGCCCGATCGTGATGCGGCCGAGGCGCGGATCGGGATTGCGCGGCAGGTCACCGGCGAGCAGGGGCGCGATCGGCTGCTCGGGGCCTTCCAGCACACCCTTGTCGATGGCGATGCCGACCAGGGCCGACATGACCGACTTGGACGCGGACATGATGTTTGCCGGGGCCGTCGTTGCATGGCCGCGATAGCCGCGCTCGGCGACAATCGCGCCGCGATGCGCGATGACGACGGTTTCCAGCGGCGCCAGCCCTTCGGCACGGTCGAGAATGGCGCCCAGCTCCGCCGCGGATTCCTCAGGGCTGGCAAGCGCCGGCGCTGCAAAGAGCGCCAAGGCGAGGAACATCGACCGCAGCATCATCAATCGGAGCCTCCTGGCGATGGCGCGCTCGCCCCCGCTTCTCCTGTGTGCACCGAATTCAGGTAGGCAGCAGCAGCCTTGAAGACAAGAACAGGGCGAAAGCGCGGCGGCCGCGCTTCCTACGGCAGCTATGAGGTGCTGGAGCGAGAGTTAGGATTCCAGCAGGCGGTGTGCGACGAGTGCGACCCTGCCCTGCTGACCGCGGATCGCGGCACCGTCTGGAAGATCGAGACCTTTCGCGGCGCGAGCCTCATCCTATCACCGTCACGCAACTTTCACAGGTGCGGGCCTTGACGGTTTTGTTTCAATCGATGATTCTCGAAATATGAAAGCAAAGCAAGCCATATCTGCCTTCGGAGCCTTGTCCCAGGACACGCGCCTGGAGGCGTTCCGCCAATTGGTTCGTCTGGCTCCGGATTCCATTCCGGCGGGCGACCTTGCGCGCGATCTCGACGTGCCGCCCAGCACGCTATCCAGCCATCTCGCCATCCTCCAGCGCGCAGGGTTGGTGAAGTCGGAGCGGCAAAGCCGAACGATCCTCTACAGCGCGGACCTCGAAGGCGCACGCGCGCTGGTCGAGTTCCTCGTCAAGGATTGCTGCCGAGGCCAGCCGGAGCGCTGCGACCAGCTGCTCAGGGCGGCCCTGCCGAATTGCTGCGCCTAACAGAATTCCGGCGACAAGGAGTCACGCCATGACCGACCACGTCTACAATGTTCTGTTCCTGTGTACCGGCAATTCGGCGCGCAGCATCCTCGCCGAGTGCATTCTCAATCGCGAGGGCAACGGGCGGTTCCGCGCCTTCAGCGCAGGCAGCCATCCGAAAGGGCAGGTGCATCCCTTTGCCATCGATCTGCTGAAGAAGCTGAACCATCCCACCGCCGGATTGCGCTCCAAGAACTGGGACGAGTTCGCTGCGCCCGATGCGCCGCAGCTCGATTTCGTGTTCACGGTCTGCGACAACGCGGCCAACGAGGTCTGCCCGGTGTGGCCCGGCCAGCCGATGACCGCGCATTGGGGGCTTCCTGATCCCGCCGCGGCCGAGGGCACGGAGGCGGAGCGCCACTTCGCCTTTGCGGACGCCTACCGCATGCTGCTCAACCGGATCGGCATCTTCACAAGCCTGCCGATGAAGTCGCTCGACCGCCTCAGCTTGCAGAAGCGGCTGGACGAGATCGGCCGCTCCCTGCCCAAGTCGGCGTAACCCATGTCGGCTTTCGAACGCTATCTGACCCTCTGGGTCGCGCTCTGCATCGTCCTTGGCATCGCTCTGGGCCATCTGTTTCCCGCGCTTTTCCAGGCGATCGGCGGGCTGGAGATCGCGCGGGTCAACCTGCCGGTCGCGGGCCTGATCTGGCTGATGATCATCCCGATGCTGGTGAAGATCGACTTCGCCGCCATCCGCCAGGTCGGCCAGCACTGGCGCGGCATCGGCGTGACGCTTTTCATCAACTGGGCGGTCAAGCCGTTCTCGATGGCCGCGCTGGGCTGGATCTTCATCGCCTGGCTGTTCCGGCCGCTGCTGCCGGAAGACCAGATCAACTCCTACATTGCCGGCTTGATCCTGCTGGCGGCGGCGCCGTGCACGGCCATGGTGTTCGTGTGGAGCAATCTCAGCGACGGCGAGCCGCATTTCACCTTGAGCCAGGTCGCGCTCAACGATGTGATCATGGTGTTCGCGTTCGCGCCGATCGTCGCCCTGCTGCTCGGGCTCTCAGCCATCACGGTGCCTTGGCAGACCTTGCTCCTGTCGGTCGTCCTCTACATCGTGGTGCCGGTCTGCCTTGCCCAGATCATGCGGCGGTCAGTCCTGGCGGGTGCCGGGGCTGCCGGGCTCCAGCGCCTGCTCGGCACGTTGCAGCCCTTGTCCCTTCTCGCCCTCCTGACGACCCTGGTCCTGCTGTTCGGCTTCCAGGGCGAGCAGATCATCCAGCAGCCGCTGGTGATAGTCTTGCTGGCGGTGCCGATCCTGATCCAGGTGTATTTCAACAGCGGTTTCGCCTATCTGCTGAACCGCTGGACCGGGGAGGCGCATTGCGTAGCGGGCCCCTCCGCGCTGATCGGCGCGAGCAACTTCTTCGAGTTGGCGGTGGCTGCGGCGATCAGCCTGTTCGGCTTCTCGTCCGGCGCCGCGCTCGCGACGGTCGTTGGCGTGTTGATCGAGGTGCCCGTGATGCTGTCGGTCGTGCGGATCGTGAACCGCACGCGCGGTTGGTACGAGTCGGGCGCCGCGGTGCGCCATCGCCGCGTCGAGCACAAGGCGGCAGAGTGAGCGATGAGCGTCACCCCGCCGTAATCCGGATCGCGGCCGTAAGCCAGCTTCGAGGCGATCGAGCCCAAGCGGCCGGTAGTCGCCCCCTGATGCCCCCTCGGACGAACTGCCGGAAGGGACGCATCGCACTGGAGATGCACCGCCTCCGTGGATGCCGCCTGCACGAGTGCCGATCATCTGGGCGCCGGTTGATTGTTGCTAGGATAGCAACATAGAGCCGCTCAAGTCCCGCTTTGAGACGGAAGGCAGTATCGATTGACATCTGCCTATAGAGTTTCACTCGAATGAGCCCCTACATTGGTCTCGAACGAACTTAAAATGGTATCGGCCTTGTAGGATTGCCTGTCCCACGCGAAGCAGCACCCTCGGGCCGGACATTCAGGCAACATTCCTGTCGCCGCCGGTCGGAATGCTTCTCAGCGAACGTGCGTGCTCGGTCTCGCCCAGGAACCCGCCGGACTGCCGCTGCCAGAGACGGGCATAGAGGCCGCGGGCGCGGAGCAACTCGGCGTGCGTCCCTTCCTCAACGATCCGACCTTTGTCCATGACGACTAGGCGGTCCATGGCAGCTATGGTGGAAAGGCGATGCGCAATGGCGATGACCGTCTTGCCACGCATCAAATCCTTTAGCGTCTCCTGAATTGCCGCCTCTACCTCCGAATCGAGCGCCGAGGTCGCCTCGTCTAGGACGAGGATCGGCGCGTCCTTTAGGATGACGCGCGCGATCGCGATCCGCTGGCGCTGGCCGCCCGAGAGCTTGACGCCTCGCTCACCGACATGCGCGGCATAGTCGCGCCGCCCGCGCGGGTCGACCAGCCCTCGAATGAAGCCGTCGGCGCGCGCCGCTCGCGCCGCCGCCTCGATTGCCGCCTCCTCGGCATCGGGGCGCCCATAGCTGATGTTGTCGCGGACTGATCGATGGAACAGCGCGGTATCCTGCGTGACCATTCCGATAGCCGCGCGGAGCGATTCCTGCGTGACCGCAGCAATGTCCTGGCCGTCGACCAAGACGCTTCCTCTCTCGATCGCGTAGAAGCGGAGCAAGAGGTTCACCAGCGTCGACTTGCCGGCGCCCGACGGCCCTACAATCCCGACCCGCTCCCCCGGCCGGATGGCAAGCGACAAGTTCCGAATGACATGCTCGCCCCCATCGTAGCCGAACGAGACGTTCCGGAACGCGATCGCGCCCCTGCGCACGGCAAGCGGCGGCGCGGCCGGCGCATCGGTCATGCTGTTCGGCTTCGCGATCGTCGTCATGCCGTTCTCGACCGTACCGGTGCTCTCGAAGAGGATGCTGATCGAGCGGAGCATTCCGCCCGATATCTGGTTCAGCCTGAACACCAGCGCGTTGGCGGCGGCAACTGCGCCGAGCGTGATCGCCCCTTCGGTCCAGAGCCAGATCGACAGCGCGGCCGCGAGGAAGATGAAGGCCGAGTTGATCAGGGTCAATGCCGCGTTCATTGTCACGATGGCGCGGAACATGAGTCGCGTCGCGTCAAGCGATCGCTCGAATGCCTCGCGCGCGAAAGCCTCCTCGCGCTCAGCATGGGCGAAGAGCTTGACCGACACGATGTTGGCGAGGCCGTCGACGACCCTGCCCGTCAGCCCGGAATTGGCCTCCGACGTTACTGCTGCGCGAGCGCGCACCGGCGGCACGAGAGTGACAACAACGAATCCGTAGGCGACCGTCCAGGCGAGGAACGGCAGGAGCAGCCGCCAGTCGAAACCGACCAGTATGGGGATGGCGCCGGCAAGGTAGGCGGCGAAGCTCCAGCTGTTGTCGATCACGTTCACGACGCTTTCACGCAGCGCCATCCCCGTTTGCATCAGCTTTTGGCTGATGCGGCCGGAATAGTCGTTCTGGAAGAAGCCGAGGCTTTGCCTGAGCACATAGCGGTAGCTCTGCCAGCGGACGAGCGTTGAGAGATTCGGGGTGACGGCCAGGCTCACGAGCCCGCGCAAAAAGATCGAGAAGAGCGGCCGCAACAACAGCACGACCGCGCCCATGAGAACAAGCAGCCAGAGGTTCTCCGACACAAAGCGATTCGGACCCGAAGCCGCCATGCGGTCGACCAGCGTCCCGAGGAAGCCAAAGAGCGAAAGCTCGATGAGCGACACCGCAAGGGATACGAGCAACGTCGTGACGACGAGGCCTCGCACCGGCTCGAGAAAGTGCCGATAGAAGGCGCCCAGCGTGCTCGGCAACTGCTGAACGGGCGCGGGCGCCAATGGATGGATCCAGCGCTCGAGTCCGCGATACGTAAATAGCCGGTAGAAAGTCGGCATCGTGAATCTCCGCCTTGCTTGCCTGTTCGGGGGCACGAGTGCGGTTCCGGCGATGCACTGACCGCACGCCGCGAGGAGACAGCCGCGGCAACGCTCTCCACAGTGCTGATCGCCTGCAGCAGGCCCGCCTTTCGCAGGACGATGTCAGCATGCATGATTTGCGCGCTCGTGCTGGCCGCTGCCCCAGACCGCGACCTCGCCGCCCAGCTCGCGGGCTAGGACCGCATGCGGTCCGGCTCGGATAGGGGCCGGCTCACGCGAGGTGGTCCGGATCGGTATGCATGCGATCGCGGTCAGGCCGATGTCGGCGAGCATGTGATCGTCTAGACGAGCGATCTCCCGCATCTGGCGGCGGCGCGCTCTCCAACTCCGCAGCGCGCCGGCGAACCGCCGCAAAAGGGCGGCGGGGATCGCGTCCGCGGATTCGGCCCTGTTTGCCATCATCGAGGCTGCTTCCTGCATGACACGTCTCCATCGTCTCGCCCTCCCCGCTTGACAGCATCAGTATGGCCGCATTAGCTTATGTCTGGAATGACATAGTTCCCTCGTTTTCTGCCATGACCCGGACTGTCGGTGTTCTGATCTATCCAGACTTTGGGCTTCTGGATGCTGCGGGTCCGATTTCTGCGTTCGGGAACGCCAACGTTTTCGCCCCCGGCGCCTATGAGATGTCGGTGGTCGCGTTGAAGCCGGGCCCGGTCGCAAGCGATTCGGGTGCCGCGATGCACGCCGTGGCGTTGCCCAAAGCCCCGCTCGACACGCTGATCGTTTCTGGCGGAGAGTGGAGCGTTCCGGCGCGTTGCGCTCGAACCATGGCCTGGCTGAAAAAAGCCGCGCGGCGCGCACGTCGCGTCGCCAGCATCTGCACCGGAACATTTGTGCTGGCCGAAGCCGGGTTGCTGACCGGCCATCGGGTGACGACACACTGGGACCACAGCGCCGAGCTTGCGCGGCGCTTCCCGCGGGTGCGCGTAGAGCCAGATCGAATCTTCACACATGAAGGCAACATCTGGACGTCTGCGGGCGTCAGCGCGGGGATCGATCTCGCGCTCGCCCTGATCGGCGAAGATCTAGGCGAAGACATTGCACGGCGCACGGCACAGCACCTGGTTGTCTATCACCGCCGGCCAGGCGGGCAGTCGCAGTTTTCCGCATTGATCGAGGTGGATCGCCAGGACGGCCGCTTTGCCGAGCTGCTCCACTGGATGCGCTCGCACTTAAGCGAGCCCCTGACGGTCGACCGCTTGGCCGGTCAAGCCGCAATGAGCCCGCGCAATTTCGCGCGCGCCTTCACGACGGAGACGGGCCTGACCCCGGCCAAGGCGGTGGAGCGGCTGCGGCTGGAGGTTGCGCGCGAACGGGTCGAGAGCTCTGCAGATCCGATCGATGGCGTGGCGGCGGCGGTCGGCTTCGGGGATCCGGAGCGCATGCGGCGCGCCTTCATCCGCGCGTTCGGTCAGCCGCCGCAAGCGCTCAGGCGAACGGCACGGAGCGTTGGGTCGCTGCAGAGCTGACGCCAACGACGGCCTGACCGTTTGGTGGAAATCCAGCACAGCCGAGTGCCTCCAATCGGCGCGACAGCCACACCCTCGTCGGAAGCTCGGCGTTCCAGCCGTTCACTCGTCACGTCCCTTTGGCGGCGCTATGCCGATAGTAGGGCACTTTTGCCGGCGGCAGCGTCCGCCCCTTGATCAGATCGGCTGCTCGTTCCGCGATCATGATCGTCGGCGCATTTGTGTTGCCATTCGTCGCCTCGGGCATAACTGACGCGTCGACTACGCGAAGCCCGTCAATGCCATGGACCCGCAACTGGCCATCGACCACAGAATCAGGTCCGCTCCCCATGCGGCAAGTTCCGACGAAGTGATAGCCGGTCTCTGCGTTCTCCCGGATGTATTCGTCTAAAGTGTCGTCACGGTCTGCGCGCGGACCGGGCCTCAGCTCCTTCCCGCGGTAGGCACGAAAGGCCGGCTGTTCCAGGATGTACCGCGATGCCCGGATCGCGGCGCGCGATTCTCTCCAGTCAGCCGCCTCTGCCAGAAAGTTCGGCTGGATGATGGGCGCATCGTCTGGACGCGTGGAGCGCAGGGCAACAGTACCGCGGCTGAGGGATCGTTGGGGACCAAGGTGAACTTGGTAGCTGTGGCCGGTAGAAGCCGCTCGACCCGAGTAGTCGGCCGCCAATGCCACGAAGTGCAGTTGCACATCCGGCCATTTGGCATCCTCCGATCCCCGCAGAAAACCGCCTGCTTCGAAGAAGTTGGAGGCGCCGAGGCCCTTGCGCGTGGCAAGCCACTGTGCACCGATCATTGCCTGACGATGCAGCTTGGTCGCGGGATAGTACGAGGCCGGCTTGCGGCATTCGTAGGCCACGATGAATTCCAGGTGATCGCCGAGATTGCGGCCCACCCCGGGAAGATCATGCCGGCAGGGAATATCATGCCGCCGCAGTTCAGCACTTGGCCCGATGCCGGAGAGCATCAGCAGATGTGGCGATTGAATGGCTCCGGCGCACAGAATGATTTCGCGCGCGGCGGTGATGATTCGACTTCGGCCGCGGCTTCGGAAGGCGACGCCCCCGGCCCTGCCATTCTCCAGGACCAGATGCGATACCAGAGCGCCCGTGCAAACGGTGAGATTCGAGCGATGGGCAACCGGCCGAAGATAGGCCCGCGCGGTGCTTTCCCGGATGCCATTATGGATGGTCATGTCCATGCGGCCGAAGCCTTCCTGGCGGTACCCGTTCATGTCCGCGACTGGCGCATGACCGGCCTCGTAGGCTGCCTCCAGAAAGACCTGATAGAGCGGGCTGAGCCCGAACCCCTTGGTGACGTGCAGCGGCCCGTCGCCGCCGCGATACTCATCGGCCCCCTGGTCGTAGGTCTCGGCCCGGCGGAAATACGGCAGGCAGTATGCGTAGGACCATTCCGCCAGCGCCGGGTCCTTGGCCCAATTGTCGAAGTCCATGGGATTGCCGCGAACATAGACCATGCCGTTGATGGTCGAGGAGCCGCCGAGACCCTTGCCCCGGAAGTATCGGATCCGCCGGTTGTTCAGCGTCGCGACTGGCTCGGTCACGAACTGCCAGTTATAGGTCGTACCGTTCAGCGGATAGGTCAGCGCCGCCGGCATCTGAATGCGGAAATCCCACCAGTGATCCGGACCGCCGGCCTCCAGCAGCAGAACCGAAGCGTCGGTCTCCTCGCTGAGGCGATTGGCAAGCACGCACCCTGCTGATCCGGCGCCAATAATGACGTAGTCGAAACTGTTGCTGTCCTCACCGCGGGCGAGCATCGAGCTCTAAGCCTCCTGAACAATGGACCATGATTCGATCGCCTCCGGTAGCCGCGTCGCGGCAAAGGCGAAGCGCAGGAGTTCCTCCTGGCTCGGACGTTTCGGCCAATCTGCGGGAGCGTCTTCCGGATAGGCGGATAACACACCCGTCACCGTCGCCGCGCGGGATGCCGCCTCGCGCGCGCGGCCCGCGTCGCCGCTGGCCGAGCACCAGGCGGCCACTGCAAGCTCGATGGCGCGCAAGCCAGGCAACCGCACCGGCAGGCCTGCACGCCAAGCGAGCGAGATGCCGTCGAGCTCGACGCCGGCGGCATGCAGGTCTCCTTCCGCCGCGGTGACAGCAGCCAGAAGACCTTCCGTCTTCAGCCGCGCGCAGGCGGCAAGATCAGACAATTGCTTGCGCGCGAGCGCGCGATAGGCCGCTTGGTGATGACTGGCGAGCCGCGCATGAAAGGCGTGGGCGCGCGAGACGGGCCGCGGATTGGTTTCTGCAATCTCTCTCGCCACATTGTGCCAGGCTGTGAGCGATGCAGATGCCGCCTCACGCGCAGCGTAATAGGCCCCGCGCACGAGATGACCACGCGCGCAGAGATGCCACGCGACTGCGTGTAACGCGTTCTGCGTCAGGACGTCTTGATCGACAGGCCGATCTTGCGGCTGGTCAAAAGATTCCGCACCAGGCAAGCGGCTGATCCGCCACAGGCAATTGACCGGATCCTCGTGCCAGTCAGATGCCGATATAGGCGATGCGCACATGCTCGTTGTCCTTGAGCTCCGCACCGGTACCGCTGAGGACGAGGCTTCCCCGCTCAAGCACCGCCGCACGATCACAGATCGACAGCGCCACGTTGGCGTTCTGCTCGACCAGGAGGACGGTTCGGCCGCTCCTGTTGATCCGCTGAATGATCTGGGCCATGGTGGAAACCATGATCGGCGACAAGCCCATCGACGGCTCGTCCATCAGGATCAGGCGCGGCGCCGACATGATGGCCCTGCCGATTGCCAGCATCTGCTGCTCACCGCCGCTCAGCGTGCGGGCCATTTGACGCCGCCGTTCCGCCAAGCGGGGAAACTCGCTGCAGATCTCGTCGAAGTCGCGCCTCAGTGCCACGCGATCCCGGCGCAGATATCCGCCAATAAGGAGATTCTCCTCGACGGTAAGGTCCGGAAACACACGGCGGCCTTCCGGAACATGGGCGATACCACGGGCAACAATCGCCTTCGATTCAAGGTGGTCTATGCGTCCACCATCGAACCAGATCTCTCCGGCGGTCGGACGCACCAGTCCAGAGATCGCGCGGAGCGTTGTGCTCTTGCCAGCGCCATTCGATCCGATAATGCTTTCGATGCTTCCGGCGTCCACGGAAAGCGACAGGTCGCGGATTGCGGCGACAGCTCCGTAATGCACACTGAGGCTGCGCAGTTCAAGCATGTCAGGCCGTCCCAAGGTATGCAGCCATCACGTCCGGATGGCGGCGGACCTGATCCGGCGTTCCTTCCGCCAGCACTTTGCCGAAGTTGAGCACCGTAATGCGATCGCAGAGCCGCATCACGGCTCGCATGTCATGCTCCACGAGGACGATCGAAGCACCGCGTGCGCGAATGGACTGGACAATCTCCACCAGAGCGTCCTTTTCGCGCGCGGTCATGCCGGTGAACGGCTCGTCCAACAACAGCAGCCGGGGGCCCGCAGCCAGGGCGACCGCGATTCCGAGTATTCGTTGCTGACCATGCGACAAGCTGCCGGCCGGGACTTCGGCCTTGTCCCCAAGGCCACAGGACTGGAGAATCTCCCGCGCCCTCTCCATGACTGCAGCGCGCTGAGACGGGCGTTCGAACAGCCAATCGAAAGCTTGGCGCGACCGCGTGCCCAATCCGCCGCTGACAACATTCTCGATCGCCGACTGTTCGCTGAAGAGCAGGTTAGACTGAAACGTCCGCACCAGTCCAAGCCTGGCCCGGGCGCTGGTCGACATTGGCGTCACATTGGTGCCATCGAAGACGACTGTTCCCGAGTCAGCACGATAGAACCCGGTAATCAGGCTGAACAAAGTCGTCTTGCCTGCACCGTTCGGTCCGATGAGACCGTGGATGGTGCCGGCCACAACGGAAAGGCTGACTTCGTCAGCCGCGAGCAAGCCCCCGAACGCCTTGCGAACGGCCAAGAGCTGGAGAATGCCCGTCATGCATTCTCCGATCTGGTGCTGGGAACCACATCTCGGCGCGGTGCCTTGGTGGGGCCTCCCACGATTGGCGCCAAAAGGCGTTCCAGCCCCTGTGGAAAGAACAGCATCACTGCAATGAGGATGAGGCCATAGACGCCAGGCCGGAGTTCCTCGGCAAAGCGCAGCGATTCGTCGAAGACCATGAGCACCACGCCGCCTAGGACCACACCATAGAACGTTCGAGTGCCGCCAACGATCGACCAGATCATGAGGTAGAGTGCGAAGTTCAAGCTGAACCGGTTCGCGGTCACGCTGCCGAAGGCGTAAGCCAACAGGACACCGGCGATTCCTGCGAAGGCTGCGGCAATGACAAAGGCGAGCCGGCGATAAGTGCGCGACTCGATGCCGATCGATTGTGCGAGCACGTCCTGCTGCTGGATTGCACGCCAAATTCCGCCAATGCGCGCCTGCTCCATCCACCACATCAACAGCAGACAGCAGATCACGACGGTCAGGGTAAGATAGAAATAGTTGGTGGTGTGGCCAAAGTCGATGCTGACACCACCAAGCTCCAGATAGGGCGCCGGGATGTTCGATAGACCGCGCGTGCCGCCAAAAAATGGAATCTTGCGCCAGAGCAGGCGGATGGCTTCTGCCGCTGCAAAACTGCCCATCAAGAAGTAGAAACCCTTCATGCGCAGGAGCGGATAGCTGAGGATCGCCGCCACAAGCGCCGACATGGCCGCGCCCGCCGCCAGTGTCGCAGGAAATGGCCAGCCGAGGTCTTTGACCAGGATGGCCGCCGTGTAGGCCCCGACCCCCTGCAGCACGACGTGTGCAAAGGACCACTCTCCGGTCAGCACGATGATCCGATAACTGGATAGCATCAGAACGGTGATGGCGATCTCGGTGCCAAAGGCCGTGAAGTAATCACCGGCAACCAGCGGCAGCAGCACAGCCGCTGCGATCAGCACGATCGCCACGCCCGTTGAGATCGAACGCGGTCGCACCGACTAGACCTTCTCGGTCCGGCCCATGAGGCCGCTCGGCATGAAGATGAGCACGGCAAGCATGATGCAGAGCCCCGCGATGGCTGCGACGGTGCTGTCGATGTAGGTCGAGACGAACGTAAAGAACGTGGAATAGAGAATGGAGGCGATAATCGCTCCCTCCACCGAGCCCAGCCCGCCCATGATGATGACGATGAAAGCGGTAATGATAACCGGCTGGCCCATGAATGGGCTGATGCGCACTATCGGGGCCATCAGCCCGCCCGCTGCACCGGCGAGGCCTGCGCTGAGCATCATCGCTGCGATCGATATCTTTCCGATGGAAATGCCTTGCAGGCTGGCCGCCTCCCGATCCTGCGCCATGGCGCGGACGGCCCAACCGAACATCGTCCGTCGCAGCAACCATGTGAGCGCCAGCATGAGGACAATGGCCGCTACGATGACAAATAGGCGATGCCAGGGCAGCGCGAACGAGCTAACGCGCAAGGCACCCGGAAAGGGTGATTCCACGAGCAGCGTGCGGTTGATCCCGGCGAACCATACCGCCGCTGTCTGCAAGACGAGCAGCACACCGATCGTGACAATGAGGCAGCCGACGGGATTGCTGCGCAGGCGGCGGAAGAGAGCCACTTCCATCACCGCGCCGATCAGCGCCGTAAAGAGCACGGCGCAAACGAGTGCGGAAAAGTAGGTGAGCTGCAGGTCGGTGCTGACGTACCAAGTGACGTAAGCCCCAACCATGTAGAGCTCGCCGTGAGCGAAGTTCTCGACCCGCATCACCCCAAAGACCAGGGCAAGGCCGATTGCGACGAGCGCCGTGGCGGCGCTCGCCATGGCCGAGTTGAGCAAGGTATCGATCAGGATCTGCATGCCACGCCCGGCGCCATCTCGGCGCGGTCACTCACCGGCGTTGATTGGGCATCAGCTGCTCTTCCTCAAATCGCTTGATGACGAAGTCGCGGTGGGCTTCGTACCAAGCCGCCTGGTTGCTCATCTGCACGATGTCGACCTTGCCGCCCTTCACCACCACGATCGGCCAGGCACCGACCAGCGCGTTGTTCGAGCCGAACAGATCCTCCCCCCACCACTTCGCCGGCCCGAACATATGTTCGGGCGGATTCGCCTTCATGCTGGCGAGAAGCGCGTCCGGCTCGGTCGTGTTGGCCGCTTCCACCGCGCGCTTCCAGACCTCGAGGCAGGCCGGAAATTCCCAGCTCGTGTTGTTCCAGCCACCGGGATAGGTCTTCTCCACATCCTGGTAGAACCCCGTGGCATCCGGGAAGCCGACCGCGGAGGTGCTGATCGCTGGATCGTCAAAGCGAGGGAAGAAGGTGATCGCGCCTTCCATGAACTCCACGCTTGTGCGCTTCACCATGTCCGGCAGCAGCTCAAGGCCGGCATGCAGGATGCGACCCTTGAAGCCCTGGATGTAAAGCTGCTCGACCAGCAGAAGCGCGAATGACGGGTAGGCCGTGTCGAGGCAAACCGCCTCCGGCTTGCTGGCCAGGAGCGAACTGACGACCGGCGCGAAGTCCGTTGTCGCCAGGTCGAAATATTCGTCCTTCACGATGTCGAAGTTGTGCGCGTCGAAGCCGGCCCGCCAGTAGGCCAGCGCCACGCGGCCGGTCAAATCATCCTGGGCGCACAGCGCGACCGACTTCACCTTCGGCTCGACCTTGCGCAGGTATTCGGCGCCGCAGCCGAAATAGAGTGGATGCACTTCGACCGGCGCCAGCAGGTACTTGGCGTCAGGATTGAGGTCAGTGACGTAGAGGGTGGAGGTCAGAACCTTGTTCCGGTTGGAAAAATCCTGCAGCGCTGACCAATCGTCACCGCCGATGACCATGGTGTATTTGACATCTTGGTCGATGAAGGAACGTGCGCCCTGCAGCGTCTTTTCCGCAATGTAGGCACCGTCGAAGGCCACGACTTCGACTTCATGACGCACGCCATCGACAACGATGCCGCCGGCCTTGTTGGTACGCGCCGCCCAGACATCGGCACCGTTCTTGCCCGGCACTCCCCATAGCGCCAGATCCCCGGTCAGCGGCAACAGCGCGCCGACGCGCAGTTTCGGATCGGCGGCGCGAACGATGTTCGGCATGGCCAGCGCCGACGCGGTCGCGCCTGCGGCAGCTAATACATGACGGCGTGTGAGACGCGAACTCGAACGCAACATGCGGCACCTCTCTCCCTGCTTGGTGGCGTGGGGGTCGCTTGTGTAAACTGACCCTCTGATCTATCTTTTCGACCCGTTGGTCAGTATTCCATAATGTCGGGGTTCTTTGCAAGATACTTCTGTGGCCAACGTGAGGATCTTGGCGGCGCGCACCCCCCCTGCGCAGCACGGCGGCTCGGCACATTTTGAGGATGCAATGGTCAGGGACAGGACGATGACGCACGGCGATGCCCCTGAAATCGGGACCTTCGACTACATCGTCGTTGGCGCCGGATCGGCGGGCTGCGTCATGGCGGCCAGGCTGAGCGAGAATCAACGCCACACAGTGCTCCTTCTCGAGGCCGGTGGGGCCGACAAGGACTGGCGAATCGATATGCCTCTTGGCGTGGCCACCTTGTTGGAGAGTGGCGCGCACAATTGGAACTACGTGACCGAACCGGAACCGCACCTTAACAACCGCCAGATTCCTCATCCACGCGGCCGGGTACTGGGCGGCTCGTCATCCATCAACGGCATGGTCTATACCCGCGGTCATGGCCTCGACTACGACGCCTGGGCGGCAAAGTATGGCTGCACCGGCTGGAGCTACGCCGATGTGCTGCCCTATTTCAGGCGATCGGAGAGCTGCGCTGGGGGTGAAGGACCCTATCGTGGGGGGAACGGACCGCTCAAAACCACTGCACCGGACCTGACATCCGCACCCCTCAACAAAGCATTCATGGAAGCGGGGCAACAGGCGGGCTATCCGCTGACTGCCGATAGCAACGGCTATCAACAAGAAGGTTTCGGCCCGAACGAGATGACGATCGCCGCCGGAAGGCGGTGGAGCGCCGCCCGCGCCTATCTCGACCCGGCCCGTTCACGCTCCAACTTGCGCATCGAATCCAATGCCCTGGTCGAGTGCATCACCTTTGATGGGACGCGCGCCACTGGCATCCAATACCGCCAACGCGGCAGGACCTGCCGCGCGAGGGCCGTTTCGGAGGTCGTCCTTTGTGGCGGCTCCTTCAACTCGCCGCAAGTCCTGATGCTCTCGGGAATAGGTCCGGCAGAAGCGCTGCGCAGTCTTGGCATCGCCGTGGTTGCCGACCGCGGCTCCGTCGGACGCAATCTCCAGGATCATCCCGACCTGACGGTGCAATACTGGTGCAAGGCCCCGGTTACGCTGTTCGCCGCTTCGTGCTTTCCCGGGAAGTGGCTCACCGGGCTGCGGTGGTTCCTGTCGCGCAAGGGTCTGGCAGCCAGCAATCAGTTCGAGGCGGCCGCCTATATCCGCACCGGGGCTGGCATCCAGCATCCCGACCTCAAGTTGGAGCTCCTGCCATTGGCCTTCCAGCCAGACAGCTTCAATCCGCATCCAGGGCATGCCTTCCAGATACATATGACCATGCTGCGGGCAGAAAGCCGCGGTACGGTCATCCTGCGCAGTCCCGATCCGACCGCGCCGCCGAGGATCCAGTTCAACTATCTGAGCGACCCACGTGACCTCGCGACGATGCGCCGAGCGGTGCGATTGGCTCGCGAGATCGTCCACCAGCCGGCTCTGCAGGCCTATGCTGGCGACGAGATCGCACCCGGCGCAGCTGCAGCGACCGAGTCCGGTCTAGACACATGGATCCGCAACTGCATCTCGACAGCCTTTCACCCCACAGGGACCTGCCGCATGGGCGGCGACGAGGACTCCGTAGTCGACCCGCAATTGCGCGTGCGCGGCGTGCATGGCCTGCGCGTGGTGGACGCCTCGATCATGCCGCAGGTCGTCAGTTCCAACACCAATGCCCCGAGCATGATGCTGGCCGAGCGAGCAAGCGACCTCATCCGGGGGACCTCCCTGCCGCCCGCGAACCTGCCCTATTGGGTCAATCCAGATTGGGAGACGGCACAGCGCTGAACTGGAAACGCGACGCCGACACAGCGAGACGGCGCTGGAGCAGGCTTATGGAACGATCACGAACTTTCCGAAGTGCTCGCGCTTAAGAAACTCTGCCTGGGCTTGAGGCAACTCGGCCAATGGGAAGATCTTCTCGACCAACGGCCTGAGCTGGCCGGATTGAATGCACCCGACAACCCGTGCAAATGCCCCAGGTGTCGGACAAGTGACGCCGTGCATTTCGAGATCCTTGTAAATGAGATCGCGCAGGTCCATCGGCTGGACTGGGCCGGCAATTGCGCCCGCCGTCATGTATCGTCCACCACGCCTCAACAATTTCAGGAGCTGTCCGAATACTGCGCCGCCGACGACATCTGCCGCGACATCGACGCTTTGCTCGCCAACGAGTTTCTCGACCGCGAGCCTCACATTCCCGCTCTCACGCGCGACAAACTCGTGTGCTCCGAGTGCGCGGATGCGCGCTTCCTTCGCAGCGCCCGCGATCGCCACAACACGCGCGCCACGGATGAGAGAAAGTTGGATCAACGCCGTCCCTACTCCCCCGGCGGCACCCGTAATCACGATCGTCTCGCCTCGCGCCAGCCGCGCACGTTCGAGCATCTCCTCAGCCGTATCGTATGAGCAAGGAAAGGTCGCGAGCTCAGCGTCGGAAAGCGAAGAGTGGATCACATGCGCGTTTTCGGCAGGCACAGCGACATGTTCCGCGAAGCCGCCGTCACGCTCGCTCCCAATATAAGCAACAAGTTGCGCGCGAAGAGGGAGATTGAGATTCCGCACCTGAGGATCGATCAGAACACGCTGCCCCAGCCGGCCTGTATCCACGCCTGACCCCACTTCCACAATACGGCCGGCAATGGCCGCGCCCTGGATACGCGGGAATGCGACAGTCGAGCTGTTCCACGATGCGATCGTTTCAGCGTCGGACGTACCAGTGGAACTGTCCAGGCCATAGAGACCAAGCTCTACCGAAACGCTGGCATTGACCGCACGGTCGTACCAAGCGGTTCGCGTATTGATCTCGGTGTTGTTGACGCCGCATGCCCCCACCTTGATCAATACCTCTCCACGACCAGGTCTGGGCCTCGGCACGTCGCGGAGCACGAGCTTGTCGAGGCCACCATGACCGGTCAGGACCATCGCGCGCATCGTCCCGGCAATCCCCGTGGTCCAATCCGAAGTCATGGTCATGCTCGTCATTTCTGCACTCCGGGGCTTCCTCCGATGGGCATTGAAGTCTGCTGGAGGAACAGAGGGTCTTGCGCCTACGTGCGAAGCCGTGCGTAAAGTGCCGGACGGCGGTCGGCTCGTTGGCGGATTTCCGACCTATGCTGAGAAAGGTCCAGCCGCGCCAGGTCCAAGCTCACGTGCAGCAGGCTCTCCGCGTTCGCCGGCCCGCGCGCATACGTCCCATCGTCGATATTGAATCGATTGTCGATCGGACACGCGACGAATGCGCTCCCGCAGCCCTGGACCGGGTGGTCGGTCGGAATGCCAAGATCACCGATGAGCGGCGACACGCAGACATAGATCTGGTTCTCCACCGCGCGCGCATGGGCACAGTGGCGAACGCGCCAGTAGCCCCGCTCGCTGGTCAGGGAGGGAACCAGCAATAGCTGGATCCCCTCCGCCACCAGGTGGCGTGTCAGCTCGGGAAACTGAATGTCGTAGCAGATCAGCAGGCCGATCCGGACCCCGTCGACCTCGAACGCGTGCAGGTCCTCGCCGCCGATTGTGTCGATCGCCTGCTCAGGCCGAGTGCAATGCAGCTTGTCCTGCCGCTGCATGGTTCCATCGGGAAATGCGATGAAAGCGCTATTGACCCCCTTCCCGCTTTCCTCATGCCAGAACGAACCGCCCGCCAGCGCGATCCGGCGGTGCTGCGCAACATCTCGCAACGACTCTTGATAGGGCCCAAACAAGGGGGTGAGACGGCGGCGATAGAGATCCGCGACATCGGACACTGTCGTCTGCGCCGCCTCTGGATATGCCCACAGCAGGCCGACGCAAGTCAACTCTGGCAGCAGCAGCACGCGGCTGCCCTTGTCTGCGGCTTCCGCCGCCAGCGTGTCGATATGCGATCGAAATGCCGGAAGGTCCCCGTAGCGGCGGATGGCCATTGTCGCGACGGAGATGGGCAGCGCCTGGGTCATGGGTGCGCCCTTGCCCATAGCGCCTTGAGAGCATTTTTGTCGATCTTTCCGGTAGTACCGAGAGGAAGCTCGGTCACAAACCGGAACTCCGCAGGCACCTTGTATTCAGCCAGATCCCGTCGACAGAGAGCCGCGAGTTCTTCCGCGCATACGCCCGCTCCACCACGGCGAACGACAAAGGCAACCGCGACCTCCCCGTACTTTCTATCGGGCACGCCGACGACGGCGGCGGACTGCACGTCACGGTGTCGTGCGATTACTCCCTCGACCTCCGCCGGCGCGATGTTGGCACCGCCACGGATGATGATGTCCTTGATGCGTCCAGTCAGATGATAGAATCCACCTGCGTCGCGATAGCCGAGATCGCCCGTTCGGAAGAATCCATCCTGGAAGGCCGCGCTCGTCACGGCTTCATCCCTGAAGTAGCGCTTGAGCGTGGAGGGAGCGCGGACCAGCAACTCTCCGTGCGCACCATCGGGGACTTCCGCGCCGGAGCCATCGACAATACGGATGACAGCGCCTGGCGCGGAACGTCCAATCGCGCCAGTTGGAATCGGACGCGGGTCGCCGGCAAAGCGCCCAAACACGGGACGTACCTCCGTCAGAGCATAGTAGTCATCGACCGCTTTGCTGAAGCGTGTCTGGAAGCGCGCCTTCAGCTCCGCCGAGAGTGGTGCACCCGCGCAGATCATCAGGCGCATGAAGCTGAGATCGATGCTCAGATCGTTCTGCTCCGCGTAATCCAGCATCATGGTGTACATCGTCGGAACGCCGTGATAGATGCTGGCGCGATGCGCCACCAACGCCCGCAGCACTTCACCAGGATGAAAGCGGCGTTGAATGAGAACCTGCCCTCCCGCCTGCAGTCCGGTCGCCGCGGCGGTCGAAAGGCCATAGAGGAACCCGAGCGGCAGGGCGACAAGCGTGATGTCCTTCTCGCTGATGCCCCACATTTCGATGAGGGAAGCATTGCCCGCGAGCTCGGCACGCTGATCGAAGAGCACTGCCTTGGGCGTGCCGGTTGAGCCGGACGTGTAGATGATGAGGAAATCGTCGCCTGGTTCCATGGCTGCCGAAGACCTGCCGGCTGGGGACGCATCGGACAGCGCTTCGAGGACATTGCGCCGCTCCGCGGGCACTGCCTGCTCGGCCACCATCCGCATCGCCTCGTCATGGAACAGCGTGGCCGCGCCGGAATGATCCACGATGTGCGTGACTTCCCGCGCGGTCAGGCTCGGGTTGATCGGCACGAACACCGCGCCCAGCTGCGCCGCGGCGTAATACGCGATCATCAATTCAGGGCGATTGTCGCACAGCATCGCGAAGCTCGTGCCCCTCCCCACGCCGCGTGCCCGCAGCCCGGCAACCGCACGGTCGATCTCCACCAGCAACTGGCGATAGCTGAGAGTCTGGTCTCCGAACCGGAGCGCCGGCGCTTCCCCGTGCCGCGCCGCGATCTCGGTCAGAAACGCGTGGATGCTCTCCTGCACGGCGCTGCTCCGGCGATCAGCGGCACCTGCGCATCATCATGATCTTCCATTCGCCTTCCTGGACGACCTCGTTGCGCTGGTTCATCAGCGCGACATAGAAAAAGACGATGCCTTGACCGGCCTTCTTGGTCTCGCGCTTGCCGGTCACCTTCTGCTCGACCCGGATGGTGTCACCGATCTTGATCGGCCCCTTGAGATCCCAGGTCATGCCGAGGAATGCGATCGCGGTGCCTTCCTTGATGCCGAGGCGGCTTTCCAGGCCGGTCGCAATGGCGAATCCGGCCGGACCGTGCAGGATGCGACCGCCGAAGATCGTGGTCTTCGCGAACTCCTCGTCGGTATGGATCGGATTGTGGTCGCCGGTCAGGGCGGCGAACATCACAACGTCGGCCTCGGTGATGGTGCGGCGTGGACTGACCCAGCTGTCACCGGGGTTCAGGTCCTCATAGTAGCACGCATTCTTGCCGATGGCGGGTATAGAGGCCACTGTCGGATTGTCGTTCATCACATGTCCTTGTGCAGTTCAGTGTCGCAATATGGTCAACGTCCAGGTGAGATAGAGTGCGCCAGACCGAGTGCGCTCAGTCGTCGCGTTGCCTCGTCCTGCAGCGTCGAAAATTTCACGCCGTCCTGGCTCTTCATGTATGTGACCAGCCGATCCAGCATCTCGATGCGTGGTCCGCGGCCAATGATCTCCGGATGATTGGTCAGGTTGAACACCCCGTCCGCCACTTGACTCCGGCAATAGTCGAACTCGGCGCGCCAGATCGCACCCACTTCCTGGGGATCGCGCAGGCCTTGATTGATGGGACGGGACATGAACTGGAAATAGGGATAGTCGTCTAGTTCCCACGCGACCGGAAATTCGATGAGGTTGCATTCCGGGCCTGCCGCGAAGCCTTGTTCTGTCACCACGTCACCCCGCCGCGGCCTGTATGGGCGAAAATCATCGGCCATCAGACTGCTGTCGTAGAGGTATCCGCGCTCTTCCAGGATTTGCATACTGTGAGGGCTGAGGTCCCAGGCTGGCGAGCGATAGCCGACTGGTCGCACACCCGTTACCTTGCTCAGTACCTCCTCGCTCCGGGTGAGCAGGTCGACCTCCTCGGCACGGGTCAGCGCCACCGGGGACTCATGGACGAAGCCGTGCACCGCGATCTCATGGCCAGCCGCCGCGAGCCCGCGGACAGACTCCGGAAAACTGGCCGCCGTGTGGGCTGGTACAAAGAAGGTGGCGGGCACCGCATGCCGCTCGAGCAGCGACAGGATGCGTGGCAGGCCGACGCGTGCGCCATACTCACCTCGCGACAATGGCGTCGGTGAGGTCAGCTTGAAGGTGCTGATCCAGATCGACAGCGCGTCGAAGTCGAAGGTCAGGCAAACGGTGGTCATTGCGGCAATCCCAGGATTGCGGCCTCGTGGCCTTCGAGCATTCGGCGCGCGATCACCAGTTTCTGGATGTCGTTGGTGCCCTCGCCCACAATGTATAGCGGGGCCTCCCGGTAGAGGCGCTCAACCGGAAACTCGCTGATATAGCCGTACCCGCCATGGATCCGCAGCGCATCGGCCACGATCTCGCTGCAGGTCTCACTCGCAAAGAGCTTGGCCATGCCCGAGATCATATCCGCCCTGGCGCCGCTGGCCTTCACGCGCGCAGCTTCGCGCGTCATCAGGCGCGCCGCCACCAGCTTCGTTGCCATCTCCGCCAGCCGCAGCTGGACCGCTTGATGCTGATCAATGGTGACACCAAAAGCGTTGCGCCCGGCAGCGTAGCGCTTGGCCTCGCCGAGTGCGTCTGCCGCAAGGCCAACGGCGCTGGCGGCAATCGCGATGCGGCCGACCTCGAGACTGTCGAACAACTGCTGTAGTCCCCGACCGGCGATCCCGCCGACCAGTGCAGATCCTGAAACGATCGCCTCGTTCAGCAGGATTTCGACGGTGTCCACGTGAGCGTAGGCCATCTTGTGGAACGTCGACCCGACGGAGACGCCAGGTGCGTCCTTGTCGACCAGCAACAGGCTGATCCCGTTCTTGGCCGGTTCGGCTGCCGGATCGGTCTTGACCAGTGTCAGAAGCAGGCTCGCGCGCGCGCCATTGGTCACGAAGAACTTGCTGCCCTTGACGACGAAGCTGCCGTCACGGGCAAGTGCGGTCGTCGCGATGGACTGGAGATCGGACCCGGCTCCTGGCTCGGTCAGACACAGCGCGCCGCGGATTTCACCGGTTGCCATCCGAGACAGGTAGTGGCTCCGCTGCGCGTCGGTCCCATGTCGGGCGATCGCGTAGGCGACCGTGCTGTGGCTGTTCACATAGGCCGCGAGGCTCGTCCAGCCCTTTGCCAGCTCCTCCATTACGGCGGCGAAGACCGGAAGCCTGAGCCCGAGGCCCCCATGAGCCTCGGCAATCGCCAGGCCAAACAGACCGAGCTCGCGCATCGTCGCGACCAGCTCATCGGGGCAGCGGCTTTCGCGCTCCAGTCTCGCGACATTCGGGCGGACGTCCCTCGCCACGAAGCGACGTACGGCATCAATGATTGCCGTCTCCGCCGCATCGAATCCGGAAAGTGAGTCCGCCTCGATGGTCATGTCGCCGTCCAGCCGCCGTCGATGGCGATCGCCTGGCCGTTGATGTAAGCGGCGTTCTCGGAGGCGAGAAATACCGCCAGATCCGCGACCTCTGAAGGAAGGCCTTTGCGGCGTGCGGGTACCAGGCGCTTGTAAGCCTCCGGATCGGAGCCAACGCCAGCCATCTTGGGTGCGTCACTGCCGAGAATGATGGTCGAGTTGCCGCGGATGTCGGTCTGGATGACGCCCGGACAGATGGCGTTGATCGTGATGCCGTTCTCAGCATAGACGCAGGCGATCTGGCGCGTGAGGCCGATAACGCCAAACTTCGAAGCCGTGTAGGAAGCGCCGTCGGCTGCGCCGCGCAGGCCGCCAACCGAAGCTGTGTTGATGATGCGTCCTCCACCCTGGGGCACCATGCGCTTCAACGCTGCCTGGCAGCCGAAGAAGGTGCCCTTGAGGTTGATGTCGATCACCTTGTCCCAGAGGGACTCGCTCGTCTCGATGCAGCTGGCGAAACCATCGAACACGCCCGCATTGTTCACCATGATGTCGAGGCATCCGAACCGGTCGATGGCCGACTGCACCAACCCGTCCACGGCCGCACCGTCCCGCACGTCGACCTTCATGAAGTCGACGGCACCCCCCTTGTCTCGGATATTCCTGACTGCTTCTCGGCCGGGAGACTCCAGGATTCCGCCGATCAGGACCTGCGCGCCGGCGGCGCAAAGCGCTTCGGTGATAGCGAGCCCAATGCCGGTCTCACCGCCCGTGATGGCTGCGTTCTTGCCCGTCAGGGTACCCATATGCGTTCACTCCGGACCTGTGCTACCGATGCATCCAGGAGTTCAGAATGCCGAAGGCCGGCCATAGCGGGCCCGTACCTCGGCGAACTCCCCGGCGTTGCGCTGCTGCGGCTTCTGATAATAGCCGCCTCGATTGATGTTATAGAGGCCCTGCTTCTTCAGATCCGCGAGCGATTCCGCCATCTTCAGCGAGAAGGTGTTGGTATTGAGGATCGTGTGCTCGCGCGGTGCCTTGCTATCGATCAGCCACTTCTCCATGCTGGCCGCAATGATCGTGCAGCCGAGGATGACCGCTTCCGCTCCCTTGTCCTCCATGGCCTTCCGGCACTTCGCCATGGCATCGCGCGCAACGCCCTCGGTATCGCGGATCATGTCGGTGACCCACCAATTGATGCAGGACACGTCGCGGCAGCTCACGCCGCCATAGAGCGTCACCAAGTCCCGCAGGTAGGGGACCGCTTTGTGGTGATCGGTAACTACCACATAGTCATGTGCATAATACGGCGCCATCATCATGGTCGCTTCGAGTGGGCCAATCACAGGAATGTCGACCAGCTCCCGAGCTACCCGCACTCCCGGGTCATAGCAGCAGCCGACGATCACCGCATCGAACCCGTTCTGTTCGGCGCGCATCACTTCCTCGAACACGACCAACTCGACGATGTGCTTGTTGTAGTAGTAATCGATGTTCTCGGGGCAATCACGCGTATTGGTCACCACGACCTCGGTATCCGGTCGCGCATAGGGCATCAAGGTCTCGGTAATGAGGCCATTATAGACCGGAGTTCCGAATGGATTGATGAAGTTGATCTTGAGACCCATTGCCATCCTCCTTCGGCGCTTGTACCCATCAGTCGTGTTTTTCGACCCATGGGTCAGTATGCACGGTCGCCCTACCTGATGCAATTGCATTTCATGGGCCCCTCGAGGTCCGGCTGCCGGACCGGCAAAAGACGCTTGCAGGGACGTTTCCTCAATGATACTGACCTATCAGTCTGTTTTTCTGTCCGTTGGGTACAAATTTAGATGAGCACTTTGCTTGAGCCCGTCAATCCGCCCGGCGCTTCGTTTCCTGGAGTTTCACAGGGGATGGTCATTTCCGGCGGCCGATTGATGGTGCTGTCGGGACATGTGCCTACGGACGCATCCGGCAACCTCGTCACGGGCGACTTTGAAGCGCAACTGAGCGCGGCTTTCGAGAATGTCGGGCGGACGCTGACCGCCGCCGGTATTGGCTTCGGGTCCGTCGCTCGCTTCACGATCTACGTCACGGATTACGACCCGTCGATGATCCCGATCCTGCGCAGGATACGGGGTCGCTTCATCAACGCAGCGACACCGCCGGCGAGCGCCCTGGTCGGGGTGGCCGCGCTCTATGATTCACGGGTGCAGGTCGAGATCGACGCGCTGGCTGTGGTGCCGTAACGCAGGGAGACAAGGGATATCGAATGCCCACTTTGGATGCCGTCATCATCGGGGCCGGCCACAACGGGATGGTGTGCGCAACCTATCTTGCGAAGGCCGGATTGAAAGTGACGGCAGTGGAACGGCGCAGTGTGGTCGGCGGCCCGGTTGTCACAGAGGAGGTTTGGCCGGGCTACCGCATATCGGTTGCAGCGTTCTGGATGTCACTGCTCCAGCCCAAGATCATGATGGACCTCGATCTCAGGAAGCATGGTATCGAGGTCCTCGAGACACCGCCCGGGTTCCAGCCGTTCGCGGATGGCGGCAGCATTGTTTTCTGGCCCGACACGCCGCGCATGGTGGAGGAAATCCGATCGTTCTCGGCCGCTGACGCCGAGGCCTATCCGCGTTTCGTCGCGCACATGGACTCTCTGATGCCGTACCTGCGGCGCCTGCTGTTCCAAATCCCGGTCGATCCGACGACTGGCCGATTGCGGGATATCGGCCGGGCGCTCTCTTTGGCGTGGCGTTTCCGCGACCTCGGCGCACGATTCTATGACATCTGGGACCTACTGACCCTCAGCGCCTACGATTTCCTCCGGCGCTGGTTCGAGAGCGAAAGGATGCTCACGGTTCTGGGCTGTTATGCCTCGGGCAGCGGAGGCAATATCAGCCCCAAGACACCTGGCTCCGCATACGTGCTGGCGCGTCCAATGCTGCGCGACCCCAACACCCCCGCCGGCCCAGGCGGCCTCGTCAAGGGCGGCATGGGAGCGGTCACTCAGGCGCTCCGCAGGGCCGCCGAAGCAGCGGGCGTGACAATCAAGACCGATGCCGAGGTGTCACGCATTATCGTCGAGAACGGCGCCGCGCGAGGTGTGGCTCTCGCAAACGGCGAGCGGATTGACGCGAAGGTGGTGATTGCCAACGCTAATGCGCAGACCACTTTCCTGCGCCTGGTGGACAAGGCACACCTGCCCGCCAGCTTCGTGGCGGCAGTGAAGCGCATCCGCACGGACTCGTCCTGCTTCAAGATCAATCTCGCGACGAGTCAACTGCCACGCTGGTCAGCCTATGAGGCGCGTGGGCTCAATGCCTCCAACCCTGGTTCGATCACGATCGCGGAGAATCTGGAGGAGCTAGAGGAGGCGTTCGAGGCGGCGCGGCACGGCCGCATGGCGCCTCGACCGTATTTGTGGATTCTCACTCCCAGCGCATTCGATTCCACTGTCGCACCGCCCGGCAAGCATGTCGTCAGTGTGTTCGGCGGCCACGTCCCCTACCGCCTACGTGACCGCGACTGGGACGACTCTGCCCGGAACGAGCTATACGACGCCGTCATGCGCCAAATCAGCCGTTACGCGCCGGGCTTCGGCAACAGCGTCATCCATAAGCAGATCTTGGTGCCGCAGGACCTGGAACGCATGTTCGACCTGCCTGGCGGGCACGTGCATCATGGAGAGCTCAGCCTGGATCAGATCTTCTTCCGCAGACCCGTTGCGCGCTACGCGGATTACCGTTCGCCGGTTCCCGGCCTGTATCAGTGCGGCGCCTCCACCCATCCCGGCGGCGGCGTTACGGGCGTCCCCGGGCACAATGCCGCGCAAATCCTCTTGGAAGACTTGAGAAGCGGTCCACGGCTTGCCATCTTCGGCTGGAGAGTCTGAACGGCACGGCGTCACATGCGGGACGGATGCAATGTGCGGCAGGCTATCCTTCGCCGTGCTCATTCACATCGTGCAAGTACCACTCGACGAACCGATGCGAGCTCGCCTCGATGGGGAAGGAATATGGCCCCGGCTGGTAGAAGCGTGACGAAACACCCAGTTGATTGTCCTCGATGATCTTCTTGTCGGATTCGCTGGTGATCCGCCATAGCCATGTCACCCTGCCGCGATCGAAATTCACGCCTTCGTGCGCCTTGCTGTCGACCAGCCAGGTGACAATGAGCTCCGTCTGATCGTGCCGCTTCGGGATAAAGCGGAAGATCGCACCATAATCGGTATACGCGATGAAGAAGCTGAGTGGGCCGACATAGACGAAGGTCGTTCCGCCGTCATAGTCGGGAAAATCGCCCATGAGCGGGGCAACCGGTCCGCCGTCCTCGCTTCCGGTAACGGCCGTTCCAGACATGGCATATCTGCGGCAATAGCCCGCTTCCTGCCCCGCCCGCGCCTGCAGCGCCCAATGGTCCTGGATGGGAATATCGATGCCGAACTCGCGCGTCCGCGCCAGCATTCTGTTCGTGGACTCCTCCACGCCCGGTTTCGCCTGGGAATGGAGCCGCGAGTAATCCCGATGCGACGGAGCGCAGTGATAGCATTCCATCTGGTTCTCGATGCATAGCTTCCAATTTGCATCGATCAGGTAACGCTCCTGATGGATGACCCTTGCGCGGTGCCAGCCATAGACCTTCAGGCTGGAATTGATCGTCTCCGTGACCGCATCCAGGCCGAGAGGACCCTTCGAGAAGTTGATGAAGATCAGGCCCGCCACGATCCGCAATTCGATCTGGGCCAGCGAATGAGCCGATTTGTCAAAGTCCGCCGGCATCATTCGGGCGCCGTGGAGCGAGCCGTCGGTCCTGTACACCCAGGCATGATAGGGGCAGGCAATCACCCCCGAGGAGGCATGCCCCGACTCCCGTGTGCAGATGCGCGAGCCGCGATGACGGCACACGTTCATCAGCGCGCGCACGATCCCGTCGTGCCCACGCATGACAATGACGGATTCGCGATCCATCTCAAACAGGAAGTAGTCGCCCGCGGTAGGGATCGAGCTCTCATGGCCGGCGCAGATCCAATGCCGCAGCAGCATGCGCTCGATATCGCGCTCGTAGATCTCCGGCGAGAGATAGAACTCCCGCGGCAGCGAATGACCCTCCTGCCAGATTTCCGTCAGCTTTCCGATACCGGTCTCAACCGATTGCTGCGACATTTCCTGTTCCACAGACGCCTGCGCCGCGCCCGGACTCGCGATCCACACGATTCCGATGCGAAGGCGCTCTCTGGTCTTTCCACTTATGCCATCGACCAGCGCTCAAGACAGCGGCCACCGTCAAGTTCCCATACGCCGGAGAGCGATTCCCCATGCACAACTTTATCGCTGACGGCGTGAACGTGGTTGGCGAACGCCGGGATGATGGTGGAGCAATCCTCGCTGAGAATGTGTTGCAGTTCAACATACATGCCGCGTCGCTTGGCGTCGTCGAGCTCCGCACGCGCGGCCGCGAGGAGCGTATCGAACTTTTGATTGCTCCAGTGGCTTTCATTCCACGGATTGCCCGTCGCGTACGCGATGGTCAGCATCACGTCTTCGGTCGGGCGCCCGCCCCAGTAGGCCAGGCAGAACGGCTTCTTCAGCCAGACGCTGTCCCAGTAGCCATCATTCGGCTCCCGGACAACCTTGACCGTGATACCGGCGTCGGCACAGGCACCGGCGAAAAGGACCGCGGCATCGACCGCCCCTTCGAACGCGGCATTGGCGGCACTCAATTCAACCGTCAGACCTTCCATGCCGGCCTTCTTCAGATGGAAGCGCGCCTTCTCCGGGTCGTGGGGCTTGGGCTTCAGGTCCTCCGCGAAGTAGCGATAGGACGGGGTGATCGGGGAGTCGTTGCCGACCGATCCGTGGCCGAGGAGCACCTTCTTAAGGATGGCCTCCCGATCGATCGCATATTTGAGCGCAAGCCGGACATCGGGGTTGTTGAACGGTGCGACATCGGCGTGGCTTGGCATGGTGTAGTGCATCCGGCCCGCGACGTCGACCACGCGCACGCCGCTGACGGCGCCAAGCCGCTCTGCCGTCTTCAGATCCGGACGGTTGAGAATGTCTATGCTGCCAGAAAGCAACGCCGATTGCCGGGCGGTCGCGTCGGGCATCGCGATCATCTCCGCCGAGTCCAGAAACGCTGTCTTGTAGCTGTTCGGATTGCGCTCGAGAACAGCCCTGACACCGGGATCGAAGTCCTTCAGCACGAACGGGCCCGCGCCGATGTTCACGTCGTACGAGTCGCCCTCGAACGGCATGATGTTCATGTGATAGTCCGCGAGCACGTAGGGGAAGTCCGCATTGCCCTCGGTGAGCGTGAAGACAATCGTCTGGTCACCATCCGCTTTCATATCGGCGATGCTGGCCAGCAGCGTCTTGGCGCCGGAGGTCGACTTTTCCCCTCCATGCAGGTTGATGGACTTGATCACGTCGTCGACGGTGACCGACTTGCCGTTGCTGAACTGCAGGCCCTTGCGCAGTCTGAAGACCCATTTCTTCGCGCCTTCTGAACCTTCGAAGCTTTCGGCGACGTCCGGCTGGATGGAGCCGTCCTCGGCGACCTCGGTCAGGTTGCCGCGAACCGAATAACCGATCATGAGCATGAACGTATCGGTATAGGTGCGCGGGTCGAGGGAGTCTGTGGTCGAGCCGCCGGCAAGCCCGAGACGCATATGGCCGCCCTTCTTCTGCTCGGCGCGGGCGGCCTTGTGCCACATCGATTGCGCGGCAGCGACGGAGATGCCGGCAGCCAGCGCGCGATGCATGAAATCGCGGCGAGACAGCTTTCCCGAAGCCGTCAAAGCGTATGTCGGATTGAAGCGCATCTCTGACCTCCCATATCCGCCCATGGTTCCGGCCGCAGGCAGGGCGAAATCCTGCAACGTCGGTCGCCTATCAGATTTATTTGACCCGCTGGTCTTTTTTTACGACCTGTTGTTCTATTAAATAACCCCGGTCAGCCAGTTGTCAAGCGCCCGGACGAGCGAAGGCGTGCCTCGCCACAGAGCGGAAATTGCGGGCCTACCGCGATGTGCGCGGCTGGACGCTCTCTAGGCTGGAGCTGGCGGGATGGGCCGTCCCGACGGGGTCAGGCAGATTTCATCATCGCGAGATAGGTCCGCAGCGCCACGGTGATTGCGGACTCCCGCTTCGGGTCCAGCGGGCCGGGTGTGAAGCTGCGCGAAAGGACGCCCTGATAGGCGCCTTCGCAGAGCGCGATATCTTCCTTATTGGTCGCATCCCAGACTGCGATAAGCCGGGCAAGATTGTAGTCTCGGCCTTCCTGCGCGTCCTCGCTCACGTACCAACGGGTCTCCCATCCGACGCGCCCGACATCGATCGGCCGGAGCGCATGGGATACACAATGATCGACGTGAACGATCACCCGCGACAAGGTCGGCACAACCCCGATCCCCACTCCCACGCCACTGGGAACCTCCGAGAGGGCAGCGTAGGCGCCGAGAGGACGCGAGACCAGCATTCCATCCAGGGAGGCTGTCTTCATGCTCTGCTTCAGCGGGGTCGCCCCGACAAAGTACGGATCCTGCCAGCTGTCCGTGCCGGCATACATCGCGGCCAAATCCATCGAGACGCAAAGTTCCGGGTGGCTGCCCCTGCAATGATAGCATTCCAGGTAGTTCTCGAGCAGCGTCTTCCAGTTCGCGTTGATCTCGTAGGTCTCGCGGTGGACCTCCTTGAGCCGCTCCAGTTCCATCTTCTCGAACTCGGCGGCAGCGGTGGCGAACTTCAGCGCCAGAGAGGGCGCATCGCCGGCACTGAGCCATCCAAAGATGAACCCGTGGAACACCTCCAGTCGCACGGGCTTGAGGCCCCAGTCCGTGTAGTCGAGGTGCTCGCCATCGGAGCAGCCCGGCACTGTCTTGAGGCTTCCATCGGTACCGTAAGACCAATGGTGATAGGGACACACGAAGCGTCGCGCATGGCCGTGCGCCGAAGCACATAAACGGTGTCCCCGGTGCCGGCACACGTTGTAGAAGCCGTTGATCTTGTCATTCGACTCGCGGACGATCAGGATGCTTTCGCGCGCGAACTGCTGCACGAAATAGTCCCCAATGTGGGGAACCTGCGCGATGTGTCCCAACAGAATCCATTGCTGAGCAAAGACCCGCTCAAGCTCTATCTCGAATATCTCGGCAGACGTGTAGTAATCGCGTGGCAGGATGGTGGCATACCCGGAACGGCATTCGGGCATTGCCAACGCCGGCATGGCGCCTCGCGTCGTCAGTACCGGAGAACTGGAGCCTGCGGCGCTCATCGCAAATCCTTCGCTCCTCATCTGACAGCGCGTCACACCGCGACCTACGCGCGCCATTTGTACCGGCAATGTAACATACCGATGCGTCAGATCAATCGACCAATTAGTCTAATCCGAGTGACGAAGTAAGGTCGACCCTTTCGCTTCGCAGCCGCACACAGGAAGCGAGCGTCAGAAGGCGAGAATCGAGGCAACTGTCCAGGGAGCGAGGCGTCTCGTACCGATCTAACCCTTGGTCAGGTACCCGTTTGCGAGCAGATTGACGCAGTAATCGGCAATCTCCTCGGCCGAAAAGGCACCCTGCTCCTTGTACCAGACATAGAGCCAGTTGCACATTCCGAGTAGGCCGCTGACTGCGATGTGCTTCGGCATCCGCCTGAAGACGCCGGCTTCCATGCCCGCCTCGTAGACCTCCTCGATCATCGCGTCATATTGGCGCTTCTTCTTGGCGATCTCACGCCGCTGCTGGTCGTTCAGCTCGCTTTCCTCGCGGAAATAGATCGCTGTCCACTCGCGACGCTCCATGACATTGAGCGCATGCTTGCGAATGATCATCCTCATCGCTTCTGCCGGCGGGAGATTGCGGGCGCGGATCTCCTGAATACTCTCGAAATAGCTGTCGTAGATGCGCTGGAAGATCTGCCACAGGATCTCGTTCTTGCTGTTGAAATAGTAATAGACGACCGATTTCGTGTAATCGAGGCTTGATCCGATGTCGTCGATGGTGACGGCCCGATAGCCCCGCTCCGCGAACAGCTTCGCCGCGGCCGCCACGATCTCATCTTGCACATATGCTTGCTTCTTGGCTTTCAGCTCGGCACGGGGAGAGAGCTTCAATGTGGTCTCCGCTGGTTCTCGCTTGGGCATAGAGCTATTTGCCGCACTCATACCAGCAAGTCAACTTATTCGACTCGGTTCTGTTGCGCCGAACGGAACGGACAGAATCGCAAGATATTCATGTGTTGTATGCACCGGCTCCCCATCTGCGCGCCACGCGCCAATCCGGATCAAGGTCGGCGAATCGATCCAGACCGAGTCCGTCAATCGGGATCGGGCTCCTGCCGTCGAGGACAAGGCCGCAGATCGCCTTGCCAATGCTGGGGGCCAAGCCGAAGCCATGACCAGAAGCGGAGGCCACGATCATTCCCTCGGGGGACGATAGACGTTCGATGATGCAGCTCTGATCCGGCGTCACTTCCACGATACCCGCCCAACTCCGCAGCGCCTGGATGTTGGCGATTGAGGGAAGCAGTTCCGCCAGCCGACGAGCCATGTTCCGCACAATCGGCGTGTTCGGCTTGGCCGGCTCGGATGTCAGGTCGACATCGATCCACTCGTGCGGGCCGCCGTTGAAATGGATGTTTCCGCGGCGAGTCTGCCGTAGCGAGAGGCCGTGACCAACCATCGCCACGTCAAAGAGCTTCGGCAATGGCGCGGTCACCATTGCCTCCAGGCGCACCGGCGCGACCGGAACGCATACACCAACCTTGGCGCTGATGAGGCCTATCTGTGGCCCGGCGCAATTAACCACCGAGCTCGTGGCGATGCTGCCGGTCGGAGTCTCGACGGCGGCAACTCGTCCACCCTCCACGCGAATGCCAGTCGCCGGTGTGTTCTCCAGGATTTCACCGCCTCGGTCGCGAAACGCCCAGGCAAAGGCCTGGCTCGTCCGCTGCGGGTTCGCATGCCCGCCGCGCGTTGTGTGAAGCCCTCCCAATGTTTGCTCGGACAGGCAAGGCACGATTTCCCGCGCCGACTTGGTGTCGATGAGCTGCACGGGAATGCCGGCTGCCTGCCACTGCGGACAGATCTCCTGCAGCTCCGTCCATCGATCCTCTTCCAGGGCGACCCACAGCCGACCACCGGGCATCCACTCGGTCGGATAGCCGAGTTCCTCGTCCAGAGTCGTCCAAAGCTCGCCTGCTGCAGCGGCAAGCGGCGCCTCCAGCGGCTGTTCGCCACGCAGGCTCAGAAACCCAGTGGCGCGTCCGGACGCTTCCCACGCGACGCGGCCCTTCTCGAGAATGACGACCCTCGCACCTGCCTTGGCGAGCCAGTATCCGGAAGAGAGCCCGGTCAAACCTGCCCCGATGATGACGACGTCAGCGCTTCGCACGATCGGACTCCGCAGCTCGTGCGCTGGCATACCCCGGCGCTCCTTCTTCGACCGGATGAAGCCAGATCGGCCACGTCCGCCTCGTCTCTTCCGTCTCCTCGCCTGCCCACATGACCGTGAGCGGAAGCGGACGGACCGGCACCCGATAGGAACCAGGCACCATTCGAGAGAGATCGGTTCCGGTCGCCTCGGCCAGCAGCATGATGGTCTGATCGCGGCAGCGCTTGCCCTGGCAATGGCCCATCCCTGCCCGCGTCAATCGTTTGATCAGATCCTGGCTGCTTTGCCCGTCAAGCGAGAGCGCCTTTAGTCCACCACAGGACCGCATGTTGCCGGCGCCGAGATACTTGGGCGGGCTGACATCCAGCAATTCTCGCCGCGTCACTTCCTCGCACTGGCAGACCACGACTTCCATTCCACCCGCTGCCACCAGAGCGGTGAGCCATGCCCGTGCGGCCGGCAGCGTCGCATTTTCCTCCGATGGTCCAATTCGATTCTCTTTCACTTCATTCGAAAGACCCGGCCGGCCAGCAACGGCATTGGCAGCGTGCTTGCCCTGCTCGGCCGCGATCTGCGGATCGACGTGCATCTTCTCGGATGTGCCCGCCGCATCGCCAACGACGTAAATCGAGGGAATGCTGGTTCGGAAATCCTCGTCGACCTCCGGCACCCAGCCACCACGCGTTGTATCGAATGCGACGCGACAGCCCGATACGGACGCCAACTCGATGTTCGGAACAACGCCGACGGCCATGCAGACCGTATCGCAAGCGATCTCCTGCGCGCTCGAGAGCACTGGCTGCAGCGATGAATCGACTTGCAATACCCGGATGCCACGGACCTCCTGCTCGCCAACAACCTGCTCGACCGTGTGAGAGAGAAGGAAGGGCACGCCGGCGCGCGACAACTCTGCGGCGAGCGCTGGGTCACCGCGGATCTCTGACGCCACTTCCACCACCGCTGCCACCTGGACTCCCTTCTCTATGGCCAGGCGCGCAGTCCGCAATCCAATATTGCCGGAGCCGAGGACCACCATCCGGCTTCCCGAAAATGCTAGGTATCGCGCCAGCAGTGCCGACGCTCCGTTCGCTCCCAGCACGCCGGGAAGGTGCCAACCGGGGAAGGACAGGACCAGATCGCGCGATCCTGGCGCCAGGATGAGGCGGTCGTAGTCGATCAACCAGGAGCGTTCGCCATCGGCGACGCCCAGCTGCGGATTCTTGAGATGCACGTTGTTGGGTCCCGGCACAAAGTTGCCCCAGCAGCAGGCACCGGTCAGGATCTCCACGCCCGCATCCAGACACTCCAGCAGCAGGTCGTTCGCCCCAAGCACGCGCTCGCTGATCACGCTTGCATCGTCCAGGATCGCGGCAAGCCGCGCGCCATAAAAATAAGGAGAATCAAGGCTCATCGCCTGGAGGCTCTGCGGATGTTCATCGATCAGCGTCACCTTCAGCCCGAGCCTGGCCGCTTCGAGGGCGGCCGAACATCCTGCAACGCCACCGCCGACCACAACTAATTGCTCACTTGCCATGCCGAACCCCGCTTCAAGCCTGCTGCGCCCGCAATTCCTTCACCCGCGCGATGAAGGCGGGCACGACCTCCTTCGCATCGCCGACCACGCCAAAGTGAGCGGTACGGAAAATGCTCGCTTCCGGATCCTTGTTGATCGCGACGATAGTCTTGGCGCCGGCGAGTCCCGCCATATGATGCACCGCGCCCGAGATCCCGACGGCGAGATAAAGTTCGGGGCTGATCTTCTGACCGCTGAACCCGACTTGTTGTGCGTGCGGCACCCAGCCAAGCTCGACCACCGCGCGCGTGGCGCCGACCGCCGCTCCGAGAGCAGCGGCGGCGTCCTCGATCAGACTCCAGTTCTCGCGGTTGCCGATTCCGAGCCCGCCTGAGACCACCGTCCGGGCAGTCCTCAGCGGGGGTCCGCTGCCTACCTGGTCGTTCAGCTGTTCGACTACCGTCACCCGCGCTTGCACATCTGGCAGCTCCACCAGGGAGATCGGACACGGTTCGGAGAGTGTGGCCGCTTCGTAGGCTGCTGGCGCGAGCGTCACGATCCGCAACCCGCCCTTCAAAACGTATTCGCCCTGAACCGCTCCTCCGCAGACTGGCCTCGTCGCTAGCAGATGATCGCCCTCAAACCCAACGCGGGTGCAGGCGCTGGCCATTGCAGCGTCGAGCCGGCCCGACAAGATCGGCATCCACTCCGATGTCTCACTGGTACTCGGAGCAAGAATCACGTCCGGCTGGCAACGGCGGACGATCGCCTGAGCCGCGGCAACATGGAACTCGGCAACATAAGGCGCATGACGCGCGTGATCCGCGACGAACACTTCAGAAAGCCCAGCTGCCGCAAATCTTGCCGCTGCGCGCGCGCATTCATCGCCGATCAGTCCGCCAAACACCTCGGCGCCCATCGCCTCCGCAAGCTCGAGAGTAGCTGTGACGGCTTCGAGCGATGTGCCGGTCAGGTTTCCCTCGGAGATCGCGCCGATAACGAGGATCTTGGGCATCAGATCTTCCCTTCCTGCCGAAGGCGGTCGGCCAGGGCACGTCCGGCCGCGCGCGCGGATTCCGCCGCGATCAACTCGGCGCGCGTTTCGACCGGCGGTTCAATATAGAGGCGGCGCAAGGTCATGGCCGGCTGGGGCGCTTCAATGCCGAGATCACTGTGCGTCCAAGTCGGGATCTCCGCCTTCTTCGCCAGCATGACGCCTTTCAATGGAGCCGGGCGGGGCTTGTTGATCTCGTTCGAAATCCCGAGCAAAGCCGGGAGCTTCACCTGGAGCCGCTGCGTGCACCCCTCGCCGATGCGATCTACAACTGCCGAATCGTCATCCACGCCCTGAATGTTTTTCACCGGCGAAATCACCGGAAGGCCCAGTTCCCCTGCCAGCAGAAACGGCACCTGTGCCGCATCCGTGTCTGACGCTTGGCGGCCGCACAGAACGAGATCGACGAAGCCCAGCTTGCCGACCGCCGCTCCGAGCAGTTTCGCGATCAAGGAGCTGTCGCATGCGAGCCCCGTCGGTCCCGCGATATGCACGCCCCTGTCAGCCCCCATGCCGATCGCGCGACGAAGGCAATTCTTGCTCGTTTCATCGCCGACACTGAGAACCGTGACTGTTCCGCCATGCTTGTCCTTGAGCGCGAGCGCCGCTTCAACTGCATTGGCGTCATAGCCGTTCATGATCTGGCTCATGCCGGCCGGAAGTTCGAGGGTGACGCCGTCCTTTCCGATCTTCAGAAGAACGGACGGCGTATTCGGATCAATAACCGGCTTTATGGTGACAACGATATGCATGAGTCGTTCCGTTTGGGTCTTGGTCAAGGCCGACAAGGTGGCATTGGCACTTTCACCGGGAACTCCAGCCCTTTTGCTTCAGGTCGCCGGCGAGATCCCGGCGGTTGCGTTCGTACTCCACCGCATCATCCGGAACGGTGCGAATGCGCACATTGCTCTGGATCTCTTCGGAGACATGGGCGATGACGCCGGGCATGGTCGAGAGGATGGCGACGCCGGTCATCTCCGCCGGCGTGAACCCCATTTGCGCAAGAATCGCCGCCATCATGCCGACCTCGTTGACCACAATCTCCGGCTTTCCCGTTTTCGTTGTGAAAGCGCGGTGCAGCGCTTCATACCAGTCGCAAAGCGGGCCCCAGACGCCCTCAGCCTTCGCGATCTCCTTCAGCTTCTGGGCTCGCGGATCGAGGAAGCGGAAATTCGGATGACCGAAACCGGGTACTCGTCGCCTGGCGGCGCGCACTTTGTCGATCTCGGCCGCTGCCGCCGCCTCACCCGGCGTGCCGCCACGGCTGGCTTCGGCATAGCTCTCCATGATGAAACGGCCGGCGTCATCGGGCGCCAGCGTGTATTCGCCGACCGACAGGATGGCGGTGGCCAAACCAGCCGTCATGGACGGATTGGCGGAAACGCAATAGCGCGCGGCAACGGTCCCCGGCTTCTTGAGCCCGTAATCGAGTACCGAGCAAAGGATCGCGTCCATCATCCGGGCTTCACCAGGCGTGGGGAGCTGGCCGCGGATCAGCAGGAAGGTGGCAGCGGAGAAGGACATCCGGCCGATCAGGTCGCCAAGACCATAACCCCGTATGTAGACTTCGGATTTTTCGATATCGCTGATCGCGGTGCGCCAGGACCGCCTATCGTTATCTTCCATGCCCGTTCCTCGACAAATCTGAGCGGTTGCGTGAAATAGCCTTGAAACCTGAGCCCTTCTAGCATAAGGAGACTGATGAGTATACAAAAATGACTTATCGGTATGTGATGCCGAGACCTACAGGAGGTCCTGCTTCGGCGAGGCGCGGATGACGGCGGGCAACCAGTTCGAGACGTGCCGAGGTGTTGTCGATCCCGCTCAATGCGATGCCATGGGACACATGAACGTGCAGCACTACGTCGCCGCCTTCGATCAGGCCATGTGGCACCTGGTCCATGAGATCGGCTACCGAAGGCCGGACTCGCGTGGCATCGGGTATGGCTGGCCCGATGTGCGCCATGTAATCGAATACCGGGGTGAGCTGGTTGCGGGAGGCGCTATATCGAATACTGAGCCGTATCGCCAAAGTCGGCCGCAGTTCCGTGGTGAGCATCCATCGCATGTTTGCGCTGGAAACCGGCGAGCTTGCTGCCGCATGTGAGATGACGTCGGTCTACTTTGATCTGTCGGCGCGGGAAAGCTGCCCATTGCCCCAGCCGCTGCGTGACGCGGCGGTGGCGTTGCTGTCGCCACGGGCCGCAACCTGAGCAGCGGGAGCGATAAGGGGCCCCAGAACAAACTTCTGCCACGGAGCTGAACCGAGATGATGCGCACCGCCGTTACTGAGATGTTCGGTATTGATCTGCCGATCTTCGCCTTCTCGCATTGCCGGGACGTCGTTGTGGAGGCATCGCGCGCCGGCGGCATGGGTATCCTTGGCGCAGCCTTCCTGACGCCGGATGAGCTCGAAGTGTCGCTGAAATGGATCGACGACCATGTCGAGGGCAAGCCCTATGGCGTGGACGTGGTCTTTCCGGGCACCTTCGCGGAATTGCCCAGCGAACCAGATCCGGATGAGGTTCTCCCACGCGAGTATCGGCAGTTCGTTTCCCGCTTGGTCGACCAAGCAGACATCCCGCCATTGCCCGCCGGCGACGCTGCCGCTTTCGTCAAAGAGCACGCGCACAAGATGAACATGACGCCCAGCGAGAGCGAGAAAGCGCTGGAGATCTCCTTGCGACATCCGGTGAAGTTCGTGGTCGGCGCCCTAGGCGTTCCGCCAAAACATGTGATCGATGCTGTTCACGCCCGGGGCATCAAGGTGGGCGCCCTCGTTGGATCTGTGAGGCATGCCCTCAAGCAGCGCGATGCCGGAACGGATGTCCTGATCGCGCAAGGCAACGAGGCTGGTGGCCATGTCGGGCCGATTTCTTCACTGGTGCTCTGGCCGCAGATCGTCGATGCGGTGGCGCCAATGCCGGTGCTGGCGGCAGGGGGCATCGGTCGCGGCCGCCAATTTGCGGCCGCCATGACGCTCGGCGCCGCCGGCATCTGGTGCGGATCGATCTGGTTGGGCGCGCGGGAAAGCGAGCTCAACGCGGACATGAAGGAGCAGTTGTTCCGCGCAAACTCCGAGGACGCCGTGGTCAGCCGCGCTCTCACCGGCAAGCCTTGCCGTATCCTGAAGAGCGCCTACACGAATGCCTGGGACGGAGCTGGCGCACCGAAGCCGCTGACTTTCCCGCTGCAGTCCATCCTTGCCGGCGAGCCGCTGCGGAGAGCGGAACGAGCGCGACGGCTCGACTACTGGACCTATGCGATCGGGCAGATCGTCGGCGACATGAAAAGCGAGACGACAGTGCGGCAGATCTTTGCGGATCTTCTGACGGAGTATGTGGAGACCATCGAACACGTCGGAGCATTGACCGCCGAACCGGAATGAGATGGTGTGCGCCTAGACCTCTCGCCGAACGGCTGCAACATGCTTCTCCTTGAACACTACGGAAAGACACTCTTCCGGAAACACGGCGTGCCGACGCCTATTGGCGCGGTCGTGCGAGACGACAGTTCTCTGTCACAAGCCCTCCTCTCCCTGCCGCCGCGTCTGGTTCTGAAGGCTCAGATCGCGACTGGCGGGCGGGGAAAGGGCGGCGGCATCGCCTTCGCTGAAAATGCAGAAGAAGCGCGCAGGGCTCTTGCCGCGCTGCTCAGGAACCGCATCAACGGGCATTCCGTGGAGTCGGTGCTCGTGGAAGAGCGGATGGTATTCACGCGCGAAAGGTATGCCGGGATCGTCATCGAGGACGGAGAGATCCGATTGTTGTTCGGGCGCAGCGGGGGCGTCGATGTCGAGGACATTACAGCTGCCGATCCGGCCAACATCGTCTCAATCGCGGTCGATCCGATCGAGGGACCGGCTGTCGGCCAGCTTCAGGATTGCTTCGCCCGGTTAGACTATGCGCCTGACTACTGGGCCGCATATGAGCGGATCGGCCGAGCACTGTTCGCCATGTCCTGCGCCTACGATGCAACGATGATCGAGATCAACCCGCTGGCCGAACTCCCAGAGGGCCGGCTGTTGGCGCTCGATGCCCGGGTCGCGATCGACGATGCCGCGCTTGATCGCCAGCCGGACATCGCCGCGATGCAGCCCCACCCACATATCACCCCTCGCGCGCCCAATACTTTCGCCGGCCTGAAGTTCCGAGAAAATACAGAAGGCGGCGCTATTGGCCTGATAGGCCTGGGTGGAGGGCTCAACGTTGCCCTGATGGACTGGATCGCCGGCACGGGATCGAAGGTGGCAGCGCTGGTCGATATCGACGAGGCCATCGGGAGCGGCCAGGCCCAGCAGGGACTTGCGGCAGCGCTCGAGGCTTTCGATCGCAATCCATCGATCAGGTCCATACTTATCAACATCATCACATGCGGCTATCGTCTGGATGAGATCGTTGCATCGCTGCTGCTCGCACTTGGTCCGAATACCGGCCAACGCGCGAAACCGGTGATCCTGCACTTGCGCGGAAACGGAGCTGCCAGAGCGCAGCAGCTTCTCAGCGCGGCCGGCTGGACCAACAGCCCATCGATCGCGGCCGCCATTGAGGCAGCGGTCGCAGCCGCGAGAAGCTGAGCATGGCGATCCTGGCCTTGGCGGAAACTCGGATTCTCGTGCACGGCATTGAGAACCCATTGGCACGCTTCCAATGCGACGAGATGCTGCGCCATGGCACGAAGCTGACAGGCATTGTTGCCGCGGAGGCGGGCAACACGGAGCACTGGCGCGCAGCGAACATCCCCGTTTTCCAGTCTGTGCGGGACGCGATGACATGGGTGAGAGCCGACTTGTCCATGGTCTTCAGCCCGCCCTATGCCGTGAAATCCGAGGTATCCGATGCAATCGCGGCAGGCATTCCGATCATCGTCTGCCTCACCGAGCATGTGCCCTTGCACGATGCCGTCATGATCCGTCATGTGGCCAAGCGTGCCGGTGTCACGCTGATCGGCCCGAATTCGAGCGGCGTGATGTCGCCCGGCCGCACCAAAGCAGGTTTCTTTGTCGAAGACATCTGCTGGCCCGGAAACGTCGGCGTCATCACCAAGAGCGGCTCGCTCGCCTACGCCGTGCTGGCGGAGATGAAGAGCGCAGGCATCGGCATCAGCACCGTCGTTGCGATCGGCGGAGACGTGGTTAAGGGTACTGATTTTCGAGAGCACTTGGCATTGTTCCACGGCGACCCGGAAACAAGGGCGATCGTCCTGCTAGGCGAGATTGGCGGCTGCGACGAAGAGAATGCGGCCACCTTCATCCGAGATGCCGTCATCACCAAGCCGGTGGTCGCTTTCGTCTCCGGACGTTCGGTGCCGTTCGGTCAGACCATGGGCCATGCGGGCGCCATCGCTGAACGTGGACGCGGCGACTACCAGTCCAAGTGCCGCGCGCTGGCCGCAGCTGGCGTCCATGTTGCGCAAGACATCGGCGAGATCCCTCGTCTCCTCAAACTCTTGGCGCGATGATCGGCGGAGCGCCTAGGGCCCTTGAAGCCAACGCCGCGACCGTCGGCTGAAGATGACAGCCGTGGAAGGGTCGCGAATCAGCGGATTGGACCTTGAAATGGGCCACTTTCACGTGACACATTGACCCTCACGGGGCCTCTCTCCGGCGCTCTCAAGGCTTTGATTTGTAGGGGAAATGTAGTATCTGGCGGAGAGAGGGGGATTCGAACCCCCGATACGGGTTTAAGCCCGTATAACGGTTTAGCAAACCGCCGCCTTCAGCCGCTCGGCCACCTCTCCGCCGTGAGCAGCCTGCGCCACGGCGTATGCGCGCCCCTCCATTAAGGGCGGGGGCGCTGAAAGTCAAATCCCCGGCGAAACCACGGGTAAGCGGCCGGCGCGGTCGCGCGGCGCTTCGCGCTTTGGGCCGGGTGCTTGGCGCGGGTGCTTGGACCCGAGCGCCCGGAGCCAAGCGCTTGGGGCGCTCAGCCCGAAGCCGCGCGCCTGCGGCGGCGGGCATTCCGCCGCGCCGTCAGCGCGTCCAGCCCCGCATTGTCCGCCACGCCGGTGCGCGCCACCTCCTCCAGGACCCATCTGCGGAAGGCTTTGATCAGCGGCTCCTCCGCGCGCTGCGCCGCGTGCACCAGGTGATAGGCGAATTGCGCGGGGCCCTTCAGCGCCATGCTGAACGGCCGCACCAGGCGACGGGCGGCGAGGTCGTCCGCCACCAGCGTCGAATCGCCCAGCGCCACGCCGTGCCCATCGAGCGCCGCCTGCAGCGCGAGCGAGGTCTGGCTGAGGTGCAGGCCGCGCGTCGCATCCACCTCCGGCGCGCCGGCGGCGCGCAGCCACATCGCCCAGTTGGGCCACGTGGCCCACTGCGCATCCCAATCGATGTGGATCAGCGTGTGGTGCGTGAGGTCGCGCGGCTCCTTCAGCGGATGCCTGCTCTTGAGCAGGTTCGGGCTGCACACCGGGAACACGCTCTCCTCGAACAGGCGCTCGACCACCAGTCCCGGATAATCGCCGGTGCCGAAGCGGATCGCGATATCCACGCCGTCCTCGGAGAAATCCACCAGGCGCTGCGACACGTCGATGCGCACGTCCACTTCCGGATGTTGCGCGAGGAAACCGTCGAGCCGCGGCACCAGCCATTTTGCCGCCAGCGAGGGCGATGTCGTCACCATCAGCTTCGGCCGCCCGTGGACCGCTTGCAGGCGCTGCACCGCGCGGCCGATCGTCCCCAGTCCCTCCGCCACCGCGCGCGACAACGTCTCCCCCGCCGGGGTCAGGCGCACCACGCGGCTCGAGCGCTCGAACAGCCGCACCTTGAGATCGAGTTCCAGCTCGCGGATGGCGTGGCTGACCGCCGCCGGCGTCACGTTCAGCTCCGCCGCCGCCCGGGTGAAGCTGAGGTGCCGCGCGGCCGCCTCGAAGCCGCGCAGGGCGGCCAGGTTGACCGGTCTCGTCATGCGCTCATCTTCAAATTCCGCTCATCGTGCCGTCAAGCCGAATTCGTTTGAAGAGCGGCCATTCCTGGCCTCAGATGGGGATCGAGAGCCTGAACCGGATTTGAAGAAGACCTGCCATGACCGACCTCACCACCGCTTGTTCCGCCATGCCGCGGAGTCTGCGGCAGCAGGATCGGCGAGCGAACCGGCCGGCCGGACAGCGCGATCCCATCCGCATGGCCGCCCGCATGATGTCGTGGATCTGGGTGCAATTGCGCCGCCGCGAGATCATCCGGACCCTGGACAGGGTGGACGACCGTCTGCTGCGCGACGCCGGCATCGAGCGTGGCGGCATCGAGGACCTCGTCGATGCGCTGATCGCACGGTGGCGATAGCACTTACGCCTGCCTGAAGAGCCCCCTTCCCGGCCGATGCATGCAAATGGATCGGCCGTCTTTTTGTACGGATCGCAGGCGCCTCAGCGCCGCTCGTACTGGGTCCGGCCGAACAGGATTTCGCGCTGCCGGTCGGTAAAGGACTGCTGTTTGTTGGCGCGGTCGGCCAGCACCTGGAGCCCACGCTGAACGGCCGGTCGTGCTTCGATCGCCGCGAACCAGCGCTGCACGTTGGGATAATCCGGCAACGCGACGCCCTGCTTCTCCCACGAGCGCAGCCAGGGAAAGGTCGCGATGTCCGCGATGCCGTATTCGCCGGCGAGATATTCTGCCTCGGCCAGCCGCCGGTCAAGCACGCCATAGAGCCGCTTCGCCTCGTGGGTGTAGCGCTCGATCGCGTAGGGGATCTGCTCCGGCGCGTAGAAGCGGAAATGATGCGCCTGGCCCAGCATCGGCCCGATGCCGCCCATCTGGAGCATCAGCCACTGAACCGTGAGATACCGCGCCTTGCCGCCGGGCGCGAGCAGCCGGCCGGTCTTCTCCGCGAGATAGATGAGGATCGCGCCGGATTCGAACAGCGAGACCGGCTTGCCCTTCGGTCCGTCCTGGTCGACGATCGCGGGGACGCGGTTGTTGGGGCTGATCTTCAGGAACGCGGGCTTGAACTGGTCGCCCTCGCCGATATCGACTGCGTGGACGGCGTAGGCAAGCCCCAGTTCCTCCAGCGCGATATGGATCTTGTGCCCGTTGGGCGTCGGCCAGGTGTAGAGATCGATCATCGCGCCCGGCCCTCCTCAGGCATCCAGCACGCGCAGCGCGCGCTTCACGGTCGGGCGCTCGCCGATCATCTTTATCCAGGCCTTGACGTGCGGGAAGTCCTCCGGGTTCTGGTCATAGGCGGCGGGATTCTTGGTCCAGGGCCAAGTGGCGATGTCGGCGATCGAGAACTCCTCGCCGCCGAGATAGGCGCTCCTGGAGAGGCGCTTGTCCATCACGCCGTAGAGCCGGCCCACCTCGCGCGTGTAGCGGTCAATGGCATAGGGGATGCGCTCCGGCGCGGAACTGCGGAAGTGGTAGCACTGCCCGAACATCGGTCCGACATTGCCCATCTGGAACATCAGCCATTCCAGCGCGCGGGCGCGCGGCTCATCCTCCTTGGGCAGGAAGCGCCCGGTCTTCTCGGCGAGGTAGAACAGGATGGCCCCGGATTCGAAGATCGTCACCGGCTCCCCGTCCGGGCCGTCCTGGTCGATGATGGCGGGAATCTTGCTGTTGGGATTGATCTTCACGTAATCGGGGCTGAACTGCTCCCTGGCCCCGATATTCACCTTGTGGATCCGGTAAGGCAGGCCGGTCTCCTCCAGCATGATATGGATCTTGTGGCCGTTCGGCGTGCCCCAGGTGTAGAGATCGATCATCCTGCCTTCGTCCGCGCCCCGAGTTGCCGGCAGTCTTGTGGATTTCCCTTGAGCTGGCAAGGCCACATGCCGATCATGCCGGCCTTCATCAAGATGGACCTCAGATGAACGACACTGACCAGCAACATCCACGCAGTCCCTATTCCGACCTGATCGGTTATCGCGTCACCAGGCGTGACATCGGGTTTTGCGAACTGGAGCTCCTCGTCGAGCGCAAACACCTGAACCGGCTGAACGTGCCGCATGGCGGCTCGCTTGCCAGCCTGATCGACACGGCGGCCGGCATCGCGGTCGCCCTTGTTCATGGCCCGGACAGGATCCAGCCCGCCGTCACGCTGTCATTGTCGCTGCAGTTCCTGGGTCAGGCGAAGATCGGTGATGTGCTGACGACGACCGGCCGGCGCATCGGCGGCGGGCGCACCATCGCCTATGGGACGGCAGAGATCAAAACCCAGGATGGCCGCCTCGTTGCGCGTGGCGATGGCACATTCCGCTATGTGACGCCCCGGACCTGAGCGGAGTCGCTCGCGCGGGACGCCGAACTCAGGCCGGGCGTGCCGCCGCACGGCGCGCCGCAACCCGCGCCAGGGTTTCCTTCGGTGCCGGCGTATCGAGGCCCAATCGCGTATATTCCGCGGCTAGCCGGCCAGTCATGGCAAGCCAGCACATCCTGAGGTCGGAGATCGCCCCGTAGAACGGATTGACGCGAATCAACGGCCGGTTGTGCTCGATGAGATGATGAGAGCCGACGGCCATCACGACGCCGAGCGCGATGCCGCCGGCCATGTACCACAGGAACTCCAGCCAGATCGCCAGAGCCGCTCCCCCAATGCCGGTAAAAGTTGCTAGGTAATGCATCCCCCTGGTCGCCGGCTTCCGATGGGCATCCAGATAGGCGGCCCAGAAGTCGCGATAGGGCATGCGCAAGCCGTCTCGCAGCTCTTTCATCTTCACCGTCCCTTTCCGATGGCGGCGAGCCATCGTCCCAAAATGTACTTTAACCCCGTCTCGGCTCCTCGTCCAACCCAGATGTTTCAAATGCCCGAGATTCACCTGCCGGCGAATTTGGGCGCGCGACGTTCGAGAAAAGCGCTGATCCCTTCGCGATAATCCTCCGCGTCCACGGCGGCATAGGAGCGCCGCACGTCCTCCGGATCAAGCGACCGTAGCAGGTCGACAGCGCGCTGCGTGAAGTGCTTGTGGTGGCGATGCGATACGGGAGAACCGGCCAGGATGCGCGCGAGCGTGGCCGTCAAGTCGGTCTCCAGATCCGCGGATATCCGGGTGATGAGGCCATGTTTCTCCGCCCATGGAGCGTCGTGCAACTGGCCTTCCAGCAGCAGCGTCAGCATGATCGGGCGGCCAAGCATTTGCGTCAAAATCGCCAGTTCCGGATAGGGCATTGCGACGCCGACCTTCTGGATCGGTATGCCGTAGCGGCTGTCCGCGGCGCCGAGGCGCAAGTCGCACATCAGCGCGATCTCGAGGCCGCCGCCGACGCACAGGCCCTCGACCGCCGCGATGGTCGGATGCCCGCAGTCGCGCAATGCGCTGAGCGCCGCGATCATCTGCTTGCCATAGGCTTCTGCCTGGTCCGTGCTTGCGCGCAGCGTCTGGAACTCCACGAGATCAGCGCCGGCCGCGAAATTGCCGCCGGCGCCGCGCACCACGACACAGCGCACCTGGTCGTCCCGCTCGAGCGATCTGCAAGCCTGCTCGAGCGCGCCCCACATGGCGAGCGTCAGCGCATTGCGCTTGTCGGGCCTGTTGAGGCGAATCGTCGCCAGCGCGGCGTCGTCGCTGCGTTCGATCACGACGGCGCTCACCCGCGCACCTCGTGAGACGGCTGGGGCGGCGTCATGCTTCAGTCATGATGGTTTGCGCGCGGCGAATCGGGGCAGCGGGCGATCCATCCGCTCGACAGATGCCGGCCAGCCGCCGTGGCCGAATCCGACACCGTCTCGGCGGCTCCGCGCCATCGATGCTGGCGCTCCCGAATACCTCGCACGCAAGGAAGCCCGGCACAGATGCCATTCGCGATCCTGCTCTGTTCAACCCAGGGTGTTGCGGCAGCCCATAGCACGCAGCGCCGCCGCTGGCGGGTTAACAATTGCATGAATACTGGTCGAACCGCTAGAACCATGCCACGTCGCCCGTTCGGAGACAGATCACCATGACCAATCCGGGTACTGCCGGCCCGTCCGGCCCCGCCGTTGCGCGCATTCTGCTGGAGATTGGCGCCGTCCTCATGCGGCCGAACGATCCCTTCATCCTCACCTCCGGCCGCGCCAGCCCGGTCTATGTCGATTGCCGCAAGGTGATCGGCTTCCCACGCGCCCGTACGCTCATCACCGGATACGCGATCGAGGCGATCTGGCGCGAGATCGGAGTGGAAAGCCTGGACGTGATCGCGGGCGGCGAGACCGCCGGTATCCCCTATGCCGCCTGGATCGCCGACAAGCTCGGCCTGCCCATGGCCTATATCCGGAAGAAGCCGAAGGGCTTCGGTCGCAATGCGCAGATCGAAGGCGTGCTGCCGGAAGGTGCGCGCACCCTGCTGGTGGAAGACCTGGCGACCGACGGCGGCAGCAAGCTCAACTTCATCAACGCCATCCGCAATGCCGGCGGCCAGGTCAGCCACGCACTGGTCGTCTTCCACTACGGCATCTTCCCGCAGGCGCTTGACGACCTGAAGGCGCAGGGGGTCAATTTGATCGGCCTCGCCACCTGGTGGGACGTGCTGCAGGCCGCCGGTGATCTCGGCCACCTTAACGCCGATGAGGCGAAGGATGTGCGCTCCTTCCTCGAGAACCCGGAAGCATGGTCCGCTGCGCATGGCGGGACGACGCCGGCCGGCAAGGACTGAGGTCGAACGAGTCCCATGAAGATCAAACCCTTTGGCGTCGAAATCTGGATGAACCAGTACGAGACGCAATGCGCCTACAACCTCGCCGAAACCTGCGTCGAATCGCTGACCGTTGCGCAACTGCTCGACCTCGCCGGCAAGCGCGACGCCATTCTGGACGAATTGCTGCCGCTCAAGCTTACCTATGGCGCGATCGAGGGCAGCGACCGGCTGCGCGGCAACGTGGCGGCCCTCTATGCCGCCCAGAAGAAAGAGAACGTCGTCATCACCCATGGCGCGATCGGCGCGAATGCGCTGGTCTACGCGGCCTTGGTGGAGCCGGGCGACCGCGTGATCGCGGTGGTGCCGACCTATCAGCAGCACTACTCGATCCCGGAAAGCTATGGCGCCGACGTGCAGATCCACAAGCTGCGTGCGGAGAACGGCTTTCTGCCCGATCTCGACGAGATGCGACGCCTCATCACGCCCAACACCAAGCTGATCACCATCACCAACCCGAACAACCCGACGGGCTCGCTGATGGATCGCGGCATGATGCAGCAGGTCGCCGACATGGCGGCCGGCTGCGGCGCCTACGTGCTGTGCGACGAGGTCTATCGCGGCGTCGACCAGGAGGGTGACGAACTCACCGTCTCGATGGCCGACCTCTACGAGCGGGGGATCAGCACCGGCAGCATGTCCAAGGCCTTCTCGCTGGCCGGCCTCAGGCTGGGCTGGATCGTCGGCGCGGCCGACCTGATCCGCGCCGTGTCGATCCACCGCGACTACAACACGATCAGCGTCGCCATGCTGGATGACCATTTCGCATCCATCGCGCTGGAACACCGCGACGCGATCCTCGCCCGCAATCGCGCCATCGTGCGCAGCAATCTCGCGATCCTCGACCGCTGGGTGGCCGAGGAGCCGTCGATCTCCTACGTGAAGCCGAAGGCCGGTACCGTTGCCTTGCTGAAATACGATTTCGATATGCCCTCGCGCGAGTTCTGCGTCCGCCTGCTGGAAGCGGAAGGGGTCATGTTCACGCCCGGCAGTGCCCTCGATATGGAGGGCACGGTGCGGATCGGCTATGCCAACAGTCGCGACGTGCTGGAGGAAGGCCTCGCGCGCGTCTCGCGTTTCCTGAGGATGCTGGGCAAGGCGGAACGCCCCGGGCGGGCGCGCGCTTGAACGCCATGATTCTCGACACCGCCTTTGTCCGCGACCAGTTCCCGCCGCTCGCCGACGGCTGGGTGTTCGTGGAGAATGCCGGCGGCACCTATGTGCCGCGCCAGGTGATCGAGCGCACGCGCGACTACATGAGCGAGACGCAGGTCCAGCCGAACTGGCACTTCGCCTCCTCGCGCCGGGCCACCGAGCGGATCACGCACGGCAAGCGCCTGATGGCGGAGTTCATCAATGCCGACCACGACGAGATCGTGCTCGGCCCCTCCACGACAATGCACGTCTATCTGATGGCGCAGGCGCTGCGACCGCTCTTCACGGCAGGCGACGAAGTCATCGTGACCGAGCAGGACCACGAGGCCAATGTCGGCGCCTGGCGGAGGTTGGAGGAATTCGGCATCGTGATCCGCGAGTGGCAAGTGGACCGCGGGACCGGCGCCCTGCGCTACGAGATGCTGGATGACCTGCTGTCCGCCCGCACGCGCCTGGTCGCGTTCACCCATTGCTCCAACGTCGCCTCTATCGTGCATGACGTGCCGGCCCTGGTGAAAAAGATCCATGCGGCCGGAGCCCTCGCCTTCGTCGATGGCACGGCCTACGCGCCGCACTTCCCGGTCGACGTCAAGGCGCTGGATTGCGACTTCTATGTCTTCAGCCTCTACAAGCTCTGCGGCCCGCACCAATCGGTGCTCTACGGAAAGCGGGCGCTCCTGAACGAGGCGCGCAACCAGAACCACGCCTTCATCACCGATGACAACGTCGCCTACAAGTTCCTGCCCGGCGGGCCCAATCATGAGCTTGCCGCCGGCTGCGTCGGCATCGCGGATTATTTCGACGCGCTGCACGCCCACCACAGGCTGGAGCCGGCCAATTCCCTCCACGCTCGCCTGCAGCGGCTCTACGCGCTGATCGCGGCGCACGAAGCACGGCTGGCGGATAACGTGACCTCGTTCCTGCAGTCCCGCCCAGGCGTGCGCATCGTGGGCCGCCGGCCGAGCAGCGACGGGCGGCTTGCGCCGGTCATCGCCTTCTACGTGCCGGGCCGGCCATCCGCCGATATCGTGGCCAGCCTTAACGCGCGGCAGATTGCCATCGGCCACGGCGATTTCTGGGCAGCTCGCCTAGTCAAGGCTCTGGGCCTGACGGCGGAAGACGGCGTAGTGCGCATCGGGCTTGCCCACTACAACGACGACCGCGACATCGAACGGTTGCTGACAGCTTTGGATCAGGCGCTGGCGTAGGCACCTCGACGTTGCGCATGCCGCAATGGGCGGGGTAAGACTCCCATCGCGGCAACCGATGGGAGGGAAACATGCCTGGGCAGAGCCACCATCTCTTTCGTCTCCCCAGACGCCTGGTTGCAGGCGCGTGCCTCGCCCTGCTGGCGGCGCTGCCAGCGCGCGCGGAGCAGGTCAACCTCACCCTGCTGCTGGTCAACGACATCGATAAGATGGAGGGCGCCGGCCCGCGCGGCGGTTTTGCGCGCCTGGCCGGCGTCGTGGAGCAGGAGCGCGCCAAGGGCGGCCACCTCCTCTACGTCCATGCCGGCGACACCCTGTCGCCTTCGCTGATGTCCGGTTTCGACCATGGCCGTCATGTGATCGAATTGCTGAACATCGCGCCGCCGGATATCTTCGTGCCCGGCAACCACGAGTTCGACTTCGGGCCGGAGGTCTTCCGCGAGCGGATGAGCGAAGCCAAGTTCCCGCTCTTCGCCGCCAATCTGCAGGGCCCGGACGGCAAGCCCCTGCCCGGCTTCGTCGCCACCAGGATGTTCGAGTTCGGCGGCGTTAAGGTCGGCGTGGTCGGCCTCGCTGCGGATGATTCCAAGGAGAAGTCGTCGCCTGGAGATCTCGTCCTGCTGCCCACGGTGGACACGGGCATCGCCGAAGCGGGCAAGCTGCGCGCGCAGGGCGCCGATCTCGTCATCGCCGTCGCGCATGCCAGCCGCTCCAAGGACCGCGCCTTGTTCGACAGCCGGGCGGCAGACATCATCCTCTCGGCCGATGATCACGACCTCAACATCTTCTTCGACGGCAAGACCCTGCTGGCCGAATCGAAGGAGCAGGGCGAATTCGTGACCGCCATCGATCTCGCCATCGAACTGGAGGAAGGCGACGGGAGGCGCAGCGTCAAATGGTGGCCCAACTTCCGCCTGATCGACACCGCGAACGTGGAACCGAGCGCGGCGGCAGCGGCCAAGACCAAGGAATTCGAGGCGCAGCTGGCCAAGGAGCTGGACGTCGCGATCGGCACGACCGAGACCCCGCTGGACAGCCGCCGCCCGACGGTACGTGGCGGCGAGGCCGCGATCGGCAACCTGATCGCCGATGCGATGCGGGCTGCGGTCAGCGCCGATGTCGGCCTCGCCAATGGCGGCGGCATCCGCGGCAACAAGGAATATCCCGCCGGCACCAAATTGCTGCGCCGCGATGTGCTGACGGAGCTGCCCTTCGGCAACACGACCGTCCTGATCGAGGTCACGGGCCTGACCTTGCTGGCGGCGCTGGAGCATGGCGTGTCGCAGGTCGAGGAAGGCGCCGGCCGCTTCCCGCAGGTCTCCGGCCTCACCATGCAGGTCGATCTCGGGAAGCCCGCCGGCAGCCGCGTCGTCGCGGTGGAGGTCGGCGGCAAGCCGCTCGATCCGGCGGCGAAATACCGGCTCGCGACCAACGACTTCATGCTGAACGGCGGCGATGGCTACACCATGCTGGCGGACGGCGAGGTCATCCTGGGCGCGTTGGAGGGGAAGCTGCTGGCGGAAGACGTGATGTCCTACATCGCCAAGGCGGGCACAATCGCACCGAAGGTCGAGGGACGGGTGCGGCTGGCGCAATAGCAGGCGAGCATCTGAACACTCCATGAGCAAACAGACCGGCGCTGCCGGGCCAATCCCCTCGGCAGGCGCCGACCGCACCGTGGCGATCGGGATCGTGCTGGTGCTGAGTTCCGCGCTCGCCTGGAGCACCGCCGGCTTCTTTGCCCGAATGGTGCCGATCGACATCTGGGTGGTGGTGTTCTGGCGCGGGATCTTCGGCGCGCTGTCCATCGCCGCGCTGGCCATGATCGAGCGTCGCCGCTTCGGCTTCGACTGGAGGCGTGCCTTCACCCCGGCCGGGATCGCGCTCATCTTGATCTCCGCGGCGGGCAAGATCGCGTTCCTCTACGCCCTGCAGAACACCACGGTCGCCAACGTGACGGTGATCTACGCCACGCTGCCTTTCCTCACCGCGATCCTGGCCTGGTTGTGGTTCCGTGAGCGGGCGGAGCGGCGCACCATAATCGGCAGCCTGGTGGCTGGTGCCGGCGTCATCGTCACGGTGAGCGGCTCGACCGGCATGGGCGGCGGCAACATCCTCGGCGATCTGGCTGCCTTGTTCATGACCTCCACCATGGCTTTCATGACGGTGATCGTGCGCCGCCACCGCGACGTACCGATGCTGGAAGCGGCGGCCTTGTCCGGCATCGCCGCGGCGATCATTGCGTTCCCGATGGCCGATCCCTTCGCCGCGACCGTGACCGACATCCTCTGGCTTGCGGCCTTCGGCATCGTGACGCAAGGCGGCGGACTTGGCCTCTATACGATGGGCGCGCGCCGCCTGCCCTCCGCCCAGGCCGCCTTGCTCAGCGCCAGCGAGGTTCCGATGTCGCCGCTCTGGGTCTGGATCTTCTTTAGCGAAGTCCCGGCGCGCGAAACCTTCATCGGCGGTGGGCTCGTGCTGGCCGCAATCCTGTGGAATGTCAGCGTCGAGGTGCGCAGATCCGCCCGGGCTAAGGCGGCGGCACAGTGAATGGAGGCGCCGGCAGCCTCTCGCGCCGCGCCCGACGGACCGATCACGCCAACCCGTTCACAGGATCGTCCGGGTCACGCCGCCCGTCGCGCCACGCGCCCAGGCTGCTGACCGTCGCGTCGCGCGACGGTCAGGTGGAGGCGACCGGGAACCCGACCTAGAAGCCCGAGTTCTCGCCGTCCGTCGAGGTCTCTCCCCCGCCCGGCATGCCCGGCGCCGAGGGTTCCGTCGCCGGGCTGACCGGCGTCTCCGGCGCCATCATCGCGCTCGGCCGCTGCGGCCTTGGTGCCTTGCGCGCTGCGGCCTTCTTGCGGGGCGCCGATTTCCGCGCCGTCTTCTTTTTCGCCGCTTTCTTCTTCGGCGCCGATTTCCGGCCCGCCTTCCGCGCTACTTTCTTTCCCGCGACCTTCTTCCGGGAGACCTTCTTGCGGGAGACCTTCTTGCGGGAGACTTTCCTGCGCGCGGTCTTCTTGCGCGTCACCTTGGCCTTGGACTTCACGCGGGCCTTTCTCGACTTCGCCGCCTTCTTGCCAGCCCGCTTCTTCGTTGCCTTCTTCGCAGCCATGTTCCACCCCCTATTGGATCGGTGTGCTTGCAAACGCGAGTCCCGGATCGCGGGGATTCAAAACTCTCCCGTGACTTTCGGCAAGCCAGATTCGCGTCCGCAGCGCTAATCGTATGCCAACCATCGCTATGCCCGATCCTCCCCTCTGGTCGGGATCCACCATTCCTCGCCGCGCGGCGTGGTGACGTATTCCGGCCAGCGGAAGTCGAGCGGCACCCGGAAATCGCGGGGCAGCAGGGGCGCGATCCAGTCCTTGCCGCCCACCCCGCCGCCGGTGCGGTGGCGCCATTCACCCTGCGCGCGCGCCAGCATTTCACCGTTCCCGACGAGGTCGAGGATCGTCGCGCCGATGGTCTTGGCGGCCGTGCGGATCATCGGGTCGATGCAGGGCTGAAGGCCGCCCAACGCATTCATCGCCCAGGCGGGATAGCTGAAGCCTTTCGGCGCCTTGAGCATCGGCCGGGCGATGTAGAACCGCACCGTCGGGCAGTGCCAGCAGAACTCCGTGTAGTCGTCCGACGTGGAGTTGAGCTGCGAGGGCGGCAGGTCATGCCGCAGCTTCATCTCTGCCTCCATGGGCGGGATGGTGGTTTCGCAGGCGCCCAGATAAGGCCGGTCCATCGGCGTCAGGCCCAGTTCCTGCTGGATCTCCCGGGCCAGGCGGATGGCGTCCTCGCCCCATTTCGGCGCACCGGCCAGCACGATGTTGCGATAGGTAGCCTCCGCCAGCGTGTGGTTGGGCAGGCCAGGCCGCGACCGGGTGACCCAGGTCCGCTTCCAGGTGCAATGGGCGGCCTTGGCCGCCGCTTCCGTGTTGTTGTCCAGCACGCGCGCCACCTGCTCCGCCATGTCGATGGTCGGGGTGCGCCACAGATACTGGATTTCCGCGATCTGGGCCGGCAGGTTGTCCGCGGTCGCCTGGCCCGCCGTCAGGATCGCCTCGCTCAGCGACCAGCCCTGCGTGAACGGCAGCATGTTCGACTGGGTCTGCTTGGTGAGCGAGAACATGTGGAACAGGGCGTCGGTCGCGCCGGGCGCCCGCGCCGCCACGTGGCTGGCCGGGATCGGCGAGTTCGGGTCGCTGAGCCAGCCTTCCGGCTCCGGACACTCGAAGGTGTAGATGCAGGCGTAGCCGGCGCCGCAATGGGTGTCCCAGCGCGCCGTGTTGACCAGCGGCAGCATGTAGGTGGGGTGGAAGCTGATCGCGGCGTCCAGATTGTCGTAATAGCCCTTGGCTGCGTGGACCGGCTTGGAGAGGCGGAGCTTTTCCGCCGGCTCGCCGAAGAACACGATGGTGCCCTTGAGTCCCAGCTCAATCATCGTCGCCTTGGCCGCCAGCGCCCCGCCCAGGGCCGAGATGCCGAGCGCCGAATGCGGATCGGTGTGGCCGCCGGCATGGGGGGAAAGGCCGGCGCGCGGCATCTTCCGGGTCGCGGCGGCCTGGCAGTTGCCGGGCACCGCGTCGTACTCCGCGTAGGCCGCAATGCGCGGTCCCTGATTTCCCAAGGCGCCGTTCGACCAAGTCGCGCGAAAGGCGGTCGGCATGCCGCCGGTCCCGGCTTCGACCTCGAAGCCCTCGTCCTTCAGGCGCGCGACGTACCAGGCGGCGGATTTGTACTCCCGCAGCGCCGTCTCGCCGTAATGCCAGATGACTTGATTCCACGCCGACAGGTCGCCGATGTGGCGATCCACCCAGCCGAATGCAACGTCCTTGTAGCGGTCCATCCCTGATCTCCTGTCACGGTCAGCATCGCAAGTCGCCGGTCGCGCCACAAGGGCGGGGTTGACCGCGGTTGTCATGGCCGAAGAATATCGCAGCAGCACCTGAAGGGGGTACTCGTGCTCAGCCATCTGTCGCTCGGCGTTGCCGATCTCGAGCGTTCCGGCGCCTTCTATGACGCCGCGCTTGGCGCTTTGGGCTATGCCCGCGTCTGGAGCAATGCTGAGGGCATCGGTTATGGCCCTGCCGGCGGCAATGATAAGTTGGCGCTTTTCCCGCGCACGGCTGCCGCATCGCTGCCCGGCACAGGGTTTCATCTGGCGTTTGAAGCGCCGAGCCGCTCGGCCGTGGACTCGTTTCATGCAGCCGCGCTGCGTGCGGGCGGCCGCGACGATGGCCAGCCCGGACCAAGGTCGCACTATAGCCCTACGTATTACGCCGCCTTTGTAATCGATCCGGACGGTCACAAGCTCGAGGCGGTCCACCAGTAGCGAGCCGAAGCCATGCTGGACATCGTCATCATCGGCGCGGGGGCGGCTGGATTGGCCGCCGCGCGGCGCCTCATTGAGAAAAATGCGTCATTCCGCCTGCTCGAGGCGAAGCCCCATATCGGCGGGCGGGCGGTCACGGATCGCGTCACGCTCGGCGCGCCGGTCGACCTCGGCGCGCACTGGCTGCATTCGCCGACGCTCAACCCACTGACTCCGCTGGTCGATCGCTATTTGTTCCACGTGGAACGAGGTGAGGAGGATTTCCGCGTCGCGCGCAACGGCGCGATTCTGGAGAACCACGAGCGTGACGAGTGCGCCTCCTATGTCGAGGCGTGCTTTGCCCGGATCGCCGCCCTAAGCGATGGAGAGCGGGACTGCCCGGTCTCCGAATTGTTTCCCGTTCGCGGCGCGTGGCATGATCTTTTCGAAGCCAGCTTCATCGCCAAGCAGGGCGTGCCGGCCGCACAATCCTCCGCCCGCGATTTCGCGCGCTATGTGTGGGAGGGCGACGACTGGCCGATCCTGGACGGCTTCGGCACCCTGCTCGCTCGTCACGCCGAGGACATCCCGGTCGAGCTGGAGACACCGGCGACGCGCATCGCTTGGGGCGGCAGGGCGGGGATCGTGGTGGAAACCCCGCGCGGCGTTCTCGAGGCGCGGGCCGCAATCATCGCGGTGTCAACTGGCGTGCTGGCCGCCGACGTGATCCGTTTTGCGCCGTCACTGCCGGACTGGAAGCGCCGGGCCATCGCAGACCTGCCGCTCGGCAACTGCAACAAGGTGGCGCTCGGCTTTACGCGCAATCCGTTTGCCGATCTGGACACGGTCATGCTGATGCCTGATCTCGGCCCGGATGAGTCGGTCGAGTTCGTGGTCCGCGAAGGCGGGCGCAACATTGTCGCCACGATGTTCAACGGCCCATTCGCCAAGGCGCTGGCGGCGGAGGGCGCGCGCGCCATGACGGATTACGCAGTGACGCAGCTTGCGGCAATCTTCGGCAGCGAGGTGAAGCGCTGCGTGACGGACCGTATCGTGTTCGCCGATTGGGATCGCGACCCCTGGATCCGGGGATGCTATGCCGCCGCCCGGCCGGGACGCTACGCCGCGCGCGCGGAACTTGCGCAACCGGTCGAGGACCGGCTGTTCTTTGCCGGCGAAGCCGCGCATGATCGCTACATGGGCGATGTGCACGGCGCCTATCTCAGCGGCGAGGCAGCGGCGGAGGCCGCGTTGGCAGCGCTGCGCGCCGCGTGACAGCAATCGCCGTGCGCTCCGCCGGAGAACGGCCGGAGACCTGTTGGCTTCGTCTGGGATTGGCGCTGGGATCCGGTTACGGCGGAACCCGCGCCTGCGCTAGACGTTTTCCGAAAGCGCGTTTCGGGAGGCCGTGAATGAGTGGCCGCGGCAAGGGACTGAAAATCAAGGGGCAGGAATCGCTGGACCCGGCCGCTGCTGCCGGCGCGGCACCGGCTTTGCCGCCCAGTCTCCTGCCCGACCTCCACCACGTCATCGCGGAGCTGCCTGCGGCGCTCTATCTGACCGATGCGGAAGGGCACCTCACCTACTACAACGATGCCGCGGCGAGGTTGTGGGGCTACCGCCCGCCGTTGGGCAACAGCCAATGGTGCGGCTCCTGGAAGCTCTACTGGCTGGACGGCACGCCGATGCCGCACGACCAGTGCCCCACGGCCCTGGCGATCAGGGAAGACCGGGCGATCACCGGGATGGAGGCGATCGCCGAGCGGCCGGACGGCAGCCGCGTGCGCTTCAGGCCCTATCCCAAGCCCCTGCACGACGAGCACGGCACCCTGATCGGGGTCTTGAACGTGCTGATCGACGCGACCGACCAGCACCGAACCGCGCAGCGCCTGGATGAGAGCGAGGCCCGTTATCGCGGCATCTTCGAAGGTGCGCGGGTCGCGCTGTCGGAGCAGGATTTCTCAGGTGTCCTGACCTTGCTCGACGAGCTGCGCGGCCAGGGTGTTCTGGATTTGCGCCGCCATTTCGCCACCAATCCGGACCTCCTGGCCCAAGCCGTGGGGCTGGTGCGCGTCAGCGACGTCAATCAATACGCACTGGAGCTTTACGAGGCGAGTCAGAAGAGCGACCTGCTGGCTTCCCTGAGCCGGACTTTCCTGCCGAAGACCCAAGCCATCTTCGTCGAGGAGCTAGTGGCGCTGTGGGAAGGCAGGCGCCGGTTCCAAGGCGAGACGACGGTGCAGACGCTGCAAGGCCGGCGCGTGGACGTCCGGGTTTCGATCGCGTTCCAGGGCGAGCGCTGCGAGCGCACCCTGGTCAGCATCGTGAATATCACGGCATCGAAGGCGGCGCACCGCGCCTTGCGTGAAGAGCGGCAGCGCCTCGAGACCTTGAACCGGGTCGCGCGGGTGGTATCCAGCGACCTCGAGCTGGAGCGGATCGTGCAGGCCGTCACCGACCTTGCCACCGAGGCGGCGGGGGCGCAGTTCGGCGCGTTCTTCTACAACATGGTCGACGGGCAGTCGGAGTCATACGTCCTCTACGCCCTGACCGGCGCGCCGCGCGAGGCATTCGCCAAGTTCGGGCTGCCGCGCAATACCGCCTTGTTCCACGCCACGTTCCGCGGCCTCGGTCCGGTGCGGTCGGACGACATTCGCACGGACCCGCGCTATGGCAAGAGCTGCCCTATTCGGGGATGCCGGAGGGCCACCTGCCGGTGACGAGCTACCTGGCGGTTCCGGTGGTCTCCAGGACCGGCCAGGTGCATGGCGGCCTCTTCTTCGGCCACCGGGAGCCCGGCGTGTTCACGCAGAAAACGGAGGAGATGATCGTCGGCATTGCCGCGCATGCGGCCATCGCCATCGACAATGCGCGCCTCCTGCGGGCCGCCCAGATGGAGATCGTCCAGCGCAAGCGCGCCGAGCAGGACCTTCGGCGGGTGGCCGCCATCATTCAATCCTCCGACGATGCTATCATCAGCAAGGACCTGGACGGTGTGATCACGAGCTGGAACGCCGGGGCGGAGCGCCTGTTCGGCTACAGCGCGGCCGAGGCGATCGGCCGGCCGGTGACGATGCTGATGCCGCCGGACCGCACCGACGAAGAGCCGGGAATCCTAACGCGCATCCGGCGCGGCGAGCGGATCGAGCACTATGACACCGTGCGCCGCCGCAAGGACGGCGCCTTGTTGGACATCTCGCTGACCGTCTCTCCGATCAAGGATGGCAACGGGACGATCGTGGGCGCGCCCAAGATCGCGCGCGACATCACGGATCGGAAGCGCGCGGAGCAGCAGCAGCAACTGCTGGTGGGCGAGATCAAGCACCGCATCAAGAACATCCTGGCGACGGTGCAGGCCATCGCGCGGCAGACATTGCGCGACATCCCCGCGGAGCAGCGCGAAGCCTTCATCGCCCGGCTGATGGCCCTGGCCAACGCCCAGGACCTGCTGACCCTGGAGCGATGGAACAGCGCCGCGGTGCACCAGGTGGTGGACCGCGCCTTGCGGCCGTTTCAGGTGCAGCACAGCGCCCGCTTCCTCACCAAGGGGCCGGAGGATATCTGGGTCGGTGCGCAGCGCGCCTCGCTCCTCACCATGGCGCTGCATGAGCTTGCCACCAATGCCGTCAAATACGGCGCCTTGTCCAACGCCTATGGCGTGGTCAGCCTCACCTGGGAATTCCTCGGGGAGCCCGACGCCCCGGCGGTGCGGCTCACCTGGCGCGAGCTTGGCGGCCCGCTGGTGGTGCCGCCCGAGCGCAAGGGCTTCGGCTCTTTCCTGATCGAGCGCGCGGTGCAGGGCGGCGGCGGCAAGGCGAAGCTGGACTTCAACCCGAACGGCCTCATCTGCCACCTCGAAGTGGTGGGCTAGCGCCGCGCGGCGGCAGCCGATTCTACACTCCAGTGCGCGCGACTGTGCTGAGCCCTGACACAGCGCTTGTACCCTGACATTGGCCCGCCTTTGACTTCGCTCCGGGCACCGTGGATATTAAAGGGATGCTGGCCAGCCGACTTGCCGTGCTGGCCTTCGCCATGTCTGAGGATGCGAGATCATGAGCCCGAGGCCGAATTCCCTGGCGGCGAAGGACGCCGCCTTCCACTTCCATGGCTACACCAACGCCCTGAAGAACGAGAAGGAGGGCGGCTTTGTCGTCACGCGCGGCAAGGGCGTCTACATCTATGACGAGGACGGCAAGGAATATATGGACGGGCTCGCCGGGCTGTGGTGCTGCTCCCTCGGCTTCGGCGAGGTGCCGCGCCTGACGCAGGCGATCGCGGCGCAGATGCAGGCCCTGCCTTTCTATCATACCTTCACGCAGAAAACTGCCGCGGTCACGGTGGAACTGGCCGAGAAGCTGGTCAGCCTTGCGCCCGTGCCGATGTCCAAGGCCTATTTCTGCAACTCCGGTTCCGAAGCCAACGACACCGTCATCAAGATGGTGCGTTACATGAATAACGGGCTGGGGCGGCCGCAGAAGAAGAAGATCATCTCCCGCATCAAGGGCTATCACGGCGTCACGATCGCGGCCGGTTCGCTCACCGGGCTGCCCGCCATCCACAAGGACTTCGACCTGCCGATCGCCGGCACGCTGCATACCGACTGCCCGCACCACTATCGGTTCGGGCAGGCTGGCGAGACGGAGGAGCAGTTCGCGACGCGCTGCGCGGAGAGCCTGGAGAAGCTGATCCTCCAGGAAGGGCCGGACACCATCGCGGCCATGTTCGCCGAGCCGGTGATGGGCGCGGGCGGCGTCATCGTTCCACCGCGGGCCTATTTCGAGAAGATCCAGGCTGTCCTTCGGAAATACGACATCCTGCTGGTGGCGGACGAGGTGATCTGCGGCTTCGGCCGCACCGGCAACTGGTGGGGATCGCAGACCCTCGGCATGAAGCCCGACATCATGACGATGGCGAAGCAGCTCTCGGCGGGCTTCATGCCGATCGCGGCCATCATGATGAACCAGCGCGTCTACGAGGCACTGCGCGACAACAGCAGCAAGAACGTCGCTTTCGCGCATGGCATCACCTACTCCGGCCATCCGGCCTCCGCCGCCTGCGCGGTCGAGGTGCTGAAGATCTACGAGGAGCAGAAGATCGTCGACCGGGTGCGCGATCTCGCGCCGCATTTCCTGAAGCGGCTTCATTCCTTCGCCGATCATCCGCTGGTCGGCGAGTGCCGCGGCGTCGGCCTGGTCGGGGCGATCGAGCTGGTCAGGGATAAGAAGACGAAAGAGAGCTTCGACCCCAAGCTTCTGGTCGGCGCCAATCTCGTGCGCATGGCGCATGACCACGGCCTCATCGTGCGGCCGGTGGCGGATGCGCTCTGCTTCTGCCCGCCCATGGTGGCGACCGAGGCGGAGATCGACAGCATGTTCGATCGCTTCGCCAAGGCGCTGGAGGACACCGCAAGGTGGCTGAAGCGCGAAGGACACCTGAGCGCGGCGGCGTAGCGCCAGATTCGCAGCTCCGCGGCTCGAGGCCAGCGGATGTCGCCTGAGGCTCGTTTGAGCCGGCCCGCGGATGCGAAAATCGGCACCTGCGGGCGCGAGGCCGGAGCCCCGGGCACATCTCGCCTGCGCCCAAACAACGCATAGCCAGGGCGGCAAAGGCCCTGCATAGTTCCCGGGAACGGATGGTCAGCAGCGGCCCGGAGGGGCTTCGGGCGGGATTTCGATGCCGATGGATTTCGAGCAGTTCTTTCGCGAGCGGCTGGGCGCGCTGAAGGCGGAAGGCCGGTATCGGATCTTTGCGGATCTGGAGCGCCAGACCGGCCGGTACCCGCGCGCCCTGTGGCGCGAACGGCCGGACGGGCCGGCGCGCGAAGTCACCATCTGGTGCTCCAACGACTATCTCGGGATGGGCCAGCATCCGCAGGTGATCGCGGCGATGCAGGCCGCCATCGCCGGGCAGGGTGCCGGCGCGGGCGGCACGCGCAACATCTCAGGCACCACCCACGGCCATGTCACGCTGGAGCGCGAGCTCGCCGCCTGGCACCGCAAGGAGGGAGCCCTGCTCTTCACGTCGGGCTTCGTGTCGAACGAGGCGACGCTCGGCGTCCTGGCGCGCCACCTGCCGGAGGCCATCGTCTATTCCGACGCGCAGAACCACGCCTCGATGATCGCCGGGATCCGCAACAGCCGGGCCGAGTATCACGTCTTCCGCCACAACGACGCGCAGCATCTGCGCGAGCTGATGGCGGCGGCGGACCGCAGGCGGCCGAAGATCGTCGCCTTCGAGTCGGTCTATTCCATGGATGGCGATATCGCGCCGCTGGGTGCGATCTGCGACGTCGCGGCGGAATTCGGCGCCCTCACCTATCTCGACGAAGTGCATGCCGTCGGCATGTATGGCCCGACCGGCGCCGGCATTGCGGAGCGCGACCGCCTCACGCAGCGCATCGACGTGATCGAGGGCACTTTCGCCAAGGCCTTCGGCCTGATCGGCGGCTATATCACCGGCTCCGCCGCTCTGGTGGATTTCGTGCGCTCCCATGCGCCGGGCTTCATCTTCACGACAGCCCTGCCGCCCGCGATCGTCGCCGGCGTGCGCGCGAGCCTGGCGGTGATCCGCGATGCCCATGACCTGCGCGCGCGGCATCAGGAGCGCGCCCGCACCCTGAAAACGCGGCTGACGGCCATCGGCCTGCCGGTGATGGCGAATGACAGCCACATCGTGCCGGTGAAGGTCGGCGAGCCCGGCGCCTGCAAGACCATCAGCGATCGCCTGCTGCGCGCCCACGGCCATTACGCGCAGCCGATCAACTATCCCACCGTGCCGAGGGGCACCGAACGCCTGCGCTTCACGCCCTCGCCGCTGCATGACGACCCAATGATCGACAGCCTGGTGCACGCGCTCGATTCCTGCTGGCGCGAGCTGTCGCTGCCGGTCGCGGTCTAGACCCATCGACGCGCCTCACCCTTCCACCGGCAGGACGCTCAGGGATGCTGTAGCCGACCACCGGTCATCACGGGCACTGTGCGGCAGGCTGCCCGGCACGCTCGCCGGCGCTTGCGAGGGAAGCGTGCATGAGGTTCGTCACCTTCCGCGACGCCGGGGCTTGCCGGCGACCGAGCCCAGGCTTTCCACGAGATAGTCGGCCAGACGCTGGCCGGCGCCATTGGAGCCGTCCGGGTGGCGATAGAGACCGACGCTGACGGTGCCGAGGTCGGGCCAAATCCCGCGGCGGCCCGTCGCCAGTTCGGCCGGTGCGGTGCTCTCCGCGAAGGCGGAGACGCCGAGATCGGACTCGACCGCGGCGATGATGCTGGTGAAGGAGGCGGTGCTCATGACGATGCGCCAGTTCATGCCCTCCTCCGCCAGCCGCTTCAGCATGCGGGCCCGGTAAACGCAACCTTCCGGGTAGCAGATCAAGGGCAGCGGATTGTCGGTGCTCGGCTTCGCGCCGGGCGATGCGATCCACACCAGCCGCTCGCTCCACGTCTTCACGGCAAGGTCACTGATGCGCTCCGGAGTCATCGCGACGGCGAGGTCATACTGGCCGGCGCGCAGGCCGTCGAGCAGCGACGCACTGAGATCTGAGTGCAGGTCGAGGATGACGCCGGGCTCGGTCGCGGCGAAGCGGCTCAACGCCGCCGGCAGCATGGCGACCGAGAAATCATTGGGAATGCCGACGCGCAGCACGACGCCCTTGCGCTCCTGTCCGAAGCTGTCGAGCAACTCGTCATTGAGCCGCAACATGCGCCGCGCATAGCCAAGGACGGTCTGCCCGGATTCGGTGGCGCGCGCCGGGCGGGCGCGCTGCACCAGGGCCTGGCCGAAGATGGCTTCCAGCCGCTTCACCTGGAGGCTCACCGCGGGCTGCGTGCAGCCCAACTGCTCCGCCGCGCCTGCAAAGCTGCCGGTTTCCACCACCGCCTGGAACGTCCGCAGCAAATCGAGATCCACGTGCCGCATGCTCATTTCATCTGGTTATGAATTCATAATAGTAATTTCGATTGCTTATGAATATCAAGCCGATATCCTTCCCCGCATCGGGACTGCACACCTGGCGAACGAGGCGGCTCCATGGACATCAGCACCCGCGGCACGGACCTGCCGCACTGGAAGCAGATCAGGAATGGCGAGCGCGTGCGCCACACCTTCTCCGACGCCGAGTTCGCCCGCCGCCAATCGGCGCTGCGCCGGATCATGGCCTCCCTGGATGTCGAGGCGGTGCTGTTCACCTCGATCCACAACATCAACTACTACAGCGACTTCCTCTATTGCTCGTTCGGCCGGCCCTACGGGCTGGTGGTCGCGCCCGACCGGGTTGTCAGCATCAGCGCCAATATCGATGGCGGCCAGCCGTGGCGCCGCACCGCCGGAGACAATGTCGTCTACACCGACTGGCAGCGCGACAATTTCTACCGCGCCCTGCAATCGGTGCTGCCGGCGGGCCGGCGCCTCGGCGTGGAGTTCGATCACCTGACGCTCGACAAGCGCGCCAAGCTCGAAGCGCTCTATCCAGGCATCGTCCTCGTTGACATCGCGCCGGCTTGCATGCGCAGCCGCATGATCAAATCGGCGGAGGAGATCGCCCACATCAAGCAGGGCGCGCGCATCGCCGATCTCGGCGGCGCGGCCTGCGCCGCGGCAATCGCCGAGGGCGTGCCGGAATACGAGGTGGCGCTGCATGGCACGCAGGCCATGGTGCGCGAGATCGGACGGACCTTCCCCGACGGCGAGTTGATGGACACCTGGACCTGGTTCCAGTCCGGCATCAACACGGACGGCGCGCATAACCCGGTCACCGCGCGACGCCTGGTCAAGGGCGACATCCTCAGCCTCAACTGCTTTCCTATGATCGCCGGCTACTACACCGCGCTGGAGCGGACCTTGTTCCTCGACCACGTCCCGGACGCGCATCGCAGGTATTGGGAGATCAACGTCGAGGTGCATCGCGCCGGCTTGCAGCTGGTGCGGCCAGGCATCCGGTGCTGCGACATCGCGCTGCAGCTGAACGAGATCTACAGGCGTCACGACGTCCTGCCGTTCAGGACGTTCGGATATGGCCATTCCTTCGGCGTGCTGTGCCACTATTTTGGGCGGGAGGCAGGCCTCGAGCTGCGGGAAGACATCGAAACCGTGCTGGAGCCCGGCATGGTGATCTCGATCGAGCCCATGATCATGATCCCAAATGACAGGCCGGGCGCCGGCGGCTACCGCGAGCACGATATCCTCGTGGTGACGGAGGCGGGCGCCGAGAACATCACGAAATTCCCATTCGGCCCGGAGCACAACGTCATCCGCCGTTAACGCCGGCGCGCGTCATCCGGCGAAGGGCGGCGTGCTTCTTGCCTGAATGGGAGGTGGAGAGCGATTTCGCGTTGACTCGGGGACCGAGTTGGGGTCCTACAAAAAGAGCGCGGCATGTCGAGGCGAGAGCGGGTGAACGCTCCGCCGGTCGTCTGAGTGTGCCGATACAGGGAAGGGGTTGGCCAGGTGCCATGAGCACGAGCGCTAATTCGTTCGTCAACTTCATCGACGTTCAGAAATCCTACGACGGCGAGACGCTGGTGGTGAAGGATCTGAACCTGTCCATCCGGCGCGGCGAATTCCTGACTCTCCTCGGCCCATCGGGCTCCGGCAAGACCACCACCTTGATGATGCTGGCCGGCTTCGAGGTGCCGACCCACGGCCGCATCGAGCTGGATGGGCGGGAGATCAATAACCTCGCGCCGCACAAGCGCAATATCGGCATGGTTTTCCAGAACTATGCCCTGTTCCCCCACATGACGGTGGAGGAGAATCTCGGCTTCCCGCTCGCCGTGCGCAAGCTGCCGAAGGCCGAGATCGACGCGAAGATCGACCGCGCCCTGGCGATGGTGCAGCTCTCGCAGATGCGCAAGCGCCGGCCGGCGCAGCTCTCCGGCGGCCAGCAGCAGCGCGTGGCCCTCGCCCGCGCGCTGGTCTTCGATCCCAAGCTGGTGCTCATGGACGAGCCGCTCGGCGCGCTGGACAAGCAGTTGCGCGAGCATATGCAGATCGAGATCAAGCACATCCACCAGAGCCTCGGCGTCACCGTCGTCTACGTGACGCACGACCAGAGCGAGGCGCTCACCATGTCCGATCGCGTCGCGGTGTTCAATGACGGCGCGATCCAGCAGCTCGCCACTCCCGCGGACCTCTATGAGCGTCCGCAGAACTCCTTCGTTGCGCAGTTCATCGGCGAGAACAACCGCCTGAGCGGGGTCGTGACGGAGCTGAACGGCAGCCACTGCCGCGTGAAGGTCGGCGAGGCCGGCGACATCCGCGCGCTGCCGGTCGGCATCGGCAATGTCGGCGCCCGGACCACGCTCTCGCTGCGGCCGGAACGGGTCCGCATCAACCCGACCAACGGGGCCTGCGCCAACCAGTTCGAGGCGCGGGTGGAGGAGCTGATCTATCTAGGCGACCACACGCGCGCGCGGGTCCAGGTGCTGGGCCACGCCAATTTCGTGGTCAAGGTGCCGAACGCGGAGGGCGTGCCCGACCTCAAGCCCGGCTCCACCATCCGCATCGGCTGGCGCACTGAGGATTGCCGCGCGCTCGACGCGTTCTGAGATCGACCATCTGCGGTTCCACCAGCCCGGAACCGCCAGGGGATGAAGCCGGCAAGCGGCATCACAACGGGCTGCTGAATGACAGGAGGTTCGCGTGAAGCACTTGTTTACTCTCGCGGTCAGCGGCCTGGCGGCGGCCACCGCATTCGGCGTGGCCGACGTGCCCAAGGCGTCGGCCCAGGACCAGCTCACCATCGTCTCGTGGGGCGGCGCCTACCAGGAGAGCCAGCGCAAGGCCTATTACGAGCCCTACATGAAGGAGAAGGGCGTCAAGATCGTCGAGGAGGAGTATGACGGCGAGCTTGGCAAACTGCAGGCCATGAAGGATGCCGGCAACGTCACCTGGGACGTGCTGGATGTCGACATGGCGCATGCGATCGCCGGTTGCGACGAGGGGCTGCTCGAGGAGCTCGACTATTCGAGGATCGGGCCCAAGGAGAAGTTCCTTCCGGACACGGTCCTGGACTGCGCGATCGGCAGCATCGCCTATTCCACCATCCTCGCCTATGACGCGGACGTGTACAAGGAGAACCCGCCGGTGGCGATCATGGACCTGTTCGACACCGCCAAATATCCGGGCAAGCGCGGACTGCTGAAGAAGCCGTTCGGAAACCTGGAATGGGCGCTGATCGCGGACGGCGTGTCCCGCGAGGAAGTCTATGACGTCCTGGGTACGCCGGAGGGCGTCGAGCGTGCCTTCAAGAAGCTCGACACCATCAAGAAGGATGTCGTGTGGTGGGAAGCCGGCGCGCAGGCGCCCGAACTGCTGGCCAATGGCGAAGTCGTCATGACCAGCGCCTGGAACGGCCGCATCGGCAACGCCGTCAAGGAGGGCAAAAACTTCAAGGTCGTCTGGGATCACCAGGAGCTCGATTGGGACCTGTGGTCCATCCCGGTCGGCACCAAGAACATCGACCTGGCGTATGATTTCATCAAGTTCGCCAGCGATCCCAAGAACATGTCGCAGCAGTCGAAGTATATCGACTACGCGCCGACCCATGTCGATGCGATCGGGCTGATCGATCCGGAGATCGCCAGGAATCTGCCGACCTATCCGGAGAACATGAAGACGGCAATTTCGCTCGACTGGGTATTCTGGGCGGACAACAACGAAGAGCTGACCAAGCGTTTCAACGCCTGGCTGGCTCAGTGATGTAGACGCGTCGGAGCGGCGCCGGCATGAGATCCGGAGCCGCTCCGGCGCGCAAGGGCAGCTTGCATGGCAGTCGCCGAGACCTTGCCGTCGCTCACGATCGATGGCGTACCCCTCAAGGTGAAGCTCGCGCGCGCCGAGCGCTCGCGCAAGCTGAAGGCCGTCGGGCTGGTGCTGCCGCTGTTCGCCTTCGTCGTGCTTACCTTCCTCTATCCGATCGTCGTCCTGGCCCAGAAGAGCATCCTGAACGAGGAGACCATCGGCCGCCTGACGCGGACAAACGAGGCCTTGGCGAACTGGGACGGCGTCTCGGTGCCGGACGAGGCGGCGTTCGCCGCCCTGGCCGTCGACCTCAAGCAGGCGCAGGAGCGGCGCGAGGCAAGCGAGATCGCCAAGCGCATCAACAGCGAATTCTCCGGCGCCATGTCCAGGTTCAAAAGCGTCACGCGCAAGGTCGCGGACATGGAGAGCGGCCCCTACAAGGAGGTGTTCCTCTCTTCGGACGAGATCTGGTCGGACCCGGCGCTCTGGCGCGTCATCAGGAGCGTATCCAACACCTATACCCCCTATTACTGGCTGACGGCCGTCGACCTCCGGCAGGGCGCCGAGGGACTCGAGCGTGCGCCTGCGGGCGAGGCCATCTTCCTCGACGTCTACGCCCGCACCTTCTGGATCGCCGGGGTGGTGACCGTGCTCACCCTGATCCTCGGCTTTCCCGTCGCCTACCTGCTGGCGACCCAGCCGGCGCATCGCGCGAACATCCTGATGATCTTCGTAATGCTGCCGTTCTGGACCTCGCTGCTGGTGCGCACCACGGCATGGTTCGTTCTGCTGCGCTCCGAGGGACCGCTCAACGATCTGGCCGAGATGATCGTCAACAACCGCTTCGAGATGATCTTCACGCGCTTCGGCACGATCGTGGCGATGACCCACATCCAGCTTCCCTTCACGCTGCTGCCGATCTACAGCGTGATGAAGACCATCCCGCCGAGCCACGTGCGCGCCGCGCGCTCGCTCGGCGCCGGGCCGTTCCATGCGTTCTGGAAGGTTTATTTCCCGCAGACCGTTCCCGGAATTGCCGCCGGGTGCCTCCTGACCTTCATTCTCTGCCTGGGCTACTACATCACGCCCGCCTTGGTCGGCGGCCCGCGCGACCAGATGGTGAGCTACTACGTCGCCTACTACATGAACAACGTCATCAATTTCGGCCAGGCGGCGGCCCTCGGCATGATGCTGCTCATCATCACCATGGTGCTGTACTGGGCTTATAACCGCCTGGTCGGCATCGACAAGATGAAGCTCGGGTGACCGCGATGGACCGCCTGCCATTCCTCGGGCTGCCGCCCTACGCATCGATCCAGGAGCGCGCGTGGCGGCTGTTCTTCTTCGTGTTCTGCGGCCTCGTCCTGCTGTTCCTGATCTCGCCCATCCTGATCGTCATCCCGATCAGCTTCAACAACAGCTCCTTCCTGTCGTTTCCGCGCGGCGACTGGTCCCTGCGCTGGTACGAGGAGTTCTTCCTGAACGAGCGCTGGACCACCGCCGTCAAGAACAGCATCATCATCGCGTTCTTCAGCACCATCCTTGCCACCACGCTCGGCACACTGGCCGCGCTGGGCCTGTCGCGGCCCAACTTTCCGGGACGCGCCGTGGTCATGGCCGTGCTGATCTCGCCGATGGTGGTGCCGGTCGTCATCACCGCCGCCGCGCTCTATTTCTTCTATGCCAATCCGCTGATCTTCCCCGAAGAGCCCACGGTCATTCTCAACAACACCTATGCCGGCGTGATCCTTGCCCACACCCTTCTGGCGACGCCGTTCGTCGTCATCACCGTCACCGCGACCTTGACCGGCTTCGACCAGTCCATGATCCGTGCAGGGGCCAGCCTCGGCGCGCCGCCCGTCACGGTCTTCCGCAAGATCATGCTGCCGCTGATCTCTCCGGGCGTCATTTCCGGCGCCCTGTTCGCCTTCGTGACGTCCTGGGACGAAGTGGTGGTGGTGCTGTTCGTGGGCAGCACCGAGCAGCGCACCCTCCCCAGGCAGATGTTCAGCGGCATCCGCGAGATGATCAGCCCCACCATCACCGCGGCCGCCACCGTCCTTATCACGGTCGCCGTGCTGTTGCTGATCACGGTCGAATTGCTGCGCCGGCGGTCGGAGCGGCTGCGCGGCCTGCGCTGAGCTTCTTCGCAAAATCGCCGAATGAGAATGATTCGCAGTTGACGTGGACAGAGCCCCCTCCGCCCGCTACAATGGCGTGAGCAGTGAACACGCAAGCGCCGGATGTACAAGGATAACAGCCTGATTCCCAGCGAAGCTGTGCGGCTGGCCGCCCTTGGCCTGCTGGCGAAGCGTCCGCGCGTCTATGCCGATCTGGCGCGGGATATCCGGCACTTCACCGCCCGTATCGTCGGCCCTTCGCTCGACCTCCTGGGGCCGTCGCTGGAACTGCTGAAGATCGAAGGCCTGGTCGAGGCCGTCGATTCCAAGGCGCCACATGATACCCAGGTCATCCGCCTCACCGGGGACGGCGAGGCCGAGCTGCAACGCCTGATGAACGCGAACCTGCGCGGGCCGATGGGCGAGGTGAACAAGCTGATCGTCGCACTGAAGCTCCACTTCCTGGATCTGCTGACGGTCGAGCAGCGCCGCCAGCAGCTCGAGATGCTGATGGAAGTGTGCGACCGGGAGCTTATCCGCCTCAACGATTTGCGCGAGCACCATGTCGGAAGCGAGGGCGCCCTGCTCCCCTGGCTCGACCACGAGATCGAAGAGGTGCGGCAACGGCGCGCGTGGTTCCTGAAATTGCGGGAAGCGGTCTAGATCAGGGAGGCATCCCATGGTCGATCAAGCAACGAAAAACGTCATCGACGGACTCGCGGCCAAGCTGGCCGAAGCCTGGAACCGCCACGATGCCCGCGCGCTCGCCGCAATCTTCGCCGAGGACGCGGATTTCACGAATGTCTTCGGCGTAGCGGTCAAGGGACGCGCCGGAATCGAAGGGCTTCATGCTCCGATTTTCCAGAACATGTTCAGGGACAGCCATCTGACGGTGACGCAAACCCGCATCCGCTTGATGCGGCCGGATATCGCCGCGGTCGACGTGAAATGGACGATGACCGGAGCCCGCGACCCGCATGGCAACCCCTGGCCGGAGCGCGAGGGCCTGCTGAACTGGATCGCCACTAGGCACGGCGATCGCTGGCTGATCGACGTCTCGCACAACATGGACCTGCCCGCGCCCGATCTCGTGAAGGCACAGGCCAAGCTATTGAAGCGTTAGGATCCGAGCGGAAGCTCTGATCGTTCAACTTGCCCGCCGCTCCTTGCTGATGGTGGAACGACACTCGGCTAGCCGCAGAATTGCAGTGCCTCGCAAAGCGAAATGGTTGGTCGGTGGGCCAAGATCCCATGCACGCATGACCGCGTGCATGGGCAGGGCAAAGCTCAGGTTCGCCGACGTAGTCCGGCTCGCGCTACCGCCCCCGATATACCCCGAGCGACCTGTTCGCTGAGGCTTGGCGGCGTACGCTCCGGATCGAGGAACTCGTTCTCGGCGAGGGCACTGTCATCATCGGCAACGTCGCGCGGCCGCAGGGGCTCCAGCGTACGACCGCGTCCGCGCAGGCGCTCCAGTGCCCTGAGCAGAGAGCCGGAGCAGTCCTCCAGGACCGGGTCGAACTCCCTGGCTTGAAGGCCCAGATGCTCGCAGACGAGATCGCGTCGGATCGACTGGATCGTCGCGCGCATCCGCGGTTCGTTCTCGGCGCCTCCGGTGACCTCGACAGCAAGATCACATTCCGTGTCGAACCCCATGGAGCGATTATTCAGGTTCGAGGAACCGACGCGCAGCAGCCAGTCGTCGACGATCATGATCTTTGCGTGGACGTAGATGGGCTCCCCGGCTTGCGTCACGGGGTAATAGACACCGAACCGCTTGTGCCGATCAGCGCGCCAGAGCAGTTGCAACAGCTTGCGACGGGCTCCATCCATCGCCTTCTGCTCGAGCCATCCGTCGGCCTCTGCTGGAAGCACGATCAGGATTTCAGGCCCGTCGGGCTCGTCAAGCCGATGCGCCAGCGCCTCCGCGAGCTTGCGCGATGCCAGGTACTGACTCTCGATGTAAATGGTTTTGCGTGCTCGTGCGAACGCCGCGGAATAAAGACTTTCGATCTCGCGAACCTCCTGTCGTTCGCCCATTTCCGGAAGGGTGCGTGCGATCGCGACATCAACCTGCTCGAAGGTCGGCTCCAGATCGTCGGGCCATATGACAGGTGGATTCGGAATGGGCTGAAGCTGCTCGTTGCTTGCCAGGCGCCACCGCTCGCGCGCCAGATCTCCGATCGCACGGGCGGCGTCGCCATCGACGGCGGCCGTGGCATCGTGCCACGGTGGATACGCACGACCGCTCGGCTTGGTCCTGCGCGGATCCGCGTCGCGGTGTTCGCGCGTATCCCACCGGTCCACCGTCATGTCGATGCCGCCACAGAATGCCAGGCTGTCGTCGATGACGATGATCTTCTGGTGGTGCGCGGCGCCCGCGGGATGGGCCGCATCGAGCTTGAGTTGCAGCCGCTTGTTGGTGACGAGATCGAGGATGAACAGCGGCGTCATTCCCCGGCCGAGCGCCTGCACCATGCCCAGATCCCATTTGAGGAGATGTATCCGCAGGCCCGGGCGCTGCTTCGGCAGCCACGTCAGGAAGCGGCCAAGCCTGTTCGGCCCTGGCAGAGTTTGAGCTTCCGGCTCAAACTTGATCCTGGTGTCAAAGTCCCATCCGATGAGCATGATGGTGGACTGCGCCTTGAGCATCGCTTCCTTGACGAAGCGGAAATAATCCGCGGCATCAATGATCAAGGCGTAACGATTCGCTCGCTCGATCCGCCAGCACGTTTCGCCCGGTATCAGCACCCGATTCTGGTCGCTCATCGGCAGATCCAACCAAGTGGAACAATCCGGTCGCGTCGACGGAACCATCTCCCTGCCGTTCGGACGTGGGACGCGTCAGGTCAGACTACAAATGCGCAGGCGGCCCGCTCGTTCCGCGGGATGGACGCGCTGCGATCGTTCGGCGCCGAGGGCCGTCAGGATCCGATCAGTACAAATGCTGCCCGCCGGTAAGGAATATTTCCGTGCCGGTGACGTAGCCGAAATCCTTGCCGCACAACTGGAACACCACGCCGGCCACCTCCTCGGTAGTGCCCATGCGGCCCATGGGGATGCGCGGGATCAGTGCCTCGTATTCCGGGCCGATCATCGCGGTTTCGATCTCGCCCGGCGCGACGGCGTTGACGCGCACGCCGAGGGTGGCGAACTCCACAGCCATCTCGCGCGTGAGCGCGGACAAGGCGGCCTTGGAGGTCGAATAGGCCGAGCCGGCGAAAGGGTGAATCGCATGGCCGGCGATGGAGGTGATGTTGACGATCACGCCCTTGCCCTGGTGCAGCGGCTTGGCAAAGCCCCGCGCGAGCTGCAACGGCGTGAAGAAGTTGAGCTCGAACACCTCGCGCCAAGCGTCGACGTCGCCGTTGAGGATGCCGAGCCGCTCCTTGAAGCTGGTCTTCGGGCTGATGGCGGCGTTGTTGACCAGCGCATGAACCGGCTGGCCGCCCAGGATCGTCAGCGCCTCCTCCACGAAGCGGTTGGTCTCCTCCGGCTGGCCGAGATCCGCCGTGATGTGGTTGGTCCAGTTCGGATCGTATTGGCAGGAATCCGGGATCACGTCGCGGCTGCAGGTCAGGACGCGCCAGCCCTCCTGGCTGAAACGTTTGACCGTGGCGTGCCCGATGCCGCGGCTCGCGCCGGTCAGGACCACCGTCTTTCTGGCTTCGCTGCTCATGTAGGCTTCCTAGTGGTACTGGTAGCTAGCATGTTGCTCCGATGCGCCCGCCGGATCTTCATGGATGATGACTTCCGCGCCGGGAAAGGCTGCGCATACGTCTGCCTCGATGATCTCGGAAATTCGGTGCGCCTCCAACAGGGTAAGCGAACCGTCCAGCTCAAGATGGAACTGGATGAACTTGTCTCGTCCCGATACGCGCGTGCGCAGATCGTGGAGGTTGCGGATCTGGGGATGGCGGCCTGCGATCTCCTTGATCCGGGTGCGGTCCGCCTCATCCATTTCCCGGTCCATCAGCATGTCGAGCGCCTCCTTGCCGACCTTGAGCGCGGATGATGCAATGTAGATCGCAATTGCCAGCGCGATCGCGGGGTCGATCCACCACCAGCCAAGGCGGCTGCCGAGCACCAGGGCCAGGATGACGCTGCAATTGACCAGGAAGTCGCTCGCGTAGTGCGCCTGGTCGGATCGGATCGCAATGGATCCGGTCTTTTGCACCACGTGGCGCTGGAACAGCATCAGCGAGCCGGTGGCGATCAGGGAGATCACCATGACAGCGATTCCAACCTCGGGCGACGTGACCTGCCGGGGGTTGGCGAAATGGTCGATGACCTCCGTCAGCAGGACGATGGAGGAGCCGAGGATGAAGGCAACCTGGACCAGTCCGGCCAGTGGCTCTGCCTTGCCGTGGCCGAAGCGATGCTCCGCATCCGCGGGAGTTAACGCGTGCCGGATCGCGATCAGATTGACGATGGACGCGGCCGCATCGAGAGCCGAATCGAACAGGCTCGAGAGCAGGCTGACCGAGCCGGTTTGCAGGAAGGCGCCGAACTTGATGATGATCAACACCAAGGCGACGCCCACGGATGCAAAGCTCGCAAGCCGCATCAGCCTTGCCTGCTCCGATGCCGTCGCCGTTGTCACGGATAGAGCTTCTCCGTTGTCCAGCCCTCGCCTTCGCGGCGATAGACGAGCCTGTCATGCAGCCGGAACGGCCGGTTCTCCCAGAACTCGATGTAGTGCGGGACGATGCGGAAACCGGACCAGTAGGGCGGCCGCGGCACGGCCCCGATGGCGTATTTGGCGGTGAAGGAAGCGACGCGCTTCTCCAGCTCGAACCGGCTTTCCAGCGGACGCGATTGCTGCGAGGCCCAGGCGCCGATCTGGCTGGCCTTGGGCCGCGACGCGAAATAGGCGTCCGCCTCGTCCTCCGTCACGCTTTCCACCGCGCCCTCCGCCCGCACCTGCCGGCCGAGCGATTTCCAGTGCAGCACGAGCGCGGCCTTGTGCGTCTCCAGCAGCTGGCGTCCTTTGCGGCTTTCGTAGTTGGTGTAGAAGACGAAGCCCCTCAAATCAGCATCCTTCAACAGCACCATCCGGACCGAGGGCTGGCCATCGGCCGCAACGGTTGCGAGCGCAATGGCGTTCGGGTCGTTCGGCTCGCTGGCCTTGGCCTCGGCATACCAGCGCTGGAACAACTCGAACGGCTCGGAATTCGGATGCTGAGACATTTCAAGGACTTCCGGGGCTTTCGTCACATTGCCGAGAGCGCTTTCTATAGCATTGATTCCGCGGCCGGGCGGCCTCATTTTCCCGCATAACCGCCGCGCGTTGCACGCGGCTACACCAACCACATCGGGAAGAACGCAAGGGAACGGCATGATGTTACGCAAGATTCTATCCGCTGTGTTGGCCCTCTCCCTCGTCACCGGCTGCGCCGGTTCGGGCGGTGGCGGCGTCACCAAGGAGCAAGGCGGCACGGTGCTGGGCGCCCTCGGCGGGGCGGCCGCCGGCGCGGCGCTGGGCGATGGCGAATGGTGGGCGATCGGTGCCGGCGCGCTGGTCGGCGGCCTGGTCGGCAACCGGGTCGGCAACTATCTCGATGAGCGCGACCGCCAGCAGGCCTACAGCACGGCGCGCTACGCCCTCGACAACAATCCCGACGGCCAGACCGCGACTTGGTCCAACCCGCAGAACAAAACCGGCGGCTATACCACCCCGACCGAAACCTATCAGACCAACAGCGGCACCTGCCGCACCTACCAGACCGGAATCTCCGCCGGCGGCGAGACCCAGAGCGGGACCGGGACCGCCTGCCGCCAAGCCGACGGCACCTGGAAGCTGATGAACTGATCCGACCTGCTCCGCCTCGGGCAGGGTAACCGCTTCCGGCGAAGCGCACACCGAAGTTCCCTGCCCCAAGCCAGGGAGGGAATCACAGCGATGCCCTGCCGCCGCGGCGCGGGAACGCGGCCTTGTCCCCGCCGCCCTCCGCACCTACCTTGGGGCGCGGAGGGTAGGGCAGCATGACGGATCCGTACAAAGTCCTGGGCGTCAATCGGAACGCGAGCGACGAGGAGATCAAGCGCGCGTACCGCAAGCTCGCCAAGAAGCTGCATCCCGACCTCAATCCGGGCGATAAGAGGGTCGAGGCGCAGTTCAAGGAGACGACCGCCGCTTATGATTTCCTCAGCGATCCCGAGAAGCGGCGCAGATACGACCGCGGCGAGATCGACGAGACCGGCCAGCCGCGCGGACCACGCTATTCCAGTCGTCCGGGCGGCACGCAACACCAGCGCGGCACGCGCGGCTTCGGCCTGGAGGACGACGCGGATTTCACCGAGGATCTGTTCACGGACTTCTTCGGCTTCGGCAAGGATGCGCGTCATTCGGTCAAGCTCAAGGGCGCGGATGTCAGCTATCAGGTACGCGTGCCGTTCCTGGAAGCGGTGCTCGGCGCCAAGCAGCGCCTGCAGCTTGCCGACGGCAAGACGCTGGAGGTGCAGCTTCCGCCCGGCACCGATACCGGCCAGACGCTGCGGCTGAAGGGACAAGGCTTGCCGGGCCGCGGCGGCGCGCCGGCCGGCGATGCCTTCGTCGAGGTGACGGTAGAGCCACATCCGATCTTCAGCCGCGATGGCAACGACATCCTGGTGGAACTGCCCATCACGCTCTATGAGGCGGTGCTGGGCGCAACCCTCAACGTGCCGACCATCGATGGGCGGGTCTCGCTCAAGGTGCCGCCCGGCTCCAATAGCGGGACGCAATTGCGCCTGCGCGGCAAGGGCATCCAGGCCGGCCGGAACGGCGCGCGGGGCGACCAGTATGTGCGGCTGGTGGTGGTGCTGCCGAAAGAGGTCGATGCCGAGCTGAAGGCGGCGGTCGAGCAGGCGGCCCGGAACCATCCCTACCGCGTGCGCGGCAAGCTGGGGACCGACTAGGCCCTGTTCCGCCCATCCCAACACCCGCAGGCTTCATTGACCGGCCCCGGTTATGGTGTAGGATGCCTTTGATTCCCATAAGGATTTCAAGATGTTGTGGTGGGTACTTCAATGAACTCCAAGAGCGGCCTGATGGCCGGCAAGCGCGGCCTGATCATGGGGGTCGCCAATGATCGTTCGATCGCCTGGGGCATTGCCAAGGCCGTGTCCGAGGCCGGGGCGGAGCTGGCCTTCACGTACCAGGGCGAGGCGCTGCAGAAGCGGGTGAAGCCGCTGGCGGAATCGCTCGGCTCCAGTCTCGTGCTGCCGTGCGAGGTGACCGAGGATGCCAGCCTGGATGCCACCTTCGCGGCGGTGAAGCAGGCGTGGGGAAGCCTGGATTTCGTGGTCCACGCCATCGCCTTCTCCGACAAGGAGGAGCTGAAGGGCAAATACGTCACGACCAGCCGCGCCAATTTCCAGCAGACCATGGACATCTCCTGCTACTCCTTCACGGCGGCGGCGGAGCGCGCGCGGCACCTGATGCCGAACGGCGGAAGCCTGCTCACGCTGTCCTATTTCGGCGCCGAGCGCGTGATGCCGCATTACAACGTGATGGGCGTCGCCAAGGCCGCGCTGGAATGCTCGGTGCGCTACCTGGCGGCAGATCTCGGCGACCAGCAGATCCGCGTCAACGCCATCTCCGCCGGTCCGATCAAGACCCTCGCCGCCTCGGGCATCGGCGACTTCCGGCAGATCCTGCGCTGGAACGAGCTGAACTCTCCGCTGGCGCGCAACGTCACGATCGAGGATGTCGGCGGCGCCGGGCTCTATCTGCTGAGCGACCTGTCGCGCGGCGTGACTGGCGAATTGCATCACGTCGACAGCGGCTACAACGTGGTCGGCATGATGCGCGCCGACGCGGCCGGGGACCTAGCCAAAATGCTGGCCGAATTCGCCGAGCGCAAAGGCTGACGCGCACCGATGTCGCACAACAGCTTCGGTCATCTGTTCCGCTTCACGACCTGGGGAGAGAGCCACGGGCCGGCGATCGGCTGCGTGGTCGACGGCACGCCGCCAAGCATCCCGCTGGCCGAGGCCGATATCCAGACCTGGCTGGACAAGCGCAAGCCCGGCCAGTCGCGCTTCGTCACGCAGCGGCGCGAGAGCGATACGGTGGAGATCCTGTCCGGCGTGTTCGAGGGCAAGACCACCGGCACGCCGATCTCGCTCATGATCCGCAACGAGGATCAGCGCAGCAAGGACTACGGCAAGATCAAGGACCAGTTCCGCCCCGGCCATGCCGACTTCACCTACTGGGCCAAGTACCAGGGCATCCGCGACTATCGTGGCGGCGGGCGGTCATCCGCGCGCGAGACCGCATCGCGCGTCGCCGCCGGGGCGGTCGCGCGCAAGGTCCTGGCGCACCTGTTGCCCGAGCCGATGGAGATCCGCGGCGCCCTCATCCAGATCGGCGGCGTCAGCATTTCGCGCGGGCGCTGGGACTGGGCGGAGACCGAGCGCAACACGTTCTGGAGCCCGGATGCGGAGGTGGTGCCGCAATGGGAGGAATTGCTCGACAAGACGCGCAAGGCCGGCTCCTCGGTCGGCGCCGTCATTGAAGTGGTTGCTTCGGGCGTGCCGGTCGGCCTCGGCGCGCCGGTCTACAGCAAGCTCGATGCCGACCTCGCCAGCGCCATGATGGGCATCAACGCGGTCAAGGGCGTGGAGATTGGCGCGGGCTTCGCGGCGGCCGTCCTGAGCGGAGAGGAGAACGCCGACGAGATGCGCATCGAGGACGGCAAGCTCAAGTTCCTCTCCAATATGGCGGGCGGGATCCTCGGCGGCATCTCGACCGGGCAGGACATCATCGTGCGCTTCGCGGTGAAGCCCACCTCCTCCATCAACCAGCCGCGCCGGAGCATCAACGCCGCGGGCGAGGAGATCGACGTCGTCACCACCGGCCGCCACGACCCCTGCGTCGGCATCCGCGCCGTGCCGGTAGGCGAAGCGATGATGGCGCTGGTGCTCGCCGACCACCTGCTGCGGCACCGCGCGCAGTGCGGGCTGGAGTAGGAGCGAGCCTATCGCTGCCTGAATTCCGCGACCAGCTCGACATGGTGGGACCAGATGAACTGGTCGACGATGGTCATCGCGGTCATGTCGTAGCCGCCATCCACCAGGGCCCGGGCGTCCCGGGCAAAGGTCGCGGGATTGCAGGAGACGCCGGCGATCCGCTTCACGCGCGTCTTGGCCAAAGTCTCCGCTTGCGCCTTCGCGCCGGCGCGCGGCGGGTCGAATACCACCGCGTCGAAGTTCTTCAGCTCCTGGAAGGTGAGCGGAGCGCGCTCCAGGTCGCGCGCCTCGGTCGTGATGCGGTCGCCGAGCTGGGCGCGCTTGGCGGCCTGCTCCAGCGCCGTTAAGGCCGGCTTGCTCCCCTCGACGGCATGGACCTTGCCGATCTTGGCCAGATCGAAGGTGAAGGTGCCGGCGCCGGCATAAAGCTCCGCGATCCGCTTGAGTCTTCCGGTCATCGACAGAATGGCTGACTTGAGCGCCATTTCGCCCTCAACGCTCGGCTGCAGGAAGGGCGGCATCGGCAGGTCGACCGTGACCTCGCCGAAGCGCACCTGCGGCGCGCGCAGCAGGACGATCGGCTCCGGCGTCCCCCGCTTGGCCTGCCAGCCGATGCGGGCGATGTCGGCCTCCGCGGCGAAACGCGCCAGGATCGCGCGGGCCGTGCTGCCTGGCGCTTCATCCGCGGTGATCAGCAGGTCGATGCCGGTGAGCGTCTGGGTCGCCAATACGTCCGCGCTCCGGCCGTCCTGCAGTATCTGATCCATGACGGCGCGCAAAGGCGCCAACAGCGCCCGCAAGGCCGGCGCCAGGATCGGGCATTCGTGGCGATCGACGATCGCCGTGCTGCCGCGCGCATGGAAACCGAGCGCGATCTTGCCGCCCTGCTTGGCCGCGGCGAATTCCGCGCGGCGGCGCGTCGCAGGCGGCACGAACACCGTCTCCAGCCGGTCGGGCAGCCGGAGGCCGCGATGACCGAGCGCTTGGCCTACGAGATCGATTTTCCAGGCGCGATAGGCCGGCTCCGCCCACGCGCGCAAGGCGCAGCCGCCGCACGTCTCCTGCGCCGGCCCGATGCGATCCGGCGAAGGCTTCAGTATCTCCACCTCGGCAGCGCCGAGATCACCGCCCGCCGCTGGCCGCAGGCTCGCGCGCACGCGCTCGCCCGGCAGGGCGAGGGGCACAAAGACGCGCCTGCCCCGCCATTCGGCGAGGGCATCGCCCTGCCCGCCCATCGCGGTCGTCAGCAGTTCGACCTTATCGGCTTCGGCGTGATCCGTTCCGCTCATGTCCATCGATCGTCAAGACAGACGCAACAGAGGTGGCTTATGATGCCGGGCCGTTCCGGGGCAATAGAAAAGACGGATTGATGCAATGGGACTTCTCCGGTTTGCAGTACGGTTCATATTCTGGCTGCTGGCGCTGCTTGGCATCGCGGTCGTCGCGATGGTGGTCGCCGGGTTCTTCTTCTTCGACCAGCTGGGCCGGCAGAACGTCAAGATCCCCGATCAGGCCGTCCTCACCATCGATCTGAGCGAGGGGCTTGCCAAGGACCGGGTCAGGCTGCCCTTCGCGCCGATCGGCAAGCCGACCATCGAGGACATCGTGCTCGGCCTGCAGGCCGCCGCGACCGACCCCCGCGTCAAGGGCGTGATGCTGAAGACCGGGCGCGGCCCGCTCAACATCGCCGAGGCGCAGGAGATCCGAGATGCCGTGGTCGATTTCCAGGCCAGCAGCAAGCCGATCCACGCCTTCGCCGAATCCTTCGGCGAGGCCGGCGACGGCACGCTGCACTACTACGTCGCGGCCAGCGCGGACCGCATTTTCCTGCAGCCTTCGGGCGAGATCGGATTGCTCGGCTTCATGCTGGAGCAGCCTTTCGTGCGCGCCGCGCTCGACTGGATGGGCGTCGAGCCGCGCGTCAGCAAGCGCAAGGAATTCAAGGGCGCGCCGGACCTTTTCACCGAGACGACGATGCCCACGCCGCTGCGGCAGAACCTGCAGCAGCTGACGGATTCATGGCTTGCGCAGGTGGTGGACGGCATCGCCGCCGATCGCAAGAAGGACATCAGCATCGTACAGCGCTGGATCGACAATGCGCCGTGGAGCGCCGATGCCGCCAAGCGGGAAGGCATGGTGGATGAGCTCAGCTATTGGGACCAGGCGGCCGCCACCACCTATGGCGTGCTGGGCGAGGATGCGTCGGTCGAGATTGCGGACTATGCCGCGCAGATGCCGGACCTGCTAGCCTCGGCACCGCGCTTCGCCGTCATCCGCGGCAACGGGCCGGTGATCCTGGGCGACAGCGAGACCGACCCGTTCGGGGATGCCGGCAATCTCGGCTCCGATACCATCGTCCAGGCCTTCACCGACGCCATCAACGACCGCGTGCGCGCCATCATCTTCCGGATCGATTCGCCGGGCGGCTCCTATGTCGCGGCCGATGCGATCTGGCGCGAAGTGGCGCGGGCGCGCGAACTCGGCATTCCTGTGATCGCGAGCTTCGGCTGGCAGGCGGCATCCGGCGGCTACTTCATCGCCGCCCCGGCCACCAAGATCGTGGCCCAGCCCGGCACCATCGCCGGGTCGATCGGCGTCTTCGCCGGCAAGCCGGTGCTGACGGAGCTGTGGAGCAATCTCAATATCAATTTCGAGGGCGTGCAGTCCGGCGCGGCGGCCGGGACCAACAGCGTCAACCACGACTACTCGCCGGAAGCCTGGGCGAGGCTCGAGAGGCGGCTGGACGAGATCTATGCCGATTTCACCGGCAAGGTGGCAAGCGGCCGCCAGCTCGCGCCCGACCAGGTGGAGGAAGCCGCAAGGGGCCAGATCTGGAGCGGCGCCGATGCGCAGGCGCGCGGCCTGGTGGACGAGCTTGGCGGCCTCGCCATGGCGATCCGGCTCGCCAAGGAGGAGACGGAGATATCGCGGGACACCGACGTGACGCTCGTCGCTTATCCTTCAGAGGGTGAGCGCTGGGAGAGCCTGATCGGCGAGTTCATGCGCGGTGGAGCGTCGTTGCCGGCGCTGAGCGGGAGCGCCGCGCTGCCGGGGACGGAGGCGCTGGCGCGCCAACTGCGGGCGCTGCTCGAGCAGCCGGACGCGGTGCTGCTCTGGTCACCGCCGCTCCTCGTCAATGGCAGGTTCGAATAGGTCGCTATTTCGTTCGCCGCCAGGATCGCCCCCGCCCGCAATGAGAGCGCCCACCCAGTTGGCGATCGACAGCCGCTCGCTCAGGAAAACCACCCCGAAGACGGCGACGAGAACAACGCTCAGCTTATCGATCGGAGCCACGCGCGCGGCATCGCCGAGCTTGAGGGCGCCGGACGCGAGGCCGAGAGGACGAGAGGCAGGTAGGGCGGCCTGAAACCGAAGCCGGACTCTGCCATTGGCCGGTCGCGCGAGCATGGCCGCAAGCACCGACACGATCACGATGGTGCGGATGAGGGTCGCGAAATCGGAGTTGACGTTGTCGACGCCGACCCTGGCGAAGATCGCCGTGAGTGCAGCAAAGGTCGCGGACAAGACGGCCCGAAACTGCCAGGATGCCAGTGCGATCTTCATGGCCCCTCCTCTATGGCCGGCCGCGAGACGCCTTGCGCGCGGCGATCAGGAATTCCTTGTTTCCTTCCGGACCCAATAGAGGGCTCTCCACAATGCCGAGCACCGACCAGTCCGGCTGGCGCTCGAACCAGGCGTGGATGCGCGCGCAGACCTCCTGGTGCAAGGTGGGATCGCGCACCACGCCGCCCTTGCCGACGCGCTCCGGGCCGACCTCGAATTGCGGCTTGATCAACGCGATGGCGATGGCGCTGGCCTTGGTGAGAGACAAGGCGGCGGGCAGCACGGTTTCGAGGCCGATGAAGCTGGCGTCGCACACCACCCAATCGGCCGGCTCGGGAATCTCCTGCCCGGAGAGATGGCGCGCATTGGTGCGCTCCAGCACCACGACGCGCGGGTCGTTGCGCAGCTTCCAGGCAAGCTGGCCGTGGCCGACATCGACGGCATAGACCTTGGCCGCGCCGTGCGCCAGCAACACGTCGGTGAAGCCGCCGGTGGACGCCCCGACATCGATCGCCACAGCGTCCTTAGGATCAAGCGCGAAATGCGCCACGGCATGCGCCAGCTTGAGCCCGCCGCGCGAGGCCCAGGGATGATCCTGGCCCTTCACCTCCAGCGGCGCGTCCTCCGCCACCAAGTCGCCCGCCTTGGCGATGCGGCGATCGGCGCTGTAGACCTTGCCCGCCATGATCAGCGCCTGGGCTTTGGCGCGGGACTCGACCAGGCCGCGCTCGAGCAGCAGCTTGTCGGCGCGTTCACGGGCCATCAGGCGATGAGGCGGCCGGAGAGGCGGCGCCAGCGCAAGAAGAGCAGCGTGGCCGAGACGGCGAGGCCGACCGCGAGCCCCCACCACAGGCCCTTGGCGCCGAAGCCCATCAGGAATCCCATGGTGACGCCGCTGCCCAGGCCGAACACCCAGTAGCCGAGGCCGCACAGGATCATCGGCACCTTGGTGTCCTTGAGCCCGCGCAGCGCGCCCTGGGCTGTGACCTGCAGCCCGTCCACGATCTGGAAAACTGCGGCGATGACGAACAGGGAAGCGGCAAGTTGCGCCGCAGAGGCATTCGCCGCCGCGGACGCATCCTTCATATAGATCCAGATCAGAAGATTCGGCGCGAGTAGCATGGTGGTGGCGGCCAGCATCATCCAGCCGATGCCAAGCGAGATCGCAACATAGCCCGCGCGGCGTGCCGCATCTGGCTGGCCGGCGCCGACGGCATAGCCGACGCGCACCGTTGCCGCCTGTGACAGTGCATAGGGGATCATGAACGTCACAGCGCAGACATTCAGCACAACATTGTGCCCGGTCAGCGCGGCTGTTGACAACACGCCCATCAGGACAGTGACGGTGAAGAATAGGCCCGTTTCGAACAGGTACGCCATCCCGATCGGAACGCCGACGCGGAACAGCTCCACCATCATCCTGCCATCGAAATGAAACAGCCGAGCGAAGATACGATACCGCCGCAGCTCCGGCACGTACTGCACATAGGCAATGATCATGACGAGATGCAGCACGGCGACGATCACGCCGGTCAGGCCAACGGCGGAAGCACCCATTTCCGGCGCGCCCCAATTTCCGTACATGAAGACGTAGTTGGACAAGAACGACACCGGGAGGCCAGCCACTGCACAGACGCTGACAATCATGGGTCGCTGCATGACCGTCACGAAGTTGCGCACAACAGTGAACCAGTAGACCAGCGGAATCCACGGCAAGCCCCAGAACACGATCTCTCGTACCCTGCGCACCACCTCGGGATCGTCGTTCACCATCGGCAGCAACACCAGAGCGCCGGCAGCGATTGCCATGATCGGAATACTGAGTAACGTAGCCATCAGGAAACCCTGCCGCATGGACTCGGAAACCGTTTCCGGTCTCCGAGCGCCATGAGCCTGCGCGCCGATGGCACCTGTCGCAGTGATGACGCCCATGCCCCAGAACATGGGGGTGAACAGCCATTGCAGTCCCAGCCCGGCAGCCGCCAGCGCCCCCGGATGCTCCAGCGGGTCAAGATGGCCCGACATCGAATAGTCGATAACCCCCATCCCCATCTCCGCCAGCAACGCGGCGGCGATGGGCAGGGTGAGGATCAGCGTGTCGCGGACCTCGCGGCGCCAGTTCGGCGCCACGGCAAGCGTGTCGGCGGCGATGGCCGCTGGTGTGATCTCGCTCGCCATAGGTCCATCATTCCAGTCTGCGACTCTTTGGATCAGCTCTTGCGGGTGATGACGAAGTCCGTCATCCAGCGCAGCGGATCGGCCTTGCGGCCGAACACGTCTAGATGGCCGTTGGCCTGGTCGCCCAGGAGGCGCGCCTGCGCCCGCGCGCGCTCAAGGCCGAGGATCGACACGAACGTCGCCTTGCCGGCCGCCGCATCGGCGCCGACCGGCTTGCCGGTCTCCGCCGCGTTGCCTTCGGCATCGAGAAGATCATCGACGATCTGGAACGCGAGACCAAGGTCGTGGGCATAAGACACCAGCGCTTGCCGCAGATGCGGCGCGGCGTGGCCCAGGATGCCGCCGGCCTCGCAGGAGAAGGCGATGATCTCGCCGGTCTTCAGCCGCTGCAGGCGCGTGATGGCGCCGATGTCGAGCTGCTCATGCTCCGCCAGCAGATCGATCATCTGCCCGCCCACCATGCCGGCCGCGCCGGCGGCCTTGGCAAGCGCATGGACCAGGTCGGCGCGCACATGGCCGTCCGGATGCGTCGCCGGATTGGAAAGGACCTCGAACGCCATGGTGAGCAGCCCGTCGCCGGCGAGGATCGCCGTCGCCTCGTCGAACTGCTTGTGCGCGGTCGGCCGGCCACGCCGCAGGTCACTGTCGTCCATGGCCGGCAGATCGTCATGCACCAGGCTGTAGCAATGCAACATCTCCACTGCCGCCGCCGTGCGCAATGCATAATCGGCGTGGACGTCGAACAGCAGGGCGCTGTTGATGACGAGATAGGGTCGGATGCGCTTGCCGCCCCCCATGGTGGCGTAGCGCATGGCTTCGACCACGCGCCCTTCCGCACCCACGACCGGTGGCAGGAGCTGGTCCAGCATGCGATTCACCGCCGCTGCGGCTTCGTTCAATGCGCGTTCGATCGACACGTGATATCCCCTGAAGAAAATTCCGCTACGCTAGTCGAGCTTGGTGGGCTCGGCGCTCACCGAGCCGTCCTGGGACAACACGATCTTCTCGACCTTGAGCTGCGCTTCGCGCAGCTTGGCTTTGCAATGCCGCTTCAAGGCCGCTCCCCGCTCATAGGCCTTGATCGCATCCTCGAGCTTGTTGTCGCCGCGTTCCAGCCGCTTCACCAGCTCCTGCAGCTCGGCCAACGCCTCTTCGAAGCTCAAGGCGGCGATGTCGGCCGGAACGCTCGTCCCGGTCGCCTGGTCCTGGGCCATTCCTTGCCTCTAAACGATTGCCCCGCGTCCGGCGAACGCGGGGTCTGTCCGCATGATTCGGGCGGCATTCTATCGACGGCTCATCCTGTCAGCAAGGCCGGCGGGACGACCACAAGCCCTTGATAAGATCAGACTTTCGCCGCGAGCAGAGCGGCCACGTGAGCCGCCGAACTCTCCGCCAGCGCCTCGAGGTCATAGCCCCCTTCGAGGGTGGAGACCAGCCGGCCGCCGCAATGGGTCTTCGCCAGCTCGCAGAGCCGCTCGGTGACCCAGCCGAAATCCTCCGCCTCGAGCTCCAGGCTCGCCAGCGGATCGGCGCGGTGCGCATCGAAGCCGGCGGAGATCATGATCAGCTCCGGCCGGAACCGGTCCAGCGCCGGCAGCACGATCTCCTCATAGGCGTCGCGGAACTCGTCGCTGCCGGCGAAGGCCGGGAGCGGCGCGTTGCAGATGTTACCGACGCCCTTCTCGCCGCGCGCGCCGGTGCCGGGATAGAGCGGCATCTGATGGGTCGAGGCAAAGAAGATCTGCGCATCATGCTCGAACATGTGCTGCGTGCCGTTGCCGTGATGCACGTCGAAATCGACGATGGCCACGCGCTGCAGGCCGTGCGCCGCGCGTGCATGCGCAGCGCCGACCGCGATGTTGTTGAACAGGCAGAAACCCATCGCCATGTCGCTCTCGGCGTGGTGCCCGGGCGGACGCACGCCACAGAAGGCGTTGGCTGCGCCGTTCTTCATCACCAGATCGACCGCCGCGACCATCGCGCCCGCCGCGCGCAAGGCTGCTTCGCCGGAGCCCGGCGACATCAGCGTATCACCATCCAGCGCAACCCAGCCGCGCTGCGGCACGCGGCTCAGGAGATTCTCGGCATAGCCTTTGTCGTGGACGCGCGCGATCTGCGACATCTCCGCCAGCGGCGCCTCGTGCCGCTCGAGCCTGCTGAATTCCGGCTCGCCCAGGGCCAGCAGCACGGCTTCCAGCCGTTGCGGGCGTTCGGGATGGCCCTGCCCGGCATTGTGCTCCAGGCAGGCCGGATGCGTGAAGAAGGCGGTCGTCATTCATCCTCTCCTTCTTCCGGCGCGCTCAGCGCCGGCGCTCCAACTCGAAGACGGCGTCATCCTCCCCGACCAGGATCTTTTCGTCAGTCAAGCGCACTATGTCCAACAAGGCAATACCTACGCAGGACAGCCGCACCATGACCGCGGTCGGATGGTCGTCGAGATCGCCGAATTCCGGTCCAGGCGCAGGCTCCGCATGGTAGCGCGGGAAGGAGCAACTGGCGCCGCCGAGGGTGATGACCGGCGCTTCCGCCAGGCGCAGGGTGCGGCCGATCTGCGCTTTCGCCTCGGCGGCGCGCGCCTCCTCGGCCGGCAGCTTGCGGACACCAGCGACGCTCCAGTCGCCCATGAGCCAGCCATAACCGGATGGCGCGGCGATGTTGCCTCCGCCCGACGTGCCGGGCTGCAATTCGGAAAGGCGTGCGCGATAGAGCGCGACCAGGCAGCCGGTTGCATCCCCCGCCTCGCCCGCGGACTTGCCATCGACGCCGCAAGTCGCCGCGCGGCTCTGCGCCCAGGCCCGCTGCTCCTCTCGCAGCAGAAGCTGCGCCTCGCCCACATTTGTCGCCAGTGCCGAGCGATAGGCCTCCGCCAGCGCACGGTCGAGATCGGCCAAGGTGATGTCGGCGCAGATCGCCATCTCGATCGGTGCGGCCGCCTTCGCGCAATCGAAGCTCGGCCGCGGATTGGCGTTCTGTGCCGAAGCCGGCCAGGCCGCAGCGGCGGTCACCAGCGCAAGCGCGGCGAGCCAGAGCTTGACGATGCGCATCACGGTCTTGCGCCCGCGCGGAAGGCGGCTGCGAAGGTCGCGAGCCAGCCGGCGATCATCAGCGCGCCGCCGATCGGCGTGATCATCGCGAACCGGACCTGCCCGGTCCAGGCATAGAGGTAGAGCGAACCGCCGAACAGGAGCGCACCCAGGCCGAAGCCGATTCCAGCAACCGCGATGAGCCGCGTCGCATGCCGCGCGGCCAGCGCCGCCAGGCCGAGCAACGCCGCCGCGTGCCATAGCTGATACGAGGCGCCGGTGCGGACCCATTCCAGCGCCGCCGGCGGCAATCTTCCCTCCAGGCCGTGCGCGGCCCAGGCCCCCAACGCCACGCCCATGGCGCCGTTGAGGCCGGCCGCTGCCAGATATTTGTGCACCCCGCCCCTCCACATTTTTCATGCTGGTCGCAGCATGTCGCGTCGTCTATCTATGGCAAAGCCATCGCCCGGAAAAGACCATGACAGAGACATCCATCCTGCTCCAGCGCGACGGCGCCGTGGCGCGCCTCATCCTCAACCGGCCGGACAAGCTCAACAGCCTGACCCTTGGCATGCTGGCGGAATTGAGCGCCGCGCTGACGGACCTGGACAGCGATGATGCCGTGCGCGCAGTCGTCCTGACCGGCGCGGGACGCGGCTTCTGCGCGGGACAGGATCTCACCGATCATGAGGCGATGGACGATACCCGCGCCGTGCGTGCCGTGGTCGAGCGGCATTACAATCCTGTGATACGGCAGATCCGCGCCTTGCCGCAGCCGGTGATCGCGGCAGTCAACGGCGTCGCCGCCGGCGCAGGCTGCTCGCTCGCTCTGGCCTGTGACATTGTCATTGCAACCGAGAGCGCGAAGTTCAGCAATGCCTTCATCAATATCGGATTGATCCCCGATGGCGGCGGAAGCTATTTCCTGCCGCGCATGGTGGGCCAGGCGCGCGCCATGGGCCTTTCGCTGCTGGGCGAGGCGATCGATGCCAAGCGCGCGGCGGAGTGGGGCCTGATCTGGCAGGCGGTGCCCGACGCCGATTTCGCGCGCGAGGTCGAGGCCCTGGCCAGACGGCTTACCGACAAGCCGACGGCGGCGATCGGCCTCATCAAGCATGCGATCAATGTCAGCGGCCATCATTCGCTGGAGCAACAATTGGCCGTCGAGGCGGAGCTGCAGGCGCAAGCGGCCGAGACCGAGGACTACCAGGAAGGCCGCGCGGCTTTTCTTGAGAAACGCAAGCCGCGTTTCATCGGCCGCTAGCCGGAGCTGACCTCGAGAGGAGCGCGACTGTGGCGAAGTTCGGCATCGGGCAGCCCGTGCGGCGCATGGAGGACGGCCGGTTTTTGACCGGCGCCGGGCGCTATGTGGGCGACATCGATCTGCCGCGTCAATTGCACGGCGTATTCCTGCGCTCACCTCACGCGCATGCGACGATCCGCAGCCTCGACGTGAGCGCCGCGCGCGCAATGCCCGGCGTGGCGCTGGTCGCGACCGCCGCGGACATGAAGGATATCGGCGGCATCTCGGCGGATGCCGGGCTCAAGAACAAGGACGGCAGCGACAGCGCGCGCCCGATGCGCTGGCCGCTGGCGAGGGGTCGAGTGCGTCATGTCGGCGAGGCGATCGCGCTGGTGGCCGCCGAAACCGTCGAGCAGGCGAAGGACGCGCTGGAGGCGATCCAGGTGGAATTCGATCCGCTGCCGGCGGTCACCGATCCGGTCGCCGCCCTGGAACCCGGCGCGCCGCAACTGCACGCCGAAGCACCGGGGAATCTGTGCTTCACCTGGGAGCTGGGCGAGCAGGCGCCGACCGACGCGGCCTTCGCCAAGGCCTCCAAAGTGGTGCGTCTGGAGCTGGTCAACAACCGCGTCATTGTTCATTCCATGGAACCACGCGGCGCCATCGGCGCTTATGACGCCTATGACGCCCGCTATATGCTCCACGTCTCCAGCCAGGGCAGCCATTGGATCCAGCGCTGGCTGGCCGAGGATGTGCTGCGCATTCCGCGCGACCGGATCCGCGTCGTCACCAGCGATGTCGGTGGCGGCTTCGGCATGAAGGCAGTCAACTACCCGGAATATGGCGCGCTGCTCTGGGGCGCGAAGAAGACCGGACGGCCGATCAAATGGATCGCCGAGCGCGGCGAGGCGTTCGTGTCGGACACCCATGGCCGCGATCACGTCAGCATGGCCGAAATGGCGCTGGACCGTGACGGGCATTTCCTGGCGCTGCGCGTGAACACGATCGCCAACCTGGGCGGGCTGCTCTCCAACTTCGCGCCGTATATCCCGACCTTCGTCGGCGCGCCAATGAATGTCGGCCTCTATCGCATTCCGGCCGCGCATGTAACGGTGCGCGGCGCCTTCACCAACACGGTTCCGGTGGAGGCCTATCGCGGCGCCGGCCGGCCGGAAGCGGTCTATCTCATCGAGCGCCTGGTCGACACCTGCGCCCGGGAGACGGGCCTCGCGCCCGACGAGATCCGACGCCGCAACATGATCTCGCCCGAGGCGATCCCGTACGAGACGGCGCTGGGCGAGAGCTATGACGGCGGCGAGTTCGCGCGTCTCATGGACGAAGCCATGAAGCTGGCGGATTGGTCCGGCTTCCCCGCGCGGCGCGCACAATCCGAGGCGCAGGGCAAATTGCGCGGCATCGGCATGGCGACCTATATCGAATCCTGCGCCGGCGGCGAGGAGGAGATCGCGGAGCTGCGCATCGAATCCGACGGCGGCATCGCCATCGTGGTCGGCACGCAGTCGAACGGCCAGGGCCACGCCACCGCCTACGCGCAATTGGTGGCGGAGCAGCTCGGCATAGAGCCTTCGCGCGTGCGGCTGATCCAGGGCGACACCGACCAGATGCCCTATGGCGGCGCCACCGCCGGCTCGCGGTCGCTGAATGCCGGCGGCCATGCCATCATGAATGCCGCGACCAGGGTGATCGCGAAGGGCAAGCGCATCGCCGCCGTGCTGCTGGAATCGGCGGAGACGGATATCGAATTCGCCGAGGGACGCTTTTCGGTGACCGGCACCGACAGCGCGCTGACGTTCGAGGAGGTTGCCGCGGCCGCCTATGACAGCGACGTGGCGGAGGAGCTGGGCGAGTTCGGCTTCGCCGAGCGCGCGCATTTCAAGCCGCCGGCCAACACCTACCCGAACGGGTGCCATATCTGCGAGCTGGAGGTCGATCCCGCTACCGGCAATGTCACGCTGCCGAGCTACAAGGTGGTGGACGATTTCGGCCGCATCGTGAATCCGCTGCTGGTCGAGGGGCAGATCCATGGCGGCGTGGCCCAGGGCCTGGGCCAGGCGCTGCATGAGCACGTGGTCTACGATCCGGAGAGCGGACAGCTCCTGTCCGGCTCGCTGGTGGATTACACGCTGCCGCGCGCCGACCAACTGCCCGATATCGAGTGCAGGTTCATCGAGGTGCCGTGCCGCACCAATCCGCTCGGCATCAAGGGTGCCGGCGAAGCGGGCGCGATCGCCGCGCCGGCCGCCGTGATGAACGCGTTGATTGATGCGCTGGCGCCGCGCGGCGTCACGCATATCGACATGCCGGCCACCCCGCTGGCGGTCTGGCAAGCATTGCAAACGCGGGAAAGGTTTAGCCATTGACCCACGCACAACTCGCAGACGAGCTGACGCAGATTGCCCGCCAAGCCGGCAATGAGATCATGAGGATCTACGCCGCGGATTTTGAGACGTCGCGGAAAGCCGACCAGTCGCCGGTGACGGCGGCCGATCTCGCCGGCGAGGCGGTGATCGTGGCCGCGCTGCGCCGCCTGACGCCCGACATCCCCGTTGTGGCGGAGGAGGAGGCGCACGCGCATGGACTGCCCGAGCAGGCGCCCGAGCGCTTCTGGCTGGTCGATCCGCTCGACGGCACCAAGGAGTTCGTGGCGCGCAACGGCGAGTTCACGGTCAACATCGCGCTGATCGAACGGACCACGCCGGTGCTCGGCATCGTTCACCTGCCGGCGCTCGACCAGATGTATCGAGGTCACTCCGGCATTGCGGAGCGCAGCGTCACGGGCGCATCCTTCGAGCGGATCGGCGCCCGCACGCCGCCGGCCGAAGGCGGCATCATGACCATCAGCCGGTCCCACGCTTCGGATGAACGGGTGAAGGTCGAGGAACTGGGCGAGCGCGTCCAGGGCACCATGGTGGCGGGATCGTCGTTGAAGTTCTGCCGGCTCGCGGAAGGCGTGGCGGATCTCTATCCGCGCTTCGGCACCACCATGGAATGGGACACCGCCGCCGGCCACGCGGTGCTCGCGGCGGCGGGCGGCGCCGTCTCCACAATCGAGGGCGCGCCGCTCGCCTATGGCAAGGCGGGTTTCCGAAATCCGCATTTCATCGCGCGCGGGCGCCGTGGCTAGACGGATCCAGGCAACCCTGGGCGAGATCGGAGACGCGGCCCGCGCCCTGCGGCAGGGCAAGCTGGTCGCCTTCCCCACCGAGACGGTCTACGGGCTGGGCGGCGATGCCACCAGCGACCGCGCGGTGGCCGCGATCTTTGCGGCCAAGGGCCGGCCCAGCTTCAATCCGCTGATCGTGCATGTCGCCAGCGTCTCGGACGCGGCGCAGTTCGCCGAGCTGAGCCCCAAGGCGCAGGCGGTGGCGCGCGGCTTCTGGCCGGGACCGCTGACGCTCGTCCTGCCGCGGCGGCGCGATTGCCGCATCTCGCTGCTGGCGACCGCGGGGCTCGACAGCGTCGCGATCCGCGTGCCGGCACACCAGATCGCGCAGACGCTGCTGATGATGGCCGGGCTGCCGCTGGCGGCGCCGAGCGCCAATCTCTCCGGCCGCCTGTCGCCGACCAGCGCCGACCACGTGCTGGCGGATCTGGGTGACAAGGCAGAGTTCGTGATTGATGGCGGCGCCTGCCAGGTCGGCGTCGAATCGACCGTGCTCAGCCTGGTAAACGACCGGCCGCGCATCCTGCGGCCCGGCGCGGTGACGGCGGAGGCGCTGGCGGAGGTGCTGAACGAGCGGGTTCCGATCGAGACCGGCGCGGAGGATGCGGCGGCGCCGCGTTCGCCGGGACGGCTGCTCAGCCACTACGCGCCATCCTTGCCGGTGCGGCGCGATGCCGCGGCGGCGGAGCCTGGAGAGGCGCTGCTCGGCTTCGGCCCCGCGGCGCCGAAGGAGGCGCTCAATCTCAGCGCGACCGGCGATCTGCAGGAGGCGGCCGCCAACCTGTTCGCCATGCTGCGCCGCCTGGATGACCCGCGCTACCGGGCCATCGCCGTGATGCCGGTGCCGGAGACGGGACTCGGCATCGCCATCAACGACCGGCTGCGCCGCGCCGCCGCACCACGCGAATAGGTGTAGTTCATCCGCTGTTCAGGTAACCTATTCCTGATCACGAATCGGGTTCCCCGCCCTGCCGACTTGCTCCATCATGACCGCCATCGGACAGGGCGGAGCCACAATCCGCCGCCAAAAGATCGAAATGGGGTAGTCATGCGCGTCTCTCGCCTTGCCATCGCGGCCGCGGCCGCGTGCACCGCCTGGGCATTGCCCCTGGCGGCCCGGGCTGACGTCAATCTTGGCAGCCTGGTCTGCAACGTATCGTCCGGCTTCGGATACCTGATCGGATCGAACCGCAACGTAAGCTGTGTCTTCAATCGCTCGAACGGCACCATCGAACGCTATAGCGGCCAGATCCGCGACTGGGGATTCGACCTTGGCTACTATCACGCGGGATCGATCGTCTGGGGCGTGATTGCCCCGGGCGAGAACGTCGCGCCCGGATCGCTGGCGGGCGACTACACCGGCGGCGGAGCCGGCGGGTCGGCCGGCGTCGGCGTCAAGGTCAACCTGCTGTTCGGCGGCGATGGCGGCAAGATTTCGCTCCAGCCGCTGCAGCTCGAGGGCAATGTCGGGATCGGCGCCAATGTCGGTGTCACGCGCCTTACGCTCGTCGCTCAGTAGCCCGCGCAAGGGTGCCGCATGGACCCGCTGATCGCGGGGCTGCAGGCGATCGTCGGTGCGCGTCACTGCCTGATCGAACCAGAAGCACAGGCGCCCTTCGTCACTGACTGGCGCAGCCTGTATCACGGTCGCGCGCGCGCCGTGGCCTTGCCCGGCACGGTCGCGGAGCTGCAGGCGATCGTGCGACTCGCGCGCCAGCATCGCGCGCCGATCGTTCCGCAAGGCGGCAATACCGGCCTGTGCGGCGGGGCCACGCCGGATGACAGTGGGCGGGCCATCCTGCTCAGCCTGAAACGGATCGACCGCATCCGCGCGGTCGATCCGCTCAACAACTCGATGGTGGCGGAGGCCGGCTGCATCCTCGCCAATCTGCAGCAGGCCGCGAGCGAGGCGGATCGCCTGTTCCCGCTCAGCCTCTCCGCCGAAGGCACCTGCCAGATCGGCGGCAATCTCGCCACCAATGCCGGCGGGCTCAACGTGGTCCGCTTCGGCAATGCGCGCGATCTCTGCCTGGGGCTGGAGGTCGTGCTGCCGGACGGCACGCTGCTCTCCGGCCTCAACGCGCTGCGGAAGGACAATACCGGCTATGACCTGAAGCAAATCTTCATCGGCTCGGAAGGGACGCTCGGCATCATCACCGCAGCCGCCTTGAAACTGTTTCCCAGGCCGCTCGCGCGCGCCACCGCGATCGTGGCGCTGTCGGACCTGGACGTCGCGCCGGCCCTGCTCGCGCGCTGCCGCGCCGGACTGGCCGATCAATTGGTGAGCTTCGAGCTGCTGCCGCGCTTCGGCATCGAGCTGGGCAGGCGCTTCATGCCCGGGCTGAGCTGGCCGCTCGCGCAACTGCCGGAGTGGTCGGTCCTCATCGAGGCCAGCACCAGCTCCGGCGCCTTCGATATCCGCGCCGCCATGGAGCAAAGCCTGGCGGCTTCACTGGAAGCCGGCGAGATCGCGGATGCCGCCATTGCCAACTCCGAAGCGCAGTCGCGCGCCATGTGGCAGTTGCGCGAAGGAATCCTGGAAGGCCAGAACCGCACCGGCGCCAGCATCAAGCACGATGTTTCCGTGCCGGTCGCCCAGGTCCCGGCCTTCATCAAGGCGGCCAATGCGGCCGTGCTGGCGGCCTGGCCCGAGGCGCGGGTGCTCGCCTTCGGTCATGTCGGCGACGGCAACACCCATTTCAACCTGGCGCAGCCGGAGAACGAGAGCAAAGCCGCGTTCACCGCCCGCACGGCGGAGGTCAACCGGGTCGTCCATGACGTGGTCGCCTCATTCGGCGGCTCGATCAGCGCCGAGCATGGGATCGGGCAGCTCCGCCGCGCCGAGCTGCACCACCGCAAGCCGGCTGCGGAACTCGACCTGATGCGGCGGATCAAGCGGACGCTCGACCCGGAAGACCTGATGAACCCGGGTAAGCTGGTCTGAGCCCATGGCCGGCCTCTATCCGCTCGTCGAGCCCTATGATGGCGGCATGCTCGATGTGGGCGACGGGCATCGGGTCTATTGGGAGACCTGCGGCAACCCGACCGGCAAGCCGGCTTTGGTGCTGCATGGCGGGCCGGGCTCCGGCTGCACGCCGGGATGGCGACGCTATTTCAATCCCGCGCTCTACCGAGTCGTCCTGTTCGACCAGCGAGGGTCAGGCCGCAGCACGCCGCACGCCAGCGACCCGAACGTCGACCTCTCCTCGAACACCACACACCATCTCCTGGCGGACATAGAGCGCTTGCGCCGGCATCACCGTATCGAGCGCTGGCAATTGCTGGGTGCCTCCTGGGGATCGACCCTGGCGCTCGCCTATGCCGAACGGCATCCGGAGCGCGTCACCGAAGTTGTGTTGGAGGGCATCGCCACCACGACGCCAAGCGAAGTGGATTGGATCACGCGGGGGCTCGGCGCATTCTTTCCCGACGCGTGGGCGCGATTCCGTGATGGTGTGCCGCAGGCAGAGCGGTCCGGGAATCTGGCCGAAGCCTATCACCGGCTGCTGATGCATCCCGAGCCAACGATCCATCAGAAGGCGGCGCGCGACTGGTGCGATTGGGAGATCGCCATCGTCAAGCTCCGCGCGGACGACCCACCCAGTCCGCGCTATGAGGATCCGCGCTTCCGCCTCGGCTTTGCGCGCCTGGTCACGCATTACTGGCAGCACCACGCCTGGCTGGACGATGGCGCCTTGCTGCGCGATGCGCACCGGCTGTCGGATATTCCCGGCGTCCTGGTGCATGGCCGCCTGGACGTTTGCGCGCCCCTCTCAACCGCGTGGCACTTGGCTCAACACTGGCGTGGCAGCGAACTGATCATCGTCGATCAGGCCGGCCACGACGCGGGGCACCGGTCGATCGCGGAGCACATGGTTGCGGCTACCGACCGTTTCGCAGGCCGAACGTGAATGCGGCGGAGCTTTTGCAGTCGAGACTAAGCGGGCTCGGCTGCCGGCCGCAAATCGGCGGTCCGCGGCTCCGGCCTCTCCGCTCGTTTGCCCGGTTTCACGGCCAGCGCCGCGCGGCGGCGCCATTCGTAGACGACCGCCGCCACGATGGTCAGGGCGATGAAGATGACCCCCAGCGCGTTGACGGCCGGCGTCAGGCCGATCCGGACCTTGCTTGCCAAGTAGATCGGGAGCGTGCGGTCGGTGCCGTAGACGAACAAGGTCGTGTTGTAGTTCTCGAAGCTCTGCAGGAAGGCGATCAGCACCGCCGAGAGGATCGTGGGCATGAGATAGGGCAGCATGATGCGCCGCACCACATGCAGGTGGCTCGCGCCAAGGTCGAGCGCCGCCTCCTCCAGGGTGCGGTCGAAGCGCTGCAGCCGCGCCATGAACATGAGCATGCAATAGGAGGCGATGAAGCTGGACTGCGCCAGCACCGTCAGGAACATACCTCCGGACACGCTCATCTGGCGCCAGAACACCAAGGTCGAAATCCCGATGATGACGCCGGGCGTCAGGATGGGCGAGACCAGCACGCCGTAGAGCAGGCCACGCGCCTTGCCCCTGAGCTCGGTCAGCAGCAGCGCCGCCGCCAGTCCGAGGGGAACCGACAATGCGATCACCCCCGCGCCGACCGAAAGGCTCTTCCCCAGCCCCTGCCAAAGCATCGGGTCGTTGAACAGGTCGCCGAACCACTTCAAGGTGAACCCGTTCCAGGGCAGCAGGGTCGGAAAGCGGCTGTCGTTCACGGACGCGCCCGCCATGAACAGCAGAGGCAGGAAGAGATAGACCAGGAACATGACGACGTAGGCGCCCATGAACAGCCGGAACACGCGATCGGCGCTCATCGCGTCACCTCCGCGAGATTGACCCGGAACAGCCGCATCATCAGCGCGATGAAGCCCAGGCACATGATGAGCAGGATGAAGGCGTAGGCCGCGCCGCGGTTCCAGTTCAGCGCCTCGAAGAACTGGGAGTATATCACCTCGGTGAACCAGCGCGATTTCGGCCCGCCCAGGATCGCCGGAATCGCATAGGTGCCGGCGGCGAGCATGAAGGTCATGATGCAGCCGACGGCGATGCCCGGCTTGGCGTGCGGGATGGCAATCCGCCAATGAATGCGCCACCACGGCGCTCCCAGGTCGCGCGCCGCTTCGATCTGGTGCGGGTCCAGCGACTCGAGCGAATTGTAGATCGGGAACACCATGAACAGCACGTAGGCGTAGACCATCCCGACCAGGATGGCGGGGGTGGTGCCGAGAAAGATGATCGGTTCCTGCGTCAGCCCGAGGTCGAGCAGCACGGTGTTCACGAAGCCGTTGCGCGCGAGGATAAGCAGCCAGGAGAAGGTGCGCAGGATCTCATTGATCCAGTAGGGTATGACGAGCGCGATGAACAGCAGGCCGGCCGTGCGGCCGACCGCCATGCGCGCCAGGAAGAACGCAACGGGATAGCAGACGACCAGCGCCGTGGCTGTCACCAGCGCGCTCGACCAGATGGTCTTGAGAAAGATCGCCAGGTTGAGCGGATTGCCGTAGAGCGCAGCGTAGTTGGCCAGCGTATAGATGTCTTCCGGTCCGCCCTGCTTGGCCGGCGGCAGCGACGGACGAAAGGAATAGTCGATCATCATGAGCTGGGGCAGCACGACCAGGCCCAGCGCCCAAAGCCCGCAGCTCACAAGAATGAGGCTGGTTGCAACGCCGCCGTAGCGACGGCGGACCGATGAGAGAACGCCCTTCATGCCGCCGCTTCGAAGCGGCCTTCGGCCGGCAGCACCGCCGCCGAATCCGGCGCAAAGCGCAAGGTCATCCACGCACCGGACGACAGACCCGAAAGATCGTCCGAATTGTGCTGCTGAGCGATGATTTCCCGACCGGCATTGGTGCGCAGGAACAGGTTGACCACGTTCCCCTCGAAACCGACGCGGTCGAGCACCGCCTCGAAGCTGTTCTCGTCGGCGGGATTCGCGGCCCCGTCCGCTCGCATCCGCTCGGGACGGATGAAGATGCTGGCGCGCTCGCCGGGACGAAGCGCCTGCCGATTGACGCCGCGCAGCCGGCCCACATCCGTCTCCACGACGGCGTGCCTGGCGTCGGCCGCTACCACGTGCCCGGCAAAGCGATTGATCTCGCCGACGAAACCGGCGACGAAGGCTGTCTGGGGCGCGTTGTAGATCGCGTCCGGCACGTCGATTTGCTCGATGCGGCCTTGCGACATGACCGCGACCCGGTCCGACATGGTCAGCGCTTCGCTCTGGTCATGCGTGATGTAGACGAAGGTGACGCCAGTGCGGCGCTGGATCGTCCGCAGTTCGGCGCGCATATGCTGCCGGAGCTTGAGATCGAGGGCGGAGAGCGGCTCGTCCAGCAGCATCACTTTCGGTTCCACGGCCAGCGCGCGGGCGATCGCCACGCGCTGCCGCTGCCCGCCCGAGAGTTCATTCACGCGCTTGTCGCCCGATCCGTCGAGCGCCACCAGTTCCAGCAACTGCTCGGCCCGCCGCCGACGCTCCTGCTTCGCAACGCCGCGCGCCTCCAGCCCGAAGGCGACGTTCTCCCAGACCGGCATCAGGGGGAACAAGGCAAGATTCTGGAAGATGAGCGCGGTCGGCCGCTTGTTGGGCCCGATACCGGCCATGTCTTGGCCGCCGATGAGAATGCGCCCGGCCGTCGGCTCGACGAAGCCGGAGATCAGGCGCAGGATGGTGGTCTTTCCACAGCCGGACGGGCCGAGAAAGCTGAAGAATTCGCCGGCTGCGATGTCGATCGAGACATCGTCGACGGCGAGGAAATCGCCGAAGCGCATGGTCACGCCGTCAAGCGAAACGCCTTGACCGAGCGCCGGGTCACGGCCACCGACCTGTAATTTGCGCGAGAACTGCATCTTGCCTCCGTCGGAAAATCGGCGGCCACCTTGCGGCGGCCGCCAGGCAGAGGAAGCGTTTAAGACGCGAGCAGCTTGTCGCGGTATTCGTTCCGGATGTCGGACAGCACGGTGTCCTCCGCCGGCCACCACCACAGGTTCCCCAGGGCGTTGTCGGGATAGGCCGCGGCGAAGTTCTTTGCGTAGGTTTCGCCGGCGTGTTTCTCCGCGTCCTTGGTGCAGGAGTTGTAGCCGGATTTCATCACATGGAGCGCCGCCGCTTCCGGCGAATAGTACCAGTTGATATATGCATATGCCTGCTCGATGTTCTCGGCCTGCTTCGGGATCGCCATGCCGTCCAGCCAGGTGATCGCACCCTCCTTGGCGGCCAGATAGGCATATTTCTCCGGCTCCTCGGTCATCATGCGCATGCCGGGACCATCCCAGATCTGCCCGATGACGGCACCGTTCTGCTTGAATGCCGCTTCGGTCTCCTGGGCATTGGTCCAGTGCTGGGCGGGCCAATCCTTGTGCTCGATGGCGAACTGGGCGAGTTGGTCGTAAACACGCCGCAGGCTGTCCTCGTCCTTGTAGGTGTCCATCATGCGGTTCGACGGCACCTTGCCGATCGCGTCCAGGTAGAGGCCGAGGCCGGTCAGGATCGTCCCCGCACGGAAGGTCGTCTTGCCTTTCACGCCTTCATCCCACATCGATCCGTAGGAGGCTTCGCCATAGCCGAGCTTGAGCGCGGTTTTGTCGACACAGATCGATTCCGTGCCCCAGTTGAACGGCAGGTTGTAGCGCTTGCCATTCTGCACGCCGCCGAGCGACTTCGAGGATTCCCAGATGGAGGGGATCACCTTGTCGACATTCACCTTGCTCTCGTCGATCGGCTGCAGGAGATCGTACTCGACATATTGCGCGGTGCGGGTAACCGACGGATTGATGACGTCATAGCCCGCGCCGCCGGAGGCGCGCATGGCGTTGAGCACCTCGTCATTCGTGCCGTAGGTGGCGAGGATCAGCTTGATACCGGTCTTCTTCTCGAAATTCTCGATCATCTCCGGGTAGATGTAGTCTCCCCAGCTGAACAGCCGGAGTTCGCCAGAGGACGAGAATGCGTCCTTCACGATCCAGGGTCCCACGCCGGCAGCGATTCCGGCCGCGGCGGCGCCCTTCAGCACCAGGCGGCGGCTGAATTCCTTGGCGAGACGCTGGGTTTCGCGGCTCCCGGCTTTCGATACGTCTTTCATGCCCCTCTCCTTCGAATCGACAATGTTTCGGGGCGCACCGTAGGGGCGCTGCTTGGCGGACCGATGACAAAGGTGTTGAGGTTGCGCGACTCACCCTGTGGACAACTCGGGATGCCCTTGAAGGCGTGGGTGGTTGCGCGACGTATCGCGATTGTCGACAATCGCGGCTCCCGCGACTCTCCCGGCCAGGGCCATGACCGAGCAAATCCGAAAGATCCTCTATATCAGTGTCGACCAGTGGCGCGGCGAGTGCTTGTCCGCGATCGGCCATCCGGTCGTCAGGACCCCGCACCTCGACGCGCTAGCGGCGGAAGGCGTGCTGTTCAAGCGGCATTATTCGGTCTGCGCGCCCTGCGGGCCGGCGCGCACCAGCCTGCATACCGGCACGTATCTGATGAACCATCGCTCGGGGCGGAACGGCACTCCGCTGGACGACCGGTTCACCAACGTCGCGCGCGAGGCGCGGAAGGCGGGGTTCGACCCAACCTTGTTCGGCTATACCGACACCAGCATCGATCCGCGCACGCGCCATCCCGACGACCCTGCCCTCCGGACCTATGAAGGCTTCCTGCCCGGCTTCACCGTGGGCATGGCGCTGCCGGACCATATGGCCGCATGGATCGCCGATCTGAAGGCGCGCGGATATGACCTGCCGAACGGGCGCAAGGACGTCTACAAGCCGCGGGCCGGCTTCGAGAAGCCGGCCGATCGCGGGCACAGCTTCATCCCGCCGGTCTTCACCGCGGAGGAGAGCGAAACCACCTTCATGGCGAACGCCATTCTGCGGCACCTGTCCGTGCGGCGGGACGAGAACTGGTTCGTGCACGGAGTCTTCCTGCGCCCGCATCCGCCGGTGATCGCGCCGGAGCCATACAACGCGCTCTACGATCCCGCCGCGGTGCCGATGGTCCAGCGCCGTAATACGCCGGAGGAGGAATCCCGTCAGCATCCATTCCTGAAGATGAAAATCGCCGCGCTCGCCGCCACGAATGTCGACGAGCACAACCCGAACAACGCGGTCCACATGCCGGACCTGGAACTCCGGCAGATGCGCGCGACTTACTACGCCATGATGACCCAGGTCGACGACCAGATCGGCCGCCTCGTCGCCCATCTGAAGGCGACCGGCGAATACGACGAGACGCTGATCGTCGTGACCTGCGATCACGGCGAGATGGGCGGGGACCACTATTGCTGGGGCAAGGAGACCTATTTCGAGCAGAGCTTCCATATCCCGCTCATCATCCGCGACCCGCGCCGCGCGGCGGATCGCAGCCGCGGGCGGCAGGTTTCGCATTTCACGGAATCGGTGGACATCCTGCCGACCCTCCTAGACGTGCTCGGGCGGCCCATACCGGACCAATGCGACGGGCGATCCCTGCTGCCCTTCATCGCGGGAACGGCGCCGACGGACTGGCGCACCGACGTGCATTACGAGCTCGATTTCCGCACCTCGCCGAATGCGCCCAACATCGACCCGGAAGCGGCGCTCGGCATCGGCCCGGACGAATGCTACCTGACCGCCCTGCGCGACGAACGGTACAAATACGTGCATTTCGTGTCGCTGCCGCCGCTGCTGTTCGACCTCCAGAAAGACCCGCATGAGATGACCAATCTCGCGGGTGATCCCGCTTATCGCGATGTCGTGCTCGCCTACGCGCAGCGGATGCTGTCCTGGCGCATGCGCCATGCCGATCGCACGCTCGCGAACCTGCATCTCTGCCCGCAGGGCATCATCGACGGCCGGCTGCGCCATGCGCGCGTGACGGCATGACCGTCGCGGACCTGACCCGCTCGGAGGAATGGGCCGCGCTGAAGCGCCACCGCCAGGCGCTGGCAAAGACCCGCATTGCCGACCTGTTCCGTCAGGACTCCGACCGCTTCTCCAAGTTCTCGCTGGCGCTCGACGAGTTCGCGTTCGATTTCTCGAAGAACCTTGTGACAGAAGAGACCATGCGGCTGCTGCGCGATGTCGCGCGCGCGGCGGACGTCGCCGGCTGGCGCGACCGCATGTTTGCCGGCGAGCGGATCAACAGTACGGAGGACCGGGCAGTCTATCACGTCGCCCTGCGCCACCAGGGCGCGACGCCCATGATGGTGGACGGCAAGGACGTGATGCCGGACGTCCGTCGGGTTTGGGACCAGATGCGCCGGTTCGCCACGGCGGTGCGTGAGGGGAATTGGCGCGGCGCGACTGGCGAGCGCATCGAGACCGTGATCAACATCGGCATCGGCGGCTCCGACCTTGGTCCCGCCATGGCGGTGCAGGCCCTGCGGCCGTTTTGCCATCCGGAGATCCGCTTCCATTTCGTCTCCAATGTCGATGGCGCGCATTTGCAGGCGGCGCTGGCGCAGGCCGATCCAGCCTCCACTCTGTTCATCGTCTCCTCCAAGACCTTCACGACCCAGGAGACGCTGGCCAACGCGAAAGCCGCGCGCGCCTGGCTGACCGCGCGCCTTTCGCCAGACGCTGTCCCGAAGCATTTCGTCGCAGTCAGCGCGGCCGTCGACAAGGCCGGCGTCTTCGGCATCGCGCCGGAGAATGTGTTCGGGTTCTGGGACTGGGTCGGCGGTCGCTATTCCATGTGGTGCGCCATCGGTCTGCCGATCGCGGTGGCGCTGGGCTGGGAGGGATTCGAGCGGCTGCTGGCCGGCGCCCACGCCATGGACCGGCATTTCCGGGGCGCGCCGGCAGAGCGCAACATCCCGCTGACCATGGGACTGATCGCGCTGTGGAACATCGACTTTCTGGGCGCAGCCGCCTACGCCATGCTGCCGTATGCGCAAGACCTGGCACGGCTGCCGGCCTATCTCCAGCAGCTCGAGATGGAGAGCAATGGCAAAGGCGTGCGCCGCGACGGCAAGCCGGTGAAATGCGCGACCGGGCCGGTCCTGTTCGGCGAGCCGGGCACCAACGGTCAGCACGCGTTCTATCAGCTCATCCACCAGGGCACGCAGCGCGTGTTCTGCGACTTCATCCTGGCGGCGCGCGACCGCTCCGGCTATCCGGAGCTGCATCGGCTGCTGTCCGCCAACTTCCTGGCGCAGAGCCAGGCGCTGATGTTCGGCAAGAGCGCCGCCGAGGCACAGGCGGAGATGCGCGAGGCCAAGATGAAGGCGGGCCAAGCGCGCGCGCTGGCACCGCATCGCAGCTTCAGCGGCGACCGGCCGAGCAACAGCATCCTGATCGGCGAGCTCGATCCCTATCACCTCGGCAAGCTGGTCGCACTCTATGAACACAAGACTTTCGTGCTTGGCGTCCTCTGGGGCATCAATTCCTTTGACCAGTGGGGCGTGGAGCTCGGTAAGCAGCTCGCGAACGACATCTTGAGCGGCAATGGAGTCGCGCGCGACGGCTCGACAGCAGGTCTCAAGGCTCTCTATGATGCCTGGCAAGAATAACCGGGGGATAACGCGTTCATGCTGTCGATCGATCCGTCGCGCACCGACCTGTGCGAGGAATTCAAGCGCAAGCCATTCGGCCGTCACAGCGCGGATCTGCACCGCCTGCTCGACCTGATGCGCTGGGGCTATGCGCGCGGCAAGACAATCATCGTCTGCACCGTGCCGCACAAGGAATGGCGGCTCGGCCAACTTGGACCGCGGCGAGGCACCAAGGTGGAGATCGATCGTTCCCGCGCCTTCCGCAGCTACGAGGATGCGGTGTGGGCCTGCTTTCGCGCCCGCTGGAAAGACATAACGGGCAAGGACTGTCCGGTCCGGTAGCCCTCCCCTGCAAGAGATCATCATGCAACGTCTGCTCGCCTATACCGACAAGCTGAGCGTGCGCCCCGGCGACCAAGTCGCCGTCAAGGTCAGCGCGCCCGACACCACCCCCTATCGTGCGCGCCTGATGCGCGTCATCTGCGGCGACGATTCGCCGGATGGCCCGGGCTACAAGATGGAACCGGTGAAGGGCGTGCCCGAATCCGAGCGTCCGGGGCGGCACCAGCCGATCCCCTGCGGCTCCTATGTCGCGATCAGGGACCGCAAGGGATTCGCGCTCGCATCGTTCTCGCTCAGCGCCTTCATCTGGCCGACCTGGGTCGACAAGGGCGAGCCGCAATGCATCCTCGGCAACTGGGACGCGGCGAGCCGGAGCGGCTATGCGCTCTATCTGGACGAGCAGGGTCGCCTAGCGCTGCGGGTCGGCGATAGCGCGCCGGTTGCGCTGTCGGACACGTTCCTTGGCCGGCACTGGTATCGCCTGGCGGCGAGCTTCGACGCCAGGAGCGGGCAAGTCGTGCTCTCCGCTCATCGCGCCCTGCCCTATGGCGGCATGGAGCAGCGCCAGGTTGCCAAGGGCAAGGCCAAGCCGTCGGAGGCGCCCAACCGGTTCCTCATCGCCGCTTGGAACGACGGGGCGAAAGCCGCCGCGCATTTCAACGGCAAGATCGATTCGCCCGCCATTTATGGCAAGGCACTGAAGATCGATGCGCTGCTGGCCCCGCCCGGCGGACGCGGCGCGCCGAGCGCGCGCCAGGCCGTGGCGGCCTGGGACTTCTCCCGCGATGTCCCGGGCACCGCGATCCACGACCGCGGACCGAAGCGTCGCAACGGACAGACCCTGAACCTGCCGACCCGCGCCATGACGGGCTGGAACTGGGACGGCTCGGAGCACAACTGGACGCACAAGCCGGAGCAGTACGGCGCGATCCATTTCCACGACGACGATCTCTATGATTGCGGCTGGGAAACCGACTTCGCGCTGCGCCTGCCGAAGAACCTCAAGAGCGGCATCTATTGCCTGCACTTGACGCAAGGCTCGCTGGAGGAGTTCACGCCGCTCTTCGTCTGCCCGCCCAAGGGCAAGGCGACGGCGAAGCTGGCCCTCCTGGTGCCGACCGCAAGCTATCTCGCCTATGCCAACCACCAGATGGCAACCTCATGGCATTTCGACGAGACCAGCTCCACCAAGTTCACCACGCTTTCGCCGGCGGACGTGTTCATGGAGGAGACAGTCTCGCTTGGCCTCTCCACCTACGACCTGCACAATGACGGCAGCGGCGTCGCGCATTCCTCTCGCCTGCGGCCGATCCTCAACATGCGGCCCAAGACGGATCTGTGGCAGTTCAACGCCGATACGCACATCACCGACTGGCTCGAGGCGAAGGGGATCGCCTACGACATCATCACCGACGAGGAGCTCGAACAGGACGGCGTCGCGGCGTTGAAGCCCTACAAGTGCGTCATGACGGGGACGCACCCGGAATACTACAGCGAGCGCATGCTGGATGGCGTGCAGGACTACACCAACCAGGGCGGCCGGCTGATGTATCTGGGGGCCAACGGCTTCTATTGGCGCATCGCCTGGCATCCGAAGCTGCCGGGCGTGATCGAGCACCGCCGCGCCGAGGACGGCATGCGCGCCTGGTGGACCGAGACCGGCGAGAACTACATGGCATTCACCGGCGAGTATTCCGGCCTGTGGCGGCGGAACGGCAGGCCGCCGAACATGGTCTGCGGGGCCGGCTTCACCGCCCAAGGCTTCGATTATTCGGGCTGGTACGACCGCACCGCCGCCAGCCGCGACCCGCGCGCCGTCTTCATTTTCAAGGGCGTCGGTCAGAGCGAGAAGATCGGCGATTTCGGCTCCATCGGCGGCGGCGCCGCGGGCTGGGAGCTGGACCGCGCCGATTTCTCGCTAGGCACGCCACCGCATGCGCTGATCGTGGCGACGGCGAGCGAGTTCCCGGCCTCCTACCACTGGGTCAAAGAGGAGTTCAACCATACCCACTCCGCGATCAACGGCGACACCTGCCCGATGGTGAAGGCGGACATGGTGTTCTTCGAGACCCCGAAGGGCGGCGCCGTGTTCTCGGTGAGCTCGATCTCCTGGGCCGGATCGCTGGCGCACGACAAGTATCGGAACAACGTCAGCCGCATCACCGAGAACGTGGTGCGCCGCTTCCTCGATCCGAAGCCGCTATAGCCCTACGCGAATCGAGCGCCGGCGTCGCGGACCGCGTATCCAGGTAGTGCGAATAGACCAGGATGTCGGTAACCGCCACGCCCACGTCCGAGAACGGCAGGAACAGCACCTCGGTCGCCACGTAGCGGCGGTCGCGGCTGATATCGACGGAGAGATCGAGCAATCCTTCGCCGGCCGTCACCACACGATCGTAGTTCTCCAGAACGAAATCGAGGATTTCGCCCTCGTGGCACTCCCGCACGGTGCGTCCGGTCGGATCGGCGCCGCGCACCTCCATCTCGCGCGTCCCGCAATAGCGATAGCGGTAGTCGCGCGCATCCTCGAGCGCCTCGACCATCAGGACGGAGGGCAGCAGATCGTCGATCGTCTGCAGGCGGAAATCCGAGAAGGTCGGCAATCCCTCGGAGCGGTCTGTCCGCATCCATGCATCGAAGGCACGCCGCGTCTCGTTGCTGACGCGGGCCAGCCCTTCCAGAGCGCTCACCTTGTCGCCGATACCCAGCAGGCTGCCGTCGGCACCGACCAGAGTGCGACCGCTCGGATGCGCGCCGACCCGGTCCATCGCTACGACCTGTCCGCCATCAGGCGATCGCGGGTCGCGGAGACCGCATTGGCATGGCCGTCGAACCCCTCATAGGTCGCGAGCCGGCCGGCATGACGTGCCGCTTCGGGATAGCCCAGCGATGTGACGAAGGCCACCGAACTGCGTTTGACGAAATCGTAGACACTGAGCGCGGAACTGGTCCTGGCCGCTCCCGAGGTGGGGAGGACGGCATTGGGCCCCAACACGAAATTGGCGAGCGTGTTCGGCGTGTGTTCGCCCAGCAGGATCTCGGCGGCGTTGCGGATCTTGCTCATGTGGCGCCAGGGGTCCTTGGCGTGGATCGTCAGGTGCTCCGGCGCGTAGTCGTTGACAAACGCGCAGGCCGCGTCGAAATCGGGCGCCAGCACAATGCCGCCCTGCGGCCCGCGCAGCACCGCGGCGGAGAATTCGACCCTCTGTTCCGACATCTGCGCCCAGAATCCGGGAATGGCGGCGCGCGCCGCGTCCGCCACGGCGCGCGAATGAGTGACCAGGAAGCAGGAGGAATCCGGCCCATGCTCCGCCTCGATCAGCAGGTCGAGCGCGGCCAGGCGGCCATCCGCAGTCTCGTCCGCCAGGATGATGGATTCCGAAGGGCCGGCCAGGATGCCCGGATCAATGCGGTGCGACAGCAGCTTCTTCGCCGCGACCAGATAGGGACTGCCCGGCCCGACCATCTTCAGGACCCTCGGCACCGTCCGCGTTCCATAGGCCACGGCGGCGACCGCCTGCGCGCCGCCACAGCGATAGACCTCCGTCACGCCGGCGAGCCTCGCCGCGACCAGCGTCGCGGGATCGGTGCGGCCGTCGGGCAGCGGCGGCGTGCAGATGATGACCCGCGGCACTTTGGCCACCATGGCCGGAACGGCGGTCATCACCGCGACCGACGGGAACGAGCCCTTGCCGCGCGGCACGTAGCAGGCAACGGAATCGATGGGGGACCAGCGCTCGCCCGCGAAGATGCCGGGGCGCACCTCCTTCATCCACATCTCTTCGGGCAACTGGGCCTCGTGATAGCGACGGACATTGTCGACGGCATATTCAATCGCCTGCACCACCTCCGGCGCGACGCGCTTCATCGCCTCGTCGAACTCGCGCTCCGGCGTGCGGATGGCGTCGGGCGAAAGATCGATCGCGCCGTCGAAACGCGCGCCGAAACGCGCCAGGGCCGCATCGCCCTCGCGCCGAACCTCCTCGATGATCGGCTTCACCCGCTCCTCGAAGACGGCGAGATCCGCCTCGGACCGCACCAGCAGCCGCTCCCGCGCCTCCGGCGACTGCGTGGCAAGCTCGAACAGAGCGATGGGCCGATCCATAGGCAAGCTCCCTTTCCGGCGAGCATCCGTGCCGGCCGTAGTGGCTTCAATAGGGAAATTCACCCGACGTGACAATATCGGCCGGCCGGATTGCGACCGCCCGATCTGGACAGCTTGCGAATCGGCGCGAGTCTCGCCGTCTTCGCCAAGTCCATCAACCAGAACGATACCGCCCCGTCCTCCTGGCCAAGCTGGCGCGGTAGAGCGCGCCCATTGCCTGATCAAAACAACAAAAGATCACACGCCGCGGCCATGGATGCGCCGCGAGCCAGGCCCGGCTTGTCGCGACGGCCACATCCGTCGCCTCGGCGGGCGGAAAGCCGAACACGCCGGTGGAGATCGCCGGGAAGGCGATGTCCTCCGCTTCGATGTCGGCAGCCAGTTCGAGCGCGGTGCGGTAGCAGGATGCCAGCAATTCCGCTTCGCCGGATGCGCCGCCGTGCCAGACCGGGCCGACGGCGTGGATGACATGCCGCGCCTTCAGGCCGAAGCCCGGCGTCAACACGGCGCCGCCGGGCGCGCAATGACCGAGGCGGCGGCACGCTTGCGCGAGCGCCGGCCCGGCCGCGCGGTGGATGGCGCCGCACACGCCGCCGCCCGGGCGCAGAGCCTCATTGGCCGCGTTCACGACGACGTCGACATCGAGCGCGGTGATGTCTCCGACATGGACGGACATGCGATTGACGGTGGCTTGCGGCATCGCACCCTCCTTCGCTAAGCATGATCGTATGCCAACTCAGTCCAGACGGACCTGACGGACAATGTGCGGCCGCTACAGCTTCAGCCTTCCGCCCGAGGCGATCCGCGAGCTGTTCAGGGTGGTGACCGTGCTCAATCTGCAGCCGCGCTACAACATCGCGCCAACCCAGATCGTGCCGGTGATCGGTTTGGAGCGCAATGGCGAGCGCGCGCTAAAAATGTTCCGCTGGGGCCTGATCCCGCGCTGGAGCACGGCAATGCCGGGCGGCGCACCCTTGATCAACGCGCGGGCGGAAGGCATCGCGGCCAGCCGGATGTTCGGCGAGGCGTTCCAGCGACGCCGCTGCCTGGTGCCGGCGGACGGCTTCTATGAATGGAACAAGGACAAGAGCCTCAAGGACAAGACGCCCTGGCGGATCGTGGATCCGCAGCGGCCGGCCTTTGCCTTCGCGGGCGTGTGGGAGGGCTGGCGCAACCCCGCGGGCGAGATCATCCGGAGCTTCGCCATCGTCACCACCAGCGCCAATGACAAGCTGTCGCCGGTTCACGACCGCATGCCGGTCATCCTGAGGCAAGAGGACGAGGATTCCTGGCTCGATCCCGACAGCGCCGAGCCCAAGCTCAAGTCACTGCTGGCGCCATACGATCAGGCCAGGACCGAGCTCTACCGGGTCGACATGCGCGTCAACAGCGTCAAGAACGACGACCCGGGTTGCCTGACCCGGATCGAGGGGCCGCCGCAAGTCGCGGCGAAGCCGGCTGGGCGCGGCTAGCTTCGCGCCGGCTCATCACTGAGCCATTTCAGCGCCGCGACAATGTCGTTGTAGAAGACCCGGTAATCGCCGTCCCCGAACGCGAGGCGCGCGAGGTAGGCGAGCCGGCTGTTCGGGACGACGATCGCCCGCTTCAGCGTGATGGCGCCCAGCCCCTCGTCAAGCGCGCGCTGGGCGAGCGGCACGTCAACCGACGGCGCCTCCATTTCCAGCGTGTCGTAAAGAACTTTCGCCTTCTGCGAATCGCGAGCGAGGGACAGGACTTTTTCCTGGCAGTCCCGCAGCAAGGTGGTGGTCGGCTCTCCGCGCACCCGTGCCACCACAAGATCGCCGACCAGTTCGACCCGCAATTGGCCTTCCAAGCCTGCCTCCCCTGAAGCGGTAGTCCCCAACCGGACCGCGCGCCAAAGCGTAGCGCTTTGTCATGACCTGCGCCATAGGGGCGCTCCGGCCGGGCCTACTGTTCGCCGCCGGAGCCTGCTAAGGTGCGCGCCCGCGGGGGGCAAATGACGATCAACACGATAGATACTAAGGCGCCGGGCCGGGCGCATGTCGACAGCTGTTGGGCCGCGAACGGCGGCCCCGAGACAACCGACGCACCGCCGGTCTCCGGCAAGATGGAGGTGGAGGCCGCCGTCGTCGGCGGCGGCTTTGCCGGACTTTCGACGGCCTTCCATCTTGGGTGCAGGTTCGGCGTCACGACGCGTGTGCGCCGCACCCATCAGCGCGCGATATACGCCTCTTTCGAATTGCAGGATCGGTGCTGACGCATGGCGGACGGCACGTTGCGGCCCTTGACTGCCGCGCCCACACCCTCGCGCCTGCTCCGCCTGGTGGTAGGCCCGCTGGCGCTGCTCGTCATGGGGACGATCTGGGGCCTCGCGTTCGCGCTCGCCAAGCTGGCGGTCGAGAATGGCGCCCATCCGCTCGGCGTGGTGCTGTGGGAAACGATCGGCAGCGGCGCGTTGCTGCTGGCGGTTTGCGTGCTGTTCGGCCGGTTCCCGCGCCGGCAATGGAGCTATCTGCGCTATTACCTCATCAACGGCCTGCTCGGGTTCACCATTCCAGGGCCGCTGCTGTTCTGGGTAGCGCCGCACCTGCCGGTCGCGGTGCTCACCCTGATGATCCCGATGGCACCGCTGCTGACCTATGTGCTGATCCTCGCCATGCGGACGGAAAGGTTCGACATCTGGCGGGCCATCGGCGTGCTGTTCGGCTTCGCCGGGGTCGGCCTGATCGTCCTGCCGGAGGGCAGCCTGCCGGAGCCGGACCTGATCGGCTGGGTCCTGCTGGGCCTCGCGGCGTCATGCTTCTACGCGCTGCAGAATCTGTATATCGCGATGCGCTCGCCGCCCGATGCCGACGTGCTGACCCAGACCACGGGCATGCTGATCCTGGGCGGGCTGGCCGCTATCCCGCTGGCAGCCGGAGCGGACGGGTTCCTGCTGCCGAGCTTCCCCCTCACCGTGCCCGTCAAGGCGGCGGCCACCATGATGGTCATCAACGCCGCGATGATGCTGATCTTCGTGTGGGCGGTGCGGGCGATCGGCGCGGTCTACGCCTCCCAGACCGCCAACGTGATCGTCCTCGCGGGCGTGTTCTGGGGCTGGGTGATCTTCGACGAGGTCCTCAGCCCGTGGGTCTGGGGCGCGATCCTAGCCATGGCCATCGGCGTGGCGCTGGTGACCCTGCGCCCCGCCGTGCCGACCCGGAACTAGACCCGGAAGCTCAGGCGCTGACGAGCAAGCCGCCGCCGATTGCCGCGATGGCCGCGCCCGCCATGCGGAACGGCAGCCGGGTTGCGGATCGCCGCAGCGCGTGGCCCAGCCCCAGGCCCACGCCATGCAGCAGCGCGGTCGCGGCCACAAAGCCGGCGCCATAAGCAGCCGGCTGCGCAAAGCCCGGCAATTCCGCTCCATGGGCGAAGCCATGGAACAGCGCGAAGGCGCCCGCCAGGGTCATCGCCAGGGTGACCCGCATGCGGGCGCCGAACGCGACCAGCGCGCCGATCACCAGCACCGAACCGGCGATACCGAATTCCACCATCGGCAGGCCCGCGCCCCACAGCGCCAGGGCGGCGCCGGCAACCATGACCGACACGAAGGCGGACGGCACCATCCAGGTGCCGCGCTTGCCAAGCTGGACCGCCCACACGCCGATGCCGAGCATGGCGAGCATGTGGTCGAGGCCGGTCAGCGGATGCAGGAAGCCGGCCATGAAGCCGTTGCCATGAGCGCCGATGCCGGTATGAGCCAAGGCCGGTGCGCTGAGTGCGCCGCCCATGATGGCGGCGATGGTGAAAGCACGTGTCAGTCTATTCATGATGCCCGCATCCCTCTCGTGATCCCGAGTCTGTCGTCGCGCTGATCTGCTCTCGTCATAGCAGGGCAGTCCCTGCGGCCCAATGCAGGGCCTCGCCGCATCACGCGGCAACGCTCGTTTCGGCCGCGTAGCGCTTGAAGAACGCCCCGGTCAGGATCCCTAGCACCAGCCAGAACGCCAGGCTGGTGGCGACTGCGACGAGGATGAACTTGTGCTCGAGTTCCACGGGCGCGAGGCCGCCCGGCACCTCCGGCTGCGGCGCGCCGATGATGTGCGGCAGCGCGATCAGGACCACGGCAATCGCATAGCCATAGACGTTGCGCAGCCGCGCAGCCGCGAACAGGCCGGCCGCGGTCGCGATCACGGTGCCGATCCACCAAAGCTGGCGGTCGAGCAACGGTGCCGCTTCCGTTCCCGGCAGCTCCGGCGGCAGGCCGAAAGCCGGCGCGAGGGTGAAACTGGCGAATCCCGCCAGGCCCCAGAGCAGGCCGCGGCGCCAATCCGCGCCTTTGCCGAAGAACACGATCCCCGCGGTCAGAAGAAAGGCGTAACCGACCCCGGTGATGAGCTGCGCGCCGAGAGTGTAGAGATTGCGTTCCCAGCCATCCTCCGGTGCCCACGCCGCCGCATCATGGTGGTGGTCGCTGCCGTGCGCATGATCATGACGATCGGTAGCGGCAGCCTCCGGCGCGGCCGCGCTCTCATAGGTCTCCGCTTCCAGGATCAGCGGAGTCGTGCCGATCATGTGCAAGCCCCACCCGACGACGCCAGCGGTGATGCCGGCCAGCAGGGCGACCATCAGGAACATGCGGAGATATCCGAACATCGCACGTCACGGCCTATGAAAAGGCCGCCTCTCAATGACGGGTAAACAGAACACCTGAACGGCCGGATCGAACCCGGCGTTCAACTCAATGGCAGGGGAAATTGTTGGCGTGGCGGGCGTCGTGCGCCACGTTGTGCAGCACGTCCGCGCCGGCGAAACCGATGCCGTAGATGAACACGGCGCCGAACACGGCGACGATCATCGCGGCGGCCAGTGCCGCGGAGCGGCTGTTCAGTTTTGCCTGAGCGTGAGTAGCGGTGCGAATCTGCGACATGTCCATCCCCATCTGCCGCGCCTGCCCACCGGAAAGGGACGCTTGCTGCGCGGTATCCTTCGGCCGGTAAACTGCCCGATTTTCGTTGCTCTGGCAAGACTTAGCGCCTGCCGGAGCCGCCGATTCAAGCTTCATCGATAAGGTGCAGGAACGACCCGAAGACACTGCCCTGCCGGCGACCTTGGCTCCCCAGATTGCGACAGGCCGCGTCCTGCACGGCGAACAGCGACTCGCCGGCGCCTTCCGAGATGATGGTCGCGTAGTGGAATTCGTGGCCGCGGAAAGCCCGGCCAGCAGCGCCCAACGGGCCGTCCGCGAGCAGCGTCCCTTGGCGGTAGCCGAGATGCAGCTTGCGCGCGGCGAAGGACGTGACGACCGGCAGCAGGCCGGCCATCGCGTGGCGCACCCCATCGGCATCGATCAACGCCTCGCCCAAAGTCATGTAGCCGCCGCACTCGCCATAGATCGCCACTCCGTTGCGGGCGGCGCTTCGCAGACCGCTCATGAAAGCGCGATTGCCGGCCAGCGTACCGGCATGCAGCTCCGGATATCCGCCCGGCAGAAAGATCGCGTCTGCCGCCCCATCGGGCGCCTCGTCGGCGAGCGGAGAAAAGGGGACGATCTCCGCCCCCGCCGCGCGCCAGCCCAGCAGGGTCGCGGCATAGGAGAAACCGAAGGCGACATCGTCGGCGATCGCGATGCGCTGCCCGAGCGGTGGAACGGGCGACAGCCGCTCGCCATAGTCAGTTGCGGTTGCGGGCGCCGTCGCCAGCGCTGCCAGCGCCGAGAGGTCGAGATGCGGACCGAGCGATCCGCTCAGCCTGTCAAGGTAGCGCTCGAAGAACTCGTGCTCGCGCGCCTGCACCAGGCCAAGGTGTCGGCTCGGCAGCGCAATATCGTCCACCGCCGGCAGATAGCCCAGCACGGGCAGGTCGGCGCGCGCGGCGGCCTGCGCCAGCATCGCGCGATGTCGATCGCCGCCGACCTCGTTGAAGATGACGCCCGCGACGCGGACATCCGGATGATGCCGCTTCAGGCCCTGCAGCAGGGCCGCCGCCGTCGCGCCGATCCCTTTGGCGCGCAACACCAGGACGACCGGCAGCCCGGTCATCGCGGCGATCTGCGCCGTGGAACCGGGCGCCAGATCGGTCTCGCCCGGAGCGCCGTCGAAAAGCCCCATCACGCCTTCCATGACGAGCAGTTCCGCATCGCGCATGGCATGATGGATGAGGTGCGCGAGCGTGGCAGGCCGCATCGCCCAGCCATCGAGGTTGAAGCAGGGCCGGCCAGTTGCGCGCGCATGGAACTGCGGATCGATGTAGTCCGGCCCCACCTTGCACGACGCCACCGCGGCGCCACTCCGCTTCAGAAGTGCGAGCAGTGCAAGCGTCACAGTCGTCTTGCCGCTGCCCGAGGACGCCGCAGCGATAATGAGGCCTTTGGCCATGCCTAGCCGGTCTGCCCCTGCCGGCGGGTGCCGAGCGGATCGGAGACGAGCACGCGGCCCGCGAGCGCGCCCAGCCAGTCGAGCGACGCACGCAGACGCACCACCTCGCCGATCACCACGATGGCCGGCGGCTCGATGCCGCTCGCCGTGACGTCGGCTGCACAGGTGCCGAGCGTCGATTCCAGCACGCACTGGTCCGCGCTGGTTGCCTTGCTCACGATAGCGACCGGCTCGCCGGGCGAGCGGCCGCCCGCGATCAAGCGCGCCGTAATGGGCTCGATGTGCTTCAGCGCCATGTACATCACGATGACGGGCGAGCCCTTGGCGATCGCGTTCCAATCGACGCCATCCGGCACCGCGCCGCCGGCATCATGGCCGGTCACGAAGGTGACGGCGTGGTTGCAGTCGCGGTGCGTGACGGGAATGCCCGCATAAGCCAGCCCGCCGATGCCCGCGCTGACGCCCGGCACCACACGGAACGGAATGCCGGCCTCCACCAGCGACATCGCCTCCTCGCCGCCGCGGCCGAACACGAAGGGATCGCCGCCCTTGAGGCGCAGCACGCGCTTGCCCTCGCGCGCAAGCTGGACGAGGCGCAGGGAGATGTCCGGCTGCTTCGCGGACGGCTTGCCGCCGCGCTTGCCGGCGTATTCGAGCGCCGCGCCGGGCCGGGCAAGCTTCAGCGTCTCCTGATCGACCAGGGCGTCATAGACCACGACATCCGCCGTGGTCAGCCCGCGCAGCGCCAGCAGCGTCAACAGCCCAGTCGTCCCGGGACCCGCGCCGACCAGCCACACCCAGCCCGGCTCGATGCCGGGCAGCGATTCGAGCAATTCATCCATGTCCCGATCCTACGGCGCGGGCGACCGGCGACTAGCCAGATTCGGACCCCAAACGCTAGAATAGCGCCATGACACGCAAGCCAGAAGGCCCGTTGCGCCGCGGCTGGACCACGGGCGCTTGCGCCACCGCCGCGACCAAGGCCGCCTTCACCGCTCTCCTGACGGGAGAATTCCCCGATCCGGTCGAGATCCTGCTGCCCAGGGGCGAGCGGCCGAGTTTCGCGCTCGCGCGCCGCGACTGCGGCAAGAACTGGGCGAGCGCCGGCATCGTCAAGGATGCGGGCGATGATCCCGACGTCACGCATCTGGCGCTCATCGTCTCGAAGGTGTGCGCCCTGCCCTCGCGCAGCGGCGTGGTGTTCAAGGCGGGGGATGGCGTGGGCACTGTCACCAAGGCGGGCTTGCCGATCGACATCGGCGAGCCCGCGATCAACCCCGTGCCGCGGCGCATGATGACGGAGGTGATCGAGGAGGTCGCGATCGCGCATGGCGCCGAGCCCGACGTGGAGATCGAGATTTCGGTGCCCGGCGGCGAGGAGCTTGCGAAGCAGACGTGGAACCCGCGCCTCGGCATCGTCGGAGGACTCTCGATCCTCGGCACCACCGGCATCGTGCATCCCTTCTCCTGCTCGGCCTGGATCGCCTCGATCCATCGCGGCATCGACGTGATCCGCGCGGCTGGGCTGGAGCATGCGGCGGCCTGCACCGGCTCCACCACCGAGAGCGCGGTGCAGCAGCTTTATGGATTGCCGGACTTCGCGTTCATCGACATGGGGGATTTCGCGGGCGCGACGCTCAAATACCTGCGGCAGCATCCGATCAAGCGCCTCACCCTCGCCGGCGGATTCGGCAAGTTCTGCAAGCTGGCCGACGGATTCCTCGACCTCCATTCCGGGCGCAGCCAGGTGAACCTGCAAACCCTCGCGCGCTGGGCGGGCGAGCAGGGCGCGAATGATCTTACCCGGCGCATGATCACGGACGCCAACACCGCGAGCGAGGCGCTGACCATCGCGCAGCAGCAGAACGTGCCCCTGGGCAAGGTGGTGGCCGAGAAGGCGCAGCAGGTCGCCCTCGAGGAAGTGAACGGCAAGGTGGCCATCGAGGTACTGGTCTATGACCGCGACGGCAAGATGGTCGCCGGCACGGGTTTCAACTGACATGCGCGTCCTGATCCTCGGCGGCACGCAGGAAGCTTTCCAGTTGGCCGAGCGACTGGCGGAGCTCGCGGGCATCGAGATCATCTCCTCCCTTGCAGGCCGCACGCGCGCGCCCCGCATGCCAAAGGGACAGGTGCGCATGGGCGGTTTCGGCGGCGCGGAGGGCTTGGCGCGTTATCTGCGCGCTGAGCACATCACGCATCTTGTCAACGCCACCCATCCCTTCGCGGCGCGGATCAGCGCCAATGCCATGGCGGCAGCGGACAGCGCGGGCGTTCCGCTCCTGCGCCTCCTGCGCCCCGCTTGGATCGCGCGCTCCGACGATCGCTGGCTTGCGGCGCAAGATGCCGCAGAGGCGGCGGATTTGTGCCGGCATGAAGGCGGCCGCATTTTCCTGACGCTGGGCTCGGGCGAGCTGGAGGCCTTTTCCGGGATCCACAATGCGCATTTCCTGGTGCGCATGGTGGATGCACCGGAGGGCCTGCCGCTGCGCGACTGCCGGGTCATCACTGCGCGCGGTCCCTTCTCGCTGCAGGATGAACTGCAGCTACTCGCCGAGCATCGTATCGGCCTGCTGGTCGCCAAGAACAGCGGCGGCGATGCCACTTATGCCAAGATCGAGGCGGCGCGGCGCATGGGATTGCCGGTCATCATGACCGCGCGACCGGCCGTCGCCGTCGACCCCCGCTCGCCGGCAGTCGCGAGCGTGGCGGACGCATTCCGCTGGCTGCGACCGTAGGCTAGGCCGCCTCGATGCGCGGCAGGCTGCGCACGCTGGAGAACAGCAGCACCAGCGGCGACAGCGCATAGAGGCCAACGCAGGCCCACAGGACCGGCGACAAGCCAATATGCTCCGCGGCGATGCCGGCAAGGATCGCGCCGAGCGGCCCCGGCACGTTGCCGCACATGGAGACGACGGTCGAGGCACGGCCGAGCACGGCGTTGTCGATGTGGTGCTGACGCAAGGCGCGCTCCATCGACAGGGCATAAGCGAGACCGAAATCGCTGACAATCTGGCCCAGGATCAGCAGCGGGATCACCGCCCAGGTGCCGACGAAGAATCCGGCGAGCGGAATGAGCGCGTGACCGAGCGTAGCGGCGATGATGCCGGCCACCATTCCCGGCCCCGCCGACGTTCTCGCCGCGATACGAGTCGTCGTCACGGCGGCGGCGAAGGCCGCCGCGCCGCCGCAGCGACGATGATGCCGAGGGCCGCCGGCGAGACCTGCAGATCGCGAAACAGGTAGAGCACATAGAACGTGCCGATCGCACCGCCGCAGGCGGCGCGGATGATCTTGGCGATCGCCAGCGGGCGAAACAGGCCATGCCGGAAGACGATGAGGAACCCGACCTTGAGGTCGTCCCAACGCACGTGGCCGCTCGCTGCTTGTGGCGGCGGCTCCTGGTGCGGCAGGCGCCAGAGCAGGAAAGCCGAGACGACATAGCTGACCGCGTCGCACAGGATGGCCACCGGCGCGCCGAGGATCTGTACCAGCAGGCCGCCGATGGGCGGGCCCACGACCTCCGATGCCGCCGAGGTCGATTCCTGCTTGGCATTGGCATCGAGCAGCCAGCGCTTCTCGATCAGGCTCGGCACATAGGCTTGATGGGCGGCATCGAAGACCAGCGTGCAAGCCATGCCGAGGAACACCACGACCAGCAACTGCCCGAGCGAGAACCCGCCGAACCAGGCCGCCACCGGAATGGTCGCAAGCAGCCCGGCGCGGATGAGGTCCGTCGCGATCAGGAGCGGCCGCCGCCGCACGCGGTCGATCAGGACCCCGGCCGCCAGGCCGAAGATGAGATAGGGCAAGGACGCCGCGAGATTGAGCCAGGCGAGATCGAGCGGCCCGGAGCCCAGCAGCATCACGGCGCTCAAGGCGATCGCCTCGCGCCCGATGCGCGTGCCGAAGGCGGACGTCGCCTGCGCGCCCCACAGATGCACGAACCCGCGATCCCGCCAGAGGGTGGTCATCCGCTCCCGTCTCTGACAGCAAAGCTCCCTCCGCCGGCGCGGGGGAGGGAAACTCGGGCTAGGGCCGTTGTGGGCACCAACTTGTCACCGCGCCTTGGCCTTCGGGCGCAGGATGTGGCGGTGGTCGGCGTGATACAGGCGGCTGTCCTCGAAATCCCGCTTGCCGAACACGCGTCCGATCAGGATCAAGGCGGTGCGGGTGATCTTCGTCTCCTTCACCTTGGCCTTGATATCGCCGAGGGTGCCGAAGATCGCCTCCTGGTCCGGCCAGCCGACGCGGAACGCGACCACGACCGGGCAATCGGCTCCATAATGCGGCGTGAGCTCCGCCACAACCTTGTGGATGTTGCGCACGGACAGATGGATGGCGAGGGTCGCGCCGGACTTGCCGAGCGTCGCCAGATCCTCGCCCTTGGGCATCGGCGAGGCCGCGCCGTCGGTGCGCGTGAGGATGATGGTTTGACTCACCTCCGGCAGGGTCAGCTCGGTCTTCAGCATCGCGGCCGCGGCGGCAAAGGCCGGCACGCCGGGCGTCACATCATAGGGAATGCGGAGCTCGTCAAGTCGCCGCATCTGCTCCGCGATCGCGCCATAGATCGATGGATCGCCGGAATGGACGCGCGCGACGGTTTTGCCGGACGCGATCGCATCCTTCATATGCGCGACGATCTCTTCCAAAGTGAGCGGCGCGGTATCCACCACCAGCGCATCCTTACGCGCCATCGCGATGACTGCCGGCGGAACAAGCGAGCCGGCATAGAGCACGACCGGCGCCTCCTCGATCAGGCGCTTGCCGCGCACGGTGATGAGCTCCGGATCGCCCGGTCCCGCGCCGATGAAATGCACGATGCTCATCCGCTTCCCACCTTGGCTGCGCCCTTCCCCTCATCCATCTTCTTCGCATAGCCGCGCGGCGTATAGACCCACACGCCGCCATCCGGCCGCGCGAGGGCGCGCGTGGCGCTCGAGCCCACGATCACCAGCGTCAGCATGTCGACGTCCTCGACCTTCAGGTCGCGCAGCGTGACGACCGTGACGCTCTCGCCGTCGCGGCCGAGGTTGCGCGCCAGCACGACCGGCGTCTCCCCCGGGCGCTGGCGCAGCAGGATATCCTTCGCGGCCGCCAATTGCGTGCGCCGGCGCTGGGAGACCGGATTGTAGAACGCCACCACGAAATCGCCCGAAGCGGCCGCACGCAGGCGCTGCTCGATCGCCTCCCACGGAGTCAGCAGATCGCTGAGCGAGATGGCGCAGAAATCATGCCCCAGCGGCGCACCGATGCGCGCGGCAGCCGTTTGCATGGCGGAGACACCGGGCAAGCCGGCGATCTCGACACGCGCCCAATCTGGATTGCCTTCACGCTCGATCAGCTCGAAGACCAGCGTCGCCATGGCGTAGATCCCGGCATCGCCGGAGCAGACCAGCGCCACGTCGCGCCCTTCCGCCGCCAGGTCGAGGGCGATGCGCACACGCATTTCCTCCTCGCCCAGCTCATAGCCATGGCGCGTCTTGTACGCAGCCAGCGAGCCGAGCAGGTCCAGGTACAGCTTGTAGCCGACCAGATCCGTCGCCTTGCTGATTGCCGCCTCGACCTCATGAGTGCGTGCCGCAGCGGCGCCCGGCCCGATCCCCACGATTGCCAGCGAACCGCGCGCGCGACCGATGCGCGTCGGATCGACGGTGTCCGGCGCGCGCGCAAGAGCACAGGTCGCCCGCTGCGACCGCTGCTTCGGCAGGAGCAGTTCGCCATCAGCGCCCACGCCCGCCAGCGCCGCGCCTTCCGCAACGCCATGGCAGCCGGTTTCGCGATAGACCAGGTCGGACGGGTTCTTGAGCCGTGGCGCTTCGCGCTCCAGCCGGACCGCATCGAAGAACCGCACGGGCACGCCCAGGCGCCTGCCGATCGCGTGGATTGCGGGCTCGGCCGCTTTCAAGGCGATCGAGTCAACGCAGGCGACCGCCTCCTTGGCGATCTTTGCCTTGGCGAGCGAATCCTCGACCAGCCGCCAGACTTCCGCCTCTTCCGCCAGGCGCTCGCAACCGAGGCCGAGCACGATGTTCTGCGGCGCATAGACAAGATCGGCCTCGGCATCGGCCCGGTCGCTGACCAGGATCGTGACGGGCGCATCCTCCGCCTGCGGAAGTTGCAGCAGCCAGTCCGGCGCCGGTCCCGATTCCACCACGATTCGCACCGGTGCGCCGGACAGGAGCTTTGCCGCCACGCGCCTGTAGTCGGACTCGTCGCGCAGCCGCCAGCCAGCAGGCGGAGCATCGAGCGGAACACGCAGGGTCACGTCGCTTGCGGTGGTGAGGGCGGCGATCCCACCCAGCGGTTCGGCGATGCGCACAGCCAGTGCATTGGCGCCGTGATGGCCGCCCAGCAGGGGCACGATTGCCGACCCGTCCTCCGCCACCGCCAGCACCGGCGGATCGCTCTGTTTCGAGACCAGGAGCGGCGCCAGCGTGCGGATGAGAATCCCCGCGGCGCAGATGCCGATGATCGGCCGCCCGGCCACGAAAACATCCGGGAGGATGGCGGAGACACTGCTGAAGGACCGGTCGCAATCGGAAACGCGGCCTTCGAGCCCCAGCACCTCACCCTCGCGCATGGCCGCTTGAATCCGGCGCGCGAGTGCCGCGCCCGGACCGGACAGCGCTATGATGGCGGGATCTTTGCGCAGCTCGCTCATTTCCACGCATCCCCGCGGCGATGGACCAGCAGCATCGAGAAATAGGGCGCCGCGTCGGCCGGCACCTCGTGCAGCTTCAGCACGCGTTCGCTGGGCAATGTCGCATGCTCCACGTAGCGCGTGCGGTCGGCGAGCTTCAACTCGGTCAGCACCTTGCGTACCTTTGCAAAGTGGCGGCCGACCTTGATAATGGCGGCCGCCTCGATCTCGGATAGGCGCCGGCGCAGGTCCTCTTCCGGCAAGGGCGCGGGAATGATGGTCAGCACGTCGTTGCGGGCCGCGAGGGCGCCGCGCGTCGCGGTCGCGCAGGCCATCAGCGAGGAGACGCCCGGCACCACCTCGAGCCGGCAGCGATCGGCGAGGCGCGCGAACAAATACATGAAGGAGCCGTAGAAGAACGGATCGCCCTCGCACAGCACTGTCACCTGCCTGCCCGCGCCAGCCGCCTCGGCGATCGTATCCGCCGCCGCGTCATAGACATCGTCCTTCGGGAAACGGCCATCGCCGATATTCATGCGGATCGCCAGCTCCGCCATGCCTGCCGGGATGTGCGGGGCCGCGATCTGGCGCGCGAAGCTCGGCCCCTCGTCCGGCGCCGGATAGGCGATGAGGTCGGCAGAGCGAATCAGCCGCACCGCCTTCAAGGTCAGCAGCTCCGGATCGCCGGGTCCGACGCCGATTCCATGGACGACGCCGGTCATGTCTTGTCCACCCAATATTGCGTCACGGGCATCAGCGGCTTCCAGCCATGCAGATCGCCGACCGGCGCGAGGCGCGCGACCGAGAGGCGCGTCATCTCGCCGCCCAGCTTGCCGCGCCAGTTGAACAGATGGGTCTCGCCCTCGGCGGTCACGGCATTGGCGACGAGGCGGCCGCCACGCTTCAGGCGTTCCCACGCCTTCTCGACCACGCCCGCGTCCCCCAGGCCGCCGCCGATGAAAACCGCATCGGGATCGGGCAGGCTGTCATAGGCCGCCGGTGCGGTCCCCTTCACGAGCCTGAGCGAAGGCGTGCCGAGCGCGGCAGCATTCCGCTCGATCAGCGCCTGCCGTGCCGCCTCGGCTTCGATCGCGACGGCCGACAGCGAACGATGTGCGCGGAGCCACTCGATGGCGATGGAGCCGCAGCCCGCGCCGACATCCCAGAGCAGCTGCCCGGGCAGCGGACGCAGCGCAGACATGGTCGCGGCGCGGATTTCGCGCTTGGTCAATTGGCCGTCGTGCTGGAACGTCTCGTCGGGCAGACCGGACGACAATGACAGCGTACGGCCCCCTTGGTCGGCACGGCACTCGACCGCGAGGGTATTGAGGTCGGCGGCACGCGGATGAGCCCAGGAATCCGCGCGCCCTCCATAGATGCGCTCGCGCGCGCCGCCCATATGCTCCAGCACGGTCACCATGCTCGCGCCGTAGCCGAGTTCCGTCACGCGCTGGGCCACCGCGGCTGGCGATGATCCGTCGTGGGACAGCAGCAGCAGCTTGCGCTCCGGCGCCATGGCGCCCGCCAGCAGATCGAGCGGGCGGCCATGGATCGTCAGGCATTCGGCCTCGGCCAGCGGCCAGCGCATGCGCGCGGCGGCGAGCGAGAAGGCGGATACATGCGGATGAATCGCCATCTCTTCGGCGGGCACGCGCTTGGCCAGCGCAACGCCGATGCCGAAATGCATCGGATCGCCGGTGGCGAGGACGACGATCGGCCGGCCGCGCCGTGCCCAGATTTCGTCCAAAGTGAGCGACAAGGGCGAGGCCCAGCTCTTCTTTTCGGCACGCACCTGTGCCGCCATTGCAAGGTGACGGTCGCCGCCGACGATCAGCTCGGCGTGTTCGATCAGCATCTGCACGGCGGGCGGCAGGGCTTCGATGCCGTCTTCGCCAACCCCGATGACATTGAGCCAGACGCTCATGCCGCGGCCCCCGGCTTGTCGTCGGCGAGCGCGTTCACTGCGGCGGCGGCGATAGCGCTGCCGCCGCGACGGCCACGCAAGGTCAGATATGGAATGCCGAGATTCGCATCGATCAGCGCCTGCTTGGATTCGACAGCGCCGACGAAACCTACCGGAAAGGCGAAGATCGCGGCCGGGCGCGGCCCGCCAGACTCGATCAGATCGAGCAGATGGAACAAGGCGGTCGGCGCATTGCCGATGGCGACGATCGCGCCCTGCAGGCGCCCGCGCCACAGCTCGACTGCGGCGGCCGAGCGCGTCGTGCCGAGGCGGCGCGCCGTTTCCGCGACCCGCTCCTCCGCGATAATGCAGACAAGGTCGGTCTTCGGAAAGCGCCGGCGGATGATGCCGGAGGCGACCATCTGCGCATCGGTCAGGATCGGGGCTCCCGTTTGCAAAGCCTGGCGCGCGGCGGCGACCGGACCTCCGCCCCAGGCCAGATCGTCAACCAGATCGGTCATCCCGCAGGCATGAATCATGCGCCGCGCGACAGCGCGCAGGGATGCCGGCAGCACATCCAGCCGCGCCTCCGCTTCGATGGTCGCGAAGGACAGCCGATAGATTTCCGCCGGGTCCTTGACGTAGTCGCGGGCCATGGCGCGCCTCACGCTTGGACTCTCTCGCCATCCCAAGGCTTGGCCTTGAGACTCACGAATTTGCCTGGGGAATTTAGCGCCCACTCATGAACACTCGTCGACGGCAAGGCCAAGCCTTGCCTGGACGGAGCGGGGGACGAGAGGTCGCGGTCTGGCAACATGCCAATCACAGCCGCTCCGGATTGCGTTTGCCCGGACCGTGCGGGTGGTTCGGGAAGGGCGGCGGAAAGTGCGTGTGAGTGTGGCCGCGACCATGCGCGTGATCGTGAGCATGTCCATGCTCATGATGGTGGTGATCATGCTCATGATGATGGTGATGCCCGTCGTGATCGTGATGATGAGCGTGGTCATGATCGTGGCCGTGATCATGCTCGTGCATATGGCCGTGCGCCTTGCCGGTACCGATCCCTTCGACGTGGTGATGGTGGCTCTCCTGGACGCGGCCGACCTCGGCCTCGTAGCCGATGGCCTGCTCCCGGTATTTGCACATCTGGCAGTTCATGGCGTTGGTGCCGCTCAGGATCTCGCGCACGCGTTCGGCGAAGGCATCCAATACCAGCGGATGATCGTTGAGATAGCTGGCTTTCAGGAACTCGATCTCCGGGTGGCGCGCGGCCATCTCATCGGCGATGTCGTAGATCCGCTTCACCAGCACGCCGGTGAACAGGAAATAGGGAAACACGATGATGCGCTTGTAGCCAAGCTTCACCGCATGCTCGAGGCCCGGCCCCACCAGCGGGAAGGCGACGCCGGAATAGCACACCTCGGTCCAGCCAAAGCCCATGCCCTCCCACAGCATGCGCGCAACCTTGCTGATGTTTGAGTTAGCATCGGGGTCCGAGGTGCCGCGGCCCACCACCACGAGCAGCGTCTCCTCGCGCGGCACCTTGCGGCTCACAACGCTTTCCGCCTGCTCGATCCGTTCGCGCGCGGCACGCAGCAGCTTGAGGTCGATGGCGAGGTCGCGGCCATAATCGATGCGGAAACCGGGGTGATCCGCCTGGTACTTGTTGAGCACCGAGGGGATGTCATCCTTGGCGTGGCCGGCCGCGAACAGCATGCCGGGGACCGCGAGGCAGCGCGTCACGCCTTGCTTGCGCAGCGCATCCAGGCCTTCGCGGATGATCGGCCGGGCGAATTCCAGGAAGCCGTAATCGGCGGGAAACTCCGGCAGGCGCTGGGCAATGCCCCGCGCCACCGCCTGGAACTCGGTGATCGCTTCTTCGTCGCGGCTGCCGTGGCCGCACACCATCACGCCGATCTTGCTCATGCCTTGTCACTCCCCCTGTCGTTCCTTGGGGCCGATTGACGGGACCCGCCAAATCGGCCAATGAACGCTGGATGTTCCTGTTCGCCCGTCCCGAAACCCTGCTGCTGTCGCTCGCTTTCGACGCCGTGTTCGGCGATCCGGAAGCGTTGAACCGGCGCCAGCTGCATCCCGTCCAGCTCATCGGCCGGGTGATTGCATGGGCGGATGCCCGGTTCAATCTCGAAAGCGACACGCCCGGTCGCCGCCGCAACCGCGGCATCTGGACGACGGCCGGATTGCTCGCCGGAGCCATGGTCGTTGGCTATGTGATCCAGGCCATCCTGCTGGCCTTGCCGCTCGGCTGGCTGTGGCTGGCGATCGTCATGTCCACCCTGATCGCGCAGAAGAGCCTCCATGACCATGTGGCGGCCGTGGCCTCGGGGCTGGAGACCGGCGGGCTCGGCGGCGGGCGCCTGGCGGTTTCGCGCATCGTCGGGCGCGATCCGGAGGCCTTGGACCAGGCCGGCGTGTCGCGCGCCGCGATCGAATCCCTGGCGGAGAATTTTTCCGACGGCGTGGTGGCGCCGGTGTTCTGGGCCGCCCTGCTCGGCCTGCCGGGCCTGCTCGCCTACAAGGTGATCAACACTGCCGACAGCATGATAGGCCACAAGACGCCGCGCCACCTGCAGTTCGGCTGGGCATCGGCGCGGCTCGACGACCTGCTGAATTTCATCCCGGCGCGCCTCTCGGGCCTCATCGTCTGCGCGGCGTCCTGGCTGCTGCCCGGCGCGGAGCCGGTCGGCGCCTGGCGCGCGATGCGGCGCGACGCCCGCCATCACCGCTCGCCGAATGCCGGCTGGCCGGAGGCGGCGTTCGCGGGCGCGCTCGGCATCGCAATCGCGGGGCCGCGGGTCTATCACGGCGAGCTGGTGAAGGATCACTGGATGAACGAAGGCGGACGGCCGCACGCGGCCGCGCCGGACATCCGCATGGCGCTGCGGCTGTTCGTCTGCGCCTGCTGGGTGCAGGCGGCGCTGCTGATCGCGCTTATCTGGCTGTTCGACTAGCAAGGTCCAGGATCCGCTTGGTATCGAGATGGCGCGCGAGGTGATCGGCGAGCGCGTCGAGCACCTGGTCAACCATTGCCTCATAGGCGAGTCCGCTCGCTGCACGCGCGCGCAGTGAATTCAAGAAGGCATGGCGGAACGCGTCGCTGGCGAAAATGCCGTGGACGTAGGTGCCCATGACGCGGCCGTCACCAGAGGTCGCGCCGTCGGACCGGCCATGGAGGTCCAGCATCGGCCGCGCGCAATCGGCGCCGCGCGTCCTGCCGATATGCATTTCATAGCCGCGCACGTTATGGCCAGTCGCCCGGTCCGTGCCGGTCACCTCGGTCAGCGCCTTGTCGCCGCCGAGGCGCGTTTCGACCTGCAGCAGGCCCAGGCCGTCCACGGCGCCCGCCGGCCCTTCCGTCCCCCCGGGATCATCCAGGCGCGTGCCCAGCATCTGGTATCCGCCGCACAGGCCCAGAACGCGCCCGCCGCGGCGCACATGCGCCGCGATGTCGATGTCCCATCCGGCCGCGCGCAACGCCTGCAGGTCTCCGATGGTGGATTTGGAGCCCGGCAGCAAGACAAGGTCGGCATCGGCCGGCAATGGATGGCCGGGCTCGACCAGTTCCACCTGCACATCCGGCTCCGCGCGCAAGGGATCGAGATCGTCGAAATTAGAGATGCGCGGAAGGCGCGGCACCACGATCCTGATCTCGCCGTCTGCACGCACGCGGTAGCCGTTCAGCGCCACCGCATCCTCCGCCGGCAGCAGATGCGCGCGCGCAAACCACGGCACGATCCCGAGGCTCTTCAGGCCCGTGGCGCGATCGATCGTCGTAAGGCCGTCCTCGAACAAAGTGGCGTCGCCGCGGAACTTGTTGATGAGATAGCCCTTGATGCGCGCCGCTTCGTGCTCCGGCAGCAGTTTCATCGTGCCGACGATCGAGGCGATGACCCCGCCGCGATCGATGTCGCCCACCAGCAGGATCGGCACATCCGCCGCTTCGGCGAAGCCCATATTGGCGATATCGCCCTCGCGCAGGTTCACTTCCGCCGGGCTACCTGCCCCCTCGACCAGCACCAGGTCGGCCTCTTCCGATAGATGCGCGAAGCTGTCGAGCACAGCCGGCAGAAGCTGCGGCCGCAATGCCCGATAGTCGCGCGCCTTCGCCTGGCCCCACACCTTGCCCTGCACCACCACCTGCGCGCCGGTCTCGCTCTGCGGCTTCAGCAGCACCGGGTTCATATGCACCGACGGCGCCGCGTCGCAGGCGCGCGCCTGCAAGGCCTGGGCGCGGCCGATCTCACCGCCATCCGCCGTCACCGCCGCGTTGTTCGACATGTTCTGCGGCTTGAATGGCCGCACGCGCCTGCCCTGCCGCGCATAGAGCCGGCACAGGCCGGCGACGATCAGCGACTTGCCGACGTCGGACCCAGTGCCCTGGAACATGATCGCGGGGACTGCCATCGGTCAGAACTCGATCCCCTTCTGCGCCTTCACGCCGTCGCGGAAGGGGTGCTTCACAAGCTCCATCTCCGTCACCAGATCGGCGATCGCGATCAGCTCGTCCTTGGCGTTTCGGCCGGTGACGATGACGTGCAGGTCCGGCCGGCGCGCCTGAAGCGTCTCCACCACTTCCTCGATCGGCAGGTAGTCATAGCGCAGGGCGATGTTGAGCTCGTCCAGCAGCACCAGCTTGGTGGCGGGATCGGCCATCAATTTCTTGCCCTCTTCCCAGGCGGCGCGGGCATGGGCGACGTCGCGGGCGCGGTCCTGGGTCTCCCAGGTGAAGCCTTCGCCGAGCGCCTTGATGGTGCAGAGCTCAGGGAACTTCTCCAGGACCCAGCGCTCGCCGGTGTCCCACTTGCCCTTGATGAACTGGATGATTCCGACCTTCATGCCGTGGCCGATGCAGCGCATGACCATGCCGAAGGCCGCCGTCGACTTGCCCTTGCCCTTGCCGGTATGGACGATGAGCAAGCCTTTCTCGATGGTTTTGCTCGCCATCATCTTGTCGCGCGCTTCCTTGCGCTTGACGGCCTTCTCATCGGCGCGGCGGTTGATATCGGCTTCGTCGTTCATGAGACTGCTCGCGTTGCAAGAGTTCGGCCGGCCCAGTCGCTGAGTTGCGCATGGGCCATGTTGGATCTCGGGCGCCACAGATCACGCTCCTGCGCTTCCAGCAGGCGCTCCGCTATTTCCGTAAGCGCGGCCGGATTGTGGCTGGCGATGAAATCCCGCACGTTTTCGTCGGCGAGATAGGCGTCGAACACCAGGTCGAAATGGTGGTCGGCGACGCAATCCGCCGTTGCCGCAAAGGCGAACAGGTAATCGACCGTCGCCGCCATCTCGAACGCGCCCTTGTAGCCGTGTCGCATCACGCCCTTGATCCATTTCGGATTGACCACGCGGGCGCGCACCACGCGGGCGATTTCCTCCTCGAGGCTGCGCACCTGCGGGTTCTCGGGGCGCGAGTGGTCGTTGTGCCAGACCTGCGCCTTGTGTCCGGTGAGATGCTTGATGGAAGCGGCGAGGCCGCCTTCGAACTGGTAGTAATCATCGCTGTCCAGCAGATCGTGCTCGCGGTTGTCCTGGTTGTGCAGGACCGCATCGACCTGCGTGAGGCGATGCGCGAAGGCGGATTGCGCCGCCTCGCCGGCCGCGCCGTTGCCATAGGCGTAGCCGCCCCAGGCGAGATAGGCGCGTGCGAAATCGCCTTCGTCGGACCAGCCGCGCTCGTCGATCAGCGCCTGCAGGCCCGCGCCGTACGCGCCGGGCTTCGAGCCGAACACGCGGAACGCGGCCTTGCGGCGCGCGCCCTTGGCATCAATCCCTTGCGCCATGAGCTCCGCGCTCTCGGCGCGCACGCGGGCGGCGATCGGGTTGAGGTGCTCCGGCTCGTCCAGTTCGGCAATCGCCCGCACGGCGCTGTCGAACAGGTCGATCTGCGCCGGGAACGCGTCCCGGAAGAAGCCGGAGACGCGCAACGTCACATCCACACGCGGCCGGTCGAGCAGGCTGAGCGGCAGGATTTCGAACCCCGCCACCCGGCCGGATGCGCCGGCATCCCAGGTCGGCCGCGCGCCGATCAGCGCCAGCGCCTGCGCGATGTCGTCCCCGCCGGTGCGCATGTTGGCCGTGCCCCAGGCCGACAGGACCAGCGCGCGCGGCCAGTTGCCATGCTCCTGCCGATGGCGCTCAAGGATGAGGCCCGCCGACTTCCAGCCCAGGGCCCAGGCGCTCGGCGTCGGGATCGCGCGCGTGTCGACCGAATAGAAGTTGCGGCCGGTCGGCAGCGCGTCCAGCCGCCCGCGCGTTGGAGCCCCGGACGCACCCGGCATCACGAAGCGGCCGGCGAGGCCGCGCAGCAACCCGTCCAGCTCCGCCTGGCCGCAGCGATCGATCGTAGGCGCCAGCGTCTCGCGGACGAAACCGAGCACGGCGCCGGTGCGCACCCACTGGCCCGGACAATCCGCTCCGCCCACCAGCTTGAGCGCCAGGATTTCGAGTCGCTCCACCGTGTCCCCGTTCGTGCGCCAGGCATCGGCGGTGAGGTCCGCCAGGGTAGCAGGTCGCGGCCCGGTCCACGCCTCGCCGAGGCGCGCAGAGAGGGGATCGAAACCTTCGCCCAATTCCAGGTCTTCAGCCAAGGCGCGGATCAGCGATTGATCCCTGCCCTCGCCCTTGGCCCGCGGCAAACGGGTTAGCGCGACCAGCAGCGCATCGCGTTCAATGCCCGCGGGCGAGCGACCGAAGATGTGCAGGCCATCGCGGATCTGCAGCTCCTTCAGCTCGCAAAGCTGGTTGTCGAGCTTGGCCAGCGCCGTATCGGGATCGTCGGCCTTGGTGATGCCGCAATCGGCGGCGAGGCCGGAGCCCTGCGCCACATCGAGGATACGGTCGCGCAGATCGCGGCAGCGGCGCGGATCGAGCTGCGCCGCCTCGTAATACTCGTCCACCAGCAGCTCAAGATCGCGCAGCGGACCGTAGCTCTCGGCGCGCGTCAGGGGCGGCGTCAGGTGATCGACGATCACAGCGCTGGCGCGGCGCTTGGCCTGCGTGCCCTCGCCCGGATCGTTGACGATGAACGGATAGAGATGTGGCAGCGGCCCCAGCATCGCCTCGGGATAGCATTCCTCGCTCAGGGCCAGCGCCTTGCCCGGCAGCCATTCGAGATTGCCGTGCTTGCCGAAGTGCACGACGGCGTCGATCCCGGCGACCGCGCGCAGATATGTGTAGAAGGCGAGATAGTTGTGCGGCGGCACCAGGTCGGGGTCGTGGTACGACTTGACCGGATCGATGTTGTAGCCCCGCGCCGGCTGGATGCCGACATAGATGTTGCCGAGCCGGATCAGCGGCAGGCGGAAGGCATCGTCGACGCAGTGAGGATCGCTGTCCGGTGAACCCCAGCGGGCATCGATCCCTTCGGGAATGCGTGCGATATGGCGATAATCTTCCCCCCTTAGTACGAAGTCCCCCTCCCCCCTTGTGGGGGAAGGTCGGGATGGGGGGTGATGCAGCGCTGCGGCTTCGCCAGTAAGCGCTCCGCGCTGCGCGGCTGCCGCCGCGCTACCCCCTATCCAGCTCCGACTAGGCTCGCTGACGCTCGCCAAGTCTCCGCATCCTTCCCCCGCAAGGGGGGAAGGGATCCTAGTCTGGATGGCGTTCGTGGGACCTGCCAACAGCCGCGCGATGAGCGCATCGCCGCTCTCGGGAACTTGGCCGATGTCATATCCCGCGTTCTTCATCGCCTTCAGCGCTTCCACGACCCCGGCGGGCGTGTCGAGGCCGACGCCGTTCCCGATGCGGCCGTCGCGGTTGGGATAATTCGCGAGGATGATGGCGACCTTGCGCTCCGAGACGGGCTTGCGGCGCAGCTTCACCCAATTGGCAGCGAGATCGGCGACGAAGGACACGCGACCAAGCTCCGGCTGCGGTTCCACGGTGGTGCATTGGGTCGCTGCGTCATAACTGCCGGCCGCCTTGAACGAGATGGCTCGCGTCATGATCCTGCCATCGACCTCCGGCAGTGCGACCTGCATGGCAAGGTCGCGCGGGCTGAGGCCCTGCGTGCCGGCGCGCCAATCCTCGATCGTGCCGCTGCTCAGAACGACTTGCAGCACAGGTGCGTCCGCCGTGTCGAAAGGCGTCGCTGCCTGGACCGAACCGGGTTGGGAGATCGCGAAGCCGGTGCAGTTGAGAGTGATGTCCGGCTTCGCTTCCGCATAGAAGCGCGCAATCAGATCGGCTGCGGCCTGTTCCTTGAGGCCTGCCGCATAGATCGGCAGCGGATTGAGGTTGCGCTCGCGCAAGGCCCCGATCAGCGCGTCCACCGGCGCCGTCTGCCCCGCCTGCACTAGCGCGCGGTAGAACACGATGCCGGCGACCGGCGCATCCTGGGTCCACTCCGCGCGGACATCATCGAGCGAGAGCACGCTTCTTCCCGGCCAGTAGAGGCCGGCGCGTAGCAAGGGCCGTGGCTCCTGCCACGCGCATTCACCACCGATCAGGCTCATGCCATAGCGCAGGAACTCCGAGGCGTTCTCCAGCCCGCCTTGCACCAGGAACTGCCAGAGGCGGTGGGCTGCCCCCGCCGGCAGCGTGTTGTGGTCGCCGAGCTCGGGATCGGGCTGGTCATCGCCCGGCAGGCACGCGAGCGCGATGCCGCGCCGGCGGCATTCGGCGGACACCTGCTCGATGCCGTAGGGCCAGTACCGCACGCCGCCGAGGACGCGCACCACCACCAGCTTCGCCCGCGCGACGATGTCCTCGACATACGAATCCACCGACAGGTGATGCGAAAGCTGCAGCAGGTTCGCGAGGCGCAGACTCGGCTTGGGCTCGGGCAGGTGCGCATAGGCCCGCGACAGGCACGCCAACTCGCTGTCCGCCGCCGACAGCATGACGATGTCGCCGGGCGTCTGGCCGAGATCGATGGCTTCGCTGCCATCAACGATCTGACCGGGCTTGGCGGCAAGCAGATGCATGGCTTAGAGGCCGAGATCCCGCGCGATCGCGGCCTGGTCGAGCCCCTTGAGGCCGATCACCACCAGGCGCGACGAGCGCTCCTCGCCGGGCGCCCAGGCGCGGTCGTAGTAATGCTGCAGGCGTGCGCCAACGCCTTGCAGCACGAGGCGCATTTCCTTGCCCGCAACATCGAGGAAGCCCTTCACGCGCAGGATGTCGTGACGCTCGATGGCCGGTAGCAGTCTGGCGAGCAGGTCCTCCGGCCGCTTCAGTTGCGGCAGATCGAGGCGGAAGGACGTGAACTCGTCGTGATCGTGATCCTCGCCTTCCAGCTCGTGATGCGAATAGCGGGAGTCAAGATCGGCTTCCGCCGCGGCGCCCAGGCCCAGCAGAACCTTGGGGTCGACCGCTCCGAAGCTTGCGGGCACCACCTTGGCTGCGCGCTTCAGCTCGGCACTGATCGCCGTCATTGCGGCGGCGCGCGCGGCCTCGTCCATCTGGTCGTTCTTGTTGAGGATGATGAGGTCGGCGCAATTGATCTGGTCCTCGAACAACTCCGCGATCGGGCTGTCGTGATCCAGCGCAGCGTCCGCCGAGCGCTGCGCGGCGATGGCCTCCGGATTGTCGGCGAAGCGACCGGCCGCGGCGGCGGGGCCATCTACCACCGCGATGACGCCGTCGACCGTGACACGCGTGCGCACCTCCGGCCAGGTGAAGGCCTTCACCAGCGGCTTGGGCAGAGCCAGTCCCGAGGTCTCGATCACGATATGCTCCGGCGGATTGGGCCGGTCGAGCAGCGCGCGCATGGTGGGCAGGAAATCGTCCGCCACCGTGCAGCAGATACACCCGTTGGCCAGCTCGACGATGTTCTCCTCCGGGCAGCCTTCGATTTTGCAGCCCTTGACGATCTCGCCATCCACGCCGGTCTCACCGAACTCGTTGATGATGAGCGCGAGCCGCCGGCCATTGGCATTGCGCAGCAGGTTCTGGATCAAGGTCGTCTTGCCGGCGCCGAGAAAGCCCGTCACCACAGTCGCCGGAATCTTGCCGCTCATTCTATCCGTCCCCTCATTTCAGGCGCAGCGGCAGGCCCGCCGCCACGAAAAATACGCTGTTCGCGATCGCCGCGATCCGCTGGTTGAGCCGCCCTGCATGGTCGCGAAACGCGCGCGCCAGCGCATTGTCCGGCACAATGCCGAGCCCGACCTCGTTCGACACGAACACCACCGGTCCGCCGGCCTGGCCCAAGGCGCGGACCACTGCCTCCGTCTCGATGTCAGGATCGCGCCCGGCAGCCATCAAGTTGCTCAGCCACAGCGTGAGGCAATCCACCAGGACCGCCGCCCCCTGTTCTGTTTGGGCCATGATTGCCGGCGCGAGCTCGAGCGGCGCCTCGATCGTGCGCCAGTGGGCCTCGCGCCGCACCCGGTGCTTGCGCACGCGCTCGGCCATCTCCTCGTCGCCGGTCTCCGCCGTCGCGACATAGACACAACCGCGCGGATGCGCGACCGTGATCTGCTCGGCGAAGCTGCTCTTGCCGGAGCGCGCACCGCCCAGCACCAGGGTGACCGGCGGCAATGGTTGCGTGGTGCCAGCCGTCATGGCTGCCATGGATGTGGTCCCTTCCTCCCGCCGAGGCGGCCGACAAAACGGGCGTTCGTTGAGGTCTCCTGGCTCGATCGCGGGACTTTGGTCGCGCCTTCCCAGCCTTTTGGGCCAGTGGCCGATGCGCCGTCCTTTGTTCCGCCGCGCAAGGCGGCAGGCGATCCTACAGTTGCGGGGGCAGCGCCGGATTTGCGCGTTCGACTCCGCGCGCACCGGCTTCCCTCACGACGAACGACGCAACCATAGCGGACCTGCAGGTCCGTTTCCATCCCGCCGCATGCCATGCACCCGCGTTCATTTCGCGGATCACATCTCTGTGCGCGTCAGGCGCCGCGGGACGTCCTGCCGGCGGAACTCCCGTAAGCCGCTGATCGAATGAATTTTTAACTTGGGCGTGCTAGATTCCCCCTTTGGCTCCAAAGGTCATTCAATACCAGGGCGTGTGCAAGAACAGGTCGTTCGGCTTACTAGAAAGGTTCTAGTTGTACACCCAGATCCCTTCGGTATTGGTGCTCTGCAAGCCGGATGGGTAACCTGCCGCGATTGAGGCGAAGTGAGAGCAACTCCGATCATGGAATCGACGAGGCCCACCGGCGAGCCGATGGACGAGCGCGCCATCGACGAAGTGCTGTGCATCGCGCCGGGCATCCCCATGGCGGTCGTCACCCGGGGTGGCGTGCTGCTCACGGCCAACCGGGCGATGGCCGATCTGCTGGGCTTGCCGATGGCGAGCGTCGTCGGGCGCTCCATCGCGACGTGCCATCTGCTGCCGGACCAGCTGGCATCCTTCCTTCACCAGATCGAGCGGGGTGGTGACAGCGGTGCCGTGTCGGAGTGGCAAATGCGGTGCGCCGACGGAAGGCGCATCTGGATCAGCCTGTCGACCAAGCCTGTCTTCTACCGCGGCGCCCCGGCCCTGATCGCCGCCTGCCAGGACATCACCGCGCGCAAGGACCTGGAGCAGCAAGTGGCGGATCTCGAGAGCCGCCTGGCGCGCCATACCAGCGAGCTCGCCTCCAATGAGCTGCTGATCAAGCAACGGGCCGCCGAGGCCGCCAACCGCGCCAAGAGCACGTTCCTGGCCAGCATGAGCCACGAGCTGCGCTCCCCGCTGAACTCCATCCTCGGCTTCGCCGAGATGATCCGTGACCTGCATTTCGGCAGCGAGCGATACGAGAAATACGTCCAGTATGGCGGCTTCATTCACAAGGCGGGGACCCACCTGCTGGAGCTGATCGACGACATCCTCGACCTGGCGAAGGTCGAATCGGGCAAGCTGAAGCTCAGCAGGAATCCGTTCGATCTGGCCGAGCTGCTGCACGAATGCGCACAAATGGCGCGGCCCCTGGCGGACCGTCGCGAGCTCAGCCTGACCGTGGACGTTCCCACAGGGCTGACCCTCGACGCCGATCGCCTGCGTACGAAGCAGATGGTGATCAACCTGTTGTCCAACGCGGTCAAGTTCACGTTGCCGGGCGGTTCCATCGCGATTGCGGCGCGGGCGGCCGAGGAGGCAATCGAACTCACCATCGCGGACACGGGTGTCGGAATGACGCCGGAGGAGATCGCCCTGGCCCTGGAGCCGTTCGGGCGGACCGACAGCGCGGAGGAGAACGACCCGACCGGAACCGGGCTCGGCCTGCCGATCGTGCAGAACCTGATCGAGGCCCATGGCGGCCGCTTCGAGATCCATTCGGAGGCCGGGCGCGGCACGGTCATGCGGCTCGTCTTCCCGGCCCGGCGCTAGACGATCTCCCAGACCTTCTCCGGCGGGCGGCAGAGGACGGCGCCTTTATCGCTCACGACGATCGGCCGCTCGATCAGCACCGGTTCCTCCAGCATCCTCTTGATCAGCGCGTCGGCGTTGAGCTTGCTCACGTCGCCCAGCGCTTCATAGGCATCACCCTTGCGGCGCAGGATGTCGTGTGGGCTGGCATCCATCTGCTTCAGGATCCGCTTCAGTTCCGCCGCGCTCGGCGGCGTCTTGAGATACTCGATCACCTGCGGCTGGATGCCCTTGTCCTTGAGCCAGCCCAGCACCTTGCGCGACGTGGAGCAGTTGGCATTGTGATAGATCGTGACCGCCATGCCTTGCCTCCTTCCGATGGAAGCGACGGTAGGGCAGCGCGGAGAGCTGGGCAAGACGAAGCGGATGGACGGCCTTACACCTTGTACCCGCAGCGCAGACCGCCCCAGTGGCGGCCCTTGACGTAGATCGGTGCCGACGCGTCCTTCATCAGAGCGAAGTTGCCGCCCCCCATGTCGCGGCGATAGGTCTGCACGACGAAGGGCTTCTCGCTGCGGCCGGCCTTGAGGCCGACGCGATCGTTGAAGACGCGGCGGTTGCGGCAATGGGCGGTGTTCCAGACCACGTCGCCCTTGCGCTGGGCCTGAGAGAACTTGCGATTGTGCGTCGGCAGATAGCCGTTGCGATCGACCGTGGCGCAGAACACGACCCGCGGGTCCACCTCCAGCGCCGCTTCCTGGATCGGCGGCAGCAGCCTGTCGGTGAGCGCCGTGAACTTCGCCATCACCTGCTGCGGCTCGGTTCCCGGGATGGGCTCGTAGCGCTCGTCGAACAGGTCCGCGAGCGTGATGTCGCCCCGATCGAGCGACTGCTCGAAGAGGGCGCCGATCCGGGCCGCGCTCTCGACCACCAGGCGGATCATCGGCGTATCGGTGGTCTCGACCCCGGCATCGGCGGTCGCCTCGATCAGATCCTCCGCCACCTCCAGCAGGTGATTGATCCGATCCTTGGCCTGGCCCAGATCGCCGCTCGATTTCTTGACTCCGCCCGAGAGGCCCTCGAACGCATTGGTCAGCACGCTGCCGCGCTCGCGGATCTGGCGCGTATCGCCGGCGATCGCCTCGGCCTGGGCCGCGATTTCGCCCAGGGCCCGGGCGGAGTTCTCCACCACCTCGCCGATCGCGGCGGTACCCGATTCGACCTTCGCCGCGCGCCGGGTTGCCTCGGCGCCCTCGCGGCTCAGCTCGCCGGTCTGCTGTGTCAGCTGGCCGACGGTTTCCGCGATCTGCTGCGTGGCGTCCGCGGTCTGCCGGGCCAGCGCCTTCACCTCGCCGGCGACCACGCCGAAGCCGCGGCCGGCATCGCCGGCGCGCGCCGCCTCGATCGTCGCATTGAGGGCGAGCAGATTCGTCTGCTTGGCAATGGCATCGATGGTTTGCGCGACCTTTGCGATCTGCTCCAGCGCCTGGCGCAGGCCTGCAATCTTGCTCTCGATGGCGGTGGCGCTGGCGGCAAGGCTGCGCACGTCGGCGAGCGAGGCGTCCAGCGACCCGCGCGAGGCCGACATGTCGGCGGCGGCACTGCCTGCGTTCCTGGCCGCTGACTCGACCTCCCCCGCGATGCGCTCGTTCGCGGCAACCATCGCATCGGCCGCCGCCCGCAACTCCTCGAATTGCCGAGCCTGGCTGGCGATGACCCTGGCCACGTCATCGATCGAGCCCGCCGCATCGGCGAGCTGCACGCCCAGCGAGCCGGCCTTGTCGGCGATCGTCTGGGCAATGCCGGAACCCGCCTCGGACGTCGGTCCGCCGCTCACATTCATGGTATGAACACGGAGAGCTTGCATCGGAGAAAGCTAAGAGATTATGCGTTAAGCACGGGTAAAGCCTGCAGCCGGGCTGAACGTCGCACATGGCCGACGCCCGGCGGGGTGCCGGCGGCGGTTCGCCACCATCTCTGATGCGCGCCGCAAAGGGAGATTTGATGAAGCTGCTGTATTTTGCTTGGGTACGAACCAATATCGGCAAGGCCGAGGAAGAGGTGGTCGCGCCGGATCACGTACTGACCGTCGAGAACCTGCTCGATTGGCTCGCCACGCTGGGGCCGCAATACGCCGCCGCCCTCGATCGGCGCAACGTGATCAAGGTCGCGATCAATCACGAGTATGTCGAGCACGACCACCCGGTCCGCCCCGACGACGAGGTGGCCCTGTTCCCGCCCGTGACCGGCGGCTGAGAGAGAGCCCATGATCCGGGTCCAGCGCGAGGATTTCGACATTGGCGCGGAGCTGGAGCGGCTGAGCGCGGGCAACACGAAGGTCGGCGGGCTGGCCAGCTTCGTCGGCCTGGTGCGCGACCTCGCGGAGCAAGGCACGGTCGGCGCGATGACGCTGGAGCACTATCCCGGCATGACCGAGAAGCGCTTGGCGGAGATCGAGGCCGAGGCGCGGTCACGCTGGCCGCTCGAGGGCGTCCTCATCATCCATCGCTATGGCCGGCTGGAGCCGGGCGATCGCATCGTGCTGGTCGCCACCACGTCGGCGCACCGCCAAGCCGCGCTCGAATCCTGCGCTTTCCTGATCGACTGGCTGAAGACCAGGGCGCCGTTCTGGAAGCTCGAAGAAGGCGCGAAGGGCGCGGCCTGGGTCGAAGCCAAGGAAAGCGACGATCGCGCCGCAGAGAAGTGGAAGCGGTGATCTGCGCGACGCAGCGCGTCAGCACCCTACCCATCGCAATCGCTGACGAGCCCACGCCGAAACGCCCTCCCCTTGGTGGAGGGGATCGCAGCGAATCATCCGGCTGCCGGTTGGGGAGGACCGGAGAGTGCGGCGAAGGGCGGACCTATTCCGCCGCCGCGCTGGCGACCGGCTGGCGCACTTCCTTGAGGTAGTCTTCGCGGAGCTGCCGGGTCACCGGGCCGACGCTGAACCTGTGCTCCCCGACCTGGCCGACCGGCGTCACCTCCGCGGCGGTGCCGACCAGGAACACCTCGTCGGTCTTGCCGAGTTCCTCCGGCATGATGGCGCGCTCCACCACCTTGATCTGCCGCTTGCGCGCAAGGTCGATCACGGTCTGGCGCGTGATGCCGTTGAGGAAGCAATCGGGCTTCGGCGTGTGCAGCTCGCCGTTCTGCACCAGGAAGACGTTGGCGCCGGTCGCCTCGGCCAACTGGCCGCGGTAATCCAGCATCATGGCATCCTGGTAGCCTTCCGATTCCGCCTCGTGCTTGGAGATGGTGCAAATCATGTACAGGCCGGACGCCTTGGAAGCGGTCGGGGCGGTCTCCGGGGCCGGGCGGCGGTATTTCGCCCATTTCAGGCGGATGCCCTTCTCCAGCAGTTCCGGCGAGAAATAGGACGGCCAGGCCCAGGCCGCGATCGCCAGGTGGATCTTCGCCTGCTGGGCCGCGACACCCATCTGTTCGCTGCCCCGCCAGGCGATGGCGCGCACATAGAGGTCGCCCCCACCCATGGCCTTCACGACCTCCGCCTTGCCGTGCTCGATCTCGTCCACCGAGTAGGGAATCCTGTAGCCCAGGATCTCCGCCGATTTGTGCAGCCGCTCGGAATGGGCGCGGGACTTGAAGACCCGTCCGTCATAGGCCCGCTCGCCTTCGAAGGCGGCCGCGGCGTAGTGCAGGGCGTGAGTCAGGACGTGGAGCTTGGCGTCGCGCCACGGGATCAACCTGCCGTCGAACCAGATGACTCCATCGCGGTCATCGAATGGGACTAAACTCATCGCTGACAACTCCACGGGAGAGGGGTAGGGGTTGTATTATGAACTATCGTAGTCCAGACCCGTGTTAGAACAATCGAACAAATAAGTCAATATGGCTGACATAAAATCGCCCGCAAATCCGCTGTTTCTGCGCGAAGACGAGCTTCGCCAGGGCATCGAGATGCTGTTCTTCGCCTACCGGGATTTCACCGCCAAAGCCGACCAGACCCTGGCCCAGTTCGGCTTCGGCCGGGCCCATCACCGGGTCATCTACTTCGTCGGCCGCAATCCGGGCATGACCGTGTCTGAGCTGCTCGGCATCCTTCACATCACCAAGCAGAGCCTGAGCCGGGTCCTCAGCCAGTTGGTGCACCAGGGCTTCATCACCCAGCAGCCGGGATCGACCGACCGGCGCCAGCGCCTGCTCAGCCTCACCGACAAGGGCGCAGAGCTGGAGCGCAAGCTGACCGAGGAGCAGCGCGCGCTGATTGCGCGCGCCTACCGCTCGGCCGGCGCCGATGCGGTAGAAGGCTTCCGCAAGGTGCTGCTGGGCATGATCGAGGAAGGCGACCGGCGGCGCTTCCGCCCCAGCTTGCCCCGCTAGCGGGCGGAGTGCATGAGCGAAGCCCAGCCGCATATCCTGGTTATCGACGACGACAAGAGGCTGCGCGATCTGATCGCGCGCTATCTGACCGAGCAGGGCTATCGCGTTACCGCCGCGATCCATGCCGCCGATGCCCGCGCGAAGCTGGCCAGCATCACCTTCGACCTGCTGGTCGTCGACATCATGATGCCGGGGGAAAACGGGCTGGAGCTGACCCAGAGCCTGCGCGAGAACAGCCAAGTGCCGATCCTGCTGCTGACGGCCATGGGCGAGTCGCACGACCGCATCACCGGGCTGGAGACCGGAGCGGACGACTACCTGGTGAAGCCGTTCGAGCCGCGCGAGCTGGTGCTGCGCATCAGCGCCATCCTGAAGCGGGCGCAAGCGCGTGGCGAACGACAGAGCAGCGTCGGCGCGGTGAAGTTCGGCGCCTTCGTCTTCGAGATCGAGCGACGGCGGCTGTTCAAGGGCGGGGAACCGGTGCACCTGACCGAAGCGGAATCGGAGCTGTTGTTCCAGCTGGCGCGGCGCGCGGGCGAGCCGGTGTCCCGGGAAATGCTGGCGCCGCAATCGGAGGAAGGCGGAGAGAGCCGCCTGATCGACGTGCAGATGACGCGCCTGCGCCGCAAAATCGAGGATGATCCCCGGTTCCCGCGCTTCCTCCAGACGGTGCGCGGCCGCGGCTATGTGCTGCAGCCGGACTGATTCACCATGCTGACGCCCCTGCGCGCATTCCTGGCGGAAGTCGAGGCGATGCTGCCCCGCTCGCTGCTCGGTCGCTCCATCATGATCATCGTCACGCCGGTGGTGCTGCTGCAGGTGGTCTCGGCCTGGGTGTTCTATGACAGCCACTGGAACACGGTGACGCGCCGGCTGGCGCAGAGCGTCGCGGGCGATATCGCCGCCGCGATCCAGCTCATGCCGCATCCGATCAGCCAGGAGCGCGCGCAGCGCATCTTCCGGGTCGCCGATGCCACAATGCGGGTGAACTTCAGCTTCAAGCTCGGCGAGATCCTGCCCAACGATCCCACGATCATGCGCCAGAACCTGGTCGACCGGCAGCTTTCCGATGCGCTGGAATCGCGGGTGGAGCGCCCGTTCATCATCGACAGCCGCTCGCTGCAGAACCAGGTCGAGATCCACGTACAACTGCCCGAAGGTGTGCTGCAGGCGGTGGTGGAGCGGCGGCGGCTCTTCTCCTCCACCACCTACGTGTTCTTCCTGTGGATGCTCGGCACCTCGCTGGTGCTGCTTTCGATGGCGACCTTGTTCATGCGCGGCCAAGTGCGGCCGATCAAGCGCCTCGCCCAGGCGGCGGACGATTTCGGCAAGGGCCGCGACGTCGGCGAATTCGTGCTGGACGGCGCCGCGGAGGTCGAGGTCGCCGGACGCGCCTTCAACCAGATGCGCAACCGCATCCGCCGACAGATGCAGCAGCGCACCGAGATGCTGGCCGGCGTCAGCCACGATCTGCGCACCCCCCTTACCCGCATGAAGCTGCAGCTCGCCATGATGGGACAATCGCCGGCGATCGAGGACCTGAAGCGCGACGTCGACGACATGGAGCGCATGGTCAACGCCTATCTCGCCTTCGCGCGCGGCGAAGGGACCGAGCAGCCGACCGCGACTGACATCGTGGCCGCGGTTGAGGACGTGGTGAGCGGCGCGCGCCGCGACGGCGCGCGCATCGGCTTCGCCGCCACCGATTCCGCGATCACCGTGCCGCTGCGGCGCGACGCCTTCCGCCGCGCGGTCGCCAACATCGTCGGCAACGCCCAGCGCTATGCCGGCCGCATCGAGATCGCGCTCAACCGCCGCCGCGGCAGCGTCGAAATCGTCGTGGACGATGACGGGCCCGGCGTGCCCAAGGACAGCCGGGAGGACGTGTTCAAGCCGTTCTTCCGGCTCGATGCCTCGCGCAACGAGGAGACCGGCGGGACCGGCCTTGGCCTCACCATCGCGCGCGACATCCTGCGGAGCCATGGCGGCGACCTGACGCTCGGCGATTCGCCGCTGGGCGGATTGCGGGCGGTGCTCCGGGTGCCTGTCTAGCCACACTGAGAGCGGCGAACCTGCGGCGTGGAGACGAAGGCGTCCCGGATGACCCCGCAAGAAAGCGACGCAAGGACGGCTGGGCTGTTCGCTTCGACGGGCGGCAAGGAACGCCGGCTGACCTGCTTTGCGTTGACTGCGGAGCCTGGGACGGAGCGATGTCGCAAGAGCAGGATGGCAAGAAGATCATCAATGGATGGATGAAGAGAATGAAATCGAAACCGAAGAAGGGCGATCGTGTCGCATGGGATACCTCGCAAGGCGAGGCCACCGGCCGGGTTGTCAAGGAGCTGACGAGCAAGACCAAGATCAAGGGGCATACCGCGAAGCCGTCAAAGAGCGCGCCGCAATACTTGGTCCGCAGTGACAAAAGCGGCAGGCCGGCCGCTCACAAGCCCGCAGAACTCAGAAGGAAGTAGCGCGGCGAAGGAAATGCCTCGCGGCAGACCGCGGTTGATGTGGCGCGATGTCGTCGCTCTGCCACCAGCGGAGCTTCAGGCCGCCTTGTGGGATGATTCCATGGGGCGGCGCGGATGTGCTCATCTCTCATCGGTGGCAATCAGGCGCGAGCGCGAGGGTTGCAGATACCGCGCGCGCCGTTCATGGCGGGTCAGCTACACCAGCGCGATCACCGATACGTGCCGGCCATAGTCCGGCTCCTTGGTGAGCACGGAGCGGCGATAGCTGAAGAACGTGTCGGCTTCGGCGCAGGTGTCGCGGTGGGCGGCCTCGATCCCGGCGAGATTCATCGCGGCAAGCTCGGACGCCACATAGGATTCGAGGTCGAACATATGGTGACCGGCCCGCTGGGCGGGACGGAAGAAGCGCGCATTGCCGGGTTTCTGCGCCAGGAACGGCGCGGGGAATTCCGGTCCGACCTCGTAGCTTGCCGAGCCGATGCATGGCCCCACGCCGGCGCGGATGCGCTCGGGCCGCGCACCCAGCGCGCACATCTGCTTGACCGTCGCCTGCAGCACGCCGCCGATTGCGCCGCGCCAGCCGGCATGCGCGGCCGCCACGACACGCGCCTCCGGGTCGGCGAACAGGACCGGGACGCAATCGGCCGAGGACGCCGCGACGGCGATGTTGGGGCGCTTCGTCACCAGCGCGTCCACCTTCGGCCGCGGGCCTTCGCGCCATTCCTCCTCCACCACCAGCACATCGGGCGAATGGACCTGGTACGCGGTCAGCAGCGTCCTCGCCGGGATGCCGGCCAGTTCGAGCACACGCCGGCGATTCTCATGCACGCGCTCCTGGTCGTCGTTCGAGCCGAGGCCGCAATTGAGCGATGCGTAGATTCCTTCGCTGACGCCGCCTGCGCGCGTCATGAAGCCGTGACGGATTCCGGGCAGGCTATCGAGAACGCCGAGTGTGATCATGGAAAGCCGGCAAGCTCCTGGAGGCTGGGATGGGAGATGGCGAGCGCCTTGAACAAACTGCCCATTTGCCGGGGGTCGATCAAGCGGGTCATCGCCTGCGCAATGGCGACGCGGTCCTCCTCGCCAGCCTTCGCCGACAGCAGCGCCGCGCGCGTGCGGATGCCGAGCGTCTCGAGAAATGTTGCTTGCGCGACGGCGCCATGGCTGCGCGCGCCAGCCTCGCGCGCCGCATTCGCCACGGCGGCGAAATCGACATGCCCGGTGAGGTCGGCGGCGCCAACCTCGGCGAGCGGATCGCAGAAGCGGTGCGCCTTCACGGCCTGCAGCGACTCGCCGATTGCGCTCTCCACCGGCCCATAATCGATGAACAGGGCGGCGATGCCGTCCTCGGCCATGCGCGCGCCGACGGTACCGGCCACCGACAGCGCCGCCGGAGAGACTTCCGCGATCTCGTCCGGCCTGGCGCGCTTATGTGCTGCTTGCAGCAGCGCAAGCTGCGGGCCCGGAGGCAGCAGCGTCCAGGCGAGTGCATCATCCACCAGATCGACGCCCCGCTCGCGCCAGCCCTGCGGCGTCATCTGGAATTGGTGGATCGGCAGCGCGTCCAGGAACTCGTTTCCGACCAAGAGCGTCGGCCCGGCGGGCACGGTCGTCAGATCGTCATGCCACTGCGGCTGGAAAGTGCCGAGCCGCTCCGCCTGCAATGCGCGCAGGGGCCGGCTGATCTCCACCAGGTGCAGCCGCATTGCCGAGAGGAACCGCGGCCGCACCCTGGCGGCGCGCAGCGCATCGGCCATCAAGGTGCCGCGGCCCGGGCCCATCTCCACCAGCAGGAAGGAATCGGGCGCGCCGGCGCGCTCCCAGGTATCGACGCACCATAGCCCGATCAGTTCGCCGAACATCTGGCTGATCTCCGGCGCGGTTATGAAATCGCCCGCGCCCCCCAGCGGATCGCGCGTTGCGTAGTAGCCTGCGCCCTCGCCCGCCAGCGCGATGCGCATGAACTCCGCGACCGTCACCGGCCCGCCGGCCGCGATCTGCCGTCTGAGAAGATCGAGGGCGGAGGACTGCACCATGCGCGCGCCTCTCCCGTTCTACTGCGCCACGGCCGTGCGTGGCACCATCATCAGCGCGTTGGCCTGCGATCGCGTGGTCCTGCGCAGCGAAACGCGCGGATCATCGGACCGGGTATGGCGAAGGGGCCCGCGCCTCACTTGGCTCCTTCCTTCGCTCGCGGCTTGCGCATCACCAGATAGAGGCCGAACAGGAACATCGGAATGCTGAGGATCTGGCCCCAGGTGAGAAAGCTGCCGGCGCCGAGATCCACCTCGGGCTCGCGGAAGATCTCGCCGACCGAGCGCGCGATGGCGTAGCCGATCAGGAACAAGCCCGTGATCATGCCGAGCCGCTCGCGCACCCATTGCTGGCGCCCCATCCAGTGCAGGAAGACGAACAGCACGATACCTTCCAGCGCCGCCTGGTAGAGCTGGCTGGGATGGCGCGGCTGCATGTCGACGTGGGGGAAGATGAAGGCCCACGGCACATCGGCCGGGCGGCCCACCAGTTCGCCGTTCACGAAGTTGGCGACGCGGCCGAGGAACAGCCCGATCGGTGTCGAGGCCGCGATCACGTCGGAGAACGCGAACGGGCTCACCTTCTGGCTCCGCGCATAGAGCAGGATCGCGAGGATCACGCCGATCAGCCCGCCATGGAACGCCATGCCGCCCTTCCACATCATAACGATCTCCAGCGGATCGGCGAGGTAGCGGCCGGGCTCCCACAACAGCACCTGCCCCAGCCGTCCGCCGATGATGATTCCGACGGTGACCCAGAACAGCAGGTCGTCAAGCTGCGTGCGCGACACGCGCTGCGGCGGAAGCTGCGCGCGCCAGATGGAATAGCGCCACGCGAGCAGGATGCCGACGATATAGGCGAGCGCATACCAGCGAATGGCGATGGGCCCGATCTGCAGCGCGACCGGGTCGAAGTCGGGGAACATCATGCGCGGCAACCGATCGAATGGATGGCAATGGGCGGCGATCGGGTTATAAGTGGAGCCATCGACAGCGGCAAGCGAAGCGACCATGCAGACCGACAACCGATTCCTCGACGATCTCGCCAAGGTGGCCAGCGGCGCCCTGGGTTCCGTCAGCGGCGTGAAGCACGAGGTCGAGATCCGCATCCAGCAGCAGCTGGAGCGGCTGCTGGCCCGCATGAACCTGGTGCCGCGCGAGGAGTTCGACGCCATGAAGGCGGTGGCCCAGGCCGCACGCGAGGCGCAGATCAAGCTGGAGGCACGGGTCGCCGCGCTGGAAGCGCGCCTCGCGGCCGGCGACGCCGCGACGGCGGAGCGAATCGCCGCGGCCGCTCAAGACTCCGCGCCTGAGCAGCCTTAGACGCTCTTCTTAGACTCAGACTCGAAATTTCCTTAATTCCCTGCTTGCGCAGGAGTCCCAAATTTGCGAGTCTATTTGTTGTGGGGATTCACTGTTCTGTCATCTAGTCCTGGGGGCGCGGCCCCACCTGCGGGCCTCCGGGGGGCGACGCATGGAGGGCGCTAGCAATGGCATTGCTCCGAGTTGAGTCGACCCAAACCCGTCACAATCCCATCGACATGCTGGAAGAGCTGGTGACCGTCAACGAATGGCGGCACGAGCGTTCGGCTGACGAGGAGATGGTGGTCGAGTTCCGTGGTCAGTGGTGCGAATACCGTATGTTCTTTGTTTGGCAGGAGGATTTGGGGGCGCTGTATTTCTCGTGCTTGTTCGACATGAAGATTCCCACCGGAAAGCGCCCGGTGGTTTCCGAATTGCTGGCCATGATCAACGAACGGCTTTGGCTCGGCCATTTCGATCTCTCCTCCGAGGAGATGTCGCCGATGTACCGCCACACCGTCCTCTTACGCGGCACCAATGGGATCGTCGCCGAGCAGCTTGAGGATCTGCTCGAAACAGCGATCGGCGAATGCGAGCGTTTCTACCCTGCCTTCCAATTCGCGCTGTGGGGCGGTAAGAAGCCCCATGAGGCGATGGAAGCCGCCATGCTGGAGACGGTCGGAGAGGCCTGAACCCTTAGATGAGTGACCAGACTATCGTCTTGCCCGGCCCGCTTTTGCTGGTGGGCTGCGGCAAGATGGGCGGGGCGTTGCTGCGTGGCTGGCTCGGCCGCGGCATCGCCGGCAAGGACGTGTTCGTGGTGGATCCGGCGCCGCGGGACCTGGACGATGTCCAGGCTCGCGGCGTCACCATCGTGAGCGCGATCGACGGATTGCCCGCAGGGTTGCAGCCCGCCATCGTTCTCCTGGCGATCAAGCCGCAATTCATGGACGAGGCGCTGCCCGCCTATCGCCGATTCGCCCAGAAAGCCACGGGGCCGGGCACGGTGTTCCTGTCGATCGCCGCCGGCAAGACCGTCGCCTATTTGAAGGACAAGCTGGGCGGCGATGCGGCCGTGGTCCGCTCCATGCCCAACACGCCGGCCGCGGTGAGCCGCGGCATGAGCGTCATCCTCCGGGATCCGAATATCCCGGTTGCCACGCTCGATCTGTGCGGGCAGCTTCTCTCCGCCGTCGGCAAGGTCGGCTGGATCGACGAGGAGGACCAGATCAACGCCGTCACGGCGCTTTCCGGCGGCGGACCGGCCTATGTGTTCCTGCTGATCGAGTGCCTGGCGGAAGCCGGCCGCGCGGCGGGTCTGCCCGCCGATCTCGCCATGCAATTGGCGCGCGAGACGGTGACCGGCTCCGGCGAGTTGGCGCATCGGTCCTCCGATTCGGCCACCAGGCTGCGCGAGGCCGTGATGAGCCCGAAAGGCACGACCATCGAAGCCCTGGCGGTCCTGATGGCGCCCGACGGATTGCAGCCCCTGATGACCAAGGCCATCGCCGCCGCGACCCGCCGCGGGCGCGAGATCGCGGAAGGCAAAGCGATGGCCAATGGCCCGGAGCCGAAGGGCAGCGTAGCCCGCGTGCGCGAGGCGCTTGCCCGCCACGGCCTTGAGGCGGAGATCAGGGAATTCGACGCCTCCACCCGCACCTCCGCCGATGCGGCGGCGGCGATCGGCTGCACCGTCGCGCAGATCGCCAAGTCGGTGGTCTTCCGCGCCAAGGCCGCCAACCAGCCGATCCTCGTGATCGCGAGCGGGACCAACCGGGTGGACGAGAAGAAACTGGAAGCGGCGCTGGGCGGCAAGGTCGGTCGCGCCGATGCCGATTTCGTGCGCGCCGCGACGGGCTTCGCGATCGGCGGGGTCGCCCCGGTCGGCCATACCGGTCCGGTGCGCGTCTTCATCGACGCCGACCTCGACCGATATGAGGAGATCTGGGCGGCGGCCGGGTCACCTAACGCGGTCTTCCGCCTCACCCCGGCGGACCTGCGGCGGATCACCGGCGGCCAGGTGATCTCCGTCAAGTAGGCCCGCCTTCTCAAAGTCTTGCTCTCGCCTCCATCCCGCGCCAGAGTAGCGTTAAGATTCAGCGCAGGAATGGAGCAAGTCATGGCCAAGTCCGCGCGCAAGACAGCAAAGTCGGCACGCCCAAAATCCGGGTCCAAGCCCGGATCCAAATCTCGCCCACAGCCCCAGGGCGCTGCCGGCGATCCCAAGGCCGCCCTGCGTGTGGCGCTGCTGCGCATGGCCGCAGCCGGCGGGTGGCGCGATCTGTCCTATGCCGAGATCGCCAAGGATGCCGGGCTCAGCCTCGCCGCCGCCTACGACGCCTATCCCTCCAAGGCCGCAATCCTGACAGGGATCAGCCGTGACATCGATTCCCGGCTGTTCGCCAGCCTGGAAGAGGATCCGCTGGACGGCTCGGTGAAGGACAGGCTCTTCGACCTCATCATGCGCCGGCTCGATATTCTTAATGAGCACAAGGAGGCCTATGCCGCCCTGTCCTGGGAACTGCCGCGGACGCCGCAGGAGGCGGGCTGCCTCATGTTCCAACTCCACCGCTCTCTTGCCAACATGCTGGAGGCGGGTGGCCTTTCCGCCTCCGGGTTCAGGGGCGCCTTCCGTATCGAGGGCCTTGGGGCGATCTATGCCTGGGCGCTCCGGGTTTGGCTGAAGGACGATACGGCCGATCTCTCCAAGACCATGGCGGAGCTCGACAAGCGGCTGGGTCAGGTGGACCGCTGGCTCGGTATGGCGCGGCGCGGCAGGGCCTAATCGTGTGATTAATATAGATTAAAAACGAGATTTTTTGCAGCGCAGCAAAAATCGCCTTGACCTTTTTGCTGCGCTGCACAATATTCTCCTTAGAGCAGAGCATTCGGTAGCCGGGCGCGGCACCGAGACATTGGATAACACGCCTGAGGAGACAGACAGATGGCGAAGGCACAAATCGTCGAGAACGAGTTCGTCAAGGTTCCCGACTTCACCCAGTTCCAGGCCGAGTTCAGCAAGTGGGCCGGCGACTTCGGCAAGTATTTCGTGAACGGCAAGACGCCGAGCTTCGACTTCGACGCGGTCTTCGCGCTCCAGCGCAAGAACGTCGAGGCCCTGACCGCCGCCAACCAGCTCGCCTTCGACGGCGTCAAGGCGGTTGCGCAGCGCCAGGCCGAGATCGCCCGCAAGGCGTTCGAGGAGTTCGGCAAGGTCACCAAGGAGCTGTCCGCCGCCGGTACCCCCGAGGACAAGTTCGCCAAGCAGGCGGACCTGACCAAGGCCGCGTTCGAGGAGGCGGTCACCAACCTGCGCGAGCTTGTCGGCACCCTGCAGAAGTCGCAGGCCGAGGCGGCCGACGTGCTGAGCAAGCGCATGATCGCCAACATCGAGGACGTCAAGGCGACCGTCTCCAAGGTCGCGAAGAAGTAACGCTTACTCTCGAGTAAGCCCGAGGAGGTCTTCCCCTCCCCCAAGGTTGGCAGACCTTCTTAACACTGACCGCCCGCTGTTCCCCCGCAGCGGGCGGTTTTGTTTTGCGGGCGCTTTGCCATTCCGCGCCCACTTCCTGTAGTCTCCCGCCCTTCGGATCGAATGCGAGCGTATTATGCCTGAGGGACAACCGGAGCCGCTTACCGCGGACATCACCCATGACGACTTCCGCAAGGTCGACATTCGCGTCGGCACCATCATTGCCGCGGAGCCGTTCCCCGAGGCGCGGCGGCCGGCCTACAAGCTGACGGTGGATTTCGGCCCCGCGATCGGGACGCGGCGCTCGTCCGCGCAGATCACCAAGCGCTACGCGCTGGAGGAGCTGGTCGGCCGGCAGGTCGCGGCGGTGGTGAACTTCCCGAAGAAGCAGATCGGAAAATTCATGTCCGAAGTCCTGGTGCTCGGCTTCCCCGATGAGAACGGGGAGGTCGTGCTGATCCAGCCCAGCCTCTCCGTGTCCAATGGCGGAAGGCTCTATTGAGGGAACGATAATGGCATTGCATTTCTCGGAATCGGAGCTCGCGGCGCGGCGCGAGCGCGCGGTCGTTCTGATGCAGAAGCGCGGCCTCGACGGGCTGCTGATGTTCAGGCAGGAGAGCATGTACTACCTGACCGGGTACGACACCTTCGGCTATGTCTATTTCCAGTGCCTCTATCTCGGCGCGGACGGGCGGCTGATGCTGATGACCCGGGCGCCGGATTTCCGGCAGGCGCAGAACACCTCCGACATCAAGGACATCCGCATCTGGATCGACGCGCCCAATGCCGATCCCGCCGGCGAGCTGCGCGAATACCTGCGAACCTTCGGCCTCTCCGGCAAGACGCTGGGCGTGGAATGGGAAGCCTATGGCCTGACCGCGCGCAACGGCATGCGCCTGCAGGCGGCGTTCGATGGCTTCGCCGACCTGCAGGATGCCTCGGATATCGTCTCGCGCCTCAGGCTGGTGAAAAGCGCGCAGGAGATCGCCTATGTGCGCGAGGCCGCGCGGCTGGCCGACCTGGCGCTGGACGAAGCGCATCGCCTCACCAAGCCCGGCGCCGACGAGGGCGAGATCCTGGCAGCGATGCAATCGATCATCATCCGCAACGGCGGCGATGATTCGGCCAACGAGTTCATCATCGGCTCAGGGACCGACGCCCTGCTCTGCCGCTACAAGACCGGGCGCCGCAAGCTCGACGCGCAGGACCAGCTGACGCTCGAATTCGCCGGCGTCTATCGCCACTACCACTCCTGCCTCATGCGGACGATCCCGATCGGCAAGGTGCCGGCGCGCCAGGTGGAGATGCACAAGGTCGCGGTCGACGCGCTGGAAGCCTGCAAGGCGGCGCTGAAGCCCGGCCGGCCGATCGGCGAGGTGTTCGACGCCCATGCCCACGTGCTGGATGCCGCCGGCTATCGCCAGCACCGCATGAACGCCACCGGCTACAGCCTCGGCGCCACCTTCGCGCCGAACTGGATGGACTGGCCGATGTTCTATCACGGCAATAGCGAGCCGGCCGCGCCCGGGCAGGTCTATTTCATCCACCTCATCATCTTCGACAGCGAGCACGGCCTCGCCATGACCAGCGGCCAGACCGTGCTCGTCAACGAAAGAGGCTGCGAGGCGCTGTCCCAGCGATCGCTGGAGCTGGTCTCCCGCTAGGCCTTGATCGGTACCCAGATCTCCAGCCCGCCATTGCCCGTTCTCGGGTTGAACGCCTCGTCGTAGCGCTCGAAATCAGGGGCGTCGGCGACCTCGTGGCCGGATTGAGGCAGCCACGTGCTCCAGATCGTGTTCATCGTCCGCCGGATGGCGGAGATGTGCTCCCGGTGCCGGAACACCGCGTAACGCTGGGGCGCGATGCGCAAGCGCGCGAACTCCGCCGGCACATCGCTGAAATCGGAGACTTCGACGCCGCAGATGTAGTCGAAGTTGCCCGTATCGTCGCTGTTGCAGCGGATTCCGTAGGCGACCGTGCCGACCTGTCCCGGGATATTGTCGATATGCGGCCCGAAGCGCTGCCACTGCGCGGGAATCGCCTTGCTGGACTCGCAGGTATAGCGCTCGCTCAAGCCTACGATGAGCAAGGGCCGGCCGCTCTCGAAGCGCGGCGGCTCCAGCGTCGTTATCAGTGTCTCATCCATTTTGATCGCCTCCACGAGCGGAAGAGTGTCGAGAGAGCCTCGCGCGCGGACCTGCTCGGGTGTGCAGCCGAACTGGTCGCGAAAGGCCCGGGTGAATGCCTCGTGAGAGCCGTAGCCCGATTCGAGCGCGACCTGGAGAATGTCGGTCGCCCCATTGGTCAGCGCCCGCGCCGCCTCGGTCAGCCGGCGTGCGCGCATGTAGCGCATCACCGAATGGCCGGTAGCATTCCCGAAAGCCCGGGTCAGGTGGTAGCGCGAGACGCCCGCGACTTTCGCCACGTCCTCGAGCGTCACCTCGCCACCGAAGTGGCCTTCGATGAACCACAGCGCCTTGCCGATCGGGTCCATGGCAGCCTCATGTCAGCACGGGTCGCACTCTTGCCCGGTCGCGGGCGCTGCGCTTGATCGCTCTTGCGGCTCCGGCAAGGATCCCGCGCCCCTCCCGGCCTTCCGCCAGACGCCACGGCCCCAGAGGGTTGGAAGGCCTGCCCGGGCGATCGGAACACCAAAGCTTTAACCAGGCCATTCAGCAGCTTAGCTCCATATCTCCGGGATTGCCAAAGGCATTGCCAGCCCGTCATGCCGCTGTTACATTCCGCGCGCCTTTCGCCCCTCGACCGACATCGGGGTGGCGGTTTTTTTGTCTCCCGATGGCGGCGGGGCAACGGGCGGGCAACTTAGGGCAGCGCGACGCGACGATGAAGATCCTGACGGGCAACAGCAATCGGCCGTTGGCCGAGGCCATTTCGGCCTATCTCAATCTGCCGCTGGTCAATGCCAGTATCCGGCGCTTCTCCGACATGGAGGTGTTCGTCGAGATCCAGGAGAACGTGCGCGGCGAGGATGTCTTCGTCGTGCAGTCGACGTCGTTCCCCGCGAATGACAATCTCATGGAACTGCTGGTGATCCTGGACGCGTTGAAGCGCGGGTCCGCGCGCCGCGTCACCGCTGTCATCCCCTATTACGGCTACGCCCGCCAGGACCGGAAATCCGGCCCGCGCACGCCGATCTCCGCCAAGCTGGTCGCCAATCTCATCACCACCGCCGGCGCCAACAGGGTCCTCACCGTCGATCTCCATGCCGGGCAGATCCAGGGCTTCTTCGACATCCCGACCGACAACCTGTTCGCCGCGCCCGTCCTCACCAAGGACATCAAGGAGCGCTTCCACGGCGAGAACAACCTGTGCATCGTCTCGCCGGACGTGGGCGGCGTCGTGCGCGCCCGGGCGATCGCCAAGCGCCTGGATGCCGACCTTGCCATCATCGACAAGAGGCGCGAGCGCGCCGGCGTCTCCGAGGTCATGAACATCATCGGCGAAGTCGACGGCATGCGCTGCATTCTGGTGGACGATATCGTGGACAGTGCCGGCACCTTGTGCAACGCGGCCGTGGCGCTGAAGGAGGCTGGCGCCTCCTCGGTCAGCGCCTATGTCACGCACGGCGTGCTGTCGGGCGGCGCGGTGGCGCGCGTCTCGGCCTCGCCCATGGAATCCCTGGTGATCACCGACTCGATCCAAGGCACCGAAGCGGTGCGCGTGTCGCAGACGGTGCGCCAGTTGTCGATCGCGCCCCTGCTGGCCGAGGCCATGGCCCGTGTCAGCGAGGAGCGCTCGGTCTCCAGTCTGTTCGACTGAAGACCCGTTGCCCGGGCGGCTCGCACCGCCCGGTTCCAAATCCGTTCGGCACCCCTGGAGGCCGATCGGTTCCGCCGGCGGATGGTCCGCCCGCGGAGATGCTGCAGGATGAAAGGAGATACTCATGCCCGCAGTTGAGTCCATTCGCGCGGAGGCTCGCGACCGCGCTGGTAAGGGGGCTGCTCGTGCGACTCGTCGTGCTGGCCGCGTCCCCGCCGTGATCTATGGCGAGAAGAAGGAACCGACCTTGATCTCGCTCGATCCGAAAGAGCTGACCAAGCTGGTGCACCAGAAGGCGTTCTTTGCAACGCTGCTCGATCTCGATCTCAGCGGCACCAAGCATCGCGTGCTGCCGCGCGACGTGCATTTCGACCCCGTGACCGACAATGTCCTGCATGCCGACTTCCAGCGCGTGAGCAAGGACTCGAAGATCCGCGTCCACGTCCCGGTGGTGGTGAGGAACGAAGCCGCCTCGCCCGGATTGAAGCGCGGCGGCGTGCTGAACTTGGTGCGGCACGAGATTGAGTTCCTGTGCTCGCCGGAGAACATCCCGCAGCGGATCGAAGTGGACGTGACGGGCCTCGAGATCGGCGGCAGCATCCATATCGGCAGCGTCGCGCTGCCGGAGGGCGCCACCCCGACCATCAAGGAGCGCGACTTCACCGTGGTCACGATCGGCGCGCCGTCCGGCCTCAAGGCCGAGATCGAGGCCGCCGCGACTGCGGCCGCAACTGCGGCCAGTGCTCCGGCTGCTGCCGCTCCGGCCGCGGGTGCTGCCGCGGCTGCGCCCGGTGCCGCGCCGGGCGCTGCTGCTCCCGCTGCGGGCAAGCAGGCTGCCGCCGCTCCTGCGAAGGGCCCGGCCAAGAAGTAAATCGCTCCATCTTTTGGGAGCTGGCAATGCGTCTGATCGTCGGCCTGGGCAATCCGGGCGCACAACATTCAGGGCATCGCCACAATGTCGGCTTCATGGCGGCGGGCGCGATCGCCCGCCGCCATGGCTTTTCTCCGGCCCGCGAGAAGTTCCACGCGCTGGCGGCGGAGGGAACGCTGGCCGGCGACAAGGCCCTCGTCCTCTGGCCGCAGACCTACATGAACGACAGCGGCCGGGCGGTACAGGCGGCCGTCCAGTTCTACAAGATCGAGCTCGATGACGTGGTCGTGCTGTATGATGAGATCGACCTGGAGTTCGGCAAGATCCGCGTGAAAAAGGGCGGCGGCGCGGCCGGCCATAACGGCATCCGCTCCATCGACGCCCATGTCGGCCCGGATTATTGGCGCGTTCGCATCGGGGTCGGGCATCCCGGCGTGAAGCATCTGGTGAAGCACTATGTGCTGCGCGACTTCGATGCCGAGGAGAAGCCCGAGGTAGAGAAGATGGTGGGCGCGATCGGGGACAATTTCGCGCTGCTGTTCGAGCGGGGCCATGAGCATTTCATGACCAGGGTAGCCCTGGCGCTGAACCCGTCGCCGCCGAAGCCGCCAAGGGCGGACAGGGAATAAGACAGCGCCTTCGCGCGCGAACAAGGGATTCGGAGAAACATGGGTTTCAATTGCGGCATCGTCGGCCTGCCCAATGTCGGCAAGTCCACGCTTTTCAATGCGCTGACCTCGACCGCGGCGGCGCAGGCAGCGAACTATCCGTTCTGCACCATCGAGCCGAATGTCGGGCGCGTGGCGGTGCCGGACCCGCGCCTGGACAAGCTCGCCGCTATCGGCAAGTCGGCCAAGATCATCCCAACGCAGCTCGAGTTCGTCGACATCGCGGGGCTCGTGCGCGGCGCCAGCAAGGGCGAAGGGCTGGGCAATCAGTTCCTCGCCAACATCCGCGAGGTCGATGCCATCGTGCACGTGCTGCGCTGCTTCGAAGGCGAGGTCACGCATGTAGAAGGCTCGGTCGATCCGATCCGCGACGCCGAGACGGTAGAGACCGAGTTGATGCTCGCCGATATGGAAAGCCTGGAGAAGCGCTTCGATGCCGCCGCCAAGAAGGCCAAGGGTGGCGACAAGGAAGCCAAGACGCTGATGGACGTGATGGAGCCCGCCCTCAAGGTTCTGCGCGACGGCAGGCCGGCGCGCACGGTGATCAGCAAGCTCTCGGCCGAGCAGAGGCCGCTTTTCAAGCAACTCGCGCTGCTGACCGGCAAGCCCGTGCTCTATGCCTGCAATGTCGAGGAAAGCGCGGCAGCCACGGGCAACGCCTTTTCGAAGAAGGTGGAGGAGCGCGCCAAGGCCGAAGGCGCCGTCGCGGTTGTGATCTCGGCGGCCATCGAGGCCGAGGTCGCGCAATTGCAGGACGAAGCGGAAAAAGCGGAGTTCCTGTCCTCGCTCGGCCTGCAGGAGACCGGCCTCGCGCGGGTGATCGGCGCCGGCTACGCGCTGCTCGACCTCATCACGTTCTTCACCGTCGGGCCGAAGGAAGCGCGCGCCTGGACCGTGCGCCACGGTGCCAGGGCGCCGGAAGCGGCCGGCGTCATCCACACCGATTTCGAGCGCGGCTTCATCCGCGCCGAGACCATCGCCTATGACGACTTCGTGGCAAACGGCGGTGAATCCGGCGCGCGCGACGCCGGCAAGCTGCGCTCCGAAGGCAAGGACTACGTGGTGCAGGACGGCGATGTCCTGCACTTCCGGTTCAACGTCTGACCGATGCCCGCTTGACCGGACAGCGGGGAACGCCGTAGCTGTTGCCCGCGTCCATCCGACAGGTCTGTCATGCAGGGTAAAACATCGGGCGAGTTGGCCCAGCACGATGCGTTCCTCAAAAGGATTGCCGAGGTCACGGCGCAGGATCCGCGCCTGATCGGCTTGCTGCTCGGCGGATCACATATCAATGGGACGACGGACCGGTACTCCGACCTCGATTGCGTCCTGGTGGCACAGCCTGATTCGTATCAGGCCGTACTGGACGACCGGCGCGCCATGGCCGAGAAGATCGGACCGCTGCTGCATGCCTTCACTGGCGAGCATGTGGGCGAGCCGCGATTGATCATCTGCCTGTATGAAACACCCACATTGCACGTCGACTACAAGGTTGTGACGCCGGATGCGCTCCAGGATCGGGTGGAGGATCCTGTTATCGTGTGGGCGCGGGATGAGCGCATTCGCGATGCTCTGCAGCGCTCCGAGGCACGCTGGCCACATCGGCCGCCGGAATGGTTCGAGGAACGGTTCTGGATCTGGGTGCATTACGGCGCGATGAAGATCGGGCGCGGCGAGATCTTCGAGGCGCTCGACATGTTCGCCTTCTTGCGGCGGCAGGTATTTGGCCCGCTGCTTGCTGAACAGGCGGGACTTCGCCAATACGAGGTCCGGCGCATCGAGCAGCTGATCCCGGAATCCGTTCCGTTGCTCACGGCCCTCACGCCGCCACCGGATCGGACCGCCTGCGCGGCAGCATTGGTCCGGGCGATCGATACCTATCTCGATCTCACCCGCACGCGCGTGCCGAGCAACCGAAATCCCGCCGCGGAGGTCGCCGTTCGTCGCTACTTGGCCGAGGCGACGGCCTAGCCTAAGCCAGAGCTGCGGTGCGAGATCTTGCCGGGACTAGGCCCGCAATCATCGCGGCTGCCAGCGCGAGGCCGAACGAGCTGGACCACAGCCACGTATAGCCGCCGGTGAGATCGAAGAGATAGCCGCCGGCGAAGGCGCCCAGGGCCGCGCCGATCGAATGACCGGCCGAGATGAGGCCCATGGCGGTGCCGACCCGCGCCTTGCCGAGATGGCTGGCGGCGAGGCTGGCGGTCGGCGGAACGGTCGCGTAGTCGAAGATCCCGAACAGGAAGGCGAAGATCCAGAGCACCGCCGTCTCCTGCACCAGGAGCGGCAGCAACAGGAAGGTGAGCGAGCGGAAGAAGTAGATGCTGGCCAGCAGGACCGTGCGGTTCATTCGATCTGTCAGGTAGCCTGCCGCCACCATGCCGAGCGTGTTCACACCCATCAGGATACCGAAAGCGAGCGCGCTGGGCGCGGGCGGGATCCCGCAGAACTGCGCGAACGGGATGAGATGCGTCTCAACCACGCCGGTCGAGGTGTAGCCGCACAGCAGGAAGCTCCAGAACAGGCCGTGGAATGCCGGCCGGCGCAGCAGGTAGCCGACGCGCGCGATGAAGCTCTCTTTCGTTCCTTCGGCAGCGCCATGGGACGGGGCAGCCGCCGAGGCATCGCGCAGCAGCCACCAGGCGATGATCGCGACCAGAAGGCAGGCCGCCGCCAGCGCTTCATAGCCCAGGCGCCATCCGCCCCCGGCCAGCATCAAGCCGAGCACCGGCATGAACACGAACTGCCCCGCGGTGGAGCCTGAGGTCGCGATGCCGACCGCCCGCCCCTGCCCCACATCGAAGCTGCGCGCCACCGCGCTGCTGACCGCGTGGGTGGCGACGAGGCCGAAACCGAGCGCGCCCAGCCCAGCGAAGCCGATGATGAAGGCCAGCATCGAGTTCATGAAGGCGAGCACGGCGGAGCTGGCACCCACCAACGCGAGGCCGGCGGTGAGGATGAGGCGCGGCCCACTGCGGTCGATGGCATAACCGACGAGCGGCGCAAGGCCCGCCATGATGATGAGGGTCGCGGTCATGACGCCGGAGATGCCGGCCTTGGTCCAGCCGAATTCCCGGACCCACTCGTCCATCGCCAGGCTCAACATGCTGCGTCCGGAGAAGGCGAGGCTGAGCGCGACGAAGCCGACCACGACGATTGCCCAGCGCGTCTCGAATCCACCTGTCCTGCGTGTCATCACGGTTCAGATTTTCTCAAATGTGCACGATAGAGCCTTTTCTCGTCTTGATGTGGCACCAACCGGGGGCCATGATCAATCGCGAAGCTCTAACCTGTGACTTCAGTTTTTCTAACTTATGAAACGAGACCTGCCGCCGCTCAACGCCCTGCGCGCCTTCGAGGCGAGCGCGCGCCTCGCAAGCATGCAGCGGGCGGCCCATGAGCTCAACGTCACGCCCAGCGCGGTCAGCCAGCAGGTGCAGAACCTGGAGCAATGGCTGGGCTTGCCGCTGCTGGAGCGGCGCGCCCGCCAGATTCAGCCGACGGCCCAGGGCCGCGCCTATCTGCCGGCCATCAGCGCCGCCTTCGACCAGATCGCGGCGGCCACCGGGGAGCTCGCCACCGGGCGGATGCCGCGCTCCATCTGTATCACCTGCACGCCGGGCTTCGCTGTGCAGTGGCTGGTGCCGCGGCTGCACCAGTTCCAGGACCTGCATCCGGAGATCGATGTGCGCATCGACGCCTCGACCCGCGTCGTCGATCTCAGGGCCGAGGATATCGATCTCGCGGTGCGGCACGGGACCGGGCGCTATCCCGGCCTGGTGAGCGAGAAGCTGCTCGACGACGATTTGGTCCCGGTCGGCAGCCCGCGCCTGCTCTCCGGGCGCGGGCGCGCGAAGAAGCCCGTCGACCTGCTGCAGCATCGGCTGCTGCACATCGAGACGCGCGACGACTGGCGCCTGTGGTTCGCCGCCCAGGGACTCGAGATCGATTGGCGGCGCGGCCCGCTGCTGATCGACACCGCGATCGCCGTGCAGGCGGCCGTCGCCGGCAAGGGAATCATCCTGGTGCGCCGCTCCCTCGTCGGCGACGAGCTGGCGGGAAAGCGGCTGGTCGCGCCCCTGCCCCAGGGGCTCTCCAAGGGCATGGCCTACTACCTGGTCTATCTCCCCGAGGCCATCGGCCAGCCGGCGGTGCGCGCCTTTCGAACCTGGCTGCTGGCGGCTGTCGCGCAGGGTGCGGCTGCGTTCTCCGCGCGCCCGTCGACCGGGCCCTGAGAAGGCACGGTCAGGAACCCTCACGGCTCTGTTGCAATGCGGCTGCCGATCGCGGACCATCGCGCACCTCGAGAGCTGGAGTCCGAGACATCATGCCGACTGCTATTCGCTGGGATGCCCATTCCTGCCTGCCGCTGCTGTCCGGGATCGATCTCGGCGTGCTGCGCCGGCACAAGCAGGCCGGGTTCGATTTCGTGTCGATCAATGTCGGCATGGACATGAACCCCATCGACCAGGTGATGAAATGCATCGCCTGGTTCCGGCATTGGCTCACGCAGCATCCGGACGAGTTCGTCCTGGCCGGCAGCCTGGCGGAGATCAAGGCGGCGAAGGCGGCCGGCAAGCTGGCGGTGGCCTTCGATCTCGAGGGCTCGACGATGCTGCTGGGCGACGTGGCGATGATCGAGGTCTATCGTGACCTCGGCGTCCGGCAGGCGCACCTCGTCTACAACCGCAACAACACGGTCGGCGGCGGTTGCCATGACGAGGACAAGGGCCTCACCCCCTATGGGCGGGACGTGGTGCGCGCCATCAACCGCGCCGGCATCCTGATGGATTGCTCGCATAACGGCGAGCGCACCAGCCTCGATGTGATGGAAACCTCGGAAAGGCCGGTGATCTTCTCCCATGCCAATGCGCGGGCGCTGGTCGACCACCAGCGCAACATCACCGACCGGCAGATCGAGGCCTGCGCCGCGACCGGCGGGGTCATCGGCGTGAACGGCATCCGCTTGTTCCTCGACGCGCAGGACAATTTCGCCGAACCGATGGCGCGGCACATCGACTACATGGTTCAGCGCGTCGGGCCGGATCATGTCGGGATCGGTGTCGATATTTCCTTCGATCTCGGCGTGGACGACCATCCGAAGCACGAGGACCGCAGCTACTGGTGGCCGGCCAGCGGCCGCTACAATCGCACCCTCACCGGCGGGGCGGGGCCGGAAGTGCTGCCCGAAATCGAGCAGCACTTGCGCAAGCGCGGCTATGACGATGCTGCGATCGACAAGATCTTCGGGCTGAACTTCGTGCGGGTGGCGGAGCAGACCTGGCGGGCGCAGTAGCGGGGCGCTATCCCTCCACGAACTCCATGATCACGCCATTTGCCTCGGCGGGCTGGACCGTGCAGCCGCGGGCGATGGCGTGGCAGGGGACGCCGGCGTTCTTCAGGTGCGTGACGCAGCGCGCCTTATCGGCGACCAGCACCTTCATGGCCACCATGAAAGGCACGTCGGGCATCGGCTGCAGCATCATGCCCGGATAGACCTTCGGGAACGCATCCGCCTTTATGAAGCGCAGCGCGCCGGCCCCGCAGGAGACCGAAGTCATCTGGTCCGTCACCTTGACCCGCTCCGGGCCGAAGATCGGCAGGTAGCCGAGAGCCGCCTCGACCGGATCGGCGCAGACCACCGTCGCGGAGAGCAGCCGCTGCGCGCCATTCGCGTGCTGCAGCCAGTCCGGCCGGCGGATCAGCTCCAGCGACAGGTGATGGGTCACGAAGGCGCTGATCTCCGGCGTCGATTCCGGCGGCAGGAAGACCAGGCGGAATTCCGGCGTGACGGTGCCGGTCGGAAGCTCCAGGTCGCGCTTGAGCTGCTTCGGCCCATCCGGCTTCAACCCGGCCGCCGCCAACGCATCGCGGCAGGCATTGGCATCCGGCGTCCCGAAGGCTAGGCCGAGCAGGCCCTCCCGCTTCTCCAGCAGCTTGTCGAGATTGTTGCTGAACTGGCTGGAATCGACGATGCCCAGCAGCTCGATATAGCCCTCCTCCAGCATCACGCAGTAATTGCCGGTGCCCCAGCCGATGTGGCGGCCGCGCGGCGTGACGGTGAAGCCGAGCCGCGACCAAGTCGCGCGCGCCGCTTCCAGGTCGCGCACGCCGACCAGGGTATGGTCGATCCCGGTGATGCCGCAGGCATCGAGCGCCATCAGCGAAGTCCTGCAAAAAAGAGAACCGCCGCCGAATGTAAGCCACTCGGCGGCGGTCGTCATGCCCGTGATTTGGGAACGGGCGTCAGTGCACGTCGGCCCAGACCCGCCGTTTAACGGCATAGGCCAGCAGCGTGAAGATCACCAGGAACAAGACCGCCTTGATGCCGGTCCGGTGACGCTCATCGAGATTGCCCTCGGCGGCCCAGGTCAGGAACGCAGAGATGTCCTTGGCCTGCTGATCGAGTGTCGCCTGGGTGCCGTCGGCATAGGTGACCCCGTCCTCGGACAGCGGCGGCGGCATCGCGATCTGATGCCCCTTGAAGGCGTGATTGTAGTACATGCCCTCCGGGAGGGTCACGTTCGCCGGCGGCTCCTCGTAGCCGACCATCAGGCTGTGGATGTAGTCCGCGCCCTCATAGCCGAGGAAGCCCGCGCCCGCCCGCGACTTCGCGATCAGCGACAGGTCCGGCGGATAGGCGCCGTTATTGGCCGCGCGCGCCGCCTGCTCGTTCGGGAACGGCTCCTTGAAGCGGTCCGACGCGCGGCCCGGCCGCTCGAACATCGCGCCGGTGTCGTCGGGGCCGTCCTCCACCTGAACCTCAGCCGCCAGCGCCTGGACCTCGTCCTCGGTGAAGCCGATGTCCTGCAGGTCGCGATAGGCGAGCAGGCTCATGGAGTGGCAGCCGGCGCAGACGTCCTTGTAGACTTGGTGGCCGCGCCGCAGTTGCGCGTGGTCGAAGTGGCCGAAGAAGCCGGTGAAGCTCCAGCTCTGGCTATGGACGGTGGCGTGATGGACCGGGTTGGCCGCCACCATTGCCACGGCGGCAAGGCCGACAATGATGGTCGTCAGCCCGAGAAGAATACGACCCTTGGACATCACGCCTTCTCCATCGACTTGGCGGTGGCGTGCGCCACACTCTGCCCGCCGCCCAGCACGGGCTTGCTGATCGACAACGGAACCTGCCGCGGCCGCTCGAAGATCGAGAGCAGCGGCAGCACGACCAGGAAGTAGGCGAAATAGTAGAGCGTGCCGAGCTGGCCCAGCCGCACGATCTTGATGCCGAACGTCCCGGCGGCCGCGTTCACGCCCCACATGTCGCCGACCGCGGTGAGCGCCTCGTCATGCGCGATGCCCCGCACCTCCGCCACGCGCGCGGTGAAGGTGTCTGCGTCGACGATCTCGAGGCTGAACGGCATCCAGTATGCTTCCGGCGCATACTTGCCGCAGAACATCAGGATCACGCAGTCGAACACCAGGATCCAGAAGAACCACTTGAACACCGGCCGGAACGTGCCGGAGCGCACGGGCGAGCGGTCGAGCCAGGGCAGGAAGAACAGGATGATGATCGACGCGCCCATGGCGATGACGCCGAGCAGCTTGTCCGGGATCGAGCGCAGGATCGCGTAGAACGGCAGGTAGTACCATTCCGGCACGATGTGCTCCGGCGTCGAGAGCGGGTTGGCAAGCTCGTAGTTCACCGGATCGCCCAGCGCATTCGGCGCCCAGAACACCCAGAAGGCATAGAACAGCAGGAAGACGCCGAGCCCGAACATGTCCTTCATCGTGTAGTACGGATGGAAAGGAAGCGTGTCCTGCGGGCCCTTGGTGTCGATGCCGAGCGGGTTGTTCGAGCCGAACCGGTGCAGAGCGATGATGTGCACCACCACCGCGCCCAGGATGACGAACGGCAGCAGGAAGTGCAGCACGAACAGGCGGTTCAGCGTCGGGTTCTCGACCGAGAAGCCGCCCCACAGCAGCGTCACGATCTCATCGCCGATGACCGGGATGGCCGAGAACAGGTTGGTGATGACGGTGGCGCCCCAGAAGCTCATCTGGCCCCACGGCAGCACGTAGCCCATGAAGGCCGTAGCCATCATCAGCAGATAGATGAGCACGCCGATCTGCCACAGCAATTCGCGCGGCGCCTTGTAGGAGCCGAAATACAGGCCGCGGAAGATGTGGATGTAGACGACGATGAAGAACATCGACGCGCCGTTCATGTGGAGGTAGCGCAGCAGCCAGCCCCAATTGACGTCGCGCATGATCCGCTCGACCGAGTTGAAAGCGTAGTCGACGTGCGGCGTGTACTGCATGGCGAGGATGAGGCCGGTCACGATCATGACGACCAGCATGACGCCGGCAAGCGAGCCGAAGTTCCACCAGTAGTTCAGGTTCTTCGGCGTTGGATATTCGTACGCCTCGTGATGCAGATAGCTGAAAACCGGCAGGCGATGATCGATCCAGCGGATGACCGGGTTCTTGAACACGGGAGCAGCCATGATTCTCTCTCCTCCCTCAACCGATCTTCACGAGCGTGTCGGACTCGAAAGTGTATTGCGGCACCTCCAGGTTGGTCGGCGCGGGCCCGCGGCGAATGCGGCCGGAGGTGTCGTATTCCGAGCCGTGGCATGGGCAGAACCAGCCGCCGAACTGGCCGCGCGGCTCCGATGGCTTCTGGCCCTGGGGCACGCAGCCGAGATGCGTGCAGACGCCCACGACGATCAGCCATTCCGGCTTCTCGACGCGGTCGCCGTCCGGCTGCGGGTCGCGTAGAGAGGAGATGTCGACGCCCTCGGCGGTCTTGATCTCCTCCGGCGTGCGATGGCGGATGAAGACCGGCTTGCCGCGCCACTTCACGGTGATGGACTGCCCGGCCTCGATCTGCGAGAGGTCGACCTCGGTCGAAGCCAGCGCCAGCACGTCCTGCGACGGATTAAGGCTGCTGATGATCGGCCAAGCCACCGCGGCGGCGCCGAACACCGCTACGGAGTTGACCAGCAAATTCATGAAGTCGCGGCGGGTGCCGGAAGCAGGCCCGCCATGCGTGGTATCCGCCATCACATTCATCCCTTAAGCCGGTCGCCTTCACCAGACCGCGAGCCCCTGGACCCTTCGAGCCTGCGCTCCGAAATGTCCAAGTTTCACGGCGGTTCGGCGACCCTTGTCCGTTGGGTGCCGCCTTATATCACGCGCCTTGGAAGCTGCCCCCGCAGCCGATTGCGACAAACCGACGCATTAGGCCGAAGGGCGCGCACTTGGCGGTTCCAACTGGCCTCACCCCGGCCGCCGGTATAATGGAAAAGCCCTTGATTTGCAAAGGATCAGCCCCCGCCATGCGGCTCGCCCTCTATCAGCCGGATATCCCGCAGAATACCGGCGCGATCCTGCGCCTGGCGGCCTGCTTCGGGCTGCCGGTGGACCTGATCGAGCCCTGCGGATTCGTGTTCGACGACCGGCGGCTGCGCCGCGCCGGCATGGACTATGTCGAGCATGTCGACCTGCGGCGCCACCGGTCGTGGGAGGCCTATCGGGCGGCCCGCGCCGGAGCGGCGGGGCGCCTCATCCTTCTGACCACCCAGGCGGCGGTGCCCTATAGCGCGTGCCGGTTCGAGGCAGCCGATTCGCTGCTGCTGGGGCGCGAGAGCGCCGGCGTGCCGGAGGAGGTGCATGCCGCCGCCGACCTGCGGCTACGGATACCGATGCGCCCAGGCCTCAGATCACTTAACGTGGCGATGGCGGCGGCCATCGTCACCGCCGAAGCGATGCGGCAATTGGGGTTTCCCGAGCCATGAGCGCCTATCCGGCGGATCACAAGCAGCAGGCCAGCGCCTGGTTCGAATCGCTGCGCGACCGGATCTGCGCGGAATTCGAGCGGCTGGAGGACGAGCTCGCCGCCACGCGGCACCGCGACCTGCCCGCCGGCCGCTTCGAGCGCACGTCGTGGAAACGCCCGGAGCCGAGCGGCGCCGATGGCGGCGGCGGCACCATGGCGGTGATGCGCGGCCGGTTATTCGAGAAGGTGGGGGTCAACATCTCGACCGTACACGGCACTTTCAGCGAGGAGTTCCGCAAGCAGGTTGCCGGGGCGGCCGAGAGCGGCGCCTTCTGGGCGAGCGGCGTTTCGCTGGTCGCGCATATGCGTTCGCCTCATGTGCCCGCTGTTCACATGAACACGCGGCACATTGTCACCACCCAGAGCTGGTTTGGCGGCGGCGCCGATCTGACGCCGATGTTCCCCGAGGCGCATGGCGCGGACGCCGCCGATTTCCATGCCGCGCTGAGGACGGCTTGCGACCGCTACGACGCGGACCACTATCCGCGCTTCAAGAAATGGTGCGACGAGTATTTCTATCTTCCGCACCGCAAGGAGCCGCGCGGCCTCGGCGGCATCTTCTACGACAACCTCCACAGCGGCCATTGGGACAAAGATTTCGGATTCACCAAGGCGGTGGGCGAGGCGTTCCTCGCGATCTATCCCGAGATCGTGCGGCGGCACATGAGCAAGGATTGGAGCGATGAGGAGCGCCGGCAGCAATTGATCCGCCGCGGGCGCTATGTCGAATTCAACCTGCTGTACGATCGCGGCACTCTCTTCGGCTTGAAGACCGGCGGCAACATCGACGCGATCCTGATGTCGCTGCCGCCGGAAGTGATGTGGCCTTAGGGTCTGAAACTGCCCGCAACCCACACAACCGCGCCCGTAAGGATCGGGATCAAGATCAAGAGCATAACCCATCCGGTGCCGTCCGGCGCCTCGAGCAGGTACCAGAGCGTGCGAACGCCTTTGTAAGTGATATAGGCGAGAGCAGCGAATATCCCGATCCCGAGTGGCGCAAAAAGGCTCGCCGCGGTCATCAGGCCGCAGAAACCGGCAAACAGAAGTACCGGCGTCATGACGAGCAGCAGCAGGATCGCGAAAAAGCGAGCGAGTCGGTTCGGATCCGGCGGCGGGAGATCGTTGGACATGACTACACCGGCAACTCGGTCGTCGAGAGTATCTGCTTCACCACGAAGAACGTCCGGATCTGCCGCACGCCGGGAAGTGTCAGGATCTCGTCGGCATGGAGCTTGTTGAAGCGCTCAAGATCCCTGGTGCGGACGATCAGGAAATAGTCGAACTCGCCGGCAACCAGGTGGCATTCGAGGCAGCCCGGCACCTTGCGCGCGGCTTCCTCGAACTCGGCGAAAGAGGCGGGCGTCGAGCGATCGAGCACGACGCCGACGATGACCAGCGTTGTGAGGTCGAGCTTCGCCGGATCCGCCAGCGCGACGACCTTGCGGATGATGCCGTCCTGCTTCAGCTTGTCGACCCGGCGCATCGCAGCGGTGGGCGAGAGGTTCACGCGGCCCGCCAGCTCGGCATTGGTGATGCCGGCGTCGGCCTGCAGGTGCCGCAGTATATTGCGATCGATCTTGTCGAGCTTGCGGGCTTCGGGCATGCGCACTTTTTCTGCGTTCAATGTTGTTTGAGAGCTATAAAATCACAGTTCTGTGGTCTGAACGACCGTTTTCTGCGCAATCGGCTTTCACATCGCATTTGATCGTGGCTGACAGCGCGAATAGCCTTTTTCGGCTCAATCCAGGGGGAGACCAGATCCATGCGGCTCGACAAGTTTCCACGCCTCCAACTCACCTTCGGTCCAACCCCGGTCGAAAAGCTGCAGCGCCTCAGCGACCATCTCGGCGGGCGGGTCGAGATCTGGGCCAAGCGCGAGGATTGCAATTCCGGCCTCGCCTTCGGCGGCAACAAGGTGCGCAAGCTCGAATACCTGATGCCGGAGGCCATTGCGCAGAACTGCGACACGCTTGTCACCATCGGTGGCGTGCAATCCAACCACACGCGCCAAGTCGCGGCGGTTGCGGCCAAGCTCGGCATGAAGTGTCGGCTCGTGCAGGAGAGCTGGGTCAATTGGCATGACGGCGTCTATGACCGGGTCGGCAACATCCTGATGAGCCGCATCCTTGGCGCCGAGGTCGAGCTGGTGAATGAGGGCTTCGGCATCGCGTTCAAGGAGAGCTGGGAAGCGGCGCTCGAAGACGTTCGTGCGCGCGGCGGCAAGCCCTATGCGATTCCCGCCGGCGCATCCGACCACAAGCTGGGCGGATTGGGCTTCGTCGGCTTTGCCCAGGAAGTGCGCGCACAGGAGCGCGAGCTCGGGTTCAAGTTCGACTACATCTTCGTCTGCTCCGTCACGGGCTCCACGCAGGCGGGCATGATCGTCGGCTTCGCGGCCGATGGCCGCGCCAACCGCGTCATCGGTATCGACGCCTCCGCCAAGCCTAGCGAAACACGCGAGCAGGTGAAGCGCATCGCGCAGAACACGGCAGAGCTGGTCGAGCTCGGCCGCCGCATTGCCGATGAGGACGTCGTGCTGGACGAGCGCTATGCCTATCCGGAATATGGCCTGCCATCGGCGGAGACGCTCGATGCCATCCGCCTCTGCGCGCGCATGGAAGGCATGATGACCGATCCCGTGTACGAAGGGAAAAGCATGCAGGGCATGATCGACATGATCCGGCGCCAGGAAATCCCGGCCGGCTCCAAAGTGCTCTATGCCCATCTTGGCGGCGTGCCGACGATCAACGGATACTCGTATCTGTTCCGGAATGGGTAAAGTCCCGTGGTCGCGAAGCTGTTCTGGCAAGATCCCTATCGCATCTCGCTCGACACGCGCATCGTGGCGGTCGACGGCGAGTGGGTGCGGCTGGAGGAGACCATCTTCTACGCCTTCTCCGGCGGCCAGGAGAGCGATGCCGGCACGATCGGCGGGCGCACTGTCCTGGAAGCGCGCAAGGACGCGCGCGACATCCTCTATCGGCTCGCGCCGGATCACGGGTTGAAGCCGGGCGACGCCGTTACCGTTGCAATCGACCGCGCACGACGCTCCCGGCTGATGCGCCTGCACCTGGCGGCAGAAATCATCCTGGAGCTTGCCTACCAGAACCTGCCGGGCATCCAGAAGATCGGTGCGCACATCGCCGAGGACAAGGCGCGCATCGACTTCGAGTGGCCGGAGAACATCTCCAAGCTGTTCCCGATGATGCAGGAGAAGGCCGGCGCGCTGATCACGGCCGATCACCCCATCGTCAGCGCCTTCAGCGACGAAGCGAACCAGCGCCGCTATTGGGAGATCGAGGGCTTCGCCCGCGTGCCCTGCGGCGGCACGCATCTCAGGCGCACCGGCGAGATCGGCGCCATCGCCCTCAAGCGCGTCAACATCGGCAAGGGCAAGGAGCGGATCGAGATCAGGGTTCCTTGAACGCCTGGTAGACCGCCCAGGCGGTCGCGAGATCCTCATGACCGCCGCCGCCGGATTTGAACCAGGTGATCTCATCCTCCGAGAGGCGCTTGGGCTTCAGACCACGCGCCACCTGTTCCATGTCGATGATGGCGGCGGGATCCAGCACGCCCGCCGCCATCGGCTGCGTGAGGTCACCGGCCACCTCGATGGTGGTGAAGCGCGCATCGACATAGTGACGCGCGAAGCGGATGCAGTCATCGTCGGCTTCGCGCATGTCCGGCCGGTAGCCGCCGACCAGGTCGAGATGCGTGCCGGGGCGCAGCCACTGTCCCTTGATCAGGGGTTTGGTCGCCATGGTCGCGGCGGAGACGATGTCCGCTGAGGAGACGGCGTCTCCCAACTCGTCGGCGGCGGCGAGCGCGACGTTCGGCAAGCGCGGCGCGAGTGCGGCGATCGCCCGCTCCAACGAAGGTCGGCTGCGGTTCCACCACAGCACCTTTCGGATCGGACGCGCGGCGCAATGGGCCTCGACCAGATGCGGCGCGAGGGCGCCCGCGCCGACCATGCACAGGGTCTCCGAGTCCGTGCGCGCCAGCCAATCGGCGGCGGCGGCCGAGTTCGCGGCGGTCTTGCGCAGGGTGAGCATAGGGCCATCCATGCCGCACAAGGTCTCCCCGGTCTTGCCGTCGAACAGTAGATATGCGCCCTGAACGCTTGCGAGATTCTTCGCCGCGTTGTCGGGAAAGACGTTGGCGATCTTGATTCCGAAGCACCTGCCGTATCGCCAGGCCGGCAGCATCAGCCAGTCGTTCTGGGCGGCACCGTCAACAGATTGGCTCAGCAGCATGCGCTCCACGCGGTCGGTGCCCTCCCGGTTCATCTCCTGGATTGCGGGAACCAGGCGGCGGAAATCGCCGAGACGCTCCACCGATTGCGCATCGAGCCAGAGCATCGCGATCAGACCTCCATGCCGGCGCGCCGGCCGTCATAGAGCGCGGCCGCCGCGTGGCGCGCGGCGATACAATCACCGACGGTGACGACCTTCATGCCCTTGGCCTGCAGATCGCGCGCGATGGAATCGTTGGAGACGTTGGTCAGGGCGGTGACGATGTCGTCGACCTCGATCACGGTCTCGCTGCCGTCCAGCAGGCTCGCGATCCGCGCCTTCCCGCCTCGGAAATCCGCGAGCGCGGATTCCACCAGGAATTTCGTGCCGAGCTTGGCGAGCCGCGCGCGCACCGGCCCGTCGATCGCGGTGCGGATCAGTTCCTTGCCGACTTGCGGATCGGGGGTGACGATCGTCACCTGATGCCCGGCCTCCGCCAGGTGCCAGGCTGTCCCGACGCCTTTGTAGTTGCCGCCTTCGTCCAGCACCAGCACGCGATTGCCGAGCCTGGCCTCGCGCGCCATCACGGCCTCCGCCGGCCAGACATGGGGACCGCGCAAGGCGGCATCCGCTTCGGTGCTTGGCCAGTAGCGCTGGGTCGGCGCCTCGTTGGGCGAGGAGCCGGTCGCCAGGATCACGGTTTCGAAATCCATCGCCGCGATCTCCTCGGCATCGAGATAGGTGTTGCGCCGCACCTCGATCTGCAATTGCTGGAGTTGCCGCTCGAGCCAGTCCAGGAAATCGAGGATCTGCGCGCGGCGCGGCTGCAGCCCGGCGAGGCGGAACTGCCCGCCCAGCTTGTCCGACGCCTCCGCCAGCGTGACGCGATGTCCGCGCTCCGCCGCGACGCGCGCCGCTTCCAATCCGGCCGGCCCGCCGCCCACCACCAATACGCGCTTCGGCCCCGGGCTTGCGGTGAAGCGGTCGCCGCCCCATTCGAACTCGCGGCCGGCGCTGGGATTAATGAGACAGGAGATGTGATAGTCGCGCGAGCGCCGCCCCCAGCACATCTGATTGCAGGAGAGGCACGGGCGGATATCCGCGGCACGGCCCGCTTTCGCCTTGTTGGCCCAGTGCGGATCGGCGATCTGCCCGCGCACGATGGAGATCATGTCCGCGCCGCCGGACGCGAGAACATAATTGGCGTTGTCCGGCGTGCGGATGTGGCTCTCGGCCTGGATCCGGACGTGCTTCGCAACCTGCTTGAGCGCCGCGGCATAGGGCGCGCCGAGCTTGTCCTCGTAGATCGCGGGCGGGATGATGCGGGTGAAATCGAAATAGCTGCCGGTCCCGACGGTCACGTAATCGCAGAGCTGATGACGGTCGAGCCAGGCGACCACCTCTTGCAGGCTTTCGACCGACTGGACGTCTGGCCGCGCCGGATCGATGCTGACCGCGAGGCCGATGACGAAATCCTCGCCGCAGGCCTTGCGGATCGCCTGCAGAATCTGATCGGAGAAGCGCATGCGGTTCTCGAAGCTGCCGCCATACTGGTCATCGCGGCGATTGGTGACCGGCGACCAGAATTGCTCGATCAGCGCATTGTAAGCCGCCATCAGCTCGCAGCCGTCATAGCCGCTCGCCTTGGCACGCGCCGCACAGCGGGCGAAGGATGTGACGATCTCCGCGATCTCACTCTGCGTCATTGCGTGGCTGCCGTCGGAATCGTGCATCGACGGCAGGCCGGAAGGCGACCAGTTGTAGGAAAGCGAATTGTCCCAGTCGCCGTGCGCGCCCACGTGATAGAGCTGCTGCAGGATATGCGCGCCTTCTCCATGCACCGCCTCGGTGATGCGGCGGAAATGCGGGATGACGGAATCATCGTCGGCGCGGAAATTACCGCGCGTCAGCACCGCCGTCCGGTGGATGGGAACCGGCTCCACCACGATCATCGCCGCGCCGCCCATCGCGCGCTCGCGGTAATAGCCAAGGTGCCGGTCGCCCGGCAGGCCCTCGACGCTCATGTTCGCCGTGTGCGCGCCGAACACGATGCGGTTGCGCAACGTTAGATGCCGCAACTGAAGCGGCTGAAAAATCGCAGGATGATCCATCGCATTCTCCCAGTGGTCATGCGATGGTAGCGCCCTCAGGCGCGGAGCGTTAGTACGCTAGCGACGGGGCATCGTCTCAAGAGCGGCGCGCGCGAAGCGGTTGACGCGCGCGACAGGCAGGTCGTGGACCTTGTAATGCGGCGCCACCACGCAAAGCAGCATGTCGACAATCCGCCCGTCCGCGGCCAGCGGGCACACCAGCGCCTCGAAGCTCAGCGCGACGTCGTTGGCGGGATGGAAGTGCCGCTCGGCATGGATCGGCCGGCCCGTGGCGATGGCCTGCGCCGCGGCCTCGTTCTCCGCCGCGCCGAGATCGATCATCTCTCCCGTCGCGTCGCGGCCCATGATCTCGACATGAAGGCCGCCCATCACGCGGTAGCGCAACCGGCCCGGCCTGCCGCCCGGGTCGCGGCGCACCTCGATCAGGCTGACCGCCGAGAGAACGCCGCCGAGATCGAGCGGGTCGATATCGGCGCGTGCCGGCAGCGCACCCTTCCCGGCCGCCTTTGCCTGCCAATAGGCAAAGACCTGCCGCAGCAGGGGATGCGCGATCTGGTGTTCATGCGTGATGGCGACTGGACCAGACGCCATGGCTTTATTCCTATACTGGCTCGCCAGGGATCGGCGTTGTCCGTCACATAGTGAAAACGGATCGCGGCTGCAGTGTGGCGGATCACACCTGGTTTCGGGCGTAAACAAGGCAGGCGGCCCGGTCCGGGGCGAAATCGCGCTCGATCCACCAGGCTTCGACCGTGTCGATCAGCGCGCCGACGCGGGGGCCTTCCGGGATACCCAGCTTGACGATATCAGCGCCCTTGAGCGGGAAGCGGGGCCGCGGCCAGCCCTGGATCACGTCCAGCGCGTCTGACCCGGCGGTGGCGTCGATACGGTCGAGCCAATCCAGCAACAGCCGGTCCAGCGCGCCGTCATTGCCCCACTTGTAGATCTGCCGCCGCACCGCTTGCGGGCTGGACGCGTCGAACGGATCGCGCGCGGCAGCGAGATCGATGATCCGGTTGCCTTCCGCGCGTGACAGCTTCAGGGTTTCCGCCACTTCGCGGCCGCAGCCGGTCATGGTGAGTGCCGCCAGGCGCCGGACCGGATCGGGCGCAAGGCGATAGCGCTGCTCCAGCTCCGCCACCCAGCGCAGACGGTCGAGCGACGTGGCCCATGGCAGGTAGTGCTGCACGATGCCAAGCCCCAGCATCTCGCCCCACACATCCAGGCCGCGCCGCGCGACGACGAGGCGCAAGGTCTCCTGCCGCAGCCGTTCGCCGGAGAGGGATTGGAGGTTCGGCGCCATTTCCTTGGCGGCCGCAATCGCGGCGGCATCGAAACCGCCGGTCGCATAATCCGCATGGAACCGGAAAAAGCGCAGCAGGCGCAGGTAGTCCTCGGTGATGCGTTGCCCCGGATCGCCGACGAAGCGCACCCGCCCAGCGGCCAGATCCGCGAGCCCCTCGAAGTAGTCGTGCACCGTGCCGTTCGCCTCAGCCGACAGGGCGTTGATCGTGAGGTCGCGGCGCGCCGCATCCGCCTTCCAGTCGTCGGTGAAGGCAACCTTGGCGCGGCGACCATCGGTCTCCACATCCAGGCGCAGGGTCGTCACCTCGACGCCGGTCTTGTCTGCGACCGCAGTGATGGTGCCGTGATCGACGCCGGTGGGCACCGCCTTGAGCTCCGCCTTGTGCAGCAATTCCGTCACGCGCTGCGGCGAGAGCGGAGTCGCGATGTCGATGTCGCGGATCGCGCGGCCTACCAAGGCGTCGCGCACGCAGCCGCCGACGAAGCGCGCCTGGTCACCTTCCGCCGTCAGCGCCCGCATGACCTTTGCGGCCGGCCCTTCCGTCATCCAGGGCTGTGGCAGGCGCCGGAGATCAGGTTTCATCGAGATGTCCCAAGACTTCGATGAGGTTGTTCAGGATACCAGCGGTCACGCCCCAGATGTAGTATTCGCCCCACGGATACGCGTAGAAGAACCGCTGCGTGCCCTGGTACATCCGGCTTTCCAGCCGCCGGCTGCTCCGCTCGCGGAAGAAACGGAGCGGCACCTCGAACACCTCCGCGACCTCGAACGGATCGGGCCGATACAGCCCCGGGGGCGCTACGAGGCCGACGCAAGGCGTCACCTCGAATCCGGTGCGCGTCACATAGGTATCGAGCCGGCCGATCATCTCCACGTGATGCCGCGCCAGGCCGACCTCCTCCTCCGCCTCGCGCAGGGCGGCCGCAAAGGCATCCGCATCGCCGGCATCGACCCGTCCGCCCGGGAAGCTGATCTGCCCGGCATGGTCGGTGAGGTGCGCCGTGCGCTTGGTGAGAAGCACGGCCATGCCCTCCGGCCGCTCGACCAGCCCCACCAGAACCGCCGCGGGAATCAGCATGCGCGTCGGCAGCATATCGGGATTGAGGTCGTGGTCGCCGCGCCGCCCCGCCGGCCGCTCCTCGGGAACCGCCACTACGCTGCCGCTGATCGCCGCGCTCGGCGCAGCGCGGCGGCCGGGCACGGGAGCCAGGGCGAAGCGCTCACTGATCAGCGTGCGTTCCATCAGCGCGCCGTCTCGGTGCTGGCGCTCGACTCGAAATCCTGCAGGTGGCCGAGCGCGAAGAACTGGCCGCGGCTCCACACGCCGAGTTGTTCCACCCCTTCGATGTTGCGCACCTCTCCCAGCTCCACCAGATGATAGAATACGGAACGCAGGATCAGAGCCTCGAGTCCCGGCCGCACCAGGATATAGGGCCGCGGCTCGCCGCCCGGCTGGTTGGTCTGGTTGCGGCGGTGCGCGACACGGATGGGATGATCGCAATCGGCGATCACAAATTCGTCAAGATTGGTCCTGAAAGTGAGGGTCTGGTCGCGGCCCGCGCCGCTCGCCGCCACTTCCACTGCGGTGAAGGGTGCGTCCTCGACCGTGACCCGGCCGCGCTCCGCAGGCGTCACGAGCCAGTATTCGCCGTCAGGTTCGCGGCGCAGAACGGTGGAGAACAGTTTGACCAGGGGTTTTCGGTTGATGGGGGAGCCCCGATAGAACCAGGTCCCGTCGCCGGCGATTCGGATATCAAAATCGCCGCAACCGGGCAGATCGGAGAACCTGGAGCCGGACTCTGGGTTGGACATCATTGTGGTTAACAGTTTACGCTTTAATCATCTTACGTGCGCTATAGTGAAAGGCATAGGTCGCCATGACGGAAGGACAAATTTCCATGTCGTCTCAAGGGCCTGCAGCACAAATCGGGGGATTGCCCGGCACCGCGTCGGCGGCCGACATCGGCGGCCTGATCGAGAATTATAGCCAGCGGGTCGATCTGGTCCGCCGCCAACTGGCCCAGGTCATCTTCGGCCAGGAGGAGACGGTCGAGCAGGCGCTGATCTCGATCCTCTCCGGCGGCCATGTCCTGCTGATCGGCGTTCCTGGGCTCGCCAAAACCAAGCTGGTGGACTCCCTCGGGCAGGTCCTGGGCGTCGATGCCCAACGCGTGCAATGCACGCCCGATCTCATGCCCTCGGACATCGTCGGATCGGAAGTGCTCGAGGAGAGCGAATCCGGCCGGCGCAGCTTCCGGTTCATCAAGGGGCCGGTGTTCTGCCAGCTGCTGATGGCGGACGAGATCAACCGCGCCAGCCCGCGCACCCAGTCCGCGCTGCTCCAGGCCATGCAGGAGCGCAAGGTCTCGGTCGCCGGGCATACCTATAACCTGCCCGAGCCGTTCCACGTGCTCGCGACGCAGAACCCGCTGGAGCAGGAAGGCACCTATCCCCTGCCCGAAGCGCAGCTCGACCGCTTCCTGCTGCAGATCGACGTCGACTACCCCTCGCCCGATGCCGAGCGGCAGATGCTGATCGTCACCACCGGCTCCCAGGAAGCCGGGCTGACGCGCGTGCTGTCGCCGGAGGATGTGCTGTCCATCCAGCGCCTGGTGCGGCGCATGCCGGTGGGCGAGAAGGTCGTCGATGCCATCCTCAGGATGGTGCGGGCCGGCCGTCCCGAGCTCACCGCCATCAAGGAAGTGAAGGAAGGCCTGGCCTGGGGGCCCGGCCCGCGCGCCGGTCAGGCGCTGATGCTGGCGACCCGCGCCCGCGCCCTGATCCAGGGCCGCTTCTCGCCCTCCATCGACGATGTGGTGGCGCTGGCCCATCCGGTCCTGCGGCATCGCATTGCGTTGACCTATGGCGCGCGCGCGGAAGGCATGACGCCCAAGGCGATCATCGACCGGCTCATTGCCGAGATCGGCTAACGATGAAAGGGATCGCTTGACGCGCATGGCGACGGCGACCTTCGACAAGACGAAGTACCAGGCGGCGGAGATCGCCGAGCGCGTGCCGCCCTTGCTGCTCGCCGCCCGTCGCATCGCCGCCACCATCGAGCAGGGCGTCCACGGCCGCCGGCGCGTCGGGCGCGGCGAAGCCTTCTGGCAGTTCCGGCAGTATTATCCCGGCGATGAGCTGCGCCGGCTCGATTGGCGGCAATCGGCGAAGTCGGATCGGCTGTTCCTGCGCCAGATGGAATGGTCCGCGGCGCAGACCGCCTTCCTCTGGTGCGACCTGTCCGCCTCCATGCGGTTCTCCAGCCGCCGGGACCTCTCAAGCAAGCAGGAGATCGCGCAGGTCCTGACGCTCGCACTGGCGGGCGCGCTGTCGCGCGCGGGCGAGCGCGTCGCGCTGTTGGGCTCCGGCGAACGGCCGAGCGCCGGGCGCTTCGTCCTGGAATCGATCGCGCATCGCCTGGCGCACCTCTCCGGCCAGGCTGAGACCTCTTCCGCGCCCAAGTTCTCGATCCCGCCGCAAGCGCCGCTGCCGGCCCACGCGCATGTCGTGTTGGTTTCGGACTTCCTGGCGCCGGTGGAGGAACTGAAAACAGCCATCAACCGTTTCGCCGGAACGGACTGCCGCGGGCACTTCATCCAGGTGCTCGATCCCGCCGAGCTTGACCTGCCCTATGCCGGACGGGTGCGGTTCGAAGGCGTCGAAGGCGAAGGTGATCTGCTGATGAGCCGCGCCGAGAACATTCGCGAGGAATACAAGACGGAGCTGGCGCATCACTGGGTGGGCTTGAAGCAACTGGCGCAATCGGCTGGCTGGAGCGTGTCGCGGCACGTGACGGATCAATCGGCAGCGAAGTCGCTGCTGGAAGCCTATCAATGGCTTGCGGCCGACCACCGGCCCACGGCGCAGCACTAGAGGCAGCATGCTGACGTTAGGCAGCCTCACCTTTGCAGCACCCTGGCTTCTCGCGGCGCTCGCCGTGCTGCCGATCCTGTGGTGGTTGCTGCGGCTGACGCCGCCCAGCCCGCGGCGGGTCGCGTTTCCGCCGATCCGGCTGCTGCTGCTGCTACGGCCGAAGGAAGAGACGCCGCACCGCACGCCGTGGTGGCTCATTCTGCTGCGCCTCATCATCGCCGCGCTGGTGATCGCGGGCTTGGCGCAGCCGCTGTGGAACGCGAATTTCGGGTTTCCGCGCACCGGCTCCGTCATGATCGCGCTGGATGACGGCTGGGCCGCCGCGCATGGCTGGGAGCAGCGCAAGGAAGCGGCACAGGCGCTGATCGATCGCGCGGAGCGCAATGGCCGCCAGGTCATTCTCGCCACCACCGCGCCGCAGGCGAGCGCCCCCGGATTCGGGCTGACACCCATGCCGCCGGCGACCGCCGCGACGCAGCTTGCCGCGCTGGAGCCCTCGCCTTGGCCGAGCGACCGTGCGGCAGCGGCGGAGCGCATCGGCGAAGCGGGTCTGCCGCGGGACCTCAACATCTTCTGGATCAGCGACGGGATCAGCAGCACACGGGCGAGTGCCGATGCCGCCTTCAGCGATGCGTTGCAGGAACGCGGCACGCTCGACGTGATGAGCCTGCAGCTCGATCTGCCGTTGATGATGCTGCCGCCGGAGCGCGATGCGGATGGCTTGTGGGCCAGGGTGTCGCGCGCGCAGATTGGCGCCGCGCAACCGGTCAGCCTGCGCGCGCTGGATCGCGACGGCCGGACGCTCGGCCTCTCTCAGGGCAGCTTCCGACCCAATGAGCAGGTGGCACGCATCAAGCTCGATCTGCCGGTGGAGCTCGCGAACCGAGTGAGCCGCATCACCCTGGAGAACGGCGCGACAGCCGGCTCCGTGGCGTTGATGGACGATGGCGGCGGCCGCAAGCCGATCGGCCTTGTCACCGACAACCCTGCTTTGTCGCGGCAGCCGATGCTGGGCGACATCTATTTCCTCGAGCGCGCACTGGCGCCCCATCACGAGGTGCGCGCCGACCGCCTGCAGACTCTGCTGAAGCAGGAGCTGGCGGTCATCGCGCTGACCGACAATTCCACCTTCGCCGAGGGCGACCGGGCCGCGCTGCGGCGGTGGATCGAGCGCGGCGGCATGGTGGTGCGCTTCGCGGGCGAGAAGCTGGCGAGCGATCCCAATGACGACCTGCTGCCGGTCCGGCTGCGCGCCGGCGACCGCACCCTGGGGGGCGCCCTGTCCTGGACCGAGCCGTCGCATCTGGCGCCGTTCCCGAGTTCGTCGCCCTTTGCGGGGCTGCAGGTGCCGAAGGATGTCGAGATCAGGCGCCAGGTCCTGGCCGAGCCAGACATCGATCTCGGCACCAAGACCTGGGCGCGCCTCACCGATGGAACGCCGCTGGTCACGGGCGAGCGCGTGGGCGACGGCTTCTCGGTCCTGTTTCATGTCGGCAGCACGGCCGAGTGGTCGAACCTGCCGATCTCCGGCCTGTTCGTGGAGATGCTTGGCCGCCTGGTGGTAAGCGCGTCCGGCGTCGTCCCCAATGCTGATGAGAACCGGCCGCTGGCGCCGGCCCAGACCCTGAGCGCCTTCGGCCAACTGACGCCGCCGATCGCCTCCGCCGTCGCCATCGTCGCGAAGGATCTGCCGGACACCAGGGTCGGGCCGCTGCACCCGCCCGGCTTCTACGGTCCGGACGATCAACATCGCGCGCTGAACCTCGCGCCGTCTCAGCCGGTATTCGCGCCCCTCAGCGTGCCGGCCCGCCGGCTTGCCGCCGACCGCACGCGCGACTTGGCCCCGTCCCTGTTCCTGATGGCATTCCTGCTGCTGATCGGCGACATGCTGATCGCGCTGGCGCTGCGCGGATTGCTGCGCCGGCGCGGCGCGGTGGCCGCGACCGGCGCGGCCGCGATCGCGCTCTGCCTGGTGATGGCGCCGCAGCAATCCCAGGCGCAGCAACTGCCGGAACAGGACATCCTGGCGGCGACCGAGACCACCCATCTCGCCTATGTCCGGACCGGCGTTCCGCAGGTCGATGCGACCAGCCGCGCGGGACTCTATGGCCTGACGCAGACCCTGTTGCGGCGCACCTCCGTCGATGTCGGCGATCCCGTCGGGGTCGATGTGGAGATCGACGAACTGTCCTTCTATCCGTTCCTCTACTGGCCGATTACCGCGGGCCAGCGCACCCCGTCGGCGGACGCGATCGACAAGCTGAACAAGTATCTCGCGGTCGGCGGGATGATCCTGTTCGACACCGCGGACCAGAACCTGGTCGGCATGACCGGCGGCGACCTCGGCCCGGGCGCGCAGCGCCTGATGGAGCTGACGCCCGGCCTGGACGTGCCGCGCCTAGTGCCGATGCCGCCGGACCATGTGCTGACAAAATCCTTCTATCTGCTGCGCGACTTCCCGGGCCGCTGGATCGGCGGGACGGTGTGGGTGGAAGTCCCGCGCGGCCGCGTCAATGACGGCGTCTCGGGCATCATGGTCGGCAGCAATGACTATGCCGCGGCGTGGGCGACCGACGAGGTGGGCCAGCCGATGTTCCCGGTGACACCGGGCGGCGAGCGCCAGCGCGAGATGGCGCTCCGGTTCGGTGTCAACATGATCATGTATGCCCTGACCGGCAACTACAAATCGGATCAGGTGCATGTGCCGGCGATCCTGGAAAGGCTCGGGCAATGAAGGGGCTGAGGGCATGATCCGCGACGCCTATTCCATCGCCTTGGATCCGCTGCTGCCGTGGTGGCTGATCGCCGCGCTCGTTACCCCGTTCGTGCTGCTGGTCGGTTATGCGCTGGTGCGGCGTGCGCGCGGCGCGCTGCTGCGCCTGCTGGCCGGCGCGGCCCTTACCGCGATCCTGCTCAACCCGTCCCTGGTGCAGGAGCAGCGGGCCTATCAGAAGGACATCGCGCTGGTGGTGGTCGACCGGTCGCCCAGCCAGACCCTGGAGAACCGGGCGGCCGATGCCGAAGCGGCGGTGGCCAGGCTGCGCGAGACCACCCCGAGCTTCGAGGATTTGGACCTGCGCGTGGTGGAGACCAGGGGCGGCGCCGACCATTCGGAAAAAGGCACGCAGCTCTTCGATGCGGCGCGCGAGGCACTGGCCGACATTCCGCAGAAGCGCCTCGCCGCGCTGGTCCTGGTGACCGACGGCCAGGTACATGATGTGCCCGGCTCGGCACGGGAGCTTGGCATCACCGCGCCGGTGCATCTGGTGATGACCGGCGATCCCGCGGGCAAGGACCGTCGCATCATGGTGACGCAGTCGCCGACCTATGGCCTGGTCGGCAAGAGCGTCGACGTCACCTTCCAGGTCGACGATCTGGGCAGCGAGCCGCTCGGGGTCGCGCGGGTGGTGATCCGCCGGGACGGCGAGCAGGTCGCGGACATCGACGCCCCGATCGGCCGGCCACAGAGCGTGCCGCTCGACATCGTGCATGGCGGCCAGACCGTGTTCGAGATCGAGGTCGCGCGGGCGGGGCAGGAGCTGACGCTGGCCAACAACGCCGCGGTGTTCACCGTCAACGGCGTGCGCGACCGGCTGAAGGTCCTGCTGATCTCCGGCGAGCCCTATCCGGGCGAGCGCACCTGGCGCAACCTGCTGAAATCCGACCCGTCCGTCGAGCTGATCCATTTCACGATCCTGCGGCCGCCGAACAAGCAGGATGCGACACCGATCAACGAGCTGGCGCTGATCGCCTTCCCGGTCGACGAGCTGTTCGACATCAAGCTGCGCGAATTCGACCTGATCATCTTCGATCGCTTCCAGCATCTCGGGATTCTGCCGGACGAGTATTTCCAGCACATCGTCGAGTATGTGAGGGAAGGAGGCGCCGTGTTCGAATCGGCAGGACCGAGCTCGGCGGGCCAGTTCAGCCTCTATCGCACGCCGCTGGAGCAGATCTTCGCGGCCCAGCCGACCGGCGAGATCCGCACGCAAGGGTTCCAGCCGCAGGTCACGCCGGTGGGGCTGCGCCACCCGGTTACCGCAGACCTGCTGCCGATTGGGCAGGACAAGCCGAGCTGGGGCCGCTGGTTCCGCGAGATGCCAGCCAGCTCCTCGCGCGGGGTCACGGTCATGAGCGGCGTGGATGGCCTGCCGTTGCTGATCCTTGACCGCGTCGGCGAGGGTCGTGTCGCGCAGCTCTTCTCCGATCAGCTCTGGCTGTGGTCGAAGGGCTTCGAGGGCGGCGGCCCGCACGCCGAACTGATCCGGCGCATCGGCCACTGGCTGATGCAGGAGCCCGACCTCGAGGAGGAGGATCTGCGCGCCACGGTGATCGATGGCCGGCTGGAAGTCAGGCGCCAGAGCCTCACCACCCAGGCGGAGGAGGAGGTGACGGTCACGCGCCCCGACGGCAGCACGGAGACCGTGACGCTGCGCGATGATGGGCGCGGCCGTGCGACCGGTTCCATTCCGGCCGCCGAGCAAGGGCTCTACAAGGTCGCCGACGGCACCCGCCAGGCTTTCGCCGCATCCGGCGCACTCAATTCCAAGGAGTGGTCGGACCCGCGCGCCAGTGCCAGCCTGCTGCAGCCGCTGGTGGATGAGACCGCCGGCGGCGTGCAGGCGGTGAGCGTCAGAGGCCAGCCAACCTGGCGCCGCGTGCCCGTTGGCGGCACGATGGCCGGAAGCAATTGGCTCGGCCTGAGACAGAACGCGGATTACACGGTGACCGGCGTCACCAACATGCCGCTGCTGCCCGCCTGGGTGGCGCTGCTGCTGGCGCTTGGCCTGGTCCTGCTCGCCTGGCGGCGGGAAAGCAAGTGACCAAGCATTCCATGGAATACAGAGACGGGCGAATCCACGGCTTCCAGCTCAAGTTCAGGAAGCTGAGCGAGGATACCGAGCGCTACCTGTTCGCCCTCCTGGCACTGTCGGAAGCGGGAAAGATTCAGCAGGTCCCCGGCAAGTCGCTTTATGCGACCCATTACGACGAGGGGCATGCCTGGATCATGGATTGCTATTTCGAGAAGCGGCTGTTCGATCAGATCGAAGAACATCTCACGCCCCAGGCGGACGATCTTTTCGCGCCGTTCTATCCGGCGACGCGACAATATCTCCACCGACTGCTCGCGCTGGGCGAAAGCACGCGCGTGCGGCGCGTCTGGCGGGCAAAGATCGGGTTCCTGAAGTCCCACTACTGGTATTTCGTAAGAGCGCGGGGCAAGGGTTATGTCTACGACCCGGCCCTCGGCTTCAGCACCGAACAGGAGCAGCGCACGGAATATGAGAGTGTTGCCGCGCGCATTCCCGATTTGAAGAAAACGTTGCTCGCCGTCATGGCGGATTACCGCGCCCTTCTGGTGCAGACCGGCGCTACGGCATCCGAACTGGCGCGGGTTGACGCGGACACCGCCGCCATTGAGGCGGAGGAGCGCCGCGAGCCGAAAGGAAAACCGGACAACCGCGCGATGACCGAGGATGTGTTCTGGGAACTGATCGACCACGGCCTTGGCAACCAATCGATCGGCGAGCGCCTCGACACCCTTCCCGAGCGTCTAGCGTTGTTCAAGGCAGCGGCCATCCGCAAGTTCGACCAGATCCTGCGTCAGATGGACAATGCCGCCTGCCGCCACGATATCTGGGGGCTGGCGTACCTGCTCCGGGGCGGATGCTCGGATGACAGCTTCGACGCGTTTCGTGGGTGGCTAATCCTGCAGGGCCGCAGGGTGTTCGAAGCGACGCTTGCCAGCCCCGACGGTTTCGACGTTGGCCTATATCACGGCGAAAGCGGCGGCATGGACACGCTCCGCGACGCCGCACCGACTGCCTACGAGTGGCGCGAGGGCAAAGCCATGAAACCGGTCAAGGCGCCGTTGCTGGAATTGAAGGGCCGGGAAATCGCCGAGCAGGATATCGCCAGCGCTTTGCCCCGGGTCGCCGCTGCCGTGGGCGCGGCCGGCTGAGCCGAAACAAAACGGCCCCGCTTACGCGGGGCCGTTTGCCGGTTCGTAGAACCAGGTAGCCGTATTACATGCCGGCCAGAGTGTCATATTCCGTCAGGAGCGCCTGGGCGTCATCGCTGTCGCAGCCCTTGCTCGTCGCCAGGACGCGAGCATCGGTCTTCGCGGTCTCGATGAGCGTCAGGCGCTCACCGCCGCCGATCTCGTGACCGACGGCAGCGTCGATCTTGGTGCCGAGCGTGCGCCAGGTCTCGCGGTCATGAGAGATGCCGCGGCAGATCTCCGCCAGGCGGACTGCTTCCTGGAGCTGAGTCCACTTCGCAGCCGCATCCTGAGCAAGGGCAGCACCAGCGCTGCCGGTCACGCCGGCAATCAGAGCCGCCGCCAGGAGCTTGCGGGAGAACTTGTTGGACATTTTGGCCATCCCTTCTGGTTCTTGGTTGTCAGAGTTGGGGTATTGAGAGAAACCGGGCCTAGTGTCTGGCGGTCAGAGGCGGTTTGCAACCTCTTTTTTAGTCGTCCGATCAGCGAAATTCCGCCATTGATAGACGGGGTTGGGCCAAAAACCGGCATTCGATTCGGACCTGCTCCGTCCGTTGCATGCCGGCCACAGCAGGGAACTATCGTGCGGCTGACCAAGCGCTTCCGTGACCTGATCGACGCCGAGGAGATCCTCGTCCTGCCGGGCGTCTTCGACGCGCTGAGCGCCCGCCTGGCGGCGGAGGCCGGCTTCCAGGCGATTGTCGGGGGCGGCTATGCCACGACCGCGAGCCTGATCGGGGCGCCCGATATCGGGCAGCTTGGCTTGGCCGAGATGGCCGACCATTACCGGCGCCTGACCGATTCGGTCGACATCCCGATCCTGGCCGACGCCGATACCGGCTTCGGCGATTCCGTCAACGTGGCGCGGACCGTGCGCGCCTATGAGCGGGCCGGTGTCGCCGCGCTCATCCTCGAGGACCAGGTCGCGCCCAAGCGCTGCGGTCACATGGACGGCAAGCGGGTGATCTCCGTCGCCGACATGATCGCCAAGGTCAAGGCGGCGCTGGATGCGCGCGTGGATGACGACCTGATGATCGTGGCGCGCACCGATGCGCGCGCGATCGAGGGACTGGAAGCAGCGGTCGAGCGTGCGCAGCTCTATCGCGCGGTCGGCGCCGACATGATCTTCGTCGAGGCGCCGCTCAGCACCGACGAGATGGCCTATATCTGCTCCGACATCGCGGCGCCCTGCCTGGCCAACAACGTCGAAGGCGGCAAGACGCCGATCCTCTCCGCCGAACGGCTGCAGGAGATCGGTTATGCCGCCGTCGCTTTCCCGGTATCGGCCAGCTATGTCGCGGCGAAGGCGCTGCGCGCCTTCTTCACGGATCTCCATGCGGCCGGCGACACGGCGGGCCTTGCCGACCGCATGCTGCACTTCGCCGCGTTCCATGAGATCGTCGGGCTGCCGAAACTGCGTGAGCAGGAACGCGCCTGCGACGTCTTTGCGCGCGAATTGCTGGAGCGTGTGGCGGAGCTGGATCGCGAGGAATAGGGCTCGCCGCCTGCCCGCGTGCGGCCGCGCTCCGGCCCAGCGCGCCGGAATCCTTGCCAAATATGAATTGCGGGCTCTTAACCCACGATTTATCCAGGAGTCCTAACATGGCCGACAGATCTGGCCGCGCCGCGCCCTATCCCATCGAACGGCGACGGCCGGCACCGGTCCGGAACAGGTATTGAAGATGGATCACAGCAACACCTCTCGGCAGCTCGCTTCGCAGAGCTATAAGCTGCCCATCGAGGATCAGGAGTTCCTGCTGCGCGACGAGTTGCGCGGCATCCGTTTCCAGCTGGAATACAGCAAGACGGAATTGCTGCTGCGGGACTGGGGCATCCGCTCCACCATCATCGTGTTCGGCAGTGCGCGGGTGCCGTCGCCCGAGCAGGCCGACTTGCTGCGCGCCGGCAAGATGGAGGGCGTCGACACGGCGACGGCGGAAAGGCGGCTGCTCCTGGCGCCTTACTACCAGGAGGCGCGCGAGTTCGGCCGCATCGTGTCGCAGCAGGGCGGCGCGCTCAATCCGAAGAGCGGCGTGCGCGACAACGTGATCGCCACCGGCGGCGGGCCTGGCATCATGGAAGCCGCCAATCGCGGGGCGTTCGAGGTCGGCGCGCCGACCATCGGCTTCAACATCTCCCTGCCGCACGAGCAATATCCGAACCCCTACACCACGCCCGACCTCACCTTCCGTTTCCACTATTTCGCCATGCGCAAGATGCACCTAGCGATGCGGTCCAACGCGCTGGCCGTGTTCCCCGGCGGGTTCGGCACCCTGGACGAGTTGTTCGAGATCCTGACCTTGCGACAGACCGGCAAGTCCTCGCCCAGGCCGGTGGTGCTGGTCGGGCGCGACTACTGGAAGGGCCTGGTGAACTTCCAGTGGATGGTCGATCACGCCATGATCGACCGGGAGGACCTGGACCTGTTCGCGATCTGCGATAGTGCGGAGGAGGCCTGGGCCGCGCTGCTGGATCGCGGCCTGGTCCTGCCGGAATAGCCGATTGTTCCGGATCGCTTGAAGCCGAATCCGCGAAGCCTTGATGCGGGCAGGCCGCCGGCTCGGCTAGAGTGCGGCGGACAACATCACTGGCAAACGGCCCGCTGCACCTGATGGCGACCCTCTTCCTCCGCGGCTCGATCCTGCATTTCCTGCGCGACCCCGGCGCGCCGGCCGACCCGGGCGCATGGGAATACTGGGACGATGGCTGCCTCAAGGTGGTCGACGGCCGCGTTGCCGCGCTCGGTCCGGCGGACGCGATCCTGAAGGCGCGGGGCGCCCGGGACGCGCTGCATGACCATCGGGGCAAGCTGATCCTGCCCGGCTTCGTCGACACCCATGTGCATTACGCGCAGGTCGACGTGATCGCCTCCTATGGGCGGCAATTGCTGGACTGGCTGAACGACTACACATTCCCGGTGGAGCGCGCTTTCGCCGATCCCGCCCATGCGCGGCGGATCGCGAGCCTCTTCCTCGATACGCTGCTGCGCCACGGCACCACGACGGCCGCGGTCTATCCCACGGTCCACAAGCAATCCGTCGATGCGTTCTTCGAGGAAGCGCAGCAGCGCGGGATGCGCATGATCTGCGGCAAGATCCTGATGGACCGCAACAGCCCGGATTATCTGCGCGACGACGTGGCCGGCGCGGAAGCCGATTGCCGCGACCTGATCCAGCGCTGGCACGGCAAAGGCCGGCTCGGCTATGCGCTCACTCCGCGCTTCGCGCCGACCTCGAGCCGGGAGCAGCTTGCGATGGCGGGCCGGCTCTACGCGGAATATCCGGGTGTCTGGATGCAAACGCACCTCGCCGAGAACGTCGACGAGGTCCGGTGGGTGAAGGAACTGTTCCCGGAGGCGCGGTCCTATCTCGATGTCTATGACCGCCATGGCCTGCTCGGCCCGCGCTCCGTGTTCGCGCATTGCATCCACCTGGACCCGGAAGACCGCGCGCGCTTCGTGGCGAGCGACAGCGCCATGTCGTTCTGCCCGACCTCGAACCTGTTCATCGGCTCAGGCTTCTTCGACCTGGAGGCCGCCCGAAGCCGCGGCGTGCGCGTCGGCCTCGCCACCGACGTCGGGGGCGGCACCTCCTATTCGATGCTGCAGACGTTGGCCGAGGCTTACAAGGTGCTGATGACCGACGGCCAGCGCCTCAACGCCTGGCGCGGCCTGTGGCTGGCAACCTTGGGCGGCGCCGCGTGCCTGTCGCTCGATGACAGGATCGGCAATTTCCGGATCGGCAAGGAGGCCGATTGCGTCGTGCTCGATCTCGCGGCCACGCCGGTGCTCGCGCGGCGCATGGAGGTCGCCAGGACGCTGGAAGAACGGCTGTTCGCGCTGATGATGCTGGGCGACGACCGGGCCTTGTCGGCAACGTACATACTGGGGAAGGAAGCGTTTAGCGACGAACGACCGTGCTAGTGTAGCGAGCCGCTATGGACGGGCGCCCGAGGTGCCTGACAGCGCGAGCGCCGTTCACCGGCTGGTCGAGCCTGTGGTTCGGCGCCGCTTCGCCATCCGAGAAGAGCGATTGCCCGATCGCGCGCGTCTCCGGGCTAAGTTCGACCCCGAATTCGTTCTTCAGCATCTTCCGGCAGGCTTCGTAGGTCCGGATCGCCTTGCCACGCTGCCCGCTGGCGGCCAGCAGCTCAATCTTCAGGCGATAGGACGCTTCCCGCGTCGGCTCCATCGCCAGGAGCCGATCGGCAAGGCCAAGCCCCTTCTCCGCGTCCACGAGAGGTGCAAGCTTCTCGAAGGATTCAACCGCGCGGCCCAAAAGCCTCTCGCGCTCTGCCGACACCCAATCGTCGAACGTGCTGCTGCCCAGATAGAAGCCTTCGAGAAACGGGCCGCTGTAGTGCGCCAGGGCCATATCGAGCTCATGCGGCGACCGGGCGGTCAGCCCCGCTTCGAAGCCGTCGACATCGACGTCGACGGCGCCCGTTTTCAGCGCAACGACATCCTTGCGGGATTCCATGATGTCGAGACCTGCCCGCATCAGATCCTGGCGAAGGACGCTCAGGGTCTGCCGCAGGCTGTTGCGCGCGTGGTCGGTATCGCTGTCACTCCAGAGCAGGTCGGCCAATCTTTCCCGCGGGGCCGTCATCCCGGGACTGCGGGCGAGATACGCAACGATTGCCGGACCCCTTTTTCCGGTCAGGTCTACCCGGTCGCCCCGGTCTCCGGCCATTTGGAAATTGCCAAAGAGGAAAATCCTAGCCCTGGAGTTCGACATCTGCGCCCGACAGTTGTTCTGACGAAATCCTAACGCAAACCTAACGCTGCGCAAGCAGTACCGCGCCAAAGCCAAGCGCTTTCATAACGGTGCATCGCCTAGAGAGCCGGGTGAAGCACTGTCGCGGCGGAAGCATGCCTGGCGGGGACCATTGCCCGGCATAGCAACACGTCTCTGTGGCAGCAGCTTCCCGCGGCCGTGCGCCGCAATGGTGAGGGCATGGGGGAATCGGGCCTCGTTCGGCCCGACAAGGAAGGGGTTCATGGCAGAGTTCAAAGGCGGGTCCAAGGCGTGCCGCAATCAGCTTGCGCGCCGCAAGCCGGCGCCGCTTGGCGCGCAGCCATTGGTCGGCGGCACCAACGATCGGGCGGTAAGCGGCAAGGCCGGGGCGCTTGGCGGCTCGCTCATGTCGTGCCGTCATGGTCCCGCGCTGCGCATGCGCCACGCGCTGCTTGGCACCACCTCGATAGCCGCGCTCGGACTGGCGCTGGCGATGGCGGGGCCCTCCTTCGCTGAAGACTGGACCGGCATCACCTCGACCGACTGGTTCACCGCCGGAAACTGGTCGAGTGGTGTCCCGACCAGCAGCGACAACGCGATCATCGACACGGTTACGCCCAATGCGACGGTGATCGGTGCGGTCGGAGCGCAAGCGCAAATACTCCGCGTCGGCAGTTCCGGCACCGGCACGCTGACGATCCAGAACGGCGGCGGAGTTACCAGCTTAAACGGGCTCATCGGCGCTGATTCCGGCTCGACCGGGACCGTGACGGTCGACGGCGCCGGCTCGATCTGGAATTCCGGCTCTCTTCTCGAAGTCGGCCGATCAGGCACCGGCACGCTGACGATCCAGAACGGCGGCGCCGTCACTAACACCATCGGGAGCATCGGCGAAAATTTCGGCTCGGCTGGGACCGTGACGGTCGACGGCACCGGCGCGACCTGGACGAATTCCAGCACTTTCTCCGTCGGCCGATCAGGCACCGGCACGCTGACGATCCAGAACGGCGGCACAGTCAGCAACCTCAACGGGTATATCGGCACTAATTCGACCGGAACCGTGACAGTCGATGGCGTCGGCTCGACCTGGACCAATTCCAGCTATCTCTCCGTCGGACATAACGGCACCGGCATGCTGACGATCCAGAATGGCGGCGCCGTCAGCAACACCGATGCCCTTATCGGCGTTAATTCGGCCGGCTCCGGGACCGTGACGGTCGACGGCGGCGGCTCGACCTGGACCAATTCTGGCGAGCTCCGTGTCGGCGAGTCCGGCACCGGCACGCTGACGATCGAGAACGGCGGCGCCGTCAGCAACACGAACGGCTATATCGGCTACAATTCCAGCTCGGACGGGACCGTGACGGTCGACGGCGCCGGCTCGACCTGGACCAATTCTGGCGAGCTCCGTGTCGGTGAGGTCGGCACCGGCACGCTGACGATCCAGAACGGCGGCGCCGTCAGCAACACCACCGGCTATATAGGCTTCAACTCCGGCTCGACCGGCACCGTGACGGTCGACGGCGCCGGCTCGACCTGGACCAATACCGGCACGCTCTCCGTCGGCAATTTCGGCACCGGCACGCTGACGATCGAGGATGGAGGCACCGTCAGCAACACCGATGGCACTATCGGCACCAATTCCGGGTCGACCGGGACCGTGACGGTCGAAGGCGCCGGTTCGACCTGGACCAATTCCGGTACTCTCGAGGTTGGCCAAGGCGGTACCGGGACGCTGACGATCCAGGACGGCGGCGCCGTCAGCGATACCCTCGGCTATATCGGCGCCAATGCCGGCTCGACCGGCACCGTGACGGTCGATGGCACCGACTCGACTTGGACCAATTCCTCCTTTCTATTTGTCGGCAATGCGGGTACGGGCACGTTGACGATTCAGAACGGCGGCACCGTCAGCAGCACCAGGGGGGTTATCAGCGCTGTTCTCGGCTCGACCGGCACCGTGACGGTCGACGGCGCCGGCTCGACCTGGACCAATACCACCGGGCTCCATGTCGGTGATGCCGGCACCGGCACGCTGACGATTCAGAACGGGGGCGCCGTCACCAACGCCGACGGGTATATCGGCGGACACGCCTCCTCGACCGGGGCTGTGACGGTCGACGGCGCCGGCTCGACCTGGACCAACTCCGGCTTTCTCCGCGTCGGCTATGTCGACAGCGGCACGCTGACGATCCAGGACGGCGGCACCGTCAGCAACACCGACAGCTATATCGGCTTCCATGCCGGCTCGACCGGGACCGTGACGGTCGATGGTGACGGTTCGACCTGGACCAATGCCGGCACTCTCTCCGTCGGCGAGTTCGGCACCGGGAGGCTGACGATCCAGGACGGCGGCACCGTCAGCAACACCATCGGCTCT
>JAJYUT010000007.1 GCA_021792365.1 Pseudomonadota bacterium | reverse complement strand
TCTCGATAGAGAGATAGCTTTCCGCCGCTAGCGCAGGCCCGATCGCCACCCCCTCGTCCGCCTCGCGCACATGCAGCGCATCGGCGTCGGGCTCGGAAAAGACCGCAACCGTCTTGATGCCCATGGCCTTCGCCGTGCGGATGACACGACAGGCAATCTCGCCGCGGTTGGCGATGAGAATCTTTTTGAACATCGTCACAGCGGAATATTGTCGTGTTTCTTCCAGGGATTTTCGAGCTTCTTGTCCCGGAGCATGGCAAGGGATCGGCAGATGCGCTTGCGCGTGGCGTGCGGCAGGATCACGTCGTCTATGAAGCCGCGAGCCCCGGCGACGAACGGGTTGGCGAAGCGCTTGCGGTATTCCTCGGTGCGCTCGGCGATCTTCTGCTGGTCGCCGATGTCGGCGCGGAAGATGATCTCCACCGCGCCCTTTGGGCCCATCACCGCGATCTCCGCCGACGGCCAGGCGAAGTTGACGTCGCCGCGGATATGCTTGGAGCTCATGACGTCATAGGCGCCGCCATAGGCCTTGCGCGTGATGACTGTGATCTTCGGCACCGTCGCCTCGCCATAGGCGAACAGCAGCTTGGCCCCGTGCTTGATGATCGCGCCGTATTCCTGCGCCGTGCCGGGCAGGAAACCCGGCACGTCCACGAAGGTCACGATCGGGATGTTGAAGCAGTCGCAGAAGCGCACGAAGCGCGCGGCCTTGCGGCTCGAATCGATGTCCAGGCAGCCGGCCAGCACCATAGGCTGGTTGGCGACGATGCCGACGGTGTCGCCGCCCATGCGGCCGAGGCCGATGATGATGTTCCTGGCATAGCCCGGCTGCAGCTCGAAGAAGTCGCCCTCGTCGACCACCTTCGCGATCAGCTCGTGCATGTCATAGGGCTTGTTGGGATTGGCCGGCACCAGGGTGTCGAGGGAGTCTTCCTCGCGGTCGATCGGGTCGGGCGTGGGGCGCGGCGGCGCCGTCTCGCGGTTCGAGGACGGGACGAAGTCGATGAAGCGCCGCACCTGCAGCAGCGCCTCGACGTCGTTCTCGAAGGCAAGGTCGGCGACGCCGGATTTCTGCGAATGCGTGACCGCGCCGCCCAGTTGCTCGTGCGTGACGTTCTCATGCGTCACGGTCCGCACCACGTCCGGGCCGGTGACGAACATGTAGGACGAATCCTTCACCATGAAGATGAAGTCGGTCATGGCCGGCGAGTAGACCGCGCCGCCCGCGCAAGCGCCCATCACCAGAGAAATCTGCGGCACTACGCCGGAAGCCATGATGTTGCGCTGGAACACCTCGGCATAGCCGGCGAGCGAGGCGACGCCTTCCTGGATGCGCGCGCCTCCGGAATCATTGATGCCGATCACCGGCGCGCCGACCTTCATCGCGTGGTCCATGACCTTGCAGATCTTCTCCGCATGGGCCTCGGACAATGACCCGCCGAACACGGTGAAATCCTGGCTGAAGACGAAGACCAAGCGGCCGTTGACGGTGCCGTAGCCGGTCACCACGCCGTCGCCCGGGATCTTCTGGTCCTGCATCCCGAACTCGCTGCTGCGATGCTCGACGAACATGTCCCATTCCTCGAAGGAATCGGGATCGAGCAGCAATTCGATGCGCTCCCGGGCCGTGAGCCGACCCTTGGCGTGCTGGGCATCGACACGGCGCTGGCCGCCGCCGGCGCGTGCCGCCGCACGCTTCTCTTCCAGTTGCTTGAGGATCTCCTGCATTCCCCCGTCCCGCTCCCGTCCTGATCCAGCGCCCTTGTGACCGGCCGCTTTGTGACTCGCAGCCGGCATTTTTGTTGCACTGCAAGGCGGCCTCACATAGCACGAAGCCATGCAATCAGCCAGCAAGCCGAAGCACCAATTATTTCAACATATTACCTTCGCGACAAGGTGAGGAATCGCTTCGCGGCGGCGAGGTCGGCGCGGATTGCCGCACGGCGGCGCTCGGCCTCGGGGTCGATGCCCCACTTCTCCGCCTGATACAGTTCGTCCAGCAAGGCCGCGTCGGCGGCCTCCTCCGCGCTCAGCCGGTCCTCTCCCAAGGCCAGCGCGATGACCAGCGACCCCGCCGTGCTGGTCGCCCCGGCAAGCGCCGTCAGCGCGAACAGATCGCAGGCCTCCAGCACCCGGCGGAACGTTGCCAGCGTGTGGGCCGGCTGTTCCACCGCCACGACGCCCGCCGTGACGTTAAGCGCCACGTCGTATCGATCGGCCGCCCAGACGATCAGGGGCTGCCACAATTCCTCCTGCCGCCGCACCAAAGATTGCGGCCCGCCGGCGCGGTAGCAGACCAGATCGCTGCTTCCATAGGCGGCGACCTCCTCCACCACTCGGCCACGATCGTCAGCCAGCCGGTCGAGCGCGGTGGCCGCGAACTGCATCAGCGGCATGGATTGCGGCACGATCCGCTCTCCCTGTGCCTGCCATTCCTCCGCGATGGCTGCCGCCAGCGCCTCGGTGGGCAGGACGAACGGACGCTTGGCCGGGGATCGCAGCGGTTTGTCGTCGAGCAGGACGCCCCAGCTGCCCTCGACCGGCCCGACTGTGGCGGATTTGTAGAAGCGGCGCGGCGCACTCGACATGAATCACTGCCCGAAGTTATTGCCCGAACAAATCACCGATGCCTTCGCCCACGTCCTCGAGCACATCGACCGCGCCGTCACCGATGTCCTGGGCCGCCCCGCCCACGCCTTGCAGCACCTTATCGCCGGCCGATTGCTTGCTTCCGGTCAAGGCGCTGTTGAGCGCGGTGGCACAGGGGTTGGCGCCGAGGCTCTCGCCCTGTCCCAGCCCGGTCAGCGCGCCGAAGATGCCGAGGGTGGCGACATTGACCGTGCCGGTGGCGAAGTTCACCGTGTTCCCCACCGTCGCGACCGGATCGGGGAGCACGTTGGGGCTGGCCAGCGGTCCCGTCACGCGCACCGGCACGGCGATCGCGCTGAGGTTCAGGTTCTTGGACTTCGGATCGACGCGCAGGTCGATGCGCTCCCTGCCCAGGTCGATGGCGCCCGCGCCCACCACCGTCGCGCCCGGTGTGTCGACCACGGTGCCGCGCGTGGTGGCGATGCCCTGTTTGATGTCGAAATTGCCGGCGATGCAGGAGATGCGTGAGCCGTTGTCGCCGAGCGGCGTGAGCAGGCCGAAGAGGTTGGACAAGAGCAGGCGCGCGAAGCTGTTCCGCACCTGGCCCTCGCCGGTCACGAACGAGGCCTTGCCGTTCAGCCCGGCCATGAGGCTGCGCAAGGACGTGGCCGGGCCGCTCACGTCCATGGCGATGTCGAAGCGGCCGACCGTCAGGACGTCCTCGATTCCCATCATGCTCAGGAGCGGCGCGGACTGGATTCCGTCGGCCGTGAGCTTCACCGTCAGGACGCGATCGTCCTTGCCCGGTTTCAGGCTTCCGCTGCCATTGATCGTGCCGCCTTCGACCTTGGCCCGCACGTGATCGAGTATTGCCACGCCGCTCTTGATGCCCAGCGCGAAGTCCACCTCGCTGGCGGTGGCGCCGCCGCGCACCAGGGTCCCGACCGGCCAGGTGATGTCGGCATCGACTTCTTTCAGCCAGTCGAGCGGCCAGGGCTCGGCGGAGAACAGGCGCCCGTCGCTGTTGGACTCCGCGGTCCCGCCGCCATCATCCAGCCCGAGGTCCTTGAAATCGAGACGCTGGGAGGCGAGCGTCATCGTCAATCCCGTCACGTCAGCAGCGGTGTCGAGAACGATCGTGCCGGCCGCATCGGAGCCGCCGACCTTCGCGTTGGAATCGGAGAACGTGAACTTGCCTTCGCCGCCGCTGACTCGCGTCTTGAGCGTGTAGGCGGCGGATTGCGGCAGGGTCACCCCGAAGATATCGCCGAGCGCGAAGAGTGAAGGGCCCGAACTCGTCACCTCCAGCGACAGGTCGGAGAAGGTCGTCGGATCGCCGATCTCGCCGTGCAGGCCGAATGCGATGTCGCTCAACTTGCCCTTCAGATCAACCGGCAGCGGCCCCTCCGTGAACTGGCGCGGCGCGCCGATCATGCCGGTCAGTTCTAGCGGACGCTCGTTCCAGGCGCCCTTGATCGCGATCTTTATCCCGGCGCCCGGCGCATCCTCCGCCGTGAAGCGCTTGAGAGTAAGCGTCTGCCGCTTGCCGGACTCGCCGTCGCGGTAGAGCAGCGTCACGTCCTCGATCGTCATGCGATCGATGCGTGGCAATCCCCCCGATGCGGTCGTGGAGGTCTCGGGCGTGCCGGCACGCTGCGGCGCGAGGTCAAGCACCCAGTTGCCGATGCCCTCCTTGCTGGTCTCCACCACCACCTGTCCTCCGTGCAGCACGACCTCCGTGATGCGGATCTCGCCGCTCAGCAGCGGCAGCAAAGCGAGTTCCGCCTCGATCCCCTCGAGGCTTGCCATCTGCGGCAGGTCGCTCCACGGCGCGTTGCGGAAGCTGACCTGCCGGGCGGTGAGACGCGGCGAGGGTGAGAGGGAAACATCGATGTTGCCCGCGATCACCAGGTCGCGGCCGGTCGCCGCCTTCATGCGCTGCTGCACCAGGTCGCCGTAGTCGTTGAAATCGGTTGCCATCAGGATCGTGAACGCAATGGCGCCCAGCGCCACCAGCGCCAGCCCGATCCCGGTCAGGATGATCTTCAGCCTCATGCGCCGAACCTCCGGCGTCCCCGCAGCCATACTACGCCGTGGGCGCCAAGCGCCGCAATTCCACCAGCAGGTCGGCCGGCTGATGGATGATGGCATGCGCGCCGGCCTTGGCCAGTTCCGCGACTTCGTGATAGCCCCAGGCGACGCCGATGGCCGTCGCGCCGGCCGACCGCGCCATTTCGATGTCGAAGCTGGTGTCGCCGATCACCACGGTGGCCGAGGCCTCGACGCCGGTTTCCGTCATCGCCCGCAGCACCATCTCCGGGTCCGGCTTGCTGCGACAGAGATCGGCCGTCTGCAGCGTATGGAATCGGTCGCGCAAGCCGTGCACGGCCAGCGTGTGCTCCAGCCCGCGCAGGTTCTTGCCGGTGGCGACGCCGAGGAAGATTTCCGGCACGGCCAAGCCTTCGATCAATTCGAGGATGCCGGGAAACAGCGGCTCCTCGGCGATGCCCTGCGCGCTGCCCATGCGCAGGTCATGCACGATCTCGCGATACGCCGCCGCGAGCGCGCGATGCTTGGCATCGTCCGCCTCCGGCAGCAGGCGCGCGATCGCGATCTCCAGCGTCAGGCCCACGATGCGGCGCACGTCGCCGGCCAGCGGCGCCGGCAAATCGTGGCGCGCCCAGGCGGCCGCCATCGCCGCGACGATGTTGTGCTGGCTGTCGACCAGGGTGCCGTCGCAATCGAATACGAACAGGCGATGAGGAATGTCTGTCAGCATCGCGTCAGGAATCCAGGTCGGCGAAGGGATCGCGCTCCGGCTTGGCGGCGAAGCCGAAGAAGCTCCAGGTCTTGCGCATATGCTCGGGCAGCGGCGCGGTCACGTCGATCCAGCCCTTGCCACGCGGATGCGGGATGCGCAGCCGCTGCGCATGGAGATGAAGCTGCCGCGACAGGCTCTCCTTGGCGAGGAAGGCGGCGGCGCCGGCATACTTGCCGTCGCCGAGGATCGGCGTGCCCAGCGCGACGCAATGGGCGCGCAATTGATGGGTGCGGCCGGTCACCGGCATCAGCGCCAGCCAGGCCGCCTTCTTGCCCGCCTTCTCGATGACGGCGAATTCGGTGACGGCGCGCTTGCCTTCCTCGTCGACCTGCACACGCTCGGCGCCCCTGGCGCCGCCCTTCTGCAACGGCGCGTCGATGCGGCCGCCGCGCACCTCCGGCACGCCTACGACGACAGCCCAATAGATCTTGCGCGTATCCCTGTGGCGGAAGGATTCGGTCAGGCGCTGCGCCGCCTTCGCGTTGCGCGCCAGCGCGAGCACGCCGCTGGTGTCGCGATCGAGGCGATGAACGAGGCGCGGCCGTTCCTTGGCGTCGAACTGCAGCGCCTCCAGGAGATCATCGACGCTGCTGGAGAGCCCGGTACCGCCCTGCACCGCAAGCCCCGCCGGCTTGTCGATGACGAGAACGTCCTCGTCCTTGTAGAGCACCGCCTTTCGCAGCGTCATCGCCCAGCGATCATCCGGCGCGCGCGGTCGGCGCGGCGGCTGTTCCGGCCGGTCGCCGGTTTCGCCCAAGGGCGGGATGCGCACCACCTGCCCCGCCTCGACGCGGTCGCTCGCCTTCGCGCGCTTGCCGTCGAGCCTGATCTGCCCGGTGCGCAGCAGCTTCTCCAGCCGCCCATGACCAAGCATGGGGAAACGCCGCTTGAACCAGCGGTCGAGCCGCTGGTCGGCCTCATCTTGCTTGATCTCGATCTGCTGCACGCCGCTCATGGGCGTGAGACAGCACGAAAGACGCGTGGAATCAAGCCGCCGCGCGGTTGCGGGGCAGCCACTCCAACAACTGGTCGGTGGGCATCAGGTAAGCGCCGATCTGCGCCATCTCGTCGAGCCCGGCATCCGTCGCGCCGGAAATCGCGTCGGTGGCGAGGACGAGCCGGAAATCGCGGTTGGCGGCGGCGTAGACGGTGGAGCGTGGCGAGGCCGGGAAATCGGTGCCGCAAATGACGATGGTGGAAATGCCGAGGGACTTCAGGTGCTCTTCGACCGGGGTCTGGAAAAAGGCGGACAGCCGCGGCTTGTAGCAGATCCACTCCTTCGGCCCGATCTCCTGCAGCTTGCTCTCCAGAAGCAGATCGGGCTGCAAGCGCAGCCCGGAGGTCGGTTTCAATTCGTCGATCAGCTCGGCGCCGAGGGTGCCCGGCATGACGATGCGCTGGCCGGCCTCGATCAGCGCGCGATGGCACAGATCGACATTGGAGCCATTGCAGCGATAGAGCCGCACCATGTGGACGATCGGCGCATGATGTGCGCGGAACGCCTCGACCAACTGCCGCATCTGGGGCGTGGCCGCGCTACTGCCGCTCACTGTGGCCGGTGCGCCTGGAAGAATGAAATCGCGTTGAGCATCGATGGTAAGCAACGCAGCCTTTTGGCGCTCCGGCGACAGATAATCCTGCATCCCCGAACCCTGAATAGTGGTTTGCCATAAACTGGGCCCACCCCCCTTGGGCCAGTTACAAGCGGCGACCCTAACGACGGCATTGTAACGGGACAAGTCGAAACGGCGCATGCCACAGCCGCCAAATCTGCATTTCTCGCCGGCGCTTCTGGGCAGGACTTCCCGCCCGGGTCCGCGGGGCGGGACCAGGTTTGGACGCGCGGGACCGGCAGCTATTCCTGGGGCTCGCCTTGCGCCTTCTTCGCGCGCAGGCGGTCCCAGTATTCGATGCGCTTCAGGATGTCACGCTCGAAACCCCGCTCCACGGGCTGATAGAAGCGCTGGCGGGCCATTTCATCGGGGAAGTAGTTCTGGCCGGAGAAGCCTTCTGCCGTGTTGTGGTCGTAGGCGTAGCCTTTACCATAACCGAGATCCTTCATGAGCCGGGTAGGCGCATTGAGGATGTGCTTGGGTGGCGTCAACGACCCGGTCTTCCGCGCCGCATCATTGGCGGCGCTCAACGCTTCGTAGGCGGCGTTGGATTTCGGCGCAGTGCCTAGATAGATGACACATTGCGCAATCGCGAGCTCGCCCTCCGGCGAACCGAGGCGGTCATACGCGTCCCACGCCGCGAGCGCCTGCGTCAGAGCCTGCGGATCGGCAAGGCCCACATCCTCGACCGCGAAGCGCACCAGCCGCCGCGCGATGTATTTCGGATCCTCGCCGCCGACCAGCATGCGCGCCAGCCAATAAAGCGCGGCATCGGTGTCGGAGCCGCGCAGCGACTTGTGCAGCGCGGAGATCAGATTGTAGTGGCCTTCCTGCGCCTTGTCGTAGAGCGGCGCGCGTTTCTGCACGGCCTTGGCCAAGGCAGCCGGATCCAGCGTCACATCGGGCGGAAGGCGGAACAGTTCCTCGGCCATATTCAGCAGGTAGCGACCGTCGCCATCCGCCATCGCGATCAGCGCCGTGCGCGCCTCCGCCGTCAAGGGGAGCGCGAAGCCCATCAGGTCCTCGGCGCGCTTCAGCAGTGTCTCTAGATCGCTTTCGTGCAGCCGGTTGAGCACGAACACCTGGCAGCGCGAGAGCAACGCGGCGTTCAGCTCGAAAGAGGGATTCTCCGTCGTGGCGCCCACCAGCACGATCGTCCCATCCTCGACATGGGGCAGGAAGCCATCCTGCTGGCTGCGGTTGAAGCGATGGATCTCGTCGATGAACAGCAGTGTGCCGCGCCCCATCAACCGCCGCTGCTTGGCGGCCTCGAAGATCTTGCGCAGGTCGGCGACGCCGGAAAAGATCGCCGACAACATCTCGAAATGCAGGTCGACCTTCTCCGCGATCAGGCGCGCGAGGGTGGTCTTGCCGCAGCCCGGCGGACCCCACAGGATCATGGAGGAAATCTGGCCGGCCGCGAGCATGCGCCCGATCGGCGCATTGACCCCGATCAGGTGATCCTGGCCGACGATCTCCTCCACCCGCTGCGGGCGCAGCCGGTCGGCCAGTGGCCGCGGCGCTTGCGCTTCGAACAGGCCCGACATCGTTCCGCCTTCCTATCGCACCGTGACGGTCTTGACCTTGCCGTCGCGCTCGATGGTCAGCGCCCATTCCTCGCGCTCGACCGATACTAGGTCGCGCAGCTGCGCCACGCTCTTGATGTCGACGCCGTTGATGCGCGCGATGATGTCGCCCGGCCGGATGCCGAGATTCCGCGCGAACGAGCCCCGCTTCAGCCCGGTGATGACGACGCCGCGCCAGCCGCCGACGGACAGCTCCTCGCCCAGCGCGGGCGAGAGATCGGCGACCTGGGCGCCCCGGAGCGGATGATTCCCCGCGAGCACGGTCTCGTTCGGCTTGGGCTCGCGCGGCGCGGGTGTGAGTTCCACCGGCAGCTCGAGCTGCTTGCCCTTGCGCACCACCGTCACCATCGCCTCATCGCCGATCCGCAGCGTGGCGAGGCGGAACACCATGCCCTGCGGATCGAGGACGTTGCGGCCGTTGATCGCCAGCAGCACGTCGCCCGGCCTGATGCCGGCCTCGTCCGCGGGACCGCCGGGGAACAGCTCGTGCACCACCACGCCGCCCGGCCGCTCGAAGCCGAGGCTCTCCGCGATCTCGGCGCTCAGCGCCTCGCCGGCGACGCCCAGCCAGGGCCGCACCAGCTTGCCGCCAGTGGCTTCCGCCTCGACCACCGCGCGCACGATGTTGGCGGGAATCGCGAAGCCGATGCCGATCGATCCGCCGCTCTTGGAGAAGATCGCCGTGTTGATGCCGACCAGCTTGCCGTCGGTGGTCACCAGCGCGCCGCCGGAATTGCCGGGATTGATCGCGGCATCGGTCTGGATGAAGAAGCCGAAATCGTTGATGCCAGTGCGCGTGCGCGCAAGGCCCGAGACGATGCCGCTGGTCACGGTCTGGCCCACGCCGAACGGATTGCCGATCGCCAGCACCAGGTCGCCGACCTCGAGATTGTCGGAATCGCGGAACGCCAGCGTCGGCAGCTTGGCGCCCTTGGTGTTCATGCGCAGCAGGGCAAGGTCCATCTGCTCCTCCTGCGCGACCAGCTTGGCCTCGAACTCGCGCCCGTCGTTGAGCACGACCCGGATCTCGTCCGCACCGTCGATGACGTGGTTGTTGGTGACGACAAGGCCCTCCGCCTCGACGATGACGCCGGAGCCGAGCGCGTTTTCGATGCGCTCGCGTGAACGGCCGAAGTTGAACTCGTCGCCGAAGAACTGCTTGAAGAACGGATCGTCGAAGAACGGCGACAGCGCCTGCTGGCGCACCACCTTCTTGGTGTAGATATTGACCACCGCGGGAGCCACCATCTTTACCACCGGCGCGAAGGTCAGGTTGATCTGCTGGGTCGAGGTCGGGACCGCATCCTGCGCCGCCGCCGGCACGGCGATGAAAGCCGCCAGGACGAGACCAAGTCGCGCAATCCAGAGCCGCATCGGGTCACTCCCTAGCAATCCCCTCCTCCGGCACGGCGGAGGGCTGACGAGGGGAAGGCCGCGCCTCGCCGCACCAATCTTCGGGCTTCCGCCTCCCCAACCTTCTCGAAATTGCGGGAGGGGCAAAGGCAAGATGGTAGCAAAAAGGGCAGCCGACAAGGCTGCCCTTTCGCGTGTCCTATGGCCGGGAGGGCTCAGGCCTGGGCAGCCTCGCCCTCGGCCTCTTCCGCCTTCTGCTGGCTCGGACCGGAATCCTGGCCCTTGGCGGCCGGATCGCGGTCGACGAACTCGATGATCGCCATCGAGGCCATGTCGCCATAGCGGAAGCCCGCCTTCAGCACGCGGGTGTAGCCGCCGGCGCGGGCCTTGTAGCGGTCGGCCAGCGTGGTCAGCAGCTTCTCCGCCAGCTTCTCATCCTTGATCGAGGCGAGGATCTGCCGACGGGCGGCGAGGCCGCCCTTCTTGCCCAGCGTCACGAGCTTCTCGACGATCGGGCGCAGGTCCTTGGCCTTGGGCAGCGTGGTCTTGATCTGCTCATGCTTGACCAGCGCGGCGGCCAGATTGTTGAACATGGCCTTGCGGTGCGATGACGTGCGGTTCAGCTTGCGGCCGGCAACGGCGTGACGCATAGCGGCTCTCCTCTCCTCTTGGCTTCGCTCACCCCGCCTTGAATTGCTGGCATCGGGTCCGCGAACACCGGTTGCGCGCCCTCGCCGCCGCGGCATCCCATCTCATCAACGGGCGCGCCGTGAACGGCAGGGTTGGGCCACCATGGCCCGATACTCAAACCTCGTGGCTAGAACGGCTCGTCCAGCCGCTTCGCCAGTTCTTCGATGTTCTCAGGCGGCCAGTTCGGGATCTCCATGCCGAGATGGAGGCCCATCTGGGCCAGCACTTCCTTGATCTCGTTCAGCGACTTGCGGCCGAAGTTCGGGGTGCGGAGCATCTCCGCCTCGGTCTTCTGCACCAGATCGCCGATATAGACGATGTTGTCGTTCTTGAGGCAGTTGGCCGAGCGGACCGACAGTTCCAACTCGTCCACCTTGCGCAGCAGGTTCTTGTTGAACGGCGGCTCCACCGCCTTCGCCTCTTCGCTGGCCGCCGACGGCTCCTCGAAATTGATGAAGAGCTGAAGCTGCTCCTGCAGGATGCGCGCGGCGATGGCGAGCGAATCCTCCGGCGTCACGGCGCCGTTGGTCTCCACCTGCATGGCCAGCTTGTCATAGTCGGTCACCTGGCCGACGCGGCTGTTCTCGACCTTGTACGAAACCTTGCGCACCGGCGAGAAGATGGCATCGACCGGGATGAGGCCGATCGGCGCGTCCTCCGGACGGTTCTGCGAGGCCGCGACATAGCCCTTGCCGTTGTTCACGGTGAACTCGATGTTGAGCGTCGCGCCCTGGTCGAGCGTGCACAGCACGTGGTCCGGATTGAGGATCTCGATATCGTGGCCGGTCTCGATCTGGCCGGCCTTCACCTCGCCCGGGCCCTGCGCGCGCAGGCGCATGCGCTTCGGGCCGTCGCCGCCCATGCGCAGCGCGATCTGCTTGATGTTGAGGACGATGTCCGTCACATCCTCGCGCACGCCGGTGATCGACGAGAACTCGTGCAGCACGCCGTCGATGTGGACGGCGGTCACTGCCGCGCCCTGCAGCGAGGACAGCAGGATGCGGCGCAGGGCGTTGCCCAGCGTCAGGCCGAAGCCGCGCTCCAGCGGCTCGGCCACCACCGTCGCGAAACGCTTCGCGTCGTGGCCGCCATCGATCTTCTTGTTGGCCTTAATCAGTTCGGTCCAGTTCTTCTGAATCACGGCTTTCGACTTTCATGCATCTGGGGCGAGCAGCCATTCAATCGCTCTCACCCGGTTCAACCTCGATACTCAGGCACCGGCCATCCGGTTATGGTGATGCGCGGGACGCAAGCCCGCTGGTGGCCGGATAAAGCACCGGCCCCGTCGGGGCCGGGCTGGAATCCAATCAGACGCGGCGCCGCTTGGGCGGACGACATCCGTTGTGCGGGATCGGCGTCACGTCGCGGATGGATGTGATGGTGAAGCCGGCGGCCTGCAGGGCGCGCAGCGCGGATTCGCGGCCGGCGCCAGGCCCCTTCACCTCGACCTCCAGGATCTTCACGCCGTGCTCGGAGGCCTTCTTGGCCGCCGAGTCGGCGGCCACCTGGGCCGCGTAGGGCGTGGACTTGCGCGAGCCCTTGAAGCCCAGCGCGCCCGCCGACGCCCAGGCGATGGTGTTGCCCTGGTCGTCGGTGATGGTGATCATCGTGTTGTTGAAGCTGGCGTTCACGTGCGCCACGCCGGAGCTGATGTTCTTGCGCTCCCGGCGCTTCACGCGACCTGCCGGCGCGCCTGCGCCCGATGCTGCTGGTGCCTTCGCCATGTTCTCCGTTCCGTTTCCTTGAGAATGGCCCTTAGGCCGTCTTCTTCTTGCCGGCGATCGCCTTGGCCGGGCCCTTGCGGGTGCGCGCGTTGGTGTGCGTGCGCTGGCCGCGGACCGGCAGTCCCTTGCGATGGCGCAGGCCGCGATAGCAGCCGAGATCCATCAGACGCTTGATGTTCATCGCCGTTTCGCGCCGCAGATCGCCCTCGACCGTGTAGTCCTGGTCGATGACCTCACGGATGCGGACGACCTCCGCATCGGTCAACTGCGAGACGCGCCGCTCCGGCGGGATCCCGACTTTCGCCGTGATTTCCTTGGCCTTGGCCGAGCCAATGCCGGTGATGTAGGTCAGGGCGATAACCACCCGCTTCTGCGTCGGAATGTTGACGCCCGCAATACGCGCCACGTTGCTGCTCCTTAAAGCTAAGCTCTTGTTCGATCAGGGCAAAGCCAATCGGCCCGGTCGCCCCCGGCGATCGAGAAGGCGCGCATTATATTGCGATTCGCCCCCTCGTCAATGGCGAAAGCCGAATTCATGCCAATCAGCTTTGGCCTTATGGATCAACCGGTTAATGCCGGATCCGAGAAAGCGCTCCCTCGATTTCCCGGGTCACCGCATCGGGATCGGCCATGCCGTCCACGCGCTGCAGCAACCCTTTCCTCTCGTAGTACGGCAAGATCGGCGCGGTTTGCTCCCGGTAGGCCTGGAGCCGTGCCTTCACCGTTTCGGCGTTGTCGTCCTTGCGCCGGGTGAACTCGGTCCCGCCGCACACGTCGCACACGCCGTCCGTCTTCGGCCGCTGGAACGTGTCGTGATAGCCGGCGCCGCACTTGGCGCAGGCGAAACGGCCGGAGATGCGTTCGACCAACGCGTCCTCATCCACCGCCAGCTCGATCACGCCGTCAATCCTGCCGCCCTTCTCACTCAGCATCTCGTCGAGCGCGACCGCCTGCTTCTCCGTGCGCGGGAAGCCGTCGAGCACGAAGCCCGACTTGCAATCCGGCGCCTCGATGCGCTTGGCGATGATGCCGATGACGATCTCGTCCGAGACGAGTTGGCCGGCTTCCATCACCTGCTTGGCGAGCTTGCCCAACTCGCTGCCGGAGGCGACCTCCGCGCGCAGCATGTCGCCGGTCGAAAGCTGCACCAGCTTGTGCCGGTCGTAGAGCCGCTTGGCCTGGGTCCCCTTGCCCGCGCCCGGTGGTCCCAACAGGATTAGGTTCACCCCCGACGTCCTTTCAACCTGGCTTTCTTGATGAGGCCTTCATAGCGGTGCGCAAGCAGGTGCGAGTGCACCTGCGCCACCGTGTCCATCGTGACCGACACGACGATCAGCAGCGAGGTGCCGCCGAAATAGAACGGCACCGAATATTGCGAGATCAGGATTTCCGGCAGCACGCAGACGAACGAGAGATAGGCCGCGCCGAGAACCGTCAGGCGGGTCAGTACATAGTCCAGATAGTCCGAGGTGTTCTTGCCCGGCCGGATGCCCGGCAGGAAGCCGCCGTTCTTCTTCAGGTTCTCCGCCGTCTCGTCGGGATTGAAGACGATTGCGGTGTAGAAGAACGCGAAGAACACGATCAGGCCCATGTACATCGCGATATAGAGCGGCTGGCCATGGCTGAACCAGCGGATGATGGTCTGAATCCAGACCGGCAGGTCGGCCTGGTTGGAATAGAAGCTGGCGACCGTCAGCGGCAGCAGCAGCAGCGAGGACGCGAAGATCGGCGGGATCACGCCCGACATGTTGAGCTTCAGCGGCAGATGCGAGGACTCGCCCCCGAACATGCGGTTGCCGACCTGGCGCTTCGGATACTGCACGATGAGGCGCCGCTGCGCGCGCTCGAAGAACACCACGAAAGTGATGACCGCGACCGCGCCGATCGCAATCGCGATGACCAGGATCGGGCTGATCGAGCCGGCGCGCAGCTGTTCGAACACCTGCGCAAGAGCACTCGGCAGGCGCGCCACGATGCCCGCGAAGATGATGAGCGAGATGCCGTTGCCGATGCCGCGGGCGGTGATCTGCTCGCCCAGCCACATCAGGAACATCGTGCCGCAGGTCAGCGTGACCACGGTGGTGAAGATGAAGAACACGCCAGGGTCGATGACCGCGCCGCCGCTCGGGCCCGACATGCTCTGCAGGCCATTGGCGATGCCGAGTGACTGGGCCAAGGCGAGGGCCAGCGTGCCGTAGCGGGTCCACTGGTTGATCTTGCGCCGGCCGCTCTCGCCTTCCTTCTTCCACTGCTCCAGGGTCGGCGAGACCGAGGTCAGGAGCTGCATGATGATGGAGGCGGAGATGTAGGGCATGATGCCCAGGGCGAACACCGTCATGCGGCTGATCGCGCCGCCGGCGAACATGTCCACCATGCCGAGGACGCCGCCGGAATGCTGCGCGAACAACGCCTGGAACGCCACCCCGTCAATGCCCGGCAGCGGGATGTAGGTACCGATCCGGGCCACGATCAGGATGCCGAGCGTGTACCAGATCCGCTGCTTGAGCTCGGTGGCCTTGGAAAGCGCGCCGAAATTGATGCTGGAGGCCAGTTGTTCCGCGGCCGATGCCATATGGGGCAAACTCCTTTAATGCGGTCCGCAGCCTATATGGTGTCTCCGTCCCGCCTACTCCAAGCCCAGGTGACCCGGGATGAACCCGACGGCGACGATCCTCAGGCCTTGGCCTTCGCCTTGGTTTCGTCGGTCTTCGGCTTGGGCGCCTTCACGATAACAGAACCGCCCAGCTTTTCGACCGCCGCGACCGCGGATTTGGACGCGCCCGCCACCTCGATGGTGACCTTGGTCTTGAGCTCGCCCTTGCCCAGCAGGCGCACGCCGTCACGCACGCGGCTGAGCAGGCCGGCGGCCACCAGGGCCTCGCCGGTCACCGTCTTGCTGGCATCCAGGCGCTTGGCCTCGATCGCCGCCTGCAGGCGGCCAAGATTTACCTCCACCAGGTCGAGGCGGAAGATGTTGTTGAAGCCCTTCTTCGGCAGGCGCCGGAAGAGCGGCATCTGGCCGCCCTCGAACCCCTTGACGGCGACGCCGGAGCGCGCGGTCTGGCCCTTGCCGCCGCGGCCGCCGGTCTTGCCCTTGCCCGAGCCGATGCCGCGACCGATGCGGATGCGGCTCTTGCGGGCGCCCGGATTGTCGGAAAGCTGATTGAGTTTCATGATCTTTATCCTGCTCTCGTGCCGGCCCACGCCATCGGCGGGGGCAGGCACGGCTTCTTACTTCGCCGGTTCGACCCGCACCAGATGGCTGACCTTGCGCAGCATGCCGCGGATCGACGGCGTGTCGTCCACCTCGCTGCTGCGGTTCATCTTGTCGAGGCCGAGCCCCTTCAGCGTGTCCCGCTGGCCGGGCTTGCGGCCGATCGGGCTGCCGATCTGGGTGATCTTCAATTTGCCGGACATGTTCGCCTCGCTCTACTCGCGCACGTCGGCTTCCGCGCCGCGCTTGCTGCCGATGATCTCGCTGACTTTCTTGCCGCGGCGCGTCGCCACCGAACGCGGCGAGTTGCTGCGCGCCAGCGCGTCGAACGCCGCCTTGATCATGTTGTGCGGGTTGGAGGTGCCGACCGACTTTGCCACCACGTCGTGGATGCCGAGCGCCTCGCAGATCGCGCGCACCGGGCCGCCGGCGATGATGCCGGTGCCGGCATCCGCCGCGCGCATCACCACGTTGCCGGCGCCATAATGGCCGATCACGTCATGATGGAGCGTGCGGCCCTCGCGCAGCGGAACGCGGATCATGTGCCGCTTGGCATGCTCGGTCGCCTTGCGGATCGCCTCCGGCACCTCGCGCGCCTTGCCGGCGCCGTGGCCGACGCGGCCCTTGCCGTCGCCCACCACCACGATCGCCGCGAAGCCGAAGCGCTTGCCGCCCTTCACCACCTTGGCGACGCGGTTGATGCCGACCAGCTTCTCGATCAACTCCGGTTCGCCCGAGCGCTCGCGCTCACGGTCCCGATCGCCGCGCCGTTCTCTTCTTTCTGACTTAGCCATACGCTACATCCTTCCTGGAACGGCGCCTAGAACGCCAAGCCGCCTTCGCGCGCGGCGTCGGCCAGCGCCTTGATGCGGCCGTGATACTTGTAGCCGCCGCGATCGAACGCCACCGCCTTGACGCCCTTCGCCGTGGCGCGCGCCGCGATCAGCTTGCCGACTTCCTTCGCCGCGTCGAGATTGGCGCCGGTCTTCAGCTTGCCCTTCAGCTCCTTGTCGAGCGTCGAGGCCGCCGCAAGGGTCGTGCCCTGTGCGTCATCGATGATCTGCGCATAGATGTGCATCGAGGACCGGAAGACGGACAGGCGGGGCCGCTCCACGGCCTTTTGCCGGATTGCCGTGCGGACGCGCTTCTGGCGCCGCTCGAACAGGTTGTTTGCCTTAGCCATGGCCATTCCTTACTTCTTCTTGCCTTCCTTGCGCAGGATGGTCTCGGTGTCATACTTGATGCCCTTGCCCTTGTATGGCTCGGGCGGACGAACCGCGCGGATTTCTGCCGCCACCTGACCGACCTTCTGCTTGTCGAAGCCGCTGATCTGGATCGAGGTCGGCTTGTCGCACTTGATCGTGATGCCCTCCGGGATCGGATAGCTCACGTCGTGGCTGAAGCCCATCTGGAGCTGGAGGTTCTTGCCCTGGACCGCGGCGCGATAGCCGACGCCGCTGATCTCCAGGCTCCTGGTGTAGCCCTTGCTCACGCCCTCGACCATGTTGCGCAGATTGGCGCGGGTCGTGCCCCACATCACGCGCGACCGGCCGGTCTCGGCGGCCGGCTTTACCCAGACCTTGCCGTCCTGCACGGAGACGTCGACTTCCTTGGTGATCGGCAGCTTCAGCGTGCCGAGCTTGCCCTTCACGGTCGCGAAGCCGCCCGCCACGTCGACCGTGACGCCCTGCGGAATGCTGACCGGATTCTTGCCTACGCGTGACATCTCGTTCCTCTTAGAACACGCGGCACAGCACTTCGCCGCCGACATTCGCCGAGCGCGCGTCGTTCTCCGACATCACGCCCCGCGGCGTCGACAGGATCGAAATACCGAGGCCGTTATAATAGCGCGGAAGGTCCGCGATCTTCGAATAGACTCGCCGCCCCGGCTTCGAGACGCGGTGGATCTCCCGGATGACCGGCGTGCCCTCGTGATACTTGAGCTCGATGGTGATGGAGCCGCCCGGATTCGTCTGGTCGACGATATAGTGGCGGATATAGCCCTCCCGCTTCAGCACCTCGAGCACGTTCGCGCGCAGCTTCGAGGCCGGCGTCGTGCAGCTGGACATGCCCGCCTTCTGGGCATTCCGGATGCGGGTCAGCATATCTCCCAAGGGATCGCTCAACGGCATTTGTCCGATCCTCCTTACCAGCTTGCCTTGACCATGCCCGGGATCTGGCCGGTCGAAGCCAGTTCGCGGAGCGCGATGCGCGACAAGCGGAACTTGCGGTAGACCGAGCGCGAGCGGCCCGTCAGGTCACAGCGGTGTTTGGTGCGTACCTTCGACGAATTGCGCGGCATCTCCGCCAGCTTCAGGCGGGCCGCGAAGCGGTCCTCCATCGGCAGGTTGTCGTTGTCCGCGATCGCCTTCAGCCTCGCGCGCTTGGCGGCGTATTGCTTCGCCAGGCGCTCGCGCTTCTTGTTGCGTTCGATTGAGCTGGTCTTTGCCATCTCGTCCTCTCCTCTAAGGCTCAGGCCACGAAGGGCATCTGGAAGCCCTTCAGCAACGCCTTCGCCTCGGCGTCAGTCTTTGCGGTCGTGCAGATCACGATGTCCATGCCGCGGACCTTGTCGACCTTGTCGTAGTCGATCTCCGGGAACACCAGCTGCTCCTTGAGGCCCAGGGTGTAGTTGCCCCGGCCGTCGAAGCTCTTGCCGCTGACGCCGCGGAAATCGCGGACGCGCGGCAGCGCGATGGTGATCAGGCGATCGAGGAACTCGTACATCCGCTCGCGGCGCAGGGTAACCTTGCAGCCGATGTTCATGCCCTCGCGCAGCTTGAACGTGGCGATCGACTTGCGCGCCTTGGTGATCACCGGCTTCTGGCCGGCGATCGCGGTCAGCTCCGCCACCGCGGCGTTGATCTTCTTGGAGTCGGAAGTCGCCTCGCCGACACCCATGTTGATCACGATCTTGTCCAGGCGCGGCGCCTCGAGGGCGTTCCCGTACTTGAACTCCTCGATCAGCGCGGCGCGCACGACCTTCTCGTAGTGCTCTTTCAAACGGGCAGCCATAGGCCTCTCCCTCAATCCAATGCTTCGCCGGAGCGGCGCGCGACGCGGACCTTGCGCTCGCCGTCCATCCTGTAGCCGATACGCGTCGGCTTGTCGGTCTTGGGGTCGATCAGCGCCACGTTCGAGACGTGGATCGCGAGCTCCTTCTGCACGATGCCGCCTTCCTGCTGCATCGACTGCTTCTGGTGCCGCTGGGCGAGATTGACGCCCTGCACGATCACGCGGTTCTCCTCGCGCAAGACCTTCAGGATCTCGCCCCGCTTGCCCTTGTCGCGACCGGTGACCACAACCACCTTGTCGCCCTTCTTCACCTTCAGTTTCGTCGCCATATCGGCACCTGATTCCTAGTCCCTCGTCCCGGCCCTAGAGCACTTCGGGGGCGAGCGAGATGATCTTCATGAACTTCTTGGCGCGCAGTTCGCGCGTCACGGGGCCGAAAATACGGGTCCCGATGGGCTCGCCCTGCTTGTTGATCAGCACCGCCGCGTTGCGGTCGAAGCGGATCGAGGTGCCGTCGGCGCGGCGGATCTCTTTCGCCGTGCGGACGATCACCGCCTGGTGGACGTCGCCCTTCTTCACCTTGCCGCGCGGGATCGCCTCCTTGATCGAGACGACGATGACGTCGCCTACGCTCGCGGTGCGGCGCTTCGAACCGCCCAGCACCTTGATGCACTGCACCCTGCGTGCGCCGGAATTATCGGCGACATCCAGGTTCGTCTGCATCTGGATCATGGCCGGACCCTCTCTTCTTGTTTACTGGCCGGCAGCGGCGTCTTCCGACACCACTTCCCAGCGCTTTTGCTTCGAAATCGGACGGCACTCACGGATGAACACCGTGTCGCCGACCTTGTGTGCGTTCGCTTCGTCATGCGCGGCATAACGCTTCGAACGGCGGATGAACTTCTTGTAGACCGGGTGCATGACGCGACGCTCGACCGAGACGATCACGGTCTTGTCGTTCTTGTCGCTGACCACGGTGCCTTGCAACACTCGCCGAGGCATGTCTCGCTCCTAATCCCTTTCGCTCGCTCAGGCCTTCGCCTTCGCGGTCTTCTTGGCCGCCGCCTTCTTGGCCTTCGGCGTCTCGCTCTTCGGCTTTCTCGCCTTGGCTTCGGCCTTCGGCTTGGCTGCCTTCTTGGCCTTCGGCTTCGCCGCCGGCTTGGCCTCGGCCGCCGGCTTCGAGGCCGAGCCCGCCGCCACCGCCGCCTTCTGGCCCAGGAAGGTCATGATGCGGGCGATGTCGCGCCGCACCATGCGCACGCGCGCGGTGTTCTCGAGCTGGCCGTTGGCCTGCTGGAAACGCAGGTTGAAGGCCTCTTTCTTCAGGTTCGCGAGGTCAGTCTTCAACTGATCCTCGGTCTTCATGCGCAGTTCTTCGGCACCCATGCTACTTCTCCCGCGCCCTATTCATCGCCCAGACGGCCGACGACGCGCGTCTTGACCGGCAGCTTGGCGGCCGCCAGCGCGAACGCCTCGTGCGCCAGGGCCTTCGGCACGCCGTCCATCTCGAACATGATGCGGCCGGGATGCACGCGGCAGACCCAGTATTCCGGCGTGCCCTTGCCAGAGCCCATGCGCACTTCGGCCGGCTTGCGGCTGACCGGCACGTCCGGGAAGATCCGGATCCACACCTTGCCGACGCGCTTCATGTGGCGCGTGATGGCGCGGCGGGCGGCCTCGATCTGGCGCGCGGTGACGCGGGCCGGCTCCACCGCCTTCAGTCCATAGGCGCCGAAGGTGAGCGTCGTGCCGCCCTTCGCGGTGCCGTGGATGCGGCCCTTGTGCGCCTTGCGGAATTTGGTTCGCTTTGGCGAAAGCATGTTCCTTCGTCCTTATCCTTTCGGACGGTGCGCCTTAGCGCGCCGCCTGATGCTCCATAGCCCGCTTGTCGAGGGCCATCGGGTCATGGGCCATGATCTCGCCCTTGAACACCCAGACCTTCACGCCGCAGGTGCCATAGGTCGTCTTGGCCGTCGATTCGCCGAAATCGATCTCGGCGCGCAATGTGTGCAGCGGCACGCGGCCTTCGCGATACCACTCCATGCGGGCGATTTCCGCACCGCCCAGCCGGCCGGCGCAGTTGATGCGGATGCCGAGGGCGCCCAGGCGCATCGCGGACTGCACAGCGCGCTTCATGGCGCGGCGGAATGCGACGCGGCGCTCGAGCTGCTGCGCGATGTTGTCCGCGATCAGCTTGGCGTCGATCTCAGGCTTGCGGATCTCGACGATGTTCAGGCTCACCTCCGAGCCCGTCATCTTGGCGAGATCGGCGCGCAGCTTCTCGATATCGGCGCCCTTCTTTCCAATGACGACGCCCGGACGGGCGGTGTGGATCGTGACGCGCGCCTTCTTGGCCGGGCGCTCGATCACGATCCGGGATACACCTGCCTGTCCCAGACGTTCTGTCAGGTACTTCTTCAGCTTCAGGTCCTCGTGCAGCAGGTTGGCGAACTCGCGGCCCGCGAACCAGCGCGAGTCCCAGGTGCGATTGATGCCGACGCGCAGGCCGATCGGATTGACCTTCTGTCCCATTACGCCTTCTCCTCCTGATCGGCACGCTCGCGCACGACCACGGTGATGTTGCTCCAGGTCTTGGTGACGCGCGCGCCACGGCCGCGGGCGCGGGCATGGAAGCGCTTCAGCTGGAGGCTGCGCCCGACATACGCCTCGGCCACCACCAGGCGGTCGACGTCGAGCGAGTGATTGTTCTCCGCGTTCGCGATCGCGGCCTGCAGCACCTTCTTCACGTCGTTGGCGGCGCGACGCTTGGAAAACGTCAGCGCCGACAGCGCGGGCTGCGCGCCGAGGCCGCGGATCATCTGCGCCACCAGGTTGACCTTGCGCGGGCTGGCCTGGATGACCGAAGCGCTGGCGCTTGCCTCGTTGCTGCCGAGCGCGCGCGGCGTCTTTGCCTTGCTCATGGCTAGTCCCTCTTCGCCTTGCGGTCGGCGGAATGGCCGGTGAAGGTCCGCGTGGGCGCGAACTCGCCGAACTTGTGGCCGATCATGTTCTCGGTCACCAGGACAGGCAGGAACTTCTGGCCGTTATGCACGCCGAACGTCAGACCCACGAACTGCGGCAGGATCGTCGATCGCCGCGACCAGGTCTTGATCACTTCGTTGCGGCCCGAACCGCGCGAAGCCTCTGCCTTCTTCAGCAGATAGCCATCCACGAACGGACCTTTCCAAACCGAGCGAGCCATTCAATGATCTCCTTACTTGCTCGCGTGACGGCGGCGCAGGATCTGGCCGTCCGTCTTCTTGTTGCGACGCGTCTTCTTGCCCTTGGTCGAGATGCCCCAGGGCGTGACCCAGTGCATGCCGCCGTTGGTGCGCCCGCCGTGCGGATGGTCGACCGGGTTCATGGCGATGCCGCGGGTCGACGGGCGGATGCCCTTCCAGCGCGCGCGGCCCGCCTTGCCGAGGGCGGTGTTCTGGTTGTCCGGGTTGCTGACGGCGCCGATGGTCGCCATGCAGTCCGCCTGCACCATGCGCACCTCGCCGGAGGACATGCGCAGCAGCGCCTTGCCCTGGTCGCGGCCGACGAGCTGGACAAAGGCGCCGGCGGCGCGGGCCATCTGGCCGCCCTTGCCGGGCTTCAGCTCGACGTTGTGCACGATCGTGCCGACCGGGATGTTCTTCAGCGGCATCGCGTTGCCCGGCTTCACGTCCACGCGCTCGCCGGAGACCACCACGTCGCCCGCCTTCAGGCGCTGCGGGGCCAGGATGTAGCTGAGATCGCCGTCCTCGTACTTCACCAGCGCGATGAAGGCCGTGCGGTTCGGATCGTATTCCAGGCGCTCGACCGTCGCCGCCATGTCGAACTTGCGGCGCTTGAAATCGATCAGGCGATAGCGGCGCTTGTGGCCGCCGCCCTTCCGGAACGCGGTCAGCCGGCCATAGTTGTTGCGGCCGCCGCTCTTCTTCAAGCCCTCGGTCAGCTCCTTGACCGGCTTGCCCTTGTGCAGGTCGGACCGGTCCACGATGATCACGTGGCGGATGCCGGCGGAAGTCGGCTTAAATGTCTTCAAGGCCATCGCTTACACTCCCGTCGTGACGTCGATGGTCTGGCCCTGGGCCAGAGTCACGACCGCCTTCTTGGTGTCGTTGCGCTTGCCGACGAGGCCGCGGAACCGCTTGACCTTGCCCTGGCTGCGCAGGGTGTTCACCGCCGTCACCTTCACCTTGAACACGCCCTCGACCGCCGCCTTGATCTCCGGCTTGGTCGCATCGAGCGGGACCCGGAACGTGACCTGGTTGTACTGGGAAGCCAGCGTGCTCTTCTCGGTCACCACCGGCCGACGGATGATGTCGTACATCTCCGCCTGGCTCAGATTGACCACCGGCTTCTTCATCGGACGCGCGCGGCTCATTTCAGTCGCTCCACCAGATGCTCCATCGCGCCCTTGGTGAGGACCAGGGTGTCGCGGCGGAGGATGTCATACACATTGGCACCCTGCTGCGGCAGCACATCCACGTTCGGGATGTTGCGCGCGGCCCGGGCGAACTGCTCATTCACCTCGGGGCCGTCGATCACCAGGACCGAGCCCCAGCCCAGCTTCTTGAACTGGCCGGCCAGCTCCTTGGTCTTGCCGTTGGCCGTGGCCTCGCCCCACACGATCAGCTTGCCGTCCTTGTGCTTGGCCGAGAGCGCGTGCTTCAGCGCCAGCTTGCGCACCTTCTTCGGCAGGTCGTGCGCGTGGCTGCGCACGACGGGACCGAAGATGGTCGCGCCGCCGCGGAACTGCGGCGAGCGCAGCGAGCCCTGGCGGGCGTTGCCGGTGCCCTTCTGGCTATACGGCTTCTTGGTCGTGCCGGAGATGTCGCCGATCTCCTTGGTCTTGTGCGTGCCGGCCCGGCGCTTGGCGAGCTGCCAGTTGACGGCGCGCGCCAGGATGTCCTTGCGCACGGTACGGCCGAAAATATCGGCGAACACGGCGTCGTCGATCTCGACCTCGCCGACCGCCTTGTTGCTGATGTCCGTGACCTTCAGTTTCATGACTGCTTGTCCTTGTCCTTAGGCCGCCGCTTCAGCCTTGGCCTTGAGGGCCGCCGGGAACGGCAGGTCCTTCGGGGCCTTGCGCTTCACCGCGTCGCTCACCAGCACGTAGCCGCCGTCGTGACCCGGCACCGCGCCCTTCACCAGCAGCAGGCCCTCGGCCTCGTCGGTGGAGACCACAATCAGGTTCTGCGTCGTCACGCGCTCGACACCCAGATGGCCGGCCATCTTCTTGCCGGGGAAGGTGCGGCCCGGGTCCTGGCGGTTGCCGGTCGAGCCGTGGCTGCGATGCGAGATCGACACGCCGTGGGTCGCGCGCAGGCCGCCGAAGTTCCAGCGCTTCATCGCGCCGGCGAAGCCCTTGCCGATCGTGGTGCCGACGATGTCGACGAACTGGCCGGGCACGAAGTGGCTGACCGACAGCTCGGCGCCGACCTCGAGCAGCGCGTCCTTGGACACGCGGAACTCGGCGAGCTTCGCCTTCGGCTCCACCTTCGCCTTGGCGAAGCGGCCGCGCTCGGCCTTCGAGACGTTCTTCACCTTCGCCTTGCCGACGCCGAGCTGCACGGCATTGTAGCCATGCTTGTCCTCGGTGCGGACATCGACGACCTGGCAAGTGTCGACCTTCAGCACGGTGACCGGCACGTGGCTGCCGTCCTCCGCGAAGATCCTGGTCATGCCCAACTTCTGGGCGATCAATCCGGTACGCATCGAAGCCGCCCCTCTTAGTTCTTCAGTTTGATCTCGACGTCGACGCCCGCGGCGAGGTCGAGCTTCATCAGCGCGTCCACGGTCTGCGGCGTCGGATCGACGATGTCCAGCAGGCGCTTGTGGGTGCGGATCTCGAACTGCTCGCGGCTCTTCTTGTCGACGTGCGGCGACCGGTTGACGGTGAAGCGCTCGATCCGGGTCGGCAGCGGAATCGGGCCGCGGACCTGGGCGCCGGTGCGCTTCGCCGTCGTCACGATCTCGTTGGTCGACTGATCGAGGACGCGGTGGTCGAACGCTTTCAGTCGGATGCGGATATTTTGGTTATCCATTGTTCAGATCCTTCGGCCCTGGGCCCCTTACTCTATGATGCTGGCGACGACGCCTGCGCCGACGGTTCGGCCGCCTTCGCGGATCGCGAAGCGCAGGCCCTCGTCCATCGCGATCGGCGCGATCAGGTGCACTTCCATCGACACGTTGTCGCCCGGCATCACCATCTCCGTGCCCTGCGGCAGCACGATCGTGCCCGTCACGTCCGTGGTGCGGAAGTAGAACTGCGGGCGGTAGTTCGAGAAGAACGGCGTGTGACGGCCACCCTCCTCCTTCGTCAGCACATAGGCTTCCGCCTTGAACTTGGTGTGCGGCGTGATCGAGCCGGGCTTGGCCAGGACCTGGCCGCGCTCGACCTCCTCGCGCTTGGTGCCGCGCAGCAGCGCGCCGATGTTGTCGCCCGCCTCGCCGCTGTCCAGCAGCTTGCGGAACATCTCGACGCCCGTCACCACCGTCTTCACCGTCGGCTTCAGGCCGATGATCTCGACCTCCTCGCCGACCTTCACGATCCCGCGCTCGATGCGCCCCGTCACCACCGTGCCGCGGCCCGAGATCGAGAACACGTCCTCGATCGGCATCAGGAACGGACGGTCCTTCGGACGGTCCGGCTGCGGGATATACTCGTCAACCGCTTCCATCAGCTGCAGGATCGCTTGCTTGCCCAGCGCCGGATCCTTGTCCTCCAGCGCCATCAGCGCAGAGCCGCGCACGATCGGGATCTTGTCGCCCGGGAACTGATACGAGGACAAAAGCTCGCGCACCTCCAGCTCAACCAGGTCCAGAAGCTCCGGATCGTCCACCATGTCGCACTTGTTCATGAACACGACCAGCGCCGGTACGCCGACCTGGCGCGCCAGCAGGATGTGCTCGCGGGTCTGCGGCATCGGGCCGTCCGCCGCCGAAACCACCAGGATCGCGCCGTCCATCTGCGCCGCGCCCGTGATCATGTTCTTCACGTAGTCCGCATGGCCCGGGCAGTCCACATGCGCATAGTGACGCTTCTGCGTCTCATACTCCACGTGCGCCGTCGAGATCGTGATCCCGCGCGCGCGCTCCTCAGGAGCCTTGTCGATCTGGTCATACGCCGTGAACGTCGCACCGCCCGTCTCGGCAAGAACCTTCGTGATCGCCGCCGTCAACGACGTCTTGCCATGGTCAACGTGACCAATCGTTCCTACGTTGCAATGCGGCTTCGTCCGCTCAAACTTCGCCTTCGCCATGGGTCTGCTCCTTACCTTTCGCCCGCGCTAAGCCATCTTGGCGCGGACTTCATCCGCGATCGCCGGCGGCACTTGTTCATAGTGGTCGAAATGCATGGTGTATTGCGCGCGGCCCTGAGTCATCGACCGCAGCGTGTTCACATAGCCGAACATGTTGGCGAGCGGCACCATCGCAGCGATGACCTGCGCGTTGCCGCGGCTGTCCATGCCCTGCACCTGGCCGCGCCGGCTGTTCAGGTCGCCGATCACGTCGCCCATGTATTCCTGCGGCGTCACCACCTCGACCTTCATCATCGGCTCCAGCAGCCGCGGGCCCGCCTTGGGCAGCGCCTCGCGGAAGCAGGCGCGCGCCGCGATGTCGAACGTCATGACGTTCGAGTCCACGTCGTGATAGCCGCCGTCGATCAGCGTGCACTTGAGGTCGATGACCGGGAAGCCGGCGATCACGCCGGTCTCCTTGGCGTTGGTCAGGCCCTTCTCGACGCCCGGGACGTACTCCTTCGGCACCGCGCCGCCGACCACGTCGTTCTCGAACACGAAGCCGCTGCCGGGCGCACCCGGCTCGAAGCGGATCTTCACCTTCGCGTACTGGCCCGAACCGCCGGTCTGCTTCTTGTGGGTGTAGTCCCACTCGATCTTCTTGGTGATCGACTCGCGATAGGCGACCTGCGGCGCGCCGACATTGGCGTCCACCTTGAACTCGCGCTTCATGCGGTCGACGATGATCTCGAGATGGAGCTCGCCCATGCCCTTGATGATGGTCTGGCCGGATTCCGGATCGGAGGTCACGCGAAAGGATGGATCCTCCTGCGCCAGGCGATTGAGCGCGACGCCCATCTTCTCCTGGTCGGCCTTCGACTTCGGCTCCACCGCCACCTCGATGACCGGCTCGGGGAATTCCATGCGCTCCAGGATGATCGGATGCGCGGGATCGCAGAGCGTGTCGCCGGTGGTCGTGCCCTTGAGGCCCGCCAGCGCGACGATATCGCCGGCGCGCGCTTCCTTGATGTCCTCGCGGTGGTTCGCATGCATCTGCAGCATGCGGCCGACACGCTCCTTGTCGCCCTTCACCGAATTGATGACCTGGCTGCTGCTGGTCAGCACGCCGGAATAGATGCGCACGAAGGTGAGCGAACCGACGAACGGATCGGTCATGATCTTGAAGGCGAGGCCGGAGAACGGCTCGCCATCATCGGCGTTGCGAGTCATTTCCTTGTCGCCGTCGACCTCGACTCCCTTGACGGCCGGCACGTCCAGCGGCGAGGGCAGGAAATCGACGACCGCGTCCAGCATCGGCTGCACGCCCTTGTTCTTGAAGGCGGAGCCGCACAGCACCGGCACGAACGCGCCGGAGACGGTGCCCTTGCGGATCAGCTTCTTCAGCGTGTCGACATCCGGCTGCTTGCCGTCGAGATAGGATTCCATCGCCGATTCATCGAGCTCGACGCACATCTCCACCAGCTCGTGGTGCAGCTCCTCGGCCTTGTCCTTCATATCGGCCGGGATGTCGCCGATGACGAACTCCGCACCCAGGTTCTCGTCCTTCCAGACGAGGCCCTTCATGGCGACTAGGTCGACCAGGCCGGCAAAATCGCTCTCCACGCCGATCGGCATATGCACGACGAGCGGCTTCGCGCCGAGGCGGTCCTTGATCATCTGGACGCAGCGATAGAAGTCCGCGCCGATGCGGTCCATCTTGTTCACGAAGCAGATGCGCGGCACGCCGTATTTGTCGGCCTGGCGCCACACCGTCTCGGATTGCGGCTCCACGCCGGCGACGGAATCGAACACCGTCACCGCGCCGTCGAGCACGCGCAGGGAGCGCTCCACCTCGATGGTGAAGTCGACGTGGCCCGGCGTGTCGATGATGTTGATGCGATGGTCCCGCCACTGGCAGGTGGTCGCGGCCGAGGTGATGGTGATGCCGCGCTCCTGCTCCTGCTCCATCCAGTCCATCGTCGCGGTGCCTTCGTGCACCTCGCCGATCTTATGGGAACGGCCGGTATAATAGAGGATGCGCTCGGTCGTGGTGGTCTTGCCGGCATCGATGTGGGCCATGATGCCGATATTGCGGTATCGCTCGAGCGGTGTGGTGCGGGCCATGATACTCGTTCCTTATGCTCGGCCGGCTTACCAGCGATAGTGGGAGAAGGCCTTGTTGGCCTCCGCCATGCGGTGCGTGTCTTCGCGCTTCTTCACCGAGGCGCCGCGATTGTTGGAGGCGTCCATCAGCTCGGCCGAGAGGCGGTCGGTCATGGTCTGCTCGGAACGGCCGCGCGCGGTCTGGATGATCCAGCGGATCGCCAGCGCCTGGGCGCGGTCCGGGCGAACCTCGACCGGCACCTGGTAGGTCGCGCCGCCGACGCGGCGGGAGCGCACCTCGAGGTGCGGCTTCACATTGTCCAGCGCATCGTGGAAGGCCTTCACCGGATCGGCCTTCGCCTTCTTCTCGACCTGGCTGAGCGCGCCGTAGACGATGCTCTCGGCCGTCGACTTCTTGCCGGCATACATCAGCGAGTTGATGAACTTGGTGATCACCAGATCGCCAAACTTGGCATCCGGCAGGACTTCGCGCTTCTCAGCAGCGTGACGACGGGACATCGCGATCTCTCCTTACTTCGGCCGCTTCGCGCCATACTTGGAACGGCGCTGCTTGCGGTCCTTGACGCCCTGGGTGTCGAGCGTGCCGCGGATGATGTGGTAGCGAACGCCGGGCAGGTCCTTCACGCGGCCGCCGCGGATCATCACGACCGAGTGTTCCTGCAGATTGTGGCCTTCGCCGGGAATGTAGGAGGTGACTTCGAAGCCGTTGGTGAGGCGGACGCGGGCGACCTTGCGCAGGGCGGAGTTCGGCTTCTTCGGCGTCGTCGTATAGACGCGCGTGCACACGCCGCGCTTCTGCGGGCTGGCTTGCAGCGCCGGAACCTTGTTGCGCGTCTTCAACGGCGCGCGCGAGTGTCGGATCAACTGGTTGATCGTTGGCATTCCATCCTCACCTTTGCGCGTCCGGGCCGTGCCCATTAGCGCCTTGAAACAGCCATGTGCAAAACGACCTCATCGAAACGCCGATCAGGGTCCCTTATGAAATCGGACCCCGCGGTCTGCTCCGATGCGGTCTTTGAGCCACTTTGCGGCCCCGGGCCTGAGAGCCGCGCGAGCCGCTATGTATCTCGTTGCTTAAGCGGAGACAGCGTCTAAGCCGCGATTGGCCTACCACCAGCCCCCTTAAAGGCGCGCGGAATATATTGATTCGACCTTGGGGCGTCAAGCAAATCTCCGGCCGATGAAAAGCCCGGGATTTCAAAGCTTTGAGCCCGATTTCACCGCGCGCATATCACCACCGCTGGGGGCGCATGGCGAGCTGCTCCACTAGGTGTTGACCCGCCACGCGCAACAAAGCTTAACGCGCGCGGGCCCTTATTCCTCCTCGACGAACACCTGCGCGCGCTTTTTCGCGACATTCGGCAGCAGGACGACGATCAGCACGCCGATTGCGATCGTGATCAGCGCCAGGCTGAGGGGCCGGGTGAAGAAAACGGTCGGGTCGCCGCGCGAGATGATCATAGCTCGCCGGAGATACTCCTCCAGCATCGGACCCAGCACGAAGCCGAGCAGCAGTGGCGCCGGCTCGCACTCGCATTTCACCAGCACGTAGCCGAGCAGGCCGAACACGGCCACCGCGAAGAGGTCGAAGGCGTTGCTGTTGATGCTGTAGATGCCGATCGCGCTGAAGGCGAGGATGGCCGGGAACAGGATATAATACGGCACCTTGAGCAGGCGCACCCACAAGCCGATCAGCGGCAGGTTCAGGATGACCAGCAGCAGGTTGCCGAGCCACATCGAGACGATGATGCCCCAGAACAAATCGGGCTCGTCGGTCGCGACGTTCGGTCCCGGCGTGATCCCCTGGATGATCATGGCGCCGATCATCAGCGCCATTACGGGATTGGACGGGATGCCGAGCGTGAGCATCGGGATGAACGAGGTCTGCGCGCCGGCATTGTTTGCCGATTCCGGCGCCGCGACGCCTTCGATGGCGCCCTTCCCGAACCGCTCCGGCGTCTTCGAGATGCGCTTCTCCATCGTATAGGCGGCGAACGCCGCGAGGATGTGCCCGCCGCCCGGCAGGACACCAAGCAGCGAGCCCAGCAGCGTGCCGCGCGCGACCGGCCCGGCGATCTTCTTCAGGTCCTGCACGCTCGGCATCAGGTTGCTGACATGCTGGACCCGCACGTCGCGTTCGCGCTCGTTCTCCAGGTTGCGCAGGATCTCCGCGATGCCGAACACGCCGACGGCGACCGCGACGAAGTTGATCCCGTCCGCCAGCTCGAAAAAGCCCATCGTGAAGCGCGGCGTGCCGGTATAGATGTCGGTGCCCACCATGCCGAGCAGCAGGCCGAGCACCACCATCGCCAGCGCCTTCACGATCGATCCGTGGGCGAGCGCGACGGACATGATGAGGCCGAGGAACATCAGCGAGAAATACTCGGCCGGGCCGAATTTCAGTGCCACGTCCGTGAGCGGCGGCGCGAGCAAGGCCAGGAACAGGGTTGCCACAGTGCCCGCAAAGAACGAGCCCAGCGCCGCCGCGGCCAGCGCGTGGCCGGCCTGGCCCTGCCGCGCCATCTGGTACCCGTCGATCGCCGTCACGGCGGAGGAGGATTCGCCTGGCAGGTTGACCAGGATGGCCGTGGTCGAGCCGCCGTACTGCGCACCGTAATAGATGCCGGCGAGCATGATGAGCGCGGTGACCGGCTGCAGCGAGAGCGTGATGGGAAGCAGCATCGCGATGGTCGCCGTCGGGCCGATGCCCGGCAGCACGCCGACCAGGGTGCCGAGCAGCACGCCGAGAAAGCAGTAGAGGATGTTGACCGGCGTCAGCGCCGTTTCGAAGCCCAGCCCGAGGTTGAGCAGCAGTTCCATCTCAGCCACCGCCCCTCAACCGCCGAGCCACGGGCCGACGAGCCGCATCGGCAGCCCCAGGCCGAACTTGAACACCAGCACGCAGAAGACGGTGAGCGCGATGATGAGGATGACCGCCAGCCTGAGCGACATGCGATGGCTGGCAAAGGCCGATACGGCGACCACCAGGCCAATCGACGCGACGAGGCCCAGCCCCCGCACGGTGAGGCCGAACAGCACCGGGGCCGCGAGGATCAACGCCATCCCGCGCCACGGCAGCGTCATCACATGCGCGACCGGATGGCGGAAGGCCTGCGCCACGATGATTGCGCCGAGCAGGGCCAGCACGCCGGCGAGCAGCAGCGGAAACGCGCCGGGGCCCAGCTTGAGCGGCGTGCCGAGCTCCAGCTCCAGCGTGCCCAGCGCAAACAGCCCGGCGACTGCCATGAACAGCAGCCCGGCGGAAAGATCCTTGCTGTTTGCTTTCATGCCACCCCCGCGCGTCACCGGCGGCGGCCGAGCGCCGCCGCCGGCACAGCGTCACTCAGTCGGCATATTCGCCGGCCGCTTCGATGACCGGCTTCCAGCGGTCGATCTCGGAGAGCAGCTTGTCCTGCAGAGCCGCGGGCGTCGCCCGGTCGGCCGGCACCGGCGTTGTGCCAAGCTCGGCGAAGCGATCGATCACCCGCTGGTCGGCAAGCGCCGTCTTCAGCGCTTCCGACAGCTTGTTGACGATCGCCTCCGGCGTGCCGGCCGGCGCATAGAGGCCGTGCCAGATCGCAAAGCTCTGACCCTCCAGTCCGCCTTCCTTCACGGTCGGAAGATCCGGCAGGTTGCCCAGGCGCTGATCGGCGAAAACGCCATAGGCCTTCACCTCGCCCGCCTTGATTTGGCCCGTGGTGTTGGTGGTCTGGTCGCACATGAAATCGACCTGACCGCCGAGCAGATCGGTCATGGCCGGGCCGGTGCCCTTGTACGGAACCGTCGTCAGCGGCGTCTCGATCGCCTGCATGAACAGCATGCCGCAGAGATGCGAGGCCGCGCCCACGCCGGCATTGGCGTAGGTCACCGCATCCTTGTTCTCCTTCGCGTAGGTGATGAGCTCCTGCAGGTTGTTCGGCGGGAAGTCCTTGCGCGCGACCAGCACCATCGGCACTTCCGTCACCAGCCCGACCGGCGCGAAGGCCGTCTTCGGATCGTAGGGCAGCTTGCGATAGAGCGTCGCGCTGGTCGCCATGCCGATGTGGTGGAGCAGCAGCGTGTAGCCGTCGGGCTCGGCCTTCGCGGCCCGTGCGGCGCCCAGCGTGCCGCCGGCGCCGCCGACATTTTCGACCACGATCTGCTCGCCGAGGCTCTTGGACATGGATTCGGCGACGAGGCGCGTCACCGTGTCGGTCGGCCCGCCGGCCGAGAACGGCACGATGATGGTGATAGGGTCTGTGGGATAGTCCTGCGCCGCGGCCGGCGCGGACAGAACGCCGACCAGGGCACACCCGGCCAGCAGCGCGAACACTCTTTTCATCATGATTCCTCCCTGGTTTTGGACTTTGCCGCCAACCCTCCGCGAGAGGCAGTCGGCAGCGATTTGTCCTTGTTCAGCCCGGCGCCCCGGCAGCCGTTCGCCAATAACTCCAGGCTATTGAAATCGTTCCCGAAATTCGGCCCCGTCTCCCCGTGTTTGTCAATCGCAAGTCCTGACCATATGGCTGCGGGGCGCCCGTCGCAATCCGCAATAGGTCGAGGGGCGCCAGGTCGAGACGCGGCAGACAGAGATGCTGCGGACGCGCGGACGCCGGGGCGGCGCTTCCGCCTTAGAAATTCAGATCGTCCTGGGCACCCCCATCGCCCCAAAGCGGCCGCGCCCGGGCTGTTACTTTAGGTAGAAAAAGTGTAGCACTGTTTCAGAGCAGCGAATAGCCGCCGTCGATGGCGAGGTATTGGCCGGTCGTGTAGCCGGCCTCGTCCGACAGGAAATAGACGGTTGCGCCGAGCAGCTCGCGCAACGCGCCGTAGCGGCCGGCGGGAATCCTGGGCAGGACCTTCGCCTTCACCTCCGGCGCGTCGTAGATGCTCTCGATGCCCTTCATGGAAGCCGTCATGTAGCCGGGCCCGATTGCATTGACCCGGATACCGTGCTTTGCCCACTCGGCGGCCAATTGCCGGCACAACTGGTCGACGCCGGCCTTGGACACGCCGTAGGCCGCGAGCTCGTCATAGGCGAGGAAGCTGGCGTTGGAAGACATGAGCACGATCGCGCCGGACCTGCCATCCGCCACCCAGCGCCGCCCCAGCTCCCGGCACATCAGGAAATAGCTGGTGAGATTGCCCTCCAGCATGTCCGCGAACTCGTCGCGCGTGGTGTCGAGCGCATCGCGATGCAGACCGATGCCGTGATTGACCACGGCGCCGTCAAGCCGGCCGAACGCCTGATTGGTTTTGGCGATCAGCGCCGCGCATTGCGCTTCGTCACGGGCGTCGAATGGAAACGCAAGGGCCCGGCCGCCTTTCCCCGCGATCGATTCTGCTACCGCTTCGCAATCCGCTTCCGTGCGGCTCGCGACCGCGACGCATGCGCCCGCTTCCGCCAGGCCGGCCGCCAGCTCCGCACCGATGCCGCGCCCGGCGCCGGTCACGATGAAGGCACGGTCCTTGAGATCGAACAGGGGAGCGGTGATCATGGGCGCAATCTTGCATGGCGGTGGGCTCCTGTCATCCGCTGCTGCGGACGACGTGCTACCTAGTGGCGAATTGGATCGGCTTCTGCCAATCTCGCTGGCCAGCGAGGTGCATCATGAGACCCAGGGAGCTTGTGAAGGCGTGGGTGGACGCCTTCAATCGGGCCGATGCCGATGGGCTGGCGTCCTTCTATGCCGAGGATGCCGTCAACCACCAGGTCGCGGAGCAGCCGGTCGCCGGCCGCGCCGCGATCCGCGCGATGTTCGCGCGCGAATTCCGCAATGCCGAAATGGTCTGCATCCCCGAGAGTATCTTCGAGGACGGCGACTGGGCGATCCTGGAGTGGCGCGATCCGAAAGGCCTGCGCGGCTGCGGCTTCTTCCACGTGCGCGACGGCAAAGTCGTATTCCAGCGCGGATACTGGGACAAATTGAGCTTCCTCAGGCTCCACAACCTGCCCTTGCCACGCGAATAGGGGGAGACCGCCGTGCCGCTCACCGCCCTCTCGATCCAAGGCTACCGCTCGATCCGCAATCTCTACCTGCAGGTCGAGCCCTGTTCCGTATTCGTCGGCGAGAACGGCGTCGGCAAGAGCAATCTCTACAAGGCGCTCGGCCTGTTACGCGCCGCCGCCACGGGCTCGATCACCCGCGCGATCGCGGAGGAAGGCGGCGTCGAATCCGTGCTGTGGGCCGGTGGCCGCATGCGCGGGCAGCCGGTTCGGCTCATCCTCAAGGCGGACATCGATCACCTGCGGTACGAGGTCGAGGTTGGCCTGCCCAGCCCTGCCCAAGCCGGCTTCGAGATCGAGCCGCTGGTCAAGGAAGAACGGATCATCGCGCGCGTCGGCCAGCGAAAGGTCGTCATGATGGAGCGGCTGGGCCCGGCGGTCCATCTGCGCAATGCCGATGGCGTGCGGGAAACGCACCAGGACAGCGTTCTCTCGTCTGAGACGGCGCTCACCGCTTTCCGTGACGGCGCGCGCTATCCCGAGATCGAAGCCATCCGGCAGGAGATGCTGGACTGGCGGCTCTATCACGACTTCCGCACCGACGAAGCCTCGCCGATCCGCCAGCCTTGCCATGCCATCGCGACGCCAACCTTGAGCGCCGATGGCCACGATCTCGCCGCCGTGCTCGGCACCCTCTTCGTCATTCGCAGGGACACCACGGACCTGCAGAGGGCCTTCGCCGACGCCTTTCCCGGCGCCTTTCTCACGGCCGGCGACAGCGGCAGCTGGTGCCAGCTCGGCGTGCACTATCCGGATTTCCAGCGGCCCTTTGGCGCGCACGAATTGTCCGACGGCACGCTCAAGTATCTCTGCCTGCTGGGCGCGTTGATGGGCTATCGCCTGCCCTCGCTTGTCGCGCTCAACGAGCCGGAATCGAGCCTGCATCCCTCGCTGCTGCCGCCCCTCGCCCGCCTGATCGCGCAGGCGGCCCAGCGCACGCGCATCTGGATCGTGACGCATTCCGAGGCTTTGGCCGACGCGATCCACGAGGAGACCGGCAAGAAGGTCCGCCGCGTCATCAAGGAGGACGGCGCGACCAATATTGAAGGTCTTACGCTGAGCGGCGAGTTTCGCGACGAGGAGGATTGAGGGGCCGTCCCACTCCTTCCTCTGTGCTTGGCACGACCATCCACGAGTTCGGCTGAGCGGAACCGCTCCTGGAAACTCGCGGACCCTCGTGCCAAGCACGAGGATGACGGGATTGAGGAGCGCGGCCTTGCCTAGGTGAACTTGTTGCCCCGCGGGAAGCCCTGCGGCGGCAGACGGCCGGCCTGGGCGCGTTCGCCGATCCAGTCGCGCAGGTTGGTCTCCGTGCGGGTCTTGTCGCCGAGGCGCCAGGTGAGGCCTTCCGATTTCGCGAATACCTTGGCGTCGCTGAGGCCGCCATCCTTGTATTTCTGCAGCATCACGCCGCGGCCGCGCGCCATCTCCGGCACCTGGTCGATCGGGAACAGCAGCATCTTCCGGTTCTCGCCGATGCAGGCGACCATGTCGCCCTCGGCCGGCGTGCAGACCTGGGCCTCCACGCCGTCGGGCATGGAGAGCACCTGCTTGCCGGAGCGCGTCTGCGCCAGCACCTCGTCGGAATTGACGATGAAGCCGCGCCCGTCCGCTGCCGCGACCAGCAGCTTCTGCCCCGGCTTGTGGATCAGGAGCTGCACGATGTCCTGCTCGTTGCCGAGTTCGATCATCAGGCGGATCGGCTCGCCATGGCCGCGCCCGCCGGGCAGCTTGTCGACGCCGAGCGTGTAGACCTTGCCGTTGGTGCCGAACACCAGCAGCTTGTCCGTGGTCTCGCAGCGCAGCTCGAACTTGCCCCGGTCGCCTTCCTTGAACTTGATCTCGCTGGTGTCCTCGACATGGCCCTTCATGGCACGGATCCAGCCCTTGGCCGAGCAGATCACCGTCGCCGGCTCGCGCTCCACCAGCGATTCCAGCGGAATGACGATGGCCGAGGGCGCCTCGCCGATCTCGGTGCGGCGGCGGCCCAGCGCGGTCTTGGGGCCGTAGCGCTTCTTCAGCTCCCCGATCTCGCCCGCGATCGTCTCCCACTGCTTGTCTTCGCTCTTCAGGAGCGCGCTGAGCTCCTTCTTCTCGGCGGAGAGGTTCTTGTGCTCGGTCTTGATCTCGATCTCTTCCAGCCTGCGCAAGGCGCGCAGCCGCATGTTGAGGATCGCGTCGGCCTGCAGGTCCGTGAGGTCCCACTTCTTCATCATCACCGCTTTCGGATCATCCTCCGTGCGGATGATGCGGATCACGGCGTCGATGTTGAGATAGGCCTTGAGATACCCTTCCAGGATCTCCAGGCGGCGGTCGATCTCGGCCAGGCGGAATTTCGTGCGGCGCTGCAGCACCTCGCGCCGGTGGTCGAGATAGGCGCGCAGCACCTCCGCCAGCGACATGACGCGCGGCACCTGGTTGGCGTCCAGCACGTTCATGTTGAGGCCGAAGCGGATCTCCAGGTCGGTCAGCCGGAACATCTGCTCCATCAGGTGCTCCGGCTCGACATTACGGCTCTTCGGCACCAGGACGATGCGCACGTCCGCCGCCGATTCATCCTGCACGTCGTCGAGGAACGGCAGCTTCTTCTCCTGGAGCAGCTCCGCGATTTTCTCGATCAGCTTCGACTTGGCGACCTGGTACGGGATCTCGGTGATGACGATCTGCCAGCCGCCGCCCTTCTGCTTCTCCGCCTCCCAGCGCGCACGCACGCGCAGCGAGCCGCGGCCGGTCTTGTAGGCCTCGAGGACGGTCTCGCGCGTCTCGCTCAGCACGCCGCCGGTCGGAAAATCCGGGCCGGGCATGTAGCCCAGCAAGGTCTCGGTGCGCGCGTTGGGCGTCTTGATCAGGTGCTGCAAGGCGTCGCAGATCTCCGCCACGTTGTGCGGCGGGATGCTGGTCGCCATGCCGACCGCGATGCCCTGTGCGCCGTTCGCCAGCAGGTTCGGGAATCCCGCCGGCATGACCACCGGCTCGCTGTGCTCGCCATCATAGGTCTGGCGGAAATCAACGGTGTCCTCGTCGATGGCCTCCAGCATCAGTCCGGCGGCATCGGTCAGGCGCGCCTCGGTGTAGCGCATCGCCGCCGCGTTATCGCCGTCGATATTGCCGAAATTGCCCTGGCCGTCGACCAGCGGATAGCGCTGCGCGAAATCCTGCGCCATGCGCACCATGGCGTCATAGATCGACTGGTCGCCATGCGGGTGATACTGGCCCATCACGTCGCCGACGACGCGCGCCGACTTCTTGTGCTTGGCGCCCGGCTCCAGGTTCAACTGCCGCATGCCGTAGAGGACCCGCCGATGCACCGGCTTCAGCCCGTCGCGCACATCCGGCAGCGAGCGCGACATGATGGTGGACAGCGCATAGGACAGATAGCGCTCGCCCAGCGCATCCGCGAGGTTTGCAATGCGGATCTCGCCCTCAGGCGGCGGAACAGGTGCAGCGGATTTTGCCATGCTATTTCCGATTCGGCATTATGAGGGTCAATGTAGGCTTCGTCTTTCCTACGTCAACACTGGCATGCACTATCCCGAAGCTCTATGAAGAAGACTTGCGACGGCACCTGCGGTTTCGCCCAGAGAAGTAAGCCCGTTTACGAGAGGTGATTTCCATCGTGTCCGGCAGCACCTTCAAGCTCGCCATAGCTCAGACCGAGATTACCCCCGATGTCCGTCGGAACGGCCGCCAAATGCGTCGCTTCATGGCGCGGGCGGCGCGTAGAGAAGCTCGCCTCATTCAGTTCCCGGAAGGCGCGCTCTCCGGTTACGTGAAGGCGCAGATCAAGGACTGGAGCAACGTGGACTGGACTGCGCTTCGTGAAGAACTCGAAAAAACAGCGGACGAGGCGGGCAAGCTGGGTATTTGGGTGGTGTTCGGATCCAACCATCGGCTGACGCCTCCGAATCGTCCTCATAACAGCATGTACATCGTCTCCGACGAAGGCAGGCTCGTCGGGCGATATGACAAGCGTCTCTGCTCAAACACAGAGATAACGGACTGGTATTCGCCAGGAACGGAGGCCACTGAGTTCTCCATCGACGGCTTCCGATTTGGCTGCGCCCTTTGCATTGAAGTCCACTTTCCAGAGCTGTTCGCTGAGTATGAGCGGCGAGGAGTCGATTGCGTCTTGTTCTCGGCATACGCTAAGGACACCATTTTTGGAGTAACCGCCCAAGCGCACGCCGCTGTGAATGCGTATTGGCTGAGTCTTTCGACACCGACCGCGTGCAGCCGAGACCTCCCCAGCGGCGTTGTCGCGCCGAATGGGCGATTTGTCGCCCGATGCCGCCCCGGCCGGTCCACATTAGTCGTGCACGAGTTGGATCGGAGCAATCCTGACGTGGAAATGGCCATCACTAAGGCACGGCCATGGCGAAGCGCCGCGCGAGCCGGACACATCTACGAAGCCAAACGAGTTCAGGACAGCCGAAGCGCTAACCGCCTCGAGTTCTAGGGTTCAGCCATGAGCGTCGCAAACGACCTTCACTCAATGACACTCTGCGCTAGAACCGATCCACTGCAAACGGCTTCAGACCAATGCCCGGCTTGCGATCGTTCACCAGATCGGCGATCAGCTTGCCCGTGATCGGGCCGAGCGTGAGGCCGACATGGCCGTGGCCGAAGGCGAAGAACGCATTCTTGAAACGGTGGCCGCGATCGATCACCGGCTTGGAATCCGGCATCGAGGGACGGAAGCCCATCCAGTCACTGCGGCCGCTTTCGTCGAGGGCGCCAAACATGCGGCGGCCATGCTTGATGAGCACCTCGTTGCGGCCCGGATTGGGCGGCAGCTCCAGTCCGCCCAGCTCGACGGTACCCGCGAAGCGCAGTCCGATTTCGAGCGGCGTCACGGCAAAGGAATGATCGCCGGAATAGAGCGGCATGCGCGGGCGCGTCTGCGCGTGCGGCAAGGTCACGTGATAGCCGCGCTCGGTTTCCAGCGGCACGTTCTCGCCGAGCCTCGCGGAGAGGACCCGCGACCAGGCGCCTGCCGCCACCACGACCGCGTCGAACTCGTAGCGGCCGTTCCTGCCGATCGCCGCTTTCGGCCCGTCCGCGCCGATCTCGAAATCGCGGATCTCGTCCTGCGCCACGCGGCCGCCGTTGCGCGTCACGTCCTCGGCGAGACTGCGCACCAGGCGGTAGTTGTCCAGGACATAGGAGTTCTCCGGGTAGTAGACCGCGTGCTTGTAGATCGGCTGCAGGCTCGGCTCGAATTGCCGGATCTCCTCCGCCTTCAGGATCTCGAACTTGACGCCGCGGCGCTTCTGCAATTCCAGGTCCCACTGGTAGGACTGGAACCTGGCGTCGCTCTCGAAGATGCCGAGCCAGCCGGTATCCTGGATGATGTCGCCGCACCCCGCCGCCTTCGCCAGCTCCTTGTGCGCCGCCAGCGCCTCGACCAGCAGCGCGCGCAAGGCGACGGAGGTTTCCTCGACGGTCGCCTCGCCGCTCGACCGCACGAAGCGCCAGAGCCAGGGCGCGAGCTTGGGCAGATACGACCAGCGGATGGCGAGCGGCCCCAGCGGATCGCTGAGATATTTCGGGACGTCCCACAGGATGCCGGGCGTCGCCACCGGGATGCAGGATTCGATCGCGATGACGCTGGCATTGCCCTTGGACGCGCCCTCGCCCGGCCCGGCCTTGTCCACGATGGTGACCTGATGGCCGTCGCGCTGCAGCCAGAGCGCCGCCGAACAGCCGACGATGCCGGCGCCGATCACCAGAACCTTCTTGCCCACTTGTGCCCCCATCACCTTGCCGCCGGTCACCGGACGGTCAATCGTTCGATCAATCGCGCGCGCGCCTCCGCGGCGCCCGGCTTCAACGCATGGGCGAAGACATGCCGGTCCAGGAAGTATCCCGTCAAGCGCAGCCCCGCAATCAAGTCGTCGCGCCCCGGCTTCTCCTGCGCGCCGATCAGGAAACCGGGCAGCGGCAGCAGCCGGTCCTTGTGCAGCTTGCCCCCTTCCGCCGTCACGGCGCGGCCGGTCTTGGGCGAGACATAGGCCAGCCCCTCCCGCGCGCCGGTCACCGCGCATTGCGACAGGTCGAGACCGAAGCCGAGCGACGAGAGCAGTCGTGCTTCCCAGCGCACATATTGCGTCGGCCAGTCCACCGCCTGGCGCGACAATTGCTCGGCCAAGGCGGCGAAATCATCGAACACGTCCTCGTGCGGCTCGCGCTCGGGCAGGGCCGCGTCCAAGGTCGCGCAAGCCGCGCTCAACGCCGCCAGCCGCCCCGGATCCGCCATGCACAGCGCCGCATGCGGCTGGCTCAATTCCACCTGGAAGCGCCCGAGATGCTCGCTGAGGCGCGCATGCCAGTGCGCGGTGACGGCATTGCCGATTTCCACGACGGCGCGCTGGCGCCGCCCGCTTCCGCCCTTGACGATGCCGAGATGCCGGCCGTGGTCGCGCGTGAGCACGGTCAGGATGGCGTCGCTCTCGCCATGCCGCCGCGCCACCAACACAAAGCCCTGGTCCTGCCAATCCATGTTCCTGGGCCGCGAGAACTATCGTGTGCTTTCAAAGCTGTCATCCCGGCCAAGCGCAGCGCGAGCCGGGACCCATGCGGCCAGTCGGCGGAGCGGCCATGCGGCATGGGTCCCGGCTCTGCGCCGCTGCGCGGCTTGGCCGGGATGACAGTGTGACCGCGAAGCGCCGAGCAAGTTGCCGCTCCCTTGTAGAAGACAGAAGACCACTAAGGCTCGAAATCCAGGCCCATCTCGCGATAGCGCTCCGGGTCTTCCTGCCAGTTCTCGCGCACCTTCACGAACAGGAACAGGTGCAGCTTGCGCTCCAGCATCTGCTCGAGTTCCGCCTGCGCCGTTTCGCGCACCTGCTTGATGCGCTGGCCGCCCTTGCCGATGACGATCGCTTTGTGGTTGTCGCGCGTTACATAGACGACCTGCGAGACCTTGGCGCTGCCGTCCTTGAACTCCTCCCACGCCTCGGTCTCCACCGTCAGGGCGTAGGGCACTTCCTCGTGCAACTGGCGGAACAGGTGCTCGCGCGTCACCTCCGCCGCCAACAGGCGCACCGGCAGATCGGTCAGCTGGTCCTCGGGGAAGTGATGCGGCCCTTCGGGCAGATGCGCGATCACCTCGCTCATCAGATCCTCGACGCCGTCGCCGGTCTCGGCGGAGATCATGAAGATGCGCTCGAACGGGAACGCCTCGCTGAGCTCGGCCGCCAGCTTCAGCAGGCCGTCCGGCTTGACCGCGTCCACCTTGTTGATGGCGCAGATCGCCTGGCGCTTGTCCCGCTTTAGTCCTTCGATGATGGCGCGCGTGTCGGCATCGATCCTGTTTCTGGTTGCATCGACCAGCAGCACGATGCGGTCGGCGTCTCCGGCGCCGCTCCACGCGGCGGCCACCATGGCGCGGTCGAGGCGCCGCTTGGGCGTGAAGATGCCGGGCGTGTCGACGAAGATGACCTGCGCGCTCCCGCGCATCGCGACGCCCAGGACACGCCGGCGCGTGGTCTGCACCTTGGGGCTGACGATCGAGACCTTGGCGCCAATCAGGCGGTTGAGCAGCGTCGACTTGCCGGCATTGGGCGCGCCGATCAGCGCGACGAATCCGCAACGCGCGCTTTCCTGCCCCTCGGTCACGGGCGCAGTTCCGCCATCAGCGAGGCGGCTGCCGCCTGCTCCGCCGCGCGCTTCGACTTGCCGCTGGCCTTGGCGCTCCGCTTGCCGCTCACCTGCACCTCGACCGTGAAGGTGGGATCGTGCGGCGGGCCGCTCGACTCCACCACCTGATAGATCGGCAGCGGCAGGCCGGCCGCTTGCGCCCATTCCTGCAGCGCCGTCTTGGCATCCTGCGGCGGCTTGGAATCGGCGGCAACCAGGCTGGCCCAGTGACGCTCCACGAATTGCCGCGCGGCATCCAGCCCGGCATCGAGGTAGATCGCGCCGATCACCGCCTCGCAGGCATCCGCGAGGGTCGCCGCATTGTCGCGCCCACCGCCCTCCGCCTCGCCCCGCGAGAGGATGAGGTGCTGGCCGAGATCGATCGAGCGCGCGACATAGGCGAGGCCCTCCTGGCGCACCAGGGCCGCGAGGCGCTTGGCCATCGCGCCCTCGTCTTCCTTGCCGAACGTGCGATAGAGCATCTCCGCCACCACCAGCCCCAGCACGCGGTCGCCGAGGAACTCCAGCCGCTGATTGTCCTGGCCGCCGCGCTGGCGCGGGCCCTGCCGCCCGTTGCGGCGCGTCAGGGCGCTGGGATGGGTGAGCGCCGTACGCAGCAGATCGGAGTCTCCGAAGCTGTGCCCCAGGACCTGCATCAATTCCTCAAGCGGCGCGTCGCCGTCCTTCGTCATTCACCGAATCACGTCCAGCAGCCGATCGAAGCGCAAGGCCGTGGCCCAGGTGACCGGATTGTACCACCGGAACGAGCTGCCATACGACCAGAACAGGATCTTGGCCGGCCCGATCAGGTTCTCCTTCGGCACGAAGCCGACGGTGTGAAGGCAGTCCCTGTTGCTCGCGTCGATCGTGCCCTTGAGGCAGCGATCGTTGAAGGCCGCCTCCGCCAGTTCCATGCCCTGGTTGTCGCCGACATCGACCGAGGCAAGGAAGTTCGCCGCGCTCAGGGCCCGGCTGTCGTTGGAGCCGTCGCGGTTGTCGCCCATCATGAAGTAGTGCCCGGCGGGCACGACATAGACCTGGGTGTTGTCGGACTCGCTGTCATCGCCGCGCACCTCGATGATCCGGTGGGTGACGCCGCCCGGCAGCGTCTCCAGGTATTGCGGCGCCGGCGTGGCGCCCGGCCGGTCCGGATCGACATAATCCTCGATGCGCTGGCGCTCGACCGCGACGTCGTTGATGTGGAGGACGCCCTGCCGCACCTGGACGCGGTCCCCGGGCAGGCCGATGACGCGCTTGATGAAGTCGGTGTCCGGCTCCCGCGACGGGCGGAACACCACCACCTCGCCGCGCTCCGGCTCGCCCTCCCAGATCCGGCCCTCGACCGGAACGAGGCCGCCCGGGAAGGAGAACCGCGAATAGCCATAGGCCATCTTGGAGACGAACAGGTAGTCGCCTTCCAGCAGGGTCGGGATCATGGAGCCGGAGGGAATGTTGAACGGCTCGTAGGCGAAGGTGCGGATGACGATGGCGATGACCGCCGCCCACACCAGCGTCTTGATGATTTCCCAGAACTCGCTGAAGGCGCCGGACGTTTTACGTGACATGAAATCTTCTTTGTTCAACGGAGCAAGGCGCGAGCGCCGCTTCGCCCGAACCGCGGGCGATCAAGCCAGCCGGAGCCGCCAAAGTCAAGGAACTCGCCGGCCCAGCTCGATGGTCGTTTCATGGGACTTATCAATAGCTTGCACCACTAGGCGGGATTGGCGGAAATGATGACGATGGCTTGGGCCTGCGGAAAGTCATCGGTGATGGTGAGGTCGATCTGAGCCACCATCCCCGGCGGCGTCATGGCCTGCAGCCGCTTCAGCGCGCCGCCGGTCAGCTTCAGCGTCGGCTTGCCGGACGGCAAATTGACCACCCCCATGTCGCGCCAGAACACCCCGGCGCTGAGACCGGTGCCGAGCGCCTTGGCGCAGGCCTCCTTGGCCGCGAAGCGCTTGGCATAGGAGGCGGCGCGCTGCGCCCGCCGGTCCGACTTGGCGCGCTCCACCTCCGTGAACACGCGGTTGAGGAACCGGTCGCCAAAACGCGCGATGGATTTCTCCACCCGCCGGATGTCGATGATGTCGTTGCCGATGCCGAGGATCATGGCGCGAATCAATCTTGAGATTGCGGGGACGCTGCCGCTTGCCACTCCGGCATCCCAAGGCTTGGCCCCCGTGGGACCAAGTTGGGGATCCACGACTTTGCCTGAAGATGCGCGACCTCGCACAGCGAAACTCGTGGAAGGCAGGGCCAAGCCTTCCCGTGACGAGAGTGCAAGCCGATCAGGCAGTGCCTCATCACCGCCACTCACCCTCGCGCGCGATCGACGGAGCTGATTGCCGGCGTCGCGCGCAAGGCGGCGATGATGTTAGTGAGGTGCCGCACGTCCTTCACCTCCACGTCCACCAGCACCTCGAAGAAGTCGATCGAGCGGTTGGTGATCTTGAGGTTGGAGATGTTCCCCAGGTTCTTGCCGATGACGGTGGTCAGGCTGCCGAGGCTGCCCGGCTGGTTGGTGATGACGACCGAGAGCCGCCCGACATGGCTGCTGGCGGCGTTGGGGTCCTGATCCCAGGCAACGTCGAGCCAGCGCTCCGGCGTCTCGGCGAAGCTCTCCAGCGTCTCGCAATCGATGGTGTGGATGGTGACGCCCTTGCCGGTCGTGACGATGCCGACGATACGGTCGCCCGGCAGCGGATGGCAGCAGCCCGCGAAATGCATCGCCATGCCGGGGATGAGGCCGCGGATCGGGATCGCGTGGCCGCCTTTCGCCGCCTTGGCGCGCTGCCGGTTGAGCGGCACCACCTTGTCCGGCGCGGCCTTGGCCCGCATGCCGGGGAAGATCGCGTTCATCACCTCGCGCGCGCCCAGCATGCCTTCGCCGACCTGCGCCAGCAGATCCTCCGGCTCCTCCGCCCTGAATCTTTTCAGCACACCGTCCAGCGACTTGTCGGCGTATTCATAGCCTTCGTGCTGGAACTCCTTCTGGATCATCGCGCGGCCAAGCTCGACATACTGCGCCCGCTGCTGGGTGCGGATGAAGCGGCGGATGCAAGCGCGCGCCTTGCCGGTGACGACGAAGCGCTCCCAGGTCGGCGACGGCGTCTGCGCGCGCGAGGTGACGACCTCCACCTGGTCGCCGTTGTGCAGCTCGCTGCGCAGAGGCACGATGCGGCCGTTGATCTTGGCGCCGACGCAGGTGTTGCCGACCTCGGTGTGGACGGCATAGGCGAAATCGACCGGCGTCGCGCCGCGCGGCAGGGCGATGAGATCGCCCTTCGGCGTGAAGCAGAACACCTGGTCCTGGAACATCTCCAGCTTGGTGTTCTCGAGGAACTCCTCCGGCCCCGCCGCGTGCTCCAGGATGTCCAGCAACTCGCGCAGCCAGCGGTACTGCCGCCCTTCCATCTGCGGCGGCGTGCCCTGCTTGTATTGCCAGTGGGCGGCGACGCCGAGCTCCCCCACCTCGTGCATCTCGTAGGTGCGGATCTGCGTCTCGATGCGGTGGCGCAGCGGCCCGATCACGCCCGTGTGGAGCGAGCGGTAGTTGTTTGGCTTGGGCGTCGAGATATAGTCCTTGAAGCGCCCCGGAATCATCGAATAGTGGCTGTGGATGACGCCGAGCGCCTGGTAGCATGCGGTCACGTCATCGACGATGATGCGGAACGCCATGATGTCCGAGAGCTGCTCGAACTCCATGCGCTTCTTCTGCATCTTGCGCCAGATCGAGTACGGCGTCTTCTCCCGGCCCGATACCACGCACTGGACGCCGGCATCCGTCAGCACCTTGCCGAGCTCGGCAATGATCTGGTCGGCAAGGTCGGTGCCCTGCTCGCGCAGGAAGCTGAGGCGCTGCACGATCGAGGCATAAGCCTCCGGGTAGACCTGCGCGAAGGCGAGGTTCTCGAGCTGGTCCTTGATCTCGTGCATGCCCATGCGCTCGGCGAGCGGGGCATAGATCTCCAGCGTCTCGAGGGCGATGCGGCGGCGCTTCTCCGGATCCTTGATGAAGTGGATGGTCTGCATGTTGTGCAGACGATCCGCCAGCTTCACCAGCAGCACGCGAATGTCGTTGGACATCGCCAGCACCAGCTTGCGGAAGTTCTCCGCGTGCTTGGTGTGGTCCGATTGCAGCTCCAGGCGCGACAGCTTGGTGACGCCGTCGACCAGTTGCCCGATCTCCTTGCCGAACATGCCTTCGATCTGATCGAGGGTCGCGTCGGTGTCCTCGACCGTGTCGTGCAGCAGGCCTGTAATGATCGAGGCGGAATCGAGCTTGAGGCGCGTCAGGATCTCCGCGACGCCGAGCGGGTGGGAGAAATACGGATCGCCCGAGGCCCGCGCCTGGGAGCCGTGCGCCTTCATCGAAAAAACATAGGCGCGGTTGAGCAGGTCCTCATCCGCGCCTGGATCGTAGGCCTTTACACGTTCGACCAGTTCAAACTGCCTAATCATGATTGAGCTGATCAGATGCCGTGGCCGCGATAACTGGGTGACGTCACGCTTCGTTCCGTGCCTCGCTCAACTGTCCTGCCAAAGGCCCGTCCATATCCTCGCGGCCGAAGGTTCCGGGTGCTCGACTACTCCTCGTCGCCGACCGCCGCGTCCTCGAACTCGCCGTCGATCGACAGGTCGGAATCCTCGGCCTCTTCCTTGCTGATCTGCGCCTGCTGCATCTCCGCCAGCAGGTCGCCGGCGCCGGCGCCGAAGCCCGCGCCTTCTTCCTCCGGCTCGTCGGTCTCGACCTGGCGCTGCAGGCCCTTCACCAGATTGTCGGCCAGGGTATCGAGATTGAGCGTGGCATCGGCGATCTCGCGCAGTGCGACCACGGGATTCTTGTCATTGTCACGGTCGAGCGTGAGCTGGCCGCCGGCTGAAATCTCGCGCGCCCGCTGCGCGGCGAGCATGACCAGCTGGAACCGGTTCGGCACCTTCAGGACGCAATCTTCGACGGTAACGCGTGCCATTCTTCAAGTCTCTCCAGGAATTGGGCTAATCGATTGTAGCTAACCTATTATTGCACCACGTTCAAGCACCCCGCCCCTCATGGCCGTCCGGCGATTCCTGCAGGGGACGGGTGGCTTGGCCGCTGGGCAGCCGGGCGATCAGGTCGGCGATCCGCTCGCCGGTGGCCGGATGCTGCCAGTCTGGCGCCAAATCCGCCAGCGGGCGCAGGACGAAGGCCCGCTCCCGCATCCTGGGGTGCGGGACGACCGGAGGAGTAGGCCCGTTCAGGACCATTTTCCCAAAAGCGATGACGTCCAGATCGACCGCGCGCGCCTCGTTCCGCTCAACTCTTTGTCTACCTAATGCTGCTTCAATGCTATGCAGTTGCGACAGCACTTCCCGGGGAGACAGGGCGGTGGCGACCCGGACCACCCCGTTTACGTACCATGGCTGATCGGAGGCCGGAACTGGCGCGGATTCATACCAAGGCGAGCGTGCAAGCACGCGCAGCCCCCGCTCCGGGAGCAGCGTCAGGACGTGCTCCAGGGTCGATCTTGGCGGCCCGAACCGCGGGTGGGCAAGATTGGCACCTAGCCCAATGTATAGGTCGTCAAGCATCTGCCGGTTCGGTCATAAATTGTGCCGGTACCAAGTCCAGCCGGTCCTTGCTTGGGGAAGCACGTCCGGGCCGTCGGGAGTCATTCACCACATTCCGGGGCCGCGATCCAACGTGGCCTTCCGCAAACACTGATAATGCGAGGGCGCATCCATGTTTAACCGATTTTACCCTAGTGAGCGCGTGGCTTTGTTCATCGACGGAGCCAACCTGCACGCCGCGGCGCGAGCGCTGGGTTTCGATATAGATTACAAGCGGCTGCTGAAGCACTTCCAGGAACAGTGCCACCTGATCCGGGCCTTCTACTACACGGCCCTGGTCGAGGATCAGGAGTATTCGCCGCTCCGCCCGCTGGTCGACTGGCTCGACTACAACGGCTTCACCATGGTGACCAAGCCGACCAAAGAATACACCGATTCCATGGGCCGGCGGAAAATCAAAGGCAACATGGACATCGAGCTTGCCATCGACGTGCTGGAGATGGCGGCGCATCTGAACCATGTGGTCCTGTTCTCCGGCGACGGCGACTTCCGCCGCCTGGTGGAAGCGGTGCAGCGCAGGGGCGTGCGCGTTTCGGTGGTCAGCACCATCCGCTCCTCCCCGCCCATGGTGGCCGACGAGTTGCGCCGCCAGGCCGACACCTTCATCGAACTGGAGGAACTGGCCCCCCTCATCGCGCGCCAGCACAACGGCCAGCGCGGCCACGGCTCCCATGCCGCCCAGCACCACGGCCCTCAGCAGCACCATGCGCCGGCGGAATCCGGCGAGGCTTCCGAAGCCGACGCTTCCTGAATCCGATCGAGGCACCGGAGCACTTTCGATTGCAGCCGCCCCTTCGGCGCGGGGAACCGCGGCCGCTGCCACGCGTCCGCATGATCCGATGCATTTGGATCGGATCATGCTCTAGATTGCGGGCATGATTCTCCCCGATCGCGATTGCCCGCTGTGCCGGCGGCTGGTGGAATTCCGAGTCGCCGCGCGGGCGAAGTTCCCCGCTTGGCACAACGCACCTGTCCCGCCTTTCGGACCGGATGACGCGCGGCTGCTGATCGTCGGCCTCGCGCCCGGCCTGCAGGGCGCCAACCGCACCGGCCGGCCTTTCACCGGCGACTATGCCGGCAACCTGCTCTACGCCACGCTGAAGGAGTTCGGCCTGGCACGCGGCGAATACGAGCAGCGGCCCGATGACAGCCTCGCGCTCGTCGATTGCCGCATCTCGAACGCCGTCAAATGCGTGCCGCCGGAGAACAAGCCGACGCCCGAGGAGATCCGCATCTGCAACCGGTTCCTGGCGGAGGAGATGGCTTCATTGCCGAAGCTGAAGGCGATCCTCGCGCTCGGCTCCATCGCCCATGACGCGGTGCTGGTCGGCCTGGGCCAGCGCAAGTCATCCGCTAAATTCGCCCACGGCGCACGCCACGATCTGCCGCGGGGCCTGACCCTGTTCGACAGCTACCACTGCTCCCGCTACAACACGAACACCGGTCGGCTCACCACGGAGATGTTCCGTGATGTTGTCGGAAAAGCAGCCGCCGCGATCGCAGCCCCCGGCAATAGCCCTATATGAGGTAGGGCCTCGGGCGCGATCGGTCTCGCGCCTCTTGTGCTCCCTGGCGCTGCAGCCCAGTTAAGGGCCAGCAGCAACATACCCAGGATTCCCCTGACATGCCGCATCTGTTCGACCCGCTCGTCCTGCGCAGCGTCCGCCTTGCCAATCGCATCGGCGTCTCGCCGATGTGCCAGTATTCGTCCGAGGACGGCCTCGCCAATGACTGGCATTTCGTCCATCTGGCGACGCGCGCGGTGGGCGGCGCGGGCCTTGTTTTCACCGAGGCCGCAGCCGTGGTGCCGGAAGGGCGCATCTCGCCGGAGGATCTGGGCGTCTGGAGCGAGGCCCATTTCGAGCCGCTGGAGCGCATCACCCGTTTCATCGACCGGCAGGGCTCGGTCGCGGGCATCCAGCTTGCGCATGCCGGGCGCAAGGCCAGCACGTTCCGCCCGTGGTCCGGGCACGGCGAGGTGAAGCCGCAGGACGGCGGCTGGCAGGTGGTCGCGCCGAGCGCCGACGCATTCGCCGGCGATTATCCCAAGCCGCGCGAGCTGACCGCCGATGAGATCGCCAGCCTGCAGGATGCCTTCGTCCTCGCCGCAACGCGCTCCCACGAGGCCGGATTCCGCGTGATCGAAGTGCACGCGGCCCACGGATATCTGTTCCACGAGTTCCTGTCGCCGCTCAGCAATCGCCGCACGGACCAGTATGGCGGCTCGTTCGAGAACCGCACCCGCTTCCTGCGTGACAGCGTCGCCGCCGTGCGCCGGGCCTTGCCCGATCGCTGCCCGCTGTTCGTGCGCATCTCCTGCACCGACTGGGCGGAGGGCGGCTGGGATATCGAGCAATCGGTGGAACTTGCGCGGCAGTTGAAGGCGCTCGGCGCCGATGTGATCGATTGCTCGTCCGGCGGCAACGTGAGGGACGCGAAAATCCCCGTCGGCACCGGCTACCAGACGCCCTTTGCCGCCCGCATCCGCCGCGATTCCGGCATCGCCACCGCCGCCGTCGGGCTCATCACCGGCGCGGCCCAGGCCGATCACATCGTGCAGAGCGGACAGGCTGACATCGTCCTGCTCGCCCGCGAGTTGCTGCGCAGCCCGTATTGGCCGCTCGAAGCGGCGCGCGAGCTCGGCTTCGACGCACCCTGGCCCTCGCAATATCTGCGCGCAGCGCCCAAGGGCGCGCCGGGGCGCACCCCGGCCCACGAGATCGATTGATCAGTCCTGCGAGCGCCGGCTGAGCAGCCGCGACTGCTCGCGCTTCCAGTCGCGCTCCTTCTCGGCCTCGCGCTTGTCGACCTTGCGCTTGCCCTTGGCGAGGCCGAGCTGGACCTTTGCGATGCCGCGATCGTTGAAATAGATCGAGAGCGGCACCAGCGTGATGCCGGCGCGCTGGGTCGCGCCGATCAGCCTGCTGATCTCGCGCTTCTTCAAGAGGAGCTTGCGCGCGCGCCGTGGCGCATGGCTGAAATGCTTCGCCGCCTCGTATTCCGGGAAATACGAATTGTACAGGAAGAACTCGCCGTCCTTCTCGGCGGCGAACGCTTCGGCGATGGAAGCCCGGCCCAGGCGCAGCGACTTCACCTCGGAGCCGGTCAGCATCATGCCGGCTTCGATCGTGTCCTCGATCAGGTAGTCGTGGCGCGCCTTGCGGTTCTGCGCCGCGAAGCGCTGGGTGGCCGGGTCTCGTGCCATGTTCTCATGTGTTCAGTTCAGGCGATGGATTCAGTGGCCGGTCAGTTCAGCAGGCCGGCCTTGACCATGGCCGCGCGCACCTTCTGGCGGGACGCCTCCGCGATCGGCGCCAGCGGCAGGCGCACCTCGTCGGAGGAACGGCCGAGCAGGCTGGCGGCGTATTTCACCGGGCCGGGGCTGGTCTCGCAGAACAGGGCATCGTTCACCGGCATCAGGCGCTCGTTGATCTGCATCGCGCGCTTGACGTCACCCTCGCGCCAGGCCTTGTGCATCTCGGCGGTCAGGCGGGGCGCGACGTTGGAGGCGACGGAGATGCAGCCCACGCCGCCCTGCGCCAGGAACGGCAGCGCCGTCCCGTCCTCGCCGGAGAGCATGGTGAAGTCCTTCTCGACGGCGAGCTTGGTGCGAATCGGCCGGGCCAGGTCCGCGGTCGCGTCCTTCACGCCCACGATGCGCGGCAGCGTGGCGACGCGGGCCATGGTCTCGACGCTCATGTCCACCGCGCTGCGCGGCGGCACGTTGTAGATGAAGATCGGGATCTCGGTCGCATCGTGGATCGCCTTGAAGTGCAGATACTGCCCTTCCGGCGTCGGCTTGTTGTAATAGGGCAGCACGATCAGCGCCGCATCCGCCCCCGCCTTCTGCGCGTGCCGGGTGAGGTCGATCGCCTCCTCGGTGGAGTTGGAACCAGTCCCGGCGATCACGGGCACCCGCCGGCGTGCCGCCTCGACGCACAATTCCACCACGCGCTTGTGCTCGTCGTGGCTCAGCGTCGGCGATTCGCCGGTGGTGCCGACCGGCACCAGGCCGTTGATGCCTTCCTCGATCTGCCACTCCACGAAACGCTGGAAGCCTTGCTCGTCGACCGCACCGTTCTTGAAGGGCGTGATCAGTGCGGTGATCGATCCCTGAAACCTCGCCATTTGCCCTTCCTTTCACCGGACTGTGACGCAGCGCACGAACGCGCACAATTGCCACGCCCGCCCCTGGCTTTCAAGACGCTGTTAAGACTCCCTTTGCCACAATCGGCGCGCCACGCCGAAATTGCCCGGCGGGCACCGCATGATTAATATGCAGTGTTTTTCCGAAAGAGGGTCAAAGTGCGGCGTTTCCAGATTCTTCTGGCGGTCGTCTTGGGGACGGCTGCCTTGTTCATCACCCAGCCACCGGCGATGGCCCAGTCCGGCGGCCTTACCAGCCGCGACATGGAGATCTACAGGCAGGCTTTCGCGGCGCTCGAGAAGGATCGCTGGAAGGAGGCGCGCCGCCTCGCCGCGACGGCCAAGGACCCTTTGCCGGCCAAGGTGATCCAGTGGCTGGACCTGACCCGGCCCGGCCCTGGTCGCGATTTCGACGAGATGAGCTATTTCCTGCGGGCGAATCCGGACTGGCCGCTGCGCTACACGCTGACCCAGCAGGCCGAGCGCGCGATGCCGGATCATCTGCAGCCGCAGGAGGTCCTGAAGTGGTTTGGCGAGCGCGACCCGATCACGGTCGAAGGCGCCATCAAGCTGGCCGGCGCGCTGTCCGCCACAGGGCAGGACAAGCGCGCCGAACGGGTGGTTTGGGCAACCTGGATCGAGCGCGACTTCAACCAGGACAACGAGCAGGTCTTCCTGCGGCGTTTCGGCCACCTGCTGAACGCGCAGCAGCACTGGGCGCGGCTCGATCGCCTGATGTGGGATGGCGAGCGCGAGCAGGCCCTTCGCATGCTGGGCAAGGTGGAGGGCGGCCGGAAGCTGCTTGCGGAAGCGCGCCTGAAGCTGGCGCGCGAGGCCAAGGATTCGATAGCGGCGGTTTCCGCGGTCCCTGCGGATCTGCGCAAGGACCCGGGCCTGATTTTCGAGCATGCGCGCTATCTGCGCCGTCAGGACAAGTTCAACCAGGCCGCCGCCCTGCTCGACCCGCCGCCGCAAGGCGCGCTGCGGCCCGACGCGATGTGGGCCGAGCTTAAGCGGGCCGCCCGCGGGCTGCTCAACGAGGGCAACGTCTCCGCCGCCTATCGCCTGGCGGCCGCGCATGGCGCCAGCAGCGGCGAATCCTTCGCCGAAGGCGAATTCATGGCGGGCTGGATCGCGCTGCGCTTCCTCAAGGACGCGCCGGCGGCGATGAAGCACTTCACGGCGCTCTACGCCGGCACCACCTCAATCATCTCGCAATCGCGCGGCGCCTACTGGGCGGGCCGGGCTGCCGAGCAGATGGGCGACATCGCCAAGGCGCAGGACTGGTACAAGACGGCCGCCAAAGGCATGACCACCTTCTATGGCCAACTGGCAGCGGCGCAGCTCGATGACCGGCGCAAGCTGGAGCTTGCCGGCACGCCCAAGCCGACCGCCCAGGAAAAGGCCCTGTTCGACACCAAGGAGCTGGTGCGAGTGGTGCGCGTGCTCAATGCGCTCCGCCAGGACCACCGCACGCGCCTCTTCCTCACCAAGCTGATGGAGCTCAGCACCCGCCCGGCCGAATACCAGCTGGTCGCCGGGTTGGCGATGGAGATCGACCGCAAGGACTTCGCCGTCGCGGTCGCCAAGGAAGCGCGCATGCGGGGCACGGAGATGATCGACTTTCTCTATCCGGTCATCACCCTGCCGGGCGGGAAGAATCCGGAGCCGGCGCTGATTCTCGGCGTCATCCGCCAGGAGAGCGCGTTCGATGTCGCCGCCGTGTCCAGCGCTGGCGCGCGCGGCCTGATGCAGCTTCTGCCTGGGACGGCCAAGGGTGTCGCGAAGCACGCCGGCGTTCCGTTCGCGCAGCAGCGCCTGACCACCGATTCCCACTACAACATCACGCTCGGCCGGGTTTATCTCGACGAGTTGCTGGGCCGGTTCGGCGGCTCCTACGTGCTGACCGCGGCCGCCTACAATGCGGGGCCGAGCCGCGTGCGCGACTGGCTCTCAGCCCATGGGGATCCGCGCGACCGGTCGACGGATGTCATCGACTGGATCGAGTCCATCCCGTTCGACGAGACCCGCAACTACGTGATGCGCGTGCTCGAAAACACCCAGGTCTATCGTGCCCGCCTCGCCAACGGGGCGGCCAATCTGCGGATATCACAGGATCTCGGCATTGTTCACAAACACTGACGGCGCCGCGCCGACTCCAGCGATCGAGTCGGTAGCGTTCGCCGACGTCGAGGCGGCGGCGCGGCGAATCGCCGGCCAGGCCACGCGTACCCCGCTGCTCTCCTGGCCGGAGCTCGACCGGCGGCTCGGCACGCGTGCTTTCGTGAAGCCGGAATGCTTGCAGGTCACCGGCTCGTTCAAGTTCCGGGGCGCCTACAACAAGATCAAGTCGGCACTAGAGAACGGCGGAAGCGTGCCGGGGGTCGTCGCCTTCTCCTCCGGCAATCACGCCCAGGGCGTCGCCGCGGCGGCGGCGCAGCTTGGCGTACCGGCCATCATCGTCATGCCGGCGGATGCGCCGCGCATCAAGATCGAGAACACCCGCGCCCTCGGCGCCGAGGTGACGCTCTACGACCGCTACACGGAGGACCGCGAGGCGATCGCGCGCGGCATTGCCCGCGACAAGAGCTATCTGGTCGTCCCGCCCTATGACGATCCCGCCATCATCGCCGGCCAGGGCACCATCGGTATTGAGATCGCAGAGGATTGCGCCCGTCTCGGCATCGAGCCCGACGTCGTGCTGGCGCCGTGCAGCGGCGGCGGCCTCATCTCCGGCATCGCCACCGCCGTCAACGCGCGCCATCCAAATGCCCGGGTGTTCGCCTGCGAGCCAGCCGGGTTTGATGACACCGCGCGCTCCCTGGCGGCGGGGCGCCGGCTGGAGAATGCGGGCAATGCCAAGTCCATCTGCGACGCGCTGCTTTCCAAATCGCCGGGCGAGATCACCTTCCCGATCAACAGCCGCCTGCTGTCGGGCGGCCTCACCGCCACCGACGCGGAGGCGCTGGCCGCCGTCGCGTTCGCCGCGCGGCGCCTGAAGCTGGTGGTCGAACCGGGCGGCGCGGTCGCGCTCGCCGCCGCGCTGCAAGGCCGTGCGCCGCAGGCTGCGCGCAACATCGTCATCGTCTGCTCCGGCGGGAACATCGACGACGAGATGCTGCGCCGGGCGCTTTCAAGCTAGGGACGCGATGCCGGCGATGGGGGCCAGTTCATGGGAAGACCTCGCCGGATATCGATTGCCGTTGGGCTGTTGTGCCTGGTGATGGCTGGGACTTGGTACGCCCACTACAAGTGGGAAAGAAGATACTTCGTTCCAGTCGGCGTACCCACCAGCCTCAATCGATACGACGACGACACTCCGGTCACGACGACACTTCATGAATACGCCGACTTTGGAAGTTCGGACGAAACAACGGGAAAAAGCATCTCCTTCACATTCCCCAGAAGCCTCTACACGTTTGCGAGCAACGCGCGGGGCGGCCCGCAAAGGCGGATTGGAATCTCCATAGATAGGGTAACCCTTGACCGCGTCGACACATCCGCCGAGCTCCAAAAGCTCCGGCCCACAATTCCTCATTCCAACGCGTACGTCCTGGCCAACCTTCACCTGCGTAATCTGGACATCTGGATACATACCAACCAGAACCATTGGTTTCAGAGCATCTATCCGCGCATCGAGCGAGCTCGCTCCAAGCGGACAATCGCGCCGATTGCGTCTTTCTGTGGCCTGAGTTGGTACTTGGAGCGCGATGTTCGTGGCAGGACAAACGAGGCAAACCCGAAATTCCCGCCGACATCCCCGGGGCCAAATTTCGGATATGGGGCTGACTTGCTGGCAACGATCGACGGGGCATTCGTCGGCGGAGAGCCGGCGAGCGCGTATTGCAACATGGAAGGAGGCTACTGCCACATCTACGCTTCATTCGAAGATTGGCCGTTGTCCTTCAGAATACTCAGAGGCCAGCTATGCGAATGGCCGACTGAGCTGAAAAGAGTCCGTTCGTTCCTAGAGAACCACGTTTCCGGGCGGACTTCGCGCCGCCCCGTTCAACCAGAATAGCATCGGGAAAGCAGGGCAAGCTTTCCCTTGCGGGACAGGGGTTCGCGTTAGACGCGCAGTTGTAGTCTGGTGGATTTGTGCGTCTGGCCCATAGTAAGCGTCGCCGTCATAGACAGTCTTCTACCGATCTGTCTCGCCCAACATCTGACGACTTCCAAGTGACCTCGCCTTAGCGCTTCATCTTCCGGCGTTCGTCCGAATTTGTTTAGCAGGTCTGTCCTGGCTCCATGCTGGAGGAGGAGAAGCGCAACTTCGGGATGACCTTGTGTTGCTGCATGGTGAAGCGCCGTGTATCCACCCTCCAGTACGGCGTTAACTTGCGCTCCGGCATTCAGCAAAATGCAGACATCATCAACGTCACCAGCACCGTCGCCACCTTGAGTGGCGTACTGCCATAAACTCCCCGCTGATTCACATCTCGAAGTTCGACACCGAAGAACTCGGCAGCGTTTTGGACGCCCGCTAACACGGCTTGCAGGGAATCGGCCATTGGTTATTCCGCATCTACACAACAGACATGCGGCGCTTCAGCACACGCCCTGCCGTCGTATCAAGCACGTAGGCGATGCGCGCCAAAGCTCCGCCCTGTTCCCCGCCAGGGGAAGGACCACATGTTTGGCAATGGAGCCGGCCAAGAGCGCAGCAAACGCGCCCTACCGATAGCTACCTGATCGCGGCGAGCTTCTCGCCGAGCGGCTTGGCCTCGCCGCCCAGCAGCGGCTTCATCTCGTTCGCGGCGGGCAATGCGGGCTTGGCGGCCTGGGTGGACATCGCGGCCGGCACCTGGGCGGCGGCCGGCGCGTCGATGCGCTTGCACATGCCTTCCAGGTAGGCGCCCTCCTCGATGGCGAGGCTCTTGTGCATCACGTCGCCGGTGACCTTGGCCGTCTTCTCCAGCACGACCTGGTCGGCCTTGATCGAGCCCTTCACGGTGCCGCAGATGCGCACCGTCTCGCCCTGCACCTCGCCTTCGACGGTGGCGCCTTGCCCGACCACGACGTTGCGGCTCTGGATGTCGCCCGCCACCCAGCCGTCGACCTGCACGTCGCCGGCGGAGACGAGATCGCCGTTGATCCGCAGATCGGCGCTGATGATGGATGGGACCGAGGCCTTGCCCGTGGAGCGCGCGCTCTCGGTCCCGGCGGAAACCTGCTTGCTACCCTTTGAAAACATATCGACCCGCCTTCAGAAATGCCATTGGATCGAGCGGCCGGCCATTGTAACGAACTTCGAAATGGACATGCGGCCCGGAGGATCGGCCGGAGCTTCCGAGCTTGCCGATCTCCTGCCGATAATCCACCAGATCTCCTACCTTTACGTTAATGGCGTGGAGATGGGCGTAGCGCGTGACGATTCCGAGGCCGTGATCGATCTCCACCACGCGGCCGTAACCGCCCCTCCAGCCGGCGAAGGTCACGGTGCCGGGCGCGGTGGCCAGCACCTCGGAACGGAGCTTGCTGACCATGTCGACGCCTTCGTGCAGCGCGCGTTTGCCGTTGAAGGGGTCGGCGCGCGTGCCGAAGGTGCTGGAAACATAGTAGCTGTCGATCGGCGCGGTCAGCGGCAGGGTGCGCAGGATCATATGCAGCTTCTCCCATCGCTCGACCTGGTCGCCCAGCGTGGCCACGCTCTCCATCAGCTTCTGCTGGTTCTCGTCGCCGGTCCCGGCCGATGCCGGAATGAAAGGGCCGCCCTCGCCAGACCGATGCTCGTCGATGTTCTGCAGCAGCTCTTCGACGTCGAGGCCGGTCATCGCCACCGTCTTTTCCATGTCGTCGATGTTGTTGCGCGCGCGCTCGGCAAGGTCGGCGACGAAATTGGCCTGGCTCTCCTGCAGCGTCGCAAGCTGGTGGCGCAGACTGCCGATCGTCCCCGCCATCACGGCGCGCTCGTTCTGCAGCCGGTTGCGCTGCTCGATAGCGGTGCTGAGCGCGACGGTCAGTTGCCGCGCCTGCTCCTCGATATCGCCGGCGCGGCGGTTGGTCTCGCGGATCTCGGTTTCCAGATTCGCGACCTTGGCATTGAGCGTATTGATGCGTGCCTCGGCGCTGGCGCCGCGCGCCGCCACTTCCGCCAGTTCGCGCTGCAAGGCCTGGCCGCGATTGCCGAGCAAGCGGGTCTTGCTCATCTCGTCGGCCAATTGCTCGGCCTTCGCCTGGCGCGCCTCGATTGCGCCGTCGCGGTCGATCTCGGCCTGCCGCAGCGCGTGCCTGAGATCGGCCAGCTCGTCGACCAGGATGCGGTTGCGCTCCGACACGTTGCGCAGGTCGGACTCGAACGTGGCCAGCCGGTCGCGCAGCGCGGATTTCAGCGCGGCATTGCCGCTGCCGGATACCGGCGCGCCATCCGTGCCCGGCGGCAGCATGCCGCTGCCGGGATGCGTGCGCTCCGCCAGCGCGGCAATCTCGGCGTCGGCGGTCGCGATGGTGCCGCCGGCCCGCTGGATGAAATCGCCGAACGCGGTCAGCAGCTCGTCATAGGCCGCTTCCGCCTGTCGGACGGCCATGTCGCGGGAATACTGGTGCAGTTGCTCGACAGCCAGATTGATGGAGGCGCCCAGCGCGCCGAGCACGACGCCACCGAGCATGGTGGTCGCGATCAGTTGCGCGCGCGTGGACAGGCAGACGAACTGGATCCGGCCGCTGGTGCGGATGATGATCTCGCGCGGGGCGAACCATCGGCGAATTGCCTCACCGACCTGAGCTCTCATATCTTTCATCTCTGCCATACCCCCCAACAGGATGAAACGTTGGACAAAAGGGCACCGCTGCTCCTCGGGCGCCCTCACGGCCCGGAGCGGCAAGCAACACATCTGCAATCTATGTCTTAGCCACCCAATGCGCCGTGCGGTTCAGGTTGCGGTTGCATCAACCGTCCCACGGCAACGTTATTGATGGGCACCTTAGGCAGGGGAAATCGACCACGCAAGCTTAAAAGGCCACCACAATATTGTGTGACTTTACAGCATGTTGAGTCGCGGATTCACCAAGCGCGTAAGCGCTGGAATTACGAGTGTTTCCGGAATTTCCTGTCGACGTAGTCGAGGACGGCCGCAACGCTTTCCTCCACCGAGAGACGATCCGTATCGATCGTGAGCTCGGGCGCGTCCGGTGTCTCGTAGGGTGCGGTGACGCCGGTGAATTCCGCGATCTCGCCGCTGCGCGCGCGCCGATAGAGGCCTTTCGGGTCGCGCTTCTCGCAGGTCTCCAGGCTGGCCTTGATGTAGATCTCGTGGAAGCCGTCCTTTGCTGCGGCGCGCGCGCGCCGCCGGTCGGAGCGGTAGGGCGAGATGAAGGCGGTGACGACGATCTGGCCTGAATCGGCGAACAGGGCCGCCACCTCGCCGACGCGACGGATATTCTCCGCACGATCCTCCGGCGAGAAGGATAGGTTTGAGTTGAGCCCGCGGCGCACGTTGTCGCCGTCGAGCACGTAGGTCTGGTAGCCGCGCCGGAACAGCTCCTGCTCCACCGCCATGGCGATGGTCGACTTGCCCGCGCCGGAAAGGCCGGTGAACCACAGCACGCCGCCCTTGTGCCCGTTGCGCGAGACGCGCTGCGTGTTGGTGATGCGGTGCGCGACCGCAGTGATGTTGGTCGACCTGACGGTGACCAGCTTCCGCTGGTCGGGATAATCGCGCATGCTGATGGTGCCGCCGGCGACGATGTTCGCGCCGTCGCTGAGCACGAACCGGCCGGTTTGCGGATTGTCGTCGGCCTCGTCCAGCGCCAGCAGCGCGTAGGAGCGCAGCACGACGTCGGCGATCTCGTTGCGCTCGACCGTCTCGGCCGGGCGTTGGGACAGCGAATCCGGATCGTAGATTGCCTCGATCCGCTCCACCGTCACCTGAACGTCCCTGCTCAGCATCCTGAGGCGATAGGTGTCGCCGCGGGTCAGCGGCTTCCTGCCCAGCCAGAACAGGCGGCCGTGGAACACGTTGGTTTCGATCGGCGCGGCCTTCTCGTGGCTCGCGATTTCGCCGCGCTCGATGAAAATCTGCTCGTCGGTGATGATGCCGATCGACTGGCCGGGCTCCGCCTCCAGCGGCGGCTCGGCGTTCCAGGCCTCGATGGTCTTGACCCGTGCCACCTTGTTGGAGGGCGAGAACAACAGCCGGTCGCCGACCTTGAGCCGTCCGCTGACGATGCGCCCGGCCAGGATACGCCGGTCGTCGAACTTGTAGACGTCCTGGATCGGCAGGCGCAGCGGGAGGGCCCTGAGCTCGCCCTGGCTCTGGAACGAATCCAGCGCGGAGATCAGCGTGCCGTCCTGGTACCAGCCCATGCGCTCCGAGCGGTGGACCAGGTTGTCGCCGTCACGCGCCACCGCGGGGATGACGAAATTGGGCACGATGCCGATCTCGTCCAGGTAGCGGACGTATTCCGCCTTGATTGCCGCGAAGGTCCGCTCGTCGCAGCCGGCCAGGTCCATCTTGTTGACGACCACGATGATCTGCCTGATGCCGAGCAGGTTCAGCAGGAAGGCGTGGGTGCGCGACTGCTGCTGCACGCCCTGGCTGGCGTCGATCAGCATGATCGCGGCCTCCGCGCTCGCGGCGCCGGTGATCATGTTCTTGATGAACTCGCGGTGGCCGGGCGCGTCGATGATGGTGTAGTCGCGCTTCGGCGTCTTGAACCAGATCTGCGCGGTATCGATGGTGATGCCCTGGTCGCGCTCCGACTGGAAGGCATCCATCAGGAAGGCCCATTCGAACGGCATGCCGCGCCGCTCGCACATTCCCTTGATCTGCTCCAGCTTGCCGTCGGCCAGGGAGCCGGTGTCGTGAAACAGCCGCCCCACCAGGGTGGACTTGCCGTGATCGACATGGCCGACGATCACGACACGCATCAGTTCGCGTTCAGTGCTCATGCGCGCCTCACATATAGCCGGCGGCGCGCAGCCGCTCGAAGGCGTCCTCGGTCTCGCGGTCCATGGCGCGTCCGGCGCGTTCCGGCGCGCGGGTCTGCTCCAGTTCTATGATGATCTCCTCGATGGTGCTGGCCTTGCTGTCGATCGGGAAGGTGATGTCCTGGTCGCCCAGGGAGCGGTAACGCTTGCCGTTCCTGGCGAAATAGAGCTCGACCATCGGGATCTTCTCGCGCGCGATGTAGCGCCAGATGTCCATCTCCGTCCAATGCAGCAGCGGATGGACGCGCAGATGCGTGCCCGGCGGCAGGTCGGTGTTGAAGTAGTCCCAGAATTCCGGCGGCTGGTCGCGGAAGTCCCACTGCCCGCTTTCGCCGCGCGGGCTGAACACGCGCTCCTTCGAGCGCACCGCCTCCTCGTCGCGCCGGATGCCGGCGATGATGCCGTTGAACCCGTAGCGCTCGATCGCGTTCCTGAGGCCGAGGGTCTTGCGCGCTGCCGATCGGGCGGCCGGCGGCAAGGTCTGGTCCACCTCCTCGACCGGCGGACACTTGTCCGCGATCAGGCTCAGGTTCCATTCCTGCGCGTAGCGGTCGCGGAACGCGTACATCTCCGGGAACTTCTTTTCGGTGTCGATATGCATCACCGGAAAGGGCACATGGCCGAAAAAGGCCTTCTTGGCCAGCCAGACCATGACATTGCTGTCCTTGCCCAGGGACCAGAGCATGGCCAGCTTCTCGATGCGGTTGAAGGCTTCGCGCAGAATGTACACGCTCTGCGCTTCCAGGCGGTCGAGGTGGTTCATGACTTCTCGCAGCTCCGGGCTGTAAGACCAAGCCCCTTAACGGAATTCTTCTCTCTTGTTGCGAGGCTTTCTACATACAGGGCGTCCTTCGCAGGTGCAACATCCCAAACATTGTCCCTTTCACACAAAGGTGATTTATCCCCCGTGGCTGGAGCCGCTACCGTTTCCGGCTGCTGCGACAGACCGAAAACCTGAGATCGGAGGAAGTTCCATGACTTCGATGAGAAAGATCACGGGGGCGACCCTCGCCGCCACCGCCGCAGCCATGTTGATGGGCGGCTCCGTCAGCCTGACCAGCGCGCCGGCCAGCGCAGACGGCGTGCATTGCGCCGGGATCAACGCCTGCAAGGGCCAGGGCGCCTGCAAGACCGCCAGCAATTCCTGCAAGGGCCAGAACGCGTGCAAGGGCCAGGGCTGGGTCGAGCAATCCAGCGCCGAGGCCTGCACGGCCGCCGGCGGCACTGTGATCAATAGCTGATCCGGTTCTGGTAGGATCGCGGGCGCCGGCCGGTCTCGGCCTGCGCCCGCTTCTTTTGTCCGGTTCGTGTCTCCGATCTCTGGCGCCGCAGCATGACCCCGCGTGCCGTATCGTCCCTCGGCTTCGGCCTTGGCCTCAGGCCCCAACACTATCCGGTGATCCTGGATGGCGCGCCCGAGCTTGCCGGCGCGATCGACTGGTTCGAGATCCTGTCCGAGAACTACCTGGTGGATGGCGGGCGGCCGCTCGCCATGCTGATGGCGATCCGGGCGCGCTACCCGGTGGTGATGCACGGCGTGTCGCTCTCCATCGGCTCCACCGATCCGCTCGACATGGACTATCTCGCGCGGCTGAAGGGCCTGGCGGCGCGCGTCGAGCCCGCGATCATCTCCGACCACCTGTGCTGGACCGGCGTCGCGGGCATCAACATGCACGACCTGCTGCCTCTGCCACTGACCGAGGAGGCGCTGGCGCACGTCGCCGCGCGCATCGACCGGGTGCAAGCCTTCCTGGGGCGGGAGATCGCGCTCGAGAACGCCTCGACCTATGTCACCTTCACACAGGACTCCGTGCCGGAATGGGAGTTCCTGCGCGAGCTCCATCGCCGCACCGGCTGCCGCCTGCTGCTCGACATCAACAACGTCCATGTGAGCGCCTTCAACCACGATTTCCGCGCCACCGACTATGTCGACGCGATCCCGCGCGAGGCCGTCGCCTACATCCACCTGGCCGGGCACGAGCACAACGGGACCTATATCATCGACACCCACGACCGGCCGGTTGTCGAGGATGTGTGGCAGCTTTACGCCCATGCCGTCAGGCGGTTCGGCCCGGTCGCGACCATGATCGAGCGCGACGACAGGATCCCGCCGCTCGCGGATCTGGTGCGGGAACTCGCGCAAGCCCGAAGCCTCGCGGCGAGCGCGCTCAGCAGGCCGGCCGAAGTGGCGTGATGGACCTGTCGCGCATCGAGCACACGTTCCAGGACGGCCTGCTCGGCCGCTCGCAGGACATCCTGCGCCAATTGCGCGGCAATGCGCGCGAGAGCGCCGAGACCATGTTCGCGGTCTATCGCAACGCCTACTGGTCCCGCTTGGCGGAGGCGCTCGGCAATGACTTTCCCGCGCTGAAGGCGCTGATGGGCGACCAGGCATTCGACCGCATGGCGCGCGCCTATATCGCACGGCATCCATCGCAGCATCCCTCGATCCGCTGGGCGGGGCGGAATCTCCCCGCGTTCCTGGCGGCCGAGGCACCCTATCGCGACGAGCCGTGGTTCACCGACATGGCGCGGTTCGACTGGGGACTGGCCTTCGCTTTCGATGCGGCGGCCGCGCCGGCGGCGGGCCTTGCCAATCTGGCCGGCGTGCCGCCCGAGTTCTGGGGCTCCATCCGTCTCCGCTTCCATCCAACCCTGGACGCGTTCCCGGTCTCGACCCCGGTCGATGAGGCGCGACCGCGCCTGCTGGAGAACGCCGCAATCGCGCTCGACCGGCAGGCGCGGTGCGCCCGCGCCATCATGGTCTGGCGGGTGGAGCATGACGTGAGGTTCCGCGCAATCGATCCGCTTGAGCACGCCGCACTGGAGGCGATGCAGGCCGGCGCGACCTTCGGCGCGATGTGCGAGTTGGTTGCGCGGCAGGCCGGCCTCGACGCGGCGCCGGCGCGCGCGGCGCAGATCCTGCAAGGCTGGCTGGAATGGGGCGCGGTTGCGATTGTCGAACATGATGAGCTGGGCTCTGCCGCGTAGCGCCGCTGCGCTGGCCTGCGCGGCGATCGTGGCCGCGGCGCAGCCGGCCGCGGGCGCGGACGATCCGGCCTGCCACTACGATGTCACGCTCGACGATCCCCGTGCGGCCAGGCTCGACATCGCCGCGGCCTGCGATCCCGCGCTGTCGATTTCCGGATTCACCGCGCTCGGCAACCGGGATCACTGGCGGACCGATCCCGAGACCTATGGCGACGGCAAGGGCCGCTTCACCTACGACCTTGGCGCGTTCGCGAGAGCCGAGGACGACCTGGGCTCGGCCATGCCGTTCGGCGGCGCGGTGCTGGTGACGCCGGGATTTCTCCTACCTTTGCCCGAGACCAAGCGCGCCGTGATGCTGCGCTTCCGCGTCAGCTTCCCGGCGGGCGGGACTATCCTCACCGCGCTCAGGCCGGACCGGGACGGCTATTACCAGGTGCCGCTGCTGCGGCTGAACGAAGCCGGGCCGCTGATCCTGGGAGACATCGCGGGCGAGAGTCTGGCGGGCGACCCGGAGCTCACGCTCGCGATCCCGTCCGGCACCTGGCGGATCGCGCGGGAGCAGATGATCGCCTGGGTGTCGGCGGTAGCCGAAAGCAATCGCCGGTTCTGGGCGCGCTCGCCGGCCGGAAGCGGCCTGGTGATTCTGGTTCCCAGCAAGCGGAGCGGCGTGCCGTTCGGCCGTGTCCTGTCGCTCGGCGGCGCCGTCGTCACCGTGCTGGTCGGCCGCGAAGTGTCCAGCCAGGATCTCTATGACGATTGGGTGCTGACCCACGAGCTGCTTCACCTCGGCTCGCCCCTGATGCGCGATACCGGCGCCTGGCTCAACGAAGGCATCGCGACCTTCTATGAGCCCGTGCTGCGCGCCCGCGCCGGCTGGAAGTCGGAAGACGTCGTTTGGCACGAATGGATATCGCAGATGCCGCGCGGCATGCCGGCAATGACCGGCATCGGGCTTGAGAATGCCGGCCGCGGCGGCATCTATTGGGGCGGCGCCTTGTTCGTGCTGATGGCCGAGATCGAGTCCCTGCGGGCGAGCGGTGGCAGGACGGGGTTCAGCGATTGCCTGCGCAGTGTCCTAGCCGAGGGCGGCGACGTGACGGTCAAGTGGCCAACCATGAAACTGCTCGACCGCTGCGATGCCCTGCTCGGCCAGCCGGTGATCGCCGCCCTTGCCAGGCAGCATATCGAGCGGGGCTCCGCGCTGGACCTCGACCGGCTATGGCGCCGCCTCGGCGTCTCCCTGGCGGACGGCAAGATCCGCTACGATGATGCTGCGGAATTGGCCTGGCTGCGGCCGCTGATCATCTGGGGCGGCACCACGCGCCCGGCCCCGATCTCCGCCGGTGGCTTCCTGGGGGGTGGCTAAGATGAACTCCGTTGCGCTGCCTTCCTGCTCCCATCTGCCGGTCGCAAGCGGCATCGGCCTGCGCGCGGCGCATCACGAGCGCGTCGCGACCGAGCGGCCGGGCATCGCCTGGCTGGAGGTCCACACCGAGAATTTCCTGGGCGGCGGAGCGACGCCGGCCCTGCTGGAGTCGTTACGCGGCGAATACGCGATCAGCCTGCATGGCGTCGGCCTGTCACTGGGATCCGCCGAGGGACTGGATCAAGACCATCTGTCACGCATCGCCGCCCTGGTCCGGCGCGTCGAGCCGGCGGCCGTCTCCGACCATCTCTCCTGGAGCGTCACAGGCGGGGTCTATTTCAACGACCTGCTGCCGGTTCCGTATGACGAGGAGGCGCTGGCCGCGATCGCGCGCAACGTCATGCGATTCCAGGAGGCGATCGGCCGGGAGGTCATGGTGGAGAATCCCTCCACCTATCTGCGCCATGCGCAATCCGACCGCGCGGAACCGCAGTTCCTCGCCGAGCTTTGCCAGCGCAGCGGCTGCGGACTGCTGCTCGATGTCAACAACGTGTTCGTTTCGGCGGAGAACCACGGCGACGATGCCCGTGCCTATCTTGCCGCGATCGCGCCTTTGCCGATCGGCGAGATTCACTTGTCCGGCCACCATCTGCGCCAGATCGGCAACCGGTCGATCCGCATCGACGATCACGGCTCTCCCGTCTCGGACCAGGTCTGGGCGCTCTATGAGCAGGCGCTCGCGTTGATTGGGCCGCGCCCGACCCTGGTCGAGTGGGACAGCGCGCTGCCGCCCCTGGAAACTTTGCTCGCGGAGGCGGACAAGGCGCAGACGCGCCTCGATCATGCGATGCGGAGCACGGCATGAACCTGGCGGAGTTGCAGGGCGCCTATCGCGACTATCTGCTATCCGGCGACAGCGGCCGGCTGGCGCCGGCGATCGTCGCCGACGCATTCGACGGGGCCGAACGCCTTGCCATCTATCGCAACAACTTCCTGATCGGCCTGGGCGAGGCGCTCAAAGCCAATTTCCCGGTGACGCTGCAATTGGTGGGGCGCGACTACTTCGAGCAGGCGGCGTGGCGTTTCGTCCTGGCGCATCCGCCGCGCCAGCCCTGCCTGTTCGAATACGGCGCCGCCTTCCCCGACTACCTGCGCGACCTGCCGGAGCTGGGCGCCCTACCTTATGTCGGAGAGATGGCGCGCTTCGAATTCGCCCGGATCGCCTCCTATCACGCGCCCGTGGAGCGCTACCTCGCGGCGGACGCGCTCGCCGGCCTGCCGGCAGATCAGCTGGAGGCGCTCGCGATCCGCCGCGCGCGGCACGCGCAGATCGTCTCCGTGAGCGCGCCAGTCGTGGAACTCTGGATGGCGCATCAGGCGCCGGAGCCCGACCTTTCCGCGATCGACATGACGGCCCGTTCCCAGGTTCTGCTGGTCTGCCGGCCCGACCAGACCGTCGTGGTGCGGGAGCTGGCCGCATCTGCGCTGCAATTCATGTCAGCCGCGGAGCATGAGACGCGGCTCGGCAATGTCGCCGCGCGATTGGGGGCCGACGCGGCGCTCGCCCGCGCGATCGCGCTGGCGCTCGAGTTGCGGCTTTTGGCGATTTTGTAGGCCGGCCCTCAGCGGGCTCGCTTGAGGGCCCTTGCCGTTGCGACCGGCTCCAGCACTTCGGCGAAGGTGCCACCGCTGACTGGCTCGATGTCGGAGCGCACCGTCGCCAGCGCCCCCTCGTCGAGCATGCGCTTGAGATCGGCGCGCGCCCGCGAGACGCGGCTCTTGATGGTGCCGACGCGGCAGTCGCAGACAGCGGCCGCCTCCTCGTAACTGAGGCCGCTGGCGCCGACCAGGATCAGCACCTCGCGCTGATCGGGATTGAGCTGCCAGAAGGCACGGCGGAAGTCGCAGAATTCCAGGCTCGCCTCCTGCGAGGCGCTGATCGAAGGTTCGTTCACAGTGAGGTCGTCGAGCGAGGAGAACCGCGAATGCCGTTTGCGCCCCTCGTTGTAGAAAAGGTTGCGCAGGATGGTGAATATCCACGCCTTGAAATTGGTGCCGGGCGTGAACTGCTGCGAGGCGCTGATCGCCCGCACGATCGCATCGTTGACGAGGTCGTCCGCCTGATCGCGGTTGCGCGTCAGCGACCGCGCGAAAGCGCGCAGATGCGGCAGCACCTCCAGCAACGCGGATTGCAACTCCGCCGACATGCGGTCGAACGCCGGTTCCTCCATGCCTCTTTCTTCCTGATTATTGAAAGGCGGTTCAGGAGCCAGGCTGCTTTGGCTTCTTCAACTTGGAGATCAACTGCAGCATTTCAACGGGGACCGGCTCCGACGCCACATCGGCGTAAAGCCGGCCAAGCTGAGCGTCGAACCATCGATCAAGCACGGCCGGCGCACGCCTCTTTCCGCGTGCTGAGGAATCCTGCGATGTTATCACTTCACTCTTCACTCTTTTGTCTTTTTCGTCCTTACTCACTGATTCCACCCCAGACGCGTATCGCGCCGTCCCGAAGCCACTGTGTTTGCCGGGTGCTTTTCTAGACGCCGTTGCCATTTCCCTGCAAACCCCCGCTGTGATAGGAATATGGAGCTATGCCCGGGCCGCACATTTTTATCTACGGGTGGGAACCCCGAGGTCGCGGTCGGGGTTCCTTTAGACACAAAAAAAAATCAATGGGTGGCCAGAGAGGGACTGATGCCAGACGTATCCGAGAAAATCGTCGAAAATCTCCGTTATCTGCGGCGCTACGCCAGGGCGCTGCTCGGCTCGCAGCAGACCGGGGATACCTATGTGCGGATCTGCCTCGAGGACTTGCTCCAGGAACCGGACCGGATTTCCCCGGCTGGCGATGTGCGCCTGCAACTGTTCCGCCTGTTCCATGATGTCTGGTCCCGTGCCGGCGTTCACGAGGGGGACGCGGGCGATCCCGAGCCCAGCAACCTGTCGGTTGAGGCACGCCTGCAGGCCTTGCCTGTGTCCGAACGCCAGATGCTGTTATTAACAACGCTCGAAGGGTTTTCGGTCCAGGACGCGTCGCAAATTCTCGGCGTCTCACACGAGGAAGGGGCCGATCTGCTGGCGTCCGCCTGGTCGTCGGTGAACGAGCAAATGGCGACCTCCATCCTGGTGATCGAGGATGAGCCGGTGATTGCGCTCGATATTGTCGGGCTGGTGCGCGACATGGGCCATTCCGTCGTCGGCATCGCGTCCAGCCAGGTTGAGGCGGTGCGCCTGGCGCAGAAAAGCCAGCCGGGCCTGGTCCTTGCGGACATAGACCTTGGTCCGGGGGGCTCCGGCCTCACGGCGGTCAAGGAAATCCTCGATTCCATGAAGGTGCCCGTCATCTTCGTCACCGCCTATCCGGAGCGCCTGCTCACGGGCGAGCGGCCGGAACCGACCTATCTGGTCACCAAGCCATTCGAGCCAGATACGCTCAAGGTCACAATCTCCCAGGCTCTGTCGTTTTTCGGTCAGCCTAGACAGAGCAGACAGGCGGTCTAGCCTGTCTACCGCTTGGATCGGGGCGCGCGACTCGAGATTCCGCGCCCCGAATGGTCCAGGCGGGCGATAAGGGAGACCCGGTGTCGATGTTTGGTCAGCTTCTGCAGCCTCTGCGCCACCGGCTGATCCTTCTGTTCGCGATCGTCCTGGTCGTTCCCAGCGCCTTCGGCATCATGGCCGCCATCGAACGCTATCGCGATCAGGTGCGCGATGCACACGAATCGACAGTGCGGTTTGCGACGCTGGCCTCGAACTACGAGACCAACCTGCTGTGGCAATCCAGCCGCATCATCCAGAACCTGGCTCTCGAGCCGACAATCGCCGCCACGCTCTCGGGCGAGCCGGCGGGCGGCCCGGAATGCACGCACGCGCTGGAGACGGCCATCCGCCCCTATCCTGCCTATGCGATCGCGATCCTGCGGGACACGAAGGGAGACCTGGCTTGCCAATCCGACCCTGCCGCCTACTCTCCGAACGTGGCGACCGCCGACTGGTTCAAGGCGGTGCTGGAGAGCGGCCGCGAGGCCGTCAGCGGTTACTTTTACGCGGCGCGCCTGCAGGAGGGCGTCATCGTCTATGCGGCGCCGGTGGTGCACGAACGCAACGAGGTCATCGGCGTGCTGTCGCTCGCGATCCGTCTCGAATGGCTGTCCGCCATCGGGCAGGAACCGGGCCTTCCGCCCGATGCCATGGTCTATCTGCTCGACCGGGGCGGGCATGTCCTGGTCGGGCCGAAGGCGCAGGGCGTCGATACACAGGCCGGCCTGCCGAGCTTCGAGACCATCCAGGAGGTCGTGGGCGGCCATGTCCGCACCTTCGATTCCGTGGGCCAGGACGGCGTGCGCCGCAACTACGCCGTCAACGTGATCGGCGACCGGGAGCTGTTTGTCCTGCTGGGCCAGCCGACGGCGCGGCTGATCGAGCCGCTGCGCACCACGCTGTTCATCCAGATCGGCGTGCTGGTATTCGTGTCGGTGGCCGCGATGGCGGCGGCGCTCATCGGCACCCGCGTGCTGGTCACCAAATGGATCGGACGCCTGACCAAGGCCGCCAGCTCGATGAGCGTCGGCGACTTGTCGGTGAAGCGCGAGTTCGAAGGCGCTCCCACCGAGTTCCGCGACCTGGCCGAGACGCTGCGCGAGATGGCGATCCGGCTGGATCAGCGGGAGGCCGACCTGCGCCAGTCGCTGGCCCAGAAGCAGATGATGCTGCGCGAAATCCACCACCGCGTGAAGAACAACCTGCAGACCGTGACCAGCCTCCTCAATCTCTACGCCCGCATTCCCCGCGGCGAAGCGGTCAAGCAGGCATTCGCCGATGTGCAGATGCGCATCAACGCCCTCGCGTTGGTGCATCGGCATCTCTATGAGAGCCAGGACCTGCAGGAGGTCGATCTGCACCCCTTCATGACCAACCTGTGCAGCCTGCTTCAGGACGGGTCCGGCGTGCCGCCGCGGCGCGTGCGCCTCAGCGTCGACATTCCCCACGTGATGGTCACCGGCGACCGCGCCGTTCCGCTCGCGCTGCTGACGACGGAGCTCCTCACCAACTCGTTCAAGCACGCCTTTCCCGATCAGCGCTCCGGCATCATCTCCGTGCGCATCACGTGCGAGGAGGACGGCATGGCGAAGCTGGTGATCGCCGATGACGGCATCGGCCAAGAAGAGCGCAAGGTCGAGAGCGATGTGCCGGGCAGCATGGGCCGGAGCCTGATCGAGGCCTTCACCCGCCAGCTTGGCGGCGAGATCACCACCTCAGGTCCACCGGGCACGACCAGCACGCTGGTTTTCCGCCTCGAATCCAGCCGCGCTCGCAGCCCCGCGGACCGTCGCCCGCCGGCGGCCCCCGATACCGCCGCGCACTCGACCGAGCCCGCCTGATCCGCCTTCGCCTCGGAACAAGCGCCCGCGAGCCGAGTTTGTCCGCTGTCAGTCGCGTCGGATGGCGCGGCCGGAGTATGTGACAGGAAAAGGCAAGGCCATGCGCTACGCGTTGTTCTGGCTGTTGGGCGTGCCGATCCCGGTCCTCATCGTCATCTGGCTGCTGTTCAACTGATTCGCTCGCCCGGTCTCTCGAGGGAGGTCGTCATGCGGTTGGTCGTTCTGTTCCTGATCACCACAATCGCCACTGGAATGGTTGGATTCGGCGCCTCTTCGCCGACCGCCGGCAGCATCGGACAGCTTCTTTTCGGGGTATCCCTCATCATGCTGCTGGTCGCGCTCCTGGTATGCGCGCTGCAGAGGGGCGGCCCGGCACGCGATTTCTTCTAGGCGAAAGCAGCCAAAAAGAAACGGCCCGCAAACGCGGGCCGCATGATCTTGCTCCAAATGCGGCTCAGGGCCACAGGTCGTCGTTGCGGCGGCGGAACTCGTGGATCTGCTGCTCGGCTTCGTCCCGCTGGATACCGTAACGTTCCTGGACGCGGCCGGCGAGCTGATCCATGTTGCCTTCGACGACCGTAAGGTCATCATCGGTCAGCTTGCCCCACTGCTCCTTGACCTTGCCCTTCAGCTGCTTCCAATTGCCCTCAACCTGATCCTTGTTCATGGCCGGCTCCTCCGTGCTGTGAACGCAATGGCGAGACGCCACTTGCCTCTGTAAACAAGTGAGAAAAGGGCGCGTTGCTAGCGTCGCGCAGCGCGCAGCAGCTTCACCGACTGCCAGACCACGAGGCCTGTGCGCACCATGCGCAGCACAGGGCGCGCACGGCCCGATAAGGTCCCGGCCAGGATCAGGCCGAGCGGCAGCCAGTACCGGCGGATCAAGGCGAGCCCGCCGAGCGCGATGCGGACGGCACGGTCGCCTGCGATCTGCAGATCCTGCGTCGCGTCGCGCAGCGCCACGCGCTCGAGCCGCGCCCGCGCAATCAGGACGTCGCGGCGCTGCTTCAGCTCCACGGAACGCGAACGCCGCCTAGCCACGGCGCCGCCTCGACTGGAAATCGAGATCCGGCTTGTCGGGTTCGTCCTCGCCCGCGAGCTCGGCTTCATCCCTTTGCAATTCGTGGAGGGTATGCGCGAAGAGTTTCGAGCCGACTTTTCCCCGCCGCCGCAGGACCAGCAACGTCACGGCCGCCGCGAGCACATGGAAGGCGAGCAGGCCCCCGATCGCGAGCAGCCGGTTCTCGTCCCAGAACGCGACGATCACGAGGAGGGAGAGCATCAGCAGCGCCATCGACGCGAAGATCAGCGCCAATCCCGTCAGCACCAGCGTGAGCCAGATGCGGCTCTTCTCCTCCATAAGCTCGATCGCCAGGAGACCGAGCCGCGTGCGCGCCATGCCGACCACGATCGCCAGCATGCGCCGGCCGGAGCGGACGATGCCATCCGTGGCGTGCGCAGTCATGGGACGGCGCCCGGCTGCGTGCAGGCTCACTTCCGCCCGATCAGCAGGCCGAGCAGCAATCCCATGCCCGCCCCGATGCCGACAGCGGTCCATGGATTCTCGTGGACGTAGTCGTCGGAATCGGTGGCGACCTTGCGCGCTTTGGCGACGGCGCTCTTTTCCAGCAAACCGAGCCGGGACTTCGCCTTCTTGAGACTAGCCTCCGCCTGCCCTCTCAGCTCGGAGAGCTTGTCGCCGCCGTCCTCGGTGGCCGCTGCGAACACGTCTTCCATCGCCGCGACAAGGTTGCTGAACTCCTCCACCAGATCGTCGTAAGCGCGCTCGGTTTGGCTGAACTTGCTGGGTCTCGGCATCACCACCTCCTCTCCTCGACCGGATCCCAAACGAAAACAGGCGGGCGCTTGGCCCGCCTGCTCCCCTGCTCACAGGGGCAGGTTCGGTTACCTGCTTGAACTCTGGTAAGCCGGCATTTGTTCCAGCCGCGCCTTGTCCAGGTTAACGACCGCCCGATCGGTCCCATCCTGGCTGCTAAGGGTCACGTCGTCCCACTCCAGCAGAACCGGGTGTGTTGCAATGCCGAGGAAGCCGCCGACATCCACCACCACGCCCTCGATGTTGCCGTCCTTGGAGACCACCACCTCGCCGATATCGCCGACTTTCTCCTCCTGCGGGCTCTGCACATCGAGGCCGATCAGCTTGCTGGCGTTCAGCGAACCGTCCGGGTTCACGACGGCGGTGGTCGTATCGCCCATCTCCGTGCCAGTGGTCGTGCCAGTGGTCGTGCCGGCGTTCGTTCCGGTAGCGGCGCTGTCGGTCGCGCCACCGGTCGCGCCCTCGGTTGCATCTGGCGCCATACCGGCTGGAGCACCCGCGTAGCGTTCGCCGGACTCGGTCATCACCTGGCCGCGCATGCTTTCGTCCTTGTAGGTGTAGCCTGCGGCGGACTCTGCCGTCTCCTTGGTCAGAGAGGTGACGATCCTGTCGTCCTCGCCCATCTGCAGGTCGGACCATTTCATTGAGATCAGCTTCTCGCTTTCAAGCCAGCCGCTGACGTCCACCACAACGGCCGAGACCTCGCCGTTCTGGCTGACCATCACGCTGTCGATGTCGCCGACCTTGTCGCCGTTGCCGTCATAGATTTCTTGACCGACGAGGCTCCCCGCGTCGACCTGACCGGCCGCAGTCTGGTCCTGCGCGAGCTGCGCGCGCGGATTCACCGGGATCGTGTCGTCGGCGAGTGCTGACAGGGGCGCTGCGCCGAACATGACGGCCACTGCGCTGCCCAGAAGCATTGCTCTTTTCATCTCACTCTCTCCTCAATCGGTTCTTGGTATCAGTGAACAAGCCAGGGACCATGCGGTTGCCGTTTGCTGCCGGAACCCCGCAGATTGGCGGGTGTTCATCCGCATGTGTGCACGTACCCGGGCTACTGCCCCGAACTACGGGATGGAGCGGATCATGGATCAGGCGACATTCGAGAAGATGGCAGCAGACGTGGCCAAGCACTTCACGAGCCCCGATGCGCTGCTGGCGCGGGAGGATCTTACGCGCGACCAGAAGCTCGCGCTGCTGCGGCAATGGGAATACGACCTGCACCTGTTGCAGGTCGCGACGGAAGAGAACATGACCGGCGACGCGCCGCCGGGCAACAATGCGGAGAGGATCCGCGAGGTGCGCTCCGTCGCCGAGAAGTTGGGCGCGGAGGTTGGCGGTGAGGGCACGACGCCGGCCAAGGCCGGCTCGGTGGTTCCGGAGAAAACTAGCTAACCGGATACCCGACCGGCCAGGCAGGCGAGCGGCGTATCACGCCTCCCAGCCGCTTCGTATGGCGCCAACAGCCTGACCCGCGCGGCATTGTGGCGCGGCATGCCTGCGGGAACCGACCCACGCGCGCGGACGTTGTGTCTGCGGGACCGAGACGGCAGCACAAGGTTGCGCAATGTCCATGTTCGATCGCGCCGCCGCCCACATCGCGCGCCTGGTCGGGCACCCCTTCAGCTTCGCCCTGGCTTGCCTGGCGGTGCTGGTATGGGCGGCCCTGGGCCCCCTCGCCGGCTATTCGGACACCTGGCAACTGGTCATCAACACGTCCACGACTATCGTGACCTTCCTGATGGTGTTCCTGATCCAGAACACCCAGAATCGCGACAATCACGCCTTGCATCTCAAGATCGACGAGTTGCTGCGTGCAGTCGATTCCGCCGACACGCGGCTTGTCGACCTGGAGGAGCGCAGCGAGACGGAGCTGCGAAAGCTGCACGACCACTACAGGGCGCTGGCCAACGGCTCCGGTCGTGACGAAAAAGAGCCGCATCGGGGTAAAGGCCAGGCGCAGGGCGCCAGAGCCGGTGAGCGGCCGAAAGACGAACGCCGAGACGAACGCCGAGACGAACGCCGAGACGAGCGCCCGAATGGACGCCGCGGCCAGCGCCGGAACCAAGCGCCGCGCCGCAGCGTTCCAGAGCCAAAGGCCTAGGAGGACACCGCCATGCTTGGAACGATCCTGCTGATCATCCTGATCCTGCTTCTGATCGGCGCGGTACCGGCTTGGCCGCACAGCCGGTCCTGGGGCTATGCGCCCAGCGGCCTGCTGACGATCCTGGTGGTCGTGGCCATCATTGCCCTGTTGACCGGGTACATATAGCGCGGTCGTCATCCCCGCCCATGGTCCGCCAATGATCCGTCGCCGGCTCATCCGCCAGCGGTGGTCAGCGCGTTCCCGTTCGCCTCGGCGCGTCGCTCGCGGCGCGCCCGCCGCGGGCGCGGGGCTTCACGGCCCGCTTCAGCGCCGCGAGCGCCTCGCCTTCCGTTTCGTCCCTTTCGTCGTTCTTGCCCCTGCTTTCCAGTTCCATGAGCTGCTTCAGATGCTCGCGCGCGCGGCACAGGCGCGACCGCACCGTGCCGACGGGCACCTCAAGCTGCCGCGCGACCTCGTTGTAGTCCATCTGCTCGACACAGATGAACCAGATGATCTGACGATGCTGCCAGCTCAGCGCCTCGAACGCGCGCTGCACGTCGCGCATCTGGTGGCGCGCCTCCTGCCCGCCTTCGATCGGCGTGGAGCGCTCAATCACGCCATCCTGCGTCAGCAGCGGCCGGCGCTTCTTCGTCTCGTTGACGAAGATGTTGTGAAGGATGGTCATCAGCCAGGAGCGAATGTTGGTGCCCGGCTGAAACTTATCGATGTTGTCGATCGCGCGGACCAGGCATTCCTGCACCAGGTCGTCCGCCTTCTCCGGATCCCTGGCAAGGAACATCGCGTAGCGTCGCAGCCGCGGGATTTCCTGCTCGATGAGTTCGCTTGACTCCTCATTCAGCATCCCGACCATACTCCCAAAGGCAATCACCGTGGCGGAAATTCCGCGCCGCCGTCGCACGCTCGAAAACCAAGTCACGCAAGGCTCTATAGTTCCGCTGGGAACTCACCTTTTCGCCGGCCGGCGGAAGGAACAAATGCTGGTACGGCCTGTTTCCGGACGTGTCATCAGCTGGATGACCTGCGCCATTTCGGGCTCACGGCCCGGCGCACTCCGCCCCCGGAAAATTCCGGCACCGACAGCCCACAGGAGAGTCCTCATGCCGATCAGCATTCGTGAGGCCGCGACGCCGGCGAGCGTCTCCGTGCAGGAGGCGTCCGCCGCATGAAACGGGAAGACGAGCACGTCACGATCACGACCAAGGAAAGCCGCCAGGGCGACACGAGCGGCCACGTCCGCGCTGTCCTGATCGCGGGCCTGGTTCTCGCCATCGCCGGGTTGTTCGGGATGCTTGTCCTGTGGAGCCAGGGCTAGTGCCCCCGGAGCGATGCGCGCGCCGGGAGCCAGATTTGCTTTTTGATATTCGAAAAGCCTGCAAGCGATGGGCAGCGCGCCTGGTCCCCATTCCATGACGCACGGCACCGAGAGCCGCCGGCGCAGGCGGAGGTGCCTAATGGAGTTTGACTTACAGGCTTGGCTCGCCGCGGGACCGGCCCGCGCAGCGGTGCGGCCGCAACGGATCGTCTCCGGTTTCGAGGCCGAGATCAGGCAATTGTATTTGCAGATGCTGGATGAGCCGGTGCCCCCTCACCTGCTCCGGATCCTGCGCGCCGCTCGCACCGCAGAAAACCTGACATAGGCTCCTGGCGTGGACGGAACAAGGCAGCGCGCCGGCTTGTTTACGTCTTTGCATCCATTCACAAGCAGGAGTTCATGATGGCGGAGCAAGCAACGCCGACCCCGTATCAGCGCGTCGAACACGCCGGACGAGACCGCGAAACCGCGTCCCGCCACCCGGACCAACGCCGGGGCGTGAGCGAGCCTGATCTGGGGGAGAGCGACGCAGCCCGTCGTCAGGCGCGGCAGGATCCGCTCCAGCGCCGCGACCGTTAGGTCAGCCGCTCGCGAGGCCCGGAGGACGCTCCCGGGCCGGCAGGGTCGGAGGGGGTGTTATGAAACGTCTAGCGACGATGACACGCCGCATGCTGCGTATGCTCACGCTACGTCGGCGGCCGCCACCAGGCGGGGGCATGCGCCCTCCCAACAGCTTCTGTTGAGGCCAGCCTCTAGAATCCGACCGTAAGGTTCAGCCCCCACAACGTGGTCGGATCATCCTGGTTCTCGAATTCCTCGGTGCGATAGGTGACGGCGGTGTCGAGCTTCACCTGGTCCCCCCAGAACAGCGACAGGCCGCCGGAGAGATCGGCGACCAGGGCTTCGCTGTTCACACTGCGGCTGTCTTCGAATGTGTTGCCGTCCAGGAACAAGTTACGCGCGATGGCACGGCCCTGTGCGCCGATGAAGAAGTAGAACCCGAACCTCTCCATGCGGTCCTTGTCGAAATTGAAATAGTTCGTGCCGGACAGGGCCGGGCGGATGCGCGAAGGGCCGTAATCCGCCTCCAGATTCCTGCCGAAGCGGAGCATGCCTCCGGCATGCAGGTAGTCCATCACATTGCCCACCGTGATCCCGACGCCCGGGATGGCGTCGACGGCGAGGCCGCCGCCGACCGGCTGCAGGAACCGCCACTTGCGCTCATAGGACAGCATCAGGCCGGGCTCGTTGTCCAATTGCTCGTCCCAGCCACGCGATTTCTCCACCCCGAGGAACTGGTGATAGTCGTTCTGAACCTTCTTGCCGGATGCGGCGGGGCCGATCACGCCGACCAGCAGTTCCAGGTGATCGAGGCGGCGCCGGTCGGTATCCTGCAGGAGGCCGACGCCGCCATAGAGCCATCCGGCATAGGGCCGATCACTCGGGTCCGGATCCTCACGCGCCGTATCCTCGGGCGTGAACATGCTCTGGCCCAGCAGCACCTCGTAGCGCCGCGAGACCGTGTGCGCGCCGGTCGCGTCGAATGGCCCGAGATCCGCCAGCACGTTGAACGGCTCGCTCCAGGCGCTGCCCTGTGTCACATCGGGGCCGACATAGAAGACCTGCAAGCCCTGGGTGTAGTACTCGTCGCTGCCGAACAGGACGGAATCGTTCTCCTCGATGAAGCCGACGCGGCCGTTGTCCCCGGCCCACGCGCCGGATGCGCCGAGCACGGCCGCAACGGCAGCGGCCGCCAAGCATGATCCGGATGATCGTCCCGCGGAGCCTGCCGTCATGGAAATCCAGTCTGTTTGTGGCTGGGCATTCTCAATGTAGTCGTTACTCCGATTTCGCCTCATAGCGGAAGCCCAGCTTCAGCGCGACTTGATAATGCGCGACGCGGCCGTTCTCGATGTGGCCGCGCAGCTCCGAGACCTGGAACCAATCCAGGTTGCGGAGGGTCTGGCTCGCCACGCCGATGGCTTGGTCGATGGCGTCCTCGATGCTCTTGTCGGACGTGCCCACGATTTCGCTGATCGCATAGACGTTGTTGCTGCTCATGGCAATTCTCCGGCCGTGATGTATTCGGAACTCCCCCGAGGCATTTCCCTGGCCTTTAACCCTCGCGCCGCGCGAGGGGTTCCTGTGTCGCCGCGGAAGATGGCGTGAATGGGGCCGCGCACGCCACATTGTCGCCATCTTCGAACCGCTTCCGCCGCCTCCTCAAGCGCCCTTTAACCGCCCTCTCAACCGCTGTGCGGGGCTCGGCCCGCCTGCTATGGTGCCCGCGCTCATGCCGATTACTTTGCACAAGACGATCCTGGCCGCGCTCGGCGCAAGTATCGCAGGCGCGTTGCCCGCTTCGGCTGCCGATGCCGTGACCGATTCCTTTTACGTCCGCTGCGTTTCGGAGAATTCGTATCAGATGGAGTCCGCCGCGCTGGAGAAGGCCTGCGCCTGCATCGCCCCGGTGATGGTGTCCTTCCTCACCACCGACGCGCGCCGCAGCATCGAGGAGGCGATCAGGACCAGGAGCCCGATCCGTCTCGGCGGCAACCCCTTCCAGGGCCATCCCGCCGAATTGGCGCGCGCCGCCATCCAGCAATGCCCCGCCGTGGGCGAGGCGATGTACCGGCAGAAATGCGCCGGCGGCAATGAAGCCGCGCCGGAGTGCCAGGAGATGCAGGAGATGATCGACCAGGCCCGGTGACATGCCCCGCGGATCGCCGCCTGGTCCAGACGCATTGGTATGCTCCGCGGCCCGCGCGGTCTCACCTTTCCATTGAAAAGGATGCCGTCGAGTGCTTCGATCAGCTCCGAACGCACATGCTTCGCGTCAACCAACGTCTTCGGGGAGCAACACGAATGAGCACGTCTTCGCAGGCCGCCGCCTTCAACCGGATGCAGCAGCTGATGTCTTCGCCGCCGGTTCCGACCATTTCGACGGAACTCCTGGTCACGGCGGATGGCGAGCTCAATCGCGAGCTCAACAGCTTCCTGTTCGATCCGCCCTCCGACCCCAGCCTGCTGAAAGGCAAGCGGATCGCCATCTGCTGCACCAACGGCGTGGAGGAGGTGGAGATCCTTGGCGCCCAGCGCTGGCTCACCGAGCATGGCGCCACGGTCCATGTCGTTTCGCCGCGCATCGGCGAGTTCCATCCCACGCTTGGCCTGCGCTTCCCGCCGCAATGCGCCACCCATGTGCTCGCCATCCGGCTCATGGAGAATGCGGGCTGGCTGAAGATCGACCGCTACACGGACGAGGCGAAGGTCGCTGATTACGACGCCGTCCTTGTGCCGGGGGGCTGCTGGAATCCCGACGCTCTGCGCATGGACAAGCACGCGCAGGCCTTCGTGCGCGGCATGCATGAAGCAGGCAAGCCGACCTGCGCCATCTGCCACGGCCAGTGGGTGATGGTGAGCGCCCGGATGCTCAAGGGCAAGCGCGCCACCGCCGTCTGGAACATCCAGATCGACCTCGAGAATGCCGGCGCGATCGTCGCCGACGAGCCCTGCGTCATCGACGGCAACCTGATCACGGCGCGCTTCCCCTATGATCTGCCGCGGTTGATCAAGGCCATGGCGCAGCAATTGGTCGCGCGGAAATAGCGGCGGGCCGCGGCGGGTCGATCACCCGCCGCGCGGCGCTGTGGCCGTCTGCGCCTCCATGCGATCGAGCAGGCGGTAGTACCGGCTCAGCGCGAAGACGCCGAGCCGGCGCAGCCCGTGCAAGGCGAACTGGTCCGGGGCGCTGACCGGGTAGTCGAGATCAGCCGGCGCCTTGCCCAAGGCAAGCTCCGCCAACAGCGCGCCCATGACCGCGCATAGCGCGACACCGCGGCCGTTGCAGCCGATGAAATAGATCAGGCCGGCTTCGGGCATGTGGATGTGGGGCATCTTGTCCTTGGTGATCGCCACCTTGCCGGCCCACACGTAGTCGATCGACGGGCGCCCCAGCGCGGGAAACGTGCGCGCGACCGCCGCCTGCAACAGGCCGGCATCCGCCTTGCTCGGCCAATCCTCGACCGGCGAGCGCCCGCCCATGACCAAGCGCCCGGTGTGGTCACGCCGGAAATATGTCAGCAGCCTTCGCGAATCCGTCACGCCCTCCCCGCCCGGCAGGATGCGCGCGGCGGCCTCGCCCGTCAGAGGCGGTGTCGCCATCTGGAAGCTGGTCACCGGAATGACGGTCCGGTGCAGGCCCCGATAGAGCCGATCCGCAAAAACGCTCGTGTAGGCATTCGAAGCGAGGATCACCTGCGCAGCGCGGATCGTGTGCCCGGCGACGGCTATGGCCCAGCCCTCACCTTCGCGGCGCAAGGACATCGCCGGCGCCCCGGCGAGGATGACGGCGCCCTCCTGCATGGCGGCGCGCGCCAGGCCGCGCGCATAGCTCAGCGGCTGCAGCACGCCGCCGCGCGGATCGCGCAGCCCGCCGACATAGGCCTCCGGATCGCTGCCGGCGCGGGCGGCCAGTTGCTCGCGGTCGAGGGCTTCCATCGCCACGCCCAGCGCGGCCCATTGGCGGCGGCGCTGCTCCACCACGTCGCGCAGCGGTGTCACGCCATGCGCCGCATAGATCCAGCCGCTGCGCCGCGCCTGGCATTCGATGCCATAGCGCGCGATGAGGTCGAAGGTCACGTCGGCGGCGGCGCCCATGCGCCGGATCATCCGCATCCCGAGATCGTCGCCGAAGGTGGCGATGAGATCCTCCGGGTTGGTCCTCAAACCAGCGATGATCTGTCCGCCATTGCGCCCGGAGGCGCCCCAGCCGGGCTGAGCCGCCTCGATCACGACGACGTCCCGGCCGGCTTGCGCCAGATGCAGTGCCGCGCTCAGGCCGGTATAGCCGCCGCCGATGATGGCGATCTCGCAGGACCGGTCGCCTTCGGCCCGCGCATAATCCGGCGCAGCGATTGCGGTGGCCGCCCACAAGCTTTCGGGCAGCCGCGTCGTCCTGTGCATTGTCGGCTTGTCCATCGAGAGAAGCGCCGCATCCCGGATCGTCTTCCGGGACGCGGCGCGGCTTGATGCGATCAGCCCAGCATGAGCTGGTTCCACTGTTCCTCGTAGGCGCGCGAATACTTGTTCGCCTCCTCCTCGTTGAGGATCAGCATGTTTTCGATGTTCTCCGGCGTCATGACGAGGACCTTCTTGGTCTCCTCGTCCGCGCCAGCGGTGGCGGCGCCGAGGACCGGCCCGTAGGTCTTGAGCGTCAGCAGTTCGGCCTGCCGCTCCTCGGACAGCGCGAAGTTAAGCAGTTCATGCGCCAGGTCGACCTTGGGCGAGCCCTTCGGGATCACCCACCAATTGGCCCAGGCGATGCCGTCCTTGTAGGTGTGGCCGACCGGCGCGCCCTCGGCCTCGGCCGCCAACATGCGGCCGCTCCACGCGGAGGACAACGCCAGCTCTCCCGTGGAGAGCAGTTGCGGCGGCTGTGCGCCGGCGCCCCACCACACGCTGACATGCGGCTTCAGTTCCTTGACCTTGGCCAGCGCCATGTCGGCCTTCTCGGTGGTGTAAGGGAACACCTCATCCCGCTTCACGCCGGCGGCGAGCAGCGCGGCCTCGTAGTTGTAGTAGAAGTATTTGTAGAGGCCCCGCGGTCCCGGGAAGCGCTTCACGTCCCAGAACTCGGCCCAGCTCTGCGGGCCGCCATCGGGAAAGGCCGTGCTCGACCAGGCCATGATGCTCGCGCCCGTCGAAGTGGCGATGCCGTAGGGCGAGACCCAGCCCTTTTCCAGTGCCGCGGCATTGGGGATCTTGGACATGTCGAGTTGCTCCAGGAAGCCATCCTCGCCGCCCTGCCAGACGGTGCGGCCGCCGACATCCACGAGGTCCCACTCGACATTGCCGGATTCCACCATCGCCTTGATCTTGGCGGTCTCCGTCGGCGAGGCGTTGATGATCTCGATCCCCTTCAGCGCCGCGAAGGGATCGGTGAAGGCCGCCTTCTCCGCGTCCGAGAGAGCGCCGCCCCAGGACGTGAAGGTGAAAGGCCGGTCCGCGCGCGCGGCGTTCCTGAAGGCGCCGAGGCCGGTCATCGCGCCGGCCGCCGCGGCGGTGGCGAGGAAGGTTCGTCTACGCATGGCTCTGTCGCTCCCTTTTCTGTCCATTAGGCTGGTACGATGCGGGCATTGTCGTGTCTCCAGCCGATGCTCACCTGCGTCCCGCGGCGCAGGTCGTGGCCGGTGATCTGGCGCGCCCATAGCGTTGCCCCGCCGGGCAGGCGCAGATTGAGCGCGGTCAATTCGCCGAGATAGACCAGCTCGACGATTTCCGCCGCGATCCCTGGCGCGGCGCCGAGCAGGACATGCTCGGGACGGATCAGCAGCGCCGCCTCCTTCCCCGCCTGCAAGCCCGGCGCCGCGGCGGCGGTCACGCTGTGGCACAACGCGTCCACGTCGGCTTGCGCGCGATCCCCTTCGATTGCGGTAACGCGCGCCGGCAGCAGGTTGGATTCGCCGATGAAGCCGGCGACGAAGGCGTTGACCGGGCGGTCGTACAGATCGCTGGCCGTGCCCAGCTGCTCGATGCGCCCGTCGCGCATGACCGCGATGCGGTCGGAGAGCACCAGCGCCTCTTCCTGGTCGTGCGTGACATAGATGGTGGTGCGCTGGTGCTCCTCATGCAGTCGGCGCAATTCGAGCTGCACCGAGCGGCGCAATTGCTTGTCGAGCGCGCCCAGCGGCTCATCCATCAGCAGCACGTCCGGCTCGATCACCAACGCCCGGGCCAGCGCCACGCGCTGCTGCTGCCCGCCGGAAAGCTGCTGGATGGCGCGGTGGCCGAAGCCGTCGAGCTGCACCAGGCGCAAGGCCGCCTCGACCCGGCGCGCGACCTCCGCCCGTTCGACGCGCCGCACCTTGAGTCCATAGGCGACGTTTTCGCCGACGCTCATATGCGGAAACAGTGCATAGTTCTGAAACACCATGCCGATGTTCCGGCGGCGCGCGGGAACGTGCGTCACCTCGCGCTCGCCGATGAAGATGCGCCCGGCGCTGGGCTCCAGGTAGCCGGCCGCGAGGTTGAGCAACGTCGTCTTGCCGGAGCCCGACGGCCCGAGCAGGGTCAGGAACTCGCTGGCCGAGACGGTGAGGTCGGTGGGCTTCAGCGCCGCCACGTCGCCGTAATTCTTGGCCGCGCCCTCGAAACGCAGCGACAGGCCCGATCGCGATGCGGCGGCGAGATTCATGTCTGCGGCTTCTCCGTTTTCTTGAGCATGGTTTGCCCACGGCTCAGGCCCTGCGCCCCGGCGAAGAGCAGCATCGCGAGCAGGATCATCAGCGTCGCCGCGACCGCGACCACCGGCGTGTATTCGATGCGGATCGCCTCCCAGATCTTCACCGGGAGCGTCTTGCCGGCATAGCCCGCCATGAAAACCGCGATCACCACTTCGTCGAACGAGGTGATGAACGAGAACACCGCGCCGCCGACCAGGCCCGGCGTGATGTTGAGCAAGGTGACGGTGCGGAAGATGGTCCACGGCCCGGCGCCGAGCCCGGCGGCGGCGCGCAGCCAGTTGGGGTCCACGGCCCTCAGGGCGATGCCGACGTTGATGACGACGAAGGGCAAGGCGAGGATGGCGTGGCTGAGGCCCAGACCCAGCACCGTGCCCGCGAGCCCCACATCGAGCGCGCTGCGGTAGATCGCGACCGCCGTGACGATGACCGGCACGATCATCGGCGCCAGGAACAATCCCGTCAGGACGCCGTGCCAGCGGCCGCGGACGCGGCTGAGCCCGATCGCCGATATGGTGCCGAGCACGACCGCGACGATGGTCGCGACCACCGCCACCTGCAGGCTGGTCAGCAGGGCGCTGCGCCATTCGCCGTCCAGGAAGAACTCGCCGTACCAGCGCATGGAATAGGCCGTGGGCGGCAGGATGATGAAACTCGCCTTGTTGACCGAGGCCGGCAGGACCGCGGCGATCGGCAGCACCAGGAAGGCCAGCACCAGGCCGGCGCCGGCATGGGCGAGGATGCGCAGCCAGAGCGGTTGCCTGGTCATCTGGCGAGCATCCCCTTGTCCAGGGGCAGCAGCCGCGCCGCCAGGCCGAGCAACACCAGCACGACGACCAGCAGGACCAGCGAGCCCGCCGCCGCCAGCGACCAGGCCAGGCGATCCGTCACGAAACTCGCGATCAGCATGGAGAGCGTGATGGCATTGGCCCCGCCGAGCAGCGCCGGGGTGATGAAGAAGCCGAGCGACAGCAGGAACACGAAGGTCGCGCCGCCCAGCAATCCGGGCAGGGCGAGCGGAAAATAGACGCGGCGGAAGGTGTCGAACAGCCCCGCGCCCAGCCCGTCGCTCGCCAGCAGCAGGCGCCGATCGATGCGCACCATCGCCGCATAGAGCGGCATGATCGCATAGGGCAGCAGAACGTGCACCATGCCGATCATCACGCCGGTGTCGTTGAACAACAACGCGAGCGGCTGGTCGGTGACGCCGATCCCCTGGAGCAGCCGATTGATCGGACCGTTGCGCTCCAGCAGGATCATCCAGGAGAAGGTGCGCACCAAAACGGAGATCCAGAAGGGAAACAGCACGCCGTAAAGCGCGAGCGCGAACCAGAAGCCCTTGAGGCGGCTCAGCGCATAGGCGACCGGCCAGGCCAGCACCACCGTGATCAGGGTGACGGCCACCGCCACGATCAGGGTGTTCACCATCACCCGGCGGTAGACCTCGCTCTCGGCGAGGATCGCGAAGGTGGCGAAGGCGCCGCCCTCGTCGGTGAAGGCAAGCGAGAACAACCGCGCCAGCGGCACCACGAACAGCAGCAGCAGGAAGGCGAGCGCCGGCGCCAGCAGGCAGACGGTTTCCAGCCGATGCCGCGACATCACGATGTGGTTTCCGCTCGCACGGCCCTCATGCAGCCAAGCCTCCGCTCAATGCCAATCGCTGTAGATGCCGAGGCCGCGCTTGCGGATCTGGCCGCCGATCACAACGCGCTGGATCTCCGAGGTACCCTCCCAGATGCGGTCGACGCGGATGTCGCGATAGAGCCGCTCCACCGGGTTCTCGCGCATATAGCCGCGGCCGCCCAGCACCTGCAACGCCTTGTCGATGACGCGGCCCGCCATCTCGGAGCAATAGAGCTTCAGCGCGCTGGCATGGGCATGCACGCGCTTCGGGTCCGCGCCCTGGTCGATCTCCCAGGCGACGCGGTAGAGCATGGTCTTGGCGGCGAAGATCTCGACCGCCATGTCCGCGAGCATGAACTCGACGCCCTGGAACTCGCGGATGGCGCGATTGAACTGATGCCGGTGCGTGGCGTAGTCGTTCGCCGTCTCCGCGGCACGGATGGCCGCGCCCAGCGCGTGCGAGGCGATCTGAAGGCGCGCCTCGACGAACCAGCTCTTGGTAAGATCGAAGCCCCCGCCGACCTTTCCCAGCATCCGGTCCTCGGGGACCGGCGTCTCCTCGAAGCGCAGTTCGGCGTGGTCGAAGGCGAAATTGTGCATGAACTTCGGCGAGCGCAGATGGACCATGTTGCGCGCCGGCTTGTCCACCAGGAACAGCGTCGGCTTGTCCGGATCGTCGTCCACATGCGCGTGGACGATGATGAAGTCGGACGCGTTGTAGGAGGTGACGAACCACTTCTCTCCGCTGAGCAGCCATTCGCCGTTGCGCCGCACGGCCCTGGTCTTCACCCGCCGCGGATCGGAACCGGCTTCGGCCTCGGTGATGGCGAAGCAGCCGCGCCGCTCGCCCTGGATCGAGGGCCGCAGATACGCGTCGATCTGCGCCGGCGTGCCGTATTTCAGGCTGACCGGCGGGCGCCACACGCAGCTCCACAGGCCGTTGGTGACGCGGCCAAGCTGCTCCTCGATCACCGTCTGCTCGAGCATGGTGAGGCCGAGCCCGCCATGCTCCTTGCTGTGATTGATGCCGGCGAGGCCCCAGTCGCGCACCGCCTGGCGGAGAGCGGCCCGCCGCTCCATGGGCAGTTCGCCGTGCTCGTCGACGACGATTTCGAGCGGCACCAGCACCTCGTCGCAGAACCGGCGGCCGAGTGCGCTCAGTTCCCTCTCTCGTTGGCTCAGCGCGAGATCCAAGATTGCTCCCCTGTCTTTCAGCCTGCCCTGCCGGGCGCAGCTTAATCCGCCGGACCTGCAAAGCAGAGGGCGCAATATTCAGGGGGGCATGACCTCAGGTCATGAGCATCCTGCCGCGGCGCAGCATCAGCCGAGCGGAACCTGCGCGCGCAATTCCTGCATTTCCTGGAGAATCCAATCCCGTACCAGAATGGCGGCTTGGCGGACCGGGCGGCGGTTGCTTGCTACCAAGTAATAGGCATTACCGGTGGACAGGACATTGGCCGAGGCCGGCACCAGGTCCTGCTGCATCAGTTCGGTGGCGACGACGTGCCACCAGCCGAGCGCGACGCCCCGGCCGCTGATCGCCGCCTGGATGACCAGCGAATAGTCGGAAAAGGTGAGGCTGCGGCTGCCCGCCGGCGGCGGATAATGGAACTCCGCCAGGTAGCGCTGCCAGGGGATGCGCGTCGCCCCCGACAGATGCACGAGCGTATGGCCGGCGAGGTCGCCGCAGGAATCGAGCGAACCGTTCGCCGCGCGATACGAGGCGCTGCAGACCGGCAGCACCCGCTCCTCCATCAGCAGCCATCGCAGGTGATCGATGCTTTCCGGCCAGTTGTAGCGGATCGCGAGATCGACATCCTCGACCGGCCCGATCGGCTCGCCGCGCACAAGCTGGAAGCGCAGGTCGATGGACGGGAAGCGCGCCTGGAAGCGGTCGAAGCGGCGCATGAACCAGTGCATGACGAAGGCGGAGGAAAGCGACATCGAGACCACGCCGCTGTCGCCGCGGCGGGCGCGGATGCCTTCGATCGCCATCTCGATGCTTTGGAAGCCGCCGGTGACGGCGTGATAGAGCTGCCGTCCGTCTTCCGTCAGCTCGATGCCGCCTGCATTGCGCAGGAACAAGATGACCTCGAGATGCGCCTCCAGCCGCGCGATCATGCGGCTCACCGCCGACTGCGTGACGTTCAGCTCCGCCGCCGCGCGCGTGAAGCTGAGATAGCGCGCGGCGGTCTCGAACACGAAGATGGCGTTGGCGGATGGCAGCAGGCGGCGAAGGGTCATCGGTTCCAGGCAACCGGAGTCGTTCCGGGCCCGCATATTCCCTTCCGGGCGGACGGAACACAACGCCCTGCGCCGCTGGACGCTGCTTTGCGCGGGCTAATCGCGCATCCACCGCTCGCGCAGCTTCTCGCCGATGAGGCAGTCGATGCGCTTGCCGCTCGCCGTCGCGGCGGCGCGCACCACCTGCGGCGCACGGCCGGCGATCTCCAGCACCAGCTTGCGGCGGATCGCCTCGGCGAACTGGTCGGCGGAATGCACCACGACCAGGAAGGCGCCGAACCCGCCGATGACGCAATCCTCGTAATAGACGTCGAGATCGGGGATCGAGAACAGGCCCATCGGCCGCTTGATCATGATCGGCAGGCCGTTGATGGTGATTCCGGAATCGATGATCGCCTCGCGTGCCGCCTCGATCGGCATGCCCATGTTGTTGGGTCCGTCGCCCGACACGTCGATCACGCGGCGCGCGGCCTTGTAGCCGTTGCCGTCGAATTGCGGTGCGACGAAAGCAAGGCCGTGCGAAATGGACGTGCCCTGAAGCCGCTGGATCGGCGCCTGCGCAAGCGTGGCGGCGAAGGCGCCGGCCGAGCCCGGGCCGTCGATCACGCGCCAGTCGACCACCGTGTATTGCGAGTCCGGCCCGGCCCACTCGACATACTGGAGCGCGATCCGGCCATGGCGCCCCTGGGCGATGGCCGAGAGAACCTCGGGATGGGTCAGCGCCGCGATGTAGCCGTCCCGCTGCAGCTGCTGCTCGTCGATATCCATGGAGCGCGACACGTCGACCGCGAGGATGAGTTCGAGATCGACCGGCGTGTCGGCCGCCTGCGCGAACGACTGTGCGGGCGGGAACGCCGCCGCCCAGAGGGCGGCCGCAAGGGCAAAAGCGACGGCGCGTGCTCGCATGGCCATGTCTCCTGCCGCCCGGTTCGTAGGCAGAGTAGTGCCCTTGGCCGCGCGCGCCAATCGCGCCGCCGTAGCCTGATCGCTTTGTCACGCCATGCGTCGCTTGCCTGCAACGAACCGCCACCCGTGTCCCCAACACAAGGCCTGGAACGGGTTGAACATGGGACCAGAATAACGTAAACTGCGTTACGGTCTTTGCGGTTTGCGTTGGGGCAGGTGGAATGTCGGAAGTCTCGGAGGTTGCGCGGCGGCTGAAGGAACTGCGGGAGCAGGCCGGCCTGACCATGCGGGCGGTGTCGGACGCCCTGGGCTGGAGCCTGACCCGCTACCAGCACTACGAGGACCGCTACAAGCGCAAATACCTGCCCTTCGAGCTGGCCCGTGCGCTGGAGGACATGTTCGTGCGCCAGGGCGTGCAGGCGGGCGCGGTCCTGCAGCTTGCCGGACTGGACAGCGGCCAGGGCAGCGGCCCGGCCCGCACCGGGAGCGCCGTCATGCGCCCGGTGTCGCTGAACGCCGCCGCCTCGGGGCAGCGCGACCTGCCGGTCCACAGCGCCTTTCGCGAAGGCGCGGAAGGTTTCTGGTTCATCGAGGGCGATGCCAAGGAATTCGTCGAGCGGCCGGCCAACCTGCGCGGCGTTGCCAACGCCTTCGCGCTCTATGCCGAGGGCGAGAGCATGCAGCCGCGCTATTTCGCGGGCGAGCTGCTGTTCGTCAATCCCAACCGCCCGATCACCCCGAACTGCTTCGTCGCGGTCGAGATGACGGACGGCCGCGGCTTGGTGCGCCAGTTCCTGCGCCGCACCCATGACGGCATCTTCGTGCAGCGGCTCAGCCCGGAGCAGGAGCAGCGCCTCGCGGCGCGCGAGGTGAAGCGCATGTATCGCATCACCGGATCGGCGGAGCTGGGATAGCGCGGCTCACGCCAGCGTTTCGGGGAAGCCCGGCGCGCGCAGCTCCGTCCCCAGCTCGTCCTCCAGCAGCTTCACCACCATCGTGGACCAGGCGCTGCCGCCATAGGCCTCCCGCGCGCGGACGAAGGCCAGCAATGTCTTCGACGCCAGGTCGAGCGGCACGCCGAGTTTCCGGCCGAAGGTCATGGCGAAAGCCAGGTCCTTCAGCGCCAGATCCATGGTGAAGCCGACATTGTAGCTGCCGCTGAGGATGAGTTGGCTTTCCGTCTCATGCACGAAGCTGTTGCCGGAACTGGCCTTGATGGCGTGGAACGCCTGCGCCAAATCGAGGCCGCCGCGCTTGGCCAGCATCAGTGCCTCGCCCGCCGCGACCAGATGGATGAAGGCGAGCATGTTGGTGATGACCTTGATGAGCGCGGCATTGCCGAGCGGGCCCATGTAGAAGATCTGGCCGCCCATCGCCTGGAGCGCGGGGTGATGCCGCTCATAGGCCGGCATGGCGCCGCCGACCAGGACGGTGATGTCGCCGTTGGCCGCGCGGTGCACGCCGCCGGTGACCGGCGCTTCCAGGGTCTCGATGCCGTGCTCCGCCGCGAGCGCGGCGATGGTCAGGATCTCCTCCCGGCCCATCGTGCTCATCTCGATCCAGGTGCCGCCGTGGGCCAGGGTCGAGAGGGCGCCATCCTCCCCCGAGAGGGCCGCCCGCGATGCCGACGGTGACGGCAGGCAGGTGATCACCGCATTCGCGCCCCGGGCGGCAGCGGCCGGGCTGTCCGCCCAGCGCGCGCCGAGCGCACAATGACGCGCCGCACGGTTCGGGTCGCGGTCATGCACCGCCACCTCGTATCCGGCCTGGACCAGGTTGGCCGCGAGATGGCCACCCAGTTCGCCGAGGCCGATGAAGCCGTAGCGCATGTCGTCCTCTCCCCCGCTCCACATTGAAGCCGCGAGCATGACCGGCCGGGTTTCTACAAATCAAACAATGGAATAACGGTCATAGGGTATGTTTTATTTGTCGCGCGGAGTCGCGCGCCAAGCCTGGGGATGCCATGAGTCACGCCCTGCCGCCAGTCAACTGGCTGCGCGCATTCGAAGCGGCAGCGCGCCACGCGAGCTTCGCCGCGGCGGCCAAGGAGCTTGCGCTGACCGCGGCGGCGATCAGCCATCAGGTCCGTTCGCTGGAATCGTTCCTGGGCTATCCGCTGTTCGAGCGGCTGCCGCGCGGGTTGCGCCTGACGGACATGGGCAAGGCGTATCTCGGCCCCGTCCGGAACGCGTTCGACGAGCTGTCGGTCTGCACCGTGGGGCTGTTCGGCGCCCGCGGCGCGGTCACGTTGAACGTGCGCGTTCCCATCTCCTTCGCGGTGCTGTGGCTCGGACCGCGCCTCGACGCGTTCGCCAGACAGCATCCTGCAATACGGCTGCGCATCGTCTCGGCGATCTGGGCTGACGCCTTGCCCAAGGACAAGATCGACGTGGACATCCGGTTCGGGCATGGAAAATGGGACGGTTTCGAGGCGGCCCTGCTCGCGAACGAACCTTCGGTCCTCATCACGCATCCCAAGCAGAATCTGGGCGACATCAGCGCGCTGAATGCGGACAGGTTGATCCACATCATGGGGTTCGAGGATGACTGGCTGCGGTTGTACCGGTTGCGGAAAGTCGCGATGCCTGCGGCCATAGCGGGACAAGGCGGGCAATTGACCGTCGACACCTCGCTGATGGCGATCGAGCTGGCGGCCGCCGGCATGGGATGTGCGCTCGTCCTGCGCAGCTTCGCGCTGCCGCATGTCGCGCAGGGTAGAGTGACGATTATGCCGGGGATCGAGCTTCCCCAGCCGCAATCCCACTACCTGGTCTCGCCAACCGGCCATGAGCGGCAGCGTCCGGAAGCCCTGGTGTTCGAAGATTGGCTGCTGCGCGAGATGGCCGCCTGGAACGGCCAGGTCGCGAAGACGGTTCGCGGCGCACCCGCACGACCGCAAGAGCCGAAGCGCCGGCGCCGTTGAGGCCGCAACCGGAGCTACGCGCCGATCTCGACGACGACGCGGCCGCGCACCTTGCCGTCGAGGATCTGTTTGGAAAGCGCGGGCAAGTCCTCGAGCTTCGCCGGCACGATCATCGCTTCCAGCTTGTCCAGCGGCAGGTCGCGCGCGAGGCGGCTCCACGCCTCCTTGCGCTCCTCCGGCGGGCTCATCACGGAATCGACGCCCAGCAGCTTCACACCACGGATGATGAAGGGGATGACCGTCGTCTCCAGCTTGGTGCCGCCGGCGAGGCCGCAGGCCGCGACGCTCGATCGGTACTTCATCTGCGGCAGGACGGCCGCCAGCGTCGCGCCGCCCACGGAATCGATGCAGCCGGCCCAGCGCTCGCTTTCCAGCAGCTTGCCGGAAGGCTTTTCGATGCTCGCGCGGTCGATGATCTCCGCCGCGCCGAGGGAGTTGAGATACTCGTGCGTCTCCGCGCGGCCGGTCGACGCGACGACGCGATAGCCGAGCTTCGCCAGGATCGCCACCGCCACGCTCCCGACGCCGCCGGCCGCACCGGTCACCAGCACGTCCCCCGAGGCCGGCGTGACGCCGTGCTGCTCCAGCGCCATCACGCACAGCATCGCGCTGAAGCCCGCCGTCCCGATCGCCATCGCGTTGCGCGCGGTGAGATCGGGCGGCAGCTTGACCAGCCAGTCGCCCTTCACCCGCGCGCACTCGGCATAGCCGCCCCACTGCATCTCGCCCACCCGCCAGCCGGTGAGGATGACGGTGTCGTTGACCTTGAAGCGTGGATGCTGCGAGGCCTCGACCACGCCCGCGAAATCCACGCCCGGCACGTGCGGATAATTGCGCACGAGACGGCCGAGCCCGTTGAGGATAAGCCCGTCCTTGTAGTTCATCGTCGAGTATTGCACGCGCACCGTGACATCGCCGTCCGGCAGCCGCTCCTCGTCCAGCTGTGTGATCTGCGGCGTGACCTTGCCGTCCTTCTCAGTCAGCAGAAGGGCTTTGAACATCATGGCTCCCGTACAGGCGCAACGCCATATTCACAAAAAAGATTGCCGCTTAGGATCGCCGCGTTTGATCTTAAACGTCTCCATCTGTGAAATCTTTCCAGATTGCTCGAGCTTATGAAGATTCCGAAACAGCAACGTGGTAGCAGCCGCTGATCCGCCGACAATCCATCGGACGCATCTTCCGTCGGTCGCAACCCACCTTACAATGTCTTTAAGCACAAGTCCTTCGAGAATGGCTGCATCTAGATTGGTTAGCTTCTCAACAATGGATGCGTTGGCGCATCTAACGGTGACACATACGAGCTGCTCTAATTCTTCTGAGATCTTCAGCGAGCCATATTTGTACTTCCAAGCTGGAATTTGCGGATATCTTTGCTCAACGGCGCTCTTGATGCTCAGTGCAGATACATGCAACTCGTGCATCGCCTTAAGCAAATAGCCCTCGTCTACGGCGACGATCTCCTCTAGTTTTGCGCCCATTGCGGGATAGCGATGGAGATATTGGTCATCTGCGTAACCGCCGCGGTGCACATACAAGTGTCGGCGATCATGGATCTCAGTAACAGTCGCAATGGATTGGCTAGGTGCAATAATGTCGAACCCCAATGATTTTTTATAGAACTTGCGAATCTCCTCAAGCCCACCGCTAGTGAGGCTTCTAGTCGTGCGATCTACTATGAACCTTTTTACGGATCTCTCACGGTCGAGTGCTAGGAGCTGCCGTTGGGTAATATCTATCCGACTATCAGATGCGAATGGTTCGTCTGATCGCCATGATATCTCTTCGATGGTATCGACCAGAAACGCCTCATAGACGGCAACAAGGCGCACAAGCAAAGTGGAGCGCAATAACTGCGGATAGACATCCCTTGAGTGGAACGCGAGGACCTTCAACGGCCTCTTTACAATGCCTTTTTCCAGTGTGATGTTAACTACTTCATCCCGGCCTTCTGGCAACCTTAGCCGTTCACGCCCGGTATCAAACATCAAGTTGTAAGAGTGAATTGTCACTTCATAGAGAAGTTTGATCCGTTGCAGCGCCTTATGGAAAGTTCGGAAAGTATCCAGTCTCAAGATGGCCCCCGAGCGACATCTGCGAAAAGGATGGTCAGGAGTCAATCATTGCGCGTGCAATTGTTCTCGTCAAACTTTAGGCAGTTCTTGCCTACCGCAGGGGCTCGAGGATGCTCACGTAGTTCGCGACCGCGGCGCCGCCCATGTTGAAGATGCCGCCGAGCCTCGGGTTCCTGAGTTGCATGGCGCCGGCTTCGCCCTTGAGCTGCATGGCTGTGAGGACGTGCATGGAGACCCCGGTGGCGCCGATCGGGTGGCCCTTTGCCTTCAGGCCGCCGGAGCGATTGACGGGGAGCTTGCCGTCCTTCTCGGTCCAGCCTTCATCGATGGCGCGGGCGCCCTCGCCCGGCTTAGTGAGGCCCATCGCCTCGTATTCGATGAGCTCGGCGATGGTGAAGCAATCGTGAGTCTCGACAAAGCTCAGGTCATCGAGCGTCAACTTTGCGCGTGACAGCGCGCGCGACCAGGCCTGTTGGCAGCCCTCGAACTGGACAATGTCGCGGGCGCGCATGGGCAGGAAATCGTTGACCTGCGCGGCGCTGCGGATCAGCACGGCGCGGTCGGATGCGAGCGCGGTGTCGAGGTCGGCGAGCACCAAAGCCGCGGCGCCGTCCGACACCAGCGAGCAATCGGTACGCTTCAGCGGGCCCGCCACCATCGGATTCTTGTCGGAGGTGTTGCGGCAGAAATCGTAGCCGAGGTCCTTGCGCATCTGGGCGTAGGGGTTATCGACGCCGTTGCGGTGGTTCTTGGCGGCGATGCGCGCGAGCGCATCCGACTGGTCGCCGTAGCGCTGGAAATAGAGCTCCGCGATCCGACCGAACACGCCGGCGAAGCCGCCTGGCGTATCCGCCTCTTCCTTCACGTAGCTCGCCTTCAGGAGGTTGCGGCCGATGGCGGCGCCGTCATTGGCGGTCATATGCTCGACACCGATCACCAGCACGATACGCGCCTGCTTCGCCGCAATCTCCTTGATGCCCTGATGGACGGCGGCCGATCCGGTGGCGCAGGCATTCTCCACGCGCGTTGCCGGCTTGAACCGCAAGGCGGGGTCGATGCCGAAGCTGAGCGAGGAGGGAAAGTCCTGGACCGAGAAGCCGGCGTTGAAATGGCCGACAAAGATCGCGTCGACATCCTTGGGTTCGACGCCGGCATGCTTCAGCGCGCCGGCGCCTGCTTCCACCATCATGCTCTCGATGTCGCGCTCGGCATGCTTGCCGAAGGGCAGGTGCGACCAGCCGATGATCGAGGTGCCAGTCATGCCGGTTCCTCCATTGGCAATGTGTCCTGGAAGCGCACGGGTTGGCCGACCGGCGATCCGATGAGCTCATCCTCGCGCATCACGATGCGGCCGCGCACGATCGTCGCCTTGGGCCAGCCGGTAACGTCCATGCCGTCGAACGGCGTCCAACCCGACTTGGTCTTCATCATCGCGTTGGTGATGGTGCGCTTCGCCTTCAGGTCCACCACCGAGAAGTCCGCATCGTAGCCAAGGGCAATGCGCCCCTTGCCCGCTATATTGTAGATGCGCGCAGGACCCGCGCTGGTCAAGTCGATGAAACGCTGCAAAGTGAGGCGCCCGGCATTCACGTGATCCAGCATGACGGGGACCAGGGTCTGCACGCCGGGCATGCCGGAGGGGCTCTGCGGATAGGGCCGGGCCTTTTCCTCGCGCGTGTGGGGCGCGTGATCTGTGCCGATCACATCGACGATGCCGAGGCGGACAGCCCGCCACAGGCCGTCGCGATGGCGGGCATCGCGGATGGGCGGGTTCATCTGCGCGAAGGTGCCGAGGCGCTGATAGCAATCCGGAGCGGCCAAGGTCAGGTGATTGACCAGCACCTCCACGGAGGCAAGGTCCTTGTTGGCGGCGAGCAGATCCATCTCCTCCGCGGTGCTGACATGCAGCACGTGGACGCGGCGGCCCGCCCTGCGCGCGAGGCGCAGTAGGCGCGTGGTGGCGCGGATCGCCACCTCCTCGTCGCGCCAGACCGGGTGCATGGAGGGGTCGGCGCCGTCGCGCACCAGGGCCAGGCGCTCGCGCAGGCGCGGCTCATCCTCCGCATGGATCGCGACGCGCCGGCGGCCGTGGCGCAGCACCGCCTCGAGCGAGTCGTCGTCCGCGACCAGCAGCGAACCGGTCGAGGAGCCCATGAAGACCTTCACGCCGGCGCAGCCGGGGAGCAGCTCCAGCCGGTCGAGCGCGCCCGCATTCTCGTCGGTGGCGCCGATGAAAAAGGCATGGTCCACCCAGGCACGGCCGGCGGCACGGCGCAGCTTGTCGCTGAGCGCCGCTTCGTCGATGGTGTTGGGGCTGGTGTTCGGCATCTCGAAAAAGGCGGTGACGCCGCCCATGGCGGCGCCGGCGGAACCGGCCGCCAGATCTTCCTTGTGCTCCAGGCCCGGCTCGCGGAAATGGACCTGGGTGTCGATCACACCGGGCAGGATGGTAAGGCCGGCGGCATCGAAGCGCGCCGCCGAGACCGCTGCGCTGAGGGCGCCCAGCGCGGCGATTCGCCCGCCTTTGACGCCGATATCGCAGGATTCGAGGCCATTGGGCGTCGCCACCTGCCCGCCCGCGATAACAAGATCGAAATTGCCTGGCATTGTTGCCGCCGATGATCCTGTCCGGCCCAGCAAACCGCCGGAAAATGAGGGAACGCCCCTGTTTAGAGGGTGAAACGTGGCGGTGCAAGATCGCCGCACCGCCCCTTCAATTTCGTGACGGGAGGCCCCCACCTGCGCTAAAATGCGCGCCCTCAAGGGAGCAATCGGTGACCATCATCATCGGGACCAACGAGCTGCGGGTGAAGCTGGAGGAACTGCGCATCGAGCACCGCGACCTCGACGACCACATCCAGCGGCTGACGGAGACGTCGCCTTTCAACCAGCTCCAGATCCAGCGCCTCAAGAAGCGCAAGCTGGCCCTCAAGGACCAGATCACCAAGCTCGAAAGCCAATTGCTGCCGGATATTATTGCGTAGGCGGCTGGGCGGCCCTTCTCCCGCAAGGGGGGAAGGGTTTCTAGGCTACTCCCACGGCAAGTAGGTGGGGTCGCGGAACTCTTCGAAATCCTCGATCGCGATGCATTGCGTCACGTGCTCGCCATCCTCCGAGAGCGGGAAGACGCCGGTCTCTACCGCGCGGGTGATGCCGCTGGGCATGGGCCAGGTGGTGGAACGGAAGGTCGGCACCTTCTCCTCCGCCGCGCCCCGGTAGAGCGCCAGGATCTCGTCCGGCTTGTTGAAGCGCAGCTCGTCTAGGTAATAGCCGGTGAAGTCGCGCCCCTGCCACTGCACCGCCTCGGTGCCCACCACGCGGTAGCGCACGCGGAAGGGATCGCGCTCGATATCGACCAGGTAGATCTTGGGCAGCAGATGCGGGATCTCCGCTGGATCGATGTCCGCACGCCGCGGCACGGCGCGCGCTCCGCAGCAGCGGGTCCAGTATTCATGCAGTTGCTTGATCGTCGGCAAATGACGTGGCGAGGCAATATACATCCAGGCACAATCCAAAGCGGACGCCAGCGACAGCCCGATTCGACGTGAGCGGCGAGACGGCTCTATCGCTGCTTGTTCAATTCCGCGTAGTAGCGGCGCTTCTCATCATACATGTCGGCGTCGGCCTTGCTCAACGCGTCATCGGCGTTCTGCCGGGGCGAGAACTGGTGGATGCCCACGGCGCAGGACAGTGGCAGCACGTCCCCTTGCCACATCACCGGCTGGTTTTCGACCAGGGCGACCAGGGAAGCGGCCTTGTCCCTGGCCTGCGTCTCGTCGGCCTGGGCGAGGATCACCCCGAACTCGTCGCCGCCGAGGCGGCCGACCACGTCCGAATCGCGCACATTTCCGATCAGGAGCCGCGCGAAATGGCGCAACGCCTCGTCGCCGGCCGGATGGCCGTAACGGTCGTTGATCTCCTTCATGCCGTTGAGGTCGAAATAGAGGACGCTGCCGGCGGTGCCGTAGCGCTCGCTATAGGAGATCAGCCGCGTCAACTCGCGCACGAAGGCGCGGCGGTTGGCGATCGGCAGCATGGAATCCTCGTCGGCCATGCGCTCGAGATGCGAGATGCGCCTGCGCGTCAGGTCGAGCTCCTGCCGCAGGCGGCTCACCTCGTCCAGCAGCGCCATCAGGGCGGCGCGGACATTGGGCGACAGCTCGGTTTCGTTGAGGCCGAGGAAGGTGGCCCGGTCCGCCTGGGGGCTGGTGCCGGTCGCGGCCGCCGGAGCGGCGGCCTCGGCGTTGGAGACATGTGTGACCGGCTTGGCGGCGACGACGCGAGCGGTCGATCCGAGGGGGAGATTGTCGCGGATCCTCATCAGCGCAGGTTCCCGAACTCCTGAAGGGGCATATCCGCTGCCCGGATATGGACGCGAATGCCTGAGGCGATGCTAGGGTCGCTTGGTTAAAACCGTACTAAATCGACGAACAGGCGGGTCACCTGTTCCCCCATTGTTCATTGCAACCAGGCGGACGGTCCCTATAATGCCGCCTCTTTCGGGGCGGGGAGTGGATGGCCAAGCGCGCGAACAAGCCTTTGGTCGGCGTGATCATGGGCAGCCAATCGGACTGGCAGACGATGCGCCATGCCGTTGAGGTGCTTGAACACCTGGAAGTGCCCCACGAGGTGCGGATCGTATCGGCCCACCGCACGCCGAAACGCCTGATGCAATATGCCGAGAGCGCGCGCGACCGCGGGCTGAAGGTCATCGTCGCCGGCGCGGGCGGGGCCGCGCACCTGCCCGGCATGGCGGCGGCCGTCACGCCCCTGCCAGTCCTCGGCGTGCCGGTCGAAAGCCAGGCGCTGAAGGGACAGGACAGCCTCTATTCCATCGTCCAGATGCCGGCGGGGGTCCCGGTCGGCACGCTCGCGATCGGCAAAGCGGGGGCGACCAATGCCGGGCTGCTGGCGGCCGCGATCATCGCCCTCAATGACCCGGCGCTGGGCAAGCGGCTGGATATTTATCGTCACAAGCAGACCGAGGCAGTGGCGGAAGCCCCGACCCGGGACCAATAATAGGTCGCGGCCATCGAGCACTGCGATACGGATCATCGGACGGACAGGGAATGAGCGCGGACAGCGGACAGACCATCGCGCCGGGCGGCACCATCGGCATCCTGGGCGGCGGGCAGCTTGGGCGGATGACCGCCATGGCGGCGGCACGCCTCGGCTATCGCTGCCACATCTATTGCCCCGACAAGGACGCGCCGGCGAGCGTCGTGGCCGCCGCAACCACCGTGGCGCCGTATGACGATCTCGCCGCGCTCGAGCGCTTCGCGCAGGCGGTGGATGTCGTGACCTTCGAGTTCGAGAACGTGCCCGCCTCCGCCGGCGAGAAGCTGTCGGCCTGGAAGCCGACGCGGCCGGACCCGCGCGTGCTGCACGTGACACAACAAAGGCTGCGGGAGAAGAATTTCCTCTCCTCCATCAACGTGCCGGTGACGCGCTATCTCGAAGTGGCGCACAAAGAGGCGCTGCCCCAGGCGGTGCAGGCGCTGGGCCGGCCCTGCGTGCTCAAATCCGCCAGCTTCGGCTATGACGGCAAGGGCCAGGTGCGGATCGACCCGGAGACCGACCTCGACCCGGTTTGGCGGCAGATGGGCGGCGACCTCGCCATCCTCGAGGCGTTCGTGGATTTCCAGCGCGAGATCTCGGTGGTGATCGCGCGTGGGCACGACGGGGCGATGGCGCTGTTCGTCCCGGTGGAGAACCAGCACCGCAACCACATCCTCGACACCACGATCGCGCCGGCGCGCATCGCGCCGGAGGTGGCCATGAAGGCCGAGGCGATCGCCCGCCGCATCGCGCAGGAGCTGAAGCTGGTCGGCCTGCTGGCGGTCGAGATGTTCGTGACGCGCGACGGCGACGTGCTGGTGAACGAGCTGGCGCCGCGCCCGCACAATTCCGGCCACTGGACCATCGACGCCTGCGTCACCAGCCAGTTCGAGCAGTTCGTGCGCGCGGTCTGCGGCCTGCCGCTTGGCTCGCCCGAGCGGCACTCCGACGCGGTGATGAAGAACCTGATCGGCGACGACGTGCGCGACTGGCGGCACATCCTGGCGGAGCCGGGCGCGAAGCTGCATCTCTACGGCAAGGCGGAGGTGCGGCCGGGGCGCAAGATGGGGCACGTGACAAGGCTGTCGGCCAGGACGAGCTGAGCGCTACATCCAGTTCTCGATCCGCAGACCCTCAACCCGCGCGAACTCTCGCTCGTTATTGGTGACAAGGGTCAAGCCCTCGCTGCGGGCGTGCCCGGCAATCAGCAGGTCATACGGCCCGATCGGCTTCCCCTCGCGCTCCAGCTCGCACTTGATCATCGCGAAATGATGTGCGGGCCGTTCGGCGAAGGACAACACCGTCAGCTGTCCGCACATCTGTTCGATGGCGGCGAAGTTAGCCGCCTGCCTCTTGGACTTCTCGGCTCCGTAATACAGCTCCGCCAGTGTGATGGAGGAAATGCAAATCTGCTCGGCGAAGCGATTGAACCTCTGCCGCAAGCTCTCCGGACGGACCTTGATGACGTGGATGCAGACATTCGTATCCAGCATGTAGCGCAGCATCAAAGCCGCTCGCGCTTCTGTGGCTTCGGCTGCTCGCGATCGGGGAAGTCGCCTGTCCCGCCCGCGTCAAAGAAGGCATCCCAGGAGTGTCCCACCGGGCTGATGAGCCGGCTTCGCCCGATCTTTGTTATTTCCACCTGCTTCACATTGTCAGGCAGGGCGACCGGCTTAGGCAGACGAACCGCCTGGCTCTTGTTCGTGGTAAAAACCGTCGATTTCGCCATGACTATGCCTCGTATATCCCTATGGGATATACTTGGATTCACGCAGGCGTTTGTCAACCGGTTTGACTTGCGAACCGTTGGCGCTTCGATGCCGCATAGGTCCCCGGCTCTCGCTGTGCTCGGCCGGATGACGGATAAAAAAGTGTCGGCTACGCCGCCCCCTCCTCGTTCAAGCTGAGCAGGCTGGCATTGCCGCCGGCGGCGGTGGTGTCGATGGTGAGGGTGCGTTCGGTGGCGAAGCGGTGGAGATAGCGCGGGCCGCCGGCCTTGGGGCCGGTGCCGGAGAGGCCCTCGCCGCCGAAGGGCTGCACGCCGACGACGGCGCCGATCATGTTGCGGTTGACGTAGGCGTTGCCGACGCGCAGGCGCTCGGTGATGTGGCGCACCTTGCCGTCGATCCGGCTGTGGACGCCGAGCGTCAGGCCATAGCCGGTGGCGTTCACGGCATTCAGCACCTCGTCGAGGCGGTCGGCGCTGTAGTGGACGACGTGCAGCACGGGGCCGAACACCTCGCGCGTGAGGCGCGGCAGGCCGTCGATGCGGAAGGCGACCGGCGCGAAGAAATGGCCGTGCGCGTGCTCAGGCCCAAGCGGCACCTCGTAGATCAGCTTCGCCTCGCGCTTCATGCGCGCGGCATGCTCGGCGAGCATGGTCCTGGCCTCGAGGTCGATGACCGGGCCGACGTCGGTCGCCAGCAGCGCGGGATCGCCGACCTTCAGCTCGGCCATGGCGCCGGCCAGCATCTCGGTCAGCTTGTCCGCGATGTCCTCCTGCACGAACATGACGCGCAGGGCGCTGCAACGCTGGCCCGCGCTCTGGAAGGAGGAGATGAGCACGTCGCGCACCACCTGCTCCGGCAGGGCGGATGAATCGACGATCATCACGTTCTGCCCGCCGGTCTCGGCGATCAGCGGACCGATGGCGCCGTCCTTGGCCGCCAGCGCGCGGTTGATGGCACGCGCGGTGTCGGTCGAGCCAGTGAAGGCGACGCCGGCGATGCGCGGATCGTTGACCAGCGGCGCGCCGACGCCGGGTCCGTCGCCCGGCAGCAGGTGCAGCACGTCGGCCGGGATGCCGGCCTTGTGCAGGATGCGCACGGCGAGCGCGGCGATCATCGGCGTCTGCTCCGCCGGCTTGGCGACCACCGAATTGCCGGCCGCGAGCGCCGCCGCTACCTGGCCCGTGAAGATGGCGAGCGGGAAGTTCCAGGGCGAGATGCAGGCGAAGACCCCGCGGCCGTGAAGCTGGATCTGGTTGCGCTCGCCCGTCGGGCCGGGGAGCGGCAACGGCTTGGCGAAATCGGCACGGGCACGCAAAGCGTAATAGCGGCAGAAATCGACCGCCTCGCGCAGCTCCGCCACAGCATCGGGAAGAGTCTTGCCGGCCTCCCGGATGCAGAGCGCGAGCACGTCGGACTGCGCCGCTTCCAGCAAATCGGCGGCGCGCTCGAGGCGCGCCGCGCGGTGCTCGGCCGGCGTCGCCGACCACGTCTCGAAGGCCCGCTGCGCACGCCCGACGGCATCGGCGACCTGCGCGGGTGTCGCGTTGGTGACCTGCCCAACGACGTGCCGTGTATCGGCGGGATTGACCACCGGCTGCGACTGGCCCGGGATGTCGCGGCCTCCGATGATCGGCGCCGCCGAGAATTGCCGCGCTGCCGCGGCATCAAGGGCGGCGGCGAGCGGCGTCAGCACGTCGGGATCGGAGAGATCGACTCCGGCCGCGTTCTTGCGTTCCACGCCGTAGAGATCGCGCGGCAGGGGAATGCGCGGATGGGGAATCTGCGGCAGTGACCTCACGCGCGCGATCGGATCGGCCACGATCTCGTCCAGCGGCGCCTTCTCGTCGACGATGCGATTGACGAAAGAGGTGTTCGCACCGTTTTCCAGCAGGCGCCGCACCAGATAGGCGAGCAGATCCTCGTGACTGCCGACCGGCGCGTAGACGCGGCAGGGAATGCCCATCGCCTCCGCCGGCGTCACCTCGTTGTAGAGCGCCTCGCCCATGCCGTGCAGGCGCTGGAACTCCAGCCGCTCGCGCGCGGCCGCCTCGCCGCCCGCCATCTCGATGATTGCGGCCAGGCTGTGCGCGTTGTGCGTGGCGAATTGCGGATAGAAGGCGCTCTGATCGGCAAGCAGGCGCCGCGCGCAGGCGAGATAGGACACGTCGGTCAGCGCCTTGCGCGTGAACACCGGGTAGCCGGACAGGCCGCGCTCCTGGCTCACCTTGATCTCGGTGTCCCAATAGGCGCCCTTGACCAGGCGCACCATCAGGCGCCGGCGATGCTTGCGCGCGAGATCGGCGAGCCAATCGATCAGCGGCAGGCAGCGCTTCTGATAGGCCTGGATGGCGAGGCCCAGCCCGTCCCAGCCGGCGAGCGCGGGATGGCCCGAGATCGCCTCGATCACGTCGAGCGAGAGGTCGAGCCGGTCCGCCTCCTCCGCGTCGATGGTGAAGCCGATATCGACCGCCTTCGCCGCCTTCGCCAGCTCGACCAGGCGCGGCGCCATCTCGTCCAGCGCGCGACGGCGCTGCGCGATCTCGTAGCGCGGATGCAGAGCCGAGAGCTTCACCGAGATGCCGGGACTGTGGACCGGGTCCTTGCCTGCGCCGGCGCGGCCGATGGAGGCGATGGCGTTCATATAGGCGTCGAAATAGCGCTCGGCATCGCGCGCGGTGCGCGCGGCTTCGCCGAGCATGTCGTAGGAGTAGCGATAGCCCTTGCGCTCCATCGCTTCGGCGCGATCGAGCGCCTCGTCGATGTTGCGTCCCATGACGAACTGGCGACCGAGGATCTTCATCGCCTGGGTCACGGCCTGGCGGATCACCGGCTCGCCGGAGCGGGTGACGAGGCGCTTCAGCACGCCCTTGAGGTCGCTCCCGCTCGGCTCCATCTGCATGATGCGGCCGGTCAGCATCAGCGCCCAGGTGGAGGCGTTGACGAAGATGGAATCGCTTTCGCCCAGGTGCGCGCTGAAGTCGGCTTCGCGCAGCTTGTCGCGGATCAGCATGTTGGCGGTCTCGGGATCGGGGATGCGCAGCAGCGCCTCGGCGAGGCACATCAGCACCACGCCCTCCTTGCTGGAGAGCTCATAGGCGTGCATGAAGGCGTCGATGCCCCCCTGCCCCACGCGGTTTTCCCGCACCTTCTTGACCAGCCGCCGGGCGCGCGCGGCCATGCGGTCCTGCAGGTCCGCGGGGAGTTCCACCTGTGCCAGCAAGCTCTGCACGATTCCGGCCTCGTCGGCGCGGTAATTGGCGCGCAGGCGGGCGCGCAACGGATCGGGTTGCGGGAGCGGCTCGGTGAAGATCATGACAGGACCTTGCGCAAGGACGGCCATAATGGCGCTGGATTTACGTCTGGCTTTTTCGGCGGGAGCATAGTCGGATTCCGGGCGGTTGGAAGCAGGAACAGGCGCCATGAGCTTTTTTCCCGGTTTCGAGCAGCGGCGGGTCACGGCCGGCGGGCTCGCCTTCAACCTCCGCTTTGGCGGCAGGGCGATCCCGTCCTGCTGCTGCACGGCTATCCCCAGACCCATGTGGCCTGGCACCGGATCGCACCCGATTTGGCGCAGCATTTCACCGTGATCTGCCCGGACCTGAAGGGCTATGGCGACAGCGACGCACCGCCGCCGAGCGCCGATTCGGGCAATTATTCCAAGCGCGTCATGGGCGAAGAGATGCTGGCGCTGATGGCGGCGCTGGGGTATCGGCGCTTCGCGATCGTGGGGCATGACCGCGGCGCGCGCATCGCCTATCGCCTGGCGCTGGATCACCCGGAGGCGGTGGCCAAGCTCGGCATTCTCGACATCGTGCCGACCGCGGATTACTGGGACACCGCCGACCGGAGCTTCGCGGCGAACACGTTCCACTGGGGATTTCTGGCGCGCGATGGCGGCCTGCCCGAGCGGCTGATCGGCCATGACCCCGATTTCTTCCAGGACTACCTCATGCGGCTATGGGCCGGCGATTACGGCGCACTCGATCCGCGAGCGCTCGCGGAATACCGCCGCTGCTTCCGCAAGCCGGAGAACATCGCCGCAAGCTGCGCCGATTATCGCGCGGGCTACACCATCGACGACGCGCTCGACCGCACCGACCGCGTGGCGGGCAGGAAGATCGCGTGCCCGGTGCTGGTGCTGTCCGGCGATCAGTATCTCTCGACCGGCGAGGACCAGGCGGTTGATATCTGGCGACGTTGGGCGACGGACGTGCGCGGCGGAGTCATCGAGAGTGGCCACTTCGTGGCGGAGGAGAGGGCGGCAGAGACACTGGCGGCGCTAGTACCGTTTCTCAAGAGCTGAATGGCAGCCGCGCGTCCGAACTGTCATGCTCGGACGATACTCCACGTCGACAACCTTGACTCTACGCGACCTGAACGCCAGCGTCATCCAGTGGCTCGGTCTGATCGGGAACGAAGCAGTGAAGCAACAGTTACGACTTCTACTCTCGTGCGTCGCTCTCTCGTTGCCATTGATTATTGCCGCTTGCCAGCAGACAGAGAGCGGGCCTCGCACAGAGTGGTCTGGCCCGCTTCCGAGCCTCGATAAGGTCGAGGAATGTAGAGGCGGAGATCTCAGCAGATCCTACGGAACGACGGTCCGGTTTCATCTCTACGATTGTTGGGCATACGTGTCGATCAATAACATGGGGCGCGTGACCGCATTCGAGCCAGACGATGCTGAGGCATGCGAGCGGGTCTTGGCTCGCTGCGGATAGTGCGCGGACTGAAGCTCGAACGAGACCCTCGAGATACTCCGGTGACCTAGGCTATTGTCTCCAAACCATCGCGCGCACGGGCGATAACTACCCCGCCAGTTTCGCCTTCAGCCGCTCGTTGAGCAAAGCGGGATTGGCCTTGCCGCCGGTGGCTTTCATCACCTGGCCGACGAAGAAGCCGAGCAGCTTGTCCTTGCCGCCGCGGTATTCGGCGACCTTGTCGGCGTTCTTGGCCATGATGTCGTCGATCGCGGCATCGATCGCGCCGGTGTCGGTCACCTGGCGCAGGCCCTTCTCCTCGACGATCTGCTTCGCGGGCTTGCCGGTCTCGAACATCGCGGCGAACACGTCCTTGGCGATGCGGCCGGAGATCGTGTTGTCGGCGATGAGGTCGATGAGGCCGCCCAGCGCCTCGGCGGAAACCGGCGAATCGGTGATCCACTTGCCGGCCTTGTTGAGCTGGCCGAACAGCTCGCTCGACACCCAATTGGCGGCGAGCTTTGCATCGCGGCCTTTCGCGACGGCCTCGTAGTATTCGGCGGTCTCCTTCTCGCCCACCAGGACGCCGGCGTCATAGTCGCTGAGGCCGTACTGGCTGACGAACCGCGCGCGCTTCTCGTCGGGCAATTCCGGCAGGGTTGCCTTGATCTCGCTCACCCAATTGGGGTCGAGCACCAGCGGCAGCAGGTCGGGGTCCGGGAAATAGCGGTAGTCGTGCGCATGCTCCTTGGAGCGCATGGAGCGGGTCTCGCCCTTGCCCGGATCGTAGAGGCGCGTCTCCTGCCTGATCGTCCCGCCATCCTCGATGATCTCGACCTGGCGGCGCGCCTCGTATTCGATCGCCTGCTGCACGTAGCGGATCGAGTTCACGTTCTTGATCTCGCAGCGCGTGCCGAGCGGGTCACCCAGCTTGCGCACCGACACGTTGACGTCGCAGCGCATGGAGCCTTCCTCCATGTTGCCGTCGCAGGTGCCGAGGTAACGCAGGATGGAGCGCAGCTTCTTGAGATACGCCGCGGCCTCCTCCGCCGAGCGCATGTCCGGCTCCGACACGATCTCCATCAGCGCAATGCCTGAGCGGTTGAGATCGATGTAGCTCTTGGTCGGGTGCTGGTCGTGCAGGCTCTTGCCCGCGTCCTGCTCCAGGTGCAGGCGCGTGATGCCGACATGGCGTTTCGAGCCGTCCGGCATGTCGAGGGTGATCGTGCCCTTGCCGACGATCGGCTGCGTATACTGCGAGATCTGATAGCCCGCGGGCAAATCGGCGTAGAAATAGTTCTTCCGGTCGAACACCGACTTGAGGTTGATCTCCGCCTTCAGGCCGAGGCCGGTCCGCACCGCCTGCTCCACGCAACGCTTGTTGATGACCGGCAGCATGCCGGGGAACGCGGCATCCACCAGGCTGACCTGGGAGTTGGGATCGGCGCCGAACGTGGTGGAGGCGCCGGAGAACAGCTTGGCCTCGGAGATCACCTGGGCGTGCACCTCCAGCCCCAGGATGATCTCCCACTTGCCGGTTCGGCCCTCGATCAGGTTCTTCTCTTCGCTCATGATCAGTATCCTGCCGGCTTGGCGGTGAAACTGGCGCTGCTTTCCAGGACGCCGCCGACGCGGAACAACGTCTCCTCGTCGAAGGCGCGGCCGATCAACTGCAGACCGAGCGGCAGGCCCTCGGCATTGAGGCCAGCCGGCACGGAGATGCCGGGCAGCCCCGCCAGGTTCACCGTCACGGTGAAGACGTCGTTCAGATACATCTGCACCGGGTCGTCGGTATTCTCGCCCTCGGCGAAAGCGGCCGACGGCGTCGAGGGCGTCAGGATCACGTCCACATCCCTGAACGCAGTCTCGAAATCGCGCGCGATCAGCGCGCGCAGCTTCTGCGCCTTCAGGTAGTAGGCGTCGTAGTAGCCGGCCGAGAGCACATAGGTGCCGATCATGATGCGCCGGCGCACTTCCTTGCCGAAGCCTTCGGCGCGCGTCTTCTCGTACATGTCGTCCAGGCTCTCGCCCGGCACGCGAAGCCCGAAGCGCACGCCGTCATAGCGCGCCAGGTTGGAGGACGCCTCCGCCGGTGCGATGATGTAGTAGGTCGGCAGCGCGTATTTGGTGTGCGGCAGGGAGATCTCCTTGATCTCAGCGCCCGCCTTCTTCAGCCATTCGGCGCCCTGCGCCCACAGCTTCTCGATCTCCGCCGACATGCCGTCGAGGCGGTACTCCTTCGGGATGCCGACCCGCAGGCCGCGCACGTCGCCCGTCAGCGCCCTGGTGTAGTCCGGCACCGGCAGATCGACCGACGTGGAATCCTTGGGATCGTGGCCGGCCATCGCGCCGAGCATGATCGCGCAATCCTTCACGCTGCGCGCCATCGGCCCGGCCTGGTCGAGCGAGGAGGCGAAAGCGACGATGCCCCAGCGCGAGCAGCGGCCATAGGTCGGCTTGATGCCGACGATGCCGGTGAAGGCCGCCGGCTGGCGGATCGAGCCGCCGGTATCCGTGCCGGTCGCCGCGAGCGCCATGCGCGCCGCCACCGCAGATGCCGAGCCGCCGGAGGAGCCGCCGGGCACCAGGCGCTTGTTGTCGCCTTTGCGACGCCAAGGGTTGGTGACGCCGCCGAAATGAGAGGTGAGATTGCTGGAGCCCATGGCGAACTCGTCCATGTTCACCTTGCCCAGCATGACCGCGCCCGCCTGCCACAGGTTGGCGGTGACGGTCGATTCGTAGGGCGGCTTGAACCCTTCCAGGATGTGCGACCCGGCGGTCGTCTGCACGCCGTCGGTGCAGAACAAGTCCTTGATCGCGAGCGGAACGCCCTCGAGCGCGCCCAGAGCCTCGCCCTTTGCGCGACGCTCATCGGAGGCCTTGGCCATCGCGAGCGCCTTGTCCGGCGTCTCGACGACATAGGCGTTGAGATCGCGGTGCTTCTCCATCGCCTTCAGGTGGGCCTGGGCAAGCTCGACCGCGCTGAACTCCCTCTTGGCGAGGCCGTCGAGCGCGCCGGCGATGGTCAGGCCCGTGAGCTCAGACGGGGGCAACGCGCTGCTCATTCGACCACCTTCGGCACGGTGAAGAAGCCATGCGCCGCGTCGGGCGCGTTCAACAGGATCCTGTCGGCATAGCCGCCGTCGGTGACCTTGTCTTCGCGCTGCGGCAGGTTGCGGTGCAGGACCCCGGCCATCGGCTCGACGCCCGTCGTGTCGACCTCGTTCAATTGCTCGATCCAGGTCATGATTCCGGAGAGTTCCTTGGCGAGGGCGGGCAGCTCCGCCTCCGGCACCTTGATGCGTGCCAGCATGGCGATGTGAGCGACGGTCTTGCTGTCTAACGACATGGAATTCCAGCTTTTTCGGGGTTGACCTGGCTTGGGCAAAAAGCGGCCCGGCAAGGCGGGCGGGACCCTATCATTGGGCCATTAGCTGCGCAACCAGCGGCTGGGCAAAGGCCTGCAAGGGCTCCACCAGCACATAGAGCCCGAAGCCGATGATGGCCGCCGCCGATGCGCGGTTGATCCACAGCATGGTCGTGGGGCTGATGCGGTGCCGGATCAGGCCGATGATGAATGCCAGCGCCAGCCACCAGACCGCCGAGCCCGCAAACACGCCCAGCAGCAGCGCCGGAATCTCGGACAGCGGAAACCCGCGCAGGCCCGAGACGCCGGCGAACAGCCCGGCGAAGGACAGGATCGTCATCGGATTGGTGAGGGTCAGCGCCAATGTCATGACGAAATCGGCAGCGATGCTCTTCGGCACCTCCTGCTCGTCCACGGAATTGACCGGCTGCTTGCGCGCCAGATAGACGCCGAAGCCGATGAGAACGATCCCGCCCACCAGCTTGAGCCAGGATTCACCCGACGAGAGCGCCGCGCCGACGAAGCTGATGCCGTAGGCGCCGATCGCCGCGTATATCGTGTCCGCGACGGCCACGCCCATGCCGGCCGCAATGCCCGCGATCCGGCCGCGTTCCAGTGTGGTGCGGATGCACAGCATGGCGATCGGCCCGATCGCCGCGGCGACCAGGAATCCGATGGCTCCACCCTGGGCCAGCACCCACGTCTGCGTCAGCAGGAGGTCAAGCATGCACAGCGCCGGGCAGAGAGGCTGGCAAGATGTGAGTCTCCTTCACCGTGGAGAGAGCAATAAGGGTGTGTGTTCGGTCGACCCCCGCCAGCGGCTTTAGCCGATCCATCAGGAACTCTTCAAGCTGCGCAGTGTCGCGCAGGCGCAGCTTCAGCAGGTAGGAGAAGTCACCGGTCAGATGGTGGCACTCCAGCACCTCCGGCGCCGCTTTCATGGCCTCGCGGAACCGCCCCTCGCCCTGCGGCTCTTTGACTGCGACCAGGACAAAGGCGAGCAGCGACAGACCCAACGCTGCCGGTTCGATGTCCGCGGTCATGCGGCGGATGACGCCCTCCGCCCGCAGCCGCTTCAGCCGATCGTTGACGGCCGAGGCCGAGAGACCGGCGGCGGCGCCGATCTCTGCATAGGTCAGGGTACCGTCGGCCTGCAGGCGGTCGATGATTATCCTGTCCAGATCGTCCATAGCCGCAATCTATTCGGTCACACTAGAATTTAACCGGGCTTTATTCGGATCTGTGAAAGCGGTCAAGGGGTTGCTCCCGCCGGCATGACGCGACAGATTCAAGACCAGACAGAGGAGCAAGTGCTCGATGCGGACCGGACGTGGAACATGGCTGATTGCGGCGCTGCTCTGCCTCGCGATCCAGGGCGCGCCGGCCGAGGCGCGCAATATCCAGGACCCCTGGAGGCAATTACCGGCGGATGCCAAGCCGATCATCGACCCGGCGGCGCTCACGGCCTTGCTTGCGGACCGCACGGTCCGCGCCATCTATCTCCCCGATGGGACGGAATGGCGCGAGTTCAGCGCGGCGGATGGCAGGACCGTGTGGGAGTTCCACGGCTGCCTGCATCCTGGCACCTGGCGGGTGAGCGGAAGCGCGGTCTGCTACGCCTATCCGACCTGGGATGACGGGCGGCCGCAATGTTTCATGGTGTACCAATCGGGACGGGGCACGCATTTCGTTTGGCTGGATCCCGCGACCGGAGACCAGTGGCTGATGAGCCAGGTGGTCGAGCTGGCGCCTGGCAACCCCGACCGCCTGCCGCTGGACGGAGCACCGGGATGCGCCGATCCGGCGGTGTGAGAAGGCCCTTTGGTCCTGACATCGCCACAATCCGCCGATAGAATTGCTCGGAAGATCGACATCGAGAGTACCAGGCATTCATGAAGACCGCGCCGCATAGACATTTCAGGCTGGCCCTTGCGCTCTGGCTGGGGGCGCTCGGGATGGCGCCGTCCCTGTCGCTGGCGGAGACGACGGAAGGACCCGCGATTGAAGGCCCAGAGATTGAAGGCCCAGCGACCGACGGCCCCCGGGACGGCCTGGGCACCGACGCGCCGGCCGAGATCGCGCCGGATGCGGTGGCGGTGATGGATCCGGGCGAGATCAGGAAGATCCTCGACGACCTCACCATCTATGGCCGCTATGTCGACGGCGAGAACTGGATCGAGTATCACCTGCCCGACGGCAGGACGGCCTATTGGGAGAAGGGCTGCACCTATCCCGGCAAGTGGTGGCTGGAACAAGGCCAAGTCTGCTACGCCTATCCCAACTATCACAACAGCGCGCCGAACTGCTTCGTGCTGTATCGCCGGCCGGGCGGCCAGATCCAGTTCGTCGCGATCGCCGATGCCGGCTTCGCCTACCTCGCCTCCTTCAGCCTGAAGACGGCGACGGGCAACGACGCGGCGCTGCCCGTCGGCTCGCTCAGCCCGTGCGTCGGCGCCTAGCGGGCGCGCCTTGCGGGTAAGTCCCGCGCCTCACGGCATATAGGCCAGGAGCCCGCCGACGATGCCGCCGATGGCGAGGGCGACCACGCAGAACGCAAGCACCTTCATCATGTCGATGGGCGTCGCGCTCCGGTCGAAATCGTCGAAATCGTCGCGTACGGAACCATAGGCGAAGGCGATCTTCTCGCGGATGGCGGATGGCGTGCTGCCCGCCTCGATCTTCACCGTGGTGGCCTGGAACCCGAGGGCGTCCTTCCCGAGGCCGTAGCGGCCGGCGACCTCGCGGATGTTGGATTCGATCTCCTCGACCGACTGCTCCTGCTTGTGCAGCACGCTGAACTCGCCGGCGCCGGTCTTGGATGCCGTGCCTTCCTTCGACAGGTCGAGGATCGCCTGCTCGAGCTCGGTTTCCAGCAGGTCGATGTTCTTGCCCTGCAGCTGGCTGCGCTTGCGCCGGTCGCGCAGCGCCGCGATCGCGATCACGGTCAGGTCCAGGGTGGCATCGGATTCCGCCGCGGCCATCTCGATCAGGCGCAGCATGCGCGCATCGTCGGCGAAGGCCGCCGGCACCTGGGCGTCCTTGATGGCGGTCGCGGAGATGCCGGGCCCGGCGGCCGCGAACATCAGCCAGTAGGTCTCAAGCTGGTTCCCCGGTTCCGCCTGCATGACGTAGGAGCGGATGCCGAAGGCAGGCGTGTTCATATGGACCAGGCAGCGAGGCGCGGCGATGACCGGACGCAGAGTCTTGAAGAAACTCTGGAAGTGCTCGACGTCGGAACCGGCAACGAAACTGGCCACGGACTCGCCGATCAGCCCTTTGCCATCCTGCCCGAGATGCAGGTTGGCCTGGCCCCGCACCTCCAGAATGCGTCCGACACCGTCGACCAGGACGGAAACGTCCCAAACCTGCGTCATGCGAACCCCAAACCGTCACAGAGGATCAGGAATTGTCGTGGCGGAACGGTTAACTCCGCATTAATTCAGGCGGAGGAATCACCTCCTTGCGGGCCGAAAATTCCCGCCCGGAATGTCATTCCTGGTCGAAATCCGTCTCTAGGTCGGCCGCTTGAACGCGGCATACAGCCGGGCAAAAGGCCGGCCCACGACAAGGCTATCCAAAGCCGCTTGCATCCTGGCGGCCCTCGCCTTGGCCTTGGCGCGCGCAGCTTTCGCCTTGAATTTCTCGGCCCGTCGCTCCTGGCAGGCAGCCATCGCCTCCGCCGCGGCCGCGCGCTTATCCGCCGCCGCCGCCCTGGCTTCGGCGCGCACGACGCGGTTCCGCGTGGACTCGGCGTGCTCCAGGATCACGGCCTCGTATTCCGCGTCCAGCGCCGGCGATGGCAACCGAACCTCGGCCAGCATCGCACGCACATCGAGGAAGAGCAGCGGCTGATGCTCCGACGTCGCCACGAGGACGTTCATGCCGCTGTCGATATCGATGCCTTTCGGGCCGCCCTCCTGCGGGTTCCCGCGGCTACGCAGGAAGAGTTGCTCATCCTTGATCCTGATCGACGCGGCAGGGCTCCACGCGCCGCGCCAGCCCTCGCCCCCATGCGCATAGATGTGCACCAGCGGCGCACCGGCGTCGGCGACGAAGATGTAGCGGCCGTCCGTGCTGAAGCGGATGCCGTGGGGATAGCGGACGCCGCGCAGGATGCCGGCGGCAGCCGCTTGCGCACCGAGCGGCGAAGACCAGTCGTAGAGCAGGATGCCGTGGGTGTTGTGATTGCTGATGGCGATCCACCTGCGGTCCCTGCTGACGCAGATGCCGTCCGGCAGATTGACCCATTTCCTGAGAAGGACGTCACTGCTGACGACCCGGCAATCCGCCGCCTGGTCGATCAGATGCCGGGTCACGCTATGGCCCTCGTTGTCGCAGACCAGCAGCTCGCACCGGGCATCCGCTCGCCGGAGCGCCGTCACCGAGCCGGGCGCGTGCGAGCGCGAACCGCCCGGCGGCGCGATCACCTGGATCGGCGACAATTCGCAGGCGCCGGTCCCGGCGGACGGCAACTTGAAGATGACGAGATCGCCCAGCCGGTTGGCGACCGCAAGCGTCTCGTCATCGATGAAGTCCGCGCCATGGGGATATCTGAGGCTAGGCGACGCAATCTCGACGCCGGCCGTCACCGCCACATCAATGCTTTGGCTGGTCCTCGCGATCTCGACATCCAGGACAACGACCCTGCCCGCATTGAACCCCACCATGGCGAGGCGGCGGTTGCCCGGGGAGAATCGGATATCCTCGGTGCGGCCGAGACCATCGACCAGCGCGCGCACCCCATCGGCTGCCCGATATTCGATCTCCATATCGTGCTCTCAGGATGCCCTGTTGGAATGCCCCGAGGCTGGATGGTACGACAAGTCGGCGGCGCGTTCCAGCCGCTTCCGCTCACTCGACCGTCACGCTCTTCGCCAGATTCCGCGGCTGGTCCACGTCCGTGCCCTTGGCGACGGCAGCGTGATAGGCGAGCAACTGGACCGGGATGGCATAAAGTATAGGCGCGACGAAGGGATCGACCTTGGGCAGCTCGATCGCGGCCATCGCGTGGTCGCCCAGGCGCCGGATGCCGTCCGCGTCGGAAAAGAACACGACACGCCCGCCCCGCGCACGCACCTCCTGCAGGTTGGAGGCGGTCTTCTCGAACAGATCGTCGCTGGGCGCGACCACGATCACCGGCACCGTCTCGTCGATCAAGGCGATGGGGCCGTGCTTCATCTCGCCGGCGGCATATCCCTCGGCATGGATGTAGGAGATCTCCTTCAGCTTCAGCGCACCCTCCATGGCGATGGGATAGGAGGTGCCCCGGCCGAGGAACAGGACGTCGCGCGCCTCCGCCACCTTCAGCGCGATGGCCTGCAGTGCCTGGTCGTGGTTGAGCACCTCCGCGGCGCGCGCCGGCACTTCCAGCAGTGCCGACGACAGTTCCGCTTCGCGCGTGGCGTCGATCGCGCCGCGCGCCCGCGCGGTCGCGATGGCGAGGGCGGCGAGCACGACCAGTTGCGTGGTGAAGGCCTTGGTGGAGGCGACGCCGATCTCCGGCCCCGCCAGCGTATGGAGCACGACATCGGATTCGCGGCCGATGGTGCTTTCCGGCACGTTGAGGACGGCGATGATCTTGTGCCCCTGCGCCTTGGCGTAACGAAGCGCCGCCAGCGTGTCCGCGGTCTCGCCGGATTGCGAGATGACCAGAGTGGCGCCGTCGGGATCGAGCGGCGCGGCGCGATAGCGGAACTCGGAGGCGACGTCGATCTCCACCGGCAGGCGCGCGATCTTCTCCAGCCAGTATTTCGCGACATAGCCCGCGAGGTAGGCGGTGCCGCAAGCGACGATTGTGAGGCGTGACAGCTTCGCGAGATCGACCGGCAGTGCGGGCAGCTCGATGCGCCGCGCCAGCGGGTTGACGAAGGCCTGCAGCGTGTCGCCGATCACGGCGGGCTGCTCGGCGATCTCCTTCATCATGAAATGGCGGTAATTGCCCTTGCCGATCAGCGCGCCGGACAAGGCGGTCTGGCGCACCTCGCGGTTCACGCGCCGCTCGCCGTTATAGATGCTCGCGCCGTCGCGCGTCAGCATCGTCCAATCGTCTTCCTCGAGATAGCAGATGCGGTTGGTGTAGGGCGCGAGGGCCATGGCGTCGGAGCCCAGGAACATCTCGCCCTCGCCATAGCCCACCGCGAGCGGCGAGCCGCGCCGCGCGCCAGCCATCAGGCCGGGATTGTCAGCGAACATGATGGCGAGCGAGAAGGCGCCGTGCAGCCTGGACATCGCGATCGCCATCGCCTGCTCCGGCGTCCTGCCCTCGGCGAGGAGATGCGTGAGCAGATGCGCGACCGTCTCGGTGTCGGTCTCGGTCGTGAAGACGTGGCCCTGCCTGCCGAGCTCCTCGCGCAACTCCTGGAAGTTCTCGATGATGCCGTTGTGCACCACCGCCACCTTGTCGGTGGCGTGGGGATGGGCGTTGTTCTCGCTCGGCCGTCCGTGGGTCGCCCAGCGCGTATGCCCGATGCCGGTGGAGCCGGTGAGCGGCCGCTTCGACAGCAGCGTCTCGAGATTGGCGATCTTGCCCTCGGCACGGCGGCGCTCGATCCGGCCGTTCACCAGCGTCGCAATGCCGGTGGAATCATAGCCGCGATACTCCAGCCGCTTCAGCCCGTCGAGCAAGGCGCTCGACACCTCGCCCTTGCCGAGAATTCCGATGATGCCGCACATGCCCTAGTCTTTCTTCTTGCTCCGGGCGCGGAACCTGCTCGCCCAGCCCGGCTTGTCGACCTGCTGCCCGCGCGCGACCGCCAGCGCGTCCGGCGGGACGTCTCGCGTGATAACCGAGCCGGCCGCCACATAGGCCCCGTCGCCGACCGTAACCGGCGAGACAATCACGCTGTCGGACCCGATGAAGGAGCCGGCACCGATCGTGGTCCGGCTCTTGTTCACACCGTCATAGTTGCACACGATCGTGCCGGCGCCGATGTTCGCCTTCGCGCCGATCGTGCTGTCGCCCAGATAGCTCACGTGATTGGCCTTGGCGCCGGCGCCGAACTCGGTCGCCTTCAGCTCGATGAAATTGCCGACATGCGCGCCGGCGCCGATCGTGGTGCGCGGACGGATGCGCGCGAAGGGTCCGACGATCGCGCCGCTTTCGATGCGCGCGCCCTCGATGTGGCAGAAGGCGCGGATTTCCACGTTGTCCGCGATCTCGACGCCCGGGCCGAACTGCACGTTGGGGCCGATCACCACGTCCCGGCCGACCCTGGTGTCCGCGGCGAAGAACACGCTGGCGGGATCGATCAGCGTGGCACCGTTCTCCATAACGGCCATGCGGCGGCGGGTCTGGAACAGGGCTTCGGCCGCGGCCAGCTCCGACCGGCTGTTGACGCCGAGCAGCTCCTCGGCGGGCGCCTCGACCACGGCGCAGCGGCGGCCATCCCGGCGCGCGAGGGCCACGATGTCGGTCAGGTAGAACTCGCCCTTGGCGTTCTTGTTGTCGAGGCGATCGATCAGGCTCCACACGACCGAACCGTCGATCACCATGACGCCGGAATTGGCGAGGCCGATCGCGCGCTCCGCGTCGGTGGCATCCTTGTGCTCGACGATGCGGTCAAGCATGCCGTCCGCGCCCAGCACCAGCCGGCCATAACCGCTGGGGTCGACCGGTCGCATGCCGAGCACGACGATCGCCGGATCATCGGAGGCATGCCGGCGCTCGAACATGCGCCGCAACGTCGCGGTGGAGACGAACGGCGTGTCGCCATAGACGACGAGAATGTCGCCGGTGAAGTCCGCCAGCGCCGAACGCGCGCAGCCGACCGCGTGGCCGGTGCCGCGCTGCTCCGTTTGGAACGCGACGCCGTGAGGCGCGACCTCCTGCGTCACGTCGTCCATGCCGGGCGCGACGACCGCGACGACGCGCGCCAGATCGAGCGGCGCGAGATTGTCCAGCACATGGCCGATCAGCGTCCGCCCCGCGATCCGGTGCATGACCTTGGGGTGGCTGGACTTCATGCGCGTGCCCTTGCCGGCAGCAAGGACGATGGCGGCGGCTCTGGTGTCGGGCATGGGGTTGCGGACTTCTCGGACTGGTGGGCGGAACGGGCGGACGCCGCAGCGTCATGCGCGTTGCACGGTCGATGCGGAAAATGCCATATCCGTATGGGAACTCCAAGCGATCCTGGAGCGGCGAAAGCCGCGTGGAATCAACACCTTGAAAACGGCCGAATTATGACGCAGAGGCTGCGCCGCGATATTCTCGTGTTCGATCTGGACGGCACGCTGGTGGACAGTGCTCCGGACATCGCCGCCGCCGTCAACGCGCTGTTCGCCGAGTTGAGCCTGCCTGGGGTCGAGGTGCCGGTGATTCGCCGCATGATCGGGGACGGCGCGCCGGTATTGCTCGAGCGCGCCCTGCTGCATGTCGGCGCGGCGCACAAGGCGGCCGACCTGATGGCGCGCTTCAGCGTCCATTACGGCGAGAACGCGGTGAAGCTGGCCAGGCTCTATCCGGAGGTGACGGAGACCCTGACGGCGCTGCGCAAGGCCGGCTGCCGGCTCGGGGTCTGCACCAACAAGCCGATCGGGCCGACGCGGGCGGTGCTCGCCGCCTTCGGGCTCGATTCGCTGATCGAGGCGGTGATCGGCGGCGATTCCCTGCCCCAGCGCAAGCCGCAGCCCGAGCCCCTGCTGACGGTCATCCGGGCGCTCGGCGGCACGCCGGACCGGGCGGTCCTGATCGGCGACAGCGCGGTGGATCTGGCCTGCGCGGAAGCGGTGGGCATTCCCGCCATCATCATCCCTTCCGGCTACGGCATGACCGCGCCGCAGGCGCAGGTGACGGCGGCAAGTTTCGCAGCGCTGCCGGAGATCCTGGCACGGCTGTAAGTCAGCGCGCGACGTTGACGAGCTCAAGCGTTACCTCGCCGAACGCGCTCTGGGCGAAAATGCGCACCGGCACCGGTGGGAAGCCAACGATCGCCGGCGCCATCCACAGCCTGGCCGATTGCGGATAGAGACTGGCGTTGAGCGCGCTCTGCTGGAAGCCGGCGACCAATTCAGGGGTCGCGGTGCATTCGGTCGCCGAGCCGGCGTAGTAGGAGTTCTGTAGGGGGTCGAGATCGGCGTAGCCGCCCTGCTGGAACGCCAGGTCATATCGGCGCGCGCCGTCGAACACCGGGTGTTGGCCCTGGCAGCGGCCGGCATGCGCGAAGGAGGCCGCGACCGCCACCACCAGGCTCGCCGGATCCATGGTGCCGTGGGCGTAGCCCTGCTGCTGCGCCATCTGGGCTTGGCGCGTGAGCGGCACGGCGTTGATCGCGACGGTGCCATTTGGCGCATAAGTCAGCGTGACGGCTTCCTGGCGATTCCAGACGCGGATGGTGGATTGGTAGCGCGCGGGCCGCGCCGCGCCTGCCGCCAGGGCGCCGGTCGCCTGCACCGATTGGCTATAGGGATAGAGCACCGCGAGGTTGCCGATGGTCGCGATCTCGGCGCTGACCGCATAGGCGCCGTCGCGGGGCTTCGCGCCTTCCGGCACGGTGATGCTGGCGCTGAGATCGAGGACCGGCGCCCCGGCGATATAGCCGACATAATCGAGCCGCGCCTGGTTGGCGGCGGCGGGCGCCGGTCCGATGAACCACCCGGCGAGCGACGCAGCGATTGCCAGACCGGCCAGACGCGCCCGGAGGCTGCCTCTCATGACCTAAGCTCCTGATCTACGCGGTTTCTTCGCGCCTGCCAGAGGACGACCCAGCGGCCCCGCCTGTCAAGCCGGAGCAGTTCACGATCCGATGACGGCAAGAATAAGGCGCGGGCAGCGGCGTGCCGGGCGGCAGGGTTGCGCGCTGCTTGGCGCCGGTTGACAGCGCGGAAGCCGGCCAGTAAACAACGCGCCTGTCCTGAACCGGACCGCAAGCCCGAAGCGGGCTTTGCCTCATGGCCGGGTGCGTAGCTCAGCGGGAGAGCACTACCTTCACACGGTAGGGGTCACAGGTTCAATCCCTGTCGCACCCACCATTCAAATCGCCGAGTCTTTTCTGAGACTTACGCAGCGTTCTTATTGACGCTGGACGAGCTGGCTTCGCCAACTGAGTCAATTTTGTGCCAATCCGCGCGGTTCTGTCCTGTTTTCACGTAACATCTTTGGATAGCCCGCCTGCTCACAGGCCGCCTTGTCCACGATAACGTTCGAGTAATTCGGCTGGCATAGTCTCTTGAGCTGCGCGCAGTGCTCCCCTGAGGACGTCTTGGTGAAACTCAATCGCTTAACGGCGCCCTGGATACTGGCCTCAGCCGTGGCGGTCATCATCGTTCTCGCAATTGCCGCGCGCTTCGGCGCGTTCCGGCCGCCAACGTCCGATGAGCTAATGGCACGCCTCGATGAAGCCATTGCCGCGGCGATCACTAAGGCGGGGGCAGGAGATGTGGATGGGGCAAGAGCGGCAATACCAACCTGGAGCAAGCTGAATGTCGACTACGTGCGCCCCCTGTTCCGGCGAATAGTGGAAATCAGGAGTGGCCCTGGTGACAAGTTATCCAAGGAATGTTCCCTCGGCGGGCTAGCAATCTCATCGCATCTTGGCGATGTGAAGCGTGCTGTGGCCTATTGGCAGATCGAGGGCTTTGGTGGCGATCAGAAAAGGATCGAGGACGCTAAGGGAGGCGCAGTTGCTCAGGTCCGAATCATCGGAGAGATTGCAGCCGGCTTTGCTCGCCGGTGCACCGTTCAACCAGGTGACTACGCCGGACCAGATCGCCCATGGATCCAGTTCTTGAGACAGATCTCATCCTATCCGGATCTCCAGGCTGATCTTTACCTCACCGAGATTGCCGATGCAGAAGCTGAGGGATTGAAGGGTGGCAACTAAAACAGCGCAGTCGCCCTGCGACTCGAGTTGTTAAGCGGATACAATAGTTGTGCAACGCAAGTGCCAAAAAAATCGCAACCATGTGTCAATTTTTGCCAGTTCTGAAGGCAAAAACATCGCACTGATCGGCGCAGACGTAGAGGACGGCGCGACAGCGCCGTCCTCCAACGTCTAGATGTGACTCGAAAAACCGACTATCTATAGTTGCACTGCAAGAAGCGCGAGTTGTGTGTGCCACACCTTCACACGGTAGGGCTCACAGGTTCACCCCTGTCGCACCCACCATTCAAGTCTGCGCAACTTCGCGGCAATCGCTATGGCCGGGAGTTTCTGCGTAGGGTGCGATGGTTCATGTGAACCAGTCGCACCTAGCGGACGATTGACAGACCCATTTGAACTTATGTCCGTAAACCTGCGCGAGTGACGCACTAGAAGCTCGTCAGGAGCTTCAAGGACGCTTATCGGACATCTGCCGTCTCTTCGCAGCTGCAATCGTGGAAGGACCATCGATAGAGGAGATTCGCAAGTGAACGCGACCGCTGATCTCACTACTTGCCGTGTAGCTTGAGGCATTCAAAAAGCTCTTGGCCTTGCAGCACTCAGACGGTGGCTTTCGTTGTGTTTCCGACCTGCCAATGTGCGAGGGATCGCCAAAAAAAACCCGCCAGCTCGACTAGCGGGGTCCGTTGTCGGGAGGACTAGGTGTCGCAGATTAAGCGCGGTCTTTCCTCAAGCGAACTTCATCGCCTTCAATGTCAGCAACGTCGGCCATGTCAATGAAGTGGTGCTGGCCGTCAGCGGAATCGCTCTTGGAGAGCTTGATCCTTTCGCCTTCGACCCGGTCCACGCTCCCGACAGAATGCCCATCTGAACCAACGACCTTCATGTGTTCGCGGATTTGAGACTTATCCATTGATGAACTCCCATAATCGATTTTGTGATCATAGGAGAACATTGCATGCCGCAAGCACGTTGCGGAGAAAGGTCGCTTGTTTTGGCACAGGCCACTGCGCCGATCGCGCTCATCCCGCCATGCGCAGCGGCTCTGACGCGGGCGCGGCTTGCCGCGCTGGCACGAACCGCTCGTAGATCGCCAGATCAGCCTCGCACAGTTCCCGGATGCGGTCCTGGATCTCAGCCGGCTGGTCGGCGAACTTCGGGTAGCCGGGGCGCGGGCTCTTTTTCAGATGACCGATGGTGTTCCTGATGCCGTAGCGCCGAGCGATGACGGTTTCGAAATCCTTCAGATGTTCGAGCGTGCCCACGATCGTGAAGCGCTCGAGGTTCTCGATCGCGCTAGCCACAACGGAGCGCATGTCATGCCACTCGCCGGACCGGTCCATTTCGGCGGCGACCGCCATATCTCCCACGAACATCCTGGCGAATACCGTCGCGGATCTCTTGGCCTGGTAGGTGGAAAGCCATTCCGGCATGTCGATGTCGATGGCGCCGAGCTCGCGCGGCTCGCGGAAACGGTTGTAGAAGTAGTTGGACACCATGCGATCCAGCGGGTTCCGCAGAATCGTGATCAGGTCGAACTCGCCCTCGCGGCCGTGGAAGACCCGCTGCGTGTACACGTAATGGCCGCTGATGAACAGCGTGCCCTCGCGCTGCACGCAGTAGGCAAGGAGCGCCTCTCGCAGCTCGATCCCGGTAATGCCCAGATTCTTCGCCGCCATGACCGATGGAATGGGATCCACCCGCACCGCCGCGCCGAGCGTCCCCGCCAGCCAGTGGTATACCGACGTGCCGCCGCATTTCGGCGGATGGAAGAAGACGATGCGCCGCGTGTCGGCCTTGGGATCCAATTCGTCCAGGGACGAGGGAATCCGCGACCGCCGCACGAGCTTGAGGTCGAACGGTCTTAACAGATGCTCGTTGCCAAGGTTGGCCAGTGTGCGCAGCATGGGCCCCTCCACAGGGCGAGAACACCGGCTGGGCGAATAGGTTCCACGCAGATCATGACCTTTGCCCTTGGAACGAGGGCAACGAAGGCTCGCCCGCGCGGCGCTCGCTCCGGCGCCGATCCGCCCGGTGGGCAGAAAAGTGGAGGCTGGCGGCGCCCCCGCGGAACCGGACCAAATCCTAGTCGTAGAGTGATACGGTTTGCCGCGTCAGCGGCAGCGCGAAGCTCCGCCGGAGATCGGGACGTTCAGGCGCAGCAGCATTGTCTGCCGCAGCCCGACGCTCCTAGGCGAGTTGCCTGAGAAGATCGAGCGGAATGGCGGCTGACCTTCTTCCTCCTTGTCCAATCATGTCCTCGGCAGCGCAAAGGGCATTCCAGATGCCTTCCTCGGTTGCCTCGATGACCGCGTCGAAAATAGGGCTCAGCGCCAAATCGGGCAGAAACCTGGCAACGTTCGGCTGGTCGACAGCCTTCATGAAATGCGTGTTGCCGGTTGAGAACGCCAGGAACAGATCGCCACTGCCCGGCGCACCGGTGCCGCCGACGCGACCCACTCCAAGGCCGGCACGTTGCGCGAGACGCCTGCACTGAAGAGGCAGCAGCGGAGCATCGGTCGCGACGATGACGATGATCGATCCTTCATCCTTTGGATATGGCCAAGGACTCGGCACCATGTGCGTCGGAATCCGCGATCCGATCGACCGGCCGTCCAGCCGCAACTGGTCGCGGCGGCCATAATTCGCCTGCACCAAGACACCGACGGTCCAGCGCTCTCCCGCCACCTCCACACAGCGCGATGCAGTGCCGATCCCGGCTTTGAACTCATGGGCATTCATGCCCGTGCCGCCGCCGACATTGCCCTCGCGGACCGCACCGGATTGCGCGGCCTTCAGTGCGGCATGCACATGGTCCGGGCGGATGGCAAAGGCCGCGCTATCGCTGAGCCAGCCGTCGTCGGTCTCCGCCACAACCGGTTGATAAAGATCGAACCCGAGATCAAGGTCGTGCTTGCAGCGGACGACGCCCTCGTAGACGGCGCCGACCGAGTGTGTACTCGTGATCGCAATCGGCCCGGCCAGGAGGCCAAACTCCTCCAAGAAAGCTCCACCGGTCATCTCGCCATTGCCGTTCAGCACGTGCGTGCCGGCAAAGAGGTGTTTCCGCCAAACATTTCCGTTCTCAGGCACGATAACCGTCACGCCGGATCGCACGACCCGCGGCTGATCGAGGATGACGGTCTCGTGCCCGACGAGAACGCCGCCGACATCTGTTATGGCATTCAGCGGTCCTGTCGGCAGGCTGCCGATCGATAGCCCAAGATCGCGCAATCGAGCCCGTTTCATAAGTCGTCTTCTCTCTCCGACGAATCGCCGGACCCTTGTACCATCAACATGGAGCCAGGAAGAATTTGAACCGCTGAACCAGCTCCAGTGACGGAGCGCGGAGACAGCGGCCCTTCATCAGGCACTGGGCCCGCAGGCGGTCATATAGAGGGGGCTCCGCCCGGCCCGCCGGCGGTCAGCCCGATTCGAGATAGCGCTGCACCTCGGCCGCGCTGACGGCGCGCCGCAGCGCCGCATCCTCCGCCTCGCAGAGCATGGCGAAGTGATCGACAAAGGCCGCGCCGAACAGGCGCTTCGCGGTCTCGCTCGCGCGGAAGCGCCGTGTCGCCTCAAGCAGGTCGGCCGGCAGGCGCGGCGCGTTGGCGGGAATCTCGTTCGGGCCGCCGCCGCGGATGGGCTCATCCTTCAGGGGAAGATCGCGCTCCAGCCCGTCCAGTCCGGCGCCCAGCATCAGGGCCAGGGCAAGGTACACGTTGACGTCGCTGCCCGGCAGCCTGAGCTCCAGTCGCGTCATCTCCTCGGTTTCCGCCGCGATGCGCACTGCGGCGGCGTAGTTGTAGGGTGACCAGCTCACCGTCTTGGGCGCCCAACTGCCGGGCGCCAGGCGGCGATAGGCATTCACTGTGTGGCCGCACATCGGGAACGCTTCCGGCACCACGTCGATGATCCCGGCCAGGAAGGATTGCGCCACCCTGCTCAGTCCATGCTCGTGCGCGGGATCGGCGAACAGGTTGCGGCCGGAGCGCCGGTCCCGCAGGGACAGGCAGACATGCCCGCCGATGCCGGGAAAACCCGCCCCGAGCAGCGGCATGAAGGATGCAGTGAGGTTGCGCTGGCGGCAGAACGCCTTGGTGAACATGCGGAAGAAGGCCGCATCGTCGGCGGCCCGCATCGCCGGCTTGTGGCGCAAAGTCGCTTCCAAACAGCCAGGGCCAAGCTCCACGCCGAGCGCGTAGAGGTCGATGTCCGCCGCGCGCAGCAGCGACTCCAGATCGGCGACGAAGCCGGCATGGGTCGCGGCGGTCTGGCCCGACCAGCAGCGATTGTCCGCCGCGAAGTGACTCAGGTTGGCGAAGCCCTTGGCGCGCAGGGACTCAGCCGTCTCGTCCAGCACGATGAACTCGAACTCGAACGCCGCGAGCACGTCGAACCCGGCCGCGCTCGCCCGCTCCACCTGCCGCGCCAGCACGCGCCGCGGCATGATCTCCGACTGGGGGCCGGTATAGTCCGCCACCATGGCGGCGGCGCGCGGTTCGAACGGATATGGGCGGATCGACGCGGGATCGTAGGCGACCGTCTCGCTGCGATAGGGTCCGGGCGCCAGGATCGATTCCGCGATATCCCATTTCGGCAGCACGTTGGCAAAGACCGCGGTGTCGGCGCCGGCGAGCAGCTCCGCGCGGCGCAGGCGGCGCTCCCGGAACATGGCGGCGAAATCGAACAGGCCGACATGCACGATGTCGGCATCAAGGCGATCAAGCTCCTTCGCGATCGCCGAGGCCACCTTGCTCTGCTCAATCACTGCCGCCCCCTGTCGAAGATGCGTGGCGATTGCTCCGCCTTCCGCCCATGCCAGGATACATCACCCCGCGACAAATTGCATGAGAGGCTCGGGTTTCGCACCGCGGGATCGCAGGGACAGGTCTATCGGGCGCTGTGCATCATGTAGAGCTTGCGGGTGCGTTCGATGATCCGCCATTCGCCCTTCCAGCCCCGGGGCAGCACCAGCAGGTCACCCGGGCCAAGCTTCCGCGTCTCGCCATCCGCCCGGCGCATCTCCACCAGGCCCGAGATGATGTGGCAGGTCTCCGATGAGCGGGTGCGGTCGGCCGTGAAGCGACCCGGCGTGCATTCCCAGAGGCCGATCTCGACGGAGCCGTCCTCCGACTTGAAAAGCGTGCGCGCCGCCTCGACCTGATCGCCCTCGATCGACGTCGGCTTCGGCGAGAACGGCCCGATTTCGGCCGCGGCGAGATCGTGATAGGTGGCAAGGTCGATCAAGATCGGTTCCCCTGTTTTCCAATGGCCTGCGTCAGTGGCCGGTGATGGCGTCGGCCAGTGCCGCGAGCTTCGAGGTGCGGCCGAGCCCGGCGTTTTCCCGCCGGTCGGCCATGTGATAGAGCTGGTACATCGAATGCACGCCCAGCCAGCGGAAGGGCTCCGGCTCCCAGCGCCGGACGGAGCGGTTGACCCACGGCAGGCGCACCAGATCCGTATCGTGCCCGAGAACCAGATCAGCCAGCGTTCTTCCGGCGAGATTGGAGCTGGAGACGCCGAGGCCGACATAGCCGCCGGCCCAGCCGATCCGGGTCTTGGGATCGAGGCCGACGGTCGTGCACCAGTCGCGCGGGACGCCGAGCACGCCGCACCACGCATGATCGATGCGCAGGCCCGCCGTCTGGGGCAGAAGCGTGGTCAGGATGGCGTGAAGCTGGTCGATGGTCGCCTGCTGGGTCTGGCCGTTCACGTCGGTGCGCGAACCGTAGCGATACGGCACGCCGCGGCCGCCCATCGTGATACGCCCTTCCCGCGTGCGCTGGGCATAGCAATAGGCATGCGCGGTGTTGCCAAGCAGTTCGTGCCCCTCCCACCCGATCTCCTTCCAGAGCGCTGCGGGCACCGGCTCCGTCACGATCTGCGCGCTGTTGAGCGCCAGCCAGGTCCGCTCCTCGCCCGGAATCCCTGCCGTGAAGCCTTCGGTCGCGCGCACGATCGTCTCGGCGCGAACCGTGCCGCGGTCGGTCGTCAGGCGGCCCTTCTCAATCTGCGTGACCGTGGTCCGCTCGTAGATCGAGACGCCGAGCCGCTCGACCGCCGCAGCCAAGCCGCGCACCAGCTTCGCCGGCTGCACGCGCGCCTGGCCATGGATCACAAAACCGCCCATTGCCTGGGGAATGTTGATGCGGGCCTGCACCTGCTTGGCATCCACGAACGCGACACGGTCCTTGTCGATATCCCAGGTGCGGATCGTCTCGCATTCCTGGCGCGCTCGCGCGAGTTGCGCCGCATTGGTCGCGACCGTCAGATTGTCGACCTGAAGGATATCGGCGTCGATCCCTTCCGTATGCGCGACGCGCGTGACCTCCCCGACCGTGCCGGCCATCGCGTGCTGCATGGCGGCAACGCCCTCACGGCTCGAGCTCTTCAGGTATTTCTCGCGGGACCAGCTGAATGCACCGGACAGCCAGCCGCCGTTGCGGCCCGAGGCGCCGAAGCCGGCGAATTCACGCTCGACGATCGCGATGCGGAGCGTGGGCCTAGCCTTCTTGAGATAGTAGGCGGTCCACAGCCCGGTGTAGCCGCCACCCACGATCGCGACGTCGGCGTCGATGTCACCGGAGAGAGGTGCACGGGGCGCCGGAATTCCGCCGATATCGGCATACCAGAAAGAGATGTCGCCGTTACGCTTGACTTGCATGGATGTGCTCGCGAGGAAGTATCAGGTCAGGGTGGTCTCGGCCGAAGCGTCATCGGCGAGCAGCTTGGCATCGGCGCCGTCGAACCAGAGATCGACCTGCTCGCCGATCTTGAAGCTCTCATCGGTGAGCGACGAGCGCACGATCGCAAGCGAGCCGTCGCCCAGCGCCACCTCGTATTTCGAGCCGGAGCCGAGATAGATCGCTTCGGCGATGCGGCCGGACAGCCGATTCTGCCCCGCGGCGGGCTGGCCGGGACGCCGGATCGAGAGTTTTTCCGGCCGCAGCAGCATGACCGGCGTGACATCGCCGGACAGCCGCCGTGGCGTCGTGACCGTCTCGTCCGCGATCTTGAGCGCGGTACCAGTGCCGTCGCTCCGCGCTCCGCCGCGCAGCACCGTGGAATCGCCGATGAATCGTCCGACGAAGAGAGTGGAGGGCTCGTCATAGAGCTCGCGGCCAGTACCGACCTGCTCGATCCGCCCGCGGTTGAAGACCGCGATGCGATCGGAGAGGACCAGCGCCTCCTCCTGGTCGTGGGTCACGTAGATGAACGTCGTTCCAAGCTCGCGATGAATGCGCTTGATCTCGAGCTGGAGCCATTCGCGGAGCTTCTTGTCGAGCGCGCCCAGCGGCTCGTCCATCAGCAGCACCGGCGGATCGAAGACGATCGCGCGGGCGAGCGCCACGCGCTGCTGCTGGCCGCCTGACAGCTCGCTGGGGTAGCGGTGCGCGAAGTCGCGCATCTTCACCATGTCCAGGGCGCGCAGAACGCGAGCCTCGCGCTCCGCCTTCCCGACACCACGCAAGGTCAGCGGATAGGCGACATTGCGGCCGACGGTCATATGGGGGAACAGCGCATAGTGCTGGAAGACGACGCCGATGTTGCGCTTGTGCGCCGGCACACCGACGACATTCTTGCCGCCCACCAACAGCGTGCCACTGGTGAGATCCGTGAAGCCCGCTACCACGTTGAGGGTCGTCGTCTTGCCCGAGCCGCTCGGGCCCAGCAGGGTCATGAACTCGCCGGGCTCGACGTGCAGCGAGACGTCGTCCAGCGCGCGGAAGTCGCCATAGGTCTTGGTGATCGAGCGGATCTCGATCGCCGCTCCCCTGTTCGATGCCTTGGTCGTCATGAACGCCCTCTGCGCTCGCGGCCGAGCAGGAGCATGCCGCCGCCGATCAACACCGTGGTGACGCACAGGAGAATTGTGCCGACTGCCGCAACAGTCGGATCGGCATCGCGCGTGATCGAGGCGAAGATCTGCACAGGCAGGGTCCTCAGATATGGATTGGTGATGAACAGCGAGACGATGATCTCGTCGAAGGAGGTGGCGAAGGCAAACAACAGGCCGGACAGCATGCCGGGCGCGATCAATGGCAGCGTGACCGTCCGGAAGGTGGTCAACGCGCCGGCGCCGAGGCTGGCCGCGGCGGTTTCCAGCCTCTTATCGAACACTTCAAGATTGGCGGAAACGGCGATCAGCACGAAAGGGAGCGCCAGGATCGTATGAGCCAGCACAAACCCCGTCAGCGTGCCGACCAACCGGGCATCCAGGTAGACGGCGTAGATGCCGATGGCAAGGACCACGCCCGGCACGACCATTGGCGTCAGCAGCAGCATGCGGATCAGGTTGGCGGGCCGCGCACGCATCCGGTCGAGACCGAAGGCCGCGAGCGTTCCGAGCACGGTCGCCAGAATTGCGACCAGGCAGGCGATCTTGAGCGAGTTGAAGAAGCTGCTCGACCAGTCGGGACTGGTGACGAAGTTCTCGTACCATTGCCAGGAAAAACCCCGCGGGGGGAAGGCCAGGGACTTCACGCCATTGAACGACATCGGCGCGACAACGATCGTAGGCGCGACCAGCCAGATCCCGACGAGCAGACAGATGAGCCCAAGGACAGCGCGGGTAAGCGGCTTCATCTCCATCAGTGCCGCGCCCCTTCCTTGTGCTTCTGCCGCATGGCGGGCGCCGCGAGGGCGAGCAGAAGGAAGGTGGCGAGCAGCAGGACAACGCCCATGGCGCCGCCGCGACCCCACTGCAGAAGGCTCAGCACCTGGTTCTGCACCAGCGTCGACAGCATGGTCGAGCGCGGACCACCGAGCAGCGCGGGCGTGATGTAGAAGCCGAGGGCGAGGATGAAGACGATGATCGCGCCGGCATAAACCCCCGGGAGCGATAGCGGCAGGTACACGGTGAAAAAGGCGCGGATCGGCCGGGCGCCGAGGCTTTGCGCGGCGCGCATGAGCCTGAGGTCGATCCCCTTCATCACCGAGTAGAGCGGCAGGATCATGAACGGCAGCAGCACCTGCGCCATGCCGATCACCACGCCGGTCTGGGTGCGGATCAGGCGCACGGTGCCGATGCCCGCCCATTTCAGCACGGAATTGATGACGCCCGAATCCTGGAGCAGGATGACCCAGGACAGCGTGCGCACGACCCCGCTGACCCAGAACGGGATCAGCACGCAGAGAACCATCACCAGCCGGACCTTCGGCCCGACCGCGGTCATGAGATAGGCGTAAGGGTAGGCGCAGGCGACGCACACCACGGTGACCCACGCCGATATCGCGAATGTGCGCTTCAGCACGACCAGGTTAACCGGCGTGCTGAAGAACCAGGAGTAATTCTGCACGCCCCAGTGCGGCTCGGAGAGGCTGCGCAGCACGATCATCAACAGCGGATAACCGACCACCGCGACGAGGAGGATCAGGGCGGGAAGCGCAAGCGCGAACGCCTTCCAGGCCCGGGACCGCCCTGCGGTGCCCGGCTTGGCGGGTTCGACGATCGCGCTCACGGCTTCCCTCTCGCCCGATCAGTTGCCGGCCATCACGGCGTTCCACTGCTCCAGGGCGACGTCGAAGTTGTCCACCCAGAACTGGATGTTCTGCTGATATCCCTGCTTCTGGCGCTCCGGCGTGTTGGTGAGGAAGGCCGCCACCGACGGCTCGACCTTTGGCTGCGCCTCATTGTGGATCGGCGTGTAGGAGGTCTGTTCGGCCAGGATCTCCTGCGCCTTCTTGCCGAGGTAGTAGTTCAGCAGCGCATAGGCGGCATCGGTGTCCTTGACGCCGACCGGGATCGTCATCTGATCCATGACGACGAGCCAGTCCTGCCAGGCCGGCGCGTATTTGGCGCCGTTCTTCACCGCGGCCATCGCGCGGCCGCTCCACATCATCAGCATGTCCGCTTCGCCGGATTCGGCAAGCTGCTGGGACTCGGCACCCGTCTTCCAGAAGATGGTGTCCGGACCGAGCTCGCGCACCTTGTTCATGGCGGTCTCGATGTCGGCGACGGTCATCGCCTTCGGGTCACCGCCGGAAGCGCGGAAGGCCTGCTCCAGGAAGCCGCCGGTGGGATCACCGGAGCCGTCCACCGCGCGGACCCCCGGGAACTTCTCCGTGTCGAAGAAATCGAGCCAGCTCTGTGGCGGGTTGTCCTTGTACTTCTCGGTATTGTACATCAGCACCACGCCGTAGTTCATGGCGGGCACGGAGCACGGACCCACCTGCCCCTCGGGGATGTGCGAGATGTCGAGCTTCGTGAAATCGAGCTTCTGGAACAGCGTGCCGCAATAGACGTAGGGCGGCATGTCGCCGGTGTCGACCACGTCCCATGTCACGTTGCCCGACTCGACCTGCGCCTGCAGCTTCGCCACCTCTGTCGGGCCATCGTTGAGCAGTGTCACGCCGGATTTCTCGACAAACTCCTTCAGCGCCGCCACTTGGCCGTCCTGGAAGATGCCGCCGTAGGAGACGAAGGTCAGCGTCTTGCCTTTCAGAGCTCCTTCCTTGACTTCGCCCGCGACAGGCTTGTCCTGCGCCAGCGCAGCCGTACTCATGAGTCCGAGCGCCGCCACGGCACTCAATCCCGCAATCTTTGATCTGAACATAAATCGTTCTCCCATGATGCCCGCTTGGAGCTGAACCTACCTGGCGGCGAGCGGTTTCCAGGTGGTGTACCGATTGAGCTCGGCTCCCGCCGATGTCGGCGGCGCGATGATCCACATCACTTCAGCCCGGCCATTGCCGATATTCTCAGTGCGATGCGGAGTTGAGGTAAGGTATTCGACGCAGTCGCCCTCCTCCAGGACGTGGCGCGCATCGCCCAGCGCGACCTCGACGACGCCGCGCAGCACCACCAGCATTTCGTGCGCGTTGCCATGCGTGTAGAGTCCCGGTCCCGTCGAGCCGCCGATCTCGAATTCACCGACATAGACCTCCATGTGAGTCAGCGGGCGGCGGGAAAGCAGCATTTTTCGGCAGCCGTCGGCGGGCGGCAGGCTGGCGCGCTCGCTCCGGCGCAGGACCTCTCCGCTATCGGGCGTACCTTCCTCGAAGAGCATCGCCACGCTGACGCGCAAGGCTGAGGCGATCTGGTTGAGCGACGCCGTGCTTGCGCCGGTGAGGCCGCGCTCAAGCTGGCTGATGAAGCTCGCGCTCGTCCCCGTCATGTCTCCCAACTGGCGAAGGGACAGCCGCCGGCTGACGCGCAGGTGCTTCAGGCGCACGCCGAGCCCGCTCTCCGCGCCGCGCAATCCGGCCTGGACCACTGCTATGGTGTGTGCCCGCTTGGCGAGCTCTTTCTTCCGCATGCCGCGGCCGCCTCCCATACTGCACGCTTTGTAAAGTGATGCTTTACAGGCAGCAAGAGGTATTCCGCGAATTTGGGGTGTGGCCGTGGTGAGCGCGGCATGCCGCGAACGGCGCCTGGTATGGGCAACCTCATCGGGCGGCAAGGGAGCGGCTCTCGGACCAGATGATCCAGGCCACGCCATGAGTTCGTTTTCCCATCATTCTGTTAATATCTCACAGAACGTGGAAATGCGCGTGAGGATCATATCTGTGGTTCAAGCTTTCAGACGCACCCATGCCGCGGACGTACGGTCAGGCCGACGCTGGCTGGGTGTGGCGGCACCCGTTTTTCCACGCACCAGCGGGATCGGACGCGTGCCTTGCCCGGTCGCGCGTCTCGGCCTTGCTTGTGTCGTCATCGCGATGGTGAGCGCCGCGGGCCTCTCGTCCATGCCGGCGCGCGCGGCCGAGGCTGCGCCGGCCCGGATCGCCGATCTGACCTATGATGTCTATCTCGGCGGTCTCCACATCTTCACGCTCGATGTAGGCATGATCTTGCAGCCGGACCGCTACCGGGTGACCGCCGAAGGCGGGACGCAGGGCATGGTCGGGTGGCTGTACAAGTGGGATATCAAGCTCGCCGCCGAGGGCGTCGATGATGACGGCCGGATCGAGCCGCGCAACTACGTGGCGGAATCCGACTGGCAGCACAATCGGCGGGTTGTGCATCTCGGTTTCGCCGCGGAAGGCCGCTATGAGCTTCAGCAGAATCCGCCGCCGGAACCCGATCCCGACATCGAAGGCGAGTTGCCGCAAACACTGCCGGAGGGCACGGTCGATCCGCTGAGCTTCGCCCTCGCTGCCAGCCGGGCGCTGGAGCAGAGCGGCCGCTGCGACCAGACCGTGCCGCTGTTCGACGGCCAGCGCCGCTACGACCTGATCATGGAGCATGGCGGCGAGGCGATACTGCCGCCCAGCGACTATTCCATCTATCAGGGACCGGCGGTGCGCTGCACTTTCAGCGTCAAGCGCATCTCGGGCTTTCGAAAGAGTTGGCGGTCGGGTCGCCAGGGAAATGCCGATTCATCGGCGCCGCCGACCATATGGGTCGCGCCGATCCGGAAGGATCTGCCGCCGGTGCCAGTGCGCTACGACGGCGCGATCGCGCTCGGCCACATCGTGATACATCTTACGCGCGCGGAAGTGCGCAGCGAGCCCCACGACGTTCCCGATGAGTCAAGCCAGCCGCAAGGTGCGCAGTAGCCGCCGCGCGGCACACTTGCCTCTCCAAGATCTCCCTGGCATTGGATCGGACGTGTCCAGCGCGCGCCGCGACCGCCGCCCTTCCCTTCTGGGTTGCAGCATGGACGGAACAACGCAAGTATAGGTCCGGCTGCCGGAATCATCTGGGGTGCCGGCTCAATTAACAGGATCGATCCGCATGTCGCCCTTGGTTTCCCTGCTCGCCGAAGTGCCCTTGTTCCATCTGCTGGATTCCGACGAGCGCGCCGCTTTGGGCCAGATGATGGAGCAGGCCAGCTATCCCCCCGGACACGTCATCTTCGAGGAGGGCGAGCCCGGTGACCGGATGTATGTCGTCTGCTCCGGCCGGGTGGAGCTGGCCACCACGGACAAGCTTGGCCAGAAGCTCGTGCTCACCACCGTCACCCGCGGCGACCTGTTTGGCGAGCTCTCGCTGCTGGACCACGGCGCGCGCACCGCCCACGCCACGGTTCTCGAAGACGCCGAGCTGCTCGCTCTCGATCGTGCCACCCTGGTCGATTTCATCCGCCGCCGCCCGGAAGCGGCACTCGACATGATGGCGGTGATGGGCGGCCGCATGCGCGCCACCACCACCCGCCTGCGGCAGATGGCCACGCGCAACGCCAACGAGGAGACGGAAACCAAGCTGACGACGCTGGAGCGCATCACCGACGCCATCGCCGCCTTCAGCGGCAGCCTTGCGTTCCTCGCGCTCCATGGCGTCTGGTTCACGCTCTGGATCGGATTGAATACGATACCCGGCCTGCCCGCCTTCGATCCGTTCCCGTTCGGCCTGCTGACGATGTGCGTCTCGCTCGAGGCGATCTTCCTGTCCGTCATCGTGCTGCTCAGCCAGAACCGGCAATCGGTCAAGGACCGCATCCGCGCCGACGTCGACTACGAAGTCAACCTGAAGGCCGAGCTCGAGGTCTCACACCTGCACGAAAAGGTCGATCACCTGCACCACGTGCTGCTGAGAAAACTGCACCAGATCGAAGCAGGCTTGCGCGGCTGAAATCGCGCTTCCAAGCAACGCCTACGCGCCGAGCGCGCGCTCCGCAGGCGGCGCGGCACTTGCCTCGTCCTGCTGGCTGGCGTCCAGCGCGGCTGACACGGCCTCCTCCACCCGCTCGAGCCAGAGGAACTCGATCTCCTTGCGGGCCTCTTCGGGGATGTCCTCGAAATCCTTGCGGTTGCGGGCGGGCAGCATCACGCGCCTGATGCCGGCGCGATGGGCGGCGACCACCTTCTCCTTGATGCCGCCGACCGGCAGCACCAGGCCGCGCAGGCTGATCTCGCCAGTCATCGCCGTATCGCTGCGCACGGTACGGTCGGCGAACAGAGATGCCAAGGCCAGGAACATCGCGACGCCGGCGCTCGGGCCGTCCTTCGGCGTCGCGCCGGCCGGCACATGGACGTGGATATCGACATTACTGAAGCGCTCCGGCGCGATGCCGAGCTCAGCCGCGCGGTTCTTCACGATGCTGAGCGCGGCCTGGGCGCTCTCCTTCATGACGTCGCCCAATTGCCCGGTCAGGATGAGCCGCCCGGTGCCCGGCAGGCGCGTCGCCTCGATGAACAGGATTTCGCCGCCGAAAGGCGTCCAGGCAAGGCCGGTGGCGACCCCGGGAGTGCTGGTGCGCATGGCGACTTCGCTCTCGAAGCGCGGTGCACCCAGGATGGCGGCCAAATCCTCGCTGCCGATGCGGATCGGGCCGCCCTGTCCCTCCGCGATGCGGACGGCGGCATGGCGCAGGACCCGCCCGATTTCGCGCTCCAGGTTCCGCACGCCCGCTTCGCGCGTGTAGTGCTGGATGATCTCGCGGATCGCATCATCGGCGATCTCCGCCTGGCCTTCCTTGAGCCCGTTCGCGTCCATCTGCCGGCGCAGCAGGTAGCGCCGCGCGATCTGCAGCTTCTCCTCGGCGGTGTAGCCGGCGAGGCTGATGATCTCCATGCGGTCCCGGAGCGGGCCGGGAATGGTCTCCAGCATGTTGGCGGTGGTGAGGAATACCACGCGGCTGAGGTCGAACGGCACGCCGAGATAGTTGTCGCGGAAGGTGTTGTTCTGCTCGGGATCGAGCACTTCGAGAAGCGCCGCCCGCGGATCACCCTGGATCCCGGCGCCGAGCTTGTCGATCTCGTCCAGCATCATCACGCAGTTGCGCGCTCCCGCCTTGCGGATCGCCTGGATGATGTTGCCGGGCAGGGCGCCGATATAGGTTCGCCGATGTCCGCGGATCTCCGCCTCGTCATGTACGCCGCCGAGACTCACGCGCACGAACTTGCGGTTCATCGCGCGCGCGATCGACTGGCCGAGCGAGGTCTTGCCGACGCCGGGCGGGCCGACGAAGCACAGGATGGGCGCCCTGCCCTGCGGCGCCAGCTTGCGCACGGCGAGGAACTCGACGATCCGCTGCTTGATCTTCTCCAGCCCGAAATGATCCTCGTCGAGGATGCGGCGGGCCTCGGCGATCTCTATGGGCGCCTCCTCCGGCAGGCTCCAGGGCAGCTCGATCAGCCATTCGAGATAGGTCCGCACCATGCCGTATTCGGCGGCGGAGTCCGGCATGCGCTGCAGCCTGCGCATCTCCTTGCGCGCCTGGTCCTCGACCTCCTTCGGCATGCCTGCCTTGGCGATCGCCTGGTCCAGTTCCGCGATCTCGGCCGCCTTGCCCTCCTCCTCGCCTTCTCCAAGCTGGCGCTGGATGGCGGCCATCTGCTCGCGCAGCAGGACCTCGCGCTGGCGCTCGTCGAGCGCGGCCCTGGTCTGCCGGCCGATCTCCTGCGACAGGCGCAGCACCTCGATGCGATGGGCGAGCAGGCTGGACACCTTCTCCATGCGGGCGGCGACGTCGAGAGTCTCGAGCACCTCCTGCTTCTCGGCGGGTTTGACGTCCATATAGGCGATGGCGAAATCGGCCAAAGCAGGCGGCGATTCGATCGACTGGACGGCGTCGACCAGCTCAGCGGGCGCCTGCGGCAGCAACTGAATCGCGTCGACGGCCTGCGTCTTCAGGTTCACGAAGCGGGCTTCGATCTCGGGGCTGCGCGATTCCGCCTCCGGCAAGCGCAAGACGCGCGCCACCAGGAACGGCCAGCCGTTGAGAAACTCCAGTACCTGGAACCGCTGCTCTCCCTGGCAGACCAGATGATGCGACCCGTCGGGCGCAGTGACGAAGCGGACGACATTGGCGATGGTGCCCATGCGGTGCATGTCGAGCGGAACCGGCTCCGCCTGCTCGGCATCGCGCTGCAGCAGGATGCCGATCTGCTGCTGCTCGCGCAGCGCGTGCTGCGCCGCCATCGCCGACTTCCTGCGGCCGATCGTGATGGGGATCACCAGCCCCGGAAACAGCACGATGTTCCGCACGGGGACGATGGCGATCGCATCCGGCGGAAGCGGTGCATAGCTCTGCGCCGAGCGCGCGGGCGCATCATCGGGCGGTGACAGCATCTGCGTTTCAGCCAAGGGACCCTCTCGCCTTCTGCAGAGTGATGAGGAGGCAGCCGGCAACCGAAGCCCGTCCGACATCGCTGTAGCGGCCGGGCGGCAGGGCGACCCGCCGGTAGAACCGGCCCTGCGGCAGTTCGAGCCGGTGAATGGTGGCGGTGCGCAGTTCCGGCGGAAGCACCCTGATTCCGCCGATCACCAGGTGCCCCTCGTCGATCACCGCTTCCGCCTGATCGACGTTCACCCCAGGAAGCGCCACCAGCACCAGCACCGCGTCCTCCGTCTCCAGGATGTCGATCGGAGGCTCCCAGACCGGCGCACGGGCCAGCAGACCCATGGGCCTGAAGAACTCGCGATTCATGCGCTCGGCACGCGCAAGCAATTCGCAGGCCTGCGACCACATCCAGTCGCGTGCGGGATCATTCGTCATGAAGGTGCTCGATCGATCCTTCCAGACTTGTGGTGCGGCGCCGGCAATTCAACACCGCGTGGCAGCCGCCTTGGGACCTTGAGGCGTCGTGGCGCGCCTCAGCGCGAATAGGTTCCGACCAGCTCCGTCTGGTCGAGGACATGCCCCACCGTCGCCTTCCAGAGATCGCCGACGGCCATCTTCGGCGGCTGAGTCAATCCCTGGACATCCAGCGCAAGCAGCGTGAACTGGTAGTGATGGGTGCCGTGGCCCTTGGGCGGCGCGGGTCCACGATAGCCAGGCTCCCCGAAATCGTTGACGCCCATGCCGAGGTCCTCCGTCTTGGCCCCATGGCCGACTGCCTCCGGCAAGCGGTCGCGGTTGGCCATGATGTTATAGACGCCCCAGTGACGGAAGGTCCCCGCCGGCGCGTCTGGATCCTCGACGATCAGCGCGAAGCTGCGGGTTCCCTCCGGCGCGTCGGACCACTCCAGCGGCGGCGAGACATCCTCGCCATCGGCGGTATACTTCTCCGGGATCCGCTGCCGGTCCGCGAAGGCCGGGCTTCTCAATTCGAACGCCATGCGGACCTCCTCAGGCGGCCAAGGCGTCGCGGTTCACCTCGGTCTTGGCAAGCTGGGTCAGCAGCTTGTCCACCTTCTTCTCGCGCTCGAGGCTCTGATGCAGCATATCCTGGTCGTCGCGGTAATCGAGCTGGCCAGCCAAAGCCGCCGCCGTGCCATAGGCTGCGATACGGTAGTGCAGCAGCTTCTGGATCGATGCGACCAGGCCCGCATCCCGCACCTCACCGCCCTGCAGGATGGACAGCATCTTGTCGCCTTCCCGCACCAGCGCCTGCATGGCCTGATCGGTGTGCGCGGCGGGGTCGGCGTTGTGCCGGCGCAGGATGGATTCGACGGTCTGCATCTGGACATCGGCCTCTTCGCAATGCCGGATCAGCGCGTTCTTCAGCCGCTGGTGCGAGGCCATCGGTGCGATACGCCCCACGCTGGCGATGAACTCCCGCTCCGCGCTCGCCAATTCCTGCAGTTCCGCCAGATACAGATCCTTGAACGTGCTGATTTCCATGGTCATTCCTCCTCGCTTCAGGCCGCCTTGCGTCGGTTGCGGGCGCGCGTCCGGGCCGCCTTGCGGGCCGCTTCCTTCCGCCCGGCGACGCCCTTGGTTCCAGCCGCCTTTCGCGCCGCGGCGGAGCGCTCGCTCGGCGGCCGCCGGGCGGCGGCCCGTTTGGTCTGCCGCGACAGCGCCGCACGCGAGGCCGAGCTTCGCGGCTCTTGCTTCAGCACCTCCGTGACCGCGCGAGAAACGCGCGGCTGCTTGCGGGTCTTCCGCTTGTGCTGGCCGGCCTCATAGGCGTATTTGGCGCTGCGCCGCGTCGCCTTCTTGGCGCGGCCCTTCGGGGGCGGCGGCAGGTCGACGCCGGCCCGCCGGGCCTTCGAGAGCCCGATCGCGATCACCTGCCGGGGTGAGCGCGCGCCATGCTTGCCGCGGCGGATGTCCTCGATCTCCTCGCGGACGAACTCCCCCGCCTGGGTGGTCGGAGCCTCGCCGGCGCGTTTCGCCTTGCGGGCCTTCTCGACCGTCTGCTTCCTCGGCATCTGGAGCCTCCTCATGCGCGGTTGCCAAGGCATCACGCGGCATGAGTCTCCAACAACCGCCAAGCGGAATTGATCCGCCCGATCCCGAACGGGCGCAAAGCTCCTCCCAGAGCTTCTCGAAAAGCCGACCTTGCCGGTGCGGCGTCCGCGATGGCGGACGATCTGTCAGCGCGCGAGCGGCGCAATCGCCTATCACGCCTCCACGCGAGACCCTACCAGCTCATGAGACCGGTGCCCCACAGCCAGACGCCCGCTAGCAGCATGGAGATCACCGTCAGGGGCGCGCCCGCTCTGGCGTGATCGCGGAAGGAGAGATGAACACCCTGCCCTGCTGCCCGTTCGGCGACGATCAGGTTCGCGAGGCTGCCGACCAGCAGCAGATTGCCCGCGAGGGTCGAAAGGATCGCCAACCCGACCATGGTGCCTTCGGGAATGGCGTGCCAGACCTTCAGGATCATGACCACCGCCGGGACGTTGCCGATCGTATTGCTGAGCACCAGCGCCAGGGGCGCCAGCAGCGAGACGCGATCGGGCAGCAGACCGTGACCTTCGAGCGCGTGCATCGCCTGCTCCGCCAGGCCGGTGCGGGCGAAGGCCTCGTTCACCACGAACAGAGAGGCGAAGAGGATCAGCAGCGGCAGGTCGATCTCGTCCAGCAGTTGCCGGGTCGCGTATCTGCGGCTTACGATCAGGCAGGCCGCGATCAGCAGCGCGGAAATCTCCCGCGGCAGCGGAGTCGTGAAAAGGGCGAGCAACACGACGAGGGCGATGCCGCAGATCCCGGTCTGCTGCCGGTCGAAGGACGGCGCGGCGACGGCCACCGCGGCGGCCTCTGCCCGCAGGCTCCCGCGCCAGGCCCAGGCAACGCAGCCGAACGAGACCACGAGGGCAAGGAGCGCCGGCACGACGGCCGCCGCGAAATACGACCAGAATCCGAGATCGCCGACCTGCCCGATCATGATGTTCTGCGGATTGCCGATCAGCGTGGCGGCGGAGCCGGCATTGCTGGCGGCGGCCAGCCCGAACAGGAACGGCCGCGCATCCAGCCTGCGCGCGGCGAGCCCTGCGCAAAGCAGCGGAGTCATGGCGAAGACGACAATGTCGTTGACCAGCAAGGCAGACAGCACCCCGCCGATCGCGACGGTCAGGGCCAGCAAGCGCAACGGGCGCCCCGCCTGGCGAGCGATCCATGCCGCCGCGGCGTCATAGAAGCCGGCCGCCCCGACCCGCGCCGACAGGATCATGAGGCCGGCGAGCAGCAGCAGGGTCGGGAAGTGGATGGCGTCCGCAATCCCATCGCCCGGGAGGGTGCCGGCGACGACCAGCACGACGGCAGCGATCATGGCGATGCCGGTGCGATCGACCCGCGAGCCCGGGACGCGCCCGATCGCCATCCCGACATAAGTCAGGGCGAAAAGAATCGTGATGAAGAGCGTCATCGAATCGGCGACCCTACCCGGCCGCCTGCGAGCCCCCTATTGCCCTCCAAGGCCTCGCACAGAATCCCGCCTATTGCAATCCGGCCCTGCTGCGAGCGTGCGCTTCCTGTGCGGCCTTGAGATGGGCTTCGATGAAGTCCTTGGCGTGGGCGGCCAGGTCGCGGCCGTCGGTCCACAGGTTGCGCCAGATCGCCAGGATACCGGACAGCGGCTGGTTGACCACGGCGGAGGAGAAGGATTCGAAAGTGATGGGCCCGCGATACTCCGCCTTGGCGAGGCCGCGGAACACCCGGTCGAAATCGAGCGAGCCGGCACCAAGATAGCCGCGATTGGACTCCCCGATATGGAAATAGCCGAGCAGCGGGCCGGTTTCGACAATCGCCGCCTCGATGTCGGCCTCCTCGATATGCATGTGATAGGTGTCGAGATGCACCTTGACGTTCGGCGCACCCACCCGCTTGCAGAAATCCACCGCCTGGGCCGCCGTGTTGAGCACGTTGCTCTCGTAACGGTTCACCACCTCCACGCCGATGGTGATGTCGCTCTTCGCCGCTTCGGCGCACAAGCGCCGGATCGCGTCGATCGAGCCGGCGATCCCCTTCTCCGTCGGCGGCAGGAAATACTTCTGGAAGGCCGAGTAGAGAATGCCGCAGACATGGGTCGCGCCAATGTCGCGCGCCACGCGCAAGGCGTCCATCAGCCGTGCCTCGCCGCGCGCGATCTGCTCCGGATCCCCGCTGGAGATGTCGGTCGCGGCATCGAGGCCCAGCGACATGGTGACGCCCAGGCGATTCGCCTCGAGCATGCGGCGCGTGAAATCGACGTCGATGGATTTGGGATCGAGCGCCGGGATCTCGATCAGGTCGAAGCCCAGTTGCGCCGTCTGCTCGATGGCCCTGGCGCACTCGTCGTGGCTCCAGCCGCCGACCCAGACCAGCGCATGCACGCCCAGCTTGTTCATTTCATCCTCCCGCGCCCTGCCGTGAACAGACGCCGGCCAAGGTTTTTTGCCGTAGGTGCAGCCGCCATTCCGCGAGCCGCCGCTGTCGGCGATCGCAGCCTCTAAATCGATTTACAAGACCGGCCACGTCGGGTCAATCCGGACGGGCAACGCCCGTCTAAGCCCTTTCCGGGACTGTGGAAAGACGGCGGCTCAGCGTGCCGCGGCCTCGCGTGCTGCGGCCAGATCGATCACCGCAGGTTCGGCCTGCGCGGGCTGGGGCCGCCCGAGACTCGCGTAGCGATAGCCCAGCTGCGCCAGTTCATCGGGCCGGTAGATGTTGCGCAGGTCGACAATGTTGGCCGCCCTCATCAACGTCTTGATGCGCTTGAGGTCGAGCGCCCGGTAGGAGTTCCATTCGGTCAGGATGACCAGCACGTCCGCGCCCGTGACCGCATCATAGGCGTCCTCGCAATAGCCGAGATCCGGCATGAGCTTCTTCGCCTCCTCCACGCCGACCGGATCATGCGCCTGCACCTTCGCGCCGCGCTTCACCAGTTCCGGCAGGATGACCAGGCTCGGCGCGTCCCGCATATCGTCCGTGTTTGGCTTGAAGGTGAGGCCGAGCACGCCGATTGTTTTGCCGGCGACCGTTCCGCCGGATGCCGCCACGATCCGCTCGACCATCTGGCGCTTGCGTGTATCGTTGAACGCCACCGTCGTCTCGATCAGCGAGATCGGCGCCCCGGCATCCCGCGCGGTTTTCACCAGCGCAAGCGTATCCTTCGGGAAGCAGGAGCCGCCATAGCCCGGGCCCGGATGCAGGAACTTGGGGCCGATACGCCCATCGAGGCCGATGCCGCGCGCGACATCGTGCACGTCGGCCCCGACCTGGTCGCACAGGTCGGAGAGCTGGTTGATGTAGGAGATCTTCATCGCCAGGAAGGCGTTGGCGGCGTATTTGGTGAGCTCCGACGTCTCGAGATTGGTGAACAGGATCGGAGTCTCGATCAGGAACAGCGGCCGGTAGAGCTGGCGCATGATGTCCCGCGCCCGGTCCGATTCGCAGCCGATGACAACGCGATCGGGCCGCATGAAGTCGCCGATCGCGGAGCCTTCGCGCAGGAACTCGGGGTTGGACACCACGTCGAAATCGGCGTTCGGGTTGGTCTCGCGGATGATCTTCGCGACCTCGCGGCCGGTGCCCACCGGAACGGTCGACTTCGTGACAATGACGGTATAGCCGCGAATCTCGTGTGCGATGCTCTTGGCCGCAGCATAGACATAGCTGAGGTCCGCGTGCCCGTCGCCGCGGCGGCTCGGCGTGCCGACCGCGATGAAAACCGCGGACGCGCCGGCCATCGCGGCGCTCAGGTCAGTGGTGAAAAAGAGCCGCCTGCGGGCGACATTGTTCTTCACCAGCGTGTCCAGCTCCGGCTCGTAGATCGGGATCTTGCCGTCATTAAGCTGCGCGATCTTGGTCGCATCCTGGTCGACGCAGACCACCTCGAACCCGAACTCGGAGAAGCAGGCGCCGGAAACCAGGCCGACATACCCGCTGCCAACGACGGCAATCTTCATCTGGGACTCCTTATTATATGTGGCGGCGCCCGACCGGGGCGTCCGTTGCGATGACTCCGAGGCGGGCGCCGGCGCGCAAGATTCGTGGGCCGGCCTTGTGACGTGCGGCGGGAGACAGCCGAGGATTACGGGTCATGCATGGAGAGACAAATGGCGGTCAGAACGCATTGCGCGGCCTTATCAGCTCGATCACGGTCATGATGAGAATACGCAAATCGAACAGGAACGACCAGTTGTCGATATAATAGAGATCGTGATTGACGCGCGCTTCCAGCAGCGCGGGTTCGTCGACCGCGCCCCGCAGCCCGCGCACCTGCGCCCAGCCGGTGATCCCGGGCCGCATGCGATGGCGCACCGCATATTCGCGCACGATCTCGTCGCACAACCTGTCGTTCACCTGCATGCCGAGGGCATGCGGGCGCGGCCCGACCAGGGACATGTCCCCAGCCAGCACGTTGAACAGCTGCGGCAGCTCGTCGATGCTGAGCCGGCGCAGCCATGCGCCGATTCGCGTCACCCGCGCGTCGTTGCGCCTGGTCTGCTCGCGCGCGGCCAAGTCGGATTGCTCGACATACATGGAGCGGAATTTGAGGACGTTGAACTCCTTGTTGTTCAGGCCAAGCCTGGGTTGGCGGAACAGAATCGGGCCGGGGCTGTCCAGCCTGATGGCAAGAGCCGTCAACGCGAGCAGTGGCGAGAGCATGATCAGGAGAGCCAGCGCGGTGACGAAGTCGAAGCTGCGCTTCAGGAACCACTCGAATTCCGATTGCGGCTTGCGCAGCACGCGCAGCAACGGCGGTTCGCCGTCCCGCACGAACTGCCGCTCCAGGCGCATGCCGACGAAATCGGGCACCAATGCGACGTCGACCGCCAAGCTCCGCAGCCTGGTGAGGAGCTGCAGGATCCGGCCTTCCGCGCTCATCGGCAGGGCGACCAGCACCTTGTCGACTGCGGGCGCGGACTTCACGAACTCGATCAGCGCGTCGATCCCGCCTTCGACGGGAATGCCATGGACCTTCGCCGGGGCACGCTGGGCACGGTCATCGAAGATGCCGACGATATCGACCTTGTCCGCGTATTCCTCGCGCACGACCTTGACCAGGCGCTGGCCAATCGCGTCGGCGCCGAACACCACGACGCTTGTCGCGAGATGACCGGCCGCCTGCCAGCGGTTGAGCAGGCCATAGCCCAGCAGCCGCTCGCCCGCTATGGCGAGAGTGCCGAACACGATCACGTAGTGCTCCGGCGAGAGTTGCCCGAGGCTGAACGCGAAGGCGCCTTTCGCAGCGCTCTGGCCGAGCCAGGCCTCCACTACATAACTGAAGGTGGTCGCCAGGCAGGTGAGGATGGCCGGCTTGACCACGAAATCGAACAGCGACGCGTGCGCCGCCCCGGTGAGATCGTAGGACCCCGCCAGGGAATGCGCGACCAGAAAGCTCAGCACGCCAGTGACCGCGAAATGCGGCCATGAGGTGGAGAAGAACGCCGCCCCGCCCGGCACGAACAGCATTGCGATCAACACCATCACCGTGGTGAACACGGCTAGATCGCAGAGCGCCAGAAGAAAGCCGCCCAGCCGCGGATCGCGGGGAAGATAGTGCCTGCGTGCGGGGGTTTGTGTCCGGAAGGAACTCAGCTCCGAGGAGTCCACCGCGTGAGGACGCATCCTGGCCGCAGTGCGCATTTGAAGCATGACGCCACCTGTTTCCCTCCCCCGAACAGTTCACTCCGTCTCCCACCAGACAGTAGCTTTCGGCTTTTTATCAGCTCTTCACCGCTATTGAACGTTCTGGGGCGCCAAGCCGGCACCTTCACTCCCGGCCACGTCGCACCGTCTCGTGCATGCTCGTGCCGAGTTGTCACAAGGCAACAGCGTTCGAGAGCTTCTTTTCCCTATTCGGTTTACGTTGGGCCGCCGCATACAAAGCCGTAGCGACCTGCGACAGAACCGTGGCCGTTCATCCGTTCTGCGTCTCCGGAGGAAGCCCGAAATGCTCTTCTTCCGGTTTTTGCGACAGCTGCCCTTCGACGCTCGCCTAGCTCAATTTGATGCAACGCAATAGAACCGCGTGCCGCTATTCTTACTCCAAGGCGCATTCCAGGACTCCGACAAATCTGTGAGAAACGCGCGACAAGCCCGTGTGCATGGCCGCCCGGATCACCCCCCGTTGGCCCTCAGCTTCACGTGCGGACACCAATTTTTGGCCGGTCGAAAAGTTCCCGGCGTGGCTGGTGACGGCGGAAAATCGAAGCGCGCGTGCGGTTCTGCAACAGTTGCCCCCGAGCGGCGGCTTCGCGCGTTGACGCTTCGGCAATCCACGTGGCATGGATGAGTCCGACACCGTTCTCGTCGCGGCATGCGCTGCAGCGCAGATCGCGACCAGATGCGGCGACAGGTCCGGCGGCCTCCAGAGGAGAGGCCCGCCGCGGCGCTCGGGGCTTGTCAGGCACAGCGGAAAGGACTTCCCATGACCAAGCAACCGACCGTCCTGGTGACCGGCGGCGCCGGCTATGTCGGCAGCCACGTGTGCAAGGCCCTGCATCGATCCGGCTTTACCCCAGTCACGCTGGACAACCTCTCGACCGGCCATCGGCAGGCGGTTCAATGGGGGCCGCTGGAGATCGGCGACGTGCGCGACGCGGATTTCGTCGCGGAGGCGATGACCCGGCACAAGACGGCGGCCGTCCTCCACTTTGCCGCTCTTTCGCTGGTCGGCGAGTCCGCCGCAAAGCCATACGAATATTACGACAACAATGTGGGAGGAGCGATTTCGCTGGTCGCGGCCATGCGCCGCTGCGGCGTGTCGCGCATCGTCTTCTCCAGCACCTGCGCGATCTACGGCATGCCGGACCGGCTGCCGATCGAGGAGACCGAATTCGCCCGGCCGATCAACGTCTACGGCCGCACCAAGCTGGCGGTGGAGAACTTCCTGGCTGACACGGCAGCGACCGGCGCTATCCGCACGGTCATGCTGCGCTATTTCAATGCGGCAGGTGCCGACGGCGACGGCAATATCGGCGAAGCGCACACGACCGAGACTCACCTCGTCCCGCTCGCCATCCAGGCCGCACTTGATCCCCGCCGGCCGCTCAATGTCTTCGGCAGCGACTATCCGACCGCGGATGGAACCTGCGAGCGCGACTACGTCCATGTCGAGGATCTGGCGGAGGCTCACATCCAGGCCCTCGCCTTCCTCGAAACGACCGGCGGCAGCCGGGCCTACAACCTTGGCACCGGCAATCCCGTCTCGGTCCGCCAGGTCATTCGCGCCGTCGAGCGCGTGCTCGGCACCACGGTGCCGGTCGTGGAGGCACCGCGCCGAGCCGGCGATCCGCCCCGCCTGTTCGCGGCGCCGGGGCTGGCGGAGCGCGATCTCGGCTGGGTCGCCACCCGGAGCGACATTGAGAGCATCGTCGAGTCGGCCGTCCGGTGGCACCGTAGCAATGTTTTCTCAGTTGCGGTATGATGGCCCCTACCCGCACAGGTAGCGTAATAAAATTCCTTGTGTCGGGAACAAACGGCACCCCTGTCCCGTTTCGCGTCGTCCCAGTTCGTTTGGCTGGCAACTGACTGACGATGAGGACCTCGATGCTCCGTTCTCTCTCGCAAACCATGCTTTCCCTTGCCGCCGCGGCGGTGATCGGCGCGGGCGCCGGCGTCGCCCAGGAGGCCGTCCCACAGGTCGCCCCCGACTCCATGACCCAGGACGCGGGATACCGCATCAATGGCGGTGACGTGCTGCACATTTCGGTCTACGGGGAGCCCAATCTGGACAAGGACGTGCCGGTGCAACCGGATGGCGGCGTTGCCTTCCCCCTGGTCGGGAACCTCAATGCACGCGGCATGACCCTCCAGGAACTGCAGCAAAGAATTGCCACTAACCTACGGGAAAGTCAGTATTTTCCAAATCTGACGGACAACGAGGTCACGGTTTCCATGGTCAAGGCGACCGGCAATTCCGTCTCGGTCGTCGGACAAGTGGAGCAACCGGGAACTTTCGCTTATGATACGCAACTGGACGTGATGCAGGCATTGAGCCTTGCCGGGGGCCTGACGCCGTTCGCAAGCAAGGACGACATCAAGATTCTCCGGCGAGATCATGGCGGAACACAGACGGCAATTCTGTTCGACTACTCGGAAATCGAGGATGGGGAAAATCTCGACAAGAACATCGTGCTCCAAGGCGGTGACGTGGTCGTAGTGCCGCAGGCGGGCCTGTTCTAGATCGTTCATGCAATGGGGGAAGCGCCTGAAACGCTCGGGGACAACTGAAATTCGTACCGTACTGGGGGCGATCGTGGCTGCGGGTTTCTGCGCTGGGTGGAACGACGCTTCCGCCCAGGAGTGGAGGCTCGACGCCAACATCTCCCAGCAGGTGCTCTATAGCGACAACCTGCTGCTGAGCCGGAGTCGCGATATCGAAACCGTCGGCTTCATCACGACACCGGCCTTGCGCCTGGTGCGGAACTCGCCGACGTCGCAGATTGCGCTGGATGGGCGGTTCGAATTTGCCGAATACCTGAACCATTCGGAATTCAATTCCCAGGACCAGTTCCTGGATCTCGCGATCGACAAGGCGCTCAGCGAGCGCAGCGCGCTCGAACTCGACGCCAGCTTCACCCGCGACACCACGCTCAAGAACGAGCAGGACATCACCGGCCGGTTCCTGGACGATTCCTTCCGCTTCGTGCGATGGGACGTCGAGCCGGGCTGGTCCTACCTCCTGTCGCCGGTGGACCAGATCGTGGTGCGCGGCGATTACCGCAACGTGAACTACCACACCGACGAAAAGACCGACTACCAGTATTTGGGCCCGGCCATCGACTACAACCGGCAGCTCAACGAGCTCGAGCGGGTCAGCTTCACGATTGGCGCCACCCGGTTCATTCCCGATCGACCGGGCGACGATTACACCGATACGATCAACACGCTGGTCGGATACACCTATACCCCGTCCGAGCTCTTCACCATCGGCGGCGGCGTCGGTCTCGCCTATTCCATGCGCCACGAGGAACCCGGCCGGGACAGTGAAGAGCTCGGCTATCGCGTCAAGTTCAACATGCGCTATGTGATGAGCGACCAGACCTCGGCGCGGGCGTCGCTGTCCCATGACACCGAGCCGTCTGGCGACGGCGACCAGGTCGTCCGCAACCGGGTGACCATCGGGCTCGACCACAGATTGACGCCGCTCACCACGGCCCGGCTCAACCTCGATTATGCCGACAATGTCGACGTCCTGGGCGAACAAAGCGAAACCTCCGACGAGGACGGCGATTCACGCTATACGTCGGTGCGGCCGGCGATCGCCTGGCAGCTGACGGAAGACTGGAGCCTGGAGGCGCAGTACCGATTCCGGTATCGCCTGTTCGAGGATGACGATGAATCCGCGTCCTCGAACGCGGTGTTCCTGACGCTGCAATACAATTTCCCGACCTGGGCCGGCAGCGGCTTCTGAGCGGACGGCTGATGCGCGTCCATGGTGCCCGCTTATGCGGGGCCCTTCGTCGCTGCGCGGATGACCGACCAATAGGCGTCCCGGGCGCGCGCCACCCCGTATGCGGCGGCGCGCTTCGGCGTCCGCTCGCGATAGACAAGCCGGCGCTCCGGCTCGCCCATGGCACGCAGGGCCTGTGCCATCGCCGCGGGATCGTTGGGCGGCACCAGGATGCCATGCTCCGCGAATACGACGCCGGATGCGACGCCCTCGCGCGGCAGGCCGGCCAGGACTTCGGACGGGCCGGATGGGCAATTGGTGGCGATGACCGGCAGCCCGATGCTCATGGCTTCGAGCAGGCTGTTGGGGAATCCTTCGGCGTTCGAGGGCGAGACATAGAACTCCGCGCGGCGCAGCGTCGGGAACGGGTTGGCCGAAAAGCCCGGCATCAGGATGCGCCCGGCAAGGCCGAGCGCCTCGACCTGTCGCATCAGCGATGGCCGCTCCGGGCCTTCGCCGAGAATGACCAGCTTGCCGGGAATACCGGAGCGCGCGAACGCGTCGACCAGCATCGAGAAGTTCTTGTTCGGCGTGAGGCGGCCCATGGTGACCGCGTAAGGGCCATCCACCGAAACCGCGGCCCCCTCTTCCGCCTGCGCGCGGATCGCATCGAGGTCGATCGGATTGGGGATGATGGATATCCGCCCGCTCCGCACCCCGTAGGCGGCGCACAGCTCCTCAGCCACGCCTTGCGACACGGCGATCACCGCCCGCGCCTTCGGATAGGTGGCCCGCACCAGGAAGCGCGCGACCGCCGCGCCGATGCCGCGACCGAGATGACTGGTGGTGTTGACGCGTTCGCTCACGATGGCGGGAATGCCGAGGAGACCGGACGCGATGATGCTCGCGACATTCGAGCGCGTGAGGAAGCTGATCGTCAGGTCCGGCCGCAGCCGCCGCATCGCGCGAAACACCGACCAGAGGCTGCGAACGAGAGAGTGCCGGCAGTCCAGTTGCTCGACCTCGACCCAGCGCGGAACCTCGTAGGCGGAGGGTTCGCGATCGAGCAAAAGCAATGTCGCGCGGCTGCCGCGCAGCTCTCCTTCGGAGGCGCGCAGCAGCGTGCACATCACGCGCTCCGCGCCGCCGCCCGCCAGCGAGTTGATGACGAAGAGCATGCGCCGGCTATCTTGCGCCGCCATTGTCATCGCGTCGGATCGCGCTTCGGAGGAATCCGTCGGCAGGGAACGGGCCGAGGTCGAGAGATCGCCTGCCAATATCACGCTCCGGGATTTGCCATGTTCGAGGGTGACAAGAGCTAACACGCGCATACACGCGGTTCAACGAAACCACCGGTGACAACGGCGCGCAGCATGTTGGCATGTTCTCAAATTGTCACCATGCAGCACAACGCTCTCCGAACTATATATGGTCATCCCATGACCCATTTCGCCGTTGTCATCCCGCTCTACAACAAACGTCCCCACATCGAGCGCGCGCTCAACGCCGTCTTCGCGCAGACCGATCCGGCGGCGGAGATATTCGTGGTGGATGACGCCTCCACCGATGGCGGGCTGGACGAGGTGCTGCGCCATCGCGACGCGCGGCTCAGAATCCTGCGCCGGGCAGAGCCGGGGCCCGGCGGCTATGCCGCGCGCAACATGGCGATCCTGCGTGCACAGTCCGAATGGATCGCTTTCCTCGACGCCGATGATGCCTGGGAGCCCGATCACCTCGCGGCCCTGCGCGCCGCCATCGCGCGGACGCAGGAGCCGGACCGGATCGCCTGCGTGTTCGCCGGCTATTCCAACGTCTGGCCGGATGGCAGGAAGGAACCCGACCGCTACACGCACCGTTTCGGCCGGAAGGAGGAGCGGCTGCTCGATTTCACGGATCTGCTGGCAACCTGGCTGGATCTTGAAGAATGCCCGATCTGGACTTCCGCCTCGGCCTTCCGGCGCCAGGCCCTGATCGATGCCGGCCTCTTCCCGGCGGGTCGTTGCGTGCGCGGCGGCGATAAGGATCTTTGGCTGCGGGTGGCGCGCAACGCCCCGGTCGTCGCGGCGCCTGGGATCACGGCGGTGTACCACCGCGACGCCACCAACATGGTGACGCGCAGGAACACGACCGATGCGCGGCATTGCCTGTGCGATACCATCACCGCGATGCTGCGCGATGCGCCGGAACAGGCGCGGCCGCTGCTCCGCAAGCTGTTCAACCTGGAAGTCTATCTCTACGCGCTCTATGCCGCGAAGGAACGGAAGGTCAATCCCGCGTTCTGGCGCGGTTTCTATGCGCAGGATGATCCCCTGCGTTTCCTGGTGCTGGCCGGCCTGTCGACGCATGCCGGCGCCTTCGCCGCAAGGCGGCTGCGGGCCATCCTGCATCGCGCCGCCGGTTAGAGTTCCGCCGCCGCGCCGCTCGGCCTGGGCTTGAGGACGGCGCGGGCCGCCGTGGCCAGGGCAGCCGTTCCGTAGAGCGCCAGAGCCGGCAGGGTCAGCGCGACCAACGGCAGAAGCTTGCGCCGGAAGCGGAGATAGGCGGCTGCGGAGCGCAGCTCCCGGAACAGCCGGACAAGGCCTTCCCGATTGAGATGCGCGCGCACTTGGCTCAGCCAACCCGCTGCGTAGGCCCGGCGGCATTCGGGCCGCAGCAGGAACTTGGCGTAATAGGCGCCGCGGCCGCGATCATATCCGGCCCGCAGGCGCGGGACGTCGTGTGCGCGCCGCCGGTGGTGATGCAGCACGAGCGGCCGCGGGTCATAGCGGCCCTTGAAGCCGGCCCACAGCACCGCAGCCGCCGCATCGATGTCCTCGCATGGAAACGGCGTTCCCGCCCCCAGTTCCGGATCGAACCCGCCGATCGCCTGCAGCGCCTCGCGGCGGAAGGCAAGATTGGCGCCCTTGATCGCGCCCGCCACCACGAAGGAATGCGACGGGATCTCCACCGCATAGTCGCGCTCATCGATGGTAATGCGCGCATCCGCCGGATCGAACAGCAGGATGCGCCCGCCCAGCACGCCGACATCGGGCCGGCCTTGGAAAGCGGAAACCACCGCGTCAACGTAATCCTCGGCCACGTAGCAATCGTCGTCGGTCAGGGCGATGAGATTGCCGCGGGCTTCACGCCAGCCGCGGTCGCGCGCGGCGCCGAGGCCGATGCGCTCCTCGCGGAAATAGCGGATGCGCGGCTCTGCCTCGCCGATCTTCCGGATCACCTCGGCGGTCCCGTCGGTAGACGCGTTGTCCACCAGGATGGCTTCCCACGCACGGTTCGTCTTCATTGCCAGCAGTGAATCGAGCGTGCCACGCAACTGGCCCGCGCGGTTGCGCGTGCAGATGACGATCGACAGATCGGGGCTAGCGAAGCTCATGCACCAACCCCGCGACCTGATCCACGGACCTGACGAGCCGCGCGTGCTGGGCGCCCTTAGTCCACGCGTCGTGCAGGGCCGAGACCTTGCCATCCAGCGAATCGAACAGCAAGTGCCGGACGCCGAGCAAGCAACACAGGACATGCGCATGCAGCCGGTCCGTGATCACCATAGACCCCTTGCTCAGCAGCGCGAGGCCGAAGGCCAGACGCTCGCGGGCATAGCGCTCCCGCAGGCGGAACGCGAAGGACCGCGTCAGGCCGATGGTCCAGGGATGGCGACGCCATGTGCTGCCGAGTGCCCTGTCCCGCTTGCCCAGGCGGGAGCCCGGCGCCTCGATCCAATCGGCAACATCGAGCGAGCCGCCCAGGCCGGCCAGGACCTCCAGCAGCCTGGAATGGTCCGTCACCACCTCCTTGTCCTTCCGCAGCAGGCATAGGAAGTCGAGCGATGCCGGCGCGCGCTGGATGTCGCCGATGGCAAAAGCCATGTCGGGACACAGAATCGTGGTGCATGGAAAATGCGTCTCGGCAAAGGCCTGGCTCTTGCGGTCGCGCACCAGCAGCGTGAAGTTGCCCTGCCGCTCGATCGCCCGTGCCGTCGCGTCGACGGCGGCCTGGGTCGTGAACGAGATGCTCTGCGGGAACTGCACGATCGGCCTGCCCCGAAAGCGGTCAAGTATCTCCATGCGGATGGCATGGTGACGCGGCCAGATTTCTCCGAAGTTCCCGCCGCCTTGCAGGAGAATGACGGACGAGTCCCGGATGAAGCGGTCGCAGGCCGGAGTGTAGTTGACAGTATCGAAGAAGTCGATGCGGGCCTCTGGTAAGTTGCGCCGCAAAAAAGCCAGCTCGCCAAGGAAGATGGCGCTGTCGCCGACATTGGCGTAGCCGGGCGGATCGATGATGCAGATCCGCTCCGAACGGCCGGCGATCAATGGCGCCAGCGTCTCATCGATCCGCTGGCTGAGTTGTGCGTTCAAGCTGAGCATCTCGCTTCGTGAATCCCTGGTCCCCCGTCCGTTTGTCAGCCTTCCCCGATCTCACATCTTCGATCGATGCCGCTCCCGGAAGCGCCGGAAGCGACGGATGGTCTTCGAGGCGTTGCGCCGCCACCGCTCCACGCGGTAGTTCACCAGCCGTTTCAGCTTGAGGTGCCGCGGCACGAGGAATTCCTCGAACCGGGCGTTGCCGATGGTCGATCCGGAGGAATCCTCCATGATCGGAAACGGGAACACCGCAAGGTTCGCCTGGCCGTGGATCCAGGTGCGGTCCATCTCGTCGTCGATCGGCCTGGTCACGGTCCGGCAATGATCAAGGAATATCCGCGCGCCGGCCTTGGTGATGGCATAGCCCTGCGTGCCATAGGCGGAACCACTCAACTCCACGATCGAGCGCGCCCGCTCGAGGAAGTTCTCCTTGACCATGGCCGCGCGAGCAGGAAGCTTGTAGTACAGGCGCAGGTAGTTGATCCCGATCCCGGCGAGGTCGATCGCGGCCAGCTTGCCAACGAAAGCCCAGTCGACGATCACATCGTCTTCCAGGATCACGTATTGATCCACGTCGTCGGATTGCAGCTCTTCCCAGGCCGCGTAGTGGCTGGAGAAGCAGCCGAGCTCGCCTGCGCGCAGCGGCCTCCCCTTGGCGACGATGGCGGCCTGCTCGTCATAACGCAGAGGGGGATGGAGGCCTGCGCGCGCCGGATAGAAGCTCCAGGGGACGGACGCATTGCGTGCGCGGTCCAGGAACCGGATGCGGCGCTCTTCCGCCTCCGGCAGGCTGATCACAATGATCCTGGTGCGCATCGCAGCGCGCTTCACGATCGATTCTGTCCTCATCCATTCCATCTAGCGTTGATATCGCTCATTGTCGGGATCGACAACGCGACATCTCTGTGACCCAAGTCTCGCTATGTTGCAGCGGGAGCGGCGCCTGACTCCTCGTTATGACACAGAATAGTCACATGAATGCATGGCAGCTTCGGGAATAGAGTTGCGCGCTCCAAAAAACGCGAAGCGTGAACCATTGATCGAGCAAAGCGTTCTGCAATCGTCCAACCCGGTACAGATCATCTCAGCGCGCTCGGCGGATTTCATGACGAAGGAATAGCGATTGCTTTCGAAGGTCGCGTGCATCATTCCAACCCATGGGCGGCCGGGCCACTTGTCCCGCTCGATCGAAAGCGTTCTGCAGCAATCGCTCGCTCCCGCCGAGGTCATCGTGGTGGACGACCTGGGCGATGGCCCAACCGCCGCCATCGTGCAGGTGACGGCGCTGCGCACCGAGATCCCGCTGCGCCGCATCCTGAACCGCAGCAATCCCGGCGCATCCGGATCGCGCAACGCGGGCGCCGCGGCGAGCGAGGCCGAGTTCCTGGCGTTCCTGGACGATGACGACGTGTGGCTGCCGGACCACCTGGCGCGCGCCATGGCGGAGCTGACGCGCAGCGGCGCCGATGCCGTCATTTCGGGCCTGCGGCGCATCAAGCATGACGGCACGATCCAGCCCATCGTGATGCCCCCCCGGGCCGCGATCCGCGATCGGCTGTTCGACAAGAATTTCGGCATGACGGGCAGCAATCTCGTAATCCGCCGCGCGGCATTCGAGCGCGTCGGCGGCTTCGATCCCGCCTTGCCGGTGTACAACGACTGGGACTTCCTGATCCGCATGATTTCCGGCGGGATCGAATACGGCGTGGTCAGCGACCTCACTGTGGAGTGGCGCGAGCACGAGGGCGAGCGCATCTCCACGCCGAGCCTGCGCCGGGCGGCGGGCATCGAGAACTTCATCGCCAAGCACGCCGCGGCGATGCCGTCGCTCAATCGCCGGGACTTGACGGCCATCGCCCTCGGCATCAGATGGCGCAATGCCGGTTCGCTGATGAGTCGCCTGGTGTGGGCGGCAAGGCTGGTGCGGCTGCTTGGCCTGCGCGAGACGCTCGGGCGGCGCTTGGGAATGACCAGGAAACGGGTGATCGAGGTGAGCTTGTGACCATGCCGACGGTTCTGGTGGCTCATTCGCGTGACGGGCTCGGCGGATCTGTGATCACCGGCGCCCTGCTTGCAAAGGCAATCGAATCCAGCGGTGAATGGAAGACGCTCAGCGTGTGCAACACCGCCGGACCGCCGCTCGATTATCACCGCAAAATCGGCATCGAGGTCGTCCCGCTGATGGAGAGCCAGGGCCTGCCCTACACGCCCAAGCCGGACGATGGCAACCGGCTGCGGCGGATCGCCAAGCGTTTCACGTTGTATCGAGCGGCCCGCCGTTTCCTCAGAACCGCCACGCCCGCCATCATTCACGTCCACGACGAATCGAGCGCCCTCGCCTGGGGCCTGGCCGCGCACGCAAGGGGGATTCCCCTGATCTGGCAGGTGCATCAGCAACTGCCGCAGCGCTGGATCGACTGGCTGCTGCGGCGTCTCGCCTCGCATATCGTGTTCGTCGCGGCCAACAACCAGCGGCGCTTCAACGGCACCGTCCTGCCGGCCAGCTCCGTCATCTACAACGGCGTCGACCTTTCGGTGTACTACCCCGCCGGCAACAGGCGAGAGGGTCCGGTCAAGATCGGCTTCGTCAGCAACCTGGTGGACCGCAAACGTCCGGATTGGCTGGTGCGGGCGGCGGGCCGGCTGGCTCGCGAGGGGCTGAACGTCAGGGTGCTGTTGGCCGGAAACGATTTCAGCGGCGGCGCCAAGGCCAAGGAATTGCAGGACCTGGCCAAACAGGAAGGCATCACCGGCCGTTATGACTATATCGGCCCGCGGTCTGACGTGCCGGACGTGCTGCGCTCGCTTGATATCCTCGTCCTGCCCTCCGAGCGCGACAAGGAGGCGTTTCCGCGCATCGTCGTCGAGGCGATGGCATGCGGCATTCCGGTGCTCGCCACCGCGGTCGCGGGCGTGCCCGAAGCGGTGGTCGATGGGGAAACCGGCCTGCTGACCGATCCGGACGATTTCGAAGGCTTCGTCGACGCGCTGCGCGAGCTGGTCGCGGACGAAGACATGCGGCGCCGCTATGGCGAAGCTGCGGTGGCGCGCTGCCGCGCCCTGTTCTCCATGGAAGCCAACGCCGCGGCCATTTCCCGGGTCTATCGGAGCGTGACGGCGGACCATAGCGCCCAGCAGGCCGAGCTCAGCTCGTTCGCCTGAACGTCCGGCGGAACCACGAGGGCCGCTCCGTCTCGACGGCGGCGCTGCGCTTGGACGCGCTCCGGTAGTCGCTCAGCGACAGCGCATCGACGCGCAGAGTCTGATGCCTCTGGCCCGAGGCGGCCGAGGGAATGTCCAGGTGGTGATAGTCATCCGGGGATGAATGCCCATTGACGCGCATCTCCTCCTCCTGCGCGGGTGCGCCTTCCGCGGACGGATCAATGTCGCGCGCAGCATCGCGCGCCTGCTCCTCCTCCGCCGACACGGCATGCAGCTCCACCGCCTCACGCACCATGGCGGTGATCTCGGCGATCACGGCCGGGTCGTCCGCCCGTTCGTCGCGGATGAAGGGCGAGACGCCGCTCGCCTGGCGGTCGCCGACCACACGCAGGACGAGGTCGAGATCGATCTCGGTCTTGTTGTCGGCGAGGCCATAGACCATCGCCATGTCGCAGATCCCGTTGATGACGCGCGGCACCCCGCCGGAGAAGAACTGTACCGCGCCGACGGCGATGTCGCTGAAGATCGGGCGATCCGCGCCCGCCACCTCCAGCCGGTGACGGATGTAGCGCCGCGTGTCGAGATAGCCGAGCGGCGTCAGGTGATAGGAGATGCTGATGCGCTGCGCGAACTGCGCCAGTTCCGGGCTCTTCAGCTTCGCCAGAAGTTCCGGCTGGCCGACCAGGATGATCTGCAGCAGCAAGTCCTTGTCCGAATTGATGTTGGAGAGGAGGCGCAATTCCTCCAGCGCCTCCACCGTCAGGTTCTGTGCCTCGTCCACGACCAGGACGCAGCGCCGGCCCGCGCCATACTCCCCGATCAGGAAATGCATCAGCTCCTGATAGATATCCGCATCGGTCTGGGCGTTTGTCCCGCGCCCAAAAGCCGCCAGGGCCCAGGCCGTGATGTCGGTCAACCCGCTATGGGTATTGGAAATCAGGCCGAGGGTGACGTCGCGCCCGATCCGTCGCAGCAGCGCGCGGATCAGCGTCGTCTTGCCCGATCCGATGTCGCCGGTGACGGCGCAGAAGCCGGCCTGTCCCGCCAGGCTGTATTCAAGGATGCTGAGCGCAAGCGAGTGCTTGCTGCTCATGAACAGGAAGTCCGGATCCGGCAGCAGGGAGAACGGCTTTTCCTTGAGCCCGAAGAAGGATTCGTACATTCGGCCTTTCCTGGCAGTCTTCCCTGGCGATATTGATGGCCGCCAGTGCGCCTAGTAGGCGTTCAGCAGCGTACCGACGATGGCTTTGCTCCCAAGCAGATGGGCCGATTTCTCAAGTTCCACCTTCGTGGTGCGGCCACTGCGCGCCACCAGGAGCACGGCATCCACATTGGGCAGGAAGCCGAGCGTATCGCCGGAGGTCAGCAAAGGCGGCGTGTCGTAGATGATGACGCGATCCGCGTAGCGGGTCTGCAGCTCCCTGGCCAGCGCGGTCATGCGCGGGGAGCTGATGACCTCCGCCGCTGCCTCGCCCTTCGCCTCGCGCGCCGGAAGCATGACCAGCCGCGGCATGCCCGGGCAGACCAGGCAATCCTTCAGGTTCGCCTCGCCGCGCAGGTAGTCGTCAATGCCGACCTGCGGCTGAAAGCCGAACTTGTCGTGAATCGCCGGCTTGCGCAGATTGAGGTCCACCAGCAGCACCGTCTGGTTGACGTCGAGCGCGATGGCGATGGCTAGGTTCGCCGCCGTCGTGGTGACGCCGCTGCCCAGGTCGGGACCGGTGACGGCGATGCTCGACATGCCGTGCTTTCTCAGCCGCTGCAGGACCTGCGTGCGCAACAGGCCGTAGATGTCGGATGCCGGGTGACCGAAATTGTCGGCGACCAGACGCTCCCTGTTGGTGCGCTTCTGGTCGCATTTGGCGACGGCAGTCTCGGTATAGTGCGGCGTAAAGCCGTTGGTCGACACGGTGCGCCCGGGTGCCTTCAGCCCGCCAAGCGTCCCAGCGCGCATTTCGCGCGCCCTGGCTAGCGCTTTTTCAATCTGCTCCATCGGCATCTCCGTTCGCGATGCAAATCAGCAGCCGGGCTCCGATGCTGCAGTTGCGAATCATGACCACGGCTGCGTTGACGTGCAAGTGCTGACAACACGGCAGCACGTGAATGGTTCTGCGCCGCACAAGATTCTATTGTGGCGATTTCGTGGCGACTGAGCAGGTATGACTTGCTCGCTGCTTCGTCCATTTCGCGCGCAACGACAAAGATCAACAGAAGAACGCACTAACATAACTCACAAATTCGACAGCAGCAGCCCATAGTAAAAGCCCCTGAGCGACAGCCCAGAGGCTTCACTGACCCGTCTTGGCGCGCTCCGACCGGCACCTCGCCCCGACACGTCACCAGCAGCAGGCAACGGGCGCATGGAACGTCGAAGCCTCGAACGAGCTGTTTCGCAGTCGCGAATAGCAAATGAAGATAACATGCGGACCGTGACCGCCCTGCGTTAATGCTGTGACATCGGCAGGTGAACCCACATGAGAAACGATATGCCACGGCTGACCCGACCGTTGTTGCGCGGTGCGTTCTATCTCGCGAGCGCTGCGGTCGGCGTTCTGTCTCTCGCGCCCGCCGCCGCGCTGCCGGCTGCGCCCATTAGTGACAAGGTAGAGCACGCGGTCGCTTATGCGCTCCTTGCCCTGCTCGGATGCACAACGTCTCGGCGCGGCGTGCTGCGCACCATGATTGGGGTCTCGGTCTTTGGGACGGCGATCGAGATGCTCCAGGGCTTCTCGCCCGGCAGGTCGCCGGACGTCTTGGACGCTCTGGCCAACATCGCCGGGGCGGCCCTGGCTTGTAGCGTGGTTGCCATGCTCCGGCGCAGCGGCATCGGACCGGCTTAATCAGCGGCGTCAACAAGCCGCGTCACTGCGACCGCAACCCTCGCCGAGCCACGGAGTTGTTGTTGGACATCCGGCGGTCGCCCATCACAGGGTTCTCTCGCCCAAGGGCTATCCGCAATGCCCGCGCCGGGCCACTCAGTTGGGAGACATGCCGACATGCCATGCAGCGATCATTGCAAACGGCAGCGCGCCGGACCGTTTCCGATTTCGCGCCGTCAAGCCTTGCTGCTCTCGCTGGCCGGCCTTGCGGGTGCTTGGGGACCGCGGCGATCATGGGCCGAGGGAGCGCTTCCAGACCCGTCGGCTCTGATTGCGGCAAAGCCCAAATCGGTCGTGCTGTTCACCGCCTCGGGAGCGGGCCGGAATGACGGAAGCGATTGGTCCAACGCCATGCCGATCGAGCAGCTCTCGGCCGCGCTTCGCGCCGCCCAGCCAGGAACGGGGCTTCTCATCGGCTTCGATCCGGCCAACGGACCGGTGTCTATCGGCAAGGAACAGGTCCGGATCAATGTGTCGGGCAGCGACGGTGACCCGATCTTCCTGCAAGCCGGCGCCATCACCGGTGCGAGCGGGATCGCGGCCACAGCCGATACACCCGAGGCCTTCTTCCAGAGCGCCAAGCCCTGGTCGCTCGAGAGCTTCGGCCGGCGCGCCTCCAGCTACTTCGCGCTGGTCGACGGAGCATCGCATCTGCGCATCTCCGGCTTCCGCATTGACGGCACCTCGGCTGACGGATTCTTCAAGTTCCGCGGCAAGGATGCGGCGGGCACCTATCAGGACATCGTCCTCACCGGGATCGAGGCCAGGAATGTCGGCCGTGTGATCGAGAGCGAGCGCGGCGCGAGGCTGCAGAACGTCCTCATCGCCGATTGCCGCGCGGTCGGCATCGTGCGCGGCTTCGCGCGCTTCCGTCATCTGTCAGATTCCATGTTCAGCAACCTGGACCTCGACGCCGCGAAGATGGATGCCGGCGGCGAGGATGTCTGCCAACTCATCGCGGTGACTGCGGGCGAGAACCTGCTGTTCGAGAACATCGTGCTGCGCAACGCCATCAACCAGCCGCCGCCGCCCAAGGAAGGCAAGCAGCCCGGCTATGTGCAGGGCGACGGCATCGTGTGCGAGCGCGAGACCAGAAACGTGACGGTGCGCAATTGCCGTGCGAGCGGCATGGGGGACGGCGGGTTCGACCTCAAGACAACCAACGTGACGATGGAGGATTGCAGCACGGAATCCTGCAAGTTCGGCGCGCGCATCTGGGCCAGGGGCGAGAACGTGATCCGGCGCTGTGACTTCCGCGACCCGGTTTCCCGCAACGACACGCAAGGCGCCTGCATCCAGGCCGGCGGCACGCTGCAGATCATCGACAGCAGGCTGCATGCCGGCCCGGGGACGGTCGCCATCAGCCTCAGCCACAAGAAGAACAAGGAGGGTCCGGCCGTGGTCATGCGCGGCGGCGCGATCACCCTCGAAGGCAGTGGCGCGATCGTGCACGCCAACGGCGACGGCGTGCTCGAGCTGCACGAAGTCATGGTCAATGGCGTGGCGACCACGAAGCGCCTGGTCTTCGAGAAGAAGAACAAATAGGCGTACCGCCATGCCACGGCGGCGACCGCCGATGGCGCGGGCTAGAACATCGGGAAGCCGAACGCCAGGAGGCCGGCCATCACGATGACCGCCACGCTGGCGACACCGATCATGCGCATGCGCCGGCCCCGCATCTCGTCGCTGGTGCGGATATAGGGCACCGTCGCGAGCGGCATCTCCCCGAACGCCACCATGAGGCCCCTGGGCTCGTAGACGCGCGGATCCAACAGGTCGATCGCGACCATGGCACCCGCGGCCAGCATCGCCGTCAGGAAAATACCGGCCAGCAGGAGGAGCCTGCGGTTCGGACCCGATGGCACGTCGGGGTATTGCGGCGGCTCGATCACCGAGAACGTCTCGCCCTTGCTCTGCTGCTCCATGGTCTCCGCCACCTGGGCGTCCGCTTCCTTGTCCTTGAAGCTCTGATAGCGCTCCAACGCGACCCGGTGCTGGTTCTGCAGCGAGCTGTACTCCGCCTCCACCGTGGGAGTCTGCAGGATGCGCTGCTGCAGGTCCTGGATGTTGGTCTCGAGCGCGACGGAGCGCTCGTTGAGGCCGCGGATCTGGGACTCCACGTCGGCCAGCTGGTTCTGCACCTGCAGGTACATGGGATTGTCCGGCGGGCCCGAAGGCCGAGTCAGGCTCGGCGGGGGCGCGGCATTCATCTGCGTGCGCAGTTCCTCGAGCTGGCGCTGCAGGCGCACCACGTCCGGATGCTTCTCGCCATAGCGCTGAAGGGCGTCGTTCAGCTCGCTCTGCAGGGCGCCGTATCGCGCCTGGTCCAGCGCGGTGCTGTCAACTCCGCCGATCTGGGTTTTCAGCACCTCGATCTGGCGTTGCAGCCGGACGACATCCGGATGCTTCGGCCCGTAGCGGCCGGAGAGGTCCGTGTGTTGCAGCTCCAGCGACATGAGCTGGGCCTGGGGTGTCGCCGGACGGCCACCTTCGGTCATGGGCGTATAGGGGCTCATCGTGCCGAGCTGGCTCTGCAGATACGACCTCTTGTCCGTCAGGATCTGCAAGTCGGCCCGGTTCTGCATGAGCTGCGCCTGCGCCTGGTTCAGCAACTGGGTGTTCATGCTGAATTGCTCGGGCAGGCTGCCGTTGTGCTTGGAGCGCAGGTCGAGCAGCCGTTTCTCGAGCGTCTGCACCTCGGCGTACAGCTTCTTCGCCTGCTCGCCCAGGAACTGGGTTGTGCCGGCGGCCTTCTCCTGCCGAGTCCGCTCGTTCTCGGCGAGGTAGAGGTCGGTCAGGCGGTTGGCGACCTGCTCTGCGAGCTTGGGGTTTTCGCTGGCGAACGACAAGGTGAAGGCGATGGAGGCCTGCGGCTGCGGGCGCGACCTCTGCTGCTGCGGCTGGCCGGAGATGTTCGCGCTCACAACCGCGAGCTCGACGTTCGAGCGCATCTTGTTGATGAGCGCCGAATGCGGCATGGCCGCCTGCTCTTCCGGATAGAGGTTGAACTCCCGGATGATCTCCTCGAGATTCTGGCTTGTCATCACCCGCTGCTGGATGACCTGCAGCCGTTCCTGGGCGTAGGTCGAGACTGTCGACTTGACGAGATCGGCCGGGACGTCCGGCTCCTCAATCAGGATCGTCGCGGTCGATTGATAGGTCGAAGGCCACATCTTGCTGACCGTGAACGCGGCGGCAACGCCCAGCACGCCGACCACGAGGCCGATCCACTTGCGCCGCCGCAACGCACCGAGCACGTCGATATTGATCAGCCGGTCATCGTGGTTCGTGTTTGCTGCATTGCTCATGCGCTATCCTTGTTGCATTCCGTCTCACCAGTCCGGCCGGGCCTTGCCGCCCGCCTTCACGCACCCGCCAGGGCGGCATAGACCTGCCGGGTCGCCTCGCTCACGCGCCCCCAGTTGAACCGGCTGGCGATCGCATCGCGGTCGACGCGGAACGTCTCATAGTTCGCCAGCAGCTTCCTTTGCAGGGCGTCGAGGTCGCCCGCCGGGAAGTAGTTGGTCGGCGCGAGCTCGATGTCGCGGTTCGGGCGGATGTCGCTCAGCAGCACCGGGATCCCGAGATTGGCCGCCTCCAGCGCCGCGATCGGCAGGCCTTCATGGCTCGACGGCAGGACGAACAAGGCCGCGTTGCGATAGAGGATGCGCAGCACATCGTGCGGCTGGAACCCGCAGAAACGGATGCGCTCGCTGGCCTGGCGCAAGAGCGAGCGGGAATAGTCGTCCTCGTGATCGGCCGACCCGGCGATCACGAGCTTGTACGGCGGATCCGCCTTCTCGAAGGCCGCGACCAGGTGGTGAAAGCCCTTTTCCGGAACCAGCCTGCCGACCCCCAGGATGTAGCGATGCCGCTCCAGCCCGAACCCGGCCAGGATGGATTGCTCGTCCTGCGCCGCCTCGATCTCGGCAAACTCGGTCGCGCCGTTGGGAATGTAGTCGATGCGGCCGCGCAGCCGCGGATTGCGCTGGTGCAACTTCTCGGTCACGGACTTGGACACGACGATCATGCGGTGCGCCGCCACGGTTGCGCACAGCTCGCCGAGGCGCAGAACCGCCTTGGCCATTACGTTCCATTTCTGCCGCTCGAAATCCTGCCCGTGATGTGTGACCACCAGCTTCATGCCCAGGACGCGCGCCAGCGGGCCGAGCAGAGCCGGACCGATGCCGTGAATGTGGAGTATCTCCGCGCGCAGGAAAAAGCGCGCGTACAGCACCGCCAGGGCGGTGTTGCTGATGGCCTCGAGGTACTTGTTCCTGATTGCGGGCAGCGGGACCACGTTGACGCCCTGATATTCATAGGCGCCGCGCGGGATGTATGGCTTCCGCCCGATGATGGTGATGTCGTAGTGCCGCGCGAGCGCCTTCAGGCGGGGAAACACCTGCTCGCAATGCGATTCGATCCCGCCCATGACGCCGGGGATGCCGCGCAACCCGACCACGCAAACCCGAGTCCTCCCCATCCCTGCTGGTTGCCCACCGGTAAGCTGTCCGGTGTCTTCCGGCGATCGCTCTCTCTGCACTGTGACTATCCTACGTCCGACGCCATATCCTGCCGCCACGCATTGTCCACCGGGATCAAAGCCAAGAGCGGTGATCACTTGACAACAAAGCGAAATGCCGCCGCCGTGCCGCGGCAGACTCTCCATCCGCAATACGGCGGATTGTAGGCAAGCCGCGAAACGCGTGCGGCACGTCAACGAGTTGACACTAAAAAGTCACAGCTCCGTGCACCGATCCGCCCCGCCGGACCGACGGGTAACAAGGCGCGAAAGCGCTCCTGGTTCCCGCACGATCGCCTGGGCTGCGATCTTAGGCCTTGCTGCGCGCCGAGGAGGCTTCCAAGTTCGGCAGCAGCCAAGCGACGAGGCCGATCGCCGGCAGGAAGGCACATAGCTGGAACACCAGTTCCACGCTGGTGAGATCGGCAAGCTCGCCGAGCACGGCGGCGCCAATACCGCCCATGCCGAACGCGAGGCCGAAGAACAGGCCGGCCACCATGCCGACGCGGCCCGGCATCAACTCCTGCGCATAGACCACGATCGCAGAGAAAGCCGAAGAAAGGATGAGGCCGATCGGGATCGTCAGCAATACCACCCAGACCTCGTTGACGTGGGGCAGGAGCAGCGTGAACGGCAGCGCGCCCAGGATCGAGAACCAGATGACTTTCTTGCGCCCGATCCTGTCGCCGATGGGTCCGCCGGCCAGCGTGCCCAGCGAGAAGGCCGCGAGGTAGATGAAGAGATAGATCTGCGCGCGCTGCACCGAAACGCCGAAATGCTCGATCATGTAGAACGTGTAGTAGCTGCTGAGGCTCGCGGTGTAGAAGAACTTGGAGAAGATCAGGCCCAACAGCACCGCCAGCGCGACGCCGACTTGACGCCGGGATAGGGGGTTGAGGGAGACCCGGCGCTGCCCCTGGTCCGCGCGCGCCACCAGATGGGCGCCATACCAGACGCCGACCCGCACCAGCACCAGGATCGCGATCAACGCCACGATGGAGAACCAGGCGACGGCGCCCTGCCCGCGCGGCAGCACGATATAGGCGGCGGCCAGCGGGCCGATCGCCGATCCGATATTGCCGCCGACCTGGAACAAGGACTGCGCGAGGCCGTGCCGGCCGCCCGACGCCAGCCGCGCGACCCGCGATGCCTCCGGATGGAACACCGACGATCCCGTCCCGATCATCGCCGATGCCACCAGCAGCATCGGATAGCTCGTCGCGTTGGAGAGCAGCAGCAGGCCAAGCAGCGTCGAGGCCATCCCGACTGCAAGCGCGTATGGTTGCGGATGGCGGTCGGTATACATCCCGATCACCGGTTGCAGCAGCGAGGCGGTCACCTGAAACGTCAGCGTGATGATGCCAATCTGGCTGAAGTCCAGCGCGTAACTATCCTTCAGCATCGGGTAGATCGACAGCAGCAGCGACTGCGTGGTGTCGTTGACCATGTGGCAGAAGCTGATCGCGACCAGGATGGCCAGCGCCGTCCTTTCCGCTGCCTTGTCGTCGGAATGATGGCCGGCCGCCAGACTGGTATTGCTCACGGGTTGCTCGCTCGGTGTCGTCAGGGTGGCCAGGATACGGAGCCGCCGTTCAGCCTGCTTGCGAAACTGGGCCATTTACTTTCGCGAGCAGGCCAGACAGAATTTGCCATGGTCAAGAATGTCGGCCCGTCGATGCTGTACGAGGCGACGCCGCGTCCGGTCGTGGCGGTCGGCAACGATTATCCGCCGGACTTCGAGGTGGCGCCGCATCATCACGGCCGCTATCAACTGCTCTATGGCGCCAGCGGCGTCATGATGGTCTGGACGGAGCATGGCGCCTGGGTCGTCCCGCCGGCACAGGCGGTGTGGATACCGGTCGGCGTGCAGCACAGCGTGCGCACCGTCGGGCCGGTCACCACCAGCAGCATCTTCATCCGTCCGGAGGCGATCGCGGGCATGCCGCCCTCCTGCAGCGTCCTCGGGATTTCGCCGCTCATGCGCGCCCTGCTGCTCGCTGCTGTCGACCTCCCGCTCGAATACGAGGTCGAGGGGCGCGACGGGCTGGTCGTCGCGCTGATGCTGCAGGAGTTGCTGAGGCTGCCGATCCTGCCGCTTTCGCTACCCTTTCCCATTGATCGCGAGCTGGCGCGGCGCTGCCGCCGATACATCAAGGATCCGAGCCCGCATGAGACGATCGACGATTGGGCGGAAAATCTCGGCCTCAGCCGCCGCTCCTTCACGCGGCTGTTCAAGCGCGAGACAGGCATGAGTTTCGCCGCCTGGCAGCGCCAGGCCTGTGTATTCGCCGCCCTGCCCCGGCTGGTCGCGCGCGAATCCATCACGCGCGTTGCGCTCGACCTTGGCTATGAGAGCCCGGCCGCCTTCACCACCATGTTCAAGAAGGCGCTCGGCATGCCGCCGAGCGAATATGTCGCCGCGCACGATTAGACCCGGCGCCACGGGGACTCCGGCTTGGCGCCTCGCTTTGTCGCAACGCGCCGCGCATCTAGTGGGCCGGCGGGCGTGGACCGGCGCCGGCGTCGAGGGCCCGCCCGGCGTGTGCGTCGCAACGCGGCGCTTGCAACAGGCCCCATCCGAAATGCGAGTCCCAGCCGCGCGCGCCGAGATCGCGGGCATGGGCTTGCAGATTGGACTGGGCGGCTTTCGGTGACAGGCCGCACAGATGCACCATGCGCGCGACCGCGGCCGTCACGAACGGTACGGCGAGAGACGTGCCGGAGGTGACTTTGCGAGATGTGGTCGGCAAGTCGATGCCCGGCGCGGAAATGTCGATGTAGGCGCCAACATTGGCATAGGGATAGGCATAGCCTTCGGTCGACACCGCCGTCACCGCGAAAGCGGAATCGATGGCGGCCGGATAGACCGGCGGAGCCGAGGGACCGCCATTGCCCGCTGCCGCAACGACGATCGCCTGCTTGTGCTCGAGCATCGACATCGCATAGAGGACGACAGGGTTCCTGTTCGGCGAGGTGATGCTGGCGTTGATGACAGTAACGCCGGATTTTAGCATCCAGTCGATAGCGCGCAGGAAGTCCGCGCTGCTCGCCTTCGCGCCCCGCCCGCTAATCTGGAAAATGCTCGCGTAATGCAGATGCGCACCGCGCAACAGGCCGGATACCGACCGATCATTCGAGTCGCCGACCAGCATGGAAGCGATCGCGGTGCCGTGCGCCGTATCGGTCGCCGGCGCCTTCCCCGATGTGAAGCTTCGCTCCACGATGCTGGCATTCCGAAGCGCCGGATGCGCGGAATCGAGTGCGCTATCGATGATGCCGACGCGCATGCCGGCACCCGCGGCGCTGTCATCCGGGGGCCAGTCGATCGCGCTCAGGACGTCGTGCGCCGGCCCTTCGCTCCGCCGGCTCTGCCCGTCATCCGCCGGACGGAACGGATCATCCAAGGCCATGAGCGCGTCGGGAAAGGCCGATTCGAGGTCACGGATCGCGCGCGCTGCCGAAACCTGGCGCGGCGGCAAGACGATCGTCAGAGAAAGATTGAGCGCCTCCAGGCGCTCCGTGCTCTCCGTTCTGAAGCCTTTGCCGGATAAAGATCGAACAAGCGCGGGAGATGGATCCGCGATCAGGATTCGGTCCGGTTCACCATCGCCGATCCGGCCTGCTGCGGCCGGTTGGCAGATCACCGCAATGGCTGTCAGAAGGACCGCGAAGGTGATCCGTAACCCGGTGACCACGTGCTTTCACCGCCAAGTGGGCGGCCTTGAGCCCCGGCCGCAGACAAGCGTGAAAAGAGTTGCGTCGCCGCGCCGGTTCCTCTTGCAACGGCGACTTCCGCGTGACGTCACGTCCCAGTCACGGAGGGCCTCACATTGTTGCCGTTCGCGGTTGTCGCCGCGACGTCGCCTTGTCTCTAAATCGATTTAACGCTAAAGTCGGAAAGCGAGGCACGTTCCGGTACAAGGGACGGCTTCGGGGAGGGAGGGAGAACATGGCCGATCGGCCGCTCATTCTCGTCGATCCGCTGCCGCGGACGCTGGATGTCATCTGCGAGCCCGACATCCGCCGGCGTCTCGAGGCGCTGGGGCATCTCGTCGTGTCGGAAGACGAGCCCATGCCCGACGAGATGGTGGACCGCCTGCTGCCGGAGGCCGCGATCCTGATCGGCCAGACGGCGATGCCCAGGGCGCGCATCGATCGCGCGCCGAACCTCAAGGCGATCTTCAACGTCGAGACCAACTTCCTGCCCAATGTTGACTACGAGCATTGCCAGGCGCGCGGCATCTGGGTGCTGAGCCCGACCTCCGCTTTCGCGCAGGCGGTGGCGGAATCCGCGCTCGCCATGGCGATCGACCTGGTGCGCGGCATCACGGCCGCGGACCGCGCCTTCCGCGCCGGGGGTGAAGCCTATGGCCTCGAAGCGAACGCGGGTTGCTTCCTGTTCGCGGGCGCGCCGGTCGGCATCATCGGCTTCGGCGATCTTGGCCGCACCTTGCGCACGCTGCTGACGCCCTTCCGCAATCCCGTCACGGTCCACGATCCGTGGCTGCCGGAGGAGGTCATCCGTGCGCATGACTGCAAGCCCGGAAGCCTGCACGAGGTGCTGTCCGGCGCGCGCATCATCTTCGTGTTCGCCAGCGTCACGACGGAGAACCAGGGCTTCCTGGGCGAGCGCGAACTCGATCTGATCCAGCCGGGCGCCGCTTTTCTGCTGATGAGCCGCGCCGCGGTGGTCGATTTCCCCGCGCTGATGCGTCAGGTGGAGAGCGGCCGCATCAAGGCGGCGATGGACGTATTCCCCGAAGAGCCGGTGCCCGCCGACCATCCGGTGCGCAAGCTGGAGGGCGCCATCCTCTCCGCCCATCGCACCGGCGGCATGCCGGAAGCGCTACACCAGATCGGGCGCATGACGGTGGCGGATGCCGAGTTGATCCTGCGTGGCCTGCCGCCGGTCATGTGCCGGCGCGCCGACCCGGCAATCGCCAGGCGCCTGCGCTCCATGCCGGTTTCCATCACATGAGATGCGGAATGGCGCGCTAAAACGATTTTCCACGCTGTGAGACCCCAACTGCTTGGACGAGGGCCGGACTTGAACGATACCAGCAGGCGCAGCGGCAAGCTTCCCACCATCCGCGATGTCGCGGACCTCGCCTCCGTCGCTCCGGCGACGGTCTCCAACGTGCTTACGGGAAGGCGGCCGGTTGCCGAGGAACGGCGCAAGCGCGTGCTGGCGGCGGTCGCGCAGCTCGGCTACCGGCCCAATCATCTCGCGGCCAGCCTGCGCCGGCAGGAGACGCGCACCATCGGCATCGTCATCCCCGATCTCACCAACCCGTTCTTCGCGGCCCTGGTCCACCGTATCGAGGAGCTGGCGGCCGAGAGCGACTACCAGATCCTGCTCATGAGCAGCAACGAGGATGTGGATCAGGAGGCGCATCGCGTGCAGGTCCTGCTGGCGCGGCAGACGGACGGGTTGATCATCGCGCCGGCGCGCGACGACGTCTCTGCCTTCGCCAGCAGTGCCGCCGATCTGCCGCCTACCGTCTTCGTGGATCGCGGGTTCGGGCTGGCCGGCTTCGACACCGTCGCCGCCGACAACTACGACGCTGCCAAGCGCGGCTGCCAGCACCTGCTTTCCCTCGGGCATCGCGAGGTCGCGCTGGTGGTCAGCGACACCGGGCTCGTCAACATCAGCGACCGCATTGCCGGCTATCACGATGCGCTGAGCGAGGCCGGCCTGGCCGACGGCGCACGCGTGATCGTCGGCGGCTTCACGGTCGATGGCTGCCGCGGCGCCATCGAGCAGGAGCTGCGCCGCGCCGATCGGCCGACCGCGATTTTCTCCGCCGCCTACATCGCGACTCTGGGCGCCATCAAGGCGATCCGCGCACTTGACCTGGAGTTTCCCGACAACATCTCGCTGTTGAGCTTCGACGATACAGACTGGATGATGGCGCTGCGCCCCTATGTAAGCGCGGTGGCCCAGCCGGTCGACGAGATGGCCGCCGAATCCTGGCGGCTGCTGAAGCAACGGCTGACCGGCGCTGTGGGCGACGTTGCCCGGGTCCGGCTGCCCTGCTCCCTGCAGGTCAGGGAGTCCACCAGACCGCCATCGGCCGCCAAGCCGAAGCGGCGATTCGGTTCCACCTAACAAGAAGACCGGGAGGAGATCATGCGTATCAAGACCATCTCGATCGGCCTGACCGCCGCTGTCCTTGCCGCCGCCCTTGCTGGCCCGGCAGGCGCCCAGGACAAGCCGGTATACGGCGTGCTCCTGAAGACCTTGTCCAATCCGTTCTGGGGCGCGATGGAGCAGGGCATCAAGGACGGCACGCAGGAAGCCGGCGTCGAGTATTTCCTGCAGGCGGTCGAATCAGACCAGGCGGCCGAGCCGCAGCTCAACACCTGCAACACCATGCTGCAGCGCAAGCCGGCCGTGATGATCACCGCCGCGATCAACTCCACCATCCTGCTGCCGTGCCTGAAGCAGGCGACCGACATGGGCATCCCCGTAGTCGATCTCGACGCCAACCTGGATCACGCGATTGCCGAGAAGGCTGGCGTGAAGATCGCCTTCACCATCGGCTCCGACAATGCCGAGGCGGGCGCCAAGGGCGCGGACTTCATGGCGGAGCAACTGAAGGGCAAGACGGGCTCGGTTTTGGTGATCGAGGGCCTTGCGGGCAACATCACCGGCCAGAAACGCGCAAAGGGATTCGCCGACCGCCTCGCCCAGGTGGCGCCGGACCTCAAGATCGTCGCCTCATTGCCTGGCGACTGGGACCGGCAGAAGGCCGCCAACATCACCAATGACACGCTGACCGCCAATCCGGACCTGGTCGGCATCTTCTGCGCCAATGACACGATGGCCCTGGGGGCGGTCGAGTCCGTCTTTGCGGCTGGCAAGGGCGGCGAGATCACCGTGATCGGCGTCGACGGCAACAGCGATGCCGTGAAGTCGATCCAGGCCGGGCGCCTGACAGCCAGCGTGGCGCAGCTCCCCTATCTGGTCGGCAAGCAGGCTGTAGAGAAGGCGAAGGCCGTGCTCGCCGGCGAGCAGGTCGACAAGTTCACCTATGTGCAGACATTGGTCCTCACCAAGCAGGTGATGGATGCCGGCACCGACCCGAACCTTCAGTATGTGAAATAGCCATCGACTGCCGCTCCGCCGGTGCGCATCGGCGGGGCGGCCTCTCCAACCTCCGACGAGCTGATTAATGGCGGCAAACGAGCCCTCGACCGCAGCCACCGTACCGCAATCCGGCTTTCGCGCCGACCGGTTCTCCGTGCGCCTGGAATCGCTTCTGGTGCTGGTCGTCCTGATCGTCGCGCTGTCGTTCCTGTCACCCTATTTCCTCAGCGTCTCGAACTTCCTCAACATCCTGCTGGCGACCTCCGTCATCGGGGTGCTCGGGTTCGGCGCGACCTTCGTGATCGCTGCCGCCGGGATTGACCTGTCGCTCGGCTCCGTGCTCGCGCTGTCGGGCGTGGTCGGCGCACTCAGCGTCAACGCGCTGAACCTGCCCTGGCCGGCGGCGATCGTGACCTGCCTCGCGGTCGGCGCGTTCTGCGGGCTGATCAACGGCCTGCTCAACGCGAAGGCCGGCATCCCGGCCTTCATCGTCACCCTCGGCATGCTCGGCGTGGCGCGCGGCCTCGGCCTCGTCTTCACCAACGGCCAGCCGGTCTACGGCATGCCGGACCCGATCGTGTTCCTCGGGCAGGGCCGGCCCTTCGGCGTCCCGATGCCGGTATTCATCTTCATCGGCGTGGCGATCGTCGCGCATTTCGTGCTCGCCTTCACGCGTTTCGGAAAATATGCGCTAGTGATCGGGGACAACGAGACGGCGGCGCGCGCCATGGGCATCCGGGTGGAGCGCCACCGCGTCGCGCTCTATATGGTATCGGGAACCCTGGCAGGTCTCGCCGGGCTCATTTTCCTTGCGCGGGTCAATTCGGGCGACCCGACCGCCGGCCTCAATTACGAGCTGACCGCCATCACCGCGGCGATCCTGGGCGGCAGCAACCTGTTCGGCGGGCGCGCCAGCGTCCTCGGCACCCTCATCGGCGCGCTGGTTATGGGCGTGCTGCAGAATGGGCTCAATCTGCTGGCGGTCTCCTCGTTCTATCAGCAGATGGCGATCGGCGCGGTGCTGGTGCTGGCGGTCTGGCTGGACCAGGTGAACAGGGCGCGAGGCCAGCGATGAGCCTGCTCGAACTCGACGGGATCATGAAGCATTTCGGGCCGGTGCAGGTTCTGCTCGGCGTGGATCTCAAGGTCGAGGCCGGCGAGGTGGTCGCGCTGGTCGGCGACAACGGCGCCGGCAAGTCCACCTTGATGAAGATCATCACCGGCATCCACAAGCCGGATGGCGGCACGATCCATTTCGACGGCGCGGACATCAGCGGCCATTCGCCCGGCGAGATCCGCGAACGCGGCATCGAGATGATCTACCAGGACCTCGCCCTTGCCCGCATGCAGGATGTCGCCTCCAACATCTTCCTGGGGCGCGAGCCGACCAAGCGCCTGCTTGGCACGCCGATCCGCATGCTCGACCGCGCCCGCATCGAGCAGGAGGCCGAGGCGATGATTCGCAAGCTGGGTGCGCGCGTCCCCTCGGTGCGCCATCCGGTCGGCAAGCTGTCGGGCGGGCAGCAGCAATCGGTCGCCATCGCCCGCGCCCTCACCTTCAACCCCAAGCTCGTCATCATGGACGAGCCCACGGCCGCCCTCGCCGTGCGCGAGGTCGAGCACGTGCTCGACCTGATCCGCGAACTCAAGAGGCAGAAGATCGCCGTCATCCTCATCAGCCACCGCCTCACCGACGTGTTCGCCGTCTGTGACCGCGTCGTTGCCCTGCGCCAAGGCCGCGTGGTCAGCGACGAGCCGATCACCCAGACCAGCATGAACGCGGTGGTTGCCCACATTGTCGGTGCGGCTTAAACCCATCTTGTCGCGGACGGAATGAGACCGAGCGAGGGGTGACAAACACTCCCGGTCTGCCAATCTATGTTCCTGCTGGCTCCACCCAATGCGGAAGCAGACCATGGTTCAACCAACGCGTATTCGCCTGAGTGACGGCGTGGATATTCCCCAGATCGGCTTCGGTGTCTGGCAAGTCGACAATACCGAGGCGCCGAAGGCGGTGAAGGCGGCCATCGAGGCCGGATATCGCTCCATCGACACCGCCGCGATCTATGGCAACGAGGAAGGCGTCGCGGCCGGCATCCGCGCGGCCGGCGTGCCGCGCGAGCAGCTCTTCATCACCACAAAGCTGTGGAACGAACGGCACGGCGCCAAGAATGCCGCGAAGGCTCTCGATGAGAGCCTGAGAAAGCTGCAACTCGACTATGTCGATCTTTATCTCATCCACTGGCCCAATCCGCGCGCCAACCTTTATGCCGAGACCTGGCGCGCGTTGCAGGAGATCAAGAGCAGCGGCCGCGCCAGATCCGTCGGCGCGTCGAATTTCACGATTCCGCATCTGGAGCGCATCATCGGCGAAACCGGCATCGTTCCGCCCATCAATCAGATCGAGCTGCATCCGGGCTTCCAGCAGACGGCGCTGCGGGACTTCCATGCCCGCCACAAGATCGTCACAGAATCCTGGAGCCCGCTCGGTCAGGGCCGCGCGGTGCGGGACCCGCTGATCGCCGGGATTGCCGCCAGGCATGGACGCACGCCGGCGCAAGTGATACTGCGCTGGCACATCCAGAACGGCCTGGTTGCGGTTCCAAAATCGGTCACGCCGGCGCGCATCGTCGAGAATTTCGACGTGTTCAATTTTGAATTGACCGAGGAGGACATGGCGAAGATCGCCACCCTCGACAACAGCCGCGGCCGCATCGGCCCCGATCCCGATCTTTTCACGTGAGGAGGCAAGCATGGAGTATGTCAGGCTTGGCAAGACCGGCCTCAAGGTCTCGCGCATCTGCCTCGGCTGCATGACCTATGGCGTGCCGGAGCGCGGTTCCCACCTCTGGACCCTGGACGAGGAGGCCAGCCGGCCGCTCATCAAGCAGGCGCTGGAGCTCGGCATCAATTTCATCGATACCGCCGACACCTATTCCGACGGCACGAGCGAGGAGATCGTCGGTCGCGCCTTGCGCGAATTTGCCCGGCGCGAGGAGATCGTGTTGGCCACCAAGGTCTATTTCAAGATGCGCCCCGGCCCGAACGGCGGCGGCCTCTCCCGCAAGGCGATCTTCAACGAGATCGACGCCAGCCTGAAGCGCTCGGAACCGACTATGTCGATCTCTACCAGATCCACCGCTGGGACTATGACACGCCGATCGAGGAGACGCTCGAGGCGCTTCATGACATCGTCAAGGCGGGCAAGGCGCGCTACATCGGCGCCTCTTCCATGTTCGCCTGGCAGTTCGCGAAGTCGCTCTATGCCGCCGATGCCCATGGCTGGACCCGCTTCGCCAGCATGCAGAACCACCTCAACCTCCTCTATCGCGAGGAGGAGCGCGAGATGCTGCCGCTCTGCGCCGCCGAAGGGATCGGCGTCATTCCCTGGAGCCCGATGGCGCGCGGCCGCCTGACCCGCGATTGGAGCGAGGCTACCAAGCGCTCCGAGACCGACGAGTTCGGCCGAACGCTGTACGGCGCCAGCGAGGAGGCCGACCGCAAGGTGGTGGAACGCGTCGCCGGGATCGCAAGCGCCCGCGGCGTTTCGCGCGCGCAGGTGGCCCTCGCCTGGGTGCTCTCAAAGCCCGTTGTGACCGCACCCATCATCGGTGCAAGCAAGCCGCAGCACTTGACGGATGCGCTCGCGGCAGTATCGCTCAAACTCTCCGCAGAAGAGATCGCCGCGCTGGAGGAGCCCTACGTGCCGCGTAAGATCGCGGGATTTTCCTGATCGAACGGCGCGCCTGCTCGCGTTGAGCAAGCGCGCCGTCTCGCCAAGCTCCCGCGCTTAGAAGTCGAAGCCGCCGATATTCTCCTTCGTGAAGGTGAACGGCGCGCCGAGCAGGATCTCCGAGCCGTTGATGACCTGGAGCTCGCCCAGCTTGCCGGCAGTCACGGAGGTCGCGCCCGGCTTCAGCGCGCCATCGGCCACCGCGCGCATGACATGCATGGCGGCGTAGCCGAGATCGACCGGGTTCCACAGCACGACCGACGTCACGCAATCCTTCTCGACGTATGGCTTCATGGCATTCGGCGTGGCGAGGCCAACAACCGCGATCTCGCCGCACTTTCCGGCCTGGGTCACGGCCTCCGCCGAGGCCGGGGTCGCGACCGAGGTCATGCCGAACAGGCCCTTCAGCTCATCGCCGTACTTGTTGATCAGCGTGCTGGCCTGGTTGAAGGAGAGCACGTTATCCTCCTGCGCCTCGACCGTCTCCAGCCACTTCATGTTGGGGTGGCATTTCTCGGCATAGGCCGCCATCTCGGCGATCCAGCGCGCCTGGTTGGGCGTGGTGAAGGTGGAGGTGACGATCGCGAACGCCCCATCCTCGCCGATCTCCTTGGCCATGTTGTCGACCAGGGCCTTGGCGATGCCGTTGAACTCCGCCTGGTTGACGAACCATTGACGCGCATCGGGGGTGGAGTTCGCATCGTAGCCGACGACGTTGATGCCTTTCGACAGCGCCTTCTTCAGGACCGGCGCGATCGCCACCGGATCGTTGGCCGCGAACAGAATGCCGTCCACGCCGCTGGTGATGTAATTGTCGATGAAGGTGATCTGCTCGTCGATGTTCGCCTTGGTCGGGCCGTCGGTTTTGACGCTGACATTGCCCAGCTCCTTGGCGGCATCGGCAATGCCTTTCGATGTCGCATTGAAGTAGCCGATGCCGATCAGCTTCGGCACGTCGACAACCGTGATTTCCTTGCCCTTGCGATCGGGCACATTGGCCGGCTCTGCGCCGTCATAGGGCTTCGCCGCCGCCGTCGCCGGCGTGGCGTCGCATGCCAGCGGGCTGGTCGGCAGGTCGTCGCCTCCCGTCCAGGTCTGCGCCCAGGCGGTGCCGGCCATGACCGAAAGCGCCACCGCCGCAATCAAGCTCGTCCTTATCATCCGTTCCTCCATCCATTGACCCGGATATGCATGGCCGACGGCCGCGGCCCGGATCTGCGCGCGACTAGCCGTCCGTCTCTCTCCGCACCAGATTGCTGATGATGATGGTGGCGATCAGGATCAGCCCGATCACCACGATCGTCCCGTCGCCCTTCACGCCCGCGAGGGCCAAGCCGTTCTTCAGCGCCTGCATCAGCATCAGGCCGAGCAGCGTGCCGATGATGGTGCCTCGCCCGCCGAAAATGCTGGTGCCGCCCAGCACCACGGCGGTGATCACATCGAGTTCCAGTCCGGTGCCCATGTCGGACCGCGTGGTGGATACGCGCGACACGAAGATGACCGCCGCGAGACCCGAGATGAGGCCGGATGCCGTGTAGATGAGCAGGATGGTCCGGTCGACCGGTATCCCCGAGAACCGTGCCGCGACGGCATTGGCGCCCGCCGCATAGGTGGCGCGGCCGAAGGTCGACAAGCCGAGAACGACCGCCGCGACCGCTGCGCAGACGAGGAAGATCCAGACCTGCGTCGGCACGCCCAGCACCTCGCCCTGCCCCAGCACGAAGAACCATTCGGGATAGCCGCGCACCGAGCGCGCCTGGCTGATACCTTCTGCGAGGCCGCGATACAGCGCGAGGGTGGCGAGCGTGGCGATCAGCGGCGGCACGCGGAAGCGCGTGATGATGATGCCGTTGAACAGTCCGGCCAAGCCGCCCGCCACCACGCCGAGAACCATCGCAAGCGGCAGCGGCAGGCCGAGATTCTGCCAGAACACGCCAAGCAGGATGGCAACCAGCCCCAGGATCGAGCCGACCGAGAGATCGATTCCGGCCGAGACGATCACGAACGTCATGGCCAAGGCGATCAACCCGACCTCCGCCATCAGCCGGCCCTGGTTCAGCAGGTTGTCCACCGTGAAGAACCGGTCCGATTGGAAGGACAGCACGATCAGCGCCAGCACCAGCAGGACAGCCAGGATTGTTTCATGCCGCACCAGGTAGCGGCTCATCACAGCCTCCCTGCGCGGTGCCGCCGCCGGCGCGCCATGTCGGCCAGCACCGTTGCCAGGATCAAGAGGCCGAGAACGGCCCGCAGCCAATAGGCCGAGACGTTGAGGAATACCAGCGCCGAACTGATGCAGGCGAACAGGATCGCCGCCAGGGTGGAACCGATCACCGTGCCGGTGCCGCCGAGGATCGAGACGCCGCCGATCACCGAGGCGGTGATCACCGTCAGCTCCAGATTGGGCGGCACCGTCGACTGGATCACCTGCAGCTGGGTCGCGAACAGCAGGGCGGCGATGCCGGCGAAGAAGCCGTGCATCGCGAAGGCCGCAACGCAGACTCGTTCGGGATAGAGGCCGGATGCGCGCGCCGCCTCCGGGTTGCCGCCGACGGCATAGATCGCCCGGCCCAAGGCGGCATAGCGCATCCACAAGGCCATCGCGATCGTCAGCACGACCATGAAGTAGACGGGAGCGGGAATGCCGAACAGCCGCGCCTGGGCGATGAAGAATTCCGGCGGCATGCCGGTAATCCAGGTGCCGGCCGTATAGCTGATGAGCCCGCCCTTGAGGATCGACAGCATGCCGAGCGTGACCACGATGGAGGGAATCCGGAAATAGGCGATCAACGCACCGACGAAGGTGTTGATCACGACCCCGACCAGCACCGGCACTGTCCAGGCCACCCAGATCGGATAGTCGCCGACCGCCAGCGTGCCGGCGATGGTTGCCAGTACGCCGATCAGCGACCCAACCGACACGTCGATATGGCCGCTGATGATGACCAGGCTCATCCCGATCGCTGCGACGGCGATATAGGCATTGCCCGAGAACATGCTGATGAGGTTGTTCTCGCCAAGGAACCGCGGGTTGACCGTGCCGACGATCACGAGCAGCGCGGCGATCGCCCCGAGCACCACAAGTTCCTGACCATACCCCTCGACCAGGCGCGACGCAGCCGAGCGCCGGCCGAGCACCCCCGCGACGGCCATCACGCCGCCTCCCCGGAGGCATCGGTTGCCGTGTTGTCTCCCGCCTTGGCCAGCGTCATGGCGGCACCGATTGCTTCGGCCGTCGCGTGCATGCGGTCGAACTCCGCCACCAGCCTGCCGTTCTTCATCACGAGGACACGGTCGCTCATGCCGAGGACTTCCGGCAGCTCGCTGGAAATCATCAGGATCCCGAGGCCCCGGGCCGCCAGCGCGCTCATCAAGGCATGGATCTCCGACTTGGCGCCGACGTCGATGCCGCGTGTGGGCTCGTCCATGATGAGGATGCGCGGCTCGGTCGCGAGCCATTTTGCCAGGACCACCTTCTGCTGATTGCCGCCGGAAAGCTGCCGCACGATCTGGCGCGGGCCGCGCGCCCGGATGCCGAATTTGGCAATGGAATCGCGCGCCAGCTTCTCTTCCTTGCGATGATCGATCAAGGTGCCGGTGGCGAGGCTCTTGAGCACGGTCAGCGAGATATTCTCCTGAATGCTTTGCGGCCGCACCAGGCCTTGCAGGCCGCGATCCTCCGGCACGTAGGCTATGCCGAGATCACGCGCCCGCTGCGGGCTCTCGATGCGGACGGCTTTTCCCTCGATCAGGATCTCGCCCGCCGTCGCCGGCGTGATGCCAAAGATGGTGAGAGCCAGCTCCGTCCGGCCGGAGCCGATCAGCCCCGCAACGCCCAGAATCTCGCCCGCATGCAGCGTGAGCGACACATCGCGCACCACCGCGCCGAAGCTGAGGTTGCGCACTTCCAGCAACGGGGCGCCGATCTTGGTCTCCTGCTTCGGAAACAGTTGATCGATCGGGCGGCCGACCATCATGGAAACCAGCTTGCGCTCGTCCAGCTCGGCGACCGGCGCAGTGCCGACGCGCGTCCCGTCCCGGAGCACCGTCACGCGATCGGCCAGCGCGAAAATTTCCGGCAGCTTGTGGCTGACATAGACGATGCCCACGCCCTTGTCGCGCAGCAGGCGCACGATCGCGAGGAGTTGCTGCACGTCCTCCTCCACCAGGGAAGCCGTCGGCTCATCCATGATGAGCGCACGTGCATCCTGCGAGAGGGCGCGCGCGATCTCCACGCGCTGACGGTTCGCCACCGACAGCGCGCCGACCCGCGCATCGACGTCGATGTGTTGGCTCTGCAGCCGGTCCAGCAATTCGCGCGCCCGGCTGCGCATCTTGCCCCAATCGAGCGCGCCCCAGCCGGTGCGAGGCGCGTGGCCGACGAAAATGTTCTCCGCGACTGACAAATCGGGAAACAGCAGCAGTTCCTGGTGCACAACAGCGATGCCGCTGGCGGCCGAGGCGCGCGGCGAGGCGAACTGCGCGGACTGGCCGTTCACGCGGATCTCACCGGCATCGGCCCGGTGGACGCCGCCCATGATCTTGATGAGCGTGGACTTTCCGGCGCCGTTCTCACCCACTAGCGCATGCACTTCGCCGGCACGCACGTCGAAAGAGATGTCCTGCAGCACGCGGACGCCGGCGAAGGATTTGGAGATGCCGGTGAGCTCGATGAGCGCGGTCAACGGGCGCGCCTCCGACGCAGCACATCGCGGCGGTCGCGCGCGCAAAGCAGGTGAGCAAGGCGGCTGGCAGATGTCGCCCCGGCCATATGCGCCCGCCTCCCGTGATGACGATCTCTTGTGACGATCTCCCGGCCGTATGCGCCGAAAAGACCGAAGGATTTACGCCCCTATCGCCTTGCTCAAGGATAAACATGCGTGAGCAAGGATCGTCAAGCGATCATCCTTGCCAGGCTTCCGATCGCAAACGCATGGCGCGCGCCAAGCGTTCGCGCCGCCGTTGGCGCGAACTCCGCAATGCAGCATGACCGATGTCTACTGCCGCGGCCGGCGCGCTTAGAAGGCGCGACGAAGCAGTTCAGGCAACCAGCGTCGAACCCTCCCGCTCGCTTGCGCTGTCCGGCACGGCGATCACCAGCCTGATCCCGGCATCCTCCACCATGCGGCGCGCCTCGTCGTCGATGCCGTCATCGGTGATGATGGTGGTGGCGCGCTCGAGCGGGCAGATGATGAGGCTGGAGCGGTTCCGGAACTTGCTCGAATCCACCAGCAGGATCAGTTCTTCCGCTTGGCGCATCAGGCGCTGCTCCGACTGGATGATGAGCGCGTCGGATTCCATGATGCCAAGGGGGCTCACGCCCTGCGCGCCCATGAACATGCGCTTGGCATAAAAATGCGCGGTCCCGTCGTTCTCGAACGGGCTGAGTATGATGCTCTGCTCGCGATAGATGGTGCCGGCCGGGACCATCACCGTGCAGCGTGAATGCCTGAGCAGATGCTCCGAGATCGGGAACGAGTTGGTCAGCACTTGCAGCCGGCGGCCCGTGAGATAGTGCACCATCTGGAAGGTCGTGGTGCCGCCATTGATGATGACCGTCTCGCCGTCATGGCACTGCTCCGCCGCCGCGCGCGCGACGGCGCGCTTCTGCGCGAGGTTGATCGACTGGCTCTGCCGGAAGGAGCGCGCCGTCAGCGTTGTTACCGGGTGGATCGCCTCGGCCCCGCCGCGCACCTTGCGCAACCGGCCCTCGCCGGCGAGCGCCACGATGTCGCGCCGGATCGTCGCCTCCGACGCGCCGGTGTATTCCATCGCGTCCTGGATCGTGACGACGGGCCGCTCCTGGACCGCGCTCAGGATGATCCGGTGGCGTTCCCGCTCGTGCATGAGCACCTCCCTCTCTAATCGGAGATTACGGAAAGCTGCGTCCGGGTCAATCAACATCCGTCAAGATACGTCACTTTGGCCGCCAGAGCGATTAGTTTTGATCGAAAATGATTGACGCTTCCGGCTGCGGACGCGATGCTCGAGGTGAAATCACTCGCACGGAGATGCGTTATGGCCGATCCGGCCGCGATTGAGCTTCTGGAAAGCCGCTGGGACGAAGCCCATGCCGCAACCCTGGATGAGCCGGGCCGGCTGCTCTACCGCTCGCACCTGCTCGGGTCCGACAAGCGCATCACCAATTACGGCGGCGGCAACACCTCCGCCAAGGTCATGCAGCGCGATCCGCTGACCGGCAAGGACGTCCCGGTGCTGTGGGTGAAAGGATCGGGCGGCGACGTCGGCACCATGAAGCTCGACGGCTTCGCCACGCTCTACATGGAGAAGCTGCAGCACTTGAAATCGCTGTATCGCGGCGAGCGGCACGAGGACGAGATGGTGGGCTACCTGCCCCACTGCACCTTCAATCTCAATCCGCGCGCCGCCTCGATCGACACGCCGCTTCACGCCTTCATCCCCCACAGGCATGTCGATCACATGCATCCCGATGCGGTGATCGCCATCGCGGCGATGAAGAAAAGCCAGGCCGTGACACGGAAAGTGTTCGGCGACGAGATCGGCTGGCTGCCCTGGCGGCGGCCCGGGTTCCAGCTCGGCCTCGACCTCGACCGCTTCGTGAAGGAGCATCCGCAGGCCAAGGGCGCCGTGCTCGGCGGGCATGGGCTCATCACCTGGGGCGACAGCGCCAGGGAGTGCTACGAAGCCACCTTGCGGGCGACCAACAAGGCCGTGCGCTGGTTCGCCGAGGAGACACGCGACAAGCCGGGCTTCGGCGGAGCGGCGCACGAGGCGCTGTCACCGGCCGACCGGCGCCACCTGGCCGGGCGGCTGATGGTTGAGATCCGCGCGCGCATCAGCGGCGCGGAGCGCAAGGTCGGCCATTTCGACGACCAGCCTGTCGTCCTCGAGTTCGTGAACTCACGCGACCTCAACAGGCTGGCGGCGATGGGCACGAGCTGCCCCGATCACTTCCTGCGCACCAAGATCGCGCCCCTTGTCGTGCCGTTCGACCCGGCCGCGAAGAACCTCGACACGGCGGTTTCCGGCCTCGATGCGGCGATCGCGCAGTATCGCGCGGACTATGCCGCCTACTACGAGCGCTGCAAGCGCCCCGACAGCCCGCAAATGCGCGATCCCAACGCGGTGGTCTATCTGGTGCCGGGAGTCGGCATGATGACCTTCGCGCGGGACAAGGCGACGGCGCGCATCGCCGGCGAGTTCTACGTCAACGCCATCAACGTGATGCGCGGCGCGGCGCTGGTGGATTCCTATGTCGGCCTGCCGGAGCAGGAAGCCTTCGATATCGAATACTGGCTGCTGGAAGAGGCGAAGCTGCAACGCATGCCGAAGCCCAAGTCGCTCGCCGGGCGCATCGCGCTGGTAACCGGAGGCGCCGGCGGCATTGGCCGCGCCATCGCCGCCAAGCTGATGAGCCAAGGGACGTGCATCGTCCTCGCCGATATCGATGCGGAGTCCCTCAAGGAGACCGAAGCCGCGTTCACCAAGAGCTTCGGCAAGGATCAGGTCCGGTCATTCGCCATGGACGTGACGGACGAGAACGCGGTCGCCGCCGCTTTCGCCCATGCCGCAGCCGAGTATGGCGGGCTCGACATCCTGGTCTCCAATGCCGGCATCTCCTCCGCCGCGCCGATCGACGAGACCGACCTCGCGATCTGGGACCGCAACATGGACATCCTGGGCAAGGGCTATTTCCTGGTGTCGCGCGAGGCGTTCCGCGTGATGAAACGGCAGAAGCTCGGCGGTGCGATCGTGTTCATCGCCTCCAAGAACGGGCTGGCCGCTTCGGTCAACGCCTCGGCTTACTGCACGGCCAAAGCGGCGGAGATCCATCTCGCCCGATGCCTGGCGCTCGAAGGGGCCGAGCATGGGATCCGCGCGAATGTGGTGAATCCGGACGCGGTGCTGCGTGGCTCGAAGATCTGGAGCAGCGAATGGCGCGCCCAGCGTGCCGCCGCCTACAACATGAGGCCGGATGATCTGGAGGAGCATTACCGCAAGCGGTCGATGCTCAAGCTGCCGGTCTACCCCGAGGATGTCGCCGAAGCGGTCTACTTCCTGGCATCCGATCTATCGGCGAAGTCGACGGGCAACATCATCAATGTCGATGCGGGCAACGCACAGAGCTTTGCGCGCTGAAGCCTGAGGCACTCGACGGCGCACAATGACGGAGTGGACTTCGCTCCGCTCTGCCGTCGATTGTCAATCCCTGCCGCCCTTGCCGCCCTTGCCGTTGCCGCCTTTCCCCTTGCTCTCGCCCTTGCCTTTGCCCTTGCCCTTACCGCCAAGTGCATCGCGCGCACCGCCAAGCGCTCCGCCGATGGCGTCGCGCGCACCGCCGATCGCGCCACCGAGTGCGCTGCCAAGGCCGCGTCCTCTGGACTCGCTATCGTTCGAGCCTCCATCGGACTCACCGCCGTCGGAATCGCCGCCGTCGGAATCACCACCGTCGGAATCACCACCGTCGGAATCGCCGCCGTCGGAATCACCGCTGTCGGAGCCGCCACCGTCGGAATCGCCGGCATCCGAGCCGCCCGAATCAGAGTCACCGCCGGAGCCGCTGCCACTGTTCGAGTTGCCACCGTTCGAGCCGTCGCTGTCGGAATCCGAACCGCCAGCACCACCATCGGAACCGCTGGCATCGGAACCGCTGGCATCGGAACCGCCGGGATCGGAACCGCCGGCATCGGAACCGCCAGCATCAGCACCACCGGTATCAGCACCGCCGGCATCAGAACCGCCGGGATCGGAACCGCCGGGATCGGAACCGCCGGGATCGGAACCGCCGGCATCAGAACCCCCGGCATCAGCACCACCGGTATCAGCACCACCGGTATCAGCACCGCCGCTATCAGAACCACCGACATCAGAGCCACCAGCGTCAGAGCCACTGCCGCTTGCTCCAGCGCCATCCGATCCGCCATCGGTGTCCCCGCCGGGATCAGAGCTGCCGGCATCGGAACCGCTTCCCTCCGCGTCCGAAGCGCCGCTCGAGGAATCGCCGGTGGGGCCTTCGCCAGCACCGACAGCGCCACGGGCCGACGCGCCGTTGCCGCTGTCGACGGCGCCACTGTCAGTGCCGCCAGCGTCGGTGCCGGTACTCGACCCGCTGCCGATATTGGCGCCGGTATCGCTGTCGGCGCTGCCGCGCGATGTGCCGCTGCTGCTATCCGCGCCGTTGCTGACGGAGGCGCCGGCATCTGCATGGGCGGCGGGATCGCCGGCCTCATCGCCACCGGGCGCGCTTGAGGCGCGTTGGTCGCCGGGCCTGGCTTCAGGAGCAGGATTCCCGGTATCGTCGCCGACATCGCCGACGGACGCGGTTGCGGATTCAAATGCCCGATCTTCGGGCAGAGAAGCCACCGTATCGGCGCGATAGCGGCGCCAGTCCTTGCTATTGCTACGGGTGTCGAGGATGCCGGTCCGTCGGTCCGTCGGGGTATCCGCCTCTTCACCGCCGTCCGTGCGGGTGGCATCGACGGCGGCGGCCGCGATGCCCGTCTGAGCGGCCTCGACGCGGGCGGGCATGGCGAGGCCTGAGCTTGGCTCGGCACCGGAGGATGTTTCAAGGACGGGTTCCGCCGCGGCCGCCGCTTGGCTAGCCGTTTGGACGGCCGGCGCAGGCGGCTTCAGCTTCGGCATCAATGCCAGCACCACGGCCTCATTCTCCGCCGGGCGGGCCAAAGCGGCCTCCACGATGTACTCCAGGTCCCGTGCCTCGGCGACCAGCGGGCTGGTTGCGGCGCCAAGGATCGGCAGCAGGCTGCGGCTTTCCCGCGGTCCGGCGGCAGGCACGACCGGCGTTGGGGCGGCGGCGACCGCCGCAGACTGGACGGCGCGCGATGTTTCCCGTTCCGGCCATACCGCGGCGCCGGCAAAGGCCGCTACCGCGATGACGGAGGCTGCGCCGACCAGCACCAATCGCAGGCTCGACCTCGCCTTCACCACCGGTGAGCGCAGTTCAAGATCCGCCGGTGTCAACCTCAATTCCTTGAGTGGAGGGGGAACCGTCCTGCCGTCCTCGGCCGCGAGAATAGCGGCAAAGTCAGCGCTGTATTGCGAGCGGCGTGGTTCCGGATGCTGTCGACTGATGACCTCGGGCGCCGGTGGCCTCGGCTCGGGCGCCGACGCGGCCGCCAGCACAAAACGCACGGGCCGCGGCCTGGATGCCTTCGGCTGCTGCGTGCGCTCCAGAGTCTTGCGCCGTTCCTTCCAGCGCGCGAACATCTCCGCGATCTGCTCGGGCGAGCGCTTGCTGATATCGAACGAAATCAGATCGTTCGCGGGTTTCTTTGCTACTCGGCTTGGAACGCTCATGCAATCTCCCCAATGCGGCCTTAAGCCAACATTGGAGCTTTCATGCCGTTCCCTGCGGACGCCTGGCACACCGGCGTCTTTTCGGTGACAAGGATGTGCTTGGACCGATAGCTAGAGTCGCTCGTAGCTAGAGTCGCTCGATCAGGGCCATTGCGGCGGCCGGCGCCTTCGGCTTGAAGCCATTGATCATGTAGACGAACACGTCGCGCGATTTTGGCGCCTTCTTCTCCGGGGCCGCGATGGGCGCCAGATCCTTAGGCGCGCCGCCGGCGGCCCAGGCGCGCGCCCGTTCTGCCCATTTGTCCAGTTCCTTCGGCGGATAGCCGGTCGCTACGGTCTCGGCCGAGCGCTGCAGGCGAAGATAGACGAAATCCGCCGTGACGTCGGGAATCTCCGGAAACGCGTCCTTGTCGGTGAACACCGTGGCGACGCGGCATTTGCGCAGCAGCGCTATGAATTCCGGCACGCGGAAGCTCTCGTGCCGCACCTCGACCACGTGGCGGATGGGCAGGCCCCCGGCCTCGTCCGGCAGCAGCTTCAGGAAGGCCTCGAAATCCGCTGGATCGAATCTCTTGGTAGGCAAGAACTGCCAGTTGATCGGGCCCAGCTTCTCCTTGAGCTCGGTCACGCCGCTGGCGAGGAAGCGGTCGATGCTGGATCCCGCCTCGGCCAACACGCTGCGGTTGGTGGCGAAGCGCGGCCCCTTGACCGAGAACACGAATCCCTCCGGCGATTCCGCGCGCCAGCGGGCGAAGCTCTCCGGCTTTTGTGAGCCGTAATAGGTGCCATTGATCTCGATCGCGGTCAGATGGCGGCTGGCATATTCCAGCTCGCGCTTCTGCGGCAGGTCCTTGGGATAGAACGTTCCGCGCCACGGCTGGAAGGTCCAGCCGCCGATACCGACGCAGATTCTGCCGTTGCCCTTGGCCGCCATGACTCCCGATCCTCGCCGACCGCGCCGGAATGGCGCAGCGCCAGCATTATGCGATGGGCGGCCGGATCATGTCACCAGCGGCCTGCGGACTCATCGCCGCCCAGCCTCCTTTCACCAAAGGGCCTCTACAGCAGCTTGGTCAGCAGGACCCAGTTGCGGCCTTCGTTCTGCCAGCCCTCCTTGACCATCGGCCTGCTGGCCGCCTCGCGATAACCGCAGCGCTCATAGAGTCGCCGCGCGCCGGCATTCGCGTCCGATACGATCACGCTCATGCCGCGTTTTCCGAGCGCGCGGCCGGTCTCGTCCGCGAAGGCCAGGAGCGCCGTACCGAGCCCCCGTCCGCGGAACTGCGGCCGCACCGCCAGGACGTTCACGTACCAGGTGGCGGGCGCGAGGTTCTCCAGCTCCTGGAGCCCTGCGAACATGGGCGGCATGTCATCGCCGATCGGCACTGGATCATCCGGGATCGCATAGCCGATCAGGCATCCCGCGCATTCGCCGGCGTGATCGACCATGATGGCGTTGCGATAAGAGAAGCTACCCTCCTCGCGCGCGGCGCGGCGACGGCCAACCTCCCAGGCGGTCTCGCCGGGTGCCGCCATCTTGCTCCACAGGTAGAGCGGCATGCCTTCGCCCGCATAGTTGACGAGTTCGGCCAGGATGGGGGCGTCCTCGATAGTCCCCGGTCTCAAGGGCGGGTTGGGCTTCATCTCGTTTTTCCTGATCGGATCCGAGCGCGACCTGACCAAAGCCGTGGCCGGCAGTCAAGCTCCGGCCGTTCAGCCGCGGTTCAGGTAGTTGGCGAGAGACTACGCCCATTCGATCCGCGGCGTCCCGTGCCCTCATCAAAGGACGCGCGGGCCGGCGGCCTCTGCTCTCTCCCACATTGAGCATGCCGCCGGCACCCCTCCAACGGCCGATTCGGTAGCACCGCCGCCCAGGCCTAGCGCAGTGCGCGCCCGTCCGGGCCGACGCCTTGCACCGGGCCCTGTGGCCTGAAGACATGGAGCTGGAGAGCGAGTTCCGCCGAGACGCCAGGCTGCAGCGTGAGCAGTCGCGCACCGCGCCGGCGCGCTTCGGCCAAGCCGTAGGCCAGCCTCGTGCTGTTGGGCTCCAGGCCGATCAGGCGCGTGCGCCCGCACCACGGGGCATCGGACGTGCCGCCGATCTCGAACCACAGCCATGCGGACGGCAGCACGCCCGCATCCCAGGACAAGGCGATCGCGACCGCATCGTCCAGCCGTCGGATCGCGATCCATGGCGATGCGAAATCGCTCAGATAGGCGAGCGACGCCATTCTTCCGTCGGGTGCGTAAGACAGGGGCCGCCGCAGATCGACCGGGCCGGTCTTCCCCGCCACGAAAGGCCATCCGCCATGCGCTCCCGCCTGGAGCGGATTGGTCGGCGGATCATACCCCTCGTCGATGGTCACCCCGTGCGCACCGGTCGTGATCTCGAAATCTCCCGCCAGCAGATCGGAGCCGAAGGTCGGGTGGTGTCCCCACATCACCGTCACGGGTGAATCGCCTTCGGCTGTTGCGATCTCCCGGATCCGCACGAGATCGTCCTGAAGCGAGATGGTCCTCGCCATGCGGACCGGCACGGTCGCGAAGCGGCGCTGCAGCGTGACCGCGCCATCGCGCATCTCCGCCTCCCAGGGCGAGACCGAAGCCTCGCCATGAAAGCCGTGGAATACGCCGTCCACCGTGCAGGCATCGCCGCCATTCGGGAACAGCAACGGCCAGCCGCCGGTGTAGCGGGTGAGCCAAGTCCGCTCGTCGGGTGCCGCGCCCGAATCCAGCGGTGTGTCGAGCGGCTCCCAGGGAACCGTGCCGAGCACGGAGAGCCCGAGCCCCTTGTGCTCGACCGCCGTGATGGTGCCGCCGACCCGCGGCCGGACGGCGACGCGCAGCGACTCGCTTTCCAGGATCACATCGGCACTCATTTGAGGGATCCGGCCATCAGGCCCTGGATGTAGTGCTTCTGGAACGCGAGATAGAGAATGATCATGGGCGCGCTGGCAAACACCATCCCCGCCATGGTGAGCGGGATCTGGTCGTTGTAGCGGCCCTGGAACACGCTGATGCCGGCCATGAGGGTCCGCTTGGCATCGTCCTGCAGGAAGATGATGGCAATCAGCAGGTCGTTCCAGACATAGAGCGCGTTCACCACGACGAGCGTCAGCAGGGCCGGCAAGGAGAGTGGGATCACGATCTTGAGCAGGATCAGCAGATCGCCGGCACCGTCGATCCGCGCCGCTTCGAACAGTTCGCGCGGCAATGTCCGGAAGAAGCTGGTGAGCAGATAGACCGAGAAAGGTGTGATCAGGCCCGCATAGATCAGGATCGCGCCTTCATAGGTGCTGATGAGCGAGAGCTGGGCATAGAGCACGAACAACGGGACGATCATCACGACGGGCGGGATAGCCATCAGCGACGTGCTGATCGAGAACAGCAGGCTGCGGCCGCGAAACTGCAAACGGGCGATCGCATAGGCCCCGAGGCACGACACCACCGTGCTCAGCGCCACCGCCCCGGCCGCGAGGATCAGGCTGTTGCCCATCCAGGCGATGAAGTCGCTCTCGAACAGGACGCCGCGGAAGTGATCGAGAACCAGACTCTGCGGAAGGCCGACCTTGTTGAAGGTGTATTCCTCCTGGCTCTTGAGGGCGGTCAGGATCATGAAAACGCTCGGCGCGAGCGCGACCAGCGTGGCGATGACGAGAATGCCGTGCTTAAGCACCCGGTCGGGCGTCACGTGCATCGCCGGTTGCTTTTTACGCGCCATCGCGCCCATTAGGCCGTCTCCTCTTCATTGGCGCGCCGGCGGGCCGCGAACAGCGGCACGATCAGGAGCAGCGATACCAGGAAGAGCATGACCGAGACCGCCGCGGCGATTCCCGGCAGGCTCGTCCTGATCAGCGCGTTGAAAATGTAGAGCTCGACCACCATCGTCGAGGTCCCCGGCCCGCCTCGTCCACCGCCGATCATGTATACGTACGCGAACACGGCGGAGAGGATCGTGATGACACTGGTCACGATGTAGAACTCCATCACCACGCGCATCTGCGGCACGATGACGTGCCACACGCGCTGCCACCAATTGGCACCCTCTAGCTTCGCCGCCTCCATCAGAGATTCATCCAGGCTCAGCATGCGCGCGAGGAACAGGATGATACCAAGGGCGGATTCGCGCCAGATGATCAGCAGCATCACGGTCCACAGCGCGACATCCGACGACCCGATCCAGTCCAGGGCCAGGAAATCGAGGCCGATCCAGCGCAGCACCTCGTTCACCGGGCCGTTGAACTGGAACAGCTTCTTCATGATCACGGCGATGATCGGGATCGCCAGGATATAGGGCAGGAACAGGACGACGCGGTAGAGCTTCCACCCCTTCAGGCGCTCATACAGAACCACCGCGATCAGCAGAGACCACGCCACCATGAACGGGACGGCAAGCAGGAGCAGAAGATTGTGCCGGACGGATTCCCAGAACAGCGGCTGGTTCAGCACGAGCTCGTAGTTGCGCAGCCCGATCCACGGCCCATCTATGCCGCGCACCATCTTGAAGCTGAACTCGAAGATGCGCACCAGCGGGTAGCCGAATACGAACAGCAGAAGCGCAACCAGCGGAGCGACATAGAGATAGGGCGCAAACCTGGATGTCTGGTTCACCGCCGTAGCCCTGTTTTCATGCGCGCGTCATAGGGGCTTGCTGCCGAAAAGCGGGAGCCCGGCCAGGCACGGCCGGACTCCCTTCCCCCCGTTGACCGCATCACCCGCCGAGATCGACAGCCCACTTCTTGTAGTTCTCGACGATATCCGGGTTGAAGTCGCGCCACTCCTTCGCGACGTTGTAGGCGAGCTCGCCCGCCTGCTCGCCGGTGATCTTGCCCTCGACCACCTGCTGAGCGGTCGGCAGCAATGCCTGCTCGTAGAACTGCCCGGGCACGAGATTGGAGAGATACGGGATGTTCGGCGACAGGCCCCAGCGCTGCCACATGTCTTTCACTGTCGCATCGGTGAGCACCGATACATCGAAGTTCTTGTTGGCGGGAATCCAGCCTGTCGACTCGTGCACCGCCTTCAGGCGATCCGGCGATTGCAGATACTCGAGGAACGCCGCGGCCCCCTTCGGGTCCTTCGCCTTGGCGGCGATGCCGAGCCCCTGGGAATCGAAGATCGGCTGGCCCGCGAGCTTGCCTTTGCCATAGACCGGCATCACCATCGTCCCGACCCGGCCGTTGCTCGCCTTGCTGTCCGCCGGCACGCGCGAGCCGACCGAGAGGCCCATGCCCACCTTGCCCGCGACGATGAGGTCGATGCCCGGATAGAGCTCGGTCGACAGCATTTCCGAATTGAAGAAGCCGGCCTTCCGCAGCTCTTCCAGCTTGACCCAATGCTCGTGGTATTTGGGCTCGCGGAAGTCGCGTTCGCCGGTGAAGAGCCCGATGGTTTCGCCGGCCGAGTCCACGTTCTGCGCAAGCGCATGGCCGAAATACCACTCGCCCCAGTAGCCGTCCTGGATGCCGCCGCCAACCGGCGCGATACCCGCCGATTTCAGCTTCTCGCAGGCGGCCAGGAACTCATCCCAGGTCTGGGGCGCCTTGTCGCCGTCCAGCCCGGCCTTGTCGAAGGCGTCCTTGTTGTAGACCCAGATCATCGGCAGCGGATACCAGCCGACGCGGTAGGTGTTGCCGCCGAAATTGCTGAGCAGCGTCGGGTTCGAGGCCTGGATCACCGCGTCGCTCACGAGTCCGTTGAGCGGTTGGAGATAGCCCAGCCACACGCTCTCCATGTGATAGATGCCGTTCCACAGGAACTGGATGTCCGGGGCCTCGCCGGAGGCGGCCGCAGTCTGGAACTGCGAGATCACCACGGCGGTGTCCTGCAGCATCGGCTTCACGGTCGCTGCGGTGTATTTCTTCACCGAATCATCGACGAACGCCTGCAGGCCGGGCAGCTCCTGCTCGCCCCACCACCACATGTTCAGTTCGGCCGCAGCACGCGCGCGCCACGCCGGCAGCATTCCGCCGAGCGCCACGCCGGCACCGGCCGCTGCGGATGTCCTCAGGACGTCCCGCCGCGAGAAACTCCACTTCCCTGTCATCGCGCTTCCCTAGCCTCCTTGTTATGTGCTTCCGGCTCGCCCGCGTCCGGTATTCTCAGAATGTGCTCATGAGACCGCCATCGACGACCAGCAACTGGCCCGTCATGTAGCGGCAGTATTTCGATGCGAGAAAGACCACCGCGCCCGAGACATCCTCCGGATAGCCGGTCCGGCGCAGCGGGATCTTGCCCTTCTTGACGTACCATTCGAGGAACTCGGGGGTCTCCGTCTCGTTGACGCCGTTGATGACCGACATCGGCGTCGACATGAAGCCCGGCGCCACCGCATTGACCAGGATATCGTGGGGACCAAGCTCCACCGCCATCGACTTGGTGTATGCGATGATGCCGCCCTTGGCCGCGTTGTAGGCGCCGACCTCGCCGCTCGAAGCGAAGCCCTGGATCGAGGCAATATGGATGATGCGGCCCGATCTGCGCGCGACCATATGTGGCGCGACGAGCTTGGAGCCCATGTAGACGGATTCGAGATTGATGGCGATGGTGCGCCGCCAGTCCTCCAGCGTGTCGTTCAGGATCGTCTTGGCGGGGGGATTGATGGCCGCATTATTGACCAGCACGTCGATGCGGCCGAATTCATTGACAACGCCGTCTACGGCCGAGCGGTATGCGTCGTAGTCCGTGACGTCCAGGCCGAAGCACCTGGCCGTGCCGCCGGCAGCGGTGATTTCAGCTTCCAGCGCGCGCAGCGTTTCCGGATTGCGCTCGAGCAGCATGACCTTGGCGCCCTCGCCGGCCATCTCGAGCGAGACGGAACGGCCGAGCCCCTGCCCGGCACCCGTGACAATGCAAACCTGGCCAGTGAGCAAGCCCATCGACACGTCCCAACGCAGTGGCCACCCGCATACACGTATTCCAGTATCCTGGAATATGTTCTAACATCCCGGATGACTCTAGGCGGTTGCTCGAAGCCCCGTCAAGAGAGGGGGCTTCGCGGTCAATCGAGCGCGGGCGTTCTGTAGAGGTACTTGCCGCCCGCTTTGATCTCCGCCTCGACCAGGTAGCGCTTCATCGCGGCGCGATCGAGCTCGATGCCGAGGCCCGGCCGGTCCGGCACGCGGATCTCGCCGTTGCCGTCCGGCGCGATATGGGTCTTGCACATCTCCCATGCCATCGGCTGCGGCTTCACCGGATATTCGCAGATCCAGTGCGCCTCCAGCCCGGCATAAGGCTGGATCGAGGCGCACAGCGCGAGATGCGAGGTGAAGGTGTGGTTCACATAGGTGACACCCTTCGCCTGCGCGTAGTCCGCCACCTGCTTCGCGGGACCGATGCCGCCGATCCGGCCGCAATCGATCTGGATGAAGCCGACCTCGCCGATGTCGATGGTGTGCTTTGCCATGAAGATGTTGTGCGCGGCCTCGCCGCCCGCAAGCTTCACCGAACTGGGGCGGCGCGCCAGCGCGCCATAGGCCTCGTAGGCGCTGCCGTTGAACGGCTCCTCGAGCCAGGTCGCCTTGACGCCTTCCAGATACGGCAGGCGTGCCGCGGCCGCCTCGACATCCTGGTTCCAGATCTGGCCGGCATCGATCAGCAGGATGCCGTCCGGCCCGATGCCCTCGCGCGCCGCGGCAAGCTGGTCGGCATCGTCCTTCAGGGTGCCGCGCCCGAACGGCCCCCAGCCGCATTTCACCGCGCGAAAGCCAGCCGCGCGCGCGGCGCTGCAGAACTCCAGCGTCTGTTGCGGCGTGTCGCCGAAAAGCTGCGAGGCATAGGGCGTCTTGGGATAGGCGCGATCGTAGCCGAGCAGCTTGTAGACCGGCTCGCCGCGCTGCTTGCCCAGCAGGTCCCAGAGCGCGATCTCCACGCCCGACCAGGTGTGCGCGGCCTGAAGCAGGTCCATGCTGTTCCACTGGATGGTCGCCGCGATACGCGCGATGTCGGCGGGCGAGGATACATCCTCTCCCAGCACCGAGGCGCCCACCGGGCGGCAAGCGCCATGCGACATCGGGCAGACGAAGGACGCGATCGAGGTGAGCGGCGAGGCTTCGCATTCGCCCCAGGCCTCGATCCCGCCGGCGCGCACGCGGACGGCGAGCGCATCCTGGCTGCCGTCGCCGGCATCGGTCACCACCGGCATGGACAGATAGAAGAAATCAACCGACTCGATCTTCATGGCACCGCCTTATTGCACGCGATAGCTAATCAAGGCTTCTTCATTCAGGGTTACGCCGAGACCCGGCGCGGTCGGCAGCGGGATGCGGCCGTCCACCACCGGCAGCTCGACACTGCACAGGTCCTTGCGCAGGCTCGAATCCGCCAGCTCGCGCGGCAGGAACTCGATATAGGTGCAGGTCGGCGAGACCGCCGCCAGATGCGCCGAAGCCGCGATGCCGATCGCCGATTTCCAGCAATGCGGCACGACGGCCAGCCCCTTGTCCCGTGCCGCCATGGCGACCCGGCGCGCCTCGGTCAGGCCGCCGACGCGGCCGACATCCGGCTGCACCACGTCGAGCGCGTCCCGGTCCATCAGCTCGCGGAACTCGAAGCGCGAGTTGAGCCACTCGCCGGCGGCGACCCGCACCGGCGATGCCTTCACCAGCTTGGCATAGCCCTCGATGTCGTCGGAGGGCAGCGGCGTCTCGATGAAATAGATGTCCTGGTCCGCGAACATGTCGATCGCGCGCAGCGCCTCCTTCCAGTCGGCCCATGCGTAGGCGACATCGACCATCAGCGTCATCTCCGGCCCTACGGCTTTGCGGCAGGCAGCAACGATCTTGGCGCACTCCCGGTCGTCGGCGATCTGCAGTGAATTGTGCGAGTACGGTCCTTTGATACAGATCTCCAGCTTGGCAGCCCGGAAACCCAGAGCCTTCGCCTTCACGGCGCGCTCGACCAGGATGCGCGTGTAGGTTTCCAGGTCGTCGCCCTCCGGGAGCAACGAAGCATAGGGCGTGATGTGACGGTTAAGGGCGCCTCCAAGGATCTGCCAACAAGGCTTGCCCTCGATCTTGCCGCGCAGGTCCCACAGCGCCATGTCGAGCGCGCCGATGGCGCAGATGCCGAGGCCGCGCCGCCCGGTCATCGCGGAGCCCGTATACATTTTCTCCCACAAGCCCTCGACGTCCGTAGGGTCCTTGCCGATCAGCATCTCGGTGAGGCCGAGGCCCATGATGTGCGTGCCCGGCGCTTCGATCATCGCCCGCGCGACCCAGGGATTGGTGTCGGTTTCGCCGATGCCCACCAGCCCCTCGTCGGTGTGGATCTTCACGACCAGGTCGTCCTGCGCGGACGAACAGGCGTCGGCGCGATAGTCCGGCACCAGCAGGACAAAGCATTCAACCTTGGTGATCTTCATACCGCGATCTCCTTGTTCCGCGCCGACGGCGAGACCGCGCGCGCATTGAGGTCTTCCAGAGTGTGATGGCACCGCAGGCGGGTGCCGGCGTGCGCCTCCCGCCAGGGCGGCCGCTCGGTCTCGCAGATTTCGCCGAGCTGCCAGGGACAGCGCCCCGCATAGACGCAACCCGCGCCGCCGCGCTTCGGCTCGGCGAGGCCGCGCGATTGAATAGGCTTGTCCGGTCGCCGCAGGGGCACCGGAACGGCGTGCAGCAGGCTGTAGGTGTAAGGATGATAAGGCGGGGCGAAGACCGCCTCGCGCGGGCCGATCTCCATCACCTCGCCGCCATAGAGGACGCAGACCCGATCCGCCAGCATGCGCACCACGGCGAGGTCGTGCGAGATGAACAGCATGGCAATGCCGTGCTCGGACTTGAGCTGCTGGAGCAACGCCAGGATGCTGGCCTGCACGGAAACGTCCAGCGCCGACAGGATCTCATCGCACAGCAGCAGCGCCGGCTTGGCGACCAGGGCGCGGGCGATCGCGACACGCTGCCGCTCGCCGCCCGAAAGCTGGTCGGGATAGCGCTCCTGATAGGACAAGTCGAGCCGCACGTCGTGCAGGGCATCGGCGACCATCGTTCGTGCGCGCCGTCCGTCCATACCGAAGAAATGGACCAAGGGGCGCGCGATGGTCTCGCCGATGCGGGCGCGCGGGTTCAGCGACGCGTCGGGATTCTGGAAGATGTACTGGATCAGGCGTCGCTGGTCCCGGCTGCGGTCCCCGACTGCCGGCGCCAATGCCTCGCCGCGCAGCTTGATGGCGCCGCCGTCCGGCGCCACAAGCCCGCTGATGGCACGTGCCAGCGTGGACTTGCCGCTGCCGGATTCACCGACCAGGGCGAAGACCTCTCCCTCTTCGATGTCGAAGGACACGCCGTTGACTGCGCGAAAGCCGCGCCCCTTGGCCCCGTAGAGCACGTCGACGCGATCGACGGAGAGCGCGGGCACGGCGACGGCCGGCCGAGTGACAGCCAAAGCTGCGGGCGGTTCGGCCGGGATCGGCGCGATCTCCCGCCAGCGCCAGCAGGCGACAGCGCGGCTGTCGTCAATCGCCTTCAGTTCCTGCCGCTCGGCGGCGCAACGCGCCTGTGCGTAGTCGCAACGCGGCGTGAAGGGGCAGCCCGTCGGCAAGTCGCGCCGGCGCAGCAGGCCGCGCAGCGGCCTGGATTTGCGCGCGGATTGCTCCTCGATCAGCGGGATGGAGGCGATCAGGCCTTGCGTGTAGGGATGCCGTGGGCGCTGGAAGATTTCATGCGTCGGGGCAATCTCCACCATGCGCCCGGCGTACATCACGCCGATGCAATCGGCGATCTGCGACAGCAGCGCGAGATCGTGCGTGACATACAGCATCGCAACGCCGATGCGGCGGCGCAGGTCGGCGAGCAGGCCGACGATCTGCTCCTGGGTAGTGACATCGAGCCCTGTGGTGGGCTCGTCCAGGACCAGCAGATCGGGATCGCAAGCCAAGGCCATGGCGATGCAAACGCGCTGCTGCTGCCCGCCGGACAATTGATGCGGGTAGCGGCGCTGGAAAGCGGGATCGGCGGGAAGCCCGACCAGCTTCAGGACCTCCGTGATGACGGCGGCGCCTTGCGCCCGTTCCGCACGGCCATGGGCGGCCGTGGTCTCGACAAGCTGGTCGCCGATGCGAATGCCCGGGTTGAGTGCGGTCGTCGGATTCTGCGGCACGAAGGCGATGCGGTCGCCGCGCAAGGCATCCAATTCCGGTCGCGACATGCCGACCAGGCTTCGCCCTTTGAAGATAACATCGCCCTGTTGCACCTTCGTGGAGGGATGCCGGTAGCCGAGGAGCTGCAGCGAGACCGTCGACTTCCCGCAGCCGGATTCCCCGACCAACCCGAACACCTCGCCGGCCTGGACGGAGAAGCTGACCTGGTCGACCGCGCACGCCCAGCCGCCGCCCTGGCGGTACGCCACGGTGAGGTCGCGCACCTCGAGCAATGGCGTTGCGCCGGTCATTGCGCGCCGAGCCGGACGGTGCGGCCAAGGATGCGCGCCAAACCCTCGGTGAACAGGTTCAGGCCGACGACCAGCGAGGCCAGGGCGAGGCCGGGGCCGAGGACGGTGATGGGCGTGATGATGATGAGGGCGCGGTTCTCGCTGATCATCAAACCCCATTCCGGCGTTGGCGGCCGGAGGCCGAAACCGAGGAAGCCCAGCGATCCCACCAGCACCGGCGCATAGCCGGCGCGCAGGGCGAACTCCACCAGCAGCACGCCGGTCGCATTCGGCAACAGCTCGCGCCGCATCACCGACCAGGCACTCTCGCCGCGCAGCCGCGCGACCGTGACATAGTCGCGCGTGGCGATGTCCATAGCCGCGGCGCGCGCCATCCGCGCGATGCGGGGCGCATAGACCAGCGCCACCACCAAGACCACCAGGATGGGATTGCCCGACAGCTCCGGCCCCGCCGACGCGATCGCGATCAGCGCCAGGACCAGGAACGGAATGCTGATCAGGGCTTCGAGAAAGCGCTGCAGCAGGTTGTCGAACCAGCCGCCAAGATAGCCGGACAGCAGCCCCAGCACAGCGCCGACCACCAGGCCGAGCGCCGTGCCGGACAGCGACAGCAGGATGACGATGTGCGAGCCATGCACCACGCGGCTGAACACGTCGCGGCCAAGCTGGTCGACGCCGAACGGATGTCCCCAGCTCGCGCCGGAAAGCGGGATGCCAGTGCCCATCTGCGAGAAGCCGTAGGGCGCCCAGAACGGGCCCGTCACGGCGACGATCAGATGCGCCAGCAGGATCACCAGCCCGATGCGGAAGCTCTGCGGCGTCTGGCTCCACAGCAGCCGATAGCGGCTGAGCGCTGACTGGTGGGAGGGCGTTGCTGCGTGATCGAGGCTCATCACGCGGTCCTCAGCCTCGGATTGAGCAGCACGGCGGCGATGTCGGCGATCAGATTTGCGCCGACATAGACCAGAGCGGCGATCATCACAGTGGCCTCGATGACCGGGAGGTCACGCAATTGCAGCGAGTCCACCAGCAGGCTGCCGAAGCCGGGATAGGAGAACACCTTCTCCACGACCACCACGCCACCCACGAGATAGGCGAGATTGAGCGCCGTGACATTCAGGGTCGGCACCAGGGCATTGGGCAAGGCATGCCGCAGCAGCACCCGAGAGGCGCTGAGGCCTTTCAGTTCCGCCATGCGGACATAATCGGAATCCAGAACCTCGATCAAGTTGTCGCGCAGCATGCGCACCGCGTAGACCGCCATTACGATCGCCAGCGTCAAGGCCGGCAAGGTCATGGCGCGCAGGTAGTCCATCGCGCTGGAGGAGTGATCGACCAGCGATATCGCCGGCAGAATCGGCACCAGCACCACGAACGTGAAGAGCAGGATGGTGGCGAGCAGGAAATCCGGCATCGACAGCAGAACGAGCGTGACGATGGACAGGCCGTGATCCACCGGCCGGTCGCGGCGGATCGCCTGGACCAGCGCCGGCAGGATGGTCAGCGGCAGGTAGAGCAGGAAGGCATATGCCGAGAGCAGGACCGTGTTGTAGATGCGCGGCGCCAGGATCTCCGTCACCGGCCGGCTGGAGACCAGCGACTGCCCGAAATCGCCGGACAGCAGGCCGCCCAGCCAGTGCAGATACCGCACCGGCGCGGGATCATTGAGCCCGAGCCTGTCGCGCAATTGCCCGAGCGCCTCCGGGGTCGCATCGCGCCCGAGGATGCGCGATGCCACGTCGCCCGGCAGCACTTCGAGCACGCCGAAAATGATCAGGGAGACGATCAGCAGCGTCACGATCGAGAGCAGGATGCGGCCGGCGACGAGCCTCAAAATCGGCAATGCAATCCCCCGCTACGCTGCAGTACCCATAAAAGGAAAGCGGGCGCCGCCGGTCGACGCGGCACCCGCTTTCCGGCAAGCCTATTTGCTGCAGCCCAGATCTTCAAAGTTCAAGTTGAAGTTCTGCGCCCGCGGCGTGTAGCCCTCGCACCCTTTCCGCAAGGCAAGGACCTGGTGGACGAACATCGGGATCACGACGCCGCCTTCCTTCGCCAGCAATTCACCGACCTGCTGGAACGCCTTCAAGCGCTCTTCCGTGTCGACCGTCGTGTTGGCCTTCAGCAGCAGCGCGTCGTAGTCAGGCCGCTCCCAGTGCGTCTCCTTCCATTTGGCGTTCTGGGTATAGGCGACCGCCAGCCCCTCTCCCGGCGGCCGCATGGACCAGGCCGAGGTCACGGCAGACTGCTTCAGCCACACATCGTCCCAGAAGCTCTCGGCCGGCGTGACGACGACATTGACATCGATGCCGGCGGGCTTCGCCATCTCCGCATAGACCTGTGCCATGCGGACCATGCCGGGCACACCCTCCGCGGTGTAGAGGTCGAACTTCAGGCCGTCCGCATATCCGGCTTCGGCCAGCAGCTTCTTCGCAAGCTCGTAGTCCTGCTTCGGTGCTTCCTTGGTGTAGGACGCCGGGCTGCCGATCGGCACCGGGCTGTCGGCGCCGGCCTGGCCGAAGCCAAGCAGCACGGTGTCAACCATCGCCTGCCGGTCCACCACCGCCTTCAAGGCTTGGCGCACCTTCACGTCGTCGAACGGCTTGGTGTCCACCCAGAAGGAGACCGTCATCGAGTTGGAGGCGCCGGTTTCCAGCAGCGCGACGTTGGGGTCGCCCTTCAGGGCCGGAATGACCGAGGGATCGACGTTCAGCATCAGATCCACTTCGCCCGACTTCATCGCGGAGACCGCGGCGACCGCCTCCTGCGCGACGGTGATCCTCAGGCATTCCGCCTTCGGCTTGCCGGCATCCCAGTAGTTCGGGTTCTTGCGCAGGATGCGGACCGGCGCGTTCGGCGTGAACTGCTCCTGCATGAACGGACCCGTGCCGTCACCGTGCAGGCGCAGATCCGCCTGCTTGGCGCCGTCCGCCACGATATTGGTGAACTTGTTGCTGATGAGGACCGGCAGCTCGACTACCGGCTGCTTGGTGGTGAACGTCACGGTGCGCGCATCCGGGGCCTTGATTCCCTCCGGATCGAGAAACTCGAGCACCGCGCGGGCGCCGGAGCCGGTCTTCTCGTCCAACAAGCGCTGGAAGCTGTAGACCACGTCCGCGGAGGAAAAGTCCTTTCCGCTGTGGAACTTCACGCCGTCGCGCAGCTTGAAGGTCCAGGTGAGCCCGTCCTCCGAAACCGACCATTCAGTGGCCAGCTCTGGGATGACGTTGAAATTGTCGTCGATGTCGACCAGGCGGTTGTAGACCGCGAAAATGTGATAGCCATCGTCGCCGGAATGCATGTCGGCGGGATCCATCGACTGCTTCTCCCCGCTCCACTCGTATCCCAGCACCTTCACGCATTCGTCGCCGGCGGCAGCCAATGCCGCATTCGACAGTCCCGTAACGGCGAGCGCGCCAATCGCCGCGCCGCCCATCAATCGTGCCAAAGTCATCGCTACCTCCCTGTTGTTTCCCGCCGCCTTTGCGTGATGCAGCGAGCCGCGCCCTTATTTCCAGAATGCTGGACTGTTGTACGCATTTATAGAATGGTAGGTTAGCGCGAATCGCCACTGAGTCAACGGGAGTCCAGCGGATGAACGCTCTGCGCCTGCGCGGAATGACCTGGGACCATCGCCGCGCCATCGACCCGTTGCTGGCGACGCAGGCGATGTTCGCGGCGCTGCATCCCGAGATCGAGATCGAATGGTCGTCGCGCCCGCTGCACGGCTTTGAGTTCACACCGGTCGCGGAACTGGCGCGGTCCTACGATTTCATCATCCTCGACCACCCGTTCTGCGGCGACATCGCGGCGAGCAAATGCCTGCTTCCATTGGACGATGTCGTGGCAGGCGCACTGCGTTCGGCGTTCGTCGGGCCTTCGCTGGAGACCTATTCCTATGCCGGTCACATCTGGGCGCTGCCGGTCGATGCCGCATGCCAGGTGGCCGTGTCTCGCCCCGACCTGATGGTGCGGCTGCATGCGGCCCCGCCCGACGACTGGTCGGCGTTGATCGCGCTGGGCCGGCGGGCAGCGCGCCAGGGCATGAAGCTCGCGATCGGCCTGCGCGGGGTGCATAGCCTCATGACGTTCTTCACGCTTTGCGCCAACCTGGGAAGGCCGTGCGCGACACATCCCAGCGAGGCGCTCGTCGACCGGGATACCGCGCGCCATGCGCTCGCGCATATGCGGGAGTTGCTGTCTCTCTGCCCAACCGAGGCCTTGGACTGGAACAGCATCGCGCTACACGACGTCATGGTCGCGCGCGACGACCTGGTCTTCTGCCCCGCCGTCTATTGCTACGCGACCTACGCCGAGGCGGACCAGAGGCGCCCATTGCGCTTCCACGATCTACCTGGCCCTACCGGATTGCGCGGTTCCACCATCGGCGGAACGGGCCTTGGCGTCTCGGCCCATTGCGCGCATCCAGAGGCGGCGCTGGCCTATGCACGGTTCGCGGCCACGGCCGCCGCCCAGTCAGCCTTCGCTTTGCACCATGGACAGCCGGCCAGGCGCGACGTCTGGCAGGACGCGGCCATCGATGCGCGTTTCGGCGGCTGCTACAGCAGCACGCTGCACACCATGGAGGCCTGCTGGATCCGCCCGCGCTTCGCCGGCTATCTCGGCTTCCAGGCCAAGGCGGGCGACCTGATCGAGCATCACCTGCGTGGCGAGATCGCGGAAGCCGACCTGCTCGATCGTCTTCAGAAACTGTTCGAGGCGCCGCCGGCCTAGTGCGCGCCGAGGCGGCTGGAGAGCTTGGCCGCGGCTTCCCTTACCCTCTTGATCAGCTCTTCCCGGTTCGTCTTGCCCAGCCGATGTTCGGGCGCGACGACGCTGATGGCGGCGATGCAGCGGCCGCTGCCGTCGATCACCGGCGCGGCGACGCAGCCGGCATGCTCGTTGGTCTCGTTGAGCTCCGTCGCATATCCCTGCTTGCGGAACTTGCGGATCTGCTGGATCAGCTTCGGCACCTCGGTGATCGAGCGCCCCGTCGGCGACTGGCGGACCGAGCGCTTCAGCAACGCCCCGAGCGTCGCATCGTCCATATCCGAGACCAGCAGGCGCCCGGCCGCCGCCCAGTTTACCGGCACGCGGGATCCGACCCGGCTGATGATGCGGATGGAGTGGGATCCCTCCTCCTTCAGCAGCACCAGCATCATGTCGTTCTCCAGCACGGAGAGCTGCACGGTCTCGCCGGTGGCGTCGCGCAGCTCCTCGACGATCTGGCTGCCGTCCCGCAGCAGGTCAACCTGGCTGCGATAGGCCATGCCCAGCTCGAACAGCTTGCGACCGAGATACAGGCCGGCGCCGCGACGCGTCGGTTCGATATAGCCGGACTCGGTCAAGGTGCGGACCAGCTCATAGGCAGTGGATTTGGGGATCTGCAAGGCGGTGACGATCCCGGCCACGGTCGCCGGCTCGCCCCGCTGCAGCAGGAACTCGAGGATGTCCAGCGCACGCCGGACGCTGCGCGAGCCGCCCTGCTCCTCATCCGGCAACGAAGACTGCGCGTTGGCGCGCATGGATGCCTTTACCGCTTGCGTCATGCTTCACATTCCAACATTCTGGACCAGTATCCAATATTTCAGACGACTGCGCAAACCTGTCCGGGAGGGGACGCCGTCATGAAGATCACGGACATCGAGACGATCGAACTACGGGTGCCGGGCTGGACCGGCGCAACTTTCGATGGGTCATACGACAATTGCGTGATCCTCGTCCACACGGATGCGGGGGTCACGGGGATTGCGGAGGCGGACAGCGTTCCCGCCGTCATCAAGGCAATCGTCGACGCGCCGCGGTCCCACACCCATGCCATGGGCCTGAAGGAAGTGCTGATCGGGGAGAACCCCCTCGAGGTCGAGGCCCTGTGGGACCGGATGTACGACTGGACCAGCTATTACGGCCGGCGCGGAGTCGTCATCCACGCCATGAGCGCCATCGACATCGCCCTGTGGGACATCCGGGGCAAGGTCGAGGGCAAGCCGCTCGCCGACCTGCTCGGCCCGCGCAAGCGCAACCGGCTGCTGGCCTATGGCACGGTCTACCCGCTCGGCGAAACGCCGGACGAGGTCCGGCGCAACATCGACCGCGGACTGAAGCTGGGCCTGAAGGCGATCAAGATCGTGGCCGATCCGCATTGGCGGCAGGACGTGCGCAAGGCCGAGGCGATCATCCGTGCCGCGCGCGAGCATGTCGGCCCCGACATCCGGCTGATGGTGGATGCCGCCACGGCGTGGGAGAAGGCGGAGGACGGCTTGCCTTTGATGCCGATCTTCCGTGACAACAACTTCCTCTGGGTCGAGGCGCCGCTTCCGATCGACGACCTCGAAGGCCATGCCCGGTTCCAGGGATTCGGCGTGCCGATCGGCGGCGGCGATCTCGGCCTCACCACACGCTACGAATACGAGCACGCGTTCGAGGTCGGGAAGATCGACATCGCCCAGCCGGACGTCACGATGGCCGGCGGCCTGACTGAACTGATGCGCATCGCCGCGATCGCCAAAAGGCGCGGAAAGCGCGTCGTGACCCACGGCTACAAGTCGAACATCACGATTGCCGCGAACCTCGCCTTCCTGTCGCAGCATTGGGATGACGAGCCGGCCGAATATTCCACCAGCGAGTCGCCCCTCCGCTGGAACCTGACGCGCGAGAGGTTCGAGATCGGGCCGGATGGCCGCATCCCGGTGCCGGAAGCGCCGGGGCTGGGCGTGAGCCTCGATATGGCGACGGTGGAGAAATACCGGCTCGGCTAAACGCGCATCCCCTTGGTTATGGCAAGGCTTGGCCTTGCCATCCACGAGGTCCGTCCAGCAGGACCGAGCGGCGGGTCACAAACTCGTGGATCCCAAGGCCAAGCCTTGGGATGACGATAATGACGGCTATCCTTGGAGTTGGCTCTAACGACGATCGGCTCGTAACCGCTCAACCAGCTCTTCATTCAAGTCGATGCCAAGGCCCGGCCGGTCCGGCAGGGCCATGAAGCCGTCGACCACCGCGGGCTCGGGCGAGACCAGCTCGCGCCGCAGCAGGCTGTCGAACACTTTCGGGGACACGTATTCGAAGACCGGCGCCGGCCCGCAGGCCGCCTGAAAATGCCGCCCGACCGCGGAGGTGATGCCGGTCTTCCAGCCATGCGGCACGACCTCGGCGCCGTGCAGCTCGCACAGGTCGGCGATCCGGCGGATCTCGGTCAGGCCGCCGCCGCGGCCGATATTGGGCTGCACGATGCCGACCTTGCCGCGGGTCAGCCATTCGTGGATCTCCCAGCGCGTCGCCGCGGCCTCCGCGCCGCCGATGCGGATTGGGCTGCGCTCGGCGAGCCTTGCATGCCCTTCAAGGTCATCATGCTGCAGGGTCGCTTCGGCGAAGAATATGTCGCAATCCTCGACACGGTGCAGCACGTAGAGCGCGTCGTGCCAGTTCTGCCAGCGATATCCGAAATCGACGGCCATAAGGATGCCGTCCCCCAGCATCTTGCGGCCGCGCTTGATGAGGCTCACCAGTTCTCGGTCCGTCACCAGGTCGTAGAACAGCACCTCCATCTTCACGGCGCGGAAGCCGCTTTCCAGAGCGGCGTCGAACTGGCGGCCGATCTCCGTCATCAGCTCTTCGATGGAGCGGCCATGCGCCAGGCCGGGGAAGATCGTGCAGTAGGGCCTGAGCTTGTCCCGCCGCGCCCCGCCCATCAGCTTGTAGGCGGGCACGCCGTGCTGCTTGCCGGCGAGGTCGTAGAGCGCAATGTCAATGGCGGAGATGGCATGAATGCCGAGGCCCCGCCGGCCGGGCCAGAAGGTGCCCTCGTAGAGCTTCTGCCAGAGGCCGCTCGCCTCCAGCGGGTCCGCGCCGATCAGGATCTCAGCGGCGTTCCGGCTCCACAGATGCGCCGTCGGCATCTCGAGGAACGCCTTCACGACGTGCGGTGGAGCGTCCGTCTCTCCGATTCCGGTGCGTCCCGCCTCGTCGGTCAGGCGCACGATGACGGTGTCGGTCGTGCCGTCCAGGTCATCGGCGGCCGGTGTTGGGCCTATAATCGGGATCACCTCTATTGCAGCGATCTTGCTCACGCCCGCCCCCTTTCCGCTAATAAGTCGCGCGGCCACCGCTCAGATCGAACGTGAAGCCCGTGGTGAAGCTGCAGGCAGGCGAGACGATCCAGGCGATCATCTGCGCAGCTTCCTGGAGCTCGCCGCAGCGCCGCATCGGGATCTTCGCGGTCATGTAGTCGACCGTCGCCTGCGGCAGCGCGTCCACCATGGGCGTGCGGATGACCGCCGGCGCGAGCGCGTTGATCGTGATGCCCTGCTCGACGTAATCCTTGGCCATGCTCTTCACCATGCCGATCAGGCCGGCCTTGGTCGCCGAATAGGCTGTCATGCCGGCATTGCCTTCCTTGCCCGCGATGGAAGCGACATGGAGGATGCGCCCATAACGCTGCTTCAGCATGTGCGGCAGCACGATTTGCGACAGAAGCAAGGCCCCGCGCAGGTTGACGCGGTAGACCAAGTCGAAATCCTCCGGGTCCACGTCATGTGCGGGGACATTGGTACGGCCCGTGATGCCTGCGCAATTCACCAGCGCATCGACCCGGCCGAATGCCGTCATTGCCTTCTCGACCGCCGGCGCAAGCGTGCCAGGTTCGGTGACGTCGAGATGCGCCCGGACCGATCTGCCGCCGGCGGACCCGATCTCCTCGGCAACCTGCCGCGCGGTCTCAGCATCGGAGTCGAAGCACGCCACCGCGACCCCCTGGGCAGCCAGCTCGACTGCCGCGGCGCGGCCGATGCCCCGGCCGGCTCCCACCACGATGACGGAATAGTTCGGATTATCGAAATAGTTCACAACGGCCTCTTTTTCTGCGAGCTACCTGCATCAACAAGCATCCGGTCTCCTTGACCGGTTTTTTCGGCGCATGTTAGCCTATTCCTGCATCTTGTATATGCGTCCAGGATTTCGGAATAGCCGAAAATGGACTCGAGAAGAACATGAAGGGCGTGCAATGCCCTCTTTACGTCCGATGGATCCGAGTCCGGATCGCAACGAGACAGGCTGGGAGGCCGACTCATGAACAAACGCAAACAGGTTTCGGGTGCGCTGGCAGAATTGTCCGCGTGCTCCGCATTGTCGCGCCGTCACGTGCTCGCCGGCGCCGCGGCGGCCGGCACGATGGCAGCATTCGGCGCAAGGCCCGCCTTCGCCAAGACCACCATGACCTGGATGGGCTGGCAGGGCTACGAGACGCCGATCCTCAGCGGCACGTTCCTTGCCGACAATGACATCGATTTCCAGCCCACCTTCATCTCCTCCAACGAGGAGATCATCACCAAGCTGCAGGCGGGCGGCATCGGGAAGACCGACCTCATCACCATGTATTTCGGCTATCTGCCGCTGATGGCCGAAGGCGAACTGCTCGAGCCGATCGACACGAGCAAGATCGAGCAGCTGCCGAAGCTGATCCCGCAATTCGTCGCGCAGGAGACGATCAAATACCAGGGCAACTTGATGGGCGTGCCCTGGAACTGGGGCTCCCTGCCCCTGATGTATGATCCCGCCGTCGTCACCACGCCGCCCGAGAGCTGGCTCGACATCCTGAAGCCGGAGCACCAGGGCAAGGTGGCGATGGTCGACGACCCGCTCGGCAACCTGCTGATCTGGGGCACGGTCGTCACCGGCAAGCCGATGGGCACCATCCTCACCAAGGAGGAGATGGTCCAGGTCATCGACAAGCTGATCGAGATCAAGACCAAGCACGCGCGCGCGTTCTTCCCGAGCTATGGCGACATGTCGGATGCCTTCGCGCGCAACGAGGTGACGGTCTCGGCCATCGGCTGGGAGGCCGTCGCGGTGTGGACCCAGGCCAAGGGCAAGACCATCAAATACACGATCCCGAAGGAAGGCACCGGCATGTTCATGGATTGCCTGTGCATCCCCAAGGACGCGCCGAACATGGACCTCAGCTACAAGATGATCAACCACATCGTCTCGGCCGAGCCGCAGAAGCAGTTCGCGACGGAGCAGAGCGCCGGCATCACCAACCTCGACACCGTGCCCATGCTGTCGAAGGAGCTTGCGGAGTCGTACAACTACGCAGACATCGATGGGTTCATGCAGAAGGCCCGGCTGCAGCCCGTCCCGCCGACGGAATCCGATGGATCCGTCGCCACCTATGACGACTTCCTGACCGAGTACCAGCGGCTGTCAAAGGCCTAGGGGGAGCCGGACAGTGCTGAGGCGGCCGGCATGGGACCGCCAGGACTGGCTCCTGCTGCCGGCCGCCTTGATTTTCGTAGGAGCCTTCGTCGCGCCCCTCCTCTACTTCCTCGTCATCAGCTTCTGGTCGGTGCGGGCGCGCATCATGCGGCCGGATCTGACGCTCAAGAACTATATCGCCACCTGGTCCGACTACTACGACGCGATGGCCAGCACGCTGCTGATCGCGCTGGCGATCGGCGCTCTGACCACCATCCTTGCATTGGGCTTCTCCTATGCGATCCGGTTCAAGTGCGGGCGCCTCGAGATGCCGCTGCTGTTCCTGGCTCTCGTCACCCTGTTCGGCGGATACCTGGTCAAGATCTACGCCTGGAAGAGCATCCTCGGACGGGAGGGCATCCTCAACAAGTTCCTGCTGTGGACCGGGATCATCGACGAGCCGCTCGATGCGTTGCTCTACAGCGTGAACGGAGTCGTCATCACCCTGACCTATTTCCTCCTGCCCTTCGCCATCCTGCCGATCTACGGCACGATGCGCGCGATCCGGCCAGCCACCATCGAATCGGCGCGCGATCTCGGCGCGGGCCGCTGGGCTGTCCTGCGCGACATCGTGATCCCTCAATGCGAGAAGGGCATCGTCATCGCCTTCACCTTCGCGTTCCTGATCGCCGCCGGGGATTACGTGACGCCGCGTTTCGTGGGCGGCGGCGCGGCGATGATGGGACATTTCATCGAGCTGCAGTTCTCCCTCGGCTTCAACTGGCCGATGGGCAGCGCGATGGCCTTCACGGTGATGGGTGTCTCCCTGACTCTGGTGTTGATCCTGCGTCGCCTGCTGCGGTGGAGCCTGCAGCCATGAATCGCGCGCTCGGCCTCGTCGAGGAACTAGGGTGGCGGGCGGTCGCCCTGCTGCTCGCGGCCTTCATGGGCGTGCCTTTGATCCTGGTCGTGCTGTTCAGCTTCAACCAATCGGCCTTGACCAGCCTGCCGCTCACCGGCTTCACGCTGGACTGGTACCGCAAGCTGTTCTCGCTCGGTGCCTTCTGGCCGGCGCTGTGGAACAGCCTGATTGTCGCCAGCCTGGTGGCGATCCTCTCGGTCGTGATCGGCACGATGGCGGCCCTGCTGCTGGCGCGCATGGCGCCGCGGCGTGCGGAGGCGCTGATCGCGATCGTCAGCGTGCCGATGATGCTACCGGCACTCATCATCGGCGTCGCCATGATGAGCTACTTCGTGCGCCTGATCGACCTGCCGCTCGGCCTGCCGACGGTGATCCTGGGGCACCTGGTGATCGCCCAGCCCTTCGTCATCCTGATCGTCTTCTCGCGGCTCGCGACCTTCGACTGGGCAATCGTGGACAGCGCGCGCGATCTCGGCGCCTCGCCGCTGCGCGCATTCCTGACGGTAACCCTGCCGATCATCAGCCCGACCATCATCGGCGCGGCGCTGATCGCCCTTTCCATCTCGCTCGACGATTTCGTCATCACCTTCTTCACGATCGGAGCCGGGAACACCTTGCCGACGCTGGTCTGGGGCATGGTCCGCACCTCCCTCGACCCGACCATCAACGCCATCGCCACGCTGCTCATCCTGCTCAGCGTCGGCTCGACGTTCCTCGCCTTGCGCGTGAGCCGCTACCGTGGCTGAGGTGACGTTCGATTATGGCGGTCGCGTCGCGCTGGTGACGGGCGCAGGCCGCGGGCTTGGCTTCGCCATTGCCAAGGCGCTGTTTAAGGCCGGTGCCACGGTGGCGGTGAACGACCGCACGGCTGAATCGTGCGCGGCGGCAATCGCCCGCCTCGGCGGCGGTCCCGGGTTGATCGCGGCGCCAGCAGATCTGGCGACGGGGAACGGGCCGGCGAACGCCGTGGCCCAGGCGACCGCCGGTGGGCGGCTCGACTTCCTGATCAACAACGCCGCCGTCAATGTCGAGCGGCCGGTCACGGCCACCGACGACGCGCATTGGGACCTGCATCTCAACGTGATCCTGCGGGCGAGCTTCCTCACGGCGCAGGCTGCGCTGCCATATCTCCGGCAAAGCAGAGGCTGCATCGTGAACATCGCCTCGGAGCTCGGGCTGCACGCGATCGCCAACAACGTCGCTTATATCTCGGCAAAGCATGGCCTGGTCGCGATGACCAAGGCCATGGCGATCGAGCTGGCGCCGACCGGCATTCGCGCCAATGCCCTCTGCCCGGGAACGATGGATACGGAACTCATGCAGGAATGCGCGCGGGACAGCGGCGATCCCGCCTCATACTATGCGGCCTTCAACCGGTACCACCCGATCGGACGTCTCGCGACACCGGACGAGATCGCGGCTTTTGTCCTGTGCCTTTTGTCTTCCGCCGCAGGCTATATGACGGGCGCCGCAGTCACGATCGACGGCGGCAGCACCGCTGGGCGGCAGTGAGCATGGAATTCGACGGCAAGACGATCCTGGTCACCGGCTCCACTCGCGGCATCGGCACGGCCGCAGCCGCTCTGTTCCTGGAGCGCGGCGGATCGGTCGTTCTGCATGGCCGGCGCCAAGCGGATGTCGATGCTGCCGTCGCGCGGTTGTCCGCGGCTCATTCCAGTGACCGCGTGCGGGGCTTGTCGGCCGATCTCTCCGATCGCAAGGCGTGTCGCGGGCTGGCCACGAGCATCGACGGGCTCGACATCCTGGTGAATTGCGGCGGCATCTTCCGGGAAGCGGCAATCGCCGAGACCAGCCTTGCGCTCTGGGACGAGACGATAGCCGTCAATCTCACGGCAGCGTGGGTCCTGTCGCAGGCGCTTCTACCGAAGCTGCGCGCGACCAGAGGCACGATCGTGAATGTCGGCTCGGATGCCGCCCTCCTCGGCTATGCCGGGTGCGCCGCCTATTGCGCCTCCAAAGGGGCGCTGGTCGGACTGACGCGCGCGCTGGCGACCGAGCTGGCGCCGGAGGTGCGCGTGCTCTGCCTCTGTCCTGGGCCGACCGAGACCGACATGATGCGCGCCAGCATTGGTACCGCGCCGGACGAAGAAAAAGCGCGGCAGCAATGGGCGTCCTATACCCTGCTGAACCGCGTCGCGGCGCCGACCGAGATTGCCGAATCGATCCTGCTCGCCGCCTCTCCGCGCGCAACCTATCTCACGGGCAGCGTCATCATGGCCGATGGCGGCGCCACAGCCGGCAAGAGAGTGTGAGAGCCATCTCTAGGCGGCAATGATGCGCTGAGCCGCGCGGCTCCAGCCTACGCGCATCACATCGCCAAGCGCGGCGCGCGGCTGCTCGACCGGATCCTGCACCCGCAGCCTCTCGCCGCTCGACAGCGCGAGCACATATCTGACATGCGCGCCGAGAAACACGATCTCCTCCACGCGGCCGCCTGCCTCGATCTCGGCCCGCTCCGCAGGCGCGAGGCGCCGCAGGCTCTCCGGCCGCACGACCAGCGCGATCTCGCCATCCGGACCGGTATCCGCAAGAGTCAGGCCGCAAGCGGTCTCGATCATGCCGCCCGATCGCCGGCCCTTGAGGAGGTTCGCCTCGCCGATGAAGCTGGCGACGAAATGCGTCTGCGGCCTGAGATAGATATCTTCCGGCGCGCCGAGCTGCTCGATACGCCCGTCCTTCATGACGGCGATGCGGTTGGCAAGCGCCAGCGCCTCACCCTGGTCGTGCGTGACGAAGACGAAGGTGCCGCCGATCGCGCGATGGATCCGGCGCAGCTCCTCCTGCATCGCCTGCCTCAGCTTGAGGTCGAGGGCGGCCAGCGGCTCGTCCAGCAGCAGCACCTGCGGTTCCATCACCAGGGCGCGCGCCAGCGCCACGCGCTGCTGCTGCCCGCCGGAAAGCTGGGCGGGCATATGGTCTTCATAGCCTTCCAGGCGCACCAGGGCCATTGCCTCACTTACCCGCTTCGCGATGGCCGCGCGCTCAATCCTCTTCAGCCGCAGGCCGTAGCCGACATTCTGCCGTGCGTTCATGTGGGGGAAGAGGCCATAGCCCTGGAACACCATGTTGATCGGGCGGTGCTCCGGCCCAAGATGCGTGATGTCCGCGTCATTGACCTCGATGCACCCGCCGCTGGGTTCGATGAAGCCGCCCATCATGCGCAGCAAAGTCGTCTTGCCGCAGCCGGACGGTCCGAGGATCGCCAAGAAATCGCCGCGCGGGATGTCGAGGTCGATGGGATGCACGGCGGTCACCGCGCCGAAGCTGCGGGTCAGACCGCGCAAGCGAACCGCGATATCAGCCGCCGCCATCCCCGGTTGCTCCCCGGATTCCGGTATTCCGGAACCACGTCTGGTATTGTGATCTCCCTGGCCCGACTCTACAGTTTGGCGCCCGAAACTCAAACCCTCGGTCACACATGGCGCGCACACCGGACTGGCAAATCCCCACCGATCATCGCGACAAGCTGGGCGAGAGCCCGCAATGGAACAGCACCACAGGCGAGCTGTTCTGGATCGATTTCTACGGCCCGACCATTCACCGCCTGGGACCGGACGGGGAGCGCACGGACTGGACGCTCTCCCAGTTCAGCAGCATCGGCTCGGTCGTGCCCTGCGCGGATGGCCGGCTCATCATCGGCATGGACAACGGGCTCTACTTCTTCGATCCGCGCAATGGCGCCATCGCGCCGTTCGCGGATCCGAACCAGGGCCGGCCGGACCTGCCCTACAACGACGCCAAGGTCGATCGCTACGGCAATTACTGGATCGGCAATTTCGACGCGACCGAATCCGCACCGCGTGGACTCCTATACGTGCTGAACCGGCGGGGCGAATGGCGCATCGGCGACAGCGGGTTCGTCGTGTGCAACGGCCCCACCTTCTCGCCCAAGGGCGATGTGCTCTATTTCAGCGATTCGCTGGGACGGCAGAGCCTCGCCTACGACCTCGACCCCGAGAGCGGAAAGCTCACGCGCCGGCGCATCTTCCAGAAATATTCCGAGACGGACGGATTGCCCGACGGCTGTTGCGTCGATCGGGAGGGCTGCATCTGGATTGCCCTGTACGACGGCGGCAAGGTGATCCGCCTGTCGCCGAAGGGCGAGCGTCTCGACACCCTGGTGCTGCCGGCACGCAACATCACCTCCTGCTGCCTCGGCGGGCCCGATCTGCGCACCTTGTTCGTGACCTCCGGCCGCGCGGCGGACGACAGCGAACCCAAGGGCGGCGCGTTGTTCGCGACCGACGTTGATGTGCCGGGCCTGCCCGAGCCCTTGTTCCGGCCCTGAGCTTAAATTGCGGACCGCTTGGCGACCTTTGCCTTAGCGGGCGGCTGCTTGCGGCGGCGCAGCCGCAGGATGTGATGCTCGATCTCTGCATCCAGGCCCTTCAGGTCATTGGCCGCGAGCATGTCGCGCAGCTTGCGGTGCTGCGGGATGATGGACTTTGCGTCGCGCTCGTCGCGGATCTCTTTGCCGAAGATGATGAGGACGTGGCGCGCCAGCGCCTCCCACAGGGTCTGCACGATCGTATTGCCTGACGCCGCGCAGATCTCCCGATGAAAGTCGAGGTCAGCCTTGCTGATCTCGAGCCAGTCCAGATGGCGCGCCGCGCGCTCCATCGCGGCCAGGATGCGGTCGAGGCGCGCTAGATCCTGGGGGTTGCGCTGATAGGCGGCCGCGGCGCCGTGCAAGGCGATCCGCTCCAGCGCGATGCGCACCTCGCAGATCTCGTCGATCCGCGCATTCTCGAAGCTGGCGATGTGCGTGCCGCGATGCGGGGTGCTCTCGAGGATGCCCTGCGCTTCGAGGATCTTGAGCGCCTCGCGCAACGGAACGCGGCTCATCTTCAGAAGCTGCGCCAGCTCCGCCTCGACCAGCCGCTGACCTGGCTGCAGCGCTCCGGACGCGACGCCGAGGACGATCGCCTCGGCCGCGCGTTCCGCCAATCCCGACGTGCGCGGCATGTCGAGCAGAGGCCTGAATTCCTCCCGCTCCGGACCATGCGCCAGTTGATCCAGCGATCTCACGCTCGGTCGTGCCATCGGCCCTCTCGGTATTTTTGTATACAATTATTATGTCGACAATCCAGGCGCAGAGTGCCACACTCGATCCAACAAAGCCAGACTGGCCGCCGCGCGGAACGCGCCGGCGACACAAGGCTGGCGCAGACAGGGAGTGGAGCATTGAGCGGAAGGCTCCAGGGCAAAAGGGCGCTGATCTATGGCGGCGGGACGGGCATCGGCCTCGCCTGCGCCGAAGCGATGGGGCGCGAAGGCGCCGCCGTCTTCATCTCCAGCCGCCGCGAGGCGGTCCTGCGCGAGGCCGTGCAGGGCCTGAAGGCGCATGGCCCTGCGGGATACGCGGCCGGCGACGCGACCATTGCCGCAGACGTCGAGCGCATCACTGGCGCCGCCGCTGAGTTCATGGGCGGGATCGACACCATCGTGGTGAGCGCGGGCGCGGGCGGCCGCACGCCGATCTTCGACACGCCGGTCGCGGAGTTCCAGCGGATCATCGATCACTCGCTGCTGCCGCCGTTTCTTGCGATGCGGTTCGGGGCAGAGCACCTGCTGGCCGCTGGCGCTGCGTCCGTGATCGTCATCTCCTCCATGTATGGCCTGGTGGGACAGAAGGAGCGCGCCGGCTATTGCGCCGGCAAGCATGGCGTCATCGGCCTCGTCAAATCCGCTGCGCTCGATTTCGCCGAGAAGGGCGTGCGGGTCAATGCCGTCTGCCCTGGCTTCATCGAGACTCCGCTGGCGATCGCCGTCGCGAACCTGGAACCGGATCCGGAGGCGACCTTGCGGGCCAAGCGCCTGATGCATGCGATTCCCCGTCCGGGCAAGCTGGAGGAAGTGGGCGAGCTTGCCGTCTATCTGGCGAGCGACCTCTCCGCCTTCATGACCGGGCAGGCAGTCGCGATCGACGGCGGCTACTCGACGCGTTGACACAAAAGGGGATCAGACTGGCATGAGCAGACTTCTGGAAGGCAAGCGCGCCTATGTCACCGGCGGCTCCAGCGGGATCGGTGCGGGTATCGTGGAGACCTTCGCCGCGGAGGGCGCGCGCGTCGCCATCGGCGCCTCGCGCCATGCCGAGCAGGCGCAGACAATGGCCAGGAGGCTGCCCGGCGGCAGTCACATCGTGGTCCAGGCCGATCTCTGCGACAAGCAGCAGACAGAGCGCGCGGCAGACGAGGTGATCGCCGGGCTTGGCGGCCTCGACATCTTCGTGCACAGCGCCGGCATCGACGTGACCCAGACCGCGCCGACTCACGAGACGCCGGACGAGACCTGGGACCGGATGATGAACCTGCACCTCAACGCCGCCTTCCGCCTGTCGAAGCGGCTGATCCCCGCTTTGCTCAAGGGCAACAAGCCCGCCATCGTATTCATCGGCTCGGTCTGCGGTCTGGTCGCCTGGGAAGGCGACGTCGCCTACAACGTAGCCAAGGCTGGCCTGCAGCATCTCGCGCGCTGCATCGCCTCGGACTACGCCAAGGTTGGCTTGCGCGCCAACGTCATCGCGCCTGGGGTCATCGACACGCCGCTGACCCGCGCCTATGCCGGCGGCATGCCGGGTGGCGAGGCGGAGGGGATGAAGGTCCTCGCCGCCATGCATCCGATCGGCCGCTATGCCAAACCGCACGAGATCGCGGACGCGGCGGCGTTCCTCGCGTCCGACAAGGCCTCTTTCATCACCGGTGTGGTGCTGCCGATCGACGGCGGCCTCGTCAACGTCTGATCCGGACGGGAGCATTCGCCATGGGGAAACTTACCATGATGGCGGCCGTCTGCGACGAGCCCAGCGACGGCGACGCCCTCAACCTGCGGCAGGTCGTGGTCGACGATCCGCACGAGATGGAAGTGCGCGTGAAGCTACTGACCACCAGCATCTGCCGCAGCGACATCCACTATCTGCGCGGCGTCTGGGTGCATCCCAAGCCGGCGATCTTGGGCCACGAGGCGTGCGGGATCATCGAATCCGTCGGTCCCGGCGTGTCGAAGTCGCGCATCGGGGAAAAGGTCATCCTCACCTTCACGCCCTCCTGCGGGCAGTGCAAGTTCTGCGTCACCGGCCGCTCGGTGCTGTGCGAGGAGGTGGCGCGCGCCGCCGCCGCCGGCACGATGTGGGATGACACCACGCGCTTCTTCGAGATGGACGGCAAGCCGATCCATCATTTGAGCCTCGTCTCCTCGTTCTGCGAATACACGGTCGTGCCGCATAACGGCGCAATCACCATCGATCCGGCCACATCGGACGAGGAGGCTTGCCTGCTCGGCTGCGGCGCGATGGCCGGCATCGGGGCCGCGATCAACACCGCGCAGATCCGCCCCGGCGACAGCGTCGCCGTGTTCGGCTGCGGCGGCGTGGGGCTGAGCGCGGTGCAGGGCGCGAAGCTGTGCAACGCGCTGCCGATCGTGGCGGTGGACGTTCGCGGAGAGAAGGAAGCCGAGGCGCGCCGGTTCGGCGCCACGCATTTCGTGAACGCCTCCGAGGGCGACCCGGTCGCCAAGGTGCGCGAGATCACCAAGGGCGGCGCCGATTTCACATTCGAGGCGACCGGCCACGTCGAAACGGCTGAGCTCTGCTACAAGGCGACCTGCCGCGCCGGCACCACCGTCTTGATCGGGCAGCCGACGGAGAATGCGCTCGCCGGCTTCCCGCCTTATTGGATCGCCCAGGACGAGAACAAGGTGATCGGCTCCAGCTATGGCTCGACCCGCCCGATGATCGACTTTCCCAAGGTGCTGCGGCTGGTGAAGCATGGGCTGCTGAATCTGGAATCCCTCATCTCCGAGGTCTGGCCGCTGTCGCGCATCAACGAGGCGATCGCGCTGGTGGAGACCGGCAAGGTCAATCGCATCGTCCTGCGCCTCGCGGACGGCAAGTGAGACAAACCACAAGAAACTCGCACAACGCGTCTTGAACAGGGAGAGACTGACATGACCAAGAAGATCCGGTTGGATCGCCGCGATTTCCTGATCGGTTCCGCTGCGGCCGGAGCGATGATCGCCGCCCCCACCATCGTGCGCGCCGCCTCCAAGGAGCTGCGCGTTTTGGCCTGGGAAGGCTATGCCGAGCCCGAATGGGTGGAGGCCTTCAAGAAGGAAACCGGCGCCGAGGTGAAGATCGTCTATGTCGGCTCCGCCGACGAGATGTTCGCCAAGATGCAGGGCTCGCAGGGCGCCGATTTCGACGTGGTGAGCTTCGATACCTCGATCTTCTCGCGCTACCTCGACGCCAACCTGCTCGCGCCGCTCGACCTCTCGAAGATCGCGAATGCCGGCAACATCGCGCCCGAGTTCCGCGAGGTGAAGGAGGTCATGCGCGCAGACAAGCAGTTCGGAGTCCCGTTCGCGTGGGGATCGCTGCCCATGGTCTATGACGCCGATGCCTTCTCCACGCCTCCGGATTCCTGGGACGTGATGTGGAACCCCGAATACGGCCAACAGCTCATCTGCATGGACGACGCGAACAATTGCATCACCTGGGGCGCGCTGGTGGTCGGCGTCGACAATCCGTACAACCTGTCGGATGACGACTTCGCCCGGGTGAAGGAGAAGCTGATCGAGCAGAAGAAGCTGCTGCTCAGCTACTTCGCGGGTTTCGACGAGGGCGTCAACATGTTCGCTCAGAACAGCATCAAGGTGATGTATTCGATGGGCGAGCCGCAGGTTCCGGCCCTGAAAAACAAGGGCATCAACGCCGCGCTCACCATTCCGAAGGAAGGCGCGCCGGGTTGGCTCGATTGCTGGACCATGAGCGCGGGCGCCACTGATCCGGACCTGGCGCACCAGTGGATCAACACCTGCTTGGCCGCTTCCGTCGGCGAGATACTGACCAACAAGGCCGGCTACGGCAACACCACCAATACCGACGTCAACAAGGCGGCCGGCTTCACCTATGGCGACAAGCTCTCGTGGCTGCAGCAGGCCGAGAATTACGAGAAGCGCGTCGCCGTCTGGAACGAGGTCAAGGCCGGCTAGCGCCCGTTCACCACACCCGCCGGCCGGAGCGAGGCCCGCTCCGGCCGGTCTCAACCACCCCATCCGCGGTCACATCATGCCCTTCGCAACCGTCTCGCCCCAGTTCAGCGGCCCGGCTCCCCGCCTCAAGATCACCGATGTCGAATGCCACGTTCTGCTGGCGCCGGACTATGATGCCAGCTTCACCTCCTCCGCGCAGGACAGCATCGTCGTCGTCATCCGCACCGATGGCGGCGTCACCGGCATCGGCGAATGCGACGCCAATCCGTGGATGGCGAAGACCTGCATCGAGGCGCCGGGCACCCACACGATGGGCCTCTGCATCAAGGAGATGCTGATCGGGGCTGATCCGTTCCAGATCGGCGAGCTGTGGATGAAGATGTATCTCGGCACCGCCATGAACGGCCGCCGCGGCATGATCATCCATGCCATGAGCGCCGTCGACATGGCGCTGTGGGATCTCTGCGGCAAGGCGCTGGGCAAGCCGGTGCATGCGCTGCTCGGCGGCGCCACGCGGCAGAGCATCACGCCCTATGCCTCGCTGCAGCCGGCGGGCCATCGCTTCGAGGAGTACCGCGATGCGCTCTGCGCCTCCGCCGAGAAGGCGAAGGCCATCGGCTTCAAGGCGATGAAGACCGAGATCACCATGAACGGTCCCTACGCGCACGGCGGCATGCGCGAGAGCTATGAGCGCCACACGGAAGTCCTGGCCGCGGTGCGCAAGACCATCGGGCCCGATATCACCCTGATGGTTGATGTCCAGTATCTGTGGGAAGACGCGGCCACCTGCCTGCAAACCGTGAAGGATTGGGCGGAGTTCAACGTCTTCTTCCTGGAGACGCCGCTCTGGTCGGACAACGTGCGGGAGATGGCCAAGCTCGCGGAGCGCGCACCGATGCCGATCGCCTTCGGCGAATGGCTGGCGACCCGCTTCGAGTTCGAGGAGCTGATGGATGTCGGCAAGGTGCAGGTCGCCCAGCCCGATGTCGGCCGGGTGGGCGGCATCGGGGAGGCAAAGATCGTCTGCGACATGGCGAAGGCGCGCGGCCGCCTCATCGTGCCGCATTGCTGGAAGACCGGAATCTCCATCTCCGGCACGGCGCATCTGGCCTTCGTCACGGATCACTGCGCCTTCATCGAGTATCTGCCCCCGCAGCTCTGCCATGAGCGGCTGCGCCGCGAGCTGGCGCAGGAGGAGCTGGTCCTTCTCCCTGATGGAACAATTCCCCTGCCGCAGAAGCCCGGCCTCGGCGTGGAGGTCGATTGGGATGTGGTCAAGCGCTACAGGGTCGCCTAGCCGGAGCACGCGATGAGCCTCGAGCTCCGGAATGTCCGGAAAATCTACGGGCCGATCGAGGTATTGCCGTCCTTCTCCCTGGAGATCGCCGATGGCGAGTTCCTGACGCTCCTTGGACCGTCCGGTTCCGGCAAGACTACGGTGCTGCGGCTGATTGGCGGCTTTGCCGCCGCGGATGGCGGCGCCATTCTGTTCGAAGGCGCCGACATCACGCGCATGCCGGCCAACAAGCGGCCGTTCAACACCGTGTTCCAGGATTATGCCCTGTTCCCCCATATGACGGTGGCGCAGAACGCCGGCTATGGTCCCCTGGTGCAGCGCCGTGATCGGACGCGCGCGAAGAAGCTGGTCGACGAGACGCTCGAGATCGTCGGCCTCACGGAGTTCCGCGACCGTTACCCGGCGCAGCTCTCCGGCGGACAGCGGCAGCGCGTCGCTTTGGCGCGGGCGATCGTCTGCGAGCCCAAGGTCATCCTGCTGGACGAGCCGCTGGCCGCGCTGGACGCCGGATTGCGGCGGCAGATGCAGCTCTTCCTCAAGCAGACGCAGCGGCGGATCCGCACCACCTTCGTCTTCGTCACCCATGACCAGGACGAGGCGATCACCATGTCCGACCGCATCGTGGTGATGAACCAGGGCCGGCTCGAGCAGCTCGGGACCCCCAAGGACCTCTACTATCGGCCGCGCACGCGCTTCGTCGCGGGTTTCTTCGGCGACAACAACCTCATCGGCGGCACCTTGTCCAATCCCGCTCAGGTGGCGACGCCGCTCGGGCTGCTGCCGGTCGCGGCGAGCGAGGGCCTGGCGCCCGGCGCCGAGGTGCTGCTGGCGGTGCGGCCGGAGGCCCTGCGTCTCGGCGACGGCGCGGCCGCCATTGCCGCGGAGGTGGAAGAGATCGTGTTCGGCGGCGCCTCCACGCGCCTGCTCCTGCGGGCGAGCAGCGCGCCGCAGCTGCGTCTCGATGTCCGCCTTGCCAGCGACTTCCGCGCGCGGATACCGGAGGTCGGACAGCAGGTCACCCTCACCTACGACCCGGCGGATGCCGTGGTCGTGCCGGCCTGAGCCGTGCCCAGGACTGGCCCGCGCTGGCTGATCTTCGCCGCGGTCGCGGCGCTGCCCGCCCTGGTCATTCTCGTGCCGCTGGGCTCCTTTCTCGCGATGTCCCTTGCCCATGCGGAGAAGCACCAGATCATCTACGACTGGACGCTGCGCAACTACGCCAGCTTCCTCGGCAACTGGACCTATCTCAGCACCTTCCTCGGCACCCTGTGGCTGTGCCTCGAAGTCGTGCTGCTGTCGCTGATCGTCGGCTATCCGATCGCCTGGTACATCTGGCGGCAGAAAAGCTGGAAGCGCTACGCCCTGCTGCAGATCGCGGCGCTGCCGCTCTTCATGAGCTACATTGTCAAGCTCTACACCTTGCGATCCATGCTCGGCCTCAATGGCCTGGTCAACCAGGCGCTGGTGTCGCTCGGCATACTGGAGCAGCCGAGTCAGGTGTTCCTCTACAATCAGCGCGCCGTACTGATCACCATGACGGTGATCTACCTGCCCTATGTCGTGCTGCCGATCTTCCTGAGCCTGGAGCGCATCCCGCGTTCCCTGCTCCACGCCTCGACCGATCTCGGCGCCGGCGGCTGGGACACGTTCCGCCGCGTGGTCCTGCCGCTGTCCGTGCCCGGCACCATCGCCGGCGCCCTGTTCGCCTTCGTCCTTGCGCTCGGCGACTTCATCACGCCGCAGATGGTGGGCGGAACCACCGGCTTCACCATCGGTCGCGTCATCTTCTCGCAATTCGGCCTGGCGTTCGACTGGCCGTTCGGCGCGGCGATGGCCGCGATCCTGCTGCTGGTGGCGCTGCTGCTCATCGTGACGGCCGGCTATGCCGCCAGCCGGCGCCGGGTGTAGCCATGCTGCGCACGCGGGGAGATCGTATCGCCGAATACGCCGCTGGCGGCTTGACCGCGCTGGTGCTCCTGGTGCTCTACGCGCCGATCCTGGTCAGCGCCGTGTTCTCGGTCGTCGAGATCCGCCGCGGCGAAATCCTGTGGGAGACCTTCACCTTCCGGCATTACGTCACGCTCTGGTCCAACGCCAGCGTGACCGACGCGCTGGTCAACACCGCGATCGTGGCGACCTGCTCGGCAGGGATCGCCGTCGCCCTCGCGGTCCTGCTGGCGCTCTACACCGAGTGGCCTGGCGCGATCGCGCGCACCGCCCTGACGCTGCTGATCTACCTGCCGTTCCTGCTGCCGCCGATCGTCACCGGCCTGGCTCTGCTCGTCGCGTCGGCCAATGCGGGTCTGGACCGCGGCCTGTTCACCATCGTCATCGGCCACACGATCTTCGTGCTGGCGGTGGCCTATCGCCTGGTCCTGACGCGGCTGCAGGCCCTGCCGCCGACGCTGATCGAGGCCTCCTTCGATCTGGGGGCCAGCCGCTGGCAGACCCTGCGCTACGTCCTGCTGCCGCATCTCGCCTCCTCGATCCTGACCGGCGCATTGCTGGCGCTGACACTATCGTTTGACGAGACGCTGATCAGCAGCTTCGTCGCCGGCAACGAGATGACCTTGCCACTGCGCCTGTGGGCCATGATGCGCGTCGGTTTCACGCCGGAGATCAACGCGCTGGTCACGCTGGTGCTGCTGGTTTCGATCGCGCTGGCGCTCGCCGCCGCGTCCTTGCTGCGCCCCAAGGGAGAGCCTGAGGAGGATTAACATGACCGCCAACGGACGAGAGAGACTGAAGGGCCGGATCGCCGTAGTGACCGGCAGTGCCCAAGGGATCGGCTTCGCCATCGCCAGCCGCCTGGCGCAGGAGGGCGCGACCGTCGTGATCGCGGACGTCAACGAGGCGGTCGCGCGCGAGGCGGCGCAGCGCATCGCACAGGCCGGTGGCACCGGCGCCGCCCATCGGGTGGATATCGGCGATGACGCCAGCGTTACAGCATTGTCGGCCGCGCTCGATGCGCAATACGGCCGCTGCGAGATCCTGGTCAACAACGCCGCCATCTCCGACGGGACCGGTATCGAGAAGATGACCATGGCGCGCTACCACGAGGTGATCCGCGTGAACCAGGACGGCGCCGTGCGCATGTGCCTCGCTTTCGTGCCGCTTCTCAAGAAGGCGAAGGACGCCAGGCGGATCGTCAACATCGCGTCGATCATGGGCGTGCGCGGCTGGCCGGACGCGATTCCCTACTCGACCGCCAAGGGCGCAATCGTCAATTTCACCCGTGCGCTCGCCGCCGACCTCGCGCCGCACGGGATCATGGTCAACGCGCTGGCGCCCGGCTTCGTCAACACGCCGATGTCCATCCTGCCGGACGGCTCGCATGAATACGATTCCGACTGGTTCCGCGACATCTACGTGAAGTATGGCCGCATCCCGCTGCGCCGCTACGCGGAGCCGGAGGACATGGCCGGCCCGGCCTTCTTCCTGTGTTCCGACGATGCGCGCTACGTGACGGGCCAGATCCTCCTGGTCGATGGCGGCGCTTCCGCCACCTTCTAGCGCCGGGCGAACAACCAGGGGCGCCGCTGGCGGCGGCCTCTTCCGATGGCTGCTCATTCCGATGGCTGCTCACCGACGCGGCGGAGGGAGCGGAAGGCGCGGCGGACGCGCGCATCCGCCGCCTCCCCGGCCGAGCCGACCGGGCCGATGCACGGCTAGCAAGCCCCCACCGCTGTGGTTGACGCCGGCCCGCAGCGGGGCTAAAACCCGCCCGCAGCGCCGTAACGGAACAAGAACCAAACGTTGCCGCCCGTCGAACCGGCGGGAAAGATCCAACTGGCATAAGTGCTTAGTTGGGGGATCGTCTAACGGTAGGACAGCGGACTCTGACTCCGCCAGTCTAGGTTCGAATCCTAGTCCCCCAGCCAAACCTCGTTTCTGGCCGATTCCGCCCCTTGAGCTGCTTCAATCTGTGCAGCGGCCTCGACAGTTTCTGCCAACAGATCAAAGGGTTCCTTGAATACCACTGAGAGCTCGCCCTGCGCCCAGGTGGAGTTCGAAAGTAGGAAATTCAGCAGGCTCCGCTTCTCCTTCGCGGGCTGCTTGGCGAACAGGTGATGAGCGTTCTAGCCCGGATTGAGGATCTGGATGCCCTGGTCCATATAGCAATCATCGGCCGTGCGGTGGCGCTCGATGTCCCGCTCGCAGCGCTCCTGCTCGTCCCGCCACTGCGCGCGCATGTGCTTGTAGAAGCCCTCCTCGATCCGCCCATCCAGCTTATCGACATACATCGCGTCGATGCGTGTCTGGAGCCGATCCCATTCCGCCTGGAGCCGGGCGATTGCGTCCTTGTGTTCGCGCTTCTCGTCGGAGCAACTCTCACGAAGGGCGCGGACGATCCAGTCGAAGACCTCCTGGTCGATCCGCAGGCGAGCTAGGTGCTGGGCGAACTGCTCCTCCAGTACCTCCTCGCGGACATATGGCTCGCCGCATTTTCCCTTGAAGCCGGTGCAGTGATAGTAAACGTACTTACCGTTCTTGATCTCGGCGACCAGGGCGCAGCCGCAATGGGCACACTTGATGAGACCCGAGAACGCGAAATTGCAATTCGCCGTCACCGCGTTGCGTAACGGAGGATCGGCGGTGGATGGCACGGATGATGACCCTGATTGCCAACCCCGCGGTGGAACGAATTTGCAAAGATGCATCGCAAGGACGTAAGCGACGTCGCAGGCCCTGACGAGATCAACCCAGAACAGAGGTCATCGGAACCCCTGAAACCGCCTTGTCCTGCCGCAAGGTGAGGCACATGTCGCGGAAGGCCTCGGCCGAGCTTCTCGACTCGACCAGCACCATCGCCGATGGCGAGACCTGGAGCAGCGTCTGAATCTCCTCGACACCGCCGACCAGACGCGACGTGAAGTCCTCGAACCGCAGGATGTGATCGAGCAGCAGATTGAGCTCCATGTCTTCCGTCGAGATCAGAATCGTTGGGAGGAGAGGTGCCGGGACGCTCACGCGATCTTCCTTTGCGGTCTGGCGGGGCCGGAGTCGCTGGCTTTGCCGGGCCACGCGGGTACGTTCGGCACCGCAAGGCACAGCGGATGCGCGCGCTCCGGTCTCGCTTCGGTGGTCTCTTGCCAGTGCACGCAATCCGTGCAGGACCTACGCAATCGCGGCCGCCGAAGTGAGTCTCGCGCGGATGCGCGAGGCCTTGCGCCCGGGCATGACCGAGAACGAGCTGTGGTCGATCCTCCACCAGACCAACATCGCCATGGGCGGCGAATGGATTGAAGGTCGCCTGCTGGTATCCGGTGACCGCATCAATCCGTGGTTCCATGAATGCAGCGACCGGATGGTCCGGGCCGGCGAGCTGGTGGCGTTCGATACCGACATGATCGGGCCGTTCGGCTTCTGTGCGGACATCTTTCTGTGAGCCGGGCCGGCCGAGCGCGGCGCAGCGCGATCGCTACAAGTTGGCCTTCGAGGTGCGGCGCCGGCACGCGACCAACTGCAGGCGCTGTTCGCGCGCAGCGGCCACGCCCCGACATACGTCATTCCCTATCTGAGATGGTAGGCGGCAGCGTCGCGCGCGTTGCAGCTCTGCGCGTCTGCGGCATAGACTCTACGCGCCTCCTCCGAGTTACAAATCCAGGCGTTCGGCCGTAGATCATTTCCACCTCTCCTGCTTCGGGATTCTCGACCTGTCGCCGGTGCCCGACTTTGGCATCAGGAAACTTGGTGAGCCTGCAATGGTCCGATTCACCTCCAATATCGGACATTTGCCGACGAGGCCACCGGGTCGCAGAAGTGCCAACAGCAGACATCCGGCTGAAGCCTTCCTGATGGCACGGCATCAAGAGATTCACCTTTTCTAGTGGCCCAATCAGCGGTAAGAACCGGAACCGACGACGTAAGAAGGCTTTCTCTGATGAGAGACATTGCTGCCGTTGCCAGGGAAATTGCTCCAAAAGGACATCTGCGTGCCGCATTGAACCACGGGAACGTCGTGCTGGTTCGGCGGCGCAGCACCGACGGCGAAGCTGAAGGAATCACGGTCGACCTAGCGCATGCCCTCGCCACTCGGTTGAACATCCAGCTGTCGTTCGTGCATTTCAACCGCGCCGGCGACGTAACCGACAGCGCGGGCAGCGATGTCTGGGACGTCTGCTTTCTCGCAAACGACCCCATGCGCGCCGGGCTCATTGCGTTTACCGAGCCTTACCTAGTGATCGAAGGCTGCTATCTGGTCCCTCAGGACTCGCCAGCAGGAACAGCAGCGGACGTCGATGGACTCGCCTTGCGAATTGGTGTCGTGCAGGGAAGTGCCTATGCCTTGCATCTAACCCGCAACACGCAGGGCGCACAGATCATCACATTTGCGCAGTTCGCCGAAGCGGCTGCAGCGCTGGCTGCCGGTGAGCTGAATGGTTTGGCAGGCGTGAGGCAGGCAATGGAGCAGCAGGCAGCGCGAGTACAAGGATACCGCCTGCTCGAGCCGGCGTTTATGTCGATCCGCCAAGCGATGGGCGTTCGAGCTGAGCGCCCACTGGCGGCGGAATTCGTTAGGTCGTTCGTTACCGAGATGCGCACCACCGGCTTTGTGTCGGACTCGGTGAAGCGTCACGGAATCGAGGGCGTTACTCTGCCCTGATCCACCATGACGCCTCTGGCCGGAGGATTGTTCCTGACCGCATCGGGATGCGTCTCTCGAGCCTCGAGCATGAGCTGTCTCTCTCGACATGACGAGACCCGAAGCTCGCCAAGCCATGATTGCGCCGACGCGTTGACAGCTTGGAAGTTCAGGGAGACTGCAACTAGGCTATGGAGAGCTCCTGAGCGGCACTACCCGCGCCCCATCAGCGGCATTCCTGTCGCCATGATGGTCATGAACGGCACATTTACCGACAGCGGCAGGTTCGCGACGAACACCACTGCCTGCGCCACATAGGCGACATCCATCATGGGCTCCGCCATGATTCGTCCATCCGCCTGCTTGACGCCTTTGGCCATACGACCGGCCAGCCTGGTCTGCGCATTTCCGACGTCGATCTGGCAGCACGCTATGTTGAAGGACCTGCCATCTAGTGCGATCGCCCTGGTCAATCCTGTGATCGCATGCTTGCTGGCTGTGTAAGGCACCGAATCCGGTCTCGGCACATGCGCCGAGACTGAGCCATTGTTGATAATGCGGCCGCCTTGCGGCCTCTGTGTCTTCATCTGGCGGAACGCAGCCTGTGCGCAGAGATGGCTGCCGGTCAGATTGACGTCGATTACCCGATGCCATTGCTCGACCGTCAGCTCATCGAATGGAACCCCGGGGACATTGGTTCCGGCATTGTTGAAGAGGATATCGAGCCTACCAAATCGCGCGACCGTTGCCTCGAAGAGCTTCTTAACGGCATCGGGAGCGGAGACATCGGCAGGGAAAACCATCGCTGCCGTCGCCGCCAAGCCGGCGGCATGAGCGGTGTCTTCGAGGGGGCCGGTCCTCCGGCCCGTCAGAACGACCCGATAGCCGCTCGCCAGCAGAGCGAGGGCGGCAGCCTTGCCGATCCCATCGCCGGCACCCGTTACCAATGCGACCTTTGGCTCAGCTTCCTCCACGATCTTCTCCCGTAAAGTCGGCACGGTGCCCGAACGTATAGACTCCGCCCAAGGTGGTGATATCCTTTGGCGGACGGCCGCAACGGAGACGCGGCACATTTAGCTTGGTGAGACGCGCACTCTGATGCTGGAACTTATCAGACCCAAGAAACTGGCGGATCAGGTCTACGAGAGCATCCTGAAACAGGTCATGTCTGGAGAGTTCTCGGAGGGGGCGCGCCTGCCGTCCGAGAAGGAACTGGCCGGCGTCTTTGATGTCTCGCGCCCGATCATTCGAGAGGCGCTCTCGCGCCTGCGCAGCGACGGTATCGTGGTTTCTCGGCACGGGTCGGGAAGCTATGTCCAGCACAGGCCCAACAAGGCTCTGTTCGATATCGCTCCGACCGGCAGCATCGCCGGACTGATGCGGACGTTCGAGTTTCGCCTGGCGCTGGAAAGCGAGGCGGCGGCCTTGGCGGCGATCCGGCGCACGGCGCAGGACCTTACCCATATCGGACGTGCGTACGACAAGCTGGAAAAGGCGATTAAGAAGGGCGAGCTTGGCGTTGAAGCCGACATCAATTTCCATCTCGCCATTGCGATTGCAGCCAAGAACGAACTGTTCTACAGCGCAATGGAGGTCCTTTCGCCGCATGTGTCGAAAGGCATTACGACTGCCCGTCGTTTGTCGCTGAAGGTGAGCGCCGAGCGGCTGCGGCGTGTGCAGCGGGAACATGAGCAGATTATGATCCATATCCGCGAGTCCAATCCCGAAGGCGCGCGCGACGCGATGCAGATGCATCTACGCAACGCCAAGACCAGGGTACTGACCGAGAGCGGAGAACGGTAGACGCTCTCCGCTCCCGCTTCGTCCGCGGCTCAATCGGTCCGTTTCGCCAGACCAAGTTCCGTCAGCAGCGATACCAGCTCCTTCTGCAAGGCATCTAGCTCGGCACGGGTTTCAGCCGCCGACTTTATCGAGTCGGTCCAGGTGTTCGCCTCGAGCTCTTTCCGCCAGCTTGGCGCCTTCCCGCTTTCCGCAATCGTCTTGTCCCAGAACGCGATCTGTTCCGGGGTCATTCCCTTCGGGCCCCACAATCCGCGCCAGCTGCTGAATACGACGTCATAGCCCAGTTCAGACCACGTCGGCACGTCGGCGAGCTTGCCGGGAAGCCGTTCGGGCGCGGTTACGGCAAGAATTCGGATCAGACCGGATTCGGCATGGCCGGCAAGGTTTCCTGCGCTACCGATCACCACGTCGACATGGCCCCCGAGCATGGCGGTCGCGCTGTCACCCGTCGAATCGAATACCGGCGTCTTCAGCTTCCTGCCGTCCACGCCAATCGCCCGAGCCAGTTGAAGGCCAGGTATATGGTTCAACCCCCCAATCCCCGTAATGGCGATGCTGGCGGATTGCGGATCCTTCTTCAAAGCATCCACCAGATCTTGGGCGGTTTCGAACCGGGAACCGGCCTTTACGGCAAATCCGACGTAATCCCCCACCAACATCGCGATCGGTGTAAAATCGGAATACTTGTAGTCGCTCGTACCGACGATGTAGTTGAGCTGATGGGTGATCGACGTTACGGCGAGGACGCCGCCCTCACCCTCCTTCTGCTCGAGGTACGACAGCGTCACATTGCCTCCGCCGCCGGGCTTATTGATGACGACGCTTGGCGCGCTGACCAGTTTTCCCTCGGTCCAGTTGCGCTGCATGACGCGGGCGATGGTATCGGCGGCTCCTCCGGGCGAATTGGGAACGACAAGTTCCACGGAGCTTGGCCCAGTGGGGTCCGCCGATGCCGGCGGCAATCCCGCAATTGCCAGACACATCGTCGCGAAACTCAGCGCAGCGCCTTTGAGCGTATGATTCATCCATCCCTCCCAGGTTTTCGTGATCGGCACTTGCCGGGCCGACGGTTTAACGCCGGACAGATTTATCAGTTGTCTGACCTCTTGTCATCTACTTGACAACATGACGACGAGATTTATCTTGCTGTGAGGTCGGAGGACCAGTTCACGGAGAAGAGAATGGGCGGGACCGCCTTGGATATTCGCCCGATCAATGCGCCGCTGGGCGCCGAGATCGTGGGTGTGGACCTTACGCGCGTTGACAACGAGCTGTTCGCGGAGGTCCGGCAGGCATGGCTGGACCATCTCGTCCTCGTGTTTCGGGAACAAAAGCTCACCGACAACCAGCAGATGGAATTCAGCCGTCGCTTCGGCCAATTGGACGAGGTTCCGATTGTCAGCGTGGGTCAGAAGCCACGAGACAACAAGTACATTTCAGTCGTGTCGAATGTCATCGAGAACGGTGTTCCGATCGGCGGCCTTGGTGACGATGAGGTTTTCTGGCACTCGGACACCTCGTACCGCGAGTATCCCCCGTCCGCGAGCGTACTCTACTGCCTCAAGGTACCGAACTGGGGCGGCGACACCGGCTTTTCCAACATGTATCTGGCGCTGGAGACGATGGCCCCGGCCCTGCGTCGCCGGATCGAAGGGCTTACCGTCAAGAACGACACGACGTATACCGCCGGCGGCCAATTGCGGGCGGGATTCCAGCCCATCAACGACCTCCGGAAATCGCCGGGAGCGATCCATCCGATCATTCGCACGCATCCCGAAACCGGACGTCATGCCCTCTATCTGGGCCGGCGGCTGAATTCCTACCTTCCCGGGCTTGAGATCGAAGAATCGGAGCGCCTGCTGGACGAGCTCTGGGCCCATGCGACCCAGAGCTCCCTCGCGTGGCACCACAAATGGCAGGTGGGCGACGTGGTGATCTGGGACAATCGTTGCACCATGCACCGCCGCGACAATTTCGATCCCCACTCCTACCGCATCATGCACCGTGCGCAGGCCCAAGAGCCGACGCGCCCCTACTACGACCTTACCAAGCCGGCGGAGCCACATGCGCGCGGCCGGGCATGGGCTCGCAGCCAATCGCTCGGCCTTCCGCTGATCGGGCCGTAAGCACTCATCATATGCTGTACGAGTTCATTGTCATCGGCGGCGGCATCGTCGGCCTCGCCACCGCTATGGAATTGCTGGCGGTTCGGCCAGGCGCGAGCGTGCTGCTCCTGGAGAAAGAGTCCGCCATCGCACGGCATCAGACCGGGCGCAACAGCGGCGTCATCCACGCCGGCATCTACTATGCACCCGGCAGCCTGAAGGCGCAGCTATGCCGGCGTGGAGCAGATGCCACCAAGGCGTTCTGCGACGAGCACGGCATCCGCTATGAAACCTGCGGCAAGCTGCTCGTTGCGACCAACGATACCGAACTGCAGCGCATGGCCGACCTGGCCAAGCGCGCGGCGCAGAACGGTATCGCAGTTGATCGCCTGTCCGCCGCGGCGCTTCACGAGCGCGAGCCGAACACGGTCGGCAAGGGTGCGTTGTTCGTCAAGTCCACGGGCATCGTAAGCTATGTCGACGTGTGCCATGCGATGCTCAGGGTGATCGAACGCTCCGGCGGAAATGTCCTGTTCGGCCGCCCGTGACCGCAATTAGCGAGCGGGCCGGCGAGGTGACCGTGATTGCGGGAGGAGAAAGCTATCGCGCCCGACAGATCATCGCCTGTGCGGGCCTGCAATCAGACCGTCTCGCGCGCTTGGCCGGCCTGGAGATTACACATCGGATTGTTCCATTCCGCGGCGAGTATTACGGAATGGCGCAATTCACTGTTCCCACATTTCTATCTGCAGGAGTGCAGAAAATACTGTCCGGAGCTGACCCGCGCGGATCTGATTCCCGAGCCGGCAGGGATACGTGCACAAGCGGTGACGAGCACGGGCGAGCTCATCCATGACTTCCTGTTTCTGCAGACCGAACGCATGCTTCATGTCTGCAACGCGCCCTCGCCCGCGGCGACTTCCGCTATCCCGATCGCAAGGATGATCGTGGAAAGGACGCTCAGTCGCGCTGCCGCCTGATTCGGTGCAGCGGCTCAGTAGATCTGCGGATCTTTTGGCCGGGATCGCGCGGTTTGCCGTTCCATGAAGTCGAAGTCGCATCCCTGGTCGGCCTGGGTCACGTGGCGATCATAGAGCCAGCCGAAGCCGCGGTCGAAATGGGCCACAGGCTCCCGCCATGCGGCGCGACGCTTCGCAAGAACATCATCGCTGACCAGCAGGTTAAGCTTGCGCCGGGGCACGTCCAGCTCGATCAGGTCGCCGTCCTGCACCAGCGCGAGCGGGCCGCCGACATAGGATTCCGGTGCGACATGCAGCACGCACGCCCCGTAGCTGGTGCCGCTCATGCGGGCATCCGAGATGCGCACCATGTCGCGCACCCCCTGCTCGAGCAGCTTTTTCGGTATGGGCAACTGGCCCCATTCAGGCATTCCGGGTGCGCCACGCGGTCCGGCGTTCTTCAGGACGATAACGCTGTCACGCGAGACCTCCAGATCCGGGAGATCGATTCGGGCCGCCAGATCCGCATAATTCTCAAAGACGACTGCGGGACCGCAATGCACCAGAAGGCTCGGATCGGCCGCCGAAGGCTTGATGACCGCGCCGCTCGGCGCAAGGTTGCCGCGCAGGACCGCCAAGCTGTCACACGCCACCAAGGCGGTGTCGCGGCTGCGGATCACATCGTCATTGAAGACGCGGGCTGAGGCAATCGCCTCTTCCAAGGTGATGCCGGCTGCCGTCCGCTGGCTCGTGTCAAGCAGATCTCCCAGCTGGCGCATCAAGGCTCGAAGCCCGCCGGCATAGAAAAAGTCCTCCATCAGGTATTTGCCGGCGGGCCGCACATTCGCCAGCACCGGCGTCCGTCGCGCGAGCTCGTCGAACCGACCGAGATCGAGATCCACCCCTGCCCGCCGCGCCATCGCGATCAGATGGACCAGCGCGTTCGTGGAACCGGACAACGCGAGCACGACGGTGACCGCATTGTCGAACGACGCCGCCGTGAGGACGTCCGAAGGCTTCAGGTCATCCCACACCATTTCGACAATGCGCCGGCCGGTATCGCTCGCCATTTGCGCATGGCGCGAGTCCGCGGCTGGGATCGACGCTGAGCCCGGCAGCGACAGACCCAGCACCTCGACCGCGCTGGTCATGGTGGATGCCGTCCCCATCGTCATGCAATGCCCTGGAGATCGGGCGATGCCCGATTCGATGCCATGCCAATCGGCTTCGGTGATCGTGCCGGCGCGCAGCTCGGCCCAATATTTCCACGTGTCGCTGCCTGAGCCGAGCACGGTTCCGTTCCAGTCCCCGCGCAGCATCGGCCCGGCCGGCAGGAACAGCGTCGGCAGATCCATCATCAGCGCGCCCATGACAAGGCCCGGCGTGGTCTTGTCGCAGCCGCCCATCAGCACGCAGCCATCAGCGGGATAGGAACGCAGCAGTTCCTCCGCCTCCATGGCCAGGAGATTGCGGTACAACATGGTCGTCGGCTTCTGGAACGGCTCCGACAATGTCATTGCGGGCATCTCGATGGGAAATCCGCCGGCCTGCCATATGCCGCGCTTCACCTCTTCGACGCGTTGCTTGAAATGGGTGTGGCAGGGATTGATATCGCTCCAGGTATTGATGATAGCGATGACCGGCTTACCGCCATAATCGGCCGCCGTGTACCCCATTTGCATGGTGCGCGAGCGGTGGCCGAACGAACGCAGGTCTTTCGCACCGTACCAGCGGTGACTTCGCAATTGTTCGGGCGACTTGCGTCGGGAACTCGACATCCCTGCTCCCCTCACACGTTCAGGTCTGCGGCCCGAAGCGCCTTTGCGACTCCGGCCACACGACCGCGTTGCGCCTGGTCCAACCCGGTCAGCAGCGGCAGCATGGGTCCCATGTCGGCGATCCCGGCCAACGTGACCGCATCATGCAATACCCGGATGGGACTGATGGAGTCCCGGCAATCTTCCAGTGGAATGAATACGTTGCGTACTTGCTCGGCCTCCGAATAGCGCTTCTCGCCGAGCAGCCTGAGGAGTTTCATGGAACTGCGCGGCGCAACGCAGACCGATCCCGACGTGAAGCTGACCAGCCCGAAATCGCGCATGTGCTCGATGGCAGGCCGCTCACCGATTCCGCTGACCAGCAGGCTGGGCGGAACCACCTTCGCAACGGCTTCAAGATAGGGATCGTCAGCCGGGTCCGGCCGCACCGCTGCGTATTTGATCGCCGCCACACGCCGCTCCTCGACCAGCTTCCCGAGCGTGTCGGGATGAATATAGTCCGTCGCCTTGATGTAGATCACCGCCGGCTTTCCAAGCTTGTCGGTGAAGTGGCGCAGCCCGGTTGCAAGGCCCGCATCCGTGAATGGGAACGACATGGGTAGCGCCATCGCAGTGGGAAACGGCAGATCGCGCAGAATCCCGGCCTGATCCATCAACCTGCCATAGTCCGGTCCCGCGGAAGGGAGAAGCCACGTTTCCGGCCCCGCGAGTTCTGCGAGCATTTCCAGCGTGGCTTGATAGCTGCTGACCGGCACGTGATAGAAGTTCGCATTGCCGCCATGCATGATACTGCGAATGCCGGCTGCTTCCAGATAGCGGATCAATGCGGCATTGGCTTCGCGATTCAGGGACAGATCCTCGTTGCGCGCAAGCGGCGGCACAGCGACAACGGATCGCGCCAGATCGGCACTGGTGACAGGAGTGGTCTTCACGGGAGTTACCTCTTTTTGGCTTGCGCGCGCAGGGCGCTGATGGTGGTACGCGGTGAGATGGCGTCCGGATCCAGCGTCAGCTCGATCAAGGCAGCCTTCTCCGCGGCCCAGGCACGTTCGAAGGCGGGTGCGAAATCCACTGTACGGTCCACGCGCTCGGCATGCATGTCGTAGGCGTCAGCCAGCTTCGTAAAGCTTGGATTGCAGAGCATCGTCCCGCTTACACGTCCGGGGTATTCCCGCTCCTGATGCATCCTGATCGTGCCGTACATGCCATTGTTGATGACGATGAAGATGATCTTCAGCTGGTAGCGTGCCGCGGTCGCCAACTCCTGCCCGTTCATCATGAAGCAACCGTCTCCGGCAAAGCAGAGGACGGGCCGGTCTGGCTCGAGCAGCTTGGCCGCCACGGCGGCCGGCACCCCATAACCCATGGCTCCGCTGGTAGGAGCCAGCTGTGTGCGCATGCCCGTATACCGGTAGAACCTGTGCACCCAGATCGCATAGTTGCCGGCTCCGTTCGTGACGATGCTCTCGGCCGGCAGCCGGTCCCGCAGGTACGCCATGACCTCGCTCAAATTGAGCGTTCCAACCTGCGGCTGCGTTTCCTGCCAGGCTTCGTAGTCGCGCCGTGCGTCTGCGGTCCAGTCGTGCCACGCGACTTCGACAGGCGGCAGGGCCTGCAACGCTGCCGCGAACTCCGGGAGCCCCGCATTGATCAGCAGGTCGCCCTGATAGACCCGACCAAGCTCCTCGGCCCCTGGAAGGACGTGGATGAGCTTCTGACGCGGCATGGGTATATCCAGCAGGCTGTAGCCGGCAGTCTGCAGTTCGCCGAGACGTGACCCGATCGATATCAGGAGGTCCGCGTCCTTCACCCTCTGCGCGAGCGAGGGGTTCATGCCGGGCGAAAGATCGCCGACGTAGTGACGATCGCGATTGTCGAACAAGTCCTGGCGCCGGAACGAACAGGCGACGGGAAGATTGAGCCGAGCGGCAAAACCTGCCACGCTCTGGCAAGCCTCCTTCGTCCAGCCGCTACCGCCCAGTATCAAGAGCGGCTTTTTCGACGCGGCGAGTCTTGAAGCAATGTCCTGCATGACAGCGGGCCCGGGATGAGCGGACACGCGCGTGTACGGCCGGGCGATAACCGGCATCGATGAAGCCTGCTGCATGTCTTCCGGCAACACCAGCACAACCGGGCCAGGGCGGCCGCTGACCGCAGTATGAAAAGCACGGCTGACGAACTCCGCCACGCGATCGGCCCGGTCAATCTGCGCCACCCACTTGCTGACCGGGCCGAACATGCGGCGATAGTCGATCTCCTGGAAACCTTCGCGCTCCAGAACATCAGTCCCAACCTGCCCGATGAACATAATCATCGGCGTCGAATCCTGGAATGCGGTGTGCAGCCCGATCGAGGCGTTGCATGCGCCCGGGCCGCGGGTCACGAAGCAAATTCCAGGTCGGCCGGTCATCTTGCCGTAAGCATCCGCCATGTAGGCAGCACCGCCTTCTTGCCGGCAGACGATGAACTCGATTGCTCCATCGGTGTCGAGCATCGCGTCCAATACCGAGAGGTAGGACTCACCCGGCACACCGAAAACGCGATCCACTCCGTGCAACTGCAAAGCATCGACCAGAAGCCGAGCGCCGCTGCGTCCATATTCCATATGAGTCTCGCCTTCCCGGCGTGCGGGGCCAGGGTGCATCGCCATGCCCGATGCGTCGGATGCTGACTTGGTCATGCTTCGAAATCACATATTCTAAATTGGCTCAATGGGACGGACGACGGATCACTTCGCGTTTCCTGCACCGATCTCCGGCTTGTCGGAAGGGCGGTTGGACGAGAGAAGTGACTGGAACACACGGAGACGCTTCAACTGGCTCCAGCCAAATGGACCGAGCAACGAGATCACGGACATGATCAGCAGGACCACGCAGATCTGACTGCCGACGAAGACCGTCGCGTCGCCATTCGAGATCGTCAGCGCGCGCCGAAAGGACTGCTCCATCATCTCGCCGAGGACCAGGGACAGGAGCAGCGGAGGAATGGGGATCTCCAGCTTCTCGAACACGTAGCCCAGTAGGCCGAATATGAGCATGATGTACAGATCGAACGTGCTCAAATTCACAGCGAATGCGCCGATTACCGAGATCGTGAGGATGAGCGGGTATAGCAGCCCGTTTGGAATGTAGAGGAGCCGCGTGAATAGTGCGATGAGCGGCAGGTTGAGGATCAGCAGAATGAGATTGCCGATATACATGCTATCGACAATTCCCCAGACCAGGTCAGGCCGTTCCTGGAACAGCAGCGGTCCGGGCTGCAGCCCGAACATGATGAAGGCCCCGAGGAGCACGGCTGTCGTGCTGCCGCCCGGGACACCGAGGGTCAGGAGCGGCACCATCGCTCCAGCGGTATCCGCATTGTTGGCGGCTTCCGGCCCGGCAACGCCTTCAATGGCACCCTTGCCGAACGACTCCGGATTTTTCGAAAGTCTTCGCTCCGTGACATACGACATGATCGCGGAAATCGTCCCGCCGGCGCCGGGCAGGATGCCGATCAGGAACCCAATGATGCCGCCGCGCCACACCGGACCGATGGAGCGGCGCCATTCCTCTCTCGTCAGCCACAATGGGCCGTTGATCTTCATGGCCTGCGCCGCATCTCCACGATAGATCGACTCCAGACCTCGGAGAACCTGCGCGACTGCAAACATGCCGACCGAGACGATGATGAAGTTGACGCCGTCCTGCAGCTCGATGATACCCATCACGTAGCGCTGCTGGCCGCTTTGCAGGTCGATGCCCACCGTTGCGAGCATAAGGCCGAGGCCAGCCGAGAGGATGCCCTTTCCCAGCGACTTGCCTGCGAGCGACGAGACGCATGTCATCGCGAACAGCAACAGCATGAAGTATTCGGCCGGCCCGAACTTCAGCGCAGCCGAGGACAGAGGCACGGCGAAAACCGTCAGCGCGACGACACCCATGGAGCCGGCTATGAACGATCCGATCGCGGCGATTGCCAGAGCAGCGCCCGCACGGCCTTTGCGGGCCATTTCGTAGCCGTCCAGCGATGTCATCACCGACGACGCATCGCCAGGTGTGCGGATCAGGACGGCAGCCGTAGAACCGCCGTACTTCGCGCCGTAGAAGATCCCACAGATCATGATCAAGGCGGCGGTCGGGTCCATGCCGAAGGTGGCCGGCAGAAGCAAGGCAATCCCGGCCGCCGAACCGATCCCGGGCAAGACGCCGATGATGGTCCCCAGCAGAACGCCCACGAACGTGAACAGAAGATTCGTCGGCTGCAAGCAGACGGCAAACCCGTTCAGGATATGATCGAAAGTTTCCATCTGCGCGGCCTAAAGAGGCATAAGTCCGGCCGGCAAATTGACGTTCAGCAGATGGTGAAATACCAGATAGCCGAGAATGGGCACGAGGGCCGAGACGGCCAAGCTGATTTGCCATCTGCCCCTGTAAAAGCACAACGTGAGGCCAAGCAGGAACGTGACGGTCGAGATGATGTAACCCAATCGCTCGAAGACAAGCAGGTAGAGCAACGTCCAGCCCAAGACGGCAGCGATCATCCAGATGCTGCGGCGCTGCTGCGCATTCTTGCTTTGTCTTGGCGCATCGGCGATCGAGTCATCGGCGGTAGTGCGGCGTGAAGAGCGACTCTCCAGCAACAAGATCAGCGCGCCCAGTACGAAGAGCGAGCAGACCACGTAAGGAAACAAGCGCGGACCGATCGGATCGCCAAAATCGAGCATAGTGATCTGGCCAGTCGCATAGAGGTAAGCGGCGGCAAAGACGATGGAAACCGCCACGATGATCCGGTCCCGATTGATTTCCATGACACCCCCCTGACCTAGCCGATCCCGGTCGTTCGACGGCCGGGCTCGTGGAGCGAGCGAACGGCTTGTCGGCTTCTAAGTTGTCTTACCACTTGACAAGATAGGTGATATGTTGGCGGCTCGCAACTCCATTCTCCACCATTGATCTTGAGAGGGTTCCAGTGGACAGAGTTCTGGTCATCCACGGTCTGGGCATGAACATGCGCGGCAAGGTGAAGCGCGAGGTATTCGGTTCGATGACCCTGCCCGAGTACGACAGGCAGATCGAGGAAGCAGCGCGCGAGCTCCGGTTCTCAGCCGAAATCGTCCAGTCCAATTTCGAAGGCGAAATCGTGAACAAGCTGTATGACGCCGCGGAGCGGGGACTCGCCGGCGCGGTTATCAACCCCGCCGGCTTCTCGATCGGCTATCGCGGCCTTACGGTCGCGATCGAGCAGGTCGGTTTTCCAGTGGTGGAGGTGCACGTCTCCAACCCCGCCAATCGCGGGATACAATCGGATCTGAGTAAAGTGTGCCGGGCAACTGTCACAGGATTTGGCGTTACGGGCTACAAGCTGGCGCTTGTGGGGCTAAAGGAAGTCATAGGCCCGAAGCGCTGATGCCTCAACGGCCACGTTCGCGTGCGAAGTGGCCGCAACAGAGCAAGGCTGAAAGCCCCAATATTGCTGCCATCGCCCAGAACACCCCGCCGGCGCCGACGCCCACGATGACGGCACTGGCTGCAACCGGCAATACCGCCTGGCCAATCCGGTTTGCCGCCAGCCTGACCGACACTGCTACCCCGCGCATGCCGACCGGCGACGTCTCGGAGATCCAGGAAAGGGTCAGAGGCGCCCCGATACCGAGGCCAAATCCTGTCGCTATGAGCTCGAGCGTCAGCAGGTAGATATCGGTCGTCAGTGGAAGCAACGCGATTCCGCACCCAGCGAGCAGCATGGACAAGATCAGCAACGCGCCGCGGCCAAGCAGGCGTATCAACCGGCTGAACAACAGGCGCGACGCGATCGATGACGCCGCGCGAACCGCCAAAAGATACCCGATTACAGAGGCCGAGATTCCGCGCTCGGCCCCAAAGACCGGCAGATAAATCACCAGGAGGTCGATGCCCGCAACGATCACGAGGGCCGCAAGCAAGGACAGATTGAATCCTCGGATCCTGACGAGCGCCTGCATTACCCGCCAGAGGCCCCTTCGGTCGGGAGCGGGCGCATGGTCCGGCAAGCGTGTGAGGACAATCGACAGCAGCAGCAGGACTGCCGCTCCGACGCCAAGAAGAAAAATGCCTTGGGTATCCGGTACGGCCGATTCGCGATCGAATAGCGCCAGGAGACCGGGGCTTACCGCCTGCGCCAGAGAGATTACGACCGTAAACAGACCGAACGCATTGTCCCGTTTCGACGGCGCGGCGGAACGGGCGATGACGCTGTGCTGCGCCACCACGCAGATGAACTGGCCCAAGCCGAGCGCAATGCTGCACGCGAGCAGGATCGCCAAGTTGTCGCCGGAGATCCAGAGTCCGACTGCGCCAGCCAGGATGATGACGGCGCCCGCGATGAGGGGACGAGCCTCACCATTGCGATCGATCACCACCCCGAGATGCATGCCGAGCACGGCCGGAAGAGCGCCGAACGCTCCACCGACAATGCCGACCCACCAGGAATCGAGGCCGATCTCGAGAATTCGATAAGAGAGCGCAACCCTCACAATGACAGTCAGCGAATGCAGGATGAAACTCTGTACCAGCAGAAGCCGGAACCAAGAGCGCCATCTTCGTTCATCAGCCGACATCATTTCACCAAGAAGCAGTACGGAAAGAACCGCGAATCCGATGGACACGGCAGCCCACCATAGCGACGCCAAGCCCGCTCGCAAGCATCGCGCGCATTGCGAAGATCATAGAAGAGGTGGCGGCGCCCGCGCGAGCCGATGCGGAAACGTGCGCGTTTGCAGGCGGATGCGCGCGGAACGGCAACCAATCTCCGGTCTGCGGCTATTAGAGCCGGCCTAATTAAAACGCGTTACCGCGAAATGGACGCGAGCGCCGAATCCCAGCACACTGGGCTCCAAGAACAAGGGAATTGGTTGGGAGGAATGCATACGCCCATGGGCATGACCATCATGGAGAAGATCCTGGCGCGCGCCAGCGGGCGATCGCGGACGTCACCCGGAGACATGGTGGTGGTCGACGTCGACACCGTCGTGCTCTATGATGGCAACTTCTTCCCCGCCTACTGGCGCGACATCAAGTCGGTCGCGAAGCCCGATAACGTGGTGGTGGTCTACGACCACCGCGCCCCCGCGCCGGATCAATACTGCGCCCGCGCGCATTCGGTCGGCCGCGCGTTCGTCGAGAAATTCGGCATCAAGCGATTCCATGACATCGGATATGACCAGGGTATTGCGCACGTCATCGTGGCCGAGCGTGCCTATGCCCTGCCGGGCACGGTTCTGGTCTGCTCAGACTCACACGCGGGCAGCGCCGGCGCGCTCAACTGCGCTGCGCGAGGTACCGGCGGCCCCGATGTGATCTATGCATTGACCAAAGGCTCCACTTGGTACCGGGTGTGCGAAACGATCCGGTACGACCTGGTTGGCCGACTCCGGCACGGCGTGACGCCGAAGGACCTGTTCCTGCATATTGCAGGGATCTATGGAAACCACTCCAACTACAACGTCGAATTCGGCGGCCCCGCGCTTGCATCGCTCAGCATCGACGAGCGCCGAACGCTGGCGACCATGGGTACCGAACTCAACGCCGAGTTCACCATTTTCGAGGCGGACGGCATTCTCGACACCTATCTGCGCGCACGCACGGATCGTCCCTATCAGACCTACAATCCAGATCCCAATGCCGTCTATGCCGACCGTCGCCAGCTTGACCTCGGCGCGATTGAACCGCTCGTGGCTTTGCCGGATCGGGTGATCGACAATTCCGTCAAGGTCGGCGACGTCGCCGACGTCTTCATACAGCAGGCCTTTATCGGCTCCTGCGCGAACGGCAATCTCTACGACCTGCAGATCGCCGCGGAGGTTGTGGCCGGCCGACGGGTCGCCGCTGGCGTGCGGTTTCTCGTGACTCCGGGTTCGCAGGAAGTCTATCGGCAGGCGCTCAAGGCGGGCTACATCGAGACCCTAATGGCAGCCGGCGCCGTGGTGACGAATGCGACGTGCGGCGCATGTCAGGGCGGACATATGGGCGTCATCGGCCCGAACGAAGTGTGCATCACCGCGAGCACGCGCAATTTCAAGGGACGCATGGGTGATCCGAGCGCGTCCGTTTACATGGCTTCGCCAGCCACCGTGGCGGCCTCCGCTCTGACCGGGCGGGTAACCCATCCTGGCGAATTCATTTCCATGGAGCGCGCTGGATGATCACCGGCAAGGCCTGGCAGTTCGGCGACGACATCAATACCGATCTCATCCTGCCGGCTCCGTTCATGTACCTGCCCAAGGAACAGCAGGCGAAGCATGTCTTCGAAGCGAACCGGCCTGGCTGGGTCGATCTTGTGAAGAGCGGCGACGTGATCGTAGGCGGTCGCAATTTCGGAACGGGCTCGAGCCGACCCGCACCGCTCGCCCTCAACGCGCTCGGAATCGGCTGCCTGATCGCGGACTCGATCAATCCCTTGTTCTTCCGGAATTGCGTCAGCTTTGGCCTCGCCGCCCTGGAATGCCCGGGCGTCAGCGCTGCCTTCGATGAAGGAGATGTGGCCGAGATCACGCTGTCAGCAGCGAGTGTCCGCAATCTGCGTACGGGGCAGACGCTGACTGGCGTTCCCATTCCCGAGGCGCTGCTCAAGCTGATGCAGGGCGGCGGAATTTTTCCATTGCTCGAATCGGAAGGCCTGATCGGGCCGGGGATCGATTCTGCCGGCGCGTGAAAACGAACAATTGGAGCGGGTGAATGTCTGTTTATGATGTAATTGTGGTCGGAGCCGGCAATGCTGCCTACTGCGCCGCGCTTTCGGCGCAAGAGAACGGCGCACGCGTGGTGATGCTGGAGACCGCCCCGCAAGAAGAGCATGGCGGAAACAGCCGGTTTGCATCGGGCGTCCTGCGATTCGCGTTCCGTGGCGTCGACGACGTCCGCCGTCTCGTGCCGGAAGTCCCTGAGAGCGAGCTGTCGACCTTCGATTTCGGCAGCTATGCCGAGGAGCAGTACCTCGACGACATGGGCCGAGTCACCGACTACCGCACCGATCCGGACCTGACCGAGACATTCGTCCGCGCGAGCTATGACACGCTGCTGTGGATGCAGTCCAAGGGCGTTCGCTTCATGCCGCTCTATCGCCAATCGTTCAAGATCGATGGGAGATTGAAGTTCTGGGGTGGGCTTGCGCTGGAAAGTTGGGGCGGCGGCGCCGGGCTCGTTGAGCTCGAGAACAAGGCCGCGATGGCAAAGGGCATTCCGATCCGCTACGCTACGCGCGCATTGCACCTGATCCAGGAGAACGGGCGTGTTGCCGGCGTGGTGGTGAGGCATGCCGGCCGCGAGGAGGAGCTCAGGGCCGGTGCAGTGGTGTTGGCCTGTGGCGGATTCTCCTCCAATGTCGATTGGCGCACGCGTTATCTCGGCCCCGGTTGGGATCTGGCCAAGGTTCGCGGCACCAAGTTCAACAACGGTGATGGCATCCGCATGGCGATGGATGCGGGCGCGCGTCCCTGCGGTCACTGGTCCGGCTGCCATGCGGTCGGCTGGGACCTCAATGCGCCGGAGTTCGGCGACCTGGAGATCGGCGAGAACTTCCAGAAGCATTCCTATCCGTTCGGCATCATGGTGAATGCCAACGGCAAGCGTTTCCTGGACGAAGGCGCCGATTTCCGGAACTACACCTACGCCAAGTACGGCAAGGTCGTCCTGGAACAGCCTAATCAGTTCGCCTGGCAGATCTTCGATGCCAAGACCATCCCGATGCTGCGCGACGAGTATCGGATCAAGCGCGTGACGAAAGTGACGGCCCCAACAATCGAGGAACTGGCTCGCAAGCTTGAAGGTGTGAATGCGACAGCGTTCCTGGATGAAGTCAAGCGCTTCAACGCAGCCGTGCGCACCGATATACCCTTCAATCCGAGCGTCAAGGACGGCCGCTGCACCCAGGGACTGGAGGTGCCCAAGTCGAACTGGGCGAATAGGATCGACGAGGGACCGTTCGAAGCCTATGCAATCACCTGCGGCGTCACTTTCACCTTCGGTGGCATAAAGATCGACACCGACGCGCACGTGATCGATCTCGACGGCCAGCCGATCCCGGGCCTCTATTGCGCTGGGGAGATGGTCGGCGGCCTGTTCTACTTCAACTATGCGGGTGGAACCGGGCTCGTTTCCGGCGCCGTATATGGGCGAATCGCAGGCAAGAACGCCGCCCACTACGCAACGAGATAGAGGTAACTGGGTGGTCCAGGTCTACTTTCGAAGCGCCGTGACCGAATAGAGCTGCAAAAAGGCCACGCAAGAGGGCCGGGCATCATGGGAGGGAGGATAGATGAACATTGCCAGGACACGCCTGTGGTTGCCTTCCGCGCTGGGCGCCATCGCGAGCGCCACGTTCGTGGCCCTGCATCTCGATCGCCCCTGGATCGTGGCGGGTGAACCGACGCCCATTCTGGTGCCCTGCCTGGTGAGTCTGGTCCTGTTGGCCGCATGCCTGATCGATGCCGCCATCATGATCGCCAGGACACCAGCGGCCGTGCGCTCACGAGAGCATCAGAAGTTCGACCATGCCCGGCTGGCGTGGTATCTGGCTTCGCTTCTGGCATTCGCCGTGCTGCTCAAATATGTCGGGTTCATTCCGCTCGTGGCGATCGTCTTTCCCCTGCTCTTGGTGTTCGGTGAACGGGTGCCGCTCCACAAGGCGGTCCTCATCACAGTCGTCACGGGCCTTGTCGTGTATTTGGTGTTCGAGCGATTGCTCGCCGTCGACTTGCCGCATGGCGTTCTGATATCGGCCTGGTTCTAGCCGCGAGGACGCGATGTTCGAGAACCTAATCCTTGGCCTCGACGTCGCGACCATGCCCGTCAACCTGGGCATGGCGCTGATCGGCGCGGCCATCGGAACCGCCATCGGCGTTCTGCCGGGTCTAGGCCCCGTCGCCACGATCTCGATTCTGATGCCCGTAACGTTTCAGCTGGCGCCCGCCTCGGCGATCATCATGCTGTGCGGGATCTATCTGGGCGCAATGTATGGCGGATCGATCACCTCGATCTTGGTCAACGTCCCCGGTGAATCCGCCTCTGTTGTCACGTGCCTCGATGGGCACCAGATGGCGAAGAACGGGCGCGCCGGAGCGGCCCTCGGTATCGCTGCGTTCGGTTCGTTCATCGGGGGGATACTCGCGACCATCGGGCTTCTGCTGCTGGCTCCGGCCATCCCGCAGCTCACGCGCGGCTTCGGGCCACCGGAATACGCCATGCTGGTATTGGCGGGACTGTTGCTGGTTACCCAGGTGGGGACCAGCGGCACGATCCGGTCCCTGATCATGGCTTTCGCGGGGCTGATGCTGGCGACCGTCGGCACGGATCCGATCTCCGGAGAGCAGCGATTCACGTTCGGCTTCACCTTCCTCTACGACGGTATCGGAATCGTGCCGCTCGCCATTGGCCTATTCGGAGTGGCGGAGCTTCTCTCCCTCGCGCTCGGGCGCAATGAAACGCAGAAACTCCAATACGAAAAGCTCAAGGTCCGGGAGCTTCTCCCGAGCCGGGCCGAGTGGCGCCGCAGCGCACCGGCAATTGGCCGCGGATCGGTGATCGGATTCCTCCTCGGTCTCTTGCCCGGCGCCGGCATGTCTCTGGTTTCTTTCGTGGCCTACACGATCGAGAAAGCGCTCTCCCGCCGACCGGCGGAATTCGGGCGAGGCGCGATCGAAGGCGTCGCGGGCCCGGAGACTGCGAACAACGCTGGGTCGCAAGCAGCCTTTGCTCCGATGCTGACGCTCGGACTCCCGTCCAGCCCGACGATGGGCGTCATCATGGGCGCGTTGATGATCCACGGCGTGGCGGTTGGACCGCAGCTCATCACGCGCAACCCGGACGTATTCTGGGGCGTGATCGCGAGCATGTTGATCTCCAACTTGATCCTGATCGTGCTTAACGTGCCGCTTATCTCGATATTCGTGCGGCTCCTGAAAGTGCCTTCTTCCCTGCTCGTCCCTCTCATCATGCTGTTTGTCGTTGTTGGCGCCTACACGATCGACAATCAGATCGAGGACGTCTGGATGACCCTGCTCTTCGGCGTCGTGGGGTTCCTGCTCCGTCGCTGCGGCTTCGATCCGGCACCAATGGTCCTCGCTTACGTTCTTGGCGGAATCTTTGAGCGTTCATTACGGCAGTCGCTGATCCTGGGTGACGGCGTCGGCATCTTCCTCGAGCGCCCCGTCTCCGCCGTTCTGATGCTGGTTTGCGTGGCGATGGTGCTGGTCGTGCTGGTGCGCACCGTTCTGCGATTCAGATCTGGCGCCGCGCTGGTCCAGGAGGCGGATCAGACGTGAGGGGTCATCGTACGCCGCGTGGCGAACCGAAACAACGTGCAAGAGAAGGAGCAGCCATCGGAGCGGCTCCAGAACAAGAGGAGGAACTCATGATTCGGACAGGTCGTAGGGCCTTTTTGGCGGGAGCAGCCGGAGCGGGCACAACTTTGCTGCTTGCTCGGTCGGGGTGGGCCGACGAATTCCCATCAAAAGCGCTCGAGATCATCGTCGGGCAACCGCCGGGAGGGGGTACCGATACGTACGCCCGGGCGATCGCCGCATCACTGCCTTCTTTCCTGAACAACCAGGCCGTCGTCGTGGTGAACCGGCCAGGCGGAAATGGCGTGCTTGCAATGGAACAGGTCATGGCGAGCCCGGCGGACGGCTACACGCTCAGCCTCACCTCGGCCGGAACGGCGGTCATCAAGCAGGTGTGGGACGGAAATGGCCCCGACCTGGCGGTTGACATGAAGCCGGTCGCCACGATCGGCCGATACGCCTCCTGTATCGTCGTCAACAAGGATGCACCCTACGCCAACATGCAGGAATGGATGACAGCCGTTGAGTCGTCATCCAAGCCTGTTCTGTGGTCACATACGGGTCGAGGAAGCATTCATCACATTGCCGGCCAAGCACTGCTGACCAACTACGAGCTGCCGACCAGGGACGTTCCGTTCCAGGGAGCCCCTGATGCGCGGAATGCCCTGATGAACGGCGAGGTGGAGTTCTCGGTATTCGGAACGCAGAACCTGACCGGTTTCGAGGAGCAGGTCCGATCGCTCGGCGTCATCTCCGACGCACGCGATCCATTCCTGTCCGACGTGCCGACGATGGCGGAACAGGGTCTGGAAACACCGCTGCTGTTCACGCCAATCATGCTCCACGTTCCCAAGGACACCGATCCAGGAATCGTCGGTGAGATCGAGGCAGCGGTACGCCAAGCCTGCGACACAGACGTATACAAGCAGGCAACGCAAGTCGCGGGCTTGCCGGTCTGGTTCCAAAGCAGCGCAGACACCCAGGCGTGGACGGAACGGGCGAAGGAGAACTGGACCCCAATCATCGAGGAAATCAAGGCGCGCACCTGAGCATCGTTCCGGTTCCCTACGCCTCGAGGCGCGGCGAAGCCTTTATGGACTTCGCCGCGCTTTTGACATGAGATGGGGCAGCCTGCAATGCGCAGGCACGGGAACGTGGGGAAGCATGGAGCTGAGGCATCTGCGCTATTTTATAGCCGTGGCCGAGGAACTGCACTTTGCACGGGCCGCCGAGCGGCTGAACATAACTCCGCCTTCCTTGACACAGCAGATCCGCTCGCTGGAGACGGAGATCGGAATCCGCCTCCTCAATAGGACTAAACGCTCGGTGGAGTTGACTGACGCCGGTCGTCGCTTCCTGGAAGAGGCGCGCAAGACGGTACGCCAAGCCGAGCATACTGAACTCGTCGGACGGCAGGCGGCACGCGGCGATCTTGGGCGGGTCGAGATTGGATACATGACCTCGTCCGCGTGCAGCGGCATCGTGTCCCACAGCCTCGCCGAGTACCACAAGCAACATCCGCTGGTAGAACTTCGCTTGCACAAGCTGGATACGCCGCAGCAACTGACCGCGCTGGCCGAGCGTCGTATAGACGTCGGATTCTTGCGACCACCGGACCGTTACCCGCTTGGTCTGACCGGAATTCCGGTATTCAGGCAGCCGGTGGTGGTCGCGCTACCGGACAAACACCCGCTGGCACGCGTCAAGAAGCTGGAATGCGTCGACCTCGCCAATGAGGCGTTCATAGCGCCTTCCGTGGAGGCCGAACTGGCATTTGTGGGCTACGTGACGGCCATCGCCGAACAAGGCGGCTTCGCACCGCGCATCGCCAGCCGCGCGACGGATTACCTGACGATCGTCACCATGGTCAGCGCGGGGATCGGGCTTGCGGCGGTGCCGGCCTCGTTTTCGAGAATTCAGATGCCGGGCGTGCGCTATCGCGACATTAACCTGCAGAGGGAGGCACGTATCTCTCTCTCCTATCGGCGCGACGAACGCGCGCCTGCCGTCAAGAATTTCATTGCGGGCATCAAGTCGCTTGTGGCGAGAGGCCGTCAGCTTGCGTGACCCTGGCGGCCGCCTCGGCCGTCGCAAATAGGCCCCCTTCCCGGATCTGCGCTAGTTCCGCCTGCGTGTCTATGCGACAGATCATGGGAACTGTCGAAGTGCTGCCGTCCGCCTGCCTGAGTACCAGCCGCACAGTGCCCATGGGACCATTCAGCCCGGCGAGGCCTTCGATGGAAACAGTGGTATCGCCTCTGATCCCGAGAGACGCAACCGTCACGCCGTGCGGGAGCTGGCATGGCACCACGCCGACACCCACGAGATTGGCGCGGTGAATCCGTTCGAAGCTTTCGGCGATAACGGCCTTCACTCCCATCAGCAGCGTGCCCTTCGCCGCCCAGTCGCGCGCCGAGCCGGTACCGTATTCCCGGCCGGCGAACACGACGGTCGGAATTCCGGCGGCACGATATGCTTCCGCCGCGTCGACGATGTTCATCAGGACACCATCGGGGCCGGATGTGAAACCGCCCGCTTTGCCGTCAGCAAGCTCATTGCGGAGTTTCGGGTTCGAGAAAGTCCCGCGCCACAGCACCTCGTGATTGCCTCGGCGCTCCGCGTAACTTGACCACTCGTTCTCGGGCACCCCGTGCTGTTTCAGGTATCGTGCGGCCGCAGAGCTGGACAGGATGCGTCCAAATGGCGAGATGTGGTCCGTGGTGATGTTGTCACCCAGGACGGCAAGCGGCCGGGCTCCTGCCAGATCGGAGATCCCGACCGAACGCGTCTCGGATGTGAAGAATGGCGGCCTTTGCACATACGTAGAACCCGGATCCCAAGGGAACTGCGCACCGATCGGCGCGACGATCTCTGACCAGCTTGAGCGCGCAAGTGCGTCGGGATCATAGGCACGGCGGTAGGTTTCTGGGGTGACGTAACGACGCACATACGTGTCGACCTCGTCGTCCGATGGCCAGATATCGACAAGTCGGATCGGCCGGCCCGTTGAGTCGCAGCCCAGTGGCTGATCGGTCAGGTCGACCAGAATTGTTCCTGCGAGCGCGTACGCGACGACGAGCGCGGGCGCCGCCAGATAGCAACCGCTAATGTCGGGATGGGTGCGGCCTTCAAAATTACGGTTGGCGGAAAGGACAGCGCAGACGCTGAGCGCCCGATCTCTGATTTGCGTGGACAGCTCAGGTGCCAATGCTCCCGAATTGCCGGCGCAGGTCATACATCCATATCCGACGACATTGAAACCGAGGGCATCAAGCGATGCCTGGAGTCCGCTCTCCTGGAGATAGTCACCGACCGCCCGTGAGCCGGGCGAGAGTGAGGTCTTGACCCACGGTTGCCGCTTCAAGCCGGCCGCTTGAGCGTTCCGGGCGAGCAAGCCCGCAGCCAGCATCTGGTGGGGATTGGACGTGTGCGTACAGCTTGTGATCGCCGCGATCAAGACATCGCCGTCGCGCAGCTCTTCGCGACGCTCTTCGCCGGCATTCCTGACGGGGAATGCTGCCTTGAACGAGGCGGGCACATCCGGCAACGCAGCAATCTGCTGCGGCCGCTTCGGGCCGGCCACAATCGGCACAATGTCCGACAGGTCGATCACGAGCTCGTCGGTGAAGGACGGCGCAAGTGAATCATCGCGCCAGAGCCCGACTGCCTTTGCATGGTTCGCGACGTCGTTGACCCGCTGCTCGTCACGGCCCGTTTCTCGCAAGTAGCGCAACGTCACCTCGTCGATGGGAAACAAGCCGCAGGTCGCGCCATATTCCGGAGCCATGTTTGCCATGGCGGCCCGGTCGCCCATGCTCAGCTGGTCCAGCCCCTCACCGCGGAACTCGACGATCTTTCCGACGACACCATGCCGTCGCAACGCTTGCACCACGAACAGGACGATGTCTGCAGCCGAGATCATCGGGGCGCGGCGACCGACGAGCCGGCAGCCAGTGACCGGCGGCAGGCCCATGATCAGCGCCTCCCCCATTGCGACTGCCTCGGCCTCGATACCGCCCACACCCCAGCCCAGGATCCCGAGGGCATTGATCATCGTCGTGTGACTGTCGGTGCCGATCACCGTATCAGCAAGGACGAGACTCTTGTCCGTCTTGGCCGTGACGATGCCGGCCGCGAGAAGCTCCATGTTGACCTGGTGGCAAATGCCGTTCCCAGGTGGAATGATGCGCAGATTTCCCAGCGAGATTTCCGCCCATCTCAGGAATCGATAGCGCTCCCGATTGCGCTCGAACTCACGTCGCATGTTCTCCGCCATCGCATCCGGCGTCGCGACGACGTCTGCGCTCACCGAATGGTCGACGACCAAGTCGATCGGGACTGCCGAATTGACTGCCGAGGGATCTCCTCCCTCGGAAGCGATCTTGTCCCGGAGGGCAGCGAGATCGGCCAGCATGGCGATGCCTGCGGTATCGTGCGAGAGGATGCGCGCCGGTCGGAAGGGAATCTCACGAGCCTCGCCGTGCAGCCACGCCGGAAACGCGGGCACATAATCATTCGTCAACCCCTCGTGGACGAGCACATTCTCCAGGAGAATGCGATGCGAGCGCGGCAGACGACTCAGTTCAAGCCCGACTGCGCGGGCCGATGCGTCCAGATCGATGCAGGACAAGTTCGGCCTCAGCATGCGCCGGGGCGCCTGCTTTATCACCTTCGAACGATCAAGCATCTCGGGCCTCACCCACGCACGGGTTCTGCAATGACGCGGTTGCGCAGGACACCGATTCCGTCGATCTCCACCTCGATCTCATCACCGGGAACCATGTCGCGCGTCGGGGAATCCGCGCCCATCCAGATGACATCGCCCGGATAGAGCGTGAGATAGCGCGTCATCGCGCTGATATAACGGGCAACACCGAAGACCATGTCGTTGGTCCGGAACTCCGCAACGACGGTGCTGTTGAGCCGCACCCGAGTCGTCAAGCTTTCTAGATCTACGTCGGTCTCGATCCAAGGCCCCATTGGCTTGAAGGTGTCGGTGTTCTTTGCGCGCCAAAGGGTTTTGTCCGCCGCCTGCCAGCTCCGCTCGCTCACGTCATTGCCGATGGTGTAGCCGAAGATGCAGCTCAGCGCATCTTCTTCGGAGAGATGTTTTGCCTGCCGACCAATCACGACCACAAGCTCGGGCTCATATTGCACGCGTCCCGATGAGTCACTCGGCACGACGATGGAATCGCCGTCCCCAATCAACGCGTTGATGGCGCGATAACCGATGTCAGGCTTGGCCGGGCGCCTTGCCGATGCGCCGAGCGCGTCCACCATCTCCTTGGTGTGCCCCAGATAGTTCAGGCCTGCGGCGTAGAAGGTCGGGGGGATGACCGGCGGCAACAACCGCACGTCCGAGCGCGCGATCCTTCTGGAGAGCGGCCGATGTTCGCCGAACGGCGAACCCTCGACGGGAGTGATCGTGTCGTCTTCGAGGACGCCAAATCCCACCGCTTCTCCATGCCGGTATCGCACCCACCGCATTCTCGCACCTACCTCAGGCCGATGATCAAAACGCGAATCGACTCATGCCACCGTCGACCGGAATGACGGTGCCGGTGATGTAACCGGCCAAGGGCGAGCACAGGAAAACAGCAAGGTCCGCCAGCTCTTCGGGCTGACCGAACCGTCCGACCGGTATCTCAGCGGCGGCGAATGTGCGGCGGCTCTCGTCGTCAGGGTATTTGCGGTCGATCTGCTCGCTGCGGATACGGCCAGGCTGCAGGCAATTGATCGTGATTCCGTGCTTGCCGAACTCGCGGGAGAATCCTTTGGACCAGACATGGACCGCGGCTTTCGCGGTAGAGGCCGCGTTGAAAGCCGGAGGCTCCGAGGTTCCGGTGATATTGACGATGCGGCCAAAGCATCGATCCACCATGCGCGGCGCCAACGCGTGTGTCAGTTCGCGCAGGCGCCAGAAGTTGAGTGTCATTCCCTCGCTCCACTGGAGCGATGAGGCATCGAACGGCAATGGCCGGGAACCGCCTGCGGCGTTGATCAAGATATCGACTTTGCCCAGTTGCTGCAGTGCGGAGTCCGCGAGTCGTTCTGCCGAACCTTCGGGATATAGATCGTAGGCAAAGATCAAAGGCCGAGGGCAACCCTCCGCGGCAATCTCACTCGCGAACTGCTCAAGCAGCTCCGTTCGCCTCGCAGCGATTGCGACTTGGACTCCTTCCGACGCGAGCCGGCGAGCAATGGCACGACCAATGCCCTGGCTCGCCCCCGTGACGAGGGCGGCAAGCCCCGACAACTTCAGGTTCATAGCCTGTAATTATCAAGAGGTCAGACAACTTGTCAATTTAATGATTCCATGACTCAACCCGCTCTGGGAGATAGTCGACGTCTGAAATACCGCGGCAGAGCGGACCTGCTCTGCCCCTACCCTATGGCAGTATCGTGCCATCAGCGGACCTTTGCTGAACCCGAGCATTCGCTGAGCCCGCGGCTTTATATGGACGAAATAGTACCTCCGTCGACAGTAAGGCACTGACCCGTCACGTAGTTCGAAGCATTAGAAGCCAGAAACACCACAGCGCCCACCAAGTCGTCGAGCTTGCCAAAGCGCTGCATGGGAATCTTCTTCAGCATCTCTGTGCGCCAAGTGGCATTGCGATAGAAGATCTCCGTCATTGCAGTCTTAAAGTAACCAGGTGCGATCGCGTTCACGCGAATGCCATGCGCTGCCCATTCTGCAGCGAGTCCACGGGTCATTCCCAACAGTCCCGATTTTGACGAGCCATACGGCACAGCAGTGGGGATGCCTACGTGCGACGTGAGCGAGCAGAGATTGACGATAGATCCTCCATGCCCCGCCTCTAGCATGCGCTTGGCTGCAGCTTGCGCACAGAAAAACGCGCCCCTCAGATTGGTATCGAGAATCCTGTCCCAGAGAGCCGCATCGACTTCTACTGAGGGGCGTATCTCCTCAGTGCCGGCATTGTTGATGAGGATATCGATGTCACCGAGCGCAGCGGCCGCTGCAGCCACGGCTGCCGAACAGGCCGCCTCGTCCCGCACGTCGAGGGTGAATGCAGAAGCCCGCCTGCCGAATGGTTGGATCGCCGCGAGTGTCTGGGCGAGATCTGCCCGTGACCGCGCGAACACCGCCAAGTCAGCCCCAGCATCCGCCAAGGCAATGGCAAGCCTCTGGCCAATGCCCCGGCTGGCGCCGGTAACCAGCGCCTTACGCCCGCTTAGATCAAACAACTTGAGAACGGCCATCGCGCGAAGCCACCTCTGCGTTTGCATGCCGCAGTATCCGCCGAAAGGGCTTGGACGGCAAATTGGCGCCTGGAAGCTACCGGCTCAGCTCTGCTTCGGCCACTCGGCTGAGAAACGCGGCACCTGGCCCAAGCAGGTCATCATTGAAATCGTAGTGCGCGGTATGTAGCGCAGGGCTCTTCTCGCCAGCGCCCAGGAAGGCGAAGGCGCCCGGACGAGCCTGCAGGAAGTAGGAGAAATCCTCCGAAGCGAGCAGCGGCACCTGGCGCGCGGCGACGCTGACACAGGATGTGAGGCTCTCGGCAGCACGCCGCGCCACGTTCGCTTCGCGCTCATGGTTCACGGTTTGCGGGCGCCCCACGGTATAAAGGAGTTCGGCCTGGACGCCGAAAGTCTCGGCGGTTCCGCGAACGATGCGCGCCAGATCGGCCTCGATCTGCGCGCCATCGCCCACCTCAAGGAAGCGCACGCTACCCTTCAGGGTCGCGGTGTCCGGCGTCGCATTATCGGCCTCGCCTGCGACGAGGCGTGTCACCGATAGAACGGCGGCGTGGTTAGGATCGCGGTTGCGCGACACAACGCTCTGGGCTGACATGATCAGCGAGGCCGCCGCCACCACCGGATCGCGGTTCAAGTGCGGAAGCGCAGCATGTCCGCCCTTGCCGGTGATCCTGATCTCGAAGCTGTCGATTGCAGCCATTACGGCGCCCGGAGACACGGCGATCTGGCCGGCCGGAAGGCCCGGAACATTGTGGAGACCATAGATGGCGTCGCACGGAAAGCGGTCCAGCAAGCCCTCGTCCAGCATGGCCTTTGCGCCAGCCTTGCCTTCCTCGGCTGGCTGGAAGATCAGCACGACCGTCCCCGAGAAACGCCTGGTCCTCGCGAGGTAGTAGGCTGCGCCCAGCAGCATGGTGGTGTGGCCATCATGTCCGCAAGCATGCATCATGCCGTCGATCGCCGATCGATGGGGGCGGCCGGAAACCTCGGTGATCGGCAGCGCATCCATGTCTGCCCGCAGTCCGACAGTCGGTCCTCCTCCGTTCCGGATGATTCCGACCACGCCGGTGCGGCCGATGCCTTCCGCGACTTCGTCGACGCCAAAGGCGCGGAGCCGCTGCGCCACCAGCCCGGCGGTTCGATGCTCCTCGTATCCCATCTCCGGTCGGCTGTGAAAGTCGCGCCGCCACGCGATCAGCTCGGGCAACAACTCCCGGATCTCCGTCGGCAGGACTGTCGATTTCCGGTCGTTCATGTGTCGGCCCTTCTTCCCACGCATCGACCGTCCTGGATCACCATGGAGGGTTTGCGTGAACCGATGAGGCTGGCCAGCTCGCCCAGGTCACCGATGTCCCAGATTGCGAGATCTGCTCGCTTGCCGGCCTCGATCGTTCCGCGATCGTGCAGCAGGCCGAGCGCCCGCGCGGCGTTGCGCGTGACACCGGCCAGCGTCTCAGCAGCGGTCAGGCCGAAGAACACAGAGGCCATGTTCATGGCGAGCACGATCGACAGCAGCGGCGAGCTTCCGGGGTTGTGATCGGTCGCCACCGCAATCGGCACGCCGTGGTGGCGCAGGAGCTCGACCGGCGGCTTCGTCGTCTCCCGCAGATAATAGAATGCTCCCGGCAACAGTACGGCGACGGTTCCAGACCGGGCCATGGCCAACACGTCGTCCTCGGACAGATACTCGACGTGATCGGCCGACAAGGCGCCGTACGACGCGGCAAACGCGCCGCCGCCTTGAGCGGCAATCTGACCGGTGTGAAGTTTCACGGGCAGCCCGGCGCATCGCGCCGCCTGCAGCATGCGCTCGCACTCCTCCCGATCGAAGCCGATCGGGTCGTAGCAGACGTCCGCCGCGTCGGCGAGGCGGGCGGCAGCAACTTCCGCCATCGTCCCGCAGACCAGCTCTACATAGCCAGCGCGGTTGCCCGCGAATTCCGCCGGCACGGTGTGGCCACCGAGATAGGTGGTGACGATGGTGACCGGCTTCCCCTCTCCCAGCTGCCGGGCGGTAGCCAGCATACGCAGCTCGGTGTCGCGATCCATGCCGTAGCCGGACTTGATCTCGACGGTCGTGACACCTTCGGAGAGCAATGCGTCGAGGCGCAAGGCAGCATTGGCCAGTAACTGCGCCTCGGACGCTACACGGGTGGCCGCTACCGTGGCCTTGATGCCGCCGCCAGCTGCGGCGATGTCGGCGTAGCTCGCGCCCGCCATCCGCTCCGCGAATTCACTGGCCCGGTTGCCGGCATAGATGAGATGCGTGTGGCAATCGATGAAGCCTGGCGTGACCCACCGCCCCTCCAGCGCGATCGTGCGGCGTGCCCGCCCCTGGGGCAGTTCTTGCGCGGGACCGGCCCACACGATGTGGCCATCCGCGATGGCAAGCGCGCCGCGGTCGATCATGGCGGTTGGCTCATCGCTCACGACAGTGGCGAGGCGTGCATCGGTCAGCAGCAGATCCCAATCCGACATCGCAATCCCCTTTGCCGGACCAGCTTAGCCGACGATCGAGGCTTTTGTATAGACAGCTCTATACGAATTGGCCTAGATTCCTGCCTGAAAGATGCGTGACAGGTGGGACGGCGTTTGGCACGTCCCGCGCCGGGACGGAGATCAGCCATAGAACAGCGGGAGCCGCTCCAGGGACCGATGCGTGCCGCGCTGGCCCATCTGGCCCCGTACAATGCAGGGCTATCCGCCGACAGGGTGCGCGAGCGCTACGGCATTGCGCATGTCGTGAAGCTCGCGAGCAATGAAAGCCCGCTTGGCCCTTCTCCGGCGGTCCACGCGGCGCTCGCGTCGGCGCTGGGCGATGTCGCACTCTATCCAGATTCCTATTGTACCGCGCTCCGCGCCGCCATTGCTGCCAAGCTTGGTGTGAACCCGGACTGCCTGATCTTCGGCAATGGATCCGAGGACTTGCTGTCCGTGCTCAGCCGGGCGTTCCTCGATCCCACTGATCGCATCGTCATCTCTTCGCCAACCTTCTCGGTCTACGCCGATTCCGCTGCTATGATGGGCGCCACCGTGATCGATGTGCCGCGCCCGCCTGACCTGACGCTCGACCTATCTGCAGTCTGCGAAGCGGTCGGTCGGAAGCCGAAGCTGTTGTTCCTATGCAACCCCAACAATCCGACCGGCACTGCGATTGATAGGCAGGATTTTGAACGGATATGCCGCCTCGCCGGTCCGTCGACGCTGATCGTGACGGATGAGGCGTATTTCGAATATGCCGTGGTGGATGCGAACTATCCCCGATCACTGCAAATTCTGCGCGCGATGTCCGCGCCCTGGATCGTGCTGCGCACCTTTTCCAAGGCCTATGCCTTAGCGGGATTGCGCGTGGGCTATGGCATCTGCTCCAGCCCGGAGATCGCACGTCAGGTCGACCTGGCGCGCACGGCATTCAACGTGAACCACCTCGCACAAGTGGCAGCGCTCGCCGCCTGGAACGATACGGCGCATATGGCGAAAACCGTCACGCACAATCGGCAGGAGCTGCCGCGTCTGGCGGCGGCCCTCCGTGCACGCGGGTTCGCGCCGGCGCGCTCGGCAGCGAACTTCCTGTTCTTCGATGTTCGAGAGAATGCACGGCTAATCGCCGATCGACTGATCGCGAAGGGCGTGATCGTAAAGCCATGGGGCGGCGCATATGGCACGCATATGCGCGTCACCGTGGGAACCGCAGCCGAGAACGACGCCTTCATCGCTGCCCTGGACTATGTGCTTCCGAACGGCTCCCCGCATGAACGCGAATGAAACGCCGACTGCCGCCGCGCGGCGGCTGGTCGCGGCCGGCAGGCGCGACGAAGCAGAGAAGGTCGTCGCTGCCTTAATCGCGGAGAACTTCGACCTCGCTCTCGTCCGGGTCGCGATCAACGCCGACTGGAGCAGCCTCAACTCGCTCAACGGCGTCGTCGACGTCGCCGATGGCCGGCGTTTCTTTTTCAAGTTCCACCAGGAAGAAGGCGAGAGCGAGACCGTCGAGGAGTATTACCGCGCAGAGCTGCTCGAGTCAGCCGGCTATCCAGTCGATGTGCCGGCGATGATGTCGCGTCGTCCGGGTCATCAGGTCCTGCTCTACGCCTATCGGAAGGATCGCCAGCTGGCGGACGCCTGCCTGGAGATCGAGCGCCGCGGCAGACAGGGCGACACCGACCTGATCGTGCTCCAACGCGCGCTGGACACCCTCACCGGCGATATCTACCTGCGCACGCTCCATGAGTCGCGACTGGAATGGTGCAAGACTGAGCCGATCCATCAGCTGTTCCACCACCGGCTAGTGACGCCGCCCAACGACACAAGCCTTGGCGGCCGGGTAGAGCGCTTCTATGCCGGCAAGCCCGTGATCCTTTCCGGCGTCACGGTGCTGTGGAAGGACTTTGCCCGCCTCCGCTGGCGCATCAACGGCATCGAGTACAGGCACTGTCTCGGCGAGCTGTTCCAGGAGGGCCTTGCAAGGCTGCGGCCGGCCAATCTCGCGTCAAGCGGAGCAGTAGTCGCGCATGGTGATGCCCACAACGCCAACGTCTGGATCGAACAAGGCGCCAAGGCGGCACGGCTTGTTCTGTTCGATCCAGCCTTCGCAGGGCGGCACGTGCCGGCCTTGCTGGCCGACGTGAAGGCGACCTTCCACAACATCTTCGCCCATCCGTTCTGGCTCTACCACCCGGCTGAGGCGGACACGCGCTTCGAGAGCGATCTCGTGATCCGGAACGGCTGGATCGAGCTGCAGCACGACTGGGCCCTGTCCCCTCTGCGGGCTGAGTTCCTGGAGCTGAAGAGGGACTTGATTTGGCGCCCGCTGCTGGCGGAGCTGTACCGACTCCACCTCCTGCCGGACGATTGGCGGCGCATCGTTCGATGCGCGCTCTTCTGCTGCCCTACGCTGGTGATGAATCTCAGCGCCGGCGCTGCGCACGGCGCCACGCCCGGCCGCTCGCCCGCCTTGTCGGCGCTGTCGTTCGCGATCTCCGTCATGAGCGGGAGCGAGCCGGCAACCGGCGACGACGCATTCGTGGCCCTGCTCGATGGCAGCGCGTTCTAGCCCAGGCTGGGGGCGATCGGCACGAAGCGGTTGAAGGCGCCCGCCGCGATCAGTTCCTTGGTGGCTTGAATGTCCTCCGCGAAGCGCCGGTCCTCGCCGTAATGCGCAACCTTGCTGCGCACGAGGGCGTGCGCATCGGCCAGCATCTTCGATGGCATTTTGGGCGCCTGGAAGTCGATCGCCTGTGCCGCTGCGATCAGTTCGACCGCAACAATCCCCCGGACGTTGTCCGCCATCTCCGCCAGCCGGCGTGCCCCGAAAGTCGCCATGCTGACATGGTCCTCCTGGTTGGCGGCGGTCGGAATGCTGTCGACACTCGCCGGATGAGCCAGCGACTTGTTTTCCGAAGCCAGCGCAGCGGCCATGATCTGAGCAACCATGAAGCCCGAATTCAGTCCACTTGATTTCACAAGAAAAGCGGGCAGCCCGCTCAAGCTCGTATCGACCAGGAATGCGACGCGCCGCTCCGATATAGCGCCGATCTCCGCAAGCGCGATGGCGATGAAATCGGCGCCGAAGGCGACCGGCTCGGCATGGAAGTTTCCGCCTGAGAGAACGTCGCCGTTCTGAGCAAAGACGAGCGGATTGTCGGATACCGCGTTCGCCTCGATCTCCAGCGTCCGCGCGGCATGCCGGATCGTGTCGAGGCACGCTCCCATCACTTGCGGCTGACAGCGCAGGGAGTAAGGGTCTTGCACCCTATGGCCGTTGCCGTGAGCCGCGATGATCTCGCTGCCTGCGAACAATTGCCGGAACGCCGACGCCACGTCGATCTGGCCCCGGTGCCCGCGCACCGCCTGGATGCGCTCGTCAAACGGCACGCTGCTTCCCCTGGATCCCTCGACCGACATGGCGCCCGCGGTGATGGCCGCGGCCAACACATCCTCGGCGGCAAATAATCCGGAGAGCGCAAGCGCGGTCGAGACCTGCGTCCCGTTGATAAGCGCCAGCCCCTCCTTGGGTCCCAGCTCGATGGGATTGAGGCCCGCCTGCAAGAGCGCTTCGGCCGCCGGCAGACGTCGCCCCTGGTGCATCGCCTCGCCCTCGCCGATGAGAATGGCCGATAGATGCGCGAGCGGCGTGAGGTCTCCGGACGCGCCGACGGATCCCTTTGCCGGGACACAAGGGTACATCCGGTGTTGGAGCAGCGACATCAGCATTCGGACGATCTCGCTCCGCACGGCCGAGTGTCCGCGCGCCAGCCCAATGACCTTCAAGGCGAGGGCGAGACGGATGACCTCTTCGCCGAGCTCTGGGCCGGTGCCGGTGCAGTGGGAGCGGATCAGATTGCGCTGCAGTGTGAACAGATCGGCCGGCGCTATGCGCGTGCTGGCGAGCTTCCCGAATCCGGTGTTCACGCCATAGATCGTCCGCCCCTCCGCAATCGCACGATCAAGCGCATCATGGCAGGCCTCGATGTTCGACCAGGTTTCCGCGTCCAGCTTGATGGAGGCATTCGAGCGCGCGATGCGGCGCAGCTCCGACAGGGTCACGCGGCCCGGATGGATATTGATCTCAGGCATCATCGCTTCGGCTGCTTCTTGCCGCGCCGGCTTCCGCTCGGGCCGTATATCTGGCCGGTACGCATCGAGCCCATCAAGGGGCGCTCAGCCTCACCGAAGACCTGGTAGCGACCGCCCAGGCTGTAGCGGTCGCCAGGGTAGATGAAAAAGCTCCGCGTTGCGACCACGGCTCCAGCCCAGGTGCGCCGGACGAGGAGGAGGCAAGGGTCGTCATTGCTGATCTGGAGATAGCGTTGCACACGCTCATCCGGCCGGATGGCATGAAGCACATGCTCGACCTCGGAGATGCTTGCCGTTCGCGTCAGGAACGCATGCGGCGTGAATCTGGTGAAATCCTGGTCGATATAACCCGGCGCCACGCTGGGGTTGATCCAGCGCTCCTCGAGTTGCAGGGGCGCACCGTTTTCCTCGTGCACGATCAGGGAATGATAGACCGTGTCCCCCGGTCTGAGATCAAGAGCCGCTGCGGTTTCGCGATCCGCCTTGACCGGCTCCAGGATCTTGACGCCGCACCGGTAATCGGAGCCGCGGCTGCGGATTTCCTCCGCAATGTCCTGGGTTTCCAGGAGCGTGGAGCGGGGTTTTTCCGAAGAAACAAAGGTCCCGCGCCCAGGCACGCGCACCAGGATGCCTTCACTCTTCAGTTCGCGAAGGGCGCGATGCACTGTCATGCGGGAAACGTTGAGCCGATCGACAAGGTACTGCTCGGACGGCAGCCGCTTGTCATCCCACTCGCCGGCACGGATCCCGTCCAGGATGAGCTGCTTGACCTGCAGATAGAGAGGTTGTGCTGCCTCTGGCTTGAGCGCCACGTGGGTCGACCGTCTCACGATCTGGATTCTCCCGTCCCTCACGAGGCGTGCAAACGGCGCTGCGGCACGCACCAAGTCAGAAGATTTTCGCGCGGGCGGGAGGCGCTCGGGCTTTTCGCTATCTTCATATCGGCCGCCGAAAAAGGTGAACTCGAATCAGGGTACCTGCCACTTTATACGCCAACCAATGGTTTTAGTCCCGCGCGTCTTGCTGCTTCCTTCGCTTCGTCGTACCCCGCGTCGGCATGACGGATCACGCCGATCGCCGGATCGGCAAATAGGCACCGACCGATCCGATTCGCCGCCTCGTCGGTTCCGTCGGCAACAATCGTCATGCCGGCGGAGATCGAACCTCCCATGCCGCTGCCGCCGCCCTGATGAATGGTCACCACGTCGGCGCCATTGACCGCATTCAACAATGCGTTTAGCAACGGCCAGTCCGCGATAGCATCGCTTCCATCCTTCATGCGTTCCGTCTCCCGAGTCGGCTGTGCGACGGACCCAGTGTCGAGATGATCGCGCGACAGGGCCAGCGGTGCCTTGAGCCGGCCGGCGCGAACCATGTCGTTGAAGATGCGGCCGAGCCGGTCGCGCTCTCCGAGCGCGAGCCAGCAGCAGCGCGCCGGCAGCCCCTGGATGGGTACGCGCTTCTGCGCCATGGACATCCAGGTCCTCAGCAAAGGATCGTCGGGAAAAGCGGCGAGCGTGGCCGCATCGGTGGCGGCCAGGTCTTCCGGGGCGCCGGACAGGCATACCCAGCGAAACGGGCCGCGGCCGCGCGCGAAGCTGGGCCGGATGAACAGCGGTACGAAGCCCTGGATCTCGAATGCGCGCGCCTCGCCTGTCTCCTCGGCATGGCCGCGAATGTTGTTCCCGTATTCGAAGACGATTGCACCGTCATCGCGGAAGGCCAGCATCGCGCGCACATGGCGCGCCATGGATGCCATGCTCATGGCGACATAACGCTGCGGGTCACGGGCCCGCAGATCAATCGCTTCCGCCAGGGTGCACCCAGCCGGCACGTAGCCATTGAGGGGGTCGTGCGCCGAGGTCTGATCGGTAACCACCGCGGGCGAGAGCCCGAGCGCGCGCAGCCTTTCGAACTCTTCCGCGGCGTTGCCGATCAGCGCGATGCCCAGCGTCTCGCCGCTTTCGGCGGCTGCGCGCGCCTTCCGCAGCGCCTCCTCGGCCGTGCGCACAATGCTATCGCAATATCCCATGCCGATCCGGCGCTCGGCCCGTTCTGGATCCACCTCGACGGCGATACAGACCCCGCCCGCCATCTTGACGGCGAGTGGTTGCGCGCCTCCCATTCCTCCAAGCCCAGCAGTCAGCACGATCCGACCTTTTAGATCGCCGGACGGAAACGTGGCGCCGGCTGCTGCGAACGTTTCGAACGTGCCCTGCAGAATGCCCTGAGTGCCGATATAGGCCCAGGTTCCGGCCGTATACTGGCCGTACATGATGAGGCCCTTCGCCTCCAGCTCGCGATAGACCGGCCAGGTGGCCCACTTTCCGACCAGGTTGGTGTTCGCTGCAATCACCTTGGGGCTCGATGGGCTGGTGCGAAGCACCGCTACCGGCTTTCCCGACTGGATCACGAGCGTCTCGTCGGCTTCCAGCGCCTTCAGGGCATCGACGATGGCATGATAGCACTCCCAATTGCGGGCGACCCGCCCCGAGCCGCCATAGACGATCAGCTCCTGCGGCTTCTCGCCGTTGGCGAGGGTGTTCTCCAGCATGCGCAGGACGCCTTCCTGGCGCCAGCCCTTGCAGCGCAGGATGTCGCCATGGCCGATCTCGATGGGAGTATTGGCGAGCCTCATCTTAGGCTTGGAACCAGTGCGCGGCCGTCGAGGCATAGACCTTGATCGCCTGCAGATACTGCGGGATCGGGACATATTCCTCGTCCCAATAGCAGTATTTCGAACCCGGTCCATAGGTTATCGAAGGGATACCGCGCTCATTGAGCACGGGCGTGTCCGGCCAGGCAGGATGGCAGGCGGCAAGCGGCGCGGCGCCCGCGAAGGCCTCATGCGCGGCAGCCAGCCGGTCGCGGATCGGATGCACAATCCAGTCCATCGGGCTGCGCGGGTTCTTCACGCAGCTTTCCTGCGGCTCGACACGCGCATTGAACTTTTGGCCCATCGATACCCCGCGCACGATGGCGCGCATCTCCTCGAGCACAGCGGCGGCAGTCGTGGAGGGCGAGAACCGCACATCGACCGTCAGCACGCAATGTGCCGGGATCAGGCATCGCCGCAGGCCGCCTTGCACCAGCGCAATATTGACGATCTTCTCCGGCCCGAATTCGTCGTGACCGGGCTTGGCGAACGCGGGAGCCTTCAGCGCCTGGATGATCGGTATGATCGGCTCAATGGCGTTGACGCCAACCTGCTCAAAGGTCGTATGCGCGCCGACGCCCTTGATCGTGATGTCGGCGTAGAGGATGCCGCGCTGGGCCGCGCAGACATCGAGATCCGTCGGTTCGCACACAATGCCAGCCTCCGCCGTCAATCCGGCATCCAGCGCGCGGCGCGTCCCTTCGCCGCCCTCGAAATGATTGGGGATCGGAAGCACGATCATCTCGCCGCCTTTCGGCTCCCCGAGCGCGGCTAGCACCGTTGACGCCATCAGCATTGCGGTGGTCCCGCCCTTCATGTCGGTGGAACCCGGCCCGTGGAGCTTGTCCCCGCGAATCGGTGCGGACCACGGATCGAAGCTCCAGGCGTCGGATGGCGGATAGACGTCGAAATGGCCGCAGAACAGCAACCGCCGGCTTGTGCTCGCGTCGCCGATCCGGCCAAGCACATTCGGCGCGCCGGGAGTCCCGGAATCCTGCAGCTCCGCCCGCACACCATGGTCGTTGAGGCGTCGATGAATCATACCCGCCAGCTTGCCCAGTTCAGCAACATCGCCCCAGAGCGACTTGGAGCGGACCACCTGCTGCAGGAATGCGGTCAGGTCGTCGGCATGTGAATCGACGTAGTCGCTGATGCGCCGGTTGATGTCTTTCCGCATGAAGGTCCCTGCCCTTTGAGCGCGCCATCGCTACAATAGATTTCTACATTGGTATATACAAGACTATACAAAGATGCCCGATAGGGTATAGAAAGAGCTTCGACCGTTTCGATCCGGGGTGGCGGCGTGCTGCGGTAGGCTGCAACGGAAGTGGGCAAGCTAGAGAGTTGGGATGGGTGAGGCAGTCACAACGTCCGCAACACGTACCGATGCCGTCCGGAACATCGCCGTCTCGGTGCGCCGCGTCTCGATGGCTTACCCTGCGGTCCTGGCGGTTGACGACGTCTCGTTCGAACTTGCCAAGGGTTCATTTCTCACCATTCTCGGTCCGTCCGGTTCCGGAAAGACGACACTCCTGCAGATGATCGCAGGGTTCCAGGCGCCGACATCAGGCGAAATCGTTATCGCCGGGCAGCCGGTGCAGTCGGTGCCGGCCTATCAACGATCCATCGGCATGGTGTTTCAGCGGCTGGCCTTGTTCCCGCATCTGACTGTCGCTGAGAATGTTGCGTTTCCGTTGAGAATGCGGCGGTTCGATGCACGCACGATTCCTGGAAGGGTCGAGCGCTACCTCGATCTGGTGCGCCTGCCCGGCCTCGGCAATCGCAGGATTCAACAATTGTCTGGCGGCCAGCAGCAGCGCGTCGCGATCGCGCGCGCGCTGGTCTTTGAACCCGATCTTCTGCTCCTCGATGAGCCGTTGGCGTCGCTGGACCGGAAGCTGCGCGAGGAGATGCAGCTCGAATTCCGGCGCATCCAGCGCGAGCTAAGTGTGACCACAATCAACGTGACGCATGATCAACGCGAGGCGCTGATCATGTCGGATGAAATCATCGTTATGGATCGCGGGCGTATCCAGCAGATGGACCGCCCCCAGCGGACGTATCGGCAGCCGGCGAACCGCTTCGTCGCTGGATTCATCGGACTGACTGCCTTCCTGCCGGTAGAGGTGCGATCGGTGAGAGAAGGCGTGGCGCGTCTCCGGATCGGCGGCGCCGAACTACAGGGCACAGTCGCTGGCGACGACACGCTTTTGCCAGGAGGCGCCGCCGAAGCGGCACTTCGCGCAGAACAGGTCAGAGTAGCCACGACCGGCGCCGGTCTTCGCAATCTCGACACGGTCCTGGAAGGCCGCGTGGAGGATGTGATCTTCGAAGGCGAGCGCATCGTCTACGAAGTGCTGGTGGACGGGTTCAATGAGCACCGGGTGCGAGCATTCGACCACGATCCCGCTCTGCACGCCGAATATCCTATCGGCGCGCACGTCTTTGTCGGGTGGAATGTCCGCGATCTGCTGGTTTTTCCGGCGTAAGTAGGAGCGCATGAGCGCCAAAACAGGGAGATGGAGATGACTGGCATCAATCAAATCGCACGCTACAAGCTCTCTCGCCGCAGATTCCTGGAGGGGGCCACGGCCGCTGGGTCGGTCGCGGGAATATCGACGCTGGGCCTGGGGCAGGCTTGGGCGGACGAACAGCCAAAGCCGGCGGAGATTGTGGTCCGCGCCTGGGGTGGTGTGTGGGTCGAATCGCTAAAGGCCGGCGTATCCGACCCGTTTACTCAGATGACCGGCATCGCCGTCCGCCACGATCTCACGGAGGACAACGAGATCCAGCCGAAGGTATGGGCGGCGGTCGACCAGGGACGTGTGCCGCCGATCAACATCAACTGGGACACAACGATCAATGCGACCAAGTCTGCGTTGCGCGGCGTAACCGAAGATCTGTCGGACCTGCCCAACCTCGCCAACGTCCTGCCGGTCGCCAAGCCGGAGGGGCTGGAAGGCGTGCCGCTAGTCAATGTCTATGCCTACGTCTATGTGCTGGCTTACCGCAATGAGGCATTCCCCTCGGGCGCACCGACCTCCTGGAACGACCTCCTCGATCCGAGGTTCAAGGGCCGGGTCGCGCTCTACAACGATGGCATCGGCATGCACGCGCCGGCGGTGGTTGCGGGCGGCGGCAAGCTAGCCGACATTCCGGCGAACATGCAGCCGGCGTGGGACTACTTCTCGAAGCTGAAGGCGCAGAATCCATTGCTGGGCGAGGACCCGGATTTCACGGCCTGGTTCCAGAAGGGCGAGATCGATGTCGCCTGCACCATCAGCTCCAACGCGCGCGAAGCCAAGAAGAACGGCATCCCGGTCGCCTGGACTGTCCCGAAGGAAGGGGCGACGCTCGATACCGACTGCCTCTGGATTCCCAAGGGGCTGCCGGCAGCCGACCTCTACTGGACCAAGCAGTATGTGAACTATGCGATCGGCCAGGCCGGACAGCAGGCTTGGCTAGGTCCCCTTGGGCTTCCCGGTGTCGTGCCCGGCCTGACGCCGCCGGAGGATCTGGTCGGGGACCTGTCATACCCGACCACTTCCGATGACCTGGCGAAGCTGCTCCAGGTCTCGCCGAAGATCCAGGTCGAGCACCAGTCGGAGTGGTTCGCCAAGTTCAAGGAAATCATGCAAGGCTAGTCAGGAACCCGCGCCTTCCTGTCGTCAGGACAGGAAGGCGCTTCTCGGCTCGAGGCCGGTGAGAGGGATGCGTCATTACAGTACTGCCTATCCGCTGAGCTGGCGGATTTTTGATGCAGTCGAAGCCCTGGCAAAGCGCGTCTGGCCGGCGCGCTTTGCGCCGTGGCTGCCATACCTGCTTCTGCTGCCTGCTCTGCTTGTTACCGGCTTGCTGGTCATCGGCCTTATCGAGATCGCCGACAGCAGCCTGCACGTCCTGGACAAGGCAACCTTCCGTTCGTCCGAGAGCTACTCGCTCGAGAACTTCGAGCGGGCCTTGACGGCGTCGCTGTTTCGCAACATCGGCCTCCGCAGCTTTCTGGGAGCTATCCTCGTCACTGCGGTAACGCTCGTTCTTGCGTTCCCGTATGCCTATGTGCTGGTGCGGACGGAATCGCCGATCCTGCGCAAGCTGCTGCTGATTGTGCTGTTCCTGCCGTTTTTCATCGGCCAGGTGGTGCGCGCCTATGGTTGGCTGATCATTCTCGGGAATGAAGGCATCCTGAACACGAGTCTGTCTTTCTTGGGCATCGGGCCATTCCGGCTGCTGTTCAACTACTGGGCTGTTCTCTTTGGCCTTGTTCAAACCATGATTCCGTTCGCAGTGTTGATGTTGGCGCCGGCGCTGACCGCAATCCCCAAGGAGACCGAGCGGGCTGCGGAATCGCTCGGCGCCAATTGGATCCGCACCTTCCAATACGTGGTAATTCCGCTGGCGCGGCCCGGCATGGTCGGCGCCGCCATCGTGGTTTTCACGCTGACGTTGACCGATTTTGCCATTCCCGCCGTTCTGGGCGGCGGCAGCAACGATTTCATCGCCAATGCCATCTACGACCAGTTCTTCCGCACGTCGGATGCGGGCCTTGGATCCGCGTTGACGCTGCTGCTGATCATCGCCGGATCAGCGGCCGTGGGCGTCGCGCTTCTTTTGGTCGGGATCGGCACATTGGGCCTTGCAGGACACGATGATGACTGACCGCTCGAAGGCCGTCGTCCTCTGGCTGCTGGTCGGCTTCTCCGTGGTGACCCTGTCGGCGCCGACTGCCGTGATCATCGGTGCGTCGCTCACGTCGGGGAAGATCGTCACCTTTCCGCCGGACGGCTTGTCCCTCCAATGGTATGCGCAAATTCTGGGAGCGTTTGATCTGCGTGCGGCGTTCCTGCGCTCCCTGTACGTGGCGACGGTCTGCACACTCATCGCCCTTCCCTGCGGCACGCTTGCCGGAATCGTGTTCGCGAAGCATCGGATCCGGTTCAGGAAGGGCATCCAGGTCTACCTGCTGCTACCATTCACCATACCGCTTATCGGGTCGGGGGTCGGCCTGATGCTGGTGTTTGGGGCCGGAGGGCTGCTCGGCAGCCTCTGGCCGGTGGGTCTCGCCTGCTGCGCGATCAACTTGCCATTCATGATCTGGGCTGTCGCGGGCAGCGCGAACGCGCTCGACCCGGACCTTGAGAAGGCGGCAGCGAACTGCGGCGCGCCGCCGGTCCAGACATTCCTGACAGTCACCCTGCCGGCGGTCATGCCGGGCGTCATCACCGGCGCGTTGCTCATGTTCATTCTCGCGCTCAACGAATTCCTGGTGAGTCTGCTTCTAGTCGATTCCCGAATCGTGACGCTGCCGGTTCTGATCTACAACTCGATCCGTTCCATCATTACGCCCGATCTTGCGGCGATCTCGGTCGTGTTTGTCGTCGTGGCGGCGATGGTCATTGCCATCCTCGACCGGCTGGTCGGGCTCGATATTTTTCTCAAATCGAAGTGAGGAGTTCACCGAATGACCGGAGCCTGCAATTTCCACGAGCTTGCGAACATGTCGGCAGCGGCGCGAGCAGCCCTCATGAAGCGAGCGGATCAGGACATCGGCCCGTTCCTCGACAAGGTCCGCCCAATCCTTGCCGCGGTCAAAGCGGAAGGCGACCAGGCACTGTCGCACTATACGCGCGAGTTTGACAAAGCTGATGTGTCGGTCGACCGCATTCTGGTAACGGAGCAGGAATTCGAAGACGCATTTCGGATGCTGGATCCTGCGGTACGCGAAGCCATCGAGGTCGCCGTCAAGGCGATCCGCACGTTCCACGAGGAGCAGCTGCCGGAGCCGATGTGGCTGAAGGAGACCAGCCCTGGCGCGTTCGCCGGCGACCGCTGGCATCCGATCGCATCGGTGGGACTCTACGTGCCGCGCGGCAAGGGATCCTTTCCGTCGGTCACCATGATGACGGCGATCCCAGCCATAGTCGCGGGCGTTCCTGAGATCGCGATCTTCACGCCGCCGGCGCCCGACGGCAC
>JAJYUT010000001.1 GCA_021792365.1 Pseudomonadota bacterium | reverse complement strand
GCATGTGGTAGCCGGAGATCGAGATGGAATTGAACTTCGGCATGCGCTGCGCCGTGTAGGCGATGATGTCGGCGACGATGCGCATCGAGGGCGTGGGCGGATAGATATACGTGTTCCGCACCATGAATTCTTTGAGGATGTCGTTCTGGATGGTGCCGGAGAGCAGCTCCTGCTTCACGCCCTGTTCCTCGCCCGCGACAATGAAGCTCGCAAGCACCGGCAGGACGGCGCCGTTCATGGTCATCGAGACGCTCATCTTGTCGAGGGGGATTCCGTCGAACAGGATCTTCATGTCCTCGACGGAATCGATGGCGACACCTGCTTTGCCGACGTCGCCGACGACGCGTGGATGATCGGAATCATAGCCGCGATGGGTGGCGAGATCGAACGCAACGCTCAGCCCCATCTGCCCGCGCCTCAAATTATCGCGGTAGAAGGCATTGGATTCCTCGGCCGTGGAGAAGCCGGCATATTGCCGGATGGTCCAAGGACGGTTGGCATACATGGTGGCGCGCGGGCCGCGGGTGAAAGGCGGCAGGCCGGGCAGGCTGCCGGTCACCTCCAGCCCTTCCAGGTCCTCTGCCGTGTAGAGCGGCTTGACCGCGATTCCTTCGGGCGTCGTCCAGGTCAAGGTGGCGGCATCGGCGCCTTTCAGCTCCTTGGACGCCAGCGCCTCCCAGTCTTTCCGCTCCGGATGCTTGAAATCCGCCACGCGCCAACCTTCCGCAGTGCAGCAACGCGGCTTAACTATAGCGGAGGGGCAGATTGGAAGTCTAGGAACGCCAATAGGTTCGGTTGCGACTTACATCATGTCCATGAGGCCATCGATCGCGGCCTGGTCCATGATCTGGGCATCGCCGTGAATGGTGGAGCTGGCCTGGTCCACCATGGTCTTGAGGGCGCCCAGGGCAAGTTCGATCACGCGACGGGCGCGCGCCTCGTCACCTTGCGCGAGCGCGGCTTCGAGGCTCGCCAATGCTCCAGCGATCACCCGGTGCATTTCCGCGATGAGCCGATCGAGAGTGGAGCGGAACTCCGGCGGAGAGAATGCATATGCCTCGATCGCGAGATCGCGGTCGGCGATCGATGACGCTTTGAAATGCTCAATGTAGCTGATCGGCCGCCAAGCCCGGCAATCCTCCAGGCATTCCGGTGCGTCGGGCACCAGCTCAATCAGCATGATGATTTCGTTGACGTGGTTCAGGTAGTCGGTCGCCAGGAGGGTGCGGTCGTTGACGTTCGTTCCCTTGGCGCGCGCCCGGAACTCCGGATAGCGCGCCTGCCAATCGCGCGCGTCGGCATCCTGGCTGGCGTCATGCAGCCCCGGCCCGGCCGGTCGCCCGACACGGATGGAGTCCAGCGCATTCATCTTAAATTCCGGGTAACCATCTTTGCTGCCAGCTTCTCCGGCAGACGTTAATTTTCGATGTCCCGGCGGCGCCGCGCAGCCGCGCCGCGCTGTTGTGTCACGGCCTCAGCCGGAAGAACCGGATCGGCTGGCCGAAGCCTTTGAAGGCGGCGCGATCCTGCGACAGGGAAAGACCGGTCAGCATCGGTGCGACGGCGGCATCCTCCGCGATATCCGGTGACAGCACAATATCGCCGCCGTCACTCTGCGCCTGCAAGCGGGCGGCCATGTTGACGGTCGAGCCGAAATAATCGAGCCGGTCGTTGAGAGTGACGGCGATGGTGGGGCCGGCATGGAGCCCGAGCTTGATGACGATGGGAGGGCTGGCCGCGCCGCTTTTCACCCGGCTGTCGCGATTGAAGGCGGCGATCTGGCGCTGGATGTCGATGGCCGCGCCGAGGGCCTGCGCCGGCAGAATGAAGGCCGCCATGACGGCATCGCCGATCGTCTTCACGATTGCGCCATCATGCTCGCGGATGACCTTTGCCATGAAGGCGAAATGATCTCGCACCAGGCGATAGGCGGCGGCGTCGCCGATCGACTGGTACAGCCCGGTGGAGCCCTTGAGATCGCTGAACAGCAGCGCGACCCGGCCGACCGCCACTTCGTCGCCCGGGCGCAGCACGTCGTCGGAGAAGAGATCGCGGAAGGTCTGCAGCGCCGTCACGCGGTCCGCGGTCAGGGCATCGGCCACCCAGGCGCGATCCTCCACGATCGCAGTCAAGGCCCGGGGCGCGCGGTTGGCGAGGCGCAGCATGCCCGCGGACGCGGGCGCGCCGGCGGTCGCCGTGCCCTCCTCCAGGATCAGCGCAGGCATGCCGCCGGATCGCCAATCGACCTCCGCCTCCGGCCCCGGCTCCAGAGTGCGGAAGCGGTAGGAGCCGAAAGGCAGGCTTGCCGCCAGGTCCCGCGTCTCGCCTGGTTGCAGGAGCACCTGCACCTTGACATGCGGAACCGACATCGGCCCCCACAGGCAGTATTCCCCGGTCTCCAGCGGACGCACCGTCGGCGCGGGCCGAAAGCTGGCCTCCACGTTGCGCGAGAAGTCTCGGTCGTAGTCGATGTTGCAGGAGGAGCAATGCGCTCCCTGGGGCAGATGGTCGAGCCCGCCGGACCAGCCCTTCGCGACGCGGCAGCGCGGACATAGCAAGTCCCAGCGCAATTCCAGCAGCCCGGCGCGCACCGCCTGCAGGCACAGCTCGATCGCGTGACGCGACGGGCAGTTCCACACCTTTGCCAGCGCCAGCGGCCGCACGCGCCAGAGATCAACCTCCTGCGCGGTGAGGAGATGGTCCGCGAGCCTGCGGGCGAGGCCGTGGCCGTTGGGTGTGGCTTCGATCTCCGCGACCATGCGGTCGACGCGATGCTTCGCATCTTCGCTCACGCGCGGCGCGGAAAAGCGGAAGGGCTGGCTGCGTTCGCCCGCCGCGAATGCCGCGGCTTCGCGCGCAAGCCGGCTGAAGGTGGCCTTGGTGGACGAGAACATCTGACCGAGCATGAGCCTGCCCAGCAAATTCGCCGGCTCGATGCGCAAGGTATAGTACGCGCGGCTGCCCGCGCCGTCCGGCTCCATGCGGAGCTCGGCGATCAGCACCTTGAGCGGGCCGTTCCGGAACAGGCGCGTATGCTCGAACCACTGCTCGCTCACCCAGTTGACCGGCTGTTCCTGCCAGCGGATGTCGAACAGCCCGATCCGGGCCGCGCCGAAGTAATGGACCGAGCCGTCGGGTTGCGCGATCTCGGTGATCTGGTGCTTGGGCAGCCTGGCCGCTTCGTTGAAGCGCGCGGTGTCGGCCAGCAGCGGCCACATGGCCGCCGGCGGATGCTCGAACGTCCACTCCCAGGTCTGCGATACCGCGCCCATCGCTCCCCTCGGGTCGGGCGACCGCTACCAGCAGAGGTGCGCGATCGCGTAGTCCGGATTCTGGCCCACCCGGCGACACAAGGCTTCCAGGCGTGCGGGGTCCAGCTTGTTGTCTATGAGCAGTTCCTGGTGATGGATGCCGCCGATCGTGAACAAGGTCGCCGCGCCGATCCCGGCCCCGCCGGCGACGTCGGTGCGGAGCGCGTCCCCGACGCAGAGCAGCCGGTCGGGCGACAGGCCGCATTCCGAGAGGATGCGACGATAGACCGCCGGATAGGGCTTGCCGAACCAGACGACCCGGCCGCCGAGCAATTCGTAGCGCTGCGCGACGGCGCCGGCACAGATCTCCTCCACCCCGCCGCGATGAACGACCAGATCCGGGTTGGCGCAAACCATGGGAACGCCGCGGCTGGCCGCCGGCATCAGCAAGGAGTCGAAAGAGTCCACAGCCTCCTGCCCGGTTTCGGTGCCGGTCACCAGGATCAGGTCGGCCTCCGCCGGGTCGTCGACCAGGATCGCCGGCACGCCCTCCAGCATCGCGCGGTCGCGCGCCGCGATCATGGAATACAGCCGCCTTGCGTCCTTGACCCCCGGCACCTCGTTCTGCGACAGGGCGCGCCAGGTTTCTTCGCCGGAGGTGTAGAGCCGGTCGTAGAGGTCCGGCGTGATGCCCATCTCGGTGACGCGCGCCGCCACCTCGTTCACCCGGCGTGGCGCGTTGGAGAGGATGATGGCGCGCTTGCCCGCCGCCTTCAGGTGGCGAAGCGCGTCCAGTGCGGCCGGATAGACCTGGACCCCGTCATGCAGGCATCCCCAGAGGTCGAGAATGAAGGTATCGAAGCGGTCGGCGATCTCGCCGAGGCCGCTGATGATCCGTGTGGCAGAACTCATGCGATCAAACGGGTGCTGGTTTCAATTGTGCGCGCCCGCGATCTCCATCTTTGCGATCCTGGGCTCGCCGAACAGGAAGCCTTGCCCGAAATCGACGTGCAAATCCAGCACTTCGAGCAGCATCGGCTCGGTCTCGATGCGCTCGACGATGAGGTCGATCGCGTAGGAGTCGAGCGTGCGCTTGAGCAGCTTCGGATCGTGGCCGAGCAGGCCGCTCCGCGCCGCCCGCGTCACGCGGCCGGCTTCCAGCTTCAGGAAGCGGAAGTGGCGCCCCGACAAGGTCGCCGCATCGATGTCGAGGTCGGTGACCTGGTCGAGGGAGAAGCGGAAGCCCATCTGCGCCAAACGGTCCAGGTCGCGCCATAGCGACTCGTCGGCTTCGCCCAAGGCGCGCTGTGGAAACTCGAACACCAGGGCCGGCGCCAGCTCGATGTTTTGCGCCATCAGCTGGATGAAGTCGCTGAAGAAGCCGCGATCCGCCAGCGTGAAGGGTGAGATGTTGAGGAAGAACCCGATATTGGCGTTGCTCTTGCGGAGGCGCCGCAAGGTCTGGATGCAGCGGAACAGCAGCAGGTTATCGATCGCCGTGATCAGCCCGTGCCGCTCCGCGACGTCGAGATACTGCTCCGGCACGATGATCCTGCCGTCATGTGTGCGCACGCGCGAGAAGCATTCGAAGAACCGCCGCTTGCGTTGCGGCAGGCTGACGATCGGCTGCAGCGCGAGTTCCACCGCGTTCTCGCGCAGGCCTTCGCGCACGAGATCGAGGATCGTTTGCTCGTCCAGCCCCTCCGCGACGGGCGGCATCGGCACGGAGGTCGCGGCCGCGCCGGAGCCGGTGTCGACCGGCTGCGGCGTCGATGCCTGTGCCGGGGCGGCGAGTGTGTTCGACGTAACCGGCATCTCCGCGGCGCCGGCGCGGGCTGAATAGAGCCGCTCGACCAGCGACTGCAGGACCTTCACCTCCGCGATGACGGCGCCGACATTGTGCTGAGGATGCCCTTGCAGATCGGCGAGCGCATTGCGCATCTGCGCCAGGTCGCCTTCCAGCCGACGCTGCACCTGTTCAAGATGCGAGATGGAATCCAGGGCACCGGCCACCTCGCCACCGTCACGTTCGCGTGACCGTGACGTCGTGAAGGCAAGATGCAGGAGCGCGCCGGCCAGCAACACCAGCAACCCGAAGATCAGCGCCGTTTCGGGCGGCAGATCGGCGATGCGCGGCGGCCATCCTCCGGCGATCACCGCCGCGGGCACGATGTAGAGCAGACAAGGCAGAAAGGCGCGAATTCCCGACATCCTGGCTAGAGGTCGTAGCGCCGGCTTGGTTAATGCAGCCTTAAGGCGCCGTCCGGTGGTCAAGTCCCACAGCCTCGCCGATCGAGCGCAGCCCGTCGCGCTCCAGGCATTGCAGCAACTCGCGCTTCAGGCGGTGGACGAGGGCCGGCCCCTCGAACACCAGGGCGGAATAGAGCTGCACCAGGGAGGCGCCGGCCCGGATCTTCGCATAGGCATCCGCCCCGCTCGCCACGCCGCCGACGCCGATCAGCGGCAGCTTGCCCCCGGTGCGGCGATGAAGTTCGCGGAGGATCCTGGTCGAGGGCTTGAACAAGGGCCGCCCGCTCAATCCGCCCGCTTGCGCCGCGTGACGCGGATCGAGCCCGGACGGCCGCGCGATCGTGGTGTTGGTGGCGATGAGGGCGGCCAGCTTCCCCTCGAGCGCGACCTCCGCGATATCGGCGAGGTCCTGGTCGGTCAGATCCGGCGCGATCTTGAGCAGCAATGGCGGCGGGCTGGCCGCGCCGGATTCCGCGAGCGCGCGATGGGTCCGCGCGATCAACGCGGTGAGCGGCGCCTTGCCCTGCAGCGCACGCAGGCCCGGCGTGTTGGGCGACGAGACATTGATGACGACGTAATCGGCGAGGGCGCCGAGGCGCCGCGCACCGATCTCGTAATCCGCCGCGGCATCCTCCGTCTCCTTGTTCTTGCCAAGATTGACGCCCAGCACGATGCCGGACTGCGGCCGCGCGACCTTGAGGCGCGCCGCCATCGCTTCCACACCTTCGTTGTTGAAGCCCATGCGGTTGATGACCGCGCGGTCCCGCTCCAAGCGGAACAGGCGCGGGCGGGGATTGCCGGGTTGCGGCCGCGGGGTGACGCTGCCGACCTCGGCAAAGCCGAAGCCGAGGCGGGCGGCCTGGCGCCAAGCCTTGGCGTCCTTGTCGAAGCCGGCGGCAAGGCCGATCGGGTTGCCGAAACGGCGGCCAAGCACCTGGATTTCGAGCCGCGGATCGTCCCCAACGGCACCGACCGGCGCATGGGCCAGCGCCCACAGCGCCAGGTGGTGCGCGCGCTCGGGATCGAGCCGCCAGAGTATCGGCTTGATTAGGGAATAAAAGTCCATTTTTCAGCCGTCCCCACCATACCGGCCGGCTTATAGCAGCCGGATGCCAACCAAGCCAAATGGTTGCAAACACGGCAGACCGGGCCGGTCGCGGGCATAAAGGTTCGGCGCCGGTAGCCTCTACGCCATTCAGCTTACCTATACCTCTGCGCTGAATATTTTCAGGCGAGATGGGAGTAGATTGCCGCTCGGCCTACATGGGGGTGTCGGCCGATTGGTCCGCAGATTTGCGGCTCTGGGGTGAGATTGGGAGGGGCAAATGTTGAATAATGGTGCAGAAGGCGCAGTGGAACGCCCGGCCGAGGGTAATTTACGTCCTGGGCTGGTTCCAATGCTGCAGCATGCCGATGTGTGGCGCGGCATCGACCGCCTGGCGGCCAAGCATGGCCTGTCGGCATCCGGCTTGGCACGGCGGGCCGGGCTTGATCCCACCGCCTTCAACCCGAGCAAGCGCATCACCCGCGAGGGTCGGCCGCGCTGGCCATCGACCGAATCGGTCGCCAAGATCCTGACCGTGACCGGCGAGAGCTTTTCCAGCTTCGTCATGCTGACCGGCGCGCCGGGCACCGGCGAGGGCCAGGTCTTCTCCGGCGGCAAGCTGGCGGGCCGCGGCGCGGCGGGAAAATCCATCCCCGTCGTCGCGCTGGCGCGCCTCGCCACGGAAAGCTGCTTCGACCAGAGTGGCCAACCGGTCGGCAGCGCCTGGGGCCGCGTGAACGCGCCGGGCATCGTCGACCGCACGGCCTTCGCGATCGAGGTCAACGGCCACGAGTTCGATCCGGTTTATCGCGACGGCGATCTCATCATCGCTTCGCCCGAGGCGGAGATGCGCCGCGGCGACCGTATTGTGCTGGGGACCCATTCGGGGGCCGTCCTGCTGCGCCGTGTCGGCCGGCAGGAAGCGGAGGGGCTCTATCTGGAGGCGCTGACCGATTCCGCTTCCGGCGCGTTCTTCAAGACCAGCGACATCCGCTGGATCGCGCGCATCGTTTGGGCGAGCCAGTAATACCATCCATCGCAGTTGGCGTCGGCTGAGCCGACTTGGGGAGAGGCGGGCGACCAGCCGAGGCTGGTCGCCCGTCCCGTTTTCAGCGGCATTGTACCCGCACGCATTTCGCCGCCTTTGCCGGACGATCGCAGTCTCGATTCAAGCAAGGCCTGCCGCTATGCTCCCGCGCGTTGAGGGCGAGATCAAGCACCGCCGTGGGGGCATGACGTGGACAAGCTGAACTGGATCGATGGCAAATGGGTCGAGGGCGACCCGCTGGTCATGAAATCGTGGGATCAGGCGATCTGGCTGGGCGCGGCGATCTTCGACGGCGCCCGGGCGTTCGATGGCTATGCGCCCGATCTCGACCTGCACTGCGAGCGGGCGATCCGCTCCGCCGCCAATCTCGGCCTCAGATCGCCCAAGACCGCGAAGGAGATCGAGGCCATCCTGCGCGAAGGCATCGCCAAGTTCCCGCACGGCACGCCGCTCTATCTGCGGCCCTTCATGTGGGCGGAGCGCGGCGGCCTGGTCCCGGAGGCGGAGAGCACGCGGCTCATCATTTCGCTCAGCGTCACGCCCCTGCCGCAGCCGGGCCCCATGTCGGTCTGCCTCACCCAGTACCGCCGGCCCGGTTCGGATTCCGCCACCACGGATGCGAAGGCGGTCGGGCTCTATGCCCAGGCCGGCCGCGCCCAGGCGGAGGCGCAGCGCCGCGGCTTCGATGACGCGGTCATGCTGGGCCCCGACGGCTTCGTCGCGGAATTCTCCGGCTCCAACATCTTCATCGTGAAGGACGGCGTCGCGCTGACGCCGCGCCCGAACGGCACCTTCCTCAACGGCATCACCCGTCAGCGCGTGCTGAAGCTGCTGCGTGACAACGGCATCAAGGCAGAGGAGCGCGACCTGACGGTCACCGACCTCGAGACGTGCGACGAGATGTTCTCCACCGGCAACTATTCCAAGGTGCTGCCCGTCACGCGCTATGAAACGCGCGACTTCCAGCCCGGCCCGGTCTACCGCCGCGCACGGGAGCTTTATTTCGAATACGCGAAGACACAGCCGGCGTAGCGTGCTGCTGCCGCGGCCGATCCTGGACGCGCTCCGGGAGGGTCGCATTTCCTTGATGTTTCGCAAGTGTCGCCGGCTAACGGTCAAGGGTGGCGGCAGACTGAAGACCGCCGTCGGCGTCCTCGCGATCGAGAGCATCGAACAGACGAGCGCGCCGGCGATCAGCGAAGCGGACGCAAAGCGCGCCGGCTATGCGTCGCGTGCAGCGTTGCTGCTGGAACTCGACCGCCATTCCGAAGGATCGATCTATCGCATCGCGGTCGGGTTCGCGGGCGCCGATCCGCGGATTGCCTTGCGCCAAGCCGCGACGCTCGCAGCGGAAGAGTGGAGCGCGATCAAGGCGAAGCTGCGGCGGATGGATGGTCGGACGAAGGATGGTCCGTGGACTCGCGCAACGCTCGACATCTTGCGCGATGTTCCGCCACCCGGGCATTCGCCGCAGCACGGAAGTTCTGAAGCGGTTGCGCCGGTAACTTACACCATCAGATGCCGGGCGCGGGCGCCGCGTTCGATGGCGGCGGCGACCAGCTTGCCGATCTGCAGCTCGTAGCGCAGCAGGTCGAGCAGGCGCGCCTCCTCGCGCGTGACGGTCTGGTCGGCGGCCACGACGTCGCAAGCGAGCGCATAGGCGGTCTCGCGCAGCTTCTCCGGTAAGCCGGCGCGGATCAGCTTCAGAATCTTGTCCAGCCCATCCTCGCCCTTCAGCGTTTCGAAGCAGGATGCGGCAGTCTTGGAGATCATCGACTTGTCATAGTCGCGGAATACCGGCAGGTGCCCGACCATGTCCGTCATCGCACTCGCCTCGGCCTCCGACATCTCGCGGTCGGCCGCAGCCATGATGACCATGGTGTAGATGAGGGCAGCGTGGTGATTGATCATCCGGCGGCTCGCTTTCTATCGTGCAATCGTCCGCACTGTAGCGGCCATGGCCGGAAACTCAAGGCCTGGACCGGAATCGGCAGCTCTGCCAAGGTCGCGGCCGCATGGAAGCCGTCGTCAACGTCGTTCTCCCGGTCTTTGCCATCGTTTTGGCGGGATTCGCCTGCGGACGGCTGCGCCTGCTGGGCCAGGGCGGCAGCGAGGCGCTGAACGGCTTCGTCTATTTCGCCGCCTTGCCGGCCTTGTTCTTCGGCTCCCTCGCCAAGGTCGAGCTGCCGCAGATATTCAACTGGCCCTATCTCATCGCCTATCTGCTGGGGATGGTGCCGACCGCGCTGGCGGCGCTGCTCATCGGGCGCTTCGTGTTCCGCACGCGCGGCGGCGCCCTGGCGGTGCAGAACATGGCCGCCTTGTTCTCCAACACCGGCTATATGGGCATCCCGCTCGCCATCACCGCCTTCGGCCGGGACGCGGCGCTGCCCGCCATCCTCGCGACAATCGTGAACGGCGCGGTCATCATGGGCCTCTACATCCTGTGGATCGAGGCGCAGCGTTCGACCGCGAGCCATCATCTGCGGGTGGCGCGCGACGCCTTCGCCGGCGTGCTTCGCTCGCCGCTGGTGCTGTCGGCGATCGCCGGCATCCTGGCCTCCGCCTTCGCCATCGACGTGCCGGCGCCCCTGCTCACCTTCTGCGACATCATGGGCGCGGCGGCGCCGCCGGCGGCCCTGTTCGCCATGGGCCTCTTCATGGTCGGCAAGAGCTTCAAAGGGGATCTGGTCGAAGCCTCCGTCATGTCCCTCCTGAAGCTGATCCTGCATCCGCTTGCCACCTTCGCGCTCGTCGCGTGGCTGATCCCGGTCGAGCCGGGCTGGCGCAACGTGCTGCTGCTGATGGCGGCCCTGCCGACGGGATCATTGGTGTTCGTGCTGGCCTCGCAGCATGACACTTATGTGCGGCGCGCGACCGGGATCATCCTCGGCAGCACACTCGCCTCGGTCGTCACGCTCTCCTGGCTGCTGGACTATCTCGGCGTCTGATAGGGCGCGAGGAAATCACGCGTCCTTTGTACTACCTCGGCGAGGCCGAGGCGCTCGACCATGACTTCCGCCGGGAAGGCGCCGAGCAGGCGCGAGGGCATCTGCCGGTCCAGCAGCACGAACACACCGCGGTCGTCGGCACGGCGGATCAGGCGTCCGAAGGCCTGCTTCAACTTGAGCCGCACCATCTGATCGTCGTAATCGGTGCCGCCGAACACACTCTTGCGCGCGCGGTGCAGCAGGTGCGGCCGTGGCCAGGGCACGCGGTCGAAGACGATGAGGCGCAATGCCGGACCCGGCACGTCGACGCCGTCGCGCACGGCGTCGGTGCCGAGCAGGCAGGCATCGCGCTCGCCGCGGAAGATGTCGATCAACGAGGCCGTGCTCATGGCGTCGACGTGCTGCGACAGCAGATCCAGGCCGGCCTGCTCCAGCGCGGGCGCGATGCGACGATGCACCTCGCGCAGCCGCGCGATCGCGGTGAACAGGCCGAGCGCGCCGCCACCCGCCGCCAGGAACAACTCGCGATAGGCCGCCGCCACCTGCGCCGTGTCGGTGCGCGGCACGTCGGTGACGATGAAAACCCGCGTCTGGCCGGCGTAGTCGAACGGCGACGGCACGCGCACGCGCAAGGCCGGCGCGATCAGGTGCGGCGCGCCGACGCGCTGCCCGGCCGCCATCCAGGATGCCTCGCTGCCCGACCCGTCGGTCAGGGTCGCGGAGGTGACGACCACCCCATGGGCCGGCTTCGCCACCGCCTCGATGAAGGGCTTGGTCGGATCGAGATAGTGCCGGTAGAAGCCGACATCCAGCTCGCGCCCTTCCACGCGCTCGATGGCGAACCAGTCGACGAAATCCGGCGGCATGGGTTGGGCTAGCGATTGCAGCATGGCGCGCCAGGCGGTGACCTCCATCTCCGCGCGGCGCGTGATGCCGCGGACCATGGCGTCGATCCGCAGCCGCGTGTTGGAATCGAGGACATCGGCATCGTCGTCCAGCCGCTTGGCAAGGCGCTTCGCCAGCTCACGCATCGGGGTCTGCAGGCGCTGCAGCTCCCGATCCAGCGCGAGGGCGCAGTCCAGCACCCGGTCATTCACAGGACGCGCGTCGATCTCCAGCCCATAGCCCATGGCGTCATCGCTGGCGCGCGCCAGCACCTCCTGCCGCAAGGCATGCAGGAATGCCTCGACCGCACCGTTCGGGCGCTTGTCCTGCAGGCGCTGCAGCCAGCCGTCGCCGGGCAAGGCGCGTGCCGCCTCGGCAATGTCGCGCATGAGATCGATGGCGCCGGCGTCATCCAGGATCAGGTCCTCGACGCGCCGCCGCAGGCCACGGGCGCGCGCGGCGCGGCCGCCGCCCTCCCCGCCCAGGAGCCAGCGGCGCAGCTCGATGGTCTCCTGCCCCGTCAAGTGCGCGGCGAAGGCGCTGTCGATCGCCTCGAACAGATGATGGCCTTCGTCGAACACGTAGCGCGTGGGGAGGCGCTGGTCCTCCGCGCCCAAGGCCGCCTGGATCATCACCAGCGCATGGTTGGCGATGACGATGTCGGCCCGGCGGGCGCGGCGCACCGAGCGCTCGATGAAGCAGCGGCCGTAATGCGGGCAGGCGCTGTAGACGCATTCGCCACGCCGGTCGGCGAGCGCGCCGATGCGCGAGGCGCCCAGGATGTCTGCCAGCCAGCCCGGCAGGTCGCCGCCAGCCAGGTCGCCGTCGCGGGTCGCCATGGTCCAGCGCGCCATCAGACCGAAGGCGACCGCGTCCTGCGTGCGCAAGGCCGCGGAGCCCGCAAGCTCCGCGAGGTTCAGCAGACAGAGATAGTTCTCCCGCCCCTTGCGCAGCACCACGCGCGAGGCCTTCTGCGCGGGATTGGGATAGAGCCGGTCCAGCTCCTGGTCGATCTGGTTCTGCAGGTGGCGCGTGAAGGTGCTGATCCACACCGCGCCCTTGTTGCGCTCCGCCCACAGGCCGGCGGGTGCCAGATAGCCGAGGGTCTTGCCGACGCCGGTCCCCGCTTCCGCCAGCACCACGTTGGGCGAATCCTCGGCCGGGCGCGGCGCGAAGGCGGGCACCAGCGCCTCGGCGTAATCGGCCTGTTGCGGCCGCTGCTCGGCATCGGGGCCCAGCAGGTCAGCGAGGCGCCGGCGCGCTTCGGCCGGCTCCACGGCAAGATCGCTAGGCGCGGGCTCCGGCGCCTGGTCCTGCCATTCCGGCAGGTCTTCCCAGACGCCGACACCCGCCTGCGCCGATAGCTGTCCGCCGGCCTCCAGCGCCTTGAGCACATCCACGCCCCAGATCCAGCCGGCCTTCGCCATCATCTGGGCGATGCCGGAGATGCGGCGGCGCTTCGCCGTCGTCGCCGCGAGTTCGCCCAGCAAGGCACGCGCCGCCTGCGCCAGGCTGCGGGCCTGGTCGGCAAGCGGCGCATGGTCCGCGAGCGGCAAGCCCATCGCCTGCGCGACGCCGCGTGGGGTCGGCAGGCAGAAACTGGCCGGCCGCACGAAGGCATAGAGTTCCAGGACGTCCGCCACCGGGGCGCGCTGGCTCTTCAGCTTGCGGAAGGTTGCCGGCGCGTGACAGACGATCGGCTGCTCGACCAGCGCGCGCCGCGCCGCGCGCACGGGATCCAGCACCTCCACGCGCCCGTCGGGCGAGAGCCACGCCGCCTCGGCGAAGCCGGCGACCAGCACGGCGCGCGCGCCGCCCTCGCGCGGCTGTGGGCTCAAGAGATCCGGCACGATTGTTCCCGGCTTGTTCGCATGGGCTGGTTATTGCGCACAGTGCGCCGCAAGGCAACCGCTGCCGCATTTGAACGGCACGGCTCATGGTGCTGACCCAAAGATCGGACCTGCTCGGCGCAGGGTTGGCTATAATGATGGTGTGCCGCTCAGAGAAGCTATGACCCGCTTTGCGGGCCCCACCGTGAGGAATGGGAGGCAATGCCATGGAGTGGAGAGCACCGATGCCAGCCAACGACACAGAGCGTGTGGCGGTGGTGAAGAGCTACCGTCTGCTCGATACGGCACCAGAGATTGCCTATGACGAGATCACCGAACTGGCGGCGGAGATCTGCCAGTGTCCCGTTGCGGTGATTGGGCTGATCGACGAGACACGCGACTGGAAAAAGTCGGCCTACGGCTTCCCACCCGATCAATGTACCATGCCGCGGGAGCTCTCCATCTGCTCCGCCACGATCTGCGGCAGTGATCTCGTCGTCTGCTCCGACCTCAGCCAGGACAAGCGCTATAGCGACAATCCGGCAGTGACCGGCGGGCCAAAGCTCCGGTTCTACTGCGGCATGCCGCTGATCAATCCACAGGGCTACGCGCTTGGGACCCTGTGCGTCGTCGATTTCCAGCCGCGCGAGATCACGATCCAGCAGATGGAAGCGATCCGGCGCCTGTCACACCAGGCGGTCAGCCAATTCGAACTGCGCCGCAGCGTGCTCGAACTCGAGCGCCGCATGGCGGAACTCAGCGAGGCGCGGCGCGAAGCGGAGAAGGAGCGCGAGCGCTCCGACCGGCTGCTGCTGAACATCCTGCCGCGCGCGGTGGCGGACGAGCTGCGCACGAAAGAACACGTGATGCCGCGCTACCATGACTCAGTGACCATCGTGTTCGCCGATTTCGAGGGCTTCTCGCGGCTGGCCGAGCAGATCGAGCCCAAGAGCCTGATCGAGCAGCTGGACCAGTTCTTCAGCGCATTCGACGCGATCGCCGAGCGGCATCGCCTCGAAAAGCTGAAGACCATTGGCGATGCCTATATGTGCGTTGGCGGACTGCCGGAACCCAACCGGACCCACGATGTCGATTCCTGCCTCGCGGCACTATCGCTGATCGAGTTCATGCGCCGCACCAACACCCAGCGCGAGCGCCTGCGTCTGCCCCGGTGGGAACTCCGCGTCGGCATCCACAGCGGTGCGGTGATGGCAGGTGTCGTCGGCAAGAGCAAGTTCATCTACGATGTATGGGGCGATGCGGTGAATATCGCCGCGCGCCTGGAGGCTGCCGGGGGCGCAGGACGCATCAATGTCTCGGATACGGTCTACAGCCGGGTACGCAGCCTCATGGAGTTCGAGCCGCGGGGTGCCGTCGAGGTCAAGAACAAGGCGCCGATCAACATGCATTTTCTGACCCGGATCAAGCCGGAATTCTCGCGCGACCCGGAGGGAATGCGGCCGAACGATGCCTTCCACCGCGAATGCGAGCGCCTGTTTCCAGGCTATGGCGCGGCCGCCTGACCGCGCCACGGCCCAGCGGCGCCGGCCCGCAGGCGACGCCTTATCCGCCCCGTGAGGCGCCGGCGGCTTGTTGCTGCATCGCTGCGCAATCGGCGATGTTCCGCTCATGCACGTCCAGCATTTCACTCAGGTCATGATGCAGGGCGCCGTCCGCTATGCGAGGTAGCGCGTCGCGGATCTTGCGCACAACCCATCCCTGGCCGCGACTGAGCAGATCCAGCCGGCGATCCGGTTCCTGTATCGCAAGCAGCTTCTCATAGAACGCGCCGGTCGCCAGGCTGGGTGTGCCGCCGAGACGCACGATCTGCTGGGTGAGCATGGCGCAGTAGCGCGCCTCGTCCATGGCCACCCGCCGCAGCAAGACGTGGCGATCCTCGGCAATGTTCTCACGGCACATCGCGCCGACGGCGCGCGTACCGGCACGCTCCGCCTCGAGCAGTTCGCACAGGAATTCCAGTGTTTCCGTGTGGCTCAGGAATCCGCGTGCCGCAGGTTCCAGCTCATGCAGCGCACAGGGCGGCGAAGCGAATGATGGTGTTGCGCCATCGACCGCCGAGGCGCCTGCATCGCAGCTCATGCCTTTATCAGCGCGGAACCAGGAGAGGCCGGCCTCGGTCGCAATCGCGTCCATCGCGATGTCGTGCGCCTGCGGATGGATGGTGTCGAGGCGGCCCAGTTCGTACCCGACCCCGATGGCGAGGGGCCGCGGCTCCAACGCGGCAAGCGTCCGGTCGTGATAGCCGCCACCGTAGCCCAAGCGGTATCCCGCGCTGTCGAACCCGACCAGCGGCGCGAGCAGAATGGTCGGTCGCGCCATCCGCCGCTCCGCGGGCACAGGAATGCCCCATACGCCGCGTTCGAGCTTCGCGCGCGGGCTCCACGCCCGGTATTCCAGAGGACATGCACGCTCGATCACGACGGGCAGCGCGGCGGTGGCGCCGGCGGCGATGCAGTCGCTCACCAAGCCGCGAAGGTCGAGTTCGCCCTTGAACGGCCAACAGAATCCGATGCAGGCGGCGCGCAACTCCGGTATGTGCCGCAGCAGCAGGTCGGCGACGATAGCCTGCACCCGGTCGCGCTCCGGACGGCCGAGTGCCTGGCGGCGCGACAGCAGTCTCGCGCGCGTGTCCTTCCGCCAGCCCTGGATCTCGCTCCAATCCCGCATCGCGTTGCTCTCTCGCGCCGCTCAGGCCGGCGGATGCCGATGCGCTCCAGCGGCATCCAATGCCGTCAAGGCGAGCGCCGAATGCGCGAAGGCGCCGCCGGCGCGCATCTCCGCCGCGACCCAGATCGCTTCCATGATTTCTTCGGCCGTCGCGCCTGCGCGGCGCGCGGCTTTGGTGTGGCCCTGGATGCAATAGGGACACTGCGTCACATGGGCCACGGCAACGGCGATCAGCTGCTTGGTCTTCGTCGACAGCGCGGATTCCGCGAACACCGCATCGCTGAAGTTGCGGAATGCCGCATTGATCTCGGGCGCCAGCACCCGACGCTGCTCGGCCAGCGCCTTGGTTTGTTGAGGATAGAGAGGGTCGGCCATGGTATCTCTTGTCTCTCAGCCTCGAGGCAGGAACAGAGCTATCAGGAGAGCCGCCGTCGCTCCGATCGCGATCCATCGCTGGAGCATCGCACGATCCCGATCTCGTCCGACCGCCCGCGCGACGCAGTGTGGCTTTGCACGTTGTGACCGCTGTCCGGTTGCCATCATCTCCGACTCCTTCTCACCGTGTTGCGTGCGCCCGCACGGGCTCCAGCCGGTGGTCGACGGCGCTCGTGGTGGAATGCCGGCGGTTCAGATTGCGGTTGGCGAATTCCCAGTTGATGAGGTGCTTGATGATTGCAGTGGCGTAGTCGACCCGCTGGTTCTGGTAGTCGAGGTAGTACGCGTGCTCCCAAACGTCGATGGCGAGCAGCGGCACCTGGCCATGGGCGATCGGTGTATCGGCGTTCGCGGTCGTGATGACTCGAAGCTTGTTGCCGTCGAGCACGAGCCATGCCCAGCCGCTGCCGAAATGGCCGGCCGCAGCGGCGCCGAATTCCGCCGCGAATGCATCATAGCCGCCGAGGTCCCGGACGATCCGCTCCGCGATGTCTCCGCGCGGCTGTCCACCGCCGCCCGGGCGCAGCGAACGCCAGAAGAACGCGTGGTTCCACGCCTGTGCCGCGTTATTGAATAAAGCGCGATGGCGCTCCTGCCCAGCGGTCTGCTGGATGATGAGGCCAAGCGGAAGTTCCGTCAGGCGCACTTCCTTGGCCAGCGCCTTGGTCTTCTCGACGTAGGCCTGGTGGTGCTTGCCGTGATGCACCTCCATCGTGACGCGCGAGATGAAAGGCTCCAGTGCGTCGTAAGGGTAGGGCAGCGACGGCAAGGTGATCTGCATGACATTCTCCGATCTCTCATCCAGAGAGCGCGTTGACAGCGAGCGCTGCGGCGAACAGCCCCAGCATCCCGATCCACAGATTTCGCTTCACGAACCTGGCCATCGATCTGCGCTCCTCGAGTGAAAGGTATGAAAGCAAATCGAATTTGACAAACGATAAAAGATAGCGGTTCATATCGGATATATCGATACTAAGAAGCGAGCCCGGATGGATACGGAACTTGCCCGAACCTTCCTGGCAGTCGTCAGCGCGGGCAACTTCATCAGCGCCGCCGACCGCCTCCATGTCACGCAATCCACGGTCAGCGCGCGCATCCACGCGCTCGAGGAACAGCTGGGCTGCACCTTGTTCGTGCGCAACAAGGGCGGGACAACGCTGACCCCCGCGGGTCGACAGTTCCAGAAGCACGCCGGCACGCTGGTGCGCACAGTGGAGCATGCGCGGCACGATGTCGGCGTGCCGCGCGGCTTCCGGGGCGCGCTCACCGTCGGCGGGCGCTTCGGCCTGTGGGAGCAGTTGCTCCTGGCTTGGCTGCCGCTGATGCGCGAAACCGCGCCCGACATCTCGGTTCGTGCGGAGATTGGCCTCGAACCGGATCTGATGCAGGGCTTGGTAGAAGGCCGTCTCGACATCGGCGTCATGTACACGCCGCAGAGCCGGCCTGGTCTCAAAGTCGAGCTGCTGTTCGAGGAAAGGCTGGTGCTGGTCTCCACCGGCGGCGATCACGCGGCTGGTCCCGGCCCAGGCTATGTCTACATCGATTGGGGACCGGAATTCTATGCGGAGCACAGCGCGAGCTTTCCCGATTTCATCGGTCCGGCTTTGAGCGCGAATATCGGTTGGCTCGGCCTGCAGCACATCCTGGCGAACGGCGGATCCGGCTATTTCCCGAAACGCCTCGCGCAACCCTACCTCGACAGCGGTCGGCTAAATCCCATGCCCGACGCGCCGCAATTCGCCCTGCCCGCCTACATCGTCTATCCGTCCGAGGGGCGGCCCGATTTTCTTGACCACGCGCTGGATGGGATTCGCCGCATTGCGGCAGCTGACGTGGCGCGCGCCAGAGCAACTCTTGGCAGCGCCGAGCGCGTGTCCGCCGTTCCTCTATCCCGTCGCAGCGAATGAGAGGCCCAGATGACTCCGACACTATCCACGGCTCTTACAGAGCGCCTGAACTGCCGCTACCCGATCATCTGCGCGGGCATGGGTGGACCGGCGCGTGCTGAGCTTGCTGCGGCCGTCTCCGAAGCGGGCGGCTTCGGCCTGCTGGGCATGGTGCGCGAATCGCCTGCGTTGATTGCAGGCGAGATCGCCGAGGTCCGCAGGCGCACCGACAAGCCGTTCGGGGTCAACCTCATCCCGTTTGCGACCGAGCCCAAGCTGCTGCAGGACGAGCTCGCGGTCTGCCTGGAGCAGCGCGTCCCGGCAATGTGCTTCTTTTGGGACGTATACCCAGAGGTGGTGGCGCAGGCAAAAAAGGCAGGCTGCCTCGTTCTGTATCAGGTCGGCTCGCTCGAAGACGCGCTGCGCGCCGAAGCAGCGGGTGCGGACGTCATCATTCTCCAGGGCGTCGAAGCCGGCGGCCACGTGCGCGCGCGGCTGCCGCTCGCGGTTCTGCTGCGTGAGGTCGCAGGCCAAGTGCGGGTTCCGCTTGTCGCTTCCGGCGGTATCGGCGACGGGCGCGGCCTCCTCGCGGCCCTGGCGCTCGGCGCCGATGGTGTGCAATGCGGCACTGCATTTCTTGCGAGCGCCGAATCCTTCGCCCATGATTACCACAAGCAGCGCATCATCGCGGCAAAGGCGGGCGACACGGTCCACACGGATCTGTTCGCCATCAACTGGCCGCCCAATTCCCCAGTACGGGTCCTGCGCAACAGTGTCACGGAACAGGCGGACACCCTGTGGGGTCACCATCCGGACAAGCTGCCCCGCATCGTCATCGGAGATGAGGAAGGACGGCCGCTGCATCAGTACGGAACTGATTCGCCGCTCCGCTCAACCACGGGCGATTTCGAGAAGATGGCGCTCTATGCGGGCGAAGGCGCGGCGCTGGTGTCCACAGTACGTCCGGCGGCGGAGATCATCGCTTCGATGATGCAGGAAGCTGAAGATGCTCTTCGGCGGGTCGCCGCGGCATTCCGGTAGCCGCGAGCGGCAGCTATCCTTTCGCCGCAGGCTGGATGCGTTCGCCGGTGCGCCAATGGCGGGTGAAATCGGGCCGACCGAAATAGTAGCCCTGCAGGTAGTCGACGCCGGCCTTCACGAGATAGCTGGCGTCCTCCGCATTCTCGACGAACTCGGCGCAGGTCTTGAGGCCGAAGGTCTCGGCGAGGCCCATCAGGTTGCGGATGAAAAGCTGGTTGTCCACATTGACCGCCAGGTCGCGCACGAAAGAGCCATCGATCTTCACCATGTCCACGGTGAGCGCCTTCAGGTGGCGGAACGAGGTGAAGCCGGCGCCGAAATCGTCGATCGCGACGCGACAGCCGAGATCACGCACCGCGTTCACGAAGCGCGCCGTCTCCTCGATGTCGTGCAGGGCCGCCGTCTCGGTGATCTCCACGACCAGGCGCGGAGCGACCTCGGGCGTCGCCTTGACGGCAGAGTTGAGCGCGCGCAGCCAGGCCTGGTCCGTTGCCGTGAGGCCGGAGATGTTCATCGCCAGCTCGACCTCGGGATTGGCGCGCAATTCAGCGATCGCCATGTCGAGGACGTGGCGGTCCATGAAGCGGGTCATGCCCAATTCCTCGACCACCGGGATGAACTCGGCCGCGGGCATGATCTTGCCCTGCTCGTCCTTGAGGCGCAGCAGGCACTCGTATTTCACCACCTCGAAGCTGTCGGACTTGACGATCGGCTGATAGGTGAAGATGAGGCGATCCTCGCGCACCGCACGCTGCACCTGCGCGGCCACCACCATGTGCCGGCGATGCTGGATGCTCTGCTGCTCCGACGGGCGGTGCACCTGCCAGCATGAACGGCCGGCCAGCTTCGCCGCGTTGAGCGCGGTTTCGGCCCGCGCGATCACGTCATAGGCCGTCGACGAGAAGTGCGGGAACATCACGCAGCCGACCGACACCGTCACCGGAATGGACTGGTTGTCGACGTCGATCGGACGCTCGCGGATCACCTCGATCACGCGGTCCATCGCGGTCGCGATCATGTCTTCCGGGCATTGCGTCAGGACGATCCCGAAGCGGTCGCCGGAGAGGCGGCCGATCACGTCGCTGGACCGCACGAAGCGGTCGAGGCGCTGGCCCACCGTCACCAGCACCGCGTCGCCCACCTCGTAGCCATAGGCGTTGTTGATGAGCGCGAGCTTGTCGACGCCCACCACCAGGAAGGCGCCGGAGGTGGAAAAGCGCCGCGCGAAGCTCAGCGCCTGTTCCAGTTCCTGCCGCAGGCGCGACTTATTGAAATGCCCGGTGAGGTCGTCGTAATTGGCGGCACGTTCCAGGCGCGCCTCGGTCTGCTTGCGCTGGGTCACGATGCGCAGCGAGCCCGCCATGGTTTTGGGGATGCCCGCGCCGCCCATCTGCGCCAGCCCGCGATCATGCACCCAGACGACCTGCCCGTGGCCGGTGCGCAGGCGATATTCGCAATCGTACAGCTTGCCCAGGGCGAAATGGTCGGAGAGCGCCTTCAGCCGTCGCGGCAGATCCTCTGGATGGATGCGATCGTTCAGCGCATGCCCGGTCGCCAGCGTCTCCATCGGGATGTCGGTGAGCACATCGGACAGATTGCCGGCCCAGGCCAGCCGGTCGCTCGCCACGTCCCAGGAATAGGCCACGTCGCCGGCCGAGACCAGCGCGTGTTCAATCCATTCCGGTGGGAGTTTGGTCGACCGATCGGGGGCCGATTTTCTGCTTTCCGGTTCTCCGATCGGCACGTTCAAAGGCATCCATTTCGTGAGCTGGACTAGAGGTCGGAAAGTAGGCGGTGAGCATTAAGAAACTCTGAATCCTGGAATTTTATCCGCATTTAGCATTTGGTTAAATCTTTGTAAACGCACGGAAATTCGACATAGACCCGGCAACCTGGCTTGCAGTCCCAGGCAAATTGCCCCAAATTGCTGATGTCGTCCGGGCGCGGCCCGGTCGCGGATTGACCGTCCCGCCGCTGCGCGTCGGGCGACATCCTTGTCGAAGAACTCGATGCCAGAGATCGCACGCGCCATTCTTCTGCCGCCGTCGCAACTGCCCCAGCGCGCCAGCGCGCGGGCAGTCCAGGGCGAGTCCGGATCGGCGAGCGAGGCAGCCCGCGACCGGCGCGCCCCCGAGGCGGCGCACGGCGTCCTCACGCTCATCGACCCGCGACGCGAGGACACGGTCGAGGTCAGGGGCAAGCAGTTCCGTTTCCGACCATACAACAGCCGCGGCGCAGCGGAGGCCGGGCTGCGCGAGACCGGCCCGGCGCCGGACGCAAGCGAAGCCGAAGCCATCAGCCGCGAGGCCGAGAGCGAGCGCATCTCCTCCGATGTGTTCGACGGCTTCGGCGCCGGCCCGCAGCCGCGCAACGCGAGCGCGTTCATCGCCAGCCTGATCGCCCAGGAACGGCCGCGCCAGGGCCTCTACAACCCGCAATTCGAGGCGGCCTCCGACGCCTATCGCCGGGCCGGCGGATCGCCCCCGGCCGTTGACAATCAGCCGCGCGTCTTCAGCATCGCGGTGTAGTCAGGGCGCCTGGAACCGGGCGTGGAGGTCTTCACGCACGGATGGCGCGCGATCCAGGAACTTCAGCGCGTGCTGCGCGCCGGCGAACAGGTCCTGCTCGAGCAGCAGCACATCGGACAGCCAGGCCGCCGCTGCGGTGCAGGCTTCCGACACTGTCTTCTCCCGGCAGAGTTCCTGCGGCGCGTTTCCGTGATAGGTCATCATCACATCGGGAAGCGGCCGGGGAATGGTCGCGGACGGCACCTGCGCCAGGTCGAAGATGGTCCTCCGCTCGTCCTCGCCCAGCAGGCGCAGGATGATGCCGGGCAGCCGGTACATCGGGATGCGGCCGAGATCGAGCGGGCCGTTGCGGCCATCGATCACCAGCAGCGGCGTGGCCGCGGCGAGATCGTATTGCTCGCCGGTGAAGGCGCCGAGATTGTCGGGCAGCAGACCGGATTCGGCATAGCCCGCGAATTTGCGGCCAAGCATCGGCAGATGATCGCCGAACACCACGATCAGCGAATCCGGATCGTCGCGCCGGATGGCCTCGATCGCGTCCATCATCTGCCGCGTCTTGTAGTGCAGCATGTTCCCGTAATCGCCGACTTCCTTGATCCTGGACGTGCTGGTGAGGGCTGGCGGGCGCTGATCCCCCGCGTCATACATCCAGTGGCCGTCGATGGTGACGATGTAGTCCAAGACCGGCCGCCCATCGTCGGTTGCCTGCAGCTTCTCGCGGACCTGGCGATGCAAAGAGCGGTCGGCCAGGAAGGGGCCGTTGCGGTCGCTCATGTCCAGCGCGTCCTCGGCCCAGAAGGTCTCGAAGCCCAAACGCCCATACGCAGCGTAGCGGTTCCAGAAGCCGGCGACGTTCGGGTGCGAGGCCACCGTGCGATAGCCAAGCTCGCTGAGGATGCGCGGCAGGCACGGCACGTCGCGCAGCAGGCTGAACTCGAACTTGACCGCGATCTGGTTGACCGGAAAGCCGCAGAGGACCTCGAACTCGGCATTGGCGGTCTGTCCGCCGAAAGCCGGGCTAAGGCCCTGCGTGTGATTGGATTGCCGCCAGAGATCGCGAAAGCGCGGGTCGATCGGATCGGCGCTGTAGCCTGCCGCGCCGAGAACGGTGGGATCCCAGAAGCTCTCTTCCAGGATGAGGTGCAGGTTCCGCCGATGGCCGAGCGGTATCAGCGGCTCCACCACGCCACCAGCCGCCTCCGCCCGGCGCCGGATGGCCGCCAGCACTTCCTGCTCGGTGGGCGCCGGACGGCGTACAGCCAGGGCGCGCAGCGATTCCTGCGCGAGATGCACGGCCCCGCCGCGCCAGATGAAATTCTCCCGCTGATCCCAGGGCGTGTTGCCAAAGAACGCATCCAGGCTCGTGCTGAGCGCGACCGGGGTTCCGGCGGCGCCGAGCGGCACAGCGATCAGCAACGCCCAGCCGGCGCGGGCGGGCCCGGCCCGGAATCTCAGGTTGAACACCAGCATGCAGGCCAGCAAGGCGAGCGGCAGGGCGACCGCCACCCACCCCACGGTCCCGAGAATCTCGATCAGCGCAGACAGGTTGTGAACATCCTCCGGCATGATCGGCCGGCCGAGCACCGCGACCTTGAGCGCGCTCGCCACGTAGAACACGGCGAAATAGAGGGCCTGCAGCAGCACGAACGGCCAGATCCGCCGTGAGACCGAGAACACCAGGAGCGCCAGCGCCAGGTTGACGCCGAGATCATAGAGCGCGCGCGACTCGACGATCTTGATCCCGAACGCCGCCCAGCAGGCGTAATAGGCGACGCCATAGAGCAGGAGGGTCGAAAAGACCGGCACGGCCCATCGCGAGCGGGCCAAAACCCCCCGGTCTTGCACCTGTTCTGTTGTCATGAAACCGGGTTTCGCCCGCCCCGTACGCCGCTGAAATTTCACGTGAAAATGACGGGGCTGTCATCCTTCTGCAACATACAACCCCGTGAGCGCAGGGCGGGTTCCACAGGGCGCGGTCCTGGTCCCGGGCCTTGAGCTCGGGCCGGTAAACACCGCTAAGTGGGCCTTCAGCCTGGGCTTTCGGCCGTTCCTGCTGGACAAACTGACCGATCGGCTGGAAATTCGGCGGGCAATAACGAAAAACTTCGAGGAGGCAACTTATGAAACCGTTCCTGCGATCCGCGCTGCAGGGCTCTCTGGCGGCGGTCGCGATCCTGGCTTCGTCGGCCGCGGCGCACGCGAAGACCCCGGCGGACACGCTGGTCATGGCCTATGTGATCGATGACATGATCTCGCTCGACCCGGCGGAGATCTACGAGTTCACCGCGTCGGAATACATGGCGAACACCTATGACCGCCTGGTGGTGATCGATCCGGCCAACCCCTCGCAACTGAAGCTCCAGGCGGCCGAAAGCTGGTCGGTCAGCGATGACGGCAGGACCTTCACTTTCAAGATCCGTCCGGGGATCAAGTTCCACTCCGGCAACGACCTGACGGCCGAGGATGTCGAGTTCTCGATGGAGCGCTTCGTCTCGCTCGATCTCAACCCGGCTTTCATCATGACGCAGTTCGGCCTCACCAAGGAGAACGTGAAGGACAAGGTGCGGGTGAAGGATCCAATGACCCTCGAGGTCGAGCTGGACGCCGCCTATGCACCGAGTTTCTTCCTCAACTGCCTCTCCTTCACCAGCGTCGTGGTCGACAAGGATCTCGTCGCCGCCAATGAGGCGAACGGCGATTGGGGCCATGAATGGCTGAAGACCAACGGCGCCGGCTCGGGCCCCTTCACGCTGCGAAGCTGGCAGCCGAACGAGTCGCTCGTCCTCGAGGCCAACGAGAACTATTGGGACGGCGCGCCGGAGATCAAGCGCGTGCTGGTCCGCAACGTGACCGAGAGCGCCACCCAGCAATTGCTGCTGCAGAAGGGCGACATCGACATCGCGCGCAACCTGACCGGCGACCAGCTCGCCGCCGTCAAGAAGGACCCCAACATCAAGCTGCAGTCCTATCCCAAGGCGACCCTGTGGTACATGGGCCTGAACGTGACGAACCAGCATCTGGGCAACCCGGATGTGCGTCGGGCCATGCGCTACCTGGTGGATTACGACGGGCTGCAGGAGACGATGTTCAACGGCACCGGCATCAAGCACCAGACTTTCCTGCCTGACGGGCAGCTCGGCGCCGACAATTCCACGCCCTATACGCTGGACGTTGCCAAGGCCAAGGAGCTGCTCACCAAGGCCGGCTATCCGAACGGCTTCAACGTCACGATCGACGTCACCAACAAGTCGGAGGCGCGCGAGCTCTCCGCCTCGCTGCAGAACACGATGGCGCAGGCCGGCATCAATCTCGTCATCAAGATGGCCGACAACAAGACGACGCTGACCAAGTACCGCGCCAGCGAGCATGACATCTATCTCGGCCAGTGGGGCTCCGACTACCAGGACCCCCACTCCAACGCCGACGGCTTCCTGAACGCGCCGCTTGCCAAGCGCAACCAGTGGGCCACGCCGGAGATGGAAGCCAGGGTGATGGCCGCGCGCGACGAGAAGGATGCGACCAAGCGGGCCCAGATGTATATGGACCTGCAGAAGCTGCAGCTCGACGAAGGGCCGTACGTCATTCTGTTCCAGCAGGTCGAGACCATCGCCCTGCGCAAGAACGTGGACGGGTTCATCGTCGGCCCGACCTTCGATCTCGATCTCTATCGCGACGTCGTCAAGAACTAGACGGCACCTTCTCCCGGCGGGATGCGTTCTTCAGGGAACGCATCCCGCCGATTGGTTTTCAGGGAGAGCATGAAAGCCGCCCTTCGCCTCATCCTCTCGGTCGCGACGACGCTGCTGGGATTGCTGCTGGTGACCTTCATCATCGCGCGGCTCCTGCCGGCCGATCCGGTGCTGGCGGTGGTGGGCGACCATGCCTCCGAATCCACCATCGAAGCGGCGCGCATCCGGCTCGGCCTCGACAAGCCGATCCTGGTACAGTTCTGGATCTATCTCACCAACGTGCTGCAGGGCGACCTGGGCGAATCGGTGCGCACTGGGCGGCCGATCGCCTCCGAGCTCGCCCGCGTCTTTCCGGCGACCCTGGAGCTGGCGACGCTCGGCACGCTGATCGGAGTCGTGCTCGGCGTGCCGCTCGGCGTCTGGGCCGCCGTGCGCAAGGACACCTGGATCGACCACATGGTGCGCTTCTTCGGCCTCATCGGCTATTCGGTGCCGATCTTCTGGCTGGGCCTGATGGGGCTGCTGGTCTTCTATGCCAAGCTCGACTGGCTGCCGGGACCGGGGCGGCTCGATTTCGGCTATGAGGAGATCGTCACGCCGGTGACCGGCGTCATGACCATCGACACGCTGATCGCCGGCGACTTCGATCTCTTCAGGAACGCGCTCGCCCACCTCATCCTGCCGGCTTCGCTGCTCGGCTACTTCTCGCTCGCCTATATCAGCCGCATGACGCGCTCGCTGATGTTGGGACAGTTGCGCCAGGAATACATCCTGACCGCGCGCGTCAAAGGCGTGCCGGAGCGGCGCATCATCTGGAAGCATGCGATGGGCAACATCCTGGTGCCGCTGCTGACGGTCATCGCGCTGTCCTACGGCAACCTGCTGGAAGGCTCGGTGCTGACCGAGACGGTGTTCGCCTGGCGCGGCCTCGGGCTCTACATCACCGATTCGATCTTCGGCCAGGACATGCCGGCGGTGCTCGGCGGCACCATTGTCGTGGGCGCGATCTTCATCGTCATCAACATGCTGACCGACGTGGCCTATCGCGTCCTGGATCCGAGGGCGCGATGAGGAGCATCGCATGACCGACTGGGCCATCGCCGTCACGCCGCCGCGGTGGCGAAAATGGCTGCTGGCGGAGACGCCGCAATCGCGGCTGCAGGCGCGGCTGAGCCGCGCCTATCTGAGCTGGGTCGCGTTCGCGCGCAATCCGCTCGCCATGCTGGGACTGGTGATCGTCGCGATCCTCGTGTTCTGCGCCGTGTTCGCGCCCTGGGTGGCGCCGCACAACCCGATTGCCGGCGATCTCGGCAACCGGCTGGTGGCGCCGGGCGGCGAGCATTGGCTCGGCACCGACCAGCAGGGCCGCGACATCTGGAGCCGCATCGTCTACGGCTCTCGCACCACCTTGCTCATCATTTTCATGGTGGCGATCACCGCGGCCCCGGTCGGCATCGTGATCGGCGCCACCGCCGGCTACCTGGGCGGGAAGGTCGAAGCGGTGCTGATGCGCCTGACCGACGCCTTCCTCGCTTTTCCCAAGCTGGTGCTCGCCCTCGCCTTCGCCGCGGCCTTGGGCCCGGGCATCGAGAACGCCGTGCTGGCGATCGCGCTCACCAGCTGGCCGCCCTATGCGCGCATCGCACGCGCCGAGACGCTGACTGTCCGCGGCACCGACTACATCGCGGCGGCGCGGATCAGCGGTGCATCCGGCATGCGCATCCTGATCGGCCATATCATGCCGATGTGCATGCCTTCGCTGATCGTGCGCGTCTCGCTGGACATGGCGGGCGTCATCCTGATCGCGGCGGGCCTCGGCTTTCTCGGCCTGGGCGTCGCGCCGCCGCAGCCGGAATGGGGCGCGATGGTCTCTGAAGGCCGCAGCCAGATCCTGGAGCAATGGTGGGTCTGCACCTATCCCGGTGTCGCCATCTTCATCGTCAGCCTCGGCTTCAACCTGATCGGCGACGGCCTGCGCGACGTGCTTGATCCCAGGGAAGGATGAGAGGGCTGATGGAGAAAGGCCCCATCCTGGAAGTCGAGAAGCTCAATATCCGCTTCAACACGCCGGTTGGCGTGGTGCACGCGGTACGCGATGTCAGCTTCGCCATGGGGCGCGAGAAGCTCGCCATCGTCGGCGAATCCGGATCGGGCAAGTCGCAGACCGGCCGGGCCATCCTGGGACTCACGCCCGGCAAGGTGACGGCGGAGAAGCTTGCCTTTCACGGCCAGACCCTCATCGGCCTGTCGGAGCAGCAATGGCGTACCATCCGCGGCAAACGCATCGCCATGGTGATGCAGGACCCGAAATACTCGCTCAACCCCGTCATGACCATCGGCGAGCAATTGCTGGAAGCGGCGCGCGAGATCAAGGAGGGCGCGGCAGCGCGCCAGCACGCGCTCGGCATGCTGGCGGCGGTGCGCATCCGCGACCCGGAGCGCGTGTTCCGCGCCTGGCCGCATGAGCTGTCCGGCGGCATGGGCCAGCGCGCCATGATCGCCATGATGCTGATGGCCGAGCCGGAGCTGCTGATCGCCGACGAGCCAACCTCAGCGCTCGACGTGACCGTGCGGCTGCAGGTGCTGGCCATCCTCGACGACCTGGTGAAGACGCGGCACATGGGCCTCATCTTCATCAGCCACGACCTCAACCTGGTGCGCACCTTTTGCGACCGCGTGCTTGTCATGTATGCGGGGCAGGTGCTGGAGAAGCTGACCGCCAGCGAACTCGCCGAGGCGAGGCACCCCTATACGCGCGGCCTGCTCGCCTGTCCGCCGGAGATCGACCAGCGCCGGGCGCGCCTGCCGGTGCTGCAGCGCGATCCATCCTGGATGGAGCCGGTGCGCCCGTGACCGAGATCGTGACCGAGAGCGCGGCACAGCCGATGATCGAGATCCGGGATCTCTCGATCAGCTTCGGCCAGGGCGCGGACCGCGTCGATGCGGTGAAGAACGTCAGCTTCACCGTGGCGCCCGGCGAGAGCTACGGGCTGGTCGGCGAATCGGGCTCCGGCAAGTCCACCATCCTGCGCGCGCTGGCGGGACTCAACCCGTTCTGGTCCGGCCACATGGCAATCGCGGGGCAGAAGCTCGCGGCCAAGCGTCCGCGCGCCCTGCGCCGGCTGGTGCAGATGGTGTTCCAGGACCCCTACGGCTCGCTGCATCCCAAGCACACGGTGGACCACATCCTCAGCGAGCCGCTCGCCATCCATGGAGTCGAGGATGTCGAGACGCGGGTGCGCGCGGCGCTGGACCGCGTGGGCCTCGGCCCGGAGTTCCGCTTCCGCTATCCCCACCAATTGTCCGGCGGCCAGCGGCAGCGCGTCGCCATCGCGCGCGCGCTCATCCTCGAGCCCAAAGTGGTGCTGCTCGACGAGCCGACCTCGGCGCTCGACGTGTCGATCCAGGCGGAAGTGCTCAACCTGCTGACCGACCTGCGCCAGCAGCTCGGCCTCACCTATGTGCTGGTGAGCCACGACCTCGGCGTCGTCGCGCATATGTGCGCGCGACTCTCCATCATGCGCACCGGCGAGGTGGTGGAGACCGCTAGCGCCGACGATCTCAGCGAAGGCCGCCTGTTGCACGCCTATTCACGCCAGCTCCTGATCGCCAGCCGCGGCTACGACCCTGCCGCAATCGCGGCGTTCGGAGATTTCTGAAGCGCGCTACCCGCGCTCGAACATCGTCGAGAGCAGGATTGCGGAGGTGGTGCGCGTGATGCCGGGCAGGCGGCCGATGCGCGTGAGCACTTCGTCCAGATGCGACGAGGTGGAGGCCCGGACCATGGCCACCGCGTCATAGACGCCGCTCACCGTATAGCAGCTCGAAACCTCCGGCAGGCCCTTGAGCGCGGCCATGGCACGGTCCTGGAACTTGGGATCGAGGGTCAGCAGGACGTGGGCGGAGACGCCGGGATGCTCCGCCGTCTCGCCCAGCACGATGGTGTAGCCGGTGATGACGCCGTCGCGCTCCAGCCGTTTCAACCGCTCCTGCACGGCGCTGCGCGAGAGGCCGAGATGGCGGCCCAGCGCGGCGGTCGGCATGCGCGCATTCGCCCGCAGCAAGGAGATCAAGCGGCGGTCGGTGTCATCCAAATTGCGCTTTGCCATAATTCCCCGTCGATTCGCCGGTCTGCCGCCTCTTTTTTCACCTTTCGCAGGCTTAAAGCAACCCCTGCCAAGGTCTTACCATCGCGGGACAAGCAAGCCCGCCGCATCGCAAAGGAAACTCCCTGATGACCCGCAAAGTCCTGATTCTCGGCGCCGGCAAGATCGGCGGCGCCATCGTCGACCTGCTGCATGGCAGCGGCGGCTATGACATCTCCATCGCCGACAGCGACGCCACGTTCCTGCGGCAGGCGGCCGGCGCGCGCGCGAAGACGCACGAGATCGATGTCAGCGACAGCGCCGCGCTGGCGAAGATCGCGGCGGGCCAGGATGCGGTGCTCTCCGCGCTGCCCTTCTTCCTCAATCCCGGGGTGGCCCGGACCTGCGCGGAGGTCGAGGCGCACTATTTCGATCTCACCGAAGATGTCGAGACAACGCGCGCCGTGAAGGCAATCGCAAAGACCGCGAAAGTGGCCTTCGCGCCGCAATGCGGGCTGGCGCCCGGCTTCATTTCCATCGTCGCCAACGATCTTGCCAGCCGCTTCGACAGCCTGCGCGAGGTGCACATGCGCGTCGGCGCGCTGCCGGAATTCCCGGCCAATGCGCTCAAATACAATCTCACCTGGTCGACCGACGGCCTTATCAACGAATACTGCAATCCCTGCGAGGCGATCCACGAGGGCAAGCTCACCGAGGTGATGCCGATGGAAGGGCTGGAGCATTTCTCGCTCGACGGCATCGACTACGAATGCTTCAACACCTCCGGCGGCCTCGGCACCTTGTGCGAGACCCTGGAAGGCAAGGTCGAGAGCCTCAACTACAAGACCGTGCGCTATCCCGGCCATTGCGGGATCATGAAGATGCTGCTGGAGGATCTGCGCCTCAAGGATCGGCGCGGTCTCCTCAAGGACATCCTCGAGACCTCCGTGCCCATCACGCATCAGGACGTGGTGCTGATCTTCGTCGTCGTCACCGGCATGCGCGAGGGGCGCCTGACGCAGGAGAGCTATGCCAAGAAGATCTACGCACAGGAGGTTGGTGGTCCGACCGGGGGCAAGCTGATGAGCGCGATCCAGATCACCACCGCCGCCGGCATCACCGCGATGGTCGACCTGTTCTTCGACGGCAAGCTGCCGAAACAGGGCTTCATCCGCCAGGAGCAATGCGCCCTCGGCGACTTCCTGGGCAACCGGTTCGGGCGGTACTACGCGTAGGGGCGCGTGGGTCGATCCGGACGGCTCTCAGCCAAGAGCCGATTTAGGATGCTGGCGGATCACAACTCGTCCGGATCGCCTTCTTCCGCTTCATCGCCATCGTCCTCTTCGGACGCGAACTCATCTTCGGGTGCGAATTCCTCCTCGTCGGCGGACACCTCCGCGTCGTCTCCGGCGGTTTCATCGGCGGATTCGTCGAGGAACGCCTCTTCGGCTTCGGTGTCGTCCCCGCTATCCTCCGCGCCGTATTCGTCGGCGGTCGGCTCGTCCAGACTGACTTCCTCCGGGTCAGTGTCCATGTCGCCGTGGCGCGGGGGGAGCAATCGGGAGAGGCTGCCGGTCGAGAGCTGCGAGCCGACGACGACCGCGCCGATGACGATCGCCGCGCTGATCCAGGCGATCCGCAGAAGAGGACTTGGTCCGCTCAAATGAGGCGATCCCTCGTTCCAGGCTCTCGTTTCGAGCCCTCGTTCCAGGCCGTCGCTCCGGTCCCGCGGCATGGAAGGCCGCGGTCCGCCCTTGAGCATGGCGGAGAAATGGTGAAGGGGTCGTGAAGAAAAGGCCGGCATTTGAGCGAGCGGCGCGGATTGACGGCAACCGGCCGCGCGGCGATCCTGCGGCCCGCCCGACGAGGACATGATGAATTCTCCCGCCCTCCTGCTGCTCCTGCACCTGCTGGTCGCGTTCCTGGCCATCGCGAGCCTACTGGCGATCCTGTTTCCGCGCCGGCCGCTGCTTGGCGTGCCGCAGCATTGGGGGCTGCAGCTTTGGCAGCTTGGCCTCGTCGCCCTGATCGGCGCCATTTTGCGGGGCGACTGGATCGCGGCCGCGCTCTCCCTCGCCGTCGCGGCCTATTGGAGCTGGCGCCTGTGGCCGCGCAAGGCCGCGCCGGCACTGCCGGAGAGCAAACTGCCGGAGAGCAAACTGGCGGAGGACAAACCGGCGGAGGGCAAACTGGCGGAGGACAGACTGGCGGAGGGCGGGCCGCTGCTGCGCCTCGCGGCCGCCAATCTGCTGCACAAGAACACCGGCTTCGCGCGCATGATCGACGGATTGAGCGACCTCGATGCCGACGTGCTCGCTTTGTGCGAGGTGACGCCGGAGGCGCGCAAGCATCTGCGCGGCCTCGAGACGCGCTTCCCGCACGCGCTGGACACCTGCGCGCCGGACAACCCCTATGGCATCGTCATCCTGTCGCGCTTTCCCCTGGCGCGGCGCAGCGGCGGCATCGGGGACGATGTCCTGCCGCGCCATCTAGCGGCCGATTTCGCGGTCGACGGGCGCGCCATCACCCTGGTCGCGATCCATCCCACCAATCCGTTGCGCCTGCGCGACGCGCATCGCATCCCGGTGGAGTTCGAGTCCGTCGCCGACCTGGTCCGCGCCGCGCCCAGCGACCTCATCCTGGCCGGCGACTGCAACGCGGCGGGCTGGTCGTCCTATCTCCGGGATCTGGAGCGCAAGACGGGACTCGCGAACGACCGCAAGCTGCGTCCCTCCTGGCCGGTCTGGCTGCCGCCGCTCGTGCGCCTGCCGCTCGACCATGTCTGGGTGCGCGGGCGCGTGACGCTGCTGCGTGCGGCGCTCGGCCCCCGGCTCGGCTCCGACCACCTGCCGCTGGTCGCGGAGATCGGCTGGCGCGCCGAATAGGCGCGGAATCGCCCGGATTCCGCCGTTTTCGGGCGCGATCCTGCTTGCTCCCCCCGGCTGCAATCACTAGGTTCGGGGCCGGCTGTTACCTGCTTTTTGAGGAAAGAGATGAGTTCCGAACGGCAATATGCCCAAGCGGCGCGCGCCTGGCCATTCGAGGAGGCGCGCAAGCTGGTCGAGCGCTACAAGGATGCGCCGCCGGCCAAGGGCTATGTGCTGTTCGAGACCGGCTACGGCCCCTCCGGCCTGCCGCATATCGGCACCTTCGGCGAGGTGGTGCGCACCACCATGGTGCGGCGCGCGTTCCACCGGCTGAGCGACATGCCGACGCGCCTGTTCGCCTTCTCCGACGACATGGACGGCCTGCGCAAGGTGCCGACCAACGTGCCCAACCAGGACATGCTGGCCAAGCATCTGGGCAAGCCGCTCACCAAGGTGCCGGACCCGTTCGGCGAATACGAGAGCTTCGGCCATCACAACAACGCGATGCTGCGGCGCTTCCTGGATTCCTTCGGCTTCGAATACGAGTTCCAGTCCTCCACGGAGTTCTACACCTCCGGCCGGTTCGACGCCGCCTTGCTCGAGGTGCTCAAGCACTACGCGAAGGTCATGGAAGTGATGCTGCCCTCGCTGCGCGAAGAGCGGGCCGCGACCTATTCTCCGTTCCTGCCGATCTCCGAGAAGACCGGCTGCGTGCTGCAGGTGCCGGTCACCAAATACGACATCACCGCCGGCACCATCACCTACACCGACGAGGACGGCAGCGAAGTGGAGACGCCGGTCACCGGCGGCCGCTGCAAGCTGCAATGGAAGCCGGATTGGGGCATGCGCTGGCACGCGCTCGGCGTCGACTACGAGATGTCGGGCAAGGACCTGATTCCGTCGGTGGAGCTGGCCGGGAAGATCTGCCGGATCCTCGGCAGCAAGCCGCCCGAAGGCTTCAACTACGAGCTGTTCCTGGACGACAAGGGACAGAAGATCTCCAAGTCCAAGGGCAACGGCCTCAGCGTCGAGGAATGGCTGGCCTATGCGCCGCCCGAGAGCCTGGCGCTTTTCATGTACCAGAAGCCGCGCGCGGCGAAGCGGCTCTATTTCGACGTAATCCCGCGGGCGGTCGACGATTACCTCACCTTCAACGCGAAGTTCGAAGAAGAGGCGCCGGCGCAGAGGCTGGAGAATCCCGTCTGGCACATCCATAACGGCCAGCCGCCCAAGGCGGTCTCCGACCTCAGCTACGGCATCCTGCTCAACCTCGCCAGCGTGGCGAATGCGGAGGAGAAGTCGCAGCTCTGGGGCTTCATCACGCGCTACCGCCCGGAGGCGACGCCGCAGAGCGCGCCCTTCCTCGACAAGCTGGTCGGCTACGCGATCAACTACTACCGCGACTTCGTGAAGCCGGCGAAGAAGTATCGCGCGCCGACCGAGATGGAGCGCACGGCCCTTGGCGAGCTGCTGACTTACCTGGAGACCGCGCCGGCCGAAGCGACGGGTGAGGACATGCAGACCCAGGTCTACGAGATCGGCAAGGCGCATCCCTTCCCGGAGCTGCGCGCCTGGTTCAAGGCGCTCTACGAGGTGCTGCTGGGGCAGGATCAGGGCCCGCGCTTCGGCTCCTTCATCGCGCTGTATGGGCGCAAGGAGACGGCGGACCTGATCCGCAAGGCGCTGGCATCGCCGACGGGGCTGGCGGCCGAATAGCCCGATGAGCGCGATGGCCGCGCCGGTCATCCTGGCCGCCGATTCCGGGCCGACGATTCTCGCGGCCGATTCCGGCCTGGGCGGCCTCACCATCCTTGCCGAGATCCGCAAGGCCCTGCCGCAGGCGCGGCTCGCCTATCTGTGCGACAACGCGTTCTTCCCGTACGGCACGCGGCCGGATGCGTCGCTGCTGGCGCATTTTCTCGACGTAATGGAGCGCGCCATCCGACGCGTGCAGCCGGACCTCATCGTCACCGCCTGCAACACCATCAGCACCATCTGCCTGCCGCAATTGCGCGCCGCCACCAGCATCCCGGTGGTAGGCGTGGTGCCTGCGATCAAGCCGGCGGCGCAGCAGAGCAGGCGCAAGATCATCGGCCTGCTGGCAACGCCAGCGACCATCAACCGGCCCTACACCGACGCCCTCATCCAGCGCTACGCGGCCGATTGCACCGTGCTCAAGATCGGCTCGGCGGAGCTGGTGGAAATCGCGGAGGCCAAGCTGCTGGGCCGGGCCGCGGATCGCGCGCGCGTGCGAGGCATCCTCGCGCCCTTCTTCGACCGCCCCGCCGACGCGCAGCCGGACGTAATCGTGCTGGCCTGCACGCATTTCCCGCTGCTCCGGATAGAGTTGCAGTCCGTCGGTCCCGCGGATACCACCTGGATCGATTCCGGCACGGCGGTCGCGCGGCGCGTGGTCGAGGTGTTGCCGCCGCCGCGCGCGAGCGCCCTTGCCGCCGACCTCGCCCTCACCTCAGCCGCGTGCGAGGAAACGATGCGGCACGCCTTGGCGCAGTTCGGCCTTGCCGCCATCGAAACCTTGCCCACCTAGGGATTTGACCGCGCGCAGGATACGAAGATCGCGTCGAGCCTGGCGTCGAGCGCGGGGTTGCCCTGGTCGAGGCCGATGGCGGCGATGTCCTGTCGCGAGAGGCGGCTGCCCACCCCGCGCGCCACGCAGTCGCAGAAGGCCAGCAGCCGCGCCTCTGTGAGCTCGTCGAGCGGCCGCGTGTCGCCGGAGATGCCGCGCCGCTGCCCCTCGATGCAGGTGTTCTGGAAGCTGTCGAGCGTCTCGCTGGGCGGGACCTGGCGCAGGAACAACCACAGCCCGCCGAGCAGGAGGATGGCCAGGAGCGCGGCGCCGAGCAGAACGTGTTTCAGGTTCATCTGTTCATCCTGCCGGGACGCTTGCCACCACCCATCGCCCAGCCTAGTTTGGCCGCCTCAAGCTGAGAGAGCCCGACATGACCGCAAAGCCAGAATCCCTGCAGATATTGGAAGATTTGCTGAAGCGCGCCAAGGCAAAGGGTGCGGAGGCGGCCGATTGCCTGCTGGTGCGCAACGTATCGCTCGACGTCGCGCAGCGCCTCGGCAAGCGCGAGAAGCTGGAACGGTCCGAGGCGCAGGATCTCGGCCTGCGCGTGTTCGTGGGCAAGCGCCAGGCGATCGTTTCCACCAGCGACCTCGATCCCAAGATGCTGGATGAGCTGGCCGAGCGCGCGGTGGCGATGGCCCGCGTCGTGCCGGAGGATGAGTTCTGCGGCCTCGCCGATCAGGGGCTTCTGGTGAAGGCGCTGGTCGCGCTCGACCTCGACGACAAGCGCGAGCCGAGCGAGGCGGAGCTTACCGAGATGATCGCGCGCGCGGAGGATGCGGCGCGGGCCGTTCCCGGCGTCACCAATTCCGAAGGCGCCGAAGCGGGCTGGGGTCGCGCGGAGGTCGCGCTGGCGGCCAGCAACGGATTCAGCGGCTCCTATGCCGGCACGCGCTGGGGCCTCAGCGTCTCGGTGCTAGCCGGCGAAGGCACCGCGATGGAGCGCGACTACGATTATGCGACCGCGGTGTTCGGCGGCACCCTGCCGGCGCCCGAGACGATCGGAAAGTCGGCCGGCGAGCGCGCCGTGCGGCGCCTCAACCCGCGCAAGCCGGCGACCGCGAAGCTGCCCATCATCTATGACCCGCGCGTCGCGAACGGCCTGATCGGCCATTTCGTCGGCGCGATCAACGGCGCATCGATCGCCCGCGGCACCAGCTTCCTCAAGGACAAGATGGGGCAGCAAATCTTCGCGCCCGGCATTCGCATCATCGACGATCCGCATCGCCCGCGCGGCCTGCGCTCCAAGCCGTTCGACGGCGAAGGCGTCGCCAACCAGAAGCGCGCCCTGATCGAGGATGGCGCGCTCACCACCTGGCTGCTGGACTGCCGCTCGGCACGGCAGCTCGGCCTCACCACCACCGGCCATGCGGCGCGCGGCACGTCCGGGCCGCCATCGCCCTCCGCCACCAACCTCTATCTGGAGCCGGGCAGGATGACGCCGGAGGATCTGATGGCGGACATCCGCCAAGGCTTCTACGTCACCGAGTTGATCGGCCACGGCGTCAACGGCGTGACCGGCGACTATAGCCGCGGCGCGGCGGGCTATTGGATCGAGAATGGGAAGCTGACGTATCCCGTCTCGGAGGTTACCGTGGCGGGCAATCTCAAGGACATGTTCCGGAACCTGACGCCTGCCAACGACCTGCTGTTCCGGTACGGCACCGATTCGCCGACCGTGCGGATCGAAGGCATGACCCTGGCCGGCGCGCAGGCCGGCGCTTGAGGCAGGCGCCGGACGCGGAAAGCCGTCGCACGCTTGCGTGATCGGGGCTGGCGCGCCGTCTTCTGCCTCACCACCTTGTGACACGTGCGCGCAACCGTACGACCGCTCGCGCGTTCTCTTAGAGAGCGGATCGAGAGGTGAGCCATGAATCGACGCCTGCAACTCTGGCTTGGAGTCAGCGCCTTCGCCTTGCTGGGCGCGGTAAGCCTGCCGCCGCCTGTTGTCTTGGCGGAGCAAGGCAGCTCCCAGGACAATGACCTCGATCCGCATGGCGGCTTCCAGCATGAATGCGGCGAGCCGGGCGGATGCGCCGAGGCCGGCGAACGCTTTGAATCGCGCAGCGCCGACGAATACGGCGAGGACGAGGACAGCGGCCCGCTGGTCAGGCCGACCCAGCCGCGCAGCGGCAATGGCGGCCTCAGCGGCGGCGATTCGATTCGCGGCGGGGTCAATGACGGCGGCCTGGGCGGAAATCGCGGCGGGCTGAGCGACTAGGCCATACTGCCACCCTCTGGTCGCTGGATCGCGCCCGACATGGACTTCGGCGCAGACCCAGGCAGCGCGACCGAATGCGGCGAGGGCGAGGAAGCGGCGGCTCCGCCGAATGCGCGCTAATTGACGACCGCGGTGTTCACTCCATCCAAAGGACGGCTTCGGCCGCCTTTCCTTTGACCATGACTTAAATCCGTCACGTCTCTGTCATGGTCCCGTTGCCGCTTTGCACTAGCTCTACGCCTGCGCGAAACGGCGACTCGCGCACCGGCTCAACGGCCAGGAAGCGGAGAGATGCAGGCGACGCCGCCGACCAACCATTACCGCGCGATCTTCATTTCCGATATCCATCTGGGCACGCGCGGATGCAAAGCGGAGTTCCTCCTCGATTTCCTGAAGCACAATGACGCCGACGAGATCTACCTGATCGGCGACATCATCGATTGCTGGCGCCTGAAGCGCAGTTGGTTCTGGATGCAGAGCCACAACGACGTGGTGCAGAAGCTGCTGCGCAAGGCGCGCAAGGGCACGCGCGTCACCTATGTGCCGGGCAACCATGACGAGCCGCTGCGCGACTATGACGGCATGGCGTTCGGCGGCGTGATGATGATGAACGAGACTATCCACGTCACCGCCGACGGCAAGCGCCTGCTGGTCGCGCATGGCGACGCGTTCGACGGCATCGTCAAGTATGCGCGCTGGCTGGCCAAGCTCGGCGACCATGCCTATGCCTGGTGCCTGCAGATCAACCACTGGTACAACACGGCGCGGGTCGCGCTCGGCTACCCCTACTGGTCGCTCTCGGCGTTCCTGAAGACACGGGTCAAGGACGCGGTCAAGTTCATCAGCGACTTCGAGCATGCGATGGCGGCGGAGGCGAGGCGCCGCGGGCTCGATGGCGTCATCTGCGGCCACATCCACAAGGCCGAGATCAAGGAGATCGACGGCATCCTCTACTGCAATGACGGCGACTGGGTGGAGAGCTGCACCGCCCTGGTCGAGCATCGCGACGGCAGGCTGGAGATCATCGAATGGGCGACGACGCGGCAGTTCTCCATGCTCACGCCCGAGCTCAGCCTCACCGCGGCGCGCTGAGGGTCCTTGCGCCTGGTCCTCGTCACCGATGCGTGGGCGCCGCAGGTCAATGGCGTCGTGCGGACACTGCAGCGCACCAAGGCGGAGATGGAGCGGCTCGGTCACCAGATTGCGGTGATCTCACCCGACCAGTTCCGCACAATTCCCTGCCCGACCTATCCCGAGATCCGCCTCGCGCTGTGGCCCGCCGCCAGGCTCGCCGGGATGCTCGCTGCGCTGACCCCCGATGCGATCCACATCGCGACCGAAGGGCCGCTGGGCCGCGCCGCCCGCGCCTGGTGCCTGAAGCGGCGCCTGCCCTTCACCACCGCCTATCACACGCGGTTTCCGGAATACGTCGCCGCGCGCTTCGCGGTCCCGCTCGGCTGGACCTACGCGATCGTGCGGCGGTTCCATGCGCCGGCGACGCGCATCATGGTCGCCACCCAGTCGATCGAGACCGAGCTCATCCAGCGCGGCTTCGCCAATATCACCCGCTGGAGCCGCGGGGTGGACCTGGAGCTGTTCCGCCCAGATGAGCGTGCCGATCTCGATCTGCCGCGGCCGATCCATCTCTATGTCGGACGGGTCGCGGTGGAAAAGAACATCGGCGCCTTCCTCGCGCTGAAGCTGCCGGGCTCGAAGGTGGTGATCGGCGACGGGCCGCAGCTTGCCGCGCTCAAGGCGCAGCATTCCGACGTCCATTTTCTGGGCGCGAAGTTCGGGACCGACCTGGCGCGGCACGTGGCGGCGGCGGATGTGTTCGTCTTTCCCAGCCTCACCGACACGTTCGGGCTGGTGATGCTGGAGGCCATGGCCTGCGGGCTGCCGGTGGCCGCCTTCCCCGTCGCCGGGCCGAAGGACGTGGTGCGCGAGGGCGAGGTCGGCGCGCTGGATTGGGATCTGGCCAAGGCGGTCGAGCGCGCGATCACCCTGCCCCGCGCCGCCTGCCGGCTCTATGCGCAGGGCTTCTCCTGGGAAGCGGCGACGCGGCAGTTCCTCGCCAATCTCGCGCCCGTCCAGTGAGCGGCCGCGCGAAGCTACAGATAGAAGAAGACGAGATAGGCCGCGAGCATGATGGTGGTCCAGACCGCCATCGTGCCGATGGGCCACGGCCTTGCGAGCAGGCCCTCGGGCCCATGGTGGCGGCGCACATACGCGATCGCGAACGAAACGCCGTGGCCGAATCCGCGCGTCAGCAACTTCCAGGCAGCCTCACCGGCCGCGCGGGCGCCCTCCAGCAACGAACGCCCCAACCGGCGATAGAGCCATTCGGCATCCAGGTTCACCGAACGCAGCTCCGGCGGGTAGATGCCGGTGCGCATCAGGATGGTGAAAGCCAGGGCGGACAGGAACAGCAACTGCACCTGGGCAACCACGTGGTCCAGCGTGTAGGGCCGGTAGGCGGTCTCGAACGGCAGCAGGCCGTAGAAGAGGCCTGGGAAGCAGCCGATGCCGATGCACAGCGCCGCGGAGATCGCCATCGCCACCAGCATGTTGAGCGGCGCCTCCTGGCAGCGCTTGCCGGAATCATGGGCGAAGAAGGCGAAATAGGGAATCTTGATCCCTGCGTGATGGAACACGCCGGCGCTGGCGAACAGCAGCACGATCCAGACCCAGAAATGCCCCTCCTCCATCGCGGCCGTCATGATCATCGATTTGGTGACGAAGCCGCTGAACAGCGGAAATGCCGAGATTGAGGCCGCGCCGACGATGCAGAAGCCGGTGGTCCAGGGCATGGATTTGTAGAGGCCGCCCAGTTCCGAGCCTTTCACCGTCCCGACGCGGAACAGGACCGCGCCCATGGACATGAAGAGCAGGCCCTTGAACAGGATGTCGGCGAACGCGTGGGCGACCGCGCCATTGAGCGCCAGCTCGGTGCCGAGCCCGATCCCGACCACCATGAAGCCGAGCTGGTTATTGAGGCTGTACGCCAGCACGCGCCGGAGGTCGTTCTCGATCACCGCGTAGAAGATCGGGAAGGCCGCCATGACGGTGCCGATGGGGATCAGGATATCCGTGCCGGCGAAACCGCGCGCCAGGGCATAGATCGCGACCTTGGTGGTGAAGGCCGAGAGCAGCACCGTGCCGGTTGGCGTTCCGCGTGGATAGGCATCGGGCAGCCAGGCATGCAGGATCGGGAAGGCGGCCTTGATGCCGAAGGCGAGGAAGATCAGCAGCCCGCCCGGCGCGTCCAGCGCCAGCACCCCGAAGGCGAGCGATCCGGTCTGCCGGTAGTGGATGAGGAGGCCGGCAAGGAGCAGGACGCCCGATCCCACCTGGATGATGAGATAGCGCATGCCGGCGCGGTAGGATTCCTCCGTGCGCGACGACCAGATGAGGAAGACGGAAGCGATCGCGATGCCTTCCCAGTAGATGAAGAGGGTCGCCAGATCGCCGGCGAAGATCGCACCGATGGCGCTGCCGGCGTAGATGAGCGCTGCCACGTGCTGCACGGTATCGCGCAGATGCAGGGCATAGACGACGCAGATCAACGTCGCGATCAGGAACACATAGCAGAACAGCAAACTCAACTTGTCGACGCGCAGCGTGTTCAGCGACAGGCCGCCAATATTGACGATTCCCAGGTCGCCTTGCGGCAACGTCAGGAGATACGCGAAGGCGGCAACCGGCAGAGCCAGCATATAGATCGCGCGCAGCCGTCCCCGCAGCAGAGGCACCAGAAGGGCGCCAAGGATCAGGATCAGGCCGGGGGAGAACTCACCGGTCATAATAGTCCTCCGGCCGCATCAGGATCTTGCGCAACTGCTTGGCAATGAGGACCAGCGCCACGCACGCGATGAAGCCGTAGAAGCCGTAGAAGCCGAACCAGTGCTCGATGGCGAACGGCCCGTGCTTGGGCACGAACACATCGATCGCGATCAGCACGGCGCAGACCGCATAGAAGACCCGCACCAGCCGCGTCACATTGGCCGGGTCATCCAGCCAGTAGCGCTTCTCTCGTGGATCGGATGCCGACATGACGCGTCTCTCCGTCAGGGAGCGATGAAGATGCCCTGCAGCAGGGCCTCGATCCGGTCCGCCTGGAAGAACAGGACCAGGCACAACAGGGCGGTGGCGCAGAGCGCGATCAGGCAGGCCACCGGCGCCTCCTGCAGGCCGGACTTCGCGGCGGCGGCCGCATGTTCGCCAGAGTGTTCGCCCGAGTGTTCGCCCGAGTGTGCGCCCTGGTGCATGCCGTGCTCGCCAAGCTCGCCGTGCGCCTCCGGCTCGGCGGGCGGCGGCAGGAAGAAGGCGCGCGCCACGACGGGCAGCAGGTAGGCGACGCTCAGCAGCGAGCTGATCATCAGCACGGCGACGACCGTTGCATACCCGGCATCGAGCGCCCCCATCGCCAGCGCCCATTTGCTCCACATGCCGCCGAAGGGTGGCAGCCCGATAATGCTGAGCGAGCCGATCAGGAAGGCGATCATGGTGATCGGCATCTTGCGGCCGAGTCCCGCCATTTCGGAAACCTCGGTCTTATGGCTGGCGACATAGATTGCCCCGGCGCAAAAGAACAAGGTGATCTTGCCCGCGGCATGGGTCGCGATCTGAAGCCCGCTGCCGATCACGCCCGCCGGCCCGGCCAGCGCCGCGCCGACCACGACATAGGCGAGCTGGCTGACGGTCGAGAAGGCGAGCCGCGCCTTGAGATTGTCGCGCGTCAGCGCGATCAGGGAGGCCAGCAGCAGGCTGGCACAGCCGACATAGATCAGCCATTCGTTACCGCCGCTGAGCGTCAGCGTCTCCAGCCCGAAGACGTAGACGATGACCTTCACCACGGAGAAGACCCCAGCCTTCACCACAGCGACCGCGTGCAGCAGGGCGCTGACCGGCGTCGGCGCCACCATTGCCGCCGGCAGCCAGAAATGCACAGGCATCAGCGCCGCCTTGCCGATGCCGAAGGCATAGAGCGCGAGCAGGAAGCCGATCGCCAGCGGGCTCGCCTTGCCGGCCAGGATGCCGCCGGGCGTGAAGGTGGTCGTGCCGGCGAGGACCCAGGTTCCGATGATCGCCGGCAGCAGCAGCAGCATCGAGGTGCCGAGCAGCAGCAGCAGGTAGAGCCGGCCGGCGCGCATCGCCTCCGGGCTCTGCTTGTGCGTGACCAGCGGGAAAGTGCAGAGGGTGAGCGCCTCGTAGAACAGGAACAGGGTGAAGAGATTGTCGGCGAAGGCGATGCCCATGGTGCTGCCGAGGGCGATCGCGAAGCAGACATAGAAGCTGGTCTGGCGCGGCTCGTCGTGGGCGCGCATGTAGCCGATGGAATAGATCGAGTTCACGATCCACAGCACCGATGCGACGAGCGCGAACAGCATGCCCAGCGGCTCGACCCTGAGCGCGATGGAAAGGCCCGGCGCCGCCTCGATCAGCATCGCGCCCGGACGCGCGCCGTCCATGACCGGCGGCAGCAACTGGACCACGATGACGAGCAGGATGGCGGCCGTCAGCAACGTCACGGCCTCCCGCAGGTTCGGCGCGCGGTGAAACAGCGGGATCAGCAGCGCACCCAGAAGCGGGACCAGCACCGCGAGCAGCGGGAGAGTGTCCGAAGCGGCGAAGGCCGTCATCGCAGGCCTCCCAGCAGGAACTGGGCCGCCTCGCCTGCGATGCCGGCCGTCAGCCTGGTATCGATGCCGAAATAGATCGTGGCGGCGGCCAACAACAGCAACGGCAGCAACATGGAGAGGGGCGGATCCTTGGCCTCCGCCAGCCCATCCGCAGCGGGGCGGAACCACGCCATCTCGATCACGCGACCGATATAGAGCACGGAGATCAGCGAGCTTGCCACCAGGAGGAACACCAGCACCCACCAGCCGCGATCGAGCGCGCCGACGGCGAGATACCATTTCGAGATGAAGCCGGCGGTTCCCGGCGTCCCGATGATGCCCAGGCCGGCGACCACGAACGCGCCCATCGTGAGCGGCATCTTGCGGCCGATGCCGGCGATCTCCGTCAGGCGGACCGTGCCGACGCGGTAGAACAGTGATCCCATCGCCATGAACAAGGCGGCCTTCATGATCGCGTGGTTCACGAGATGGACGAGCCCGCCGGTCAGCGCGGCCTGGTTGGCGATGCCGATGCCGAGCATCATGTAGCCGATCTGCGCCAGCGAGGAATAGGCGAGCATCCGTTTGAGGTTGCTCTGGTAGACCGCGATGAATGAGGCGATGAACATCGCGGCGACCGACAGCGCGATCAGGATCTCCGCGACCGGCAGGCTGCGCAGGTCGAGCGCGCCGCCGAAGATGGAGAACAGGAAGCGCACCAGCAGATAGATGGCGACCTTGGTCGCGGTCGCCGACAGGAACACGGTCGCCCAGGACGGCGCGTAGGCATAGGCGCCGGGCAGCCAGGAATGCAGCGGAAACAAAGCGAGCTTGAGGCTGATCCCGACGGTCAGGAAGGCGAGCGCCGCCACCATGGCGCGCGCCTGCTCCGGCGGCGCGACCGCCAGGCGCTGCGCGATATCCACCATGTTGAGGCTGCCGGTCAGAACATACAGCAAGCCGACGCCGATCACATAGAAGGTCGCACCGATCGTGCCCATGATGAGGTAGCGGAAGGCGGCGACCAGCGCGCGCCGGTCGCGCCCGAGGGCGATCAGCACATAGGTGGAGAGCGAGGAGATCTCGAGGAACACGAAGGCGTTGAACGCGTCGCCGGTAATGGCGACGCCGAGCAGCCCGGCCAGGCACATCAGATACATGCAATAGAACCAGGCCGACCGCCGCTCTCCCACCTCGAGCGCGACGCTGCGCCGGGCGAAAGGCATGATGATTGCGCCGATCGCCGAGACCAGCATCAGCACGAAGGCGTTGAGCACGTCCACCCGGTATTCGATGCCCCAGGGCGGCGGCCAGCCGCCCAGCGCGTAGGAGATCGGGCCGGTGCTCAGCACCTGATACAGCAGGAGTCCCGAGACGACGGGCAGGACCCAGCTCACTACCAGCGTGAGCGCGAATGCCAGGGAGCCGCGCCGCACCAGCGCCACGAGAACACCGCCGAGCAGGGGGATGACGATCTGCAGGGCGGGAAGGTGCGACCAGAGCGCCTCCATCAGCCGCCGTCCTGGGGCTTGATCTCGTCGTCGTCGATCGTGCCGTAGGCTTCGTGGATGCGAACGACAAGCGCGAGGCCCAGGGCCAGCGTGCCGACGCCGACCACGATGGCGGTCAGGATCAGCACATGCGGCAGTGGATTCGAATAGACCGTGAAATCGGGAGCGAGGATCGGCGCGGTGCCGCCGACGATCTTCGCCGGCTCGAGATAGAGCAGGTAGACCGAAGTCTGGAAGATCGAGAGGCCGACCAGCTTCTTCACCATGTTGCTGCGCGACACCACGATGTAGAGGCCGCCCACCATCAGCAGGATGGTGATCACGTAACTGTAGTGATCGGCGAAGGCGAGGAATGCCTGCATCAACGCCCTCGCTCCACGAAGGCGTAGAACAAGGCGACCATCGTGCCGCTGACGGTCACCGCCACGCCGATCTCCACGAGGAAGATGCCCAGGTGCCGACCGTGAATCGGATCGTGCGCCAGCACGCCGTAATCCAGGTAATTGCCGCCGAGAAAGAAGCATGCGACGCCCGTGCCGGCATAGATCAGCACGCCCAGCGGCACCATGTGCTCCACCAGGCCGCGCGGCGCGATCCGCTTGGCGGCGCTGTGCCCGAAGGTGATCGCGACCAGGATCACGGCGGCGGCGGCGATGACGCCGGCCTGGAACCCGCCACCCGGCCCGTACTCGCCGTGGAATTGCACATAGATGGCGAACAGCAGGATGAAGGGCAGGATCAGCTTGGTGCCGACCCTGAGGATGACGTCGGAGTTCATGACGGATCCTCCGGCGTGCCTTCCTCCGGATCCTGCCGCCGCAGCCCGCCCAGCAGCAGCAGCACGCCGATGCCGGCAACGAAGATGACGGTGGTCTCGCCCAGCGTATCGAACCCCCGGTAATCCGCCAGGATCGCCGTCACGATGTTCGGAATGCCGACTTCACCCATGACGTCGTTGATATAGCGCGGCGCGACATGCTGGTGGATCGGCGTGTCGGCCGTGCCGAAGGGCGGCAGCACCAGTGTGCCCCAGACCAGCATCGCGCCCACCGCCAGCGACAGCAGCAGGGGCAAAGCCCGGCTGCGGCGTGGCGTCTCTTCCCGCGACTTGGTGAGATAAAGCGCGCCGAGCAACAGGACGGTGGATACGGCGGCGCCGACCGACGCCTCGGTCATCGCCACGTCGACCGCGTCCAGCACGATCATCACGCTCGCCATCAGGAAGGAATAGATGGAGGTGAGGATCACGACGCTGAGCAGGCTGCGCTGAACGACGATCGCCAGCGTCACCACGCCCAGGAGCGTCAGCAGCGCCATGTTGATGATCGCTTCCATCTCTAGGGCTCTCCGTCCTTTCCAACCGGCGCGCCGTCGGTCAGCGCCCGCTGCCGGCGGTCCTCCGCCAGCCTGGGCGCGACATTCTCGTGCAAGGCGGCCTGGGCCAGCGCATGCGCCACGACAGGCAGGGTGAAGAAGGAGATCGCCAGGACGAACAGCAGCTTGAGCGTGACCAGCGTCCAGCCCGCCTGCAGCATGAGGCCGAGGATCAGGAGCCCCGCCCCCAACGTGTCGATGACGCTGGTGCCGTGAGCGCGGGTGTAGAGATCCGGCATGCGCACCAAGCCGATGGCGCCCACCAGGATGAAGAAGCAGCCTCCGGCGATCAGTGCGCCGCTCGCGATGTCGATCAGCAACGCCATCAGCGCTCCCTTCCCTCCTCCGGATCATAGGCGAGGTCGCCATGGCGGAAGAACTTCAGGACCGCGAGGGTGCCGATCAGGTTGAGCAGCCCATAGGTCAGCGCGATGTCAAGGAATTCCGGCCGACCGGTCAGGAACCCGACCACCGCGAGCAGCAGGATCGCGAGCGAGCCCACGGTGTTGCCGGCAAGCGCGCGGTCGAACACGGTCGGCCCCTTGATCGCGCGCAGAATCGCGAGCGCGAGGGCGACCAGCAGCGCTGCGGCGGCCCCGGTGAACATCAGGCCGTGCCCTCGAAGCGCGCGACGCGCCGGTCCATGCGCCCCGATTCGAGGTCCAGCGCGCCGTCCCTGGTCAGCGCATGCACGAGCAACTGGTTGCCCGCGACGCCGACGGTCAGCGTGCCCGGCGTCAGGGTGATGGAATTGCCATAGGTCGCAATGCCGGCGGCGGTGCGCTGGCTCGCCGACACGCGCGTCATGGTGGGAGAGATCGGCAGCCTGGGATCAATGATGATTTTGGTTACGGACCAGGCGGATTTCACGATCTCCCACAGCAGCCACGGATAATAGGTCACCGTTCCGACCAGCAGCCGAAGCGGCTGGCTTTCCGAGTCGGCCGGTAGCACGCGCCGCGCCGCGATCGCGCACAATATGGCGCTCGCCAAACCCGCGCCGACCAGAAAGGCGGTGTAGTGGCCCGACAAGGCCAGCCAGAAGGCGAACAGGAATGTCGCCAGGCCGATGAGTCGCATACGCCCCCTCGAATCGGGTTTTTGTAACCGGCCCAATAGCTTGGAGCACTGGCTCCAGGCTCCGGAACGCCCGTCGGATGCCTTTTTAGCGTGATCGGACGAGCCCGGCCAAGAATAAACGGCCGTCACGTGGCGACCGCTCCGCATTTTCGTGCCGGTGACGCGGACACCCGTGCCGTGCCCCAATCTCCGCCACCACTTTTACCTGGGTTGCATTTCGATCCGTCTTGTTGTGCATTTCCGAGCAGCCAGCCGAACGCGCGGCTCACGGCACGGGGTTCACAGCACTGACAATGGAAACGAATGGCGGATGATCCGATCCCCGCCGATCTGCGGGACTTCATCCTGAGGTACATCGATTCCGTGGCGCATCTGGAGGCGCTGCTCCTGCTGCGCGCCAGTCCGCAGAACTCCTGGGACATCGCCGCCATCGCCCGCCGGCTCTACACATCGGAAAGTCAGGCCGAGGAAGTGCTGGCCCAGCTTTTCACGGAGGGATTGATTGCGCGCGAGAACGATCTCTACCGCTATGCCGGCCAATCCGCGGAGACCCTGGTGATGATCGACCGGCTGGCGGAGTTCTATTCCAAGCAGCTCATCCCCATTACCAACCTGATCCATGGCAAGCCGCGTCGGATCCGGCAATTCGCCGACGCATTCAAAATCCGGAAGGACCGCTAGAATGGCACAGATCATCTATCTCCTGTGCGCGGTGGCCGCCTTCATTTGCGCCGTCTTGCTGCTCAGGGCTTATTTCCGCAGCCGGTACCGGCTGCTGCTATGGAGCGGCCTGTGCTTCGCGGGACTGACGCTCAACAATCTCATCCTTGTGCTCGACAAGGTCGTGATGGTCGGAGCAGACCTCTCGATCTGGCGCACCTCTGTCGCCGTCATGGCCATGGCCGTGCTGCTCTACGGCCTCATCTGGGATGCCGAATGATGGAACAGGTCAGCGCAGTCCTGCTGGGTGCGGTTGCCATGGCCTCGGGGGTGGCGGCCTTGTTCTTCCTGCGTTTCTGGCGGCAGACCAGGGACAGCTTCTTCCTGTTCTTCGCGGCGGCGTTCGGCCTTGACGCAGTGGCGCGCTTCGTCCTGGGCTTCGCCGACCTGTCGGAAGAGACGCAGCCGATCATCTATCTGGCGCGCCTCGTCACGTTCTGCCTCATCATCATCGCGATCATCCGCAAGAACCGCCCCAGAAGCGGCGCGTGACCGCCATGGACCACCGGTACGATACTCGGCTGCCCGTTCGCCTGTTGCCGCGGCGGGGCGCACAGATTCTGCCGATTGTGGTCTTCGGATTCTTTCTGGGTTTCGCGCTCTTCTGGATGGCCGGCGCGTCCGGCGTGCTTGACCTGGACGAGGGCACCATCCACTTCCCGCCGCCGGGCGGCTGGGCCGATGCTGCGTTCAGCCTGCTTGCGCTGCCCTTCGCCATCGGCGGGCTGTGCGGCATCGCCGGCGCGCTGCTCAAGACGATGCCGGGCAGCCCCTATCATCATCTCGAGATCAGTGCAGAGGGCCTCGTCATCCGCACGCTGTTCAAGCAACGGCGCTTCCCGTGGCGCGCGCTGCCGGCTTTCGAGCGGCTCGAGCACCGGCGCAAGACCAAGAACGGCACTCGGACCTATTGGTACACCGTGTCCATCGAGAACGCCCCGCTGGAGCCGGGCATGGAGGTCGGCGCCACCCACACGCGCGAAGTGCTGCGCATCGACGCCAACGAATACGGCGCTAAGGATGCCGAGCAGGATGCGCTGGACCTCGCGACCTGGCTCAATGAATTACGCGCGCTGGCGGTGGATAACCGCCTCTCCGCGCATGAACCCGTTCAGGTTCCGGCTGGATTCATCGCCAACGCGGTCGTCGTTCCGGGGCGGCCCGGCGCGGCCGGGCGCACAGCGACCGTGGTGCGGCGCTAGCGCCCTTCGATGACCTGCGCGATCTCGTCTGCCGCCCGCAGGCCGGAAACCATCGCACCTTCGAACCAGCCGGCGCTGTCCATCGCGATGTCGGAGGACGCGAAGGCCAGCGCGCCCATCCCGCGCCAGGTGGCCGGCGCCAGCGCCTCCTCCGCGCCCAGCACCGGTGCGATCCAGGTGCCGCGCGCGAACGGATCGCCGACCCAATCGTGCCAGTCATAGGCGAGCAGCCTCGCCTCCGGGAAGAAGCGCGCGACCGCCTGCTCCACCGCGCCGGGAGCCGCCGGATCGAAACGCGCGGCAAGGCCGAAGCCAACGATCATGGTTGCGCCGTCCGCCGTAGCCCGCTCGGAGAACATCCATTCGATGCCGTCGCCGCCGCCCGTCGCCAGCACGCCCACGGCAACGCCCGCGACCTTGGCCCAGATCTTGACCGACGCGCCGATATGGCCGGCCGCGAGCGCGCTGGCCTGCGGCGCCGGCAAAGGCGGAGCGAAGGCGATCGCCGCCAGCGGGTTGATGCCGGTCGCGAGCAGGGCCGCCTTGGCGCGCCAAGCGCGGCCGTCGGCGGTCTCGGCGGTCACTCCGCCGGGCGCGTGCGCGATCTTCGTCACTCCGACGCCCTCGACCAGGGTCGCGCGGGACGCAGCGATCATGCGTTGCGCCAGGCGCGTGACGCCGCCCGCCAGCGTGTCGGCCCAGACCTCGATCATGCCGTCCGGCGCGCCGTCGCCATAGGCGCAACTCGACAGGAACTCCGAAGCGGGGACCCGCGCGTGATCGCCATTGCCGCTGACCGTCCACCACGCGCCGCAGAGATCGCGGGTGGCGCGCGGCGCACCGATGCGCGAGAGATAGCCGGCGAAGCTGATATCGACCAGCGTGCGGCCAGCCTCGTCCTGCGTCTCGCCCTTCTTGAGCAGCAGCGCATCGGTGGCGATGCGGCCGAGGCAGCGCTCATGCGCCGCCAGATCGGCCGCAGAGGCGGCCGCGTCGTCATGCAGCGCGCCGTCGCGGAACCAGCGCCGCTCCACGACCGGCGCGCGCGGACGCAGCGCAATGTGGTGCCGCGCGCATGCGTCCCGGATGTGCTGATGCCACGGCGTGATCCAGGCGCCACCGAACTCCAGCGATTCGCCGCCGGCGCCGAACTGCCGCGCGAAGCCGCGCCCGCCCACCCGATCGCGGGCCTCGAGCACGGTGACCGAGAAACCGCGTGCGGCCAGCGTTTCGGCCGCCGAGGCGCCCGCAAGTCCCGCGCCGACGATGAGGATGTCGGAGATGCCGGTCATATCGTCACAGGTACCACGTGTGCTCCTGCGGCGAGATGGCAGTGTTGAACTTCGCCAGCTCGGCCGCCTTCGCATCGGCATAGAGCGCCAGGTAGTCGGCGCCGATGTAGTCGGGCAGGATCTTCGCCTTGCGCAGCCTGGCGATGGCCTCGTTCCACTGGAACGGGATCCTGGGATCGATGCGGGCGCTGACATCGGTCGTGGCCGGCGCACCGGGATCGATCCTGCGCTCGATGCCGTGCAGCATGCCGGCGAGGACGGCGGCGACTGCCAGATACGGATTGGCGTCGGCGCCGGCGATGCGATGCTCGATGCGCCGCGCCTGCGGCGAGCCGGTCGGGATGCGGAACGCGACGGAGCGGTTGTTGTAGCCCCAGGCGGTTCCCATCGGCACGAGGGAGCCAGGCCGGTAGCGGCGATACGAATTGATGTTGGGCGCCAGCAGGGCTATCGCCTCCGCCGTGGTCGCGGCCAATCCGCCGATCGCATGGCGCAGGAGCTTCGTACCCGCCTCGCCGCCGTCGTCGAACAGGTTGCGGCCCTTCGCATCCACCAGGCTGCAATGCACATGCATGCCACTGCCGGCGCGGTCGAGATAGGGCTTGGCCATGAAGCTGGCGGCAAAGCCATGGCGCGCCGCCACCGACTTGATGATGCGCCGCAGGAGCATGGCGTGATCGCAGGCCCTGACCGCATCGTTGTCATGATAGAGGTTGATCTCGAACTGGCCCGGCGAATTCTCCGCGATGGCGGTGGAGGCCGGGACATTCTGCAGCTTCGCCGCCGCGGCGACGTCGCGCACGAAATCGGCATAGATGTCGAGCCCGCCGATGCTGTAGAGCTGCCGGGTCGAATCGGGCTCGCCGGTGGCGGGCGAGATCGGCGGCAGCGGCTCGCCCTGCGGACCGCGCTTGCGATCCGTCAGGTAGAATTCCATCTCAACCGCAACCACGGGGATGAGGCCGCGCTTGGCGAAGCGGGCGAGCAGCCGCGCCAGGACCTGGCGCGGATCGACCAGACAAGGCTGGTTCCTCTGATCCGGCATTGTGAGCAGGACCTGCGCCGTCGGCTCGTTCGCCCACGGGATCAGCGCCAGCGTGCCCGCGACCGGCCAGGCATTGCCGTCCGGGTCGCCGCGCGCCTCGGACCGCCCGCCGGGATCGAGATCTTCGCCGGTCACGTCGAGAAAATAGAGACAGAAGGGCAATTGCACGCCGCCGGACCAAATCTTCGCCGCCTCGTGCACCGGAAAGCGCTTGCCGCGCGGAACGCCATTCATGTCGGCCAGGAAGGCGTCCACCTGCGTGACGCCCGGATTGGCCCTCAGAAAACGCGCAAGCTCACCGGCGGCCCCGCCCGCGGACATCCCCTTGCGCGCCATGCTCGTCCCCCTCATGCCTCGACCGCCGGCACGCTACTGAAGCGCGCCCGGCGAGACAAGCAACCCGGATTGGCTACACTGCCTGCTGCTGGCTGGCCAGGCGCTTCTCCAGCCGCCGCGCGCGGGCAAGACGGTATGCGATCACGAAGCGCAGGGAGAGGCGGTATCCAATCCAGCCGAGCAAAGCGGCCCATGGAATGGAGCCGACCCACATGGCGAAGCCCCATTGCAGCACGATCAGCTTGCCGACCGCCAGCAGCGTGTCGACGAAGCCCGTCTCGTTGGACATCGTGGTGGTGAAGGTCTGGACGAAGGCCCCGTAGCCGCTGAGATCGTCCCAGCGCCCGAGCAGGATCTGGCCCGTCAGAAAAAAGAAATAATAGATCGGCGCCGCGGTGAAGACATTGGTGGTCCAGGTCCAGGCGACGCCCTGGATGAGGCTGAAATCCCAATTGAAGAGGCGGCGCGCCACCACCCAGGCCCCGATGGCGATTCCCATCTGCCCGACCGGCGAGGGCAGACAGGCGCAGACCAACCCCACCATGACCCCGCGCGCGGTGTGCTCCGGCGAGTGGCGGCTGCGCAGGATGGGCACGATCAGGCGGAAGCGGACGGCGCGCACCAAGCGGTGCCACAGCCCTGCCGGCCGCCGTAACTCCGACCGCTCCGGCGGCTCCTTCCTCCTGCTCCAGGCCAAATCCACGCCCTCGACTCTCAACCGTGTCCCCAAGATGGTTATCGCTTCCAACCGACGCAATCGTCAAAGGACAATGGTGTGAGTTAAAGAGCGGTGAACCCGGGCCGGCGGAGCGCCGCGACATCCCGACCGCATTCGAATCGCCGCGCGACCGCAGATTGCATTTCAAGCGTGCGGGCCGCGCCAGGATCGGCCAGCCCGCGACCAGCCGTCGCATCCGCGCTTGCGGCCGATGCCCGACCCGCGGCCCGGCAGCTTGCGCAGAACTCACGCGAGGCCGGAGCTTTCCGTGTCTTAACCGGCGCATCGGGCTGGGCTAGCATCGCGCTCATCGAGATCAGGTCAGGGACCGGGGGCACCATGGGCGCGGACGCGATCATCAGACGGCGCGGCGGCACGCAGGGCCGCCACCAGGAGCGCGGCTCCGCCCCCGTCATCCAGCGCCGGCCGGTGGTCCGGCGCATTCCCGATTACGAATATTTCACCGAGGAAGGGCTGGAGCGCATCCACCAGGCCTCCATGACCATCCTGGAGGAGGTCGGGATCGACTTCCGCGACGCCATCGCGCTCGAGGCCTGGCGCAAGGCGGGCGCGAAGGTGGTCGGCGAGCGCGTGCATATCGATCGCGGCCTGCTCCTGGAGATCCTGGCGCAGGCACCCTCGGAATTCGTGCAGCACGCCCGCAACCCGGAGCGCGGCGTCACGGTCGGCGGGCGCAATACCATCTTCGTACCGACCTATGGCTCGCCCTTCGTACGGGACCTCGACAACAAGCGGCGCTACGGCACGCTGGAGGATCTGCAGAACTTCGTGAAGCTCGGCTACATGACGCCGAACATCCATCATTCCGGAGGCGTCATCTGCGAGCCGGTGGATGTGCCGGTGCCGAAGCGGCATCTCGACATCGTCTACAGCCACATCAAGTATTCCGACAAGCCCTACATGGGAATCGTGACCGCGCCGGAGCGCGCCGAGGATTGCGTCGCCATGGCGCGCATCCTGTTCGGCGACGCGTTCATCGACGCCGGCAACACCGTCATGACCTCGATCGTCAACTGCAACTCGCCGATGGTGTGGGACGAGAGCATGCTCTCCGCCCTGCGCGTCTATGCCCGCGCCAACCAAGCGGTGCTGGTGACGCCCTTCATCATGGCGGGCGCGATGGCGCCGGCGAGCACGGCAGGCGCGATCGCGCAGTTGAATGCCGAGGCGCTCGCCGGCATCGCCTATGGGCAGTTGGAGCGGCCGGGCTCGCCCATGGTCTATGGCAGCTTCGTTACCACCGTCTCGATGCAATCGGGCGCGCCGATGATGGGGACGGCCGAGCCGGCGATGATGATCTATGCCTGCTGCCAGCTGGCGCGGCGCTACAAGCTGCCGGTCCGCACCGGCGGCATGCTGAACGGCTCGAAGATCGCGGACGCACAGGCGGCCTACGAATCGGCTCAGACCATGATCCCGACGCTGATGGCGGGAGCCAATTTCGTGATGCACACGGCGGGCTGGCTGGAGGCAGGCCTCAGCGCCGGCTACGCCAAGTTCGTGATGGACGCCGACCAGCTTGCCTCGCTGCAGATCCTCGCCGAGGGGCCGGACCTCTCGGACGAGGCGCTGGCGCTGGAGGCGGTGCGCGAAGTCGGCCCCGGAGGGCACTATCTCGGCTGCGCACACACGCAGCGCAATTTCAAAACGGCGTTCTACACCTCCACTATCGCGGACAATAACAGCTTCGAGCAGTGGGAGGCGGAAGGCGCCAGGGACGCCGGCCAGCGCGCCGCCGAGCGCGCCCGCAAGCTGCTGGCGCAATACGAGCCGCCGCCGCTGGACCCGGCGATCGACGAGGCCCTGCTTGATTTCATCGCACGCAAGAAGGCTGGCCTGCCCGACGCGGTGCGCTGACGCCACAGTGTGACCTTTATGCGCCGCATCTGCGGTGATGCGGCCTTCGCCTCACACCATCTTGCAGCCATCGGGTAGCCGCGCGTCGAAATGCGGGTGCAGGGTTGATCGACCGCGATGATGACCATAGGGTGGCATCGAGCTTCGCGGTTCGGCTAAGAACCGCCCCAGATAACAATCTTGCAAGCGAGTGGAATGGCTGATCGAAATCTCGAACTCGGCGTCATCGGCAATTGCGCCATCTCGGCGCTCATCGACCCCCAGGGCTCCATCGTCTGGTCCTGCTTTCCCCGCCTGGACGGGGATCCGGTCTTCTGCGCCCTGCTGCACGACAACGGCCACGAAGGATCCTTCACGGTCGAGATGAAGGACGTCGCCAGCACGACGCAGCGCTATATCGACAATTCCGCGGTCCTCGAGACCCTGGTAACCGACAGCGGCGGCAATACGATCGAGATCCTCGATTATTGTCCCCGCTTCCTGCGCTTCGGGCGCATGTTCCGGCCGCCCACCATCATGCGGCGCATCCGCCCGGTCTCCGGCCGGCCGATCATCACGGTCCGCATCAAGCCGCGCATGGCCAATGGGGCCGTGATCCCGGAGACCACGCGCGGCAGCAACCACATGCGCTTCGTCGGGCCGCGTCAGGTCCTGCGCGTGACGACCAACGCGCCGATCTCCTACCTGCTGGACGAGCGCAGCTTCCGCCTGGGTGATGACCTGTGGTTCGTGCTGGGCCCCGATGAGAGCGTCCTGGAGGACGTGCGCGATGTCGGGCGCAACCAGCTGGAGGCAACGCTCGACTGGTGGCATGGCTGGGTACGTGGCCTCTCCATCCCATTCGAGTGGCAGGAGGCGGTGATCCGCGCGGCGATCACGCTCAAGCTGTGCAACTTCGAGGAGACCGGCGCCATCGTCGCCGCGCTCACCACCTCGATCCCGGAGGCCCCGAACACGGAGCGCAACTGGGATTACCGCTATTGCTGGCTCCGCGATTCGTTCTTCGTGATCCGCGTGCTGAACGCGATCGGCGTCACGCGCACCATGGAAGACTACATCCGCTACATCACCGATATCGTCGACGACGCGCGCGACGGCAGCATCCAGCCGGTGTACGGCATCACGCGGCAGCAGAACCTGGAAGAAGTGATCAGCCCGGACCTTAGCGGCTATCGCGGCATGGGCCCGGTGCGGATCGGCAACCAGGCCTATGTCCAGGTGCAGAACGACGTCTATGGCGGTTTGGTCCTGGCCTGCACGCACGTATTCTTCGACAAGCGCCTGCTCCGCCAGAGCGCGAACGCCGCGCTGTTCGAGCAGCTCGAAGCCATCGGCCGCAAGGCGGAGGCGGTGTTCGACCAGCCCGATTCCGGGCCATGGGAGCTGCGTAACACCGCCGCGATCCACACCTTCTCGGCCATCATGAGCTGGGCGGCGTGCGACCGCCTGGCCAAGATCGCGGCCGTGATGGGCCGGACCGACCGCGTCAATTACTGGCGGGCCGCGGCGGACCGGTTGCGCGGGATCATTCTGCAACGCGCCTGGAACGAAAGCCGCAAGTCGCTCGTTTCCACCTTCGACGGAAATGATCTTGATGCCAGCATGCTCCTCGTCGAACCGCTCGGCTTCCTCGAGGCCGAGGATCCGCGCTTTCGCATGACGGTCGATGCGATCGGCAGAGAGCTGAAGCGCGGCGACTTCCTGTTCCGCTATGTCGTGCCGGACGATTTCGGCCGGCCCGAAACCGCCTTCACCATCTGCACCTTCTGGTACATCGACGCCCTGGTGGCGCTGGGGCGGCGCGAGGAGGCCCGCGCCCTGTTCGAGACCATGCTGGCGCGGCGCAACCGGCACGGCCTGCTGTCGGAGGACATCGCGATGGCGACCGGCGAGCTCTGGGGCAACTACCCGCAGACCTATTCGCTGGTCGGCCTCATCAACTCGGCCATCAAGCTCAGCATGAGCTGGGAGGTGGCCTCGTGAGCCGCCTCGTCGTCGTCTCCAACCGCGTCATCCTGCCCAGCGAGCGAGTCCAGCGCGCCGGCGGATTGGCGGTCGCGATCCGCGAGGCTCTCAGCAGCAGCGGCGGATTGTGGTTCGGCTGGAGCGGCGAGCTGACCGAAACGCCCGAGCCGAGATGCCAGACCGCCACCAAGGGCAAGATGGAATTTGCGGTCTTCGACCTGACCCCGGCCGAGTTCGACGGGTTCTACAACCAGTTCGCCAACAGCACGCTCTGGCCGCTCTTCCATTATCGCATCGGCCTGGTCAAGTTCTCGCGCTCCGCCCTGGAGACCTATTTCGCGGTCAATGCGCGATTCGCGGAGATGCTGATCCCGCATCTCAAGCCCGACGATACGATCTGGATCCATGATTACCAGTTGCTTCCGATGGCTGGCGAGCTGCGCAAGCGCGGCGTCACCAACAAGATCGGCTTCTTCCTGCACATCCCGTTGCCGGGAGTCGATACGCTGGCGGTCCTGCCCGGACTCGGCCCGCTGATGCGCGGGCTCGCGGCCGCCGACCTGATCGGCTTCCAGACCGAGCGCGACCTGCAGAGCTTCAAGGATTATGTCCGGCAGGAGGCCGGCGGGACGATCAGCGGCAACGGTGCGATCACCTGCTTCGACCGCACCATCGAAGCCGGCGCCTTTCCCATCGGCATCGACACCCGCGCCTTCGCGACGCTCGCCGCCAGGGCCCTGGACAAGCCGGAATGCCAGCAGCTCAAGGAAGGGCTGGGATCGCGCAAGCTGATGATCTCGATCGACCGGCTGGACTACAGCAAAGGCATCCCCAGCCGCTTTGAGGCGTGCGAGGAGCTGCTGCGCGCGCATCCGGAGCACCGCGGGCAATTCGAGCTGGTGCAGATCGCCTCGCCCAGCCGCACCGACGTTGCGAGCTATCGCGACCTGAGGCGCGAGATCGACCGGCTGAGCGGACGCATCAACGGCGCCTTCTCGGAGATCCATTGGACCCCGATCCGCTACATCAACCGCACCTATCCGCGCCAGTCGCTGGCCGGCTTCTGTCGCATGGCCGCGGTCGGCGTGGTGACGCCGCTGCGCGACGGCATGAACATGGTGGCGAAGGAATACATCGCCGCGCAGGACCCGGATGATCCCGGCGTGCTCGTGCTCTCCCGCTTCGCCGGCGCTGCGGCGGAGCTGGGCAGCGCGCTCATCGTCAACCCGTTCGACGTCGATCAATGCGCCGATGCCATGCACCGCGCCCTCGTCATGCCGCTGGATGAGCGGCAGGCGCGCTGGCGGACCGCCATGGACACCATCACCCGCAACGACGTGAAGGCCTGGTGGACCAGCTTCACCACGCGCCTGCGGGCCGGCCAGACGCGCGCCGCCGCTTAGAACTGCGCCAGCAGATCCAGGACCGCAGCCACGGAATCGAGCTGGTGGGTGGCCAGGGTCGGGCGTCGCATCCCGACGATGACGGCCATCCCGCCCAGTTCCTGGACCGCCAGGAAGCCGTCCTCGTCCGTCACGTCATCGCCGATGAAGACCGGGCGGCGCCCCTGGAATGCCGCCTCCTGCATGATCCGGTGCACCGCCTCGCCCTTGGTGTGGGCGGGGGAGCGGACCTCCACCACGTGGTCGCCGTTCAGGAGCGCGAGGCCCTGTTGCCCGCGGCGCGCAAGCAACGCCTCCAGCGCGTCCCGCACGCGCGGGCCCAAATGCGGTGCCTTGCGGTAATGCACCGCCAGTCCGGCGCGCTTCGGCTCGACCAGCAACCCCGGCCAGTCCTTCATGGACTCCAGCACGGCCGCTTCGAGGCCCGCGATATCCGGCTGCGGACCGGGACGCAGGACGGGCTGTCCTAGGCCGAGGCGGAACTCCGCGCCATGGCTGCCGGCGACATACGGCACCACGCCATGCGTCACCTGGTCGATCGAGGTGATTTCACGCCCCGACACGACGGCGAGCGCATTGCCCAGACCCGCGACGGCACGCCGCAGCAGATCGGGCAATCGGGGCGATGGCCGAACTTCCGTCGGCGTCGGCGCGGTCGGCACCAGGGTGCCATCGATGTCGAGGAAGAGGGCCAGGGAGGAGCGATCGCCCAGCGATGCGACCGTCATCTCTTTCAACTGCATTCCGATCAAGCCTATCGTGGATACCGCGCCGACCTATGGTCGCGGCCATGGTTTCGCTTCTGGTCGCATTTCCGGGCTGGACCGGCATCCGGGTCGGCGGGAGATGCGTCGGCAGGTCATAGCACAGCCATTCAGGTGAGCATAACGATGACCGTCACTCTGACGTTCCACGGCGCCACCGCCGGCACCGTCACGAGCTCGCACTACCTGCTCGAGGCGCCCGGTGCGCGCATCGCCGTGGATGCGGCATGTTCCAAGGGCCGAAGACCCTGAAGCAGCTGACTACCAGCCGCTACCCTCCGGGTCCTCCGCCTTGCAGCTCGATCTGCGGCAGGCGCTTGATCAGGCCGGGAGCGACACGGCGCGCAAGCCGCGCGGATCGCCCCGCTTTCATCCGCCACGGGTTGGAGGCAGGGGCTGTCTGGCATAAGATTGCGCCAGCAGGAACCTGTCCTGCCGCCGTGCCACAGCGAAGAGCCCCGAATGCCCGTCTGGACAGATGTTGCGCAATGCGGATCAACCCTGGTGCCGGCGCTGAATGACTGGTGGCACCGCAAGGGCGGGCCGGACATCGTGCCGGACCGCAGCGCGGTCGATCCGCTGGAGCTGAAATCGCTGCTTCCCAACATCATCCTGGCCGAGGCGGAGCACGATCCCTTCCGGATCAAGTATCGGTTGCAAGGGACCAAGGTCACGGAGATCACCGGGATCGACATCACCGGGCATTATCTCGACGAGCTCCTGAGCGCCGAGCCCGATCAGCCCTGGCAGGAGCACTACCTGCGAGTCTACCGGACGCGGAAGCCGCTGTTCGGCCGCACGACCGTCCCGCGCAGCGCCGGCGGCACCGTGGATTACGAATTCGGGATCTTTCCCTTGCGACGCGGCGGAGAGATGATCGAGCAGTTCATCGCCCTGGAAGACTATTTCGATCTGGTCGGAACGATCGACCAGATCGAGCCCTGGCGCGCGAAGCCGCGCTAGCATCCGGCGCATCGCCCAAGGGGAAGGTTTGGCGGATAGACGTCGGCGGAATGCTTCGCCGCAATGTGCGAGCGGGCGGCTTGCGGATCGCGCTACTGCACCTTCAGCGACGCGATCAGCCCGCGCGCGGTGTCGCGGATATGACGCTCGAGTAAGGAGACTGCCGCGGGCACGTCGCGCGAGCGGCAGAAGGCGATCAGGCCGTCATGCTCGCGCAGGGCGCGGTGGAAGCCGGAGCGCATGGTGACTTCGAGCCGCAGGTAGCGGTCGATCTTGTCGTGGATGTTCTTGAGGAGCTTCAGCGTGATCGGCCGGTTGGCGGGCAGATACATGATCTCGTGAAAGCGCCAGTTGACATCCCCCCAGCGCGGCAGGATGTCCGGCCGGCGCTGCTCCTCCAGGTTCTTCTCCAGCGCGGTCAGGTCGCGCTCCGTCAGCGCCGGAATGGCTAGCTGCAGCAGCCAGCTTTCCAGCTTCAGGCGGATGTCGAACAGCTCTCCCACCTCGGCGATCGACAGCTCCGCCACCACCGCCCCCTTGTGGGAGGCGATCGTGACGAAGCCCTCCGCCGCCAGTTGCTTCAACGCCTCGCGCAGGGGGATGCGGCTGACACCCAGCTCCGCCGCCAAGTGCTCCTGCCGGATCGGCTGACCGCCCTTGAGCTGGCCGGTCAGAATGCGCTGGCGCACCAGTTCCGCCACTTGGTCAGCGATCGTGCGCTTTACGGGGAGTCCTGAATCCATCCCGGCCTTCCTCTATCATGCAACGATATTGACACGGAATGGAATTGGATACAATATACATCCGCTTCTTTCAGCTTGTGGAGACCAGAGAATGGCGCGACCCCAATGGAACGGCGTCTTCCCCGCCGTAACGACCCAATTCAATGCCGATGAGAGCCTGAACATCCCGGCCACCCAGAAGCTCATGGAGCGCCTGATCCAGGGCGGCGTGCATGGCTTCATCATGCTGGGCACGGTGGGCGAGAACTGCTCGCTGCGCCCCGAGGAGAAGCGCAAGGTCCTCAGCGCCGCCAAGGAGGTGGTGAACGGCCGCATTCCGGTCCTGTCCGGCGTCGCCGAATTCACCACGGCCGAAGCCGCGCAATACGCGAAGGACGCGGCGAAGATCGGCATCGACGGGCTGATGGCCCTGCCGGGCATGGTCTACAAGTCGGACACCCGCGAGACGCTGCAGCACTTCCGCGCCGTCGCGCGGGCCAGCGATCTGCCGATCATGATCTACAACAACCCGCCGGTTTACGGTGTGGACGTGAAGCCTGAGACGTTCGGCGAGCTGGCATCCGAAAAGACCATCGTCGCCATCAAGGAAAGCTCCGACGATCCGCGCCGCATCACCGATTTGCACAACCTGCACGGCGACCGCTTCATCCTGTTCTGCGGCGTGGATGACCTGCTGCTGGAGAGCTGCGCGCTCGGCATCGAAGGCTGGGTCAGCGGCCTGACTGACGTGTTCCCGGAGGAATCGGTCGAGCTGTGGAGCCTGTGCCAGGCGGGCCGCTTCGCGGAGGCGCGGGCGATCTATCGCTGGTTCACGCCGCTGCTGCACCTCGATACCTCCACCAAGCTGGTGCAGTACATCAAGCTCGGCCAGCAGGTGGTGGGTCTCGGCAGCGAGAAGGTGCGCGCACCGCGCCTGGAACTGGCGGGCGACGAGCGCGCGCAGATCATCGCGCTCTACGAAAAGGCGCTGGCGACCCGGCCGAAGCTCGGCAGCGGGCCCAGGAGCGCGGTGGCCTGACCGGCGTGTTCGCCTGACGTCCCGGGGGCGGAGCGGCACAGGGCGCTTCGCCCCTCGTCCCCCCATCGTCGCAATCATCGGCAGCGGAAATGGCCCTGGTCGACCTCGAACATCCGACAGCGATCCGGGATCACAGGCTGCTGGCGCTGTTCCATTTCTGGCAAGGCAAGCTCAACGGCCGGCGGATGCCGCGGCCGGACGATCTCGACCCTGTGGACATGGCGCGCTGGTCGAAGCATCTCATGTTCATCGACGTGCCCGGCGACATGCTGTCGTTCCGCATCCGCTGGCTCGGCGCCGAGATCGCGGCCATGTTCGGCACGCCGCGCGCCGGGACCGGCATCGAAGCCATGGCATCGGAGGGGGAGCGCAGCAGCGTCCTTCCTCAGTATCGCGTGGTGATCGATACCGGCCTGCCAGCCTATTACGAAACCGAGGTCGAACTCACCCGGCGCGGCGTCGTTCCCCAGCGCAAGCTGATCCTGCCGCTGTCCAGCGAAGGCACCAGCGTCGACGCGGTCCTGGCCTGCATCTACGCCGACCTGCCGCCCCGACCCTAGCACCCCAGGCCCGCGCCTAGACTAGGCGGGCGGGCGGCTCGATCCCTGAAGCGGCAGCGCGCCCTGCCTTCCCGCAGCGATGGCGGCGGAGATCATCGCGTGGCATGGCGCCAGCTTGCGTTATGGTGGCGGAGGCAAAACCAAACGGAGGTGAGCCGGTGCCGGAATGGGGTCGCGTCCTGCTGGCGGGATTTGGCTGCTTCCTGCTCGCCTGGCTCAGCCTGTGGCTCGCCTCCCCCACCGGCGGCATGCTCCTGTGGCTTCCCGACGCGCTGCTGATCCATCTCGCGATGGACCGGTCGGGCCGCGCCTTGGGCGCCATGCTGGCGGCCGGCGCCATCGGGATTGTGTTCGCCACGCTCCCGGCCGGTGGCGCAGTCAACGGGACGGCGGTACTGCTCGCGGCGGCCAGCATCCTGCATGTCGCGCTGGCGCGCTTTCTGCTGTTGCGATACGCGCCGGGCGCGCCGCGCCTCGAGACCGCCGGCGCCTTGGCTCACCTGCTGCTGTGGAGCGCCCTCTCCTCGCCAATCCTCGGCGCCGCGATCATGTCGGGTGCGCCGCTGACCGGAGACGGGTCCATTTCATCGATGCAGGCCTTTGTCGCCTGGTGGATCGCCAGCGGCATCGGCACCGCAATCCTGCTGCCGTTCATCCTGTCCCTCGTCCATTCGGGGCACCCCGATCCAGGCCTCCTGGCGCGCCGCTGGCGCGACGGGATGCTCGTGCTCGCCTTCGTGGTCGTGATCGCCGCTGTGGCGCGCGAGGCGCAGCAGGACCTTCCTCTGTTCCTCGGAGTGCCGGTGGTGCTGTGGTCCGCCCTGCGCCTGGACTTCCGCATCACGTCCCTGCTCTGCGTCGTGCTGGCGTTGGCGGTCATGGCGAGCGCCGCCCCTGCCGCCCCCTACGGGCAGATGAGCGATGCCCTGACCGCAGCCGCGGGGCGGCAGGCGTTCCTGCTGGCGATCGTCGTCCCCGCCCTGTTCGCCAGCCTGCTGACCCAGGAGGAACGGGCCGGCGAACGGACCCGGCGGACGAGCATGCACGCGCTCCGTGCCCTCGTGGATTCGCTGCCGCTCGCGGTCGTCACCGCCGCGCGGGACGGCAATATCACATTGTGGAGCCGCGGGGCGGAGCGGATCTTCGGCTGGCGCCGGCGCGAGGTCGAAGGCGCGGCGGCCCCCTTCGCCACACCGGAGGATTCAGAGAAGGAGGCCTCCCTGCGCCAGCGCGTGCTCGCCGGCAACGAGATCGAGAACCAGCCGGCGCAGCGGCGCGACAAGGATGGCGCGGTCCGCGAGCTGGTGGTCCGCGCGGGCCCGCAGCGCGATCCCGACGGCGCGATCACCGGGACCATCACCGTGATGGAGGACGTGACGGATCGCCGCCGGCTGGAGGCCAGCCGCAATGAACAGCAGGCGAAGCTCGCCGCGATCCTTGATGCGATCGCGGACCCGATCATCACCAGCGACGAGGACGGGACGATCACCGGCTTCAGCCGCGCGGCGGAAGCGGTGTTCGGCTATTCGGCCGCGGAGGTCATCGGCCGCAACCTCCAGACGCTGATGTCCGAACCGGACGACAGCCGGCGCGAGGGCCATCCGCAGCGCGATCGCGAGACCGGTGTGGCACGCACGATCGGAACCAATCGTCAGGTCACCGCCCGCCGCAAGGATGGCAGCACGTTCCCGGCCGAGGTCACCATCAGCGAGGCCTGGCGCAACGGAAAGCGCATCTTCGCCGGCATGGTGCGCGACCTCTCCGCGCAGCCGTCCGTGCAGGCGGCGGCCGGCCCCGCGCTGCAATCCGATCCCGGGAGCGCCGGTTTCCTGTCCAGGATCACCCACGACCTGCGCCAGCCGCTGCATGCCCTGAGCCTGATGACGGGCGCCCTGGAGCGCCGGGTCACGGACCCAGAGTCGCGCGGCCTGGTCGAGGATCTGTCCAGCATCGTGCGGTCCCTCCAGGCGAGCTTCGAGAACATGGCCGAATGGGCGCGCCTGGACAGCGGCCCGATGGACGTTGCCATCGTTGACGTACAGGCCGGCGACATCCTGACCGCCGCGGCGGAGGAATTCGACGTCGAGGCGGCCCGGCACAGGATCGCGCTCCGCCGGGTTTCATCAAGCGCGACCATCGCCTGCGATCCCGCGCTGCTGCGGCGCATCCTGCGGCAGTTCCTTGACAACGCGATGCGGTTCGCGCCGCAGGGCAAGGTCCTGCTCGGCGCACGGCGGCGCGGCGCGGTGCTGCGCCTGGTGGTGGCCGATACCGGCCCCGGCATTCCCGCTGACCAGTTGGACGCGGTTTTCGAGGCTTACGCTCAGCTCGATTCCGGGCGGGAGGCCGGCGGGCTCGGCCTTGGGCTCGCGATCGCGCGCAGGCTGGCCGAAAACGCCGGCTGGCGGATCGGCGTGCGCTCGATCCTCGGCAAGGGATCGCAGTTCTGGATCGACGTGCCGCTCAGCAGGTGAGAGTTCAGGCGGGTGTATGGTATTCGCTGAAGCGGATGCGGTTGCCGAACGGATCGGTGACCTCCATCACGCGCGCATTCCACGGCGCCCGCTCGATTCCGGGCCTCAGATAGCGGTAGTTCCTGGTGGCCAGTTTCGCGCTGCAGCGCCTCGATGCCGTGCATACGTACGAAGATCGTGGAGCCCGGGCAGGCATCGCCGTGATGCTCGCTCAAATGCAGGCGAAGATGCCCGCGCGAGACCTGCATGTAGAGCGGGAAGTCGTCGCCGAAGCGATGCTCCCAATCGAGCGCGAAGCCGAGGAAGCCTAGGTAGAACTCCTTCGCCTTCTCGACCGAGAAGACGCGCAGGATGGGAATCGTCTCCTCGAACCCGACCGGGCTGCCCATCGACGGCACTAATGATGGGTGACGAGCTTCGCCGCTTTCAGCACCGCATCGGTGCGGTTGCGAGCAGCCAGCACGCGGAAGATCGCGGCGAGGTGCACCTTCACGGTCCCTTCCGCCAGGCCGAGCTGGCGCGCGATCTCTTTGTTCGAAAGGCCGTTGGCGAGTTGGCTGATCACGTCGCGCTGGCGGTGGGTCAGCGGCAGGTCGGCGATCTTTTCCGACTTCAGTGCGATTTCGGGCGGGGCCCAGGCCGACTTGGAATCCACCACCGGCGGCAGGACGCTGGGGAGATAGGTCTCGCCGGCCATGACCCTTTTGACCGCTCGCACGATTTCATCCTCCGCCGAGGACTTGAGAATATAGCCGTTGGCCCCCGCAGCGATCACCTGCAAGGCCAGGGCTCGGTCCTCGAGCCCGGTGACCGCCGCGAAATGCAGCCCGGGATAGGCTTCACGCACGGCGCGGATGCTGTCCGGCCCGGCCATGCCGGGCATCATGAGGTCGAAGAAAGCGCCGGTCACCTGTGGACTGCCAGCCAGCAGGTCCAGCGCCGCGTCGAACCCCGCGACCTCCTTGATGCTTATTCCCGGCAGGGTGTCCCGCAGCAGCAGGCCGAAGCCCTTGCGAAAAAGGGCATGGTCGTCGGCGATCAGGATTTCTGCAGTCATGCTCGCTCGCCCGGCGTTCTGCTCAACTCCACGCATAATAGAATGAAATACGTCCTAGTTCCGCAACGGACTTCCAGTAGAGAGGCAGTCTCAATGATATCGAGCCTAGGTTGTCTGCGGATTTCGGAGTGGCACCTCATCTGGCGCTGGAGCGCTGGTGCCCCTGCTTTGGTGCCTTTGGTGCCCCTGGCCGGACTCGAACCAGCACGGATGTGAATCCACCTGATTTTGAGTCAGGCGCGTCTACCAATTCCGCCACAGGGGCCTCGGGCCGTTTCTCTGGACCCTCCCTCTGGAAGGACCGGTCGGCCGAAAAGCGGCGGGCATCATAGATAAGATTGGGGCTTAGGCAAGACTAGGGTTAAAGTCGGCGATGGACCTAGGTGCGGCATAGGGGCGGGCCGCGGCGGTGTCTAAACACCCCTCGAGAGGCGCCAGATTCGCCCATGTTGCATTGCGGCAATTCACATCAAATGTGAGACCAATTCGAACGAATTGGATGGTTAAGATTTCCTTTACTTCCGTCTGCTAATGTAAACGTATCTTATTATTGTAATTGAAAGATTTGACGCCTATCGTATTGCGGACGCGTCGAATGAATAAGGACGGACGATAAAGTGGCTCGGCTATCGCAGCGCGATGTGGAGCTTCTGGCGGCGGATCCCAATCCGGCCAACCGCCAGGATGCGATGCTGCGCGTCGCGGAACTCTACAGCGCGGAGCCGCTGACCCAGGCCGAGCGCCAGATCGCGCTGGCGATCGTGCAGGCCGTGCTGCCCGAAGCCGAACTCGAGTTCCGTCGCCGTCTTTCCGAAGCGCTGAAATCGACGCCGCATCTGGATCACGGCCTTGCGCGTCAGTTGGCGGAGGACGTGCTCGATGTCGCGACGCCGATCCTGGTGCATTCGACTGTCCTGACCGACGAGGATCTGGTGCAGGTGATCCAGCACTGCTCGGTGGATCACGCGCGGGCCGTCGCGATGCGTCCCGTCCTCAACGTCACGGTCACCGACGCGCTGATCCGCACCGATGACGAGATCGTCGTGGTGCGGGTTGCCGCCAACAACAATGCGCGCATCTCCGCCGGCGGCCTGCATCACATCCTGGACCGGTTCGGCGACCATGCGCGCATCGCCGAGGCCGTCAGCAACCGCCCGGCCCTGCCGCTCGCCATCGTCGAGCGCATGGCGAGCCTAGTCACCGGCCGCACGCTGGAGCGCCTGATCGGCCGCTATGCGGTGCCGGCGCACCGTGTCGCGATGATCCTGCATCATTCGCGCGAGCACTTCCTGCTGCAGAGCATTGCCGGCGAGCCGGCGGAGGAGTTGCGCGCCTTCGCCCAGCGTCTCGATGACAACCGACTGCTCGGGCCGACCCTGATCATGCGCGCGATCGCCATAGGCCAGTTCGGCTTCCTGCTGCAGGCCCTGTCGATCAAGGCCAACGTGCCGATCAGCAATGTCCGCCGGCTGATGGCGGACGAAGGCGGCCGCGGCCAGGCCGAGCTGTTCGAGCATTGCGGGCTGGACCCCGTCTATCGTCCGCTGTTCGTCGACCTCGCCTATGCCGCCCGTAACTTCCCGGCGACCCGCGACGGCAAGGCGCCTCCGGGCTGGCTGGATCTGGCGATGCCGATCCTGCGCAACCGGCTGCAGAACTTCGATCCCGACTGGTCGCTGGAGCAAATCGTGACCGAGGCCCTCATCGAGATCGAAGAGGAGCGTGCCGCGGGCTCATCCGCGGGCCCTAGCTCGCTCCGCGGGCGCAACTGGGCCGACAAAGCCGGCCGTTAACCTCCATTCGCCACATCAAGCCGCGTAGGGCGGCGAATCCGCCGGTAGACGCCCAATCCGCGCCACAAAACGGCCATGTCCCGCGACTATCCCGGTCACGGTCTGATTACTATGGGCGGTCCTTTCGATCTGCTAAACACGAGCCATGGCCGAATCCGAGTCGCATGCATCAGCGCCGCGCCGCTCCTGGCGGCGGGCGAGCCTATGGTTCCTTGCCAGGTGGAGCACGGTTGGCGCGATCTGGACCGGCTTCTTCGCGCTGTTGTTCCTGGCCTGGTGCGCCTACGACCTGCCGGGGCCGGAGCGGCTCAATGAACTGAGGCGCCAGCCCAGCGTCTCCCTGCTCGCGGCGGATGGCTCGCTGATTGCGAGCTATGGCGACCTCTATGGCGAGTCTGTGCGCCTCCGCGACCTGCCGCCTTATCTGCCCGCAGCCGTCCTGGCGACCGAGGACCGGCGCTTCTACGATCACATCGGCATCGATCCGCGCGGCATTGCACGGGCGCTCTACGTCAACCTGCACGCGGGCGATATGGTGCAGGGCGGCAGCACGATCACCCAGCAGGTGGCGAAGAACCTGTTCCTGACGCCGGAGCGCAGCCTGCACCGCAAAGGGCAGGAGATGCTGCTGGCGTTCTGGCTCGAGCGCACCTTCACCAAGGACGAGATCCTGGAGCTGTATCTCAACCGGGTCTATTTCGGCGCCGGCACCTATGGCGTCGATGCGGCGGCCAAGAAGTATTTCGGACGCTCCGCCCGGGACGTCACGATCTACCAGGCGGCGATGTTGGCGGGCCTGCTGAAGGCGCCGTCGCGCTTCAATCCCTTCAACGACAAGGCGCTCGCCAAGTCACGGGCCGAGCTTGTCATCCGCAACATGGTGGCGGCCGGGGCGCTGACCGAAGCGGAGGCGAATGCGATCTCTGAATCCGCCGCGCCGTCGATGATCGCGCAGGGAAGCAAACAGATCGGCCAGCATTTCGCCGATTGGGTCATTGACCAGGTCTCCTCTTATGTCGGCTATGCCGACCAGGACGTGGTGGTGCAGACCACGCTCGACACCGCGCTCCAGCGCGAAGCGGAGCGGACCCTGGTGCGCGTGCTGGCCGAGCATGGCGCGAGCATGAAGGCAAGCCAGGCCGCGCTGGTCGCGATGCGGCCCGATGGCGCCGTGGTCGCCATGGTGGGCGGCACCGACTACCGCAGCAGCCAGTTCAACCGCGCGACCCAGGCGCTGCGGCAGCCCGGCTCCGCCTTCAAGACTTTCGTTTTCCTGACCGCGTTCGAGAACGGCTATGTGCCCGGCAACCACTTCGTCGACGGCCCCATCCGCATCGGCAAGTGGTCGCCCGGCAACTACAATGACAAGTACTATGGCGAGGTGACGCTGCGCGACGCCTTCGCGCGCTCGCTGAACTCGGTGGCGGTGCAATTGTCGGAGCGCGTCGGCCGCCGCAAGGTGATCGATACCGCCCACCGCCTCGGCATCACCGAGCCGATGGACGACACTGCGGCCATCGCCCTGGGCGTCAGCGAGACCACCTTGCTGGAGATGACCGGCGCCTATGCGGCCTTCGCCAACCTGGGCAACGGCGTGTGGCCCTTCGGCATCGAACGCATCATGGCGCGCGACGGCGCCGTGCTGTACCAGCGGCAGGGCTCCGGCCCCGGCCCCGTCGCCAGCGCGGCCTCCGTCCGCAAGATGCTGGATGTGATGGCGGCGACGGTCGAGAGCGGAACCGCGCGCAAGGCGAAGCTGGACCGGCCGGTCTATGGCAAGACCGGGACCAGCCAGAACTTCCGCGACGCCTGGTTCATCGGCCTGACCGGCGACCTGGCGACGGGCGTGTGGGTCGGCAACGATGACAACGCGCCGATGGACAAGGTGACCGGCGGCACGCTCCCGGTCACGATCTGGCATGATTTCATGGCGCCCGCCCTGGCCGGCACGCCGATCGCCGACGTGCAGCGGCCGGGTGGCGACGTCATCGCGGCCGCCACCGATGTGGCCGCGCAAGGCCAGTCCGACACCTCCTGGCTCACCGAGCTGCTGACCGGCGCCGGTTCCACAGGCGGAACCGAAAGCAAGGCCAAGCCTAAGCCCAAGCCCGCGAAGGCGGAGAAATCATCGATCGACAAATTGCGCGAAAAAGCCGGCCTGCCGCCGCTGCGCGGAAACAACAAGTAGCGTCCCTTCGGCGGCGCTCTTGGCGGGTCTCTAGTTCTGCGCCGGCGCCTTCACCACTTCGGCGCCGGGAAGCTGGATCCGATCCGCCGGCCCGACCACCACAAAGGTCAATTGCGACGCGTCGAACAGGCCCTTGGCGGCGCGGCGCGCATCCTCGATCGTGACGGCGGCGATCTCCTGCTGCCGGCGCGTGACGTAGTCGATGCCGAGCCTCTCGAACTGCAGGCTGCGCAGCACCTGCGCGGTTTCCATCGTGCTGGTGAAATTGCGCGGGTAATAGCCGAGCAGATAGGTTTTGGCGTCGTCCAGCTCCTGTTGCGTCGGGCCTTTGTCGGCCATGCGCCGCCATTCGGTGCGGACGATGTCGATCGCCTCGGCGACCTTGCCGGGGTCGGTCTGGAACTGCCCGGCGATGAGACCGCCCGCATCGAAGGTCCAGAGATCGGAGCCGATTCCATAGACCAGCCCGCGCTTCTCGCGCACCTCCGTCATCAAGCGCGCGGAGAACCCGCCCGCGCCCAGTACGTAGTTGACCAGATAGGCCGGGAAGAAATCGGGATCGGAGCGCGGGATCCCCGGCTGTGCGAAGTGGACGATCGCCTGCGGCACCGGGAAGTCCACGATCCGCGTGCGCCCGGCCTTGCTGGGGGCGATCGGCGGCACATCCTGCAGCGGCGCATCCTGCGGCAATGAGCCGAAGGCCCGGTCGACGAAGCCTTTGGCGTCCTCCACCGACACGTCGCCGACGATCGAGACAAGGAGGCGCGAGCGCACGAAGCGCTGGCGCGCGAACTGCCTAAGGTCGTCGGCCGTGATCGCGTTCATGGTGGGAGCGGTGCCCTTGCTCGGCCTCGCATAGGGATGCTCGCCCAGCATCATCTCTTCGAGCTGCCGGCCCGCGATGCTGTTGGGGTCGGTTTCATCCTGCGCAATCTCGATCAGCAGCGCATTCCGGATGCGCTCCACCGGCTCGGAATCGAAGCGCGGCGTGCTGAGCGCAAGGCGCAGCAGTTCCGCCGCCTCGTCCCGGTCGTCGCGCAGGAAGCGCAGCCGGCCGGTGAAATCGTCGAGCCCGGTGGAGAAGGAGAAGTCGATGCCGCGATCGGTCAGCCGCTTCTGGAAGGCCGCGGATTCGACATCGCCCGCGCCTTCGTCGAGCAGGCCAGACGCCAGCTCCGCGACCCCTTCCTTGCCCGCGGGGTCAAAGCCCGATCCGCCCTTGAAACCGAACGCCACCGAGACGATCGGGTTGACGTGGCTCTCCACCAGCCAGATCTCGATGCCGCTGTCGCTCCTCACCGACTGGATTTCGAGCGCGAGCGCCCAGCGCGGCAGGACCAGCAGGCAAGCGAGGACGAGAAGCCGCATGATCATGGCTGGCTCGCCTCCTGCGCGGGCCTGGGCAGCAACGTGCCGGTGACGGAATTCTCCGGCTGGAAGACCTGCGTCGCCGCCTGAAGCACGTCCGCCGCGGTCACCGCCGCGATGCGTTCCGGCCAGGCCTGCATGTCGGCGAGGGTGCGCCCCTTGCCCAGCGCCTCCGCCACCATGAAGACCGGACCGCTGACGCTGTCCCGCGCCTTGACCGTCGCGATCTGCAATCGGCGCTTGGCGTCCGCAAGCTCCTGCCCGGTGACGCCGTCCTTCAGCAGGATTGCAATCTGCCGGTCGATCTCCTGCTCCAGGGCGGCGAGATCGCCGCCCTGACGCGGCGTGCCGTAGAAATTGAACCGGCCGATATCGTGGGCGCCGCCATCATAGCCGGTGTCGATGCCGAGGGCCGATTGCTGCTCGATCACCATGCGCAGGTAGAGTCGGCCGGCCGTGCCGCCGGTCAGTATCTCGGAGAGAACGGTCAGGGCATAGCCTTCGTTGCCCGTCGCATTGCGGTGGTTCGGCGCCAGGTAGGAACGGATGAGATGAGGCTGGCGCACACGCTCGTCGCTGAGCGCGACGCGGCGTAGCGCGGAGGGCGGCGGCTCCTGGAGCCGCTGGCGCGTGACGGTCTCGCCTTTCGGGATCGGCGCGAAATGCTTCTCCGCCAGCCGGCGCACCTCCTCCACCGTCACATCGCCGCCGACCACCAGCACGGCATTATTGGGCGCGTAGAAGCGCTGGTAGAAATCCAGCGCGTCCTCGGTGGTGTAAGCCTCCATCTCGTGCCGCCAGCCGATCACCGGCAGCCGGTAGGGGTGGTTGCGATAGAGCACCGCGTCCACCGCTTCGCCGAGGCGCGCGCCCGACTGGTTGTCGATACGCTCGCCACGCTCCTGCAGGACTACGTCCCGTTCCGGCAGCACGATCGCGTCAGTGAGGCGCAGATTGACCATGCGGTCCGCCTCCATCCGCATAATGAGCTCGAGATGCTCCTTCGCGATCTCCTGGTGGTAGACCGTGACGTCCTGCGAGGTATAGGCGTTGTCGCTGCCACCGCGCTTGTCGACGTCGCGGCTGAACTGCCCCGGCGCCAGCGTCTCGGTGCCCTTGAACATCAGGTGCTCCAGGAAATGGGCGATGCCGTTCTTGCCCGGCAGCCCGTCCGCCGCCCCGGCCTTGTAGACCACCGCCTGCACGACCACGGGCGACAGGTGGTTCGGCACCACCACCACGGTGAGCCCGTTGGGCAGGGCGAATTCGTGAGCCTCGAAGATCTCCGCATGACTCGCGCGCGGCGCCAGGACCAGTGCGATGGTCAGCAGCGCCGCTGCAAGCAAAAGGCCGGCAGCCTTCGCCGCCGGCCCCCCAGTCATCGAGAAAGCCATGGTCCTAGAAGATGCCTTCCAACAATCCTCTTTCCTTGCGCACGATCACCGGCGTCTCGCCTTCGGTCACCGGCTTGCCGAGCGCGGCATTCTCCTGCAGGCGCTTCTGTTCGGCGGCCGGATCGACCACCTCGCCATAGGGCTCCGGGTCGCGCCAGAAGACAAGCGTATCGGCCAGCGTGCGCGAACTGGCTTCGTCCTCCGCCGTCTCGCTGTCGACCAGCTGGCGGATGTTGGGATCGACGCCGGACCCGCCGGCGCTCTGCAGCAGTGCGGACTCGCCGGAGGATTGCACGGTCTCGGACTCGCCCTCGCCGATCGGCGGGATCGCGTCGGCCGGCAGCCCGCCGGTGGTGGTGTACTGGAACACCGCAGCCGCGGCCTGGTCGCGCGGCGTTCCTTCCTGCGGCCGCGGCGCGCCGGGCGTCGGCGGACGCAGGTTGTAATCGGGCGGCATGGAGAGCGGCGCGCGCGAGACGACCCGGAACTCGTCGGGCGATTGCTTGGTAAGGCCAAGCGTCTCCTTCACGCTGGAGCAACCTCCTGTCGCCAGCGGCAGGCTCACGGCCAGGGCCGCAAGAAGAATCGGTGTGCGACGCATGGGACGAACCCCTCCTGATCCAAGGCCAGCTTTTTACCCCGATCCGCGGGTCCAAACAACCCGCCCCTTCGGGTGCGACAAAGAATTGAAAGAAAAGGCGTTTTAGGCCTGTTTCCGGCTGCCGAACACGCCGTCATAGATGAGCAGCGCGACCCCGATGGTGATCGCCGTGTCGGCCAGGTTGAAGGCCGGCCAGGCCCAGCCCTTCCAATGGAACAGCAGGAAGTCCATCACCGCGCCTTCGCGCAGCCGGTCTATGACATTGCCGATCGCCCCGCCCACCACCAGAGCGAGGCCGAGGGCCGGCAGTCGCTCCGCCGTCTGGGAAAGCCAGACCAGCAGCCCGAGGGCGATGGCGACGGCCAGCAGCGCGAAGATCCACGGCCCGGTCGCATGGTCGGTGGCGAAGAACGAGAAGCTGATGCCGGTGTTGTAGCGCTTCACGAGGCTGAAGACCGGCAGCACCACGATCTCTTCCCGCTGCTCCAGCAGGACGCGGAACACCCACAGCTTGCTGACCTGGTCGAGCAGCACCACGACCGCGCTCAAACCGCACATCCCGTAGAAGAGCCGCGGGGCCGCCAGCCTCATGCGCCCACCACATCCGCGCAGCGATTGCACAGCGTCGGGTGATGGGCATGACTGCCGACATCGGGCAGGACTTGCCAGCAGCGATCGCACTTGGCGCCTTCGGCCGGGCTGACCAGGACGGCGACGCCGGGAACATCGGAAAGCGTGAAGGCGCCGTTCGCCGCCGGCGTGTCGCTGATCGTGATGCCGGAGGTGATGGAGATCTCGGCGAGGTCCACGCCGTCCAGCATCGCGCGCCGTTCCGGCGTCAAATGGACGATGGGGCGCGCCTGCAGGCTCGCCCCGATCTTCTTGTCGGCGCGCGCCAGTTCCAGCGCGCCGGTGACCACGCGGCGGATCTCGCGCACCTTATCCCACTTGGCCGCCAGCGCATCGTCGCGCCAGCCCGCCGGCGTCTCGGGATAGGTGCGCAGGTGCACGCTGGCTTCGCCCTCCGCCCAGGGGCGCGCCCGCCATGCCTCTTCCGCGGTGAAGACGAGCACGGGGGCGAGCCACGCCGTCAGGCGCGAGAGGACCGCGTGCAGGACGGTGCGGACCCCGCGGCGGCGGGTGCCGCCCGGCGCATCGCAATAGAGCGAATCCTTGCGGATATCAAAATAGAAGGCGCTGAGATCGACGGCGCAGAAATTGTGCAGCTCCATATAGAGCGCGTGCAGGTCGAAGCTCTCCGCCGTCGCGCGTACTTTCTCGTCAAGCTGGCTGAGGCGATGCAGCACCCAGCGCTCCAGCTCCGGCATCTGTTTCGCGTCCAGGCGCTCGGCCTCGTTCCAGCCATCGAGCGCGCCCAGCAGATAGCGGAACGTGTTGCGCAGCCGGCGATAATGGTCGGCGATCAGCTTCAGCGCGGTGTCGCCGATCCGCTGATCCTCGGCATAGTCGCAGCCGATCACCACCCACAGGCGCAGGATGTCCGCGCCGTACTGCTTCATCACGTCCTGCGGCGCGACGGTGTTGCCGAGCGACTTCGACATCTTGCGGCCCTGCTCGTCGAGCGTGAAGCCGTGCGTCACGACCGTCTTGTACGGTGCGCGGCCCCGCGTGCCACAGGATTCCAGCAGCGAGGAATGGAACCAACCGCGATGCTGGTCGGAGCCTTCGAGATAGACATCCGCCGGCCAGGCGAGGTCCTGGTCCTTGCGCGGCTCCAGGCAGAAGGCATGAGTCGAGCCGGAATCGAACCAGACGTCGACGATGTCCTTCACCTGCTCGAAATCGTCCGGATTGTAGTCGTTGCCGAGGAAGCGCGAGGCTGGCGAATCGAACCAGGCATCGGCGCCCTCGCGACGGAACGCGTCGACGATGCGCTCCATCACCTGGGGATCGCGCAGGAGCTCTCCCGTCTTCTTGTTGACGAAGATTGCGATCGGCACGCCCCAGGCGCGCTGGCGCGAGATGACCCAATCCGGCCGCTGCGCGATCATGGAATGCAGCCGCGTCTTGCCCTGCGGCGGCACGAAGCGCGTCTCCTCGATCGCCTTCAGCGCCACGTCGCGCAGCTTGTTGGTTGCCATCGAGATGAACCATTGCGGCGTGTTGCGGAAGATGAGCGGCGCCTTCGACCGCCAGGAATGCGGATAGGAGTGCACCAGCTTGCCGCTCTTCAGCAGCTTGCCCGCCGCGTCCAAGGCCGCGATCACCGCCGGATTGGCATCGCCCGGCTTGCCGCGCTGGTTGAGCACGGCCTTGCCGGCGAACAGCGGCACGTGATCGAAATAGCGCCCGTCGGGCCCGACCGTGTGCGGCATCTCGACGCCATTGGCGATTCCGAGCGCGTAATCATCGGTGCCATGGCCCGGCGCGATGTGCACGAAGCCGGTACCGGCCTCGGTGGTGACGAAATCGCCCGGCCAGAGCTTGACGTCGAAATCGTAGCCCTGCCCGTGGAGCGGATGATGTGTCACGGTGCCGACCAGCTCCGCGCCCTTGCCGCGCCACACGACCTTGCAATCGGCAATGCCGACCTCGTTCTGGAACGCGCTCATCAGGGCTTCGGCGACGACCAGCTTGTCGCCAGCCTTTGCCTTCGAGCTCTCGGCGACTGCCTGCACGTCCAGCACGACATAGTCGATCGCCGCGCCGGTCGCGAGGGCGCGATTGCCGGGGATGGTCCAGGGCGTGGTGGTCCAGATCACGATCGAGGCGGCGCTGAGTGCGGCCACCGGCGAGGAGACGACCGGGAACGTGACCCAGATCGTGTCCGAGGTGTGGTCGTGGTACTCGGTCTCCGCCTCGGCCAGCGCGGTCTTCTCCACCACCGACCACATCACCGGCTTGGACCCGCGATAGAGGCCGCCATTCATCAGGAACTTGCCGATCTCCGCGACGATCACCGCCTCGGCCTCATAGGCCATGGTGAGATACGGATTGTCCCAGTCGCCTTCGATGCCGAGGCGTTTGAACTCCTCGCGCTGCACGTCGATCCACTTCTGGGCGAAGTCGCGGCATTGCTTGCGGAACGCGGCGATCGGCACCGCGTCCTTGTCCTTGCCGGCTTTCCTGTATTCCTCCTCGATCTTCCATTCGATCGGCAGGCCGTGGCAGTCCCAGCCGGGCACGTAGTTGGCGTCCTTGCCCGTCATCTGCTGCTGGCGGTTGATGACATCCTTCAGGATCTTGTTGAGGGCGTGGCCGATATGGATGTTGCCGTTGGCGTAGGGCGGGCCGTCATGCAGGATGAATTTCGGCCGCCCCTTCGACTGGCGCCGCAATTCCCGGAACAGATTCATGTTCGCCCAGGTCTCGAGAATCGCCGGTTCCCGCTTCGGCAGGTCGCCGCGCATCGGGAAGTCGGTCTTGGGCAGGAAGACGGTATTCTTGTAGTCCACGAACTTGAGCCTCTTCTAAAGCACGAAATTGCCGCGCCCGAGCGGTCCCGGCTTCGGCCCCTGATAGTGAGCCAGGAACTGGCGCGCCTGCTCGCAATCCGCCGCGATCTGCGCCTTCAGCTCGTCAAGGCCGGGGAATTTCAACTCGGGCCGCAGGAATTCCAGCAGCGCCACACGCAGGTGCCGACCATACAGGTCGCCGGAATAGTCGAACAAGTAGACTTCGAACTGGATCTCTTCGCCGCCGACGGTCGGGCGATAGCCGAGGCTGGCGACGCCATCGATCCAGGCCGGGTGGTCGGTTTCGTCCACCGCCGCCCGCACCGCGTAGATGCCGAGCTTGGGCAGCAGGTAGTCGCCGAGCATGATGTTGGCGGTCGGGAAGCCGAGCTTGCGCCCCAGCTTCTGCCCATGCTCGACGCGTCCGGCGATCTCCCACGCGCGGCCGAGGATGGCGGCGGCAGCCTGGGGCCGGCCGGCCTGCAGATGCTCGCGCGCAAGGGTCGAGGAATGAACCGCGCCCTTGCCGTCGATCGCGGCGGAGACCGCGTCGACGCCGAACTTGAGCTGCTGGCCCAGCACCTTCAGCGTCTTCACGTCGCCGCTGCGCCCCTTGCCGAAGCAGAAATCCTCGCCGACCACGATATGCGATGCGTGGAGGCCGTCATGCAGAACGGCTTGCGCGAATTCCGGCGCGCTCATCCCGGCGAGGTGCTGATCGAAGGCGAGGCAGCACACGAAATCGAGGCCCATGCTGCGGTCCTGGCCCAGCGCCTGCAGCACGCGCATCTTGATGCGAAAGGGCGTGAGGCGGAACGGCGGCAGGTCCGGCTTGAAGAAGGCGCGCGGATGCGGCTCGAAGGTCAGCACGCCGACCGCGCTGTCATAGGCCCGCGCGAGGTCGAAGGCGCGCGCGATCACGGCCTGGTGGCCGAGATGCACGCCGTCGAAATTGCCGAGCGCAATGGCGGCGCCGCGGCATTCAGGCGTCAGTTCGTTGGGGTGGCGAAAGAGCCGCATCACTCGCAAACTATAGCAGGGGCGGGATGCTGCCTCACGGCGCGGGACGCTTGGGCACCAGGATATGCGCCTCGCCCTCCACCACCAGCGTCTCGCCGACATGGGCGGTGGTGGCGAAGGTGCAGCGGCCCTTCTCCCGGTCCACGGTGGTCGCCGTCACGCGCGCGACCACGGTGTCGCCAATCCGGACCGGCGCCTTGAACTTCAGCGACTGGCTGAGATAGATGCTGCCCGGACCGGGCAGCTTGGTGCCAAGAACCGCGGAGATGAAGCCCGCCGTCAGCATGCCGTGGGCGATCCGGCCTTTGAACATGGTCGGCTTGGCGAATTCCTCGTCCAGGTGAACGGGGTTGGTGTCCCCGGTCACGCCCGCGAACAGCACGATGTCGGCATCGGTCACGGTCTTGCTGAAAATCGCTGACATTCCGACGGTAAGCTCGTCAGCGTATTTCCCCCTCAACTCGTCGAGCCGTCCCGGCAGCTTGTCCATATCCGGCAGTCCTGTTGCAGCGCAAAAACGGCCGGCACTATAGGGCCCTGGAACCGGCGGGGGCAAGGCGCCGGGATTGCGGGGCGGGATTGCGGGCCGGGATCGCGGGCCGGGATCGCGGGCGGGCGGCAGATCGGCCCGGGACGCGGCTACGCGACCCGGATCGGGCAGATGTCGGGGGTGCAGCGGCGGTCATCGCACACCCGGCAGGTGACATCGGCCTCACGCCCCGGCTCGACGCAGCGGTGCAGGATGGCGCGGATCGCCTCCTCGAGCCCTTCGCGCTGGCCCTGATCGAGACCGCCCAGGAGCCCGTCTATGACCCGATTGCGCAAAGCGTGGAGCTGCTGCGCGACGCGCTTGCCGGCCCTGCTCAGCGTCAGGCTCTGGGCACGGGCGTCCTTGCGGGCGCGGTCCTTCTCCACCAGGCCCCGCTCGGCCAGCTTGTCGATGAGGCGCACGGTTGCCGAATGCGTGAGGCCAATATGGCTGGCGATGAGCTCGATCGAGGAGCCCGGGTCGTTGTCGATCTGGACAAGGGCGGCCGCGGCCATGGGCGAAAGGTCGAGCTCCCCTTGCCAGGCGCTTTCGACGCGGTCCTGTATCAGCAATGAGAGCGCGCCGAGAACATTGGCCGCATGGCCGCGAACTCTCCCTTCCTGCAGCGCCTTGTCTTCCGTCATGCCAGCCCCATCGATTCGCCTTGACATAATATGTAGACTGCATACATATAATGCGGAGGGCCGAAAAAGTAAAGCTTTATCCATGAAGGAGGCAATCATGCCGGACTTCACGATTATCGAAGCCCCCTCTCACCTCGGCCTCAAGCCCGGCGGTGTCGAACACCTGCCCGATGCGCTGCTCGATGCCGGCCTTGCGCAACGCCTCGAGGCGCGCCGCCATGCGCGGCTGGCGGTGCCGCCCTACGAAGCGCACCGCGATCCCGGCACCAACATCCTGAACGCGGCCCGCATCCGCGATTTCTCCATCATGCTGGCGGATATCGTCGGCCCTGTGCTGGCGCGCGGCTCGTTTCCGGTGGTGCTGGGCGGCGATTGCTCGATCCTGCTCGGCAACCTGCTGGCGCTGCGGCGCACGGGCCGACGCCATGGATTGCTGTTCCTCGACGGCCACGCGGATTTCTATCAGCCGGAAGCCTCGCCCACCGGCGAGGCCGCGGACATGGACCTGGCGCTCGGCACCGGCCGCGGGCCTGCGATTCTCACCGACCTCGAAGGGATGCGCCCGCTGGTCCGCGACGCCGATGTCGCCGTGCTCGGCCATCGTGACGCCGCGCAGGCGCGCGAATACGGCAGCCAACCCCTGCCGCCCACGATCTTCGCGCAGGATCTTGAGGAGGTGCGCCGCGTCGGCGCCGGCGAAGCCGCGCGCGCGGCGGTCGCGCATCTCTGCCGCCCCGATCTCGACGGCTTCTGGATCCATCTCGATGTCGACGTGCTGGACGATGCGATCATGCCGGCCGTCGCCTATCGCATGCCGGACGGCCTGTCCTGGGAAGAGCTCGAGACGATCCTCGGCGTCGCCATGCGCAGCGGCCGCGCCATCGGCATCCACATCACGATTTTCGAGCCGCCCCTGGACAAGACCGGCACGGTCGCACGGGACCTGGTGAACAGCCTCGCGCGCGGCCTGGTGCGCTCGCCCGATGCACGACTGGAACTCTGCGCACTGCGGCAGAGGCGGATGGGGCTGGCCTTCCCTGCGGCGCGCTACGCCTGAGATTCTTTTCTGCAGCGGCCATGTCATGGCGACAAAGCCGTTGCGAGAGCGAGAGTTACCGCACGAATGGCGCGAGCTTGTCGCGGATGGCGGCTTCGAGCTCCTGGTTGAGCTCGCGCACGGCGCTTTCGGTCATCTGGAACCAGACCGCCTCGCGCTGATTGAGGGTCATGTCCTCGGCGACGGTCTGGCTGCGGTTGACGGCGGCGGTGACCTGGCCGGTCTTGGCGAGCAGCGGGTTGCCGATGTCGAGCGTCACCGCGATGCGGAGGTCGTAGCGGTCCGACTGCTCGGTGCGGAACACCTGGGTGAGCCCGCCCGAGCGCGGCAGCGCGGTCTCAGTCGCGGAGGCATCGACGATGGTGTAGGTCGCCATGCCGCGCTGCCCCACCGCGCGCAGCACGTCGCGGCCCCAGGCCGCCGCCACCTCCGCCGGCTTCTGCGGGAACAGGTGATCGACATTGGGCGCGGCGCCCGGCGCCTTGTAGGCCTGCACGATCTCGATCTGCGCCACGTCGAGGCGGATCGGCGGTCGGTCCTGGAAAGTGAGCGTTGCGAAGCTCTGCCGCATCGGCGGCGTGTCGCAAGCGGCGAGCAGCGCGAGGCTGGCGACAAGCAGAAAGCTGCGGCGGTTCATAGACCTGGACACTCCGACGGTCGTACTATTGCCATCGTCACCCCGGACAGCCGCGCAGCGGCGTGATCCGGGGTCCATGGATGGGCTTGGCGCGAGCGGCGCAATGGACCCCGGCTCGCGCTGCGCTTGGCCGGGGTGACGCTGAGAGCGGTGACCGGCCGTGGCTTCGCGAGACTGAACGACGCCCTGCCGGTCGCGTCAAGCGCGCTCAGTGCGCGCCGGCAGGAAATCGGCCAGCGGGAAATCGTAGCGGCCGTTGCAGAACTCGCAGGTGACGGCGAGCGTGCCGTCGATCTGCAGCTCCGCCAGCTCCTCCGGCGCCATCGCCTTCAGGACGGTCTCCACCCGCTCGCGCGAGCAGCGGCATTTCGCCTCCACGCCCTGCGCCTTGAAGGCGCGGACGCCGTCCTCATGGAACAGGCGGTAGAGCACGTCCGTCGCCGGCATGTCCACGTCCAGCAGCTCGCGGTCGGTGCAGCTCGCCATCAGGATGAAGGCGCGGCGCCAGGCATCCTCCGCGACCTCCTCGGCCATTTCGCTCGCATCCTCCTGCGGCATGCGCTGGAGCATGATGGCGCCGGCGCGCCAGCCCTCCGCGTCGCGCGCCGCCGCGATCTTGAAGCCGGCCTGCAACTGCTCCGACTGGCGGAAATAGTGATGCACGCACTCGCTGAGCGTCGCGCCCTCCAGCTCCACGATCCCCTGGTAGCGGTCGGTGTGCTGGCCCTGGTCCACGGTGAAGGCGAGATAACCCTTGCCGTGGAGGCGTGGCAGCGAGGCGTGCTCGCCGGGACTCTCTGCCGCGATCGCCGCCACCTGCGCGGCATCGAACTGGGCATAGCCGCGCATAGCGCCCTGGCTGGTGAGGTCCACCACCATCAACTTCACCGGCCCGTCGCCCTTGGTCTGCAGGGTGAAGACGCCCTCGTATTTGAGCGCGGCGGCAAGCACCGCCGTCAGCGCCATCATCTCAGCCAGCAGGCGCGCGATGCTGTCGGGATAGGCGTGCTGCTTGATGATGCGGTCCGCCACGTGCGAGAGCCGCACCAGGCGCCCGCGCACGCCGTGCCCCTCGATGGAGAATGGCTGGATGAAGTCGCGTTGCTCGCCCGCCGGCAATCCTGTGCGCATGTGATCTGAATCTCGGTCCGTATTGCTGGCATCGCGCACGCGGCTTCCCCCCTCCTTAAACTGGGGAAGGTGGGGAAAGCGGGCGATGGCTCTCAGCCTCCTAGATAGGAACCCACCCGCCTCAAATCAAACCGAGGCACCAGAGCAGGATGCCCTGCTGGGCGTGAAGGCGGTTCTCGGCCTCGTCCCACACCACCGATTGCGGGCCGTCGATCACGCTCGCCGTCATCTCCTCCCCGCGATGGGCGGGCAGGCAATGCATGAATACGGCGCCCGGATTCGCCGCCGCCATCAGCCGGTCGTCGACCTGGAAGGCGCGCAGCATGTTGTGGCGGTCGGAGGTGTCCGCATCGCCCATCGAGACCCAGGTGTCGGTCACCACGCAATCGGACCCCGCCACCGCGGCGGCTGGGTCCGTGACGATCCGCACCTTCGCGCCGCGGCCCTGCGCCCAGGCCACCACGTCCTGCGGCGGCATCAGCATCTCCGGGCAGGAAACGTTGAGCTCGAAGTCGAACATCGCCGCCGCATGGATCCACGACGTCGCCATGTTGTTGCCGTCGCCGGACCAGGTGATGCGCTTGCCCCGGATGGGCCCTTGATGCTCCTCGAAGGTCATCACGTCGGCCATGAGCTGGCAGGGATGGGTGCGGTCGGTGAGGCCGTTGATGACGGGCACCGCGGAATATTCCGCCAGCTCCAGCAGCTTCTGCTCCCGGGTGGTGCGCACCATGATGCAATCGACGTAGCGCGAGAGCACGCGCGCGGTGTCCGCCACCGTCTCGCCGCGGCCGAGCTGCGAGGATTCGCGCTCCAGCACCACGGTATCGCCGCCGAGCCGCTTCATGCCGAGTTCGAACGAGACGCGGGTGCGGGTCGAAGGCTTCTCGAAGATCATCGCCAGCGATTTGCGGTCGAGCGGCTTCGAGGTGGCGAAGGGATGGGTGCCGGCCTTCAACTGGCGCGAGACGTCGATGATCTTGCGCAGGTCTTTCTTGGAGAGCCGGTCTAGGTCGAGGAAGTGCCGGAGGTTGGGTTTCAGCGATCTGTTGGCGTCAGGCATTGGACTCTATTTCCATCGCATTTTCCGCCGAAGTGGATGCCGGTTCGGCGCAGAAAATGCGATCATCTGTGTGACTGAAGGCGTGATCCACCAATCACGCCTGGGCGGCCCGGTCGATCATGTCGAGGGCCTGGTCGATTTCCGCATCGGTGACGATCAAGGGCGGGAGCAGCCGCACGACATTCTCGCCGGCGCCCACCGTCAGCAGACCGCATCGTCGGAGACGTTCGACCATCTCGATGTTCGACCCCGCGCATTTGAGGCCGAGCATCAGCCCCTTGCCCCGGAAATCCGCGAACACGCCCTGGTGCTTGTCGACGAGCTGCGCCACGCCTTTTGCAAGGCGCTCGCCCTTTCTCGCCACCGCGGGCAGGAAGCCCGGCGCGAGGATCACGTCCAGCACGGCGTTGCCCACCGCCATGGCGAGCGGGTTGCCGCCGAAGGTGGTGCCGTGGCTGCCATGACTGAAAGCAGCCGCGACCTTGCCCGTCGCGAGGCACGCGCCGAGCGGGAAGCCGCCGCCGATGCCCTTGGCCGTTGCCACGATATCCGGCGTGATGCCGGCCCATTCGTGGGCGAACAGCTTGCCGGTGCGGCCCATGCCGCATTGCACCTCGTCGAAGAAGAGCAGAAGGCCGAACTCGTCGCACACCGCGCGCAGGCCCTTCAGATACTCGACCTGGGCGGCGCGCATGCCGCCTTCGCCCTGCACCGGCTCGACGAGGATCGCGGCAGTCTCGGGCCCGATCTTGGCGCGCAGCTCGTTGAGGTTGCCGTAGGGCACGTGGTCGAAGCCATCGACATAGGGCGCGTAGCCCTTGAGATATTTCTCATTGCCCGCCGCCGCGAGGCCGGCCAGCGTGCGGCCGTGGAACGAGCCTTCGCAGGCGATGACGCGGTAGCGCCCGGCATCGCCGAAATCGTCGTGATACTTGCGCACCAGCTTGAGGCCGCACTCGATCGCCTCGACGCCGGAATTGCCGAAGAACACTTGCCCGCCGGTCGCGCCCGCGAAGGACGCGGCCACCAGCCGCTCCGCCAGCTTCTCCTGCCCCGGCACGCGGTAGAGGTTGGAGGTGTGCCAGACGCGGTTCGCCTGCTCCGTCAGCGCCTTGACGAGATGCGGATGGCAATGTCCGAGCGCCGTGACCGCGATCCCGCTCGCGAAATCGAGGAAGCGCCGCCCGTCGACTGCGTAGAGCCAAGCCCCCTCCCCGCGCTCAAAGGTTAGCTCCGAGCGGGCGTAGGTGTTCATCAGCGCGGCCGAGCCTGCGCCGCCCTGGGGTGCACCAGTAGCCGGCGCGGCGGTGACGGGAGCGGCAGGAGCATTCATCGCAAGGCACCCCTCAAAAGCAATTCAGCGGGCCAATGGCCCGCCGGGAACGAAGTCGGAACGCAGGAATGAGATGGAGACTATTGGGGGACGCCGACCAGAGTGTCAAGGGAGTGCCAGGTTTTGGAAGATCATCTGCCACAATGCCACCAGTTCTGGATGACGCCGGCGCGCCTGTGCCGCCGTCATTCCGGCCAAGTTCCGATCAAATGACCCAACAATCTCTGCCTTGCTTTCAATAACTCCTTGGTATCGCCCCACGCCCCGAATGTAGCCGGCCCACCTTACGGGCAAGATTTCTCCCATGACATCGCGAAGGTTGTGACGCCCGAGGTAACGATTGACTTGACCGAGAAAATCTCGGTTCGATCAAACAATAACGAACAGTAACTCCCCATGCTTGTCCCCGACGAAGTTCACCTCTGGTTCAACTCGCCTTCAAACCTTTGGAGTTCCGGTACCTTCATAGACTGAGCGAGATCATCTACTAGCTGGGACAAGCTTTCTAATTCCGACGCTGCTCTAAATCGACCGAATGCCCAAGCCACTATGCCCAACAGTGAATGAGCGTCGTTCGAGCTACTTAGTAACCCCTTTATCTCCGGAATGAAGTTGCTCAATCCCAGCCGGCCTGCAGCCCAAATAAACGACTTAGGAGAGTTGTTTGACAGCTGCAACCCGACTTTCTGGTCGGCGCGCAACGTCGATTCAATCACACGCATTTTCCAGTACTCATCGTCCGCAAATTCTCTAATCAGTTCGTCCGGACTAACCTGCTCAAGCTGGAGCGGCCTACTAAGAATCAACTTGAGAAACCGATCATCGTCTGTTTCGGAAAAGCGACGCAGGCAGAAGTGAGTTAGGTCACCGTCAATCTCTAGATTGGCGGCAGCACGAAATCCGATAGTTCGCCGTGACTTGCGACGATGCTTAAGGCAGTCGATAGCTAGCGCCTTAGAGATTTCCGGGCGGACCGTACGAAGTAATCGAGCAATATTTCTCTCCCCTCTGTCACGATCAGGGTTCGGTGCATCTATTGATTTCAGGATCTCATCAAGCGCAGCTGTGAGGGCACTATCTTCATCTGCACTTCGGGCACTTTCTATCAACACATAAACAAGCTCCGACTCCTGTGCACCACAATCGCTCAATCGTCTGAGAAGCGTTTCGAATGGTAGACAGCGGATTTTGGCAAGCGCGATAGTTCGCCGCGCGTCATCTATCGCCTGCATCACCGCGAGCGCACCGAGGATTGACTCCTCGGCTATCTCTTTGGATTTGGCCATCATAGGATGTCGGCCTCCCACCATCCTTTTGCTCATCATTAAGCGCCGTGCAACAACAGGTTGCAAGTCCTCTGGGTTACTAGCTTCGGCCTTTGAACCACGCGCAAACTGCACGGATGCGGCTGGCTTCCTGGTGCCGTCGTGATTAAGCACGCTGGTCTTGGAAGATGGTCCGGCAAGTTCGCGGTTTACTCAGTGGATCGCACAATCCCCTTGGTCACCCTATTGATCTCCTCGTGCGCGTGCCCGTACCAGGAGCCGTGCCCATGCCCTGCAGCAGGTGGAAGCGTCGCCATCCTGGGGCGGGGCTTCGACGTCCTTGGCGAAGGCGATGACGTGGACGGGTACGCCGGGAGCGCGGCGCGCTGGTCAAAGCGGAACGAGGCGCCCCATTGCGGCACTAGGCTCTCCTCGTCTCGCCGCCTTCCATCCATGAGCAGCGCCTTCAGTTTCGGTCACGGCGCGCGGTAGAGCACAGCGGCGCGATGCGTGATGCCCACATGCCGTTGATCCGACCGCCGGCGCGACGCGCCGCTGCGGCATGGTCATGGGGGTGGCCGTGCTCATCTTGGCGACAAGCGATAAAGCAGACCGAACGATGCCGCAGGCCCGCGCTTCGAGCAGTGGAAGCGGGGCGACGTGCCCCGCCACTGCTACCGCTCGGCTTACGTGCGCATCATGGAGATCGAGACGCGGCGGTTCTCCGGCTCGTGCATGTCGTCTCCAGTCTGGACCGGCAGCTGGTCCTCGCCAAGCCAGCGCACGGTGATGGCTTCCCGCGGCAGGCCCTCTGCGGCGAGCGCGTCGGCGACCGCTTCGGCCCTGCGTTGCGAAAGCTGCTCGTTGAGCTCCGCGGGACCGGCGCTGTCGGCGTAGCCCACAACCTCGATCCTTGGCGCGCCATCCTGACCCTGCTGGTTCTGCGTGGCCTGCTGGTTCTGCCCGGCCTGCTGGTTCTCCGTGCCCTGCTGGTTCTGCATGCCCTGCTGCGCCTGCTGGTCCTGCACGCTCTGCTGCCCGGTCCGCTGCGCTTCTTCGGCGATGGAGCGGATCATCTCCATGCCGTCCGACGGGATCTCGGCGCTGCCCGTGCTGAAATAGACCACGTTGCCGCCGGCGGCCGGAACCACCGATTCCTCGGGACTCATGCCGGAATCATCGGTCATCGCCGCCTGGTCGGACGATTCCGCGGGCTGCGCCTCCGCGGCCTGGGCGTCCGAGCCGTAGAGCCCGGCTGCGAGGTTGCTGGCGCCCCCTTCGATCCAGCTGCCCACCTGCTGGACATCGCGTCCGAACCCTGCGGTGGTGTGGCAGCCGGCCAGCGCCGGCATTGCAAGAAAGCACAAACACAAGAATGCACGCTTCAGGCTGAAATACATTGTCATATCGGCACCTCCTGGCGGATTGGCGTTTCGCCAAACCGAGCCGTCGCGCTCCTCCCAAGGTGAAGATGCTTGGCCGAAGAATGGTTCCGCCCCCGCGCCGTCCGCACTCGACAGTCGTGCGCAGGGCGTCCAGGCGGGCGAGTGCTGGCCGCGTTCCCGCGTCGCGGCGCTCCGGACGCGCCGCCGGCCGCCAGGCCGCCGGCAGACGGGAGAGCGGGCCTTTCAGCCCACCTCCCGCACAATGCCCTCGATCACCGCATTGATCTCCTCGTGCGCGTGCCCGTACCACGAGCCGTGGCCCATGCCTTCGAGCAGGTGGAAGCGCGCGCCGGGGATGAGGCGGGCCAGTTCTTCGCCGTCCTGGGGCGGGGCTTCGACGTCTTCGGCGAAGGCGATGACGTGGACGGGAACCTTCACGCCCGGGAGCGCTTCGCGCTGGTCGAAGCGGAGCGAGGCGTCCCATTGCGGCACCAGGCTCTCCTCGTTGTCGCCGTCCTCGATCCATTCGAGCAGCAGCGCCTTCAGCTTCGGCCACAATTCGCGGTCGCCGAGGGCCCGCGCCGGGTAGAGCATCGCGGCGTAATGCGTGACGCCCATCATGCCGTCGAGCTTGCCGCCGCGCCGGCGGAACTCGATCTCCGCTTCCTGGTAGTCCCAGCCCCAGCCGGTGCTCCACGCGCCGGTGCCCATCACGATCGCGCACTTCACCAGATCCGGCCGGTCGATGCAGAGCTGCTGCACGATGGCGGAGCCCAATGAGCTGCCGATGAAGATGGCGGGCCCGCCGCAGATACCCGCCGTAAGCTCGGCCAGGTCGCGTGCGAAGCTCTCGATCGGCCAGGGCATCGGCGCGTTGCAGCGCGTCTGGCCGATGCCGCGATTGTCGAATACCAGGTTGCGATAGGCCTTCGCGAAATGCGGTGTCTGGAAGCGTTGCCAGTCGCGCCCGCGGGCGCCGCCGCCGCCGACCCAGACGAGACGCGGCGCGTTCTCCGGTCCCTCCTCCTCGTACCAGATCTCGGATTGCGAGCCTGTGAAATGCGGCATGGCACTGCTCCCCATCGAATGCTGCTGCCACGGCTTAGCCTGCGCGCACCATCGCGCGCTTGCCGCGCTTCGTCGCGCGGCTGACGGATTGCGACGAGCGTGTGACAAGCGCGCGGTCTCTTGCTCCGTGCGTGCGAACAGGACTTTCCAAGGAACGGGAAACACGGCACGGTAGCCGCGCGATGGAACAGTTTCAGGCCGACATCGATCTCGCGCTTCTCCACCTCAAGCAGCTGGAGATGCGAACCGCGGAGCAGCGATCCCGGATCGCGCAACTCCAGACGTCCGGTGAATCAGCCGACACGGCCGAGGAACTTCTCTCCACCCTGGAGCAGACCCTCGCGCTGGTGAGGATGCGCGTCGCGCGCATCAGCAGGACCAATATGGTCGAAAACGCATCACAGCCGGACGACGGTCTACCCCACTCGCGCCGCGACGAACCATAGCGGACACGCGGCTATGCGTCCGCGCCGCCGAGCAGCCGCACGTTGAGCTTGCCGCCGCTGAACAGCATCTCGTCGAGCGCCTGGCCGAGATCGGCTTCGGTCGGCTGCATGCCGTCGCCCGGCTTTGCCGGCGCCTTGGCATCGCCGCCGCGCGCCAGCGTGGCCTGTGCGGTGCGGCGCATCAGCTCCTTGATGAAGGCGGCGCTGACGCCTTCGGTGCGCCGGGCGGCCTCCGCCACCAAAACCGGCGGGAGCTTCAGGCCACGGCTGTAGAGGCGCACCAGCTTCTCGCGGCAGCCCTGGTCGGGCAGCGGCACCTCGATCGCCTGGTCGATGCGGCCGGGCCGCTGCGCCAGCGCCGCCTCCAGGTCCTGCGGCCGGTTGGTGGTCAGCACGAACAGCACGTCGCTGTTCTCCTGCAAGCCGTCCATCTCGTTCAGCAGGCGGTTCAGCAGCACCTCCTCGCAGCCGCCGCGCATCACCTCGCGCGCGCGGGCGATCAGGTCGACATCCTCGATCACCACCATGGAGGGCTGCAGCAGGCGCGCGAGCGACATGTAGGCGCTCAGCAGGCCGACCTGCTCCGCGGTGATGATGAGGGTCGTGATACCGGGCAGGTTGCTGGCGAGATAGCGGATGGTGTGGGTCTTGCCCGTGCCGGGCGGGCCGTAGAGCAGGATGCCCTTCTTGGTCTGCAGCCCGAGCGCGCGCAGGCCGGCACGCGCCTGCATGAAGTGGATCACGTTGCGGTCGAGCAGCTTGCGGGTGGCCTCGGGCAGGATGACGGCATCGGGCGCCACGTGCGCGATGCGATGCACCAGGATGCCGCGGGTGCGGCCGGCGTAATGCTCCGCCTTCTCCAGCGACAGCACCTTGCCGCGATAGGCGCGGGACTGCGCGATCGCCTGCTCCAGGCGGCGGAAGCAATCCTGCACGAATTGTTGCGCGCCTTCCCGATCGCGCGGCACGGCGATCTCCACGGTCAGCAGCGGATGGTCGCCATGCTCCCGCACGTGCATCAGAAAGGCGGCGTGCGGAATGGGCGCGCTGCCCCGCAGCACCAGCGCGTTCTCGAAGCAGCGCGCGGGCTCCGCCTCGCCGATGTCGACCTCCGCGAATTGCAGCGGGCCGATGGCGATGGAGTCGCGGCCGTCGCGATGCAGCAGCTTCGCAAAGCTCAGGCGCTCGAAGTGGTAGCTCGGCAGAACGCCGATGACATAGTCCGCGTCCTGGATGAACAGTCCCTCGAACGCGGGCTGCAGATCGGCGCGCATGTGGGCGGGGAACTGCCGCCGATTGATGATGAGATCGTCGCGATGGGTGCCCTCGAAGCAGAGATCGATCACGTGGTAGGCGGGGACCTGCGGTGCGCGTTCCGCCGCCTGTTGCTTGCGCGCTCGCGCCTTGGACGCGGACCTGGACGCACGCTTCGGCGGCGCCTTGCGCACCTTGGCGGCGGGCTTCTTCAGCGGCTTCCTCTTGGACAGTCCGGCGATGCGGCGCATGACGCGTTCCTCCCTCACGAAGCGATGGCCGCATTGGAACAAAGATCGAACACGCAGTCAACCATCAGTCGTGGTCACCTCAACCATGAGGAGTCCCGGCGCGCTACCCGCCGATTCAATCCGCGCTACTGGCGCGTTCACTCCGGCGCTACTCGCGAGTTCATTCATGTACGGTTCATCTTCTTGATTCAAAAGCACGAATCACGATCACGAAGCCGCGAGGTAACGAGCTCGTCACACCGGGAATCGCGATCCGCGTCGTTAGATTAGGCGTGGCGGGACGGACGGCACGCGCCGTTCGAGGGACGCCCTCTAGGAGGTCATGATGAAAACGCCTGATGCAGAGCTTCCGCGCCGCCGGAACTGGGGTGCAAAAGCGCTTGGAGCCCTGGCGGCGATCGGCGTGGCGCTGGCCGTGGCCGGCCCGGCCGCAGCGGACAACGATTGGCACGGCCACAAGCACTGGAAGAAGCACGGCCAGTATCATCACTACGGCCACAACCCGTACGGCCACTACAAGCACAAACACAAGCCGCGGGTGGTCTATGTGCAGCCGCAGCCGATCTACGTGGCGCCGCCGCCGGTCTATTACTACCAGCCGGCGCCGGTCTATTACGGCCGCCCGAACATCAGCATCGTGCTGCCGATCGATTTCGACTGACGGCGCGACCCGACCCGCCGGGCATTCGACTGAGTTCACGCGAGGGGCGGGCGGCGACGCCCGCCCCTTTCCTTCCCCGCGGCCAGAGCGCCGCGCTCCCCCAGAACCGGAGGACACATGACAGCAACCGGGACTCGCCTTGCGCGCGGCCTCGTGCGAACCGGCGCCATCGGCGCCCTGATCGCCGCCGCCTTGGTAGCGGCCGCGCCCGCTTCGGCGCATCACAAGCCGGGTCACCACAAGGGGCCGCCCCACGGCCAGGTCTCCGTGGTCCATGTGCATCCACAGCCGGTCTATGTGGCCCCGGCTCCCGTCACTGTGATTCAGCCGGCGCCGGTCGTGATCGCGCCGCAGCCGGTCTATGTGGCGCCGCCACCGCCGATCTACACGAAGCCCAGCATCGACATCGTGTTTCCGATCCACATCGAGTAGTGCAGCTTCGACACCTCCTCAGGGCGTTCGAAGGCTGCGAAAGGGGCGGATCCCGCACGGGATCCGGCCCTCTGCGCATCGCCCCCTAGGATTTTAACCATTACGTCCGCGCGCATTTGAGCCATATTTGAGCGATCAGCGATGGCACAAATCGCGAGAGGACAGACGTCATGAAACTCGGATCCGCAGCTTTGCTCATGGCCGCCGCCGTGATGGCGTTCGGCGCTTTCGCCGCCGGCACGCCGGCCGGCGCGCAGGAAACAACCCAGCAAACGCCGTGGTACATGCCGCAGGCCTGGGTGCATCCGCCGCAGACCGGACCGAAGGTGCGCAAGCTGCCCGGCTATTACGGCCACAGCTACCGCAACCGGTCCTATGGCGGCTTCGGCAATGGCTGCTACGGCGATTGCCGCGAACTGCCGGGGACCATCAGCACGGGTTATGGCGTGACGCTGGCGCAGCCGATCGTGGCGATCTTCGACCCGCGCGCCTATCAACTGGTGCCCCATGCAAGCTACGAGGCCGCGCCGCCCCCGCCGGCGATGGCCGCGCCCGTGGCCGCGCCGGTCCAGCCGCTGGTCGTTCCGGTAGGCGTTCCCACCAGGCGGCACGAGCCGCAGGCGACCTTCGCCATGCAGAACGGCGTGCGGGTCATCCGCCCCGCGCGGGTCGAGGCGTATTAGCCGCGCAGGGTTCAGGGCATCCGGAACGTTTCTCCGGCAGGCGCGGGTACCGCGGCCTCACGGGGATGTGTCCGGAGGCCGCGCATGGATCTGAATCGCGGCGCGCGTGTTTGCGTTATACTCGCTGCCTCTGCGCCGTCGGCTGCCATGGACAAGGGACGGCAACCATGATCGCACAGCATTCGCATTCTTTCGCCGCGCGCCTGCTCGCCATCCTCGCGGTGGCGCTGGCCTTCGCCTTCATGCTCGCCAGCAGCGCGGCCAAGCCGGCCAGCGCCGATGCCAGCCAGTGGACGCGATCCTTCCCGCAGTCATGGGACAAGTCGAACAATTGGGGATCGTCCAAGCCGTGGCACCACCGCCGCGACTTCAAGCCCAACCGGCCGCAGGTCATCATCGGCGGGCCGGGCATCGGCTTCTCCAGCCCGGGCCTCATCATCGTCAATCCCCACTTCGTGGTGCGGCAGCCCGGCTTCATCGTGCGCCAGCCCGGATTCGTCGTGACCCGGCCGGGCTTCATTTTCGAGCGGCCGCATTTCGCCGCCAAGCAGAAGGACTTCATCCGGCGCCATCCCTCTCTGCATGTGGGCCAACCCTTCGTGCACAAGAAATGGGTCCACAAGCGCTGGAAGCACGGCCCGCACCCGGGCCTGCGCATCATCGCGCCAGGCATGAATTGAAGGGATTGCCGGCGGCGCTGCCGGTCGTGACCCGGAACCATTCGGTGCCGCGCTTGTTCCCAGGGCCGATTGAGACCCGCCGACTTGAGACCTTGGGGAGCGTGCGATGCCCAGTCTGTCCATACCGCTTGAGACCCTGACCTACATCATCGAGAAGGCGCGCGAGTTCGATGTCGAGGTGCCGCCGGTCCTGACCGATGACGGCAGCAACCCGATCGACGACGAAGCCGGCGACACCACCATCCTCGAGGACCGCATCGACAATCCGACGGCGGAGGAATTGACCGGGGCGCTCGAGGCGCTGAATGACGACCAGCGTGACGAGATGGTGGCCCTCGCCTGGGTCGGACGCGGCGATTACGGCAAGGATGAATGGGACGAAGCCGTGGAGGCGGCCCACGACCGTCATAACGGCGACGAGGCCCGCTACCTGCTCGGCACGCCCTTGCTGGCCGATTACCTCGAAGAGGGCGCCGCCCAGCTCGGCTACAGCCGCGAGGACTTGGAGGAAGGGCAGCCTTAAAGGCTACCGTTCAGATAGGCGCGGAGCAGAGGCAGCCGATCCTGCCCCCAGAACAGCGCGCCATCCACCACGAAGCTCGGCACCCCGACTGCCCCGGCGGAGCGCGCGGCCGCGATGGTTTCCTCGTGCCGTGCCTGGACGGCATCAACCTCGTTGCGGCGAGATACGAATAGCGGCTGCCCAGGCCAAGGAAGAAGTCGACCTGCTTCATCGCCGCAGTATTGCCTGGATCGGACGGCGCCGGAAGCGAGTCAGCTCTTCAGCCGGTATCCCGTCCGCAGCCAGTAATGGGCCCAGGCGAACAGTCCGAGGTTGATTCCGACCGCAACCAGGACCGACAGGCGCAGATCGGCGGCGGCCTCGCCGATCGCGCCGTAGCGGAAGCCGTCTATCAGGTAGAAGATCGGGTTGAAGGCGATGAGCGTCTGCGCCGCCTCCGGCATGACCGAGACCGGCGCGAACACGCCGCTGAGGAAGGCGAGCGGCAGCAGCACGAAAGTGTGGAGCGCGGTATACTGGTCCCACTTCGCCGCCCAGATGCCGAGTAGAGTGCCGATGAGGCCGTGCATCATCCCCGTCGCCGCGGCAAAGAACAGCAGCGCGCCCGGATGAGCCACCTGCGCCGGCACGAACAGCAGCGTCATCAGCGCCACCGCGGTCCCCACCACCATCCCGGCGATGGTCGAGCTGAGCGCAAAACAAGCGGCCTTCTCCGTGGGCGACAAGGGCGCCATCAGCCAGTCCGTATGCGTGCGCTCGTGCTTGTCGAAGATGAGGTTGGCGCCGGAGACCTCGAAGGCCCGCTCCGCGACCGAAAAGCAGACGAGACCAGGCGCGATGAAGGTGACGATGGCCTGCGGATCGAGCCTGGTCAGCGAGGCGGAGGCGATCACGAACAGCAGCAGGTAGAGCCCATTCGCGATGACCGGCCCCAGGATGGTGTAATGCAGGTCGGAGAAGCCGTTCTTGAACTGCCGGCGCAGCAGGCTCCAGCAGCCGATCCAGTTGACCGCGCCGAAGCGGCGGGCATGCAGGGCCGCGGTCATTGTCGGGACCGCTTCGCTCATGCCTTGAGGTGATAGCCGGTGGCGAACAGCCGGTGCGTCAGCCAAAGCAGAACCGCGTTGGCGCCCAGCAGCACCAGGATACCCGCGGTCAGCGACCCATCGGCATGGCCGATGAAGCCGTAGCGGAATCCGTCGATCACGTAGAACAGCGGGTTCATATGCGCGACGCCCTGCCAGAATTCCGGCAGGCGCGCGGCCGAATAGAAGGTGCCGGACAGGAACGCCGCCGGCGTCACCACGAAATTGGTGATCGCGGCCATGTGGTCGAACTTCTCCGCCCAGACTCCGGCCAGGACGCCGACCAGCGACATGAGGAGGCTCGCCATCACTGCATGGAACAGGATGAACAGGGGATGCGCGATGCCGAGCGGCACGAAGGGCACCATCGCGACCCAGGTCGCGATTCCCACTGTCAGGCCGCGGGTCAGCCCCCCGCCCGCGACGCCGATGGTGCGCTCCAGCGGCGTCAATGGCGGCATCAGGAGATCGACGATGTTGCCCTGGATCTTGGAGATGAGGATCGAGGACGAGGTATTGGCAAAGGCGTTCTGCGTGATCGCCATCATGATGAGCCCGGGCGCCAGGAACGCCCGATAAGGTTCGCCCGCCACCTCATCCACCGCGTGGCCGAGGGCCAGCACGAACACCGCGAGGAACAGCAGCGTCGTCACCATCGGCGCCAGGATGGTCTGGGTCGCCACCGACATGAAGCGGCGCACCTCTTTCACGTAGAGCGTCCACAGTCCGACCCAGTTGATCGTGCTGTAGTGGCGTGGCGCCAGGGCTTGATCGGGTGTTTGCGGAACAGCGCGCGGTGTCGTCATGGCGCGGAAGCTAGACGTGCGCCGGCATAAGTGCAAGCGGACCAGACGCGCCTTCATGCCTCGACAGACTTCACCCCACCTTGGCAGCGTGCGGAGATTCTGGCACGATATGTCCATGGGCCATCCGCGACCGCCGCGCCGTCTTGCGCCCGCCGATCTGAAGGGCGCCGCACTGGACTATCTCGACCGCTTCGCCGCCACCCGCGCGCGCCTGCGTCAGGTGATGCTGCGCAAGATCCGCAATTCCGTGCACGCCCATGGCGACGATCCCGCCCCGCTGGTGGCGGCGCTCGACCAGACCGTCGAGTGGCTGGAAGCACAGGGCTTCCTCAGCGACCGCGCCTATGCGGAGGCCAAGGCGCGCGCCCTGACCGCGCGCGGCACCTCGCGCGTGCACGTCATCGCCAGACTGGCGTCGAAGGGCGTCGCGACGGAAACCGCGCAGGCCGCGGTCGATCGCCTGTCGATGGAATACGAGGAGCCGGAATTGGAAGCCGCGCGGCGCTATGCGCGGCGGCGGCGACTCGGCCCCTATCGCGGCGCTGACGAGACGCGCGCCGAGTGCCGCGAGAAGGACCTCGCCGCCATGGCCCGCGCCGGCTTTGCCGGCCGCGTCGCGCGGCAGGTCATCGACGCCGAGCAGGAAGCCTGATCTAGAGCGCCTTCCGGCCCATCACCGCGAACAGGCAATGGGCGACCTGCATCGGCTGTTCGGGGAAGTCCCGCGCCAGCATCGCGCCGAGCTCCGCATCGAAGGCCTTCACCTGGTCGGGCGAGAGAGAGCCTGAAACACCGGCCGAGGCCCGCAGGCGGCCGCACCAAGCCTGGTGGCTGTAGGGAATGTCGAAATCGTTCGAGACGCTCTCGATCGATTGGAAGCCTGCGTTCCGCAGGTCGCGGACGAAGCCCGGCTTCACGCCATCCAGCCCGCCATAGGGCCATCGCGGATTGTGGCGCTGGAGGATCGCCTCGGTGCGCGCGACGATATTGTCGCCGACCGGCAGCCAATCCTGCGAGCAGATCATGAGCCAGCCGCCGGGCTTCAGCAGGCGCAGCACCTCCGCGCTCGCCCGCGCACGGTCGAACCAGTGCCAGGCACAAGCGACGGTGACCAGATCGAAAGTGGCTCCGGGCAGCCCGGTTTCCTCCGCCTTGCCGGGGACGTAGTCGATCCCAAGGCCTTGTGCCTCGTCCAGCGCCTTTGCGGCCGCCATCATATCGGCGGAAATATCGATGCCGGTGACGGTGAGCCCGCGCTGCGCCAGGCCACGCGCCAGATAACCGGTGCCGGTGGCGAGATCCAGCGCCCGCATGCCCGGCCGCACCAGGCCGCGCCGCATCAGACGCTCGAAGAACCAGTCGGGATAGGTCGCGCGATAGCGCGCGTAATCCTCAGCGGTCTTGCCGAAATCGGCGGTGAATGTGCCCCGTTCCATGCGCTCTTGTACCGGCTGGACAATCGCGTGCCAAGCCGCCACCTTGCGACCATGACGAACGGGGGCGGCATAGCGGGAAGCGACGCGGAACTGATCGTGGTGGGCGGAGGTCTGGTCGGCCTGACGCTCGCGATCGCCTGCGCGGAGGGCGGGCTCCGCACCATCGTGGTGGAGGCCGAGCCGGCCGATGCGCTCCGCAGCAAGGGCTATGACGGCCGTTCCGCCGCCATCGCCCATGGCTCGCAGCAGGTCCTGCGGGCGATCGGCGCCTGGGACCGCCTCGCGCACAATGCGCAGCCGATCATCGACATCCGCGTGACCGATGGCGGCTGGCACGTGAGGGGCGAGAGCCGCGGCTACGTGCATTACAGCCACCTCGATCTGCTCGACCGCCGGCCGGCGCCGACGCTGCCCGATGCGGAGCCGGACATCATCATCGCCTGCGAGCCTGCCGAGGCAGCGCCGCCCTTCGGCTACATCGTGGAGAATCGCCTGACCCGCGTCGCGCTGCTCGACCGGGCAAAGGAATGCGCGAACCTGACGCATCTCGCGCCTCATGTGGTCACCGCGCTCGACATCGCGCGTGATGCCGCCCGCGTAACGTTGAATGACGGGCGCGTGCTGGCCTCGCAGTTGGTCGTGGCGGCGGACGGGAAGCAATCGGCCTTGCGGCGCATGGCGGGCATCGCCTCGCGTCAGTTCGGCTACGACCAGACCGCCATCGTCTGCACGGTCATGCATCGGAAGCCGCATAACGGCGTGGCGCACGAGCATTTCCTGCCCGCCGGGCCGTTCGCCATGCTGCCCATGACGGACGAGATTCTGCCCGACGGATCCGTGCGTCATCGCTCCTCGATCGTGTGGTCGGAGGATCCGCGCCTCGTGCCGATGCTGCTGAAGCTGGATGACGAGGCCTTCGGCAAGGAGATCGAGCGGCGCTTCGGCATGAGCCTGGGCGAAGTGCGGCCACTCGGCCCGCGCTTCTCCTATCCGCTGACCATGACTCTCGCCGACCGCTACGTGCGCGACCGCTTTGCGCTCACCGGCGATGCGGCGCATGGCATCCACCCGATCGCGGGGCAAGGCTTCAATCTCGGCATACGCGACGTTGCGGCCCTGGCCGAGGTGCTGGTGGAGGCGGCGCGCGCCGGTCTCGACATCGGCTCCGTGGAGGTGCTGGAGCGCTATGCGCGCTGGCGACGCTTCGACAACCTGATGCTCTCCACCTTCATGGACGGGCTGACCCGCCTGTTCTCCAACGATATCGCGCCGCTGCGGTTCGCGCGCGATCTCGGCTTCGCGATCTTCAACCGCACCATGCCGCTGAAGCGCCTGGCCATGCGCCATGCCATGGGCATCTTCGGCAAGCTGCCGCGCCTGGTGCAGGGACGCCCGCTCTGACGCTCCGGTCGGCCGGCGATCTCAATGCCGTCGCGGCGGCTCGCGGCTGAGGCCCTTCTCCGCCAGCGCCATCAGGTATTCCGCCCAGATCTTCTCCTGGTCGCGGCCCAGCTCGTAGAGATAGCGCCAAGAAAAGATGCCGGTGTCGTGCAGGTCGTCGAACTTGATGCGGATGGCGTAATTGCCGACCGGCTCCAGCTCCAGGATGCCGACGTGGCGCCGGCCGGGAACGATGGTCTTCTGCCCAGGCCCGTGCCCCATCACCTCCGCCGACGGGCTTTCCACCCGCAGCAGCTCCGCCGGATACCGGAACTTCGAGCCGTCGTCGAAATCGACCTCAAGCACCTTCTCCGCCTTTCTCAGGCGGATCTCCACCGGCCAATATTGGGTGCTGACGTCTTCGTGCTTATCGGTGGGCATCTTTGCTCGAACTACAAAAGAACCGTGCATGCGTCCGGCAGCGAAACTCTGGAGACCTCTTCTACATCAAAGCTGCGGCAATACAACGAGAGCCGACAATCTCCTTCGATATTGTCCGCCTTGAACCGGATTCCATCCCAACCATCGCTGGAGACGTCCTCGACGCTCAGGCAGACGTAGGCGCCAAAATTGATTCCATCGTGGGCGTCGCCGTAACAAACTTTGCGTGCGTCCATGAAGCGCATAACTGTCTTGGCAGCATCTTCTCGCCATTCACTTGACAGTGCGATCTCCACATCAAACCGCGCGATTCCCTGGTTGAAAACTTTCTTGATCGAGAAGTCGGTGACGTAGCCACGAACAAGCTGATGCGTTTCCCGGGTCATGTTTCGCCGCCCTTAAATGGCTACGCTCAGTTCGCTGCGAGCTCGTCGTCCGTGAGCTGGCGGGCTTCGTCGACCAGCATGATCGGGATGCCGTCGCGGATCGGATACGCGAGGCCCGCACCGCGGCTGATCAGCTCCTGTTTCTCGCTGTCGTAGATCAGCGTGCCCTTGGTCAGCGGGCATACCAGGATCTCCAGCAGCTTCGGGTCGACGGCGAAAGCCGGCGTGCGATCGGATGTCGTTGCGTCGGTCATGGGTGAAGCCCTCAATGGAGGATGCGGTCCGGCGACTGCCGGTTGCCGGCCGTGATCTCGAACAAGGCCGTCATCATCGCGCCGAGTTCCGCAAGATCGGCGCATTCCAGCAGGCTCTGCTTCTCCCCCGGCGAGAAGGGCGAGAGCATGGCCAGCGAGACCAGCAAGTGGTCGTCCGGCGCGCTCTTGATGGTCTCCCAATCGACCTTCAGCTGCTTGGCATCGACATAGGATTTGAAGGCGGCGAGGAACTCGCCCTTGGCCGGCATCTCGAAGTCGCGCTCGGCCATGTCCTCGGCGAAGCGCGCATAGTCAGGCTCCGCCAGGCGGAAGCCGTCCGCGTGCTGAGGCAGTTCGCGCCTGATCTCGAACCGGATGAGGCCGCTCAGCGTGATGACGTAGCGGCGATCCTCCGCTTCCTGGAACGAAACGAGGCGCCCGGCGCAACCGATGCGATGCACGGCGGGGCGCGCAGCCGGATCCAGATTGCGGTCCGCGCCCTCCTCCACCGGCTGCACCATGCCAATGAGCCGCGTCGGGCTCGTCAGCGCATGACGCGTCATCGCGAGATAGCGCGGCTCGAAGATGTTGAGCGGCAGCCGCCCGCCCGGCAGCAGCACCGCGCCGGTCAGCGGAAAGATCGGAAGCACCTCCGGCAGTTCAGGATAGCCGGGATCAAAGGGACCGAGCGACGTCGGGCCGGGCCGCATCTCTTCCCTAGCTGAACAGCAGCGAGGAGAGGCGCCGCCGCCCACTCAATGTCAACGGATCGGTCGGGCCCATTGCCTCGAAGAATTTCACCAGCTCCTTGCGCGCGGCCTCGTCGTTCCAGGCGCGGTTGACGCGAAGAATCTCGAGCAGCTGGTCGATGGCGTCCTCGCGATCGCCGCCCGCGAACAGGGCCTGCGCCAGCGCAAGGCGGGCGTCGAAATCCTTCGGATTGGCGTCGACGCGGGCGCGCAGTTCCTGGGACTGGCCGGCGGCCTTCTGCCCCGCCTCTGCCAGCTCGAGCTGAGCCCGCGCGCCGGCGACCAACGGATCGTTGGCTTGCGCGGCCGGCACCTGCGCCAGGAACTGCTTGGCCTGGTCCAGCTCGCCCACGGCGATGCAGCAGCGCGCCATTCCGCCGAGCGCCTTCACGTTGTCGGGCTCGTGCTCCAGGATCTGCGCGAAGATCGCGCTGGCGGCCTCATGATCGCCGTCCTTCAGCGCACCTTCCGCATGCTCCAGCGCCTCGTCGATCGGAGAGGGACCCGCTTCGCCGCCGGCGAGCTTCGTAAGACGCTGCACGAACTGCTTCAGGGCGCTTTCCGGCTGGGCACCGACGAAGCCGTCGACCGGGCGGCCCTGGAAAAAGGCATACACCGCCGGGATGGACTGGATGCGCATCTGCGCCGCCAGTTCCTGGTTCTCGTCGACATTGATCTTGACCAGGCGGACCGCGCCGCGCGCGTCCTTCACGGCCTTTTCGATGACGGGACCAAGCTGCTTGCACGGGCCGCACCAGGGCGCCCAGAAATCGACGATCACCGGGACCTGCATGGAGGCATCCAGCACGTCGGCGCGGAACGAGGCGGTGTTGGTGTCCTTCACGAGGTCCGCCGCGGGCACGCCCGCTTTGCCGCCGCCAATCAATTGATCCATTTCACTCGGCTCCAAAAATTCCCTGATCTCAGGCGTTAATTTGGCCCTTCGCGGCGCCGCAATCAAGGCGGCGCCAGGGATCGGCCCGCTAGCTGAGATCCGCAATCAACGGTGGATGACCCTCCGCCTCCAGGAACCGCACCAGGTCCTCCGGGGCGAGGGCCGTGGTCATGGTGTTGACCAGCGGGTGGGCGTTGACCGGGTTGAACGCCATCAGGTCGCGGTCCAGCACCACCTTCACCTTGCGCTCGCTGTCGTTGATGATGCCGAAGGGCGTGACCGCGCCCGGCAGCACGCCGAGATAGCGCAGCAGCCGGTCCGGCGAGCCGAAGGAGAGCTTGCCCGCGCCCAGCCGCTCGCCGAGCGCCTTGAGGTCGATGCGTTTGTCCTCCTCGGCCACCACCAGCCACATCTCCTCCTTCTTGTTGCGGAGGAACAGGTTCTTGATGTGGCCGCCGGTGAGCTCGCCGCGCAGGGCCTTGGCCTCTTCCACGGTGAAGACCGCCGCATGCTCGTGGTTCCGGTAGGCGATGCCGAGCGCATCCAGCCGTGCCAGCAGTTCCTGGGGCGAGGTGGGGAGCCGGGGCGGCTCAGCGGTGGCGTGGGGGGTGGCGGCTTGGGCGGTGTCGTTGGGCATGGTCCAAAGGCTTCCCGGTAATCCAGATCGAGGCGCTGAGATACTCAATGATGCCGCCGAATGCCAGCCCCGCCCCCGCCGCGGCCGAGCGGCCGGAGCGCGATTCCGCACGCAAGTCCTTGAAATCCCTTGAAACCGGAGACTTGCAAATGCGTTGCTGATCGCTATGATGCGCGCCGCCCACCGACGGAGCGCGGGCGTAGCTCAGGGGTAGAGCACAACCTTGCCAAGGTTGGGGTCGAGGGTTCGAATCCCTTCGCCCGCTCCAAATTCAGCGAGTCTTTACAGAGTGTTAGCGAAGGTCTGCGAAGACCTTCGCATCCCAGGCACCGACGTTGTGGTGACTTTTGTGGGGGGTGCTTTTCCACCTTTGGTGAGGCAACCGACCGCTACGTCGAAACCAACATCAACGTCCGCCGGAAGACGCCTGACGGCAAGATGCGCTCCGACCTCGGGCGCATCAGCTTGGCTCCACGATCAAGGCTGATTTCGCGCACTTACTCTGTTGCGAGACCTGCCACCAATCTCGCGCCTCGCCCTGTACATTTTCACAAACCTCACGGTACGGTCGAGCACGTCGGACAATTCCCGCCGTTCTGGTCCCCTAAGCGCGCATTCCCAAATCACCAGGACGCGCCAGCCGGCTAGCCGCAGAGCCTCACTAGTCTTACGGTCCCGCGCCGCGTTTGCCAGAAGCTTGCTCCGCCAAAAGTCCCGGCGTGTTGCCGGAAGCGTGGATAGAGAACACGTGTGCGCGTGCCAGAAGCAACCGTGGACGAATACGGCCGCTCGATATTGAGGGAATATTAGGTCGGGTCGTCCAGGCAGCCTTTGATCATGTAGACGGTAGCGCAGTCCGCGAGCATGCAACCCACGCCGCACTATCATCTCTGGCTTGGTGTCTTTTGCCTTAACCAAGCTCATATTGAGCCGGCGTTGTTCCGGCGTCAGAACGTCAACCATCCGGAGATCGTTACCGTCCTTTCCTTCGTTTGGTGCGCCGTGTAGGTCCACCTGGCGCTCTGCGCTTCGCAATTGCGTCGACCTGCTCAGTGGCCTGTTGATTAGCCTGCCTATCAGAGGCGGCTTCATCTGGTCGCCACGCTTCCACTTGCTCGAAGAAATCTTCGTCGCCGATTTCGGCACTCAGGAGATCATTGTCCATCTTAATCTGAACCGGCAGCGGAAAGCGCACTACTTGGCCACTGATAACTCCCTGGCCAGGTCCGAATCCAGGAATGAGTTTGGCGTCCGATTCCGTTAGATTCTCCATGATTGTTCGCACGTAAGTCTGATCGCGCGGGTTCACAAGCCGCAGAATCAGGAACGAATTACATTGCGAAACAACGGTTTCATCCAGGCGACTTGGCCGTTGCGAGATTAGTATAAGTCCCGTCCCGAATTTCCGACCCTCAGTGATCATCCTCCGTATCACTGGGATGGAAACAGCATCTTGGGTTCCCTCCCGCGCAGAAGGAATGAATGTGTGCGCCTCTTCCAGAACAGTTAGAAAAGGAGGTATGCGCCCCCGAAGATCAGCTCTACGTTCAAAGAGCGTTTCAAGAGTGATTGCGGCAATCGAACACTGGGTGAGGTGATCATACCCGCCTAGATACAGGATGGATACTTGGTTGGGTCTGATGATCTCGTCAGGTCTCGCGAACGGATTCGGAAGCGCTTCAAAGTTCAGTTTGCTGAGTTTAGGGCTTGCACGCATCTGTTCGCTTGTACGCTTCATCCGGGCGAGTCGGTCCTGCACAATGCGGAGTCCTCGGCACATCGCACCTACGGTAGGTTTCCAGTTTCCTTTAGGTGCTCCACGAGGAGGGCTGTCGTCACCGATGTCGCTGTTGGCTTGCCTTATTAAACTTCCGATGTACGCCAGAGCGCTGTTTCCGTCGACGGCTGGAATACGCTCATACAGTCCGCGAAGGTACTCTGCCTGCGGCTCCGTCATTCCACTTGTCATTTGACCAATCAGCTTTGTGACTAGATCTTCACCGTCTCGCTGAACAAGCAATTCCGGAAAGAAAAGACGAATGATTGAACCCGGCGCTTCCTTTTCGAGCAGGTCGCGACATTTCCAAAGGCCAATGTAGTCACCGTGCGGATCGATAATCAGCAGTGGATAGCCGTGTCCAATTAGCTCGCGAATCATCCGCCGCGCTGCGACGGTCTTGCCGCCTCCGGTCATCGCCAGAATGGCCATGTGGCGCGCTACTAATTTAGGCGCGGACAACGTAACGCCAACGTCGCGGCGCGCGATGAGTGTTCCGACCTCAATCTGCTGCTCGCCGTCTCGCCCCCCGACCAGAAGCTGCCGTACCGCCTCAGCAGGTGGATAGTACACTCGGGTGGCTGGTTTAACTGGGTAGGTGAGCGGAAGTAGTCGACTTACATCTGTGCCGGATGTAATTCCGAGGATTAGAGCTTTTGCTTCCAGCTGATCTCGCGTGCCGGAGAGAACCGTATCTTCTAGCGAAATTCCTTCGCCAGCGATTTCTTGCGCCGCCTCGTAAGGAAAGAAAGGGTTGAAGCGGTGTATGTCGGTGATCCTCGCCCAAACATAGATTTCAAGCCGGCCCGTAGCGTCCGGAACTTCCATGCGGACGGCGACGATATCGCCGAGTTTGGCTTGATATTGCTGTAAGATGAAGGTGTACTCGGAGATACCAGCGTTGCCGACGACCGTCCCCACATGTCGCCATTGGTCTCCTTCGGGCGCAGCTGCGCCCGAAGTGTCTGGCTCCTGCGCATCTGTTGCTGAGACATCGTCTTTCATCGCCCTTACCCCTCAGAACGGTTTTGGCCTGAACAGCCAGTCGCGCGTCGAACCGCACAGCATTCTCCGCATTGCGTTGAAAGTCGTCGTATCTCCCGTATCCAAGGCCCGACGCAATGCCTGCACCGCCGTATTAGTATTCACTGGCCTTGTCATCCAGTTTGGTACCTTTGCGTACTTGTCGACGATGTCGAGACCGACCGGGAATGCGTAGCGAGGCAGCAGCCACGCACAGTGCATGACCAAGCGCGCCAGAGCTGGAAAGCGATCCAAATCTCTGGAGAAGACTTCTATGCGGATTGGCTGTCCCCACTCAGTCGGCAGCAGGTAGGAAACCCAGGGTCTGGGATAGCGCTCGATGTCGGCCGACCATGCTGCTGGGGCGCGTCGCTTGTCATTACGATCTATCTCGACCGGAAGCAAAACCTCGCCGGGTTGCAACACGCAGCGAAACAGCAGTGAATCGGTGATGCGGAAATGTTCCGCCATGTGGGTAAACCATTGCACCCACTCAACTGGTGCTTTGGGCAGCAGCGCCGGAACCGCTGGATGATCAGCGGCGTGTTCAAGCAATTCGCGATACACTGAAGTTGCCTGACTCTCACGCTCAACCACGCCACACACGAGTGCCTGGCTCGCCTGCAACAATTCTTGCTGTCGGAGATAGACGCGTATGAAGTTTGCATCGCGGCCGTCCCGCCCTCGTTCCTGTTCTGGCAGCAGCACTTCCTGAGCTGCTGCGGAGAAGTTCGGAAATGCTGCGACGGTTTGCCCGCCATCCATAATATCAGTGTAACGGGATACCGGATTAACGAGAGCTCCATGCAAGAAGAGATACTTTACGTCTGGCTCGTGCGTCACAATTTGTACGCCACCAGCAGCTTCAACACTAATCCGCGCCGCATCGCGCAGCGCTCCCGGGTCGGGAAACATGCTGGCGAAGATGCCACTTCCTGGCACGGGGCTATAAAGTTCATCGATAAGATGCTTCACCATGATGAACTGCTCGCGGTCATCGCCAGTAATACCCGGCCTGACGATGTAGCCGCCAACCCGCACTGCGACGGGCGCGGATCCCAGCATACTCAGATTCCCCATGCCCCCATCGACGAACGCAATCTTCTGCCCTTGTACTTCGCGCCATAAAGCAGCATGACCGCGTTCAATCCGAGAGATCATACCTGCGGCCTGCAAAACACGCCGCAGCTGCTCTGCAAGGAGTTCGAGGACCTTCATAAATTCGTACTGAGCTTCTGCTGAGAGATCGCCAGATACCTTCAGCATACGAGACAGGATATGCGGGGAACGAATGCGGTCATGCAGACTGCGCGGTTCTTGCGGTACCTCGTCTTTGTCGGGCGGCATGGGCGAAATTGGTCGCCTAATAATTGGCGTCTTCACCTGTTTAGCAAGTGCTGGGGCCGCCACAGCCGTTGTGGGCGCCGGATCGCCGAATAGACGCTCGGCCAACTCGCTGAATCCCGCACTGCTTGTCGTGACCGCCAACATGTTATCCCTAAGCTGGCCACTCCAGCGGTTGTTTAGTTCCTGATGTGCCGCGGGTTCCTTCGCCGCAGAGACAAACGTCAATACCACCTCCGCGCCGCCATCGTTGCGCTCGGGCGAGCGGAGCACAAAGAAGTCACCTTCTTTAACATTGCGGAAGACATCGCCTTCCAATTTTGGCCCCCCAAAGCGCCAATTCTTTCCGACCTTCCACAGGCCACGCTTTTCCCGGTGAACAGCATTTGGCCAGATGCAGCGACACAACAAATCGATACCGCCGGCTTCCCATGCACTTTTGCTGACAAGCGCTTCCGCGACTTCGGAGTTTATGTTCACGGCGCGCTGCTTGCTCGCTGCCGTTGCCCGATGCGCGGCAAACCATCCGAGGTCAGATTTCGTAAGGCGCCGGACGCAAATGATCTCGCGCGCCAACATTGGTTTATTCTGCTGAAGCAAGCGCAGCTGCTACTTCTGCGCTTTCTGTGATTGCTCCCTTGAGCGCTCGCATCATCTCGCGAGCGAGCGCACGAGCCAACAAGGGCGGCACTGCATTGCCGATCTGCCGGAAGGCCGGATTCATCGTGCCGCAGAATCGGAATCCGTCAGGAAACGACTGCAGCCTAGCTGCCTCTCGAACAGAAATCGTGCGAGCTTGACTGCTGTCATAGTGAATGTGGCTATAACTATCCTTTCCGAGATGAGCCATGAGGGTGCGGGCAGGCTGATCGCGCCACATTTTCCGCCACTTGTTCGGGAACTTCCCGACATCATAGGGCGGGACGATTGTTGCCTTCAGACTTTCAAACTCGCGAGATTTGGGTCGCAACCTTATTCCCTGCTTTGCCAATCCGGTGAGATGCTGGTCGAATAGTGCCAGGGCATGCTCGTAGGCCTGAGGGTACTGATCGCCCGCTTTCATGCGTGCGAAGATTTGATAGTCCCGCGGTAAGTAGCGGATGACGTGATCCGATAGCGCCTCCGGTGCCTCATAGCCGGGCCAGCGCCTCATCAGCTCAGCATATGCAGACTGCTGATTCCTGCCGTAAGGGATAGCGACATCAAAGCGTCGCGCCCCACGCCTAAGTTCTCCATCCTTTAGAAGCTTCCGAGCATCGATCGGTGGTAGGTCTCCGATCGCTTCTTCAGCTGTCACGGCCAGCGGCAGGCGACGCGATCCTGCCGGCGCTGGCACATAAGAATGCGCGTCGCCCAAAAGGTTGTCGTCTATCAGCTTAAGCGCGACTGAGCGTGTGCCTTCATAGCCCGAAGGAAGGTCGACCCAATGGGTTGGCTGCGGGAAAGTCACTGTGTCCGCAATCTCCCGGTGATACGCGATAAGGATCATGCGTTCGCGCATCTGAGGCACACCGTAGAAGGCTGCATTTAGCAGGGTATAGCGACATACATAACCCATCTGCTCGAGAACCTCGGCCATCTCCTCAGCGATGTTCTGCCCACCGTGGTTCAGTGCGTCTGGCACGTTCTCCACAAGAACAGCTAGGGGTGCGCAGGCCTCGACGTAGTGCAAATAATTGATGTAAAGCCTAGCGCGGGGGTCGTGCCTGTATGCTTCAGCGTGATCGTCAACCTCGCGGAGCTTTGGCCTCCCTACGCGCGCAAAAGCTTGGCATGGAGGCCCGCCTACGAGCACATCGAAAGCGCTCTCCGCTCGAGTGAGGCCCAACTCACGTACAAGGTCATCCAGGTCAGTCCGCGTGATGTCGCGCGCGCGCGAGTGTGCTGGATCTCCGTTGTGAAAATTTAGGCCGTGAGATGCGGCTGCATCAGGGTCGTACTCGACCGCCGCCTCGATTGAAAATCCTGCCGCAGAGAAACCTAGCGAGAGCCCCCCGCATCCGGCGAAAAGGTCCAGGACGCGAGGTTTACCGCCTGCGCGAATACGGGCCATCTTCTGCCGGATAGCGCGCAGATTTGTGCTCACAAGCCCAGGACCTCCCTAACATCGCCCCACTGCGCGTCGGCCTCTTTTTCCGCTAGCGCGGTCGACTTTCCGGCACTAGTGCTTTGGCCCGGATGCCACCTTACAGTGGCTGAGATGCGCAGACCCCTCTCCTAGAGTTGCATCAGAATAGTGGAGGGCATCGAGTCGGGGAATCGGGAAATGCGCCCGCCCGCCGTCCTCGTGTCCGCTTCGGGCGGCGGCCCAGTGAACGCGAACTGTGGAGTAATGGGGGCTTTTGCCCCCCGCGTCTCTTCGGGTCACGCTAAGCCACGGAAAAAACTTGGCTTTCTCTAGAATGATGCTATAGATGGCCTTGCCAAGGTTGGGGTCGAGGGTTCGAATCCCTTTGCCCGCTCCAAATCTCGTCGCCTCGGATGGATTCGCGCGCTGCAGCCACCGTGCGCCTATCACCGCTTCCGGATCTCCCCCACTACCTCGCACACGACCGGCACGCCCGCGATCTGATCGGGCACGCCTGCATTCTGCGGCAGCGCGACGCGGAGATTGACCTTCACCGCGTAATCGACGCCGACCTTGCTGATGCCGATCCCGACGACCTCGGGCAACTCGGAGAGCGTCGTCTTCGCGATCTGCTTCGCTTGCCGTGCCTGAACGATCGTGATCGTCATCGGAATGCCAGCTCGACTTTCAATGCGGACAGGACCGCATGGATGGGGTTGCCGTAGGTGAGACCCTTGCCATTCGATCCGCCGTGGTCGCCGCCCGCGAACAGCAGCGCTGCCGCATAGCCCTCTTCGTCGACGATGAGCGAGCCGCTGTCGCCGGCATCGCTGAAGGCCTGCGCGCCCGCGCCCTCGATCTCCACCTGATTATCGAATGTAACCACTCCGAGGTCGTACGTCACGGTGACGCCATCCAGCTCCACGGCCGTCACCCGGCCGCGCCGAATGCCGGTGGTGCGGCCGACCTTGCTCACCGGATCGCCGATATCCAGGTCGCGCGCGATCACGCCTGCCAAGGTGCCGGTCCCCGTCAGTTTCGAGACATTCGCCTCGACCGCGCCGTCGAGCTTGGCGATCGCCGCATCGACGAAATTGATCCGCGCGCGGTCGAGCGTCACAAACGCCGATAGCGTCGCAACCGCATCGCGGGATGCGGCGCCCCCATCCAGCGTTCCCGGCTGAACGATCGCGCCGCCCTTCCGGTATTTGTTCTCGTCGGCCAAAACATGGTTGTTGGAGAGGATGTAGAGATCCTTCGACCTGCCTTTGCGCACGAAGCAGCCGAGCGTGCCCGCCATGACGAAGCCGCGCTCCAGGAATCCGACCGACGATCCAATCAGGAGCGGCCGGTTTCGCGAGCGATACCAGTGCGCCTGCCGTGCGCGGGGCCTGGCCCAGATCTGGCCGACATAGCGCACGTCGACTTCGCCCTTGGCGCGCCGGGCGATCTCCTCCACCAGCGGGCTGCGCTCGAGCGCGTGGTCCTGGAGCCGGACCGCGAGGCTGTACCCCTTGCCGGAACGCTTCTTCGCCACGCCGAGGAAATAGGTCGGCGCCTTGCGGTGACGCCAGGTCGCGCGCGCCACCGCCGGCAGCGCGCGGGCGAAGGCCGGCACGCCGAACGCCTTCTCGATATCTCCCGGCAGGACTCTCTTGAGCTCGCGCACCGAATCCAAGCGCATGGGCCGCTTCTCGCTCATGGACGGAGATGAACCTCGAGCGATCCTAGCGATCCGCCCGGCATCGGGCCAGGGCGCGCCGCGAGCGGAATGGAACCGCCCGCGCCCGTCAGCCGGCCAGGCGCAGCCCTGCGACCGCAAGTATGATCATCGCGATGCATGTCAGGCGGAACCACGTCACCGGATCGCCGAACAGCACCATGCCGAGCACGGTGATGCCGACCGAGCCGATGCCCGTCCAGGCCGCATAGGCGGTGCCGGCCGGCAGCTCCTTCATCGCGAGGGTGAGGAGATAGACGCTGCCCAAGGCGGTGATAACTCCAAGGGCACTTGGAACAGGCTTCGTCCAGCCGTCGGCATATTTGAGCGACAGGCCCATCAGGATTTCCACCATGCTGGCGGCGAGCAGGATCGCCCAAGCCATTGCAAAGCACCTCACGCATCCTACCTGGATTGACTGGAACCTAGGTTTGGCGCTCCACTTCGGCAATTACGCACCTGCGGGTAACCATGAGCACATCATTGAGATCGGAGGCCGCGCGCGCGGCAACACCCGTCGGTAACGTGTTCGACGCGAACTGCTCCGCGCGCCATGCGCTGGAGCTGATCTCGGGCAAGTGGGCGATGCTGATCCTGCCCGCGCTGCGCGAGGGACCGATGCGCAATGCCGGGCTGCTGCGCAAGATAGGCGGCATCTCGCAGAAGGTGCTGACCGAGACCTTGCGCGACCTCGAGCGCAACGGCCTCGTGATCCGCGAGGATCGCCGCACCATGCCGCTGCATGTCGAGTACCGCCTGAGCGCGCTCGGGCGTTCGCTGAGCGATGCGCTGGTCGTGCTCGATCGCTGGGCGGAGCAGCACTTCCCCGCGCTCGACGCGGCGCGCGAGCGCTACGATGCGCTGATCAGGCGCGCACGGGTTGAGTGAACCAGAAATCTGATGCTTCTTGCGCGCACGCTGAATAGTCGCATATCAATGTCCTGTTTCAACGTTTGACCGCAGTGGGCAAGGGATGCGCAATCTAAATTGGGAGTTGCTTCAGGCGGCAAGCCTGGCAGCCTTTCTCGTCGTCGCGGGGTGCACAAGCGGCCCGGAACGGCCGGTAGGCGTGAGGCAGGGGCAAGCGTTCAAGGATTGCCCGGATTGCCCAGAGATGGTGGTGATCCCTGCCGGTTCATTCCTCATGGGATCGCCGGAGACCGAATCTGGCCGTCAGGCAGACGAAGGCCCGCAACATCGCATTGTGATCCCGAAGAATTTCGCCGTCAGCAAATTCGAAATCATGATGGCACAGTATCAACGATTCACCGAGGAGACCGGCAAAGGCGGCCAGGATTGGCAGGTCCGTGGACGGCCTGCCGTCCCGGACGACCACTATCCTGTCTATTGGATAAGCTGGCATGACGCGCAGGATTACGTGCGTTGGCTCTCGTCGCACACTGGCCAGCACTATCGGCTGTTGACTGAAGCCGAGTGGGAATATGCCGCTCGTGCTGGAAACGCGAATACTGACGCTTGGGAACCACAAGAAACCCAAGTGAGGGGCGTGCAGCCCGGCCGATGGTGGTACCATGACACGGTTCCAGTGGGTGGGTTCAGCCCCAACGATTTCGGCCTCTATGACATGACGGGTAACATTCCGGAGTGGGTCGAAGACTGCTACGCACCGAATTACACAGGTGCGCCCGGCGACGGGAGCGCTGTCGTGGGCGATTGCAAGCAGCGTGTCGTGCGTGGCGCTTACAATTTCAGCAGACCAGAGTTCGCACGCATTGCCAACCGAGATTGGAATTACGCTGTGAACCGGATGACCGGTAATCCGACTGGCCTGAGGATCGCACGCGATCTTCCTTAGGGCGCAAACTTCCGGCGCAGAAACGATGTCATGAGTTCCGATTCTGAATTCGACCTCGACGCCTACCTCGCCCGCATCGGCTATGACGGACCGCGCAGCCCGACGCTCGACACGCTGCGCGCGATCCAGCTTCTGCATCCGCAGGCGATCGCGTTCGAGAACCTGAATCCGCTGCTGGGCATCCCCGTCCGGCTCGATCTCGAGTCGCTGCAGCACAAGCTGATCCGCTCGCGCCGCGGCGGCTATTGTTTCGAGCACAACGGCATTCTGCTCGCGGCCTTGCGTGCGCTCGGGTTCCAGGTCACGGGGCTGGCGGCCCGCGTGGTGTGGAACCAGCCGGACGACACGATTCCGCCGCGCAGCCACATGGTGCTGCGCGTCGCGCTGGAGGACGGCATCCACATCGCCGATGTCGGGTTCGGCATGAGCCCGACGGCGCCGCTGCGCCTTCAGCCCGGACTCGAGCAGCGGACGCCGCACGAATCCTTCCGCCTGCTGCACAGCGACGGCCATTTCACCCTGCAATGCCGGCTGAAAGAGGAATGGACCTCGTTCTATCGCTTCGACCTGCAGGAGCAGGTGCCGATCGACTACCAGGTCGCCAATCATTACGTCTCGACCTGGCCGAGCTCGCATTTCGTGCAATCGCTGATCGCCGCCCGCGCCACGCCGGAGGGCCGCTACGGCCTGCGCAACAATCGCCTCTCCATCCACCGGCTGCATGGCCAGAGCGCGCAGCGCGTCCTGGCCAGCGCGGCCGAGATGGCGGCGGTGCTCGACGAGCTGTTCGGAATCGCCGTGCCGGACGAGCGGGCCTTCGCCGCAACTCTGGCGCGGCTCAGCTGGCCGGACTTCGCCGCCATCTGAGCCGCGGCCGCTTCGCTGCTGGCCCTAGCCTTGCACCGGCTGCGTGACCGAAAGGATGGTCAGTTCGTGGCTGCTGCCGTCCCGTGCGGTCCAGGAGATGGATTCGCCTTCTGAAAGGCCGATCAGGGCGGCGCCGACCGGCGTGAGGACCGAGACCTTGCCGGCCGCGATGTCGGCCTCCTGCGGGTACACCAGGGTCACGCGCCTGCGGTCGTTGTCGGAGCTGAACTCGACGACCGAGCCCATCCGCACCACGTGGCGCGGCACCGATTCATCGGCGACGACCTTGGCGCGGTCGAGTTCGGAGAGCAGTTCCTCTGCCGTGTCGGGCAAGGTCTCAAGCGCGGCGTTGGCGAGCGTCGTCAGGCGCGCGTGATCCGTGTCGCCCACCACGATCTCCGGCAATTGATAGCCCCCATGTTCGTGCGATTGCTTTTCCATTCTCTTCTCCTCCGCGCGTCGCCCGGTCTGCCCGGCTCGCATGATTGGCCCTGCCTGAGCGGCACGCGCGCTGCTATTCGTGATTGCGCCAATGCCGCCGCACCCCGGATCTGTCTCGAGGTCTGCGGACGATGCTGTGGCTGGGTGCCCCCGGGCTCGGGGGCGCATGAACGCCGAGCCGGGGGCTAGAAGCCCATCATCAGGATTTCCCTGCGGGCATCCAGTTTGAATATGCGTGCGCGGCTCATAAAACCAACATGGGGCCTATGGGCGGATTGTCAAGCGGAGTCGGCCGCGGAGTCGGTCACGCGCGATCGCCGCGTGCCGTCATCACAGGCGCGTCACAGGCCGCGGCGGCGCCCGATCGCGATGGACGATTGGCCGGGATACGGGCAAACTTCCGCGCAGCATCGCGACCGGGAGCGCACGCATGACGACGGTTCTTTGCTTCGGCGATTCCAACACGCATGGCTCGATCCCCATGCGTCACCGCGACGACGTCCGGCGCTTCGGTCCGGACGAGCGCTGGCCGGGCGTGATGCGCAAGGCGCTTGGCACCGGGTTCACCGTGATCGAGGAGGGCCTGCCGGGGCGCACCACTCTGCACGACGACCCGATCGAAGGCGTCTACAAGAACGGCCTGCGGTATCTGCGCGCGTGCCTGGAGAGCCATCGGCCGATCGACATCATGACCCTGATGCTCGGCACCAACGACCTCAAATCGCGCTTCGCGGTGCAGCCGCTGGATATCGCCGAATCGATCGGCATTCTGCTCGAGACGATCGCGACATCCGGCGCGGCGCCCGACTATAAGGCACCGCGCGTTCTGCTGATCGCGCCGCCGCCGCTCGCCAGGCTCAGCTTTCTCGGCGACATGTTCCATGGCGGGACCGAGAAGTCGCAGCGGCTCGGCGCCGCCTACCGCCCGCAGGCCGAGAAATACGGCGCCGCCTTCCTCGATGCCGGCACGATCATCCGCACCAGCGACACCGACGGTGTGCATTTCGAGGCGAGCGAACATATGAAGCTCGGCGAGGCCGTGGCCGGTGCGATCCGCGCCCTGGCGTCATGATCTCGCGCTCGAGGTCAGAGCCATGAAACAGATCGATATTGTTCAATCCTTGTACGCACTACTAAAGCCGCTGGGGTTCAAGAAGAAAAAAGCTGTGTGGAATCGGTCGGGCAAATCGATCGAGGTGATCGATTTTCAAGTCAGCAAGGCGGGCAATTCCGCAACCATCAATGCGGGCGTCCTTGACAGGGATATCTACGCGTTGCTGTGGCAAAAGAGTCTTCCTGACTCTGTGGATGCTTCCCTCTGCACGATCCGCGTCCGGATTGGCGAACTTATCGGCGGACTGGATCATTGGTGGCCACTAGCAGAATCTAGCACTGCATCGGAGGTGACCAGAGCGGTCCAGGACTACGTTCTGCCCTTCCTGCAACGAACGCAGTCCCGTGAGGCAATGGGAGATTGGTTGGTCGAAACTGACGTTGTGCGCAAACGTTACCCGCCCGATATCTTGGCCCTTGCCATCATCAAGGACAACCTCGGCAACAACACGGAGGCGCGTGAACTGCTTTCCGAACTCAAGAAGGGACCAGCGAATGCATGAGCCCCTCGAATTGCTGCCGTGGAAGCGTATCTCCAGGATCGTTGACCGCGCAAAGTTCAGCGCCGGATTTCCCGGCGGGGTGCGGTTTGCGCCGCCTGCGCTGCTCGATAAGAATACCGTTGCATCCGAGCCACAGGCCGCGCGCATTTTTTCAAGTTTTAACCTTTCGGCGAATGCAAAGTCGCCTGATAACCCAGACTATTAGGGCTGAAGGTGCATTTTTGCCCACCTGGTACCCCAGTTCTTGAGTCGGGCGCGAGTTTTGGACTCAACATGTAGATAAATCTGTGGATTGACCTGGAACTGTCACCGGAATCAATAGCTTATTGGATGATCTTTGTGTTTTGCTTTGACATTTAGGTTAATCGCACGCATCGTTAACCGCGAAGTAAGGCTCCGGGGCGCTTTGATTCCAGTCTGGAGCAGCAGGTTCAACGGGGGCGGTTGAACGGCGATCGGCGGCGGGAGTTTGGGGTTGATCCGCCGCCAGCCTATGCGCCGAACGCGCTTCCTCCGCGAGCCTGAAGGGCCTCGGAAACCGGGACCGGGCGGTCGCATTCGGGGAGTCGCTCGATGGCTGCAGAAGCCATGGAAGTGCAGCAGCTCCTGCGTTTGGCGCGGGAGAAATCGGAGCAGGCGCGGTCACATCTCTTCGAGGTGATGGGCGACCTGTTCCAGGAGCAGGCTGCCGTACTCAGCGCGCAGGAACGCGCGCTGATGGTCGATATCCTCGAGAAGCTGGTCCGCGAAGTCTCGCACGACATCCGCCTCAAGCTCTCCCATCGCCTGGCCGACCTGCCCGGCACGCCGCGCGAGCTTGCCGTCCTGCTCGCCAATGATGAGATCGACATCGCCTCGCCGATCCTGATGCGCAGCCGCGCATTGCAGGATGCCGATCTGATCGAGATCATCCATCACCGCTCGCGCCAGCACATCCTCGCGGTCGCCATGCGACGCGACCTGTCGATGACGGTCAGCGAGGCGCTGGTGGAAACCGGCCACACCGACGTGATCATGGCCCTGCTGAACAACCAGGAAGCCAAGATCTCCGAAAAGACCATGGCCTATCTTGTCGACCAGTCGAAGCATATCGACGCCTTCCAGGAGCCGCTGGTCCACCGCCGCGACCTGCCGCGCGAGCTGGCGGTGAAGATGTGCTACTGGGTTTCCGCCGCCATTCGGCAGTTCGTGATCGAGAAGTTCCAGGTCGACGCCAACGACCTGGACGACGCCATCGAGCCCATCCTGCAGGAGCAGGTGGAGGCCACCAAGGCCGAGGCGCCGGCGCCAGACGCCCTGACGCCCGCCGAAGAGGCGGCGCGCGCCGTCAAGGACAGCGGCAAGCTGACCGCGCGGCTGATGATCCAGACGCTGCGCCGCGGCGAGGTGCCGATGTTCGAGGCGATGTTCGCGCAGGCCGCGGAGCTGCGCCTCGCCTTGATTCACCGGCTGCTCTACGAAATCGGCGGCAGCGGCATCGCGGTGATCGCGCGGGCCATGCGCCTGTCGCGCGAGGAATTCGCCACCATCTATCTGCTGACGCGCCGCGCGCGGCCAGGGGCGGCCGGGAGCCAGGCGGCGGCGGGAGGCGGCGCCGTCGATCTCGGCCGCGCGCTCGGCTTCTACGACAAGGTCGCCAACGATGCGGCGATGAGGGTGCTGGAACGCTGGCGGCGCGATCCACAATATCTGTTCGCCATCAAGACCATCGAGCAAGGCGGAAGCCGGCCGGGCGGGGGCGCCGATTTCTTCGGCCCGGCTTCCGAAGGGGACGGGGCGCAATGATGCAAGCATCCATGATCGTCAGCGACTGGCAGCCGGAGATCGGCCGGTCGCCAACGCCGGAGCAGCTCAGGGACATCTTCCAGAAGGAATTGCTGGATTTCGGACCGGCCCTGTTCCTGGCGGACACCGGCGGGGTCGTCCGCTGGTGCAATTCGGGCTACCGGCGGGTTGCCGAGGTGCAGACGGAGGATGGGCGCATCGGCGACCTGCTGCCGCTGCGCGGGATCGCGGAAGAGATCGACTACAGCCGCGCGACGGTCTATCGCGAGGACCGCTACGTCATCGGCCAGACCACGCAGATCCTGAAATCGCGCATGGTGCCGGTGTTCGACGGCAACGGCGTCCTGAGCGGCTTCGGCGGCATCCTGCAGATGTTCGCCGATCACGGCATCGGCGTCGAGGACGTCGCCGTGATGCTCGACCGCTACATGGATTTCCTGCGCCTGACTGCCGACTGGGTATGGGAATCCGACGCCGAGCTCAACTTCACCATGGTTTCGCAGCGCATCGCCAACGCGCTCGACCGCCCGCCGCAGGAATATATCGGCAAGAACCTGCTCGGGATGATGGTGACCGACACGTTGCGCCAGGCGGCCAAGCGGCGGTTCGAGCGCATGACGCCGTTCCGGGACGTGCCGTTCGACGCGATCGACGGCGAAGGCAAGCGGCGCCTCTTCATGCTGTCCGCCGTTCCGGTGTTCGACCGGGCCGACGGTACGCTCAAGGGATATCGCGGCGCCGCCACCGATATAACCGAGCTCACCAAGCGCGAGGAAAGCCTGCGCCAGGCCAAGGAGCAGGCGGACATCGCCAGCCGCGCCAAGACCCACTTCCTCGCCAATATGAGCCACGAGCTGCGCACGCCGCTCAACGCCATCATCGGGTTCGCCGACGTGATGCGCATGGAGATGATCGGCCCGGTCAGCAACCCGCAATACAAGTCCTATATCCGCGACATCCACGGCAGCGCGCTGCACCTGCTCGGCATCATCAACGACATCCTCGACGTCTCGCGGATCGAGGCCGGCAAGGTGACGCTGCACGAGAGCGTCGTCAGCCTGGACGAGGTGGTCGAATCGGTGGTGCGCCTGGTGAAGGAACGCGTCAGCGACAGCCAGCTCACCCTCGAGCTCGACGTCGCGCCGAAGCTGCCGCGGGTCCATGCCGACAAGCAGAAGCTGAAGCAGATCCTCATCAACCTCATCGGCAACGCCATCAAGTTCACGCCAAAGCTCGGCCGCATCACGGTCGGCGCGCGCCTGTCGCAGCATGGCGAGCTGGAGCTCTCCGTCTCGGACAACGGCATCGGCATCAGCCAGGAGAACATCGACCGCGTGCTGGAGCCGTTCGTGCAGGTCGATTCCGCCCTGCACCGCAAGTTCGACGGTGCCGGCCTGGGCCTGCCGTTGTCGCGCGGCCTCGCCCGCCTGCATGGCGGCGATTTGCGCCTCGAAAGCGCGGCGGGAAAGGGCACCCGCGCCATTGTCACCCTGCCTGCCGCGCGCCTGCTCGACGGCAAGCACCTGGCGGCGGTGCGCTGACCGAGCCTCCGCGACATTTGGAGCGCTGGCGGAGCAGGGCGGTTTCAGCTAGTAATCGGCCGCCCTGCTCGAACGAGCCCCGATGACCGCCAAGCTTCCCGAACCCACCTTCGCAGATCTGTTCACGCCCAAGCTTGTGACGGTGCTGCGGGAGGGCTATCGCCTCGCGGACCTGCGGGCCGACGTCATCGCCGGGCTGACGGTCGCAATCGTGGCCCTGCCGCTCTCGATGGCGATCGCGATCGCGGCAGGCGTGACGCCCGATCGCGGCCTCTACACCGCCATTGTCGGCGGCTTCCTCGTATCGATCCTGGGCGGCAGCCGGTTCCAGATCGGCGGGCCGGCGGGCGCCTTCATTGTGCTGATCGCCGCCATCGTCGCAATCCACGGGGTTGAGGGCCTCATCCTCGCGACCTTCATGGCCGGGATCATGCTGACCGCCATCGGCCTGCTGCGGCTCGGCACCTTCATCAAATACATCCCCTATCCGGTCACAGTCGGCTTCACCGCGGGCATCGCCGTCATCATCCTGGCGAGCCAGGTCACGGAACTGCTGGGCCTGACATTGTCCGGTGCGGAGCCGGGTCCGTTCATCCCCAAGGTCGCGGCGCTCGGCGCGGCACTGCCGACCATCAACCCGGCGGCCGCGATCGTCGCGCTGCTTTCCATTGTGGTGATCGTCGGCGTCCGGCGGTACCGGCCCGGCTGGCCTGCCTATCTGATCGCGGTGGCGCTGGCGGCCATCGCCACCGGCCTGCTCGGCCTTCCGGTCGACACCATCGGAACGCGCTTCGGCGGAATCCCGAGTTCCCTGCCCCTGCCGCATCTGCCTGAGATCACGCTGGCGCGCGTCCTGGAACTGCTGCCTGCCGCGATGTCCATCGCCCTGCTCGGCGGCATCGAGAGCCTGCTGTCCGCCGTGGTCGCCGACAGCATGACCGGCAGGCGGCACCGCTCCAATTGCGAGCTGGTGGCCCAGGGCATCGCCAACATGGGCTCCGCCCTGTTCGGCGGGATCTGCGTGACCGGAACGATCGCGCGCACCGCGACCAATGTCCGCTCAGGCGCGCGCGGGCCGATTGCCGGCATCCTCCATGCGGCGTTCCTGCTGCTGTTCATGCTGGTGGCCGCGCCGCTCGCCAGCTACATCCCGCTCGCGACCCTCGCCGCCGTGCTCGCGGTGGTGGCCTGGAACATGGCCGAGCGCCAAGCCTTCGCAAGCCTGATCAAGGCATCGCGCGGCGACGCGCTGGTGCTGCTGGCCACGTTCCTGCTGGTGGTGTTCCGCGACCTGACCGAAGGCATCCTGGTCGGCTTCGGGATCGGCGCGCTGCTGTTCCTGCACCGCATGGCCCAGGCGGTCGAGGTCCAGCGCCCGATGGTCGAGCAGGACCGGGCCGATGACGCCAACGGCCCGCGGGTGCCCTATGATTCCGCCATCGCGACAAATCGCGATATCGCGGTCTATCGCATCTCGGGCGCCTTCTTCTTCGGCGCCGCCGCCAGCGTTGCCACCGCGCTCGACCGCATCGGCGCGCAGCCCAAGGCCTATGTCATCGACTTCGCGAGCGTATCGGTCTTCGACTCGACCGCGGCGTCCACCATCGCGGGTTTCGCCCGCAAGGCCGCGCGCCAGGGCGCGGCGCTGTTCGTCTCAGGCGCCACGCCCTCGATCCGGCGTACTCTCCTGGCCCACGACGTGCGGCCCCCGCAGGTTCGGTTCGAGGCAAGCCTCGACGAGGCGCTGGCGGCCGCGCGAACGATCACCGGAGCCGCGAGCGGGAGCGCGCCTTCGACCGAGCCGGCGTAGCGCGTGATGCATGGACGCTAGCGCAATATGCTGGCGTGGCGCCCGGCGTACCTGCCGGCTCAGGCCGCCGCCGCGCGCCCGATCAGGCGTTCGACGGGAAACGTCACCGTCACCTTGGTCCCGACGCAGAGCTCGCTTTCGATCTCGAGCCGGCCGCCATGTAGCTCCGCGAGCTTCTTGGTGAGCGGCAGGCCGAGCCCGGCACCCTCGTATTTCCGGTTGAGCTCGCCATCGAGCTGGCCGAAGCGCTCCAGCGCGCGCGGGATATCCTCCTTCCTCATGCCGATGCCGGTGTCGGCGACCTGCACGATGAGCTTGTCCTGATCCCTGAAGGCGATGAGGCGCACGTGCCCGCCGCGCTGCGTGAACTTGACGGCGTTGGACAGCAGGTTGAGCAGGATCTGCCGTACCCGCCGCTCGTCGGCCACCAGGATGGGCAGGTCGTGGGCGATCTCCCGATCCAGGATCACGCCGGCATTCTCCGCCTGGGCCTCGATCATGCGCAGCGAGGTCGCGAGCGTCTCGCCGATGTCGATCTGGTCCTCCTGCAGCGTCAGGTGGCCGGCATCGATCTTGGAGAAGTCCAGCACGTCGTTGACCAGGGACAGCAGATGCTTGCCGCTGCGATGCACGTCGTTGACGTAGCCCTTGTAGCGCGGATCCCCCATCGGTCCGAACAACTCACCCTTGAGCACCTCGGAGAAGCCAATGATGGCGTTGAGGGGCGTGCGCAGCTCATGGCTCATGGTGGCGAGGAACTGCGATTTCGCCTGGCTCGCCTCCGCCGCCGCGTCCAGCGCGCGGGTCAGGTTGGCCGTCGTCGCCTCGAGGTCGCGCTTGGTCGCCTGCAGCTCCGCCACATGCGCGCGCAGCCGCTGCGCCTCCATCACCGCTCGGCTCGCGAGATGATGGTCGGTGATCGCCGCCACCAGGCCGAGCACGATGATCATCACCATGACAGCGGCCACGGCGACCGCCAGCCATGCCGGCGGCATGGTCCGGTCGAGCGGCAGCAGGACGATGGGGTCGGGCGTGAGAGTCAGGGCGGACATGGCCGTGAAATGCAGGCCGGCGATCGCGAGGCACATCAGGCTCGTGCCGTGCACCACGGCGCGCCAGCCTTTGGCCCGCGAGAACACGCGCAGCGCCAAGGCGCCGACAGTCACGCCGATGGCGATCGACGCGATCACATAGGTGGGGTCCCAGTCGAAGCTCGCCGGCGCATTGAGCGCGCCCATGCCGGTGAAGTGCATCGACCCGACGGCGGCTCCGAACACCGCGCCGCCGCGCGCGGGAGCCTTGGCATACAGCACGATCGAGAAGCCGCCCAGCGTCACCGCCACTGCGATCGCGATCGATAGCGCGGTCAGCCCGATGTCGTACTCGACCGGCAGGGCCGCGTCGAAGGCCAACATCGCGACGAAATGCGTGCTCCACACCGCGGCGCCGGCGACCACCGACGCGGCAACCAGCCAGCGCCAGTCGATCACGGCGGTCTGCTCGTCCCGCGCCCGCGCCAGAAGGCTGAGCGCCGTCAAGGACCCGAGGGCGCAGACGGCGGCCGCGAGCAGAACGAGCGGGATGCTGTGCTGCTCGGTGATGCAGCTCAATACTCTGATCATGAAAACGATTCAGCGGTATTCAAGTGAAGGAAGGGTAAATACCGCAGTTCCATGGGGATAGGTCCAGGCCGGATTTGGCCCCTTCTTACACGGGGCTGTATCGCCGGTGCGTCGCAGGATTTGCCGGTATTGGCGCAAGGCGCGGATGGCTTTTGTCTAAAATGGTCAACGCCTCCCTCAGCGGCCGCGCTGCAGTTCCTTCAGGCCCGCTTCCAGCCCATCGAGGGTGAGGGGATACATGCGGCCTTCCATGATCTGGCGCATCAGGCGCGCGGAGGTGGTCGCCTCCCAGGCGCGCGGATCGCGGGGGTTGATCCAGATCGCATGCCGGAAGCGCTTCAGCAGGCGGGCCATCCAGACCGCACCGGCCTCCTGGTTCCAATGCTCGACGCTGCCGCCCGGCTCGGTGATCTCGTAGGGGCTCATGCTGGCGTCGCCGACGACGATCAGCTTCCAGTCCGGCCCGTAGGTGTTCATGACCTCGAGCGTCGGCGTGGTCTGGTCGTGGCGCCGGCGGTTGTTGCGCCACAGACTCTCGTACGGGCAATTGTGGAAATAGAAGGTCTCGAGATGCTTGAACTCTGCCCGCGCGGCGGAGAAGAGCTGCGCCGATTCCGCGATGTAGTCGTCCATCGACCCGCCGATATCGAGCAGCAGCAGGACCTTCACCTTGTTGTGGCGCTCGGGGCGCATCTGCAGGTCGAGGCAGCCGCCATTCGCCGCCGTCGCTCGGATGGTGCCGCCGAGGTCGAGCTCGCTCGCCTCGCCCTCGCGCGCCCAGCGACGGAGGCGTCGCAACGCCAGCTTCAGCGCGCGCGTGCCAAGCTCCACCTCGCCGTCGAGGTCGCGAAACTCGCGCTTGTCCCACACCTTGACCGCGCTGCGCCGGCGCGAGCTGGCTTGGCCGATGCGCACGCCTTCCGGATTGTCGCCATAGGCGCCGAAAGGCGAGGTGCCGGCCGTCCCGATCCATTTCGAGCCGCCCTCATGCCGGCCCTGCTGTTCCATCAGGCGCTGGCGCAGGGTTTCCATCAGCGTCTCGAACCCGCCCAGCCGCTGGATCGCCGCGCGCTCCTCCTCGGTCAGGAACCGCTCGGAGAGTTGCTTCAGCCAATCCTCCGGGATGTCCGCAAGGATCGCGCCATGGACCGCTTGGAGCCCGCGAAAATAGAGGGCGAACACCCGGTCGAACCGGTCGATCAGCCGCTCGTCCTTCACAAGGCTCGCGCGCGCGAGGAAATAGAAATCCTCGACGTCATAGAGCGCGACCTGCGCCTTAAGCCCGTTCAGCAGGGTCAGGTATTCCAGCAGCGAGACCTTGACGCCTTCGTTCCTGAGCGCGTTGACAAATCCGGCGAACATCGCCGCGTCCGGCTCTATTGCCCGCGGCGCGCCAGGAAGGCAACGCGCTCGAACAGGTGCACGTCCTGCTCGTTCTTCAGCAGCGCGCCGTGCAGGGGCGGGATCACCACCTTCGGGTCCTTGGCGCGCAGGATCTCGAGCGGGATGTCCTCGATCATCAGCAGCTTCAGCCAGTCGAGCAACTCCGATGTGGCCGGCTTCTTCTTGAGCCCAGGCACCTCGCGCATGTCGTAGAACAGGTGCAATGCCTCGCGCACCAGCTCCTGCTTGATGTTCGGGTGATGGGCCGCGACGATACGCTCCATCGTCTCCTTGTCCGGGAAGCGGATGTAGTGGAAGAAGCAGCGGCGCAGGAACGCGTCCGGCAATTCCTTTTCGTTATTGGAGGTGATGATGACGATCGGCCGGCGCCTGGCCTTCACGATCTCCTTCGTCTCGTAGACGAAGAACTCCATGCGGTCGAGCTCCTGCAACAGATCGTTGGGGAACTCGATGTCGGCCTTGTCGATCTCGTCGATCAGCAGCACCACCTGCGTATCGGCGACGAAGGCGTCCCACAATTTGCCGCGCTTGATGTAGTTGGCGATGTCATGGACCTTTTCATCGCCGAGCTGCCCGTCGCGCAGGCGCGCCACCGCGTCGTATTCGTAGAGCCCCTGCGCGGCCTTGGTGGTCGACTTGATGTGCCAGGGGATGAGCGGCAGGCCGAGGGCGCGCGCCACCTCCTCCGCCAGCACGGTCTTGCCGGTTCCAGGCTCGCCCTTCACCAGCAGCGGCCGCTCCAGCGCGATCGCGGCATTGACGGCGACCTCCAGGTCGCGGGTCGCGATGTAGCGGTCGGTGGAGGCGAAACGAAGGCGGTCTGTCATGCGGGCTTCCCAATGCTGGCCGGCCGAACCATAGCAGCGCCCCCGGCTTGATCCAAACCGGCGCCGCGGGCCAAATAACCGCATGTCCGAGTCGCAGGCGCCGCGCATCGCGCGGTTCAAGATCGGAGACGTGGTGCGCCACCGGGTCTATCCGTTCCGGGGCGTGGTCTATGACGTGGATCCGGTCTTCAACAATACCGAGGAATGGTTGGCGGCGATCCCGGAAGAGATCCGCCCGCACAAGAACCAGCCTTTCTATCACCTGCTGGCGGAGAACAATCGCACCACCTACGTCGCCTATGTCTCGGAGCAGAACCTGCTGCCCGACGAGACCGGCCTGCCCTGCCGCCACCCGCTGGTGCCCGAGATGTTCGACGGGCCTGTCGCGGGCATCTACCGGCCGAAATCGATCAGGGCCAACTGAGGCCGCCAATCTCCCACCTTCCCGCTTGACTTTGCCGAGGCTATAGAACATAAGAAGAACAAATAGCGATCAAACAGGAGACTTGGACATGACCCGGTATGCGTCTCAGATCCTCGAAGGTGCGGCTTTCGCGGCCATCATGCTGTTGATCGCCATCTCTCCCGGCCTGCTGGCGAGCTAAGGCAACCGGGATGTTCCTGATCGACCGCCCCGCAATCGGGCCCGGCCTGCGGACCGACTTGGCGCCGCGGCAGCTCTTCGGGAGCGCCGGCGATCTGGTCCGCGCCGCGCTGGTGGCGCGTCCGCCTGCGCCGAGCCCGGCCGCGTCGTCGAGCCGTGGCCCGGCCGCGCAGCTCGCCTTTGGCTTCACAGCGCCCGCCCGGCGACGAAAAACCGGGTAGCCGCACGCGCGCACCGGCGCCCATTGCCGGAGGTTGCTCCCGCCTCCTTGCGCCATCGTGGGCGGCATTCAAGCCTGCACCCGGCCCGATCCCCAGCGCTTGCGCGAAGGGGCCGTCCGCTTTTGCCGCCGTGTGCCGGAACCGGTCCGTTTTCCCTGTGTTTTGGAAGCAGTTTCACCCCTCAGGCCGCGAAACGAGGGCATCGCATACTCTTGGCGACGAGGTACCGCGTTGCGCGGTGCGGCATGTTCGGGTTCCTCGGACGGCAGGCGTTCGTTGCACATCGCAAGCAGCGCAGCCTTTGGTTCCGCTAACCCTTTCAAATCGACTTACGGCGACGAGACCACGCGGGCGTGAAACAAGACAGCAGCGCTGCTCGCGCTCCTAGGGCGGCGCCGGCGGCATCCAGCCGACGCTCGTGCGAAGCGGGGTCGCAGGTGGGACCGCGGCCGCAGTCACAGGGAGGCAGGATTGGACCTACGCCGCATCGAGCGAACCACGATTGTCGGCTCGCGCTTTCTCACGGTTATCGCCGTCCTGGGATCTCTCGCGGGAGCGGTCCTGATGTTCTTCCTGGGCATCATCAACATCTACACCGCTTTCGGTCATGTCCTGCAGGCGTCCAGCCAACCCGAGCGGCAGTTCGGGGCCGCGGCCATCATCAGCGTGATCGAGAGCCTGGACCGATTCCTGATCGCGATCGTGCTCCTCTACTTCGCGTACGGGGTCTATACCCTCTTCATCCACCCCGAGGAGCGAGAGGAAGCACTTGCCCTGCCGGCCTGGCTTCGTGTGCGCCAGATCGGCCAGCTGAAGCAGGTCGTCGCGGAGCTGATCGTGGTAATCCTGTTCGTCCTCTTCCTTCGCCAGGCGCTGCAGGCGTTTTCGGGAGCCGATATCACGCTCTCATGGAATGACATTGGGACGCTGGCGGTCCTGCCGGTGAGCACGGTGTTGCTGGGACTTGCCCTGAAGCTGGTGGAGTTGCATCCCAAATCGAATCGCATCCGCTCGCGCCTTGGCGAGCTGGAACCCGCCGAGGAGCCACGCAAGGACGATCACCCGCCGACCGGGGCGCCTCCACCAGCGCGCTGAATGCCATCACCGGAGGACTTTCAAGCCGTAAGATCGCAGGCGTCGGCCAGCGCTATTCACCCGCCTGCCTGATGCAGGCTGCCGCTGCATGCGCTCACCTGATAAGCGTTGCTGCTGCTGTAGGCGACCCGCCAGGCGGCGCCGGTTCACTGACCCCGCGCCGCCTTGCGGAATGCCTCGATCGGGACCGCGGCGCCCAGATTGCGCCCGTCTTCCAGCGTCACCACCGCGCTCTGCAGGCCGATGATCTCGGCACCCCCGGAGGTCACCAGCAGGAGCGGCGCGCCCGACGAGCCGAAGGTGGCGTCACAATCATGCAGCAGGAGAGATGTCTTCTTCGTCCTGGCGACCAGGTGGCAGCCGTGATGCTGCGTCAGGATCTCCGCGTAGTCGCCGTTATAGCCGGCGATGGTCAGCTCGCCGTCCGCCGCGGCCTGCTTCATCTGCTCGAACGATCGCTCGCTCAGCGCGACCGGCCGGATGGTCAGGCTGCTCTCCAGCTTCACCAGCGCCCAATCGTTGCCGATATTCGTGTCCTGCTTGGCATCGGCCGGATCCCATCCGGGGGAGATGCTGAACTTCCGGCCCCTGGCATGCCCGCGGTACTCGCCGCGGTTATAGCCGGCCACGAAATGCACCTCCATCGGGATGGCCCAGCGCCGGTCCTTGAAATTGTACAGGCAGTGCGCGGCCGTCAGGACCAGGTCGGGCGCGATCAGGGCGCCGGTGCAATGGCCGCCGATCTCGCGGTTGATGCGGCCGAGCGCGATCCACGGCCATTCCCCGCTTTCGATGGGGGTGCGGTCGTCGGCGCCTTCGATCCCGACGATCGCGCTCTTGGTCTCCTCGGCCTGGACGATGCCGGCCAGCAGCATCAGCCCCAGAAGGGCAAGCGCAAAGGCAACAGCGAGGGCCTGGATCCCGGCGCGGGCCGAGCGGCCCCGCCGCCGCTGCCGGCGCAGCATCCGCTCCTGGGCATGGCGCTGCGGGCCGCGCCGATCGGCGCCGGCGAGCAGAACGCCATAGACGCGCTTCCCGCCGAGGGAGGCCGGCAGGCTGAACCGCCAATCCACGCTGTGGCGGCGGGGCGCCATCGCGGTCGCGGCGCGCTTGAGTTCATCCAGTTGCGCCGGGGAAAGCGCGGATCTGGTCTCCTGCGAAAGCCGCGCCAGGAACAGATCGCCCCACAGCTCCGAATCCTGCGCATCGGCAGCCTCGGCGCGGGTTCGGACGGCATTGCCGGTCGTCTCTCCGCCTCTTGCCATGCTCATATGCTCCCCTCGCGCGCGCATGCCCTCCGGCCGTGCCACGCTAGCCGTCGGATTGTTAAGGAAGCGTGACCAAGCTGTTGGTTTAACGCAACTTTCGCCGCCAGTCGCCTGGAAACCCAGAGCCCTTTGGGCTAGACTCGGCGCGGCCCTCCAGGTACCGATGCCGCCGGAGCACGGCGGGCATTCCAAGATCAGGACAATCATGAAATCCGAGACCCTCAAGCAGCAATTGATGGACCAGATTCTCCGCTTCGTCGGCGGACGGATCGAGCGCGCCCGCGCCGCGCAGGTTGAAGCGTTCGTCCGCCAGTTCTACGCCAACGTGCCGGTTGCCGATATCGCGCAGGATCCGCCGGAAGACCTCTTCTGCGCCGCGCTCTCGCTCTGGCAATTCGCCCACAAGCGCCAGCCGGGCATCGCGAAGGTGCGCGTCTTCAATCCGCATCAGGACGAGCATGGCTGGCGATCCACCCACACCATCGTCGAGATCGTGAACGACGACATGCCGTTCCTGGTGGATTCGGTGACCGCCGAGCTGGCGCGGCAGGATCTCAGCGTCCACCTGGTCGTGCATCCGATCATGCACATCGCCCGCGATGCCGCCGGCCAGATGACGGAGATCGGCAAGAAGGATGCGCCCGCCGAATCCGTGATGCAGATCCACGCCACCCAGGTGGCGCAGCCGCAGAAGCTGGCGCAGCTCGCGCGCGGCATCGAATCGGTGCTGAACGACGTGCGCACGGCGGTCGCCGATTTCCAAGCGATGCGCACCCGCCTCAACGAGACCATCGCGGCGATCGACCAGAAGAAGCTTCCGGTGGACGAGGACGAGCGGGCCGAGGCGGCGCGCTTCCTCAAATGGATCGAGGACGACCACTTCACCTTCCTCGGCTATCGCGAATACGCGATGACCGGCAAGGGCGAGAAGGCCTCGTACCAGATCGTCGACGACCGCTCCCTCGGCATCCTCAAGGATTTCAACCTGCGCGTCTTCGGCGGCATGCGCAACCAGAAGAGCATGCCGACCCAGGTGCGGTCCTATCTGCGCCAGCCCAAGTTGCTGCTGATCACCAAGGCCAACACCCGCGCCACCGTGCATCGCGACGTGCCGATGGACGTGTTCGGCGTGAAGACCTTTGACGCCAAGGGCAACGTGACGGGCGAGCGGCTGTTCGCCGGCCTGTTCACCTCGGCGGCCTACAGCCGTTCGCCGCGCGAGATCCCGATGCTGGACCGCAAGGTCGAGACCATCATCAAGCGGGCCGGCTTCTCGCCCAGCAGCCATGACGGCAAGGCGCTGGCGCATATCCTCGAGACCTATCCGCGCGACGAGCTGTTCCAGGCGAGCGAGGAGGAGCTGCTGGAGACCGCGCTTGGCATCCTCAATCTGCAGGAGCGCCAGCGCGTCGCCCTGTTCGTGCGCAGCGACCCATACGAGCGCTTCGTCACTGCGCTCATCTTCCTGCCCAAGGACACGATGAACACCCAGCTGCGGCTGCAGATGCAGGACGTGGTCAGCAAGGCGTTCAACGGTGCGCTTTCCGCCTATTACGTGCATCTCGGCGACAGCGCCCTCGCGCGGCTGCAGCTCATCATCGCCACCAATCCGGGGGCGGTCCCCGCCGTCGACCTCAAGGAGCTGGAAGCCAAGCTGGCGGACGTTGCGCGCTCCTGGGCCGACCGGCTGCGCGACGCGCTGGTCGAGGCCAAGGGCGAGGCGGCCGGCACGGATCTGCTGCGGCGCTATCGCGACGCCTTCCCGGCCGGCTACGAGGACCATTTCAACGCTTATGCCGCGGTCCACGACGTCGAGCGCGTGGAGGAGGCGCGTCACCAGGCGGTCCCCGCCATCAATCTCTATCGCCCGATCGAGGCGGCGCCCAATGAGCTGCGCCTCAAGCTCTACCAGGCGAAGGACAAGATCGCGCTTTCGACCGTGCTGCCGTCGCTGGAGAATTTCGGCCTCAAGGTCATCAGCGAGATCCCGTTCGAGATCAGCGCCCTGGGCGCGGACAAGCCGGTCTGGATCCACGACTTCACGATGGTGACCGCAGATGGCGCCGAGGTCGACGTTCCGCAGATCCGCGACAAGTTCCACGAAGCCTATGCGCGGGTGTGGACCGGCGAAGCGGAGGATGACGGCTTCAACCGCCTGGTGCTGACGGCCGGCATCGGCTGGCGCAACATCGCCCTGCTGCGCGCCTATTGCAAATATCTGCGCCAGGCGGCGATCGCTTTCAGCCAGGCCTACATGGAGCAGACGCTGAACGCCAACGCGACCATCACCCGCGACATCGTCCACCTGTTCTACGCGATGTTCGATCCCGGCTATTCCGGCGACCGGGACAAGGGAACGCAGGCGATCATCGACCGCATTCTGAAGGCGCTGGACCTCGTCTCCAACCTGGACGAGGACCGCATCCTGCGACGCTTCCTGAACGCCGTGCAGTGCACCTTGCGCACCAACTTCTTCCAGCGCGGCGCCGACGGGAAGGACAAGGAGTACATATCCTTCAAGCTGGACTCGCACAAAGTGGAGGAGCTGCCGCTGCCGCGGCCCATGGTGGAAGTGTTCGTCTACTCCCCGCGCGCGGAAGCCATCCACCTGCGCGGCGGCAAGGTGGCGCGCGGGGGCATCCGCTGGTCGGACCGGCGCGAGGATTTCCGCACCGAGGTGCTGGGCCTCATGAAGGCGCAGATGGTGAAGAACTCCGTGATCGTGCCGGTCGGCTCCAAGGGCGGCTTCGTGGTGAAGCGCCCGCCTCAGACCAACGACCGCGAGTCGCTGATGGCCGAGGTCGTCCATTGCTACAAGACGCTGATGCGCGGCCTGCTCGACATCACCGACAACCTGGTCGGCGGGCAGATCGTCCCGCCCCTGGAGGTGGTGCGGCGCGATGAGGACGACCCCTATCTGGTGGTCGCGGCCGACAAGGGGACCGCGACCTTCTCCGACATCGCCAACAGCGTGTCGCGCGACTACGGATTCTGGCTGGACGACGCCTTCGCCTCCGGCGGCTCGGCCGGCTACGACCACAAGAAGATGGGCATCACAGCGCGCGGCGCCTGGGAATGCGTGAAGCGGCATTTCCGCGAGCTCGGCACCGACATCCAGACGCAGGACTTCACCTGCATCGGCGTCGGCGACATGTCGGGAGACGTGTTCGGCAACGGCATGCTGCTGTCGAAGCATACCAGGCTGCTGGCCGCCTTCAACCACATGCACATCTTCATCGACCCCGATCCCGAACCGGCGACGAGCCATGCGGAGCGGCAGCGCCTGTTCGACCTGCCGCGCTCCGCCTGGAGCGACTACAACCTGTCGCTGATCTCCAAAGGCGGCGGCGTTTTCGAGCGCAGGGCGAAGTCCATCGCGCTGTCGCCCGAGGCGCGCGCCCGCTTCGGCATCGCGAAGGAGCAGGTGACGCCTGCCGAGCTCATCAAGGCCCTGCTGAAGGCGCCGGTCGATCTGCTGTTCTTCGGCGGCATCGGCACCTATGTGCGGGCGGCCGACGAGAGCAACCTGGAGGTGGGCGACCGCGCCAACGATGCCTTGCGCATCACCGGCGCGGAGCTGCGCGCCAAGGTGGTCGGCGAGGGCGCCAATCTCGGCGTGACGCAACGCGGCCGCATCGAGGCGGCCATGAGGGGCGTCAAGCTCAACACCGACGCGCTCGATAATTCCGCCGGCGTCGACACCTCCGACCACGAGGTGAACATCAAGATCCTGCTCAACGAGGCGGTGCAGGCCGGCGACCTGACCATGAAGCAGCGCGACAAGCTGCTGGCCCAGATGACCGACGACGTGGCGCAACTGGTGCTGCGCGACAATTACCTGCAGTCTCAAACGCTCAGCATCGCGGAGGCGCAGAGCTTCACGCTGCTCGATCAGCAGAACCGCTTCATGCGGGGACTGGAGCGCTCCGGCCGGCTGGACCGCGCCATCGAGTTCCTGCCGGACGACGAGACCGTGCGACAGCGGCTGCAGAAGCGGATCGGCCTGACCAGGCCGGAGATGGCGGTGCTGCTGGCCTATGCCAAGAACTCGACCTATGAGGAGCTGCTGCCCTCCGACCTGCCGGACGATCCGCAGCTCGAGGACGATCTCATCAAGTATTTCCCGGCGGCCTTGCGGCAATCCTACCGGGAGCAGATCGGCCAGCATCGCCTGCGCCGCGAGATCATCGCAACCGTGGTGACCAACTCCATCATCAACCGCATGGGCGCCACCTTCATCCACGTGATGCGCGAGCGCACCGGCCAGCCCGCCGCCGCGATCGCGCGCGCCTACGCGATCACCCGCGGCGCCTATCGCCTGCGCGAGCTTTGGAACGGCATCCAGGATCTCGACACCAAGGTGCCGGCGAAGCTCCAGATCGAGATGCTGATGGACATCGACGGCTTGGCGGTGCAGGCGACGCAATGGTTCCTGCGCAATTGCCAGCATCCGCTGGACATCGCCGCCAATGTCGACGCCACCAGCCCCGGCCTGATCGCGCTGGAGAACGCGATGATGCGGTTGCTGGCGAAGGACGACCAAACCTATGTGGAGCAGCGCCTTGCGCACTTCACCAGCCAGGGCGTGCCGCAGGCGCTGGCGCAGCGCATCGCGCAGGCGCCGGCGCTCGTCTCATCGCTGGACATCGTGCGCATCGCGGCCGAGCTCGATATGAAGGTCGAGGATGCCGCGTATACCTATTACGCGGTGGGCGAAGCGTTCCACCTCGACTGGCTGCGCGAGGGCGCGCGGGCGTTGATCGGCGACAGCCACTGGGATCGCTTGGCGGTGTTCGCGATCATCGAGGATTTCTACGGCCACCAGCGCGACCTGACGACCAGCATCCTGTCGCAGGACGGCAATCGGCAGGGGGGTCGGATCGGCCCCGACGCCATCCAGTCCTGGCGTGGCACGCGCGGCGCGATCCTGGCCCGGGCCGATGCGCTATTCGGCGATCTGCGTCAGGTCGGCAAGCTGGAGCTGGCGATGCTCGCCGTCGCCAACCGCACCCTCAGGAGCCTGATCGGGTAGCGGGCGCAGTCTCGCGCGCAACACGGTCACGCGCAGGCGAATCGAGAGCGGCGGATCCGATCGATCTCGGATCCGCTCCGCTCCCTGCTGTGGTCAGACGCCCCCGCCTTCGCCGCCCTCCCCGCCACCGCCGCCTCCACCGCCGCCCCCATTGCCGCCGCCATCGCCGCCGCTGGGCGGCGAAGGTTTGTCCCTCACCGGCTTGTCGCCCCTCGGCCGTTCGTTCTGTCCGCCATGGCCGGGCTGCGGACTGCGGTCCGGGCCGCGCCCTGGGGCCGAGGCCGTGGAGAACGAGCCGAGATCGCCGCACACAGCGTCCTCGTCTGGACCCGCGACCAGGATGCTCTGGCCGGCGACGCAGACGACGGGACTGCCGGTGCCGTGGGGCCGTGCCTCCACGGCGCCGGACAGGATGTCGATGATGGTGACGTCATCGCCATCGACATGGACCAGGAACTCGGTGCCGCGCACGCCGATGGTGGCGACCGGCGTCCTCAGCTTCACGCCCTGGTCAGGCTTGCCGTTCGACGTGAAGTGGAACAACCCGTCATTCAGGTTGATGAGGCCCGCCGCCGCCGACCCGTCGAAAACATAATCCGACAGGACGAGGGCACTGTCCGCCTCGACATCGAGCGCCGAGCCGTCCACGAACCGCACCGCGATGCGCGAATCAGAATCGGTGCGCAGCGCCTCGTCCTGCACCAGTTCGTCCGCGCGCTGCGCCGCGCGCTCCTCGTGGCCCGGCGGTGTCCTGTAGCCCTCGTTCACCACGTCGGTGACGGTCGCAATGCCAGCTTGCGCCGAGCCGCCGAACCCCGCGAGCGCCGCGAGCACGGAACACAGTTGGTAGGCCAAACGCTTCCTCAAAATACCCTCCACACATATGGAATGCCCGGCGAATGCCGGATTCGGATCGTCCCTGTTCGATCGTGGCGGCTGCCCGGCTGGGCGCGGGCCACCAACCGAAGCGATGGGGCGAGGAGGATATGGGGTGAAAGGGGGGCGGGACGCTGTGAAGCGCGTCACAGTACGGGCCGGCGGGGAACAAGCCGGCTCAACGAGGACAGGCCGCCTGACCGCGGTGCGTCAGAAATTGCTGTTCGTCGGCGGATCTTGCGGGTCCGGCTCCGGATCGGGATCGGGCGCATCCCGCACCGGCCGCTCGGTCCGTTCCGGCCGTTCGTTCTGGCCGCCATGGCCGGGGGCGGGGCTGCGGTCCGGGCCGCCCGGCGCGGAGGCCGTGGAGAAGGCGCCAAGCTCGCCGCAGATCGCATCCTCGTCCGCGCCGGCGATCAGGACGCTCTGGCCCTCGTAGCAGATGATTTCCTGGCCGGTCCCATGCGGCTGGGCCGAGACCGCGCCGGAGAGGATGTCGATGATTGTGACGTTGTCGCCGTCCACATGGACCAGGAACTCGGTGCCGCGCACGCCGATGGTGGCGACAGGCGTGCGCAGCTTTACGCCCTGGTCGGCCCGGCCGTTGGAATTGAAATGGAACAGCCCGTCATTGAGGTTGATGAGGCCCGTGGCTGCAGACCCGTCGAAGACGTATTCGGACAGCACCATCTCGCTCGATTCCTCGACGCTGAGCTGCGAGCCGTCGACGAACTGCACCTGGATGAGGGACTTCGCGTCCGTGCGCAGGCCTTCGTCCTGCACCAGTTCATCCGCCGTCTTGGCCGCCATCTCCGCTGCGCCCGGCGGCGTACGGTAGCCGGCGTTGAGCACATCCAGGACGGTCGCGATGCCCGCGGCGTGCGCCGCCTGCGGCAGGGCCCACAAGGCAACGATGGCGCAGCCGAGTTGCTGCACGCGCTTGCTCTTCACTCGTTCCTCCAGATGCCAAACGCAAAACGAATCGCGGGTCTTGGCTTCGCGTCGGAAACCAAGACCCGCGGATTGCCGTTCGTCAAGACCGCTCGCTGCGGGAATCCCGGCAACTGGCGCCGGTTCATGCTACGAGGGCGTGTTAGTCGCTGAAATCGTTGCCCCCACCGCCATCGGCATTCTCGCCGCCGTCACCACCATCGCCGCCGTCACCACCATCGCCGCCGTCGCCGCTCGGCGGCGGAGAGGGCTTGTCCCTGGTCGGCTTCGGCTTGTCGCGGTCCGGGCGCTCGTTCTGGCCGCCATGGCCGGGGTCGGGGCTGCGGTCCGCGCCGCGCGCGGCGCCGGCCGCGGTCGAGAACGAGCCGATGTCGCCGCACACTGCATTGTCGTCCGGGCCGGCCACCAGGATGCTTTGGCCTTCGTAGCAGACGATCTCCTGGCCGGTGCCGTGGGGCCGGGCCGAGACCGCGCCCTCGAGGATGTCGATGATGGTGACGTCATCGCCATCGACATGGACCAGGAACTCGGTGCCGCGCACGCCGATGGTCGCCACCGGGGTCCGCAATTGCACGCCCTGGTCGCTGGCGCCGCCGGACTTGAAATGGAACAGCCCGTTATTGAGGTTGATGAGGCCGGCGGTCGCCGAGCCATCGAACACATAGTCGGACAGCACCATGGCGCTCGACTGCTCGACGCTGAGCTGCGAGCCGTCGATGAACTGCACCTGGATGAGGGATTCCTCCTCGGTGCGGAGCGCCTCGTTCTGCACCAGTTCGTCGGCGGCCTGGGCCGTCGTCTCATCGGAGCCGGGCGGGGTGCGGTAGCCTTCGTTCACGACGTCCAGGACGGTCGCGATGCCGGCGGCGTTCGCCGCCTGCGGCAGGGCCCACAATGCCGCGATGACATAGCAGACCTGGTATGCAAGTTTCCGTTTCATGATTCCTCCAAAAAATCGCAAACACCCGTTCTGACGCCTTCGCCGGCGCCCCGCGCATCGGTCGTTCCCGAAGCTTCGCTGCGCTCACGCGCAGTTCGAGCCTATGCGCCGTTCATTCCGGTACGCCTGTCCCCACTTGCGATCACACCTGCGCAGCCGGCCCTGCGCCGCGAACGCCCCGGCGAGGCCGAGGCGTTGATGGGCAATCTGTTTCGATCGTGCTCGCGTATCCCCGACGTGCCCTCGACACCGCCGCCCGCCATCGGGCGCCACATCCCCCGCACCCTCGCAACCATGCCACGCCGACGCGTCGAATTTGTCGTAGTCGCCCTCGTTCGGGCGTCGGCTTGGCGGGCCGGATTGTCTGTTCCGGGTGCCAGAGGGTCAATAGGATTGTAGTAAAGTTCGACACAACTGCCGGTGTCGATGCGGCGGATCGGGCACCGCTCCCCAGGCCGTCAGCGGACGTCCTGAACCACGCAAAAATGTAGGCGGGTCAGCGCGTTATAGAGGGACGAGCGGGCGCGGGCGGCGGCGCGTGACGGGAAGCGGCCAAGCCTGGCTCCATCACTTCTTGCTGCCTGGATTCCCGGTTCCGCCGTTGTTCTTTCCGCCGTTGCTGCCCTTCGCGTGGCCTTTGCCCGGATTGCTGCCGTCGCCATGTCCCGAATGACTGTTGGCGCTTCCGCCGGGATTGCCGCCGCCACCCGGATTGCCGCCGCCGCCGGGATTGCCACCGCCGCCCGGATTGCCGCCGGGGGTTCCGCCGTCACGCGAAGCGACTGACCCGCTCTCCCGATCAGCGCCCCGGTTGTCGTGGCCAGCGGCCTCTTCCGCCGGCGGGGCCGCGGCGGTCGAGAACGCGCCGAGGTCGCCGCACAGCGCATCCTGGTCCGGGCCCGCGACGAGGACGCTCTGGCCCCCGACGCAGGTCGCGGCCTTGCCGCCGCGGGTGGGCGTGACCTCGACCGCGCCGTCGAGGATATCGACGATCGTCACTTCGTCTCCCACCGTCACCAGGAATTCCGTGCCGCGGATGCCGATGGTCGCGACCGGCGTCCTCAGCACCACGCCGTCGTCCGGCGCGTCGCTGGAGTTGTAGTGGAACAGGCCGGCATTGAGCGTGATGATGCCGCTTGCCCGCGCCGCCGAGGGATCGAACAGGTACTCCGTCAGCACGACCTCGCTCTGCGCCTCGACGTTGAGCTCGGATCCGTCGATGAATCGCACTGCGATCCTGGATTCGCGCGCGGTCCTCAGCGCCTCGTCGGAGACGAGCTCATCCGCCGGCGCGGCGCGGCGCTCGGCATCGCCGGGCGGCTGCCGGTACCCATCGTTGATGACGTCCATGACGGTCGCGATGCCAGCGGCGAAGGCCGGCGTTGCCGCCAGCGCCCCCAGCATTGCGGTCACGCCAATGCGACAAACCATGCGGCGCATGGTGGCCCCCTGCCGCTGCGATTCCGTAGACCGCATTGTCTCCCCCGGCTGTCGCGGGTCAATACAATTGTCGTAGAATGCTCTAGAAAGTGCGCGAGAAGTGAGCAATTTCACACGCGGGTGAATGGCGGTTCATCTTCGTGAACCCGGCGGGAGATTGGGGGCCGTACGGCGCGATGGACAAGTGGCTGCAACCGGTCTTGGCTTCGCTGGTACTCGCGGTCGCGCTGGCGCTGCGATGGATCGACCCGCCCGCGCTGTCCGAACTACGCGCCCTGGTGTTCGACCAGTATCAGCGCCTCGCGCCGCGGGAATACCAGCAGGTCCCGGTGAAGATCGTCGACATCGACGATGAATCCCTCGCGCGTGCGGGCCAATGGCCCTGGCCGCGCAGCACCGTCGCACAATTGCTGGCGAAGCTGAGGGAACAGGGAGCCGCGGTGGTCGCCCTGGACATCATCTTCTCCGAGCCGGACAGGACGGCGCCGGCGCGCGTGCTGCCCGGCTGGGGCCTGCTGTCCAACGACGAACTGGCGCAGGCGCTCACCCAGCGCGTCATCGACCCCGACGAGGCGCTGGCCCAGGAGATGGCGAACGGCCGCGTCGTCCTCGGCGCCGTGCTGACCAACCAGCCATCCAAGCCGCGCGTGAAGAAGGGCGGCTTCGCGGCACTCGGCGTCAATCCGCGCAAGAACGTGCACCAGTTCGCGGGCGCGTTGCCGGCGATCCCGATCCTGCGCGAGGCTGCCGCCGGCAACGGCGCGATCAATCCCATTCTGGATGGCGATGCGGTCGTGCGCCGCGTGCCGATGATCCTCGAGGCGGGCGACGACGCCGACAGCGATCTCTATCCGAGTCTGGTCGCCGAGGCCCTGCGCGTTGCCACGGGCACCAGCACCTACATCGTCAAATCGACAGGCTCGCAGAGCTATACCTTCGGCGGCTTCACCAGCATCCTGCGGCGGGACACCGGCGTCGCCGAGATCGGCATCGGCCCCATCCATGTCCGCACCGATCCGAGCGCGGCCATCTGGCTCTACGACACCGGCCACCGGCCGGAGCGCTTCATTTCCGCCTGGAAAGTGCTGGCGGGACAGGCGGAGGGCATCGAGGGCGCCCTCGTCTTCGTCGGAACCAGCGCGCCCGGCCTGCTCGATATCCGCGCAACGCCGCTGGAAGTCGGCATTCCGGGCGTCGAGATCCACGCGCAGATCGCCGAGCAGATCCTGACCGGCGACCTCATCGAGCGGCCGCTCTGGGCGGACGATGTGGAATTCCTCGTGCTGCTGGTCCTGGGCGGCTCAATGGTGCTGCTCCTGCCGCGCCTCGGCGCCGTGGGCTGCGCCATCTTCGGCGGAACCAGCGTCATAGTGGCCGTCGCTTTCGGCTGGCGGGCCTTCATCGATCTCGGCTGGCTGATCGACCCGATCTATCCGTCCTCCGGCGCGCTCGCCGTCTTCGTCACCGCCATCCTGCTCTCCTTCCGGCGCTCCGACGTCGAGCGCAAGCGCGTGCGCGAGATGTTCAGCACCTATCTCTCCCCGGCGATGGTGAAGCGCCTGGTCGCGAACCCGAAGCTCGTACGCCTGGGCGGGGAGGTACGCAACCTCACCATCATGTTCTGCGACATCCGCGATTTCACCACCATCTCCGAGCGGATGGAGGCGACCGCGCTGACCGCCCTGCTCAACGACTTCCTGACGCCGATGTCCGAGGCGGTCATGGAGAACGAGGGCACGATCGACAAGTATATCGGCGATTCCATCATGGCGTTCTGGAATGCGCCGCTGGACGACCCCGACCACGCCAGTCACGCCTGCAAGGCCACGCTGGAGATGCGCCGGCGCCTTTCCGTCCTCAATCGGAACCTGGCGGAGCGCGCGCAGGCCGCCGGGCAGAGCTTCTCGCCGATCATGATCGGCATCGGGCTGAATTCGGGCGAGGCGCTGGTCGGCAATCTCGGCGCGCGGCAGCGCCTCAACTACTCGGTCATCGGCGACAACGTGAACCTCGCCTCGCGCATCGAGGGCGTCAGCAAGAATTTCGGCCTCGACATCCTGATCGGCGAGCACACCCGCGAAGCGGTCCCCGAATTCGCCGCGATCCCCATCGGCGACATCTTCGTCAAGGGCAAGACGATGCCGGCGCGGCTCTACGCCCTGATCGGCGGGCCGGAGGTGACGCAGGCGCCGCAGGCGGAAGAGCTGCTTGATGAGATCGCCAAGGCGGCGCACGGCTTCAAGGCCGGCAATCTCACCGCCACCGCCACCGCCCTCGCCGCCGCGCGCAACCTCGGCCAGGGCCTCGGCCTCGATCCGCTGTTCGATCACATGACCAACATGCTGGATGCCGCCGAGAGCAAGGCGAGAGCGACGGCGGCGCAGTAGGGCGCGCCTAGCCCTTCTTCCGCGCCTTGTAGCGCGCCATCGTCTCGTCATTGGGCGGATAGAGGCCGGGCAGCGGCTTGCCGGACTTCACCTCCTCCATCAGCCAGGCCTCGAGCTCCTCCTGCTCGGCGCCGAGGTGCGCGACCTCTTCCGCCAGCGCAGCCGGAATCACCACCGCGCCATCGCCGTCCGCCACCACCACGTCGTCGGGATAGATCGCAGCGCCGCCGCAGCCGATCGGCTCCTGCCAGCCGACGAAGGTGAGGCCCGCCACCGAGGCCGGCGACGCCCGGCCCGCGCACCAGACCGGCAGGTTGGTGCCGAGCACGCCTTCCTTGTCGCGCATCACGCCATCGGTCACCAGGCCGGCGACGCCGCGCACCTTCATGCGCTGCGCCAGGATGTCGCCGAACACGCCGGCCTCCGTCATGCCCATCGCGTCGATCACCGCGATGCATCCCGCCGGCATGTCCTCGATCGCGGCGCGCGTCGAGCGCGGCGACGACCAGGAGGCGGGGGTCGCGAGATCCTCGCGCGCCGGCACGAAGCGCAGAGTGAAGGCGCGGCCCGCGATGCGCGCCTGTCCCTCGGCCAACGGCCTGGTGCCCCTCATCCAGACGCGCCGGATGCCTTTCTTCAGCAGCACCGTGGTGATGGTGGCCGTGGTGATCCCGCGCAAAGTTGCGAGGAGTTCGGTGTCTGTCATGCAATCCCCGCTCAGCTAGAACGATGTCCGCCAGTGCGTCGGCAACTTTATCCAAGCGCAACCATCTCCGGTTGCCACAGTGAGCGATGGCTCCGGCAGGGGTGCGTCCTGAAAGCAGCCGCCGGCAATGCCGGTCTGACCGGGGAAGTGGATCGACTGCCAGAACAAGGTGGTGCCGCATTGGGTGCAGAACCACCTCTGCTGCTCATCGCGAACATGATAGGTTTTCAGATCGCCTGACTTTCCCACCACCTGTGAATTCTCAAAATAGGACGACCAGCCGAACGCGCTGCCCGTGCGCCGCTTGCAGTTGGCGCAATGACAAATCGCATTGATCGCCGGCTCTCCATCAACCTCGATCGAGCATTGCGCGCAGCAACATCTCGCCGTGCGCGTCATCGGTCGTCCATCCGGGCATCAGCCCCGGTTCATCCGGTTGTCCACCAGGCTCTGCACCACCGATGGATCGGCCAGGGTCGAGGTGTCGCCGAGATTGGTGTGATCGTTCTCCGCGATCTTGCGCAGGATGCGGCGCATGATCTTGCCGGAGCGGGTCTTGGGCAGGCCGGGCGCCCATTGCAGCAGGTCCGGCTGCGCGATCGGGCCGATCTCCTTCCTCACCCACTGCACCAGCTCCTTTCGCAGCTCCTCGGTCGCCTCCACACCGATCTTGAGCGTGACATAGGCGTAGATGCCCTGGCCCTTGATGTCGTGCGGATAGCCGACGACGGCGGCCTCCGCGACCTTGGGATGCGCGACGAGCGCGGACTCGACCTCCGCCGTGCCCATGCGATGGCCGGAGACGTTGAGCACGTCATCGACGCGCCCGGTGATCCAGTAATAGCCGTCGGCATCGCGCCGGCAGCCGTCGCCGGTGAAATACTTGCCCGGATAGGTGCTGAAATACGTCTCGGCAAATCGCTTGTGATCGCCATAGACCGTGCGCATCTGGCCCGGCCAGGACTCGGTGATGCACAGATTGCCTTCGCAGGCGCCTTCCAGCACCTTGCCGTTGCCATCGACGATCGCCGGCTTGATGCCGAACAGCGGCTTGGTGGCGGAGCCGGGCTTCAGCGCGGTCGCGCCGGGCAGCGGGGAAATCAGGATGCCGCCGGTCTCCGTCTGCCACCAGGTGTCGACGATGGGGCAGCGTCCCCTGCCGACCACGCGGTGATACCACAGCCAGGCTTCCGGATTGATCGGCTCGCCCACCGAGCCCAGCAGGCGCAGGGACTTGAGGCTGCACTTCTCCACCGGCGCTTCGCCCTCGCGCATCAAGGCGCGGATCGCGGTCGGCGCCGTGTAGAAGGTGTTGACCTTGTGCTTGTCGCACACCTGCCAGAAGCGCGAGGCATCCGGATAGTTCGGCACGCCCTCGAACATCAGCGAGATCGCGCCGTTGGCGAGCGGGCCATAGACGATGTAGCTGTGCCCGGTCACCCAGCCCACATCCGCCGTGCACCAGTAGATATCGCCATCGTGATAATCGAAGACGTATTGGTGCGTCAGCGCGGCATAGACCAGATAGCCGCCAGTCGTGTGCAGCACGCCCTTCGGCTTTCCGGTCGAGCCCGATGTATAGAGGATGAAGAGCGGGTCCTCCGCGCCCATCTCCTCGGGCTTGCACTCGGCGCCGACCTTCGGCGATTCCTCGTGCCACCAGTGATCGCGGCCCGCATTCCAGTCGATCTTGCCGCCGGTGCGCCGCACCACCAGGCATTTCTTGATGGACGGGCAATTCTTCAGCGCCGCGTCGACATTGGCCTTGAGCGGGATCTTCTTGCCGCCGCGCACGCCTTCATCGGCCGTGATGACGATGTTGGAATCGCAATCCTGGATGCGCCCCGCCAGGCTGTCGGGCGAGAAGCCGCCGAACACCACCGAATGGATCGCGCCGATGCGCGCGCAGGCGAGCATCGCATAGGCCGCCTCCGGGATCATCGGCATGTAGATGGTGATGCGGTCGCCGCGCTTGGCCCCGAGCGCCTTCAGCACATTCGCCATGCGGCACACCTGCTCGTGCGCCTCCCTGTAGGTGATGTGCTTGCTTTCGTTCGGATCGTCGCCTTCCCAGATGATCGCCGTCTGGTCGCCGCGCCTAGCGAGGTGACGGTCCAGGCAGTTCGCGGAGGCGTTCAGCGTGCCGTCATGGTACCAGCGGATGCGGACCTCGCCGGTGTAATCGACATCCTTCACCTTGGTGTAGGGACGCATCCAGTCAACGCGCTTTCCGATCTCGCCCCAGAAGCCTTCGGGATCGGCGACGGAGCGGCGGTACATCTCCTCGTATTTCGCGGCATCGATCAGCGCGCGCTGCGCGGCCTCGGCCGGGACGGGAAAAACTTGTGGCTCTGACATCGCTCGCACTCCCCTGACGGTATTCTTGGCGCAGCACTCTAAGGGCCGGCGCCATGGGTTCTTTCTTAGACGAAAGTCGTAACAAGGCAGGGGTGAAAGGGCAAGATGGAGGCCGGCGCGCGGGCGTCCAATCCACTGGCCCGTTGAGGCTTCCCGCTGAGGTTTCTTGCTGCGGCCAGCCCCTCTCCCGGCCGGGAGAGGGGCGTCGCGGTGTTCCAGGTCGAGGCGGTCTCTTCCCGCGCCACGCTCCGCGGTTCACCCCGCGGTTCACCCCCGCGGTTCACCTAGGGCGAACCAGTCGATCTTGCGGGTGGCGATCATCACGCTGACCAGCGCGACCAGCAGGCCGATGGTGCCGGAGAGCAGGGCATAGCTCTCCATCTGCAGCAGCACATACATATAGGCGTGAACCAGCGCCAGGATCGCGCCCGTAATCCAGCCCATCAGGCGCCGGATGGTGGCGCCGGCATACCAGGCGACGATGGCGATATCGACCAGGCTGGCGATGAGATAGGAGAGCCCGAAATCCATCTGCTCTGCCAGCGAGAGCAGCAGCAGATAAAACAAACTTATCGAAGCGCCGATCAGCAGGTACTGCACCAGATGCACCCGGTCGTGCTTCAGCGCGCCGACCACGAACATGGTGCCGAAGGTGAGCCCGATGACCAGGATGCCGTATTTCACGATCCGGTTGGTCTGCTGATGCACGTCGCCCGGCTCGACGAGCGCGGCGCCGACGGTCGTGACGCGATCCGGCTCCGGCTTGTATTCATGCGTCAGCCAGGAGAGCGGCGAACCGGTCGCGATGTGCGAGATCGACCAGCTTGCGGAGAAGCCCTCCGCGCCGATCTCGCGCCTCGCCGGCAGCGGCGAGCCCGTGAAGTTCGGGTGCGGCCAGTCGCTGGCGATCGTGATCTCACTTTGCCGGCCGAGCGGCTGGAAGGAAAGAAGATCGCGCCCGTTCAGCGCCAGCTTGAAATCGAAGTCGAAGCCGCGCGGCCCGGCGCCCGGCCCGTCGAGCGGCAGCGTCGCGCGGATGCCGTTCTCGAAGGGATGGTAGGGCAGCACACCCGCCTCGATCTGGCGGGCGCTGCCGGCCGCTTCCAGCGACGCCGCATTGACCGCGCGCACGCCGGAGAGGCCGAGGACCAGGCTTGCCGCACCCCAATTGATCTGCGACGGCGTGACGCCGAGCGCGGCGAAGTTGGGCGCGCCGAAGCGGCCCGAGATACCGATCTCCGCGCCATAGACCAGCATCTCGTAGATGCTCTTATAGCGCTTCTGCACGCCGCTCCTGGCATTGATGTGCAGTTCCTCCGGCGTGAAGACGGCATAGCGCGTCTCGGTGATGTTCCGCGGCTGACCGTCCGCCGAGACCTGAACGCGCGAGAGCTCGTAGGGCACGACCAGCGCCGGCCCGCTGATGACCTGCGCCGGCCCCCATTGCGCGCCGATCTCCTCCACCACCTGCGCCTTGGTGGCAGCGCGCTCCTCAATCACGCCCGCGACCATGCCGAGCGGCACCAGCATGATCAGCACCAGCAGGCCGAAGAACGCGACCCGCTTCCCCGCCTCCCACCCGCCGCCGAACCTGCGGCGAGCGTCACGTGCAAGCGACTGGATGGTAGGCGTGTTCGGGCCGGGATCGGCGAGATCGGACATGGCTTTCCCCTGTCAGAGCTAAGACAGGGTGCCTTGTGCCAGCCCGAAACGGCGGCCTCAGGGCGGGATTGCGGCGTTGTGGGGGCGCCTACCCCTTCACCCCGCCCAGCTGGCAGATGTGCTTCCACTCCTCCGGCGTGACCGGCTGCACGGAAAGGCGCGAGTTCTTCACCAGCACCATGTCCTTGAGCTTCGGATCCTTTTTGATGTCGACCAGGGCGAGGGGGGTCTTGAAGGGCATGACCGGCTTGATGTCGACCATGCCGAAGCGCTCGGTCTTGTCGGTGGGATCGGGATAGTAGGTCTTGCTCACCTCCGCGATGCCGACCACGGCGAGGCCCTCGTTGGAGTGGTAGAAGAAGACGCGGTCGCCGGTCTTCATCGCCTTCAGGTTGGCGCTGGCCTGGAAGTTGCGCACGCCGTTCCAGCCGGTCTTCTTGTCCTTCACCAGCTGGTCCCAGGAATAGGAAGACGGTTCGGATTTCATCAGCCAGTAATTCATGATTCCCCTCTTGAGCTACGGGAAGACTTTGCGGAACGGCATGATGGTGACGCTCTCGAACAACCCAGCCTTGGCATAGGGATCGTTCGCGGCGAAGTCATCGGCCGCCTTCCGGTCCGCGAACTCCATCACCAACAGCGAGCCGATCATGCCTTGCCCGTCCTCCGTGAGCAGAGGCCCGGTGCAAACATGCTGGCCGGTGAAGCGCTTCAGATACTCGACATGCGCCGGCCGGTTATCGAGCCGCGTCTGCAGGTGGTTCGGCTTGTCCTTGCAATAGATGGCGTAGAGCATTGCGTCAGTCCTCTTTGTCGGGTCACGCCTTCACGCCCGCACCGGCCAGCTTCGGTGCGGTTTCATCCAGCGGCCAGCGGGGGCGCGGGGCGAAATCCAGCGCGCTGCGCTCGCCCAGGCGAAAGCGCTCCAGCCCGGCCCAGGCGATCATCGCCGCGTTGTCGGTGCAGAGCCGCAGCGGCGGCGCGACGAAGGCAAGCTTCGCCTCGCGCGCGCAGGCTTCCAGCTCCGCACGCAGCGCCGTGTTCGCGGCGACGCCGCCTGCCACCACCAGCGCGCTCAAGCCGGGATGGCTGGCGCGCGCGGCGGCGATGGCGCGGCGGGTGCGGTCGGCGAGGCTTTCAACCACCGCCATCTGGAATCCCGCGGCGAGGTTCGCGCGCAACTCATCGGTCACTGCGCCAATCTCTTCCACCTTGTGGCGCAGCGCCGTCTTCAATCCCGAGAAGGAGAAGTTGAGTTCCGCCCTGCCCTTCATCGGCCGCGGCAGATCCATGACCGGCTTCACGGCGGCGTGCGCCGCGCGTTCGATCGAAGGGCCGCCGGGATAGCCGAGGCCCAGCAGCTTCGCCGCCTTGTCGAAGGCCTCGCCCGCCGCATCGTCAATGGTGGCGCCGAGCCGGCGATAACTTCCCACGCCTTCGACCACGAGAAGCTGGCAATGCCCGCCGGAAACCAGCAGCAGCAGGTAGGGAAACGGCGTGTCGTCCGTCAGCCGTGCCGTCAGCGCGTGGCCCTCCAGGTGATTGACCGCGATGAAGGGCTTGCCGTGGACCAGGGCGATCGCCTTGGCCGTCATCACGCCGACGATGACGCCGCCGATCAGGCCCGGCCCGCCGGTCGCCGCCACCGCGTCCAGTTCCGCGAAGCCGATGCCGGCCTGCCGCATCGCCTGACCGACCAGCTTGTCCAGCCGGTCGAGATGGGCGCGCGCCGCCACTTCCGGCACCACGCCGCCATAGGGGCGGTGATCCTCGATCTGCGCCGCCACCAGGTCCGAGAGGATGCGCCGGTCCTGCGCCACCACAGCGGCGGCGGTCTCGTCACAGCTCGATTCGATGCCCAAGACGATCATGAGGGAACGATCATGGCAGAACGATCATGGCAGAACGATCATTGCAGAACGATCATACGACAGACCATGGGGCGACAGACCATAGGGGCCGCGCGGTTGCATTCCCCGGAGGCGCCCTTTATGCACGTCTTATGGCGTCATCGGCCCCGGATAGCAACCGACCCCTCTTGCGCATCGGCACGCGCGGCTCGCCGCTCGCTCTGGCCCAGGCGGACGAGGCGCGCACGCGCCTGATCGCCGCCCACCCGCATATGGCCGAGCCCGGCGCGATCGAGATCCGCGTCATCAAGACGACCGGCGACAAGGTGCAAGACCGCCCCCTGAGCGAGATCGGGGGCAAGGGACTGTTCACCAAGGAGATCGAGGAGGCGCTGCTGGCGGGGGACATCGACATCGCGGTCCATTCCATGAAGGACATGCCGAGCTTTCTGCCGGACGGCCTCGCCATCGGATGCCTGCTGCCGCGCGAGGACCCGCGCGACGTGCTGATCACGACGGCGGGCAATTCCATCGCGACGCTGCCCCAGGGCGCGGTCGTCGGCAGCGCGAGCCTGCGCCGCGCCGCGCAGATCAAGGCGCTGCGGCCCGACCTGTCCATCGTACCGTTGCGCGGCAATGTAGAGACGCGCATCGCGAAGGTGCAGCGCGGCGATGCCACCGCCACCCTGCTGGCGCTCGCCGGGCTCAAGCGCCTGCACAAGACCAATCTCGCCACCGCGATCCTCTCCACGGACGAGATCCTGCCGGCGGCGGCGCAAGGCGCGATCGGGATCGAGAGCCGCATCCATGACGATCGCGTGAACGCCCTGCTCGCGCCGATCAACGATCTGCCGACGCAGACGCGCGTAACGGCGGAGCGCGCCTGCCTTGCCGTGCTGGAAGGATCCTGCCGCACGCCGATTGCCGCCCTCGCCGAACTTCAGGGGGCGGAACTCGCAGGCGACAAGCTGCGTTTACGTGCCTTGATCGCGCTACCCGACGGATCGAAGCTGTATCGGCAGGACGCAATCGCCGCCGCATCGGACGCCAAGGAACTGGGCGAGCAGATCGGCCGTACGCTGAAGGACATGGCCGGCCCCGATTTCCTGGCGTGATGTCCCGCGCGATGTGCGACGTGTTAATCTGGGCGTGATCGCCGCCTCTCCTCCGCTATAGTGTGACCGATGCGCATTTTGATTACCCGTCCGATCGAAGACGCCAAGCCGCTGGCCGACGCGCTCAGGGAGCGCGGCATTGAGGTGCTGGTCGAGCCGTTGCTGGAGATCCGGCACCTGGAGGATGCGGAGATCGACCTGCAAGGCGTGCAGGCCCTGCTCTTCACCAGCGGCAACGGCGTGCGCGCCTTCGCCGCCTTGTCTCCGCGCCGCGACCTGAAGGCTTTCACCGTCGGGGACGGGTCGGCCGAAGCCGCGCGCCAGGCCGGGTTCGTCGCTGTGGAAAGCGCCAAGGGCGATGTCGAGGCGCTGGCCGCCCTGGTGGCCGATCGGATGAAGGCGGAAGACGGCATCCTGTTCCATGCGGCGGGCACCGTGACGGCCGGCGATCTCAAGAGCCGGCTTGAGGGATTGGGCTACCAGGTGCGCCGGGCACAGCTTTACGAAGCGAAGGTCGCCGGTGCCCTGTCGACCGAGACCCGCGCCAATTTGACGCTGGGCGGGGTCGATGCGGTGCTGCTGTTTTCGCCGCGCACCGCGGCGACCTTCGCGGAATTGTGGCGGGCGGCGGGTGCCCCGTCGCTGGCGCGTATCCAGGCGCTCTGCCTGAGCGCGGCGGTGGCGCGCGAGACGGGCAGTCTGGGCTGGGCGGGGGTGGAGATCGCCGACCGGCCGGACTTGCCTTCGATGCTGGCCCTGGTGGATGCTGCCCGCAGCAAAGGAGCCGAAATGGCCGAGCCATCAGACCGCCCCGCGGGGGGCGAACCCCCTGCCGACGGGACGGCCGACGCAGCGGCAAGCGAGGCCCCGGGCGCCCGTGCGCACGGGGCGGAGGTCGGAAACACCCGCCGGCGACGCGCAGGCGGCGGCTCCATGCTGCTCTATCTGGTCCTGATGCTGATCGCCGCGGCTGCGGCCGTCGTGACGGCGCCGCTCTGGCAGCCGACAATCGGCGCACTGGTCGGGCTGGAACCGCCATCGGCGCCCGGCGCGGACAACCGCATCGCCACCTTGCAGGCCGAGGTCCAGGCCCTGTCCGAGCGGGCGCAGGCCGCGGTCGACGAGAGCGCGCTTCGCCAGGCGATCGAGCCGGTCAATGCCGATCTCGACGCGGTGAAGCAGGAGATCGCCACGCTGAGGTCCGATCTGGAATCGCTGCGCGCCGGCGGTGGAGATGGCGGCGCCTCGCCCGATGGGATGGGCGTCGACCTGGCGCCCCTCGAGCAGCGGCTGGGCGCCCTGGAAAGCGCACTTGCCGATGCAGCGCGGCGCATCGACGAGGTCGCGCGCGCGCAGCAACCGGACGCAGCCGGCGGCGGAGCGGCGGCACCCGACCCGCGCATCGACAGCCTGGTGTCAGAGAACGACGCGCTGAAGCAGCAGATCGCATCCCTGACCGAGCGCCTGGACCAGATGGCCGGGCTGGATGCCAGGGTCAGTGAATTGACGCCGCGCGTGGACGCACTGATGCCGCGGCTCGATGCGCTGGACGAGCAGGTGGCGAGCCTGCCCAAGGGCAACGAGCAGCAGCGCGCAGTCGCGCTGATCGTCGCGGTCGGCGAGTTGCGCAGCGCGCTCGCCGGTGACAAGAGCTTCGCCGCCGAGCTTGCGACGCTCAACGACCTCACCCTGGATGACGAGGCGCTGCGCCCGCGCCTGAAGCCGATCGTCGACGGCCTCGCGCCCATGGCGGAGGCCGGCGTGCCGACCCTTTCGCAGCTCGCCGCCGGATTCCCGGCGACGGAGATCGCCCGCGCCGGCGAGGCGGAGCTGGCGGGCGAGATCACCGACGACAACTGGCTGAAGCGCTTCTGGCGCGGCCTCGGCCACAGCGTCTCGGAAGTCATCACCGTCCGCCCGACCGGGCCCGATGTCGAAGGCGACGACACTTTGGCGCGCCTGGCGCGCGCGGAGGCGAAGCTGGGCGAAGGCGATCTCGCCGCCGCGGCCGCGGAGGTGCGCGCGATGACCGGCCTTGCGGCGGAGACGGCCGCGGAATGGCTCGCCCAGGCGGAAGCGCGCCTCGCGATCGAGCAGGCGGCGGCGCAGCTTGCCGACATCTCCACCCGCGAGCTGGCGCCGCGCACCACGGCGGAGGCGATGCCCGCGCCGGAAGGCGCCGAAGGGGCGGGGAACTGACGTGAAGCTCTCGCGCCTGCTCCTCATCTATTTCCCGCTGCTCGCGCTTCTCCTCCTGGTCGCGCTCTATTTCGCGTACAACCCGGGCGGCGTGACGCTGAACTGGCTCGGCTATCGCATCGACATGCATATCGGCGCGGCCCTGTTCCTGGTGGTGCTGGCGTTCCTCATCGTGCAGTTCCTGGCTTGGCTGTTCGGCGCGATCCTGCGCACGCCGCAAAGTTTCTCGACCGCGCGATCCAACCACCGCAAGGCCAAGGGCTATCGCGCCCTGACGCGCGGGCTCACCGCGGTCGCGGCGGGCGATCCCACCGAGGCGCGGCGCCAAGCCAAGATCGCGCATGACCTGCTCGGCGAGCCGCCCTTGACCCTGCTGCTGGCGGCGCAGGCGGCGCAATTGACCGGCGACGAGACCAGCGCGGAGCGCTATTTCGACCGCCTGACCGAATCGCCGGAGACAGCCTTGCTGGGTTTGCGCGGCCTGACCACGGGCGCCTTGAAGCGCGGCGACGAGGCGGCCGCCCTCTCGCACGCGGAGAAGGCGATCGTGGTAGCACCGCAGGCGGCTTGGGCCGCGGAGACCGCGCACAATCTGCAGGTCAAGGGCGGCAGGATCGACGCGGCGCTCCACAGCCTCAGCCAGCTCGGCCGCGCCGGCGGCATGGCGCCCAAGGCGGCGCAGCGCCGCCGCGCCGCGCTGCTGACGGAACAGGCGCGGCGCATCCTGGCGAGCGAAGGCGGCGATGCCGGCAAGGCGGTGGCCGCGGCGCGCGAGGCGGTGAAGTTGACCCGGGAGGATCCCGGCGCCTTCGTGCCGGCGCGGCTCGTCCTCTGCCGCGCGCTGTTGCGCCAGGGCAAGGCGAAGGAATCGGCGAAGCTGATCGAGCAGGTGTGGGACGATGCGCCCCATGCCACGCTCGGCCGCCTCTATCTGGAAGCGGTGGGCGGCGACACACCTCTGGACCGTGCCCAGCGCGTGCAGAAGCTGGTGAAGCAGAATCCGGATCACGCGGAGAGCCACCGCATCGCCGCCGACGCGGCGCTGACCGCCCGGCTGTGGGGCGAGGCGCGCAAGCACCTGGAGCGACTGGTCGAGATCGAGCAGGCGGGCGCCAATGATTCCGTCAATGGATTCGGGGGCGTCAGCGCGGATACCTGCCGCCGCATGGCGCGGCTGGAAGCGGGCGAGCACGGCGCGGCCTCGAGCGGCGAGCGGCAATGGCTGGACATGGCGGCCGAGGCGCGCGGCGGCGCGGACTGGGTGTGCGAATCCTGCGGGACGCTCGGCGCCGGCGGAGCGGAAGCCGCAGGCTGGCAGCTCTGCTGCCCGCGCTGCGATGCGATCGACAGCTTGGTCTGGCGCCAGGCCGGCCCACGCCAGAGTGCGGCTTCGGGCGGCATAATCCTGGATCAGCTTCCAGCCGGAGAGGCACCCATCTCGCTGTCGCCAGCGGCGGCCGCGGCGGCCCCGGCCGGCGCTCCCTCTGCCCTGTCTCATGGGCCGGTCCCGATCGGACCGGTTCCTCATGGCAGCGCGGCCGGCGCCGAAGCTCCGCCGGCGCCCGCAGCCGACGGCCGCGCGAGCAAGCCGGCGCCCCTCGGCGCATCGGTTGACGCAGCGCGCCTCGTGAACTAGTGTCCGGCCGCGTTTCGGGCCGGGTTAAACCTTTTGCAAGCCCGGCCTGGGACGGTCCCACCTGGATTGCCGTAGTAGCTCAGCGGTAGAGCATCCGCTTCGTAAGCGGGTGGTCGGGGGTTCAAATCCCTCCTACGGCACCATTTCAGCGCCGCCTTCCCTTCGCCCGCGAGGCTTTCCCGCCGTGGCTCGGACGCCGTTGAGGCTGCGCGCAAGCTGTTGAGTTCCCGCCCAATAGCGCCACGCCCCTCCAGCCTCGCACGAAGCGCGATCAAGGCGCGGGAACCGCCCCGGGGAGCCTTCGGCCGAAGGTGAAGTATTTGTGCACCAGGAATGACACGAAGGTCGGGACGGCCAAGGCGAGAGCATGGGCGATTTCCTCCGTCCCCAGCGTGATCCCGAGGAACGGCAGGACATGCCATCGCAGGACAAAAGAGGCCGCCACGACCAGCGGGAAGGTGAACAGGTTCCAAAGCATGAAATAGCCGGCCTTGTGCGTCCATGGCCTGGCGGAGCGCGGAAACACCAGCCAGCAATTCAGGAAGAAGGCAACGACGAGGCCGGCGCCATAAGCAAGACAGACCGCCGGCATGAATGCCAGCCAGACACTCAGCCACAGCCGCGCCGCCCAGTTGCATACCGCCGCCACCGTGCCGACCACCAGAAAAAGCGCGAACTGGTGATTGGCGAACTCGCGGACGCCCCAGCGAACCCATTTCAAGGCGTCGTCACCGCGTTCAATGGCGCGGCGGTGCCGAAGCTGGTCTGGGCCGGCTCGGCCTCCGGCCCGGTGCGCCGGACCCACACCTCGAACGTGCGCATCTTCCTCGCGGGCTTCGCCAGGACGGTGACGCGATCCTTGAACTCGTATTGCTGCCAAGCCTTTGCAAACCGCGGCGACCCGTCAATGAAATAACGGAGAAGATCGAACTCGTTCTCGTCGTACAGGAAGCTGGGATCGTCCTTGTCCCTGAAGTCCACGACGACGACGCCCGGCTTGTAGGTCTCGAGGTCCTCCGCCAGGCCGTTGAGCGCGTAGCTCCGGATTTCCTTGAGCCTTTCGCAACGTTCGACATCCGCGCGGCAGTCCGCGCGCATTCCCTTGACGACGCCGGGCAACAGCCACTGGAACGGAAACCGCGAGCCCCAGGTGACGTCTTCCTCGATCGGCAATGGAAAGCCCGTGGAAATGGTCGACGACAGGACATAATAGGTCCCGTCGGACGAGTACTTCTGAATGTACGGCAAGGTAAGCTGAGGCATGATGTTGCTGTAGGGGCCGCTCACCAGCACCTGCAGCACGATGAAGCCCGGCGCGATCCAGATCAGCGGCTTCTGCATGGCCGGCAGGCGCTGCCAAAGCCGGTCCGGGCTCAACACCGTCTTGGCCGCGACGATCAGGGAGGCTGCCAGGATGAATATCTGCGCGGGCAGAACGTGGTACTGCCAGCCTCTGTCCTGAATGACATAGATCGCCAGGAATATCGCCGCCGCCGCGGCGAGCACATCCGCCGCCGTCGACGAGGCGGCAAGCTTCCGCGCCCGTACGTAGAAGATCAGGGCAAGGATGGTGGCGAAGCACCAGGGCGAGATCAGGAGATACAAGTAGTCTATGGCATAGCCGTCATAGACCTCCATGGCCATGGGCGCGATGGTCGTGAAATACTCCGGATGGGCGCTCACGACGTACGCCGCATGACAGAGCCCCGCCAGGACAGCCCCATAGATCTCGGGCCTGTTCAGCGACTTCACGCTGCGGCGCCTCCCGCCCAGCACGCTTTCGGCGATCAGCGGCACGAGCAGGAAGTAATGCTTGATCGAGAACGCGATCCCGGCCATCAGGCCGGCAAGCAACGCTACCGGCCGGGCAACCGGCTGGCCTGACAACCGCGCGGCGCAGCAGAACAGGTAGGGGATCGCAAGAATGGCGGCGAAGTGCTCGCGCTGCCCGAAATTCTTGAGGCCGGTGAAGACGAGCGCGAGACCCAGGATGACCGCCACCCACCAGTTCTGGGACCGGCTCTCTCCGCCCAAGACGCGATAGGTCAGTGCGATCGAGAGCGCGGCCAGCGCCAGTACGTAGACCGTCAGGCACAGATTCGCCGGAAGACCGAAGCGCTGCGCGACATAGGCCGGCAGCAGCGTCAGGTAGAAGCTGATCGGCGGATTCACCTCGACGCAATCGACATAGAGCCGGGCGCCCTCGAACATGCGCTGTCCGCAATACATGAGCCACGCCACGTCATGGTGAACGGGCCAGCGGCTGTACAGCACCAGTCCGAGGAGGAACGTGACGAGCACGATGAGCTGTGGAATCCGGACCGCACTCATTGGCGCCGCTCAGATCGACATCTTGTTGAAGATCGGCGCCGGGATTGCCCGGATCACCATCATGATCCATCGCCAGAACCCGGGCGCATAGACCACCGGACGGCTGCCGTCCGCGGCACGGCGGATGACCGCCGCGACCTGTTCCGGCTTCGACCAGAGCGGGCCGCGCTTGTCGAACCCGGCGGTCATCGGAGTATCGGTGGGGCCGATCTTGATGACGACCGCCTTCGGGCCGCCGGCGGCGAAGTCATGGGCAACCCCCTCGCAGAGGGTCGCGATGCCGGCCTTCGCGGCGCCATACACGAAATTGGCGCGGCGGCCCCGGTCGCCCGCGACCGACCCCAAGACCACGAGGCTGCCGTATCCCTGCCGGCGCAGATGACCAGCAGCGGCCAGCGTCCACAAGGCGGCCGAAGAGAAATTGGCGGCCAGGATCCGGTCGGCCTCCGCCTGGTCGCGTGCCGCCAGCGCCTGGTCGCCGAGATAGCCGTGGCAGATGAGGACGTAGTCGACCCGACCACCTAGCTTCGCGGCCAGCCGGTCGAACAGCGGATGGATCTCGGCCTGGGTCATCAGGTCCTGGGCCTCGGTCTCGACCGCGGCCGCCCCGCGCACGGTCAGGTCGCTCGCGATCGCCTGCAGGCGTCCGGCATTGCGCCCGACCAGCAGCAGGCGCATCCCCTCCGCCGCGAACAGGCGGGCGACGGCCTCGGCAATCGCGGAGGTGGCGCCGAGAATGAGTGCCGTCCTGGCTGTCACGTTGCTCGTCATGCCATCACGCGACGCCAGAAGCCGGATGAGAATGCCGGATCGACATGGGCTGCAAACCTCCGCCAGTTGGGATAGCCGGATTTGAACATGGCGCTCGACATGCGGCCGTCCTTCGCGGGATAGAGCCGCCCGCCCGCCTCCGCCACGACGCGGTCCATGCGCTCCATCAGCGCGAGCGTGCGCTCGCCGCGATTGGGGAAATCCAGCGCAAGCGTCGCGCCCTCCATGGGGAAGGAAAGCAGGCCCGGCGATGCGACGCCGCCGAACGTCTTCAGCACCGCCAGGAACGAACCCTCGCCGGCGGCCGAAGCCTGCGCCAGAAGCGCCCGAACGGCATCGGACGCCGAGTCCGGCGGCACCACGCACTGGTACTGATACATGCCGCCCGACCCGTACATCCGGTTCCAGCGGCTGATGGAATCGAGCGGGAAGAGAATCTTGGTCAGCTTCTGCCGGCGCGTGCCACGGCGCTGCGCCTTGCGGCGCCAGTAGACCTCGTTGAACAGGCCGATCGAGGCGCTGTTGAAGGCCCAGCGGGGCAGGTCGATTGGCATCGAGAGGCGCGCGCCAGCCGGCCCGGCCTCGAGCGGGCCGTCGGCGGCATGCCGTGCGCGGGTGAAGATCCCGCGCCCAAGCTTCCGGCCGGCGGAGACGCAATCGATCCAGGCAACGGTGTATTCCCAGGAGCCTTCGCTCTCCCGCGCGAGGTCGAAGAACGCCTCGACATTCGCGAAGGGGATATCCTCCACCTCCATGTTGGCACTCTGGATCGGCCGCAGCCTGATCTCGATCTCGGTCATCACGCCGGTCAGCCCAAGTCCGCCGATGGTGGCCGAGAACAGATCGGCATGCTGCGTCGGCGTCAGGCGCAGTTGCGATCCATCGGAGCGCGCCAGATCGATCGCTGTCACCCAGCGGCCGATCGTACCGGCGGCATGATGGTTCTTGCCGTGCACGTCATTGGCGACCATGCCGCCCAGCGTGACGTAGCTGGTGCCCGGAACGACCGGCGGATAGAAGCCGCGGGGAACGCAAAACGCGATCAGGTCCGCAAGGGACAGGCCGGCCTCCGACCGCAACAGGCCGGTCGCCGGATCGAACGCGATCAGCCGGTTGAGCCGCGTCATGGCGAGGGCGCGGCCGCCTACGTTCAGGCCGCTGTCGCCGTAGGAGCGTCCCAGGCCCGTTGCCAGCACAGCCGCCCGCGCCGGCGCCTGCTCGCCGAGCAGCGCGGGTATCTCGTCACGCCAATGGGGCGCGGCGGCCCAGTGCGGTCCGTTCTGGACCCGGCCCCAGGACCGGATCGCCTCGGTCTTCTGGAACGCGCTCATACGGCGAGCGCGAAGGCGACGGCCATCGCCATCCCCATCGCCAGGCTCGGCGGATCGCGCAAGGCAAAAGCGATGGGATCGTCATGCATCTGCTGCCGGTGGACGAGCAGCCAGATCCTGCCCAGCCACAGGGAGAGAACCGCGGGAACGGCCCAGAGCCATTCCGGAACGCCGTAGCTGCCCTGGGGGAAACCTTCCTCGACCAGGTAGATCATCATGATGACCAGTGATGCGATCGCCGTGGCGGTGCCGACCGCCAATGTCAGCGGCGCGTCGGAAACCGCATAGCCACGATGTGCGAGGCTGTGGGATTCGGCGTTCGCGGCCGCCAGCACCTCGCCATGCCGCTTCGCCAGGGCAAGGCTCAGGAAGAACATCAGCGCAAAGGTGAGGAGCCACTCGGAATAGCGGGCTCCCGCGAGGCTTATGCCCATGGTCAGCCGCAGCGTGAACAGAGCCGCGATGACAGCGACGTCCAGCAGCGCGATCCGCTTCAGGCCCAGGCTGTAGCCGAGCGTCAAGACCAGATAGGCCAGCAGGAAGACGCAGAATGCCGTCGACAGAGTCGCCGCGATCGACAGGCCCAAAGCTAACCCGGTGGCGGCGACCATGCCGGCCAGTGGCAGCGGGATCACGCCGGAGGCGAGAGGCCGGTTGCGCTTGGACCAGTGCCGCCGGTCCGCCTCGATGTCTGCCATGTCATTCAGGACATAGGTGCTCGACGCGACGATCCCGAGCGCGATGAAGCCCAGCAGGCCGTTCAGCAATACGCTTGGCGTCCGCCAGCTCTGCTCCAGCAGGAAAGGAACGAACAGCAGGACGTTCTTCGACCAGTGATGCGGCCGCAGCAGCCTGAGCCAGTCCCGCCAGCCGGGCCTCGCATCGAGGAACTCGGCTTCCACGTCCTTGCCGAGGCGTTTCGCGGCGGAATCAACCTCGGCCCGGCTGCCGAGCAGCACCACCTTGGCGCCCATCTCCTCGATGTTATCGGCCGCGTGCCCGACGTAAGTGAATCCGGAGGGAAACAGCGCCTGCAGCCGGCCGCAGGCGCTGGTGTGCGGGAGCGCCGGCGCTTCCGCCGCGATCACCCCGGATACGAGCGGCGTGATCTCGTCCGGGACCGCCAGTTCCCGTCCGGTGTCGTTGTAAAGATAGATCTCGCGCCCGCGCGCGCGCTGTGAAGCAAGCCAAGCGAGCAGATCGCGCCGGAGCGGAGCGGCGCCGATCTCCGGAGCGATCGTTCGCGCCAAGGCCGATTGCACGCTCATACGATCGCGGATGGCCGTCCAAACCGATGCGATGATGGCCCGGGGACGCCGGATTAGCTCCTGTGTCAGGATCTCCTGACGCCACGGCGTCGCCACGACCGCTGCGGGAAAGCTGACGACCAGCGGCAGCCCGAAGGTGACCGGACGATTCATCGCGGGACAACGCTTCCCGTGGACCCGCGCGCGATCGCACCGCCCCGCCCGGTGCGGGCCTGGGGTGGCATGCGACCTTCGTTCCGGGAACCCCGCGCCATGATAAAAGCCAGTTAAATCAATGCATTGTGTCTGTCTGGCACAAGCATAAACCATAAAGCGTTACTCAATTATCAAGAGCGGCATAGGATTTATGCCCGTCACGCGGCGGGTGCGGCGAATCCGGTCAGAAACATCAGAAGGCGTGCTGCGGTCTCAGCCCGCCCGGCGCTTGGCCTGGGGCCGGTCGGCGCCATAGCGCCGCTGCAGGACCGCGATGATGGCGGCGGCGTCCCGGCTGGCGAGGGAGTAAAGGATGGTCGTCCCCTTGCGCCGGGCCGCGACCAGTCGGAGCGCCCGCAGCCGGGCGAGATGCTGGGAGACGTTGGGCTGGGATGCGCCCGTCAGCGCCGCCAGATCACCGACCGACCGCGCCCGCTCCCCCAGCGCGCACAGGATGGCAAGGCGGGTCTCGTTCGCCATGCTGCGCAGAAGCTCGGCCGCTTCGCCGCGCGAGCCGGGGCGGCTCATGGAGGCTTTTATATTCATGAATGCGCATATAACGATGCAACAATATGTTGGCAAGGCTGCGCGGGAATGCAGGAATCCTGCAGAGGCGGCGGATATTTTCGTGAGGCCGTCGAAATCGCTGGCGCGTCGCGCGATCCTTGGGTAGTACGGCGGCCGCGCGAGACATTGCACGGGAGATGCGCCATGCCAGCGCCGACCGTCCTGAGCTTCTTCGATCCGGCCACCAAGAGCTATAGCCATGTCTTGGCCGATGCGGGGGCCGGCTCCTGCGCCGTCGTGGATTCCGTGCTGGATTTCGACATCAAGGCCGGACGTACCGGCACCTCGGGCGCCGAAAGGCTGATCGCGGCGGTGCGGCATCGCAACTGGCGGGTCGAGTGGGTGCTGGAGACCCATGCCCATGCCGACCACTTCACTGCCGCCCCCTATATCCGCGCGAAGCTGGGCGGTCAGATCGGGACCGGCGCACAGATACCGGCCGTGCAGCAGGCGTTCAGCAAGATCTACAATCTCGGAAGCGACTTCCCGCTGGACGGCCGGCAGTTCGACCGCCTGTTCGCCGATGGCGAGTCCTTCCGGATCGGCAGCCTGGCGGTGCGGGTCATGGCGACTCCCGGTCACACGCCGGCCTGCGTCACCTATGTGGCCGAGGACACGGCGTTCATCGGCGATACCCTGTTCGCGCCGGATTACGGGACCGCGCGCTGCGATTTCCCGGGCGGCGATGCGCGCACGCTCTATCGCTCGATCCAGCGCATCCTCGGCCTGCCGCCGGAGACGCGGCTCTATCAATGCCACGATTATCCGCCGGATGGGCGCGAGCCGCGGGCCTGCGTAACGGTGGCGGAGCAGCGCGCCGGGAACGTCCACTTCGCCGGCAAGAACGAGGACGAATTCGTCGCAATGCGCGAGGAGCGCGACCGCACCTTGGAGATGCCTGCTTTGCTGCTGCCCGCAGTGCAGGTGAATATCCGCGCCGGCGCCTTTCCGCCGCCGGAATCCAACGGCGTGTCTTATCTGAAGATCCCAGTGGACCGGTTCTAGCGCCGCCGCGGCCCGGCAGGCCCAGCTTCAACCCAGCCTCGCCGCGGGCGTTCATGCCGGCTTGACAAGCCCGTGGCCCGCTTTACCGTCGCGCAGTCCGATAGGGGTTCACGGCGTGACGTTGCAAGCGATCAAGCAGCTCCGCAAGCTTGGCCGGCGCGCGCGGGCCCTGATCAAGCGGCCATTGCAGGAAGAGCCGGTTCGCGAACCGCCGCGACCTCAACCCGCGCTCGACGTCGATGCGTTGCGCGCGGAATATGCCGCCCGCGGGCTGGCGGACGAGCCCGACCGCTTCATCCTGTGCCGCATCATCGGGAATGACTTGCCGCCGCGCCACGCCAAGGGCAGCGCCCGGGCCAACGTGCGCTTCATCCTTGAGCGCGAGCCGGACCTGGCGGACTGCCGGAAGACCTGGCTGGTCAACCGCATCGTCGACCCGCGCGAGGAGGAGGCCGTCATCGCGCTGCTGGAGCGGCATCGCCAGAGCTATCGGCGCATCCCGTTCAGGATCGAGAAATACGCCCAGGTGGGCTGGGACCTCGACCGGTCGGGTCATCGCGGCGGGCTGCTGCGCCTGGCGATGCAGGGCATCGACGTGGACAGGGCGCAGCGCCAGCTTCCGATCCGCACTGCCAAGAACAACTACGTCATGAACAACAACGGCGCCCGCAACGCCGCGCTCCAGGACGGCCGCGCCGCCGCGAAATGGGTCATGCCATGGGACGGCAACTGCTTCCTGGGCGAGGCCGCATGGTCGGAACTGCGCGAGGCCGTGCTGGCGCAGCCTTATGTGAAGTATTTCATCGTGCCAATGGCGCGCATCGCCTCAAATCGCGCCGTACTCAACCCATCGTATCGTCCGCAGGCGGCGGATGAGCCGCAGATCCTGTTCCGCCGCGATGCCGAGCTGATGTTCGACCCGGCCTATCCCTATGGCATGGCGCCGAAGGTGGAGCTGCTGCTGCGGCTCGGCGTGCCGGGACCCTGGGACAACCTGGACTTGGGCCCGAAGTATCACGCGACGAAGGAAGCCGCGGCCCACCCGCCCTGCTTCCTCTTCGCCGGCTGGGTCACGCGGCTGCAATCCGGGCGCCCACGGCAGGAGATCGGCCAGGACGCCATGCGCATGCGCAGGCGCAAGCGCGGTTCGGCCATCATCACCATGCTGGATGCGCTGGACGAGCGCGTGATGTCGGCGCGGCTGCAGCCCGGCCGTCTTATGCTCTATCGCCCCGACTCGCTCGACCGCCTGCGCGACGCCGCGCGGGCTGGCGGCCCGGCTCCCGAAGCCTGGCAAGACGCCGCCTGGCGCCTTGTGGCCGACGCCCGCACGGCGATGGAGCGCGGCCTCTGCGCCGTCACCGACCAGACCGGCTGCGCGCCGAGCGGCGACAGGCACGATTACTGGTCCGCCTGGCCGGACCCCGGGACGCCGATCCCCGAGGCGCCGGACACGGCTGGCGCCGAGCAAGTCAATCGCAGCCGCCTGCAGCGCGTGCTGGAGGACGCCGCGATTTGCGCCCTGGCGTGGCGGATCAGCGGGAAGGACGCGTTCGCAGCACATGGCGCGGCTCTGCTGCGGCGCTGGTTCCTGGCGCGGCGCACGCGCATGAACCCGCACCTGCGCTACGCGCACATGCGGTCGGGCCAGGATGGCGAAAACGGGAGCGGTACGGGACTGGTGGAGATGCGCGATCTGCCGCTGCTGCTCGACGGCGCGCGGCTCCTGGCCGAGGCCGGCGCGCTCGGCTGGCGCGACCGCGCGAAGTTCCGCGCGTGGCTCACCGCCTATCGCGACTGGATGTGCGACAGCCGGCAAGGGGGCGAGGCGCTGCTGGCGCCCGGCCACATCGGCACCGTCCATGATCTGCAGGCGGCGGCGATCGGCGCCTATCTCGGCGATTCCGGCGCGCTGGTCGAGATCTTCCGCCGGTGCCGCGAGCGCATCCAGATCCAATTCGACCCGGATGGCAGCCAGCCGCACGAGGTGACGCGACCGGACGGCCTGCACGCCTGCTGCTTCAACCTGCAGGCCTGGAGCGCGCTGGCCCGCATCGCCGAAACCTGCGGCGAGGATCTCTGGTCCTATCGCGCACGCGGGGGACATTCCCTGCGGCGCGGCCTGGACTGGCTGCTTGCCTTCGACGACACGCGCGCATGGCCGCATGGCGGGCAGGAGACGTTCGATTGGCACCGCCTGGTGCCACTCAAGGCCGAGCGCGACCGCCTGGAAGGACATCCGGCGGCAGTGGCGCCGCCCGCGCTCCAGCGCTTTCCCGCCGAGACCGGCATCCGGCCGTACTGGTTTTTGTAGAGAGCGCGCGGTCTCAAAGCACGTGCTTCTTACCGCTCGTCAGGCCACGCCCCACGACCAGGAGGGTTCCGCGGCGCCACGTCAGGGCGTCGGCACGACTCCCTGCTTCGCCTCCATCCGCTTTTCGAACCGCTCCGTCAACAGCCGGTAGGCGACATAGTACTTGTAGATGTTGGCGACATACTGGACGGTTTCGCGACCCACGACCTTTGCCGCCGCATGCTCCACGTTGTGGAACCAGACATCGGGGTCGAGGCCCGAATTGGCGGCCATACGCCGGAACTTCCGCAGATTGCCAGGGCCGGCGTTGTACGCGGCAAACGCCATCAGCGTGCGGTTCTTGTCGTCAAGGGCGGGGTCGTCCAGATAACGGTCCGACAGCACCCGCAGATATTTCACGCCCGCGTGTATGTTGTTCTCGACGCTGTGCTCGATATCGGGAATGCCCACGGCGGGATCGGCGGCCGTCGATGGCAGAAGCTGCATGACCCCGACCGCCCCGCGCGGGCTGCGTGCAGACTGGTCCAGTTTTGATTCCTGATAGGCCTGGGCCGCGATCATCAGCCAATCGAACTGGTAGTCGCGGCTGTACTTGCGGAACAGCTCCGCAATGGCCTCGAACTTCTTCAACTCCTCCGGGGAGGTCGAGCGCTTCACGAACTTGTCGCTGCCGAAGTAGCGCTTCTGCATGATGTTGCCGAAGGCGGTGCCGTCCCTGTGGTCTTCGACGAAGGCGTTCAACTCGGCAAGCAGCAGGGGGGTGTTCCTGCGCACCGCCCAAGCGACCTCCCCACCCTGGTTGACGACGACATCATCGCGCACCACCAGTTTCGTGAATACCCGGGCCCACAGATCGGCCTTGTGCTGGTCCACGACTGCCCAGGGCAGCAATCCGGCGTTCACCATCTCCATGAGATCCTCGTCTTCCAGCTCCTCATCGAGCGGCACCAGGGAGATGATCGGCCTGCCTGAAGCGGTCCAGGCCTTGTTGATGGCCTCGAGATGCTCGAAATAGCTGCTCGACCGACGCACAAGAATCTCGTCGCCTGCAAGATCCTCGAGCGTCGTTACGGGCGGCGCGGTTGGCCCGGTCACCAGCACCTCTTTGATGTCCGAACCGAACGGAAGCGTGAACTGGACCATTCCTGAGCGCGCCTCAGTGATCGTGATGTTGCCGGTCGCGATGTCGCCGGTCCCATCCAGTAAACCGGGGAGGAGACGGTCGCGGGCGACCGGAATGAAGATGACTGAGATGCGCAGCGCCTTCGTGTTCTCTCTCTTGTTCAGCCACTCCTCGAGGGCGCGCCCGACCTCGTAAGTGATGCCGTGCTGTTGCCCGCCGCGGTCGATGGCGTAGAACGTCTTGCTGTACGGCACCAGGAGCCGGATCTGCCGCCGCTCGCGCATGCCGTCCAGATCGCCGATCCAGGACTCATTGGTCGGCAGCAGGCTGACCGCGGCCGGCTCCACCGCGTCCGCCCCGCCCGCGTCATCCTGGGCGTGCGCCAGACGCTCGGCAATGACCGCAAACAGCGCCACCAAGACGAGGTTGAGCAGCGGGCGAAAACGCCCGGTGCGGAATCCGTTCGAAATGAAGGAATGGGTCCTCGGGGCAGGAACAACAGCGAAATGGACCACTACCTCACTCCCTCATGAGCCACAACCAATACACTGCTGCACGCTGCGGTTGATGCCGGGGCTTATATGCCACCGAGCCGCCTTGGAATCCAGCGACAAGGGAAGGTAGCAGCCGTGCTACCTCAGCAGTTCGAATGGCGGCAGGGTCGCATCGGGCAGCACGGCCGCAAGGGGGAAGAGGTGCAGCCGGTCGCGTCCGAGCAGCGCCACGCGCGCCGCCGAATCGAGCAGGCTGCGGATCGCGGCTTCGCGCACATTGAGCCCGCCGGCATAGGCGCCGAAAGCTGGCAGCAGCAGGCGGTCTCGCCCGATCGCGAAGCAGCGGCGGCGGAACGAACGCCCGCGGGTCGAGACCGACGCGACCGGATGATAGTGGCCGATCACCTCGCCACCTCCGGCGGGCTGCTCACGATGCGCGTCATGCCGGAAGACCAGCGGGCCGATGGCGATCTCGACGGCGCCGCGTCCGCCCAACTGCTTCGGCGGCAAGGGGTCGTGATTGCCGTGGATCCAGATCCAGTCGACGCGGTCGCTCAACGCGCGGATGCGTTCCGCCACCGCGCCGTCCAGCCGCGCCGGACCGGCGCGGTCATGAAAGGAATCGCCGAGCGCGACGACGCGCAGCGGGCGGTACTGCGCCACCAGCCGCTCCAGCCGTGCCACCGTCTGCGCGCTGTCATAGGGCGGCAGCAGGCGCCCGGCAGAGCGGGCGAATGACGTGCCTTTTTCGAGATGCAGGTCGGCCGCGACCAGCAGCCGCTCCTCCGGCCAATAGAGCGCGCCCTCGAGATCGAGCTGCAGGGAGGTCCCGTGCCAGGACACGTTGATCGTTCTGCTCATTCTTTGCTCTTGATGATCACAACATCGCCTCCTGCCCCGGCTCGCCGCTGGTCGCTTCCGCAATCAGATCGGCGGCCGCCTGCTCCAGCAGCGCGTCCATCGCCTCGTTGCCAACCTGCTCGCTCCCGAGGGTGACGAGAACCGGCACTGCAAGCGGCGTGACGCGATCCAGCCGCCGCAAATCGATCCTGCCCCGCACGCGCTTCAGGAAATCGCCCAGGCGCTGCACGTCCGCCAGGTTCCACGCCGCGTCCTGCCGCGTCGCGCGCAGCAGGATGTGGTCCGGCTCGTGCTTGCGCAAGACATCATAGATGAGATCGGCATTGAAGGTGATCTGTCGGCGGTTCTTCTCCTCGCCCGGATGGCGGCGCTCGATCAGCCCCGCGATCACCGCGACATTGCGGAAGGAGCGCCGCAGCATGGAGGAATCCTCCAGCCATTCCTCCAGGTCGTCACCCAGCATGTCTTCCGCGAGCAGCCGCTCGACCTGCTCCTGCGTCGGCGCGCCCAGGGCCCAGGTGGCGAGCACGTAATCCGTTGCGACGAAGCCGAGCGGCTTCAAGCCGGCGCGCTCCATGCGCCGCGTCAGCAGCATGCCGAGCGTCTGGTGCGCGATCCGCCCTTCGAAGCAGTACGCCACGAGGAATTCCTTGTTGCCGCGCGGGAAGCTCTCGATCAGCAGACGCGAGCGCGTCGGCACGACCGACCGCCAACGCTGCAGCCGCAGCCATTCCTGCACGTCATGGGGCAAGTCCGTTTGCTGACGCCGATCCTCCAGGATCGCCCGCACCCGGTCGGCAAGGCCCGAGGTCAGGGGCAGGCGCCCGCCGCCATAGACCGGCACTTTCGGCTCGCCGCTCTTCGCCAGCGAGCAGACGACCGACATCTCGCGGATGCCCTCGAAGCGCAGCAGGCGGCCGGCGAACATGAAGGTATCGCCCGGCAGCAGGCCCTGCACGAACCATTCCTCCACCTCGCCCAATGCCTGGCCGCGGCCCAGGCGCACCTTCAGCATCGGCGCCTCGACGATGGTGCCAACGTTCATGCGGTACTGGCGCACCACCGTCATGTTGGCGGCGCGCCAGCCGCCTGGCTTGCCGTTTTCCGGCGGCATCTGGCGCAGGCGTTTCCAGCGATCATAGGCCTTCAGCGCATAGCCGCCATCGCGCACGAAGGCGAACACCCGGTCGAATTCCTCGCGCGGCAGAGCCGCGTACGCCGCTGCACTCGTCACCTCGAGATAGAGCGCATCGGGATCCACCGAACCCGCGCAAGCCAAGCACAAAATGTGCTGCGCCAGAACGTCTAGGCAGTAGGGTCGCGGCGGATACTCGTCGAGGTCCTTCTCCAGCGCCGCTTCGATGGCGGCCTTGCACTCCAGCACCTCGAAGCGGTTGGCCGGCACCAGCAACGCGCGGCTCGGTTCATCCAGCCGGTGATTGGCGCGTCCGATGCGCTGCAGCAGGCGGCTTGCCCCCTTGGGCGCGCCCACCTGGATGACGAGGTCGATGTCGCCCCAATCGATGCCGAGATCGAGGGATGAGGTCGCGACCACCGCGCGCAAGGCCCCGCGCGCCATCGCCGCCTCAATCTTGCGCCTTTGCTCAACCGCCAGCGAGCCGTGATGCAGCCCGATGGCGAGATTGTCGTCATTGAGCCGCCACAGGCCCTGGAACACGAGTTCCGCCTGCGCGCGCGTATTGACGAACACCAGCGTCGTCTTGTGGCGCTTGATCTCGTCATAGATCGCGGGCACTGCGTGCAGCGCCATGCGGCCGCTCCACGGCACACGCGCCTCGGGAATGAGAATCCCGATCTCCGGCTGCGCGCCGTCGCGGCCGCGTATGATGTCCAGAGGGCGAGCGCCGTAATTGAGGTGCTGCGCGACGCGCTCGGGCGCGGCGACCGTGGCACTCAGGCCGAGGAACCGGCATTGCGGCGCGAGCCGCGCCAGCCGCGCCAGGCCGAGCGTCAGGAGCTGCCCGCGCTTGGTATCGGCGATGGCGTGCAGCTCATCGATGATGACCGTCTTGAGCGAAGCGAAGTATTCCGGCGCCTCGCTGTAGGAGAGCAGCAGCGCCAGGCTTTCCGGCGTGGTCAGCAGGATGTGCGGCGGATGCTTGCGCTGCCGCTGCCGGCGGTTCTGCGGCGTGTCGCCGGTGCGGGTTTCGCTTTCGATCGGCAGCCCCATTTCCGCGATCGGCGTCTCCAGGTTGCGCGCGACGTCTACTGTCAGCGCCTTGAGCGGCGATATGTAGAGTGTGTGGATACCGGTGCGCTTCGCCTTCGGGTCAGCGTCAGCCAGCTCCACCAGGCTCGGCAGGAAGCCGGCCAGTGTCTTGCCGCCGCCGGTCGGCGCAATCAGCAGGAGGGAGCGTCCCGCCTGCACCGCCGAAAGGACCGCGAGCTGATGGTCGTGCACCTGCCAGCCACGGCCATGGAACCAGGCGGCGAAGCGGGGTGGCAGCAGGCTGGTGGTGGCAATCAGGTCCATGAGCGCTTGCGGAACAAAACCGGATCATCATAGGTTAAAGCCCTGGCGATACAACGATTTTGAATCTGAGCGCGAAATGCCCCTGCACCCCCAACACTGGCTGAGGCCCATGCCCGGCGGGCTCTATTGCGAGCCCGGCGGATTCTTCATCGATCCGTCGCGCCCGGTCGATCGCGCGATCGTCACGCATGGCCATGGCGACCATGCGCGCGCCGGCCATGGCAGGGTGGCCGCGACGACCGAGACTTTGGCGATCATGGCCGCGCGCTATGGCGAGGGGTTCGCGCGCGAGACACAGGCCCTCGCCTATGGCGAGCGCATCAGCCTTGGCGATGTCACCCTCATGCTGGAGCCGGCCGGCCATATTCTTGGCAGTGCGCAGGTGGTGCTGGAACATGACGGCTGCCGCGCCGTGATCTCCGGCGACTACAAGCGGCGCTACGATCCGACCTGCCCGCCCTTCACGCCGGTCAAGTGCGACGTCTTCGTCACCGAGGCGACCTTCGGCCTGCCGGTCTTCCGGCATCCGCCCGACAAGAACGAGATCGCGAAGGTGCTGCATGCGCGCGAATTGTTTCCGGACCGCAGCGTCCTGATCGGCGTCTATGCGCTCGGCAAGTGCCAGCGCGTGATCGCGCTGCTGCGCCGCGCCGGCTATGACCGGCCGATCTATCTGCACGGCGCATTGCAGGCGCTGACGCAGCTTTACGAATCGCGCGGCGTCGCGCTGGGGCCGACGGCGTCGGTCGCGGGCATGGTGCCGGCGCAGCTCAAGAGCGAGATCGTGCTCTGTCCGCCTTCCGCGATCGGCGAAGTGTGGAGCCGGCGCATGGGCGATCCCGTGCCGGCAGTCGCTTCGGGTTGGATGCGCATCCGCGCCCGGGCGCGGCAGGCGCGGGCCGAACTGCCCCTCATCATCTCCGACCATTGCGACTGGGACGAGCTGCTGCAGACCGTGCGCGATGTCGATGCGCCGGAAGTGTGGGTAACGCACGGCCGCGAGGAAGCGCTGATCCACGCCATCCAGCAGACCGGTCGCAAGGCGCGCGCCCTGTCGCTGATCGGCTACGAGGATGAGGAATGAAGCGGCCTTATCCCTTCTTTCCCCAATCCAGAACCCCCTTCCCCCCTTGTGGGGGAAGGATGTGGAGCCTTAGCGAACGACGTGAGCTTAGGCGAAGCTGGATTGGGGGTGACGCCGCACGAGCGTTTGAAGAGTACCTGCGAGGCACTACAGAAGCGCGTGGCAGATCCCCGAACATTTCATCGTTCCTCCTCTATAGGCGTGCGGCGTCACCCCCCATCCCAACCTTCCCCCACAAGAGGGGAAGGGGCTCACCCGGAAGATGGCTGGGTCGGTGCATCATCGGGCTCGGCTGATCCATGCAGCTCTTCGCCGACCTGCTCGATGCCCTCTCCTACCAGCCGGCGCGCAACGGGAAGCTGCGGCTGATGGAGGATTACCTGCGCCACGCGCCGGATCCCGATCGCGGCTACGCACTTGCGGCGCTTTGCGGCGAACTGGATCTGCCGAGCCTCAAGCCGGCCGCTTTGCGCGACATGACGATCGCGCAGATCGATCCGGAATTGTTCCACTGGTCCTACGACTACGTCGGCGACTTGGCTGAGACCATCGCCCTCATCTGGCCGACCGGCAACACCACAACCCACGCGCCGCCGCGCCTCAGCGAGGTGATCGAGCGCCTGCGCCTGGCCGGACGCGCCGAGGCGATGACGCTGATGAGCGACTGGCTCGACGGGCTCGATGCCACCGGGCGCTGGGCGCTGCTGAAGCTGGCGGCGGGCGCTTTGCGCGTCGGCGTCTCGGCACGGCTGGCGAAGACCGCGCTCAGCGCCCTCGGGACGGTCAGCCTCGAAGAGATCGAAGAAACGTGGCCGCAGCACCAGCCGCCCTATACCGAGCTCATCCAATGGGTCGCGGGCGGCGAGAAGCCGGCGGCGCGCAACACGCTGGGCTTCCGGCCGCTCATGCTCTCGCACCCGATCGAGGAATCCGATCTCGCCAATTTTGCGCCGCACGATTTCTGCGCAGAGTGGAAGTGGGACGGCATCCGCGTGCAGGTCGCCGCGGCAGCCGGCCAGGTGCGCCTCTATTCGCGCGCGGGCGAGGATATCAGCGGCGCGTTCCCGGACCTCATCGAGCAGGTCGATTTCGAGGCTGTCCTCGACGGCGAGTTGCTGGTTGCGCGGCACCGGAACGGCGCAGTCGAGGTCGCCTCCTTCAACGACCTGCAGCAGCGCCTGAACCGCAAGAAGCCCACACCGGCCTTGCTGGCCTCCAGCCCCGCGCATGTGCGGCTCTATGATGCGCTGATCATCGGCAATGACGACCTGCGCGCGCTGCCGTTGCGCGAACGGCGGCAGCATCTCGAGGCCTGGTATGGAGAGAAGCCGCGGCCGCGCTTCGATCTTTCCCCGCTGATCCAGTTCGCGGATTGGAGCGAGCTGGCGCGGCTGCGTGCCGATGCGCGGGCGGCCGGCATCGAGGGCCTGATGCTGAAGCGCTGGGAGAGCCCCTATATCGCCGGGCGCGTGAAGGGCCATTGGTTCAAGTGGAAGCGCGATGCGCTCACCATCGACGCCGTCCTCATGTATGCCCAGCGCGGGCACGGCAAGCGCTCCTCCTTCTACTCCGATTTCACCTTCGGCTGCTGGCGGCCCTTCGTGGACGAGAACGGCAATCCCGGACGCGAGCTGGTGCCCGTGGGCAAGGCCTATTCCGGCTTTACAGACGAGGAGCTGCGCAAGCTCGACCGCTGGGTCCGCAACAACACGGTGGAGCGCTTCGGTCCCGTGCGCGTGCTCAGCCCCGGCCTGGTCGCCGAATTCGAGTTCGACAGCGTGCATGAATCGACGCGCCACAAATCGGGCATCGCCTTGCGATTCCCCCGCTTCCACCGCATCCGCTGGGACAAGCCGGCCAATGAGGCCGACGAGGTCGAGACGCTACGGAAACTGATGACCTAGGTCTTTCCCCTGCGCCCGCCCCTGCGCCCCTGCGCGCGGGCGGCGCCGGCCGTGGCGGTCTGCTCCAGCAAGGCAAGCAGACGACGGGCCGGGTGCTTCTCGCCGAGATGCGCCACCTGGGCTCGGTGGCGTTCGGCCAGCACGGCGGCGATGGCGGGGGCGTCCGCATCGGCCGGCAGGGACAGGATCCAGGACAGCAGCAGGTCCTCCGCCGGGCCGGGGAACTCGTCCCCCATCTCGAAAGCCTGTTCGATCAATCGTTTCGGATCGTGCTGCGCGGGCGCGGGGTCGTTCATCGGGCTTGAAAACTCATGTTGCGTGCGTGGCTTCTATCAGAGCCCCGGCCCGCTCGCCAATGCTCAACGGAGGTAACAGAAACCGCTCCGGCACGGCTTCGACAGGACGAAAGTCGCGGGAAACCGGCCGGATTCAGGATTGTGTCGGATTATTGACGGAACTCCACGACGTTTCCTAGACTAATTCCAGGGATGGAAACCGGGGCGCATCCCGGCAGACGGGGCGGGAGATCAGGCATGTTCGATCGCTTGTTGGCGCGCGGCATCAAGCGGGGATGCATTACGCTCATCGACCATACGGGCCGGCGGCAGGCCTTCGGTCACGGCGAGCCGAAGGTCACTTTGCGATTGGCGGACCGGGCAACCGACTGGGCGCTGTGCTTCAATCCCTGGCTCAAGGTCGGCGAAGCCTACATGGACGGCAAGCTGATCATCGAGGAGGGCACGCTCTACGACCTCGTCGATATCGGCATGGCCAACACCAACGCCATCGAGAGCGCGCGCTGGCAGCGCGTCATCGCGGGCTTCCACACACTCGCCCGCTGGTGGCACCAGCACAACCCGGTCGGCCTGGCGCGCCAGCACGTGGCGCATCACTACGACCTGTCGCGGCGGCTGTTCGAGCTGTTCCTCGACGAGAGCATGCAATATTCCTGCGCCTACTTCCTCAATCCGACGATGAGCCTGGCGGAGGCGCAGATCGCCAAGATGCGGCACATCGCCTCCAAGCTGGTGCTGCAGCCGGGTCAGCGCGTGCTCGACATCGGCTGCGGCTGGGGCGGCCTCGGCATCTTCCTGGCCAAGCATTGCGGCGTGGAGGTCGTCGGCGTCACGCTCTCCAAGGAGCAGCACGAGCTGGCGACCCAGCGCGCCAAGGAAGCCGGCGTCGAGAAGCAGGTGACGTTCAAGCTGCAGGATTACCGCCTGGAGAGCGATACCTATGACCGCATCGTCTCGGTCGGCATGTTCGAGCATGTGGGGGTCAAGCATTACGGCGAGTTCTTCGGCGCGGTGGAGCGCCTGCTGAAGCCGACCGGCGTCGCGCTGCTGCATGCGATCGGCCGGCGCGACGGACCGGGCTTCACCAATCCATGGCTGCGCAAATACATCTTCCCCGGCGGCTACAGCCCGGCGCTGTCGGAGGTCGTGCCGTTTGTCGAGAAGACCAGCATGTGGATCACGGATATCGAAGTCCTGCGGCTGCACTATGCGGAGACTTTGCGCTGCTGGCGCCAGAACTTCGAGCGCCATCGGGCGGAGATCACCCGCATCTACGACGAGCGGTTCTGTCGGATGTGGGAGTTCTACCTGATCGGCAGCGAGCTTTCCTTCCGCCACAGCTTCAACATGGTCTGGCAGATGCAGATGGCGCGGGACATCGAGGCCGTTCCGCTGACCCGCGACTACATGTTCGATAGGGAGCGCGAAGCCGCCATCCCCGCGCGGCGCTCGCGCGAGCGCGCCGCGGAGTAAACGCGGCGGGGGCCGGGATCGCCCCGTCCGCCGCGCGCACGTCATGCCTAAATATTTCAAGGGACCGGCAGAAGACCCGGTTCCGCCGGGTCCTCTTTTTCGGCGCTCAGCTCTTCTTCGCCTTTGGGCTTGCGTTCGCACTTGCGCTCGCGGCCGCTACAGCGCGCGCATCCTCGGTGATCAGCCGCGCCAGCAAGTCGCGCCAGCGCAGGATCGGCGCGTTGTAGCGCAGCTCGAGGCCGTTGCTGTCGTTGCGCAGCACCACGCCATAGGTTGGCAGGGCGCGCTGCTTGTCCTCCAGGTTTAAGACGAAGGAGAACTCGACCTTCTGCCGCTGCACGATCCATTCCGGCGCGCCGGCGATCAGCACGTCGACGATGTTCATGTTGGCGATCTCGTATTGCCGCCCGTCGATCATGACGGAGAGATTGCGCAGTTTGACGCGCCCGGCGGGCGCCGTGGTCAAGGTAGCTGTGGACATGGCTCGAGCGGCGATCGGTCCGGTCTCCGGCAGTACGACCGCTTTATCTTCTCAGGGACAGAGTTACCAATTGGTTACTTGGCAAATGCTCGGACTAAGGCCCTTCCGCCATCCGAAAGTGCCTTGGCGATGCTACGGCTTGGCGTTCCGCATGGCATCGTCGATGGCCAACCTATGACTGGCTGTCGCAAACTGCGAGTGATGGAAGTCAATCTCACCATAGCCGTTCAAATATGCAGCCTTACGGACGCTCAGGACAGCCTCTGGCGGGCACTGCGGCCCACATGCTACAGCTGCTATCCTCAGCTTGTTCTTGGACGGCGCTTTCAGGAAATACCGCCCATCGGGACGCTGCTGTCGCTCATCACCAGAGCCAATGCGAAATAAACGCCACTCCTTCTCGTCAGCCCAGGCGTTAAGTTTGAAAGCTGGGGCAAACCACCTGATGTTCTCGAAAAGTAGGTCTGCATAGTTCTTCGCAGGCAACGCAGCACCCTGCGCAATATCTTGCCGATAAATTGTTCTGATCAAACGCAGCGACCTCTCACTGAACTCGCGGACCGTCTCCTCGCCATATTGAACCTTCACCAGGACCCAATTCTCGTTCCATTGCAGCGGCCACAGTGTGGGAAAGGCAAGCGAGAAGCCAGTGCCCCGATCACCGTATAAGCCCCACAGGTTCTCATCATCGCCGTTGGCAACGAGCGAGAGTACGTACACGTCGCCGAGGTCGATCCGCGACATTATCTGACGCAGTGCGTCAAAGAGGGGCACAACATCGCCGTCACTCTCGATTACGCGGAATCGCTCAATGCTCGCTCGAAAGATCGATGCAGCCACTCGAATCTCAGCCAGATCATTCTGATGTTGAACATTGTTTGCCCAGAAGCAACCCGAACTCAGAATTCCTTCCATGCCTGCCGCAGACGTGTAGTGATACAGCAACCCCGGCAGACCTCCGTTCAATCGCTCCGTCTCGCTCAGAAAGTAAGTGGACAGAACGTGCGTGGCTTTTTCTATGGGTGACATCGGATTATCTCGGGCTTTCGCTGCTCGCACTTCTATTAAACTTCAATGCTCCGTGATAAATCGCCATGCCCTTGACAACTGCGCCTGTCACGCCTCTTCCGCCTACCGGTGCTTGAACTGCGGCGGGCGCTTTTCGGCGAAGGCGGCCATGCCTTCCTTCTGGTCCTCGGTCCCGAAGGTCGCGTGGAACACCCTGCGCTCGAATTTCAGCCCCTCGGCAAGGCCGGTTTCGAACGCCTGGTTGACCGCTTCCTTGGCCATCATCACCGTGGGCAGCGAGAAGGACGCGATCTTGGCCGCGATCCCAAGCGCCTCGTCCAGCAGTTTATCTGCTGACACGATTCTTGCGACGAGGCCGCTGCGCTCCGCCTCGGCCGCATCCATCATGCGGCCGGTCAGGACCAGGTCCATCGCCTTCGCCTTGCCGACCGCCCGGGTCAGGCGCTGGGTTCCGCCCGCGCCGGGGATGGTGCCGATGGTGATCTCCGGCTGGCCGAACTTCGCGGTCTCGGCCGCGATGATCATGTCGCACATCATCGCGATCTCGCACCCGCCGCCGAGCGCGTAGCCCGCCACCGCCGCAATGGTCGGCTTGCGGCATTGCGCCAGGCGCTCCCAGCCCTTGGTGATGAAGTCGCTGGTGAAGACGTCGATGAAGTCGCGGTCCTTCATCTCCTTGATGTCGGCGCCGGCGGCGAAGGCGCGGTCGCTGCCCGTCACCACGATGGCGCCTATTCCGGCATCACCCTCCAGCGCGTCCAGCGCCTGCCCAAGCTCCGCGACCAGTTGCGCGCAGAGGGCGTTCAGCGCCTTCGGGCGGTTTAGCGTGATGAGGCCGACGCGGTCGCGCTTCTCGACAAGGATGGTTTCGAAATTCATGGCTGCTGGCTCTCGGCGCTGAGGGTGAAGGACACATTGACGGGCGCTCCCCCCTGCCCGCCCAGCACGTCGATCTTCAGGGTCTCGGCCTTCCGACGATAGGTCCCCTCGCCCGCTCTCTCCCAGCCGAGCGGCGGCAGGGCATCGTCATAGAAATCGTGCACGTCCTCGGCATCCACCTTTCCCGTCGCATAGGCGGTGACGATGCGCCCGAGCGGCGCGTCGAAGACAGTGGATTTCTCCTTCTGCTCGGTGAGGCCGTCCGCCACCGGCAGATCGGCGATGGCAGAGAAATAGTCGGTGGCCCAGGCGGGACCGCCGAGCCCGAAGGTGAGAATTGCCGCAACCAGAAACCTGCGCATGGCCGCTCCCTGTCGATTGAACGGCCTTTAGCACGGCTGGAAGCGGGCTGGAAGAGCGGTGGCCCAACGGCAGTGACAATATGGCTGCTGCCCCCCTGCCTCAAACTGGGGGAGAGAGTCGGGGTTTATCCCGGCGCGACCTTGCTCGCCCCTTAACACTCCCCAGTGTCAGGGGAGGGGATCACGATGCCCGCCACACTCCTTCGCGCGCCAGGTCGTCCTGCACGTCGCGAATGGCGCCGCGCAGCGCAACCACCGTTTCGTCGATCTCCGCCTTGGTGATGGTCAGCGGCGGCGACAGCACGATCCAGTTGCCGAGGGGGCGGATCATCAGGCCGCGCTCCCGGCAGCGCTCGAACACGCGCTTGGCAACAGCCCAGTCATAAGGACATGGCGTCTTGGCCTTCTTGTCCGCCACGCATTCGACGCAGACCATGAAGTGGCTGCCGCGCACGTCGCCCACCAGATCCAGGTCGGAGAGCGTGCCGAGCTGGTCGCGGAAATAGGGACCCCATTTGCGCACATGGCCGCAGATATCCTCGCGCTCCAGGATGTCGAGCGCGGCAAGGCCGGCGGCGCAGGCGACCGGATGAGAGGAATAGGTGAAGCCGTTGGCGAACATCTGCCCCTGGCCGGCGACATCCAGCAACCGGTTGTAGAGCGCATCGGAGACGATGAAGGCGCCGAGCGGCACGTAGCCGGAGGTCAGCCCCTTGGCCGAGGTGATGACGTCCGGCACGATGTCGAACACCGGCTCCGACGCGAAGACGTGGCCCAGGCGCCCGAATCCGGTGACGACCTCGTCCGACAGGTAGAGCACGCCGTATTTGCGGCAGACTTCCCAGGTGCGACGCTGATAGCCGGGCGGCGGCACGATGACGCCGCCGGAAGCAAGCAGCGGCTCGGCCACGAAGCAGGCCACGTTCTCCGGGCCCAGCTCCAGGATCTTGCTCTCGAGATCGGCCACGCACTGGTCGCCGAACGCCTCGACGCTCATGCCCGCCGGCCGGCGATAGGGATTGGGCGAGGGCAGATGATGCACGATGTCGGTGGCGAAGCGCATGTTCGGCTTGTCGCCCGGCTTGCCCGAGATGGTCGCGGTGAGGTACGTGCTGCCGTGATAGGCGTCCGCGCGCGAGATGATGTGGCGCCGGTCCTTCTGCCCAAGGAAATTGAAATAGAAGTGGATGAAGCGGATCGCCGAATCCACCGCGGTCGAGCCGCCGGTGGTGAAGAACACGCGGTTGAGGTCGCCCGGGGTGTATTTCGCGATGCGGTGCGCGAACTCGATCGCCGGCTCGTTCGAGTTCTTGGTGAAGGGCGAGTAGTAGCACATGCGCTTCGCCTGCGCGGCCATGGCGTCCGCGATCTCGTCGCGGCCGTAGCCGACATTGACGCACCACATGCCGCCCATGCCGTCGATCATGCGCTTGCCCTCGACGTCATAGACATGCACGCCCTCGGCGCGGTCGATGATCAGCGGCTTCTGCGCCCGCACCGCGCCGAGATCGGTCCAGGGATGGATGAGGTGCCGGCGGTCCAAATCCTCCAGCCGCTCGATGCGCATGTCCTCGTCGAGATTGGTGAGCATGATCCGGTGTTCCTGATGCTTGATCTTCTTTGAGACGTCATTGGCCGGGCCTGGCAAGGCCATCCGCGAGTTTGCCTGCAGCTGACAGCTCTTGCCCAGCGAAACTCGTGGATGGCCCGCCGACGAATATCAGCGCCGGCGGGCCAAGTTCGGCCGCGATCGAAGAAAGTGCGTTGCGAGCCGCCTACTCGCCGGTCTTCGCCCGGGTGAACTCGCGCACGATGAGGCGCGCTTCCTCGGGCGTGCGCAGCTCCGTCACATAGACGTTGGCGAGGCGCTCGGGATCGGGATACATCGCCGGATCGTTGCGGATCGCTTCGTCCACCAGGGGCGTCGCCGCCTTGTTGGCATTGGCATAGCCGATCTCGTTGGTGACCTTCGCGATCACCTCCGGCCGCATCATGTAGTCGATGAACATGTGCGCCTCCTCGACGTTCTTGGCGTCCTTCAGGATCGCCATGGTGTCGTAGTCCATGTTCACGCCTTCCTTGGGCGTGGAGTATTTCAGCACGACGTCGACACCGGCCTCCGCGGCGCGGGCCGCCGCCTGCGCGTAATCGCCCGACCAGGTCATGGCGAGGCACCGGCTGCCATCGGCCAGCGCCCCGATCGTGCCGACCGAGTCGAACGCCGCCAGGTGCGGCCTCATCTTGGCGGCGAGGTCGGCGGCCTGCTTCACCTCCTCAGGATCGCTCTTGCCGGGCCGCAGGCCCAGATAGTTGAGCGCGAGGTCGATCACGTCCTCCGGTGAATCGAGAACGCTGGTGCCGCATGGCTGGAATTTCGAAAGCACCTCCGGCTTGAAGAACATGTCCCAGGAATCGACCGGCGCATTCGGATCGATCGCCTTGATCTTCTTCTCGTCATAGACGAAGCCGTTGGTCCAGAACATGTACGGCACGGCGTACTTATTGCCGGGATCCGATACCTGCAGCACCTCCCAGAACTTCGGGTCGATGTTGCCGATGTTCTTCAGCTTGGACTTGTCGAGCGGCAGGTAGACGCCTTGCGCCACATGGTGCTGCACGAATTGCCGGCCCGGGAAGATGATGTCATAGCCCGAGGCGCCGGCCTGCACCCGCGCATCCATGGTCTCGTAGCTGTCGAACAGGTCGTAGGTGACCTTGATCCCGGTCTCCTTCTCGAAATCCTCGATGGTGGTCGAGCCGATATAGTCCGACCAGTTGTAGATGAAGAGCTGCCGCTCCTGCGCTTCGGCTTCCGCGCCGAGCACGAGTGCGACGCCCGCGACCAAACTCAGCAATCCGTTTCTGAACGTCATCGATGCCTCCCTGTTCGCCGGCTGGACGGCGCTCGCTCCAGCATTTTCGGGCGTTGTGTCGCCTCTCTCATTCTATGAATGATCGTTCATGGAATTAACCGTTGTCAAGAGCATGATGACAGGACAGGAATCGAGCGCCCGAATAGAGGCGCGTGACTCGGGAGCGCGTCAATCGACAGGGGACCGGAACGACATGCCTGCCCAGGAACCGGTGGCACGGCCGCGCCGCCGCGATGAGGCCAAGATCTACTTCCGCCGCAAGCTGATTGACGCCGCGATCGAGGCGATCGCGCGGCACGGCCTGTCCGGCGTTTCGGTCTCACGGCTGGCGGAGTATTCCGGCCTGGCGCGCGGCATGGTGAACCTGCATTTCGACCGCAAGGACAGGCTGCTGCACGAGGTGCTGAAGCATCTGGCCGATGCCTATCGCGCGAGCTGGCAGGAGGCCCTTTCGCGCGCCGCCGACGAACCCGCCGCCAGGCTGTGGGCGCTGGTCGAGCATGACGTGGCGCGCAAGGCCCATGACGACAGCGCCCTCATCGCCTGGCTCGCGTTCCGGCAGGAGGCGATCACCAACCCCGCCTATCGCCCGCTCTGCGACACGCGCGAAAGCGCGTTTTTCGGCACCGTCAAGTCGCTTTGCGCGGCGCTGATCAAGGACGGCGGCTACGACATCAAGGTGGAGACGGCGGCGCTCGGCATCACGTTCCTGCTCGAGGGCCTGTGGCTCGACTGGTCGCTCGACCCGCAGCGCTATCGCCCGGCTTCCGGCCGCGTCGTCTGCCGCACGCATCTCGCCGCGATCTTTCCCAGGCATTTCGGGAAAGCCGCCCGTGCCGCCGACGGCTGACAGCGGCTATCTCTGCTTCCGCGGACAGAAGTACGTGGAGCGCCCGACCTGCGTGATGCGCTTGACTCCGCCGGTCTTCTCGACATCGCAGGTGCAGCGCCAGCATCCCTTGCCCTCGCGTTCATAGACACGCCAGTGATGCTGGAAATAGCCGAGCTCGCCATCCGCCTGCACATAGTCGCGCAGGGATGAGCCGCCGGCGGCGATCGCGTCGGTCAGCACCGCCTTGACCGCGGCGGCGAGCTTCTCCGCGCGCTCGCCCTGCACGGTATAGGCCACGCGCCGCGGCGAGATGCCGGCGCGGAACAGGGCCTCCGAGACATAGATGTTGCCGAGGCCGGCCACGACCTTCTGGTCGAGCAAGGCGGCCTTGATGCTGGTCTTCTTGCCCTTGAGCGATGCCGCGAGGGACGGGCCGTTGAAGGCATTGCCGAGCGGCTCCGGCCCGAGCCCCTTGAGCAGCTTGTGCGCGTCGAGCTCGGCCAGCGGCGTCAGATCCATCATGCCGAAGCGCCGCGCGTCGTTAAAGCGCAGGCACCAGCCATCCTCCGCCTGGAAGATGAGATGGTCGTGAGGCTCCAGCACCTCCGGCCAGCCCTGGCCCAGCAGCATGCGACCGGACATGCCGAGATGGCCGATGACGGCCGTCCCGTCATCCAGCTCCCAGATCATGTATTTGGCGCGCCGGCCGATGCGGATGATGCGCCGGCCGGTCAGGCGCCGCGCGAATTCCGGCGGCAGGGGAAAGCGCAGGTCCTTGCGCCGCTGCTCCACGCGGACAAGGCGCTTGCCTTCCATCTTCATGGCAAGGCCGCGGCACACGGTCTCTACTTCCGGCAATTCAGGCAATGCGGCTTCTCCCCAAGGACGCCCCTCTGGAATGCAGCACGCCACTACATCCGATCCTGTCAGGACTGCCAAGTCTTTGTCCTGATGCGCCCTTTTGCCGTTGGAAAGCAATCCTGCCGCAAGCTATGGTGCCGGCCATGACAGGGGAGCAGGACAAAACCGAAACCTGGTTCGGCGACCGCAGGGTCGGCCGCGCGCAGAAGACCATGCTGGTACGCGACGTTTTCTCCTCGGTCGCGGACAAATACGATTTGATGAACGATTTGATGTCGGCCGGCATCCATCGCCTGTGGAAAGCGGCGATGATCGACTGGCTGAACCCGCGCGCCGGGCAGAGCATCCTGGATGTCGGCGGCGGGACCGGGGACATTGCCTTCCGCATCCTGGATCACGCGCCGGATGCCCGCGTGACGGTCTGCGACCTAACCCCCGCCATGCTGGATCAGGGGCGCGACCGGGCGGTCGACCGCGGGGTCCTCACCGGCATCGAGTGGGTGGCCGGCAATGCCGAGCATCTGCCGTTCGACGACATGCGGTTCGACGCCTACACCATCGGTTTCTGCCTGCGCAATGTCGCGGACTGGGACCAGGCGCTGCGCGAGGCCTGGCGCGTGCTGAAGCCGGGCGGGCGCTTCCTGTGCCTGGAGTTCTCGCAGGTCGCGGTACCGGCGCTCGCCAAGGCCTACCATCTCTATTCCTTCAAGGTGCTGCCCTGGCTCGGCCAGCAGGTGGCGGGCGACCGCGAGTCCTACCAGTATCTGGTGGAATCGATCCGCCGCTTCCCGAACCAGGAAACGCTCGCCGGAATGATGGCGAAGGCCGGGTTCGCCCAGGTCTCCCATCGGAACCTCTCCGGCGGCATCGCGGCCCTGCACTCGGGATGGCGCGTCTAGAATGTTGAGCTCCATCCGCTCCATCCGCCGCCTGATCTTGATCGCGATCACCTTCGCGCGGCACGGCGCGCTGGCGCCGTTCGAGCGGGCGATGGTGGGCGCCGGCCTCGCGCCGTTCCTGCTGTTCGTCATTCAGCTCTTGTTCGGGCGTCAGGTCGGCGACAAGCGCCCGGGTGAGCGACTGGCGCTCGCTCTCAACGAACTCGGCCCCGCTTTCATCAAGCTCGGACAGGTGCTCTCGACGCGCTCCGACCTGCTCGGCGAGCAGGTGGCGGAGGACTTGGCGAAGCTGCAGGACCAGTTGCCGAGCTTCAGCGCGTTCCAGGCGCGCGCCACCATCGAAGCGGAGCTGGGCGCGCCGATCGGGACGCTGTTCGCGCAATTCGACGACGAGCCGGTCTCCGCCGCCTCCATCAGCCAGGTGCATTACGCCATCGCCCTGCCGGACGAGCATTGGCCGGAGGGCCGCCCGGTCGCGGTGAAGGTGCTGCGCCCGGGCATCGAGGAGGCCTTCAAGGCGGATATCGAGCTGCTGCTGTGGATCGCGCATCTGATCGAGCGCACGCAGCCGCGCCTCCGGCGCCTGAAGCCGGTGGAGGTGGTGCAGACCTTCGCGGCGACCGTCAGCGTCGAGATGGACCTGCGCCTGGAAGCGGCCTCGGCGGCGGAGCTGCGCCAGAACTTCGCCGGCGACCCGACCTATCGCGTACCGGACATCGATTGGGGCCGCACCGCCAAGCGCGTGATGACCCAGGAACGCCTGACCGGCATTCCGATGGACGACCGCGCCGGCATGCTGGCGGCGGGCCTCGATATCGACGAGGTGCTGACCAAGGCGGCGGCGGCATTCTTCAACCAGGCCTTCCGCGACGGCTATTTCCACGGCGACCAGCACCCGGGGAACATGACCGTCGGCTATGACGGCGCGATCCAGGTGGTCGATTTCGGCATCATGGGGCGCCTCAGCAAGCGCACGCGCTATTTCCTCGCGGACATGCTGCTCGCATTCCTGCAGCGCGATTACGCCAAGGTGGCGGAGGTCTATGTCGATGCCGGCTACCTGCCGGCTATCCGCTCGGTCGAGGATTTCACCCTCGCCTTGCGCTCGATCGGCGAGCCGATCCACGGGCGGCCGCTGCAGCACATCTCGTTCGCGCGGGTGCTGGGTCAGCTCTTCTCCATCGCCGAGAATTTCCAGATGGAGGTGCAGCCGGAATTGCTGCTGCTGCAGAAGAACATGCTCATGGCGGAGGGCGTGAGCCGGCAGCTCAATCCCGCGCTCAACATCTGGACCCTCGCCCACCCGCTGATCGAGCAATGGATGCGCGACAATCGCGGCCCCGAGGCGCGCGTGGCGCAGGCGACGGAAGAGGCGATGTTCATGATGCGCCGCTTCCCCTCGGTGATGCGCAACATGGACCGCTTCCTGCACCACCTGGCCGAGGGCGGCCTGAAGCTCGACCCGGAAGCGCTGCAGGTCATCAACCGCCAGGGCAGCAACTGGTGGCTCTGGCTCATCATCGCCGTGCTGGTCGCCGGCCTCCTATTTAGCGGCAGCGAGCAGAACATCTACGTCCTCCCCGACGTGCCGGCCGACATCCTGCCCGAGCGCAACGAGATGGTGCCTTAGCTCATCCGCTTCGGCATGACCGGGAAGACCCAGCCATCCAGTTTTCATTTCCCAGCTTCATCAACAACTTACGGCGACACCTTTCGCACAGGCTCGGCAAAAGAGCCGGTCGTGCCACCTTGCACCCGGTGTGATTCCACATTAAATACGATGCAGCACTGTGGAATTTGGCATTATGACCCCAGCCGCGCGCATTCTGCTGATCGTTTCCGGTGGCATTGCCGCCTACAAGTCGCTGGAGCTGATCCGGCGCGGGCGGGAGCGTGGGCTGGCGTTCCGGGTAATCCTCACCAAGGGTGGGGCGGAGTTCGTCACGCCGCTCTCCTTCGCCTCGCTCAGCGGGGAGAAGGTGTATCAGGAGCTGTTCTCCCTGACCGATGAGAGCGAGATGGGCCATATCCGCCTGTCGCGCGAAGCGGACCTGGTCGTGGTGGCGCCGGCCAGCGCGGACCTGCTCGCCAAGATGGCGCACGGACGTGCCGACGACCTCGCCTCCACCGCCCTGCTCGCGACCGACAAGCCTGTCCTGGTCGCGCCGGCGATGAACGTCATGATGTGGGCGAACCCGGCGACCCAGGCCAATATCGCGACCCTGCGCGCGCGCGGCATTCACATCGTGGGGCCGGGCAGCGGCGACCTCGCCTGCGGCGAGGAAGGATCGGGCCGCCTCAGCGAGCCGCCCGAGATCCTGGACGCCATCGAAAGGCTGCTGGGGCGCGAGCAGGTGCTGGCCGGCCTCAAGGCGCTGGTCACCTCCGGCCCGACCCATGAGCCGATCGACCCCGTGCGCTACATCGCCAACCGCTCCTCCGGCAAGCAGGGCCATGCCATTGCCGCAGCGCTCGCCAAACTCGGCGCGGAGACGCTGCTGGTTTCCGGTCCGACGCGCGAGGCGGACCCGGCAGGCGTCGCCGTGCGCCATGTCGAGACGGCGGCGCAGATGCTCGCGGCCTGCGAGGCCGCGCTGCCGGTGGACGTGGCGATCTGCGCCGCCGCCGTCTCCGATTGGCGCCCGACGCAACCCGGCAACCAGAAGCTCAAGAAGAACGGCGCGACTTCGCGCTCCCTCGAGCTCACCGCCAATCCCGACATCCTTGCCTCGCTTGCGCAGTCGAAGAACGCCCGGCCGCGCCTGGTCATCGGCTTCGCGGCGGAGACGGAGCATGTGATCCAACATGCCGAGCAGAAGCTGAAGAAGAAGGGCTGCGATTGGATCCTCGCTAATGACGTGTCCGCCGACAGCGGCACCTTCGGCGGCGATGCCAACACGATCCACCTCGTTTCCGCCGATGGCGTGGAGGACTGGCCGACCATGAGCAAGCAGGACGTGGCGCAGCGACTGGCGCGCCGCATCGCCGATCACCTCGTCGGCGATCGGGGCAACGCCCATGCATGAGCCCGTCGTGAACGTGCAGCGCCTGCCTCACGGCGCCGATCTGCCGCTGCCCTCCTATGCCACCACGCAATCGGCGGGGCTCGATCTGATGGCCGCGGTGGAGGGCGAGGTGACGCTGGCGCCCGGCGCGCGGCAGCTCATCCCGACCGGCCTTGCGATCGCGCTGCCCGCCGGCTTCGAGGCGCAGGTGCGCCCGCGCTCGGGCCTTGCGCTCAAGCACGGCATCACGGTGCTGAATTCGCCGGGCACCATCGATGCGGATTATCGCGGCGAGGTGCAGGTGCTGCTGATCAACCATGGCCAGGCGCCGTTCGTGATCCGGCGCGGCGACCGCATCGCCCAGATGGTGGTGGCGCCGGTCACCCAGATCGCCTGGCGCGAATTGGAGAAACTGGACGAGACCGAGCGCGGCAGCGGCGGCTATGGCTCGACCGGGATCGCCGCGGTCGCGCAATAGAACGAATACAAGAAACGCCGTCGACAGGGGTTTGCTTTGCTTCATCCATCCAAGCGATTGCTGTTCGCGATCGAGTCCGTGCTCGACATCGCCTATTATGGCGGCTCGCAGCCGGTGCAATCGGGCGACATATCGGGCCGCCAGGGTATCCCGCGCCGCTATTTGGAGCAGGTGCTGCAGCATCTGGTGCGCAGCGGGATCCTGGCCGGGCATCGCGGGCCCAAGGGCGGATACCAATTGGCGCGCGAGCGCCGGCGCATTACCGTGGGCGAGATCGTGCGCGCCGTGCGCCAGTTCGAGGGTGCGCCGGACCCGATCCAGACCGCCAGCGGCTCGCGCGTGGGGCTGGAGATCGTGCGCCCGCTGTGGCGCGATCTGCAGCGCAAGATGTTGGCGGAACTGGACGCGGTCACGCTCGAGGATCTGTGCCAGAGGGCGCAGGCCGCCGGCATCCGCACCGACGCTCAGGAGCGTCTGGACTTCTCGATTTGAAACACGTCAGCGCAGGCTGAGACACGACACGAAAGGCACCAAAACTCATGTCATCCGCACTCACGCATTTCCGCGGCCGCATCTACGACAATCTGCTGCAGACCATCGGCGCCACGCCACTGGTGCGGCTCTCCAAGCTGGCGAAGGCGGAAAACGTCAAGGCCGACCTGGTCGGCAAGCTCGAGTTCTTCAACCCGCTGGGCTCGGTCAAGGACCGCCTCGGCATCGCGATGATCGAGTATCTGGAGGAAAAGGGCGTGCTGAAGCCCGGCTCCGTCATCATCGAGCCGACCAGCGGCAATACCGGCATCGCCCTCGCCTTCATCGCGGCAGCCAAGGGCTACCGCTGCATCCTCACCATGCCCGAATCCATGTCCATGGAGCGGCGCAAGATGCTGCGCCTGCTGGGCGCGGAGCTGGAGCTCACCCCGGCGGCGCGCGGCATGTCCGGCGCGATCGCGCGGGCCGAGGAGCTGCTCAAGGAAATCCCGAACGCCATCATCCCGCAGCAATTCAAGAATCCGGCCAATCCGGAGATCCACCGGCGCACCACCGCCGAGGAGATCTGGAAGGATTGCGAGGGCAAGGTCGATGCCATCATCAGCGGCGTCGGAACCGGCGGCACCATCACCGGGGTCGGCGAGGTGCTGAAGAAACGCAATCCCAATCTCAAGATGATCGCGGTGGAGCCGGAGGACTCCCCGGTGCTCTCCGGCGGCCAGCCCGGCCCGCACAAGATCCAGGGCATCGGCGCCGGCTTCGTGCCGGACATCCTCAACCGCGAGGTGATCGACGAGGTGCTGGGCGTCTCCAATGCCAATGCTTTCGTCATGGCCCGCAAGGTCGCGAAGCTCGAAGGCATCCCGGTCGGCATCTCCTCCGGCGCCGCCTTGTCCGCCGCTTGCGAGCTTGGACAGCGGCCGGACTACGCCGGCAAGCGGATCGTGGTGATCATTCCGTCGTTTGCGGAACGATACCTGTCGACCGCGCTGTTCGAGGGGCTGGATTGAACGCCATCAACACACCCTCTTCCTGTCACCACGGACAGCCGCACAGCGGCGTCATCCGGGGTCCATTCTTCAACCGCACGAGCGGCTGCGCCATGGACCCCGGCTCAAGGCCCGGGTGACGGTAGAGTAGCCGGAGGCACCAGCGCCCATGCACACCGATCTCACCGACGCCCAACTGGAACGCTACGCCCGCCACGTCGTGCTCGACGAAGTGGGCGAGGAGGGCCAGCTCAAGCTGCTCAACGCCAAGGTGCTGGTGGTGGGCGCCGGCGGACTCGGCTCGCCGCTCATCCAATATCTCGCGGCGGCCGGCGTCGGGCGCATCGGCATCGTCGATGACGACACCGTCGATGTCTCCAACCTGCAGCGCCAGACCATCCATCGACTGGAGGATGTCGGCCGCCCCAAGGCGCAGAGCGCCGCCGATTTCGTGCAGCGCCTAAATCCCGAGATCAAGACCGATGTTCACATCGCGCGCCTGACGCAAGAGAACGCTACGATGATCGCGGACTACGACCTTGTCGCCGACGGCACGGACAATTTCCGCACCCGCTATCTCTTGAACGATGCGTGCGTGCGCATGAAGCGCACGCTGGTCTCCGCCGCGCTGCTGCGCTTCGACGGGCAGCTCGGCGTCTTCAAGCCGCATGCCGGAGAGGCTTATCCCTGCTATCGCTGCATCTTCCCGGAGGAGCCGCCGCAGGACCTGATCCCGCGCTGCGAGACCGCCGGCATCTTCGGCGCCGTTGCCGGCATCCTGGGTTCGCTGCAGGCCACGGAAGTTCTGAAGGAGCTGCTCGGCCTCGGCGACACCTTGGCCGGCCGCCTCATGCTCTATGACGGCCTCTCCGCCCAGATCCGCATCGTGAAGGTAAAGCGCCGCCCGGACTGCCCGAGCTGCGGCGCTAGCTGACGTCCGGCTTCGGATTCGCCGACTGGGGCTCCCAGCCTTCCGGCGCCAGCTCGAATCCCTCGTACTGAAACGCCGGAGACACCGTGCATCCCACCAGCGTCCAGTCGCCCAAGCTGCGCGCCGATTGCCAGGCGTTGGCGGGTACCACGACCTGCGGCCGGGCGCCGGCCATCACGTTGGGACCGAGCAGATGCTCCTTCGGCGGAACACCTTCGAGTTCCGCGATGGCGATCTTGAGCGGCGCGCCGGCATACCAGTGCCAGATCTCCGCCGCATCCACGCGGTGCCAGCGCGAAACTTCGCCGGATTTGAGCAGGAAGTAGATCGCGGTGACCGCGCCGCGTTCGCCGGTCGAAGGGCGGTCGCGGAAGGTCTCGACGAAATGGCCGCCTTCGGGATGGGGCTGCATGCCGAGTTCGGCGATCACCTCTTGGGCGGTCGCGGTCGCGAGGCTGGTCATCGTCGTTTCCTTGAGTGCCATCGGCTCTCCTCTTCTTCGCTCGCCCCAACCCTTGGCAGGGCGACGCGACGCGATCAAGCCCGCGCCTCACATGCAACCGGCGATCCGGGCTGGCGTTCCGCGCGGGCGCTGTGTCATGGTCGTGGCGGACATTGATCCTTTCCGTGGAAGGACTGCCATGTCGTCCGAGCTCTATCTGGCCTACCTTCTCGCCACCATCGTGATCGTCATCGTGCCGGGGCCGACCGTCACGCTCATCGTCGCCAATTCCCTGACCCATGGCACGCGCGCCGGGCTTCTGAACGTCGCCGGCACGCAAGGGGGTCTTGCGGTCTGCATCGGCATCGTGGCCCTGGGTCTTGCTTCCTTCATGCAGACCATCGGCTGGTGGTTCGACTGGCTCCGCATCGTCGGCGCCGCCTATCTCATCTGGCTGGGCTGGCGGCTGATCCGCTCCACGGGGGAGATCGACGTGAGCGGCACGGCGCGCAAGCCGCGCGGCGGGTTCCTCTTGCAGGGCTTCCTCGTGATGATGAGCAATCCGAAGACCCTGTTCTTCTTCGGCGCCTTCATCCCGCAATTCATCGATCCCGCGCGCGATTACCTGACGCAGATCGCGATCCTCGGCCCCACCGCCATGCTGGTGGCGCTGGCCAGCGACGGGCTCTACGCCATCGCGGTCGGCCGCGCGCGCAGGCTGCTGACCCGGCGCCGCGTGCGCTTCATCAACCGAGCCAGCGGCGCCTGCCTGATCGGCGGCGGCGTGTGGCTGGCGCTATCGCGTTCACGCTGATGGCGTTCGCTTTCCCCTCCCGCTGTCATCCCGGGCGCGCGCAGCGTGGCCCGGGACCCATACGCTTTTTCCGCCTCGCATGTGTAGAGGTTCGTACACACGATCGTTCTGCAGGCGTTGGCTGCAATGTCGCATAGGTCCCGGCTCGCGCTTCGCTTGGCCGGGATGACATATGAGGGTGGAATGCGCTCTTAAAGCATCGACTCGATGACACGGTCGGGCGGCTTGTGGCCGTCGACGAAGGTCTTGATGTTGATAATGACCTTCTCGCCCATGTCCACGCGGCCTTCGATCGTGGCTGAGCCCATATGCGGCAGCAGCACGACGTTGTCGAGGCGCAGCAGCTTGGGGTTGATGGCGGGCTCGTGCTCGAACACGTCGAGCCCCGCGCCGGCGATCTCCTTCTTCTCCAGCATGCGCATCAGGGCGTTCTCGTCGATCACCTCGCCGCGCGCGGTGTTGACGATATAGGCCCTGGACTGCAGCAGCTTCAGCCGCCGCGCGGAGAGCAGGTGATAGGTCGCCGGCGTGTGCGGGCAGTTGATGGAGATGATGTCCATGCGGGAGAGCATCTGGTCCAGGCTCTCCCAATAGGTCGCCTCCAGTTGCTGCTCGAGCTGCGGGTTGACCCGCCGCCGGTTGTGGTAATGCACGGAGAGACCAAAGCCGCGGGCCCGCCTCGCCACCGCCGAGCCGATGCGCCCCATGCCGACGATGCCGAGGCGCTTGCCGTGGATGCGGTGCCCCAGCATGGCCATGGGCGACCAGCCCTGCCACTTGCCGGAGCGGATCAGGCGCTCGCCCTCGCTCAGGCGGCGCGCAACCGCGAGGATCAGCGTCATGGTCATGTCCGCGGTGTCCTCGGTCAGGACGCCGGGCGTGTTGGTGACGGTGATGCCGCGCTGACGCGCGCTGGCGAGATCGATATGGTCAACGCCGGTGCCGAAGGACGCGATGAGGCGCAGCCGTTCACCCGCTTGGCTCAGGACCGCGGCATCGATCCGGTCGGTCACGGTCGGCACCAGGACATCGGCGGTCTTCACCGCCTCGATGATCTGCGGCTGGGTCAGGGGAATGTCCTCGGTGTTCAGCCGCACGTTGAACAACTCCATCATGCGGGTCTCGATCGCGTCCGGCAGCTTCCGGGTGACGATGACCAGCGGTTTTGAGGACATGGAAAGCCTACCCTTTTCGGCCCGGCCTTGGTCGACCATTGCGGGCTGGGCCGGCCGTTCCGCGGCCGTGCCCGTGGGCCGATGCCATACCAGGAATAACGCGGATTTGTCTAGCAACGGCGCGGAACGGGGGTGTCCGTGCGCGGCTTCGCCTTGACCCAACGCGGAATGCTGGATTATCAGGCAATTCAATATCTTGAACGCGAGCAAGGAGGATGCGCCGGATGGCGTGGAAGCGGGCCGCGACGCGATCGCTGATGGCTCTGGCTGCGGCGCTTCTGTGGCTTGCCCCGGCAGCGGCGCAGGATCACCTGCCGCTGCCGCGGTTCGCCTCGCTCGACAGCAGCGAGGTCAACCTGCGCGCCGGGCCGGGCCGGGACTATCCCATCCTCTGGGTCTATCAGCGCCGCGGCCTGCCGGTGGAGATCATCCAGGAGTTCGACACTTGGCGGCGCATCCGCGACCGCGACGGCACCGTCGGCTGGGTGCAGCAGAACCTGCTCTCCGGCAAGCGCGGCGCCCTCGTCATCGACGAGGCGCGCACCCTGCGCACCGACCCGACCGGCGGGGCCAAGGCCGTCGCCATCCTCCAGCCCGGCGTGGTCGCCGAGATCGCCGAATGCGGCAGCGACAATTGGTGCCGGGTCGAGGTCAAGGGCCACAAGGGCTGGCTGCGGCGCGACGATTTCTGGGGCACCTACCCGGACGAGGTGTTCGAAACGGATTGAAGTCAGATATCTTCGCTCTCGCCCGCACCACTCTTCTGTCACCCCGGCCTTGAACCGGGCTCCATTTTGGCGCTGCGAGAGCCTCGACGTTCAGTGCCGTCCGCATCAGCGTCGTGCGACTGCTGAAATGGATCCCGGGTCAAGCCGGGGATGACGTCCATGGGTAAGTTGGTAGCGCGTCCCGGCGCTTAATCGAAATCCCCCGCCAGCTCCCTGCGAATGGCGTCGGACATCACGGCCATGTGGGCGTAGTTCTCGTGCTCGATGCCGACGATGATGGTCTCGCCAGGTTTCCGGAAGCGCTCGATCTGCGCGCGCGAGAACGGGAAGTGCACGAACTGCACGGACGAGGCCTTGCCGTCGGCGGTGGTGCGGTCCTGGTCCGCCTCGGGCAGGCCCATGATCTTGTCCTCGCCGAGCTTGATGAACATGGTGCTCTCGACCCCGCCGAGCCGCGCCAGCACGCGGGCGCGGCGCACCGGGTCGTCGATCTCGAACATCACGGTCGCCACCAGCTCGCTGCCCTTGGGGATCAGCGGATTATAGGCGGCCAGCTCGTCGGCGATCTGCGCCTCGCCGCCCTTCTCGATGTGCAGCATCTCCTGCACCTGCTGCAGCATCGTCTCGTAGCACTCGAAATAGAAGGTCGCGACCGGCCCGACCTCCAGGCGCCGGTTCTTCTTCTTCGCCACGATCTCCGCGCGCATGGCGGCGCGGCGCTTGGCATATTCCGCGTGAGGCAGGATGTCGGCGGGCGTGATCTCTTTCCTGGGTGCCATGATCGTCACATCAGCCCATAGGACTTGGCAAGGAGTTGGATCGGGTGGGGAGCTTCTTGCGGGAAAGCGCCGCCGTCCGCAAGCCTTTCCATGCCTTGCACGATGTGGTCCGCGGCCAGCGGGCATTCCGAGGCGACATGCGCCTTGCCGGATTGCAGGGCCTGCCGCGCCACCGGCCGGCCGACCTTGATCGCGATGTCGAAATTGCCTTTCAGCACGCCCCAGGCGCCGCCATGGCCGGAGCAGCGCTCGATCACCTGGACGTCCGGGTCGGGAATGAGGCGCAGCATCTCCGCCGCCTTGTGCCCGACATTCTGCGCCCGTGCGTGGCAGGCGATGTGCAGCGCGATCCCGCCCGGCAGCGGCTTCAGGCCGGGCGCCAGCCCCTCTCGCCCCGCAATCTCCACCACGTATTCGGAGACGTCGTAGGTCGCCTCCGACACTGCCTTGACCTTGGGATCTTCCGGCAGGATCAGCGGCCATTCGAATTTCAGCATCAGCGCGCAGGACGGCACCAGCGCGATCACCTCGTAGCCCTCCTCGATATAGGACACGAGTTCCTCGCTCACCGTCCGCGCGTGATCGGCGACGCGCGCCACGTCGCCGCGCTCGAATTGCGGCATGCCGCAGCAGCGCGGATAGACCACCTCGGTCTCGACGCCGTTATGCGCCAGCACCTTGCGCGCCGCAATGCCGATCTCCGGATTGTTGTAGTTCGAGAAGCAGGTGGCGTAGAGCACCGCCTTGCGCCCATAGGCCGGGGCCGCGTCGTTCACCTTCACCGGCTCTTCCGCCGCGCGCATGACGAGGGTGCGGCCGCAGAACTTCGGCAGCTTCGCCTCGGCATCGATGTGCACGGCCTTTTCCATCACGACGCGGAGCGGTTTGGCCTTGTTCGCCCAGTTGATGACCGGTGCGGCGAAGCTGGCCGCCTTGCCGTTGCGGTCGGTCTCGGTCAGTTGCTTGTAAACCTTGCTTGACTGCCCCTGTTTCACTTCCGCCGCGCGATAGCGCAGCAACAGGTGCGGGAAGTCCAAGGCCCATTCGTGCGGCGGCACATAGGGGCACTTGGTCATGAAGCAGAGGTCGCAGAGCGTGCACCTGTCGACCACCTGCTTGTAGTCGGCCGGCTTCACGCCATCCAGTTCGCCGGTCGGCGATTCGTCGATCAGATCGAACAGTTTCGGGAAGGCATCGCACAGATTGAAGCAGCGCCGGCAGGTATGGCAGATGTCGAAGACGCGGTGCATCTCCGCTTCGATCTTCTGCACGTCGTAGAAATCGGGATTCCGCCAGTCGAGCGCGTGCCGAACGGGCGCTTCCAGGCTGCCTTCGCGCATCGGTTCTTACCTAGCGTTCACAATCAACAGAATAGGGCGGGGACGGCGCAGCGTCGCGCCGTCCCTCAATGCAATCGCTGCGGCGGCGTCTCAGCCCAGCGTGTCGAGCGCCTTCTGGAAACGCCCGGCATGCGACTTCTCGGCCTTCGCCAAGGTCTCGAACCAATCCGCGACCTCGTCGAAGCCTTCCTCGCGCGCGGTGCGGGCCATGCCCGGGTACATGTCGGTGTATTCGTGGGTCTCGCCCGCGATGGCGGCCTTCAGGTTGTTCGCGGTGGAGCCGATCGGCAAGCCGGTCGCCGGGTCGCCCACGCCCTCGAGGAACTCGAGATGGCCGTGCGCATGGCCGGTCTCGCCCTCCGCGGTCGAGCGGAACACGGCGGACACGTCATTGAAGCCTTCGACGTCGGCCTTCTGGGCGAAATAGAGATAGCGACGGTTGGCCTGGCTCTCGCCGGCGAATGCCGCCTTCAGATTGCCTTCCGTCTTGGTGTCTTTCAGTGTTGCCATGGTCATTCTCCCTGATGCTTTTGGCTGGGGTTCTCTCTTCCGGCTCCCGACCGGAACTGGCAGGCGGCGGCCAGACTCGCCGCCTTCGAAGCCAACTATGGGACGCTTCGCGCCCGCCGTCAAGAATTCTAGAACTGTTACAAACTAGCGTTCGAACGGCTGTTCGAACTGCATAAATTCTTCTGATGGCTAGATGTCGCGGGTTACCCGCACCACCACGTCGACCCGACTGATCTTCGCGCCTTCCGGCGGGGTCGGGAGGGTGGCCAGGGCGACATGCTCGCCCGGTATGTCGACCAGCGCGCCATTCTCCTCGAAGAAGAAATGGTGATGATTGGTGACGTTGGTGTCGAAATAGGAGCGACCCGATTCAATCACCAGCTCGCGCAGCAGTCCCGCGGCCGTGAACTGGTGCAGCGTGTTGTAGACGGTCGCCAGCGACACCGGAATGCGCGCCGCCTGGGCTTCCGAATGCAATTGCTCCGCCGTCACGTGCCGGTCGCCCTGCTCGAACAGCAAGCGCGCGAGATAAAGCCGCTGCGAAGTGGGCCGCAAGCCGGCCGCCCGCAGGCGCTGGACAATCGGGGTGAAGGGACGCTGCTCAATCTGCTTGGGTTCAGTCATGGCCGAAATATTATCAGACGTTTGCGGGATTTGAAGGCCCCTTTTAGAGCGGTTAAAAACTTCCCGCATAGCTCAGCTCTGTTGCCCTATTCGGTCAGGCCGGCCGCCAAGCGGCAGAGCGACCACCCCGGCCCTGCCGCCCGCGCGGCGGCACGATCGCCCGTCTCCAGAGAGGCGATGCACTCCGCGAGCGCGGCCTTGGCCGGCGTCGTCCTGGGCGGGGGTGGAACGGGCAGATCGCTGGCTTGGATACTCATGCCCCTGGCGATGGCCGCGATCTCCGCATCCTGCGGCGCGAACGTGGCGGACAGCGCCGCCGCATTGCGCGCGCCCTGTGCATCGCGCTGGCGCCACAGCGCGAGAGCGAGGATCGCCTGTGCGGTTCCCTCGCCCGGCTGGAGCGCGCCGGCGCGGCGGGCCAGCGTCTCCGCAACGGACACGCGGCCCAGGTGCAGCGCGACCAGCGCGCCGAGCGCCAGGTCCGCCGCTTCCTGCCTGGACGAGTCCAGCGCGGGCATCATCGCCTGCCATGCGCGCTCCGGGTCGCCGGCGCCGAGATAAGCGCGCGCGAGGGCGCGGCGCGCATCGCTGTCCTGCGGCGCCAGTGCGAGCGTGCGCGCGAAATCCGCCGCAGCATCCGCATAACGCGCAAGCTGGAACTTCGCCGCGCCACGCGTCTGCCAGAGATGCGGCTTGGACGGATGCGCGGCGAGAACGCGATCGAGTTCCGGCAGCGCCTCCGCCGGGCGGTCCAGGCGCAGCAGGACGGCGGCGCGCTTGGCGCGCGGGTCGTCCAGCTCAGGCCGCAGCGCCAGCGCCTTGTCGTAGGCGGCGAGCGCGCGCGCCAGATCGCCGGAAGCCGCCAGCACGTCGCCCTGTCCGACATAGATCCAGGCATCGTCCGGCTTCAGGCGGATCGCGCGCTCGAAATCCTTCAGCGCCGCCGCGCGCTGCCCCAGATCGCCAAGCGCCACCGCCCGATCGAAATAGGGCAGGTGCCAGTCCGGCTTCAGGCGGAGCGCGATCTCGTAATCGGGGATGGCGTCGGCGGGCCGGCCGTCATGGATCTTCGCGACGCCGCGATTGAGGTGCAGCACCGGGTCCTGCGGCGCCAATACGATGGCGGCATCGTAATCGGCGATCGCCCGCTTGTAGTCGCCAAGCTCATCCAGGGCCCTGCCGCGCGCGCCCAGCAGCGCCACCTGCTGCTGCATGCTGAGATCGGGCGCTTGCAGGGCCCGCGTGCAGGCCTCGACCCGCAGCGGCGGCTCCAGGCGGAGGGTGTGGCATAAGCGCGATTCTAAACCCGACGCGGCCAGGGCCGGGCCGAGTGTCAGGCAACCGGCCAGCACGGCGGACGCGAGGAGAAGCCGGTCTGTCATGGCGGTATCTCATGCCACCAATGCGGCATCCATGCGGCGATCATATTGACGCCCCCGTGGAATATCGCGCCAGATAGGCCCCATGATCAACCCTGACCGGATTGCGCACGAGATCATGGAGGCCTGGACCGCGCGCCGGCCGATCGCGTCCATTGCCGGGCGCCTGCCCGGCTTCGGCCTCGACGAAGCCTACCGGGTGACCGCCGCGCTGCGACGCATCCGTCAGGCGCGTGGGGAGCAGCCAATCGGGCGCAAGATCGGCTTCACCAACCGTACCATCTGGGACGAATACCAGGTCTATGCCCCGATCTGGGGCGACATGTACGCGACCACGTTGCGGGAAACCGACGGGAGCGCGGAATTGGAGCTCGCCCCCTATCTCGAGCCGCGCATCGAGCCGGAGATCGCCTTCGGCCTTGCTTGCGCGCCGGAGCCGGGCATGGACGAGGTTGCCCTGCTCGGCTGCATCGGCTGGGTCGCCCATGGTTTCGAGATCGTGCACTCCCTCTTCCCCGCATGGCGCTTCGCCGCGGCGGACACCGTCGCCGCCTTCGCCCTGCATGGCGCCTATCGCATGGGGCCGCGCGTGCCGGTCGAGGCTCTGCCGAAGGCGGATTGGCTGGCCGCGCTCGCCGGCTTCGAGATCAGCATCCATCGCGACGATATGCTGGTCGATCGCGGGCAGGCGCGGAACGTGCTGGACGGCCCCTTGTCTGCCCTGCGCCACCTCAACGACCTGCTCGCCACCGACCGGCACAACCCGCCCTTGGCCGCCGGCGAGATCATCACCACCGGCACCGTGACCCGCGCCTTTCCGGTCGCGCCTGGCGAGACCTGGCGGACGGAATTGCACGGCATCGGCCTCGAGCCGATGACCATCCGCTTCACCTGAGCGCGGCGTTCCGCCCCTGCGGCAGCGTGACGGCACAGTCCTGGCTTGGACGCCGCCATGGCCGCCCGCTAGACTGGCGCCGGAAGGGAGCCTCCATGTCGATCTTCGACGACATCCGGGAAAGCTGCCGCGTGGTGGCGGAGCAGGCGGCGCGCGTGCGCATCGACCAGGCGCGCCTTGAGCAGTATGCGCGCGACTTCCCGGTCGCGGAGATCGGCGCGGCGACGCTCGACCCCGCGACGCATCATCTGGGCCACGGCAAGGACACCCTCGCCTTCATCCTGGCTCTCGATGCGATCAATTTCGGTTCCGGCTACTTCCCGCATATCCGCAAGCGTCCGGGCCATTCCGGCTATTTCACGGTGGCCGCCGGCCTCAAGGATTGGTTCCAGGCGGAGGGTGCGCCGAGCGCCGCGCGCCTCGCCCGGCTGACGCAGGGCGATTGCGCGCGCATCTTCGGCCAGGACCTTGGCTCGCCCCAGGCGGGGGAGCTGATGGGTCTGTTCGCCAAGGCGCTCAACGATCTCGGCGCGCTGCTGCTGGCGCGCTTCGAAGGTGATCCAGCCCGGTTGGTCGAGCGCGCTGACCATAAGGCCGAGCATCTGGTCGCGACGCTCCGCATCATGCCGTTCTTCGACGATGTGGCAATCTGGCAGGGCCGCAAGGTGCCGTTCATGAAGCGCGCGCAACTCACAGCCGCCGATCTCGGCCTCGCCTTCGGGAACGAGGGTTGGGGAAGATTCGATGACCTCGACCGGCTCACCATCTTCGCCGATAATCTGGTGCCACATGTGCTGCGGGTCGACGGCGTCCTTGAATACGATCCGGATCTCGCCGCGCGCATCGACCGGGGCGACCCGCTCGCGGCCGGCTCCATCGAGGAGGTCGAGATCCGCGCCGCCGCCCTGCACGCTGTCGAACTGCTGAAACAGCACCTCCACGCCACCGGCCACGCGCACATCACCTCCATGGCGCTCGACTACCTGCTGTGGAACCGCGGCCAGGATGCGCGCTACAAGGCGATCCCGCGCCACCGCGCGCGCGGCGTGTTCTATTAGGAGGTCCGTCATGGAAGGCTCCTTCGATGCGCATTTCGAGCGCGGCCGGCGCGCTCTGGACGACCGGAGACACGCTGACGCGTTGGCCGCGTTCGAGGCCGCGCTTGCGGTCGCGGACGCGCCGCACGAACGTGCCCTGGCGCTGAACGGGCTAGCCGACATCAACTTCACCAAGGACAACGACGCGCGCGCCCTGGATCTGCTGGACCAGGCGGTTTCGGCATGCCTGCCGACACCGGATGCCGGCCCGCCCGCCGATCCCCGGACTGCCTATGCACTTGCCAAGACATGGCATGACAAGGCGATGCTCCTTGAGCTGGCCAACCGATTCGAAGATGCGCTCGAACTGCAGAACAAATCGCTGGACTGGTTCCTGGCTCGCGTCACGGCGGAGGAGCGGCCCGATGCCTATGGCGAAAAGCTGCGCCTCGTGATCGTCCGGACCCAGGCCATGAAATGCTCGGTGCTCGATCGGCTCGAACGGCCGAACGATGCGCTCACGTGCTGCAACGACCTGATCGATCGCTTCGAGCGCGTGCAGGACGGCGCGATTGCGAAGCGGATTGCGCGTGCGATCTCTCATCGCGCATCGCTGTTCCGCGACCTTGGTCGCCAGGATCGGGAGATTGCGAATTACGACGCTCTCTTCGAGCGCTTCGGCGCCAGCGACGATCCCGATGTCACGGAGGTGGTCCTTTATGCCCTTTACAAGAAGATACGCATCTACCAGGACCAGGATGATTTCGACATGGTGATCGACATCTGTGATCAGCTCATAGATCGCTATAAATCCAGAACCGAGTTGATGGCGATCAACGAGGTAGCGCGCAGCATGGTTCGCCGGGCCGTGGCGCTCGGAAAGCGCGGGGAGCATGGTAAGGAGCTCGCCGGATACGATGCGGTCGCGGCGCTCTATGGCGCGCACGCCAGTCCGATGGTCCGTGTGCATGCGGCCAAGGCGCTCATGTTCAAGGGCGTGAGCCTGAACGAGGCCGACCAGGGCGCGGCAGAGATGGAATGCTATGAAGAGGTGATCCGGCGCTTTGCCGAAGACGAGGACGACGAGGTGCGCGCCGTCGCGGCCGACGCGATGATCTACAAGGGCATGAGCCTCGCCGCCATCGCCGAGGACGCCGCCGAGGACACCGGGGAGCGCGACATCGAGCCGGAGATCGCCTGCTACGACGAGGCGATCCGGCGCTATGGCGGGGAGGACTCCATCCACCTCCAGCGCGCGGTGGCCGAAGCGCTGCTGCACAAGGCCGAGACCCTGGCGGAAGCCGGCCGCAGGGGCGAGGCTTCGGCGTGCCTGGAGACGCTCATCGCCAGCTACGCTTCGAGCAACGATCAGGAGCTTGCAGAAACGGTGAAGGAAGCCCGCGACCTGCAGGCCGACCTCTAACCGGAACGGACCAGCTTCCGCGCCGCGCTCGCCGCGAGCTTCGCATAGCGCACATCGCCGTCGATCAGGATCAGCGCCATCGCGCCTTCCAGCAGCATCTGGAGCTGCGCGGCAACGTCGCGCGCGTTGCGGACCCCGCATGCGGAGAGCCGCCGCGCCAGCTCCGCCTGCACCGCGCCCTTGTGCCGGCGGGTCGCGACGCGCGCGGGATGGCCGGGCAGATCCGCCAGCTCCATGGCGATGCGCGTGAAGCCGGACCCCGTCCAGCGGCCCGCGCGCGCCGGCGCCGCCCAACGCGCCACGCTGTCGAACAGGCTGTCTGTCAGGCGGCGTGCATCCGACGCATCGCCGATCCAGCGGGCCATCTCCGCCAGGACGAAGCCGTGCTGATGCTCCAGCATCGCGCCGGCGAGGTCGTCCTTGCTGCGCACATGATAATAGAGCGTGCGCTTGGTCACGCCCGCCTTGGCCGCGATGTCGTCGAGGCTCGTCCGCTGGAAGCCCTTGCGATAGAACAGCGCATAGGCCGCCGCATAGATGCGTGCGCGTGTCGCGGTGGGATTGCGGGGCATCGGTCCGCGGCCCTCCCAGGAGGAGCTGATGTATACTGACTAGTGTATATGCCACAACGCGCCTCCATCCTACCATCGTACGATCCGATGGAGGTGATCATGCCCGATGCCGCCCTCACCATCCGCTCTCTCGCCGCCCGCGCGGTGATCGCGCCGCTGGCGCGCCCGTTGCGCACGGCTTCGGGCGAAATCCCGGCGGCGCCGCTGCTGCTGATCGACATCGCGACCGCGCAGGGCGTGACAGGACGTGCCTATCTCTTCGGCTACACCAAGGCGACGCTGCGCGCCCTCAAGGCGCTGCTCGAGGACATCGCCCCGCTGCTCGCGGGCAAGCCCTGCGCGCCCTATGACCGCACAGTGGAGTTCGAGCGCGTCTTCCGCCTGCTCGGCCGGCAGGGGCTGCTGGGCATGGCACTGTCCGGCATCGACATGGCCTTGTGGGACGCGCTTGGCCGCGCCTTGAACCAGCCGGTCGCCGCGCTGCTGGGCGGCGCGCCACGGCCGGTCGAGGCGTATGACTCCTTCGGCCTCATCGACATCAAGGAGGATGCGCGGCGCCTGGAACGATCGCTCGCGCAGGGCTTCCGCGCCATCAAGATCAAGCTCGGCGGCGGCACACTCGCCGCCGATGCGCGGGTCGCGCGCGATGTGCGCGGCATCATCGGCGCGGAGGTCCGCCTGATGGTCGACTACAACCAGTCGCTCAGCGCGCCCGAGGCGATCCGGCGGCTGGAGGCGCTGACGCCCTGCGACCTTGCCTGGGTGGAGGAGCCGGTGCCGGCCGAGGACCTGGCCGGTCATGCCGCGGTGCGCACCGCGCGACTGGCGCCGGTGCAGACCGGCGAGAACTGGTGGTTCGCCGCGGACATGGCGAAGGCGATCGCAGCGGGCGCCTGCGATCACGCCATGCCGGACATCATGAAGATCGGCGGCGTCACCGGCTGGCTGCGCGCGGCCGCGCTGGCCGAGGCCGCGAGCCTGCCGGTCTCCAGCCACATCTTCGTGGAGGCCAGCGCCCATGTCCTGCCGGTGACGCCGACCGCGCTCTATCTCGAATATCTCGATTGCGCCGGCGCGGTCCTCAAATCGCCGCTCGCCGTCAAGGACGGCAAGGTGACCGCGCAAGGTCCCGGCCTCGGCATGGATTGGGATGAGGGCGCCGTCACGAAGTATGCTGCATAATTCTGTCTGTCATGGTCCGGTGGACAGCACTCGCCCGCTGCAAGCAAACTCGTGGATCCTCGTGCCAAGCACGAGGATGACGGTTGAGAGAGCCTAGGGAGCAAGCATGAGTGCCAAGCAATCACCCCTCGACCGCGCCGAGTCCTTCTGCCGGCGCTTCGGCCTGCGGCTACCGATCCTGCTGGCGCCAATGGCGGGGGCGTGCCCGCCGGCGCTGTCGGTCGCGGTGGCGAATGCGGGCGGTCTGGGCGGGTGCGGCGCCACCTTGATGCAACCCGGCGAGATCGAAGCCTGGGCCGGCGCCGTCCGCACCAGGACCAATGGCGGGTTCCAGGTCAATCTCTGGGTGCCCGACCCGGCGCCCACGCGCGACCCGCACACGGAGCAGGGGATGCGCGCGTTCCTCGGCACGTGGGGCCCGCCGGTGCCTCCCGAGGCTGGGGAGTTCGCGCTCGCGGACTTCGCCGCGCAGTGCGACGCGATGCTGGCGGCGCGGCCCGCTGCCATCTCCTCCATCATGGGGCTCTATCCTGCGTCCTTCGTCGCGCGCATGAAGGCTGAGGGCATTCCCTGGTTCGCGACCGTCACCACGGTGAGCGAGGCCCAGCGCGCCGTCGAGGCCGGCGCCGACGTGATCGTGGCGCAGGGCATGGAGGCCGGCGGCCATCGCGCCAGCTTCGATGCGGCGCAGGCGGAAGCGACCATGGCCGGCCTGTTCTCCTTGTTGCCGGCGATCGCGGATGCGGTGCCCGTCCCGGTGGTGGCGACCGGCGGCATCGCCGATGCGCGTGGTGTGGCGGCGAGCCTGCTGCTCGGCGCATCCGCGGTGCAGATCGGCACCGGGTTCCTGCGCGCGCCGGAAGCCGGCATCCCGACCGCCTGGGCCGATGCGCTGACCGATTCCTTGCCGGAGAACACCATCGTCACGCGCGCCTTTTCCGGCCGCGCGGGCCGCAGCCACGCGACCGCCTTCGCCCGCGCCGCCAGTGCGCCCGGCGCGCCGCCGCCCGCGCCCTATCCCATCCAGCGCGGCCTCACCGCGGGGATGCGCAGCGAAGCCGCCAAGCGCAACAGCCTGGACGGCATGCAGGCCTGGTCGGGGCAGAGCGGCTGGCTGGCGCAGGCCCGGCCCGCGGGCGAGATCGCACAGGACTTGTGGCGCGATGCGCGTGCTTTGCTGGCGGAGCGCCCCGCGCGTTAACGGCTCCGCAACCTGCCGCCGCCATCCTGCGGCGCATGCAGCCGTTCACGCTCCAATCCCTTCTCCCGCATCTGTGGATTGCCGGCCGCTCGTCGCGCCGCGAATGGTGGCAGGTGCATATCGTCTGCGCCGTGTTCGCCACGATCGTCGACCAGATGTTCATCGCGCGGCTGGAGCGCGGCTTCGGCGGACTGAGCAATGCGCCGGTCACCCTTCTCTGGCTGGCGATCACGGCACTCCTGGCTTGGGTCAGCTTCGCGAGCGTGGTGCGGCGGCTGAATGACCGCGGCAAGTCGCCGTGGTTGGCCCTGCTCTATCTGGTCCCGGGCATCGGCTGGCTGTGGCTGATCATCGAATGCGGATTCCTGCCCGGCCGCGCCCCGGCGGAAACGGGAGGGGCGGAAACGGGAGGGGCGGAAACGGGAGCGGCGGCAACGCGCGCGGCGGCGCTGCGTGCCGAAGCGGCGCGCCTGCTTGCCACGGCGGCAGCCGCACGGAAAGCGGCGGAAGCGGTGCCGGCAGCGCGGGAACCAGCTTTCACGCCGCGCCAAGCAGAGCGGCACCGCCCATCGCGCGCACCGATCGGCACCGCGCCGCGGGTCGGCACCATCCAGCGCGTGGAGTATCAGCCGTGGACGGCCCAGCGCGCCATGAAGCTGGCCGGCAATGCGCTCGGCCTGATGCTCATGGGCTTCGTGCTCTACAAGTGGTTCTTCGATGCGGGCAGCGAGGCGATGTTCACGATCACGCCGCAGCAGCCGGCGACGATCGAGCGCGTGGAATAGCGTCTGCTGCGCTATTGCTCCAGCGGCGAGCGCGTCGCCTGCATGCTCGCGCGCTTTTTCATCTCCGCCCACCAGCGCCGGAGGCGCGGCCGCGCCTCGACCAGCGCCGCCCCTTCGGGCGCGAGGGTGCCATAGGCCAGCATCGCGGCGAGGTGCAGGTCGCCCAGGGTGAGCTGCCGGCCGATGAGGTGCGGGCCCTGCGCGTCCGCCATCTCCTCCAGCGCGTCGAGCGCGGAATCGACCTGCGGCAGGGCGGCGGCGATCTTCTCCTCGTCGGCCGCGCGCCCGGCAACCGCGGCGCGGCAGCGCTCGACGAAGATGCTCCAGACCATCGGGCCGTAGCCGTAATTCTCGATGATGCTGATGACCTGGTTGATGCGCGCGCGGTGACGCGCGGTGTGCGGCATCAGCGGCGGCCCCTCGAACGCCTCGTCGACATAGCGCGTGATGGCGGAGGCCTCGTAGAGCCGCTCGCCATCATGCTCGAAGGCGGGGATGCGCATGAAGCTCTGGTGGTGCAGGTAGTTCGCCGGCGCGCCCTCTTCCGCGCCGAGATCGATTTCGATGAGCTGGTGCTCCACGCCCTTTTCCGCGAGCGCCAGCCGCACCGCGCGGACATAGACGTTGTACGCCGCGCCATAGAGGATGGGCACGGCGACCGCAGAGCCATGGAGCGTGGCGAGACGCTTGCTCAAATCCCTCCCTCCCCGAATGCCGCTAACCTGGACTGGGAATGTCGCCTCTTGGTGAGGCTTTTTGACGGCAGGCAAAGAGAGCAAACAGCGGAGGCGGCACATTGTTCCGCCAAGGCATGCACTCTATTTCCGTTCCTACAGAATGCCGCTTGGTTGTGGGGCCGGCCCACCGATACAGCTCTTGGAACACTCTTCAACTAGAGTTGGAGAGGCGCCCCCGATCTGCGTATAGTGACGCGATTACTGTGCAACGTCCCTCGCAGGATGGAAGCCGAATGCCGATCTTCATGGACCGTCACGATTTGAAGGGCGCGACCGCGGCGGATGTTGCGGACGCGCATCGCAAAGACCTCGAGCTCCAGGACCAGTACGGCGTCAGGTTCCTCACCTACTGGTTCGACCAGGCGCGCGGCACGACCTTCTGCCTCATCGACTCGCCCGACAAGGAGACGGCGCAATGCGTGCACCGCGAGGCGCACGGCCATATGGCCGGGGAGGTGGTGGAGGTCTCGCTCGCCGCGGTCGAGGCGTTCCTCGGCCGCATCCAGGATCCGCCGCCGCAGCCAAGCAGCGCCAGCAACAGCCTGGATCCCGGCCGCCGCGCGATCCTGTTCACCGACATCGTCGGCTCGACGGAGATGACCGCGCGCCTCGGCGACCGGCTGGCGACGGAGCTGATCCGCGCGCATGATTCGATCGTGCGCCGCTGCCTCTCCGCCTGCGACGGCCGCGAGGTGAAGCACACCGGCGACGGCATCATGGCCTCGTTCCCCGACAGCGCGCGCGGCGTCGATTGCGCGATCCGCATCCAGCGCGAGTTCCAGAAATACAATCGCAACGGCTCCGAGCCGATCCACGTCCGCATCGGCCTCGACAGCGGCGAGCCGGTCGAGGACAGCAACGACCTCTTCGGTGCCACCGTGCAACTCGCCGCGCGGCTCTGCGCGGAAGCGGCCCCGGATCAGATCCTGGTGTCAGAGACCATCTGCCGCGAGCACGGCGATGCCGCGCTGTTCAAGAGAGCGGAGCAGCGGCAGTTGAAGGGCTTCGCGGCGCCGGTGGGGGTGTGGAGCGTGTGTGGGTAGAATTTGGACCGATGGAGAACCCCTGGCGCAATAGTAAGGGACGTGAGCTATTCGCGTCCCGTCTTTCGGCAACTCTCCTTTGCCCTTTCCCGACCGCCTACGACTCCTCCATGCTTAGCTCCCCTGACCCCGTCTTACGCAGTGAAAGCTTCATTTGTCGGGCACAACACTAGCCGCAAGAGCACCGGCCATTGTCGAGAGCGCACCAGTCACGCTCCAATCACGGGTGGTAAACAGTACGGAGGAGTTGCAGATAACTGTCATAGCGTGAGCGATACTTGTAGCTGACATGTCTTGATCCATGACCTTGCCGTGCATCTTCCTCAACTTTGAAAGAGGCAACTCGATTGCGTTCCGCACCGCGCCTCTCACAAGTGCGCGATTTCCGGCACGTATCGCTTCCAACCCAGCATCCTGTGCAGCGACGACTTTCAATACGAAGTTCACTACCCTGGGATTTAGTTGAGCGCTTAGAAGTAACTTGCGCTCCATTCCATGGAAGTGGTCGAGTGACATAGGAGTTGATCGAACATACCAAGCGTCCGGCGCCCTGATTCCCAGGCGCGTCAAAAAGTCTGACCAATGAAACGAAGCCACTGCTCGAGAGCGTCCAAGCTGCTTCCGTGCAGAAAGGTAGATTTCTCGTAAAGGTCGAAAATTCTGCTGTGGCGCGGTGAGTTCTTCGACGAAGTGGCAGGCCCGCTTGAACTCGCCACTACTAACAAGCTGTTCTAGAAGCTGGAGTAACTCCTCAGCCTCAATGTCAGATAGGGCAATTTGGTCGCCGGAAAGGTTGGACTGAGAAGGCAACGTGTCCAGTCTTTCCAGCAGCAATCTAGCCATTAGTACAAGCAAGCGCTTGTCATTGGTGGAAAGCTGCGGTGTCGGAGGATAGATTGCCATTGGAACCCCACATCGATCCAAGCGCGTCGAGAGCTGCTACCCCCGCGATGCTAGCTCCTTACATGCAAAATTAAAAGTCGCGGGAAAGAGGCCCGACTGCGCGCCTGTCGTGCGCTGGCTGATGCCACGCAATACAACAGCGGACGTGGGTGCTGCCCTACACGTTCGATGCAGTAGTAGCTAAATCTATCTAATACCCCGTCGCCAACCGCTCCACCAACTGCTTCACCGTCGGGATGAAGCCGTTGGCGTAGTACGGATCGCTGGCAAACCTGTACGCGTTGTGGCCGGCGAACATGAGCTGGTCTTCGATCCGGTCGGAGTGGCTGATCTCCTGCAGCGTTTTCTGGATGCAGAAGCTGCGCGGGTCGGCCTTCTTCCCTGTGGTGCCCTGCTCGTTCTGCGACCAGTTGGAGAACATGCAGGCGGAAAGACAGCCCATGCAATTGATCTGGTCGGTCAGGATCTCGTTCGCCTTTTCCGGGGTCACGAAGATGAGGGTGGATTCCGGGGTGCGCATCGCCTCGGTATAGCCTTCGCGCACCCATTCCTCGGCCCGCACCTTGTCCGGCGCCGTCAAATAGACGAGCCGGCCGCGCGCGCCGACGGGGAAGGGCTCGGTATGCTCGCCCACCTTGTGCTGGGAATAGGCGACCTGCCGCTCGCTGCGCGCGCGCAGCTCCTCGATGAAGGGGTTGTCGACCGCCGATGAATAGAAGCCGGTGGGCGAGAAGCGGTTCAGGAACACATCGCCCTTCCTGAGGGTCAGCAGCTTCCGCTTCCAGGCGTTGGAGATCGGGCTCTCCTGCGTCATCAGCGGCCGGGTGCCGAACTGGAAGGCGACCGGGCCCAGCTCCTTGTTGCCGAGCCAATGCTCCCACTCGGAGAGCCACCACACGCCGCCCGCCATGACCACCGGCGTCTGCGCGAGGCCGCATTCATCCCGCATGACGTCGCGCAGTTCCTTGACGCGCGGGTAGGGATCGCCCGGCTTGGTCGGGTCCTCGACGTTCGAAAGGCCGTTATGGCCGCCGGCCAGCCACGGGTCCTCGTAGACCACCGCGCCGAGCCAGTCGTGGAACTTGTGATAGGCGCGCTTCCACAAGGCGCGGAAGGCGCGCGCGGAGGAGACGATCGGGTAGTAGTGGACGCCGTACTGGGCGCAGATCTCCGCGATGCGGTAGGGCATGCCCGCGCCGCAGGTCACGCCGTGGATCATGCCCTTCGCCCCTTCCAGGACGCCGTGCAGCACGCGCTCCGCGCCCGCCATCTCCCACAGCACGTTCATGTGGATGCGGCCCTGGCCGCGCGCGCTTTCGTAGGCGATCCTGGCCTGGGCGATGCCGCCCTTGATGGCGTAGGCCAGCAGCTCCTCGTGCCGCTCGCGCCGGGTCTTGCCGTAATAGATCTGTGGGATGCGGTTGCCGTGCTCGTCATAGGAATCGGCGTTGACGCCGGAGAAGGTGCCGACGCCGCCCGCCAGCGCCCAGGCGCCGGAGGATTCGCCGTTGGAAACCGAGATGCCCTTGCCGCCTTCCACCAGCGGCAATACCTCGCGCCCCGACATCAGGATTGCGTTCAACGCTTTCAACCTACTTCTCCCCGCGACGGCACGTCCCAATTGTCCCAGACCAGTATAGCACTTTGTGAGCCTGCGTTTACCCCTCCCCCGTTCCCCTTTGGTCCAGAGGGGCCGGAGCCGCAGGCGGTGACCCCGATTACCCGTCCAACGCGTCGATCAGCGCCCCGGGCGCGTCCGAGAACACCCCGTCCACGCCCCAGTCGAACAGCTCCCGCGCGCGGGCGGTTTCATTGAGGGTGTAGCTGAACACCCGGTAGCCGGCGGATTTGATCGCCCTTGTCCCTGCCGCAGTCAGGGTCTTGTGCCAGGGATTGAGCGCCACCGCCGCCACGCCTTCGCACAGCGCCGGCCAGTCCTCCGGCACCTCTTCCACCAGGACGGCGCGCGGGAATTCCGGCGCTATCTGGTGCGCGACCTTGAGCGCGGCATAGGCGAAGGAGGAGATGAGCGGCTTCTCCGTCCCGGTCGGCCCATGGGCGGGCCACAGGCGCTGCAGCTCCCGCATCACCCGTTCCGCCGTCACCTGCTCGCGCCCCGGACAGGGCTTGATCTCGAAATTGCAGTTGAGGCCGAGGGCCAGCAGCTCCTTCACCGTCTCTTCCAGGGTCGGCACCTTGGCGCCCGCGAAGGCGGGGCCGAACCACGCCCCGGCATCCAGCGCGCGGATCGCCGTCAGGCTCGCCTGCGCGGCCGGGCCCTGGCCGCTGGTCGTGCGGTCGAGCAGATCGTCATGCAGCAGGATGACGTGGCCGTCCGCCGTCAGCTTGGCGTCGACCTCGACCCATCGCGCGCCCTGGCGCCTGGCCTCCCGCAGGCCCTCGAGGGTGTTCTCCGGCGCCGCCAGCGCCGCGCCGCGATGCCCGATGATGCGAGGGAGTTGGCAGGAGGCCGGCACGATTCTAACTGTGCGAAAAGCCCGTCATGCCAAGGCTTGGCCCACATGGGACTAACCTTGGCATCCACGAGGCTCTTGCCGTCAGACGAGATGTGGCCGGTGAGGGCCCGCAGCTTGATGCAAGCTCGCGGATGGCAAGACCCGGCCTTGCCATGACGAGAGAGACCGCGAGCTTACTCACCAAGACCTTGGGCACTACATCGCCGGCTGTTCGCCGGTGGTCTCCGCGACTTCCTGCTCGCGCGGCTTGTGGCTGACGTCCTCGCCGGTCTTCTGGTCGACCGCCTTCATGGACAGCTTCACCTTGCCGCGATCGTCCATGCCGATGACCTTCACCTTCACGAGATCGCCGACCGTCACCACGTCGCCCACCGCCTTCACGCGCTGCGGCGCGAGCTCGGAGATGTGGACCAGGCCGTCGCGGCTTCCCAGGAAGTTCACGAAGGCGCCGAAATCCATGATCTTCACGACCTTGCCCTCATAGACCACGCCGACCTCCGGCTCCGCCACGATGCCGCGGATCCAGTCGATCGCCGCCTTGGCAGCGGACGCGTCGACCGCCGCGACCTTGATCGTGCCATCGTCCTCGATGTCGACCTTGGCGCCGGTGACTTCGCAGATCTCGCGGATCACCTTGCCGCCGGAGCCGATCACTTCGCGGATCTTGTCCTTCGGGATGGTGATGACCGTGATGCGCGGCGCGTTCTGGCTCACCGCCTCGCGCGCGCCGGTCAGGGCCTTCGCCATCTCGCCCAGGATGTGGAGACGGCCGCCTTTGGCCTGCTCCAGCGCGATTTTCATGATCTCCGCCGTGATCGACGTGATCTTGATGTCCATCTGGAGGGCGGTGATGCCCTGCTCCGTGCCGGCAACCTTGAAGTCCATGTCGCCGAGATGATCCTCATCGCCCAGGATGTCGCTGAGCACGGCAAAGCCCGTGGGCTCCTTGATGAGGCCCATGGCGATACCCGCCACCGGACGCTTCAGCGGCACGCCGGCATCCATCATGCTGAGGGACGAACCGCACACCGTCGCCATCGAGGACGAGCCGTTGGACTCGGTGATCTCCGACACGATGCGGATCGTGTAGGGGAAATCCTCCTTCGCGGGCATGAGCGGACGGATCGCGCGCCACGCCAGCTTGCCGTGGCCGATCTCGCGCCGGCCGGGCGAGCCCATGCGGCCCGCTTCGCCCGTCGCATAGGGCGGGAAGTTGTAGTGCAGCATGAAGGCTTCGCGATATTCGCCTTCCAGCGCGTCGATGATCTGCTCGTCCTGGCCGGTGCCCAGCGTCGCAACCACCAAGCCCTGCGTCTCGCCGCGGGTGAACAAAGCCGAGCCATGGGCGCGCGGCAGGATGCCGACCTCGGCCGCAATCGGACGCACGGTCTTGCCGTCGCGACCGTCGATGCGCTTGCCGGATTTCACGATGTCGCCGCGCACGATGTCGCGCTCGAGATCCTTGAACAGCTTGCCGGCCAGGTCGGCCTTGGCCGCGTCCTCGCCGCCGATCGCCTCTTTCGCCTTCTTCTTCACGGCGTCGATCTTGTCGGTGCGGGCCTGCTTGGACTGCTCCGCATAGGCGGCGCGCAGATCGTCGGAGAACTTCTGCAGCGCGGCCCAGACTTCCTTCTTCTCCGGGCTCTCTTCCGCCAGGGGCCAGGGCTCCTTCGCGCATTGCTCGGCGAGGTCGATGATCGCGTTGATGACATGCTGGTACTCGGCGGCGCCGAAATTGACGGCGCCCAGCATCACCTCCTCGCTCAGCTCCTTGGCCTCGGATTCGACCATCAGCACGCCTTCGGCGGTGCCGGCGACCACCAGGTCGAGCTGCGATTGCGGCAACTGCTCGGCCTTCGGGTTCACCACGTACTGGCCGTCGATATAGCCGACGCGCGCCGCGCCGATCGGGCCCATGAAGGGAATGCCCGAGATGGTGAGCGCGGCCGAGGCGCCGACCAGCGCGACGATGTCCGGATCATTCTCCAGGTCGTGGCTGAGGACGGTGCAGATGACCTGCGTCTCGTTGCGGTAGGCGGGGTGGAACAGCGGGCGGATCGGCCGGTCGATGAGGCGGGAGGTCAGCACCTCCTTCTCGCTCGGGCGGCCTTCGCGCTTGAAGAAGCCGCCCGGGATCTTGCCGGCGGCGAAGGTCTTTTCCTGGTAGTTGACGGTGAGCGGGAAGAAATCTACGCCCGGCTTCGGCGTTTTCGCGCCGACCGCGGTGCACAGCACCATGGTGTCGCCATAGGTGGCGAGGACGGCGCCGTCCGCCTGGCGGGCGATGCGCCCGGTTTCGAGGACGAGCTTGCGGCCGCCCCACATCAGTTCCTTGCGATAAACCTTGAACATTCTTTGGTCCTTTTCGGAATCCGTAGTCATGAGCGACCGGATTGTTGCCGGACCCGCGAAAACAACGTCGTCTGTGCTCGGGGTGGAATGGGGACGTTGCTTGCGTCGGCCCGGCTGTCCTTGGATCGATCGCGCGCTCCGGTCGGTTTGGCGCCGTCGATCCCTAAACACGAACCCGCCCCGATGGTTCATCGGAGGCGGGTTCGGTTGTCCTTCGGTTAGCGGCGCAGCCCCAGCTTGTTGATGATGTCCTGGTAGCGCGCCGTATGCTTCTTCTTCAGGTAGTCGAGCAGGCGACGACGCTGCCCGACCATGACCAGCAAACCGCGACGGGAATGGAAGTCCTTGCCATGCGTCTGGAGATGCTCGGTCAGGTTCTTGATCCGCTCCGACAGCAGGGCCACCTGCACCTCGGGTGCGCCGGTGTTCGTGCCGCCGCCGAATTCCTTGATCAGTTCCTGCTTGCGCTCGGCCGTAATCGACATCGGATTTCTCCTTGTTCTCTAGAGGTTCAGCACCCGCACCGGGACCAATTCGCCGGCCTCGAACCTTGTCAAGGCCACGAGCCTGCCCTCCGCCATGGCGCGGACCATGCCGCCGGGAGCAAGCTCGTAGATACGGTCGCGGTCTTGTCGGTGGAGCAATCCAACCGGCTGTCCCGACCGAAGGCGGATCGCCTCGGTGGCCGTCAAAGCCAGGGCCGGGATGTCGTCCAGCGCGGTTTCGACGGGCAAAAGGTGCTCAAAAGCGGCGGGACTATGCCCCAGGGTCTTCAAAGTTTCCAGCGAAATCGCCCGCTCCTCCCGGAACGGGCCGACGGCGCTTCGCCGCAGGTCCCGGATGTGGCCGCAAGTCCCTAATGCCACTGCCAAATCCCGGCCCAGGGCGCGCATGTAGGCGCCCTTGCCGGAGACCACCTCGAAGGTCGCCTCGTCCGGATTCAGGCGCGCCAGCAGCCGGATCGCGTGGATCATCACCTGGCGCGGCTCCAGTTCGACCGGCTCGCCGGCGCGGGCCAGGTCATAGGCCCGCTCGCCCTGCACCTTGATGGCGGAGAAGGCGGGCGGCACCTGGGCGATGGCGCCGGTGAAGCGGGGCAGGATGGCGCGGATCGCCTCGTCGTCCGGGCGCTGGTCCGAGCTCTGCACGACCGCGCCCTCGGCATCGTCGGTCGAGCGCGCTTCGCCGAAGCGCAAGGTGAAGCGATAGATCTTCGCGGCGTCCATCGCGTAGGGCACGGTCTTGGTCGCCTCGCCCAGCGCGATCGGCAGGATGCCGCTCGCCAGCGGGTCCAGCGTGCCGGCATGGCCGGCCTTCTGCGCATCGAAGATGCGCTTAACGATGTTGACCGCCTGGGTCGAGGTGAGGTCGACCGGCTTGTCCAGGATCAGCCAGCCATCGACCTTCCGGCCCTTCTTACGCCTCATCGTCGCCATCCTTTTTGAGGTCCCGGGCGACGGCGGGGTCGTGCAGCAGGCGCTCGATGCGGCTCGCCTCCTCGAAGGTCTCGTCGGGACGGAACCGGATGGTCGGCGTGAACTGCATCTTGACCGTGCGCCCCAGCTCGCCGCGGAAATACCCCGCGGCACGGTTCAGCGCCTGCACCACCTTGTCCGTCTCGGTGCCGCCCAGCGGCATCACGAAGGCGGTGGCGTTGCGCAGGTCGGGGCTGACGCGCACTTCCGTGACGGTGATGATCTTGCCGTGAAGGTCGGGATCGGCGAGGTGGTGCTCGCGCAGGATCTCGGCCAGCGCGTGGCGCATCTCCTCGCCCACGCGCAACTGCCGCTGTCCCGCCGGTGCCGATGATTTCTTCTTGCGAGCCATTTTCTTCCGCTCAAACGATCAGCGGCGGCCCTGAAAGGGGCCGCCGCTGAGTCAAAAGATGAGACGCGGCGGCGTTACGCCAGCGCGCGGGCGACTTCTTCGACTTCGAAGCACTCGATGATGTCGCCCTTCTCCACGTTCTCGTAGTTCTCGAACGCCATGCCGCATTCGAAGCCTTCCTTGACCTCGCGCACCTCGTCCTTGAAGCGCTTGAGAGTCTTGAGGGCGCCTTCGTGGATCACCACGCTGTCGCGCAGCAGGCGCACCTTGGCGCCGCGCTTGACCACGCCTTCGACCACCATGCAGCCGGCGACCTTGCCGACCTTGGTGATGTTGAAGACCTCGCGGATCTCCGCGTTGCCCAGGAACTTCTCGCGCAGGGTCGGCGCGAGCATGCCCGACAGCGCCGCCTTCACGTCATCCACCACGTTGTAGATGATCGAGTAGTAGCGGATGTCGATATGGTCGCGCCGCGCCAGGTCGCGCGCCTGCGGGTTGGCGCGGACGTTGAAGCCGATGATCATGCCGCCCGAGGCGCGTGCCAGCGTCACGTCGCTCTCGTTGACGCCGCCGACCGCGGCATGCAGCACGCGCACCTTGACCTCGTCGGTGGAGAGCTGGTTGAGCGAGGCGGTGATCGCCTCGACCGAGCCCTGCACGTCGCCCTTGATGACGACCGCCAGCTCCTTGGCCTCGCCGGCCTGGATCCGGGTGAACATCTGCTCCAGCGTGCCGCGCTTGGCGGCGGCCAGCGCGCTCTGGCGCTGGCGATGCAGGCGGAATTCCGCGATCTCGCGCGCCCGGGCTTCCGATTCCACCACCACGAAGGTGTCGCCCGCCTGCGGCGTGCCCTGCAGGCCCAGCACCTCGACCGGCGTCGCCGGGCCGGCGTTCTCCACCGTGCGGCCGCGATCGTCGAGCAGCGCGCGCACGCGGCCCCACTCGCTGCCGGCGATCAGGATGTCGCCGACCTTCAGCGTGCCCTTCTGCACCAGCAGGGTCGCGACCGTGCCGCGGCCGCGCTCCAGCTTGGCCTCGATCACCGCGCCCTGCGCCGCGCGATCCGGATTGGCCTTGAGGTCGAGCACTTCGGCCTGCAGCAGCAGCGCCTCCTCGAGCTTGTCGAGGTTGGTCTTCATCTTGGCCGAGACCTCGACCGCCAACACGTCGCCGCCCAGCTCCTCCACCACCAGCTCGTGGCTCAGCAGCTCGTTGCGCACACGGTTGGAATCGGCATCCGGCTTGTCCATCTTGTTGATGGCAACGATGATCGGCACCTTCGCAGCCTTGGCGTGGCGGATCGCCTCCACCGTCTGCGGCATGATGCCGTCATCGGCCGCGACCACCAGCACCACGATATCCGTGACGTTGGCGCCGCGGGCGCGCATCTCGGTGAAGGCGGCGTGGCCGGGCGTGTCGATGAAGGTGATCTTCGCGCCGGTCTCAAGCTGCACCTGATAGGCGCCAATATGCTGCGTGATGCCGCCCGCCTCGTGCACCGCGACGTCGGTCTGGCGCAGCGCGTCGAGCAGCGAGGTCTTGCCGTGGTCGACATGGCCCATAACCGTGACGATCGGCGGGCGCGTCAGCAGGTGCTCGTCGGCGTCGACCTCCGCGCCAAGGCCGGTTTCCACGTCCGCTTCGGTGACGCGGCGGACCTTGTGGCCGAACTCGGTGATGACCAGCTCGGCCGTGTCGGCGTCGATCGCCTGGTTGATGGTCGCCATCACACCCATTTTCATCAGGGTCTTGATGACGTCGGCGCCGCGCTCGGCCATGCGGCTCGCGAGATCCTGCACCGTAATGGTTTCCGGGAGAACGACTTCTCGCACGACCTTGGCCTGTGGTTGCTGCGCCATCAGGTGGCGCTTTTCCTTTTCGCGCGCGCGCTTCATCGCCGCGAGGGAGCGCATGCGCGCGCCTTCGTCGTCGGACAAGGCCTGCGTGACCGAGAGCTTGCCGGGGCGGCGCTTCGGCTCGTCGCGGCGGGTGGTCGGCGCCGGCTTGACGGCGGCGCGGCCGGCAGCGCGGCGGCGATTCGCCACCTCGTCGTCCTCGGTCGCTTCGCCGGGCGCGGGCTTGTGCATGTGGGCGCGCATGGAGCCCGGCGCGGCCGCGGGCTTGCCCGCCTTCGCCGCCTTGGCCTCTTCGGCCTCGGCCTCCGCGGTCTTCGGAGCGGCGCTCTTCGCCCCATCTTCCTTGGCCCGCCGCGCCGCCTCGGTGCGCTGGCGCTCCTCTTCCGCGAGGCGCGCTGCTTCCTGGCGCTGCAGCTCCAGGCGATCCGCTGCTGCCTGGGCCTGCTTGATCTCCTCGATCTTGCGAACGTCCTCGTCCTTGCGCGCCTGCTCCAGCGCCTTCTGGCGGGCGGCGCGCTCATGGGCGGTCAGGGCATGGTGATCGGCGGCCTCGGCGGCGGTCGGCTCGGCCTGCGGGTGGAGCCTAGCGTCGAACTCGCTGACGGCCTCCATCTTGCCGCCCGCGCCCGGCGCGAAGGTGCGCTTCTTCTTCACCTCGACCGCGACGACCTTGGAGCGGCCATGCGGGAAGCTCTGCTTCACCTGCCCGCCGTCGATCGTCTTCTTCAGCTCGAGCTTGCCCGAGGAAGAGAGCTTCAGCGGCTTGCGGGTCGGTGTTTCCGTCGTATCGGTCATGTTGCTTCAGTTCGTCCGCTTCAATTCGACTTCGTTACGTCTGCGTGCGCGCCCGCCGGTGGCCCCTGCTCAGGGGCGCTCCCCGCGGGGGCGCTCCCTTCAGTCAAGCCGGCGAGGCGGCGCGAGGCGATGATCGTCTTCTCCGCAATGCCGCCCGCCTTGATGGCGGCATGGACGGCGTGCTCGCGGCCCAAGGCCTGGGCGAGCTCGGCTGCCGTCAGGGGTGCGCATATCTCTACCCCAGAACCGGCCAGGCGCGCCAGTTTTCCGCGCCCATCCTCCGCCCCGTCGCTTGCGGCCACCAGAACCCGGACCTTGCCCGTGGTCCTGCTTGCCCTGAGGGCCGCCTCGACCTTCTCGAACCCGGCGACCAATTGGCCGGATTTGCGCGCCAGGCCCAGCAATTCCGCCACCTCGCGGCGGGCGAGCGCGACCACGCGATCCGCGAGGTCGGGCGCCAGCTTGACCGATTGCTTGGCCGCCTTGGAAAAAGCGTGCTTCGCAATCGCCTGGTCCAGGATGGCGCGGTCCGCGGTCACCCACAGGCCGCGCCCGGGCAGCCGCTCCTTCAGATCCGGCGCGACCCGGCCCTCGGGGTCGATCACGAACCGGATCATGGCCGGCTTCTCCAGCGCCTGGCGCGTGACGATGCAGCGCCGCAAGGCGGGGGCGGCCATTTCCGCCTCCTCCATCCCGGCATCCAATTCGTCCACCATCGCTGTCATCGCCTGCAGCAAGGCTGCCTCTGCTCCTCTACTTCGTCTCTTCGCCGTCGAACCAGTGGGCGCGCGCCGCCATGATGATGGCGTTGGCGTCCTCCAGGCTCAGCTCGAAGTCCTTCAGGATGCCGTCCTTTTCGTCGGTCAGCTCGTCGGCGGCGAGATCGGCGAGGTCGTCCAGCGTCTTCACGCCCTTCTCGCCCAGCGCCGCCAGCATCGCCGGCGTCAGGCCTGCGATCTCGGCCACCGCATCCTCCACGCCCAGCTCCTTGCGCCGGGCGGTCAGCCGCTCGCTCTCGGCCTCCAGCCAGGCCTGGGCGCGGGCCTTAAGCTCCGTCGCCACGTCCTCGTCGAAGCCTTCGATCGAGGTCAATTCCTCGGTCGGGACCAGGGCCACTTCCTCCACAGCCGTGAAGCCCTCGGTGACGAGCAGGTGCGCGATCACGTCGTCGACGTCCAGCGCATCCATGAACATCTGCGAGCGGGTGCGGAATTCTTCCTGCCGGCGCTCGGATTCCTGCGCCTCGGTCAGGATGTCGATCTCGAGATTGGTGAGCTGCGACGCGAGGCGCACATTCTGGCCGCGGCGGCCGATCGCCAGTGATAGCTGGTCATCCGGCACCACGACTTCAATACGGCCGGAATCCTCGTCCAGCACGACCTTGGAGACCTCCGCCGGCGCCAGGGCGTTGACCACGAAGGTGGCCTGGTCCTGTGACCAGGGAATGATGTCGATCTTCTCGCCCTGCAGCTCCTGCACTACGGCCTGGACGCGGCTGCCGCGCATGCCGACGCAGGCGCCCACCGGGTCGATGCCGCTGTCGCGCGACACCACGCCGATCTTGGCCCGGCTGCCCGGATCTCGCGCCACCGCCTTTATCTCGATGATGCCGTCATAAATCTCCGGCACTTCCTGGGCGAACAGCTTGGCCATGAACTGCGGATGGGTGCGGGAGAGGAAGATCTGCGGCCCGCGCGGCTCCTCCCGCACGTCCATGATGAGGGCGCGCACGCGGTCGCCGTTCCGGAAGGTCTCGCGCGGCAGCAATTCGTCGCGCCGCAGCAGGGCCTCGCCGCGGCCCAGGTCGACGGTCACGTTGCCGAACTCCACGCGCTTCACGAGGCCGTTGATGATCTCGTTCTTGCGGTCCTTGAATTCCTCGAACTGGCGCTTGCGCTCGCTCTCGCGCACCTTCTGAACGATCACCTGCTTGGCGGTCTGCGCGGCAATGCGGCCGAAATCGATCGGCGGCAGCTCGTCGACGATGAGGTCGCCGGCCTTCATGTTCGGGTCGCGCTTCTGCGCCCAGGCGAGCGGGATCTGCGTCGCCTCGTTCTCCACGTTCTCCACCACCTCGCGCACGCGGGTCAGGCGGATCTCGCCTGTCTTGCGATCGATGTTGGCGCGGATGTCATGCTCGTGGCCGTATTTGGAGCGGCCGGCCTTCTGGATGGCCTGCTCCATTGCGGTCAGCACTTCATCGCGATCGATGCTCTTCTCACGGGCCACCGCGTCGGCGACCTGCAGCAATTCCATGCGCGGAATGGCAATGGCTTGTTCCATGACTTTGTGCCTCTAGGCTTCCTCTTGTTCCGTATCGTTCTGCTCCTGGGCCTGATGGAGCGCGATCAGCGCGTCCGTCAGGACCAGCTTGGCCTTGTGGATGGCGGCGAAGGGAATACGGAGCTCCGCGCCCTCCACGGTCAATTCCACCGCGTCGGCCGAAACCGACTTGATCGGCCCCTTGAAACGCTTGCGCCCGTCCACCGGCGCATTCGTCTCTACCTTGGCCTCGTGGCCGAGGAACCGCTCGTAATCCTTCCGCCGGGTCAACGGCCGGTCGATGCCGGGCGAGCTCACCTCCAGCGAATAGGCGCCCGCGATCGGATCCTCCACATCGAGCACCGCCGAGACCGCGCGCGAGATCTCCGCGCAATCGTCGACCGACATGGCGCGTCCGCTCGCCGGCTCCGCCATGATCTGCACGGTCGGGCGCTGGCTGCCCGACACCTGGACGCGCACCAGCTCGAAACCCATGGCCTCTACCGCGGGCGTGACGAGTTCGGCGATACGCTCTGCCAGCATGAAGTCCGGTGTGCCTCGATAAGTCCGTCCCGATCCCGGCCGCCCTCGCGGCAATAAAAAAGGCGGGCCGTTGGCCCACCCTATTTTTTATGGCTCGTCCGTCGAACCTGGGATTTGGCCGGGACTATAGCCATCGCCATCCGAAAGGCAAGGGAATTAGGCGCACTTTCGCGAACAAAGAGGGAACATCTATGCTGCACGGGATGCGGCGGCTGCGTTGCGCCGCCACGCCATCCGGCGCCGCTTTACTTGGCGCCGGTGCGCTCCTTCATTGCGGTGAGCGCCGCCGTGAAGCCGCTCAGCGAGAACTCGAACACCGCATGCTTGCCGCCGCCGACCCCCACCGCGACCTGGGCCTTGCGACCGGCCTGCATCGAAGCCTGTTGGGCGGCGGAGAGTGGCATCATGGCTTCGCAGCCGCGCTGCAGGCAGCGCACGAAATTCAGTGAGAGCGGCTGGCCTTCGTCGATCCTGAGTGCCGGGTCCCTGGTCAGGTCGACCCCCAGCGGCACAAGCGCGCTGGCGATGATCTCCGACCTGTCCGTCCCGGATTGCGTGATGGCGGCCACCACCAGGGCGCCCAGCTTCTTTCCGCCCTCGCCGGACATGAGGGTGCGGATCTCGCAGACCCGCACTTCCGCCGCGGCGTTGGGTTCGGGACAGAACAGCTCCCATTCCTGGAAGCTTTCTGCCTTGACCGCCGGTGCTGCGGGAGCTTGCTGTGTTTCCTGCGCGCTTGCGCCGGTGCCGATCGTGAGTGCGGCGAGCGCCGCCAGTGCTGTGGCCTTGGTCAGATTCATCGGAGTCATTAAGCGCCTCGGTCTTGCAATTCAGCCCCCGGCTGACTGGCCCCGGCCGCAGCTATGCCCCAAGTAGGCGGTATCTGCCAAGACATTTAGGGATCAGCGGCGAGTGCGCCGCTTCCTGATCAGCGATCGGCCGTCGTGGGTAAGAGCGACCGTGCGGGCACCTACCAGTTGATGCGGATTCCGCCGGTCGCGCCGATACCGTCGATATCGTCGCCGAAGGTGTAATCGGCATCGATCGTGAAGGTGACGCCGTTCTTGGGCAAGGCAATGTCGAAGCCGGCGCCGATCTCGAAGGTGGTGTCCGGCAGATCCTGCTCCAGCCTCAGGCCGCTGACCTTGGCCTCGGTCTCGCCGAGAAACTCCTGGTTGACCGAGGCCTCGACGTAGAAGTTGCCTTTGACCGGCTCCGCCGCTGCGCCGGCGATGGTGCCGAGTTCCTGGCCCAGTCGCGCACCGAGGCGGCCGCGCAGGGAATCCGCATCCTCCAGCTTGATCTCGGCTCCGCTGTCATCGGTGATGCCATCACCACCCGCATGGGCATAGGCGAGCTGCGCCTGCGGCTGGAGATAGAGCCCGCCGTCGGTGAGGTCGAACCGGTAGCCCGTCTCGAGCGAAAGGCCGATGACCGGGATCTCCACATCCCCGTCCTGGCTGACGGCATCAGAGTTGTAGTCGCCGTCCAGCCAGTCGAACTTGACCAGCGCGTCGAGATAATACGGCCCACGGAAGTAGGTGGCGTAGGCCCCGATTGTCGCGATGTCGAAATCGATATCGGCGCCGCTCTGGAACCCAAGGGATGACCAGCCGTAGCCAGCGAAGGCACCCAGCACCAGCCAGTCGCTCCGATCCAGCAGATTGTCGAACCCGACATCGAACCCGGCCTCAGCCCGCACGGTATCGAGATCGAAGTCGGCCGGCCCATCCTGTTCGATATCCATGTCCGCGCCCATGACGCGGAACCACCCCGCCTGGCCGCCGTCACTCATGCGCACCGCGCTGGTGTCGCCGGCCGCGGTGGTGACCAGCGGAAACGTTGCCGTCTGCCCCGCTTCGGTGGCGCGCCGCACCTCGCCCAGCCGCTCGTGCAACGGGCCAAGATCCGAATACCAGGTCAGCAGCGCGCCGGTCGTGATCGCGGGATACTCCAGCGCGCCCTCGAAGAAGCTCGAGCGCAGATACCAGTTCTGGTCGGTCGCGGCCTGGTTCTGAAAGAACAGGTCATACTGATAGGCGCCGGCGACCGGATTGTTGCCCAGCACGAAGGCATCTGCGTCCGACGCCGTCCGCACGTTGACGACCAGGATTCCGTCGCCCGTTCCCGTGTCGCCACCCGAGCTGCCGACCCCCGCCACGAGAATGGATGTTGCGCCCGTTCCCGTTACCGCCTTGTCCAGGACCAGGACGTCGGACTGCCCGCTCGCCCCGTCATCCAGCGTCACGTCCAGCGCCAGACGCCCGCCGTTGCTGGTGAAGGTATTGGTCCCCGCCGTCGCGCCATCTGCCTGGTCGGTGATCACCAGCAGGTCGCCCGCAACCCCGTCCTGCAAGGTGATCAGGCCGGAATGGGTGAAGGTCTCGAGGTTGGTGAGGAAGCCCTGCTCCACCCCGTCCTGCGTGATCTCCGCATTCCCGCCGCCGGGATGCGTGATCTGCCCGGTCGTGTCCCACGCCGACGCGCCGGAGACGTTCGACAGCCGCAGCGTGCCCACATTGTCGAAATCGTCCACGTCGGCCCCGAAATCCGCAATCGCCACGAACTCCTTGTCCCGCACCCCGTCGCCGTCCGTGTCCTCGAAATGGCGCAAGTTGAAAGAATCACTGGAGACGTTCTTCAGCATGTCGGCGCCATCACTCAGCTGCACATAACCCGTGATCGTGCCGCTATTGGTGATCTGTACGGCCCCGGCCGAACTGAAAATCGCCCGATCGCTGAGCGCCCCAACTGTCCCATCGGTCAGCACATCCAATGTGGCGCCGGCATCGGACCCCACGAAGATGCCGGCGGCGGCGCCATCCCAACCGCCCTGGACGCGCCCATTCACTGAGATCTGGGTCGTCGACTTGTAGCTCTGGGCGAGGATGCCGCTCGCATATTGCCCCGTTGCCGAGATTGTCCCGGTCGACGTGACGACGATGATGCCGTCGGCGTTGGCCGAGATGCCATCCGCGCCCTTGCCTGCGGTCGTAATGTTACCCGCAGAAGTGGCCTCGAGATCGCCGGATCTTGAAAAGAGGTGAAGGCCATCCGCTTCCTCGCCCCTTGTCGAAATGTCGCCGCCGGATGCCACCGTGGCGGAGGCACCGCTGGAACTACCTGCGGAAATACCATGCGCCTCACTTCCCATCGTGGAGATATCGCTGTCGGAAGAGACGACGATCGACCCTGCGAATGCGCCGCCGCCGATACCTGCCGCTCCGATTCCCCCGGTCGAGATCTTGCCGCTCGAAATGATGACCACCGTGCCGCCGAGTACACTGCCGGAGATGCCGAATGAATTGATGCCAGCGGTGGAAATATCGCCGTTGGAGGAAATCGTGACCGTGCCCCCCACGGCAGCGGCCGTTATGCCGCTGGCGGCAAGCGAGCCGCTTGTCGTGATATCTCCGACAGAAACGACCGATGTGCCAGAAGAGCTGAAGCTTGAGATACCCGTCGAAAATGCGCCTTGGGTCGAGATATCCCCTTTCGAGGAAACGGTCGAGAAGGTGTACCCGTCGGCGAAAATGGCGCTGGCATAGGCCCCTTGGGTTGCAACATCGCCCGTCGAGGAAACGCTGACTCCGCCCGAGTCTGACCGGGCGAGGATCCCGCGGGAATCGTTGCTCTGCGTCGTGATGTCGCCGGTTGATGTCACCGTCACGCCTGTCCCGGCGCCCTTGGAGTAGGCGTAGATGCCGGCAGAGGCCTTGCCTTCGGTCGACAGGTCGCCCGTTGACGTCACTGAGACCGCCCTCTTGCTCGAGAATCCCAGGATGGCGCCGCCGAACCCGCCTTTCGTCGCGATGTCGCCGTTCGAGATCACCGTGGCGCCGAGATAGCCGATAGCCGTAATGCCGTACGACTGTTCACCGGAGGTCGCGATGGCGCCCGCCGAGGTGACCGAGACACTGCCACCCACGCTATACACATGGATGCCATCGGCGCCGGTGCCTTTGGTGGTGATGGTGCCGGTCGACGAAATTGCGACCCCGGCGTCTCCATAACTGGAGATGCCTTCGGCGCCGGTGCCGGAGGTCGAGATGTCCGTGAACGAGATGATCGTGGCGGTTCCGACGGTCCTTACGTCGATGCCTTCGGCGCCCGACCCGTCCGTCGTGATCGTGACACCGGTCCCGCCGCTGGTGCCGGCTTTCACGACCAGATCGCCGAAATTGAAGTCCCCGGAGACGATGCCCCCCGGCTCGCCCGCGACGCCCGTGGTGTCGATGATCACCCCGTCCTCGACCACGATGGTAAGATCGACGACCTGGTACTGGATGCCCCCCGGGAAGTCGTTTCCGGCCGGCGTGCAGGTAACGGTGTCGCCCGCATTGGCGGGGCCGCACTCGTCATCGGCGCGGCTGTCCTGGGCGAGGCCCAGCGCGATGACGAGCGTCAGGCCCGATGCGCCGGCGAGCGCGCTCGAGCCCAGCAGAGATTTCTTCATTCCCCTCACCCCCCATCTCAAGGCGCGGATTCCGGTCGACGGACTCGACCGGGATTCCCGACCCTGGCAGCCGCGCGCATGATTTGAATCAGCCATGCGCAACTCAAGCGGTGAGTTTGAAAAAGCGCCGGAGAGCCCGGTCGCGTCGAAAAATCTTCGGAAATGCCGCGCGCAGGCAGGCCCCAGACGAAATTCTTTCGGCTATCCGCCTCTTTCGGCGAATCGGTGATTTGATGTAGTCCCCTCAACGGAGGGGCTTTTGCCTCGTCGCAAGCAACCGCAAAGTTCCGGGTCGGTTCAGCCGAGCGACTCAATGGGGGTGACGGGTGCGCGATCAGCTGGACTTGGCGGCCTCGAATCAGCCGCTTGATGCAACCGACGTGATGATCCTCGACGCAATCCAGCGGGACGGACACCTCTCGCATGCAGAGATCGGCAAGCTGGTGGGGCTCGCCGTCTCCTCCGTGAACGAACGGATCCGCAAGCTGGTGCAGCGTGGCGTCATCCTGGGCTGGCAAGTACGCCTGGCGCCGGAAAAGCTCGGACTGGACCTGCTGGCCTTTGTCTATGTCCTGATCGACCGGCCGGAGAACTCACCCGCTTTCCTGGACCTGGTCAGCCAGATTCCGGAAATCCAGGAATGCCATCACGTCGCGGCCGAGTGGAACTTCGTGCTGAAGGTGCGCGTCAGGAACACGGCGGCATTCGAAGCACTGCTCACGAAGCACCTGAAGGCCGTGCCGGGCGTGGTCCGTACCCACACGGTGATCACGCTCACCTCCTACAAGGATACGCCAGCCCTGCCGCTGCGGTTCTGACGTCGATTTCGGGCCGCTCATCACTCGAGTGACCCGAATTCCTCCACCCGGGTTACTGTGCTGGCGAATTCCTGGCTCTGCGGCGAGACCGCCATCGGACAGCGTACGCGCGGAATGACCGCGACATCGAACAGCTCGCGCACCAGACCTTCGAGCCGCAGCCACTGCAGGACGTCCCCGGTGCGAAGATCAACGATCTGGATTCCGCACCAGGGATCGGCATCCTTTTCCTTGAGATTGTCGTCGAGTTCCAGACCCGAGAAGCTCTTGTCGCGCGGCAGCGAAAGGCCGACGATCGCCGCCCCGGCGTGGAACGCAAGCCCGCGCAGGAAGCCGGGCAGGAACGCGTGGTCGCGCGCCTTGCCGCTTTGCGCATCCACCTCGCACAGATAGCCGCGGCCGGAATCAAGCACCCAGAGCCTATCATTCGAAACTCGGGGCGAGTGCGGCATGGAGAGCTTTTCGGTCACGACCCGATCGTCTTTGAGATCGAGCAGGATGCCGCCCTGCGCCCGCCGGTCGCGCCAGCCATTCACCACATCGCTGCGGCACACCGCCGTCACGTAGCGTGGCTTGCCGTCCTGCATGGCGAGGCCGTTGAGGTGACAGCGATCCTCCGGTGCCAGCTTGCTGATGAAAGGCGGCTTCCAGATCGGGCGGAAGGAGTGGGTCAGGTCGAACTCGGCGAGGCACGAATAGGAGGTGTTGACGAAGATCACGCGCCCGCTGGGTTGCACGGCCAACTCGTGCGCGTCGATATCGCCGGTGGTCTGCGCGTTGCGCGGCACATAGCAGCGGTCGAAATGCTGGTTCGCCCGCTCGCCCGGCCGCAGCATGTTTTCGAGGCGCCAGATCTGCGCCAGCGCCGCCAGATAGATGCGCTGCTCGTTGGCCCACAGCCCCATCGCACGCGTGAAGCCGATCTGGTTGACTGACAGCACGCCGCTCTGCTGCACGCCCACCAGGAAGAGCTGTCCGGTCTGATAGGACGTGAAGGCGAGGCTGACATCGTGCGCCACCAGCCAGCCGGCAAGGCCGCGTGAGCAGGTGATCTCGGTCTTGGCGGCGATGTCCTGCGGCGCGGGCGCCTTGCCCGGCTCCTCGGTCACGATTTGCGCGCCCGGCGCTTGATCTCGTCATGCGCGGCGGTGAACCCGGCCAGCGAGAACTCGAAGACCGCGTTCTTGCCGCCGCCGATCCCCACCGCCACCTTGGCAAGGGTGCCGGCGCGAAGGACCGTGAGGTGTTCCGCGCCGACCGCCGCCACTGCCTCGCAGCCGCGCTGCAGGCAGCGTCGGAATTGCAGGGGCAGCGGCTTGCCCTCGCCCACCTGTAGGGTCGGCATCAACGTCAGATCGACGCCCAGCGGCAGCAGCGCCGTTGCGATCATCGGCATTTCCTGAGCGCCCGGGTCGGGATTGAGGGCGATGGCCAGCGCACCCAGCCGGACGCCCTCATTGCTGGTGATGAAGGTCCGCACTTCGCAGATGCGCGGCTTGTCCTTGGCCATTGATTGGGGACACAACAGTTCCCAAGCCTTGAACTTTTCGGGTGCGACCCCAGGGGACTGCGCCTCCTGCGCCCCGGCCGCAACAGCCCAGACCGTGACCGCGCCTGCTGCCAGCCCCGCCAGCACTATTTTCCGCCGATGAGCCATGATCCCCCTCGCAGGCGCCCGCTCCCCACCTATGCCGCAACGCGCGGGGAAATGCCACCGGATTGCGCCCGATCACCTCTTGAACCGCTGCGCGCGATAGCTCATATCAGCGCGCGGATTGTCTTACCCACGGGATCAGGCCATGAAAATGGAAAAGCTGGGTTTCCAGGCCGAGGTTTCGCGGCTCCTGGATATCGTCGCCCATTCGCTGTACAGCGACCGCGCGGTGTTCCTGCGCGAACTCATCTCCAACGCCTCCGACGCCTGCGACAAGCTGCGCTATCTCAGCCTCACCGAGCCCGGCCTCCTCGCCGACGATCCTGAATTCGGGATCACAGTCACCCTGGACAAGGCGAACAAGACGCTGACCGTGTCCGACAACGGCATCGGCATGAACCGCGAGGACCTGATCTCCCATCTCGGCACCATCGCGCGCTCCGGCTCCGCGCAGTTCGTGCAGGCGCTCGAAGACGGTAAGTCCAAGGACGTATCCCTGATCGGCCAGTTCGGCGTCGGCTTCTATGCCGCCTTCATGGTGGCGGACCAGGTGACGGTGGTGAGCCGCAAGGCCGGCGACGACCAAGCCTGGAAGTGGGCCAGCGACGGCAAGGGCGAGTTCGAGATCGGCGAGGCCGAGCGGCCGGGACGCGGCACCGATATCATCCTCCACATCAAGAAGGACGCCGAGGAGTTCCTCGAGAAGGCGCGCGTCAGCGCCATCGTCACCAGGTATTCCGACCACATCGCCCTGCCCATCAAGCTGATCGAGGGCGACCAGGAAGAGAAGGTCAACCAGGCCGCGGCGCTGTGGACCCGCGCCAAGTCCGACATCACCGAGGAGCAGTATCGCGACTTCTATCGCCACGTCGCGCACGCCTTCGACGACCCCTGGGGCACGCTGCATTTCAAAGCCGAGGGCAAGATCGAGTATACCGGCCTCGTCTTCATCCCGACGGTGAAGCCGTTCGATCTGTTCCATCCCGACCGCAAGCAATCGCTGAAGCTCTATGTGAAGCGCGTCTTCATCACCGACCACTGCGAGGAGTTGCTGCCCCAGTGGCTGCGCTTCGTAAAGGGCCTGGTGGACTCGGAGGACCTGCCGCTCAACATCAGCCGCGAGATGCTGCAGCGCAATCCGGTGCTGACCAAGATCCGCCAGGGCGTCGTCAAGCGCGTGCTGGACTATCTGAAGAAGCGCGCGGAGAACGAGCCTGATTCCTACGCCGCGTTCTGGAACAACTTCGGCGCCGTCCTCAAGGAGGGCATCTACGAGGACGCCGAGCACAAGGATACGCTGCTCAAGCTCACGCGATTCCGATCCACCCACGGCGATTCACTGGTCAGCCTTGCCGATTATATCGGGCGCATGAAGGAGGGGCAGACCGCGATCTACTACCTGACCGGCGAGTCGCTGCAGGCCGCATCGCGCTCGCCGCAGATCGAGGGGTATCGCGCCAAGGGCGTCGAGGTGCTGCTGCTCACCGACGCGGTGGACGAGTTCTGGGTGCCGGCAGTCGGCGAATACGAGGGCAAGAGCTTCAAGTCCGTGACCCGCGGCGGCGCCGATCTCGATTCCGTCAAGGGCGACGCCAACGCCGAGGAGAACAAGCCCGAGCCGGCCGCCGCCGGCATCGACAATCTCGTCGCCATGATGAAGCTGGCGCTGAAGGACGAGGTGAAAGACGTGCGCGTCTCGCAGCGCCTGACCGACAGCGCCGTGTGCCTGGTTGCCGACGAGGGCGACATGGACATGCGCCTCGCCCGCCTGCTCCAGCAGCACAAGCGCATCGAGACGCTGGTGCCGCGCGTGCTGGAGGTCAACGGATCGCACCCCGTCATCGCCGCCCTCGCCAAGGCCATCTCCGACGGCAAGGGCGACGCGGTCGCCGATGCCTCCCGGCTTCTGCTCGACCAGGCCCGCATCCAGGAAGGCGAGGTGCTTGACGATCCCACCGCGTTCGCCAAGCGGCTGGGCGAGGTGCTCAGCAGGGCGTTTTCGTAGTTTCAGTGCTTCCTATATAGTAGGGAACCCCTTCCCCCCTTGTGGGGGAAGGTTGGGATGGGGGGGTGCCGCCGCACAATGGCTGACGCGCGTGCACGACACTTGCGCAAGAACATGACAGATGCCGAGCGTAAGCTCTGGCACTATCTGCGTCTACGCCAGCTCGATGGCCACAAATTCCGCAGGCAGGTACGCCTCGGCCCCTACATCGCCGACTTCGCCTGCGTGAAGGCATTGATAGTGGTCGAAGTGGATGGAGGTCAACACGCCGAGGCACGCGCATACGATTCGCGACGCGATGATTTCATGCGTGGCCAGGGATTTCGTGTGCTCCGATTCTGGAACAACGAAGTGCTGAGCAATATCGGTGGTGTTTGGCAAGTGATCGTTGCGGAGATCAATGACCAAACATCGTGCGGCGTCACCCCCCATCCCAACCTTCCCCCACTAGGGGGGAAGGAGCTTTCTTGATTCTCCCCCCGCATCTCCACCTCCTCACCGATCTCTTCGCCGCCACGTGCGGCACGCTCAGCGGATGGGCGTTCTATCGGTTCCACCTGAAACCCGCCGGCTACGTCGCCAGCGCGCAGCGGGAGCTGGGCTATTGGGCCGTTCTTGCCTTCGCCGCCCTGCTGGGCGCGCTCTGGTTCGGCACGGCCAATCTCTATCTCTCGGACATCCCCGGGATCGGGCGCAGCGCGTTCGGTGCGGTCTTTGGCGGGGTTCTCGGAGTCGAGATCTGGAAGCGCATCAAGGGCCGCGGCGGGTCGACCGGCGTGGTCTATGTCGTGCCGCTCACGGTCGGCATGATCCTGGGCCGCATCGGCTGCCAGTTCGCCGGGCTCGACGACATGACCTACGGCGCGCCGACATCGCTGCCCTGGGCGTGGGATTTCGGCGACGGCATCGGACGGCATCCCGCGCCGCTCTATGAATCCCTGGCGATGCTGGCCTTCCTGGCTGGATTTTTGCTCTGGTTTCGCCGCGCACCGCAGGCGGTGGCTGCCATCGGCTTTTACGTTTTCATCGCCTATTACGCGGCGCAGCGCTTCCTGATCGAGTTCACCAAGCCCTATGGCGAGGCTTTCGCCGGGCTCGACGTGTTTCAGATTGGCGCGATCCTGCTCTTCGGCTACGCTCTGTTCATGCTGTCGCGTCGGCGGGGGACGATCGTGGGGGGCACATGCAGCGCGCGCTGAAGTCGTACCTGTTCTACGGACAGACCCAGTCGCTGTGCGAAACCTGCCTGCATCCGGTCCCGGCCAAGATCCTGATCGAGGGCGACGACGTTTTCTTCCAGAAGCGCTGCGAGGCGCACGGCGTCCAGAAGACGCTCGTTTCCACCGACGCCGCCTATTACCGGCAGTGCCGCGACTGGCTGAAGCCCGGCGACATCCCGCTCAAGTTCCAGTCGCGCACGCAATACGGCTGCCCGTTCGATTGCGGCCTGTGCCCGGACCATGAGCAGCATTCCTGCCTTGCCCTCATCGAGATCAACGAGCATTGCAACCTGACCTGTCCGGTCTGCTTCGCCGATTCCGCGCCGCACCGGCCGAAGCATCTGGACCTGCCGACCATCGAGCGGATGCTCGATACCCTGATCGTGAGCGAGGGCGAGCCGGACCTGCTGCAGATCTCCGGCGGCGAGCCGACTTTGCATCCCGACATCCTCGAAGTTCTGCGGATGGCGAAGCGGCGGCCGATCCGGCATCTGATGCTGAACACCAACGGCATCCGCCTGGCGCGCGATCCGGACTTCGTCGCGCGGCTCGCCGAGTTCACGCCGGGCTTCGAGGTCTATCTGCAATTCGATTCGCTGCGCCGCGACGCGCTGATGCAGATCCGAGGCGCGGATCTGCGCGCTGTCCGCCAGCAGGCGCTGGAAAACCTCGAGCGGCACAACATCTCCACCACCCTCGTCGCCGTGCTCAAGAAGGGCGCAAACGACGACGAAATCGGCGAGATCGTGCGCCATGCCCTCACCTGGAACTGCGTGCGCGGCGTCACCTTCCAGCCGGTGCAGGATGCCGGGCGCAATCTCGGCTTCGACAAGAACCGCGACCGCGTGCTGCTCTCCGACATCCGGCGCGGCCTGATCGAGCAGGATTGCGGCTTCGCGGCGGAGGACATCATCCCCCTGCCCTGCAACCCCGAATCCATCACCATCGGCTATGCCCTGCGCGACGGGCGCAGGCTGACGCCCATCACCAGCCTGCTGCCGCGCGCCGATTTGCTGCGCGACGGGCCCAATACCATCGCCTATGAGAAATTCCCGGCGCTGAAGGAGCGGCTGTTCCAGCTCATGTCGCTGTCCGCGGCCGGCGAGATGACCGACCTCAAATTGCGCGAACTGCTGTGCTGCCTGCCGCAGTTCCAGGTGCCGGACGCGATCGGCTACGATCGCGTGTTCCGGGTGCTCGGCATCCAGTTCCTGGACCGGTTCAATTTCTGCGTGGCGCAGGTGAAGCGCTCCTGCATCCACTTCGTGACGCCGGAGCAGCGCATCATCCCGTTCGACACCTATAACCTGTTCTATCGCGACGGGACGGACCGCCGCATCCGGCGCGAGCTTGGGCAGCCGGACCAAGCGCCCAGCGCGGCGCAATAGACGATCCATCGGGGGAAACGCGATGTCCGATCAGCCGCCGACCGTCAGCAGGGATGCCGGCAACCCGGCCGGCAACAACACTGGCGCCCTGCGCGTCGTCGCAATTCTGGTGATGATCGCCAGCATCCTCGGCCTGCTGGGGAGCGGCTTCTGCTTCCTGGCCTTTTTCGCGGACGGCTTCTACGGCGAGATGCTCGGCATCTTGCTGATCGTGGTGCCGTTCCTGCTGTTCTTCGCCGGCAGCATCTGGGTCTGCAAGGCGCTGCTGGACCGGCTGAAACGATAAGCCGAACGCTCCGGCGCCGCGTCGCCGTGCTGCAGGATCAGGGATGCTAGCGGCGTCGGCCTGTCTTGACCGGGATAGGCCTCGGCTCCATCGACGTCCCCGTGAGGAACGCCAAGAAAGCGCTGAAGACGTCCAGGTCCGCTAACCAGCGGCGCAACCGCCCAACTCTATTCGCCATCGTACACTCCCGCCATTTCGGGCCTTTGCCGCCGTTTGGGGCGGTCACCTGCGTTTCCATGCTCCTCCGGAGACTTTAAGAACCGATTGACGCCGGCACCGGTTCCCCATCCTTTGGGATGAAATGCGGCAGCGGAACCCTTGCAGGGGCGGCCGTTCACCCTATACTCCGCCCGTTTTTTTGGGACTTGAGGGGCGTGATGGCCAAGACAATCAAGAAGGTCGTGCTGGCTTATTCCGGCGGGCTCGACACCAGCGTCATCTTGAAGTGGCTGCAGACCACCTATGGCTGCGAGGTGGTGACCTTCACCGCCGATCTTGGCCAGGGTGAGGAGCTGGAGCCTGCGCGCAAGAAGGCCGAGATGCTCGGCATCAAGCAGATCTATGTCGAGGACCTGCGCGAGACCTTCGTGCGCGACTATGTCTTCCCGATGTTCCGCGCCAACGCGCTCTACGAGGGCACCTACCTCCTCGGCACCTCGATCGCGCGGCCACTGATCGCCAGGCGCCAGATCGAGATCGCCAGGGAGACCAGCGCGGATGCCGTCGCCCATGGCGCCACCGGCAAGGGCAACGACCAGGTGCGCTTCGAGCTGACCTATTACGCCCTCAATCCCGACATCAAGGTGATCGCGCCCTGGCGCGAGTGGGAGCTGACCAGCCGCACCAGGCTGATCGAGTTCGCCGAGAAGAACCAGATTCCGATCGCGAAGGACAAACGCGGCGAGGCGCCGTTCTCGGTGGACGCCAACCTGCTGCACTCCTCGAGCGAGGGCAAGGCGCTGGAGGATCCCTGGCACGAGCCGGAGGAATTCGTCTACCAGCGCACCATCTCGCCCGAGGCCGCGCCGGACAAGCCGACCTATGTCGAGATCGGCTTCGGGAAGGGCGATCCCGTCTCCATCGACGGCGAGGCGCTCTCGCCTGCGGCACTCCTGACGAAGCTCAACGCCCTCGGCAAGGCGAACGGCATCGGCCGCCTGGACCTGGTCGAGAACCGCTTCGTCGGCATGAAGTCGCGCGGCGTCTACGAAACGCCGGGCGGCACCATCCTGCATCATGCGCACCGCGCGATGGAGAGCATCACGCTGGATCGCGGCGCCGCGCATCTCAAGGACGAGATCATGCCGCGCTATGCGGAGCTGATCTACAACGGCTTCTGGTTCTCTCCCGAGCGCGAGATGCTGCAGGCCCTGATCGACAAGAGCCAGGAGCATGTCGAAGGCACGGTGCGCATGAAGCTCTACAAGGGCAACTGCATCGTCGTGGGCCGCAAGAGCGCGAAGAGCCTCTACAGCCTTGCCCACGTCACCTTCGAGGAAGACCAGGGGTCCTACGACCAGCGCGACGCGGCCGGCTTCATCAAGCTCAACGCCCTGCGCCTGCGCCTGCTGAAGCGCGGCCGCGGCTAGCGGCGGTAAGACCCGGCGCTTCGCATCTGGTCAGGTCATCCAGCACGACCATGACAATGCGAGAGCGTCTGCGTGGAAGGGCGAATGGAGCCGCTACGCCGCTTCGTCCGGCTTGCCGTCGGCTTCCGCCTTGCGGATCGCCTTGATGCGGCGATAGGCGTTGTTTATGGCCGCGGCGCGGCGAGTCGCCAGTTCCAGGAAATCGGCGGGCAGGCCGAGGGTGTGCACGCGGTCCGGATGCACGGCCGTGATCGCACGATGGTAAGCCTCCTGCACCTCGGTATCGCTCGCCGCCATCGAGAGTCCGAGCAGGTCATAGGGGTCGCGCTCGTTGACCGGCTTGCCCATCTCCAGCGGCGACAGGCGGCGGATGATCTTCTTGGCGACGATGGTGAGCGCGCCGTCCGGGCGCTCGAACGGCAGGAACTCGCGGTCGTCGTTGAGCGTGTCGATCACACGCTCCGACGGATAGACGAACATGTAGACCAGTTCCTCGCCATCGCCGGTGTCGAGACTGACGGCGATCTTGCGGCGCTGCTTCTTGTTGCGGCTCGATTCCAGCACGGCCCACCCCTGGACGGATTCTCCCAAGGGAGAGAGGCTAGGCCCCGCATTCTTACGAAGTGGTAAAACAGCCGGATTCGCGCGCCGATGGGAATAGGCGCCGCGCGGCCGCAGCTTTCGCCTATTCCGGCAGCGTAACCCCGCGCTGCCGGCAGGCCGCGATCAGCGTGTTGTTGAGCAGCAGCGCGATGGTCATCGGGCCGACGCCGCCCGGCACCGGCGTGATCGCCGAGGCCTTCGGATAGGCGCTGGCGTAATCGACGTCGCCGACCAGCTTGCCCTTGCCGTCGCGCTCGATGCGGTTGATGCCGACATCGATCACCACGGCGCCGTCCTTGAGCCAGTCGCCCTTGACCATTTCCGGCCGGCCGACCGCCGCCACCACGATGTCGGCGCGGCGCACCTCGCCCGGCAGATCGCGGGTCTTCGAATGCGCGATCGTCACCGTGCAGCTCTCGTTGAGCAGCAATTGCGCCATCGGCTTGCCGACGATGTTGGAGCGGCCGATCACCACCGCGTGCTTGCCGGAGAGATCGCCGAGCCGGTCCTTCAGCAGCAGCAGGCAGCCATAGGGCGTGCAGGGCACCAGCCCCTGACCGCCGGTCGCGAGACGGCCCGCGTTCACCACGTGGAACCCGTCCACGTCCTTGTCGGGATCGATCGCGTTGATGATGGCCTGCGGATCGATCTGCTTCGGCACCGGCAGCTGGCACAGGATGCCGTTGACCTTCGGATCCCTGTTGAGCTGGTCGATCAGCGCGAGCAGCTCGGCCTGGCTCGTCGTGGCCGGCAGCTTGTGCTCGAAGCTCGCCATGCCGGATTCCTTGGTCTGCTCGCCCTTGTTGCGGACATAGACCTTGCTGGCTGGATCCTCGCCGACCAGCACGACCGCGAGGCCGGGCGTGAGGCCATGCGCCTGCTGCAACGTCTTCACCTGGCGGGCGATCTTCTCCCGCAGCTTGGCGGCAAAGGCCTTTCCGTCGATCACCTTCGGGTCGGTGGGGGTGCGATCGGACATGCAATCCTCGTCAATCTGTTCGATGTGAATCTGCTCGGGCGGCGAGCCAGTTCCGCAATCTCGCCAGCAAGTCCTGCGATGGGCCGCGAATCTCCACCAGCTTCCGCCGGTCGGTTGCGCCGGAGACGACCGAAATGGCCGATTTTACGACACCCCATTCCCGGGCCAGCAGGGCGATCACGGCCGCGTTCGCCTTGCCGTCCTCGGGCGCCGCCGTCACCGCGACCTTGAGCGCCTTTCCGCCCTCCGGCTCGTCCAGGAGCCCGCCGATTTGCGCGCGTTTCGCCTTGGGCGTCACTTTGAGGCGCACCCGCACGCCGTCGGGAGAGGCGCGGAAGGGCAATCCCGACGCCTAGAGCGTCAGCCCGGACATGCTCAGCGGAAGCAGGAAATAGATGTCCACCGCATGGATCAGGATCAGCAGGATGACCGGCGAGAGGTCGAACCCGCCCAGGTTGCGCAGGAACGGCAGCATCCGCCGGATATAGGCCAGCACCGGTTCGACCAGGCTGGCGGTGAAGCGCCAGATGAGCGCGACGAACTGGTTGCGCGCATTCACCACGTTGAACGACAGCAGCAGGCTGAGGATGACATGCACCAGCACGATGATGGCATAGAACCGGGCCAGCGAGTGCAGCACGTAGAAGATGAAGCCAATGACGTCGACGCCCATTGTGCGTGGTTCCCCGGGTGGCGCGGCGCCGCCGACTCAACGCCGCCGCCGCTTGGATATGGTGCGAAAACCTAGCCGCACCAAGGCCTTGACGCAAGCGAACGTGCCGGGCCCTCGCGCCCGGCGGGCCGCGCCGGCTAACAGTTTGAAACAGCGGGCCTTCTACCCGCCGGACCGGGGCGGGGGTGGCCGTCTTGTCCTTGACAGGGGGGCGGCGCCTCCTCATATTCCCGCCCGTTCCAACCGGCGGGCCCGTAGCTCAGTTGGGAGAGCGCCTCGTTCGCAATGAGGAGGTCGTCAGTTCGATTCTGATCGGGTCCACCAACTCCACTCGCCATGCGAGAGGAGCCTGTGCTCTGAACGACCGTTAATTCCCTGGCCACTTTTTCCCGCTTATCCTGATGTGCATTGGTCGCGCGCTTGCGCGGCGCGGGTGAGGGCATCGGTTGAGACAACCCGAGACGAAATCCTGGCGGCCGCCGGGGCGCGTATGGGCGCTCACGCTCTGCGCTGCAACGCTGGCCTTCATCGATGGCGAGCATCTGGCGAGACACGTCATCCCGACGGGTGCGTGGGCGACGCTGATCCATCCCGCTCTGTTCGTCGCCGCAATTCTGTGTCTGGTCGCGGTCTATGTGGATGGGGCGACGCCGACCGGCCCATGGGGACGCGGCCGGCGGTATATCGGCTTTCGCGTCGCGGGAATTGCCGCCGTGGCGCTTGGATTGGGGCAGGAGATCCTCTCGCTGCTTGAAATGCATCGAGCGGCGGGGATGATGGCCTTTGCCGCCGCGCTCGTACTCGGCGTGATCCTTGTCGCCATCCTCATCCTCGCGATCTTCGCTCCGGCAATCGCCATGCGATCCGGCTTCAACGGTCTCATCGGCCATTCCTGGCGCGCGATGCGAAGACATTGGCTCGCCGTCGGGATTCGCGCATTCGCCCTCGTGCCCGTGCCGGTCGTCGCGATCCCCATCGCCGCCTATTGGCGTATCGACGAGTGGACTTTGCACGTTGGCACCTCTCCTGAAGCGGTCCGCCAGATCCAGCATGCGATCGATATGTGCAACACGGTCGGTATCGGCGGCATCGCGTGGAGCGCCTTCGCGACCATCGGCCTGCTCGGCCTGTTTCTCTGGTGGATGGGCCGGTCGACCGGTGTTCTCCTCGACCGCGAGGAATGACATAGTAGCGCCGAACGCGAGCATTCCTGCGGGAGGCATTCATGACCTTCAAGGGCCAGACCGTCATGATCACCGGCGCGGCCGGCAATCTGGGCCGGGCGGTAGCGGCGGCGTTCGCGGCGGCGGGCGCCAATCTCGTGCTGCTCGATCTCGACGACGAGGCGCTGGCAACGGTCACCACGGCCGGGGCCGCTGACGTGAAGCGCCAACGCGTCGACCTGGCGGATGCGAGCGCGATCGCATCCGCGGTTGACGCGGCCATCGCGCGCTTCGGTCGCATCGACGCCCTGTGCAACCTCGCCGGCGGCTTCCAGATGGGCGACAAGGTGCACGCGATCCCGGCGGACACGTGGAATTTCATGATGGAGCTGAATGCCGGCTCCGTCCTGCGCATGAGCCAGGCGGTGGTGCCGCACATGCTGAAGGCGGGCGCCGGCAAGATCGTCAATATCGGCGCCTTCTCCGCGCTGAGCGGCAAGGCCGAGATGGGCGCTTATGTCGCATCCAAGAGCGCGGTCATCCGCCTCACCGAATCCATGGCGGCGGAGCTGCGCGGCAGCAACATCAACGTCAATTGCGTGCTGCCCAGCGTCATCGACACGCCGCAGAACCGCGCGTCCATGCCCAAGGCCGACCCCAAGCGCTGGGTCGCGCCGGAGGCGCTGGCGGACGTGCTGCTGTTCCTCTGCTCCCCCGCGGCGCGCGCCATCCATGGCGCGGCTATCCCGGTGGTGGGGCTGAGCTAGCGGCTACGCCTTGAACAGGAGTTCCAGGTAACGCCGGTACTCCGCCGACTGGCGCTGAACCCAGGTTGCATCGCCGAAAGCGTTCGCCATGACGAATCCCCCCTCGACGATGGTCGCGATCATCTCCGCGAGCGTGCGCGCCGTCACCGCGCGCTGGGGCGGGCGGGCGCGGATGAGCGCCGCGAGCTTTTTCTCGTAGAGGCCGATCCAGGCGCGCAGGCGCGTGCGAATGTACTCGTGCACCTCCGGGCCGAACTGACGGCTCTCATAAGTGTAGGATGCGAAGACGCAGCCCGGGAACGGCTTGCCGAGGCCGTCGAGATACTCCTCGAACAGCTTGAGGAAGATAAGCACGCGCTCGAGCGGATCGTCGGACAAGCGGTCCGCGCGCTCCGACCAGGACTTGAACAGCGCGAAATCGGTCCCCGCATAGCGCTCGACGACGGCGCGCGCCAGCTCGGCTTTTCCGGCGAAGTGATGGAAGAAAGCGCCCTTCGTGAGCTTGGTCGCGGCGAGAATATCGTCGAGCGTGGTCCCCGCATAGCCCTTGGACAGGATCAGGCGTTCCGCCGCCGCCACAATCCTTTCCCGCGTCGCTTCGCCCTTGTTCGCCATGACATCCTCATGAACCGACTGGTCTGTAAATTAGCCGCCTTTCGACCTCTGGCAAGGGTGCATTCCCTCTGGACTCCCCGAAGTCTGCCTATTTCAGGACTTGACAAAACAAACTGAATGGTTTGTTTACCGTCACAGACCAAACGGTCTGTTTTCAGATTCAAACCAGCAAAGGAGAAGGAACGTGACAAAGATGATCAACGGCGTGGATCGCCAGGCGTTGTTCGGCACGATCGATGCCGTGAAGGCCGACCCCGCGCTCGCCAGGTTCGAGTTCCGGGTCCGCAACGAATGGATCGATGGCGGATACAACCGCTCCACCGTGAGCGCCTTCCACGGCACGGGCCAGGAGATTGCGCACGCGGCGCCGTTCGTGCTGTACAACGACGAGCCGCCGGTCCTGCTGTCGGGCGATCGCGGTCCCAATCCGGTCGAGAACCTGCTCCATGCGCTCGCCGGGTGCCTGACGACGACGATCGTCTATCATGCCGCGGCGAAGGGCATCCGCGTAGACGTCGTTCGCACGCGCTTCGAAGGCGATCTCGACCTGCGCGGGTTCCTCGGCCTGTCCGGAGAGGTGCGCAACGGCTACGAGGCGATTCGCGCCGTGTTCGACATCCACGGCGACTTGACGCTCGAGCAGAAGCGCGAGTTGATGGCGATGGGACCGCGATTCTCGCCGGTGTTCGACGTCATCTCCAACGGCACGCCCGTTTCCTGCCGGTTGTCGGAGGATGTCGAGGCAGCGGCGGCGGCATAGGTGGCCTCGCCGGAGTGTCGATGCGGCTCGCGTGGTTGACGGCCGCGCGGGCCGTTTCCGCTTTCGGTCGGGGGCCTGTTGCGCATCGTGCCGCGTGGAACAAACGGGCCGGAGCCGGGATTACTGCTGACCGAGGAGCCGGAATGAAGCAGTCGCACGTCTTGCCGAGGGAGCCTCAGCCCTCCCCCCGCCCGAACCCCGACTCACGAGAGCATGGCCGCGCGGCGGGTCGGCCCGCCTCGGCGGGTGGCGCGCACGCGACCGATAGGGCGCCGCTCTGGGCCAACCTCGCGGCGATCGCGGGCCTGCTCTTCCTCGCCTTCATCGGCGGTGCGGCGGTGATGCATTTCGGCGTGTTCCCGCAGGATCCGCTGCGGCGCGCCTTCGCCGGCGGCGCGGCGCTCTATGAGGCGGCGGTCGGCTACGACGACCCCTACATGACGGATTTCTGGGCCGACGCGCGCACCGACGGGAAGGGCGTCACGGTTCATGACCCGGCGCGGGCGCAGAACGGCCTGACGCTCTACAGCTCCACCCATGAGCAAGCGGCCTATCTCATCGACATGGAAGGCCATGTCGTGCATCGCTGGCAGATGAATTTCAGCCGGCTGTGGGACGAGAGCGCGGCGGTCAAGCATCCGCGGCCGGACCAGTTCATCTACATCGAGAAGGCGCAGGTGCTGCCCAACGGCGATCTGATCGCGCTCTACACCGCGATCGGCGACACGCCCTGGGGCTATGGCATCGCCAGGCTGAACGCCAGGTCCGAGGTGATCTGGAAGTATCTCGGCCACGCGCATCACGATTTCGAGGTGGATTCGGCGGGCAACATCCATGTCCTGACCCAGGAAGTCTCGGAGACGGAGCTGGAAGGCTTCGCGCATCTGCCGAAGCCGCGCATCGACGATTATCTCGTGACCCTGTCGCCGGACGGAAAAGAGATCGCCTCCACCCCGCTGATGGAGATCTTCGCGGCATCGCCCTATGGACGCCGGCTCTATTTCGCCTCGCGGGAATCCTTCAACAACGGCGATTATCTCCACGCCAACTCGGTCGACATGCTGAAGGGCCCCGTCCCCGGCATTCCGGGCAGCCGCGCCGGCCAGGCGCTCATCTCGTTCCGCGAGGTCAGCACCATCGCGCTGATCGATGAGCAGAGCCGCAAGGTGGTGTGGGCGCAGAGCGGCCCGTTCGTGCGGCAGCACGACGCGCAGATACTGCCCGGCGGCAACCTGCTGCTGTTCGACAACGAGGGCAACCCGAGCGGGCCCGGCATCTCGCGCGTCATCGAGATCGAGCCGTCCTCCTCCGCGATCGTGTGGAGCTATGGCGGCAGCGCGGACCAGCCGCTCGACAGCAAGGCGCGCTCCAGTCAGACGCGCCTTTCCAACGGCAACATGCTGATCGTCGAATCCATGGCCGGCCGCGTCATCGAGGTCGCGCCGAATGGCGACATCGTGTGGGAGTTCATCAATCCCGTGCGCGGCGGCGAAGGCGACCGGCGCATCCCGATCATCTTCTGGGTCCAGCGCCTCGATCCCGAGCGCGATTTCGACGAAGGCTTCAAGGCCCAGATGGCGGCAAGGGAAAAATAGTCGAAGCCCCTATCTCAGCCCAGCCTTGCGCAGGCCTTCGGCGATCAGGACGCGGTCCGACTCGCGCCGGAACTGAGAGACGAACGTTTCCACGTGGAAAAAGGGCCAGGCGCGCAATGTCGCGCTGGCCGCCCGCGCCGCGTCCTCCATGCGGCCAAGCTGCGCGTAGGCCGCCGCAAGGCACGCAGGATTGAAGTAATCCACCGGGTTCTGGCGTATGCCGGCCTCCGCCCATCGCGCCGCTTCGTCATAGCGGCGCACCAGGTAGTAGGGCCAGCCGATCGAATACTGGCGGACGATCGCCACGCTCGGATCCAGCCGCATCGCGATCTCGAAGGATCTGACCGACTCCTTCGGCTCCCCTGAAAAGGTCAGGACGGCACCGCGCGTCGCATAGCTTGCCGCATCGTTGGGATTGAGCGCGATCGCTTCCTCGTTCTCGGCCCGCGCCAGGTCGTATTGCTGGCGGCCGAGATAGATCTCCGCCAGCACGGCATGCGCGCCGGCATTGCTGCTGTCGAGTTCCAGCGCCTTCTGCGCAAGGCGCTCCGCCTCGTTCAGATACTGCGCCGTCAATTCGGTCCAGCCCGATGTGGCGGTCAGCAGCAGAGTCCTGGCGAGCGCCACATAGGCCGACGCGTAGGTGGGATCCAGCGCGACTGCCCGCTCGAACAGTCGGCGCGCCTCGCGCGTATCGGCCCGCGTGTAGCGGCGCAGGAATTCGCGGCCGCGCTGCAGGTAATCGTAGGCCTGCAGGTTGTCCGGCGGCTTGGCCAGCGCACGCTGCCGCTCGATGGCGCTGAGCTTGATGGCGAGCGTGCCGACGACCTCGTGGGTAATGTCGTCCTGGACGACGAAAACGTCCTTCACCTCGCCGTCGTAGCGATCGGACCACAGCTGCACACCGGTCTCGGCATCACTGAGCGTGGCGGTGACGCGAACCCGGTCACCGTCCCTCCGCACGCTGCCCTGCAGCACATAGCGCACGCCGAGATCGGTGCTGAGCTGGCCGGGCTTGATCGGCTTGCCCTTGTACTGGCGGACGGCTTCAGGGGCCACCACCGCCAGATCGGAAAACCGCCCCAGGGCCAGCGTCATGTCCTCGGTAATGCCGTCGGCAAAGTAGTCCTGCGTCGCATCGCCGCTCAGATTTTCGAACGGCAGCACCGCGATCGAGGCCTGGCGGACGGCCGGGCTCGTGACCTCCGTCTCCAGCGGAGAGCGCAGATAACCGGAGTAGAAGGCGAGGCCCAGACCACCTGCCAGAAACGCGACGACCGCCGCAGCCAACAGTGCCCAGCGTGCCGAACGCAAGGAGCGGCGCGCGATTGTCCTCGCCGGGGCATGCTCGCCTGTCAGCGGTCGCGCGCGGTAGACACGGATCGGCTCCGCGATATTCTTGACCGTCACGGGGCCGAGAGCCTCGAACGCGAACTCAGACCTGGTCCTGATGATCTCGTGGACGCTCGCCGAGATGCAAATCTCGCCCGGCTGGGCGAAGGTCTGGATGCGGTTGGCCACGTTCACGCCATCGCCGATCAAATCGGAACCTTGGACCAGGACGTCGCCGAGATTGATGCCGATCCGGAACCTCATCCGGTTTCGTTCCGGCAGACCTTCGTCGACCTGCTCGATTGCACGCTGGATTTCGACCGCGCAGCGCAGGGCTTCGACCGGGCTGGCGAACTCCGCCACCACGCTGTCGCCCGCACTGCCGAAGATGCGCCCCTGGTGCCCTTCGACCAGGCTGTCAATGGCTTCCCTGCACAACCCCAAGGCGCGAAAGGTGCCTTCCTCGTCGGCACGCATCAGGCGCGAATATTCTGCCGCGTCCGCGGACAGGATCGTTGTCAGCTTGCGTGCCGGTTCAATCGTGCCCACCAGACACCTCGCGAGCCGTACCCATGGGCACCACGGGCCAACGGCAGCATAAATCCATTAGACAGACCGGCTGGAATCTAACACAATTCGGGCAGAGACATGTGCCCTGGCCGAGCCAGCGCCATCGCTCCTATTCCGGCAGGCTCGGCTCTGATGCGGCACAGGACATCCGGGGAGGATGGTCATGCAAGCTTTCGTCGCACGCTGGCCGCTCGCGATCGTCGCTGCACTCTTCCTGTACGTGGGCGCCGTCACCGCCGACGAGACCCAGCCGAGCGGTCCGGCCGACCACGTCGCCATCCAAGGCTACGACGTCGTCTCCTATTTCACGGAGGGCAAGCCGGTCAAAGGCAGCCCGGCCCACGCGTTCGCGTTCGATGATGCCAAGTGGTGGTTCAAGAACGCGGCCCACCGTGAGATGTTCGTCGCCAATCCGGAGCGCTATCTGCCGCAATATGGCGGCTTCTGCGCTGGCGGCATGGCGATGGGCGTCTCGGTCCCAGCCAATCCGGACAACTGGGTGATCGTCGACGGCAAGCTGTACATGGTGTCCGGCAGCAAAGCCGATCTCGCCGAGTGGAAGAGCCACGCCGCCGAGAACATCGAGGTTGCCGATAGAAACTGGGTCGAGCAATCGTTCCAGTAGCGGACGCGCTCACCGCGCGGGATAGACTACCGGGAACCAGTCCTCGCGCAGGCGCTGCCCCGGCTTCATGTCGTGGCCGGGGAAAGGCGGCGAGGTGCGGCCGGGGCGCGTCGCATAGACCGCATCGTCCCCCACGAAGCGCAGCGACAAGGCGCGCCGCCGCGCGGCGGTGAAGTTGCCGCGCGCGCCGTGCAGGGTGCGATAGTGAAACGCCACCGCATCGCCCGGCTGCATCTCCCATTCCAGCACGCGATAGCGGTCGGGCTCGGCATCGGGATCGGGCAGCGCCATGTAGGCATCGCTGTCCGGGTAGAAGCTCTCCTCCGAAAGCCAGCGCACGGGCAGGACCAGCTTGGGCCAAAGATGCGAGCCGGCGACGCAGCGCAACGTCGCCTCCTTCACCGGATCGACCGGCACCCAGAAGCTCACCGTCTGCGCGCCATCGATGAAGTAGTACGGGGCATCCTGGTGCCAGGGCGTCAGCTTGGCCGTGCCCGGTTCCTTCACCAGCACATGGTCGTGGAAAAGCTGCGCGGTCCTGGATTGCATCAAGGCAGAAGCGGCTTCCGCCGCCGGCGAGTTCCGCACCACGGCGACGAGTTCCGGGATGCGCTGCCAATTGCAGTAATCGTCGAAGAAGCGTCCGCTCTCGCCGGGCTTCAGGTTCTCCGCCGCATAGGGGCCGGGCGCGCGCATGTTGAACTCGATACCGGCGCGGATCGTTTCGACCCAATCGGCGAACAATCCGGGCAGATACACGGCGCCATCCACCTGGTACCCGCGCACCTGTTCGGAGGAAACCACGCCTGCCATGGGTCAGATCAGGCCGCGCGCCGACAGTTCGTATTTGACATAGGCGTAAAAGATCGGCGCGGCGATCACGCCCGGGATGCCGAACGCGGCCTCCATCACCAGCATGGCCAGCAGCAGTTCCCACGCCCGGGCGCGGATCTGGCCGCCGATGATCCGCGCATTGATGAAGTATTCCAGCTTGTGGATCGCCACCAGGAAGGCGAGCGAACCGATCGCGACATAGAGCGAGACGCTGAGGCTCACCACCACGATCACGGTGTTGGAGATGAGATTGCCGAGCACCGGCAACAGGCCCACGATGAAGGTCACCACGATCATGGTCTTCACGAGCGGCAGGTGGATCCCGAACATCGGCAGGATCGCCGCCAGATAGATGCCGGTCAGCAGGGTGTTGAGCGCGGAGATCCGCACCTGCCCGAACACCACGCGGCGGAACGCGCGGCCGAGCAGCGTGACGCGCGTTTCCATGGCGCGCGCCAGCGGGCCCGGCACTTTTCCCTGGCTATAGCCCTGGGTCGGATCGGCCAGCACGATCATGCCGCCGATGATGAGGCCGATCATCACATGGACCAGCATCTTGCCCAGGGTCTCGCCGAGATTGCCGATGGCCCCCGCGTGAGCGCGCAGCCAGCCGGCCGCCTGGGTCTCCAGTTCCTCCACATTGGCCGGCAGATACTCCTGCGCCCAGGGCGGGAAGTGGGTGCGCGCCGTGTCGATGGCGTTCGCCATCTCCTGCATCAGAGGCACGATGCCCTCGCTGCCGGTCACGAAATTCGCGATCCGCACGGTTCCGTAGGTGATGCCGACCGCGAACAGCCCGCCCAGCAGCGTGAGCGCGATGAGCTTGCCGCCGAAGCGCGAGATCCCGACCTGCCGGTGGCGCGAGGCCAGCATATGGGCGCATTGATGGGCCAGCAGCCCCGCCAGCAAGGCCGCCAGCAACCCCAGATGCAGCACGATCAGCAGCGCGATCCCGGCCAGGACCAGCGAGACGATCTCGATCCGGTTGGTGCGCTGGGCCAGGCTCTCGGGCAGGTTCATGACGGTTCCATACACACGCTCGCCGGGCACAGTAGCGCACCCCGCCGCGGCAATGCCACCGTTGCCGTGCTGCCAGAACCTAGCCCGATATGCCTAACCGAGGCCTAACGCTCCAGGGCGCCGAGGATCGTCCGGTATTCGTCCTCGGAGAACGCCTTCAGCGTCTGGGTCCGGACGTTGCCGGCCCCCGCCAGGTTCAGGACGAACTTGGCCACCGTCGCGTCGTCCGGCGCCTCCAGATGCACCACCATGTCGTAGCCGCCCATGGTCATGTGGAAATCGCCCAGCTTGGCGCCGGCGCTCTCCGCCAGCTTGCGCGCCGCATCCAGGCGCTTGGGCGAGTCCTTGACGGCCTTCACGCCCTGATCGGTCCAATTCACGAGAAGGATGTATTTGGCCATGGCCTTCCTCCCTTGTGCTCACGAGACCTGGAGGAAGCGTACGCCCGCCAGTAGGCGATTACAACGCCGCCGATGACTTACAATGCGAGTCCCATCGCTTCGGCGTAGCGGCGCTGGAAGGCATGCACGTTGATCTCGCTGATGCTGGCGTGATCCGTCCCTGCGACGAAGCGGCCCCGGCGATAGCCGAGCGATTTCAGGCCCCGATGCACGGATTCGCAGATCGCCGCATCCTCCAGCCACAGCACCCTGCCGAGATAGTTCAGCCGGTCCTGGGGCAGCGTCTCGCCCGGCATGGTCAGGGCGACCCAATGGATCCGCGTCCGCTCGGCATCGACCGGCGTGAAATGGAACACCGACAGCGATCGCGAGCCCGGCATCACGGCGAACTCGATATTGGGGAAGAGGTGCCAGAAGGCGTTGTATTGCACCGGCTCATCGGGGCCGACGCGATAGGCGCTGCTGTCGCCGCGCCGCAGCGGCGCCGCGCTTTTCATCCATGCGCCGTGGCGCGTCAGTTCGTAGTGGCCGACATCGATCATATCGGCATAGGCCTTGTGGGCCGGCGCGCAGTGGTAGCATTCGAGGCAGTTCTCCGCCATCACCTTCCAGTTGGCCGAGAGTAGGGATTCCCGCTCCGCGATGAAGGACTCGTCCGGATTGACCGCCAGTTCGCCCAGCCACGGCAATTCGCGCGCCATGTCGGCGAACATCTCGCCTGCCAGCGTGGCGAGCGAGGGCGCCTCCGGATCAAGATTGATGAACAGGAAGCCGAGATGCCGCTCCAGCCGCACCGGCGCCAGCCCGTATTCCTGCGGATCGAAATCCGGCAAGGAGCGCGTCGCCCGCGCGGCGCGCAGGCTGCCGTCCAGCTCATAGCTCCAGGCGTGATAGGGGCAGACGATCACCGATCTGACGTTGCCGCGGCCCGTGAGCAATTCGTGGGCGCGGTGCTGGCACACGTTGAAGAAGGCCCGCACCGCGCCGTCCTGCCCGCGCAGCACGAACACGCTTTGGTCCACAATGGTGGCGCAGACGTAATCCCCGATGTTCGGCAACTCGCTCTCATGCGCCACGAACTGCCAGCTCTTGTGGAACAGGCGGCGCTTCTCCTCCGCGAACACGGCGGGATCGCTGTAGAGATAGCCGGGCAAGGCCGCCGACCGCGTGGGATCGGCGGTTAGGCGGGCGATCCGCGGCTGCGCGGGATTGTTCATCGACGCCTCCACAGAATGAACGATCATTCATTGAACAGCGTAATCGCGCATGGAAATCAAAGCAATGGACTGACTCAACTGGTCTGACGTCAAGAGCATCAGCGTGCTTCGAATGACGGCGCCCTTGCAAAGCAAGTGATCCTTTTGATTTGCCATTTGGCAGTACAGTTGCTATATACGGCCATATGGATCCAAAAATGCCGAAACTCCTGCCGGTCGATACGTCGCCCAAGGCCTTCTCTGCGGCGCCCATTATGGACGAGGAGGCAGCCGCGATGTTCCGAGCTGCCCTCAACCTGTTTCGCCTGTGGGGTCTCACGGACGAACAGGCCGCCACGCTGCTCGACATGTCCGTCCGGTCGTATCGCCGCTGGAAGGGCGGGGAGATCGGGCGCTTTGGCCGCGACGGCAAGGCGCGGCTGTCCAACCTGATGGGCATTCACAAGGCGCTGCGCATGATCTTCCGCGAGCCGCAGCGCGCCTATTCGTGGATCAAAGCGCCCAATCGGGCCTTCGGAGGACGGAGCGCGCTTGACGTCATGCTTGGCGGTGAGCTCACCGACCTGATGCGGGTGCGCCGCTATCTGGACAGCGAGCGCGGAGCTTGGTGATCGAGGCCGCCGCGCTTGCCCTCTCGACCGTGACATGGGATCGCGCCGTCCGGATCATCCGGAGCGCCCATCCGCCCATCGACCTCTTCGAGGACATCGCCGACCCGGCGGACTGGCCGCTGCTCATCGCCGCCGAGCAGAAGACGAACCCGCGCCTCGTGGAATCGATCGGAAACATCGACCTGGTGCCGCCGGAAAGGCGCGTCGGCGGCCCGGGCGCCAGCTATCTGATGTCGCCGTTCACACATGCGAGCGAGGATCGGCCGAGCCGATTCAGCGATGGGACATATGGGGTGCTCTATGCCGGGAACATGTTCGAGGTCGCGCTGATCGAGACCATTTATCACCACGGCAGGTTCATGCGGCAAACCAGCCAGGAGCCCGGCTGGACCTCGCAGTTCAGAGAGATCGTGCTGAAAGTCGATGGCGGCCTGCATGATCTTAGAACCAAGGACCCGGACGTGTCGGAGGCTCTCCATCCCGACGATTATGCCCCCAGTCAGCAACTCGGCAAGCAGCTCCGCGGCATCGGTTCGAACGGCATCGTCTATCCCAGCGTGCGCTATGCGGATGGCGCGTGCGTCGCGTTGTTCTACCCGGACCTCGCTTCGAACCCGATCCAGGGGCGGCACCTGGACTATCATTGGAACGGCGAGACCGTGGACCTCTATCGCGACGCTGCCAACGGGCATGTCGTGCGGATCGCGTGACGGATAGCCCGCCGACGGCTTCCCCCCACGCGCGCGGACAATCAGTCGCGCCGGTATTCGATGAACCCGCCATAGCGCGCGACCTGGTCATAGAGCAGGCGGGCGGCCGCGTTGCTCTCGTGGGTCAGCCAATAGACCTTGGAGGCACCGCGCTGGTCGGCCGCCTCGTAGACCGCCTCGATCAGCTTGCGCGCGACCCCGGAGCGCCGGCCGGTGGGATGCACGAACAGGTCGTTGAGATAGCAGGCCGGCCCGACCAGCCAGGTCGAGCGGTGGAACAGGTAATGCGCCAGGCCGATCAATTGGTCCTCGCGCTCCGCGACCACGCAATGGACCGGCTCCGCATCGTCGAAGAAGCGATTCCAGGTGGCCTGCGTCGCGTCCTCCGGGATCCGCGCGCGATAGAACGCCTGGTAGCCGCGCCAGAGCGGCAGCCATTGCGCGAAATCCGCTTCGCGCACGGGCCGGGTGATCGGATCGTCGCTTTGCATGGCGCATCTCGCCCCTGCTGCCTGCATCAATGCAATCATGCGGCGGCGGCGAATTAAATCGGCTCGCGCACCCAGGAACCGGGCGGGCCGCCGGCGTGTTTGCGTACTGCCCATCACGGGCAATGGTGGCGATGCCATGGGCCTTCGCTCCCGCACGCGCCGCTTCGGGGGGCAGTTCAGGACCGACCTTGGGACCCTGTTCTGTCGGCAGATCCGCGGCGGCCCTTCTCTCTCCGCTCGCGCGCATGCGCTGGACCGGCTTGCCGGATCGGCTGTGCTGCTGGGCGCCATGCTTGCCGGCCTATGGCTCGCCGGCCGGGTGGTCCCCGCGGACCTGATCGGGGGCCGCGTGGCGGAAAGCGCCCAGGCGGCGTCCGCCCCGGCGACCGCGCAACCGCAGCCGGACGGCGCGGCGGCGAGCGAGCCCATGACGGCGGAGGAGATCCGCAAGCTGCAGAACTGGCTGGTGATGCTCGGCTTCGACCCCGGGCCGGTCGACGGGATCGCCGGCGCCCGCACGCTCGACGCCTTCAACCAGTACCGGGCGAGCAAGCGCCTGGACCCGGTCTCCAGCCTCGAGCGTGCCGACGCGGCCGAATTGCTGAACTGACGTCCCGCTCGCGCTTGCCGCGCCTCGGATTCGGCGCCGCTCTCTGCTAAGACGGAACCGCAGACAATGCGGGAGCCGCCCATGCAGGTCGCAACGCAAGCCGCCCTGGTCGCCGGCGGCGGATCGGGAATCGGCGCCGCCGTGGCGCGCCACCTGGCCGGCCTGGGCGCCAGGGTGGCGGTTCTCGACGTCAATGGCGACGGTGCGGAAGCGGTCGCACGGGAATGCGGCGGTGCAGCCTTTGCCTGCGATATCGCGAGCGCCGAATCCGCGGAACAGGCAATCGCCGCGGCGCGCGCGGCGCACGGAGCCGCGCGCATCCTCGTCAATTGCGCGGGCATCCTTGCGCCGGGCCGCATCCTCGGCAAGGACGGCCCGTTGCCGCTCGACAGCTTTCGGCGCGTGGTCGAGGTCAACCTGGTCGGCGCCTTCAACCTGCTGCGCCTCGCCGCCGCCGACATGGCACAGCTTGATGTGCTGGCCGATGGCGAGCGCGGCGTGATCGTCAACACATCCTCGATCGCCGCCTATGAAGGGCAGATCGGGCAGATCGCCTATGCCGCCTCGAAAGCCGGCATGGCGGGCATGACCTTGCCGGCCGCGCGCGACCTGGCGCGCCACGGGATCCGCGTGCTGTCGGTCGCGCCGGGTCTGGTGGCCACGCCGATGCTGACCGGGCTGCCGCAGGAGATGCAGGACGCGCTCGCCGCGTCCATTCCCTTCCCGCAGCGCCTCGCCGATCCCACGGAGGTTGCGCGCCTCGTGCAGCACATGATCGAGAACGTGATGCTGAACGGCGAGGTCATCCGCCTCGACGGCGCGCTCAGGATGGCGCCGAAATAGCCCGCTACGCGACCAGCTTGTCGATGCCCTTCGCCAGTTTTACATCGCGCTGGCTGAGGCCGCTGCAATCATGCGTGGTCAGCAGGATGTCGACGCGGTTGTAGTCGTTGGACCATTCCGGATGATGATCCGCCTTCTCCGCCATCAGCGCGACGCGGGTCATGAAGCCCCAGGCCTCGCTGAAATTCCTGAACTTGAAGGAGCGCTGGATCGCGTCGCGCCCCCTCACTTCCTGCCACCCGGCCAGCTCCTTCAGCGCGGCCGCGCGCTCCTCCGCCGTCAGCTTCTCGATCATGATCCTGCCTGTTTCCGTCAGTAGCGCGGCGATGTGCTGATAGACACCTGCCCGCGGTGCTCCTATGATTCTTGCATTATTTCAGGCCATGGCAATGTCCGAATTCCGCATGCAGCGCCGCCTCGCCGCCATCCTGGCCGCCGATGTCGTCGGCTACAGCCGGCTGATGGAGCTGGACGAGGAGGGAACGCTCGCGGCCCTCAAGAGCCGGTGGACGGATATCCTGCGGCCGCTCGTCTCGCGGAATGCGGGGCGTGTCTTCAAGGTGACCGGCGATGGCGTGATGGTGGAGTTCGCCAGCGCCGTGAACGCGGTGCAATGCGCCATCGACCTGCAGGAAGCGATGGCGCGGGCTGCGCAGAGCCAGCCGGAGGACCGCCGCATCGCGCTGCGCATGGGCATCAATCTCGGCGACATCATGGTGGAGCGCAACGATCTCTATGGCGATGTCGTCAACATCGCCGCGCGCCTGGAAGGCGCTGCGGATCCCGGCGGCATCCTGATCTCCGGCCCGGCCTATGACCAGGTGAGGAACAAGATTTCGGCCGGCTTCGAAGAGCTGGGCGAACAGAGCCTGAAGAATATCGGCGCGCCGGTACGGGTCTATCGCATCACCGGCCTGCCGCGTGTTTCATTGGCAGCGGCGCTCGCGCCGTCCAGCAAGCCGTCCATCGCCGTGCTTCCCTTTGTCAGCATGAGCGGCGATGTGGAGCAGCAATATTTCGGCGACGGCATCACCGAGGACATCATCACCGAGCTGGCGCGCTTCCGGCAGCTGCAGGTGCTGGCGCGCAATTCTTCCTTCCGCTATCGCGGCCAGGATGTCGACGTGCAGCGCGTGGGGCGCGCGCTCGGCGTGCAATACCTGGTCGAGGGCAGCGTGCGCCGCATCGGCGATCGCATGCGCATCACCGCGCAGCTGATCGACACCGCGACCGGCCACCATGTCTGGGCTGAGCGCTTCGACCGCGGCGAGGAGGAGCTGTTCGCGGTCCAGGACCAGGTGGTGAAGACCATCGCCGCGACCCTCGTCGGGCGCCTCAGCGCGGCCGCCACCCAGCGCGCGCAGCGCAAGCCGCCGGCCAGCCTCGCGGCCTATGAGCTGGTGCTGCGCGGCGACGCGCTGCCGGTCTATCGCCCCGGCGCGACGGAGGAAGCGCGCGCGCTGTTCCGGCAGGCGATCGCCCTCGACCCCACCTATGCCCGCGCCTATTCGCTGCTGGCGAATCTTGAGATCACCGGCTGGTACCGCGATTTCGACGCACCGCTTTCCATGCTCGACGCGGCCTTCGAGCTGGCGCAGACATCGGTGGCGCTCGATCCCAACGACCCGTCATCGCACACGGCGGTTGCACGCATCCACCAGGCGCGCGGCGCCTATCACCTGGCGGAGCATCACTACCGGAAGGCATTGGAGCTCAACCCCAACAGCGCGGTCCTGATGGCGGGCTTCGGCGACCTCCACATCACCTTGGGCGAGCCGCTGAAGGCGCTCGATTACTTCAGGCAGGCCCGCGCGCTCGATCCGTTTTTCGACCCGACCTGGCTCTGGCCGATCACCGGCATCGCGCATTTCATGGCGCGCCAGTATGAGGAGGCGATCGCCGCCCTCGAGCGCGCGACCGAGCCGCCGTATTGGGTGCATGTCTACCTCGCGGCCAGCCACGCCATGCTGGAGCACGCGGAACCCGCGCGCCATCACGCCGCCGAGACCATGCGCCTCAAGCCCGATTTCTCGATCGGCCGCTCCATGGCGCGCCAGCCCCTGCGCCTCGCCGCCGACCGCGACCACCTCGCCGAAGCCCTGCGCAAGGCAGAACTGCCGGCGTGATGCCGGCGATCCCGGCATCGCTCCCCTCTTGTGCGAGACAGTGCCGACCGCCAGGCAAGCGCGCATCTGGCGTACCCGCGACCCGCCACGCTGTCCCCTGACTTTCCTTTTGAGAATGACTTGCAATTGCATCTGAGCCCTGCTACAAGGATCGGGCTCGCGGGGCGGCGACGGCTTCTCCCAGAAACGCCGAGACCAACACTGGCAATGCCGGCCCGCGAGCGCCCCATCCTTCCGAGATCGGCGGAGGCCGCATGACCGGCAGACCCACGCCACCCCAGGCCGCGCCCGCCGGCGATCACGAGACCGGGTTGCGCACGGACGAGCTGGATTTCCCGGGCCAGTTCCTGCTGTGGGGCATGCGCGCCTGGTTGGTCGCGTTCCGGCAGAGGCGGCAATCCGGCGGGCACGACGCCACGGCCGATTGCGGTATCGCGGACGAAGGTTTCCGGCGCGCCGGCGTGCCCCAGGCCATGGAGCTGATCGACGACATCTTCTCGGCGCTGGCGGTCGCGGCCTTGCGCGAGATCGACGTGCGCTGCCCGCGCTGCGCCTATGTCAGCCCGGACGAGGCGCTGCTGCTGGGCGCCGTCGCCACCAGCCAGCGCACGCAGCATGGCGTCGCCTGGTCGGCCTTGACCCGGTTGCTGCCGCAGGCCGCCGCGCGCAACGCGTTGCCTTCCCTCATATCACTGGCGGTGCTGCTGCGCGAGGCGGAGCTCACCTTGAAGCCGCTCGATGCCGGCAAGTGCGCCGCGCCCGATCTGCGCATCGCCCTGGCGCAGGCAAGGGCCGGCGCGCCGATACACTAGCCTCAAGTTCGTCATGATGCGCTTTCCGGGAGCGACGGGCGTTTTGCCGGAGTACGGCTTCCAACCGCGACCGCGCGCGCGAGGATGATCAGACTCGCCGCGACTCCGAACGCAACCCGCATGCCCGTGGCAACGCCTCGGGATGCGCCGTTGTGATATCGAGCGCTCCCGATGCGAGCGCAAACGCAGCGCCCATCAGGACCGAGCGCGGTGCCGATCGCGGACATCGTTCCGAGCAGTCCCATGGCGCGACCATTCCTTGCCTTTGGAACCGTCTCGCCGACGAAGGCCCGCAGAGCCATCATAATGGCTGCGCCGAGACCTTGCGCCGCCCCGGCCGCAATCAGCGGCCAGAGCGTGGGTGCGACGCCGCACAGGATAAACGCCACCGTGAACAGGAGAATTCCAGCGAGGAGTAGCCGCCGCCGGCCGATGATGTCACCGAGCCGCCCGACGCTGATGATCAGGGTGGTGCTGGCGAAGAGATATGCGAGGACAACCCACTGGACTTCCTGGAAGGAGGCGGAGAACGCCTCGGCCAACATTGGCGATGCTGGCGCCGAGCGAGGACAGCAGCATGGATATGGAAAGACTGGCGAGTGCCCACGGGCCTGAAGGCGGCGGCCGTTCCGCACCTTCGGCTACTGCCTCGTTTCGTCCCTTAATGACCGGCTTCAACACAGAACTCCGTTCTCTCTGGCGCCCGAAGCTGGCTGTCAGAGACGCAGCCCTATGCCAGACATGCCGCAATACGCACCATTTGCACTGCATTCGTGCGTTTGGCGCCACGTCACCGTTAAGCTGTGCTAGGGTCGATCCATGCCGAGACCCGATTTCAATCTTCTGGCCGTTCTTGATGTGCTGCTCGCAGAAGGCAGCGTTGCGCGCGCAGCCCAGCGTTTGCGGCTCAGCCCCTCGGCGATGAGCCGGGCGCTGGCACGATTGCGTAAGACCACGGGCGACCCGCTGTTGGTCCGGGCCGGACGCGGTCTAGTGCCCACGCCGCGAGCGCTCGAACTCCGCGAGCGGGTTGGCCTGCTTGTGCAGGACGCCGAGGCGGTCTTACGGCCTGCCGAGAAGCTCAACCTCAAAGAGCTTGTCCGAACCTTCACGCTGCGGACCGGCGACGGCTTCGTGGAAACCTTCGGACCGAACCTCATTGCCCGTGTCGGCAAGGATGCTCCCGGCGTGCGGCTTCGCTTCGTTCAGAAGCCAGACAAGAACAGCGGATTCCTGCGTGACGGAACCGTCGACCTGGAAACCGGCGTCGTGGGAGCGACAACCGGTCCGGAGGTGCGCGCCCGGGCATTGTTCCGGGATCGCTTCATTGGCGTCGTGCGTATCGGGCACGCGCTGAGCCGGGGCAAGATCACGCCCACCCGCTATGCGGCCGGCCGTCATATCTGCGTCTCGCGGCGGGGTCTCGACAAGGGACCGATCGATGAAGCTTTGAATCCGTTCGGACTCGAACGCGAGATTGTCACGATCGTTGGCGGCTTTTCGGCAGCGCTAGCCCTAGCTCGGACTTCCGATCTGATCGCGACTGTTCCCGAACGACACACTGGAAACCTGCGCGCCGGAATGCACAGTTTTACCCTTCCGGTGCCCCCGCCCGAGGTTACGGTTTCCCTGCTCTGGCACCCGCGGCTGGATGCCGATCCAGCGCATCGGTGGCTGCGCGGGTGCGTCCAGGACGTGTGCGCGGAGCTTTAGCTTTCCATCTCCTGCGGCTCGACCTGGGCAATCACCCAACCGATGAACGCAGCGACGCGCGGATTGACGCGCGCTGCGCGGGTCGTCACGGCGTAGTAGGCATAGGAGGATGGGCGCGTCTCCGCGAAGGGCCGCACCAGGCGTCCCGCCGCGAGCTCATCGCCGATCAGCACGCTGCGCCCGAGCGCGACGCCCTGCCCCAGCAACGCCGCCTGGTAGAGCTGCACCGAATCCGTGAAATGCAAAGCCGGCCGCTTGCCGGCGTCGCTCAGGCCGGAAGCGTCCAACCCCCACTGGTCCAACCATGGTTGCCAGCGGATCCACGGCTCGTTGCCCAGCGCGCCGGCATCATGCAGCAATTCGTGGCGCGCAAGATCGGCGGGCGTGCGCAGGGGCGGATCGGCGTTGAGCAAGGCCGGCGCGCAAACCGGAAAGATCTCTTCGCGCATCAGATGCGTCGCTTCGAGATTCGGGAAGTCGCCGAGGCCGTAGCGGATCGCGAGATCCGCATCGTCCCGATGCAGATCCACCGTCTGCCGCTCGGACCGGATCACGAGTTCGATGTCGGGATAGCGCGTGCGGAAGCCGGGAAGCCGGCGCACCAGCCAGCCCGCAGCGAAGGACGGCAGCACCGTGATCGTGAGCCGCCCCGCCAGACCGGAATCATGCACCTGCAAGGTGGCGCGCGCGAGGCGGTCGAACCCCTCCGCGATGCCGGGCAGGTATGCGCGCCCCGCTTCGGTCAGCCTTACGCCGCGCGCCAAGCGCCGGAACAAGGCGATGCCGAGCCGCTCCTCCAGCCCCTTGATGTGCTGGCTGACGGCGCCGGCGGTGACGCCAAGCTCCGCCGCGGCCTTCGCGAAATTGCCGTGGCGGGCGGCGGCCTCGAAGGCGCGCAGGGCGGTGAGCGGGGGCAGGGATCGCATCGATCTGGCAAGGCCAAGTTTAACTAAGCCTCAGCATCATAACTTCTGGGTTGCGCCGACGATAGGGTCCGTAGGACTAACCCTCAGCCCATCCGAGGGAGTGCCATGACCAGCCAGCCCGAGCTCGTGCTCTACGACTCCGCCATCTCCGGCAACGCCTACAAGGTGCGCCTGCTGCTGAGCCAGCTCGGCCTCAAATTCCAGCGCATCGAGTTCGACGTCGATGACGGCTCCACCCGCACGGCCGAATTCCTGGCCAGGAACCCGAATGGCAAGGTGCCGACCATCCGCCTGGCGGACGGCTCCCATCTCTCCGAATCCAACGCCATCCTCTACTACTTCGCGGAGGGCACGACATACTGGCCCGCAGCGAAGCGCGACCGCGCGAGCGCACTGCAATGGATGTTCTTCGAGCAGTACAGCCATGAGCCCTATATCGCGGTTGTGCGCCACTGGGTGGCGCATCTCGGCAGGACGCCCGCGACCGAGCCGCAACTGCCCATGCGCATCGAGCGCGGCTATCACGCCCTGTCCGTGATGGAGACGCGGCTGAAGGACCATGCCTGGTTCGCCGGGGAAACCTACTCGATCGCCGACATGGCGCTCTACGCCTACACCCATGTCGCGCATGAGGGCGGCTTCGACCTCGCGCGCTATCCCGGCATCCGCGCCTGGCTGCATCGTGTCGAGAGCCAGCCGGGGCACATCCGGATCACAGATTGATTGCCGTCAGTCGACGATCTCGTAAGGCACTAGGATGCTCTCGGTGCGCGCGAAGATCAGGCATTCGACATTCTCGCGCCGACATGCGCTGAGAATTCGGCTGGTCGGCGTTTCGCGCCCGGGACCGCAGCGGTCATACATGCGGGGGCAGTAATTGTAGGAGGATAGGCCATAGAGGCCGAGATCGCCAACCACCAGCACGCCGAAGGCGCCCTGCCGGTCGGGTCCCAGTTCGCGGCCCTCCCGCACATATTCTTCGTATTGGCTCCAGACCGCCTGGTTTATCTGTAGCTTCTTGCCGGCCGGAAGTGCCGCTCCCTCCGTCGCCTGCTGAGCGCAGCCGGCAACAAGCAACGTCCAAGCCGCCAGCCCGGCGGCGCGCCATGCTAAACCTTTCATATCGCCCTCAGATTATTCCCCGAATTGAAGCGGCGGCCAGATTATCAATCATCCGTCGCAGGGCCAGTATCCATGTGCCGTCTGGATTGTCGATGCCCGATGGCCGGCGCCCGCACACAATTTTTGCTTAAATCGAGAGGATGCCACTCATCCGCAAGAGCTGCACGCGCGCCTGTATTAGCCGGTTGTTAGGATTTCTCCGCCTACCCTACTTAATCGGGTCTTTAGGTTAATCTTCTGAGGCGGACCATGGCTTCGACGATGCGCACGGCTGACATTTCCAATGGCGAAACGGTGCGGTACGCAGTGCGAGTGGCGATCGGCGTCCTCCTGGCCTTTGCGCTGGCCTTCGTGACGCAGATGATGGCGCGGCCGGCTTCCGCCGAATCCATCCCGCAGAACCCCCTGATCGAGGACATCCTCAAGCTGCACGACATCAAGCTCGTGCGGCGCGACGACCGCCTCGGCATCGGCAACCTGGTGGTGAAGCATCCGCGGCGCAAGAAGGCCGAGCCCGGCGAGCCGAACTACGAAGGCTGGGGCACCGCCTTCCTGATCGGCGAATGCCACATCCTCACCGCGCGCCATGTGATCGACCCGAGCGATCCGGATGTCGAGACCAACGACCTGCCGATGAAAAGCAAGATCGAGTTCGTCATCGGACCGGTGCGCGACCAGAGCAAGGTCCAGAAGGCCAACGACATGTCCCGCCTGTCGGAGATCCTGGATTCGACCAAGGCGATCCCGGTGGCCTGGGGCCAGTACCAGTTCCCGAAGCTGGACGACCCGGCCGGCCGCCGCAAGGCGGAGTGGGAGAACTACTACGAGGACTGGGCGCTGCTGAAGCTCGAGAAGTGCCTCGGCCAAGGCCCGAAGGGCTACATCCCTTTCGCGCTCCAGGGCATCACCACCGAGGAAATGGCCAAGCGCGCCGAGCCGCTGCCTGCCCGCAACGTGAGCGGTCCGCCGGTCTCCGGCATCTCGCATCTGGTCGATGACGACCAGTGCGAGCTTTACGGGCAGGTGGAGCTGCCGCTGTGGAACAGCACCTGCTTTGCGCGGCCCGGCTCGTCCGGCTCGCCGATCTTCACGCCTGACGGCAGCGGCGGCTGGAACGCGGTTGCCATCCTGGTGCGCGGCCCGGTCGGCGGCTCGATCCGCAACGAGCTGCTCGAAGGCCATCGCCCCGCCGGCTGGCCCTGGCGCGTGCAGCACACCCAGCTCGGCAACCCGGTTTCCGGCCTCATCGACCGCATCAAGCCCTTCCTGAAGGACGACAAGGGCGCGCGCATCATCGGCGCCGGCAGCAACAAGCCTTATGCGAAGAAGGACGAAGGCTTCGTGAAGGTGCTCGAGGCCCAGCGCGAGCAGCGGCCGGAGGACGTCCACCTCGCGGTGCGCTGGCTGATCGCCCTCTACCAGGCCCGCGGGGCCGAAGCGGCGCTGACGGAGCTGGACAAGCTGCTCGAGCAGTTCCCCGAATCGCGCGAGCTGCGCAGCGTGCGCGTCGACATCGTCTACAACGATCAGCTCGGCTACAGCCTGGCGTGGCGGCAGGCGGTCGACGACATGGTCGCGTTCCGCAAGAGCTTCCCCGAGTTCAACGAGCTGCAGATCATCCAAGGCGACCTGCTGTTCGTGGGCCGGCAGTGCAAGAACGCGGCGAACCTTTATCGCAAGTCCTGGGATCGCCTCGGCATCAGCCCGTTCATCCGCATGTATTGGGCCGACGCCATGGCCTGCGCGGGCGAGCATCGCGCCGCCCTCGCCGCCTATGACGAGATGCTGCATTACGTGAAGGAATACCCCCATGCGCTGGCCGGCCGCGCCATGGTGCGCTTCCGCACCGGCCAGTCGGAGCCGGCGCGCGAGGACCTGCGCCGCATCGTCAAGGAGTATCCGAAGGACACCTGGGCGCCGATGATGCGCGCGGTGTTCGCGGCCAACGAAGGCCATCACCTCGAGCTAGCGGAGAAGGACCTGCGCACGGCGCTCACCCAGACCGACGACGATGCCACGCCGGCGGTCGCGCTCGGCGCGATGCTGCTGGCGCAGGGCCGCGACGCCGACGCCATCGCGGCGCTGAAGATCGCGCGCAAATACGACAAGCACGACATCGCCGCCGCGCTGCTGCTCTCGGTCGCGCTGACCAAGACAGGCAAGGCCGCGGAGGCGAAGAGCCAGCTCAAGGACGTCCTCCAGCCCCATGACGACCCCAAGCACTGGGTGGTCCAGCTGGTGAAGTATTTCCAGGGCGAGATTCCGGCGGACGACGTGCTGAAGGCGGCGGAGGCCGGGTCGGAGGACACGCGCTGGATGCGCGCCGGCTGGACCCACGCCTATGTCGCGATGCTCGCCTACGCCCAGGGCAACACGAAGGACGCGCGCCGCTACTTCGAGACGTCCCCGTATCTCGATCGCACCTGGCTGGAATATTCCCTGATCGACACTTGGCGCCGTACGGCGAATGGCCAGGGCACCTAGGCCTCCGACACCGTCCATCAGCACAGTATTGCTGTGATCGCCGGGCCTAGTGCCCGGCGATTGCATCTTGGGCCCATTGCAGGCGCGTCACGCTGAGACCAATCTCCAGCCGTCGGTGCCGCCTCAGCAAAACGGAGCCATTCCGAAGTCTGATTGCGCCTACCGGTACGGATCCGCCGCGTCGCGCAGCCCGTCGCCCATGAAGTTGAAGGCCAGCACCACGATGATGACCGGCACGATCGGCAGCATCAGCCAGGGGTAGAGCACCACCACGTTGATGTTCTGCGCTTCGTTCAAGAGCACGCCCCAGGAGGTGATGGGCGGGCGGATCCCGAGGCCGAGGAAGGAGAGCGCCGTCTCGCCCAGGATCATGTTGGGGATGGCGAGCGTGGCCGAGGCGATCAGGTGGCTCATGAAGCTCGGCATCAGGTGGCGGAAAATGATTCGGTTTGGGCTTGCTCCCATCAACTGCGCGGCCACGCAGAAATCCTCCTCGCGCAAGCTCAAGAGGCGCGAGCGCACTGCCCGCGCAAGGCCCGTCCAGTCGATGAGGCCGAGGATGATGGTGATGCCGAAATAGATCAGCAGCGGCGACCAGGTGACGGGCAGGATCGCTGCCAGCGCCAGCCACAAGGGCAGATGCGGAATGGAGCGGACCACCTCAATCACCCGCTGCACGATGTCGTCGACCCAGCCGCCGTAATAGCCGGCAAGGCCGCCCAACGAAATGCCGAGCACGATCGAGACCGCAACGCCGACGATGCCGATGGTGAGCGAGATGCGCATGCCGTAGAGGATGCGCGAGAGCATGTCGCGCCCGAGCCGGTCGGAGCCGAGCAGGAACATCGGCCCGCCCTCCGGCGGGCAGACGAGATGCAGGTCGCCGGGGATGAGCCCCCACCACTTGTATTCGTCGCCCCGGCAGAGGAAACGGAGCTTCAGCGGCTTCTCCGGATTCTCGGTGAAGGTGCGCTTGAGGTTCGTCATGTCGAGCTTGTAGTCGAGCGCATAGACGAACGGCCCGATGAGCTCGCCCTTGTGGAACAGGTGGACCGGCTGCGGCGGCACATAGATATGCTGCACGTTGCGCGTATCCTGGTGATAGGGCGCCAGGAACTCCACCACCAGAACCGCCGCGTACATGATGCCGAGCACGATCGCGGACAGGACCGCAATGCGGTGGCGCTTGAACTTCAGCGCCATCAGCTTCCATTGCGAGGCAAGGTAGATCTTCTCCTGCTCCGGCGTCGTACGCTCGATCGAATAGGGGTCGAACGGCGCCGGCGAGACGTAGTGCGGCAGCGGCGGCAGGGACGCCTGGGCGCCGTGAGGCGTGGTGCGCTCGTTCATTTGCTGGCCCCGGCGCCGAGGCGGATGCGCGGATCGAGCACCGCCAGCAGGATGTCGGAGATGAAGACGCCGATCACCGTCAGGAAGGCCATGAACATCAGGAACGAGCCGGCGAGATACATGTCCTGGCTCCTGAGCGCATCGAGCAGCATCGGCCCGGTCAGGGGCAGCGACATCACCACCGACACGATCACCGATCCGGAGATCAGCTCCGGCAGCAGGCTGCCGATATCGGCGATGAAGGGATTGAGCGATATGCGCAGCGGGTATTTCACCAGCAGCCGCCCCGGCGGCAGGCCCTTGGCGCGGCCGGTCACGACATATTGCTTGTTGAGCTCGTCGAGCAGGTTGGCGCGCAGGCGCCTGATCATGCCCGCGGTTCCCGGCAGGCCGATGACGAGGACCGGGATCCACAGATGCGACAGGATTGACTGGAACTTGGCCCAGCTCCAAGGCGCGTTCATGTATTGGGGGTCCATCAGGCCGCCGATCGAGATGCCGAAATAGACGTTGGCGAGATAGAGCAGGATGAGCGCGATGAGGAAGCTCGGTGTCGCCAGCCCGATATAGCCGAGGAAGGTGAAGAAGTAGTCGCCGATCGAATATTGGCGCACCGCCGAATAGACCGCGATCGGGAACGACACGATCCACACGAACAGGACTGAGGCGAGCGATACCACCACGGTCAGTGACAGCCGGTCGCCCACCACCTCGTTGACCGGCAGCGAATGGGCGAAGCTGTAGCCAAGATCGCCCTGCAACAAGCCGCCGGCCCATTTGAGATATTGCATGTAGAACGGCTGATCGAGGCCGTAGGTCCGGCGCAGGAACTCGATCTTGGCCGGGTCCACCGCCTCGCCCTGGGACTGCAGCTCCGCGATATAGGTCTCGATCCAGTCGCCCGGCGGCGCCTGGATGATCGCGAAGATCGCCATGCTGATGACGATCAGCGTCGGGATCATCACCAGCAGGCGTTGGACAAAATAACGGAACATCGAGTCTGGTTACTGCTCTGCGACGGTGCTTAGCGGCCGCTTCTCGTCGAACCAGAAGGTATCCGGCTTGTAGACGCCGAACTGCGCGCCGGGATCCCACGACCAGATCGCCTTCTCCGGCACGTTGTGCAGGTGGCGGCTCGCCACCACCGGCTGGGGCACGTGGGAAACCGTGCCGAAGGTGTAGACTTGGTCGGTCCAGATCGCGAGGATCTGCTCCCAGATCGCGGCGCGCTTGTCGCTATCGATGGCGTCGCGCCAAGCCTCCATCAGATCCGCCAGCTTCTGTGCTTCCGGCATGTCGACCTTCTCGCCGGCTTCGCCCTTGGTCTCGTAAAATTGACCCCATTTCGCCCATTGCAGTTGCTGCTGGCTGGTCGGGGTGAACTCCCACGGGCTCATGTCCGCGTTGGGGAAGCCGTTGTCCACGCCCGTCCAAACCGACATGATCGAATCGCCGGCGAAGATGCGGTTGCGGAAGACCTCGAGCTCCGACGGCTTGGTGAAGAGGTCGACGCCGATCTTGCGCCACGAATCGCGGATCAGCTGCAGCACGTCGGTTTCCTCGGTGCTCTCGCCCGCGGTGTCGATGATCACGACCATCGGCCGGCCGTCGGGCAGCAGGCGGAAATTCTCGCTGGAGCGCTTGGTGAGACCCATGTCGTCCAGCAGCCTGTTGGCCTGGTCGATATCGGTGGTGGCCCAGGTGGTGGTGTATTCCGGCTTGTGGAGCGGGCTGAAGTTCAGCACCGTGTTGTTGCCCGCAACGCCGAGCCCGTAATAGATCGCCTGGTTTACCTCCTCGCGGTCGATTGCCATCGACAAAGCGCGCCGGCACCGCACGTCGCGCAGGATGCCGCGCCACACCGCGTCGTTGGTGGTGAGGTTGGGATATAGCGTCAGCTTGCTGCCCCGCCCGTCATCCCACAAGCGAACCCAGAACTTCTGCTTCTGCGCCTCCGCGTCTTTCAGGAAGGTGTAATTGTCGAACCGGATGTTGCGCGCCTGCAGATCGGAATCGCCGGCCGCCGCCTTCGCCGGGATCAGCTTCGAATCCGCGATGTCGAACACCACCTGGTCGGCATAGGGCAGTTGCTGGCCGTTCTCATCGACCCGGTAATAGTACGGATTGCGCTTGAACACGAAGCGCTCCGCTGGCGGCTTGTTCTGCAGCACCCAGGGATCGAGCGTCGGCAGCTTCGGATTGTCGTTGCGATACTGGTTGTCGCGGCGGTTATGCAGCGCCGCCCAGCTCGGCTGACCGGACTCCTTCACCGCTTCTTCGAGCTTCGCCGCGTCCTGGTATTTCTTGTGGAAGGTCTTGAGATAGTGGCCGGGGCGGTAGATGAAGAGCGGCGAGGCGCCGGCCAGCTGCGGCAGGAATTCGGCGTTCGGCCTCTCCCACGAATAGCGCACCGTCAGCTCATCGGGATATTCGACTTTCGGCGGCTTGCCATCCACCAGCAGGATCGCCGGGGCGCCGGTCGGCATCAGCTCCTCGTTGCTCGCCACGTCTTCCCAGAAATAGCGGAACGCCTCGGAGGTGAAGGGCGCGCCATCGGACCATTTGTGCCCTTCCCGCAGCTTGAAGGTGAAGATGCGCCCCTCCTCCACCGCGAAGCTCTCGCAGATGTCCGGCACCAGCTTGTAGTCCCGGTCGTAGCAGATGAGGCGCGCATAGGAATAGGCGACGAGGATGCGGGTGTCCTTGGCATTGGCCATCAGCATGCGGATCTCGCCGCCTTGCACGCCGATCTCCGGCATCTTGGCGATGGCGGGGGTCTTCGGCAGGCGCGCGGCCACCGGCGGCAATTCGCCCTTCGCCTCCGCGTCCTTGAAGATGGGCGCACCGATGAACTCGGCAAAGGCGGACGGCGCCCCCATCACCAGGCCGGCGCCCAGGCTGGTCAACAGAAAGTCCCGGCGTTTCATGCTGCACTCCTCACGTCGATGCCGGCGCGGACCCAGTGTCCGTCATAGACTTCCACCATGCCCGGCCGGCGATCGGGATCGATGGTAAAGGGCGCCGGCCAGGCCGAGGGGATGGAGGCCTTGCCTTCCATCAATCGGTCGAAATTCAGCCGGCAGGTCAAGGACGGGTCCGGCACCGCCGCAAGCAGCGCCCGAGTATAGGGATGGACCGGGTTGTGGAACAACCGGTCCGCCGGCGCCATCTCCACCAGGCGCCCGGCGCACATGACCATGATGCGGTCGGCAATGTACTCGACCACGGCCAGGTTGTGCGAGATGAAGATGTAGGTTAGCCCAAGCTTCTGTTGCAGGTCCTTCAGCAGGTTCAGGATCTGCGCCTGGATCGAGACGTCGAGCGCGCTCACCGGCTCATCGCAGATCACCACGTCGGGCCGCAGGGCGATGGCGCGCGCGATGCCGATGCGCTGGCGCTGGCCGCCGGAGAAGCTGTGCGGATAGCGCCGCAGATGCCGCATGTCGAGCCCGACCAGCGCCATCAGCTCTTTCGCGATCTCCTCGCGCTCGCGCGTCGTGCCGATCCTGTGGATCACCAGCGGCTCGGTGATGATGTCGAACACCGACATGCGCGGGTTCAGGGACCCCATCGGGTCCTGGAACACGAACTGGATGCGCCTGCGGAACTCCTGCAATTGGTTGCCGCGCAGTGTCAGCGTGTCGGCCAGGCGCGAGCCTTCGTTGAACAGGATGCGGCCGGTATCGGGCGTCAGCGCGCGCATGATGATCTTGGACAAGGTGGTCTTGCCGCAGCCGGACTCGCCGACCAGACCCAGGCACTCGCCGCGCTTCAGCTCGAAACTGACGTCGTCGACCGCCAGCACCTGCTTCTCCTCGCCGCCGAGGAAGCCGCCCTTGCGGATCGAGAAGCTCTTGCTGACGTTCTCCACCAGCAGCAGCGGCGCGCCGAGCCCCGCGCCTTCCGGCCAGGGCTTCTTCTCGGCGAACATCTTGCCTTGGGTCACCGGGATCTCGCGGATCGGCGTCAGCCTTTCGCCCGGCGCCATGCCGAAGCGCGGGACCGCGCGCAGCAGCGCCTGGAGATAGGGATGCTCCGGCGCCTGGAACAGATCCTCCATGGTGCCGGATTCCATGACTTCGCCGTGATACATGACCACGATCTCGTCGGCGATGTTCGCGACCACGCCGAGATCGTGCGTGATCAGCAGCAGCGCCATCTGCAGTTCCTTCTGCAGATCGATCATCAGCTTCAGGATCTGCGCCTGGATGGTGACGTCGAGGGCGGTGGTCGGCTCGTCGGCGATCAGCAGGGTCGGCCGGCAGATCAGCGCCATCGCGATCATCGCGCGCTGGCGCAGGCCGCCCGACAGCTCGAACGGATAGGTCTTGAAGCCGCGCCGGGGATCGGGAAAGCCGACCAGGCGCAGCATCTCCCTCACCATTTCCTCGGCCTCGCGCGCCGACAGCTTGCGATGCAGGCGCAGCGCCTCGCCGATCTGGTCGCCGATCGTGTGGACCGGCGAGAGCGAGGTCATCGGCTCCTGGAAGATGATCGAGATCGCGCTGCCCCGGATCGCGCGCATCACCGGCCCGTTGCGCGGTTGCTGGGCGATGTCCACGATCCCCGCGCCCCCGTTCCCACCGCCCGTGTTGCCTGCGCCGTTGCCGTTCTGCGTTCCGGCGCGGTCGAACAGGATCTGGCCGGCGGAGATGCGGGCGATCTTGGGCAGGATGCCCATGATGGCCTGCGCCACCACCGACTTGCCCGATCCAGATTCGCCGACCAGCGCCACCGTCTTGCCATGAGGCACGCGGAAATCGATGCTGCGCACCGCCTCCAGCACGCCGGTGTCGAGATCGAACGCGATCTTCAGGCCCCGCACCGTCAGCAGGTTGCCCTGCTGGACATCGCCCGGCAGCGCCTCATGCGAGGGCATCCGGGGCGGTTGTGCGGAGCGGTCCATCGGCTAGCGCCTGTCGCTCACGCCGAAACGCCGAGCGCGGCGAGGTTGTCCGCCGTCACCCGGTCCACGATAAGCTTGTTTTCCTTTGCGGCCCAGGCGGCGCGGGTGGCGATCTCGGAAAAACCCGGCAGGTTGGACTCGATCCTCACGCTTACTTCGCCGCCAGCTTGCCCCCCGCCGGCTTGTCCTCGGCCGCCCTGCGCCTGGCCACTTTTGGCCCTCAGGGTCAGCGTCATCCATCCCTTTTTGCGGCTGCGAGATGTCGGATAGTACCGCAAGGCCATTTCGCTGAGATCGACCCAGCGAATGGATTGCCTCCGGAAGCCCCCGCATTCGATCCCCTCTTCCGATACCCGGAACCATGCCAAGTTCTTGGCAATCGTCGTCATCGTGTAGATGGCGAACAAGATGGTCAATCCCACGAAAAGCCAAAGCAATTGATTATGCCATTCGTTTGTGACGAGGATCACAACGCAGATGACGATGCCCGCGATCCCTCGCGCATAGTCCCAGGCAAGGGACGACACCGGGTATCTCAGCTCGGTCATCGACTCCCAGACTCCGGAAACAGATCAGCGGCACATCGCCAGTTTATGATCGGCTTTTTGGCGCACCAATCGAGCAATGCCCCCAGGAACTCCCACGTCTCTGTGTCATGGACCAGATGATGCGTCAACAGACCCGTTGGCTCGCCGGGATCGGCGTTTCCTAAGCGCTTGTCCGACAGGTGCCGGACCAGCAGGTCGAGACTGGCCGCGACCCCAAGGAAGCGGCGGCCGCCGTGCCAGTTGATCACGTCGACATGCGTGTTGACCTGGGCAATTCCCACTCGGTCTGATTTTCGCGCGAGATAAGTGGTTAATCCCTCATAGCCCAGCTCTGAGAGCCGCGCGGCATGACCGGTATCGATCCGGTTCCAGGGCGGCGTCAGGGCCGGCACGAATTGCGCGCCGAAGGCCGAAGCTAGACGCGTGCGGCCTTGCGCGAGGTCGCGCGCCGCCTCCGCCCAGGGGCGCGTAGCCGGGAACTCCGACTTCTTCGCGCCGGCCGGCGCACGATTGCCATGGTCGTAGCCGTGTTGCAGGACGGTGACGGAACGATGGCTTTTCAGAAGCGTCGGCAGACTGGCCTCGAGGCCCGCGGGAATCACCGCCAGGGACAGGGGCACGGTCGCAAGATCGAGCAGGCGGCGCAGGGCCGGCGTGTCCGCGACCGCGTCATCGTCCCGCCACCACAACTCGATCTGGCGGCCGCCGGCCGCCCAGGCCTCGCATTCGCGCGCCAGGGACTCCCAGTGCAGGGACTCCCAGTGCAGGGAATCCCGATGCTGAGCATCCCCGGCACTCATTGCCGCTCGTTCCAGGCAGCGATCAGCCTGGCCGCGCTCCGGCGCGCGCCGTCGAGGTTGAGCTCCAGCGCGGCGGGCGGCTTGGCCGCATCGATCGCGGCGGCCAGCGTGCCGGGGGTCAGGAAGTCGGGATCGACCATGCTCAGCACCTGCCGCTCCTCCAGCATGCGCGCCCGCATGGTCTGTTCGCTCTCGCCGCCTTCCGCGAAGGGCATAATGACGGCGGGGCATTTGGTCGCGATCAGCTCCATCACCGTGTTGTAGCCGCCCTGGGACACAGAGAGCTGGCACGCGTAGAGCAGGCTGCTGAAATCGGGGCGGAAGCCGTCGATGGCGATGTCCGGGTCCTGCGCGACCAGCTTGTCCAGCTCCAGTCGCTGCGGTCCCGGCAGGTTGGCGCCGGTCACGATGCGCCAGCGGTGGTTGCGGTGCCGCGTCAGCTTCTTGGCGCGGATCGCGGCGGCGAGCAGCGGGAAGCCGACAGCCCCGCCGCCCGCCGACACCAGGATCTCGCCATCCGAACGGTCGGCGAAGGGATCGGCCGCGCCAGGAAGCGTTGGCGGCCGCTCGACCACGAAGCCGGTATAGACGATCTTGTCCGCGATCTCGCTGGTCAGCGGGAAGGTGAGGTCGAGGCGTGTCAGCGCAGGGTCGCCATGCACCAGGACCAGGTCGACCCGCTTCTTGACGATCTCCGCCGCTTCGCGCGCGCGATCCATGCGCCCCTTGTCCACCAGGATGTCGCGCACCGAGACCGCCACCAGCGGCTTGGGGAATTGCGCGCCGACCGCGTCCAGCAGCGGCAGCAGCTCGAAGCGGAACTGCCGCCGGCCGAACGGGTACATCTCCAGCAGCACAATGTCCGGCTTGGCGTCCTCGAACGCATCGAGCAGCGCCTGCTTGCGCTGCACCTTCCAGCGCTCGTCGACCTTCTCGCCATGCTCGTCCAGCAGGTAGGTGAACTGCGCGTCCGAGGCAATGGCCGGCGGCAACTGCACCGCGCGCACGCCCTGCGGCGCGATTCCCGACACCGGCGCGCCGCCCAGCACGAAATCGACCGAAGCGCCCGCTTCCACGAGCGCCGCAGCGATCGCCGCCGCCCGCTTGAGATGCCCGATCCCGAGCAGATGCTGCACGTAGAAGAAGACGCGGGGGGCCGTCATGGGAGGTGGCGCTCCCGCGCGCCACGCTCCCTTCCTGTCATCCCGGGCAAGCGAAGCGCGATCCGGGACCGATGCGTTCCATCGGTGAAAGGGTGACGCCGCATATGCCTCGGCTCTTCGGCCGGGGTGACAGTTGAGAGACTGCGACGTTCACGCGTCCCAGGATCCGAATTCACATCACGCCTCCAGGCTCATATTCAGCCGCTTCACCACCGGCGTTCCATCCGTGTCCAGCCGGAAGAGCTGCGCGCTGTTGGGGCGCAGCTTGGCGGGCGGCTTGCCGATCATGGGCCATCCCGTGGCCATGGAATAGAGGGCGCGTATGACAGCTTTATGCGTGACCAGGACAGTCGACCGCCCCAGCTCCGCCAGCCGGGCCAGCAGCGGCCGGATGCGGGCCTGCACTTCGCGCGGGGATTCGCCCTCCGGCGCCCGGAAATCGAGGCCCAGGGCCTCTCGTTCGGCCGTATCGCCGGTGGGGTCGGCGCGCAATTCCGCGAGGCTCTTCCCCTCCCAGGCGCCGAAATCCATCTCGATCAGCCGGCGATCGATGCCGATCTCCGCGTCGGGAAACAGGATGGCCGCCGTCATCCGCGCGCGCTGCAGCGGGCTGGACAGGACCCGATAGCCGGCCCAGTCGGGATCGATGCGCCAGCGCGCGGCAACCGCGATGCCCTCCTCGTCCAGCGCCACGTCGGTGCGCCCCTGCAGACGCCGGTCGCGATTCCAGGCGGTGGGCGCATGGCGCAGCGCGACGATCACAGTCATGGCGTGACGCCCAGCTTCGCCAGCACGCGCGCGAAGGTCGCGGACGCCGCCGGGATATCGTGCCGCCGCTCCGCCTTGCGCCGCGCCGCGCGGCCCTGCGCCACGAGATCGCTCGCCAGCGCGCGCTTGAGGCCGGAAGCGAAGGCGGCGGCATCGCCGGGCGCGACCAGGAAGCCGGTCTTGCCGTCGGCGACGATGCCGGGCACGCCGCCCGACGCGCCGGCCAGCACCGGCAGGCCGCAGGCCTGCGCCTCCAGCAGCGCCATGCCGAAGGCCTCGTTGATGGCGGGCCAGACCATGAGGTCCGCGGCGGCATAGAGCGGCACGAGCCGGTCCGGCGCGATCTGGCCCAGGAAGGCGACCCGGCCGGGCGCATCGGCGAAGGCACGCTGCACGTCGCGCCGCGCCGCGCCGTCGCCGGCGATCAGCAGCATGGGCCGCTTCAGCCTTGCACGCTTGAGCGCCTCGGCCAGCACGCGATAGGAGGCGAGCTTGTCACCGTCGCGCATCATGCCGACCGCGAGCAGCCAGGGCGCGGCCGCATCGATCTTCAGCCGCTTTGCGAGCGCCGCGCGCGGTTGGTCGCGATCCGGCACCTCCGGCGCGAACCGCGCCAGATCCAGAAAGGGCGGCAGATCGACGAGGCGTCGCCTCTGCGTCACCAGCGCCAGGCATTCCTTGTCGCCGGGATTGAGGCAGAAGATCGCATCCGCGCGCTTGATCGCCGCCTCCGTGCCTTCGTGGTTGAAGGCCCAGTCGCCGGTTGCGCGCTTCGGCGCATGGCTCGCCTCTGCGACCAGATACGGGATCTCCAGCGCATCGGCCACGCGCGGACCGATCCAGTCCACCGCCTTGTAGTAGAGATGATACGTCACGAAAGCGCGCGGCCGCTGCGCCTTCGGCAGCCTGCGCGCACGCGCGATCGCGCGGTCCGCCGCCGCGAAGCACTTGTCGCGCTTGGCATATTGCGCGGAGAGGCTCGGCGCCGCGATCCGCGTGCGCAGGCGGCTCGCCAGATCCACCTCGAAGCCGGCGCGCTTCAGCGCGCGCACGATCAGCCGCCCCATCGTGCGGTCCCCGGATGGCGTCGGATGATCCGGCGCCTTCAACGGCGCGAAGAAGAGCAGGCGGGTCATCGCGCCGAGACTCCGCTTCTCTCACTGCTGCTCTCACTGTCATCCCGGCCAAGCCGCGCAGCGGCGCAGAGCCGGGACCCAAGCGATCCATCGGCGTCGCTGCGGGTACGCATGGGTCCCGGGTCTCGCTTTCGCTCGCCCGGGATGACAGAAAGAGAGAACGTCATCCGTCCGCCTTAAACCTGCGCTCCAGGTCGTCAATGCCGCGCTCGAGCGAGAAGTGCTGGCGCACGCGCGCGAATCCCGCTTCGGCGAGGCGCAGGCGCAATGCGGGATCGCGCATCAGGCGCAGCAGCGCGCCCGACAGATCCGCGGGCGCGTTGGGCGGCACGAGCAGGCCGGTCTCGTCCGGCACCACCAGTTCCGCGATGCCGGGAAGGCTGGTCGCGACCACCGCCAGCTTCTGGCTCTGCGCCTCCATCAGCACGTTGGGCAATCCATCGCGATCGCCGTCCTCCGCGATGCAGCTCGCAAGGACGAAGATATCCGCCGCCCGGTAGGCCTCCAAGACCTGTTCCTGGGGGGCGGCGCCCTGCCAGGTGACGCGATCCGCGATCTGCAGGGTGTCGGCGAGGTTTTTCAGATCGTCGAGCAGGGGCCCGCCGCCGATGTGATGGAAGCGCCACCCGGCCCCGCCGGGCAGCAGGGCGAGGGCCTTCAGAAGGTCGGCATAGCCCTTCTTCGGCACCGCGCGCCCGACCGAGAGGAGGCGCAGCGGCGCGGCCGGATCGCGCATGGCCAGCGGCGGCTCGGGGAAGCGCGCGAAATCCAGGCCGTGATAGACGAGGTGCACCTTGTCTCGGTCCGCCGGCCGCGCGATCGCGCGCAGGTGCTCATAGCCGTCGCGCGTGCAGGTCACCAGCCAGTCGAGGGTCGCGAGCTTCTCGCGCTTGTCCCAGTCGGGCGAGGTCCAGATGTCCTTTGCGTGCGCCGAGCAGCTCCAGGGCAGGCCTGTGATGAGATGCGCGTAATAGGTCGCGGAGGCCGGCGTGTGCACGAAGTGCGCATGGAGGCGCGTCGCATCCTTCGGCAGCTCCGCCACCATCACGCAGGCCTGGCCAAAGCGCCGCCCGCGATTGGGCGTGGGATCGCGCGCCAGGTCCTTGATCCACTGCCACAGCGCACGCCAATAGCCGCGCCGGAGCTTCGCCTTGGTCCACGCGCACAGGACGCGCCAAGGCTCCTGGTAGAGATATTCCGGCAGGTAGGACGCCTTGGCCGCAATCTCGCGATGCACCGGATGCACGTGCTTGTCGGTCGGGAAGCGCAGCGAGACGATGTCGATGCCGAGGCCGCGCCGCTCCAGCGCGCGGATCTCCTGCGCGATGAAGGTCTCCGACAGGCGCGGATAACCCTTGAGGATGAAGATCAGGCGGGACATCTACGATCAATCTCACTGTCATCCCGGCCGAGCCGCGCAGCGGCGCAGAGCCGGGACCCATGCCCTCCACCAGCGCGCTCTAACGGCCGCATGGGCCCCGGCTCAAGGCCGGGGTGACATATCGGAGCGTACATACAACGAGCGCAGTTCCTACCGCGTCTTGCGCGCGGCGAGGCGGGGCAGGCGGGCACGGCCGTTGCCATTGTTGACCGCGCGCACGCGCTCTCCGATACGGCCGCTCTTGCGCACGCGCTCGACCGCGTGGTTGACGAGCCGGTTGAGGTTCTCAAGACCGTCCATCAGGCCCGGCACCACAACGTCGCTGGGCAGCGCCTGCTGCGGCAGCTGGCGCAGGGCGGTCGCCATGCGCTTCCAGTCGCGCTGGCCGTCATCCTCCAGCATGGAGGCGAGGCCGAGCTCCTCCGCCCGCTTGGCGCGGATATACTGCTCCATGCGCGGCTGGGTGCGCGGGATGATGACCGCGCGCTTATCGAAGGAGAGGATCTCGCAGAAGGTATTGTAGCCGCCCATCGCAACCACGCCGATGGCGCGCGCCATGAGATGCTCGATCTGCGCGTCGAAGGTGATGGCTTCGATATTGGGCAGCCGGCTGGCGCGATGGATGAACTCCGCCTGGCGATCGGAATGCATGAAGGGGCCGAGCACCAGCAGCGCCGGATGGGGCTGCGCCTTGTCGTTCTCGTAGGCGCGCAGCACCCAGTCGATCACCTCCTCGCCGTCGCCGCCGCCGCCGGTCGTCACCAGCAGGTACGGCGCCTCGATCTTCTGCAGGGTCCAGTGCGCCGGCGTGCCGTGCGGCAGGGAGCGGTGCAGATAGCCGGTATAGGTCATCTTGCGCCGCACCGATTTCGGAAGCTCGATCCCCTCGAGCGGGTCGCAGATCTGCGGCAGGCCGTAGACCCAGATCGAGTCGTAGAGGTCGCGTAGCGCCGGCACCGCCTTCTTGCGCTCCCATTCGGGGACGAGGTGCACAGGGTCGTCCATGATGTCGCGCAGGCCAAGCGCCAGGTGGGCGCCGCGCTCCTTCAGCATCTTCAGCGTCTTGTGCACTTCGCCGCGCAGCCCCAGCGGCTCCTTGTCCACGATGAAGATGTCGGGATCGAAGATCTCGGCGGTGTGCTGGATGATGGAATCGCGCATCGCCAGCGTCTCGTCGATGTCGATCAGCAGGCTCAAGGGCGTGTAGTCGCCCGAGCGCAGCTTGATCACGCCGGGTATGCGCACGAAATCGACCCGTGCCCGGAAATTGAAGCTGCCGATGATCGGCGAGCCGGTCAGGATGATGACCGACATGTCCTTGTTCTGGTCGACCAGGGCATGGGCGATGGTCAGGCAGCGCCTGAGGTGGCCCAGTCCGAACGTGTCGTGTGAATAGATGAGGACGCGCACGTCCCTGTTCTTGGTCTCGTTATCGGACACGCGCCTTGTCCCCCGTCAGCGGCGAGCACGCAGAGTATGGCATAGGGCCTTTGCCGAAAAAAAGTGTGAACCGGTGAAATGATCCGCCATCGACTCCACGCCACGCCATATCATTAAAGCATTGATTTAATGTTACTTTCCAGATCACAACCCGCCGGCGCGGCGCCCCGGCGGGGCTGCGTCGCGGCCCATGAACGACAGGGAACAGTACATAGCGGACAGCAGCGGCGGATCAAGGCGTCCCTCCCTCTTGTCTGATCACTGTTCTCTGATCTGCGACTTCCCCCTATTGTCCCGACACGCAATGAAATCAAGCGACCGGCGCATGCCGGTGTGGGGCGTGGGCATGGAACACAATCTGTTTCGCTACATCTGGCGCAATAGCTGGCGTGACCAATCGGTCATCCTGGCGATCGTCGTGGTCTCCTACGTCTTCTATTTCATCTCCCTCGACCTGCCGAAGCAGATCGTCAACGAGGCCATCCAGGGCGAGGCCTTCGTCGCCGGCAACGCCACCGCGAAGTTCCTGCACCTGTCCATCGGCCCCATCGAGGCGATCGGCCTGCCCGAGCTGACCTTGTTCTCCGGCTTCGACCTCGACCGCATCGCCTACCTGGTGGCGCTCTGCTTCTCGTTCCTGTTCTTCGTCGTCCTCAACGGCTGGGTGAAGCAGGTCGTCAACACCCAGAAGGGCCGCCTCGGCGAGCGGATGCTGCGGCGCCTGCGTTACGAGCTGTACGACCGCGTCCTGCGCTTCCCCCTCAGCCACTTCCGCAAGGTGAAGCAGGCGGAGGTGGCGACCATGATCAAGGACGAGGTCGAGCCCCTGGGCGGCTTCATCGGCGATGCCTATGTGACGCCGGCCTTCCTGGGCGGGCAGGCCCTCACCGCCCTCATCTTCATCATGCTGCAGAGCGTATGGCTTGGCCTCATCTCGGTGCTGGTGCTGTCCGTGCAGCTGGTCGTCATCCCGCTCCTGCGGCGGCGCATCCTGGAGCTGGCGCGGCAGCGCCAGTTGACGGCGCGCCAGCTTGCCGGCCGCATCGCTGAGAATGTCGACGGCACGATCGAGATCCACGCCAACGACACCTCGAACTACGAGCGCGCGGATGTCGTCAACCTGCTGGAGCGGATCTTCCTGATCCGGTTCGAGCTCTACCAGCGCAAGTTCTTCGTCAAATACATCAACAACATGCTCTCGCAGGTGACGCCGTTCCTGTTCTACCTGATCGGCGGCTATCTGGCGCTGACGGGGCAGTTCGACGTCGGCTCGCTGGTCGCTGTGATCGGCGCCTACAAGGACCTGCCGAGCCCGGTCAAGGAGCTGATCGACTGGCAGCAGCAGAGCCAGGACGTGCAGATCAAATACGAGCAGGTGATCGAGCAGTTCACGCCGGGCGACATGATGCCGCCGGAGCTGCAGCGGATCGCCGACGGTCTGCCAACGCCGGAAGGCGGCCTCTCCGTCCAGTCGGTCGCCTATCACGAGGAAGGCGGCGCGCGCCTGCTCGACAATGCCGCGCTGGAGGTCGGCGCGCGGGACCACCTGGCGATCGTCGGGTTCAATGGCTCCGGGAAGGAGGCGCTGGGCCTCCTCCTGGCGCGGCTGATCCTGCCGACCAGTGGCACGCTGCGCTGGGGCGATGCCGACATGACCACGCTGCCGGAGGCCACAATCGGGCGCAGCATCTCCTATGTCGGCGACGAAACCTATCTCTTTCCGATGTCGATCCTCGACAACGTGGTCTACGGCCTGAAGCACCGGCCGGTCGCGCCGGCGCAATATGACGGCCGGGCGCTGGTGCATTATCAGCGCCGCGTCATGGAGGCGAAGCGCACGGGCAACCCCGTCTTCGACATCCACGCGCAATGGATCGATTTCCGGGCTGCCGGCGCCGACGACTTCGCCGGCCTGAAGGCGCGCATCATCGACCTGCTTCCGACCGTCGAGCTGGAGGACGACATCTACCAGTTCGGACTGCGCGGCCGCGTCGACCCCGACGCGCAGCCCGAGATCGCCGGGCGCTTGCTGGAGGCCCGTGCCGCCATGCGCCGCCGCCTGCAGGAACCGGGCATCAACCACCTGGTCGAGCAGTTCGATCCGGCGCGCTACAACCGCAACATGACCGTGGCGGAGAACCTGCTGTTCGGCACGCCGCGCGGCCCGGTCTTCGACCATGCGGCCCTGCGCGACAACATGGTGCTGGCCGGCGTGATAGAGGCGGAGGGCCTCAAGCCCGCCTTGATGGCGATGGGCGCCAAGATCGCCGAAACCATGGTCGAGCTGTTCGCGGACTTGCCGCCGGGCCATCCCTTCTTCGAGCAATTCAGCTTCGTCTCCGCCGACGACCTGCCGCTGGTCCAGCAATTGCTGAACCGCGTGCAGCGCGGCGGGCTGGAGAACGCCTCGCCCGCCGACCAGCAGCGCCTGGTCGCCATCACCTTCCCCTATATCGAGGCGCGGCACCGCTTGGACCTGATCGATGCGGAGCTGGAGGCGCGGCTGCTCTCGGCGCGGCGGCGCTTTGCGGAGACGTTGCCACGGGAGTATCACGACTACATCGAGTTCTTCGATCCGCAGCGCTACAACGCCGCCGCCACGGTTCAGGACAACATGCTGTTCGGCCGCCTGGTCTACGGCCAGGCCCAGGCCGCCCAACGAATCCACCGCCTGCTGCTTGACGTGGTGACCGAGCTCGGCCTCAAGCCCGCCGTGCTGGAGGTCGGCCTGGAGCATGGCGTGGGCACCGGCGGCAGGCGACTCAGCCAGGCGCAACGCCAGAAGGTGGCGCTTGTCCGCGCGCTCCTGCGGCGGCCCAGGATCCTCATCCTCAACAACGCATTGGCCCCGCTGGAAGCGGCTGTGCAGACGCGCATCGCCAAGGCCCTGCGGAACGAAATGAGGGACCGCTGCTTGATCCTCATCGCCGACAACGCCGCGCTGTGCAGCGTCATGGATAGGGTGGCGGTGATGCGGGAGGGCCGGGTGGTCGAGCAGGGTCCGCTGGACCGGCTGGCGCGGCCGGGCACCGCCCTGGCCGATCTCGGGATCGGCATGCAGATGGCGGCAAGCTAGCCAAGTTCAGAAGAAACGAGGCATAATTTCAGGGACGGAGGCCGAGGCATGAGCATCCTGGACGACGTTGAAGCGCTGAAGCGCATGGAGCTGTTCGCGAAGGTCGAGCCAGCCAAGCTGAAGCTGATGGCCTTCGCCGCGGAGCGCACGCAGTTCCGCAAGGGCGAGGAGATGGTGCGCCAGGGCGATCCCGCGGATGCGGCCTATATCATCCTGGAAGGCAAGGCCGACGTGCTGGTCGAGACGCCGAACGGCAATTTGAAGGTGGCTCAAGTCGGACGCGACGACTTCGTGGGCGAGATCGGCATCTTGTGCGACGTGCCGCGCACCGCGACCGTGGTCGCGACCGAGGATCTGACCACGCTCAAGATCACCAAGGACCTGTTCTTCCGCATGATGGCCGATTTCCCCACCATCTCCATCGAGGTCATGCGCGTGCTGGCCCAGCGCCTCGAGCATGCCAACGAGCTCCTGGCAGCGACCAAGCATTGAGCCGGCTCGACTCGTTCATCCGCCGCCTGGAAGCGCAGCGCGCCTGCCTCAACGCGGCGGCGCGCCTGATCGCGGGTCTCCCGGGCAACGTGCTTGAATTCGGCCTCGGCAACGGGCGCACCTACGATCACTTGCGGGAGACGCTGACCGGCCGCGACATCTATGTGTTCGAGCGCAAGGTGGCGGCGCATCCGGACTGCATCCCGCCCGATGATCGCCTGTTCCTCGGCGACTTCCTCGACAGCCTGCCCCGCGCGATCGCGCAGCTCGGGCAGAACACCGCGCTCGCCAATCTCGACGTCGGCTCGGGTGACGAGGCGGCGAGCCAGCGCCTCGCCCGCGCCATGCTGCCCTCCGTCCTGCAATTGCTGAAGTCCGGCGGCATCCTCATCAGCGACCAGCCGGTCGAGGATCCCGCGCTCGAAGCCCTGGCGCTGCCCGCCGGCATCAAGCCCGGCCGCTACTTCCTGCAGCGCCGGCGCTGACACGCTCGCGCAAGAGCGTGCGTCCGCTATCGCCCGCTTTTCAGCACCGCGAGAAGCCGCGCAATTTCCGCTTCGCTCATTCCATCGATCCGCGCCGCCAGGCGGTTGGCAAGCTCCGTCGCTTCGGGGCTGAGGCCCGCGGTGTCGATGGTGACGCGCGGGTCCGACAATTCCGCCAGCGCCTTCAGCTCATCCACCTCCTCCCAGGCGAGATTGAAATAGGCCGCGACCTGCTGCACCAGGCCAGGCGAGGGCTTGCCGCGATGGCCGTGCTCCAGCGCGGAGAGATAGGCCGAGCTCACCTTCAGCGCCCGGGCGAGGTCCTTGAGCTGGCAGTTCCGCGCCGCGCGCAGGTCGCGCAGCTTCCGGCCGAAGGGCGTCATCTCTCCCGCACCCGCTTCAACAGCACATAGAGCGCGCCTTCGCCGCCATGCTGCGGCTCAGCATGGTCGAACGCCAGCACCAGGGAGCGGAAGGCGGGCTCGTTCAGCCAGCGCGGGACCGCCTGGCGCAGGATGCCGGTCTTGGACCCGGTCATGCCCCCCTTGGTCATGCCCCCCTTGGTCATGCCCCCCTTGGTCATGCCCCCCTTGGTCATGCCCTTGCCCGTCACCACCAGGACCGTGCGCTTGCCGGCACCGTGGGCGCGCTTGAGAAAGGCGAGCAGATCGTCATGCGCGTCCTGCTGCGTGCGGCCGTGCAGGTCGATCTTGCCTTCGATCGGCAGCTTGCCCTTGCGGAAGCGCGCCGCCTGGCGCCGGTCGATGCCGTGGCTGAGGCCGTGGGTCAGCTCATGCGGCTTGGGTGCTGCGGAGGGCTTGGGCTTTGCCACGGTCGCAGCGGGCGCCGCCGGCTTGCCGCTCTTGGCATGGGCGGAAGCCGCCGCCGCCGATGCCTGCTCCTTCGACGGTGCGGCGCGGCGCTTGGACTTGATCGGTCGCACGGTCTGGGCAACGTGGCGCCAGAGTTCGAGCTCCTCGGGCGTAGCGCGCCGCTTCGCCATGTCCCTAGGATTCGTCGACCAGGATGATGTGCAGGCGCCGCGGCCCGTGCGCGCCCATCAGGATGGTCTGCTCGATATCGGCGCTGCGCGACGGGCCGGTCACGAGGTTGAGGGTGCGCGGCATCGCATCGCCGTATTGCGCCTTCAGCTTCGCCCACACTTCCTCGTAGGTACCCGCGAGATCCCTGGCGTCCAGGATTGCGATATGCGTCTCCGGCAGGAAGTTGAGCAAGGTCGGCGACGGCGCGCCCGAAGTGAGCGCCAGCGTGCCGGTCTCCGCGATTCCGGCGAAGGCGCCGGTCACCGAAACCGGGTGCGAGCCATCGGTGCCGCCGACGCCGGTGCTGAGCAAGGGCTGCGAGGCCCAGTCGAGTTCCGTGATGCGCGGGTCGGGCGCCAGGCGCACCTCCGCCGGCAGATTGTGCTGGCCGAGATAGCTCTTCACCAGGCCCGGCACCTCCGCGCGCGAGCCGGCACGGTCGATCGTCGCCGCCGCCAGCAGCGCCATGCGCGTGAACAGCGCCTTGCGCTCCTCGCCGCCGACCTGGCCCCGCTGCGGCACCGGCCCAGGTCCGGGATGCGGCTTCGCCTGCACGCGCGCCGCGCGGATGCGCCCCAGGATGTCCTCGCGCGCGGTCACCGCTTTCCCCGGTACATCGCCATGAAGGTGCGGCCTTGCGGCGCGGGCAGGTCACGGTGCCGGGTCCAGCCCTCCGCCAATGGAAGCGCAGACAACCGCCCGCGCCGGCCGCCCATCAGGCCGAGCACGCCGGCTCCGATACGCGTCGCCACGCGATAGAGCGCCGGCCGCGTCGCCAATGCGGCCCACAGCTTCAGCGCCCAACGCGCACGTTCGCCGTGCAGGCGGCGCTCGAACGCCTCTTCGCGCCAGTGGCGCAGCATCCTGGGGATCGGGATGCGCACGGGGCACACGGCTTCGCAGCGCCCGCACAGCGACGATGCTTCCGGCAGCGGCGCGGAATGCTCGATGCCGATCAAGGCCGGCGTGGTGATGGCGCCGATCGGGCCCGCATAGACCCAGCCATAGGCGTGCCCGCCGACGTTGTGATAGATCGGGCAGTGGTTGAGGCACGCGCCGCAGCGGATGCAGCGCAGCATCTCCTCGAACTCGGTGCCGAGCAACTTGCTGCGGCCGTTATCCACCAGCACGACGTGGAACGCATCCGGCCCATCGAGATCGCCCGGCCGGCGCGGCCCGGTCGAGAAGGTCGTGTAGGCGGACATCTCCTGCCCCGTCGCCGAGCGCGCCAGCACGCGCAGCAGGACAGAAGCGTCCTCCAGGCTCGGCACCACCTTCTCGATTCCCGCCAGCACGATGTGGATGCGCGGCAAGGTCTGGGTGAGGTCGCCATTGCCCTCGTTGGTGACGATCGTGGTCGAGCCGGTATTCGCGATCAGAAAATTGGCGCCGGTGATCCCTACATCCGCCGCAATGAAGCGCCCGCGCAATTTGACCCGTGCCTCGTGCAGCAGGGTCGCCGGCTCCGTCAGGTTGCGCGCGGGATCGAGATCGCTGTGGATCCTGCGGAAGGTCTCCTCGACCTGATCCTTCGTGACGTGCACGGCGGGCGCGATGATGTGGCTGGGCGGCTCGTTGCGGAGTTGGATGATGTATTCGCCGAGATCGGTCTCGATCGGCTCGATGCCGTTGGCGGCGAGGTGATCGTTGATGCCGATCTCCTCCCCCACCATGGTCTTGCCCTTGGTGACCGTCTTCGCGTCTGCGCCCCGGCAGATCTCGAGGATGGTCTTGCGCGCCTCCGCCGGGGTCGCGCACCAATGCACGTGGCCGCCGTTCTTCACCACGTTGGCTTCGAACTCGACCAGATACTCGTCGAGCCGGCTCAGCACATGATCCTTGAGATCGCGCGCCGCGTCGCGCAGCGCATCGAACTCCGGCAGGCCCTTGACCGCGTCGAGGCGCTTGTCGATGAACTTGGTGCGCACATGGGTGAGCGCCTGCTGCAGGTTCGGGTCGGTGAGCGCCCGGGCGGCGTTGTCCTTGAAGAGGTGCGCGGTCGATCGCATCGGCTATTGCCCTTCGCCGATCGCCGCATCCTGCGCCATGCCGGCCAGCACCTCGGCGACGTGGCGCGCCTCGACCCTGCTGCCCTTGCGCTTCAGCTTGCCAGCGATGTTGAGCAGGCAGCCCATGTCGGCCGCCAGCACCACCTCCGCGCCGGTCGCCTCGATATTGACGACCTTGTCATCCACCATGCGGTTGGAGATGTCGGGGAACTTGACGCAGAACGTGCCGCCGAAGCCGCAGCACGGCTCGCCATCCGGCAGCTCCTTGAACTTGAGGCCGCCGACCTTCGCCAGCAACTCGCGCGGCTGCCGCTTCACCTTGAGTTCGCGCAGGGCCGAGCAGGAATCATGATAGGTGACGGTCTTCGCGAATTCGGGATGGAGGCCGTCCCACCCGGCCACGTCGCGCAGGAACTGCGTCAGCTCGTAGGTCTTGTCCGCTAGCGCCTTCGCGCGCGCCGCGAAAATCTGATCGCCCGCCAGCAGCTCCGGATAATGCGTCTTGATCATGCCGGCGCAGGAGCCGGACGGCGCCACCACGTAGTCGAAGCTTTCGAAGGCCCGCACCACCTGGCGCGCGATGGCAAGCGCGCTCTCCCGGTCGCCGGAATTGTAGCCAGGCTGGCCGCAGCAGGTCTGCGCCTCCGGCACCACGACGGTGAAGGGCCCGCTGCGCTCGATCAGCGCAATCGCGGCGAAGCCGACCACCGGCCGGTAGAGATCGACCAGGCAGGTGACGAACAGGCCGACCTGCTTGCGCGCCGCCCCGTTCATGAGCCCGCCTGCTGTGCCAGCCAGCGCGCGGCGGCGCTTCGCGGCACGATCACCCAATACGTGCCCTGCTGCCTCATCGGACCGGCCATCGCCTCCGCCTCTTCCCCGGCGCCCCAGAACAGGTCGATCCGCCCGGGGCCCTTGATCGCGCCGCCTTTATCCTGCGCCACGACCAGCCGCCGCAAGGGCGCATTTGTCACCGGCACTGTGGTGCGCAGCCACACCGGCAGGCCCAGCGCCACGAAAGCCGGATCGACCGCGATGGAGCGTCCCGCCGTCAGCGGCACGTTGAGGGCGCCGCGCGGCCCCTCGTTCTCCGACGCCGCGGCCTCGCGGAAGAAGACGTAGCGCGGGTTCCGGTGCAGCCAGCTGTCGATCTGCTCGGGGTGAGCGTTCAGATAGGCGCGGATGCTTTGGAGGGAGGCTTCTTCCTTGGTCATGATGCCGGCATCGACCAGCGCCCTGCCGATCGAGACGTATTCGCGCTCGTTGCTGCCGGCGAAGCCGACGCGCACCACCTGGCCGTCCGCGAGCCGCACGCGCCCGGACCCCTGCACATGCAGGAAGAAGGCTTCGACCTTGTCGTCGACCCAGAGCAGTTCCAGCCCCCGGCCCGCGAGCGCGCCGCCGTCGATCGCCGCGCGATCGAATCGCGTCGGGTCGGGCGGCAGCCGGTAGAGCGGATAGGGATGCGCCGCGTCCCGCACGCGGCTGCCCTTCAGTTCCGGCTCGTAATAGCCGGTGACCAGCGCCGAGGTGCCCGTGCCGGGATCGATGGCGACGAAATGCGTCTCCAGCGTCCGGCGCAACGCCGCGTCGGTGTCGGCGACGAAGGCGGCCTTCAGTTCATTGAGCGCCGCGCATGGCTCGCGCCATTCCACCGGCGACCCGCCGATGCCGAGCGCCTTGTCGGAAGACAGGGTCGCGATCACGCCGCAGCTTGCCAGCAAGGCGGGATAAGCCTGGAAGCTCGCATCCTCCTCCCAGCCGGGAAGCTGCGACAGCTCCTTCAGGTGCGGCGACGGCGGCTCGGCCGGCTGCGCGCAGGCGGAGAGAGCAACCGCGAGCGCAGCCAACAACGAGAGCCCCTTCCCTCCCCGCAAGGAAGGGGTGCGGAGCGCTGCGCTGCTGCATTGCGTGCGGATCGATTCGAAGCCGTCAAGCACCATCCGCCACCCATGCCATGAGTGCGCGGCGGTTGCCAACACTCTAACGCGCTTATTGCGGGCTTTCGGTGGCGACAAGGACCCAATTGGGGTCGCGCGACTTCACCGGCCGCGCGAAGGTCCAGATGTCGGTGATGTTGGCGACCTCGGAGGGATCGCCGTCCACGATGCGGCCTTCCTGGTCCTTGGTGACGTTGATCTGCTGCGAGACGAACTTCACCGCCACCTGCGCCTCGTCGCCCTTGAGCTCGGCCCCGACGATATCGGCGCTGAGGATGCCGACCAGGGTCGTCTCGTGGCGCTGATTGTTGCGGGTGCGCTCCTCGATCGCGGCATTGAAGTTGCCGAAGACCTGGTCGGCGAGCAGCGGCCGCAGGGCCTTGGCGTCGCCCTGGGCGAAGGCGCCCACGATCATGTCGAACGCCACGCGCGCGCCGACAACGAAGTCGACCGGATCGAACTTGGGATCGGCGCTGCGAATCGCGTCCAGTCCGCGCCGCACGTCGCCCGCCACAGCACCAATAGCCGCTTCCAGCTTGCGGCGCTCGCGATCCGTGCGATCCGGCCGCGCCGCCGGCTCCGGCAGGCGGCGGACATTGCCTTCGCGCTCCGATACCGTGGCTGGCGCTTGGGTCTCCTTGGTGCGGAACGGGTCGAACGGCTTTTCATGGCCGGTGCGCCGCCCCAGCACGCTATACAACCGCCAGCCCAGGAATGCGGCGACGATGGCGAAGAACAGGATTTCCAGCACGTTATGCGACCTGTGTCATTCCTCTGACGGAACCTGGCCCAAGATCTGGAGCAATTGCGCCATCGGCTTTGGACCGATCGCCGTTGCGATGGCGACCCGTCCCTCTTAGATAGGCAATTGCCCGGTCGAGAGCAAGCTTACCCCGGGCCAGGCTGCCTAGAGAACAGGTAAAGATGCTGCGATTGATCGCCTTGACCGCCATTGCCCTGCCATTCCTCGAAATCGCGGGGTTCGTATGGCTCGGATCCAAGCTCGGCGTGGCCCTCACCCTGCTCTGGGTGATCGCGGCGATCGCGGCCGGTCTGCTGCTGCTGCGCCATACCGGGCTGCAGGCGGTCGGGCGCCTGCGCGCCGCCTTGGCTGAGGGACGCGAGCCCGGCCATTCCATCATCGACGCGGCGTGCTTCGCCGCCGCCGCCATCCTGCTCATCATCCCGGGCTTCGTCTCCGATGCCCTGGCCGCAATCCTGCTGCTGCCGGTCACGCGGAATTGGCTGCTGCGACGGACCGCCGCGCATTTCGAGACCCGGGTCTATCAGAACACCGGCACGATCCACGGCGAGTTCACGGTGGTGAAGGATGCCGACACGCAAGCCCGCGATGAGGATGACAAGCCGCCGCGCGTCACGCATGACCGCAAGATCATCGATGTCGACTAGACTGCTGCCATGATCCTCATCCGCCACGGCCAATCCGAGTTCAACGTCCATTTCAGCCGCACCGGCCTCGACCCCGGCATCACCGACCCGCATCTGACCGAGGCCGGCCGCGCCCAGGTGCGGGCCACCGCCGAGGCGATCCAGCGTTCCGGCCGCCCGGTCGCGCGCCTGCTCAGCAGCCCCTACACCCGCGCGCTGCAGACCGCGGAGATCCTGGCCGGCGTGCTCAAGGTGCCGGTCGATATCGAGCCCATGGTGCGCGAGCATGCCCTGTACCAGTGCGATGTCGGCACCTGCCGCTCCGCGCTATGCCAGGCTTGGCCGGCCCTCAATTTCGAGCATCTCGAGGAGACCTGGTGGCCGGCTTTGGATGAGACCGACGAGGATGTGCGGCTGCGCGCCCGCACCTTCCGGCAGCGCGCCGCCGCCTGGGCCGATTGGCGCCAGGTGGCGGTGGTCAGCCATTGGGGCTTCCTGCTGCGCCTCACCGGCCGCTCGCTCCAGAACGCGGAGCATCTGGCGTTCGATCCGACCGGCCGAATGGACTTGGAAGCCTGAAGTCACATACACCGGATGCCTTCCGGCTTCCGGCCGCCGGTTTCACGGCACCGGAATCGTCCACACCTTGTGCAGGTCCTCGATCTCCTTCACCAGCGCGGGCGAAAGCTTGAGCTCGATGCTCGCGATGTTGCTCTTGAGCTGCTCGAGGGTGGTCGCGCCGATGATGGTCGAGGTGGTGAAATCCCGCCCGCTGACCCAGGCGAGCGCCATTTGCGCCGGATCGAGCCCGTGCTTGCGGGCGAGGGCGACATAGGCGGCGGCCGCCTCCTGGGCGCGCGGGGCCATGTAGCGCGGGAAGTTGGGAAATACCGTCATGCGCGCGCCGTCGGGCCGGGCGCCGCCCAGATACTTGCCGGAAAGGGTGCCCATTGCCAGCGGCGAGAAGGCCAGCAGCCCGCATTGCTCGCGGATCGCGACCTCCGCCATGCCCACTTCGAACATCCGGTTCATGAGGTGATAGCAGTTCTGGACCGAGGCCATGCGCGGCCCGGCGCCGCGCTCCGCCGCCTCCAGCCAGCGCATCGTGCCCCAGGGCGTCTCGTTGCTGAGGCCGACATGGCGGATCTTGCCCGCTTGCACCGCCTCGCCCAAAACGCTCAGCACCTCCTCGAACGGCGTGAATGTCTGCTCCGGGTGATGCTGGTACGTCAGCCGGCCGAACGCGTTGACCGTGCGCTCCGGCCAATGAAGCTGGTAGAGGTCGATGTAATCCGTCCTGAGCCGCGCCAGGCTGGCATCGATCGCCGCCAGGATGTTGCGCCGGTCGAACCGGTTGTCGCCGCCGCGGATGGTCTTGAACCGCTGGTCCGGCCCGATGATCTTGGTGGCGAGTATCACTTGCTCGCGCTTCCGGCGGCTGGCGAACCAGGTTCCGATGATCCGCTCGGTGTTGCCGAAGCGCTCCTCGGCCGGCGGCACCGGGTACATTTCCGCCGTGTCCCAGAAGTTCACGCCCTGTTCCAGCGCGCAATCCATCTGGGCGTGGCCGTCGGCCTCTGAATTCTGTTGCCCCCAAGTCATAGTGCCCAGGCAGATTGCACTGACCTTCAGGTCGGTTCGTCCTAACCGTCGGTATTCCATCGGTTTTCCTGATGAGCGAGAGGTTCGTGATTTTGGGCGGGCCGGTGATCGGGGTCACAGCCCCGATGCCCAAGGATCGCCATTTTTAGCACATCAAAAAGCCGAAAGGGGCCTCGAAGCTGGTCCGATGAGGATCAGGGGATCATTCAGATGACCAAGACCATTTCCAACCTTCAGTCGTTTTCCCGCCCGCTGGCGCGCCCGTTGGCGCTCGCCGCATTGCTTGTCATGCTCGCGCTGTCCATCGGCGGCGCGCTCGCCGAGCGCCTCGAGCAGCGCGCCACGCAGGACCGCCTCACCATCGGCGATGTCACGGCGCAGCATTAGGCCCGGCACAACATCGCGAAAATTTTCGCGATCCTCGCGGCGTTGTCGGGCGAGCACCGCGTCGGTGAGCATCACATCGTTCGTCTTAAGACACATGCAGACGTGACTCGCCGCACTTGGCGCGCATTTCTGCACGCGGGACGCGCCGCATTAACGAGTACTCAAACAAGCTGCCGCATGATGACGGTCGGAGAGGGAACCGCGGCGCAACACGCGCGGTTAAAAAATATGCGAAGGCCAATCACCGTTCTGTCGATCCTGTTCGTAGCGGTCCTGACCATGGGCTTTGCCGTGATCGAGCGCATGGAGCATCGCGCGCAGCAGGACCGCTTCACGCTCGGCGGCTCCACCGGATACACGCCGCAGTAACAGCGCACATTTTTCGTAAAATTCGAGCGATCGGTGTCCGCGGCTGGACTCGCTTATACCCCCGTCATGGCCAAGCTTGGCTTGGCATCCACGCGTGTGACGCATCGCGGCTCATTGCAAAAGCGCCTCGTATAGATCCTCCCAACCAGGATTGGCGGCGGTGATCAACCGAATACGCCAAGCGCGAGGCCAGCTCTTGACGTTCTTCTCCCGCGTGATGGCCTGAGGCATCGTCTCGTGCGGCTCGGCGTAGACCAGCCGCTTCAGCCCATAGCGTTTGGTGAAGCCCGGGACGGCACCTGTTCTATGTTCCCATGCACGCCGGGCAAGATCGTTTGTAACACCTACGTAAATCGTTCCATTTGGCTTGTTCGCCATGATGTAGAGCCAAGCCTGGCGTTGCTTGGTCACGGCCGAACTCGTGGATGGCCAAGCCAAGCTTGGCCATGACGGGAGGAGCGGAGGTCGGCCGGGCCAGAGCCCATTGGGCTAGCCCAATGGGCCCTTATTCCGGTTCCACGAACAGGGCGAGGACGCCGGTGTGGCCGTAGAGGCGGCGGTGGCTGATCTCGCCATTGGCGAAGAAGCCGGCGAGCGGGATATCGCCCAGTTGCTCGCGCAGGATCGCCATCTCCGTCCCCGCATCGCCGAACAGGTTGTGCCCGCGCGACAGGCAGGAGAAATAGAGCCCGCCCTGGATCGGCCGCGTGATGCGCTTCTTCAGGCGGTCGAGCATTTTCACCAGATCGGCGTTGGCGCTGGGGCGGTCGCGCTTGGTGAACATGATCCCGTCCCCTGATTCGATGTGGTCGCCGATCGCGATCCAGCCCTTGTTGGGATCGATGCCCATCAGGTTGCGCACCAGGTAGTCGCCGGTGTCCGAGCCGCCGACCGGCAGCGCGGCATAGATGAAGTTGGCGCAGCGCTCCAGGTTGCGCGCCAGCACGTCGCCGATCTCCTCCTTGAAGACGTCGAGGGCGGGCCGTCCGTCGATCTCCATCACCACGTTCTTCTGCGCCGTGGTGGCGATATGCGCGGGGCCGATCGGCGCGCAGCCCTGGCTGAGGCCGGCCACCAGCTCGATCGAGGAGCCGATCCAGGCGCCGGAGGCGCCGCCTTCACTGACCTCGCCCGCGATCTGCACCATCGGCCCGCGCGAGGAGGCGAGGCCGCCGACCAGGAAGGCCCCGCTGGCCTCCGCCAGCCGGTCCAGCATCACCGGCAGGCGCTGGGCGCGCGGATCGGCGTGCACGATCGCCACGTTGGGACGCTGCGTCTCGAACCAATCGCTGCCCGCGCCGGCCGCGTCGTCGCCGCGGCCCGGAAATACGCGGAAGGAATCGTCCGGCAGGTCGGCGATCAGCGCGCTGACCGCCGGCTGGTCGTAATACTCGCCGCTGCCCTGGGCCGAGGCGCCGAGGATGCCAATGCCGGTCGCGCCGATCCAATGCTCGACGCCGGTCTCGCGGCGCAGGCGGTCCAGGATCTCCCCCGCCTGCTCGGCGATCACGTCGGTGACATAGAGGAAGCCCAAGTGATTCGTCCCTGGCGGACTTGTCCGCGACGGATTCGATCCCGGGGATTTCGTCCTGGGCTGATTCGCTCGTGCGGCGGCGCGTGGCGCCTGCATCAGCTCCTTGAGGCAGGCATCGACCGCTTCGCGCCAATCGGCGCCGGCCGCATGTCCGGCGCGGAAGCGCGTCACGATGATGACTCCACTCTGTCCATCGCCTGCGTCACATAGGGCAGGAGATTGCGCACCATCACCTCGATGCCATTGCCGTTGGGATGAATCCCATCCCCCTGATTGAGGTCGGAAATCTGCGCCACGTCCTGTAGCAGGAATGGCATGAGCAGGAGATTATGCGCCTTCGCCAGCCCTGGATAGATGGCATCGAACGCGCTCTTGTACTCGGTGCCGAGATTGGGCGGGGCCAGCATGCCCGCGAGCACCACCTCCACGCCGGCACCCCTGGCCTTTTCGATAATTCCTTCCAGGTTGGCGCGCGTGGAGGCCGGATCGATGCCCCGCAACATATCGTTGGCGCCCAGCGCCAGGATCATGATCTGGGGCTTGTCGGCGAGCGCCCAGTCGATTCGGGTGAGGCCGTCCGCCGTCGTGTCGCCGGAAACACCACCATTGATCACAGCCGCTGGCCGACCCATCTTGTTGAGGGCGTCCGCGAGCCGGGCGGTCAGCGTCTCCGCCTCGGGCAGCCCGTAGCCCGCCGTGAGGGAATCGCCGAAGGCCAGGATGCGGATGGGATCAGCGGCGCGCGCCGGTGAGACCAGGGCGAGGACCACAAGATATGCAGCGGCGATTCGAAAGGTGAGACGCGTGAACGAAGGCAGCATTGAATGCATAAGCCCGGCCATCCCGGCGATCCATCTTGAGAACGTATCCCTGACACTGGCGAGCGAGGCCGGTCGCGTCAACATCCTGCAGGACATCCATCTTCACATTGACGGGGGTGAAACGGTAAGTCTCGTGGGCCCCTCCGGTTCCGGCAAGACCTCGCTGTTGCTGCTGATCGCCGGGCTGGAGCAGCCGACCGGCGGGCGCATCGCGCTCTCCGGCCGCGAGATCACCAGGATGTCGGAGGATGATCTCGCCTTGTTGCGGCGCGAGCAGGTCGGCATCGTGTTCCAGAGCTTTCACCTCATCCCCACCATGAGCGCGCTGGAGAATGTCGCGGTGCCGCTCGAGCTCTCCGGCGCGCCGGATGCGTTCGCGCGCGCGGAGGCCGCCCTCTCCGCCGTCGGCCTCGCGCATCGCCTGAGCCATTATCCCTCGCAATTGTCCGGCGGCGAGCAGCAGCGCGTGGCGCTGGCGCGCGCCCTGGCGCCGCGCCCGAAGATCCTGCTGGCGGACGAGCCGACCGGCAACCTCGACCTCGACACCGGCGCCAGGATCATCGACCTCATGTTCGAGCGCGCGCACGCGATCGGCGCGACCCTCCTGCTCATCACGCACGATCCTTCCCTCGCCGCCCGCTGCCGCCGCCAGCTCCACATGGCCGACGGCCACATCGTCCGCGACAGCGCACGGGTGGCGGCGTGATGCAGCCTCAGTCGAACGCACCAATTCTGCAACATACTCCGTCATCCCAAGGCTTGGCCTTGGGATTTGCGAGTCTTCCTGCACCAACGCGGCACGGCCGAGCGAAACTCGTGGATGGCAAGGCCAAGCCTTGCCATGACGGCATCGGGAGCGGGCTCTTATAGGCACAATCATGACCCGCTCCGTCCTCCTCCCGTTCCGTCTCGCAGCGCGCGAATTGCGCGCCGGCACGCACGGTTTCCGGCTGTTCATCGCGTGCCTCGTCCTCGGGGTCGCCGCCATTGCCGGCATCGGCTCCATCAGCGCGGCGGCGATCAACGGCATCGCGGCCAACGCGAAGGCGATCCTGGGCGGCGACATGGAGGTGCGCCTCACGCACCGCGCGGCCACGCCCGACGAGCTGGCGGCGATCCAGCGCCTGGGCCAGATCTCGCATGTCATCGAGATGCGCGCGATGGCCAAGCCGACCAGCGACGGCGCGCTGCCGGTGCTGGTGGAGCTGAAAGGCGCCGACGACGTCTACCCGCTCTACGGCGCGCTGACCCTGACCGACCGGAAGCCGCTCGCCGAGCTCCTCGCGCGCCAGCCGGATGGCACCTACGGCGCGCTGGCGCATCGCGTGCTGCTGCAGCGCGCGGGGCTGAAGGTCGGCGACCGCGTTGGTGTCGGCAATACGGAATTCCTCATCACCGCCGCGATCGAGCGCGAGCCCGATTCCACCACCCAGGTCTTCGCCTTCGGCCCGCGCCTCCTGATCTCGCAGGAAGCGCTGGACGCCACCGGCCTCGTCCAGCCCGGCAGCCTGGTCTATCACTCCTATCGCATCAAGATGCCGCCGCAGGCCGATCGCGCCGCCGCGGCGACCGCGCTCAACGCCGCGTTCCCCAATGCCGGCTGGCGCATCCGCCAGCTCGAGGATGCCGGCGCGCGCACGCGCAATTTCCTCGAGAACACCCGCGCCTATCTCGATCTCATCGGTCTCAGCGCGCTCCTGATCGGCGGCCTGGGCATCGCCAACGCCGTGCGCGCGCATCTGGAGGGCAAGGCGCGCACAATCGCCATGCTGAAATGCGTCGGCGCGACCTCCGGCCAGATCGCCTCCGTCAACCTCATCACCATCGGCGTGATGGCGGCCATCGCCATCATCATCGCGCTGGCGATCGGCGGCGCCGCGCCCTTCGTCTTCAAGGCCTCGCTGGCGCAGATGGACGTCGACCTCGCGACCGGCATCTACTGGCAGCCGCTGCTGCAGGCCGCGGCCTTCGGCGCGCTCACCGCCTTCGCCTTCTCGCTGCCCTCGCTGCTGCGCGCGCGCCGCACCAAGCCGGCGCAGTTGTTCCGCGCCGCCGCGGTCGAGCTTGGCACCGTCAACCGCAAGGACGTCATCGCGGTCGGCGCGGCCGGGCTCGCCTTGGCGGTGGTGGTGATCGCGGCGGCGGAGAACAAGCTGCTGGCCGGCGCTTTCGCGCTCGCCGCGATCGCGACCCTGGCGGCGTTCCGCGGTCTGGCCGCGCTGATCCAGGCGGCCGCCCATGCCGGGCAACGCCGCCTGAAGCCCGGCCGGGGCGCGCGCGCCCTGCGCTTCGCCCTTGCCACGCTCGGCCGCCGCTCCGCGCCGGTCGCCAGCATCGTGCTCTCCATCGGACTCGGCCTCACGGTGATGATCGTGGTGGCGCTGATCCAGCACAGCATCCTCAACGACTTCGCGCGTTCCATGCCGGCGCGCGCGCCGAGCTTCTATTTCATCGACATTCAGCCGAACCAGGTGGCAGGCCTGCAATCGACCGTGATGGCGACCCCCGGGGCTGACGATTTCCAGCGCGTGCCGATGCTGCGCGGCCGCATCGTGCGCATGAACGACGTGCCGGTGGAACGCATCACGCCGCCCAAGGACCATGAATGGATCCTGCGCGGCGACCGTGGCCTCACCTGGTCGGCGGCGCCGCCGCCCAATGCCAATGTCGTCGCCGGCGATTGGTGGCCGGCAGACTACAAAGGCGATCCGCTGATCTCGCTCGACAGCGGCACTGCCGAGGCTTTCGGCCTCAAGATCGGCGACACCATCGCCGTCAACCTGCTGGGCCGCGAGGTGACGGGCACGATCGCCAATCTGCGCGCGGTCGACTGGTCGACCTTCTCCATCAATTTCGTGATGGTGTTCTCGCCGGGCCTGATGGAATCCGCGCCGCAGACCAGCATCGCCACCGTGCGCGTGCCGGAGGACGAGGAAGGCGCGCTGATGAACCGCGTCGCCGCGCAATACCCGAACATCTCCGCCATCCGCGTGAAGGACGCGCTGGCGACCGCGCTCGATCTGCTGACCCAGGTCGGCGGCGCGATCCGCGGCACAGCCCTGGCGACGCTCGGCGCCGGCATCCTGGTGCTGGCCGGCGCGGTGGCTGCCGGGCGCGAGAAGCGGATCTACGAGGCGGTGCTGCTGAAGATGCTGGGCGGGCGGCGGCGCGACATCGCGCTCGGCTATCTGTGGGAATTCGCGCTGCTCGCGCTGGTGAGCGCGGCGCTCGCCATCGTCATCGGCAGTTTCGGCGCCTGGCTGTTCCTGACGCTCAACCTCGAGACGGAGCTCGTCCTCGCGCCGACGGTGCTGGCGGGCGTGCTGGCCATTGCCCTCGCCCTCGCGCTGGTGCTCGGCTTCTGGGGCTCCTGGCGCGCGCTCGGCGCCAAGGCCGCGCCGTTCCTGCGCAACGAATAGCCGTCAGCGCCGCAGCGCATGGCGCTTGAAGTCGGTGAGCGTGTAGGCCCCGAGTGCGATGACGACCAGGAAGTAGACGAGGGCCGCCGCGCCGACCAGCAGCGCCAGCGAACCGATGCGTTCGTAGAAAGAGCCAATCAGCCACCGGTCCAGCACGCGCTGGCCGCCGATCAGGACCAGCGCCATCGCCGCATTCGCCGCGGCGAGGCGCGGCAGGTTGCGCTTCAGGCGCTGATCCAGCACCAGGAACCCGCGCTTGCGCAGCGTGCGATAGAGCAGCGCGCTGTTGATCCAGGCCGCCAGCCCGGTGCCAAGTGCGATCCCGACGAATCCGATGCCCCAGCGCCGCAGCCACCAGAACAGGGCGAGGCAGATGATGATGTCCGCGATCACGGTGACGACCGAGAACTTGAACGGCGTCACCGTGTCCGCGCGCGCGAAGAAGCCGGGCTGCAGCGTCTTGTTGAGCACGAAGGCCGGCAGGCCGATGGAGATCGCCATCAGCGCCAGCGCGGTGTTGCGCGTCGCCTCGGCCGAGAAGGCGCCGCGCTCATAGAGCACGCGCACGATCGGCTCCGCCGCCACGATCAGCCCGATGGTCGAAGGCAGGATGAGCAGGGCCGCGAATTCCAGCGAGCGATTGAACGCCGCCATCGCCTCGGCATCGCGGCCGCCGCGGATGGAGCGCGACAGGGTCGGCAGCAGCACGACGCCGATCGCCGCGCCGATCAGCGCCAGCGGCAACTGGTACAGCCGGTCGGCATAGGCGAGATACGACACCGCCTGGTCCTGCAGGGAGGCAAGGATGGTGGCGATCAGGATGCTGATCTGCGCGAGGCCGCCGCTCAGCAGGCCCGGCACCATCAGCTTCGCCACCTGCCGGATCTCCCCGTCGAAGCGCGGTTGCGGCAGCCGCAGGCCATAGCCCAGCCGCGCCGCCACAAGGTACAGCCACAGGAACTGCAGCAATCCCGCCAGCGTGGTGCCCCAGGCGAGGACCAGGCCCGGCTGCTCCACATGCGGCGCGACGAACAGCAGGCCGAGGGTGAGCACCACGTTGAGCAGGATCGGCGCCGCCGCCGCATGGCTGAAACGATGCAGCGAATTGAGGATGCCGCCAAGCAAGGCGGCCAGGAACATGAACAGCAGATAGGGGAAGGCGATCGCGGTCAGCAGCACCGTGAGGCCGAACTTGCCCGGATCGTCGAAGAAGCCGGGCGCGAAGATCATGATCAGCAGCGGCATTGCGATCTCCGCCACGATCGTCAGCAGCAGCATGAAGGCCAGCATGCTGGCCAGCACACGCTCCGCGAAGCCGCGCGCGACCGGCTGCCCGCCCTGCTCCAGGCGCGCGGCGAACATCGGCACGAAGGCGGCGTTGAACGCGCCCTCCGCGAACAGGCGGCGGAACAGGTTGGGCAGGCGCTGCGCCACGAACCAGGCATCCGCGATCGGCCCGGTGCCGATCAGGGCGGCGATCAGCACGTCGCGCACGAAGCCCAGGACGCGCGAGGCCAGGGTGAAGGTGCCGACCTGGAGGATGGAGCGGATCGAGAACATGAACCGGAGGTCAGATGTCAGAGATGAGAGGGATAGCGGCTTTTGGCGATTCGAGATAGCCGCCTGCCGGCACGCGGGGCGTCAATACGACCCCACGCTGCTGCAGTTCACGGCGCTCGCGCCGCCATGGAAGCTGATGACGCAGTGCCGGACGCCGGTCCCGGCAACCCGGATGCTGTGCTGCATGAGGTCCGCGCAGCCGCCATGCAGGCTGTCCGCGGACACGATGGTGCGGCCGGACAGCGAGACCTCGAGCCGCCCATCCTCGGTCGCCGCGCAGCCCGGCGCCGGCGGCCGGCCGCGGATCGTGACCGCGATGAGGAGTGTGCCCTGCGGGAGCGCGCAGCTTAGGCGCTCCCGCGCGATCTCACCCAGGCCCCGGAACCCCTGCGCGGCCAGCGCGGCGCGCGCGGCGGGATCGGCGTCCGGGAGCCCCAGCGTCTCGATCGCGGCATAGCGCGCCGGCGGCGCGCAGGTCACGCGCACCAGCGGTACATAGCCATCCGCCTGCGCCGGCGCCGCAAGCCATCCGCCTGCCGCCAAGGCCAGCAGGAGCGATCCCCAAAGACGCAGCCCACGTTCCGCCATCGTGCCCCTCGCACGCCCGCGTGACGCACCGGCCCCTGCCCTTCGGCGGGGTGTCGGCTCTCTATTGCGCCGCCGTGGCCGCCGCCGGCTCGCCTTCGCGCAGCACCTCGAGCAGCGCGGCCTTGATCGCCTTCAGCTTCGGCTCGGCCTCCGTCTTCAGGCCGAAGCGATCCTTGACGTAGAATGTGTCGACCGCGCGGTGGCCGAAGGTCGAAATCTTGGCGTTCGCGATGCGCAGGTCCTGCTCGGTCAGAACCGCCGTCACGGCATGGACCAGGCCGCGCCGGTCGCGGCCGGTGATCTCGATGAGGGTGTAGGCGGCGCTCGCCTTGTTGTCGATGAGGACGCGCGGCGCCACCGGGAAGGCGCTGGTCTTCGGGTTGACGTGCGGCGGCAGGGTCTTGAGCGCCGCCAAAGCCTGCTCCGGCGTGCCCAGCACGCGCTCGATGGTGGCGGTGAGGCGCGCGAGCCGCGTCGGCTGGTCGAACGGGCCGCCTTCGGAATCCTGGATCGCGAACACGTCCAGCGCCTTGCCGTTCTTCAGGGTGAAGATGCGCGCCTCGACGATGCTGGCGCCGGTCAGCGCGAAGGCGCCGGCAATTTGCGAGACCAGGCCGACCCGGTCGGGCACGTAGATCGTGACCTCGGTCATCGACTCCCAGGTGTCGATTCGGAAATCGATCGAGAGGGCGCGCCCCTCCAGCTCCGCCTCGCGCACCAGTCGCGCGTGGCGCTCCAGGATCGGCCCCGGGAAGGAGAGCCAGTAGCCCGGATGGCCGCGCTCCAGATGCGCCTCGATATCCTCCGCCGGCCAGTCGGCGAGCTTCTGCTTGAGCTCGGCTAGCACCTTGTCCACCTCGCGCTCCCGCCCCGCGAAGATGAGGCCGCCGGAAAGGTGCTCCTCCGTCCGGTTGTAGAGGTCGCGCAGCAATTGCGCCTTCCAGCCGTTCCAGGTCTTGGGCCCGACGGCGCGGATATCGGCGACCGTCAGCACCAGCAATTGCCGCAGCCGCTCGACCGACTGCACCTGCTCGGCGAAGGTTTCGATGGTGGCGGGGTCGTCGAGGTCACGCTTGAACGCGGTGTTGGACATCAGCAGGTGGTTGCGCACCAGCCAGGCCACTGTCTCCGTCTGGTCTTCGGTGAAGCCGAGGCGCGGGCAGAGCTGCTCCGCCAGCTCCGCGCCCAGGATCGAGTGGTCGCCCTTGCGCCCCTTGGCGATGTCGTGCAGCAGCACCGCGACATAGAGCACGCGCCGCGACTGGATCTCATGCACCACGCGGGTCGCGATCGGCGTCTCCTCCGCCAGCTCTCCGGTCTCGATCTTGTGCAGCATGCCGAGGGCGTAGATCGTGTGCTCGTCGACCGTGAAGTGGTGGTACATGTCGAACTGCATCTGCGCCACCACGCGCCCGAAATCCGGCACGAAGCGGCCGAACACGCCCGCTTCGTTCATGCGCCGCACCGCCACCTCCGGCCCCTTGGAGCGGGAGGTGAGGATCTTCATGAAGATCGTGTTGGCCTCCGGGTTCTCGCGATAGGCCTTGTCGATCAGCCGCGCCTTTTCCGCGATCCAGGTGAAGGTCATGGGCTGGATGTCGAGATCGTGCTTCTGCGCGACGCGGAAGATGCGCAGCAGGTCCAGCGGATGCTTGTCGAAATGCTTGGCGTTGGGGACAGAGAGCCGCCCGCCGTCGAGCCCGAAACCTTCCAGCTCGCGCTTGCGCAGGCCGATCGATGGCAGGCGGATGAAGGAGCGCTTCACATGCTGCGCCTCGACGGCCGTGCAGAAGAAGCGTGTCAGCTCGCCCACCGACTTGGCGGTGAGGAAATAATGCTTCATCAGCCGCTCGACCGCGTTGTTGCCGGCATGGTCGCGGTAGCCCAACCGCCGCGCGATCTCGAGCTGGATGTCGAAGGTCAGCTTATCCTCCGCGCGCCCGCACAGGAAATGCAGGTGGCAGCGCAGCAGCCACAGATACGCCTCCGCCTTGTCGAAGCGGTGCGCCGCATCGCGCGTCAGCACGCCTTCGCCCGCCAGCCTGTCGGTCGTGTCCGCGCCGTACAGGAAGCGGCCGATCCAGCGCAGGGTCTGCAGGTCGCGCAGGCCGCCCTTGCCCTCCTTGATGTTGGGCTCCAGCGCATAGCGCGACGGTCCGAACCGCTCATGCCGCACCCGCCGCTCGTTGAGCTTGGCCCGATAGAAGGCTTCGCCGTGCCCCGCGACGCATTCCTTGTGGAAGCGCTTGCGGAACTTGTCGAACAGCTCCTTTTCGCCCCACAGATAGCGCGCCTCCAGCAGGCTGGTGAGGATGGTGAGGTCCCCCTTGGCACGCGCGATGCACTCGTCGATCGAGCGCGCCGATTGCCCGACCTTCAACCCCAGGTCCCACAGGCGGTAGAGGATGTATTCGACGACCTGCTCGCAATGCGGCGTCAGCTTGTAGGGCAGCAGGAACAGCACGTCGACGTCCGAAAAGGGCGCGAGCTCCGCGCGCCCGTAGCCGCCGACCGCGACCAGCGCGATCTTCTCCGCCTCCGACGGATTGGCGAGGGGGTAGAGTTGCGTCGTCGTGAAGTCGTAGATCGCGCGGATGAGCTGGTCGATCATGAAGCTGGTCTCGCGCGCGAGACGCCGGCCGCTTTCCGCCGCCCGCGGGTCGGCCTCGAATCGCCGCCTGATCTCCGCCCGCCCGAGGGCCAGCCGCTCGCGCAAAATCGCGCCCACCGCCGCCGTGTCGGCATGGGGGTCGCGCGAGCCGGCGACGGCGTCGGTCAGCGCCTGGGCCAGCGCCCGCCGGTCCAGTATCTCCCGCTGCCTCTCGATCTCGGGGCGAGTCTGGATGTTCATGGGGGGAAAGATAAGGCTTGGAGCCCTTCAGGGAAAGTGAAGCTCCTGGCCAATTTGCAACTCTGTCATCCCGGGCAAGCCACACAGTGGCGCGACCCGGGACCCATGCCGTCCATCGGCGGCAAGGCCGCATCGCATAGGCCCCGGCTCAAGGCCGGGGTGACAGGAGAGGGACCCCGGTAGCGGAACTTCAGTCCCCCGGCGCGCGCATCTTCTGGAGGGCGGCGTAGACCGGGTCCAGGCCGCCGGCGGCGCAGCCCATCCCGATGATGTGGCGCTTGAACCCGCCATAGGCCGGGTTGAGGTAACGCTGCACCGCGATGCAATGGGAGGGGGTGCCGCTGATGTCGGCGGTGAATTCGGCGGTGTCGTAGCCGCTCTGGTAGCCGATGCCGGTCCAGTCGCTCAGCTCGACGCCGCTGAAGAAGTCGCGCGTGTTCTGAAGCAGGTCCTGGTAGCGCATGTGCAGCCCGGTGGAGGTGAGGCGGATGCTGACCAGGGTGAGGAACATGGAGCGCTCGTCGGAGGTGACGTTGATGATGTCCGACTGGCTCTGGCCGCTGGCGCCGTCCTTGCGGGGCGCGGCCTCGTAGCGCAGGCAATCGACGTAATAGCCCTCGCCGGAAAAGCTGAAGGGCGTGCTGCCGCAATCGACCGCGGCGTCCTCGTCCGCGGCCGCTGGCGCTATCGCCAGCGCGCTCGTCAGCGCCGCGGCCGCAAGGAGCGGCATCCAGGATTTCATGAAATCAGTCCCCCTCCGAAACAGGCCCGGTCATGGTCCCAACTCTTGCCGCAGCCCAGCCGGCTCGGCAAGTCAGCCGGAAGGCGGAGGCTGCTTGCTTCCCTAGCAGGCCGGGCCTAATCTCGCGTTAATGCGGGCGGTAAAGCCCGCTGCGCCGCTCGAATGGCGCCGGGTATACAGGGGGCTTGGATGGCGGAGAAAGCGCTGGTCGTCGAGGATCTGCACAAGAGGTTCGGCGATCTCGAAGTGTTGAAGGGGGTCTCGGTCGACGCCAATGTCGGCGACGTGGTCGCCATGATCGGCTCTTCCGGCTCGGGCAAGAGCACGCTGCTTCGCTGCATCAACCTCCTGGAAACGCCGGATTCCGGCCATGTCTATGTCAGCGGCGAGCTGATCCGCATGCGCCCCACCAAGGACGGCCACGCTGTCCCGGAGGACTGGAAGCAGGTCGACCGCATCCGCGCCAGCCTCGGCATGGTGTTCCAGAGCTTCAACCTGTGGTCCCACATGACGGTGATCGAGAACGTGATCGAGGCGCCAGTCCATGTGCTGAAGGTGCCGAAGAAGGAAGCGATCGAGCGCGCGGAGAAGCTGCTCGCCAAGGTCGGCATCGCCGACAAGCGCAACCACTACCCCAGTCACCTCTCCGGCGGCCAGCAGCAGCGCGCGGCGATCGCCCGCGCCCTCGCCATGGAGCCGAAGGTGATGCTGTTCGACGAGCCGACCTCCGCGCTCGACCCCGAGCTGGTCGGCGAGGTGCTGCGCGTCATGCGCCAGCTTGCCGAGGAGGGCCGCACCATGCTGGTGGTGACCCATGAGATCGGCTTCGCGCGCGAGGTCGCCAACAAGTGCATCTTCCTCCACCAGGGCCGCATCGAGGAGCAGGGCAACCCGAAGGAAGTGTTCGCCAACCCCAAGTCGGACCGCCTGAAGCAGTTCCTCACCACCGCGCACCACAAATAGCGCGTCGCGTTCCACGCTCCTCAAAACATGTCATCCCGGGCAAGCGAAGCGCGACCCGGGACCCATGTATCCTGTCAGCGTCGCGACGATACCGCATGGGCCCCGGCTCTTCGGCCGGGGTGACAGAAGTAGTAGGCGCGACCGGCGCAAACCTCTACCACGACGGCCGCACTTGGTGTCACATGACGGCCAGTAACGCGCGGAGGAGGCGATGGCCCTGATCAACTACCTCACCCAGATCCAGTTCGAGCCCGGCGCGGTGCGCCTCGTCGGGCAGGAATGCGCGCGGCTCAACATCGCGCGGCCGCTGGTCGTCACGGACAAAGGCGTGCGTGCCGCCGGCCTGCTGGAGCGCGTGACGGCGCATCTCAAGGACGGCGCGGCGACGCCGGTCTATGACGGCACCCCTTCCAACCCGACCGAGGCGGCGGTGCGCGAAGCCGTCGCGATCTACCGGCAGCACGGATGCGACGGGGTGATCGCGCTGGGCGGCGGCTCCTCGCTCGATCTGGCGAAGGGCGTCGCGCTCGCCACGACCCATGAGGGGCCGCTCAAGACCTATGCCGCGATCGAAGGCGGCATGCCGAAGATCACCGCCGCGATGGCGCCTGTCATCGCGATCCCCACCACCGCGGGCACGGGCAGCGAGGTGGGGCGCGGCGCCATCATCATCCTGGAGGACGGGCGGAAGGTCGGCATCATCTCGCCGCACACCATCCCGAAAGTGGCGATCTTGGATCCCGAGCTGACCTACGGCCTTCCGCCATTGCTGACCGCCGCGACCGGCATGGACGCGATCGCGCATTGCATCGAGACCTTCCTCGCTCCCGCCTTCAACCCGCCGGCGGAGGGCATCGCGCTCGATGGCCTGCGCCGCGCCTGGACGCATATCGAGCGCGCCACGAGCAACGGCCATGACGCCGAAGCGCGCCTCAACATGATGAGCGCCTCCATGCAGGGAGCGCTCGCCTTCCAGAAGGGATTGGGCTGCGTGCATTCGCTCAGCCATTCGCTTGGCGGCGCCAACCCCAAGCTGCATCACGGCACCCTGAACGCCGTGTTCCTGCCCGCCGTGATCCGCTTCAACGCCGAGGCCGAGAGCGTGCAGCGCGACCGCAAGATCGCGCGCCTCGCCGAAGCCATGACCCTCGGCGGCGCCGACGACGTCGCCGCCGCTATCAAGACAATGAACGTCAAGCTCGGCCTCCCCAGCGGATTGCGCGCGATGGGCGTGACGGAAGACCTGTTCCCCAGGATCATCCAAGGCGCCCTCGCCGACCATTGCCACAAAACCAACCCGCGCGAGGCGAGCGCGGCGGATTATGAGCGGATGCTAAAGGAGTCGATGTAGTGCACCGCGGCGCGCTCCTCGCCTTCTTGCGAGCATGCCGCTGCTGCGAGGCGTTTACTGAGCTGCAGGAAACGTATATCCCTGCTTCATGCGCATCACGATGCGATCGATGTTTGGGGAAAGAGGTCCAATGACCTCTGCTGACGCGTCCATCTCCACCGGATATCCAGTTGCTATGTCCATGTAAGCATAGCCAGTCACATCCAAGACAATATCGCTCGTGCCGATCTTTTCCACGCGGTGTTCGGCGAAATCAATCGCCAGCACCTGCCTCTGGTCGATGACCGACGTGCCTCGCACTTTACCATTCAATAGACGGCCCACACCGTCGATCGTGCCAAACGGCATCGTCAGCGTGTCGCCCGATTTGTAGCTCTCGCGATCATAGAACGGAAATCTGAATCTGGCTTCAGGGGTGCACTTGAGAACCTCACCTGTTCGGCGCATCAGACATAGGACATGTTGCGTCTGCGTTGTACCCAGCCTCCCTTGGAAAGACAGTTCAAGATCATTGCCGGCGGTGCGCGAAGACATTGTGCCCTCAAAGGCCAGGGACTGGGTCTGCGTTTTCTGCTCCTGTTTGAACAAACTGAATGTCACGGTGCCATGCAGGTTCACAGCGTCGAGGTCGCGGTATGACATCGATATGGGCTGGTCCAACAAAGTCACCGGATATGGAAGCGTCTCTAGCGCACAGGCTGGAACAACAGCAGCAGTTGTTAGATAGATTGCGATCAGCGCTGATAAGAGTGCTTTCATTGTTTCCCCCGATTGCGGCTGACGAAGCCGCTGGCCGCGTGGTCACGGTACCATTGCCCTGTGCTTCACGGCAGCCAGGAAAGCCTTGTTCCCGCCATGATCGAAGGCAGCAAGACTCTCACCCCTAACGCCTTTTACGTAAGTCTAACGCACTAACTCGCCGTGGAACCGAATCGGAACGATTCGAGATTCCGGAGGAGAACGCGGTTGTGCGAGTCTTAGCGAGCCAATACAATGGCTTGCGGTGGCGTTCTTAAAGTAGTTTCGATGTTTCCGCTTTGTGCCGGTTTGGCCGCGCCGAGTCGCGCCCGAGTCGCGCATTGAAGCGGCTGGCAGATTCGGATTCCGGCGGGCAGCAGGCGCGAATGACGACAGACCGACTCGAGTCGCTGATGCGGTTCCACCCCTTCACGCGCCTCAACAAATTGCTGGAAAGCGTACAAGCCGGCGGCGGGAATACGCCGCTCGCGTTGTCGGTGGGGGAGCCGCAATTCAGCCCGCCGCCCGTCGTCGCCGGCCTCATCCACGAGCAGGCCGGGCTGTGGGGCAAGTATCCTCAGGCCCTGGGCACCGAGCCGTTCCGCCAGGCGGCGGCCGGGTGGCTGACCCGCCGCTTCCGCCTGCCCGAGGGCATGGTGGACCCGGCCCGCCACGTGATGCCGGTCACCGGCACGCGCGAGGCGCTGTTCCACATCGCGCTCTCCGCCGTGCCGGAGGCGGGGCCGGGCGACGACAAGCCGATCGTGCTGATGCCGAACCCGTTCTACCACGTCTATGCCGGCGCGGCGGCCGCGGCGGGGGCGGAACCCTTCTTCCTCAACGCGACGGAAGAGAACGGCTTCATGCCGGAGGTCGCGGCGATCCCAAAGGCGGTGCTGAAGCGCACGGCGCTCGCCTACATCTGCTCACCCTCGAACCCTCAAGGCGCCGTGGCGCCGCTCTCCTATCTCTGCGACTGGCTCAAGCTGGCGCGGCGGCACAACTTCGTGCTGGCGAGCGATGAGTGCTATTCCGAGATCTATCGCGGCACGCCGCCGCACGGCGCGCTCGAAGCCGCGCGCGATCTGGGTGGCGCGCTCGACAACCTCATCGTCTTCCATTCGCTCTCCAAGCGGTCGAGCGGCGCAGGGCTCCGCTCGGGCTTCGTCGCGGGCGAGGCGCGCCTGATCCAGCGCCAGGCGCAGCTCATCAATTTCGGCGGCGTCGCCACGCCCTTCCCGATCCTCGCCGCCGCCACCGAATTGTGGCAGGACGAGGCGCACGTCCAGGGCTACCGGGCCAAATACGTCGAGAACTTCGACGCGGCGCAGGATGCGCTGGAAGGCACCTTCGGCGAGGTGCGCGCGGAAGGCGGCTTCTTCCTGTGGCTCGATGTCGGCGACGGCGAAGCGGCGGCCAAGGCGCTGTGGCAGGAAGCCGCGATCAAGGTGCTGCCCGGCGGCTACATGGCGCGAGACGATGCGAGCGGCTTCAATCCGGGCCGGCGCTACATCCGCGTCGCGCTGGTTCTAGAGCCGCCCGAGATGGCGGCCGCGCTGAAGCGCATGGCGCCCGTCCTTGCGCGCGTGGTGGAAAAGCATCGCGCCGCACAAGAGCGCGGGAAAATGGTATGATGCGCGCGATGTTCACTCCACTCCTTCACACCCACTCACTGTCATCCCGGGCGCGCGCAGCGCGACCCTGGATCCATACGCTCTGCCGGCGCCACGGTGATGCCGCATGGGTCCCGGCTCTCGCTGTGCTCGGCCGGGATGACAGAAAAGAGAAGCGCAGGAATACTTCATGGCGATGACAGGCGATCATATCTACGGGCGGCCATCGTTCCCGCGGATGAGTGGCGGCGGGTGGGGCGCGTTCGTGCGCCGGCGGCTGGCGGAGATCGCGGGCGGCGCGCTTCTGCTGTTCGCGCTCGCCTATCTGCTGAGCGTGCTCACCGTGTATGAGAGCGACCCCAGCTTCAGCCGCGCGATCGACGGGCCGACGCGCAACCTCATGGGGCCGATCGGCGCCTTTGTCGGCGATTTCGCGCTGCAGGGCCTGGGCCTCGCCGCCATCGTCTTCGTGCTCGCGCCGGCGGCCTGGGGCTGGAAGCTGATCCGCGACCGGCGGCTCGACCGCTGGTGGCTGAAGATCACGCTGCTGCCGTTCGCCGCCTTGCTCGCCGCCGGCGCCTGCGCCGCGATCCCGTCCAGCGGGCAATGGCCGTGGATTGCAGGCATGGGCGGATTCAGCGGGCGGCTGCTGCTGATCGGCGCGGATGGTACGCAGGGGCTGAAGGCGCTGCTGGAATACTTTGCGCTGTCGCCGATCCTGCAACTGCCGCTGCTGCTGCCGACCCTGTTCCTTGCCATCGCGGCCGCTGTCGCCTTGTTCTTCACCCTCGGCATCAGCATCGGCGGCTATGTCCGCGCGGGCCGGCAGGTCGCGACCGCCGGGCACAAGCTGGGCCAGACACTGGACCGCAGCCGCCAGTCGCTGGCCCGCCGCCGTGTGACCATCGACGAGTCCGTGGACGAGGACGAGGAGGATAGCCCCCGCGCGCCGCGCCTCGGCTTCCTCAAGCGCCTGTTCCAACGCCCGCCGCGGCAGATCGGCGTATCCCGCGCGCGCATCGAGCCGAGCCTCGGCGGCAGTGCGCGCGAGCCGGAGGAGATTGACCTGCCGCCCGCGCCGTCGGTCAGGCCAGAGCCGAAGAGCGGGCTTGTCACGGTGTTCCAGCGCGAGAAGAAGCCGAAGGCCAAGCCGGCGAAGAAGGAGAGCGCCAAGCAGGTGAAGCTCGACTTCGAGGGCGAGTTCGAGCTGCCCTCGGTCGATCTGCTGTCGCGGCCCGCGACCAACACCACCGTGCAGCGCATCAACGAGGAGAGCCTGGAGAAGAATGCGCGGCTGCTGGAAACCGTGCTCGACGATTTCGGCGTCAAGGGCCAGATCGTGCGCATCCGCCCCGGTCCGGTGGTCACACTGTACGAGTTGGAGCCCGCGCCCGGCACCAAGACGTCGCGCGTCGTGTCCCTGGCCGATGATGTCGCGCGCTCCATGAGCGCGGTCAGCGTGCGCATCGCCGTGGTGCCCGGCCGCTCGGTCATCGGCATCGAGCTGCCCAACCGCGAGCGCGAGACCGTGGCGCTGCGCGAGCTGCTGGAGGATGACGCCTACCACTCCTCGCAGGCCAAGCTGGCGCTGGTGCTGGGCAAGGATATCGGCGGCCAGCCGATCGTTGTCGACCTTGCGCGCATGCCGCATCTGCTGATCGCCGGCACCACCGGCTCGGGCAAGTCGGTCGCGATCAACACCATGATCATGTCGCTGCTCTACCGGCTGACACCTGACCAGTGCAAGTTCATCATGATCGATCCCAAGATGCTGGAGCTGTCGGTCTATGACGACATCCCGCATCTGCTGGCACCCGTCGTCACCGAGCCGAAGAAGGCCATCGTCGCGCTGAAATGGGTGGTGCGCGAGATGGAGAACCGCTACCGCGCCATGTCCAAGCTCGGCGTGCGCAACATCGAGGGCTACAACCAGCGCCTCGAGCAGGCGCGCAACGCCGGCGAACAGCTCACGCGCCGGGTGCAGACCGGCTTCGATCCCGAGACCGGCAAACCGATCTACGAGGAGGAGCCGTTCGATCTCAATCCCCTGCCTTTCATCGTCGTGGTGGTCGACGAGATGGCCGACCTCATGCTGGTCGCCGGCAAGGACATCGAAGCCGCGATCCAGCGCCTGGCGCAGATGGCGCGCGCCGCCGGCATCCACATCATCATGGCGACGCAGCGCCCGTCGGTTGACGTTATCACCGGCACCATCAAGGCGAACTTCCCGACCCGCGTCTCCTTCCACGTCACCACCAAGATCGACAGCCGCACCATCCTGGGCGAGACCGGGGCGGAGCAATTGCTCGGCCAGGGCGACATGCTCTACATGGCCAATGGCGGGCGCATCACGCGCATCCACGGCCCCTTCATCTCCGACCGCGAGGTGGAGAGCATCGTCAAGTTCCTGAAGAGCCAGGGCGAGCCCGCGTATCTGCAGGAAGTGACGGAGAGCGACGAGGACGGGCCGCTCGGCGAGGAGGGCGGCTTCGGCGGCGGCAATTCCTCATCGGGCGATGATCTCTACGACCAGGCGGTCGCCCTCGTGGCGCGCGAGCGCAAATGCTCCACCAGCTTCATCCAGCGCTACCTGCAGATCGGCTACAACCGCGCCGCCCGCATCGTCGAGCGCATGGAGAAGGAAGGCGTCGTGAGCCAGGCCAACCATGTCGGCAAGCGCGAGGTGCTGGCGCCGGAAGGCGGCGGCCGGTAGACCGCGCTCTTACCGGCGACACGCCGCAGACTGCGCGGCGGCGCTCAAGACGCCTGCGGCAGCACGAAGCAGTGGCGTGCGAGCTCGGACCGCAAGGTCTCTTGCGGGTAGTAGCGCGCCAGAAGGTCCGGCGCGAACAGGTCCGGATGGCGCTGCGCGAAGCTTGTCCAGTCGAGCCGCCTTGCACCATCCAGACCAACAGGCGTGCGGTGTTCGATCAGGTCCTCCGCCATGCGCTGATGGATCAGCGCCAGGAAGGCAGCCGTGACGGTCTCGTGATAGAGCCCCGGCTTGCCGTGATGGGTGGCAAAGCGTCGCAGCGCGCTCCCCATCGCGCTCAACGCGCCGGCATAGCCGTCGCGCTGCAGATAAGCGAATCCCGCCTGCACATGGGCGCGGTGGTCGAATGCGGCCGGTGCCAGCGCGCATTCCTCGAGCGCCTGGATCAGCTCATCGCAATTCATCCGCGTTTCTCCTTCAGCCGGTGGCTATCGTTCGCGCTCAGCGTCAGGCCATAGATCCGCTTCAGATCCTCGATGTGCTTCAGCGTCGTCCTCTCGAACGGCGTCTTGCCTTCGAAGCTGTGCAGCACGATCCCCTCCACCAAGTCTCCCAGGGTCATGTCGCGATATTCCGCGAGCGCCTTCAGCACCTTCAGGAGGCGCTTTTCCAGCCGGATGCCGGTTTGAACGCGCTCGATCGCGCTCGGGGTTTCGTCTCTGACCATGATACATTGATACCAATGTACTGCCAGGTGTCAATTGTCTTCCGGCAGCGCCAGCTCCGGTGCGCCGACGCCCTCAAAATGAAACGATTTCCGAGGCTTGCCCGATTGCGCGTTCGTGATGGCGCCGGCCGTGGCAATGCCGGCAGCAAGGAACTATATGTCTTGCCATTGCTTCACCGTTGCTCATGAGACCGAAACGCGAGTTTTGCAGCGCATGAAAACCGTTACGCCGAAGCCCGTTCACCTGCCCCGCCGCACGCTGCTGCGCGCCGGCGCCGGCCTGCTGGGCGCCGCCGCGCTCGGCAGCCTCCTGCCGCGCGGAGCCCTGGCCCAGGGCACGCAGCAGGGCACGCAGCAGGGCACCCAGGCCGCGCAGCTCACCAATGCCGACCGGGCGGACATCAAGCGCGTCGAGGATTACCTCAACGGCATCACCTCGATGCAGGCAAGCTTCCAGCAGTTCACCAACAGCGAGGGCCTGGCCTTCGGGCGCATCTATCTGCGCCGGCCGGGGCGGCTGCGCGTCGAATACGATCCGCCCTCCGAGATCCTGCTGGTCGCCGACGGCACGCTCATCTCCTACTACGATGCGGAGCTCAACCACCTGGAGCAGGCGCCGCTGCGGCTCTCGCCCATGTGGTTCCTGTTGCGCGATGACGTGGAGCTGGGCGGCGACGTCACCGTCACCTCGTTCCAGAAATCCGCCAATGCGATCCTGATCGGGCTGGTCCAGTCGGACGAGCCGGAAGCGGGCTCGGTCGTGCTCGAGTTCGGCGACCGGCCGCTGGAGCTGCGGCAATGGACGATCACCGATTCCGCCGGCACCGAGGTGCGGGTCGGCCTCTACGACACCGAGTTCGGCATTCCCTTGAGCGCCGCTTTGTTCGCCACCCCGCGGAAGAAGCGGCAGGACCGATAGCGGTCAGCCGGCTTCCGGCCGCCGTGCCGGCGCGGCGAGCAGCGCGATCAGCGGCAGCTCCGCCTTGCCTTCGACGCCGAGCGGCATCAGCGGCGCGCGCCGCGTCGGCGTGGTGGTGCCGAGCAAGCGATCCCAGATACTGAAGATCGTGCCATAGGTCGAATCGGTATCGGCCTGCACCTTGTGGTGATGCACCCAATGGCGCGACGGCGTGATGATGAGCCGCGCGAGCGCCGCCTCCAGCGCCGGCGGGATGCGCCAATTGGCGTGGTGGAACACCGTCGCCACGATCACCAGAATCTCGAATGCGATCACCGAGGTGAGCGGGATCGCGAAGGCCATGATGACGACCGCCCGCGCGCATGCCGCCAGCGCCACCTCGCCGAAATGGAACCGCAGGGCCGTGGTCACGTCGAGATGCCGGTCGCGGTGATGCACCTCGTGGAAGCGCCACAGGAAGCGCCATTCGTGATTGGCGCGGTGCCACCAGTAGATCCAGAAATCCAGCAGCACGATATCGAGCGGCAGCCAGGCCCAGTTCGGCACTGTGCCGGCCGGAAACGCTGCGCCGAGGAGATCGGCCCGGCTCCACGGCGCCGCCAGCGCGGCGGCGACCGTGACCGGCAGGACGAACAGCGCCGACAAGGCGCCGTTCAGGGCGAAGAAGCCGAGATTGCGCCCCCAGCGCGCAAACCAGGCCACGCCATAGCCGGCAAGGCCGAGCGGCGCCGGCGCGGCAGGGCGCCATTGCTCGATCGCCAGCGCCAGCACGATCCAGCCCCCCACGATGAGCCCCTTGGCCGCGAGCAGGTCCCGGAGCAGCGGATCGCTGAATGCTTCCATGGCGGAATAGTAGCCAGGAATCAGGAAACAGTAATCAGGAACGGCACTTAGCGGCCAGAAGCCATCTGATCCGGATACCGATCCCGATACCTGATATGCGCCTGCTGCGTTTGTCGCCTGGGCGGGCCAGTCCTACATTCGGAAGGATTTTCGTGCGTGGGTGGCACCGGAGCCGAGATGAAGCTTGCGAATGACGCGCCGATCGTCGCTGTCCCGATGTGCGTGAAGCATATCGACGGGCAGGACTTCCACACGGTGGGCGAAAAGTATCTGACCGGCGTCATCCAAGGCGCCGGAGCTTATCCGCTGTCCTTTCCGGCGCTCGGGCCGGTGCTGGACCCGGCGGCGCTGCTGGACCAGGTGGACGGCGTGCTGTTCACGGGCAGTCCGTCCAATGTCGCGGTACATCATTACGAAGGCGCGGCCGACCGGCCGGATTCGCCCCAGGATCCCGGGCGTGACGCGGTGACGCTGCCGCTGATTCGCGCCGCGATCGCGCGCTCTGTCCCGATCTTGTGCATCTGCCGCGGCTTCCAGGAATTGAACGTCGCGCTCGGCGGCACGCTCGACCCGCAGATCCATCTCGCCGACGATCGCATGGATCACCGCGGGCCGGAGGGTGTGCCGTTTGAGCAGATGTACGGGCCGCGCCATAGGGTCGCCTTTACGCCCGGCGGGCAGTTCGCGCGCATCCTCGGCAAGACCGAGACAATGGTGAATTCGCTGCATTGGCAGGGCATCGCCAAGCCGGCCGGCCGGATCGAGGTGGAAGGCCGCGCCGAGGATGGGGTTATCGAGGCGGTGAGCCTCAAGGATTACGCCGGCTTCTGCCTCGGCGTGCAATGGCACCCGGAATTCCGCGTCACGGAGAACGCCGATTCCATGGCCCTTTTCAAAGCGTTCGGCGCGGCTGCTCGCGCACGGCGTCAACAAAGGCTCGGAAGCAGCGCGAAACCGGCCGCGCAGAAGGCGGGCGCAGCGGCCTGAGGGCGTGGCTGCAGTGTCTGCGGTGTCGCGATTTTGTGAGCGGATTCTTCGCGGTCGGTGTTGAAACTTTGGAAGGCAGTCCCAAAATAGTCTTACAGAGCAGATAGCCGTAGCCGCAATGGCTGCGGTTTTCCCGGGAAGCGGTCTCCCCCACCGCCCTCGGGCTCCGACAACGGAGAAAAGAACGCCCGGTCCTCCCCTGGCCGGGCGTTCGATTTTGTGGAGCATGCCGAATCCCGCGCGCCAGAGGCCGCCAGCCACGGCCGCCTGTCCAAACAAATAGCCCGGGAACAAATACTTGCAACCAAAAGCAAAGTGCATACTCTGCCGGCGGAGGGGCGTACGCGCGCCGCAAAGGGACCGACTTGTGAACGAATTGCCGCGGGCTGCGAGCCAGCAGATGGACAGCGTCGATCGGGGATCCGCTGTTGTTGTTCTCGGCACGCATCGGTCAGGCGCCTCCGCCCTCAGCGGCCTGATGCATCTGCTCGGCGCAGCCGGGCCCGCTCATCTGGAGAATCCTGCCAGCTCCGGCTCCAAAGGATATTGGGAAAGCGCCGCCGTCGCGCGGCTCAATGACCGGCTGCTGGAGGCGCGCGGCAGCGCGTGGAACGACTGGGGCCCGGTGGATTTGGGCGGCGAGGACGTCCTGGAGCCGTGGGCATCCACGCTCGCCGATCTGATCCGGGCGGAGTTTGGTCAGTCGGGGCTGTTCGTCCTCAAGGATCCCCGCTTCTGCCGAACCGCGCCTGTTGCGCTGCGCGCCCTTGCGCGCCTGGGCATCGCGCCCAAGATCGTCATCCCGGTCCGCAACCCTCTTGAATGCGCGGCGTCGCTCGGCGCGCGCGACGGCCTGCCGCGCGAGGAGGCCTTGCTGCTGTGGCTGCGGCATGTCCTGGACGCGGAGGCGGCAAGTCGCCGCTGCCGCCGCTGTTTCGTTGCCTTCGACGACCTGCTGCAGGACTGGCGGCCGGTCGCCGACCGGCTGGCGGCATCACTGGAGATTGCCTGGCCGAACACTCCGGCGGAGGCCACGGAAGCGATCCGGGCGTTTCTTTCGGCAGACCAGCGCCAGCACCGCATGCCGCGGGAGACGCTCGACACCCTGGAGCCGGGCTTTTCCTGGTTGCCCAGGGTGTATGACATCCTGACCGGCCTTGCGCGCGGCGGGGAGCTGGACGCGGAGCAGTGCGCGTCCCTGGACGAGATCCGCCGGCACTTCGATGCGGGGGCGACGGTCTTCCGAGCGGCAGTCGACAAAGCGCGCGGGCGGGAATCCGATGCTCGCAACCGCTTGGCCGAGTTGCAGGCGCATGCCTCGACCCAGAGACAGGAGATCGAGCGCACGCGTGCCGCGGCGGAGTCGCACGCGAGCGAGGCGCAAGCGCTCTGGCGCGAACTGATCCAGGCCAGGATCGCGCTCCACAACGAGCGGGCAAAGGAAAGCAGGCGCTTCGGCCCGCTGTCGCGGCGGATGCGCGCGACCAAGAGCGCCGCGCAAGGACCCAAGCGCGAGGCCCGCGACGCCGACCTCATCCGCGCGTCGGGATTGTTCGACGCGGAGTGGTATTGCGCGCGCTACCCCGACGTGAAGGCCGCCGCGCTGGATCCGGTGCTGCACTATCTGCGCCATGGCGCGGCGGCGCGCCGCGACCCCTCTCCCCGCTTCTCGACCGGCGCCTATCTGCGGCGCCACCTGGACGTGGCCTCGGCCAAGCTGAACCCGCTGGTCCACTTCCTCGATTACGGCATCAACGAAGGGCGCATGATCGAGCCGGCGGCGGGCACAGGCGCGCCCGCCCAGGCAGCCGCGTCCGCGGAGCGGACATCCGCCGACGGAAGCCTCACGGCGGAGCATCTGAAATTCACGCGCCGCGGCCCCGCATTCGAGGAGTTCGACCCGGCGATCCTGGCCGGCGCGGTCTCGGACGTGAAGCTGCTGGCATTCTATCTGCCGCAGTTCCATGCCATTCCGGAGAACGACCAGAACTGGGGGAAGGGTTTCACCGAATGGCGCCAGATCGTCCGGGGGCTTCCCCGCTTTCCGGGCCACTACCAGCCACGGGTCCCGCGCGACCTGGGCTTCTACGACCTGACCGACTCCGAGGTCATGCGGCGGCAGATCGCCATGGCGAAGGCCGCCGGCATCCACGGCTTCGGCTTCTATTACTACTGGTTCGATTCACATCGCGTGCTCGAGCGGCCGCTCGAGGCCTTCCTGGCTTCGCCCGACATGGACATGCCGTTCATGGTGGTCTGGGCGAACGAGAACTGGACCCGCACCTGGGACGGATTAAGCGGAGACGTCCTGCTCCATCAGAACTATGACCCGCGACACGAGAAAGCGCTGCTGGCCGATCTGGCGCGGCACTTCAAGGATCCGCGATACGTCCGCTTCGGCGGCAGGCCGTTCTTCGTGATCTATCAGCCGAGGCACGTGCCCGATCCGGAACAGACATTCGCCCGTTGGCGCGCGCACTGGAAGGCCGCGTTCGGCCTCGAGCCGATCATGTTCATGGCACAGACCTTTGGCGTGGTGGATCCGCGCCCGTTCGGGCTAGACGGCGCGATCGAGTTCCCGCCGCACAAGCTGGCGAGCAAGCTGCGCGGACGGAGCATGCCCGATGCGTTCGAGCCGACGTTCGGCGGCAGAGTCATCAGCTATGACGACGTGTCGGCGATCTCGCTGGCCGAGCCCGACCCGCCCTATCCGCTCATCCGGACCGTCGTTCCCGGCTGGGACAATGACGCCCGGCGGCCGATGCGCGGAACATCGATGGAAGGCTCGACACCGGACAAATACGAGCGCTGGCTGTCCGCGATCATCGCGCGCGCCAAGGAGAAGCCCGTGTTCGGCAAGCGGATCGTCGCGATCAATGCCTGGAACGAATGGGCGGAGGGCGCCTATCTCGAGCCCGACCTGCATTACGGCGCCGCCTACCTGAACGCAACCGCCCGGGCCCTTCTGCCGAGCGCGGTCACCAAGCCCCGGATCGTCCATTCCCTCGTGCTGGTCGGCCATGACGCGCGCGATCACGGGGCGCAGAGGCTTCTGGTGAATATCGGGAGCGTTCTGGCGCGACGCTTCGGCACGCGCGTGCGGTTTGTCCTGCTGAAGGGCGGACCGCTGCTCGCGCGCTATGAGGAGGTCGCGCCATGCACCGTTTTGCCGGATGACGCTCCCTCGACCGCAAGCGAGGTGTTCGCGAGCCTGGCGCGCCAGGGTTTCACGCGCGCGATCGCCAACACCACGGCGACCGGCGGCCTCATCCCGCAGATGAAGGCCGCGGGCTTCCGCATCGTGTCCCTGGTCCACGAGATGCCGGGCATCATCCAGGCCAATGCCTGGGAAGAGCAAGCGGCCGCCATCGGACGCGGCAGCGATGCGGTGGTGTTCGCCGGGTCGCCGGTTCATGACCGCTTCCGGCGCATCTGTGGCGAGATCGCCGGCCGCGTCGCCGTCAAGCCGCAGGGCCTCTACCGCACGGAGATCGCCCCCGCTCCGCAGGGGGCGGCGGCATTGCGCGATGCGCTCGGCGTGCCGCGTGACGCCAAGCTGGTGCTGAATGTCGGGCACGGCGACCTGCGCAAGGGCTTCGACCTGTTCACGCGCGCCGCCAGGGCGACTGCCAAGCGCCGGCGAGACGTCTATTTCGTCTGGGTCGGGAACGCGCCCGGCAAGGAACCCGACGGTGTTGGCCCTGGCAGCAGACGAGAGGCCAATGGCGCAGTGATCGCGGTCGGTCCCCAAGAGAACATCGGCCGCTATTACGCGGCCGCCGATGCGTTCTTCCTGTCATCGCGCGAGGATCCCTACCCTTCGGTGGTTCTGGAAGCGATGGCAGCCGGCCTTCCGGTGGTGGGCTTTGCCGGCGCGACGGGATGCGAGGACTTGATCAAGTCCCACGGCGCGGCGGTCCCATTCGAGGACATCGAGGCGGCGGTCGCGGCGATCGAGGCCTTCCTCGACCTGCCCGCCGATCAGGCGCGTCTCGGCGCCGAGGCGCGGGTCGCGGAGATCCGGGCCAACTACGCGTTCGACGAGTACTGCTTCTGGCTCCTGCTGCAGCTCGACCCCGACCTCCCGCAGGTCTCCGTCGTGGTGCCGAACTATAACCACGAGCGCTATATCGCGGCGCGGCTCGAGAGCATCTTCCATCAATCCTGCCCGATCTATCAGGTCATCGTTCTCGACGATGCCTCGACCGACGGCAGCGTTTCCTCCATCCGGCGCATCGCGGCCGAGCATCGCCGCGACCTCACGCTGATCGCCAACGAGACGAACAGCGGCAGCCCGGCCCGGCAATGGCGCAAGGGCGTTGCCCGATGCACCGGCGAATTCGTGTGGATCGCCGAATCGGATGACGTCGCCGATCCGGCCTTTGTCGACGCCTGCGTCCAGGCGCTCGAGCGCACCGGCGCGGATTTCTGCTTCACGGATTCCTGGCAGATCGACGGGGACGGCAAGCGGACCAAGGACAGCTTTGCGCTCTACGGCGACAGGATCGAGCGCGGCGCCTTCGATCGCGATTTCGAGATGGACGGGAGGGAGTTCCTGCGCCGCTATCTCAGCATCAAGAATGTCATCGTGAACATGAGCGGCGTGCTCTGGCGCCGCACGTCCCTGGAGCAGGCAATCCTGGCCGCCGCGCAGGAGATGGAGAGTTTCGCGTTGACGTGCGACTGGCGTCTCTACGTCGCGGCCTGCGCGTCCGGACAGAAGCTCGTTTATCTGTCGAAGGCCTTGAATGGCCACCGCCGGCATGCGCAGGCCGTGACCATGTCGCTGGACAAGCAACAGAACGTAGACGAGGTTCGGCGGCTTCAGGCCGTGGTTGCACGGGAGGTGGAGCTGGACGGGGAGATCCGCGACAAGGCGCGGGATCATCTTGCCCGCCTGCATCGGTTCTTCGGCCTGCCGGACGCGGCCACGGAGAGCGCCCAGCTCCGCGCGACGCCGGCGGGCGATGGAGCAGCGAAGTGAGACAGCGATTTCGCTTACCGCCGGCTACCCCAGATCCTTGCGATCAGCCCGCGAAGAAACGGCGGCCTTTTGCGGGGCTTTGCTTTGCGGCCTCTTGAGAGCCTTTGAAGCCTGCCTTCAAGGCTGCGGACACGTCGCGAGAGTCCGACGATGGATCGAAAGAGAATGTCCTGCTGGCACTGCAGCCGCTCCGCATCGGTGACGGTCACGACCTCTTCGATCCGCAGCGGCTCGAACAGCGGCTCTGCTGGCGGCAGGTCAGGGAAATACCGTTCGCGCAGCAGCCGGTTACTCTCGTCATAGGCGGCGAGAATGGACTGCCGGGCCTCGAAGGAGAGCAGGATCGAGCCCCGGTACGCCTTGACGGGCTTCCGCCCCATCGCGAATTCGATGTCATTGTAGGGACCCGGATTGTGCGGCGAGGGGAACAGGTCTCGCGCGCGGTGGGCCATCGCCCCGAGATGCTCGTCCACGCTCTGATTGGCGAGGGAACGCCGGGGTTGGAGCCCGTGGATTTGCAGGCCGGTGACGGAGAGGAAATCCGCCACGACATCGCCGTCGACCAGGGCCGATTTCTGGAAACGCCGGACGAAAATCCGCTCGCGCCCGACCGCCTCCTCCCAGGGCGCCAGATAGCGGAACCAATCGCCATATCGCCCGACACATTCGGCGAGGTAGCGATCGAAACTCTCGTGGGCCTTCAAGCCCCATTGATGCCAGCTTGATAGAATGAAATCGTCCTGGCGCCGGACATAGGCGACTACCTGGACATCGAACAGGTCGAGCGCGACGGACCACACGGATGGAGCCACCGAGGCGTACATGAGGTTTTCCGCGCTGATCACGAGTGTCTGCAATCCGTGCTGCTTCATGTAAGCGCGCAAGGACCGAAGACTGTCGCTCACCACACGGCCGGAATCGGGGCCCTTCGCAAGGGTGTTGAAAAAGGCGATCTGCGCACCGACGACCCGCCCATCCAGGCCAAGCTCCATATCCGGAACCAGCACTCCCGCCGATCTCAGTTTGGCCGCATTGTCCCGCAGGAAGTCCTGAATTGCGGTGCTGCCGGTCTTGCCTGCGCCGACATGCAGGATAAGTTTCATCCAGGAGCCCCCGTTATCGATGGTTTCCCCAAAGCTTCGTGAGCAACCTGCGCAGGATTGGCCGCTTCCTGCGGCGCTTCTTTTGCCGCCGCTGCTTCGCGAGCGTCTGCAACTCCCCTTCGAGCCTGCGGACATGACGGGAGAGGCCGACGACGGACCGAAACAGGATGTCCTGCTGGCACTGAAGCCGCTCCGTGTCGCCGAGCGTTACCACGTCCTCGGCCGTGGGCGGCTCGAACAGCGGCTCTCCCGCCGGCAGATTCGGGAAATACCGTTCGCGCAGCAGCCGGTTGCTCTCCTCATAGGCCGCGAGGATTGCCTGCCGAGCCTCAAGGGACAGCAGGATTGAACCGCGATACGTCTTGGCCGCGCCCTGCCCAGCCGCAAAGTCTATATCGCCGTAGGGGCCCCGGTCATGCGGCGACGTGAACAGGTCCCGCGACCGGTGAGCCAGCGCGCCGAGATGCTCGCTCACGCTTGGGTTGGCGAGAGACTGCCGAAGACGAAGGCCGCGAGATGGCAGGCCGGTGACCGAGAGGAAATCCGCCGCGACGTCGCCGTCGACCAGGGCCGATCTCTGGAAGCGCCGCACAACGATCCGTGCGCGCCCGAACGCTTCCTCCCAAGCCGACATGCGTTTGGCCCAATCGCCGTGTTTGCCGACGCATTCGGCAAGATAGCTTTCAAAACTATCGTGCGTCTTCAGCCACCACTGGTACCAACTGGACAGGATGAAATCGTCCTGGCGCCGGACATAGGCGACGATCTGAACATCGAACAGGTCGCCCACGGCGGCGCCCACAGGCCGGGCCAGGACCGGGGTTATGAGGCTCTCCGCGCTGACCGCGAGAGTCTGCAATCCGTACTGCTCCATATGCGCGCGCAAGGATCGCAAGCGCTCACCGATCACGCGGGCAGCATCGGGATCGTTGATGCGCCGCGTAAAGAACCGTGTCTGCTGGCCCGTGACCCGCCCGCCCATACCGAGTTCGTTGTCCGGAACGAGCACTCCCATCGACCTGAGCTCGGCCGCATTGTCCCGCAGACAGGCCTGAATCGCGGAACTTCCTGTCTTGCCCGCGCCGATATGCAGGATAAGTTTCATCCTTGACGTCTCCGGTGCTCCCGGTGCGGGCTCAAGAGGATGGTTCCTTTCGATGCATCCTGTTCGTCCAATAGTAGATAAGATATCCGCCACACTGGAGAATGCCAGACAACGTGCCAGAGGTCTTATGTCGAGGCGCAAGGTCCAGCAAGCCGGCTCCATTGCGTCCGACTCCATTGCGTACAGCCATGATGGCGTCTGCCCGATCTGCGAGTGTGCCGTCCGGTCTACCGCCGCGCGCGCCTGATTCCACGATCATCTGCGCTGCCCGCTCTGCGCCTCGCGCTGGACGTGATGGAGCATGTCTTTCGCCCCGACCTGGTCTATTCGGAGATCTACCGGACGCTCAGGCCGGGCGGTCTCAATCTTCATACCTTTCCGATCTCCAAACAGATGGTGGCGCCCTTGCGACAGCGCGCCAGCCTGGAGGCGGACGGGACGGTGCGTCACGTGGTCGAGCCGCCGCAATATCACGGCAACCCGATTGACGCCAAGGGCTCGCTCGTGACCTACGATTATGGCTACGAGGTGGACCGCCAGATCGCGGCCTAGGCGCCGTTCGACATGCGCATATCGCGCTTCTGGGACCAGACGCATGGGATCATCGGCGAATTCACGGAGGTCGTGATCTGCGCCAGGCCCTCCTAGCCCTGCCGCACAGCCGCGTCGGACTGGGCCCGCTCGAACAGTTCCGATGTCCGGTGGAAGCCGTTGCAGTCGAAGATCTCGATGGCGGTCTCGCATTGGTCCGCTTGCGGAAGATGCGCGCCGCTCGGCCAGGTTCGGGGTCGGACTCAGCGCTTCGGAAGTCGATGACGCGTCGCTGACAGCGTTAGAATGGCTTTTGTGCCACACCCCATCCACGTCGGGACTCCGACATGTTGATATACCCCGTGTCTTTAACCAGGATCTCCCAGACCTTCCGGACCTGGGCCATGTTCACTTCTTCATCCGTGTATTGGGTATAGTTCTTGGCCCGACCAGGGTTGATCTGCGCCGATTTCGCCAGAGTCCAGTCCAGGTCATCGAAAATGATCCACGCACCGGGCTTCAAAAGCTTGTCCGTCAACAGAAAGCAAAACCCTGTTCCGTCCCATGTGTGAGCACCATCGAAGTAGCAAAAGTCGAACATGGGCCGCGGAGCTTCTTCCAGCATCTTCATGAGAGTCATCGTGAATGAACGCTTGTGTAGCCGGATGTCCACTCGGTGCGACAATCCCAACTCAGCGAGGACATCCCTGACATTCGGCTTGTGCTCGAGGCATTGCTCGCGGTCGAGCGTTGTGACCATTCCTTCCCCTCGCTCCTCAAGGATCGAGGCCAGGTATGCCGTGCCCTTGCCCTGGAAGGTCCCTAGCTCCAACAGAGACTTCAATCCATGCTTGTTCACGAGAGAGCGGATGAATTCAGCCTGACTGGGCCTCATGTATTTCAAATGCGGGAATCTCTCACTCACGCGAGATAGCATCCTCGTCGTCTCCAATCCGAGCGCTGCAACGGGAGGGTCGTTCGCCACCGGCAAGACGTTGCCCTCCGGCGGCCGAATTGATGCTCGGCAGGTTTATAGCAGGGCCGGCGAGGCTTGACAAAGTCCAGGCGGAAACGCTCTTGAGTAGGCGCCACACACAACGTGCCGCAGATTTGACCTCACATGCGCCTCGTCACCTGGAACATCAACTCCCTCCGCCTGCGTCTCGACCTGTTGCGCCGCCTCATCCAGGAGGAGCAGCCGGACGTCATCTGCCTGCAGGAGATCAAGGTGCAGGACAGCGAGTTCCCGGAGGAGGAGGTCAAGGGCATGGGTTATCCCCATGTCCTGCGCCACGGGATGAAGGGCTACAACGGCATCGCCATCCTTTCGCGCCTGCCGTTCCTGGCCAATGATCCGCAGAACTGGTGCGACAAGAGCGATTCGCGCCACGGCTGCGTGGTGCTGGGCGGCGATCTCGACCTGCAGAACTTCTACATACCCGCTGGCGGCGACATCCCGGACCCGGCGAAGAACGTGAAATTCGCCCACAAGCTCCAGTTCCTGGACGAGGTGCACGCCCATTTCCGCAAGGCGCGGCCCGGCAAGAAGGGCATCATGGTGGGCGACCTCAACATTGCGCCGCTGGAGCACGATGTCTGGTCGCACAAGCAATTGCTGGACGTGGTCAGCCACACGCCCATCGAGGTGGAGAAGCTGACCGCCATCAAGGCCGCCGGCCTATGGGTCGACGCGGTGCGCCATTTCGTGCCGGAGAGCGAAAAGCTGTTCTCCTGGTGGAGCTATCGTTCTCCCGACTGGACGAGGAACGACCGCGGCCGGCGCCTCGACCACATCTGGGTCACGCCGGATTTGCAGAAGGACCTCAAGGCCGCCCGCATCCGCCGCGACATGCGGAGCTGGAAGCAGCCCTCCGACCACGTCGCGGTCGTTCTGGATATCGCCTGATTCCTCGTGCGTGGCGCTACTTGGCGCGCGCGGCGCGGGCGCGCAGCTTCTGCATCAGCCGGCTGAGCCGCGTCGAAGGGCGCCCCAGCAGCGTGCCGACCAGGGAGCCGGGCTCCCCTTCGATCTGCAGGCCGGCCTTGATGACGCGGTCCTCCACCAGGTCGCGCGCGACCAGCCACACGCCGCCGAGCTCGATGTGATCGCCGAGTTCCGGCTTGCCCTCGAAGCGGTCGGCGAACAGGTCCGCGACGGTCATGGCGCCCTGCTCCGGCGCGATCGAGAGCCCGTAGAGCTTGCCGACCACGTCCATCCGCGTTTCGCCGTTGAACACGAACTCGCCGCCGGTCTCGTGCTCCACCTCCTCGGCGGTGCGCGCCGCGAACAGGCGGTCCAGCCGGCGGGCGCGATGCGGCGGCGCCAGGAAATAGGCATGGTCACCGGGCTTGAGCGGCCTGGCCTCCGCCGGCATCAGGATGGCGTCGCCGCGTACCACCAGCGCCAGCCGCGCCCAAGGCGGCAGGGCGCCGGGCTGCAGCACCGCGCTGTCTTCGTCGATCGGGTATCCGACCAGCTCGTATTCCAGCTGCCCGGGAAGGTCGAGCTCCACGCGCCGCACGGCCGGGCGGCTGCGCGGCAGCGCGAGGCCGAGCCAGCGCGCCGCCGGAGCGATGCTCCAGCCCTGCACCAGCAGCGAGACCAGCACCACCACGAAGGCGATGTTGAAATAGACGTCCGCGCGCGGCACGCCGGACAGGGTCGGGATCGCCGCCAGGAAGATGCTGACCGCCCCCCGCAGCCCCACCCACGAGATGAAGGCCGTCTCCTGCCAGCGGAAACGGAAGGGTCGCAGGCAGAGCCAGATCGCGAGCGGGCGCGCCACCACCATCAGCCAGGCGGCAATCGCCAGCGCCGGCAGGGCATAATCGACCAGGCGCGAGGGCGTCACCAGCAGGCCGAGAACGGTGAACATCACGATCTGGCACAGCCAGGTCGTCGCCTCCTGGAAATTGGTGACGTTGGCATAGGCGCGCATCGGCCGGTTGCCCACCACCAGCCCGGCCAGAAAGACGGCGAACAGACCGCTGCCCTGGAGCAGCGACGTGGCGGCATAGATCAGCACCGCCCCCGCCAGCACGAACACGGGATGCAGGCCGCCCGGCAGCGGCGTCTTGTTGAGCAGCCACGAGATGGCGAAGCCGCCGGCGAGCCCCATCGCCCCACCCACCAGCGCCTGTTCGGCGACGTCGCGGGCGATCTGCCAGCCGCTGGCGGCGGCGCCCGCGAGCAGCATCTGCACCAGGACAACAGTCAGGAGCACCGCGATCGGATCATTGGTGGCGGATTCGATTTCGAGCACCGTGCCGACGCGCCGCTTCAGCTCCAGCCCGCCGGAATGCAGCAGGAAGAACACCGCCGCCGCATCGGTCGAGGCGACCATGGCGCCCACCAGCAGGCCCTCGGCATAGGACATGCCCAGCACAAGCGCCGCAACCGCGCCGGTGATCACGGCCGTCAGGACCACCCCGACCGTGGCCAGGATGGTGGACGGCAGGAGCGTGCCGCGGAAGGCGGAGAGGCGCGTGCGCAATCCGCCATCGAACAGGATGACGGCCAGGGCCAGTGAGCCGATGAGATAGGTGAGCTGGTAGTCGTTGAACATCAGGCCGCCGGGCCCGTCCTCCCCCGCCAGCATCCCGATGACCAGGAAGACCAGCAGCAAGGGCGCGCCAAAGCGCTCCGCGATCAGGCTCGAGAAGATGCCCGCCATTGCCAGCACGGCGCCGAGAAACAGCAGCGTGTTGGTGAATTCGATGCTTCCCATCGCGCTCCGTGGTGTGTGAAGGCCAGCGTTCGGCCCACACTATCGCGGATCGGACGGTCACGGTGCAATTGCCAGGCACGGCTCCCGGGATCGGACACGCCGTCCCGGGCTGGCGGCGGGCTAGGTCCGCTCGAAATCCACCGCGACGGTGTTGCCGCCGCAGACCAGCACGCCGACGCGTTCCTCCGGCGCGGGCTGGTAGGCGCCGCTGAGCAGGGCTGCGAAGGCAGCCGCGCCGCCCGGCTCCGCCACCACGCGCAGCACGCGCCAGAGCGCGCGCTGCGCCTCGCGGATCGCCGCGTCCGGCACCAGCACCGAGTCCGCCACGTAGCGCTGCGCGAGCGGGAACATGAGGGCGCCGACCTGTTTCGGCGCGAGCGAATCGGCGGCGATCCCGCCGGCGGGCGCCTCCACCGGTCGGCCGGCGGCGCGCGCCATGTGCAGCGTGGGGGCGCTCTCCGGCTCGACCGCGACGATCTTGTATCGGCCGGCGCTCCACGCCGCCATGCCGCCGATCAGCCCGCCGCCGCCCACCGCCACCAGCCAGGTCTCCGCCCGCGGCGCCTGGACGGCGAGTTCGCGCGCCACGGTGCCTTGCCCCAGCAGCGTCTCCGGCTGGTCATAGGCATGGATCTGCAGGGCGCCGGAACGCGCGGCCCAGCTCTCGCTCAGCGCCAGGGCGTCCGCGTAGCGCGCGCCCTCCACCACCAGCTCCGCGCCATAGGACCTGATCTGCGCGATCTTTGCCGGCGAGGCGACTTCGGGGATGAAGATGCGCGCGGGGATGCCAAGCCGCTGCGCCGCGAAGGCGACCGCCGCACCGTGATTGCCGCCTGAGGCCGCCACCACGCCAACCTTGGGCACCGCGCGTGTCAGCAGGTTGGCGAACGCCCCGCGCGGCTTGAAGGAGCCGGCGTGCTGCAGCAGCTCCAGCTTGAACGCGATGGGTCCGCCCGAGAGCCCGAAATCCCGCGCCTCCGCCATCACCACCGGCGTCTCGCGCAGATAGGGCGTGATCACCAAATGAATCGCGTCGATCGCCGCTCTCGTGATCTCCGCTGCCTCGGCCATGGTTCACCTCTGTTCCGATCCAGCTTGACATTAGATCGATTATTAGCAAATTGGCAATGTGCCTATCGACGATGAAATCCACCCGGCCTTGCGCGCCCTCGCCAACGAGCGGCGGGTCAAGATTCTCGACTGGCTGAAGGACCCGCGCGCGCATTTCCCGAGGCAGGCTGACGGCGATCTGGTCGAGGACGGCGTTTGCGGCCTCCTGATCGCGCGCAAGCTGAAGGTAAGCCAGCCCACCGCCAGCGAGCATCTGCGTATCCTGGTGCAGGCCGGCCTCATCCGCCCCAAGCGCATCAAGCAATGGACCTTCTACCGCCGCGACGAGGCGCGGCTGAAGGAGGTGAAGAAAGCCCTTGCCGCGCTCTAGCCGCGCTTGAGCGACCGCCCCACCGTCATCGCTTCGCGGAACGTCGCATCCGCATCCACGAATGCCGGCTCGGGAACCGCGCCCACGGCGTCCACGAACTTGCTGATGAAGCAGCGGAACGACACGCAGAGCGCGATGTCGCAGATCTGTCGGTCGGTGAAGCCCACGGCGCGCAGCCGGTCGATGTCCGCTTCCCTGATGGCGTGCGCCTCGGTCGCGACCTTCTCCGCATAGGCCAGCATCGCGACATCCTTGTCCGGCAGCCCGGCGTTCCGGTAGTCGCGGTGAATGGCCAGCACCGCCTCCTTCGATCCCAACAGCGTCGTCAGCCGCTGGCTATACACCGTCGCGCAATAGGTGGAACGGATGTGCTTGGCCGCGATGAAGGTGACGAGGCACCATTCCCGCGCGCCGAGCGAGAAGCCGCCGCGCACCCCATCGAAGAACGCGTCGAACAAGGGCAGCAAATCCGGCCGCGTGGTCATGCAGCGCGCCGAATCCGGCACGAAGCCGGCATGGGCCTTCTCCTTGCGGTAGACCTCGGCGATCGCGCCGGTTGCGTCCTCTTCCGCCACGGTTTCAAGGAACATCCGGCCCCCCCCTTTGCCTGCAGCCCAACGCCACGAAGCCGCTAGAGCCGCCGCGCACCGGAGTCAAGCGCCGCTGCGCACGCGGCGGCCCGCGAGCGGCAAAGGCTGCCGAATTGATCGCCTCGTGATCCGCCTTTGATGCGCAGCTCAAGCCGGAGGACAGAAGCCGGGAGACCGGGTACAATGCTCGGCCTGACGTCTCGCCTCGGCTCCCGACCATCATGCCCAAGCCAACGCTCCGCCCCGGCCTCCAGCACACCGAGACCATCCTCATCACCGACCGCCTAGTCGTGCCGGAGATGGCGGATCGCTTTCCTGATTTCGGGCCAATGCCGCCGGTCCTGGCGACAGCCTACCTGGTGGCGTTCATGGAATGGACCTGCGTGCGCGCGCTAGCCAACCACCTGCTGGAGGGCGAGGCAAGCCTCGGCACCCACGTCGACCTCAGCCATGTCGCTGCCACGCCGACGGGCATGAAGGCGACCGCCGCCGTCGAGCTGATCGAAGTCAAAGGCCGCAGGCTGCGCTTCCAGGTCGCCTGCCGCGACGAGCGGGACGAGATCGGCGCCGGCTTCCACGAGCGCGTCGTCATCGACCAGGGCCGCTTTCTCGCGAAACTGGCGGAGAAGCGGACCGGCTAAGCCTCGGACACCGCCGTCACTCCGGCGGAGAACCATCGGGGCTGGACGTGTCGGGGGGATTGTCCTGCGGCGGGTCGCCCTGCGGTGGATTGTTCTGCGGTGGATCGGTCTGCGCCTGCCGCGTGTTGTTTCCGCCGGCATTGCCATCGCTATGGCTGCCGCATGCGATCCAGATGCCGCAGAACGGTGCCGGCGGATCGTCGTCGACCAATTCGCCAAGCTCGCTTGTGGGAGCGCAGCCGCCGAAACCCGGCCAGCAGCGAAAGAAGGGCGAGCCCGCGCGCGAGCGAGTACCTGGCCTGCAAGGATGCACGCTTCACAGCGCTCACCAATGCCAGACCTGGTCGAAGCGGCTCATCATCCTGGGCACCGCCGCCTGATGAACGAGGGTCAGGCCGTCCATCAGCTCCTCCTTGTCGATGCCGCGCTCGCTTAAGGATTCGCGCACCACCATCACCTGGACGCCCTTGGCCATCAAACCGGCAACCTGCTCGGCGATCCGCGGCGCATGACGCTGCACCTGGTTGCCGAACCGGAGCGGCGGGACACCTTGCGCCATCACCGCGTAGTTCACGGCGTTGCCCGATAGCAGGACCGTGTGGTCCGCGCCCGCACCCTTCATCGCGTGCATGATCCAGATCACCGGGTCGTCCTGCTCCTCCAGCGTGGCGCGATAGGCGGTCTCGATGACGTTGAGCACCTTCATGGCTTTCTCCCTACTTCGTGGGGATGACGAGGACGTTGTCCGACGCGCTCGCCATCTTCCAGAAATCGGCGGGCGAGCCGCGGCGCACGCCAGGGATGGACTCGCTTGCGCCGCGCTCGTCAACGCACAAGCCGCAATTGACCCAGTCGAGCTTGCCGCCGTTGCGCGCCGCCTCCTCCATCACCGCGGCCACCCATTCGCGCGGCAGTGGGTGGTCCTCCTCCGCGGCGTCGGTGCCGTGCACGGCGTTGGCGTGCTTGGCCTGCGCGGCGAGCGGCAGATAGACCGCGCCCTCATAGGCGAACACGTTGACGTCGTAGCCGCGCCGCGCCGCGATATCGATGAGGCGCAGCGCCGTGGTGGTACGCGCGTTCTCGAACGGCGCATCCATCAGCATGAAGGTGAGCGTCTTTTTTCCGAGCATGGGAGCCTCCATCAGTGCCAGAGCGCCCTGCGCCCGGAAGCCAGGTGATCGATCACCGCCGAGAGCGGCGCCACGGTGACGCCGGGCAGCAGCCGGTTGGGCGATATGCCGCGCTCCTGCAGCGAAAACGAGTCGGCAAGCACCTTGACGCCGTTGGCGGCGAGCGCCGCCAGAGACGCTGTGCGCCCGCTGTTCGGTAGATTGGTGCGCGCGCCGTGGCGCGCCGCCAGCACGGCGTTCTGCACCAGGAACAGCGCGACTTCGCTGCCCTCCTTGGCCAGCCCCTCGGCCAGCTCGAGGAACCGGCCGACCTCGGCCGATTCGAAGGGGTCGCGGGATTCGATCAGGATGTAGTCGGCCATGTCTCAATGCTCCTTCGCGGCCTGTTTGCGGTTGGGGGCGATGATCGCGGCGCGCCGGTCGGCCTCGCTCAGGCCGATGTCGCGCAGCAGGTGCTGGTCAAGATCGGCGAGCTGCCGCATTTGTCGTCGGACCTCGAACCAGAGCGCCGCCTTGCGCATGGCCCGCGCCGGCAGCCTGGCAAGGTCCGACAAGACGGATTGCAGGGTCCTCCGGCCAAGGTGGGATCGATGGGGAATCGACGGCATCCTCGCCCTCACTCCTGCAATGCGCTTGCGGCGGCGTGCCACCTTCCGGCGCGGGTGGGCGAAACCTATGCGCAGCGCCCCTTCGTCGCTTGCAGGCATCTTGCAGGGATTGTGCAGAAGACCGGGATTTGCGTGCCGGTTGCAAAAAAGCGTGATCGGGCGCACAAACTGACGCCTGGGGCCGCGGCGGAGCGGCACATGAACAGGCGCCCGCCCGACGAAGTCAGGCCCCGACAAACGAGGCATGGGCAATCGGCATGCCGTCCCGTCTGCGTTTTGGGGATGTGGAGCTTGATCTCGCCGCCTATGAACTGCGGCGGGCGGGCGCCGCGCAGGCGGTGGAGCCGCAGGTGTTCGAACTGCTCTCCTATCTCGCGCGCAATCCCGAGCGGCTGATCACCAAGGACGAGCTGATCGAGACGGTATGGAACGGCCGCATCGTGTCCGACGCCACTTTGGCCAGCCGCGTCAGATCGGCTCGGCGCGCGATCGGCGATGATGGCGAGCGGCAGCAGTGGATCCGCACTGTGCATGGGCGCGGCATCCGCTTCCTCGCCACGGTCGCGGTCGACGACGCAGCGCCAGCGGAACCCGTCGAGGTGCCGGAGACGTCGGGCCGGCCGGCAATCGCGGTCCTGCCGTTCCACGACCTGGGCGGCGAAGCCGACGGCGCGTTCTTCGCCGACGGCGTGGCCGAGGAAATCACCGCCGCCTTGTCCCGCATGCGCTCGCTGATCGTGATCGCGCGCAGCTCCACCCAGCGCTATCGCGGCCGGCCCGTCGATCTGGTGCGCGCGGGCCAGGAGCTGGGCGTACGCTACCTGGTGCTGGGCAGCGTGCGGCGCGCGGGCGGGATGGCGCGCATAGCCACCGAGCTGGTGGAGGTCGCCACCGGCGCGCAGATCTGGGCCAGCCACTACGACGGCAAGCCGGAGGACGTGTTCCAGCTCGAGGACCGCATCACCGCCCAGGTGATCGCGGCGATCACGCCCACCATCCGCAGCGTCGAGATCGAGCGCGCGCGGCGCAAGCGGCCGGACAGCCTGGAGGCCTATGACTATGTCATGCGCGCGCTGCCCCAGGTCTGGGCCCTGACGCGCGAGGCGAGCGAGGAGGCCTTGCGCTTTGCCCGGCGCGCGATGGAGCTCGATCCAGGCTATGCACGGGCGCACGCCGTCGCGGCCTGGTGCCATTTCTGGCATTTCGTGAACGCCTGGCCCGCCGATCTCGAGGTGGCGCGGGCCGAGGGCCTGCGCCTCGCGCGCACCGCGCTGCAGCTCGACAGCGACGATCCGGACGTCCTCGCCATCGGCGGGGCGGTGGAGGCGGTGCTGGGCCGCAACCTCGACTGCGCCGCCGCGCTGACCGACAAGGCGCTGGCGATCGACCCCAACTCCGCCTGGGCATGGATCCGCAGCGGCTATTGCCACCTCTATCGCGGCAGCATCGAACTCGCGCTGCAATGCTTCGAGCGCGCGGAGAAGCTGAGCCCCTTCGATCCCTTGAACTTCAACCGCTATGTCGGCGTCGCGCTGGCGCATTTCGCCACCGGGCAATACGCGCAATCGGCGGACTGGGCCGCCAAGGCGTTGTCGGAGCGGCCCCATCTGCCCTGGGGCCATCAGGTGCTCGCCGCCGCCCATGGCCTTCTGGGCGACCGCGCGCTGGGAGCGGCGGCCGTCGAGAAGATCCGGCACTACTCGCCCGGCGCGACGGTGGCGAGCGTGCTCTCCGTCATGCCGTTCGAATCCGAGGCGTTCCGCGCAGCCTTCGCCGAAGGGCTGCGCCGCGCCGGCCTGGACCAGGGATCGGCGGCGGGGGAGCGGGCGCTGCGGCCGTCGATCGCCGTGCTGCCCTTCGCCACCGTGGGCGGCCAGGATGACGAAGGCAGCCTGGCCGACGGCCTGACCGAGGACATCATCACCGACCTGTCGAAGGTCTCGGGCCTGTTCGTCGTCGCGCGCAACGCGGTCTTCGCCTATCGCGGGCGGGCGGTGCGCGCGCAGCAGGCCGCGATGGAGCTGGGCGTCTGCTACGTGCTGGAGGGAAGCGTGCGCTGCGCCGGCCGCCGCGTGCGCATCAATGCGACGCTGATCGAGGGCCGGACGGAAGGGCCGCTCTGGGCGGAACGCTACGACCGCGACCTCACCGACATCTTCGCGCTGCAGGAGGAGATCGCGCGCAACGTCGCTGCCGCCCTGAAGGTGCGCCTGTTGCCCGAGGAATCGGCGTCGATCGCGCAGCGCCCGACCGCCAACCCGGAGGCGTACCAATACTACCTGCTCGGCCGGTCGTTCTTCCTGCGCACCGGCTGGGGCCAGCGCGCCATGCATGTCGCCCGCGGGATGTTCGGGAAGGCCGTCGCGATCGACCCCGGCTATGCCCGAGCCTATGCGGCGATCGCCAATTGCGATTCCTACCTTTTGTGCATGGGCGACGACACAGCGCGGTTCGAAAGCATCCTTGCCCATTGCACGCTGGCGCTGGAGCTGGAACCGGACTTGGCCGAGGCCCACGCGGCGCAGGGCCTGGCCCAGTTCACCGCTGGCCGAGGCGAGGAAGCAACTGCGTCGTTTGCGCGCGCGATGGCCTTGGCGCCGGATTCGTTCGAGGCGCATTTCTTCGCCGGCCGCTGCGCGTGGGCGCAAGGGCAGTTCGCGCGCGCCGCGGACCTGTTCGAGCGTGCGGCCGAGTTGCAGCCGGACGATTTCCGCGCCCTCGGCCTCGCCTCTCAGGCCTATCGGGCGCTGGGGCGGGAGGAGCAGGCGCTCAGCGCCGCGCGCCGCTGCCTGGAGCGGGTCGAGGCCGAGCTGGCGATCCACGCGGACGATGCCAAGGCGCTCGCTTTCGGCGCCGCCATCCTGGTCGATCTGGGCGCGCGGGAACGCGCACAGGACTGGGCGGAGCGGGCCGAGCGGCTCGACCCCACTGACCTCATCACCAGCTATAATCTCGCCTGCGCCTGGATCGCGCTCGGCAATTGCGAGGCCGGCCTCACGCGGCTTGAAAGGATGGCCGCGATGTCGGCCGAGACGCGGCAACTCCATCTCAAATGGATTCGCAACGATATTTCACTTGACCCGGTCAGAAACCATCCGCGCTATGTGGCGCTGGTGCGCGATCTCGACACGCGGGACTCCTTCGCGCGCACCGGAACCTGATCGCGCGGAGTCATGACGGAAGCCCGGCTTTTCACCGACGATTTCGCCGAGCGCCCCCATCGGTGGGACGCCGCGCCACCGGAGGATGGCGAGCAGGACGACCTTCCCGCCACTGCGGATGTGGCGATCGTCGGCTCCGGCTACACGTCATTGGTGGCGGCCTTGCACCTCGCGCGCGCGGGGCGATCGGTGCTGGTGCTGGAAGCCGAGCAGGCTGGGCACGGCGCCGCGCGCCGCAACGCCGGCTATCTCGGCCGCACGCTGAAACGCTCCTTCACCTGGCTGGAGGCGCATCACGGCGCGGAGTTCGCGACCTCCGTCTATCGCGAGCTGGATGCCGCGCGGCAATGGGCGTTCGCGCTCGTCGCGGAACTCGGCATGGACTGCCACATCGCCTCACCCGGCCGCTTCATCGCCGCCACCTCCGAGGCGCATTACAAGGATCTGGCGCGGGAGCTGGAGGTCATGCGCCGCCGCCTTGGCTTTCCCTATGAGATGATCGCGCCCGCCGATGTGCGGCGCGAGCTGGCGAGCGATGCCTATAAAGGCGGCGCGGTCATTCCGGATCTCGGCTCAATTCACCCCGCGCTCTATCACCAAGGCCTGCTCAAGGCCGCGCGCGCGGCCGGCGTGCGCGTCTTCACCCGCACGCCGGTGACGCGCATCGCGCGCGACGGCAAGGTGGTGCGGGTCGCGACGCCGCGCGGCGCTGTCGCGGCCCGCGAGGCCATCGTCGCCACCAACGGCTACACGCCGCGGCATGTCTCCTGGCTGGCCCGGCGGGTCGTGCCGTTCGAGGGTTTCATGGCGGCAACGGAGGAGCTGCCGCCGGAACTGATGGCGAAGCTCATCCCCAACGGCCGCACGGTGATCGACAGCAACGTCAATATCAACTTCTTCCGCCCCGCGCCGGACCGGCGCAAGATCCTGTTCGGCGGGCTGACCGGCAGCCGGCCGCGGGATCTGCGCGAGATGGGCGCGCGCCTGCACGCCATGGCGGCGCGGCTTTTGCCCGATCTTGCCAATGTCCGCCTCAGCCGCGTGTGGAAGGGGCAATGCGCCGGCACCTTCGACTTCATGCCCCATGTCGGACGGCATGACGGTCTGTGGTATGCCCTCGGCTACAATTTCGCCGGCGTCCCGATGGGGTCGTATCTCGGCCTCAAGCTCGCGCAGCAGATGCTGGGCAAGGCCGAAGGCGCCAGCATCTTCGGCACCACGCCTTTCCCCACCTTGCCGTTCTATGGCGGCAATCCCTGGTTCGTGCCGCTCGCCATGCGATGGTTCGACTGGAAGGATGCACGTTCCGCCCGCAGAGGAGCCTGAAGCCAAAGATGCACCCGCCGATCTACATCACTTATCTCAATGGCCTCGATGTCGCGGAGCTGAAGCTGACCGACGAGGAGATCCTCGCCGCGATTGAACCGAGCCTGGCGGCGCAGGGACAGGGCCGCACGGTGATCGAGCCGCGCATGCACCTCATTCCGGATGCCAATGTGCACGGCCATTTCAACGTGCTGCGCGGAGCGATCGGCGCGCCCATCGATCTCGCCGGGGTGAAGATCGTCGGCGATTATGTCGACAACTACAAGCAGGGCCTGCCGTCTGAGATGGCGATCCTCACGCTGTTCGATCCCGCGACCGGCATGCCCAGGGCGATCCTGGACGCCACCAGCATCACCGAGATGCGCACCGGCGCGGTCACTGCCCTCGGCGCCAAGTATCTGGCCCGCAAGAACAGCAAGGTGCTGGGCCATATCGGCGCGCGCGGCACGGCGTATTGGAACGTGCGGCTGCTGGACACGCTGTTCGATTTCGACGAGATCCGCGTGCATTCGCGCCGCAAGGAGAGCCGCGACGCCTTCGCCGCGACCCTCGCCCGCGACCTCGGCAAGGAGGTGCGCGCCCTCGACAATTGGGAGGACACGGTCAAGGGCGCCGACATCGTGGTCGAGGCCTCGCGCCTCGCCAGGCCGGAGCCGCTGCTCAAGACCGCGTGGATCAAGCCCGGCGCCTTCGTCGTGCCCTATGGCACCATGAGCGCGGTGGAACTGTCCCTCACCGACATCATGTCCAAGCTGGTGGTTGATGATTGGGGCCAGTGCAGGGCCGGCCAGTTCGGCGCGCTGCGCGCCCATGTCGAAGCCGGCAAGCTGAGCGAGGCCACGCTGCACGCCGAGCTCGGCCAGATCGTCGCCGGGCTGAAGCCCGGCCGCGAGCGCGCCGACGAGACCATCCTGTTCTGGCACCGCGGCCTCAGCCTGAGCGACATCGCGTTGGGGCATGCGCTGCTGGAGAAGAGCGCGCGCACGGGCATCGGGCAGAAGCTCAGGTTCGCGTGAGCCGCGCTGGCGCGGGCGCACCCTCTATTGCCATCCCGATGAATGTCATCCCGGGCGGGCAGCGGAGCTGCGCGACCCGGGACCCATGCGATCCAGAAGCGCCGCTGAACGTTGCTATGGGTCCGGCTCTCTCTGCGCTCGGCCGGGATGACAGGTGAGCGCTGCCTACTTGAGTGCTTCCCGCAGTTCGCCCTTCAGAACCGCCGCGCCCACCTTTTCCATCTCAGCGCCCAGGGAGCGGTCCTCGTCCACCATCTTCGAGCGGCCGCGCACCCACTCATAGGCGCGGTTCGTGCCGGTGCCGAGCTTCGTCACCTTGCGCAGATCGACCGCCTGCGCGGCGACCATCAGCTCGATGCCGGCGATCACCGCGAGCTTCTCCACGATGCCGCGCGTCTTGGCCACCACGCGCGGGGCCATGGTGGCGTAATCCTCGACGCCGTCCGCCGTCGCCATCACCAGCAGCGAGCAGGGCTGCGCCAGGTGCCGGATGTCGGATTCCAGGGCCGCCGACACTTTCATGAGCCCGGCAAGGCCGGCATGCATCGCGCCGCGCGGGGACAGGAAGCGCGGCAGATCGCTCAAATGCGTCGATTGCATCTTGGCCACGCGCTGCGCGGCCAGGATGGCATTCTGCGCCAGCGCCTGGCCGAGCCGCTCGAACTCCAGCACCAGGGCCGTGATGTCGAAATTGCCGGTCATGACCATGTCGCCGTCATCCGCCAGCACGGCCGGGTTGTCGCCGCTGCTGTTCAGCTCCCGCTCCAGCACGGCGCGCGCGCTGGCCAGCGCCGCCAGCGCCGCGCCATGGACGCTGGGGAAGCAGCGGAAGCTCAAGGGATCCTGCACCCGCCGCGCCGCGCCGGGCTTCAGCAGCGCGCCGCCCTTCAGCAGCGCCATCACTGCGGCCGCAGCCTCCGCCTGGCCCGGCGCCGCACGCAGGCGCGCGAGCCGCGGATCGAACGGATCGAGATTGCCGCGAAACCCTTCCAGGCTGAGTGCCATCGCGGCGCGCTGCGCCCGCAGCACGATCGCCGCGTCATGCAACGCGAAGGCGCCCAGCCCGAGCGAGGCGGCATTGGCGCTGACCAAAGCGATGCCGTCCTTCGGGCCCAGCGGCACTGGCCTGATGCCGGCGCGGCGCATCGCCTCCGCGCCGCCCATCACCTTGCCGCCGAGTTCCGCTTCGCCCGCGCCGATCAGCGGCAGCATGGCATGGGAACACGGCGCAAGGTCGCTCTCGCCGACCGAGGCGATCGAAGGCACAACCGGATGCACGCCCTGGTTCAGCATCGCCGCGATCCGCTCGGCCAGCGCGGGCGAGATGCCGGCACCCCCCTGCGCGAGGCCGACCAGCCGCGCCGTCATCAGCGCGCGCACCTCCTCCGTCGCCAGCCGCGGTCCGATCCCGACCGCGCGCGCCACCGGCACCCGGGCCTGGAACGCGCTCATCTCCGCCGGCGACAGCCGCGTATCGACGCCCGCGCCGAGCCCGGTGTTGAGGCCATAGACCGGCCTGTCGCCCGCCGCCAGCCGCTCCACCACCGCGCGGGCCGCCTTCATGCGCCGCTTCGCCGCGGCGGCGAGCGTCACGCGCGCGCCGTTGCGGCCGATCGCAACCACGTCGTCGATTGTGACCGGACGCTCGCCGAGCGCGATGGCCCGGCGCGCGGCGCGTTTCGTGAGAGCTGGCATGCGATCATTCCCCCCGCCCTTCATGGGCGGCGGGATGTTAGGCGGGAGCACGCGCGATGGTCCAGCCTCGATTCAGAGCGGAAACCGCCCGAGGGCCTGCCGCCAGGCGTTGAGATGCCAGCCCTGGGGAGTGATGCGCGGCGCCAGCGCGCGATCCGGATAATGGTGCAGCGCCAGGATGCCATCCACCATGCGGTCATCGGCGGAGAGCGGATAGAACACGCGCTCCGAATCGATGAAGCCGCGGCCGGGGAACGGCATGCCATAGCGGCCGTAGCGCGGCCTGCAGGTCGCCGCCACCCGCGTCAGATCCTCCAGCACGCGCGGTCGCGAGACGGGATCGACCACGTCATCGACGAAGCGGCCGGCGTAATCGAGTTCGGCCGCCTCGCTCTGCACCGTGCCGACCAGCCGGAAGCGGAAACGCACCGCGTCGTCCTCCACTACCACGTCGATCAGGTTGACGAACGGCAGCAGGTCCGCAAACGCCATCGGATCGAGGTCGGCGCGGCGCGGCATCCGCCGCGCCCCCTGCAGCCGCGCAAGATAGTCGCGCATCCGGCCGAACCGCGCATCCAGCGCCTCGAACGCGACATCCATCGCCTGGCCTTTGATCTCCATCCGCATGGGGCAAGTCTGCCGGCCCATCGCGGCGCTGTGTAATGCCTTTTCTGCATCGTACACGACAAAGCCGGCGGGGTTATCGCCCTGTGACTCCCCGGCCTCTTCCCCCCTTGTGGGGAAGGATGTGGAGACTTGGCGAGCGGCAGCGAGCCTAGTCGGAGCTGGATGGGGGTGACGCCGCACGGGCGTTGACGGGAAGCGAGTAAAAGAAAAGGGAAAATTGGGGTCAGGGAAAATTGGGATGAATTGGCCTGATAGGCGGGTTGCCGCCCGCAACTGCGCGCGCTAGCCTGTGGCGCACCGCAACCGTCGCGCGAGAAACATTTGCCAGGCCCGTCTTCACCGCCCGCATCGCCGCGCCGACCGGGGAGCTTCAGACGGAAGACAAGATATTGCCACTGTCGCCCGGCATGACGAGCGTGGAGATCAGGACGCGAAGCAGGACGATGATGGAGTATGTGCTGAGCCCCCGTGATGCAGGCGACGAACGAGGCGGGGAGGGAAAGGTGATACGTGGATCTAAGCCCGCTGGCGCTGCGAAAAGGTCACCAAGCTTTCGCCGTATGGGTGCTCTACGCGTATTGAGATCCGCATCTTTGGTCCTCGGAGCGTCAATACTTCTTCTGTCGGCTTGCTCAGAGCAAAAGACTGGCACTGCGGAGCAACGACAAGCACTCGAGAGAGCTGTCTATCAATATCTCTTTGGTGCGAAAGCCGGCGATACAAATCGCCTAGCTCGGAGTGAGGTGGATCGATTTGCATCCGGCAGCGTCTTTGTCAGGACGCTGCCGCGGTTCATGTCGACTGACCATGAGCAGCACGTGCGGATCGTCAAAGTGGTATTCTCGTTTGTGGACATCGGCATTGTTGATTGTTCGACGGGGACTGCAACCTGCTCCCCGGCGGAGCAGACGGTTGCGCTTTCCCTTCAGGATGATGTGAATGGTGCGCTCAATGAACTAGCAAACGAGCTCGCGTTTAGGGCAGGCAAGCTACATCTTGGCAGCGATCCTTTTCGTGAGAGTGAACCAATATTTCGTCGCCATCTAGGAAATACATGCGTTGGAGGCTTTGCCTACGGTGCCCCTTCTCCGAAAAGCAGCTTCTGAACGGGATGATAATCAATATTGAGCCTGTGGGAGCAACTCGACTTCAATGTACGGCAGAAAAAGCACTGTTCCTGCTTGGCTTGTACCCTACGCCAGACATAGTGAGCGCCGCTTCGCAAATTGTCGAAAAAGTCTCGACGGGATCGAACGCAGACGTTTCCATCCTACCGGATGACGCTGAGCGCGCGCTCGGAGTCCTCTATTCGAACAGAGTAAGAGACATGCTTCGGGCGCAAGAAGTGCCAGAGGTGATCGAGGAGATTGAATGAACCGTGGCACAGGATTTTCCGAGAGTTGAGAGCCTGGGAGCCGCCGAAATCGACTCTGACCCTATATGCGGGAAAACGCTGCACGGGCGTTGGACGGGAAGCGAGTAAAAGAAAATAGGGATCAGAGTCACTGGCGGTTGCGATGCGGTTCATCGCTCTTGTCAGGCATTGTGCGGCGTCACCCCCATCCCAACCTTCCCCCCACCAGGGGGGAAGGGGCTCGTCTTGCGACGCCTGCGCGCGCTATTTCCGCGGCACCGTGGCGGGGTCGATGCGGGACATGGGGACGGCGGCTTCCATCACGATCTTCACGGCGATGTTGGCCGGGATGGCGCGCTGGGCGGAGAGGATGAGCGAGCGCGCGGCGACGGCGATGTTCATCGGCCAGAGCGTCGGCTCGGTCTTGGCGAGATGCTGGCGCGCCTTGGCCCACATGCGGTTGACGGCGTCGCGCGGCAGGATGTTGGGCCTGCACCCCTCCGGCAGGCGGGGCACGCCGAATTCCGGCGTCCCGATGCTGGCGGCGCAATGCTGCAGCATCTCCGTCACGTCCGGGTGCTCGCTGGTCGTGCTCTTGGCGGTGTTGTTGATGATCTTCCAGATCGAGAGATAACGCGGATCGAGCGAGCCGATCAGCTTGTCGGTCTCCGCGGAGAAATAGAACTTCTCGCCGGACTCAGGCGTGCGCACCTCGAACACATCGGTCGGGCTGAGCCCGCCGGTCTGCACCACGCCCTCCCAGATCGCGCGCTGGGCGGCATAGCCTGCCAGGGCGCCGACGATGGTCAGCACCGTGACGTGGCTCATCTCCGGCTCGTCGGCCAGTTCCGCCTTCAGCCACGCGATGAGCTGCGCCGCCACCTTGCTGTAGGTCTGGGCCGGCGCGGCGGGCGCGGCCTCGAACAGGCTGGCGACGCTCTGCGGGGCCGAAGCCGCGGGCGAGAGCACGGGCTCCGTCGGCTTGGCGGCAGCCTTGGCGTCCGGGTGCGCGGCGGGTTTGGACGGGCCGCCATGCAGCCCCTTGCGCATGATGCTGGCGATGCGGTCGGTCGCCTCGGCGCTGGATTGCGCGCGCGGCTCCGGCGCCGCGCGTTTGGTCGTTTCGCCCTGCACCTTGCGGAAGATCGCCGCGATGCGGTCGCGCGTGTCGACCGGCTGCTTCGGCGTCTCCTTGCGCGCCACCACCTCCGCGAACTTGCTCTTGAGCTGGCTTTCGACGGCGCTGGCGGCAGCCGGCCGCGTGGCCGGAGCGTCCGGCCCGATCTGCGGCCCGCCTGGCGGCGCGCCTTCGGTGGTCTTGACGATGCCCGACAGGAAGCCCGCCGCCCGGCGCGGCGAGGATGGCTTGCTCGGCGTGTCCGGCGTGGCAGCGGGCTTGATGGATTGGGGCTCGATGGATTCGGGCTCGATGGATTCGGGCGCGGCCGCCTCGGTCGTGGCGGAATCGGGTTTCGCGGAACCGAGTTTGGCAGAGTCGCGCCTGTCGGCTTCGCCCCTTGCCGCCTCCTGCCGTTCCGCTTCCTCCCTTTCCGTTTGCAGCCTTTCGACTTCCAGGCGCGCCGCCGCGCGCTGCTCCGCTTCGAGCTGCGCCGCGTCTGCCTGCGCCGCTTCCAGCCGTTCGGCTTCGGCCCGTTCCGCCTCCAGGCGCACGGCTTCGCGTTTCGCCGCCTCGATGCGCGCCGCCTCGCGCCGGGCGCTCTCGCGGTTGAGGGCTTCCAGCCGTTCCGCTTCCTGGCGCGCCGCTTCGTTCTGCCGGGCAGCTTCCGCCCGCGCGGCCTCGAGCTTTGCCGCCTCGCGTTTCGTGGCCTCGCGGTGCTCGGCTTCCTGGCGCTGGGCTTCCTGCATGGCCGCTTCGAGGCGCGCCGCCTCGCGCTTGACTTCCTCGCGCTGCGCCGATTCCAGCTTGACGGCCTCGGCCTTCAGCGCTTCGAGCTTCGCGGCCTCCGCCTTGGCAGCCTCCAGGCGCGCGGACTCGCGTTCCGCGGCTTCGCGGGTGGCGTGTTCCAGCCGCTCCGCCTCCAGCCGCGCCGCCTCGCTTCTCGCCGCCTGGGCCCGGGCCGCCTTGATCTTCGCGGCTTCCAGCCGCTCCGCCTCGAGACGCGCGGCTTCCAGGCGCGCCGCTTCCTGGCGGGCGGATTCCAGCTTCTCCGCCTCGATGCGGGCAGCTTCGCGGGCCGCGGCTTCGAGCTGCTCGGCTTCCAGCCGCGCGGCTTCGCGCTTTGCCGCCTCGGCCTTGGCCGCCTCCAGCTTCGCGGCTTCGAGCCTGGCGGACTCCTGCCGCGCCGCCTCCAGGCGCGCGGCCTCGCGCTTCATCGCCTCGAGCTTCTCGGCCTCCAGCCGGGCCGCTTCCCGCGCGGCGGCTTCCAGCTTCTCGACCTCGCGCCGCGCGGCTTCGCGCTTGGCGGCCTCGGCCTTCGCGGCCTCCAGCTTCTGCGCTTCGAGGCGCGCCGCTTCCAGGCGGGCCGCTTCGATGCGCGCGGCCTCCTGGCGCGCGGCCTCCAGCTTCGCGGCTTCCCGGCGCGCCGCCTCGCGGGCGGCTGCCTCGATCTTCTCCGCTTCCTTGCGGGCGGCTTCCAGGCGTGCGGTTTCCTGCTTCGCGGCCGCCAGCTTCTCCGTCTCGATGCGCGCCGCCTCGCGCGCGGCTTCCGCCAGCTGCTCCGCCTCCAGCCGCGCCGCCTCGATGCGCGCCGCCTCCTGCTTGGCGGCCGCCAGCTTCTCCGTCTCGATGCGCGCCGCCTCGCGGGCCGCCGCCTCCAGTCGTTCGGCTTCCAGCCGCGCCGCTTCGCGTTCGGCCGCGAGCGCGCGTGCCGCTTCCAGCCGCTTCTGCTCGATCTCGGCGGCCTCGCGCCGCGCCGCTTCGACCCGTTCCGCCTCGCGCTTCGCGGCTTCCAGGATCTTCGCCTCGCGGGCCGCCGCCTCGCGCGCGGCGATCTCCAGCTTCTCCGCTTCCCGCCGCGTGGCCTCTCGCCTGGCCGCGGCCGCGCGCGCCGCGTCCAGGCGCTCCTGCTCGCGCTGCTCCTGCTCGCGGTTGGCCGCCTCCAGGCGCTCGGCTTCCAGCCGCAGCGCCGCCGCCTTGGCCGCTTCCGCCTTGGCCGCTTCGAGCCTCACCGCCTCGCGCGCCGCTGCTTCGCGGTTGGCCGCCTCCAGCCGCTCCGCCTCGACACGCGCCGCCTCGCGCCGCGTCGCCTCCGCCCGCGCCGCTTCCAGCTTCGCCATGTCGGCGTCCGCGTGCGGCTGGTTGCGCGACAACGGCGTGACGTTGTCCGCCTCGAGCAGCGCCTCGGTCTGCTGCGCGATCTGCGCTGCGGCCTCGGCCTCCGCCTTGGCCTTTGCCGCCTTGGCCTTCAGCTCCTCGTCGTCGCCGGCGAAATAGAAGCGCTTCTCGCGCTTGAAGGTCAGCTTGGATTCGTCCGGCGGCGTTTCGATCGGCGGCTGCTTGCGCGTGCTGGGCTCGTTGACATCGGTCGTGCGCTTGTAGACCTTGACCAGCCTCACCTCTTCGCCGGGCGCGATCGGCGCCGCCTTGCGCCAGTTGGTGGCGGGCGTTTCCTCGATCGGCTGGCTGGTGAAGTCGTCCTCGGTGGCTTTCTTCTTGCGCTTCTTGGGCGGCGGCGCTGCCTCGAAGGCCGCGTCCTGGGCGCCGACCGGCGTCTCGCGCCGGCCAAACGTCGGGCCATCGCGGTCAGACTTCGCCATCGGAGACTGGCCCTTCATACGCGCTAGTTATTCGGCACCGTTGCTGGATCCACCCGGGACATCGGCACCGCGGCTTCCATGATGATCCGCACGGCGAGGTCCGGCGCGATCGAGCCCTTCATCATCTGCATCAGCTTCTGCGCGGCATGGGCCATGTGGATCGGCCAATGCAGCGGTTCCGCCAGCGTCAGGAACAGGCGCGCGCCCGGCCAGAACCGGTCGAGCGCGGCGCGCGGCATGATGCTGGGCAGGTGATCATCGGGCAGGCGCGGCAGGCCGAAGCCCGGCGTGCCCACGGTCGCGGCGCAATGGCGCAGCAGGTTGCCCATCTCCGGCAGATGATCGCCGCCGCCGGCGAGCGCGCCGCCGGCGACGATCTTCCAGATCGAGAGGTGCTTCGGCTCCATCGAGACGATGAGCGCGTCGAGGGCGTCGCCGAAGAAATAGGTCGCGCCCGAACTGGTCTCGACCACCGTGAAGGCCTCGCGGATGGCGAGCTTGCCCGGCTTCACCATGCCTTCCCACAGCGCCTGCTGGGCGGCGTAGCCGGCGAGCGCGCCGATCGCGGTCAGGATGGTCTCGCAATGGATGCCGCGCTCGTCCTTGAGCTCGCGCATCAGCCAGTCGGCGATGCGGGTCGGGATGTCGCCCAGGGCCGGCTCGCCGATCGCGGCTGCGGGAGGTTCCGGCTGGTGGAACCGCGGCTGCGGGCTGCTGACCCGCTCCGCCGGGATCTCTTTCGGCTGCGCCGCAACCGGCGCGGCGCTTCCGGCATTGGAGCCGACGGGTGTCGTGCGCCGGCCGAAGCCGCCGGGCTGCGGCTGGAAGCGCGGCAGGCCGTCGCCGAACTTGGTCTCCGCCACGGTCTCTGCCCTGGTTTCTGCCTTGGTCTCTGGCCTCGTCCGGTCGGAACCTTCGGTCTCGGCAGGGCGGGCGGCCTTCAGGCGGTCAAGCATGGGCTACTCTTTCGGAAGGGTGACAGGATCGACCTTCGACATCGACACGGCAGCTTCCATGACGATCTGGACCGCGATGTCGGGCCTGACGGTATCCCTGAGCTCCACGATCAGCGTGCGCGCGGCGCGCGCCAGATGCACCGGCCAGCTCATCGGATCGGTTCCCGCCAGCCTGCGCCGCGCGCCGTGCCAGAAGCGGCCCAGCGTCTCGTGCGGCAGCAGCTCCGGCATGTGCGCCTCGGCCACCCGTGGGATGCCGAAATCCTCATGCCCCGCGGTCGCCGCGCAATGCTTGATGATATCGGTGACGTCGAGCAGATTGATCGCCCCGGCTTCGTGGCCGGCATCGGAGACGATCTTCCAGATCGAGGCGTTGCCTTCGCCGCGCAGGCCGTGGCGGTCGGCGATGATCTCGTTGAGCAGGTCGCCGAAGAAGAACACTTCGCCCGAGCGCGTCTCGATCACCACGAACGCCTGGTCGAGCGTGAGCTTGCCCGGCTTCACCAGCGTCTCGCGGATCGCCTGCTGCGCCGCATAGCCGGCGAGCGCGCCGAGCGCGCACAGCACGGTCTCGTTCTGCGGGTTCCTGCCGCGGCGCAACTCGCCCCGCAGCCAGGCCAGCAGCCCGCTCGAAAGATCCGCGCTGGCGAGCGGGACGGCGTGCTGGTCGCCCGCCGAATCATGCGCGGCCCGCAGGCTGAAGGACGCGCCGCGCGCCTCCTCGCGGTCATCGCCGCGAGCGCGCGGACCGCCATCATTCGCGGCGGCGCGCGTCGGCACGCCGTCGGTGCTCTCCGGGATCGGCGCCTTGCGCCGGCCGAAGCCGCCGGCCGCGCCAGCCGGCGTCGAGGCCGCGCCGAATCCGATGCCGCGCCGCTCCGCCGCAGCGCCGGTCTTCTCCCGCTCTTCCGCTTGACCGCCCAGAGTCGCCATCCTCAATCGATCAAACACGACAAAAATCCAATGAATCTCACGCTTTACGAGCATATCGCCGAAGCCATGGCTTGAAAAGCGCGATGCTCCCTTTTTACCGTGAAATGGTGAATCGATAGTTTATGAAAGGTGAATTCGGCGCCGCTAAGTGGTCGTCAGGTCACGCCTTTGCGGCCTTGCATGCGATCTGCGCGGACAGCTTGCAAGGGCGTGTGTCGCCATTCCAGAAAATTTGTCTCAACAGGCCGCGTATGAACGGACGCAGTGCGACGAATGCGACCGCGCGTTGAGCGATGCGCGGCGCCGGCGCCGCCCGTCGACCGCTAGAACTCGTGCTTCATGTCCGGATGGTCGGGCACGACCACCCATGCGTGACGCCGTCGCTCGTGGAACGAGAAGCGCGGTGCGGGCAGCGTCGGATCGGCGAAGTTGCCGAGCGCGACGGCGATGAGGTCGGGGTCGCCCGACAATGTCCAATACAGCGTCGAGCCGCATTCCGGGCAGAAGCGCGATATGACCTGATTGCCCTGCTCGCCGGTTCGCGTGAATTCCCGCGCCTGGCCTGCGATCGTGACCTGCGCATGCCGGAAACGCGCCTGCACGCCGAAGGGGCTGCCGGTGCGCTTCTGGCACTCCAGGCAGTGGCACATCGAAATGCGCACCGGCTCACCGTCGCAGGTGACGCGCAACTGGCCACAGCTGCAGCAGGCTTGGCGTGTGGTCATGCGGCCTCTCCATTCACTCCTGCAGCACTATAAACGTTCCGAAGCGCGGCATTAAATCGTTAAGACCATCCTGTGAAGCCCATCACTGCGCTTTAACCTGCTGCACCCGATATGACGCTCATCGGCCGCTGCCGCGGTCGGTGCGCCGCGTGTGACGGTCGTCACAAGGGGAACGCGGCGCACGCTCATCCTTTCCGTGGAGTGCGTGATGACGGTACGTTTGACCTATGAAGACCTCGCGGCCTATCGGGAACCGCGATTCGCCGCGTCGGGCGGGCTTGGTGTGCTGTTGCACGCGCCCGTGGCGACATGGCGCGCGTGGATGCGCCGGCGGCACGACCGCCGCGACCTGCTGCGGCTGGATGAGCACATGCTGCGCGACATCGGCCTCGATCGTTCGCGCATTGACGAGATCGCGGCGCGCCCGTTCTGGCGGGCGTGACCGCCTGTCCCGATCGCGATAGACTGGCGCGAGAGAATCGCATCGTTGGAGCATCGCCGTGCCGGAGCAGAAGAAAGCGCGCGCCATCGGTTTCAACCACGTCGCCCTGATCGTCGGCGACATCGACGAGGCGCTGGATTTCTACGGCCGCCTGTTCGACTTCACCTTGCGCGAACGCGAGGCGGACGCCGCCTTCATTGATCTCGGCGACCAGTTCCTCGCCTTGCAGAAGGCGCCGAGCCGGGATTTCCGCGCACCCGATGACGGCCGTCATGTCGGCCTGGTGGTGGATGACAAGGAGACTGTGCGCGCGGCGCTGCACGCCAACGGCATCGAGCCGCTGCCCGGGCCGTTCCTCGACTTCCTCGACCCCTGGGGCAACCGGATCGAGATCATCGGCTATCGCAGCATCCAGTTCACCAAGGCGCCGCACGTCCTGCGCGGCATGGGCCTTGCGCACCTCGAGAAGACCGAAGGCGCGCTGAGGGAGCTCGCGGCAAAGGGCATGGCGCCGGAATGAGCGCGCGGGCTAGGGCGCGACGATCTCGATGTTGCCCTGCTTCTGCGCGCCGGCGTAGAGCAGGATGCATTCGCTCGGGCCGCCGCACCTGGCGATCGCTTCCCGCTTGACCAGGTCCTCCGTCGATCCCGTCGCGGGCCAGCAGGACCGGCCGCCGGAGAAAGAGCCGGCCGGCGGGCAGTTGGCCGTCCCACTCTCCGTACCGTCTTTTGAGACAGCGAATGCCCACACCCGGCCAGCCGATTGGACGTTGCGCAAATAGACGTCGATCCTCTCCTGCACCCGGGCCGTGATGGAGATCTTGAGCGCGGGTTTCGGCTGCGCTGGCACAGGAGCAGGGACGACGGCGGGAGCAGGCGCGGCCTTTGTCGTGGCCTCTGGAGCAGGGGTCGGTTCCGGTGCCAGCGCGGGGGCCGGCTCAGGGGCGGGCGGAGGAGTAGCGGCAGCCTGGGTCACGGAGCTACTGCCGGCGCTGCCGGCGCCGTAGATCTGGTAGTCCACCTTGATCTTGTCGCGCACGGCGAACACCACGCACTCCATTCCGGAGCTGCGCTCGCAATGGGTCACCGCATCGTGGCTGTAGGTCGTGCCCGCTACGCAGCGTATGTCCTGGCACCAGCTGTAGAAGGCTCCGAGACCGTCCTTGGTGATGGCGAAAGCGCCCGGCTTCGTGCCGTTGTCGATGTTGCGCAGATATTGCTGATACCATCCCCAGACATCGTGGGTGATGACATACTTCTCCACGGCATTGCCGCCGCCCGGAATTGCCAGCGCAACCGCCAGCCCGAGCCCAATCAGAACCGCCCTCATTGTTCCTCCCCCGAGGCTTCCGGCCAAGCACGCGCCCAGGTGCGTGCCGGTCCGGTCATACAACCAAAGAAGCTAGGGATTGGGAAGAGGGGGGCTAGGAGCAGCCTTCCACGTATTCCACCTGCGGGACCTGGCCAGCGTAGAACGAGGTCACCTTGCCCTGCAAAGTCTCGAAGCGGACCGCCGCCTTGCGGTCGCGCGTCCATACCGTCAGGTAGTTGCCGTCGGGCGCGACGTATTTGTGCGGCGTCACCTCGGCCGAAGGCAGCAGCTCCTGCACGCGCTCCTCGCTGTCGCCGACGCCGAGCCCGCTCCGGGTGACGATCCCCGGCGCGTTGACCTCGACCCGCACCACGCGATCGTTGGAGATCATGAACCACAGCCCTTCTACCGTCGGCTCGGGTCGCAGGTAGTGGCATTCGGGATCGTCTACCGGCCCCTCGGCGACCAGCTTCGCCCCGAGCGCCCGCTGCGCGTCCGCCACGCTCATGCCGATCTTCACCGGTCCATAGCCGGCGGTGGTGATGCGCCAGTTTTCGGCATGGGCCAGAGTCGGCTCACCTACAAGAAACAACAGTGCGATAAGCGTGGCTCTTTGCATTCGGCGCCAGCTGCAACAGGTCTCAATCAATAGAATCGGTCTCTGTGAATTTCCGCAAGAGTGTTCGTTGCGGGCTGAAGTTACTTCCCCATTGTCGTCTCCTTGACTGTTTGTATCTAGTTAGATACAAACCCGAGAACGGTGCTGCTGCGGAGGATCATGTTTAGATGGCCAAAGCGAAAGCTAACAAGGTCAAGGTCGAGCGATTCACGGCTTCTGACTTCTTGGACAGCGAGATAGCCGTCGAGGAGTCTTTGAAGGCCGCAATGGAAGATCCGAATCCCGACGTGTTCCTCAGGGCTCTGAGTGAAGCTGCCAAGGTGCGAGGCATCGCATCTATGGCCGAGCGCAGCGGACTCGGTCGCGAAAGTCTCTACAAGACCCTCGCTCCTTGCTCCAAGCCGCGCTATGAGACGATCTGCAAGCTGGTAGATGCGCTCGGACTCAAAATGACCATCGTTCGCCCAAGCCAAGGAGTTCAAGAGAGGAACGGCATCATGGCCAATCAGGGATGTACACCGCAAAGCTTTCTCAAGGATGCCAAATCTCTCTATCAAATCGCGACAACCAGTGAATCGTTGTCTCATGATCCAGTGCAGATCTGCTTTTTCTGGGGCAGATCGATCGAGCTCGGCCTGAAGGCCTTCTTGATGTCGAAGGGCGTATCACCCAGCGTGCTGAAGAGAAAATTTGGCCACAACCTCACGAAACTGCTGCGTGAAGCTCAGGCCCGCGGTTTGTCCAGCTTGGTTGGCAACACTGCGATGGATGTAGCCTCAGTACCGTTGCTTAGCCTCGATTATGCCTCCAAGCGTTACGAGTACAGAGAAAGTGGAGGAACGTATTTCATTCCGGATGAGGCGCTAGTCTCTCGGTTTATTCGGAGGCTTTTGCGCGGAATTGAATTTCATCTAACGGCGCAAACTTAGAATGACAGCCAAGCTCAGACGGACATTCTATCGAGGACTCGATGCCAATGGTTGAAAGGGATGTCTCTCACGGTTTTACGCCACTGGTTTATTTGGCTTGTCCGTACACGCATCCAGACCCTGCGACTCGTCTGAGTCGGTTCAACTTCGCGACACATGCGGCTGCCACTCTGATTCGACGCGGACACATAGTATACAGTCCGATAACAATGACCCACCCAATAGATGTCGTCATGGCCGGAGATGCGGGAACTCTTGGTTCGGACTATTGGGTTCGCTTCGATGAGGCCTTCATGAAGGTTTGCTCGCGAATTGTCGTTCTCGCAATTGACGGCTGGCAGGACAGTCGCGGCGTGAAACGCGAAATCGAATATTTTCAAATACAGGGAAAGCCTATTTCATTCATGTCCGCTGTTGATAGCGCTGAATCCTCAAGCTTACCTCAGATATAGGCTTACACCCGCATAGAGCACCAGGATAGACATGATTAAAAACGCGCGCCGCGGCATCGAGAATCCGCGGACGTTCTGCCCCTTCAGTGTTTTCCGTTTGTCGTATCTGTAGAGCGCGAGCCCAAATATTGCAAACAAACAAGTACCAATAGTGCCGACAGTAGGTAAGCTCCTGTGAACTAGCCAAATGACTATAAAGAACAATGCCCAACTTAAAGTGCTTACAGGACCACGATCGATACCGGGCCGGTCCCTAAAGCCATCGGCATAAACACTGAGAACCTGTCGTAGAGAGGCACGATAATCGGAGGTAGCTATGCTTGGCACGAGCTCCTTGTTGTAGCTCACCATATGCTCTCGAACCGTCAAGAAATCCCAGGCAGCATACAAGACGTATATGACGACGAGTGTAAACAGCCAAAAGTCTGACTGCTTTGATGAAATCAGAAGAAACATGTAGATAAAAACAAGTGCGATATCGATCCAAAATCTCCCATCACCGTTCAAGTGCTTTTTTTCAATTGAGGCGAGATATCCATCCCAACTCAGGACCGTTACGATTAGTCCGAGAAAGAGAATGAACAGTTGGTCGATCTCGGCGCCCGCAGGTAATTCGCCGTTCTCGACCCACTCCATTCGAACGAGTGTCGTTGCGAAGCCAACGCTAATTGCGACGGCAAATAGCCGTCTTATAAAGTCCTTGCGTATTTCTGCTCTGTCCATCGTGCAGCCCCCAGTACAGCCAACCATGTAGACTACAACTAAAAAGGCCGCCTGAAAAGGCGGCCTTTGTCAGCGGCAGCGGTGACTTGCGCTACAATATAAACTTGCTCAGATCCGCGTTCTTCGCGAGCGGGGCGACGCGCTCGGTCACATAATTCGCGTCCACTGTGAACGCGGTCCCTGACTTCTCGCTGGCGGTGAAGCTCACCTCCTCGAGCAGCTTTTCCATCACGGTCTGGAGGCGGCGCGCGCCGATGTTTTCGACGCTCGAATTGATCTCGCTCGCCAAGTCGGCGATCGCGTCGATCGCCTCGTCGGTGAAGGTGAGCTGGAGCTCCTCGGTGCCGAGCAGGGCCATGTATTGCGTGATGAGGCTGGCCTCCGGCTCGGTCAGGATGCGCTTCAAATCATCGCGCGTCAGGGCGGCGAGCTCGACCCGGATCGGCAGGCGGCCCTGCAGCTCGGGCAAGAGGTCCGCGGGCTTGGCGATATGGAACGCGCCGGAGGCGATGAAGAGGATGTGGTCGGTCTTCACCGGGCCGTGCTTGGTCGAGACGGTGGTGCCCTCGATCAGCGGCAGCAGGTCGCGCTGCACGCCTTCGCGGGAGACGTCCGCGCCCACGCGCTCCGAGCGCGCGCAGATCTTGTCGATCTCGTCCAGGAAGACGATGCCGTGCTGCTCGGTCATCTGGATGGCCTCGCCCAGCACCTTCTCCTGGTCGAGCAGCTTCTCGCTCTCCTCCGCGATCAGCGGCCCGTAGGCGTCGCGCACGCTGGTGCGGCGCGCCTTGGTGCGCCCGCCGAAGGCGTTGCCCAGCACCTCGTTGAGGTTGATCATGCCCATGGAAGCGCCGGGCATGCCGGGAATCTCGAAGGTCGGCAGCGCGCCTGCGCCGGTGTCCTTCAGCTTCAGCTCGATCTCCTTGTCGTCGAGCTCGCCGGCGCGCAGCATCTTGCGGAACTTGGCGCGCGTGTCGGCGCTCGCGCCCTCGCCCACCAGAGCGTCGAGCACGCGGCCTTCGGCCGCCTCCTCAGCCTTGGCCTGGACCTGGCGCTTCATCCGCTCCTTGGTCATCAGGATGGCGATCTCCAGCAGGTCGCGCACGATCTGCTCGACGTCGCGGCCGACATAGCCGACCTCGGTGAACTTGGTCGCCTCGACCTTGATGAAGGGCGCCTGCGCCAGCTTCGCCAGGCGCCGCGCGATCTCGGTCTTGCCGACGCCGGTCGGGCCGATCATCAGGATGTTCTTCGGCATCACCTCTTCGCGCAGCTCCGGCGAGAGCTGCTGCCGGCGCCAACGGTTGCGCAGCGCAATCGCCACGGCCCGCTTCGCTTCATTCTGGCCGACGATGTGCCGGTCGAGCTCGTGCACGATCTCGCGCGGCGTCAGCGAACCCGCGTGATTGGTCCCGGCGTCGCTCTCCTTGGGCGTGCGGTCGATGTCGTTCATGATCGTTACAGCTTTTCGAAGATCACGGTGTGATTGGTGTAGATGCAGATGTCGGCGGCGATCTTCATCGCCTTCTTGGCGATCGCCTCGGCATTCATGTCGTCCACGTCGATGAGCGCGCGCGCCGCGGCCAGCGCGAAGGAGCCGCCCGAGCCGATGCCGATGAGCCCGTCCTCCGGCTCCAGCACGTCGCCCGAGCCGGTCAACACGAAGCTCGATTGCTTGTCGGCCACCGCCATCATGGCTTCCAGCCGCCGCAGGTATTTGTCCTGCCGCCAATCCTTGGCCAGCTCCACGCAGGCGCGGGCGAGCTGCCCCGGGTGCTTCTCCAGCTTGCCTTCCAGGCGCTCGAACAGGGTCAGCGCATCGGCGGTCGAGCCCGCGAAGCCGGCGATGACCTCATACGCGCCGCCGGGGCCGCGTCCCTCACCCTTGGTGAGCCGCCGTAGCTTGCGCGCGTTGGACTTCATGATGGTGTTGCCGACGCTGACCTGGCCGTCGCCGGCCAGCACCACGTCGGGGCCCTTGCGCACCAGCAGAATGGTCGTGCCGTGCCAGGGTGCGAGCCCGTGCCGGGCCCTGTCGTCCGCATCGCTCATTGGCCTCAAATAGGCGCCTCCCGTTAACTAATCAAGCCGAAGCGCAGCGAAAGCCCCGGGGCTTGACCGGAGGGCCAATTGCCGCGCCCGGCATTGATGAAAAAGGGGGCGGTAACCCTGGCAATCCAAGTCCTTCGCTGCTAAAAGGCCGGCCGAGGAGAGGTGGCGATGGCCCAGCAGGCAAACCGGCAAGGCAAGGTCGAGCGCAAGACCAAGGAAACCGAGATCGCGGCATCCGTGGACCTGGACGGCACCGGCCGATCGGAGATCGCGACCGGGATCGGCTTCCTCGACCATATGCTGGACCAGCTTGCCCGCCATTCCCTGATCGACCTCACGGTCAAGGCCAAGGGCGACCTGCATATCGACTTCCACCACACCACCGAGGACACCGGCATCTGCATCGGCGAGGCGGTGGCGAAGGCGCTGGGCGACCGCAAGGGCATCCGGCGCTGGGGCGAGGCCACCGTGCCGATGGATGAGACGCTGACCCGCGTGGCGCTCGATGCCTCCAACCGGCCATACCTGATCTGGAAGGTGAACTTCACCAAGCCGAAGCTCGGCGAGATGGACACCGAGCTGTTCAAGGAGTGGTTCCAGGCCTTCGCGCAGAATGCCGGGCTGACCCTGCATATCGAGAATCTCTACGGCGAGAACAACCACCATATCGTCGAGAGCTGTTTCAAGGGCTTGGCGCGCGCGCTGCGCCAGGCGATCGAGATCGACCCGCGCAAGTCGGACGCGGTGCCGTCCACCAAGGGCGTGCTCGGAGGGTCGCTGTGATGTCGACCCGCATCCGCCGCCACCACCACATCCGCACCTAGGCCCGGACCCGTTCCATGATCGTTGCGATCGTCGACTACGGGGCCGGAAATCTCCGCTCCGCCGAGAAGGCATTGGCCGCGGCCGCCAAAACCGGCGCGCGCGTCATCGTCACCGCCGATCCCGACCAGGTGCGCAAGGCCGACCGCATCGTGCTGCCCGGCGTCGGCGCCTTCGCCGATTGCAAGCGCGGCCTCGATTCCCTTCCTGGCATGGTTGAGGCGCTGGAGGAAGCGGTGCTGAAAGAGGGCAAGCCCTTCCTCGGCATCTGTGTCGGCATGCAATTGATGGCGAGCGTCGGTGTCGAGTTCGGCACGCATCGCGGACTCGACTGGATCAAGGGCAAGGTGGTGGTCTTGGACCCTGCCGACAAAAATTTGCGCATTCCCCAGATGGGCTGGAACGATCTCGAGCTCGCCGACGTTGGGCACCCGGCCCTGAAGGCGACGCGAAGCGGAGATCACGCCTATTTCGTCCATTCGTACCACTTTGTCGCCGAGCGTGCGCAGGATGTGCTGGCGACGATCGAGTATGGCGGGCCGGTGGCGGCGATCATCGGGCGCGACAATCTGCTGGGCGTACAATTCCATCCCGAGAAGAGCCAGCAGGTTGGGCTCGATCTCCTGGAGAGCTTCCTGAAGTGGAACCCTTAGTCATGACCCAGATGCCCCCCAAGAAAGCCATGGCGCCCGACACCAAGGTCGAAATGGTCACGAAGCTGTCGCGCGGCGACCTCGCCGATTTGTGTCATGCCGCGGAGGACGCGATTGTCGCCGGCGGCGGGTTCGGCTGGCTGAGGCCGCCGGCACGTGACGTAATGGAATCCTATTGGAAAGGCGTGCTGCTGGTGCCGGAGCGCGCGCTCGTGGTCGGCCGCCTGGACAATGTCATCGTCGGCTCGGCGCAGCTCGTGCGCCCGACCAGGAACAACGAGGCGCAGGCCCATACCGGACAGCTCACCACCAGCTTCATGGCGCCCTGGGCGCGCGGGCACGGGCTGGCGCGCATGATCACTGAGGCGGTAGAGAGCCACGCGCGCAAGCTCGGCCTGCGCGTGCTGAACCTCGACGTGCGCGAGACCCAGGAAGCGGCGATCACGCTCTATCGCTCCCTCGGCTATCACGAGATCGGGCGCCACCCGCACTACGCGCGCGTCAACGGCGTGCATGTCGCCGGCGTGTATTTCTGGAAGGATCTGACCGGGACCAGCAACGGGAACGGAGTGTAAGCTTGATCCTGTTCCCCGCCATCGATCTGAAGGACGGGCAGTGCGTGCGCCTCGTCAGGGGCGACATGAGCCAGGCAACCGTCTTCAACGCGCATCCCGCGGAACAAGCGCGCCAATTCGTGCATGCCGGTGCCGAATGGCTGCATCTGGTCGACCTCAATGGCGCCTTCGCGGGAAAGCCGGTGAACGCCGCGGCGGTCGAGGCGATCCTGAAATCCGTGAAGATACCCGTGCAGCTTGGCGGCGGCATCCGCGACTTGGCGCGCATCGCGGATTGGCTCGGCCGCGGCGTCGCGCGGGTCATTCTCGGCACGGTCGCGCTCAAGAATCCCGCGCTGGTCAAAGAGGCCTGCCGCAAGTTTCCTGGCAAGATCGCCGTCGGCATTGACGCCAAGGCCGGCAAGGTCGCGGTCGAAGGCTGGGCCGAGACCAGCGACGTCACGGCCCTGGACCTCGCGCGCAAGTTCGAGGATGCCGGAATCGCCGCCATCATCTTCACCGACATCGACCGCGACGGGCTGCTCCAGGGCGTGAACGTGGAGAGCACCGCCGCGCTGGCGCGCAGCATCTCCATCCCCGTCATCGCGTCCGGCGGCGTCTCCTCGCTCGCCGATCTCGAGGCCGTGTTGAACATCGCGCCTTCGACGCGCAGCTACGGCGGCGGCATCATCGGCGTCATCTCCGGTCGCGCCCTCTATGACGGCCGCCTCGACCTTGCCCAGGCCCTGAAGCGCCTGAAGGAAGCCGCGTGATGCTGAAGATGCGCGTCATTCCCTGCCTCGACGTGAAGGACGGGCGCACGGTCAAGGGCGTCAACTTCGTCAACCTGGTCGATGCCGGCGATCCGGTGGAGCAGGCCAAGATCTATGACGAGGCCGGCGCGGACGAGCTTTGCTTCCTCGACATCGCCGCCAGCCACGAGAACCGCGACACGCTCTATGACGTGGTGGCGAAGACCGCGTCGGCCTGCTTCATGCCGCTGACCGTCGGCGGCGGCGTGCGCAGACCTGAGGACATCCGCAAGCTGCTTCTGGCCGGCGCCGACAAGGTTTCGATCAACACCGCTGCGGTGAACGATCCGGATTTCGTGCGCCAGGCCGCCGAGAAGTTCGGCTCGCAATGCATCACCGTCTCGATCGACGCCAAGCAGGTGGCGCCGGAGCGCTACGAGATCTTCACCCATGGCGGCCGCAACCCGACCGGCATCGACGCCGTCGCGTTCGCGCGCCAGGTGACGGCGCTGGGCGCCGGCGAGCTGCTGGTCACCTCCATGGACCGCGACGGCACGCGGCAGGGCTACAACATCCCCCTCACCCGCGCCATCGCCGAGGCGGTGCGCGTGCCGGTGATCGCCTCGGGCGGCGTCGGCAGCCTGGACCACCTGGTCGAGGGCATCCGCGACGGCCACGCCACGGCCGTGCTGGCGGCCTCGATCTTCCATTTCGGCGAGTTCACCATCGGCGCGGCCAAGGCTCACATGGCCAAGGCCGGCCTGCCGATGCGGTTGTAAGGCGCCGGGCGACGTCCTTATACTCCGGCTGCACGCTTCTTATCCGACAAGGCGCAATCCATGGCCGACGATTCCGAGGAGCACGTTCTTCAGCGCCTCTACGCCACCATCGCGGCGCGGCGCACTGCCGATCCCGGCAGCTCCTATACCGCCAAGCTGCTGCACCAGGGGCGCTCGGTCATCGCCAAGAAGATGGGCGAGGAGGCGGTGGAGACCGCCATCGCGGCCGTCGCCAATGACAGCGACGCGGTGGTCTCAGAGAGCGCCGACCTGCTCTATCACCTCCTCGTGCTGTGGGCCGATTGCGGCGTGGAGCCGGCGGAGGTGTGGAAGAAGCTGGAGACTCGCGAAGGCACGTCGGGCCTGGCGGAAAAGGCCTCGCGGCCCGAGATCTGAGCGCAGGAGACCATGATGAGCCATGATGCAAAGTATGATTCTGGCAACGTGTTCGCCAAGATCCTGCGCGGCGAGATCCCGTGCAACAAGATCTATGAGGACGAGCACGTGCTGGCCTTCAAAGACATCCGCCCGCAGGCCAAGGTCCATGCCCTGGTGATCCCGAAGGGCGCCTATGTCTCAGCCCAGGATTTCGGCGAGAAGGCCAGCGTGGCGGAGATCGCCGCGCTGCATCGCGCGATCTCGAAGGTCGCCCGGGATCTCGGCGTCGCCGAGACCGGCTACCGCCTCATTGCCAATAGCGGCGCCCACGGCCACCAGGAAGTGCCGCACTACCACGTCCACATCCTCGGCGGCCAGCCGATCGGCAAGATGGTGCACCTGCCCTAGGGCACTCGGCTGCTTTGCGCCTACCACAGCGCCACGATGAACAACGCCATCGCCGCCGTGCAGGCGAGCGTGCGCAGGTGGTTCCACCGTGTCCAGTCGCGGAGATACCTGGCCCAGAGCGCGGTTCCCGCCGGGTCGGCGGAGGCCACCCGCATCAGCGCGTTGTTCAGCGGCACATTGCCGAGCATGGTTACCAGGATCGCGCCCGCGATGTAGATGACGGCGCCGAGCAGGGCCAGGACCGCGCCCGGCGCGCCCCAGGAGACCAGCGCCATCACGGTGGCGATCGCGCACAGCATGGCCGTGCCGAACAGCAGGCTCATGAACACGGGCGTCACGGCCTTGACGTTGATCGCCTTCATGGCGTTGATGCCGTCGCCCGGCGCAAGCTGCGCGAGGCCCGCCATCACGAAAGTGGAGAAGGCGAAGAACACGCCGGCATTCAGGCCGCAGCCGAGCGCGCACAACAGGGCAACGATCGCGAACCAACCATCCATGCGGCAGCAGCCCTCACCCCCCTGACCGTCGACCAGGACTAGCACAGTCCCGGCGTTCAGGAGAGCGTCATCAGGTCGGCGCGCAGGGAATCGGCCGCGCGCCCGAGCCGGCGCTCCACCGCCGCATGGGTGCGCTTCCAGATCGGCACCGCCGCCACCAGCAGCGCGCGCCCGGCCGGCGTCAGGGCGATGCGGCGGCTGCGGCGGTCGGATGGGTCGATTGTCACCATGACAAGTCCGCGGCGCTCCAGCGGCTTTAGATTGGCGGTCAGCGTGGTGCGGTCCATCGCCAGCAGTTCCGCCACGCTGCCGATGGTCGGCGGCTCCGGCCGGTTCAACGACATCAGCAGCGAGAACTGCCCCTGCGTGATGCCGAGCGGGCGGAAGGCCTCGTCGAACCGGCGCGCCGTCACCCGCGCCGCGCGCTGCAGATGGAGGCACAGGCAGGCATCGCGCACATGGAGCGTGGTTTCGAAAGGCACCATCCGGCGGTTTGACATGCGACTAGTATGTTGATATCAACGTATCTGGTCAAGCCACATAACCGCGTCTGTTCCGCGGTGATTTGCCACGGCGGCCGGCGATCGCCCGATCCGCCGCGACGCAATCACGCAGCGCTTGGGAGGAAACGACAATGGCTTACGTCGATGGTTTTCTGCTGGCGGTTCCCGCCAGGAATCTCGCCGCCTATCGGCGCATGTCGGCCAAGGCCGGCAAGGTGTGGAGAGAGCACGGCGCGCTGGAATACCGCGAATGCGTGGGGGACGATGTGAACGTGAAATGGGGCACGCCGTTCCCCAAGCGCGTGAAGCCCAAGCGCGGCGAGGTGGTCGTGTTCTCCTGGATCGTGTACAAGTCGCGCGCTCATCGTGACAGGATCTTGCCGAAGATCATGCAAGATAAGCGGTTGGACCAGAAGACCATGCCCTTCGATATGAAGCGCATGTCCTATGGCGGATTCAAAGTGATCGTCGATCTGTAGCAAATTGTTCTTCGAGGAAGTCCACCATGAATGCGATCGTTCCCTATCTCACGGTCAGCAACGCCGCCGAGGCCATCGCCTTCTACAAGACGGCATTCGATGCCAAGGAGAACGCGCGCATGGCCGAGGAGAACGGCACGCGCATCATGCATGCCGACCTCGTCATCCATGGCGGCAGCGTGTTCGTGATGGACGAGTTCCTGGAATATGGCGGCGCGAAGCACCCGAATGCGGAGCGCCCGAGCCCTGTCGGCATCGTCATCCAGCTGCCGGCGCCCAAGGACGTCGATTCGGTCTACCGGCAGGCGACCGCCGCCGGCGCGAAGGGCACGCAGGAGCCTGCCGACATGTTCTGGGGCGCGCGCTACGCGGCCTTGACCGACCCGTTCGGCCATAGCTGGATGCTGAACGCGCCGCTCCCCAAGCAGGCGGGCTAAGTCGACGCTGTCGCGTGCTTCCCTCCCTCGACCGGGGGAGGAGATTCGTTCGAGAGGTTGTTTGTGACCACTGATATCCAGAGCAAGAACCGCTGGCTGGCGCTGATCATCCTGTGCCTCGGCGACCTGATGATCGTGCTCGACTCCACAGTCGTGAACGTGGCGCTGCCGTCGATTCGAAGCGATCTAGGCTTCTCCGAAACCGCGCTGGTGTGGGTGGTGAACGCCTATCTGCTGACCTATGGCGGCTTCCTGCTGCTGGGCGGGCGGCTGGGCGACCTCTACGGCCACCGCAAGTGGTACCTCATCGGCATCATCGCCTTCACCGTGGCCTCGCTCGCCTGCGGCCTTGCCAACTCGCAGGGGCTGCTGATCGTGGCGCGCGCCATCCAGGGCGTCGGCGGGGCGGTCGTCTCCGCCGTCGCCCTCTCCCTCATCATGATCATTTTCACCGAGGCTGAGGAACGCGCGAAGGCCATGGGCGTGTTCGGCTTCGTGATCGCCGGCGGCGGCTCGGTCGGCGTGCTGCTGGGCGGGCTGCTCACCGACCTGCTCGACTGGCATTGGGTGTTCCTGATCAATATCCCGATCGGCGTGGCCGTCTATGGGCTCACCCTCATGCTGGTGCCCGACGATCATCAGGGCGAGAAGACCGGCCGCCTGGACGTTGCCGGCGCAATCACCGTCACCCTGTCGCTGCTGTTCGCGGTCTATGCGATCGTGGATGGCAACGAGGCCGGCTGGGATTCGCTGCAGACAATCGGCCTGCTCGCGCTCGCCGCGATCCTGATGGCGGCCTTCCTGCTCATCGAGCTCAAGGTGTCTGAGCCGCTGATGCCGCTCGGGCTGTTCCGGCTGCGCAACCTCTCGGTCGCAAACATCGCCAGCGTGCTGTGGGCGGCGGCGATGTTCGCCTGGTTCTTCCTGTCCGCGCTCTACCTGCAGATCGTGCTGAACTATACGCCGATGGAGGTCGGGCTCGCCTTCCTGCCGGGCAATCTCATCATGGGCGCGTTCTCGCTCGGCCTGTCGGCCAAGCTGGTGACGCGCTTCGGCATCCGTGGCCCACTTGCGGTCGGCTTGCTGCTGGCGGCCGCCGGCCTTGCCCTGTTCGGGCGCGCCCCGGTCGATGGCACGTTCTGGATCGACGTCATGCCGGGCATGGTCCTGCTCGGCCTCGGCGCCGGCATCGGCTTCAACCCCATCCTGCTCGCGGCGATGAACGATGTCGGGCCGGAGGAATCAGGTCTTGCCTCCGGCATCGTGAACACGTCGTTCATGATGGGCGGCGCGCTCGGCCTCGCGATCCTCGCCAGCATGGCGGCCGCGCGCACATCCGACCTGACCGCGCTGGGCGCCAGCATGCCGGTGGCGCTGAATGCCGGCTACCAGGTGGCGTTCCTGGTCGGCGCGGCCTGCGCCGCGGTCGCCGGCGCGCTGGCCCTGCTGCTGCGTCCGGCGCCGCAGCAGCCCGAAGCGGCGGGAACGCCCGCGCCTGCCGAAGCGGAGTAGTCTTCACCACGCTTGCGCTCCCCCGTCCCGCGATTCATAACGAATGCGGGACGGGAAGGGGGCTCCATGTTCGAAGAAGAGAGCGGCAAGATCCTGGATCGGATGTATGCCGCCATGATGGCGCGGCGCACCGCCGATCCGAAGCAATCCAAGGCGGCGAAGCTGCTGCAGCGCGGGCGGCCCAAGATCGCGCGCAAGCTGGGCGAGAACGCGTTCGATACCACCATCGCCGCGATGGCCAAAGATGGCGACAGCGTGATCGATGAAAGCGCCAAGCTGCTCTATCTGCTGCTGGCCTTGTGGGCCGATTGCGGCGTGAAGCCCGAGGAAGTGTGGCGCAAGCTGCAGGCCCGCGAGAAGTTCGCCGGCCTCGCCGACCCGGCGCTGGATGAGGAGCGGGCGTAGCAAGGCTCGCCAAGAGCGCCCTTCTCGCCTGACAAGACGCCCTTTCGCCCTTGTGGAAAAGAATGCGGAGGCATGGCGAAGCGACCAAGCTTGGCCGAAAGTGGAGGCAAGCTCGCGCGGCGACCGCCCACAAAAACGCAAGCCTCGAAACCGCCGCGGCAGGCGCTTGCTCCGCCCACCGGCGCTCCGCTTGCTGTGACGCCCATCACAAGCCGCGCGTGCGCACTCTGCGATAGTCGTGCGGCGGTGCGACGAACGCGCCGCGCGTTGCGTTCATTGCAGAAGGACCAGCCTCATGCCGCGCCTCGCCATTGCGAATCGCACAGCGCTCGCCCAACCCGCTGCCATCGTCCGCAGCGCAGCGCACGATGAGTATGCCGTGATCGCCCACCTGCTGCTGCGCGCAAACCTTGAATACCGCACGGGCGTGTCACCGGCCATCTTCGGGGCCTATGTGCGCGCTCTGCAAACGCTCACTCAGAGCTGGGCGAACAAAGACTTCCTGGTCGCAGAATTGGACGGCAAGCTGCTCGGCGCGGTGGCATTTTATCGGGAGGCGTCCGCAATCGGCTTCAATCTGCCGCACGAATGGGCCGGGCTGCGCGCCCTGGCGGTCGATCCCGCCGCGCGCGGCCGCGGCATCGGCCGCCAATTGACGGAGGCCTGCGCGCTGCGCGCCTGGCGCATCGGGCGGGCCGCCATCTGCCTGCACAATGCGCCATTCCAGAAAGCGGCGCTCAAGCTCCATCTCTCCATGGGCTTCGCGCGTTGTCCGCGATACGACATCGACGCGTCGGACCTGCTCGGCACCATCGGCGATCGCATCCCGATCGAGGCCTTCTGTCTCGATCTGCGAAGCGCGGCCGCGCGATCTAGTCCTTTCGACTTAGAACATGGTTAATCAGCCGTTATGCATACCGACGTGTGGCGCCCTAGGCCGCCTGAATGCTGGACAGGATTTCTCGCGCCGTTATCCTGCATTTTAGGTATTCGGCCGGGTTGGGCTGGGTGGCGCTTCCGAAAGGCCGAATGCCGGTGACCTCAGTGTTTGGGGGGGACGGCGGATGCGGCGGACGACCCGGCGGTTCCTGGCAGCCTTGGCGCTGGGAACGCTTTCGATTCTGGCGACACAAGTGCACATCAAGCCCGCCGCCGCCGTGGCGTTCGGCGCGGATGACCGCCACGCCATCACGCGCGCCAAGGGCACCGAAGGCGGCGCGATCGGTCTCGTCTTCTACCAGGGCCCCGATGGGCAGTTCGCGGCCGGCACCGGTTTCCTCGTTTCGCCCTGCCATGTCCTCACCGCCTATCACGTCGCGGCCGGCGGCGAAGAGGTGACGGAGGCCGCCACCAGCACCTTCTATGTCGGCGACGGCAAGATCGGCCCGGATTTTCCCGACCTCGACCGCTTCGCCGAGTCCGCAGTCGCGCGCCCCGTGGCGTGGGGCAGCTATGTGCGCCTCTCGGAGGACAGCAACCTGCTGGAGCGCGCGCAATCGGTGGAGCGCAACGGGTGGGAGGACTGGGCGCTGCTGCGGCTCGACACGTGCTTTGGCGGCGCGCCCTATTCCTACGGCTATCTGAAGCTCGCGCCGGTGACGACACGCGAGATCATGCGCGGCGGCGCGCATCTCCCGGCGCGCTCCGTCGGCCTGCCGGGCGACAAGAGTGCGAAGAGCCTGTGGGAAGACCCGACCTGCCGCTTCATCGGCCAGATCTATGCCTCCGGCTGGCAGCATGATTGCATGACCATCCCGGGGAATTCCGGCGGCCCGATCCTGATCGAGGATCCGGCGACCGGCGAGCAGCGCGTCGCGGCCATCACCGTATCGCACATCGCGGTCGAGGGCCTTTCGATTGACGCGTCCGACGCCCTGGTGCTGGGGCGCGACGATCCGAACTACTACGACTATCTCGCCATCGCCGTGCCCATCGCGAACCTGGTCGAGCGCATCCGCGACCATCTGCCGGAGGATGCGCGGGTCGAGCGCTTCCTGGCCGGGGAGCGCGTGGACAACCACTACGGCTCCGGCGAGGCGGATTACGCAATCCAGGACCTGAGCGCGGCCATCGAAGCAGCGCCGCGCAATGCGGAGCTCTACGTGCTGCGCGCCATCTGGAGTCGCTATGCCGGCCGCGACGACATTGCGCGCCGCGACCTCGCCGCCGTGCTGGCGCTGGACGAGGCCTTCGCGCCGGCGCGCTACCTGCGCGGCCGCATGGAGCTGGAGAACGGTGATGCCGACAGCCTCGCGCTGGCGAGCGGCGATTTCACCCTGCTGGCCCAGAAGCACGCCAGCTCGCCGGACGTCCTGCTCTATCGCGCCATCGCGCAGAACCGCTCCGCCGCCCATGACGCGGCGATCGCGGATCTCGACCTCGTTCTGAAGCGGCAGCCGAAGAGCGCCGTCGCGCTCAACGAGCGCGGCGATGCCTGGCGCAGCAAGCGCAACTACGACCGCGCGCTCGCGGATTACAGCCGGGCTGTCGCCTTCGCCCGCGACTGGGCGGAGGCCTATCGCGACCGCGGCTACCTGCGCCACCTGATCGCGGAGTATGGCGAGGCGCGCGGCGACTTCAACCAGGCCATCAAGCTGAACCTGCGCGATGCCGAGGCGTGGAACGGCCGCGCGCTGGTGTCGCTGGCCGAGGGGCGCATCGCCGAAGCCATCAGCGATTTCAACCGCGCGATCGAGCTGACGCCGCAATCGGCGTCGTATTACGCGAACCGAGCGACCGCGCGCATGATCGACGGCAACGAGATGCGCGCGATCGAGGATTTCCGCCGCGCCGCAGAATTCGACCCTGACGAGCCGTTCGTCAATCTCCTGCTCTATATCGCCCAGGCGCGTGCCGGCGAGTTGGAGGCAGCCAGGACGGGCCTCGAGGCCTATGCGACACGGCATCAAAGCCAGGATTGGCCGCGCCCGATCGTCGACCTGTTCCTCGGCCGCGGCTCCCCGGACGCCGTGGAGCAGGCGGCGAAGATTGCGCCCGAGGGCAAGGACGCGGCGGGCCAGCGCTTCGATGCGGATTTCTACATCGGCCAATGGGCGCTCCTGGCCGGCGACGAAGCGGTCGCGACCGAGCGCCTGAAGTCAGTCTATGACAGCCGCCTGCGGGAATACCTGGAGTTCGACATCGCGCGCGCCGACCTGCGCTCGCTCGACAGCATCGCCAACTCCGCCAACCGCACCCGCAAGAACGTCCCGACCGGAAGCAAGCGGTAGCAAGAGGAGCTGCGCACGGAAAAACGTGTCCTCGGCTTGCGGGCCGATGCCGGCAGAATCCCGCCCCCAATAGCTGACGTCGGAGCCATGCGCCACGTCCGGCTGGCCTTGCGGAGCGGCCCGCCCGTCCGGCTGTTTTCAGTCGAACAGCCCCGACGGGAGAAAACATCGTGTTGAAAGCCATAGGCATCGCAATCGGAGTCATTTTCCTGATCGGCCTGCTGGTCGTTATCGGGTTCTTCGATCTGATTTTCTAGCCGCCGCTTGAGCACGCGCGCGTCGCTGTGGCGCGCGGCGGTGCCGCGTTCCCATCCTGGTCGCGAAACGTTTGTCATGGCTGGTCACATGTGCCCCGCCGCCCGCGGCGTCAGGGCGACCGAACGAGGCCACAGGTCAAAGGATCCTCAGCGAGAATTGCCCGCCTATTGCCCGTCTATTGCAGGCCGGGGCCAGCCGGCTCCGGGTTGGCCGGCGGGCTGCCGCCGGTATCCTGGTTGGGCACGACGGCCGGCGGCTGGTTGCCGTTGAGCGGCTGCGTCTGCTCCGGCTGATCCTCGGGCACCAGCTCGGGGGCGTCGCCGCGCGGGATTCCGGAAACCCACCACACCACCACGGCGATCGCGAACAGAATGGCAATGCCGATCGCCCAGCGCATGGCGCTGCTCTTGTTGGCGCGCGTCGTCGGCGTATCGGTGTTCCTGCGCGGGTTATCAGTCATCGCCGCTCGCTCCATTGCGATCGTTAGGTTTCGTCAACCGGGGAGATGCCGCCCTGTTGCACGGATGGCGACGGCCGATGCGCGCTTCCATTGCGACACGGACAGCCGTTCACGGCCGGCACAACCCCGCCGCGTCACCCCGCGATCGCCGAAAAGAAGGAAACCCCAGCCGGCAGCGTTGTTGTGCCGACCCGCGCTTTGACTCCGCGCTCCTTACTGGGTTGTGGTGCCGTCGGTCGCACCGCCATCCGTCGGTGCCGGTGCGGGTGCCGGTGTCTCCGTCGTGCCGCCCGTAGCCGGCGCTTCGGGTGTCATCGCCGCCTGCTGCCCGAAGGCGAACCAGAGCACGACCACCACGACCACCACCACCACGATGCCGATCACCCATTTGGCAGAGTTGGACATTTCACGTTCTCCATTGGTTTGGGCGGGTCGGTTGCACTCCGATAATGCGGTTGGCCTGAAATAGTTGCAAGAATGAGGCCCGAAGCTGCATGGCTGACATGCAGGCGGACGGGGTGGCCGCCCGCCGATGCCAACACTAGGATGCGGGGCATGCCGGCTTTAGCCGGTTCCCATGCCGTCAGCCGCCGAGTCTCCCCTTGAACGCGCCCGCTGTGATCAAGTCCGCCGCCTCGCCCATCTTGCGCCAGGACCGGCCGATCTTCGGCATCGTGCTGATCAATCTGGCCGTCATCGTCTTCACCAGCATGGACGCGATCATCAAGGCCGTGTCGGACACTTTCCCGACCGGACAGATCGTGTTCTTCCGTAACCTCTTCGCCTTCGGCCCGATCCTCGCGTTCATGCTGTGGCAGGGCAACGTGACCTTTCGCACACGCCACGCCTTGGGGCACCTGGCGCGCGGCTTGTTCGGCGTCTCGGCGATGTATTGCTATTTCCTGTCGTACAAGCTGCTGCCGCTGTCGGATGCCATCGCGCTCGGCCTGTCGGGGCCGATCTTCCTCACCGTCCTGTCGATTCCGTTCCTGGGCGAAAAGGTCGGCGTCCGCCGCTGGTCGGCCTGCATCGTCGGCTTCATCGGCGTCCTCGTCATGACGCGCCCCGGCGCCGGCGTGTGGCAGGCGGCGGCACTGGTGCCCCTGCTAGGCGCCGTGTTCTACGCGCTCGCCATGATCTCGATCCGCAAGCTGACCGCGACCGAGGGCAGCGGCACCATCGTGTTCTACTTCACCCTGTTCGCCACGCTTGCGGGCCTCGCCACCGCGCCGCTCGGCTGGGTCGATCCCGCGCTCGCCTGGGCGTGGCCCGCACGCGGAGACTGGCTGATCGTGCTGGCGATCGGATTGATGGGTGGCTGCGGGCAGATCCTCATCACCATCGCCTTCCGCTGCGCGCCGGTTTCGGTGGTGGCGCCGTTCGACTACATGGCGCTGGTCTACGGCTTCATCCTGGGCTTCATGTTCTTCGCCGAGGTGCCCGACGCCTATCTCATCATCGGCGGCGTGATTGTGGTCGCGAGCGGCATCTACATCGTGCACCGCGAAACCGTGGTCGCCCGCGAGCGCCGACGGCAGCAGGCAGCCTCGCCGCTGCCCGTGGACGCGTGACACGGGCGTCGTAGTCGCAAACCAGCACCTGCCGTAGCCAGCCGTGACTTGCATCGGCGAACCACCGATGCCGCCGCCCGTATGAAGCCGGACGGGCGCAGGCGCAAACCTCCAATGCAGCCCGCAAGCGCTCCAAGCCCTCCGCGGCACGGAGGGCGGGCGACGTCCGTTCCATCCGGAGCTTCGATCCGACGAACGCGACTTACCCTCGCCATCAACGAGTCGAGCTTTCATCGCGTGCGCGCCGTCAGGAGGTTGCGGTCTTCGGCTTTGGCGCGAGGAGGATGAGGACGCCGTTGACAATCGCGGCCACGATCAGCGCGACGCCGATGGGCAGGGCGATGCGGCCGGCGGCGAACCCCTCGCTCGTGCCGCCGGTGACGAGCGCCACGCCGGTTGCGGCGGCCGCGGCAAGAAGCGCGAGCGCCACTGAGCGCCCGATGCGCCCGGTGAGATGCGCGAACAGCAGCAGCGCCGAAGACGCCAGGACGACGACCAGGGCCGTCGCGCCAATCAGGATCGATGTGACCATGTGCGAAGACAATACCGGAAATACGGCACACTTGTGGCGCAACAGTGGTTGCGAAGTGATGAATGCCACGCTGCCGTCACCGCATTGAGCGGCGTTGCGCCGATGCATCGGCCAACCGATATAGACGCAGCCGGTCTCGGCGCCATTTTCCTAGCGCGCCGCACCGGGCAGCGGCAGGGCGCGCGGCGGAACCGGCGAGGATTGCACGATCGAGGTCGTGGTCTGGCCATAGGCCAGGAACCGGTCGATGAGGCCGTCAAGCTCATCGAGAGAGTGCAGGTAAGCGCGCATCAGGAAGCAATCCTCGCCGGTGATGCGATGGCATTCCGTCACCTGCGGCAGCGATTGCGCGAGCTTCGCGATCTTCGGCAATTGCCCCGGCATCGGCCGCACCCGGATCAGGATCGCGATCGGATAGCCGAGCGCGGCCGCATCCAGCTCCACGCGCCAGCCCTTGATCACGCCCGCTTCCTCCAGCCGCAGCAGCCGCTCCCGCGTCGCCGGTGCCGACAAGCCCACGCGGCGCGCCAGCGCGCTGATCGGGGCGCGCGGATTCTTGAGCAGCGCCGCGACGAGCTTCTGATTGCGGGAGTCGAGCAGGAGCTTCGAAATGGTCATATGCGCCGCTTCGGACCTTCAAACTGACGGCAGATCAAGGCCTGCACCTTCGCCGGATCATAGGCTTGCCCTGCTGACTCCGCCATACTCTTCCGGTCATCCAGGCGCCCGCTGCGCAACCCCGGAGTGGAAGAAAGAGAGCAGGCATGGTTGCGAGCCATGCGACGTCCATAGGCATCGACCACCGCATTCCGCCGCACACCTATTTCCTGGTGAGCGCGGTGTTCCACTATCTTGGCCCCTCCTTCGCGGTGCTGCTGTTCGCGGCGATCGAGCCGCTTGGCGTGGCCTGGCTGCGGATCGCGAGCGCGGCGATCGTGTTCGCGCTGTGGCGCCGGCCATGGCGCTACCTGCGCCATGCGGCCGCGCGCGAGCGCTGGCTGATCCTCGCCATGGCGGCTGTCTTGGCGGCGATGAACGGCTGCTTCTATCTTGCGATCGCGCGCCTGCCGCTGGCGACGGTCGGCGCGATCGAGTTCCTGGGCCCGATCCTGCTCGCAGCGCTCGGGATGCGCAGCCGGCGCAATGTCTTCGCCCTGGCGCTGGCCGTTGCGGGCGTGTGGTTCCTGACCGATGCGCGCTGGCTGGCGGAGCCGCTCGGCTATGTCTATGCCTTCGCCAATTGCGCTTTGTTCGTGCTCTATATCGTGCTCGGCCATCGCCTGGCGGCGCAAGGCGGGCGCGGCGGCATCGAGCGCCTCGGCGCCGCCATGCTGGTGGCCACTGTGTTCGCTTTGCCGTTCGGGATCCGCGAGGCGGTGCCTGCCTTCACCGATCCGCTGCTGCTGGCGGCAGGGATCGGCGTTGGCCTCTCCTCCTCGGTCATTCCCTATGTGTGCGATCAGCTTGCGATGGCGCGCCTGCCGCGCGCGACCTTTGCGCTGATGCTGGCGCTGCTGCCCGCCACCGCGTCGCTGATCGGAATCCTGGTGCTCGCGCAGATGCCGACGCACGTCGAGTGGATCGGCATCGCGCTGGTGATCGCTGGCGTCGCGCTTCACCGCAGCGAAGCGCGAGGCTAACGCCGGTTCGCGCGTCTACTTCGGCACGACCACCGAGAAATACGGTGCCGTCGGCTTGTCCGTGGCCGCGAACGGGCCGGGCACCTGGTGCTTCACCGGCTTCAGAGAGCGCAGATAGGCGACCAGCGCCTCGGCGTCGGCGGCGTTGATATGCGCGTAGGACACCCACGGCATCGCCGGCGAAAGCTGCCGCCCGTCCGGCCGCACGCCGGTGGTGAAGGCGGTGATGATCTCCGCATCGCTCCATTTGCCGAGGCCGGTCTCCTCATCCGGCGTCAGGTTGGGCGGGTAGAACACGCCCATGCCGGGAATCTCGAACCCAATGGTGGAGCCGGAGAGCGGCGTCTCCAGGTTGGGCTGCGGTGTGAAGGCACCTGTGTTGTGGCACCCGCCGCAATCCATGATATGCGCCAGGTAACGGCCGCGCTCGACCTGGCTTTCCGCCAAGGCGGCGGGCGCAAGCGTCACCACCGCGGCGCAGGCAGCCGCGGCCAGAATACCGATATGCATTATGTGGCCTTTCCAGAAACAGCGCTGACAAAACAGCACGCTCTCGCGGCAGCCTATGACCCAAGTGCCGTTGGTCAGACAAGACGCTTTCGATGGGGCCAGATGCGGATGCGCGCGGGTGTGACCGCCGTCACGCGCCCGACAACGCGATCATGAGCAAACGGCCGGACGCGCCATTCCCTTTCGTCATAGGTCCGCGCCCTATTTCCGCCCCAGCCGCTTCTCGATCGCATCCCAGATGCGGTCTTCCAGCACCACCTTGTCGAAGCGGTTGACTTCCTGCAGGCCGGTGGGCGAGGTCACGTTGATCTCGGTGAGATAGTTGCCGATCACGTCGATGCCGACGAAGATCATGCCGCGCTCGCGCAGCGCCGGGCCGATGGCGGCGCAGATCTCGCGGTCGCGTTGCGTGAGCGTCGATTTTTCCGCTCGCCCGCCGACATGCATGTTGGAGCGCGATTCGCCCGCGGCCGGCACACGGTTGATGGCGCCGACCGGCTCGCCGTCGATCAGGATGATGCGCTTGTCGCCCTGGCGCACCTCCGGGACGTAGCGCTGCACCTGGATCGGCTCGCGATAAAGCTGCGTGAACAGCTCCAGCAGCGCGTTCAAATTCTCATCCTCTGGCTTGATGTGGAACACGCCAGCGCCGCCATTGCCGAACAGCGGCTTCACGATGATGTCCTTGTGATGCTCGCGGAAGGCCAGGATCTCCTGCCGGTCGGAGGTGATGATGGTGGGCGGCATCAGATCGGGGAAATGCGTGACGAACAATTTCTCCGGCGCGTTGCGCACATGCACGGGATCGTTCACCACCAGGGTCTGCGGATGCACCGTCTCCAGGATGTGCGTGGCGGTGATGTAGGCCATGTCGAAGGGCGGATCCTGGCGCATGAGGATCACGTCCATGGTGGAGAGCGCGATGATCTCCTCATCGCCCAAGGTGAAATGGTCGCCCGGCTTGCGCCGCAGGCTCATCGGCCGTGCGCGGGCATAGGCCTTGCCGTCGCGCAAGGTGAGCTGCCGCGGCAGGTAGTGCCAGAGCTTATGCCCGCGCGCCTCGGCGGAGAGCCCCATCACGAAGGAGGAATCTCCCTCGATGTTGACGGTCTCGATCGGGTCCATCTGGATGGCGACGTTGAGGGGCATGGGGCGGTCTTTCGTCAAACGCTCTCAGGCGGCTATGTGGGCGCGCGGAAAGGCCGGCGTCAAGCCGGACGATCAGGTTTGAGGCCGGCCCGATCGGTCAAATGGCTAGGCCGGCTTACCTGCGCTCCGGCTGAGCGCGACCAAGCGCAGAGCCAGCACCAGGCACAAACCGCAATAGACGATGCACAATCCGGCGACGGCAGAGATCGTGATGCCGTGATCCAGCGCCCAGCCGATCAGCACCGGCGAGAGCGCGGTCGAGAACACCATCAACGAAGCGGCCGTGGCGCGGATCGAGCCGAGCCTCTCGGTGCCGAACAGCTCGGCCCACGTGCTGGTACCCACCGTGGCGTCAAGTCCGGATGTCAGCCCGAGGCAAACCATATAGACCAGCGCCGCCGCCGGATGATCGAACAGCGCAAGCACCAGCAACCCGCTCGCCATCGGCACCAGATAGAAGGGCAGCAGCCGGATGGCCCCGATGCGGTCCACCAGCACGCCCGATTGGAAGCTGGCATAGGCCTGCACGATCGCAAAGGCGACGAAGCAGGTCGCGAGCCAGGTGAGGCTCCAGCCTTTCGCGGCCGCGACCGTGGTCTGATGGAAGAACAGCCCCGTGACGATGAAGGGCGGCGCGAGGAAGGTGGGCAGGCAGAGGAGAAATCGCGCGTCGCGCAGGATCGAGAGCCGCCGCGGGGCAAAGCCCGTGGCCTGCTTGCGGCTCGCCTCGGTGAAGGCGCGATGGCGGGCACCCTGTCCCTTCAGCAGCCACAGCAAAACCGGCACGACCGCGATCGCGACGAACGCGCCGATGCCGCCCCAGGACTGGCGCCATCCGATCCATGCGGTCAGTGTCACCGCGCAGATCGGCAGGATTCCTTCGCCCAGCGCAAAGCCCAGCGAGGCAAATCCGATCGCCCGTCCTCTGGTCTCGGTGAAGTAGCGGCCCATGCTGGTCAGGGCCGCGTGCGAGAGCAGGCCCTGGCCACCGATCCGGAGAAAATAGAATCCGACGCCGATCAAGATGGCGGTCGGCGCAGCGGCCAAGGTCCACGCGCCCGCCAGCACCAGCGCGCAGGCAAGTACGGTGTAGAGCCGGAGATCCCAGTCGTCGATCTTCCGGCCCAGCCACATGAGCGTGAGCGCGCTCATCAGCGTCGCCGCGGAATAGAGCAGGCCGATCTCGCCGCTGCTGAGCGCGAGCTCCGCCTGCAAGGGCGCGTTGAAAAGCGAAATGAAGAACGTCTGGCCGAAGCTCGAGAAGAAGAACGCGGCCGCGCCGAACGAGAGCAGGCGCAGGTTGGCGCGGACGAAGTGCAGGTATTTCAAGGTTCACCCGGATCAGTGGTCAGCTTTGGCGCGCACAGGCGATGCATATCTGGATCGTCGGATCGATGGCGAGGCGCTTGGTCTCGATCTCCTCGCCGCAATGGACGCATTCACCGAAGGTGCCGCGCTCCAACCGCTCCAGCGCCGCCGCGATCCGTTGCAGCTCGGCCTCGCGCCTGCGGTCGCTTGCCAGCGCCATCGCCTGGACCTGCAATGCGTCCATGCGCGAGAGCCGGCCGACGGAAGTCTGATCCAGCTCCACGACGCCGCGGCCCTCCGCCGACATCGCGCTCTCGGCGCGCAGCTCTTCCGCCCGGCGCTGCAGGCGCTGGCGCAAGGCCGCGATCGTGGCTTTGTCCATCACATGCTCCTGCCTGGCGGTTCAGGGGATCATTCCCGCCAGCCGTTTCCCCGCGCCGCACGCCAGCGTCCACCCCAATCCGCCATGCCCCGCATTCAGGTACAAGCCCGGCACCTTGCTCGGGCCGATCAGCGGCACGCCGCTCGGCGTCATCGGACGCTGGCCGGCCCACACCGGCTCCGCGCGGTCCCAGTCCGCCGCGGCGGGAAACAGATGCCGCACCATCGCCAGCAATTGCCGCGCGCGCCTCGGGTCGACCGTGGGCGACCAGCCGTCGAGGTCCGCAAAGGCCGCGGCGCGCAGCCGGTGGCCGAGATGGGCAAACACCACCTTCTCCGCGCGGTCGGTGAGGCTGACCACCGGCGCCTCCGGCCGCGCCGGCGCGGTGATGCTGTAGCCCTTCACCGGCTCGATCTGCAGCTTCAGCCCCACCGTCGCGGCAAGGCGCGACGCATCGATGCCGTTCGCCAGCACCACCGCGTCGGCCAGCATTTCACCGGTGTCGAGCTCTACGCCAACCACACGGCCGCCGCGCGTCGATAGATGCGTGACGCGCGTGCTGCCATGCGTTTCCACGCCCATTGCGTCGCGCAGATGCGCGTAGAGCCCGCGGGTGAACTGACCGCAATCGCCCGCCGCGTCCTCCGGTGCGTAGATCCCGCCGGCGAAGGGATTGCGGTAGTGATGGAGCGCCGGCTCCAGCGCGAGGCAGCGCGCGCGGTCCAGCGCCTCGACGCGGAATCCGTATTGCCGCTTGATCTCCGCCAGGCGGCCCGCCTCTTCCAGCCCCTTAATGTCGCGGTAGAGGATGAGCTTGCCCACCGCCGCATAATCGAAGGGCAGCGGCACGTCGTTCGTCAGCTCCGCCAGCGCGCGATGGCTCTCGCTCGCCAGGATCAGCAGCGATTGCAGGGAATCCGCCTGGCGCCTGCCGAAGCAATGGCGCAGGAACGAAAGGCCCCAGCGGATCGAATCCAGCCGCAGGTCCGGCCGCATGCGCACCGCGCTGTCGAGGCCGAGCAGGATGGCAGGGAACTTGGTCCACAAATCCGGCCCGGCCAGCGGCTCCACATAGGCGTAGGAGAGCTGCCCGCCATTGCCCGCCGAGACGCCGCGCCCCGCCTCCACATCCTGCTCGATCAGCGCGACCTCATGCCCCGCCAGCCTCAGCCAATACGCCGAGGCGACGCCCACAACGCCGCCGCCCACCACGATGATACGCATGGCGTAGTCTTAGACGAGCTTTGTCGCCGGATGAAGCCCCGGCTCAGATCGGCGAAGACTCTGCGACGAGGTGTCCGATGGTGCCCATCCTGCGCGTCGCGCGGCCGACCGATGACCTCGAGGCCCTGTTGCCGTTCTATGTCGACGGGCTCGGCTTCGAGGGCCTGTACCGCTTCGGCGGCCACGGCGCGTTCGACGGCCTCATGGCCGGGCATCCCGGCTATCCCTATCACCTGGAATTCACGCACCATCGCGGCCACAGAATCGGGCGCGCGCCGAGCCAGGACCATCTGCTCGTGTTCTATCTGCCCGAGGCCGCGGAGTATCGGGCTGCGCTCGCGCGCATGGCGCAAGCCGGCTTTGCTCCGGTCAGGTCCTACAATCCGTTCTGGGATGAGGGCGGCGTCACCTATGAAGATCCAGACGGCTACCGCGTCGTGCTCACCAGCCGCGCCTGGGCACGTTAGCCTTAGCCAATACCAGTGATGTAGTCCGCCGGCATCCTGAGCCGCACCAGCACACGCTTCAGCTTATCGATGTAGTCCAGATTGCGCTCGCCCGCCGGCGGCGCCTCCGGCAGGTTGTAGACCCGCGCGGGAATGATGGCGCGGTTCTCCAGCGCGACCTCGATGTCCTCCGGCTGATATGCGTCCAGTCCCGGCGCGCCATAGAGCCTCGCAAGCTCTTCCGGGGTCAGCCCATACACCATGCCCCACGCCTGGGCGCCCCGCGCGCGCACCAGGGTGGCGCGCGCGCCGATCCGGAGCGCGAAGCCATCCGCGCAGGCCTTGCGCGGTGAGCGCGGCGTCACGCCCGCCTTGGCCAGCACGGCGTCATCCATATAAAGCCCGTAGAAGAACACGTCGACCGGCAGGAGCATGGCGCGCCTCTAGTTCACCGACGTTGCGCCGGCCGGTCCGCCCGCGAGCGGCCAGACCGGGCTATAGCGCGCGGGATTCTGCTTCAGGCACGCATTCGACTGGCAGGAAATGCCGCACACATTCACCTGGTTGGCGCCGACCTTGCATTCGGCGCTGCCATGATCCGGCCATCGGCAGTGCACGATGCCGACGCCGCCGGTGAGATGCTCCGCCACGGTCCCGCCGCTCTGCCGGCAGAGCTCGGCATAGTGGACGAGCGGCATGGGCAGGCTCTCCGCGGCGAGCGCGGCCATGCCGGAAACACCCATGAACAAGGCGAGGACACACGCTACTCCGCCGGTTCCACGCGACACGAAGTTCCTCATCAATGCAATTGCTGCCCCAGTTCCTGCAGCAGGCGCGCGGCGCGCTGGCGCTGCTGGTCGTTCTCCGCCAGTTCGAGATAGCGCGTCAAGGCGCGGCGCGCCGCGAGCAGGTTCTCCAGCCGCGCATTGAGGATGCCGCTTTCGCGCCACAGCTCGGCGTGCCCCGGCGCGATCAGCAGCATGCGTTGCAACGCGCGTTCCGCGCCCTTCAGGTCGCCCTCCTGGATGCGCCGCACCTTGATGTTGTTCTGCAGGCGCATCAGGACCTGCCGGTTGTCGAGCGCCGCGAAATGCTCCGGCTTCAGCTCGGTCTTCTCGGTCGATTGCGCCTTCAGCAAGTGCCGCAGGTCCTGGATCGAGCGCGCGATGCCGCCCGCGAACGGATCGAGGATCGCCGCCTGCCGGTCGCCATAGAGGCGGATCACGAAATGGCCGGGGAAATTGAGCCCCTCCACCCGCCAGCCCAGCGTGCGCGCGGCGTGCATGTAGAGGATCGAGAGCGCGACCGGCAGGCCGCGCCGGCGCTGGATCACCGCGACCAGATCGGCGTTGCGCAGATCATCATAGCTCTCCTCGTCGCCGCGATAGCCGAACTTCTCCGCCATCACGTAGCGCAAGGCGTCGCAGCAGGCATCGAGCTTCTCGTCGGTCGGCTGCAGCGCGTCGAGCGCGGCGGCGCGCTTCATCTCGCCCGCGATCATCTGCAGGTGATAGCGGCTGGGCGCGAGGTCGAGGTCTCGCCGCTCATGCGCCGCGCACAGCAAGGCCGCCTCGGCCAGGTCGATCGCCTCGTCCGTGCCCTCGCCGATCGCGCGCAGGGCCTCCTCGATGCCGGTATTGGTCACGGCCCGCTCGCCTGGGCGAACCCATCGAGGCCCGGCTGCTGCTCGGCCGGCAGGATCTCCGGCGCCCTGGCCGGCGGCGGCGGCTCGGGCGGCAACGGATCGGTCTTCATCCGCACGTAGCTCCTGACGTCGCGCACATAGGCGACGTCGCGCGCATGGTCGATCACGCGCTGGATCTCGGCCTGATCCTGTCCCACGCCGATCAGGTAGACGACATTGCCGATGCACTCGACCGAGTAGTTGTTGGCGCGGATCCCGCGGTCCACGAACAGCTTCAGCCAGACCCGGCGCGCGAGGAATTCGTCCTGCGCGATCTGGCCCATGTCGCGCGCCGGCTCGACCTCGATATGATTGATCACTTCGCGCACGCCCGGCTCTTCCCACGCCGCCTTGACCGCGGCCAGACGCTGCTCCTGCGTCGGCACCACGCCGCTCAGGAGCACGCGCCCTTCCTGCACCTGCAGGTGAACATTCTGCGCCATCTCGAGATCCGCGGCGACGAAGCGCCCGTTGATCGCGATCCACATGCGATGGTCGTCGAGGCCCTGGTACAACCCGCGCTCCTGCGTGGCAAGGTCGGCGGTGAAAGCCGCGGCGCCGATCGCGGTGCCGATGGGCGAGCAAGCGGTCAGCGCCCCGTACGCGACGAGGAGAAAGGGCGCCGACAAACTGCCTGCGACTCGCATCGGGCTAATATGCCCTAACCCGATTCCGCTTGCCATGCCGCCGGGAAATGCCGCGGCCAGCCCCACTGCAACGCCCGTGACAGCGCCGCCCAGGGCCATGATGTCGGTTCCGTGACGGTGACGGCATCGAGCCGCAGCTCCAGCGCCTGGCAATCGCCGCGGCGGGAGAGGAAGACCTCCGCCGCCCGCGCCACCCGCGCCCGCTGACGGGGCGAGATCGCGAACAGCGCCGCATCGCCGGCGCTCTCGCCGGGCGCGAGGCCCGCTGTCCGCCGCTTCACCTCGATCGCCGCCAGCACGGTCCCGCGCCGCGCCAGGATGTCCACCTCCCCCGCCGTGCAGCGCCAGTTCACCGCCAGGATCCGATAGCCCTTCACCCGCAGCAGCCAGCACGCAATCCGCTCCGCCCGCCGGCCGGAGAGATAGGCGCGCTGGCGGTTGCGCGGGCGTTTCATTCTCCCCTTTTCCCAACCAGACTCCCCTTCCCCCCTTGTGGGGGAAGGATGCGGAGGCTTAGCGAACGAAGTGAGCTTAGCCGAAGCTGGATGGGGGGCCGCGCGCCGGCAGGCGCGCAGCGCGGCAGCGCTAATTGTCGAAGCCGCAGCGCTGCATCACCCCCCATCCCGGCCTTCCCCCACAAGGGGGGAAGGGGATCTTCTTTATGGGCAGAGGTGGTGTGTTGAAGTTCCAAGCTACTTCTCCCCCGCCAATTCCAGCGCCCGCGCGTATACCGTGCGCTTCGGCGTGCCGGTGGCGGCGGCGACGGTGGCGGCGGCGTCCTTCACGCTCATGCTCCGCAGCGCGCGCCGCAGCAAGGTGTCGACATCGTCCTGCGAGGCTTCCTGTTCCTCCGGCGGGCCGATGACGATCACGATCTCGCCCCTGGGCGGTCCCGCCTCGTCATAATGCGCGATCAGGGCGGCGAGCCGGTCGCGCCGCACTTCCTCGAACAGCTTGGTGAGCTCGCGCGCGACCGCGGCTCTGCGATCGCCGAGCACTGCCTGCAGATCCCGCAGGGATTCGACCAGCCGCGGCGCGGTCTCGAAGAAGATCAGCGTCACCGGCGCGCGCGCCGCTTCCGCGGCGGCCTCGCGCCGCGCCTTGGACTTGGCCGGCAGGAAGCCGCCGAACAGGAAGCGGTCGCTGGGCAATCCCGACAGGGCGAGCGCCATGACCGGCGCGCTCGGCCCCGGCAGCATGGTGACGGGAAGCCCCGCCTCCACCACCGCCTGCACCAGCTTGTAGCCGGGATCGGAGATCAGCGGCGTTCCCGCATCGCTGACCAGGGCGACGCGTTCCCCCGCCGCGATGCGCGCCAGGATCTTCGGCCGCATCATCTCGGCATTGTGATCGTGATAGGCCAGCAGAGACTTTTCGATCCCGGCGTGCTGCAGGAGCTTGGCCGTGACGCGGCTGTCCTCGCAGGCGATGAGATCGGCTGATTTCAGGCCCTCCAGCGCGCGCGCCGTGATGTCGCCCAGGTTGCCGATCGGCGTCGCGACCAGGACCAGGCAGCCGGCGCCGGTACGCGCGCCCGGGGCGGCGCCCTGCCCTGCTGCTCGTTTACTTCGCTCCTGGCTGTGGCTAGGCTTCATCACGCAACATTTCCGGGCGGGACATCGGCATGAATCAGGCGGTCTTTGGCGATCTTGCGCAACAGGCGAAGCGCTGGCTGGGCGCGCTGATTCTGGGGTTTGCCGCCGGCTGCGCGCCGACCACTGTACCGCCGCCCCAGGCGCCAGGCCAGCCCGCACCTACCCAGCCGCAATATGAGACCATGCCGGCGGCTCCCGTCGATCCCGACACCACGATCGGCCTGCTCCTGCCCTTGTCGGGGCAGCAGGCCGCCCTCGGCCGCACCCTGCTCCAGGCGGCGGAGATGGGCCTGTTCGAGGTGGGCGACGAACGCTTCACGCTGATGGTCGAGGACACCGCGACCGCCGCCGGTCCCGATTCCGCCGCGCGCAAGCTGCTGGCAGGCGGCGCCGACATCCTGCTCGGCCCGGTCTTCGGGTCCGATGCGCGCAGGATCGCGCCGGTGGCGGAGGGCGCGCGCATCCCGGTCCTCGCCTTCACCAACGACCAATCGGCGGCGCAGCCCGGGCTCTGGGTCCTCGGCGTCACGCCGCAGGCCCAGGTCGACCGCGTGGTGCAGTATGCCGCGAGCCAGGGCATGCGGCGCTTCGCGATCCTCGCCCCCGCTTCGCCCTATGGCAGCATCGTGGGCCAGTCGTTCCGCAACGCGCTGCAGCGCTCGAATGCGCTGCTCGCCGAGATGGCGCTCTACGATCCCAATTCGCCGGACTACACCGATGTTGTCGAGCAGCTTTCCCGCACCCACCAGAGCGAGCCGTTCGATGCGCTGATGCTGCCGGAAGGCGGCGCGAAATTGCGCCAGATCGCCCCGCTCCTGCCCGCCTTCCAGGTCGGGCCGCAGAACCTCCGCATCCTCGGCACCGGTCTCTGGGCCAACGATCCCGCTTTGGCGCAGGAGACCGGCCTCACCGGCGGCTGGTACGCCACCACCGATCCCGCCAAGTGGCAGCAATTCGCCGAGCGCTACCAGGGCATCTACGGCATGTTGCCGGACCAGCGCGCGGGCCTGGTCTATGACGCCATCACGCTGGTCGTCGCGCTCGGCAAGGCGCCGGTGCCCGATTTCTCCGACGCCGCCCTCACCAACCCGAGCGGCTTTTCCGGGGTCACCGGCGTGTTCCGCCTCAGCCCCGACGGCACCGTCCAGCGCCAGCTCGCCATCGTCGAGGTCGTCCCCGGCGGCGGCGTGGTCCGCGAAGCAGCCCCGCCCACCTTCGCGGCGGTGGTGAATTAGCGGAATGACGCCTCGTATCGGACACCCCCACCCGTCACCCCGGCCTTGAGCCGGGGTCCATTCGTCCGCCGCACGATGTGAGCTACTGGACCTACATCCTCTGCAACAAGCCCTACGGCACCTTGTATGTGGGAATGACAAACAATATCGTCGCCCGTGCCTATCAGCATCGCGAAGGAATCATCGCGGGCTTCACCAAGCGCTACGGCGTCAAGCGGCTCGTCTGCTTCGAAGAATATGCGACGCCCGGAGACGCCATCGTGCGCGAGAAGACGCTGAAGCGTTGGCCGCGTGCTTGGAAGATTGCGCTCATCGAGCGCGAGAATCCGCAATGGGATGATCTCTACGAAGGCATTGCGCGGGGGGCTTAGCCTGAGGCCATCGTGCGACGGATGAATGGACCCCGGCTCAAGGCCGGGGTGACCGAGAGAACTGCATCAAGCAATATGTGAATTTAGGTCGCTGATGCCCTGCACCGCCTATACCGATCCGCGCCTCGCGGCATGCTATGACGCGCTCAATCCGCTGGATCCGGCGGATGCGTTCTACATTGCGCTCGCGGGTGATGCGCCGAAAACCATCCTCGACATCGGCTGCGGGACAGGCCGCCTCGCGGTCGCGCTGGCGGAGCGCGGCCATCGCGTCACCGGCGCCGATCCCTCCAAAGGCATGATGAAGGTGGCGCGCAACCGCCCCGGCGCGCAGCCCGTGCGCTGGGTCGACAGCGTCGCCGCGAGCCTGGCGCTCGATACGCGCTTCGATCTCATCATCATGACAGGCCACGTGTTCCAGGTTTTCCTGGAGGATGATGCGGTGCGCGCGACGCTGCGCAACCTGCGCCGGCACCTCTCGCACGGCGGGCGGATCGCCTTCGAGACGCGCAACCCGCTGGTCGAGGAATGGCGCGAATGGATCCCCGCCCTCACCCGTGAATCGCTGCAAGTGCCCGGCATCGGCGCGGTCGACATCCACTATGACGTCACCGAAGCAAAGGGCGCGTTCGTCACCTTCGAGACGCATTTCCGCTTCGCCCCAGATGATATCGTGATCGCGCCCACCACCTTGCGCTTCATGAGCCGCGATGAGCTGGCGGGCCTTCTCGCTGAATCCGGGTTCACTGAGACCGAGTGGTTCGGCGACTGGGACCGATCGCCCGTCAGCGCGACCAGCCCGGAGATCATCGTCCTCGCGCGTTAACGGTGACCCTGAGCAGCTTCTCAATTGCGTAAGGCCGTGCCCTTCTCCGTGCGCGCAACGCGGTTTTCGCTTCCGCCGTCGCGCGCTAGAATCGGCGCGAAAAGCCGATGACCCAAGAAGGAGCGCGCATCATGCCGAAAACCCACGCCATCCGCATCGAGAAGACCGGCGGGCCGGAGCAGATGCAATGGGTGGAGCTGGACCTGCCCGCGCCGGGCCAGGGCGAGGTGCAGCTTCGGAATCTCGCTTGCGGGCTCAACTTCATCGACACCTATCACCGCACCGGGCTTTATCCCGTGCCGCTGCCGGCCGGCCTCGGGATCGAAGCCTGCGCGGTGGTGGAGGCGGTGGGCGAGGGAGTCACCGGCCTCCAGCCCGGCGACCGCGTGGCGCACGGCACCGGCCCGATCGGCGCCTATGCGGAGCGGCGCAACTTCCCCGCGGACAAGCTGATCAAGCTGCCTGATGCGATCGACGACAAGACTGCGGCGGCCATGATGCTGCAGGGGATGACGGTCGAATACCTCATCCATCGCACCTATCCGGTGAAAGCGGGGGAGTGGGTATTGCTGCACGCGGCGGCGGGCGGCGTCGGCTCCATCGCCTCGCAATGGCTCAACAAGCTCGGCGCGCGGGTGATCGGCACGGCGGGATCGCCGGAGAAGGCCGCGCTCGCGAAGGAGCAGGGGTGCCACCACGTCATCAACTACCGCACCGAGGACTGGGTGAAACGCGTCAAGGAGATCACGGACGGGCAGGGGGTCGCCGTGGTCTATGATGGCGTCGGCAAGGACGTGTTCCTGCAATCGCTCGACTGCCTCCGCCCGCGCGGCTACATGGTGACTTTCGGCAATGCCTCGGGCCCGTCGCCGGACATCTCGCCGCTGCTCCTGAGCCAGAAGGGCTCGCTGTTCCTGACGCGGCCGACCCTCATGTTCTACACCGCAACGCGCGCGGATCTGGAGCTTTCGGCCGGCCGGGTGATCGAGGCCATCGCCAAGGGCTGGATCAGGATCAAGGTCAACCACACCTATCCGCTCAAGGACGCCGCGCAGGCCCACCGCGATCTGGAAGCGCGCAAGACGACGGGCTCTGTGGTGCTGATGCCGTGATCCGGCCGGCGCGGGGACCGGCGGCCGCGCATGCAAAACCGGCCGCCGGCGAGAAACCGGCGGCCGGCCGCTTGTCATTCCGGCGGGGGTCGGCTTAGCTGCGGATCGCCGCCCCCGCGGTCTGACATCTTCATGTCCGATCAGTCCGAAGCTCGTTCCGGGAGCCGTTCCGCGGCCCGCTTCGCAAGGAGCTGGGAGTGCCAGGATCCTGGATGGCACTGTTAAGGCGCTGAATTCGTTGCGTAATAATGGAGACCGATCGGTTTCCGGTCAAGTCACGCTGCCGTGAGGCTGACGAAATGGCGCCATGACATTTCGGCACCTTGCGCGCGCCGCGAGCGCAACGCATCCTCTTGTTCTTTAAGCCATAACGGCGATTCCGACCCATGACCGTCCCGACCGCGACCCCGCCGACTGCATCTGCGCGCGACCGCCTCATCGATACCGCCATCGCCCTGTTCAACCGGCACGGCTTCCACGCGACCGGGGTCGACCGGATCGTGGCGGTGGCGAAGGTCGCCAAGAAAACGCTCTACGCCCATTTCCCGTCGAAGGAGGATCTGATCCTCGCCGCGCTCTCACGCAAGCGGGCTGCCTTCGCGGACAAGTTCCTGCCTGTCGTCCTGGCCGGCTCGGAAGACCCGCGCCAGCGCCTGCTCAGCTTGTTCGAGCTGGCCAAGAGCTGGTTCGCCGATCCGGATTTCTACGGCTGCATCTTCATCAACGCGGCGGTCGAGTATTCCGAACCGGCCCATCCGATCAATGCCTGTGCGCGGGAGTTCAAGACCCTGCTGCGCAACTTCGCCCGCGACCAGGCGGCTGCGGGCGGCGCCGCGGATCCCGACGCCCTCGCCGATCAGATCGCGCTGCTGTTCGAAGGCGCTACTACCGTGGCGCAGGTCTCCGGGCGGCCGGATGCCGCGACCACGGCCAAGGACATCGCCGCGCGGCTGATCGACCAGGCTTTCCGCAGACAGCAGACCAACGGAGCCGACACCGCCATACTCTCCTCCTGCGAGTAGCGCTTTCGATCCAGCAGTTGCCCCCGCGTCAAAGCTTTGTTTACCCTCCCAGCCTGATGATTCCGCACTATCTCCCCTGGAGGTTGCGGCATGGAGGGCGACAAGACCGGCGCGCTGGGCAGGTTGAACTTCCGCTCTCTGATTGAATTCGGCCTGAGCCTAGGCGCGAGCGCCCTCTGCTACCTTTTCGTTTACGGCTTCCTTCAGGCGAACAATTGGATCGGCTTGATCGTAATGGCCGGCACTCCCGGCCTATTTGTGCTGCTGTTTCTGTTGTATGTCCTGCCCTACGGCGCCGCTATCGTTGTCTTTCTGATCGGCGCGTTTCAGGCGGCGCCTTGGTTACGTTCTGGGGCCGGTCGCTTTCGCGGCCGGTTTATGGCTGCTGGCCTATGAGCAGAGCACGCAGAATGCAGACGCCGTGGTCAATGCGGCGGTCGCTGCCAGGGCGCTCGATCAGCGAACTTTTCTGCCGCTGGAAGAAACCTACGACGTCATTGCGTCCGACGGCGAAGGGTCCTGCCGCGCGGTGTGCCGGCAAATCCTGGCGCAGACTTCGTACGCCTTCGCCACGAAGCGCTTCAGGAGGAACGAGCCTTGGGACCTCTATCGGCGGGTTGAAGGCGAGGATTGCTTGTCTCCGGGGCTTCGCCAGAGCTATCTCGAATTCCTGGCTGCCTGCTATGTCGGGCTCTGCGCTATCCGCACTGAGTGGGACCCCCTGCAGGACAGCTTGCTGGTCTCAGCGAACGACAACCACGGCCCGGCCGCGCGGCAAGTCGTTGGTCCGCTCTATACCGGTCATGTGTTCGAGGCCTATGAGCGGCGCGGCGGACAGGACAGGCTGCTCGGACGCTGGTTGAGCGGCTACATTGAGGCGCCATCCAACCTTTACGATTTGACGGCACGGCACGAAGTGCACCGTATCGGCAAGAAGTTCGAGCCGGAGGATTTCTACGCCGCCCTGCTTGGAATTCCGATTCGCCCGGCGGACGTGACCGGCGATGCTACGCCCGACCAGTTGCTGGCGGCACTCGTGCCGCTGGCAGATGACACGGAGATGGGCGAGAAGGCCATTCATATGGCAATCCAGGCAGCGCGTCGCAGTCGCGACCGGGGCGATGAGGCTGCGGTGCTGGCCTGGATCGAGCGGCTACTCGCGAACGGCGCGGATGTTGCCACCCGCGCCGGCGACGATCCCGAGAACCGCTATTGATTCATTGACTGGAAGAAATCGCTGTTGGTCTTGCTGTGCTTCAGCTTGTCGAGCAGGAACTCCATCGCGTCCGTGACACCCATCGGCATCAGGATGCGGCGCAGCACCCACATCTTGCTGAGCGTCGCCTTGTCGACCAGCAGCTCTTCCTTGCGCGTGCCCGACTTGGTGATGTCGATCGAGGGGAACGTGCGCTTGTCCGAGAGCTTGCGGTCGAGGATGATTTCCGAGTTGCCGGTGCCCTTGAACTCTTCGAAGATCACCTCGTCCATGCGGCTGCCGGTATCGATGAGGGCCGTCGCCACGATGGTGAGGGAGCCGCCTTCCTCGATGTTGCGCGCCGCGCCGAAGAAGCGCTTCGGCCGCTGCAGCGCGTTGGCATCGACGCCGCCGGTCAGCACCTTGCCCGATGAGGGCACCACGGTGTTGTAGGCGCGGGCGAGGCGGGTGATCGAATCCAGCAGGATCACCACGTCGCGCTTGTGCTCGACCAGGCGCTTGGCCTTCTCCAGCACCATTTCCGTCACCTGGACGTGGCGCGAGGCCGGCTCGTCGAAGGTCGAGGAGATGACCTCGCCCTTCACCGAGCGCGACATGTCGGTGACTTCCTCCGGCCGCTCGTCGATCAGCAGCACGATCAGGTAGCATTCCGGGTGATTGGCCGCGATCGAATGCGCCAGGTTCTGCAGCATCACGGTCTTGCCGGTGCGCGGCGGCGCGACGATCAGGGCGCGCTGGCCCTTGCCCTGCGGCGCGATCAGGTCGATGACGCGGCTGGTGATGTCCTTGCGGGTCGGATCCTCGTTCTCCAGCCTCAGCCGCTCGTCGGGATAGAGCGGCGTGAGGTTGTCGAAGTTGATCCGGTGGCGGATCTTCTCCGGCTCGTCGAAATTGATCTTGTTGACCTTGAGCAGGGCGAAATAGCGCTCGCCGTCCTTGGGCGCGCGGATCTGGCCCTCGACCGTATCGCCGGTGCGCAGGCCGAAGCGGCGCACTTGGCTCGGGCTCACATAGATGTCGTCGGGGCCGGGCAGGTAGTTGGCTTCCGGCGAGCGCAGGAAGCCGAACCCGTCGGGCAGCACCTCGAGGACGCCATCGCCGTGGATCGCGGTGTCGTTCTCCGCCAGCTGCTTCAGGATGGCGAACATCATGTCCTGCCGTCGCAGCGTGCTGGCATTCTCGATCTGCAAGCCCTCGGCGAATTCGAGCAGCTCGGCCGGAGACTTATGCTTCAGCTCTTGGAGATTCATCGGGGACGACGCTGGTTTCTCGGTCTGGGGTATGTCGTTCAAGGTCGGTGCTTTTCAGAGGGACAATCGGTTGCCGGTGAGGAAGTTCCGGGGCGGCAGACTCGCGCCAAAGATCGCCATTGAGAACCTGGGTCTAGCCTCGCACGGGAACCGATTCTTAAGATGGGTCGGAGATGACCGCGAGGTCGCGTCAGGCAGGCGGTCTTACGAGACCGGATGCCCAAAGAGTTAATGCATTCCCCCCGGCCGGTCAAGTGAAAGATCGGTGCAGGCTGGAAAAGGTCGGCCCGAACAAAGGGTTGTGAGGTTCTGGAAAAGCACCCGGCACTGATGGCCCGTTACAGGGCAAGAGCGGCAGGGTTTGCCGCGTCCTATGCTGCAGCATAGTGTGCAGCAAAACGGGCTGGATCAAGAGCTTGGCTAGAACGGCTTGACGATGACCAGGATCACGATGCCGATCAGGAGCAGCGTCGGAACCTCGTTGACGATGCGGTAGAACCGGGCCGAGTGGCGGTTCGCATCCGCAGCGAAGTCGCGGCGCCAGCGGGAGAGAAAACCGTGCAGCGCCGACATGATGACGACCAGCACCACCTTCGCCTGGAACCAGTGCTGCCCCCAGAGCTCACCGATCCACGCCATCGAGAGCCCGAGAACCCAGGTCGCTGTCATGGCCGGATTGATGATGGCGCGCAACAGGCGCCGCTCCATCACCTTGAAGGTCTCGCTCATCTCGGAGCCCGGCTTGGCATCGACGTGATAGACGAACAGCCGCGGCAGATAGAGCATCCCCGCCATCCAGGCGACGATGGCGATGACATGCAGCGCCTTCAGCCAATCATAGAGGATCATGCCGCCGCCTTGCAGGCGCAGCGGCGCCAAGCGGCGCAGGCCTGCCGGCCGCTGCCGTCCTGGATGGCGGCGTCCCGGCCCAGCGCGCCGTTCACCAGATCCGCCAACCCCTTGATGAAGGCGGCGTGGGTGCTGACCGTCGGCACCCGCACATAGGCGGCGGCGCCGTGCTCATCCGCGAGGTGGCGGTATTCGATGTCGAGCTCGACCAGCGTCTCCGAATGCTCCGACACGAAGGCGATCGGGAACACCACCAGCGCCCGCTTGTCCCTGGCGCCTTGCCGGATGACCTCGTCGGTCGCCGGCTTCACCCATTCCAGCGGGCCGACCCGGCTCTGATAGGCGATGATCCAGTCGCCCGCTTGCAAGCCAAGCTGCGCGACGATCGCCGCGGTGCCGGCCTCGACTTGCGAGACGTAGGGGTCGCCGTCGTCGATCACCCTCTTCGGCAGACCGTGGGCGGAGAAGACGACAAGCGCCTTGGCTCCGGGCGCCTGGCGGGCCGCGGCGGCGATGCCTTGACCCACCAGCTCCGCCGCCGCCGCGACGAAGCCGGGCTCGGTCGGGTAGCAGCAGACCAGCCGCTGTGGCGCCGCCAGGCCCTGGCGGTTCGCCTCGTCGCGCCAGAGCGCGAAGGAGGAGGCGGTCGTGGCGGTCGAATATTGCGGATAGAGCGGCAGCAGGATCACCTGGTCCGGCGCATAGGCCTTCACCGCCGCTACCGTTTCCGCCGTCATCGGGTGCCAATATCGCATGGCGATGAAGGCCTTTGCCGCTCCGCCCAGCGCCTGTTCCAGGGCGGCCGCTTGCGCCTCGGTATTGGGCAGGATCGGCGAGCGGTTCCCCATCTGGGCGTAGATCTCCCGCGCCACCGGCGCACGCCGGCGGGCAATCCATGCTGCAAGCATGCTGCGCAGCAAAGACGGCACCCGGATGATCGCGGGGTCGTTGAACAGGTTGAACAGGAAGGGCCTGACCGCTTCGAGCGAATCCGGACCGCCGAGATTGAAAAGGACGATGGCGGTGCGGCTCACGCTGCACTCTCCCGAACCAGCTTCACGAGTTCCGCCACATGCTCCGGCGGCGTCTCCGGCACGATGCCGTGCCCGAGATTGAAGATGAACGGCCCCTTGCCCAGCCGGTGCAGAATGCGTGCGACGCCCGCACCCATGCCGCGTCCCCCGATCACCAGGAGCTGAGGGTCGAGATTGCCCTGCAGGCAGACATGGGCCTGGAGGTGGTCCCGCGCCCATTCGAGCGGCACACCGGGATCGAGGCCGAGCCCCTGCGCGAATTCCTCCACCGCGAAGTCGAGATAGCCGGCCCCGACGCCGCGCGGAAACAGGATCACCGGCACCTCGGGGTGCCTGGCATGGACGTTCGCCACGATCTTGCGCAACGGCGCGAGGCTGAATTGCCGCATGTCCGGATGGGACAAGGCGCCAGCCCAGGAATCGAAGAGCTGCAGGACCTCCGCGCCAGCCTCCACCTGGCGGATCAAGTATTGGCTGGTCGCCTCCACCAGCAGGTCGACCAAGGCGGCGAAGTCCGAGATCCGGCCATGCATCCAGCCCTTCGCCTTGGCGAAGGTGCGGCTGGAGCCGCCCTCGATCATGTAGGAGGCGACCGTCCAGGGTGCGCCGGCGAACCCGATCAGCGCCGTCTCAGGCGGCAAGGCGCCCTTGATCCGGTCGATCGTCTCATAGACCGGCACCAGATGCTCATGAAAGCCGTCGAGACTAAGCTTGCCCAGGTCCTTGCCGGTGGTGAGCGCCTCGAGGACCGGGCCGCGCCCTTCCTCGAAACCAACCTTCTGGCCCAGGGCGTCTGCGACCACCAGGATATCGGAGAACAGGATCGCGGCATCGAAGCCGAAGCGCCGGATCGGCTGGAGCGTCACTTCCGTCGCCAGGGCCGGGTTGTAGCAGAGATCCAGGAACGCGCCCGCCTTGGTCCGGACTTCGCGGTATTCCGGCAGATAGCGTCCGGCCTGGCGCATGAGCCAGATCGGAGGGTGCTTCAATGTTTCACCGCCCAAGGCGCGGAGCAGAGGCTTGTCGGCTGTCTTCATGCGAGGACCGGTACTGGGGTCACGGACTCTCCCCTAACATAGATTCGAATGAGAGAAGAATGGTGGTGGTAATTGGACCGATGAGTCCCGGGGATTACCGTGTTTCGAGACGGCCCGGGACAAGCCTGGGGAAGGCGGAGAGGCATTGGCCGGTGGAAAAGTCTGTGGAGAGCGTGGATTCCCGACCCTGTGGATAGAGTGCAAAGGCGGAATCCGGTGGATGGACACGTTATGCACGGGATTCAGCCTTTTGGTGCCGGGGGTTGATCCTCCGCATAAGCGGTGCGAAGAAAGACCGGCAGGCGTGGACAGATCGGACCCGCAGGTTCATCCCGGTGGTTTTGAGCCATCTATCCACCCCCGCCTGTGGACAGAGTCGGAAGGGTCATGGCCAAGAGCTTTCACGTTCATCTGGTGTCGGACGCCACCGGCGAGACCATCAACAGCGTGATGCGCGCTTGCCTGGTCCAGTTCGAGGATACCGACGTGACGGAGCATTCCTGGTCCCTGGTCCGCACTCCCGGCCAGATGAACCGCGCGCTCGCCGGCATCAAGCAGAATCCCGGCCTCGTCCTCTATACCATCGTGAATGACCGGCTGCGGGAGCAATTGGTCACGGGCTGCCGCACGCTCCAGGTGCCGGTGGTGCCGGTGCTCGAGCCGGTGATGAATGCCATGGCGGGCCATTTCGGCCAGAAGGCGCGCGGCCAGTCCGGCCGGCAGCACGAGTTGGACGCGGAGTATTTCGACCGCATCGAGGCGATGAACTTCGCTTTGGCGCATGACGACGGCCAGTCCAGCCGCTCCTACAACGAGGCGGATGTGATCCTGGTCGGCGTCTCGCGCTCGTCCAAGACCCCGACCTGCATCTATCTGGCGAACCGCGGCATCAAATGCGCGAACGTGCCGATCGTGCCCAACTGCCCGCTGCCGCCGGAACTGTTCCTGGTGAAGAGGCCGCTGATCGTCGGCCTCACCAAGGACGCCTCGCACCTGGTGCAGATCCGCCGCAACCGGCTGCAGATGATCGCGCGCGACGAGGACACCGATTACATCGACCTCTCTGTCGTGCGCGAGGAGGTGGCGACCGCCCGGCGCCTTTGCACAGAGCATGGCTGGCCGGTGATCGACGTCACCCGCCGCTCCATCGAGGAGACGGCGGCCACCATCCTGCAGATGCTGCAAGACCACCGCGACGGCAACACGCCCAGCATCGAAAGCGCAGCGAAGTGACGGCTATGGTGAGTATCGCCATAACTGTCGTCCCGGGCTGGACCCGGGATCCATCGATGGGCTTGGCACGAGCGGCGCCATGGACCCCGGATCAAGTCCGGGGTGGCGATGGGAGAGGGCGGCCACATTGGTGCATCCATGCCTGACACGCTCATCCTCGCTTCCGGCAGCGCGACGCGGGCGCGATTGCTGCGCGGCGCCGGCGTGGCGATCGAGATCGCGGTCCCGGCGATCGACGAAGCGGAGCTGAAAGCCAGCCTGAAGCAGGAAGGCGCGCCCGCGGCGCTCGCCGCCGAAACTCTCGCCGAGATGAAGGCCCAGCGTGTGTCGCCGCGTTTCCCCGGCCGCTTCGTGCTGGGCAGCGACCAGATGCTGGAATGCGACGGCGACTGGCTCGACAAGCCGGAGACCCGCGAGCAGGCGCGCGCGCAACTGAAGAAGCTGGGCGGCAAGAGCCATAGCCTCATCACCAGCGCCGTCCTGGTGCGCGATGGCACGCGGATCTGGCACACGACCGATCGCGCGGCCTTGCGCATGCGCGATTTCAGCGATCCGTTCCTCGAAGGGTACCTGGACCAGGCCGGTGAGGACGTGCTGCATTCCGTCGGCGGCTATCAGCTCGAGGGATTGGGCGCGCAGCTCTTCGAACGCGTGACCGGCGACTTCTTCACCATCCTCGGCCTGCCCCTGCTGCCGGTGCTCGCCATCCTGCGCGAGCATGGCATGGTGGCGCGATGAGCGGTACTCCCACCCTCACCGGCAAGAGCCGCATCGCCGGCGTGTTCGGCTGGCCCGTGGATCATTCGCGATCGCCGCGGCTGCACGGCTATTGGCTGCGGCAGTTCGGGATGGACGGCGCCTACATCCCCTTTGCGACGCATCCCAGCAAGCTCGAGCAGGGGATCCGCGCCTTGCCCGCGCTCGGCTTCCGCGGCGGCAACGTCACCCTGCCGCACAAGGAGCGCGCCTTGACACTGGTCGACGAGGCGACGCCGCTGGCGCAGCGCATCGGCGCCGTCAACACGCTCATCGTGCGGGAGGATGGCTCGATCCTGGGCGACAACACCGACGGCTTCGGCTTCGTCGCCAATCTTCAGCAAGCGCAGCCGGATTGGCGCGGAAACGCCGGCCCCGCCGTGGTGCTGGGCGCAGGCGGCGCGGCGCGCGCGATCGTCGTGGCGCTGCTCGATGAAGGCGCGCCCGAGATTCGCCTGGTCAACCGCACGACGCGCCGCGCGGAGGAGATCGCGGAAGCCGTCGGCGGGCCGGTCAAGGTTCTGCCGTGGGAAGCGCGCGCCGAGGCGCTGAAAGACGCGGCGCTGCTGGTCAACAGCACCAATCTCGGTCAGGCCGGGCAGGCGCCGCTCGAGATCGACCTTGCGCATCTTCCGGCATTCGCGCTGGTCTACGACATCGTCTACGTGCCGCTGATGACGGATCTGTTGAAAACTGCCGAGGCGCGCGGCAACCGGATCGTCGATGGCATCGGCATGCTGCTGCACCAGGCGCGCCCCGGCTTCCAGGCCTGGTTCGGCCCCGACCCGCAGGTGACGCCGGAGCTGCGGTCCTTCGTGCTGGGCGGGTAGGGCGCCTCGTGATCATCGTCGGCCTGACCGGGTCCATCGCCATGGGCAAGTCGACGGCCGCGACGATGCTGCGGTGCATGGGCGTGCCGGTGCATGATGCGGACCAGGTGGTGCACGAGCTGACCAGGCCCGGCGGGAAGGCGCTGCCTGCGATCAAGGCGGCCTTCCCCGATCTGGTCACCGAGGCCGGTCTCGATCGTCCCGAACTCTCGAAGCTCGCCTTCAAAAACCCTGCCGTGCTGCAGACGCTCGAGCGCATCCTGCACCCGATGGTCCGCGCCGAGGAACGCAGGTTCCTGGCCCGCGAACGTGCCAGGGGCAGCAAGCTTGTGGTGCTCGACATCCCGCTGCTGTTCGAAACCGGCGGCGAGAAACGCTGCGATGCCGTGCTCGTCGTCTCCGCCCCACGCGCGATCCAGTTGCAGCGCATCTTCGCGCGGCACGGCATGACGCCGGCGAAGCTGCAAGGCATCGAGCAGCGCCAGATGCCCGATTCCGAGAAGCGCAAGCGCGCCGACTTCGTCATACCGACCGGCCGCGGCCGCCGCGCCACTTGGGCGGCGCTCAAGAAGGCCGCGTGCAAGCTGCGGAAGCGCTGAGCCGCTCAGTAGTTCATCCGACGAAGGATGTTGCGAAGCCTTTCCGCAAGCCTCTGCTCCTCTGACGATCCGTTCGCGAGCATGTCGGCCCGCTCCTCCACCAAATCGCGGAGCTGCGGCATAAATGGCCGGCCAGTCACCTGGAACTGGATTGCACGGATGTAGCCAACAACATGCGCATCGGAAACGGTCGCGGTGCGGGCGACCAGGTGTTTCATGTCGGACTCCGACCAGAAGGTGCTCGAGACGCGGACGTCTCCGAGTACATCATACTTGGCGGCGAGGTCGCTCATCACGCGCTCGAAGCGCTCGCCCTTGAGACCGAGGATCCAGTCGATCGCGTCCTGCCGGTTCTCGGCATTATCACGCGCTACGATCGCGAGGACGGCGATGAGTCGGCCCTCTGAAAGGTCCGGTCGCGCGGCGAGCTCGGCCTTGGCCCGCTCCCGGATTTCCGGCGGGAAGGCGCCGGGCATGATTTTCAACAGGTCGACCAGCGCTCTGGCTTCCACCCCGAAGGCCGCGACCCGGTCGCTGAGAATGAGATCTGCCAACGGCGCCTTGGCGAAGTCGATGTCCTTCTTGTAGCCGTTGAGCGCGAGCACCGCCGCCTTCATGACGTCGACATTATCCGAAGCAATAAAGCGGGCGATTGCCGGCTTGGCGAACGTCGCGCTGGTCGGCTGCATCGAATAGACCGTTTGCAGTCCGAGTGTGACAAGCGCCGGGTCGCCGGATTGCCAGAAGCGCTCGAGGGTGGCGCGCAACGGCGCCGCGCGCGCTTCGCTCTTGGCTATGCGTCCGATATTGCGGAAAGCGCCCCGCGCATTCTCACCCATGCCCGGATCGCGGAAGAGCGCCTGGAGCGAGGAGAGCACCCGCTCCATTTCGGCGTCGGTGGTGGGGATTGCATCGCCGATCGGCAGCTTGAGCGCCGCCGCGTAGAATGCGGGTCCGCTCATGGTGAGCGCTGTTGTGGTTGGCTTCTGATCGGAAAGCAGCGGCGGCTGCACGGACCCGGATACAACGCGGCCGAGTAGCCGGTCGTGGCCGCCGATCCGCTCCAAGAATTCGAACACAGATCCGCGGACTCCCTTGGGCAGCAGTTTTTTCGCCGGCGCGTCGTCGGACTGGTTCTCCCGGATCACCAGTCCGTCCTGGCGCGGCGCCTCGCGAGTCATGACGATGCAAGTGTCCGCGTGGCCCGCAGCGAGCAGCGTGAGATAGCTTTTCGCCTGTGCCGGCTGCCTGCAGAGTTCCGGGCCTGTGCCGCGGCGATAGACCCGCCACTCGCCGGTTGCCTGCTCCGGCAGGGCGACGGCATAGTCCGAGGGGACCACGATCTGCATGCAGACGAGCGAGCACGTGCCGTCCTTGCGATTGTCGTGCGAGTCCTCGATCACGACGAAGTCGTGCATCCGGCTCGCCTCGGCGAACGGATAGATGTTCAGGGTCGCTGCTTGCTCCACCGCGACCTGGGCGCGGTGCGCGGCCAGCGCCAGGGTGCTATAGCGGTATCCAACCAATGCCAGGAAGACGATCAACGGCGCCGCGGCGAATCCCGGACGGCCGCGCAGCACACCGATGACGAAGACGACGATCGGCCCGATCAGGAAACCGAAGACAATGAGTGGCATCACGAAGGCGGCAGCCAGGAGTGGTATCTGGCCGACGGTCGCAAAGGCGATACCGATCAGCACCAGCGTAACGACCAGGGAGAGCCTGAGGTCCGCCCAGAAGCGCGATGCAGGCGCGCCGGCCAAGATGCGCCGCAGGAATCGCGATCGCTCGAGCGGAGGCTCCGAGGCCGTGACGTCAGGCAGGACGTTGTCGCCGGCCAGCAGGGCCGCACCATGCAGAATGCACAGCAGGACAACAGCGGTCGCTACGACGAGCACGGAGACGTAGCCGATACCAAAATGCAATGGAAGAGAGGCGAGCAGGAATCCAAAACTGCCGATCTTGAATGCGAGGGCCGAGAGAACGAAGCCGCCGATGGCGATGTAGCTCACCAATGCGTAATCGCGGCGTCCGAGCATGGCGCGCTGGCCGCGCCGCGCCAGCACCAGATCGGTCCAGGTCGCCGCAACACCGATCGCGAACCATACAATGGTGCCGAGCGAGAGAATGTCGCCGCCGGCGAAGCGGCCCAGACGGGGCAGGAAATCTCCCAGTCCGACGAGCGCGATGAATTGCCAGGACAGTCCAAACAAGGTTGCGGCTGCACCCAGGTAACCCAGCCATCTGTCAGCGCGCCAGGGGGTGGTCCCGAACAGCAGCCGGGCCGAACAGTAGATCGCAGCGAGCGGCGAGATGAAGCCGAGCCAGGAAATGACCACAAGCAGCGAGGTCGGGTCCAACAGTCCCGCATCGAACCGGAACATGCGCTGGATGAGGCTCACGAGGGTCGGGGCGTAGTGGCCAAGGAGGATAGCCCAGAGGACGAGGCGCCAGGGTCCGCGCGTCAGGATGGTCCTCATGGTGCGGAACCGGATCGACGTGGAAGTCGGCAGCCCTAGGCCGAGCAGCACCACAGCCGCGGCGCCGGCCAGCAAGGTCGTGCTCTCGGTGACAAGCCATTGGACCGGGTGGTTCTTCCAGCCCGGACGCAGAAAATTGAGAACCTCTGCGGCGAACGCGCTGCCGCCGGAATCGATGAAGTTGGCGAGCCGCGTTACGGCAACAAATGCGAGTAGCAGCACGACGCTTAGTGCGAGCAGCGGCTTCGAGCGGAAGGAACTCACGGACGCACCGGGGCTTTGCGAGCGATGCCCCGATGCTATGGTGAGATTCCTAACTCGATGTTAAGTTCGCCGAAAAATTGAACGCTCCACGACCTTCAGAAGAACGCCAGCACGCGTGACTCGATGCTCTGCCGCTTGGCCGTGCCGGACCTTGTCGCCGGATCCTCGAAGGCCGAGTGCGGCATGTAGCGCGCGCGGCCGTCATTCGCGGAATCGAAGGTCTTCAGCAGCAGGATCTCGTCCGGCTGGAGGTTCGGCACGTAGAACCATCGGTGCGCGGGATTGAAGGCGACGCGGTAGATCTCGCCGGTCCGCTCGGGATAGACGAGGTCCGTCGCGATCCAGTCCGCCTCCGCCACTGAGCGCGCATCGGCGAAGGCGAGGGGCGTGTCGGTGACCGGCCCGTTGATCGAGCGCCAGACATTGATGATGGCGAAGCGGCGGGTCAGCGCCTGCTCCGCAGCGGCCGGCGGCAGCAGGTCGCGCACGCGCTGCGGCCCGGATTTCAGCGTGTAGTCGTTGTGCACGATATGGACCGGCGCGCGGCTCGACGCGTTCGCGTCGGTGCCGGTGATGCGCCGGATCGTGTGGTCGAACACCAGCGCTGTGCGCGCGCCGGTCCGTTGCATCACCAGCGCGGCCACTTCCGCGTCATAGATGCGCTTGAGCTCTTCCGGATCGTCGAAGTTGCGCACTGCCGTGCGCCCGTGGGTGAGGGCGAAGCCCTGCACGTCGATCGACAGCGTGCCGAGGATCGGCCGTGCGGACAGGATCGCGACCGGATGCTGCTCGTTGCGTTCCTCGATCGCCGGCACATCCGCCGGCCGGTCATACATATAGACCGCGGGCTTCGGCCCGCCGGGCCGTGTGTAGGTGAGCGTCGCAAGCACCGCCTCGGCCCCGGCCTTGGCGTCCTTCGGGCTGATCTGGTTCATCGCACAACACCCAAGATGTTCGCTCTCAGGTGTTTAGGTTAGCTCACAGGTCACCCACGACAAGCGATAAGAACTCGCGCCACCGGTGAGCTTGGCTAACCCATGGCGTCTCTCCCGAAGGTGAGGGAGACAGCCTCACCATCGCGCGCCCTTCTTCGTCAGCTCGGCGCCGTCCTCGGCCACGATGATGGCGAGCAGGCTGGCGGGCTCCGTCGCGCTGGCGTTCTCGCTGATGAGGTGGCTGCTGCCCGGCGGCTCGAAGAAGCTCTCGCCGGCTTTGTACACGTTCGCCGGGCCGCCGGGCGAGACCTGCGAGCGGATCGCGCCGGAGAGCACATAGGCGAAGACGCTGCCGGCGTGATGGTGCGTCTCCGACTTCTGGCCTGGTTCGTAGCGCACCAGGACGGCGGTGAGGCCGTTGCCCGGCACGTTGGGCAACGCGCCGGCGAAGACCGGCGTGACGATCTCGGCGGCGCCGGCCGTGCTCGGTTGCAGCACCACGGCGCACAAGGCCGCGGCGAACCAGGTGAGGTGTCGTTTCATGACCCGCCCCCTATTGCGCCGCCTGCGATTTCGTCACCGGATGCACCGAGCGCATGCTGACCGTGAGGCGGTTCCACAGATTGATGGTGCCGATGAGGATCGTGAGCTTCACGATCTCCGCTTCGGTGAAGTGCCGCTTCACCTCCTCATAGGCCTCATCCGGCGCGCCGGTGTCGGCGATCAGGGTCAGCGCGTCGGTCCAGGCGAGGGCGGCGCGCTCGCGGTCGCTGTAGAGCGGCGATTCGCGCCAAGCGCTGAGCAGATACAGGCGCTCCTCCGTCTCCCCATGGGCGCGCGCATCGCGCGTGTGCATGTGGACGCAATAGGCGCAGCCATTGATCTGTGACGCCCGCGTCTTCACCAGGTGATAGAGCGAGCGCTCCAATCCGCTGTTCGCGAGATGCTCTTCCAGCGCCACCACCGCTTTGACGGTCTCGGGCGCGGCCTGGTACGGATTAAGTCTGGGTTGCATGTCTCATCCTCCTGGGTTCTGTGCGGATGAGACGAGGGAGAGGAAACCGGTGTGACATGGAAATTGGGTGACGCCCCAGCGTCGCATTGCCCTCCGCTGCGCGGCGCGCATAGAGTGCGGCGAGGCAGCGGCATGCGGGAGGCCACCCATGAAAATCCACATCGACATCGATTGCACGCCGGAGGAGGCGCGGACCTTCATGGGGCTGCCGGATGTGCAGCCGATGCAGGAGGCAGTGATGAAGGAGATGCAGGACCGCATGATGGCGGCCATGCGCTCGATGGATCCGGAGACCTTGCTGAAGACCTGGATGCCCGCTGGCATCGCAAGCCTGGAGCAGATGCAGAAAGCGTTCTGGCAGCAATTCGGCAATCCCGACGGCGGCAAGAAGAAATAGCCGCGCGGCTTCATTTGCGGCGCCAACTGTTCGCCCCTAGAGTGCCGGCCGACCCATGGCCGAGACGGAGTTAAGAGCAACCATGTCGGACCGCAAGCTGCCGGGCGATCCCGCGCCCTATTACGAGGCGCATGTCTTCTGCTGCGTGAACGAGCGGCCGGAAGGCCATCCGCGCGGCTGTTGCAAGAAGCGCGGGTCGGAACGGCTGCGCAACTATATGAAAGCGCGCGCCAAGGAGCTCGGCCTCGACGGCGTGCGCATCAACCAGGCGCTGTGCCTCGATCGCTGCGAGCTTGGCCCCACCATGGTGATCTATCCCGAGCAGGTCTGGTACACCTATCGCACCATCGAGGACGCCGAGGAGATCCTGCAGCGGCACCTCATCCGCGGCGAGCGCGTCGAGCGCCTGATGCTGCAGCCCACCGACAAGGTGCCGGAGGATCTGAAGCGCTAGAGATCGCTCTTCTGCGCAAGAGGAGGGATAGCGTCGCCGGCGATGCTATATAGATGCGCGGAGGAGAGCGGCGCGCATCATGTCCACCCACACCGACACCATCTACGCGTTGGCGACGCCGGCGGGGCGCTCGGGCGTGGCGGTGCTGCGCGTCTCCGGACCGCATGCTGCGCCGGCGCTCGAGGTCCTGACGCGGCGCGCGCTGCCGAAGCCGCGCGTTGCAACGCTGCGGCGCTTGTTCGGCGACGATGGCGTGGCGATCGACGATGCGTTGGCGCTGTGGTTTCCGGCGCCGCATTCCTTCACCGGCGAGGACGTCGCCGAACTGCATCTGCATGGCGGGCCCGCCGTGATCGCCGCGGCGCTCGCCGCGCTCGGCGCGCAGCAGGGCTTGCGCCTCGCGGAGCCCGGCGAGTTCACCCGCCGCGCCTTCGATAACGACAAGCTCGACCTCGCGCAGGTCGAAGGTCTCGCCGACCTGATCGCGGCCGAGACCGAGATGCAGCGCCGCCAAGCCCTGCGCCAGGCGGAGGGGGAATTGTCGCGGCGGCTTGAGTCCTGGCGCGCGGACCTCCTGCGCGTGCTCGCGCGGCTGGAAGCATATATCGATTTTCCAGATGAAGATCTGCCACATCAATTGCTTTCCTCGATTGAGCTGGAGATCGAGCAGATCAGCGAAACGCTCGGCCAGGAGCTGACGGGCCGTGCGGCGGAGCGGCTGCGCGACGGCCTGATCATTGCCATCCTCGGCGCGCCGAACGTCGGAAAGTCCAGTCTTCTCAACAAGTTGGCGCAACGGGAGGCGGCCATCGTATCGAGCATCGCCGGCACCACCCGCGACGTGATCGAGGTGCGCATGGATATCGCCGGCTATCCGGTCACCCTCGCCGACACGGCCGGCCTCCGGGCCACCGCGGATGAGATCGAGGCCGAGGGCGTGCGCCGGGCCCTGGGCCGCGCGGAGCACGCCGACCTCAAGCTGCTGGTGTTCGATGGCGGCCAGTGGCCGGCGACCGATACCGAAACCACGAAGCTGATTGACGATGAAAGCCTTGTTGTGGTGAACAAGGCCGATCTGCTGCCCCAACCGGAGCCGATCGCCGTCGCCGGCCGCGCGGCGTTGAAGCTGTCCTGCAAGACCGGGCTCGGCCTGGAGCCGCTGGTCAAGGCGATCGCCGCGGCGGCGAAAGGCGCGATGGACGGGGCGGATCTGCTAACCCGCGCGCGCCATCGGGCGGCGGTCTCGGAGGCGAAGGCGGCACTGGACCGGTCGCGGGTCGCGCGGCAGTTGGAGCTGAAGGCCGAAGATCTGCGGTTGGCGGCGCGGGCGATCGGGCGGATCACCGGCCGGGTCGATGTCGAAGAGGTGCTGGACCTGATCTTCAAGGAGTTTTGCATCGGCAAGTAGCCGGCAGGTGGCATATGTTCCACGTGAAACATTTGGGCGAAATGCAAAGCGGAGCAGGCACTTACGCGTATGATGTGGTGGTGGTGGGCGGCGGTCACGCGGGGACCGAAGCCGCCGCGGCCGCTGCGCGCCTGGGCGCCCGCACCCTGCTGGTGACCCACGATCCGGCCAGGATCGGCGAGATGTCCTGCAATCCCGCCATCGGCGGCCTTGCCAAGGGGCACCTGGTCAGGGAGATCGACGCCCTGGACGGCATCATGGCCCGGGCGATCGATCGCGGCGGGATCCAGTTCCGCATGCTGAACCGGTCCAAGGGCCCGGCCGTGCGCGGCCCCCGCGCCCAGGCCGACCGCAAGCTCTATCGCCAGGCCGTCCAGGCGCTGGTGGCCGAGCAGCCGAACCTGGATGTGCGGGCGGCGGGCGTGGACGATATCGAGATCGCAAATGGCCGGGTCGCCGCCATCGTGACGGACCGGGGCGAGCGGATCGCCTGCGGCGCGGTGGTTTTGACCACCGGCACCTTCCTGCGCGGTCTCATCCATTGCGGGGATAAGAAGATCCCGGCGGGCCGGATCGGCGAGGCGCCAGCGCTCAGGCTGTCCGAGACCCTGATGCGCCTCGGCTTCCCGCTCGGGCGGCTGAAGACCGGGACGCCGCCGCGGCTGGATGGCCGCACCATCGATTGGGCTGGGCTGGACAGCCAGCCGGGCGATAACCCGCCCGCGCCGATGTCCTATCTGACGGAGCGGATCGAGATTCCGCAGATCGCCTGCGGGATCACCTATACCTCGGCAGCCGGCCATGACCTCATCCGCGCGAATCTGCACCGCTCGCCGATGTACTCCGGGCAGATCGAGAGCACCGGGCCGCGCTATTGCCCCTCGATCGAGGACAAGGTCGTGCGGTTCTCCGACAAGGAGCGGCACCAGATCTTCCTCGAGCCGGAGGGGCTGGACGATCCCACCGTCTATCCCAACGGGATCTCGACCTCGCTGCCGGAAGAGGTGCAGGCGGCGTTGCTCAAGACTATTCCCGGCCTGGAGCAGGCCGTCATGCTCCGGCCCGGCTACGCGATCGAATACGATTTCGTCGACCCGCGCAGCCTGAAGCCCAGCCTGGAGACCAAGGCGGTCGCGGGCCTGTTCTTCGCCGGGCAGATCAACGGCACCACGGGTTATGAAGAGGCCGCTGCCCAAGGGCTGATGGCCGGGATCAACGCCGCGCGCTTGGCAAGCGGGCAGGGCGAGGCGTTCGTGCTTGACCGGGCGGAAGCCTATATCGGCGTCCTGATCGACGATCTGGTATCCCGCGGTACCAATGAGCCCTATCGGATGTTCACCTCCCGCGCCGAATACCGGCTGCATCTGCGCCAGGACAATGCCGACCAGCGCCTGACCGAGCGCGGCGCCGCCATCGGCTGTGTCGGGGCGGGGCGCCTGGCGGCGTTCCGGGCCAAGAAGGCGGAGATCGATGCCGCGCGCAGGCTGCTGCAGGGACTGAGCGCGACACCGAACGAGCTGCGCGGGCAGGGGCTCACCGTCAATCTCGACGGCGTGCGCCGCTCGGCCCTGGAGCTGCTAGGCTGTCCTCAGATCGACCTCGACCGGCTCGGTTCGATCTGGCCGGAAATCGGCCGGCTCGGCGCCACCGCCCGCGAGCAGATGGAGATCGAGGGCCAGTACGCCGGCTACCTCAAGCGACAGGAGGCGGACATCCGGGCCTTCCGTCGGGACGAGGATCTCCGCCTGCCCGCCGACCTGGATTACGCCACGATCCCGTCGCTCTCTGCCGAGGTGCGGCAGAAGCTTCAGGCCGCCCGGCCCGCGACCCTGGGGGCGGCGGGCCGCATCTCGGGCGTGACGCCGGCGGCGCTCACCATCCTCCTCAAATATGTGAAGCGCCGGGGCGGCACCTCGGCCGATCCTGGCCTTCTGACCGCCTGATGGCCTACGGCCAAAGCCAATTCGCGAGCGATCTCAAAGCGCTAGGCATCAATGTTCCACGTGGAACATTGGCTCGGCTGGAGGCTTATGCCGCTCTCCTGACGAAGTGGCAGGCCAAGATCAATCTCGTTGGACCGGCCACCCTGCCCGAGCTCTGGCGCCGCCATTTTCTTGACAGCGCACAGCTCGCGCCGCTGCTTTCGGAGACGAATGGCACGCTCGTCGACCTCGGCTCCGGTGCCGGCTTTCCCGGGCTGGTCCTCGCCATCATGAGCGACTGGCAAGTCCATCTCATCGATTCCGACCAGCGCAAATGCGCTTTCCTGCGGCAGGTCGCGCTCGATTGCGGCGTGCTCGATCGGGTCACGATTCATGCCAGACGGATCGAGCAGGTCACCGGGATCGCGGCGGATCTGGTGACGGCGCGGGCCTGCGCGCCGCTGGACGCGCTGCTCGATCTGGCCGAGCCGTTCGCGGGCGAGGGGGGCAGCTGCCTCTTTCTCAAGGGCGCTCAGGCGGAAGAGGAATTGACCCAGGCGCGCCGCCGCTGGACAATGCGAGTCGAGACGCGGGGCAGCCTGTCCGACCCCGGGGGAACGATCCTGATCATCACTCAGCTGAAGCGGAAAACCCAATAATGCCAGACAGTTCAGGGACTGGGCAGCCGCGCATCATCGCAGTGGCGAATCAGAAGGGCGGAGTCGGCAAGACCACGACGGCGATCAATCTGGCGACCGCCCTCGCCGCCTGCAGCAAGCGCGTGCTGGTGGTCGATCTCGATCCGCAAGGAAACGCCTCGACCGGCCTGGGCGTGGAGCGCGGCGACCGCAAGACCGGCTCCTATGAAATGCTGGTCGACGGGGCACCGATCGCGGATGCGACCAAGCCGACCAACGTCCCGAATATGTGGATCGTGCCCACCACGCCGGACCTGGCCGGCGCGGAGATCGAGCTCATTGACCTGGAGCGGCGGGAATTCCGCCTGCGCGATGCGCTGGCCAGGGCGAACCTGTCATATGACTTTATTCTTATCGACTGCCCGCCTTCGCTGACCCTGTTGACGCTGAACGCCATGGTGGCGGCCGATTGCGTGCTGGTGCCGCTGCAATGCGAGTTCTACGCGCTAGAGGGTTTGAGCCAGCTCATCCGGACCATCGAGCGGGTGAAGCAGAAGCTGAATCCCGTGCTGGAGATCCAGGGCGTGGTGCTCACCATGTTCGACAAGCGCAGCAGCCTCAACGAGCAGGTGGCGAGCGACGTGCGCCAGCATTTCGGCGACAAGGTCTATGACACGGCGATCCCGCGCAACGTGCGCATCGCGGAGGCGCCGAGCTACGGCATGCCGGCCTTGCTCTATGACATCCGCTGCGCCGGCTCGCAGGCCTATATCCTGCTGGCGAGCGAAGTCCTGAAGCGCGAGCAGGGCCGCACCGGCCGCTCGCTGATGAGCGCGGCATGAGCAACGAACCCGCGGGAAGGCGGCGGCAAGAAATGGCGAAGCGGCATCTGGGACGCGGCCTGTCCGCATTGCTCGGCGGCGACGACGTCGCGGCGCCGGCGGCGGCGGGCGGGCAGGGTGAGGCGCCGGCCGTCGCGGCGCGCACCGCGCCGATCGAGCGCCTGCATCCGGGCGCGATGCAGCCGCGCACCAATTTCGACGACGACAAGCTGGAGCAGCTCGCGCAATCGATCCGCGAGCAGGGCGTGCTGCAGCCGATCCTGGTGCGCGCGCATCGCACGAAGCAGGGCGAGTGGGAGATCGTCGCCGGCGAGCGGCGCTGGCGCGCGGCGCAGAAGGCGCAGCTCCACGAAGTGCCGGTCGTGGTGCGCGATCTCTCCGATCGCGACACGCTCGAGATCGCGCTCATCGAGAACGTCCAGCGCCAGGACCTCAACCCGATTGAAGAGGCGCGCGCCTATCGCCGCCTGATGCACGAATTCGCCTACACGCAGGAGACGCTCTCCGAGCATATCGGCAAGAGCCGTCCGCATATTTCGAACCTGCTGCGCCTGCTGGAGCTGCCGGAGGTGGTGCGCGAGATGCTGTCCGACGGCCGCCTCAGCGTCGGCCATGCGCGGCCGATCATCAACCTGCCGAACGTGGTGGAGCTGGCGCAGACCATCGCCGCCAAGGGTCTCTCGGTGCGCGATGCCGAGCGCCTGGCGCAGAAGAAGAAGACCAAATACGGCCGTGTCGCGAAGCCCGCGCGCGAGAAGGATGCCGACACCAAGGCGCTCGAGCGCGACTTGACCGCCAGGCTCGGCCTCAAGACCGAGATCCAGTTCGACGGGAAGGGCGGGGCGCTCGTCATCCACTACCAGAGCCTGGAACAGCTCGACGAAGTCATCGCGAAGCTCGGGAACTAGGCCCTACTTCCGAAGACGGCGCGTGCGTACGCGGGCTGTCTAAGCCTGTTCTCGCCGCCGGCAGACGCGCGAGAAGCGCGCACAGCCGCTCCTCCTCACGCGGGGCGCGAGAGGGCTTCATGATCAGGACTCCGGCCGCCGATGACTCCGCCGGCCTGCCGCCTAGATCAGCAGCAATCCAGCCGCCAGCGAAGCCGCGATCACGGCGCAGGCCAGCATCGGCCGCGTCTCATAGCGCTGGCGCGCCGCGGTGGCGCGGATCTGCGCGGCGGCGTCCTCGGCGGCGATGGTCGGGCCGTAGTGGCAGAAGCAGGTGATGTCGTGCAGCTCCCGCTCGGTCAGGCCGAAATACGCCGTCGCATCACCGACGGTATCGCCGGCCAGGCCGTCAGCCCGCAGGCGGGGCTCGGCGAAGGCCACGCTCAGCAGCGAGTCATCGGCGCGCAGCCTTGCCCGCTCGGCCGGCGGCGCGTATTCGATCCGGAACAGGGTGCTGAGCTGGCGCCCGCCCTGCCGCTCCAATGCCTCCGCCCAGCATTGCAGCCGCTCGTATTTGGACAGCGAACGTCGATTGCGCCAGTTCGGCAAAACCACCGCGACATCGCGGAGTTTATCCAGGGTCTTGTGCTCCATGGCATTCTCCCATTCACAAGGCACCCCCCGAGGCGGCGATTATACGCCTCCTCGTCCGGCGCCGTGAGTCGGGAATGTCGCGTGCGCGGCGGAACCGGAGCGGCGGCGAAACCGTTGCCGTCTATCGCGCCCCGCCGTCTATCGCGCCCCATCGTCAGGCCACTACGATCTGACTCGCGGGATCGGCGACCAAGTCGCCGAGGCTGTCGACCGCGCCGGTGCCGGCGCCCTTGAAGGCGATCGACGCGCCGTTCACCAGGTGCACGATCACATCGCCGCCTGCACCGAGATCGGCGATCCCCGCCACCACATTCTCCACTTCCAGTGTGCCGTCTCCGTCGCCATTGTCGTCGGAGAAGCCGAGCAGCCAGATCGCGTCGAGATTCTTGTCGAAATCGGTGATGACATCGCGCGCCGACAAGGGATTCTCCACCCACTCGTCGAACACGAATTTGTCGATGCCCGCGCCGCCGGTGAGCGTATCAGAACCGGTGTTGCCGTTGAGAAGGTCGCTATCCGCGCCGCCAAGCAGCACGTCGTTGCCATCGCCGCCGTTCAGGCCGTCATTGCCGGCCCCGCCGATCAGCCTGTCCTTGCCGTCATCACCGCGGAGATAGTCGTTTCCCTGGCCGCCCTGCAGCGTGTCATTGCCGCCATACCCGTTGAGCTCATCATGCCCGGCCACGCCTTTCAACACGTTCCGCCCATGATTTCCGTTCATGTCGTTGTTGAGACCGTTGCCGGTAGCGTTCCACACTTGTGTGCTCGCGGAATCGGAGAACACCAGGACCTCGACGCCATCCCACATCTTGCTGACCGAGAACGTCACATAGGCGCCGTCCAGATTGACGTCGCTCGCAAGTTCCACGATCTGGTCGTCGGGGTTGTTGAGATGGTAGAAATCGCTGCCCTTGCCGCCCGTGAGCGTGTCTGCGAAGGCGCTGGAGTGGATCTCCTCGCTTGCATCGGTGGCGGTGAAATTGACCGCCGTGACGCATTTCGAGAAATCGTACTCCTCCACGTTCGCGACGGCATTGACCAGGGCGATCGTGGCGACGATCGTGTCGAAGCCCTCACCCGCGGCTTCCTCGACCAGGTCGCCAAGATTGTCGACGAGGTAGGTGTCGCTCCCGTCTCCGCCGCGCAGCGTGTCCGCGCCCTTGCCGCCATTGAGGATGTTGTCCAGGTTGTTGCCGATGATCAGGTTGTCGAGTGCGTTGCCGGTGCCCTTGACGCCGTCCCACAGCTCCAGCTCTTCGACGTTCGCCGCCGCAGCCAGATTGAAGTCTATGGCGCTGATCACGCGATCCGTGCCCTGGCCCGCCTGCTCCACCACTTTGACGCTTGCCTCGCGGACGTCGTAGACATCGTTGCCCTTGCCGCCCTTCAGCGTGTCGGCCCCGCCGGCGCCGTACAGCAGGTTGGCTCCCTCGTTGCCGACGATGACGTTGTTCGCGGCGTTGCCGAAGCCGGCGATGTCGCCGGCCCCCGCTGCCAGGGTCAGGTTCTCGACATGGTCGCCCAGCGCCAGCGAGACCGTGGTGACGATCCGGTCGACGCCCTGGCCGGCAGTCTCGATCACCTGGTCGCCGAGCTGGTCGACATGATAGGTGTCGTTTCCCTTGCCGCCGGCGAGCGTGTCGGCGCCGCCCTTGCCGTTGAGCACGTTGGCTCCGGCATTGCCGTAGAGCGCGTTGCCCGAGGTGTTGCCGGTCGCGTTCAGCGCGGCGCTTCCGCGCAGCCGGATGTTCTCGACATTGGCGTAGTCGGCGAGGTCGGCGCTGAAGCTGACGGCGATGGTGTCGGTGCCGGCGCCGGCGGCCTCCGTCACCGCGTCCTGCGCGCGGTTGAGGAAATACGTGTCGTTGCCGAGCCCGCCGGCCAGGGTGTCGGTGCCCGCGCCGCCCTTGATGACGTTGTTGAGCGCGTTGCCGCCGAAATTGACCCCGCCCGCCAGCTTGCTGAAGTCGTAGTTCTCGACATTGGTGTACGCGAAGCTGAGCGCGACGGTGGAGACGATGGTGTCCTCGCCCTCACCGCTCAGCTCCGTGATCGTGTCGCCGAGATTGTCGACGCGATAGGTGTCATTGCCCTTTCCGCCCCGCAGCGTGTCCGCCCCCGCGAGGCCGTCGAGCACGTCGTTGCCGAAGCCGCCGGTGAGCACGTCGTTGCCGCTGCTGCCCAGGATAGTCGCCATGATGTCCCTCCTCGATGTGGCGTGTGTGTGATGTTAAGACGCGTCGACCGCGTGAAACGGCGGGCTTAAGCGCGTGAAGAAAGCGTCACATGCGCTTCGCATGCGCGGTGGCGGGGATGGCGCCGATCGCGGGCCGCCCGTTTACGCGCCACGCCGGCATGGGATTGACCTGCACCAGCAGGACGGCCGCCAGGATCAGGGCCGCGCCGGTCGCACCCATGAGGCTGAGGCGCTCACCGAGGACGATGTGGCCGCCGATCGCGCCGAACACGCATTCCGCGCTCATGATCACCGCCGCGATGCTGGCGGAGGTGCGCTGCTGCGCCAGCGCCTGGAACACATAGGCAAGGCCGGTCGCGAACACGCCGAGCACCACCAGTTCCGGCCACGCGCCGAGCAGCCGCGCGAGATCAAATGGCTCGATCGCGAGCCCGAGTGCCAGCGCGAGCGCGCCGGCCAGCACGAACTGAGCAAGGGTGATCGCGCCGGGCCGCCGCGTCGCGGCAACCAGGCGGCCAAGGTGCACGATCCAGATCGAATAGATGAGAGCGGAGCCGAGCGCACAGAGATCGCCCCAGGCCAGCGCAGAAAAGGCGCCGCCGCCGAGCAGGCAGACGCCGAGCAGCGTCAGGGCGATTGTCGGCAGCAGGATAAGGCCGGGCCGTTCGCGCAGCAGGAACCAGGCGACGAGCGGCGTGATCACCGTCGTGGTGGTGATGAGGAAGCTGCCATTGGTGACCGAGGTGCCGCCGAACGCGAATTGCTGCGAGCCGATCGCGGCGGCGAACAGGATGGCGGCGATCAGCACCCGCGGCCAGGGCGCGCGCGGGACGGTGCCGGCATGGCCGCTTTCGCGCCACAGCAGCGGCGCGATGACCAGCGCCCCAATCAGGCACCGCAGGCCGATCGTGGTCAGCGGGCCGAGATCCTCGAGCACGGATTTCTGGGCAACATTGCCCGCACCCCAGAAGATGGCGGACAACAAGAGCAGGAGATTGGCGTGCAGCGTGGACATAACGGGCTCCCAGGAACTTATTTTCGTTTCCCGGGCCGCCCGCCGACTCAGACCGGCGCGCGCCTCGGGCGGGCGGCGAGATAGGCCCTGCCCCGTCGGCGCGGCGTGAAAAGCGCTATAAAAAGGCGTGAAAAAGACGCTAAAAGGAACCGGGAAACGAGAGGGAGAGGCCTGTGCAGGGGGCAACGCCCGGATCGGACGCCGCAAGGCTCGAGCTGTTCGGCGGTTTCCGGCTGACCCGCGCGAGCGGAGGCGAGATCGCCGTCTCGAGCCGCAAGAACCGCGCGCTCCTGGCGATCCTGGCGCTCGCGCCGGGATGCGCGGCCACGCGAGAGCAACTGGTTGCGCTGCTGTGGGGCGATCGCGGCGAGCAGCAGGCGCGCAACAGCCTGCGCCAGGCGCTGGTCGCGCTGCGCCGCGACCTGGCGGAGATCGAGCCCTCGCCCGTCCTCATCCACGACGACCGGGTCAAGCTCGACCTTGCGCGCTTCCACATCGATGCCGTTGCCTTCCGCATGCTGGCGGAGGCCGACGACTGGAATGCGGCGGCAGAACTCTATCGCGGCCAGCTGCTGGCGGGGCTGACGCTCGGCGGCGAGGGATTCGAGGACTGGCTGCGGCTGCAGCGCGACCAGGCCGCCGGCAAGGCGATCACGGTGCTTGAGCAACTGGCGGCGGGACAGCGGGGCGAGGCGCGCATCGCGACCGCCAAGCGCCTGCTGGCGCTGGATCCGCTGCGCGAAGCCTCGCACCGCGCCCTGATGGCGGCGTATCACGATTCGGGCGAAACGGCCCTGGCGCTCCGGCAATACGAGGCGTGCCGCGACACGCTGAAGCGCGAGCTGGACGTCTCACCCGCTCCGCAGACCGAGGATCTGCGGCGCGCGATCACCGCCAGCAAGGGGGCACAGCAAGTTGCGACGCCTAAGCCCGAGCGGGTGCAAGGCGCCAAGCCATGTCTCGGGGTGCTACCCTTTACGAGTCTCGGCACGCCCGCCGACCGGCAATTCCTGTGCGACGGCATCGTGGGCGACATAATCCTGGCGCTGTCACGGTTTCGCAGCCTGGCTGTCATCGCCCGTCCATCTTCCTTCGCGTTCCGGGACAGCGCGATGGGCATTTCCGAGATCGGCGCGAAGCTAGGGGCCGACTACCTGGTCACCGGCAGCCTCCGCACGCTCGGAGACCGCGTGCAGCTTTCCGTCGAGCTCATCGATGTGAACACGCAGGCGGTGGTGTGGGCGCAGAACTATGCCCCCGCCCTCGCCGAGATTTTCGCCGTGCAGGACGAGGTCGTCCGGACCATCGCCGCCACGCTGACCGGCCAGCTCGAGCTCGACATAGCGACCCGTGCCGCGCACAAGCACCCGGGCAGCGTGGCGGTCTACGATCTCGGGATGCGCGGCCTTCAGCACCAGCAGCGCACCACGCGCAAAGACACGCCGATCGCGATCGATTACCTGGAGCGCGCCATCGCGCTGGATCCCAACTATGCGGAAGCATATGGCTGGCTGTCGATCGCGCTGCTCCTGAAGTGGCAGTTCGACTATGACCGGCCAGCCCTCGATCGCGCCATCAAGATGGCGCAGCGCGGCGTGGAGCTCGACCCCTTCAGTGCGCGCTGCCACATGATGCTGGGGTACTGCCTGCTCGCCTCCGGCGACCGCCTGCGGGCAGAGGTGCACAAGGGCCGCGCCTTGGTGCTCAATCCGGGGGACGCCTATATCACGGCGCAATATTCCCTCATCGAGGCGTACAAGGGTCGGCCCGACGAGTGCCTTCGCTATCTTGAGGCGGCCCAGGCGCTCAACCCCTACCCGCCCGACTGGCACGAGGAATACCGCTCCATCGCCGCGTTCGTCGCGGGCCGGTACGAGGATGTGCGGATCGGTTTCGAGAACGCCCCGGACACCTATTGGGACAAGCTGTACCTTCTCGCATGCTATGGCCATCTCGGCCTGCGCGAGGAGGCCGGCACCCTCCTGACCTGGTTCGGGGCGCAGTTCCCGACGCTGCCGCTCATCGATGTCGCGCGCATGGAGCCGTTCTGGCGCGAGGAGGATCGCGCCCGCCTGGTCGAAGGCGTGGAGAAGGCCGTGCGCTTGGCGCGCGGCGGCACCGTCGTGCGCCTGGAGCGGCGCTGACCGGCAGCGCCCGCGCGCCCGCATCGCGACGTCAGATCAGCAGCACGCCCACGGCGAGCGACATTGCGATACAGGCGCCGACGGCCAGCGGCCGCACGTCGATGGTCGGCCGTGTGGCGAGCGCACGCACCCGCGCGGCGGCGGACCGGGCGGACATCGACGGTCCGTGATGGCAGTAGCAGGCAAGGTCGTGCAGTTGCCGCTCGCTGATCCGGAAGAAGGCGAGCACATCGCCGACCGTGTCGCCCGCGAGGCCTTCGGCTCGCAGGCAGGGATCCTGGTATGCGACGCTCAGCAGCGAGTTGTCGGCGCGCAGGGCCTTCCGCTTGGCGCGCGGCATGTGCTCGATCTCGAACAGGGTGTTGAGCTGCCTGTCCCCTTCGCGGCCGAGGGCCTCGGCCCAGCGCTCGAGCCGTTCGGTCTTGGACAGGGGCCGCCCCTTGATCCAGCCAGGCAGCACCACCGCGCGCTGGCCGAGCTTGTCCACGTTCTGGTGCTTCATGACATCCTCCAATGGACCGTCATGGAAGCAAACTATACGCCCACTCGCGCGTGCGGGTGAGTCGAGAATATTCGCGGCGCGCTGGAACTCACGCAGATCGGAAATGTTGCATCGGATTGCCGCTCAGGCGCGCGGCAGCGTTGCTATCGGCACTGCGCGGCCGGATCCTCTTCGCCGCTCGAGCATGCAACCGCGCAATTGCCGATCGTGTAGCAGACCGACTGGATCATGGTCTGCCCCGCCGCCCGCCAGTCCCACGATTGACAGCCGGCAAGTGCGAGCAGGATGGCGACGAGCATCAGCGCTTTCATTTGTGGCAAGATAGTCAGCAGACGAGACGGCGGCAAGGCGCCGCCCGGCTGCGGGCGTTCCGCTCAGGAGCATGCGGGTGCGCGCCACTCCACCAGCTCGAGCAGCGTGGACGTCAGGTCGAAGTAATCCTCGACCGCGACGAACTGCTCGACGGCGGCGCCGCCCTTGCGCAGGGGGAACAGCCCGAACTCGTAGCTGAAGTGGCTGCCGCCGACGATGGGCGCGTGACACACGCCAAGGACGGGGCGGCGCGTGAGATAAGAGTGGCGGTAGTGCTCTTGCCACGGCTCCTCGATGCCGGCGGGCATCAATTCGTCGAGATAGCGACCGGTGATGTCGAGGCCCGTCGCCTCCGCGGCGCGGGTCCCCATCAGGCGATAGCGGATCCGGAAGGGCTCGCGCTCGACATCTGCGATGAAGAGGCAGGGCAGCAGGCGGCGCCAGTCGGCGGGGTCGAGATCGGCGCGATCGGGGATGTCGCCGGCGCTCTTGTCGAGCCACCAGCGATGAAGCGACCGGACCATGTTCGATCGTAGCGCGCTCTCATTCGCAAGTATCGGCAATGTCCCGCCCCATTCGCCCACGCCATTGTTGACCGAACGCATTTAAGCAGAGGTGAAGAGCGCGCGCCGCCGCCCCCGTCACGCCGGACTCGGCCGGCGGCGCACCGGTCATGCAACAAGTCTCTGATTCATATGGATATTTTCTGGCGCTTGTGGGAATGCGCGGGATCGGGCAAATAGCGGCCCGCGTGGGGACGCGGGCACTGAGGCCATCCATGGCTGAATCCGTGTGTATCCAGTTCGGCGACTGCGAGATCGACGTGGCGAGCTTTGCGCTGCATCGAAGCGGCCAGCCTTGCGCGATCGAGCCGCAGGTGCTCGAACTGCTGATCTATCTGACGCGCCACCCCGACACCCTCATCACCAAGGACGACCTCATCCGGCACGTCTGGCACGGGCGCATCGTCTCCGACACGACGGTGACCAGCCGGGTCAAATCGGCGCGCAAGGCGATCGGCGACGATGGCCGGCAGCAGAAGTTCATCCGGACCGTCCACGGGCGCGGCATCCGCTTCGTCGGCGCGGTCAGGACCAGGTCCTGCCGCACCGGCGCCGACATCATCGCGACGGATCGCGCGCTGATCGGCCATGCGACGGCGCGCGAGGCGGAACGCTCGACCTGGCCCGCCATCGCCGTCCTGCCCTTCGCCAATGTCGGGGGCGATGCGGACCAGGACTATTTCGCCGACGGCGTGACCGAGGACATCATCACCGATCTGTCGCGCTTCCGCGAACTGCGGGTGGTGGCGCGCGATTCCAGCTTCCGCTTCCGCGCGCCGCATGCCGATCCGCAGCAGATCGGCCGCGCCCTTGCCGCCGATTACATCGTGACCGGCAGCATCCGGCGGCGCAGCGCGAAGCTGCGGCTTTCCGCGCAGCTGATCCAGACCGACAGCGGCAACCAGGTGTGGGCGGAGCGCTTCGACCGCGGCGCAGAGGATCTGTTCGCGATGTCCGACGAGCTGGTGCGCACCATCGTCGGCACGCTGGTCGGACGCGTGCGGCAGGCCGGCTCGGCGCTGGCCAGGCGCAAGGCGCCGGCCAATCTCGCCGCCTATGATTGTGTGCTGCGCGGCCAGACGGCGCAGGCGCTGATCGGCGATCCCGCGCAGGAGGCGGCGGCGCGGCGCTTCTTCGAGCAGGCGCTGGCGCTCGATCCGGATTATCCGCGCGCCCATGCGGGCCTCGCGGTCGTGCTGCTGTGCGAGTGGTTCCGCCGTACCGACGACGCGCAGGACGTGCTCGGCAAGGCGCTCGGGCACGCGGACAAGGCGGTCGCGCTCGACCCGGACGACTACGAATGCCGCGAGACGCTGGGCTGGATCCTGCTGCATTGCAAGTCCTACGAGCGGAGCGAGCTGCACTACCGCCGCGCCATCGAGCTCAACGCCAACAGCCCGGCTGAGCTGGCGGCGATGGGCGCGGCATGCAGCTTCCTCGGCCGGCCGGATGAAGGCGTCGAGTGGTTCGAGCTGGCCCGGCGCATCGACCCCTATTTCGACGCCACGTGGTACTGGAATCTGCTGGGGGCCGCGCTGTTCAACGCCCGCCGCTATGACGAGGCGGCAAAGGCGCTGCAGCACGTGCCCGATCCGCCGACCTGGGCCAAGGCCTATGCGGCCGCGGCCCACGCGATGGCAGGACGGATCGAAGCGGCGCGCGGCATTGCCACCGCGATCGCGCGGGAGGCGCCGCTTTTCTCCGCCGCCTCGGTGGTGCGCAAGGAGCCCTATCGCAATCCCGCCGACCAGGATCACCTGGTCGAAGGGTTCCGAAGGGCAGGGTTGCTGAAGGAACCCGCATCGCAAGCATCCGGCGTGCAGGCGGCAGGCTATTACCTGACCGGGCGCTCGCCCTTCATCCACGGCGCCCGGGGCAAGCCCATCTTCCGCCCAACGTCGTGACGTAAATCACCCCGTCTCCTCGAAATCTCCATGCCGGCTCCAAGCATTCCAAGCCGCCCTTGCATAAGGTGCGCGCCGCCGCCCGGCCGGCCCAATCGGATCGTCCGGAGAGTGGCCCCCGGGACCGTTACCGAGGCAGATGAGGAGGACATCGTGTTACATAAGAAGGCGCTTATGATCGTGGCGGTGGCGTTGAGCGCCATCGTCCTTGCCGGCTTCGTCAGCACGTCGCTGACCGCCCCGGAGCCGGTGAGCCATTACCCCAATGACCGGGCCAATCATCATCCCAAGAGTGTGAACGGCTAGGCCGGGACGATGGACGCGCCGCTGGCCGGCGACGCCATCTCCATCGGATGACCTGCGGCGCGCGACTACGCCGCGGATGGACATCTCGCTCGATCCGCCCGCGCCGGCGGCGTTCCAGCATCTGGAACGGCTCGGACGCGAAGGCCCGGAAGCGGACGGAGCGCGTGCGGTCCTGATGGCGCCGCCCGCCCCGTCTCGCCCCTGTCTCTTGTGCCCTGCGCGTCACTCCGTAACCGGCGATCTCGGCACGTTCGAGAATAGATCAGTCTCGCCGGGGCACCGTGTGCACGCTTTCCCCGGCCGGGCGCCGCCGCGCCCTTATCCGGCCTTGTAGGCGCCGACGCCCTCGCCCAGGAACGCGTTGTTGGCCTCGCGCAGCTTGGCGGCGTCGTCGTCATAGAGGAAAGGCAGGAAGGCGTAGCGCTTGCCGGACGTCACCGGCGAGACCTGGTGCAGCAGCGAGCAGGAGAATACGCAGGCTGTGCCGGTCGGCAGCTTGAAGCTCTTCGGCCCGTATTCGGGGAAGCCGATCTCGCCGCCCTCGAAGGCGTCGTTGAGGTTGATGGAGACCGCGAAGCGGCGATGGGCGGTGCCCTTGGTGGTGTTGTCGCGGTGGGCGCGGAAATGGCCGCGCTCCTCCGCCGCGTAGCAGGCGACGAGATAGCGCTCCATGCGCGTCGCCTGGAATTGGTGCACCTTCAGGATTTCCGGCGCGATGCGCCGCTGGACGCGGATCTGCGTCTGCCGGATCATTGCCTGGTCCTCCAGGATCACATCGCGGCGGACCTTGTGGCGGGTGTCGCGGATTTCCACCGTCTTGCCGTCGACCTCGCGCATGAAGCCGGATTCGGCGCCGCCCGTCGCATCGTAGATCGCGATCAACTGCCGGCAGAAATCCGGCTCGAACACGTCGGGCAGGATGAGGACCGGCACCGGCACCTCGATGCCGGCGAAGTTCTCCGGCGCTGGCAATTCCCTGAGACAGGCGACGAGACCGGGGATCTCCCCGCCGCCGGGCTGGAACGGCACCACGTGCCTCACCCGCATGGTGGGATCGAGCACCAGCCAGAAGCGTCGCATCTCCAGCCGCTTGGGATTGGGAACGGCCTGGCGGGAGATCGCGCCATAGAGCCGCGCGACGGTGCCGTCGAAATCCCAGAAGTAGCGCAGGCCGGGCAGGGAATCGGCGACGCGGCCCTGAGCCTCGTCATTGGGATCGAGGCTGACGCCGAAGAAGCAGGCATGCACGTCGTCGAACAAGGCGCGGTTTGCGGCGATGGCGGCAAGGGCGCGCCGGCCATCCTCGTCGCCGGCGGTCCCGAAGAAACACATCACGATCCAGCGCCCGCCCACCGTATCGAAGGCGTAATTCGGGTTGTTGCCGGAACGCTGATGGAACCACGGCGCCGGGTCGCCCGGCGCCAGGTTCACGAAGGTTTTCGGTTTCGCGGCCTGCGGCCTCATGGCAATCGGTCCCCTCCTCTGCCCACTGAGGCATCGGCGCTGCCCCGGCGCGCCGCACCCTCTCCAGAGGAGAATGCGGCCGGCCGCGTCACTGTCAATATCCATATCCTCTCGATCCATATCCTCTCGCGGCCGGCCGCCGCATCATTCGCCTGGCTGTCGCGCCCGCCTGACGCCATGCCGCGGGCGGCGCGCTGTAGGCCCGTGAGAGGCGCGGCTAAAAGGCCGCTTTCGTTCCGCACCCAGCCTCGTGCGCGATGACGGCGATCGGCTTGGAAGCTTGATCACCGATTTCGAGGCCGGAAAGGCCAAGCTCGACCGCTGCAACCTGATCGGCCTCCTGTGACGTCACGTCCCAGGAGCAGCCGGACCTGACCGGGAGAAATCCTTCGCTGCGGCAATCTCCCGCTGGACTAGCGATTCAGGACCTCGCGCAGCTTCGCGCCGAGTTGCTGCAGGGTGAAGGGCTTGGGCAGGAAATTGACCCCGGGGTCGAGAACGCCGTTGTGCACGACGGCGTTGCGCGTGAAGCCGGTGGTGTAGAGCACGCGCAAATCCGGACGTCGCTTGAGCGCTTCATCCGCCAGCTTGCGGCCGTTCATGTCGGGCATCACGATGTCCGTGAACAGCAACGTAATCTGCGGATTGGCGTCGAGCTCCCGCAGGGCCGCGGCGGCGCTGCCGGCCTCGATCACGCGATAGCCAAGCTCGCGCAGCGATTCGCCGGTCAGCGCGCGCACATCGTCTTCATCCTCCACCACCAGGACGAGCTGACCCTCGCCATCGGGCTTCAACGTCTCGTGCGGCATCTCCTCATCCGCTGTGTTCGTCGACCCGTAGAAGCGGGGCAGATAGATTTTCACCGTCGTGCCCTGCTCGAGCTCGGAATAGATCTTGATGTGCCCGCCCGTTTGCCTGACGAAGCCGTAGACCATGGAGAGGCCGAGGCCGGTACCCTTGCCGACTTCCTTGGTGGTGAAGAACGGATCGAACGCGCGCGCCAGCACCTCCGGGCTCATGCCTTTGCCCGTATCCGTCACGGCGATCAACACGTACTGCCCCGCGGGCACGTCGTGCTGGCGCGCATAGGCTTCATCGAGCAGGTAGTTGGCGGTCTCGATGGTGAGGCGCCCCTGCTGCTCCATGGCGTCGCGCGCGTTGAGCGCCAGATTGAGGATGGCGCTTTCGAGCTGGTTGGAATCGACATGCGTGGCCCACAGCCCGCCAGCCAGCACCGTCTCAAGCTGGATCTCGGGGCCCAGGCTGCGGCGCAACAGATCCGACATGGAGGCGACCAGCTTGTTGGCGTCGACCGAGATCGGGGCCAGCGGCTGCTGGCGCGAGAAGGCAAGCAGGCGCTTGGTGAGGTTGGCGGCGCGCATCGCTCCGTCGCGCGCCATCTCAAGATACCGCGCGTAATCCGCCTCGCCCCTGGCGAGGCGACGCTCCATCATGTTGAGCGCGCTCATCACGATGGCCAGCATGTTGTTGAAGTCGTGCGCGATCCCGCCGCTCAACTGCCCGATCGCTTCCATCTTCTGCAGCTGCCGGACCTGCTGCTCCGCCTGCTGGCGACTGGTCATCTCCGCGACCAGGGTGCGGTTCGCGTTCTGCAGCTCCGCGGTGCGCTCCGCCACCTGGCGCTCCAGGATCTCCTCCGCGCGCTTCTCGCGATCGATGTCGATGACGGAGGCGACAGCGCCGACAACGGTGCCCGAGGCATCGCGGATCGGCGCAGCGATCTTGCGGATCCAGTGAAGCGAGCCATCGGCGGTCTCGGCTATGCACTCGATTTCCGCCATCTCCACTTCGCCGTGCAGCACGCGATAGACCGGCAGCTCCGCCTCGCGCACCGGCGCGCCATCGGCATGGCTGAGCGGCCAGTGGAAGAAGGACCCGGCCTTGCGGGTCTCGGGCCCCAGGAACCGTTCAAGCTGCCGGTTGCCGTCCAGCACCTCGCCGTTTGGCCCGGCGATCACCACGCCGACAGGAACCGTGTCGAGGATCGCCCGCACGCTCGATTCGTTGCGGCGCAGCTCATCGTCGATTTCGTCCCGGGCCTGCACTTGGCGCAGCAGGGCGGCGGACAGCTCCTGGATCTCACGCACGGGCGAGCGCAGGTCGAGCGCCCGGATGGCGGCTGCGCTGGAAACGCCGATACCCGTGAGCTGACGCAGCGGGCGCGACACCATTCGCCACAGCCAGAACACAAGAAGAAAAGAGACCGCGAGGGCGAGAGCGCCGAAGCCGAACAGGCCGACCAGCTCCTGGCGCATCGGCCCCTCGATGACAGCAGTCGGCAGGCTGGCAGCGACCAGCCAGTTCGACCTGCTGGCGTGAGCATAGCCAACCAGGATCTCCCGGCCGTCGGGACTGGTGCCGCGGAAATTACCTGCGTCGCCCTTCACTTTCGCCAGGAAGGCGGGGGTGCTTGCCATGCCGCTGAAGGTCTCGTGTCCCGGCACGCGGGTGACGTAGTCGCCCTTGCGGTCGCCGACGCCGATCACCCATTGCCCGACGATTTCCGGCGAAAGCAGTGACATGATCCGCTCGGTCGACGCCTGGATACCGAGCAAATAGCGGAGGTCGCCATCGATCACGACCGGCGCCACCACCGCGTATACCGGCCGGTTGGTCTTCGGATCGCGGAAGACGTTGGAGATCATGATCCGCCTTTGGTCGCGCACGTCCTCATCGATGGCGAGATGCGACGGCGACAGCGCCGCGCCCCACGGGCGCCCCGTGTTCACGATCTCCTGCCCATCGGGTGTGCGCAGCACGATATCCGCGCCGATGATCTTCGAAACCTGGGTTGCTTGGGAGTAAAAGCCCGCGAAATCTCCGGTCCTGAGCCGGGTCCCGGTGGAAAGCGCGCCGAGCGTGCTCATCAGCCCTTCGAAATCCCGGTCGATCACGACGGCGATGTAGCGGGCGGTGCTCAGGGCGTCGAAGGTATAGCGCTCCTGCTCGGCCGATGCATAGCGCAGCAGCAGAAATCCGGCGAAACCCAGGCTAGGCCCAAGCAGCAGGATGATAAGGAGAACGAGCAAAGCGTGCGTCGAAAAGCGAGGCAGCTTGCCTGATCTGACGGGACTCACGTTCCCGTGGTTGGTTGTCACGCGCCGATCCCCCAGTCGCGCCGCCCTCGCAACGCACAACGGGCGGACCAGCCTAAGGTTCCATGAACGCCTGCCGGCCGCAAGAATGACATGCGGCCGCCGCGCACGCGGCGAAGCGGCGATAAAGTCATACGAACCTAGCGCCGCGTCGCGCCGGCGCGCGCCAGCGTGGCGATCTCCATCAGCGCGCGCTGGGCGATCTCATCCCGGATGCCGGAGGTGCGCATGGCCTGGGCTTCGGCCTCGATCAGACGCTCGAGGGCGCGGCCGATGCGCGGCGGCGACCATTGGCGCGCCTGGCGCTGCATGCGGTCGCGCTGGGTCCAGAACACCGGCGGGCGCAGCGCGGCGGCGGCGGTCTCGAAGCTGTCGCCTGCCGCCATCCGGGCGACCACCTGGTGCAGGCGCTGAAAATGCCGCGCGGCGTTGCGCAGCAACTGGATGGCCTCCACCTCGGCGAAGCTGCGGTCGTATTGCCGGTCGAGCTCCGCCGCGTCGCCTTCCGCCGCCGCGGCGATCAAATCGTCGAGCACGAAGGCGGCGCGGTCGCCGATGCAGGCCATCGCATCGGTCAGCGTCACCTCCCGCGCCGGTGCGCCAGCCTGCGGCTCGCCCATATGAGGCTCCCCCATATAGAGCATGAGCTTGTCGAGCTCGCTGCGCGTGACGCCGCGGTCGCCCCCCAGGCGTTCGGCGAGATAGGCCTGCGCGTCGCGCGCGATGGCATAGCCGCCCTCCCTCAGATGCGCGGCGATCAGCGGGCCGAGCTGGCTCCCGCTGTCGCGGTAGCAGGCAACGGCGCCGGCATTCGCCGCCGATTCGAAGACCTTCACCAGCTCCGCCTTGCTGCCGATGTCGCCGGCCTCGACGATCAGCAGGGCCGCGCCCGGCGCTTGCGCCGCGATTGCGGCGGCGATCTGCCCGGCGATCTGGTTGCCGGCCTGGGCGATTCGCACCACGCGCCGGCCGCCCAGCATTGAAATCGCGTTGAGCTCATCGGTCAGGCGCGCGCCATCGCCGCGGATCTCGTCCGGTGTCAGCTCGGCAAGGCGAAAGGGGTCATCGCCCGCGCCCAGCACGGCCTTCTGCGCGGCGGCGGCATATTCATGCGCCAGCCCTTCGTCGGGGCCGTAGAACAAAAGGGCGCCGATCGAATCGGGCGACTTCAGCACGCGATCGAGCTTGGGCCTGTCGAGCTTCATGGTCCGCGGCGCCGGCGCGTCAGCGCTTGCGGGCCCAGGCGCCGATCGGCTCGCCCGTCGGCGTCACCGCGGTGGGCGGTTCCTTCTCTGCCGGCTTGGCCGCGGGCATGTCCGGCGCCGTCCCTTCCGTCAGGAACACGGCGACCCGGGTGTGGATCTGGTCGGCGATCTGCAGGGTGGTGCGGCGCACCGCGTCGTTCAGGGACGAGAGGTCGTTGAGCGGATCGTCGAACTCGTCGAAGCCGGTGACGATTTCCGCGCGCTCTCGCAGCACGATCCTGCCCGCGGTGTCGCGCAGCGCGTAGAAGGCGTTCATCTCGACGTTGCGGCGCGTGGCGCTGAGCCCGCGCCGCGCCAGCGCGCCATAGGTGCGCGTGGTCAGGCTCACATCCAGCCAATAGCTGGCATAAGCGGGCTGGCCCAGCGGGTTGAAGCGGTCCCGCAGCGCGTTGTGCAGTTGCTGCCCATCGCGGTTCTCGATCGGCGAGACGGCGATGCTCGCCATCTGGTGATCGACGCTGAGGCCCACGGCATTGGTGTTGGCGCTGCCGTGCAGCGGCCGAAAGCCGCAGCCGGCCAGCGGCGCTGCCGCGCCGGCCAGGACCAGAGCCCAGAGGACTTGCCTACGCGACCACATTGACGATCCGGTTCGGCACCACGATCACCTTCTTCGGCGGCTTGCCGTCCAGCGCCTTGAGCACCGCCGGCTCGGCAAGCGCGGCCCGCTCCGCTTCCGCCTTGTCGCAGTCGCGCGGCAGATGGATGGTGGCGCGCAGCTTGCCGTTCACCTGCACCGCGACGGTTGCCGACTCGTCGATCACCAGCTTGGGATCGGCGACCGGCCAGGCGGTCTCGGCCAGCAAGGTGCCATGGCCCAGGCGCTGCCACAACTCCTCCGCCAGGTGCGGCATGGCGGGGCCGATCAGCAGCGTCAGCGTCTCCAGCGCTTCGCGCCGCGCCGCCAGGCCAGCGGGATCGGCGAGCGCGGCGTCCTTCACGTCGGCCATGATGTTGGCGAATTCGTAGATCCGTGCCACCGCGCGGTTGAAGCGGAACTTCTCGATATCATCGGTGACGCCGGCGATCGCCTTGTGGGTGGCGCGGCGCAACTGCGCGGCCGGCCCCGCCGCGGCGAAGGCCGCGGCATCGCCACGCGACGCCAGGGCGGGAAACACTTCGATCCATCCGGTCACGATGCGCCACAGGCGCTGGGTGAACCGCCAGGCGCCCTCGACGCCCGCCTCGGTCCATTCCATGTCGCGCTCGGGCGGCGAATCGGACAGCACGAACCAGCGCGCGGTGTCGGCGCCGTAGGTCTCGATGATGCGCGCCGGCGGCACCACGTTCCTCTTGGACTTGGACATGACCTCCTTGCGGCCGATCTCGATCGGGCGCTTGGTCGTCATATGTACGGCGGTGCCGTCGGCGTGCTTCTCCACCTCCTCGGGATAGAGCCACTTGCCGGCTTCGTCCTTGTAGGATTCGTGCAGCACCATGCCCTGCGTGAACAGGCCCTCGAACGGCTCGTCGATCTTCGCGTGTCCGGTCAGGTGCATCGCGCGCATGAAGAAGCGCGAATAGAGCAGGTGCAGGATCGCGTGCTCGACGCCGCCGATATACTGGTCGACCGGCAGCCAGTAGTCGATCGCATCGCGGTCGACCGGCTGATCCATCAGGCGCGGCGAGCAGAAGCGCGCGAAATACCACGAGGAATCGACGAAGGTGTCGAAGGTGTCGGTCTCGCGCCGGGCGGGCTTGCCGCAGCTCGGGCACGTGGTGTGCTTCCAGGTCGGGTGGTGGTCCAGCGGATTGCCCGGCTTGTCGAAGGTGACGTCGTCGGGCAGCAGGACGGGCAATTGGGCGGCCGGCACCGGCACGATGCCGCAGGCGTCGCAATGCACCATCGGGATCGGGCAGCCCCAGTAGCGCTGACGCGAGACCAGCCAGTCGCGCAGGCGATAGACGGTGGTCTTCGTCCCCGCGCCCATCTGCTCCAGCCGTTCGCAGGCCTTGTCGATCGCCGCATCGATGGAAAGGCCGTCCAGGAAATCCGAATTGTAGATCGTGCCTTCGCGCTCGGTATAGGCGACGTCGCCGACCTTGAAGGTCTGCGGCGTCTCGCCCGGCGGCAGCACCACCGGCAGGACCTCGAGGCCGTATTTGCGCGCGAAGTCGAGGTCGCGCTGGTCGTGGCCCGCCGAACCGAAGATCACGCCGGTGCCGTATTCCATCAGCACGAAATTCGCGATGAAGACGGGCAGCTTCTTGCCGGTGAAGGGGTGCACGGCTTCGAACTTGGTCCGGAACCCGCGCTTCTCCTGCGCCTCGATGGCGGCCTCGGAGGTTCCTGCGGCCCGGCATTCCGCGATGAACTCCGCCGCGCCGGGTTCGCTCTGGGCCACGAGGTCGGAGAGCGGATGGTCGGGCGACAGCGCCATGAAGGACGCGCCATAGAGCGTATCCGGCCGCGTGGTGAAGATGGTCAGCTCGTCGCTGAGGCCCTCGACCTTGAAGCGTACATAGGCGCCAGTTGACCTGCCGATCCAGTTCTCCTGCATCAGCCGGACCTTCTCAGGCCAACGCTCGAGCTTGGACAAGGCCGCCAGCAGATCGTCGGCATAGGCCGTGATCTTCAGGAACCATTGCGAGAGCTTGCGCTTGTCCACCAGCGCGCCGGAGCGCCAGCCGCGACCGTCGATCACCTGCTCGTTGGCGAGCACGGTGTGGTCCACCGGGTCCCAGTTGACGTAGGCCTCCTTGCGGTAGGCGAGCCCGGCCTTGTGGAAGTCCAGGAACAGCCGCTGCTGCTGCGCGTAATAGCCGGGATGGCAGGTGGCGAGCTCGCGCTCCCAATCCAGCGACAGGCCCATGCGCTGCAGCTCGGCCCGCATCACCGCGATGTTGTCATAGGTCCATTGGGCGGGATGGATCTTCTGGTCGCGCGCCGCGTTCTCGGCCGGCAGGCCGAAGGCGTCCCAGCCCATCGGATGCAGCACGTTGAAGCCGCGCGCGCGCTTGTAGCGGGCGACCAGGTCTCCCATGGTGTAGTTGCGCACGTGGCCCATATGGATGCGCCCCGAGGGATAGGGGAACATCTCCAGCACGTAGTATTTCGGGCGGCCGGGCTCGGCCTTGCTCGCGAAGGCGCGGCGCTCCGCCCAGGCGGCCTGCCATTTCGGCTCGGTTTCTTGGAAGTTGTAGCGCGACATCAGGCTTCAGAGTTGTGCAACGAAACGAGCGCGCACAATAACCTTTGCCCTGTGCCGCGCAATCCCCTCCCCAGTTCGGGAGGGGGGATCAGCTATTGCGAGCCGGCGAGGCGCATCTGCCGGGCCCGGGTCAGGATCGCGTTCTCCAGGTCGGTCGCGGTGTTGAGGGCGACCGGCGCGTCCACCCAGGTGCTGCCGTGCATCTGCTGGCGGAACACCGAGGCGCGGATGCCGTCGGCCCGGAGCGCGCGGCCAAGGATGTAGACATTGACCTTGAAGCGCTCATCCGGCGCGGAAGGCGGGGTATACCAGTCGGTGATGATGACGCCGCCGAAGGGATCGGCCGAGACCAGCGGCATGAAGGACACCGTGTCCAGCGAGGCGCGCCACAGCAGGTTGTTGACGCCGATGCCGCCGCCGGCCGCGTCCTGCGGCACGTCGGGGCCGAAGATGCCGCCCTCGCCGAAGATCCCGGGCTCGTCCTCGTATTGCACCGTGGAAGTCGGCCTCTGCCGGTTGGGCGAGGGGTACTTGGCTTCCCCGCCCAGGTCGAAATTGCAGGCGCTCAAGGAGGCGCCCAAGGTCAGCGCGGCCGCCGCCATGAGCATCCGTCGCGCCCACGAGCCTGCCCGGCGCGATCCGCCATCCATCGCGGCAACTTTCATATTGACGGCCCTTTTGTGCATTTCCTAAGAACGCCCCTGCCTTCGCCTTCGGGTGCCGGGACGTTCAGGCGCGCCCCAATTCGGCCCCGCCGGTGACCCGCCCCCAAGGCCCCTGGCATGTTGGCGAAACGAGCTTCCTGGTACGCGAAATGGCGCGGCCGGGTCAAGTACGCTAAACCGCGCGAAGCCGCCTCTTTCGGCGGACGGGGCGGTCGGGGACTTCAACGGGAGCGCGGCGGACGGAATGTCGAAGATCATCTGGCTGGCAAGCTACCCCAAGAGCGGCAATACCTGGATGCGCGCCTTCCTGCACAACTTGCTGCGGGATCCGAGCGAATCCTACGACATCAACAAGATCACCGATTTCTCGACCAGCGATTCCTCGCTCGAGTGGTACGCCGCCCAGACCGCGCGCCCATGGCAGGACTGGACGCCGCTGGATGTCATGCGCATGAAGCGGTCGGCTCAGCTTGCGGTCTGCTCCTGGCGGCGGGACGACACGTTCGTGAAGACCCACAACGCTTCGGTCTATTTCATGGGCTACCCGCTCATCCACCCCGACCTCACCGCCGGCGCCATCTATATCGTGCGCAACCCGCTGGATGTCTGCATTTCCCTGACGCACCATTACGGCTGCGATCTCGATACCGCCATCAAGCTCATGGGCGAAGACGCGACGGGTTCCAACACCAACGAAAAGATGGTCTTGGAGGTGCACAAGAGCTGGTCGACCCATGTCGAGTCCTGGACCGGCCAGCAGAGGCCGGGGCTCGCGGTGCTGCGCTACGAGGACATGCTGAAGAACCCGGTCAAGGCCTTCGGCGGCCTGGCGAGTTTCATGGGCCTCAATCCCCCGCGCCAACGCCTGCAGCGCGCCATCGAACGCTCCTCCTTCAAGGCGCTGCGCGAGCAGGAGGACAAGAAGGGATTCAAGGAGCGTTCCCCGCACGCGCAAAAGTTCTTCCGCGAAGGCCGGTCCGGCCAATGGCGCGACATCCTGACACACGCGCAAGTCGACAAGGTCGTGGAGCAGCACAAGGAACAGATGCAGCGGTTCGGCTACTGGCCGCTCTCCTGAGGCGTTGCATCGGCCGCCGCGCCCGCCTTCCGGGCGCAATACCTTTCAGGACTATATCCGGTTTTTTCTTGGTTTACGCGGGGTTAATGACCGAGTCGACCGCTGTGGCCTGCCCGCCACAGGCCTTGGGAATTTGCCACAGCCGAGAGTCCACAGCGACGCAATTGGTTTGACACCCGATCACGCATTGAGGATGGTTTACGTGGTTCAAGGCCGATGGTTTGACTGGTTTTGCCGTCACCGGTGACTGCGTAGTTGCTAGGCAACACCAGACAAACACGCAGGGCTTGTTCCGTGGGGCACCTGGGGGAACTTCAATCTCCCCCGGTGGCAATCGCAAACTTAGGGAATCTCGAGATGAAGAAAGTTCTCTTGGGTACCACGGCCGTGGTCGGCGCTGGCTTGCTCGCAAGCCCCGCCTTCGCGGCTGATGGGGTCAAGCTCGGTGTGGGTGGCTACTACAACGCCGCCTACATGGTTGTGTTCGATGATGACGGTGAAGGCGAGCTCGGCAACGAGCGCAACACCACCGGCATCTTCAGCGACGCGGAAATCCACTTCACCGGCTCGACCGTTCTCGACAACGGCCTCGAGGTCGGTGCCCGTGTCGAGCTGGAAGCCGAGACTGAAGGCGACCAGATCGACGAAGCCTGGCTCTGGTTCTCCGGCGGCTTCGGTGAAATCCGCATCGGTTCCGAAGACGACGCACTGGCGGGCGGCTGTATCGTTCCGCCGGGCGGCACTGGCAACTTCTCGGCCTTCTCGCCGAACCAGTGGGGCGCCAACAACGCCGCCGCCTTCACGACCGGTGTCGGCGCGCTGACCTCCAACACGATCTGCACCGGCGTCGACGACAAGGGCGACGCCCAGAAGATCGTCTACATCTCCCCGGTGTTCGCCGGCTTCCAGCTGAGCGCCTCCTACACGCCGAATGGCGGTGACGAGACGCACGGCGACGGCGTCGGCGCGCATACCGGCATGCCGGAGAATGCCGATAACGAATCCCGCAACAACTTCTCGGCCTACCTCACCTACACCTACGAGGGCGATGGCTGGGGCGCCACCTTCGGCGGCGGCGGTTCGTGGGAAGGCCACGCGGAGAAGGTCCCGGGTCCGAATCGTGAGGAGCAGGACTTCTACCAGGCTGGCCTGAACCTCTCCTTCGGCAACTTCGCCATCGGCGGCGTGTTCGAGTACTTCAACGACCTGAACAACCAGGGCGACATCGATGCGTCGGCCTGGGTTGCGGGCGGTGGTATCTCCTACTCCATGGACGCTTGGACCGTCGGTGCGCAGTACTCGCATCAGGATGCCGACGACGACGGCACTGCTGATTCCGAGTTCACTATGGACCGCGTTGTCCTGACCGGCGACTATGCGATGGGCCCTGGCATCAACATCGATGCCATGCTCGGCTATACCTGGGTCGACACCGATCCGGAGTTCACGGTTGGCGGCGACGATATCGACGATTACTCGGCGTTCGAGATCGGTATCGGCACGCGCGTTCGCTTCTAAGTCGGCGCAAGCCGGCCGGAAGGCTAACGTATCGGGGGGAGCGGGCAACCGCTCCCCCCTTTTTCATGACCGCGACGCAGCTATATACAGCCTAGCGTATTCCGGGAAATTGTGGTGAAATCCTTGCGCTGAATGGCCGTTCATTCAGCCGGTTGCCGGGCGGGGGCCGGCAAGGTGGGGGGAACGGAGCATGCGCAGGTTCTTGATGGGGTCCGCCGCGATGATCGGCGGCGGGGTGGCGTTCACCGGACTGGCGCTGACGCAGGCGGCTCACGCGGCCGAGGGTATCAAGCTCGAGGTCGGCGGCTTTTTCCGGGCCGCCTTTCAGACGGTGTTCGACGACGACGGCGAAGGCGAGGCCGGCAACGAGCGTAACACCACCGGCTTGTTCCAGGATGCCGAGATCCACTTCACCGGCTCGACCGCGCTCGACAACGGGATCGAAGTCGGCGCGCGCATCGAGCTCGAAGGCGAGACCGAAGACGACCAGATCGACGAGGCCTGGATCTATTTCTCCGGCGGCTTCGGCGAGGTGCGCATCGGGTCGCTCGACGACGCGCTCGGCATGCTGTGCGTCTTCGCACCGGGCGGAACCTACAACTTCTCGGCCTACTCGCCCAACCAGTGGGGCGCCAACGCGCTGACCACCAACAGCATCTGCTTCGGCGTCGACGATGTCGCCGATTCGCAGAAGATCGTCTATTTCTCGCCCATCATGGCGGGGTTCCAGCTCGGCCTCTCCTATGTGCCGTCCAGCGACAAGGAGACCCACGACGACGGCGTCGGGCCGCATACCGGCATGCCCGTGAACGTCGACGGCACCTCGCGCAACAACCTCTCGCTCTATGGCGTCTACACTTATGAAGCGGAGACCTGGTGGCTGCAGGCCGGCGCGGGCGGCTCCTGGGAAGGCCATGTCGAGAAGACCAATGGCGGGCCGAACCGCGAGGAGGCGGATGCCTACCAGGCTGGCATCCTGGTCGGCATCGGCGACGTCCAGCTCGGCGCATCCTTCAACTATTTCAACGATGACGACCTGTTCTCCGCGACACTGGAGAACGGCGACGTGGACGCGGACCGCTGGGTGCTTGGAATCGGCGCGGCCTACACGATGGACGCCTGGACTTTCGGGATCGGCTACTCGATCCACGAGGCCGATATCGACAATGCCGGCGACGCGGACAGCGAGTTCAGCCTGCAGCGCGCCGTGGTGACGGCCAATTACGCGCTCGGCCCCGGCATCGATCTCGACGGGGCGGTCGGCTACACGTGGCAGGATGTCAGCGGGCCTGACTTCGACGACGCCGCGGACAACTACGACGCGCTCGAGATCGGCATCGGCACCGCCATCACGTTCTAGACCCCGCAGCGCCCTCCCAGGCTGGTTCGGCAAAAAAGCCCGCCCCTGTTGCAGAATGTCCACGCCTGGCGAAGCCAGGGGGAGGACGTGCGCCGCGCATCGTCCGCCAAGTAATTGAAAACAAAAGGCGAAGATAGGAACATCCTCACTCGCCGTGTCAGCATCTTACGCTTTATTGGAACCGGGTCAGTTACGGCTCAAGGTTGCAATTCCTAATCCGAGGGGCAAGAGGGTCATGTTTTTCAACTACATATTGGTTGAGGGATAGATAGGCGTTCCGCACTCTCCGCGGCGTTCGGTCGAGGCGCGCTGAGGGGGGCGCACTTCGGCAGACAATCCATGTATGTGAGGGAGCCCCCAATGAAGAGACTAGCCCTGTTTGGAAGCACCGCACTTGTCGGTGCGGGAATGATGGCCAACACCGCCGTGGCCGCCGATGGCATCAAGCTCGGCATCGGCGGATTTTTTAACGCCGCGTATATGGCGACCTTCGATGACGACGGTGAAGGCGAGCTCGGCAACGAGCGCAACACCACCGGTCTCTTCCAGGATGCCGAAATCCATTTCGAAGGCGAGACCACGCTGGATAACGGCCTGACGGTCGGCGCCAATGTCGAGCTGGAAGCCGAAACCAACGACGACCAGATCGACGAAGCCTTTATCTTCTTCTCCGGCGGCTTTGGCGAATTACGCGTCGGCTCCACCGACGATGCGCTGGCCGGCTCCTGCATCCTGCCGCCTGGCGGAACCGCCAATTTCTCCGCCTTCTCGCCCAACCAGTGGGGCGCCAACAACGACACCTTCGCAGCCGGGTTCCCCGCGCTCACCTCGAACGCGGCTTGCGTCAGCGTCGACGACAAGGAAGACGCGCAGAAGGTCGTGTACTTCACGCCGAGCTTCGGCGGCTTCCAACTCTCCCTCTCCTACACGCCGAACGGCGGGGACGAGGATCACGAAGATGGTGTCGGTCCGCACATCGGCATGCCGTTCAATGCAGATGGCGAATCGCGCAACAACTTCGCGGCCTATGCCACCTACGCGTATGAAGGCGATGGCTGGGGCCTGACGGCAGGCGGCGGCGGCTCCTTCGAAGGGCACGTCGAGAAGGGCCCCGGCCCGGATCGCGACGAGCAGCGATTCTACCAGGGCGCTCTCAACCTGAGCTTCGGTCAGTTCGCGGTCGGCGGCGTGTTCCAGTACTACGACGATCTCGCCACCTTCGATACCGGCGACAATGTGGATGCCTGGGTCGCTGGCGGCGGCGTTGCCTACACGATGGATGCGTGGACCGTCGGCGCGCAATACTCGCACCAGCTCGCCGACGTCAAAGGCGGGGGAAACAACGACTTCACCATGGACCGTGCCGTGCTGACCGCGAATTACGCGCTCGGCCCCGGCATCAATCTGGATGGCGAGGTCGGCTACACCTGGCTCGATACCGATCCGGAGACCCCGGGCAATGTCGACGACTACGATGCCTGGGAAATCGGCATCGGCACGGCGATCACCTTCTAGTCACCCGCTCCCCGATCCAAGAGCGATTGCCTCCTCCCTTTCCGCCCTCCCCCGGTCCGCCGGGGGAGGGATTTTCTTTGCCCACGTCCTCCACGCCACAGTTCCGTTTCGTCCCGGCCCTTTTCGCGCCGGCCCTTTTCGCGCCGGGCCGCAGACGGTAACCTGCCGCCCCCATGACCGGCTTCGATCACATCCCAGCCAATCTCAGCGAGATCAAGACGCGCATCGCCGCGCAGGCGAAGGCCTGGAGCCGCGCGCCCGAGGACGTGCACCTGGTCGCGGTCAGCAAGACCCATCCGGCGGCGGCGGTGGAAGCGGCGCTCGCCGCCGGGCATCGCCTGTTCGGCGAGAACCGCGTGCAGGAGGCGGCAGCGAAGTTCCCGGCGCTGCGCGCGCGCTATCCCGACCTCAAGCTGCACCTGATCGGCCCGCTGCAGACCAACAAGATCAGGCAGGCGATCGACACCTGCGACGCGATCGAGAGCGTGGATCGCGACAAGCTCGCGCAAGGCATCGCGGCGGAGCTGGCGAAGAGCGGCAAGCGCATCGATCTCTTCATCCAGGTGAATACCGGCGAGGAGTCGCAAAAGGCCGGCATCCTGCCGCGCGAGGCGGGCGATTTCATCCGCCGCTGCCGCGATGAATACCGGCTGCCGGTGGTAGGCCTGATGTGCATTCCGCCGGCGGAGGAGCATCCCGCGCCGCATTTCGCGCTGCTGGGCGAGATCGCCAAGCGCAACCGCCTTGCGCAGCTCAGCATGGGCATGAGCGGCGACTACGAGCTTGCCGTCCAGCTCGGCGCGACGCATGTGCGCGTCGGCGCCGCGATCTTCGGCGCGCGGGAGACGAAGGACCGATAGCCCGCGTTCTTCCGCCATGGCAAGGCTTGCCCTTGCATCCATGAGTTTCCTTCCGCGAGGCTCCGCGTTCCAGACACGCGCGTGGATGCCAAGGTCAAGCCTTGGGATGACCGGAAGAGTGCTGCTCGGGAGTGCTATATCGAAACGGTCGTGACCGCGTCGCTGGTCGTGACCTGCGCCAGGATCCACAGCAGATCATCGCGCGCGAACGCGACGCATCCGGCGGTCGGGCTCCAGTCATCGCGTGCGAGATGCACGAACACGGCGCCGCCGGCGCCCGCGACCACCGGATCGTCGTTGTGCCCGATGACGAGGATGAGGTCGTAGATCCGATCCGCGCGCCATAGCTCCTCATGGCGGGCGCGATGCGGCAATCGGATGGGCCGGTTGTACTCGGGCGCGGCGGGATCGTCGCACCAGCCATCCTCCGGCACGATGTGCCGCGCGGGCAGGCGGGTCTCGAGATGCGGCACGCGGTCGGCGCGATAAAGCAGCCGCCGGAACGGAAAGCGGCCGATCGGCGTGCCGCCATCGCCTCGCGCTTGCCGGCGACGAGCCCGGCGCGGCCGAGCGCGCAAGGCAAGGTGCGATCGCCGAGCCGCGCGAGGCCGCGCGTCTCACCGCGCTTGGCTTCGATGATCAGGTCCATGCCGACAGCTTAGCAGACGCGCAACGCCGCCCGCTATTTGTGGGAGCCGCGGCGGACCAGATCGAGACCCGCAGGCTGGCGCGGTGCGCCGGAGGCGGTGTTGATGCCGCTCGGGACTTCGCCTTCGCCCGCGCCGGCTTCATCAGGCCCGAACAGGGCGGCGACGGCATTGTCCGCCATGCTCCTGCCGGTGATGTCCCGGAAGGCCAGATCCACGGCGGTCGAGACGGCGGCCATCGGCCCGAAGGCGAAGTCGACCAGGCGCGCGGCGCCATAGATCTCGTCCCCGGTGACGGCGCGATAGGCGATATTGACCAGCGGGATGTGCTGCAGCGGATTGACGACATCCAGGAAGTCGTCCCAGCCGAATTCGCCGTCAGGCCCCAGGAAGAGCGCGCGCGACCGCTCGCTCTCCACCACGCGCCACTTCTGGCCGCTCAACCACGTGCGCTCCTCCTTGTCGGGCAGGCGCGGCAACTCCCACGCGCCGTCGGCGCCACGCCGCGCGCCGGGAATCGGGCCACGCTCGCCCTGCGCCTGGTGCGAGGCGGTGGCCGACGCCGGTGTGGACGATGCGGGCGCATCCGCACCCGCCGCGGCGTCGGTCGCCGGGGCTGCCGCTGCCGCGTTGCCATCGGCGGTTGCATCGGTCGATCCGGGCGTGGCGATGATGGCCGCAGCGCCTGCGCCGCCGGCGTGCCGGGGGTAGGGCTGTGCACCTGGATGAAGCGGGCTCGGTGCTGGAGTCTCGATGACCGGCTCGCCCGCCGTGGCCGCAACGGCACCGAGGGCGGCAAGTTGTGCCGGGCTGAGCGTGGGGATCCCGGGGCGGGTCGGCGACGGTGCCGGGGCGGGTGGCGTCCGCGGCGGCGTCGCCATGGCACCCTGCCGGGCGGCCGCCAGATGCGCCTTGAACTGCTCCTGGTCGATGGCCCCGGGCCTCAGCAGGCCGCCGGAAATCCGGCCATCGTCAATGGGATAGCTGCCGTGCGATCCAGCGTGCCCGGCCCGGTCGAGGGCTGCGGCCGGCGGCGCGGCGGGAAGCGACGCCGTGCGGCCGGACATGGATTGGATCGGCATTTGTGCCATGGCGCTTTTCCTGACGGGACTTTGTCCGTCAGGAGCGATGCATGGGGCGGGCCAGGATCAGTGGGGAAAGCGGACGTCAGAAATCAGAGTTGGGTTTGGCCGCGGCCTGGCTTTCAGACTCCGGCGCGGCGTCCACCTCGCGGATGTATTTCGCGAAATGGCCCTGTTCGACTGTGCCGGGCCGCATCTCGGTGATCGAGAATTTGGGCGCTCCCCAGGACTGGCCGGCAGCCGGGTGGGCTATCGGGTGGGTGTCGGGCTGGATCTCCCGCGCGGCCGGTTGACCGGCGGAAGCAGGCGCGGCGCAAAGCGCCAGGAACGCGGCCAGGGCCACGGCGCCGGAGCGCGCGCGGTGAGCACCGATAGAAGATGAATTCATGACGATGCTCCTCCGGGGATTGCACCGCCATGTGACCATGGAGGTCGTTAAGATTCAGTAATCGGGATCAGAACATGTGCCCGAAACGGCGGGCCTTGGTGACCAGATACTGCGTGTTGTGCTGGTTGGAGGGGAAGATGTGCGGCACGCGCTCGACCACGCGGATGCCGCATTGCTCGAGCCCGCTCATCTTTTCCGGGTTGTTGGTGAGCAGGCGCACGGCGGTGAAGCCGAGTTGGCGCAGCATCTCGGCGGCGGGCTGGTAGACGCGCTCATCCGCGCCGAAGCCGAGCTGCAGATTGGCCTCGAGCGTGTCGGCGCCGTCGTCCTGCAGGTTGTAGGCGCGCAGCTTGTTGATGAGGCCGATGCCGCGCCCCTCCTGCGCGAGATAGAGCACGATGCCCGATCCATTTCCCGGCCGCGATGTCGCGATGGTCTCGATCGCGCCGCGCAACTGGTCGCCGCAATCGCAGCGCAGCGAGCCGAGCAGGTCGCCGGTGAAGCATTCCGAATGCAACCGGATGAGGACGGGCTGCGCGGGATCGGGGTTGCCGATCACGATCGCCAGGTGCTCTTTGCCGCCATCGGCCGGGCGGAAGGCGATGATCTCCGTGTTCTCGGCGCCATGCAGCGGCACGCGCGCCGAGCCGACGCGCTTCAGCGACGCGGCGAGGGCGCGGCTATGTGCGGCAAGGCCCGTGCAGTCGAGGATGAAGGTCTCGTCGACCCAGTTGCCGAGCGCCTCCGGTGGCAGCGCCGCCATGATCGCGGCGGGCAGCAGCCGCGCCGCCTTCGTCAGGTCGATCGCCGCCTCGGCAAGCTGCAGCGGCAAATCGTCGACCAGCGTCACGCCGAGCGCTGGCGTGTCCGGGGTCTCGGTGGTCGGGTCGGCAAGCTGGCGGATCGCTTCCGCGCCGATCGCGGCAGGCAGCCGGCAGATTGCGAGGCCGCGGCCAGCGCCACCCGGCGGCATCAGCCCGAGATCGGCGGCGCGCGAGGCGGTCAGGACGAGGCGCGGACCTCCGCCATTGCCTGCTCCGCTGTTTTCCCCGTCATTTGCCGAAGCGGCAGCTTCGGGGGAGGCGGATTGCAGGTTGGCGAAGCTCGCCTCCTCCACCATCTCGGCGGCCAGGGCAATGCCGGCAAAGCCCCGCCCGGTCAGGCCGATGGCTCCACCCCGGCGCAGCTCCGCCAGGCACCGCTCGACGGTGGCACGGTAGGTGGCGCTGCGCGCCTGGAAATCGGTGTTCATGCCTGGATATGGCTACCGCGCGCGTGACCGGTCAAGACCTGGGGCCTGCGACACGGAACCCCAAGGAAACGCCGCTCCCTTCCCCCCGGCCGCCAACCCTGCGCGAGGAGGGGCGTTCAGGCCGGTCCGGCGGACTTGTTTCCCTCTGTTCCAAGGTGTTATGTGGGCCGCAGGAACCGGGACAGACACCCAAGGGGAGGCCCCATGCCCGCCGCCGCGGCAAAGAAGATCCTGCTGGTCGACGATGACGAGAACCTGCGCCGGACCTTGGCCGAGCAGCTCGCCCTGGAGGGCGAGTTCGAGATCGAGGAGGCGGGGAACGCGGCCGACGGCTTGCAGAAGGCCAAGGACGGGCGGTTCGATGTCATCCTGCTGGATGTCGGCCTGCCCGACGGCGACGGGCGCGAGCTGTGCCGGGAGATGCGCCGGGCCCAGATCGCCGCGCCCATCATCATGCTGACGGCGGTGGATGGCGAGGCCGACACCATCCGCGGCCTCGATTCCGGCGCCAACGACTATGTCACGAAGCCGTTCCGCCTGGGCGAGCTGGTGGCGCGGGTGCGCGCCCATTTGCGCCAGCACGAGCACAGCGAGGACGCCGTGCTGCATATCGGCCCCTATGTGTTCAAGCCGTCGGTGAAGATGCTGGTGGAGGAGGCGGCCAAGAAGAAGATCCGCCTCACCGAGAAAGAGGCGGCGATCCTGAAATACCTCTATCGCGCCGGCCAGAAGCCGGTCAGCCGCGAGACGCTGCTGGGCGAGGTGTGGGGCTACAACGCGGGCGTCACCACGCACACGCTGGAGACGCATGTCTATCGCTTGCGGCAGAAGATCGAGAAGGACCCGTCCAAGGCCGCGATCCTGGTGACGGACCAGGGCGGCTACCGGCTGGTTCCGTGATCAGAAGCCAGTAGCAGAACAGGCGCGGGCCGGTCATTCCGCGGCTTCCTTCTTTCGCGCGCCAAGCATCAGGGCGATTATTGTGACTGCCCGCTGAAACGACGCGCAGGCCCAGCGGTTTTATTTCCAGGCACCAGTCTGAGAGAGACGGCCTGATAGGGCGTTATGAGGCGCGTCTCCGAACCCGTGGAGAAGCATCATGCGCATGTCCAGATTTCTGGCCCCGTTCGGCGCGAGCCGCACGCCGGCGCGCTGGGGCGACCCGTTCGTGGATCTGCAGCGCGAGGTGAACCGGGTGTTTGATGACGTGTTCCGCGGCTTCGGCATGACGGCCGCCGGCGAGGATGGCAGCGCGATGGCCGCGCCGCGCATCGACATCGACGAGACCGACGGGGCGATCGAGGTCAGCGCCGAGCTTCCCGGCGTGAAGCAGGAAGAGGTCGATGTCAGCCTGGACGACGATGTCCTCACCATCCGCGGCGAGAAGCGCTGCGCGCGCAGGGACGAGCGCGCTTGCGTCTCCGAGCGCTTCTACGGCACGTTCCAGCGCGCCATCCAGCTGCCGTTCGCACCCAATCCCGACCAGGTGCAGGCGCAGTTCGAGAACGGCGTGCTGAAGATCACCCTGCCCAAGCAGGAGCAGGCGCAGCGCACGCACAAGATTCAGGTGCGCACCGATGGCGGACGGGAAGCCACCGGCGGCGGCACGCAAGGCGACACGGGCGAGACGCAGCAGGGGCAAGGCACCGAGCCCGGCACGCCGCCGCTGGGCGCGGTGCGATGACGATCTCCAGGTCGGGCGCCGAACCCGCGAGCAGCCTCGACGGCGCTGCCATCTGAGCAAATGAGCGCTGCTGCTGCGCACTGATGGCTTGTGCCCCTGCGAGGCCTGCTCGCCGTGGCGCTCGTCATCCTGGCCCTTCCGCTGCCCGTGATCTGTTCACCGTGCCGATGCCGGTGTCCGCGAACGACAAGCTGGCGAGTTTCGGCGCCGATGAGCGACGCGTCATCGCATCGCGCCGACCATCCTCTCCAGACAGAACTGCTTGTGATGGGGCGCAACGAGACCTGCGCGGACCTTGTTGACGCAGCAACGATCACGTTTTCACCGGGAGTACAGAACATGAGTGAACGAGCGACGAGACTGGGCGTGCTCGCCCTATCGCTTGCGGGTTTCGCATTGCCGATGATGGCCCATGCGCAAAGCGGAACTTCTCCAGGCACCAGCACGACGAATCCAGCCATCAGTTGCGACGATGTGGCCACTGACCCCAATTGCGATCCGAATCGCAATCAGCAGGGGCCGGGCGCGGGCGCGGCGGGCTCCGATACGTCAGGTCCGGGAACGGCGGGCGAGAATGTGCCCACCGGCATCACCGGCGGCGGGGCTGGCGCCCAAGGCGGCGCGGCTGGTGAGGGTTCCGCTGGAGGCGACGACGATGCCGGGACCGATTCGGGTGCGGGCGCTGCCGGTTCGAACGGAGGCGGTGACGATTCGGGTGCGGGCGGCGCCGGTTCGAACGGAGGCGGTGACGGTTCAGGTGCAGGCGGCGCCGGTTCGAACGGAGGCGGTGACGGTTCAGGTGCGGGCGGCGCCGGTTCGGGCGCGGGCGGCGGTACTGACGGCGGTGGCGGAGGAGAAGGCGGCAGCGACTAGGCGCGGCAACTCCCCGTATTGGATGCATGCAGAACGGAGCTCTACGGGCTCCGTTCTTGCTTGTGGCATCTGGCCCCACGCCAGCCGTCCAAAGACGGCAACGAGGACTCCACGCACCTGTTGGCTGCAAGGATCGCAATGGAGGACACCCATGAGACTGAGCATACTTGCCTCGACGCTGGCGGTGCTGTGCGTGCCGGGCGCGGCCTTGGCCCAGGACAGCACTGGAACCATGACCACGACGCCTGGCGTAAGCTGCACCGGCAGCGGCGCAACGACCAACTGCGAACTCAATCGGACAAACGAGGGCGGTGGTGCACTCGGCACGGGCGGCACGACCGGCAGTGGCCCGTTGGGCGACACGAACCCGGGCGCGACCGGCAGCAGCAGCACGCCTGGAGGCGGCAGCAGCACGATCGGCGGCAGCGCCGGGACGCTGAACGACACAACGCCAGGCGGCAGCGGTAGCGGCAGCACCGGCACGACGGGCACCACCGGGGCCAGCGGTACGCTCCAGCCCACAACGCCGGGCAGCTCGCTTGGCGCGGGCGGAACCAGCAGCGGCGGCAGCCTTGGCGGGTCGTCTGGCGGATCGTCGAGCGGTGGTTCTTCAGGTGGCGGCGGAATGTAATTCCGAGGGCCATCGGAGACGGACAGCGGAGCTCAACCATGGGCTCCGCTTTTTTGCCGCTCGCTCCCGTTCTTCGATCAGTGCGGTGCTCGCGGACTTGCGCTGTCGCTGCCACTTGGTGCCGGTGCCGCGCGTGAGCGGGATGTTCTGCATCATCGGCGATGCTGCGATGATGGTGGCCCTGCGATCATGGTGGCCCTGCGCAGGCGCTCCAGCACCACGACGCCGGCTGAGCATCGAAGCCCTTCGATGCAATTCCGCCGAAGTGGTTGCCGGTTCGGCGCAGGGCGTGCGGCGGCGACAGTGTTACGCAGCGCGCGACTTGGGCGCCTTGCCGGCCTCGCGCGTGTCGAATTTCTTGCGCGCGCCTTCGATCGAGGCGCGGTGGTCGATCGCCCAGGCGGCGAGGGCGGAGACCGGCTGCAGCAACGAACGGCCGAGCGGCGTCAGCTCGTATTCGACCCGCGGCGGGACGGCGGGATAAACCGTGCGCGTGACGAGGCCGTCGCGCTCCAGCGCGCGCAGCGTCAGGGTCAGCATGCGCTGCGAGATGCCGTCGATGGTGCGCTTCAGTTCGTTGAAGCGCATGGGCCCGCGGCCCAGGATATTGACCACCAGGACCGTCCACTTGTCGCCAACGCGCGCCAGCACCTCGCTGACCGCCTGGCAATTCTCCGACAGATAACGCTTGTCCGGTTTCATCCGTGTGCCCTCGTTTCAAAGATGTGCCTTCTTGTGCGCGGCACCGCGGGCACATATTTAGCCTGAGGAACAAATGAATACCAGTCACATATAGTTACTGTAAAAAGGACCGAAAAATGGCGCTTCCCAAGGTGGCAGTCATCAATGGCAGCCTGCGCAAGGATTCGATCAACAAGAAGCTGGCCCTGGCAATCGCCAGGCTCGCGGCCGGCCGGCTGGACCTGAAGCTGGTCGATATCGCCGACCTGCCGCTCTACAACCAGGACCTCGAGGCGAATATGCCCGCCGCGGTGACGCGCCTGAAGGCGGAGATCGACGCGGCCGACGCGATCCTGTTCGTGACGCCGGAGCACAACCGTTCGATCCCGGCGGCGCTGAAGAACGTGATCGACTGGGTGGGGCGTCCCTACGGCCAGAGCAACTGGCCCGGCAAGCCGGGCGCGATCGTCGGCACCACTCCGGGCCAGATCGGCACCGCGGTCGCGCAGACCCATCTGCGCGCGGTCGCCCTGATCCAGGGCATCGCCGTGCTGCCGCAGCCGGAGATCTATTTCGCGTGGAAGGACGGCGTCATCGACGCCGAGCACAACGTGACCGACCCGCAAGCGAAGCGGATCCTGCAGGGCTTCGTCGACGCCTTCGTGCCCTGGGTGGCGCGGCTCGCGCCGGCCCGTAAGGAAAAGGCGGCCTAGACTAGGCGCTTCAGCTTCGGTCAGCGCAAGATCGGATCCAGCGCGGGCAGGGAGACCAGGGCCGCGGCGGCGATCAGCGCGAGGCAGATGCGGCGGAACAGGCGCTCGCTTGCCAGGCCGAACATGCGCGTGCCGACATACATCCCGAGCGCATAGGCGGGCGCGGTCAACGCCGACAGAATCAGCACGTCGAGGCCGAGCAGGCCGGCGGCGAGATAGCTGATCGCGGCGACCACCGAGGTGCAGAAGAAGAACAGGATGATGTTGGCGCGGACAATGGCGGCGGAGGCGCTGCCGCCGAGCCAATAGGCGACGACGGGCGGGCCGGCGGCCTGCACCGCGCCGCTGAGGATGCCGGCGGCGAAGCCGACGCCCACGGTGGTGGCGGCTTCGGGCCGGCCGTGATAGCGCCAGCCGGAGATGAGCAGCGCCAGCATCGCCACGATCAGCGCCGCGATCGCCCAGCGCAGCAGGGTCGCATCGAGATAGGCGAGGATCGCCGCGCCGAGCGGGATCCCGATCAGCGCGCCCGCCGCCATGATGGCGACCTCCCGCCGGTCGGCCGTGCGCCAGGCGCTTTTGAGCAGCGCCAGTTGCGCGGCGCCGTCGATCACCAGCAGGATCGGCGCGGCGGTCTGCGGGCCCACCGCGGCGCTCGCCAGCGGCACGAAGATCAGCGCCCCGCCAAATCCCGAGAAGCCGCGCGCCAGCGCCGCGATGAAGGCGGCGACGACCAAGAACGTAATGGCTGCGGCGCTATGGCGCGCGAGAAGTTCGGTGATCATGACGGATGGCTCGTCGGACCGGCAGCGGGGCGCACCGCCATTCCTTGAGGCGGGAAGAATGGTCGAGCGCGATCGCTCTAATACTGTTTTGCGCCGGCGGGCGGGCCGCCTTCGAAATAGACCGTGGCGTCGGAGATCGTCTGGGTCCGCGGCAGGAAGGTGAACATCCTGACCGGCGACGTCCCGACCGCGACGAAGGCGTGGGGCACGCCGGCGGGAATCGCGATTGTATGATTCGGCCCAACCAGGCGCCGATCCTCGTCCAGGCGGAACTCGAGCGTGCCTTCCAGCACGATGAAAACCTCGTCCGTATCCTTGTGCGCGTGGAGCGGCGCCCCCGCGCCGGGCTCGATCACGCTGTAGCCTGCGACGCACTCCATGCCCTGGTCGCGGCCAGCCAAGACGAAGTTGCGATAGCCCGGTCGCCAGGGAATCTCCTGCGCTTGGTCGTTCGAGATGATGGGCATGGGACAAGTTCCTTTCGGGCGCTGATCACGGGCATGCTAGCACGCCTTGTTCGGGAGCCCAGCCCCGGTGCTGCCACAGCGGTCGCAGCGGCGGAAACCACAAGCATGACAAGGATATAGTCGACGAGCATGATGGCTCAACAGCCTCTATGACAAAGCTCACCTAATCCCCAAAGGTCATACCCGACTTTCCCCTTTTCCTCGGTCGCGAAACAATGCCATCATCCCCGGCAACCCGCCTAGCGCGGAACCGGCCGTCAAGAGCCGAAGCGCGTGGCGATGAATCATCTCGGCCGGGGGTGCGGCCGCCGACACCGGGGACGCCGGGAGTGGTAGCAAGGTGACGACGGCAGCCTTCACGGTGTGCTTCTGGGGCGTGCGCGGGTCTCTGTCATGCCCTGGACAGGAATATGTCAGATATGGCGGCAATACCTCCTGCCTCGAGGTGCGATGCGGGCCGCATCTGCTCATCCTCGACGGGGGCACAGGCATGCGCCCCCTGGGCAAGAAGCTGCTCGCCAACGGGCCGATCGACGCGGACATTTTTTTCACCCACACGCATCTCGACCACATCGTCGGGCTGCCGTTCTTCGCGCCGCTCTACCAGCCGACCTGCAACCTGCGCCTGTGGGCGGGGCACCTCAAGCCGCGCACGACGCTGAAGGACGCGCTCTCCGGCATGATGGTGGAGCCGCTGTTCCCGGTGCCGCTCGACGTCTTCGCCTCGCGCCCGGCCTATCACGATTTCGCGGCGGGCGACGTGCTCAATCCCAGGCCGGGGGTCACCGTGCGCACCACGCCGCTCAACCACCCCAACGGCGCCACCGGCTATCGCATCGAATATGACGGCAGGTCGCTGTGTTACGTCACCGATTGCGAGCACAGGCCGGGCAAGCTCGATCCGCTGATCCTGGACCTGGTGCGCGGCACCGATCTCTTCATCTACGATTCGACCTACACCGACGAGGAATTCGCGGGCTATGTCGGCTGGGGCCACTCGACCTGGCAGGAGGCGGTGCGCCTCGCCGATGCGGCGCAGGTGAAACAGCTCGTGCTGTTCCACCACGACCCCAGCCATGACGACGACTTCATGGACAAGGTGGTGGCTGAAGCCAACAAGCTCCGCCCCGGCACTATCGCCGCGCGAGAGGTGCTGGAACTCACCGTGTAGAGCGCGTCATGTTGGATGGCGCGCATTCTCATTTCCCCATTCAAGACTCTCCTTCCCCCCTTGTGGGGGAAGGATGCGCAGCCTCAGCGAGCGCCGGCGAGCTTAGCCGAAGCTGGATGGGGGGTAGCGCACCGCCAGGTGCGCGCGCTCGTAAGAGCGCCACTCTGCGGTCAGTTGCGAACAGCGCTCGCGCGCTGCGCGCCGATCGGCGCGGCCTCCTCACCCAGCTCCGGCTAAGCTCGCTGCGCTCGCTAAGCCTTCGCAGCCCTCTCCCGCGAGGGGAGAGGGGAATTATTGAGTGGAGAGAAGGGGAACTTTCCGCATGACCGCCCGCACATGGTTCCGGCGCGTGTGCTTCGGGCTCGACACCGTGCTGTCGCTCGACCGGCTGGGGTTCTTCATTCCATACCGCCATGCGCGCGCGGTGACGCCGCCCGCGCGCTATCACGCGATCGCGGCGCTGCTCGAGGCGGCGGTGCCGGAGATGGAATCGGCGCTCGATGCGATGGAGGCGGTGGCGGAGGACCTCAAGCGCATTGCGCGCGAGGCCAAGGCGCCGGAGCCGCGCTGGGGCCAGGACTGGTTCTGCGGGCTCGATGCCGCGATGCTCTATGCGCAGATCCGGCTGCACCGCCCGGCCAACATCGTCGAGATCGGCAGCGGCCATTCCACGCGCTTCGCCGCCCGCGCGATCGCCGACGGGGCGCTCGCAACGCGCCTCGTCGCGATCGATCCGGAGCCGCGCGCGCAGCTCGCCGCGCTCAAGGTGGAGTGGCGCCGGGCGACCTTGCAGGAGGCGCTGGCGAATTCCGGCGGCGGCCTGATCGCCGCGCTCCATCCCGGGGATCTGCTGTTCATCGATTCCAGCCACATCCTGATGCCGGGCACCGACGTGGAGCTGATCCTGACCGAGCTGCTGCCGCGCCTGCCCTCAGGCGCGCTGGTGCATATCCACGACATCTTCCTGCCGGAACCCTATCCCGAGGACTGGGCCTGGCGCGGCTACAACGAACAGGGTGCGGTCGCCGCGCTGCTGGCCGGCGGCGGCTGGGATGTCCTGTTCGCCAGCCGGTTCGCGCGGCAGCGTTTCGACGCGCGGCTGCGCGCCGGCCCGCTCGGCGCCCAGATCGATGCCGCCGGTCCCGCCACCAGCCTGTGGCTGGCGAAACGATAGACAAAAGGCATCGCGGCAACGGGTACACTCGGCCGTGACTGGCGCGGTGACGCGCGCGGCCTACACTCATCCTGTGACCCGGCCAGGCGCAGCGGAAAGATCGAGGAGCAACGGCATTTGAAGCTCAAGCGCAAGGAGCGGATCGCCGAGGACGATGCGAATGCCGACCTGCCGCCGGCGGTGCGGGCGCGCATTGTCGGGCTGCAGGACAACAGCGAGCGGCTGATCGGCTGGATCCAGCTCGCCATCGTTATCCTTTTCGGCGCGCTCTACGGGTTCAGCCGCCAGACCGTGCCGATGACGACGGCCACCTGGCTGATCACGCCGGCGGCGATCGGGCTCTATTTCGTCGCGACCGTGATCCGCCTCGTCCTGTCCTACCGCGTCCGCCTGGGATTCGGGCTGCTGGCGGGCTCCATCCTGATCGACATGGCGCTGCTCTACGGCCTGATCTGGAGCTTCCACCTGCAATACATGCAGCCCGCCTCCTTCTACCTGAAGGCGCCGACCCAGCAATACGTCTACATCTTCATCGCCCTGCGCGCGCTGCGCTTCGAAGTGCGCTACGTCGTGCTGGCGGGGATCGCCGCCGCGCTCGGCTGGCTGGCGCTGACCGCCTATGTGGTGTTCGCCGATCCGCATGATCCCATGATCACGCGCGACTATGTGCAATACATGACGTCGAACGCGGTGCTGCTCGGCGCGGAGGTCGACAAGATCATCACCATCGCCGCGGTCACCACCATCCTCGCCTTCGCGATCCATGGCGCGCGGCGGATGATGACCCAGGCCGCCACCGGCGATCATGCGCGGGAGAACCTGTCGCGCTTCTTCGCGCCGGAGATCGCGCGCCACATCAGCCGCGCCGGCGGCGCGATTAGCGCCGGCGATTGCGAGGCGCGCGAGGCCGCGATCCTCAATCTCGACGTGCGCGGCTTCACGAAGCTTGCCTCGACCGCGAGCCCGCAGGAGGTGATGACGGTGCTGGCGGACTACCAGCGCCGCATGGTGCCGATCATCCAGCGCCATGGCGGCGCGATCGACAAGTTCCTGGGCGACGGCATCATGGCGACCTTCGGCGCCACGCGGCCCCTGGAGCATTACGCGGCCAGCGCGATGCGCGCGCTGGAGGAATGCATGGCGGTGGCGGCGGAGTGGAGCGACGGGCAGGCGGCCCTGGGCCGCCCGCCGCTCACCGTCAATGGCGCGCTCGCCTCGGGCCGCATCGTCGCCGGCGCGGTGGGCGATGCGACGCGCCTCGAATACACCGTGATCGGCGACGCGGTGAACCTCTCCGCCAAGCTCGAGAAGCACAACAAGGTCGCGGGTTGCGGCGCGCTGGTGCTGAAGGAGACCTACGACGCGGCGATCGCGCAGGGCTATCGGCCGCAAGGGGAGCACCGCGCGCTCTCAGGCGTCACGGTCGGCGGCGTCGCCGTTCCGCTCGACTTGGTGGCGGTGGCTTAGCTCTCAGGTCTTGAGCAGCGTCAATAGCCGGTGAAGCGCGCGCCCGGATAGTTGTCGGTCAGCTTGACCACCGCCCTGTCGCCGGTCACTCGATGGAGATGATCTCTGCCCAACAGGGCGTGCCGGGCGGGATCGCGCCTTTGATCATCCGTTCAGATGGAAGACGCGGTGCAGTCTCGCTTCCTTTGCATGGAGCATGCTGTCGAGATAGTCGCGCGCGAATACGAGGGCAAGCCGAGCTCATGAGCCATGGGCCCCCTCCATTTCCGCGTCCGGCTTCGCGCTTGCCGCCAGCTTCTGCGCGGGCAGGGTCATGGTGATGGTCGTGCCCTTGCCGACCGCGCTGTCGATCTGGAACTGGCCGCCGTGAAGCTCGACCAGCGACTTCACGATCGGCAGGCCGAGCCCGGTGCCTTCCTGGCTGCGGGTGAACGGGTTGTCGACCTGGCCGAAGGCGCTCAAGGCGTTGTCGATCTGCTCCGGCGGAATGCCGATGCCGGTATCGGCGACAGAGAGCGCGACCCATCCCGGCGTCGCGGCCGGCAGCGCGCGCATCGTCACCTTGCCGCCTTGCGGGGTGAACTTGATCGCGTTGCTGAGCAGGTTGATGAGCACCTGCTTCACCGCGCGCTTGTCGGCCAGCAGGGACGGGGTCGCGGGGTCGATCTCGCGCGTCAGCCTGAGGCCGGCATTCTCCGCGCGCTCGCGCACCAGGCGCGCGCAATCCTCGAACGTCTCCTCGATCTCCACCGTCCCGATGTGGAGCTGGTAGCGGCCGGCCTCGATCTTCGAGAGGTCGAGGATGTCGTTGATGATGGCGAGCAGGTGCTTGCCGCTGGCGCGGATGTCCTCGGCATAGGTGGCGTATTGCGCGTGCCCCATCGGCCCGAACATCTGCATCTGCATGATCTCGGAAAATCCGATGATGGCGTTGAGCGGCGTGCGCAGCTCGTGGCTGACATTGGCGAGGAAGTCGGACTTGGCGCGATTGGCGATCTCCGCCTGGTGCTTGGCCTCGCGCAGGTTCTCCTCGGCCCGGATGCGCGGACTGGCGTCGGTGATGAAGGCCACGAAATGCGCGACGTGGCCGCCATCCTCCAGGATCGGGTTGACGTGAATGTCATTCCAGAACGGCTTGCCGTCCTTGCGCTGGCTGCGCAGCAGCAGGTTGGCGGCGCGGCGCTGCATCAGGGCGCGCTCCATCCGCTCGATCTGGTCCTGCGGCGTTCCGCGCCCCTGCAGGAAGCGCAGCGGTTGGCCGATCACCTCCTGCGTCTCGTAGCCGGTGATGCGCGCGAAGGCGGTGTTCACGTACAGGATGGTCGCCTCGGGCGTGGTCGCGTCGCACAGCGCGACGCCGATGGTGATGGATTGCAGCGCGGAGGCGAGCACGGCGTTGCGCGCGATGATGGCGCGGGCGTCGGCGCGCCCCTCCGATTGCGGAATGATGGGCGCTGCATTGAGGATCGCGGGATCGACCAGCAGGCGATAGGCGAGGCCCGCCGCGTCGTGCAGGGCGACGCAGGCGAGGCGATGCGGCGCGCGGTTGTCGCTGGATGGCCAGATCAGCTCATGCGCGGGCAGCGTCGCGATCGCGGTGATGGGCGTCAGGGTTCCGCCGCTGCGCTGGGCCCAGGCGTCGAACAGGGCCTGCGCCGCGATGCCGGGCCGCAGCACGTCCCCAAGCGCCACCGCGCGCGCGCCAAGCTCGTCGCGAAAGGCGCGGCTGGCGCCGATCAACCGGTCCTCGCGATCGAAGCACGCGATGGCGAGCGGCAGCGCGGACCAGGGATCGGCGCTCGCCGGTGGGGAGCCGGCCGCCAGGCGATCCGGCACGCGGCCGGGCGCGCCGGCGCCGCGCCGGCGTTGGACGGTCCACATGGACCACGCGCCGTACAGCGCAAACGGTGCGAGGACGATGATCGCCACCAGCGCGAGGACGTCCAATCCCATGCTTCAGCCCAAAGGCAGCCAAGGCGCGGTCTCCGGCTTTCTCGTCGTTAGCCCTGGCCGATCGCCACGGCACATTGTTCCCGATTCGTGGGGAAAAGTCATGCCGGCCCGTTCCCGGCCGTGGTGGATTTATCGCGGCAGCCGGCGCGCCGATCCGCCCTGCGCGTGGGCCCAGGTCACGAGGGCGGAGTCGCTAAAGCCGCGCCAATCCTCGAAGATCGCGCCAGCCCAATCCGCGGCGAGCGCGACCGACCGCCGGCACCAATCGGCATTTCGCGCAAAAGCCATCAATCCGTCGATGGTGGCGGCGCCGTCGCGCCCGGCGCAGCGCAACTGCGCCCAGGCGGTGAGTTCGCCCATCAGGCTGATGACGTGGTCGAGCTCCGCCCGTTCGGGGTGCGTGCTGGAGAGGTCGAGCTTGTCGGCGCTCGGCTGCAACTCGCGCAGGGTAAAACTGCGCCCCGCGATGCGCACCGGCGTGAGAAAGGCGGGCCCCATGGCCTGCATGCGGTTCTCGATCTCCGCCACGCGCGCGGCTTCGCTGCCGAAGCGCGGCTGGCGCTGCCGGAGACGCGGCACGAGGGTCGAGCCGATCTGGCTCTTGAGATCGATCAAGGCCGCGCCGTCCTGCCCGCCATCACCCTGGACCAGCACCACGTAGCGCTTCAGCCCCAGCGTGCCGAGGCCCGCGATGCGCTGCGCCACGTCCAGCACCCGGAAGAAGCCGGGACGCGCGCGCCCTTCCGCGAAGCGCTTCATGAAGGCGACGACGCGGGCGCGCTCCGCGCTTGGCAGGGAGAGCGCCTTGCCGGTGTCGGTGCGCAGGCGGCGCCGGCCCTTGCGGAGCGTGGTGCGCTTGGCGAGCAGGTCGGCCTGGGTGCGGCGCTCGAGCTTCACCAGCAATTCGCCGATGACGCCGCCGGCGGTGCGGCGCTCGATCCAGCGCGCCTTGCCCTGGATGAGTGCCGCGCGATAGCCGGCGAGGAAGGTGCGGTTGAGCGCGTTCGCGCGGCGCGCGCCGAAGCCGAGATCGTGCCCGGCCATGTGCAAGCCGACCATGAAGCGCAGGAGATCGCGGCCCGTCGGGCCCAGCGCGCCATCATCGAAGTCGCCGACATCGAAATAGACCAGGCGGTTGTCGCCGCGATAGGTGCCGAAATTTTCAAGGTGCAGGTCGCCGTTCAGCCATACCGCGGGCATGCGCTCGAGCCAGGCCGCGCCGGGCCAGTCGGCATGGAACAGGTGGTTGGTGCCGCGGAAATAGCCGAAGGGCGAGGCCGCCATCTTGCGGTATTTGAGCGCGAGAAGCTCCGGATGTCGGCCCTTGTTGAAGGCGGCAATCTCGCGGAGTGGGTCGGCGCGACTCGGCATGCGGGCCATGGTAGCCGCATCCGCCAGCACGCGGCACAATTATCGCGGAGGCCTGTGGAGCAGGATTTTGCGAGTTGTAGCCACGCGAAGGATCCCTTCCCTTGCGCGCGCGCTTACCTATCGGTGCGCAACCCTCTCGACTCGCATCGAGGAGAGAGCCCTGAGTTGCCGCGCCTATTGCGCCGCGCCGGCGAGGCGCGGCATCGCGGGCCGTGCGCCGGCATCCCCGGCGAGGGTCTCGGCTAGGGTGGGCAGGCCGAACTTCGTGGGTGCGAGGTTGGCGCGGGCGATGATGTCGACGCCCCGGTTGCTCTCGTTCTCTATCCACGGCGCCAGGCTCTGGGCGATCTCCGGATTGACGAAATAGAGCATCGAGCTGCGCGGGTCGGCGCGATGCGTGTTCACGACGCGATGATAGAGCGGCTTCAGGCGGTAGCCGGTCATGAGCGACAGCAGGCTGCCCGGCATCACCAGGATCTGGTCCTGCTCCACGCCCGCCGGGATGAACGTGCCATCCACCTCGATCTCGAGGCCCGGCGCGTTGGTGCTGACCAGCGTGACGAGGTGGCCATCCTCGTGCGAGTCCTGCAGCAGATCGCGCGCATGGCGGGCCGGCTCATAGAAGTTGAGCTGCACGTGCGTTGCCCTGTGGAAACGGATCTCCGGCGCGCCGGGCTGGAAGTACTCGGCCATCGCCGCGAACAGATCGCGTACTACCTCCTCCAGGAGGTCGGAGGCCCGGCGGAGCGCGCCGTGCAGCGGGCAGCCCGCCGCCCAATCGCCCAGCTCGGGCCGCGCCCGGTTGTGGTTCCACACGGAGAATGATTCGGTAAGGTCGGGCCGCTCCGGCACCTGGGCGTATTCCGGCCCCATCTCGCGATAGCCTTCGACCCGGGCGGGCCAGGCGTAGCGGCGCTTGTCCGCGGCTGGCCGTGCGAAGAATCCGCTCGCCTCCGCGAACACGTGCTCCGCCGCCTGACGCAGCGCGCCACCAGCCGGGATGCGCAGGAAGCCTTGGCGCTCCAGTTCTGGGATCAGCGCGAGATAGGCGCTGCGATCGCGCGTATGCGCACAATCGACGGAAAGCGGACTCATGAGCGGATAATCCTTGACCAGCGGACTCGATGTCCCCCCTCTGCCCCGGCGCCACCATACCCGTGGCGAAGGCGCTGTCCAGGGCGTTGTCACAGATGTTAACCTTCACGGCAACGGCAACGGACGAACGCCCGGGGGCGATGGCGTTCCGGGGGCGATGGCGTTACAGGCGCTGGCGGCTGGCGAAGACCAGCGAGTCCGGCGCGGGGAAGAACTCGTCGATGCCGAGGACGCGGGTCACGGTCTGGCCGTCCTCCGACAAGGGGAACAGGCCGAACTCCGACGCGCCGGGGGTCCCCTCGCGGAACTTCCAGTGGTAGTAGCCGAACACCGGGGCCGCTGTTTCGCGGGCGCGAGCGAAAATGCGGTGCACGAACGGCCCTTCTTCCCAGTTCAGCTCGTCGACATAGCGGCCGGTCAGCTCGTTCCCCAGGATGTGGACCTGGCGCGTGCCGGCCAGGCGATAGCGCACGCGGAACGGATTGATTTCGAGATCGCAGATGACGATCGATGCGATCAGCCTGGGAATCTCCGTCGGGTCGATGTCGACCGGCCGGGGAAGGCGGCCGCCCGCGCGCTTGCTCTCCCAGTAGGAGAGCATATCCAGGATCTGCGGCGAGCGGACGAAGCTCACGCTCTCATAGATTGTATCGCCTGCGGGATAATCGGTCATGCGTAATCATCCTCAGCCTAGCGTCATGCGCATGTCAACACGGCAAGTCGGGCTATTTGCGCGCCGGCCGACGGGCTTGGTCCCGCATCCTCCCGCCTTTCGGGCGGTTCAGGCGATGGCGCGCACCACGCCGCCATCAACGCGCAACGCCGCGCCGTTGGTCGCCGCAGCCTGCGGGGAGGCGACATAGATCACCATGCTGGCAACCTCCTCGATGGTGGCGAAGCGCTGAAGCAGCGAACTCGGCCGATGCTGCTTGACGAAGTTGCGGGCCATGGTCTCGACGTCGGTATTCTCCTGCGCGGCCATCTGCTGCAGGAACATCTCCACTCCTTCGGACCGGGTCGGGCCGGGCAGCACGGCATTGACGGTGACGCCGGTGCCGGCGGTCAGTTCGGCAAGGCCGCGCGAGAGCCCAAGCTGCGCCGTCTTGCTCACGCCGTAATGGATCATCTCCGGCGGGATCTGCAGCCCGGATTCGGAGGAAATGAAGACGACGCGGCCCCAGTCCCGCTTCAGCATGCCGGGCATATAGGCGCGGCTGAGCCGCACGCCCGACATCACGTTGGTCTCCATCATCCGCGTCCAATCGGAATCGGGTATCGCGAAGAAATCCTTGGGCTCGAAAATGCCGGCATTGTTGATGAGGATGTCGATCTCCGGGACGGCGCGGATCAGCGCCGCGCAGCCGGCCTCGTCTCCGACATCGGCGGCAATGCCGCGCAGCGCCGCTTCCGGCAGGGCGCGCCGGAGATCGGCGACGACGCGCTCGACCTTGTCCCGGTTGCGGCCATTGACAATGGTCTCGGCGCCCGCGGCGGCCAGGCCCTTAGCGACAGCCAGACCGATGCCGCTGGTGGAGCCGGTGACGAGCGCGCGCTTGCCTGCGAATGAGAGATTCATGGGCCCTCCGAAATGCGATGCAGGATAGATGCGGTGCCGCAATCGCCTGCGCAATGGGCGCCGCCGCGGACGCGGAAAGCCGCGCGCGCCCTATAGACTTGCGCAGCGATGAAGCGCGCGCAAGCACGCCGCCGGTGTGCGATCCCGGCGTGTATTCCACCCGACACGAAGGCGAGAGCGACCGCCTCATTCATGGACAATTCATACTCCGGACGGCAAGGTCATGCTTTCCGCGGAGGAAGATCATGCTTCGTTTCATCTACTGCGCGCCGCGCGCGCTGCGGCCTGGGCTCCTGGCCGTCCTGGTCGCGCTTTCCGGCTGCGCGATCTATGCCGAGCCCGCGCCGGTCTATCACGGTGGGCAGCCGGTGCATGTGCCGCCGGGCCATTTGCCGCCGCCGGGCCAGTGCCGCGTCTGGTATCCGGACCGCCCGCCCGGCCATCAGCCCCCGCCGGGCCCGTGCCACCAGCTGCAATACCAGGTGCCACCGGGGGCCGTCCTCGTGCAGGGCTGAACCGCCGCAGGACGCGCGCTCCGAGACGACGAACGATCAGCTCTTGATGTCGGTGGAGGATCGGCGCGCGGCCGAACCGTCCTCCGCGATCGCGGCCGCTTTCTGCTGCTCGGCGCGCCCTGCGAGATCGTACCAACCACGCGCCATCTCGACCAGCAGCTGCTTGCTTCGCTCGCTCGTCACATAATGCGTGAACAAAAGGCACTCCCCCGCTCGCCGTCGATACTCGTCGGAACTGCTCATGGCGGCGTCCCTGCGGTGCTGGAAGTGAACACCGGATGACGGAAGAGGTTCCCCTGTCATGGTGGCCGGCCGGGCGGAGCAGATGCAGCCGCGCGCCGCTACGCCCGCCTGTCCTCACGCGCGCGGGCCGATCGGCGGCGATTCCGAGCCGTCGGGTGGGGACGGCGCTTCGGCATAGTGGTCGAAGGCCATGGCGCTGGCGCCACGGCGCCGGGTCATGGCGCGCAAATCGTTGTCATAGCCGGCGAGATCGGCGAACGGCACCAGGGCGGTGATGGCGGCGATGCCGCCATGCACGGCGAGGGTCTGCAGCCTGCCGCGGCGCCGGCCGAGATCGGCGGTCACCTCGCTCACGAATTTCTCCGGCGCAAGCGCGGCTACCATCATGACCGGCTCCAGCAGCCAAGGCCGCGCGCGCGGCAGCGCCTCGCGCAGGCCAAGGCACGCGGCGGCCTCGAAGGCTTCGGGGGTCGAATCCGTGTCGTGCCAGCCGGCATCGAGGATCACCGCCTGCAGGTCGGTGAGCGGGAAGCCCTCGACCACACCGGCCATGCAGGCGGCGTGGATGCCGGCCTCGATCGCGCGCCGGAACTCCGGCAAGGGGATGTGGGGCGGGATCTCGTCGGACGGGCAGCGGATCTCCGTCTCGACGCCCGCGCCGCGCGGCAGCGGCGTCAACTGGATGCGGAGCACCGCGAATTGCGGCGGGTCTTCTTCTTTGTGCGTATAGGTCCAGTCGACCGTGCGGGTGATGGTCTCGCGATAGCGCACCTCCGGCACGCCCACGGCGAAGGCAAGGTCCGCCTGGCTTTGCAGATGGCCGATCACCCATTCGAGCTGCGGCTCGCCGCTACCCTTGAGCACGATCTCGCCCCCCGGGCCATCCTCCGTGGCGAGGGCTGCATCCTCCGCGCACACGGTCTCGAGGCGCGCACGCAAGTGCCACGCGGCGCGCTCATCGCGCGGCGTCAGCGGGATGGAGAGGACGTGGGTGGTGACGGTCATGGAGCGGCGGGACCCGAGGCGGCGCGGCGTTCCTGCCAGCGGCGCCGCAACTCGCTGCCGAACGCGTCGATGTTCTGCCCTTCGAAGGCAGCTTTCACTATAAAGAAGCCGCTGTTGCCGCCCAGCAGCGCGATCAAAAGGCGCTCATCGTCCACGATCTCTTCGATGCTGGTCCAGCCGCACGAGTATTCGCCGCGTGTCGCTCTGGCCTGCACGCCGTTGTCGGTCATCACATAACGGTCGCCGGCACGCAGACCGCTCCAGAGTCTCTGCCTGTATTGGCGATCGGCGAGGCAGTGCGCCAGGACCACGGCGGCCGCAAAGCCGATCGCGGCCAAGGCGAGCTGAGCGGAAAGCGCCGGTGCCAGATCGGCCAAGCGGTTCACCGCCATCAGGACCGAGATGCCGAGGAAGCCCGCGAAACCGTACCAGAGCGAGCTGGCCGTGCTGTCGAGCCAGCCGTTCTCATCCCGCCAGTAAAGCTTTGCCCATAGGTGCGTGAGATCGCGCCTTTCGCGGCTGGTGAGTTCGCGCGTCTGGATGATGTCCAGCGCGCCAGCCGTGCGCTGCGCCACGTTCATCGTCGCTCCCCAAGCAATCGTGACGATAGGCCGAGCCTAGCGCCCGGTGGTTAAGCAATGGTTCGGAATGGAGGCCTCTCGATGCGCACTCGCGCTCAAGGCTTCGCGTCGGTGCGCCGGACGCGCTCCGGGTTCCACCGCCTTTGAGGAAAACGCGCTGGATTCCGCACCGCGGCGGGAGCGGAACATCGGCCGCGGCAATCGGATGGCGCGCGCACGACTGACACGGGAACCGGAGTCCCCGGTCTGCATTTGTGGTAGCGTGCTGGTGGGGGCCGTCCGAGCAATCCTTTATCGCGGTCCAATTGGTGGAATGGTTCGCCGTCCGTTCAGGGCGCGGATCGAAATCGGGGGAACGGGGCACCTCCATGCGACTGACAAAACGGCTGGGCCTGGTTATTGCCGTGGCGGTGGCGCCGATCATCGCCATCGAGGGCTACAACGTCTATTCGCTGATCGAGCAGGAGCGGGCGAAGAGCCGGCAGGTTGCGCAGGAATATGCACGGCATGCAGCCTGGGAAATGCAGCGGCTGCTGGACGGGCTGCGCGGCGTCATGCGCACCGTGGCGCTCTCGCCCATGGTTCGCTCGCAGGACTGGGCGGTCTGCCAGGGCTTCCTCGCCAACGTGGTGGCGGACCTGCCGCAGCTCACCAGCATGGCCGTCGCCGATGCCGGCGGCCGGGTACATTGCGGCGCCGGCTCCAATACCGACATCTCCATCGCGGAGCGCGACCACTTCACGCGCGCCGTAAAGGGCGAGCCCTTCGTCGTCGGCGGATACATGATTGGGCACATCAGCAAGCGCCCGGTGCTGCCCCTCGCGGTTCCGGTGCAGTCGCCGGATGGCGCGGTCACCGGCCTGGTGTCGGTTGCGATCGATCTGGAGTGGCTGAGCGCAAGCCTGGCCGAGCGCGGCCTGCCGCCGGACGGATCGATCACCATGGCGGACAACAACGGCACGATCATCGCACGCCAGCCGTTTCCCGAACGCTTCGTCGGCACGCGCATTCCCGAGGCCTACCTCTATCTCCTGCGCGAGCCGGCCGAGGGCGCCATCGAAGTGGCGAGCCAGGACGGAACCCGGCGCGTGCTGGGCTACAACCCGGTCGGTGTGCTGCCAAGGGATATCTATATCAGCGCCGGCGTGGGGATGGACTACTCCTATGCCGGACTCTATGCGGCGGCTCTGCGCGCCCTGATCGTGGCCATCCTGGCGGCGCTGACCGCGGTCGTCGCCTCGGCCGTCGTGAGCCGCCGCTTCATCGCGCGGCCGGTCGCGCGGCTGGTCGCGACCGCGGGACGCTGGCGCGCCGGCGACCTCAAAGCCAGGTCGGAGCTGCACGGGGATGACGAGTTCGGCACCCTGGGCGAGGTGCTGGACCAGGCGATCGAGCAGGCGCGCCATCGCGAGGAGCGCATCACCATCCTGATGCGCGAGGTCACGCACCGCGTGAAGAACCAGATGGCCGTCATGCTCTCCATGGCGCGCCAGGTGGCGAAGAACTCCGAGACGGTCGAAGGCTTCCAGAAGGCATTCGGCGACCGCATCATGGCGATGGCGCGCTCGCACGACCTGGTGTTCTCGACGCGGTCGGAGGATGCAAGGCTCGCCCTTCTCATCCTCTCCCAGCTCGAGCCTTTCGCGCCCGGCCCGCGCCTGCGTCTCTCCGGCCCCGAAGCCTGGGTGACGGCGCAATCCGCGCAGCATATCGGCATGGCGATCCACGAGCTTGCCACCAATGCGGCGAAGCATGGCGCCTGGTCCAGCCCGAAGGGGCTGGTCGAGGTCACCTGGAAGGTCGAGGTCGCGGACCCGGCGACCCTGCGCCTGGTCTGGAAGGAGCATGACGGGCCGCCGGTGATGCCGCGCGCCGCCATGGGTTTCGGCAGCACGATCCTCGAAAGCGTGGTCGGCCCCGCCCTCGGCGGTTGGTCCGAGCTGCTCTTCGAGGCCGACGGCGTGCGGTGGACCTGCGAGTTCAGCGGCCACTTCACCGCTACCCCGCCGCCTCAGGCGAAGGTCGCCTGAGGCGGCGGCACAGCCTCGGGTTGCGGCGACGGCCCGGCCGTGATTGGATTGGGGCCGAGGATGGAACCGGTGGGAGGGAACAATGGCCGAGAGCGTCTACAAGGTGCTCGAGCTGATCGGGACCAGCACCAAGTCCTGGGAGGACGCGGCGATGGTCGCGGTCAAGCAGGCCTCGCGCACGCTGCGCGATCTGCGCGTCGCCGAAGTGATCGAGCAGGACCTTGTGATCGAAGGGGGCAAGGTCGAAGCCTTCCGCACCAAGCTCAAGGTGTCGTTCAAATACCAGGGCGAAAACGACCGCAAGAAGAAGCGCTGACCGATCACAGGTGGCGCTTCGCGGCGGGCCGCTCGGAAAGGGAGTAGGCGGTCATGCTGGCGAAGGAACTCGCGCTCATCGTGGCGGCGCTGTTCACCGGCGCCGCGTTCTACATTGCGCTCGCCGAGCATCCCGCACGCCTGCTGCTCGATGATCGCGCGGCCCTGGCGCAGTGGCAGCCGGCCTATGAGCGCGGCGCCCGCATGCAGGCTTCGCTCGCCCTCGTCGGGTTCCTGCTTGCCATGCTGGTGTGGTGGCGGAGCAACGATTGGCTCTGGCTGATCGGCGGGTTGCTGATGATCGCCAACTGGCCCTACACGATGCTCTGCATAGCGCCCATTAACCGAAGGCTGATGGCGACGGATCCGTCCGCCGCCGGGCCGGAAACCCGCGCGCTGCTGCAACGCTGGGGCAGTTTGCACGTCGGCCGAAGCCTGCTCGGCTGCGGTGCGGTGCTCCTGATGCTATGGGCGTTGATCACTTAGGTGGCCCAACGCGAGATTGACGATGATGCGCTTGCCCGGTGCCGGTATTGACGGCGGGGGTGGCCGGTTCTGAAGCTCTTTTGAACGAAATTTGATCTTGGTCGTGCTTTACTGCTGTCTTCTGCATGATGCCTGCTTGCGCAATAAGGCGAGCAAATCCGGTCACAGGGGCAGAGTCTCGCATGCGCTTGCTTGAGCGAGAATCCCATATCGCGGCCTTGACCGGCTGGCTGGAGCGCGTCTCGGCCGGCGACGGGCGCATCGCGCTGGTCTTCGGCGAGGCCGGCATCGGCAAGACCGCGCTGCTGCAGCAATTCGCGGCGGCGCAGCGCAGCGGCAGCCGGCCCGCGCGCGTGCTGTGGGGCGGGTGCGAGGCCTTGTTTACGCCGCATCCGCTGGCGCCCCTCTACGATATCGCGCGGCAGATCGGCGGAGCGTTTCCCGCCGCGCTCGAGGCGGCGGAGCGGCGCGAAAGCCTTTTCAACATCACCATCGATCAGTTGGCGCGCCTGCCGGCACCGACCGTCCTCATCTTCGAGGACATGCACTGGGCGGACGAGGCGACCTTGGATTTCGTCAAGTTCCTGGGGCGCCGGCTGCAGGGGCTCGCAATCCTGCTGATCATCACCTATCGCGACGACGAGGTTGGTCCGGCCCATCCGCTGCGCTCGGTGATCGGCGATCTCCCGGCCGGGACGGTGCACCGGCTGCACCTGCTGCCGCTCAGCGAGGATGCGGTCGCCACGCTGGCGAGGGCGGCGGGCCGGTCGGGCCAGGAGCTGCACGCGATCGCCCGCGGCAACCCGTTCTTCGTCACCGAGGTGCTGGCGGGATCCTGGGACAAGGTGCCGGAAACGGTGCGCGATGCGGTGATCGCGCGCATGGCGCGGCTGCCCGATGCGGCGCGCGCGATCGCGAATCTCACCGCGCTGGTGCCGGGCAGGACGGAACGCTGGCTGCTGGACGCGCTCGCACCCGATGCCGCCGACGCGGTGCAGGATTGCCTCGCGGCGGGCATGGTCGCGCTGGAGGACGGCGCGCTCGCCTTCCGGCACGAACTGGCGCGCCGCGCTGTGGAGGAGCATCTGCCGCTGCCGCGGCGGCAGGCGCTGCATGCGCGCATCCTCGCCGCCCTGGTCGATGGCGCGAGCGCGGGAATCATGGCGACCGAGATTCCCGCCGCGCGCCTGGTGCATCACGCGGCGCAGGCGGGGGACAGCCAGGCGGTGCTGCGCTTCGCACCCTTGGCTGCGGCGCGTGCGGCAGCCTTGCGCTCGCATCGCGAGGCAGCGGCGCATTATGCGACGGCGCTGCGTCATGGCGCAGCCTTGCCGGATCAGGCGCGGGCGGAGATGAACGAGCGCCTGTCCTATGAGTGCTACCTCACCGACCAGTTGCAGGACGCGATCCGGGCACGGGAAACGGCGCGTGCGCTCCGGCGCGCCGGCGGCGACCGGCTGAAGGAAGGCGACAATGCGCGCTGGTTGTCACGCCTGTCCTGGTTCCTTGGCCGCAAGGCGGATGCGGAGCGCCACGCGGCCGAGGCGGTCGCGATTCTCGGCGCGTTGCCGCCGGGGCGGGAGCTCGCCATGGCCTACAGCAACCGCGCGCAGCTCGCCATGCTGGAGGATGACGTGGAGGCGGCGCTGGACTGGGGCGGCAAGGCGATCGCGCTCGCCACCGCGCTGGGCGATCAGGAGATCTTGAGTCACGCCCTCAACAATGTCGGCACCGCGCGGATGCGGGCCGACCAGAGCGGCCTCGCCGACGTCGAGCGCGCCTTGGCGCTGGCGCTGGATGGCGGATTCGAGGAGCATGCCGCGCGTGCCTACACCAATCTCGGCACCGGCACGATGCGGCAATACGATCTCGCACGCGCCAAGCGCTATCTCGCCGATGGGATCGCCTATTGCGAGGAGCACGATCTCGATTCCTGGGCCCGCTACATGACGGCGTTCCGCGCGGCCGCCCATCTGGCCGAAGGCGCGTGGGACATGGCGGCGGAAGATGCCGATTCCATCCTCCGCCATCCCGACGTCGCGCCGGTCAGCCGGATGAGCGCGCTGATGGTGCTCGGGCTGCTGCGCGCGCGCCGCGGCGATCCCGATCCCGAGGCGCCGCTCATGGAGGCGCGGGACCTTGCGATCGTGACGGGCGAGCTGCAGCGCATCGTGCCGGCGCTCGCCGCGCGCGCCGAGGCGGCCTGGCTGCGCGGTACGCTCAAGGACCTGTCGGAGGAGATCCGCGCCACCTTCGCGCTCGCCCGCAAGGGCTCGCAGGCGTGGATGAAGGGCGAGCTTGCGCTCTGGTTGTGGCGCTGCGGCGACCGGGTTTCCGATCCGGAGTCGCTCGCCGCGCCCTTCGCGCTGCAGATCGCGGGCCAGTGGCGCGCGGCCGCGTCCGCTTGGGAGGCGCTCGGCTGCCCCTACGAGCAGGCGGTGGCGCTGGCGGATGCGACCGATGAAAAGAACCTGCGCCATGCGCTGGAGATTTGCGAGCGGCTGGGTGCCGCGCCCATGGCGGCGCTCGTGCGCCGCAAGCTGCGGGCGAGCGGCGTGCGCCGGGTGGCGCGCGGGCCGCAGGAACGCACGCGGCAGAACCCCCAGGGCCTCACCAATCGCGAGATGAAGGTGTTGTCGCTCGTGACCGAAGGCTGCCGCAACGCGGAGATCGCGCGCCGGCTGTTCGTCTCCGAAAAGACGGTGGATCACCACGTCTCCGCCATCCTGGCCAAGCTGGCGGTCCGCTCCCGCGGCGAGGCGGCGGCGATCGCGAACACCTGGAGATTGTCGGAGCGAGCGCACAAAAATTAGGGAATTCTCCCGATTTCCCGCGCGCGCGCGATCGCTAGGTTGCGTGGCACCGGAATGGTCCGGAAACTTTTTTGTAAGGTGAAGCACATGCCTCGTTACGTGGTGGAGCGCGAATTCCCCGACGGATTGCACGTCCCGGTCAGTGCCGATGGCGCCAAGGCGATGGCCGGCGTCATCGACGTCAACCTGGCGGACGGCGTGACCTGGATCCACACCTATGTCAGCACCGACAACAACAAGCGGACCTATTGCGTCTATGATGGGCCCAACCCGGAAGCGATCCGCCGGGTCGGCGCCAAGAACAACCTGCCGGTCGGGAAGATCACCGAAGTGCGCGTGCTGGATCCGTATTTCTATCGCTGAGCCGGCGCCTCCGGCGCGGCCTGGAGCAATCTGCGATGGCTCTCATTCGTGACGCGGTCAGCCGACCGGAGCTGGACGATGTCCGCTCGCTGATGCGCGCCTTCGTGGCGTGGCATCGCGAGCGGCACGTCAAGGACATCGCCGTGATCGAGCGCTATTTCGATCAGAACGCGTTCGATGCGGAGCTGGCCGGGCTGCCCGGAGACTATGCGCCGCCGCAAGGGCGGTTGCTGATCGCCTACGAGGATGCGTGCCCGGCCGGCTGCGTGGCGCTGCGCGATCTGGGCGAGGGGATCTGCGAGATGAAGCGGATGTTCGTGCCCGCCGTATTTCGCGGCCTCGGCATCGGCCAGGCGCTGGCGAGCCGGATCATCGCGGACGCGCGCGCGGCCGGCTATCGCCGGATGCGGCTCGACACCAGCAAGCGGCAAAGCGAGGCCAGGCGGCTCTACGAGGCATGCGGCTTCGCGCCGATCGCCCCCTATTACGATCTGCCGGCCAACCTGAAAGACTGGCTCGTGTTCTACGAACTGAAGCTGCACTGACCGGGCGGCGTCAGCCCGGCACGATCCGCTCGCTCAGCTTGCGATCCACGATCTCGACCGTGCGGTCGATCTCCGCATTGGGCATGCCGAGCTGATGGGCGATCAGCTTCACCAGCAGGTCAACCCGCTCGATGAAGGGCGCGCCGCGGGCGACCGCGCGGGCCGCCGATGAGGGCTTGAGCAGGCTCTCCGCCGCCTTGGCGTATTTCTCGAACGGCACCTGGTCCGCCGGGTCGGCGCCCAGGCGCCGGGCGAGGGCGTCCACATGCTCATAGATCGCGCGCGAGCGCGCGAGGTCCTCATGCACCGCATCGCGGATCGAGCGCGGCTCGTCCGGCGTGATGCAGCGATAGTTGCCGGTCAGCAGCATCGACCATTTCGCCAGGGGGACGAACAGCGAGTCGAACGCCTTCAGCTTCACCGGAACGTCCTTGCCGTCCAGCGTGGCGGCGCCGATGTCCGCCTCCAGTTCGCGCAGCAGCCGGCTGTGCGCCGCGTCCGCGAAGGTCGCCGCCTTGAAATTGGTCGGCAGGCCGACATGCAGGATGTTCGGCGCTTCTTCCGGCGGGCGGAAGGCCTGCGGGTCGGGCGAGCAGAGCGACATCAGCTCCGGCTTGAAGCGGTCCCACACCTGGGCGTTGGTATAGGCCTCCTCCAGGTCCATCCCGGCCAGCGCCGGGATGCGCTTGAGATAGGGCAAAGGCGGCATGTTCATGATCGAGAGGCAGGGCAGGTTCGCCTCCGCGATCTTGGCCATCAGCACGCGGATGGTGTGGTTGGCGTATTGCGGCTCCTGCATCGCAAGACCGACCAGGTCGTAGCGCGCGAGGTCGACATCCTCGGGCGCGGTCGCGTCCAGCTTCCCCGGCAGATCGCGCGAGACGATCGCCCGGTGCACCGCCTCGTCGCGCAGCTTGATGCGGACCTCGGTGCCCGCGCGGTTGATGAGCTCGGCGGTCTTCGCCCGGCAGACCAGGCTCGCGTTGTGCCCGGCCATCAGCAGCTTGGTGGCCAGCAGCGAGCCGTATGAGGCCCCGAGAATCAGGATGTTGCGCGCCATGCTTCCTCCCACGGATCATGCCAGGCCCAGCTCTAGCGCCCTGCGCCGCCGGGCCGCAATTCTCCGTTGGACCAGGGAGCGGCTCAGGCGAAACAGCGGGGCAAGCCGGACCTTATACCATGCGGGGGCGGGCGCTCCCCTGCGGCATCATGCGCCAGGAGGGCCGGACATCCGCCAATCATCGCCCCGGCAGCACACGCCGATACGTCAGCGCCTCCGCGACGTTGATCTGCTTCACCGGGCCGCCGCCTTCCAAGTCCGCCAAAGTGCGCGCGACGCGCAGCACGCGGTGGAAGCCGCGCGCGGAGAGGCGGAAGCGCTCGATCGCTTGCGTGATGAGCTTGCGGCTGGGCTCGTCGAGCGGGGCGACCTGCTCCAATAGCTCGCCGTCGCACTCGGCGTTGGTGCGGATGGCGGCGCCTTTGGTCCGGTAGCGCTCGGCCTGGATGGCGCGCGCCTTGGCGACGCGGGCGGCGATCTCGACGCTGCCTTCGGCGGGCGGCGGCAGAGTCAAATCGGCGGCGCTCACGGCCGGCACTTCGATGTGGAGGTCGATGCGGTCGAACAGCGGGCCGGAGATGCGGCTCTGGTAGTCCTGCGCGCATCTGGGCGCGCGGCCGCAGGCCTGCTGCGGATCGTCGAGATGGCCGCAGGGGCACGGGTTCATTGCGGCGACGAGCTGCACGCGCGCGGGATAGGTGACGTGCGCGTTGGCGCGGGCGATGGAGACGCGGCCTGATTCCAGCGGCTGGCGCAAGGCTTCGAGGGTCGCGCGCTGGAACTCCGGCAGTTCATCGAGGAACAGCACGCCGAGATGCGCGAGGGAGATCTCGCCCGGCCGGGCGCGCTGCCCGCCGCCGACCAGCGAGGGCAGGGAGGCCGAGTGGTGCGGATCACGGAAGGGGCGCCGCCGGCGCAGCTTGCCGTCCTGCAGATGGCCGGCCAGCGAATGGATCATGCTGGTCTCCAGCGCCTCGGCGGGATCGAGCGGCGGCAGCAAGCCCGGCAAGCGCTGCGCCAGCATCGACTTGCCGGAGCCGGGCGGCCCCACCATCAAGAGGTTATGATTGCCGGCCGCCGCGATCTCCAGCGCGCGCTTGGCGCTTTCCTGGCCCTTGATGTCCTTGAGGTCGGGATAGAGCGCCTCCTCTTCCGCGAGCTGCGGCTTCGGCGCGGAAAGGATCTGCCGGCCCTTGCAGTGGTTGATGAGCTGGATGAGATGATCGGGCGCGAGCACGTCGAGTTCGCCGGCCCAGGCCGCTTCCCCGCCCTGGCTCTTGGGGCAGATGAGGTTGAGCCCCTGTCTTGCCGCGAACATCGCGGCGGGCAGCACGCCGGCGACGCTCGCGATGGAGCCATCGAGCCCGAGCTCCCCCAGGCAGACATGCTGCGCGACATCGTCGGGCGAGAGCGCGCCGAGCCCGATCAGCAGCGCGAGCGCGATCGGCAGGTCGAAATGGGTGCCTTCCTTGGCGAGGTCGGCGGGCGCGAGATTGACGATGATGCGCTTGCCCGGCAGGCCGAGGCCGATGGCGGTGAGCGCGCCGCGCACCCGCTCCTTGCTCTCCGCCACCTGCTTGTCCGGCAGGCCGACGATGGTGAAGGCCGGGACACCGCCCGCCATCTGCACCTGCACATCCACGCCCAGCGCGTCGACGCCCTGGAATGCGACGGTGCGGACGCGCGCGGTCATCGGCGATGGGATCCCCCAGTGAAGCCGGGGCGATGATGCCATGCGCCGCGATGGCCTTCAACAACCGAAGGTGGCAATCAACGTCGTGTCGCGTGCCGGGGCCCTCATTGGGCAGATCGAGTCCTGCGGTTGGCCTTGACCGACCGGCAGGCCCGGTTCAAGGCTCGGTGCGGCCGGTCCCTTCGCGATCGCGCGGGTAGCGGCGCGCAACCTCAAAGGGCGGCAGCCAATCCTCGCGCCGGATCACCCAGCTCTCATAGGTCGGCTTCACCAGGTTCGGCGCATCGAGGCAGCCGACATTGACCTCGATCTCATCGCCGGTGCGGCCGAACAGGGACGAGCCGCAGGCGGGGCAGAAATGGCGGCCCTTGTATTCCGCCGTCGCGCCGGTGATCGTCACCGCGTCTTCCGGAAAGATTGCGGAGGCGTGGAACAGCGCGCCGTGATGCTTGCGGCAATCGAGGCAATGGCAGATGCCGACGCGATAGGGCGCGCCGGTCGCGGTCAGGCGCACCGCGCCGCACAGGCACCCGCCGGTCAAGCGTGCGTCGCTCATGCTGGCTCCTGGTCTGGCTGTTGGCTTCTCGCCGCCGGTGCCGCCTCTTGCGCGCAGGACAGGAAGACCGGCCGCCCGCTCTTCGAGAAGAGCGGCGGTGAAGTATAGAGCGCGCAAGCGGGCAATCACACCCGCAAATCTTCAGGCGGCGAGGGCGCCTGCTTACGCGCGGTCGACCCGCGCCGCGTAGCAGCCGGGGCGCGCGAAATGCAGATGCAAATAGGCGACCGCGTCGTTGGCGAAGAGGCGGCCGATCAGGTCTTCGAGCAGGCGCCCTTCGATGACGTCCGCATCCACCATCATGCCCTCTGCATCGAAGGCGCGCACGGAGAGCAGGCGCTTGCGCAATTGCTCCGGCACCTCGCCGACCTTGTCGTAGCGCCGCTCGCCCTGGCGCACATAGATGGCGTGGCGGGCGCGATACGGCGTGTCGGCGTCCTGGTGCTCGTAATTGACCAGGATGACCTCGTCTCCCACCGCCGCATCGGTCAGGCTGACGCGGCAGGGATAGCCGCTGGTCTCGGCGACCCGGCGGCGCGCGCCATGGCGCTTGAGCGCCTCGTCGCCGAGGGCGAACAGGTACTGGAATGTCTCGGCGGGCAGGCCGGAAATACGGAATTGCATGCGGGGCTCCTTGGACGACCGATGCCGGCCAGCATGGCTGGCGGGACGGCGGGCGGCGCTCCGGTTCTTGCGCGTCATGGTGAAATCCCCTAAGGTCTGCCTATGCGCTCGATCCTGACCCTTGCCCCCTCGGCCGCGACGCCGCTGGGGCAGCGATTTTGGTACCGCTGGTACACGCCAGCGGCCTAGGGATCGCGCATCCGAGATTGATCCACGAAAGGCCGCCCGCATCCGGCGGCCTTTCGTTTTGGATCACTCCAGCGAATGACGATCAGATGACCGGGCGGCCCTTCAACAGAACGAGGAGCCGCCATGAAGCCCGTTACCTACGATTTCGACGTCATCACCGACACGCCGGCACCCAAGCGCCGCGCGCCGGAGCAAGCGAAGCCGGCGCCGCAGCCGCGCGCGGAGGCGGAGCGACGAGACGCCGCGCCGCCTGGCGGTGATCCGCGCATCAAAGTGCAGGCGGCGGAGTAGATCGCGCCTAGGCTTGTCCAACTTCGTCATCCCAAGGCTTGGCCTTGCGATCCATGCGTTTGCATGGCGCGGCACAGTGCTGCCCATCGAAACGCGTGGATGGAAAGGCGCGGCGCGCCATGACGGTGATGCGGCATCGTATTGCTCGCCTGGACGTTCATGCCCGCGTGAACTCCATCCGATTCACTCCCGGCCTCGTGCGAGAAGCCTCTCGCGGCTTCGACCGCGCTTGCGATGCCTCTTCTTCCATCTCGATGATGAGCGGAGCCTAACGCCGCCTGTTGTCGGATTTTGTCAGCAGGCGTTGAAGCCCATGACAAAAGCGCGCCGCTCATGGACTCCTTCGATGCGCGGGAGCAAAACCCGCGATGGCTGTTCTCGATAGGCAGACCGCCAGGCCATCACGGGAGCAGGGCATGAGCCAAGCCGCCAATGCCGTTCGGCATCGACGGGTTCAGATCGACGGTGTGGACTGCTTCTATCGGGAAGCGGGGCCGGCGGATGCGCCGGTCGTATTACTGCCCCACGGGTATCCATGCTCCTCCTTCCAGTTCCGGAACTACATGCCGGCGCTGGCCAATCGCTGGCGGCTGCTGGCGCCGGACTTCCCCGGTTGCGGCTATACTCGGGCGCCGGCGGACTTCCATCACGGGTTCGATGGCTATGCTGATTTCCTGGAACGGCTCCTGGAGAGGCTCGGTGTATCGCGCGTTGCCGTCTATCTGCACGATTTCGGATCGCAGATCGGCCTGAGGCTGGCGATCAAGCGGCCGGACCTGATTGCCGCGTTCATCATTCAGAACGGCGACATCTACGAGGACCAGCTTGGGCCGAAATATGCGCCGCTCCGGCAGGCCTTGCGCCTGCCGCCCCAGGAAGCGCGTACCGAGCGGGGCAAGGCCGTCAGCCTGGAGGGATTCAAGGACGAGTTCCTGAACGACGTGGGGCCCGCGCTTGCACAGCATATCGCGCCGGACCTGTGGCACCTGCATTGGTCCCTGATGACGCCCGAACGGCGGGAGAGCACGATCGACGTGCTGACCGGCCTCAAGGAGAACTTCACCTGGTTCCCGCGCTACCAGGCATGGCTGCGGGAGCACAGGCCTCCGACCTTGATCGTCTGGGGGCCACAGGACGGCTTCATGCCGGAAGGCGCGGCGCGCGCCTATCTGCGCGACCTGCCCGATGCCGAACTGCACCTGCTCGATGGCGGGCATTGGCTGCTGGAAACCTCGCTTGAGGAGGTGGCCGCCCTGTCGCGCGATTTCCTATGTCGCGTCCACGCGAGGAGCGTGGAGCGCTGACGCTGTTGTCAGCTCTTGACAGCGCGTTGTCCCATGCTCCGCGGCGGAGAGCATAGCGGAGCGCGTGCATGAAACTCTATTCCGGGCCGTTGAGCCTGTTCTCGCGCAAGGTGGAGATCGCGCTGGGCGAGAAGGGCCTCGCCTTCGAGCGCGTCATGGTGCCCTTCACGCAGGAGCGGGGCTATCAGCCCAAGCATCCGGACGTGCTGGCGGCGAATCCCAAGGGGCAGGTGCCGGTGCTGGTCGATGGCGATCTCACGCTGTTCGATTCGACGGTGATTTTCGAATACCTGGAGGAGGCCTATCCGGCGCCGCCGCTGCTGCCGCGGGACGTGAACCAGCGCGCCGAATCCCGGCTGATGGAGCTGCGCGCGGACGAGGTCGTGTTCCCCCATGCGCGCGCTTTCTTCTATCGCACCGATCCGCCCCATCCCGATCCGGCGCGGCGCGCCGCGAACCAGGAGGCCGGCGCACGCGCCGAGGCTGCCTTGCGCGATCACTTCGCGGCGCTGGACCGGTCGCTGGCGCGACACGACTTTCTGTGCGGCGCGCTCTCCTATGCCGATATCGCGATGTTCATGGTGGTGCTGTGGACGCAGCGCCTGAAGGGGCCGGCGCTGCAGGATTTCCCCGCGCTCGCCGCCTGGCATGCGCGGCTGCAGGCGCGGACGCCTTTCGGCAAGGCGGCGGCGGAGATCGCCGCGGCCGACCGGGCGCTGACGCGGCCGATCGGGATCGGATGAATATTGCTCGCGCTCACCTCGCACGAGCCCAGCCGACGGAGGACATCATGAGCGAGGATACCGTCAAGCCCAGGATCGCGCGGATCTGGCGCGGCCGCGTGCCCGCAGCCAAGGCGGACGAGTATGCGCGCTACAATTACGAGGTTGGCATCAGGCCGCTGGAGGAGAAGGCGCTCGGCGTCCAATCGCTGCGCGAGGACCGCGACGGCGAAAGCGAGTTCATCACCATCTCCTATTGGGAGAGCGTGGAAGCGATGGCGCGCTTCACCGGCAGCGATCCCAGGCAGGTCCATCACCTCGCGCGCGATCCGGAATTCCTGATCGAGCTGCCACGGTCGGTGCAGGTCCTGCACATCATCGCCAGCAGCGGCAAGTGCGGCAGCGATTGATGTGAAGGCGCGACGCGAGGCCGGTGCCTCAGAAGTTCAGCGCGAAGTTCACCAGGGCCCGGTGGGTGGGCGGCGGTGGCATTGGACCGTCGGTGAAGGTCTGCTCGTAGTCATAGCCCGCGGAGATGTGCCATTCCGCACCGGTGGTGCTGGTGATCGCCCAGTCGCTCGCGAGATGCAGGCGGTGGCGCATGTCGTGCCGGCGCGCATCCGTATCGCGGTTGTCATAGCCGCGCTCGACGGCCAGGAGCGAATAGCCGCCGTCGATTTGCCAGCCCGGCGCCAGCGCCAGATGCGTCGACATGCTCGGGCCTTGGTTGAAGCGGAACTGGGAAGCGAGCGTGCCCTTGGTGGTGTTGAAGCCGTAGGCCAGCTCCAGGTTGCTCGAATCGAGCAGGCCGATCTTGAGGCCGAGCCTGCCGTAGCTGCCCTCGCGGTCATCGGTGCTCAGCAGCTCCGATTCGCGCCGCGAGTAGCCGAGCGCCGCCGTCAGGTCCATGCCCCAGCCGATCGCCTGCCACACTTCGCCATCCAGCGCGTAGTCCATGCGCTCCAGGATGTCCCTCTGCATCGTGGCATAGAGCACCGGCCGCAACAGCAGGCCCCCGCGGCTCGCCTGATACTGCAACGCGACATTGCCGCCGATGCCGCCGCCGGAGAGGAGGTCGGCGCCGTCGATATGCGTGCGGCTGAGGACGCCGCTCGGCTTCAAGGACAGGTTGTTGCCGAGATCGAAGGTGTAGCCGCCGGCGATGCCGGCGGCGATGCTGGGCGCGGCATCGCCATTCTGGCGGTTGCCGCCGACCAGGATGGGCACGCCGGCCAGATTCAGCCGCCGCTTCTGGCTCAGATCCACCCGGTCCGCCAGCTGGCTGTTGTTGATGTTGAGAAAGAGAGTGACCGGTTGGGTAGCGCCCGCGCTGGTATCCTGCGCGCTCGAGACGATGATGAAGGTGAGATAGAGCGAGAGGGCGCAGAGCAGGACGCGGCGCAGGCGCAGCAGCACCCGTCCCGTGGTTTCTCCACGCAACAACGACGACGCGCGGCGCCCTGAATATGAAGGGCGCGCCGCGACTAGGCGCGAGACCATTGTGATTCCCCGACAGCCGTAGCCCTCAGACTGTGCGAAGGATGGTTAGTATTGAATTAAGGCGCAGTGATGGCGGTCACAGCGAAAAGCGTTTGTCACAGCGCGTTCGACACCGTGACATAGACTCGTTCCAATGAAGCTAGGTCGATCGGACTATGCGCACGCACTCTGATGCGGTCCGTTGAAAGCCGCATGGCGCGCGCTGGCACGACCGCGTGCATATGCGATTGATGGCGCCGGCAACGCCGATGATGAGCACCTACATGTCCGATGCTACTGAGATGCGTTCAGGCGAATTGCGGCGGCATGATCTCCGTCACCACCTCGGTCCTGACCGAGTTGGCGATGAAGCATTCCTCGTGCGAGCGGTGATGCAGGGCCGCGATGTCCGCCTCGGCCGGGCGCTTGTCGCCGGAGAAGACGATGACGGGCCGCAGCGTCACGCGCGCGACATAGAGCTTGCCCGCGTCGTTCTTCGCCATCTCGCCGCGCGCCTGGTCTTCATAGGAGTCGATCGTGAAGCCGGCGCGCGCCGCAAAGGAGAGGAAGAACAGCATGTGGCAGGAGGAGGGGCTTGCGACGAAGGCCTCCTCCGGATCGATCGCCGCCTCGACCGAGTGACGTGGCACCACGAAGGGCGAGGATGAGGCCGGCACCTCCAGCCCTTCGTCGAAGCGCCACACATGGCCGCGCGAATAGCGATTATCGGTGAAGTCCTGTCTGTCCCGGCGCCACAGCACCGTCGCGCGATACGCATGCGCCATGCCTCGTTCTCCTCGCCGTGAAGGCGATACTCTGTCGCGAGGCAGGGCCGCGATTCAACCGCGTTGAAGGCGGGGTATTTCCGTGGCCAGGCGCGCCACGCCCGGACCTGACCGACGATGACCGGAGGAAGACAGCGCGCGGCGAACGCGCGCCGTCCGCCGCGTCAGTTCAGTGCCGGCTTTCCGTCGCCTTCGGGCTTGGCGGCGGCGGCCTGCTTCATCATCTCCTCGCGCTTGTCGCGATAGAGCGCGGCGAAGTCGATCGGGTTGATGAGCAGCGGCGGGAAGCCGCCTGCGATCACGGCATTCGCGATCACCTGGCGCGCGAAGGGGAAGAGCAGGCGTGGCGCCTCGATCATGATGAGCGGCAGGACGACCTCCTGCGACACGCGGCCCAGGCGGAAGATGCCGCCATACTCGCACTCGCAGACATAGACGACCTTGTCGCTCGCCTTGGCCTCCACCGCCAGGAACAGGATGATCTCGATCTCCGGCGGGGTGCGCGGCTGCACCCGCACGTCGACCCGCACGGTGCCGTGCGGCGCCTCCTTGAGGGAGACCAGGGAATCGGGGCCGCCTGGATTCTCGAAGGACAGGTCCTTGACATATTGCGTGACGACGGTGAGCGGGAAGCCCGCACCCGGTGCATTTGCCTCCGGCGCGTTCCCTTGGGCATCGCCGGATGCGGCGCCGCCGCCCTTGGTTTCGTTCTCGGCCATGATCTACGTCCTGGATCGGTTTGGGTTCGGTTGGCGTTCCGCTAGCACTTCCAACCGGCCAAGGCAAACCCCAACGGGCGCGTTCCCGAGGGGCAATCGGATTCGTAACAACCGCCGATTCGGGGCCGGAATTGACGGTTGGGATTCGGCGGGCCGGCTGTTAAGGTGACGATCGTGCGATTGCGCGGGCGACGAGCGCCCGCGAAGGTTGGTGTCGAATGCGCCTGTTCGTGGCCCTGGCGTTGCCGGACAACATCCGCTGGCAACTGCGTCTCCTGTGCGGCGGGCTGGCGGGCGCGAACCGCTGGGTGCCGCCGGAAAACCTCCACATCACGCTGCGTTTCCTGGGCGAGGTCGACGGCCGCGACGCCCATTACGTGGACGCCGCCCTGGCCGGCATCCGCGCGCCGCGTTTCGCCTTGCGCCTCAAGGGGGTCGACGCCTTCACCTCCGGCCAGCGGGTGAAGGCGGTCTATGCCGGGGTGGAGAAGCAGCCGGCGCTGCAGCACCTGCACGACAAGGTGGAATCCGCCGTGGTGAGGGCCGGCCTGCCGCCCGACGGGCAGAAATACACCCCGCACGTGACGCTGACCCGGCCCAAGGACGCTCCGCTCCACAAGCTGCAGCACTACCTGGCCGAACACAGCCTGTTCAAGACCGAGCCCTTCGAGGTCACCCATTTCACGCTCTATTCCAGCGAGATGGGCGGCGAGCAGGCGGTCTATACGGCGTTGCGCTCCTACGCGCTCAGCGCGCCCGTCGAGGCCGCAGCGGAGCGCCGCGACGCGCTCTAGGCCGTGCGCGGCGCGACCCGCGTGCGGAACACGATCACCGCGAAGACGATGAAGCCGGCGAGGACCAGCAGCGACCCGATGGCGGCGAACGGCGCCATGGCAACGTCGCCGGTGAGGCCGATCCCGGTCAGCCCGGTCATGAAGACCAGCAGCCCGCCGAGGCAGAGGCCGTAATGCAGCTTGGGCAGCATGCCGGCATTGGCCTGCGGCGCGAGCGCGTAATAGCCGCCGAAGATGAAGAACGAGACCCAGCCGAGCAGGTTGAGATGTGCGTGCATGTGCGCCAGACGGAAATCCTGGTTCACGCCCATGAAAATGCCGAGTGTGATCCCGGCGATGGCGAGCAGAATCGCGGTGCGGAAGAACAAGGACGGCATGGACATGATGGGAGCCCCCTCCGTGAAGGAGGCCAGGATAGCACGACGCGCGGCGGCGTGGAGGATACCTCTGATCCGCGCCACAGCGGGCTCAGGACTGCGACGCCGCCTCGCGCGTTCCGAACACGATCGTGGCGAACAGGATGAAGCCTACCGCGACGATGAAGGCGCCGATGATCCGGATCGGATCGAAGAATGGATTGCCCCACGCGGTGCCGGCGATGCCGATCGCTTCGACGACGACGCCGACGAGGGCGACCACATAGTGCGGGCGCGCAAGCCGGACCGTTGCCGCGCCCGCCACCGACCGGTAGTAGAGCCCGTAGATCATGAAGGAGCCCCAGCCGAGGAGGTTCAGCACTACCTCGGCCGGCAACGCACGGAAATCACGGGTGGCCGTCATCCACAAGGCGAGGCCCGCGGCAATCAGGGCCAGAATGACGGCGGTACGAAAGCACAGCGACGCCATGCGGCCTCGCGCGTTGTGGGTCCTGCTGCCACAACGGCCGGAGCATCAGGAAGGTTCCAGCGCGCGTGCCGTGCCGGCTTGAAGCGCCCTATGCGTTTCAGACCACTTTCAGCCGCACGTCGACATTGCCCTTGGTGGCGTGGGAATAGGGGCAGACCACGTGCGCCTTCTGCACCAGGCCCTCGGCAGCGGCGCGATCGAGATCCGGGATCCGGATGGCGAGTTCCACGTCGATGCCGAAGCCCTTGCCGTCGTCGCGCGGGCCGATGCCGACAGTCGCCGTGACCGTGGTGGAATCGGAGAGCTTCAGCTTCTCCTGCCCCGCCACATATTTCATCGCGCCGAGGAAACAGGCCGAATAGCCGCAGGCGAAAAGCTGCTCCGGATTGGTGCCCTTGCCGCCGGGCGGATTGCCCTGACCGCCCAGTTCCTTCGGCGTGACAAGATCGACCTCGAGGATGCCATCGGCAGTCTTGGCACGGCCGGTGCGCCCGCCCGTCGCGGTCGCCTGCGTGGTGTAGAGGACCTTCATCGCACTCTCCCTGAGTGGCTGCGCGTAGCGCCAGCGTGCGCTCAGAATATAGGCGCTTTCGCCGTCCTCTTGCAGAGGACAGTGAGGTCCGGCGATACGGCGCGCCTAAAGCGCACAACGCGCCACCGGGGGGTGACGCGCATCACGAAACTGCAAGAGTGAAACGAGAGCGCCCCTGCCGGGACGCTCCCGTCTGAACCGCGCTCAGACCTTCTTGAGGTTTTCCGCCGAGCTCTTGCCGCGCTTCGGATCGCGCTGCTCCTCGTAGGAAACCTTCTGGCCTTCATTCAAGGTACCGAGGCCGGCACGCTCGACCGCGGAAATATGCACGAACACATCCGGCCCACCGGACTCGGGCTGAATAAAACCGTAACCCTTGGTGCTGTTGAACCACTTGACGGTACCGACAGGCATCGCTCACTCCCAAAAAAGATGGCATCGCGCCACGCTCCCGCGGCGCGTCACACTGTCTCCAGGAATAGCAACGAAGTCGGTCGTCCTAAGGCGGCGAAGTCGGCAATCCACAGCAGCATGACCGTATCAAGCTTAGTGGGATCGGCGCAGAGGGCAAGGGAAAAACTGATGTCGCCAGATGACAGGTCCGAAGTGTGAAATCCGCCATCCCCGGTCCGGCCCTCGGGTCACCGCACCACCGCCGCGGTCTGGCCGAACAGCACCTTTTTCGCTTCCTCCGTCATGACCGGAGCGGCGTTGTTCACTTCCTTGCCTTTCTCATAGGCGCGGATGGTGGCGGGACGGTCCTGGATCGTTTCAAACCAGCGCTTCAGGTGGGGGAAAGTCTCGATATCCTGCCCCTGGTTCTTGTATGGAACGATCCAGGGATAGCAAGCCATGTCGGCGACCGAGTAGTCGCCGGCGACGAACTCGCGGTCGGCCAACCGCTTGTTCAGCACGCCATAGAGCCGGTTGGTCTCCTTCACGTAACGGTCGATCGCGTAGGGGAGCTTCTCCGGCGCATAGATGGCAAAATGGTGGTTCTGTCCCGCCATCGGGCCGAGACCGCCCATCTGCCAGAACAGCCACTGCCGCACCTCATTGCGCTGGCGCAGATCGGTCGGGAAGAACCGGCCGGTCTTGTCGCCGAGATATTCCAGAATCGCGCCGGACTCGAACACGGGGATCGGCGCGCCGCCATCCTTGGGCGCGCGGTCGATGATCGCCGGCATGCGGTTGTTGGGCGCGATCTTCAGGAAGTCCGGCTTGAACTGGTCGCCCTTGCCGATATTCACCGGCACGATGGTGTAGGGCAGGCCGGTCTCCTCCAGGAACAGGGTGATCTTGTGGCCGTTGGGGGTCGGCCAGTAATAGAGCTCGATCATCGTGGCGCTCCGCTATGCAAGACCTTGAATCGGTTGGGGTTATGTTCTATGTTTCTAGAACACAGCAGATAACCTGCGCGCGCCCCTTTGCAAGGGTCAATTTGTCAGGTGTCTATTTCGCCCGCCCGATTTCGCCCGCCCGATTTCGCCCGCCCGATTTCGCGCGCCCGAATTTGGTGGTCTTGAGGTGATGCCCCGGTATCCATGGCCTGAATCGATGGCTGGCTTGCGGTGAGCGAGCGCGATTTCACACAGCCTCGGATCGAGGACGTGCAGTTGCACGCGTTGCTGTTCGCGCTGAGCGATCCGACGCGTCTTGCCATCGCGCGCGCGCTGGCGGACGGGGCGGAGCATTCCGCCGGCGATCTGGCCGGCGACATCCCGAAATCAACCATGAGCCATCATCTGAAGATCCTGCGCGAAGCGGGTCTCACGACCACGCGCCCCGAGGGCATGCGCTGCCGCGTCTCGCTGCGCCGTGCGGAGCTCAACCGGCGTTTCCCGGGCTTGCTGGCGGCAATCCTCAAGAACGCGGAGGAATAGGGCCACTCTCTGCGGTCATGCCAAAGCCGCGCTTTGCTGGACTGTGTGAAGCTGGAAGGAGAGAGCCGTCAGCTCACCCGAGCCACACCGCATCCTTGAGCTTGGCGATGAAGGCGGCGTGGGCGGCAAGCTCCTCGGCGGTCGCGGCGTGCGGGCGCGCGGGGCGGATGATGCGGCCGACCACGCTGAGCGCGGCGCGGGCGGCCTCCTCCGCGGCAGAGGTAAGGCTGAGGCCGGTCTGCGGCCCGCCGAGCAATTGCAGATAGACCTCGGCCAGCAATTGCGCGTCGAGCAGGGCGCCATGCAAGGTGCGCTGCGTGTTGTCGATGGCGAAGCGCTTGCACAGGGCATCGAGGCTGGCGGGCGAACCGGGGAAGCGCTGGCGCGCCAGGCGCACGGTGTCGATGGCGCGGTCGAGCGGCAGGGTCGCGCGCTTCACCAGGCCGAGCTCGGCATTGAGGAAGCGCATATCGAACTCGGCATTGTGCGCCACCAGCGGCGAATCGCCGATGAACTCTATCAGCTCGTCGACGATCTCAACGAATTTCGGCTTGTCGCGCAGGAACTCGCCGCTCAAGCCGTGGATGCGGAACGCCGCCTCCGGCACGTCGCGTTCGGGGTTGAGGTAGAACTGCTTGCGCCGCCCGGTCGGAATCTGGTTGAGCAGCTCCAGGCACGCGATCTCGACGATCCGATGCCCTTCTCCGGGCTCGAAGCCGGTGGTTTCAGTATCGAAGACGATCTCCCGCATGGCCGGAGAAATAGCGAACGAGCCTGAGTCGGGGCAACTCTCATTCGCACGCTCCTCCAACGTGGCGGAAGGGAGGGAGAGGGCCCCGCTCCAATCCGCGGGAACGGGAATCCCGGATTGATTTGCCGCGCCGGCGGGCGTCAACTCCGGAGCGACTTCCGTTTTCGCAGGTTCATCCCTCATGGCACAGACTCATACACCCAATCCGAACAATCGGCTGTCAGCAGAGACATCGCCCTACCTGCTGCAGCACAAGGACAACCCGGTCGATTGGTGGCCCTGGGGGGAAGCGGCGCTGGAGGAGGCCAGGCGCACCAACCGGCCGATCCTGCTCTCGGTCGGCTACGCCGCCTGCCATTGGTGCCACGTCATGGCGCATGAGAGCTTCGAGAATCCCGAGATCGCGGCCCTTATGAACAAGCTCTACGTGAACATCAAGGTGGATCGCGAGGAGCGGCCGGACCTCGACCAGATCTACCAGCAGGCGCTGGCGCTCTTGGGGCAGCAGGGCGGCTGGCCGCTCACCATGTTCCTGACGCCGGAAGGGCGGCCGTTCTGGGGCGGCACCTATTTCCCGCCCACCAGCCGCTGGGGCCGGCCGGGCTTCGCCGACGTCCTCACCGCCCTGGCGGAGACCTACGCGCAGGAGCCGGACAAGGTGCAGAAGAACGTCGATGGGCTGCGCCAGGCGATGGCCAAGCTGGCGGCGCCGCAGGCCGGCGGCGCGATCTCGCCGGAGATCACGGACCAAGTCGCCGAGCGCCTGCTGGAGGAGGTGGATTTCCAGCAGGGCGGCATCGGCAGCGCGCCGAAGTTTCCGCAGGTACCGCTGTTCCACCTGTTCTGGCGCGCCTACAAGCGCACCAAGAACCAGCGATTCAAGCAGGCCGTGACCGTCACCCTGACGCGGATGAGCCAGGGCGGCATCTATGATCATCTCGGCGGCGGCTTCGCGCGGTATTCGGTCGACGCCAACTGGCTGGTGCCGCATTTCGAGAAGATGCTCTACGACAATGCGGAGTTGATGGGCCTGCTCGCCGTGGTCTGGCAGGAAACGCGCGACCCGCTCTATGCGGCGCGGGTAAGCGAGACCATCGCCTGGCTGGAGCGCGAGATGCTTGCCGCGCCGAATGCGCAAGGCGACCGCGCCTTTGCCGCCTCGCTCGACGCGGATTCGGAAGGCGAGGAAGGCAAGTTCTATGTGTGGACCGAGCAGGAGATCGATTCCGTGCTCGGCCCCGAGGCCGTGTTCTTCAAGCAGCACTACGATGTGAGCGCGGAGGGCAACTGGGAAGGGCACACCATCCTCAACCGCTCGGATCGATCGTCGCTGCTGGACGAGGCGGGTGAAGGACGCCTGGCGCAATCGCGCGAGAGGCTGCTGGCGGCGCGCGCCAGGCGCGTGCGCCCGGGCTGGGACGACAAGGTGCTGGCGGACTGGAATGGCCTGATGATCGCGGCGCTCGCCGAGGCGGCGATGGCGTTCGAGCGGCCGGACTGGCTTGCCCTCGCCACGCGCGCCTTCCGATTCATCCGCATCACGATGATGAAGGGTGGCCGCCTGTTCCACGCCTGGCGTGCGGACAAGCTGCAGCACGCGGCGACACTCGATGATCACGCGCATCTCGCGACGGCGGCCTTGGCGCTGCACGAGGCGACGCAGGAGGCGCAATACCTCGACGCGGCGCAGGAACTGGTTGCGCTGCTCGACGCGCATTTCTGGGAGCGGGAGCACGGCGGCTATTTCATGACCGCCGATGACGTGACGGACGTGATCCAGCGCCCCAAGTCGGCGGCGGACAGCGCGATTCCCAACGGCAATGGCGCGATGGTCGGCGTGCTGGCGCGGCTCCATCACCTGACGGGCGAGGAGCGCTACCTGGACCGCGCGCACGCGCTGATCGCCGCCTTCTCGGGCGAGCTGGGCCGCAACTTCTTTCCCCTCGCCACCCTCATCAACAGCAACGAGTTCCTGGAGAACGCCTTGCAGATCGTGGTGGTGGGGCCGGCCGATTCGGACGCCACCCGTGCCCTCATCCACGCCGTGCACGCGCGCTCCTTGCCCAACCGCCTGCTGCAGGTGGTGACGCCGGACGCGCAATTGCCGGAGAGACACCCGGCCCACGGCAAGGGCATGGTGGACGGCAAGCCGGCGGCCTATGTGTGCAGGGGCCAGACCTGCGGCCTGCCGGTGACGCACCCGAAGGGGCTGGGCACGGCGCTCACCCTTGGATAATCGGCCGGATGGTGAGATAGAATGCTGCAGCACGCATATGAGACGGCAACCGGCGCGCCGCGCCGGGGTGAGGGAATGGCGACCGCGTCCTTGCAGACGGAGATCGGCTGGATCGAGGTCAGCGCCGACAACGATGCGATCACGCATCTCTATTGGCGCGGAATCCCGCCCGCGCGCCTGCAATCCTCGCCGCTGGTAAAGGAGGCGGTGAAGCAGCTTCAGGCCTATTTCGAGAAGCGCCTGACCCGCTTCGAGCTGCCGATCGCGGCGGACGGCACCGGTTTCGCGAGGGATGTCTGGGACGTCATGCTCTCGATCCCGTACGGGCAGACGCTGACCTATGGCGAAGTGGCGGCGCGCCTCAACGCGCCGGCCCAGGCCATCGGCCAGGCTTGCGGCCAGAACCCCATCGCAATCGTCATCCCCTGCCACCGCATCATCGGCACCAACTGGCTCGGCGGCTATTCCAGCGAGCTCGGGGTGAACGCGAAGGCATATCTGCTTGACCTGGAGCGCGGGCAGGGGCGGCTGTTCTAGTCGACTCCGGCACCCGCGAGAGCTTTGACATTTCTCCACGCGGCTGATTCCATCGGCGGCCTTTCGATTCAGTGTGAGCGCCGCCTTGGGACCTCTCCTCGACCCGGTCGACTCCGATTCCACGCTGCCACGCCAGGTCGATGTCGTCGTCATCGGCGGCGGCATCATCGGCGTCTGCGCGACCTTGTTCCTGGCGCGGCGCGGCATCTCCGTCGCGTTGTGCGAGAAAGGCGTGATCGGCGGCGAGCAATCCAGCCGCAACTGGGGCTGGTGCCGCACCATCGGGCGCGATCTGCGCGAGCTGCCGCTGGCGATGGAGAGCCTGCGTTTGTGGGCCGGCATGAACGCGCTGGCGGAGGCCGAGACCGGCTTTCGTCCATCCGGCGTCGCCTATCTCTGCGACGACGCGGCGGAGGTGGCACATTACGAATCCTGGCTAGCGCGGGCGGCGGACCAGCACCGTGACTACCAGCGCGTTGCCCACGTCCTCTCCGCAGGCGAGGTCGAGCGGGTCGCGCCGGGCACGACGAACGCCTATGCCGGCGCGCTGCACGCCCCGGCTGACGGCAGGGCCGAGCCGCAGAAAGCCGCGCCGGCCATCGCCCAGGCCGCGCGCCGCTCCGGCGCCGCGATCCTGACCGGCTGTGCGGTGCGCGGCCTTGACCTCGCCGCCGGGCGCGTTGCCGGCGTGGTGACGGAGAGGGGCCGCATCGCCTGCAGCTCGGTGGTGCTGGCGGGCGGGGCGTGGTCGCGCCTGCTCTGCTCCACCGCCGGCGTGACGCTGCCGCAATTGAAGGTCCTGGCGTCCGTGCTGCGCACCAACCCGGTCGCCGGCGGCCCGGATACGGCCTTGTGGGCGACCGGCTTCGGCATCCGCCGGCGGCTGGATGGCGGCTTCACGATCGCGAACGGCTCCTCCAGCCGCGTCGATATCGTGCCCGATTCCTTCCGCTTCCTGCGCCAGTTCCTGCCGATCGCACGGGCCGAGTGGAAATACCTGCGCCCGCGCCTGGGGCGGCGCTTCCTGGAGGAATGGGGCGAGCCGAGCCAGCTTGCGCCCGACCGGCCGACCGTGTTCGAGCGCGTGCGCATCCTCGACCCGGAGCCGGAGATCGCCCTCAGCGAAGGCGCGCTGGCGACCGTGAAGAAGGCGTTTCCCGCGCTCCAGGGCGCGACGGTCGCACAGCATTGGGCGGGCCTCATCGACGTGACGCCGGACGCGGTGCCCGTGATCTCCGCCGTGGAAACGGTTCCAGGCTTCTTCATCGCCACCGGCTTCTCCGGGCACGGCTTCGGCATCGGTCCCGGCGCGGGCCGCCTGGTCGCGGACCTGGTGAGCGGTGGTGAGCCTGTGGTCGATCCCGCGCCCTTCCGCCTGTCGCGTTTCCGGGACGGAGAGAAGATCCGGATCGAATCCGGCTTCTAGCAGCCGGTCGCACCCGCACCATCCAGTATTTCGGCCAGTCCTCCAGCTCTTGTGGCATCGCGGCAACAAGTTCGCGTCATCGGCTGTTATCGACACGTCACATCTGCTTGGGAGGAGATCATGGCCCAAAGCGAAGCCTCGTCCGCCACGGCAGGCGTGGAGTCTTTGAAGGAACGCGCGGCGCAGGCCGCCGAGCAACAGAAAGAAACCGGCGCCCGGCAACTGTCCGGGATCGCCGGGGCAGTCCATGCAGCCGCCGATCAGTTGCAGGAGCAACTGCCCGGAGCCGCGACCTACATCCACGACGCAGCCGAGCGAATCGATCACGTCGCCTCGGATCTGCGCGATCGAAACCTGTCGGATATCGCCCAGACGGTACGCCGCCTGGGGCAGGAGCGGCCCCTTGCGCTGTTCGGCGGTGCCGTGCTGGCCGGGTTCGTTATGACCCGGTTCCTGAAGAGCGCCCAGGACAGTAACGCCCGGGACCCCGATTACCAGAGGACTTGACCATGGCAAGCATGAACGTCCGGCCGATCCCGGAGATTTTTACCGACCTCATTTCGCAAGTCACCAACCTGGTGCGCAAGGAAGGGCAACTGGCCCGCGCCGAAATATCGGAGAAGGCCGGGCGGGCCCTCTCGGGCATGGTGATGATCCTGCTGGGAGCGATCCTGCTGATCCCGGCCCTGGTCATCCTCCTGCAGGCCGCCATGGCCGGGCTGGTGCAGAACGGCATGACGCCCGCGATCGCTTCGCTGATCGTCGGTGGCGTTGCGTTGATCATCGGCGTCGTCCTGGCCCTGATCGGCTGGAACCTGGCAAAGCCCTCATCGCTCGTGCCGGACAAGACTATTGACCAGTTGAAGCGCGACGCCGAAGTGCCGCGCCACTCAGCCACGACGGCTCATTACGGCGAGACCGGCGGCAGAACCAGCGAACGGATGGCGGGACAGGAGGCAGGACATGGCAGTGAACGAAACCGCGCGGCTTGAGCGCGAAACCGAAGAGACGCGCGCACGGCTGGAGCAGACATTAGGCGAGTTGCGCGCGCGCATGTCGCCTGGGCAGTTGTTGGACCAGGCGTCCAATTATTTCCGACACAACAGCGGACGCGCTTTCCTGGGCAACCTGCGCGACGAGGTCGTGCACAACCCCGTGCCGGTCGCGCTGGTCGGCGCCGGCGTCGCCTGGCTGGCGCTGTCCGGTACCCTGGGCCGGCGGCACAATGGGGCCAACGGCTCCGTGGAACGGGATTGGGGCAGGACCGCCGGGATCGCGCAGGACCTCAGCCAGGGCGGCGATGGACCCTCGACCATGCAGCGCGGCCGGGAGACGGCGGAAGGCTTGGTAGGCCAGGCGCGCGATGCGATGTCGGGCGGGCGCGAGAGCGCCAGCGATATGAGCGCGCGCGCCAGCACCGCCTATGACGAAGCGGTTGGTCGCGCACATCAGACGGCGTCAAGCTGGTCAGAAACGGCAAGTTCGACGGCGCATCAAACGCGCGACAAGCTGCGCGAAGGCATGGAGAGCGCACGCGAGAGCGCCAGTCACATTCGGGAGCACGCGACAGACATGTATGGACGGACGGCAGGTGGTCTTCGTAGCGCCGCCCGCAGGGCGGCCGAGTATGGGCGTTCGGCGCGGCACACCTTCGACAGCGATGGAGCGCTGATCACGTTCTGCCGCGCGCATCCTCTGCTGGTGGCGGGGCTTGGCGTGGCCTTTGGCGCGGCCCTCGCGGCCATGATTCCAGCCACGCGACCGGAACGGCAGATCATGGGCGATGCGAGCCGTGACCTGCAGGATCGCGCGCGCGAAGCGGGGCGCGAGGTGCAGGGCCGGGCGCGCGAAGCCGCCACGCAGGGGCTGCATGCCGCGATGGACGAAAACGGCCAGAGCCGCCCGGACCAGTCCGGCGATGGCGCGGACGTCAGTCCATATGGCAGCGACCTGCAGCGCGGAAGCCGGCCGGGTGAAGCCGGCCGGGGCGACAGTCCCATGAGCGGCACGACGCCGCGCGAGCCCTGGCAAAGCGAAACCTATCGCGAGGCCGCAGCCGATCTGGAGCGAGGCGTTCAGCAGGGCGACCACGCCTCCAACGTCGAGACGGAGCCGCGCAGTACCCCATTTAGCGAGGCCGCCGAAGCCGGCGCGATGGGCACCCCGTCAAGCACCGAGGAAGATAAACAGCGCACCTGACCGGGCCGCGGGGGGCCCCATGAATCGGCTGTCGACTTGGCTCATCACGGGCCTGACGGGCTGGTTGGCTGTCAAATCGATTCGGGCGCAGGACGAAGCGGCGCTCCTGTCGGTGGACGATGGCACGCGCCTCCAGCACGGCGAAGGCGGGAACCGCGGGCGTACCGCGGACCGGCCCCGCGACATTCCTGCGCGCGGCTGGAAGGACATCCTTGTCCGCACCTATCGGAGCGTGGGTGACGACCGCGTCATGGCACTGGCCGCGGGCGTCACCTACTACGTCCTGCTTGCTTTGTTTCCGGGGCTGGCGGCACTGGTTTCGATCTATGGAATGTTTGCCAATCCGGCCGATATCGAGCGCCAGCTGGCCGGACTCGCGGGCACGATCCCGCAGGAAGCGGTCGAGATCATGCGGGGCCAGCTTCAGCACTTGGCATCGCAGAGCCAGAAGGCCTTGGGATTTGCATTCTTCGGCGGCCTGCTCGTTTCGCTGTGGAGCGCCAATGCCGCGGTGAAGGCTCTGTTCGATGCACTCAATGTCGTCTACGGCGAAAAGGAGCGGCGCAACTTCTTCAAGCTGAACGCCCTTTCTCTGCTCTTCACCGCCGGGATGATTCTCTTCCTGGTCCTGGCGCTGATCGGGATCGTGGTCGTGCCGGCAGCGCTGAACTTTCTTCAGCTGGGCGGCGCGGGCGCGCTCATCATCAGTCTACTGCGCTGGCCGGCCTTGTTGGCCGTCGTGGTGTTGGGGCTGGCGGTCGTCTACCGCTACGGTCCGAGCCGCGAGAACCCGCGCTGGCGCTGGATCACCTGGGGCAGCATCTCTGCCGCGATCCTGTGGCTTGTCGTCTCAATGCTGTTCTCCTGGTACGCGGCCAATTTCGGCAACTACAACAAGACCTACGGATCGCTCGGCGCGGTCGCCGCTTTCATGGTGTGGACCTGGCTGTCGAGCACGGTCGTGTTGATGGGCGCCGAACTCAATGCAGAGATCGAGCATCAGACCGCGCGCGACAGCACAACCGGCCGACCCCAGCCGCTCGGCCGCAGGGGCGCCAAGATGGCGGATACCGTGGGGAAGCCCCAGGAATAGCGCGTCAGGATTTTTTCAATCATTGAGCAGGATGCTGACCCTGGGCATTTGCGCTGCGAGGGGAAAGCATCATGTCGTCGATCTCGATCAAGGGGGTTCTGCTTGGGGCGTTGGTCGATTTCGCCGGAAGCATGATTATCGGAATCGCGATTATCGCCGCGGCTGCGGGGTTGCTCGATCTTGGCGACGTGGAAGCCACGAGCGGGGCCTTTCAAGCGGGCGTGCCAAGGATCGTCGCATTTGCCCTCAGTTGCCCTGCGACAGTCGCCGGTGGTTATGTGGCGGCACGGGTCGCCGGACGCGGCGAGCTGATCAACGGGACGCTCTGCACGTTCCTTTCTGTCATTGTCACGATCCTGGCGGTCGAAGAGCCCTGGCCATGGAAGATGCGCGACTTCATCGAGTTGGGCCTCATTCCTCTCGCGGGGATGCTCGGCGGCTACATGCGCCTACGGCAGGTGCGGGCAGCCGTCCTGTAGGCTTGTCCCGCAATTTTCTCCAAGTGCGCCGCCAGGGCGGATGGCAGGGTGGCGATCCCCTGCTAAACTGAATGCATGGGCATGACCTGCATATCCCGAAGCGACAGCCTCGCGATCTACGATTACCGCTGCCAGGTCGGACTTGGCGCCAGGCCGTTCGTGGAGCGGCATCAGCGCCACTCGATCTCCTTCGTGCGCAAGGGCAGCTTCGGCTACAGCACGCGCGGCGACTACTTCGAGCTGGTGGCCGGCTCCGTCCTGATCGGGCGCGCGGGCGATGAGTATGTGTGCAGCCACGATCACGTCTGCGGCGATGAATGCCTGTCGTTTCAGTTGGCCCCGGAGCTGGTCGCGGCGATCGGCGATGACGATGCGATCTGGTCGGTCGGCGCGCTGCCGCCGATGCCGGCGCTGATGGTGACGGCGGAATTGGCGGAAGCCGCCGCCGCGCGGCGCAGCGGCGTGGCGCTGGACGAGGCCGGGCTGCTGATGGCGGCGCGCTTCGTCGCGCTCGCGGGCGGTGCGCATGGCTCCAGATCCGCGGCGGCGGAGAAGAGGCCCGCGATCGATCAGGCCCGCGACCGGCGCCGCGCGGTCGAGGCGGCGCTCTGGCTGGAGGAGCATGCGCATCGCGCGATCGACCTCGATATGATCGCGCGCCAGGCGGGCCTCAGCCCGTTCCATTTCCTGCGCCTGTTCGCACGGGTGCTGGGCGTCACGCCGCACCAGTACCTGGTGCGCTGCCGCTTGCGGCACGCGGCGCGGCTGCTGGCCGATCCGGCGCCGAGCATCACCGATGTGGCTTTCGATGTGGGTTTCGCGGACCTATCGAATTTCGTGCGCACCTTCCGGCGCGCCGCCGGCGTCAGCCCGCGCGCGTTCCGCAAGGCCGCGCAAGGCGAGCGCAAGATCCTCCAAGAACGCATCGCCTCTTATTCGCTAGGCTGACCTCCTCATCCAGAGAGGAGGAAACGATGTACGATCATATCGGCCTGCATGTGAGCAATTTGAAGGCGAGCCTGCGCTTCTACGAAGCGGCGCTCGGGCCATTGGGGCACGAAGTCTGCTCGCAGGATGCGAACGGCGCCGGCCTCGGGCCGAAAGGCGAGCCCGCCTTGTGGCTCTATGCCGACACGAGCAGCAAGGCGCCGGGCGTGCATGTCGCGTTCAAGGCGAAGAATCGCGCGGCGGTCGACAAGTTCCACGACGCGGGGCTGAAGGCCGGCGGCACGGACAACGGCAGGCCCGGCCTGCGCGCGGATTACAGCCCGACCTATTACGCGGCGTTCCTGACCGATCCCGATGGCAACAATGTCGAAGCGGTGTGCCTGGCATGAGCGCCGCACCACGTCGATCGCGACGGAATAGCTGAGACGCTGCACGCGCCGATCGCCACGCGCCGCAGCGCATCAACGACACCCTCATGATCCTCCACTCGGATAGGGCCGGGTCGAGGATCAGCGCATCACAGGCGCGATCCCGCCGCCCACCACCGACCGGCTGCGCGTCATGCCGGGCGGCAGCTTGCGTGTCTGAGCCCGGGCATCGGGGAAGGCGCGGACATCTACGTTCGTTCCTCGTGATCGCGCCGTCGGACGCCGCCCGCATGCGCGGGCAAAACCCTCCGCTTCGTGCGGTGAGGCGGACGCTCTGGGAAAGTTCCGCGACGCGGCGCGGATGGTGGCGATGGCCGCGCTGGGGATAGACTGCGCCGATGAACCGGGTTCGGCGACCGAGAGAGCGCACCGGGCGGCAATGGCTTGGCCTTTGCCTGGCGCTGCTGCTCGCCTTGGCGCCGCCCTTCAACCTGGCGGGCGTGGACATCGCCCTGCAGGCGCGGGCCGAAGCCGGCGCGCATCACGCGCACGCCCACGATGGCCAGCACCACGCCGGTCCCGATCAATCCGGTCACGACGATTACGGACAGGGTGATTCCGGCAAGGGCCATGCGGGATTGGCGCATCACGGCTCCGGCACGGACTGCCTGCAATGCCTCGTCTTGGGCGGCATGTCGCTGCCCGGCGCGGCGGCCGCGCCGGAACCGTCGCCATCACTTCATGCGACCGGCGCCGGCTGGACCTGCCGGACGCGGATCTGGGATTCGCGCGGCGCGAAGATCCTGGTCTGCCGCGGCCCGCCCGCGCTCGCTTGAGATACTGACCCGAGCCATTCCGTCCACTCGAAAATTTCAAGGAGCACCGCCATGCGCGGATTGCGAATGCTTGCCGTTTCCCTCGCCACCCTTGCGGCCGCCGGCCTTGCCCACAGTGCCGCGGCGCACGTCACCCTCGAGCAGGAGGAGGCGACGCCCGATTCCAGCTACAAGGCCGTCCTGCGCGTGCCGCACGGCTGCGATGGCGCCGCCACCAATACCGTGCGCGTGCGGATCCCCGAGGGCCTCATCGAAGCCAAGCCGATGCCCAAGCCCGGCTGGCAGGTGGAGCTGACGGTGGGCGACTATGCCAAGACCTATGATTACTACGGCACGCCCGTCACCAAGGGCGTGCAGGAGATCGCCTGGACCGGCGGCAACCTGCCGGACCATTTCTACGACGAGTTCGTGTTCCGCGTGCGCGTCACCAATTTCGCGCCGGGCACGAAGATCTACCTGCCCGTCGTGCAGGAATGCGACAGCGCCACCGAGCGCTGGATCGAGATTCCGGAGCCCGGCAAGTCGGAGGACGATTACGAGCATCCGGCTCCCGGCTTCACGATCGTCGCACCGAAGGACGAGTAGTTGGCGGGGGTGAAAGCCCGGCTTGGGACCGGCGCCAGATGGCTGGCGCTGGTCCTGGGCTTCCTGCTGGCGAGCATGGCGGGCGCATGGGCGCATGCCGTGCTGCAGGCCACGAGTCCCGCCGCCTTGTCCGTCCATGCCGAAGCGCCGGAGCGCATCGAATTGATCTTCAATGAGCCGGTGCAGCTTCTCGCGCTGCGCCTGATCGATTCCACCGGCGCGGATCGCGCGCCGGCCACCGCGCCGCAGGTGCAGGATGGGCGCGTTGCCTGGGCGCTGCCGGATCGCCTGCCGGACGGCCGCTATCTGGTGAGCTGGCGTGTCGCGTCGCTCGACGGCCACGTGATCGGCGGGAGCTTCACCTTCGCCGTGGGCGCGGCCGCCGGCGGTGCAGTGCCGGTCGTGGCGGAAGGCGAGGACAGTCATTGGCTCGCGTTCGCGCTGCACGCTCTGGCGCGGGTCGCCCTGCTCTTCGCCGTCGGCACGGCCTTGTTCCGTCTGCTGCTCGCGCCGGCTGCGATGAAGCCGGAGCTGCGCCAAGCCACGCGGCGGCTCGCGATGGCCGGCATAGGCATCATCATCCTGTTCATCGGCGCGGAGGGCGCCGTGCGCGCCGGCCTGCCCGCGCATGCGCTGCTTGCGCCCGAGTCATGGCAAGCGGCACTGGCGGCATCGAACAATGCGTGGCGTGGGTGTTCGGTGATCGGGCTTCTCATGCTGGCGTTCGGCGGCGGCCCGATCGCCCAATGGCTCGGCATTGCGCTGTCGCTGCTCGGCATGGCGGATAGCGGGCACGTGCTCGCCCATGTGCCGGCGGCCCTGGGGCATGGCATGATGATCCTGCACGGCTTTACGGCGGCGCTGTGGATCGGCGCCATCGGGCCGTTGCGGCTCATGCTGGCGCGGAATGCGGATGGCGAAACCGCGGATCTGTTCCGGCGCTTCCAGACCTATGGCGCGCTGGCGATGGCGGGCACGCTGGCGAGCGGCATCGCGATCGCTTTCGTGCTGCTGCCGCGATGGGCGGATCTGTGGCAGAGCGATTATGGCCTGCGCCTCTGTGCCAAGCTGGCCGCGGTCGCGCTGATGCTGGTCATCGCGGCGGTGAACCGCCTGTGGCTGACGCGCCGCGCGATCGCGGGTGAGCCGGGAATGCGCAGGCTGCTTCGCCTCGTGCTCGGTCTCGATCTCTTCGCGGCGGCCATGGCAACGATGCTGGCGGTCGGATTGTCGCTCGGTCCACCGCCCGCCGGGGCGCTCAAGATACCCCTCGCGCATGCGCGCTACGACGTCACGCTGGCCTTCACGCCGGGCAAGGTCGGCGACAATGATCTCGCCATCGCGCTCGTGCCGAAGGCGGGGGCGCCGGGGGATCCGAAGGAAGTGGAGGTCCGGCTCACCGCACCAGGCATCGAGCCGATCAACGCCAGGGCGGAACGGATTGGAGCGGGCCGCTATCGCGTGCCGGATTTGCCGTTATGGATCGCCGGCCCCTGGCAGGTGCAGATCGGCCTTCTGATCGACGATTTCACCAAATTGCCGCTCAGCGCGGAAGTGACGCTGGCGCCTTAGCGATTGCGGGGCGGCCTCTCCTGTTGTCAGATGAGCGACCGGCCGACGAGCCGTGTCACATCTCCTGCGGAGGTCGCACCATGGCCACCGAGACATACGATGTCGTCATCCTGGGCGGAGGCAATGCGGGCTTTGGCGCGACGGGGCCAACCCGCGCCGCCGGCCTCACCGTCGCCATGATCGAGCCGGGCGATCTCGGCGGCACCTGTCCCAATCGCGGCTGCACGCCGAAGAAGGTGCTGGTGGCGGCCGCCCACGCGCTGCATGAGATCGAACGCGCCGAGGCGCATTGCATCGCCGTCGGCACGCCCAGGCTCGACTGGACGGCCCTGATCGACCGCGAGAAAGCGATGATCGAGGGCATCCCCGCGCGGTTGGAGCGCAGCTTGAACGACCGAAATGTCACGCTGATCCGCGGCACTGCGCGTTTCACCGGAGCGCGTAACATTGCGGTGGACGATCGCACGATCGAGGCAAAGCACATCGTCATCGCCACCGGCTCCAAGCCGCGGAAGCTGCCGATCGACGGGGCCGAGCATCTCATCACCTCCGACGACGTGCTCAATGAGCGTGTCCTGCCGCGCGAAATCGTCTTCATCGGCGGCGGCGTGATCGCGATGGAGTTCAGCCACGTCTATGCGCGGGCCGGCGCGAAGGTGACGATCCTCGAGGTAGCGCCGCGCGTGCTGAGCGAGTTCGACCAGGATGCGGTGGCCGGGATCGTGAAGGAGAGCAGGCGCATCGGCATCGACCTGCGCATGGAGGTCAAGATCAAGCGCATCGCGCCGCTGAACGGGCGCCTGCGCGTGACGTTCGAGGAAGGCGGCCGGGAGCAGACGCTGGACGCCGATCGCGTGGTGAATGGCGCGGGCCGGATCGCGGATGTGGACGCACTCGATCTGACGGCCGGCCAGGTGGCGGATGAACGCGGGCGGATCAAGGTGGACGAGCATCTGCGCTCCGTCTCCAATCCTTCCGTCTATGTCTGCGGCGATGCGCTGTGGTCGTCACCGCAATTGTCGCCGGTCGCCAGCTATGAGGGCGACATCGTCGGCCGCAATATCGTGGATGAATTGCGCAACGGGGGACCGCGGCACAAGCCGGACTACGCGCCCATTCCGTCCTGCGTTTATACGGTGCCGGCGCTCTCCAGCGTCGGCCTGACCCAGGCGAAGGCGGTGGAGCAGGGGCGCCGCGTGACGGCGCACACCCACGATCTCGGCTCCTGGATCTCCACCCGGACCTACGCGGAAACCGCCGCCTGGTCGCGGGTTGTGGTGGACGAGGATGGCGAGCGCATCCTCGGCGCGCAGATCGTCGGCCATGCGGGGGAGGAACTGATCCACATCTTCGCCCTCGCCATGAAGCACGGCATCACCGTCACGGCGCTGCGGCAGACGGTCTACGGCTTCCCAACCTTCACCGCCGACATCAAAAGCATGGTCGGCTGAACCGGCCTTGACGCGAGACAGGCTGCTCTGCCAAGGTCCCGCCGTTACGTCTTCAGGGCGGGGTGTAAATCCCCACCGGCGGTAGGGTGCCAGGCTCGGTGAGCTTCGGCGCCGAGCCCGCGAGCGCCGCGGAACGCCCGTTCCGCGGGTCAGCAGACCAGGTCAGATGCCTGGGCCGACGGTCATAGTCCGGATGAAAGAAGACGAGAGCAGCGACGCGGCCGCCGCGAAAGCGGGCTCGCGCGTCGATGCGATCACTAGCCCTGGAACGTTTTTCGCAACCCGACTCACAGCGAGGAGCGTTTCTCCATGTCCAACTCTCTCCAGATTGCAGGCCAGATCACGAGGCGCATCGCCGCCGCCTGCGAAGCCATGCGCGCCGGCCTGCCCGTCGTGCTGCTCGATGACGACACGCGCGAGGACGAGGCCGACCTGGTCGCGGCGGCCGAGACCCTGTCGCACGACGTGATGGCCCGGCTGATCCGCGATTGCAGCGGTATCGTGTGCCTGTGCCTCGACGACCGGCTGGTCCGCCAGCTCGATCTGCCGCCGATGGTGGCGAACAACGAGACGCGCTTCGGCACGGCTTTCACCGTCTCGATCGAGGCGAAGACCGGCGTCACGACCGGGGTCTCCGCGAAGGACCGCCTCACCACCGTGCGCGCCGCCATCGCCGATGGCGCGCGGCCCGGCGACCTGGCGCGGCCCGGCCATGTCTTCCCGCTGCGCGCCCAGCCGGGCGGGGTGCTGTCCCGCCGCGGCCACACAGAGGGCGCGGTGGACCTGGCGCGGCTGGCGGGTCTGAAGCCCGCCGCCGTTCTGTGCGAGCTGATGGACCGCCATGGCGAGATGCTGCGCGGCAAGCGCGCCAAGGCCTATGCGCGGCGCAATGGCTTCCCGGTGCTGACCATCGCGGAGCTGGCGGAGCAGCTTGGCAGCGCCCAACTGGCCGCCTAGATCACGCGGCGGCTTCTCCCTCTCGCCCTCCCCCGAACTGGGGGAGGGAAAACTGGGCGAGATGCAGCGGGCGTGGCGGCCGCTTACATGCCCGCGCCGCTTTCTGCTATGGTCCGCGCATCCGGACATGATCGAGGCGGACGATGGCGGTGAAGGATCGCGGGGTGCAGATCGGAACGCTGGGGGCGCAGCAGGGGCCGCAGGGCGCGCAAATCCAGCAGCCGCATTTCATCCGCATGTACCGCGACACGTTCAGCCGGGAGCTGTGCGAGGAGGTGATCCGCCGCTTCGAGGCGGATGAGCGCAAGCACGCCTCGACCACGGCGACCCGCGACAAGCCGCGCCTGAGGTCCGGCACCATGCTGCAGATCGGCGACCTGCCGGAATGGCGCGACATCGCGGAGGCCTACTCCGTCGCGCTGGAGAAGAACCTCACGGCCTATGCCGAGGCGTTCCCGACCCTCAAGCAGCTCGTCTCCACGCCCGCCACCAAGCGCACGCCGCCGCTGCTGGAGCGCATCGAGCCGGGGCAGGGCTTCGGCATGCATATCGACGCGTCGGTCGCCGGCACCCACGACCGCATGGTGGCGGTGCTCATGTATCTCAAGGACGTGGAGGAAGGCGGCTTCACCGATTTCCCGTTCCAATCGATCCGGGTGAAGCCGCGCGCGGGATTGATGCTGCTCTTCCCGCCTTATTGGACGCACCCGCACCAGGGCGTGAGCCCGGTCAGCGGCGTCAAGTACAACCTCACCAGCTATGTCGTGGTGGACAACAACTTCCGCCCGCCGCGCTAACGGGACTTATCGCGTCCGCACGCAGGCAAAGAGCGCGCCGGCCAGAGCGAGCTTGATGGCGGCGAGCACGGTCAGCGTCGCCAGCGTGCCGCCGGGGCCGAGATGCAGCATCAGCAAGGTGCCGATGCTCGGCGCCGCCGCCTGCGCGATCAGGCTGGGGAAGGCGAGCTTGCCCATGATCGGCGCGTAGTTCCGAGGGTCGAACAAAACGAGCGGGACGGTCGCCCGCGCGATGGATTCAAGCCCGATGCCCGCGCCGTAGAACACCAAAGCGGCCGAGAGGATCGGCAGGCCCGCCCACAAGGCGCCGATGCCGATGGTCATGAACAGGGCCGAGGCCAGCATGGTCCAGATCGGATGGTGATGGCGCGCGATCATCATCTCGATGAAGCGCGCGCCGACCTGCGCGGGACCGACCAGCGCGCCGAGCGCCACCGCCGCCGCCAGCGCGATGTCGCGCGCCTGCAGGATGGTGAGCAGGTGCACCGAGAGAATGGTGGAGATGAGCGCGCTGAACGTGATCGCCGCGCCGAGCAGCGCGAATGGCAGGAGATGCCCGGTGCCATTGGCAGTCCTGGACTCTGTCGGTGCCGGCGCCGCAGCATGGCGCCGCTCGCCGCGCAGGCTGACCAGATAGAGCGGTAGCACGATGACGAGGTGGATGAGCGCGTAGGTGGCGCAGGCGCCGCGCCAGCCAAGCTGCGAGACCAGCAGCGCGGAGAGCGGCCAGCACGCCGTGCTGGCGAAGCCGCCGAACAGGGTGAGTGCCGTGATGGCGCGGCGCGCGCCCTCGCCATATATCTGGCCGAGGGTGGAGAAGGCCGCGTCGTAGAGGCCGCATCCCATGCCGAGGCCGACGATCAGCCAGCCGCCAAGATAGACCGGCAGGTTCGGAGCGATGGCGAGCGTGCCGAGCCCCACGCCCAGCAGCACGGCGCTGGCGGCCAGGACCACGCGACCGCCCTGCGCATGGATCCGCCGCCCCACCGCGGGCGAGATGAGTCCCGCAACCAGCAGGCCAAGGGACAATCCGCCGATCACCCAGGCGAGCGGCCAGCCGGTCTCCGCCGCGATCGGCGCCGCGAGCACCGCCGGCAGATAATAGGACGAGCCCCAGGCCAGGATCTGCGCAATGCCCAGCGCGCTGACCACCAGGCGAGGGGAGGGCAGAGCTGCGGTGATCTTGTCCTCTGCCGGTGCGATTGCTGTCATCGTAGGAGGCGTTTCCATACAGTCAAAAGGCCCCTTCCCCCACAAGGGGGGGGGTCTCTTCAAACAAGATCAGCACCCGCAGCCCGACTTGCCGGCTTGCTTCGCGACCACGTCCTTCACGCAGCAGGCATCGAGCTTTGCCGCGATCTCGATCGGGGCGGGGCCGCCGCAGCACGCGGCGCCCTCGTCCGTTGGATCGGTCTCGCAGATGCCGGTCTCGGGCAGCGTCAGCTCGACCGCGTCGGCGGCTTCGAGATCGCCGGCCAGCGCTGCCGCCACCGAGCGCGCCTGCTCATAGCCCGTCAGCAACAGGAACGTCGGCGCGCGACCGTAGCTCTTGATGCCGATGGTGTAGAAGCCGGGTTCTGGATGCGACGTCTCGCGGTGCCCGTGCGGCGGGACAGAGCCGCAGGAATGCAAATTGGGGTCTATGAGGGGGCCGAGCGCCTTCACGCTTTCCAGCCACGGATCGAGTTCCAGACGCAACTCGCGGGTGAGCGAGAGGTCGGGGCGTTGGCCGGTGGCGACCACGACGCGGTCGACGGGGTCCGTGACCCGCTCGCCGGCCGGCGTGTCGCCGACCAGCGCGATGCCACCCGACGCCCGCCGCACCGCGCCCGCCGCGAAGCCCTGGATCAGCGTGACCGCGCCGCTCTCCACCAGGTGGCGCAGCCTAGTGCCGAGCGCGCCGCGCGCGGGCAATTGGTCGTTCTCGCCGCCGCCATAGATCTTGTGCATGCGGGTCGCCCGCACGATCCAGGTGATCTGGGTCGTGGGCTGCTGCTCGCGCAAAGCGACGAGATCGAGCAGCACGTTGATGGCGGAGAAGCCGCCGCCCACCACCGCGACCCGGCGGCCGGCATAGTTCGCGCGCTCGCGGCCGAGCACGTCGGGCATGCCATAGGCGATGCGATCGGCGGATTCCTCTTCGCCCTCCGCCGGCAGGCCGGAGGCGCCGAGCGGATTCTGGTTCTGCCAGGTGCCGGAGGCATCGATCACGGCCTGCGCGAGATCGTGGCGCGGCGCTTCCCCCTTGCGCGCGACGGTCAGCCGGAAGGGGCGGCGCTCGCGGTCCTTGCTCGTCACCTTGTCCATGCCGAGGCGCGTGATGGCGGCGACCCGCGCGCCGGTCTCGATATGCGGCGCAATCTCCGGCACTTTCGCGAGCGGCTTCAGATAGAGACGGTAGATGTCGTCGCCGGTCGGCAGCGCATCGGCCGGCGGCTCCTGCCAGCCGTGGCGCGCCAGGAGGCGCCGGCTCGCGCCGTCGGTGGAGAACTCCCAGGGCGTGAAGATGCGGCAATGGCTCCAGTCGCGGATATTGGCGCCGATCGTCTCGCCCGCCTCGTACAGCTTGAAGGGAATGCCGCGCTCCGCCAGATGCGCGGCAGCGGCAAGGCCGATCGGCCCTCCGCCGATGATGGCGACCGGTAGCATTTGCGGGGTGCTCATCTTATTCGCTCCTTCCAGAATCTTAGAAATAGGCAGCCAAAAAAAGAGTGCTATGCCGCGCGCTCGTCCGCCCGGCAGGCATCGAGGCAGCATTCGTTCACCAGGTAGCCGACCAGATCGTCCATCGCCGGGTAATTGGCCCGGCAGATCAAGGTGGTGGCCTGCCGCTCCTGCGTCACCAGCCCGGTCAGGATGAGCCGGTGCAGATGATGCGACAGGGTGGAAGCGGCGATGCCGATCTTGTCCTGCAGATGTCCGACGGGCAGCCCATCGTCGCCCGCCCGCACCAAGGCGCGATAGACCTTGAGACGCGTCGGGTTGCCAAGAGCTTCGAGCTGCTTCGCTGCTTTTTCGACTTTCATGGAAATATGCTAGAGCTGGCCGGCGCGCGCGTCAAGCCATATTTCGATGTTGCTCGAAATAACTATGCGAGCAGGGCGGCCAGCACGGCGTCGAGGCGCTGCCGGCCGGCCTGCGTCGCGGCAAGGTGATCTTCGGCGGGCGCCAGGAAGCCGCCATCGACCAGGCGCCGGAGGCGCGCGGGATCGATCGCCTGGGCGAAAGGCTGGGCCGATTCCTCTTCGATGCGGGCGAGCGGCAAGCCTTCCTTCAGGCGCAAGCCCATCATCAGCATCTCGCTCAGCCGTTCGGCGCGCGGGACGGGATCGCGCTGGCGCGTGGCGTGACCGTCGCGCTCGACCAGGGCAAGCCAGGCTTCCGGCGCGCGGTGCTGGCGGGTCGCATATTTGTTGCCGCCGAGGGTGAGGCGGCCATGGGCGCCGGGACCCACGCCGACATAATCGCCATAGCGCCAGTAGGTGAGGTTATGGCGCGATTCCTCGCCGGGCCTGGCGAAATTGGAGATCTCGTAATCGGCGAGTCCGGCGCCACCGAGACGCGCGACCGTTGCCTCGTAAAGCGCGGCGGCGGGCTTCTCGTCCAGCACGCGAAAATCGCCGCGCGCCACGGCCTGCTCGAACTGCGTGCCCGGCTCGATGGTCAGCTGGTAGAGCGAGATGTGGCCGGCCGCGAAGGCCAGCGCGCGATCGAGCTCCTCTTGCCACTGCGCGAGCGTCTGGTTCGGGCGTGCGTAGATGAGGTCGAAGGAGAAGCGGTCGAAAATGCGCGCCGCCATCTCTACCGCCGCCAGGGCCTGGGCCGCATCGTGCTGGCGGCCGAGGAACTTGAGATCGTCGGCAACCAGGCTCTGCACGCCCAGCGACACGCGGTTGACCCCGGCGTCGCGGAACGCGCGGAACTTCTCGATCTCGGCAGAAGTCGGATTGGCTTCGAGCGTCATCTCGATGTCGTCCGCAACCGGCCAGAGCGTGCGCACGCGCCGGATCAGCGCCGCGACGGTCTCCGGCTCCATCAACGACGGCGTGCCGCCGCCGAAGAAGACGCTGGTGACTTTGCGCCCTTCCGTCTCGCGCGCGTAGTGCTCGAGCTCGGCCAGCAGCGCGTTGCGCCAGCGCGCATGGTCGATGCGCTCCCGCACATGGGAGTTGAAGTCGCAATACGGGCACTTGGACCGGCAGAATGGCCAGTGGATGTAGATGCCGAAGCCGGGGGAGGGCGTGTGCACGCTGCCCTCCCGACCTACTCCGCCATGGCCGGACTTGGTCCGACCATCCAGGAGCTTCGATGGGCCGGGGCGACCTGCATGCGAGCGGCCATCATCGCCCGGTGAAACACGCCGCCAGGAGCTGGCGGAAGCTCTCGGCGCGGTGGCTGATCGCCCGCTTATGGTCGGGATCCATCTCGCCGAAGGTGATGTCGTAGCCATGCGGGCGGAAGATCGGGTCGTAGCCGAAGCCCCGCGTGCCGCGCTTCTCTTGGATAATGTCGCCATCGACCCAGGCCTCGAACAGCTCGCAGTGGCCGTCCGGCCAGCACAGGGCGAGCGCGCTGACGAAGCGGGCGCGGCGATCCGCATGGGGCGCCAATTCGCGCAGCACGCGGTCCATGCCGATGTTGAAGTCGCGTTCGCCGCTTTCGTCCTTGTCGGCCCAACGCGCCGAATAGATGCCCGGCGCGCCGCCGAGGGCATCGACCGACAATCCGGAATCGTCGGCAAGGGCGGCCAGGCCGGAGGCGGTCGCCGCCGCCACCGCTTTCAGCCTGGCATTGCCGATATAGGAATCCTCCGTCTCATCGGGTTCCGGCAGGCCGAGATCGCCGGCCAGCATTACCTCGATGCCGAGCGGTGCCATCAGCTCCACCATTTCCCTGAGCTTGCCCTTGTTGTGGCTGGCGATGACCAGCTTCTGCTCGGTGAAGCGGCGCGGCGTCCGCACGGTCTTTGCCATCAGCAGGCAGGGGTTCTCCGCGTTCCACAGGGTCGGGAACACTTCCAGAGGCACGAAGCCCTGCGCGGCATAGAAGCGATGCGTGCGCGCGTAGGCCTGGTCGCCCGCGCTGGGCGCCAGGGTCTTCACCGTCACAACCCGCGTGGCGGACGCCGCAAGGCGCTGCTCCATCTCCCGCAGCAGCCGCGCGCCGATACCGGCGCGATGATGCGCGGGGTTGATCGCGATCAGGTGCAGCTCCGCCGTTGCTGGGAAATGCTGCCGCAGGGTCGCGAAGCCGACCACGTCATCGCCGCGCCGCGCCGCCCACATGGGCAGGTCCCGCACCTCGCGGCAGAACCGGTCGATCGCCTCCGGAATGCCGAGCCACTCGGGCAGCGACTCCAGGATCGCGCGGCAGATCCGCGCCTTGGCATCCGGATCGCGCTCGGGGGCGATGATAAGCGTGGTGGTCACTGCGCGCCTACGTCTCAAGTCATCATTGCCGGAACAACCGCGCCACGCTCGTAACCGCTCCACCGTCACCCCGGCCCGCGAGCCGGGGTCCATGCTTCAGCCGCACGTGCGCCTGCGGAATGGATCCCGGCTCAAGGCCGGGATGACATGAGAGTGAGCGAGACGAGCGTTGGATTGTCCAGTGCCTCCTACTCCAACCCCAGCACGACGCGCTGCAGGCGTGTCAATTCGGCGATGCCCTTGCGGGCGAAGCCCAGCAATTGCAGGAATTCAGCCTCGCTGAAGGGTTCGCGCTCGGCGGTGCCCTGCACTTCGATGATGCCGCCCTTGGCGGTCAGCACGAAATTGGCGTCGGCCTCGGCGGTGGAATCCTCGGCATAATCGAGGTCGAGCACGGCCTGTTTCTGATGAATGCCGCAGGACACCGCCGCGACCTGGTCGCTCAGCGGAATGTCGTGCACCGCGCCCAGCTTCTTCATGTGGCGAAAGCAGAGATAGAGCGCGACATAGGAGCCGGTGATGGCCGCGGTGCGCGTGCCGCCATCCGCCTGCAGAACGTCGCAATCGATCTTGATCTGCCGCTCGCCGAATCCCTTGAGGTTGGTGACGGTGCGCAAGGCGCGGCCGATCAGGCGCTGGATCTCCTGCGTGCGGCCCGATTGCTTGCCCTTGGCCGCCTCGCGGTCGGTGCGCGAATGGGTGGAGCGCGGCAGCATGCCGTATTCCGCGGTCACCCAGCCCTGGCCGCTGTTGCGCAGGAAGGGCGGCACCTTGTCGTCGATCGAGGCGGTGCACAGCACGTGGGTTTCGCCGAACTTGGCGAGGCAGGAGCCCTCCGCATACTTGTTCACGTCGATCAGCAACTCGACGGGGCGCATTTCGTCCGCCGCTCGGCCGGATGGGCGCATGGATCGCGCTCCTCATGAAGTGTTCGAAATTGCGCCGGAAGCTACACGCGGGGCGTAGCGGAGTCCAGGGAAGGGGGCCATAGGAGCCGCGGCTTTCCCCGGGTCACTTGAATCGCCTGCTGCGCGACCAGCGGGTGCGGTCGTAGTATTCGGGCGGGCGCTTCTTCACCCAGGCGATGAATTGCGCGAGCATCGGGTGCGTGCGCAGCGCCGCGAAACCGGTATAATCCGCCGCCAGTTCGCGCTCGCTCAGCATCGCGTGGATGGCGCGGTGGCAGATCTTGTGCATGAAGACTGTATCGCGCCCGCCATGGCTGCGCGGGACGGGATGATGCTGGTCAAGGCTCGGCCCGGCGATCATCGGCCGGTCGCAGAGCGGGCACGGCCCCATCGCCGCGCCGTCTCCCGCGGCGGCTGGCACGCGCCGTCTGGGTCTGCCCTTGCGTTGCACCTTGCGCATGGCGCCGGACTGTGCCCATGCGCCCGCCCGCTGGCAACGGCGAGTTGACGCCGCATTCCGCGGTTCCTAGATTCGATGCTCCGGAGGTTGAAGCCGCCATGGAATTCGATCCGAAAGGTGCAAAAAGCGGCGTCGCCGGCATTGCCGGTCATCGGCCCGTCCTGGCCGAGATGTCGGAGCGCTCGCGCGAGATCTTCCGCCAGATCGTCGATGCGTATGTCGAGACCGGAGAGCCGGTCGGCTCACGCACCCTGTCACGCCGGCTCGGGCATCTGTCGCCCGCCACCATCCGCAACGTCATGTCGGATCTGGAGGAGATCGGCCTGCTGTTCGCGCCGCACACCTCGGCCGGGCGGCTGCCGACGGAGCTGGGCCTGCGCCTGTTCGTCGACGGGCTGATGGAGATCGGCGGCCTGACCGCCGATGAGCGCGAGGCGATCGACGGCCAATGCAACGCCTCCGGCCGCTCCTTCCCCGAAGTGCTGGAGCAGGCGACCACGTTGCTCTCCGGCCTGTCGCGGGCCGCCGGCCTGGTGGTCGCGCCCAAGAGCGACCGGTCGCTGAAGCATATCGAGTTCGTGCATCTCTCTCCCGGCCGGGCCCTGGTGGTGCTGGTGACCGAAGGCGGCATGGTGGAGAACCGCCTGATCGACGTGCCGCTGGGCCTGCCGCTCTCCACCCTGGTGGAGGCCACCAATTATCTCAGCGCGCGGTTGGTCGGACGGACCATCGGCATGGCCCGGGAAAGCATCCTGGAAGAGCTGATGAGCCAGCGGGCGGAGCTCGATTCCCTGGCGCGCAAGGTGGTGGAGGCAGGCCTCGCCACTTGGTCGGACGGTGAGCGCGCGGAGGGTGCCCTCATTGTGCGCGGCCAGTCCCACCTGCTGGAGGACGTGCAGGGCGCGGGCGATCTGGAGCGCCTGCGCTCGCTGTTTACCGCGCTGGAGACCAAGGAGCAGCTGCTGAAGCTGCTGGAGGCGGCCGACCAGGCCGAAGGCGTCCAGATCTTCATCGGCGCCGAGAGCAACCTGTTCGGCCTCGCCGGCTGCTCGGCGGTCATCTCGCCCTACCGGGACAGCCAGCGGCAATTGGTCGGCGCGGTCGGGGTCATCGGCCCCAGCCGGCTCAATTATGCCCGCATCATCCCGATGGTCGACTACACCGCCAAGGTGATCGGGCGGATCCTGGGCTGATCCACCGACCGAAGGGCGCTCGCCGCGTCAAAGGGCCGCCGGCGACGGGTTAACGCGGGAATCCTGTGCCCGGGCAGGCCCGCGGGGGTCATTGCTTCGGCTGTCATCGCCGGGGTTGACCATCGCGGGGGGTTGACCATCTATGCGATGGCCCTAAAACACGCCAACCCCATCAGACGAGTGCAATGCTGGATCGCGACATGAGCGACGAGAAGGACAACGACACCGAGATGCCGGAACCGGCCAACGATCCCTCCCCGGTCGATACCGGGCAGGAGATTCCCGCCGCCCCCGCGCTCGAGGAGCAGCTTGCGGCGGCGCGGCAGGAAACGGCGCAGCTCAAGGACCAGTTGCTGCGCGCCCTTGCCGAGGCGGAGAACGTGCGCCGGCGCGCACAGCGCGAGCGCGAGGATGCCGCCAAATACGCGATCGCCAATTTCGCCCGCGACGTCCTGCAGGTCAGCGACAATCTGCATCGCGCCCTGGAGGCCATTCCGCAGACGGCGCTCGCCTCGGACGAGGCGCTTAGGAGCCTGCATGAGGGCGTGAGCGCGACGGAGCGGCAGCTCGACGCGGCGCTCGAGCGCCAGCAGGTCAAGCGCATCTGGCCGATGGGCGAGAAGTTCGACGCCAACCTGCACCAGGCGATGTTCGAGGTGCCGACCGCCGAGCACCAGCCCGGCACCGTCGTGCAGGTGATGCAGGCTGGCTACCTGATCCACGACCGCCTGCTGCGCCCCGCCCTGGTCGGCGTTGCCAAGCCGCCCGCCGGCGAAGCCCCGCCGCCGAATGCGGGCAAGGTGGATACGATCGTTTAGGGCGCTTTAGCCGACAACACTCTCGTCATCCCAAGGCTTGGCCTGGTCCACGAGTCCGCTGCAACAGCACGGTGCTGCTCATTGAAGCTCGTGGGTGGCAAGGCCAAGCCTTGCCGTGACGGAATGGAAGCTAGCTAGGGCGAGTTCGGCGTCAGCTCGCTTTGATATCCCGCAGGAAGCGGTCGACCTCGGCGCGCAGGGTTTCCGATTGCTTGGCAAGCTCGCCGGTGGCGGACAACATCTGGCCCGCGGCCCGGCCGGTTTCGCCGGCGGCCTGCGTGACCCCGCTGATATTGGTGGAGACCTCCTGCGTGCCGGCGGCGGCCTGCTGGATGTTGCGCGCGATCTCGTGCGTTGCGGCACCCTGCTCCTCGATCGCGCTCGCGATCGAGGCCGCGACCTGATTGATCTCGTTGATGATCGTGGTGATGCCCTGGATGGCTTCGACCGAACTGGCCGTCGCGTTCTGGATCGAGGCGATCTGAGCGGAGATCTCCTCCGTCGCGCGGCCGGTCTGGGTCGCGAGGTTCTTCACTTCCGAGGCGACGACGGCAAAGCCCTTGCCGGCCTCGCCGGCGCGCGCGGCCTCGATGGTGGCGTTGAGCGCCAGCAGGTTGGTCTGGTTCGCAATCTCGCTGATCAGCTTCACCACCGCGCCGATCTTCTCGGCCGCCTCGGCCAGGCTGCGCACCTGTTCGTTGGTGCGGTCCGCCTCGGAGGCGGCCTTGCTGGCGATGTCGGCCGACTGCGTCACCTGGCGGCTGATCTCTGAAATCGACCCGGACAGCTCCTCGGTCGCGGCCGCAACCGTCTGCACGCTGCTGGTCGCTTCCTCCGAAGCGGTGGAGACGATGGTTGCCTGACGGCTGGTCTGTTCGGCGGTCGCGGACAAGGCGGCGGCGTTCGACTGCATTTCGTTGGTCGCCGCGCTGACGGTCTTCAGGGCCGAGCTGACGCTGCGGTCGAAATCGGCGGTACGTCGCTCCAGCATCTCGGCGCGCTTCGCCTTGGCCTCCTGCTCGGCGCGCTGCTCGGCGGCCAGTTGCTCGGCACGGATGGCGTTGTCCTTGAACACCTGCATGGCGGAGGCCATGTTGCCGATCTCGTCCCGGCGGTCGCGCGCCGGAATGTCGACGGAGATGTCGCCGGACGCCAGCGCGCTCATCGCGCCCGCCATGGCGTTGAGAGGGGTGCAGATCGCGCGCACGGTCAGAAGGATGATCGCGACCAGGCCCGCGAGCGCCAGCACGCTTACGAGAACAAGGGCGCTCTCGGCCAGGGATCCCGTATCCTGCGCCGCCGCATTGGCCGATTGCGCCGATTCCGAGATGAGGTCGCTGAGCTTGCCCATGGAATCCTCGAGCTCCTCGAACACCGCCAGGAACGGCGCGTATTGCGCCTCGGCGGCGGCGGAATTGCTCTCGGCGAGCGCCGCCAGGGATTCCGCAGTCTGGATATAGGCGTCGAGCTTCGGCTCGACCTCGGCGATGGCGGCACGCACCTCATCGCTCAGCGCCAGCTCCTTGTTGGCGGCGATGCGGTCGCGGAAATTCTGGCTGTGCTCGACGAGGTCGGCTTTGGCCTGGGCCAGATCGTTCATGTTTGCGTCGCGGGCGGCGCGTAGTACGCTCAGGATATCGCCGCGCAGCGCGTCATGCATCATGTCGCTTTCGAGATGGTTGCGCAAAGCGAGCGACGTCGTCGCGACATCGTCCAGCGCGGCGGTCTGCCTCGCGACACCCCAGTACCCGATTGCACTGATGGTCAGCGCGATCGCAGCCATCACGCCGCCGAAGGTATAGAACTTCCGGCGGATCGACATGGACTTGAACATTCCGGTCCTTCCCTCTGCGCCCGGAGGCGGCGGCCTCATTGGTTGCATTCGGGTATGTCTAGGACACGAGGTTTAAGATGGAGTAAACCAAACTGTTTCACGTGCGGCGGTTGCAAATTCCTATTGCGCGCCTGCCTTTGGCAACCGCAACAGACCTGCTATGAGTCTGGCGGCGGCTGGCGGGGAATTCATGACATCGCAGGCAAAGAGAACGGCGCACCGGGCGGATGCAGACGCGCGCACCATGAGCGATGCCCGGAGCGACGCCGCGGCGCGGCCGCAGCAACGCGTGAAGGGCGCGCTGATCCTCAGCGCCGCGGTGTTGGTGACCGCGCTGCAGGACGCCTACATCAAGGATGTCAGCGCATCCTATCCCGTGCATCAGATGCAGACCTTCCGCGCTGGCGCGGCGCTGATGCTGATCTTCACCTGGATCGTCGCCAATGGCGGCCTGCCCGCCCTGCTGCGCACGCGGCCGAGCGGCCTGCTGCTGCTGCGCTCCGCCATCCTGTCGGTGGCCAGCCTCACCTTCTACATCTCGCTTGCGGCCATGGAATTCGCCGACGCGGTCGCGATCTATTTCTCCATGCCGCTGATGATCGCGGCCCTGTCCGGGCTGGTGATCGGCGAGCGGGTGCCGCCCTGGCGCTGGGCCGCGGTGGCCGTCGGCTTCATCGGCGTCGTCATCGTGCAGCATCCCGGGATCGGCGTGTTCGAGCCGGCCTCGCTGATCGTGCTGTTCTCGACCTTCTGCTACGCGCTCGGGCTGATGCTGACCCGCCCGGTCGGCATGCGGGTCAATTCGGCGGTCATGGGATTCTGGCAGCTCATCGGCTTCCTGGTGACGGGCGTCGCCCTCAGCCTCGTCTTCGGCAGCGGCGCGTTCCATGACCCGGCTCATCCCAGCCTCAGCTATCTGACCGGCGGATGGGTCACGCCGAGCTGGGGCGATGCCGCGCTGCTGTTCGGATTCGGGGCCGCGGCGGCCGCCGCGACGGTGCTCTACACCGCCGGCTACAAGGTGGCCGCACCCAGCTTCGTCGCGCCCTTCGAGTATTCCGCGCTGCTCTGGGCCAGCCTCTGGGGCTATGTCCTCTGGGGCGATATTCCGGGCATCGGCACGGTGGGCGGCGCGGCCCTGATCGTCGCGGCGGGGCTGTGGATGATCTGGCGGGAAACGCGCCAGATGTCAGGGCTCAGGCATCAGTGACCAGGAAAATGCGGTGTAATATCCCCTGATTCCTGATACCTGATCCTGACACCTGATCCCTGTGACACGATCTATTCGCTGCACCCATGGCTGAACGCCCTGCCCGCCGCCGCCTGCCGCCGCTCAATGCCCTGCGGGCGTTCGAAGCGGTCGCGCGCTCCTTGAGCTTCACCAAGGCGGCGGACCAGTTGCTGGTGACGCAGAGCGCGGTCAGCCGGCAGGTGAAGAATCTGGAGGACATCCTCGGCGTACAGCTCCTGAAGCGCAAAGGGCCGCTGGAGCTGACCGAGGAGGGGCGCAAGCTGCTGCCGGTCCTGACCGGCAGCTTCGACAAGATCGCCGAGGTGATCGCCGGCATCAAGGCAACCCATGCCAACCCGCCCTTGACGCTGTCGCTGCCGCCGACCTTCGCGCGGCGCATGTTGATACCGCGCCTCGCCGACTTCCAGCGCACGCATCCCGATCTCGAGATCCGCATCGACACGCCGCCCAGCAACATCGACTTCGCCAGCGCGCCGGTGGACATGGCGATCTTCTTCGGCACCAACACGGTCGATGCGCTGATCGTCGATCTCCTGATGCGCGAGGAGTTTACGCCGGTCTGCTCGCCGAATCTGGCCGCGGGCGCGGGCAACAGCCTTGCCGAGTTCCTGCGCACGCGGCCGCTGCTGCATGTGCGCCAGGGCGACGACCTGTTCCAGTGCTGGTCGATCTTCACCGCGCAGACCGGTCTCGAAGACGTGGCGGTGGATCGCGGCATCGTGCTGGAGACTGCGGATCTGGTGGTCGAATCCGCGATCAATGACGGTGGCGTCGGCATGATCGACACCCGGCTGTTCCCGGACGAGGTCAGGTCCGGCCGCCTGGTGGCGCCGTTCGACCTGCAGGTGAAGTCTGGCCGCTCCTATTTCCTGGTAAGCCGGGCGGAGGAGATCGAGATCCCGCGCATCGCCGCGTTCCGGCAATGGGTCATTGCGCAGTTTGCGCAGTCGGAATCCTATTCCGCCAGGAACTGATCGAACAGCAGCGCCTCCGCGTCGCGCGGCACGATCTGGTCCGGCCGCGCCCACATGTGATAGCGCCCGATGAGGTCGAGATGCCCGCGGCAGGCAAGGTTCTCGATCGGCTGCACCAGTGGAATCAGCAGGCATTCCCGCGCGATGGCGCGGCAGGCGTCCCGCAGCAGCCGCTCGCGCGCGGCGCGGTCGGGCGTGTGCGCGGCGCGCCGGACGGCCTGATCGATCTCCGGCACATCGATCAGGCCGTAATTGCACGCGCCGAAGCCGTAAGCGGGGTCGAAGGCGGCGGCGAAGTCGCGCAGCACCATCTCGGCATCCGGCAGATAGGCGATCCAGTTGGCCATCATCAGGCCGAAGCGCGGCTTGGGATCGTAGCGGGCGAACGTGCGCAGCGGCTGGTAGCTGGGCCTCAGGCGGATGCCGATGGTGGCGTATTGCGCGATCAGGGCGCGCAGCAATTGCCGGTCGTCGGAATCGACGTCGTCGATCGCGGCGATCGCGAGGGTCAGGCCGTCGGGATAGCCGGCGCTCGCCAGCAGGTGCCGTGCGTGCGCGGGGTCGTACGGCTCCGGCGGCAGATTGCGGTCGGCGCCAAAGAAATCGGCCGGCACCGGGCTCGCCAGCGCCTTGCCGTCGCCCATCAGCGCCTTGGCCACCAGGAAGTCGCGATCGATCGCCGCCGACAGCGCCCGCCGCACCCGGATATCGGCCAGCGGGTTGGCGTCGATCGAGGTGCCGTCGGGCAGCCAGGCCATGCCGCGCGCATTGGGCCAGGTGTTGGGCTGCAGGAAGAAGACCGCGTCGATCGGCGGCCGCAGGATGCGGATGGCCGAGCCGCGCTCGAGCTTGCGCGCCAGGACGCGGCCGACATGAGGGGTCACGTCCACGCGTCCCGACAGCAGCGCCGCCTCCGCTTCGGAGGCGGTGCGGAAGCCGCGGCCGATCACCACCTTCCATTGCGCCGGCGGCTTGCCGGCACGGTGATGCGCGGTGAGGCGCAGGCCGTGCGGTCCGTAATCCGCCAGGCGATAGGGCCCGGTGCCGATGGCATGCGCAAGGTCGAAGGCGCCGACCGACAGGTCGCCTGCCGTGCGATGGATGATGGGAACCGACGAAAGCTGCTCCAGGAACAGGGGCGAGGGAGCGCGGCTGCGCAGCACGACGGTGTGATCGTCCGCCGCCTCGCAGGCTTCGAGATCGGGCGTGGTCGATAGCATCTCGCAGGCCGGATCATCTAGCATGCGGCGCACCCGGCGGAAGGTCGCCAGCACGTCGGCCGCGGTCAACGCATCGCCGTTCTGGAAGCGCGCGCTGCGATCCAGGCGGAACATCCAGGTGCGCGGATCGACCTGCCGCCACGAGCGGGCGAGGCACGGGCGCACATGGCCGTCGGCGTCGAGCTCGGTCAGGCATTCGAACACGCTGCCGACCAGGAAGCTGTCGGCATCGACCTGTTGCAGCAGCGGATCCAACGCCGGCAGCGATTGGGTGAAACCCACGGTCAGCAGCTCGGCCTCGCCCGGCGCCTTGGCCTCGCGCTGCGCGCGCAGATCGGGCAGCCACACGCTCATGTGCGTGCCCCTGCCGGGCTCGCTGTCGACGCTGATGCTGCCGCTCAGGCGCTGCACCAGGCCCGCGGTGATGTGGAGGCCGAGGCCATGGCCGCCGGCCTGGCGCGATTCCTTGCCGCCGATCAGGGAGAACGCCTCGAACAACTGCGCCTTGCGTTTCGGCGGGATGCCGGCGCCGGTATCCGTGACGGTGAGGCGCAGGCTGTCGTCCTCGTCGCGCGCGACGGTCACCGCGACCTCGCCCTTGCGCGTGAACTTGGCGGCGTTGCTGAGCAGGTTGATCAGGATCTGCGCAACGCGCCGGCGATCGGAAGTGATGGTGCCGCTGTCCGGCGGCAGCAGCAGGATGAGGTTGTTGCCGTTGGCCTCGATCGCCGCGCGCTCCAGCGCCGCCACCTCGGCGATCAGCGGCGCGACCTCGAACGGCTCGGGATCGATCTCCAGATTGCCGCTCTCGATCTGCTCGCTGGTCAGGATGTCGCCGACCAGCCCGGTCAGGTGCTTCGCGGCGGTCTCGATGGTGGCGAGCTTGTCCTTCCTTCCGGCGGCATCCGTCGGCAAATCAGGCTGGCGGAGGACCTGGGCGTAGCCGTAGATCGCGTTCAGCGGGCTCTTCAGCTCATGGGCCAGCACGGCCATGAACCGGCTCTGCGCATCGCGGTCGGCACGCATCGCGACGACCTCTTCCGCCGCCCGCTCCGCGCCGTGCAGCGCTTCGGCCGCCACCTCCCAGGCAGCGCGCAGGCGTTCCAGATCGACGCGGTCGATCGGGGGGCGCTCGCGGCGCACGTGCTCGGGATCGGCGCGCCCGGACTCAGGACGCTGGCGGCCGGCCGGCCGGTCGCCCAGCCGGTCGCCCAGCGGGTCTCCCGGCGGGTCGCCCCGCCCATCGTTCAGGCGGTCGTTCAGGCGGTCGTTCTGGGACAAGCTTGCGCGTTCCGCACCCATGCGTCACCGAGCCGGCACGAGCCCGGCCAAGTCCTTGATTTTCATGCCATTCGATACCGAGTTACCAATGGTCCCGCCGGTCTGCCCGACCTCGGACCGCCGGGACCGGCAAGCCGCCCCCGAAGGCCAGCTTAGCCCGGGACGGCGGGTTTCAACAGGCGGTCTATCCGGCCGAACGCCGGCCCAGCCGCAGGCGCCGCCGGGCCGCCTCATGGTCGCCGACCGCATAGCAATAACGGCAGCCGTGGACGCAGGTGTCGTAGGCGCCGATGTCGCGCGATTCGGCGCACAGGCAGCCGGGCCGGTTGCCCTTGTGGGCGGCCGCGATTGGCCGGCCGGCAATGGCCGCAAGGCGTTCGGCATCGACGCAGCGTGCGCCCGGCACGCCGGAGGCGGCGCTGAGGTCGGCTTGCGTGCAGAGCGTGAGGGCGATGCCGCGCTGCGCGGCGAGCGCGCGGAACTCGGCGATGAGGGCCGCCTGCTCGTCCAGATCCGCCTGGCGCCAGGCGATACCGGCTGTGGCAAGATTGCGCGCCGACTTGGCGTAGATCTGGGCGAAGGACACCACGACCTCGTCGGTGACGCCGGCCATCGCATCGGCGCGGCGGGCGAAGTTCGCGCGGTGCCAGTCCGCGTCCGTCGCGGGCGTCAGCAGGATGGGATCGTAGCGCCACACCACCACGCGCGCGCCATAGGCGTCGGCGATCGCGCGCGCATTGGCAATGGCGAGTTGAGGGTCGATGACGTTGGCGTCGATCGCCCGCGGATAGCCGATGATGGTGTATTGCACCACGAACGGCTTGCCCTGCGCCGCGACCGCGGCGAGCGCGCGCGCGAACGGCCGCGCGTTGCGGGTCCAGAACACATAGCCGCCCACCGCGCCGGGCCGCAGGTCGACCGTGTATGGCCGCTGGTTATGAGGATTGGTGACCGCCACCGTGCCTGCCGCGAGCGCCGCCAGGAACCAATCGCCATGAAAGGCCGGGATGTCGCTGCGATAGCTGGCGGAGATGATCATGCCTCAAGGTTCCAAAGCCGTTCGTTGAACGGTGTCAGTCCATAGCTGCGAAAGAACGCACGGGCGTCCTCATTGGAGTTCCAGACATCGAGTGCCATGTCTTGACCCCGAATTTCGGCGCCCGCCGATCGAACGGCATCCAACAACGCCCGCGTAGCAGAACGGAGTTTCTGCGCGTCGGACGACCTCCGCATAGGCATATCCGGCCGGTACGCCGTCAATGCTGGCGAGAAGCACGAGGTTGTCTGGTCCGGCAATCAATGCTGCGGCGGCGGAAGGCGGGAAGGTGTCGGGCGCTACCGGCTTGAAGCGCCACGGCAGCGCGCTGGCATGGATGCCCTGCACATCTGCATTCAATGCCGAAATCGCTTCCGCGTCCTGCGGAGCGGCGTGGCGAATAATTGCTTGTCGAAGCATGTGGTCAGACTAGCACATGCACGAGCGGCGCCGCGCCAGGCCGCTGCCCTTATTCCCGTTGCACCGTTCCGCCGCCCCTGGAAGATTGAATCTTCCTGAGCCTGGCGCGCAGCCAGAAGGCGACCGCAACGTCGATCGCGGCGATGGCGTAGAACACCAGTTGCAGCGCGACTGCCGGGCCGCCCGTAAGCCCGACCCATCCGGGCAGGAATGTGCCGACGATGGCGATCATCACTGCGCCGGCCAGGACGGCCGCCATCGTGATCGTGGCGGCATTGGGCGGCGGTGTTCTGCTCTCATGCGGCATCGGGGCTTCTCAGCGCATACGTTGCACGGTCGGCGTGCGTTGCACTGCCGGGGCGGCTTCCGCCTTGGCCTTGCGGTTTTGGACCGACTGTTCGGCCCGACGATCGGTCTTTACCCGGGCGGCCTTTACCCCGGCGGCCTTCACCTGAGGGGCCGGCGCGGCGCGGCTTGCGGCCGGTCGCTGCAGGGCAGGGAGGGCGCGGAGGGCGCGACTGAAGTTCAGGAACGCGAGAGCGTAGCACAGGACCGGCGCCCAGCGGGCATACGGCGCCAGTTCCGGAAAGGCTTCCCCAATGCCCTCGACCGGCACCACGAAGGCGACGACCAGCCAGAACAACGCGTTCCCCAGGGAGCCGGCGAGCGTCCGGGCCGGCTGGCCCGTTTGGGACTGGATTTGGCGCGCCATGACGATCTCCCCCAGTGCGGACGCGAATTCTCCCATGGCGGCGGGCACTGGACAATGCCGTGGGGCGCGGCGCGGGATCAGCGACCAGACGATAGTCCCAATCCGTCAGCCGGCCGCATCCGTCGAATTGGCTGCGCCGGTCCCCTCAACCGCAAGTCCGGCAGCGTGCGAGATGTTGCCGCTGCGTTCCGAAGCGCGCCGCCGGGGCAGCGTCCCGCCGGCGTTCATCGTCTTGCAACGCCTCGAAAAGACCCTATATATCCCTGCGAATTTCGGGGGTCTTGCGGAACCGGCCGTTGGCCGGCCCGAAGGCCGCCGGAAGGCAGCTCGCCCGGACCTTGCGTTTCACCCGGCCGGCCGCCACATCGAGCACATACCGACGGGGGTCTCCGCGGCGCTTCGACCTGAGAAGGCTGCGCTAGGGATCTGCTGAGATTGAGAGGAAGAGATGAGCAAAGTCATTGGCATCGACCTCGGCACCACCAATTCCTGCGTCGCCGTCTTGGACGGCAAGGATGCGAAGGTGATCGAGAATGCGGAGGGCGCGCGCACCACGCCTTCCATGGTCGCCTTTACCGATTCCGGCGAGCGCCTGGTCGGTCAGGCTGCGAAGCGCCAGGCGGTGACCAACCCCGAGAACACGCTATTCGCCATCAAGCGCCTGATCGGGCGCCGCTTCGACGATCCGCTGACCAAGAAGGACATGGGCCTCGTCCCCTACAAGATCGTCTCCGGCGACAATGGCGACGCCTGGGTCAGCGCCCACGGCAAGAACTACTCGCCCTCGCAGATTTCCGCCTTCATCCTGCAGAAGATGAAGGAAACGGCCGAGAACTATCTCGGCGAGAAGGTGACCCAGGCGGTCATCACCGTTCCGGCCTACTTCAACGACTCGCAGCGGCAGGCGACCAAGGACGCCGGCAAGATCGCAGGCCTCGAAGTGCTGCGCATCATCAACGAGCCGACGGCGGCCGCGCTCGCCTACGGCATGGAGAGGAAGGGCTCCGGCGTCATCGCAGTCTATGACCTTGGCGGCGGCACCTTCGACATCTCGGTGCTGGAGATCGGCGACGGTGTGTTCGAGGTGAAGTCGACCAACGGCGACACCTTCCTGGGCGGCGAGGATTTCGACGCGCGCATCATGGACTACCTGTCCGAGGAGTTCAAAAAGGATAGCGGCATCGATCTGCGCAAGGACCGCCTCGCCCTGCAGCGCCTGAAGGAAGCTGCCGAGAAGGCGAAGATCGAGCTGTCCTCCGCCATGCAGACCGAGGTCAACCTGCCCTTCATCACGGCGGATCAGACCGGACCGAAGCATCTCAACATCAAGCTGTCGCGCGCCAAGCTCGAATCGCTGGTCGACGACCTGATCGAGCGCACGATGGAGCCGTGCCGCAAGGCGCTGAAGGATGCGGGCCTCAAGGCCTCCGACATCAACGAGGTGATCCTGGTCGGCGGCATGACCCGCATGCCGAAGATCATCGAGAAGGTGAAGGAGCATTTCGGTCGCGAGCCGCATCGCGGCGTCAACCCGGACGAGGTGGTCGCGGTCGGCGCCGCCATCCAGGGCGCGGTGCTGAAGGGCGAGGTGAAGGACGTCCTCTTGCTGGACGTGACGCCGCTGTCGCTCGGCATCGAGACGCTGGGCGGCGTGTTCACGCGCCTGATCGACCGCAACACCACCATCCCGACCAAGAAGAGCCAGACCTTCTCGACGGCGGAGGACGGCCAGACCGCGGTCACCATCCGGGTGTTCCAGGGCGAGCGCGAAATGGCGGCGGACAACAAGCTGCTCGGCCAGTTCGACCTGGTCGGCATCCCGCCGGCGCCACGCGGCATGCCGCAGATCGAGGTCACGTTCGACATCGACGCCAACGGCATCGTCAACGTCCAGGCCAAGGACAAGGCGACCAACAAGGAGCAGCAGATCCGCATCCAGGCTTCGGGCGGCCTCAACGACAGCGACATCCAGAAGATGGTGAAGGATGCCGAGGCGCACGCCGCCGAGGACAAGAAGCGCCGGGCCCTGGTGGAGGCGCGCAACCACGCGGACTCCACCATCCACGGCGCGGAGAAGCAGCTCAAGGAGGCCGGCGACAAGGTCGCCGATGCCGACAAGCAGGCGGTCGAGAGCGCGATCGCCGCGCTGAGGTCGGAGATGGAGAGCGAGAACGCCGACGCCATCAAGGCCAAGACCGATGCGCTGATCCAGGCCCTGATGAAGGTTGGCGAGGCGATGTACAAGGCCGCTGCCGAAGGTGGCGCGCCGGGTGGCGACGGCGCGGGCGGCGCGCAGGGTGGCGCCGAGGGCGGTGCCGGCGAGGCGCAGGCCAGCGACGAGAAGGTGGTCGACGCCGATTTCGAGGAGGTCGACGAGCGCAAGGGCAAGAGCGCCTGAGCGCAGCGGAGCAACAATTGGGGCCGGACGGGCAAGGTCCGGCCCCATCCGCATTGGAACCCGTTGCATTGGACACGCGGCGGTGAGCAAGCGTAGATAGGCGGGCGTACCGGGGGCGTGGGCGGAAATGGTCCGCCCGGTGTCGCCAAGCTTGAATGAATGAGAGCGATGGCGAAGCAGGATTATTACTCGACGCTGGGGGTAGCGAAGGACGCCGATCTTGAAACGGTCAAGAAGGCGTATCGCAAACTCGCCATGCAATATCACCCCGACCGCAACCACGGCGATGCGGCGGCGGAACAGAAATTCAAGGAAATCAACGAAGCCTACGACGTCCTCAAGGACGAGCAGAAGCGCGCCGCCTATGACCGCTTCGGCCATGCGGCGTTCGAGAACGGCCATGCCGGCTTCAACGGGCGGGGCGGTGGCGCGGGCTTCGACTTCACCGCCTCGGGCTTCGCCGACATCTTCGACGAGATGTTCGGCGAGTTCATGGGCGGGCGGCGCAGCGGCCAGTCGCGCGCGCGTGGCGGCGACCTGCGCTACAACATGGAGATCACGCTGGAGGAGGCGTTCGCCGGCAAGCAGACGACCATCCGCGTGCCCGGCACGGCGCAGTGCGACGCCTGCACCGGGACCGGCGGCGAGAAGGGCTCGCAGCCGGTCACCTGCCCGACCTGCCGCGGCCACGGCAAGGTGCGCGCAACCCAGGGCTTCTTCACCATCGAGCGGACCTGCCAGAGCTGCGGCGGCCTCGGCAAGGTGATCGAGAAGCCGTGCCCGGTCTGCCACGGCCAGGGCCGCACGGCGAAGGACAAGACCCTGCAGGTGACGATCCCGGCCGGCGTCGAGGATGGCACGCGAATCCGCCTGGCCGGCGAGGGCGAAGCGGGCTTGCGCGGCGCGCCTTCGGGCGATCTCTACATCTTCCTCAGCCTCAAGCCGCACCGCCTGTTCCAGCGCGACGGCGCCAACGTCCATTGCCGCGTGCCGCTCTCCATGGCCACGGCGGCGCTCGGCGGCTCGATCGAGATCCCGACCATCGACGGCTCCCGCGCCAAGGTGCAGGTGCCCGCGGGAACCCAGACCGGCCAGCAATTCCGCCTCAAGGGCAAGGGCATGAGCGTCCTGCGCACCAATGCCCGCGGCGACATGTATGCCGAGATCGTGGTGGAGACGCCCGTCAACCTCAGCAAACGCCAGAAGGAGCTGCTCAAGGAGTTCGAATCCGAGAGCAAGGAGCACGGCTCCTCCTCCTCGCCCGAGTCCGACAGCTTCTTCCAGCGCGTGAAGGAGTTCTTCGCGAAGGACGAGGGCTAGGCGACGCCCGCTGCGGGCGCTTCCCACCGCCGCCAATTCATTTTAATTTCCGCCGCGTTCCGGTGTGCGGCGGGGGAAGCATGTTTGAAGGCTATCGGGTGGTCTGCGTGACGCCGGCGGGGCGGCGGCGCTACATGGAGCTGCTGGTCCCGTACGTGCTCGGCTCCGAGCTGGTCGACCGCTACGACATCTGGATGAACACCGGCCATCCGGCCGATCGCAAGTTCCTCGAAAGCCTGGCCGGGCTCCCGCGCGTGCGGCTGGTGACACATCCGGCGGGTGCTGCGCCCGCCCCGCAATCCATCGGCGGCTTCCATTCGGAGGCGACCGACGCCGACACCATCTACATCCGCCTGGATGACGACGTCGTCTGGCTCGAGCCGGGCTTCTTCGAGACGCTGCTCCGCTTCCGCGTGGCGCATCCGCAGCACTTCATGGTCATGCCGCTCATCATCAACAACGCGCTCTGCTCGTTCCTGCAGCAGGCCCTCGGCAAAATCGAGGTCTCGCGCCTGCTCGGCACCAGTTGCTTTGATCAGATCGGCTGGCGCGACGCCAGTTTCGCGTTGCAACTGCACCGCTTCCTGCTCGACCTCATCCGTCGCGGCGAGACGCACAAGCTGCATGCCGGCGCTCATGTCAGCGCGCTGGTCCGCTTCTCGATCAACAGCCTGTGCTGGTTCGGCCACGACATGGCGCCGGTCGCCGCCACTGTCACCACCGAGGAGGAGCTGGATCTCAGTGTCTCCATACCCGTGCGCCTCGGCCGCACCAATTGCTTCTGCACCGACACGATCGCGGCACACTTCGCCTTTTACAGCCAGCGCGCGAAACTCGATCGCGCCGGCATCCTCCAGCAATACGCCGCCGTGCTGGCGGCGCGCCCCGAGCTTGCCGATCTGGCGCGCCAGGTCGGCACGCTGCGGCGCGCGGCGGACGGCTACGAGCCGGTGCTGCGCCAGGCGCAGGGCGGCTTCGCGCCGAAGCGTCCGCCGACGCTGGTGCAACGCGTGCTGAAGGCGTTCGCAAAGCCGGCTCGGCCGCCGCGGGTGACGCTCGGCCCAGGGCCGGCGCTGGGATAGGCCCGTCGCGCGGCGGCGGCGGGCCGGCAACAGCCGCTCCGATTGTCAGGATACGCTCAGGCGTCGCGCCGCATCGTCACCCTGGCCCCGCGAATCGGGCTTTGCTACCATGCCGGCGGGTAAATGGGGTCCTGGATGCATGCAATTCTCGTGGTCGGCGCCGGATTCGCCGGCGCCGTCCATGCGCGTGAACTGGCAGAGCATGGCTGGCGCGTCGATGTCATCGACCGCCGGACGCACATCGCGGGCAACGCTTATGACGAGGTCGATGCGACCGGCGTGCGCCGCCACACCTACGGCCCGCACCTGTTTCACACGAGCAATGAGCGGGTCATGGTGTGGCTGCGGCGGTTCAGCGCCTTCGTGCCCTACGAGCATCGCGTCAGTGCGCTGGTACTGCGGCTCGAGCGCTGCCTGCCGCTGCCGGTCAACCGCACGACGATCAATGCCGTCTTCGGCCAGTCGCTCGGCAGCGCCGACGAGGTGCGCGCGTTCCTTTCCCGCATCGCGGTCTCCCATCCCGCGCCACGCAATGCCGGAGAGTATCTGGAATCCCGCATCGGACGCGAGCTGACCGACCTGTTCTTTCGCCCCTATACGCGCAAGATGTGGGCACTGGATCTCGAACAGATGCCGGCTTCGGTGGTGCAACGCATCCCGATCCGCGAGGATGACGAGGACCGCTATTTCCCTGGCGACCGGCACCAGTGCCTGCCCGCGGGCGGCTATGCCGAGCTGATTGCGCGCATCCTCGACCATCCGGCGATCCGCATCTCGCTCGGTACGCCCTTCGAGAAGCGGATGAGCCGCGGCTACGCCGCCTGCTTCACCAGCATGGCGATCGACGAGTATTTCGACCAGGCGCTGGGGCCGCTGCCGTATCGCTCGCTGCGCTTTCACCACCGGACGGAGCCCGCGCGCTACGCCCTCGGCGGCACGATGCAGGTCAATTTCACCGACGCGTCGATCTATACCCGGCAATCGGACTGGAGCCTGCTGCCGGGTCATGTGGTGCGGGCGACCGGGTGCAAGACCGTGACTTTGGAGGAGCCTTGCGCCGATACCGACAACAACATGGAGCGCTATTACCCGGTAAAGACCGCCGACGGCGGGCCGCAGGCGCTTTATGAGCGCTATCGTGCGCTGGCGGCGGGCGAGCCGAGCCTGCATTTCATCGGCCGCTGCGGCACCTACCGCTATCTCGACATGGACCAGGTGATCAACCAGTCGCTGCAAAACGTCCGGGCTTGGCTCGGCCTGCGGGACGACGCCGATGAGCAGCGCGCGGCGTCATGAGGACGAACCTGGTCATTGCGCGCAGCGGGCGCGGCTCGCTGCACCCACTCTGGCTGGAGAACGGCGCGGACCGCAACTGGGACCTGCTGCTGTGCCCGTATCAGGAGACGCCGCCGGATTCCGATTTCCCGGTGCCGCCGGCGACCCCGGGCCAGAAATGGGTCGGCCTCAATCGACTCCTCAATTCCGACGCGCGGTGGCGTCGCTACGAGTATATCTGGCTGCCGGATGACGACGTGCTGGCCGATGCGGCCGAGATCTCGCGCTTCTTCGATCTGTGCCGGCGCTTCGATGCCACGGTGGCGCAACCCGCGCTGACCGAGGATTCCTATTTCGGCTTCGCCATGACCATGCGCAACCGCGCCTTCTTCGCGCGGGCGACCACCTTCGTTGAGATCATGGCGCCGTGCTTCCGGCGAGACGTGCTGGAGCGCGTGCTGCCGAGCCTCGCGGAGACGCCGACCGGCTGGGGCTGGGCCCTCGGCTATATCTGGGCAAAGATGGTCGATTACCGCGGCATGTACATTTTCGATGCGGCTCCGGTGCGCCACACCAGGCCGATGGGCCAAGCGCGCTCGGAGCAGGACTACGCCGAGGCGCGGCGCGAATGGGTGCGCTCGTTGCGGCAGCATGGCACCTTGCCCGTCAAGCGCACGCTGTTCGGCTGCGATGAGTCCGGCAGGCGAATCGAGATGAGCGAGGGGACTTTCCTGCTCGCCTATCTCGGCGGCTACGCCTATCTGATCGAGCGCGACCCGCGCCAGCTCTTCCTCGTCAGCCGGGACCAGCTCGAGACCCCGGCCATGCCGTCGCAGCGCAAGCGGAAGGCCCCGGGCGGGCCGCAGGCCAAGCGCAAGCGGACGGCCGGACCCCGCGGCTGGTGGCGCCGGCTGCGGCGCGCCATGCGGCCGGCGCAGGCGCCACGGCGTTCCTGAAGCCGCACCAGGCGGACGGAGACGACCGTGAAGGACTTTTCGCCTAGTTCCCGTGACTTATCCCCAACCTTTACCGATTGTTAACTTACCCCGTCTTAACCTTCGCCATTCGGCCAAGTGCTTGGCCGCGCGCCTTCACGCGCGGGCGCAGGCGGGGGAGAAGGCGATTGGTGGGCGAGGGCCATCAAGGCAGCGGTCCGGCACGGCGTGGAGCGGCGCATGAGCGCTGAGCCCGGTTCCGACGCGGCCTTCGCGACGCCCGCAATCCTCGCCCGCGGGGTGCCCGCCAATTCCGACAGCCGCATCGCATCCGCAGCGCCGGTCTCCAACGCCGCCTCCGCGCCGCGCCCGCGCTCCGCGCTGCCGTGGCGGCTCCTGGTCATCGGCGGCTGGACCGCTTTCATCTTTGCCTTCGCGCTCGGCCAGCCGACGGACGCGACGCTGCGCAAGTGGTGGGTCGACGGCGCGTGGACTCTTGCCTATCTCGCCGCCACCGTCATCGGCGTGTACGCGGCGCGCGCGCTCCAGGGCCGCGACCGCATCGCATGGATCTTCATCACAACGGCGTCGGGCTCGTGGCTCGTCGGGCAGATGATCTGGAACCACTATGAGCTGCTGGCGAATATCGCGACGCCGTTCCCCGCGATCAGCGATCTGTTCTATCTGCTGTTCGCGCCGCTCTACGCGATCGGCCTGACGTTTTTCGGCGAGCGGCCGAAAGGCGCGTCGATCGGGCCCAAGCTGGTCAGCCAACTGGTGATGATCGGCGCCGCGCTCTATGCCGCCATCGGGCTGCATGTCAGCGAGGCGATCGTCGCCAGCCGCGACGGCCTACTCTATCTTGCCACCGCCATCGCACATCCGCTGCTTTACGACGCGGCATTTCTGATGGGCGTGCTGTCGCTCTGCTTCTATGTGTGGGGGCGCCGGCGCTTCATCCTCACGCTGCTGGTGCTCGGGCTCGGCTGCCACGCGGTGGCGAGCACACTCTACGGCTTCGGCCTGCTGGGCCGCCAATACCAGGTCGGTGCGATCTACGATTTCCTGTGGCTGCTGGGAGCCGCGTTCCTGTTCTGGGCGGCCGCCGAGCACATCCAGCAGGCACGCGGCCGCGCCGACGACGGGTCGCTCGGCGAGCACTTCCTGCTCACCGCTTTCAGCCGCGCGCGCCGGCTGGAGCCGCTGGTTCCCGCCTTCGGCATCGTGGCCATCTCGCTGACCCTGGCGTTCGACGCCGACGGCGTGACGCGCGCCGAGGCGCTCGTGGTCCTGATGCCGGCCTGCTTCGTCTTCGCCATCGCGGTCGCGGTCGCGGAAGGATGGAGCTGGCGGGTCGAGGACGGGCTGCGGCGCGCCGCGGCCGACGCCGCGCTGAAGGCGCAACGATCGGAGAGCCGCCTCGCCGCCATGCTGGAGATCGCGCCGACGGCGATCATTGCGGCGGACCAGAACCGCCACATCCGCCTGTGCAGCAAGGGCGCGGCCAAGTTGTTCGGCTATGCCGCGCATGAGACGATCGGGCTGCCGGTGACGCTGCTGTTCAGCGATGACCGCGCGCAGATCGGCGGGCAGACCGGGGGACAGGCGCCGGCCTTCGAGGAGATCGTCCAGCGGCTGCGGCGCGGCGAGATCAAGGGCCGTACGCAATCGGGCACGCAATTCCCCCTGGAGGGCGAATCCTACGAGCTGGCCGACGGAGAGGGCGTGCTCACCATCATGATGCTGAGCGACGCGACCGAGCGGCGGCGGCAGGAGCGCGCGCTGCGCCACGCCAAGGAATCGGCGGAGGCGGCCAACCGCGCGAAGACCCAGTTCCTTGCCAACATGAGCCACGAGTTGCGCACGCCCTTGAACGCCATCATCGGCTTCTCCGAGGTGATCTCGAACAAGCTGTTCGGCGAGCTCAACGACCGCTACACCGACTATGCCACCGACATCGTGGCCAGCGGCCGGCACCTGCTCGGCCTCATCAACGACATTCTGGACCTCAGCAAGATCGATCTCGGCCAGGCGACCTTGAGCGAGGGCGAGGTCGATTTGACGCGCGCGGTCCATTCCTGCCAGCGCCTGATGTTCGAGCGCGCGGAGCGCGGCGGCGTCCATGTCCAGGTGATGCTGCCGCAGAACCTGCCGCTGCTGTGGGCGGACGAAACCAAGGTGAAGCAGATCGTGCTCAACCTGCTGTCCAACGCGGTGAAATTCACCGAGCGCGGCGGACGCGTCACCATCAGCGCAACGCTGCTCGCCGATGCCGGGCTTGCGCTCTCGATCATCGACACCGGCATCGGCATGCGCTCGGAAGACATTCCGAAGGCGATGCTGCCTTTCGGTCAACTGGAAAGCACGTTCGAACGCCGCTTCGAAGGCACCGGCCTCGGCCTGCCGCTGGTGCAGCGCCTGGTCGAGCTGCACGGCGCGGAGTTCCGCCTGGACAGCCATCCCGGCAAGGGCACCAAGGCGGAGGTGCGCTTCCCGAGCAGCCGCGTCATCGCGCCGGCGATCCTGCCGCTGCCAGAGCGCGGCGGCGAGCGCGCCAAGCAGCCTGCAAGCCGCAAGACCGGCACCCACTAGCGAGCCGTTCATTGAGGAGCTGGAGTCGGGACAAGCGGGGATTTGCGCCGGCGCTGCCATGCGTTCGGCGCCACGCCGCAGTGCTCCTGGCTTGGTATTCCACCCGTTCCATACGGTCTGAAATCCTGGTCGCGCAGCAGGATATCCGGGTGCCGTCCGCGCCAGCCTAGCGCCGGGCGCCCCCTCCCCGTTGCCCTTTCGCCGTCAACCCGACTACAGTTGCATATCTGTTAACGCTTGCGACTCGCGGGGATCGGGGATGAGCAGCAGAAAAGCCGGCAAGCCCGCCGTGAAAACAGCCGTCAAGACGGCGGCCAAGCCGGCGGTAAAACCAGCGGCAAAGGCCGGCGCCAAGGCTCTGCAAAAAAAGCCCATTGACTTGAAATCTCAGGAAAAACCGGAGCCGAAGCCGGCTTCGGCGCCGGCCAGGGTCAAGCGCCCCAACGGCGCGGTCAAGGTGGGGGTTGTCGGCTGCGCCGGCCGGATGGGGCAGATGCTGCTGAAGATGCTGATCAACGCCCCGGGCATCGTGGTGGTGGGCGGGACGGAGCGCCGGGGCTCGGTCGCCCTGGGCCAGGATCTCGGCGCCCTGGCGGGGGCCGACCCGCTCGGCATCTCGGTGGGCGACGACCCCTCCATGCTGTTCGAGACTTCGGACGTGGTGGTGGACTTCACCAATCCGACCGCGACCGTCCAGCACGCCCAGATGGCGGCGCGCACCGGATGTGGCCTGGTGATCGGCACCACCGGCTTCGACAACGACCAGCTCAACAGCCTTCTTCGCGCCGCGCAAAGGGCGCCGATCGTCGTGGCGGCCAATATGAGCCTCGGCATCAACCTGCTGCAGCAGGTGGTGGAGGAGATTGCGCGCATTCTCGACCCCGATTGGGACATCGAGATCGTGGAGATGCATCACCGGGCGAAGATCGATGCGCCCTCCGGCACGGCGCTGGCGCTGGGCGAGGCGGCGGCGCGCGGCCGGGGGCAGAGCCTGCGCCGCATCTCGCGCCGCTCGCGCGACGGGCAGGTGGGCCCGCGCGTGAAGGGCGAGATCGGCTTTGCCGCCCTGCGCGGCGGCGACGTGGTCGGCGATCACACCGTGATCTTCGCCGCGGATGGCGAGCGGGTGGAGATCACCCATCGCGCCTCCAGCCGCGAGATCTTCGCGCGCGGCGCGGTGAAGTCCGTGTTGTGGGCGGCCGGCAAGAAGCCGGGCCTCTACTCCATGCGCGATGTGCTGGGCTTCAGCGTCCAGGCGCCGCAGGCTTCGACAACGACGTCTTGAGGCTGCGCCGCTCTTTGAGCCGGTCTTCCATCCCGGCCACGTCCCAAGCCACGCATAATGACGTCAAATAAGCAGCGAGGGGATCACAGATAGGGACTGCCTGCTGGCGTTATCGCCGCATTGCAGGAGCCGAGGGTGGCCGCCTTTGTGTCGGGTTCTTTCAGCAGGTCGATTACAGCCCGCAATGCCGCAGGCACGTGACGGTGTCGGCGATAGTACTCCATCAAACAGCGCCCATCTGACCAGATGGAACGATCGGCTTGGTGCCTCCGTCGATCGACATGCAATCAGGTGACGTGATCGAGATTGCCGCGTGCGTGTTTCAGCCGGTTGGTTCTTAGCCAGCGCGCACATGCGAGCCCGGTGAGGATCAGCACCAGCGCGACCAGCGCGTTCCAACTCGGCTTCTCGCCGGCCAAAAAGAAGCCCCAGCCGACGCCCATCAGCGGCACCAGGTAGTTGTTGAACGAGCCGAAGCCGGCGCCGACCCGGCGCAGCAGGAGGAAGAACAGGAGGTTGCCGCCGCCGGTCGAGAGCAGGCCGAGCCAGGCGACCGAGAACCAGGCCTTGCCGTCCGGCGCGAGCGTCCAGGGCTGGTCGATCGCCAGCCAGACCGGAATGAGCGGCACCAGCCCGGCGAGGAGGATCGTGCCGACCAGCATCTCCGATCCCAAAGGCGGCAGGCGCTTGGCATTGATACCGTAGAGCGAATAGCTGAGCGCGCCGGCGAGGATGGCGATCTGCCCGATTACTACGTCGCCCAGGCCCTTGAGCGCATCCACGCCGATCAGCGCGATCACCCCCCCGAAGCCGAGCAGCGCGCCCAGCCCCTTGCCCAGGGTCATCGGCTCGTCGTGGGTGAAGAAATGCGCCAGCACGATGACGAAGCTCGGGATGGTCGCCATCAGGATCGCGGCGAGGTTGGAAGGCGTGTATTGCTCGCCCCAGCCGATCAGGAAGAACGGCAGCGAATTGCCGATGATGCCGAGGAAGACCATGCGGCCCCAGAGCCCGAGGCCGCGCGGGATCTCCTGCCCCTTGGCATAAGCGATGGCGAGGAGTATCGCCGCGCCGATCGCGATGCGGCCGACCGCGAGCGACAATGGCGGCATCGTCTCGACCGCCTGCTTGATGAAAAAGAACGACGAGCCCCAGGTCAGCGCAAGCAACAGCAGCAGCGCGAAATCCGTCGCGCCGGGCGGACGCAGCGTCGAGGAAGCTTGTGTCATGACAATCCAGGGCCGAAAGCCAATGAAGATTCTGGCGCCACAATCGTTGGCCATGCTCCCGTGGTCAAGCGCGCGGCGGACATGCCAGGCAGGCTATTGCTCTTGCATATGGGCGCGGATCTAGGCGGCGTGCCAGCGTGCGAGGACGCTCCGCAGTTCCTGCGCGAATTGGCGCCGCTCGCCCGCGCCGAGGAATGCGCCGATCTCCACCGCCTGCCCGTGGGAGCGCAGCAGCAAGGCCGGTTCCTCGAAGCCGCGCTCCCGCAGGACGACCCGCAGCCAATAGGGCTCGAAGGTGGATTCCGCCACGCGGCCTTTGGCGTCGATCTGCTGCAGCAGCAGGCGGTCGGCATAGAGCCGGATGCGCTCGGCCCTCCGGTCGCCGCGGAAATGCGTGCGGACCAGCCACCAGAACAACAGCCATTCCGCGCCCAGGAAGCCGAAGATCGGCCAGGCGCCGAGCACCAGGAACAGCCCGCCCCAGAGCGCGATGATGACGAAGGTGCCGATGGTGAGGATGAGGAAGCCGCGCTCGCTCAGCGACCGGCGGGGATAGAGCAGGGCCTCGTAGACCGGACGGTCCGATGGCCGGGCAGCGCCCGGCGGCTCCGGCGCGATGCCGGGCTGCGACTTGTCCGTTTCATCTCCCATGACGCGCAGTATAAAGTGCCCAACCGTTGCATCAACGTCTTGCGGGTCTGGGGGCCGTGGCAAAGCTGAAACCGGAGCAAGCGGAGGCCTTCTACGCGGCGCTCGCGAAGGCCAACCCGAACCCGCGCGGGGAGCTCGATTACATCAACCCTTATACCCTGCTGGTGGCGGTGGTGCTCTCCGCCCAGGCGACCGATGTCTCCGTCAACAAGGCGACCGAGCCGCTGTTCAAGGTGGCCGACACGCCGGAAAAGATGCTGAAGCTGGGCGAGGCGCGGCTCAAGGGCTACATCAAGACCATCGGCCTCTATAACACCAAGGCCAAGAACGTGATGGCCCTGTCACGCATCCTGGTGGAGCAGTTCAAGGGCGAGATCCCGCGGGACCGCGAGACGCTGCAGACGCTGCCGGGCGTCGGCCGGAAGACCGCGAATGTCGTGCTCAACATCGCCTTCGGCCTGCCGACCATCGCGGTCGACACGCACATCTTCCGCGTCGGCAACCGCACCGGCCTCGCGCCCGGCAAGGACGTGCTCGCGGTGGAGCAGCAACTCGAGAAGCGCACGCCCGACAAATACAAGCGCAACGCCCATCACTGGCTGATCCTGCACGGCCGCTACGTGTGCAAGGCGCGCAAGCCCGAATGCCCGCGCTGCGTGGTCAGCGAGATCTGCGCCTATCCGGCGAAAACGACGATCGCAGGCGTTCTGCCTGGAAACGCCCGGCAATAGACCAGACTCGAAACGCTGCGGCCTACAGGGCCGCGCCCGTGCAACGTGGCGGGGAACGCCTCAGCCGATGCGCTTGCCGCGCCACATCTCGCCCCTGTTGATCTGATCCGGACAGGGACGGTATCTGTCATGATCAGGATTCGCGGGAAATGGGGTGGGAGCTGGCATGCTGACAAGGAAGCGCATACTGACTTTTTTTCCAGACGGGGGACTCCGCCGGCAATTCAACATATGCCCCGAGAGCAACCTGATCTACGTGACGAACCAGAGATCGGGCTGCTCAAGCCTCAAGATCGCCATGCAGAGGCTGCATACAAAAAATCCCGAGTACATGACGGACAATCCTCACAAGAACTCTGTCTTGCCGTCAGTCGAGGACATCGGCTGGCCCAGGTTCCTCCAGATGCTCTCCGGGGAGGCATGCGTATTCACCTTCGTGAGGAACCCGATAAATCGATTCGCCTCCTCCTTCGCGAAGACGCGCCAGAAGAACTTTCGGGCGGAGGTTGCGAAGGTGATCGGAACGTCGGGGGCGGTTGACCGGGAGATCACCCCGGACTTGTTCGCCGCTTCATTGGAGAACTCGGACCCGGTCCACATGAATCCGCATTGGCGGCCGCAATACCTGAATGTCATGTCCGACATCCTCAGCTACAGCTTCATCGGCAGGCTGGAGAATTTCCAGGAAGACTTCCAGGAGCTCAAGCGGCGGGCAAACCTGCCGGACATCCCGCTTCCATGGTGGCGGAAAACCCAGAACAAGGCTGAGTTATCCAAGGAAACAATCCGGCGCGTTAGGTCGATCTACGCGAAGGATTTCGAACTGTTCGGGTATAGCTGAAGGTCTGTCCCACGTTGGCGTGGTTCTTCGTCAGTTCTGGTGTAACCCGAGCCAAGCAAGGTTGGGGATCGGATTTTTCCCGACCCCCTGGCCTCTGATCGCCGCCACGTGAACTATGCCGCCGCCTTCATCAGGTTGCGCAGCACGAAGGGCAGGATGCCGCCGTTCTTGAAATACTCGATCTCGTCCAGCGTATCGATGCGGCAGGTGAGCGGCAGCTCCTGCACTCCGCCGGCGCGGGCGATGCGCAGCGTCACATCCATGCGCGGCTTCAGGCCCTTCGAAAGGCCGGTGATGTCGAACACCTCCGTGCCGTCGAGCTTCAGCGTGTGGCGCGTCATGTCGCCTTTGAACTGCAGCGGCAGGACGCCCATGCCGACCAGGTTGGAGCGGTGGATGCGCTCGAAGCTCTCCGCGATCACCGCCTTGATGCCGAGCAGCATGGTGCCCTTGGCTGCCCAGTCGCGCGAGGAGCCGGTGCCGTATTCCTTGCCGGCGATCACGATGAGCGGCACGCCGTCCTTTTGGTATCGCATCGCCGCATCGTAGATCGACATCTGCTCGCCGCCGGGCATGTGGCGGGTGACGCCGCCCTCGGTGCCCGGCGCCATCTCGTTCTTGAGGCGGATATTGGCGAAGGTGCCGCGCATCATCACCTCGTGGTTGCCGCGCCGCGCGCCATAGGAGTTGAAATCGACCGGCCCGACGCCCTTGCCCATCAGGAACTGGCCGGCCGGCCCGTCCTTCTTGATCGAGCCCGCGGGCGAGATGTGGTCGGTGGTGATGGAATCGCCCAGGATCGCCAGCGGCCGCGCCTTCACGATGTCGCTGACGCTGCCGCCCGCCGCCTGCTTCATGCCGACGAAATAGGGCGGGTTCTGCACGTAGGTCGAGCTCTTGTCCCACTGATAGGTCTGGCCCTTGGCGATCTTCACCTTGCGCCAGAGCTGGTCGCCCGTGAAGACGTCCTTGTAGCGCTTCTTGAAGGCGGCCGGCGCCACGCTCTTGCGCACCACCTCCGCGATCTCCTGGTTGGTCGGCCAGAGGTCCTTCAGGTACACCGGCTTGCCGTTCTTGCCGTAGCCGATCGGATCCTTGGTGACGTCGATCTTCATCGAACCGGCGAGGGCGTAGATCACGACCAGCATGGGCGAGGCGAGATAGTTGGCCTTCACATGCGGATTGACGCGGCCCTCGAAATTGCGGTTTCCGGACAGCACGGAGGTGGCTACCAGGTCGCCCAGCGCGATGGCATCGGCGATCGGGTCGGGCAGCGGGCCGGAATTGCCGATGCAGGTGGTGCAGCCATAGCCCACCAGGTTGAAGCCGAGCTTGTCGAGATAGCTCTGCAGACCGGAGACTTTGAGGTAGTCGGTGACGACCTGCGAGCCCGGCGCGAGCGAGGTCTTCACCCATGGCTTCGACTTGAGGCCGAGCTTCACCGCGTTCCGCGCGATCAGGCCCGCGCCCAGCATGACGCTGGGGTTCGAGGTGTTGGTGCAGGAGGTGATCGCCGCGATCACCACGTCGCCGTCGCCGAGATCGTAATCGGTGCCTTTGACCGAGACGCGCGATTCGTGATCGGAGTGGCGGGCGAAGGTCTCGGTCAGCGCCTTCTTGAAGCTCTCAGCGGCCTCGCCTAGCGCCACGCGGTCCTGCGGGCGCTTGGGCCCGGCGAGCGAGGATTCGACCGTGGAGATGTCGAGCTCCAGCGTGTCGGTGAAGACCGGGTCGGGTGCCTTGGAATCGCGCCACAGGCCCTGTGCCTTGGCGTATTTCTCGGTGAGCGCGATGCGCGCGGGCGCACGTCCCGTCGCCTTCATGTAGCGCAGCGTCTCGCCATCGATCGGGAAAAAGCCGCAGGTCGCGCCGTATTCCGGCGCCATGTTGGCGATGGTGGCGCGGTCGGCGAGCGAGAGATCATCGAGGCCCGGGCCGTAGAACTCGACGAACTTGTTGACCACGCCCTTTCTGCGCAGCATCTGCGTCACCGTGAGGACGAGATCGGTGGCGGTGGTGCCTTCGCGCAGCCTGCCGCTCAGCTTGAAGCCGACCACCTCGGGAATGAGCATGGAGATCGGTTGGCCCAGCATGGCCGCTTCCGCCTCGATGCCGCCGACGCCCCAGCCGAGGACGGCGAGGCCGTTGACCATGGTCGTGTGGCTGTCGGTGCCGACCAGCGTGTCGGGATAGGCGAGGGTCTTGCCGATTTTCTTCTTGCCCTTGACGATCCGCGTCGGCTCCTTCGCGGTCCACACCACTTGCGCCAGGTGCTCGAGATTGACCTGGTGGCAGATGCCGGTGCCCGGCGGCACCACGCGGAAATTCGCGAACGCGGTCTGGCCCCAGCGCAGGAAGGCGTAGCGCTCGCCGTTGCGCTGGTACTCCAGCTCCACGTTCTTCTTGAAGGCGCCGGGGCCGGCGAAATAATCGACCATCACGGAATGGTCGATAACGAGGTCGACGGGGGAGAGCGGATTGATCTTCTCCGGATCGCCGCCCAGCTTGATCATCGCCTCGCGCATGGCGGCGAGGTCGACCACCGCCGGGACGCCGGTGAAATCCTGCATCAGCACGCGGGCTGGGCGATAGGCGATCTCGCGATCGGAGCGCTTCTTCTTCAGCCAAGCCGCGATCGCCTGGATGTCCTGCTTGCTCACCGACCGGCCGTCCTCGTGGCGCAGCAGGTTTTCCAGCAGCACCTTGAGCGAGACCGGGAGGCGCGACAGGTCGCCCAACCCGGCCTTTTCCGCCGCCTTCAGGCTGAAGTAATCGTAGGCCTTTCCGCCAACCGTGAGGGTCTTGCGGGACTTGAAGCTATCGAGCGATGTCACGACGGATTTCTCCCAGGGACTGAGACGACTGACGAGCGAACTAGGCGCATGATGGGCCGGTGGACTGGGCGTTCCGGCGGGCGAGCGGGTGGGATGCCGCCGGAAACCCAGCCTCAAGCGCGGCGACCATAGCATGTTCGTGTGACGCATTCGAGCCGCCGCAAAGCTCAGTCCAGCCCAACTTTTCCGGAGAGCGCAACGATGCCAGTCGGTTGCTGCGCGCTGTTGAGATTCCGTCTCGCTCAGCGCCGGTCCCGGAAACACAATTTTGCCACGTTCTGTCCTTATTGAGGCCATCGGGCATCGAAAGACTCTTGGGCAACAGAGATCATCCCCTCTGTTTGTCGCAGGGACGCTCGACCGGTCCCTGTCAGGTGCCCCACAAGAGTGTCCGTCCCCCGCGGATGCTCAGGTCGAAGAGGAAGGCGTCGCGCTACCCCCGATCGACGTCTTCAAGAACGGGCTGTGCGCCGCGGGCCCACTCCATCCCCAGGACCCGCGGCGCCGCCCAATTTCTTCTCCCACGCCAAGCCGCCACTCACGTCCGTCGTCCTGGAGTTGGGGTGCAGTGACGGAGCAGGTGCGCCCGGCGCGTCGCCCGCCAGTGGACGGCGACTCAAGGCGCGTCTTATCTTCTTCTCGCCTCATGACCGAACTTTCCCTCGACAACATCGCGCTGGAGCGTGGCGAGCGGCGGATCGCCGGCGGGCTCAGCGCGCGCGTCGCGAGCGGCGAGGCGCTGCTGCTGCAGGGGCCGAACGGCAGCGGCAAGTCCACGCTGCTGCGGGCGCTGGCCGGGCTGCTGCCGGCCGCGGAGGGAACGATCCGCTGGAACGGCGCCGACGTGGCTGGGGATCGCGAGGCGCACCGGGCGCGGCTCCGCTTCCTGGGCCACCAGGACGCGCTGAAGGCCGGCCTCACGGTGCTGGAGAACCTGCGATTCTGGGCCCGTTTCAACGGCGGCGATGAAGCGGCGGCGCTCCAGGCCTTCGGCTTGGCCCGCCTTGCCGACCGGCCGGCCCGGCTGCTGTCCGCGGGCCAGAAAAGGCGCCTGGCGCTGAGCCGCCTCGCCCTGGACGACGCGCCGTTATGGCTGCTGGACGAGCCGGTCACCGCGCTAGATGCCGAAGCGCGCGATGCTTTCGGCGCGCTGCTCGCCCGTCATCTTGCAGCGGGCGGCATCGCCATCATCGCCAGCCATGAGCCATTGCCGGTCGAGGCACGCGTGCTGCGGCTCGGGACCGCGCCGGCGGGTGCGGGATGAGCGCGTTCGTGGCCTTGCTGCGGCGCGACCTGGTGCTTTCCTACCGCCAGGGGATCGATGCCTGGGTGGTGGTGCTGTTCTTCCTGGCGGCGGGCATCTTGTTTCCGTTCGCCATCGGACCGGAGCCGAATGCGCTGATGCGCGTCTCCACCGGCGTGGTGCTGAGCATGGCGGCGCTGGCGGCCCTGCTGTCGCTCGACCGGCTCTATCAGAACGATTTCGAGGATGGCAGCCTGGACTTGATGGCGCTGGGGCCCCTGCCGCTGGAGCTCGCGGCGCTGGCCAAGGCGCTGGCCCATTGGCTCTCGACCGGGCTGCCGCTGCTCGTCGCCGCGCCGCTGCTGGCGCTGATGCTGAACGCGCCGGCCGAAAGCTACGGGCCGATGCTGCTGGCCCTGGCGCTGGCAACACCGGCACTCAGCCTGCTCGGCGGGCTGGGCGCGGCGCTCACCTTAGGAAGCCGGCGCGGCGGCATTCTCCTCACCCTGCTCATCCTGCCGCTTTATGTGCCGGTGCTGATCTTCGCCGCCGGCATCATCAGCCGCTCGCTCCTGCTGGAAGGCGACCCGACGGGCGCGCTCCTGCTGCTGTGCGGATTGGATCTTGGGCTGCTCGCCATCACACCGTGGGCAACGGCGGCCGCTTTGCGCCAGGCACTGCGATAGCGCTGCGCTAGGACTGCTAGTCCATTCGGCATAGCGCCGTGCCACAATCTGTGGCGATATCGCAACAAATATGGATTGTTCGTCACAGCCACACGGAAAAGCCAATGATTCCCTATGGATTCTGTGCGCCACTTGAATCTATGTTATGGCCGCGCCGCACCAGTGGTGCCGGCTGCGATCCAGGAACATCGCGAGTAAGGGGAAGAGTACGGCATGATTGGCGGCGTGAAGCTGGCTCTGCTCGGCGCGTCTCTTATCGCGCTCGCCGCTTGCGCCGCGCCGGACCGGCAAGCCGACCTCGATAACATCGCTGCCAATCTAGAGCAGACCCGCGAAGGCGATTTCGGGGCGTTCCTCTACGATCTGAGCGAAGCCGGCGACAAGGCGCGGCGTGCGGAGGCGATCTACGACGAGCTCGCACAAGTCCCTCCCTCGACGCATGTCAGCCTGATCCGGCGCGAGGAGGGCGTGCGGCTGGCGGAGGAATCGGCGGAGCATCGCCGCCGCGCGGAAGACGCGCTCAACCGCATGCTCGAGCCCCTGCTGGCCCAGAACGTCGCCTTCGCCTCGCCGCGGCAGACGGTGCCAGCCATGACCCGGTCGGTCCGTTTCGCCGCCGGCTCCGCCGCCATCGACGAGGACGGCCAGGCGGCGCTGGACGCGCTCGCGGCCTTCATCAGCCAACATCCCGGCGCGACGGTGACGATCACCGCCTACGCCGATTCCGAGGACATGCTTGAGGCCAATCGCGCGTCGGCGGAACGCCGGGCGCAAGCGGTGGCCCGGGCCCTGCGCGGTCTGGGGGGACCGTCAGCGGGTTCCGTTTCAGTGGTGGCGGCGGCGGGACCCGAAAGGGCCGCCGCGTCCGGAGTCAATCCGGAACGCCGCCATGTCGAGGTTTTGGTCGCGCCGCAGGGGACCTACTAGGGACCACAATCGGCGCGCCCCGGGCCGGTTCGGGGGACCGGCCCGGCGCGTATCCCCGGCCCCGCAGACGGGGTCGGGCAAGGAACAGGAGCCAGGCGCTCCACAGGGTTCTCTGGGGGTAGAGCGAGGGCGTCGCCGCGAGGCGGCGCCCTTTTTTTCGGCATGAGCACGTCTCTCGAAGCAAGCAGGGCATCGCAGAGGGCGGTCGGAGCACTCGCTGCATTCACGTCTCGCTTTGGGGGGAATTCGGTGCACGCCCGCTTCCGAAGACTTGGGGCCGATTGCCGCTGGGCCCAAAGACCAGGGGCGGGCGGCTGGTTTCGGCTGGACGGCGCCTGTATATAAGCCGCCATGGCGACCGCCTTTAACCTCCACCGCTTTGCGAATCCGGGGCGTTTCCTCCGCCTGGCGAGCGCGCTGCTCCCCTGGCTGACCGGTGGGGCGGCGGTCCTGTTCGCGATCGGGCTCTATCTCGCCCTGGTCGGCTCGCCGCCGGACTACCAGCAGGGCGACACGGTCCGCATCATGTATATCCACGTGCCCTCCGCCTGGATGGCGATGATGGGCTATGCGCTGCTGGGCGCCGCGGGGGCGAGCGCGCTGATCTGGCGCCACCCACTTGCCGACGTCGCCGGCGAGGCGATCGCGCCGGTGGGGGCGGGCTTCACCTTCGTCGCCCTGGCGACCGGCGCGCTCTGGGGCAAGCCGACCTGGGGCACCTACTGGGTGTGGGATGCGCGGCTCACCTCGTTCCTGGTGCTGTTCTTCCTTTATGTCGGGCACATCGCATTGACCCACGCCTTCGACGACCGGCAGCGCGGGCGGCGCTCGGCGGCGATCATCGCGATCGTGGGCCTGATCAACCTGCCGATCATCAAATACTCAGTCGATTGGTGGAACACGCTGCACCAGTCGGAGAGCATCCTGCGCATGGACGGGCCCAGCATTCATCCCGCCATGCTCTGGCCGCTCTTCGTCATGATCGCCGCCTTCACGCTCTATTTCTTCGCGGTGGTCGTGACACGCATGAAGGCGATGCTGCTGGAGGCGCGCCACCGAGCCGCCGCATTTGCCCGCTAGGCAGCCGCTATGATGACGACATCCGGCTTCGGGTTCTTGCACATGGGCGGCGATGCGGCCTTTGTCTGGCCGGCCTATGGCGTGGCGGCGCTGATCCTCATCGCCTTCGCGGTGCTGAGCTGGCGGCGCCTGCGTGCGGCCGAGCGGGCGCTGGAGCGCGTGACGGAATCGGATCCGGCGATGAGCGACGACGCATGAGCCGCAAGCGCCTCCGCCTCTATCTCGTGCTCGCGACCCTGGTGGTGCTCGGGATCGCCACGACGCTGGTCCTGCGCGCGTTGAACGAGGAGCTGGTGTTCTTCCTCAGCCCGACGCAGATCGCCGAGAAGCAACCGGATGCGGGCCGGCAGATCCGCCTCGGCGGCCTGGTCGAGGCGGGCAGCGTGGAAAAGAGCGGCGAGACCGTCGCCTTCTCCGTGACCGACCTCAGCAGCAACGTGCGCGTGACCTATCGCGGCCTGCTGCCCGACCTGTTCCGGGAAGGCCAGGGCGTGGTGGTGCAGGGCGCGTTCGACGGCAACGGCCGGTTCGTGGCGAGCGAGGTGCTCGCCAAGCACGACGAGACCTACATGCCGCCGGAGGTCGCGAAGGCGCTGAAGGAATCCGGGCGCTGGCAGGAAACCGAAGGCAAGGGCACAGCGCAGCCGGTGGTGACGCAGTGAGGGTCTTGGTAGCAGTGCATATTCAATCGTCATCCCAAGGCTTGGCCTTGTCATCCACGAGTTTCGAGGGGTCACGCTGTGCACCCGAAGGCAAACTCGTGGATCCCAAGGCCAAGCCTTGGGATGACGGAGTACAGGTGGAGCCACTGGAGCGCACCGCATGATCCCAGAACTCGGCCATTACGCGTTGGTGCTGGCGCTGGTTCTGGCGCTGGCGCAGGCCACGGTGCCGATGGTGGGGGCGGCGCGAGGCATCCGTCCGTGGATGCAGCTGGCGCGGCCGGCGGCGCTGGCGCAGTTCGTGTTCGTCGCCTTCGCGTTCATCGCGCTGATGCACGCCTTCGCGGTCTCCGACTTCTCGGTCGCGATCGTGACCCAGCATTCGCACAGCGATCAGCCGCTGATCTACCGTCTCAGCGCGACCTGGGGCAATCACGAGGGCTCGCTGCTGCTCTGGGTGCTTATCCTCACAGTGTTCGGGGCACTGGTTGCCCTGTTCGGCGAGAACCTGCCGCCGCGGCTGAAGGCGCGCACGCTCAGCATCCAGGCGATGATCTCGGTCGGATTCCTCCTGTTCATGCTGCTGACCTCCAATCCGTTCGCGCGCCTCAATCCGGCGCCGATGCAGGGCAACGAACTCAACCCGCTGCTGCAGGATCCCGGGCTCGCGCTGCATCCGCCGATGCTCTATCTCGGCTATGTCGGCTTCTCGATCGTGTTCTCCTTCGCGGTCGCGGCCCTGATCGACGGCAAGGTCGACGCCGCCTGGGCGCGCTGGGTGCGCCCGTGGTGCCTGCTCTCCTGGACAACGCTGACGGGCGGGATCGCGCTCGGCTCCTGGTGGGCGTATAACGAGCTCGGCTGGGGCGGCTGGTGGTTCTGGGACCCGGTGGAGAACGCCTCCTTCATGCCCTGGCTGATCGGCACGGCGCTGCTGCATTCCGCCCTGGTGGTGGAAAAGCGCGACGCGCTCAAGAGCTGGACCATCCTGCTCTCGATCCTGACCTTCGGCTTCGCGCTGCTCGGCACCTTCCTGGTGCGCTCCGGCATCATCACCTCCGTGCATGCCTTCGCCGACGACCCGACGCGCGGCGTCTTCATTCTGGCGCTGCTCGCGATCGCGATCGGCGTGCCCTTGTCGCTCTATGCGCTGCGCGCGCCGGCATTGCGCGGCGGCGGCCTGTTCGCGCCCTTGAGCCGCGAGGGCGCGCTGGTGATGAACAACCTGCTGCTGGCGACCATGACGGCGACGGTGCTGCTCGGCACGCTCTATCCGCTGCTGCTCGAGCTTGCGACCGGCAGCACCATCTCGGTGGGCGGGCCGTTCTACATGGCGACCTTCGGCGTGCTGGCCTTGCCGCTGCTGATCGTGATGGCGATCGGACCGTTCCTCGGCTGGAAGCGCGGCGACGTCAGAGGGGCGCTGCAGCGGCTGACGGTGGCCGGCATCTCAGCCCTCGGCGCGGCGATCATCGCGGTCTGGATCCAGGGCGACGGGCCGATCATGGCGCCGCTGGGGATGTTCGTCGGCGTCTGGCTGATGGTCGGGACGCTGGTCGAGTTCATGGAACGCATCCGCCTGTTCGACGGCGATGCCGGCCGCGTCTGGAGCCGCGCGCGCCACCTGCCGCGCGCCGCCTATGGCATGACGCTGGCCCATCTCGGCCTCGCCATCGCGGTCATCGGCATGACCGGCGCCGGGGCCTGGAAGAGCGAAGAGGTGAAGGTGCTGCAGCCGGGCCAGTCGCTCACCCTGCAGGGCTATGAATTCAAGCTGGAGCGCGTGGGCGGCGTGCGCGGCGAGAACTACCTCGCGGAGCAGGCGCATTTCACCGTCAGCCGCGGCGGCTCGTTCGTCGCCGATCTCTACCCGGAGCGGCGGCAATACATGGTGCAGCCCGCGCCGACCACCGAGGCGGCGATCCACACCATGCCGCTGGCCGATCTCTACGCGGTGATCGGCGAGCCGGACGGCAAGGGCGGCTGGCTGGTCCGCATCTATCACGAGCCGCTGGTGGGCTGGATCTGGTTCGGCGCCCTGGTGATGGTGGCGGGCGGCCTCACCAGCCTCAGCGACCGGCGCTACCGTGTGGGCGCACCGGTGCGCGCCGCCGCCACGCAAGCCGCGAAAGCATAAGCCTCATCATGCGCCGCCTGCTGTATTTGTTGCCCATAGCCGTCGTCGCGATCCTGGTGGCTTTGTTCTGGATCGGCCTCGACCCCGAGCGCGACAAGAGCATGCTGCCATCGGCCCTGGTGGGCAAGCCGGCGCCGGCGGTCGATCTGCCGGCCCTGGCGGAAGGCGCGCCGCGCCTCACGCTCGATTCCTTCAAGGGGCAGCTCGTCGCGATCAACTTCTTCGCCTCCTGGTGCCTGCCCTGCCGCGCGGAGCACCCGGTGCTGAAGGAACTCACCACGGAGCTCGGTATTCCGGTCATCGGCATCGCCTGGAAGGACAAGCCGGAGGCCTCGCGTGCCTTCCTTGCTGAATTGGGCGATCCCTATGCCGCAACCGGCACGGATGAGAGCGGCCGCACCGGAATCGATTTCGGCATCACCGGCATCCCTGAGACCTTCCTGGTGGACGCCAACGGCATCGTGACCTACCGCTTCGCCGGCCCGCTCAGCCCCGAAGCCCTGAGCGACGTGCTCGTGCCCGCTATCCGGGAGGCGAAGAAGTGAGGCGCGCCCTCGCCGTCATCGCCATTCTGTGGCTGGGCCTCGCGCCGGCGCTGGCGGAAGTGCAGCTTGCCGATCCGAGGCAAGAGCAGCGGGCCCGCGACCTGTCGCGCGAAATCCGCTGCGTCGTGTGCCAGAGCCAGTCGGTCGCCGATTCCGATGCCGACATCGCGAAGGATGTGCGCGCCATCGTGCGCGAGCAGATCGCGGCGGGCAGAAGCGATCAGGAGGTCCGCGACTACCTGGTCGCGCGCTATGGCGATTTCGTGCTGTTCGACCCGCCGTTCAAGGCCTCCACCTACGTGCTGTGGATCGGGCCGTTCGCGATCCTGCTGGTCGCCGGCATCGGCGTCGCGCTGTTCTTCCGCCGGCGCGCCGCGGAGCCGGCGCGTATTGCCGAACTCGATTCCGAGGAGCGCGAGCGGGTCGCGCGCCTGCTGGACGGGCGGAAGGACGGGGCATGATCCTGTTCTGGATCCTCGCCGGCATCCTGACGCTGGTCGCGGCCGTGGTGCTGGCGGCGCCCTTGTTCGACACGCGCAAGTTCAAGAGCGAGGATGCCTTCGCGCTCGAGGTCTATCGCGACCAGCTCGCGGAGCTGACGCGCGACGAGCAGCGCGGGCTGCTGACGCCGGCGCAGGCGCGTGCCGCGCAGGTCGAGATCGAGCGGCGCATCCTGGCGCTGGACGAGGGCAAGATGTTCCAGCCCGCGCGTCCGCCGAGCCACGCGCTCACCCTCGCCATGGCGGTGATCCTGCCGCTCGCCGCGTTCGGGCTCTACCTGGTGCTGGGCTCGCCGCATTTGCCGTCGCAATCGGCGATGGAGCGGCTGGCGGCGGAGCGGCAGCGCACCTCGCCGGAGATCCAGGCACTGGAGGCGAAGGTCGCGCAATCGCCCTCCGACGCGCAGGGCTGGGTCGATCTGGGCCGCGCCTATGTCGAGGCGGAGCGCGCCAAGGACGCCGCCGATTCCTTCGCCAAGGCGATGGCCCTGGGGCGCAAGGAACCGGACCTGCTGCGCCACTACGCCCATGCGGCGATCCTGGCGGAAGGCGGCCGCGTGGCGGCGAACGCCCAATCCGTGCTGCGTCGCGTGCTGGCGGCCGATCCCGGCGACCCGACCGCGCGTTTCTTCCTCGCGCTCGCCAAGGCGCAGAACCAGGACCTCGAAGGCGCGCTGACCGACTGGCTGGCGCTGGAGAGCCAGTTGCCGGCGGACGCGCCGATGCGCGGCCTGTTGGCCGAGAACATCGACACGGCGGCGCGGCAATTGGGCAAGGACCCCGCCAGGCTGCCCGGCCGCGCCGCGCGCGCCGGCGCGCCGGCGCCGAGCGCCGAGGACATGGCGGAAGCGGCGCAGATGTCGCCGGAGGAGCGCCAGGCCTTCATCGAGAGCATGGTCGCGCGCCTCGCCGCGCGGATGAAGGAGAACCCGGACGATCTCGAGGGCTGGATCCGGCTCGCGAACGCCTATCGCGTGCTCGCGCGGCATGACGAGGCGCGCGCGGCCTGGGCCGAAGCGGCAAAGCGCGCGCCGTCGCGCCTCGACGTGCAGCTCGATTACGCCGGCGCGCTGGTGCAGGGGCGCGGCGACCTCGCGACCAACATGCCGGCGGAATTGCCGGACGCGGTGAAGCGCATCCGTACCCTCGATCCGGCGAACCCGCTCGGCATGTTCTATGCGGGCGTGGTGGCGCGCGCGGAGGGCCGGCCGGACGAAGCCAGAGCGCTGTGGGAAAAGGTGCTGGCCCTCATGCCCGAAGGCGCGCCGGAACGGGTGCAATTGCAGCGCGAGATCGACAGCCTGGGCAAGCCGGCGGATTGAGCCGCCTTGCTTTAGGGCAACGGCTGTGATCCGCGTCGCCGCGTACACGGGAGCGTGAGCGATACCGGGCTTGTTTGCGTTCATAGGAGGCGCAGAATAGGCCCATGCGACGTACCATCCTGGCTGTCCTGTTCACGCTCGCGCTTGCCGGCTGTAGCGGCTCCGGCAGCGGCTATGGCGGTACAGGCGCGGTGCAATCCACCGACGCGCATTTCCTGAAGGACGACCCGACGGTGATCGAGCTGACGGTGCGCGACCGCCTGCCGGTGACGCGCGTGGTGCTGATCGATCCGACCGGCGTCGAGACGGCTGCCCATGACATCGCGCGCGAGCGGGAGACCTATCGCTCGGGGGGCAGCGCCAGCCCCAATGTCGGGGTCGGCGTGTTCGGCGGTTCCTCCGGCCGGATCGGGACGGGAATCGGCATCGGCGTTCCGATCTTCTCCTCCGGCCAGTCCAGCAGCGGCAGCACGGTGGTCGAGAGCACCGCGCAAGTGCGGATCAGCAACCCCGTGCTCTACCGCCAGACCTGGCAAAACTGGAAACTGCGCGCCGAGCTGGATGACGGCCGCACCAGGCGCACCATCGAGCTGATCCCGCCAAAGCCGCTCTGACGCGCGCTCCCCGAATGGCAGCCATGAGGCCGCGTCGCAGCGCGGTCATGCGCCTGCCGTTATAATCCGGAAGTCGTTCATCGAAAGCGGAGGCGCGTCATGTCGTCCAGCCAGCATGCCATCGTGATCGGAGTGGGGCCGGGGCTCGGCGCGGCCCTGGTGCAGAAATGCCTCGGCGAAGGCCTGAAGGTGAGCGCCGGCGCCCGCGACCGCGACCGGTTGCGCACGCTTCTGGATGAGCGCGGGCTGCAGGAGGTGCCGGCGCTGCGCTGCGACGTGTCCGATCCGGCCAGCGTCAATCACGCTTTCGCCGACGCGATCAGCGACGGCGGCACACCGGATCTCGTCATCTTCAATGCCAGCGGCTATGCGCGCGGCGGCATCCTGGAACTGACGCCCGGGCAGATGGAGGCGGCATGGCGCGTCGGCTGCCTGGGCGGTTTCATCGTCGGGCAGGCGGCCGCGAAGGCGATGCTGCCGGCCGGGCGTGGCACCATCCTCTTCACCGGCGCGACCGCCTCGCTGCGCGGCAGCGCGAACTTCGCGCCTTTCGCGGTCGCGAAGTTCGGCCTGCGCGCCCTCGCGCAGAGCATGGCGCGGGAACTGGGGCCGAAGGGCATCCATGTGGCGCATGTGGTGATCGACGGCCAGATCGGAGTGACCGAGGGCGACACCAAGCTGAGACCGGCCGATATCGCGGAGGCCTATTGGTCGATCTACCGCCAGCCGCGCAGTGCCTGGACTCTTGAGGCTGACCTACGTACCTGGGTGGAAAAGTTCTAGAAAGGTCTGTCTACAACCCTCTTGCCCCGAAGGGAATGTCGCGGCACCTTGCCGGTGCGACGGGGAGTTGACCGCTCCGAGTCGCCCGCTGCGCGGGAGCGCGGCGCATGAGGGGATGAATGAGCAAGCCTTCGTCGAAATCGAATGATCTCGGTTCGCGCCTGCCTGCGCTGAGCGAGCTGCGCCATATTTCCTTCAGCAAGGACGCGCTGGTCATGGCGGTGAAGCTCTATTATGCCTCCACCAAGAAGCCGCTTCCTTCGGGCGTGGTCGAAGGCTGCGTGCTCGTGGCGGCGCCGGACACCCAGGTCGAGATCAAGATCCGTGACGATGCCAGCGGCGAGATCAAGACCGTGCCGATCTCGGCGGAGATCATCGGCGCGGCCATGATCAATTACTGCCGCAAGGTGCATGTGCCGCTGCCGCGCGAGGGCAAGAAGTCGCTGCTGGTGTCCGGCGACAATCTTGTCCTGGTCGTGAACGTGCAGGCCCAGCCGACCAAGCTGTTCCGCACCGGAACCGCGGAACGCTGAACGCGCGCGGGCCAGGTCCGCCATCCCGAACCCATGTCCGATCCCGTCCGCCAGCAATACGAGCTTCTGCCTTATCCCGGGCGCGACCCGCGGGACGAGGCGCAACGCCTGATCGAAGGCTCGCCCAGCCACCTGCTGGAGCTCAACCACTATCTTTTCGCCGGCGCGCGCGACTTCTCGAAGCCCTTTCGCGCGCTGGTGGCGGGCGGCGGCACCGGCGACGGCCTTATCATGCTGGCGCAGCATCTGGCCGATCGCGGCAGCCCGGCGGAGATCGTCTATCTCGACCTGTCCAAGGCCTCGCGCGCCATCGCCGAGCAGCGCGCGCGGGTGCGGGGCCTTTCCAACATAAAGTTCATGACCGGCTCGCTGCTCGACCTGCCCACGCTCGGCCTCGGCCGGTTCGACTACATCGATTGTTGCGGCGTGCTGCATCACCTCGCCGATCCGTCCGCCGGCCTCGGCGCCCTCGCGGATGCGCTGGCGCCGGATGGCGGCATGGGCGTGATGGTCTATGGCACGCTCGGGCGCACCGGCGTCTATCCGGTGCAGGCGATGCTGCGGACGCTCGCCGCCTATGCGCCCGCGCCGGCCATCACGCCGGCCGCGCAGCTCGCCACCGCGCGGGACCTGCTGAAGCAATTGCCCATCACCAACTGGCTGCGGCGCAATCCCGCCATCGGCGACCACCTGGCGGGCGGCGATGCGGGGCTGCACGATCTGCTGCTGCATTCCCAGGATCGCGCCTACAGCGTGGCGGAACTCGCGGAGCTGGTGCGCGGCGCGGGCCTCGCGATCACGGCCTTCATCGAGCCGTGGCGCTACGATCCCGCGAGCTATCTCAGCGATCGCGGCATGCTGCACCGGCTGGAGCGGCTGGATCCGACCGCCCGCGCGGCGTTCGCGGAACAGCTTGCCGGCAATCTCAAGCGGCACGTGGTGTATCTGGTGCGGCGGGACCGCGCGGCGGAAGCGGTGGCGCGCCCGGACGATCCCGCGATGCTGCCGGTGCTGCGCGCCGATAGCGGCGGCCTCGGCGCATCGCTGCGCGGTCAAAGCACCCTCAAGATCACCATCGACGGGCTGGAGGTGCGGCTGCGGGTTCCGCCGCACAGCGCGGATATTCTCTCCGCGATCGACGGCAAGCGAAGGGTCGCGGAGATCCATCAAGCGGTCGTGGCGAGCGAGGGCCTCAAGGACTGGGCCGCCTTCAAGCCTGCCTTCGACCGCGTCTATGCGACCTTCAATGCGCTGAACCGCCTGTTCCTGACGCGCTAGCTAGAGGCTGCCTTTCTTCTCGATCACCAGGATGCGCGCCGGGCCATCGGGATGCGCGACATGCTCGTCGCCCGGCTCGGCGTGGCAGAGATCGCCCGCTTGCATCGCCCGGCGGTATTCATGGCCGCTGCTCCGGTAGTGCATGGTGACGGCGCCCTCCAGCAGCACGAACACCTCGGCGCCGTCATTGACGTGCCAGATATACGGGCGATCGGTCCAATGCAGGCGAATGGTCGCGCCTTCGATCTCGGCGATGGGCAGCGCGTCCCAGGCCTTGGCGGCGATAAAGTCTTGCGGTCTCACGAACTTCATGCCGCGGGTCTAGCCGCACGGCGCGCCGGATTGTATCGTCATTGTGTCGCGGATCGACCGGCATTGTGAGGCGGCGGGGGGATGGGGCGCAAACTCGACCAGACCGATCAGCAGATCCTCACGCTGCTCGCGGAGAACGCGCGCCAGAGCGTGAAGGAGCTGGCGCGCCGTATCGGGCTCTCGCGCTCGGCGGCGCAGGAGCGCCTGGCACGGCTGGAGCGCGATGGCGTGCTCGCCGGCTACACGATCCGGCGCAACGATCCGGCGGAAGGCAGGGTGGCCGCCTATTTCATCATCAAAACCCGGCAGGCCGTGTGCGACGACCTTGCCCCGCATCTGCGCCGGATCCCGGAAGTGGTGGTGTTCGATTCCGTTGCCGGCGAGACCGACGGCCTGGTCGAGGTGGTGGCCGACAGCATGACCCGCCTGCAGGAGGTGCGCAGCCAGATCGCCGCGCTGGACGACGTGGAATCGATCGAGACCTCGGTGATCCTGAAGCGGCACTTCAACCGGCGGTGAGGCGCCCGGCGCCGCGCGATCCTCTCCGCGTGCGCCCTGGCCGGACCCGGCCCCACCGCGATATAGGTGGGCCGGACAAGATCTCGCGATGGGACGAGCCATGGAAAAACGTCGGCTGGGTCAATCGGATCTGTGGGTGGCGCCGCTGTGCTTCGGCGGCAATGTGTTCGGCTGGACCGCGGACGAGGGGACGAGCTTCGGGCTGCTCGACGCCTTCCTCGATGCGGGCTTCAACTTCATCGACACCGCCGATGTCTATTCGAATTGGGCGCCGGGCCATCACGGCGGGGAATCGGAGATCATCCTCGGCGACTGGCTGCGGCGGCGCGGCAAGCGCGACGACGTCATCATCGCGACCAAAGTGGGGTCGGAGATGGGGCCGGGCCGGAAGGGCCTGTCAAAGGCCTATATCGCGCGGGCCGTCGAGGATTCGCTGCGCCGGCTCGGCACCGATTATATCGATCTCTACCAGTCGCATCGCGACGATCCGGACACGCGGCCCGAGGAGACGCTCGAGGCTTATGGCACGCTGATCAAGGCGGGCAAGGTGCGGGCGATCGGCGCTTCCAACTTTACGCCCGAACGCCTCGCCGCCTCGCTCGAGGCAAGCGCGCGGCATGGCCTGCCACGCTATGAGACCTTGCAGCCCGAATACAATCTGATGGTGCGCGACTTCGAGCGGGACTTGGCGCCGCTCTGCGCCAAGGAACGGCTCGGGGTCATTCCCTATTTCGGCCTCGCCTCCGGGTTCCTGACCGGCAAATACCGCAGCAAGGCCGATCTGAAGCAGAGCCCGCGCGGCGAGGATGTCGAGCCTTATCTGAACGCCCGCGGCTTCAAGGTGCTGGACGCACTGGACGCGGTGGCGGCGCGCCACGGCGCCACCCCGGCCCAGGTCGCCCTCGCATGGCTGATGACCAAGGTGACCGCCCCGATCGCCAGCGCCACCAGCCTGAGGCAGCTTGGCGACCTGGTGGTTTCGGCGCGGCTGACGCTGGCCGCCGCGGATATCCGGCAACTGGAGGCGGCGAGCGCATAGCCCGCCTCCGCGGCGAGGGCGTCGACGGAAGACCGGCGGCCGCCGGGATGCGGGAGGTCAGCGATCCAGATCATCCGGTCGGTGAGCCGTTCTGCACGATTTCGGTCATGGGCTTGCCGACATAGTCGTTGTGGCCTCCACCCCGAAGAAGAACCACAGCAGATGGGCGATGCCGACGCTCTTTCGCTCGCTGGCGATGGTGGTTTCGATCAGGATGCGCCGCTGGGTCGCTCCGGTGGCATCCCGCATGTCGTCACGGGCGAACGGCCGATATCCATTGATCTGCTCCCGATCCTCGCGGCAATAGGCCTCAATTCCAGCAAGAGCGGCTTAGAAAATCGTTAGCGCTCCGGCCCGGGTGCTGATCGTCAGCGGACGACCTCGCGCCTCCAGGCCTGGAGAGGGGATGCTTCGGATGGGCCAAGCAGCCAATCGCCTGATTGGTCGCCCAGCGCAGGCGGCGCCCCACGCATTTGGCCGTCAGATCAATAGGCGAAAGGCGTTTCATCGTGATAGCGTTTCGGCAGGGGAGCGTAAGGGGAGAGTATGGGGGCATCATAACGAACAACGGGAGGAGCAAATGAGGAGTCTCTTGCTTTCATCCATCGCCGTTGGCGCGATGGCCTTTGCTGGACTTGCCTATGCCCAGTCGGCGCAGACGGTGCCGACGGAGAATCTGCAGAAGCTCTCGGCAATGCAATCGACCGGCACGCCGATGGAGGCGTTCCAGCCGGTGCCGCAGAATGACGACTACGCTGCCCAGTTGCGCAAGAACCTGGAGCGCATCAAGCTGCCCGAGGGCTTCAAGATCAATCTCTATGCCGTGGTGCCGGATGCGCGCCACATCGCCGTCGGCCCGCAGGGCGTGGTCACCTTCGTCGGCACGCGCAAAGATGCGGTGTGGGCGATCACCGACCGCAACAAGGACGGCAGCGCGGACGAAGTGAAACGCTTCGCGCCGTCGCTCGCGTTCGACATCCCGAACGGGCCGTGCTTCTCCAGGGACGGCTTCCTCTATATCGCGGAGCGCAACCGCGTGCTCGTCTTCCCGGCGGCGGAGTTCTTCTACGAGAGCCCCGACATCGCGGTCGGCGAGGTGGTGAAGCACGGCGAGCTGGTTCCGAAGGAGGAGGAGAGCTTCAACCACACGGCGCGCGTCTGCCGCATCGGGCCGGACAAGAAGCTCTATATCCAGCTCGGCCAGCCCTACAACGTGCAGCCCAAGGAGAAGCTGGAGCTGTATGAGAAGGTCGGGATCGGCGGCATCATCCGCATGAACCAGGACGGCAGCGAAAAGGAGGTCTACGCCATCGGCCTGCGCAACCCGGTCGGCATGGATTTCCACCCCACGACGGGCGAGCTGTGGACCAACGACAACCAGGTCGATGGCCTGGGCGACGACACCCCGCCGGGCGAGCTCAACCGCATCACCGGCCCTGGGCAGCATTTCGGCTTCCCCTATCTCAACGGCAGCGTGCGCATTCCCGATTACAAGGACATGGAGCCGCCGGCGAACACCGTGCCGCCGGTGGTGGAGACGGTGGCCCACGCCGCCGATCTTGGCCTCCTGTTCTACACCGGCAGCAAGTTCCCGAGTGAGTACAAGCGTGGTGTGTTCACCGCGCAGCACGGTTCGTGGAATCGCACCGTGCCGGTCGGCGCGCGCGTGCTGTTCACGCCGCTGAATGAGGACGGCACCGCGGCCGGCGAGCAGCAGGAATTCGCCGCCGGCTGGCTGACCCAGGACGGCGAATATATCGGCCGTCCGGTCGACATCGCGCAATTGCGCGACGGCTCGATCCTCGTCTCCGACGACTTCGCCGGAGCGGTCTATCGCATCTCCTACGAGCAGTAGTTGGATCGGGCCGCGGCTCACGCCGCGGCCCGTTTTCTCCGGAGCGATGATATGAAGCATCCAGTTGCAGCGGCGGCGCTCATTTTAGCCGCCTTCGCGGCCAGCACGGCGTTCGCCGCCGACCCCGCAGCCGGCAAGAAGGTAGCGCAAGGCACCTGCGCCGTCTGCCACGGCGTGGACGGCATCGCCAAGGTCCCCGACGCGCCGCATTTGGCCGGCGAGAACGTCGGATACCTCGTCCGCCAGCTCAAGGCTTTCAAAAGCGGCGAGCGCAAGCACGAGCAGATGTCCATCATCGCGCAGTCGCTCGACGACACGGCGATGGAGAACGTCTCGGCCTGGTATTCGCAGATCAAGATCTCGGTGCAGGTGCCGGAGTAGCCGTGCTATGAGGCGGCATGACAATTCTCGAGACCGAACGCCTTCTGATGCGGTGCCTGGTGCCGGGCGATCTCGATGATCTATACGCGCTCTATCGCGATCCTGACATCCGCCGCTATTTCCCTGAAGGCACGCTGACACTGGAGGAGACGCGGGAGGAGCTGGAATGGTTCCGGAACGGCCACCCCGACCATCCCGAGCTTGGCCTCTGGGCCACCATCCACAAACCGACCAGCCAATTCATCGGCCGCAGCGGCCTGCTTCCCTGGAAAATCGACGGCGTGGACGAGGTGGAGATCGCCTACCTGATCGCCAAGCCCTGGCAGCGCCAGGGCCTCGGCGCCGAAGCCGCGCGGGCGCTGGTGCTGTACGGGCTCGAAACACTGGGGCTGAAGCGGCTGATCGCGCTGATCGATCCGACGCATACGGCCTCGATCAAGACGGCGATGCGGGTAGGGCTGAGGTTTGACAGGGAAATCGAGCTAGAGGGGGCGAGGAGCGCGCTTTATGCGATCCGACGCCACTCATCGACGGAATAACAGGAGTGGCAAACGACGCAGTGCAAACCATTATGTCGCCATGCCACCAAAACCAATCACGCCGGTCGGACCCTCGCGGGCAAAGCGAGAGCCCACCGTGAGCGCGCGCACGAAGCAGGCAGGACGCTTCTACCGTTTAGGCAGTCGGCCGGGCCATATTCGACTCTGACCCCGATTCCCCAGCTCAAGGCTTTCAAAAGCGGCGAGCGCAAGCACGAGCAGATGTTCATCATCGCGCAGTCCCTCGACGACCCGGCGATGGAGAACGTCTCGGCCTGGTATTCGCAGATCAAGATCAGGGCGGAGATGCCGGAGTAGTTGCCCTCACGCTCGTACAGTAAGCAACCTATCACGCCAGCCGCGTGCGGATCTTCGCCTAACCGCGTCCAGCACTTCCTGCGCGCTTGCGATCACGACGACCGGCGGGCCACCCGCGCCGCTCAGGCCACGCCCGCCAGGGACGCACCCGCTGCCGTCGCCAAGCCTTCGGCGAGATCGCGCCATGCGGCGAGTTCCGGTTTGCCCGGCTTGCGTTCGCCGAAGAAGCTGCCGATGCGCCCGCCTTCGGGATTGAAAATTTCGACCGAGGTGACGATTCCGTCCACGGTCGGCTTGCGCACGAGCCAGCTCTCCGCGATGCGATCCTCGCGCAGATGCAGGTTGAAATCCGGATCCAGCACGTTGAGCCAGGGCCCCATGCGCTCGATCCGTTTCACCCGCCCGGTATGGATCTGGATCAGGCCCGGATTGCCGACGAACACCATGATCGGCACGTCGCGGTCCGAGGCCCCGGTGAGGAGGTCATGCGTGGCCTGCGCCGGAAGGCGCGTGGTGAAGCGCCCTTCGGACAGGCGGAAGGCATCCGTCGGCTCCACCTTGTGCCGCCTCAGGAAGCCGAAGAATTCATGCGTGTCCTTGAGCGCCGACCATTCGGCCAGGAACGCATCCCGATCCACCTCCGCGGTCTTGCGGGCCGCCGCCTCGAACGGCACGACGGCCAGGGGGGCCATGGGCTCTTCCATGATCAAGCGCGCGACCAGCGCCGTCCACGCCTCCTGGTCGGTCGCCTCCCCGGCATAGATCTTGTGAACGGCGATGCCCCGCGCGTCGAAGACCTGCAGGCTGCGCATCACGCCGTTGCGGCCGTTCTCCGCGAGAGCGAACAGGAAACGCCAGTGGCTGAGGAAAATGCGCAGGTCGATCTCCGGCCCCAGGACCAGCCCGACATGGCCTTCGAAGCTCGCCTGGTGATAGGTCCCGCGGCGCTCATGCACCGCTTCCTCGTTGCGCGTCAGCGCCATGATCCGGCCAAGCCCCGGAAGGGCCGCAAAGAAGGCCGGCCAATCGGCCTTGAGCCGCACGGCGCCGTCGCCCACTCGGCTGTCCACCAACTGGGCCTCGCTGAGCCCGAGTTGCGCCGCCGCGTCGCGCGCCCGTAGATGCGGTGTGTTCGCCTTCAGATCGGCCCATCGCTGCGCAATTTCGCGCCGAACGTCCCCGTTCGGCGTCTGGGCATTTGGCCCGACGGCTGACATGAAATTCCCCCTCCAAGGCAGGCTTCAGGACGAAGCCGAGTGACCGCCTGTATTTATATGCGAATAATTCGCATTTGCAATACCGATTTCCGGGCGGATGAACACTCGGAGTGGTAAGCGCCGGATCGCCTCTCTTGCCGATTGTAGCTGAATGCGGGCGGCATCCATAAATGGCACAAGCGCGGAAAGTTTAGCCGGCTGTAAATACAATTTTGTAGATAGAATTTACGTGCGGTTCACATGGGACCCGCAGAAGGATGCTGCCAATCGGCAGAAGCACGGTGTCAGTTTCGAACTGACGCGCCGCGTCTTCGACGATCCGAACCACATCAGCATTCAGGACCGCCATGAAGACGGCGAAGAAGCGTTGGCAGACAATCGGCCTGTTGGGCCTGTAGCGATCTTCTTGGTCGCTCATACCTATGATGATGAACATGGTGAAGAAATCGTCCGCATCATCTCAGCGCGCAAGGCCACAAAGGCGGAGCGCAAGCGGCACGATGAGCGCACGTGAACGGAACTGGCGGCGCTGGAGAAAATGCCGGATTCGGCAATCGACACCAGCGATATCCCGGAGGTGACGGACTGGAGCAAGGGGCACGTCGGCCGGTTCTACCGCCCCATCAAGCTGCCGGTCACAATCCGCCTCGATGCTGACGTGATTGCTTTGTTCAAGGCAACTGCCCCGCAGTACTAGACGGCGGTCAATAAGGTGCTAAGGAAATACATGGAGCGACACGCGGCGAACGACGCTAGGCCACAGAGGACGAAAAGGAAGCGGAAATAGGGCCGCTAGACTCTGGTCCTCAATTTTTCGAAGGAGTCCCTAGCTTCGCCAAGCGCGCTCCTCACAGTAGGCATAGATTTCCGCGACCCGGGATACGGGGATGCCGTTTCTCTGCTCGACCGCAAGGGGATGATCGGTCGGTTCGACTTCAATGTAGGGTCGCGCGCCGTTGTCTCGAAGATGAGCGCGAGTCTTCAGGTTCTCGGTGTCAGGATAGAGTGGAAGCGCAGCAGACAACCAACCGAAGAATGGCCCTATGTGCGACCGTTTCTGTTCGTGGAAGACCTGTTTGAACTTGGCGAAATTCTCCTTGCTCAAAGAGACCCAGACGCCCCACGAAAACCGCTCCCGCTCTCCGATGACTGGAATATCGAGGCACCCGCGAACGAAAAAGAACTCATCATCGACGACGCATGTGTCGCTATCCAGTAAGCAACGTCGGTCACGCTCCTCGGCTGGAATCGCATGGTAGTATAGCGGTGCCTCGGCCCCGAATGTTGGCATCCCCTCGTGCCACTGATGACAGGACGTGCACTTAAAGCGAAACATCGCGAATCCTCGCCGGCAAATGCAACGAGAAAAGGACTACATAACAAAGGTTAAGTTATTCCTCTCAGCCGATACAGCACCTCCAGCGCTTCCTTCGGCGAGAGTTCATCGGGATTGATCTCCGCCAGCGCGCGCTCCAGGGCGCTGGGTTCGGACGCGCCGGTGGGTTTCGCTGCCATTGCCACGGCGGCGGAGAACAGAGGCAAGTCATCGGCAAGGCGTGTGAGGGCGCTCGCCTGCTCGCCTTGCTCCAGCGTACTCAGCACTTCCTGCGCCCGCGCGATCACCGCGGCCGGCAGGCCGGCAAGCTCGGCGACGTGGATGCCGTAGGAGCGGTCGGCGGCGCCGGGGGCGATCTCGTGCAGGAACTTCACCGTTCCCTGCCACTCCCTCACTTTCATGGTGTGGGGCTTCATCTCGGGCAGGCGCGCGGCGAGGCTCGTGAGCTCGTGGTAGTGCGTTGCGAACAGGGCGCGGCACTTGTTCACCTCGTGCAGATGCTCGAGCGTCGCCCAGGCGATCGAGAGGCCGTCGAAGGTCGCGGTGCCGCGGCCGATCTCGTCGAGGATGACCAGCGAGCGCTCGGTCGCCTGGTTGAGGATGGCGGCGGTTTCCACCATCTCCACCATGAACGTCGAGCGGCCGCGCGCAAGATCGTCGGCGGCGCCGACGCGGCTGAACACCTTGTCGACGATCCCGATCTCCGCCTGGCTGGCGGGCACGAAGCTGCCCATCTGCGCCAGGATCACGATCAGCGCGTTCTGGCGCAGGAACGTCGACTTGCCCGCCATGTTGGGGCCGGTCACCAGCCACAGGCGCTGGCCGTCGCTGAGGTCGCAATCATTGGCGACGAAGCTGTCGGCGCCTGTCCTTTTCAGCGCCGCCTCGACGACGGGATGACGGCCGCGCGCGATGCGGAACACGCCGTCGCGCATCACATGCGGGCGCGACCAGCTTTCCGTCTCGGCCAGTTCGGCAAGACCCGCCGCCACGTCGGTCAGGGCGAGCGCGCCGGCCGCCTTGGACACGCCATCGGCGCGCGCGGTCACCTCGGTCACGAGATCCTGGAACAGGCGCAGCTCGAGAGCCACCGCCTTGTCGGCGGCCTGCGAGATCTTGGTCTCCAGCTCGCCCAGCTCCACCGTCGTGAAGCGCGTCGCATTGGCGGTCGACTGGCGCTGGATGAAGCGGCTGTCGGCCTTCACCTTGTCGGCCTGAGTCGTCGTCGCCTCGACGAAATAGCCCAGCACGTTGTTGTGCTTGATCTTGAGCGACCCGATGCCGAGGTCGGCGCGGTAGCGCGCCTCCAGCTCCAGGATCAGCTTGCGCGAATCATCGCGCAGGCTGCGCCACTGGTCGAGCTCCGGCAGATAGCCTTGCGCGATGAAGCCGCCGTCGCGCGCCAGCAGCGGCAGGCTTTCGGCCAAGGCGCGGGCGAGGCGGTCGATCAGGTCGCCGTGATGCCCAAGGTCCGTCAGCGCCTGTTGCAGCAGCGGCGGCGGCGAGGCAAAGCGCGTCTCGGCGAAGAGCTGCCTGATCTCCGCCGCGGCCTTCAAGCCGTCGCGGATGGCGGCGAGGTCGCGCGGGCCGCCGCGGTCGAGCGACAGGCGCGAGAGCGCGCGCTCCAGATCCGGCGCCTTCTTGAGCTGCGCGCGCAGATCCTCGCGCAGCCGCGTCTCGCTGAGCAGATGCGCGATGGCGTCCTGCCGCGCGCCGATCGCCGCGACATCGGTCAAGGGCGCGGACAGCCACTCGCCGAGCAGCCGCGCGCCGGCGCCGGTCACGGTGCGGTCGATGATGGAAAGCAGGCTGCCCTGGCGCTCGCCGCCGAGGGTGCGGGAAAGCTCCAGGTTGCGGCGCGTCGCGGCGTCGATCTCCAGGATCGCGCCCGCGCCGATGCGCGCCAGCTGCGTAAGGCGCGGCATCTTGCCCTGCTGGGTCAACTCGACATAGTCGAGGATCGCGCCGGCCGCCGCGAGCTCCGCGCGGGTGAAGGCGCCGAAGGCGTCGAGCGCCGCCACCTTGTGGAAGTTCTGCAGGCGCAGCCGCGCGTTCTCGCTGTCGAAGCGCGCATTGGGCAAAGGCGAGAGCGCCGATTTCCATTCCTGGAACAACTCGTAGAGATCGCTCTGCAGCAGCAGGCGCTCCGGCAGCAGGATCTCGGTCGGATCGAGGCGGGCGAGCGCGGCGGGCAGCGCCTTGCGCTCGATCGCCTGGGCGCGGAACTGGCCGGTCGAGATGTCGACCCAGGCGAGGCCGAGCCCGCCGCCGGCATCCGCCAGGGCGCAGAGGTAGTTGTGGCTGGCGGCGTCGAGCAGCCCATCTTCGGTGAGCGTGCCGGGCGTCACCACCCGCACCACGTCGCGCCGCACCACGGATTTGCTGCCGCGCTTCCTGGCTTCCGCCGGGTCCTCCGTCTGCTCGCAAACCGCGACCTTGAAGCCCTTGCGGATCAGGCGGTTCAGGTACCCTTCGGCGGCGTGGATCGGCACGCCGCACATCTTGATCGGCTCGCCCAGATGCAGCCCGCGGGTGGTGAGCACGATGCCGAGCGCCGCCGCCGCCTTCTCCGCATCCTCGAAGAACAGCTCGTAGAAATCGCCCATGCGGTAGAACAGCAGCGCGTCCGGATGCTGGCGCTTCATCGCCAGGTACTGCGCCATCAGGGGCGTGGTGGCGGCATCCGGCACCTCAGGACCCTCGGCGGCAATGCGCTGGGAGTCAGACATGGGGCCACTCCCAATGTCGCATGTCGTCGTCATGGCAAGGCGTGGCCTTGCCATCCACGAGTTTCCGCGTCCCAGACCCCGCTTCTTCAGGCAAACTCGTGGATCCCAAGGCCAAGCCTTGGGATGACGGAGTAGAGACTGATAAGGAGTGGGCTGCAAAGGAGGGAGCCACTGCCCCGCCCCAAGCGCCTTCAACCAAGCCAACCCTTTGCAACCTGCTCGAATTCATGCCAGCCTGAGGGTTCGCCCTGCTGCAGGCAGGGCCGCGAAGAAGAAACAGGGGAGCGCTAAGACTTTCCATGTCCACCAATAAGCCGCGTGTCACCGAAGAGGAAGCGCTTGTTTTCCACAGCACGGGGCGGCCCGGCAAGCTCCAGATCATCGCCACCAAGCCGCTGACAACGCAACGCGATTTGTCGCTGGCCTATTCGCCCGGCGTCGCCTGGCCGTGTCTCGCGATCGAGAAGGACCCGGCGACAGCCTACGACTACACCGCCAAGGGCAATTTCGTCGCCGTCATCTCGAACGGCACGGCGGTGCTGGGGCTCGGCAATCTGGGCGCCCTTGCGGCAAAGCCGGTGATGGAAGGCAAGGCCGCGCTGTTCAAGCGCTTCGCCGATATCGATTCCATCGATCTCGAGATCGACACCGAGGAGGTCGACGCCTTCGTCAACTCGGTGCGCTATCTCGGCCCCGCTTTCGGCGGCATCAACCTGGAGGACATCAAGGCCCCGGAATGCTTCATCATCGAGCAGCGGTTGCGCGAGTTGATGGACATCCCGGTATTCCATGACGACCAGCACGGCACCGCGATCATCGCGACCGCGGGCCTCCTCAATGCGCTGCATCTGACCGGGCGCAAGCTGAAGGACGTCAAGATGGTGGTGAACGGCGCGGGCGCCGCCTCGATCGCCTGCGTCGAGCTGCTCAAGCGCATGGGCCTGCCGCACGACCAGGCGATCCTGTGCGACACCAAGGGCGTCATTTACCAGGGCCGCACCGACGGCATGAACCAGTGGAAGTCCGCCCATGCGGTCGCGACCGACGCCCGCACCTTGGCTGAGGCCATGGTGGGCGCAGACGTGTTCTATGGCCTGTCGGTGAAGGGCGCGGTGACCGACGACATGGTGAAAAGCATGGCCGCGAAGCCCATCGTCTTCGCCATGGCAAATCCCGATCCGGAGATCACGCCGGAGGAGGTGCGGGCCGTGCGCTCCGACGCGATCATCGCGACGGGGCGCAGCGACTATCCGAACCAGGTCAACAACGTGCTCGGCTTTCCCTACATCTTCCGCGGGGCGCTGGACGTGCGCGCGCGCACCATCAATGACGAGATGAAGATCGCGGCGGCCGAAGCCCTGGCGGCACTGGCGCGCGAGGACGTGCCCGACGAGGTCGATGCCGCTTATGCCGGGCGGCGGCTGCGCTTCGGGCCGGACTACATCATCCCCGTGCCGTTCGATCCGCGCCTCATCTCCTGGGTGCCGGCGGCGGTCGCCAAGGCGGCGATGGACAGCGGCGTCGCGCGCAAGCCGATCGTCGACATGGATGAGTACAAGGCGACGCTGGCGGGGCGGCTCGATCCCGCCGCCGCCTCCATGCACCTTATTTTCGAGCGGCTGCACCTCAATCCGCGGCGCGTGGTGTTCGCGGAAGGCGAGGAGGAGCGCGTGATCCGCGCCGCGCTCGCCTATCGCGCGGCGGGCTACGGCACGCCGGTGCTGATCGGCCGGACCGAGCGCATCCACGACACCATCAAGCAGGCGGGCCTGGGCGAGGCGGCGGGGATCGAGATCGTGAACGCCGCCAACTCGCCGCACACCAAGGCCTATCACGAGATGCTCTATGCCAGGCTGCACCGGCGCGGCTCTCTGCAGCGCGACGTGCAGCGCATGGTGAACCAGGACCGCAACGTGTTCGGCGCCTGCATGGTGGAGGCCGGCCACGCCGACGCCATGGTGACCGGCACCACGCGCAGCTTCGCCGTCTGCCTGGAGGACGTGCTCAAGGTCATCCCGGTGCGCGAGCACCAGACCCTGATGGCGATCTCCGTGGTGGTGGCGCGCGGGCGCACCGTCCTCATCGCCGACACTTCGGTGCACGAAGTGCCGAATGCGGAGCAGCTTGCGGATTTCGCGGTGCAATCCGCCTCCCTCGCGCGCCAATTGGGGCACGAACCGCGCGTCGCCTTCCTCTCCTTCTCGAATTTCGGCAATCCGCCGCGCGAGAAGGCCGAGCGCATCCGCGAGGCGGTCGGGGTGATGGACGCCCGCCGCGTCGACTTCGAATACGAGGGCGAGATGCAGGCCGACGTCGCGCTCGATTACGGCCTGATGAAGGAGCTCTATCCCTTCAGCCGGCTATCCGGTCCCGCCAACATCCTCATCATGCCGGCGCTCCATTCCGCCAACATCACCGCCAAGCTGATGAAGCAGCTCGGCGAGACGGTGATCGGCCCGGTGCTGGTGGGCCTCGCCAAGCCGGTGCAGATCGTGCAGATGGGCGCGACGGTCAACGACATCGTCACCGCCGCCGCCTTCGCCGCGCTCGCGACCATGGTGCATGCGCGCTAGCGCCATCGCGCGCCGGCCTCATCGACCGGCTATTGACCAGGAGAGTGTCCGCAAGTCGTTGCCGCGCCGGTGGCGAGAAGCGACGCAGGCCGGCCGGGCGGCGGGAAGAACATCAAGCACCGCTATCAGGCGCGGCTGGGATCCCCGGCCTCGACACTGGCCTCGACACTGGCCTCGACACTGGCCGCCGACAGGTCCGGACGCTTGAAGCGCACCTGCAGATGAAGGCCGCTCGGCCTGAAGTCGAGTCGCACGTCGCCGTTCACGGCGCTGCGCAAGGCCTGGGTCAGGAGCACCGACCCGAAGCCGCGCCGGCTCGGCGGGCTGACCGGCGGGCCGCCGGTCTCAACCCAATCAAGCACGATCTCCTCCTCGCCGCGCCACGAGATCGCAACGCGACCTTCCGGCCTCGAGAGCGCGCCGTATTTCGCGGCATTGGTCGCAAGCTCATGCATGGCCAGGCTGAAGGTCATCGCCTGCTGCGGGGCGAGCCAGACCTCCGGCCCCTGCGCCGTCACGCGGCCGCCGCTCATCCACGCGCCGATCGCGGTATCCACCACGTCGGCGACGGACGCCTTGTCCCAGGCCTCCTGGGTGAGCAGGTCATGCGCGCGGGACAGCGCGACCAGGCGCTCGCGATATGACTTCGCGAACATGGCCGGGTCTGGCGCGTGCCGTAGCGTCTGCTCGGCCAGCGCCTGCACCAGAGCAAGCGTGTTCTTCATGCGGTGGGACAACTCGCCGATCAGCAGCTTGCGCGCATGCTCCGACCGGCGCCGCTCGGTCTGGTCGCGCATGATCTTGACGAAACCCTCCAGCCGGTAGCCGTCGCGCAACGGCATGGTGAGCCCGGCGCCCCAGAAGCGGCTGCCGTCCTTGCGGACGTGCCACCGCTCGTTGGCGGCCCGCCCTTCGGCAACGGCTGTCTGCGCTTCGATCGCAGGCACATTGCTGGCGCGATCCTCCGGCACGAACAAGATCTCGCCGGGCTGACCCAGGATCTCGTCGGCCGCCCACCCCAGCAGGCGCTGTCCGCCGGTGTTCCAGCTGGTCACGCGCAGATCGGTGTCGAGCGTAAAGACTGCGTAATCGACAATGCTCTCCAGCAGGATGCGGTGCATATGCTGGGTGCGCAGAAGCTCATGATTCTGCGCTTCGAGCTCCGCCAAGCGGGCGGCGTCGGCGTCGCGAGGATCGTCAGAGGCCATCCAATCGTTTTCCTCGGATCTTGGGGGACAGAGCGCGTGCCACCAGACAACGATTGGGGACTTGGGAGCGTTCCGAGTCCGCCGCGCCGACGGAGAGTTTCGGCCATGAACGGCAATGCCCGCCGGCCGGCGGGCGACACCAAAGGCTTGATCTGCCGCCCTTATTGTGTACCGTATACGACATCACGGAATGGCTGGAGGCGCGGGTGCGGCACCTGACACTGGAACGGTCGCTCACCGACCGGACCTATGCAGCGATCCTGGATGCGATCTGCGATGGCGCTCTGCCCGCCGGCGAACGCATCAATCAGGATGCGCTGGCGGAGCGGTTGAACGTGTCGCGCCAGCCGATCGTGCAGGCCCTGGCGCTGCTGAAGGTGCAGGGCTTCGTGCGGGATTCGGGCCGCCGCGGCGTGGTGGTGGCGCCGCTCGAGGCCGCGTCCATCGCCCATCTCTATGAATTGCGCAGCGCGCTGGACGGCATCGCCTGCCGGGGCGCGGCCCTGCGCGGCGCCGCCGATGCGCGCGCCTGGGGCCCGAAGCTGGTTGCGGAGGGCCGGGCCGCTGTCGCCTCAGGCTCGGTCAAGCGCATGATCGAAGCGGACATGCGGTTCCACCGGTTCCTGTATGAGCTATCCGGCAACCCGATCGTCGCGGAGACCGCGTCTTTGCACTGGCACCACGTGCGCCGCCTGATGGGTGGATATCTGCAGCACTACCGCGTGCGCGACAGCGTGTGGGACGAGCACGAAGCGATTCTGAAGGCGGTGATGCGAGGCGATGCCGAGCAAGCGGAAGAGCTGGCACGTCGTCACGCGGATGGCGCGGCTGCCAGCTTCACGGCCTTGGCCGCGGCAAACAAGGGTCACGAGAGCAGGCCGGGCGAACCGGCCGCGAAGGGAAGGAGACGCACATGAAACTCACGCCGGACCAGATCGCCACCTTCGAGACGGAAGGCTACCTCTTCCTGCCGAACGTGTTTTCCGCGGACGAGATGGCGCTGCTTACGGGCGAGCTGCCGGGCATTTTCGCGCAGAACCGGCCGGAGGTAATCCGCGAGAAGGGCTCCAACGCGCCGCGCTCGGCCTTCTACGTGCAGACCTGGAACGAGGTGTTCGGGATGGTGGCGCGCCATCCGCGCCTGGTCGAGCCGGGCGTGCAATTGCTGGGCTCCGATAAGCTCTACATGCACCAGTTCAAGATCAATGCGAAGGCCGCGTTCGATGGCGCGGTATGGCAATGGCACCAGGATTACGCCACCTGGTTCAATGATGACGACATGCCGACGCCGCGCGCCATGAACATCGCGCTCTTCCTCGCGGAGGCGAACGAGTTCAACGGGCCGCTGATGTTCATCCCGCGCAGCCACCGCCTGGGGCGGCTGGAGGCGGGGCATGATGTCACGACGACTAGCTATCCGCTCTGGACCATCGATAACGACACCATCCAGCGTCTGGTGGAGCAAGGCGGCATCGTGGCGCCGAAGGGGCCGCCCGGCTCCATGCTGCTGTTCCACGGCAACCTGGTGCATGCGTCGGGCTCCAACCTGACGCCCTGGTCGCGCTGGATCCTCTATCTGTCGCTCAACCACTGCGACAACGCGATCCGGCGCTTCAAGCGCGCAACCTGGATCGCCAATCGCGACTTCACGCCGATCGACATGCTGCCGGACGATTGCCTGCTGGCCTATGCGCGCGCGCATCGCGGCGCGGCGGCCTGAGGAGACTCGGAATGAATCTGCACAAGCTCCTGTTGGAGCGTCACGCCGCCGGCAAGCCGCTTCGTGTCGGGCTGATCGGCGCCGGCAAGTTCGGCTCCATGTTCCTGGCCCAGGCGCGGCGCACGCCGGGCCTGCATGTTCTGGGTGTCGCGGACCTCGATCCCGCGCGGGCGCGCGCCGCGCTTGAACGGGTCGGCTGGCCCGAGGAGCAGATCGCCGCCCGCACAATGAGCGGGGCGGCGGAACGCGGCACGACCTTGATCGGTGAGGATGCGAAGGCGTTGATCCAGCATGCCGCCCTCGATGTGGTGATCGACGCGACCGGACATCCCGCAGCCGGAATCGCCCACGCGCTCGCCGCGATCCAGAACGGCAAGCATATCGTGATGGTGAATGTCGAAGCCGACGTGCTCGCCGGCCCGCTGCTGGCCGCCAAGGCGCGCCAAGCTGGCGTGGTCTACAGCCTCGCATACGGCGACCAGCCGGCGCTGATCGCCGAGCAGGTCGATTGGGCGCGGGCCTGCGGCTTCGACGTGGTCGCCGCCGGCAAGGGCACCAAGTATCTGCCGGCCTATCACCAATCGACGCCGGACACGGTCTGGCCGCATTACGGCCTGACGCCGGAGCAGGCGCGCCAGGGCGGCATGAACCCGCAGATGTTCAACTCCTTTCTCGACGGCACCAAGTCCGCGATCGAGATGGCGGCAGTCGCCAACGCCACCGGCCTCATGCCGGCGCCCGATGGTCTTTGCTTTCCGCCCTGCGGTGTCGACGATCTGCCGCGCGTGCTGCGGCCCAAGAGCGAGGGCGGGCAGCTTCATCACAAGGGGCAGGTGGAGGTCATCTCCTCGCTGGAGCGCGACGGCAGGCCGGTGTTCCGCGATCTGCGCTGGGGCGTCTATGTGGTGTTCGAGGCGCCGAGCGACTACGTCAAGCGCTGCTTCGCCGAATACGGCCTGGTCACCGATCCGTCCGGCCGCTACAGCGCGCTCTACAAGCCTTTCCACCTGATCGGGCTGGAGCTTGGCATCTCGGTCGCCAGCGCGGGGCTGCGCGGCGAGGCGACCGGCGCGCCGACCGGCTTCCGGGGCGATGCCGTGGCCACCGCCAAGCGCGACCTCCAGGAAGGCGAGATGCTCGATGGCGAAGGCGGCTTCACCGTGTGGGGCAAGCTGATGCCGGCGTCAGACAGCCTGCGCATCGGCGCCCTGCCGATCGGCCTGGCGCATCACGTGAAGCTGCGGCGCCCGGTCAAGGCGGGCGCCAGCCTCACCTGGAACGATGTCGTGGTGGACGAAGCGAGCGAGGCGGTGCGCATCCGGCGCGAGATGGAGGCGCAGTCGCGAGCAGAGGCCGCCGCCGCTTAGGTCTTGGGCCGGCGCTGTGGCCGATCTCGACGATGCGCCAACGGGAACAGCGCACACCTTGACTCTACGTAAGTACCAACTTACCGTAAGTCATGGCAGACGCAGCGCGGACATTCGAGATCCTGGCAGACCCGACGCGGCGGCGGATACTGGAACGCTTGCGCCGCGGGCCGGTGGCCGTGGGCGAGATCGCCGCGAACCTGCCGGTCAGCAGGCCGGCGGTGTCGCAGCACCTGAAGCTCATGAAGGAAAGCGGGCTGGTGGCGGAAACCCGCCGGGGCACGCGGCACTATTTCGCCCTGGCGCCGGAGGGGCTGCGGGAGTTGCGCGCCTATGTCGACGGGCTGTGGGGCGATGCCCTCGCATCGTTCGCGGTGCATATCGAGAGGGAACCGGAAATGGCCGAGACCATCGCGCAGTTCGAGGTGCCGCCGGTGGAGAAATCCGTGCTGGTCGCCTGTGCGCCGGAGCGCGCATTCCGCGCCTTCACCGCAGAAATCGCGCAGTGGTGGCCGCTCGCCAGCCATTCGGTCGGACGGGACCAGGCGCGCAGCGTGATGATCGAGCCGCGGCTCGGCGGCCGCGTGTTCGAGACGCAGCAGGACGGCACCCAATCCGATTGGGGTCGCGTCGTGGACTGGACGCCACCCCTGCGGTTCGCGATGACCTGGCATCCGGGGCGCACACCTGAAACCGGGCAGGTGGTGGAAGTCTTCTTCGCGGTCGAGGGCGCCGGAACGCGCATCACCCTGCGCCATCGCGGATGGGAGCGGCTCGGCGCGGGGGCGGCAAAGATGCGGGAGGCCTACGAATCCGGCTGGGGCGTGGTGCTCGGCCAGGCCTTCGCCGGCCACCTCGCGCGCGAAGCGTAAGAGAGAAGATCGGGATTCGGACGCGGGATGGCTTTTGCACCACCCTCGCACCCGGCATCCCGGTCCGAACTCACATGCCGACGACCTTGATCTCGCGGATCCAGTACGAGCCGCCCTGGTTGACATTCAGCCAGCCGTCCAGATTGCCCTGGATCTGCGTGTCGGTGGCGATGATGACCTGCTGGTTGTTGAGATAAACGCGCATCTTGCCGGTCGGCTCGCGCTGCCACATCAGTTCGTGGCTCTTGCCGTCCTCCAGATTGACCGGCGCGTTGTAGGAGCCGATCTGCGTCACCTGGTTTCCCACGATGCGCTGCAAGATAAGGCCGGTTCCTTGGCCCGGCTGGTAGACCAGGCGATAGCCGCTGCTGGCGCTCGCGCCCTGATAGGGCCCGATGTTGAGCGGGCCGCTCTTGTTGCCCGAGACGAACTTCATAGTCATGCGGAAGGTGTTGGCGATCGGCACCGCGGTATAGATCGACGCATAGGTCGATTGCGGCGCCTGCTGCTGCTGGACGCCCAGGATCGCTTTCAGCACGTCGTTGCCGCTGATCTTGTTGCTGGATGAGGCGCCGATCGTGCTGGAGAGGCCCTGCGTCGCGCCCTTGGTGTCGACCTTCCAGCTGCCGGCACTCACCTTCCACACGGGATTGGCCGTGTAGTTGCCGTCGGAGAAGTTGTCGTAGAGGAAGACCGTGCCGGATCCGCCCAGCGACGGCGTGACCGGGTATTTCGCCGCCAGCTTCTTGAGGTCGGCGAGGAAATTGGGATCGGCGGCATTGGCCGCCTCGGCCTTCTTGATGAGGGTGTTGAGGTCGGTCACCAAGGTCTGCAGCTTCTGGTCGCTGGCCTCGCTTTGCGCCTGCGTCGTGTTGGACCAGGGCTGATAGGTGCTCTCCTGCGCCGATGCGCCACCGGCGGCCCACGCTCCCAGCCCGAGCAGCATGACCGCCACCGACGCCCTACCCAGATTTGATTTTTTCATGACGAACGTCCCGTGATTGGGGGAACCCGGTATACTCCGTCCCGGATGAAGCGGGGTTCCCGATTCGCCTCCGGGTGACTCGCGCCCCTGAATTATGCCGGAAACTGGGCCTGTTGCCGAAACCGTTCCTTACACTTCTCTGTTACGATGCCGCCATATGGGCGGCGCTTCTGACTGTGATCGGCATCACGATCGGGGGCGATCCGGCTTGGCTGGCCGCCATCGGCATCGGCGGCATCGGCTTCACCACCTGGGCAGCGTGGTTCGCGACCCGGTCGCATTTGGCGCCGGCCGGCGAACCGGCGGGCGAAGCCGCGGCCGACACGGAGCCCGCCCCCATTGAAGGCCAGGCGGCCGCCGGCCTGGCCGAACCGGTGCAGGAGCGCCACGCCGATTCCTACCAGGTCCTGGACGCTGTGCCCCTGGCCGTCCTGGTGGTCGACCGGCGACGGGACATCCTGTGGGCGAACGACCGCATGCGCCAGTTGCTGGGCGAGGCGGTGGCCGGCCACAGCCTGATGGGCGTGCTGCGCCATCCGCCGCTGATCGACGCCCTGGACCAGGTCATGGGCCAGGGTAGTGCCCCGGGTGGCGCCCAGGGCAACGCCCACGGCACTCCGGGCGACACCCTAGGCGCCACTCCCGCCGGCGCTCCGGCTGGCGGGCAGGGCGGGGGGGCGACGTCCGTGCCGAGCGCGGTCGGCGGCATCGAAACGCCGATCGGGCGGGACCGCCTGCTGATCGCCGATCTGAAGCGGCTCGATGCCGAGCGCGTGCTGATCGCGCTCCGCGACGTCAGCGCGGAGCATCGCCTGGAGCGCCTGCGCAGTGACTTCATCGCCAACGTCAGCCACGAGTTGAAGACGCCGATCGCCACCTTGATGGGCTTCATCGAGACCTTGCGCGGCCCGGCCAAGGGCGACTTCGCGGCGCACGAGCGGTTCCTCGGCATCATGCACGAGCAGGCGAGCCGCATGAGCCGTCTGGTCGCGGATCTTCTCTCCCTCAGCCGCATCGAGCTCAACGAACATGCGCGTCCGTCCGGCGGGGTCGATCTGACGGAGGTAATCGGCCGGGTGGCCAACGCGCTGTCGCTCCGGGCGACGGACCGCAACATGAAGATCGACCTGCAGGCGGAGCCGATGGGCCGCACGATCGGCGATGCCGACGAGCTGACCCAGGTGTTCCAGAACCTGATCGACAACGCGATCAAGTACAGCCGTCCCGGCACCGCGATCACGGTGCGGGCGATGCGCATCATCGACCCGGTGGAGATCAGGGCGCATTTGCCCGGCCTGCGCCGCGCCAAGGCCATGATCGCCGTATCGGTCGCCGATCGCGGCGAGGGCATCGCGCGCGAGCACATCCCGCGCCTGACCGAGCGCTTCTACCGGGTCGACCCGGCGCGCTCACGCGACCTCGGCGGCACCGGCCTCGGCCTCGCCATCGTGAAGCACGTCGTCAACCGCCACCGGGGCAGCCTGGAAATCGACTCCACCCCCGGCGAGGGAAGCATCTTCACCGTCTACCTGCCGGCTGAAGAGGCGGCTTCCGACCTGCGCGCGGCGTCATAAATCTGACGCCGATCTGTCGATCTAGCAGCTATTTTTGCGCCGGCTCAGCGCCCTAGCATGGACAGCTCAACCGCTTTCCCAGGCTTCGTCACAGAACCGTAACCTGACTGTCGGAAGCGTGTCACGAAAGCGACCTAGTTTGCCGCCGAGTAAAGAGGGGCCGGTAATCGGGGTTTCCTGAAGCGCGAGCTGCCGGCCCTTGTTCCCTTAGAGACCGGAAGGAGAGGCTATGAAACGTATGTCCGTTGCTATCGCCGCTTTCGCTGGGCTGGCAATCACTGCCGGCGCCGCCGAGGCGCGCGACCAGATCCTTATCGTCGGTTCCTCGACGGTGTTCCCCTTCACCACCGCGGTGGCGGAGAACTTCGGCAAGGCCGGCAAATTCAAGACTCCCGTCGTGGAATCGACCGGCACCGGCGGCGGCATGAAGCTGTTCTGCAGCGGCGTCGGCGAGAACACGCCCGACATCACCGGCGCCTCGCGCAAGGTCAAGGACAGCGAGATCGAGGGCTGCAAGAAGAACGGCGTCACCTCGATCACCGAGGTGCTGATCGGCTATGACGGCATCGCCTTCGCGAACTCGAAGGCCGGCACGACCATCGACGTGACGCGCAAGCAGCTCTGGCAGGCTCTTGCCAAGCAGGTGCCCGTGAACGGGCAGATCGTCGACAATCCGTACAAGAATTGGAGCGACATCGACCCCAGCCTGCCGGCGCAGAAGATCGAAGTGCTCGGTCCGCCGCCGACCTCCGGCACGCGCGATGCCTTCGTCGAGCTGGTGATGGATGTCGGCTGCGCGGAATTCCCCGAAGTCGAGGCGCTCGAGGGCGACGCCAAGAAGGCGGTCTGCCAGTCCATCCGCGAGGACGGCGGCTACGTGGAAGCCGGCGAGAACGACAACCTGATCGTCCAGAAGCTGGACGCCAACCCGAACGCCTATGGCATCTTCGGCTACTCCTTCCTGGAGGAGAACGCCGACAAGCTGAAGGGCGCCATGATCGAGGGCGTGGCGCCGACCTTCGATACGGTGGCTGACAAGTCCTACCCGATCTCCCGCGAGATCTACTTCTATGTGAAGAACGCCCATGTCGGCGTGATCCCGGGCATCCGGGAGTTCGTTGCCGAGTATGTCAGCGAGCGCGCCATGGGCGAGGAAGGCTACCTGGCGGACAAGGGCCTGATCACCCTGACCGACGACCAGTACAAGTCTGTCGCCAGCCAGGCGATGTCCCTTTCGCCAATGAACTAAGCACCAGGAGTGGGGGCGGCTCATAAATGCTGCCCCCATATCTTGTTGTCACAATACTGCAATATAAAAGTAATAATCTCCGCCCCATGAGCGGACGATCCAGACGGGAGTGGCGTTGGGCATGAGACGCGTATCGGCCTTCGCGTTCGGCTTGGTGGCGGCCCTGTTGGCCGCGTGGCCTGCCGCGGCGCGCGAGCAACTCCATATCGTCGGCTCCTCGACCGTCTATCCTTTCTCCACGACGGTCGCCGAGGCCCTGGCCAAGCAGGGTGTCCTCAGATCCCCGGTGGTGGAAGCGACCGGCACCGGCGGCGGATTGAAGCTGTTCTGCGACGGCGTGGGCGAAGGCACGCCTGATATCGCCGGCGCCTCGCGCCGGATCAAGCAGAGCGAGATCGACACCTGCGCCCAGAATGGCGTCGCGAAAATCACCGAGATTGCGATCGGCCATGACGGCATCGTCGTCGCCAACGCCAAGTCGGGACCGGATTTCGCCGTCACGCGCGCGCAACTTTTCCTGGGGCTCGCCAAGACCGTCCCGCAGAACGGCCAGCTTGTCGCCAATCCCTATCGCAGCTGGAACGAAATCGACCCGTCGCTCCCGGCCGCGCGGATCGAGGTGCTCGGCCCGCCGCCGACCTCCGGCACGCGCGACGCCTTCGTCGAACTGGTCATGGACGTGGGCTGCGAAGGGTTCCCGGAGATCGCGGCCCTGGCCGGCGACGACAAACGCGCCGCTTGCCAGCAGGTGCGCGAGGACGGCGCCTATATCGATGCTGGCGAGAACGACAATCTCATCGTCCAGAAGCTGCAAGCGAACCCGGCCGCCTTCGGCATCTTCGGCTACTCCTTCTTGGAGCAGAACGCCGACACGCTGAAGGCCGCCCAGATCGAAGGCGTCGCGCCGAGCTACGAGGCGATCTCCGCCGACCAGTATCCGGTGGCGCGCGAACTCTACATCTATGTGAAGGACGCTCATCGCACCATCATCCCCGGCATTGACGCCTTCGTTCGCGAATTGCTGAGCGAGCGCTCCATGGGCGCGGAGGGCTATCTCGCGGACAAGGGCCTCGTCCCCTTCACGCCGCAGGAGCGCGCGGAGATCGAAGCCTCCGTCCTCGGCACCATGGGCCTGACCGCCCTGGCCGCGACCAACGGCATGGAGTCCACGGGACCCATCGGCGCCGCGCTGCAGAGCGTCAGCGGCTCGACCGGCGCGACCGCGACGGCGATCCTGGTGGCGGTGATCGGCCTCAGCCTGATCGGCTTCTTCATGGGCCGCGCGCGCGGTGTCCGCGGCCGGCGGCGAATTGCGGCGGCTGCACTCGCTGCCGAACTATCACGGCTTCTATGTCGCGCTGTGGTGCGGCCTGCCGGCCCTGTTGGTCGCGCTCGTCTGGCTGGTGCTCCAGCCCATGATCGTAACCGAGGCGGCGATCTCCGCCATGCCGCCGGAGCGCGTGGCGGAACTCGACGAGAACCAGGTTTCGCTGCTGCTGAGCGAGGCGCGCCAGGCGGCGCGAGGGGCGGACCTCAGCCAGGTCGCCGATCCCGCGGTGCAGGCCGCCGCCGCGACCTATCGCTCCTGGAACGCGATGGCGCGGCTCGGCGCGATCGGTGCGGCGGTCGCGCTGGCGGTGCTGGGCATCGGCTACGCCTACAACCGGATCAATGTCCAGGCACGCTCGCGCAACCGCGTGGAGCGGATCGTGCTCGGCATCCTGTTCGCCTGCTCGACCCTCGCGATCCTAACCACCATCGGCATCGTGCTGTCGCTGGTGTTCGAATCGATGCGCTTCTTCGCGCAGATCCCGGTCACGGAGTTCCTGTTCGGGCTGCAGTGGAGCCCGCAGATGGCGATGCGCGCCGACCAGGTCGGCTCCTCCGGCGCGTTCGGCGCGATCCCGGTCATCGCCGGCACGCTGCTCATCACCTTCATCGCCATGGTGGTTGCGGTCCCGACCGGCCTGATGATCGCGGTCTATCTATCCGACTATGCCAGCGGCAGGGTGCGCAGCATCTTCAAGCCGCTGGTGGAGATCCTGGCCGGCATCCCGACGGTGGTGTACGGCTTCTTCGCCGCCCTCACCATCGGCCCGATCTTCCGGCAGTTCGGCGATGCGATCGGCCTCAACGTCGCGTCGGAGAGCGCGCTCGCCGCCGGCCTCATCATGGGCGTGATGATCATTCCCTTCGTCTCCTCGCTGTCGGACGACGTGATGAACGCGGTGCCGCAGAGCCTGCGCGACGGCTCCTTCGCGCTCGGCGCGACCAAGTCGGAGACCATCAAGCAGGTGGTGTTTCCCGCCGCTCTGCCGGGGATTGTCGGCGCCATCCTGCTGGCGACCAGCCGCGCCATCGGCGAGACCATGATCGTGGTGATGGCCGCCGGCCTCGCCGCCAACCTGACGGCCAATCCGCTGCAGGCGGTGACCACCGTGACGGTGCAGATCGTGACCTTGCTGGTCGGCGACCAGGAGTTCGACTCGCCGAAGACTCTGGCGGCCTTCGCCCTCGGCCTGCTGCTGTTCGTGGTAACCCTTTGCCTCAACGTCATCGCGCTCAGCGTCGTGCGCAGATATCGAGAGAAGTATGACTGACGTCGCACTCATCGGATCGCCCTCGGACGACAACGCCGGGCTGCGCCGGCCGGACCTATCGGAAGGCCGCATCCGCCGCCGCTATGCCGCGGAGCGCCGGTTCCGCCTCTATGGCATCCTGGCCATCGGCTTCGCGGTGTTCATGCTGGGCTTCCTGGCGATCACGGTCGTGCTGCAGGGCTACAGCGCCTTCTGGCAGACCCGCCTCGTGCTCGACGTCAATATCGACCCGGCCGAGGTCGACCCCGCCAATACGCGGCTGCCGGAATCCCTGATGCAGGGCAATTACCTGGCGGTCGTGCGCGAATCGCTGCGCGGATTGTTCCCCGAGGTCGACTCGCGCGCGGACCGGCGATCGCTCAACGAGTTCCTCAGCAACGCCGCCGGCGACGACGTCCGCCGGATGGTGCTGGCCAACCCGGCGCTGGTCGGCACCACGCAGCGCGTCGAGGTCCTGACCTCGGACGAGATCGACATGCTGGCCAAGGGTCACATCGACCGCGACGCCGCCGAGACGGACCGGCCGATCAAGGACCAGCAGGTTGCCTGGTTCGACAAGCTGGAGAGCGAAGGCCGCATCGTCAGCAGCTTCAACGTTGATTTCTTCACCACCGGCGATTCGCGCGAGCCGGAGCAGGCCGGCGTCGGCGGCGCGCTGATGGGCAGCTTGCTCACCATCCTGACCGCCATCATCCTGTCGCTTCCGATCAGCGTGGCGGCGGCGATCTACCTCGAGGAGTTCGCGCCCAAGAACCGCATCACCGACATCATCGAGATCAACATCAACAACCTGGCGGCGGTGCCCTCGATCGTGTTCGGCCTGCTCGGCCTTGCCGTGCTGCTCGGCTTCTTCGGCCTGCCGCGCGGCGCGCCGCTGGTCGGCGGCATGGTGCTCTCGCTGATGACGCTGCCCACCATCATCATCGCGACGCGCGCGGCGCTGAAGGCGGTTCCGCCCTCGATCCGCGAGGCGGCCTATGGCGTCGGCGCCTCGAAGCAGCAGGTGGTGATGCACCACGTCCTGCCGCTGGCGATGCCCGGCGTGATGACGGGCGCCATCATCGGCACGGCGCGCGCCATGGGCGAATCGGCGGCGGTCCTGATGATCGGCATGGTCGCCTTCATCGTGGACGTCCCGAAGGGCATCACCGATCCGGCGACGGTCCTGCCCGTTCAGATTTTCCTGTGGGCGGACGCGCCGGAGCGCGCCTTCGTCGAGCGCACTTCCGCCGGCATCATGGTGATGCTGGTGTTCCTGGTACTCATGAACGCCGCCGCGGTGGTGATCCGCCGCAGGTTCGAACGGCGCTGGTAGGAGCGGACAATGGCACTGGCGGCAGAAAAAAACCAACAGACAGCGGGTGGCAGCAAGATGGATACTGGCGGAACCCTTCTGACCAATCCGAACGTAAAACCGGCGATGGCGGCGCGGCCCGGCGAAGAGCCGAAGATGACCAGCCGGCAGGTTTGCGTCTTCTATGGCCAGAAGCAGGCCCTGTTCAACGTCGACCTCGACATCCCGTCGCGCCAGGTGACGGCGTTGATAGGGCCGTCCGGCTGCGGCAAGTCGACCTATCTGCGTTGCCTCAACCGCATGAACGACGTGATCGATAACTGCCGCGTCACGGGCGACATCCGGCTCGATGCCGAGAACATCTACGACCCGCGGCTCGACGTCGTCATGCTCCGTGCGCGCATCGGCATGGTGTTCCAGAAGCCGAATCCGTTCCCGAAGTCGATCTACGACAACATCGCCTATGGCCCGCGCATCCACGGCATGGGTGCGACCAAGGAGGAACTGGACGAGATCGTGCAGACCAGCCTGGAGCGCGCCGGCCTCTGGAACGAGGCAAAGGACCGCCTCGCCCAGCCGGGCACGGGCCTTTCCGGCGGCCAGCAGCAGCGCCTCTGCATCGCCCGCGCCATCGCGGTATCGCCCGAGGTCATCCTGATGGACGAGCCGTGCTCGGCGCTCGACCCGATCGCCACCGCGCGCATCGAGGAGCTGATCGACGAGCTGCGCGAGAACTACACCATCATCATCGTCACCCACTCCATGCAGCAGGCGGCGCGCGTCAGCCAGAAGACCGCGTTCTTCCATCTCGGCGTGCTGGTGGAATGGGGCGATACCGAGCAGATATTCACCGCGCCGCGCGACGAGCGCACGCAGGGCTACATCACCGGCCGCTTCGGCTAGAATCGGAGATCGAGGACACCATGGTCACCAAACAGGCCGAGCATATCGTCAAGAGCTTCGATGAGGATCTGAAGCACCTCAGCAACGTGATCGCGGAGATGGGCGGCCTCGCGGAGGCCCAGCTCACGCGCGCGGTCGAGGCGCTGGTGCGCCGCAACAGCGAGCTTGCGACGCAGGTGGTGCAGGACGACAAGCGCATCGACGCCCTGGAGACGGAAGTCGGCCAGCTCACGGTGCGCATGCTGGCGCTGCGCCAGCCGATGGCGCAGGACCTGCGCGAGGTCGTCGCCGCGATCAAGATCGCGTCCGACATCGAGCGTATCGGCGACTATGCCAAGAACATCGCCAAGCGCGCGATCGTGCTCTCGACTCACGCGCCGATGAAGCCGGTCGCCTCGATCCCGCGCATGAGCCAGCTCGCGCTCCACATCATCAAGGACGTGCTCGACGCCTATATCGAGAAGGATGCGGAAGGCGCGCGTGCCGCCTGGCGGCGGGACGAGGAAGTCGACGAGATGTACAACAGCCTGTTCCGCGAGATGCTGACGTACATGATGGAGGATCCCCGCAATATCGGGCCCTGCACGCACCTCCTGTTCATTGCCAAGAATATCGAACGCATCGGCGACCACGCGACCAATATCGCGGAGATCGTCTATTTCCTGGTCCATGGCCGGAGCCTGGACGAAGAGAGACCGAAAGGCGATACGACCAATGTTCCAATCGATGCCTGACCGCGCCAAGACCGCCGCGCTGCCCGTGCGTGAGGCGCATGGCCAGCCGCTGGTCCTGGTGGTGGAAGACGAAGCGGCCCTCGTCACCCTGCTGCGCTACAACCTGGAGCGCGAAGGCTTCCGCGTGATCGACGCCGCCAACGGCGAGGAGGCGCTGCTGATCGTGAAGGAGCAGCGGCCGGACCTCATCCTGCTGGACTGGATGCTGCCGGCGCTCTCCGGCATCGAGGTGTGCCGGCAGATCCGCCGCTCCCCCGAGCATCGCCGCACGCCGATCATCATGCTGACCGCGCGCGGCGAGGAAAGCGACAAGCTGCGCGGCCTGGAGGTCGGCGCCGACGACTACGTGACCAAGCCGTTCTCGCCCAGCGAGCTGGTGGCGCGCTGCCGCGCCGTCCTGCGCCGAGCGTTGCCGCAGACCGAGACCGAGGTGCTGCAGTACCAGGACCTCTCCATGGACCTCGCCACCCACCGGGTGCGGCGCGGGCAGAAGGACGTGCACCTCGGCCCGACCGAGTTCCGCCTGCTGCGCTTCCTGCTGGAGAATCAGGGCCGGGTGTTCAGCCGCGAGCAGTTGCTGGACCACGTCTGGGGCCGCGACATCTATGTCGAGCCGCGCACCGTTGACGTGCATATCCGCCGCCTGCGCAAGGCCATCAACATCGACGACTCCGCAGACCTCGTGCGCACCGTGCGCTCGGCCGGCTACGCGCTGGATGTGAACATCTAGGTCACACCACCACGAAATCCGCGTTGGTCAGCGATAGCCCGGCGTCGATCGTGGCGAACTGGACGGCATTGCCGGCCGCGTTGCCATTCGAATCGTAGATCAGGGTACCGCCGGTCGAATTGTAGATGACGCGGTCATCGGCATCCTGCGCGCCCGTTCCGATGCGGAACGCGGCTGCGGCCAACGTGCCAGTCGCTGTCAAGGCGGTGAACACTGAATTCTCCAGCCGGATGGTATCGGCGGGCACCGAAAAGTCGACGATATCGTCGATATTAAGTGTGCCAAGCGCGGTGCTGAATGAGTAGGTGTCGTTACCCGCGCTACCCGTGAGCACGTCGTTACCCGCGCGCCCGTCCAGTATGTTGTTGCCGGAATTGCCGGTGATCGAGTTGTTCAGGCCATTGCCGGTCCCGGCGATAGAGCCGGAGCCGACAAGCGTCAGGTTCTCAACGGCACCAGAAGCGTCGTTCGTATTGCTCAAGTTGAAGCTGACCGATGATTGGACGGAATCGACGCCGTTGGATCCGGTCACGCTCTCGTTGACGCTATCGGCGGTGTTTTCGACGATGTAGGTATCGTTGCCCGCGCCTCCGCGCAGCTTGTCCGCACGCGCACCGCCGTTCAGCGTATCGTTGCCGGGGCCACCGTTCAGGATGTCCTTGCCGCTTAGGCCGTTCAGAACGTCGTTGCCATCAAGGCCGCCAAGCGTATTGTTGCCGGAATTGCCGGTGATCGTGTTGTTCAGGCCGTTGCCCGTGCCGTTGATGGCGCCGGAGCCAAGAAGCGTCAGGTTCTCGACCGCCCCCAGCACAACAGCGGTGTTGGACAAGTTGAATCCGATCGAGGATCGCACCGTGTCGATGCCGCCTGAACCGGTGAGGCTCTCGTTGATGATGTCGGTTGCAGCGTCGACGACATAGGTGTCGTTTCCGGCACCGCCGCGCATGTCGTCGGTCGCCGCGCCACCGTTCAGGGTGTCGGAATCCGCGCCGCCATTCAGCGTGTCGTTACCCTCGCCGCCGAACATGTTGTCATTCCCGGCGCCGCCTGCGATCGAATCGGCGCCATCGCCCGCCGCAGCGCCCGGACTGAGCCGATGGATCGATCCCGACAGGCTCACCACATAGAGATTGCCGGCATTGTCCGTGCCGAACGAAGCGATCTGGCTGAGATTGGCTCCGACTATCTGGGCCGTGCGGTCGATCGCGTCTTCCGCCACGCCATTCACCACGCGCAGCGTCATGAGCCTGGCAGTGATGAAATCGGCGAAGAAGTAGGCGCCCTGCAGGCCGGCGGCTGGTCCGCGATATACATAGCCGCCGGTAACGCTCCGGCCGACGTCGCGCGGATAGTCGAAGATCGGGTCGGTGAACGCAATCGGCGGATCGGGCGGCGCACTCGGGCCTTGCACCGTGCCTTCGCGGTAGTCCCAGCCATAGTTCAAGCCGCCCGGTCCGCCGGCCGCGTCGAAATTCACCTCTTCACGTGCGCTTGCGCCGACATCGGCAATGTAGAGATCACCCGTGAGCGGGTCGAAGCTCATGCGCCAGGGATTGCGCAGGCCGGATGCCCAGATTTCGTCGGCGCCCGGCGTGGCTCCGGCAAACGGATTGCCGTCGGGGATCGCGTAGTTCTTGGAAGTATCGGTGGGGAAGTCATCATTGTTCACATCGATCCGGACGATCTTGCCCAGGAGAACCTCGTTATTCTGGGCATTCTCGTTGGGATCGTTCAGACCGCCGCCGTCGCCGGTCGATATATAGAGGTTGCCGTCCGGGCCAAAGGCGAGCGAGTTGCCATTGTGCACCGCGGACGTCGTATGCGGGATGGTGATGATCGTCCTGGCAGAGGCGGGATCGGCTGTGGGCGGGTTCCCGTCTTGCCGGGCATACTCCCGCAACTCGACGTTGCCGGCTGCGTTGGTGAGGAGGGCGAAGAACCGGCCGTTGTTTTCGTAGTTGGGATGGAACGCCATGGACAGGACGCCTTGCTCGTTCCCGCTCGACAATGTTGAATCAGGGATATCGAGGAAAGTGGACTGGGCGCCTGTGGCGGTGTTGATCCGCGTAACGATGCCGCCATCTTTCCTGAGCGCATAGATGAAGCCATTGTCGCCGGGCGCACCGGTTACGAACACCGCGCTCGAGCCGACATTGGTCAACAGCGTTGCAGTAATCTTCCCGGAGTTCGCATTCAGATCGGCGGCGCTGTGACCATATAGGGTGTCGTTGCCGTCGCCTCCCTGCAGCGTATCGGCCCCGTCGCCGCCGGAGACCGTGTCGGCAGCGCCGAGCGCATTGATCACATCGCTTCCGCCCAAGCCCTGAATCGTGTCAGGGCTGCTGGTTCCGTTCAGGGTTTGGCTAGCGTTCGTGCCAGTAATATTGGCCATGGTAGAGCCCTTCCAATTGCGATTTCAACCGCAGGCTCACCCCTCAACAACACTAGCACAAAGCGATTGCACCGGATAGTTCGTTGTGCTGCTGATCAGCGAATTATGGCCAGTGCCCTGCTTGCGAGCCACGGTCTAGAGCCAGACAAGGACGCGCCGACCAAAGCCCCCGACCATGGCGATCAACACCGGCGGCGTCGACGATCTGGTGTGGCGTGCTCGGCCGACCACGCACTGGGTGTGAACAGCCGACGCTCTCGGCCCCTCATCCTGGCCGAGGGCGCGACCGGCCCCGTGGATTGGGCAGCGCACTGGCACATGGGATCCGGCTCCCGGGCCGCCCCGAGAGCAGCCGCTGCGCCTACTCCTTCGCCTTCCGGTCGGAGTGACCCAGTTCCCGCCCCGGCGCGATGACGTCGCGCAGCCGCTGCTTCAGCTCGGTGAGCTCGGCGTGGCGCCCCTCACCCTTGCGCGACCAGATGGTCTGGCCATCCACCCGTACCTCGAACACGCCGCCGGTGCCGGGGATGAGCGCCACCTCCCCGATCTCATCCTGGAAGGTCGTCAGCAGCTCCTGCGCCGTCCAGCCCGCGCGCAGCAGCCAGCGGCACTGGGTGCAGAACTCGATCTCGATGCGGGGAGCGCGCGCGGTCATCGCCTGACAACGACTTGTTCAGCAGAGCGCATAGCAGGTCGGAGCGGATAGTAGCGCATCATGACCATAAGAAGCGCGAGGCCGGGGATCGCCAACACCATGGTCACTGCCCAGAACGAAACCCAGTCCATGTGATCCGCCAGCCAGCCGCTGCCGGACGACAGCCACGTGCGCCCCAACGCCATGAATGACGTCAGCAGGGCGTATTGCGTCGCCGTGTAGGCGACGTTGCACAGCCCGGAGAGGTAGGCAACCAGTGCCGCGCCCGCAGCGCCGCCGGCGACATTGTCGGCGGTGATGGCGATGGCAAGCGAGGTGAGATCGTGCCGATGCATCGCGCAGATTTCGCTCACGACGGCCTTAGCGTCTGCCGCCAATGCGGCCTGCGCACAGGCACCATAGTCGCCGTTCACGATCGCAACATAGGAGAACGTCAGGTTGGTGACGGCCTGCAGGACTCCGCCGATCAGCAGCGCCTGGAAGACGCCCCAGCGGAAGACCGCGAGCCCGCCGATCACGGCGCCAAGCCCCGACATCCAAAAGCCCCAGACCTTGCTGATCGATCCAATCTCGATGCCGGTGAAACCCATCTCGACATAGAACGGATTGGCCATGAAGCCGCCCAACGCGTCACCGAACTTGTAGAACAGCACAAAAGCCAGGATCACGATCCAGCCCGGGTGCTTCATGAAATCGATGAAGGGGTCGAGGAAGGCTTCCTTGACCCATTCCAGGTAGCTGCGACTTGTGTTCCGTGGCGGCGCCTTGGGTTCGGGCGCCAGCAGCGTCACGATCATCGCAACCACCATGGCGCCGGCCAGGACGGCGAAGACGGTGGGCCAGGCCACATAGTCCGACATGGCCAGCGCACCGGCGCCAGCGAGCAACAGCCCGATGCGATAGCCGATCTGCGTGGCCGCGGCCCCGTGGCCCTGTTCGTCTTCCGGCAGGATGTCGATGCGATAGGCGTCGATCACGATGTCCTGGCTGGCCGACAGGAAGGCGACAGCCAGAGCGGCGAAAGCGGTCCTCAGCGGGTCGGTCGCAGGATCGGTCAGGCCCATGGCAAAGATTGCCACCGCGAGCAATGCCTGAGTGACGAGCAACCAACTGCGCCGCCTTCCCAGCAGTCGCGTCAGGACAGGCACCGGTGCGTGGTCCATGATCGGCGACCACAGGAACTTGAAGGTGTAGGGTGTGCCGACGAGTGCGAACAAGCCGATGGTCGTCTTGTCGACACCGACCTTAGAAAGCCAGTAGGTCAAGGTCGACAGCGTCAGCAGCAGCGGCAGGCCGGAGGCGAAGCCCATCGCCAGGATGATGAGCATCCGGGGCGTCAGATAGGCCGCGACCGCCGACCGCCAGTCCTTCTTCACGACTACCGCTTCGGCCATTGGATACCCTTTCCGCACCGCCCGACTCGCAGATTACGGTCGCATCGGTTGCCCAATCGTTACGCAGTTGCTCAAAGCGCGTCCAGATGGTCGCGGGCAACCTTCGACCGGCCGTTGCTGATCATCGTGGCCCTGATCCTGACCGCGATCGTCGCAATCGGCGTCATCGTCCGCTCGACCAAGCACGAGACGAAAGCGTTCAAGCGTTATCCCTGGGCCAGGGCCGGTTGCTACGCGCGCAGCGCCGTGAGCGCCGCGATGTGTTCCGGGCCGATGCCGCAGCATCCGCCGATGATGTCGGCGCCGTGCCCGCGCCACTCCTGAGCGAACTGGGCGTAGCGGGCGGGCGTCAAGTCGGCGCGGATGTCGCTCAGCCCCTCATTGGCGGCTTCGTCGCGCTGCGGCGGAAAGGCGTTGGCATAGACGCCGATCCTGGCGCTGCTGCCCCGCGCGTCGCGGATCGACCGCGCGGCCTCGACCGCTCCCGCCATGATCTCCGGCTGGCTGCAATTGAACAGGATCGCGTCACTGCCGAGTTCCAGCATGGCGGTGACCACGGCGGCGACGCACTCGCCGGAGCGCAGCTTGGGCCGCGCCAGGTCGTCATTGTCGTCGTCCAGGGTGAAGGAGACCCAGAACGGCCGCTCATCCTTGCCGAGCGCGGCTTTCGCGAAGCGCGCCTCCGCGAGCGAGCCTTGCGTTTCGGCCAGCCACAGATCGGCATGCGGTGACAAGCCGTCGATCAGCGGCCGGATGATCGCGGGCGCTTGCGCCTCGTCGAACAGATCGGGGCGATAGGAACCGAACAAGGGCGGCAGCGACCCGGCAACCGAGACCTTGTGCTTGGCGCTGTTCGCGACCTTGCGCGCCAGGCCGCCGGCAAGATCCGCCAGCCTGCGGGCCTCGGCCTTGAACCTCGCCTCGCCGATATGGAACGGCACCAGGGCGTAGGAATTGGTGGTGATGGTTCCCGCGCCCGCATCGGCGAAGTGCTGGTGCGCACGCTCAACGGTCTCCGGCGCCAGCATCAGCGCCAGCGCCGACCATTCCGGCTGCCGGAACGGCGCGCCCATGCGGTGCAGCTCGCGCCCCATGCCGCCGTCGAGGATGGTGAAGCTCATGTCGCTTACGCCGTCTCCGCTTCAGCCTTGCGCTCCGCGCGCTTGCGGTCGTTGGGGTCGAGGATGGCCTTGCGCAGGCGGATGGATTTCGGCGTCACCTCGACACGCTCGTCCTCCTCGATATAGGCCATGGCGTATTCGAGGGTGATGGGCCGCGGCGGGGTGAGGCGGATCGCCTCGTCCTTCGAGGTGGTGCGGATGTTGGTGAGCTGCTTCGATTTCAGCGGGTTGACCTCGAGGTCGTGGCCGCGGCTGTTCTCGCCGATGATCATGCCCTCGTAAACAGCTTCGCCCGGATTGACGAATATTTCGCCGCGCTCTTCCAGGAACCACAGGGCATAGGCGACCGCTTCGCCCTGCGCGGTGGAGATGAGGACGCCGTTGCGCCGGCCGGCAATCGGCCCGCGATAGGGGGCGTAGCCGTGGAACAGCCGGCTCATGATGCCGGTGCCGCGGGTGTCCGTCAGGAACTCGCCGTGATAGCCAATGAGCCCGCGCGCCGGCACGTGGAAGACGAGGCGCGTCTTGCCGCCGCCGGAGGGGCGCATCTCGGTCATCTCGCCCTTGCGCTGGCCGAGCTTGTCGATCACGACGCCGGTGAATTCCTCGTCGACGTCGATCACCGCTTCCTCGATCGGCTCCAGACGCTCGCCGGTATTCGGATCCTGGCGATAGAGCACGCGCGGGCGGCTGATCGAGAGCTCGAAGCCCTCGCGGCGCATGGTCTCGACCAGCACGCCGAGCTGCAGTTCACCGCGGCCAGCCACCTCCAGCGCATCGCGGCCTTCGGTCTCGCGCACCTTGATGGCGACGTTGCCTTCGGCCTCACGCATCAGGCGGGTGGCGATCATGCGGCTGGTCACCTTGTCGCCCTCGCGGCCGGCCAGCGGGCTGTCGTTGACGGAGAAGGTCATGGCGAGAGTAGGCGGGTCGATCGGCTGCGCCGGCAGCGGTATCTCCACCACGGGGTCGCAGATGGTGTCGGCCACGGTGGTCTCGGTCAGCCCCGCGATGGCGACGATGTCGCCGGCCTCGGCTTCGTCCACCGGCACGCGCTCGATGCCGCGGAAGGAGAGCAGCTTGGTCAATCGCCCGGATTCGATGATTGTGCCGTCGGGCTGGATCGCCCGCATCGGCATGTTGACCAGGGCCTTGCCGGTCTGGATCCGGCCGGTCAGCACGCGGCCCAGATAGCTGTCGTATTCCAGCGTGGTGACCAGCATGGAGAACGGCGCGTCGTTCTGCACCCGCGGCGCATGCACATGCTCGACGATCAGGTCGAACATCGGCGACAGGTCCCTACGCTCGTCACCTTCCAGGTTCGCCACCGCCCAGCCCTGGCGCGAGGACGCGAACAGGGTGGGAAAGTCGAGCTGCTCGTCCTGGGCGCCGAGGATGGCGAAGAGGTCGAACACCGCATCGTGGGTCTCGTGGGGCTGGGCGTCCGGCCGGTCGCACTTGTTGATGACGACGATGGGACGCAGGCCGAGCGCCAGCGCCTTCATGGTGACGAACTTGGTCTGGGGGAGGGGGCCTTCCGCCGCGTCGACCAGCAGGATCACGCCATCCACCATGTTGAGGATGCGCTCCACCTCGCCCCCGAAATCGGCGTGGCCGGGCGTATCAACGATGTTGATGCGGGTGCCCTTCCAGTCGACCGAGGTGCATTTGGCGAGGATGGTGATGCCACGCTCGCGCTCCAGGTCGTTGGAATCCATGACCCGCTCCATCACCTGCTGGTTGGTGCGGAAGGCGCCGCTCTGCTTCAGCAGCTGGTCGACCAAAGTGGTCTTGCCGTGGTCGACATGGGCGATGATGGCGATGTTACGCAACTTCATGATTGTGACTTTCACTTAAGCAAAGGTGGCGCGCCGCTCTCCTGAGCGCGCGGTCGGGATCGGCGAAGCCAAGGCCGCCAGATCAGGCCAGGGTCGGCGGCGTTCCCGAGGTATAGCGGCTGAATGGATGCATGACGGTTACAGCCGGCTGAGCACGAGTTCGGCGAGCGGCGTTTCGGGCCTGGCGCCGATATGGGAAATGATCTCGCCCGCGGCAAGCGAGGCAATGCGCCCGCAGGTCTCGAAATCCCGCCCATGGGTATAGCCGTAGAGAAAGCCGGCGGCATAGAGGTCGCCTGCGCCGGTCAGGTCCACGATGCGGTCCACCGGCCAGGCCGGGATCTCGATCATCTCGTCCGAGGTCACGATCACCGAGCCGAATTCGCTGCGGGTCAGGGCGGCGAGGTCGCAATGCTCCTGCGTAACGCGGGCGGCCTCGTTCCAGTCGCTGGTCTCCCACAGCGCCGTGATCTCGGCAATGTTGGCGAACAGGATGTCGACATGGTTCATGACGAGATCCTGGAACTCCTTCAGATAGCGGTTCACGCAGAACGAATCGGACAGGCTGAGCGCCACTTCCTGCCCGGCGTCATGGGCGATGCGCGCGGCCTTGAGGAACGCCTGCTTGGCGGCGGGCGGATCCCACAGGTAGCCCTCCATATAGGTGACCCTGGCGCGCTGGATCAGATGCGGGTCGATGTCGTCGGGCGTCAGTTCGTGGCAGGCCCCGAGATAGGTGTTCATGGTGCGCTCCGCATCGGGCGTCACCAGGATCATCGAGCGCGCGGTCGGGGTCTTGGAGGTGGCGGGCGGGATGTCGTACTGGACCCCGGCGGCGCGCACGTCGTGGCGGAAGATGCCGCCGAGCTGGTCGTTGCCGACCTTGCCGATGAAGGCCGCCTTGCCGCCCAGGCTGGCGACCCCCACGGCAGTATTGGCGGCGCAGCCGCCGGATATCTCGATCGCCGGGCCCATGGCGGCATAGAGCTCCTCCGCCTGGACGGCGTCGATCAGGGTCATCGAGCCCTTGGCCAAGCCCATGCGCTCGATGAACGCGTCGTCGCATTGCGCCAGAACGTCGACGATCGCATTGCCGATGCCGACCACGTCGATGACTTCAGACATGAATCCCTGTCTCTGCCCGCCCGAAAAGTTGGCGGAGTATAGTCAGTTGCCAGGAATCAGGAATCAGAATCAGTGATCAGGACCCGATGACGCACATTCCGATACCTGATACCTGATTCCGGATCACTTGGCGCAGGCAGGACCGCGCCCCATATAACCTAACTCTCTGTCCTGAAAGGAAAACCTTTTGTTCAGCGCCGTTGCCAAGACTCTCGGTCAACTGAGCGATCCGCCGATCCGGCGGGTAATCGGCAAGGTCCTCGGCCTCGCCATCCTCGGCTATGTGCTGTTCGTGGTGCTGGTCTATCTGCTGATCGGCTGGCTGGCGGGCTTGAGCGGCTGGCTGGAGGGCCTGGCGCAGTTCGGGGGAGTCCTCGGTGCGATGGTCATCGCCTGGCTGCTGTTTCCCAGCGTCGCCGCCGCGATCGCGGGCATTTTCTCCGACGAGATCATCGACGCGGTCGAGGCCAAGCACTACCCCGATCTGCCGCCCGGAAAACCGGTGCCGGTGCTGCAATCGGTCTTTGACGGGCTCAAGCTGGCGGCCATCGCCATCATCGCCAATGTCCTGGCCCTGCCCTTCCTCCTGGTCTTTCCGATCTATGTGCTGATCACGTGGGGCGTGAATGGCTGGCTGCTCGGCCGGGAATATTTTGAGATGGTGGCATTCCGGCGCATGGATCGCGCCAGCGCGCGCACTTTGCACCGGCATCATAACCGAACCTTTACCATCGCCGGTGTCATTATAGCGGTGTGCCTCACGATTCCGATCGTCAACCTGTTGGCGCCGGTGTTGGGGGCGGCTTTTATGGTGCACGTGGCGCAGAATGTGCTAAACCACACAAGAACCGCGACTCAGGCTGTCAAGCCAATGGCTTAAGCCAACACATCGCAGTCTGGGTCGGGTGCCAGGGCGGTATGGCCCACCACTGAAGTGAATGCCGCGAGAGGGCCCGGGGCGCACTCGACCTCACGGAAAGGGTTAAGATGTTCGGAAAGAAGAGGGACCAGGAGATGTCGACGGCAAGCACCGCGGACACGACGTCCGCTAGCGGGGCCGCTGACCAGAGCAAGAGCTATTTGCGGCCGGACGCGCCGACGCCCGGTGTTTCGCGGCCCGCTGCGCCCGAGATCGCGCGCCGTCCGCCCGATCTCAGCGCGTTCACCCAGCGTCGCGAGCAGCCCGGCGCGGCGCCGCGCACCGAGACCGACCACAAGAAGCTGATCGTCGGGCGCGAGATCATCCTCAATGGCGAGATCCGCACTTGCGATTTCCTGGTGGTCGAAGGCCGCGTCGAAGCCGTGCTGAACGACTGCCGGCAAATCGACATCGCCTCGTCGGGACAGTTCAAGGGATCGGCCGACATCGAATCCGCCGACATCAGCGGCCGGTTCGATGGCGACCTCACGGTGCATGGCCGCCTGACGGTGCGGGCGACCGGCCGTGTGTTCGGCAAGGTGAAATACGGCCAGCTCGAGGTCGAGCGCGGCGGCATTATCTCCGGGACGGTCGAGTCGCTGCCGGAAGCCAGCACCAGCGAGGCTGCGGCTTAAGACTGTGCTACAATGACCGCCGGCGCCGGTGGGCGGCGCCGGCCGGTTCTCTCGACAGGCCGGCCCTACCCGGCAACGTGCTTTTGGGCGGGGGCCCGAAATGCGACTTGGCCAGATCGGCCGACGTGGGTTCCGGTGGGTCGCGCTCCTCGGCGCGGCTTTCGCGCTCGTTGCCTGCCAATCCACCGGTGCGCCGGACTCCGCCAGCCCGCGCAAGGATGCCAGCGCCCAGCCCGCCACTGCGACTCCCCCCGATGATACCGCGTCCTTTCTCGGCCTCGGCCAGCAGGATCTGTCGCGCAAGCTAGGGACGCCGAGGCTGGTGCGCAGGGACGCGCCGGCGGAGGTCTGGCAGTATGCCGGCGCCGATTGCGTCGTGGACTTCTATCTCTATTCCGGTGAAGCGGGCCTTTCCGTCGCCTATATGGAGGCGCGGGACCAAGCTGCGGAAATGACCCGGGCCGATCGTTGCGTGCAATCGCTGCTGCAGCCGGCCGGCGTCAAGACCGCCCAACAGGAAGCCCTGTAACCGGCGTTCTCAGAAGGCGCACTCCCGCTCCGGAGCTGGTCGGAACCGGAACGCGCGCAGGCTCTTGCCCTTGCCGTTCCGGCCCCGTGATATCGAGCGGGCCCTCCGGGGACGGCACCTGATGCCCGACTGAGGCGCGGAGATACATCATCCAGGTTGAAAGCAGCTTAACGGGCCGCCGCGTCGCGCGGCGAGTCCGCGGCCGTGCCGAGATGCGCGAGGATCGCGGCCGACAGCCGGGGCAGCAAGGCCGGATGCAGGTCGTGCGCGCCGTCGGGCAGGGTGAGCAGGCGCGATCCGGGGATCAGGCGCGCGGCGGCCTCGGCGAAGGACAACGGAATCACCGGGTCGGCCGCGCCGTGGATCACCAGCGACCGGCACCGGATGCGCCGCAGCAGGTCGGAGCGATCACCAGCGCTCGCATAGGCCAGGGCCTGGCGATGAATCGCCGCCGGCCGATAGCAGCGGCGATAGCTGAGCTCCAGGTGGCGCGCGACGGCCTTCGCGGCGATCGCGTGGTGCGGCCCCGACCATAGGCGTTGCGCGTCCGTCATCTGCCGGATCAGACGCGCCCGGTCGGGCACATGCACGATCATCCGCGCCAGGGCGCGCGCGCCCGGCGTGTCCGCTGGCAAGACCGCCTGGCCGCCCGAGGACATCAGTGACACCAGCGCGCGCACGCGCTCGGGCCATTGCGCCGCCATGATCTGCGCGATCATCCCGCCCATGGAGAAGCCCAGCACATCGGCACGCTCTATGCGCAGCGCATCCAGGAGGCGTAGCGCGTCCACCGCCATGTCGTGCAACGAATACGGCGCCTCGGACGGCGCAATCGGCGCGAACGGATAATCCGTTTCCCGCAGCGTCGGGTCGATCGCCGGACCGCACAGGCTCGACCGGCCATAGTCGCGGTTGTCGAACAGGATCAGGCGGCGATGCGCCGCGAGCACGCCGAGCAGCGCCCTGGGCCAATCGGTCGCTTGCATGCCGAGGCCCTGGATCATCAGCAAGGCGGGCTTGTGCGCCGGCCCGATCAGCCGGGCATGCAGGCGCGTGTCGTCGGCGACGGGAATGACTGGCATGGGCGCTTGGCGGGACCGATGACGCGCGGAGCGCGCGGATGAGCAATCGGCGCGACGCGGCTAGTTCATCAAGCCAAGCGAATCCCTGACGGCCGCCACGCCATCCTTGCCGTCGAAGGTGGTCACGCCGGCCAGCCATGGCCCCAGCAGGTCGGGATGCGCCGCGATCGCCTTCCTGGCGGCATCCCGCGGCGACATGAATTCGTTGATGAGGTATCCCATGCCCTCGTTCTCGAATTCGAGGGTGAAGCCGAGATTGTCCAGCAGGCGGCCGACATTGGCGCATTCGGCTACATAGCCTTTGCGTACCTGGGTATGGACGGTCGCGCCGCCGTAATTCGGCCCGTACCACTCATCGCCGCCGCTGAGATACGCCATCGGAATATCGGCGTTCATCGGATGCGGGGCCCAGCCCTGGAACAGGATCCAGTCCTGCTTCTGCACGGCCTTCTTCACCTGGGTCAGCATGCCTTGCTCGCTCGATTCCACCAGTTCCCAATCGCCGAGGCCGAAGCGATTCTCCTTGATGATCTGCTCCATGATGGTGTTGGAGCCGGGCTCGATGCCGTACATCTTGCGGTCGAACTTGTCGGCGTGCTTGGCAAGGTCGGCGAAGTCACGGATTCCGGCTTCGTGGACGTATTGCGGGACCGCAAAGGTGTATTTCGCGCCTTCGAGGTTCTGCCGGATGGTCTCGACCGAACCGTCGTCGCGATAGGCGGCGAAATAGACCTCCATGGCCGGATCCCAATAGCCGAGGAAGGCGTCCAGATCCTTGTTCTTGAGCGAGGCATAGATCACCTCGATGCCGAGCACGTCCGATTTCACTTCATAGCCCAGCCCCTCGAGCAGCACCGAGGCGATGCCGGTCGTGAAGGCGAGATCGTTCCAGCCGGGCTCCGCCATGCGTACCCGCTGGCAGGATTGCGGTTCCGCCGCCTGGGCCAGGGTTGCCATGAATGCCATCAGCAACGGTGCCGCCGCCAGGCCGAAGCGCTTCCCCATTTTGTCCTCCCGCTGACCATCGGTCTAAATACTGACCGTTAGTCAATTTATCGTCCTGCTGGACAAGAAAGTCAAGCAGGGCTAAGCAACGGCTTGGACTTATTCGGGAAGTTGCGATTGCCACGACTGTCCATCGAACAGATCCGCCGCAAGGAACTCAGCGAGGCGGCTTATGAGGCGCTGCAGGTCTGGGGCCTGCCCGGTACGACGCTGGTGCGGGTGGCGGCCAAGGCTGGCGTCTCGAAGGGCATCGTCCTCCATTACTTCCGGAACAAGGATGAACTGATCGAAGCCGCGATGCGGCGGGCGAATGCCGCCTTGCGCGACGAGGTCGTACGGCGCCTCAACCAGGCCCATTCGCCGCGCGCGCGGCTGGACGCGATCATCGAGGGGAATTTCGACGAGCAGTTCTTCGTGCCCCAGATCACCCATGCCTGGCTGAGCTTTTGCGGCGAGGTGCCACGCAATCCGCAATTCGCCCGGCTTCAGCGCGCCATCCACGCGCGCATGCACAGCAACCTGATGTCCGCCTTGCGGCACCTGCTGCCCGCGGCCAAGGCGGAGGAGGCCGCGCGCGCCATCAGCATCATGATCGACGGGCTCTGGCTCCGGCACGGGCTGGTGCAAGGCGGCATCGACCGCGCCGGCGCGCTCAAGCACATGAAGGCGCTGGTGGACGGCCTGCTCACGGCGCGATGACATCTGCGTCATCCGGACGCTGCCGGGGGGCAAGGCTGGCGCCGGCGCTTGGCGTCGGGTCCGGCGAGGACTAGGTTTCTTCATGCGTTCCCTGTCCCGCCGCCGTTTCCTCGTCACCGCCGCCGTGCTCGGCGCCGCGTCTGTCGCACCCGTCGCGCGCGCCGCGTCGCACGGCGCGGCGACGCAGATCGCAATCGGTACGCGCGTGATCGAGGTCAAGGGCAAGGCGGCCAAGGTGTTCGCCCTCACCCAGCCCGACGGCACGCACGGCCTTACCATGAATGCCGGCGAGCGCTTCCACGTGCGCCTGACCAACAAGGCGGGCGAGGCGGCCCTCATCCACTGGCACGGATTGACTCCGCCGAATGCGCAGGACGGCGTGCCCGGCGTCACCCAGCCGGTGCTGCCGTCCGGCGAGAGCCACGACTACGATTTCGCAGTGCCGCTGCCCGGCACCAACTGGATGCATTCGCACCATGCGCTGCAGGAGCAGTCGCTGATGACCGCGCCGCTCATCGTGCGCGACCCCGGCGAGGCCGCGCTGGACGAGCAGGAGGTTGTGATCCTGCTGCACGATTTCACCTTCCGGGCGCCGGAGGAGATCCTGAGCGGCCTCACCGAGGGCATGGGCCATCACCACCATGGCGCGCCGGCGGCGAATGATCCGCATGCCGGCCATCACGGCACGTCGCACGGCGATATGCCTCATGACGCGAAGTCTCGTGATGCCATGTCTCAGGCGGCGCACACAGACATGGCCGGGATGGACCTCAACGACGTATCGTACGACGCGTACCTAACCAACGACCGCACGCTGGACGACCCGGAGATCGTGCGCGTCGAACGCGGCCAGCGCGTGCGCTTGCGCATCATAAACGCGGCCTCCGCCACCAATTTCATGATCGATCTGGGGCCGCTCTCGGGCTCGCTGACCGATGTCGACGGGCGACCGATCGTGCCGGTGGTGGGCAGCCGCTTTCCGCTGGCGATTGCGCAGCGCGCCGATGTGCGTTTCACGCTGCCGGCCGGGGAGGGCGCCTGGCCGGTGCTGTTCCAGCGCGAAGGCGATACGGCGCTCACCGGACTCATCCTGGCGACCAAGGGCGGGACAGTTGCGAAGCTTGCCGGCCAGGCGCACCATGCGATCGGCGCGATCAACCGCGAAGCGCCGATGCTCTACGAGGCCGCAGAGCCGCTGCCCGAGCGGCGCGCCGCCCGCGCATTCGCCATCGCCTTGACCGGCTCCATGGCGCCCTATCGCTGGGGCATCGAGGAAAAGGCCGCGATGGCGCACCACGCTCATCTGATGGTACGGCACGGCGAGCGCGTGGAGATGACGCTCGCCAACCGCACCGGGATGTCACATCCCATGCACCTGCACGGGCACCATTTCCAGGTCGTTGCAATCAACGGGACGCGAGTCAAAGGCGCCGTGCGCGATACCGAACTGGTGCCGGCCGGCGGCTCCGTCACCCTCGCCTTCGATGCCGACAACCCCGGCAAGTGGATGTTCCACTGTCACAATCTCTATCACATGCTGTCCGGCATGATGACCCAAGTCGAGTACCTGTAACCGGCACGGCAGGTGACACGCCGCATTTCAGCGGCTAGACTTTGCGCTTCGAGTTCTCCAGGGGAGATACCATGAGCTGGATTATCTGGATTGTCCTTGGCCTCGTCGCCGGCCTCATCGCGAAGATGCTGATGCCCGGCCGTGATCCCGGCGGGTTCATCGTCACCATCATCATCGGTATCGTGGGCGCGCTGATCGGGGGATTCATCAGCACCAGGCTCGGCTTCGGCGACGTGACGGGCTTCAACCTCCCGTCGATCATCATCGCGGTGTTGGGCTCGATCGTGCTGCTCATCATCTACCGCTTCGTCAAGCGGCGCAGCAGCTGAGCGGCACGCGCCGGGCCGCCATCGCGCGCGGTGCGCTAGGCGACGTGCTCGATATCTTCCGGCGACAGGTTGCCCGGCACGATCGTGACCGGCACGCGCATCTTGCTGACATATTTGCCGGTCAGGGCCGAGACTAGCGGCCCCGGCCCCTTGGGACCGATCGAGGCGGCCAGGACCAGGATGGAGATGCCGGGCTCCTCCTGGATCAGCTGCAGCAATTCCTCGCGCCGCTCGCCTTCGCGGAAATAGAGCATCGGCATCTTGCCGGAGAGCTTGTGCACCTCGGTCGCCATTTTCTGCATGATGGCCTCGGCCTGCTGGCGCGCCTCGTCCCGCATGAGCTCGTCGACGCCGATCCAGTCGCGGAAGCCGGTCGGCTCCATGACATGGACCATGGCGACGCGGCCGTTGGAGCGGAAGGCGCGGCGGCAGGCATAGCGCAGGGCCACCCGGAGCTCCGGCGTTTCGTCGACCACCACCAGGAACACGCGCTCCTGCCCGGGAGCGGGCGGTTCCGCCGGCTGGACCTGGGGAGTGGAGCCTGATTCGGTGCTCATGATTCACCTCTACCGCTTGCGGAACGCCAGATGCGCCAGCCAGCCCGTCAACAGCGCAACCAGCACGGCCGCTACGCCATAGACGAAGCGCTGGGCGATCGAGCGCGCATTGGCATATTTATAGATGTCAGCCCCGAAGCCCACCTTGCTGATGACCAGGGGCATGTTCTGGGCATCCACGATCCGGCCGTCCCGCACCAGGTAGACGTCGATCAGGAACGTGCCGGTCGGTACGTTGGACGGCAGATGCAGGTTGGCGCGGAACAGCGTGTCGCCGATGAAGGTCACGCGGCCCACGCGGTCGGCATAGAGGCCCTGCTTCTTTTTCTGCTGCACCAGGGCGGTGCGGAAGGGGCCGACGCCCGGCACCTCGGCCGCGACCTCCTGGAACTGCACGCGCCCGACGCCGAGCTGATAGCGGTCGAGGACGTCGGGCGTCAGGATCTGGAACAAGGGCCGGGAGGAAGCGACGCCGTAGAGCGAGGGCACGCCGTCGAACTCGATCGAATCGGCGTTGACCCATACGCCGGCGAAGCGCGCCTTGCGATGCACCGCCACGCGCCCGGCCGGGCCGCGCATCACCAGCACGACGTCGCCCGGCCCGTCGATCGCGCCGAACACCAGGATGTCCTGGCCGGCGAAATCGGTGGTGATCTCCACCAGATGATCGTCGACATCCGCGACGATCCCCCTGGCCGCCGCCGGGGCCGCCCAGGCGAGGGCGAAGGCGAGGAACCCGACCGCGCAGGCGACGAGCCGGCCGCTCATCGCGTCAGCCCCTGCAGGACATAGAGATCGTCGGGCGTCGCCACCAGTTCGTAGCACAGCCCGACCGCGACCAGGAGGATGAGCAGCGCCAGCAGGAAGCGGAGCTGCTCGCCCGGCAGCTTGGCGCCGAGGCGCCCGCCGAATTGCGCGCCGATCACCGAGCCGATGGTGAGCACGAAGGCGAGCAGCACATCGACGGTGCGATTCTCCATCGATTGCAGGATGGTGGTGACGGCGGCGACGAAGATGATCTGGAACAGCGAGGTTCCGACCACGATCGCGGTCGGCATGCCGACCAGATAGATCATCGCCGGCACGATCAGGAAGGCGCCGCCCACGCCGAGCAGGGCGGAGAGGATGCCGACCACGAAGCCGATCCCGATCGGCATGATCGCGGAGATGTAGAGCCGCGATTTCTTGAAGCGCATCTTCAGGGGCAGGCCGTGCACCCAGACGTGCTGATGCAGCTTGCGCGGCGGCACGGCACGGCCAGGAATCCGCCGCGCGCGGCGCAGCGCACGCGTCGATTCTGTGAGCATCATGAGGCCGATCGAGCCCAGCAGGACCACGTAAGCGAGGTTGATGACGAGGTCGATCTGACCATAGCGCCGGAGGATGGAGAAGATCGTGACGCCGACCAGCGAGCCGAACACGCCGCCGGACAGCAGGACGGTGCCCATCTTGAAATCGACGTTGTCGCGGCTCCAATGGGCCAGCACGCCGCTGACGGAGGTGGCGACCGTCTGGTTCGCCTGGGTCGCCACCGCGACCGGCGGCGGCACGCCGATGAAGATCAGGAGCGGCGTCATCAGGAAGCCGCCGCCGACCCCGAACAGGCCGCTGAGGAAGCCGACGCCGCCGCCGAGGCCGAGCAACAGCATGACCGACACCGAAATCTCGGCGATCGGCAGATACACTTGAAAGCTGAGTAGCCAGTCTAGAAGGGCGCCCAGCATGCCCGCCCGAACCCCCGGTCCTTGCGATCCAACAGCCCGGCAGAAACGCGCACATCGGCCAGGCATCCCCGCGACTGGTGAAGGCGGCCGGCGAGACGCATCCTCATGAAAAAGCTGGCGAGCTGAGCGTCTTCGACAGCGACTCGGGGACCGCAGCCAATCGTGGAGTCACTCTACAGAGGACAGACAACAGAGAACAGAAGGCATTTGCCTTGTACCATCCGTTCACCGCATTCTGATCTCCGATCTTTATCCTCCGGCTACTTCTGCAGGATGTCGATCAGCTCTTCCAGCTGCGTGCGGGCGCGCAGCAGGTAGAAGCCCTGGGAGCTCAGGTGATTCGGCTCGACCAGCGCGTTGGGCCCGCCATTGATGACGACCAGCGGCTGCAGGGTCGCGCCCTCCATCATCGAATCCAACATGCGGGTCCAGACGCTGCTTGCGCCGCGCTCGTCCAGCACGTTCTGGAAATCGGCGCCCAGATCGCGCAGCAGCAGGGCGTTCGCATAGAGCAGGCCCTTGTTGTAGTAGAACACGTCGTCGGCGTTCAGGTCGATCCAGTCGCCGGCGTACAGATCGATCTCCTGATCGATCGCGTTCGAGGCCGCGCCCAGATCCTTGCCGATGCGGTCGAGCGTGCTGATCAGGTTGTCCGAGCGCGGCTCGAACACGGCGCGGCCGGCGGCCAGGCGCGTGTTGTAGCTGTTCAGCTTCACCATCGCCTTCAGGTACTGGGTCTCGGAATTGGCGGCAAGAGAGGCCGAGCTGACGTACCAGACATCGTGCGGATAGTTGAGCAGGCCGCGCGCCTCGGTCAGGTCCGAATCCGCGCTGGCCGAGCCGCGCGACCGGCCGAGCTGGTCTGCCAACTCGGTGACGAAGCGGGCCAGCGCCTGCTGGATGCCGTGCTGGTAGTTCGGCATGTTGTCGAGCGCGGCGCCAGGCATGAAGAAGGGATCGTTGGCCGGCCAGGAGGTGCCGCCGACCTCGCGCTGAATCAGGGCTGCCGCCAGGGCAACCGCCTTGCTCTGGCCCTGGGGGATCTCGCCAGCCGTAAAGTCCGGATCATCGTTGACGGCGTGAACAACGAGCATTCCGACCGGATAATAGAGGAGCAGCACGACCAGGATGGCGAGCGCCATCCATTTCGCCCGTCCCAGCCAGCGCCTGCCGGAGCCGGGCAGTTTCGGCGTATCGGCCGGAGAATCCAGAAACGGGTCGGCGGTCATGAAGCCCTACTCCTTGTGAGGCGACCCAAGGAAAGGTGGGAACGCGCGCGCCTTCCGGCAAGGTCAATGGAGGAAGCCGACGATTTCTTCGGCCTCGCGCAGGATGGGCAGGGCGACCGCCTGGGCCCGTTCGGCACCCCGCCGCATAAGGGCGTCGATCTCGTCCGGATGGGCCAGCAGGCGCTTCATCTCGCCGTTGATGGAGCTGAGCTTGGCGACCGCGAGGTCGGTCAACTCGCCCTTGAAGCGGGAGAATTCCTGGCCGGCGAACCGGTTCACCGCCTCGGCCATCGTGACGTCCGACAGGGCCGCATAGATCGACAGCAGGTTGTACGCCTCCGGCCGCGCCGCCTCGGCATCCGCCTTCACCTCGCCCTTCTCGTCCAGGCATTCCGGGCCGGGCAGCGGGTTGGGGTCGGTCTTGGCCTTGCGGAACTTGAGCGCGATGGTGTCCGCATCGTCCGTCATGTTGATGCGGCTGTAGTCGCTCTCGTCGGACTTGGACATCTTCTTGGTTCCGTCGCGCAGCGACATGATGCGCATGGCGGGACCGCCGATCACCGGCTCGGGAAGGGGAAAGAACTGCACGCCGTAGTCGTTGTTGAACTTCTGCGCGATGTCGCGCGCCAGCTCCAGGTGCTGCTTCTGATCCTCTCCCACCGGCACGTGGGTTGCCTTATAGGCCAGGATGTCCGCCGCCATCAGCACCGGATAGGCGTAGAGCCCGATCGAGGCGTTCTCGCGGTTCTTGCCCGCCTTCTCCTTGAACTGGGTCATGCGATTCAGCCAGCCGAGCCGCGCCACGCAATTCAGGATCCAGGCGAGCTGCGCATGGGCGAAGCACTGGCTCTGGTTGAAGATGATGGAGCTCTGGGGATCGATGCCGGAGGCGATATAGGCCGCCGCGACCTCGCGCGTGTTCTGGCGCAGCTCCGCCGGCTCCTGCCACAGCGTGATGGCGTGCAGGTCGACCACGCAGAAGATGCAGTCATAGTCCTTCTGCATCCGGACCCAGTTCCGGACGGCGCCCAGATAGTTGCCAAGGTGCAGCTTGTGGGTCGGCTGGACGCCGGAAAAGATGCGGTTCATCGCCTGTGCTTTCACGCTTTGGTGCAGAAATTAATCCCCCAAACCCGGGGTGGCGGCTATATCGCCGGGCCAGCCACGCCTCCGCAAGGGCTTTTCCGGCGAAATCCGCTTGGCCACCCTCCGAACCGGCACCGAAGGGCATTGAAGGGAAAGGCTTAACCCCTCATATTATGAGCCGGCTATTGGGGGGGCAGGGGCCCCTTGGAACAAGGAGTGAACATATGGCCACGGGACCACAGAGAGAATATCTAGGCCGCGCCCATGCGCCGGCCGGCGCCCGCGCTGCCGAGATCGACGTCGGCCTCCGGGCATACATGCAGAAGGTGTTCGGGTTGATGGCGGCCGGCACGGCTGTCACCGGCCTGGTTGCCTACTTCGGCGCGGTCAGCGGTATCTACGTCCAGCTCGCGGCCACGCCGCTGATCTGGGTGGTGGTGTTCGCGCCGCTGGTGTTCGCCTTCATCTTCGGCATGCGCATCCACGCGATGCGCGCCTCGACCGCGCAGATGCTGTTCTGGGCGTTCTCGGCGCTGATGGGCCTGTCGCTATCCTACGTATTCCTCGCCTATACGGGTGCGTCGGTGGCGCGGACCTTCTTCATCGCGGCGGCCACCTTCGCCGGCATGGCGCTCTACGGCTACACGACCAAGCGCGACCTCAGCGCCATGGGCTCGTTCCTGATGATGGGCGTCTTCGGGCTGGTGATCGCGATGCTGGTCAACCTGTTCCTGCAGAGTTCGGCCCTGCATTGGGCGATCTCGGTCATCGGCGTGCTGGTCTTCACCGGCCTGACCGCCTATGACGCGCAGAACATCAAGGAGATGTATCTCGCCAGCGATACCAAGGAAGTCGGCACCAAGAAGGCGGTGATGGGCGCGCTCAGGCTCTATCTCGACTTCATCAACCTCTTCATCTTCCTCCTGCAGTTCCTCGGCGAACGCCGCTAAGGGCAGCAGGGCAGTCGAACGCTTGAACCGGGGCCTTCGGGCCCCGGTTTTGTTTTGCGTGCCCCAGCTCCCTTCTAGTTCTGGCGCCCGGGCCCGCCGTTGGATAGCGTGGCGCCGGCTGCGTTTCCGAATCAGGGGCTGAAACCGATGTACACGCTTTACTGGTCGCCAGGATCGGCGGCGATGGCGCCGCACGGCGCGCTGGAAGAGGCGGGCGCCAGATACGCGTTGGAAGTCGTCAAAACGGATGAAGGCGCGCACCGCGACCCGGCCTATCTGAAGCTCAACCCCAACGGCAAGGTGCCGACGCTGTTGGTGGATGGCGGCTTCGTGATATTCGAATCCGCCGCCATGGCGATGTTCATCGCCGATCGCCATCCCGCCGCGAAGCTGGCGCCCGGACCCGACGAGATGGCGCGCGGTCATTTCTATCAATGGCTGACGCACCTCACCAACTCGCTGCAGCCCGCGATGCTGCGCTACTATTATCCGGAGCGGCACACGGCTGATGCCGGCGGCAACGAGCCCGTGGCCGCGAGCGCGATGGAGGAGATTGCGACCCTCTGGGGCCGCATCGACCGGCACCTGGCGGCGAACGGCCCCTATTTGCTGGGCGACCGGTTCAGCGCGGCGGACATCTTCGCCTACATGCTCTCCACCTGGCAGCAATGCTGCCCGGGGACCTATGAGCGCTTCCCGCACGTGAAGCGGCTCGCGGATCTCGTCGCCGCGCGCCCGGCGATGCAGCGCGTTATCGGTCTTTCGGGATGACCGTGATCGACCCGGTGATCTCGATCACCGCGAACTTGATCTGGTCGATGCGCTCCAGCCCCTGAGTCTCGCGCGCCGATTCGAGGATGTCGCCCTCGTCGATGCGCGCGCGCCGCATGCGCTCCTGAAGCAGCGCGCCGTTTTCCACGACCACCATGGGGAGCCCGTCGATCAGCTTGGCGGAAGAGGGGACATACCCCTTGAGCAGCGACAGGGCGATATCGATCGCCAGGAGCGTGATGACGACCAGGATCCCGCCGGTGATCGAGAAGTCGTCGCCAAGCAGCGCCTGCTGCGCGGCTTCGCTGATGATCAGCAACAGCACAAGATCGAACGGGGTCATCTGCGCCAGCGTGCGCCGGCCGGAGATGCGCAGGACCACCAGCAGGAAGGCATAGACCGCGACGGCACGAAGGACTGAATCCATGGCTCGGCCTCAAGGGTAGACGAACTGGGTCAGCTCGGCGGGGCGGCTCGCGCCGATGCCGATCGCGCCTGCCACTAGCCCGATTTTGTGCGGCCGGACGGTCAGGCGGACGGTCAAGGGCGCGCCGGGTTCGGCGTGGAACACGAGCTCGATCCCGCCGGCGATGGCACGCTCGGCTTGCGGCGCGGGCGTGATGGTCTCGATTGTGACGGCATCCAGCATCCGCGCGTCGAGGCTGATGGCGAGCCGGCGTTCCGATCGGGGCCGGGCTTCCAGCCTGATCTCCGCCGGGCTGCCGTTGCGCTGGAACCGTTCATAGGTGACGCGGAGACCTCCATCCGGAGTCTCGACCGAAGCGGTGCTCAGCGGGCCGTGGGAGAACAGGCCGAGCAGAGCAAGCAGCACGATGAGCCACAGGACGGCCCATCCGATCCGCTCGGCGCGCCAAGTGGCTCGCTGGAACGCCATGTCCTCCTTGATGGGGTAAGTGCGATTCCGCCAGATATCGTTCTCGGGGGGCGTCGATGGCATGGCAGGTCCGAATCCGGAAGGGCTGAATGGCACGGTCTCGACGCGGCGGGGGTCGCCCGACGCGCCGCGTCCATCCAGCGTCAGCGTGGGAACGTCGGATCGTACCTTGTGGTTCCGCCGGGTCTGTTCGCCGAAGCGGACCGCCGTCCTGTTCGGCCGCTCTCACCAGGACGATCCGCATGCTATAAGCCCTCCAGACGGTCGGAGATGAGGTGCAAGGTCCATGAGTACGCCACGCGATATCCTGCAATTCTGGCTTTCGGACCGGGCGCGCCCGCTCTGGTTCCAGAAGGACGCGGTGTTCGATGCGGAGATCCGCGCGCGCTTCGGCCCGCTGGTGCACGAGGCGCAGATGGGCGGGCTCGAGGATTGGCGCGCCTCGCCGGACGGCGCGCTGGCGCTGCTGCTCCTGCTCGACCAGTTCGCGCGCAACCTTCATCGCGGCGAGGCCAAGGCCTATCTCGGCGATGCGCGGGCGCGCGCGGTCGCCGACGAAGCGATCCGGCGCGGCTTCGATCAGCGCTATCCGTTCCCGGACCGCGTGTTCTTCTACCTCCCGTTCGAGCATTGCGAGACGCTCGCCAACCAGGACCGCTACATCATGCTGCTGGAAGGCTGCGTGCGCGAGTTCGGCGACGTGGCGGTCGAGTTCCTGGAATACGGCCATCGCCACCGCGACATCATCAAACGCTTCGGCCGCTTCCCTCACCGCAACGAAGCGCTGGGCCGCGAGACGACGGAGGCGGAAGCGGAATTCCTGAAGGGACCGAATTCGTCGTTTTGAGCGAGCTACTTGCGTGGGCGCAAGAGCAGCCCGCTAGCGACCGCGGCATCGATCAACTCGGTCATCGTCCCATCGATCTGGCCTGAGATGGTGTAGATCGCCACGAACTTGCCACGGAACGCGTCACCGAGAGTCTCCAAGCGACGCTCGATATCATCAGGCAGCTCCACAAAGGGATCGTCTTGCGCACCAAGTTCATTCGGTCGATTCGCCACGACCTCGTCAATGTGCCGCCGGACGGCCGCTCTCCTCTTATTGGGCAAGGCAGGATCGATCTTGATGAGCAGGGCACCAAGCGGTGCGCCAGTAGGCCCGGCGATGTGGTAGTCCAAGGCGTTGCCAAGGTCTCGGACAATGCGATCATACTGATCCGCCGGAACCGGCGGCGGGTCATAACCCTGAGTGAGTGCGATCCAAAAGATTGGCCGGCCTTTCGCCGCCGCATCGAACCAGAGCCGTAATGTGCGGCTGTCCGTTAGCTCAATGCGGTAGTTGGACATCGGCTCGTTCGCGAACGCGATAGACTTGATATCCTTCGCAATCGCAGGACCGAACGCAGCCGCCGGATCGCCCAAGGCGGAAGGATCGGCAGCGCTTTGGCCGAGCGAAAGGCCCAGGATCTGCTGCCCGGACTGCTCATCGGCGAACGCGCGCACAGAAAGCGCAACCATCAGGCCAATAAGAGCGAGCGCTTGCCACATGTCGTCACGGCGCCGTCAGATTCAGCACCGTCTGCGCGCGGACCATGTCGATGAGATCGGTCTGCACGCTGCCAACCTTGCCCTTGAAAGCGGCGAGGAAGAAGACCGCGCCGCGATAGTCGGGCGTCAACAGGCGCGCGCGCGTGCGCAGGTCGGTGAGGCCGAAATCGGCGATCTGGCTGGGCGTCGGGTTGAAGCTGGCATCGAGCTGCTTGAGGATCGTGGCGCGGCGCGCCTCCGGCAGGCGCGGATCCAGCTTGAGCAGAATCCAGAAGCTGCCGTATTCGCCGGCCAGCTCGGCAATCCTGTCCGGCTTTCCGAAGGTCGCGTCGAAATTGGCCAGCGCGTCCTCAGGCTTCATGTCCTTGCCCTCGAAGCCCTGGGTGAGCCGCGCCCAGAATACGCGCCTGCCATCTCCCTCGGAGGAGAACCAGAGCTGCAGCGACCTATTCTCGGTGAAACGGCTCTCGATGTGGGGGCTCGGCGCGTTGATCAGCACGCTGTCCCGCAGGATGTCGCCTAGCTTCTCCTGATAGATACCTTCAAGGACCTCGCCGTCGAGCGGCTCATTGAGCGGCATGTCGAGCGGTATGTTCATGACGCGCTGGCGCGGCTCCTCCGCCAACGCGATCTGCGCCGCGGCGAGCAGCGCAACACACGCCAGCGCCAGGCGCCTCATGCCACCTTCGCTTTCGTGCAGACCGCGACGTGCCCGCTCGCCTGCTCCATCAGCCAGTCGCGGAACGCCTTGACCTTCGGCTGCCTCAAGGCGCCCTTGGCATAGACGATCCAATAGCCGGTGTCGGTCTTCACGGTGAAATCGATCGGCTTGACGAGGCGCCCATGGCGCAGGTCGTCGCCCGCGTTGATGACGTTGCCCATGGCGATGCCAAGCCCGTCGATCGCCGCTTGGATCAGCAGATTGGAGAAATTGAGGCTGAGATTGGATCTGATCTTCGCCTCGGGGAAGCCGGCCTGCTTCAGCCAGTCCGACCATTCGTCGTAGCCCGAGCGCATCCAGTCGCTGTCGGTCAGCAGCGGATATTGCAGCACGTCGCGCGGCTCGCGGATCGGCTTGTCGGCCGTCAGGAGGCTCGGCGCGCAGACAGGGAAGATGTCGTTCCTCGCCAGCAGTTCGCTCTCCAGGTTGTCCCATTGTCCGCGGCCGAAGCGGATGCCGAGGTCGATGTCGCGCCCGCCGATCGTCTCGACCGTGCTGGTGGCGGAGAGCCGCACCTGAATCTCCGGATACTGCCGCTGGAAATCGGAGAGCCGCGGCACCAGCCATTTCGCCGCGAGCGAGGGCAGCGCGGTGACGGTGAGCGGCCGGTCCTTGCCGAAGCGCGTAATCTCCGCCGCGCCATCGGCCAGTTGCTCGAACGCGGTCTTCACCGGGCCGAGGAAGCGCTTGCCCGCTTCGGTCAAGCGCACCTGGCGCGTCTTGCGCTCGAACAGGGGCTGGCCCAGCCATTGCTCCAGCGCCTTGATCTGATGGCTGATCGCGCTGTGGGTGACGTTCAGCTCCTGGGCCGCCTTGGTGAAGCTCTGCAGCCGCGCGGCGGCCTCGAAATAGTGCACTGACTTCAATGGTGGAAGGCGCATGGCGACCCTTTCCCACATGTCAATATTTCTAACAGGAACTCTGAGAAACTATCGTTTGTCCGTGCCGGGAATCAAGCTCATTCTCTCACTCAACGGCGATGACGCCACAAAGAGACCTGTGAGGTGAGCTATGAAATCCAATGTCTTTTCAAACCCGTTCAACGGTTTGTCGCGGGGCATCGGCCATGAAATCGCCGCGGTCCTGGATCGTCTGATCGAGACCCCCTTCCTGTGGGCGGAGCGGGTGTCGGAGCGCCGACACCTGACGGAATTGGACGATCGCCTGCTCAAGGATATCGGCCTGAACCGGGCCGATGTCGAAGCCATCAGCACCCGGCCATTCTGGCGGTCGTGATGGCAGGAACGGAAACCATGCGTTTCCCGGACAGCCCCCGGCTGTCCAGTCCAAGCGCGGCGCGAGGGACAGGAGCGGCCCGCTCTCACCCGACTCCTGTGAAGCGCCGCGCGCGGACCACTCGATAAGGAGATGAACCATGAAGTCGCATGCACATCATATGTTGGACTTGGTTCCGCGGAGTGGTCTGGCGCAGATCGTCGCCAGGGATCTGGCGCCGGTCGTGGATCGTCTCATCGAGACGCCGATTGCGTGGCTCGAGCGTATGCGCGAGCGGCGGCAACTCGCCGGCCTCAGTGATGACATGCTGAAGGATATCGGCGTCAGCCGCGCCGACGTCGAGCATGTCGTTGTGAAGCCGTTCTGGCGGGCCTAGCTGGCGCGTTGTCCGTGGCCTTGAGGACGGCGCCGATCCTCAAGGCCCTGGAACTCGACGAACTTGGTCATGGTCGACCACAGATAATCTCCGAAATAGAACGGCGTGAACGGCGCGACACCGGGCAGCGGCAAGGGTTCGATCAGCGCATCGGCCCTGGCGTCGTAGAAGAACGGGATCGAGAAACGCTCCTCGCCGCGGCCGATCACACGATGCTCGGTCGCCTTGATCCGGCCCCCGGTCCAATGCTCGAGCAGCTTTCCGAAATTGACCGCCAGCGTGCCTTCCTCCGGCGGCACGTCGATCCAGGCGCCGTCCGCGGCGCGGGCCTGCAGGCCGGCGACGCCATCCTGCGCCAACAGGGTCATCAGCCCGGAATCCACATGCGCGCGGCCCAGCAGATAATACCGCTCGCCGTTGTGCGTCACCCACAACCGATCCTCCGGCACGCCGACCATCGAGTGCGGCGGCCGCACCGGATAGCGGATGAGGCGCAGGGTGGAGATGCCGCCGGCGAAGGCACCGTCGAAAATGCTCTGCGGCAAGCCCAGGCCGCGCGCCAATGCGTGCATCAGGCGTTGGGCGACGCTCTCCATGGCCTTGAAATAGGCGGCCGCCGCCGCCCGCCAGCCCGGCAGCGCATCCTCGGCCGGCAGCGGCGTCGCCTCGCGCAGCGGATCGCGCGCATCGACCGCGCCGGGGTGGACCGCGCCGGGATGGACCGCACCCGGGCCGGCCGCGATGTCCGGGCCGATGTCGATTCCTTCCTTATAGGTCTCGAAACCGTCCTGCAGCGGGAACCAGCCGCGATAGATATTGGGATGGCGGGGATCAAATTTCTGGCGCCAGAGCTTGCGGGTCTCGGCCGGCGGGAGATCGAACGGGCGCAGCACAGCGCGCCGCGACCGGGGGTCGATCGGCACCGCCGGCGGCAGGCCGGTGACGGTCATGAAGCCGATCGCGCTCGCCGCCTCGATGATCGCGGCATCGGTTTCGCGGCGCGTGCCCGATTCCGAGAACAGGGCGGAGATGTCGATCCGGGGTACCATGGTTCCTCTCGATTGCATGCGGCGATTGGAGCGGCCCGATGGCGCGATGGTCAAATGCCAAATGGCGGGGCACGCCGTGCCAAAATGCGATCCGGCGATCTGTTATGCAGGCTCACACGCGTGTCAAAAAGGATCAATTGTCGCCGCGCCGGCCCCAGGCCATGCTGGCGGCAAGAGACGAGGGGATCATGAAGGCACATTTCCAGAGGATGGCGGCCTATAACCGCTGGGCCAATGCGCGGCTCTATGACGCCGCGGGCAGGCTCTCGCCCGCCGCACTCAGCGAGACGCGCAGCGGCTTCTTTCCCTCCATCCTGAAGACGCTCAATCACATCCTGGTGGCCGACACGGTCTGGATGGGCCGGCTCGAGGGCACGGGCCATCCCGGCGTGACGGCGCTCGACCAGGTGCTGCATGCGGATTTTCCCCCGCTGAAAGCGGCGCGCACGGCGATGGATGAACGCATCATCGCCTTCGTGGATGAACTTGCGCCGGCGCGGGTCCAGGAGGACCTGGTCTATCGCACCATGGGCGGCGAGCCGGCGAGGACGCCGCTCGAGCAGGTGCTGGCGCATGTGTTCAACCACCAGACCCACCATCGCGGCCAGGCGCATGCCATGCTGTCCTCCACGGAGATTGCGCCGCCGCCGCTCGATCTGATCTATTTCCTGCGCGATCACCCGGAGATGGCGGGCAGGCGATGACGTCGGTGATCGATACCCCATCGTCATCCCAAGGCTTGGCCTTGGGATCCGCGAGTTTGCTTCCGGTTGCGTGGCGTTGGGCATAGAAACTCGTGGATGGCAAGGCCGAGCCTTGCCATGACGAATGAATCGACATTTATCACTTCAGTAGGCCGGCATCATGGATCCCCCACTCGCCCTGCTCAGCATACTCGGCACCTTGGCGATCGGCACGATGAGCCCGGGGCCGAGCTTCGTGGTCGTGGTGCGCGCCTCGGCTGGCTTTTCGCGCCGCGACGGCCTGGCGGCAGCGCTCGGCATGGGATGCGGCGGCGTGGTGTTTGCTGGGCTCGCGCTCGCCGGCCTGCAGGCGCTGCTGATGCAGGTCGAATGGCTCTACCTGGTGCTGAAGGTCGCCGGCGGACTCTATCTCCTGTATCTCGGCTATCGCATCTGGCGCGGCGCGAAGACGCCGCTGGCGGCCACGGAGGGCGCGCCGCCGGCGGGTGGCGGCTGGCGCAAGAGCTTCGTCATCGCCTTCGTGACGCAGCTCAGCAATCCCAAGACGGCGATCTGGTACGCCAGCGTGTTCGCCGCGTTCCTGCCGAACCCGATTCCGACCTGGATGCTCTGGACCATGCTCCCGCTGATCTTCGCACTCGAAGCGGGCTGGTACACCATCGTCGCGCTGGCCTTCTCCGCCACCAGGCCGCGCGCGATCTATATCGGCGCCAAGCTGTGGATCGATCGCGTCACCGGCGGCGTGGTCGGCCTGCTGGGCGGGCGGCTGATCCTCGAGGCCTTGCGCGGCCGCGCCACGTGAAGCGTCCCTGATGAAGCGCATCTGGCAAAGCGGGATGATCGCGCTGGCGCGTTCGCCGCGCGTCACGCGCTGGATGCAGGGCAATCGCGCCGCGGCTTCGATCGCGCGCCGCTTCGTGGCGGGTGCCGACGCGGCCCAGGCCATGTCGGTCGCGCGGGAGCTGGAAAAGGCCGGCTTCAAGGCCTCGCTCTACTATCTTGGCGAATACGTGAAGGACCCGGCCATCGTCGCGGAGAACGGCCGGCAGAAGATCGCGGTCGCGGAATCCCTGAACGCGGCGCAGCTGCAGATCCATGTCTCGGTCGATTCAACCCAGATCGGCTATGCGATCGAAGAGGCGGCCGGCGAAGCGCTCGCGCTCAGGATCGGGAGCCGCGTCCGCGACCTGGGCCAGGCCGGCGGGCTGCCGCCGGTCCTCATGCTGAACATGGAGGATGCGGAGTATGTCGACCGCATCCTGGCCCTGCGCGCGCGGCTACTGGCGGCCGGTGTTCCGATCGCGCAAACCCTGCAAGCCTACCTGAAGCGCAGCGCCGGCGATCTCGCGCCCATGATCGCCGCCGGCGGCGGCCAGGTTCGGCTGGTGAAGGGCGCCTTCGCCGATCCCAGGCCGCACGCGTTCCAGTCGCCTGCAGAGATCGACGAGAATTATCTGAGGCTTGCGCGCATGATGCTGGGAGCGGAAGCCAGGGCGCATGGCTTCCGGCCGGTGTTCGGCACGCATGACGATGCGCTGATCGCGGAAATCCGCCTGATCGCAAAGAACGGCGGCTGGCAACCAGGCCAGTACGAGTTCGAGATGCTCTATGGCGTGCGCACCGAATTGCAGCGCCAACTCCGGGCAGCGGGCGAGCAGGTCCGGCTCTATCTTCCGTTCGGCCGTGACTGGTGGCCCTATGCCGTGCGCCGCGTCGGCGAAAGCCCACGCAACGCTGCGCTTCTGGCGCGGGCGCTGGTGAGCGGATAGAGCCCGTCGCGCCGATGGCAAACACAAAGGGCGCCGAAAGCACGGCGCCCTTTTTCGTCATGGCCAGACTGACCGGGGTTATTTCGGCGAGATCACCATGATCATCTGGCGGCCCTCCATCTTGGGCGCGCTCTCGACCTTGGCGATGGCGTCGAGGTCCGCTCTCACGCGGTCCAGCACCTTGGCACCGAGCTCCTGGTGCGCCATCTCGCGGCCTCGGAAGCGCATGGTGACCTTCACCTTGTCGCCTTCCTCGAGGAAGCGGTGGATGCTCCGCATCTTCACCTCGTAATCGTGGATGTCGATGCCTGGGCGCAGCTTGATCTCCTTGACCTCGATGACCTTCTGCTTCTTGCGCGCTTCGTTCTTGCGCTTCTGCTCTTCGTATTTGAACTTGCCGAGATCGAGGATCTTGCAAACCGGCGGCGTGGCGTTGGGCGACACCTCGACCAGATCGAGGCCGGCGTCGGCGGCCATGCTGATGGCTTCCCGGGTCGGGACGACCCCCGCCATCGAGCCGTCCTCGCGCACCAAGCGTACTTGCGGGACATTGATCTGGTGATTGACACGCGGTCCATCGTTGCGGGACGGCGCGCTATCCTGGGCAGGCAATCTAGCTATGGAAGGCTCCTATAAGGTGTTAAGCATTTGAAACAAAAGCACGCAATCAGGACGAGCCCGATTGCGCGCAAGCCATTATGCCATAGCCGTGAAAGCCGGGGGAAGGGGTTGCCGGTCGCCTGCAGCGTTTTTGAAGGTCGGTTTCCCCTGGACTATCGCCCCCACAGGGACAGGAAGAAGCCGGCCAGCACGGCGATCGCTAGCCCGCCGATGAACACGATCCGCTGCCAGCGCTTGCGCAGGATGATCTCGCCGCCCCGCGCCTTTTCGGCCGGATAGGGTTCGGGGCGCTTTTTCGGATCGGTCATGGTCACGGCCGCAGGGCGGTGCGGGCGGGCTCTTCCCGCATGGCGCGCTCGATGGCGCCGCGCGCCGCCGGCATCTGCCCCAGGGCCTTCTCCATGTTGTGAACGTAGGTATCGCGGCGCTTGGGCGGCAGCATCGGCTCGGCCGCGTCCACCACCGCGTCCACCAGCACCGGTCCGTCATGGCCGAAGGCCTCGTCCATGATGGCGGCGCAATCGTCTGGATGGGTGATGCGCAGGCCCTTGAGCCCGCAGCCCTCGGCGATCCGGGCAAAGTCGACCGGCTGCAGGGCGCAGCCGAATTCCGGATGGCCGAGGAACATCATCTGCTCCCACTGGATCTGGCCCAAGGAGGAATTGTTGATGACCACGATCCTGATGGGCAGGTTGTAGTGGCGGCAGGTCGCCAGCTCGCCCAGCGACATGGAGAGCCCGCCATCGCCCACCACCGCCACGACCTGCCGGCCGGGAAAGACCAGCGCTGCCGCGATCGCGTAGGGCACGCCCGCGCCCATGCTGGCCAGCGTGCCGGAAACGCCGAACAACTGGTTGCTGCGCATCATTACATATTGTGCCGCGAGGCCGGTATTGTGGCCGCAATCCGTGACGATGACCGCATCATCCGCCAGGCGCAGATCGATGTCGCGCACCACGCGCTGCGGCTTCAGCGGCTCGCCCGGCCGTTCCGCGCCTTCCTCCAGCGACAGCAGCCAGGCTTCCTTGGCGGTCTGGATGCGCTGAAGGAAGCTGCGGTCGTCGCGCGGCTGCAGCTTGCCCATCAGCGCGCGCAGGCTGAGCGCCGCATCCCCGACAACCGGCGCCTCGATCGGGTAGCGCAGGCTGATGCGCGTGGCGTCGATGTCGATCTGGATCGCGCGCGCCTGGCCCGGCTTCGGGTAGTATTCGATATAGGGGAAGTTGGACCCGACGATCAGCAGCGTGTCGCATTCCTCCAGCGCCTGCTGCGAGGGGCGCGTGCCGAGGTAGCCGACGCCGCCCATGACCAGCGGATGGCGGTCCGGGGCCACTGCCTTGCCCAGCAGCGCCTTCATCACCGGCGCGCCGAGCATCTCGGCGATCTCCAACAATTCGGCTCGCGCCCCCAAGGCGCCTTGGCCAGCCAGGATAGCGATGCGTTGGCCTTCCCGCAGGATCCCGGCGGCGTGCTCGATCGCTTCCGGTTTCGGCTTGCGTTCCGCTTCCGCATAGGCCGGGCTGACATGCGGCAGCTTGTTGCGCGGCGAGGGCTCTGCCTCCTCGATCGTCTCCTCCTGGACGTCGACCGGCAGCGCGATGTGGGCGACGCCGCGGCGCGCCAGCGCGGTGCGGCAGGCGAGCGAGGCGGCGTTCTCGACATGCGCCGCGCTGAACACCGCGGTCGAATAGGCGGCAACGTCGCTGAACAGGCGCGTATGGTCGATGTCCTGCTGGGTGAAGGTCTGCATCAGGTCCTGGTAGGGCAGGCCGGTGATGGCGAGCACAGGCGCACGGTCGAACTTGGCGTCGTAGAGCCCATTCAGCAGGTGCACGCCGCCGGGCCCGGTGGTGGCGAGGCAGCAGCCGATCCTGCCGGTCCACTTTGCGTAGGCGCAGGCCATGAAGGCGGCGCCTTCCTCGTTGCGCGCCAGGATGAAGCGGATGCGGTCCTGCCGCTGGCGAAGCGCTTCCATGATGCCGTTGATGCCGTCGCCGGGCAGACCAAAGACAGTGTCGATCTCCCATTGCTCCAGCACGTCGAGCAGGATGTGCGCGGCGGTCTTCGGCGGCTGGGCAGCAGCGATGTTCATGGGGCTCGATCCCGGATCGGGTTGACGGTCGCTCAGACCGGGAACCTCCGATGGGCAAACTCGTTGCAGTTCAGCAGTGCAATCGGAGAGAACCATGGCCAGACGCGAGCTGATCGCACCCAAGGGCGACAAGCGCTATGTCCGCCGGGACGAAAAGGGGCGATTCAAGGAGAGCGACGATGTCGGCCGCTCCCTCGCGCAGGATGTCCGCCAGCATGCCAAGACCAAGGTCAAGTCGGGCCAGGGCGATCGTGGCGACCGAAAGGCCCGATAACGGGCCAGCCAAGCGGTCACGCACGGGGGCTGGGTTGGGCCTGCTGCCGGTGCGGCCAGGCACGCTGCCGATGGAAGCCAAGCTGGTGGCGGACCTGCCGGACGAGGAGGGCTGGCAGTTCGAGCCGAAATGGGATGGGTTCCGCTGCCTCGCTTATCGCTCCGGCCCCAATGTCGAGCTGCAATCCAAATCCGGCAAGTCGCTGGCGCGCTATTTTCCCGACGTGATCGCGGCGCTTCAGACCCTGCCCATCGACCGCTTCGTGCTGGACGGAGAGCTGGCGATCCTTGGCGGCGAGGCACTGTCCTTCGATGCCTTACAGAACCGGCTGCATCCGGCGGAAAGCCGCGTGCGCATGCTGGCGGCGGAAGCGCCGGCGATGTTCATCCTGTTCGACTGCCTGGCCAACGCGGTGGACGGCAGCCTGCTCGAGGCGCCGCTGACGCGGCGGCGCACCGCGCTGGAGCGGTTCTTCGCCTCTCTGGGCGACCAGGTGACGCTGCGCCTCACGCCGTTCACGCGCGACGCCGCGACCGCGCGCGCCTGGCTGAAGAAGGCGCGCGGCTCACTGGATGGCGTGGTCGCCAAGCGCCTCAACGGCCCTTACGTGCCCGGCGAGCGAGCGATGCTGAAGGTGAAGCTGCAGCGCACCGCCGATTGCGTCGTGGGCGGATTCCGCTATGCGGCGGACAGCAAGCTCGTCGGCTCGCTGCTGCTCGGCCTCTATGACGAGCTGGGCAAGCTGCATCACGTCGGCTTCACCGCGACCATCAAGGACGAGGATCGCAAGGCCCTTACCAGGAAGCTGGAGAAGCTGATCGAGCCGCCCGGCTTCACCGGCGACGCGCCGGGCGCGCCCAGCCGCTGGAGCACCGAACGCTCCGCCGAATGGCAGCCGCTGCAGCCCAAGCTGGTGGTGGAGGTGAAATACGACCAGGTGACGGGCAACCGCTTCCGTCACGGCACGCGGCTGCTGCGCTGGCGCACCGACAAGAACCCATCGCACTGCACCTGCGACCAGCTCCAGCGCGAAGCTGCGCCGGCCAAGCTGGTGACCGATGTGATCGGCCGATAGCACGCTTTTCCGAACGCTTCATGCCGTTCGCGATGCCAAGCATCCACGGCACCTGCCGGCAGGCTCGGCGCGCGACTCGGGGGAGCGGCGCGCGCTTCGAGCGCCAGTTGGCCTTGTCGCGCGGGCACAAGTGTAGTGATCGCGATCACAATCCGGCACGGCGCACCGCCGTCGCGAGTTCGAATCGAGTATCCGCGGCGCGCCATGCGCGCGCATCGGACGCGCGGTTCGCGCCTGCGAAAGACGGCAAAGCATCGAATCAAGATCAGCATGCAAGGGCTTGATAAACAGCGTATGCACGCGCCGTTGCGTGGTGCCGAGTCGACCCGTGACACGATAGAGTGCGACTCGAATTGCTCTTGACGCGCCATGGGTGCGCCGTCGTGAAGAGGCAAGAAATGCCCACCCCACAGGCGTTTCCGGGCCCTCGTATTTTATCCACAACGCGTTTTGTGATGGCCCGACTCGCCGAATCGGCGTAATAATCGCCTGTTTCCGACTGATCGGCCTTGTCTTTATCGACCGGTCGTGATTCTTTCCGGGGACTGATCCCCTACTGAAAAGAGAGGCTTATAACCATGGGAATCAAACCAAAAGGCGGCGCGAAGTCGGCTCCGACGACCGTTACCCAGAAGCACCTGGCCGCGGACATCGCCGCTTCGCATGATCTGTCGAAGAAGGCGGGCGAGGCGATCATGAATGACGTCATCGCCCTCCTGGTGAAGAACCTGAAGAAGGGTGCCCGCATCCGCCTCGCCGGGCTCGGCGTGCTGCAGGTGCGCAAGCGCGCCGCCCGCATGGGCCGCAACCCGGCGACCGGCGAAGCGATCAAGATCAAGGCGAGCAAGAAGGTTGCGTTCCGCGCGGCCAAGGAGCTCAAGGAAGCGATCTGACCTAGGTCAGGCTTCCAGGCCTCGCCAGTCGAGGCCGATCGACGGGGGTTTCGGGGGACGATCGACAAAGCGCGTCTAGCAAGGACAAGTGCCAAGCCGTCCGGCGCGGCTGCTTGTCCGCAAAGTGCTATAATCTTTTACCGCCGCGCCTCGATCGTTCCCTCCCGGTCCATCCCACACTGCCTAGAGGCGCGCGACCACCGACAGGCGCTGCGGATCAAGCTGCAGCGCGACCGTCGCGCCCTGCTCGAACCGTCTACCGACCGGCTGCGAGACGAACAGCGCGCCGACCGGCGTGTCGAGCGTGTATTCCCAGTGCCCGCCCAGATAGGTCGCCTTCCTGACGGTCGCGGTGAGGCCAAGGCCTGTGCCCTCCTGCGCCAGCGCGACCGCCGCCGAGCGCACCACCAGATAACCGCCGCCATTGATGCGCGGCGCGGGCACCCGCAGTTCCGTATCGCCGAATCGCACGACGGCGGCCGCGTTCTCGTGGCGCAGGATCTCGCACGGGATGAGGTTCGCGCCGCCAATGAAGTCGGCGACGAAGGAATCGGCCGGGCGCTCGTAGAGATCGGCCGGCGTGCCTTCCTGTGCAATGCGGCCCTCATTCATCACCACGATCTTGTCAGAGACCGCGAGGGCCTCCTCCTGGTCGTGGGTGACATAGATCGAGGTCAGGCCCAATTTCTGCTGCAGATCGCGGATCTCCTCGCGCATGCGGCGGCGCAGCTTGGCATCGAGATTGGAGAGCGGCTCGTCGAACAGCAGCACCTGCGGCTCCAGCACCAGGGCGCGCGCGCAGGCGACGCGCTGCTGCTGCCCGCCGGAAAGTTCGGATGGCAGGCGCTCGTCATAGCCTTCGAGGCCCACCAGGCGCAGCCCCTCGCGCGCCTTCTCCAGCCGCTGCGCCTTGCTCAACGCCGCGCTGGCGAGGCCGTAGGAGACGTTCTCCAGCACGGTCATGTGCGGGAACAGGGCGTAGGATTGGAACACCATGCTGACGTCGCGCTCGTTGGGCGGCAGCAGCGTGACATCCTTGGCGCCGATCAGGATGCGTCCGGCGGTCGGCATCTCCAGTCCCGCGACCATGCGCAGCGTGGTGGTCTTGCCGCAACCCGAGGGGCCGAGCAGCGTCACCAGCGTGCCCGGCTCGATGGTGATGGACACCTCCTCGACCGCCGTGACCGCGCCGTATTGCTTGCGCACCTTCTCCAGTGACACGGCGGCGGAACGACTGGCGATACTCATGACGCGGCCTCCAGGGCTGCCGGCGTGGTGATGACGCGGCGGGCGCGGCGCTGCTCGCCCACGCCGAGCTGAATGAGGCCGATCGCCGCCAGCATGCAGACGATCAGCACCGAGGAATAGGCGATGGCGACTCCGAAGTCGGAGATCTCCACCCGCCCGACGATGTAGGCGGTGGCGAGGTTGTATTGCGCACTGACCAGGAAGATGACGGCGCTGACGGAGGTGATCGCGCGCACAAAGGCATAGACCAGCGAGGCGATGATGGCCGGCCGCACCAGGGGCAGGATGACGCGCCGCATGGTGGCGAAGCTGCCGTGCCGCAGGGTCAGCGAGCATTCGTCCAGGCTCTTGTCGATCTGGCTCAGCGTGGCGAGGCCGGCGCGGATCGACACCGGCATGTTGCGGAATACGAAGCAGATGACGAGGATGAGGCCGGTGCCGGTCAACTCGATCGGCGGAACGTTGAAGGCGACGATATAGCTGACGCCGATGACCGTGCCGGGAATCGCGAAGCTCAGCATGGTCATGAACTCGAAGCTGTTCTTCCCGAAGAAGTGCTGTCGGTTGAGCAGATAGGCGGTGAGCAATCCGATGATCGCCGTCAGCGGCGCGGCGATTGCCGCCAGCTCGATGGTGGTGAAGAAGGAAGGCCAGGCGCGGCCCGTCCATAGCAGGCCGTTCGGCCCCCAATCGATCCCGAAGGCGGTGACGTAGTGCTGGAAGGTCGGCGTGTTGTTGAGGCCGAGGGACCTCACGAAGCCGCCGACCAGGATCATGAGGTAGAGCACGATCGTGAAGGCGAGCCACGGCAGGGTCACGGCATAGATGGCCACGCGCAGACCGCGCGGTAGCGCCACCGGCAGGCCGGAATCGCCCTTGCCGGAGATGGTGGTGTAGGAGCGGCGGCCGAGCCATTGCCGCTGCAGCACGAAAGCAGACAGGGTGAGGAACAGCAGCACCATCGACAAGGCGGCGGCGCGCCCCGGATCGTTCTGAGAACCGACGATCGCGAAAAATATGTCGGTCGAGAGCACGTCGAAATTGCCGCCGAGAACGAGCGGATTGCCGAAATCGGCCAGGCTCTCCACGAAGCCGATCAGGAAGGCGTTGGCCAGACCGGGACGCAGCAACGGCCAGGTCACCGTGCGGAAGGTGCGCCAGCGATCGGCGCGCAAGGTCTGCGCCGCTTCCTCCATCGATGGGCTGATGCCTTCGACCACGCCGATCAGCACCAGGTAGGCGATCGGCGTAAAGGCCAAGGTTTGCACCAGCAGCAATCCGGAGAAGCCGTAGATCCAGCGGCTGGGCGGGATGCCGAACAGGTCGCTGATCAGGGATGTGGCGACGCCGCTGCGCCCGAACAGCAGGATGATGCCGAGGCCGATCACGAACGGCGGCGTGATGATCGGCAGGATTGCCAGCAGGCGCAGCAAGCCCTTCGCGCGGAAGCCGGTGCGCTTGTGCAGCAGCGCGAAGGCAAGGCCGAGCAGCGTGGTGGTGATGCCGCAGGCGACCGCCAGCCACAGGCTGTTCCAGAACACGCCGCAATAGTTCTGCTGCGCGAAGCAGCCGAGCGACCAGATATCCTCGGTCGACAGACGCCCGACCAGCGCCGTGACGGAAAAGCCGCCTGTTGCATCGATGGCTGCTTCCAGCAGCACGGCGGCGACAGGAAAGAACACGAACAGCAGGATCGAGGCGGCGACCAAGGCGATCGATCCGACCAGGAACTGATCGCCGCGCATGGCGCCACGGCGCGCCATGCCTGCCGCGATCAACAGCAGGAACACCGTGCCTGTCACCAGCGCGCCGGCCCCGAACCCTTCCTGCGGTCGCACCGTGCCGAACACTGCCTCAAGGCCGGGCAGGGACCAGCCGCGAATGCCGATCAGGAAGCCTTGCAAAAACAGATAGAAGATTCCAACGAGCCCGCCGGCGAGCACCAGGATGCCACCGAGGCGATGGCCGAACAGGGCTGGCACAGGCAGTCCCAGCGCCAGGAGCAGGGGCCAAAGCCACCTGGTCTCATGGATGGCGGCCTGCAGAGCGGCCGGGGCGGTGGCTGCGTCGGGATAGGTGGCAAGCCAACCAAAGCCCCAGAAGCCGCTCTCGATCGCGTACCAGGGCAGCAAGGCAAGTCCGACCGCGCCCGCGATGAGAAGCGCGAGCAGGGTACGATCTTGCCTCGTCGATGCCGCCATGCCGATCAGTTCGGCGGCCGGCGCCGACTATCGATGCCGCCGGCCGCGTCTTGCGCTCGGCTACTGCGCGCCGATTTCCTGGTCCCAGCGGCTAAGCAGGCGCTTGCGCTCGCTCGAGGATCCGAACTTGGCGAAATCGTAGTCGATCAGCTTGATCTCGCTGAGCTTCGGGGAGTTCTCCGATATCGGCGCGCTCTTGTTCGAGGGAACCTGGAACTGTGCCGCTTGCGCGCCGAGCGCCTGGGCCTCCGGCGTCAACGCCCAGTCGTACCACTTCTTGGCACTGTCCGGGTTCGGTGCGCCCTTGATGATGCTCATCGAGCCGACCTCGAAGCCGGTGCCTTCGCAGGGCGACACCACCACCATCGGCACGCCGGCGGTAACGGCCGGCGTCACGAGGTCGTGCTGGAACGTGATGCCGATCAGCGTCTCGCCGCGCGAGGCGGCCTGTGACGGCGCAGCGCCCGACTTGGTGTATTGGTTGACGTTGTCGTTGAGCTTCTTGAGATAGGTGAAGGCTTCCTCCTCGCCCAGGATCTGCACCATGGTGGCGAGGAAGGTGTAGGCCGTGCCGGAGGAGTTCGGATTGGCGATCTGAACCTCGCCCTTGAACTCCGGCTTCAACAGGTCGGCCCAGCATTTCGGCGCTTCGACGCCGCGCTCCTTGAGAACGTCCTCGTTATAGCCGAAGCCCAGCGCGCCCATGTAAATGCCGACGGTCTTGCCGCCGCCGGTCTTGTGCTGCGCGACCGCCCAGTCGTTGAGGTCCTTCATCCCGGGCGATTCGTATGCTTCGGTCAGGCCCTCCTCGGCCGCCTGCAGGTGCGGGTCGCCGGTGCCGCCCCACCAGATGTCGCCTCTCGGGTTGGCCGCCTCGGCCTTCACCTGGGCGAAAGTCTCGCCGGAACTCTTGCGGGTCATGGCGACGGCGATGCCGGTCGCCTTCTGGAACTCGTTCACCATCAACTGGCACCACTCCTCCTGGACGGAGCAGTAGACGGTCAGGTTACCTTCGGCCCTGGCCTCTTGGGCCGCCAAGACGGCGGAGATCAACATGGCGGCGGCGACGGCGGAAAGCCGGCCGGCTGTGAAAGATCGGGTCATCGGTTTCCTCCCAATAGAATGCTTAGGTCGTTTTGGACCTTTTTGTGAAAGTTTTGTTACAAGTTCAGATTGACCCAATGCGTCGCGTCTGGAAAGTATGAAAAGTTGCTGCACTGCAAGATCGGATAGAACCATGGATCAAGGTGCGTTGGGGCTGCGCTACCGGTTTGCGCAAGGCGTGGTGCGGGAAGCGGGGCAGACGGCGCTCGACCGCTATCGCCGGCGCGAAAGCCTCGCGGTGGAGCGGAAGGGCCGGCAGGATTTCGTCAGCGAAGCCGACAAGGCCTGCGAGGACTTCGTCGCTTCGGCCCTGCTCAAGGCGTTTCCGGAGGACGCATTCCTTGGCGAGGAGGGCGGCCTGCAGAACGAAGGCGGCGCGGCGACCTGGATCATCGACCCGATCGACGGCACCAGCAACTTCATCGCGGGCATCCCGATCTGGTGCGTGTCGCTGGGCTTGGTGATCGGCAGCCAGGCGGTCCTGGGCATCGTCTACAACCCGGCGACGGAGGAACTCTATGCCGCGCGCATGGGAGAGGGCGCCTATCTCAATGGCAAGCCCATCCGCGTCAGCAATACACGCCGGCTTGACGAGGCGCGCATGGGCGTCGGCTTCAGCTATCGCCGGCCGGTCCAGGGCCACGTGAAAGCCGTCGCCGCTTGCCTGGAGGCAAGCTGCGAATATACGCGCTTCGGCTCCGGCGCGCTCGGCATGGCATACGCGGCGGATGGCCGGCTCGACGGCTATTACGAGGCGCACATCAACGCGTGGGATGTGGCGGCCGGCCTGGTGCTGGTCAGCGAAGCCGGCGGCTGGTGCAGCGACTATTTCTCGGACGCGGGCGTTTTCACCAAGGGCAATGTCATCCTCGCCACGACGCCCGGTTTGGTTGAGCCGCTGCGCAAGCTGCTCGCCGTGTGACGGAACGGGCGCTGCGTCGCTGGTGTTCTCCCTTCCTGGTACACAGGAATGCAGTGAGGCGGCATGCGCAGCGCTGTCCAAGCGCTCAAGGCCAATAGCGCCATCGAGGTGTCGCCGCCGGCGGGCGACGCCGAAAAGGCCGGCCTCGAATACGTCTCCGACGAGGAGCCGGGGATACGCCGGCAGAAGCACGGCAAGGGACTCGTCTACCTCGATGGCAAAGGAAGAAGGGTGCGCGATCCCTATGCGATGGCGCGCATCCGCTCGCTGGCGATCCCGCCGGCCTGGACGGATGTGTGGATCTGCGCCAGCGAAAGAGGCCATCTGCAGGCGACCGGGCGCGACGCCAGGGGCCGCAAGCAGTACCGCTATCACCCTGATTTTATCGCGATCCGCGACAGCGCCAAATACGAGAGGCTGGTGGCCTTCGCCAAATCGCTGCCCGCCTTGCGCGCCGCGATCGCCGGGCAGATGGCGCTGCCCGGCCTGCCCCGCGAGAAGGTGCTCGCCACCATCGTCCACTTGCTGGACAACACGCTGATCCGCATCGGCAACGATTCATATGCGCGCGAGAACGACAGCTACGGCATCACCACCCTGCGCGACTCCCATGTGACGATCGATGGCGGCGCGCTGCGATTCCAGTTCAAGGGAAAGAGCGGCAAGACCTGGCGCCTCACCTTGCGGGATCGCCGCATCGCCAGGATCGTCCGCTCCTGCCAGGAATTGCCGGGGCAGAATCTGTTCCAGTATCTCGACGACAGCGGCGACGTGCTGCGCGTCACCTCGACCGACGTGAACGAGCACCTGCGCGCGCTCAGCGGACGGGAGGTGACGGCAAAGGATTTCCGCACCTGGGCGGGCACGGTGCTGACGGCCAACCTGCTGCACGAGGCCGGCACGCCCGATAGCGCGACCGCCGCCAAGCGGCAGATCCGCGCGGCCTTGCACCAGGTCGCCGCGCGCCTCGGCAACACGGTCGCGATCTGCCGCAAATGCTACGTGCATCCCAGTGTCCTGGAGGCCTATGCCGAAGGCGCGCTGCGCCTGCGGCGGATCGCCGCGAAGGACGGCGCGTTGCGTCCGGAGGAGGCGGCGACGCTGCGCTTCCTGCAGCGGCGGCTCAAGGCTTGATCTAATCGGCCAGCGCTTGCGAGATGCCCGGCACGGCCGGTGCCCGTTCCATCGCCATGGCCGCGAGGTCGACCTCGGCATAGACCGGAAGGTGATCGGATGCGCGCCGCGCGGCCGCGTCGATCCAAGAGCGCAGCAGCGCCCGCCCCGGACGGCAATAGATGCGGTCGAGATTGAGGATCGGCTGCCAGGAGGGGAAGGTCTTCTGCATCGTATGGGTGGGGATAAGAGTGGTGAGCGTGGAACGCACGCGCCCGTGCCAATCGTTGAAATCGCCCATCATGAGCAGCCCTCCGGGCTTGGACTCGGCATCGGCATCCGGCTCACCGCGCACCAGCGGCCCGAACATGTCCAGCTGCGGGCGGATCTCATTGGGCCTGAGGCCCAGATGCGCGGCGATGACGCGGATATAGCCGAACGGGCTCTCGATGGTCGCCTCGATCGCGCAGCGGGTCTCGCGCCGCGAGACGTGCAGTTCGTGGATGTTGACGTCGTGCATGGGCCAGCGGCTGATCAGCACGTGCCCATAGTGCCCGTCGGGAGCAACGATGGTCCGTGCCTCCGCCGCGTGGCTGCCCAGCACCTTCTTGAGGGCGGCCAGGGGCAGGTTGGTCTGGTCCTTGCCGCGCGAATCCACCTCCTGAAGCGCGACGATGTCAGGGTCGTGCGGCTTGATGAGATTGATGACGCGATCCAGATCGTAGCGCAGATCGGTCCCGATCGCGCGATGGATGTTCCACGTCAGAACGCGAGCGTAGCGTTCCGGAACGGTACGGCTGGTTTCTTCTCGGCTCATGGGCGACCGGTACCCTCTTTGTCCGATTCATGACATAGTTTCGCGCAGGAGTCTGCGGCCAGGCCGCCGCTCGGCGCGGTCGCGGCGCCGAGAAATGAAGAACTGCAGCCCGACCGAGATCCCGACCGCCAGCGCCAGCAAGCCGACCAGGGCCGTGATGCCCAGCAAGCTCGGCTTCTGGATGAGGTCGATCGCCTGATCCCCCAGCAGCGACATGACGGCGAGGCCGGGCGTCAGGCCGATGGCGGTCCCGAGCAGGTAATCAACGGCCGGAATGCAGATGGCGCCTGCCGCCAGATTCACAATGCTGAAAGGCGCCACTGGAACCAGCCGCACCAGCGTCACGGTGGGGATTCCCTTGCGGACGAAGCTGCGCGTGATGAGGTTGACCCGCGGGCCGAAGAACTGGCGCAATCCGCGCGGCCCGAGCCAGCGGCCGATCGCATAGGTGGTGAGCGCGCTCGCCAGCGCGCCCGCTGCCGCATAGAGCGCGCCGGGCCATGCTCCGAACACCGCGGCGGTCGCCGCGATCAGGACCATGACCGGGAACATCACCAGTCCCAGCAGCACGAACAGGCAGATGACGACCAAGGCAGCAAACGGCCCGTGAAGCTGCCCGATCCAGCTGGTCCACAGATCCGGGTCGGCCACGTCCGCCAAGGGCGTCGCGGTCCAGGCCGCCGCCAGGCCCAAGAACATCAGAAGCGCCAGTAGTATGCCGCCTGCGGCAAGCAGAGGTCTGCGCTTGCTGCGGCTGATCGCACTGCCTTCCTCGGAAAGGATGCGCGTCGGGTCGATAGGCTCGCGCGGATCGGCGACCGCTTCCCACAAGGTGGGCGGGGAAAGCGGAATCGAGCGGTTGGAGATCGGCTGCATCCAGTGCGATCGCTTGGGCAGGGACTTGATCGCGGCGATCAGGGAGCCGTGTTGCGCGATGGCCGCCTGCAACTCCTGCGGCGTCGCGCCGCAATGCTCGGCGATCAACGTGTCCCGCAGCATGATCACGCTGCGGCGTGCTTGCTCATCGTCGCCCGCCGCGACCGCCAGGTCGCATTCGGTGTCGGTGCCCATGGACCGATGGCACAGATTGGCCGATCCGACGCGCAGGTAGAGGTCGTCGACGATCATGACCTTCGAGTGGACGTGCGGGTCGGCCACCGCGCCATTGTGATCGATCCGCGGCGCGGCCAGCAGCACGCGGTCGCGAATCCCATCCTGACGCAGGATGCGCGCCACGCGTGCCCGCCCGGCGGCCATGACGGTGCGCTCGATGCGTCCGCGATAGCTGAACGGCGTGACGATCACCGCTTCCAGCTCGGGATTGCGCTTGAGAGCCTTGGAGAGGGCGCGCGCGAAGCCGGAGCAGGTCAGGTACTGGCTCTCGACATAGAGCGAGCGGCGCGCGCTGGCGATCATGTCGAGGAACAGGGTCTCCACCTCCTGCACGACGCCGTGGGAGTCATAGGCCGGCTCGGTCCGCGCGATCGCGACCGCGACATTGCGGAAATGCGGCTCGACACCGTCGGGCCAGGGCGCGTCCACCGGCGGCACGGCAGGCAACTCTTCGCAGGCCGCGCGGGCCCAGCGCTGCCGGGCCAGTTCCGCCAGGGCGCGTGCTGCCTCGCCGTCGACCATCATCTGCACGTCATGGAAACAGCGATAGGGCTTGCCTGTCGGATCGACCCGGAAGGGAGAGGCGGGATCGTGATCGCAGGTATCCCAGCGCCGGATGGTGAGATCGAGCCCGCCGGAGAAGGCCAGCGTCTGGTCGAGCACGACGATCTTCTGATGATGCGACGAGCCGAGCGGGATCGCGTCGTCGAGGCAGAGGTCAATCTGCGGTGGCGTCTTCCAGCGCAGCGCGAAGGACGGGAGAGCCTCCCGCTCGCTGGTGAAGAACAGCGAGTAATCCCACAGCAGGATGTTCACCTTCAGCTCCGGCCGACGCTCCACCAAGGCGGTGAGGAACGGCCCCAGCTCGCGCGGCAGACCGTCCTCCGCCTCGCCGGAAGGCCCGACCAGCGGCGTGCGGCTGTCGACGTCCCAGCCGATGATGTAGATGCTGTGCCGCGCCTGCAGCAGGGCTTTGCGCAGCGTTCCGAAATAGACGGCGGCGTCGATCAGGACGGCGGCGCGTTCCGCTTGCGTTACCCGCCAAGCATTGCGGCCGGGCCTGAATATGTTGGCAGGCGTGTCCGATCCGGAAGGCTCGCTTGCGACAGCTTCGTCCTCGGCTTTGTCGCGCCGAGGCGTCCTTATCCTCTTGGTCAGCATGGACTCATCCTGGCTGTGCTGCCCGAATCAACGCGCCTCCCACCGAAAAGTGCCCGTTTCCCGAGCGGCCGCTCCGGGGCTGTCTCTCTCGGCTCCAGGTGCGGGCTGCAACGAAAGCGCAATTCCGCGGTTGATCGGAGACACGCGATCAGAGAGGTGAGTCCGATGGAAAAATCCGTTCGCCCGACCGCAGCCGTGACACTGACCGCGCTGCTGGTTGCAGCCTGCGGCTCAGACGATGGCCGGCCCTATGCCTATGATTCAATGCGCCATCCGACAGCCGCCGAACAGTTGTACGGCACCACGGGTGGGTCGGTTTCAAGCGTCCCACCGGGCTCGACGGTGATGACGGCCCAGCCCTCCGCGCCGCTCACGGTGCCGCAGCCGGTCGCGCGGGTCTCGCCCAGCGACGCGGTGTTCGCGGAGGAGCTTGCCGCGTCCAACGCCGCCGAGATCGAGCTGGCGCGCCTGGCCTATGTGCGCGCCGAATCGCCGGCGGTGCGCGACTTCGCCCGGCAGATGCTGACCCAGCACCGCGACATGGCGATCCAGCTCGACAACTTCGCGCTCGAGCGGGGTCACGTGATCGCTTGGCGCATCGAGCCCGAGAAGGCCACCGTCGTCGAACGGCTGAGCACTTTGGACAGCGCCTCGTTCGACAGCGCCTATATGGACGAGATGGTTTCGGCCCATGAGACGGCGGTCGCCAAGCTGGAAACGCAAGCGGCCAGCGGTCGCGAGACGGCCGGTATCGCACACCAGTTCCTGCCGACGGTGCGCCATCACCTGGAGATGGCGCGTGCGCTGGACGTCCAATTGTAGCCGCCGGCGGTGGTGCGACGGGCTGCTGGATCGCTGCGGGCGGCCGGGGTCCGGGGAACCGGCCGCGTTTGCCTGGGTTGATCACCTGCTTGGCCGACTGGCCGGGCCGATTCCTGTCAACCGAAACGACAAGCGAGGAATCCATGAATCGTGGTCTCAAGCGCGCCGGCGTGGCGTTCCTGCTGGGCGCGAGCGTCGCCTTGGCCGGCTGCTCCAGCACGGGCGATGGCGTCGGCAGCCAATTCGCGGGTTGCACCGGCGGCTATCCGGACGGTGGCGGCATCACGAATATGAGCCCCTATTCGCCGAACGCGAACCCATTCCAGCCGGACTGCCAGGGCCGCAGCTAGAGATCGCTTGCGGGTCCGCCCGCGCGACCCATACTCTGGATGAAGAGGCTTGCCTCCATCTCCCGCCGGGGACATGGAGGTTGGGCCGTGTACGTGCGCCAGCGGATCTGAAGGCCTATGCGCCGCAAGGATAAGCTCACCCTCTATCGTGAGAAGCGGGATTTCGCTGTCACGCCGGAGCCGAGTGGCGATACGCCGCCGTCCTCGGGCGGCGACCGCTATGTCATCCAGATGCATGCGGCGCGCCGGCTGCATTTCGACCTGCGGCTGGAAATGGATGGGGTCTACAAGAGCTGGGCGGTGACGCGCGGCCCGAGCCTCGACCCCAAGGACCGCCGTCTCGCGGTTGAGGTCGAGGACCATCCCCTCGAATACGGCACCTTCGAAGGCACGATCCCCAAGGGCGAGTATGGCGGGGGTACCGTGATGCTGTGGGATCGCGGCCGCTGGATTCCGAAAGGCGACCCGGCGAAGGGCTTCAAGAAGGGCCATCTCGAGTTCGAGTTCGACGGCGAGCGCCTGAAAGGCGGCTTCCACCTGGTCCGCATGGCGGACCGCGACGGCGGCAAGGGTGGCAGAGGCAAGGAAGGGCGGCACAACTGGCTGCTCATGAAAAAGAAGGATCGCTGGGCCAAGCCGGGCCAGGGCGACGCCGCGATCGCCAATGCCACCAGCGTGAAGAGCGGGCGCACCATGCGCCAGATCGCGGAGGGCGACGGGCCGGTCTGGGATTCAGCGCGCTCCAAGGCGGCGATGAAGAAGAACGTCGCGGCGATGGAGGCGGAGGACCAAGGCAAGCCCGGCATGCTGCCCGCCTTCATCGAGCCCGAGCTCGCGACCCTGGTGGATGGCCCGCCGGGCGGGTCGAACTGGGTCCACGAGGTGAAGCTCGACGGCTATCGCATGGCCGCGCGGATCGAGGACGGCGCGGTGACGCTCGTCACCCGTTCCGGGCTCGACTGGACGCGCAAGTTTCCGACCATCGCCAAGGCCCTCGCGAAGACCAAACTCGAATCCGCCTGGCTCGACGGCGAGATCGTCGTGCCGGGCGAGGACGGCATCAGCAGCTTCTCCGGCCTGCAGCGCGCCCTGTCCGAGGGCGATGACAAGGCGATGGTGTTCTACCTGTTCGACGTGGCGTATCTGAACGGGCGCGATCTGCGCGCCTTGCCGCTGATGCAGCGCAAGAGCATCCTGCGCGAGGCCCTGTTCGCGAAGAAGCCGAAAGGCGTGCTCGCCTACAGCCTTCATCACGAAGGCGACGGCGAGGCCTTCTACAAGGCGGCCAGCGGCATGGGACTGGAGGGTGTCATCTCGAAGCGCAAGGACAGCCCTTATCGTTCCGGCCGCGGCCGCGACTGGCTGAAGTCGAAATGCGTCGACCGCGACGAGTTCGTGATCGGCGGCTACACGCCGTCGCGCGCAGGGCGCGGCATCGGTTCGCTGCTGGTCGGCCATTACGAGGGCAAGCGCCTGGTCTATGACGGGCGCGCCGGCACCGGCTTCAATGCCAAGGAAGCGCTATCGCTGGAGAAAAGCCTGCGCGCCCGCCGGGTCGACGACTGTCCGTTCGAAGACATGGACCGCGCCTACAAGGCGCGCGCGCTGTGGATCAAGCCCGAGCTGGTGGCGGAGGTCGAGCATCGTGGCCGCTCCTCCGACGGCCTGTTGCGGCAGGCGTCCTATCAGGGGCTGCGCGGCGACAAGCCGGCGAAGCAGGTCAACCGCGCGGACCGGCCGGCCGGCGCAACCAATGCCGACGACGCGACGGTGCAGGGTGTGAAGATCACCCATCCGACCCGCGTGATCGACCCGACCACCGGCACGACCAAGCTCGACATTGCCCGGTACTATGAGCGCGTGGCGGAGACCCTGCTGCTCGACATGGGCGACCGGCCGGTCGCGGTGGTGCGCAATCCCGACGGCATCACGGGCGAGAGCTTCTTCCAGCGCCACCCGCAGCAGACCTTGAAGGGGCGCATCAGCACGGTGAAGGATCCCGAGGACAAGGAGCAATTGCTCTGCGTGCGCAACGTGAAGGACCTGATCACCCTCGTGCAGTTCGGCGTGATCGAAATCCATCCCTGGCAGACCCATATCAACAAGCTGGACAAGGCGGACCGGTTCATCCTGGACCTCGACCCGGCACCGGACGTGCCGTTCGGCGCGGTCACCCTGGCGGCCATGCTGGTGCGCAAGCGGCTGGAGGAGCTCGGCCTCAAGTCCATCGTGAAGACGACCGGCGGCAAGGGGCTGCATGTCATCGTGCCGCTGCGCCCTGCGGCGACTTGGCCGGTCGCCAAGGGCTTCGCAAAGGCGATGGCCGACAGCCTGGCGCGCGAAGAGCCCAGCATCTTCCTCGCCAAGGCAAGCAAGGCTGCCCGCAAGGGGCGCATCTATGTCGACTACCTGCGCAACGATCGCGGCTCGACGGCGGTTGGCGCCTATTGCGTGCGCACCCGGCAGGGGCTTCCGGTCGCCATGCCGATCGCCTGGGGCGAGGTGACGGAGAGCCTGCGGCCGGCGGATTACAACATCGAAAGCGTCGCGACGGTCACCTTGCCAAAGGAATGGCGCGACGCGCGCAACTGGCGCCAGGGGCTCGATGCCGCGAAGCAGCGCGCCGTTGGAATGAAGGAGTAGGCGATGCCGGAAAGCAAGAAAGTGAAGGAGTATCGCAAGACCCTGCAGGAAATGAGCAAGCCGCACGGCAAGCGGCACAAGGAGGTTCTGGAAGGCAAGGCCGCGAAGCTCGGCACCGAGATCTATGGCGAGGAGCGCAAGGCCAAGCCGAAGCTCAAGCCCGGCAACAAGCCGCGTCGCTAGCAGCGGATTGGCGTCGCCGCCGCGGCACGCTATGATGGGCCATTCAACAGTAGGAGCACGCGACATGCCTAAGGGTGAGCAGCGGGGCAATCGTGAAAAGAAGAAGCCGAAAAAGGACAAGGCCGCGAAGCACGTCACGGCCTATTCCAACCAGTACGGCAAAGCGCAGCCGGCGCACATCACCGACAGCGCGCCCGGCAAGAAGCACTAGCGCCCGTCACGCGCCGCGCAGCACGACTCCGGTGATGACGGCGGCATAATGCGCCGATGCCGCCGCGAGGACGAAGGTGTGCCAGATCGCGTTCTGGAACGGCAGCTTGTCCCAGACGTGGAACAGGACGCCGGTCGTATAAAGCACACCGCCAAGTCCGATCAGCCCGAGCGTATCCCAGCTCAGCGAGCGGAACAGGGGATCAAGCGCGATCAGCCCGATCCAACCCAGCAGGAGATAGGGGGCGACCGAGGCGTAGCGCAGGTCGCAGGGCCGGCATAATCTCATCAGGATGCCAATGCCGGCAATCGACCAGACGGCGCTGGTCAGGCCCCAGCTCCACGCGCCTTCCAGGCGCAGCAGGGTGAAGGGCGTGTAGGTGCCGGCGATCATGACGAAGATCGCCGCATGGTCGCAGCGGCGCAGAAGCGCGCGCCATCGGCTGTTGCGCGCCAGGTTGTAGGCGGCCGAGCAGCCGAACATCGCGACCATGCCGCAGGCGTAGATGAGCAGGGCGCCGAGTTCCAGCAGATCGCCTCGCGCCGCGATCAGCGCGACCAGGGTCGCGGCGCCGATCGATCCGGCGGCGACGCCAACGATGTGGACGATGCAATCCGCGACCAGCTCGGAGCGGCTGGGAGCGCGCGGCGGCATTGCCGTGCCGGCAACGGTCATGCTCACACCCCGGCTTCTTTCGTGCCGATATCGTGTGCGCAACGTCTCCATAACCCTCCTTGCGCGCGCTCCCGAAAGGAATGCACCAGCAGGCAGAAAAGTTGCGCCTGCCGCGGCTTGGCCGCTCCGGATTGCCCATGCTGACGGTAGGGCAACCCGTGACAAGGTTCGTTGCGGCGGCCGGCGGCGCTCTTTGTCTCGCCCCCTGCCGCTCTCCTGCCGATCTGGCGGGCGGGATCACGGGCGCTATATGAGAGTCGTGGCGTGGATTACCCTGGCAGCACCCCACCTCATCTCTTAGAAGGATTGCTCATGAAACTCCCCGATGCCGATCATCCCATCACCGTCACGCCGACCAGGGGCCGCGTCCTGGTCAAGTTCGGCGGCCGTGTCGTCGCCGACAGCACGCGGGCCCTGACGCTTCAGGAGGCGAGCTATCCGTTGGTGCAGTATATCCCGCGCGAAGACGTGCAGATGCGCTATTTCGAGCCGACCACGCACAAGACGCACTGCCCGTATAAGGGCGACGCCTCTTATTTCAGCTTGAAGGCCGATGGCAGGAGCGCGGAGAACGCGGCCTGGAGCTACGTCGAGCCGTATCCGGCCATGACGCAGATCGCGGGGCACCTCGCATTCTATCCCGACCGGGTGGATTCGATCGAGGTCGCGCAGTAGGCTGCGGCCCTCGAAGCCGAATCGGGAGCGGGATCACCGTTCTCGCATGCCATCGCCGAAGCTGATCCGGCGATCCAGGTTGTCGTCGCGGTGCGACTTGGATGCCGGGTTTCGCCGCCGCGCTCGGGGGCCGGCAATGACCGGCTCGCACCGCGTTGCCAGGGTCCGATCCATGTCCCCATTCCGGTTCTTCGAAGGCCTGCTGAACCCGACATCGCTGCCGGCGGAGGACACACCGCCGGCAACCCTGATGGCGTTCTACTGGTACTATGCGCGCCAGGCGCGCTGGCTCGTCGGCGCCCTGTTCTGCGCCGGGTTCCTGGTGGCGGTCCTCGACGCCATGATTCCCGTCTTCATCGGCCGGGTGGTCGGCCTGGTCGCCAGCGGCAACCCCGCCGCGCTCTGGCAGGAGCGATGGCCGGAGTTCGTCGGCATGGCGGCGGTGATGCTGCTCGGCCGGCCTTTGGCGCTGCTGATGCAGAACATCATCACGAACCAGGCCATCGTCCCCGGCCTCACCAACCTCATCCGCTGGCAGAGCCACTGGCACGTGGTGCGGCAAAGCTGGAGCTTCTTCCAGAACGACTTCGCCGGACGCATCGCCAACCGCGTGATGCAGACCGGCCCGGCCCTGCGCGAGAGCGTGGTCGCCGCCACCAATGCGGTGTGGTACATCACCGTCTATGGCGGCAGCGCGATCGTGTTGACCGCCAGCAACGACCCGCGCCTCAGCATCCCCCTGGCGGTGTGGTTCTGCTGCTACGTCGTGCTGCTGCGCATCTTCGTGCCGCGCCTGCGCGAGCGCTCGCGCGAGATGTCGGAGATGCGCTCCGCTCTCACCGGCCGCGTGGTCGACAGCTACACCAATATCCAGACCGTGAAGCTGTTCGCGCGCCCGCAGGAGGAGGATGCGGTGGTGCGTGCCTCGGTCGACGAGCACACCAGGAGCTTCCATCGGCAGCAACGCGTCATCACCTTGTTCGGCCTCAGCCTCTCCAGCCTCAACGCGATGATGGTCGTCAGCACCGCAGCGATCGCGGTGTGGCTGTGGATGCGCGGATCTGTCAGTGTCGGCGTCGTGGCGATGGCGCTTCCGCTCACTTGGCAGATCGTCAATATGGCCGGCTGGGTGGCGCAGAACATCACCGCAATCTTCGAGAATGTCGGCGTGGTGCAGGAGGGGATGCGGTCCATCGCGGTCCCGCGCCAGATGCCGGACAAGCCGGACGCCGGCACACTGCGCGTCACCCAAGGCGCCGTGAAGTTTGAGAATGTGCATTTCGGCTATGGTACACAGCGCGGCGTCCTGCACGGTATCGATCTCACGATCCAGCCGGGGCAGCGCATCGGTCTCATCGGGCCGTCGGGCGCGGGCAAGTCTACGCTCGTCAACCTGCTGCTGCGGTTCTACGAGCTGGAGGCGGGGCGCATCCTGATCGACGGGCAGGACGTCGCCGGCGTGACGCAGGAAAGCCTGCGCGCCAAGATCGCCATGGTGACGCAGGACACGTCCCTGCTGCACCGATCGATCCTCGACAACATCCGCTACGGCCGGCCGGAGGCGAGCCTCGCCGAGGTGCGCGCGGCGGCGGCCCGCGCCCATGCGCTCGACTTCATCGAGGGGCTGGAGGACTGGCAGGGCCGTCGCGGCTTCGATGCCCATGTCGGTGAACGTGGCGTGAAGCTCTCGGGCGGGCAGCGCCAGCGCATCGCCATCGCGCGAGTGATTCTCAAGGACGCGCCGATCCTGGTGCTGGACGAGGCGACGGCCGCCCTCGATTCCGAGGTCGAGGCGGCGATCCAGGAGCAGCTCGAAGGATTGATGCGCGGCCGCACAGTGATCGCCATCGCGCACCGCCTCTCCACCATCGCGCGGATGGATCGCCTGGTCGTGCTGGACAGCGGCCGGATCGTGGAGAGCGGCGCCCACGGCGAATTGCTGGCCCGGCGCGGCACCTATTGGCGCCTGTGGCAGCGCCAATCCGGCGGCTTCCTGCAGGAAGAGGCGCGGGAGCTGGACCGGGCGGTGAGCGATTGACAGCGGAGGCGCGCGAGCGCGAAGTCGCCCCGTGACAGATCAGGCCGTGACAGATCAGGACCTCCTTGCCCGCCTCGAAGCCGTCGGGGCCGTGCTCTGGCCGCTGTTCCATATCGTGCTGGCCGGCGCCGTCACCTTGCACGTGCTGGCGCGCAAGCGCGATGTCGCGGCGTCCATCGCGTGGATCGGGCTTGCCTGGCTGTCGCCGATCATCGGCAGTGCGCTGTATTTCCTGTTCGGCGTCAACCGCGTGCAGCGCCGCGCCTTTCGGGCCGGCCGGCGGCGCGGCCTCTATCGCGTGGAGGATCCGGCGACCTTCCTCAATCCGCGGCACGATCATTTCGCGCCGCTGGAACGCACGATCGGCGTCCTGACCGGCCGTCCGTCGCGGCTCGGCAACACGGTCACCATGCTGCGCAATGGCGACGAGGCCTATCCGCTCATGCTCGAGGCGATCGCCAGCGCCGAGGTGAGCGTCGCGCTATCCAGTTACATCTTCAAGGCGGACGAGATCGGCGAACGTTTCATCGCGGCGCTCGAGGCGGCGAAAGCGCGCGGGGTCGCGATCCGCGTCATCGTCGACGGCATCGGCAGCGGCTACTGGTATTCCCCGGTCTATCGGCGACTGGAGGAGGCGGGCATCCCGGTCGCGCGCTTCATGCATACGCTGGTGCCCTGGCGCATGTCGTTCCTCAACCTGCGCAGCCACAAGAAGATCCTGGTGACGGACGGCACCCGCGCTTTCATCGGTGGCCTCAATATCAGCGCGGCCAACCTGCTGAAGGCAAAGCCCAGGCATCCGGTCCGCGACATGCATTTCGACGTCACCGGCCCGGTGGTGGGGCAGATCGCCGAAGCCTTCGCCACGGATTGGCATTTCTGCACCGGAGAGCGCCTGGGCGGCGATGCCTGGTTTCCGCCGCTGGCGGAAACGGGGACGGCGGCAGCGCGCGTCGTCACCTCCGGCCCGGACCAGGACATCTTCAAGATCGAGTTCGCGATGCTGCAGGCGATCGGCTGCGCGCAGCGCTCGATCAAGATTCTCACACCCTATTTCCTCCCCGACGACCGGCTGATGAGCGCGCTGGTGCTGGCGGTCATGGCCGGCGTCAAGGTCGACGTGGTGATCCCGGAGTGCTGCGATCACCCCTGGATGGACTGGGCGATGCGTGCCCATATGGGGCCGCTGCTGCGCGCCGGCGCGCAGGTGTGGCGCGCGCCGATGCCATTCGAGCATGCCAAGCTGTTCGTGGTCGATGATGGCTGGTCGCTGATCGGCAGCGCCAACTGGGACATGCGCAGCCTGCGCCTCAACTTCGAGATCAACATGGAAGTCTGCTGCCCGCACTTCAGCGCCCTGGTCGCGGAGGCCATCGAGCAGCGGCAGGCCAATCTCCTGAGCGTGGCGGAGCTTGCCCAGCGGCCCGCGCTGATGCGCCTGCGGGACAGCGCGGTGCGTCTGTTTCTGCCATATCTGTGAGCGATCTGTGACCTCTCGGTATTGGGAACGACGCCGTCTTCAAAGTGTTCTCGTACCCGGTCAAAATCAGGACCGGAGAATCGGATTAAGCCGCGCGGCGCCAGGCGCGGCGGGAATGGAGTGATCGGATCATGAGTTCGGGCGAGAGTGCAAAGCCGCCGGCAAACATCGAGGAGCGCAATCCCTTCGACATTTCGCGGCGCCCCCATACCGAGGTCGCCAATGAAATCGCAGAGCGCATAACCGCGTGGAAGCAGGCGCGCGGGCGTTCCTCGGCGGCGGCATCGTCTTCCGCCGATCCGTCACCCGCGGCGGCGAAAACGCCGTCCGTCTCCACGCCTGCTGGTCCACAGGCGCCTGACTCCACTGAACGGGAGCGTGCGCCGACGCCGGACAGCCCGGCGCGCCACGGAGCGCGCGCGCCATTCTTTGCCTCGTTCTCGATGCAGCGCGCCATGCCCCCGGCGCCAAGCCCGAAGCCTCCGCGTGCCGCGGCTCCGCAGGAGCCCGCACGCGCGCCCGCCGAAGCTGGCGCGCGCGAAAATGCGGTCCCTAGATCTAGCGCCGCGCCGCGCGAAGAGCCGCGTCAGGCCGATGCACCGCCGGCGGCGCCGGCTGTGCGCGACGAAGCGTCAGGCGAGGCGGATGCCGGCGCGCTGCGCCGGGCCAAGGCGCACGACATCAAGGCCCGCTGGATGGCCGCGCATTCTTTCGACGAAAGCCAAGGCGCGCGGGACGAGACAAAGGTGCCTGCGGCGCCTGCGGCGGAAGCGCCACATGGTGCGCCGGCCACGCCGCCGCGCGAGGCTTTTGACGACATATCGGGACAACGGGAGCCGGCATTCGGCCCGCCCGCGGAGGCGGATGCCAGGAGCGCCGCGCCGGCGGCGCGCCTGCAGGAGAGCGAGCCGGAGCTGGACACGCCCCGCCTCGCATCGGTCATACCGCCGGTCGAGACGCTCGACGCGCTTTCCGGACGGCGGGAGCCAACCTTCGGTGAGCCGGCGGGCACGCGGCATTCATCCGAGCCAGTTCCCCCCGCCGCCGCCGCGCCGGATCCGGCGCGCGCCCGGGAAAGGACCAAGCCGCCCGCGATGCAGACGCGCATCGAGGCCCGCCGCGTCGAAGCCCTGCGCGCCGATCCGCAGATGGCGCCGCGACGGCCCTTCTCCCGGCACAGCGCGCCCGATCCGCTGCGAGCTACAGCGCCGGCAGCCATGCCGTTCCTGGCGGAGCGGCGCGGCACGGGCTGGGCTATCGGCCTCGGCGCCGTGCTGCTGCTCATCGGGCTCACCGCGCCGGCGGCGATCCTGCAGCAGGGTCGCCAAGCCATGCCAAACGATCCGGATCAGCTCGCCGTGAGTCCGGCGCCATTGCCAGAGCAGCCGCACCAGCTCACGGCCGAAGCGCCGGAGCCGTCGGTCCCCGAGGACGCGCAGCCGACCGAAGGCGAGATGCAGGCGCGGGGGGAACCATCCCTGCCCGCCACGTCCGACGTGCAACCTCCGGAGGCGCAGGCCACGGAGTCGCTGGCACCGGTGCTTAAGCCTGGCTCCGAAGGCGCCGATCCGGAGCAGCGGCCTGGCCCGACGCAACAGGCGACGCTTGCACCGCCGCGAGACGGCGGCGCGGTGAACGACGCGCCGATCCTGGCCCCGCCGCCGCCATCGGGTCAGGGTCCCATGGTCAATCTCGCCAGCCAGGAGCAGGCCGGGCCAGATGCCATGTCTGCCGGACCCTCGCCGATGGTGGCGCGGCCCTTCATCCCCGACGGGACGCCGGCGCCGTTTCTGCGCCTCCCGGCCGGCATGCCGGCCGCAGGCACGCCCTCGCCAGGCGCCGTGCCGTTCGAGGAGTCGCAGGGAACCTCCCGGGGCGCCTCCGCCGGAACGCCGGGTCTCGTTCCACAGTTGAAGCCGAAGGCTCAGGTGCCCGCGCCGGCGGCACGCACGGCGCGGAACGTCACGGGTGCCAGCGGGCCGCGGGAATTCTCCCGGCAGCCCAGGCCCTTCATGCCGCAGACTCTCGAGCGGATGCTGGAAACCCTCGCGGACACCCTGAATCCGAACGGCGATCCGCCGAATTCCGCGAACGAGCCTATCCCACCCTCGACACGCCGGTGACCACCCGCCCGTGACCGCAGGTAACGACTCGGCGACGGGCGGGCCAGCCGTTCTATTGCGTGCCGAGTTGGGACCTGGCCTTGGCAACCTCGTCCATGCAGGCGGCCTCGTCGCCGGCCATGTCGAACTGCCGCGCCCGCTCCAGCGAGGTTTCCGCTTCGATCGGCGCGGGGGAGGTGCCGAACTCGCCGGCCTGCGCGGCTTCGGAATCGGTCGGCTGGCCCGTGTTCTGGCTTGCCACGTCTTCCGATGATGTGGCCTTGCCCTCGGCGGCCTCATTCATCGCGTCGGTCGGCGGATGGAGCTCCTGACCGGTTTCGGCGACTTGGCCGCTGCCGGTCGGCCCCATGCCGGCATCCGTGCTGGACATCTGCTTCTGCAGCGCCTCGATTTCGGTGGTGCAGGGTCCCGCACTGGCCGCGGCCGCGGCGAGCACCATGCCGGCGGCAGTCCCAACGACGAGCAATGACTTGATCATGGCGATTCTCCTTGATCACCGCCGCAACTGCCGGGCATTTCCCAAGCCGCCGCCGCGGGCGTAGTTTAGCTTCCGTATAAACAGCCGGCGGCGACCGGCGTTCGCGACATTGGCCTTTCAGACAAGGACTGGGGTGGACATGATCAAGGGTTCCGATCTGCTGGTTGCGGCGCTGGAGAACGAGGGTGTCGAGCGGATCTTCGGCGTGCCGGGCGAGGAGAACCTCGACGTCCTCGAATCCCTGCGCAAGTCGCGCATCGAGCTGGTGGTGACGCGGCACGAGCAGGCGGCCGCCTTCATGGCGGCGACCCACGGCCGCCTGACCGGACGGCCGGGCGTCTGCATCACCACGCTGGGGCCGGGCGCGCTCAACCTCACCACCGGCGCGGCCTATGCCCATCTCGGCGCCATGCCGATGATCATGCTGACCGGACAGAAGGGCATCCTGTTCAGCCGGCAGGCGCGCTTCCAGATCGTCGACATCATCGCGACCATGCGCCCGATCACCAAGATGGCGCGCACCATCGTGAGCGGCGCCAGCATCCCGGCCCTGGTGCGTGACGCCTTCCGCGTGGCGATGGAGGAGCGCCCCGGTCCCGTCCTGCTGGAGCTGCCGGAGGACATTGCGGGCGAGGAGATCAAGGACGTTCCGCTGGTGCCGCCGCACGACGTGCCCGTGCCGGTCGCGCATCCCGCCGCGCTGGAGCGCGCGACGCAGATGCTGCTGGCCGCCAAGCGCCCGCTGCTGATGGCCGGCGCGGGCGCCAACCGGCCGCGCCTCACCGAGGCGCTGTCGGAGTTCGTGCGGCGCACGCGGCTGCCCTTCTTCAACACGCAGATGGGCAAGGGCGCGATCACCGGCGGCTCCAACCTCTACATGGGGACGGCGGCCCTGAGCGAGCGCGACTACGTGCATCGCGCCATCGACCGCGCCGACGTGATCCTCTCAATCGGCCATGACACGGTGGAGAAGCCGCCCTTCCTGATGGGGCCGAAGGGACCGAAGGTCATCCATGTCGGCTTCACGCCCGCGCATGTGGAGCAGGTGTTCTATCCCCACGCGGAGGTGATCGGCGATGTCGGCCCCACGCTCGCGCTGCTGGCCGACCGCATCGCCGGCAAGCTCACGCTTGATCCGGAATTCGCCGCCCTGCGCAACGAGATCCTGGAGAGGCTCGGTGACCGCGCGGAGGAATCGCGCTTCCCGCTGACACCGCAGCGCATCGTGCACGACGTGCGCACGGTGATGCCGGAGGACGGCATGGTCTGCCTCGACAACGGCATGTACAAGATCTGGTTCGCGCGCAACTACCGTACGCATGTCGCGAACACGCTGCTGCTGGACAATGCGCTCGCCACCATGGGCGCCGGGCTGCCCTCCGCCATGATGGCGGCGATGCTCTATCCCGAGCGGCGCGTGCTGGCGGTTGCCGGCGACGGCGGCTTCATGATGAACAGCCAGGAGATGGAGACGGCCGTGCGGCTGAAGCTCGATCTCGTGGTGCTGATCCTGGAGGATAACGCCTATGGCATGATCCGCTGGAAGCAGAACGTGGACCGCTTCCCGGATTTCGGCCTTGGCTTCGGCAATCCCGATTTCGTCCGGTACGCCGAATCCTACGGCGCGAGGGGCCGGCGCGTGGCGGAAGCGGAGGGCCTGGCGCCCGCGCTGGAGGCCGCGTTCAAGGAGGGCGGCGTCCAGCTCGTGGTGGCGCCGGTGGATTATTCGGAGAATGTCCGCGTGCTGGTGGAGGAACTCGGCCGCAACCTCGGCTGAGCCTCTCGCGCCAAAAAGAATGGCCGCGGCCGGGAACGAGTCCCGTGCCGCGGCCCTCGGCTCGATCAGGGCGGTGCGTTACTCGACGGCCATGTGCTGCTTGGCCGTGCTCAGCTCGGACATGCACGCTTCTTCCTGGCCCGCGTCGGCATAGAGCTGCGCCTTCTTCAGCGCCGCGAGCGCGGTGGACCGGCTGTCCGCCGGATCGGTCATCTCACCGGAGCGCGTGGTCTCGGTGATCGTGCCGCTGCCCACGGTATCGCTCGGCGTCGCCGGGGTGGACCCCGTGGATTGCTCCGTCATGTCCATGTCCCCGCTCTGCGAGTCCATGGTGCTGCTGGTTCCGCTGTCGATCGACGTGTCGGCAGTGGTGCCGGTTCCGCCATCCACCGACGTCCCGGTGGTACCGGTTCCGCTGTCGATGGATGTATCGGCGGTCGTATCGGTCCCGATGCCCGTCGACGTATCCGCGGTGGTGCCGGTGCTGGTGCCAGTGCTGGTGCCGGTGCTGGTGCCCGTCGATGTATCCGCTGTGGTGCCGGTGGTGGTCTCTTGGGTCGTGTCGACATTCGTGTTCGAGCCGGAGTCGATACCGGCCGTGCTCGGCACATCGACCGTGCCGGGGGAACCGGACGCGCTGCTGTCCGTGCCGGTCACGCCGGTGGTGCTTTCGCTCATGCCCATCTGGTCCTGCAGCGCCTCCACCTCGGTGGCGCAATCGGCGCTCGCGGTGCCGGCCGCTAGGATCAGGCTCGTGCCGAGCCCGAACGCAAGTGCTGTCTTCCGTGTCATGAAATCCTCTCCACTGTCTGCCGCCAGCCCTGGCCTCGTGGGATGCGAGTGCTCACCCTGGCGTTATCGAGCAAACAGCCAGACAGCCGAATTGTCCGGAGATGCGGCCTGACATTAATGTGAGGTGCGCGGCATCGTGCCGCAGCGCTTCGCTCCCGCTAGGGCGAGTCACGGCACGGCAGCAATGGGCTCAGGACTGTTGCGCTGGGCTCACCGATCATGGACGTCATACTCGAGCGGCCGCTGCTCCTCCGATCCGTGGCGGCCGGGAGCATCGCCGCCGGTGCGGGTGAAGGCGAGGCGCTGATCGTTGCGCACATGCAGGACGACGCACGGCGTTCCGCTGATGCTCCGGCATCCGCGCAAGGCGGGGATCGAATAGTTCGACACCGCGCAGACGGTGTCCTCGCACCAGGTGTAGAAGGAATTGCGCCCGTCGGGCGACACCGCGAAGGCGCCCGGCCGCGTCACCCGCACCTTGCGCAGATAAGCCGCGAACGCCGCATCCGTCTGCTGGGTCAGGGCGATCGGCCCGCCGGGCGGCGCCGCCGCATCGGGATTGGCGCAGGCGCCGAGCAAAGGCGCGGCGAGGCCGAGAGCGATCAAGGCGGCGGCGGTCTTCAGGACGTGCGGCACGAGTGAAAATCCTTTTTGGGCAAAATGGCAATACCGGTGGACAAGTCGTATGGAAATGTGGCGACGATCACGATTCCGGGAAGTGAACGATTACACCGAATTTTTAATGCTACCGCAGCGGTTTGACGAGCGGCTTTGCGAATTCGCGGCGAGCTTGCTGCGCAAGCTCGTGGGCAAAGCGCTCGGCATAGGATGGCAGCAGATGTCGCGGATTCCAATGCACCGCGGTCGCGACACCCAGCGGCTTGCCCTCCTGCACCAGCATGCGCATGTAAAAGCCGGTGCGGGGCAGCGGAACCGTACTCGGCAGCACTGCGAAGCCGCAGCCCGCTTTGACCAAGGCCAGCAGGGTTGCCGAGGCATTGCTCTCCAGGAAGATATTGATACGGATATGGGCGACCCGGCAGGCGGCGTCAAACAGGTCGCGTGAGCCATAGCCGCGCTGCAGCAGCAGCAGCGGCTGGTCCTCCAATTCCCGCACCTCGATCGTGCGGCCGCGCACGCGCTGCCGCCCATCGCCGATCACGAAGATGCGCACGGTGCCGCCGGGCAGGGACGAAGCACCGAACTCCGGCTGGTAGGACGTGAAGGCGAGATGCAGGTCGCCGCGCCGCAACGCCGCGACCAGCGCGGCGGAATCGCCTTCCGTCAGGCGCACGTCGACACCCGGCATGAGGCGGCGGAAGCGCTGGATGATGGGCGGGAACAGGCGCTGCAGCGATTGCGGCGTCGCACCGGCATGCAGCACGCCGGCTTCGCCGCTGCCGATGGCGCACGCACGCTCACGGAATGCGCCGGCCGAATCGAGCGTGCGCCGCGCGTGGGCCAGCAGATCCTCGCCCGCGCCGGTCAGGCGCAGGCCACGGCCGGCGCGTTCGAACAAGGCGACCTCCAGCTCCGCCTCCAAATCGTGGATCTGCCGCGACAAGGCCGGCTGCGAGACATGCAGCGCGGATGCCGCGCGCGAGACGTTGCCGCGCTCCGCCACCGCCACGAAATAGCGCAGGTGCCGAAGGTCCATGGGAGGGAATTATAACGGAAAGGCATGAAACAGGACAGGAACTATGTATTGGACGCAAATACCGGCCGGGCCTAGCGTCTCTCATTCCAGCCCGAGGAGGGGAGCCATGCAGCCGATGGCGAAGAGCGCGTTCGACCTCGACCGTTTCATCGACGATTGCCGTGCCGCCTTGCGCGCGGATCCGCCGCAGAAGGCGGTGCGCGAGGTGCTGGCCGGTGCGCTCTCCGGCCATGCCTTGCGCGATGCGCTCGGCGAGCCGGGGCGTGCCGGGATCCGGAAGCTCCATCATGCGCCCGACCTCACCATCCTCAATGTCGCCTGGGCGCCGGAAATGATGGTGATGCCCCATGACCACCGCATGTGGGCGATCATCGGCATCTATGCGGGGCGGGAAGACAACATCTTCTGGCGCCGCATCAAGGACGAGAAGGGCGGGAAGATCGAGGCAGCCGGTGCGCGCGCCCTGAGCGAGGGCGATTGCTGCACCCTCGGGCCCGATATCATCCATTCGGTGGCCAATCCGATTCCGCGCTTCACGGGCGCGCTGCACATTTACGGCGGAGATTTCTTCGCACAGGAGCGGAGCGAGTGGGACCCGGGCACGCTCCTCGAAGGGCCCTATAGCAGCGCCAAGACCCTGCGCATGTTCGAGGAGGCCAACCAGCGCGTGACGAGCGGGCGGTAGGGCAAGCGCACCGCGATCACCGCGCCACGTCGAGCATGGCGCGGCGATCTGCCTTCGATCCACCTATTCCTGGTCGAGATGGCTCTTCGCTTCCTCGACCGCGTTGATGCAGGCGGCCTGGTCGCCGGCCTGGTCGAGCGCCCGCGCGCGGGCGAGCGCCTGCGCGGCGGCATCCGGGTCGGTCTTGGGCTCCGGGATCGGCGCGCCGGACTGGATCTCGTCCTCGTCCATCGGCTCGGCCTGGGACGGAGCCTGGGATGGCAGCGAATTGGTGTTGTCCCGCTGGACCAACACGCCGCCGCTGGCATCGGGCAGCGGCTGCGGATCGCTGCCCGGCGTGCTGCCCGCCTCGCCGGACCCGCTGGGCACGGCATGGGCGCTCTCGCCCCCGCCGCCTGGATCGGCGCTCGGCGCCTGGCCCAGGGTCGCGCCCGGCGTCGGCGCGGCCGCACCCGGCGCGGGCAGCGGCGCCGGACCCTGATCGGCACTGGTCACACCGGGCACGGTCGCACCTGGATTGGTGTGGGAGCCGCTCGCCATGGTCGGCGCGCCGGTCAGTTGCTGCTGCACGGACATGATCTCGGCGCTGCAGGCGCTGCCTTGCGCTTGTGCCGCCCCAGCGCCCAGCAGCAGCCCGCCGCCCAGGCTCAACGCGGACCCCAGCAAAAGTACGGTGCTCTTCATGTGTGATCTCCGATGTTGCCGCCGGCCCGCGTCAAAAGCGGGCCCTCTCTTGGCAAACACCGGGCGGGGCTGGGTGTATCAGGCCGGCGGGCACTTTCTCGTGACCCGCGGAGGGGTGCGGCAGCCTTCCCGCCGGGCGATTCCGCTGGCGGGCACGGCCGGCCGATGACCATGCGCGTGGATTCTTGCGGCGACGCGCGGAGCAGGATACCGTTGCAGCCGCGTGACAGCACGCCGATGCGGCTGGGGATTAAGGCTGCCACGCTATTGATAGTCCGGGGATTATCCGGAAAGAACCCGCAACGACAAATCGGGCCTCGGTGTTGGTATTCGTCCCGTGCGGGGGAGACCGTCGATCGTGGATCGGGGCGGGCGTGGCAAGCCGCCATCGGGGGAGTTCAGCTCCTTCGACCTGTCGAAGGTGAGCGAGGCGGAAGTCGCCGCCGAGCTGGCCGCGCGCATGGCGCATTGGCGGCAGGCACGCAAAGCGTCCGGCGCTTGCCCCGACAGCGCGCCACGGCAGACGCCGGCAGGGAAACCGACAGCGCGACCAACAGCCGCTCAGGTCACGATTGCGGAACCACCGGCCCGGCCGTACGACGCGGGCCTGGCGATCGCGGCGCGCATCGACCGTGCCCGGCGCATCGCCACGCAAGGCGGCGCGGCAAACGGCAGAGCGCGACCGGCACGCCAGGCGCCGCCCTATGGCGCGGCGTTCGAGTCCGTGTTGGCCGATGGCCCGAACAGGAACGCCATCGGCATGGGGCCGGAGCATGGTGCCGATCACGCGCCACCGCCCGAACGCCTGCCCGGCCTTCGCGCAGAGGAGAGCCGCGGCGGCTCATCGCGCGCGCCGGAGATGCGGGCATCGAGCGGCGGCCTGCAAACTAGCATCAACCAGGCGCTCACGAAGGCCCGCGCGCTCGGCGCCAGGACGCAAGAGGCCAGGCTCGCGGCATGGCGGAGGCTGAAGCCCGCCCTCGAAGCGCGCATGGATCAGGCGCTGGTGCGCGCCCGCGCGCACGGCGCCCGTGCACAAGAAGCCGCGATGGCCGCGTGGCGGACCCGCAGGCCCGCACTCGAAGCCCGCATGCATCAAACCTTGCATCGTGCTCACGCGATCGTCATCGCGGCAGACCGGGCCGCCCGCGCGGCAAGGCGCGCTTCGGGACCGCTGCTGGAGAACGGCATCGACCGTGCGCGCCGCTATGCACGCGCTATCGCCGCGGCGGCCATGCAGGCCAGGACAGACCGCTTCGCACTCGCCGGCTTCGCCGCGATCGCGTTCGCCATCGCAGGCTGGCTCGCGGTGATGATCGAAGAGCCGACTCCGCCCGATGTCGCCCGTTCATCGGAGCGCGAGCCCCCGCGCGCGATCGCCCGCGCCTCCGCCGCGCCGGAATTGTCGCAGATCCCGCCCCCACGCGAGATTGCACGTCCATCGCAGCTGTCCTCTCCGGATGTGATCGCGCCCGATGCGGCGTCCGATGCACACTCACCAGCCCTGCCCGCAAGACTGAAGCCGACATCGCCCGCGCCGACGCTCGTCGCTCGCCTCAAGCCGGTTGCGGCGCAGCCAGCAATGCCCAGCAGCAACCGGCAAGCCATCCCCGAACCAACACCGGGACAATTCCCTAGCCACTGACCGCCACGCCAGCAAGTCAGCCTACCCAGCAACAACGCCGACCCGCGCGATTAATAGCCAGCTCAATCAGATGTTCAGCGACGCCTCGGCCACGGCCTGTCGCGGCGACACAGCACAGTCGGCAAGAACTGGCCAGTTGTGATTTCCTATGAGACTCTCGTCTATCGTACGTTTGCCAAGGACGCGGACGTTTTCTCTCCTGGTATCAACCCCAAGCCGGTTTTTGTCTTAAGATGCCAAGCTAATTGGCGCCCAAGACCATAGAAGTCGGGATAGACCGACCAGTGGTCTATGCCGTACTTAAACAGGCGTTTTCGAAAAATACGCACCAGGTCATTCGGTATCAGAAGTGTTCTGCTACCTTCGGGATAGAAGATGGATGTTGGATTGGGATGGATGGTGAAAACACCTCGCTGAGCTCGTATTCGATCGAATGCCATCGGCGCAGAGAAACGTCCCTCTTCTGCATTGTCGAACGGACTAGTTCTTGGATGGTCAACCTCATACACGAATTTTGAATATTGTGCTGCATAGACGACCCTGTCTTCATCTACGTCCGACTCTATTGCGAAGAACGTCGCGATGAGTGGACTGGTGGTCCAGTCCAGCAACCTTGTTGGTACTCCAATGTGCTGCGCGTACGCGAGCCAAGTCCAATCATTGAATCGGGAATCCGTTATGAGCCCAATTGCTCGGTCTTTGAATTCCTGGAAGAGTCGCTCTTCTCGGATGCGATTGTAATTGCCATAAACGGTTTGTCGGCCGATACTTGGTATCGGGTAATGTGTAGGGCTACTAACACCTCGAAAGATCCAGGCGCTATCTCTCATCTCCTCGAACTCTTCGTGAAGATGCTTCCAACTTCCTATTTGTATGTGACCGGTATTGATCGCTTCCTTGACTTCTTCTTGTGTTCGATCCTCTTGAGACCTCATAGCGTTCCCCCCACAATAGCCGAAGACCGATTACCAAGATGCATGGCACTGTCGTTATTGTGAACGTGCCATCTTACGTCCGGTCACGCGATGCCACGCTAGCGTTCGCGTGGCGCGTACAAGGGCTTATGACGACAAGCAACTAGCTAGCTGACCTCTGCGAGCGGATTGCTGCTGTCCTTCATATCATAGATCCACGACCATCCGTTCGGCGCGTCCTGTCTTTCTACATATCTGTCAGGTACACGACAAACCAAAGGGATGGCAGGCTCGGAAAGGGCGACGATGCCCATTCCAAGAGCATGTGGTTTGGTTCCAAGCGAAAACATTCCGATCTCGTGCGATGGAGCAAATCTGCGAATTGCCGACTGCAGTTGACCCAAGATGCCAATAGCATCAAAGGCAGGCACTTGAACGATCTTTGTCGAGCCAAATTTTCGCCTGATGGCGTTAGTATCCAACAGTACCTTCCGATCAATTTCGGTCGAAGCCCCGGGTATAGGGGCAATCAGCGTCATGCTGTCGGGCTCGTATCGTCGAATAAACCTCTCCAAGCTCGCTGGATCTGCGCCGACTGCGACGATCGAGTGCCTCGGCGCACCCGCCTTAATTTCGCCCTCAAGGAATGGAACCTGGATGGATTTCCACGGGCCTTCCGTGAACTTAAAGGTGCTAGGGGTGCTGCCACCCGTGTAGCCAGTTTCGGAATAAAAGACGGTGACCCGGTAAAAAAGACCCAGAGAAAATCCTGTCGCGATGACCTGGGAGAAGTACGATTTGGGAAAGGTTGATATGTCTAGTGCGACAGAGATGGGGTTCGAAGGAGCCGGGATGATTTCGGCGAGCATAGTCTGTAGAGCCTCGCGGACACTGGTCGCATCGACTGACCTTGGAAGGTGCACAACGTCTACCGAATTAGCGTGGCTTTGTGCAAAGCTTCTCAATCCATTGGTATGCTCGGTTCGTCTATTATCGTCGATCGGAGCTTCGAATCTAAGAACGTAGGCTTTCTTTGCTGAAATTTGACCACATCGCGTTATCTCGAGGCAACGGGGATCGTAACTGGCACATAAGAGCAGTGCATCAAGACTCCCAAGCCGAACTGACTTCGTCTTTTCTCGACGCTGACTGATCTCTAGATAGCCAACACTGGCAAAGTCGCTCTCGCTTGCGCTCAAAGTGATAATTCCTCCTGCAGCGGGTCCGACACGGCCATTCTTTGGGATGCAGCACTAGCCCATGCTTTCGCGTCAACCGTGGCGGGAGCTAGACAGACCTCAGCCACCATATCAGCTGGCAAGAAGGCGGGCTCATAAGGTCCTCTGAAGGAGAAACCATACCGAGGCGCAAATCGCCTATGTAGGCGGATGCGTACTGGCTGGTGCGAGTTTGTCGTTTCGGCAGAACTTGTATTCACTTCGCCACGAAATAATCCGTCGGACTCTCCCCGCGACAGTACGTCTAACATCAATTGCCGGGTGCGCCCATATTCCGCGCTGCTAGATCGCCGGAGACTGTTTGGATCTACAGCATAGACGCCACGCTCCGTCGTCTTTACATCCCGATGAAGCAATGCGGTGAGTTCGCCTAAGCAGTCAACGAGTTGTCCAAGTTCCACGGAGTAAACGTCTCCAGAGTTCCTGATTCCCGAGAACTTGGCGTTAGCAGCTCTGACGATTCCCTGTCGTTGCAGATCGATCTTAAGCGGGTCCCGCCGCCGGAAAAACTTCTTCAGTTTGTTCTTAGGCGTCGAGAACGCATCATATATCTCGGCCATTATCTCAAGGTAGTCCCGTATGCATCCGTCACTGAGGCCCACGACAACATTCGATCCAGCATACGGAATATTGCGGACCCGAAATTGATGGCACATCGCAATTAGTGCACTTCTTTGCTTTCGCCGAAGATAGGCGGCTTGGCGCTTAAGCTCTGCCACGCTGAGCGCTGCAAGTTTCGAAAACGACATCTGAGGCATCAATTCACTAAGCAAATACGCTTGGTAGTACGGAAGTGCGCGATCTCGGGACGCAATCTCTTTAAGTGACCGATCTCGACTAGACGGCGAGTGCACTTCGTTACCAATCTTCGCAAGCTTCTCCGCTTGCTTTCGAAACTCTAGGAGATCCGCCGAAAGCGAATCTCGAGTAGCGTAATCAAATAACTCATTTATGCTGTAGCTACCCAACACGTTTTGGACAGAGAAGATCTTATCTATCTCAGAAAACAATTCTTGCGTACGCAAATCGTCGGAAAGCGAATAAAACACTCTCAGAGACGAGACCGCTTCGCATAGGCGTACGAAACTACTTTCATGCTGAGAATCTAGGTCAATGACCCTTCTGTCGGCGTCGGTGAGATTGTGGTCTTTATGTAAACCGGTTGTGGCGTCATACTCGCGACCTACGTAGCTAATGATCCAGGATACCGGCGATCTAGTTTTTCTTACGAGAGTGTTTAAGTAGATCTGCTGTTCCGCATCGAGAACTTCACAGTCGTCCAAGCATATCTTGAAGTGAAAATCGCTTTGCTGGATCAGCTGTAGTAAGTGCTCGGCAATTTCGTGCACGAACGAACCAGGCTCTCTTGTCGGCATAAGGCGTGTAATTAGACTTGCATCTCCCCGCACAACAGCAATGTTCATAGATCGATGGAGTGTGCCGATCAGCTTTGCTAGTTGCCTGAGCGTTGTCGGTCGGTCTGCAGAATGAGCAACAAGCTCGGGATAAGAGCTGACTATGTTGTCGAGAGTTTGGCTGGCATCAAGCGCCGAGAACTTGACGACACTTCCAGCACAATCTTCGATCGCCTCGAGCATCAGCTGCACTGAGATGAACTCGATCAGCGTGCTAAAATACGCATAGGAAACCGCGCGCGGATCAGGCGCATTGGGAACTATTGCACCCCATTTGGTCTTCGAAAATGCGAAGGAAACATGATCCGGTATGCGAAAATACACGGACAAGAAGTTTTGCCCCCGTGCAGGTAACTGCGCCTTGAGCACTTGATTTGTGAGGCGCTCGCGCCAGTGAAGAGTCTTCAGCAAACTCGTCTTGCCGCTCCCGCGAGTACCGGAAACATAGAATGAGCCTTCTGTCTCGAGTTGCCGAGCTTGCTCGGAATACCAAAGCAGCGGATTATTCTGATGTTCATAACGAGTCGGCCGAAACGGGTTCGAGCTCATTAGTAAGCCCTCTTAAATACCCACTGCGGAACACCGCTGTATCTCTCTACGCTTATTTTGTTTTGCCAGGTCAGGTCGTCTGCAATCTCTTCCATTCTATCTTGGGCAAATTTCAGTTTTTCAAGCACTTCCCACCCATAGGCCATTCTCTTTTCATTGATGAATTCGAGCATCTTCCGGTGATCTTCGGATAATGTTGTTTGCTCGTCCAAAGCTAGAGGTATTTCGGTGCTCGGTTGTTCAGCGACGACCCCGTTCTTCAGACGGTATTTTCGTACTCGACAACCAAGGGCAGAGCTGGTCGAGGCAGCAAACTCAATCTCGATGAGATTGAAACCATCGGTCATCAGTGGAGCTCCAATAGATATCAGAGCTCCGCTCTTGTTGTTCGGGTTTGTAATCACGTGTATGGGATCGTCGTGGACATGGCCGTGCAGGTAGATGACCTTGCGACGAGTTCCCAACAAAGCATCGCGAAGACGACCACAGTTTATCATCTCAGCATACGGTGCTATACGTGGCGTCGCCTGCGGCACTAAATTGTGGTGACCCGATACTATCGTGAAGTCATTGGTGCTTTTGATTTGGTCGTGCAGTGAAGCTATCAGGGCATCGACCACCATTGGTGTGTCGAGTGTTTCATATAGATCGTCAAGAATCTTGCGTTGATCACTATCGGACATCGCCTCGGCAATGGCGGCATCGTAGGTGGTGATCAGTTTCTCTCTCACTAGGTCGGGGAACCACCTGAGTGTCCCGCAGCCAACACACGTGTTTGTTCCAAAGATGCGGAGTGCGGCCGCTCCTTTCGAAATTCTTATTACTGGTGATCGGTCAATTTTGATCTCCGGCATCCCTGCCTTGTTAAGCAGCGCGTTTATATGATCGAACTTCTCCTCAAGGTTTGGCGACTTCGCGTCTTCGCGGTTTACATCGTGATTCCCAGGTATCACGACCATCCGATCGGGCAGTATCGGCGTCACTCCCTTGCGGAGAAAGGCCTGTTCGAGGAACTGAAGACACCTCCAGAACGCCTGTTTGTCGCCACGAGATGTCAGATCCCCCATTAAGACAATGGCGTCGCACTTATTTGAGCTGATTACTGCCTGAACGCTGCGGGTTACTGCTTGGAGAGCGTTTCCGCCCAAATGCCCGATAAGGGCTGACGGAAATGATGCATCCTTGAGATCGACGTCAGAACGCCCCCTGCTTGCTTCAGGAAAGTGAACGTCGCCAATCTGAAGTATTACGACTCGCGTGCGAGGCATCTCGGATCCAAGATACCCCAGTTCTGGCCGCAATCAACTATTGAGTTTTATTCCTGGCCGCTCAACTGTCGAACTAACCGCGAACATATAGACGCGAAACAGATCGGACCAGACGCCAGCTTACCCCGGCACCCGTGCATCCTTCTTCAACGCCTCCACCGCCTCCGCCAGCGGCATCACCTGCTGCCCCTCCGAGCCCAAGCGCCGCACGGCGACCGTGCCGCCTTCCTGATCGCGTTTGCCGACGGCGAGGATGAGGGGGATCTTCGCGAGGCTGTGCTCGCGGACCTTGTAGTTGATCTTTTCGTTGCGCAGATCGAGCTCGCTGCGCAGGCCCGCTTCGATGAGCGCCGCGTTCACCTTGCGCGCATACTCGTCGGCGTCGGAGACGATGGTGCAGACGACCGCCTGCTGCGGGCTGAGCCACAGCGGCAGGTGGCCGGCATAGTGCTCGATCAGGATGCCGATGAAGCGCTCCATCGAGCCGAAGATCGCGCGGTGCAGCATCACCGGGCGCTTCTTCTGGCCGTCCTCGGCGACATAGCTGGCGTCGAGCCGCTCGGGCAGCACGAAATCCATCTGCAGCGTGCCGCATTGCCAGGTGCGGCCGATCGTGTCGCGCAGATGGAACTCGAGCTTCGGGCCGTAGAAGGCGCCTTCGCCCGGCGCCATCTCGTACTGGTAGTTGGTGGCGTCGATCGCGGCCTTCAGTTGCGCTTCGGCCTGGTCCCACACCGCATCGCTGCCGGCACGCTTCTCCGGCCGGTCGGCGAAGCGGATCTTCACGTCGGTGAAGCCGCAATCGTGATAGATGCCGAACAGCAGGCGGCAGAACTTGAGGCTCTCCTCCTTCACCTGCTCGGGCGTGCAGAAGATGTGCGCATCGTCCTGCGTGAAGTTGCGCACGCGCATGATGCCGTGCAGCGCGCCGCTCGGCTCGAAGCGGTGGCACGAGCCGAACTCGGCGAGGCGCATCGGCAGGTCGCGGTAGCTCTTGAGCCCCTGGTTGAATATCTGCACATGGCCGGGGCAGTTCATCGGCTTCAGCGCGAAGATGCGCTCGTCGGGGTGGCCGGCGAAGTGCTTGATGCCGTCCTCGTTCTCGGCGAGATACATGTTCTCGCGGAACTTCTCCCAGTGGCCGGATTCCTCCCACAGCTTGCGGTCGATGAGCTGCGGCGTCTTGACCTCGAGATAGCCGCCGTCCTCCAGCCGCCTGCGGATGAAGCTCTCCAGCGTGCGATAGAGCGTCCAGCCCTTCGGGTGCCAGAACACCATGCCGGCCGCTTCCTCCTGCTGGTGGAAGAGGCCCATCTCGCGACCGAGCCGCCGATGATCGCGCTTCTCCGCTTCCTCGAGCTGGTGGAGATACTCCTTGAGCTGCTTCTCGTCCGCGAACACCGTGCCGTAGATGCGCTGGAGCTGCGGGTTGTTGGCATCGCCGCGCCAATAGGCGCCCGAGAGCTTCATGATCTTGAAGGCCTTGCCGAGCTTGCCGGTCGAAGGCAGATGCGGCCCCGTGCAGAGGTCGAGCCAGTTGCCCTGGCGATAGATCGAGATCTCCTCCTCCTTGGGGATGGCGGAGACCCACTCGGCCTTGAAGCTCTCGCCATGCTGCTGGAACCAGCCGACGGCCTGGTCGCGGCTCCACACCTCGCGCGTGATCGGCTCGTCACGGTCGACGATCTCGCGCATGCGCTGCTCGATCTTCGCGAAATCCTCCGGCGTGAACGGCTCTTCGCGGTGGAAGTCATAGTAGAAGCCGGTCTCCGTCGCCGGGCCGAAAGTGATCTGCGTGCCGGGATAAAGCTCCTGCACGGCCTCGGCCATCACGTGCGCGGCGTCGTGGCGCAGCAGCTCCAGCGCGTCCGGGTGGGTCCTGGTGACGATCTCCAGCCTGGCGTCGCCGGTGATGGTGTGGCTGAGGTCCTTCACCTCGCCATTGAGCTTCACGGCGAGCGCGGCCTTGGCGAGGCCGGGCCCGATCGCGGCGGCCACCTCGGCCCCCGTCACCGGCTTGGGAAACTGGCGCTGGCTGCCATCCGGCAGCGTGATCATCGGCATGGTCTTTTCGTAGGCAAAGGGTTGCAAAACGCCGCGGAACCTGCGGCTGCCGCAACATTGGGGAACAAAGGCGGGGTGTCAAGGGAAGGGGGATGCCCACAACGCCCCTTCCAACCGCTTCCCTTCACCGTCATCCCGGCCGAGCGCAGCGAGAGCCGGGACCCATGGGGAGCCGCCACGCGCGCCGTTCGCGCCCAATGGGTCCCGGCTCTGCGCCGCTGCGCGGCTTGGCCGGGATGACAGGTTTTATGGTGCCAGCGGCCCCTGGTAGGTCACGAAATCCAGCGCCAGGCCGTTGGGCGCGACCACGGAGAAGTGCCGCTCGCCCCAGGGCTCGTCGCGCAGGGGCACGGCGATGGGAATGCCCGCAGCCTGGGCGCGGCGGTGGATTTCGTCGACGTCGGGCACCGCAAAGGTGATCCAGGCGCCGTGCCCCGGATAAGCGCGCCGGAACAGCGGCGCCTGGCCCGCCTGCTCGGGCTTGAGAAGCGCGATCTGTCGCCCCGCGAGGGCCAGCAGCACGAACCAGTCGCTCTCGAACATAGGCTTGAAGCCGAGCTTGCCCTCGAAGAAGGCGCGGGTCTCGGCCAGGTTCTCGGTCACGTAGCCGGCATAGAGATCGACCTGCTGGCCGGCGAGAATGGGCTCGGCTTCGGCCGCGCCGCCGCCGAGCGCGAGGGCGGCGGCCAAGGCCGCGGATTTCAGTCTGCTCATGAATGCCTCCGTTGTTGCGCGGGGGAGGCTAGGCGTAGGGAGAGCAGCGGGATTGTAGAAATGCGACCGCGATCGGGGGGTGCTAGTTCCGGAACATCCTCGGCGTCGTGCCGGCGAATTCCTGGAACTCGCGGATGAGATGCGCCTGGTCGACATAGCCGCCGGCGGCGGCGAGGTCAGCGCCGCTGCGCACTTCGCCCCGCGACAGCAGGGCGGCGGCACGGCGAAAGCGCGTGATGCGCGCCAGCATCTTGGGGCCGATGCCGAGATCGCGCCGGCATTGCCGCTCCAGGTGCCGCTGCGTCACGCCGAGCCTGTCCGCGAGCGCGCCGATCCGCACCTGCCCGCCTTGCGCGCCGATCATGCGCGCCGCACGCTCGCTGAGATCGGGTGCATCAGCGTCGGCCGCGAGCCGCGCCAGATGCGCCGCGATCAAGGCAGCGCGCGCCGGAAAATCGCGCGACTCCGCGACCCGCGACGCCAGGTCGCCCTCCCGCCGCAGCGCGCAAGGCGCATCGCCATCGGTCAGGGGCGCGAGGTCGCCGGCATCGAGCAGGCGATGCGCCGCGCCGGGCCGGAAGCGCACGCCTAAGTAGATCGCGCGCTCGGTGAGCGCCGCCTCGCGCGGCCGCGTCGTGGTGCCAAAGGCAAGGGAGCGCGGCGCGCCTGCGCCCAGTTCCCACACCAGGTCGAGGCTGCCATCGGGCAGGATACGGAAGGTCTCGCCGGCCGCGGCCGCTTGACCGCCCTGCCAGAAGCCGAGCACGAAGCGGCGCAGGGCGCCATCGGCCTCCCGCCAGTCCGGCAAGGCGTTGAGCATCACTCCGCCGCGCGGATCTGCGTCACGGGCTTGCGATAGACCCACACGCTGGCGGGCGGCAGGTTCTGCAGCACGCGGTCCTCGACCTCGCCATGCACGCCGAAGCGCCGGCGCGGGATGGGCGAGAACAGGCTGTAGGTGAACTGGATCAGCGGCGCGCCCGGGCCCAGCACGCTGAAGATCTGCGCGGTGATGCGGTCCTGCACGCTGCGTTTCATGGAGATGAGGGGCAGGGACGATACGATCGCCTTCACATGGTCGATGCCTTCGCGCTGCAGCAGCTTTTGCAGCTTGGCGGCATCGCCCAGCACCACCCTGATGTCCGGATAGCGCTCCTGAAGATGCTCGTGGAGCGTGGGATCGCGCTCCACCACGATCAGCTTGTCCGGCGGCGTGCCGGCCCGGAGCAGCGCCTTGGTGACGGAGCCGGTCCCGCCGCCCAACTCCACCACATAGCCGGGACCGCGCGGCACCTGGCGCGCCATTGCCGCCGCCAGTTCGGGCGACGAGACGGCGACCGCGCCGATCTTGCGCGGGTTCTTGAGCCACAATTTGAATAGCAAGCGCGATTCGTCGAACATCGGGGGCGCCGTTCCGGCCAAAGCGTCACGGAACGTTAACATGCTCCTTCCGCAAAAACCCCACAACGAAAAACGTTGTGGTCAGCAGGGATTAGCCGAAAGTAGGAGCGCTAAAACGTCGCGCCGGTCAGCAGGACGACCTTTCCGGTCGATTGCCGCCCCTGGATCAGCTCCAGCGCTTTCCGGAACTCCGGCAAGGGCAGGCGGTGGGACACCAGCGGCGTGAGCTGTCCGGCTCGCACCATGTCGTCCATGGACCGGAACGCCTGCGCCACCAACTCCGGGCGCTGCCGGCGCCAGGAGCCGAAATAAAACCCGATGGCCGCGACATTCTTGACCAGCAGGATGTTGGCGGGGATCTGGGGCACCGGTCCGCCGGCGAAGCCGATGATCAGGATGCGCGCGTTCCAGTTCACCACCCGGAGCGAGGCGTCGAAGGCGCTGCCGCCGACCGGGTCGTAAACGACGTCGACGCCGCCAACAAAAGCCTTCACCCGGGCGCGGATGTCCTCCGCCTTGTAGTCGATGACATGGTCGGCGCCGTGCGCCTTTGCGATGGCGCATTTGTCTTGGCCGCCCGCGGTCGCGATGACCCGCGCGCCGAGCGCCTTGCCGATCTCCACCGCGGTGAGGCCGACACCGCCCGCTGCCCCATGGACCAGCAATGTCTCGCCGCTCTTGAGCTTCGCCTGCTCGACCAGCGCCACGTAGGAGGTGCCGTAGGCGATCGGGAAACCGGCTGCCGCCGCTTCGTCCAGCCCCTTGGGCGCGGGATAGACAGACTCGGCCGGCACGATCACGGTCTCGGCGAAAGCGCCTGCTTCGGGGATCGCCATGACCGGGTCGCCGACCTGGAACTCCGCCACCTCCGGGCCCACGGCCTCGACGATGCCGGCGCATTCGAAGCCGGGCACGAAGGGCGGATCGTGCTTCACCTGGTATTTGCCGGCGGTCACCAGCAGATCGGCGTAGTTCAGCCCGGCGGCGGCGACGCGGATGCGCACCTGCCCCGGACCGGGATGGCCCGGATCTGGCAGGTCCTCCAGCGCCAGCCCGTCAATGCCGGCGAGGCTGCGACAGACGATTGCGCGCATCAGAAGGCCGGGCGGATCTGGCCGGTGGGCGTGCCGGCCCAGTTCTTGACTGTGGGGGTCAAGGTCGGGCGGAGTCTCTCCGCCGTCTCGTCATCGATGATGCCGAGATGCCGCAGCACTTGACCCATGATGACTTCGGCGGCGCGCGAGGCGCCGTCCAGCACCTTGATGCAGATGCCGAGCCCATGCTGCGGCAGCGCGCCGCAATAGACGCCCTCGGCGCCCACCTTGATCGCTGCCTTGCCGCCAAGCGTGCCCATCACCTTGGTGCAGAAGCGATCGGTGCCGGCGACCATGAAGGGTTCCTCCATCATCGCCGCCAGGATCCGGCGGCAGGCGGCGGCGCGCGCATCGCTCAGATGATGCGGGTCGGCCATCTGCGCCATGGCGAAGGCGGTGTTGGCGATCGGGATCGCGATCACCGGGATGCCGCAGCCGTCGATGCCGCGCGGCACCGTGCCCAGTTCGCAGCCGGACATCTGCTCCAGGATGCCGAGCAGGCGCTGCTGCACCGGATGTTCATACTGGACATAGCCCTTGGTCCTCTCGCCGAGATGTACTGCGGTCGTGAGAAACCCGGCATGTTTGCCGCTGCAATTGTTGTGGGCGCGGGTCGGCGCCTGGCGCGCCCCGACCAGCGCGCGCATCGTCGGCTCATGCGACGGATAATGCGGCCCGCATTCCAGATCCTCGACCTCGAGGCCGATGCGGTGCAGCCAGCTCGTCACGGTCTCGACATGGCGTGGCTCCGCGTTGTGCGAGGCGGTGGCGAGGGCGATCTCCGCCTTGCCCAGCTTGAAACGGTCCGCCGCGCCCGATTCCACCAGCGGGATCGCCAGCAGCGGCTTGATCGCGGAGCGGCCATAGATCGGCAGCTCGACATCGCCCCAGGCGCGCACGATGCCGCCATGGGCATCCACCACCGCGACGGCGGCATGATGGCGGCTCTCCACCATCCCGCCGCGCACGACTTCGGCGAGGATCGGCGAGGAATTCTGCGGCAACTCGGTTTTGACCTGGACGCTCATGCACACGCTTCCCAGCTGTTCGCGTCACCTTGCCGCCGGATCGGGCGGGACGCAAGCAGGACCGGTACAATCGGGACAAGTTGGCGCTGGTGCTCCCCGATGGGCCAGCGATAATCGGGCCATAGTCTTCGAGGAATGTATGATGCAGATCCTCCCCGAACTCGCCGCCGCACCCGATGAAATCGCGGCTTTGTTGTCGCAGGTCCCAGCGGAGAGACGTGCGTGGGTGCCGCCGACTTGGGAGGGCATTCCAGGCGAGCGTTTCACCGCGCTCGGGCAGGCCTGCCATCTGCGCGATATCGAGATCGATGGTTATCACGTGCGGTTTGGCCGGACCTTGCGCGAGGACCGGCCGGATCTCGTCTCGATCGATTCCTATGCGCTGGCGCGCGAGCGGAACTACGACGCGGATGATCTCGACGCTGCCATCACCGCGTTCCGGCGGGCGCGCCGCGAAACCGTCGCGATGCTGAGCATGACGCGCGAAGCGGATTGGGAACGCAAGGCGACTTTCGCGGAATATGGCGAGGTCACGCTGCGCGGGCTCGCTCACATCCTGCGCAGCCATGATCTGCAGCATCTCGCCTGCTTGCACTGGCTGCTGGCGAAGATGGCGTGACCGTCAGGTGCGCTCGCGCCGGGCGGCCTCCTGCCCGGCATCGTAGTCGCGGAAGGCCTCCACCAGTCCCTGCAGCACTTCGGCCGAGGTCTCGCACATCGCCTTGAATTGCGGCTCTTCCACCTTCAGCACGTCCTCGCGTAGATGGTGATGGTATCTTCCAGCCGCGCCGCGATCTGCGCGGTGTGATGCCGTGGATTGTGGTCGTCGCGTGCCATGATCGCCTCCATGGATGCGCGATCCGTAAACCGCTCAGGTGGAGGCGCGCGCCCGGTAGCGCCGCACCTTGCTCCGGGTGCCGCAATCGTCCATCGCGCACCAGCGGCGGCTCAGGTTCTTGCTGGAGTCGTGGAACAGCCACAGGCAATCATGGGCGGGGCAGCGCTTGAGCCGGCGCGGATCGCCGGTGAGGAGGTCGGCGGCGTCGCGCGCGATCCGGTGGCGCAGGCGCGCGACCGCGTCCGGCGCGGCATCCTCCATCGCGTAGCCGTCCGCGGCGGATACCAGGCGCTCGGCCGCGCGCGCCTCGGACAACTCGGCATTCAACAGCGCCAGGTCGCTTTGCCGCGGCGCGCGCCGGTCGGCAATCGCATGGAAAATGGCGATGAGCGCGGCGCGCAGCCGGCGCAGCCGCGCCAGAGCCTGCGGGCGCGGCGCGCTGCCGATGGCGAGGCCGGCCCGGCGCGCCCAGGCGGCGAAATCCGCAGGCGTCTGCATGCGGTCGTGCAGGCTGACGCGGCGGGCAGGCGACAGCGAGTTGCAGAAATCGAGTGCGATCCGCCCCGCCAGGAACTCGTGTTTCGGCAGGGTGGGTTGCGCCGTTCCATGACTATGGGGTGCGGACATGTTCGCCCCGCTCACGCATGTCACCTACAAAAATCAATTGACCGGTTACATCATTCGGCGCCACATGTCACCGGGTATTTTTGCTGTAGGTGGTTACATGGCCGAGGCAGCGGCTGGCGTGAAACGGGTGGCGGCGGCCCCGGTCGACAAGGGCGCCCTGCGCCTGGCGATGGGCGGCGTGTTCATCTCCGGCCTCGGGCCGCTGCTGGTGCGGGATTCGCCGGTGGATGCGGCGGCGACGGCATTCTGGCGGCTGGTGATCGCGCTGCCGGCCGCGCTGTGGCTGGCGCGACGCGAGGCGCCGCTGCCGCCAAAGGCCAGGGGGCTCGCGATCCTGGCCGGGTTGTTGCTGGCGGCCGATTTGGTACTGTGGAACCGCGCGATCGTCACCACCACGATTCTCGAGGCCACGCTGCTGGTGATGATCTATCCGCTGCTGGTGGCGCTCGGCGGGTTCCTGATCTGGCGCGAGCGGATCACGCGCTGGCTCGGCATCGGCGGCGCGCTCGCCTTCGCGGGCCTCGTCATCATGACCCTGGAGACGACGTTGGGGCCGGTCAGCGGTCAGTCGAGCGTCTCGGGCAATCTCTACGCCGTGGCCGCCGCCTTGTTCTATTCCGGCTGCATGCTGATCACCGGCCGCCTGTGCCGCGCCTATCCGATCCTGGCGGTGACCGCGTGGTCCTTCGTCGGCGCGGCCCTGGGGTCGCTGCCGGCGGCCTTGCTGGAGGAGAACTTTATCGCCACCGATCTCTACGGCTGGGCCTATCTTGCGCTTTACGGCGTGCTGACGCTGGTTGGCTACCTGCTGATCAACCGCAGCCTCGGCAAGCTGCCGACGGCCCTCGTCGCGGTGCTGGGCTACGGCCAGCCCGTGATAGCCACCGCGCTCGCGGTCCCGCTGCTGGGCGAGGTGCCGGCGCTCGGCGATCTCGCCGGCGCATTCGTGGTGGTCGCAGGACTCGTGCTGGCGACCAGGCCGGCCAAGGCGGCCAGCGCATAGGCCGGGCTCACGACCCATTGTCTTGCCTTCCGGCGGCGCGCTGTCCTAGCTTTGCCGCATGAGCGAAACCAGACCCATGCGCGGCTATTTCGGAATCGGCGTCGAGGGCATCTCGAAGCCGATGAACCTCGGCGCCATCCTGCGCACGGCGCACGCCTTCCGTGCCAGCTTCGCCTTCGCGATCCAGCCGGCGATCGACGTCAACGAACTGCTGCAGTCGGATACGTCGATCGCCGTCGAGAACATGCCGGTCCATGTATATCCGTCGCTGGATCAGTTCGCGCTGCCGATGGGCTGCCGGCTGATCGGCGTCGAGATCACCGACGAGGCCATCGATCTCCCGAGCTTCAAGCATCCGCTGGCGGCGGCCTATGTGCTGGGCGCGGAGCAGGATTCCTTGTCACCGGCGCTCACCCGACGCTGCGATTATGTGGTCAAGATTCCGACGCAGTTCTGCGTCAACGTATCCGTGGCGGCGGCCATCGTGATGTATGACCGGATGATCAGCCTCGGCCGGTTCGCCGAGCGTCCGGTCCGGGCCGGCGGGCCAGTGACGGCCCTGGCGCCACATCGCCGCGGGCTTCCGAAATGGAAGCAAAAACGCCTGAAAGAGGCCGGTAGCTGACTAACATCTTCCGGGGGCTGGATTTCTGTCGCCAGCCCTGATAGCAGACCGGATGACCTGGGACATGAGGGCAAGACTATTTTCCTTGATTCTGGGCGGCGCCATGCTGCTTTCGGCAGCCGCGCGGGCCGAAGAACTGGGAAATTTCGGGGCCTGGTATGCTTTCACGCAGGGTGAGGGCCAGGACAAGCTGTGCTACATGGTCGCTGCGCCGATCCAGTCTGTGGGGGACATCCCCAATCGCGGCGAGGTCGGGGTGATGGTGACGCACCAGATGGGCGGCAAGGTGCGGGACCAGGTAAGCGTGGCCCTGGGGTTCCAGCCCCACAAGACCAGTTACACCCGGGCCAAGGTGGACAGGAACGGCAACATCCTGTTGCGCCTGGTAGATGGCGACCGCGTCTGGATCCGGGACTCGAACACCGACCGGGAGATGGTCGCCCGCATGAAGCGCGGCGATCAGCTGGTGGTGACCGGCATGAGCAGCAACGGGGTCGCTTCGCAGGATACGTTCTCGCTGGACGGCTTCACCCGGGCCCACGCGGCGATCAGCCTGGCCTGCGGCATGAACTAGGGCGGCGTGAGACCGGCCCGTTTGAATTCAGCGACATATTATAGGGCGCCGCGCAAGCGGCGCGAAGCAGAGAGATGAGCACAGAGAAGCACGCGGAACAATTCGCTCCGCCCGAAGTGGACGCGGCCGGCCGGCGCAACCTGGTCGGGCTGTCGCGCGAGGAACTGACCCAGGCGATGGCCGAGATCGGCCAGCCGGCGTTTCGCGCGCGCCAGCTCTGGCACTGGATCTATCACCGCGGCGCCACCGATTTCGCGGGCATGAGCAACCTGTCCAAGGAATTCCGCGTCGCCCTGGCGGAGGTCTTCGTGATCGGCCGGCCGGCGGTTTCCGTCGACCGGCAATCGATCGACGGCACGCGCAAATGGCTGCTGAAGTTCCGCGACGGGCAGGAGGTGGAGACGGTCCACATCCCGGAGGAGGATCGCGGCACGTTGTGCGTTTCCTCCCAGGTCGGCTGCACCCTCACCTGCAAGTTCTGCCACACCGGGACCCAGCGGCTGGTGCGCAACCTGTCGGCCCCGGAGATCGTGAGCCAGGTGATGCTGGCGCGCGACCACCTCGGCGAATGGCCGAGCCCGAAGGACGGGCGCCTGCTCTCCAACATCGTCATGATGGGCATGGGCGAGCCGCTGTACAACTACGACAACGTCGCGAAGGCGCTGAAGATCGTGATGGACAACGAGGGGATCGCGATCTCCCGACGGCGCATCACGCTGTCGACCGCCGGCGTGGTGCCGATGATCGAGCGCTGTGGGCAGGAGCTTGGCGTCATGTTGGCCATCTCGCTCCACGCAGTCACGGACGAGCTGCGCGACCGCATCGTGCCGATCAACAAGAAATACCCGATCGCCGAGCTGCTCAACGCCTGCCGGAACTATCCGGGCCTCAACAACGCGCGGCGCATCACCTTTGAATACGTGATGCTCAAGGACGTGAATGACAGCCCGGCCGATGCGCGCGCCCTGGTGCGGCTGTTGAAGGGCATCCCGGCCAAGGTGAATCTCATCCCCTTCAATCCCTGGCCCGGCGCGCCGTTCGAGCGCTCGACGCCGGAGCGGATCGCGGCGTTCAGCGACATCGTGTTCAATGCCGGTTATGCCAGCCCGGTGAGGACGCCGCGCGGCGAGGACATCATGGCCGCCTGCGGCCAGCTCAAGAGCGCCAGCGTCAAGGAGCGCCGCTCGGCCCGCGACGCCGCGTTGCGCGCGGCAGTCTGATGCGTCTTATCGCGCTCAGCGCGCTGCTCCTTCTTGCGGCGGCCCAGGCCTTCGCCGATTCGCAGGAAGGCGCGGTCACGCAGATGCGCGAGGCCTGCGCGAAATCAGATATGCCGCAGGCCCGGATCGATGCCTGCACCGGCTTCATCGAGGCGGTCCGTCCGCAGGGACGGGAACTGGCGCAGGCGCTTTATCAGCGTGGCGCCGGTCATGCGGCCAGGGGCGATTACGACACGGCGGTGCAGGACTTCACCCAGGCGCTGAAATTCGCGCCGAACTCGACCGATGCGCTCTACAACCGCGGCGGCGCCTACGCCAGGCTCGGCCGCTGGAACGAGGCGCTGGCGGACTACGACAAGCTGCTCCAGGTCGCGCCGAACGATGCCGACACGCATTATGCGCGCGCCTGGGTCCATGCGCAGCTCGGCAAGGACAAGGCCGCGATCGCCGATCTCGACCGGGTGATCGAGCGCGCGCCGGACGATCAGGAGGCGCTGCTCGACCGCGGCGGCCTCAACATCCGCGCCGGCCGCTACGACGCAGCGATCCGGGATTTCGGCCGGTTGCTGGAGCTGGATCCGAAGGCCGCAGCGGCGGCGTACAACCGCGGCCGCGCGCACTATGCGAAGCAGGACTTCAAGAACGCTGCCGCGGATTTCGCGCTGGCGCTGAAGCTGCGCGCGGACAACCCCTATGCCGCTTTGCGCCTCCATCTCGCGCAGTCGCATCTCGGCAAAGCCGATTCGGCCGTCCTGAAGAAGGGCATCGACACGCTCGACCCGATGATCTGGCCGCGGCCGCTGCTGGAGCTGTTCGCCGGCACCGGCACCGATCCGGCCCTGATCGCCGGCATCAACGAGCTGCCGCCGGAGCAGCGCGCCGACGTGCTGTGCGAAGCGCAGTATTACCTGGGCGAGCGCGCCTTGCTGAAAGGCGAGAAGAAGAAAGCGCGCGACTATTTCGCCGCCGCTGCCGGCGGCGCCAGCACCGCGATCGAGCACATCGACGCGAAAGCCGCGCTGGCGCGGGTGAAATAGAGGCGGAACGCCCCACCTCCCGTTCGGTCTATCTCTTCGCTCGCCTCTTCACCCATACGCGTTCATTGCCGCCGCTTGGCTTGAAGCCGGCCTTGGCGAACAGCGCGCGGGTGCCGGTCCAGGCGAAGGGGGCGACGAGGTCCTGTCCCTGTCTCTGGGGGGTGGGATAGGCTTCAAGCACGCGAGCGCCGCGTTCGAAGGCGGTCTCCATCGCCGATTTGAGCAACCCGCTCGCGATCCCGCGCTTGCGCCAGCCGGCCGCGACGAAAAAGCAGTTGATGCTCCAGGTGTCCGGCGCGGCCTTGTAGGCGAGCACGCGCGAGCGCTTGAGGCGCGGGAAGTCCTCGCGCGGGCCGAAATTGCACCAGCCGACCGGCTTGTCGGCGGCGAAGGCGAGGGAGCCTTGCACGCGGCCATCCTTCAGCAGCTTCAGGAACGTGCGGCGGTTCGGCTCGCCCCAGCACGCATTCCAGGTCTTGCCGCCTTTCTCCACGCGCCAATGCATGCACCAACAGCCGCGGCACACGCTGTTCGCGCTGAAGAGCTGCGTGATTGCGCCGGCGTCGGCCGGCGCGACTGGCCGGCATGCGACCGGGGGCGCATCGCCGCTCATCCGGCCGCCTCGTCCTCTCCGGTCGCCGCCGCCCGCGCCTTGCGATGCACGTCGTGCGTGACGACGCCAAGCCCGCGCGGCCGCTCCAGCCATTCGGGGCGCTTCAATGTGCGGCGGATGTCGCTGAGGCCGGCCTCCCAATGCTCGCGCATGGTGGGCAGGCTGAACTCATAGTCCTTGTGCTGCGCTTCGAAATGTTTCTCGCGATAGATCAAGTGGATGATGTTGTAGACCTTGGAGCAGGAGAGATCCCGCAGCGTCGCGATCTCCGGATCGGCGGCGGCCTCGGGTGGCAGGCAATCGAGCGCGCGCTTCAAGGCGCGACGCAGGCGCTGCAACTCGATCGCCGCGTCGGTCGCCGTGCGGGTGCGGCTGGAATAGCGAATGTCCTTCTCGCGCTCCGCGACGTCCAGGATGGTCAGCGGCCTGGGCCCGTCCGCGCTCCACAGGTCGACCTGAAAGGCGATGGTGTCGCGGCGCGGCGCGTGACCCAGGACTTCAGTGAGCGGCGTGTTGGAGACGAGGCCGCCGTCCCAATAATAGCGCCCATCGATCTCCACCGCCGGGAAACCGGGCGGCAAGGCGCCGGATGCCATGACGTGCTCGGGCTCGATCCTGATCGAGGCGTTGTCGAAATAGGCGAAGTTGCCGGTCTCGATATCGACCGCTCCGACGGAAAGCCTGGTCCGGCGCGCATTGATGCGGTCGAAATCGACCAGCCGCTCCAACGTCCGCTTCAGCGGCGACGTGTCATAGAAGCTGGTCGCCGCGATGCCGCCGAACGGCCAGAGGAAAGGCGGCGGCACGCGCGGTGCGAAGAATCCATCCTGCCCGCCGAGCAAGGCGCGGCCCGCCGCCAACGCGCTGATCGCAGCACGCGTGGTGCCGGTGCCGGCCAGCGCGGCGATCCGCTCCTCGAGCGTCGCGTCGGGCAGCAAGGCGGAGCGGCATATCGTTTCCCAGAACTCCCGAAGCCGCGGGACGCGATCTTCCGGTGCATTGCCGGCCATGATCGCGGCATTGACGGAGCCGATGGAAATGCCGGCGAACCAGTTGGGCTCGATACCCGCTTCGTGCAGGCCCTCGTAGACGCCGGCCTGATAAGAGCCGAGCGCGCCGCCGCCTTGCAGGACGAGCGCGACAGTTTCATAGGGCGGCAGTTCGATCTGATGAGGCATGCGCCAAGTCTACCCGACTTGGCCGAGTCCGGCCATCAGTGCCGGAAGTGGCGCGTGCCGGTGAAAACCATGGCGAGCCCGGCTTCGTCTGCAGCCTTGATCACCTCGTCGTCGCGCATGGAGCCGCCGGGCTGGATCACCGCGGTGGCGCCGGCTTCGGCGGCGGCCAGCAACCCGTCGGCGAAGGGGAAGAAAGCATCGGAGGCGACGACCGAGCCCTTGGCCCAGCTTTGCGAATCGCCGGCGGCCCTCGCGGCCTCCGCCGCCTTCCACGCGGCGATGCGCGAGGAATCGACGCGGCTCATCTGCCCGGCGCCGATGCCGACGGTCGCGCCCGCCTTCACATAAACGATGGCGTTCGATTTCACGTGCTTGGCGATTGTGAAGGCGAACAACAGGTCGGCGATCTCGCGTTCACTCGGCGCCCGCCGGGTCACGACCTTCAGATCGCCCGCGCTTGTGTGCGCGCCGTCGCGGTCCTGCGCCAGGAAGCCGCCGGCAAGGCTCCTGAAGGTGAGGCCGTCCGCGGCGGGGTCGGGCATGCCGCCGGTCTCCAGCAGGCGCAGGTTCTTCTTGGTGCCGAGCACCGCCAGCGCGTCGGGGGTGAAGGACGGCGCGATGATGACCTCTGAGAACAACTTGCCGATCCGCTCCGCAGTCCCGCCGTCCAGCGGCCGGTTGGCGGCGATGATGCCGCCGAAGGCGCTGACCGGGTCGCAGGCGAGCGCGCGCTCATAGGCCTGCGCGAGGCCCGGTGCCGAGGCGACCCCGCAGGGGTTGGCGTGCTTGATGATGGCGATGGTCGGCGCCTCAAACTCGGCGACCAGCTCGAAGGCCGCGTCGGTGTCGTTGAGGTTGTTGTAGCTGAGCTCCTTGCCCTGCAATTGCCGCGCGGTGGCAAGGCCGGGCCGCTCGCCATCCGTGACATAAAAGGCAGCGCGCTGATGCGGGTTCTCGCCATAGCGCAGCAAAGACTGGCGAGCGCCGGCGATGGTCACGCGCTCCGGAAACGGCTCGCCCTCCTCGCGCGCCATCCAGGTGGAGATTGCCGTGTCATAGGCCGCCGTGCGCGCATAGGCCTTGCGCGCCATGCGCCGGCGGAAATCGAGGCAGGCCGCGCCGTTGTGGGTCGTGAACTCCTTCCGCAGTTCCTCGTAATCGGCGGGATCGACGATCACCGTGACGAAGTCATGGTTCTTGGCGGCGGCGCGGATCATCGCCGGCCCGCCGATATCGATGTTCTCGATGATGGTGTCGCGGTCGGCGCCCTTCGCGACCGTTGCCTCGAACGGATAGAGATTGACCACCAGCAGATCGATGTCGGCGATGCCGTGGGCCTCTTGCGCGGCGGCATGCTCGGGCAAGTCGCGCCGTGCGAGCAGACCGCCATGGATCTTCGGGTGCAGGGTCTTCACCCTGCCGTCCATGATCTCGGGAAAGCCGGTATGGTCGGACACGTCGGTGACCGAGAGGCCCGCCTGCCGCAAGGCTTGGGCCGATCCGCCGGTGGAGAGCAGTGCAACCTTGCGCTCCGCCAGGAACTGCGCCAATTCGACCAGGCCGCTCTTGTCGGAAACCGAGAGCAAGGCGCGGCGAATCGGGCGAAGCGTGGCTGGCATGAAGGGCTGCTCCTGCGCTGGCGTGGTCGGCGACGGCGCGCCAGTTATCGCTTCGCGCCTTCCTTTTGCAAGGCCCATTTGACCTGGGTCGTGTCGTCCTCGATCGCGCCCTGCACCACCAGTTGGTGCGTGCGGCGGGCCACGCCCGTCTGGCCCAGATAGATGCTGTCGGCCAGCGACAACTCGCCGCCCTGGACCCTGAGGCGCCAGCCGCCGCCCCCGGATGAACCATGCGCCGGCAGCTTCAGCAGCGCGGACTGGCTGCTCTGGCTCATGGAGACCTGCACGGCGGGATGCAGATGGAAGCGCAGCGCGAAGCCGCGGCCGCCGCGCCCGGTCAGGGTCTCTTCGCCGATCAGCTCCAGCCCGTCAGGGGTCAGGAACAGGCGTCGCCGGTGGGCGAGCTCGAACGGCTCCTCGTAGCCGTTGTGCCGCGCGTCCAGCCATTGCCCGGCTTCGGTCGCCTCGCGCCGCGCCACCACCGAACGCGGCGTGAGCGCCAGCCCCCCGCCATAAGAACTGCCGGGCGGCAGCAGCATGCTGGAATTGGTGTCGTCCACCACCAAGGTCGAATGCGCGGCGGTGGCGCGCTGGACCTGGCGCCATTCGGGCGCGGTCGGATGCGCGCCGCAATTGACGATCATCCGTTCGCCGCCGTGGCTGAACTCGAAGGACAGCGTGCCGGCATGGGCATGGGTATCGAGACCATGCGGCGGCGGCGCGCCGGCATCGGCGATCAGCACGCTCTTGCCGGCCACCATGCGCTGGAACCCGGTGTGCGGCAGTTGAACGAGATCGCGCGTCTCCACGCCGCTCGCCGCATCGGCGCGCATCATGGCGAGCAGGACGGCGGAAGCGTCGTCCTCGGTCGAATCGTTGAACAGCGCGAGGCCGCCATCGGGATGCGTCAGCAGCTTCAGGGCCGAGGCGAGATTGCCGATGGTGGACAGCAACTGGTCGGGCAGCTTGCGCCCGGTGAGCGTCAAGGCGTGATGCAGGTCGAGCAGGTGCTGCAGCACATCCAGCATGACCGACGGGCTGCGCTCGACATGGCCACCATCGGGCAGGATCTGCGCCTGCAGCTCGCGGTCCAGCACCAGGCTGCCCTTGCGCAGCCACTTGTCGCCGCCCTTGGAGCCCTGGGCCGGCAGCAGGGTGCCGGCCAGCATCAGGACGATGCTCGCCTTCAGCAGGTCGGCGCCGTTGAGCCCGTCGGGCAACGCGCGCGACAGGTGCTCGGCCTGGCGGTTCAGCGAGCGCAGCAAATGGGCGCGGAACAGCGCGTCGGTGTTGGTTTCGAGGAACGCGCTGTTGAGCAGGCAGCGCCGCAGCCGCGCCGCCAGCAGGTCCGACGACCAGGTGAGGGAATCATACGCAGCCGTGTCGGTGAACCAGGCCAGGATGGCATGCCGCGCGAATTGCCGCGCCGGCGCGCCGCCCTGCGCGCGCAACCAGTCCAGCCACACGAAGCTCGCCATCTGGCGCTGCCAAGCCGGGCTGGCGCCGAGCGGATTGTGCAGCGGCTTCGGGTTCCGCACGACGTCGCCGCCGAAGCGGAACTCCCCGTTGAACAAGGCGGCCGCGCCCCGCGCATCGGCGGGCCAGATCTCGGTCGGTATCGCCGCCAGTTCGCCGCTGGAGCGCTTACCCAAGGTCGAGCCATAGAGGCGGCTGCGATAGAGCGGCTGCAGCAGGCGCCGCTTGGCGCGCTGCATCAGCAGGCGCGGCGGCAGCGCGAACAGGGTCTGCAGGCGCGGCGCCAGCAATTTTGGGCGGCGATTGCCGCGCCTCGCCTTGCCGGCCGGCGGTCTGCGGAGTGTCTCGGTCAAGGCCGTCATCGGCCGGTCCTTCAGCCGCGCAGGGCTGCGATATTGGCGGCGTATTTGCCGGCGCCGCCCTGGAAGGTTGCGGTGCCGGCAACCAGCACGTCGGCGCCCGCGGCGACCACCTGCTTCGCGGTCTCGACATTGATGCCGCCATCCACCTCCAGATCGATCGGCCGCCCGCCCTGGCGCTCCGACACCGAATCGATGCGCCGGCGCAACTCCCGAATCTTGTCCAGGCTGGATTCGATGAAGCGCTGCCCGCCGAAGCCGGGATTGACGCTCATCACCAGCACCAGGTCGATGTCAGGCAGCAGCCAGTCCAGCGCGGAGAGCGGCGTGCCGGGATTGAGCGACAGGCCGGCTTTCTTGCCCAGCGACTTGATGAGCTGGATCGTGCGGTGCGGGTGCGGCCCCGCCTCGGGATGGAAGGTGATGATGTCGGCGCCCGCTTGCGCGAATTCCGCGACATAGGGGTCAACCGGCGCAATCATCAAATGGACATCGAACGGCAGCCTGGCATGCGGGCGCAGCGCCTTCACCACCATCGGCCCGATGGTCAGGTTGGGAACGAAATGCCCGTCCATCACATCCACATGGACATAATCAGCTCCGGCCGCCGCGATCGCGCCGACCTCCGCCCCCAATTGGGCGAAATCGGCGCTCAGGATCGAGGGGGCGATGCGAGTCTTCTGCTGCATGCCGGATGCTTACCATCCGCGGAGAGTCGGGAGCAAGGAAAGGCCGGAACCTTGGCTTTTTCCTATGGTTCGCGTGCCGGCACCACGCAAAAGCGGTGGCCCGTCGGCGCTTCCATGACGACCCAGTCCTTGACCCGGGAGACCGGTATGGCGCCAAGCCCTTCCAGGCGCTTCACTTCCGCCTCCACATCGGTGGCCCGAATGTCCAGGTGAACCCGGCTCGGGTGATCCACCTGCTGGACCTCGATGCCCATGCCGCCAGGCCCGTCGGCCAGCTTGCGGTATCCCGAATCGCTGCCCGCCTGGAGCGGCAGGCGCAGCGCCTCCGACCAGAACCGCGCCGCCGCGTCCAGGTCGTCCGTCTCGCAATCGATGATGAAACCCGCCAGTCCGCTCTTGTGCATCTTCCGCTCCGTCGTATCTCAGGTCTAAAGGATTGATACCTTTACCGCCCGGCACACCGGAATTGGAATTTGAGCCGGCGGGAAGGGCAGCCTAAAGTCCAAACACGTCACCATCCGCGAGGTATCGGCCATGCGGGCCGCATTCTATGAACAGCTAGACCTGAATCTGTCACAGATCAGGGCGGACGGCTTCTGGAAGACGGAGCGTCTGATCGGGACGCCGCAAGGCCCCGCCATCCATCTGGCGGACGGGCGCGCGGTGCTCAATTTCTGCGCCAACAACTATCTCGGCCTGGCCGACGATCCGCGCCTGGTCGATGCTGCGATCGACGGCATGCGCAGCCACGGCTTCGGCATGGCCTCGGTACGCTTCATCTGCGGCACCCAGGACATCCACCGCGAGCTGGAGGAGAAGCTGGCGCAATTCCTCCGAATGGAGGACTCCATCCTCTATTCGAGCTGCTTCGACGCCAATGGCGGACTGTTCGAGACCATCCTGGGCGAGGAGGACGCGGTGATCTCCGACGCCCTGAACCACGCCTCGATCATCGACGGCATCCGCCTGTGCAAAGCCAAGCGCTTCCGCTACCGCAACAACGACATGGACGACCTGGAGGCGCAGTTGAAGGCCGCCGACCAGGCGGGCGCCAAGGTCAAGCTGATCGCGACCGACGGCGTCTTTTCCATGGACGGCATCATCGCCAACCTGAAGGCGATCTGCGACCTCGCCGACCGCTACCATGCGCTGGTGATGGTGGATGACAGCCACGCAATCGGCTTCGTGGGGCAGCACGGCCGCGGCACGCCGGAATTCTGCGGGGTCGAGGGCCGCGTCGATATCCTGACCGGCACCCTGGGCAAGGCGCTGGGCGGCGCCAGCGGCGGCTATGTTGCGGCGCGCCGACAGCTGGTGGAACTGCTGCGCCAGCGCTCGCGGCCCTATCTTTTTTCCAATGCCCTGGCGCCCAGCATCGTGAGCGCCTCGCTCAAGGTGCTCGACCTGCTGGCGGGGGAGGATGGGGCGGAGCGCCGCGCGCGCGTGATCCAGAACGGCCGCGCCTTCCGCAGGAGGATGGAGGTGCTGGGCTTCGAACTGGTGCCCGGCGACCATCCGATCATCCCGGTGATGCTGGGCGATGCCTCGCTGGCGACACGCATGGCGAACGACCTGCTGGAGGAGGGAATCTATGTCATCGGCTTCTCCTTCCCCGTGGTGCCGAAGGGCCAGGCGCGCATCCGCACCCAGATGAGCGCCGCCCATACCGACGAGCATATCAACAAGGCCGCGGAAGCCTTCGCCAAGGTCGGCTTGGCGCTGGGCGCGATCGGCGGCGAGAAAGAGGCGATCTGACATGCGCGCGCTTGCGAAGCTGGAACGGGCCCCCGGCCTCACCTTGACCGAGGTGAAGAAGCCGGAAGTCGGCCACAACGACGTGCTGATCAAGATCAAAAAGACGGCGATCTGCGGGACCGATTGCCATATCTGGAAATGGGACGAATGGGCGCAGAAGACCATTCCCGTTCCCATGCCCGTCGGTCACGAATATGTCGGCGAGGTGGTCGACATGGGCACCGAGGTGCGCGGGTTCGAGATCGGCGACCGCGTCTCCGGCGAGGGGCACATCACCTGCGGCCATTGCCGCAATTGCCGCGCAGGCCGGCGGCATCTCTGCCGCAATACGGTCGGGGTGGGCGTCAACCGCGCCGGCGCCTTCGCCGATTACCTCGCGATTCCCGCCGTGAATGCTTTCAAGATTCCCGACGGGATCAGCGATGAACTGGCCAGCATCCTCGATCCCTTCGGCAACGCGACCCATACCGCGCTCAGCTTCAACCTGGTGGGCGAGGATGTGCTGATCACCGGGGCCGGGCCGATCGGCATCATGGCCGCCGCCATCTGCCGGCATGTCGGCGCGCGCCACGTCGTCATCACCGACGTGAACGACTACCGCCTTGACCTCGCGCGCAAGATGGGGGCGAGCCGCGCGGTCAATGTCGCGCGCGACAAGCTGAAGGACGTGATGAGCGATCTCGGCATGGTCGAAGGTTTCGACGTGGGCCTCGAGATGTCCGGCGTGCCGACCGCTTTCTCGCAGATGCTGGAGCACATGAACCACGGCGGCAAGATCGCGCTGCTCGGCATCCCGCCCGCGAACACCGCGATCGACTGGAACCAGGTGATCTTCAAGGGACTGGAGATCAAGGGCATCTATGGCCGCGAGATGTTCGAGACCTGGTACAAGATGATCGCCATGCTGCAATCCGGCCTCGATCTCGCGCCGATCCTCACACACCGCTTCCCGGTCAGCGACTTCAGGAAGGGCTTCGACGTGATGCTGAGCGGCCAGTCGGGCAAGGTGATCCTGGACTGGGCCTGACGGGCCCTGCGGTCCATGCTGTTTTTGCCGGAGCGGCGCACGATCGGCGAGGGAAGCAGGCGTGCCTCAAACTATCGAACCATACGGCTTTCCCGATGATCCTATGCCGGAAGTGCGCGCACTCAGCACTTATCTCGCGCGCGTAAAAGGCGATCGTCCGTTCCCGCGCCGTTGCGACATCCGTCCAGAGGAGCTGCCGCGCAGCGCCTTTCCGCGATTGTTCCTGGTCTCAGTGGAGCAGGTATCCGACGAACCGGGCGGAACCCGCAGGCGGTTCCTCTACCGACTGATCGGCGAGCGCATCATCCACGCGACCGGAGCCAACTGGACCGGCAAGTATCTCGACGAAGTGGTGGAGCGCGACCTGGGCGAGACCATCACGCCCTACTACGATGAGGCAATCGAGGCGCGCCGGCCGATCGTGCAGGAGTATCTGTTCAAGAGTCTGCGCTACAAGGAGCCGAATCCCAGCCTGAGCTATCTCTTCCCCTTGTCGGACGATGGCGATCGGATCGACGGACTGCTTGGCCTGTTCCTGATCCTCGAAGGCCCGTGGGCGCAGGGGAAGTAGGTGAGCGCGGCGATCTACACCATTGGCCACTCCAACCACGCAGCCCTGCGCTTCGTCGACCTGCTGCAGGCTGCCGGGATCGAATGCGTGGCCGACGTGCGTTCGGTCCCGTTCTCCCGCCGCAACCCGCAATTCAGCCAGAAGGTCCTGATGGCGTCGCTGAAGGACGCCGGCATCGCATACTGGTTCCTGGGCGATGCGCTCGGTGCGCGGCCGAAGGACGAAACCTGCTATGAGGACGGCAAGGTCAGCTACGCGCGCATTGCCGCGACTGAAGCGTTCGGGAATGCGATTGGCGCGCTGATTGAACGGTCCTTGTCGCAGCGCATCGCCCTCATGTGCGCCGAGAAGGAACCGCTGGACTGCCACCGCACCATTCTCGTCGGCCGCGCCCTCGCGCAACGCGGGGTCGCGCTGCATCACATCCACGCGGATGCGAGGATCGAGCCGCACGCGGCGCTGGAGGAGCGCCTCCTGCATCTGGCGAAGGAGCATGTCGACCTGCTCTCCGACCGCGATGCCGCGCTAGCGCGCGCCTATGACAAGCGCGGCCGCCAGATGGCGTTCTCGGTAGACTAGGTCACCACTTGCGCTATTCAATCAAGTCATGAAATGATCTCAACCAATCGGGGAGAAATAAGGCATCGAGGCCACTAATGGCAAAGTTCTCGGAGTACTTTGCGTTGGGGAAGACACAGCCAGAGCTTGATTTCGTCGATATAGACAGCAACACGGACACCGCACTGTTCATCGACCCCACAGTTTTCGGCAAACATCGTGACCCGTGGTCTGCTCAATGTAACGAAGCCATTCTTTCGTTCTTCGAGGCGGTACTGGAAGCAATCAAAGATGACGACATAGCGAGAGGGCAAGAACTCCTCGATCAACTCCACGAGCCGAACGAAACCTGTTTGGGACTCTCAAAGGGTCGGCCATCTGGTCGCGGCATCGGGAGATCGCAAGCACAAGAATTGTTCAACAGACTTGTTCGCAGCAAAGCCGCAGAGACTGGATTGCTAACCGACTTGGCTGATTGCGAGTTGTTCATTGAGGGCATCGGACCGGACAAAATATCTGATGTTACAACAAACATAATTCGAAGGAATCTCATTGAGTATACCCAGCACCAGTGTGCGTTGCATGGCATAGTCCTGCAAGGAACCGTCGCATCTGGCAACCTCTGGAACGCGTACAATCGTCGATGGGAACAGGAGTATGTGCAGTTGCCTATCATTGAGCACCGACAGGTACTTCTGGTTCCGAAAGCAAGCGTCAGATGGAACTTTTCTTTCTCTCACCAGGATTATTATGACGGTTTTGTATTGTCGTTCCTGCAAGATGAAAATCTGAAGCAGAACTCAGCCTTAGTGGAGACCCTCGTAAACGGTAGGAGACGTGTTACCAAGAAAGCTCTGAAAGCAATACATCCACTGTCCAAGCACTTTCTTGCGGAGTTTTCAGAGCAGTATCCAGAGGTGCTTGCTCGCTATAAACAGACCCTCGGCGCTACCGCCGAAGTGCGTGACGCCGAACTTGATGAGAACTTTGATGAGCGTGTTTTCGCAAAGGTAATTTCCGCGATACTGCCGACAATTGGGCGAGGCAACCAAGACGCCGCAAAATTCCACAGTCTAATGGTTGGGACGCTTGAGTTCTTATTCTATCCGAATCTCATCTACCCAACAAAGGAGCTCGAGATTCACGACGGTCGAAAGCGCATCGACATTTCATACACCAATAACGCGGAATCTGGGTTCTTCTTGCGACGACTTCGCGAGCCGCGAGTGAACGCTGTGCAGGTTTACATCGAGTGCAAAAACTATATGAAAGAGATTGCGAATCCTGAGCTGGATCAACTTGGCGGACGATTCTCGCCGCAAAGAGGACGACTCGGCTTCCTGGTAGGCAGATCGTTTGATAACGCTGAGCTATTTGCTGCGCGGTGTAGAGATACGGCTCTTGATGATCGTGGATTCATCATACCTCTTGTGGATGATGACATCCTCTTTTTTTTTTGAGAATGATCCAAGAGGGAAGAAGAGGTGACATTGATCGAGAACTAGAGCGCACGTTCCAAAAGCTGATCAACTAGCTCTGCTTGACGCGGTCAATGTCACCGACCTGCGCAGAGTTAATTGGACGCTTCAAGCCTGCGTAATTAGGACGGAATCTATATGGTAACGTGCGCACTCTTGCTCGAGTCGAGCCAGCATTCCAGAGCTCGTCATTCGCTCCTCAACAGCGAGATATTTAACTTCCTCTTCTTCGTCTTCACGACGCCACTCTGCTCGAATGGTTACCTTGCGCCAGCCCTCGGCGTCCTCCACACGTCCAGTTTCCACAACGATTACGGACGGGAGTGCGCGCGATTCCTTTAGCGATACCATCTTCATATCGTCGCCCCCAAATGGACCCGGATTGAATGAGTGCTCGAGTCGCGGTCAATGTCATCTGATTTATAACGCGGCCGCCAGATAGCTATTTCCCTCACGTCCGGTTGATCGACACACCCCCATCGACCAGCATGGCGGTGCCGGTGGTGAAGCTCGCTGCGTCGGAAGCGAGATACAGCACGGATTGCGCGATCTCCTCCGGCGTCGCGATGCGCTTCAGCGCGTGCATCCCTTCCACGAAGCGACGGCCTTCCGGCGTGCCGATCATGGCCTTGCCCATCGGCGTATCCGTCCCGCCGGGCAGCAGCGCGTTCACCCGCAGGTTCCTGGGGCCGAACTCGACGGCGAGCGCCTGAGTGAGCCCGATCAGCCCCGCCTTGCCGGCGGCATAGGAGGCGACGCCGGGCATCCCGGCGGTGTAGCCGACGAATGTCGAAGTGAAGATGAGCGAGCCGCCGCCACGATCCAGCATCAGCGGAACCTGATACTTGGCGGCCAGGAAGGCGCTCGTGAGGTTTGTGTCGAGCGCGTCGCGCCACCCCGCCAGCGAGATCTGCGGCGTCGGTCCCATCTCGCCCAGGGTCCCGGCATTGTTGAACGCGATATCAAGCCCGCCGAACGCGCGCTGCGCGGTCTCCGCAAGCTGTCGCTGCAAGTCTTCGTCCTTGACATCGCCGGCACAGGCGATCGCTTCGCCGCCCGAGGCAGCAATCTCGGCAACCAGCTTGTCGAGTTCTTCCTTGCGGCGCGCCGCGACGATGAGCTTGGCGCCTTCTTCCGCGAACAGCTTCGCGGCGGCCCGCCCGATTCCGGAGCTGGCACCGGTAACGATGGCAATCTTGTTGGCAAGCGCGCGCATCGTGTTCTCCATTGAGTGGTTGAAGACATGATGCGCCGCATGTTCGCGGGACTCACTCCGCTTCTTGCTCACTTATCCACTGTTACCCCGGCCTCGAGCAGGGGTCCATTGCGCGGTCGCACGTGCGGTTGAAGAATGGATCCCGGCTCAAGGCCGGGATGACAAAGGGGAGAGGGTCGCGGCAGAGGAGCTGCTTTGTTCAGCCCTGTTTCACCAAGCGCGCCGCATAGAACCCATCGATGCCGCCGAGTTGCGCGAGGTGCGACGGAAGGGAGCGCAGCTCCCCCTGCGGCGTCACCAGTTCCTTGAAGCCGAACAGCTCCTCAGGCCTGATCGGCACGCGCGCGAGTGCGGGGTATCGCCTCAGCACGGCGGCGATCCGGTCGGGCCCTTCCTCCGGCTGCAGCGAGCAGGTGCAATAGAGGATGGTGCCGCCCGGCCGCGCCAGGCGCATCGCGGCGTCGAGCAGCGTATCCTGCGTCACCGAGAGCTTCGCGACATCGCCCTGGTCCTTGAGCCACGCGACATCGGGATGGCGGCGGATGGTGCCGGTGGCGGTGCAGGGCGCGTCGAGCAGCACCACGTCATAGTTCTTGCCCTTCTGCCAGAGCGTGGCGTCGGCCACGTCGCAATCGACCGCGAAGCGCAGCCGCTTCATGTTCTCCGCGACGCGGGCTAGGCGCTTGCGCGAGCGGTCGAGCGCGGTCACCTGCGCGCCGGCCAGCGCCATTTGCGCAGACTTGCCGCCCGGGGCGGCGCACAAATCGATGGCGCGTTTTCCGGTCAGATTGCCGAGCAGCTTGGCCGGCAGGCTCGCGCCGAGATCCTGCACCCACCACATGCCCTCGGCATAGCCGGGCAGGTCCTCGATGCGCGGCGAGGGGCGGTAATTGTCCGGTGCATGAGCCGCGCGCCGCACGGTGCCGCCGGGCAGGACCGCGCCGCCCAGCATCTTGGCCCAATGGTCGGGATCGCGCCGCACGGTGAAATCGAGCGGCGGCTCCTCCAGGTGCGCGATGGCGATCTGCGTCGCCTTGGCAACTCCGTATGCCTTGACCCAGCTCTGCCAGAGCCAGTCGGGCAGCGAGATCGCGCCGGTGAAATTGCCGCTGCCGGGCGCGAACTGGCGGAACAGGTCGGCCTCGCGCGCGATGCGGCGCAGCACGGCGTTGACCAGGCCCTTGTAGCCCGCTTCGCCGCCGCGCTTGCCGGCCAGCGTCACCATGGTGTCGACCGCGGCGTGGGCCGGCGTCTTCAGGAACAGGGTCTGCGCTGTCCCGAGGCGCAGGATGTTGCGGATCGCGCTGGCGCGTGCCGGCAGCGGCTTCTCCAGGCATTGCGCCAGCACGTGGTCGATCTGCCCCAGATGCCGCAGGGTGCAGGTGACGAGCGCGCGCACGAATTGCCGGTCGCGGTTGACCAGCCTGTCGAGGTCCGGATGCTCGGCCAGCGCCTCGTCCAGCGGTTTGCGGCGCTTGAGCACGGCTTCCAGCAGCTCGATCGCCACCGCGCGGGCGGAAAGCACGACGTTATCGGATTCTGGCTGCTTCTCGGCGGGTGAAGGCGGATTGGCCATGGCTCGCCTTATGCCCGATCGGCGCGACGAGGCCAAGCGTTCTGACCTGGGCAATCGCATCTGGTGCGGCATGCCGGTAAATCCCGCCCCGGTTTGGGCGAGGGAATGGATGCGGTAGCCCCTCCCCGGCTTGGGGGAGGGGACTAGGCGCAGCAAGCTACATCTTCTTCGTGTCTTCCATGAAGAAGCGGCCGAGCGGGTTCTGGTAGAAGGCCTCGATGTTCTTCCGGCAGGCGTTGCGGTACGGGCTGTAGTAGAGGTCGATCCAGTTCACGTCCTCCTTCGCCATCTTCTGCAGGTCGATATACATCTGCTCGCGCTTGGCGGGGTCGAACTCGACCCGCGCCTTCTCGACCAGCTCTTTCACCGCGTCGTTCTTGTAGCGCGTCATGTAGTTCATGTTGGTGTCGTGGCCGAGCACGAAGGTGGTCTTCTGGTCCGGATCGATGATGTCGTTGGTCCAGTAATTGACCGAGATGTCATAGTTGCCGGCCACGAGCTCGTCCCAGCCGGCAGCGGGGTCGATCTTCATGATGTTGATGGTGATGCCGGCTTGCGCCGCCTGCTGCTGGATGAGCACCGCGGTCTGCTCGTCCACCTCGTTGCCCGCCTCGACATTGTATTGCAGCGTCAGGTCGCTCACGCCGGCGGCGGCAAGCATCTCCTTCGCCTTGGCCGGGTCGAACGGCCGGACCAGGTTGTCCTTGTGGTAGTACAGCGCGCCGGCCGGAATGTAGGAATTGGCGACGGTGCCCACACCGAAGGTCACGGTGTCCACGATCGCCTGCTCGTCGATCGCTAAGTCGAGCGCCTGGCGCACCTCCTTCTTGTCCAGCGGCGGATGTTCGTGGTTGATCAGCAGATGATCCTCGCGGGTGGACGGGTCGAGCAGCACGTTGAGATTGGCATCCTGCTTGAGTTCGGCGATCCGGGAGAACGGAATGAAGATGCCGCAATCCAGCTCGCCCGCCTGCAGCTTCAGCACGCGGGTGTTGTCGTCCGGCACGGAAATCCACTGGATGCCGTCAAGGGACACGCGGTCCGCCTCCCAGAAGTGCGGATTGCGTTCCAGGACCACGGTGTCGCCGCGGCGCCATTCCTTCATGATGAAGGCGCCGGATGAAACCGGGTGATCGGACAGGCCGGCCTCGTCGGCTTCCGTAGCCTTCTTGGACAGGATGGACACGCCCGGCATGGCGAGCGTGGACAGGAATGACGCGGTCGGCTGGTTCAGCGTCACCACCAGGGTTTTGTCGTCCTCGGCAACGGCGTCCTTGATCACCGAATAGGTCGCACCCCACAGCGATTCCTTGTGGTCGCGGATGCGCAGCAGGTTCCAGGCCGCGTCGCCGGCCGTGATCGGCGAGCCGTCGGAGAACTTGGCCTCGCGCAGCTTGAAGGTATAGGTGAGCTGGTCCTCGGATACGGTCCAGCTTTCCGCCAGCCCCGGCTCCAGCTTGGTGCCGGTCTTGTCGACCCGGACCAGCACGTCATACATGTTGGAGAAGACCCAGAAGTCGACGTTCTGTGCCGTCTTGATCGGGTCCATCGTGGTGCCGTCCTCGCGCCGGCCGATCGTTAGCACGCCTTCGGCCGCGGCGATCGTGATGTCACCCGCCAGGATGGCGAGCGCACCGGCCAGAATCAGGCCGTATTTCAGCTTTCCCTTCATGGGTCCTCTCCCTGTTGTGTGTCGGGTGGTAGATCGAAATGGCAGGCCACCTCGCCGGCACGGAGATCGCCGGGGATGGTCGCGCGCAATGTCGGGGCGTTGCCCCGCGCGCAGGCGGTCTGCGCGTGCGGGCACCGGGGATGGAACGGGCAGCCGGACGGCAGGTCCTGCGGGCTCGGCGGCTCTCCGCCCAGTTGCGGCGGGGCCAGCAGGCGGTCGGGGTCGATATCCGGCACGGCGGCGAGCAGCGCGCGGGTATAAGGGTGGCGCGGTGCGGAGAACACCTGCTCCGTCGGGCCGAGTTCCACGATCCGACCGAGATACATGACGGCGACCCGGCGGCAAAGGTGCCGGACGACGCCGAGATCGTGCGAGATGAAGATCAGCGCCAGGTTCATCCGCCGCTGCAGCTCCATCAGCAGGTTGAGAATCTGCGCCTGAATCGACACGTCGAGCGCGGCGACGCATTCATCGGCGATGATGAGGCGCGGCTCGACCGCTAGCGCCCGCGCAATCCCGACCCGCTGGCATTGCCCACCACTCAGTTGATGTGGCCTGCGGCCGGCGAGGTCCGGCGTCAATCCGACCAGCCGGAGCAGCTCCGCGACTCGCGCGGGCACGGCATCCGCTCCCACCTTGCGGTGGACGCGCAGCACTTCGGCGATCGCCTCGCCTATCGGAATCCGAGGATTGAGCGATCCGTACGGGTCCTGGAAGATCATGGCGGTCTCGCCGCGCAGCCGCGCGATCGCGGCCTTGTCGCGGGCCGACACCTCGCCGCCTTCGAATCGGACCGCGCCGCTCTCAAACTCCACCAAGTTAAGGATCGCGCGGCCCAAGGTGCTCTTGCCGCAGCCGGACTCGCCCACGATGCCGAGCGTCTCGCCCGGCGCGACCGTCAGGCTCACACCGTTGACTGCGTTGATGTAGCGCGGCCGCGTGAAGGGGATCCCGGCGCCGGCGGCGCGGAACCGCACCATCAGGTCCTTCACGTCCAGCAGCGGGAGCGACGCGTTCATGGCGCCACCGCGAAGTGACAGGCCGCGACGCGCCGGTCGCGGAGAGCACGCAAGGCCGGCCGCTCGCTTTCGCAGATGGCGGCGGCGCGCGGGCATCGCGGATGGAACCGGCAGCCGGCGGGGAAGGCCCCCGCTGCGGGGGGCTGGCCCGGAATGGCGGGCAGCGGCTCCGCCGGATTGGCCGAGCCGGGCTGGCAGCCCAGCAAAGCGGCGGTATAGGGATGCGCCGGCATGCGCAGCAATTCGCGCTTGGGGCCGCGCTCCATCACGCGGCCGGCATACATCACGGCCAGCGAATCGCAGGTCTGCGCCACCACGCCCAGATTGTGCGTGACCAGCACGATGGCCAAGCCCAGGCGGTCGCGCAGGTCCAACAGCAGACGCAGAACTTGCGCCTGCACGGTGACGTCGAGGGCGGTGGTCGGCTCATCCGCGATCAGGATTTTCGGCCGGCAGGCGAGCGCTACCGCGATCATCGCCCGCTGGCGCATGCCGCCGGAGAATTCGTGTGGATAGGCGGCCATGCGGCGGGCAGGGTCGGGAATGCCGACTTGTCGAAGCAACTCGATTGCGCGCGACCGTGCCTCGCCGGCGCTGGCGCCCTCGTGATAGCGCACGCTCTCGGCGATCTGGTCGCCGATGCGCATGACCGGGTCGAGATGCGAGTTGGGGTTCTGGAAGATCATGCCGATCTCCACCCCGCGCACCTTGCGCATCTCGGCCTCGCTGGCGCGCGCAAGGTCTCGCCCGTTGAGGTGGATGGAGCCCGCGCTTATGCGCAGCTCTCCCGCCGGCAACAGGCGCATCAGCGCGCGGCAGGTGATCGTCTTGCCGGACCCGCTCTCGCCGACCAGACCGAGAACCTCGCCCTCGGCCAGATCGAGATCGACCTGCTCGACCAGCGTCGACGCGCCGGCGGCGATCGAGAGGTTGCGGACTTCCAGCAGGCTCATCGCTGCCTCAGACCGAGGCGCTCGGCGAGGCCGTCCGCCAGGAGGGAGAAGCCAAGCGCCATGAACACGATGGCAAGACCCGGAAAGGTCGTGATCCACCATGCCGTGGTGATGAAGTTCTGCCCTTCCGCGATCATCACGCCCCATTCCGCCGTCGGCGGCTGGACACCGAGGCCGAGATAGGAAATCGCCGAGCCGGACAGCACGACCAGCACCACGTCCGACATGGAAAAGACGATCGAGCCGGCGATGCAATTGGGCAGGATGTGCCGGAACAGGATGCGCAGGCGCCCGAAGCCGAGGGAGCGCGCCGCGGTCACGAAATCGCTGGTCTTGAGCACCAGCACCTGCGCGCGCACGAGCCGCGCATAGGAGACCCAGCCGACCAGCGCCATCGCGATATAGAAGCTGTACAGGCCCGGGCCGAGAATGGCGATGATCGCCAGCATCAGCACCAGGAACGGGAAGGCCAGCACCACGTCCACCAAGCGCATCAGCACGGAATCGACCCAGCCGCCGGCATAGCCCGCGATCGAGCCGATGGTGGTGCCGATCAGGAACGGGAACAGCACGCCGATGACGCCCATCTGCAGGTCTATGCGCGCGCCGTAAATGACGCGGGAGAGGATGTCACGCCCGAAATTGTCGGTTCCGAAGGGATACGCCAGGCTCGGACCCTGCAGTTTGTCCGGCAGGTTGTGCGCGATCGGGTCGAAGGGTGCGATCCAGGGCGCCAGGAGCGCGACCAGCGCCCAGGCCAGCACGATGCCCGCGCCGAGGCGGAGATTGAGATTGGCGCGCCCCAGGCGCAGCGCGCCGATGCCGCGCTCCAGCCAGTTGCCGCGCGACAGAGCGAAGTCGCTCACAGCTTCACCCTCGGGTCGGCCGCGACCGTCAGGACGTCCGCGATGAAGTTCAGGAGCACGGTGGCGCAGGCGAAGACGAGCGTCACGCCCTGCACCACCATGTAGTCGCGGGTGAAGATGGCGCGCACAAGGAGCTGCCCCATGCCGGGCAGCGAGAACACCGTTTCCACCACCACGCTGCCGCCGATCAGCCAGCCGACATTGATGGCCAGCAGGTTGATCGCGGGGATGAGCGAGTTCGGCAGGATGTGCCGGCGGAAGATCCAGCTCTCGGACAGGCCCTTGGCGCGTGCCGCGGTCGCATGATCGGAGGCCAGCTCCGCGATCATGCTGGCGCGCAGGTTGCGCGTCACCACGGCGGAGAGGGCGAGCGCCACGGTCAGGCACGGCAGGATCATGTGATGCAGCTTGTCGATCACCGTCTCGCCATAACCCGCCACCGGGAAAAGGCCAAGCTTCACGCTGAACAGGATGATGAGCATGATTCCGAGCCAGAAAGCGGGGAAGCCGAGCCCGGCGGTGGTGAAGGCACGGATCGCATGATCGACCGCGCGGCCCCGCCAGGTCGCCGCGACGCTCGCCAGCGGGACGGCGATGAGCAGGGTGAGCAGCACGCTGCCGATGACGAGGAACAGGGTCGGCGCCACCCGATCGGCAATCAGCGGCAGCACGGGCGTCTTGTAGAGGATCGACTGCCCCATTTCGCCGATGCCGAGATTCTTGAGGAAATAGAAGTATTGCATGAAGAGCGGCTCATCGAGACCGTAGAGGGCGCGGATCCGTGCCACCGCCTCGGGCGTCGCCTTGGTGCCGAGCAGCATTCGCACGGGGTCGCCCGGGATCGACTTCACCAGCACGAAGGAGAGCACGCTGATCCCGAACAGCACCGGGATGAGCTGCAGCGGGCGGTAGAGTACGAAGGAATAGCGATGCATCGTCGCGCCCCCGCCGCTACGCGGCTAGCCTCGATGGCGGCTCAAAAAATCGAGCAGCGCCGGATAGTATGCCTGCGGCTCCTCGTAGAACGGCATGTGGGATGAGTTGGGGAAGACCTTCAACTCGGCATTGGGCAGATGCTGCTTCATGCGCATCGCGCAGGCGGGCGTCAGCTCGTCATGCTGGCCGCAGGTGATGAGCGCCGGCACCTTGATGCGATGCAGCTCCGGCACGCGGTTCCATTCCTTGAGGTTGCCGGTATAGAGGAACTCGTTTGGCCCCTGCATGGTCATATAGGGCCCCATGTTCCAGTCGTCGAGCGAGCGCTTGACCGGCGCCGGCCATTCCTCCAGGCGGCAAACGTGGCGATAGTTCAGCAGCGTGATCGCCGCCATGTATTCCGGATGATTGATGGTGCCCTGCGCCTCGTGGCGCTGCATCATGGCGACGGTTTCGGAACCGAGCGCCGATCGCAGCCGCTCGAGCTCGCTCACCAGATGCGGCATGTCGGCGACCGTGTCCTCAAGCAGCAGCGTCTTCAGCTTGTCGCCATGATGAATGGCGTATTCGATCGCCAGCCAGCCGCCCCACGAATGGCCGAGCAGATGGACCTTGCCCAGATCGAGCGCGGTGCGGATCGTCTCCACTTCCTCGACATAGCGCGTGATACTCCATAGCGCTTCGTCGGTCGGCCGGTCGGACTTGCCGGTGCCGAGCTGGTCGAAGGTCACGACGCGAAAGCCGTGATCGGCGAGGAAGGAATGCGCCTCCCGCAGGTAGTCGCACGGGAGCCCGGGACCGCCATTCAGCAGCAGGACCACGTCCTTGCCGCTGCCGAAGCTGTACGTCACCACACGATGCTTGCCGACCGCGACCTCCTGGGTCCGATCGGGCGCACGTTCACCCCACATGCCTCCCCCATTTCCCCCGCGCCGCGCGGCAAGCGAGTTTCGTTCGTATCATTATGCGATACGTTCTATCGGAAAACGATATATCATCGATGTGGGGAAGACAATTCGAGTCCGCAGTCCTATGCGGAATGTGGGGATCGATGGGAACGGCAAGGCGAAGACCTCTCCCGCTCGCGCGCGCGATGCCGCTCCGCGGCGAGGCGGATGCCGACGGTCGTGGTCAACTTTTCGTCGGCTCTCTGGAAAAGGGCCTGCGGGTGCTGAGCGCGTTTCTCACAGGCGAAGCGCATCTCAGCCTCAGCGACATTCGCGAGATCACCAAGCTCGACAAGAGCGCGGCCCAGCGCTTCGCCTATACGTTGCATGCGCTCGGCTACTTGCACAAGGATCCGAATACGCGGCGCTACACGCTCTCGGCGAAGATGCTGGACTGGTCCGTCGCCTACATGCAGTCCGACCACCTGATCCAGGTCGCGGGTCCGCATCTGGTCAACCTGCACGAGGAGACCCGGCAGGCGGTCAATCTGAGCCGGCTGGTCGACACCGACGTCATCTACGTGATCCGGATACCGGCCCGCCGCGCACGCCTGTTGAGCCCGATCGTCGGCGAGCGGGTGCCTGCCTTCTGCACCGCCAGCGGGCGCGCCATCCTTTCGCGGCGCAGCGACGAGGAAGTCGCGACGATCCTCGACCGCTCTCATCTCGCACCGTTCACTCCTCGCACGATCTGCGATCGCCGGAGCATCCTGGCGCGGATCGCGGCGGCCCGCCAGGTCGGCTACACGATCGCCGAGGAAGAGTGCCTGCCGGGCGAGCTGACGATCGCCGCGCCGATTGTGAATGCGGACGGCCGGTCTATCGGCGGGGTCAACATGTCAATGACGACCCGTGACTGGACGCCGGAACGCATGCGCGCGGAGCTGGCCCCCGTGCTGCTGCAGACGGTGGCGGCCCTCTCAAACCTGCAGGGATCGCGCGTCGCGGCGCCGGCTCTGTCCTAAGCCCTGGCTGTCCTAAGCCCTGGTCTGGTCCTGGCCTAGTCCAGGCTCCACGGCCCGCGCGGCGTGGAGTTCGGAATGGTGGAACGCCGCACGGGCGCTGCCGGCACGGCGCTCGCCGCCACCGGTGCGCCGTCTTCCATCGCGACCAGGCGGTCGATCCGCTCCTGCGTGTTGGGATGGGTCGAGAACAGGCTGTCGGCGCCGCGCCCGGACAGCGGGTTGACGATGAAGAGGTGCGCCGTCGCCGGGTTCGATTCCGCCGCGTTGTTCGGGATGCGCGCCGCGCCGTTGGAGATCTTGGCCAGGGCGGACGCCAATGAGCGCGGCCGGCCGCAGATCGCGGCGCCGATCCGGTCCGCCTCGTATTCGCGCGAGCGCGAGATGGCGAACTGCACCAGCATCGCCGCCATGGGCGCCAGCAACATGACCAGCAGCGCGCCAAGGCCGCCCAGCGGCGCTTCGCGATCGCGGCTGCCGCCGAAGAAGAGTGCGAAGTTCGCCAGCATGCCGATCGCGCCGGCCAGCACCGCCGTCATGGTCATGATGAGGGAGTCGCGGTTCCGCACGTGCGCAAGCTCGTGGGCCATCACGGCTTCGATCTCGTCGCGGCTCAGCATCTTGAGCAGGCCGGTGGTCGCGGCGACGGCGGCGTTCTCCGGGTTGCGGCCGGTCGCGAAGGCGTTCGGCTGCGAATTCTCGATGATGTAGATCTTGGGCTTAGGCAGGCCGGCGCGCGCCGCCAGGTCGCTCACCAGGCGGTGGAACTCCGGCGCGGTGGTTTCGTCGACCGGCTCGGCGCGATACATGCGCAGCACCAGCTTGTCCGCATTCCAATAAGCGAACAGGTTCATGGCGCAGGCGATCAGGAATGCGATCACCATGCCCTGCTGCCCGCCGATCAGGAAGCCGGCTGCCAGGAACAGGCCCGTCAGGGCCGCCAGCAGCAAGGCCGTCCGCATATAGCCACCCATTTCTCTGGCCCCTCCTAGGCCTCACTTTCCGTCCGGTTATCAGATGGTCCTTGCCGCCCCGGAATCAAGGCGAGCGGCTTGGCCGGACAAGTCGCGAGCGTATACTATCAGATCCATGACACAGCCCGATCCCACCCCTGCGAAGGCCGGTGTACCGGCCGCACCCTCACCCTCCGGAGGCGGCCCTGCGCCAAGCGCCGCGCAAGACGCGTCGACGGCGAAGCGTCCGCGCGAGATCGGCGGGCCCAGCGGCCCCGAGCCGACGCGCTACGGCGACTGGGAGCGTAACGGCCGCGTGAGCGATTTCTGATGAGGCACACGCAATGACGCCGGCGGCCCAGGCGGCGCGCGATGCCAGGCGTGACAGGCCGCCGGCACAACGCGATATCTCACCCGTTCGTGATTCGCGCCTCCATGCCGCCCGTTCCATTTTGGCGGCATGACAATGCGCGCGATTTTTTCAGCAATTTTATTGACGTTGGCCTTGGCGGCGGGTTCGGGCGCCGCACGCGCGCAAACCCTCGATATCGATCTGGGCGGCGGTGGCAGCGGCGGCCCAAGCTATGGCCAGTCCCTGGTTGAACCAGGACCGCCCGGCTCAGTCGATCCCGGGTTCGATCCCGCCGCTCCCGCTGCCCCGGACTCCACGACGGCACAGGAATACACACCGGTCGTCCTGACCACCGTGCCGGCCCCGATGGTGGTGGAACTGTTCACGTCGGAGGGCTGCTCCTCCTGTCCGCCGGCCGATGGGCTGCTGGGCGAGCTGACGCAACGACAATACGTGCTGCCGCTCACCTTCCATGTCGATTACTGGGACTATATCGGCTGGAAGGACCGGTTCGCGGACCCGCTCTTCACGGAACGGCAACGCGCCTATGTGGAGGTTCAGGGATCCTCGATGGTCTACACGCCGCAGATGATCGTGGCGGGCGCCATCGACGTGGTCGGGTCCGACCGCAAGGCGGTGCAGAAGGCGCTGAAGACCGCCTATACGCGCAACACCATGTATCGCGTCCAGGTGGCGCGCGGGAACGACGGCCGCGTGGTGGCGCGGTTCCCGGAAGCGCCGATCGGCGTGCCGGCGACCATCTGGCTGCTGACCTACCAGAAGAAGGCCGACAGCCAGGTGAAGGCCGGCGAGAATGCCGGGCGCCACCTCGTCACCTACAATGTGGTGCGCTCGCTGAAGAAGGTCGGCATGTGGTACGGCCCCTCGACCGAAATCGAGCTGAAGCTGGACCCCTCGAAGGCGGGTGACCCCGACGCTTGCGCCATCATCGCCAACCAGGCCGAGCACGGCCCGATCATCGCCGCGGCCGCCTTCAACTACGCCAGCGCGTGGTGACCGCCGGCCCGGCGGTCGGCCGGCTGCGCCATCGACAAGCCCCTTCCCAGGACACCCCCTTCCCAGGGCCGGCGGCGAAATCGTAAGGTCCGGCGCATCATGACCGAGGTGCCCTACATAAGCGCGGCGGAGCTCGAGCGGCTGCTCGATTATCCGTCGCTGGTCGATGCGCTGGCCGCGGGTTTCGCCGCCGACTGGACCGTGCCGGTCCGCCACCACTACTCGATCCCGATCCGGGGCGAGCCCGACCAGACCCTGCTGCTGATGCCGGCCTGGGAAGCGGGCCAGGCGATCGGCATGAAGCTCGCCACCATCACACCGGGCAACGGCCCGCGCGGGTTGCCCGCGGTGAACGCGGTCTATCTGCTGGTCGATGGGCCGACCGGCCAGCCGCGCGCCTTGATCGAAGGCGCGACCTTGACCGTGCGCCGCACCGCCGCCGCTTCGGCCCTCGCCGCGCGCTATCTCGCGCGCGGCGATGCCACGCGCATGCTGATGGTGGGAGCGGGCGCGCTCTCACAGCCGCTGATCGAGGCCCATCGCTCGCAGCGCCCCATCGAGCGCGTGCAGCTCTGGGCGCGCGATGCCGCGAAGCGCGATGCCAAGGCCAAGGAGCTGGCGGCACTAGGCCTGCCGGTCGAGCCGGTCGCGGACCTGGAGCAAAGCGCGCGGGATGCCGATCTCATCTCCTGCGCGACTTTGAGCACGGGGCCGTTGATCCGCGGCGCCTGGCTGAAGCCGGGCGCGCATCTCGACCTCGTCGGCGCCTTCACGCCGGAGATGCGTGAAAGCGACGATGCGGCGGTCAGCCGGGCCTCTCTGTTCTGTGACACCCGCGCCGGCGCGCTGAAGGAAGGCGGTGACCTGGTGATCCCGCTCAAGGCCGGGCTGATCACGGAGCAGGCGATCAAGGCCGAGCTCGCCGACCTGGCGCGCGGCAGGCACAAAGGCCGCGTGAGCGCGGACGAGGTGACTTTGTTCAAGTCTGTCGGCACCGCGATCGAGGATTTCGCGGCGGCGCGGCTGGCGATGCAGCGGCGCCAGTCCCCCTAGGTCCGCTCCATACCCATTCGGCATTGGCGGCGCGAAGCGCCGGCGCGGCATCTTTCGGCGCGAGGCTGCGCCCATGCACGCAAGGATGCCCGATGTACGACATGAAGAACCTGGCCCGCTTGTTCGCCGTCAAGCGGGCGGCCCCCGCGGCGATGCTCGCTTTCGACGCGTTCAGCGATGCCGCCTTCGCCGATGGCGCCCTGCCGCCCAAGGTGAAGGAGCTGGTCGCGGTCGCCGTGGCGCTCACCACCCAATGCCCCTATTGCATCGAAATCCACGCCAGGGAAGCACGCGCCCTCGGCGCGAGCGATGCGGAATTGGCGGAAACCGCGCTGCTGGCGGCGGCCATCCGCGCGGGCGGGGCGATCACCCATGCCGCGCACCTGTTTGCCGCAAAGGACGCGGCCGCTCAGGCGGCGAAATAGATCGGCGAGGCGCTAAGCCGCCTCGCCGACCACGTCATAGCCGGCGTCCTCAATCGCGCTGACCACCGCCTGCTTGGCGGCGGCGCCGTCGATGGCGACCTCGCCGGATTCGAGATCGACGGTGACCCTGGCGCCCGGGGCGGCCGCCGTTACTGCGCGCTCCACCGATTTGACGCATCCGCCGCAGGTCATGCCGGCGACTTTGAGCTTCATCATCTGTTCGCTCCATAGCCTGGATAAGGACAATATGGACCTTCCCATCATGGCAAGGTCAAGGCGGCTGCGGACGGCGAAATCTTCCTTGACCTTCCCATGATGGGAAGGCCCATTTAGAAGCCATGACATCATTGGAAGCAGCCGCCCCCGCCCCGGAACCCCACGACGCCGACCGCCATTTCACGATCGGAGTCACCGGTATGACCTGCGCCGCCTGCGCCGGCCGGATCGAGCGCGTGCTGAGACGCGTGCCCGGCGTCGCCGCCGCCAACGTCAATCTGGCGACCGAGATCGCGCAGGTTGACGGAGATGCGCGGGTGACACCCGCCGCCATCGAGGCGGCGGTCGCCAAGGCCGGCTATGGCACGCGGCCTGTCGATCACGGTGTGCCGGAAGATCAAAGCAGGCTGCGGCACGAGTTCGTCTCGATCCTCGCCGGCGCAGTGCTGACGCTGCCGCTGGTCGTGCCCATGTTGGCCATGCTGTTCGACCGGCACGTCATGCTGCCGGCCTGGTGGCAGTTCGCCTTGGCGACGCCCATCCAGTTCTGGCTCGGCGCGCCGTTCTATCGCGGCGCGTGGAAGGCGCTGCGCGGCGGCACCGCCAACATGGACATGCTGGTGGCGCTCGGCACCAGCGCCGCCTATGGGCTCAGCGTCCATCTGATGCTGCGCGGCGGCAGCGATCTCTATTTCGAATCGGCGGCCGTCATCGTCGTGCTGGTGCGCCTCGGCAAGTGGCTGGAGGCGCGCGCCAAGCGCCGCACCTTGAAGGCCTTGGAGGCACTGGAATCCCTGCGCCCGAGCGAGGCGCTGGTGCGCCGCGACGGCGGGGACGAGGTCGTGCCGGTCACGGCGTTGCGTCACGGCGACCTGCTGGTGGTGAAGCCGGGGGACCGCATCGCGGCGGATGGGGTGGTGGTGGAGGGCCGCTCCTCCGTCGACCAGTCGCTGCTGACCGGCGAAAGCAAGCCGGTCGAGGTCGAGCGCGACGATCACGTGATCGGCGGCGCCGTCAATGGCGAAGGTCTGCTGCTGGTGGAGGTGACGGCAACCGGCGCCGAATCCATGCTCAGCCGCATCGTCCGCATGGTGGCGGCGGCGCAGGGCGCCAAGGCCCCGATCCAGCGCCTGGTGGACCGCATCAGCGCTGTGTTCGTGCCGGTGGTGCTTGTCATAGCCGCTGCGACGCTTGCGGGCTGGGTGATCGCAGGGCAGGGCTGGGAGCCGGCGATCCTGCACGCGGTCGCGGTTCTGGTGATCGCCTGCCCCTGCGCGCTTGGCCTAGCGACGCCGACGGCCATCATGGTCGGCACCGGCGTGGGCGCGAAGCATGGCATCCTGATCCGCGATGCAGTCGCGCTGGAGACGGCTGGCGGCACCACCATCATGGCGTTCGACAAGACCGGCACGCTGACCCTGGGCAAGCCGCGCCTGACGGAGATCGCGACGGCGGCGGATCTGCCGCGCGACCGTGCCTTGGCGCTGGCCGCCGGCTTGCAGCAAGGCGCCAACCACCCGCTCGGCCATGCTGTGATGGAGGCCGCCGCCCATCTGACGCCGCCGCACGCCTCCGACCTGCGCACTCTGCCCGGGCGCGGCGTTGCCGGACGGGCGGATGGGCGCAACCTGCTGCTCGGCAACGGCCGATTGATGCAGGAGGAGGGCATCAGCCTTGCGGACCTGCGCGAGGCCGCGCAGGCGCTGCAGGCGAAGGGCAATTCGGTCTCCTATCTCGCCGATTCCGATGCGAAGCGCGCGCTCGCGGTGCTGGCCTTCGGCGATATGCCCAAGCCGAACGTACAGGCGGCGCTCGCCGCCCTGCGCACACTCAGGGTGCGCAGCCTGATGCTGACCGGCGACAACGAGGCGGCGGCGCGCCACCTGGCCAAGCAGATCGGCCTCGACGATGTGCGGGCGGAACTGCTGCCGGCCGACAAGGTCGCGGCCATCGCGGCGCTCAAAGGCAAGGGCGAGACCGTCGCCATGGTGGGCGACGGCATCAATGACGCGCCCGCCCTGGCCTCGGCCGATCTCGGCATCGCGATGGCGACCGGCACGGATGTCGCGATCGAGACCGCCGGGATTGCGCTGATGCGCGGCGATCCGCTGCTGGCGCCGGCCGCCATCGACCTCGCCCGCGCCACCAAGCGCAAGATCGTGCAGAACCTGGTCTGGGCCTTCCTGTTCAACGTGCTCGGCATCCCGCTGGCCGCGATGGGCGGGCTGACGCCGATCGTGGCGGGCGCGGCCATGGCGCTCAGCAGCGTGACGGTCGTGACCAACGCCTTGAGCCTCAATCGTTGGCGGTTCCATCGCCCGGGAGATGCGTGAATGGTGATGTCGGTGACCCGCGAGATGACCATCGGCCAGGCGGCGAAATCCTCCGCCGTGTCCGCCAAGATGATCCGGCACTACGAATCCATCGGCCTGCTGCCGAAGGCGCAGCGCACCCGATCCGGATACCGGCTCTATGACGAGAACGACGTGCACACCTTGCGCTTCATCCAGCGCGCGCGCTCTCTCGGCTTCCCGCTGGAGACGATCCGCGCCCTGCTTGCGCTGTGGCGCAACCGCCGGCGCTCCTCCGCGCAGGTGAAGGAGCTTGCGCTGCATCATGTGGAGGATCTGGAGCGCAAGATCGCGGAGATGCAGGCGATGGCGCGCACGCTGAGGCACCTCGCGCAGCATTGCCACGGCGACGAGCGGCCGGAATGCCCGATCCTCGACGACTTGGCCAGATAGATTCGCTCTGGCGCCGACGCGGCCAGTCCCCATACCTTCGCGTCATGAGCGCGCGCATCGCCACCGACCTTCCGATCGAGCCGCTGATCCCGGAGATCCTGGGCGCGCTCGCGGCTGCGCCGAACCTGGTGCTGGAGGCGCCGCCCGGCGCGGGCAAGACGACGCGCGTGCCATTGGCATTGCTTGACGCGGATTGGGTCAAGCGCGGCAAGATCATCGTGCTGGAGCCGCGCCGGCTGGCGGCGCGCGGCGCCGCGGCGCGCATGGCCGCGATGCTGGGCGAGGAGGTGGGGGAGCGGGTCGGCTACCGCGTGCGCCTCGACCGCAAGGTGGGGCCGAAGACCCGGATCGAAGTGGTGACCACCGGCCTGTTCCTGCGCCAGCTTCAGGGCGATCCGGAGCTCCCGGGCGTGGCCGCGATCATGTTCGACGAGTTCCACGAGCGCACCATCGAAGGCGACATGGCGCTCGCTTTCGCGCTGGAGGCGCAGGCCGGCCTGCGCCCGGACCTGCGGCTCGTCGTGATGTCGGCGACCCTTGATGGCGAGAGTGTCGCGCAGCGTATTCCCGGCGCGCGGCGCCTGCGCAGCGAAGGGCGCGCGTTTCCGGTGGAGACGCGTCACCTCGGCGATGATCCCCAGGCGCGGCTGGAAGACCGCATGGCATCGGCAATCCGGCGGGCGCTGGCCGAGGAGAGCGGCGATATCCTCGCCTTCCTGCCCGGCACCGCCGAGATCCGCCGCACGCAGGATCGGCTGGCGGACGAGAGCCGCGCCGTCGTGCTGCCGCTCTACGGCGATCTGCCATTGCCGGAGCAGGACAAGGCGATCCGCCGCGATCCGCAGGGTAGGCGGAAGGTCATCCTGGCCACGTCGATCGCCGAAACCTCGCTCACCATAGAGGGCGTGCGCGTGGTGGTGGATAGCGGCTTGCGGCGCAGCCCACGCTTCGATCCGGCCAGCGGCATGTCGCGCCTCATCACGGTGAAAGCGTCACTCGCGGCGACGGCACAGCGCCGCGGCCGCGCCGGGCGCACCGCGCCGGGCGTGTGCTATCGCCTGTGGAGCGCGGCCAGCGAACGTGCGCTGCCGGCCTTCGACGCGCCGGAGATCGAGGCGGCGGATCTCGCGCCGCTCGCCTTGGAGCTCGCGGTTTGGGGCATCACCGATCCCGCCGCGCTGGTGCTGATGACGCCGCCGCCAGTCGCTGCGCTTGCCCAGGCGCGCACGCTGCTGCGCCAGCTGGAGGCGATCGACGCCGGCAACCTGGCGACGCCGCATGGCCGGCGCATGGCGGAACTCGGCGTGCATCCGCGCCTCGCCCACATGATGGTGCGCGCGGAGGAGCGCAGCCTCGGCGATCTCGCCTGCGACATCGCGGCGACCCTGAGCGAACGCGATATTTTGAAGGGGCGCGCGAGCGACGCCGATCTGCGCCATCGCGTGCAGTTGCTGCGCGGCGAATCGGGCGATTCCGCGCTCGACCGCAACCAGCGCGCCCGCATCAGGCAATCGGCCGTCGATTGGCGGCGGCAGCTTGGCGTCAAGAAGGGTGCGGCATCCTCCATCGCGCAATGCGGGCAGGTTCTGGCGCTCGCCTATCCCGACCGCCTGGCGCAGCGCCGCGGCGGCCAAGCACAAGGATTAGGCCAGTTCCGGCTCAGCAACGGCCGCGGCGCCATGCTGCCGGCGCATGATCCGCTGGCGGCGGAGGATTTCCTGGCGGTGGGTTCGCTGGATGGCGAGGCGCGGGAGGCGCGCATCTTCCTCGCCGCACCCATCGCCTTGGCCGAGATCGAAGAGGATTTCGCCGGCGCGATCGAGGACAGGGACGTGCTGGCCTGGAATCCGCGAGCCGAGATGGTGGAAGCCAAGCGGGAGCGCCGGCTCTGGTCCCTGGTGCTCGAGGAGAAGCCTCTGAAGAACCCGCCGCCCGCTCAGGTTTCCGCCGCCATGATCGAAGGCGTCCGCGCAATGGGGCTGACGGCTCTGCCCTGGACCGATAACGCTCGCAATCTGCAGGCGCGCATCGCCTTCCTGCGCAAACTCGATGATAGCTGGCCCGACCTGAGCGACGACGCGCTGCTCGCGAGCCTGGAAGAGTGGCTGGCGCCGTACCTTGCCGGCATGACGCGCCGCGCCCATCTCGCCAGCCTTGATCTGATGGACGCGCTGCTGTCACAGCTCGACTGGAAGCAGCGCCAGGCGCTGGACGCGCTCGCGCCGACCCATCTCACCGTGCCCAGCGGCTCGCGCGTGCCGCTGGATTACCGGTCCGGCGACGTGCCGGTGCTGGCCGTCCGACTGCAGGAGATGTTCGGCGCGACCGATACGCCGGTTATCGCCGGCGGCAAGGTGCAGGTGCTGCTGCACCTGCTTTCGCCCGCGCGCCGTCCCGTGCAGGTGACCCGCGACCTCAAGAGCTTCTGGGCCAGTTCCTATCGCGCGGTGAAGGCGGACCTCAGAGGTCAATATCCCAAGCACTACTGGCCCGACGACCCGCTCCAGGCCGAGCCGACCGCGCGCGCAAAGCCGCGGCCGCGCTAGGCAAAAATCACCGAGGCGATCTTGCCAAGGCCAAGCACGACGGCGACAAGCCAGGCGAACGCCGCGATCGAGGCCAGATAGCCGAGGATCGCCATCAATCCGTCGAGCTCGATCAGCGCGAGCGCGAGCAGGATGAGCGCGACCGCTTGCGGCAGGTTGCCCATGGGGATGGGAAGGGCAAGGGTGATTGCGTGGAGCAGTGCGGCAAAACCGATAAGCCGCTCGCCGGATCCGGCGACCACCGAATGCCAGCGCGGCCGGATCGGCTTCTCCAGCCAGCGCAGGAACGGATTGGTCTTCACGATGAAGCGCGAGAGCTGGCCGCGCGTGAAGCTCCTCCGCTCGATCCAGGCCGGCAGCTTTGGGTCATCCTTCGCGAGCATGAGCTGCACCGCGAGATAGAGGATCGCCATGCCGGTGACGAAGCTGACCCCCGGCACGCCGGGAAAGGGCAGCAGGTTCGGCACGGCCATCACGATCAGCAGCAGGCCGAAGCCGCGCTCGCCCAGCGCGTCCAGCATCGCGCCGAACGTGACCTTGTCTTCCGGCGCGCCGATGGTGAGCCGATGCAGGACCTGGGACGCAGTCTCACGCGGAGGCGGCTGGGAAGCGGCGGGTGACGGCTGGTCCAGCGGCAAGGCTTCGTCCCAGGACAGTTCTCTGGGTCAACAAGCGATCAGCCGAGCAATTCCAGGAGAAGGCGTCGCGATCGTGGCTTCAGAAATCCCCGGTCTCGCCCGGCGGGTTGCTGTAGGCCGCGAAGCTGTCGAGGTGGCGGCTTTCCTGGAACTGGTGCAACGCCCAGCGCACGGAGGGGAAGGCGATCTCGTCCCAGGGAATCGCGTCGAACGCGAACAGGCGGACTTCCTGGCTTTCCGGCCCCGCGCTGACCTCGTCGGTGAGGAGTCGCGCGCGATACATGAGCTGCACCTGGCTGATGCGCGGCACCGCATAGACCGCAAGCAGGGTCTCGATCTCGATCCGGGCGCACGCTTCCTCCCAGGCCTCGCGCGCGGCGCCCGCGGTGGTCGTCTCGTGCAGCTCCAGATATCCGGCCGGCAAGGTCCAGTATCCCTTGCGCGGGTTGATGGCACGCCGGCACATCAGGATGCGCTCGCCCCAATGGCAGACCGAGCCGACCACGATCTTCGGATTCTCGTAATTGACGAAGCCGCATTCGGCGCAGACCTGGCGCGTGCGGTTGTCACCGTCCGGAACGGCGTCGATGAAGTTGATGCCGCGCGCCGGAGCGGGGCTGGCGCTGCTCTTCTCGCTCATCGGATCAGTCTGGCGAAGCGGGGCTGGGCTGGCAAGCCCGCCACCCTCTCGTCATTTCGGTATCAAAGCCGCGACGCCCGGCAACTCCTTGCCCTCCAGCCATTCCAGGAACGCACCGCCGGCGGTGGAGACATAAGAGAATTGGTCCTCCACGGCCGCCGCGGCCAACGCCGCGACAGTGTCGCCGCCGCCTGCGACCGAGAGCAGCGCCTTGGCCCTGGTGAGAGACGCGGCCTCCTGCGCCACCGCAATGGTGGCGCGCTCGAAGGGCGGAGTCTCGAAGGCGCCGAGCGGGCCGTTCCACACCAGCGTCTTGCATTTCTTCATCTCCGCGACGATCGCCGCGATCGTCTTCGCTCCAACATCCAGGATCATCTTGTTGTTCGGCACCGCATTGGCGGCCACCGTCTCGACCAGCGGGTTGGCCTTGAATTCGGCCGCGACCACCGCGTCCACGGGCAGCAGGATCTTGCAGTTCCGCTCCCGCGCCTTGCCGAGGATGTCACGCGCGGTATCGGCCATCTCGCGCTCGGCCAGCGACTTGCCGATCTCGGCGCCTTGCGCGAACAGGAAGGTGTTGGCCATGCCGCCGCCGATCACCAGCCGATCGACCTTGCCCACCAAATTGCCGAGCAGGTCAAGCTTGGTGGAGACCTTGGCGCCGCCGACGATCGCCATCACCGGGCGCTTGGGATTCTCCAACGCCGCCTGCAGGTGATCGAGCTCTGCCTGCATCAGGCGGCCTGCGGCGGCCGGCAGCAGATGCGCCACGCCCTCGGTCGAGGCATGGGCGCGATGCGCGGCGGAGAAGGCGTCGTTCACGTAGAGATCGGCCAGCGCGGCAAGCTGCCTGGTAAAGCCGGATTCATTCGCTTCCTCTTCATTGTGGAAGCGCAGGTTCTCCAGCAGCAGAACGTCGCCGTCCTTCAGAGCCTTGGCCGCCTGCTCCGCTTCGGGGCCGATGCAATCCTCGGCGAAGGCGACCCTGCGCCCGAGGGCCTGCGCCAATGGCTCCACCAAAGGCTTCTGCGAAAATTCTGCGGAGCGCTTGCCCTTGGGCCGACCGAAATGCGACAGCACGATGACCCGCGCGCCCTTGCCGCTCAGCTCCTTCAGCGTCTCCGCCGAGCGTTCGATGCGGGTTGCGTCGGTGACCCTGCCGTCCTTCATCGGGACGTTGAGGTCGCAGCGCACCAGCACGCGCTTGCCGGCCACGGAAAGGTCATCGAGGGTGCTGAACTTGGGCATTTCGATTCCTCCAATTCGACGCGGGCGATGTTCCTTGACGACCGGCCGAATTGCAATGCGGCCGATGGCGCGGAACCATGCCATGCCGTATCTTGAGGGCTGATTCGAGAGGGGTCGAATGACATATCGCTGTGCTCTGATCACCGGCGCGTCCAGCGGCATCGGCGAGGCCTTCGCGCGTGCCCTCCCGAAATCGACCTCCCTGCTGCTCACCGGGCGCGACCGGACCCGCCTTGGCCAACTGGCGGGCGAGCTCGCGAACGCCGAGCGGACGGTGCGCAGCATCGCCGCCGACCTGGCGACGGCAGAGGGGCGGCAGGCGGTGATCGGCTTTGCGGAAGGCCAGCCCATCGATCTGCTGATCAATAATGCCGGTCTCGGCTATCTGGGGCCGGTCGCAGAGAACCCGCCAGAGCGGGAAAGCGAGATGGCCCAGATCAACGTCGCGGCGCCGGTGGAACTGACCCGCGCCCTGCTCCCCGGCATGTTGAAGCGCGCCGAGGGCGGGCAGCGGGGCGGCATCATCTTTGTCGCCAGCGCGGCCGCCTTCATGCCGATCCCGTTGTTCGCGACCTATGCCGCGAGCAAGGCGTTCCTGCTGCACTATGCCGAGGCCCTGGCGGAGGAGCTGTCCGACACACCGGTCGATGTCCTGGCGCTCTGCCCCGGCGCCACGCGCAGCCGCTTCTTCGAACGCGCACGTATCGCACGGTCGGACAACCTGCTCCCGATGCACGAGCCCGACCGGGTGGTGCGCGAGGGGTTGCGTGCCCTCGGCAACCGCGTGGTGCATGTCGTCGGGTCAGGCAATTATCTGGCGACGGCGGCGGCGCGTTTCCTGCCGCGCCGCCTGGTCGCCGCCGCGGCCGAGCGCGCAATGCGGCGCTGGCAATAGCCGTCTGTTAATCAAACATTTGTCTATTTCCTAACAGGATGCGAGCATAGCCACGCCGTGCCGGCCCATTGTGGGCCAGGAGGCAGAGATGACTCTCGTTGCGTCCAAACCGGCAGCGCCGTGGCCCTGGCTGAGATCCTATCCGCCGGGCGTCGATTGGCGGGCCGAGTTGCGGCCGCGGCCGCTCTATGGCCTGCTCGACGAGGCAGCGGCGCGTTACGGACCGAAATCCTGCATCGATTTCCTCGACCGGCGCTGGAGCTTTGCCGAAATCAAGGAGCTGTCGGACCGGTTCGCGCGCGGCCTGCTCGATCTTGGACTCAAGCCGGGCGACCGCGTCGGGCTGTTTCTGCCCAATTGCCCCTACTTCGTGATCGCCTATTTTGGGATCCTCAAGGCCGGCGGCGTGGTGGTGAACTTCAACCCGCTCTATGCCGAACGCGAGATCGAGCATCAGCTTCAGGATTCCGGAACCACGGTCATGGTGACCATGGGGCTCGAGGGCCTGGTCGCCAAGCTGCGCCCGCAATTCGAGCGCTCGCCGCTCCGGCGCATCATCGTCTGCTCGCTGCCCAAGGCGCTGCCTTTCGCCAAGCGGCTGCTGGCGCCTATTGCCATGGCTCGGCAGTTGGCCAGGACCGGCAACGACGTCCACTTCATCCGCTTCGAGGACGTGACCGACAATGACGGCAAGGTGACGTTGCCCGACATCGATCCCGGCACCACCTTGGCGCTGCTGCAATATACCGGCGGCACCACCGGCGTCGCGAAGGGCGCGGCCCTCAGCCACGCCAATGTCGACATCAATGCCCAGCAGGTGACGTTGTGGTTCAGCGGCCATCCGCAGGCGGCTTTGCGCTCGCTCGGCATCCTGCCGCTGTTCCACGCCTTCGCCATGACCTGCGTCATGAACTGGTCGCTGTCGACCGGCGCGGAGATGGTGCTGGTGCCCCGCTTCCAGCCCGAAGCGCTGCTGAAGCTGATCGAGAAGAAGAGGCCGACTGCATTCTGCGCTGTCCCCACTTTGTTCACTGCGCTCATGAACACGCCCGGCATCGACCGATATGACTTGAGCTCGATCGAGATGATCGTTTCCGGAGGCGCGCCGCTGCCGATGGAGGTGCGCCAGGATTTCGAACGGCGCACCGGCGCGCACATTGTCGAAGGATACGGATTGTCGGAGTGCTCGCCCGTCACCTGCGTCAACCCGCCGGCAGGCGCCAGGATGGGCTCCATCGGCCTGCCCATCCCCGGCACGATCTGCGAAATCGTCTCGCTGGACGACCGCAAGACGGTGCTGCCGCCAGGCGAGACCGGCGAACTCACCTTCACTGGCCCGCAGGTGATGAGGGGCTATTGGAACCGGCCGGACGCGACGGCCGACACCATCATGGACGGGCGGCTGCACACCGGCGATGTCGGGCGGATCGACCAGGACGGCTATGTCTTCATCACCGACCGGCTGAAGGAGATGATCATCGCCTCCGGCTTCAAGATCTATCCGCGCAACGTGGAAGAGGCGATCTACACACATCCGGCGGTGAAGGATTGCGCGGTGATCGGAGTCGGCGACCCCTATCGCGGCCAGACCGTGAAGGCGGTAATCGCCTTGAAGACCGGCGCGGCGCTCACCACTGAAGCGCTGTGCGAATTTTTGAAGGACAAGCTCTCGCCGATCGAGATGCCGAAGATCGTCGAGTTTCGCGCGGAGCTGCCGAAGACAGCGATCGGCAAGATCCAGAAGAAAGTGCTGATCGAAGAAGAACGGGCCAAGGCGGCCCTGCAGACGGAGAAAAATCCATGAGCAAGGCGGTGATCGCCGGCTATGTCCGCTCCCCGTTTCATTTCGCGGGAAAAGGCGCGCTCACCAAGGTGCGCCCGGATGATCTCGCGGCGACGGTGGTGAAGGGCCTCATCCAGAAAACCGGTGTGAAGCCCGATGACATCGAGGATCTGATCCTCGGCTGCGCCTTCCCGGAGGGCGAGCAGGGGCTCAATGTGGCGCGCCTCATCGGCTTGATTGCCGGCCTGCCGCAGTCGGTCGCCGGCGCGACGCTCAACCGCTTCTGCGGCTCTTCCATGCAGGGAATCCACATGGCGGCCGGCGCGATCGCGATGGGCGCGGGGCAGGCCTTCATCTGCGCCGGCCTCGAATCCATGACCCGGGTGCCGATGATGGGCTTCAACCCAATGCCCAACCCGGCGCTCGCGGAGAAGATGAAGGGCGCATACATGTCGATGGGCGAGACGGCGGAGAACGTCGCCCGCAAATACCAGATCGGCCGCAAGGAGCAGGAGGAATTCGCCGTCCGCTCCCATCGTCTGGCCACCGCCGCGCGCCAGGCGGGCAAGTTCACCAACGAGATCATCCCGATCGAGGCCGGCAAGGAAAAGGTGGTGAGCGACGGGTGCATCCGCGAGGAAACGTCGCTGGAGGCCCTCGCCGGATTGAAGCCCGCCTTCGACGAGACGGGCACGGTGACGGCCGGCACCTCTTCCCCCCTGACCGACGGCGCTTCGGCCTGTCTGGTGACCTCCGAGGACTATGCCAAGGCCAACGGGCTGAAGGTGCTGGCGCGGATCAAGTCCAGCGCAGTGGTCGGCTGCGCGCCGGAGATCATGGGAATCGGGCCGGTCGCGGCGACCGAACGGGCGTTGAAACGCGCCGGCCTTACCATCAAGGACATCGACATCATCGAGCTGAACGAGGCGTTCTCCTCGCAGGCCATCGCCTGCATGCGCGACCTCAAGATCGATCTCGACAAGACCAATATCGATGGCGGCGCGATCGCGCTCGGCCACCCACTCGGCGCGACCGGCGCGCGCATCACCGGCAAGGCCGCCGCGCTCCTGCAGCGCGAGAGCAAGCAATTCGCCCTCGCGACCCAATGCATCGGCGGCGGCCAGGGCATCGCCACCATCCTGGAGGCGGCATGATCGCTAGGGCTTGCGTCGTCGGCGCCGGCGTGATGGGCAGCGGCATCGCTGCCCAGATCGCCAATGCCGGGGTACCCGTGCTGCTGCTGGACATTGTGCCCAAAGATGCCGCGGACCGCAGCGCCATCGCCAAGGGCGCGATCGACAAGCTGCTGAAAGCCGATCCGGCACCCTTGATGTCCAGGTCGGCGGCCAAGCTGATTACACCCGGCAACACCGAGGATGATCTCGGGCAGCTTGCGGATGTGGACTGGATCGTAGAGGCGATCATCGAGCGCGCGGATTTGAAGCAGGATCTCTATCGCAAGCTCGAGGGCAGGCGGAAGACGGGCTCGATCGTCTCCTCCAACACCTCGACCATCCCGCTGGCGCAGCTCACCGCCGGCCTGCCGGACAGCTTTGCGCGGGATTTCTGCATCACGCATTTCTTCAACCCCCCGCGCTACATGCGCCTGCTGGAGGTGGTCGGCGGGCCCAAGACGCGGGCCGATGCCATCGAGACGATCGCCGCGTTCGGCGACGTGATGCTGGGCAAGACCATCGTCCGCGCCAAGGACACGCCCGGCTTCGTCGCCAACCGCATCGGCGTCTATTGGATGCAGGCTGCCGTCACTGCCGCGCTCGATCTCGGCCTCACCGTTGAAGAGGCGGATTCCATCATGGGCCGGCCGATCGGCGCGCCCAAGACCGGCATTTTCGGCCTGCTCGACCTGGTCGGGCTCGACCTCATGCCCCATGTGGATCAGAGCATGGCGGCCTCTCTGAAGCCGGACGATCCGTATGTGAAACTGCGGCGCGAGTGGCCGCTGCTCACCAGGATGATCGCGGAAGGCTATACCGGACGGAAGGGCAAAGGCGGCTTCTACCGTCTCAACACCGAGGGTGGGCAGCGGGTCAAGGAATCCATCGACCTCAAGACCGGCGCCTATGCGCCCTCGCGGGACGCGCGGCTCGATTCCGCCGATGCCGCGAAGAGCGGGCTCAAGACGCTGGTTTCGCACCAGGACAAGGGTGGGCGATACGCCTGGTCCGTGTTGTCCCGGCTGCTGTGCTATGCGGCTTCGCTGGTGCCGGAGATCGCCGATGACATCCTTGCCGTCGATCAGGCGATGAAGACCGGGTTCAACTTCAAGCGCGGTCCCTTCGAGATGATCGACCAGATGGGCGCCACGTGGTTCGTCGAGCGCCTGCGCGCGGAAAAAATGGCGATCCCGCCGCTGCTGGACGGCGCGGCGGAGGCGGGCGGCTTCTACAGGGTCGATGACGGCAGGCTGAACTACCTCGGCACGGATGGCGCCTATCATCCGGTTCGGCGGCCGGAGGGCGTGCTGCTGCTCTCCGACATCAAGCTGGGCGCGAAGCCGATCCTCAGGAACGGCTCGGCCTCGCTCTGGGATATCGGCGACGGGGTCGCATGTCTCGAATTTCATAGCAAGATGAACGCGCTCGATGCGGACTCCCTCGCCTTGATGAAGCAGGCGCTGGATCACGTCGGCAAGAATATGAAGGCGCTGGTCATCCACAATGAAGCGGAGAACTTCTCCGTCGGCGCCAATGTCGGGCTGGCTCTGTTCGCCGCCAATGTGGGGCTGTGGCCGATGATCGACGACCTGATCGGCCAGGGCCAGGCGGTGATGAAGGCGGTGAAATACGCGCCATTCCCGGTGGTCGCCGCGCCCAGCGGCATGGCGCTCGGCGGCGGGTGCGAGACCGTGCTGCATGCCGGCGCGGTGCAGGCCCACGCCGAAACCTATATCGGCCTGGTCGAGGTCGGCGTCGGCGTGGTGCCGGGCTGGGGCGGCTGCAAGGAGATGCTGGTGCGCAACCAGCCGGGGCCAAGGGATGCGAAGGGGCCGATGCCGCCGGTGATGCAGGCCTTCGAGACCATCTCGCTCGCGAAGGTCGCCAAATCCGCGGCGGAAGCAAAAGAGTTGAAGTTCCTGCGCCCCGGCGACGGCATCACCATGAACCGCGACCGCCTGCTGGCGGACGCCAAGGCACGCGCCTTGAAGCTGGTGGCGGAGGGCTATCGTCCGCCGTTTCCGCCGGAACTCCGCCTGCCCGGCCCGGCCGGCAGGACCGGATTGAACCTCGCGGTCCACGGCTTCGCGCTGCAAGGCAAGGCCAAGCCGCACGACGTGGTGGTGTCGGACGCGCTGGCTGAGGTGCTGAGCGGCGGCAGGACCGACCACACCGAGACCGTGACCGAAGACCACGTGACCAAGCTGGAGCGCGCCGCCTTCATGAAGCTGGTGAAGACCGACGCGACCTTGGCGCGCATGGAGCACATGCTGACGACGGGCAAGCCGCTGAGGAACTGACGGCAGAAGAGGGCACATGCCGAGCTACACGCCACCCCTGGACGACATCCGCTTCGTCCTGTTCGACCTGCTGCAGGCTGACAAGCTCGCGGAACTGCCGGGCTATGGCGATGCCACGCCCGACGTGATCGCGGCGGTCCTGGAGGAGGCCGGCAAGCTCGCGGCCAACGAGCTGCAGCCGATCAACCGCCCGGGTGACGAGGAAGGCTGTCACTACGAGAACGGGACGGTGACCACGCCGAAGGGATTCAAGGAAGCCTACGCCAAGTTCGTCGAAGGCGGCTGGCCCGGCCTGGCCTGCGACCCGGACTATGGCGGGCAGGGGCTCCCCAAGGTGGTGAACTTCGCGGTCGAGGAGATGATCTGCTCGGCCAATCTCTCTTTCGGCATGTATCCGGGCCTCTCCAACGGCGCGTACAACGCGCTCGTGCTGCACGGCACGCCGGAGCAGAAGCAGCTCTACCTGCCGAAGCTGGCGGACGGCACCTGGTCCGGCACCATGTGCCTGACGGAGCCGCATTGCGGCACCGATCTCGGCCTCATCAAGACCAAGGCCGAGCCCGACCAGGACGGCGGCTACAAGATCACCGGCACCAAGATCTTCATCTCCGCCGGCGAGCACGACCTGACGGAGAACATCCTGCACCTGGTCCTGGCGCGCCTGCCCGACGCGCCGGCCGGAACGCGCGGCATCTCGCTGTTCGTGTGCCCAAAGTTCATCCCCAACACAGCGGGCGCGCCGGGGCCGCGCAACGCCGTGCGCTGCGGCTCCATCGAGCACAAGATGGGGATCAAGGCTTCCGCCACCTGCGTCATGAATTTCGACGGCGCGATCGGCTGGCTGGTGGGGCAGCCCAACAAGGGCATGTCCGCCATGTTCACGATGATGAACGCGGCGCGGCTGGCGGTCGGCATGCAAGGCCTCGGCATTTCGGAGGCGGCCTATCAGGGCGCCGCCGCCTACGCCAAGGACCGCCTGCAGATGCGCGCCCTGGGCGGCGCCAGGTTCCCGGACAAGCCGGCCGATCCCATCATCGTCCATCCCGACGTGCGGCGCATGCTGCTCACCATGCGCGCGCTGACCGAAGGCTGCCGCGCGCTCAGCTACTGGGTCGGCATGGAGCTCGACATCTCGCACCGGCATCCGGACGAGACGCGCCGGCAGGAGGCGGACGACCTCGTCGCGCTGCTGACGCCGATCGTCAAGGCGTTCCTCACCGATCACGGATTCCATGCCGCCAATCTCGGCGTCCAGGTGTTCGGCGGCCACGGATATATCCGCGAATGGGGCATGGAGCAGCTCGTCCGCGACGCGCGCATCACCCAGATCTACGAGGGCACCAACGGCATCCAGGGCCTCGACCTGGTCGGGCGCAAGCTGTCGGTCGGCATGGGGCGGCTGCTGCGGCGCTTCTTCCACCCGGCGGGCGCCTATCTCGAATCGGCTGCGGAGAAACCGGACATGGCCGAGTTCGCTCTGCCCAGCATGAAGGCCTTCGCCAAGCTGCAGCAGGCGACCGCCTGGCTGGCGCAGGCCGGCCTCAAGAATCCGGAGGAAGCAGGGGCCGCGGCCACCGACTATCTGCGTTTGTTCGCGCTGGTGGCGCTCGCCTATATGTGGTGCCGGATGGCCGAGATCGCGTTGCAGAAGACGGGCGGCGATCAGGCGCAGTTCTACGAGGCGAAGCTGGCCTGCGCGCGCTTCTTCATGACCCGCCTGCTGCCGGAGTCCAATACCTTGTTCGCCACGTTAACGTCCGGCAGCCAGACCGTGATGGCCCTGCCGGCGGAGGCGTTCTAGGCGGCTTCATCGTTTTTTTCTTCAATCGTTGTCGGCAGATAGCGATGGTCACGGCTTTGTCGCGCAGAGCTGTGCGCCACGTCACAAACATTTCGCCGCGCAGTGCCTACATGTCCATTGCAGCGAGGACGTACCCCAACGTTTCGCTGTGGGTTCCCAAACCCTGAGTTTGCGATTGCCTTTGGCGTCCGAAAGCCATTCGGGGGCAGTCCCGAATGGAGCGCTAAGACGCCGCGCCGGCGGACCCCATCCCCGTCCCCAAAGGTCCGCCGGCGTGCTTTTGCCAAAGTCCGGGGCGCACTGGATGAGAAATGCACACTTCCTCGAACACGCGTAGAATCCGCGACCTGCCGCCGGTGCCGGCCGGTACCTTCACCGTTCTCCCCTTGGCGCTGTGGGCGGGCCTGTGGTCGCGCCGTTCCTTGCGCCGCGTGGTCGGCGGAATCCAGGCCTTACGCCTGGCGCGGGTGTTCGCGAACGACGCCTGACGGCGCGCGCGGTCCCCTTTTTTCTGATCTGGTGATTGCGTAACCTGCCGGGATGGCAAATCCCGGAGAGCTGCGCATCGACAGGGCCACCAGCGATGACGTGCCGCTGCTGGCGGAGTTCAACCGGCAACTCGACGAAGATGAGCCGCACCCCGATCCGCTGACCTTGTCCGCGCTCACGGAGCGCATGGCGCGCTGGGTCGCAACCGGCGAATACGAGGTGCTGCTGCTCCGCCGCGGCGCGCGCGTCGCGGGTTATGCCGCGTGGCGGCCAGAGGATCGCGGCACCTATATCCGGCACTTCTTCATCTGCCGCGATCAGCGCTGCCAAGGCTGGGGCCGCGCCGCGATGCGCCTGCTTCGCCGGGATTTCTTCCCGCAGGACCGCCCGATCCAGATCGAGGCCGCGATCGGCAACGCGGCCGGCATCGCCTTCTGGCGCGCGCTCGGATTCCAGGATTTCGGCCTCAGCATGGAGCTGAAGGCCGGAGCGCCGCCAAAATAGCTGAAGGCCGCTACTCCAGCGCCACTTCCGTCAGCGAGTAGCCCTCAGGCAGCGTCGCCTCGCCGGGCACCAGACGGTCGGCGACCAGCGGCACGTCGATATGTGTCTCGCGGTCCAGCCGCAGGCGCAGCGCGATGCCGGTATAGATGTCCTTCGCGTCACCATCCTGCTCGAAGAACGCATGGTCGATGCCCTCCGGCGCGTGCCTGGTCAGCCAGAGCAGCTTGGGCGACCAGTCGAGCGGCAGGTCGCTGTCGCGTCCGCCGGGCGCGCGCAGGGCAAGGCGTTGAAGCGGCTCGCCCTCCGTCGCATAGGTGAAAACGCCCACCACGTCGCGGTCCGCGCTCAGCTCGTCGGCATCGCGCGCCGTGAAAGCGAGGTGCGCGGCCACGATGCGCTGCTCATAGTTGGGACCCTTCTTGCCCATGGTGAGCCAGTCGCCGAAATCGCCGTCACCGGTCGCGCTGAACAGGCGCTTGCCGGTATAGAGGCTGAAGACCTCGTGGCTGCTCTGCTCGGCGCAGCAGCCCCACAGGGTCGCGACCACGTACGGGCCGGAGACGGCAACCTCATCGGCCTTGGTCTCCATGGCCATCGCCACCTCGCCCAGTCCGCTGGCGGTCAATGGCCGCGCCTTGACGCGCAGGATGGAGCTTTGAACGTCGATCTCCTCCTCGTCCGCCTCGCGCGCCAGGCGGTCGATCTCCGTCTCTACCAGGAACCGCTTCATCGCACCCGGCCCGGTGCGGTCGTCATAGAAGGACGCGACGTCGTGCCGCCGGTTGACGGTGCGGATGAGATAGGCCTCGCCATCCATCGTGATGCTGGTCTCGGTGGTGGCTTTCTCGTCCACGATGGGCTCGGCCAAAGCGGGCAGGGCGATGAGGTGCAGCAGGGCCGCGAGCGGGGCGACGTATCTCATGGGAGAGGCTCCGTAGTCAGGCGAGATCGGATGGCGCGACCGCGCCCGACCAGGGCGAGGCGAGGTCGGCGGCGCCGAGCTTCATGCCATCCGGCGCCGCCTGCGTCGCGCTGGGATTGGCGAATTGGGCGGGGTAGGGCGCAAGGTCGGTGAGCTCCGCCTTCATGCGCCTGCCAATGGTATCCACGACCGTCTGGCCAAGCCGTCGATCCACCAGCGCGACCTCGCCGCCGCTGACATCGATGCGTGGACAGTGGAACGCGCCGTCGAGATCCATGCCAAAGTCCACCATGAAGGACAGTATCTGCGCGACCGAAGGCATGATCTTGCGTCCGCCGGACGCGCCGATCGCCAGGGCGCCGAGGCGCGGCGAGAGAGCCACCGTCGGGCACATGTTGCTCAAGGGCCGCGCGCCGGGGCGGATGGAGTTCGGCTTGCCCGGCGCCGGGTCGAACCACATGATGCCGTTATTCATCAGGATGCCGGTCGAGGGCGACAGCACGAAGGAGCCGAAGCGCGACAGCAGAGTCTGCGTCCAGGCGACGACATTGCCGTCCTTGTCCGCGACGCAGAAGTGGCTGGTGCAGCTTGGCCGGGTTTCGCTGTCGGCCGCTTCCTTGTTCGTGGCGCCCATATTCTGCAGCCGGTCGCGATAGGCATGGTCGAGCGCTTCGGCATAGACGGCGTAGTGCCCGGCATCCGGCTTGGCGCCCCCCATTCCACGAGCGTGGCCAATGGCGGGCAGCCGCTCCGCCCACGCGCCAAGCACGCGCTTGAGCGTCGGGCCTGCCGTCAGGCCGGAGGGCGCGTAGATCGTGGCGTCGCGGTAGGCGATCTCCACCGGATCGATGAAGCGCGCCTGGTAGCGCTCGAGATCGGCTCGCGTGATCCTGCTGCCCGCCGCCTGCAGGTCGCGGATCAGATCCTCGGCGATGTCGCCGCGATAGAAGCGCTCCGGGCCGTCCGGCGCAGCAAGCTTCTTCAGCGTATCGATCAGGCGCCCCAGCTTCAGGAACACGGCCGCGCCTTCCTCGAACGGCTGCGGCACGCGCCCGCCGGGCAGGTAGAGATCGCGGGTCGCCTCGAAGCGGTCGAGTCCCTTGGCTTCGACCAGCAGCGACAGCGCGCCGTACCAGTCGAGGCTCAATCCGCGCGCCGCCAGCCTGATCGCCGGCTGCACCAGATCGGCCCAGGGCAGGCGGCCATAGGTGCGATGCGCGAGCGCGAGGCCGGAGACGAGGCCCGGCACCGCGATGGAATAGGGGCCGAGGATGTTGCGGTCCTCCAGCACGCCCGGCCAGCCGAAGAAGCCTTCGGCGGTGGGGCTGCCGGTGAGCGGGTAGTCGGCAGGGTTGATTCCCTGCGGGGCAATCATGCCGTAGTCGAGGCAGCGCACTTCGCGCTTCGCGGCATCCCACAGGGTTGCGAACCCGCCGCCGCCCAGGCCGCTCATCCACGGCTCGACGGTGCCCAGCGCCAGGCTCACCGCCACGGCGGCGTCCACTGCATGCCCGCCTTGCGCCAGGATCCGCGCGCCCGCCGCCGCCGCATCGCGCGACTGCGCGGCGGCCAAACCGTCGCGGCTGCGCACCGCCGGCTTGGCGTAGAGCACACTGGGTGGCATCAAACTGTCACTCATACTGATCGCTGCCCCTCTTGCCGAGACTCGCGATGCTAGACGGCCGCGCTCCCGAGGGGAAGCGGATGAAAATCGGTTGGTCGATCGACCGGCCTCTCGGCCGGAATGGTGGCTATGAAGCGGGGGTCGAGGCGGGGTAGAACAGGGCTCGCATGCCGCCCGTCCATGACCATTCCGTGTCCGACCTGAGCCGACCGTTCCCCTATCCGGGGGGAGGAGCGGACCGTGCCGGTCCAATAGTCTGACCCATGGCGAATATCGCGCTCATCGTCTTCGGGATCACCGGGCTGCTTGCTCTGACCAGCCTGCTGCCCGCCTTGGCGCAGCGGGTGAAGCTGCCCTACTCGGTGCTGCTGGCGCTGGCCGGCAGCGCCCTCGGGCTGCTGATCGCCGTGCGCGACCAGATGCCCGAAGGCGCGATCGTGACGGATTTCCTGACCGTCCTGTCGAGCTTCCATATCTCGTCGGAAGCCTTCCTCGTCATCTTCCTGCCCCCGTTGCTGTTCGAGAGCGCGCTGGCGATCGATGTGCGGCGGATGCTGAGCGATCTCGCGCCCATCCTGCTGATGGCCGTGGTCGCGGTGATCGTGTGCATGCTCGTGGTGGGCTTCGCCTTGGCGAGCGTGACCGAGTATGGCCTGGTCGCCTGCCTGCTGGTCGGCTCGATCATCGCCACCACCGACCCGGCGGCGGTGATCGGCATCTTCAAGGAGATCGGCGCGCCCAAGAGGCTGACCATGCTGGTCGAGGGCGAGAGCCTGCTGAACGACGCCGCGGCCATCGCCCTGTTCGCGATGCTGGTCGGCATGCTGCTCGGCGGGCAGGAGGCGGCCTGGGGTGCCGCCGCCGGCAACTTCCTCGCCAAGTTCATCGGCGGTGCCGCGCTGGGTGGGGTGATGGGGCTTGGCGTCTGTCACATCTTCCCGCTGCTCAGGGGATTCACGACGGCGGAAATCACCCTGACCGTTGCGCTGGCCTATCTCAGCTTCGTCGTGGGCGAGCACTACTTCCACGTCTCCGGCGTCGTCGCCTGCGTCGTTGCCGGATTGGTCGTGGGCTCGCTCGGCCGCACGCGCATGTCGCCGCGCACCCACGAGCGGCTTGAAGGCGCCTGGGGTCAGCTCGGCTTCTGGGCCAATTCACTGATCTTCCTGTTCGCCGCCATGCTCGTGCCCGCGATCATGGAGCATACGAGCTGGGCGGAGGTCGGCGCGATCATCGTGCTCTATCTCGCGGCCCTGGTCGCGCGCGTGCTGGTGGTGTTCGGCCTGCTGCCGCTGCTGACCGCGGCGGGGATTGCCGCCCGCGTCGACAGCCGCATGAAAACCGTCGTGCTCTGGGGCGGCATGCGCGGCGCCATCTCCCTGGCGCTGGCGCTCGCGGTCGTCGAGCATGCCAGCGCCTCGCCCTCCATCCGCGATTTCGTCGCCACCAGCGTCACCGGCTTCGTGCTGCTGACGTTGTTCGTCAACGGCTCGACGCTTCGCCTGATGATCCATTGGCTGAAGCTGGATCGGCTGTCCGCACTGGATCGCGGCCTGCGGGACCGCGCCCTCTCCCTCGCGATCGAGGAGATCGATCAGGAAGTGCGCGCCATCGGCCGGCGCGAGGGGCTGTCGGCGGCCGCCATCGACACGATCACCACGCGCTACGCGGCGCAACTCGCGCATTTCCGCCGCATCCGCGCCGGCCAGGGCGACCTGATGCTGGACGAGCTGCTGTCGATCGGACTCGCCATGCTGAGCGCGCAGGAGGAGGCGCGCTATTTCAAGAATTTCCGCGACGGCATCATGCCGCGCCGGATCGCGGCCGCGCTGCTGACGGATGCCGGGCGACTGCGCGAGGCGGCGCGCTTCCAGGGCCGCGAAGGCTATGCCAATGCGGCGCGCCAGACCCTGCGACACGACTGGCGCATGAATGTCGGTATCCGGCTCAGCCATCGTCTCGGGATCGAGTGGCTGCTGGCGGACGCACTGGCAGAGCGGTGCGAGACCATGCTCAACCGCCGGCTCGTGCTCGGTGAGCTGCTCGCCTTCTGCCGCGACCGCCTGGCCGCGCTGCTGGGCGAGGAGACCGCGATCGAGATCCGCGGCCTGATCCTCGAGCGCACCCGGGCGATCGACGAGGCGCTGACGGCCCTGCGCCTGCAATATCCGGATTTCACGCGCGAGCTGCAGGGCCGCTATCTCGGCCGCATCGCGCGCCAGATGGAAAGCGACCGCTACGAGGAATGGAAGGATCGCGCCATCGTCGGCGGCGAGGTGGCGGACGCCCTGGCGCGCGATCGCGACCAGCGCTGGGCCGATCTCGACAGGACGCTGCGGCTCGACATGGCGCTGTCGGCGACCGAGCTGCTGGAGCGCGTGCCGCTGTTCGCCAATCTGCCGCCGGACAAACGCGCCTCGATCGCGCGGCTGCTGAAACCGCGCCTCACCCTGCCGGGCGATCCGATCGTGCGGCGCGGCCAGCGCGGCGATGCGATGTATTTCATCGCGTCCGGCGCGGCCAGCGTCCTCATTCCCGGCATGCCGGTGGAGCTGGGCAGCGGCGAGTTCTTCGGCGAGATCGCCTTGCTCACCGGACAGCCGCGCAACGCGGACGTGGTTTCCCTCGGCTATTGCCGCCTGCTGGAGCTGAGCTTCGGCGATTTCCAGGCACTCCTCGCCGGCGATGCCGACCTCAAGCGCGCCATCGAGGCCGTGGCGGAGGAGCGTCTGCATCCGCGGCGCATCGACAACCGCACCCAACAGCGCGACCGGCAGGCCGGCCGCTAGCCCAACCGACAAAGCACCCAAAGTGACCAAAGACAATCATCTGCGCGGTATCCTGTTCCTGCTCGGCTCGGGAATCGTGTTCACGATTCTCGATGCCCTGGCCAAGGAGACCTCGAACTACATCCCGGTGCTGCAGGTCGCCTGGGGTCGCTATGTCTTCCACATCGTGTTCCTGCCGTTCTATGCGGAGCGGCCGATGGGCGAGCCGATCTGGTCGACGCGGCGCTGGGGGCGCATGTTTGCGACCAGGCACCCGTGGCTGCAGCCTGCACGTTCGCTGCTGCTGCTCGGGGCCACCTTGTTCTTCTTCGGCGCGGTCAGCTATGTGCCGCTGGCCGAGGCGCAGGCGGTCGCCTTCATCGAGCCGCTGCTGATCACGGCGATTGCGCATTTCTTTCTGGCCGAGCGGGTGGGAGCACGCCGCTGGCTGGCGATCGCAGTCGGCTTCATCGGCGTGCTGGTGGTGATCCGGCCGGGCTTCGGCATGATGCATTGGGGCATGCTGCTCTCGCTCGGCTCGGCCGCCTTCGGGTCCATCTACGTGACACTGACGCGCATCGTCTCGCGCGCGGATTCCGCCGGCACCTCGCTCGCCTGGTCCGGCGTGGCGGGCTTCGTCGGCCTCTCGCTGGTCATGCCCTTGGTCTGGCAGCCAGCCGACACTTATGTGTGGACTCTGTTCTTCGCGCTCGGGATTTCAGGCGGGCTCGGCCACTATCTGATGATCAAGGCCTTCGAGGCGGCGCCCGGCGGCACGCTCGCCCCCTTCATCTATGTGCAGATGCTGTGGATCGTAGTGGTAGGCTTCGCCTGGTTCGGCGATTGGCCGGCAATCACGACCTGGATCGGCATCACCCTCATCGTCGGATCGGGCCTCTATGCCCTCCACCGGGAGCGCATCCGCGCCCGCGAGCGCGCCCGGATTTCCGCTCGCTCCTAAGCCCTTATGGACCGTGGTGGGATGACCCGTTCGGGTCAGGCCGGCACTCTGGCGCGCCCCCTTTGGGAGGGCTATAAGCAGGGCGGGCTCGGCGCGCCTGATGCCGCGCCGCCCGGCAATTTGGCCGCATTCTCCGCACCGGACCGGACCCATTCCGGCGGAGAATGCTCCGCAAGGGAGGATGATCATGAATCTCGAACAGGCAAGGTCACTCGATACGAAGGCCCTGCACAAGGCGGCGGCGAAATTGAAGCCGGAGACGCGTCATTTCATCGACGGCAAGTTCGTGCCGTCGAAGAAGGGCAAGACCTTCCAGACCATCAACCCCGCGACCGGCGAAGTGGTCGCGGAGGTGGCACGCGGCGACGCGTCGGATGTCGACGCGGCGGTGAAGGCGGCGCGCAAGGCGTTCAAGTCGGGCGCCTGGTCCCGCATGGCCCCGCGCGACCGAATGGCGGTCATCTACAAGTTCGCCAAGCTGATCGAGGAGAACGCGCTGGAGTTCGCGCTGCTCGACACCACCGACATGGGCAAGCCGATCAGCGAGATGCTGAACATCGATATCCCCGGCGCGGTGATGACCTTCCAGTATTTCGGCGAGACCATCGACAAGATGGAAGGCCAGGTGACGGCCACCGCCGCGACCGAGTTCCACTACATCCTGCGCCAGCCGCTCGGCGTCGTCGGTTGCATCGTTCCCTGGAACTATCCGCTCATGATGGCGGCGTGGAAGACCGCGCCGGCACTTGCGGCCGGCAACTCGGTCATCCTGAAGCCCGCCGAGCAATCGCCGCTGTCCGCCAACCTGCTGGCCAAGCTGTTCATGGAGGCGGGCGGCCCGGCTGGCGTGCTCAATATCGTGCACGGTTTGGGCGAGGAGGCCGGCAAGGCGCTCGCGCTCCACATGGAGGTCGACAAGATCGGCTTCACCGGCTCGACCGAAGTCGGCAAGCTGATGATGGTCTATGCCGGCCAGTCCAACATGAAGCGGGTAACGACGGAATGCGGCGGCAAGACGCCCCAGATCATCACCGGCGACGTGCCGGACCTCGACATGGCGGTGCAATACGCGGTCAACGGCATCTACGGCAATCAGGGCGAGGTGTGCAACGCCGGCTCGCGCCTGATCGTCGACGCCAAGATCCATGACGAGTTCGTCGCCAAGTTCCAGGAGAAGGCGAAGGCGAGCTTCAACCCCGGCGACCCGCTGGACCCGGCGACCACCATGGGCCCGCTGGTCACCAAGGAGCAGCAGAAGCGCGTGCTGTCCTATATCGACATCGGCAAGAAGGAAGGCGCGAAGCTCGCGATGGGCGGCGGCGTGCCGAAGGGGCTGGACAAGGGCTGCTACGTCGCCCCGACATTGTTCACCGGCGTCAAGAACGACATGCGCATCGCCAAGGAGGAGATCTTCGGCCCGGTGACGGGCGTCCTCACCTACAAGAAGCTCGATGACGCGATCGCGATGGCGAACGATTCGATCTACGGGCTTGCCGCATCGATCTGGACCTCGGACGTGTCGACCGCCCACAAGGCGGCGCGCGACATCGAGGCGGGCATCGTCTGGGTCAATTGCTTCGACCACGGCGACATGACCTCGATCTGGGGCGGCTTCAAGCAATCCGGCATGGGCCGCGACAAGTGCCTGGAGACCCTCACCACCGTCACCCAGACCAAGTCGGTCTGGATGCACCTGGGCTGAGGCCCGGCTGCACCGCAGTTCGAGAAGGGCGGGAGGAAACTCCCGCCCTTTTCGTCGAGCGCCGCCGGTATCGGCGGCTGCGCCACTGGCGAGCGGCGGGTCAGGAAGCGCGCGTCAGGGGCGCGCGAGTTTTGTCAGTTCCGGATCATCGTCCGGGACCGCTTCGAAGGAGGCCAGCAGTTCCTCGGGCAAGCGGCGTGGGCGGCCGCTCTTGATGTCGACATAGACCCATCTGGTTTCGGCGCGCGCCAGAACGCCCCGATCGCCCGCCCGGCGGAACAGGTATTTGCGCGAGACTTCACGCAGGGCGAGGCTGGCGGCCCAGGTGAAGATCGCGAGCCGGTCGCCCGCAAGGGCCGGACGCAGATACTCGATGAAGTGCGAGCGCACGACCCAGGCGGCGCCGGTCGCGAGGTAGCGCTCCATTGGCCAGCCATTGGCGGCGGAGTGAGCGGTCGCGACCTCCTGCATCCAGGCGACGTAGCGCTGGTTGTTGACGTGGCCGAACGCATCCATGGCCTCGCCCGTTACGGTCAGGTCCAACCGGAAGATGCGTGGCATTGCGCTCCTCGTCTGCGACAAGAGCACGGCCCGCCGGATTGCTCGGGCGGGCCGTGCTCACTCCGCGATCGGATCAGCGGGCGCGGGCCCTGCGGGGCGTGCGCCGGGCGGCCCTGGCGGCGACGGCCGAAAGGCCGCTGTGCAGGTGGCGAACCTCCCCCGCAATCCGGCCCAGGACATCGTCCTTCAGCGGGGCCACTTGCAGGCGGTCGGGCCGCGACTCGCCTGGCATGACGAAACCGTGCGGCGTCGCCGGAACGAAGCCGAATCTCTTGTAGTACTCAAGGTCGCCGACCAGCAGCACGAGGTCGTGGCCGAGCTGCGCGGCGAGATCGAGCGTCTTGAACATGAGGGCGCGGCCGATGCCTCTGCCGGCGCGGTCCTGCGCGATCGCGAGCGGGCCGAGCAGCAGAGCGGGATGGCCGCTTTCGCCGACCAGGACCGGCCAGTAGCGGATGGCGCCCACCAATCGCTCTTTACCTGAGCGGTCGCCTTCCACCGCGATCCAGCTCAGTGCGCGCACCGGCTCGACGCCGTCTCGGAACTGATAGGAGGCCTTGTGGAACCGTGCGGGGCCAAACACGTCGTCGTACAGACGCTCGACGGCGCCACCCAGCACGGCCGGCTCAGGTTTGATCAGGTACTCGGGTTTGATGAGTTTCATCGGTGGTGATCCTTCTCAACAGGTCTTCGAACGTCTCGCCGGTTGCCCGGATCGTCCGTCGCCTGGAGGATCACCTCGCTAATGGAGGTGCTCCGGTCCTTGCGTACGAACGACCATCCCGCCCGGCAGGCTCTCTGGGATTCGTCGTCGGTGACGCAAGGCGTACATCAAAGCACTCTTACGCAGTTTCAGCTGGGCGCGGAAAATACATCAAAGCGCCGGGGGAGGAAATAGGAAATTTCAGCGCCGCTGCAAGGGGCTGCTCGCGAAATCGTGTGCGGCGGGCGAGACGGCGGATGAAGGCGTAAGCCGCCTCAGCGCACCACGGTGACGGGGCAATGGGCGCGCGTCACCACGTCCTCCGCGACTGAGCCCATCAGCATGCGCCTGGCGCCGGTGCGCCCCGCCGAGCCGACGATGATGTGGTGATAGCCGTTGCGCTCGGCATAGCCGACGATTGCCTCCGCCGGGTCGGAGCCATAGGCGCGCACCAGCTTGAGGTTCAGCAACCGGTGCTGCAAGGCCGTCTTCAGGGCTCCCAGCAGCTCCTTGTCCGGCGGCAGATCCTCCGCTTTCACCCGCGCCTCGTCCCAGACGTCGGGTGCCCGCTCGAGCGCGCCATCGACCACCAGCAGGAAGGTGATGGAACGCCGCATCTCCTCAGCCAGGCCGACCGCATAGGCCACGGCCTTCTCGGAAGGCGGCGATCCGTCGGTGGCGCACAGCAGACGGTCCGTGTTCACGTCGTCCTCCTGCTCCCGCGGGCAAAGCGCATGATACCCCGGCGGCGCGCCCTGGCGAAGCGCGCAACTGCTGCAGCTTGGTTAGGAGCGCGCCCTGCGGTTAGCGCTTCGTTAAGCATGATGCGGCCGCGGCGGCACGGCGCGTCGGGACGCCTACCCTTCGTGCTTCAGCGGGCGCGCGAGCAAGTCACGGATCGCCTGGTCGATCTCGGCGCGGCCGGCAAGGATCGCGGCGACGGTGCCGGCGATCGGCATGTCTACCTTGAGCCGCGCCGCAAGCCGCTCCAGCGCCGCCGCCGTCGGCACGCCTTCAGCGACGCTGCGCCGCTCGGAAAGGATTTCGGAAAGCGTCCGGCCGCGCCCCAGTTCGAAGCCGAGCGATGCGTTGCGCGACTTCATGGAGTTGCAGGTCAGCACCACGTCGCCCACGCCGGCGAGGCCGAGCATGGTCTCCGCCCGCCCGCCCAGCGCGTGGGCAAGGCGCGCCAGCTCTGCCAGGCCGCGCGTCACCAGGGCGGCGCGCGCATTCTCGCCCAAGCCGCGCCCCATGATGATGCCGCAGGCGATGGCGAGCACGTTCTTGGCGGCGCCCGCCAGCTCGACGCCGACGGGATCGAGGCTGCCATAGGGCCGGAAAGCGCCGTGCGACAGCGCCTGCATCAGCGTCTCGTTGAGCGCGGAATCGGGGCTGGCGACGACGACCGCGGTCGGCAGGCCGGCGGCGACCTCGCCCGCGAAGCTGGGGCCGGAGAGCACCGCGACCGCCGCCTGCGGCAGCGCCTCCGCCGCGAGGTCAGTGAGCAGGAGCCCGCTGTCGAGCTCGATGCCCTTGGCGCACAGCACCAGCGGCGCCCCGGTGCGCCAGACGTCGCGCGCGGCGGCACAGAAGGCGCGCAGATACTGCGCCGGCTGGACATAGAGCACCGCATCCGCCGCCAGCGCATCCGCCAGACGCCCGGTGACGGCGACCTCCGGCGGCAGCGTGGCGCCAGGCAGGTAATCGGCATTCTCCCGGCTCGCCGCGATCGCCGCCGCCGCTTCCGGCCGGCGCGCCCACAGGGTGGTTGCCAGCCCGGCGCGCGCCGCCTGCATGGCCAGGGCGGTTCCCCACGCGCCCGCGCCCGCGATGCCGAGAGACTGGATCTGCATAGGGTGCCCACCTTCACCTGTTGCGGCGGATTGCGCGCCGCCGAGCCGCGCCTGTAATCTGCCTCGCGATGAGACGCAAGGCGAGATGGCTTGTGGAAGCGCCGATCCGGCGAACCCGATTGAAGCGCGCAGCTTCCGCCGTGCTGCTCCTCATCCTCGCCGCCGTGCCCCTGCCATCCGCCACTGCACAGGATGCGAAGCTCACCTCCATCGTGGTGGCGCTGCCGGAAGGCCCGTCGCCGCGCACCATCGGCTATTACCTGGCGGAGGCCGGCGGCTGGTTCGCGCGCGAAGGGCTGGATCCGGAATTCATCGTCGCCGATGCACGCGGGCCTGCCCGCATGGTGGCGGAGGGCGACGCGGATCTCGCGATCGACATCATGCCCCACGCGTTGCGGGCGCGCGCGGAGGGGGCCGATGTCGTCCATGTCGCGCAGATATTCCAGCAATCGGGCCTGGTGCTGGCCTGCCGCCACCCGATCAAGGAGCCCAGAGACCTCAAGGGCATGAACGTTTCGCTCTGGTCCGGCGGGCAGGAAGGCCCGTTCTATGCCTGGATGGCGAGGATCGGCCTCGGGATCTATGGCGAGGCGGACGGCGTCACCATCCTGCGCGAAGGGCTCGACCCCGACGTCTATCGCCAGCGCAGCAGCGATTGCTTCACGAGCCATAGCTACGCGCTCTCGGCGCAGCTTGCGCTGCAGGACAGGACGATCTTCGACTACCGCATCTTTTTCTATGAGGAGATCGGCACCGCCACGCTGGAGGACGGGCTCTATGCGCGCGCGCTCGACCTAAAATACACCGACCGCATCCGACGCATCGCGCGCTTCCTCACCGCTTCACGCGCGGGCTGGGGCAGCGCCGCGCGCGAGGCGCGCAAGGCCGCGGAATTCCTGGCGGAGATCGCCGCGCCCCCGGTCCCGGACCTCGCCACCCTGCTGCGCGCAATCTGGTCCGCCAACGATCTGGTGCAGGTGGACCGCATCCCGTTCGGGCGCCTCGACCCCGCGGCCTACGACCGCACGGTCACCATCCTGCTGACCGCCGCGCCGGAGCCGCTGCTCAAGACCGCGCCCCGCGGCGCGGTCAGCGACGCCGTACTCAAGACCTTGGGAACGCTGGATTGATGGAGTCCGGGTCCACGTCCGGCAGGGCCTGACAGAGCGGGGGCGGCTCTGCTATAAGGGCTGCCGCATCCTGCGCTCGCACCGCGACCCCGTAGCTCAGCAGGATAGAGCGTCGGTTTCCTAAATTAGCTTGGGCTGTACGCCGGAGCTCTCCCTGCTACGCTGACCTAAGTTTTCTCAGGTACTTAGCTCAAATAGATTTACTCCGACGGACATCGGGATACTCCCCGATTCGCCCTTTGTTGCGACCTATTTGCGACCTAGGAAATTCGGAGCGAGCGGTGAGGGCGAAGCTGACCAAGCGCACTGTTGAGGCAATCGAACCTTGCGCAAAGAACCAGATCATCTGGGACACAGAGATTAAAGGCTTCGGTTGCAAGATCACGCCGAAGGGGAAGCGCGTCTACTTCCTGTATTACCGAACTTCCGACAATTACGAGAGGCGGCCCGCGATAGGCGCTCATGGAGCGATCACTTGCGAGCAGGCGCGCCTCAAGGCTCAACGATGGTTGGGCGAAGTCGCCGCTGGTCGGGATCCAAGTGAAGAAAAGCAGAAGCAGCGCAAGTCCACCACGCTGCAGGAATTGTGCACCCAGTTCATGACGGAACATGGGCAACGCCGCCTAAAAGCGCTCACCGCCGTCACCTATCAAGGGATCATCGACAATCATATCATTCCTTTGGGAGGCAAGCTGAAGATCGACCGCGTCACTCAGGCTGACGTTGAACGCATCATGCGATCGGTCGAAGACGGCCACACATCCCGCGTGGTGCGCTTGGGAAAACAACGGTGGAGCAAGGTCCGCGGCGGAAAGGGCGTCGCAAATCGCACTGTGTCTCTGCTCAGCAAGATGTTCAACTTCGCAGAAAGCCGAGATCTACGCGCCCGTGGAACTAACCCGGCCCGACATGTCCAGCGGAATCCAGAAATCTCGCGCGAGCGATTCCTCTCGAACCGTGAATATCAAAGGCTTGCTCAGACCTTGGACGCGCTGGAGCGCAATGACACCGAAGACTACCGCGTGACAGCGATATTGCGGTTGCTCCTCTACACAGGGCTGCGGCGCTCGGAGCTTGTTACTCTCCAATGGTCCTTTGTGGACTTTGAGGATCGCTGCCTCCGCCTGCCTGATACAAAGACGGGACGAAAAGTCACCTACCTTGGTGATCAATCGATCTCACTGCTTATAGAGCTTCCTCGAAAAGACGGAAATCCATACGTTTTCCCCGGAGACGTCGAGGGTGGGCATTTCATCGCCATCGAAAAGGCGTGGCACAGGGTACGCAAGCTTGCTGGTCTCGACGATGTGACTTTGCATGATCTTCGTCGAAGCTGGGGCAGCATCGGTGCCAGAGGTGGGATGTCACTCTTGCTGATTGGCAAAGCGATGGGCCACAAGACCACGAAGGCGACCGAGATCTACGCTCGCGTGAGCGACGATGCAAAGCGCGATGCTACCGAGACAATTGCGGCGCTCGTTGCGGCGCTAACAAGTTCCGCCCCAGTCTGAAGATGCACCCAATTTGACCTAGCTGGAGGAAGTCTGACCAAGAACCGAAGACAAAGCCTTGCGATGATGGGTCCCGCCCTAAACAGACCTTTCCTGGACAGTGCCAGACTTGGACGTGCGGATGGTCTCTTCTGCCGGCGCTAACGTAAGGTTAGCCTCGTGCCCACCGGCCCATGGCGCACCGATGCTCAACCGTATCTACAGATCACAGAATGCGGTTCAAGAACTGTCGGCTACGTGGATCTTGTGGGTTACTAAAGAATGCATCCGGGCGTCCATGCTCCACGATGACACCCTTGTCTGTAAAGTACACTTGATCTGCGAGCTCACGAGCAAACGCCATCTCGTGCGTAACGATTATGCAAGTCATGCCATCACGCGCCAACTCTTTGATCGTGACTAACACCTCCTTGACAGTTTCAGGATCAAGGGCCGCGGTGACTTCATCGAACAGCATGACGTCCGGGTTCATGGCAAGCGAACGCGCGATCGCGACTCTCTGCTGCTGGCCGCCAGACAGCTCGCCAGGGTAACCCGATTCCTTTCCTTCGAGCCCGACCCTCTTCAGCAGATTGCGGGCGCGCGATTCCACTTCTTGCCGATCCTGCTTAAGCACCTGTATTGGCGCCATCATGATATTCTGGAGCGCCGTCTTGTGCGGGAACAGATTATACTGCTGAAAGATAATCCCGACCTTTCGCCGAAGCGTTAGCTTGTCCAAATCTGGTGTGTTGACTTCCTGTCCTTCAACCTTGATCGAGCCTGAATCGATTGGCGTCAGCGCGTTGATACACCGTATAAGGGTTGACTTGCCAGATCCCGATGGGCCGATGATGCAGGCCACTTCTCCTTTCATTACCGAGAGCGAAACACCCTTGAGGACCTCCAGTGGTCCGAAGGACTTTCGCACGTCCTTGAGAGCAACCATTGGCTGATCCGCAGTCCATGACGAAACTACCTGACCCTTCACTATGTCACGCTCCATCATCTGCAGTGGCTACCCCTATCTTCTGGGCCGTCAAGCGCGCATACGCGCACCATCGGGGTCATAAGGCGGGCGCGTTGACAAGGTTGCGAGCCGGCGAGCCCCAAGGATCTCCACTTCGAAGCCATCGGAATACTGCGCCAACTCCAGAGGTACATAGCCGAGCGCAAGGGATTTGCCGATTGTATGTCCGTAACCACCAGATGTGACCCAACCAACCACAGCGCCGTCGTACCAGATCGGTTCGTCTCCGATCGCGTCAGCGTCATTCGCATCGATCGTGAGCGTCACGAGCTTGTACCGACTGCCCTCCTGTTTCTCGCGGATCAGGGCGTCGCGGCCTATGAAGTCTCCCTTTTCCAGGGATACGAATCGACTGAGACCCGCCTCGAATGGGCTGTAGTCAGGGCGAAACTCGCGTGACCAGTTTCCAAAACCCTTCTCAAGCCTAAGGGAGTTCAGCGCTCGCAGACCGAAATGCCGCAATCCAAGATCCTCGCCGGCCGTCACGATGAGATCGTATAGCGCACGATGATAGTCCGCTCGCACCCATATCTCATAGCCAAGCTCGCCAGTAAAACTGAGCCGTCCGATCTTTGCCGAGATCATCCCGACATGAGCCGTTCGGAAGGACATGAAGGGGAACGCTTCGTTACTGACGTCGATATCCGTTATCCGCTCGAGGAGCTTTCTCGATCGAGGACCGGAAATTGCAAATCCCAGCAACTCAGAGCTCAAGGAACGTAACGCAACGCCAGCATCGGGCAAGTGCTCTTCAAACCAGCGCAGATAATATTCCTCCGCGACGCCGGATCCCATAACGTAGAATTCCTGCGGGCCCTGCGCGGCCATGGTGAGGTCCCCGATGAGTTTTCCATTGTGATTGAGCATAGGAGCCAGAGCAACCCGGCCAGGCTTAGGCAACCGGCACGCAAGGAGCTTGCCGAGCCAGTCCTCAGCCTTTCTGCCGGTCACCTTGAACTTGGCAAATCCGGACGTTTCGAAGAGGCCGACGGAGGTTCGGACCGCCTCGCACTCCTCTCTGACCGGCCCGAAGGCATTTGACCTGCGAAAGGCGCTTTCTTCGAGCGCGGTTGTTCCCGCCGGTGCGAACCAAAGCGCGTGCTCCAGACCAAATGCGGCCCCGAACACCGCGCCTTTGCTCAACAGTCTGTCATATACCGGCGTGGTGCGCAGCGGACGGCCAGCGGCGAGTTCCTCGTTCGGGAATCGGATGCTGAAGCGCCGGCCGTAGTTCTCGCGCACCTTGACGTTCGTATAGGGCATGGTCGCCCAATCGCCGAATCGCGCCACGTCCATCGCCCATATATCGAATCCCGGATCTCCTTGGGTGATCCAGTTCGACAAAGTCAACCCTACGCCGCCGCCTTGACAAAATCCGGCCATCACACCGCACGCCACCCAATAGTTCCTGAGGCCGCGCACCGGCCCGACTACCGGATTTCCGTCCGGCGCAAATGTGAAGGGGCCGTTGATGACGCGCCGGATCCCGGCCCGCTCGATTGCCGGATATCTTTCAAAACCGGCCGCCAGGCTCGGGGCAATCCGCTCCAAGTCCGGCGGCAGGAGTTCATGGATGAAGTTCGAAGGCGTCTCGCGCTCGGCCCAGGGAACACCGTTCTTCTCATAGTGGCCCATGAGGATGCCTTTTGCTTCTTGACGCATATAGATGCCGGCTTCGGTATCCATAATATGCGGAAGCTCACGATCCGCCCGCGCGACCTCCTCTATTTCCTCGGTGATGAGGTAATGATGCTGCATCGGAAGGATCGGCAGTTCCAGCCCCACCAGGCGCCCCACCTCGCGCGCCCAGAGGCCAGCGGCATTGACGACATGTTCGGCCCGAACTGTGCCTTTCTCCGTGATAACATCCCAGCCGCCGTCCTGGCGCTGTTGCAGATCGGAGACGGGCGTGAACCGGTGAACTTCCGCACCCAACTTCTTCGCCGCCTTGGCGTAGGCATTCGTGACCCCCGATGGATCGATGTGTCCTTCAAGCGGATTGTAGAGCCCGCCCACGAAATATTTGGGCTCCGCAAGCGGAAAGCGCCGCACAATCTCGTCAACCGTTATCATCTCCATCTCGATCCCGAGATAGCGACTGCGAGCGCAGGTCAGCTTGAGGAAGTCCAATCGATCTTGCGTACTCGCCAGCATGATCCCGCCGGTGATATGAATGCTGCACGCCTGCTCCGATTCCTTTTCGAGCTGGCTGTAGAGATTGATCGTGTATTCCTGCAGACTCGCGAGCGTAGGGTCTGTGTTGACGGCATGGATGTCGCCCGCTGCGTGCCAGCTCGAGCCTGACGTGAGCTCGTCCCGCTCGAACAACGCCACATCTCGCCATCCGGACTTTGCGAGATGATAGAGAATGCTGCACCCTATAACGCCACCACCAATGACTGCCACTTGAACGTGCGACTTCACCGATCGATCTCCTGTTGTCTCTGATACCTTCATAAGGTGGTTGGTCCTGTGCGATGCCCGCGCAGCATCGCTCCCCGCCCTCGCGGGGCGCATCTTTCATCCAGCGTTGTCGTTTAGTCTCGAACTGCGAACTTCCGCTCGAGCCTCTGCGTCCAGCGCGCGATCGGGTAGCAATAGAGGGCGAACAGTGCGAGTAGCATCATGTACATCGGTATGAAGAGATCAGTCCGCGCTTCTGCGACCAGCGCGGCCCGTGTCATGGTCATAGATTCCTGGACTCCCACCAGGGACACAAGTGTCGTCGCCATGGTGAGGATCGCGTAGAGGTTCATCCATGGTGGCGCCATTCGCTTCAGGCATTGAGGCAAGATGATCATCCAGATCGTTTGCCGTCTTGAGAATGCCAGCGCCTCGGCAGACTCCCACTGCGTAAGCGGGATCGACTGAATACCACCACGCACAATTTCCGCGACATTAGCCATGACCGGCAGTGAAAGTCCGATGACGGCTTTGCACCAGGCCGGCAGTAGAATTGTTAGGCCGAAGATCTCGATCTCGAACGGCAGCAAGTACATGCAGTAGAATAGGAGAACCAGCCATGGCGCATTCCGAAAGAACTGAGTGGCGAGCCAGGATGTACGCCGAACCGGTCCATAGAGCGATACCTGGGCGAGGCCCAAAAATAGACCGGCCAACGTTCCGATCGCCATGGAGAGAACGCTCACCAGAAGATTGAATGCGAACCCCTGCAGGACGAGGGGCGCCCACTTCCACATAGTCGGGATGACCCCGGAGACAATGGCCGCGCTCGCGCTCGCATTAGCCGTCGCCGCCCCGGCGAGGGCTGCCACAACCAGGATCGAACACCAGGTCGCCGGCCTGAGGAGGCATGCCTTTCGGCGAGGGGTGGCGGACGATCCCAAGGTGAATGGGAGGAGGACTGGCAAATCGGTTTGCGTGGTCATGCGTGGTACCCCGGAATTCGCAGAAGTCGCTCTACGCGGGCTACGAGCCAAACGACCGCGCCCACGATGGCGACAAACGCGACGAGCAGCACATTCATCATCTCTTGGACATTGAGGACCTCAGACCAGATCTGGGCCGCCGCGTAGAAGAGTTCCGGCACGCCTATGGCGTATGCGAGGGTCGTCGTTTTGACGAGATTGACGAGGTTGTTGTTGAGCGCCGGCAGACACACCCGGAATGCCAGCGGCAGGATGATCCATATGTACGCTTTGAGACGGCTGTAACCTAGAGCTTCCGCTGCCTCAACCGTCGTTCTCGGCACGGCCTCTATACCGGCGCGGAAGATCTCTACATTGAACGCGCCGGCGAAGAACGAGAAGGATATGACGGCCCACCCGAAATTGCTGATCAGGGGGACATCGGCGCCATGGGTGTCCTGAACCATCGGCAGGATGCTTCCAAGCGCGAAGTAAAAGAAGAACAGCTGTACCAGCGGAGGAGTGTTACGAAAGAACTGGATATAGACTTGAACGACGTTCCGAACGAGGCGAACGCGCGATCCCTGCAGCCAGGCGCCGGCAATCCCGATCGCGATGCTCAGCACCAAGCAGATGCAGGATAGGCTTATCGTGGTTAATGCGCCGCGAAGCAGGCGGCTTCTGTCGAAAGCATCGTAGAATATCGACAGATTGATGCCGTGCGCCTCGTTAAGCCAGACGAAGAAGCTTTCGATCTCGCCCATTGCGCCGGGTCCCTGATTTAGGTGACGGTTCGAAGCCGAGCCAAGACGCCGGACTCACTGCGTCTTGTACTTGTCGTGCAACTCCTGAAGGAACGGGCTGCTCTTAATCCCCCACTTCTCTTCGAGAGCCAACAGCGTCCCGCTGGCATGCCAGTCTTCGCTCAGCTTGCGCAGAAACTCGCCAAACGGGCTGGAGAGATCATCCTTGCGAATACCGATAGCCCAGGCCTGGGGATCCTCGGTTACGAGCGGCATCTCAAAATCCTGCCATTCCGGGCTTCCCTCAGCCAGCGTCGATTCTATGAGGGTGGCATCGAACAGAAAGGCGATGCAATTGCCCCCGCGGAGTGCATTCATCGCCTCGGGCACGGCCGGGAAAGTTATGAGCTCAGGTGCATACAACTTCGTCACTCGGCGATTAAAGTACGCACCTTCGACCGCGCAGACCCGGCGATCCTTGAGGTCTGCCCATTCGGTCAATCCGGCCGACCGGTGCGCCAGGACGTTGCTGCCACCCGCGTAATACGGAGGCTCAATCATGCCGATGACTTCCCGTCGGGCAGGATTGTCGCCCATCGTCGCGACGATCAAATCGATCCGTCCTTGATTCAGGAATTCCATGCGGTTGGCGCTGGTTACCGGCACCAGCTCGGCCTTCACGCCGAGCCGACCTGCGATATCGTCGACCAGATCGATCTCCATTCCGACGATCTTGCCGGACGGCTCCAGGAATCCCCACGGCTTGTAGTCGTTCTTCACTCCGACGACGATTGTTCCGCGTTCCTTGACCTTCGCGAATGTGTCCTGTGCAATTGCCCCTGGCGCAAAACAAGTTGCTGCGCACGCAACCAGCGACGCCAACCGCGCGACACTCTTGAGCATAACCATCCTCCCAGATCCGAAACGCCTGCAGTTCGGCGGCACCTTCGCTCGTCCTACGAGGAAGGCCAAACACCTGCCGTGTTCTTGAGAGTCAAGGCCGATCCGGTCTTCATCAGCCGTGCTCACGCTGAAAAACACTAGGTGCTAGTTCGATAGCTTGTCAACTTAAAAAATATAATGTTATAATCTTTGGCGTGACGACGATGCAGGGAGATGACATTGGAAACCGTTCGAATCCTGGCGCCAACGGGAATTCTCGGTTATGGGTTCGACCCGGAAGCGCTTTCACGTGGAATGGCGCTGCGGCCTTCCGCGATCGCGGTCGATGCCGGTTCTACCGATCCCGGCCCATTCTATCTTGGCGATGGCGAGCCGCTTGCTCCGAGGATAGCAATATCCCGAGAGATGGAGATGTTGGTCGCCGCAGCGCTTGAGAATAATGTTCCGTTGATCGTGGGAAGTTGCGGGGGCAGTGGGCGGAACGATCAGGTCGACTGGATGGCGGACATTGTCCGCGACCTGGCACGCAAGCACGGCTGGCACTTTCGGCTCGCAACCATCTCTGCGGAAATCCCGGCGAGCAGCGTCGTCGAGGCGCTGAACAACGGAAAGCTGTCCGACTTCGAAGCCGGGTCTCTTCCGTCCAGGGAAACAATCGAAAGCAGCACGACGATCGTCGGCCAAATGGGGCCCGAGCCCATCGCCGCCGCCCTCGAAGCCGGCGCAAAAATCATTCTTGCGGGCCGGGCGTGCGATGACGCGGTGATTGCAGCCTACCCGATCCTGAAGGGGTTCGACCCGGGGTCCGCCATTCACATGGGGAAAATCCTCGAATGCGGTGCTCTCTGTGCCGAGCCCTTCGGTATGGATGTCATTCTTGGAACCTTGGACAAGAATGGGTTCGTGGTCGAACCCGGCAGCCTGAAGCGTCGGTGTACGGTCGCTTCCGTGGCGGGCCACTCCCTCTATGAGCGCGAAGACCCGCTCGTTCAGGCCGGACCGGGCGGCAGCGTGGACATGACCCAGACGCGGTTCACGCAATTAGACGAACGGCGGGTTCGTGTCAGTGGATCGCGGTTTCGTCCGGACGCCGTGTACAAGGTAAAGCTGGAAGGCGTCCGGCCGGTCGGTTATCGAACCATCTCGATTGCCGGCATTCGATGCCCCACCATGATCGAGAGGATTGACGCGATCCTCGATGAAGTCCGCGCCAAGATGATGCGGTATTTCCAGGACGAGATGCCGTTCACGCTGCTTTTCCATAGGTATGGAAAGGATGCGGTCATGGGGCCGTTCGAACGATCATTCAATTCGGCTGCGCACGAGATCGGACTCGTGACCGAGGTTATCGCCCCGACGCAGGACCTAGCGCACGCGATTTGTCATGTCACCACTGGAACGCTCCTGCACTACAGCTACGATGGACAAAAAAACAATGCCGGTAATCTCGCCTTTCTCCACTCTCCTTCGGAGATCGATGCCGGACGGTGCTATGAGTTCTCGATCTATCACCTTATGGAAATCCCTGACCCTCTATCGCCATTCCCCATTCGCCTGGAGGACTTGTGATGACTACGAAATCATTGGGAGAACTCGCTCACGTCGTGCGGAGCAAGAACGCCAAGCCGTTCCGACTAACGTTCGACGTCATCTTCCGTGATTCTTCGACCTACGAACGGGTCAAGGCAGCGAAAGTGATAACCCCCGCGAGCGTAACACAACTCTATGGTCTCCAGCCGGGAGAGTTGCTTTCCTTGCACGAGTTCGATGCCGGCCTCGCCATCAAATTCACACTCCGGCGGCGCACCACACAAGGATCGCTCGGCGACACGGATATATATGGTTGTCAGCAGCACGCACCATTGTTGGACATTCAGGTGCCATGGCCGTGACGAATGGAGACGGCGTGCCTATGCGCTCTTTTGCAATGCCCATACAGCTCTTCAAGGGACAACCTTGTCATCGCAAAGAATATGTTGTTATGCTCTTTATATGATATCTACCCTCTATCGCGACATAGCCGACAAGATTGAACGACAGATCCGATCAGGCCGCTATGAGCCTGGCGCAGCCCTGCCGACGGAGAAGCTGCTCGAGCAGGAGTTTCAAGCAAGCAGGATCACCATTCGCCAAGCGCTTGCTCTCTTGAAGCGTCGAGGCATCCTCTATTCTCGATCAGGCTTGGGCACGCTCGTGCGGCAAGGCGTTCACCATGGCGCGTCTGTGCGCATGACCGGATCGCTCTCCGATCTGAATTACTATGCGGAGGAAACTCAGTATCGAAGCATCGGATCGAAGCTGATCTCACCACCACGAGAGATTGCCGAAAGACTCGGGGATACAGATATCGAAGCAGTCTATCGCTTCTGCGGCATACGAAGCAAAAGTGAGGTGGGCGATTTCGCCTACGAAGAAGTATTCGTTCCGAAGGTGTTGGCGCGGGATCTTCATTCGTCCAGACTGGACCGAGGTATATTCTATCCGCTGCTCGAAGAGGAGCACGGGTTTTCGATTGCAGAGGTTCGTCAAGAAATAACCGCCGTGACAGCGCCCACAATCGCGGCCAGAGAGCTTCGGGTACGCGCTCGCGCACCGATGCTCAAGACCACCCGAACATACCTAGTCCATGGCGGGCAACCCGTGGAAGTCGCCATCAGCTATTTCGACACCAACAAGTTCGAGTATGTGATGACCATGTACAGGGATTAAGTATCGGCCAGAGCGTTGCAGAAACTTACCAATTTTTGGGCTTAGCGAGCCTCCGCGGCCCCGAAGACGGCGATTCAATGTATATCTCGACTTGAGCGCCTTCATGCACAGCCGGAACATGTGCCGACGCGGGCAGCTTCGGATCATCCCAACAACAGATGCCCGCCCCACGATATCTTAGTGGCTACCGGCCTCAGTGGTTGAGTGAACCACCACCATACCCGCGGGTACGCCCAGCTGCCCGGAGGGAAGTGTGTCAACACCTCGCTCCGATAAGGCTGCTTGCAGGTAACGCTACGCTCAGGCTCAGCGCCTGAGTTCCGGCGGCGTGACAGCTGCACCGAGTATACGGCAGCGGGGCTTGCTTGAGGCAGTGAAGGAATAGACGCAGCCATCCAGGTGAGGGATGGCAGGGTCGTGCATGCCTGTTCAACACAAGACTGCTATATCGTAATCCCGCTACGAAAAGCGCGTGTCCTCCGGCGCCGGCCTGTGGGGGCAAGGTCGCTACTGCAGGCATGTGGTATTCCAAATCGTCTTCCATCCAACGGGACCAATCCGGCCAACCGATATGCCTCCTTCATGGAGCCAAAGTGGCCGATCACGGTGGCGGCCGAAGGCAGCGTTGGGTCATCATCGATGCGGTGCATTGAGATTATCCCCACCCGTTCTGCCAACCGCTTCAGTCCGATCAGGATCTCGTCGGAACGATAGCGCAGGCCCGGATGCTGAAATGGATAGCGCGGCCCCTGCTCGATCAGCTTGCCTGCCCTCCTGCGCTTCCACGCCGCGGTGGTCGACTGCGAAAGCGTCTCGACGGGTACCCTCGCCAGGAGCCGTGCCATGGTGACGGAGCCGAACCGCTTGGCGTAATAGTACGCGGTCGGTGTGTCGTGATTGCGGTTAAGCAGAATGTTCGAGATGTACCCATATCGTTTATGAAGCCGCTTCAGGGCGCGTAGCAGCTCCACGTCTGTCCATCGTACGCCTAGATAGTATTGGTCGACCCCGGCGGCCCGTCGGCGCCGCCAGGCATCGAGCTGCTTCTCACTATGGGATGGAACAAGCAAGCCTGCCTGCCGCATCGCTTCCGGCAGCGAGCCGAAGTGGCGCCGGATGTGGGTCGGGGACGGCAGATCGGCAGAGCCGCTGATCAGCCGGTTCGTGATGCGCCCCCGCGCGGCGTGGAGCTTTCGCAGACCGGCCAGAACCGCCTTCTCGCTCCAATATTTTCCGTTGATGCCAAATTGCGGCTGCGGCGGCGGGGTATAACCCGCGGCGGCGTAGGCGGCGTCCAGCGACCCGAACCAGTTCGTGACGGTCTCCGAGCATGGTGTATCCTCCGCTGCATTGATCAGTGTTTGCGAAAGACGCCCCTTCTGCGCGAGCAGCCGCTGCAAGGCGCTGATGATGGTTTCCTTGTCCCAGCGCGGATGTCGCTCTTGCGCAAGGAGCGCCTGGGCTCTGCGAAACTGCCGGATCGGCACGATCGGCTCGAACACTGAAAACCTGGTCCAGGCCGGCGCGGGATTCCTCAGCGTGGGGCCTTGCAATCTCTTCGAGGTCAGATTGTAGGTGAGCTGCCCGATGCAGAGTTCATTCTGCAGGATGTGCCGGATGGTCCATTTCCTCAGAGGATTGCCACGATACCCCGTCACGCCGGACCGCGCGAGGCGCTCGGCGATCGCAGGAACGGACAATCCATCGCGCACATAGAGCCTGAAAATGCGCCGAATGACGGCAAGCTCTTCCGGCGGCCCAGGGATCACGACGACCTTGTCCGAACTCAGGGCCTTAGACTCTCCTCGGTTCAATACCTGGCGGGGACGGCGCTCGGGGTCAACCAGGAGCCGCCGGAAGCCGTAGATCAGGCTCCCACCCTGGCGAAACCCCAGTTGTGCCTGTTGAAGATGGGCGCGCGCGAGCTTCACCGACAGCTCGCGGCTGTATTCGCCGGCCATCACGCGCTTCAGGTGCTTGACGATGGTCGTGATGGGGGCGACGTCCTCACCGAACGGTTCGCCGCAATACACGACATGCACCCCGGCCTGTCGGCACAGGAACTCGTAATGCGCCGCCTGGTCGGGGTTTTGAAACCGGCCCCAGCGGCTGACATCCAGCACCAGGATGGCGTCGAAGGGGCGGTTGACGGCAAGCGCATCGCTGAGCAGCTGCTTGAGCGCGTCCCTGCCTTTCAGGGAGAGGCCGCTCTTCCCCGCATCGATGTAGCTCGCGACGACGTCATAGCCGTGCGCCTGGGCATACTCGGCGATGGCGTTCTGCTGGTTCTCCGTGGAATAGCGCTGGTTGTCCGAGGACATGCGCAGATATTGCGCCGCCCGTATGGGACCATCCATGCTGGGCCTGTTCCGCGCCATGGATTACCCCTTTGCTCGACCGCGCGGCCGTTATCCAACGCCAAATTTCGCGTCATCACCGACGGCTGCGTCTTGGCCCGTCGTGCTTGCGAACAGCCAGGGCGCGCTGTGCAAGCACTTCTGCCCGTTGGGACGTCCGCTCGGCAATGCGCCTGCGCCGCTGCTGGGTGCACGTCGTGATTCATTGCGTCTTAGCGCCTTATGCGGCGCGAGCGTGCCAGGCCTGTGGATGGCACTGAACGGATGCCGATCTTCAATGCGGGATCGGCTGTGCCACCGGTGCAGCGACACCAGGATCTTTTTTCAGTTCAGCGGCCACCGCGAGCCAGAAGAAGTGGTCGGTTTCGCGGTCGTCGTTTTTGGCCGCGCTGGCGCACTCCTCCGCGGCCGCAGCCGCCTTCGGGCCATAGCTCTCCCGGAGCATCGCCGCGGCTTCCGTGGGGGTAGCCAGGTCCCAGAAGCTGTTCCAGGTGTTCAGTTCTGCCGACATACAAGGATCTCCTTAGACTGGCACAAGCCTGGCAAAACATTTGCGGAAGAAACGTCGGCCCCCCTTATTCTGACCCAGCGTTTTCTCTCGGCCGCACGCGCGTCTATTGGTCTCCTCACAAGAGGAAGACAGAATACCCAGTATACTAGGTGGAAGCGAATCTCTCAACGAGTTTCGCTACCGCCATGGCGCTTACGCTTGGCGAAATTGTGGCTAAGAACCTCCGGCAGATCCGGCAAGAACGACAGTTGTCGCAGGAGGAACTGGCACATCGCGTCGGGATCCATCGCAACTATGTGGGTATGATCGAGCGCTGCGAGAATTCTCCGACGGTGGATATGATCGAGCGCTTGTCAAAGGCTTTGCAGGTCGATCCGGCGATCCTGTTCAAGCGAAGCAAATCGTAACATCGCAGCAAGAGCCGCTGGCGGAATCATCCGCAGTCGTTCGCTCGCAATGTCAAGCGGCGGGCGGCGGCCTGAGCCTTCGAGTTTGATCGAATTGCTAGGGCAGTGGAGACAGTCACGCCCTTCTGCGGAAATTGTCTGAGGCAGATTCGATTTCCCGTCGTTCCGCATGCCAGATGTATGCGCGAGCCGCTGGTCACCGATATTGTGAGCACTGTTTAGCAATCCCTTTGCCTTCCCGACGCTTTTAGCGCCCGCGCGCTCACGCGCGCGCCGGGTGCTCGTGAACCGAGCCGCGTCTCGCTGCGCTCGCCTGGCGTCTCGGCCCTCCGGCGTCGCCCCCTGGCGCTGCGCCCGCTACCGCGGGCTCATCCGGTCATCGCGCTCCGCGCGATGTCGTTCCTTCATTGGCTTTCCCTGCGGCGCGGTGTGGGCGGCGCTCCCTTCTAGGCCCGCCGCGGCGGTCCGCAACCCTCCGCTCTCGCTGCGGGTCCTCCACTTCGTTCCGGCCTATCGGTGCGGCCCGCCTCCGACGGCGGGCCTTTTCGGTCGCAAGGCGCCGCCCACCCCGCTTGCCGGGGCAAGCGGCGCGGTTTTTTTGCGCGGGAGGAAAGGCCATGGCCAGGAGCGGCAGCCAGCGGAGCGGCGGAGAGAGCCGCATTCAAGAGGGCGGGGCGGGCAAGCCCAGCCTCTATCAGGAGGTAACGGAGCGGATCATCCAGGAGTTGGAGCAGGGGCGGGTGCCCTGGGTGCAGCCCTGGGGTTCCGCCAAGGCCGCACTGGGCCTGCCGAAGAACGCTGCCACGGGTCGGGCCTACTCGGGGATCAACGTGCTGGTTCTCTGGGGGGCCGTGCACGCGCAGGGATTTGCAGCCCAGCAGTGGCTGACCTTCCGGCAGGCGCTGACCCTCGGCGGTCATGTCCGCAAGGGCGAGCGCGGTACCACCATCTTCTATGCCGACCGCTTTACGCCGCGCGCCGAGTTGGAACGTGTCGCGCGCGAGGGCGGCGAGCCGGACGTCGTTCCGTTCCTGAAGCGCTTCACTGTGTTCAATGCCGCGCAATGCGAAGATCTGCCCGAGCATATGCTGCGGCCGGCACCCGTCGCGCCTCAGCGCGAGATCATACCGCAGGCCGAGGCCGTCATTGCGGCGACGGGCGCGGACTTTCGGATCGGCGGCGACAAGGCGTTCTACGTGCCGGCCGAGGACTACATCCGGGTCCCGCCGCAGCCGGCCTTCTTCCATCAGATCGATTACTACCGAACCTGTTTCCATGAGCTTGGCCATTGGACCGGGCATTCATCGCGCCTGAACCGTGATCAGTCGGGGCGCAAGGGATCGAACCCCTATGCGCGCGAGGAACTCGTCGCCGAGATGGCGAGCGCCTTTGTCTGCGCGGCGCTCGGAATCGTGCCGACCGTGCGCCATGCCGACTATCTCGGCGCATGGCTCGACGTGCTGCGCGAGGATTGCCGCGCGATCTTCCGCGCCGCCAGTCAGGCGACGAAAGCGGCTGATTTCGTGCTCGGCGGAAAGCGAGAGAACGCACCGGAGCTGCGGGGGGCGGCGGCATGAGCGCGCCGTTCCCGCTTGCTAGCGAGCCGACCGAGCAGGGCGAGCAGACCCTCGTTCCCGGCGTTGCGCCCATCACGTTGCGCCAGCGCCTTGAAGTTCTATTCGCCGCACCCCTCGCGCCCAGGAAGCCGCAACGGCCGATGAACATTGGACTGTTCGACGAGGACGCCCGGAACCAGCTCGACCTGTTCTGATGGAGGATACCCATGGACCTGATGCCCGATGACATCCGTGCGCGGCTTCTCGCGAACGGCGCGGTCCCGCAGGAAACCGATCATCTGCCGGTCGTGAAGTATTTCGATCCGTGCGGGGCGGCGACCTGGATCATCACCGAACTGATGCCCGCCGAGGCCGATGGCGTGGAGCCGGACATCCTCTTCGGCCTCTGCGATCTGGGCTTCGGCTGCCCGGAACTCGGCTATGTGAGCCTCAGCAAACTCAGGAGCGTGCGGGGAAGGCTGGGCCTCGGCATCGAGCGCGATCTCTATTTCCGGGCGCGCTATCCGCTCTCGGTCTACGCCCATGCCGCTGCACGACGCGGACGGATCGTCGAGACCGACGCGGCATTGGCCGAATCGGCCGCGATCCTCGGGATCGCGGCGGTCGAAAGTGCCCGACCAATCGAACATGGATGAACCGAACGAGCGCGGGTAAGCCCGCGAACCCACGCCCGCTGGGTCGCGCGGGCTCAACCCTGAAAGGAGCAAGACCATGCAACTCGCTCACATTGAGTTTGAACGCCTCTGCATCTCGCCGCTCAATATGCGGCACGGCAAGAAAGCACCCGATGTCTCGGACATCCTGCCGTCGATCCGGGCGCGCGGCGTCCTGGTGCCGCTGCTGGTGCGGCCTAACGGGACGCCGGAAACCTATGAAGTCGTCGCCGGGCGGCGTCGATATTTCAGCGCCAAGGCGGTGAAAGAGGAGGGCGGGGAGGTGCCTCCGCTGCCCTGTGCCATCATGGAGGAAGGCGACGACGCGGCGGCGCTCGAAGCCTCGCTGATCGAGAACATCGCGCGACTCGATCCCGACGAGATGAGCCAATACGAGACCTTCGCGCAGCTGGTGAAGAAGGGCCGGACGGTGCCCGACATCGCGGCCACCTTCGGGATCACCGAGCGGCAGGTCACCCAGCGTCTGGCGCTTGGCAACCTGCTGCCGCGCATCCGCGAGGCGTATCGCACGGATGAGATCGATGCCGAGACGGTGCGGCACCTGACCCTGGCCTCGAAGTCGCAGCAGAAGGAATGGCTGGCCCTGTTCGAAGATGAGGAGTCCCACGCGCCGACGGGCTCGGATTTGAAGCACTGGCTGTTCGGCGGGCAATCGGTGTCGACCAAGGTCGCGCTCTTTCCACTGGAGGACTATCCCGGCGAGATCGTCTCCGACCTCTTCGGCGAGGAGCGGTATTTCGCGGATGCGAATCTGTTCTGGCAGAAGCAGAACGAGGCGGTCGTCGCGCGCAAGGCGGCGTTCGTCGAGGCCGGCTGGAGCGATGTGGTCGTGCTCGAAACCGGCGCGCACTTCCACACCTGGGAATATGAAAAGACCGCCAAGAAGAAGGGCGGCAAGGTCTATATAGAGGTCACCCAGCGCGGCGAGGTCGTCATTCACGAGGGTTATCTCAGCCGCAAGGAGGCGGCGCGAGCGAAGCGCACACGCGAGCCGAAGAAGGACGGGCAGCCGGCGACCGCCGATCATCCCGAGGTCAGTAGCGTGCTGCAGAACTATCTCGATCTGCACCGCCATGCCGCCGTCCGCGCGCGGCTGCTGGACGAGCCCGGCATTGCGCTGCGGCTCATGGTGGCCCATGCGATCAGTGGTTCCGGCCGGTGGCAGGTGCGGGCCGATCCGCAGACGGCGAAGAACGAGGCCATTGCCAAGAGCGTCGAAGCGAGTTCCGCCGAAACCACGTTCCGCGCGCGGCGCACGGAAATCGCGGTGCTGCTCGGGCTCTCCGACGACCGCGCCCAGATCGTCCGGGGCAACGGCGACTCCTACCAGACGGTCACGATCTTCGCGCGGCTGTTGGCGCTTTCCGATGAGGATGTCTCACGCATTCTTGCCCTGGTGATGGCGGAGACGCTGGAAGCAGGGAGCGCCGTGATCGAGGCGGTGGGCATACATCTCAGGCTCGATCTCCGAGGCCAATGGCAGGCGGACGACACGTTCCTGGAGCTGGTTCGTGACCGCCCGGCGATCAACGCGCTGCTGGACTCCGTGGCCGGAAAGGCGGTCGCAGACGGCAATGTCGCCAGCAAAGCCAAGGACCAGCGGCAGATCATTCGCGATTGTCTCGGCGGTGCCAACGGCCGAACCAAGGTCGCGAACTGGCTGCCGGGTTGGATGGAGTTTCCGGCCCGTACCGTCACCGCACATGGCACCCTGAAGAATGTTGCCGACTGGGAGCGCGTTCGCACACTGCTGCCGCAAGGCTGAATGCGATGGGGTTTTCGGTGAGGCGGTGCCCGCGCGGGCGCCGCCTTCGCTTTCCGGCAAGCGCCAAGAGGTTCGGCGCCAGCACTTGGCGGTGCGGATGGTTTGTGGCGGCCGCTCCAAGGATTGCCGACTCGGGTCGGACTGGCGCAATGTTTCCGGTCCCGCCAGCGAGTCGCGGGGATGATTTGGGGCGTTCGTAGAATGGCGGATTTCTTTATCAGCTATACAGGCGCCGACGAGGGGTGGGCGGAATGGATCGCCTGGACGCTCGAGGAAGCGCGATTCTCGGTCGTGCTTCAGAAGTGGGACTTCCCTGCCGGCAGCAATTTTGTGCTGGAGATGCAACGGGCCGCTTCCAGCGCCAAGCGGACTATCGCGGTCTTGTCGCCGGCCTATCTAAAGGAGTCGAAGTTCGGTTCGGCAGAGTGGGCGGCGGCATTTGCCACAGACCCCGATGCAATCCGCCGGGTGCTTGTGCCCGTACGGGTTCGACCCTGTGAGATCACCGGCATTCTGAAATCGATCGTTTACGTCGACTTCGTCGGTGCAGACGAAGCGACCGCCCGCAAGAGGCTGCTGGACCACGTCCAGGGCACCCGCCTCAAGCCGGCGCAGCGGCCAGCTTTTCCGGGAACGGCCAGCGGCACCGAGGCGAAACCGTCGTTTCCAGCCGACATTGCGGCGGGGAAGACTTCGCGCCCCCGACACATGCCCCGGGTCGCTGGCAAGATCACCGATCAGGACAGGCGTCGGTTTGTTCGGGATGCCTTCGGCCTGATCCGAGCCTACTTTCAATCCGCGCTCGAAGAGCTGCGAAACGATAGCCCGAGCGTGGATTTCGAATTCACGCCCGTTGACGCGAACTCCTTAACGGCGGAGATCTTCGTCAACGGCAACAGCCGGTCGCAGTGCCGGATCTGGCTCGGCGGGCTCTCCGGCGGCAACGACATCGGCTATTACGAGGGGCGTTGGGACCGGGGCAGCAACGCCCTCAACGAGAGTCTGGGACTTGCCGAGGAGGAAGGCGAGCTGTTCCTCTCCGCCATGATGGGTGCGATGTTCGGCAACTACGGGGAAGGTCTGGACCCCAAGAAGATGACGCCGGAGGACGGTGCTGAATATCTGTGGCGCCGCTTCGTGCAGCCCTTGGAGCGGTAGTGCGGAGAGCCTTCGATGCTGTTCTGGCCGGCACTAAAGGTCACGCGATTCGGCCAGTTGAAGCCGGGTGACCTGTTCGTCTGGATGCGGAGTCCAGGGCATTTCGTCGGCTTGAAGATTGACGGCCCGGCTCCCTCTGACAAGCCGCGCGCGTTGTTGCTGTCGGGACCGGAGGTCCCGCTTAGTGTTCCGTTCGTGTGCGGGTTGCACGACGAGAAGGTCCTGCTGCTTCCGGAGAACTGCATTCTGCAACTCTCGACTGATGGCGCGGACTGGCACGCGGACGTGCCCGATACGAGAGAAGCCTGCATCCTGCTCGCTGGGGACAAGGCGTACATCCGTGCCAATTGCAGCGGCATCCGGGATTGGTTCGAGCCGTGCTGGGTTGCGCTCGCCGATGGCGCGCTGCAACCTGGTCGGCCGGAGGAACTGGGCGCGATTACCACGAAGTGGCGGATCGTTCTTCCGTCCGAATCGCGCGAGGCCAGGGTCATCGTAGCATTCGGCGAGGGCGCTGAGGCCTAGACCGCCATTGCAGGTGGGTTACTCGCGCTGATGTTTCAGATCAGCGCGAAGGTACCGCCGTCTTGGCCGGCGCCCTGGCCGAGATTGACGTAATGCTTGCGCGTTCCGAACTCAGCGGCTGCCAGGCTCAGGCTCACGTACTCCTTGCCCGAGGTCTCGCCGGTCCTGATCCAGGCGGCGCCGATCTCGACGCTATTCGTCGTCGCGAAAGATGCCTCAGCTCGGCGGACCATGCTTCGGCGAGTCGAGTGCGCAGTCTCGGTAAAGTCATGCGCCGGCCGCTGCCGCGATGGCTCTGCCGGGTGTGGCCGAAGCAGGATGGATCGCTCTCCCGGCAGTGATCGTGGGGGCCATGCCCCTGCTCCGGGGTGAGACCTATGGCCAGCTCCGGCCCTCCTGAAACCGTCGCGCCGTGGTTTTTTCCCCGCCCGCTGGCGCGGGCTCCTCACGGCCGCTTTCGCTCCAAAAAACCCCTGCGCTCAGGTCCTCCACTGCCGTTCCGGCCCCGCGACGAATGCGGGTCGCGGGGTTCACGGGGCCAGGTTCCGCCTATGGACGGTCTCCCATCGCCGGGGATGGTCCCCGCGATCCAACAAGAGGAGAACGACCATGCCAGCCATCGGACACGTCACCAAGCAGGCCAACGGCGGCTACAAGGGCCACCTCAAGACTCTGAGCATCCGCGCCGAGATCGACCTGGTGCCCAACACATCCAAAAGCGCCGAGAACCAGCCGGACTTCCGGGTGCTGACCCAGGGCGTCGAGATCGGCGCCGCCTGGATCAAGACCGGTGAGACCTCGGGCAAGGAATACGTCAGCCTGAGCCTCGCGGCACCCGAGTTCGGGCCGCGCAAGCTCTACGCCAATCTCGGCCGGGCTGCCGGTCAGGATGACGACGATGCCTTCGCGGTGATCTGGAACCCCGCCGACTAAAGACGCGGGCCGACCCCGCCGGAACCAACCGGCGGGGTCGGCGGCACCGCAAGTCGGTCCCACCAGAATCGCCTCCGGTGCTCGCGCAACGCTCGCCCATCACCGCCAAATCGAGCGGCGGCTGGGGACGGGCGAAAACTTGAGAGGGCGTTTTCGCCCGTCCCCGAGCATCCCTCGCGCCGCCATGCTCGCCCTCGGAGCGGCCATTTGCGCCGTCCATGGCAGCAAACACGAGGCGCGACATGAGCGACGAAAATGCGCGGGCGGATAACGCGAAGAAAAGAAGTCCGTTCCTGAACACGGCGCAGGCCGCCTTCTACATCGGTCTCTCCAAGCGGACCTTGGAGAAGATGCGCGTCATCGGCGGCGGGCCGATCTACCGCAAGCACGGACGCTATGTCCGCTATCACATCGACGATCTGAATGCCTGGTCGGAGGCGCGTTGCAAGACGTCGACCTCTTATGAGTGACCCCAGGAACAGCGCGCAAGGTCGCGCCGATCGCGGCCCGTACTCCCGGCGAGCTTGGCGCTCCCTCGTCTTTGGCGTGACGATGCTCAGCATACCGGCCACGCCCGCGACCTTGGTCCCGACCCCCCGGCTCGTCTGGAACGCGAGCGCCAGTGCTCCGATCGGCTTTTACTGGCGCGTTGCCGGCGCGCCGTCTCGCGGCGATCTGGTGCTCGCGCGGGCGCCGCACTGGGCGCGCCGGCTGGCGGCAGAGCGCCACTATCTCCCCCTCAACGTTCCGCTTCTCAAGCGCGTGGCGGCGATCGCGGGAGATGTGATCTGCGCGTCGGGCGACGCAGTTTCCATCGACGGCCATGTCGTCGCGCACAGGTTGGCATCCGACCGGATGGGCCGCCCATTGCCGCAGTGGGAAGGCTGCAAGACACTGGGCGCCGGCGAGTTCTTTCTCCTCATGGCCGATGTGCCGGACTCGTTCGACGGGCGGTATTTCGGTGTCACGGAACGGCGCGACATCATCGGCCGCCTGGAACCGCTTTGGACTCGGTGAAGGGCTTGATCATCGCCGCGTCCGCCACGGCGATCTATCTCACCAGCACCGCGGTCCGTGCTGAGACAATCGTGCAATTCGACCAGGAAACCACCAGCCAGCTGCAAGCCTTGCGGCCTTTCATCGATGAAGCGTCGGAGCGTTTTGGCATCCCGGACGCCTGGATTCGCGCCGTTATCAGCGCGGAAAGCGGCGGGCGAACGACCATCAACGGTAAGCCGATCACCTCGCCAGCCGGTGCGATAGGGCCGATGCAGGTGATGCCGCGGACCTATGAAGAGCTTCGTCTGCGCTACGGGCTTGGCCCTGACCCTGCCGATCCGGAGCAGAACATCCTCGCCGGCACGGCGTACCTGAAGGAGCTGTACGAGCGGTTCGGTCGTGCCGGCATGTTCGCCGCCTACAACGCGGGGCCGGAGCGCTATCAGGCATACCTCGATGGAAATTTGCCCCTGCCGGAGGAGACCAGAGCCTATCTGGCAATCCTGGGAAATGTCCTCCCCGACAATGCGGCAGAGGTGACTCTCCCCTCCGGCAAAAACCTGTTCTTTCCGATCTCCGGCCAGCATCCAGCAATCACCGCAGCACAATCAGTACCCAACTCCAACGTGCTGTTCATTCCCCTGAACCCTCCGGCGCCTGACCCTTCCGCCGAAAAGATGGGGCGCTGAGCGGCGGAGAGAGGGGCTCGTCTCGGTCTTTTTCAGCGTACCAGCCAGGGCGAAACGGCTGTCAAGGATGCGCGGTCCCCCCAAAACGCTGCGCATTTTGGCTCCCCCACGCCCCGCTCCGCGGCACGGGCTGCGCCCGTGTCCCTGACAGCCGTTTCGCCGGCCGATCTCTCAGGGCCTGTCCTCGATCAAGAGGATCTCAGCCAAGGAGGATACGATGTCTCAATCACAGCATGATCACGCGGCGTTCGACCGGTTTCCGGAGCTGGTTCGGGACCTCACGGCGGAATTCGGCAGCGACGGAATCGGCGCGATCGTCGACAGATTCATCGCCGCCGAGCAGGCGGATTTCTGCTGGGAAGGGCGACTCGCGGAGATGAATCTCGGCGAATTCGAGAGCCTCGATGACGAATATGAAGGGTGCGAGCGGGTCGCGGTGCTGGGGTATTTTCGCGCCCAGTACTACGTCGCCACGTGCGTCGTAGATCAGAAAAGGCACGTCCGCGCACTGCTCAAAGTGCGGCGGTTCGAGAGCTTCGAAAGTGCGGAAAGCGCGTTTCTGGCCAGCAGCTGATGGCCAACTGAGCTCAGGAGGGCGGTCTTCGGCACCGTTCTCCTGAGCTTCTGATTCAGCGTGTGCTCAGCGGTCGATCAGACATCAGCGCAAGTTATCGTATGAGAGGGTAAGCGTCGCGTCCTTGCACCGGCACGAGCGGAGATCAGGGCTTGACGGGCTGCAGCTTTTGCCAGTTCCAGGGCAGCAGATCGTCGATGCGGCTCATCGGGTGGCCATCGACCAAACGCTGCAGAATGTCCTTCAGATATGCATAGGGCTCGACCTCGTTGAGCTTCGCGGTCTCGATCAAGGAGCAGACCACGGCCCAGCGCTCGCCACCACCATCGGAGCCGGCGAACAAGTGATTCTTGCGGCCGAGCGCCACCGGCCGGATCGCGCGCTCGACCGGATTGGTGTCGAGTTCGATGCGGCCATCGTCCAGGAAACGGCAGAGTGAATCCCATCGTATGAGGGCGTAGCGGATCGCCTCCGCAAGCCTCCCGCGGCTGGGAATCCGGGCGAGTTCCTGGTCCAGCCAACGCTTCATCTGATCGATCAGGGGCCGCGACTGCGCTCCGCGGATGCGCTGCCGGACTTCGGATGATTGGCCTCGGATGCGTGCCTCTATCGCGTAGAGATCACCGATCCGACGCAGTGCTTCGGCAGCGATCGGCGACCCGATGGCCTCGTGGAGCTCATAGAACTTCCGCCGCGCATGAGCCCAGCAGGCGGCCAGAACTACGTCGCCGGTTGCTGTCAGCCGCTCGAAGCCGGCATAGCCGTCCACCTGCAGAACGCCCCGGAATCCCTTGAGATGAGCGGCCGGTCGCTCGCCCTTGCGGTCTGGGCTGTAGAAGTAGACGGCGGCCGGCGGATCGGGTCCGTCCCAGCTGCTTTGCTCCCGCGCATAGACCCAAAGCCGGCCCGTCTTGGTCCGTCCACGCCCCGGGTCGAGCACCGGAATCGGCGTGTCGTCGGCGAAGATCTCGGTGCCGGCAAAGACGTGCGCAGCCAGCCGTTCGTGCAGGGCTTCAAGCCACCAGCACGCGCCGCCAACCCAGTTGGCGAGGGTCGAGCGGTCGATCTCGACGCCATGGCGGGCGAACATCTGCGCCTGCCGATAGAGTGGAAGGTGGTCGCAATACTTGGCGACCAGGACGTTCGCGATCAGGCCGGACGTCGCCATGCCCTTGGCGATCGGCCGCTCCGGGGCCGGCGCCTGGTGGATTATGCCGCAGGTCCGGCAGCCGTATTTTGGCCTGCGGATACGAATGACTTTGACCTGCGGCGGCACCCAATCCAGCATCTCGCTGACGCTCTCGCCGACAGGATGGAGCGCGCCGCCGCAGCATGGACAGGTCGTCTCCGTCTCGAGAATGAGCTCCTCACGCGGCAGATGATCGGGCAATGCGCGCACCGATTTAGCGTCGTTCGAGGCCTCATCCGGGATGGAGTCTGGCACTGGGCTGCGCTCCTCGGCGCGGCCGATGTCGGCGCCGAGATCGTCGATGCCGAGCTCGAACTGGTCCGGATCGAGGCGCTCAGAGCGCCGACCGAACTGCAAACGCTGCAGCTGTTTGAGGATCAGGCGGAGCCGTTCGGTCTCGGCTTCCGCCTCGGAAAGAAGCGTCTGCTTGCTCTCGATCTCGCCTACGAGATCGCGCACCAGGTCCTGCAGCAGAGCGATGTCGCGGGGCAGATCGTTGAGGTCGACGCGCATGCAGGATTCTACTACGCGCGCCGACTCTCACCAAGAAATCTTCGCCGACTCTCTTGCGATCAGCCAGCGATAGCAGGTCGCCAGGTGCGTTCCGGCGAGCGCCAGTCGATCCCTTCAATCAGCATCGAGAGCTGCGCCGGACTGAGCGTCACCGTGGCGCCTGCTTCCGGCGCCGTGGGCCAAGCGAAGCGCCCGCGCTCCAGTCTTTTGCTGAAGAGGCAGAGTCCGCTGCCGTCCCAGTAGAGCACCTTGATGTACCTCGCGGACTTGCCGCGGAACACGAACATATGCCCCGAGAACGGATCACGGCAGAGCACGTTCTGCACCAGCATGGAGAGGCCACACAGGCCTTTGCGCATGTCCGCGGCGCCAAGCGCCAGGTGCACGCGGACATTACTCGGAACGACAATCATGTGGTCCGGCCCTCCAGAAGTTCGACCACGCGTCGGATCGATTCAGGGTCGGTGCCGGGGTCGAAGCGCAGCTTTTTGCCACCCGCCAGCTCGATCTCAATGCCGCCGGCAGGACGCTCCGGCAGCAGGTTGGGCAACGGAACTGGCAACTCCGGAGCGGTGGATTCACCGCCGAAGGCAGCTCCAGCAGGCTCACCAATTTGCACAGCAGCGAACTCGATTTGCTTATCGGCGGAGCCGTATCCAAGCTCCTTCCGCCAGCGGAACAGGCAGGGCGCGGTCACGCCGTACAGCCGCGCCACGGAGGAAACTGTGGTCCCTGGGAGCAGTGTTTCCTCGACGATCTGTCTCTTAAGCAGGTCGGGAAACTGGCGCCTGCGATTCCGTTGCGGGAGGCCGAGTAAGGGGTGGTCCGCCCCCATCGTCCTAGTGTTGAGACTAGTGTTGAGACTAGTGTTGAGACTAGTGCTTAGGGCGCCATCAGGACGACGCCGGTGGCGCTGAAGCAGCTTTCGCTCGGCGATGTCAGCCTCCTCCTTGAACCATCGCCGCCAGCGCGAAAAGGACTTGGGATGGAGCCCGTTCGCCCGACAATAAGCCCTCTGGCTCAAATCACTTTTCTTCCATCCATCAATGTGTTCGCGCCACCAGGTGGCGCGTTCGGTCTGCAGATTCTGACGCATCGTTCGTCTCCTGTTCGCATGAACGCGGAGATCAGAATCGCAGCTCTACAGAGGGGAACAAGCGTGCAACGGCACGACGCTTACATGAGAGGGGAGGGAGCCGAGTCGAATTCGCGGGATGGCAAGATAAAAGCAATGTCTCATTGAGACATTCAAGCGACTGTCTGCACGTCCCTTTCACGGGAGATTTTTGGCGATCGATAGCTCAATGCGCCGGCCAAGCTATTGAACTCGATGGCCGCCCACGTCTCATTGCTAAAGCAGCGAAGAATTGAATATGGCTCTACCAATTCTGATGAAGGATCATCAAATAGTTCAATCGACTTGGAGCGATTGACGGGCTATCAGGCTTTCAGATGCTTCTTTCGCATCCTCATGGTGATGCCGGAGTGATCGCAGGCGCTACGGTCCGAGCTGGATGAAGCGCGCCGTAATGCCGCCACGGCACAGGCGCTTGTCCCTGCGCTGCACAGCGCAGTCTAGGCAGATTACCACGATTGTAGGGGTAACAGACCTCACTGACGAAGCGGCCCTTGTCACGAGTGGCAATCTGATCGTCGCATAGGCCTTATCGCGGGCAGCCGGCCTTGTGTATTATGCGGCCGGGGATAAAGCCCGATCGGGGGCCCATGAGCGATCAGGAAAAGCTGGAAAAGATCCTGCAGGGCGCCAAGAGGGCTGCCATTGCCTATCAGGAACTGACCGGGAAGCCACTCGGCATCACGGGCGAGATTGCCGAGTGCCATGCTGCGAAGCTTCTCGGGCTTCAGCTCGCGGTCGTCCGAACGCCCGGCTATGACGCCATAGACGGGAAGGGGCGGCGCATCCAGATCAAAGCACGCCGTGTCGCCGCGAACCGCAAGGGCAAGACGCAGCGCGTCGGCTCGGTCAAGCTCGATTATGCCTGGGACGTTGCCATGCTCGTGCTGCTCGACGACCGGTTTGAGGCCTTTGCGATCTATGAAGCGAAGCGCCGGGCAATCGCCGCGGCGCTGAAGAAGCCAGGAAGCAATGCTCGCAATGTTCGCGGAGCGCTGTCGGTATCGGCATTCAAGAGCATCGGGAAGCAAATCTGGCCGACCAAGATTGTTGCGAGGCGCAAGGCAGCACCGAAACGAAAAGGGGGAAAGCATGGCGCTTTGGCAGGTCAGGTGCCTTGAAGATCAATATCCTGGCATGTGGCAACGCTGGTACCGGCACCAGTGCGTTGGAATCGGCTGGCGGCCAACGGACGGTTATTTGCTGAACAGCAGGTCCAAAGGCGGGCAGGGTTGGAAGCCGTGCGCGTAAGGCGATGAAGGCTGTGGGTGACCGACTTATTCGGCCCCACCTGGCGCAGAAAGTCGATCGAGAAAAGAAAGGCCTATATCGGACGAGTTCCGGAAATGTTCTATTTGGGGTAAGAACGTGCTAGGAATGGGTTTCAACCCAACCGCGCACTGAAGGAGGGTCGATATGCCGGCGAGCCATTGTCCTGCTGACCGCGACCGCCCGTCGCGGCGTTGCCCGGGGACCGGTGCCCAATGAAAGCCAGCGTTGCCGGTCGCGTCCGGAACACCCAGCTGCCACGGACAAAACCGCTCTTGCCGGCTTTCGAAGCCATCATCAATTCGCTTCAGGCGATTGAGGAAACGGGCGAACAGACGGGACATGTCATTCGTATTCACTGCGCTCGCCAAGGGTCGCTGGACGACGCCAAGCATGCGCCCTTCGACATGTTCACCATATCGGATACGGGAGCCGGATTTACAGACGACAATTACGATTCATTCAACATCGTAGATTCGCCTTACAAGGCAGAACACGGTGGCAAGGGACTGGGTCGCTTTGTCTGGCTCAAGGCATTTGAACGCGTTGAGATCGATAGTCACTATCGCACCGGTGACAACGCCGACCTGACTCATCGCCGCTTTGCATTTGTCGCGACGGACGAAGATCAGCCGTGTGAGCTGAAGGCCTCAGACCTCGGGAAACCACTTACGACGGTTCGGCTTATCGGGCTGCGGCCCCCCTACCTCGACGAGTGCCCGCGAGGCCTTGACGCCCTTGCGCATCGCGTCGTCGAACATTTCCTGCCGCTATTTCTCGACCCGCACTTGCCGGAAATAACTCTGTCCGACGACAGCGACGAACTTGACCTGAAGAAATACTTTGCGGAGCACTTCGAGTCGCAGGCGACCAAACATGAGTTCAAAGTCGGCGGACAGCGCTTCACCCTCAATGGCTTCCGGCTACACAGTACCGCCGCCGATCACCATGAAATCGTGTTCGGAGCGCACTACCGCGAGGTCACTACTGACCGTCTCTCCAGGTACCTACCCAACCTAAAGGCCAAATTTGTCGATGCCGATCATCGGAGCTTCACATATCTGGCGTTCGTCCAGGGGGACTATCTGAATCAAAAGGTCAACTCCGAGCGGACCGACTTTTCGATTCCTCGCGACGCACCGGCGGCCGATGCGAACGCGCCCGCTGGCGATAAATCCACCGATCTGTTCGCGGGCGAGCTTAGCCTGAAGACTATCCGTGATGCCGCCCTTGAGTCCATCACGGCGGATCTGAAGCCCTACATCGAGGAGATCAACAGCGCCAAGGAAGCCGCACTCTCCCATTACATTCATGAGGATGCGCCGCAATATCGCCCGCTGATGAAATACAAGGACGAATTCATCGACCAGATACCTCCCGGCGCGTCGAAGTCTGAGATGGAGACCGCCTTGCACCGGCAACTCTATCAGAGGCAGGTGAGGCTTAAGGACGAAGGACGCCGCATTCTGGAGGAGGCAACGAACGTCCAGAATCCGGAGGATTTCTACGAGCGCTTCGATCGCTTTGTGTCGGATGAGAATGAACTGGGGAAGACGGCGCTCGCACAGTACGTCGTGCACCGGCGCGTCATTCTCGACCTGCTGGACAAAGCGCTGAAACTAGATCCTGAAACGGGCAAGCACGGTCTGGAAAAGACCGTTCATAGTCTCGTGTTTCCCATGAAGACCACCTCAGATGACGTGCCCTTCGAGCAACAGAATCTCTGGATCATCGACGAGCGGCTGACCTTCCATACATATCTGTCGTCTGACACGCCGCTGGAGAAGGTGTCGGTGCTCGACAACGATTCGTCGAGCCGGCCCGACATACTGATTTTCGACCGGCCATTATCGTTCGCCGAAGACTCCCAGCCTCTATCATCCGTGATCGTAATTGAATTCAAGAAACCCGATCTGACTAGGCTTCGTGACGAAGACCCGATCTCCCAGGCTTACCGGATGATTCGCGAAATCCGTGAGGGCAAGATGAAAGACAAGGACGGACGCTATATCCGTCCTGCCAATGAAAGCATCCCCGCATACTGCTATGTCATTTGCGATCTGACGCCGCCCATAGAAACGCGAATTCAGAACATGGGAGCCCGCCGTACGCCTGACAATCTTGGGTACTACGGCTTCAACGAGACGCTCAATGCGTACTACGAAGTCATTTCTTACACCAAACTGGCGGCAGACGCGAAGAAGCGGAATCGCGTTCTGTTCGAGAAATTGAGCCTTCAATAGACAGCAGGCGCGCGACCGTATTTCATGCAAAGTTGCATACCTGTGGCGTCGAGAGGATACGCCAGTCGCTGAACGTTCAGTAGTAGATTACAACACTATGGTCGGGTGGATAACCGGCGCTTCGCCTGTACACCTCGACCATCGCCAGGGCGGCCGCCTCTTTTGTATGGCCCTTCACGGAGCCGACTCTGTGGCGGCGGGCGTGCTGCGTCTTGGGCCGTGCCGTGCACTCCCAAAGTTTGGGCGCCAGCTCGCGATATTCAAGATCATAGTCGTCAAGCTTGGGGAAGTCGGGGTCGCGAGCGCACATGCGGACGGACACGCCGTCCTCGAGATGATGACCACAGTCGTAGATCGTGATCTCCACTTCGTCTTCGCCATTGCCATGCACTGCATGCTCGGCCTGAAGGGCACCACAATGAGGGCACTGGAAATCGGCTAGATCCCGCCGCACGTCATCAAGTTCGGCCTGCAACTCCCTGACAGCGTCGCCGCTCGCAAGTTTCTGAAGTTCGTGACGCGGGTGGGCCGCGTAAATGTCGGGGCGCACCACAGCCACAATCTGCACCGCAATGTCAGCGGCACCGGCCTCGCCGGTGCGGATCGCCACCTTGTCGGCAAGCGTCGGGCTGAAGCCGGCAACCTCGTCATGGCCGACGCCATGCCATATGGGCAGGATCGAGCCCTTGCCCGCGATCTCGCGCGTGACCAGGCCGCGCAGCTCATATTCCGGCCAAGGTTTCTCAATAAACGCCCGGCTTACCACGACAAGACCGTGGCGGGAGCCCGCGATGCCCTTGTCGATCGAGCGCGACAGACTGTCGCCGACGCGCAGCGAGAACTCGTCATACCAGACCGACACGCCCATTGCATTCAGCGCGACCGCCAGCGGCCGGACAAAGGTTTCCTTGTCCTCGCTGGCATGAGATATGAAGACATCATAGGCAGGAGAGGTCATCATCAACCCAATTTCGGACAATTCAGCTGCAGGCGCCAGTCCTCTCCGCAGCCGTGCTCTCGCCCTCTGCGACGCCGCAGTTTTCAATCCCTGTTGACCTGGCCCAAGGACCGGACCGGGCTCTAGGGTTTTCTAAGCCCCCGAGTGCCTGCTTCGCAGGATCTCGGCCCCATGCGGGTAACGATCCCTTGCGCTCTCGAGGAGGCTTTACAGCCGCATTTCTATTTCTTGGGGGGCTTGCAACCCCCGGGCCGTCAAGGCCCACGAGTCGGCGGGTGCTTCTCCTGGCAGTAGCCATGCGGCCGATCCTTAGGCTCTCAAGTTTATACTTGCATCTGATCTCGCGGATCACCTTCTGATCATCAGGCATTGTAATGGTAGCTCCATGCAGCATGACGACGGGTTCGAGCCGAAACTTGGCAAGATCCGATCGCGCTCTCTTCCGCGGAGCGCCCTTCTGCGGGAGATCCAGAGGACCATTGGGCGCTCGAGCGGCCTCTATGGGCGTAGTTCACGTCGTCCTGGCCGGTTCGATGGCAGCCGGATAGGTCGGGGCAGTGGCACCGGTCGTTTTCTCGCTTCAAGAGACCACTACAGTGCACTTCGGTCTCGCCGAGTGGTCATCAAGGCGCGGCTGATACGGCTGGCCGGCGCCGGCCTGAGCGGCGCAAAAGCTCATCTCCGATACCTGCAACGCGATGGCGTCACGCGCGAGGGGGCGCCGGGCGATCTCTATGACTCCCAGAGTGACCGCTGCGATAGAGAGGTCTTTCTCGGCCGCTGTCACGGCGACCGGCATCAGTTCCGTTTCATCGTCTCCGCAGAGGACGCGATCGAGTACCAGGACCTGAAACCGCTGACTCGCCGCCTGATGCTCCAGATAGAGCAGGATCTCGGAACGAAGCTCGATTGGATCGCCGTTGACCATTACAACACCGGCCATCCGCACACGCACATCGTCCTGCGAGGTAAAGATGACCAAGGGAAAGACCTCATCATCGCGCGAGAGTATCTGAGTCGAGGCATGCGGGAGCGGGCTGCCGAGATCGTCGCCCTCGATCTCGGCCCTCGTACCGACCACGAAATCCAATCCCGCCTCCGCGCCGAGGTCGAGCAGGAACGTTTGACCAGCCTCGACCGGAGTCTCCTGCGGGAAGCAGGAACCGACGGTATGGTCCGATCTGGGCGAGACCAGGACAGCTTTCGTCAGACCCTCCGTGCCGGCCGGCTCCAGAAGCTCAAGCGCCTCGGCTTGGCAGACGACATCTCCCCCGGACAGTGGCGCCTGGCGCAAGACCTGGAGCCCATCCTCCGCCGGATGGGCGAGCGCGGCGACATCATTAAGGCGCTGCATCAGGAGCTCGTCCGCGCCCGCATCGACCGGAATTCCATGGATCTGGTGGTCTACGATGCCGGCACGATCAGCGCCCCTCTGATCGGCCGCGTCGAAAAGCGGGGCCTCGCCGACGAGCTCTCGGACCGCCACTACCTCATCGTTGACGCGGTCGACGGCCGCGCCCACTACATCGGCATTGGCAATGCCGACGCGACCGAACCGACTCCCGAAGGCAGCATCGTTGCCGTCATGCCCAAGCAGGCGACCGTCAAGGCGGTTGACCGGACCATTGCAGCCATCGCCGAGGCGCAGGGCGGGCGTTACAGCCCTGACCTTCACCTCAAGCACGACCCGACCGCAACGGAAGCGTTCGTGGAGACCCACGTCCGCCGGCTGGAGACCATGAGGCGTGCTGGGATCGGTGTCGAGCGCGAGGCGGACGGCACCTGGACCATTGCGTCCGATCACCTGGATCGCGTGCTCCGGTACGAGCGGATGCACATCCGCAAAGCGCCGGTCCATGTGGAACTTCTCTCCACGGTCAAGCTTGACCGCCAGACTAGTGCAGAAGGCGCGACTTGGCTGGATCACGAGCTGGTTGACGGCGATCCAGCTGTGCTGAGAGACAGCGGCTTCGGGCGCGAAGTACGGCAGGCGCTGGCGCAGCGTCGACAATGGCTACTCGATCAGGGCCTGGCATCCGAGCAGCAGGGGAGCATCGTCTACAGGGCCAATCTCCTTCGGATCCTGAGGGAACGCGAACTGCAGAAGGTCGGTGGCCAACTCGCTGGCCAGCTTGGCCTTCGCTACGTCGCCCAGGAATCCGGTCGGAGGATAGAAGGCATCTATCGCCGTCGTGTCGATCTCGCCAGCGGGCGATACGCCCTGATCGAGCGATCGCAGGAATTCACGCTAGTACCATGGCGGCCGGTGCTCGAACGCAATCTTGGACAGCACGTCGCGGGCATCGCTAAAGGTGATGGCGGAATCTCCTGGACGCTCGGACGGACGAGAGGCCCTTCAATCTCATAGCTCTTTGCGGCGATTTCTGGTTCAGCCGGGCGGCAGCCAAAGTCCTGTCGAGCATTGATTGGACAGTCATCGACCAGTCTTGTGGTCCGCATCACGTCACGCGGCATGAAAGCGTCAGATCGGCGTAGTTGAGCGCAGATAACGGCGCTGAGAGATTCTGGGCTGTTGGTGAATCCTTGTCTCCGTCGCGCTGCCTGGGCAGCGCCCTCCGGGATAAGCGACATGACACCGACCAGCCTCCTCATCGGGCAGATAGCCACTGTCTTTGCGATCGTCATCGCCGGCGTCTGGTCGGCAACACAATGGGCCGCGGCGATGCTCGGCTACCAGGCCCAGCTTGGGGCGCCATGGGCCGTTCTGTTTGGTGTTCCGCTCTACAAACCCTGGGAGCTGTTTCCGTGGTGGTATTCGTATGACGCCTACGCGCCGCACGTCTTCAATCGTGCCGGCATGCTGGCGGGCACCAGCGGGTTCCTGGGCTGCGCCGCCGCAATTGCCGGCTCGCTCTGGCGGGCACGGCAGACGCGGCTCGTCACTACCTACGGCTCATCGCGCTGGGCAAGTTTCCGCGAGATTGCCCGCGCCAGCCTCTTCAAGGCATCCGGAGTCTTCCTGGGACGGCTCGATCGACGCTACCTGCGCCATGATGGTCCCGAGCATGTCATGGCCTTCGCGCCGACCCGGAGCGGGAAGGGTGTCGGGCTGGTCATCCCGACGCTGTTGTCCTGGACCGGCTCCGCCGTCGTCCACGACATCAAGGGTGAGAACTGGCAGCTGACCGCCGGTTGGCGGTCTCGATTCTCGCACTGCCTGCTCTTCAATCCGACCGATCCGCGGTCGGCCCGCTACAACCCTCTCCTCGAAGTGCGGAAGGGACCGGACGAGGTCCGCGACGTCCAGAACATTGCCGATATCCTGGTCGACCCCGAAGGAGCCTTGGAACGGCGGTCGCATTGGGAGAAGACGAGTCATTCCTTGCTGGTCGGCGCCATCCTCCATGTCCTCTATGCCGAGGAAGAGAAGACCTTGGCGCGGGTTGCCACCTTCCTCTCCGATCCGCAGCGCTCCTTCGCCCATACCCTGCGCCGGATGATGGCGACCAATCACCTGGGCACGCCAGAGAAGCCCGAGGTTCACCCGGTCGTGGCATCGGCCGCCCGCGAGGTTCTCAACAAATCCGAGAACGAGCGGTCCGGCGTGCTCTCGACCGCCATGTCGTTCCTGGGCCTATACCGGGACCCAACAGTTGCGGCGACCACGGCCGCCTGCGATTGGCGGATCGCCGATTTGGTCGACGCGGCGCGTCCGGTCTCGCTCTACCTCGTGATCCCGCCTTCGGACATCTCCCGGACCAAACCCCTGGTCCGCCTGGTGTTGAACCAGATCGGCCGGCGGCTGACCGAGCGCCTGGAGGGCGATCCCAGGAAGAGCCGCAAGCACCAGCTCCTCATGATGCTGGACGAGTTCCCTGCATTGGGACGGCTCGACTTCTTCGAGACCGCCTTGGCCTTCATGGCGGGCTATGGGATCCGGGCCTATCTCATCGCCCAATCCCTGAACCAGATCTCCAAGGCGTACGGCGAGAACAATTCGATCCTCGACAACTGCCATGTCCGGATCGCCTTCAGCAGCAATGACGAGCGGACGGCGAAACGAATCTCGGATGCTCTGGGTACCGCGACCGAGCTTCGGGCGCAGCGGAACTACGCCGGTCACCGCCTGGCACCCTGGCTCTCCCATGTCATGGTCTCGCGCCAGGAAACCGCCCGGCCGCTGCTCACGCCCGGCGAGGTCATGCAGCTGCCACCGTCGGACGAACTGGTGCTGGTCTCGGGGCTCGCTCCGATCCGGGCCAGGAAGCTCCGCTACTACGAAGACCGCAACTTCACGGCCCGTGTCCTGACGGCGCCGGTCTTGAGCGACCGGGCCTATGCCGACCGGCCGGCCTCGCGGCCGGACGATTGGGGCGGACAGGTTCGGGGACCACATCTTGAGCTTGTGGGCGAAAGGACGTCCGGCCTGCTGGAAGAGGACGAGGGCGGACTTCAGCAGCAACGCCACCCTGGTCTTGGCGAGGAGGCAATCGTCAGACCGGTCGACGCCGATCCCGCTGACCCACTCGGCCTCGGCGAGGATGAGTCCGATGTCGCCGCCGACAAACGCGCGATGGATCGTCTGCGTTCTCTGAGCCCGGTCGCCCGCGCGCACGCCGTCAATGAAGGCAGCGCCAGCGACGACCTGATGCCGAGGTTCTGATCATGGCCAGGAAACAAGAAAAGGTCCGGCACCAACTCTTCCTGCCGGCCGACGTAACCGAAAAGCTGGAGGCCCTGGCAGCCAAGCCAGGATGCTCGAAGTCCGCGATTCTGACCGACGCCCTGATCGCCTGGCTCGGCCGCCGGGCCGGCCATGAACTCGACGACCGGTTCGGCGTCCGCTTGAACCGCATCAGCATGCAGCTTGGCCGGATCGAGCGCGACGGCCAGGTCCTGCTCGAAAGCCTGGCGCTCTTCATCCGCTATCAGCTCAACGTGACCGCGCCTTTGCCCGAAGCGGACGCGGCCGCCCGTGCCGTCGGGCGCGATCGGTTCCAGGCCTTTATCGAGCAGGTCGCTCGTCAGCTCGCCCGCGGCGACCGCACGCTGGACCGGAGCACGGCCGGTCCGGACGAGCCGCATCCGGGAGGCGAGTCATGAGTGGCGGGCGCAATCCCGAATCCAGCGATCGGCGCCGCGCCATGCTGCGGACTGCATTGGGGCACAGGATCGCCGCGGCGCTCGCCGATCCCGCCGTCATCGAGATCATGGTCAATCCGGACGGATGCCTGCGTCTCGACCGCTTGGGCGAAGGCATCGTCGATACCGGCCACAGGCTGGACTCGGCCGCGATCGAGCGGATCATCCGGCTGGTCGCCTCCTACGTCCGCGTGGAGGCGCATGAGCACAACCCGATCGTCAGCGCCGAACTGCCACCGCATGGCGAAGGGCTCGCCGGTGAGCGGTTCGAGGGTCTGTTGCCGCCAGTCTCGCGCGCGCCTTGCTTCGCCATCCGGAAGCCGGCCGCCAAGGTCTTTGTCCTGGATGACTATGTCAGCGAGCGGATCGTCACGCCGATCCAGGCGGAGATCCTCCGGAAGGCCCTCGCCACGCGCCGGAACCTGTTGATCGCCGGCGGAACGAGCTCCGGCAAGACCACGCTGGCGAACGCGCTCTTGGCCGAGATCGCAGGCCTCCAAGAGCGGGTGGTCCTGATCGAAGATACGCGGGAACTGCAATGCGCGGCGCCGGATTGCGTGGCTCTTCGCACCAAGCCCGGCATCGTCTCGCTGTCCGACCTGGTGCGCTCGACCCTGCGGTTGCGGCCGGACCGCATCATCGTCGGCGAAGTGCGAGGGCCGGAAGCGCTCGATCTCCTGAAAGCCTGGAACACCGGTCATCCAGGCGGGATCGCCACCGTCCATGCCAATTCCGCCCATGCCGCGCTTTATCGCCTGGAGCAGCTGATCCAGGAAGCGATCGCCATACCGCCCCGGCGCCTCATCGCCGAGGCGATCGACATGGTCGTCTTCATCGCCGGCCGCGGTCTCACACGCCAGGTCCAGACCATCGCCGAGGTCAAAGGCCTGGACGCGAATGGCGACTACCGGCTCTCCGAGCTTGCCGCTGCACCATCTCCGAACGATTAAACGCAACTCGAGAGGTCTTCATGCGCCACAGACTCTGCCTCCTGAACGTCACTGTCGCGATGTCACTCTTGTTCTCGAGCGCAGCGTTTGCTGCCGGCTCGGGCATGCCCTGGGAGGAGCCGCTGCAGCAGGTCCTGGAATCGGTCCAGGGGCCGGTCGCCAAGATCATCGCCGTGATCATCATCATCACCACCGGTTTGACCCTGGCGTTCGGCGAGACCTCCGGTGGATTCCGGCGGCTGATCCAGATCGTCTTCGGGCTCTCGATCGCCTTCGCAGCATCGAGCTTCTTCCTGAGCTTCTTCAGCTTCGCCGGCGGAGCGCTCATCTCGTGAGCGGGCAGCATCTTCCTGGGTTCGAGGTGCCGCTGCACCGGTCTCTGACCGAGCCCATCCTTTTGGCCGGTGCACCGCGGAACATCGCCATCCTGAATGGCACGATCGCGGCGGCGCTGGGGCTCGGTCTCCAGATGTGGCTGGCCGGCATCCTGGTCTGGGCGATCGGGCACAGTCTGAGCGTCTTCGCCGCGCGGCGGGATCCCGCTTTCGCGCCGGTCCTCATCCGTCATCTCCGGCAGAAGGCCTGGCTCGCATGCTGAGGATCGCGGAATATCGCAACAAGGCTGATCGACTGGTTGACCATCTGCCCTGGGCGGCATTGGTCGCACCGGGTGTCGTCCTCAACAAGGATGGCAGCTTCCAGCGGACCTTTCGCTTTCGTGGCCCGGATATCGAGAGCGCCACGGAAGCCGAGCTCGTCGCTGTGTCGGCACGGGCCAACAATGTGTTCCGCCGGTTCGGCTCCGGCTGGGCGCTGTTCTTCGAGGCGGAACGGATCCGGTGCCAGGACTACCCGTTAGCCGAGTTTTCCGATCCCGCCTCATGGCTGGTCGACGAGGAACGGCGCGCGGCCTTCGATGGGCGGCGGGGAGAGCACTACGAGAGCCGCTATCACCTGACGCTGCTTTATCTGCCGCAGCCGGATGCCCAGGCGCAGCTTGGCCGGAAACTCATGGAAGGCGGCGCCGACCGACAGGCGCGCGACTGGCGCGCCGAGCTGGCGGCCTTCATGACCGAGACGGATCGCGCCCTCGATCTCCTCAGCGGCTTCCTGCCGGAGGTCGCGTCCCTCGATAGCGCCGAGACGCTGACCTACTTGCACCATACGATCTCCACCCGCCGGCATCCCGTCTCGGTGCCGGAGACGCCGGCTTATCTCGATGCCCTGCTGGTGGACACGCTCCTCAGTGGTGGCATCGAGCCGATGCTGGGCGACCACCACCTGCGGACGGTCACACTCCTCGGCTTCCCCAACCTGACGCGCCCCGGGCTCCTCGATGCGCTCAACCGGCTCGGCTTCCGCTATCGCTGGATGTCGCGCTACCTGGCGCTCGACCGCACCGATGCCGCCAAGCTCCTGACCCGGATCCGCCGGCAATGGTTCAACAAGCGGAAGTCGATCGCGGCTCTGCTGCGCGAGGTGCTCTACAACCAGCCGAGCGCGCTGCTCGATTCCGATGCCGAGAACAAGGTCGTCGATGCCGATTTGGCGCTGCAAGCCTTGGGCGGTGACGACATCGGCTTCGGCTATCTCACGACCACGATCACGGTCGCTGATCCGGATCGGATAGAGGCCGAGCGTCGCCTGCGCGAGATCGAGCGGGTGCTGCATGGCCTCGGCTTCACGTCGATCCGCGAGAGCGTCAATGCCGTGGAAGCCTGGCTCGGAAGCCTGCCGGGGCATGTCTATGCCAACGTACGCCAGCCGCCCGTTCACACCCTCAACCTCGCCCACTTGATGCCGCTCTCCGCGCTCTGGGCGGGCTCGGAGCGCAACGAGCACCTCGGCGGACCAGCGCTGCTCATGTCGGAGACATCGGGGGCGACGCCATTCCGGCTTTCGACTCATGTCGGTGATGTCGGGCACATGCTGGTCGTTGGGCCGACGGGCGCCGGCAAGTCCGTGCTCCTGGCGCTGATGGCGCTGCAGTTCCGGCGCTATGCCCGGTCACAGGTCTTCATGTTCGACAAGGGACTCTCTGCCAGGGCCGCGGTGCTGGCCATGGGCGGACAGCATCATCGATTGGGCGCAAGCGCGGATGATGGGGCGCTAGCTTTTCAACCACTGGCGGCGATCGACCAAGCCGATGAGCGAGGCTGGGCCGCCGAGTGGATCGCCGCATTGCTGGCGCACGAGAACGTGACGGTGACGCCTGAGGTGAAGGACGCCGTCTGGTCAGCGTTGGGAAGCCTCGCGTCGGCACCGGGCGAGGAGCGGACCCTGACCGGTCTCGTCTCCTTGCTCCAGTCGAATGCGCTGAAGGCTGCGCTGACGCCGTACACATTAGACGGACCATACGGTCGATTGCTGGATGCGGCCGAATCCGAATTCGACCTTGACGACGTCCAATGCTTCGAGACCGAGGAGCTGATGCGGAGCACCGGCGCGGTGGCGCCAGTCCTGACCTATCTCTTCCATCGCCTGGAGGAGCGCTTCGATGGTCGCCCGACCCTGCTGGTCCTCGACGAGGCCTGGATCTATCTCGACCACCCGCTGTTCGCTGCCCGGATCCGGGAATGGCTGAAGGTCCTGCGCAAGAAGAACGTCGCGGTGCTGTTCGCGACCCAATCCTTGGCTGACATCGCAGGAAGCGCGATCGCACCGGCCGTCATCGAGAGCTGTCCGCAGCGGGTCTTCCTGCCGAACGACCGGGCCATCGAGCCGCAGTCCCGTGCCGGCTACGAGCGCTTCGGACTCAATGCGCGGCAGATCGAGCTGATCGCAGCAGCAATACCGAAGCGGGACTACTACCTGCAATCCCGCCATGGCAACCGGCTGTTCCAGTTGGGGCTGGGATCGATCGCGCTGGTGCTCTGCGGCACGTCCGATCCCGCCAACCAGAAGCTGATCGACGCCGTCCTCGATCGGCATGGCGCCGACGGATTCCTCCGTGGTGTCCTGGAAGCCAAAGGTCTCGATTGGGCGGCGGCCCTGATCGATCAGTTCCCAACCAACGAACAGGAGATCACTCCATGAAGAAAGCGAATCTTTGGACGCGACTGTTTGCCTCCGTGTTCATCGCAGCAGCGAGCATCACGATCGTCCTGCCAGCCTCGGCCAGGATCGTCTTCGATCCCACGAACTATGCCCAGAACCTGCTGCAGGCGGCGCGCGCGCTCGAGCAGATCCAGAACCAGGTCAAGTCGCTGCAGAACGAAGCGCAGATGCTGACCAACATGGCGCTCAACCTGAAGCAGCTCGACGTCACATCGCTCGGCGAGATCACCGCGGCCTTGCGTCGGATCGACCGTCTCATGAGCCAGGCGGAGGGCATCGCCTTCGAGGTCCGGGAGACGACGGTTCAGCTGCAGCGGCAGTTCCCGAAAGAATACAGCGCCGCGACGACCACCGACGAGGCGGTGAGCGATGCACTCGCCCGCTGGCAAAGCACCATCGACGCCTATCGCCACACCATGATGGTCCAGGCTCAGGTGGTGGAGAACGTCCAGGCCGACAGCGCCACGCTGGCCCAATTGCTTGCAGCCAGTGACAGCGCAGTCGGCAGCCTGCAGGCCCAGCAGGCGACCAACCAGCTGATGGCCCACTCTGCCAAGCAGCAACTCCAGATCCAGAATCTGATGGCCGCCCAGTACCGCGCCGAGGCGCTGGAGCAGGCGCGGGAGGCGGAAGCGGAGCAGGCGGCCCGGACCGCGACCGACCGGTTTCTCGGACCCGGCCACGCCTATACGCCGGAGTAACTCCTAAACCTGGAAGAGAGGGAATCCGCTTGGGCGACCTCAACGTCATCGACCGCTTCATGGCGACCTTCATCCGCTATATCGACAGCGGGTTCGGGCTGCTGAACGACGACGTGGCGCGGCTGAGCTCGATCTTGATTGGGATCGACATCACCTTGGCGGGCCTCTTCTGGATCATGGATTCCGAAGCGAATGTCCTCGCCCGGCTCCTGAAGAAGATCCTCTATGTCGGGGTCTTCGCCCTCATCCTCAACCAGTTCAGCACGCTAGCCGACATCATCTACCGCTCCTTTGCCGGGCTGGGGCTGGCGGCCACGTCGAACACGCTGACGCCGGAGGATCTCCTGAAGCCGGGGCGCCTAGCCGGGACCGGCTTCGAAGCGGCCTGGCCGCTCCTAAAGCAGGTGGCGGCGCTCCTTGGGTTCACCAGCTTCTTCGACAATTTCCTGACCATCATCGTGCTGCTGATCTCCTGGCTGGTGGTCATCATCGCCTTCTTCATCCTCTCGGTGCAGCTCTTCATCACCATCCTCGAGTTCAAGCTGACCAGCCTGGCCGGGTTCGTGCTGGTGCCGTTTGCGCTATGGAACCGCACGTCGTTCCTCGCGGAGCGCGTGCTCGGCAACGTTATCGCGACCGGCGTCAAGGTGATGGTGCTCGCCGTCGTCACCGGTATCGGATCGACCTTCTTCGACGAGTTCATCACGGCACTGCAGGGCCAGGAGCCGGACATCGGCCAGGCCATGTCCCTGGTGCTTGCGTCCTTGGCGCTGCTCGGTCTCGGGATCTTCGGTCCCGGCATCGCCTCCGGCCTTGTCTCCGGTGCACCCCAATTGGGAGCGGTGGCGGCGATCGGCACGGCGGGTGCGGCTGCGGGCGCTGCCATGCTGACCGGCGGCGCGGTGCTCGCCGGCGCCGGTGCGCTGCGTGCGACGGGCGCTGCCGGTCTTGGCGCCATTCGCGCCGGAGCCGCATTGGGCTCCGCGACGCAAACGGCCTTTGCCCTGGGGCAAACAGCGTCTGGGGCAGCCGGCATCGGCGGCGTCGCAGCCGGTCTTGGCGGAATAGCTCGTGCGGGCGCCGGTGCAGCAACGCGTGGAGTCCGGTCAGCCGTTGGTCGCGTGGGCGATGCCGTCTCGGAGGGCGCCGACGCTGGAAGGGCCGCTGCCTGGGAAGCAACGGGCGGAGCTCCAGCAGCCTCTTCGCCTCAAGCGACCGCGCAGTTCGCGCACTCGTCTGTGGCGCCAGATTGGGCGCGACGGCTGCGCGCCGAACAGGTAGCGCGGGCGCACCGGCATGCAGCAACCCAGGCCATCAAGGACGGGGACCGGCCCGGAAGCCCCGCCAATCCCGATCTTCACATGAAGGAGGACTGACTCGTGTTCAGGAGGACAATCCAACGCTATGGCAGGACGCCTGAGCCGGTGACGCCCTATCAGCGCGCAGCCCAGGTCTGGGACGACCGGATCGGCTCCGCCCGCGTCCAGGCACGGAACTGGCGGTTGATGGCGTTCGGTTCGCTCCTGCTGAGCGGCGGCCTTGCGGCTTCGTCCGTCTGGCAGTCGATGCAGAGCCGGGTGACGCCCTATGTCGTCGAGGTCGACAGGTTCGGCGCCGTCCAGGCGGTGGCGCCGGCCATTCAGAACTATCAGCCGGCCGACGTCGAGATCGCCTGGTATCTCGCGCGCTTCATCGAGCATGTCCGCGGGATATCGATCGATCCGGTGCTGGTCCGAAAGAACTGGCTCGAAGCCTATGACTTCGTAACCGACAAGGCGGCGGTGTTCCTCAACGACTATGCACGGGCCAGCGATCCCTTCGCCAAGATCGGGACCCGCAGCATCTCCATTCAGGTCACCAGTGTCGTTCGGGCATCCGACTCCTCCTTCCAGGTGAAGTGGGTAGAGACGGCCTATGAGCGTGGCGCCATTGCCAGCACCGAGCGCTGGACTGCCCTCCTGACGCTGGTCATCGACCTGCCGCGAACGGCAGACAAGCTCCGCAAGAACCCCCTTGGCATCTACGTCAATGGCCTCGCCTGGTCGCGCGAGCTCGATCCCAATCAAGTCCAGGATGAGAGGAAGACGCGATGAACGGACGCACGTGCACTAGGCACACGAAGCTGGCGCTTGCCTTCTCGATCTCAAGCCTTGCCCTGGCCGCGTGCGCCACCAAGGTCCCGCCGCCGGCGATCCAGTACGACAAAGAGGCATTCCAGCCGGCAGCAATTGAGCCCCATCCACCGAAGCCGGTCACGGTCGTGAAGATTCCGGAACCGCTGCCCTTGCCGGGACAGCTGCAGCCAGTGGCGAGCGCGGCACCTGCCGACACGCCACTGCCGACAGCGCGGGTCGATGCCGCCAATGCGGCGGCGCTCCAGGAACCGACGACGCACGGCTATATCAACGCCGTCCAGGTCTATCCCTATGTGGAGGGTGCGCTCTACCGGCTCTATGCAGCGCCGGAACAGGTGAGCGACATCACCCTTGAACCGGGCGAGTCTCTTGTCGCGGTCTCCGCCGGTGACACCGTGCGATGGGTGGTCGGCAACACCACGAGCGGCAGCGGCGACGATTCGCAGGTCCATATCCTGGTGAAGCCCTTCGCGCCGGACCTCAAGACCAACATGGTGATCACGACGGACCGTCGAACCTATCACCTCGCGCTCGAGAGCACTGAGAAAACAGCCATGACGGCGCTCTCCTGGACCTACCCCGAAGACCAACTGATCGCGCTCAAGGCGCAGAACGAACGCGCCGATGCCGCGGCGCCGGTGGCATCCGGTCTTGCCTTGGAGGATCTCCACTTCCGCTACGCGATCACCGGCGATAACCCGCCGTGGCGGCCGGTCCGGGCCTTCGACGACGGATCCAAGGTCTATATCGAGTTCCCCGGTCGGATCGACCAGGGCGAGGCGCCGCCGCTCTTCGTCGTCGGGCCGAGGGGCGACAACGAGCTCGTCAACTACCGGGTCCGGCGGAACTACTACATCGTCGATCGCCTGTTCGCGGCAGCGGAGCTGCGCTTGGGGGAGGACCCGCAGCAAGTCGTCCGAATCAGCCGCGACGATGTCCGCCAAGCGGAAGATGCGACGCCGGAAAAGTCCTATGCGCGTCCCACGTTCCGGAGGGACCGCTGATGGCGGGCGAGACTCCGGTTGGCAAGATCGACCCCGAAACCTTGGCGCTCAGAGCGACGCCGCGCCGGGTCGTGCGCTTCAAGCGGCGACTGATGATCGGCATCGCCGCGGTCGGCATGGCGGGGATATTCGCCGTGACCTGGTTGGCGCTTAAAGGTCCGACCCTGCGCTTTGGCCAGCAAACGCAGGAACTCTACAGCATCGAGCGGAAGTCGGCGCCGGACGGGCTGACCGAGCTCCCGAAGGACTATGGCGAAATCAAGCAGCAGGTGCCCGTTCTGGGGCCGCCACTCCCCGGCGATCTCGGACCGCCAATCCTTGAACGACAGAGGCAGCTGGGATTGAGCTCCGGCGTGCCGGAGAGCGAGGCGGATCGGGAAGCCGAGGCCGAGCGCCAGAGGCTGGCGCAACAGGCGCTAGCTGCCCGGGAAGCCGGCGTCTTCTTTCAGGTCGCCAACCGTTCTTCGGCCGCGGTCGAGGAGGGGACCGACCATCATGCAGCGCTCGATGCGAGCGAGGCGGCTCAGTCCGACGCAACCCGTCTCAACCTTGATCCCGAGCGCGACCCGAACTACCAGCAGCACAAGTTGGATTTCCTGAACGGGAAAGCCGCTGGCGAAATCTACAACCCACATGCTCTGCGGGATCCAATCTCGCCACACCAGGTCATGGCCGGGACCGTGATCCCGGCGGCGCTCGTGACTGGGCTGAACTCTGACCTGCCCGGACCGGTGATTGCGCAGGTGACCGAAAACATTTTCGATAGCGTCTCAGGGCGCACGCTTCTAGTTCCATCCGGTTCTCGTGTCATCGGCAGCTACGACCATGTCGTTGCATTTGGGCAATCGCGCGCATTGGTCGTCTGGCGCCGGATCATCATGCCCGATGGGTCTTCGATCGAGATCGACAACCTGCCCGCAACTGATACGGCGGGCTATGCCGGGCTCGAGGACGCGGTCGACTTCCACACCTGGCGGCTCATCAGGGGCATCGGTCTCGCAACTCTGCTGGGTTTCGGCACTGAGCTTTCGTTTGGTAGCGATGAGAGCGATCTCGTCCGCGCCCTTCGGCAATCAAGTCAGGAGAGCACCAACCAAGCGGGCCAGCGCCTGGTCGAGAAAAACCTCGACATCCAGCCCACAGTCACAGTTCGACCAGGCTGGCCGCTCCGCATTCTTGTCGAGAAGGATCTCGTCCTCCGGCCTTACCGTCGGTGAAGAAGGGAATCATGCCTGAGTTGAAGCTTGCCAAGCTCCCCGACCGCGTCCCGGTCAAGTTGACAATCGCCGTCCAGCCGGATCTCGCCCAAGCGCTTCGCCAATACGCGGCCGTCTATTGTGCGACCTATGGAGAAGAGGAATCCGTGGAGGAGCTTGTCCCCTTCATGCTGGCGAGCTTTCTGGAGGGGGATCGAGGCTTCGCGAAGGCGCGGAAAGAGGTGGCGGAGCTTCCGGTTGTCGAGCCTCGACCGCGGCGCGGGCGAAGGAAGGTTGCTGCTCAACAGAACGGCGATGAATCCGAGGAGATGTAAGTGATGGCTGTCATCGGGACATTCACGCCGGCGAAAGACGGCGGGTGGGTCGGGACGATACGGACCCTCACCATCGATGCCAAGGTTCGCTTGGTGCCGAACGATGACCGCACCAGCAAGAAAGCGCCGGCGTTTCGCATATTCGTCGGGCAATCCAGGATTGGCGAAGCCTGGGAGGCGAAAACAGCGGGGCTGAACCCTAAGGATTATCTCAGGATCAAGTTGGATGATCCAATGCTGCCGCAGCCGATCAATGCCGCGATGTTTGAGGCGACAGATGGGAGCTCAGCACAATTGCTTTGGGCGAGACGAACTGACTTTCGAGCAGACTCGTGACGGCAAGAGCGTCTACTGCCACTCCGGTGCATGAGGATAATCTAGTTCCGCTTGCGCGAGTTGGTCCGATTGATCTCGCGCCTCAGACGCGCACCGCACGGGCGCAATACGGATCGCCAGGAGGCATGGTCCAGCGCCTCGGATGCCCATCTGCAGGCTTTGACTGCGATGGTGGGAGGGCCACCGATCGGAAGCGACGGCACGCAGCGCGCGAATGCATAATGCGCAGCGGCGGCAACGCTGCCAGTGGGGGGTGGTTGGCAGCAGCGGCACTTAGTCATCGAAGAGGCCCGGTAAGGGGTCCACCTCTAGCTTGGTAGAGGATTTTGGTTTTCTAAGTCGCACCTTTCGAAAGGTGCTTCGTGCGGAAGTTAACTCACGGGCAAAGTGGATCATTCCCTCAACTGAATCAGCGTAAGCGACGAGGCAACCTCCATGGTCGTGGATTCCAACATTGGCGAGCTCCGCGCAACGGAGAATGACTTCAGCGATTAGTGGTCTGGCGTAAAACGCAACGAGCGGGTACTGCTCATTGTGGTGACCGTCCCCAAGCGCACCGCCATTGCAGCTACTAAATGGTATGCATCGAGCGGCCGACAATGCGACTACGACTGATGCTACACCAACATCTAATCCGTAAAGCCCCTCGGGCCCTTCGATGAGTTCTTCTTCTATTTTCTCTAACTCCTCCTGGATATCTGGAGCGCTGGCTAGGCGCGCCAGCAACCGCTCCTCGAGCACAAGAGCTCGTTTCGCCTCGGACCAAGGCATTCGTCGAAGATCACAGTACTCTCGATTGCAGCCAAGACCGGATTCATCGGAGGCATCACCTGGGCTGGGCCACGAAAGCGTATCCAGAGTCACGCTCCTCGATATCTCCACATCGAACTTGCGGAATGATGTCATCGTCGGACGATCCTCTTAGGGCCGAATCGTTGGAATGCTAACTTGGCCCTTCCTCGCCTTCACTTTCGGCACCTATCTCGACCGTACTCTCTCCGCCGAGCTCGATGAAGCGCCTTTCGGCCAACGTTCGGAGCCGAACTGCTTGGGTTATTAGTGTCCTGCGGAGCCCATTCTGCACTTGCCGTTCGGAAATTGTCTGCGCCAACTTCCAAATGATCAACGCGCGGCGGGCTAGACGAACATCAGAATGGGCTCTCAGTTCTCGAACGCGATCAGAAACTATTGACCCACGTAAATACAAGGGAAGGCTCACTGGTCTTTTGGGCTTACGCGGGTCCTTCTCATTGAGAATTGCCTTGAACTTGCTATGAGCGATCGCTTTTTCATGGACAGCATATTCGAGTGCGTCAAGATGCGCTTTCGCTTGCTTATAGTTCGACGATTTAGAGTTCACCGCCTCAAATTCGGGAAGCGGATAGACTTCGATCTCCGCGACCTCAAAAGGATCAAGCACTGACATCGCAATGGCATCACTGCGCTGATTCGTAAGGTGGCGGCCAATACGGCCTGAGATTTTCTCGGCCGTTTGGCCCACATAAATGGGCTCCCCATCGTAGTCATAGAAGAGATAGACTCCCCATTTGTATGAGCCGATGCTCCGGGTTATCCCGGTGGACGGATCTGTGTATGGAGTCTCGTAGAACTGTTTGAGCGCCTTGCGAAGCTCGTCGGTTTCAAAGGGCGGTGTTTTCACCGCTCTTGAAATCTTGGACTTTTTCTTGACCATCTGGCCGCCTGTCCGACGGCCATTTAACGTCTTGCTGGGCGCCGCCAAAACCGCCTCTAACAGATTCGCGTTTAAGAGTCCAATCAACGACGCCCGCCACTCTAACAGCCACCAGCCATGCAACCGCTCGGTCGATTACCTTCAAGGGTCCCAAAATCCGACTCCGAAAAGGGCCGTCGCCTAGCTAGCCCACAGGACACTTGGTCGTGTGGCTTGGGGCCGGTACTCCATCCGTCTATGCCCCGCCCGTCCTCTCCTAGAAATTAGCCAGCACGTAAAAGCGGACCAACTTTGGCTCATCTAGCTTGTTGGCCAGTTGACCTGAAATCGACGCCGCTACTGCAACGCCGGCAAGCGGAATGTCGTCGATGCAGCCGCGATCACTGTTCGCCCGTTCAAGCACTTTTCGCCTGATTGCAGTAAGTGACAGCGTCTGACACCTAGCTAGCCCTATTCACTGCGAGCATGCTCCTTCAGACTGAATTCTGGCTCATAGAGCTTGACAAGCGTCTCCACGAAATGTCGCGCATCGTCTATCGTGGCTTTCGCTTCTTGATCGTTGCAGAAATGACCTTGGTGCACGACCTCGTTGCGCGCTCTACCGATCCGCTCAGCGACTTGCCGCAAGTTTGCGATAGCAAGAGCATACGGCTGCGTAACTGTGAGCGGAATTAACAGCCGTTGGATCTTACCGCCCAAGCCATTGGCCCAACGAAGGAACTCATCCACCAACTCGGCGTCGAATTGGCTTCTTGTTTGAAATTCTTTCCTTATGGCGAGGTTGGCTGCGATTTCTGCTGCGGTAGCAGCACGAACCATGGCAGCGGACCATTCTTCACGCGTATGAAGACCGGAGAGCTTGTTCCACTGCGATTCGATACGCTCAAGATCCGAGCGCTCGCTGTACGGCTTCTTCTGCTCCTTCATGGTGTCCCCCTAGACGCCGCATCCCAGCTCGACCCGCTAACAATTCTACATGCTTCGCGCAGCTCCGTTAACTGGCTTGCTAAGAAACCTACGCAGCCTCTTTCTCAAACTGGGCATGCGCAATGGATTAATCTGGCATTCCCAGATAACCAGCACATCCCACCCTTGGCCCCGCAGCGTCGCGCGCGCTGTCCTGTCCCGCCTTCGATTCCGGTCGATCTTGTTGCGCCAATAAACCTGATTCGTGGCGGGCATTCGGTCGCCGCGGCGGCACGTGTGGCCGTGCCAGAAGCAACCGTGCACAAAAATGACTTTCCGAGCCGAGGGAAAAACCAGATCGGGGGTGCCTGGCAGATCCTTCCGATGCAGACGAAATCTACCTCCTATGGCATGCACCATGCGCCGTACCAAAAGTTCGGGCTTGGTGTCGCGCGCTTTTATGGCGCGCATGATTCTGCTTCGCTGCTCTGGCGTCTCAGCCGTCATGACCGGCGGATGGCAGTCGCCTCAGACGCGCGGGTAACGCTTCCGCCCCGCGTGACCGATGTCGTGCGCAGCAAGTCGACACCTCTGTACTGCACCTCGAAATCAACATAGTTGATTTCACTCGGATCACCACCGAAGCAGTCATAGAAGGCTCTCAGTAGCTCCACATCGTCCAAAGCCTGCGCCTTTGGCGTCGGATTGTTGCGTGGGCTTGGGACGGTGGCGGGCAGGACATAAATGCAGGGGGGAGGCAGTACGTAATGCGCAACCTCAGTCAGCCTTTCTGGCCTCCCTTCCACCTTCGGACAGGGACGGCCAATTGTTCCGCAGACCATGTCCCACACGATCACGCCGTCAACGCGCTGCTCTCGCGAGATGATCTCAGCGCTGAGCCTAGTGTGGATTCCGGACCATACGTTGTGGCGCGGGTCGGCGCCAGGATTGGTGCATACGCTCCAAATCACAAACTCACTGGCATGAGGCGGCCGCTCAAAGATGTTCGTGTTATTGCCGTCAAGACAACCCTTCAACTCAATGATTCCGATTTTTCCAGTGTTGAGCGTGACCGCGTAGTCATGACGATTGGCATCCCCGGCGGAGTCCCACTCCTTGATGAAGCCGCGGTCTTGCATGAAATTAAGTGCGTCGCGCACGAATTCTCGCTTCTCACGCATGGTCGCGGAGAATTGGCCTCGAACGCGCTCTATCGCGCCGCGGAAGAGTCCGCTGTTGTAGAACTCGAGCTCATCTAGGCCATGATCGCCGAGCTTGTGAGCTTCGACCTTCAGTGTCTCCGCGAATCGTTCAATCTTCCTGCGGAGCTCAGAGTTTTGCTCGCAGGGAATAATTGTCATGCGGCGACTCGGGCCGATCCCCTGTCGTCCTCGACCGACTCAAGGATTGGCTCAAGTAAGTGGTGCGCTAGATGGCGCACCACTGGGACTACCACGCCATCACCAGTCAGGTGATAGGCTTCGTTGTAGTTCTCAGGGAGTACATAGGAGTCTGGCAATCCCATCAGGCGCGCCGTTTCGCGGCTGGAAATGAGCCGCGATCTCACGGAATCGCCGTCCACCACAATAATGAGCTGCCGGCTTGAGCCGCCGGCCGGCGTGCGAAGGCACCCGGCTACATCATCAAACCGAACCTCCGCCCGCTGCACCTTTAGGCCATCATCGTCCAGCCTGGTGCGTTTGTAGATGGCTCCGACCATGCGTCGGCCCGCGTGCTTTGCGGCTTCAATCTTGTCCAGATTGATATCGCTCATCATTGCAAGGAGCCGCTTCGTTTCCGATACCGAGTGCCACCGGACGCTCGTTGGATTGTCTTCAATCAGATCCGCGAAGCGCCTGTCTGATGCAGTCGGCTTTGCCAGATTCCACCAAATCCAGTTCTGTTTTGCGCTGGTTGGCAAGCCCTGGTAGGCAGTTTGTAGAGCACGCGGATGCCACGTCGCCGAAACGTCGCCAATCAGGGTTTGGGGCGTCTCAATTGTATCTTTGATACCAATAATGAACAACCGTGGCCTCGACTGGGGCAGGAACAGCGCCGCATCCACGACGATCGCGCCACAGCGATAATGCTCTTGTTCAAAAGCAGAGCAGATCGCCGCGAAGTCTTTGCCGCCATGGGAGGTAAGTGTCCCGCAGACGTTTTCAACGACGATGATGTGTGGCGCACGGTCGGCTTTGATAAGGCCCTTCATCAGATTCCAGAACGGCCAGAACGTGCCAGAGCGATCACCTTTGAGACCCGCCCCGCCGCCGGCGAGAGATAGGTCTTGGCACGGAAACGATGCCCAGACGAGGCTCGCAATGTGCGGTAGGTCACCAGGCGTCAATGACTTGACATCGGCGATCCTTAGATGATCGCCGCCCCAATTTTTCTGGTAGACAGCAGCTTTCTTGCGGTCGAAGTCATTTGCGAAAAGGCATTTCCAGTTATCGCCAAGCCCGGCTCGCGCCATCCCGCCGCCGGCGAAGAACTCATAGAAGTCATACATCGGAGCCCCCGGTCTTCGGTGTATCGATGCCGTCCCGCTTCAACTTTTCAAGGACGGCCTCTGTAATCCATGTATTGCGTGATACACTGCCAGGGCGCTGTCTTCTGGCAGCGTCTATCGCCTTCCACAATTCCGCCTCCAACCGCAAATTGTTCCGGGGGCGCGACTCGAATTGCCTCTCGCGGCTCATGGTCAAAATAGGCGCCAAAATGGCGCCTATTGCAAGAACTTTCGGGGAACAGAGCCCGATATCTCTAGCCATATTCACGTTGACAATTAACACAGAGCGAGCAATCCTGCGTGTGTATCATACACACAGTTGGATCGCATATGGAACACGATCTCGTTGGAATTAATGAGATTGCCACCATGGCCGGCGTCACTAGCCAGGCGGTGATCAATTGGAGAGCGCGCGCGGCGGACTTTCCCCAACCGTTGAGCACCCTTGCCTCTGGTCCGGTATTTCGCCGGGCCCAGATCCGCGCTTGGTTGCGACGGAACAATCGCAAGTTGGAAGATTTGCAGAATGGACCGGCGTTCTACTCGCGCCTGAAGAGCTTCCGGAATGACGACGACGCTCTGGCGGAATGCATCACCAAAGTTATGGATCAGCTTGAACACCATAAGACCACAGGCGATCGCCCTGGCATGTTGTTGGGCCGGATTCAGTCGGGAAAAACCCGCGCTTTTGTTGGCGCCATCGCGCAGGCTTTCGACCGCGGCATCGACATCGCCCTGGTCCTGACGAAGGGTACGAAAACCCTGTCCGCACAGACCGTCGCCCGGCTTGAAGCCGATTTTGCAGAGTTAATCGACGAGGATGAGCTTCAGGTTCTCGACATCATGAAGCTGCCCAAGCTGACGCGCAGCGAATTGCGACGGAAACTCGTCGTGGTTGCCAAGAAGCAAGCGCGCAATCTCGACAAACTCATCGCCTTCTTGCAGGAGCATGAGGCCCTTCAGAACAGGAAGGTCTTGCTGGTCGACGACGAAGCCGATCTGGCCAGCGTCCGGTTTGTATCCAAGCCGGCTGAGAACACGATCAAGCAGGGGACGATCGCCGACCAGATCGATGAGCTGCGCCACGTGGTGCAGGATATCTATTTCCTCCAGGTCACCGCGACGCCCTACTCCCTCTATCTCCAACCCGAGGACTATGAGGACGGCACCAACGGCCGGAACTACGTGTTCAAGCCCAAGCGACCGGCCTTCACCGAGATTCTTCCAATCCACAGCGGATATGTCGGCGGCAACGACTATTTCGGGGATTTTGAGGACACGGACCCTCGCCGACGACTATATGTCGAAGTCTCGCCACAAGAGCAGGATGCGCTTCGCCGTCCGGACATGCGCCGCATCAGCAGCGATCGGGTCTTGGATAGTCCCAATACCACAGGCCTGCGCCGCGCAATCGTCACTTTTATCGTCGCAGTCGGCGTCCGTCAGTGGCAGCAGCGGGAAGCCGGCGAGAAGAAGAAAAAATACTCGATGATTATTCATAACGACACGCAGAAGGCTGCCCACGCCTGGCAGGGCGAGGTCATCGATTGGATCTTCGACGCCGTGATCGACGCGGCTGAAAAGAAGCCCGAGTCTCTGCGGTCGCTTTTCGACGAAGCCTATTCGGATCTGGACGCTTCCGTTAGGGCCGATGGTGGGCGCATGCCGAGCCGGGATGATGCCTTTGACTTCTTCATCGACGCCCTGCAAAGCGACGATGTGGTCGTCGAGCGCGTGAATTCCGACGCGGAGGTGATGAACCTGTTGGACCAGAAAGCCGAACTTAGGTTGCGCACGCCTTACAATATCTTCGTGGGCGGCAACATCTTGGATCGCGGCATCACGATCCCGAACCTCATCGCCTTCTACTACGGCCGCAACCCGCGCACAATGCAGGCGGACACAGTCTTGCAACATTCCCGCATGTATGGGAACCGCGACCGGCGCGACTTGGCGGTAACGCGTTTCTATACGTCCCGTGCTGTCTATGATCGCCTCTACGCAATCAACAATGTCGAAAACACGTTACGCGAAGCTTTCGAAAGCGGCGCCCACGGCCAAGGCGTTGTCTTCATCCAGGCCAATGGAAGCAACGGCGTTCGGCCTTGCGCGCCGAACAAGGTGCTGAAAAGTGCTGTCGTAGCCGTATCTGGCAGCAGCATGCTCTTGCCGACCGACTTCCAGACGCGCGGTGGAGCTAAAATGGCCGCCATTCAGGCGAAGCTTGAGGCGCTTATCAAGCCGGAATGGCGCGACACCGAGACCTTCGTAACGATCGATCGCGAGACTGCGCTCGAAATCATCGACGCCATCGAACCTAGCATGGAGTTCGACGATGTCGAGTTTGAATGGGATGCCATGCGCGCCCTGATCGACTACTATGGAGATGCGGCCAAAGGTGGAGACGGCAAGATTTTGCTCATGGCCGGCACGGGCAGAATGCTGAGCAAGGCTGGATCGGGCGACAAGTCCGGCCGCTCAATCCTCGGCACCACACTTCGCGCCAAGGTATTAGGGCCTTCGCGCACGAAACCGGCCTTGATCTTGCTCCGCCAGGAGGGCGGTAAAAGCGCTGGATGGACTGCCCATAACTTTTGGTGGCCTGTATTTGCCGCGCCTCCCAATGCGGAGCCGTGTGTATTCGCTTCCAAAGTGGTTGCAGACTGACCTAGACCACAAGAGAGTTCGTTATGTATGGCGGGTCACGTTTCGGATGCGATGCACCTCGAAAGTGATGCGTGTCTCGAAGCAGGTCCTTTGCTCTTGGTCAACGAACAACAGGTTGGGCGCGCCGCGGACGGCTTGATGTGAGTTGACCTGGTCCGCTATCGAAGACCGAGCAGATCTCCAGCGGACCCAAAGTGTCGACCGAGTTTGGCACTTCTTAGCTATAAGAGCGGCTTAATGTCGGGTGGCACACAGATGAATAGCCGCGTTAAGGCAATCCTTGTAGCCAACTGATCGCTTTGCAGCGACCGAAAGCCCGCTCATGAAGAATCGCGGCGACGTCGCTATGCGGCTTCAAATTGCTGTCGTCCAAGTTCGACGAATTGCGCCCTCTTGTGCTTCCCCCATGCTTCCCCGGAACCGCGTAACACCGCGGGGAAGCAGATCTTGACGAGCTAAGTGATTGAATGATTGGAGCGGGCGAAGGGATTCGAACCCTCGACCCCAACCTTGGCAATCGGAACGACTTGCCGAAAGGAATGGCGTCCCCGGCGTGATTCGAACACGCGACCCCAGGTTTCATACCACTTCGGTTTTCACCGCCGCCGGCCGGCGTTTGTGGTCTGGACTATCCCTTCGCCGTGACCTTGGAGAGGCCGTAGGCGCCGCCCGTCTAGTCTCTACACCTTCCTCCGCTAGGAGGCTTGGCTCGGGATTGGTATGGCGCATTGGCGCCGAAACTTTCCCCGACTTTGAGCGGATTCACAGAGGCGTTTCCGACCTCAGTGCCCAATTCTAGGAAACCTGTGCTCTATCCAGCTGAGCTACGGGGACCCGTGCGATTGATAGCCCGACCGCCGTGCGCCTGGCTAGCCCGGAAGTTCAGGCGTGCGACCAAAAGCGCTGCGTTTCCTCAATTTACCGACCCTCTGCGACCCAGTTGCGACCCAGATGCTGCGACTCAGCAAAAATTCGTTTGAATCAAGCCACTTGACCTGGCCGCGTCGGTTTCCTAAACCGCAGGTCGGAGGTTCGAATCCTCTCGGGGTCGCCAGTCCTTCGCTGATTTACAAAATCGTTATGCATCAGGTGGTTGCTGGGATGCCGATTTACCATTCCCCACATGTTTCCCCCACACGATCACCGGGCGTAGGGCCTCTCAGAGGTCTCGTAAAGAAAACTGTCACGCCGCCTCAGTTCGCCCGTGGTGAGGAAATGCTCGTAGTCCTCTAACCACTGTTCCAATTCCGCGTTGTACACTCCCTCCTTCTTGAGGAAGTCACGCACCACAGCGGGCGATGGGCTGGTCCACGTACTGAAATCGCCCAACTTATGGAGCTTGTCCACGATGGCGCTCCGCTCCTGATTGGGCTTGTCACTCGATTTGAGTTGGTGAGCTACCACATTGGCGAATAGCCGATGGTACAGAATTGCCACGCCTTGCCGCCATCCACTCTCAGCCTTGGCGAGTTGCGTACTAGTAAGCTTGAGATCGCGCAGCGAATCCATGACCTGATCGTGATAATCGAACCGCCTGCGCGTCGGCAGACCGTCCATGAATTCATTCGCCATGGAGGAGGTGAGCATCGCTTGCGCGAAGGTAGTCATCGCTTCGCGCAGTTCATTTAAGGTGGCGTCGGCTTCAGCCACCTTCCGGTCGAGCTTGGCTTCCGCTCCTGCGAACGAAAAGGCCGTAATTTGATCCAGCCGAGAAGCAAGCAGGAGGAACACCGAGGCCGCGAGCACGACGCCAGCCTGCTTGGCATCAAGCTTGAGCCAGAAGACGGCTACTATCGTGGCGACTAAACCTGCAACGCCCAACGCAACCAGCGATCCAGAAACGAAGCCATTCATCGTCTTTCCCCCGAAGGCAATACACAGCGGATAGTCGCGGAGCATTCCCGAAGGTTCAACCAACAAAATCCGTTCGCCCATATCGTAAGACCGTTCTTCCGACTTTCCGCCGCATGGGGCAGGCCGGGGGCGGCGGGCGCATGAAGGCGGGGGGCGGGGTGCTCAGGTTCGCAGAGCGCAGGAGGTGGGAGACGAACGAGTCCCCGTCCTCTCGGGGTCGCCATTTCCCGCCTTGGCCAGTCTGGACTCTCAGCCCGCGCAAGCTGGCACCTCAGGTGCCGATCAGGATGTCCCGGGCCTGATTGACCTTGGCCGCCAGATAATCGGAGCCGCCATGGTCCGGGTGCAATTTGCGGATCAGGTTGTGATATGCGGCGCGGATCTCCGCCTCGGTGGCGCTGGCTGAGAGGCCCAGCACCTGCAGCGCCTCCTCGCGGGTCATCGCAGCCGAAGCACGCTTCGGGGCCTCGTCCCCGGAGGAGCGCTGGCTGGCGCTTGCGCCGCGCCAGGCCGCGCCGTGGATCCGGTCGAGATAGGCCTCGATCAGCGGCACTCCCTCCATATCGCCAGCCAGGCAATCCTCCCTTACCTCGAGAAGCTGCTCCAGCGTCAGCTTGCTCAACAGGGCGTCGCGATGCTTGCCGGCCAGCACCAACCCGTCGAGCGCGCCCGTGTCGTGGTCGAGCGCCATGCGCAGATACTTCGTGTCGATGCGCGAGGTCTTGCCTGCAGGCTGGTGCGGCGCCGGCCCGAATGCTGGCCACAAGGCGCGCCATCGCAGCGTCAGGGGCAGAACGGCACCAAGGCCAACCAGGACGGAACCGAGCGGCGCCCGGAAGAGCAGCAACAGAACGCCGAGTGCTCCCGAAGCGATCGCGACGCGCCGCACCGCGCGCGTCAGGCCTTCCGGACTGGACGACGCAAACGCGCGCAGCAGGAGGATGGTGCCCGCGAGAACGAGGAGGCCGAGCAGGAGGTACCCAGGCGACATGCACTCCGCCCTGTCGCTAGGACCTAGGGACCTGCCGCGCGAGCAGCAAGGTCGCACCACCTGCCCGCCGGCTGTAGTCCTCCAGCGCCGCGGGTCCGCCAGCGGCATAGACCGCGACCGCACTGAGCAGCTCGCGCAGCTGTCGCGCACTGTTGGAATCGAACGGGCAATAGGCGCCATGCGTCAGGCGCGCGATCTGCCGGAACGCAGCTGCCGCTGTCGGATCGCTGCCCTCGTGAAAAACAAAGACCGGCACGCCGAGCAAGCCCAGTTCGCCCGCCTTGTGGCAAAGTGCGTCGATGTCTTCCTCCATGCAATCACCTACGAAGACCAGCGCATTGACCCGTCGGCGCTTCGTCTCATCGATGGCAAAACTCAAAACCCTGCCGATCTGTGTCTTGCCGCCAAGGCAGGTGACGGCGCTCATATACTTCAGCAAGCCGGCGGCTTCTCCGAACCACTCGCTGGCGCGGAACTCGGCGAAGCCGCGATAGAAGACGAGCTGGATGTCGAGACCGCCAAGCGCAGCGGTCTCCTTGAACATGTCCGCCTGGAGATGACAGGCCTGATTCCAAGTCGGCTGCCGACTCGCCGTGGCATCGAGTGCGAACATCAGGCGGCCACGCTGACCCGGCGCCGGGTGGATGCGTGGCGCCGTCGTCAACTTTTTCAGGAAAGCGTCCACTTCGGTGCTGGTCGTGGGCGCTCCAGGCAGCTTGTCGCGATCAGGAGGCATGCTCTCGGCGCTCGCTCGTTCTATTGATCATGCTACACCGGCGCAGTTTCGAATTGAAACGGCCGCTATACCGGCCCCTTCTGCCGCAGCCCTGCTGTGCGGATGGGCCGGTGAAAGGCCGTCCAGATAACAGCGGTGAGGGCCGCAATGCTCAGCGCGGCGGACGCGAAAAGCACCCAGGCCTGCGCATCGTCCATCGCCCAGAGCGTAACGCCGCTTGCGGCGCACCAGAGCAGCGGCACCAGGCAGAGCAGCATCGCCCGCCCCCCGCCCGCGAGAAGCGCGAAGCCGAGCGTGGCGATCGCCGTCGGGTCGGGCGCCGTCCCGAAGACCTCCGCGCCCTGCCACGGTCGGCCGAACAGCGGCGCCAGCAGCGGATAGCCAAGCCCGAGCGCGATGAGCGCCATCGCTGCCATGCGGCGGAAGCCGGGCTGATCCACCGTCAGCCCATCCCGCGCGCCGGCCAGGAGGGCGAGCAGCAGCGCCTCGAGCGCGAAGACGGGTGCGATATAGACGGCCGCCCAGTTGATGGTGGCGTAGCGCTGCCACAGAAAGCTCCAGCCGACGAACGCCCACAGGATGGCGAGCACGAACGCGATCAGCTTTCCGTGGTGCCGCGCCCGCAGCAAAGCAAGAGCGAGCGCCGCGAGCCCGAGCGCCAGCGTCACCAGCGGCAGTGGCCAGAGCGCTTCGTTGTGCAACTCGAACAAACGCCAATACGTGCGCGGGGAGAAGAGCAGGAAGTCCGAGAGGCGATAGCTCCACCACTCTGACATTCAGAGCTCTTCGACATAGGCGGCCATGCGTTGCCGCATGGCCTCGTCGGGCAGCGGGCCGATGGCGGCCGCCACGTTCTCACGCACATGGTCCACCCGCGTGGTCGCCGGGATCGCGACCGTAACCGCCGGGTGCGACAGGATGAACTTGAGAATGAACTGCGCCCAGGTATTCGCGCCGATCTCGCCCGCCCAGTCGGGGAGCTTTTCGCCCTCGAGTTGGCGCGTGAGATAGCCCTGCTGGAACGGGCGGTTGACGATCACGGCCATGCCACGGTCGCGCGCCAGGGGCAGCAGGCGTTGCTCCACCTCGCGGTCGACGATGTTGTAGGTGAGTTGCACGAAGTCGAGCGTCTCGCTGCGCATGATCTCCTCGAACAAGTCATGCCGCCGCCCCTCCGAGGTGGTGATGCCGACATAGCGAACCTGGCCCGCCTCCTTCATGGCGCGGAGCGTCTTCAGGTGATCCTGCCAGGCGAGCAGGTTGTGCACCTGCATGAGATCGAAGCGCGGCACGCCCCAATAGCGGCGCGATTGCTCCATCTGCTCCGGCCCGTCCTCGCCGGAGGAGGTCCAGACCTTCTCGGCGGAGAAGACCGGCGGCGCGCCGAGCTTCTGCAGGCCGTGGCCGATCACAGGCTGGGACGAGCCGTACATCGGCGAGGAATCGATCATGCGCCCGCCGTGTTCAAAGAACGCCGCCATCACAGCGGCGCATTCGTCGCGCAGCACGGGATCGTTCCCGACATTGAACGTGATCCACGTGCCGAGCCCCATCGCCGGGATCTGCTCGCCTGTGGAGGGGATGGGCCGCGTGAGAACTTGTGGACTCTGGGCGTGGAGCGGCCGCGCGACGGTCGAAGCGGCGAGCGCGACCCCGCCTGCGAGAACGGCGCGCCGCGTGGTGTGGCGGAAGTCCATGAGCACCTCCTTCTCAGCTCACCGTCTCAGGAACCAGAAGATGACCGACAGCACGATGCTGATGACGATGCAAGTCGCGATCGGGGCATAGAAGGTGAAGCCCTCCCGCCGGATGACGAAGTCGCCCGGTAGCCGGCCGAGGCCCGCCTTCTGCAGCCAGGGCCAAAGCACGCCCGTCGCGACCAGCAACAATCCGAGGACGATCAGTGTCCGTGACATGGTCACGATCCCGCTGGAACACCCCAGCAATATGGGGCCGCCCATGCTGAACGCAACACCACGCTGTCCTGCGCGCTGTGTCGAGCCGGCCACAATGGGCGCGGCTCTGCAACCTTCGGGCGCAGATTCCGCTTGCATGAAAAACCGGCCTGCGTCATAAGCGCGCTCCTTCGCTTGGCCTCAGGGCTCGGGCTGTTGGTCCCGGCCGGCGCGGCGCGCTCTGCGTGTATCGTGTTCCGCCAGGTGAAGAAGCAGGCATTCGTGGCTCAGCCAGGGAGAGCGCCGGAGAAATCCGGAGGTCGCCGGTTCGAATCCGGTCGAATGCACACCGAGGATAGCTCAGTAAGGTAGAGCAAATGCTTTGTAAGCATTGTGTCGCGGGTTCAATTCCCGCTCCTACGCTCCGGTTCGGCCTCATAAGCCGATAACCTCTGAAGGGAACCGGACGCGGATTTCAGTCGCGGTCCGGTCGTCTGGCCGAAAGGCCTCTCGAACGAACCAGACACTTTGAGACCGGCTCTGCGCCGGGGCGGATACCGCCCGCGCGGATCGCGAGTCCAGTTCTCGAACGCCGAACGCACGTTCGGTGAGCGGGAATCCTGTACCCGCGCGCCGCCGGGCTGAAGCCCAGGCCCGCCGATCACAAAGGAAAACGCGTCCGGAACCCGGTTCCTCGGATCTGAAACGAAGCCGCATGGCACGGGCCGCGCGGCGCATGGAAGGAGGGCACAATGGCTCGCATGGGTTTGTTCCTGCGTGTGCTGGTGAAGGATGGAGAGCGCGCGCTGGTGCAGCGCGACGGCCGCTACGATCGCGTGCTCGGGCCGGGCTTGCACCGGCTGTTCGATCCGCGCGGCGCGCTGAAGGTCGAGGTCTTCAACGTCGTGCGCGCCGAGTTCCCGGCCGAGCGCTACGCCGTCCTGAAGGCGGAGCGGCCGGAAATCGCGGCTGCTTTGTTCGAGGCGGCGGAGACGCGTGCCGACGAACTGGCGATCGTCAGTCTCGACGGGCGTCCCATGCACCTGATGGCGCCCTGGCAGGTGCGCGTCTACTGGAAGGTCGCGACCGAGGTCACGGTCGAGCGCATCGACGTGACCAGCGACCTCAAGGTGGCGCCGCGGCACTTGTCGCTGATCGAGCGTGCACGCAACCCGCACGTGATGGAGACCGTGGTCGAGAACCACGAGGCGGGATTGCTGTACGTCGAGGGGCGCCTGGTCGAGCGGCTCGCCGCCGGCCGTCACGCCTTCTGGACCGTCGGCCGCAAGGTCGAGGTGAAGCGCCTCGATCTGCGTCCGCAGGCGGTGGAGATCACCGCGCAGGAGATGCTGACCAAGGACCGCATCGCCCTGCGCGTGACGCTGACGGCGCTGCGGCGCATCGTCGATCCCGAGCGCGCGGTGAGCGCGGTCGTGGACGTGGATGGCTGGCTGTACCGCCTGGTGCAGTTCGCGATCCGCGAGGCGGTGGCGGCCCGCACGCTGGACGAGGTGCTGTCGGCCAAGTCGGCGCTCGACGCGGAGCTGCGCAGCTTCGTGCGCGAGCGTCTCGGCGACGCCGGCATCGAGGTGACGGAGCTCGGCGTGAAGGACGTGATCCTGCCCGGCGAGATCCGCGAGCTCGTGAACAAGGTGGTGGAGGCGGAGCGGACGGCGAAGGCCAACCTGATCCGCCGCCAGGAGGAGACCGCGGCGACGCGCTCGCTCCTGAACACCGCCAAGCTGATGGAAGAGAACCCGCTTCTGCTCCGTCTGAAGGAGCTCGAGAGCCTCGAGCGCCTGGTGGAGAAGGTCGGGCGCATCGACCTGCACGCAGGAGAGGGGCAGGGGCTCGACGCCCTGCTCAGCAAGCTCGTCCGCTTGAAGGCGAGCGAAAGCGCCTAATAGCAGGGCCGCACCGGGAACGGTGCGGCCCTGTCTCGCTGCAGCCAATGGGACGATTATGATACCACGCCGAAGCTTTCCCAATGAGGTCTGCACGGTCTACAGTAATTGTGGGCGGCTGTGCATTGCGGTCATCGCACGCGCAGATGGCCTGTTTCAGGGCTTTGAAGACCAGCTGCTCTACAATGACGAAGAGGACGTCTATTATTGGAATCGCATATCGAACGCGTGCACCGGCCTCTACGCGACGGCACAAGAGCTCGTGCGCGACGTTGGGACATGGCGGGCGTGAATTCGCGTTGATGCGCGGCCGATTGCCGAAGGCACGTCCTTGCCCCATGATCATCGCCGTGTTGGTCGTGCGATAGCGTTCATGGCATCCGGCAGACAGGTCAGATGCGACCCGGTCGACGTGGCGATCGTGGGCGCGGGGTTGGGCGGCGCGGCCTTTGCCTGGCGCCTCGCCAGCCGCGCGCCGCACCTGCACATCGTATGCTTCGAACGCGGGGATTGGCTGGACCGCACCGATCTTCCGGCACAGAAGCCAGATTGGCAGCGCCTCGCGCTCGGATCCTGGGCGACCTCGCCCAATCTGCGGCTGCAGGCGGGCGGCAATGGCGTCTCTGCGGATTATCCGATCGACGATTCCGGATCGGAGTTCAAGCCGCTGATGTGGAACGGCGTGGGCGGTTCCACCATCAACTGGGCGGCGCATTTCCCGCGCCTGCATCCGTCGGATTTCAGGACGCGCACACTTGATGGGGTCGGCGATGATTGGCCGTTCTCCTATTCCGATCTCGAGCCCTATTACGACCTGAACGATGAGATGTTCGGCGTCGCGGGGATCGCCGGCGATCCGGCCTATCCGCCGAAGAGATCGCGCCGCATGCAGCCTTTGCCGCTCGGCCGCGGCGGCGCCAAGGCTGCCCGGGCCTTCGATGAGCTCGGCTGGCATTGGTGGCCGGTCGACGCGGCGATCAACACCGTCGCGGAGGGCGCGCGGCAAGCCTGCAATTACTGCGGCCCATGCCAGCAGGGCTGCGCCACCGGGGCGAAATCCTCCACCGATCTCACCTATTGGCCGCGCGCGCTGGCGCATGGCGTTGATCTGCGCACGAATTGCATTGTGCAGGAGATCGTCCTCGAAGGCGGCCTTGCGAAGGGCATCCGTTATCGCGACGGTGAGGGGCGCGCATGCTGGCAGCCCGCCTCGACTGTCGTGGTGGCGGGGAACGGCATCGGGACCGCGCGCCTGTTGCTGGCTTCCGGCCTCCCGTCACCCGCGCTCGGCCGCAACCTCATGTTCCATCCGGCGGCCTATGTGCGCGGCATGTTCGCGGAGGAACTGGACGGCCCGGTGGGTCCGGTCGGCTGCGCACTCTATTCCCACGAATTCTACGAGACCGACGAGACGCGCGGATTCAAACGTGGCATCCATCTGCAGGTGACGCGGGAGAACCCGCTGCTGGTGCAGGCCTTGCGCCTCGAGCCTGGCTGGGGCGCCGAGGCGCAGCGCCTGCTGCGCGAGGAGTTCCGTCATTCCATGGCGGTCCTGGTGCTGGCGGAAGACCTGCCGGAGCCGCACAATCGCGTGACGCTGACCGGCGCGACGGAGGCTGACGGCTTGCCGGGTGTGCGGGTTGAATACGCCTTGTCGCGCGAAGCACGGCGTGCGCTCGATTTCGGCCTGGCGCGGGCGGAGGAGATGCTGCGCGCGGCGGGCGCCCATCGCATTGTGCGGGTGCCGCTGGCGCCCTACACCGGCTGGCACCTGCTCGGCACCGCGCGCATGGGCAGCGATCCCACGACCTCGGTCACCAATGCCACTGGATGCTGCCACGACGCGCCCAATCTGATCGTCGTCGATGGCAGCCTGTTCCCGACCGTCGGGGCTTGCAATCCCGGCGCCACGATCGGCGCGCTGGCCCTGAAAATGGCCGATGCCTTGCTGGGAGAAAAGCCATGAAGCGCGCGGTGCTGCTCGCGATCCTGGACACGATGCTCCCCGGCGATGACGGCGAGTCGCCGCTGCCGCGCGCCTCGGAAGCCGGCCTGGATCTCGCGAAACTGGAGCGGCTGGCCGCGCCCGTCGCCGCCGGGCTTGGCGGTGTTGATGCGTTCCTGTTGGCCGCGCCAGCTGACCGCGTGGCGAAGCTGCGCATCGTGGAGCTGAACGCGGCGCCCGCCTTCAAGGCGCTGTTGGCCGAAGCCCTGGCGAGCTACTACGAATCGCCGCCCGTTCTCGCCGCCCTCGGCTGGCGCGCCGCTCCGCCGCAGCCGCATGGGCACGCGCTGGCGCCCGACGATGCTGGGATTCTCGGCGCTCTGGAAAAGGTCAGAAGCCGCGGACGGCTCTGGCGCACCTAGTTGCTATGCCGCATGCGCAGCAGGCGGGCGGTCCACGAAATTCGAAAGGCGCTGCACCGTCAATTCCGCCTGCTGGACGCTCGGGAAACGGCTGCCGTCGAGCAGGCGATAGCGTTCATCGGTCACGACCAGGCGCATGGCGCGCTCGCTCTCGGGCACCAGCACACCGACCTTGATCGAGCCGCGGGTCAATTCGACGGTGGACGGGTTGGCCATGGTTGCGCTCCTCGGCATATGCATGTTCTTGAAATCGCAGTTCCGGTAAAATTCCACTCACCTCGCAGCAAGGCGGAGCGCCTCGCCGCGCTCACAACAGATCATAGGGTCGGGGCATTGCACGATGATGTCAGGCAAAAGCATGTTTCCTGTCCATGTGGTGGTCGGCGTCACCATCGTTCGGCCGCGTGCTTCTCCCAGCACATTGGCTTCGCGCACGCGATGCGCAAGGGGCGGGCGTGAAAAGTCGCGGCATCGTCACATGAGCGCCGAACACCCCCGGCCTTGCTAGGCAATCGGCCGCCGGCAAAGCGTGGCAAGCGGCGTTTCGACCTGTAACATGACCGGATCGCGACTCGGGGACTTCCGTTCCATGAAGCAGATCGAGGTGCGGCTGGCGGTCGTGCTCTATGGCGGCGTTTCGCTGGCGGTCTATATCCATGGCGTGACGCGGGAGATCCTCAATCTCGTGCGCGCCTCGAAGCTGTTCCGCGCCGGGCGCGGCGCGACTCCGCCGGCGGGCGATTCCACCGCGATCTATCACGAGCTGCTGCGTCGGCTCTCGCCCGAGCTTGATCTCAGGGTCGTCGTAGACCTCATTTCCGGCGCCTCGGCCGGCGGCATCAACGGCGTGCTGCTGGCAAAGGCCCTGGCGCACGACCTGCCGCTGGAGCCCCACCGGGAGCTGTGGCTGAAGAATGCCGACGTCACCAGCCTTTCCGACCCGGGCAGCACGCTCGGCCGCGTGACCAAGGCGGCGCTGGCGCCGTTGTTCGACCATCTCCTGACCCGCCGCTTCGGCCAGCAGGTCGCCGATCCGGAGACGCGCGCCAAGATGCGGCAGTTCATCCAGGCGCAATGGTTCAAGCCGCCCTTCTCGGGCGAGCGGTTCAGCGGCTGGCTGCTCGATGCCTGCGATGCGATGGAGCGCGGCGCGGAGCCCAACGGCACCCTGCTGCCGCCGGGCCATCGGCTGGATCTGTTCGTGACCCTGACCGATTATCGCGGTCATCGGCATCGCATCCAGTTGCATGACCCGCCCGCGGTGCACGAGACGGAGCATCGCCGCATCGTCTCCTTCACTTGCCGCCGCGCGCTGTCGGGCGAGATCGCCAGCGAGTTTACTCGCGGCGACGCGCCGGCGCTGGTATTCGCCGCCCGTGCGACCGCGTCGTTCCCCGGCGCGTTTCCGCCCGCGACGGTCGCAGAAATGGACCGCGTCCTCGTGGCGCGCGGCCGCGACTGGCCCACGCGCCAGGATTTCATCGCCCGGAAGCTCGCGGCCGGTGATCCCCAGGCGGCGGCCAATGCCGGCGGCTATTTCATCGACGGCAGCGTGGTGATGAACAAGCCGTTCTCCCCCGTCATCCACGCCCTCGGCAACCGTCCCGCCAGCCGCGAGGTGGCGCGCCGCATCATCTATGTCGATCCCAATCCCCATCGCGAGGCGGCGCAGCGCGGAGATCAGGGAACACCCGGCTTCTTCCGCACCATCCTGACCGCGCTGGCGCTGATCCCCCGCAACGAGCCGATCGCCGACGACCTGATGGCGATCCAGGAATGGAACGAGCGCGCGCGGCGCATGGCGGAGATTCTGGCCGCCGCCGATCCCCAGGTGGAAAAGCTGGTGGACGAGATCGTCGATGACGACCTGGAGAATCCGCCCTCGATCGAGGAGATCGGCCGCTACCGCAGCGCGGCGAACGAGCGGACCCATGCCGGCGCCGGCTTCGCCTATCTCAGCTACCAGACCTTGAAGCTGCGGCGCGTGATCGAGCGCCTCGCCGCCTTGATCGCGGCCCTGGCCAAGGCAGGCGGCGGCGAGGCGGATGCCGCGCAGATCGAGCTGCTGTTGGACCGGATGGTGGCGCCGAACGAGGAGGGGGCGTCGCGGCTCGTCCCCTTCCTGCGGTCGTTCGACGTCGATTTTCGCGTGCGCCGCATCCGCTTCGTGATTCGGCGGCTGAACGGGCTCTATCGCATCATGGAGGAGGCGGGGCTGCGCATCGAATCCGGCTCGCTCGACGAGCTGAAGGGCGCGCTCTACGAGGTGATCGACAAGCTGACGCTGCGCTGGAGCACGCCGTGCCACGGACCGGAGGCCGCGGCATCGGCCGTGCGGGTTGCGCAGGCCGCGGCCGCCTATGAAACGCCGACCCTGGAGCTGTTCGCGCCTCTGGAGCGCTCGATGAGCCTCCTCCGGATCGACCACGACCTCGACGAGATCATCTCGCTCATGGGGCTCAACTACCTGCCGCCGCTGGCCCGGCGCGCGGTCACCATGGCCTATGTCGGCTTCGCCTTCTACGACCTCATCACCTTCCCCATCCTGCAATGGACCGACATGGACGAGGTCAACGAGGTGCTGGTCGATCGCATCAGCCCGGCCGATTCCCACGGACTGCCATCGGAGAAGATCATGCTGAAGGGAACGGCGCTGATGAGCTTCGGCGCCTTCTTCAACCGCGCCTGGCGCGAGCACGATTATCTCTGGGGTCGGCTCAACGCTGCCGATCGCTGCATAGACGTGCTGGCCTCGGCCATCGGCGGGCGCCTTGCCCAGCCGCTCGACCTCGACCGTTTGCGCGTCGAGTTGTTCCGCGCCATCCTCGAGTCCGAGGCGCCGCATCTGACCGCCGATCCGGGCCTGATCCCCGGCATCCAGGCAAGCCTCGCCCGGATGCGGTAGCGACGCTGCCTGCTTTCCCGCGGTGGTTGAGCCGTGGTATGAATGTGCACTGCCACGTATTCGGGATCGATCATGACGCAAGCGCGGATCAGCGGTTTACTCCTCGGGACTGTCTTGGTTTCCTTACTGGGTGGGCCGGCCCTGGCAGTGGATGAAGCTCGGCTGCAGCGCCTTTTTGCCATCATGGACACCGATGGCGACGAGCAGATCTCCCGGCCGGAGTTCCAGGCCGGGAGGGGCGCCGTCTTCCTCGCGCTCGATACCGACGGCAGCATGACCCTGACGCAGAACGAGGTGCGCATCACGCCGGAGAGCTTGAAGCTGCTGGCTGGCGCCGACGGCTCGGTCGATGGCGAGGAGTTCCTGGAAGCAGAGATCGGCCGGTTCGACGTGATCGACCAGAACCAGGACCACTATCTCGATTTCGCCGAGCTCGCCGCCCACGTCGCCAAGTACTCGGACTAACCCACGCCGCGCAGCGCCTTCTCGAGGAGCGGCAGCGACCGATCCATCCGGTAATCGACCGCGGTGTGGTCGTCCGGGAACTCCTCGTAGACGTGCGTGATGCCCAGCCGCTCGAGCGTGCGGTGCAGGCGGCGCGCGCCGTAATGCAGCGTGAACTGGTCTCGATCGCCGCAATCGATGTAGATCGCCTTCAGTTTGCGCAGGTTGTCGGCGTATTTCTCGGCCGATAGTGCCGGGTCCCAGGCCAGCCAGTTGCGCCAGCGCTCGTGGATCAGCTCGCCGGTATAGAGGTCCACCGGCATCCTTATGCCAAGAAAGCATGTGGAATCTGGATCGTAGCTGGCGGCCATCGCGAGCAGGTTGAGAACCGCGATCTCGTCCTCGCTCGGCTTCTGCGTGGTCTCGAAATGCGCCATGAACTTCTCGATCGAGCGGCCGTGCTTGGCCAGCTCGTTCAGCACCTTCGGCACGTCGTTCAGGTAGCACATGTCGAAGCCCATATCGCCGGAATGGCAGGCACAGGCCGCCCAGATGTCGGCGCGCCGCATCCCGTGCGTGATGGCGCCGAAGCCGCCGGAGGACTTGCCGAAGATCGCGCGGCTGCCGGCGCCGCCGCAGGCGAAACGCTGCTCGACCAAGGGCACGATCTCGTCCACCAGGTAATCCTCGTAGCGGCCGAGAGCGGCGGAGTTGATGTACTGGTTGCCGCCAAGCCGCGAGTAGCAATCGGGGAAGGCGACCACGACCGGCCCCATCTTGCCTTCGCCGATCAGCCGGTCGAGCCGCTCCGGCACGTTCTCGGTGAAGGCCTTCCAGTTGGTGTGGCCCATCCCGGAGCCCGTGAACCCGACCACATCCACCAGCAGGGGCAGCCGTGCGCCTTCCGTGTAACCGTGCGGCGTGTAGACATGGAGTTCGCGCGAGACGGGATCGCCCAGCAGGTTGCCGGCCAGCACCGCGCTCGTGTGCGCCAGGCGATGCACCTGTCCGCGTGGAACATCTCGGTTTCTGCGCATGTCTCCTCCCTTGGGAACATGTGGCGATGTTGGCCGAGGATGGAACGGAAGGCCAGTATCATTCCGCCTTGCCCGGCCCACGGACATTCGCAGGCAGACATTTGCAGGCGCCGGCATTTCCGATAGAACGGCAATGAATGAACGATGCTCATGTTCCGCGCGCCTGGACCGGACGCCGCGCCCTTGGCTGGGCGCTGGTGCTGTTCTGCGGCTTCGTCCTGGCGTTCTGGCTGCGCTACGGCGTCATCCAGCCGGAAGCTGTCTCGCTCCAATGCGCCCAGGCGGATGCACCGGCCTGGTGCGGCGTGCGGCAATGGCTGATCCTGGGTCAGCATTACCAGGTCTGGGGATGGATCGCGCTCGTCGGCGCGGCGGTCGTGCTCCTCATCACGCTGCCGCCGCCACTCCTGCGCGTGCTGCTGGCAATCGCGCTGGTGTTCAGCGCCCTCGCCCTCGTGCTCTACAACACGACCCTCGGCGCGCTCGCTTTGGTGCTGGCGCTGCTTGCGCTGCTGCGGCGATAACGCCGCCGCGCGAGGCATGCCCGTTCGCTGGAAGATGAGAGAAGGCGCGATCGGCGGCGCCAGTGGGCTGCCGCCGGTTGCGCCGGTCTCCTAGCGCTGGCGGCGCCAGCGGCTGACGACTTCGCTCAGGAAGTCGGCCGGGATGCTGTCCTGGTCCCAGGCATCGCTGAACTTCGCCGTGTTGCTGTGCGGCCGGCAATTCTCCGGCAGCGGATCGAACATGATGCGCAGCGGCACCGGCACGCCTTCGCCGATCGCGATCGCTTCCGCGGCACGCAGCGCCGGCAGCTCCTCCAGCATGCCGCTGCCCGATTCCGGCATGGCGGCCGCCAGATACTCGCGGTCCCTGTTGTTGGTGATGCGCATCGCGAAGATCGTGTTGCATTGCGACAGGATGTTGCTCGCCAGCTCCGACGGGCGCTGCGTCACCAGACCGAGCGAGACGCCGTATTTGCGACCTTCCAGCGCGATGCGCGCGATCGCGCGCTTGGTGGGCTCGAAGCCCAGCTTCTCGTTGCTCGGCGCGTAGCGGTGCGCCTCCTCGCAGACCAGCAGGATGGGGACGGTGCGGTCGTTCCACAGCGCGAAATCGAAGGTAAGGCGGCACAGCATCGACACGACGACGTTGAGGATCTCGGTCGGAACGCCGGAGGTGTCGAAGATCGTCACCGGCTTGCCGTCCACCGGCACGCGGAAGATGCGCGACAGAAGGCGGGTCATCTCGTCGCGTACCATCAGCCCGGGAAACATGAAGGCGTAGCGCCGGTCGGCCTGCAGGCTGTTGAAGCGGTCCTTGATGCGCATGTAGGGCGCGAGCTCGAGCGGGCGCTCGTATTTGCCCATCAGGTCGTCGATGATCCGCGTCACGTCCGACAGGCGATAGGGCACCGGCGTGTCGACCGTCATCGCGAAATCCGGCGTCCCGCCGGCCAGCTTCTTCTTCGCCTCGACGATCACGTGGTTGAGGATCGCCGCCTCGATTTCCGGCATGCGGCTGGATTCGCCGATGACCAGCTCCTTCATCTCCTCGAAGTTCAGCAGCCAGTATGGCAGCTCGAGATTGGCCGGGCTGATCACGTCCGCCAGCTCGCCAAAAGCCGCGCTGTATTCGTTGTGCGGATCGAGGATGAGGACATGGCCGTGCGGGTGCTTGCTGAGGATGCCGCGCACGATCGCGGCCAGCGCGCAGGACTTGCCCGAGCCCGTGGTGCCGAGCACGGCGAAATGCTTGCCCAGCAGGTCGTCTGTGAAGATGTTGGCCGGTATCGAAGGGTCCTGGTGCACGCAGCCGACCCGCACGCCTTCGCGGTCGGAGCGCGTGAAGATCTTCCACAGGTCCTCGCTGCCCGCCGCCGACACGCGATCGCCCAGGCGCGGAAACTCGGAGACGCCGCGGCGGAACCTCTTGCTCTCGTCGGTTTCCAGAAGCTCGCCGATCAGGTCGAGGTCCATGATCTGGTTCGGCGGCCCGATGATGGCCTGCTCGGCCGCCGGCGTGCGCAAGCCGATCACCATGCCGAACACGCGCGACTCCCCGACATCGATGCGCACGACCTGGCCGATCTGCGGCGGAACCGGCCCGGCGAAACCGGAACCGTCTTCGGCCATGTCGAGGACCACGCGGGCGCGCGCGCCCTCGATCGCCGCGACCGTGCCGAAGGTGATGACGGGGGCCGTCGCTCCGTCCATGAATCCGCTCCCGATTTGATTGACGATCTTGGACAATCCGGCTGCGGAGCGTAGCGCCGATATCCTCTCCGCATCCTTAAGGGGCGCGGTTAACGCGGGGTTAATTGTGGATCGAACTTGAGGTGACCGCCGGGTCGGCGACGCGCGCACGGCGGCGGATCGCGAACCAGGGATAGGCGAGGGTCAGCAGCATTCCGCACCAGATCAAGGAGTTGCCGCTGATCTCACCGCGCAGGGCGGGGCCGAACGCGGCGGCGATGGATTCGCGCATCTCCGGCCGCGTAAAGACATTTTCGTTAAGGACGATGAAGACGGCAGAGGCCGCAAGGAGGCTGGCGAAGCAAAGCTCGATCGGCATCTGCCCAGCAATCGCTGGCCGCGCCGAGCGCAGGTGGAGCAGCGCGAAGGCGGCGACCGGAACCGCGAACGCCCAGATCGGGAAATCGCGGTAGCGCTGGTCGAAATCGAGGCCGAGCGCCACCACGGATGCGCCGGCTATCGCGATCGAATTCAGCGCGCCCAGGACGAGGCCGGACTCGGGCCGGCGGGTCCAGGGCCGGCGCAGCCACGCCAGGCCTTGCTCGGCGGTGGCGATCCGGGCGCCGTTGCCAGCCAGGATGCGCGGCAGCGCCAAGCTCGCGACCATGACGGCGACCAGCGCCAGCGCAAGCTCGAGCGCCCATTCGTGCCAATGCCACGCGGCGAAGCGCGCGTGGTCGATATGCAGCACGATCGCGAGCGCGGCGGCGCTGGCCAGCACGGGCGCCGCGAACGCCGTCATCGCGCTTGCCGACGCACGGCGCGACGGCCACCACAGCACCAGCGCAAGCGCCAGGGTGGCGCCGAGCCACGGCCATGGCGATGCCATACGCGCCACCGGCCCGGTCAGCGGAAATTTCGGCGTGCGGTCCTCTCCGAACACGCCCCAATAGCCCCCGACGGTTCCTTCCAGCGCGCGCTTCCAGGGCTGGTCGAACGCCTCGATGAGGTTGTAGTCGAGCCCATGGTCATTCGCATATGCCAGGAACCCGCGGATGAAGGCCGCCTGCTCGACCAGGCCGGGCAGAGCGCGCTCGCGCTGCTTGCCCGCGGAGGGATAGCCGGTCTCGCCGATATAGATGGTCTTGCCTGGCATCTTCGCCTGCACGTCGCGCAGGATCTCATCGATATGCGCGATGCCTTCGCCGGCCGGCACCGGGTCATCCTCCCAATACGGCAGGATGTGGATGGTGACGAAATCGACATCGTCGGCCAGCACGGGATGGCGCAGCCAGAACTCCCAGACATCGGCATAGGTGACGGGCAGGCCGGTTTCCGCCTTCACACGCTGAAGCAGGCCTTCCAGGACCGAGGCCGGCTGCTCCTGGCGCAGCAGCACCTCATTGCCGACGATAATGCCCTTGATGGCCGCCGGATGCGCCCTGGCCAGTTCGATCGCGCGCGCGACCTGCATCTCGTTGTCCCTGGCCTCGCGCCCGATCCAGATTCCGAGCAGCACCTTCATGCCCAGCGCCTCGGCGATCGGCACCACCTGGTCGAGTCCCTGGTTGACGCCATAGGTGCGTACGCAATCGGTCTCGGTCTTGAGGCGGGCCAGATCTTCCTCAATCTGCTGCGGGGGAATGACGAGGCTCTGGTCGAACGGTGTCTGTGCGCCGCGGAACGGCGTGTAGGAGACGCACGCGAAGCGTCCACCAGGAGCATCGGGCAGAGCCACCGGCGTGGCGCGCCACAGCCAGAAGCCGGCGATGGCGAGACTCGCGAGGATACCGCCGACCAGCGCGGCGAAGATGCGGGTGGCCATCTCCCGTTAGCGCCCGGTTGTCAGCTCGCCGGTCGCGGGCGTGCCGGCCCCGAGCACCGTCGCGGGCAGGTCCGGCATCGGCGCCGCGCCGCGCCGCCACTTGAAAATCGGCAGCACGTTGATCATGGACATGACCAGGGACGCGAAGAAGGGCAGGGCCTGGATGCACAGCAAAACCGCCCACAAGGTGGAGGTCGGCTCCATCGTGCCGCGCTGCCAGAGGATGCCGATGGCGGAGAGCACCAGCATCAGGAAGATGGCAGTCTCCTCCCGCGCCGCGATGACGCCGCGGATGATGGCCGGCTGGTTTTCCATCTTGGGCGTGCGATGGAACGGCAGGTTGGAGGTGAAGAGGCCGCGCCACACCGCCTTGGACACCGCATAGGACAGCGACAGGCCGGCGAAGGCGGCGCCCAGGTTGTCAAGGAAGCCGCACGGCACCTTGCGGGCGTAGAGCCACATCGACTTGCCGACCTTGAAGAAGAACATGCCTAGGGTGACGATGAGATACAGCGTCAGCGGCGGCTCGACCTTGTCCGGAAACACGATCATGCCGAAGCTCCAGGCGATCGCCAGATAGACGAACAGCAACTGCAGCCCGTCGGCGATCCAGGGCATCCAGCCGGCCATGAACTGGTAACGCTGCTCCGAATTCAGGCGCCGCCGGCCAAACGGCAGCAGGTCGCGCGCATGGCCCTTCAGGATGGTCATCGCGCCATAGGCCCAGCGATAGCGCTGCTTGCGATAGGCGTCGAAGCTGTCCGGCATCAGGCCCTTGCCGTAGCTCTTCTCGGTATAGACGGCGCGGTAGCCGGCCTCGAACAGGCGCAGGCCAAGCTCGGCATCTTCCGTGATGCACCATTCGCCCCAGCCGCCGACCTCGATCAGCGCCGACTTGCGGATCAACGCCATGGTGCCGTGCTGGATGATCGCGTTCTTCTCGTCGCGCGTCTTCATGCCGAGATGGAAGAAGCCGGCATACTCCCAGAAGCACATGCGCTTGAAGAGATCCTCGTGCGCGTCGCGGTAGTCCTGCGGCGCCTGCATGAGCGCAACTTCCGGATCGGCGAAATAGGGGACGAGCTCCTTCAGCCACTCGGGGCGGACCTTGTAGTCGCTGTCGATGGTGGCGACGATCTCGGCCTCCGGATCGGTCTGGCTGAGGCCATAGTTCAGCGCGCCGGCCTTGAAGCCCGGCCATTTCGGCAGGTGGAAGAACTTGAAGTTCGGCCGGTTCAGCGAGGCGATATAGGCCTCCACCGGCTTCCACACCGCATCGTCCTTGGTGTTGTTGTCGATGATGAGGACTTCAAAACGCGCGTAGTCCAGCTTCTCGAGCGCACGGATGGTCTCGATCATCATTTCCGGCGGCTCGTTGTAGCACGGCACGTGGATGGAAACCTTGGGCAGCTTCCAGGTGCCGCGCACCGGGGGCGGGATGCGCCGGCGCCGGCTCTGGCCCAGCCAGAGATTGACGGCCATCTCCACGCCTTCGATCAGGAAGATCCCGAGCAGCAGAACCGTTGCCGGCGCGATCATCGCCAGCGCTACGATATCGAACCAGGTGAGATACCGCCCGCTATAGGTCGCGTAGATCCAGACGGCAATCATCACGCCGCTCTGCCCCAGCAGCGCCAGGAAGAACCTGCCGCGCCCGATCAAACCCAGTTCGGCGCGCAGCATCCACAGCACGAAGGGCAGGCCGAACGCCAGGATGGCCCCGCCCAGCAGTCGCCAGTTCTGGTAATTGACCAGAATGCCTTGCAAGGCGGGCTTCAGGTTGCGATGACCGTCCCACACGCCCCAATAGGCGCCGACCCCGCCTTCGAACTCTGCCTTCCACGGCTGGTCGAAGCCCTCGATGATGAAATACTCGACGTCGTGCTTCTTCGCCTCGCGCACGAAGTTGCGCAGGAAGATGCCCTGGTTCACCGGAGAGGCGATGGCGCCCTGGCGCTGCAGCCCCTGGCTCGGCCAGCCGACCTCCGTCAGCACCACGCGCTTGTCGAGCCCGCGCGCCGCCAGCGCGTCCTTCACGGCCTGATAGTTTCCGAACGTCCAATCGACGGCATCCTCGACCGGGATGCCGTTCCAGAACGGCAGGATGTGGACGGCGACGAAATCGACTTCTTCCAGAAGCTCCGGATTGTCGAGCCAGATGCCATAAGGCTCCGCGGTGCTGACCGGGATGCCGGGCAGCCGGCGCTTGACCTCGCGGATGTATTCGATGAGTTCCGGAACCGTGACCAGGTTCTTGTAGATCGCCTCGTTGCCGACCGTCAGCCGGCTGACGCTGCCGTTGCTCATGGCAAGCGAGACGAGGTTGTCGATCTCCTGCTGGTTCCGTTTCGGGTCGACGTCGATCCAGGCGCCCGCCATCACGCGCAGGCCCATCTTGTCCGCCATCGTCGGCACGCCGTAATTGGCGCCGATTGTGGAATAGGTGCGGATCTGGGTGGTGAGACCCGCCATCAGCGAGAGATCCTGGCGCACTTCGGCCAGGGTCGGCTCGCGCCCATTGGTCGGATTGGCGTTTTGACGGAACGGCGTGTAGGTGAGCCCGGAGACGTCCTGCGTCCAGGGATCCTGCTCGACAGGCCGGTTCAGCAGCACCCAGGTGCCGGCGAAGAGCACCGCTACCACCAGGCCGATGATCCAGTTCGAGAGACGCATGTATGCCAATTCCGGGCCCCGCGTTGCCAGCTTGTGTTGGGCGCCCGCAGACAAACGCCCGGCACCTTCGGCCGTTCCATCGGAACTCGAAAATCAGCAGAGCCCGTCCGCAGACGGCCGGAATTTCGGTTTGCGCCTTGAGAATATCAAGGGCCAACCCGCTGCCCTTGAGACAATAGTGTGTGATCGCTGCGACCTATCGCGAATCGCGGCGCAACGTCGCAGCCGCTGCTCCAGGTCGCAGCACGCGTTCTGCCACAACGTGATTAATCGGGCAGCGCCATCGGCTTCAGCTCTTCAAACCGGTCGCCGGGGCCGGGATTCTCTCTTGGTGCCTTGCCGCCGAGATGCTTGAGGATGCCCCAGACCGCGTTGAGGCCGGTCGTAACCGCGCCTTCGACCCAGGCGGGCGTCCAGGAGACATCGTCGCCCGCAAGGAAGATGCCGCGCTCCTGTGGCGGCAGCGCTTCCTGCATGAAGTGGCAATACATGCGGTGGTTATAGCGGTAGTGCCCCGGCAAGGCGCCTTTGAACGCGCCCAGGAAATTTGGATCGGATTCCCAGGACACCGTGATCGGATCGCCGATGATATGGCTGGCGATGTCGACATCGGGATAAACCTGCTTCAGCGCGTTCAGCATCAGCGTCACGCGTTTCTCGACCGGGAGCGGCAGCAGCTTCAGCGCGTCGCCCATCCACGAATAGGACAGGCAGATGACGCCCGGCTTGGCCGGCCCGTTGTCAAACAGATAGGTGCCGCGGGTCAGGCGGTCGCTCAATGTCATGCTCATGACATCGCGGCCGGTCTTCGGGTCCTTGTCCTGCCAGAACGGCCGGTCAACCATCACGAAGGTCTTGGAGGACTGCATGTAGCGCGTGCGGTCCAGCGCCATCCAGAGCTTCTGGGAAAAGAGCTGCTCCGCCACCTCGATATGGGTGGTGAGCAGCCAGGATTGGCAGGTGACCAGGACCGCCGGGTATTCGCGTGTCACGCCCCAGCGGTCGGTGACGGCGAAGTGATTGCCCCCGTCCTGCCCCTTTGGCGCTGGCGCGATCCGCACCACGCCCGGCCGCGGTGCGCCCGCGTGCAGGCTCTCCAAGGAGGTGCCGCGCGGCCAATGCGCCAGCTTGTCGGGCCGCATCTTCCACAGCCGGCGCGGCATCTGCTCGACCCCACCGACCACCAGCCGCTGGTCCTCGTCGCAGTTAGTGTAGACGACGCGCAGGATTTCCAGCATCGAATTGGGGAAGTCGGTATCCCACCCGCCGGTGCCGAACCCGACTTGACCGAAGATCTCCAGGTGGCGGAACGATCGCCGCATGAAGGCATCGGAGGTCGCTATGAAGCCGTAGAAGGTGCGGTCGTCCCAGATCGGGATCAGGCGGTTCCAGATCTCCTTGATGCGGCGCACGTCGCGGGCGCGGATCGCCGCCTGCATGTCGCGGAACTGCGCGCCATGCTCCAGCGCCTCGGCCCAGGCCGCCGCCACCTCGTGGAAGACCTTCGGCAGGTCGTCGAGCGTCTCGGCATAGAGCGGCTGGCCGGCGAGGTCGATGACCGTGCTGCGCGCCGCCGGTGTCAGCGGATTGGGAAAGGGACTGGTCTCCAGCCCGACCTGGTCGAGATAGTGGTAGAAGGCGGTGGAGGAGGTCGGGAAGCGCATCCCGCCCAGTTCCGCGACGATGCCCTCTGCTCCCTCGAACGGGACGGAGCGCAAGCGGCCGCCGATCCGCCCCGCCTCGTAGAGGACCGGCTTCAGGCCCAGCTTCATCAACTCGAACGCGGCCACCATGCCCGCCGCGCCGGCGCCGACCACTGCCACCTCGGTGCCCAGCTTCTCCGCCGGCAGCCGGCCAAGGCCCGCCGGGTGCTTGATCCAGTCATCGTAGGCGAAGGGGAAGTCCGGGCCGAAATAGGTGACGGGCCGCTGGCCGGCCGGTTCGCTGACGGCGGGAACATGGGACGCGGTCATGAAAGCACCTTCTCCGGAGCGAGAGGCATGCGTGATGGTCACGACGCGCCAATGCCCGCGCCCGGCCGAGCTTGCAGGCGGAGCGATGCCCCCGAGCCGGAGCTTAGCGTCCAGCTAGCGGCCGAACAAGGCGCGCCCGGTCAACGTCCCGTAGCGGCCACCGCCGCCTTGCGCGGCGGGACGGGCTTGGCGGCATAGTTCGATGCCATCTGCATCCCTCGCTCGCATTCGCGCGCATAGGTGATGAGGTGGTGCGACACCAGCGCGATATGGATCAGCTCCTCGATCTTGCCGTTGCGCAAAGCGGGCCAAGCCATGCGCCAGAAGGTCCGGCGGTAATCTGACAGAATGCCGACATGCAGGAAGATGTTGCCGAGGCAGGTCAGCCCGCGGCGGACGTTGGGCCAGTTCAGCCGCGCGCGCGTGACCGGCGGCTTGATGCGGTTGGCAAAGGTGCGGTGCGCATTGTGATCGAACCGGGCATAGAGTGCTTCCGGCTCATAGGCATGCCGGACGCAATCCCGCCAGCTTTCCAGCACCTCCTCGTACGGCCGCAGGAACACCACGTTCGAATCCCGCGTGGAGTCGTCGACCAGGCGGCCCGCCGCCTTCAGCCGGTCCCACAATGGCGTGCGCGGCAACGCCTGCAGCAGGTTGATGGCGAGCAGCGGAATGCGCGAGGAGTCGATGAACTCGTTGATATGCGCCGCCGTCTCAGGCGTGTCGGTGTCGAGCCCGATGATGATGCCGGAGACCACCTCCATGCCGTGGCGGTTGAGCGTCTCGACGCCCTCCAGCAGCGGCACGGCGAGGTTGTGCTCCTTGGACATGGCGTCCAGCGCCGCGAGCTCCGGCGTCTCGATGCCGCAGAAGACGGTAGTGAAATAGGCTTCGCGCATCTGCTCCAGCAGGTCTGGCAGCTTCGCGATGTTGAGCGTGGCCTCGCAAGCGAAGCGGACCGGATAGCCGCGCGCCTTCTGCCAGGTGATGAGGTGGGGCAACAGCTCGCGCGCGGCCTTGCGGTTGGCGATGAAATTGTCGTCGACGAAATAGATCGCGCCGACCGGCCCGCGCGCCAGCATCGCGTCCAGCTCGGCCAGGATCTGTTTCGGCTCCTTCAGCCGCGGCTGGCGTCCGTAGAGGGCAGGGATGTCGCAGAACTCGCAGCGGTACGGGCAGCCGCTGGAGAATTGCACCGAACCGAGCATGTATTTGCCGATATCGATCAGATGATAGGCAGGGATCGGAAAATCCGGCAGCGGCAGCCGTTCCGCCGTCTCGAAGCGCCGCTGCGTCGCGGGACGCCCGACATCGCGATCCAGTGTTGCGATCAGCGCATCGGTCGCGTCGCCGACTTCGCCGATATGGAGATAGTCGAACTCGGGATAGAGTTCCGGGCTTGCGGAGACGGACGGGCCGCCGAGCGCGCAGACCTTGCCGCGCCCATGGGCGCGGCGCGCGATGTCGAGCATCGCCTGGCGCTGGATGTGCATGCCGCTGACGAAGACCGCATCGGCCCAGTCGAGCTCGCGATCCTTGGCCGGGCGTATGTTCTCGTCGACGAACCGCACCTCCCATTGCTCCGGCAGATAGGCGGCGATGAGCAGGATGCCCTGCGGCGGCATGAAGGCCTTTACGCCCATCAGCCTGTAGGCATGCTCGAAGGTTCCGAACGATGGCGTGTAGCGGGGGAAGACGCACAGGATGCGGCGGGTGTTCTGGACAACGGTCTGGCTTCTCATGGCCGGCCCCTCCCGATGGGCTGTTAATTTTTCAGAATTAAGACCGTTCCCCGACGCTTGTTCCCTGGGGCGCGCGGGCAGGGCGCTGGCTGACCACCAACATTAGGATGAATTTGGCGGCTACGTTAGGGCTTTTTATGCCGGGCGACCCGAGGCGGCACGCGAAGCACCTATTCCTCGATCGTCAGCACACGGCGGATTTCGTCGGTCTTGAGGCCGACGGCCTGGGGCCCGCCAACGCCGGGCGACGCAACCCACATCATAGATAATAGAGTTCGTGCACCACGCCTTCGAACTTCAGCCATGCACGGTTGCCCCGGTCTTGAGGTCGATCACCATCAGGGGGCGCAGATCGGACCCGCGTTCCGGCGAGCCAGCGCCTCGTCGAGCGGCAATCCGCTGAAGTCCTGGCCTCGCGCGGCGGCGACCAGCCGGCGATGGCGAAACCGCGATAAGGCAAGGCCGTGCAGATAGCCGGGACAGAAAGCGCCACTCGAACCCGAAGCTCAAATCTTCCATGGGCCGCGCGGACGGACCACAAACATCTCGATGATATCGGACCTTGGAGCGATGCTGCTTGCATCCATGGCCCATGGTTCCGGTTCACGGCGGCGGAATGCGGCCGATCACGCTGATCGCTTCATCGGAGCTGTTCGCAACCACGACGATCTCTCCTTCGGCGGGCGACACGCCGATCATTGCCCGGATGTTGGCGCCATGCGTGACGACCAGCAGGTTTCCCGGCCCTTTCCACGCCTGGATGATCTGGCGGCCGCCGGCGGCCAGTTCCTCCCGCTGATCGCGGAGCACGACGACATTGCCGAAGGTGGCTTCGGTCTCGACCGGTCCCAAGTCCATCAGTGTCGCGGTATCCACGCAGCGGCACCAGGGGGAGGACATGATCTTCTCGAAAGCGATCCCCTCAGCCTTGACGCGCGCGCCCATCGCCTGCGCCTCCGCCCGGCCCTCGGCGCTGAGGTTGCGCTGGGTCGCGCAATCGCGGAGCGTGAAGCCGGCCGGGTCGCCGACGCCGCCGGGCGCGGAGGTGTGCCGCATCAGCGCGACGTGGCCGCCCGCGCGCAGGGCCTGCCACGCCGCCGCCTCGTCGGCCCGTGCGCCATGGCCGATGGCGGTGAGAATGGCCAGGACGATGCAGATGCGCATGAGCATGGCGCCGATCCTCAGAGATAGGCGATCAGCCGCCCGGCGGTGAGCGCGCCCAGCCAGAGCAGCAGCGAGGCGAGTGCGGTCGCCTTGGCGCCGGCCGGCGCCTCGCCCTGCCAGGTGCCGAGCTTGCGCCACGGGCCGACATGCGCGATCGCGACGTTGACGAGCGCCGCCGCAATCAGCAGCAGCTTGGCCTGGAACGCCGGATTGCCCACGACATGCGCCGCATCGGCGCTGAACAGCAGGAAGCCCATTGCGATCGCGACGATGAAGCCGACGCGCGACAGCGGCAGCAGCAAGCGCGCGAGCGGCTGGATCGCGATCGTCTGCCCGATGCCCAGGAGCCTCAGGTCCAGCGCGGCGATCGAGCCCACCAGCAGGACGAATCCCATGATGTGCAGGATCTCCGCCGCGGGATACATCACGGGCGAAGACCGCATGAGGTGGCCGAGAGCGCTTTCCTGCAGCGCCAGGAAGATCGACGCAGCCGGCTGGTGCTCCACCGCGGTCTACCGCAGCTCGAAGCGTTTGCCGTCCAGGACGATGTACTCGATGCGCGCCTCGTCCGCCGTGCTGGTGTGCGGATAGCCGAACACGGTGCAGGTCCGGCCCACGCCGATCATCTCCGGCGTGACGCCGCGGCGTTGCATGCGCGAGGGTGGCGCAAGCACGAAATGCCAGAGCTTGCCCTCGACATCGACCTCGATCTCGCAATGCGGATACTCGAAGGTCGATGCCGTGATCCGGCCGGTCGCCTCGAACGCCTTGGAGGTGTCGTATCGGCTCCAGCCGTGATGCGCGGCGGCCGCGCTCGGGATCAACGCGGCGGACAGGGACAGGAACAGGCGGCGCGTGATGGCTGTCATGGATTCCTCCGGATAGAGAAAGCACGACGGTCGGCCGCATTCATAGCGTGCTTCGGCTCCGCGAACCAGATGTCGCGGGCCGTGCGCGAATGTGCGCCGAACGTTCTGCCTGAATCGGGCTCGGCGGAACGCGGCGCGCTCACGAATCTGTGATGCCGAACCCATAGGTGTGAGGTCGGATCCGCAGGGCCGGTTGCGTCATCTTGCATGGCGCTGCCGGCACGCGGTGCTTAGGGTGTTGTCACGCAACGCTTATTCCCGCTCGACGGCATTCCCGGGCGGTCCCTGTGCCTCGTCCCTCGACCGGGATCGGTTCAGCAGCAGTTCATCCGGGATCGGCATAGTGGGTTCCGTTGGGGACCAAATAACTCGAGAAGCCCGACACGACCAGGCGGCAGCCGCCGGTCGGAGAGCAGACACCCGCGACGGCGCGAGGCCAACCCCGAGGGCCCGGGCGCCGGCATCTCCCCTCCCTTCCCCGAAGGGAGGGATTTTCTTTGCGGCTTCACCGCGTGGCACCGAACTCTGGCGGCCTGCCTCGGCTGAGGCTAGGCCACGCTCCTGAACGCCTCCATTCCGGCAACCAGCGCCGCGCGGGTGCCGGATTCCATGGCGGAGTGGCCGGCATCGGGGACGACGGTGTAGCGCGCCTGCGGCCAGGCGCGGGCGAGGTCGTCGGCGCTGCGGACCGGGCAGACCAGATCGTAGCGACCCTGCACGATGAAGGCCGGGATGTTCCGGATGCGGTCGATGTTGTCGAGGATGAAGTTCTCGGGCAGGAAAATGTTGTTGCGGAAGTAATGCGCCTCCATGCGGGCAAGGCCGAGAGCCAGCACGTCGCCGGAGAAGGCGCGCACCGTCTCCGGACTGGGGAGCAGGGTGGAGCAGGCGCCCTCATAAACACTCCAGGCGCGCGCCGCCGGCATGTGGACCTTGGGATCTGGATTGCTGAGGCGCGTCCAATACGCCTCCAGGATATTGCCGCGCTCGTTCTCGGGCAGATGCCCGGCGAAGGCGCGCCAGGCCTCCGGCGCGAATTCGCGCAGGCCATAGAGGAACCAGTCGATCTCCGACTTGCGGCAGAGGAAGATGCCGCGCAATGCGAGTCCGCGCACGCGCTCCGGATGATGCTCGGCATAGGCCAAGGCGAGCGTCGAGCCCCAGGATCCGCCGAACACGAACCAGCGATCGATGCCGAGATGTGTGCGCAGGCTTTCCATGTCCTGGATCAGGTGCGGCGTCGTGTTGTCCTTGATCTCGCCCAGTGGATGGGAGCGGCCGCTGCCGCGCTGATCGAAAATCACGATGCGATAGAAGGCGGGATCGAAAAAGCGCCGGTGGGTCGCGTTCGCGCCCGCGCCCGGCCCGCCATGCAGGAAGACCACCGGCACGCCGGTTGGATTGCCGGATTGCTCGTAATACATGCGATGGGGCTGGGAGAGGGCGAGGAAGCCGGTGTCGTAAGGCTCGATTTCGGGGAACAAGTCCTTGGCGGGCATTGCGCGCTTACATCCGATCTGGAAAAGGGGCCGTCCCGAAGGAGGGCTCAGGAGGTTGTAAGAGGCCAATCCGCATCCCTCAACCCCAAATCGGCCCGGATTCACCAGCGCCGCGCCGCACCGGGGTCCCGCTTTGCGCCCCGTCACGGCGTTTTGACGCCCCGGCGCACCGAGGCACTTGGAAGGCGAGCGGACAGGGCGATAGAGTCGCAGCTCCAGCCAGCGAGCCGGAACTTCCCAGGATCTTTCGAAGGAGCGATCGCATGACCAGGACCGGAACCACGAAGACATGGCACGGGCCGCTCGCGCTCGCCGTCGCGCTCGGTCTGCTGGCCGGCGGTTGCGCCACCGCGACCAGCCCCGCCACCGGCCGCACCTTCTCCACGCCGATCTCCGAGCAGCAGGAGGCGCAGATCGGCCGCCAGGAGCATCCGAAGATCCTCCGGGAGTTCGGCGGCGAGTACAAGGAAAGGCCCGACATCGCCGCCTATGTCAGCTCCGTTGGCCAGCTTGTCGCCGCGACCTCCGAGCGCCAGGAGGTCAAGTATACCTTCACGCTGCTCGACACGCCCGACGTCAACGCCTTCGCGGTTCCGGGCGGCTACATCTACACCACGCGCGGCCTGCTCGCGCTCGCGAACAACGAGGCGGAGCTGGCGAGCGTACTGGGTCACGAGACCGGCCACATCACCGGGCGCCACACCGCGGAGCGCGCGGGCCGGCAGCAGCAGGCGAGCATTCTCGGAACCTTGGGCGTGCTGGCCGGCGGGCTGCTGCTCGGCCAGCCCGGCGCGTCTATCGCCGGCGGCATCGCGCAGGAGAGCATCGCCAATTATCTCGGCAGCTACTCGCAGGAACAGGAGTTCGAGGCCGACATGCTGGGCGTGCGCTACATGAAGCGCGCCACCTACGATCCGCGCGCCGCGGCGAGCTTCCTTGCCAGCCTGGATGCGCAGACCCGCCTGGAGGCGCAGCTCGCCGGGCAGGACCCGAACGCCCTTGATCAGGTCAGCATGAAGGCCACGCATCCGCGCACGCTCGACCGCGTGCAGCGCGCGATCAACGAGGCCGGTGGCACGCAGCCCGGCGCCATGCTGGAGCGCGACATCTATCTCTCGAAGATCGACGGTCTCATGTTCGGCGACGATCCGGCGCAGGGCGTGGTCGTTGGCGGGAAGTTCGTGCACCCGCCGCTGCGCTTCGCCTTCGAGGTGCCGAGCGCCTACAAGCTGGTCAACCTGCCCGACGTGGTGGCGATCAAGGGTCCCAAAGGAACGCTCGGCAATTTCACGCTCGCCAATCCGCAGCCGACCGGGAGCCTCACTGCCGCCCTGCAAAGTTACGATCCGAAGGGCAACATCACCTTCCGCAACATCGAGACCCTGACGATCAACGGCATGGAGGCCGCGACGGCGATCACGCGCGTCAACACCAAGTCGGGCGCCGCCGATTACCGCGCGGTGCTGGTCCGCCATCCCGGCGGCAAGGTCTACGAGTTCGTGTTCCTGTCGGTCGCCGATCTCGGCGGGCGCTACGACGGCGACTTCCAGAAAATCGCCTTAAGCTTCCGCAACATCAATGCCAATGAAGCCGCGCAATACAGCAAACCGCGGCGCATCCGCGTCGTCACCGTGCAGCCGGGCGACACGGTGCAATCCCTGTCCAGCCGGATGGCCGTCAGCCGCGAGAAGGAAGCGTGGTTCCGGGTCCTGAATGGCCTCACCAATGGGCAAGGCCTGCAGGCCGGCCAGAAGGTGAAGCTGGTGCTGCAGGACGGCACGCCGGTTTCGTAGCACGCTCCCACGCCGCCTGGTGCCGTATCTCCGGAGCCGATGGCGCGCTGCCGCGCCTGCTCGCCTGCGACCACCGTGGATATGCTATGTCTTGACCGGATCCAACGGCGGTAGCGCAGCGCATCGATGACAACCCTTGCCACCCGCGAGAGCCGGAAAGCCAAGCGTCGCGTGCGCGTGCCGATCTGGCTCGTGCTCGTCATGGTGCTCGGCGGCATGACCAGCGTCATGGCGGTGGTGATTGGAGTCCGGTTCTATCTGGCGGGCCTCGCCTCCACCAACATGCTGGTCGAAGACCTCGGCCGCTCCGCGCTCGCGCAGCTCACGGGGACAATTGAATCGCAATTGCAGCCCGCGGCCGACCAGGCCAAGTTCCTGGCGAACCTTGTGAGCCGCGACCAGGTAAATCCCAGGGACAATCAGCGGCTGCAGGATCTGCTGCTGGGCTCGCTGGCTGCTGTGCGCCAGTTGCGCGCCGTTGCCTATGTCGGGCTCGATCACCGCCTCGTCTGGGCGGGGCTCGACGAGAGCGGCCGCGGCTACACGACCCAGGTCTCGCCCATGACGGACGAGCCGCAGGTGCCGGCGCTGCTCGCCCAGGCGCAGCGCAGCGGGGCGCAATTCTGGTCGCGGCCGATCCAGTTCGACTGGGCCACCGGTCCGCTGCTCATCGCTGTTGCCCCGGTGTTCCAGCAAGGCGACGTCGTCGGCATCATCGGCGCGGCGGTGTCGACCCGCGCCGCCTCCGAGCGTCTTGCGCGGCTGGCCGGCATCAGCGGCCTCGTGCCCTTCGTGCTGACGCCGGACGGGCGCATCCTGATGCATGGCAGCGTGCCGGCGGATGTGCCGCCGGGACGGGAATGGTCGGGCGGCGCGATCCTCGCGGATCGGCGGGAGTTTCCGGACCCGGTGCTCGCGGCGATGCAATGGCCGCCGCCAGACGATCCCGGCGAGGTGCCGGGCACGCCTGATACCGGCTTTCACATCGAGCGCGTGTCGCTGCCGGACGGGACGCATTTCGTCATTTACCGGCGCTTCGGCGGATATGGGTCCGACGCTTGGTTCGTCGGCTATCACCTGCCGGAGACCTGGCTCGACCAGTCCTACGCCACCATCAATCGCGCCATTCCCTTCGCGTTGATCGTGCTGGGGGTCGCGCTGGCGCTCGCCTACTGGCTGGGACGCTCGATCGCGAAGCCCATGATCATCCTCTCGCAGTCAGGCCAGCGGCTGGCCCGTCTCGACTTCACGCCGCTGGAAATCAAGTCCAGCCGCATCCAGGAGGTCGAGCGCGCCGTGGAGGCCCAGCAGGCCATGCGCAACGGCTTGCAATGGCTGAGCAACTACATCCCGCGCTCGCTGACGCCGCTGCTCATGAAGAGCGGCGACGAGCTGATCTCGCGCGAGCGCGATATCGTGGTGCTGTTCACCGACATCGTCGGCTTCTCGGCGACCGCCGAAGGCCGCGCCGCGGCCAAGGTTGCGGCCCTGCTCAACCGCCATTTCGGATTGCTGGGCGCGATCATCGACCAGGAGGGCGGCACCATCGACAAGTACATCGGCGATTCCATCATGGCGTTCTGGGGGGCTCCGTTGGACCAGGATGACCGGGCCGATCGCGCGTTGAGCGCCGCGCGGCGCATCGCGCGCAAGCTGCACGTCGACAACGCGCGCCGCGCGCGCAAGGGGTTGCGGCCGATCCGCATCCGCATCGGCATCCACAAGGGGTCGGCGCTGGTCGGCAATATCGGCGCGCCGGGCCGCGTCAACTACACGCTGGTGGGCGACACGGTGAACGTTGCCCAACGGCTGGAGCAGTTCGGCCGAGAGATCGACGACGGCGCCTCTGACGCCGTCATCGTCATCAGTGGCGAGCTGGCATCGGCGCTGCCTCCCGGCTTGGCGCTGATCGACCGCGGCGACCAGTTGTTCCACGGCCGCAGCACCGCCACGCGCGTGTTCCAGGTTCCGATGGCGTAGCGCTCACGCCTCGACCAGGTCGAGGATGTCGCCCTTGGGATCGAGGCAGGCGACCAGCGCCTTGCCGCCATAGCCGCAGCCGCCGTCGAGCGTGATGGCAAACGCGCTCATGGCTGGGCCGGCATGATGGCGGTCGAAGCCGCGCACCACTTTCAGGAACTCGCCATAGGGATGATCGAGTGACGCGAAGCCGGCGCTGCCCCACCACAGCGTGTCGCCTTGCGCATCGAGCGGCCGGTCGGGATCGATCCCGGCATGGACGAACAGCAGGCCGTACTCGTCGGTATAGGCGGCGCGACGCAGCTCGGCCATGAGCTGGTAGTGGCCGGGGCGCGCCTGCATCGCCGCGCGCAGGCTACCGGTCCAGCGCGTGATGGCGAGGGCGCCTTCGCGGCAACGGACGATGCCTTCCGCCGGATCGCCCCCATAGGCGGTGATCGTGCTGCCGACGCCCTGCTGCAGCATCCAGGGCAGCACCTCCTTCGGATTGGGCGCGAACTGAAGCTGCAGCAGCTTCTGCCACATGACCTCCTGCTGCCCGCGCAGATAGGCGATGTCGATGGTGAACATGCGCGGCCGCGCGAGGATCTGCCGGCGGAAGCTGACCAGCTCGTCGACCACGCCCGCGACGTCGCCGCCGCGGCCCATCATGCCGCCCAGGTAGATCAGCCGGTCGCCGTCCTGGAACTGCTCGGCTACGTAGCCGTGGAGTGCGCGCAGCCGCGGCATGTCGCCATGCACCGGCGATATCGCCCAGATGCGCCGCGCGGCGCGCAGGACGGCGAATTTCTCTTGCTCGGGCATTGTGCCTGAAGTTTCCCGGAAAGCCGCGGTTCCGACCGAATCGGAGCGCGGCTGAACTCTAGCAAGCGGCCATCGGAATGCCAAAAGGGGCACTGTCAAGGGAACCGAAACTCCCCCGACGGATGGCGGGGAGCCATCCGTCCGGCGGTCGGGACCCGAGGATCCCGCCGCTAGGGGGCCTCTCGAGGAGAGAGCTCGGATATCAAGATCGACCGCCGTCAGGCGGCTACGGCCTTCAGCACCTGGTGCAGACGCTGATGAGCGGATTGCTCATCGATGCCATCGATCGCCGCAAGCTCGCGCACGAGGCGATCCAGAGCGGCCTGATAGATCTGCCGCTCGCTGTAGGACTGGTCCGGCTGGTCCGCGTTGCGATGCAGGTCGCGCACCACCTCGGCGATCGAAACCGGATCCCCGGAATTGATCTTGGCCTCGTATTCCTGGGCCCGGCGCGACCACATGGCGCGCTTGACGCGCGAACGGCCCTTCAGGGTCTGCAAAGCCGCGTCCATCACCTTACGCGAAGACAGCTTGCGCAAGCCGGAATTCTTGGCCTTGGCAACCGGCACGCGCAGGGTCATCCGATCCTTCTCGAAATGGATGATGATGAGCTGCAGCGCATGACCAGACACTTCCTGGGCCTCGACGCCCAGGATCTTGCCGACGCCATGGGTCGGGTAAACCACGAAATCACCCTTCCGGAAGCCGGAGTCCTTCTCCTTGCTATCCTTCGTTGCGCTCTTCTTCGCCTTCTCAACCACGATATAACCTCCGAACCGGCCGCCGTCCGCATCTGGAGAACCTCCTTTGAGGAGGCCTCGTTGCGAAGCCCTCGACGCGGACGAGGCGGACAACCCGCCCCGGTTCCGCATAGCAGCCAAACACCGCTCCCGGACCCTTGTGGATCCAGACTGGCAACACACTACTTGTAGGCTTGGGCGACCAAAAACAGGCGCTTGGGAAACCCGCGGTTAACCATGCGCGCCGCCAACCAGACCTGACAAATATATATCAGAAAGGCCCTTTTGGTTCAAGGAAGGGCAGATATGCAACAGGCGCAGTTAACCATTCTAGCGGACCGGAGGAGTCCCGCTGGCGGCCCTTCTATTGCCCCCAAACCCCTGAAAAGATTACACCTTTCCAGGATTCGGGCTGAAATGCTCGGCAAATTTATCGGCCACGCCCTTCCACTGGTCGGCGTCCGCCGGCGCCTCGCCCTTGCGCGTGATGTTGGGCCACTCCGCAGCGTATTTGCGGTTGATCTCCAGCCACTTCTCCATGCCGCCCTCACTATCGGGCAGGATGGCGTCGGCCGGGCACTCGGGCTCGCACACGCCGCAATCAATGCACTCGTCCGGATGGATGACGAGCATGTTCTCGCCGACGTAGAAGCAGTCGACCGGGCACACCTCCACGCAATCCATGTACTTGCACTTGATGCAAGCCTCGGTCACGACATAGGCCATCAATCGACTCCGTCACTCGGCGGTGTGAAATACCTGGCACCCGCGTTCAATCGGCGCGGAGTTAGCACAGCCGGATGGGGCCATGCAACACCGCGTCCAGAGCGCACAGCGTAGCCCGCGCTACGGCGCGCCTCGCATGTGTCATTTCGCATGTCTCATCTCATCCGTGCGGCTCACCCGACTTCAGTTGCGCGATCTTGCGGCCGTCGCGCTTGCTTGGGCGGCCCGCGCCCGGACTGCGCTGCTCGAAGGTTGCCGGCGCGGCAGCGTGTTGCGACGCTGGCGCCCGGGGCGGATCGAGGTCCTCGTAGAGCGCTTGCGCCTCCGTTGCCGGTCCGCGCCGGCTTCCCAAGGCCAGCACCTTAATGACGCGGATATGCGGGCCCAGGGGAAAGGTCAGTACATCGCCGGACTTGATCGCGTAATGCGCCTTCCGGGTCAGCGCGCCGTTGATACGCATGCGGCCATCGATCACCAGCCGGGTGGCAAGCGAGCGCGTCTTCACGAAGCGCGCATACCACAGCCACTTGTCGAGGCGCAGCGATTCTCCCGTCATGCGCCGAACGCCATAGGCCTAGCGCGGGGTCTCGCGCAAGCGCGCGAGCACCGAGAAGGGTGAATCGGGATCGGGCGGCGGAACCGGGCCCGGCTTGGCCGGCCGCCGGCGCTTGTAGCTTTCGTCCGGGTGCTTACCCGCGGCAACGAACCCGAGCTCGCTCATCAGCGGCCGCACCAGTTCCTGCGGCACGTCGAGCGAAGCCGCCAGCGCGGAATCCCATTTCAACGCGCCCTGCGTGGAAAGGCGGTGCGTGCGCTCCGACAGGCGCTCCAGCCGATCGAAGCTCAACGCATGGCCGTCGATCGCGCGATAGCCGGCGACGGCCAGCAGCCGGTCCGGCACGCGCTGCGGCAGCGGGACCAGGTCGCCCGCCAGATCGGGCAGCTTTCCGTCGCTTTGCGCATGGATCGCCTGCAGACGCATCAGCAGATGGCGCGCGGCACGGCCGCCCAGGGTCGGCAGCCACACGGTTTCCCGCCCCAGCCGCAGGCCAAGGGCGCGCAGGCGGCGGCGGTCTTCCTTGCCGAGCTCCGCGATCTGCTGGGCAACCTGCCGCCGCGGGAGGGCGCCGAGCGCCTCCGCGACCTGGTAGGCGAGGCCGCGGGCATGCGCCGACAGGTCCGCGCCCATCAGCGTGAACAGCGGACGCAGGCGCCGCTGCAAAGTCGCGTCAACCCACGCGCGCAGCCGCTTCTCGATCATGCGGCGGAACCCGCCATCCAGCAGATCGTCGACCTTGATCTCCAGGCGCGGATGCAGCGGGCCATCGCCGGGTTTGAGGCTCGCCACGACGGCGCGGCGCCACAGGATATCGCCACCTTCGGTGAGCCTGAAATGCCCGTCATCGTCCTCCGTCAATTGCGCGGCGCGGTCCGCCAGCGCCGGACCGAGGGCGCGGCGCGCGGCCGCGAACAGCGGCTTTGCCTCTTCCGCATCGACGCCGGAGATCGGCGAGAAGCGCAGGCCGGCGAGCGTGCCGACGACATGGCCTTCGACGATCACCTCGTCGGCGGCGTTCACCGCGGCGACGACCTCGCTGCCCGACTTGAGCCGCCGATGCAAGGCCGCGCGACGGCGGTCGACGAAACGCTGGGTAAGTGCGGTGTGCAGAGCCTCCGATAGGCGATCCTCGATCTCCTGCGCGCGCGCCTGCCAGTTGCCGGGATCGCGCACCCAGTCCGCACGGTTCGCGATGTAGGACCAGGTACGCACATGCGCGATGCGCTGCGTCAACTGGTCGATGTCGCCGTCGACGCGGTCGAGCCGCGTGATCTGGTCCGCGACCCAGTCGTTCGGCAGCCTGCCCTTGATCAGCAGGTGATAGAGCTGCGACAGCAGCCGGATATGCGCGTCGGTCATGAGCTTGCGGAAGTCCGGCACCTGGCAGACCTCCCATAGCAGCGCGACACGGTCGCGGCCCCGCGCCAGGTCGGCGATCTCCGGATCGCGCGCCATGTGCTGCAGCGATTGGTGATCCTCCGCCTCCTGCTGGCGGATGAGGCCGGGATGCGGCGGGCGAGTCTCCAGGCTGCGCAGCAGATGATCGACCGATCGGAAGTCGAGATCGGCCCGGCGCCACATCAGGTGGAGCAGGGGCTCGACCCGGTGGTTCTCCACCGCGTCGACGATCTCGGGATCCATCGGCCCGACCTCGGCGGTGGTGCCGAAGGTGCCGTCGCTCATATGGCGCCCGGCGCGGCCGGCGATCTGGCTGATCTCCGCCTTGGTCAGCGGCCGCGCGACCCGGCCGTCGAACTTCCGCAAGGCCGCGAAGCAGACGTGGTTCACGTCCATGTTGAGGCCCATGCCGATGGCGTCGGTCGCTACCAGGTAATCGACCTCGCCCGCCTGGTACATCTCCACCTGCGCGTTGCGCGTGCGCGGCGACAGCGCGCCCATGACGATCGCGGTTCCGCCGCGCTGGCGCCGGATCAGGTCGGCGATCGCATAGACCTCCGCTGCGGAGAAGGCGACCACCGCGCTGCGCGAGGGCAGGCGCGTGATCTTCTTCGCCCCCGCATAGCTCAAGGTGGAGAAGCGCGGCCGCTGGATGAACTCGGTCTTCGGCACCAGGGCGCGGATCCACCGGCTGATGGATTCGGAGCCCATGACCATGGTCTCCTCCAGGCCGCGCGCATGCAGCAGCCGGTCGGTGAAGATGTGGCCGCGCTCGGGATCGGCGGCCAGCTGGATCTCGTCGATCGCAACAAAGGCGACCGGCCGGTCGACCGGCATTGATTCGACCGTGCAGACGAAATAGCGGGCGCTGGGCGGGATGATCTTCTCCTCGCCCGTCACGAGCGCGACCTGCGCGGGCCCCTTCACCTTGACCAGGCGCTCGTAGTTCTCGCGCGCCAGCAGCCGGAGTGGGAATCCGATCATGCCTGAGCGGTGACCGATCAACCGCTCCATGGCCAAATGGGTCTTGCCGGTGTTGGTAGGGCCGAGAACCGCGGTCAGCCGCGTTTCCGAGTCGCTCATGATCCTAGAGTCTCGGGTGGCGGCCCCGACAATTCAAGGTGCCGGATATAAGGCCGCGAGCTCTAGACGCGGGCAAAACGCATGAAGACCGGCTGGCGCCCCTCGCGCAGCGCCTTGGATTCATACCGGGTTGCCGGCCAATCGGCGGGTCTTGCGCGCCAATCCCCCGGCCCCCGGGCGGTCCAGGCGAAGGCGGGATGACGCACCAGATGGGCAAGGGCCCAGCCGATATAGGTCGGGTCGTCGCTGGCGACCCGGAACTCGGCGCCCGGTTTCATGAGGCGGGCCAGAAGGTCGAGATTGGCTGGCTGGATGAAACGCCGGTCGGCATGGCGCCGCTTCGGCCACGGATCGGGAAAGAGCAGGAACACGCGGTCCAAGGAGGCGTCCGGCAGCACATCCAGCAGGTCGCGGGCATCCTCCGGATGGATCCGGACGTTCGACAAGCCCAGCGCGGAGACCTGCGCCAGCAGGGTGGCGATGCCGTTCAGGAACACCTCGCAGCCGATCAGCCCGGCCTCGGGGTGAGCGCGCGCCTGCTCGGCGAGATGCTCTCCGCCCCCGAAGCCGATCTCGAGCCAGACATGCTCGGGCGCGTGCGCGAACAGCGAGCGCGGATCGACCTTGCCGGAGGCGGGCAAGGCGATGGCGAGGCGCGGCAGCAGCGTATCGACATGGTGCTGCTGCCCCTTGCGGAGTGGCCGCCCCTTGCGCCGTCCATAGAAGCGCCGGTCCTCGATGCATCTGGCTTCCGGCATCGTCGTGCGATCCGGTTTCATCGGCGCGATGGGGAACGCTGTCAGTTGAAGGCGGATTGCAGCCCGGTGACCAAATCCAGCCTCTCCCACGAAAAGCCGCCATCGGCCTCCGGCGCATGGCCGAAGTGACCGTAGGCAGCCGTGCGCGCATAGATCGGCCGATTGAGCCTCAGATGCTGGCGGATGCCGCGCGGGCTCAGATCCATCATCTCCGTCAGCGTCTTGATGAGCTTCTCCTCATCTACCCGGCCGGTGCCGTAGGTGTTGATATAGACCGACAGCGGCTTGGAGACGCCGATCGCATAGGAGAGCTGGATGGTGCACTTGTCGGCCAGCTTGGCGCCGACCACGTTCTTCGCCAGGTAGCGCGCGGCATAGGCGGCCGAGCGGTCCACCTTGGTAGGATCCTTGCCGGAGAAGGCGCCGCCGCCATGCGGCGCCGCGCCGCCATAGGTGTCGACGATGATCTTGCGGCCGGTGAGGCCGGCATCGCCGTCCGGACCGCCGATCACGAAGCGGCCGGTGGGGTTCACATAGAACTCGTTCTCGGGGCACATCCACCCGTCGGGCAGAATCTGCTTCACATAGGGGCGCACGATCTCGCGCACCGCAGCCTGGTCGAGACCTTCCGCGTGCTGCGTGGAGACGACGACGGAGGTCGCCTTCACCGGCTTCCCGTTCTCATAGAGCAGGGTCACCTGGCTCTTGGCGTCGGGGCCGAGGCCCTTTTCCTTGCCGGAGCGGCGCGCCTCGGACAGCAGATGCAGGATGCGATGGGCGAAATAGATCGGCGCCGGCATCAGGTGCTCGGTCTCGTTCACCGCATGCCCGAACATGATGCCCTGGTCGCCCGCGCCCTCGTCCTTGTTGCCGGCGGCGTCGACGCCCTGCGCGATGTCGGCGGATTGCGCATGCACGTAGCAATCGATCTCGGCGGTCTTCCAGCTGAAGCCGGCCTGGTCGTAGCCGATGTCCTTGATGGCGTTGCGCGCGCATTCCCTCATGACGTCGTGCGTCACGCTCTTGGGCCCGCGCACCTCGCCGGCCATCACCACGCGATTGGTGGTGCAGAGCGTCTCGACCGCGACTCGCGCCTCGGGATCGGCGGCAAGGAAGGCATCGACGATCGAATCCGAGATTCGGTCGCAGACCTTGTCCGGATGCCCTTCGGAAACGCTCTCGCTGGTGAACAGGTAGGATTTCTTGGACAAGGCTCGCCCCTTAGACCTCTGGGATGTCACGGCAAAACGACACGCCGGACCGCCCTGTGGCGAGCCCGGCGCGTCGGGTGGCGGGGATATTGGTTGAGCGAAACCGACCGGTCAAGCGCCGGTTGCACTGAATTACTCGCTGGCGCTGTTAATTACTCCTCATCGTCGCGATAGGACTTCGCGATCGACTTGGTCAGCTCGAAGATGCGCTTGCGGACGGCGGGATCGCCAATCTTGTAGTAGGCCCGCACGAGCTCCAAAGTCTCACGCTTGGCCATCGGGTCCGGCTCATAATCGGGAGCCGGCGGATGCGCCAGGCCCATGAGCTTGGACGGCGTCTTGTCCTGCACGCCGGGTGCCATGTCCTCGAAAAAATACGAGACCGGGACATCCAGCACGCGCGACAGATCGAACAATCGGCTGGAGCCGACGCGATTCGCGCCACGCTCGTATTTCTGCACCTGCTGGAAGGTAAGGCCGATGGCTTCGGCCAGCTTCTCCTGGCTCATGCCCAGCAAAGTACGCCGCAGGCGGATGCGACTACCGACGTGAACATCGATCGGATTGGGGAATCCTTTACTCGCCATGCGGCCGGACGATTTGCGTGGTCGCGCCATTTTTCTGGACTCTTTCGACTCATTTTTAAGGGATTGCATGATTTCTATATTCTCGCTTTTTCGGGACGAAACAACCCATCACAAGTATAGGAGGTAGTCGGACCGGGTGGTCTCGCCCAGGTGATGGTGCTCCGCGGTCGGCGTCGCGGGCTGGGTTCGGCCAGATTACACCCGGCGACGATTTCCGCGCATGACAAATCCAACCCCAGCCACCAACGCCACGAGAACAAGTGCGCTTGGCACCAATAGACCGGTGCGCGCAAAGAGTGTTGGGGCAAGCGGCGCTGGGAGCAACACATCAACCGCTCCTTCAGTTCCCAGGGGAAGCGCGGCGGTGACGCGGCCGAATGAATCCACCATGCCAGAGATGCCGGTATTCGCCGCGCGCGCCAGCGGCAGGCCTTCCTCTACCGCGCGGAACCGCGCGGTAGCGAAATGCTGATATGGTCCCGGCGACTGGCCGAACCATCCGTCATTCGTCACATTGAGCAGCCAATCGGGCCGATCCTCCGGATCGCTTACCGCTCCCGGGAAGATGACCTCGTAGCAGATGAGGGGACTGAAGGATGGCAAACCCGGCGCGCGCACGGTGACCGGGCCCGGCCCGGCGGAGAAATCGCCGGCGCCGGCGGTCAGCTTGGTGATGAATGGACCGAGGATATCCCGCATGGGGATGTATTCGCCAAGCGGGACCAAGTGGAACTTGTCGGCCGTGGCGACGATCCGCGCTTCAGGATCGATGACCGCCAGCGAATTCCAATAGCGCTCGGGCTCGCCTTGCGGCGGATCGCCGCGCAACGTGCCGGTGATGAGCAGTCCGTCCGGCGGCGCGGCCGCGGCGACATAGCTGCGCCACTCAGCGCTGCGATCGAGGAAGATGGTGGCCGCTGTCTCCGGCCAGATCACCGCGCGCACCTTTTCGATGCCCGGCGTCAGGACGCTCAGCCTCAGGTGCTGCGCGATGTCGCGGTCGCGATGGGCCCCGGTCAGCTTCGCCCACTGATCGATATTGCCTTGCACCAGGCGGAGCGTGACACCGCCCGCATCGGGGGCCGCGCTGGCGGCCAGTCGCAAGGTGCCGTAGCCATAGAGCGCACCGAGCATCACCACGAATGCTCCCGCCGCACGCAGGCCGGTGCCGCGGTCGCCGCGCCCGATCAGCGATAACAGGCCGCACAGCAAAATCGTGACGAAGCTCAGGCCCCACGCGCCCCAGAGCGCTGCCGACTGCATCATGGAGACGTCGAGGCTCCACACATAGGCGGCGAGATTCCACGGAAACCCCGTGAAGAGATGGCCGCGCAGCCACTCGGCGATGGTCCAGGTGGCGGCGAGCAGCAGCACGCGGGCGAGGGCCGATGTGCCGCGCTGCCAGGCCGCGGCCACCGCCAGCGCGGGATAGACCGCCATATAGGCGGCGAGGCCCGCGATCACCGGCGGCACCATCCAGCCGAACCGCACCGGGTCGATCAGGAACGAGTTGGCGATCCAGAAGAATCCCGCAAGGCAATGGCCGAAGCCCCACCACCAGCCTGCGGCGAACGCCGCGCGGCGGCTCTCCGCGATCTCCGCGGCCCAGATCAGCGCGACCAAGCCGATCGCGAACAGCGGCAGCGCATGGACCGGTGGGAAGGCGAGCGCGGCGAGCGCGCCGCAGGTCATCAGGATCAGCCGCCGCGCCCATCGCCCGCGTTGCCGGAACCAGGCTTGGCAACGGCCCGCGAAGCCCGAAGCGCCAGCGCGCTGCGGGATGTCTCTCAACGCGATTTCCGCCATCACGCGCGCTCGGTCGCCGCGAGCGGCTTGGCGTTGCGGACGCGCAGGCGCTTGATCCGGCGCGGATCGGCGTCGATTACCTCGAAGGCGATGCCCGACGCATGAGTCACCAGTTCGCCGCGCGAGGGCACGCGGTCGGTCAGCGACATGACAAGCCCGCCCAGCGTATCGATGTCGTGCATGCGCTCTTCCTCGGTCAGGACCGGGCCCACCCGCTGCTCGAACTCCTCGATGGTCGTGCGCGCATCGGCGAGCCAGGTGCCGTCCGGGCGCTGCACCAGGCTCGGCCCGCGCACGATGTCGTGCTCGTCCTCGATCTCGCCGATGATCTCCTCGACCAGGTCCTCGATCGTGACCAGACCGTCGATGCCGCCGAACTCGTCGACCACCAGCGCGATATGGGCGCGCGAGAGGCGCATCTGCAGCAGCAGGTCGAGCACGCGGATGGAGGGCGCCACGAACATCGGCGCGCGCATGATCTTCTGGAGCTGGAAGCTGTCCGGCTCGAAGATATAGGGCAGCACGTCCTTGATGTGGACGATGCCGATGACCTCGTCGAGATCATTGCGATAGATCGGCACGCGCGAATGGCCGTGCTCGCGCAGCAACTGGATCAGGCCGCGGAAATCGATGTCCTCCGGCGCGGCGCGGATGTCGACGCGCGGCGTCATCACGTCATAGGCGGTCTTCTCGCCAAGCTTGAGGATGTTGAGAAGCAGCGATGATTCGCCGGCGCCCGGCTGGTCGGCATCCGTCGTTTCGCTCTCCTCGATCAGTTCCTCGATCGCCTCGCGCAGCGCCTCCTCGCTGTTGCGCCGCCTGAGGAATCGGAACAGCCCGCGCAGTCCCCTTTTCTGTCTTTCGTCGGTGGTGAGTTCGCTCATCGCCGCAGCTCATACGGGTTGGCGATGCCCATGCCTGCCAGCGCGGCGACCTCCAGCGCTTCCATGGCTTCGGCATCCTTCTGGTGTTCGTGATCATAGCCCAGCAGGTGCAGCACGCCATGCACCGCCAGATGCGTCAGGTGATGCGTGATCGTCTTGCGCTGCGCCTTCGCCTCGCGCGCGACCACGCCGGAGGCGAGCACGACATCGCCCAGCAGCCAGGGCGTGCCGGCCTTCGGCCCCATGGAACCAGACATGGCAGCGTCGAGCGCCGCGAAGGAGAGCACGTTGGTCGCCTTGTCCTTGCCGCGATAGGTGCGGTTCAGAACGCGCATGCGCTTGTCGTCGGTCAGCACGAAGGAGATCTCGTGCCCAATGCGCGAGCCGGTCCAGCCGTCATCCTTCGCTTCGGCGAGCGCGTCGCGCGCGGCCCGGCGCAGCAGGCGCGCGGCATCCGGCGCGAGCTTGCTCCAGCCAGGGTCCTCGATCGCGACGGCGATGGAGAGGCGAGGTCGGTCCGCCATTTCTGGGCGCGCCGGGCGGCGGTCAGCCGCCCGCCTCCTTGTCTCCACCCTCGGCGGCCGCGGCGCCGGGGCGGCGGGACTTCTTGCGGTCGCGTGCGTCATAGGCGCCGACGATCCGCGCCACTAGGTGATGGCGCACGACGTCGCGCTCGGAGAAGCGGACGGTCCCGACCCCTTCAACGTGTTCGATCGCTTCGAGCGCGTCCTTGAGGCCGGATTTCTGGCCCGGCGGCAGGTCGATCTGGGTCAGGTCGCCGGTCACCGCCATGCGCGAGTTCTCGCCGAGGCGCGTCAGAAACATCTTCATCTGCATGGGCGAGGTGTTCTGCGCCTCGTCCAGGATGACGAAGGAGTTCGCGAGCGTGCGGCCGCGCATGAAGGCGAGCGGCGCCACTTCGATCTCACCGCTGGCGAGACGCTTCATCACCTGGTCGCCCGGCATCATGTCGTGCAGCGCGTCATAGAGCGGGCGCAGATAGGGGTCGACCTTGTCGCGAAGATCGCCGGGCAGGAAGCCCAGGCGCTCGCCCGCCTCGACCGCGGGCCGTGACAGGACGATGCGGTCCACTGTGCCCTTCGCCAGCATGGCGACCGCTACCGCGACCGCGAGGTAGGTCTTGCCGGTGCCGGCCGGACCGATGCCGAAGACCAGCTCCTGGTCGTGCAGCAAGCGGATATAGCGCGCCTGGGCGGGCGAGCGCGGCGTGATCAGCCGCTTCTGCGTCTTGATCGCCGTGCCGTCCTTGGCCGTGCCGGTGCCGAACAGGTTCGGCTCCGCGCCGTCGTCGCCGCGCCCTTCATTCTCCTGCCGCGACAGGCGGATGGCGGCATCAATGTCGTGCTTGTCGACCTCCTGGCCGCGCTTCAGGCGCTGATAGAGGCCGGTCAGGATCTGGCGCGCGATCGCGACGCTGTCCTCGGCGCCGGAGATGATGAGCTGGTTGCCGCGCGAGACCATCGAAACACCCAGCTCCCGCTCCAGCCGCGCCAGGTGCTGGTCATGCTCCCCGAACAGCAGCGGCAACAGCCGGTTGTCGTCGAATTGCAGATGGACCGGCGGGGCGACGTGACCGAGGGGATGAAAGCTCAAGCGACGGCCTCTTGCAGGGTATCGAAGGTGGAACGACTTGCTCTTTGTTCGGACGGGACGCGGCTGCCCGACAGGCTGAAATGGCCGATATCCTCGATCCTCAGATCGACAACAGTGCCGATTTCGGATTGATCCGCCGGCGCGTGCACCGCCTGCAGGTGGGGCGAGCGCCCGACGAGCTGGCCCGCGCGTCGGCCCGGCTTCTCGAGCAGCACCGGCAGGACGCGCCCTACCGTCGCGCGGTTGAAGGCGACCTGCTGGGCGTTCAACACGGCCTGCAGGCGCTGCAGGCGCTCGTCCTTCACCGCTTCGGCGACCTGGTTGTCCATCGCCGCGCCCGGCGTGCCGGGCCGGATGCTGTACTTGAAGGAGAAGGCCTGGGCAAACCCGACCTCCTCCACCAGCTTCAGCGTCGCCTCGAAGTCGGCTTCGGTCTCGCCGGGGAAGCCGACGATGAAATCCGATGAGAGGGCGAGATCCGGCCGCGCCGCGCGCAGGCGTTCAACGATCTGGTAGAACAGCCGCGCCTTGTGCTGGCGGTTCATGGCTTCGAGCACGCGGTCGGAGCCGGACTGCACGGGCAGATGCAGGAACGGCATCAGTTGCGGCACCGCGGCATGAGCCGCGATCAGGTCATCGTCCATGTCGCGCGGATGCGAAGTCATGTAGCGGATGCGCAGCAAGCCATCGACCGCCTCGGCTAGGTGCCGCACCAGCCGGCCCAGGCCCCATTCGGATCCATTTGGCGCTTCGCCGTGATAGGCGTTGACGTTCTGGCCCAGCAACGTGATCTCGCGCCCGCCGGCGGCGACCAGGGCGCGCGCCTCCTGGACGATCTGCGCCACCGGGCGCGAGAACTCCGCGCCACGCGTATAGGGCACGACGCAGAAGGTGCAGAACTTGTCGCACCCTTCCTGGACCGCGAGGAACGCCGATACCGCCTGCCCCGGGGCCGGAGCGGGCAAATGATCGAACTTCGATTCGGGCGGGAAGTCGGTGTCGAGCACGCCGGCGCCGCGTCGCTTCCTGCCGTCCTTCAGGCTGCGGGCGCGGGTGGCGCGGGCCACCATCTCCGGCAGGCGATGATAAGTCTGCGGGCCGAGCACGATGTCGACTTCCGGGGCGCGGCGCAGGATCTCCGCGCCCTCCGCCTGGGCGACGCAGCCGGCCACCGCGATGATCATGTCCGCGCCGGTCTCGTCGCGCCGCTCGGCGCGCGCCTGGCGCAGGCGGCCAAGCTCGGAAAAGACCTTCTCGGACGCCCGCTCGCGGATGTGACAGGTATTGAGGATGACCATGTCGGCATCGGCCGGGCTTTCGGCCGCGCCATAGCCAAGGGGCGCCAGAACGTCCGCCATGCGGGCGGAATCATAGACGTTCATCTGGCAGCCATAGGTCTTGATATAAAGCTTCTTCGCCAATGCCGTTACGACCGGCCGTCAGGTCCGGCCTTGTCCGCTCCGTCTGGGTGATTGCCCGCGACCCACTCTAGCACGGCGCGGGGCGTCTCTGTACTCGATTTACCGGGTTCCGCCAAGCGGTGTTAAGTCGCTGTCACAATTGATACTTTTCCGGCACCGCGAGGTTCGGCGCCAGGCGGCCGCCAAGCGCCCGGTCGACCCCGCCGGCCACCGCCTCGTGGCAATGACGCGTCAACTCCTTGCGCGAGGGGAAGTCGCCGAGCCGGGCCTCCTCATGGAACTGAACAACCACCTCGATCCGGCCTAGCCGGCTGAAGCGCCACAGATGCCCGCTCAGTTCCATGCCGCCGTACCACGCCACCAGCGGCCGCAAGCCCCAACCCAGCGCCACGCCATTGACGCTGGTATAGGCGATGGAGACCGGCTGGATCACCAGCGGCCGCTCCCCCGACGTCGCTTCCGCCACGCTCAGCAGGGCGCTGCGGAACGGCAGGATGCGGTTGCCGTCGTTGGAGGTGCCTTCCGGAAACAGCACCAGCGCATCGCCCGCCATCAGCCGGGCATGAATCGAATCGCGCTGCTGGCGCGTCGTGTTGCGGCGGCGGTCGACGAACACCGTGCGCTGGAGCTTGGCGAGCAGGCCATAGCCCGGCCACTGCGCCACCTCCGTCTTGGCGACGAAGGAGACCGGGACCAGCGAGCCCAGCACGGGGATGTCGAGATAGGAGACGTGGTTGCTGACGAACAGGACCGGGCGCGCCTCCGCCGGCTTGCCGACCACACGCACGTTGAGCCCCATGATCCGGCAGCACAGCTTGTGATAGGCGTAAGGCACCGCCCACCACAGGCGCCGCGCCAGCAGCAGCACCAGAATCTGCACCGGCGTCAGCGCCAGCGTGACGAGGCCGTAGAGGGCAAGCCGGAAGAAGCCCAGATAGCTCGACCCGAACGGCGTGACGCCAGCCGGCGACAATGGCGGATCGTCGGTGATCTCCTGGGATATGCCGCGCGGTGGTGCGAGGGGCATGGCGCGATCAGGCGGCCGGACTGGAAGCGTCCGTCTTGCCCGCCGAGTGATCGTGGTAGTGCTTCGTATATTTGTCGGCAATCAGGTCGTGCACCACGATGACGCTGACATCGACGGTGCCGAATTGCGGATCGATCACGGCGCCGTCGCCGACGAAACCGCCGAGCCGCAGGTAGCCCTTGATCAGCGGCGGCAGGGACATGAAGGCGCGCTTCTCGTTGATCTCGCCGATCGGCACCATGTCCATGGAGACGTAGCGCTCAGGCAGCGCGCGCGGGCGGTACTCCACCGGCGCCAGATGCCGGTGATAGAGATAGGACAGCGCCATCCTGTGCTCCGCAGGATCGGTTCCCGGAAACGAGGCGCAGCCGAACAACACGCCGATCTTGTAGTGCAGGATGTAGTCGGCGATGCCCTTCCACATCAGCTGCATCGCCGCTTTGGTGCGATAGGCCGGATCGACGCAGGAACGGCCAAGCTCCAGGATGCCGCCGCGGTAGTTCACCAGCGGCGCGATGTCGAACTCGTCGATCGAATAGAACTGGCCGCGGCGACTCGCCTGCTCGCGCCGCATCAGGCGATAGGTCGCGATGATGCCGGCGGCGCCCTCGCCCTTGTCCCGGTCGATGATGACGAGGTGGTCGCAATAGGGATCGAAGCTGTCGAAATCGCGGCGCAGCGCCGACATTTCCGGCGTCGGCCGGGCGTTCAGCTCTTCGTAGAAGATGCGGTAGCGCAGCGCCTGCGCCGCCTCGATCTCCGCCGCGTTCTCCGCGACGCGCAGTTCGAGGCTGGCCAACTGGACATGGACCGGCCGCTGCTGCTCCGCCAGGGGAGCATTCATTTCTTCTTGGCCCCGCTGCGTGCCGATGCTGGAACGGCGTAGAGTTCCAGGCGATGCCCGACCAGCTTGTAGCCGAGCTGCTCCGCCACCCGGTGCTGCAGCTTCTCGATTTCGTCGTTGCTGAACTCGATCACCTCGCCGGACTGGATATCGATCAGGTGGTCGTGGTGGTTCTCCGGCGCCTCCTCGTAGCGCGCGCGCCCGTCGCCGAAATCATGACGCTCGAGAATGCTGGCCTCCTCGAACAGGCGCACGGTGCGATAGACGGTGGCCAGCGAAATGCCGGGGTCGATCTTCGAGGCGCGGCGATAAAGCTGCTCGACATCCGGGTGGTCGTCCGCATCCGACAGCACGCGCGCGATGACGCGCCGCTGCTCGGTCATTTTCAGGCCCTTGTCCTGACAAAGCTTCTCAAGTCGCGATACGACACTCACGATGATGCCCCGCTCTCATGAGCCTATCGGCTCAACGCGCGCGGTTGCGCCGCACGCCAATCTGTTTTGAGATATTGTGCCCACAGAACGCGGCCCGCGCAAATAATTTGGGCGCGAATGATCCAGACGCGGCTCTTTGAGCCGGATGGCGCCCGAGTCGCGGGCCTTCAGCGCTTCCGGCCGCCGGTGCCGAGTCCGATCTGCCGCGCAAGGGTGCTGCGCTTCTTGGCGTAATTCGGAGCGACCATCGGATAATCCGGGGGAAGGCCCCACTTCTCGCGATACTGCTCCGGCGTCAAGCCATAGGCCGTGCGCAGGTGGCGCTTCAGCATCTTCAGCTTCTTTCCGTCTTCCAGGCATACGATGTAGTCGGCCGTCACCGATTTCTTCACCGGCACAGCCGGCTCCAGCCGACCAACGGTCGGGGCCGGCGCCTGGCCCAATCCGGTCAGGGCTCCGTAAACCTCCTGGATCAGCCTCGGAATGTCCCCAATGGACACGGTGTTATTGGACAGATGAGCCGCGACAATGTCGGTGACCATGGACAGCACGCCGTTTTTCCTGCCTTCGTCGGCCATATGTCTCTCCGTCCCAATGCAGGTTTAATATTGCGGGCGCGATAGCTCCCGAACACAGGTGTATATTTCATGTTAAGGCGCTGATAGCAATAATTGTCGGCAAAACCATGTATTAGCGTGCGGAAAGGTTCCGCAATTCTAGTACCGCGACGCCGAAACCTGACCGGCCGCGCCCGGGGCAACGTCGCAGCGCAGTATGATGGCATCCTCGCGCCCGCCGCCGCGCCGCTCGTAGTAGGCGCGTCGGCGCCCGACCGGCTCAAAGCCGAATCGGCCATAGAGCATGCCCGCCGCTACGTTGCCCGCGGCGTGCTCCAGGAAGAGGGTGCGCACGCCCGACGCGCGCGCATGGTCCATCAGAACCCGCATCAGATGTGCGGCGTGACCATGGCGCCGCGATTCCGGCACGATCCCGGTCAGCAGGATCTCGCCCTCGTCCAGTGTGAAGCGCGCCAGCATGAATCCGATCGGCTTGTCGCCGTCGATCATCAGCCAGCCCCCGGCGCCCGGCATCGCCAGGATCTCCGTGAAGCTCTGCGCCGACCAGGGCTGGTCCCACGGCGCCTGGAAGATCGCACCGTGCAGTTCGGCCAGCACGGTCATGTCGAAGGCCGTCACCGGCCGCACGATCCCGGAAGCGGGAGGGTCCGGCGTCATGGCGTGCGCGGCTTGGGCTGCGACACGTCGGGTGGCCGCAGATAGATCGGTTCCGCCGGAAGGTGCAGATCGGGCCGGCTCGCCGCCAGTTCCACCACCGCGACCGCGTCGGCGCTGGCGCTGAGGCCGTTCAGCGCGGCGAATTGCGTCAGTTCCGCGTCGGCAATCAGGGACACGCCGCTCGAGGCGCAGCGGGCCTCGACCTGCTGCGCGGTGAGCAGCGCGGCCGGTGCCAGGAGCTGGAGATCGGGGCCAAGCTCGGCGGCGAACAAGTCGCTGCGGCGGCTGTCGAGCACGACAAGGTTGCGCGCGGCGAGCCTGCCGCCAGAGCGCGCCGCCGTGGCGGCAAGCGCCTGGAAGCTGCCGATCCCGATGACCGGGCAGCCGATCGCCATCGCCATCGCCCGCGCGGTGGCGAGCCCGACGCGGATGCCGGTGAATCCGCCAGGCCCGCAAGACACGGCGATCGCCCTCAGCGCCGTGAGCTCGATGCCCGTGGCCTTGGCGAGCCGTTGGATCATCGGCGCCAGAGCCGTGGCATGACCGTGCGAGGTCGCCATGACCTCGCGCGCCGGCGGCTGGTCCGCATCCAGGCGCAGCGCGACGGAACAGGCGGAGCCCGCCGTCTCGATCGCCAGCAGAGGAGTCGCGAGGGCGGATAACGTCGAAGCGGCGCTCATCGAATGTCAGCCATGTGACGGACGGGCTTTGCGGCCGTGCGCAGGTTTGCTAGGGATGCCGGCGTTCCAGGGGCGTGTGTAGCCTTCGCCCGCCGAACTGACAAGCTTGCGTCAATCCACCACCCTGCCGCGGATCGCATGAGCCTCATCGACATCAGCCCGCCCGAATTCGACCTGGTCGTTGCGCTTGCCTATGCCACTCCCAACAACATTACGGGCAAGCCGTTCTACCGCGCCGATGCCAGGCCCTATCTGCACCCCAAGGCGGTGGAGTGCCTGCGCGTCGCGATCGCGTTGGCACGCCCGCTGGGCTACCGGCTGAAGATCTTCGACGCCTATCGCCCGGTGGAGGGTCAATGGGCGCTGTGGAACGCCTCTCCGGATCCCGAGTTCGTCGCCGATCCCCGCAGTGGCGGACCGCACAATCGCGGCGTGGCGCTCGATCTAACGCTCGTCGATGCAGAGGGACGAGAGCTCGACATGGGAACCGGCTTCGATGCCTTGACGCCCTTGTCGCATCACGGCCGCACCGACGTGTCGCTGGGGGCGCAGCGCAACCGGCTGCTGCTGCTCGGCCTGATGACGGCCGCCGGGTTCGAGTTCTATACGAACGAGTGGTGGCACTACCAGCTGTTCGACGCCGGCGACTATCCAGTGGTTCCCCAGTCGGAGCTGCCGCAGCCGGTCATGGACTAGGCTAGCTGGCCTTGGCGCGGGCCGGCGCGTGGTCGAGATCCGGCATCGTCTGCAGTGACGGCGCGGCGGTGCGCGTTTCGAAGGGCAGGGTGACCGTAACCAGCGTGCCCACGCCCTTCTTGCTGCTGATCTCCAGGTTGCCGCCGATCAGGTTGACCAGCCGCTGGGTCAGCGGCAGGCCGAGGCCGGTTCCCTCATGCATGCGCGAGAAGGGCGATTCGATCTGCCCGAACGGGCTCATCGCGATCTTGATTTCCGCCTCATCCATGCCGATGCCGGTGTCGCGGATCGTGAAGGCGACGTCCTTGCCCGCGTGCCGGACATGCAGCATGACGCGGCCGTTGTCGGGCGTGAACTTGATTGCGTTCGACAGCAGGTTCAGCAGGATCTGGCGCAGCTTCACCGGGTCGGTGATGATGGTCTCGAGTCCAGCGTCGATGTCGTGTGTGAGGGCGATGCCGCGTTTGCTGGCCTTGTCCTGCATCATCCCGCAGACCAGCAGGATGGTCTCAGGCAGCGCCAAGCGCGACTTCTCCACGGAGACCTTGCCGGCGTCGATCTTGCTGAGGTCGAGGATGTTCCCGATGATATCGGTCAGGTGCGAGGCCGCCACCCAGATGTGGCGGACATATTCCGCGTAGGGACGCGGCGTGACGGGGCCGAGCAGGCCCTGCTTCATCACCTCGGAGAAGCCGACGATGGCGTTGAGCGGCGTGCGCAACTCGTGGCTCATGTTGGCGAGGAACTCGCTCTTGGCCGTGCTCGCGGCGTCGGCCCGTGCGGCCGCGTCGGCCAAACGCAGCCTGGCCTGTTGATGGCGCATGGCGATCGCCTCGCTGCGCACGACCATCGCGAGCAGGCAGGCATAGGTGAACAGCAGCACGCTGCTCAGGAACACGGCGATCCGCGTCTCCGCATTGTGGAACTGCTCGAGCAGCCCGGTGATGTCGTCGTAGATCTCGAACACCGCGACCACCTTGCGCGGATCGTCCGCGCCATAGATGGGGATGTAGCTCTCCACGATGTGGCGATCGCTGAACAGGCGGTCGAAGGCATTGATCTCCGCTTCGAACCCGACCTCGCTCCTGACCACGCCCCTGACGGCGGATGCGAAGCCGTACTCGGTCTCCTTGCCATCGGCGTCGGTCGGGTCGGTCGAATACGCGAGGGAGCCGTCGGCCCGATAGAGCTTCACCTTCACGATGGTGGTGTGGCGCACCAGCGAGGCGAGCTCGCGGGTGAGGTCCGCGCGCCATTCCGCCGAGTTCTCCCGCTGCAGTACGTCGGACTCGAATACCGGCCAGACCACGTTCGACAGCACGCGGGCCAGCGCCACGTTGTTGCGCTCCGCCGCGCGCTCGAGACCGTTGATGAACCAGATGTGGATCATGGTCGCGATCAGCACGCCGGCCGCGATCAGCAACGGACCGCTGAGGACGGCAAATCTCTTTGACAGCGGCCAAGTGCGAAACATATCGCCCAGCTTCCGAGGGGCATCGTTCATATGCACGATGCGACGCTTGCAGCCTGAGCCAAATTGATTAATCACCGGTAAACCTTGCCGGGAGCCGAGGGCGAGCGATGCTCGCTATCGTAGCAGTGCCGCTCCGCGGCTACCTGCGCGCGAAAGCCCGCAAAAGCGAAGGGGCGGGAATGACCCGCCCCTTCAAATCAACGGCCCCTTCAAATCGGTGAAGGGTGCCCCTATGTCAGACCGGTCGCACCTCGACCACTTCCGGAACGTAATGGCGCAGCATGTTCTCGATCCCCATCTTCAGCGTCGCTGTGGAAGACGGGCACCCCGAGCATGCCCCCTGCATGTGCAGGTACACGATTCCGTCCTCAAAGGCGTGGAAGACGATGTCGCCGCCATCCTGGGCGACCGCGGGGCGGACGCGGGTTTCCAGCAATTCCTTGATCTGCGCCACGATCTCGTCATCTTCTTCGGCGGCGGCCGATGCGCTGTCCTCGGATAGAATGACCGGGCGATTCGAGGAGAAATGCTCCATGATGAGCCCGAGGATCTGCGGCTTCAGGACCGGCCAGTCCTTCTCGTCAGTCTTGGTCACGGTGATGAAATCGCTGCCGAGGAAAATGCGTGCGACGCCATCGATCCGGAACAAGCTCTCAGCCAGCGGCGAACGTGCGGCCTTGTCCGCGCTGTCGAAATCGGCGGTGCCGCGCTCAATCACCGCGCGCCCGGGCAGAAATTTGAGCGTGGCCGGATTGGGGGTTTCTTCGGTCTGGATGAACATGGCGATCTCCGGGAAAACAGGCAGCATCCGGACGGCGGATGTCAGATCATAACCGGAACATGGTGGAAGGCTTGACCCGCTTCAACCCCAAACTCATCATGGGCTTATGAATCAGCCGTTTGGCACAGGTCCGGCCACCAGCCTGCCACCCGCGATCGATGGGGAATTGCGGCTGGAGAATATGGCGATCGACCGCGCGTTTCGCTGGCTGCTGCGCGAGGGGCGCGTTCAGCCGACCGGGCGGGAGCTGCTGCGCGGCCTGGGACGGGAGCTGACGGAAGGCGGCTTCCCCTTGATGCGCGCCTTTCTCGCCGAGCCCACCTTGCATCCGCAGATCGCCTCCATCGCCTATCGCTGGTCGCGCGCGACGCCGGAGGTCGAGGCCTTCACGCGCGAGCACGACATCTGGCAGAGCGACCAGTACCTGCGCAGCCCGATGGCGCTGATCTATGCCGGCGAGCCGATGATCCGCCGCCGCCTGTTCGGCCCCGGCCTCCGACTCGATTTCCCGATCCTCGAGGACCTGCTCGCGGAAGGCGCCACCGATTACGCGATCTTCGGCCTGCGGCGCGGCGACGGCAGGCCGCTGGCCGTCCTCTCGATCGCCAGCGATGCGCCGGGCGGCTTCAGCGACGAGCAGTTCAACGGCATGCTCTCGCTGCTCCCCCTGCTGTCGCTCGTCGTAGAGGCGATCGAGACGCGCTCCACGGCGAAATCGCTGCTGGAGATCTATCTCGGCGCCGATGCGGGCCGGCGCGTCATGGGCGGCCTCATCCGGCGCGGCGAGAGCGTCACCATTGCCGCCGCGATCTGGCAATGCGACCTGCGCGACTTCACCGCCATGAGCAACCAGTTGCCGCGCGACGAGGTGCTTGCGATCCTCAACGACTATTTCGACGCGGTGACTCGTCCGGTGCTGGCGCATGGCGGGGAGATCCTGAAGTTCATCGGCGATGCGGTGCTCGCGATCTTCCCGATGCACGACGACCTAGACCGCGATTCCAAGTGCCACACCGCCTTGACGGCGGCGGAGGAGGCGCTGGAGGCGATGCGCGACGTGAACGAGTTGCGCGCCAGCGCGGGCAAGGCGCCGCTCAATATCGGCATCGGCCTCCATGCGGGCTCGGTCAGCTACGGCAATATCGGCTCGCAGACGCGCCTCGATTTCACGGTGATCGGCCCGGCGGTGAACCTCGCCGCGCGCATCACCGGGCTGTGCCGCCCCTTGAACCAGCCGCTGCTCGCCTCGAAGGCCTTCGCTTCGCCCTGCGGCAGCAAGCTCGTGCCCCTCGGCCACTATCCCATGCACGGCTTTGACGCGCCTCAGGAAGTGTACGGCCTGCCGGAACGGTGAACCGTGCCTGGGCGCTGCGCGACAGACCTCGGCATCGCGCAACGGCATCAGCGGGCATGACGCGCCATACATTCCGGTACAAGCGCCATGGCTTGGGTTCCTTCGGCTGGAAGCTCCTCGTCGCGCTTTGGTGGGGTGCAGCGGCGTTGACCCTCGACAGCTATGACCTCCCGGACACCTGGTGGACGGTGGCATTGGTGTTCGCCGGCCTGTTCGGGCCGCCGATCGCGCTTTTCATGTGGAGCGAGCGCCTTGCTGCGCACCAGAAACAGCGGGACGTCGATGCCGCGTTGCAGACGATCAAGCGGCCGCTGCGCAACGAAAGCCTGCCCGATGGTCAGACCGTGAGCTTCGATCCGCATTATCCGACGCCATCGACAACCGGCGGCATGGTCTACGCGATCGATCCGCGCCGCCGCTTCCTTCGCATGATCAGCAGCAATCTGGTCGATGCGAACGGCCGCAACTTCGAGGAGGTCGGGCCGCTCGCCGGCAGAATCACGGGCGTTCGGTTGGAGGAACAGCCCGGCCCGCGGCGCTGGCTGTGGCTGCTTCCGCCAAGGAAGGAGGATGACACCCTCCGTCTCACCGTCACCGTGCGCGCGGATGAAGGCCAGCAGAACGCAATGGCGTTTGTGTTCCGTACCGGCGATCCGGCGGCCGAAGGATGGCGCCGCGCGTTCGAGCAATGGATGGCCGAGGACGAGGCTGCGCGAGCGCCCGAGCCTCAGGCCTTGCCGGCGCTGAAGGCCGAACCCAGCGCATAGCCGATCGCAACCGCGACCAGGCAGAGCGCGACTGACCCGCCGACGTTCAGCATTGCCTTCGCCACATGACCGTGCTGCAGCATGGTCAGGGTCTGCAGGCTGAAGGCGGAGAAGGTGGTATAGCCGCCGAGCACGCCGACCATCAGGAACTGCCGGCCCATCGGGCCCAGCACATCGCGCGACCCCAGCACAGGCAGTGCCGCGATCAAGCCGATCAGGAAGCTGCCGGTCACGTTGGCAATCACCGTGCCCCAGGGGAACTCAGTGCCCGACCATTTCGCGCTCGCTTCGGTCAGCCAGAAGCGCGAGACGCTTCCGACCGCCCCGCCAATCGCCACCCAGAACGTGGCCAGCATCATGCGATCGTCACCACCACGTTGCCGATCGCCTGGCCGCTCTCCACCGCCTTGTGCGCCTGCGCGGCCTGCTCGAGCGGATAGGTCTCCGCGATCGCATGCACCAGCGCGCCCTGCGTCAGCGCCTGGTTGATGTCCTGGATCGACTGCCGGCGCGCCGCCTCCGGCAGGATGTAGACCAGCACCATGCGCAAGGTGATGCCCTGGAACATCATGGGGTAGAAGGGCAGCTTCGGCTCCATGACCGCCGATGACGCATAGGTCGCGATCACGCCGTTGGTCTTGAGGCAGGCGAGCGTGGTCGGCAGATTGCCGCCGAACTCCACGTCGATCACGCGATCTGCGCCCTCGCCCTTGGTGATGTCCTTCACCGCTTGCTCGACGTCCTCGCTCTTGTAGTTCACCACGTAATCGGCACCGGCGGTCTTCGCATGGGCGGCCTTGTCGGCGCTGCTTACCGTCGCGATCACCCGGGCGCCGCCCCAGCGCGCAAGCTGGATGGCGTAGTGTCCCACCGCACCCGCGCCGCCGGTCACCAGGATGGTCTGGCCCGCAACCGGCCCGTCGGCAAAGACGCAGCGATGGGCAGTCATCGCCGGGATGCCGAAGCACGCCCCCGCTTCGTAGGGGACGGCGTCCGGCAGATGCGGCGCCTGGAAGGCGGGCAGGGCGATATATTCTGCAGCCGTGCCGAAGGGCCGCTGCCATTGGCCGTTCCACAGCCACACCCGCTCGCCCACCCGCGCCGGATCGACCCCTGCGCCGATCGCCTCGATCACGCCGGCCCCGTCGCTGTGCGGGATGACGCGCGGGTAGCTCATCTTCGCGCGCAGGCCCGTGCGCGACTTCACGTCCGACGGATTGACGCCGGATGTCTTCACCCGCACCAGCACCTCGCCCGGGCCGGCGGCCGGCATCTGCACATCGCCAACCTGCAGCACCTCGTCGGCTGGCCCGTTGCAGTCGTAGAAGGCGGCTTTCATGAGCAAGTCCTCACGCCAGGGAAGCGATCGGCAATCTATGCAAAATCGATCCGATACACCAGACTTGAACCCGAGCCGACTCGACTGCGACTATCGCTTGCACCAGCCTCCGTCAGCCTTTTCATGAATGAATCCTCCCATCGCAGGTTCAAGAACTCGTTGGCGAGGCGATGGGATTACCCCGCTTCCAAGCTGCTGACCTTGCTCGTTATGGTCTCCTTGGTAGTGCCGCCGGCTGCATCGATCTTCATGGCTTACAGCGCCCTGGTCACGCGCTATGTGGCACGGCATGTAGTACCGTCGGGCGCTCCCGAAGCGGAACTACCCTTTGGCCAGGTGGTGGCGGTGGTGGGCCGGATCCGCGCCAAGCCGGTTCAGATGCCGTCCGCCTATCCGCAGTTCGAGAACGCTCTGATGATCGTCGAGCGTCACGAATGGTACAAGCATGGTAGGCGCAGCGGATGGAAGACGGGAAGCATCCATGTCTGGATCAGCGATCCTGCAACCTTCGCCGGATGGCAACTTGACTCACGACTGGTCCAGGAGGCGGAGTTCGACTGGTATCGGGCCTCGCCTTGCACCCACTATGTTCCTCGGGCGGGCTGGGTGGCGGATTGCGACAAGGGCTATGCCTATCGCGAGGGCGACGACGACCTGCGCTACTCCTACGAGATCACTCCGATTCCGCAAGAGACGATGACGATCGTCGCCGCTGCTTCGGGCGAAAAGCTGACGCCTATCGAGCACCGCTTGTCGGCACCGCCGGCAGATTTCGTGCTTTGGACCAGCGGGACACCGGACGTGGGCAGCTGGCTCCTTCAGCGGCTTGCCGGGCAGATGACATGGGCCGTCTTCTGGGCGGCCGTTACGCTCGCCGCGATCTGGTGGTACATGTATGCGCAGCTTCGACGCGAGGGAGGCCGGACTACATGGGCGGCTTTTGCAGGTGGATGCTGGCGCGCATTGGCCACGACAGCGCCACTTGCGGGCGTCACTTGGCCGTTCGATGGGCCCGGTTTCATTGCAGTGGCGTTTATCGGGGCGTTCGTCTCCGTCATAGTCGGCTTTGCTCTCTGGCTCAGCGTAGTCAAGGCGTAGGTGCCCGGATCACGCAAAAAAGTGCGCGGCGATCACTCGCCGCGCACTTTTGCCCGAGGATTTCTGGAGTGAAGTCCCGGGACGCCAGCGGCGGTCAGCCGAGAGAGCAGAACTCCGCCGCCCTTGTGCCGCTACTCTGCCGCCGTGCGCTGGCCGAGCCCGAAAGGTCGGGCGCTTGGTGCTTGAATCGCCGGCCATCGGTTTGCTCCTCCACTGCGCAGGGGATCGTGGAGGATTTGACGCCGAACAGCGTGATCGTCCCAAAGGTTGTTTTCGTCAATGCAATCTATGCGCTCGATTGAGCGAGGTGTCGGGGGCGAGCCGTGCCTGGGGTCGCTCACGCAATGCACTCGCCGCCATCGACGACCAGCGCGTGGCCCGTCATGTAGCTGGACCGGTCGGAGGCCAGATAGAGGATCGATTCTGCGATCTCCTCCACGCTGGCCCAGCGGCCCATCGGGATCTTCTCCTTCACATAGGCCTCAATCGCGCCGCGGCCGCCCATCTGGCGAATGTACGGATCATTGAATGGCGTATCGACCCAGCCGGGGCATAGGGCATTGACCCGTATGTTGTGCGGCCCGTAATCCAGCGCCATCTGCTTGGTCATGGCGATGACGGCGGTCTTGCTGGTGATGTAGGCCAGCATGCCCTTGTCGAAGAACACCCCGGAATTGGACGACGTGTTGATGATGACGCCTTTGCCCTGCCGCTTCATATGCGGCAGCACCGCCTTGGCCGCGACGAAGTGGGCGCGCACGTTGATGTTGTAGCTGGCGTCCAGCCCGCTCGCCGGCACCTGTTCCAGCGTGCCTTCGATCTGAATGCCCGCATGGTTGTGCAGGATGTCGATTCGGCCATATGAGCTCGCGACATGGTCCACCAGGCGCTGGATGTCCTCGTCCCTGGTGACGTCGAGCGCTCGCCCTTCGGCGCGCCCGCCGGAATCGCGGATGTGGTGGGCCGTTTCCTCCGCGCGCTCCGCTACCAGATCGGTGGCGATCACGATGGCGCCCTCGCGGCCTATGATCTCCGCTCCGCCGCGCCCGATGCCCGATCCGGCGGCAGTAATGATGGCGACGCGATCCTTGAGGATCATGCCTTTCTCCTACGCTTTTCTGGGTGCGCTCGCGCGCCGCAGTAGAACCTGGGCGCTGAACAGCATGACCAGCGAGAACATCATGATGGCCGTGCCGATGGCGTTGATCTCGGGCGTCACGCCTCGCCGGATCGAGGAGAAGACGTAGATCGGCAGCGTGTTGAGCGGCCCGGCCACGAAGAAGGCGATGACGAAATCGTCGAAGCTGAAGGTGAAACAGAGCAGGAACCCCGCCATGATCGCCGGCGCAAGCTGCGGCAGCGTTACCTGGCGGAAGGTCGCCCAGGGATCGGCATAGAGATCCATCGAGGCTTCGATCAGGCTGCGGTCCATGCCGGCCATGCGCGCCCGCACGATCACGATCACCAGCGCCATGGAGAACAAGGTGTGCGCGGCGATGATGGAGCCGTAGCCCATGTGCAGCTGCGGCGGTGCATCGCCCGGCCAGATCTGGGCAAGGATCGTATTCGCCGCCTCGAAGGTGGTGACGAGAGCGATCAGGGTCGCGATCCCGATGACGATGCCCGGCACCATGATGGCGATGTAGGTCAGCCCGTCGAAGATTACGCGCACCGGCCCCTTCACGCGCTGCAGCGCCAATGCGGCCATCGTGCCCATGATGGTGGCGAGGGCGGCGGACGAGAATGCGACCGTGAAGCTGGTCCTCAGCGCATCCAGCATCAGTGAGTTGCCGGCAACCTTCGCGTACCACTTCAGCGAGAAGCCCTGGAAGTCGGCTGCGCTGAGGCCGGAATTGAAGCTGAAAAGGACGATGAGCGCGATCGGCCCATAGAGGAAGAGATAGACCAGGACCGAATAGGCGCGAAGCATGCGGCCGCCTCAGATCAGCGAAGCATCGCGTCGCCCGCCAGTCGCGGCGGTCGCGCGCAGATAGAGGCTGACGGTCACCAGCATGATGGCGACCAATGCCATCGCCACGGCCGAGCCATAAGGCCAGTTCAGACTCTGCAGGAACAGGTCGACCAGCGCGTTTCCGATGAAGAAGACCTTGCCGCCGCCCAGCATCTGGGGAATGAGGTACTCGCCCATCAGCAGGATGAAGACCAGCATGCAGCCGGTGATGATGCCCGGCGCGGACAACGGCAACGTGATCTGGCGGAAGGTCGCGAATGGCCCGGCGCCCAGGTCCTCCGAGGCCTCGAGCAGCCGCTTGTCCAGCTTTTCCAGGCTGACATAGATCGGGAACACCATCAGCGGCAGATAGGCATACACGATGCCGCACATGACGGCGAAAGGCGTGTTGATGAGGCGCACGTCCGGAATGCCGATCGAGTCCAGCAGGGCGGGGATGCCGCGCCCGCCCAGGATGAAGATCCAGGCATAGGTGCGGATGAGGAAGCTGGTCCAGAACGGCACGATGACCAGGATCAGCAGCAGCACGCGCCAGCGTGCGCTCGACTTGACCGCCAGAAAATAGGCCAGCGGATACCCGGCGAGAAGGCAGATCAGCGTGCCGAGTGGCGCCAGGGTCAGCGTGTTCTTGAACGCGGTCCAGCGCGCCGGCAGGTTCAGGTAATTGTCGAAGGTGAAGGCCGCCTGGTAGCCGCCCGCCGGCGCCCGCACGCCGACGCTGTAGATGAGGACGACCGCCAGCGGCAGGATCAACAGGACGAAAAACCAGAGAGCGCTGGGCGCCAGCAGCAGGGCGGTGAGAAGCCGCCCCGACTGCTTGCGTTGCGCGGTCGCGGGTGCCGCGATCGCATCTGCCCCAGCGCTCATCTGCAGGCCCGACTCACGCCGACTTGAAGCGCGCCATGATCTCGGCGCGCGCCGGGTTGGTCAGCGTCGCCGCCGCGCCGAATTCAAGCGGCGCCAGCAGCTCGGCCGCCGGATAGAGGATGGGATCATTGATGATCTCCTTCGGCAGCAGGTCGATGACACGCTTGTCCGCAACCGGATAGCCGTGGAACTCGACCTCCAGCGCATTCGCCTTCGGCTCGAGCAGGAAGTCGATCAGCGCATAGGCCGCGCTGCGGTGCGGCGCGCCCTTCGGCACGGCATAGAAGTCGGCCCAGATCTCGCCGCCTTCCTTGCCGAGGATGTACTGGAAGGCCGGATCGGTCTTCTGCAACTGCTTGCCGTCGCCGGTCCAGCACACGGACATATAGGCATCGCCATTGATCAGCGACGGCTTGTAATCGCTGTTGATGGCGAACAGGTTGGGCTTGGAGTCAATCAGCAGCTTCTCCGCCTCGGCCAGCTCCTTCTCGTCGTTCGAGTTGAAGGAATAACCGAAATACTTGAGCGCGTTGCCGATCGTGGTGAGCTGGTAGTCATGCACCATCGTGCGGCCCTGGTACTTGGTGTTGGTGAGGTCCCAGAACTCCTTCCAGCTGGTCGGCTTGTCCGTCACCTTGGCGGAATTGATGACATAGCCGGTGGTGCCCCAGTTCTTGTGCACCGCGTAGGTCTTGCCGCTGATCGTGCCCGGCTCGGTGAAGCGCGGATCGGTGTAGAATTCCGGGTTGTAGTTCGGCAGCTGTGCCGTATCGAGCGGCTCGAACATGTCCTCGCCGACATAGGTCTCGATCGTGTAATTGGTCGGCACCAGCACGTCCCAGCCGGTTCCGCCCGCCTTCAACTTGGCGAACATCTCCTCGTTCGAGCCGAAGACGGTGACGTTGATCTTCACGCCGGTGGCCTCAGTGAAGGCTTCGAAATTCTGCGGATTGTGGTAGTCGGGCCAGGTGGTCAGGTTCACCTGGTCGCCCAGGTCCTGGGCGTAAGCGCGCCGGCTTGTCATCAGATGCGGCATGCTGGCGGCCAGAACGGCCGTTGCCGTGCCGAGGCCGGTGACGCCTAGGAAATGCCGCCGGCTGATCGAGCCCTTCTGGTAGCGGCGTAGTTGTTTGATGAAGTCCTTGCGGTCCATGGTTGCCTCCTCCGCGCATACGACGTCTTGGTTATTGCGGGCATCGAGGCGCGTCGCCGGCCTCGTGCCCGGAGATTCGTTCAGGTGGCGCGCAACGCCAGCGCCTGGTCGGCGCGCCAGCCGATCTCCGCCACGTCGCCAGGCTGCAGGCTCATGGCGAGCGGATCCGATTTCGGCAGCCGGACCATCAGCTCGCCCAGCTCCGGCACCTGCAGGCTGAACTCCGTGTGGTCGCCGAGATAGATGCGATTGCGCACCTGGCCCTGGCGCCGAACGTCGAGATCCGCAGGCGCTTGGCCGATCGGCCACAGCCCGATCACTTCGGGCCGCACCGCGATCACGCATTCTTCCCCGGCCGACAGATGATCGCCTGCTGCGCTCCAGCGCGCCTTGAGCACCGGACCGTGAGACAGCGCTATGCTCGCGCCGTTGGCGTGCGTTGCGGTCACGTTGCCGGTCAGGAAATTGGATTCGCCCACGAAGTCCGCGACGTACCGGTTGGCGGGCGCGTCATAGAGAAGCTGCGGCGTGCCGAACTGCACGATCTTGCCGTCGCGCATGATCGCGATGGTGTCGGACATCGAGAGCGCCTCTTCCTGGTCGTGCGTCACCAGGATGAAAGTGATGCCGACGTCGCGCTGCAGGTTCTGCAACTCGATCTGCATGTCGCGGCGCAGCTTGCGATCCAGGGCCGCCAGCGGCTCATCGAGCAGCAGAACCGTCGGACGGTTGACCAGCGCCCGGGCGAGCGCGACGCGCTGCTGCTGGCCGCCGGACAATTCCCAGATGCGGCGTGCGCCCATCTTGGGCAGGCGGACCAGGTCCAGCGTTTCCGCGACGCGCCGATCGATCTCCGCGCGATCGAGCTTCGGGCGCGCCTGGCGCAACCCATAGCCGACATTGTCGGCGACGTTCATGTGCGGAAACAAGGCGTAGTGCTGGAACACCATGTTGACCGGGCGGCGATACGCCGGCACGCCGACCATGGATCGGCCTCCGATGGCGACCTCGCCCGCGTCCGGCTGCTCGAAGCCCGCGATCAGGCGCAGGCTGGTGGTCTTGCCGCAGCCAGAGGGCCCCAGGAAGGAATGAAACGAGCCGCGCGGAATCTCGAACGAAATGTCATCGACCGCCACCACCGCGCCGAAGCGCTTGGTCACGCCGCGAAACTCCACGTCCACCGGCGCGCTGGCCGTCCGCGCAACGGCCGCTGCTCTCGGCTCACTCCATGAGGTCACACCTACCTCGACTCCCTGGCCGCCCCGCCCCGGGTTCGGTGGCGTCAATGGCCACCGCCCAAAGGTCTATTCCTTGTTCCGCCTCAGGTTGCGACAAGCCCCCGTTCTTGTATATACCTCCAGAGGGGTAGGTGAGGCCGGTTGCCCCTGATCGTGGGGATAGATGCTTAAACGGACTCTGGATTGGCATCCGGCCCTGGCGGATGCCATCCGCGAACTGGACGGGCCACGCTTTGCGCCCGCCCTGGCCCGCGCCCTGCGGCAGGTCGCGCCCTTCGATTACACCGTGATCTTCGGTTATCGGAGCGAGGAGCGGCCGCTCGACCTCCACGACGATTTCGGCCCTGAGAAGCGGGATATCTTCGTGACGATGTACCAGGCCGGGCCCTATCTGCTCGACCCCTTCTTCCACGCCAGCCGCAACCAGGTGCCGCCGGGCCTTTATCGCATGCGGCAGCTGGCGCCGGACCGCTTCTATCAGAGCGAATACTACCGCTCTTACTATAAGCAGACCGGCCTTGCGGAGGAGATCGGCTTCTTCCTTGCCACCGGCGATGGCGCGCGGGTCGTCATCTCGCTGATGCGCGACGGCCATTCCCAGGCGTTCAACGCACGGGAGATGACGGCTCTGCATGCGGTTGCGCCGGTGGTGATCGCGGCGGCGGAACGCAACTGGCGTGGCCTTGGCCAGCGCTTCGACAGCGCGCCGGAAACCCTTCCGGCAGAGGCGGCCCTGCGCGAGGCCTTCGCCGCCTTCGGGCGGCACCGCCTGACCCAACGCGAGAGCGAGGTGGTGGCGATGGTGCTGCGTGGCCATTCCTCCGACGCAATCGCCGGTGCTCTCCGGATCGCCCCGGGGACGGTCAAGATCCACCGCAAGAATATCTATGCCAAACTTGGCATCGGCAGCCAGGCGGAGTTGTTCTGCATGTTCCTGGCATCCTTGTCCGATAGACGGGCGTAGAGCGAAAGGGAGGCATCGAAATGGGACTCTTTAGCAAGAGCAGCAACATCGCCCCGACCGAAGGCTACGCGGTCGTGAAGAGCGACGAGGAATGGCGCCGGCAGCTCACCCCGGAGCAGTTCGCCGTGATGTTCGAGCATGCGACCGAGCGGCCAGGCTCCTCGCCTCTGCTGCGCGAGAAGCGGCCCGGCAGGTTCGTATGCGCCGCCTGCGGCACGCCGGCCTACGACACGGAGGCGAAGTTCGAGAGCGGCACCGGCTGGCCAAGCTTCGTGGCGCCGATCGAAGGCGCGACGGCGACCCAGACCGACCGCTCCTTGTTCATGGTGCGTACCGAGGTCCACTGCGCCAAGTGCGGCGCCCATCAAGGCCATGTCTTCGAGGACGGTCCGGCGCCGACCGGCCAGCGCTACTGCATCAATGGCGCGGCGCTGGAGTTCAAGCCGAAGGATTAGGCAGGCCCAATCTCGCCAGCACCCGCTCGACCAGTCGGTCGCATCTCGCTCCGGCGAAGGGCAGCATCTCGCCGAATGTGAGCTTCAATTCGCGCTGCAGCCGTTCCTGCAGCTTGCGGCGGGCGCGCAGGAAGCGGGTGCGGACCGTCTGGGGATTGAGATCGAGGATCTGCGCGGTCTCCTCGACGCTCAATTCTTCCAGCGCACGCAGGACGAACACCGCGCGCTGATCTTCCGGCAATGCTCCGATCGCCTCCTCCAGATAGGGCCGCAACTGTGTCCGCATGGCAGCGGATTCGGGCGAAAGCGCGGGGTCTTCCGCAGCTTCCACTTCCGGCTTGCCTTCCGGCCTGAGGGGAATGACGTTGCCCACGGCTGCCGCTTGGGCCTGGCGCCTGCGTCGACGCATCAGCGCCTCGTTGATGCAGATGCGGGTGAGCCAAGTGGCAAGCGCCGCCTCGCCGCGAAAGCCGGGCAAGGCGGTAAAGGCCTTGAGGTAGCAATCCTGCACCGCGTCTTCCGCTTCCTGCTCGTCGCGCAGGATGCCCCAGGACGCCCGGTACAGCCGCCGGTTGTTGCGCCGCATGATCTCCGCCAGGGCAACGGCATCGCGAGTCAGGGCACGCGCGATCAACGCCGCCTCGTCCGCCTCGACCCGTGTCGCGCCTGAGCCTGCAATAACCATCGTTGTATTAGATGCGGTGGCTGCCGGGAACGTTCCCGCGGCCGAAATCTACGTCCGACCGGGAACTCGGCGCAACCTGAGGGCATCCAATCGGCACCGCAACCGATGGGAGGAGAGAGATGTCACGCACCATTCTGGCCAGCCTGGCGCTGGCCGCAATGATGGCCGCCGGCTGCACCGGCCCGGCCAACGCCCAGGATTCCGGCAAGCTCAACGACCTGGAAGTCGCCCACGCAGCCTATGTCGCCGGCGACATCGACATTCGAAATGCGCATCTGGCGCTCGCTCTATCCGATGACCGGGCGGTGCGGGAGTTCGCGGAACTGATGATCCGCGATCATGAGGCGGTGAATGACGCTGCTCTCGCCCTGCTGAAGAAGCTGAAGGCGGAGCCGCAGGACAACGCATTCAGCCAGAGCCTACTGAAGGGCGCGCGCGACAATTGGACCAAGATGGCGCAACTCAGCGGGGCGGCGTTCGACAAGAGCTACGCCGCCAACGAGCTCGCCTATCATCAAACGGTGAACAAGGTGGTGAGCGAGGCCTTCATTCCGAACGTGGAGAATGCCGAGCTGAAGACCCTGCTCGGCTCTGCGCTCGACACCTTTCAGGCGCACGAGAAACATGCCGAGAAGATGGTGGCGGACATCGGGTCGTGACGATGACGGTTCATGGCGACGCCGGCTCCGCGGTATGGACCCGGCGCTGCCTTCTTGCTCTTCTCTCGGTCCTGCCCGTCTTCCGCTCCGCGCGCGGGGATAGTGCGACGGTGGAGATCAGCCGGTTCGAGTTCGCGCCCGCCGAGCTGGAAATCCCCGCGGGCAGTACGGTTACCTTCGTCAATCTCGACCTGGCGCCGCACACGGCGACCGGCGATGCCTTCGATACCGGCACGTTGCGCAAGGATGAGAGCAAGGAGATCGCCTTTCCGATTGCCGGCGAGTTCGCCTATCTCTGCAAGTTTCACCGCCACATGACGGGGCGGATCGCCGTGCTGTAGGCGGTCCGCGGCCATCGCCAAAGCGGTTCATATCCGCTATCTCTACTCCCCGGGAGCATCGTCAAAAGATCAGGAACGGGGAGTCTTATGCGGACGGTCGGCATGTATCTGGCCGAGTTGCTGGAGGCCTATGGCGTCGAAGTGATCTTCGGCATTCCGGGCGTCCATACGGTGGAGCTCTATCGCGGCCTGCCGAACACCAGGATCCGGCACGTCACGCCCCGGCATGAGCAGGGCGCCGGCTTCATGGCCGACGGTTATGCGCGGGTCAGCGGACGGCCGGGAGTCTGCTTCATCATCACCGGCCCCGGCATGACCAACATCGCGACCGCGATGGCGCAGGCCTACGCCGATTCCGTGCCGATGCTGGTGATCTCCGCCGTCAACGCCCTGGGCCAGCTTGGCTCCGGCGAAGGGTGGCTGCATGAGTTGCAGGACCAGCGCCAATTGGCGCGGCAGGTCTCGGCCTTCAGCCATACCGTGATGACACCGGCGGAGCTGCCCAAGGTGCTGGCACGCGCCTTCGCCTTGTTCGCGGGCGCGCGGCCGCGTCCCGTGCATATCGAGTTGCCGCTCGACATCATCACCGCGCCGGCGGATAAGCTGCCGCCGATCCGCGCCATCGTGCCGCCGGCCCCGCCGGCTGCTTCGGCGAGTGCGCTGGAGAAGGCCGCGAACTGGCTGAACATTGCCAGCGCGCCCGTGCTGCTGGTGGGCGGCGGCGCGCAGGATGCCGCACCTTTCGTGCGCTCGCTGGCGGAGACCCTCGACGCACCGACGGTGATGTCGGTCAATGGCCGCGGCCTGCTGCCGCCCGGACACCCGCTCGCGGTGCCGTGCAGCCCGTCCATGCCGCCGACCATGAGCCTGATCGAGAGCGCCGATGTCATCCTGGCGATCGGCGCCGAGTTCGGCTCCACCGATTACGATTGGCTGGAGCAGGGCGGCGCGAAGTTCAACGGCAAGGCGATCCGCATCGACATCGACGCGCAGCAGATCGTGCGTTCGCGCCAGCCCGACCTGCCGATCATCGCCGATGCGTCGGAGGCCGCCTCGGCCCTGGCGCCGCTGCTGCGCGCCGCCCAGCGCAACGGCGCCGCACGCGCGGCTGCCGCACGCAACGGCGTGCTGTCAGACCTCAACCGCGTTTATCGCGCGTCTTTGCACCTCATGGAGACGGTGCGCGACACCTTGCCGGGTGCGATCCTGGTCGGGGATTCGGCGCAGCCGGTCTATGCCGGCTGCATCTACTATCCGTCAGCCGCGCCGCGCTCCTGGTTCTGCTCGGCGACCGGATACGGGACGCTGGGTTATGCGCTGCCCGCGGCCATCGGTGCGCAACTCGCGGCGGCGGAGCGGCCGGTCGTGTGCCTGATCGGAGACGGCGGCTTGCAATTCACGATCGCGGAGCTAGCTTCCGCGCGCGAGGCGGAAACGCCGGTGATCGTGCTGCTCTGGAACAACAAAGGCTATGGCGAGATCAAGAGCTACATGGTCTCGCGCCAGATCCATCCCATCGGCGTCGACATCTTCACGCCGGACTTCCAGGTGCTCGCCAAGGGCTTCGGCTGCGAGGCCGTGCAGCTGAAATATCCCGGCGACCTGCCGCGCCTGCTGCGGGAGGCCGCCGCGCGCAAGACCGCGACCATCATCGAGATCGAGGAGAACGACTACGTCGCGAACTACCAGGGCTGATCCGATGCGGATCGAGGAGATCCGGCACTGGGGTGCCAGGATCGCCGATTGGGCTGCCCGCTACCTTTCGACGGTGCGTGACCGTCCGGTGCGCACGCCCCAGGCGCCGGGCGTTACGCTCGACGCGCTGCCGGCTTCGCCGCCGCGGAAGGGCGAGGACCTGGCCGCGATCTTCGCCGATTTCGAACGCGTCATCGTGCCGGGCCTCACACACTGGCAGCATCCGCGCCACTTTGCGTATTTTCCCTGCAATTCCAGCCCGCCCTCCGTCCTCGCGGAATACCTGACCGCCAGCCTCGGCGTGCAATGCATGCTCTGGCAGACCTCGCCAGCCGCGACCGAGCTGGAGATGCGGGTCATGGACTGGCTGCGCCAGATGATCGGCCTGCCGGATGGGTTCCACGGCGTCATCCATGATACCGCGTCCAGCGCCACGCTCTCCGCCCTGCTGACTGCGCGCGAGAAGGCGCTGGCGTGGCGCGGCAATGCCAAGGGCCTCAGCGGTCAGCCAGCCGTGCGCGTCTATTGCTCGGAGCAGGCCCATTCCTCCGTCGACAAGGCGTGCTGGATCTCCGGCATCGGCCAGGACAACCTCGTGAAGCTGCCGTCGGTCGGGAAGCTCTACGGCGTCGACACCGCCGCCCTTGAGCGCGCGATTGTAGCGGACAAGGAAGCGGGCCATCTGCCGGCAGCGATTGTCGTGTCCGTCGGCGGCACCTCGGTCGGCGCTTGCGACGACGTCCGGGCGATCTGCGAGATCGCGCGCCGCCACGACCTCCACGTCCATGTCGATGCCGCCTGGGCCGGCAGCGCCATGATCTGCCCGGAGTTCCGCGATCTGTGGAACGGCGTGGAGCTGGCGGACAGCGTCGTGTTCAATCCGCACAAATGGCTGCTGACCAATTTCGACTGCACCGCCTTCTTCGTGCGCGATCCCGAGGCACTGGTGAAAACGCTCGGCATCCGCCCCGAGTACCTCAAGACGCCAGGGTCGACCGTGGGCCGCGACGGCATCATCAATTACAGCGAATGGTCGCTGCAGCTGGGCCGCCGCTTCCGCGCGCTGAAGCTCTGGTTCGTGATCCGCGCCTACGGCATCGAGCAGTTGCAGGCCCTGATCCGCGATCATGTGCGCTGGGCGCAGGACCTGGCGGCGCGCATCGCGGCGGCGCCGGATTTCGAGCTGGTCACGCCGCCGATTCTCTCCTTGCTCAGTTTCCGCTACCGCCCCGCGGGCGCCGGCGACCTCGACGCGCTCAACGCGCGCCTCATCCAGGCGATCAACGATGACGGCCGCATCTACCTCACGCAGACGCGCTTCCGGGACGAATTCGTGATTCGCTTCGTGATCGGCCAGACCTATACGGCCGAAGCGGATGTCGCCTTCGCGTGGGAGGTGATCCAGCAGATCGCGCGCGGGCTGCCGCGATAGCGCCTACGCTCCTTCCGGCACGGCCTTCGCCTGTGCAAGGTCGATTGCCTGCTTGGCGGCCGCGCTCGCCTCATCGCCCTGCGCGACCTGCACCGTCGGGAAGGCGAAGCTGATCCCGTTCGCGTCGAACGCCTTCTTGATCAAGGCGTAGGCCCTGCGCCGGATCACGAACTGCTCGCCAGGCTTGGTCATCATCTTCATGCGGATCTGGATGGCGTAGTCGCCGAACTGCTCCACGCCCTGCATCTTCAAGGGCTCGATGATGTGCGGGGCGAAATCCGGGTCGGCGGCCAGGTCCTTGCCGACCTGCTTGATGATCTTCTTGGCCTTGTCGAGGTCACTGTCATAGGTGATGCCGATGGTCATCTTGTCGATCACCCAGTCGCGGCTCATGTTCTGCACCGCGCCCAGCTCGCCGAACGGCACGGTGTAGAGCGGCCCGCGATGGTGCCGCAGCTTGACCGAGCGCAGCGAGAAGGACTCGACCGTCCCTTTGTAGCTGCCGCTCTGGATGTATTCCCCGACGCGGAAGGCGTCGTCGAACAGGTAGAACACGCCGCTGATGATGTCCCGCACCAGCGTCTGCGCGCCGAAGCCCACGGCGACGCCGATCACGCCGGCGCCGGCGATCAGCGGCCCGATCTCGATCCCGAGGGCCGAGAGCACCATCATCGCCGCCACGGCGATCACCACGACCAGCAGCATGTTGCGCAGGATCGGCAGCAGGGTGCGCAGGCGCGCGCGGCGACGGGCCTCTTCGCTGTCGATCTCGCCGGCCTGCATCGCCTCGGCGACCTTGGTGTCGATCAGGGCACGGGCCAGCCGCCAGAGGAAGTCGGCGACGAGGATGATGACGATGCCGCTCAAGGCGCCGCGGATCAGCCGCGTCGCCACCGTATCGCGCGCGGTCAGCTCGATCAGGTCGATGTCCCACGCATAGGCCAGGAGCAGGGCGGCGAGGATGACCAGCGCGGCCCGCAGCCCGCGCTCCAGGGCGACCGCCGCGAGGATCGGCGCGCCCCGGTCCTCGGTCGCGCCGTCGACCGGCCGCAGCAGATGCGCGACGGCCGAGCGGCTGACAGAGAGCAGGAAGGGCAAGGCGCTGCCGATCAGCAGCACCCAGAAGGCCGGCATCAGGTGCAGCGCCCACAAGAGCCACAGCGCCAGGAAAAGGATGGTGGCGATGATCGAGCGTCCGCGCCGGCCGATCCGCCGCGGCACGGCGCCGGCGGTCTCGGCGACTGGGCGGCGCCAGATCACTTCCAGAGCAAGGCCGAGCAGGAACAGCGCCGCGCTGTAGCTCAGCAATTTGAGGCTGGCGGGCAGGACGCCGAGCGTGCGGAGCAGGCTCAGCGTGACCCAGGCGAAGGCGATCACGCTGACCGCGATGATAATGCGGCGGTGCCAGAACCTGGCGGCGTCATCGGACATCGGAATGATGCGGAAGCGCGCCGCACGGCCGCCGCCCGGCGCCAACAGGAAGCCGCCCACGATTCTCGCCAGCCAGCCGCACAGGAACGCAACCAGGTAGCCGAGCACGATCTCGCGCAGGAGCAGCGGCCATTTGAAGACCAGGAATGCGCCGACGCTGCCCAGGGCGAAGGAGAGCGCCCAGCCGGTCGCGAAGGCCAGCCGCGCCATCATGGCGCGCAGCCGCTCCCCGACGCTCCTGATCTCGCTCGTGATGATCCAGTTGCGAAAGCCGGTGGCGAGCCACCAATAGCCCCCGACGCAGGCGAAGCCGACCGCGATGAAAATCGCGATCAGAAGCAGAACCGCGAGGAGTCCCTGTTCCTGGAATTCCAGCGACAGGATGATCCAGGCGCGCTCCAACTCAGCCGGCAGCTTGTGCCGGGCGGCGGCCAGCAGCGCCAGGTTGTCACGGAGCACCTGCAGCCGCTCCGCGAAATAGCCGGTCACGGATAGCGGCTGCGGGGGCGGGGTTGCCGTCGCCTCCGCATCGCCGGCCGTGGGCTGGCGCTCCAGCCATTCCTGGACCACGGGATCGCGCAGCAGGTCCAGCAGCAATTCGACTTGGTTGGGCGGCGACCCGGCCGCGGCCTGTGCCCCGTCCTGCTGCCCCAGCGCGGATGGTGCGGCCGCCAGCAGGAGTACGAAGCTCAACAGGCCGGCCATGGATCGCAGCCGGGCCGACGCGCGAACGCTGAGAATGCTCATTGCAGGTTCCCCCCGGCTGCCGCAGCACGCCGCTCCGAGGCCAGGATAGCGCGAGACGAGGCACCTTGGAATCCCTGGCGACTTGGTCATTTGAATGGCCTCGTTACGTTATGTCATCCGCCCGAGTCTCGGCTGGCGCACCAAGATGCACTCGACGCGGCGCTACGTCGGGACTACATCGGATTGGAGCGAGAAGGCGGAGAACGGTTTTCCCCATGCGCGGCGACGCGGACGAATCCTGGTTCGAGACCCACAATTTCCTCGGCAGCCAGCACGAGCGGCACGAGCGGCGCACCTGGATGGTCGTCGCCCTGACAGCCGTCACCATGGTGGCGGAGATCGTGGCGGGCACCGTGTTCAACTCGATGGCGCTGCTGGCCGATGGCTGGCACATGGCAACGCATGCCGGCGCGATGGGCCTCTCAGCGCTGGCCTATCGCTTCGCGCGCCGGCACGCGCGCAATCCGCGCTTCACCTTCGGCACCGGCAAGGTCGGCGACCTCGCGGCTTATAGCAGCGGCATCATCCTGGCGGTGGCGGCGCTCCTGATCGCGTGGGAATCGCTGACGCGCCTGGCCCGGCCGGTGCCGATCGCCTTTGACCAGGCGATCCTGGTGGCGGTGCTCGGCCTGGCGGTCAACATCGTCAGCGCGGGGATGCTCTGGTCCAGCCCTGGGCATGAGCACAGTCATGGGCATGAGCATGGGCATGAGCATGAGCATGGGCATGAGCCTGGGCATGAGCCTGGGCACCATCCCGCCCACCACGCCGATCACAATATTCGCGCCGCCTTCCTGCACGTGGTCGCGGACGCGCTGACCTCGGTGCTGGCGATCGTTGCGCTGCTGGCCGGCCTGTGGTTCGGCGCTGTGTGGCTCGATCCCGTGATGGGGCTGGTGGGCGCCGCCGTCATCCTGCATTGGTCGATCGGCCTGCTGCGCGACACTGGCGGCATCCTGCTGGACATGGAGGCGGGTGGCGATCTTGCCGGGCGGATCCGCCGCCACATCGAATCCAAGGATGGCGACCACGTGGCCGACCTGCATGTGTGGCGGGTGGGGCCGGGCCATTTCGCCGCCATCGTCGCGATCGTCACGCAGCGTGCGACCGATGCCGGCGAATTGAAGCTGGCGTTGAGGGAGCGTTATCCGCTCGCGCACCTGACCGTCGAGGTTTTGGCGAACGCCCCTAGGGATGGCGGCGATAGCGCTCCGCCAGATACATCGCGACCCCGGCCAGCACAGTGAGCGCGGCGAATCCGGCGATCATCGGCTGCACCGTCCCGTCATAGGCTTGGCCCAGGGCCCAGCCCAGCACTGACGAAATGACGGTCGCGAGCGACCCGACCACCGCGGCGGCCGTGCCGGCGATATGTCCCATCGGCTCCATCGCCAGCGCGTTGAAATTGCCGAACAGCACGCCGACGAAGAAGAAGGTGAGCAGCAGATAGCCCATCAGCGACCAGAGCGGCGGATGCTCCGGCAGCAGCAGGACGGCAATGAAGAAGGCGAGCGAAAGGGCGCTGGTCGCGGCAAGTCCGCCGCCCGCCAGGCGCCGCATCCCGAGCTTCATGACCAGCCGCGCGTTCAGCATCGAGGCGGCGCCGAACGCGAGGGCATTGGCGCCGAAATAGAGCGGAAACTGCGCGCCGAGTCCGTACAACTCGCCGAGGATCTGCTGGGTGGAGGCGAGATAGCCGACGAACGCGCCGAACACCAGGCCCGCCGCGACCGTGTAGCCCAAGGTCACCGGATTGCTGGACGCCTCGCCAAAAGCGGAGAAGATCCGCTTGAGCGAGAAGGCGGCGCGGCGATCCGCGGGCAGCGTTTCCGGCTGGCGCCAAGCGAACCAGGCGAGGCCGATGATCCCTTCGGCGAGCAGCGCTACGAAGATGAGGCGCCAATCCCCGATGAACAGCAGGCCCTGCCCCACGGACGGAGCGATCACCGGCACGATGATGAAGACGCCCATCACCATGGACATGATGCGCGCCATCGACCGGCCCGAATAGAGATCGCGCACCAGGGCCAGCGAGACGATGCGCGGCCCCGCTGCGCCGACGCCCTGCAGGAAGCGCCCGGTCAGCATGACCTCGAACGACCAGGCGAAGACGCACAGCACGCTGCCGGCGATGAAGATCGCGAAGCCGATATAGGCGGCGGGCTTGCGCCCCAGCGTGTCCGAGATCGGGCCATAGACGATCTGCGCCAGGGCGAGGCCGATGAACAGCACGATGACGACCAGTTGCCGGTCATTCTCGTCAGCGACACCGAGCTCCCGTCCGATCTGGGGCAGCGCCGGCAGCATGGCGTCGATCGAGAAGGCGATGATCGACGTCATCACCGCCATCAGGGCGATGAACTCGAAACTGGCCCGATGGCCGGAGACTTCCTCGGCGTGAGACACGGTTCTTTCCTTACAGGGCGGTCCCCTTCGCATGATGCATGGCGGCTGTCAAACCATGCGGGGTGCATGGACCCCTGCAAAATGCGGAGGTCTCCCCAATGGCGGGGCGCATCTTGCGGCGGCAGAGGGCCGCGATCTATGTTGCGACCAGGTTGCAATCGAGGGGAAGCGGCCAGGATGTCGGATCGGTATCGGATCGCCAGTGCGGCGGCATTGCGGCAGCTCTACGGCCATGCAGATGGCTTGGCGGCAAGGAAGTCGCTGCCGAGGCTGGACCGCCATGCGCGCGACTACATCGCCCGCTCGCCATTCCTGTGCATCGCCACCGCGGGTGCCGGCGGCCGCGCGGATGTTTCGCCGCGCGGCGACAGGCCGGGCTTCGTGCAGGTCCTGGACGATCGATCGCTCGCGGTTCCCGACCGCCCGGGCAACAACCGGCTGGACACGATGGAGAACATCCTCGCCAATCCGAACATCGGCCTGATCTTCATGATCCCGGGATTCGAGGACACGCTGCGGGTCAACGGCAAGGCGACGATCACCGCCGATCCCGCGATCCTGGAGCGCGCCACCGTCGACCGCAAGCAGCCGAAGGTCGTCATCCGTGTCGCTGTGGAGGAGGCATTCTTCCATTGCGCCAAGGCGTTCCGCCGCGCGCGCCTGTGGCAGCCGGACGCGATCGTGGACCGCAGCGTGATGCCCACGCTCGCGCGGATCATCCTGGAGCAGACCGCCGCCGAGGCCCCGCCGCGCGAGGAGGAGGTCGCCGCCTGCGACGTGGCGCTCGAGGAGGACTACAGGACACAGCTCTATTGAGGTGCATGATGAAGCGCTTCGCATTGCTTGCCTTGGTGGTCGCAGTGCCGGCAGCGGCCGATACCACGCATCACGGGCCGCATGCGCCCTATGCCGGTCTCGAGGCTCGGGAGATCAAGGCCCTCTCGCCGGAGCAGATCGCGGATCTAAAGGCCGGCCGCGGCATGGGCCTGGCGCTGGCGGCGGAGCTGAACGGCTATCCCGGCCCGCGGCACGTGCTCGAGCTGGCGCGCGACCTCAGCCTGACCGCCGACCAGGAGCGGCGCACGCGCGACCTGTTCGAGGCGATGCAGCAGGAGACCAGCGCGCTCGGGGAGCGGCTGATCGAGGCCGAGCGCGCGCTGGACCGCCTGTTCGCGGAGAAGCGTGCGACGCCACAATCGGTCGCGGCGGCGGCGTTGTCGGCCGGCGGCATCGAGGGAGAGTTGCGCGCGGCGCATTTGCGCTACCACCTCGCCATGATTGAGGTGCTGACGCCCCAGCAGATCCGGACCTACAGCCACCTGCGTGGCTACGCCCAACATTGACCGGCATCGGATCGGCCAGCCGCCGGCGCGCGGCGGGTGTTTGGCGGCGGGCGGTTGGGGCGGGCGCGATTCGCGCAATTGCAATGCAATCGGCCTTGGCTTGTTCAATCCTCCAGAATGGACGAAAGGTGCACATCCGATGAGATCCGCCGCGCTTCTGATTCTCCTGGCCGCCGTCGCTTCCGGTTGTTCGACGGACCGAGGCAGGACCCACCAAATGCATCCCGACTGCACGCAAGCGACAGCGGAACAACAGGCGCGCGGCGAGTGCGTGCATCGCCCCGAGATGCCCGACGGCGGCGGCCTGTAGCGGCCCGGCGGCAGCCTGCTTGCGGTTGATGGGCGCGCCTCTTGAAATGTGTAGAAATTCGGTCGTTGGGCGCTATTCCGCCGCTATCAACGCATTGACACAGCCGCCGAGCGCCATGCAAGCGAGCGGTATAGAAGTCCGCGGACCATCGTTCGGACTGCTTCTACAATTCTGGGAAGGACCAGGCCAAGGGGTGACCTGCCTACCCATACGCCACCCATATCTGTCATCGCAGTACGAGGCCTTCCAAGATACGCAAACTGCGTCGATCTGACCGTGCCAGAGGTGACGTCGGCTAATCATGGGGACACGTCCGCCGCGGCAGCGGATGTCTCCTCCTCGCGGAAGAGCAGACATACCGCGGCGACGTCGCTAAGGCTGAGTTTGACCGGTTGCGGACGTTCGGTTAGCCGCCCTCGATCCTGGGCGCCCGCGAAAGATCGGCCAGAGCCGATATGAAGCGACTCAATCTATCTGATCGATATCACCGGGCCGCCAGGTCCTGGCGAACCAGGGTTCCAGAGGTCCGTAGAGTCGCAGGATCGTGTTCCAGCTCTTGCCCGGCATTGTCTGGATCCAGTTGCTCTCTTTGCCGGCGGGTGGCCGCGGGCCGAAAAACACATCCACGGAGCCATCCGAATTGATCTGTAGATCGGCCTTCTGGCTGCTGATGCTCGGATATTGCTGGTCGGTCTGCAGTTCGGAACGAGTCTGACCGTCGTAGACGACGAACGACCAGAAGTTCTTCACCGGCGGATTAGGCGGTATGCGGAGGCGATAGGTCCTGGCGCCGTCGAGGTATTCGCCCTTTGAATCGCGAAAGTTGACGGCGTATTGCGAACCAGCACCAACCATCTTGGCCGCCATCGCAGGCGTGATGCCAGTGGCGTAGTACATGAAGCGGGTGCGCGCATCGAGATAGCGGGCGCCATTGATGAGGAACTCGCTGCTGCCCCCAAGAAAGCCGACTTCCCAGTGGCTGCCGGGATAAAGAAGGAAGTTCTTGTCTCGATTGTCGAAGAGAATCGAGCGAGCGGTGGCGTTGCCGACGGCCGCTGCTTCGGTCAGGATCGCCTTCATCCTTTCGTCAGGGGCGAAGGGCTTACCCTTCTCGATCCCGATCGAAGCGAGCAGCCCGAGCGTCTCCTGATCCAGCGCCTCGGTCGGCTCCTCCGCGACAAGATGCGCGATTTCCTCGTAGAACTTGAAGTTGTTGGCGTGGATGGTGTTGAATGCCTTGCCTGATACGTTGACGAACTTCGTTTCAGGCGGGTGGCCTGCCTTCGCCAGCGGATATTGCCGCCATGATTTCTTGAAGCTCTCCACGGCCGGTTTCGGGTCGCCATTGACCAGGAACCCGCGTGCGAACAGCCAGTTGCCGAACGTCCGAGGCCGCGCGACGAAATAGCCCTCCGGTATGGGTCCGGCGAAACCGGGCGGCACGAACAGGAACTTTCCCCCTTTGCCGCGATCGGGGCCGGCATTGCCCATGTCGGTCACATGCCGGAACCAGAAATCGTCGACGAACGCCAGAATGTTCGGCGGCGTCTCGACCACAATGGGCCCGTCCTTGAGGTCCAGCCAGCCGAAAAGATAGACGGTTTCGGTATTCGGCGTCAGGAACAGCGACTTGGAGTCAGCCAGCGTTTCGAATACGGCAACGGTCTGGTTGTCTACACCGACGCTGCGCAGCCCTTCGCGCATCGCGTAGAGCGACGCGCCGGGCATGGTGTTGAGGAAGACCTCGACGCCACGCATGAAATCGAGATTGTCGTACATCTTGGCGACGGTCGCCTTGTCAGGCAGGCCGTCGAAGAATTTCAGTGTGCCGAGGCGAGTCTCGACTGTATCGGGCGTCGTAATCTCGGGCGGAATGTCGGTCGCCATCCTCGGCTTGGCCTGGGCCATTGCCGAGCCAGCGGCACCGAGAACCAACATCATCGACATACCGGCGCGCAGCAGTGCCTGTAGATTCATGGTGCTTCTCCTTCAACCCAGCGAAGCGCTGTACTATTCGACCAGTTCGAAATCATCTGGCTTCCAGCTCCTGTCGAACCAGGGCTCGAGCGGCGCGTAGAGCCGCAGCAGCGAGTTCCAGCCTTTGCCGGGCGTCGTCTGCACCCAGTTGCCTTCCTGCCCGGCCGGCGCTTTTGGACCGAACCAGACTGTCACCGAGCCATCCGCATTGGCCTTCACGGCGGGCAGTGTGCTGTCGAGCCCGGCGAGCTTCTGGTCAGTTTCCAGCATCGATCGTGTTTGCCCGTCATAGACAGTGAAGGACCAGAAGTTTCCGGCCGGAATCGGGGCGGGCAGCGTAATCCTGTAGGTCTTGCCGCCGTCGAGGTACCGGCCCTGGGAGTCGCGTGCCGCGATGGCATAGGCCGATCCGGTGCCGGGCTTGGCGACAGCCATCGCCGGCGTGACGCCGGTGGCGTAATAGTGGAACAGCGTGCGCGCATCGAGCACACGCTCGGCGCCGTGGGCGAACTCGTGGCTTACACCGGCGAAGACCGAGAACCACTGGCGGTCCGGATAGAACTTCGTGGCCTCGTTGCGCGAGGCGAACACGATGGCGCGCGCCGTCGCATTCGCGACCGCGACGGCATCGACCAGGATCGCCTTCATCCGCGCGTCGGGCGCAAAAGGCTTGCCCTTCTTGATGCCGATTGAAGCAAAGAGCCCGACAGTTTCTGCATCGACGAAGTCGGCCGGCTCGGCTTGCACCGCGGCGTCGAGTTCCTCGTAGAAATGAAAGTCGTTGGCGTGGATTGTGTTGAACTGCACGCCCGAGATGTTGACGAACTTCTGCTCGGGCGGCGTTGCGGCCTCCGCAAGGGAATACATCCGGGCATTGTCCTTCACGTTCCTGACGGCGCTGGCGATGTCGCCGTTCTGTACGAACGCCCGATAGAACGCGACATGGTTGTTCGTCCTGGTATGCGTGATGAAATAGCCGTCCTTCGGAAGCGCACCGGCATAGCCGGGAGGCACCAAAAGGTACTTGCCGCCCTTGCCCTGGTCGGGGCCGGTCAGGCCGACGTCGGAGACGAAGCGGAAATAGGCATCCTGGATCGGTCCCAACACGCCCGTCGGCACATCGAGCACCATCGGCCCCTCGTTGAGGTCGAGGCACATGATGACGTAGACGGTCGTGGAGTTCGGCGTAAGGAACAGCGAGCGCGCATCCATCAGGTCTTCGGTGATGCCGATTTCCCTGTTTCTCTTGACGCCAACCTCGCTCATGCCTTCGCATACGCCATAGAGCGAGGCAGCGGGCATGCCGGTAAGGAATGCCTCGACGCCGCGTCCGAAATCGAGATTGTCGTAGACTTTCTTGACAGTTTCGTCATCGGGCAGCCCGTCGAAGAATCGAAGTGTGCCGATGCGCGTCTCGACAATGTCGGGTGTCTGGATTGACGGCGGTACGTTGGCGGAGTATTTCGGCTTTGCGTCCTGCGCCTGAATTGAAGCCGGCAGCAATAGAAGCGGAAGAAATGCAACAACGGTTGCGGCCCGCAGACGCATTGATCTTTTCGTCATGTTCTAGTCCTCCAATATCTATTCGCGTCGATAAGCGCTGTTTGGCGGTGGGACTTCAGCGGCCGTTTCTTGGGCGAGTGTCGGTCCAAGATCAGAGACATCAGCAAAGCAAGCACACGCGCACTACTGCGCGCCGATGTGAAGTCTGCCTATCACAGCCGTCCTCAAGTCCTCCGCAGGCCGACTCGCGTGAGCCTTTACATCCACTTACCCAGACGTAGCGGTGGTCGGCGCCGCATGCCTGGAATAGCCGGGCGGTGTCGTCTGCCACGGAATGCCTTCGACCCCCATCTTTCGGCCCATCTCGTACTTCCGGTTCATTTCCTCCCGATTGAACTCCTCCTTGCTCAGCGGTGTGTCGCCACGCGGAACCGTGATGTAGCGAAACTCCACATCGTCCTGCAGAGAGCCGAGATAGAGCCGATAAAGGTCGTTTATTCCGGACACCTTGATGAGCGTGGCGATTGCGCGGGCCGAAATGCTGCCGAGTCCGCGCTTGACAGGCTCCGGCACGGGATCGATGCGTCCATTGCGGAGGACGTAGAGGCGCTGCACCAGTTTGCCTGAGAAGTCCGGGTGCGCATCCCGGATCGCAGCGGGCAGATCGACGACAGCGCCGAGGCCGAAGGCTTGGAAGAACACGCCGCCATCGACGTGCATTTCATCGTAGGCCTTGCCGTCGATATCCACCTTCATCAGGACCGGCGGGAAGAAGGTCGGGATCGAAGCCGATGCCACCAAGACACTTCGGAACAACTCAAGCCGCCCCGGATCGTCGCTGGAGGCAATGGCGCCCATGTCCCAGATCACCGGCTGCTCTTCGTCGAGATTGGTGGTCGCAACATACAACCGGCGGCCCTTGGCATGTTCCACCGCGATCGCGTCCAGGACGTCCTCGCTGACATATTTTGCCACGACCTGCTTCAGCGGACCGGTGTCGGCCAGGGCCTCGGCCCAGGGGAGCATGATCATGTCGCGCAGGACGAAGATGTGGCCCGCATCGATTGTCGTATAGGCCTCTTTGAGCTGGGCATCGTACCCAGATCCCAGGAAAGCGAGTGGCGCGATCAATGAGCCGGTGCTGACGCCGGTCACGAACTTGAAGTGGGGACGGTCGCCGTGTTCGGTCCATCCGTTGAGCAGTCCGGCGCCGAATGCTCCGTCCGATCCGCCACCGGAGACGGCCAGGTAGCTGTAGGCCCGGCTTCCATCCGCCAGCGTTTCATAGTTCTCGGTTGTTTCGTTCACGAAGGCCTGCCGGATTGCATCCCCGACCGGCTTGCTGTCTTGCAGCGGCAGATAGCGAACCGAACTGAAGGTGCCGATCTTTGCGTCTGCAATCCGAGCAGATGGCGCTGGGTCGCGCAGAAGAGAACTACAGCCCGCAAGAAGAACGACGAGCGAAAGAACCGCAAAACGGGGGGATAAAATCCAGATCATGCGCATCCCAGCTCCAATCAAATGGCAAGCGATCGCGATACGGTCCTGTACTCGGTAGGCGTCACTTCACCACGTAGCCACGGCCTTGCATGCAGGCGGCAAAGGCGCTGTTGTAGTTGGCGAGCTCGGCCTGATACTGGGCTTGCGCCTGCTGATTGCTCTGCGCCTGCTGGCGACGCTCCTGATTGCGGCGCATGAACCCGGCGGTGGCGCCCATGGCCGCACCGGCAGCAGCGCCTTTGCCGGCATCATCGTTCATGATCTCTCCGCCGATCGCGCCCAGCGCGGCGCCGCGCGCCGCGCCGCCGACCACTCCCGGGCTCGAATAGCCGCTGCTGTAGTATTCCGGCGGCGTCGAATAGGGCGAGACGCCGGTTTGCTGTTGGGCCCAGCCGCGGCACTGCGTCTCATCGGCAGCCTGCTGTTCCATGCTTTGTCCGGAGGCGGGATAAATGATGGGTGCATTGGCCAATGCGGCCGAGGCTTCGAACAGCAGCGCCGTAGCGAGCAAGGTCACCGCTCCGCGGGGCCGCAACAACCTGTATGTCCTGTCCATGCGACGTCTCCCTTGGACCTGCTCAATCTGGCAACTTGTAGATCAGCTTCGGCCACACGATGATTCCGCCGGCCGATTCCTGGACGATATTGCCGTCACCCATGGCGAAATCCTTCAGGCCGCTCCGGATAGTCACCGGCCCACCGCCGGTTATTCCCTTGAAGCGCTCGGTTCCCGCCGTGAACTTGAAATCGCCGTCGCAGCCGACCAGGTGCACTCCCTGGCAGGAGATCTCACCATAGGCGCGAGCGCCGTCCTGGGCCGTGATCGTACAGCGCCCCTTGGCCTGTTGCGTGCCATCCAGAATGTTGACATCGACGATGGCCGGGCAAGTCATGAAACCTGCATTGATCGGACCTTTGTCGCTCTCGACGAAGATCATTCCGGTGAATGATCCGACGAACGTCGCGCGGTCCGGGCCGGTTTCAAACATCTGACCACGTCCCTGCCAGGCGGAGAAGGCCTTGATGGTCTGCTCGGTCTCGGCAGCCGCCGGCGCCGCCAAAATTGCCGCTCCCAACAAAATTGCCGACAAGCCAGTGCATTTACGTGACTTCATGGTATGTCTCCTTGATTCAATCGAAGTCGATGTAGACGGCATCGCCGCCCAATGAGAGAGCGAGACCGGTTCGTTTGGCCTTGAGGTGGATCGCCACGCCACGCGCGTTCTGCAGCCACAGTTCACCGGTACTGAGCGACCCGACAGCGAGGCCGTAGCGCGCCTGGACATACGCGCCGGAAAAATCTGCGAGGTTGTGCAGATTGTACACGGTGCCGGTCGCCTCCATCTTCGAAACACCGAAGCCGCCGACGCCCAATCCGCCGACGGTGAAACCGTACTTGCTGCCGCCGGCGACCAGCGTCCCGCCACCCAGATTGCCGCTGCCGATGAAGGCAATCTGCACCTGTTCGATGGTTACAGTGCCCGACTGAACCGGATTCGCCGCTGCTGCCGGCCAAGCAGACGCGAAGCCGAGGCAGGCCAGCGTCGCAGCGGTAAACCGGCGCCGCGTCAGTCCGTCGACGGCATGGGAAACTGCCAAGTGTCTTGTTTCTGCAGGCATGTATGCTGCCTCCCTTTGGTTAAAAGCGAATGACGGCGCCGAGTACGGGGCCGGACATTTCCACGTCGAATACGAACCCGTTGTGTTCGTAGTCTTCCTCAAGATGCCGATACCCACCGACGGCGGAGATGCTGTCGTTGAACTGGTAGCCAACGCCGCTGAAGACATCCCAGAAGAAGTCCGAAGCAGCACCGAACCCGCCGATCTGCACGACGCCGTTAAGGAAGATGCCGTTCTCGAACTGGTAGCGCGCCTTGGCTCCGATCATCGGATCGAGCCAATTCTCGTTGTGCTCGCGCTCCTGGTCGGCCAACAGGCCGCCGTCCAGGGCGAGCCTGGTATCGACAGACCAGACACGGACTCCCGCCATCACGTCGATAAACGTGCCGCCGTCGTCGAACGCGCGATAGGCGCCAGCAAAGGTCCCGATGAAGGTCTCCTGATCAACGTCAACATGGTCGAAAAGAATGCCCGCCGGTGTGTCCGCATCGGCGCTCAGGTTGATGTACAGGATGTCCGAGAACGCAGCCCAGCGGTGATAGCGAAGTTCCGTGGACACCATGATGCCGATGTCGAGGTTCTCAAGCAGATCTTGAAAGCTGGCGTCGACTCCCACCGGCCGCAGGCCTGGCAAGCCCGCTACCGTTCCCTTCATGCCCGCGGCCCAGGCATAGGGCGCAATGGACAGGGACCAATCGTCGATCGGCGCGCGATTGCGATCAACGTCATCCGCCGATGCCGATGTAGCCACGGCCAATAGTACGAGACCGGTCATTCGCCAGCGTGCCTTCCAGCAACGAATCATTCGCTGGCTTCTGCGAATGCCTCGGAGAGCTCTCCCGCGAGCTCCATCACCAGGCTTCGGTATTCGAGCACCTTTTCTCCATCTTGCGGCAGGTTTCGCGCTTCCATGATGGCCAAAGTCTCCGCTGCCAAGACGTAGTCCTCGCAGAGGCTACGGAACCGCTCGCTCCGTATCACAAGCGCTTTGACTGCCGCCTCCTGGCCTGGAAACAGGGTGGTGACGATGGCGATGTGCGCCGCGAGTGCAGACACCGGAACTCCCACATCACTGACCGCAACGATGGCACGTGCTTTCGAGGTGGAGGGTGGCGCAAATTCTCCTGAAGGGGAGGTACGTTACGGTAACGGCAGGGCGGCGCTCGTGCGACAGCGAGGAGGGGTGCGCGTCATTCGTATGTCGCGTCGCTGAGTGCGAGCATTCAGCGGGGCATTCGCAACGCGGGTCGCCCGAAGACGCTTCCAGATTGTTACTCCTGGTCCCCCCGTCGGCACGTGAAATCATCAGGAAGAGTCAAGTGGGTAAGGACAGGCAGTGAATGGACGTGCTTGGCCTGGTAACGCTCCATGAGCTTCTTTTCCGGACTGACGCCGAGATCGCCAGTGACGCGGTGTGTTACGGTAACGGAGATGCGCTACGGCGCTGAATACATGATGAAATCTCTTGGAGCGCGCGCCGGAATGGCGGGTCACGCGGCTGGCAATCTCATTGTATTGTCGTTCAAAAGGACGCTATATCTTCGACATCCTGCCTGATAATGTTCCTGTGGGTGCTTTTGCATCTGCGATTGAGTCGGTTTCACTTTAGCTTGAATCCGGACTTCATGATGGGGGTGGAACTACAGAGCGAAGGTGCGGGGCCGGGCATCGCCCAAGTGCCGGCATCGGCGGTCCTTGCCCAACTCGAACGGATGGTTGCGAGCGCCGCATTCGACGTTTCGGACCGCCATCGAAACTTTCTGTCCTATGTGGTGCGCGAAAAGCTGCAGGGCCATGCCGACCGGATCAAGGCCTATAGCATCGCAACCTCGGTGTTCGGGCGCGAAGCTGATTTTGATCCACAGGCCGATCCAATCGTTCGCATCGAAGCCGGGCGCTTGCGCCGTGCCCTCGATCACTATTATCTCACGTCCGGAGCAACCGATCCTGTCCTCATCACGATACCAAAGGGGTCGTATGTTCCCACTTTTGAGGTCAACGCGCCGTCGCGACCCGGTCCGGTTTCGATCGTGCATGACCCTTTTCACGGTGTCGCTTCGCGTGAAGCAGCAGCTATCCCGGTAATCACGGTTCGAAACCGGCCTGTGTTGGTGGCCATTGCCGCGCTGATCTTCGTTGTTGGAATTGCAGTTGCAGCGGCGTCGTACGTTTACTCGCGGCCGGAACCAAGTTCCGTTGAAGCTTGGCATGGTCCCGTAATCCTCGTTCTGCCGTTTACTTCTGAAGGTCAATCATCTCGTCCCGATGTGGCGGCCGGCTTGACGCGAGAGATCATCAGCGGGCTTACGCGCTTCAACGACCTGATGGTTTTCGGACCGGAAACCAGTTTCCGTCAGCCCCTCTCTCAGGACGTAGGAGCTTCCGCCGCGAAGCTCGGAGCAGACTATCTGGTAACCGGCACGACGACAGCACTTGCCGAGAGCTTCCGTGCCTCGGTCGCACTCATCGATGCTGAGACCGGGCAATATGTCTGGTCTGGCACCTTTAGAGGCCGGCTGGTGCCGGAGGACCTGTTTGCAACCGAAGACCAGATTGCGACGGAGATCGTCCAGATTCTGGCGCAGCCCTACGGTGTCATCTTCGGTGACCAGGTCAAGGAATTGAGGGCCGGTGCGCCAAGCTCCTTGTCGTCATATGAATGCGTGCTGCAGTTTCTCCAGTACTGGAAAAAGGCCGATCGACAGCTGTTCGGCGGCATTCGCCACTGCCTTGAGCATGCGATTGTCGAGGATCCTGGCTACGCGCTGGCGCATTCCAAGCTTGCGTTGCTGTATTGCGACGCCGCTCGTTACGGGTTCGATCGGGGCAAGATCTCGTTCGATCCCCTGGCGCGGGCCTTCGAACTTGCCAACCGGGCCGTCGAGCTGGAGCCGCGCTCCGCTCACGGCTACCAGGCGCTGCACCTCATCTACTGGCTCCGGAACGATGTCGATTCCAGCCTTCGCGCGGCGGAACAGGGCCTGGAGCTCAATCCCAATGACACGGAGCTGATGGCGGACCTCGGCGGCCGCGCCTACGTTGCCGGCCAATGGGAAAGGTACGCGCTGATCAGGGAAGCAATGGCGCGAAACCCCGCTCTGAGCGACTTCTATCGTGTTGCGACCTATCTTCACGCCTATCGCAACGGGGATTATCGAAAGGCCCTGACCGAAGCCAAACGCATCAACCTGGCGAACATCTCGTACGGTTATATCGCGATCGCCGCCGCGGCTGGCCAACTTGGCCAGAGGACGGAGGCTGAAGAGGCCGTCCGCAAGATCCTGGAGCTTGATCCGGCCTTTAACGAACATGCGGTTGCATTCTTCAAGAAGCACAACCTGCACCCGGAACTCACGCGCGGGCTCGTCGACGGTCTCCGCAAGGCCGGGATGAACATACTCAGCCAAGATATCTGATACCGCTCCGCAACGCAGCGGTGGCGAAATCTTGTCACGAGATCGTCGCCCTAGCTGGCGACGTTACGATAACGCACTCCATCGATGATCGTTGTCGCGGGTCATCGCAGCACGTGCCGCTACCGAGACGTCCGAGAACGGATTTGAGCAGTGTCGAGCGGCCTTCCGCCGCTGGACGGTAGAGGACGTATGCCGATTCTCCGGCAAAGGCCAACATGGCTCGGGCCAAAATGATGAAAAAGAGACGTCGGCGTAGCCCTGTCTGCACCGTCGCCTGCGCCATACTGGCGGCAGTCTCGACAACCGCAATGCGGTCCGGGCAGGCACAGATGGCCGGCATCGAGGACGATGCCGCGGTCGTCGCCTAAAGGGAGGCGCCGCGCTCCATTGCTGTCGACCGAAGAGCTGTGGGCCGTCCTGGCGCCTGTTGCTCCCTATCCCGACGAGCTGCTTGCCATCGTGCTGCCGGTCAGCACCATCCTGTGGAGGTCGTTCAGGCGACAGCTCCGGCTGTGGAGCCAAACCCAGACTGGGACCCCGCTATTGCCGCGCTGATCAATTGTCCGCAGGCGGTCAAGCTTAGCATCCTGCCGCTAACCGAGGACCTACCCACGAGTCTCGCGCAATTGTGCTGGATGCCGTTGGGCGTCTCAAGACGGAAGAAGCGCAGGAGACGCTTGCGCCGCAGCGCTTTCCTGGGACTCACTCGACGGTGTTGGCGTCCTTGGAATGCCCAAATGGCGGAGGGAGTGGGATTCGAACCCACGATACGGCTTTTGACCGTATACGCACTTTCCAGGCGCGCGCCTTCAACCGCTCGGCCATCCCTCCGGTGCCCCGGAACGGCGCGGACCCTAGCCAACGGGGCCTCCCAACGCAACACCCTAAGTTGCGTCAAATGCCCACCTTCCCGGACAGCGCCGAACCGCTTGAAAGCGGCGGATTTTCCTCAAAGGCGCGTGTCCGCGCCGGCGGATGGAGGGCTGCCGAATCGCGCGATCCGCGCTATAGTGGCGCCATGTCGCCTCTGCGCATCATCGGCTTCGTACTGATTGCCCTCGCTGTCCTGTTCGCGGCCGCGAGCCTTTGGTATCGGGTGATCGGCGTCGGGGCCAACCTGTCGCTCTATGAGGTGTGGCTGAAGTTCCTTCCGGCCAGCCTGTATTGGATCCAGCGCACCGTCTGGAGCGCCCTGTGGAACGGCCTCTACATCATCCTGGTGATGCCCGCCTGGGCGGTGATGGGCGTCCTCGGCCTGATCTGCATCGGGCTTGGCCGCAGGCGGATCGAATAGCCGCAAAGTGATAGCCGCCGGGCGACAGGCGCGCCGGCTCTAGTTGTCGTGCATCTTGAGGGCGGCGATGAAGGCCGATTGCGGGATTTCGACATTGCCGTACTGCCGCATCCGCTTCTTGCCTTCCTTCTGCTTCTCCAGAAGTTTCCGCTTGCGGGTGATGTCGCCGCCATAGCACTTGGCGGTCACGTCCTTGCGCAGAGCGCTGATGGTTTCGCGCGCGATGACCTTGCCGCCGATCGCCGCCTGCACCGCGATCTTGAACAGCTGGCGCGGGATCAGGTCCTTCAGCTTGACGCAGAGCGCGCGGCCCCTGGTCTCCGCCTGGCTGCGATGCACGATGCAGGACAAGGCGTCGATCGGGTCGCCGTTCACCAGGATGTTGAGCCGCACCAGGTCGCCCTCCTGGTAATCCTCCAGGTGGTAGTCGAAGCTGGCATAGCCGCGTGAGACCGACTTCAGCCGGTCATAGAAGTCGAACACCACCTCGTTGAGCGGCAGCTTGTAGACCACCATGGCACGGCTGCCGGCGTAGGTCAGGTCGGTCTGAATGCCGCGCCGCTCCTCGCACAGCTTCAGGATCGCGCCCAGATACTCGTCCGGCACCAGAATCGTCGCCTTGATCCACGGCTCCTCGATGCGGTCGATCTTCACGACATCCGGCATGTCCGCCGGATTGTGCATCTCCAACATCGTGCCGTCGATCATGTGGATCTTGTAGACGACGCTCGGCGCCGTGGTGATGAGGTCAAGGTTGAACTCGCGCTCAAGGCGCTCCTGCACGATCTCCAGATGGAGAAGGCCGAGGAATCCGCAGCGGAAGCCGAAGCCGAGCGCCGCGCTCGTCTCCATCTCGTAGTGGAAGCTGGCGTCGTTGAGATGCAGCTTGGCGAGCGAATCGCGCAGGCTCTCGAAATCCGCCGCATCGACCGGGAACAGGCCGCAGAACACCACAGGCACGCTCGGCTTGAAGCCGGGCAGGGCCGCCGCCGCCGGCCGGCGCTCCTCGGTGATGGTGTCGCCGATCTTGCAATCCGCCACCGCCTTGATGCCGGCGGTGATGAAGCCGACCTCGCCGGGGCCGAGGTCGGGCACCGTCTCCGGCTTGGGTGTGAAGACGCCGACCCGCTCCACCTCGGAGGTGGCGCCGGTCGACATCATCTTGATCTCCTGCTTGGCCTTCAGCTTGCCGTCCACCACCCGCACCAGGATGATGACGCCGAGATAGGCATCGTACCAGCTGTCGATCAGCATGGCCTTGAGCGGCGCGCTCTCATCGCCCTTGGGCGGGGGCAGCCGCTCCACCACCGCTTCCAGCACCTCCCCGATGTTGAGGCCGGTCTTGGCGGAGATCTCCACCGCCTGGCTGGCGTCGATGCCGATCACGTCCTCGATCTGCTGCTTGATGCGCGCGGGCTCGGCGGCGGGCAGGTCGATCTTGTTGAGGACCGGCACGATCTCGTGGTTGTTGTCGATCGCCTGGTAGACGTTGGCGAGGGTCTGCGCCTCGACCCCCTGGCTGGCATCGACCACCAGCAGCGATCCCTCGCAGGCGGCAAGGCACCGGCTGACCTCGTAAGCGAAGTCCACATGCCCCGGCGTGTCCATCAGGTTGAGCTGGTAGGTCTCGCCATTCTTCGCCTTATAGGCGAGGCGCACGGTCTGCGCCTTGATGGTGATGCCGCGCTCGCGCTCGATATCCATGGAATCGAGCACCTGCTCCTTCATCTCGCGGGCGGACAGGCCGCCGCAGGTCTGGATCAGCCGGTCGGCCAGGGTGGACTTGCCGTGATCGATATGGGCGATGATCGAGAAATTGCGGATATGGGCGAGATCGGTCATTTGGCCGGCTGTGGAAAACGTAAAGGCGCCGCACCATAGGGGCTGGACCGCGTAAGATCAACGGGGCGATTTATTCGTTGTTTCAGCGCATTAGCCCAATCACCAATGCCACAGCACCGGCACCAGGATGGCGGTGGCAAGGGCATTGAGCGCCATACCGATGCCGGCGAAGGTGCCGGCGAGGTCGTTGACCTGGAAGGCGCGCGCGGTGCCGAGCCCGTGCGCCGCCACGCCCACCGCGAAGCCGCGCGCCCGCCAATCCTTGAGGCCGAGCGCGTTGAGCAGCGGCGTCGCGATGATCGCGCCGATGATGCCGGTCAGGATCACCAGCACCGCCGTGAGGGATGGGATTCCGCCAAGCTTCTCCGCGATGCCCATGGCGACCGGTGTCGTCACCGATTTGGGCGCGATCGAGACGAGGGACTCCGCCGAGGCACCGAGCGCCCAGGCGATCGCCACCGCGGAGGTGACGGCCGTGACGGTGCCGGCGAGCAGCGCCGCGACCATGGGAACGAGGCTGCGCTTCACCGCCCGCCAGTTCTCATAGAGCGGGATGGCCAGCGCGACCGTCGCCGGGCCCAGCAGGAAATGAACGAACTGCGCGCCCTCGAAATAGGTCTGATAGGGCGTCCCCGTCGCCGCGAGCAGCGCGACCAGCAACACCACCGCGATGGCGACCGGATTGACAGAGGGTCGTCCGCCGGCGGCGCGCTGCGCCCGCACGCCGATCCAGTAGGCGATCAGGGTGGCGGTCAGCCAGCCGAGCGGATCGGCCTGCAGATAGACCCAGAGCTGGCCGAGTCCGGGGTTCATGGCTGCTGCTCCTTCGGCTGCGTGCCGCCCAGCAGCCGGTCCATCCCCACGAACGCCAGGGACGCGACCGCGATGGTGAGGGCGGTTGAGCCGATCAAGGCGGCGATCAGCGCCAGCGCCTCCGCCTCCAGCCGCGCTGCATGCAGGATGATGCCGGTCCCCGCCGGCACGAACAGCAGCGAGAAATTCGCCAGCAGGTCATGACTGGTGCGGGCCAGATTGTCCGGCACGCCCCGCCGCAGCGCGAGGAACGCCAGCATGAACAGCGCGCCCAGCACCGGCCCGGGCACCGGGACCGCCAGCGCGCGCACAATGCTCTCGCCCGCGAGCTGGCAGAGCAGCAGAAGGATGCCGGCTTCGATCATGGATGGCGCTCCTTTCGGGCAAATCTTGTGCCTTCGGCCAAGTTGACGCCGCGGACGCGCCGAGCGCCGAATTGGCCAATCATCCACAGATCACATGGGCCTGATGATCATGCAATCCCGGTCAATCCCGCGCCCGCTGCGCTGCCTCGCGATGGCATCCGCCTTCGCCGCGTTCTCCGGCGCATCCGCCGCCGCCGAACAGGTGGCGGTGGCGGTGCTCGAGTTCGACTATGTCGGACGTTCCGGCGGGCTGCTGGACCAGGGGCCGGCAAGCACGGAGCGGCTGCGCAACCTGGTGCAGCAGGTCCGCGACGGCCTCGCCCAGAGCGGCCGCTATCGCGTTGTATCCCTGGACTGCGAGCCCGTCCCCTGCTCGGCCGGCCGGACGGACGCCGGCGAACTGATTGCCAAGGCGCGCGCCGCCGGCGCCCGGCTGCTGATCTTCGGGGGCATCCAGAAGATGAACACCGTCGTCCAATACGGCAATGCGGAAGCGGTGGACCTTGAGGCGGACCGGCTGGTCTTCGACCGCAACATCGTGTTCCGCGACGACAGCAAGGAAGCCTGGGATTATGCCGCCGATTACCTGGTCGCGGAGCTCATGAAGGAGAACCTGGGCAGAGCGGAAGTCACCACACGATGAAGCGCGCGCGCCGGGTCCCTGCGCTGCTCGGCATCGCGGCGCTGTCGTTTTCCTGTGGCAGTGCCTCGATGGCCGCTGCCGACGAGGTCGCGCTCGCCGTCGCCGATTTCGACTACGTGGACTCCTCCGGCGAGGTGCGCAACCAGTCGACGGAGCATGCGGGGCGTCTCCAGGACTTCGCGCGCCTCATCCGCGATGAGCTGTCGGCGAGCGGGAAATACCAGGTGGTCCCGCTGGACTGCCCGCAGCCGCCATGCTCGGCCGGCGCGATGGATGCGGAGTCCCTGACGGAAGCCGCGCGGCAATCCGGCGCCCGCCTGCTGCTCTATGGCGGCATCCACAAGATGAGCACATTGATCCAGTTCGGAAAGGCTCAGGTCGTCGATCTCACGACGGACCAGGTCGTGTTCGATCGCACCATCTCCTTCCGCGGCGACAACGAGCAGGCATGGACGCGGGCGGGACAGTTCCTGGCCGAGGATCTCATCGCAGAGAACCTGTCGGCGCGGCCCTAAGCCGCTCGCCATCGGCTAACGCGCTACTTGCGCAACTCTCCGCCCGTCGCCTTGTTCACCGCTGCGACGATCTTGGCGCTCAGCGCTTCGATCTCCTGGTCCGTGAGCGTGCGCTCGCGCGGCTGGATCGTGACGGAGAAGGCGATCGACTTCTTGCCCTCGGGCAGCGCGCCGCCCTGGAACAGGTCGAACACCTTGGCCTCGGTGATCAGCGCCTTGTCCGCACTCTTCGCCGCCCGGATCAACTTGTCGGCCGCCACCCCCGCATCCACCAGGAACGCGAAGTCGCGCTCCAGCGGCTGGAACGGCGAGGCGTTGAGCAGCGGTCGTGCGGTGCCTTTGGCGCGCGTCGTCGGCAGGCGATCGAGGAACACTTCGAATCCGACGGCCGGCCCTTTGAGGTCGCAGGCCTTGAGCACGTTGGGGTGCAATTCGCCGAATTGCGCCAGGATCGTGGGGCCGAGGCGCAGCACGGCCGAGCGGCCGGGGTGGTAGTAGCCGGGCGCTTCGGGCAGGACCTGCAGGTTGTCTACCGGCGCGCCGAACATCTGCAGCAGCGCCAGCGCATCGGCCTTGGCGTCGAACGCATCGGCGTTGCGCGGCTTCCCCTCCCAGTGGCGTGGGCGATGAAGCCCGACGCGCACGCCGGTCGCGCTGAGGATCTGGCCCTTCTCCGTCTCGTCGAGATAGGAGGGGCCGACTTCGAACAAGGCGACATCGGGATAGCCGCGCGCCGCGTTGCGCGCAGCCGCCAGCAGCAGGTTGCCCAGAATCGATGGCCGCATGGCGTCGAGATCGGCGCTGATCGGGTTCGCCAGCATGACCAGCGGCGCGTTCGCACCCTTCGGCTGGAACAGCTTGGCAATCGCGCTCGGCATGAAGCTGAAGGTGACGGCTTCGAGCAGGCCACGGCTCGCCAGCAGGCGCTTGGCCAGCGGCACGCGGCGCTGCTGCGGCGTGATCGCCGGATGCGGCAATGCCGAGAGCTTCGGCATCGAGACCACGGGGATGTTGTCGTAGTCGTTGATGCGGATGACTTCCTCGACCAGGTCAGCTTCGCCCTCGATGTCAGCGCGCCAGGAAGGCGGCGTCACGCTCCAGCGCGCGGCGCTCTCTTCCTCCACGCCGAAGCCGAGCTTGGAGAGAATGTCGCGTTGCCGTTCCGCCGGCACCTCGACGCCACCGAGGGTCCGGACCCGCTCCGGCCGGAACGCGATGGTGCGGTGCCATTCCGGCCGTTCGCCGGCGCGCGTGACGTGGCTCGCCTCTCCGCCGCACAGCTCCAGGATCAGCCTGGTGCCGACCTCGATGCCCCAATCGGCCGATTCCGGGTCGACCCCGCGTTCGAAGCGGTAGCGCGCGTCGGAATTGATGCCGAGCTTGCGGCCGGTGCGGGCGGTGTTCACGGCGTCGAACAGGGCCGATTCCAGGAACACGTTGCGCGTCTCGGGCGTGACGCCCGACAGCTCGCCGCCCATGACGCCGCCGATCGCCTCGACTCGATTGTCGTCGGCGATCACCACCATGCCGGGTTCGAGCGCGTATTCGATGCCGTCGAGCGCCAGGACGTTCTCGCCGGCCTTGGCCATGCGCATGGTGGGATGGCCCTTCACCTTGTCCGCATCGAACACGTGCAGCGGCCGGTTGAGGTCATAAGTGACAAAATTGGTGATGTCGACCAGCGCCGAAATGGGGCGCAGGCCGATGGCGATCAGCCGCTCCTGCAGCCATTGCGGGCTGGGGCCGTTCGTCACGTTGCGGAAATAGCGCCCGACCGCGAGCGGGCAGGCATCGCCCACATCCGCGCGCTGCCATTTGAGCGGGCTCTCGAACGTGCCCTCGATCCGCTTCTGCTCGAACGGCTTCAGCGTGCCAAGGCCGGCCGCAGCCAGATCGCGCGCGATGCCATGGACGCCGAGGCAATCGGCGCGGTCCGGCGTCAGCTTGATCTCGAACACCGGGTCGCCATAGCCCATGTAGGCGGCGAAGCTCTGCCCCACCGGCGCATCGGCGGCAAGGTCGATGATGCCGTCATGATCCTGCCCCAGTCCCATTTCGCGCATGGAGCAGAGCATGCCGTTGGATTCAACGCCGCGGATCACGCCCTTCTTGAGATCGAGTCTGGTGCCGGGAATGAAGCTGCCGACCGGCGCGAACACGCCCTTCATGCCGGTGCGCGCATTGGGCGCGCCGCACACCACCTGCACGATCTCCTTGCCGGTGTCGACCTTGCAGACGCGCAGCTTGTCGGCGTTCGGGTGCTGCACCGCCTCGACCACGTAGCCGATGGTAAAGGGGGCGAGGTCGCTGGCGCGGTCCTCGATATGCTCGACCTCGAGGCCGATCATGGTGAGCGTGCGCGCGATCGTCGCGACATCCGCATCCGTATCGAGATGCTCCTTGAGCCACTTCAACGTGAACTTCATCGCGTCAGCCCCCCGGTCATGGAGGGCACGTCCAGCGGCACGAATCCGTAATGCTTGAGCCAGCGCAGATCGGCGTCGAAAAAGGTGCGCAGGTCGGGGATGCCGTATTTCAGCATGGCGATGCGCTCGATCCCCATGCCGAAGGCGAAGCCCTGGTATTTGGCGGGATCGATGCCGCAATTGGCGAGCACCTTCGGGTGAACCATGCCGCAGCCCAGAATCTCCAGCCAATCCTTGCCTTGGCCGAGCTTCAATTCGCCGCCCGAGCGGTCGCAGCCGATATCGACCTCCGCCGAAGGCTCGGTGAAGGGGAAGAAGCTGTTGCGGAACCGGACCGGCAGATCGTCGATGCCGAAGAATGCGCGCACGAAATCGATCAGGCAGCCCTTGAGGTGCCCCATATGCGTCGTCTCGTCCACCACGAGTCCCTCGACCTGGTGGAACATCGGCGTATGCGTCATGTCCGAATCCGAGCGGTAGGTACGGCCCGGGCAGATCACGCGGATCGGCGGCTTCTTCGACATCATGGTGCGGATCTGCACCGGCGAGGTATGGGTGCGCAGCACCATCGCCTCCTTCTCGCCGGGCTTCTTCGGCAGGTAAAAGGTGTCCTGCATCTGGCGCGCCGGGTGGTCCGGCGGGATGTTGAGCGCGGTGAAGTTCTTGAAATCGTCCTCGATATCCGGCCCTTCGGCGACCCCGAAGCCCATCTCGCCGAAGATCGCGACGATCTCGTCGATGGTCTGGCTGATCGGGTGCAGGCGCCCGTCCAGCTCCGGCCGTGCCGGCAAGCTGAGGTCGAGCGTCTCGCGCTTCAGGCGCTGGTTCAGCGCCCCTTCCTCGAGCGCGGCCTTGCGCGCCTCGATCGCTTCGGCCAGCGCGTCCTTGAGCTGGTTCAGCGACTGGCCTGCGCTCTTGCGCTCCTCGGGCGACAGGCTGCCCAGGGTCTTCATCAGGCCCGTGACCTCGCCCTTCTTGCCCAGGGCTTCGACCCGCAGGCTCTCCAGTTGATCCAGGGCTCCCGCGCCGGCGATCGCCGCCAGCCACTTATCCTTGAGCCCGTCCAGATGTTGCATCGATGCCATCCTAAACTTTCGCGCCAACCAGATACGAGAAGGGGAGGCCCGGAGCAAGTCCGGCCTCCCCTCCAAAACGTGTCTGGCCGGCTTGCTATTGCAGTTGCAGCTTAAACTGGTCCAGCAGGAAGAGGTTGAGCGCGCCCGACAGCAGATCCTGCCGCTGGCCGTTCAGGCGGAGCTCCTCAAAGGAGATCTTCTGGGTCTGCCGGTTGTGGATATAGACCAGGTCCACCTTGCTGCGCCGGCCCTGCTGCCCCAGGCGGTGGATGGTGGCGATCACGGCAATGATGTCGTCATTGTCATAGACCTGGGACCGCTCGGCGGTCCATTCGATGGAGGCGCGGGCGCCGGCCAGATCCATCACGAGTTCCTCGTTGGTCTGGCCGGGCACGGTCTTGGCGCGCTTCACGGCGGCAATGTCGGATTCGTAGCTATCGCACCCCACCAGGGCCAAGGCGCCGGCCAGCGGAAGTATCAGGATCGAGCGCCGAACCCAGCCGCCAGCCATCGGCTCCTAAGCCTTTTTGAGTGCCTCTTGCGCCTGCTTGGCAATGGCCGCGAAGGCCGCCGGCTCGCGGATCGCCAGATCCGACAGAACCTTGCGGTCCAGTTCAATCCCGGCGCGCTTCACGCCATTGATGAACTGAGAATAGGTCAAGCCGTGCTCGCGCGCACCGGCATTGATGCGCTGGATCCACAGGCCGCGGAAGTCGCGCTTCCGGTTGCGCCGGTCGCGATACGCGTATTGCAGGCCCTTTTCGACCTTTTCCAGCGCGATGCGATAGTTGTTGTTGGCCCGCCCGACATAGCCCTTGGCCATGTCGAGGACCTTCTTGTGCCGCGCGTGCGAGGTAACGCCGCGTTTAGTACGTGCCATGGTGTCTCTCCGTCGCGCTGGGGGTTAGAGGCCGTTGGGTAGGAAGAAGCGAATCACCTTCTTCGCATCGCCCTCGAACATCACTGCATTGCGACGGCTCTGCCGCTTCATCTGCGTCGGCCGGTTGACGAGGCCGTGGCGCTTGTTGGCGGGCTTGAACTTCACCTTGCCGGAGGCGGTGAGCTTGAAGCGCTTTTTGGCGCTGCTCTTGGTCTTCATCTTGGGCATTTTCATGTTCCTTCAACTGGTTAGATACGGCGATGGCGCGTGGGCATGCCCATTCATGGCCCAGAGGCGGCTTCCGCCGGACGCGCGGTTATACAGACGGGTCCCCGGCTTGGCAAGCCGACAGGACCAGTGGGAAATGCCCTCTAGAGAGGGTCGCGCCCGCGGTCCAACAACGCGTCCCGGCTGCACTTGACGAAATAGACCGTCCAGAAACAGATCCCGACCAGCTCCAGGCAATCCTCGGCACCCGAAGGCAGGCCGAACGGCGTGTAACGGGTCGCATCAAAGAATACGGCAATCGCGAACAGCGCCATAGCCGCCCCGAGCAGCACGAAGGGTGTACTGAGGAAATGCCGAAGGCTGGTGACGACCAGCGCCACCAGGAGCAAGGCATAGAAGGCAAAGACGAAGGTTTCCGCGATGCCAAAGCGCGGGCCGCTTTCATGGAGCATATAGAGATCGTCTGCGGCGAGGAGGAGGGAAAGCGAGCCTCCCAGAAGCAGAAATCGCGCCGCCTGTCCGCGGCAGAACAGGGCGCTGAAGGCCGCGATCCACCCGGCGCCGCTCGTCAGGAGAATTCCGGCATGCTCCAGGGCACCGAAATAGTTGGGCTGCCCGGCGATGGCGTTGGCATCCCGCACCAGGACACCGAGCGGCTGACCGGTCACGGCAAGGACATAGGACCCCATGCCCAAGAGCGTCCCTGCCACTGTCAGCGCCAGGAGCGCCCAAGGAAGGGCCTGCTGTCGCTGGCCGGCGACCGCCTCGCGGACAAGCCGCGCAGGCCTTTCGCGGAGTTCAACGGGCGGCTTCACGGGCCGTGTCCCCGCGAACTTGGAAAGCCACCCGCTCATCCCGGCAGGTTATCGCAAAACTGTCATATCTGTTGTGAGCAGGTCGTAATATTCGGGAAAAACCGCCTGGAGCCTGACGCGATCACATGCGGCGGCCGAACACCTTGCGCAGCTCCCCCTTGGCTCGTTCCAGGACGCGGACCTGCCGCCGGGGCAGGGTCCGGCCAGCCCGGTTGATATAACAAGGTCAGCATCGACACCGCGGAGCGGTAGGGCGCGCTCTTGCGCCGCCTGCTGGGCTCGGCCGAGCGTTTGAGGGAAAGGGCGATCTTGTGCGGGTCGCCCGATCGGAAGACCGCCGGTTCGAGGTCCAGGGCGTTGCTCCGGCGCGTGACCTGGCCGGACCAGGGGCGGCTTTTCCCGGCGCCCGCCCTGCGGCCGCCTGGGGCGCGCCGGCTGGCGGCTGTCCGGCGTGCTACCACGCGTCGGCGCGCCGTTGCTTGGGATTCAGCGGAACGGGCGCCCGCTTGCGCTTGAAGACCTGCATCGCCTTCGCGCGGTCGGCGTTGGCGGCGCGCTCGCGATAGGGGCCCGCCTCCCAGCCGCCGAAGTTCCGGGCGACCGTCCCGGGGTGGAGGCAATAGGCGTTGAAGCTCACCTTGCGGATCATCGTCGGCTCCTTCCTGAGGGGTCAGCGGCGGCTCGCAGGGCGATCTGCACCGCGGTCCCAGCCCTAACAGGAACAAGGGCGCCCGGTTCCCGGCGCCGCGCCGCTAGAACGGCGCGCCCGGCTTGCCGGAAAGGTCCCAATACATGCCGAGCACGCGCTGGCGCATCCAGTCGCGGTCGGACCGGCGCTGCAGGTTCTCGATCACCTGTGTCGTGCGCGCCTGCCGCTCTTCCGAGGGCAAGGCGAGCGCATCGCGGATCGCCCAGGCCAGTGACTGCGCATCGTTGGGCGGCACCAGCCAGGCCATGGAGCTGCCTTCCACCAGTTCGCGCGCACAGGGGAAATCGCTGACCACCAGCGGCCGGCCGAGTGCCTGGGCCTCGATCACCACGCGGTTGTAGGTCGAGGGCGTCAGGTCCGGCGCCACCACCAGATCCGCCAGCATAAGCGCCGCCGGCATGTCGCGGCACTCGTCCGCCAGCAGCACGCGATCGTCCAGCCCCATCATATTGACCAGCTTCTCGAGCTGGTCGCGATAGGCACCGCCATCCGCCGAAGGGCCGACCATGAGGCAGCGCAGGCTGATGTCCTTGACCTCGGCCAGCGCTTCCAGCAGCAGCGCATGACCCTTCTGCGGCACGTAGCGCGCCGGCAGCATGACGATCGGCTTGTCGTCGGGCACGCGCCAGGCCTGCGCCATCTGGATCACGCGCTGCGGCGTGACACGCTGCGGATCGAAGCGCGTGAGATCGACGCCATAGGGTACCACGGTCACCCGCTCTCGCAATTCCGGCAGCGCGTCCGCAAGCTGGTTGGCGGTGAGGTAGGAGAGCGTCAGCACGTGGTCGGAATTGATCAGCGCCGTGCGCGTCTTCTTCGACAGCGTGGCGATCTCGCCCGGACCGTCGCAGAAGGTGGTGATCATCTTCGCGCCGGCCTTGCGCGCTGCGGCCTCGCCGACCGCCGCCAGCGTCGCGTTCTGCGCATGCACCAAGTCGACCTTCTGCTCGCGGATCACCTGCGCGAGGCGCCGCGTGAGCGTGTAGCCGGAAATGGGATTGCGGCTGGTCAGCGCCTCCGCGATCGGCGTGATCCGGTGGCGCGTCAACTCGTAGGTCGAGGCCTCTCCATCATAGGCGATCAGCGCGCGCCCGCCGGATTCCACCACGCCGCTGGAAAGGTCGATCGCCAGCCGCGCCCCGCCGCCGCCATCCAGCCGGCTGACCAGATGCAATACGGTTGGTGCGTCGGGGTTCGGCTTTCTTCGGCCGCGGGATTGCAGGACGGAGGTGTCGCTCGACATTCAGCAACCAGGAAGGCACTTTCGGCTCGTGAAGCGGCACCATACGTGCCGGAGAACAGGGCGGCAACAGAATTGGCAACGGTGAATCACGATACGGCCGGCGCCGGATCCGGAACACCACAGTTCCTCGAGATATCCGGCCGGCGGCTTGCCTACCGCAAACGGCTCGCAACCGATCGCACACGGGACTGCGCAGGAATCCTGTTTCTGCCCGGCTTCCGGTCCGACATGCGGGGCACGAAGGCGAGCTTCCTCGATGCATTCTGCGCCGCGCGCGGTCTCTCCTTGGTGCGGTTCGACTATTCCGGCCATGGCGAATCGAGCGGCCGGTTCGAGGACGGAACGATCGGGCGCTGGGCCGCGGACGCGATCGCCGTCATCGATCAGTCGGCAGACGGTCCGCTGGTCCTGGTTGGCTCCAGCATGGGCGGCTGGATCATGCTCCTCGCAGCCCTGGCGCGGCCGGAGCGAATCGCCGGGCTGGTTGGCCTCGCGCCCGCGCCCGACTTCACCGAGGCGCTGCTCTGGAAAAACCTGACGGCGGAGCAGCGCGAATTGCTGGTGCGCACCGGCCGCCTGGAACTGCCCTCGGCGTATTCGGAGGAGCCGACCATCATCACGCGCGCGCTGATCGAAGAAGGCAGGCAGCACTTGTTGCTCGCCGCGACCATCGATATTCGCAGCCCGGTGCGGCTGCTGCACGGCATGGCCGATCCCGACGTGCCTTATCGCCTGTCGCTGGACCTCGCGGAGCGGATCGCAGGCAGCGATGTGCGGGTGACGCTGGTCAAGGATGGCGATCACCGCCTGTCCCGCGACGCGGATCTCGCGCTCGTGGGCGCGAACATCGAAGCGTTGATCTAGCCACCCGCCGCCAGGATCGCGGGCAGGCCGACGCGATAGCTCGGGTAGTGCAGCGCCACGCCCAGCTCGCGCTTGATGCGGCTGTTGCTGACGCGCTTGTTGTCGGCGTAGAAGCTGCGCGCCATCGGCGAGAGCGCGGCCTCTTCGAACGGGACTTCCGGCGGCGGCTGCCGGTTGAGCAAGGCCGCGGCGAAGGCGATCACGTCGGAGGGCGGCGCGGGATCGTCGTCGCATACGTTGTAGGCCGCGCCCGGATGCGGCCGCGCCATCGAGGCTTGCAGGACCTGCGCGATGTCGGCGACGTGGATGCGGCTGAAGATCTGGCCCGGCTTCACGATGCGCTGGGCGCGTCCCTCGCGCATGGTGTCGAGCGGCGAGGAGCCCGGCCCATAGATCCCGGCCAGCCGGAACAGATGCGCGGGCTGGCGGAGCGCGAGCCATTCCTGCTCGGCGGCGACGCGCCGGCGGCCGCGCTCGCCGGTCGGCTGCAACGCGCTCATCTCGTCGACCCAACCGCCGTCGCGATTGCCGTAGACTCCCGTGGTCGAGAGATAGCCGATCCAGGCGAGGCCCGGCGCGGCGGCGTCGATCTGGGCCCGGTGGACGCCCAGCACGGGATCGCCATGTTCATCCGGCGGCACTGAGCTTAGCAGATGGGTTGCCGCGGAAAGCAGTTCCGGCAGGTTGCCGAGCGGCCGGTCGCGGTCGAACAGATGCGCTTCGACGCCGAGGCGGCTCAGGTCGACCTGATGATCCCGGCTGCGGCAGGTGCCGGTGACCCGCCAGCCCGTTGCGACGAGCTGCCGCGCCAGAAAGGTCGCGCTGTAGCCCAACCCGAAGCAGAACAGATGCGAGGTCATGAGCCGGTGGCTTGGCTGTCACGCTGCGCGCTTTGGCGGACTTGCAATTTGTCGGCACCCGAAAGATGGTTCGCCTCGCACTAAAGCATAGTCAACCCCCGGCAAGCGATGTCTCCTTTCGGCCTACGCGCGTTTTTCGGATGTATGGCGACAATGGCCGCGCTGGGCCTCGTTGCGCCTGCCGGAGCGCTCGACAACCAGGCGCAATACGAGGCCTGCATGTCCCTGCTGCAGCGCGATCCCGGCGGCGCGCTGGACAGCGCAGTGGAGTGGGAGAGGCAAGGCGGCGGCGATGCGGCGCGTCATTGCAAGGCGCTGGCGCTGATCCGCACCGGCGCGGTGGAGGATGGCGCGCTGGAGCTGGAGCGCGTGGCCCAGACCATGCCGCAAGCGCAGGCGCCGCTGGCCGCGGAACTGTTTGCCCAGGCCGGCCAAGCCTGGACCAAAGCCGGCCATCAGCAGCGCGCCTTGTATGCGCAGGACGAGGGCCTGAAGCTCAATCCGAAGAACGTCGAGTTGCTGATCGACCGGGCGCTGACCTATGGCACCACCGGCATGTATCTCGAGGCGCTGGACGACCTCAACGCGGCGGTCGACCTGGCGCCGGATAATCCCGACATCTATGCCATGCGCGCCGCCGCCTATCGGCAGCTCGAGAAGCCCGACCTGGCGGAGGACAATATCGAGCACGCCCTGAAACTCTCCCCCAGCCACCCCAGTGCCCTGCTGGAGCGCGGCTATCTGCGCCGCGCCAAGGGCGATGTCGCCGGCGCCCGCACCGATTGGCTCACCGTGATCCAGGTGGTGCCCGGCACCGCTGCCGCCGAGGAAGCGCAGAAGAATATTCAGAAGCTGGATATCAAGTAGTCAGACGTCAGGTCGAGACGGTTCGCTCGTTCTTCTGACTTCGACTTGCGACTTCAGAAATCCAGATTCGCGTAATGCGCGGGCGGCGTTGTCCCGGGCCAATGGTCGGCGAGCAGCGGGCGGAAGCTGGGCCGGGATTTCAGCCGCGCGTACCATTCCTTCGCCACGGGATGCTCCTCCCACGGCACGTCGCCCAGGTAATCGAGGCAGGAGAGATGTGCGGCCGCCGCGAGGTCGGCGGCGGAGATCTCCTCGCCGGCCAGCCAGTTGCGCCGGTCGATCAGCCAGCTGATGTAGTGCAGGTGGACGTGAATATTGGCCTTGCCCGCGCGCAAGGCGGATGAATCGGGGCCGCCGCGGCCGTAGAGCCGCTTGATGACCTTCTCCTCAAGCAGGTGCTGGGTCACTTCGCGCTGGAACTTGCCGTCGAACCAGGCGATGAGGCGCCGCACCTCCGCCCGCTCGACCTTGGCCCGGCCGAGCATCGCCGGCTCCTCATACGCCTCCTCCAGGTATTCGGTGATGGCGTAATCGCCGCTCAAGGTGAGGCCGCTATCCTCCGTCAGCACTGGAATCTCGCAGGCGGGATTGAGGCGCAGGAAGGCCTCGCGCCGCTCCCAGGGACGCTCCATGACCAGGTCGCAGTCCAGGTGCTTTTCCTTGAGCAGCAGGCGCAGCTTGCGGGACTGGGGTTGCAGCGGGAAGTGATAAAGGGTGCGCATGGCCCGTTGGGATCGGTCTCCGGCGGAATCTAACAGCCCGCGCCCCCGCAATCCAGATGGCGCAATTTACATGCGGGCGCGCCGCTACTCCCGGATCAGGCGGAACGCCGGCGGATCGCGATCAGCGAAATCGCGCTTGATGTCGGGCAGGGCCTGGCGCTGCCCCGGATAGGCGAGCAGATCGATGGCATCGGCGAAGCTCAGCCAGCGATAGGCCAGATGCTCGTGGTCCAGCGTCACCTCCGGCTCCCTGGCGAAGGGCGCGGCGAAGATCGGCATCATCTCGATGGAATTGGCGCCGGCGTTGAAGAAGGCATCGACGCAGCCGGTGGTGTAGAGCGCCTCGACCTGGATCCCGGTCTCCTCCACGATCTCGCGCCGGACCGCCTCGGCTGCGCTCTCGCCTTTCTCGAGCCGTCCCATGACCAGGCTCCAGAGGCCGCGCGAGGTGTTCTTGTTGCGCTGGAGCACGAGCACGCGCGCGCCCTCGCCCCGGCCCGCCAGGATGACGGCCGCGACCCCGCGGCTGCGGATCGGAATCTGCCCTGGACTGGATTTCACCGGCGAATCCTGACTCCAACTGAGGGCCGCGTTATGACCCGCCGCGCCGTATCAGGCAAGCCGCGCCTCCGTTTCCCGCTTGCCAATATCGCCGCACTACCGTTAGTATATAATTCAAAATAGCAGCAATCCCAGGTTGCGCTCACGCGCAGCCAACGGGGAACCACCGGATCAACCAGTGGGGGGACAAGGAGGATTGGGGATGAGAGGATCGCACATCGCATGCCTGGCCGTGGTTTCGTGCTTGGCGTTGCCGGGCTGTGGCGGCACGGCATTCATGTTGCCGCCGGTCACCGACCACGAAGCGTTGGTGGCCGCAAAGGAAATCGAGGCCGCAGATCCTACCCTTCCAAAGTTCTCGCGCAGCGATGCCTATTATCGCGAGGCGATCCGCCGCCTTGGTGTCCAGCTGACGGCCGGTGTCGCGGCCGTCTGCGCGCGGGCCGATACGGAGGAATGCCGCTTCATGTTCCACTATGTTGACGATGACGAGGTCAACGCCTTCGCCGACGAGGGCGGCGACATATATCTGCATCGCGGAATGCTGGAGTATCTGGAGACGGACGAAGAGATCGCGGCCGTCATGGCGCACGAAATGAGCCACCAGATCGCGGACCATGTATACGAGACGCGCAGCAGCGTCCTGCTGGGCGCGGTGCTCGGCGGATTGCTGATGGGCGGGATCGCGGCTGTCGGCGGCGCACCGCCGGAGGCCACCGAGGATTGGACGACCATGGGCATGCAGCATGGGGCGAGGGCCGGCCAACTCGCTTTCTCAAAGGAGCAGGAGCGCGAAGCGGACCTGCTTGCCGCCTATGTTCTGGCGCGCGCGGATTTCGACCTGGAGCGTGCCGGGCGCACATTCGAAGTCTTGGCAAAGCTGAATGGCGTGGCGACGTCGAGCTGGAACGACACGCATCCCGCCGGTGCCGAGCGTGTCGTCGCCTGGCGCAAGGCCGTTGCGGAGGTCGAGGCCAGCCCCGACAAGCTGCCGAACATAGCGGCGGATTAGCGCTCTTTCTCGGCGAGAGGCTTGGTGAGGCGGAGCGAATCCTCCAGATAGCCGTGCCGTGCATAGAAAGCGCGCGCCCGCTGATTATTGGCGAACACGTCGAGTGCGATCAGGCGGAAGCCCTGCCGGCGCGCCCAATCCTCGGCGGCTTCCATCAACCGGGCCGCTACACCCTGGCCTTGCGCCGCTTCGATCACGGCGAGGAGCGCCACATAGGCGCAGGGTTCGAGCGTGACGGAATCGGTGGATGATTCGATATGTACGAAGCCGAGAAGCTGGGCGGATTCGCCTTCGGCGATGAACGTGCTGCATTCGGCTTCGGGACGCGCCAACGTCGTGGCGATGAACCGATGCTGGAAGCGGAGAACATCGCTATCGGCATGCCACGACAGGTTCGCGACCGCTGCAAGGCGCGCCGCCTGGGCGAACATGAAGTCGCGATCCTCGGCGGTCGCGCGGCGGATGCGGATGGCGTTCACGCCTCGGCGACCGCGGTGGCGTTCAGCATCTCGATGCACCATGCGCTCTCTCCGATCGGCGACAGGTAGGCGGGCTGGCAATGAACGAGCGGGACAAAGGGCGATCCGCACAGATGCTGCAAGGCCCAGAACACGCCGCCATGGGCGACGATCAGCACGTGGCTGGCGCCGCCGAGGGCACGGTTTGCCGCTTCTGCCACGCGCTCGCGTAGGGCGGCGAAGGGCTCGACGCCCGGCACCGCTTGGTCCTCGCGCCACGCCGGCAGCCAGGAATAATCCGCGACGCCTTCATAGGGCCCGACATCGAATTCCTCGAGGCCGGGCACGTCCGTCACCGGCAGGCCCAACGCGTCGCCGATGATGTCGGCCGTTCGGCGCGCCCGCTTCAATGGGCTGGAGCAGATGGCGTTTATGCCGAGATGCCTCAGCGGCGGCACGGCGGCCAGCGCCTCGGCCTCGCCCGCGGGGCTGAGCGGGACGTCGCACCGGCCCTGGCACCTCCCGGCGCGATTCCAGTCCGTCTGGCCATGGCGCAGGAACCAGAAAGGCTGCCGGATCAGCATCGTCATTGTCCCCCGAGATCGCGGAAATAGATGGAGGTTTCCTACCATCCTGCGCCGCCTCCGCGCCAGCGCGCGTCAGTTACGGCGCTTTCGCGCGGCCGCTACAATGTGGGCCTGAACGGCAAGTGAGGCAGGACTATGCGCAAGCCTCGCTCCATGGCAGCGCTCGAAGATTTCGGCCGCGTGCGCCTGTCACCGAGCTTCTTCATGCGCGATTTCCTCTATTCGGAGATTGCCGGCTTCCACGGCGTTCCCAACCTGCCTGATGATCCCGGCCTTGCCATCGCGGCCGGGGGGCAGCTCTGCGAGACCTTGCTGGAACCGCTGCAAGCGGCGTTCGGCCGCCTGGCGATCCGCTCCGGCTTCCGGTCCCGTCTCGTCACGGAATTCGGCCACCGCCGGCGCGAATGCGGGAGCGTGCGGGTGAATGCCGCCTATCACGTCTGGGATTTGCGCGACGCGGATGGCTGCATGGGCGGGGGCGCGACCGTGGTAGTGCCGTGGTTTGCCGACCGCCACGCCGCCGGCGCGGATTGGCGGGCGCTGGCCTGGTGGATCCACGACCATCTGCCCTACGCGCACCTGCAGTTCTTCCCAAAGCTCGCCGCCTTCAACATCCAGTGGCACGAGCGCCCGGCGCGACGCATCGATTCCTTCATCAAGCCGCGCGGTTGCCTCACCAGGCCGGGCATGGCGAACCACGCGGGCAGTCACGCGGATTGGTACGCCGGATTCCCGGCCTGAAGGCGCTGCAAGAGGCGTTCGCCCTCCGGCCATTCGCCATAGCCGGCGCTGGTGTTGATGTGGCCGGCGTCGCCGATATCGACCAACTCGGCGCCCCACGCCTCGGCCATCGCGGCCGCGCGGTCGACGGCGACGTAAGGATCGTTGCGACTGACCACAACAATGGTGGGAAAGGGCAGCCGTTTCATGGGCATGGGGCGGAAGACGTGTGCTTCCGGCGGCGTGTGCGCGTCCGAATCCACATCGGCCGGTGCGACCAGCAGCGCGCATTGCACCGGCCGCGCATGCACCCAGCTCCAGCACGCGACCAAGGCGCAGGACAGGCTGTGCGCGACCAGGATCGGCGGCTGCCTGGCCGTTGCGACAGCGGCGTCGAGCCGCGCGATCCAACCGGCGCGCGCGGGCTTGTGCCAATCCGCCTGCTCCACGCGCCGTGCATCGGGGAGGCGTGCCTGCCACAGGCTCTGCCAATGATCGGGTCCGGATCCGCCCAGTCCGGGGACGATCAGGATGGGCGCCGCCACTCGGCTACTCCGCGGGAATCGCGGCGCGCAGATCGCTCAGCGGGTGCGGGAGCTTGTCCAGCATCTCCTTGGGCGCGACCTGCCAGAACTTGCCGCGCTCCAGCATCCAGTCGTTGAGCAGGCGGCGGGCAAAGCGCGACTGCGTCTCCTCCGCGTGCTCCTCGATCAGGCTGCGCAGATGCTGCTCCCAGTGCTCCGATTCGAGCCGCTGCCACACGACCGATCCGCCATTGACGAAAAGCGGGAAGTCGCCAGCCTCGTCATACACGAAAGCCATGCCGCCCGACATGCCAGCCGCGAAATTGTCGCCGACGCGGCCCAGGATCACTGCAGTCCCGCCCGTCATGTATTCGCAGCCATTGGAGCCGCAACCCTCCACCACCACGTCGGCGCCGGAATTGCGCACCGCGAAGCGCTCGCCCGCCTGGCCCGCCGCAAACAGCTTGCCCGCCGTCGCGCCATAGAGGACGGTGTTGCCGATGATGGTGTTCTCCTGGCTGTTGAGCCTGGAGGAGGGCATCTGCCGGACGACGATGGTGCCACCGCTGAGGCCCTTGCCGACATAATCGTTGGCGTCGCCGAAAACCTCGAGCTTGATGCCGCGCACCGCGAAGGCGCCGAGCGACTGGCCCGCCGAGCCGCGCAGGCGCACGGTCAGGTGGTTGGGCTTGAGCCCGTTCATGCCGAACCGCGTGGTGATATGCGCGGAGAGCCGTGTGCCGATGGCGCGATAGGTGTTGCGGGTGTTGTACTGCAACTGCATCTTCTCGCCCGCTTCGAACAGCGGCCTGCAATCCTCCACCATCCGGGCGTCGAGCGTGTCAGGCACCTCGTTGCGGCCTTCCAGCGTGCAATAGCGCGCCTGGTCACCCGGATCCGCCTGCGAGATCAGGGGGTTGAGATCAAGGTCGTCGAGATCCGCCGCGCCGCGGCTCACCTGCTCCAGCAATTCCGTGCGGCCGATCACCTCGTTCAGCGTGCGGTAGCCGAGCGATGCCAGCACCTCGCGCACCTCCTCGGCGATGAAGCTGAAGAGATTGACCACCTTCTCCGGCGAGCCGGTGAACTTCTCGCGCAGCGTCGGATCCTGGGTGCAGACGCCGACCGGGCAGGTGTTGGAATGGCACTGCCGCACCATGATGCAGCCCATGGCGACCAGTGAGGCTGTCCCGATGCCGAATTCCTCGGCGCCCAGGATGGCGGCGATCACCACGTCGCGGCCGGTCTTGATGCCGCCGTCGGTGCGCAGCCGCACGCGGTGGCGCAGACGGTTCAGCGTCAGCACCTGGTGCGCCTCGGCAAGGCCCATTTCCCAGGGCACACCGGCATACTTGATCGAGGTGTGGGGCGAGGCGCCGGTGCCGCCGACATGGCCGGAGATCAGGATCACGTCCGCCTTGGCCTTGGCGACGCCCGCCGCGATGGTGCCGATGCCGGAGCGCGCCACCAGCTTCACGCCGACCTTGGCGGTCGGGTTGATCTGTTTCAGGTCATAGATGAGCTGCGCGAGGTCCTCGATCGAGTAGATGTCGTGATGCGGCGGCGGCGAGATGAGCGAGACGCCGGGCGTCGCGTGGCGCAGTTGCGCGATCTCGACCGAGACCTTGAAGCCGGGCAGCTGGCCGCCTTCGCCTGGCTTGGCGCCCTGTGCGACCTTGATCTCGATCTCGCGGCAATTCGCGAGGTATTCGGCGGTGACGCCGAAGCGGCCCGAGGCGATCTGCTTGATCGCCGAGTTCTCGTTGTCGCCGTTCGCCCTCGGCTTGAAGCGCGCTGGATCCTCGCCGCCTTCGCCGGAATCCGACTTGGCGCCGATGCGGTTCATGGCGACGTTGAGCGTGCCATGCGCCTCGCGCGACAGCGCGCCCAGCGACATGCCGGGCGTGACGAAGCGCTTGCGGATCTCGGTGATGCTCTCGACCTCCTCGACCGGGACGCTTTGGCCGGTCGGCACGAAATCCAGCAAATCGCGGATCGCGACCGGCGGCGCCTTGGCGATCATCTCGCTGTAGCGCTTGTAGGCCTGGTAGGATTCGCTGGCGACCGCTGATTGCAGCGTGTGGATCGCCTCCGCCGACCATGCGTGGGTCTCGCCACCCTTGCGGTACTTGTAGAAGCCTCCGATCGGCAGCGCGATCGCATCCGGGTTCCAGGCGCGCGCATGGAGCGCGGTGACGCGCCGCTGGATGCCCGTCATGCCGATGCCGGAGATGCGCGAGGGCATGTGCGGGAAATACTCGGCGACGAGGGTGCGGGAGAGGCCCAGCGCCTCGAAATTCGCGCCGCCGCGATAGGAGGATACCACCGCGATACCCATCTTGCTCATGACCTTCAGCAGGCCTTCGTTCACCGCCTTGCGGTAGCGATCGAGGCACTCATCGAGGCTGAGCTTGCCGAACAGGCCGCGCGCCTGGCGGTCGGCGATCGAGGCCTCCGCCACATAGGCGTTGACCGTGGTCGCGCCGACGCCCACCAGCACCGCGAAATGATGCACGTCGAGGCATTCGCCGGAGCGCACGTTGAGCGAGGTGAAGGTGCGCAATTGCTGGCGCAGCAGGTGCACGTGCACCGCGCCGGTCGCCAGGATCATCGGGATTGCCGCGCGCTCCGGCCCGGCGCGCTCATCCGACAGGATGACATGCGTGGCGCCGCCGCGCACCGCGTCCTCCGCCTGGCGGCGGATGGTTTGGATCGCCTCGCGCAGGGCGGATTCGCCGGCCCTGGGATCGAACGTGCAATCGAGCTCCGCCGCGCTCTGCCCCATATAGGCGCGCATCGCCTGGAACTCGGCGGTCAGGAGCACCGGCGAATCGAGCTGCAGCAGACGGCACTGGCTCTCATCCTCGTCCATCACGTTGCCAAGATTGCCGAGGCGGGTCTTCAGGCTCATCACCCGCTGCTCGCGCAGGCTGTCGATCGGCGGGTTGGTGACCTGGCTGAAGTTCTGCCGGAAGAAATGGTGCAGCCCGCGATATTGGTCGGAGAGGATGGCGAGCGGCGTGTCGTCGCCCATGGAGACGACGGCTTCCTTGGCGTCCTCCACCATGGGCTGGAGCACCAGCTCCAGGTCCTCCATGGACAGTCCCGCCGCCACCTGGCGACGGCGCAGGGTCTCCTTGTCGAAGCGCGCCGGCTCACCGCGCGCCTTCTTCAGGAGGTCGTCGATGACCGTGATGTTCTTGACCCAGGCGCTGAAATCAGCGCTGTCCGCCAGCTTGTCCATGATCTCGCGGTGGCCGTAGAAGCGCCCCTCGCCGAGATCGACCGCGATCATCTGGCCGGGACCAAGGCGCCCCTTCTGGCTGATGCGGTCCTCCGCCAGCTTCACCATGCCGGTCTCGGACCCGGCCACCAGCAGACCGTCCGACGTGATCGAGTAGCGCAGCGGGCGCAGGCCATTGCGGTCGGTGAAGGCGACCGCCCAGTTGCCCGCGAAGCCGCAGATCGCCGCCGGGCCGTCCCACGGCTCCATTACCGAGTTGCAATAGGAGAACAGGTCCTTGTGCTTCTGCGGCATGGCTGCGCGCTTGTCCCACACGTCGGGCACCAGCAGGCACTTCACCATCGGCAGCGGTCGCTCCTCGGTGACCATGACCTCGAACACGTTGTCGAGCGCGGCGGAATCGGAGCCGCCCGGCTGGATGACCGGTTTCAGCTCCGCGATGCGGTCGCCATAGACCGGCGAATACATGCGCGTCTCGTGCGCCTTCATCCAGTTGACGTTGCCCTTCAGCGTGTTGATCTCGCCGTTATGCGCAAGCACGCGGAAAGGCTGCGCCAGGTTCCAGGTCGGGAAGGTGTTGGTCGAATAGCGCTGGTGATAGATCGCGAAGTTGGAGACGAAGCGCTCGTCCAGCAGGTCGGGATAAAAGGCGGTCAACTGCTCGGCCAGGAACATGCCCTTGTAGATGACCGAGCGGCAGGAGAGGGAGCAGATATAGAGCTCGCCGATCCCTTCCTCCGCGGCGGCGCGCTCGATGCGCCGGCGGATCACATAAAGGTCGGTCTCAAAGATCTCCTCGCTCACGCCCTTGCTGTTGGCGATCATGATCTGCTCGATCTCGGGCCGTGTGGCGTTGGCCTTCTCCCCGATGACGCCGATATTCACCGGCACCTGGCGCCAGCCATAGATCGTGTAGCCGTAATTCAAGATCTCGCGCTCGACGATGACGCGGCAGACCTCCTGCTTGCCGAGGTCGGTGCGCGGCAGGAAGATCATGCCGATGCCGAGCTTGCCGGGCGCCAGTTCCTGCCCGACCTTGCGGACGTAATCCTCGAAGAAGGCGTGCGGGATCTGCACATGGATGCCGGCGCCGTCGCCGGTCTTGCCGTCGGCATCGACCGCACCGCGGTGCCACACCGACTTCAGCGCCTCGATGCCCATCAGCACGATCTCGCGCCGCGGCTCGCCATCGATCGCCGCGATCAATCCGACGCCGCACGCGTCGTGCTCCTCCGCCGGATCGTAGAGGCCGGCGGCCTGGAGGTGCGCGGCTTGGCTCTTGTAGGTTTCAGCCCAATTCGGCATGGCTGAGCTCCCCGATGGGAATTGCGCGGTCATTTCGGTCATGTCAGCAGCGAGCCACTGGGGCTGTCGGTGGGAGAGTTCCACTCCGCTTCGAAGCCGAGCTTGATGCGCTCGAGCGCCGCAGCGCTTTTCATGCGATTGCTCTGCTGATACGCGTTTGCGACATGCCGCGCCAAGTCGACCAGCATCAATCCCCAGGCGGCAGGATCGTCCCAGACACCGGGGCTCAGCGAGACATGCTGTCGGCCTTCACTGATCCACACGCGCAGAATCTCGAAAGCCTCTTGGTTGGAGACCGCCGCTGCGGGAATCAGCATCTCGTTCGGATGAGCTGCCATGGACAACTCCTACTCCGCCGCGAGCTTGGCGCGGGATTGGGTGACGTAGCTGTCGATCGCCGCTGCCGCGTCGCGGCCGTCACGGATCGCCCAGACGACCAGCGAGGCACCGCGCACGATGTCGCCGGCGGCGAATACGCCCGGCTGGTTGGTCATCAGCGTTCGCCAGTCCACCTTGAGCGTCCCCCAGCCGGTGAGGCTGAGATCGCGGCTGCCGGTCATCGCCGCCACGTCCTCCGGGTCGAAGCCCAGTGCCTTGATGGCGAGGTCGGCCTCGATGGTGAAGCTCGATCCCTCGATCACACGCGGGGTCTGCCGGCCGGTGGCGTCGGGCAGGCCGAGATGGATGCGCTGGCAACGCACGCCGGTCACGCGATTGTCGGCATTGCCAAGGAAGGCCTCCGGCTGGGCCTGCCAGACGAACTGCACGCCTTCCTCCTCCGCATGCGCCACTTCGCGCTGCGAGCCGGGCATGTTCGCGCGGTCGCGCCGATAGACGCAGTGGACGGAGATCGCGCCCTGGCGCACGGCGGTGCGCACGCAATCCATCGCCGTGTCGCCGCCGCCGATCACCACCACGCGCTTGCCCTTGGCGTCGAGCGCGCCGGATTCGAAGTCGGGCACGGTGTCGCCCAGGCCCGTGCGATTGCTCGCGGTCAAATAGGAAAGAGCCGGCACGATGTCCTTCAGGCCGCTGCCCGGCCCCGCCATCTCGCGCGCCTTGTAGACGCCGATCGCCAGCAGCACCGCGTCATGCTTGTCCCGCAGCTCCGCGACCGTGACGTCGCGGCCCAGCTCGCAATTCAGCTTGAACGCGATGCCGCCCTCGGCAAGCTGCTCGGCCCGGCGCAGGACAATCGGCTTCTCGAGCTTGAAGCCGGGAATGCCGTAGATCATCAGCCCGCCGACCCGGTCATAGCGGTCGTAGACCGTCACTTGGTATCCCTTGCGCCGCAGGAACTCGGCGGCGGCCAGGCCCGCCGGTCCGGCACCGACGATGCCGATGGATTCGCTGCGCTCGCGCGCCGGCTTGACCGGCTTGACCCAGCCCATCTCGAAAGCCGTGTCGGTGATGTAGCGCTCGATCGAGCCGATGGTAACCGTCCCGTGCCCGGACTGCTCGATCACGCAATTGCCTTCGCACAGCCGGTCCTGCGGACAAATGCGGCCGCAGATCTCCGGGAAGGTATTGGTGGCGGAGGCGATCTCGTACGCTTCCTCCAACCGCCCTTCGGCGGTCAGCTTCAGCCAGTCGGGGATGTTGTTGTTGAGCGGGCAATGAACTTGGCAGAAGGGCACGCCGCATTGCGAGCACCGGCTGGCCTGGGCCTTGGCCTCCGGCGTGCGGAACCGCTCGTAGATCTCCTGGAAGTCGGCGCGGCGCAGCCCGGCCTCGCGCTTATCCGGCATGGCCTTGGCAACATTGACGAATTTCAGCAGATGCTCAGCCATCCAGCGCTCGTCCCGATCCCTTGGTAAAGGGTCCCGCAAACCCGCGTCAGGTTAGGTCAAATCCCACGACCAATCCAGCGTATTCTACCAAATAGGACATTATAATTGACGTTTTATTGCATGTTTGGTCGGAATGGAATGTCAGGAGCAAGCGGCCGTGGTCAAACACATGAGGATTAGTACCGATTTGAGACTACTTGATGCGTTTTTCGAGTGAATCCAACATGCTATAAGCGGCGGGCAGTTGGGGGATCATCCGCGTGCCCAATATCGACATCCTGATCCTGGCTATTCTCCAGGGCGCCACAGAGTTTCTGCCAGTCGGGCCCAGCGGGCATCTCGCTCTCGTGCCGCAACTTTATTGCTGGGGGCCACAGGCGCCGGGCACCGCGCTCGCTGCCCTGCTCGGGGCCCTGATGGCAGTGATGATCTGGTTCGCGCCCGATTTGGCCGGCATGCTTCAGGGCTTCCTCAGGGTCGTGCGGGGCAAGCGCGACGGTCGGGTGCGCCTTATCGGCTTGCTGCTGGTGGCGGCGATCCCCTATCTGGTCGCCGCCTTCCTGGTGGAGCTATATGCCGGCGACGCCCTGCGCAGTCCGATGGTGATCGGCGGCGCCCTGGTCGTTTTCGGCCTTCTGCTCTATGGGGCGGACAAGCTCGGCCTGACCGTCCGGCGCATCGAGCACATGACCTTCGGTCAGGCTCTGGCCATCGGCGTGCTGCAATGCTCCGCCGTCGTTCCGGGCGCCGGTGGCACCGGCGTTACAATGACCATCGGCCGCATCCTTGGGTATGAGCGTCCGGAAACGGTGCGCTTCGCCTTCCTGCTGTCGATCCCGATTTTGATCGCGCTCGCCGGCTACAAGGGATGGCTGCTGTTCCAGACCGGCGGCCCGGTCGATTGGGCGCAAGCCGGACTGGCATTCGGGTTGTCGGCGGTGGCCGCGCTGCTTGCCATCGCCTTCATGCGATATTGGGTGCGTCGCTCGGGCTTCTTGCCCTTCGTGGTCTATCGCGTCGCGCTCGGCGCCTATCTTCTTTATTTCTTCGCCATCGCCGGCGGGCCCAGTTGCTAGCTCACATCTAGCGGTAGGTGCCGCGTGCGCGATAGCGGGCGAGATAGGTAGGGATGATGACCTCGACCGCCGTCGGCGCGATGCCGAGATCGGTCAGCCCCGCCGAACCGGCACTTGGCACATTGTCGCGCTTGAGCAGGCGTACCTGGTCCACGGTGATGGCCGGGCCCGGCAGGATGGGAACCAGCGTGGTCACGCCTTGCGCGATGCAGCCCATCGCGCTTGCGACCGGGAACGGCAACGGCACCAGCGCACGGTTCCGGCCGATCTCGCGCAGCATCAGGCGCATCAGTTCGGCGAAGCTGTAGATCTTCGGCCCCGCCAGCTCATAGGTCTTGCCCGCGGCCTCGGGAGTCTCGATCGCCTTGATCACGGCCTCCGCCACGTCGCCGACATAGACCGGCTGGAACCGTGTCCGCCCGCCGCCGATCAGCGGTAGCGCCGGCGACATCAGCGCCATCCGCGCAAAGCGATTGAAGAAGCCGTCCTCCGGCCCGAACACGATCGAGGGGCGCAGGATGACGGCATTGGGGAAGGCCTGCCGCACGGCCGCTTCGCCTTCGGCCTTGGTGCGGGCATAGGCGGACGTGGCGTTCGGGTCGGCGCCGATGGCGGAGACATGGACCAGGTGCCGCGCCCCCGTCTTCGCCGCTTCTTCCGCCATGAGTCGCGCGCCTTCGGCATGCACCGCCTTGAAGCGCTGCGGGCCGCTTTCAAAGAGGATGGCCACCAGGTTGACGACGACCTCCGCGCCGGCCACCGCCCGCGCGACCGAGGCGCGGTCGCGGATATTGGCCGCGATGGGAGTGATCTGCCCGACCGCACCGGAGGTCTTCAGGAACAGCGCTTCGTCCGGCCGGCGCACGGCGACGCGCACCAGCCAGCCGTCGCGGGCGAGATTCCGCACCACATAGCGGCCGATGAAGCCCGACCCGCCGAATACCGTCGCCAAGCGGCGCATGCGTCCCCATCCCGAGACCATTGATTTTCGCTAGGTATGTGGCAACCAACGGGCTTTGTAAACGCCGCTCTGGCGTCCCAAATGTTGGTTGACTTTGGGCCGGTTCTGGACAGAATGCGCCGCGCCGCGCGACCCGCCTCCGGGCGGGACCGCTTGGCCCAGGTGGCGGAATTGGTAGACGCGCAGGTTTCAGGTACCTGTGGGGCAACCCGTGGAAGTTCGAGTCTTCTCCTGGGCACCATCTCATCAGAGCTAGGTTCACGCGATCGGCGGCTTTCCGCCGGCGGCTGCGCTTTGCCAAACGGCGCGAATGGCGGCAGGATGGCGCCGATGACCGACTCGACCGGCAAGGGACGCTGAATGACCATCGAGTTGTACCGTGGCGACCTGCCGGCGGGCCTGACGCTCGGCCCGGTGGTGGCGGTCGATACCGAGACCATGGGGCTCAATCCCGCGCGCGACCGTCTGTGCCTGGTGCAGCTGAGCCAGGGCGACGGCATCTGCCATCTGGTGCAGATCCCGAAACCGGCGCCGGGGCAGCGCGCCAATGCCCCTCGTCTCAAGGCCCTGCTCGAGGATCCGAAGGTCTTGAAGCTGTTTCATTTCGCCCGCTTCGATCTGAGCGCGCTCAAGGTCAATCTCGATATCGATTGCGCGCCGGTCTATTGCACCAAGATAGCGGCCAAGCTGGTGCGCACCTTCACCGATCGGCACGGTCTCAAGGATCTGTGCCGGGAACTGCTCGGCATCGACCTTTCCAAGCAGCAGCAAAGCTCGGATTGGGGCGCCGAGTCCTTGACCCCCGACCAGCTGAAATATGCCGCGGCGGATGTCCTCTATCTGCATCAGTTAAAGGACAAGCTGGACCCGATCCTGGAGCGGGAGGGGCGCCGCGCCCTGGCGGAGGGCTGCTTCCGTTTTCTGCCGACGCGGGCCGCCCTGGATCGGCTGGGCTGGGACCAGCCGGATATCTTCGAGCATTGATCGGGCGCGGCCGCGGGTCGCGCCATGATCTTCTTCAGATTTGAGCGGGGATCGGAAGGGCCCGAGGGCTGTCCCAGGGTGGGACTTGGCTGGATTTGCCGCCGGTGTGGCGTTATGGTCCCGGCCAGTCTCGATGGACTGCCGCCGTAGATTGAGGAGAGGGCATTGACGGCACGGGCAAGAGGCGAGGCGAGCGAGGCGCTGTTGGCGCCCGAAGGCTCCGCACACACGCCATCCGCCACGGATACGACGACAGCCGATTCGCTGACGGCGGCGCAACGCGTCCTGACCCAGGAGGCCGACGCCCTGATGCTGCTGGCGCGCGGGCTGGACGAGCGCATCTCGCGCGCCCTCGACATTCTGGCCGGCGTGACCGGGCGCGTGATCGTGACCGGCATGGGCAAGAGCGGTCATATCGCCCGCAAGATCGCGGCGACCTTCGCCTCGACCGGGACGCCCGCGCAATTCGTCCATCCCGCCGAGGCCAGCCACGGCGATCTCGGCATGGTCACCGCCGCGGATGCGGTTGTGGCGTTGTCCAATTCCGGCGAGACGTTCGAGTTGGCGGACATCGTCAGCCATACCCGCCGCTGGTCGATCCCCCTGATCGCGATCACCGGGAACGCGAATTCCACTTTGGGCGCGGCGGCTGACGTCACCCTGACGCTGCCCAAGGTGGGCGAGGCCGGCACCATGGCGATCGCGCCGACCACCTCGACGACCATGATGATCGCTCTCGGCGATGCGCTCGCGGTCGCTCTGCTGGAGCGCAAGGGCTTCTCGACGGATGATTTCCGGGCGCTCCATCCCGGCGGCAAGCTCGGGCAGAGGCTGCTTCGGGTTGCCGACCTCATGCATGTGGGCAAGGAATTGCCGCTGATCAGCGTTGAGGCCGGCATGCAGGAGGCCATCCTGGAAATGACGGCCAAGACCTTCGGCTGCGTCGGCGCGGTGGATGCGGGCGGCAATCTCGCCGGCATCGTTACCGACGGCGATCTGCGGCGGCATATGAATGCCGACCTGATGCACCGCACCGTCCGCGAGGTGATGACCGAGCATCCGCGCACCATCCGTCGCGGCGCGCTGGCGGCGGAAGCCTTGCATGCGATGAACGAGAAAGCGATCACCTCGCTGTTCGTCCTGGAAGACCGCAAGCCGGTCGGCATCGTGCGGCTGCATGACTGCCTGAAGGCCGGGGTTGCGTGACGAAGGACTGACCGGTCATGGCGAACCAGAACGACGATCTCACCCTTCAGCCGGTTTCGAAACCGGATCCCGCGCCCGACATGGTGCTCGGCGGGTTGCGCAAGATCGCGCCGCGCCGCGACCCCTCCGCGCGCCCCAAGCGGCGGCGCGGCATCTCCGTGCAGGTGCTCAAGGTCGCCCTGCCGACCATCATGGCCGTCACGCTGGGCTATCTCGGCTACTGGTGGTGGCAGGCGCGCGACTCGGTGGTCCCGCCGGACGTCATCTCTCCCGTCCGCCCGGCCACCGAGAAGGCGGAGGTGACGGTCAACGACGTTCAGTATGACGGCCGGGATGCCAGGGGGCGGCCGTTCAGCATCACCGCCGATTCCGCGTCGCACATCGACGGCAACGACCGGCACATTTCCTTGAAGAGGCCGCTGGCCGACATCGTCCTCGCCAGCGGCGCGTATGTCGCCTTGAAGGCGAATAGCGGCCTGCTCGACCGCGACGCCGACATCATCACCTTGACCGGCGATGTGACGCTGTTCCACGACAATGGCCTGTCATTCCAGACCAACAGCGCCACCGTCGACTTGAAGGAGAAGACCGCCGAGGGCGACGAGACCGTGCTGGGCCAGAACGGCGACGGCGAGCTGGTCTCGGAGGGATTCCGCGTGCGCGATGACGGCGATACGGTAATATTCACCGGCAAGGCCTATTTGAAGATCTATCCCAAGCAGAAGGAGCGGGGCGGATGAGCCCGATCGGCGCTGTCACCGAATCCGCGAAGCCGTCGCGCCGCTGCATCGCGGCGATCGGCGTGTTCGCGTCCGCCTTGATCCTGCTGCTCGCCGCGCCTGCGCCCGCACAAGAGACTGGGGCGCAGGAAACGGGCGCGCAGGGAACCGGAGCGCAGGATGGCGGTGCGGCCACCGGCGGTGGCGGCGGGTTCGGCCTGGACGAGAGCGAGGACGAGCCGATCGAGATCTCCGCGGACAATGGGATCGAGTGGCGGCGCGATACGCGCACCTACACGGCGCGCGGCAATGCCGTCGCCAATCAGGGCGACACGTCGATCGCCGCCGATACGCTGGTCGCCTATCTCGACGCGCAGGATGAGCTCACGCGCTGGGAGGCGTTCGGCAACGTCAAGATCGTCACCGGCGAGTCCACCTCCTACGGCGACTATGCCGAATACAAGGAGGCCGAGCGCCTGCTGGTGCTCACCGGCAAGAAGTTGAAGATCGTCACCGAGCAGCAGACCGTGACCGCGCGCGACCAGATCGAATACTGGCGCGACAAGGATGTGGTGGTGGCGAAGGGGAACGTCGTCATCGTCCGGCCCGAGAAGGACACCGTCATCCATTCCGACGAGGCGACCGCCTATTTCCGCGACGCCATGGACGACCCGGCGACGCCCGCGGACGAATCGGGCGACGGCTCCGAAGTCTACCAGGTGGAGGCGCGGGGCCATGTGCGCGTCGACCGGAAGGAGCAGACCGCCTTCTCAGAGCGCCTCGACTACGATCCGAACACGGAGATCGCGATCCTGACCGGCAACGTGGTGATCAAGAGCAAGGACAACACCTATCGCGGCGGCCGCGCGGAGCTGGACCTGCAGAACGACGTCAACCGTCTGCTGCCGGCGCAGGGCCAGCGTGTCTTCACGGTGATCAAGCCGAAGGAGAACAAATCGGGCAACGAGCCAAGTACCGGCGCCGCGCCGGCGCCAGTGACGCAATGATGGAATCCGGCGACCAGCGCGAGGAACAGGTGAACGGCACGGCCCATCCGGTCGGCCCCACCTTCGTCGTGAACGGCGCGGAGGTCGACCCCACCGGCATCGAAGGCCTGGTTGCCTATCACATCGGCAAGCAATACCGCCGCCGCCCGGTCCTGCGCGACGTGACGATCGGCGTGCAGCGCGGCGAGGCTGTCGGCCTGCTCGGGCCCAACGGCGCCGGCAAGACGACCTGCTTCTACATCATGACCGGCCTCACCAAGTCAGATGCCGGCGCGATCTATCTCGACGGCGAGGAGATCACCGATCTCCCGATGTATCTGCGCGCCCGCGGCGGCATCGCCTATCTGCCGCAGGAGAGCTCGATCTTCCGCGGCATGAGCGTCGCGGACAACATCATGGCGGTGCTCGAGGTGACGGAGCCGGACAAGCGCGCGCGCGACGATCGCCTGAATCGCCTGCTGGCGGACTTCGCGGTCGGCCACTTGCGCAAGGTGCCGGCGACCGCCCTGTCGGGCGGTGAGCGGCGGCGCGTGGAGATTGCGCGCTGCCTGGCGGCCAAGCCGAATTATGTATTGCTCGACGAGCCGCTGGCCGGAATCGATCCGATCGCAGTCGCCGACATCCGCGACCTCGTGTCCCATCTCAAGGATCGCGGCATCGGCGTGCTGATCACGGATCACAACGTGCGCGACACGCTGGACATCGTCGATCGGGCGTACGTGCTCAATGAAGGCGGCGTGCTGGCGGAAGGCACGCCGGCGCAGATTGTAAATGACCCGGCGGTCCGACGCGTTTACCTTGGCGAAAGGTTCTCGCTCTAGTTTCGGGCCCAAATGGCCGTATCACAACGCTTAGATCTGCGCCAGGCGCAGTCCCTCGTCATGACGCCGCAGCTCCAGCAGGCGATCAAGCTGCTGGAGCTGTCGAATCAGGACCTCACCGCCTATGTCGAGGAAGAGCTGGAAAGCAACCCGCTGCTCGAGCGGGCGGACGAGTCCGAGCGCGAGGGACCGGCCGAGTCCGCGGCCGAGGACGGCCATGCGGACGGCATGCTGGACACCAAGGAGTTCGGCGACCGTGAGCACCTGCCGGACGCCAAGGACTCCCCGATCGATGCCGATTACGACAACGTCTATACCGGCAACAGCGCCGACTTCGGCGAGCCATCCGGCCAGGCCAACTGGCGCGTCGGCAGCGGCCGCGGCGATTTTCCGGACGAGGATGGCGATTTCCAGGAGACGCTGACGCGCGATCTGACCCTGCGCGAGCATTTGGAGCAGCAGCTCGGCATCGAGATCGCCGACCCGACCGAGCGGCTGATCGGATTGCAGATCATCGACCTCATCGACGATGCCGGCTACGTCCAGGGCGATCTGCCGGCGTTGGCGGAGCGGCTCGGCTGCTCGTTCGAACTGGTCGAATCCGTTCTGAAAAGGATCCAGCAATTCGATCCAGTCGGGGTCGCCGCGCGCAATCTCGCGGAATGCCTGGCGCTGCAATTGAAGGAGCGCGACCGGCTCGACCCCGCGATGCAGGCGCTGCTCGACAATCTCGATCTCCTGGCGCGGCACGATCGCGCGCAGCTCATGAAGGTGTGCGGTGTCGATGCGGAGGACCTCGCCGACATGGCGGCGGAGATCCGCTCTCTCAATCCGCGACCGGGCTATGCCTTCGACCGCACCGAGGTGCAGGCCATCCAGCCCGACATCATGGTGCACCGCCTGTCGGACGGCTCCTGGTCGGTGGAGCTGAACAGCGACACGCTGCCGCGGCTGCTCATCAATCAGCAGTACCACACGCGCGTCACCGGCAAGGCGCCGAGCAAGGCGGAAAGGGACTACCTCGCAGACCGGCTCTCCGCGGCCAACTGGCTGGTGAAGACGCTGCACCAGCGCGCCACCACCATCCTCAAGGTGGCGAGCGAGATCGTGCGCCAGCAGGAAATGTTCTTTCTGCACGGCGTCAAGCATCTGAAGCCGCTGATCCGCCGCAACATCGCGGACGAGATCGGCATGCACGAGAGCACGGTGAGCCGCGTCGCCGCCAACAAGTTCATGGCGACGCCGCGCGGCCTGTTCGAGCTGCGCTACTTCTTTTCGGCAGCGATTCAGGCCGCGGATGGCGCCGACAGCCACTCCGCCGAGGCCGTGCGCTCCCGCATCAGGGAACTGATCGACAGGGAGCCGCCGGAGACAGTTCTGTCCGATGACCAGTTGGTCGCCATGCTCAAGAGCGAGGGCGTGGATATCGCCCGGCGGACCGTCGCTAAATACAGGGAATCGTTGAGAATTCCATCGTCGGTCCAGCGCCGGCGTGAGAAGTCCTTGCGTTCGGCCTGAGGCGCGCTACATCATGCCCCCAGGATCGATGGGGAGACCGCCCTTGACTTGGGAGGGGGCGGTACATATGGTCCCGGCCCGCCGTCGGACGGGCACGAAGGTAAGTGGCCGAATGGCCGCCTTGACAGCTGTGCGGCACCACCCGTCTGTTGGACAACGATCATGAATCTGACAGTCAAAGGCAAGAACATCGACGTCGGTGAGGCGCTACGGACTCATGTCGCGCAGGCGCTTGATCATGGCATCGCGAAATACTTCGGTAACCCGATCGAGGCGACGGTGACCTTCTCCAAGCAGTCGCATCTGTTCAGTACCGATCTCTCGGTCCATGTCGGACGTGGCATCCTGGTGCAGGCGGAGGCTTCCGCCGACCAGGCCTATGCTGCCTTTGACCTGGCGATGGACCACCTGGCCAAGCGCATGCGCCGCTACAAGCGGCGGCTGCGCGACCATCATCGCACGGAGACGCAAAGCTTCCGGGCCTCGCAATACATCCTGGCGCCGGAATCGGAAGAGGCCGAAGCCGCCGTTGCCAATGGCAGCGAGGCGCCCGCGGTGATCGCGGAGATGCAGACCGAGATCCCGACCCTGACGGTCGGCGAGGCGGTGATGCGGCTCGATCTGTCGGATTTGAAGGCCATGATGTTCACCAATCGGGCGCATGGCGGATTGAACATGGTTTATCGCCGCAACGACGGCAATATCGGCTGGGTCGATCCGCGCCTGGGACAGGCGCAGGGTGGCGCGGCTGGCCAAGCCCGGCAGTAAGCGGGCTCTAGGCTGAATCGGGACCCAAGGACAGATTCAATGGAAATTGAAGATCTCATCACGCCGGCGCGGGTCATGCCGCGCCTCAAGGCGACCAGCAAGAAGCACGTCTTGCAGGAACTGGCGAAGCGCGCGGCCGAGCTCACCGGACTGCATGAGCGCGCCGTCTTCGACGTGCTGCTGGAGCGTGAGCGCCTGGGGACCACCGGCGTCGGCAACGGCATCGCGATTCCCCACGGCAAGCTGGCGGAGATAAAGGAGCTGTTCGGCTTGTTCGCGCGCCTGGACGAGCCGGTGGATTTCGACGCGATCGACGAGCAGCCGGTGGACCTGGTGTTCCTGCTGCTCGCGCCCGAAGGCGCCGGCGCGGACCATCTGAAGGCGCTGGCACGCGTCAGTCGCCTGCTGCGCGACAAGTCCGTGTGCGAGAAGCTGCGCGGCGCCGACCAGACGGACGCGATCTACGCGCTCTTGACCGACACCGCGAAAAGCCACGCGGCGTAAGGGCGTTCCCTAGGCGGTCGCCCCCGCGGCCAGCAGCTTCAGGAAAGCCTCGTCGGCAATCACCTTGTTGGTGACGGCGTTGCTGGCCAGAACGCGGCTGGCCTTCACGTCCTTGAAATTGGCCTCTTCCAGCTTGCAGCCGTTGAATCGCGGCGGCCATTCCCGCGCCTTGCCGTCGGACAGCACGGCGAGTTCGACCTCCAGGTCGGACTTGCGGAAATCGGCGCGCCGCAGGTTGGCGCCAGTGAAGTTCGTGCCGCGCAGAGACGCCTGCTCGAAGATCGCACCCGTCAGATCGGATCGCGAGAAATCGGCAAGGTCGACGATGGCGCGCCGGAACCTGGCGGAGCGCAAGCGCGAATCCGAGAACAGCGCGCCGCGCAGGTTGCGGCCCGAGAAATCGAGGCCTGACAGGTCGGCATTGGAGAAATCGGCGCGCTGGCCTTCCGCGCCGCACGACGTCACCCAGCTTTCATGCGCGACGATCATCTCCTTGATCAGCGCCTGGGTCTCCGCCGAATCATCGACCGAGATCGTCACCGAGGTGTCGAGGTTGTTGAAGATCGCCCCCTTGAGGTCGGCGCCATGCACGTTCGCGTCTGTCAGCACCGCGCCATCGAGGAACGCGCCGCTGAGCACCGCGCGATTGAGCTGCGTGCCGGTCAGGTCGCAATTGGCGAGATTGGCGCCGCGCAAGTCGGCGTCCTTCAGCGAGGAGCCGTCGAGATTGGCCCCGCTGAGATCGGCATTGCGCAGGACGGCACCGGAGAAATCGGCCTTGCGGATGATGGAATTGCGCAGCTTCGCGCCGGTCAGGTCGGCGCGGTTCAGGGCGGTGTCGGCTTTGGTGGGTTGCCACTCCTCGCGCTTCGGCGGCTCGACGCTGCCGCCGCTGCTGACCAGCAGCGAGCCCGCGCGGAAATCCGTGCCGCTCAGCTTGGCCTCGGAGAAGTCGGCGCCTTGCAGATGCGCGCCGCGGAAATCGCAATCCCGGCAATCCGCGCCGACGAAACGGCTGCCGGCCAGATTGGCGGCGAACAGATCGCATTCGTGCAGATCCGCGCCGCTGAGATCGCAGTTGATGAGCTGGATTCCGGTGAGCTTGGCCTTGGGCAGGCAGAGACCGCGCAGGTTGAGATCGCGTATCACCTTGAGGGAGAGGTCGGCACGCCGTCCGCCACGCTCGTTGCGCAGCCAGGCGCGGTGCGCCGTCACGATGTCCTTCAGCGCCTGCAGGTCCACCCGGAATCCCCTGATCGGCGGCAGGGCATCCCGCCGCTTGCCTCTAGGCTGCGGCTGTTACGGTTAGGAAACCATTAAGAAAGGGAGCGGCCGGCGGACGGCCGGGCCTTCCACCGCAGGGTCTTCCGCTGGAGGGACGTTCCGGTCAGTGCACCGTCATGGGGGCAAGGCCGTTCTGCCAGGCGGCCGCGGTCGCGGTCGCGCGGTCTTCCATTACGGCGATCTGCTGGCCGTTGGCGGCGAACAGGGCCACCGCGGTTTCGCCGTCGACCTCGACATCCTTCATGTAGGCGATGTTCTTGATCCCCAGCATCAGCAGGTCCTGGGGCGTCAAGGCGCGAATGCGTTCCGCTTCGGTCATGGTCTTCTCCTTCACTTCCGGGTTCGAAGCCCGCTCAGCGGCGCCTCGTCTTCCCGTTCCTCGCGCCGGCGTCATGCGCTGCGCGTCACTTGCTCTCGGCATCCACCGTCACGCGCTTGCTGACGCTGCGGTCGCCCCGGGCTCGGCTGATCGGCACCGTGCGCACCTGGCTCACCGCCTTGGGCCGCTGCAGATCCACCGACAGCAGGCCGTTGTCGAGGGTCGCGGTCGTGACCTCGATCCCTTCCGCGAGCACGAAGCTGCGCTGGAATTGCCGGGCCGCGATCCCGCGATAGAGATAGACACGCTCCGGTTCGTCCGTCTGCCGGCCCCTGATGGTGAGCTGGTTGCTCTCGATCTGGATCTCCAGATCATCCAGCCCGAACCCGGCGACCGCCAGCGTGATGCGCAGCCGGTCCTCGCCGATCTGCTCGATATTGTAGGGCGGATAACCTTCCGCGCCGCTCTTGGCGATGCGGTCGAGGGTTCGCTCGAAATGGTCGAAGCCCAGCAGGAGCGGGCTGTTGAACAAGGACAAGCGCGTCATCTTCGAAGCTCCTCCAGCATGAGCGAGCTGCTGAACCCGGAGCCGCCCGCCTGCGGCGCGGCACCGGATGGCCCGGCGGAACACCCACCCTTGCGGCCACCTCAAGTATCTAGTCGGGAAGTTAACGATTTCAAGACCGCCGGGGGTCCTCACCCCTAGGTCTCCAGTCCTTGACGAGGATGTCCTCATAGCCATCCTCCGTGTCGATATGGCCGCTGATCCTGGCGAAGCCCAGCTTCCGGGCCATGGCGACAGACGCGGCGTTCTCGGGACTGATCGAGACGACGAAGCGGCGTACGCCATGCTCCCGGCCGGCCCAGTCCATCAGGCCCCACGCGGCCTCCTCGGCGAAGCCGCGGCGCCGGAACGCCGGCAAGACCGAATAGCCGAGTTCCACCGCGTTCAGTTCCGCCAGGTCTGGCGCCACCTCGGCCAGATAGGCTGCGCCCGGCTTGCTGTGGAAATTGCAGTGGCCGACCAGCATGAGATCCGGCTTCAGCAGCATCGCGCGCAGCGACCAGGGCAGGTAATCGGGATCCGCCGTCAGATCATTCAGGCGCAACGCGGCGATCGCCAGAGCATCGTCCCGAAAATCGCTCAGGTCGCAGCCCGCCTGGCGCGAGGCTAGCGCCCGGTCGCCCGCAACCAGCGCGGCGAGCGCGGCCGCCGGCAGGCTGCGCAGGATGAGGCGTGGTGTTTCGATGTCAGGCAGGCCTGAAGTCACCATCGGTCCGTAGCATCCGGCGCTCCGGAGTGATAGCGCCATCTCTCGTCTCGCCGCGCATGCCGGTGCCGGGGCACGCTCCGCGATCATGCTTCCAGCCGAGTGGCTGCTGGCGCTTCGCCATGGCTTCCACCCCCCGCGCGTTTCGGAAGGATCATGCGTTTCGGAAATCTGAAGATCGAGCGTCGCGTGGGCTTGGACACTGCTGATCGGCGCTGCAAACGCCTGGCGCACGCGCGGCGTGCCGCTCAAGGCGCGCAAGCTCAAGACCTGTACGTGGTCGGATCGCGCACGCGACCAGCGCGTGAAATCGTCGCCCAGATCGCCGCCGGCATGCAGACCGCCATCGGCGAGGCGGCGCGCGCGATCACGGGCCCGCGGTCCCGCGGTGGCGGCGCGTTGCCTGCCGCCGGCAAGCGCTCTATTCTGTTACGGATATTCAGTTCTCGCTTCACGATTGGGGGCGCCCTTGGCGTTCAGCCTCGGCGTTCGATACTGAGGATGACAGCGATGCGTGGAATGCACCGCCTCGGCGCCATCCTGGGGCTCGGCATCATGGCGCAGGCCGGATGCCTGCTTTCGACGGCCCTTGCCGGCGCCGCGGATGAAACGCCGCTCCAGATCTACGGCCTGGTGCTGGATGAGACCCGCCTCGGCAACGGGTTCTGCGAACGCCGGGAGGAGCGCGCGCCGGTACGCCGCGACTGCGCGGCGAGCCGGCAGGCGCTGCCCCCGATCACGGCCATCGACGTGCAGACGACCCCCGCACCCCATGTCAGGCTGACGCTGGCTCCCGATCCCGCCGGTCGCGATCGCGACGTCCGGATCTGGTACGCGCCGCGCGAGCAGGGCGGGCAAAGCTTCATGATCGCGACGCGGACGTATCACGAGTACGAACTGGAAAGCGTGCGCGGCGCCGTCATGGAGGCCTTCGGCCCGCCGACCGTCGCGTTCTCGCATGCCGAGATGGAGGCGAGGGGAATCGAGGTCGCGGATCTGACCGTCAACACGCTGCTCTATGTGGACGATGTCCTGCCCGATGCGCAGCAGGCGCGGCTCGCGCGACGGCTGCGGACCGCGTTCAACCCGACCGGTGCCGAGTTGTTCTCGCTCACGAATACCCGGCTGTACGCGCTGGCACGCCTGCTTGGCCCCGATTTCCGCGGCGCCATCGTCCAGATCAGCGAATCCGGCTGGACCCACCACAGCACCGTCAGCACGATCCTGCTCGACCTTCAGCGCGCGCACTCGATCTTCAGGCTAGACGGGTAGCGATCGCTCTCAAGCAAGAACCCCGCGCTCCTGCGGCGGCGTCTGATGCCAATCTAGGCAAGGTGTCGAAACTGATGCGGTATTGCCAGCGCCTCCTCCACCGCCGCCACTGCACGTGCATGGCGCTCGGGCCAACCGCCTTCGATCACCACATAAGGCAGGCCCCTCGCTTGCAGGTCATCGACGAAATGCTCCATGCGAAGTTGCCGCACGGTGCCGCCGTATCGCAGGATGTCCGGAACCAAGGGTACGTCATCGCTGAGGAGCAAACGCAAATCGTACGGCCGTCTGCCAATCTGCGCCTCCACTGATTCCGGAACCGCACCGAGCGCAACTCGTGACCAGACGGCCGTGCAAATGTGGTCCGTATCCAGGAACAGCACCCGGTTGGCTTGGCGCGCGAGTGCATCTTCCGCGGCCGCATGGCCGGCTGCGATCAGCTCGATATCGGCCATATCCGGATACTTCAGCGGCTGGACAGTCTCGAGGAACGCGCGCGCCCACTCTTGCACGTAGACTGTGCGGTAGACGGCGGCCAGCTTCCTGGCGAGGGTCGTCTTGCCGCAGCTTTCGGGGCCGATAATCGCGATGCGCTTCAGGAAGTGAGGCCGCGCTGCCGGCAGAAGCATATTCCAGTGCTCCGCAATCCCGGCATTGAGGCGGCTTGCCGAAATGGGTACGGACTCGCGTGCCGGATCGACCGGAATGAAGGCGGCGCCAAGGTCCTGGGCGAGGCGCTTCCCGTAGGGTTCAGATGCAAACAGGACGTCCGGCGCCTTGCCGCTGAGCACCGCCAGGATTGCCTTGTTCCAGATGGCCCAGAAATCAGGCGCAGCGGCGGGATCTTCCTGCAACGAGTTGTGGAAGCGGTGGATCCGGGCGCGGCTGTCAAAGTGTTCCGTCAGCCAGCGGAGGCGCAACTCGCCAGGAATGGCATCGTCAGGCCGCGTACAGAGCATGACGTCGAGGTTGCCGGCGCAGAAGGCGCTGGCGAAGTCGATCAGGTGTTGATGGCCTCGTGTGGGCAATCGAAACCCACCGATGAGGAACCCTTTCGGCATGATCCCCCCGACTGTCATCCGCCTGGGGATCATACGACCGTGCCGTTAAGGCGAAATAAAAACCCCCGCGCATCTCTGCGGCGGGGGCTTCATCTGGTGGACCCAAGCGGGATCGAACCGCTGACCTCCACAATGCCATTGTGGCGCTCTCCCAGCTGAGCTATGGGCCCGAAGCTCTGTGTGGATCGCCCTCTGGGCGGGCGGTCCAAAACCGGGGCAGAAGCTAAGCAGCGGCCCCCCTTAATTCAAGCGAATAATTGCCCGGTGGATCGTCCAAACAGGGCAACACCGTCCAGCCGCGGCGAAGGCTTTAACGGTCCTTTTCGTCTTCCACGCCTTCGATGACTTCCGAGACGTCCTCGTCGTCCTCGCCCAGTTCGGAGGTGTCCTCGATGACTTCCTCCTCCTCCGCCGCGCCGATATCCTCGGCCTCCGGCTCTGCCTCGACATCGGGCACGTCCGGCTCGACCGGCTTGACGGGGGTCAACTTCTCGACCACCCGGCCCCGGCGGGACTTCAGCACCGCCTCGGGATCATAGGTCGTGCCGCATTTCGGGCAGGTGATGGTGTCCTTGCGCAGATCGTAGAAGTGCGCACCGCAGCTCTGGCAGGTGCGCTTGGTGCCCCATTCCGGTTTGCTCACGTCGCTCGCTCCTTGGGCGGGGTCCCGGGTCGCGGACCGCCGGCCTGTTGTTCATGAATTCGTGGCCCCATTGCCACGCGCGGCCCGCACTGTCAACCGGACTCGGCGCCGCCCCTGGCGGCGGCCCCACGATGATCTTTCTGAGGGTTGGCGCTGCCCGCTGCGCCTGTGCTAAAGCCAGCCGCGATCCCGTTCGAAAGTGCACCTGACGTGACCGCCTCAAGCTCCGCCTCGACACCGCAGCCCCTCCGCTCGCGCAAGGCCACCGCCCTGGGCGGGGCTGCGCGCGTCCCCGGCGACAAGTCCATCTCGCACCGCGCGCTGATGCTCGGCGCGCTGGCGGTGGGCGAAACCGAGATCCACGGCCTGCTGGAAGGGGAGGACGTGCTGCGCACCGCCGCGGCCATGCGCCTCCTGGGCGGCGAGGCCGAGCGCGGCAAGGATGGCGTGTGGCGCGCGCGGGGCCGCGGCATCGGCGGCCTGCGCGAGGCTCCGGAGGTGCTGGACCTCGGCAACGCCGGCACCGGCACGCGCCTGCTGATGGGACTGGTCGCATCCTATGATTTCGTCACCTTCTTCACCGGGGATGCGTCGCTGCGCTCCCGCCCGATGGGCCGCGTGTCGGAGCCGCTCTCGCGCATGGGCGCGCGCATCGTCGCCCGCGCCGGGGGCCGCCCGCCGCTTGCCGTCATCGGCACGGCGCAGCCCATGCCCATCGCCTACACATTGCCGGTCGCATCGGCGCAGGTGAAATCCGCGATCCTGCTCGCCGGGCTGAACACGCCGGGCATTACCACGGTGATCGAGCCGGAGCCCACGCGCGACCACACCGAGTTGATGCTGAAGGGTTTCGGCGCGACGCTGACGATCGAGCAGATGCCGGAAGGCCGCGCCGTTTCGCTGACCGGGCAGCCGGAGATCCTTGGGCGTAGAATCGTCGTGCCGGGCGATCCATCCTCTGCCGCGTTTCCGATGGCGGCCGCCTTGATCGTGCCGGGCTCGGATATCCGCCTGCCGAATGTCGGACTCAACCCGCATCGCATCGGTCTCATCAAGACCTTGCTGGAAATGGGCGCTGACATCGCGATCGAGAATCGGCGCGAGGAAGCGGGCGAGCCGGTCGGCGATCTGCGCGTGCGCCACTCCGCGCTGAAGGGCGTCATCGTGCCGGCGGAGCGCGCGCCCTCGATGATCGACGAATATCCGATCCTGTCGGTGGTCGCCGCCTTCGCCGATGGCGAGACGAGGATGGAAGGCCTTGCCGAATTGCGCGTAAAGGAAAGCGATCGCTTGTCCGCGATGGCTCAGGGTCTCGCCGCCTGCGGCGTGACGGTCAGCGAAGGCAAGGACAGCCTCACCGTCACCGGCGGCAGGGCGCCGGAAGGTGGCGTGCGCATACCGGTGAAGCTCGACCACCGCATCGGCATGTCGTTCCTCGTGCTGGGCATGGCCGCGGAGAAGCCGGTGGAGATCGACGATGCCGAGGCGATCGGCACCTCGTTCCCCGGCTTCGTCGATCTGATGAATGGCCTCGGCGCGGCGATCGCCAAGGGCGGCGCATGACGGGAAAGCGTGGCTACGTAGTCACGGTGGACGGTCCTTCGGCGGCCGGGAAGGGCACCTTGGCTCGCCGCCTGGCGACGCATTTCGGCTTCCGGTTCCTGGACACCGGCGCGCTTTATCGCGGGGTCGGGCTCTCTGTCCTGCGCCAAGGCCTTGATCCGGCGGACGAAACTGCGGCAGCAGCGGCTGCCAGGGCACTGCAGCCGGAGATCCTGTCGGACCCGGCCCTTCGGACGGAAGAAACCAGCGCCGCCGCCTCCAAGGTGGCGGCCATTCCGGCGGTCCGGGCCGCTATCCTCAACTGGCAGCGTGATTTCGCCCGTGATGCCGCTAGGAGTAGCGGTGGGGCGGTCCTCGACGGCCGCGATATCGGCACCGTGGTGTGCCCCGATGCGGATGCCAAATTGTTCATTACCGCCAGCGCGGAGGCGCGGGCCGGTCGCCGGGTCAAAGAGTTGCAAGCGCGCGGCGAGACGGCTATATACGCGCGGGTTTTGCAGGACATGCAGGAGCGGGATGCCCGCGATCAGGGTCGCTCCATTTCGCCGACCAAGCCGGCGACAGACGCGTTGATCATCGACACCTCCGACCTGACGGCCGACCAGGTGTTCGAACGCGCACTGGCTTTCATCGCGACCAAGATGAAGGCGTAACGCACGCCTCTGCGAATCCGTTTGTGCAACCAGCTCTGAAGACCACCGGATACAACCGGTTGGCCGGAATAGCGATGAAAGGACCAACGTTGTATGGCTAAGTCAGCCTTGAAGGAAAAACCGCAATCTGAATCGTTCGCTGCGCTGCTCGAGGAAACCCTCGGCGCCAGCCAGGGCCTCGAAGGCAGCGTGCTCAAGGGCACCGTTGTCGGAATCGAAAATGAATTCGTCCTGGTCGATGTCGGCTTGAAGTCGGAAGGGCGCGTCGCGCTCAAGGAATTCGCCACTCCGGGACAGAGGCCTGAGATCAAGGCCGGCGACATCGTCGAAGTCTATCTCGAGCGCATGGAAGACAAGAACGGCGAAGCCGTTCTCTCGCGCGAAAAGGCCCGCCGCGAGGAATCCTGGACCCAGCTCGAGCGTCAGTTCAAGGACAACCAGCGCGTCACCGGCGTGATCTTCGGCCGCGTGAAGGGCGGCTTCACGGTCGACCTCAACGGCGCCGTCGCGTTCCTGCCCGGCAGCCAGGTGGACATCCGCCCGGTGCGCGATGTCGGCCCGCTGATGGGCACGCCGCAGCCGTTCCAGATCCTCAAGATGGACCGCGCGCGCGGCAACATCGTCGTCTCGCGCCGCGCCGTGCTCGAGGAGAGCCGCGCCGAGGCCCGCAACGAGCTGGTCGCCAACCTGAAGGAAGGCCAGGTGCTGCAGGGCGTGGTGAAGAACATCACTGATTACGGCGCGTTCGTCGATCTCGGCGGCGTCGATGGTCTGTTGCATGTCACCGACATCGCGTGGCGCCGCATCAATCACCCGAGCGAGGCCCTGTCGATCGGCCAGACCGTGAAGGTGCAGGTCATCCGCTTCAATCCGGAGACCCAGCGCATCAGCCTCGGCATGAAGCAGCTTGAGGCCGATCCGTGGGACGGCGTCGCCCAGAAGTATCCGGTCGGCACCAGGTTCACCGGCCGTGTCACCAACATCACCGATTACGGCGCATTCGTGGAGTTGGAGCCGGGCATCGAAGGCCTGGTCCATGTCTCCGAGATGAGCTGGACCAAGAAGAACGTGCATCCGGGCAAGATCGTCTCGACCTCCCAGGAGGTCGAGGTGATGGTGCTGGATGTCGATCCGGTGAAGCGTCGCATCTCGCTCGGCTTGAAGCAGTGCCTCGACAATCCGTGGCAGAGCTTCGTCGAGAAGTATCCGGTCGGCACCGAGCTGCAGGGCGATGTGAAGAACATCACCGAGTTCGGCCTGTTCGTCGGCCTGCCGGGCGAAATCGACGGCATGGTGCATCTTTCCGACCTCTCCTGGGACAAGCCGGGCGAGGAAGCCGTCCAAGCTTTCAAGAAGGGCGACAGCGTGAAGGTGAAGGTGCTCGACGTCGACGTGGAGAAGGAGCGTATCTCCCTCGGCATCAAGCAGATGCAGAAGGACACCTTCACCGAGGCCGCCACCAGCCTGAAGAAGGGCTCGGTCGTAACCTGCACGGTCGCCGCGGTGGTCGATGGTGGTCTAGAGGTCTCGGTGGGCGATGGCCTTTCCGGCTTCATCAAGAAGGCCGACCTGTCGCGCGAGCGTTCCGAGCAGCGGCCTGACCGCTTCGCCGTGGGCGAGAAGGTCGACGCCAAGATCATGCAGGTCGATTCCAAGACCCGGAAGCTGAGCCTGTCGATCAAGGCCCGCGAGGTCGAGGAGGACAAGCAGGCGATGGCCGAATACGGCTCGTCCGACTCGGGCGCCAGCCTGGGCGATATCCTCGGCGCTGCCCTCAACAAGGCCAAGAAGGGCAAGAGAGAGGACGAGGAAGCTTAAGAGACCGATCAGTCTCATCTCTTGTCGCTGAAATGGGGCCGGCGGGCCGAAAAACCCGCCGGCCCTTTGCTTTTCGGCCTTTCCGGCGGGTGCCGGCCCGGTGCCTGCCGGCGCAGCCGCCCGCGCCAACCTGAACTTCCCTCCAAAAAGCTCATATAAATGAGCGACTTATCCTTGACGCCCGGACGGATGCTTGGCAGGCTTGGGGGCGAGGCGCGGGATGGGCGCCGTTCTGACCAGGGGTCTCCCAGGCGCCGGGATGATTGCGTCGGGGTGGGGGGATGAAAACAGATGACAAAATCGGAGTTGATACTGCGCATCGGGGAACTTAACCCCCATCTGTATCACCGCGACGTCGAGCGGATCGTCACCACGATTTTCGAAGAGATCACCGACGCGCTTGCCAAGCGGGAACGCGTGGAGCTGCGCGGCTTCGGCGCCTTTTCCGTGAAGTTCCGGGAGGCGCGGCGCGGGCGCAACCCGCGCACCGGCGAAACCGTTGCGGTGGAACAGAAAGTCGTGCCGTTCTTCAAGACCGGCAAGGAGTTGCGCGACCGCCTCAACGGCCGCGTCGAGACCGAGCCCGCCAAGACTCCGGCGCCGAGCAACGCCAGCAAGGAACCCTAAGCCGCTCGCACGCGACGGCGGGACAAAGTCGGGCCGCCTTTTGCGTTGCCCTTCCGGCCGCAATAGACTGGCCTTCTCAGATTCGTTCGCGGAGCAACGATGATGCGCGCCATTCTTCGGTTCCTGCAGTGGTTCGTGTTCCTGGTGGTGGCGTTCATCGTCGTCATCTTCGTGGTGCAGAACCGGCAGGTGGTGGACGTGAGCCTCTGGCCCCTGCCATTCGTGAAGCCCGCGCCCTTGTTCTCCATCATCATCGCCTGCGTGCTGCTGGGTTTCCTGCTGGGGGCCCTCAGCGCTTGGCTGTCCGGCGGCGGGGTCCGCCGGCGGGCCCGTGAACTCGCCCGCCAGAACGCCGAAAAAGCCCAGCAAATCAGCCAGTTGCGCCAGCAGGTCGAGGCCCAGAAGCAGGCCGGCGCACAGCCCCGCCCACCTGCCATCACGCATGCGGCCTGAGCGGGGCTCGCTCGCTTGACTTAGGTAGCGCCCAGGCCTAGGTTCCGCCCGCCTTACGGCATTGTTGCGACCCGGTCCCGAGGGGCCCCGTCCGTCCGCGAGTTTCGCGCACGGGCGTTAAACTGTTTTGCCCGGCCTTGTAACCCAAGTTACCGGCGAAGACGAAGAGAGTTCGAGGAACACCGAGCGACATGTTCGAGAAGCTGCAGGAACGGCTGAGCGGCGTCTTCGACAAGCTGACCCGGCGCGGCGCGCTGACGGAGGCCGACGTCGACGAGGCGATGCGCGAAGTGCGTATCGCCTTGCTCGAGGCCGATGTCGCGCTGCCGGTGGTCAAGGACTTCGTCGCCAAGGTGCGCGAAGGCGCGGTCGGCGAGCGCGTCGTCAAGTCGGTGACGCCCGGCCAGATGGTGGTGAAGCTCGTCCATGACGAGCTGGTGAAGACCCTCTCCGCCGGCGAAGGCGTCGAGCCGGGCCTCGATTTGAACGCACCGGCGCCGGTGCCGATCCTGATGGTCGGCCTGCAAGGCTCGGGCAAGACCACGACCACGGCCAAGATCGCCAAGCGCCTGTTCGAGCAGCGCGGCAAGCGCGTGCTGATGGCATCGCTCGACGTGCGCCGCCCCGCCGCGCAGCAACAGCTCGCGATCCTGGGCGAGCAGGTCGGCGTGCGGACCCTGCCGATCGTGCTGGGCGAGACTCCGGTGGCGATCGCCAAGCGCGCGATCCAGATGGGCCGGCTCGAAGGCTTCGATGTCGTGATGCTCGACACCGCCGGCCGCCTCGCGATCGACGAGGAGCTGATGAGCGAGGTGGCGCAGGTGCACGCCGCCGCCAAGCCGCACGAGACGCTGCTGGTCGCCGATGCGATGACCGGCCAGGACGCGGTCACCGTCGCGAAAGCCTTCAAGGAGCGCGTCAACGTCACCGGCATCGCGCTGACCCGCGTCGACGGTGACGCGCGTGGCGGCGCGGCGTTGTCCATGCGCGCGATCACCGGCTGCCCGATCAAGCTGATCGGCGTCGGCGAAAAGATGGAGGCGCTGGAGGACTTCCACGCCGACCGCATCGCCGGCCGCATCCTCGGCATGGGCGACATCGTCAGCCTGGTCGAGAAGGCCATGGAGACGACCGAGGCCGAGGAAGCCGAGCGCCTCGCAAAGAAGATGCAAAAGGGCGAGTTCGATCTCAACGATCTCGCCAGCCAATTGCGCCAGCTTCAGAAGATGGGCGGCCTCGCCTCGATCGCGGGCATGCTGCCCGGCATCGGCAAGATGCAGAAGCAGCTCGAGGGCCGGGTCGACGACAAGGTCATCCGCCGCTCCCTCGCCATCATCTCGTCGATGACGCCCAAGGAACGGCGCAATCCCGACCTCATCAAGGCCTCGCGCAAGAACCGCATCGCCAAGGGCTGCGGCATGCAGGTGCAGGACGTGAACAAGCTGCTGAAGCAGCACATGGAAATGGCCCGCATGATGAAGCAGGTGAGCAAGCTGGGCCAAAAGGGCCTGATGCGCTCCGGCATGGCGGGGCTGATGAAGGGCGGCGCCGGTGGCCCGGGTGGTGCGGGCGGCGGCTTTCCGCCATTCGGAGGGCGGCGATGATCGATCACATCTCGATCGGCGTATCCGATCTCGGCAAGGCCAAGAGCTTCTATGACACGGTGCTGAAGCCGCTCGGCTATGGCTGTGTCTACACGGTCGACGTTCCGGGTGAGGGCGTCATTGCCCACGGCTACGGCGAAGCGGACAAGCCGAGCTTCTGGATCGGCAAGCCGGAGAGGCTCGACAGCGACGCGAACGCCAAAGGCGGAACGCACGTCGCCTTCCAGGCCAAAAGCCGGAAATCGATCGACGAATTCCACGCGGCCGCGCTCAAGGCCGGTGCCACCGACAACGGGGCGCCGGGCCTTCGGCCGCACTATCACCCGGACTACTACGGTGCGTTTGCGTATGACCCGGACGGCAACAAGATCGAAGCTTGCTGCCATCATCCGGAATAGAGAGCTCAACAGACCAATCGAACGTCCAAAGGAGAAACAAGTGTCCTTGAAGATCCGACTGACCCGCGGCGGCGCCAAGAAGCGCCCGTATTATCGCATCGTCGTCGCCGAATCGCGCTTCGCGCGCGACGGCCGCTTTGTCGAGCATATCGGCGCCTACAATCCGATGCTGAAGAAGGACGACCCGAACCGCGTCACCTTCGACGTCGAGCGCGCCAAGCATTGGCTGAAGATGGGCGCGACGCCGAGCGAGCGCGTTCAGTTCTTCTTCTCCCGGGCAGGCCTATGCGAGGCGCCGAAGCGCCACGAGCAGTCCAAGCAGCATCTGCCGAAGGCCAAGGCGCAGGAGCGCGCGAAGGCCCAGGCCGAAGCGGCCGCCAAGGCGGCTGAAGCCCCGGCTCAGTAAGCGCGCGACGGGGATCGGACCAGGTCATGCCAGCTTCGGCAACATCGCAGCGGCTTGTGCTGATGGGCGCCATCATCGGCGCGCACGGCGTCAAGGGCGAGGTGAAGGTGAAGTCCTTCACCGCTCAGCCGGCGGCCATTGCCGAATACGGACCGCTGGTCGACCCCAAGGGCAAGCGGCGCTTCGACCTCTCGATCATCGGCACGGTGGATGCCGCCAAGGCCATCCTGATCGCGCGCATCGCCGGCCTCGCGGACCGCAACGCGGCCGAGGCCCTGAAAGGCGTGGAGCTGTTCGTCGAGCGCGAGCGCTTGCCGGCGCCTGACGATCCGGAGGAATACTACCTCGCGGACCTGATCGGGCTCGGCGCGTTCCACGGCAAGGGCGACAGGCTGGGCGAGATCGTCTCCGTCGACAACTACGGCGCGGGCGACCTGCTGCTGGTGGTGCCGGAGTCCGGCGAAGGCTTCGTCGTGCCCTTCACCAAGGCCTTCGTGCCGGTGGTGGATGTGAAAGCCGGCCGCGTCGTGCTGGACCTGCCGGCGGACTTCTTCGATGTGCCGGAGCAGGACGAGGCCGAGGCGGCCGAGTTGCAGGAGGCCGCGCCATGAGCAAGGCTCCCCAATCGCAGAGCCCGTGGACGGCCCGCATCCTCACGCTTTTCCCCGAGATGTTCCCCGGACCGCTCGGCCACAGCCTCGCCGGCAAGGCGCTGGAGCGCGGCGACTGGGCGATCGAGACCATCGACATCCGCGGCTTCGCCACCGACCGGCACCGCACCGTCGACGACACGCCGTTCGGCGGCGGTCCCGGCATGGTGATGCGGCCCGACGTGGTGGACGCGGCGCTCGATGATGCAACGCGCGATGGCTTGGCGCCGGCGATCTATCTCACGCCGCGCGGCCGGGTCCTGGACCAGGCGTTGGTGAAGGAGCTTTCCGCCGGGCGCGGCGTGGTGCTGCTGTGCGGCCGCTATGAAGGCCTGGACGAGCGCGTGATCGAGGCGCGCGGCCTGATGGAGGTGAGCCTCGGCGATTTCGTGCTGTCGGGCGGCGAGCCCGCGGCCATCGCCCTCATCGATGCCGCCGTCCGCCTGCTGCCCGGCGTGATGGGCGCGGAAGAGACCCTGGAGGAGGAGAGCTTCGAATCCGGCCTCCTCGAATATCCCCAGTATACGCGGCCGGCCGAATGGTGCGGCCGGCAGGTGCCCGACGTGCTGATGAGCGGGCACCACGAAAAGATCAAGGCCTGGCGCAAGCTGCAGGCTGAACGGACCACGCAATCGCGGCGGCCGGATTTGTGGGCTGCCTATCAGAAACGGCTGGCGCAGGACGGCGCCGGACAGAATCAGAAGAAAGGACGTGCATCATGAACACTCTTCAGAAATTCGAGAAGAGCCAGGTCGACAAGCATGCCACCGGCAAGACCTATGACTTCGCGCCGGGCGACACCGTGAAGGTCAACGTGAAGGTGGTCGAAGGCGACCGCGAGCGCGTGCAGGCCTTCGAAGGCGTCTGCATCGCGCGCAAGAACGCGGGCATCAACTCCTCCTTCACCGTGCGCAAGATCTCGTACGGCGAGGGCGTGGAGCGCGTGTTCCCGCTGCACTCGCCGCGCCTGGTCTCGATCGAGCTGGTGCGCCGCGGCGATGTCCGCCGGGCGAAGCTCTATTACCTGCGCGGTCGCCGCGGCAAGGCGGCGCGCATCGCCGAAAAGGCTGGCCCGATTGCCGCCGGCGCGGAAGAATAGGCATCAGGCAACGCGGCTGGAACGGCATCGGTCATGGCAAAACCTCGGACCCTGTTCGACAAGATCTGGGACAATCATCTGGTCCATCAGCAGGACGACGGCACCTGCCTGATCTATATCGACCGGCACCTCGTTCATGAGGTGACCTCGCCGCAGGCGTTCGAGGGCCTGCGTACCGCGGGCCGCAAGCTGCGCCAGCCCAAGGCGACCCTGGCGGTGGCGGACCACAACGTCCCCACCACAGATCGCTCCAAGGGCATCGCCGAGGAAGAGAGCCGCATCCAGGTCGAGACGCTGGAGCAGAACTGCCGCGAGTTCGGCGTCGAGTATTTCTCGATGAACGACATCCGGCAGGGCATCGTGCACATCATCGGGCCGGAGCAGGGCTTCACCCAGCCCGGCATGACCGTCGTGTGCGGCGATTCCCACACCTCGACCCACGGCGCGTTCGGCGCGCTGGCCTTCGGCATCGGCACCTCGGAGGTGGAGCACGTGCTGGCCACCCAGACGCTGATCCAGAAGCCGGCGAAGAACATGCGCATCACGGTCGAGGGCAAAGTCGGTCCCGGCGTGACGGCGAAGGACATCGTGCTCGCCATCATCGGTCGCCTCGGCACGGCCGGCGGCACCGGCCATGTCATCGAATACACCGGCGAGGCGGTCCGCGCCCTCTCGATGGAAGGGCGCATGACGATCTGCAACATGTCGATCGAGGCGGGCGCGCGCGCCGGCCTGATCGCGCCCGACGAGACGACCTTCGCCTACCTGAAGGGCCGGCCGATGGCGCCCAAGGGGGGCGCGTGGGAGCAGGCGGTCGCTTTCTGGAGAACGCTGCCCAGCGATCCCGGAGCGAAATACGACACCGAGATCGTGATCAAGGCCGCCGAGATCGTCCCTCAGGTCACCTGGGGCACCAGCCCCGAGGACGTGCTGCCGATCACCGGCCGCGTGCCCGATCCGGCCGAGGTCGCCGACGAGAACAAGCGCCGCGCGGTCGAGCGGTCGCTGGAATACATGGGCCTCACGCCCGGCACCAGGCTGGACGAGGTGAAGGTCGACCGCGTTTTCATCGGCTCCTGCACCAACGGCCGCATCGAGGATCTGCGCGAGGTGGCGAAGATCGCCCAGGGCCGCAAGGTCGCGTCGCACGTCAATGCGATGGTCGTTCCCGGCTCCGGTCTGGTGAAGCACCAGGCGGAGGAAGAGGGTCTCGACAAGATTTTCATCGAAGCCGGCTTCGAATGGCGCGAGCCAGGCTGCTCCATGTGCCTGGCGATGAACCCCGACAAGCTCGCGCCCGGCGAACGCTGCGCCTCGACCTCCAACCGCAACTTCGAGGGCCGCCAGGGCCGCGGCGGCCGCACGCACCTCGTCAGCCCCGCCATGGCGGCGGCGGCGGCGGTGACCGGGCACCTCACGGACGTGCGGAAGCTCAGCTAGCGGCTGGGACACTCCAATTCGTCTGCCCGTGCCTGGCATGGGCATCCACGCGTTTGCTGCCGCGCATTCGATCTCGATCAACGGAACTCGTGGATGCCAAGGCCAGGCCTTGGCATGACGGAAGAAGGGGCGTGTCCCTCAGAGCCTCCGCGCCATCAGCACGAAGCTCTCCCCGTGCCAGCCGAAGCGCTCGCGCGTTGTCCAGCCGAGCTTGGCGTAGAACGGCTCCGCGGTGACGGTATAGAGATACAGTTCCGCGCACCCCACCTCGCGCGCGTGCTGCTCGATGGCGCGCACGAGAGCACCGCCGATTCCCTGCTTGCGATATTCCGGCGCCACGTAGAGCGCGGCAAGCCACGGCGTGAGCTGGTGCTTGGCGTCGATCTCCTCGCGCACGAACAGGCAGCTTCCCGCCGGCTGCCCGTTCATCTCCGCGAGCAGGGCGATTTCATAGCCGTCCAGTCTCGCCATCCAATCGCGCAGCGCGTTCCTGGACTCGTCGAATGCGATCCCATCCTGCGCGAAGAACGCGTCGTAGCGCCAGCGCGCGACGATGTCGAAGGCGGGCTCGCCAGCCGACAGGCGACGGATGCGGAGGGGCCCGCTCATCTGCGCGGCGTCATCTGATCAGCCCGCCCCTTCCGGCTGCAACAGGTGACGATGGCGGTGGAACAGGGCCGCGATCCGGTCCGCCACCAGGCGGACGCGCGGGCGGTTGCGCATGTCCTCATGCAGCACCAGCCACATCGTCTCGCGGTCCAGGTCGTCGATCGGCGCGGTGAGCTGCAGTAGGCTGGGCTCCTCCGCCCCGATGAAGCAGGGCAGCACGGCCAGGCCCGTCCCCGCCAGCAGCGCGTTGAGGATGGTGCCGGCATTGCTGCAGCGGATCTCCGGCACACGGCCGATCTTGGCGCACAGCCATTCGAAGCTGTCGCTGCGTCCGCGCGTGTCGTCGAAGCCGATCCAGCGGCAATGCTCGTAGCGCGCCTCGCTCGCCGCTTCCGGATGGCGCGCGACGTACTCGCGCGCTCCGAACACCGCATAGGAGTATTGCGGCAGGGAGCGCATCACCAGCCGTCCTTCCTCCGGCCGCCGGTTGCGGATCGCGATGTCCGCCTCGCGCCGCGACAAATTGGCGACCGAGTAGGAGCTGTAAAGCTCGATCTCGAGGCCGGGCATCGTATCCAACAGCTCCGGCAGGCGCCGCGCGATGAAGCGGATGGTCAGGTGGCCGGAGGCGATACGCACGGTTCCGGTCGCACCTTCCGCAAAATCGGGCCGCGCCCGCTCGATCGCCTCGCCCGCCTCCACCATGCGCTCGACCAGCGGCAGCAGCTCGGCCCCCTTGGGCGTCAGGACGTAGCTGCCGGCCGGCCCGCCGCCCACTCGCTCCAGCAGCTTGGCGCCCATCTGCTTTTCCAGGGCCTGAAGCCGCCGCCCCATGGTCGGCTGGCTCAGCTTGAGGCGCCGCGCGGCCGCGCTGAGGGAGCCCTCGGCCGCAATTACCGCGAACAGGCGCAGATCATCCCAATCGGGAGCCAATCCATTCACAAATGAATTAAATATATGGATTTGCGCCGAGTGTCGATCCGATCACGTGCGGAATAACATCCGAGCCATGGAGGATCGCCATGACTCTTGCTTTTCCGCCCTGGCTTGGTCGGCTGCTGCTTCCCGCGCGGCCTGTGCCGTGCCCGCCAAACACCGCACTGCCGCCCCTGACCATCGAGGTCCAGCGACTGCCGGACTATCATTGGCGGGCGCTCGGCTTCCGGCAGCCGCTGCGAAACCGCGGGGAGTGAACTGCTTCACTTCGTGGCCGCCGGGTATTCCCTAAGTCTCCTTCCGACAAAGCAAGGAGACTAAAATGTTAACGACTTCGCATTCCTCGTCCCGTGCCGCCTTCGCCATGGATTGGCTGGGCGAGGCCCTGCTGGGCTGGGCCTTCCTGCGCACCGGGCTGACCCGGCGCCCCTCGGTCGAGCGCCTGCCGGACCACCTGCGCCGGGATGTCGGCCTGCCGCCCCGGGCCGAGGGGCCGACCGACCCGCGCGATTGGCGCCGATAGGCCATGTCGCCGCAAGGAACCCGGCCAGGGGTTCCGGGGCTTGTGAGGGGGCGCCGCGCCGTGACATAACCGCCCGTCGGCGGCCGGAAACCGGGTTCCCAGGAACCTTGGCCGAAGCGCGGCCGCTCTTTGCGGATAGGTTCGATGCAGAAATTCGATCAGCTCACCGGCGTCGCGGCGCCCCTGCCGATGATGAATGTCGACACCGACATGATCATCCCCAAGCAATTCCTGAAGACGATCAAGCGCACCGGGCTCGGCAAGAACCTGTTCGACGAGATGCGCTACACGCCGGACGGCAAGGAAATCCCGGACTTCGTCCTCAACAAGCCGCAATACCGCCAGGCCAAGATCCTGGTCGCGGGCCCTAATTTCGGCTGCGGCTCAAGCCGCGAGCATGCACCCTGGGCGCTGCTCGACTTCGGCATACGCTGCGTGATCGCGCCGAGCTTCGCGGACATTTTCTACAACAACTGCTTCAAGAACGGCATCCTGCCGATCGTCCTGCCGCAGGCGGAGGTCGACAAGCTGATGGACGACGCCAACCGCGGCGCCAACGCCGTCGTCTCCATCGACCTGGAAAGCCAAGAGATTCGCGGCCCCGACGGCGGCTGCATCACCTTCGAGATCGACGCCTTCCGCAAGCACTGCCTGCTGAACGGCCTCGACGACATCGGCCTCACCATGCAGAAGGCCGCCAACATCGACAGCTACGAAGCAAAGGCCCGCGTCGGCCAGCCCTGGCTGTGGTGATGATGAACGGCCTCGATCGGCACGCACGCGTGTTCGTCATGGCAAGGCTTGGCCTTGCCGGCCGCGAACCTGACGGCCGCTCATCCGATCCGTCCCATTGAAGCTCGTGGATGCCAGGGCCAAGCCCTGGCATGACGAAATCGTTTGTGGCTGCGGCGCAGCCTGGTCGTGAAGTCTGGAGTCTCGGAAATGCCCACCAACAAGAAACTGCTGATCCTCGCCGGCGACGGCATCGGTCCCGAAGTCATGACGCAGGTGAAGCGCGTCATCGACTGGTTCGCGAAGAACCAGGCGCTCTCCTTCGACGTCGACGAGGACCTGGTCGGCGGCTGCGCCATCGACACGCATGGCGTGCCCCTGACCGATGCGACGATGGCGAAGGCGATGCAGGCCGACGCGGTGCTCTTGGGCGCGGTGGGTGGGCCGAAATGGGACAACCTGCCGTTCGAGATCAAGCCGGAGCGTGGCCTCCTGCGCCTGCGCAAGGACATGGAGCTGTTCGCCAATCTGCGCCCGGCGATCGTGTTCGACGCGCTGGCCGAAGCATCGAGCCTCAAGACCGAGCTGGTCGCCGGACTCGACATCATGATTTTGCGCGAGCTGACCGGCGGCGTCTATTTCGGCTCTCCGCGCGGCATCGAGACCCTGCCGAATGGCGAGCGGCGCGGCATCAACACCCAGGTCTACACCACCAGCGAGATCGTGCGCGTGGCGCGCGTCGCCTTCGAGCTGGCGCGCAAGCGCAATCGCAAGGTCTGCTCGGTGGAGAAGGCCAACGTCATGGAAAGCGGCGTGCTCTGGCGCGAGGAAGTGACCAAGCTGCACAAGGCGGAATATTCCGACGTCGAGCTCTCTCACATGTATGCGGACAACTGCGCCATGCAGCTCGTGCGCCAGCCCAAGCAGTTCGACGTGATCGTCACCGACAATTTGTTCGGCGATCTGCTGAGCGATTGCGCCGCGATGCTGACCGGTTCCCTCGGCATGCTGCCCTCGGCCTCGCTCGGCGCGCCCGACAAGAACGGCCGGCGCAAGGCGCTGTACGAGCCGGTCCACGGCACCGCGCCGGACATCGCCGGCAGGGACCTTGCCAACCCGCTGGCCTGCCTGCTCAGCCTCGCGATGATGTTCCGCTATTCCTTCGACCTGGCGGATGCCGCCAACCTGGTCGAGCAGGCCGCCAAGAACGTGGTCTCCGCCGGGTTCCGCACCGGCGACATCATGGCCTCCGGCTGCACCAAGGTCTCGACCACCCGCATGGGCGACGAGATCCTGAAGGAACTCGAGAAGCTGGCGAAATAGTCGCGTACCGATCGCGGGATCGCCATGCCGGTTCTCCCGCAGGCAGGTGTTAGGCGCCGGCGCGTGCGTGTGTGCATGAGCGCACCGTCACGTCGGGCCTCTGCTGCTTCTCTGCGAGACGCCAATTCTCGTCGCCGATTCAAGGTGATGCCGATCCGGGACCTTCCGGTGGATCGGCCCAAGAGGCTCTGGCCTTTAACCTCTATGCGCCTACGACCCGGCCCAAGCGCCGGGAACGAATTTGCGCTATGCTCGCTTTCAATAAGCAAAAGCGAGGAAGGGGGTCGGACATGTCATTCAAGCACATACTGGTTCCGCTGTTCGGGCTGGATTCGGATCGCGCGGCGCTCGACGCCGCCCTGGCCGTGGCGCGCGCCCATCAGGCTCATATCCAGGCGCTGCATGCCGTCGCCGATCCGCTCAAGACCACCCCCCTGATGGTCGATGTCGGCGTCGCCATCGCGGAGGTGGTGGCGGCGGCGGAGCGCCATGCCGAGGCGCGCTCCTCCCAGGCGAAGGTCGCGTTCGACACCTGGGTCCACGCGAGCAAGGTCGCGCTCGGCGATCGGCCGGAGCCGCACCCGGCCGCGACGGCCGAGTTCCGCGCGGAGAAGGGCCAGGAATCCGAGCTGCTTGCGCGCTTCGGCCGGCTGACGGACCTCATCATCATGGCGCGCCCGAAATCGGAGCAGGCGCTGGACCTGGTGGCGGTCGCGGTGGAGGATGCCTTGTTCTCCGCCGGCCGGCCCGTCCTGCTCATTCCTGCGGACTGCACCGAGGCGCGGCTGGATGCGATGCTGACCGGCCCGGCCATCATCTCCTGGAACGGCAGCATCGAGGCGATCCGCTCCATCAGCGCGGCCTTGCCGCTGCTCCAGAAGCGGCCGCGCGTGCGCGTGATCAATGTGCAGGATTCTCATGCCGGCGTGCAATCGGCGGCCGACCTTGTGCACTACCTTGCATGGCACGGCATCGCCGCCTCGGTCGGCGAAACCGCCGAAGGCGGCGGCAGCATCGCGGAGAAGCTGCTGGTGTCAGCGCGCGAGACCGAGGCCGGCCTGCTGGTGATGGGCGCCTACACCCACAGCCGCCTGAAGCATCTGGTGCTCGGCGGCGTTACCAGCCACATGATCGACGCCGCCACCATCCCGGTCTTCATGACGCATTGATCGCGGCGGGCATCGTCAACGCGGCGATTGGCTCTTTTGAGAGCCGGCGTCGATATGGCCAAGTCATAGGGAGAGGACATGCTCTACAAAGGCAGCTGCCATTGCGGCAACATCGCGTTCGAGGTCGAGGGCGAGCTGAGAGAGGTCGTGTCCTGCAATTGCTCGATCTGCGCGCGCAAGGGCGCGCTGCTGTGGGCCGTGCCCCGTGGCAATCTGCGCCTGCGGGGCTCGGGGCAGGGCATCGGCAGCTACACGTTCAACACGCACACCATCGCGCATCTCTTCTGCCAGGCCTGCGGCATGCATCCGTTCGCGGAAGAGGCAGAGTCCAAGGAGGAGCGCAGCGCCTACGTCAACGTCCGCTGCCTGGAGGGCGTTGACCTCGCTGCGTTGCCGGTGATCGATTTCGACGGCCGCGCGATGTAGCGCTATGTCCAGGCGCCGGTCTTCAGCGCCTGCGGCGACCAGCCGTCCTGCCGGAAGGTCCAGCGCAGCGGCAGCGCGTCGGGCCGAAGGTGGATGCGGCGCGGCGTGACACGCCACAGCCGCTCGGCGCCCTGAAAACGGGCGATCTCGGGCGAATCGAGGATCACGTCCGCACTGCCGGAAAGCTGCAGCAGGTCGCCGGTCTCGAAATCCACGAACAGCAGCCCCGCTTTCGGGTTGGTGAGGATGTTGCCGAGCGTATTGAAGAAGCGGTTGCCGGAGAAATCCGGGATGGTCAGCGCGCCATCATCACCCACGCGCACGAAGCCCGGCCTGCCGCCGCGATGCGACACGTCAACCTCGCGCGTGCCATCCCGGCGGTCGATGTAGGAGGCGACGAAGAAGGTATCGGCTGCGGCGATCATGGCGCGGACGCGCGCGTCCGATCGCTCCAGCGCGTGCGGCAACCGGCCTGCGCGCAGGGCGGGATCGCGCACGAAGCGGAAATCCCGCGCCTGGATGTATTGCGGGCAATTGCCGAAGCTCTGCTGCACGGTGACATGGAACGAATCGGCGCCGTGGCGCTCCACCAGCCCGTTCAAGCGATTGCGGCGCCGGGTGTGCAACTCGATCCCGAGCAGGCCGATCGCGTCGCCGTCCTCCATGCCTTCATCAGCAGGATCGCCGGGATCGCGCGACGTGGCGATGCTCAGGCGGTGCGGGTCGGGCGCATGAAGGAAACCCGGTTCGCCGGAGAGGATGGTGGCCCAGGGATCGCCCGCGCTGTCCACCGCACCGGCGATAAGGAAAGGCAGTTGCGCATAGAACTGGCGATGCTGGTCGCTCATGTGATCGCGCAGCAGGTTTCCGCGCGCCGCCAGCTTGTCGGCGGCGCCCGTTGTGCGCTGCATCGCGACCTCGCCATCGTGCCAGGGCGAAGCGGGCAGAGTGTCCAGTGCGCTTGCCATGATCCGGACTCAGGCCGCGCGCCCGATGGGCGTCTTCTGGAACGGGACGAATCCCGGCAGGGCCTCGACCCGCGCAAGCCAATTGCGGACATTGCCATAGGCGGAAAGATCGACATTCCCCTCCGGCGCACGGGCGATGTAGCTGTAGAGCGCGACATCGGCGATGGTCGGGCGCTGGGTGGCGATCCAGTCGCGCTCCGCCAGTTCCGCGTCGATCACCGTCAGCACGGCGTGGGCGCGGCGGATGACTTCCTCCGCATCGAATTTCGCCCCGAACAAGGTGACGAGGCGCGCCGCGGCCGGGCCGAAAGCGATCTGCCCCGCCGCGACCGACAGCCAGCGCTGCACGGCTGCGGCCGCCTCCGGATCTTCCGGCAGCCAATCGGCGCGGCCATGCTTTTTGGCGAGATAGACCAGGATAGCGTTTGAATCGCTGATGATGGTGCCGCCATCGTCGAGCACCGGCACTTGTCCGAAGCGGTTCAGCTTCAGAAATTCCGGCGTCTTGTGCGCCCCGGCCATGAGATCGAGCGTGACCAGTTCATGTGGGACGCCGACCAGCGACAGGAACAGATGGACGCGGTGGGCATGGCCGGAGAGCGGGTGATAGTAGAGCTTCATGAATGTCTCCCTGTGCATCAGCGCGCGCTGCGCCCGCTTCACCCGCTAAGATGATCATTTCATGGCCGGGCGGAAGTAGGCATGAAATGGAGAAACTATTCCAGAATATGAAAGAACAGCAGGACCGGCGTTTCGCCGGCTTTCCCGTCAGTTTTCTGTCGACAGGATTGGCAAACCCCTGTAAAAGAGCCGCCGACGGGAGCCGGAGGCTCCATTTAGGGATTTGCAACGTGATCCAGGCCGTGATCACCCTCAAGACCAAGACCACCGGCACCAAGACCGGGTGGTGGAGCGCGGCCTGACGGGATCTCGACGGATCGAAGGAAACCAGGGGGCCGCAGCAAGATGCGGCCCTTTTGCTTTTAGGCGAAGGAGCGAGTCATGGGTTATCGGGTAGCGGTGGTCGGCGCCACGGGGAATGTCGGGCGCGAGATCTTGCAGACGCTGGCGGAGCGCAACTTCCCGGTCGACGAGGTGGTGGCCTTGGCCTCCCAGCGCTCGGCCGGCGGCGAGGTCTCCTTCGGCGAGGATGATTTGCTCAAGGTCCAGCGTCTCGACCAGTTCAACTTCAAGGGCATCGACATCGTCCTGTCCTCGGCCGGCGCCAAGGTCTCGGCCGAGTTCGCGCCGCGGGCCAGCGCGGCAGGCGCGGTCGTCATCGACAACACTTCGTACTTCCGCATGGACCCGGACGTGCCGCTGGTGGTGCCGGAGGTGAACCCGCAGGCGATCGCGGGCTACAAGAAGAAGAACATCATCGCCAACCCGAACTGCTCGACCATCCAGATGGTGGTGGCGCTGAAGCCGCTGCACGACGTTGCGTCCATCAAGCGCGTGGTGGTGGCGACCTATCAGTCGGTCTCCGGCGCCGGCAAGGATGCGATGGACGAGCTGTTCAACCAGACTCGCGGCATCTACATGAACGCGCCGATGGAGCGCACCAAGTTCACCAAGCAGATCGCCTTCAACTGCATCCCGCACATCGACGTCTTCATGGATGACGGCTACACCAAGGAAGAATGGAAGATGCAGGTCGAGACCAAGAAGATCCTCGACCCGAAAATCAAGGTCACGGCCACCTGCGTGCGCGTGCCGGTGTTCGTCAGCCACGCCGAGGCGGTGAACGTCGAGTTCGAGAAGCCGCTCTCCGCCGACGAGGCGCGCGCGATTCTCAAATCCGCGCCGGGCGTCGGCATCGTCGATCACCGCGTCGATGAAGGCTACGTGACCCAGGTCGAAGCGGCCGGCGAGGACAAGGTCTATGTCAGCCGTCTCCGCGACGATCACACGATCGACAATGGTCTCTCGTTCTGGGTGGTGTCCGACAACCTGCGCAAGGGTGCCGCGCTCAATGCGGTGCAGATCGCGGAGAAGCTCGCCAGCGATTATCTGAGCGGCAAAGCGGCCGCATAGCATCTCGAGCGCTCATAGGCCCACCTTCGCCCTTTGTAACTGGAAGGTGGGCCAAGATCGTGCGGAACGTCAGTCCAATGCCGGTCGAAGCCCGCGCGCGTTGAAGAGCAGGAAGCTGAGCCGGGCCAGCGCCCAAACGCCGACCCCGCCATAGAGCATCACCCAGCCGAAACCTTGCGTCAGCGCTCCGTGAATCGCGGTCGCTGACAAACCAGGTGCCGACGCGGCATTGCCGGAAGCGATCCGCTCAGCGAGCAGCCACAGTTCGGAAGCGTCCACCTGCTCCAGTAGGACACCTTCAAGATAAGTCGCCGCGCCGCTCGCCAGGATAAAGCCCATCACCGCTATATTGACCGCGAGCGATATCATGCGTGCGCTGATGTCGATCCCCGAAGCCATCCCGGCGCGGTCGCTCGAGACCGAGCCCGTGGTCGTGTTTGTGACGGGCGTGTTGGTCAGGCCGAGGCCGAGGCCGGCGATCAGGCAGCCGGGCAGCATCGTCAACCAGTCCGGCTGCGCAACGGCGCTGCCGGCCTTCATCAGCATGAAGCCTAGGCCGATCGTGAAGAGTCCGGCTGGTATGACGAGACCAGGCCGGTAACGCAGCGAAAGCCGCTCGCCGATCGGCGGCATCACCAGGGGCGGCAGGGTATAGGCAAGCAAGGCGAGCCCGGCGGACACGCTGTCATAACCCAGCCCGGCTTGGAACCAGATGGGCAGGTAGATCATGAAGGGCCAGAAGCTGATGTTCATGGCGGCCGATCCGATGAGGGCGCCCGAGAACGCGGGGATACGAAAGACCGAGAAGTCAAACATCGGCCGCGGATTGAGTTTCTCCGCGACGAGAAAGGCAATCAGGCTCGCGACCGAGACACCAAGGATCGCAAGCCCGGTCGTGCTGGTGAAGCCAAGATCGGGTCCCTGCGTGATGTAGAGTGCCAGGCAGAAGACCGACAGCGACAACGTCAGGATGCCGGCAACGTCGAGACTGCCCGCCATCGGGTCCCTCGATTCCTGGATGCCGCCCAGCGCGAGGACGAATGCCAGGACCGCGAACGCCACGTGGACGAGGAACACCCACGTCCAATCCAGTACCGCGACAATCGCGCCGCCGATGATCGGGCCGAAGCCAAGGCCGATTCCGAAGATGACGCCCCACCAGGCAAAGGCGAGCGCGCGTTCCCGCCCGCCCTGGAATTGGTGCGACAGCACGGCAACCTGACAGATCAGCATTGCTCCGCCGCTCAGGCCCTGAAGAAACCGGGCCACAATGAGCGTAAGGACATTCTCCGTCACGCCGCAGATCAGTGATGTCAGGCCGAATGCAAGGACGGAGATCATGAAGATGCGTTTGCGCCCGTAGCGGTCGGCCAGCGTTCCGGTTGCCATCAGCACTGTCGTTACGGCGATGGTATAGGCATTCATGATCCACTGGAGCTGCTTGAAGTCGGCGTGGAGTTCCCGCTCCAGCGTCGGAAGGATTGCCGGGATACTGGAAATCTCCAGTCCGAACATCAGACAGGATAGGCACACAGCGGAGAGGGCGATCGCACTTTGGCGCGTCAAGGCAGGCGGCATGGTTCAGCCTTTCGAGCTTTTGGAACGGCAAGCCAGCAATCCGAAGATGGCGAGCGGGCCCGCCGCTCGCCCTCCGAGAATTGCTTTGCGGAGTGGAGGTGGGGGTGGCTTGATGATCTTGGAACCAGGTGATTGACTATTTCAGAGACAACGAAATCGGATAGCTGGCATGACCATGTTGGATGTCGAGGCCGTCCAGGCCTTCGTGGCGATTGCCGATCATCGGAGCTTCACGCGCGCGGCTAGGGCGCTCGGCACCACGCAAGGCGCGATCAGCGTCAAGCTGAAACGGCTGGAAGAGCGGATCGGCGACCGGCTGATCGAACGGACGCCACGGCTGGTGCGTCTTTCGGCCCAGGGCGCGGTGTTCATCGAATTCGCGCGCGACTTTCTGGCTGCCCACGAGCGCGCGGTCGCAAGCCTGCAACCGGGACGCCGCCACTTCGCGCTCGGCATCGCGACCCACGTCGGAGGGGTAGAGGTTCCGACCATACTCGCCCGGCTGAACGCGCATGACCCCGCATTGCTCCTCGAGGTGCGGCTCGACAATTCGATCGCGCTGCTGGATGCGCTCGACCGCGGGGTAATCGATGCGGCCATCATCCGTCGCGAGGACGACCGCCGCGATGGTGAAGTGCTTGCGCTGGAACGTTTCGGCTGGTTCGCAGCGCCGGGATTTGTCCACCGGTCCGGTGAACCGCTGCGATTGGCGTCATCGTCTCCAGCCTGCGGCATCCGGGATGTCGCGGCCCGTGCGCTCGACGCGGCGGGGATCGCGTGGACCGAGGTGTTCCTGGGGTGTGGCACCTTCGGCGTTTCTGACGCCGTCTCGGCCGGGCTCGCCGCAGCAATCTTCTCTCATCGGCTTGCGCCGCCCGGCACGGTCGAGATCAGCCAGCGTTTCGGGCTTCCGCCGCTTCCCTCATCGGAAATCGTGCTGCTGTCGAGGCTCTCGGATGCAAGGTCCCGCGGCGCCCTGAGGATGCTGGCGACGGCCTTTCGCGAACATCCTTCTCCTGCTCTGGTCGGCAGCGCCGCATAGAGCCGCGCGATCGAAGATCCGGCTGCCGATTCCTACTTCGCCCAGTCGTCCTGCGTCTGCACAATCAGCAGCTCGTCGGCATCGGCAGCTTCGGTGGCGGCGCAGATCACGTCCATCGCGCGCATCGCGAAATGCAGCGCGCCTTCCGCGTCCCGATCGCGCATGTATTGGCCGGTGAACAGGGCGGTGAAGGTGTCGCCGGTCCCTGAGACGCGCAGGTTGCGCCGCGGGGCCTCGGCGCGATGCATCGCGCCGCCGTCCAGCGCCAGGGCCGCGATGCGGTCTGGCCGGTCGGCGGGGATACCGGTCGCCACCAGCACCTTCACGCCGGATTTCTGCTGCAAGGCCTGTGCAGCCTCGAGCGCCGTCTTGCCGTCCTTGACCGTGCGGCCGGTGAGGCGCGCCAGCTCGAAGATGTTGGGCAGCAGCACATCGGCGATCGGCACGAGGTCGTTGGTGATCGCGTCGGCCAGGTCGGGCTTCACATAGAGCGCGTCGTCGTCGCCCATCACCGGATCGCAGGCGAAGATGGCGTGCGGCTTCTCGGCGCGGATGATGCCGGCCAGTTCTGCCGCCAGAAGGGCGGTGTCCGGCGTCCCAAGATAGCCCGTCAGCAGCATATCGACGTGGTCGAGATAGCCCAGTTCCTTCAGCCCCTCGATCAGGTCGCGCGCCTGCTCCGCCGGGACAGCGCGGCCGCGGAAGGTCGGCTTGCCGAGGTGGTTGGAGAACAGCACCGTCGGCACCTGCCACACCGCGTGGCCCTGGCGCTGCAAGACGAAAGCCGCGGCGGAATTGCCGACATGGCCGTAGACGACTTGGGACTGGATGGAGAGGATGTTCATGAACCGGGCGGACGCGGGGCTATGGATGGCAGGACGCCCGGTATCCTCCTGATCGCAGCCCGGCTTGCAAGCGAAATCGGCCCCTGTTTGGGGCCGATCTTGTCGCCAGACATTGTTGGCGCTGGCTAGATGCCGCTTTCCGAGACGATGTGCACGATGTTCGCCGGGCTGGCAATCCAGAAGCCGCGGAACCCCTCCGGCAGCTTTTCGATCGGGTCGCAGCGCACGACCTCTTGGTCGCCCAGATGAGTCGCGGCGGCGTCGCTATCGCTCGCGACCACCTCCAGCCACAGCTCGGTCTGGGAGAATTGCGGGCACGGGTCCAGCCACAGCCGGATCGGCCCGAACTCCACCAGCTTGGATTCGCCGTGATCCTCGACCTTGAGTCCGAGCGTGTCGCGGTAGAACTTCACCGCGCCGTCGAAATGATGCGGCGGCAGCTTCATGGCGACGTTGTTGCCGCCGCGATAACGGACGTCGCCCATCACGCGGCTCCCGATTGCTGCAGGGCCGCGATGCGCTCCGCATAGCGCGGACGCCGGTCGTTGAAGACCGCCATGAAATCGATCTTGCCCCGGCCGGACATGAGCGAATCGAGGTTGTCGAGGAAGGAGTGCCAACCGGCGCTGTGATCGGCCAGCTCATGGATCGGAAGGCCGGTGTGGAGCAGAGTCAGCAGCACCTTGTCGCCCCGTTCCGACAGCTCGAACCGCACCGACCCTTCATCGACACCCTTGCGGGAGCCGTCCGGCTGCAGGCGCTGCTGGAACCATGTGAACGCGACGACATGCGGCTCGCGGAACTCGCGGACGGTGCCGCGGACGCCGGTGGTGTTGCGGGACTCATCGTCGCTGAAGCGGATCGTGACCGCGCCCCCCACGCGCGGCTCGATCGTGACATCGGCGAACCAAGTCTTTATCAGCTCTGTCTTGGTCAGGTACTCCCAGGCCAGCTCGATCGGGCCTGGGATCAGGCGCTTGAACTCGACGGTGTGCAAATCGAGAATCGATCCATCCATGGTGTTCTTCCTTCCATACGGTATCCGCGGAATCGCTCAGTGCTCGTCGTACTCGTCGTGGCGACGCCACCAATAGCCGGGCTCATTGCGCCCCTTGGGCGCGCGGTCGAGCCACTGGTACGCGTTCCAGAGACCATCCAGCCCGCGGGAGTAGGTCGAGTAGGTGTGATAGATCACGTCGTCCTCCAGCACGAAGGCGCTCAAACCCGGCCGCTCCCGCGCGTAGGTGGCCACGTCGGTACCGGTCATGGCCGCGCCCTGGGCCGCCCCATCGGGTGTCTCCCGCGAGGAGATCGCGGGCCGGTCGTTGCCGCTCTTCGTCAGCGCCGGCTCGCGCTGATAATTGTATTCGATGCCGCTCTCGCGCTGCTGCTGCTCGCTGAACCAGACATTGAAATCGGCGTTGAAGTCGCTCGCGAACGACGAGGCCCACGGGAAGGTCCAGCCCAGACGCCGCTTGTAGGCTTGCAGCTTCGCGAGTGGCGCCCGCGATACCGTCCAGAGCATCACGTCATGGTTGGCGAGGTGGGTCGCAATTCCGTTGAAGCCGTCCGCGATGGCCGAGCAGGACGGACACCCTGACTTGTATTCAGGCCCGAACATGAAATGGTAGACGAGGAGCTGCGAGCGCCCTCTGAACAGGTCCGGCAGCGAGGCGTTTCCTTCGTCGGTTTCGAACCGGTAGCCTTTGTCGACCCGCACCCATGGCAGCTCCTGCCGCCGGCGCGCCAGCTCGTCGCTTCGCCGCGTGAACTCCTTCTCTGCCTGGAGCAGCTCGAGCCGTGCTGCGAGCCATTCGTCTCGTGTCCCGGTCATGTGTGTCGCCATCGCTCTTCTCCTTTGTGTCACGCGGTGCCGGAGCGCTGGAGAGCAACCAGCCGCTCCTGATAATGCGGATGGCGGCGATTGAAGGAGGCCATGAAATCGATGGCGTCACCGCCGGAGATCCGCGATTCGAGATTGTCGAGATAGCCGTGCCAGCCGGCGCAATGACTGGTCAGCTCTGGGGTCGGAAGGCCCGAATGAAGCAGCGTCAGCAGAACCTTGTCGCCCTTCTCTGAAAGTTCGAAGCGCACCTCACCTTCATCGCTGTCCTTCATCGAGCCGTCGGGCTGCGGATGCCGCTGGATCCATGAGAAGACGATGATGTGGGGCGGCCGAAACTCACGGATGGTCCCATGGACACCACCCGTATGACCGCCACAGGTCTCCTCACTGAAGCGCACGTCCACGGCACCGCCGGCGCGGGGCTCCAGCGTGACGTCGGCGAACCACGTCTTCAGCAGTTCCGGTTTGGTCAAATACTCCCACGCCAGCTCGATCGGGCCCGGAAGCAGGCGTTTGAATTCGACAGTGTGCAAATCAAGGAGTGTTCCATCGCGGCTCATGGCTTCCTCCCTTTGGGCTTGCGCGGCTTGGAGCTGGACTTCCTGGCTTCCTCGGCCTTGTGGCGCTGCATCTGGCGCTCCAGCTCGTCCAGCTTCGGAATCCAGAAACGGCGGACGCTGGAGAGCCACTGCTCGAGCTCGGCGAAGCCGGCGGGGTCGAGCGCATAAATCCGGCGCTGTCCGTCGACCCTCACCCGAACGATGCTCGCTTCCTTCAGCACTTTCAAATGCTGCGACACCGCCGGCGCGCTGATCTCGAAGGCGGCGCCGATCTCACCCGCCGCCAGTTCCCGCCCCGCCAGCATCTCCACGATGCGGCGGCGGTTCGGGTCGGCCAAGGCGATCAGGGAATGCATGAGTCAATATTGTAGTTTCTGCTTAATTAAGTCAAGACAAAAATATAGCCCAAGCGCCATCGGCGTCGGAAGGCTCTCATGGACGGGACAGAGACTGACTGGGGCGGCTTCGCTCTACGGCAGGGAGCCCGCGGCCGGAACGGGCCAGTCGCGCTCCATCAGCGAGCTTTTTTCGCGATCTCGAACTTGAGAAGCCTCCGCTGCACGCCTTCATTTCCATAGGTGATGCGCAGCGGGGCGCCCTGGAACAACGGCAGCACCACCAACTCCGTCTGCGGCACCAGGAAGGGCAGGAAGCGCAGCGCGCGGTGGTGGTATTCGAACTCGATGCCGGCGACCGCGAAACGCTGACGGGTGTCGAGAAATATCCCGTTCGGTTCCTGGCGGGACGCTCGCAACTTGAGCTTTCCCATCTCGACCGAGACGTTGGTTGCGGCGCGCGCCGCCTGCCGCGCGTCCCATAAGGTCCAGTACTGGATCACCACCAGCCCCATCCAGGTGACGCAGAGCGCCGACACGATAACCGTGACTGCTATCGATGGATGGAGGCCACGCGCCTTGGCCAGGAAGAAGACCGCGATCAGGATGGCCGGGACCAGCAGGACGAGGACCAGCAGGAGAATCGGGAGGGTCGCCGCCCCCGCGTCCAGCACCGTTGCATAATCGGAACCCATCCCCTGCTCCCGTCCGACGCGTGGCCCTCGCTCCGGATCCGTGGTTGCTCTCGAACTGCTATCGCGTGCCCGCCTTGGGCGCGACCTCGAAGCGCAGGAGCTGCTTGTCGGTACCGTCATCGCGATAGGTGACGCGCACCTGCGCATCCTCCGCCAGCGGCAGCGTGACGAGATCCGCCTGCGGCAGCAGGAAGTCCAGATAACGCAGGCTGACATGGCGGTACTCGAAATCGACGCCGTTCACCGCGAAGCGCTGCTTGGTCTCCAGGAACAGCCCCTCCGGCTCCCGGTCGGTCGCCGCCGTGTCGAGCGGGCCGGCCTCGATCGACATGCGCGTCGCCGCGCGGGCCTCGGCGCGGCCGTGCCACAAGGTCCAGTATTGATAGAGTACCATCGGGGCATAGGAGAGATAGAGCAGCCAGAGGGCGCCCTGCAGCTTGCCTTTGGATGAGCGCCATGCCCGCGCCCTGGCCACATGGGCGAACGCGAGCAGGAGCACCGGTATGGCCAACACGACCACCAGCGGGCCCAGCGGGATGCTCGCGTTCCCGGCATCCAGTACAGTCTTGTATTGGGACGTCATGGAAGCTCCCCCGATCCGGTGCGCCGCCGTCCTCCCCCCGGCCCGTGATTATTCCTAAACTCCTAACGGGGCATTAATCTTCGTTAGCATTTGATGGATCGGTGTCCTAGGAAACAAGCAAGCAGAAGGGGCTTTGCACCCCGTCACCCCCGCCTTTATGTTGCAGCGCGGTAGATCGCTGTCGGAAACAGGCGCGCGACATGGCCATCAAGACCAATCCGGGCAACTTCTTCGAGGACTTCCGGCTAGGGCGGGAGATCGTCCATGCCGTCCCGCGCACCGTCACGGCCGGGGATGTGGCGCTCCATATCGGCCTCACCGGGTCGCGCTTCGCGCTCAATTCGTCCGACACCTTCGCGCAGGCGATCGGCTATGGCACGGCGCCGATCGACGACATCCTGGTCTTCCACATCGTGTTCGGGCGCACGGTCGCGGACATCTCGCTGAACGCAGTCGCCAATCTCGGCTACGCGCAATGCAGGTTCGGCGCGCCGGTCCATGTCGGCGACACGCTCACCGCGCGCTCCATCGTCATCGGCCTCAAGGAGAATTCCAGCGGCGAGACCGGCATCGTCTATGTGCGCTCCGTCGGCCGCAACCAGCGCGACGAAGTCGTGCTCGACTACGTGCGCTGGGTGATGGTGCGCAAGCGCGACCGCGCGAAGCCGGCGCCGGATCCGCATGTGCCGGACCTCGCCGGCGTGGTTGCGCCCGCGGATTTCCACCTTCCCGCGGACTTGCGGATGCAGAACTATGATCGTGCCCTCGCCGGCTCTCCGCACGGCTGGGAGGATTATCGCAAGGGCGAGCGCATCGACCATGTGGACGGCATGACGCTGGAAGAGAGCGACCACATGACCGCGACGCGCCTCTACCAGAACAATGCCAAGGTGCATTTCAACCAGCACGCCGAATCCAAGGGGCGGTTCGGCCGGCGCCTGATCTATGGCGGGCACATCATCAGCCTCGCCCGCGCGCTCAGCTTCAACGGCCTCGCCAACGCCTTCCGCGTGCTCGCGATCAATGGCGGGCGCCACGCCAATCCCTGCTTCGCCGGCGACACGGTCTATGCCTGGAGCGAGGTGCTGGAGACGATCGCGCTGCCCGGCCGGAGCGATCTCGGCGCCCTGCGCCTGCGGACCATTGCCACCAAGGATCGCCTCTGCGCCGACTTCCCCGGGCCGGATGCGGCCGGCAAATACCCGGCGGAGGTCGTCCTGGACCTCGACTACACAATCCTCCTGCCGCGCGGGACCCCCTAAAGTCGGGGGTCAGGGATCACGCCGCTGCATTTGACGCTGCACTGCAAAAACGCTAATCAGGCGGCATCGTTTGTGGGGTCTGGCGGCCTGCGCACGGCCAGCGGCCCCGGTTCTGGGACCTGGCGACAAGCAAGACCGACAGGGCAACAATCATGGCTTCGCATCCGCGACCGGTTTCGCCGCATCTGGAGATCTACCGGCCGCAGCTCACCTCGGTCACGTCGATCCTGCACCGCATCACCGGCGGCTTCCTATCCGTGGGCATCCTGCCGCTGGTCTACTGGCTGATCGCGGCGGCGAGCGGCCCGGACGCCTTCAACCAGGCGCAGGCCCTGGCGGGCTCCATCGTCGGGCGCATCTTCCTGTTCCTGTGGACCGGGGCGTTCTTCTATCACCTGCTCAACGGCATCCGGCATCTTGCCTGGGATGCGGGCTGGGGATACGAGCTGCCCGCGGTCTATCGCACCGGCTGGACCGTCCTGATCGGCACCGTCGTTCTCACGATCCTCGCCTGGGTGCTTGGCTACTGGGCGCGGGGGAACGTCTGATGGCGAACGCCAGGCGCAGCCTCCGCAGCGAACTCGGCCGCGTCCGCGGCCTCGGTTCCGCAAAGGAGGGCGTGCAGCATTGGTGGATGCAGCGCATCACCGCCATCGCGCTCGTCCCGCTGTCGCTCTGGTTCGTCGCCGGCATCGTGTTCGTGATCGATGTCGACCGCGCCACCGCGATCCAATGGCTGGGCTCGCCGCTCACGCTGGGACTGATGAGCCTGTTCCTGATCGCGCTCATCTATCATGCCGTGCTGGGCCTGCAGGTGGTGATTGAGGATTACATCCATTCCCATGCGACGAAGCTCGTCCTGCTGCTGTTGATCCAGTTCGCCGGGTTCGGGCTGGCCGCCGCGGGCATCATCGCGATGCTGCTGATCACGATCTACGGCGGCTAAAGACTGAAGGAGAATACGGGCACCATGTCCGAGGACAGCGCTCTCGGCGCACCGCACATCAACGGCACGGCCTATCCCTTCACGGACCATACCTACGACGTGGTGGTGGTGGGCGCCGGCGGGGCGGGCCTGCGCGCCACGTTCGGCATGGCGGAGAAGGGACTGAAGACCGCCTGCATCTCAAAGGTCTATCCGACCCGCTCCCATACTGTGGCGGCCCAGGGCGGCATCTCCGCCTCGCTCGCCAACATGGGCGAGGACGATTGGCGCTGGCACATGTACGACACCGTCAAGGGCTCCGACTGGCTCGGCGACCAGGACGCGATCGAATACATGGTGCGCGAGGCGGTGCCGGCGATCATCGAGCTGGAGCATTACGGCGTGCCCTTCAGCCGCACGGATGAGGGCAAGATCTACCAGCGCCCGTTCGGCGGCATGACCACCCATTTCGGCAAGGGCATCGCCCAGCGCACCTGCGCCGCCGCCGACCGTACCGGCCATGCCATCCTGCACACGCTGTATCAGCAGGCGCTGAAGCACCAGGCGCAGTTCTTCGTCGAGTATTTCGCGCTCGACCTCATCATGGACGATGAGGGGAATTGCGTCGGCGTGGTCGCCTGGAACCTTGATGACGGCACCATCCACCGCTTCAATGCCAAGATGGTGGTGCTTGCGACCGGCGGCTACGGCCGGGTGTATTTCTCCTGCACCTCCGCCCACACCTGCACCGGCGACGGCAACGCCATGGTGCTGCGCGCCGGCCTGCCGCTGCAGGACATGGAGTTCATCCAGTTCCATCCGACCGGCATCTATGGCGCCGGCTGCCTGATCACCGAGGGCGTGCGCGGCGAGGGCGGGTACCTCACCAACAGCGCCGGCGAGCGCTTCATGGAGCGCTACGCCCCTTCGGCAAAGGACCTCGCCTCGCGCGACGTGGTCAGCCGCTCCATGACCATCGAGATCCGCGAGAGGCGCGGGGTCGGCCCCAACAAGGACCACATCCACCTTCATATTGAGCACCTGGACCCGAAGGTGATCCACGAGCGCCTGCCCGGCATCGCGGAGACCGCGCGCATCTTCGCCGGCGTCGATGTGACGCGCGAGCCGATCCCGGTCCTGCCGACCTGCCACTACAACATGGGCGGCGTCCCGACCAATTACCGCGCCGAGGTCGTGACCCTGAAGAACGGCAATCCGGATTCAGTGGCGCACGGCCTGATGGCGATCGGCGAGGCGGCCTGCGTCTCGGTCCACGGCGCCAACCGCCTCGGCTCCAACTCGCTGCTCGACCTGGTGGTGTTCGGCCGCGCCGCCGCCCTGCGCTGCGCGGAGATCGTGACCCCCGGCGAGGCGCCGCGGCCCATGCCCAAGGATGCGGGCGAGCTGGCGATCAGCCGCCTCGACAAGGCGCGCCACGCCAAGGGCGACGTCCCGACCGCCGCCTTGCGGCTGGAGATGCAGAAGGTGATGCAGTCCAACTGCGCCGTCTTCCGCACCGGCGAGGTCCTGCAGGAAGGCTGCGATCACATGCGCGCCATCTGGGCCCAGCGCGACCGGGTGAAGGTCGAGGACCGCTCGATGATCTGGAACAGCGACCTGGTCGAGACGCTGGAGCTCGACAATCTCCTCTACCAGGCCGTGGTGTCGATCGAATCCGCGCGCAACCGCGAGGAAAGCCGCGGCGCCCATGCGCGCGAGGACTTCCCCCAGCGCGACGACACCAACTGGATGAAGCACACCATCGCCTGGGCCGGCGAGGACGGGAAGGTGAGGATCGACTACCGCCCCGTCCACCTGCAGCCGCTCAGCAACGACGTCCAAAGCTTCCCGCCCAAGGCACGAGTTTACTGATGGCGCGGGTGTATTGAGGTTGGCATGGCAGAACTGATGCTCGCCGCGAAGGATCGCCCGGTGGAGGGGAAAAAGTTCCCCGCGCCCGCCGGCGCCAAGCGCACCCGCACCTTCAAGATCTATCGCTGGGATCCGGATGTCGGCGGCAACCCGCGGATCGACAGCTACGAGGTTGACCTCGACGCCTGTGGCCCGATGGTCCTGGACGCCCTCATCAAGATCAAGAACGAGGTCGATTCGACCCTGACCTTTCGCCGCTCGTGCCGCGAGGGGGTCTGCGGCTCCTGCGCCATGAACATCGACGGCACCAACGATCTCGCCTGCACCAAATACATCGCGGATGTGAAGGGCGTCGTGAAGATCTACCCGCTGCCGCATATGGCGGTGGTGAAGGACCTGGTGCCGGACCTGACGCAGATCTGGGCGCAATATGCGCTGATCGAGCCTTGGCTGAAATCGGACACCGCCGCGCCGGCGCGCGAGCGCCCGCAATCGCCGGAGGAGCGGGCGAAGCTGGATGGTCTGTGGGAATGCATCCTCTGCTTCTGCTGCTCCACCTCCTGCCCGAGCTACTGGTGGAACGGCGACCGCTATCTTGGCCCAGCCGTCCTGCTGCAGGCCTATCGCTGGATCGCGGATTCGCGCGACGAGGCGACCGGCGACCGGCTCGACAACCTGGAAGATCCGTTCCGGCTCTATCGGTGCCACACCATCATGAACTGCACCAAGACCTGCCCCAAGGGCCTGAACCCGGCCAAGGCGATCGGCGAGATCAAGAAGCTGATGGTCGAGCGCAGGTGACGGAGTGGAGATCCGAATGACGATGGACTCCTCCGGCATCTGATCTCTGGCATCTGATCTCTGGCATCTGATCTCCGGCATCTGATCTCTGGCATCTGATCTCCGGCATCTGATCTCCGGGATCCGATCCCTGCCGCCGTGCGGCCTATCACACTCCCGACAACTTTAACTGACAATTCAGGTTGCGGTGGATATGGTTCCACCGCGGGTAGGGGCGCGCCGTTTCCAATCATTGAGAAAGAACTGCGACATGACGAGCGATAGACCGGCCAGGGCGGGCCGCGGATTCCTGGCGATCGGCTTGGCCGGATTGCTGGCGTTGACGGCGTGCGAGAAGGGGCCGGACCGGGAGCAGACCGCCGCCGAGCTCAAGAGCAGCGTCGAGGCCGAGCTGAAGAAGCTGGAAGGCTCCTCGGCACAGAAGGTGCTGAGCCACGGCGCGGTCTCCGTCTCGCCGCAGGATGACGGCGCCTACCTGGTCGCGATCGAGGGCGTGAAGTTCCAGCCGGGGCCGGACGGCTATCTCGATGTCGGCACGATCAGCTACCTGGCGAAGCCGAAGGACGAGAAGTTCTACGAGGTCTCCGGGCTCACCATCCCGCAGGCGATGGCCTTCAAGGGCCTCGACGGCAAGGATCGCGGCGGGCTCTCCATCACCACGAAATCCTTCAGCGGACTCTATTCGAAGGAGCTCGCGTCGTTTCAAGAGCTGGCGGGCGAGTTCGCCGACATCGCGGCGACCGACGACAAGGGCGGCGACGTCCGCCTCGCCAACGCGAAATTCACCGGCGGCCTGACCGACAAGGGCGGGGGCGTCGCCGATTCCGTCGGCAGCCTGGTGCTGTCGGGGCTGACCGCCAAGGACACCGGCGGCGGCATCTTCTCGGTCGCCGAGACCCAGGTCGACGGCAAGTATGATTCGATGAAGATCGCGGAGTACCAAGCCGCGATGATGAAGTACCAGGAGCTGGCCATGAAGCAGGCCGCCCTGTCGGAGCAGGGCGCATCCGGCCAGCCCGCCTCCCTCAGCGCGGAGGAGCAGAAATCGCTGACCGACGCGATCGCCACCATGGCCGCCTCGGTCAAGGGCGGCGATTTCAAGGTCGCGTTCAAGGGCCTGAAATACAGCGAGAGCGGCGCGGAGCCTTTCTCGCTGGGCGGCCTGACCATGGCCGCGCTGATGGACGGAATCAACCAGGAGAAAGGCAGCTTCAATTTCGATCTCGGCATCCAGGACCTGGTGGTGAGCAGCCCGGACCTGACGAGCCCGGTGAGCCGCGCATCCCTGCCCCGGAGCGGAAATCTCGGTCTCAGGATCACCGAGATCCCGAGCAAGGATGTCGTGAAGGTGCTGGCGGACAACCTGCCGGCGGTTGCTTCCGCCGAACCCGCGATGGCGGAGGCGAACGCGACCGCCATGCTGGTTGCGCTGCAGGCCGTCCTGCAGACCTCCGGCGCCAAGATCGAGATCGCGCCCTCGCAGCTCGTCTCGGAACTGGTGGAGTTGAAGGCGGACGGCATGTTCAACGTGGCGCAGCAATCGATGTTCGGGATGATCGGCGCGCTCAATGTCGCGATTCGCGGCGTGGACGATCTCGTCGCGCTGGCCCAGCAGACGCCGGGCGATTTCGAATCGCAGCAGGTGATGGGCGGCGCCGAGATGCTGCAGCAATACTCCGCGCGCGAGCAGGGCGCCGATGGCAAGCCGGTCGACACGTTCAAGATCGAGATCAACGAAGCAGGTCAGGTCCTGGTCAACGGCAAGCCGCTGATGTGACCGTCATCGCGTTTTCGATTTTCATCGCGAGCCGCATCGACCACGTCGATGCGGCTCTTTTCACGACGCGTCTCGCATTCGATGCATGATCTGTTGCAGCGATGACTCACTCGCGCGGCGAAATGGCGACGGTCTGCGCCCCGGCGAATCACTTCCATATGGTCAAATGACGCAAAATGTGATGTCATATGCGCAACATGCATATTGACCGAGTCGCCGCTTTCACTGTGTCAGACGCGCTGGTCTCTTCATCCCTCGAAGACGGACCCCTGTCGCGCTACCGCGCTCTTCAACGCGCGGGCACGCTCGCGCACGATTCCGCGCAGGAGCTGGCGGCGGAGAAGCTGCAATCTCTGCACAAGGCGCTGAAGAACTATCAGCCGCGCGAGAAAGCGGGCGGCTGGCGCGAGCGCCTCGGCCTCGCGCGCCGGCGCGAAGCGGACGCGCCGCAGGGCCTCTACATCTTCGGTCCGGTCGGCCGCGGCAAGTCGATGCTGATGGACCTGTTCTTCGCGACCGCGCCGGTCGAGCGCAAGCGCCGGGTCCATTTCCACGCCTTCATGCTGGAGGTGCAGGCAACTCTTCATCGCTGGCGCCAGGAGGAGGACGGGCCGGATGATGTGATCGCCGCCCTCGCCGACAAGATCGCCGGCGAGGCGATCCTGCTCTGCTTCGACGAGTTCCACGTCGGCAACATCGCCGACGCCATGATCCTCGGACGGCTGTTCGAGGCGCTGTTCGATCGCGGGGTGGTCGTGGTGGCAACCTCCAACTGGGAGCCCGACGACCTTTATGAGGGCGGGCTGCAGCGCGACCGCTTCCTGCCCTTCATCGCCCTCATCAAGGAAAAGCTGGACGTGCTGGAGCTGGACGCGGCGCGCGACTACCGCCTCCAGCGGATCAAGGACATGCGGGTCTACTTCCATCCGCTGGGAGATCTCGCGGCGCGCCACATGAAGGAAAGCTTTGCGCGCCTCGCCGGCGGAGCGGATCCGCGTCCCGATCGCATCATCGTGCAGGAGCGCCGGCTGGAGGTGCCGCGTCAGGCCGATGGCGTCGCGTGGTTCGACTTCGAGGAATTGTGCGCCCGCCCGCTGGGCGCTGCCGACTACATCGCGATCGCGACACATTTCAACACTGTGTTAATTGATTGCGTGCCAACGTTGTCGCCGGATCAGCGCGACCAGGCGCGGCGCTTCGTGACTCTGATCGATGAGCTCTACGAGCATCGCGCCAACGTGGTGATCGCCGCGGCGGCTCCGCCGGAGCGGCTTTACCCGTCGGGGGATGGATCCTTCGATTTCGAGCGCACCGTCTCGCGCTTGAACGAGATGCAATCGGTCGACTACCTCTCGCGACCGCATTTGACGTGAGTGCGTGACGCAAAATGAGGAATGTCGTTAACGCTTGCTCTTGGGGTTAAATGATAGTATTAACACAAAACCTAGTATTAGGCGCAATGGGACAATCCGTGCTGCCAAACAAAGCGGCGGCGATGCGTAAACCGGGGGTTCTAGGGTCCTGAATGGCACGTAGGAAGATCGCGCTCGTCGGCGCTGGACAAATCGGTGGAACGCTCGCCCTTCTCGCTGGCTTGAAGGATCTCGGCGATGTCGTGCTGTTCGACGTGGTGGAAGGCGTGCCGCAAGGCAAGGCGCTGGACATCGCGGAGGCCTCTCCTGTCGAGGGCTTCGATGCCGTCTATGTCGGCGCCAACAAGTATGACGCGCTGAAGGGCGCGGACGTCGTCATCGTCACCGCCGGCATCCCGCGCAAGCCGGGCATGTCGCGCGACGACCTCATCGCCACCAACGCCAAGGTCATCGATACCGTCGGCAAGAACATCAAGAAGCACTGCCCGAAGGCCTTCGTCATCGTCATCACCAACCCGCTCGACGTGATGGTGTATGTGATGCAGGAAGCCTCGGGCCTCCCCGCCAACCGCGTGGTCGGCATGGCGGGCGTGCTGGATTCGGCGCGCTTCCGGTACTTCCTGGCCGCGGAGTTCAAGGTTTCGGTGGAGGATGTGACGGGCTTCGTGCTCGGCGGGCACGGCGACACGATGGTGCCGCTGGTGCGCTATTCCACGGTGGCCGGCATCCCGCTGCCCGATCTGATCAAGATGGGCTGGACCACCAAGGAGCGGATCGACGCGATCGTCCAGCGCACGCGTGACGGCGGCGCGGAGATCGTCAACCTGCTGAAAACCGGGTCGGCGTTCTATGCGCCGGCCGCGTCCGCCATCGCGATGGCGGAATCCTATCTCAAGGACAAACGACGGGTTCTGCCCTGTGCCGCCATGCTGAATGGCGAATACGGGGTGAAAGGGCTCTATGTCGGCGTGCCGGTCATTATCGGCGCGAACGGCGTGGAGAAGGTGGTCGAGATCGATCTGAACAAGGCCGAGCAGGCCATGTTCGACAAATCGGTCACGGCCGTTAGGGGCCTCATCGATGTGGTGAGGAAGCTTCAAAGAGGAGAGAAGCAATGACGAGTATCGCACTGGCTGCCAAGAAGGCCGCCAAGAAGAAGGGTGTGAAGAAGGCGGCGTCGAAGAAGGGCGCCAAGAAGAAGGCCGCGAAGAAGAAGTAGTAGCCTTCCCGATTCGCTTTCTAGCAATCGGCTAGCGACGGCGGCAGTCCGCATACCGCCTATCTCCGAAGGTCGGAACCGGCCATAATCGGCTTGAACCGCCCGCAGAGATGGGTAAATTGCTGCACCACAGCAATCCAGGACTGCCGCTGTCGCCCGCTTCCCTACACGAAAATCGGCCTTTGGCGTCAAGGGCCTGGGATCAGGGCTCCGGCGGATGCGACCTGCATCACTGCGCCGCGTTTCGCGTCGCTTTAACTGAGGCCCGGACATGAACATCCACGAGTATCAGGCGAAGGGCTTGCTCGCCAAATTCGGTGTCGGCGTCCTTTCGGGGCAGGTTGCCTATACGCCCGACGAGGCGGTGGAGGCTGCCACGAAGCTGGGCGGCCAGGTCTGGGTCGTGAAGGCGCAGATCCACGCCGGCGGGCGCGGCAAGGGCGGCGGGGTCAAGGTCGCGAAATCGCTGGACGAGGTGCGCGAGAATGCGCGCCGCATGATCGGCATGACCCTGGTCACGCACCAGACCGGCCCCAAGGGCAAGCTGGTCAAGCGCATCTATGTGGAGAGCGGCTGCGACATCAAGCGCGAGCTCTATCTCGGCATGCTGGTCGACCGCGCGACCTCGCGCATCACCATCATGGCCTCCTCCGAAGGCGGCGTGGAGATCGAGGAGGTCGCTGCCAAGCACCCGGAGAAGATCATCAAGGTGGCGGTCGATCCGGCCAGCGGCATCATGCCCTTCCATGCGCGCAAGATCGCCTTCGGCCTTGGCCTCGAGGGCAGCCAGGTCGCCTCCTGCGTGAAGTTCGTGATGGCGATGTACCGCGCCTTCGTGGAGCTGGACTGCTCGATCGTGGAGATCAACCCGCTGGTCGTCACCGGCGCGGGCGACGTCATCGCCCTCGATGCCAAGATGAATTTCGACGACAACGCGCTCTACCGCCACAAGGACGTGGAGGAAATGCGCGACGAGGACGAAGAGGATCCGGCCGAGCTCGAGGCCGGCAAGCACAACCTCAACTACATCAAGCTGGACGGCAACATCGGCTGCATGGTGAATGGCGCCGGCCTCGCCATGGCGACCATGGACATCATCAAGCTTTATGGCGGCGCGCCGGCCAACTTCCTGGATGTCGGCGGCGGCGCCACCAAGGAGCGCGTGACCACCGCCTTCAAGATCATCCTCTCCGACGCCAATGTCGAAGGGATCCTGGTCAACATCTTCGGCGGCATCATGCGCTGCGACGTGATCGCCGAGGGCGTGGTCGCGGCGGCGAAGGAGGTCAGCCTTCATGTGCCGCTGGTGGTCCGGCTCGAGGGCACCAACGTGGAACTGGGCAAGAAGATCCTGGCGCAGTCCGGCCTGCCGATCCTCAGCGCCGACAATCTGGCTGATGCCGCCGACAAGATTGTCAAAGCGGTGAAGGAGGCCTGAGCCATGGCTGTGCTGGTCAACAAGGATACCAAGGTCATCTGCCAGGGCTTCACCGGCTCGCAGGGCACCTTCCATTCGGAGCAGGCGATCGCCTACGGCACCCGCATGGTGGGCGGCGTCACGCCCGGCAAGGGCGGCACCACCCATCTTGACCTGCCGGTGTTCGACACCGTCGCGGAGGCGGTCGCCGAGACCGGCGCCACCGCCAGCGCCATCTATGTGCCGCCGCCCTTCGCGGCCGATGCGATCGTGGAGGCGGTCGATGCCGGAATCGATCTGGTGGTGTGCATCACCGAAGGCATCCCCGTGCTCGACATGGTCCGGGTGAAGCGGGCGCTCGGCGGCTCCCGCACCCGCCTGATCGGCCCGAACTGCCCCGGCATCATCACGCCCGGCGAATGCAAGATCGGCATCATGCCCGGCCACATCCACAAGCGCGGCAAGATCGGCATTGTTTCCCGGTCCGGCACGCTTACCTATGAGGCGGTGGCCCAGACGACGGCGGCGGGGCTCGGCCAGACCACCTGCATCGGCATCGGCGGCGACCCGGTCAACGGCACCAACTTCGTCGATTGCCTGGCGATGTTCCTGGGAGACGACGAGACCCAGGGGATTGTTATGATCGGCGAGATCGGCGGGACGGCCGAGGAGGACGCTGCCGAGTTCCTGAAGCGCGAGAAGCGCAAGAAGCCGGTGGTCGGCTTCATCGCTGGCGTCACGGCGCCTCCGGGCCGTCGCATGGGCCATGCGGGGGCGATCATCTCCGGCGGCAAAGGCGGCGCCGGGGACAAGATCGCGGCCATGAAATCCGCCGGCATTCACGTGGCGGAATCGCCCGCCAGCCTCGGCTCGGCCATGCTGAAGGCGATGGGGCGATAGGGGGATTGAAACAGAAGTGGGTCAAGGTTCGCGGCGATCGGGCACGGGCGGACCCCCTTCGAGAGGCAGAAGAAGAAAGAGCCGCCGCCCGATCGCGGCCCACTGAAGCGAGCGACGCATGAGCACCAATCCGTCGACCTTCCTCTCCGGTCCCAACGCACCGTTCATCGAGGAACTCTACGCCCGTTACCTGGAGCAGCCGGATTCGGTCGATCCGTCCTGGCGGAAGTTCTTCTCCGACCTGCAGGACGAGAGCGAAATCGTCCTCAACGACATCCGCGGCGCGTCATGGGCGCCGCGCGAGCGCGCGGTGGAGATCGCGCGCGAGGACGGCGGCAACGGCCATCACGACGAGGCGGCGCCGGTCCGGGCCGCGCGGCCGCAGGACCTGAAGCGCGCGGCGCGCGATTCGCTGCGCACCATGATGCTGATCCGCGCCTACCGCGTGCGCGGTCACCTGGAGGCCAGCCTCGATCCGTTGGATCTCAAGCCGCGGGCCAAGCATGCCGACCTTGACCCGCGCACCTACGGCTTCACCGACGCCGACATGGATCGCGAGATCCATATCGACAACATCCTCGGCTACGAGAGCGCGACGCTGCGCCAGATCGTCCATGTGCTGCGCCAGACCTATTGCGGCAATATCGGCGTCGAATACATGCACATCCAGGATCCGGACCAGCGCAAGTGGCTGCAGATGCGGATCGAGGGCAGCCGCAACCAGCGCGAATTCACCGATCGCGGCAAGATCGCGATCCTGGAGCGCCTGACCGCGGCCGAGATGTTCGAGAAGTTCCTCGACAAGAAATACACCGGCACCAAGCGCTTCGGCCTCGATGGCGGCGAATCCATGATCCCGGCGCTGGAGCAGATCATCAAGCGCGGCAGCCAGCTCGGCCTCAAGGAGGTGGTGGTCGGCATGGCCCATCGCGGGCGGCTCAACATGCTCGCCAATTTCATGAACAAGCCGTTCGCCGCGATCTTCTCCGAGTTCCAGGGCAATGCCGCGAACCCGGAAGACGTGCAAGGCTCGGCCGACGTCAAGTACCATCTCGGCACTTCCGCCGACCGCGAGTTCGACGGGCGCGTGGTGCATCTGTCGCTGACCGCCAACCCCTCGCATCTCGAGGCCGTCAACACGGTGGTGCAGGGCAAGGTCCGCGCCAAGCAGCGCCAGCGCAACGACAGGCGCCGCGAGGAGGTGATGGGCCTGCTGCTGCATGGCGATGCGGCCTTCTCCGGCCAGGGCCTGGTGCCCGAATCCCTCGATATGTCGGAGCTGGACGGCTACAAGACCGGCGGCACCATCCATTTCATCATCAACAACCAGATCGGCTTCACCACCAGCCCGACCGCGGCCCGCTCCAGCCCCTATTGCTCGGACGTGGCCAAGGGCGTGCAGGCGCCGATCTTCCACGTCAACGGCGATGATCCGGAATCGGTGCTGCACGTTGCGCGCATGGCCATGGAGTTCCGCCAGGAATTCAAGTGCGACGTGGTCATCGACATGTTCTGCTACCGCCGCTTCGGCCACAACGAGAGCGACGAGCCGGCCTTCACCCAGCCGCTGATGTACCGCAGGATCGCCACCCATCCCACCACCCGGCAGATCTATGCCGACAAGCTGGTGGAGGAAGGCACGCTGGCGCGCGAGGACGTCGACCGGATCACCGAGGAATTCCAGGTCAGGCTGGAGAAGGAGTTCGAGGCGGCCGGCGCCTATCGCCCGAACAAGGCCGACTGGCTAGAAGGCGCCTGGTCGGGCTTGGCCATCGCTTCGGGTGACGAGCGCCGCGGCACCACCGATGCCAGCCTGGAAGCCCTGCAGGAGGTGGGAAAGGCCCTCGCCACCGTCCCCGCCACCTTCAACGTCAACCGCAAGATCGCGCGGCAATTGTCGATCAAGGAGCAGATGTTCAGGACCGGCGAGGGCGTCGACTGGGCGACGGCCGAGGCCCTGGCGTTCGGCACGCTGCTGAAGGATGGCTACTACGTCCGCCTGTCGGGGCAGGACGTGAAGCGCGGCACGTTCTCGCAGCGTCACGCTGTCCTGGTCGACCAGGAGAACGAGAGCGAATACATCCCGCTCAACAACATCGCGCCCGCGGATGCGCCGGCCGGCCAGGCGGAGTTCGAGGTCATCAACTCGCCGCTGTCGGAGGCGGGCGTGCTCGGTTTCGAATACGGCTTCAGCCTGGCGGACCCGAAGGCGCTGGTGCTGTGGGAGGCGCAGTTCGGCGACTTCGCCAACGGCGCCCAGGTCATCATCGACCAGTTCATCAGCTCGGGCGAATCCAAGTGGCTGCGCATGTCGGGCCTGGTCATGCTGCTGCCCCACGGTTACGAGGGCCAGGGGCCGGAGCACAGCTCCGCGCGGCTCGAGCGCTACCTGCAGCTTTGCGCCGAGGACAACATGCAGGTGGTCAATTGCACCACGCCGGCCAACTACTTCCACGCCCTGCGCCGGCAGATGCACCGCAACTTCCGCAAGCCGCTGATCGTGATGACGCCGAAGTCGCTGCTGCGGCACAAGCTGGCGGTCTCCAAGCTGAGCGAGTTCGGGCCGGGCTCCAGTTTCCACCGCATCCTGTGGGACGACGCCAAGCTGGCGCCGGACCAGGACATCAAGCGCGTCGTGCTGTGCAGCGGCAAGGTCTACTACGACCTCTACGAGGAGCGCGAGAAGCGCCAGGGCATGGACGTGCACATCCTGCGCGTCGAGCAGCTCTATCCCTTCCCGCACAAGCCGCTGAAGACGGAGCTCTCGCGTTTCCCGGGCGCGGAGATCGTCTGGTGCCAGGAGGAGCCGAAGAACATGGGCGCCTGGACCACGGTGCTGCCGGAGATCGAATCGGTGATGGCGGACATGGGGCTGAAGCAGCAGCGGCTGCGCTATGTCGGGCGGCCGGCGGCGGCCTCGCCCGCGACCGGCCTGCTGCGCCGGCACCTGAAGGAACAAGCGGCGCTGGTTGATGAGGCGCTGACCGTCGAGGCGCCCGTGCGCCGTGCGGCGCAATAGGAGAGCATAGATGGCGACACCCATTGTTGTGCCGGGACTCGGCGAATCGGTGACCGAGGCAACGGTCGCCAAATGGATGAAGAATGTCGGGGACCCGGTGAAGGCGGACGAGCCGCTGGCCGAGCTCGAGACCGACAAGGTCACGCAGGAGCTTTACGCACCCACTGCCGGCACCTTGGGCGAGATCGCCGCGCCGGCAGGCAGCGTGGTCGCGATCGGCGCCGTGATCGGGCAGATCGTCGAGGGCGCCGCCGCGGCGGCCGCTCCGGCCAAGCCCGCCCCGCAGCCCGCAGCTCAGCCCGCAGCTCAGCCCGCAGCCCAGCCCGCGGCACCGGCTCAGCCCGCAACACCGGCTCAGTCGGCCGCCCCGGCGCAACAGGCCGCGCCCGCCGCGCCGGCGGCAAAGCCCGCGGCGGCCGAGACCCTCGCCCCCGCCGTGCGCAAGATGGTGGCGGAGAACAACCTCGACCCCGCCGCGATCGCCGGCACCGGCAAGGACGGCCGCCTGACCAAGGGCGACGTGACCGCGCATCTCGCGAAGCCGGCTGCCCCGCAGATTTCGCCGGCGCCGCAGCCACCTGCGGCGCGCCCCGCGCCGCAACCCGAGGCGCCGCACGTGCCGCGCGCCCTCGCCGCCAGTGAAGAGCGGGTGCCGATGACGCGCCTGCGCCGGCGCATCGCCGAGCGGCTGAAGCAGGCGCAGAACACCGCCGCCATGCTCACCACCTTCAACGAGGTGGACATGGGCGCGGTCATGGCCCTGCGCGAGCAGTACAAGGAGAGCTTCGAGAAGCGCCACAAGGTGAAGCTCGGCTTCATGGGCTTCTTCGTGAAGGCCTGCATCCAGGCGCTGAAGGAGATCCCGGCCGTCAATGGCGAGATCGACGGCGCCGACATCATCTACAAGAACCACTATGACATCGGCGTGGCCGTCGGCACGGAGCAGGGCTTGGTCGTCCCCGTCGTGCGCGACGCCGACAAGATGAGCCTGCCGCAGATCGAGGCCAGGATCGGCGAGCTCGGCAAGCGTGCGCGGGACGGCAAGCTGGCGATCGAGGATCTGCAGGGCGGCACCTTCACCATCTCCAATGGCGGCGTCTATGGCTCGCTGATGTCGACGCCCATCCTCAACCCGCCGCAATCCGGCATCCTCGGCATGCACAAGATCCAGCAGCGGCCGATGGCGTTGGACGGCAAGATCGAGATCCGCCCGATGATGTACCTGGCGCTCAGCTACGATCACCGCATCATTGACGGGCGCGAGGCCGTCACCTTCCTGGTGCGCGTCAAGGAATGCCTCGAAGACCCGCAGCGCCTGATCCTGGAACTGTGATCATGGCAAAGCTGCAGGCCAAGGGCGCCGTCCGGAAGGCGGCGCCCGCCGCGCGCAAGCGCGAAAGCGCAAAAAGCATCGGGCGGCGCGGGCACGTTCCCTATTACAACCAGACGACCGACTTCACCTGCGGGCCTTGCTCGCTGCTGATGGCGATGAAGGCGCTGGACCCGAAGACCGATTTCTCCCGCACCCACGAATTGCTGCTGTGGCGCGAGGCCAACACCATCTTCATGGGCAGCGACGGCCCCGCCGGGTGCGGGGCGACGGGCCTCGCGCTCGCCGCCCATCGCCGCGGCTTCGATGTCGAGGTGTGGGTGAACCACAGGGACACTCTGCTCGGCTCGCGCCCCAAGACCAGGGACCGCGCCCGAGTGATGGGCCTGCTGCAGCGGGCAGACCTTGCCGAGATGAAGCGGCTGAAAATCCCCTATCGCATCGGCGCGCGCTCGATCGATGAATTGCGCGCCGATCTGGCGGATGGCGCGCTGCCGGTGGTGCTGGTCAGCATGGACTACATCCACAAGGATCCGACCGCCCATTGGGTGGTGGTGACCGGCATCGACGACGACAGCGTGACGGTCAACGACCCGTGGATTTCCCGCAACCTGGGCAATACGCGCCGAACCATGCAGGACTATGTGGTGCCGCGCGCGGCGTTCCATGCGATGACGGCCTACGGGCCGAAGAAGGAACGCGCGACCATCCTCATCCGGCGGCGCTGAACGAGAAGGATCGGACATGGCGGAGCAGTCATTCGACGTTGTGGTGATCGGCAGCGGCCCCGGCGGCTATGTCTGCGCCATCAAGGCGGCGCAGCTCGGCCTCAAGACCGCCTGCGTCGAGAAGCGCGGCGCCCTCGGCGGCACCTGCCTCAATGTCGGCTGCATCCCTTCCAAGGCGCTGCTGCAATCCTCGCACCTGTACGAAATGGCGGGTCACGATCTCGCCACGCACGGCGTGAAGGCCGGCAAGGTGGAGTTGGATCTCGCCGCCATGCTGGGCCGCAAGGACAAGGTGGTCGTCGATCTCACCAAGGGCGTCGAGTTCCTGTTCCGCAAGAACAAGGTGACGTATCTCAAGGGCCTCGGCCGCCTGGTCGGCAACGGCAAGGTCGAGGTCGTTGCGGACGGCAAGGGCGAGACCGTGAGCGCGAAGCACATTGTCATCGCCACCGGCTCCGACGTGACGCCGCTCAGGGGCGTGGAGATCGACGAGAAGCAGATCGTCTCCTCCACCGGCGCGCTGGCGCTGGAGAAGGTGCCGGAGCATCTGATCGTGATCGGCGGCGGCGTCATTGGCCTGGAGCTCGGCTCGGTCTGGCGGCGCCTCGGCGCCAAGGTGACGGTGGTGGAATTCCTCGACCGCATCGTCGCCACCATGGATGCGGAGATCGGCGCCGCCTACCAGAAGATCCTCGCGAAGCAGGGCCTGCAATTCCGGCTCGGCACGAAGGTCACGGGGGCCAAGAAAGCCGATGGCAAGGTGACGCTGACCGTGGAGCCCGCGAATGGCGGTGCGAGCGAAGAGCTAACCGGCGATGCCGTCCTGGTTTCGATCGGCAGGCGGCCCTATGTCGACGGGCTGGCGCTGGAGATGGCCGGCGTGAAGCTCGACAACAAGGGCCGGATCATGGTGGACGATCATTTCCAGACCAATGTGCCTGGCATCTACGCCATCGGCGATGTCATCCATGGCCCCATGCTCGCGCACAAGGCGGAGGAGGAGGGCGTCGCGGTGGCCGAGATGCTGGCGGGCCAGGCCGGCCACGTGAACTACGAAACCTGTCCCAACATCGTCTACACCTGGCCGGAGCTGGCGAGCGTCGGCAAGACCGAGGAGGAGCTGAAGGCCGCCGGCGTGCAGTACAAGGTGGGCAAGTTCCCGTTCCTCGCCAATTCCCGCGCCAAGGCCAACGCCGATACCGACGGGATGGTGAAATTGCTGGCCGATGCCAACACCGACCGCCTGCTCGGCGCCCATGTGCTCGGCCCCGAAGCCGGCACCCTGATCCACGAGGTCGCCATGGCGATGGAATTCGGCGGCTCGGCGGAGGACGTCGCGCGCGCGTTCCACGGCCACCCGACGCACAACGAGGCGATCAAGGAAGCGGCCCTCGCGATCGCGAGCAAGCCGATCCATATGTAAGCTCGATGGCCCGCAAGGCATCCGGGACGTTGGGAAAGATCGCAAAGAAAGCGGCCAGCCGCCCGTCGCGCGCCAAGGAAATATCCGCCGCAACCGGCAAGGCGCCATCGGCATCCAGGCTGATCGACGGGCGAATCAAAGAGCTGGGCGATTGGCGTGGAAAGACGCTCCAGAGAGTCCGCGCGATTATCCGGCAAGCAGACCCGGAGATCGTCGAGGAATGGAAATGGGAGATTCCGGTCTGGTCCCGCGATGGCCTCATCTGCACCGGCGAGACCTACAAGAACACCGTCAAGCTGACCTTCGCCAAGGGCGCGTCCCTGAAGGACCCGTCGCGCCTGTTCAACGCCAGCCTCGAGGGCAAGGTCCGGCGCGCCATCGACATTCGCGAGGGTGACGCGATCGACGAAGCCGCCCTAACGGACCTCGTCCGCGCCGCAATCGCGCTGAACCTCAAGGGCAAGCGCCCTCCGGCAGCCCCGCAGCCGGCCCTCCTCTCAGGCGGCAACCCGCAGATCGCCAAAGCCTATGGCGATGCTCCCGTGCAGGCCTATATCGCGGCCATGCCGGGCTGGAAAAGCGCGCTCGGGCGCCGCCTCGACGCGCTCATCACGCGCACCGTCCCGGGTGTGCGCAAGGCGGTCAAGTGGAACTCACCGTTCTACGGCATCGAGGGGCAAGGCTGGTTCCTCAGCTATCACTGCTTCACCAAATACGTGAAGGTGGCTTTCTTCCGGGGCGCGTCGCTGCATCCCGTTCCGCCCGGGCAGTCCAAGCAGAAGGACGTGCGCTATCTCGATATCCACGAGCACGACCGGATCGACGAAGCCCAGCTTGCCGCCTGGGTGAAGCAGGCCAGCGAATTGCCCGGCGAGAACATGTAGCCGGATCAAAGCGCGTCGGCGCGCAGCGTCATGACGGTTAGCGCGTCGCTCTCGGAAGCGCCCAGCCTGCGATAGAAATCGAACGCCATCCTGTTGGGGCGGTAGACGTACCATTCCAGCCATTCCCCGCCCCATGCCCGGCAATCCGCCGCGCAGCGTTTGACCAGGGCGCGCCCGACGCCCTTGCCGCGCGCATCCGGCTCGACCCAGAGGTCGCAGATGAAGAACAGCCGGTAGGCGAGGTCGACATTGTACCCCTTGTTGTAGAGCAGGTAGCCGAGCGGCCCGCTTTGACCCTCGGCGATGTAGCCGGCGAAAGCGGGGTCGGGACCGAAGCCGTCCTGGCGGTATCGCTCCACGGTGAAATGCTTCACCGATGCGTCCGGATCGCCGAGCTCAGCCAGATACGCCATGAACGCATCGTGCATGGCGACGACGGCATCGGCGTCGGTCGGGGCGAGGGGGCGGATCGCGACGCTCATCGTTCAGCGCCGCGCCCGGGGATGGGCGGCCTGGTAGACCTGCAGCAGGTGCTTCGCATCCACGTCGGTGTAACGCTGCGTGGTGGAGAGCGAGGAATGCCCGAGCAGCTCCTGGATGGCGCGCAGATCGCCGCCCGCGCCGAGCAGATGGGTGGCGAAGGAATGGCGCAAGGCGTGCGGCGTCGCCGTCTCCGGCAAGCCAAGCGCCAGGCGCAAGGTCTGCATCGATTTCTGCAGCAGGCGCGGGCTGAGCCGGCCGCCTTTCGCGCCCATGAAAAGCGGATCGCTGCCGGTGCCGCCCCACGGACAGGCGGCGAGATAGTCGCGCACCGCCGTCACGATCTCCGGCAGCAGCGGCACGATGCGGGTCTTGCGGCCCTTGCCGGTGACGGTGAGTGTGCGCGCCTCGCCGGTCATCGGCAGGTCGCGGCGGTTGAGCGCGACCGCCTCGCCGATGCGCAGCCCCGCGCCGTAGAGCAGCATCAGGAGCGCGGCGTCGCGCTTGCCGATCCATTCCTCGTCCTGCAGCGAGGCGACCTCGTCCACCACGTCCATCGCCTCGGCGACGGTCAGCGGCTTGGGCACGGAGCGCGGCAGCTTCGGCGCGCGCAAGGTCGTGATGGCACCGTTGGCGGCGAGCCCGCGCTTGGCGAGGAAGCGGAACAGGTTCTTGAGCGCGCTCAGCGCGCGGGCCAGGGACCGCGCCTCTATCCCGTCCGACTGGCGCGCGGCCATCCAGGCGCGGAAATCGCCGCGGCTCAGCGCGGCGAGTCCGCTCAGGCGCGGCAACTCGCCCCGGTGATGCATCAGGAATGACAGGAACTGCGCGACGTCCCGGGTATAGGCCGCGCGCGTCAGCTCCGCGACCCGCCGCTCATGGGCAAGCCAGTTGAGCCATTGACCCAATGCATTCTGCAGATCGGGCGCGGCGCGGAAGCCGGCTGCCGCTTCCGCCCCGTCCATCAGGGGCGCGGCAGATCCAGCCACGAGCGGATGCCGAACTCGATGATCCGGCCGAGGAAGCTCAGGAGCTCCGTGCCCTGGCCCGGATGGAAATAGCCGGGATGGCGCGTGCCGAAGGCAAGCACGGCGTTGGGCGCGGCCTTGCTCGGCTTGAGGCGCAGAAGCGCATCGGAACGCACCAGCTCCGACGCGCCGCCGAACACTTCGGGATCGCCGGTCGTGTCGTCGCGCAGCAGGACCTGGCGGCCCTTGCCCATGATGCGGTCGACCGCGCCCTGCTCCAGCAGCTCGAGGCCGTCCAGCTTGGGGCGGCGGTTGTAGCCCTCGGTGCGCTCGATGCACAGGCACACCACGTCGACCTCGAGCAGCAGCACCAAGTCGCCGGTGATGATCTCGATGAATTCCTCGAAGGTTTCCGCCTCGAGCAGCGCCAGCACCGCCTTGTGGATGCGCTCCTGGGTGCCGAGATTGTCGCGGCTGTTGGCGATGATCTCGTCCTGGTTGGCGCGCAGCCGGGAGATGTCGTTGCGCAGGCGCTCCACCATGAAATGCTGCAGGTCGACCACGGTGCCGTCGCTGTGGCGCGCGGGCGGCGCCTGCAGGTCCAGCAATTCCGGATGGCGATACAGGAAATCGGGATGGCGCCTCAGATACGCGATCACCTGGGCGGCGGTCGGCAAGGCCGGCGATTTCTTCTGCAACTCCTCGGTGCGCTCCGCCATGCGATCCGTACCCTAGAGAATCTTCTGCCCGGTCTTGGCCCAGTCGGCCAGGAAGGACGCGAGGCCCTTGTCGGTCAGTGGATGATTGAACATCTGACGCAGCACGCTCGGCGGCATGGTCGCGACATCGGCGCCCAGCTTCGCCGCTTCGATGATATGGATCGGATGCCGCACGGAGGCGACGAGAACCTCCGTCTTGATGCTGTCATAGGCGCGGTAGATCTGCACGATATCGGCGATCAGCTTCATGCCGTCGGTGCCGATGTCGTCGAGCCGCCCGACGAAGGGCGAGATGTAGGTCGCGCCCGACTTCGCCGCGAGCAGCGCTTGCGCCGGCGAGAAGCAGAGCGTGACGTTGACCTTGGTGCCCTCGTTCGACAGCTTGTTGCAGGTCTTGAGGCCATCGGGCGTCAGCGGCACCTTCACCACCACGTTGCCGGCGATCTTGGCGAGCTTGCGCCCCTCCGCCAGCATGGTCTCGTGATCGGTGGAGATGACCTCGGCGCTGACCGGGCCGGGCACGATCTCGCAGATCTCGCGCACCACATCGACAAACTGGCGGCCGGACTTCATCACCAGGGATGGGTTGGTGGTGATGCCGTCGACCAGGCCGGATGCGGCCAACTCGCGGATCTCGCTGATCTCGGCGGTATCAAGAAAGAACTTCATGGCGGCGTCTTCACTCGCGGCAATTCGTCACGAATCAGGTTCCGGCGGATCGGGCGGCACGGTACGATGCCGCTGCCGAATCGAATCCCCGGATATCATCCCGAGTCTAGCCCATGGCTTCGCTCTTCGCCAGCAATACGCCACCTGAAACGGAGCCGGCTACGGATCGCCGGATCGGTGTGTTGCTGCCGCTTCCCTTGAGCGGCGCGTATGATTATCGCGTGCCGGACGGGATGGAGGTGGCGTTCGGCGATTTCGTCGAAGTGCCGCTCGGCTCGCGCGCGGTGCTGGGCGTGGTGTGGGCCGGGGCGAAGGACGATGTCCCGCGCGCCAAGCTGAAACAAATCGAAGCGAAAATTGAAATGGCGCCGCTGCCGGAGATCTCGCGGCGCTTCATCGACTGGGTCGCGAATTACTGCCTCTCCGCGCCTGGCGCGGTCCTCAAGATGGCGATGAGCGTGAGCGACGCCTTCAAGCCGGAGCGCAGCCTCAAGGCCTATGCGATCGGCGATCCGGCGCTGGGCCAGGTGACGGCGGCGCGGCACCGCGTGCTGGAGGCGCTGGCCGGCGTTCCGTCGATGCTGCCCGGCGATCTGGCGAAACGGGCCGGCGTGACGTCGGGCGTGCTCGCCAAGATGGCGGAGCTCGGCCAATTGCGCGTGGTCGCGCAGCCGCTCGCCAGGCCCTTCGGCCAGCCGGATCCCGATCTGCCCGGCGCGCGATTGTCGCCGGCGCAGCGCGCCGCGGCCGACGAATTGATCCAGGCGCATGCGGGCGTGACGCTGCTCGACGGCGTGACCGGCTCGGGCAAGACCGAGGTCTATTTCGAGGCGATCGCAGCCTGCCTCAAGCGCGGCCAGCAGGCGCTGATCCTGCTGCCGGAGATCGCGCTCACCACGCAATGGCTGGAACGGTTCACCGAGCGCTTCGGCTCAGCCCCTGGCCAGTGGCACTCGGAGCTCACCGGCCTCGAGCGGCGCCTCACCTGGCGCGCGGTGCTGGGCGGCGATGCGAAGGTGATCGTCGGCGCGCGCTCGGCCCTGTTCCTGCCCTATCGCGATCTCGGCCTCATCATCGTCGACGAGGAGCACGAGCAGGCCTTCAAGCAGGAGGATGGCGTCGTCTACCAGGCGCGCGACATGGCGGTGGTCCGCGGGCACTTGGCGCAGATCCCGGTCATCCTCGCCTCGGCGACGCCCTCGCTCGAGACCATGCACAACGTGGAGACGGGGCGCTACCGCTTCCTGCACCTGCCGGACCGCCACGGGATGGCGCAATTGCCGGAAGTGCGCCTGGTCGATCTCCGGCGCGAGCCGCCGCCGCGGCAATCATGGCTCTCCCCGCCCCTGCGCGAGGCGGTGCGCGCGACTCTGGAGCGCAAGGAGCAGGCGCTGCTGTTCCTCAACCGCCGCGGCTACGCGCCGCTCACGCTCTGCCGCGCCTGCGGGCACCGGCTGCAATGCCCGAATTGCAGCGCCTGGCTGGTGGAGCATCGCTATCTCGGCCGCCTGCAATGCCATCACTGCGGGTTCGAATCGCCGCCGCCGGCGAAATGCCCAGCCTGCGGCGCCGAAGGCTCGATGGCGGCCTGCGGCCCGGGCGTGGAGCGCGTCGCGGAGGAGGCGGCGGCGCTCTTCCCCGAGGCTTCGCGCCTCATCCTCACCAGCGACACCGCGAGCGGCCCAGCCAAGACCGCAGAACTGCTGCGCATGATCGCGCAGCGCGAGGTCGATCTGGTGATCGGCACGCAGATCATCGCCAAGGGGCACCATTTCCCGAACCTGACGCTGGTCGGCGTGGTGGATGCCGATCTCGGTCTCTCCGGCGGCGACCTGCGCGCCGCCGAGCGGACGTTCCAGTTGCTGCACCAGGTGTCGGGCCGCGCCGGCCGCGCCGACCTCGCCGGCTTCGTCCTCATCCAGACCTACGATCCCAGCCGCCCGGTCATGCAGGCGCTCAAGGCCGGCGACCGCGACCGCTTCTACGCCCTGGAGGCGGAGGAGCGGCGCATCGGCGGCATGCCGCCCTTCGGGCGCCTGGCGGCGGTCATCATCTCCGGCAGCGACCCGGACGAGGTGGACCGCCTGGGCCAGCATCTCGCCCGCACGGCGCCGCACCAGGACGGCATCCACGTGCTCGGCCCCGCGCCGGCCCCGCTGGCCCTGCTGCGCGGTCGCCATCGCCGGCGCTTCCTGGTGAAGGCCCGCCGCGACATCCCGGTGCAGCCGGTGCTGCGCCAGTGGCTGGGCGGGGTGAAGACCCGCGGGGATCTGGCCCTCGAAATCGATATCGACCCCTACAGCTTCATGTAGGGCGCCATCCGCGCGCCGGCGGCGGGCAGGTCGAAGGGGGGTTGAGAGGGGCGGTTTTGGCGCCGGATCGACGGGCGCCGGAGCCGCCTTTCCGCAGGCCTGGGACCGGCACCCCGCGCAGCCGGTTTGCGCATATGTTTCAAACCCTTGACACCGGGTGCGGCACCTTGACCCGGTGCTGTTGCGCACCCCTGCCGACTATGTTACACACCGCACGCTTTTCGTGGCCGGGACGGGTTGCGACGGGTCGCTGTGGTGTTGGCTGAACGGGGCCCGGCGCTGCGGCGTGGATCGCGGGGTTCCACGCGACATCACCAAATCGTTTCAATGGTTGAGCTGGATCGACGGCAACGAAAACCGGCGACCGCAGAGCAGGGCAGGGGGCGGAATTTGGCCCAGAAGACTGAGCAAGGCGCGATGGCGCAGCGTTATGCCAAGGCGCTGCTCGAACTGGCGGAAGAAAAGCGTGCGCTCGATGCCGTATCGGCGGATCTGGCCGCGCTCGGCCGCATGATCGCCGGCAGCAGCGACCTTCAGAAGCTGATCACCAGCCCCCTGATGAACCGTGCCGACCAGGCGCGCGCGGTCGGCGCGGTGGCCCAGGCGGCGGGTTTCGGCGAGCTGACGCAGCGTTTCCTGGGACTGGTGGCCGCGAACCGCCGCCTGTTCGCGCTGCCCGGGATCATCAGGGCGTTCCAGAAGATGCTGGCCGACAAGCGCGGCGAGGTGGCGGCGGAAGTGACCGCGGCCCACCCCTTGACCGATGCGCAGAGGGCGGCCGTGAGCGAAGCAATCAAACGTGTGGTCGGCGGCAAGGTCTCGATCGACATGAAGGTCGATCCCAGCCTGCTCGGCGGACTGATCGTCCGTGTCGGCAGCCGCATGATCGATGGATCCGTGAAAACGAAGCTGCAGAAGCTGCAGCTCGCGATGAAAGGGGTTGGATAAATGGAAATCCGCGCCGCCGAAATCTCCGCCATTCTGAAGCAACAGATCGAGAATTTCGGCAACGAGGCTGATGTCACCGAAGTCGGCACCGTGCTGTCGGTGGGCGACGGCGTCGCCCGTATCTACGGCCTGGACAAGGTGCAGGCCGGCGAAATGGTCGAGTTCCCGGGCGGCATCCGCGGCATGGCCCTCAATCTCGAGACCGACAACGTCGGCGTCGTGATCTTCGGCGACGACCGCTCGATCAAGGAAGGCGACACCGTCAAGCGCACCGGCGCGATCGTCGACGTGCCGGTCGGCCGGGGCCTGCTCGGCCGCGTGGTCGACGCGCTCGGCAACCCGATCGACGGCAAGGGCCCGCTGACCGACGTGACGCGCCAGCGCGTCGAGGTGAAGGCCCCCGGCATCATCCCGCGCAAGTCGGTGCATGAGCCGATGCAGACCGGCCTCAAGGCCATCGACAGCCTGGTTCCGATCGGACGCGGCCAGCGCGAGCTGATCATCGGCGACCGCCAGACCGGCAAGACCGCGGTCATCATCGACACCATCATCAACCAGAAGACCATCAACGCCTCGGGCGATGAATCGAAGAAGCTGTACTGCGTCTATGTCGCGATCGGCCAGAAGCGCTCGACCGTCGCGCAGATCGTGAAGACGCTGGAGGATGCCGGCGCGCTCGAATACTCGATCGTGGTGGCCGCCACCGCGTCGGAGCCGGCGCCGCTGCAGTTCCTGGCGCCCTATACCGGCGCCTCGATGGGCGAGTTCTTCCGCGACAACGGCATGCACGCTGTCATCTTCTATGACGACCTCTCCAAGCAGGCGGTCGCCTATCGGCAGATGTCGCTGCTGCTGCGCCGTCCGCCGGGACGCGAGGCTTATCCCGGCGACGTGTTCTACCTGCACTCCCGCCTGCTCGAGCGCGCGGCCAAGATGAACGATGCCAACGGCGCCGGTTCGCTGACCGCCCTGCCGGTGATCGAGACCCAGGCCGGCGACGTGTCGGCCTACATCCCGACCAACGTCATTTCCATCACCGACGGCCAGATCTTCCTGGAGACCGGCCTGTTCTACCGCGGCATCCGTCCCGCGATTAACGTCGGCCTGTCGGTCAGCCGCGTCGGCTCCGCCGCCCAGATCAAGGCGATGAAGCAGGTGGCCGGCCGCATCAAGCTCGAGCTCGCGCAGTACCGCGAGATGGCAGCCTTCGCGCAGTTCGCCTCGGACCTCGACGCCGCCACGCAGAAGCTGCTGGCGCGCGGCGCGCGCCTGACGGAGCTGCTGAAGCAGGGCCAGTTCCAGCCGATGCCGGTCGAGGAGCAGGTGGTTTCGATCTTCGCGGGCGTCCGCGGCTATCTCGACACCATCAAGGTGGAGGATGTGAACCGCTTCGAGGCGGCGTTCCTCAACGAGGTGCGCGCCAAGCACGCCGACGTGCTGGAGGCGATCCGCAAGGAGCGCGAGATCAGCAAGGCGACCGAGGACAAGCTGAACAACGTCCTCGCCGCGTTCGTGAAATCGTTCGCCTGACCTAAGAGGCCCCAAGGAATAAAGGCGGGACATGCCAAGCCTCAAGGACCTCAAGGTCCGCATCAACAGCGTGAAGAATACGCAGAAGATCACCTCCGCCATGAAGATGGTGTCGGCGGCGAAGCTGCGCCGCGCGCAGGAGCAGGCGGAGGCCTCGCGCCCCTATGCCGAGCGCATGGAGCGCGTGTTGGCGTCGCTGGCCGCGAGTGTTGCGGACCGTGACGGCGCGCCGGCCTTGCTGGCCGGCACCGGCAAGGACCAGGTGCACCTGATCGTCGTCATGACGTCCGACCGGGGCCTGTGCGGCGCCTTCAACTCCTCGATCGTGCGCCAGGCGCGCAGGCTCGCGCGCGACCTGCGGCGCAATGGCAAGACGCTGAAGATCCTGTGCGTGGGCCGCAAGGGCCGCGATCAGCTGCGCCGCGAGTTCGGCAGCGAGATCATCGGGACGATCGAAGGGGTCGGCCGGCCGCGCCTGTCGTTCGACGAGGCCGCGACCATTGCGTCGCGGATCCGCCAGATGTTCGACCACGACGAATTCGACGTCTGCACGATCGTCTACAACAAGTTCAAATCGGCGATCACGCAGATCGTGACGGCGCAGCAGCTCATCCCGTTCGCGCCCGGCGGGGCAGCGAACGAGAATGCCGATCCGGAGCTCGCGAGCTACGAATACGAGCCGGAGGAGGACGCCATCCTGGCGGACCTGCTGCCGCGCAATGTCGGCATGCAGATCTATCGCGCGCTGCTGGAGAACGCGGCCAGCGAGCAGGGCGCGCGGATGTCGGCGATGGACAGTGCGACCCGCAACGCGGGCGACATGATCAACCGCATGACCATCACCTACAACCGCACGCGCCAGGCTTACATCACCAAGGAACTGATCGAAATCATCTCCGGCGCCGAGGCGTTGTGAGACTAGGGACGGATTGAAGGAGAGATTGATGGCCAAGAACCTGGTCGGCAAGATCACGCAAGTGTTGGGCGCCGTCGTCGACGTGCAGTTCGACGGCGATCTGCCGGCGATCCTGAACGCGCTGCATGTGCAGAACCAGGACAAGCTCCTGGTGCTCGAGGTCGCACAGCATCTCGGCGAAAACACCGTCCGTACCATCGCCATGGACACGACCGACGGCCTCGTGCGCGGCCTGGAGGTCACGGATACCGGCAACGCCATCACCGTGCCGGTCGGACGCGAGGTGCTGGGCCGCATCATCAACGTGATCGGCGAGCCGGTCGATGAGCGCGGTCCGGTCAAGGCGAAGACCAGCTATCCGATCCACCGCCCGGCTCCGGAATTCGTCGACCAGTCGACCGAGCCGCAGGTGCTCGTCACCGGCATCAAGGTCATCGACCTGCTCACCCCGTATCCGAAGGGCGGCAAGATCGGCCTGTTCGGCGGGGCCGGCGTCGGCAAGACCGTCACCATCATGGAGCTGATCAACAACGTCGCGAAGGCGCATGGCGGCGTGTCGGTGTTCGCCGGCGTCGGCGAGCGCACCCGCGAGGGCAACGACCTCTATCACGAGATGATGGAATCGAAGGTCATCCAGCTCGACGGCGAATCCAAGGTCGCCCTGGTGTATGGCCAGATGAACGAGCCTCCGGGAGCCCGCGCCCGCGTCGCGCTGACCGGCCTCACCCAGGCCGAGTATTTCCGCGACGAGGAAGGCCAGGACGTGCTGTTCTTCATCGACAACATCTTCCGCTTCACCCAGGCGGGCTCGGAAGTGTCGGCGCTGCTGGGCCGCATCCCCTCGGCGGTGGGCTACCAGCCGACGCTGGCCACCGACATGGGCGCCCTGCAGGAGCGCATCACCACCACCAAGAAGGGCTCGATCACCTCGGTGCAGGCCATCTACGTGCCCGCCGACGACTTGACCGACCCGGCGCCGGCGACCTCGTTTGCCCACTTGGATGCCACCACGGTGCTGTCGCGCCAGATCGCGGAGCTCGGCATCTTCCCGGCGGTGGACCCGCTGGACTCGACCTCGCGCATCCTCGATCCGCGCATCGTCGGCGAAGAGCACTACAAGGTCGCGCGCGACGTGCAGCGCGTGCTGCAAACCTACAAGTCGCTGCAGGACATCATCGCCATTCTGGGCATGGACGAGCTCTCGGAAGAGGACAAGCTGATCGTCGCCCGCGCGCGCAAGATCCAGCGCTTCCTGTCGCAGCCGTTCCACGTGGCAGAAGTGTTCACCGGCACGCCCGGCGCGCTCGTGAAGCTCGAGGACACCATCAAGGGGTTCAAGGGCGTCGTGAACGGCGACTATGACGACCTGCCCGAGTCGGCCTTCTACATGGTGGGCACGATCGAGGAAGCGGTCGCCAAGGCGCAGAAAATGGCGGAGGCGGCCTGAGGCCACGATGGCATGACGGCGACGGGATCTGTTGGTACGTCGCCGGTCCATGGTTCACCAGTCTGGCCGGTCTCCATCAAGGGCGTGTGCCTGGTCGGCGCCAAGGTCGTTCTGCTGAAGAACGAGCGCGACGAATGGGAATTGCCCGGTGGCCGGCTGGAGGCGGGGGAAGATCCGGTTCCTTGCCTGAAGCGGGAGCTGGAGGAAGAGCTGGGTATCGAGGCCGAGATCGGCGACCTGCTCGATTGCTGGCGCTATCCGGTGCTTCCGACCCGCGCGGTGCTGATCGTGACGTTCGGCGTCCTGCCGATGGCTGACCGGGAACTCCGGCTCAGCGATGAGCACAAGGAACTGGGGCTGTTCGGCCCGGCCGAGATTGGCGGTCTGAACATGCCGGAAGGATATCGCCGTTCGATCCGGGATTGGGTCTCCCGGGCTAGATGAAGTGGTTGCGTTTTCTTCGCCGAACCGGTGTCCACTTCGGCGGAAAATGCTCCAGGTGGGAAGGATAAAAGATGGCGGATACGGTCAAATTCGAGCTGGTCTCGCCGGAGCGCTTGCTGTTCTCGGCGGATGTCGAGTCGGTGGTGGTGCCGGGCACCGAGGGTGACTTCGGCGTCCTGCCGGGCCATGCGCGCCTCATCTCGACCGTCCGGCCGGGGGTGATCTCGGTGTTCCAGAACGGCAAGGTCACGGATCGGATCTTCGTCGAGGGCGGCTTTGCCGAAGTGACCGCCACCGGCTGCACGGTGCTTGCCGAGCACGCAATCCCGGTCGCTGAGATCCAGCGCGACAAGGCCCAGCAAGCGATCCAGGACGCCCGCGAGGACGTCGAGGACGCCAAGGACGACGAAACCCGGAAGGAAGCGCAGAAGTCCCTCGAAGTCGCCGAGGCCCGGCTACAAGCCGTCGACGTGGTTGTTTACTAGCCTGCTGGTTTCCAGGCGGGTGGATCGCCATATGCTTGTCACGGTCGCACGCCTCGCCTAACCTCCGGGCCATCCTAAGTCCGGCTGGCGCCTGGGGGACAGGACGACCGGCTGTGTCAATTTCAGTGGTAACGCGCCGACGACCATGAAGCACTGGACGCTGGAGCAGATTCCCTGGACCCAATTCGACCCCGCGCGGGTCGATCCGGAAATCCTGAAGCTGGTGAAGGCCGCCGCCATGGTGGAATTCAACGGCGGGGACTATGCCGCCTACCTCAACCGCGTGTTCGCCGACGACCCGGAGTTCCGCGCCGCCGCCGATGCCTGGGCGCAGGAGGAGGTGCAGCACGGTCAGGCCCTCGCCCAGTGGGCCAGGCTGGCCGATCCCGCGTTCGATTTCGACACCGCCTTCAAGCGCTTCATCGACGGCTATTCCATCGACGTGAACGCCGAGAAATCGGTGCGCGGCTCGCGCGCGGGCGAATTGGTGGCGCGCTGCATCGTGGAGACCGGGACCTCCTCCTACTACACCGCCTTGCGCGAGGCGACCGACGAGCCGGTCTTGAAGGAGATCTGCCGCAACATCGCGGCGGATGAGCACCGCCATTACAAGCTGTTCTACAGCCACCTGCAGCGCTACCTTGAGCGCGAGGAACTCACCGGCTGGAGACGACTTAAGGTGACGCTGGCAAGGCTGGGCGAATCGGAGGACGACGAGCTCGCCTACGCCTATTTCGCGGCCAACCACCCGGACGAAGCCTATGAACGCAAGCGCTTCGTCAAGGCTTATGCGCGGCGGGCCTATGCAGTCTATCGCCGCCACCACGTGGAGCGCGGCATCGCCATGGCGCTGAAGGCCAGCGGCCTTGCGCCCACCGGCCGGCTCAACCGCTGGCTGACCGCCTTCGCCTGCTGGTTCCTCCAGTTCCGCGCGCGACGCCTCGCGGCCGCCGACGCCTAGATTGGGTTAAGACGCCCTGCGCAGCCGGTCCCGCGATTTGCCGCGAAGCAGGCGGCGCAGCCTGCTGTACCAGGGCCGATAGACTCCTGAATTGGCGTGCGGCAGCGGCTGCCGGGGAATCGGCCTGCCCAGGAACTGGCACAGCTTGGGCCAGCCGTCGCCTTCCTCCCAGTTCATGACCAGAAGGTCGTTCGGCCGCTCCGCGAAGTGGCGCAGCACCTCGGCGTTGTGGCGCTCATAGCGCTCGATATAGGCCTGCTTGTCCTGCAGGTTCTCCTCGAAGCCGTAGATGATCTCGCGGATGCGCCCGATATCCGGGCGCGCGCCGCGCGTGGCGACGTGGTTCTGGTAGCTGCGCCACCAGTTCTCGGTATCGCGGATCGTCAGGATGAACTTGCTGCCCGGATAGCGCCGATCGAATTCCTTGTAGAGCAGGATCCACGGCCAGTCCTCGAATACGTCGAACCGGTCGACCACCGAAAAGATGCGATCGAGACTGCCGCTCTCCACGTCGTAGACGAGGTCCAGATCCTGCCCCTGGTGGGAATAGCCGAGGATCTCCAGGCAGGAGCCCAGGGTCGTGGTGCCGGTCTTGGCCCAGCCGATGCCGAAGATCTTCTGCGTCATCGCAATCGTCCCGGAACCGGCGCGGCTCCATCGTCGTGCCGGTGCATCTTGCCAGGAATGCTAGGACGCATGACCCGAGGGGCACAGAAACAAATCTGCGACACGGCTCACCGAAGCGCTCGTTCCGCAGGATTAATCCTTGTCGCGATCGGCCTCGTGCAGCAGCGCCGTGTAGGCCCTGATCGCCCCGGCGGCGGGCGAGGCGATCTGACGGTAGACCAGCACGAAGGTCACGAAGGCGGTGGCCGCGATGAAGAGCAGCGGATGGAAGAACCAGCCGACCCAGGCCAGGGCGTAGTAGTAGGTGCGGAATCCGCTGTGAAAGCTGGTGACGGCGCTGTTCAGCACGACTGACACCTGGTCCGCCATCTGCTCCATCGTCGATTCGGTCAGCCGGCTCCTGACCGGGGCCGAGCCGAGCAGCGCGAGGTAGTAGTTGTATTGCAGCAGCGCCCAGGTGAAGCGGTAGAAGCCGTAGATGAAGACGCAGATCAGCCCGATGAGCTTGATCTGGAACAACTCGACCGTGGTGTGCGCGACGAAGCTGCTCTGGGTCGCGAGCCGGTAGGCCATGTCGGTGTTGGTGAGCACGCCGAGCAGCGCCACGACAATCAGCAGCGTGGCCGAGGAGAACAGTGCGATTGAGTTGATCGAATGGCCGGTGAGGATCGAGTCGAGGACGCGGTCCTCGCGCGCCAGGTAGCGCCGCATCCAGCGGGTGCGGACCTCGCGCATACGCGCGTTGAGCAACCGCTCGCCGCTGTGGTCGGCATAGCGGGAATAGGCGACGATCGCCGCGAAGAATGCAGCCAAGGCCAGGAAGTCCAGTGCACTTGCGTTGAAAGTCATCGCAGCGCGCTACCTCGGTGTCGGTCGCCTAGCGCCGCTTGAACCGGTCGGCGAAGCAGCGTTCGAAGAACTCGTAGATCTCCGGGCTCAGCGCATCGAACTGCAGGGCGATGCTCTCGCCGGACACGGCGCGGATCACCTTGACGGTGATCTTCATGCGGAAATCGGCCGAGTTGTCCTTGGCCTTGATGTCGATCTGCACGGTGTCGCCGGCCTTGCGCTCGCCCGCATAGCCTTGGATCAGCAGCCCGCCCAGGGACCAGTTCATGGTCTGGTAGGTGACGCCGTCCAGCTGAACGGTGAAGATCGGCAGGGGCAACCGCCGGTCGCGCCGCCGCTCCGCCCCGCGAACGTGATAGCCCGTCGTGTAAGAGGTCATGATTCCCCCGGTGGCCTTGCGCGAATCACCTTAGCAGAGGCCGCCGAGTCCTGTCCGGCTAGAACTCGCCGTTGAGGACGGGGGAGTCGGGTCCGTCGACCGCGCTCGCCGGCCAGATCGCCACCCAGCGGTCCCGCGCCACGCCGCGAAACATCGGCAGGGCCGGCAGGCGCAGCGGCGAGCCGTCGAAATAGGTGACGATGGCGCCGGCCGGATGGGTCGCGGCCCAGCGCGCCGCCTCGATCCGCGTGGCGACCGGCTGCGGGGCGATCTCCAGCCGGCCGGCGAAGTCGAACTCGCCGCGGTAATCGGAGAACACGGCGACGGAGAGGCCGGCATCCTGCAACTGCTTCATGCGGCTGGCGACCGGCGTCAGGTCGAAGAACGGCCGCAGATTGCCGTCGAACTCCAGGTTGAGCGAGGTCATGAGCAGGATCGGCAGGATCGCGACCTGAAGCGTGCGCGACACCTGATGGCTCGGGGACAATTGCGCCAGGATGTAGCCGATCACCAGCAGCGACAATCCGGAGAGCAGCCCGATGCCGCCGAGCCAGATCGGCAGCGGCACGACGAAGACCTGGCGCCACACCGCATCCAGATGCGCGGTCGGCACGATGTTCATCAGGAAGAAGATGAGCCCGACGAACAGCGCGAGGAAGCCGGGCACGACCGCGTGGAAATCCTTCGGCTTGATGTCCTGCGTCGCGAGCAGCCGCGCCCCCAGTAGCGACAGCGGGCAGACCACGGACAGCAGCCCCACCAATTGCCAGCCGGAAACGAAGCCGGCGATGATGGCCGCGCCCAGGAACGCGAGGCACAGCCGGAAACCGACCCCGACCTTCTCCCGCAGGTGGCGGTTGAGCGCGCGCCAGAGGGTCTTCCAGCAGATCCAGGGATAGAGCGCGAGCGGCAGGAGCAGCAGGCTCCACGGCGCCGCGCGCGATGCCTCGGTGGCCGGATCGGTCCAGCCGTTGCCGAAATCGAATGGCATCCCGGCGCCGCCCGTGCTGCGCAGCCAAAGCCACGCCGGCAGCAGGGCGAGCGCGCTGGTGATGAGCCCGCCCAGCAGCCAGGCGAAGGCGTTGCGCTCCTGCCGCGTCGCATCGTCCAGCAGCCAGATGCCGCACGCGCACAGGAGGGGCACCAGCGCCCAGGTCCAGCCGCCCGCCATCACCGCCAGCCCTGCGGCGGCGGCGCTCGCCAGCCAGCCGGCGATGGTGCGCCAAGCGCCAGCCCTGCCCATCCACAAGGCGCTCAAGGCATGGAAGCTGGCGAGGGTGAAGGGCAAGGCGAGGGTCTGCGGCTCGACCATGGTCATGGCGACCACGAAGGCTCCGATGCCGGTCAGCAGCAGCCGCGCGAAGATCGGCGTCGCGGCGCGGTGCGGCCACAGCACCAGGGCGGTGCGCCCGATCAGCAGCACGGTCGCGAGAGCCGCGAGCGCCGGCACCAGGCGCGGCCACCACTCGCTCACGCCGAAGACCTGCCAGCCGCCCAGGATGAGCCAGTGCAGCAGCGGCGGGACCTCGGGGGCGAGCGCGCCGTTGCGCAGCGGCACCAGGGTATCGCGCAGATGCATGTGCCAGGCGGAGGCCAGCGTCTCCAGCTCGATCGGCGCGGTGGTGGGCCGCCACGCGAGGGCGCCGAAGATCAGCACGCCCATGAACAAGTACGGCGCCGTGCGCGACAGCTTCTGCTGGAACGGCGAAAGGCTGCTCTCCTCGGGCAGCACGGCAAGGCGCACTCCGTCCCGCTCTTCCGCCGGGCCGAGTCGCTCCTGCTGTGGGGTCGCCAGACTCACATGCGCCATCCTTGTTCCGGGCCCAGCATATCGGCGCCGCCCCGCTCTAGGAAGCGGGCCGAAGCATGGCTACAATCCGCGCCCATCGCGCCAGTCCGCCTCAAGGGAGCCCAGTCTTGTTCGACCATCTCATCGACCGCGCGGCGCAAGCCGTCGAGATCGTGCCGCTGCGCGCCCAGCGCCTGGAGGCCTGGGTCAAACGCCAGCCGCAATCGGTCGGGCAATGGGTGAAGGCCGCCGGCTTCGCGGCCAAGCCGGGCAGCACCTGCCTGGTGCCGGATGGCGCGGCCGGCTTGGCGCAGGTCCTGGTCGGGATCGAGGAGGGGCGCGACCGCTGGTCCATGGCCGCGCTGCCGACCGCGCTGCCCAACGGCGATTATCGGCTCGCGGAGGAGGTGGACGGCGCCGAGGCGGAGGCCGCCTGCTTCGCCTGGGCGATCGGCGCCTACCGCTTCCAGCGCTACAAGAAGCGCGGCGGGGAATTGGCGCGCCTGGTCTGGCCGGCGGGCGTCGACCGCGCCGCAATCCGCCGCATCGTGGCGGCGATGACCCTGGCGCGCGACCTCATCAACACGCCGGCGGAGGATATGGGCCCGCCGCACTTGGCCGACGCGGCGAAAGGCGTCGCCAGGGCGCACAAGGCGAAGTTCGCCACCATCATCGGCGATGACCTGCTGAAGCGGAACTACCCGGCGATCCATGCGGTCGGGCGCGCCGCCGCGCGGCCGCCTTACCTGATCGATATGAGCTGGGGCACCAGCGGACCGCGCCTGGCGCTGGTCGGCAAGGGCGTGTGCTTCGATACCGGCGGGCTGGACCTCAAGCCTTCCGGCGCCATGCTGATGATGAAGAAGGACATGGGTGGCGCGGCCCTGATGCTGGCGCTGGCGCAGATGATCATGGATGCGGGGCTGAAACTGCGCCTGCGCCTGCTCATCCCGGCGGTGGAGAACGCGGTCGCCGGCAATTCCTATCGTCCGCTCGACGTCATCCGCACGCGCAAGGGCATTACGGTGGAGATCGGCAACACCGATGCGGAGGGGCGCGTCATCCTGTGCGACGCCCTGGCGGAGGCCCAGAGCGGCGAGGCGGGCGGCAAGGCGGGCGACAAGCCCGACCTCATCATCGACGCCGCCACCCTCACCGGCGCGGCGCGGGTGGCGCTCGGCCCCGATCTGCCGGCTCTGTTCTGCAACGATGACGACATCGCCGAATCGCTGCTGCGCCACGCCAAGGCGGAGGACGACCCGATGTGGCGCCTGCCGCTGCACAAGGGCTACCGCTCGATGCTGGACAGCAAGGTCGCGGACATCAACAATGTCAGCGGCGGCTCCTTCGCCGGCGCCATCACCGCGGCGCTCTACCTGCAGGAATTCATCGATCCCGGCACGCGCTGGGCCCATATCGACACCTTCGCCTGGAACAACCGCGACCGTCCCGGCCGGCCCGAAGGCGGCGAGGCGCTCGGCCTGCGCGCGCTGTTCGCCTTCGTCTCCGCCTGGGCCCAGCCGAAGAAGGGCGCCGGCCCCGCGATCATCGCGCCCAAGCCCGCGCCGCGGCCGCGCCCCGTGAAGCAGCGCACGCGTCCGCGTCGATAGCCGCCGCCATCTTCGCGGAGCCGAGCCGGGGCGAGCGTTGCGGGGGGCCTAGTACCCTCGCGCGCGGTCGACGACGTTCTCCAGCCCGTCGCCGGCTTCAAATCTCGCAATCTGGCGGGCGATGCGCCAGGCGCCGGAGCGCGGATCGGTGTTGCTGGCGTTGTGCGGCGTTATGTAGAGCCGCTCGGTCGACCAGAAGGGATGATCCTCGGGTAGGGGCTCGGTCTCGAACACGTCTAGGGTGGCGGCGTTGATCTGGCCCGACGCCATGGCGGCCGACAAGTCCGCCTCGACCAAATGGCCGCCGCGCGCGGCATTGATGAGGCTGGCGCCGCGCGGGAGTTGCGCGAAGAGCGAGGCGTTGAGGATGCCGCGCGTGTCGGCGGTCAGCGGCAGCAGGCAGACCAGGATCTCGGTCTTGGACAGGAATGCGGGCAACTGCTCCGGTCCCCAGAAGCTCTCGACCTTCGGCAGCGATCCGGGTGTGCGGCTCCAGCCGCGCACCTGGAAGCCGAACTCGACCAGCTTCGCCGCGGCGGCAGCCCCAAGCTCACCCAATCCCATGATGCCGATGGTGCGGTCCCAGGGCGCGGGATAGGTGTGTGGACGCCACGCGGCGCAGCTTTGTGCCGCTTCCAGCTCCCACACCTTGCGGTGATGGAACAGGCATTGCCAGAGCACATACTCGGCCATGCCGCGGGTCAGCTCCGGCTCCACCATGCGCACCACCGGCACGTCGCGCGGCAGGGTGCGGTCCGCCAGCAGGCGGTCGACACCGGCGCCGCGGCAGAACACCACTCGCAGGCTCTTCATCGCCGGCCAGATCTCCGGAGCGGATTTGTAGGCGAGGCAATAAGGCACGTCCGAGATGTCGATGCCCAACCGATAGGGCAGCAGAGCGACTTCCGGCGCCAATTCGGCGAAGGCGCGGCCCCAGGCTTCGGCCTCTTCGCCGCCCACGAACAGCAGCTTCGTCCTCATTGCCTGATCGCCTCCAGATGCGCCACTTCCAGGTGCAGCGCCGCCGCTAGCAGCGCCTTGGTGTAATCCTCCCGCGGGTTCTCGAAGATCTGGTCGGCGGTGCCCTTCTCCACCACCTTGCCGCCGCGCATGACCATGATCCGGTCGCTCATGGCGCGGATCACGCGCAGGTCGTGGCTGATGAAGAAATAGGTGAAGCCATGCTTGCGCTGCAGGTCGCGCAGCAGGTCCACCATCTGCGCCTGGACCGACATGTCGAGCGCCGAGGTCGGCTCGTCCAGCACGATCAGCTTCGGCTTGAGGATCAGGGCGCGCGCCACCGCGATGCGCTGGCGCTGCCCGCCGGAGAACTCGTGCGGATAGCGGTGGCGGGTCTCGGGGTCGAGCCCCACCTCCGTGAGTGCCGCGACCACCGCCGCGTCGCGCTCCCCTTCGTCCTTCATGAGGTCATGCACGTCGAGCCCCTCGGACACGATCTCCGCCACCGACAGGCGCGGCGAAAGCGAGCCGTACGGGTCCTGGAACACGATCTGCATCTCGCGGCGGATCGGGCGCAGGTCGCGGCGCTTCAACTTGTCGATGTTGCGCCCCATGAACAGGATCGGGCCTTCGGATTCGACCAGCCGCAGCAGGCCGAAGGCGAGCGTCGTCTTGCCGGAGCCCGACTCGCCCACGATGCCGATGGTCTCGCCCTCGCGCACGTCGATATCGACGCCATCGACCGCCTTCACATGGCCGATTACGCGGCGGAACACGCCGGCCTTGATCGGGAACCACACCTTCAGGTTCTTCGCCGACAGGATCTCCGCGCCATCGGTCTTGATCTCGCCCTTGGGCTGCGGCTGCGCCGCCAGCAAATGGCGGGTGTAGGGGTGCTGGGGCGCGCGGAACAGCGCCTCGGTCTCGGCGCGCTCCACGATCACGCCGTCCTGCATCACGCAGACCTCGCGCGCCATCTTGCGCACCAGGGCAAGGTCGTGGCTGATGAGCAGGATCGCCATGCCGAGCTCCTGCTGCAGCTCCAGCAGCAGCTTGATGATCTGGGCCTGGATGGTGACGTCGACCGCGGTGGTCGGCTCATCCGCGATCAGCAAATCCGGCTTGTTGGCGAGCGCCATGGCGATCATCACGCGCTGGCGCTGCCCGCCGGACAGCTCGTGCGGGAATGCGCTCATGCGGCTCTCGGCATCGCGGATCTGCACCAGGTCCAGGAGCTCCACCGCCTCCTTGCGCGCCGCCTCCTTGCTCAGCTTGCGGTGCAGGGTCAAGGTCTCGACGAGCTGCCGCTCGATGCGGTGCAGCGGATTGAGGGAGGTCATCGGCTCCTGGAAGATCATCGCGACCCGGTCGCCGCGCACCTGGCGCAAAGTGTCGGGCGAAGCCTGCATCAAATCCTCGCCCTGGAACAGGACGCGCCCGGACGGATGGCGGCCGGCGGGCGGCAACAGCCGCAGGATGGAAAGGGCGGTCACCGACTTGCCCGATCCCGATTCGCCGACCAGCGCCAACGTCTCCCCGCGCTCGAGCGAGAAGCTGATGTCCCGCGCCACGACGCGTTCCCGGAACGCGACGGAGAGGTTCTCGACCTGCAGCAGGGGTCCGTTTCCCGTCGCCTTGTTCATGCCATGGATTTCCGCGGGTCGAAGGCGTCGCGGATCGCTTCCCCGACGAAGATCAGCAGCACCAGCATCCCGCCGATCACCACGAAGCCGGTGATGCCGAGCCACGGCGCCTGCAGGTTCTCCTTGCCCTGCTGCAGCAGCTCGCCGAGGGAGGGCGAGCCGGGCGGCAGGCCGAGCCCCAGGAAGTCCAAGGCGGTCAGCGTCGTGACAGAGCCGCTGAGCGTGAAGGGCAGGAAGGTCAGGGTCGCGACCAAGGCGTTGGGCAGGATGTGCTTGATCATGATGCGCCAGTCGCTCATGCCCATGGCCTTGGCGGCGCGCACATATTCGAAGTTCCGCGCGCGCAGGAACTCCGCGCGCACGACGCCGACGGGCCAGGTCCAGCTCACCAGCAGCATGATGCCGAGGAGAGTCCAGAATCCCGGCTCGATGACGCTGGAGAGGATCAGCAGGACGTAGAGAAATGGCAGGCCGCTCCAGATCTCGAGGCCGCGCTGAAACAGGAGATCGGTCCAGCCGCCGTAGAAGCCCTGCACGGCGCCGGCCAGCACCCCGACGATGGTGCTGACGATGGTAAGCGCCAGGCCGAACAGGACCGAGATGCGGAAACCGTAGATCACGCGGGCGGTGACGTCGCGCGCATTGTCATCGGTTCCGAGCCAGTTGACGCCGTCGGGCGGCGTCGGCGCCGGGCCCGGTAGGCTCGCCACCGCGCCCCTGTAGTCGAAGGGGACCAGCGGCCAGATCGCCGCGCCCTTTTCCTCGATCAGCTGCTGGACGAAGGGGTCCTGGTAGTTGGCTGTGGTCGCGAAGGTGCCGCCAAAGGTGGTCTCCGGATAGTCGAAGAATACCGGCGCGTAGAGCTCGCCATCGTACCAGATGACGATCGGGCGGTCGTTCGCGATGAACTCGGCAAACAGGCTGAGGATGAACAGGATGCCGAAGACGATCGCGGACACGAAGCCGCGCCGGTTGGCGCGGAACGCTTGCCATCGGCGCAGCGTGATCGGCCTGACCCGCACGCCGAGCACGCGCTGATCGGTCGCGAATGGCGCGCTGGCCGGGGCGACCGCGTCCGTCATGCGCGCGCCTCGAAATCGATGCGCGGATCGACGATCGTATACATGATGTCGCTGACGATCTGCGTGAGCAGGCCGATCAGCGTGAAGACGTACAGCGTCCCGAACATGATCGGGTAGTCGCGCGAGATGACCGCCTCGTAGCCGAGATAGCCGAGGCCATCGAGGTTGAAGATGATCTCGATCAGCAGGGAGCCGGTGAACAGGATGCTGATGAAGGCGCCCGGGAACCCGGCGATCACGATCAGCATGGCGTTGCGGAACACGTGGCCGTACAGCACGCGGCGCTCCGTCAGCCCCTTGGCGCGGGCCGTCGTGACGTATTGCTGGTTGATCTGATCCAGGAACGAGTTTTTGGTCAGCAGCGTGAGGCTGGCGAAGGAGCCGATCAGCAGCGCGGTCAGCGGCAGCGCCAGATGCCAGAAGTAATCCGCGATCCGCTCCGGCCAGCTCATCAGGTCCCAGTCGGGCGAGGTCAGATGCTGCAGCGGGAACCACTGCACGAAGCTGCCGCCGGCGAACAGCACGATCAGCAGCACGGCAAAGAGGTAGCCGGGAATCGCGCTCAGCACCACGATCACGACGCTGGTCCACGTGTCGAACTGGCTGCCGTCGCGCACCGACTTGGCGATGCCGAGCGGGATGGACACAAGATAGATGATGAGCGTGGTCCACAGCCCTAGGGATATGGAGACCGGAAGCTTCTCGATCACCAGGTCCATCACCGGCCTGCCCTTGAAGAAGCTCTCCCCGAAATCGAAGGTGGCGTAATCCTTCATCATCATCCAGAAGCGCTCATGCGCCGGCTTGTCGAAGCCGTACAGGCGCTCGATCTCCGCGATGATGGCGGGGTCAAGCCCGCGCGCGCCGCGATAGCCGCTGCCGTTGCCGCCATCCTCGCGGCTGCTGAAGTCGGATGAGCTGCCCACGATGGGTTCGCTGACCGAAACGGCTGTCCCCTTGATCCGCGCGATCGTCTGCTCGACCGGGCCGCCGGGCGCGAACTGCACGATCACGAAGTTCAGCACCATGATGCCGAACAGGGTCGGGATCATCAGCAGCAGCCGGCGGATGATGTAGGCGAGCATGCCGCTCCCGATCCGTGCCGCTAGGAGCTTTTGCGGCCGCGCCGGCCCAGCAAATAGGCGATCACGACCACCGCGATCGCGCCGCCCGCGTAGATCAGCGGCGACTGTCCGCGGTCCGCGGCCACCTCACCGGCCGGGGTGGGCTGCGCGGCCGGCATCGGCGCATCGCCGGCTGGCTGCGTCTGGGCAGGCGCGGGTGCCGGAGTCGCCGCCGCCTGCTCGACCGGCTGCTCCGCATTCTGCTTGCCGGCGAGCGCGGCTTGCTTGGCCGGATCGAGCCACCACGCGCCGCTGCCGTAGAGGTAGAGCGGATCGGGGCGCTTCTCGGGCATGCCGAACTTATTCCAATACGCGACAAAAAATGCGCCGCTGTGAAAGTGTGGGACCAGGTAGTGGTTCCATTGCAGGACCCGGTCGAGCGCGCGGCACCGGATGATGAGGTCCTCGCGCGTCTGCGCGTTCACGATCAGCTCGATCAGCTTGTCGATTGCGGGATTCTTGATGCCGATGGAGTTGCGGCTGCCCGGCGTGTTCGCCGCCTTCGAGCCCCAGAACTCCCATTGCTCATTGCCCGGCGAAAGCGACTGGCCCCAGATATCGCTGGTCATGTCGAAGTCGAACTCCTCCGTGCGCGCCTGGTACTGCGCGGAATCGACGATACGCACCGTCGCCTTGATGCCAATGCGCTCCAGGTTCTGCGCAAAGGGCAGGGCGACGCGCTCCATCGGCTGGTCGTTGACCAGGATCTCCATCTCGAATGGCCTGCCGTCCTTGACGCGCCGGCCGTTCTCGACCGTCCAGCCGGCCTCCTCGAGCAGGGCGGCCGCCTTCGCGAGGTTGTCGCGCGGATTGCCGGACCCGTCCGTCTTGGGCGGGTTGTATTCGGTGGTAAAGACCTCCGGCGGGATCTGGTCCTTCAGCGGCGTGAGGATCTCCAACTCCTCCGGAGAGGGCAGGCCCTTGGCCTCCATCTCGGAATTCTGGAAGAACGACCGCGTGCGGGTATAGAGGCCGTAGAACAGAGTCTTGTTGGACCACTCGAAATCGAATGCGTAGGTCAGTGCCTGCCGCACCTTGGGGTCCTGGAACAGCGGCTTGCGGAGGTTGAAAATGAAACCCTGGATGCCGGCGGGGTTCTCGTGCGGGATCGTCTCCTTGACCACCCGCCCGTCCTTGACCGCGGGGAAGTCGTAGCCGGTCGCCCATCTCTTGGAGGAATTCTCGTTCGGCCGGACGTCCAGCGAGCCGGCCTTGAAGGCCTCCATCTGGATCTCCGGATCCTTGAAGTAGGTCACGCGCCTGAAATCGTAGTTGTTGGTGCCGATGTTGATGGGCAGGTCCTTGCCCCAGTAATCCTGGACCCGCTCCATGGTGTAAGTGCGGCCCATCTCGAACTTGCCGAGCTTGTACGGACCGCTGCCCAAGGGCGGCTCGAGCAGCACGTTCTCAAAGTTGCGGCTCTCCCACCAATGCTTCGGCAGGATGGGAAGCTGGCCCATGATCACGGGCAGTTCGCGGTTGCCGCCGTGCTTGAACTGGAACTTGACCCGCCGCTCGCCGAGCTTCTCGGCGCCCGCCACGTCGCCGTAGTAGTAGCGGTATTGCGGGTGGCCCTTGGCCATCAAGGTCTCGAAGCTGAAGACCACGTCGTCGGCGGTGATCGGCTGGCCATCGTGCCAGCGTGCTTCAGGCCGCAGGTCGTAGATGATCCAGGATTTGTCCGTCGCGACTTCCATGCTTTCGGCGATCAGGCCGTATTCGCTCAGCGCGTCGTCGTCGGTCTGGGTGGTGAGGGTCTCGAACAATCCGCCCAGTCCGGCCGGCGTTCCCTTGATGATGAAGGGATTGAAGCTGTCGAACGTGCCGGTCACGCCCGTGCTGATCGTGCCCCCCTTCGGCGCATCGGGGTTCACGTAGTCGAGGTGCTTGAAATCCCGGCCGTATTTCGGCGCGTCGCCAAGGGAGAGCGCATGGACTTTAGTCCCACTCTCCTGCGCCCCGCCTTCCTGGGCTTGGGTGATCGGGCCGGTTGCAAGGGAAAGACCGAGCGCCAGAGCAAGAACAAACCAGCGACGCCAATTCATGGATCGGTGTCCTCCGACCTTGTAACCAGGAATCGGCAGTCTAGTTCATCTGCCGGGCGAAAAAAGACCGCAATTCCAGGGCTTCAGGCCCCGGAAATCTGGCTGGACTCAGGCGGCCAGGAGGCCGAGCGCCTCGTCCAGCAGCTGCGCATCGCCGACGGCGACAACCCGGTCGCCGGAGCCCATCGTGAGCCCATTGCCGCGCCAATCCGTGATCCTGCCGCCGGCGCCTTCGATGATCGGGGCCAGCGCCAGGTAGTCGTATTCGACCAGGCTGCACTCGATCACGATGTCCAGAAATCCGGTCGCCACCATGCCGTACTGGTAGCAATCGCCGCCGAAGGTGGTGGAGCGCACCCGCGCCTGCACCGCGTCGAATTTCTGGCGCTTCTCCGGCGTGTCGAACATGAGCGGGATGGAGGCGGAGAGATACGCCTCGGCGAGCCCGGTGCAGGCGCGCGCGGTGACGCGCTCGCCGTTCAGCGTGGTTGGGCGGCCGGCGGCGCCGATCCAGCGGTCGCCCAGCACCGGCATGTCGATGAGGCCGAGCAGCGGCGCGCCGTTGCGCGTGAGCGCGATCAAGGTGCCGAAGGTCGGCCGGCCGGTGACGAAGGCGCGCGTGCCGTCCAGCGGGTCGAGCACCCAGACATATTCGGCATCAGCGCGCTCCTTGCCGAACTCTTCCCCGAAAATGCCGTGCTCCGGAAACGCCGCGCTGATCAGCGTGCGGATGGCGGACTCCGCCTCGCGGTCCGCCTGGGTGACGGGCGAAGCGTCGGACTTGATGTCGACCGCCAGCTTGCGCCGGTAATAGGAGCGCAGGATGGGCCGGCTGGCATCGGCCAGCCGATTGGCGAGATCGATGAAGTCCTGCGTGTCGTGAGCCAAGCTATTGCGGCAGCGGAACGGGCGAATCGCTCTGGTCGCGCAGCCAGCGCAGCAGCGCGGCCCGGTCTTCCGCCTTGGGCAGGCCGGGGAACGCCATCTTGGTGCCCGGCGCGTATTCCTTCGGCTTGGCGAGGAAATGGTCCAGTTCCTCGAAGTTCCAGGGCTTGTCCGCCATTCCCTTCATCACATCGGAGTAGGCGAAGCCTTCGACCGCCGCATGGTTCCGGCCGACGACGCCCCACAAGGCCGGGCCGATCTTGTTCTTCGCGGCCTGGGTGAAGTCATGGCAGGCCTTGCATTTCGCGGACACCTTCTCGCCTGCGGCCGGGTCGGCGCTGGCGATCATGGCGATGGCATCATCGCCGGCGGGCGCTGCGGCGCCTTCCGGCTGCGCAGCACCTTCGGCCGGTGCGGCCGCCTCGCCCGCGGGCGCGGCTGCGGCAGGGGCGGCTTCGGCAGGGGCGGCTTCGGCGGGGGCGGCTTCGGCGGGCGCGGCTTCGCCCTCTGCGGGAGCCTGCTGGGTGTCGAACGCGGCCTGCTCGGCCGCGATCTCCTCCGGCGTCGGCATCGGCGCCGGGCTCGCGGATTGCTGGTTCATCCAGGCGAGCAGGTCGGCGCGGTCCTGCGCGCTGGGGATGCCGGGGAAGCTCATCTTGGTGCCGGGGATGAACTCCTTCGGGCGCGCGATGAAGTGGCCAAGGTCGGCGAAGGTCCAGGGCTTGTTGTGGGCCTTCATCGGCTCGGAATAGGCAAAGCCTTCATGCGTGCCGCTGACGCGGCCGACCACGCCGTAAAGGCCGGGGCCGACCTTGTTGGTCCCGGAGGCATCGAAGGTGTGGCAGGCCTGGCACTTCTTCGCGACGGTCTCGCCCTTGGCCACGTCGGCACTGGCGATAAGGCCGAGGACCGGCTCGAGCGGTTCCGCCGGCTTGGGCGCCGGCGCGGCACCGCCTTCGGCCCCGCCCTCTTGCGCCACTTGGGCGGCCTGGTGGGAGGGAAAGACGAAATCGGTGATGATCCCGACGCTCAAAGTGATCAGGCCGCCCACCAGAATGGCGGCGGCGATCTTGTTGCCTTCCAATGACGACATCACTCAACCCTTCGCTCGACGGCGTCCGGATCGCCCGCCGCAGTGAACCCGCTGGGCGACTTCTCCCTAACCACGCTGCCCCGGACTTCGCTACTCTCGACAAACCCCCCGGCCCCTCGATCTGAATTTTGGGGCCGAATTCGGCGCGAATTTAACGGCTTTGTCGGGGCCTGTCCAATGCGGGCTGTGGCCGCTAGGTTGCGGGAAAGCATGGATTTCTCCAGCCAATCAGGGCGATTGTGCCGGCCGGCCGCCGGCCTTCGAGGCGGCATAATGTCGCGCCTTGCCAAGGCGGGATGAGTCGGGCGATGACAAGCCTTCGCCGCGGCTCACGCAAGGTGTCCCAGGATTTCCCGATGTCACGTCCGCGATCGCCCATCATCATCATCCCCGCGCGCATGAAGTCGGTGCGCCTGCCGGGCAAGCCGCTCGCCGAGATCGCCGGCGCACCCATGATCGTGCAGGTCTGGCGCCGCGCGGTGGAGGCGGCGCTTGGCCCCGTCTGCGTCGCCGCGGCCGAGCCGGAGATTGCCGAAGCGGTGGAGAAGGCCGGCGGCATCGCCGTGCTGACCGATCCCGATCACCCCTCCGGCTCCGATCGCATCTTCGAGGCGCTGGGCAAGGCCGATCCGCACCGCCGCCACGACGCCATCGTCAACCTGCAGGGCGATCTGCCGACCATCGATCCCGCCATGATTCGCCGCGTCATGGACCCGCTGGAGGACGAAGCGGTCGACGTCGCGACCCTGGCGGTGGCGATCACGCGCGAGGCGGAGCGCGCCGATCCAAACGTGGTGAAGGCTGTCGCCGCCTTCGATCCCGCACAGGGCGGAGGCATCGCGCGCGCGCTCTATTTCAGCCGCGCCACGGTGCCGGCGAACGAGGGCCCGCATTATCATCACATCGGTATCTACGCCTACCGGCGCGCGGCGCTGGAGCGCTTCGTCGCGTTGCCCTCCGGCCTGCTGGAGAAGCGCGAGAAGCTGGAGCAGTTGCGCGCGCTGGAGGCCGGTATGCGCATCGACGTGGCGCTCGTTGACACGCCTCCATTGGGTGTCGATACTCCCGCCGAACTCGAGCGCGCGCGGGCCATCCTCGCCCGATCGGCGCACTGATCCCGCAATCGAAGGCGCATCAAGTGGCGAGCAAGTCCGACAACATCATCGCGTTCCAGGGCGTGCCCGGCGCCTACTCGGATCTCGCCTGCCGCGCGGCCTATCCCGCCATGACCACGCTGCCGTGCGCGAGCTTCGAGGATGCGTTCGCCGCGGTGAAGAACGGCGATGCGCGCCTCGCCATGATCCCGATCGAGAACTCGCTTGCCGGGCGCGTCGCGGACATCCACCACCTGCTGCCCGAAGCGGGCCTGCATATCATCGGCGAGCATTTCCAGCGGGTGAACCACTGCCTCGTCGCGCCGAAAGGCGCGACCGTCGCCGGCCTCAAGTCGGTCGAGAGTCATGTGCAGGCGCTCTCGCAATGCCGCAACTTCATCAAGCAGCACGGGCTGAAGCCGGTGGTGCGTGCCGATACGGCGGGCTCTGCGCAGGAAGTGGCGGCGCGCGGCGACAAGAGCGTCGCCGCCATCGCCTCGTCCCTGGCGGCGGAAATCTACGGGCTCGAGATCCTGGCCACCGACATCGAGGATGCGGAGCACAACACTACGCGCATGGTGGTGATGGCGCGCGACCCGATCGATCCCGATCCTGCGAAAGGCCCCGTGGTCACCAGCTTCGTGTTCCGCGTGCGCTCGGTGCCGGCCGCGCTCTACAAGGCGCTCGGCGGCTTCGCCACCAACGGCGTCAACATCACCAAGCTGGAAAGCTACATGATCGACGGCAACTTCACCGTCGCGCAATTCTACGCCGATATCGACGGCCATCCCGACCAGCGCCCGGTGCGGCTGGCGCTGGAGGAGCTGAGCTTCTTCTCCCGCGAGGTGCGTATCCTCGGCGTCTACCCCGCGAACGCGTTCCGCGCGGGACAGAAGTAGCGCTCGACGCTTCGCGCATCCACGTTCCCGGCTGTCATCCCGGGCAAGCATAGCGCGACCCGGGACCCATGCGATCTTGCCGTGTCACTGAAGCGTGTCGTGGGTTTCGGATCACGCCGCCCGCCCGACGGAAGTCGGCATTCGCCCTCCGGGCGGCCTGTCCGGGACATGCTGAGAGTGAACTGCGCTATGCGTCGCGCCGGATCCAATCATCGATCAGCACGCGCGAGATCGAATCCTTGCGCGACAGACGCAGCGTCTCGTTCTCCGGCGAGTTGAGCAGCTCCTCGCGCGTGAACCACCGTGCGGTCTCGAGCTCCTCCGCGTTGATGGTGATGCGGTCGTCTGCGGCGGTGGCGACGAAGCCGATCATCAGAGAGGCGGGAAACGGCCAAGGCTGCGAAGCGAAATAGTGCACGTCGGTGAGCTCGAGCCCGACTTCCTCCTTCACCTCGCGCCGCACCGTATCCTCCAGCGTCTCGCCAAGCTCGACGAAGCCGGCGAGCACCGAATGCATGCCCGGCGCCCAGCTCGCCTGCCGTCCCAGCAGGACCTTGTCGCCATATTCCACGCGCATGATGACGGCGGGATCGATGCGCGGAAAGAAGATCGCGCTGCAATCCGGATTGCTGCAGCGGCGCTGGTGTCCCGCCTGTTCACTGACGGTTGGGGCGCCGCATCGGCCGCAGAAGGCGTGCCGCTCATGCCAATAGGCCATGCCGCGCGCCATCGCCGAGAGCGAGGCGTCGCGTTGCGGCAGGAGCGGGCCGATGCTCCGCAAATCGATCGCCGGGCCGAAGCGTGCGATAATCTCTTCCGGCTGCGAGGAAAGGTCGAGGGCGACATGCGCGACTTCCGCGTCACAGCCGAGCAGCACAACAGAGCGCGCGATGTCGATCAAGTCGGCGGCCGCCGCGAGGTTCAGCGTCAAAAGCGCGTTGTGGTCTTCCTGCCTCACCAAGGTGCGCCCTTGCCACACCACGTGAAACAACGTCGTCGGGTTGCGCAGGGATTGCTGGAACCATGGCGCGTCGGCGCGCCGTTCCGCCGCGCGGTCCCAGTCGGCGGTGGTGTAGAAATTGACAGAGCGCCCGGAAGAATGAATCATCGCCGCCGGTGGTGGTGAAAAGAAAACGACGGAGCCCGTGATGCTACGCCTAGCCTCGCCAGTCAACTCCGCCTTGCTCCGTCGCGTCGCACTGGCCTTCGGGCTTGCCGTTTCCCTCGTTGTCGTTTCAGCCGTTGTCGTTTCGGCCCTCGGCGTGGCGCAGGCCGCCACTCTCACGGCCCAGAACGCGCAGTCCGGAACCTACGCCTACCAGATCCTGCGCAACGGCGAGGTGGTGGGTGAGCAGCGCATGGACTTCCAGCGTCGCGGGAACGAACTGCAGGTCATCACCGACATACGCATCAGCATCACCCTGCTCGGCATCAAGATCTACGACTTCACCCAGCGCATCGAAGAGGCCTGGCGCGACGGCGCGTTGGTGCGCCTGACCTCGGTCGCGGACGATGATGGCAACAGCCGCAACGTGCGGCTTGTGCGCAAGGGCGACCGGCTGGTCGGCACCTATGACGAGAAGCAGCGCGACCTGCCCGGCCATCTCCTGCCCTCGACCTTGTGGAGTTCGGCGGTGGTCGAGCATGGCTCGATCCTGGAGACCACCCGGGGGCGCGAGCGCACCTTCTCGGTGGCGCAGAAAGGCGTCGAGCAATTGAAGCTGCCGCTCGGCACGGTGAGGGCCCATCACTTCGTGTTCACCGGCGAGTTCAGGCGCGAGGCCTGGTACGACGAGTCGGGCGTCCTGGTGGCCGGCCAGATGGAGGCCAAGGACGGCTCCATCATCCGCCAGGAACTGCTGCGGATGCCTTGATTCCGCTGGCTTTTTTCAAGCCGATTCACCAGTTGCATCCACCGCCTGACTGGCCCATATACTGCGCCGGGAGGTTGGCGCGGACGGGCGCCTCGCCAACCCGGTCAGGTCCGGAAGGAAGCAGCCGTAACGAGTTTTCGCCCGGGTCGTGTCCAGCCTCCCACCTTTGATCCGGCTCGGGTACCGGGTCTCATTTCCAAGCCGCGGCGCACAGGTACAGATGCAAGACGGACAAGAGCCCTTCGCTTCCTCGTCTGCCCAAGCGCAGCAGGGGGCCGCCGAAGGGTATCGGGTCCTCGCGCGCAAATACCGGCCGCGCGACTTCTCCGGATTGATCGGGCAGGAAGCCCTGGTGCGCACCCTGCGCAACGCCATCGCGCAGGGGCGGCTGGCGCACGGCTTCATGCTGACCGGCGTGCGTGGCGTCGGCAAGACCACGACCGCGCGCATCCTCGCGCGCTGCTTCAATTGCGTCGGGCCGGACGGGCAGGGCGGACCGACCGCCGAGCCCTGCGGCCAGTGCGACCATTGCCGCGCCATCGCCGAGGACCGCCATGTCGACGTGATCGAGATGGATGCCGCCAGCCGCACCGGGATCGACGACATCCGCGAATTGATCGACGGCGTGCGCTATCGCCCGGTCGGCGCCCGCTACAAGGTCTACATCATCGACGAAGTGCACATGCTGTCGGAGAAGGCGTTCAACGCCTTGCTCAAGACGCTGGAGGAGCCGCCGGAGCATGTGAAGTTCATCTTCGCGACCACCGAAATCCGCAAGGTGCCGGTGACGGTGCTGTCGCGCTGCCAGCGGTTCGATCTGCGCCGCATCGGCGCGGAGGAGCTGACCGGCTACTTCCTGAAAATCGCCGCCGCCGAGGGCGCGAAGATCACCGAAGGCGCCGCCGCGATGATCGCGCGCGCCGCGGATGGCTCCGCGCGCGACGGCCTCTCCCTGCTCGACCAGGCGATCGCCCTGTCCCATGGCGAGATCGACGCGGCGCAGGTGCGCGACATGCTCGGTCTCGCCGACCGCACGCAGCTCATCGACCTCTATGACGACGTGCTGAAGGGCAAGGCGGCCGAAGCGTTGCAGCGCTTGCAGACCATGCACCAGGCCGGCGCCGATGCCGCGATCGTGCTGCAGGACATGCTGGAGCTGACCCACTGGCTGACCCGCGCCAAGATCACGCCGGAGCCGCTATCCGATCCCGCGACGCCGGAGGCGGAGCGCGCCTGGGGCGCGAAGGTGACGCCGGATCTGTCGATTCCCGTGCTCGCGCGCCTGTGGCAGATGCTGCTGAAGGGGCTCGGCGAGGTACAGGCCGCGCCGCAGCCTTTGGCCGCCGCGGAGATGGTGCTGATCCGCCTGATGCATGCCGCGAACATGCCTGATCCCGCCGACCTGGTGCGGCGCCTGAGCGACGGCAACGGCGCCGCGGCGCCGGGTTCGGCGTCCGGCCCGCGGATGAACGGCGATGGCGCGCGCGGCGGGCCGGCTTCGGCCCCGCGCCTGCAGACCCAGCAGCAGATCGCGCCGCAGCCAACGCCGCAGGCCGCGCCATCCGCCGCGCCGCGCACTGCGCCGCAGGCCGCGTTGCCGCAGCCGCAGAGCTTCGGCGATGTGGTCGCGCTGTTCCACGCCAGGCGCGAGGCGATCCTGGCCGCGCATCTGCAGAACGACGTGCACCTGGTGCAGTTCGAAATCGGGCGCATCGACTTCCGTCCGGGCGAGCGCGCGCCCAGCAACCTGCCGAACCGGGTCGCGGCCTGCCTCGCGGAATGGACCGGCAAGCGCTGGCTGGTCAGTGTCTCGGCCCAGGCGGGCGAGATGACGCTGAAGGAGCAGGCTGCCGAGCTGGCGCGAGCCCAGCGCGAGGAGGCGGCGCGGCATCCGCTGGTCCAGGCGGTGCTGCAGGCCTTTCCCGGCGCCAGCGTCGACGAGGTGCGCAGCCTCGCGCCGGAGCAACCGGCGGCGGATGCAACAATGCCTGCGCCTGGCGATTTGTCTGGTGTGGATGAACCGATAGAGGATGAGATCGCATGAAGAACCTGAGCCAGATGCTGAAGCAGGCGCAGGAGATGCAGTCGAAGATGACGGAGATGCAGACCGTCCTGGCCGACATGGAAGTGGTCGGCCAGTCGGGCGGCGGCTTCGTCACCGTGACCGTGAACGGCAAGGGCGAGTTCAAGCGCGTGAAGATCGACCCCAAGCTCGCCGACCCGAACGAGGTCGAGGTGCTGGAGGACCTGGTCGTCGCGGCCGCCAAGGACGCCAAGTCCAAGGCCGATGCCAGGGTGCAGGAGGAGATGGCGCGACTGACCGGCGGGTTGCAGCTACCGCCCGGTTTCAAGCTGCCGTTCTGATCTGTAACGTCCGCGCATGGCCGCGCCGGAAATCGATCGCCTGATCCAGGTCCTGTCGCGCCTGCCCGGGCTAGGGCCGCGCTCGGCGCGGCGCGCCGCCCTCGCGCTGATCAAGCGCAAGGAATCGGCTTTGCTGCCGCTGATCGACGCGCTGCAGGGCGCCGCCGATCACGTGCGCACCTGCTCGCGTTGCGGCAATCTCGATGGCACCGACCCGTGCGGGATCTGCGGCGACGAACGGCGCGATGGCGCGACGCTCTGCGTCGTCGCCGACGTCGCCGATCTCTGGGCGCTGGAGCGCACCGGCGCTTTCAAGGGCCGCTACCATGTGCTGGGCGGGGTCCTGTCGGCGCTCGATGGCATCGGGCCGGAGCAGCTCAATCTCGGCGCCCTGTTCCGCCGCGTCGAGGCCGGCGGCGTCAAGGAAGTGGTGCTGGCGCTCGGCGCCACCGTCGACGGCCAGACCACCGCGCATTTCCTGAGCGACCGGCTGCACCCGTTCGGCGTCGCGGTCTCGCGCCTCGCCCACGGTGTCCCGGTCGGCGGCGAGCTTGACTATCTCGACGACGGCACCCTCATCCAGGCGCTGCAGGCAAGGCAATCCGTGTAGGCCGATCCCGTTCCGGTTCAATCAACAATATTTGAGCTTCGGCGTGATCCGCGTCATAGTTGCCGCCTTGGTCTCGCCGCATTTTTCCGGCGATTCTGATGTCGGTTATCGTCATGGCCGGATCCGGCCGCAACTGTGACAAGGATATTCCATGCGTAGCTTTCTGATGCTGGGCGCCGCGGCTGCGGCGCTTGTCGCCGCGCAAGGCGCCTGGGCCGAGACGCCGGTCGGCGCCGACAAGCAGACCGCGATCGCGGTCACGATCTACAACAACGATCTCGCCCTGGTGCGCGATTCGCGCAACGTCACCCTGACCCAGGGCGAAAACGACATCGCCTTCATCGAGGTCAGCGCCGGGATCCGGCCGGAAACCGCGCTGCTGACCGGCCGCGGCACGGCGCTCGACATCGTGGAGCAGAACTTCGATTTCGACCTGCTGACCCCGCAGAAGCTGCTGGAGAAATCCGTCGGGCAAACGATCCGCGTCGTCCGCACCAACCCGGAGACGGGAGACGATACGACCGAGGATGCGACCGTTCTGTCGGTCGCGGAGGGCCAGGTGGTGCTGCGCATCGGCGACCGCATCGAGGTGACGCCGCCGGGCCGCCTGGTATACAGCGCCGTGCCGACGAACCTGCGCGCCCGCCCGACCCTGGTTGTGAAGCTCGCCAGCCAGCAAGCGGGCGAACTCCCGGTCGACCTCTCCTACCTGACGCGCGGCCTCTCCTGGTCGGCCGACTACGTCGCCGAGCTGGCGCCCGACCAGAAAAGCATCAACCTCAACGGCTGGGTGACGCTGACCAACATGAGCGGCATCGCCTATACCGACGCCAAGCTGCAGCTCGTTGCGGGCGACGTGAACCAGTACCAGCCGCACCCGCCGATGCCGATGGCCGCGGAGATGGCGGCGAGCGACGGCATGCGTCGCGAGAAGATGCAGAGCGAGGCGGCCTTCGAATACCACCTCTACAGCCTCGACCGGCCGACCACGCTGAAGGAGAACCAGACCAAGCAGGTCGCGCTGCTGGCCGCCGAATCCGTGCCGGTCACCAAGCAATACGTGCTGGCCAACGTCGCGCAGCTCGGCGGCACCTATGGCGCCCGGATCGGCGAGATGGAGCGCGTCAACGCCGAGGTCCGCGTGAAGTTCGAGAATACGGAGCCCGCGCATCTCGGCCTCCCGCTGCCGTCCGGCGTGGTGCGCGTCTACAAGGCGGACAGCGACGGCGACGCGGTGTTCGTGGGCGAGGACCACATCGACCACACGCCGAAGAACGAGCAGGTCGACCTGACCCTGGGCCGCGCCTTTGACGTGACCGCGCGCGGCAAGCAGGTCAGCCACGCGCGCATCGCCGACAACGTGTTCGAGAACGCCTACGAGATCGAGGTGAAGAACGCCAAGCCGGAGCCGGTGACGGTCATCATGCGCGAATTCGTGCCCGGCGACTGGACGATGCTGCAGGAATCGGTGCAGCACCAGAAGGTCGACGCCACGACCGCGGAATGGCAGCTCCAAGTCCCCGCCGAAGGCAGCACCAAGCTGACCTACAAGGTGCGAATCAAGTTCTGATCGAGCACCTCACTACTGTCATCCCGGCCAAGCAGCGAAGCTGCGCAGAGCCGGGACCCATGCAAAGCTTCAATGGTACCGGACAATGGCATGGGTCCCGGCTCTCGCTGCGCTCGGCCGGGATGACGGACGAGAGAACACCGGCAGCGAGCGATCTGGCTCCACCGAATAGCGTTGGTGCTGAGGCCATGCCCCACTAGAGTGCCGGCGCGGGGTCATCGCTGGGGCTTCCGATGCTTGCCGATCTGTGGGCCGCTGGGACTAGCGAGTGGGAGGTGCTTGCGCTTTCCAGCGCGGTCATCTTCCTCGCCGCGATCGTGCGCGGCTTCTCGGGATTCGGCTTCTCGCTGCTTTCGATCACCGCGATCTCGCTCATCCTGCCGGTCGCGCAGATCGTGCCGTCCATTTTCCTGTTGGAGATCGCCGCCTCTATCCACCTCATCCCGAGCATCTGGCGCCAGGTCCATTGGCGGTCGCTTGCCTGGCTGATGGCCGGCCATGTCATCGGCTTGCCGATCGGCGGCTATGCTCTGGTCCATGCGCCGGCCGCACCGGCGCAGATCGTGCTCGGCCTGTTCGTGATCGGCACCGCGATCCTGATGCTGCGCGGCTTCCACCTCGCGCGCACGCCGGGGCGGCCCGCCAGCACCGCGACCGGCGCCCTTTCCGGCGTGCTCAACGGCGCCTTCGGCATCGGTGGGCCGCCGGTCATCCTGTTCTATTTCTCGACCCCCGGCGCCGCCGCGATCGGCCGCGCCTCGATCGTCATCTTCTTTCTGGTCAGCGACCTGCTGGGCGTCGGCTATTTCGCGACCCAAGGCATGGTGACGACCCAGAGTTTCGTCCAGTCGCTGGCCTGGCTGCCGGCCCTGCTGGCCGGTGTATGGATTGGCGCGCATGGCTTCCGCAAGCTGAACCAGGAGACGTTCCGCCGCTGCGTGCTGGTGATCCTGATCGCGCTCGCCGTGCTCGGTATTGGCAAGGCGCTGGTGTCGCTAGCGGGCGGCCCCTGAGTCCCACAGGCCGCGCAGGATCGTCGAAAGTCCGATTGCGAACAACAGCAACAAGGAGATCCGCCGGAAGATCCGCTCGTCGACCTTGGCGAACAGCGTGTCACCGACGTGATTGCCGATCAGCAGCGGCGCCATCAGCAAGGCGCCGAGCACCACAGAATTCAGTGTCAGAAGCCCGCGCCAGGCGGCGGAAGCGGACGCGACAGTCGCGACGCACAGGAAGAAGGCGGATAGCGAGGCCCGCCCGATCGCAAGCGAAACGGGTGAGGACAGGAACAGCACGATGATCGGTGGACCCGGAATGCCGGCCGCGCCGGAACCGATGCCCGCCAGGATGCCGAGCCCGCCGCAAAGCCATCCTGGTGGCCGCAGCTTGAAACGGAAGCCGGACGCGAGAAGCGTGGCTGCCAGCAACACGGTCACGCCGATGACAAGCCGCATTGTATCGCTGTCGAGCAGATCAAGAATGAACGAGCCGAGCGGAATTCCCGCGATCGCGCCGATGAGGGTCGGCAGCAGCAGCCGCCAGTCGATGTGACCCCGGGTGCGCAGATAGATTTGTATGCCCGCCAGCACTTGAAGGATCAGGATGGGCGGTACGATCTCGGCCGGCGGAAACAACAACACCAGCAATGGCGTCGCGGCGATGCCGAAGCCGAAGCCGGTGAAGCCGCGAATCACCGCGCCGACGAACACGCACAGGCTGGCGCCCGCCAGGACGGGCAGCGAGAGATCGATCATCTGCGCAACAGGCGCTGCGTATGGCGCGCGATGGTCAATTCTTCGTCCGTCGGCACGATCCAGGCCGCGGCGCGTGAACCCGCTGCCGAGATCATCGGCCCGCCGCGCCGATTGGCGTCTTGATCGAGCTGCAAGCCCAGCCATGCCGCGTCCACACAGACGCGCGCGCGGATGGCCGCCGCGTTCTCGCCGACCCCGCCGGTGAAGACGAGCGCATCCAGCCCGCCCAAAGCGGCGGCCAGAGACCCCAGCTCTTGCGCGATGCGATAGCAATAGAGGTCGACCGCCAGCCTGGCCTTGGGGTCGGAACTCTCGAGCAAGGTCTTCATGTCGGCGGTCAGGCCCGAGACGCCCTTCACGCCGCTCTCGTGATAGAGCAGGCGCTCCAGCTCCTCCTGGCTCATCCCCTCGCGCAGCAGGTGCAGCAGCACGCCGGGATCGATCGCGCCGGCGCGCGTCCCCATCACCAGCCCGTCGAGCGTGGAGAAGCCCATGGTGGTCGCCACGCATCGCCCATCGCGGATCGCTGCCATGCTTGCGCCATTGCCGAGATGCCCGACGATGAGGCGCCGCGGCACCTCGCCCGCGATGCCCGGCAAGGCATGCAGGATCGCTTCGTAGGAAAGGCCGTGGAAGCCGTAGCGCCGCAGCCCCGCCTGCCAGTATTTCTCCGGCAGCGCAAAGCGGGCCGCCACCTCCGGCTGGCTCGCATGGAACGCGGTGTCGAAGCAGGCGACCTGCGGCAGGTCCGGCAGCGCGGCGCGCAAGGCTTCGACCGGCGCGACATTGTGCGGCTGGTGCAGCGGCGCGAGCGGGATGAGCGCCGCCAACTCCCGCAACGTGTCGTGCGTGATCGTCACCGGCTCGGCGAAACGCGCGCCGCCATGCACGATTCGATGCCCGGCGCCGCGCCATTCCTCCGCGCGCTCCTTCATCCGCAGCCGCTCGATCAGCAGCCGAACCGCATCGGCATGGCTCGCCACGCGCCCGGCCTTGTCCCAGCCCGCGCTCTTGCCTTGGGCGTCGACGACGGCGAGCTTCGGCTCACCCTGGCCGATGCCGGCCAGTTGGCCACGCTGTTCCAGCCGTGGCACGCCGCCGTCCGATTCCGCGAAGGTCGCGAACTTCAGGCTGGAAGAGCCGGCATTGAGGACCAGGATGCGCTGGGTCACGAAATGGCTTCTCGGTCGGGATCGAGATCGGGGAACTGCCTGACAATGGGCAGTAGGAGTGTCAAGGTGCTACCCATCAGCTCGCCAAGGGCGCGGCGAAACGCGCGTGCTTCGTCAGGATCGGCAATCTGCTCGCTCAACTTGTCGAGCGCGTTGAGAGGCGGGCTGAGGTCCATCACCCCTTCACAATCCGTTCTGCAAGGTCGCGGTCCATGCTCGTATCCCCAAAATGGCAACGGGCCGACTCAGAGAGCCGGCCCGCCCATCATGCATCGTTTGCGACCGTCAGGCGACGGTGTAGTCCTTGTACTTGTCCAGCAGCCGCATCGGCTTCTTCAGCGCGTCGCGGCGGAACGGGTCGCCCAGCTCTTGCGTCACCATCAGCTCCAGGATGGTGGGCTTGTTGCTGGCGACCGCCTGCTTCAGTGCGTCGCCCACCTCGCCCGGATGATTGACGGTGATGCCTTGCGCGCCCATCGCCTTGGCGATGCCGGCGAAGCTGGGATTCGTGAGGTTGGTGCCGACATAGCGGTCGGCATAGAAGTCCACCTGGTTCTTCTTCTCCGCGCCCCACTGGCCGTTGTTGAACACGACGGCGACCACGGGAATGTTCTCGCGCACGCAGGTCAGCGTCTCCTGCAGGCTCATGCCCCAGGCGCCGTCGCCGACATACGCGACGGCCGGCCGGTCGGGCGCCGCCACCTTGGCGCCCATCGCGGTCGGGAAGGCGTAGCCGCAATTGCCGAAGCTCATCGCCGCGAAGAAGCTCTGCGGCGCATCGAAGCGCAGATAGGAGTTGGAGACCGAGCAGATGTTGCCGATATCGGTGGTGACCATGGCGTTCTTCGGCATGGCCTTCTCCAGCTCGCGCAGCGCGCGGCGCGGCGCGATCGGCGAACCGTCCTTCATCGACCAGTCGGTCAGCTCCTTCTCCCACCCATCCTGCTGCTTTTTCACCTCGGAGAGACGCGCCTCCTTGTTGCCGTGGCAGGCGATGCTCGCGTTCATCGTCTGCAGGCGGTGCAGGATCTCGGCCGCCGCCTTGCCGGCGTCGCCATGCACGCCGACATGCATCGGCTTCACCAGGCCGAGCACGCGGTGATTGACGTCGACCTGGATCAGCTTGGCGTTCTTCGGCCAGTAATCGATGCCGTGCTGCGGCAGCGTGCCGAATGGGCCCAGGCGCGAGCCCAGCGCCAGCACCACGTCGGCCTGCGCAATCACCTTCATCGCGGCCTTGGAGCCCTGGTAGCCCAGCGGCCCGCACATCAGCGGATGGGATTTCGGGAACGCGTCGTTGTGCAGATAGGAGGTGACGACCGGCGCCTGCAGGTATTCGGCGAGCTTGATCGCCTGCGCCTGCGCGCCGCCCATCACCACGCCGCCGCCCGCCATGATGACCGGGAACTTGGCCCCGGCCAGCAGCTTCGCCGCTTCCTCCAGGCTCTCCGGCCCGCCGGCGCCGCGCTCGATCCTGATCGGCTTTGGGATCGTCACGTCGATCTCGCCATAGAACAGGTCGCGCGGGATGTTGAGCTGCGTCGGTCCGCGCTCGGTCAGCGCGTAGTCGAAGCAGCGGCTGGTCAGCTCGGCGATCCGGGTATTGTTGCTCACATGCGCCTGGAACTTTGTGATCTTGGAGAAGATCGGCATCTGGTCGGTTTCCTGGAAGCCGCCCAGGCCCATGCCGTTGGAGCCGGTCTCCGGCGTCACCATCACCACCGGCGAATGCGCCCAATAGGCCGCCGCGATCGCGGTGACGAAATTGGTGATGCCGGGGCCGTTCTGGGCGATGCAGACGCCCGCCTTGCCGCTGACGCGGGAATAGCCGTCCGCCATGTGGCCGGCGCCCTGCTCATGCGCGACGGAGATGAAGCGGATGCCGGCCGGCTCGAAGATGTCGAGCGCATCCATGTAGGCCGAGCCGACGATGCCGAAGACGTGTTTCACGCCGTGGGCGGCGAGCGTCTCGACAAAGGCTTCCGAAGGCGTCATGCGTGTCATTCTGGGAACTCCTGGTCCAGGGATGCGGGAAGCATAGGAGCGCAACTGGCCCAGTCATAGGTCCAGCGCTTTGCGCCGGGTTGGGCCAGCCCTCTCGGGTGAGGCAGAATGCGCGCGCTCTATCCCTGCTTCATCTGCTCGCGCACCGCTTCGGCGAGGAGCTTGATGCCGGGCTCGATGCGGTCAGTGGAGATGGAGGAAACGCCCAGGCGGAAGTAGTTGGCCGGCCCCGGCTGCGCCATGAAATGGACGGCGCCGGGCTCGATCACCACGCCGCGTTTCAGGGCCTCCTTCTCCACCACGTTCATGTCGAGCTGCTTCGGGCCGCGGATCCACAGGGCGGTACCGCCGGCGGTGAGGTTGACGGTGAATTCCGGCAGATGCTTGACGAGCGCCGTGACCGCCGCCGCCAGCCGCTCGCGATAAACGTTGCACAGCCGCCGCAGCAGCGCGTCATGGTGCCCGTCGGCCAGGAACATCGCCACCGTGCGCTGATTGTTGGCGGCGGGGTGGCGGATCATCAGCCGGCGGAGGGCCCGCGCCTCGCGGATCAGCTCCGCCGGGCCAATCATGAATCCCATGCGCAGGCCCGGCGCCAGCGTCTTTGACAGGGACGAGATGAAGATGACCCGGTTGTTGCGGTCGAGCGATTTCAGCGCCGGCTGGGGCGAGCCCTGATGCGCCAGCTCGCTCTCGTAATCGTCCTCGATGAGCACGACGTCCGAGGCCGCCGCCCGGTCCAGCAGCGCGTGCCGCCGCTCCAGCGCCATCGTCACCGTCGTCGGGAACTGGTGGCTCGGCGTCACATAGGCGTAGTCGCAGGAATCGAATTCCGAGCTCAGCACCATGCCCTGCTCGTCGACGCCGATGCCGATGACCCGTCCGGCATGCAGGCTGGCGATGTTGCGCGCATCGGTATAACCGGGGTTCTCGATGCCGAAGACGGTGTCCCGGTCGAACAGCAGGCTCGCGATCAGGTAGAGCGCGTTCTGCGCGCCGACGGTCACCAGGATCTCGTCCGGCGCCACGCGCACGCCGCGGCGGGGCAGCAGGCGCGTGCGGATCTGCTCGATCAGCAGCGGGTCATCCTCGGCAAAGCGGTCCTTGGACCAGTCGCGCACGGCCGTGACGCTCAGCGCCTGGCGCGAGCACTCCCGCCAGGCGGCCAGCGGAAACATCCCCTGGTCCACCTGCCCGTAGATGAAAGGGTAGGGGAAGTCCTGCCAATTGGCGGGTTTGACAATATTCCTTTGTGCCCCCGGATTCAGGCAAAAGCGGGCGCGCCAGTCCGGGCCCGCCGGCAGGATCGGCGCCTTGGTTTCCGCCGCCACGCCGACGGCCTCGTTCGACCGGACGCGGCCGCCGAGGATTTCCGGGTTGACGAAAAAGCCGCTGCGCTCGCGCGCGATCAGGAAGCCTTCCTCCACCAGATCCTGATAGGCCAGTACGACTGTATTGCGTGCGATCTTCAGCGTTTGGGCGAGAGACCGGCAGGACGGCAGCGCGCCGCCCGGCGGTATCTGGCCATCGAGGATGGCGGATACCAGCATGCGGCGCAGTTGCGCCTGCAAGGTGGTGCCCTTCTCGGGCTCGAGATGAAACAGGAACGTGCGGGAAGGGTGGCCCAAAGCATTCTCCCGGTCTGGCTCCTCGGAGCCTGGCCCTAGTCCAGGCGGTGCCAAGTGGCGAGACTATAACATCGCCATGAAATAACCGTGAAGCACGTTGCCAGTTACGCTCGATTTCAACTACGCTCGATGCCGGCGTGAAGTTCGGGGAGCAGGCGTAAGAGCGTTGCAAATCCGGTTGGACCAGAACTTTGGGCCAGGCGGTTTCTCAGCGTCTACTCCCGAAACACCGGCCGGCCAGGCGGCCGCCGGGCCAGGTTCGTCGAGGGAGGTACAAATGACGAAGCTTTCCAAGGATCAAAAGCGGACGCGGGAGCTCCTGCTCACCGCACGCACCTTCAGCCGTCGCACGATGCTGAAGGGCGCCGCCGCGGCGGGCGCATTCGCGGCCGTCGGGCCCATGTACGTGCGTGATGCGTTCTCGTCTTCGGGCGAGCTCAACCTGCTGATGTGGTCGGACGAGTTTCCGGATCCGGTGATCCCGAATTTCGAGAAGGCCACCGGCATCAAGGTCAACCAGACGCCGTTCTCTCAGAACGAGGAGCAGATCAACAAGCTGCAGGCGACCGGCGGCGAAGGCTTCGACATCTGCCAGCCGACCTGCAACCGCGCGCCGCAGTACCAGGAGCTTCAGGTCCTGGCGCCGTGGGACACCAACAAGCTGAAGAACATGTCGGCGCTGGTTCCCTCGATGATCGGCAACTCGAAGAGCCTGTGGACGTGGGATGACGGCCTCTATCACCTGCCGCATTGCTGGGGCTCGGAGGCCCTTTCGTTCCGGACCGACCTCTACAAGGGCGACCTGACGAAGCTGAGCTACGGCTCGCTGTGGCAGGAGGACGTGAAGGGCCATACCCAGGGCCGCGGCCACTCCTTCCTGCTCGGCATCGGCCTGTGGTGGGACTACAGCGGTCAGATGCCGTCCAACCGCATGCTGGACGGCTACAAGGACGCGGACTCCTTCAAAAAGGTGTGGGACCCGATCCTGAAATTCGCCATCGAGCACAAGCCCTGGGTGAAGCAGTTCTGGGATTCCGCCGACAACACCAAGTCGGGCCTGATGGAGAACGACGTGTGGATCGGCCAGACCTGGGACGGTCCGCCGCTGACCCTGAAGAAGGAAGGCAAGCCGGTCAGCTATCAGGCGCCCATCGAAGGTGCCATCGTCTGGCTCGACGGCCTGTCGCTGATGAAGTCCGCGAACAACGTCGAGCAGGCCCACGAGTTCGTCAACTACCTCCACACGCCGGAGGTCTCGGCCCAGGTGTCCGACGGGTCGAACTACAATCCGGTGGTGACCGGAGGCGACGCGCTCACTTCGGAAGCTTTCAAGAAGAACTTCCAGGAGGCCTTCCCGGGCGACGCGCTCGATCGCGTCTGGCCGTGGCCGGCCGAGCCGGCTTGGTATGCGGAGATCCGCAGCCAGTACGTGGATCAGTTCACCGCCGCCTGATCCCAAACAGGCGCGAATGTCTTGTCAGCCCCGGTTCGCCGGGGCTGATTTTTTTTGGGCCTTGGGCTTCGGACCGGCTTGGGAATGGGCGGTCTTGCCGGTGCGCACCGCCGGTGCGGCCGCGACCGTTGCTGGGGTTGTGACAGATGACTAGCATAGAAAGGACAGCCGATCCGCCCAGTCCAGAAGTGCCGGCTTGCGAAGGAGCCTCATGAGGTCCGTCACGTCGCCGATCTTCCGCCTGCCCCGCGAGTCGCGACTCTCCCTCCGCGACCAGATCTGCGAGGTCATCAGCGCCGCTTTGTCGCGATCGGCCTTGCCGCCCGACGCGCCGCTGCCCTCCTGCCGGGAGTTGGCGGACCAGTTGCAGGTTTCCAGAAACACCGTCCATTCGGCCTATGCCCGCCTGGTCGATCTCGGCCTCATTTTCGCGAAGGACAGGTCAGGCTACTACATCGCCAGGGAGACCGGGCGGTCCCATCCCGGCCACGCCGGCGGCGCGGCGCGCGCGCGCGGGGAAAGCCAGCCGTTCTCCATGCCCTCGCCGACGCCCTCGGAACTCGCCCGGGTGCGCCATCCGCGGGATTGGTCGCGCTATCCCTATCCGTTCGTCTACAACCAGACCGATCCCGCGCTCTTTCCCATCGATGATTGGCGGGAGTGCTCGCGCCGCGCATTGAGCCGGCGGACGCTGGACGAATGGACGAGCGATTCGGTCGAGGGCGACAGCGCGCATCTGCTGAAGCAGTTGCAGCAGCGCCTTCTCGCCTATCGCGGCATCTATGCGAGCGACGACGAGATCATGGTCACGCTCGGCGCCCAGAACGCGCTCTCCATCGTCGGCCTGCTCATGCGCCGGCATGCTGGCGCCATCGCCGTCGAGGATCCCGGATATCCCGACGCGCGCAACGCGTTCCAGATCGCCGGGAACGAGCTCGCGGGAATCGCGGTCGATGGTGAAGGCCTGCGTGTTTCGCAGGTGCCGCCCGGATGCAAGCTGGTCTATGTCACGCCCAGCCACCAGTTTCCCACGTCCGTCACCATGTCGCTGGCGCGGCGCCAGGAACTGGTGCGGGCGGCGGGCAAGGGCAGTTACCTGATCCTCGAGGACGATTACGAGGCGGAGCTGAGCAGCGCCAGCTCGCCATTTCCGCCCTTGCGGTCGATCGATCGCGACAACCGCGTCATCTATGTCGGGAGCTTCTCCAAGACGCTGTCGCCGGGCCTGCGTCTCGGCTTCATGGTTGCGCACCGCGACATCATTCGCGAGGCGCGCGCGATCCGCGGATATCTCGTGCGCCACGCACCCACCGCCATCCAGGAGACGGCGGCGCTGTTCCTGGGACTGGGATTTCACGATGCGCATCTGCGCCGGGTCGCGCGGCGCAGGCGCGACGGGTGGAACCGGATGCGCGATGCCATCTTCCGCCATCTTGGCGCGTTCCGCGCCAGCTATTCGAATGGCGGCACCTCGTTCTGGCTGAGCGGGCCGAAGGGCTTCGACTCGTCGACCTTCGGCGAGGCTCTTCTGCGCAAGGGAGTCATCATCGATCCCGGCCGGACCTTCTACCTGAAGAACGACGTCCGGAACACTTTTCGGCTGGGATTCGCCTATATCGAGGCCGCACGCATCGAAGCCGGGGTGCGGCTGATTGCCAAGGAAGCGAGGCGTTTCCTGCGCCCCGGAAGGTGACTGCCGGCGTGCGCGCAGGCCGCGCCGGCCCCTTGGGCAGCACCGCGGAACTGTCCTTCCGAATCTCCTGATCTGTCCCTTCCGCAATGCCGCGCGTGCTGCGATTCTCACGGTCGAGCGTCGGCCTCGGGCGACCCCGAGAGGGCACCCCATCCTGCCGCTGTGCTCGACAACGCGAGTGAGGCTTCCGATGACGCAGGCACCATCCGCATCCCTGGCCGTCGATTGGTCGAGGGACGCGATCATCAAGCGGCGCGACGCGTATTACGCCGCCACCCAGCGGGCCTTCGTGCCGTACCGCAGGCCGCTCATCATCCGCCGCGGGCAGGGCCAGTACGTCTGGGACGAGGACGGCAACAGGCTCATCGATCTCCTCGGCATGAATCTCTGCATCAGCGTCGGCCATGCCCATCCCGCGATCGTGGCGGCGATCAAGGAGCAGGCGGAGACGCTGACCCATTGCACGACGATGTTCCATCATCCGGTCCCGGCCCACTTCGCGGAGGAGCTCGCGGCCACGATGCCGAAGGGCCACGACTGGGTGGTGCACTTCACGAATTCGGGGGCGGAGGCCGTCGACCTCGCGCTCATGATGGCGCGCAGCGCGACCGGCAACGCGGACATCATCGCGCTGAGGAACTCGTATCATGGCGCGACCTTCGGCGCGCAGGGCGTCACCGGGGTCAAGAACTTCCGGCACAATATCGGGCAGCTCCCCAACGTCTCGTTCGTGCCGGAGCCCAACCAATACCGCGGCATCTTCGGGGCCGGCACGCAGCCTTATCTGGACGAGATCGACCGGACGATTGCCTACACGACCTCGGGCAGGCTCGCGGGCATGATCCTGGAGCCGGTCCAGGGCTATGGCGGCATCGTCTTCATGCCTGACGGATACATCAAGGGCGCGTTCGAGCGCGTGCGCGCCGCCGGCGGCCTCTGCATCGTGGACGAGGTGCAGTCGGGCTTCGGCAAGACGGGCGACGCGATGTGGGGATTCGAGGCGCATGACGTCGTGCCCGACATCGTCATCATGGCCAAGGGCATCGGAAACGGCATCCCCCTCGGCGCGGTCGTGGCCAGGCGCGACGTAGCCGAATCCATGTCGGAGAAGTTCCTCTTCCACACCTACGGCGCCAACCCGATGGCCTGCGCGGCGGGAAGGGCGGTGCTGCGCGTCATCAGGGAGGAGAAGCTGATCGAGAACGCTCGCAGAGTGGGCGCCGCCCTGAAGGCCGATCTCGATGCCCTGATGCAGCGCCACCAGATCATCGGCGATGTCCGCGGCCGCGGGTTCATGATGGCGATCGAGCTGGTCGAGGACCGGCAATCCAAGAAGCCGGCTCCGGAAGAGACCGCCGAGGTCTTCGAGGCGACGCGCCGGAATGGCCTGGTGATGTCGAAATCTGGCAACTTCAAGAACATCCTGCGCATGGTTCCGCCGCTCTGCCTGTCGATGGAGGATGTGGAGCCAGTCGCCGCGGCGCTGGAGAAGTCGTTTCTCGAGGCGCGGAGCTTGCGCACCGCTTCAGCGCGCTAGCTGCTCCGATGAGCGTGCATCCGATGCGGGGGCGGGCCCTGGTTGGCTTGCGCGTGGTTTCGGCAGGGCTGCACATGTTGGTCCCGCGGGCCTAGGACTCTCGACCGGCCGCGCTGCCTGCGGCGATCCGGGAGATGCCTGCCGCCGCCTCGTTCGCACCTTGCGCTGCCGGCGCCAATGTCGACCGCCGCAGCGGTTTTCGGCGCCGGCTGCCTGGAAAATCGGCAAGCTTGCGGCGCCGAACCGGCCTTGGCCCAATGTCTTCCTGCTTGATCTTGCCAGGTCTTGCGTGGAAACTCGCCGGAACAACAAGAATTCCGGGACAGGGCAAGGCAGATGAGTGCGGGCGTCGAGCTGGACCATGTAACGGTCCGCTTCGGAGATTTCACAGCCGTCAACAGCGCAACCCTTGATATCAAGGGAGGGGAGTTTTTTTCCTTTCTCGGTCCCTCGGGCTGCGGCAAGACGACGATCCTGCGCACCGTGTCGGGCTTCCTGGAGCCGTCCGAGGGCAAGGTGCGGATCGGCGGCCAGGACATGGCCGGCATCGGCCCGAACAAGCGCCCGACCGCTCTGATCTTCCAGAACCTCGCGCTGTTCCCGCTCATGACCGTGACGGAGAACATCACCTATGGCCTGCGCGTGCGCGGCGTCGACAAGGCGGCGCGCACGAAGAAGGCCGAGGAGCTGCTGGAGCTGATCGCCCTGCCGGGCCAGGGCAACAAGCAGATGAGCGAGCTGTCCGGCGGCCAGAAGCAGCGCGTGGCTATCGCCCGTGCGCTCGCCGTCCAGCCGCAGGTGCTGCTGCTTGACGAGCCCTTGTCGGCGCTGGATCTGAAGCTGCGCCAGCACATGCGCAACGAGTTGCGCACCATCCAGCGCATGGTCGGCATCACCTTCATCTACATCACCCACGACCAGGGCGAGGCGCTGACCATGTCCGACCGCATTGCGGTCATGAGCGACGGGGTGATCCAGCAGATCGCCGACGGCAAGACGATCTATGACGAGCCCGCCACCGCCTTCGTCGCCTCCTTCGTGGGCGAGAACAATCCTTTCGCCGGGACTGTTGTGCGCGCGGACAAGTCCTTCGCCCTGGTCGAGACCAGGTTCGGCCGCCTGCACGGGCGCAATCCGCGCGGGATGAAGGAAGGGGACAAGGCGATCCTGTTCGTGCGCCCGGAATCGCTGAGGCTTGGCGCCGGCGCCTCGGACACCACCTTGTCCTCGACCGTGAAGAGCGTCGCCTTCGAGGGCAACATGACGCACGTCTATCTCGAGGGCGCGGGCAAGAAGGACATCACCGTCAGCGTCGGCCGCCAGAGCACGACCAGCATTCCCGAGCGGGGCCAGATGGCGGCCATCTCCTACGATGCCGCGCTCGGCCTGGCTCTGCCGGAAGGGCAACTGGCCCGTGAGTAGCCGCTTCGTCGTCCTCGTCGTCCCGTTCGTCATCATAGCCATCTTCTGGCTGCTGGCGCGGCGCGAGGCGAAGCTCCGCCACGACCCGACGCACAAGGGCTATTTCGAGCGGAACGGCATGACGCTCGGGATCCTGTTCATCGTGCTGGTCGCGCTCTGGGCCCTGTTCCTGGTGGTGCTGCCCTATCTCTACATGGTGGTCGAAAGCTTCCACCCGCAGCTGCCGCCCAGCAAGCGCGGCGGGCCGGAGGACGTGCTGACGCTGGAGCAGTACAAGTCGTTCTTCGTGCAGCCGGTCGGGGGCGGCCTCAACGTCACGCATATCGGCGCCCTCGTGTTCTCGATCCTCGCCTCGATCGCGGTCACTGCCCTCAATTTCGCCATCTGCTATCCACTTGCCTACTACATGGCGCAGTCGAGCGGAGCGCAGAAGGTGCGGCTGCTGATGCTGGCGCTGATTGTGCCCTATTGGGTGAACGAGATCCTGCGCGCCTTCGCGCTGCGCCTGCTGCTCGCCTCCAGGGGCCTGATCAACCAGGCGCTGATGGGCCTCGGCATCACCGACGCCCCAATCGATTTCCTCGGGATCGATGTCGGGCTCTATGTCGGCCTGTCCTACGCCTATCTGCTCATCATGATCTTCCCGCTCTACAACGCGATCGAGAGCCTGGACAAGAACCAGATCGAGGCGGCGCGCGACCTCGGCGCGCCCTGGTGGCGCATCCACAGGGACGTCGTCATCCCCTATGCCAAACCCGGCATCGCGTCGGGCTGCACCATGGTGTTCATGCTCTCCGCCGGGTCGCTGGCGGCGCCGCAATTCCTCGGCGGGCCGCGGACGCTGTGGTTCACCTCCGTCATCTACAATTTCTTCTTCCAGAACTTCAATTGGGCGCGCGGCTCGGCCTATGCCTTCATCCTGCTGGCGGCCTGCATCGCGCTGGTCATGCTGATGCTGCGTCTCTTCAAGGTCTCGCTTGGGGAGACGATAAAATGAAGTCGGCATGGGTCATGAAGGGGATGCTGGGCTTCTACATCCTCCTTTTCTTCCTCTATCTGTTCGGGCCGCTGATCGTGATGGGCATTACGGCCTTCAACACGCCGTCCTATCCGCAGGCCTATCCGTTCGAGGCCTTCACCCTCGACTGGTTCGTGAAGCTGTGGAACGACCGGAACATGATGCAGGGGCTGCAGAACTCCTTCATCATCGGCCTCGGCGTGGTTGCGCTCTCGGTGCCCGCGGGCCTCGCGGCTTCCATCATCATGAGCCAGATCTATCACCGGGCCCGCGGCCTGTTCTATCTGGTGACGATCTCGCCGCTGCTGACGCCGGGCGTCATCATCGGCATCTCCACCGTCATCTTCTGGAAGGACGTGCTCGGCGTCACCGAGGTGACCAAGGCGATCTTCTACAAGGGCGTCGTCCTCACCATCCTCGGCCAGTCAAGCTTCATCTCCGCCTACTGCCTGCTGATCTTCATGGCGCGCCTGACCCGCTTCGACCGCGCGCAGGAGGAGGCGGCGCTCGACCTCGGCGCCTCCTATCCGCAGGTGTTCTGGCACATCCTGCTGCCCTACATGAAACCCGCCATCGTCTCGGCGGTGGTCATCGCATTCCTGTCCTCGTTCGAGAACTACAACACCACGACCTTCGCCATCCTGGCGGACAAGACCCTGGTGACCGTCCTGGCCGGCCAGGTGCGGCAGGGCACGACCCCCGCGCTCTCCGCGCTCGCCGTCATCATCATCGGCATCTCTCTATTCGGCGCGATCACCTACGAGATCCTCAAGCGCCGGGAGAAGAAGCGCGCCGAGCAGGCCCAGAAGCGCGCTCTGGTCGCCGAGCGCGGCGACGGGCAGGGCGACGCCTTGCCCGCGCCGTCCTCCGCCTGAGCCACGCTTTCCAGGCGTCCCGGCGCAACGATGCCGGGAGCCGCGCCGGCAGAGGTCATCCGCGCTCCCGGGCCGAACGCGCGTCCCGCCGCATCTTTCCCAACGCAAGCCAGAGCGCGACGCTTTTCGGCAGCCATTTGCGCAGCCGGACATAGGTCCGGGTCGTCCGCCCGCCGGGAAGGCGCGGCGCGGCGCGCAGCACTTCATCCACTGCGGTGACGGCGAATGGATCACGGCCCATCAACTGCTCGACCCGGCGAAGGAACCGAACGAGCCGGCGTCCGCTGCGCGCCGGCGAAGCCGCCTTCATCCAGAAGGACACGTCCTGCGCCGTCAAAGCACCGGCGCCGGCAATGGCGCGATCGGTCGCAGCGGAGATCTGCGAGAGGAAGGCCGTCTGCGCCCGCGTGTGCGGATGCTCTGCGCTGGGCCGGTACCGGGTCAGGTCCCGAAGGTGCGCCAGCAGCAGCAGCGGCGAGGCGCCGCCGGCCTCGTTATCTTTGGCGAGTGCCTCGATCACACCGAGCAGGCGAGCCGCATCGCGCTGAAGCCCTTCCGGCAGCGGAAACAGCACGTCATGCTCGAGCACAAAGCGCAGCAGAGACGGGAACTTGCATGCAGCCATGGGCCAGGCGTGGCGGTGCGCGAGGCAATCGGCAACGGTGCGCATCTGGGTTGTGAGGCGCAGATGCGGCGGTACCTGGGGCTCGCTCAGGCTGCCCTGTACCAGGCGCCGGACCGTGAGCCTGGCAGAGAGCCCGATGGCCTTGGTGCCGCGCAAGGCGAGCTTGATCCAGAAGCGCGTATCCTCCAGCCGCCGAAGATCCTCCTCGAATCCGCCAGACTCCAGCAGACCGAAGCGCGGCATCATCACGCAGGAAACATAGAACGGATAGCGCAGCTCGCGGGTCAGGAGCGTCGTGGTCGGGCAATCGGCCGATCCGTCGGGTGCGGGGATGTTCACCTTGCGGGGACGATGGCCTTCGACTTCCGCAAGGCTGTAGCACAGTCCTGCATCGGGAATGTGCGCAAAGCCGTCGACCTTTTGCGCGACCGCCGTCGGCAGCAGAAGGTTGTCGGAATCGAGGAAGTGGACGAAGTCGCCCTTGGCCAGGCGGATCCCGGCATTGCGCGCGCGAGACACGCCGCCATTGCTTTGCCGCGCGATCCGGACCGCGCCGCCGAATCGCGCCAGCGCGTCCGCAAGGTCATCCGTCGAGCCGTCGTCGACCACCAGGATTTCCAGGGGCCTCCACGTTTGCGCGAGGCAGCTTTCCACCGCCTCGGCTGCCATGGCGGCGCGGTTGTAGACGGGAATGAGAATCGTGACCAATGGCCGGAACTCCGGCCGATCCGGCATCAGGAGGTGGCCAAGCCAGCGCGCGTGATAGAGGCGCCGCGCCTGCGCTGTCGCATCGTCGGGCAGCTCCGGATGGCTCAGGGACGCCAACAGGCTGGAAAGATGCCAGTCCGGTGGAGTCCGTGCGCAGGCGCGCCCGACGACATCCGCCGCGCCGCTGGCCGCCGGCCGCCAGGCTGCAGCCAGCGCCAGGAGCCGATCATGCGCCTCCCGACCGGGAGAGGCGCACAGGACGCCACCGGAGCGGACGATTTCGACCAGGAACGCGATGCCGGAATCCGGCACGTCCTGCGGCCGCGGGATGGTCGCCCGCGGCATATCGGCATCGATCATGAAACGGCCGCCCGGGGTTCGCCTGCGCGGCCGGAAGCCGCTGCGCCGTCGGCCGCGCCCTCCGTTGCCGGGCTTGCCTTCCGCCATTCCTTCCAGCCGCGCCATTGCTCGGGAAAACCGCGCACCCAGGGCTCATGCCGGGCCAGGAATTCGGCCGCTGCCGCTCTGCCGCGATCGGCGGGCTCCTGTGCCTCGCCCGGCACAATCGGCGCTTCGATCGCGACCACGAAGCGATGGCTGCGGTCCCGCACGGCAAATACCGGCAGCAGGACCGCGCCGGTCAGCGCGGCAAGCCTGGGCGCGCCGGTCGCCAGCGCCAGCGTCCCGCCGAGCAACGGCCCTTCGGCAATGCCGCTGCCTTCCCACGCGCCGGCGGTGATCGACACGATCTCGCCGCCGGCGAGCGCCCGCGCCATGCGCCGCATCGCGATGGCGGGCGCGCGTCGGTCGTAGACGATGCGCTCCGACAGCCAGCGATCCTCCGGGATGCGGCGCAATGGATTGAGCCACCCGATCCCGAAACGCGTCTTGGAGAAGCCATGCTCCGGGCGGCTGAGATGCGAGACGCGATAGCCCCGTTCGTGCAGCGCGGCCTTTGTGATGCCGCTGTTGAAGGCGAAATGCGCCACCCACAGGATGACGCCATTGCCCCGCGCGCTCGCTCGCATGATGTGCTCTTCCCCGCTGAGCGCAATTTCCGGATGCCAGCCTCCGGGGCGCCAGCCGCGCAACGTCTGCATGCGCAGCTCATAGACCGCGGCTTGGAGGTCCAGCGCGATGTCGGCTGCGCGCCGCGGGTCGAGTTGAACGCCGCTGACGATTCCGGCGATCGTCCGGTCGAGTGCCGCGCGATCGACCAGGCCCGGGGCACGCGCCACGGCGCGGCACAATCGCCACCACGACCGCTCGGGCAGCAGCCAGGCGGCTGGCAGGAGCGCCGCCAGCGACGCGGCAATGGCGAGGTCGGATGTCCGCCACAGCGGCCGCGCGGCCAGATCGCGCTGCCGATGCACGATCATGCCGGCCGGCACGTGAGTCGCCCCACGCAATGAAACCTGTCGTTTCTGAATGGCAACCCCCATCCGGCCCACATTGATGCCCTCGAGCACCGGCCCTCATTTTGCCATAGGCCAGACGGTTCTCGCGAGTTCTCTTCGGGCGGCGTTGGCGTGCTCGATTTGGCCGAACTGGCCCCTGCCGCATCTGCCGCTGGCCCCTAGCATGGGGCCAATCGCGCGCCACTCGATGGATCGGGAGCCATGCAATACACCGCGAATACCCTCGAAAACCACTGGATGCCCTTCACGTCCAACCGCGACTTCAAGGCCGACCCGCGCCTGATGGTGAGGGCCAAGGGCATGCATTACTGGAACCATCACGGCGACAAGCTGATCGACGCCTCGTCGGGCCTGTTCTGCTGCGCCGCCGGCCACGGCCGCAGCGAGATCACCGAGGCCGTGCACGCGGCAATGCAGGAGATCGACTACACCCCGCATTTCCAGATCGGCCATCCCGCCTCGTTCGAGTTGGCGCGCAAGGTGGCGAAGATCACGCCCGGCGACCTCGATTACGTGTTCTTCTGCAATTCCGGCTCTGAGTCGGTGGACACCGCCCTCAAGATCGCCATGGCCTATCACACGGCGAAGGGCGAGGGGCAGCGCACGCGCTTCGTCAGCCGCGAGCGCGCCTATCACGGCGTCAATATCGGCGGCGTTTCCTTGAGCGGCATGGTGCGCAACCGGGAGGCCTTCGGCGCGGTGATGCCGGGCGTCGCCCACATGCGCCACACCTGGATGCCGGAGAACCGCTTCGTGCGTGGCCAGCCGGACAAGGGCGTGGAACTGGCTGAGGATCTGCAGCGCTGCGTCGACCTGTTCGGGCCGAAGACCATCGCGGCCTGCTTCGTGGAGCCGATCGCCGGCTCGACCGGCGTGCTGGTGCCGCCCAAGGGCTATCTCGAGCGCATCCGCCAGATCTGCGACCAGCATGGCATCCTGCTGGTGTTCGACGAGGTGATCTGCGGCTTCGGGCGCACCGGCAAGGCCTTCGCGGCGCAGTCGTTCGGCGTGCAGCCGGACATGATCACCATGGCAAAGGCGCTGACCAACGGCGCGCTGCCGATGGGCGCGGTCGCGGTCAGCGATAGGATCTATCACACCGTCACCGGCGCGGCGGCCGAAGGCGCTGTGGAATTCTTCCACGGCTACACCTATTCGGCCCATCCGGCCGCCTGCGCCGCGGGCATCGCCGCCCTCGACATCTATGAGCGCGAGGGGCTGTTCGAGCGCGCGGCCGAGATGTCGGGCTATTTCCTCGACCGCATGTTCGACCTCAAGGGCATCAAGGCGGTCACCGACATCCGGGGCTACGGCATGCTGGCGGGCATCGAGCTCGCGCCGGCGGAGCGGCCGGGCCTGCGCGGCTATGACGCAACCAAGCGCCTATTCAAGCGCGGCCTGCACATCAAGTTCACCGGCGATTCCGGCATCTGCGCGCCCGCCTTGGTCGCCGAGAAGCGCGATATTGACGAAATCTGCGCTATCTTCCGCGAGGTGTTTTCCGAATACTGACCGCCGCGATTCGGATCAGCGCCGGATCGCCGGTTTCTGGGAGGGGGCTGCGGCCCGGGTATGTCTCAACGCCGCTATATCGCGGAGCCGCAATCGCCGCCAAAGCAGCGCGCCGACGAGCAGGCCATCGATTACGCGCCGATTGTGCACGACCAGGTCGCGACCACGACCTGCTACATGTGCGCCTGCCGCTGCGGCATCAAGGTGCACCTGCAGGACGGCCGCATCCGCTACATCGAGGGCAACCGCGACCACCCGGTGAACAAGGGCGTGCTGTGCGCCAAGGGCTCCGCCGGCATCATGACGCAGTATTCGCCGGCGCGGCTGCGCAAGCCGCTGAAGCGCGTGGGCGAGCGCGGCAAGGCCGAGTTCCAGGAGATCGAGTGGGACGAGGCGCTGAAGATCGCCACCGAATGGCTGGGCAAGATCCGCGCGACCGACCCCCGGAAGCTCGCCTTCTTCACCGGCCGCGACCAGAGCCAGGCTCTGACCGGCTGGTGGGCGGCCCAGTTCGGCACGCCGAACTACGCCGCCCATGGCGGCTTCTGCTCAGTCAACATGGCTGCCGCGGGGCTCTACACCATCGGCGGCTCGTTCTGGGAGTTCGGCGAGCCGGACTGGGAGCGCACGCGCTATTTCCTGATGTTCGGCGTCGCCGAGGATCACGGCAGCAACCCGATCAAGATCGGACTGGGCCAGATCAAGAACCGGCCGCCTGAGAACCGCGCCAAGTTCGTCTCGATCAACCCGGTGCGAACCGGTTATTCCGCCATCGCCGACGAATGGATCGGCATCGCGCCCGGAACCGACGGGCTATTCGTGCTGGCGATCGTGCATGAACTGCTGAAAGCCGACCGCATCGATCTCGACTTCCTGGTGCGCTACACCAACGCGCCCTGGCTGGTGGTGGATGCGCCGGGCACCGCGGGGCATGGTCTCTTCGCGCGCGACGGCGCCGGCAATCCGCTCTGCGTCGACAATGCGGGCGCGATCCGAAGCGCCTTGGAAGCCGGCGTTACGCCCCGCCTGGTCGGCGAGGCGACGCTGGCCGATGGCCGCAAGGCGCGGCCCGCTTTCGAGCTGATGGCGTCGCGCTACCTCGACGAGTCCTACGCACCGGAGAAGGTCGCGGAGCAATGTGGCATCCCGGCGGCGACCATCAAGCGCATCGCGGCGGAGCTTGCCGAAGCCGCCTTCGACCAGGCGATCGAGATTCCAATCGGCTGGACCGATTGGGCCGGGCGCCACCACGACAAGGTCATCGGCAGGCCGGTCTCGATGCACGCCATGCGCGGGGTCAGCGCGCATTCCAACGGCTTCCAGACCTGCCGCGCCATCCACCTGCTGCAGATGCTGCTGGGCTCGATCGATTGCCCGGGCGGCTTCCGCTACAAGCCGCCTTTCCCGAAATCCGCACCGCCGCCCGCCAAGCCCGCCGCCCAGGTCGGGCCGATGCACGCGCTGCACGGCTTGCCGCTCGGCTTCCCGCAATCGCCGGACGACCTGCTGCTCGACCTCGACGGCGCCCCGCACCGCATCGACAAGGCGTTCTCGTGGGAGGCGCCGCTCGCCGTCCACGGCCTGATGCACATGGTCATCCACAACGCCTGGGCAGGCGATCCCTATCCGATCGACACGCTCTTCCTCTACATGGCGAACATGGCGTGGAACTCGGCGATGAACGCGCCGGACGCCATGCGCATGATGACCGACACGGACGAGCGGGGCGAATACAGGATCCCGCACATCATCTATGCCGACGCCTACTTCTCGGAGATGGTGGCCTTTGCCGACCTCGTGTTTCCCGACACCACCTATCTTGAGCGCTGGGACTGCATCTCGCTGCTCGACCGGCCGATCAGCGATCCAGATGCCGCCGCCGATGCGATCCGCCAGCCCGTCATCCAGCCCGATCGCGACGTGCGGCCGTTCCAGGACGTGCTGCTGGATCTCGGCGCGCGGCTGAAGCTGCCGGGCATGATCGACGGCCACGGCAAGTCGCTCTATCCCGGCGGGCTCAAGGATTACATGGTGTGGCACGAGCGACGGCCCGGCATCGGCATGCTCTCCGGCTGGCGCGGCCTCGACGAGGACAAGCAGGGCATGGGCGAGCCGAACCGCCGCCAGCTCGAGCGCTATGTCGAGAACGGCTGCTTCTGGCGCGGCGAGATCCCGGAAAAGGCGCGCTTCTATCGCTTCGCCAACCGCGACTTCTTCGACTGGGCGATCCCGCGCGGCTTCCTGGACAAGCCGCAGCAGATCGTGCTGCAGCTCTACTCCGAGCCGCTGCGCAAATTCCAGCTCGCTGCGGAGGGCCACGGCACGCGCCAGCCGCCGGAGCATCTGCGCGCGCGTGTCTCCCAGGGCTTCGATCCGCTGCCGAGCTGGTATCCGCCGTTCGGCGCGACCGCCGACAATGATGGCTGCGTCCTGCACGCCATCACCCAGCGCCCGATGCACATGTATCATTCCTGGGGCTCGCAGAACGCCTGGCTGCGCCAGATCCAAGCGCGCAATCCGCTGTTCATCGCGCGCAAGCTGGGCGAACGCCTCGGCCTCGCCGACGGCGATTGGGCATGGATCGAAAGCCCGCATGGCCGGGTGAAGGCCGAGATCAAGCTGATGGAGGGCGTGAACCAGGACACGGTGTGGACCTGGAACGCGATCGGCAAGCGCGCGGGTGCGTGGAACCTCTCGCCCACCGCGCCCGAAGCCGCCAAGGGGTTCCTGCTCAACCACGTGATCTCCGAATTGCTGCCGCCGCGGCCGGACGGGCACCGCTACGCCAATATCGACCCGGTGACCGGGCAGGCGGCGTGGTACGATCTCAAGGTGCGACTCAAGAAATGCGCGCCGGCGGAATACGGCGAAACGGCTCCTGTGTTCGACGCGCTGGACACATCGCTGCCCAAGCCGGGTAACGCTCTCGCCTACGGCGCCGAGTTCCGCGCGAAGCGGGCGCGTCAATGACGGCGCTGCCGGCACACCCCTCGGATCGCAAGCTTGGGCTGGTGATCGATCTCGATATTTGCGTCGGCTGTCACGCCTGCGCGGTGAGTTGCAAGGAATGGAACACCGGCGGCCACATGGCGCCGCTGACCGACTATGAAGCGTGGGGCGATTCGCCTTCGGGCGTGTGGTTCAACCGCATCCATTCCTTCGAGGCGGGCGAGGGCGCGAACGGCCGCACCGTGCATTTCCCGAAATCCTGCCTGCATTGCGAGCAGCCGGCCTGCGTGACGGTGTGCCCGACCGGCGCCTCCTTCAAGCGCGCGGAGGACGGCATCGTCCTGGTCAACGAGGATCTCTGCATCGGCTGCAAGCTCTGCTCCTGGGCCTGCCCCTACGGCGCGCGCGAGTTCGACGAGGATGTCGGGGTGATGAAGAAGTGCACCCTCTGCATCGATCGCATCTACAACGACAAGCTGGAGGAGGTGGACCGCGTGCCGGCCTGCGTCGCCACCTGCCCGGTCGGCGCGCGCCATTTCGGCGATCTCGGCGATCCCAACTCCGAGGTCTCGAAACTGGTGCAGGAGCGCGCCGGCTACGACCTGATGCCGGAGCTCGGCTACAAGCCGGTCAACAAATACCTCCCGCCGCGCACCGGGCGCACCCACACCGGCTGCACCGGCGCCCCCGCCACGCCGCTCCAGGAAAGCCCTGCGGAAAGCACCGGCAATCGGTTGCTGCGCTGGCTTGACCAGGCGCTGTCACGATGATGGTGGTGAACGCTCAATTCTCGAAACCACTCGCTGAGCCCCTTCCCCCCTTGTGGGGGAAGGCGGGGATGGGGGGTGCCGCCGCACGATATCAAGCGAGTAGGTACGAGAAATCACCCATCCAGCTCCGCCTAGGCTCACTTCGTTCGCCCCGGCCGCGAACGCGGACATTCGTCCGCGGGGGGCTCCGCATCCTTCCCCCACAAGGGGGGAAGAAAAGCATCGTGTAGAGGCTCGGCGTGCATCCCGCGCTGTCCGTCATCCTGTTCACCAGCGCGTCCGGCGGCGGCTATGCGATGCTGGCGCTGCTCGGGCTGTTCGGCGCAAGCGGCGTGCTGGCGCCCGATCCCCTCTCCGGCTGGATCGCCTTCCTCTGGTCGCTCGGCATGGTGACGTTCGGCCTGGTATCATCGACGCTGCATCTCAGCCATCCGGAGCGGGCTTGGCGCGCGGTCTCGCAATGGCGCACCTCCTGGCTGTCGCGCGAAGGCGTGCTGGCGCTCTTCACCTTCCTGCCGGCGGGCCTCTACGCCATCGGCTGGCTGTTCCTGGGCGAGATCTGGCGCTGGGCCGGTGCGCTGCTGAGCCTCAGCGCGATCGCCACGATCTGCGCGACCGCGATGATCTATGCCAGCCTGAAGCCGATCCGCGCCTGGAACAGCCTCTGGACGCTGCCCGGCTATCTCGCGATGGGCCTCGCCAGCGGCGCGCTCTGGTTCACGCTCTGGGCGGAGCTGATGCCCGCGCCGCAGAAGCCCGCGTATGATTTCGCCGCTATCGGCCTCCTCGCCGCCGCATTCATCAAGCTGTTCTACTGGCGCTTGCTCGATGCCGGCGCCCATGCCGCGACCGCGGAGAGCGCGACCGGCCTCGGCCATCTTGGCAAGGTGCGCCTGCTCGCCGCGCCGCATACCGAAGAGAACTACCTGCTCAAGGAGATGGGCTTCCGCATCGCGCGCAAGCACGCGCGCAAGCTGCGCCGCATCGCGCTGCTCGCCGGGTTCCTCCTGCCGCTCGCCGCCGTGCTCGCCGCGCTGGCGACGCCGCATGTCGGCGACCTCGTCCTGCTCGTCCTCGCCGTCGTCCTCAACGCGATCGGCACCATCGCCGAACGCTGGCTGTTCTTCGCCGAAGCGAAGCACACGGTGATGCTCTACTACGGCGCTGAGAGGGCCTGAGCCGAGCGCTCACTGAGTTGCGCTTCTCTTCACCATCGTGAAGCTGAAGAACCCTCGGGTGTATGCCCCGACGCCGGCGACGACAGTCTTCTCGAGAGACATGGTGGCATGTTCCAACCGGACTGGTGATCCCTCGATCTCAAAATTGCCCGCGAACACGCAGTTTGTCGTATCGGCGATCCTTATTTCGCCCGATGAAACATTTAGATTGTTCTGCTCTGGAGTGTCACAAGTTCCGCTCGATAGTGCGCCGCCTGGTGCAACGCTCAGATTGCAATTGACCCAAAGCGCTCTTGTCTGAGTGGATACCGTGGCGTAGACGTGCCATCGGCCTTCAATGTCGGCCTGCACGCAGTTCGCATCTGCCGCGTGCGATGCAATGCAGGCCATCAGAACCAACATGAAACGAGAAAAGTATCGCCTCGCCGATGAGGCACGAGCCTTCACGCGATCACTCATGGAACAACAACTCGCGACAAAAGCAGCTGCCCTACGAGCGCGCCGGCTCCACCTTCAATATAGCCCCATCCACGGCGATGACCTTGATCGGCACGCCGGCGGGCATGTCGGGGCCTTCCACCCGCCACACGGTGTCATCGATGCGCGCCTTGCCGCGGCCGTTCTGGATCGCCTCGCTCAGCACGGCGGTGCGGCCGATGAGCTGCTCGCCGCGCCGGTTGAGCATCGAGGCGGGATCGTCCTTGTTCCCGTTCTTCTTCACGTAGCTGCGCCAAGCGATGACCGACGCGACAGCCAGCAAGGCGAAGATGAGCGCCTCGATCTCCCAGCCGAGGCCGGGGATGACGAGTGCGATGATCCCGGTCACCGCCGCGGCGGCGCCGAGCCAGATGAAGAACACGCCCGGCGCCAGGATCTCGATGCCCGCGAACAGGGCCGCCAGGATCCACCAGTGCCAGAACTGCGTCCCGTCGAGCCAGTTCAGGATGTCCATGGTCCTCTCCGCTCACATCACGCGCGCGGCTGCCAGGGTCCGCCCGCGCCACCGGCCGGAGCGGCAGCGGCGCGGCTCTGCATCGCGTCCTTCGCCAGCTCGGCGATGCCGCCCAGAGCGCCGATCACATTGGCGGCCTCCAGCGGCATCAGGATGACCTTCTGGTTTGGCGCGCTGGCAACCATCTTCAGGGCATCGACATACTTGGTGCCTAGGAAGTAGTTGATCGCCTGCACGTTCCCCTTGGCGATGGCGTCGGAGACCATCTGCGTGGCCTTGGCTTCCGCTTCGGCTAGGCGCTCGCGGGCTTCGGCTTCGCGGAACGCGGCTTCGCGCTCGCCCTCGGCTTCCAGGATGGCGGCTTGCTTCTCGCCCTCGGCGCGCAGGATCGCGGCGGCGCGCGAGCCTTCCGCCTCCAGGATCTGGGCGCGCTTCTCGCGCTCTGCCTTCATCTGGCGTGCCATCGAATCCACGAGGTCGCGCGGCGGGGCGATGTCCTTGATCTCGATGCGCGTCACCTTGATGCCCCAGGGCTGCGTCGCGTCATCGACCACGTGCAGCAATTGCGCGTTGATCTTGTCGCGCTGGGACAGCAGCTCGTCCAGGTCCATGGAGCCCATGACGGTTCGGATGTTGGTCATGGTGAGGTTGAGGATCGCGTTCTCGAGGTTGTTCACCTCGTAGGCCGCCTTGGCCGCGTCCAGCACCTGGTAGAACACCACGCCGTCGACCGACACCATGGCGTTGTCCTTGGTGATGACCTCCTGGGTCGGGACGTCCAGCACCGATTCCATCATGTTGATCTTGGCGCCGATGCGGTCGATGAACGGCACGATGAAGCCGAGGCCCGGCCGCAGCGATCCGGTGTAGCGGCCGAACCGTTCGATCGTCCATTCATGGCCCTGCGGCACGGATTTGACCGCCATGACCACGACCAGGACCATGAGAACGACAATGACGATGACGAAGATGGTGAAAGGCGAAACGACCGATTCCAAGTGACCCTCCCCTCAGAGGCCTGTGCAGGCCGTAAGCAGAACGATTGATCCGAACGATGCGCGCCGGCCCTCCGGCTCCGCGCGGCCTGGCGGCGTCAGTTCAACCGCGCCACCGCCGCCTGTTCGGGAATTTGCGTGACGTTTCCGCCGGTTGTGTCTACCTCGACCTCCTGGATGGCGGCCGCTTTCTGCGCGATCTTGTCGCTCGAGATGCCGATCTGCCGCACGTCCTCCGACGCCTGGGTGAAGTGCTTCTGCAGTTTGTCGACGCGATCGCCCAAACGGTTCACGTCGGCCGCCAGCTCCCCGACCTTCTTCTGGATCACATGCGCCTGCTCGCGCATCCGCACGTCCTTGAGCACCGCGCGGATGGTGGTCAGCGTCGCCATCAGGGTCGTGGGCGAGACGATCCACACCCGCGCCTTTCCGGCCTCCTCCACCAGAGCGGGGAAGCTGGCATGCAGCTCCGCATAGACCGCTTCGGAGGGCAGGAACATCAAGGCGGAATCCGCGGTCTCGCCCGGCACGATGTATTTCTCCGCAATCGCCTTGACGTGCACCCGGATCGCGGTGGTGAACTCGCGCCGCGCCTGGGCGGTGGCGATCTCGTCCTTGGCCTCGCGCAAGGCGCGATAGGCCTCCAGCGGGAACTTGGCGTCGATGCCGATGGCGCCCGGCGGGTTCGGCAGGGTCAGCAGGCAATCGACCCGCTTGCCGCCCAGCGGCGCCTGGAAAACGTAGCTCTGCGCCGGCAGCGACGATTGCACGATGTCCTGCAGCCGCACCTCGCCGAAGACGCCGCGCGCCTGCTTGTTCGACAGCACGTTCTGCAGGTCGACCACCTGGCTCGACAGCTCGGTGATGTTCTTCTGCGCCGCGTCGATCACCGCCAGCCGCTCGCGCAGCTCGGTCAGCGTCTGCCCGGCCTGCTCGGCATTGGATTGCAGGCTCTGCCCGACTCGGTCCTGCAGGCTGTTGAGGCGCTCGTCCAGCTTGGCCGCCAAAGCGCGCTCCTGGGCCTGCAGCCGCTCGGAGAGGGCGTTCTGCGCGGCCGCCTGCTGGGCCGCAAGCTGGTCGAGGCGGCCGGTGAGCTGGTCGGTCGCCGGCTGCTGCGCGGCCTGGGGTCCACGCCGGCGCAATGCCAGGAACGCGAGCGCGAGCACCAGCGCCCCGGCAACCGCCCAGGGCACCGCGACTCGCAGCTCCAGCCGCGCGATGTCCTGCAGGGTCAGGAGCGCAATCTCTTGAAAATCCATGGCTTTTGGACCCCGACTCGGGAGCGGCCGAATGCCGCCCTCGCTTGACGATACAGCGCCAAAACCCTAGGTAAAGCGCCGAAGGAGAGATCATGGCCCTCTTGCCCATACTGACCGCGCCGGATCCGCGTCTCAAAAAGGTGTCCGCCCCCGTGAAGGCGGTCGATGCGACCGTGCGCACGCTGATGGACGACATGCTGGAGACGATGTACCAGGCGCCCGGCATTGGTCTCGCCGCGCCGCAGGTCGGCGTGCTGAAGCGCGTCATCGTGCTCGACCTCGCGCGCGAGGGCGAGGCGCCGCAGCCGCTCAAGTTCGCCAACCCGGAGATCGTCTGGGTGTCGGACGACGACGTGACCTATAACGAGGGCTGCCTCAGCGTGCCGGAGCATTACGCCGACGTGGCGCGCCCCGCCGCCTGCCGCGTGCGCTATCTGGATGAGAACAACCAGCAGCGCGAGATCGCGGCCGAGGGGCTGCTCGCCACCTGCCTGCAGCACGAGATCGACCATCTCGATGGCATCCTGTTCATTGACCATCTGACCGCGCTCAAGCGCAACATCATCCTGCGCAAGCTGCTGAAGGCGAAGAAGACCGCAGCCGAAGCCGCCATGTGAGCGCACGGGAATGGCGGCGCTCCGCATCGTCTTCATGGGAACCCCCGGTTTCGCGGCGGTGGCGCTGAAGGCGCTGGTCGATGCCGGCCATGAATTGGCGGCGGTCTATTCCCAGCCGCCGCGCCCCAAGGGGCGCGGCATGGATACCCAGAAATCGCCGGTCCATCTGCTCGCGGAGGAGCACGGCATCGCCGTGCGCACGCCCGTCTCGCTCAAAGGCCCGGACGAGGTCGCCGCCTTCCAGGCGCTTCAGGCCGATGTAGCGGTGGTCGCCGCTTATGGCCTCATCCTGCCGAAACCGGTGCTTGATGCGCCGCGTCATGGCTGCCTCAACATCCACGCCTCGCTGCTGCCGCGCTGGCGCGGCGCCGCGCCGATCCAGCGCGCCATCATGGCGGGCGACCGGGAGACCGGGATCACCATCATGCAGATGGAAGAAGGGCTGGATACCGGTCCCATGCTGCTGAGCCAGGCGATCTCCATAAGCCCAGACATGAACGCCGGCGCGCTGCATGACGCGCTGGCGGAGATCGGCGCGCGCCTGATCTGCGCCGCGCTGGAGCGCTTGCCGGATGGCCTTGCATCCGTGCCGCAGCCGGCGGAGGGCGTCACCTACGCCGCCAAGATCGCGAAGGAGGAATGCCGCATCGACTGGCGCTGCGGCGCGATCGAGCTGGACCGCCGCATCCGCGGCCTGTCCCCGGCGCCGGGCGCCTTCACCGAGGCCAGGGGCGAGCGCATCACCATCCTTGCCGCGGAACTCGTCGCCGGCCGATCCGGCGCACCGGGCACCACGCTCGATGACCGGCTCACCATCGCCTGCGGCGAAGGCGCGTTGCGGCCCACCCTGGTAAAGCGCGCCGGCAAGCGCGCGATGAGCGTGGAGGAGATGCTGCGCGGCTTCGCAGTCCCGAAAGGGACGCCGCTCTCGTGACCCGCTTCAAGCTCACGCTGGAATATGACGGAGTCGCCTTCGTCGGCTGGCAGCGCCAGGACAATGGCATGTCGGTGCAGCAGGCGCTCGAGGAGGCGGTGTTCAAGACCTGCGCGGAACGTGTGACAGCGCATGCCGCCGGCCGCACCGATGCCGGCGTCCACGCGGCGGGGCAGGTGGCCCATGTCGATGTCGAGAAGGACTTCGCGCCGGACAAGATCCAGGCGGCCCTGAACTTCCATCTGAAGCCCTGGCCGGTCGCCATCATCGCATCGGAGGTCGCGCCGCCGGATTTCCACGCGCGCTTCAGCGCGACCGGCCGCGCCTATCTCTATCGCATCATCAACCGCCGCCCGCCGCTGGCCCTGGAGGAGGGGCGCGCCTGGCTGGTCAATGCGCCGCTCGACGCCGCCGCCATGCACGAGGCCGCGCAGGTGCTGGTGGGCAAGCATGATTTCTCCACCTTCCGCGCCAGCCTGTGCCAGGCGCAATCGCCGGTGAAGACGCTGACGCGCCTCTCCGTCTCGCGCGTGGGCGAAGAAATCGACATCATCGCCGAGGCGCGCTCCTTTCTGCATCACCAGGTGCGCAACATGGTCGGCACCTTGCGCCTGGTCGGCGAGGGCAAGTGGTCGCGGGAGGATTTGCGCCGCGCCCTGGAGGCGCGCGACCGCACCAAGGGAGGCCCAACTGCGCCGCCGCACGGGCTCTATCTCACCGGTGTGCGCTACGATCCGCTGCCCGAGGCGCAGGTCGCGTAGGGCGGTGCATCACCCCGGCGGATTGCCGCCCAGCCAGTCGGAGATCGGCCAGATCAAGCCCTGGCCCAGGACCACGTCGATTGCGACCAGGGCCGCGGCCTGCCAGGCGGCGATCCGCAGGACCGCGACGAACATGAATCCCTCGATCGCCAAGGTGGCGATGAACAGCAGGAGGTTGAGCGGGTTTGCCAGGCCCTCCGATAGCCCGCCCAGGGCCGTCACCGGCAGTTGCAGGGCCATCCACAGGACGCTGGTCCAATTGTAGATCGCGATGCATCCCGCCGCCTCCTTGTCGCGGTCGAGCAGGCGGGCCGCGTTCAGGATGACGAAGGGGAACAGGATCCAGCCGTAGGCATAGGCCACCGCCTTTGCCGTCAGGTAGAGCGGGACGCTGGGCACCGCCTCACCGAGGTTGAGCCAGACCAGCCACAGGAATAGCGGCAGGATCGGCAATGCCAGACCGAAGGACCGCAGGGCGCCGGCCATCGAGCGGTCGAAATAGGCCAGGAAGCTGCGATTGAACAGCGCCAGGCGGCAGAGCCCCTGGCACCCGAGGCGGAACTCAATCCAGCTTGGCATCGAAATAGGAATGGAGAATGCGCTCGTATATGTCGGAAAGCTGAAGAATATCCGCGATCGCGACGTTTTCGTCCACCTTGTGCATGGTCGCGCCCGCCAGGCCGAATTCGATCACCGGGCAGTAATCCTTGATGAAGCGCGCATCCGAGGTGCCGCCGGTGGTCGAAAGCTGCGGGGTGAGGCCGGTCACCGCCTTGACCGCGTCGGTCACGAGGGTGCTGAGCAGACCCGGCGGGGTAAGGAAGGAGACACCGGAGCATTCGGTGCGCAGCTCGTATGCGCCGCCGACGGAATCGAGCCGCCGCCGCACCTCCGCCTCCAGGCTCGCCGGCGTGAAGCCGTCATTGAACCGGCTGTTGAAGCTGGCGCGCGCCTCGGCCGGGATGACGTTGGTGGCCGGGTTGCCGACATCCATGGTGGAGACCTGCAGCGTGCTCGGCTCGAAATGCGCGGTGCCGGGATCGAGCGGCGTCTCCGTCAGGGCCACGATCATGCGCGCGAGGCGATGGTTCGGATTGTCGGCCAGGTGCGGATAGGCGATGTGGCCCTGCACGCCCCTGACGGTGAGATGGCCGGTCCAGCTGCCGCGCCGGCCGATCTTCGCCATCTCGCCCAGGCGCTTGGGGTTGGTGGGCTCCCCCACCAGGCAAGCATCGAAGGTCTCTCCCTCCGCCGCCAGGGTCTCGAGCATCGGCTTGGTGCCGTTGACCGATGGGCCTTCTTCATCGCCCGTGATGAGCAGCGAGATCGCGCCGGCGAAATCGCGGCCGGTCTTGCTGATGAAGCGTGCTGCCGCCGCCGCGAAGGCCGCGACCGCCCCCTTCATGTCCGCCGCGCCGCGGCCATAGAGCCGCCCGTCGATGATCTCGGCCCCGAACGGATCGACACTCCAGCCTTCGCGCCTTCCCACCGGCACGACGTCGGCATGTCCCGCGAAGCAGAAATGCTTGCCCGGCCGCTTGCCGCTGAGCTTGGCATAGAGATTGTCGATCCGCGCCGTCCCCGGCGTCTCGAACGGCATGCGCCGGCATGCGAAGCCGGCCGGCCTTAGCGCGTCTTCAAGCGCATCAAGCGCCCCCGCCTCCGCCGGCGTCACGCTCGGGCAGCGGATCAACGCCTGCGCCAGGGCGACGGGGTCGATGGTCATGCGGCTTGGCTCTAGTCCCGCAGCAGCTCGTTGATCGAGGTCTTCGCGCGCGTCTTCTCGTCCACGCGCTTCACGATGACCGCGCAATAGAGGCTGGGGCCGGGCTCGCCATTGGGCAGCGGCTTGCCCGGCATCGCGCCGGACACGACCACCGAATAGGGCGGCACCTTGCCGTAATGCACCTCGCCGGTGGCGCGGTCGATGATCTTGGTGGAGGCGCCGATGAAGACGCCCATGGAGATCACCGAGCCTTCGCCGACGACGACGCCCTCGACCACCTCGGAGCGCGCGCCGATGAAGCAATTGTCCTCGATGATGACCGGCCCGGCCTGGATCGGCTCCAGCACGCCGCCGATGCCGACCCCGCCGGAGATGTGACAGTTCTTGCCGATCTGCGCGCAGGACCCGATGGTGACCCACGTGTCAACCATGGTGCCGCTGTCGACATAGGCGCCGACATTCACGAAGCTCGGCATCAGCACCACGCTCGGCGCCACATAGGCGCTGCGGCGCACAACGCAATTGGGCACCGCGCGGAACCCGGCGCTCTGGAACTTCGCCGCATCCCAGCCGGCGAATTTCGACGGCACCTTGTCGTACCAGGCGGCCTCGCCGAATTGCGGATAGGTGCCGCCGCCGGGGATCAGCTCCGAATCCATCAGGCGGAAGGACAGCAGAACGGCCTTCTTGAGCCACTGGTTGGTTTCCCATTTGCGGTCCCGCTTCTCGGCGACGCGCAGTGCGCCGTGATCGAGCCCGTCCAGCGCCGCCTGCACGGCGTCGCGCACCTCGCCCTTGGTGCCGGCGTTGATCTCCGCGCGCCGCTCCCAGGCCGCGTCGATGATCTGCTGCAGGTCCTTCGTGCTCATCCCTTGGATCCGTCCTTCGTCACTGCGTGAAGCCAATCCGCCAGGTTCTCGGCGACGTGATGAATATAGGCCGTCTGCTCGGCAGGTTGCGCCCAGGCGACGTCGGTCTTGATCCAGACCGTGGTCATGCCGAGCTCCGCCGCCGGCGCCAGGTTGCGCGGCATGTCGTCGAACATGATCGCCGTGCTGGGATCGAAGCCATGCCGCGCAACCAAGGCGCGATAGGCCGTGATGTCGGGCTTCGGGACGAACGCCGCCTCGGCGATGTCGAACACGCCCTCGAAATGCCGCGCCACGCCCAGGCGCGCCATCACGTTCTCCGCATGGCGCACCGAGCCGTTGGTGTAGATCAGCTTGCGCCCCGGCAGAAGCGCCAGCGCCTGGTCCAGCCGCTCGTCGGCAATCACGCCCGAAACGTCGATCTCGTGGACGAATGCCAGGAACTCGGCCGGATCGATCTTGTGGTGGATCATGAGGCCGTTGAGCGTGGTCTGGTGGTCGCGGAAATACTGCTTCTGCAGGGCCCGCGCCGCCTCCGGCTCCAGCTTGAGGAGCTGCTGGACAAATTCCCCGATCCGCCGCTCGACCTGGTCGAACAGGCGGCAGGACGCCGGATAGAGCGTGTTATCCAGGTCGAAGATCCAGCACTGGGCGTCGGCAGGCCGCATGAGGGTAGTCACACCTTCGGTGGCAGAACGGCCGGCAAGTTAAGGACACCCCACGCCCGGCGCAAGGCTTGGAGCGACGCTTAACCGCCCATTAAGCCTGTAGTTCCAGGCTGGGCGGCATGACCGGGCCCCTTCCCGTCCTCTGATTGAACGCCAATTTCTCCATGCGCCGAGCGCTGCGCTACCCGTCGCCCAATCCCGCCGGCCGTGGCCTTGAACCCGCGCGGCGGCATCGACCCCTGAGCCCGGCGGAAAGAGAGTGGCAGCCGGGCCTGCTCGGGACGGCACAAGAGCGGTTCGGCCTCGCTAGTCGTGCCTTCGGATAGTCCAGTTATGTTCCTGTCGTCGATACTAAGCTAGTTTTGCGAGTATGGCTGACCACGTTCATGTTATCTCCGTTCCCTTGATGCCGCGCGACGCGCAGGCCGCGATTGACCTGCGTGCCGCGTTCGACACGCTTTGCGCGGCCGATCCTGCTTTGGCGGTGGACGTGGGGCCAGCCGACGAGCTTATCGTCAAGGGGCAGACCGAGCTGCAGCTCGAGATCGCCATTGATCGTGCCAAGCGCGCGTTCAAGGTTGACTTCACCGCCGGCGCGCCGCAGGTCGCCTATCGGGAGTCGATCACCAAGACGATCGAGTGGGATTACATCCACAAGAAGAAGCGGACCGGCGGTTCGGGTCAGTACGCGAAGGTGAAGATCCGCTTCGAGCCGGGCGTGCCGGGCAGCGGCTTCGTGATCGAGAACGCGGTGGTCGGCGGCGCGGTGCCGAAGGAATACGTCCCGGGCGTCGAGAAGGGCCTGACCAATGCGAAGGAAACCGGCGTGATCGCCGGCTTCCCGGTCATCGACCTCAAGTGTACGCTGGTGGACGGCGGCTATCACGACGTGGACTCCAACGTCATGGCGTTCGACATCGCGGCGCGTGCCTGCTTCCGCGAGGCGTTGCCGAAGGCGGGTCCGCGGCTGCTGGAGCCGATGATGAAGGTCGAGGTCGTGACGCCGCAGGAGTACATGGGCGACGTGATCGGCGACCTGAACAGCCGGCGCGGGCAGGTGCAGGGCATGGATAGCCGGGGCAACGCGCAGGTCATCACCGCGATGGTGCCGCTCGCATCTCTGTTCGGGTATACGGTCGTACTCAGCGTGATGACCCAGGGCCGCGCGCAATGCGCAATGCGCTTCGATCGCTATGAGCAGGTGCCACCCTATTTCCCGGACGGCGACGACGATTTCCCGATGGCCGCGGCCCTTCGCGCGTGAGAGCCATCGGTTGGCGCCGCCTCCGGCTCCAGCTTCAGCTCCCGCCCCTTTGCCTAGCAGACGCTGTTCTAACTGCCGCAGCCCCCGCCGCAGCCGCCGCCTTCGCCGCCGCCACCGCCACCGCATCCGCCACTCAAGCCATGTCGCCGCCTGTCGTCAAAACCATCGATTGAACCGTCCACGCGCCGGTCTGCGAGCTCGGCAGCACAATAGACGTTCGTCATCCCGTCTCGGCGCAGTGGATCGCAGTTCAACTCATAGCGAAACCCGTGCAGGACCTTGAGCTTGGCGTCCAGAGCAAAGAGCAGCGGCAAGCGCGTCGGCTGGTATGGATTGATGTTCTCGTATTTGCAGGCGTACCACCAGACGCGTCGCAGGCCTTCGTTGCGGCTCCGTTGCGCGGGAGCCAAAACCACTGCCGGCGTATGATGCAGGAACGCGCCGAAGGCGCGCCTGCAGAACTCCTGGTATTCGCGCGTATAGAGGATGAATTCATGCCAAAGATCATCTGCGACTTGCGATGGCATGGACACGAAGTTGCGGTCACTCATCAGGTAGGCGATGAAGAACTGCCGCAGACCGCGCGATACCAGCGCGGCGTCTTTGCGCGTGATGCCAGGATGCTTTTCGCTCAGCTTGTCGAGCAGCCCGCGCGGCCAGCGATAAGTACGGATAAACTCGGCGCGTTTCAATTGCCGAGAGCCCGCCCGCGAATGCAACGCTGTGACGCAAGCCGCGACGGCAACGATGAAGGCCCAGACTTCGAACATGCCAGCCTTTCCCAAGGGAACGCCCTTCAGGGAGCTTAGCGGGCAAGTTGGCCGCACAACAAGCAGTTGTGTTGGCGACTTATCCCTTCGTAATCAGCGTGCCCACGCCCTGCGGGGTGAAGATTTCCAGCAGCATGGCGTGCGGCACGCGGCCGTCGAGGATGACGGCGGCTTCGACGCCGCGCTCGACCGCCATCAGGCAGGTCTCCAGCTTCGGGATCATGCCGCCGGAGATTGTGCCGTCGGCGGCAAGGGCCCGCACCTGGCTGGCGGTGAGATCGGGGATGAGCTGGCCGTTCTTGTCGAGCACGCCCGGCACGTCGGTGAGCGCGAGCAGGCGCGCCGCGCCGACCGCGCCGGCGATGGCGCCGGCAGCCGTATCGGCGTTGATGTTGTAGGTCTTGCCATCCGGCCCGAATCCCACCGGCGCGATCACCGGCACGATTCCGGCCTGCTCCAGGTAGGTGATGATGCGCGGGTTGACCTTGTCCGGTTCGCCGACGAAGCCGAGATCGACCGGCTTGCCGTCCTTCACCAGTTGCGCGGGCTTGGCGAGCAGCAGGTTGTCGTCCTTGCCGGAGAGGCCGACGGCATGGCCGCCCTCGGCATTGATCGCCGCCACGATCTGCTTGTTGATCGAGCCGGTCAGGATCATCTCCACCACTTCCACGGTGGCGGCGTCGGTGACGCGCAGCCCGTCGACGAAGGTGCTCTCGATGTTGAGCCGCTTCAGCATCTGGTTGATCTGCGGCCCGCCGCCATGGACCACGATCGGCAGGATGCCGACCTGGCGCAGCAGGGCGATGTCCTCGGCGAACACGCGGCTGAGCTCGGCATCCACCATCGCGTGGCCGCCGAACTTGATGACGAAACGGCGCCCGGCATATTTCTGCATATAGGGCAGCGCGTCGGTCAGAGTCCGCGCGGTGCGCAGCCAGTGCTTGGTGTCGGTGTAGTTGATCTGAGACATCGCGGTCCCGAACCCCCTCAAAGAAAAAGCGCGGAGACCATGAGGATTCCGCGCCCGGAAATCAAGGCCGCATGCGCGGCGGGAAAATCAAGCGGCGATCTGGGGTCAAACCGCCGTCAGGCAGCAAACGCAGCGAGCGCCTGGCGCAACTCCGCCACGCCGGTGCCGTCCTCGGCGCTGGTGACCGGGATGTCGGGATGGCACGCGGGGCGCTTGCCGAGCCGCGCCGCCAGCTTTCCGCGCATCTTCTCCAGCTCCGCCGGCTTCAGCCGGTCGGCCTTGGTCATGACGATCTGGTAGGAGAGGCCGGATTCGTCCATCAAATCCATCAACTGGTCGTCGGCCTCCTTGGTGCCGACCTTGGAGTCCACCAGCAGCAGCACGCGCATCAGGTTCGGCCGGCCGCGGATATAGGCCTCGACCAGACGCGTCCAGCCCTTGACCTTGGACTTGGAAACCTGTGCATAGCCGTGCCCCGGCAGGTCCACCAGCATCAGGTGCCCGCCGAGATCGAAGAAGTTGATCTGCTGCGTGCGCCCCGGGGTGTTGGAGACCCGCGCCAGGTGCTTGCGCCCGGTGAGCGCGTTGAGCAGGCTCGACTTGCCGACGTTCGAGCGGCCCGCGAAGGCGACCTCCGGCAGGCCCGGGGCAGGCAGGATGTCGAGCTTGTCCGCGCCCGCGACGAATCCGCATTCCTGCGCGAACAGCCAGGTGCCGTTGCCTTGCCTGCCGCCGGTCACGGTCTAGCCGCCATCAGGGCTTCACGCCCATGCGCCACATGATCAGGCGCTGCTGGGCGATGGAGAGCGTGTTGTTCCAGGCCCAGTAGATGATGAGGCCGGCCGCGAACGGCGCCAGCATGAAGGTGAAGATGATCGGCATCAGGGCGAACAGCCGCGCTTGCACCGGGTCGGGCGGGGTCGGGTTGAGCCGCATCTGCGCCCACATGGTGAAGCCCATGATGAGCGGCCAGATGCCGATGGACAGGAACACCAGCAGCCCGCCCAGCAGCGGGATCTGGAACACCTGGTGGTAGTCCCACGGGATGAGGCCGAACAGGTTGAAGATGCTGGTCGGGTCGGGCGCCGACAAATCCTTGATCCAGCCGAAGAACGGCGCGTGCCGCATCTCGATGGTGACGAACAGCACCTTGTAGAGCGCGTAGAACACCGGGATCTGCACCAGGATGGGCAGGCAGCCGGCGGCCGGGTTCACCTTCTCGCGCTTGTAGAGCTCCATCATCTCCTGATTGATGCGGGCGCGATCGTTGCCGTATTTCTCGCGCAGCTCGGTCATTTTCGGCCCCAGCACCTTCATCTTGCTCATGGAGCGATAGGACTTGTTGGCGAGCGGGAACATCGCCGCCTTCACCAGCACGGTGAGGAACAGGATCGCGACGCCGAAATTGCCGACGAAGCGGTAGATCCAGTCCAGGATCAGGAACAGCGGCTTGGTCAGGAAGAAGAACCAGCCGAAATCGACCGCGCGGTCGAACAGCGGCAGGCCCAGGCGCTCGCCGTAGCTGTCCAGCATGTTGACCAGCTTCGCGCCGGCGAACAGATGCTGCGTGCGCGTGACGTTCCCGCCCGGCGGCACCGCCCGCTGGGCGGAGGCGAAATCGACCTGATAGAAATCGCCTTTGGGGTCGTAGAACATATTGCTGGTCAGCGTCTCGTCCTGCGGCGGAATCTGCGACACCAGCCAGTATTTGTCGCTGATGCCCATCCAGCCGCCGGTCGAGGTGTAGGTATATTTCGCGCCGTCCTCGGCTTCGTCGCGCACCGAGCCGTAGCTGTGCTCCTTGAGCGAACCGTCGAGCACGGCGGTGGGGCCTTCGTGCAGCACCCACATCTGGCTGGCGTCCTTTGGCGTGCCGTAGCGCACGACGCGGCCATAGGGGGCGATCTCCACCGCGGCGCCGCTCGTATTCGTCACGGTGTCGGTGATGGTGAACATGTAGTCGGGATCGACCTCGAACCTGCGCGCGAAGGTGAGGCCCTGGCCATTCTCCCAGGTCAGCGTGACGGGATTGCCCGGCGACAGCGCCGTGCCGTCCGCCCGCCACACCGTGTCCTTGCCGGGCGTGGCGATATCCGGACCGGCGGCGGACCAGCCGAAATCCGCGTAGTAGGCTTGTTCAGTGTCGAGCGGGGAGAGCAGCACGATGTTCGGGCTGGTGGGCTGGATGGTCTCCCGGTACTCCTTCAGGACCAGGTCGTCGATGCGCCCGCCCTTGAGGTTGATGGAGCCGGTGACGCGCGGATTGTCGATCGTGACGCGCGGGCCCTGCTGCAGCGCGGCCTCGCGGCTCACCACCTGGCGCCCCGCATCCTGCGGCGCGGCCTGCTGGCCCTGCTGCTGCTGCGCCTGTTGCGCCTGCTGGGCGGCCTGCTGCGCCTCGGTCTGGGCCTGCTGCCGCTCCATCTGCGGTCCTTGGACGAACACCGTCCACAGGATGATGATGGCGGCGGACAGGACGATGGCGATCAGGACGTTCTTGCTGTTTTCCATGGCGCTGTTGCGTCTTCGTGTTGGACCGGCCCCGCGCCGGTCTTAGTGGGAATGGTGGACAGTGTGATGACACGCGGCATGCCGCGCAGAGTGGCGTGCTGTGCGTGCACCCGGCACCGGGTCGTAGCCCGAGCCGCCCCAGGGATGGCAGCGCAGGAACCGCTTCACGGCCAGCCGGCCGCCGCGCAGGACGCCATGCGTCTCGATCGCCTCCATCGCGTAGGCCGAGCAGCTCGGCGCATAGCGGCAATTGACCCCGAGCAGCGGCGAGATCGTCCACTGGTAGAGCCGGATCGGCAGGGTCAGCGCGGCGCGCAGCATCGTCATCGCGGTGCATCCCGATAGAGCTTCAGCCGCTTCAGCCCGGCGACGAGATCACCGACCAGGGCCTCGTATTCGCGGTCGATTGTCGCGGGGCGCGCGATCAGCACGAAATCGGTTCCCGGCTCGGCGTGATGCTCCAGCACCTGCTGCGCCACCGCGCGCAGGCGCCGGCGCGCGCGGTTGCGCCGCACCGCGTTGCCGACCTTGCGGCTGGCGGTGAAGCCGACGCGCACGGCGGGACGTATGGGCGCGCGCGCAGGCGCCGGCGGCGCGGCGCGCGGCGCGTCATCGCTCTTGGAATCTGGAGAAGGCTGGCGGCGGACCTGAAGGATCAATCCGGGGGCGACCCATTTGCGATTTGCCGCCGCCACCTGCAGGAATTCGGCCCGCCGCTTCAGGCGGCCGATCACGGATCAACGCTCAGGCGCTGAGACGCTTGCGGCCCTGGCGGCGCCGGTTGGCAAGCACCTTGCGGCCACCGACCGTCGCCGAGCGCGAGCGGAAGCCGTGGCGGCGCTTGCGGACGAGCACGCTCGGCTGATAGGTGCGCTTCACGACAAAACTCCCTAGATTTCCAAATGCTTCGCAAATTGCCGCGGGTGTATAGACATTGTGCCCGCCCGAGTCAATGCGGCTGACTGGCCGCGCCTCACCGGCCAGGCCGGGGCGCGAGGGGGTAAGCACCTGTTTCCTTTACGCTTTCCAGCACGACCGAGGACCGGATATTGGCCACTTCCGGAGCTTTCATCAGGTGCTCCGACATGAAATCGGAAAAGCGCTTGAGGTCGGCGACCACGACCTTCAGCACGTAATCCGCCTCCCCGGTCAGGGACTGGCACTCCACCACCTCCGGCAAGGCGCGTACCCGCTCGTGGAAGGCCTGCATGGAATCCCCGGCATGAATCTTCAGCGTCACCAGGCAATAGACCGTGAGGCCGAGCCCCAGCTTCTGCCGGCTGAGCACCGCCTGGAAGCGCTCGATATAGCCCTCCTCGATCAGGCGCTGCACCCGGCGGGAGACCTGCGAGGCCGAAAGATGGACCCGCTCGCCAAGCTCGGAATTGGTGAGGCGCCCATCCTGTTGAAGCTCTGCCAGGAGCTTGAGGTCGAAGGTGTCCAGGTCCGATGCAATCGTCAAGCGTCATCTCCCCGCCCTGTGCACAAGTAGTGCATAAAACCCTGCATTATCACATGATATTACACGAAACGCGCATGAAATATGCACTACAATATGCATCTTTTCGACTGAGGAGCCTGTGATGGCCGACCAGAACTTCGACCCCCAGCACACGAACCCGATGGGCACGCGCGGCTTTGAGTTCGTCGAGTTCACCGGGCCCGACACTGCCGCCCTGTCGCGCTTGTTCCAGTCCTTGGGCTTCACGCCCGTCGCGAAGCACCGCTCCAAGGACGTCACCCTGTTCCGCCAGGGCGGGATCAATTTCATCCTGAACGGCGAGGGCAAGGGCTTCCCCAAGGATTTCCGCGACCAGCACGGGCCGAGCGTCTGCGCGATCGCGATCCGCGTCGATGACGCGCCGAAGGCGATGGCGCGGGCGCGGGAACTCGGCGCCCAGGCGCTGGTGAACGAGCCCGGCCCGATGGAGGTGATGCTGCCCGGCATCGAGGCGATCGGCGGCAGCCGCATCTTCTTCGTCGACCGCTACGACGCGCCGGCCTCGATCTACGACATCGATTTCAAGCCCATTACGGGAGCCGACCAGCAGCCGGAAGGCGTGGGCCTGACCGAGGTCGACCACCTCACCAACAACGTCTATCGCGGCCGGATGGATTACTGGGCGCAGTTCTACGAGCGGCTCTTCAATTTCCGGGAGATCCGCTATTTCGACATCGAAGGCAAGCTGACGGGCCTCAAGTCCCGCGCCATGACCTCGCCCGACGGCAAGATCCGCATCCCGATCAACGAATCCGCCGACGACAAGTCGCAGATCGAGGAATACCTGCGCGAGTACAAGGGCGAGGGCATCCAGCACATCGCCCTCTCCACCAGGGACATCTACGAGACCGTGCGCCGCCTGCGCGCCAGCGGCGTCGCGCTGATGGGCCCGCCGCCCCCCACCTACTACGAGATGCTGGAAAGCCGCCTGCCCGGCCATGGCGAGGACGTGGGGAAGCTGAAGGAGCTCGGCATCCTGATCGACGGCTCGCCGAGCGGCGGGCTGCTGCTGCAGATCTTCACACAGACGATGGTGGGCCCGATCTTTTTCGAGATCATCCAGCGCAAGGGTGACGAGGGCTTCGGGGAAGGGAACTTCCGCGCTCTGTTCGAATCGATCGAGCGCGACCAGGTGAAGCGGGGCGTGCTGAAGGACACCGCCGCATGAGCCGCATCGAGAAGCAAAGCGGGGAGCCTTCCTTTACCGTCGCCACCACCAGCCACGAGCTGCGCGGCGACTACTCGAAGGCGGCCGCCGATTTCACGATCCAGCAGGATTGGAGCACGTACACCGAGGCGGAGCATGCCTTGTGGCGCCGGCTCTACCAGCGCCAGGCGGCGCTGATGCCGAAATATTCCGCGCGGATCGTGCAGGACTCGCTCGACCATCTCGATTTCAGCGGCGCGGTGCCGAACCTCGAGGCGGTGTCGCGCAAGCTGCAGGCAGCCACCGGCTGGCGCCTCGTCGCCGTCCCGGGCTTCATCCCCGATGGCGCCTTCTTCGCGCACCTGGCGAAGCGTCAGTTCCCCGTCACCATCTGGCTGCGCAAGCCCGAGGAGATCGACTACCTGGTCGAGCCCGACATCTTTCACGATTTCTTCGGTCACGTGCCGCTGCTGTTCGATCCTGTCTTCGCCGATTTCCTGCAGCTCTACGGCGAAAAGGGGCAGGAGGCGGAAAGCCTCGGCGTGACGCAGTACCTGGCGCGGCTCTACTGGTACACGGTGGAATTCGGTCTGATCCGCGAAGGCGACCGGATCAAAGCCTACGGCGCCGGCATCCTCTCCTCCTTCGCCGAGACCAGCTTCTCGATCGACGATCCGAGCCCGAACCGCATCGCCTTCGACCTGGAGCGCGTCATGAATACGCTCTACCGGATCGACGATTTCCAGGAGACCTATTTCGTGCTGGAGAGCTTCGGCGAGCTGTTCACCGCCCTGCAGCGCGACCTCCGCCCGATCTACGAGCGCGTCAAAGACATGCCCGACCACACGCCCGATGCGGCCGTGTGCCAGGACTGCGTCTACTGGCGCGGCACCGGCGCGTGGAAGAAGCGGAGGCAGAATCAGGCCGCGCAGTAAGCCTAGTCCCGCACCGGGAAGAGCGGCGGGTCAGGTCGCGCTCGCCATCGCCCGATCCTATTGCGAGATCATGTAGCCGGCGCCACGGACGGTGCGGATCAGCGGCTCCTCGCCGTCGTGGTCGACCTTGCGTCGAAGATAGCGGACATAGACGTCCACGACGTTGGTATAGGTTTCACTGTTGTGCTCCCAGACATTACTCAGGATGCGATTGCGGCTGAGCACGCGCCCGGGGTTTTCCATCATGAACTGCAGCAGGGCGAACTCCTTGGCTGTCAACTCGATCTGGCGCGCGCCTCGTTGGGCAGACCGGGTTGCCGGATCGAGCCTCAGATCGCCGACCGAGATTGCACCGCCGGTATCCTTGTATGGCTGCCTGCGAAGGAGCGCGGCGATGCGCGCCAGGAGCTCATCGAACGCGAACGGCTTGGTCAGGTAGTCGTCCGCCCCGCCGCGCAGCCCTTCGATCTTGTCCTGCAAGCTGTCCTTGGCCGTGAGCATGAGGACGAGGCTCTGCTTGTTCTCGCGCCTGAGTGTCTTGCAGACCTCGATGCCGCTCACGATCGGGAGCATCACATCGAGAATCACGAGTGGATACTCATGGTCGCGACAGAGCTGAAGCGCCTCTTCGCCGTTCACCGCCACGTCGACGACGAAGCCCTCGGCCTTCAAGCCGCGCTTCAGGAAGTCGGCAATCCGATGGTCGTCTTCGACCAGGAGGATCTTGGTCATATTTCCTCTCCGCCCTGCAACGGGAGTCCGATCGTCAGTTCGGTGCGTTCGCTGGGGATGCTGGACAGGGCGATCGACCCCCCATGCTTCTCCGCGATCCACTTCGCGATCGACAGGCCGAGACCGCTGCCGGCCGCCTGCCGATCCGCGCCTGCGCGGACGCGATAGAAGCGTTCGAACACGTAGGGCAGCTCTTCTCCGGACACGCCGATGCCATGATCGATCACGCTGATCACCGCGCGCCCGTTCTCGGCCCTCAGGGAGACCTCGACGGAGCTGCCCGCGGGCGAGTAGTTGATCGCATTGTCGATGCCAATGAGGGCCGCCTGGCGCAGCCGCTGCCCATCCGCCTCGACCCAAACCGGATGCTCCGGAAGCCGGTCGATCACCGAAGTTGCCTTGCGCCGCGCCAGGGCGCCTCCGTCACGGACGGCATCCGCAACGATGCCGCGTAGGTCGACGCGCTGCTTGTCGAACGCGACCGTGTCCGATTCCGATCGCACCAGGAACAGCAGGTCATCGATGAGCCGGCCCATCTGCCTGGCTTGTTCCGCGATCCGTGCCAGCGCCTCCCGGTAAACATCCGGCGAATCAGGCTGCGCCCGCAGGGTGACCTCAGCTTCGCCACGCAGGATCGTCACCGGTGTCCGCAGTTCGTGGCTGACGTCGGCCAGGAACTGCAGCCGCTGGCGGTCGAGATAGCTGAGCCGGCGATTGGCGGTCTCCAGCGCCGATGTGCGTTCGCGCACCTGCTGCTCCAGCTGCGAGTGGATGCCGAGCAGGCGCCGTTCTCGGTCCTCCAGCGTCTCGGCCATGTCGTTGAACTGCAGCGCGAGCTTGGCAAACTCGTCCGTCCCATGACGTGGCACGCGGTGTTTCAGGTCGCCGCGTTGCAGGGCGTTGACGCCGACCAGAAGCTGTCTCATCGGGCGCGAGATGCTGCGATACAACGCGAGCCCCGTTGCCAGGCTGATGACCAGGGCGCAGGCGCCTGCGGCATAGAGCAATGCGACGCGCCGGGCGGCGATGTTCGCAATCTGCGAATCGACCGCCAGGACTTCACGATGCTCGTCTGCCATCGCCTCGGCAAGAATTTTGGAGAGTTCATCGACAAACCAGTGCTCCACCTGCGCGTACAGTTGCTGCGCATGCTCCGGCTGGCCGTTGGCGCGCAGCTGCACGATCCGCTTCACCATATGGTCGATTTCCGCCAGTCCGGTCTGCAATTGCCCGACCCGCTCCAGCTCGTCGGCCTCCTCCGCGCGGTCTTCCTCGCTGACGAACGACAGCTCCTCCTCGGTCTGGCTGGACAGCTGCCCCAGCGTGATCTCGACATCGCGGCGTGACTGCTCGATTTCGTGCGCATTGTCCGGCTCTCCGGTCATGAACTTGTCGATTGCCGTCTTGTAGTGGAACGTCTGCACGGCCAGCATCGTGATCGTCTGCCGCTGGTCGTAGGCCAGCTCTGCGCGGCCAAGCTGATAGTCAAATCTCTGCGCGATCACGACGGCGATGGCCGCGACGCCAATGACCAGGATTGCATTCAACGTCTGTGAGACCAGAAGCTTCGTCTTGACGTTCATGTGCCCTCCGTCATCCGACAGCGTCATCCAAGCGCAACGTCATTCTCATCTGAGTTTAATCCGGGTCCGGCGCTGGGTTCATGTTCTTCGGCTATTCCTGCGCATGTCGGACGGCAGGCGGCAAGACCACGCGCACGCGAAAAGAGCGCGGCGTTCGATTAGCTCCAGAGACAACCACAAAGGAGACCCCTCTTATGAGCAAGATGACATGGCTTGGCACCGCGGCCATCAGCCTCCTTATCGGCACGTCCGGCATGGCTCACGCGCATACTCCCCAACAGCCGGACGGCGCCATCGCCGATCGCACAAAGGCTGCGCAGGGTGGAACGGCAACCAGTCAGCCGGACGGCGTCATCCGAGTCGCGGACGACGACGGAAACTGGTGGACAGGCGGCAGCGGCCGCAAGGGCTCGTCCAATTCCAGCTCGAACAGCTCGTCCAATTCGAATTCGAACGGCTCATCGAAATCCAAGTCGAACAGTTCCTCCAATTCCAACTCCAACGGTTCCTCCAATTCCAACTCGAACAGCTCGTCGAACTCCAACTCGAACAGCTCGTCGAACTCCAGCTCGAACAGCTCGTCGAACTCCAGCTCGAATAGATCGTCCAACTCGGGCGGTGACGACGACTGATCGAACCGTTCGCGCCAATGCGCGGGGAGGGGCCGCCGCCGCTCCCCGCGCCTTCAGCCGCAGAGAATCTCCATGATATTCGCGCGCAAGAGACCGACCATCGAATTCCTCTGCCGTCCCGAGGATCATGGCGTCCTGCCCCAGCCGGTGCCAGCCAAGGAGATGATTCCCGACTGGTTCAAACGGCTGCCTGCGATCGACAAGGCTCATCTCACGCCGACGAGCAGCGGTCTTACCGTCAAGCGCTGTATGCCTTTCCTCGATGCCCTCACGACCGGGTGGATATTGCCGCTGGCCGCATCGGTGCGCCTCGAGGTCGCCGACAATGGACAAACCGTGAATTCCGGTTGGGATTTCGATCGCGTCATGGTCAGCAATCACGCGAGCCACCAGGTGGCGGGCCATCCCATGCAGCCTCGGCCGCCTGGCAAGTTCCATAACTATTGGACCATCCGCACCCCGCCAGGCTGGAGTTGCCTGTTCGTGCCACCGCTTAACCGGTCCAACCGGGTGTTCGAGGCCGTCGCCGGCATCGTCGACACCGATTCCTACACGTCGCTGATTCATTTTCCGTTTTTTGCTATCGGCCCGGACGGTGTCCATGTGCTGGAGAAGGGCACGCCGCTCGTGCAGGTCATCCCCTTCAAGCGTGCCGACACACATCTGCCGGGCGAGATCAAGGTCGAAACACCAGCCGAGGCGGCCATGCGGCAGCGGATATTCAGAAATACCTTGGCCGGGAACGGATGGTATCGGAAATTCGCCCGCGCCCCACGGTGACGGTCTCGAAACGTTAGCGGCTCGCCGACACACCTAGTCATCACCGCCTTCGCCCCCTTCGCCACCGCCACGCTCGCCGCCATCGTCACCCCCGCCGCGCTCGCCGCCATCGTCACCTCCGCGCTCGCCACCATCGTCACCCCCGCCATCGTCGCCCCCGCGCTCGCCGCCATCGTCACCCCCACCATCGTCTCCGCCACCGCCCCCGCCACGACCGCCATTGCCCCCGCTGCTACTGCCGGGACGGCCCGACTCCGCATTGCCTTTGCGGCCCCGGTCTTGGGGGGCATCATCATCGCTGCCTTCGGAACCGCGGAACAGCCGAAGGATCCAGTCGCCGACATCATCGCTCGGCTGCTCGTCTTGCTGCGCGAGGGCTGTGCTGGTCAGGGTGAATGGGCTTGGTGACGCAGCAAGAACTGCGCTTGCGATGCCGGCTGCCATTCCCTGCAGACACGCTCTGCCCGGACGCTTCATCGCGACTCCGACCCCAAGAACCATCGCCGCATGCTGCGGCCAATGTACGATCATAGGCGGCGCATCATGAGCCCTGTGGCTGGTGGAAGATTAGAGTTCGATGAGAACGGCCAGACAACGGGCCGAAGGCGGCAAGCAGGGCATTCTGGCGTCGCTCTGCCGGAACTTCCCCAGATTCCCGACTACGCGTCCGCCTGGCTTTCAGCGAATCGCGCGGCGGCGTCTGCGTCGCCCCCGGCATCTTCCAGCGTCAGCGGACGATTCCAGATGCCGCGTCGTCCATAGTTATATCGTCGCGGATCGCGCCCAGCGCCGCCTTCATGCGAAGGGCTGGCCCTGCTCGACCATGCCGGCCGTCCGCTGCTGCGCCTGGTCGGCAACGGCTTTGGGCGCGGCCTAGAACTTGCCCAGTTCGCCAAGTTTTCGATCGTCGGGATAGTGGAGGTAGCGCTTCTCCGACATTTCGAACGCCGGACTGTCCTTCAGCTCGTCTTCGGTCGCATCGACAACCAGCGCGCCTTTCGGTTCGTTGTCAGCCTTGTGACGCAGCTTGCTGCATTCCACCGCCACGTCCTTCTCGCCGATGCCAAGCACGCCGCCGACGGGGAGGATTGCCAGGCAGGTGCGGCTGGTCTGGTCCAGCATGACCTCCTTGATCTTGCCGACCAGCTCGTCATCGCGGGTGAATACCGGCTGCTCGACCACGTCCGCCACCGTGCGCTGCTCGATCGGCTTGTTGGGCTCGATGTTCGCGGCGTCAGCGTTCGCCTCACCCTGGCTTTGCAGCGGGTCGGTGGGCGCCGTCTGGGTGGCCACGGACATCTTCCCGTCCAGGGTCAGCGCGCGATCCAGATGCGCCCGAATGGCGCCCAGGTGGGTGCTTGCGAACTTCTTCAAGGCGGCGTTTCGGCCGGCTTCGCTCTGATCGCCGAACGCCGCCGCCGCCTTGTCGTGGCTGCGGACCATGAGCTTCATGTATTCGCGGTCGAATGACGGTCCGCTCAGCCCGGACAGGCGATCGAGGTCGGATTTCGCTTGAGCCGGCATCGAATCCGGCTGCGGCACCTTCAAGTCCGCCAGGATCGAAGACAGCTCCTGGCTCATCTGGTCGTGCTCTTGGACCATGTGCTCCGCAAATTGCTTGACCTCCCGGTCCTCGGCCCGTTCGGTCGCGAGCTTCGACAGCTCGATCTCCATCCGACTGTTGGCGGATGCTTCGCTGGCGAATATCTGGTCCTGCTCCACCAGGTCGGCGGCCTGCTGCTCCGCCTCCTGGGCCGAGCTTGGGGAACCAGCAAGACCCACCGGCATGGCAAGCAGGGCTGCTGCAAAAGCGAAACTGAGGCGGCGCATGACGACCTTTCCGGATCTGGCGAGTATGTTCGGAAACAGTCGCGCCGTGGCGGCGTTGCAGGCCCGCCGGTGCGGCGGCGAGCCCGCCTAGGCGGCCGGAACTTCCTTCACGAAATGCACCAGGAAGCCGCCGCTCTGGATCGGCTCCTCGCGCTCGACCGCATAGCCGAGCGTGCGGTAGAAGGCGAGATTGCTGGTGAAAGCCTTATTGGTATAGAGCCGCACCAGCGTGACGCCGCGCGCTTGCGCCAGCGCTTCCACCCGCGCCATCAAATGCCGGCCAACCCCTTTGCCTTGGTGCGGCGGCGCGACCGCGAGGTTCTCCAGCAGCAGGTGGTCGGCGGCCGGGATGAGCTCGATCAATCCGGCGAGCTCGCCGTCGAGATGGGCCAGCTCGATCACATGCGCCCGCACGGCGCGTTCATAATCCGCGTTCATCGGCTTGGGCTTGCGGCCGATCACCGGCACCCACTTCGCATAGGCGGCATGGGTCAGGTTTCGGACCGTCACGGCGTCGCTGTCTCCGGCGCGGCGAAAGACGAGTCCGCTCACGCGATCTCCAGCACCGGCTTGCCGAGTACGTTGAAACGCGGGCTGATGCCGAGCCCCGGCTGGTCTGACGCCTTGGCGCGGCCCATCACGCGCTCCGGCGCGCCGTCGGCGATGGAGGTCGTGACATAGGAGTTGAAGTCGGTGGCGGAGAACAGGAATTCCGGCGGCGTCGAATGGGCGAGATGCGCGATGGCCGCCGTCACGATATCGCCGCCCCAGGTGTCCTCGATGGTCATGGCGATGCCGAGCGCGACGCACAGGTCGCGGATCTGCCGCGCCTTGGTCAGGCCGCCGACCTTTGATATCTTGAGGTTGATGACATCCATCGCGCGGTCTTCGTAGCCCCGCAGCACGGCGGAAAGCGAGTCGATCACCTCGTCCAGGATGAAGGGCCGCTGCGTCCGGTCGCGGATCGCCCGGCATTCCTCGTAGCTCATGCAGGGCTGCTCGATGTAGACATCAACGTCCTTCACCGCATCGACCACGCGCGTCGCCTGGTGCATCAGCCAGCCGGTATTGGCGTCCGCGATCAGCACGTCGCCCTGCTTCAATTCCTTGGAAGTCGCGCGGATACGCTCGATATCCACGTCCGGATCGCCGCCGACCTTGAGCTGGAACTTGGTGTAGCCCTCGGCGCGGTACTGGTGCACGCGCCTTGCCATGTCCGCCGGGCTCTCCTGCGAGATCGCGCGATAGAGCGGGAAGTCGTCGCCATAGCGCCCGCCGAGCAGCGTCACCGCCGGCTGTCCGGTCGCCTTGCCCAGGATGTCCCAGCACGCGACGTCGATGCCGGACTTGACGTAAGGATGCCCGCGCAGTGCCTGGTCCATGCGCCGGTTCAGCACGCCGAGGTCGCGCGGGTCGAGCCCCAGCAGCTTCGGCCCGATCTCCTTCAGCCCCGCGCGCACCCCGCCGGCATAGGCGGGCAGGTAGGCCGGGCCGAGCGGGCAGACCTCGCCATAGCCGGTGATGCCGGCATCGGTCTCCACCGCAACCACGGTGGAATCGAATAACGTGACGACATTGCCGCCGGACCATTTGTAGCTGCCCTCATGGAGCGGCAGGTCGACCTGATAGGCACGGACGGCGGTGATTTTCATTTGTGCACGGCGATTGGTTCGGGAAGGATGGCGGGAGAGTGCTGCCTCCGGCGGATTGCTGTCAATGCGCGGCGCGGTGCTGATGTCAGGAGTCCCGAATGGCAATACGTCTCGCATCTTCCGTCGTGGCGATTGCCATGATTGCGTGCGCCGCACTGGCGCAGGCGGCTGAGGATCCGCTGCAGAAGCCGCTCTATGACATCTGCCTGGCGCAGGATGCCGGCTGGATCGGCCGTGGCGAGGCGGAGGTCCAGGCGAACTGCGCCTGCAAGGCCAGGAGCGAGGCCGCGATGGCGAGCCCGGAATTCCGCGAGGCCATGCTGACCAAGGGGGCCTATGAGGGCGGCGCCTTTCCCTTCGGCGATTACGACCAGTACCAGCGGCGCGTCCTCACCGACTGCCCGAAGCTGCAGCCCCTGATGATCGAGGCGCTGTGCGGCGACCCCGCCGCGCCGCCGGATTGCCGGCAGGCGCTCGAGGACATGATCAGCAAGATGAAGTAGCGGCACATTGCTGGCGTCGCGTGAGGCCCTGCCTGGCGCGGGCGGGCTTGGGGCTTTATTCCTCATCGTGATTCCGTTTGTGCGGTGAGCAACGTCACTTGTGTAATTCGCCACACGGCCTACCATTGCGCGTGGGCCCAGCGGTGCGCGGGCGTCGCCGCCGATGGGCCTTTCACCTGGAGGGCTGACATCATGGCGGTCATCAACGGAACTCCCGGTGCCGACACGCTGAACGGCACGGCGAGCGCGGACACCATCAACGCGGGCGGCGGCGCGGACAGGATCACAGGCGGCCTGGACGGCGACCTGCTGAGGGGTGGTGTCGGCAACGACCTGTTCCTGTGGAATCTCGGCGACGGCAGCGACACCATCGTGGGTGGCGACGGCATCGACCGCGCGCGTTTCACGGGGCTGACCACGACGTTCATCTCGGCCGACGGTACGGCGGTGCGCGTCTTCGACTCACGCTTGAGCGGCATCGAACGCATCGATCTGCGCCCGCTCGGCGATAGCGATGGCGTCATTGTTGGCGACCTCACCGGCACGGGCGTCACCCTGGTCGCGGTCGACCTCGCCGGGACTGCCGGCGGTGTTGTGGGTGATGGCGCGGTCGACACCGTCAGTCGCGGCGGCTCCAGCGGCAACGACACCTTGGTCGCGACGATCGCCGGCGGCACGATCTCTGTGACCGGCCTTTCGACACAAGTGACGATCAGCCACTTCGACCCCACCGATAATCTCAGCATCGGGGGCGGTGATGGCAACGACACGCTCAATGCGGCCCAACTGGCCGACGGACTCATACGCGTTCAGATGGGGGGCGATGCCGGCAACGACAAGCTCATAGGCAGCCGGGGCAACGATACGCTGTGGGGTGGCGTCGGCAACGACACCATCGTCGGCGGGCGTGGCCGGGACTCCGTGATTCTCGGTGCCGGCAACGACCTGTTCGAGTGGAAAGCCGGTGACGGCAACGATGTAGTTAACGGCGACGACGGGATCGACACGCTGCGCATCACTGGCAACGCAGCCGACGAGACCATCACCATCACCGCCTTCGGCGCGGCGCGCGTGTCCCGCGGAGCTTCCATCGTCGATGCGTTTGAGCTTGAACGCATCCAGGTGCGCGCGCTCGGCGGCGCCGATTCGATTGCCGTCAGCGACCTCTCCGCCACGACCGTCACTTCGGTTCTCGTCGACCTCGCCGCCACGGCGGGGGGAGGCGCCGCGGACAAGAAGGTCGATACCGTCACAGCCGCCGGCACGGGCAACAACGATGTGATCGGGATCAGCGTGTCGAACGGGGGGATCGTCGCGAGCGGTCTTTCCACCGCGCTGCGCATCACGCACGCCGACGCGACCGATATTCTCGCCATCGATGGCGGCAAGGGCGACGATTCCATCAGTGCCGCCAACTTGCCTGCCGGCACCATGTCCCTGTCGCTTTCGGGCGGCGACGGGCAGGACACCCTCACCGGCACTGGCGGCAATGACAGGATACGCGGCGGCGCCGGAAACGATCTTGCCGTGCTCGGCGCCGGAAACGACACGTTCACCTGGAGCACCGGCGATGGCGCCGACCTTGTCAAGGGCGGGGGCGGCCTCGACACCTGGGTCTACAGCGGCGGCGCCGGCGCCGATGTCGTCGGCTTCGCCGCAGCGGGTGGACGGGTCGAGATCTCGTTCTCGTTCCTCGAGCAAGTCGAACGCATCCGGGTCTCGGCCGGCGCGGGCGCGGACATCATTACCGTGAACGATCTCGCCGGCACCGGTTTGCAGCAGGTGCTGATCGACCTGGGCGGCACGGGCGCGTCGGGCGACGGCGCGCAAGACGTGGTCGATGCGGTTGCCGGCGCCGGCAACGACACCATTGGGGTGAGCCTTACCGACGGGGTGGTGTCCGTGTCGGGCCTCGCGACGCAGGTGACGGCTTCGCGCGCCGAGGCGATCGACGTTCTGAATGTCTTTGGAGGGGAGGGCAATGACACCATCACCGCTTCCACGGTGCCGGCCGACGCGATGCAACTGGTCCTCGACGGCGGCAGCGGGAACGATATCGTCACCGGCAGCGCTGGGGTCGATACCGCACGCGGCCAAGCCGGCAATGACACCCTGAACGGAGCGGGCGGGGCCGACATGCTGAACGGCGGCGCCGACAGCGATCGCCTGACAGGCGGCGGTGGCAATGACACGTTGCTGGGTGGCTTGGGCGGGGATGTCCTGCTCGGCGGCCTGGGCGATGATTTCGTCTTGGGCGGGTCGGGCAATGACACCATCACCGGCGGCGGCGGCAATGACCTGATGATGTACACTGAGCCGGGCGATGGCCACGACACGATCCTTGACTTCGATGGCGACCCGACCGGCGGGCAGGACAGGATAAACCTCGACCAGTTGCTCGACTTTCTGGGGATGGGGGCGGAGCGGGAATTCCGCGTCTCGATCACCGACAACGGCGCTACGGTCGCGATCGCCGTTGACACCGACGGCATTGGCGGGGCCGATCTCGCGGTGGCCACCCTGCATACATCCCACGAGATCAAGCTGAACGAGGACGTGATCATCTGAGGACGATCACGCGCCGGCGGCGCAGGCGAACTGCGCCCAAGGCCAGGGGCGAAGCCGCGATGGCGAGCCCGGGTTTTCGCGAGGGCATGCTGACCGAGGGCGCCTACGAGAACGGCGCCTTCCCTTTGGCGATTACGACCAGTACCAGCGCCGCGCGTCCTCACCGACTGCCCCAGGCTGCAGCCCCTGATGATCGAGGCGCTGTGCGGCGACCCCGCCGCGCCGCCGGATTGCCGGCAGGCGCTCGAGGACATGATCAGCAAGATGAAATAGCGGACCCCCAGCAATTGATCGGGGCAGCTTGCCCGATCCCGATCAGGCCCAAATTCCTGCAGATCCAGGGCCAGAGCGATACGGCCTAAGTCAAGGCGACAGCTATGGCGATGCCCCTTCGACCTGCACGTCGGGACGCTGAAGACCTCCGACGCCGTCACCGTCGGCCAGGACGGTCTCGTTAACTGAGGGTCAGGCCGCGCGAGTGTAGAAGGTTGCGGTCTTTCAACGGCTTGGGGGCGGCGAAGCAGCTGGCTGCCGCCCCAATGATTCGTTAAGATTTGGCGGCTAGAGTGCCAACCAGACAGATCGGGGATCAGGCATCATGGATGTGGCTTCGCTCGGCAGCGCCGCGCAATCGGCACTCGAAGGGCTCAAGCGGGCGGAGGGCAAGACCCTCCAGGCGGCGGAGAACATCGCCGCGGGCGCGCTCAACCCGGAAGATGTGGTCGCGCTGTCGCTGGCGGCCCTCGAATTCAAGGCCAACGCCGCCGTCCTCAAGAGCACGAACGAGCAGACGAAGTCGCTGCTCGACATCGTCGCCTAGGCACCGGGGACCAGGACCATGGACATCGCCGCGCTCGGCGCAGCAGCATCGCAAGTCTCCGGCGCTCAGCGCCAGCAGCAACTCTCGCTATCCGCCGTCAAGTCGGCGCAGGTGCAGGCCCAGTCGCTGATCTCCATGCTGACCGCCGCGACCAGCCAGGCGCCGCAGACCAAGGCGGCTCCGCCTCCGGTCAATTCCGGCGCCGCTGCGGCCGACGCGCCCGCCGACCGCCGTCTGCCGCGCGGCTCGATCGTCAACATTCTCGCCTGATCCGCGGCTAGCTTCGTTTTCCGGGTGTCGTCGCCGCCATCCCTCCACTAGGATCGCGCGGGTAGGGTTCCATTGGGCGGCCGCGCTGGCGCTTGACTGGAGCGCAGGGCGATGCCGGGGGGAGCCGTGACGGCGGAAACGATGGTTGAGGAGGCCCTGACCGCGCTGGCGGAAGGAAGGCTGGACGAGGCCCGCCAGGGCTTCGAGCGGGTCTTGACCGGCGATCCGGACCATGCCGTCGCGCTGCACTGGGCGGCGGTCATCGCCTATCAGCAGGGCGCGGCGCCGGATGCCATTCTCGGCCAGATCGACCGCGCCATCGCGCTCGATGGCGAGCAGGCCGTGTTCCACAATTCCCGCGGCGCTTTGCTCTACGCCCTCGGCCGCGACCTCGACGCGGCGGAGAGCTTCCATCGCTCGGTGCGGATCAACGACCAGGACGGCGCGGTGTGGAACAATCTCGGCAACGCGCTGCTGCGGCTCAACCGGGTCGACGAGGCGGAGAACTGCTACCGCCAGGCGCTGGCGGTGGCGCCCGGCCTGATCAGCGCCATCAACAATCTCGGCGTCGCGCTGAAGCGGCGCGGCCGGCTGGACAAGGCGCTGATCTGCTTCCGCGAGGCGATCCTGCACATGCCCGACTTCCAGGACGCGCATTTGAACCTGGGCGAGCTCTACTATCACCTCGATATGGTCCCGGAGGCGGAGGCGGAGTTCCGCCGCTGTATCGAGCTCAACCCCGATTTCCGCCAGGCGCACGCCTCCCTCGCGCAATGCCTGCACGACCAGGGCAGGCGCGACGAGGCTCTGGAGATACTGCGCGCGGCTCATGCGCGCTTCCCGGACGACGAGGACATCGACTTCATGCTGCGGCTGCAGCTCTCCTCGATCGCGCCGGCCTGGCACATCCCGATGGTCAATGACGAGGAGCGCAACCAGGCCTATGACGGCGCGCTGCGCCGCGCGGTGAAGCCGGGCGACCTGGTGCTGGAGATCGGCACCGGCTCCGGCCTCGTCGCCATGATGGCCGCGCGCGCGGGCGCGGAGAAGGTCGTGACCTGCGAGGTGCTGCCGCTGATGGCCGACGTCGCGCGCGAGATCATCGACAAGAACGGCTTGTCCGAGCGAATCACCGTGCTGACCAGGAAGTCGACCCAGCTCCAGGTGGGCGCCGATCTGCCTGACCGGGCGGACGTGTTCGTGTCGGAGCTGATCAATATCGGCATGCTCTCGCCCAACATGATCCCGGTGCTGCAGCACGCGCGCGAGACTCTGCTGAAGCCGGACGCGAAGATTATTCCCGCGGCGGCCACCGTCTATGGCGCCCTGATCGAGGCACCGCAGCTTGCCCGCATCAACCCGGTGCGGCAGGTCTCCGGCTTCGACCTCAGCCCGCTGGACATGCTGCGCTCCCCCGGCTACGCGCAGATCGACATGGCCGCCGACCTGGTGCGGCAGATCTCGCAGCCCTTCAAGGCGCTGGAGTTCGACTTCCGGCTCAACATGCCGGAGCGCGACGCGCGCATCCTGCAGGCGACGGCGACCAGCGCAGGCATCGTCCATGGCATCGCTTTCTGGTTCGACCTCGTGATGGACGACGAGGTGGTCTATTCCTCCGCCAGCACTGCCCGCACCAATCACTGGAAGCAGGCGGCGGAGTTCTTCCCCCAGCCGATCGCGGTGCAGCCCGGCGACCGCTTCCTGGTGATCGCGGGCTACGACAACACGCGGATCTTCTTCAAGAGCGCAATGCTGTGACCAGGCGCGTGCTGGGATTGCTGCACACCGCGGAAGCGCATCGCGCGCGCTTCGACCGCCTGCTGGCGGAGGCGGCGCCGCCCGAGGTCCGGTGGGTGCATTGCGTGCGCGAGGGGCTGCTGCGCCAGGCGCTCGATACCTTCCCGGTCAACACCATCGCCGCCGGGATCGTGCATGCGATGGCGACCTTGCGCAGCCTGGGCGCGCGCCGCGTGCTCTGCACCTGCTCCAGCATCGGCGGCATGGCGGAGCAGGTGGGCCGCCGCATGGGGCTGCCGACCCTGCGTGTCGACCGGCCGATGGCGGAAGCGGCGGTGGCCGCCGGGCATCGCATCCTGGTCGCGGCCTGCCTGCCCTCGACCCTCGGCCCGACCACGCAATTGCTGAAAGAGGTGGCGCACGCGCAGGGCCGGCCGGTGGAGATCGAGACGCTGCTGATGGAGAATGCCTGGCCGCTGTTCCAGGCGGGCGACGAGGACGGCTTCACCCGCCATATCGCCGGCATCATCCTCAACACCCATCCGCAACCCGACGCGATCGTGCTGGCGCAGGCCTCCATGGCGGCGGCCGCCGACCTGCTGGCGCAAGCACCGGTCCCGGTCTTCGCTTCGCCGCGTCTTGGGGTCGCGGCCGCGCTCAGCCAGTTGACGCGTCCGGCCGATGGTGCCGACATTCCGCCGGACGAGGCGCAGCGCGCGCGGACACGACAGGGACGGATTGCATGAAGGGCAAGGTGGGCTGGGTCGAGGGCGGACGGTTCCTGGCCGAAAGCGGCAGCGGGCACGCCGTGCCCATGCATGCGAAGATCCTGGGCGATGACGGCAGCACGGCGCCGTCGCCGATGGAATATGTGCTGCTCGGCACCGGCGGATGCAGCTGCGTCGACGTGGTGCATATCCTCAAGAAGGGCCGGCACGACGTGCGCGATTGCGTGGTGTTGCTGGATGCCGACCGCGCGCCGGAGGACCCCAAGGTTTTCACCCGCATCCACATGCATTTCGTGGTGACTGGAAAGAACCTGAAGCCCGAAGCGGTCGGCCGCGCCGTCGAGCTCTCCGCGGAGAAATACTGCTCCGCCTCCGTCATGCTCGCGAAGACCGCAAAAATGACCCACGATTTCGAGATCAAGGAAGCGGAGTAGGGAACTCCGCCCCCACACACTACTCTGTCGTCATGGCAAGGCTTGGCCTTGCCATCCACGAGTTTCTCTAAGCAGCGCTGTGCAGCTTCAGGCAAACTCGTGGATCCCAAGGCCAAGTCTTGGGATGACGAAAATATGGCCGGATGAGAGAACGCCGGATGAAGAGAACGCTTGCTACTCCCACATCCAATCCACGTCTTCGGGATCGGGCGGGATGACAGGCAGCGGCTTGAAGAGGTTGGCGCGCTTCTGCGCGGCTTCGACCTGCGCCGGCGTCATCGACGCGGCGACGGCCTCGCGCCGCTCCATCATCTCCGTGCGTTCGATGCTGTCCGGCAATTGCGCGGCGGCGATGTTGTACCAGTAATAGGCTTTGGCCGGCTCCGCCGGCACGCCGAGGCCCTGCACATACATCTGCGCCGTCGGGGCGAAGGCGGCAAAATAGCCCTGTTGCGCGGACGCTTCGAACATCGCGTGCGCCTTGGCGTAATCCTTGGGAATGCCCTGGCCGAAGAAGTAGATGTTGCCCATCAACCACTGCGCCACCGGATGGCCGATCTCGGCCAGACGCGCGAAGATCGGGACCGCGCGCGGAAAGTCGCCTCCGGTATAGGCCTGCCACGCCGCGCCGGTGTCGCGCTCCAGCGGCGCCCAGGAGCGCGGCTCGCCATCCACCATGACGGTGAGCGATCGCATCGGCTGGGGCGCCTCGCGCGCCATCGCCGGGTTGGGGATCTCGATGATCCGCTGGCTTTCGTCCTCCGGCGCGGCAGACGCGGTTTCCTGCGCTCCGGCCGGCAGGCCGAGGGCGCAGCACAGGAGAGCGGCGAGGAGGACGCGCAACATAGGGCGGAGGCTAGGAGAACTTGGTTAATGAAACCTTCACCCTAGCGCCCGCGGGGTCTTGCATCGCCGGCGCGGCGGGCCATATGGAATCGCCATGGCCCAGGAATTGACGCCCGCCGAAGCGGACAGGCTGAAGAACGACCGGACCCGCGTGGACCGCGACTTCTGGCAAAAGCTGAAGGCGACCTTCCGCAAGGTCCCGTTCATCGACGATCTGGTCGCGGTCTATTACTGCGCGATGGATCCCGCGACGCCGCTGCGGGCGAAGGCGATCCTGTTCGGCGCGCTCGCCTATTTCATCCTGCCGACCGATGTGGTGCCGGATTTCATGCCGCTGCTCGGCTTCGGCGACGATGCCGCGGTGCTCTACGGTGCGATCCGCGCCGTCCTGCCGCACATCAAGCCGGATCATCGCCTGCTTGCCAAGAATGCGCTGGACAGGCTGCTGCAGAGCTCGGCCGGATAGCCGGGCTCAATCCGCCGCGAAGCAATAGAAGAAGCCCGCCCCGCCGGATTTCGGCAGGTCCTCCTGCGCGCAGCCGCGCGACGCGTGCGAGGCGTTCCAGGATTTGGACGGCGCGTCGTCGCGCAGTCCGATCCGGTCGTGGTGGCCCACGAAGCCCCGGCTCGCGCTGGCGTTGCTGGTCCAGTCCTCGCAGGTCATGCCCCCCGCCACACTCCCGTCCGCGTTGCTGCCGGTCAGGATGTCGTGCTGGTTCGGCGAATCGCCGCGGCCTTTCACCATCGCGCCGGTCTCGGAGAGGCCGGTTTCCTTGCTGATCCGGTTCGCATCGTTATGCAGCTCGTCGAGATTGGAGGCGATCAGCGCCCCCTGCGCGTTGTGCCAGGGGCCGTCGCCGATCCGGTCCCGCGCGTTGACGCTGCTGGTGCTGAGATAGGCGCGCCAGGTCTTGCCGCCCGCGCCGGCCGCTTCCGCCAGGTTCTGGCAATGCGCATCCGCGCCGTCCAGCCCGCCGAGATTGCCGCCGTCGCCCGGCCCCGCGCTGGTGATGAAGAAGGTCATCTCGCTGTCCTGGGCCTGCGCAACCGATGCGCCGCCCAGAAGAATCAGGCATGCAACGCCGCCGAACAGAGCTCTCATGGTCGTGCCTCCCGACAGGATTGCGAAGGGATGACTATAGGCCCGGCGCGGCCATCGTGCCGGATCAAAAGGCAGTGAGGGCGCGCTATTTCGGGGCGCGCTGCTGCGCCTCGCGCCGCGCAATATAGATCGTGCTGGCGACGATCAGGGCGGCGCCGGCCCAGGTCCATGAATCCGGCATCTCGGCGAAGAAGATGAGCCCGAAAAAGGCGGAGAAGATCAGCCGCGAATAGTCGAAGGGCGCGACTGCCGAGGCCTCGCCCGCGCGGAAGGCCAGGATCCACCAATATTGCGACAGCGCGCCGACGGTGCCGATCGCCGCCAGCATCGCCCAGCCCTCGGGGCTCGGCCAGATCCAGTGCGGGATCGCGAGCGCCAGCGCAATCGGCGAGGACACCACGCCGTAATAGAACAGCATGGCGAGCGGCCGCTCATAGGCGGGCAGCCTCTTCAGCACCGTGATCAGGATGGCGATGGACAGCGCATCGCCCAGCGCGAACAGGCCGTTGGGATCGAACGCCTCGGTGCCCGGCCGCATCATCACCAGCACGCCCAGGAACCCGACCAGGGTCGCCGCCCAGCGCCGCCAGCGCACCGTCTCGTGCAGCACGATGACCGCCAGCACGATGGCGAACAGCGGCTTGGAGAAGCTGAGCGCATTGTAGGTGGCTAGCTCCATGCGGCTGAGGCCGAAATAGGCGCAGCCCATGGCGATCGTGCCCAATATGCCGCGCCACGCATGCATGCCGAAATGCCGCGTGCGCAGGGCGCCGGTTCCGTGCCAGGCGATCGCCGGCGCCAGCACCAGCAACCCGAAAAAGCAGCGGAAGAAGGTGATCTCGAACGGGCTCACCTCGCGCGCCGCGAACTTCACGAAGGTCGCCATCACCGAGAAGCCGAGGCAGGAGAGCAGCAGCCACAGCGCGCCCTGCAGGTTGGGGCTGAGGCGGGACCAGCGCTCGCGCGGCAGCGCCAGGGTCATGCGCCGTCACGCCCCGCCGTGCGCGCTGGATCGCCGGAGGCCGCAACCGCCTCGCGCGCCGCGCGCTGGTTCAACATGGCCTCGCGCCGCGCGATATAGATGCCGGCCAGCACGATGATGGCGGAGCCGAGCAGCGTATAGGCGTCCGGCCGCTCGGCGAAGGCGAAGATGCCGATCACGATGGTGAAGATGAGCCGCACGTAATCGAACGGCACTACCACCGAGGCGTCGGCCATGGAGATCGCGCGGGTCCAGCAGACGTGGCCCACCGTCCCGGCAAGGCCCATGCCGATCACGAACACCCAGTCCTGCGCCGCCGGCCAGCTCCAGAACGGCAGGGCGGTGACCAGCGACATCGGGGTCAGCAGCAGGACCATGTAGGCGACGATGGCGTTGCTGGGCTCGGTGCGCGACATCTGCTTGACCACGATGATGACCAGCGCGGTCAGGAACGCGCCGGCCAGCGCCAGGACCTCGCCGATCCCCATGCCGCTCACCCCGGGGCGCAGCACGATCAGTACGCCGATGAATCCCACCAGGGTCGCCGACCAGCGCCGCCGGCGCACCGTCTCGCCCAGCACCAGGGCCGCCATGATGGTGGCGAAGAGTGGCGCGGTGAAGCTGAGCGCGGTGGCGTTTGCCAGCGTGAGATAGGTGAGTGAGGTGAATCCGCACAGCATGGAGGCGAGGCTGAGGGCCGAGCGCAGGGTGAACATGCGGATGCGCGGCCAGCTGAGCTCGCCCAGGCCCTGGCGGAACAGCCAGGGCAGCATGAAGAACAAACCCCAGAAGTTGCGCCAGAAGGTGATGACGAAGCCATGCAGGTCGCTGGAGAGGAACTTGACTTGGGCGCTGAGCCCGGCGAAGCACAGCCCGGCGAAAATAGTCAAGCCGGCGGCGATCAGCACATGGTTCTGCTGCCCCGGCAGCGCTTTAAACTTGTCAAGGAACATGGTGGGTCGGCACATTAGAGACAAAGGCATAGCGCCGCCACTGCCGAGCCGGAATTGGGCCCATGCGGCAAGTGCAGACGGCGCCGCAAAGGGAGGTCAAGTCTCGATCATGGAACAGCCACTGTGGCGGCCGTCGCCCGCCGCGATCGCCGATTCCAACATGACCAGGCTCCGCGCCCAGGTGGCACGCGACTGGTCGGTGGAATTGCCTGATACCGACGCGCTCTGGCGCTGGTCGGTGCAGGAGATCGAGAAGTTCTGGCTGTCGCTGTGGCGCTTTTGCGAAGTGATCGGCGACGGGCCGGGCGATGTGATCCTAGAGGATCGCGACAGGATGCCGGGCGCCCGCTTCTTCCCCGGGGCCCGGCTCAATTACGCGGAGAACATGCTGCGTTTCTCGCGGGCTGGCGGCGCGCGCGACGCCATCGTGTTCTGGGGCGAGGACAAGGTGAAGCGCCGCCTTTCCCATGCCGATCTTCACGACCGGGTCAGCCGCCTGGCGCAGCACCTGCGCGCCCTTGGGCTGAAGCCGGGCGACCGGGTCGCCGGCTTCGTGCCCAACGCGCCGGAGGCGGTAATCGGCGCATTGGCCGCCGCCGCCATCGGCTGCATCTGGTCCTCCTGCTCGCCGGATTTCGGCGTGCAGGGCGTGCTGGACCGCTTCGGCCAGATCGAGCCCAAGGTGCTGATCACGGCGGATGGCTATTGGTACGGCGGCAAGCAGTTCGATTGCCTGGCGCGCGTCGCGGAATTCTCCGCGAAGCTGCCCAGCCTGCAGCAGATCCTGGTCTTCCCCTATCTCAGCGACAAGCCGGACCTCTCCGCGCTGCCGAAGGCGAAGCTGCTGCCGGAGGTGCTGGCCGGCCATCCCGGCGGCGCGATCCGATACGAGCGCGTGCCCTTCGACCATCCGCTCTTCATCATGTATTCCAGCGGCACGACCGGCGTGCCGAAATGCATCGTGCACGGCCAGGGCGGCACGCTGCTGCAGCACCTGAAGGAGCATCGCCTGCACGGCGACGTGCGGCCGCACGACCGCGTGTTCTACTTCACCACCTGCGGCTGGATGATGTGGAACTGGCTGATCTCGGGCCTCGCCTCCGACGCGACCCTGCTGCTCTATGACGGCTCGCCCTTCGCGGCCGGCGGCAACATCCTGTTTGACCTCGCGGAGGCGGAGCGCTGCACGCTGTTCGGCACCTCGGCCAAATACATCGACGCCTGCGTCAAGCTGGGGCTGGACCCGATCCGCACCAACGATCTTTCAACCGTGCGCATGATCACCTCGACCGGCTCGCCGCTCGCGCCGGAGGGCTTCGACTATGTCTACGCGCACGTCAAGAAGGACGTGTGCCTCTCGTCGATCTCCGGCGGCACCGACATCGTCTCCTGCTTCATGCTGGGCAACCCCACCGGGCCGGTCTGGCGCGGCGAGATCCAGATGCGCGGCCTCGGCATGAAGGTCGAGGTGTGGAACGACGAGGGCAAGCCGGTGGCGGGCGAGAAGGGCGAGCTGGTCTGCACCGCGCCGTTCCCCTCGATGCCGGTCGGCTTCTGGAACGATCCCGACGGCAGGAAATACCGCGCCGCCTATTTCGAGACCTATCCCAATGTCTGGCGCCATGGCGACTACGTCGAGCTGACGGAGCATGGCGGGATTGTCGTCTATGGCCGCTCCGACGCCGTGCTCAATCCCGGCGGCGTGCGCATCGGCACGGCGGAGATCTACCGCCAGGTCGAGCAATTGCCCGAGGTGGTGGAGAGCATCGTCATCGGCCAGGATTGGGAGGGCGATGTCCGCGTCATCCTGTTCGTGCGCCTGCGCGAAGGGCTGACGCTCGACGAGGCGCTCAAGGACAGGATCAAGAAGCACATCCGGGCGAACACCACGCCGCGCCACGTGCCCGCCAGGATTGTCCAGGTCGCCGACATCCCGCGCACCAAGTCCGGCAAGATCGTCGAGCTCGCCGTCCGCGACGTGGTCCACGGCCGCCCCGTGAAGAACAAGGAAGCGCTCGCCAACCCGGAAGCGCTGACGCTGTACGAGGGGATCAAGGAATTGCAGTCGTGAGATTGTCGCCATCGCCAGTGAGCTACCCCTCTGGTCGTCCATGCTTCTGTCATCCCGGCCTTGAGCCGGGATCCATTCCGCAGTCGCACGTGCGCCGGAAGAATGGACCGCGGCTCGCGCTGCGTTGGCCGGGGTGACAGTTGGAGGAGCATTGAGGGTGGTGCAGTCGTGACCGCAACGACACCCCGTTACCGCCTCAACACCCTCCTCGCCGGCGTCGCGGAACCGGCGATCGCCGAGGCGCAGGGCTGGATCGCCGGCCGCACCTTCCCCGCTGACAAGCCGCTGATCGATGTGTGCCAGGCGGTGCCGGGCTATCCGCCGCCGGCCGCGCTCACCGATCACCTCGCGCGCATCGCCTCGGAACCGACCACGTCGCGCTACACCGACATCTGCGGCCTGCCGAAGCTGCGTGCCTCACTCGCCGAGGATATGACCGGCTTCTACGGCGATCGCATCACGCCCGATCAGGTGATGATCACCGCCGGCTGCAACCAGGCCTTCTGCCTCGCGATGATGAGCCTCGCCCAGGCGGGCGAGGAGATCGTCATGCCCGCGCCCTTCTACTTCAATTACGAGATGTGGCTGCAGATGCTCGGCATCCGCCTGGTGCCGCTTTCGTTCCGCCCCGATGCCGGCGGGGAGCCGGACATCGCGGAGGCGGCGCGCGTCATCGGGCCGAGGACCAAGGCCATCGTCCTCGTCTCCCCCAACAACCCGACCGGCGCGGTCTATAAGCCGGAGACCTTGCGCGCCTTTTGCGCGCTGGCGAAGGAGCGTGGCATCGCCCTGGTGCTGGACGAGACCTATCGCGATTTCCTGCCCGGCGACGGCGCGCCGCATGACCTGTTCCGCGACGCGGATTGGCCGGGCACGCTGATTCACCTCTACAGCTTCTCCAAGGTGTTCGCGCTGACCGGCTATCGCGTCGGCGCGATCGTCGCCGGCGGGGCATTCATCGACCACGCCGCCAAGGCGATGGATTGCGTCGCGATCTGCGCCCCGCGCATCGGGCAGGAGGCGGCGCATTTCGGCCTCGGCCATCTGGCCGACTGGCGCACCGCGAACACGCGCATGATGCGCGACCGGCTCGAGGCGCTGCTCAAGGCCTTCGCGCGCAATGACCTCGGCTATGAGCTCATCTCCGCCGGCGCCTATTTCGCATATCTCAAGCACCCGCATCGTGGCCGCACGGCGGCGGAGGTCGCGCGCCGCCTGGTCGACCGGCAGAACCTGCTGGCCCTGCCGGGCAGCGTCTTCGGCCCCGCCCAGGACGACTACCTGCGCGTCGCCTTCGCCAATGTCGATGCCGCCCTGATGCCGGAGATCGCCGCCCGCCTGGCCGCGGATGCGGCCGACCGGGGATTGTAGCGAGACATCCACTCTCCAACATGTCATCCCGGGCGGGCCGCACAGCGGCACGACCCGGGACCCATGCGGTTCGTCCAGTGTGGCCGAACGGTGGCATGGGTCCCGGCTCGCGCTCCGCGCCGCCGGGATGACAGTGAGTGGTGGGGTAACCGGCGTGCCACACCAACCGCATGCCCGGCATGCGCCTGATTCCGATTGTGCGGCCGCTGCCCGCCCGATAGCTTCCGGCGCATGCCGACCTGGTCGCTCTACACCATCACCGTCATCGTCTGGGGCCTGTCCTGGCACGCGCTGCTCTATCAGACCGAGGTGGCGCCGGCCCTCTCCATCGCCTATCGATTCCTGCTCGCGGCGGCGATCATGGTCGTGTTCTGCCTCGCCACGCGCCGGCGCCTGGTCTTCGCCGCGCGCGATTATGGCCTGATGGCGGTGCTCGGCTTGTTCCTGTTCTGCGCCAATTACATCCTGTTCTATTACGCCACCGCCTATCTCGCGACCGGGCTGCTCGCCGTCGTGTTCTCGATGATCACGGTGATGAACATGGTCAATGCCGCGATCCTGTTCGGGCAGAGGATCGAGGCCAGGGTCGCGCTCGCCGCCGCCTTCGGCCTCGTCGGGCTGGCGCTCACCTTCTGGTCCGATATCGTCGGGCATGCGCTCAACCGGGAGGTCGTGCTCGGCCTCGTCCTCTCGCTGCTCGGCACGCTCTGTGCCTCGCTCGGCAACATGGCCTCGATCGGGCTCGGCAAGCGCGGCATCGGCGTGGTCGAATCCAACACCATCGGCATGACCATCGGCGCGGCGGCCTCCTTTGCCTTCGCGCTGCTGCACGGCGCGCCGTTCGTCTACAATCCGGCGCCGAGCTACACGATCTCGCTGCTGTTCCTCGCCCTGTTCGCGACGGTGATCGGCTTCGGCGCGTTTCTCACCCTGGCGCGGCGCATCGGCGCGGCGCGGGCCGCCTACAGCTCCGTGCTGTTCCCCATCCTGGCGCTGGCCTTGAGCGCCTGGTTCGAGAATTATCGGCCCCAGCCGGAGGCGATCCTCGGCGTGGCCCTGATCCTGATCGGCAATGTGTTCGCCTTGCGCCGCGTCCCGCGCGCTGCGCCGGCAACCGCGGAATGAGGTGAGAATGACCCTGAACATCCGGCCAGACATCGCGGAACTGGAGGAATCGAAAATCGTCGAGGTCTGGCGCATGGGCTTCGACATCCCCGACGTGATCGGCATGTGGGTGGGGCAGGGCGATTTGCCGACGCCGCGCTTCATCTGCGACGCGGCGGCGCGGGCCCTCGCCGCCGGCGACACCTTCTACACCCACAAGCGCGGCATTCCGGAGCTGCGCCAGGCGCTGATCGACTATCACCGCGACCTCTACGGCGTGGAGATCGCCGATTCCCGCATCGCGATCACCAGCAGCGGCATGAATGCCATGATGCTGATCGTGCAGACCCTGGTCTCAGCCGGCGACAACATCGTTTGCGTCACGCCGGTCTGGCCGAACATCTTCGCCGCGATCCAGATCCAGGGCGGCATCGCGCGGCACGTTCCGATGACCGGAACGGATCACGGCTGGGAGCTGGACCTGGACCGGCTGTTCGCCGCCTGCGACGATCGCACGCGCGCGGTCTATCTCGCCTCGCCCGGCAATCCGACTGGCTGGATGATGCCGGAGCAGCAGCGCCGCGCCGTCCTTGACTTCGCGCGGTCGCGCGGCATCGCCCTGATCGCGGACGAGGTCTACAACCGGCTGATCTACGACCGCCGCGTCGCGCCCTCGTTCCTGGAGATCGCGCGCCCGGACGATCCCCTGTTCGTCGTCAACAGCTTCTCCAAGACCTGGGCGATGACCGGCTGGCGGGTCGGCTGGATCGTGCTGCCCGAAGGTCTCACCGACCAGGTCGACCGGCTGATCGAGTTCAACACCTCCGGCGGGCAGAGCTTCCTGCAGGCCGGCTGCGTCGCCGCCATCCGCGAGGGCGAGCCCTGGGTCAAATGGATGGTGGAGCGCTGCAAGCGCGGGCGCGACCTGGTGCTGGCGCGGCTCAGCGCCATGAACCGGGTGTCGGTGATCCCGGCCGACGCTTCCTTCTATCTCATGCTGCGGGTGGAGGAGATGGGCGACCCGGTCGAATTCTGCAAACGCCTGGTGCGCGAGGCGCGCATCGGCCTCGCGCCCGGCACCGCCTTCGGCGCCGGCGGCGAAAGCTACCTGCGGCTGTGCTACGCCCAGGGCGAGGAGCGCCTGGACGAGGCGATGGACCGGTTAGAATCGTTCCTTCGGCAGAATTAACTCGGGTTTGGCCGGCCTTTCCAACTGGAATCGCCCCATGATATTATCATGACGATGAACACCACTTTGCCTTGGAACAGGGGGCCTAAATGAACAAGAGAACGATCATTGCTGTTCTTGCAGTGGTCCTGCTTGCGATTGTCGGCTATTTCGTCTTCAAGCCGACGCCGGCGCCAGAACAGCCGCAGCAGGCCGAATCCACCGCTCCGGCGCCAGCGCCCGAACCAGCGCCGGCGGCTCAGCCGGAGGCACAGCAGCAGGCGACAACCGCGGAGCCTTCGGCAACGCAGCAAGCTGCCAAGACGCCCGAGGGGGTGATTCGGATCGGTGTTGCCGCCGAGCCGTACCCGCCCTTTTCCGAGAAGGATCCGTCCGGCAATTGGGTTGGTTTCGAGATGGACCTCTACAGAGCCGTCTGCGAAGCGCAACAGTTGAAGTGCGAGCTGGTCGAGGTGGCCTGGGACGGCATCATCCCCGCGCTGCAGGAAAAGAAGATCGACGTGATCTGGTCGTCGATGTCGATCACCGAGGAACGCAAGCAGGTCATCGACTTCACCGACATGTACTACGACTCGGCCAACGTGCTGATCGGCCCCAAGTCGGACCCCGCCGTGCCGGACGTGAACAACGCCGACAGCCTGAAGGGCAAGATCATCGGCGTGCAGACCTCCACCATCCATGCGAACTTCATCCAGAAGTATTTCGGCAGCACGGCGGAGGTGAAGCTCTATGACACGCTGGACAACGCCCTGGCCGATCTGAAGGCCGGCCGCGCCGATTACGTGTCCGAGTCCTCGACCTCGCTGGCGCCGTTCCTGGAGGCGAACACGGATTTCGAGACCAAGGTGACCTGGCCGCTCGACCCGATCTTCGGCGCAGGCGTGGGCGGCGGCGTCCGCAAGGACGATACCGATCTCAAGGCGAAGCTGAATGCCGGCATTGCCGATGTCGTGAAGAACGGCAAATACGACGAGTTCATGGCGAAGTATCCGGGTCTGGCGGAGCAGATCCAGAAGCCGCAGAGCTGATCCCAGCCTACAGGGACGCAGCAGCGCCGCCCGGCGGAACATCCGGGCGGCGCTTTGTTTTTCGTGTGTCAGCCGTTATGGTGCGGGAACGGGCGGCGGGGAGGGAACGGCCGCCCGGCTCAAGGACAGGGAAGGTGGGGGAAGGATGAATCCGCAGCCGTCTTTGTGGTCGCTGATGGCCTATGGGGATACCGGCTACGGCGACGAGTTCCTGCGCGGCATCCTGTTCACCCTCCAGATCTCGATCAGCGGCTATCTCCTCGCCTTCATGCTCGGCCTGCTGGGCGCCGGCGCCAAGCTCCACGGCAACCGGTGGCTCTATCGCCTGGGCGATCTCTACACCACCTTTGTGCGCGCGATCCCTGAGCTGCTGCTGATCCTGATGGTCTACTACATGGGCTCGCGCGCCGTGAACGCGGTGCTGATCGGGCTCGGCGTGACCGAGCGCGGCATCAACATCTCGCCCTTCATTGCCGCCGTGGCTTCCCTCGGCTTCATCTACGGGGCCTATCTCACCGACATTTTGCGCGGCGCGATCCAGGCGATCCCGAAGGGCCAGATCGAGGCGGCGCGCGCCTACGGCATGCATGGGCTGATGCGCTTCCGCCGGATCATTTTCCCGCAGATGATCCGCTACGCCGTCCCCGGTATGGGCAACCAGTGGCTCAACATCACCAAGGACAGCGCGCTGGTGAGCGTCATCGGCGCGTTCGAGCTGCTGTTCGCCGCCAAGAGCGCTGCCTCGCAGACCAAGGAATACATCTTCTTCTATTCGGTCGGGGCGCTGTGCTTCCTGACCATCACGGTCGTGTCGATGATCGTGCTGCACCGGATCGAGCGGCGCGCCAGCCGCGGCGTCCGGCGGGCATAGGGTGCGGTGATGGACATCGCGCAGTGCTACGCCTTCCTGAACACCGAGCCCGGGCCGGGCTTCGACTGGTGCTTCCTGCTGTGGTCGGTGATGCCGGCGCTCATCAAGGCGGTCCCGATTTCGCTGTTCCTGCTGGTCACCTCGGGCGTGATCGGCAATCTGCTCGCGGTCCCGATCGCGGTGGCGCGCGTGTCGCGCAACCCGCTGCTCTGGATGCCGTCCTACGCCTTCATCCTGGTGATGCGCGGCACGCCGCTCCTGGTGCAGATCTACCTGATCTATTACGGGTTGGGCCAGGTGCTGGGCGGCATGACCTGGGACGGCACGCCGATGATGCGCGCCTTCCCCTTCCTGCGCGATGCGATCTACTACGCCATCTTCGCGCTCACCTTGAACACGGCAGGCTATACGGGCGAGATCCTGCGCGGCGCGATCCTCGCCGTGCCGCATGGCGAGATCGAGGCCGGCCGCGCCTTCGGCATGTCGAAGTGGCTGATCTTCCGCCGCATCACGCTGCCGCGGGCCATCCGCATCTGCCTGCCGACCATGAGCACGGAGACCATCCTGCTGCTGAAGGCCACGGCGCTCGCCTCCACCATCACGGTCTACGAGGTGCTGGGCACGGCGCAGTTCATCCGGCAGCAGAGCTTCCGCACCTACGAGACGCTGATCGGCGCCGGCATCGTCTATATCGTGCTGGTGTTCATCCTGACGCGCATCCTCAACTGGCTGGAGCGCTATCTCAACAAGGACCGCGAGAGCCCCGTGGCCATCCCATTGGCCCAGACCGTGAAGCCCTAGGGATCTCGCCGCCTCTTTGGCGTGAGCGTGGGCGCCGGAGTTCGGGTCCGATTGAACGGACCCCGACCTATTCCGGCTTGTCGTCCTTGGGCCGGTTGGATTGGGCGAGGGTCTCGAGCTGCTTCTGCAGCGCCTGCATCTGGGCCTTGAGGTCGTCGAGGTCGGCGGGCTTCGGCTCCGCCTTGGGCGGGGCGGCATTTGCCGGCTCGCCCGGCTGGTTGCCGCGGAACGGCGACCACATCCGCATCGCCTGCTCGAAGAAGGCGATGTTCTGCTTCGACATCTCCTGGAACCGGTCGAACGGGAAGATGCCGCCGAAGCTCTCGCGCATGTATTGGCGCATCTGCTCCTCGTTCTTGGCGAAGGCTTCCATGCTCTGTTCCAGGTAGCGCGGCACCAGGAACTGCAGGTTGTCGCCATAGAGGCTGATGAGCTGGCGCAGGAAGTTGATGGGCAGCATGGTCTGCCCCTTGGCTTCCTCCTCGACGATGATCTGGGTCAGGACGGAGCGGGTGATGTCCTCGCCGGTCTTGGCGTCCTCGACCGTGAAGTCCTGCCCTTCGCGCACCATCTGCGCCAGGTAGTCGAGCGTGACGTAGGAGGAGGTGGCGGTGTTGTAGAGCCGCCGGTTGGCGTATTTCTTGATGCGGATTGTGGGTTTGCCATCCTTGTCCTGGCCAATGGTCATGCGTGGCAATCCTTTGTCTCCCTGTATGCAATGCAGCATAGCAGGGATGCCCCCCGGTTTGGCAACGCAATAGCTGCATTGCGAAAGACGGGACCCGACCCCTATTATCGCCTGCAACGGCAGCAGAATCAGGGCCCGAACATGGCCGCCGACCCGCAACATTCCGCCCCCGGATCGCACGGCCCAGAGCACGGCCCAGAGCACGACCCGGCGCACGACCCGGCGCACGGCGGCAGCGCGACCCAGGAGCAGCTTCAGGACCTGGCGCGCAAGCTGCTGGATCTCTGGCAGGACCACGTATCCGCGCTGGCCCAGGACCCGGCCCTGATGGCCCAGGCGCTGAAGCTGATGACCGCGTATTCGCCGTTCCCCTGGCCGCAGCCGGGGATGGCGCCAACCGGAGGGACCGGCTTTGCCCCAGTCTCGAGCCAATTCCCCGGAGGATCGTTCCCGGGAGGGCCATTCCCAGGGGGACCATTCCCAGGGGGACCATTCCCAGGGGGCCAATTCCCAGGGGGCCAATTCCCAGGGTTCCCGTTCGGCGCCGCAGGCGGGGTGCCCGGAGGCGCCGCGGCGCCTGGGGCCGCGCCCGCTGCCGCAGCATCTGATGCTGGCGCTGGCGCTGTGGGGGAACTCCGCGCTCGCCTGGCCGAGCTTGAAAGCCGCCTGGCAGGGCTCGAGCAAGGCGCCAAGCCCAAGCCCAAGCCCAAGCCCAGGCCCAAGCCCAAGTCCAGGCCCAAGCCCGCTCGCAAGCGCGCTGCAGGCCCTCGCACCCGATCTCCAAAAGGCGGATGAGGCCGCGCTCCTCGACGCCCTGACCCTCGAAGGGCGCCGCCGCCTTGAGCATTTCCTGGACGGCGTGCTGGCCTATCGCCGCCACCCCGCGGCGCGGCGGGTGACGGTGCGGCCGGTGCTGTGGCGCGAGGGGACGACGGTCCTGCGCGACTACCGCAACGGCGCGGATGCAGCCGCGCCGCGCGTGCTCGTCATCCCCTCGCTGGTCAACCGCTACTACATCCTGGACCTGGAGCCGGAGAGCAGCTTCCTCGCCGATCTGGCATCCCGCGGCTACGCGCCCTTCGTGGTCGATTGGGATGCGCCCGGCGCGGAAGAGCAGCGCTTCGACCTCACCCGCTACATCGCCGGCCGGCTGGAGGGTGCGCTCGACGCATTGCGGCGCGAGCCGGGCGGGCCCATCATCCTCGTCGGCTATTGCATGGGCGGGAATCTCGCCCTCGCCCTGGCGCTGCGGCGCCAGGCGGATGTGGCGGCGCTCGCCTGCCTCGCGACGCCGTGGGACTTCCACGCCGACGGCGCGACGCAGGCGCAGCTGATCGGCGCGGTCGGCCGCGGCATGGATCCGCTGTTCCAGGCGCTGGGCGAGATGCCGGTCGACCTGCTGCAGAGCTTCTTCGCCTCCCTCGATCCCCTCTCCATCCTCGCCAAGTTCCGCCGCTTCGCCGACATGGAGGAGGTCGCCGCGCGCCGCTTCGTCGCGCTGGAGGATTGGCTGAATGACGGCGTCGGCCTGGCGGCGCCGGTCGCGCGCGAGTGCCTCACCCAGTGGTACGGCGAGAACACGCCCGCGGACGGCCGGTGGCTGATCGCGGGCCAGCCGGTGCGGCCGGAGGAACTGCGCCTGCCGGCGCTCGCGATGATCCCCGGCAACGACCGGATCGTTCCACCGAACAGCGCCCTCGGCCTCGCCCGGCGCCTGCCGGATTGCGAGACGTTGGCTCCTGCGGCCGGGCATATCGGCATGATGGTGGGCAGCTCCGCACGGGTACGGGTGTGGGACCCGCTCGATGCGTGGCTCCGGCGAACTGCCGCAAGCTGAGCGCCCGTCGAGCCGTGCTTGCGCCTGGCATGCAAGGGCCCTAACGTTCCTGTTCAAAGGCTGGAGTTCAATACGCGTGGCGGCTGCGCTGCCTGATCTCGAACGGAGTTTCCCCCATGGCCAATACCGACGTCGTCATCGTTTCCGCGGCCCGCACCCCGATCGGCGCGTTCGGCGGATCGCTCTCGACTCTGCCGGCGCACGAACTGGGCAAGATCGCCATCGTCGAAGCGCTGAAGCGCGCCAGGACCGAAGCGGGCGAGGTGAGCGAGGTGGTCCTGGGACACGTGCTGACGGCGGGCGCGGGGCAGAACACGGCGCGCCAGGCGGCCATCGCCGCCGGCATCCCGGCCGACAAGACCGCCTACGTCGTCAACCAGGTCTGCGGCTCCGGCCTGCGCACCGTGGCGCTCGGCTATCAGGCGATCCGCAACGGCGATTCGGAGATCGTGGTGGCGGGCGGGCAGGAGAGCATGAGCCTTTCACCCCACTGCATGCATCTGCGCAACGGCACCAAGATGGGCGACACGCAGATGATCGACACGATGATCAAGGACGGGCTGTGGGACGCCTTCAACGGCTACCACATGGGCATCACCGCGGAGAACGTGGCCGAGAAGTGGCAGATCACGCGCGAGGCGCAGGACACGCTCGCCGCCGCCTCCCAGAACAAGGCGGAGGCCGCACAGAAGGCCGGCCGGTTCAAGGACGAGATCGTCCCCGTCACCATCACCACCCGCAAGGGCGACGTGACCGCGGCTGAGGACGAATACATCAAGCCGGGCACCAAGGTGGACGTCCTGGCCAAGCTGCGCCCCGCCTTCAGGAAGGACGGGACGGTGACCGCCGGCAACGCCTCCGGCATCAATGATGGCGCGGCGGCCCTCGTGCTGATGAGCGCCGAGAACGCCGCCCGGCGCGGGCTGAAGCCGCTGGCGCGCATCGCCTCCTGGGCCACCGCCGGCGTCGATCCGGCGATCATGGGCTCCGGCCCGATCCCGGCCAGCCGCAAGGCGCTGGAGAAGGCCGGCTGGAAAGCGGAGGATCTCGACCTGATCGAGGCCAACGAGGCCTTCGCGGCCCAGGCCTGCGCGGTCAACAAGGACCTTGGCTGGGACGTGTCCAAGGTGAACGTGAATGGCGGCGCGATCGCCATCGGCCATCCGATCGGCGCGTCGGGAGCGCGCATCCTGGTGACGCTGTTGCACGAGATGCAGAAGCGCGATGCGAAGAAAGGTCTGGCGACCTTGTGCATCGGCGGCGGCATGGGCATCGCCCTCACCGTCGAGCGCTGAGTTCCAATAAACGACAAGAACAGGGAGGAAGAGATGGCGCGCGTGGCAGTGGTGACGGGCGGAACCCGCGGCATCGGGGAGGCGATCTCGGTCGCGCTGAAGAAGAACGGCTACAAGGTGGCCGCCAATTATGGCGGCAACGACGCGGCGGCCCAGGCCTTCGCGCAGAAATACGGCATCCCCGTCTACAAGTTCGACGTCAGCGACTTCCAGCAGTGCCAGGATGCCGTCAAGAAGATCGCGGAGGAGCTCGGCCCGGTCGACATCGTGGTCAACAATGCCGGCATCACCCGCGACGGCACCATGCACAAGATGACGCCGGAGATGTGGGGCCAGGTGGTCGCCACCAATCTCGGCTCGTGCTTCAACATGTGCCGCGTCGTCATCGACGGCATGCGCGAGCGCAGTTTCGGCCGCATCGTCAATATCGGCTCGATCAACGGCCAGGCCGGGCAATACGGCCAGGTGAACTATGCCGCCGCCAAGTCGGGCATCCACGGCTTCACCAAGGCGCTGGCGCAGGAAGGCGCGGCCAAGAACATCACCGTCAACGCCATCGCGCCCGGTTATATCGACACCGACATGGTGCGCGCCGTCCCGCCGCAGGTGCTGGAGAAGATCGTCGCCCGCATCCCCGTCGGCCGCCTCGGCCGGGCGGAGGAGATCGCGCGCGGCGTCCTCTTCCTGGTGGCCGATGATGCCGGCTTCATCACCGGCTCGACGCTTTCCATCAACGGCGGCCAGCACATGTATTGAGGAGGCCGCATGGCGACCTATCCCTTCATTGAGGAAGCGGACGCCGGCCCCGCGGTGCGCGCGGTCTACGAGGACATCAAGCAGACCCGCGACGTCGACTGGATCAACAATTTCTGGAAGGTGCTCGCCAACGATCCGGCGATGCTGAAGCGCACCTGGGAAAGCCTGAAGCAGGTGATGGCGCCCGGCGCCCTCGATGCGCGCACCAAGGAGATGCTCTACCTCGCCGTCTCCATCACCAACGGCTGCGACTACTGCACGGTCTCGCACACCGCCGCGGCGCGCAAAGCCGGCATGACCGACGCCATGCTGCATGAGCTGATCGCAATCGTCGGCATGGCCAACCAGACCAACCGCCTCGCCAACGCCTACCGCGTCGAGCCGGACGAGAAGCTGGTCGAAGCGGCGAAGGGGCCGAAGGGCTGAGTGCGGCTCCGTGCGCGCAGCGCACGGGCTTTTCTTGCGGGCGAAGGGGAGCGTGGCCGGCGCGCGATGCGCTGCTATTCCGGCATTCCCGCCAGGCGCAGGCTCTCGGCGCGTACTTTGGCATCGGGCAACAAGGCGTCCCGCTTCTGAAGGACGCTGATGGTCAGTTCCGGCTTGATCTGGAGCATGGCGCGCATCTGAGCACGGGCCTCTTCCAGCCGGCCCAGCTGAACAAGGGCGATCGTTCGCAGTTTGAGAATGTCGAGATTCGGCGGGTCGCACTGGTCGTATTCGGCCACCGCCTCCTCGTATCGGCCCAAGAATGCCATCGTAACTCCGGCCACCCAATGGTACCAGGTCGGATTGGTCGGGTTGCGCTCCAGCGCCATGGCCAGGTTGCGCGTGGCCGATTCGGGGTCACCGATTGCGGCCTCGAAATAGCTCGAGATCGCCAGGACATCGGCATCGTTGGGGTTGAGGGCAAGCGCCCGCCTGATGTGCCGCAGTGCTCTTCCGGGCTGCCGCGACCAGAATGCCGCTTCCCCAAGGGCCCAGTGGCAGACATTGTCCAGATCATCCAGCGCGACCGCCCGTTCGGCGCTTGCCAGCGCCTGCTGCTGCCAGTCGCTCGGCTCATAGGTCTCGACCATCGGAATGCCGACGACGTATGACAGCGCCTTGTAGGCGTGCGCGCGTGCATAGGTCGGGTCGATCTCGATGGCGCGGTCGCAATGTTCGCGCGCGGCGGCCAGATCGGCGACGTCGCGTGGCGTGTCGACCAGCAGTTTGGCCTGGAGATAGTGGTCATAGGCCCGCATGTCCTCGGGTGCGCGCCGCGTCGCGGAATGCCGGGCTTCCGCCTGCAGCCGTGGCGCGATGTTGGTCACGATCTGCCGCGTCACCTCGTCCTGGACCGCAAATACGTCGGCCAGCTCCCGATCATAGCGTTCCGCCCACAGGTGATTGCCGGCTACCGCTTCGATCAACTGGGCGGTAACGCGAATCCGGTTCCCCGCTCTGCGCACGCTGCCTTCGACGACATACCGGACGCCAAGCTGTCGGCCGACATGCCGTATATCGATGGCGGCGCCCTTGAATGCGAAAGAGGAATTGCGGGCGATGACGAGCAGGGATCGGAACCGCGACAGTTCGGTGATGATGTCTTCCGTGATGCCGTCGGAGAAATACTCCTGCCCCGGATCGCCGGACATGTTTGTGAAGGGCAGGACGACGATCGATGGGTTGTCCGGCGGCGCCCGCATCCTGGCGGCGGCGGACGCGGGTGCCGTCTTGACATCGTCGAGCCGTGCCTTGAAGACGCGAAGCGGTCGATCGATGTTCTTGACGCGCTGTTCGCCGCGATCCTCGAACGCAATATCGACGCGTCCATCGATATGCTCGAATACCGTACCGGATACATAGATCGCGCCCGGCTCGGCTATCTGCTGAAGCCGCGCGGCGATATTCACGCCGTCCCCGTAGATATCGTCACCTTCGACGATGACGTCGCCAAGATTGATGCCGATGCGAAAGGTCAGGCGACGGTCCTCCGGCGCCTCCGCATCCTGTTTGGTCACCGCGCGCTGGATCGCGGCCGCGCATTTGACCGCGTCCACCACGCTGGCGAACTCGACCAATGCGCCATCGCCCATCAGCTTGACAAGGCGGCCGTTGTGCTCGGCGATCAAGGGATCGATGACGCCATGGCGGAAAGCCTTGAGCCGCGCCAAGGTGCCGGCCTCATCCGCGGCCATCAACCGCGAATAGCCCACGACATCGGTGGAGAGAATTGCCGCCAGGCGGCGTCCCATGCCGGTCCCTCCTTCGTTGGATGTTAATCCGCCGGACCTTTGGAATCCAGGTTCGTCCGCAAGGAAGAGCTGCATCGTTTTATCGGCAGAAATTTTTCCCGGTCCCTGTCGGCGCCGGGCATACTCGTTCGTCCTCTGATCGAATAAGGGTGCCCCCATGCTTTATGCCGTTCTTTGCTACAATTCCGAGGAGACGGTCTTTTCCTGGTCCAAGCAGGAGGAGGAGGCCGCGATGACCAGGCTGATCGCCGCGCAGGAGAAGATGGCGAAGGCCGGCAGGCTCGGCCCGGTCGCGCGCCTGATGCCGACCACGGCGGCCACCACCCTGCGCAAGGACCGCGAGCCGCCTTTGGTGATCGACGGGCCGTTCGCCGAGACCAAGGAGCAGTTGCTCGGCTTCTACGTGGTGGATTGCGACTCCCTGGACGATGCGCTGGATTTCGCGAAGGAACTCGGCAAGGCCAATCCCGGCGGCTCCTACGAAATTCGCCCGCTGCTCCAGTTCCGACCCGGCGATCTCAAATCGGGAACGCTCAAGCAATGAACGACGACATCGCCTGGATCGATGCGGCCTTGACCTCCGCGCGGCCTCGGGCGGTCAGCGCCCTGCTGCGCTATTTCCGCGACCTCGACAGCGCCGAGGAAGCGTTCCAGAACGCGTGCCTGAAGGCGCTGGACACCTGGCCGCGCAACGGCCCGCCGCGCGATCCCGCCGCCTGGCTCATCATGGTCGGGCGCAATGTCGGGATCGACGCGGCGCGCCGGCAGTCGAGGCAGCAGCCCTTGCCGGACGACGATGCGCTCTCCGACCTGAGCGATGCCGAGAGCGCCATCGCCGACCGGCTGGACGAATCGCAGTACCGCGACGACATCCTGCGCCTGCTCTTCATCTGCTGCCATCCGGAGCTGCCGGAGACGCAGCAGATCGCGCTCGCCTTGCGCATTGTCTCCGGCCTCAGCGTTGCGCAGATCGCGCGCGCCTTCCTGGTCGGCGAGAGCGCGATGGAGCAGCGCATCACCCGGGCCAAGGCGCGCATCGCCAAGGCCGACGTGCCGTTCGAGACGCCCGGCGCGCCGGAACGCGCGGAGCGGCTCGGCATCGTCGCGCGCATGATCTATCTCGTCTTCAACGAGGGCTATTCCGCGACCGGCGGGGATCTGCCGCTGCGCGCGCCGCTGTGCGACGAGGCGATCCGCCTCGCGCGCCTGCTGCTGCGCCTGTTCCAGAACGAGCCGGAGATCATGGGCCTGCTCGCGCTGATGCTGCTGCAGCACGCGCGCTCCGCCGCCCGCTTCGATGAGAACGGCGCCATCATCCTGCTGGCGGACCAGGATCGCACCCTGTGGAAGCAGCCGATGATCGCCGAGGGCCTGGCCCTGATCGACAAGGCGCTGCGCCACCGCCGTCCCGGCCCCTACCAGGTGCAGGCGGCCATCGCCGCGCTGCATGCCCGCGCGAAGCGGCCGGAGGATACCGACTGGGGCGAGATCGACCTGCTCTACGCCACGCTGGAACGCCTGATGCCCTCGCCGGTCGTGACGCTGAACCGCGCCGTGGCGGTGTCCAAGCTGCACGGCCCCGAAGCGGCCCTCGCCATGATCGAGCCGCTGGCGACGGACCTCTCCGGCTATTTCTACTTCTTCGGCGTGAAGGGGGCGATGTTCCTCGAGCTTGGCCGCGACGAGGACGCGCGCGTCGCCTTCGACCGCGCCATCGCCCTCGCCAACAATGCGGCGGAAGCCGCCCACATCCGCGCCCAGCTCGACCGCCTGCAGAAGGACAGCGCGCCCGCCGCGAAAAAAGTGTGAGAGCGCTGTCGGAACGGCCCTGGACCATTCGTCCTTGGGATGAGAGCCAGCCAAGAGGAGACGAATATGTGTGGAGCCCCCCAGAGCCCTGACGCCGACCGCGAGCTCGTCCTGACCCGCCTGATCGACGCGCCGCGGGACAAGCTCTTTCGCTGCTGGACCGAGCCGGAGCTGATGAAGCAGTGGTTTGCGCCGCTGCCCTGGACCGTCACCCATGCCGAGATGGACCTGCGGCCGGGCGGCGCCAGCCTCATCGTCATGCGCGGCCCCGACGGCCAGGAATTCCCCAATCCCGGCGTGATCCTGGAGGTCGTGAAGAACGAGAAGGTGGTCTTCACCGACGCCTACACCAAGGCCTGGGAGCCCTCGGCCAAGCCGTTCATGACGGCCATCGTCACTTTCGCCGACGAAGGCGGCAAGACCCGCTACACGGCCCGCGCCCTGCATTGGAATGCGGAGGACCGCAAGACCCACGAGGAGATGGGCTTCCACGAGGGCTGGGGCCAGTGCGCCGACCAGCTCGCCGCCCTCGCCGCCCGCATCTAGCCAAATCCGCGTGCGATGCCACGGCGGCTTGCTCCCGCAGGGGAGCGGGCTGCCGGTGGCCCCACGCGCCCGGAAAGGGAGACGACCATGACCCACGATGCATCGGCCGAAGCGGAGATCCGCAGCCTGATCGGCCGCCAGGCCCGCGCGACCCACGACAAGGACGCCAAGGCGGCCGTCGCCTGCTACACGGCAGACAGCGTGATCTTTGACCTCGCGCCGCCCTTGCGCAACACGGCGAGCGGCGCGCAGGGCGAGCCGGGGCTCAACGAGTGGTTCGCGACCTGGCGCGGCCCGATCGGCTACGAGACGCGCGATCTCGCCATTGCCGTTGCCGGCGACCTCGCCTGTTGCCACGGCTTTGTCCGGATCAGCGGCACCAAGACGACCGGCGAACGGGCCGATGTCTGGGTGCGCCAGACCCTCTGCCTGCGCAAGCTCAGCGGCGCCTGGATGATCGCCCACGAGCACACGTCCGTGCCGTTCTACATGGATGGCAGCTACCGCGCCGCCATTGACCTCAAGCCCTGAGCGCAGTTCCCGCTGACGAGCGGGCGCCCCTCCTCCGGCAGGGGGAGGGGTCCTCTGTTCACATGCAGCCGCCCGGCCTCTCCTGTTGTTTTAAGCCAAATTTAACCGAAACCACCAACCATGGCAGGCGGAGGAGATCAGGATGGCGAAGGCGCCGGAAAAACCCGACGAGGATGCGGGCGAAGCGTTGGTCGTTGTGCCCAGCGACCTCGACGACAAGACCCATGCGGAAATGCTGATGATGTATCGCGAGTGCGCCGATTCCGTGCGCTTCGCGAAATCGCAGCAATGGACGACCACGGCCGGCGCGCTGCTGCTGTTCGTGGCGCTCGGCGTGCTCGGCGAGTTCTCCCCGCATTACGGCTTCATCATCCAGGCCATCGTCATCATCAGCATGGCGGTCAGCGGCGGCACCATCTACGCGCTGGCGATCTTTCAGTTCTGGCAGCAGGCGGAGCGCGGCAAGCTCAACATGATCAGCGAGCGCTTCTCCAACGTGCTGCGCGACGTGCGGGCCTATCTGCCGCCGCGCGAGGCCAACGTGCATCGCTACATCCTGCTGTTCTTCATGCTGGCGCTCATCCTCGCCGCCAACTGGCTGCTGATCCTCTATCTGGCGCCCTATATCCGCTTCAACGCATAGGGCGGCGCCCGCTTGACAAGGGGCCGGCGCCGTGCGACCCACGCGCCCCATGTCTGCCCCAGCTCAACCGGAACGATTGCGCGCGACGCTGATCGGCTTCATCGCCGTCCTGCTCTGGGCGACGCTTGCGCTGTTCACCACCGCGACGGGGCAGGTGCCGCCCTTCCTGCTGCTCGGCCTCACCTTCGGCATCGCCTTCGCGGTCTCGCTGCTGCGCTGGCTCTGGCTCGCGCGGCGCGACCGCGCGCGCTTCCTCGCCATCTTCCGCCAGCCCTGGCCTGTGTGGGCGCTCGGCATCGTTGGGCTGTTCGGCTATCACGCGCTCTACTTCACCGCCCTCGACCATGCCCCGCCCGTGGAGGCGAGCCTGATCGCCTATCTCTGGCCGCTGCTGATCGTGCTGCTCTCGGCGCTGCTGCCGGGCGAGCGGCTGCATTGGACGCACCTGCTGGGCGGCGCGATCGGCCTGGTCGGCGCGGCCCTGCTGGTGCTGCAGCGGGCGGATGGCGCGCTCGCGTTCGAGGCGCGCTACATCGCCGGGTATCTGGCGGCCCTGGGCTGCGCCTTCACCTGGTCGATCTATTCGGTCATGAGCCGCCGCTTCGGCCAGGCGCCGACGGACCTGGTCGGCGCCTTCTGCGGCGCGACCGCGCTGCTCGGGTTTGTCGCGCACCTCGCGGTCGGCGAGCCCGCGATCTGGCCCGCCGGTGGCTGGCAATGGGCCGCGGTGATCGCGCTCGGCCTTGGGCCGGTGGGGCTCGCGTTCTTCGTGTGGGATTACGGCGTCAAGCGCGGCGACATCAAGGCGCTCGGCGCCTGCTCCTACGCCTCGCCGCTGCTCTCCACGATCCTGCTGATCCTCGCCGGCCAGGCGGAGGCGACGGCCACCGTCATCCTCGCCTGCCTGCTGATCATCGGCGGCGCGGTGATCGCCTCGCGCGACCTGTGGATGCGCAAGGCTTCGCAACCTGCTTGATCAACATACCCGTCATCCCAAGGCTTGGCCTTGGGATCCACGAGTTTGCCTGCGGCAACTCGTTCTTGCTTAACGAAACTCGTGGATGGCAAGGCCAAGCCTTGCCATGACGAAGGAAGAGAGCGCCGCGCCTTCTCAATCGTGCGGCAGCGTCTTCCTGAGCGAGGCGCGCTCGGAGAAGGTCTTGTGCCAGGCCGCGAGCTTCGGATGCGCCGGCCGCCAATCCTCCGCCTTGAAGCGGAAGTCGAGATAGTCGAGCACGATCGCCACCGAGAGCGTGCCGATGTCGAGCTGCGGACCCAGGTGATCGGCCTCCAGCGCCGCCAGGCCCTGCGCCACCTTCAGCTTCTGCCGCTTATCCCACTCCTCGGAGCGCAGGGTCTCCGGCCGCTTGCTTTCCATCAGCCGCAGCACCGCCGCGTCCATCATGCCGTCGGCCAGTGCCTGGCGCCGCAGCGCGGTCCAGCGCGCCGGCCCTGACGGCGGGAAGAACGTGCCGCCCGCCTGCGCGTCGAGATACTCGCAGATGACGCGCGAATCGTAGAGCGAGGTACCGTCATCCAGCGCCAGCGCCGGCACCTTCTGCAGCGGGTTGTTGCGGCCGAGATCGGGATCGGCGGTGACCGTCTTCACCAGCTCGATCCTGTCGATCTGGCCGGTCTCGATCGCCAGAACGTGCACCTTGCGCACGAAAGGCGAGGTGGTCGAATAGCGCAGCTTCATCGGGTGGCTCCTGGTCGCGATGGGGATGGGCTAGAACTTGTCCTTGGCGGCGCGGATCGCGCCGAAAGCAATGGCCGGGTCGCGTTCAGGCCCGCCGAACTTCTCCAGCAGGCGCGGCTGGTCGGCGCGCAGGAACGGATTGCAGAACTTCTCGATGCCGAGATTGGAGGGGATGGTCTGCTCGCCCTGCGCCCGCGCGTGCTTCACCGCCTCGGCGAATTCGGCGAGGTCCCGGTTCTCCGGCTCAACCGTCACCGCGAAGCGGCAATTGCTCTCGGTATATTCGTGCCCGCAATAGATCCAGGTGTCGTCCGGCAGGTCGCGCAGCTTGGTGAGCGAATCCCACATCTGCTGCGCAGTGCCTTCGAAGGTCCGCCCGCAGCCGATGGAGAACAGCGTGTCGCCGCAGAACACCGCCTTGCTGTCCGCGAAATAGAACGCGATGTGTCCGCGCGTGTGGCCGGGGATGAACAGGACATCGGCGTGGTGGCCGGCGAAGCCGAAGCCGCTCGCCTCGTCCACCGCCTCGTCGATGGCGGGAATGCGGTCGCGGTCATAGGCCGGCCCCACCACTCTGGCGCCGGTCGCCTGCTTGAGGCCGAGATTGCCGTCGGTGTGGTCCCAGTGGTGGTGCGTGTTGAGGATGTGGCTGATGCGCCAGCCGCGCGCCGCCGCCGCGTCCAGCATGGGCTGCGCCACGGAGGGGTCGACGGCCGCCGTCTCGCCGCTCGCGGGATCGTGGATCAGGTAGCCGTAATTGTCCTTCAGCAGCGGGATGACGGCGATGTCGAGCTCGGCCATGTTTGCTCCCAGAAAGCGCGGCGGAACGCGGATGAAGTTCCGGCGGGCTAAATTCCGGCATCCACGATAGCAGGCGATATGCCATAATCAACGCGCCTTGCATTGGGGATAATGGCACCGGATGTGGCAGGACGTCGGCGACCTCAAGCATTTCTATGACCGGGAGATCGGCCATACCGCGCGCCATCTGCTGCGCCTGCGCATCCGCGGCCTGTGGCCGGACCTCACCAACCAGCGCCTGCTCGGCATCGGCTACGCGGTCCCTTATCTGCGCCAGTTCCTGGGCGAGGCGGAGCGGATCGGCGCCGTCATGCCGGCCGCGCAGGGCGTGATGCCCTGGCCGCGCGACGGGGCGGGCATGACCGTTCTGTCCGACGAGATCGAGCTGCCGTTCCAGGACAATTCCATCGACCGCGTGCTGCTGGTCCACGCGCTGGAATCGAGCGAGCATCCCGGCGACATGCTGCAGGAATGCTGGCGCGTGCTGGCGGGCGGCGGGCGCTTGATGGTGGTGGTGCCCAACCGGCGCAGCGCGTGGTCGCATCTCGAGCGCACGCCTTTCGGCCACGGCCAGCCCTTCACCCAGACCCAGGTGACGCGCCTCTTGCGCAGCAACGGCTTCACCCCGCTGCAGACCGAGCGCGCGCTCCTCTTCATGCCGTTCTCCTGGCGCTTCTGGCTCAAGGCCGCGCCGGGCTGGGAGCGTATCGGCCGCCGCTGGTTCAGCACTTTCTCCGGCGTCATCCTGGTCGAGGCGATGAAGCAGCTCTACGGCGGCACGCCCGTCAAGGCCGTGAAACGCCGCGTGCGCTTCTCCGCCCCCCTTGGCATCCCCGCGCCGGCTACGCGCAATGTTCCAGATTCCGAGGTGCCAATTTGATCGATCCGAGAGTTCAGACCTTTCTCGAACATCTCGCTGGCCGCAAACTGGCTTCAGTGGACCGCGACGAGTTTCAATGGTGGTTTAAGATCGAGGAGGTCGCGACGCTCACAGGGAGTGTCCCTGGCGTGTATTCAGTCCTGACGGTATCCGGCTCACGAGCGAGGATGACGGCCAGAAGTTTGGCTTGCCTACGGCGGTGGATGCGCGGAAGTCAATTCATGATGTGATCGTCGGCAAAAGCATTCATTGCGCTATTGTCCGGCCTGCGACTGGATCTCAGCTTCGACTTCGGCAATGGCCTCGTGTTTGAGGCCTTGAACATGTCGTCCGGCTATGAAGCGTGGCAGCTCAATTTTTCGGGAGGTGGGGCGTTGATTGCCATGGGTGGGGGCAAAATGGCCGTCTTCTAGGCGCTCCGCATGGGGCGACTGCCGTGTTTACCCCATGGACTACCAGCATTTTTGTCGGATTCGACCCCGCCTGCGCCCATTTCGCCCCTTTGCTTTCCCGCCCTCCCGGACTATCACTGAGCGCCCTTTCCCGGCTCTGCCCGGGTGGCTTTGCAACCAGGACACCCACCCGGACCTGAACGAATGACCGGCCCCGACCAGCAGCTTGCGGCCCTGCGCGCCGAGATCGACGCGATCGACAGTCAGCTCCACGACCTGTTGATGCGGCGCACCGACCTTGCCGTCCAGGTGGGGGAGGTGAAGGCGCGCGTTCAGCCCCTGGGCGGGACCCCGGCCGACGGCGCCAAGTTCATCCGCCCCGCGCGCGAGGCACTGATCCTGCGCCGGTTGGTGGCGCGCCACAGCGGCCGGCTGCCCAAGGCGGTGATCGTGCGCATGTGGCGCGAGATGATTTCGGCCCTGCTGCAGGTCGAAGGCCCTTTCGTGGTGGCGGTGCAGGCGCCAAAGGACGACACCGCTTTGTGGGACCTGGCGCGCGACCATTACGGCAGCCGCGTGAAGATCACGCCGCTGCCCGCCGGCACCGACGTGCTGAGTGCCGTCGCCCGCGGCAAGGCCACCGTCGGCATCCTGCCGATGCCGCGCCTGGGGGAGCGCAGCCCCTGGTGGCCGCTCCTGCTGGAGAGGAGCGAGGGCGTGCCGCATGTGATGGGCCGCCTGCCATTCGGCGATGTTGGCAATGTGCGCGACCCCAAGGCGCAGGCCATGGTGATCGGCCGCGCGCCCAACGAGCCGACCGGCGAGGACCGCAGCTGGATCGTGCTGGCGCTCAAGGCGGCGCGTTCGCGCCGCGCGGTCCTGGCCGCCGCCAAGGCGCTGCGGCCGGATGAGGCGCTGTGCCTCGACCGCGCGGGCAAGGGCTGCGACTGGCTGCTGGACGTCGCCGGCTTCGCGCCGGAGATCGAGGCGGAAATCGCCGCCGCCGCGGCCGCGCTCGGCGCGGAGGTGCGCATGCTCGGCAGCTACGCCGCGCCGCTGCGCGCGACCGACCTCGCCGAGACCGCGGACTCCGCCGCGGCTCAGTGAAGAGCTTTTCGAGGTTGAACGACATGTCGCTGAACGTGCGTCCCGGCATCCTGGACATCGCGGCCTATGTGCCGGGCGATCATTCGCTGCCGGGCGAGGGGCCGGTCCATCGCATGGCCTCCAACGAGGGCGCGCTGGGCGCGAGCCCCAAGGCGATCGAGGCCTATCGCGCCTTGGCGGCGGAGCTGCACCGCTATCCCGACGGCGCGTCGAAGGAATTGCGCAACGCGATCGGCCGCGCCTACGGCCTCGATCCGGAACAGGTCGTGTGCGGCGCCGGCTCGGACGACGTGCTGCAATTGCTGGTGCGCGCCTATGCGGGGCCGGGCGACGAGGTGCTCTATTCCCGGCACGGCTTCCTGGTCTACCCGATCGCGGCCAAATCCGTCGGCGCGACGCCGGTCGCCGCCCGGGAAACCGACCTGCGCACGGATGTCGATGCGCTGCTGCAGGCGGTGACGCCGCGCACCCGCATCTGCTTCGTCGCCAACCCCAATAATCCCACCGGCAGTTACGTGACCAAAGCGGAACTGGAGCGCCTGCGCGCCGGCCTGCCGGACGATGTCCTGCTGGTCATCGATGCGGCCTATGCCGAATATGTCGACCTGCCGGACTACGAATCCGGCCTCGACATGGTGCGCGGCGCCGGCAACGTGGTGATGACGCGCACCTTCTCGAAGATCTTCGGCCTCGCCTCCCTGCGGCTCGGCTGGGCCTTTTGCCCGCCCGCGGTGGCCGACGTGCTGAACCGCATCCGCGGCCCCTTCAACGTGCCGGCGCCCGCGCAGGCCGCCGGCATCGCCGCGCTCGCCGACCGCGCGCACCTGGACAGGGCCCGGGCGCACAACGATCACTGGTTGCCCTGGTTTGCGCAGCGCATGCGTGCGCTTGGGCTGCATCCCTATCCCAGCGTCGCCAATTTCGTGCTGGTGAAGTTTCCCTCGGATCCCAAGCTGGGTGCCGAGGCGGCGCTGAAATTCCTGCATTCCCGCCGCATCCTGCCGCGTCGCGTCGCGGCCTATGGCTTGCCGGACTGCCTGCGCGTCACCATCGCGGAGGAAAGCGCGGTCAAGGCCTGCGCCGACGCGCTCGAGGCCTTCGTGAAGGGAGCGGCGACGCAATGACCGCAGCTTTGTTCGACCGGATCGCGATCATCGGCATTGGCCTCATCGGCTCCTCGATCGCCCGCGCCGCGCGCCAGCAGGGCCTGGCGAAACACATCGCCATCGCGGACATCTCGGAGGAGGTGCGCAAGGTCGCCGCCGAGCTGAAGCTTGGCGATTCATGCCACGCCGAGCCCGGCGCGGCGGTGCGGGATGCCGACCTCACTCTGGTCTGCGTGCCGATCGGCGCCTATGCCGAGGTGGGGCAGGCGATCGCGCCGCACCTCAAGTCCGGCAGCATCCTCAGCGATGTCGGCTCGGTGAAGCAGGCGGTCCTGCGCGATCTCGGCCCCCTAGTGCCGGACCACGTGCATTTCATCCCCGGCCACCCGATCGCCGGCACGGAGCATTCCGGCCCGGCCGCCGGCTTCGCCGAATTGTTCGAGGGCCGCTGGACCATCCTGACGCCGCTGCCCGGCTGGGACGAGGCCGCCGCGGCGAAGCTGTCCGAATTCTGGACCCGCATGGGCGCGATGGTGGAGACGATGGAGCCGATGCACCACGACCAGGTGCTCGCCATCACCTCGCACCTGCCGCACCTCATCGCCTACACCATCGTCGGCACCGCGACCGGCCTGGAGGAGCATACCCAGCGCGAGGTCATCAAGTTCTCGGCCAGCGGCTTCCGCGATTTCACCCGCATCGCCGCCTCCAACCCGATCATGTGGCGCGACATCTTCCTCAACAACCGCGAGGCGGTTCTCGAGATGCTCGGCCGCTTCAGCGAGGATCTGACCGCCTTGCAGCGCGCGATCCGCTGGGGCGAGGGCGAGAAGCTCGAAGACTGGTTCACCCGCACCCGCGCCGTCCGGCGCTCGATCATCGATGCAAAGCAAGCGTAAGCACTGCGCCAGCATGGACGAGGTGCGCGCCGAGATCGACGCGCTCGACCGGCAGATCGTCGCGCTACTGGCTGACCGCCTGCACTACATCGACGAAGCCGCGCGCCTGAAGCGAAGCCGCGACACCGTCCGTGACGAAGCGCGCATCGACGATGTGCTGGCAAAGGTCAAAGCCGAGGCCGGCCGGCTCGGCGCCGATTCAGAGGTGATCGCAAAAGCCTATGCCGCCCTGATCGAGGCATCGATCGCGCACGAATTCGCCACGTTCGATCGGCTGAAAAAAGCGCGCTAGCCCGTCCTATTCGCCGCGTTGGGCGTGCGCGGCAGCTCTTCGGACGTCTTCAGGCTGGCGCGGTATTCCGGCGGCGTTTCGAACTCCGCCGCGCCGCGCATCTCCTCGACCGGGCGCATGAAGCCGGAGCGGGCGCTGTAGTCCGGGTACCACCGCTGCTCCTGGTCATGCCCATCCTGGCTGAGCGCCCGCGCACAGGCGATGTCCAGCGCGGTCACCATCGCGACCGAGCCGAGCGCCAGCGCGACCGCTTCCCGCCGGCGGCTGGTGCCCATCGCGGCGCCCAAAGTGGCGAGGTCCAGCACGTCGCCCGCGACCCGCGCCCACAGCCAGGGCCCCCGCCGCTCGTTCATGAGGAGGCCAATGCCGGTCCCGATCTCGCGCAGTCCAAAGGCCTGCAACAGCCGCTCCTGGCCTTCGATGTCCAGCGCGCGGGCCAGCTTGCGCGGCGCCATCAACTCCGCCGCGCCAAGCGCGATGCTGAACAGGCCGAGGCCCTGCGCCACGATGTCCGCCGTGCTGCGCGCATTGCTGTGGCGGACCGGCTCGATGGTCTTGGTCATCATGGCCGCGCTCCCGAATGGCCGTTGCCGCCAATCCCATGACCGTGCCCGTTGCCGCCCAGGCCGTTGCCATGCCCGTTTCCGGCATGCCGCGCGTGCCCGTCCGGCTTCATCACAACCTTGACGCAGCCGTCCTGCTTGTCGCGGAAGGTCTTGTACATCTCCGGCCCGTCCTGGAGCGCCACCGTGTGGGTGATGACGAAGCTGGGGTCGATCTGCCCCTCCTCGATGCGGCGCAGGAGGTCGTCGGCCCAGCGGTTCACATGGGTCTGGCCGGTGCGGATGGTAAGGCCCTTGTTCATCACCGCGCCGAACGGGATCTTGTCGAGCAACCCGCCATAGACGCCGGGTATGGAGACGACGCCCGCCGGCCGGCAGGCCATGAACATCTCGCGCAGCACGTGCGGCCGGTCGGTCTCCAGCATCACCGCCTGCTTGGCGCGGTCCATCATGCTGTCGATGCTGCCCATCGCATGCGCCTCGAGCCCGACCGCGTCGATGCACTTGTCCGGGCCCTTGCCGCTGGTGAGGTCGTTGAGCCGCGCCAGCACCTTCTCCTCCTCGAAATTGATCGCGACGTCGGCGCCCCCAGCCAGCGCCATGGTCAGGCGCTCCGGCAGGCGGTCGATGACGATGACCTTCCTCGCGCCCAGCAGCACCGCGCTGCGCACGCAGAACTGCCCGACCGGCCCCGCGCCCCAGATCGCCACCACGTCGGTCGGCTGGATGTCGCATTGCACCACCGCCTGCCAGCCGGTGGGGAAGATATCGCCCAGGAACAGCACCTGCTCGTCGGTCAGCGTGCTCGGCACCTTCACCGGCGCGACGTCGGCATAGGGCACGCGCACATATTCCGCCTGGCCGCCCGCATAGCCGCCGGTCAGATGGGTGTAGCCGAACAGCCCGGCCGTGGTATGGCCGAACATCTTGTCGGCGACCTCCTTGTTGCGGTTGCTGGTCTCGCAGACCGAGAAATTGCCGCGGCGGCACTGCTCGCACTCCCCGCAGCAGATGGTGAAGGGCACCACCACCCGGTCGCCGACCTTGAGCTTGCTGTTGCCGCGCCCGACCTCGACCACCTCGCCCATGAACTCATGGCCGATCACGTCGCCCTTCTGCATGCCCGGCACGAAGCCGTCATAGAGATGGAGGTCGGAGCCGCAGATGGCGCAGGACGAAACCTTCACGATCGCGTCGCGCTCGTGCTCGATCCGGGGGTCGGGCACCTCCTCATAGCGAATGTCCCCCTTCCCCTCCCAGCACAGCGCCTTCATGTCCTGCTCCGTCGATCCGGTTCGCCTGTCCTGTAAAGAGCGATCGGCCTTTCGCGTTCCGCGCAACGCGGGCGTGTCTCTCCTGTTGTCGTCGGCAGGCGAGGAGGTTTCATGGCGATGCGGACCGGCAAGCGCGGCAGCGGCAGCGACAAGGCGAAATCGCCCGACCGTCAGGGCGGCGATGCCGTGCGAAAGGCGCAGCAATGGAACGGCGGGTCGAAAGGCTCAAAGGGCGGCGTCGCCCGCAAGGACCGGCGCAACCCGAATTCCAGCGCCAAGACCTAGCGGCGCCGAACCGACGCGGTTCGCGCGTCAGGTCCCGAACATGTGCACGCCCAGCACCAGCCGGCGCCCCTTGGTGACCGGCAGCACCTCGTGCAGCAGGCTGGCGGACCAGATGATCGCGGTGCCCCGCTCCACGGCATAGAGCTGCTCGCCATATTCGCGGAAGCGCAGCTCGCCGCCCTCGTATTCCCCGGCATTGAGGTTGACGGTCATGGTGAAGCGCCGATGCGCGTTTGCTGGCGTGGAGTTGTCGCGATGCGGGTTGAGGAAGCTGCCTTGCCGCGCCTCGTAGCCGGCAATGCGGTAGCCCTCGCGTTTCAGCCCCTTGGCCTGGAATGCCCGGTTGATCTCCGGCAGCAGACGCCGGCGAAAACGCGCGTCGATGAAGCCCTGCAGCGCCGGGTCCTGCACGATGTACTCGACCGCTTTGCCATAGGCGCCGTCATGGACGACCTTGAAATCGCCGCGCTCGCTGGCGTTGCCCGCATTGGTGAAGCCGTCGGTGGCGTGTTCCGGCACCTTGCGGCTCCACACTTGGGCCAGGAACGCGCAATCCTCCGCGCGCAGCATGCGCGGCAGCACCAGCACCGGCGGATGCGATTGCAGCAGGCGCGTTGCCGGACGCGCCGTCGCCAGCCGCTCGATGGTCGCGATCGTCTCCTCGACCAGCGCCTTCGGCTCGCCGCGATCCAGCACGCGCGCCACGCGATGGCCGGCATCGAGGATGAACAAGGTCAAGGCCGGCACGGCCGGATGGGGGTCGACGCCATAGCCCTTGAAGATGGCGGCGTTGGGATCGGCCAGCAGGGCGAAGGGCAAAGCAAGCCCCGCGCGCGCCTTGGCGTTCGCCTCGGCGGGGCTGCGGCAGATGACGAGCAACGTCGCGTGCAGCGCGGACAGCTTCCCGGCCGCCGCGCCGAAGGCGCGCAGCCCTGCCGCCAGGCTCTCATCTTGCACGGACGGGCAGAACAGCAGCAGGATCGGCTTGCCGGCAAGCGCGTCGCTGTTGGAGCCAGTAAGCGTGCCCCCATGGTCGTGGGCGTGCACGAAGGGCGCGGAATCGCCCTCGTCCAGCAGGCGCGCCGCTGGCGGCCGCAACGCCTGCGCGCCGGGATCAGCCGCGGCAACGGTCATGGACACTGGCCCTCATGACGATCTCCCCTTCTTCGAGCGGGTCACGATAACGGCGCGGTCCCCGCTTTCCAACCGGCAACTTCGCCGGTTCGGTTGTTCGGCTTGCACCGAATTGTTGCTGCCTGATTCCGCCCCCGGCTTGTGGCACGATGCGCCTCTGTCCACACGCCGCGCGAGAGACCTTGACCGACCGCACCGCCCGCCCTCCGAGCCTCGCGCTGGAACTCGTCCTGCTAGCGCTCTTGGCAACGCTCTGGGGTGCGTCCTACAGCTTCATCAAGATCGGCGTGGAGACCATTCCGCCGGTGACGCTGATCGCCGTGCGCACGCTGATCGCCGGCGCGCTCCTGCTGCTGGTGATGCGCCTGCGCCGGGTGCGGTTCCCGAAGGATCGGCGGCTCTGGCTGCGCTTCCTGGTGCAGGCCTGCCTCAACAGCGTCATCCCTTTCACCCTGATCGCCTGGGCGGAGCAGACGGTCGATGCCGGCCTCGCCACCATCCTCAACTCGACCTCGCCGATCTTCACCTTCCTGCTGGCCGCCGCGATCCTGCGGCAGGAAGCGGTCACGGCGCGGCGGCTGTTCGGCGTCGTGGCGGGCCTCGCGGGGATCTGCCTGATTGTCGGGCTCGCGGCGCTGGACGGGCTCGGCCGGGACCTGACCGCGCAGCTTGCGATCATCGCTGCCACCATCTGCTATGCCGGCGCCGCCATCTTCGGCCGCAACTTCAAGGGGCTGGACCCGATGGTGCCCGCGACCGGCTCGATGCTCTGCGGTGCCGCCATCCTCATCCCCCTCGGCCTCGTGGTCGACCGGCCGTGGACCCTCGCGCCTTCCGCCGATTCCGTCGGCGCCCTGATCGGCCTTTCGGTGTTCTCCACCGCGCTCGCCTTCACGATCTATTTCCGGCTGCTCCACACCCTGGGTTCGGTCGGCACCACGTCCCAGGCCTATCTGCGCGTGCCGATCGGCGTCGCCATCGGCGTCGTCTTCCTCGGCGAGAGCCTCGCATCGACGGCCTGGATCGGCCTCGTCTGCGTGGTGTTCGGCGTGGCGGCCATGACCATCCCCACGCGCCGGCGAATCGCGCCGGCCTGAGCATGTCACACCCGCCACGCTTGGCGCTCAACGGCATGCTGTTCGAGATCGAGGCGACGGCGGTTCTGCCGGCCTGACGCGAGGAACGCGGCTTTCTCCCGCCTGTTCAACGGTGCGGAGGCGGAAATGGTGCCGATCCTGCAAATCATCGCTCTTGTCCTGGTGGCCGTCGGCTTCAGCTTGACGCTGGCGCATGCGCTGGAACTGCCGGGCAAGAAGCGGCTCGACCGGCAGACCTATGTGGCGGTGCAATCCATCTACTATCCGGGCTTCACCATCGGCGGCCTGTTCGGCGAGTTCGGCGCAATTATTGCCACCATGATCCTGCTGGTCTCGACGCCGTCGGAGACGGCCGCCTCTCTGCTGACCTTCATCGCGCTGCTGGCGCTGCTGCTCATGCATGCGCTCTATTGGGTGTTCACTCATCCGGTGAACCGCGTCTGGCTTGGCGACCAGAAGCTGGGAAGCGCGGGCGCTACCTTCTTCAACACCACGGGCGCCGCAATCGCCGGCGAGGACTGGACGCGCCTGCGCGACCGCTGGGAATATTCCCATGTCGCGCGCGCCTGCTGCGCGTTCGTCGCCTTCGTCGCGCTGGCGGCTGCGGCAGCGTATTAGGGGCGCCACCCGCATTTCTCGAGCGCCGCGCGCATATGCTCCGGCGGCTCCGCCGTCACCGCGACCGGCGGCTTGCTCTGGCTGAGCGGCAGCACGATTCCCCGGGAATGGAGGTGCAAGGGCTGCTGGCGCTGCTCCGGCGTCAGCGCGCCATACATCGGCTCGCCCAGGATCGGGCAGCCCAGCTCCGCGCAATGCACGCGCACCTGGTGCGTGCGTCCGGTCTCCGGATCGAGTTCCAGCCAGGTGAGTCCGCCGCCGCTGCCCAGGACCTTGTAGCTGGTCGCGGCAACCTGCCCCGCGGGATCGACCACCATGCGCCAGCCGCCGTCCTTGCGGGTGGTCTTGCGCAGCGGCGCGTCAACGCGGCCTTCGCTTTGCGGGGGTGCGCCCACCACCACCGCCCAATAGGTCTTCCCGACCTTGCCCGCCTGGAACAGCCGTCCCAGCTTGGCGAGCGCCTTGCGGTGCCGCCCCAGCACCAGGCAGCCCGAGGTGTCGCGGTCCAGCCGGTGGGCCAGGGCGGGCGGCGCCGGGAGGCCGAAGCGCAGGGCGTCGAAGCACTGCTCTAGGTTCGGCCCGCCCCCGGGCCCGGCATGGACCGGCAGCCCCGCCGGCTTGTCCAGCACCAGGATCAGCCCGTCGCGATGGAGCAGGCGCGCCTGGATTGCCTCGGGCGAGAGGGGCGGCCCGGATTGCGGACTGGGTTGCTGTTTCGGGCGCGGTTTCGGCCGCTTTTTGGGCTGCGCTAGGGTCATGGCGCCGCCTTCATAGCCCGCCTTTGAGGCACTTTCAAAGAAATGGGAAAAGCCGGTACCTAGGCTGAGCGGGGGACTGCGTTTTATGGTGAAATAGGGGTGCGATGCTGAGCTATCCGCGCGATCTCTCTGGCTATGGCGCGAACCCGCCGCGGGCCGACTGGCCGGGCGGTGCGCGAATCGCCGTGCAATTCGTTCTCAACTACGAGGAGGGCGGGGAGAGTTGCATCCTCCACGGCGACCAGGCCTCCGAGACCTTCCTGTCCGAGATCATCGGCGCGCAGCCGTTCCTGAGCGCCCGCCACATGTCGATGGAATCGATCTACGAATACGGATCGCGCGCCGGCGTGTGGCGGCTGCTCGACCTCTTCAAGTCGCGCGGCGTCCCGCTTACGGTGTTCGCCGTCGCCATGGCGGCCGAGCGCAACCCATCGGTGATCGAGCGCGCGCTCGCCGACGGGCACGAGATCGCGAGCCACGGCTATCGCTGGATCAACTATCACGGCGTTCCTGAATCCGTGGAGCGCGCGCACATGGCCGAGGCCATAGCGATCCTGACGCGCCTCTGCGGATCGCGCCCGCTCGGCTGGTACACCGGCCGCACGTCAGAGAACACGCGCCGGCTGGTCGCCGAATATGGCGGCTTCCTCTACGATTCCGACGACTACTCCGACGATCTGCCGTTCTGGAGCAGGCTGGTCGGTCCGCCTGACCATGGCCCGCATCTTATCGTGCCCTATACGCTCGATGCCAACGACATGCGCTTCGCGGCCGCGCAGGGCTTCAATTCCGGCGACCAGTTCTTCGCGTATCTGAAGGACGCGTTCGACACGCTCTACGAGGAAGGCGCGGAAACGCCCAAGATGATGTCCATCGGCCTGCATTGCCGGCTGGTGGGCCGGCCCGGCCGCTTCGCCAGCCTGAAGCGCTTCCTCGACTACGTGCTCAAGCACGATCGGGCCTGGGTGTGCCGCCGCATCGACATCGCGCGCCACTGGCACGCGCGCCATCCCTATCAACCTCCACGGTGACCCCGATGATGGAACAGCCGCAGCATCCGTTCGGCAGCAATTTGGTGAACCTCGCCGATGCGCGGCTCGGCGCGGAGGCGATCTTCGCCACCGACGATTTCTTCGCGCCCAAGGAGCGCCTGCTGAATCCCGAGCCGCCGGTCTTCATCCCCGGCAAATATGACGACCACGGCAAATGGATGGACGGCTGGGAATCCCGCCGCAAGCGCACCGAGGGCCATGATTACTGCATCGTGAGGCTGGGCCTGCCGGGCGCCATCCTCGGCTTCGACATCGATACCAGCCATTTCACCGGCAATTTCCCGCCTGCCGCCTCGATCGAGGCCTGCCGCACCGATGGTATTCCCGGCCAGGGCACCCAATGGACCGAGATCGTGCCCGCGACCAGCCTCAAGGGCAACGCGCACAATTTCGCCGCCGTGCAGGACGCGCACGCCTGGACCCATCTGCGCCTCAACATCTATCCCGATGGCGGCGTGGCGCGGCTGCGCGCCTATGGCAGGGTGGCGGTGGACTGGTCGCTGTTCGACCGCAAGCAGCTCGTCGACCTCGCCGCGATCGAGTATGGCGGGCGCGCGATCGCCTGCAGCGATCAGCATTACGGGGCGCCCATGCGCGTGCTCTATCCCGGCCGCGGCGCCGACATGGGCGACGGCTGGGAGACGCGGCGCCGGCGCGAGCCGGGCAACGATTGGGCGCTGTTCGCCCTCGGCCATCGCGGCCACATCCGCCGGATCGAGATCGACACCGCGCATTTCAAAGGGAACTATCCCGATTGCTGCTCCATTCAGGCGGCGGACGTGACCGGCGGCACGGAGGACTCGCTCGTCACGCAATCGATGTTCTGGCGCACGCTCCTGCCCGAGCAGAAGCTGGAGATGGACCGCCCGCACGTCTTCCACAAGGAGGTGGCGGATCTCGGCCCCATCACCCATGTCCGGCTCAACATCATCCCCGATGGCGGCGTGAGCCGCATGCGCCTGTGGGGCGAGCTGGTGTAGGAGGAGGAACCATGCCGCGCATCCAGATCCCCGTCCATCCGTTGACGCGCGAGGCCTTCCGCCCCTATGGCGACGTGATCCAGGCCGCGGAAAGCCGCCACTACACCATCAACCAGGGCTGGGCCGAGCGTTACGCCGATATGGCGGATCTCGACCTGCTGGAAGCCGGCGGCGAGCCCAATGTCGGCGTCGTGCGCGCCGCGCCGCGGCCGATGCCGCTCAAGGTCACGGTGATGGAGCGGCACCCGAAGAGCTCTCAATTGTTTATTCCGCTGGAGCCGCGCCCATTCCTGGTATTGGTCGCCTCGCCCGGCGAGCCGCTGCGGCCGGAAAACATCATCGCCTTCAAGACCAGGGCGGGGCAGGGCATCAACTACCGGCGGGGCGTCTGGCACCATCCGCTGATCGCCCTCGACCAAAGTACGGATTTCCTGGTCGTGGACCGGCATGCCAAGGATGAGAATTGCGACGAGGTTTCCCTCGAACAGGCCGATCTTTGGGTTGGAGAATTGTGACGTGACATTGCCCGGCGTTAGCGTAGCCCCGCTCCCCGATTCCGTTTTCCAGCCGGTTCTCACCACCGAGGCCCTGGCATTTGTCGTGGAACTCGAGCGCAAATTCAGCGCCGAGCGCCAGCGTCTCCTGGAGGCGCGCGCGGAACGCCAGAAGCATTTCGACAAGGGCGAGAAGCCGGACTTCCTGAAGCAGACCGCGCATATCCGCGCCGGCGACTGGAAGGTCGCGCCACTGCCCAAGGACCTGCTCGACCGCCGGATCGAGATCACCGGCCCGGTCGATCGCAAGATGGTCATCAACGCGCTCAATTCCGGCGCGTCCTGCTACATGGCGGATTTCGAGGATGCCAACACGCCGATTTGGGCCAACCAGCTCGACGGCCAGCGCAACCTGATGGATGCCGTGCGCCGGCAGATCGCGTTCGACGATCCCGCCAGCGGCAAGTCCTATCGCCTGAACGAGAAGACGGCGGTGCTGCTGGTGCGCCCGCGCGGCTGGCATCTGCCGGAGAAGCATGTCGTGGTCGACGGCAAGCCGATGTCCGGCGCCTTGTTCGACTTCGGCCTGTTCTTCTTCCACAACGCGAAGGAGCTGCTGGCGCGCGGCTCCGGTCCCTATTTCTACCTGCCGAAGATCGAGACGCATCTCGAAGCGCGGCTGTGGAACGACGTGTTCGTGTTCGCGCAGGACAGGCTGGGCGTCCCGCAGGGCTCCGTCAAGGCAACGGTGCTGATCGAGACCCTGCCCGCCGCTTTCGAGATGGACGAGATCCTCTACGAGCTGCGCAATCATTCCTCCGGCCTCAATTGCGGGCGCTGGGACTACATCTTCAGCTTCATCAAGAAATTCGCCCATGATCCCAAGGCGGTCATGCCGGATCGCGCCAGCGTCACCATGACCACGCATTTCCTGCGCTCCTACAGCCTGCTGCTGATCAAGACCTGCCATCGGCGCGGCGTGCACGCGATGGGCGGCATGGCGGCGCAGATCCCGATCAAGAGCGATCCCGCCGCCAACGAGGCCGCGATGGCCAAGGTGCGCGCCGACAAGGAGCGCGAGGCGACCGACGGTCATGACGGCACTTGGGTCGCGCATCCCGGCCTGGTGCCGATCGCAAAGGAGATCTTCGACCGCCTGATTAAGGAACCGAACCAGGTCGCACGCCAGCGCCAGGACGTGCACGTGCTGGCCGGCGACCTGCTGGCGGTGCCGTCCGGCGATATAAGCGCGGAGGGCCTGGAGACCAACATCTCCGTCGGCATCGCCTATATCGAGGCCTGGCTGCGCGGCACCGGCTGCGTGCCCCTCAACCACCTGATGGAAGACGCCGCCACCGCCGAGATCTCCCGCGCGCAGGTGTGGCAGTGGCTGCGCCACGGCGTCAGGCTGAAGGACGGCCGCCTCGTCGATCGCGCGCTGTGCGAGACGATGATCGCCGGCGAGCTTGCCAGGCAACGCACCGCCTTGGGCGAAGGCTTCGCCCGCAGCAAGTTCGAGGAAGCCGCCCAGCTCTTCGCGGATTTGATTTTCGCCGAGGAGTTTCCCGAGTTCCTGACGCTCCCCGCCTACGAGCGTGTGACGGCGTAGGACACGCTCCCTCCACGTCACGGCAAGGCGTACCTTGCCATCCACGAGTTTGTCTGCAACAGCTAGATCGCCGGCATTTGAGCGCTGGCGAGATGACTCGTGGATGCCCATGCTTGATCGAAGGGTCAAGCCTTGGCATCAAGGCGTGGAGCGTTGCGATGACTCTGACCAGCCATCTTCTCGAAGGCTCGATCGGCCCCGGTTTCGACGCGGATGCGATGCGCGCCGCGCTGGAGGAGCTGGACCGTCAGCCCATCGAGGCGCTGACCAAGGGCTTCCCGCCGGCGCAGGGCTCGATGCCCCTGGGTGAGATCGGAAACCGGAACTGGAATCTGCTCGCCGGCGATCTGCCCGCGCCGCTCGCCGTGCTGCGCAAATCGGCGCTCGATCACAATGCGCGCTGGATGCGGCGCCTGCTCGACAGGTTCGGGCTGCTTCTCGCGCCCCACGCCAAGACCACGATGACGCCGCACCTCTGGGCGCAGCAGGCGGCCAATGGCTGCTGGGGCCTCACGGTCGCGACGGCGCAGCAGGCCGAGGTGGCCGTGGCCTTTGGCTGCCGTAACATCCTGATCGCCAACCAGGTGACCGGCCGCGCGCAGGTGCGCGGTATCGTGGCGCTCAATCACGGGCCGGGCGATCCCGAGATCTATGCGCTGGTGGATTCGCTCGACGGGTTGCAGGCCTTGTCCGACGACGTGGCGCAGGCCGGGACCGAGCAGCCGCTCAGCATCCTGATCGAGATCGGATTCGAGAACGGCCGCACCGGCTGCCGCACGCTGGAGCAGGTGAGCCGATTGCTCGACGCATTGCCGAGCCATCAGGGCCGGCTGCGCCTCGCCGGCATCGCGGGCTACGAAGGCATGATCGCGACGGCCGATGGCGCGGAAGACGGTGCGGCGGTCGAGGCCTATTTCGACCGCTTCGCCGAAGCCGTGCAGCTTGCCGACCGGCGCAACGCCTTCCTGACGGATGAGGTGATCCTGACCGCCGGCGGCAGCTCCTATTACGACCTCGTCGGCCGCCGCCTGGGCGAGATCAGTCTCAGCCGGCCCACCATCAAGATCCTGCGCAGCGGCTGCTATGTCACGCATGATTGCGGCACCTATGTCGCGCATCTGGACGAGATGAAGCGCCGCGACCCCGCGCTTGCCAAGGATCTCGGCCTGCTGGAGCCCGCTCTGTTCGTGTGCTGCCTCGTCCAGTCGGTGCCGGAGCCCGGGCTTGCGCTGCTGACCATGGGCAAGCGCGATGTCGGGTTCGACCTGCACCTGCCGCAGCCGCTCTGGCGCTACCGCGCCTTCGCCACTGCGCGCCCTGAGCCGGTTCCGAAAGACTGGACGATCACCCGGCTCAACGACCAGCACGCCTACCTCTCGGTGCCGCCCGATGCGGACATCGCCGTCGGCGACCTCATCTGCTGCGGAATCTCGCACCCCTGCGCCACCTTTGATCGATGGCGCCTGATCCACGTGGTGGATGACGCCTGGACGTCCCTGGGCGCGGTGCCGACGTTCTTCTAGCCGCGATACGCTGAAAGCACGAAACCGCCGCTGCGAAGCCTGGGATCGCGCACCTAAGCCGCGTTTCGCGTTCAGCCCCTCGCCATTGTTCCCTTGAAAATGGCAAGGCAGATTCCATTGGCTAACAGGTGGCACACTCCCTATATCCCTATCATGAGCGATGATACGGAAATCACAGAGCATCGGCGGAAGGTCCGCCTGTGCCTCAGTTGCCGGAGCACATTTGACAGTGCCTGGAGTGGCGAGCGCGTTTGCCCGCGTTGCAAATCGACCTCCGCATGGCGGACTGGCTCGGTTGAGCGGCACCGCTGATACGAGTAGGCGCCTGCTCGCCTGGCTCGGTGCTCAACTATTGCTCGGCGGTCGCCAATCGCTGCAGTGACTTGGGTTGAGTTCAGCCGGGCATACGTAGCGTGGCGGTCGGCTCTTTTTTTCGATAGGAGGTTCCTTGAATAAGACCTTGCAGCAGCATCTCGATACCGCTTTTGCCGTCATGCGCAAGACGAAAGCGCCAAATCCGCCGAACGAGGAGGTCCTCGGACGCCAGCGGGCCTTCCGCGACCAGGCCGACCGAATCGAGAAGCTGCGTCAGGAACGCGTCTCGAGCGAAGTGCGTCTCTATGAGGTGGTCCGGCACCGCGGGCATTGGCGCATCCTTCACAACGAGAAGCACTCAAAGCCGTTCGATAGCCAGGAGGCCGCCATCGACGGGGCCAAGAGAACGGCTGCCGAAGCATCCAGCAAGGGGCATGCGGTCCAGGTCGTCCTTCGGCGGACCGATGGCCAGGTCGTCGCCTGCGCTTTGACCGACGAAGAGTAGGATCGACGTCATGGATGCTGCAGCTCAGATGAATCGTGCCCGCCAGCATCTGCAAGACGGCGAAGGACTGGCTGCCGATCTCCGCGCGTACATCGCTGAGCAGAGACTGGCCGGGCAGTCAACTTGCACTGCTGACCGGCTTCTGCAGCAGATCGAAACCACGATCGAGCATTTGCGGAACCGCTGCAAATAGGCCGGCGCCTCTGATGAGGCTTGCCGGCTGCGCCGTCATCCATCCGCACGATGCCTCAGTTGGAGGCCGTTCCCGTCATCTTCTGCGCCACGCCGCGCTCCGCCCACCAGTCCTGGAGCTGCATCCGCCAATAGGTGAGCTGCGCCGCCGCCGGGCCGAACGGCCCGCCGTTCCACGCGAGGCCGAACGGCGCGAACAAATGGTAGCGGTCATCGCCCTCCGCGATGGCCGCGGCGATCAGGCGGCCGGCCGCCGCCGTGGTGTTGAGCCCATGCCCGCCGAACGCAGTGCAGTACCACAGCCCCTCCTGCAATCGCCCCACCTGCGGCATGTAGTGCCGCGCATAGGCCATCAGCCCCGACCACGCGCATTCGATCTTGAGGGCGCCAAGCTGCGGGTAGACTTCCATCATGTCCCGTCGCAGCAGCGCCGCGAGGTCGTTGGGATCGCGGGTGCGCGCGGTGATGCGTCCGCCCCAGATCAGCCGCCCATCCGATGTGCGCCGGTAGTAATCGCCCGCGCGCCGGTCGTCGCTGATGCAGAGCGGCGTCGCGATCGCTTCGTCCAGCAGCGCATCGTTGGGTTCGCTCGCCATGGCATAGGTCGCAATCGGCAGCATGGCGCGCCGCAGGGCAGGGACCAGCCGCCCGGTATAGCCGCCGGTGCACACCACCAGGTGGTGCGCGCTCACCTTGCCGCGCGGCGTCGCCACCAGGTGCGATGCCCCGAACCGCCCGGTGGACAGCGCCGGCGTGTTCTCGAACACCTTGCCGCCCAGCCGCTCGATCTCGCGCGCCATCGCCAGCGCGTAATCCAGCGGCTGCATCGCGAACAGGGTGGGCTCCCGGACGCTCTCGTAGTAGAGCCGGCTCTTGAGCAGCGCGCGCGTCTCCTCCACGCTCTGCACCCGCAGCTCGATGCCGATCGCCGCCATCTTGTCGCGATAGCGCGCCAGCTCCGCGCGCGCCGGCACGCGCCGCGCGGAGATGTGCCCGCGCCGAGCGGGATCGACCTTCATGCCGAAGGAGGCGAGATTGCCGGCGACGTACTCCACGCCCTCGCGCGACAGCGTTATCAATTCGCGCGCGGTCTCAGGCCCGGCGATGCGCGCCATCCCGTCATAGCCGAGGGCATAGCCCGGCCCGCAGAACCCGCCATTGCGCCCCGACGCGCCCCAGCCGATGCGCCGCCCCTCCAGCAGTACGACCGGATGCCCCGCCCGCGCCAGCTCCAGCGCGACGGTGAGCCCGGCAAGCCCGCCGCCGATGACGACGGTGCCGGCCGCGATCGTGCCGTCCAGGAACGGGCGCTGACTCGGATCGGCGCGCGTGCGCGCGTAGTGGCAGTCGATGTAGTCGCTCATTGCGGCTGCTTGGCCGCCTTGAGGCGCAGTGCCATGGCGGCCTTGGAGCCGGGTAACCGGCCAAGCGCTTCGGATATGAAGGCGCCGGCCTCAACCAGCCTGGCGAGGTCGATTCCGGTCTCGAGGCCGAGCCCGTCGAGCATGTAGACCACGTCCTCGGTCGCGACGTTGCCCGAGGCGCCCGGCGCATAGGGGCACCCGCCGAGGCCGGAGATCGAGGCGTCCACCGTCGCCACGCCCATCTGCAGCACGGCGAGCAGGTTGGCGAGCGCCTGGCCGTAGGTGTCGTGGAAATGCCCCGCGAGATGCCGGATGTCCACGTCCTCCGCCACCCGGCCGATCATGCGCTGCGCCTTGAGCGGCGTGCCCACGCCGATCGTGTCGCCCAGGCTCACCTCGTAGCAGCCCATGCCGATCAGCGCCCTGGCGACCCGCGCCACCGCCTCCGGCGCGATCTCGCCCTCATAGGGGCAGCCGAGCACGCAGGACACATAGCCGCGCACCCTGAGGCCGGCCGATTGCGCCATGTCGCACACGTGGCCGAAGCGCTCCAGGCTCTCGCCGATCGAACAATTGATGTTGCGCTGGGAGAAGGTCTCCGAGGCCGCGCCGAACACCGCGATCTCCTGCACGCCGGCGGCGAGGGCAAGCTCCAGCCCCTTCACGTTCGGCACCAGCACGGGATAGGAGACGCCCGGCTTCTGCCGGATGCGCCGGAACACCTCGGCCGAATCCGCCATCTGCGGCACCCATTTGGGCGAGACGAAGGCGCCCGCCTCGATGGCGGACAATCCTGTTTCGGAAAGACGGTCGATCAGCGCGATCTTGCTCTCGAGCGGGACCGGCCTGGCCTCGTTCTGCAGCCCGTCGCGCGGCCCGACCTCGACGATCTTCACCTGCGCCGGAAGGCTCATGACTCCGCCTCGAAGGCGATCAGTTCCACGCCCTCCGCGACGGCTTCGCCGGCACGGAACCTGACCTGCTTCACGATGCCGTCGGCCTGGGCCGCGATGGTGTGCTCCATCTTCATCGCCTCGACCACCATCAGCGGCTGGCCGCGCGTCACCCGCGCGCCGTCCTCGACCATCACGCGCACCACCGTGCCTGGCATGGGGGAGGTGAGCTGGCCGAGGCTCGTCGCCGCGGCTTCCGCCTCCGCCAGCACGTCGATGCGCGCCACGCGGGTCGCACGGCCGCGCTCGATCACCGTCACCTGGCTGCCGTCCTGGACGATGGTGACCTTGAGCCGCCCGTGATCGGCGCCGGCGACCAGCGCGCCATTCTCGATCCGCGGCGCGGTGAGGCGCAAGGGCGGGCCGTCGTCTATCGCGACGTCCCAGCGCGCGCCGCTGAAGGTGAGCCGCGCGTGGCGCTGCCGCCCCGCGCTGTCGCGCAGCAGGATCGAGGACCCGCCTTCTCCGTTCAGCCGCCATCCATTGGTGAGGCCCCAGGGCGAATGAGGGTCGCCGCTTCGCCGCGCCGCCTCCGCCGCGCGCTGCCCATCGACCAGCACCAGGAACGCCGCCGCCAGCGCCAGCGCGCGCTCCGGCGTCGCGCCTCCTTCGGGCAGCAGGTCGGCGCGGTGCCGCTCGATGAAACCCGTATCGATCTCTTGGTTCAGGAAGGCCTGATGGCCCAGCACGTCGATCAGGAACGCGGCATTGGTGGCGAGCCCCGCGATCTCCGTTTCCATCAGCGCGCGGCGCAGGCGCTGCGCGGCCGTCGCGCGATCCTCGCCCCAGGCGATCACCTTGGCGATCATTGGGTCGTAATGCGTGGAGATGACATCGTCCGCGCGCACGCCGGAATCGATGCGCAGGTTGTTGGCCGCATTCGGCCAGGTGAGATGTGCGATGCGCCCGGTCGCCGGCAGGAAGCCCCGCGCCGGGTCTTCCGCATAGAGCCGCACCTCCATCGCGTGGCCATAGCGCTGCAGCTCGCCTTGCCTCTCCGGCAGCTCCTCGCCGCTCGCCACGCGCAACTGCCACTCGACCAGGTCGATCCCCGCGATCATTTCCGTGACGGGGTGCTCGACCTGCAACCGCGTGTTCATCTCGATGAAGTAGAACGCGCCGTTGGCATAGAGGAACTCGACCGTCCCCGCGCCGACATAGCCGACCGCCTTCGCCGCGGCCACCGCCGCTTCGCCCATGCGCTTGCGCGTCTCGTCGCTGAGGCCGGGGGCGGGCGCCTCCTCGATTACCTTCTGGTGCCGGCGCTGGATCGAGCAATCGCGGTCGTGGATATAGATCGCGTTGCCATGGGCATCGGCGAACACCTGCACCTCGACGTGCCGCGGCCGCTCCAGGTATCTCTCGATCAGCAGCCTGTCGTCGCCGAACGCGGCCTTGGCCTCGCGCCGCGCGCCCTCGATCGCGGCCGGCAGTTCGCCTTCGCCGCGCACGATGCGCATGCCCTTGCCGCCGCCGCCCGCCGAGGCCTTGATCAGCACCGGGAAGCCGATGCGCAGCGCCTCGTGGATCAAATGCGAATCCGCCTGCTCGCGCCCATGATAACCCGGCACCAGCGGCACCCGCGCCCGCTCCATCAGCAGCTTGGACTCCGACTTGGAGCCCATGGCCTGGATGGCGGCGGCCGGCGGGCCGATGAAGACGATCCCCACCTTGGCGCAGGCCTCCGCGAAGCGCGCATTCTCCGACAGGAACCCGTAGCCCGGATGGATCGCCTCGGCCCCCGTTGCCACCGCCGCCGCGATCACCTTGTCGATGGCGAGATAGCTCTGTGCCGCGGGCGCGGGGCCGAGCCGCACCGCCTCGTCCGCCATCTCGACATGCAGCGCATCGGCATCCGCCTCGGAATAGACCGCGACGGTCGAGACGCCGAGCCGCTTCGCCGTCCGCATGACGCGGCAGGCGATCTCCCCGCGATTGGCGATCAGGATCTTGCGGAACATGCCCTCAGCGCTTCCCCCTCAAAGAGAGGCCCTTTCCCCCCTTGTGGGGGAAGGGGCTCACCGGGCGTGTCGCGTCGTCCTTGTCTCAATATGTCCCTCACTGCCATTTGGGCTTCCGCTTCTCCAGGAACGCGGCGATGCCTTCCTTGCCCTCGTTCGAGGCGCGCGCCTCGGCGATGCGCCCGGCGGTGTCGCGGCGCAGCGGCTCGTCGATGCGGGCGAGCGTCACGCGCTGGATCAGGTCCTTCGCCGCCGTCAGCGCCGCCGGCCCGCCCTTCAGCAGGTGCCCCACCATCTCGTCCCGTGCGGCGTCGAGCGCGTCCGGCTCCACCACGCGGTGAACCAGGCCAAGCCGCTCCGCCGTCGCGGCGTCGAACTTCTCGGCGCTGAGGAAATAGCGCCGGCAGGCGCGCGGTCCGATCGCCGCCGCCACATAGGGCGAGATGACGGCGGGCACCAGCCCCAGCCGCACTTCCGACAGGCAGAAGCTGGCGCTCGTCGTCGCGATCGCGATATCGCAGCAGGCGACCAGCCCGACGCCGCCGCCGAAGGCCGCGCCCTGCACCAGCGCCACCACCGGTTTCGGGCAACGCTCGATTTCTTCCATCAGGTTCGCCAGCGCGAGGGCGTCGCGCACATTCTCCCCCCGGCCCAGCGTCGCCATGCGCTTCATCCAGTCGAGATCGGCGCCCGCCGAGAAACTTGGCCCATTGGCGCCGAGGACGACGACCCGCACCGCGGCATCGGCCGCCAAGTCACGAAACGCTTGCGTCAGCTCCGCGATCAGATACTCGTCGAACGCATTGTGCTTGTCCGGCCGGTTGAGCCGCACCGTCGCGACCTTGTCCGCCTTCTCGATCTGCAGATACGATGTCATCTTTGCTCACATCCGGAATATGCCGAACTGGGTGCGCTCGACCGGCGCATTAAGCGCCGCGGAGAGGCCAAGCGCCAGTGTCATGCGCGCATCGGCGGGGTCGACCAGCCCATCGTCCCACAGCCGCGCGCCCGCGAAATAGGGATGCCCCTGCGCCTCGTATTGCGCGCGGATCGGCGCCTTGAACGACTCTTCCTCCGCCGCCGGCCATTCCGCGCCGCGCGCCGCCATGGCGTCCCGCTTCACCTGCGCCAGCACATTGGCGGCCTGCTCGCCGCCCATGACGGAGATGCGCGCATTCGGCCACATCCACAGGAAACGCGGCGAGAACGCGCGGCCGCACATGCCGTAATTCCCCGCGCCGAACGACCCGCCGATCAGCATGGTGAGCTTCGGCACCTGCGCGCACGAGACGGCGGTCACCATCTTGGCCCCGTCCTTGGCGATGCCGCCGGCCTCGTATTTCCGGCCCACCATGAAGCCGGTGATGTTCTGCAGGAAGAGCAGGGGAATGCCGCGCTGCGCGCACAGCTCCACGAAATGCGCGCCCTTCAGGGCCGATTCGGAGAACAGGATGCCGTTATTGCCGACGATCCCGACCGGATAGCCCCAGATGCGCGCGAAGCCGCAGACCAGGGTCGGGCCATAGAGCTTCTTGAACTCGTCGAACCGGCTGCCGTCGACCAGCCGCGCGATCACCTCGCGCACGTCATAGGGCTGGCGCGGATCGGCGGGGATGATGCCGTAGATCTCCTTGGGATCGTAGAGCGGCTCCTCCGGCGCCGTGACATCCAGCGACATGGATTTGTTGCGGTTGAGATGCGCGACGATCGAGCGCGCGATCTCCAGCGCGTGCCGGTCGTTCTCCGCGACGTGATCGGTGACGCCCGATTGCCGCGAATGCACATCTGCGCCGCCGAGCTCCTCCGCGCTCACCACCTCGCCGGTCGCCGCCTTCACCAGCGGCGGCCCGCCCAGGAAGATGGTGCCCTGGTTCTTGACGATGACGCTCTCGTCCGACATCGCCGGCACATAGGCGCCGCCCGCCGTGCAGGATCCCATCACCACCGCGATCTGCGGGATGCCGGCGGCCGACATGGTCGCCTGGTTGTAGAAGATGCGCCCGAAATGATCGCGGTCGGGGAACACCTCGTCCTGGTTCGGCAGGTTCGCCCCGCCGCTATCGACCAGGTAGATGCAGGGCAGGTTGTTCTGCCTGGCGATCTCCTGCGCGCGCAGATGCTTCTTCACCGTGATCGGATAGTAAGTGCCGCCCTTCACCGTCGCGTCATTGACGACAATCACGCATTCCCGGCCCGAGACGCGGCCGATGCCGGTGATGATGCCGGCCGCCGGCACGTCGTCATCGTACACGGCATGGGCGGCGAGCTGCGAGAGTTCCAGGAACGGCGCGCCGGCATCGATCAGGCAGCGGATGCGCTCGCGCGGCAGCAGCTTGCCGCGGGAGAGATGCCTGGCGCGTGCCGCCTCCCCGCCGCCCAGCTTGATGCGCTCCACCAGCCGCTTCAGATCGTCGACCTGGGCCTGCATCGCGGCATGGTTGCGCTGGAAGTCTTCGGAGCGGGTGTCGATCGCGCTTTTGAGGGTGGACATGAGGGTCAGGCCGTCTCTTCGAAGATCTCGCGGCCGATCAGCATGCGCCGGATCTCGCTGGTGCCCGCGCCGATCTCGTAGAGCTTGGCATCGCGCAGCAGGCGCCCGGTCGGATAATCGTTGATGTAGCCGTTGCCGCCCAGGCACTGGATCGCCTCCAGCGCCATCCAGGTCGCCTTCTCCGCGCAATAGAGGATGACGCCCGCCGCATCCTTGCGCGTGATCTGCCCCTTGTCGCACGCCTTCGCCACCGCATAGCAATAGGCGCGGCAGGCGGAGAGGGTGGAATACATGTCCGCCACCTTGCCCTGCATGAGCTGGAAGGTGCCGATCGCCTGGCCGAACTGCTTGCGCTCGTGGATATAGGGGACCACCACGTCCATCGCCGCCTGCATGATGCCGAGCGGCCCGGCTGCCAGAATGGCGCGCTCGTAGTCGAGCCCGCTCATCAGCACGTTGACGCCCCGGCCCTCGGCCTGCAGCACGTTCTCCGCCGGAACCTCGCATTCGTTGAACACCAGTTCGCCGGTGTTGGAGCCGCGCATGCCGAGCTTGTCCAGCTTCTGCGCGACGCTGAAGCCCTTGGTCGCGGTCTCGAAGATGAAGGCGGAGATGCCGCGCGGCCCGGCTTCCGCATCGCTCTTGGCGTAGAGCACGATGATGTCGGCGTTGGGCCCGTTGGTGATCCACATCTTGGTGCCGTTGAGCACGTAGCGGTCGCCGCGCCGCTCGGCCTTGAGGCGCATGGAGACGACGTCGGAGCCCGCGCCCGGCTCGCTCATGGCGAGCGCGCCGACATGCTCGCCGGAGATCAGCTTTGGCAGGTATGTGCGCTTCTGCGCTTCCGTCCCGTTGCGGCGGATCTGGTTGACGCACAAATTGGAATGCGCGCCATAGGATAGCCCGACCGAGGCGGAGGCGCGGGAGATCTCCTCCAGCGCGATCACGTGCTCCAGATAGCCCATGCCCGCGCCGCCGAACTCCTCCTCGACGGTGATGCCGAGCAGGCCGAGATCGCCGAACTTGCGCCACAGATCGGCGGGGAAATCGTCCTGGCGGTCGATTTCGGCGGCGCGCGGGGCGATCTCCGCCTCGGCAAAGGACCGCACGCTGTCCCGCAACGCCTCGGCGGTCTCGCCCAGGTCGAAGTCGAGGTTCCGCAATTCCATGCAATTCCTCCCGGCGGGTGCTTGGATCAGGCGTGCCCCCTTGCCGTCATTCTAGACTGGCGCGGGCCGGCGGCAAGGGCGACGGGCAGAGCGCAAGGTTCCGCCATCGCCCGGCCAATGCGGCGCAACGAGCTTGCGCGGGAGCGGGGTCAGGCGACGCTTTGCTTTTTCGCGCGGGCCTTCGGGCGAATCCGGTTTGTAGGACAGGCGCCGCTTCGCCTAGAGTCGCGGCCACATTCCGGGAGAATTGCGTTCCATGGCCGATCCGTTGTTGCAGCCGTTCCAGCTCAAGCACCTGACGCTCAAGAACCGCGTCATCAGCACCTCGCACGAGCCGGCCTATTCCGAAGAGGCGCTGCCCAAGGCGCGCTACCGCCTCTATCACGAGGAGAAGGCCAAGGGCGGCATCGGCCTGACCATGATCGGCGGCTCCTCCATCGTGGCGCCGGATTCGCCCCAGGCCTTCGGCAACCTCTATGTCGGCAGCGACGCCATCATCCCCTGGTTCAAGGAGCTGACCGCCGGCGTGCACGGATACGGCGCCGCGGTGATGTGCCAGATCACGCATCTCGGCCGCCGCACCTCCTGGGCCAAGGAGCATTGGCTGCCGGTCATCTCGTCCTCCCCGGTGCGCGAGCCCGCCCATCGCGCTTTCCCCAAGGAGATGGAGGATTGGGATTTCGCGCGCGTCATCGCCGCCTATGGCGCCGCCGCCCGGCGCTGCCGCGAAGGCGGGCTGGACGGCATCGAGATCGAGGCCTACGGCCATCTGTTCGATGCCTTCTGGTCGCCCAACACCAACGAGCGCAGCGACGAATACGGCACCCAGAGCCTGGACAACCGTCTGCGCTTCTCCTTCGACGTGCTCCGCGAGATCCGACGCCAGGTCGGCGAGGACTACATCGTCGGCCTCAGGATGGTGGCGGACGAGACGCTTGAGAACGGCCTCACCCGCGGTGACGGCCTCGCCATCGCGCAGCGCATGGCGGAGAGCGGTCTCATCGACTTCATCAACGTGATCCAAGGCTATATCGGCAGCGACGAGGCGCTGTCCCACGTCATTCCCGGCATGGGCACGCCCGCCGGCCCGCATCTCGACCTCGCGCGCGCGGTGAAGCGTCTGGTGAAGCTGCCGGTGATGCAGGCGGCGCGCGTCAACGACGTGGCGACCGCGCGCCACGCCATCACCTCCGGCGCGGTCGACCTCATCGGCATGACCCGCGCCCACATGGCCGATCCGCACATCGTCGCCAAGATCATGCGCGGGGAGGAGCAGCGCATCCGCCCCTGCGTCGGCGCCGGCTATTGCATCGACCGCATCTACCAGGGCGGCGAGGCTTTGTGCCTGCACAACCCGGCCACCGGGCGCGAAGAGGCGATGCCCCATGTGATCGCGCCTGCCGCCGGCGCGAAGAAGAAGGTGGTGGTGGTTGGCGCCGGTCCCGCGGGGCTCGAAGCGGCGCGCGTATCGGCCGCGCGCGGGCACAAGGTGGTGCTGTTCGAGGCCGCCGACAAGCCGGGCGGGCAAATCCTGCTCGCCGCCAAGCTGCAGCGCCGGCGCGAGATTGTCGGCATTGCCGAATGGCTCGCGGCGGAGGTGCAGCAGCTCGGCGTCGATTGCCGCTTCAACACCTATGCCGAGGCGCCGGACGTGCTGGCGGAGGAGCCGGACATCGTGGTGATCGCGACCGGCGGCCTGCCGAATACGGGCCGGCTGCAATTCGGCGCCGATCTCGCGACCTCGTCCTGGGACGTGCTGGCGGGTCAGGTTCCGGTGGCGCCGGAAATCCTGGTCTTCGACGATCACGGGGGCCACGAAGGGCTGACGCTCGCGGAATTCGCCATCGGTCAGGGCGCGAAACTGGACTACGTCTCGCCGGAGCGCGCCATCGGCGTCGATGTCGGCGGCCTCAACTACCCCGCCTATTACAAGGCGCTCTATGGGGCTAAGGCGGCCGTCACCCTCAACCATCGCCTGAAGGGCATCCGCCGCGACGGCAACAAGCTGGTGGCAATCTTGGCCAACGATTACGACAAGTCGGAGACCGAGCGCCGCACCGACCAGGTGATCGCCGAACACGGCACCCTGCCGGCGGCGGAAGTCTATTTCTCGCTCAAGGCGCAATCCGCCAATCGCGGCGAACTGGACCTCGAATCCTTCATCGCCAACCGGCCGCAGAGCCTGGTGCGGAACAGGGCAGGGCGCTTCCAGCTCTTCCGCGTGGGCGACGCCGTCGCCAGCCGCAACATCCACGCCGCGCTCTACGAATCCCTCCGGCTATGCCTGCAGTTCTGACCAAACGGCTACGGAGGCCATCGGGCACGGCTTGACGGCGCCCGCTGTGGCACCGCAGCATCGGCCCATGAACAAGCCAATCCCCGGGACTCCCATCACCGCCGACGACCAGGCCCTGATCGATGCCGCCAAGGCTTTGATAGAGCAACGCTATCTCGAGAACCGCCACCACATCGCCAGCGCCGTGCGCGGGGCGTCGGGCAAGGTCTATACCGGTCTCCACCTCGACACCTATGTCGGCCGCGCCTCGGTCTGCGCCGAGGCGGTGGCCCTGGGCCAGGCCCTCGCCGTCGGGGAAAAGGCCATCGCCGCCATCGTCTCCATCCGCCACCCCCGGCCCCGCGAGCAGCACCAGGATTGCAAGGTGGTCTCCCCCTGCGGCATCTGCCGCGAGATGCTGACCGACTTCGCCCCAGGCGCCGCGGTCATTCTGCTGCGCGACGACACCCATGTGCGGATCCCGGTCGAAGACCTGCTGCCGGCTAAATACCGCCGGCATCCATAGCTCGGACGGGTGATCGTCATCCTCTAAGCCAGCGCTTCTACGCCAGCGCGCCGCACGCCCTTCCGCTCAATCCGCCATACGCGCCCTCTACCGAGGTATTTCGAGTTTTGCTATTTTCGGAAGAGCATATGACAATCAGCATGCGCATTGTTGGGCTCATCCCGTTGATCACCGGATTGTTCGTGGCGCCGCCCGCCTGGGCTTGTTCGTGCTTGCCGGCTGACCCAGATGAATTCGTGTCCGAAGTTGCAATCGTGTTCGAGGGCGCGATGTTGAGGACGGGCGGTGTCTCTGTGTATCCCGGTTGCCATGACGTCACCGCACCGAACTGCGTCGAACAGGTGGAAACCATCTTCCGTGTCGATCGGGTCTTGAAAGGTGAACTTGGAAAGACTGTTTCCATCTGGCATGAACCGTCGAGTAGCATGGAATGCGGTCCTGCGTTTGGGGCGAACGAGCCTGTGATCCTCGGCGCCCACATTGATGTGGATGGCCGGTACGCCGTCACCAACATGTGTTTCGCAGGGGCGAAGATTGCCGGCCTCGACCGCACTAAAGTGCTCGAGGCTCTTGAGCGCTACCGGCACCGTCTCGATGCTCTTCAGGCCGCGATCGACCTCGCTCCAGGAGATCCGGATCCGGTCATCGACAAAGCGCGGTTTCTCGAAGAAACCAAGAACCCGACTGAGGCATTGAAGCTGTTGAGCGAGGTCCTCGTCGCGGATCCCGACAATCGCGAGGCGGTGCTCTTGACGGCACGATTGCGGTCGCAACGCAACGAGGACGAACTCGCACTTGCGGTGCTCGAGCCGTATCTGGCTTTGAATGCAAGCGACCGGTATGCGCTTCGCGCGCGCGTCGCCAGTCTTGTTCGACTTGGACGTGTCGATGAAGTTCAGGTCGGGTGGCGGGACTTCTCCAAGCTGAGGGGGCAGAAGCTGGATCTCTCCGACCGCGCCTTCGATCGCGCGTCATTCCAAGAAGCCGCTCTTAAGACCGTTTCATTTGCAGGAGCATCACTGAAGCAGGCTGATTTTTCAGAGGCCCAGCTCTGGAACGTCGTCTTGGATGGGGCTGATCTAGCGGGCGCCGACCTCACTGATGTGCTCGTGCAGGGATCACTCGATGGAGTGAGTTTCGAGAGCGCAAAGCTGGTCCGCGCCGCGTTCGGCTTCAGAGGCAGGATTTCAAGCCTCAAAGGCGCCGATCTTGCCGGCGCGGATTTCCGTTCGGACGGCCTGGGCTCGAGGGCCGCGGACTTTCGTTCGAAGCGTTTACGCATCGGATCGCTCGAGAAAGTGAACGCTGTCGGCGTCAATGCTGAAGGCAGTCGTTTCCTCGCCTTGAAGATGGCAGGCGCGGATTTCTCGGATTCGGATCTCAGCGGAGCTCAATTCCTGTTCCTCGATCTGAACGGCGCATCGTTCCGTGGTGCCAATCTGAATGGGGCGACCTTCCGCGAAGCAGACCTGACCGGCGCCGACCTGAAGAACGCCAACCTGCACAAAGCGTCCTTCAAATCGAGCAAGCTTGATGGAGCCCGCCTCGAGGGTGCGGTCTTCGATCACTGGACGACGTGGCCGGACGGCTTCGATCCCATCGAGGCCGGAGCCCGCATGGAATAGGCCGGCGATTACCAGCTCTTTCGCCGGCCCTCATTCTGGTTTCACGCGATCGGCTATTCGATGTTTGACCGTCTTCCCGGCGCTTGAGCGCCCCGCCAAGTACTTGAGGTCGATCTCCACGATGCCGGAGAGCGGCAGTCACGGTCAGGCATCATTTCCCGGATCGCACGTCCAAGCGGCCACCAGGCCGTCCAGTGGGGGAGGATCGTTCGGACAGATCCGTCCTTGCCCCCGGTGTCGGTGGCTATCCGCTTCTTGATCAGAAAGCCGCCAAGTCTCGCATCGACAATGCCACTCTCGATCCGACGGACTGCAGCGCACACGGTCATGTCCGTCAGTGCTTCACTCTGCCCAGTGCGCGAATTCGCGGTTCTTGAACACCTTGGTTGCGGTCCATGAGTCAATCCGTTGCGACCCGGATCCACCTCCAGGTCTGCGGCAAATTCGTGTAACTTTTAATTGTGCCATCGCCTCATAAAGCGAGTAGAAAAGATAAGGACGGACTTAACCTGCGACACTTGCGGCCATTTTTCCGCTGCCCATCCGGGCGCTCCGGCGCTATGGTCCGCGGCTGATTTGGGAGCCCCAAGAGGCCGCCTTGTTCTACGTCCAGACCGCACCGATCAGCGCCGCCGCACGGCCGGCCACGGCCGAGCGCGCCGTGGGCCTCTGGCTGCTGGCCCTGGCCGGCATGGTGCTGGTCCAGGTGATGCTGGGCGCCATCACGCGCCTCACCGATTCCGGCCTCTCCATCATGGAATGGCGGCCGATCATGGGCGCCATCCCGCCGCTCAGCGATGCCGAGTGGCAGCGGGTCTTCGCCCTCTATCAGCAGATCGCCGAATACCACCAGGTCAATGCCGGCATGACCCTTGACGGGTTCATGTCGATCTTCTGGTGGGAGTATTTCCACCGCCTGTGGGGCCGGCTGATCGGCGTTGCCTTCGCCGTTCCTTTCCTGTGGTTCTGGCTGCGCGGCCATGTGCGCGGGGAGCGGGCGCTGCGCCTCCTCGGCATCTTCGCCCTTGGCGGCCTGCAGGGCCTGATGGGCTGGATCATGGTGGCGAGCGGCTTTGCCGACCGCACCGATGTCAGCCAGTACCGCCTGGTCGCGCATCTTCTTCTGGCGCTGGTGATCTATGGCGCGCTGCTGTGGAGTGCGCTCGACCTGCTCTATCCGAACGCCGTCGATAAGGGGCAGTGGATGCTGCGCCGGCATGGCTGGATCATGATGGCGGTGATCACGCTGGAGATCGCGATCGGCGGCTTTGTCGCTGGCCTGGACGGCGGCCTCGTTTACAACAACTTCCCGATGATGGGCGAGCACTGGATTGCGCCCGATCTGTTCTTCCTGTCGCCCTGGTGGATCAATGTCTTCGAGAACCCCGTCACGGCGCAGTTCCTGCACCGGCTGGCCGCGGGCTTCGTCGCCATCGCTCTCATCTGGCTGGTGGTCCGCGCGCGGCGCTCCGATCTCGCGCCCCATCTGAAGCGGCGCTTCTATTATCTGCCCTTCGGTCTGCTGGGTCAGGCGGCGATCGGCATCGCCACCCTGATGCTGGTGGTGCCGCTGCCCTTGGCCGTCGCGCACCAGGCCGGCGCCTTCATCCTGTTCTCCCTCGGCCTGTTCGCGCTGCACGGCGTGCGGCGCGCCCGGCCATGATGAAGAGGGCTGGCCGCTCATGAGCGAAGCCGAGGCGCCAGAGCTGGAACGCTTGCCGGTTTCGGTCATCACCGGCTTCCTCGGCTCCGGCAAGACCACGCTCCTCAAGAACCTGCTGCAGCAGGCGGACATGGCGGACACCGCCGTGGTGATCAACGAGTTCGGCGAGATCGGCCTCGACCATTTGCTGGTGGAGCAGGCGAAGGAGGACACGATCCTGATGTCCTCGGGCTGCCTGTGCTGCTCGATCCGCGGCGACCTCATCGACACCCTGCGCCGGCTCTACAAGCGCCGCGAGCGGGGCGAGGTGCCGCGCTTCAAGCGCCTGGTGATCGAGACGACCGGCCTCGCCGACCCGGCGCCGATCCTGCAGACCCTGATCGGCGATCCGCTGCTCAGCGCCTTCTACCGCCTCGACGGCGTGGTCACCACGGTGGATGCCGTGAACGGCATGGACCAGCTCGACCACCAGTTCGAATCGGTCAAGCAGGCCGCGGTGGCGGACCGGCTGGTCCTGACCAAGGTCGACCTCGCCGATGCGGCGCAACGCGTGGCGCTGGAAACCCGCCTCAAATCCCTCAACCCGGCCGCGCCTTTATTGCCGGTCGCACACGGGGCTGTAGCGGCGGAGGAATTGTTCAACGCGGGCCTCTATAACCCCGCCGAGAAAAGCCCCGACGTTGCGCGCTGGCTCAAGGAAGAGGCCTACGCCCAAGGTCCATCCAGTCCTCACGATCATGATCATGACGGCGACCACGATCACGACCACCACCACGACCATGCGCGCGACGTGAACCGCCATGACGACCACATCCGCGCTTTCTGCCTGACCTATGACCGCCCGATCGCGTGGGACAGATTCGTCAACTGGATCGAGATGCTGATCACCATGCGCGGCGCGGACCTGCTGCGCATCAAGGGCATCCTCAACGTCGCCGGGTCGGACGCGCCGGTCGCCATCCACGGCATCCAGCATCTGTTCCATCCCCCGGCCGTGCTGCCGGGCTGGAGCGGTGAGGACCGGCGTTCGCGCATCGTCTTCATCACGCGTGACCTGGAGCGCGCCTGGCTGGAGCAATCCATGGCCGCCTTCCTGGGCGAGCCCGCGCAATGAACCTGCCCGCGCATTGAACCTGCCCGCGCAATGAACCTGCCCGCGCATGGAACCTGTTTGCGCAAATTTGATCTTTTTCAGGATTTTACATTTAACTGGCGGCGGGCTACCGTTGACCGCTTGGTCAGGGTCCGGCGCGGCTCGTCATGCCTCGCTGCCGCCTTGTCCGGCCAAGGACCGCGACGATGTGCGCGGATCCATCGTCGAGTTTCCAACGGGGAAAAAACTCTAGGAGGCAACGCATATGTCTCAAGCCAACAAGCTGACGGCGGCCGTCACGGCCGCGGTTTTCGTTGTGGCCGGCCAGACGGCAAGCGCCGACATGCTGACCAGCATCGGCCCAGGCGAGGGCGAAGTGTCGATCGTAGCCTGGCCGGGCTATATCGAGCGCGGCGAATCCGATCCCAACTACGATTGGGTGACCGGGTTCGAGCAGGCGACCGGCTGCAAGGTTACGGTCAAGACGGCCGGCAGCTCCGATGAAATGGTCTCGCTGATGAATGCCGGCGGGTTCGATCTGGTGACCGCTTCGGGCGACGCCAGCCTGCGCCTGATCGCCGGCCAGACCGTGCAGGAGATCAACACCGCGCTCATCACGGACTGGAGCAAGGTCGATCCCAACCTGCAGAGCGCGGTGTGGCACACGGTGGACGGCAAGCATTACGGCGTGCCATGGCAATGGGGCGCCAATGTCCTGATGTACAACGCCGACGTGTTCGAGAACGCGCCGCAAAGCTGGTCCGTTGTGTTCGAGGAGCAGACGCTCCCCGACGGCAAGTCCAACAAGGGCCGCGTCCAGGCCTATTACGGCCCGATCTACGTGGCCGACGCGGCGCTCTACCTCAAGACCAACCGACCGGATCTCGGCATCCAGGACCCCTACGCCCTGACCCAGCCCCAATTCGATGCCGCGGTCGACCTGCTGCGCCAGCAGCGCCTGATCGTGAACAAGTACTGGGGCGACGCGGCCGCGCAGGTCGACGACTTCACCTCCGAAGGCGTCGTCGCCTCGACCTCCTGGCCCTATCAGGTGAACGCCTTGCGCGCGGCGGGCAAGATCAAGGTCGGCTCGACCGTGCCGAAGGAAGGCGCCACCGGCTGGGCCGACACCACCATGTTGCACGCCCAGGCGCCGCATCCCAACTGCGCTTATATGTGGCTCAATCACTCGCTCTCGAATAACGCCCAGGCCGGCACCGCCGCCTGGTTCGGCAGCGTCCCGGCCGTCCCTGCGGCCTGCGCCGACCCGATCCTGACCGAGCAGGGCTGCAAGACCAACGGCATCCAGAACTTCAAGCGCATCCATTTCTGGAAGACGCCGGTGCGCGATTGCGGCGGTGGCCGCGAATGCGTGCCGTACCGCGACTGGGTCGCCGCCTACCAGGCGGTGCAAAGCGGCAGCTGAGTCTGACGCGACAGACTGCTCTGGCCCACTTGATTTCATCGGGGCGGATCGGCGACGATCCGCCCCGATTCTATCGCCCCGCCCGATCCAGGACGCCCAGCTAGAAACGCCATGCCCCAGCCTTCCATCGCCGTGTCTTTCCGCGCCGTCTCGCGCCACTACGGCGCGGTCAGGGCGGTGGACGAGGTCAGCTTCGACATCCTCGACGGCGAGTTCTTCGCGATGCTGGGCCCCTCCGGTTCGGGCAAGACCACCTGCCTGCGCCTGATCGCCGGCTTCGAGCAGCCGACCGCCGGCCTGGTCGCGATCCACGGCCGCGACATGGCGGGCGTCCCGCCCTATGACCGCGACGTCAACACCGTGTTCCAGGACTACGCGCTGTTCCCGCATATGAGCGTGCGGGAGAACGTCGCCTACGGGCTCATGATCCGCAAGGTGCCGGCGGCCGAACGCGCCAAGCGCGCGGAGGAGATGCTGGCGATGGTGAAGCTCGCCGATTTCGGCGCGCGCAAGCCCTCGCAACTGTCTGGCGGCCAGCGCCAGCGTGTCGCCCTGGCCCGCGCGCTGGTCAACCGGCCGAGCGTGCTGCTGCTCGACGAGCCCTTGGGCGCGCTCGACCTCAAGCTGCGCGAGCAGATGCAGGTGGAGTTGAAGGCGATCCAGCGCCAGGTCGGCATCACCTTCATCTACGTGACCCACGACCAGGGCGAGGCGCTGTCCATGAGCGACCGGGTCGCCGTTTTCAATCAAGGCCGCATCGAGCAGATCGCCGCGCCCGCCGAGCTTTACGAGAAGCCCAGGACCGAGTTCGTCGCCGGCTTCGTCGGAATCAGCAACCTGCTGCAGGGCGAGGCCGCGCGCGCTGCGACCGGCGCCGCCCGCGCCTGCTCGATCCGCCCGGAGAAGATCCATCTCGCCCCCGCCGGCGCCGCCGCGCCCGGGAGCGCGATGAGAGTCGAGGGCGAGGTCGAGAGCCTGCTCTATCTCGGCGCCAACACCCGCTTCGACATCCGCCTCCCCGGCGGCGGCTACCTCGCCGTCGTGCAGCAGAACCGCGACGCCCACTACGCGCCGGAGCAGGGCAGCAAGGTCACGCTCTGGTGGGACGCGCGGCATCTGATGACCTTCGGCGGGTGAGGGCGGGGCGATGGACGAAGCGCTTACCCCCTTCTCGGTATGTCATCCCGGACAGTCGGCGCGCGCATCAGCGCGCGACGATCTGATCCGGGACCCATACCATTACGCCGTGATGCTGACGGATCGCATGGGTCCCGGCTCTCGCTTACGCTCGGCCGGGATGACAGGATGGGGTGTGGCGTCATGACGGCCGCAGCCGCAGCACTCACCCCGAGCCCCCGCAGCTTCGGCAGCCGCCTCTCCACCTATTTCTACCTGCGGCCCCGTCTGCTGCTGATGCTGTTCCTGCTGCCGCCGTTGCTGTGGCTCGGCATCGTCTATCTCGGCTCCTTGTTCGCGCTGCTGGCGCAGAGCTTCTTCCAGGTCGACGACTTCACCGGCCAGGTGATCTACGAGCCGACCTTGGGCAACTACGCGCGCCTGTTCGGGGCGGTCAATCTCTCGATCATCGGCCGCACGCTCGCGATGGCGGCGATCGTCACCGTCATCTGCGGCATCATCGCTTTTCCGATCGCGTATTACATGGCGCGCTACGCCACCGGCCGGACCAAGGCGCTGTTCTATGTCGCCGTCATGCTGCCGCTCTGGTCGAACTACCTGGTGCGCGTCTATTCCTGGCGCCTCATCCTCGCCAAGGAGGGCGTGATCCACTGGGCCTTCAACGAAATGGGCCTGGGCTGGCTGCTGGACTGGATGCTGTCGTTGCCGGTCCTGCAGGGTTCCTCGCTCTCCACCTCCTATGTCGGCACCTGCGTCACCTTCGTCTATATCTGGCTGCCCTACATGATCCTGCCGCTGCAGGCGGCCTTGGAACGCGTGCCGCGCTCCTTCATCGAGGCGTCCAGCGATCTCGGCGCCCGGCCGCGCCAGACCTTCCGCAAGGTGATCTTTCCGCTCGCGATCCCCGGCGTTGCGGCGGGCTCGATCTTCACCTTCTCGCTGACCCTCGGCGACTACATCATCCCGCAATTGATCGGCTCGTCGCGGCCCTTCATCGGCCAAGCGGTCTACCAGTTCCAGGGCACCGCCGGCGACATCCCGATGGCCGCCGCCTTCGCGATGGCGCCGATCGTGATCATGGCGATCTATCTCTCCCTCGCCAAACGGTTCGGAGCCTTCGATGCGCTCTAGGGCCGCCGTCCTGGATCGCGCGACGCCGCGGGCCGGGATCGGCCTGAAGGCGGGCGCCTGGTTCGCGGTCCTGTTCCTCAACCTGCCGATCCTGTTCATCGTGCTCTACGGCTTCACCACCGACGAGCAGAGCTATTCCTTCCCGCCGCCCGGACTCACCACCAGGTGGTTCGGCGTGATCATGAATCGCGGGGATTTCTGGGATGCCCTGTGGCTGTCGGTCTCGGTCGCTTTCGTCGCTACCATCGCGGCGCTGATCCTCGGCACGCTCGCGGCGGCGGCGATGTACCGCTTCTCGTTCTTCGGCAAGGAATCGGTGACCTTGCTCATCCTGCTGCCGATCGCGCTGCCCGGCATCGTCACCGGCATCTCGCTGCGCGCGGCCTTCGACCTCGCCGACGTCCCGTTCAGCTACTGGACCATCGTCGCCGGCCACGCCACCTTCTGCATCGTGGTGGTCTACAACAACGCGATCGCGCGCCTGCGGCGCTCCTCGCCCGCGATGATGGAAGCCTCGATGGATCTCGGCGCCAACTCGCTGCAGACCTTTCGCCATGTGGTCCTGCCCAACCTGGCGACCGCCCTGCTGGCGGGCGGCATGCTGGCCTTCGCGCTGTCCTTCGACGAGATCATCGTGACCACCTTCACCGCGGGCCAGCAGACGACATTGCCGATCTGGATGTTCAAGGAGCTGGTCCGCCCGCATCAGCGCCCGGTGACCAACGTCGCCGCGATCATCGTGATGGCGATCACCTTCGTGCCGATCCTGCTCGCCTACTACCTGACCCGCGACACCCAGGACGTCGCGGGCAGCGGGAAGTGAACGCATTCATCGTTCCGCGCGCGTGATGCGCGCCGGAGGAGACGACATGTTGACCGAACGCTACACCGAAGCGCTCTCCTACGCCGCGCGCGTGCACCGCGACCAGGTCCGAAAGGGCACCAGCATACCGTATCTTTCGCATCTTCTGGCGGTCTCCAGCCTGGTGATGGAGCACGACGGCGACGAAGATGAGGCGATTGCCGGCCTGCTCCACGACGTCGTCGAGGATGTTGGGCGGGACCAGGCGCCCGCCATCGCGCAACGCTTCGGCGCGCGAGTCCTCGACATCGTGCTCGGCTGCACCGACGCCGATACGTTCCCCAAGCCGCCCTGGCGCGAGCGCAAGGAGCGCTACCTGACGCACCTCGATACGGCGCCGGCCTCCGTTCTGCTGGTTTCCTGCTGCGACAAGCTGCACAACGCGACCGCGATCCTCCATGACCTGGAGCGGATCGGCCCTGCGGTATTCGAGCGGTTCACCGCGGGGCGCGAGGGAACGCTCTGGTACTACCGGCGCCTCGCCGATACCTTCACACGGCTTGGCGCGCCGCCGGCCGCGCGGCTGGGCGGCGTGGTCGCCCGTCTTGAGGGTGCGGCGGCGGCCTGAACGCCGCTCCGGCGCCGCTTTTTCCGGCTCAGCCGGCCTTCGCCCGCTCCGCCTCGTAGGTCTGCACATGCGCGTTGGCGATGCGCAGCAGCGGCGTGGACAGCCCGAAGCCGCGCGCGCGGCGCAGCAAATCGCCGATGACGTGCTCGCCCTCGGTCGCGCCGCCCTTCCGGATGTCGCGCAGCATGGAGGCGGTCGCGCCCGAGCCCGCCGCGGTCAGGATGCCGCGCACGGTGGAGAGGTATTGCTCGGCGGGCGGATAGCTGGCCGCGCGCGCGATCGACGCGGTCTCCGCCAGCAATTCCTCCATGATCGCCTTGCCGTCGTCCGTCGCGACGATCGAGCCGACGCTGCCGCGCATCAGGCAGGTGCCGCCTGCCATCACCGCCAGCATCACCCACTTCTCCCACAGGCCCTGCTCGATCGGCTCCACGCGCTTGCTGACGAAGTTCGCGGCGCTCATCATCGCCTCGATCGCGCGCGCAGGCTCTTCCAGCACATTGCGCCGGATCTGGTCCTGGAACCGGCCGAAGGAGAGGCGCGGCGCGACGCCCTCCATCTGCACCACTTCGCCGGCCGAGGAGAGCATCGCGAAGATCCCGCACAGCCCGCCCAGCACGCGGTCCTTGCCGAAGCGCTCCCGCAGCACGTCGACATGCGCCATGCCGTTGAGCAGCGGCAGCGCCAGCCCCGCGCCCGCTTGCATGTGCGGCGCGGCGGCATCGATGGCCGATCCCAGGTCGTAGGACTTGCAGGTGATGATGACGAGATCGAATGCCCGCCCCGGATCGGTGGCTGTCAGCGTGCGTGCCGGGATGGCCGCATCGCCCAGCGGGCTCTTGATGACGAGGCCGCTTTCCGCCAGTTGCCGCGCCCGCTTCTCGCGCACCAGGAAGGTGACGTCCGCCCCCGCCTGGATGAGCCGCCCGCCGAAATACCCGCCGACCCCGCCGGCGCCGATCACCAGAACTTTCACCATCCGCTCCGCTTCCTTATGCTCGCCGGCCATGACCAGCGATCTGTTGCGCCTCAAGAATATCGGCCCGGCCAGCCTCCGCCAATTGCGCGAGGTCGGCATCGAGGACGCGGCAACCTTGCGCAAGCTGGGCGCGTTCGCCGCCTATCGCCGGCTCAAGCACGCGTTCCCGCGCGCGGTCTCCTTGGTCATGCTCTACGCCCTGGAAGGCGCGTTGCGCGACTGCCACTGGAATCACCTGCCGTCCGGTGTGAAGGAAGCGCTCAAGGCCGCCGCCAGGCCGCGCTCATAGCCGGTCCCGCATCGCGTACCACAGCATCGCCAGCACCATCAGCGGGTGGCGCAGCGACGTGCCGCCGGGGAAGGCGCGGTGCGGCAGGTTCGCGAACACGTCGAACCGCTCGGCAGTCCCGCTCAAGGCTTCCGCGATCAGCTTGCCGGCGATGCCCGTGACGGCGACGCCCTGGCCGGAATAGCCCTGGGCATAGAAGACGTTCCCGATGCGCCCCAGGTTCGGCAGCCGGCTCATGGTGATGCCGACCATGCCGGACCAGGCGTATTCGATCTTCCTGGCCGCGAGCTGCGGGAACACCCGCACCATGTGCGGCTTCACGAAGGCGGCAATGTCGGGCGGCGGGGCCGGCGTGTATTTCTCGCCGCCGCCCCAGATCATGCGCCGGTCGCCGGACAGGCGGAAATAGTTCACCACGAAGCGGCTGTCGCACACGCAGGCATCGTTGGGGATGAGCGCGCGCGCCTCCTCCTCGCCGAGCGGCTCGGTCGCGATCAGGAAGTTCGCGATCGGCATGATCCTGCTCGCGATGCGCGGCTCCAGGTTGCCGAGATAGGCGTCGCACGCGATCACCGCATAGGCCGCCTTGATGCGCCCGGAATCGGTGGTGACGGTGACGTTGCCCTGCGCCTCGTCGAGCGCGACGGCGCGCGTGCCCTCATAAATCTGTGCCCCCGCATCCATCGCCGCCTGCGCCAGGCCCAGCGCGTAGTTGAGCGGATGCAGATGCCCGCCGCCCCAATCCGCGATGCCGCAATGGAACGCGTCGCTGCCGATATGCTCGTCCAGCTCCTCGCGCGGGATGAAGCGCGCCTTGTTGTAGCCGAACTCGCGCTCCAGCGCCGCGACCTCGGCGCGCATCCAGCCCTCCTCCTTCGGGCGATGCGCCACCAGCAGGGTGTTGGCCTTGAGGTCGCAGCGTATGGCGTGGCGCGCCACGCGCTCGCGGATGATGGCGCGGCCCTCTTCGGCGAGGTCGAACAGCGCCTTGGCGCGCGCACGGCCGTAGCGCGCGACCAGCTCGATCGGACCCTTGCGCAGGCCGGTGTTGATCTGCCCGCCATTGCGCCCCGAGGCGCCCCAGCCGATGCGCGCCTGCTCGATCAGCACCACCTGGTAGCCGCGCTCAGCCAGGTTGAGCGCCGCCGAAAGCCCGGTATAGCCGCCGCCGATGATCGCGACATCCGCCTGCGCCTCGCCCTGCAGCGCCGGCAAGGCCGGAAACGGCCGCGCGCTCGCGACGTAGTAGGATTGCGGATGCTCCAATGTATCCATGATGAGAAGATAGGCGAGGGGCGGGAAGCTTGCCAAGGTGCCACCACACCCCGATGTCATCCCGGCCGAGCGCAGCGAGAGCCGGGACCCATGCGATCCCTCGGCGTCGGCGCAATATCGCATAGGCCCGGATCATCGCCTCACGCTTCGCGTGCGGCGCTGTCCGGGGTGACAGAGGAGGGAAGCGCGCGTTACTCCCCCTGTTCCACCAGCCGCAAGATCCGATGCAGGCTGGTGTCGCCGATGCCCATCTCCTCGAGATGCTGCACCGTGTTGCGCAGATAGTCGCGGTTGCTGCCCATCACGCCGGTGGCGTGGCGGACGATCGCGGCGACCGCCCGCTCGTCGAGCTTGCCGGCATATTGATAATGCGCGCGGTCCGCGACATAGGTGAGGCCCTCCGTGCGCGCGCCGTCCTGCAGGCGAAGCGAGACGTGCTTGGGCACATAGCAGCCGGTGATCAGCTCGCGCTGGTGCAGGTATTCCGCCACCTCCGCGGCATCGCTCGGCCCGATGCGATAGAGCCGCCCGATGCACCGCCCGCCACGGTCGAGGCCCAGCACCAGGCCCGGCCGCTCGGTGGTGCCGCGGTAATGCGTGGAGGTGATGCAGAAGGCGCGGTGATAGCCGTAGAGCGTCGCCGGGGTGACCGCGACGAACGGGAAGTCCGGCCGCCACATCAGCGAGCCGTAGGCGAAGACGTAGAAATCCTTGCCCGGCTCCGGCTTGTGACGCCGGCTCTCGATCAGCGCCTTCTCCGCCTCGGTCACGCTCATGCCGGCCTCGTGCGGTTGAGCAGGTAAAGGCCGCACACGATGACCCCCATGCCAGCCAGCGCCAGGGCGGACAGCGTCTCGCCGAACCAGAGATAGCTGCCCACCGCCGCAATCGGCGGCGTCAGGTAGAACAGGCTCGCGACCTTGGAGGCAGCGCCGCGCGAGATCATCCAGGTGAGCAGCGCGATCGAGACGCCGCTCAGCACGATCACCAGCCAGGCGAGGGCGAAGACGAAGGCCGGCGCCCACACGATCTCGCCGATACCGAGGATCAGCGCCAGCGGCACGATGATGATGGAGGCGGCGACATACTGGATCGCGCTGCCGCTGCGCAGGTCGAAGCTGGGGCAGAACCGCTTCTGATAGATCGTTGCCGAGGTGATGCCGAGCAGCGACAGGATGGCGAACAGCAGGGCGGCGGGGTGGCTGAGGTCGATCACCATCCGCTCCCACAGCACCATCATCAGCCCGATGAAGCCGACCACGATCCCGACCCATTGCAGCGCGCGCGTGCGCTCGCCCAGTACCGGCCCCGCCACGGTCGCGGTGAGGATCGGCTGGAACCCGACGATCAGCGCGGCCATGCCCGCCGGCATGCCGCGATAGATCGCGACATAGCAGCCGCCGAGATAGACGGCGTGCAGCAGCACGCCGACCACCGCGATATGGCCGATCCGCCTCCAGGACCGCGGCCATGGCGCGCGCGTCAGCGCCGCCACTGCCGCCATCATGAGCGCCGCCAGCACGAAGCGCATGGCCAGGATCGTCATCGGCTGCGCATAGGGGACGCCCAGCTTGGCCACCAGGAACCCGGTCGCCCACAGCACCACGAAGATGCCCGGCGCCACCTGCGCCAGCGCCCGGGTGAACGGGGTCTCGACCGCCGCCGCTTCGGCGTCGCTGGACTCGCGTGCGGTATCGGGGCTCATGGGTTGCTTCGCCGGGGGAAAATTTGCTGGAATGGGGCAGGCGCATGGCCGATGCAATGCGTCGCACCATAACAATGGGGGCCCCCATGCACAATGATGAGCCCCAAAACGGACAGGCGGACGGACAGGCGGACGGCAAGGCGGATCGGCCGGCGCGGTCACCCAGCCGGCGGCGCGGACGGGCCATTCTGCTGGCAGTCGCGCTGGTTCTGCTGGCGGCGCTGCTGGCCTATTACGCCTATTGGCGCATTGTCGCGCAACAACTGGAGGCCGGCATCGAAGCCTGGGCGGAGCAGGAGCGTGCTCGGGGCAACGAGGTCGCCTTCGCATGGGACGGCATCGGCGGCTTTCCCCTGCGCTTCGCCGCCACCTTCCACGGTCCTGCCCTTCGCTGGCACGGGCCGCGCGGCACGATCGAATGGCGCGGCACTACGCTCTCGGCCGCGATGGCGCCTTGGAACCTGCGCCGGATCGAGGTGCAATCGGCGGACGCGCACGATGCCGCATTGCGGACGGCCGGCGGCGGCGAATGGCGCGTTGGCGCCACGGGCCTCGGCGGCACGATCGTGCTTCACGGCACCGGTGCGCTGCGCAGCGCCACCATCGCCTTGCAGCAGCCCGACCTGACGCTGCCCGACGGCGCCGTGCTCTCGAGCGCCGCCGCCACCGTCATTGTGGAGCAGCCGGCGACGCCGCCCGCCGACTACACCATGCCGCTGGCGCGCCTCGTGCTGGAGGCGCGCAGCATCGCCTTGCCCGATGGCACCCGGTTGCTGACCGAGGATCCGGTCGAGGCCTTGTCCTTCGACGCCACGGTCAAGGGACCTGTGCCCATGGCGCCGCTCACCGATGCGTTGGCCGCCTGGCGCGATGCGGGCGGCGTCATCGATCTCACCAGCTTCGCCATGCAACAGGGGGCGCTGAAGCTCAGCGGCAACGCCACCCTCGCGCTCGATGCCGCCTTGCAGCCGCAAGGCGCCGGCACTGTCACCGCCAGCGGCCTCGAAGAGGCGGTGGAGATTCTGATCCGCGACGGCCTTATCCCGCCCGACCGCGCCCTGGTCTCGCGCGCCACCGTGAAGGCGCTGCAGAAGGAAGGTCCGGACGGCACGCGCGAGGCCACCTTCGGCCTCTCGCTGCAGAACCGCACCGTGAGCTTCGGCCCCGTCCCCCTGTTCGCGTTGCAGCCGATCGAGTGGCCCTAAGACCTGTCATCCCGGGCAGCCGCGAAGCGGCGCGACCCGGGACCCATGGGCCGGTTCAGTAACACGGAGCTATCGCATGGGTCCCGGCTCTCACTTCGTTCGGCCGGGATGACATTTTGGAGAAGTGGCTCGGGCCCCTACCGCCGCACCCGGAAATTCTCGAACTGCCAGGGATCGCTGGGATCGAGGTTGGGCTCGGGGAACAGCACGTTGCGGTCCTTCAGCGGGTTCCAGTCGGAGCGCACGCCGACCACGGGGCCGAGATAGGGCCGGCACACGTCGAGCACGAAGTCGTGGTCGAGGTCCTCCGGCTCCACCACCCCGCGATCGGGATGCTGGATCAGCCAGGTCGCACCGGCCAGGACCGGCGCCGCGATCTGGATCGAGGTGGCGTTGTAATCGGCGCCCAACATTTTTCGCGCCTCCTGGATCGAGAGCTGCGAGCCGTACCAATAGGCGCCGAAATCGCCCATCAGCAGCGCGCCCAGCTCGTCGATGCCTTCGACGATCTCCTCGTTCAGCAGTCGCGTCTTGGGCTGCATCTCGAAGTTCTTCATCTGGAACTCGCGCACCGACAGCACCGCGTCGTCGCACGGGTGATAGGCGTAATGCACCGTCGGCCGGAACACCGGCTTGCCGGCCGGGTCGAACACCGTGAAATAGTCGGCGGTGGTGACGGACTCGCCATGGGTGATGAGGAAGCCGATCATCGGCCCGCCGGTCGGCGTCCAGGAGCGCACCTCGGTGACGCAGCCCGGCTGGCGCAGATAGATCGCGGCCTTGCAGCCCACCTTGTGCTCCACCGCGTTCTCCGGCAGGCGCCGCTCATGGGTGCCCCAGCCGAGCTCCGCCGGCTGCGAGCCCTCGCCGACGAAGCCGGGGATCGACCAGGTGTTGCAGAACTCGCCCGGGCGCTTCGGCACGTTCGTCACCTGCAAATCGTGCTCGGCGACGTGGATGACCCTGGTGCCGGTCTTCTGCATCAGCTTTGCCCAGCCTTCGCGGGTGGTCGGCTTGGTGGCGTCCAGGCCGCTGAACTTCGCGACGTCCAGCACCGCCTGCTTGATGAAATGGGTGATGAGGCCCGGGTTGGCGCCGTGCGTCAGCAGGGCAGACGGCCCGTTCTTCGCGAAGCTCTTGCGCGCCTCCAGCGCCGTATGGCGCAGGTAGTAGTTGGTGCGCTGCTCTTCCGGGATCTCGGTGTTGTCGTAGTAGTTCGCCCACGGCTCGATGCAGGTGTCGAGATAGAGCACGCCGTTCCGCTGGCACCACTTGATGACTTCGAGCGAATCCACCTCGACCGAGAGGTTCAGGATGAGGTCGCCCTTCTTGCAGTGCTTGCCCAGCGTGGACTCGAGGTTGCCCGGCACGATCGGCTGGACCAGGTAGTTCATCCCTTTGTCGATGAAGCGCTTGGCGTCTGCGCGGTGATCGTGGCCGTCGACCACGGTCACGCGGCTCAGCGGCATGTCGAAATGCTTCTCGATCAGCGGCATCGTGCAGCGGCCGACCGAGCCGTAGCCGATCATCAGGATGTTGCCGCTATAGGGGAGCTTCTGGACCATGCGTCACCTCCGGACCTGCACCTTGCTGCGATGATGGGCGAGGACGGAACCCGGCCGGCAATCGCACTGGGGGGCGACTAATACGGCCAGCGCGGTCTGGCGGGTTGTCGTTTGAGAGAACCGGTGCGCCGCCGAGCACGTTCCGCGGGTCGTGCCGACGGGCGCCAGCCGCCGCAGTTACGGGAATCGGACCCCACGATCAAGCGAAATTTTGAGGACGCCGGCGCGCCCGGCGCTCTATGGTGGGCGCGGGGATAGAGCCATGGTCCAGCCGCTTCATCTTGCCGCGCCGGAATTCGCCGCCTGGAACGCGGCTGCCCTGCGCGTCGCGCAGGCCGAGGCGCCGGGCGCCATCGCCGACGCGCTGACTGACGCGCTGAAGATCGTCCTGGATTTCGACGGCATCTTCATCGCGGCGCTGCATCGAAACGCGCCGCCATCGGTTCCCTATTACAACGATCCGCGCGAGCCGGACCTCAAGTATCACGACGGCCCCTATCTGCTGGACCCGTTCTACAACCGCTTCCTGGCGGGCGAGGCCGACGGCTGCTATCGCCTGGCGGAGCTGGCGCCGGAGGGGTTCCGGCGCAGCGAGTATTTCGCCAGCTACTATCATCTGCTGAACTTCAGCGACGAGCTTGGCCTGCTGGCGAGCCTCGCCCCCGATGCCTGCGCGCATCTCTCCATCACGCGGCAACGCGGACGGCCGCGTTTCAGTCGCCGCGATCACGACTGGCTCGCGGGGGCGGCGCCGCTGGTGCGCGATGCCGTGCGGCGCATGCATGACGCGCAGCATCCCGCGCCCAATGATCGCGCCGGGCTGCATGACAGCTTGCGTCAGGCCTATCGTCACTTCGGCGTTTCCGTTCTGACGGAGCGCGAGCGGGATGTCGTGCAACTCCTGCTGCGCGGCAACTCGGCCAAGGCGATTGCGCGGGCGCTGCAGATCTCGCCGGAAACCGCACGCAACCATCTGAAGCGCGTCTATCCGAAGCTCGGCGTCGCCTCCCAGGCGGAATTGTTCGCCTTGTTCTTCAAGGCCCTCGAGCAGGTCGAGCCTGGCTTCGCCGGCGACCCGCTGACACGATTGCGCTGAGCCCTCTTCCCCCGACCGTCATCTCTTCCCCCGACTGTCATCCCGGCCAAGCAGCGAAGCTGCGCAGAGCCGGGACCCATACGATGCGTCGGCGTCACGGCGATGCCGCATGGGTCCCGGCGCTCGCTACGCTCGGCCGGGATGACAGAGAGGTGAGGGAAGGGGGTGGATGAACCCCTGACCCATCTAGGCTATATCGCCCGCTTGCGCGTCCGGGCACACTCCATCCATGTGATGGAATGGGAGCATCCGTTATGCGCGAAGACACCTCGTTCAGCGCGGGCGCGGCGCCTGCCTCCAACTATGACACGGACCAGATCTGGCGCGACGACCAGCGGCATTTCGTCCATCCCTTCACGCATTTCGACAGCTTCAGGCAGGACGGCTCGCTGGTCATCACCGGCGCGAAGGGCGCCACCATCACGGATTCGCGCGGCAACCGCTATCTCGACGGCATTGGCGGCCTGTGGTGCATGTCGCTCGGCTTCGGCGAGGAGGAGATGGCCGAAGCGGTTGCCGAACAGATCCGTCGCCTCAGCTTCTACTCGGCCTTCGTCGACACGACGAACCCGCCGGCGGTGGAACTCGCCGCCAAGCTCGCGACTCTCGCGCCCGGCGATCTCAACCGCGTGTTCTATACCTGCTCAGGCTCGGCCGCGAACGACACGGCGGTGCGCCTCATCCACTACTACAACGCCCGGCGCGGCAAGCCGGAGAAGCGGCACCTGATCTCGCGCATCGGCTCCTATCACGGCAGCACCTATCTCGCGATGTCGCTGACGGGGCGCGAAAGCGACCGCTCGCCGCATTTCCAATACGCGACGGATTTCATCCATCACGTCTCCTGCCCCTATGTCTATCGCCGGCCGGAGGGAGTGAGCGTCGAGGCCTTCTGCGACCATCTGGTCGCCGAGCTGGAGCAGAAGATCCTGGAGATCGGCCCGGAGAAGGTCGCGGCCTTTTTCGCCGAGCCGATCATGGGTGCCGGCGGCGTCATCGTGCCGCCGCCCGGCTACCACCAGCGCACGCGCGATCTCTGCCGCCGATACGACGTGCTCTACGTCTCCGACGAGGTGGTGACCGCCTTCGGCCGTCTCGGCCACTTTTTCGCTTCGCAGGATGTCTTTGGCATCGAGCCCGACATCATCGTCTCGGCCAAGGGCATCTCGTCGGGCTACGTTCCGCTCGGCGCGGTGATCTTCAGCGACCGCATCTACGATGTGATCGCGGCGCCCGATCCCGACGCCTGGTTCACCCACGGCTTCACCTATTCCGGCCATCCCGTCGCCTGCGCCGCCGGCCTCAAGACCATCGAGATCATGGAAAAGCGCGACATCTGCGGTCATGTGCGCAAGGTCGGGCCCCATCTCGAGCAGCGGCTCAACGCGATGCGCGACCTGCCGCTGGTGGGCGACGTGCGCGGCAGCCATTTCATGATGTGCACGGAATATGTGGCGAACAAGCAGACGCGCGCATTGCTGCCCGACGGCGTCAATATCGGCAAGCGCATCTCCGCCCATTGCGAGGCAAACGGACTCATCGTGCGCCCGCTTGCCCATCTCAACATCATGTCGCCGCCCCTCGTCATGACAGAGGCCGAGATCGATGAACTGATCGCCGGCCTCTCCGCCGGCATCAAGGCCGCCGCCGACGACCTGGTGCGCGAGGGGCACCGCATCGACTAGGCGCTCAGGAAACGCTCCCAGGCGGCATTCGCCACGTCCGGCGCCGCGGCGGTGTGCTCGCCGCAATCGAGCCTCAGATCCGCCTCCTTCAGCGGCGCGTCCACGTAGGCGCAATGATGCGCGCCGGCAGGATTGCCGGGATGGGCGTTGGGCCGGAAATGCACGCAGGTCACGCAGAGCCGCTGGGGCACGATATGGCCGTCGGTCTGCAGCCGGCGGATCAGCTTGACGAGGATGCGCAGGAACAGCGCGCGCTCCGCCTGGTCCAGGTCCTGGACGGCGTCCAGCAGGAAGTCCGGCCATTGCGCCGCAACGCGCGCGGCTACCTGCCCCTGATGAGTCAGGTTGAGCGAAGTGGCGCGGCGGTCGCCCGGATGCGGCGCCTTGGTGACCAGGCCCTTGGCGACCAGGGCGGCGATTGCTACGCTCGCGGTTTGCGGAGTGATGCCCAGCGCGTCGGCCGCATCGCCCGATCGGGGGGGCTGCGCCGCGCGCGCCGCGATGAATGCCAGGATCTGGCTCTGCGTCGGCGTTAAACCGGATTCGGCGGCTTCCCCCCACGCGGCGCTGCGCATCGCCAGGCCGATGCGGTTGAGCCCGCTCAGCAGCTTGTTCGAAACCTCGTCCGCCATCTGATTGTCTCGTTCCCCCAGGCGCGTGATGCGCGCACTCGAATCCGGTCCATCCCCATGAACACTCGTTCATTGTGTCATAACCGAACCAATTGTCACTAAGAAGCACGAACCAAATGGTCCCGGAACGGGCCGCAAACACAGGCAAGGAATCTCATGAAATTGTCTTCGAATCGTCGCAAGGGGCATGAGACGGACGGGTCTTCCCTGCGCCGCGCCATCCAGGCCCGCCGCGCCCGGATCGGGATCATCGGCCTCGGCTATGTCGGCCTGCCGCTGGCCTGCCTGTTCGCGGAAAGGGGTTTTTCGGCCACCGGCTTCGACATCGACAGCCCCAAGGTGACGGCGCTCAATGCCGGCCGCTCCTATATCAAGCACATCCCCGGCAAGCGCATCGCCGCGATCCGCAAGGCCGGCACCTTCGAGGCGAGCGGCGATTTCGACCTTCTGGCGGAGATGGATGTCATCATCATCTGTGTCCCGACGCCGCTCACGAAATATCGCGAGCCGGATCTGCAATTCATCGTCAAGACCGGCGCGGCGATCGCCCCGCGCCTGCGCAAGGGGCAGCTCATCATCCTCGAATCGAGCACCTATCCCGGCACCACGCGCGAGGAACTGAAGCCGATCCTGGAGGCGGGCGGACTGCAATCCGGCACGGATTTCTGGCTCGCCTATTCGCCGGAGCGCGAGGATCCCGGCAACCCCAATTTCGGCACCAACGACATCCCCAAAGTGGTCGGCGGCGACGGCCGGACGGCGCTCGATCTCGCGGTGGCGCTCTACGACCAGGTGGTGGTGAAGACCGTGCCGGTGAGCTCGCCCGAAACCGCCGAGATCGTGAAGCTGACGGAGAACATCTTCCGCGCCGTCAATATCGCGATGATGAACGAGCTCAAGGTGATCTGCGCCGCCATGGACATCGACGTGTGGGAGGTGATCGAGGCGGCCAAGACCAAGCCCTTCGGCTTCATGCCGTTCTATCCCGGCCCCGGCCTCGGCGGGCATTGCATCCCGATCGATCCCTTCTATCTCACCTGGAAGGCGCGCGAGTTCGGCATCAACACCCGCTTCATCGAGCTGGCGGGCGAGATCAACACCGCGATGCCGCGCTACGTCGTCGCGCGCCTCGCCGAGGAGCTGAGCCGGAGCCAGGCCAAGGCGCTCAAGGGCGCACGCATCCTGATGCTCGGCCTCGCCTACAAGAAGAACGTCGACGACATGCGCGAAAGCCCGGCGCTGACCCTCATCGGCCTGCTGGAGCAGGCCGGCGCCAAGGTCTCCTACCACGATCCATTCATCCCGGCGGTGAAGCCGAGCCGCGAGCACGGCCACCTGACAGGACGCAGGTCGGTTCCGCTCACAGCAAAGTCACTGTCGGCGGCCGATGCGGTGCTGATCGTTACCGATCACGAAAACATTGATTATTCGATGGTTGCGAAGCATGGCCGGCTCGTGCTGGATACGCGGAACGCCATGGCCCGCTCGGGCGTTACCGGCCCACACATCCGCAAGGCCTGACCTCAGGAATGCCAGAGATCATCGTCACCGGCGCCGCCGGGTTCATCGGGTCCTTCGTGACGGCGGCGCTGCTCGACCGGGGCGAGCAGGTGCTCGGCCTCGACAGCCTCAACGCCTATTACGACCCGGCGCTGAAGCAGGCGCGCCTGCAGCGGCTCGCCGGCCGCAACGGCTTCCGCTTCCGCCAGGTCGACATTGCCGATGAGGCCGCGCTGAAAGCCGCGCTGGAGGATGCGCTGCCGCAGGCGCGGCAAATCGTGCATCTCGCGGCCCAGGCCGGCGTGCGCTATTCGATCCAGAAGCCGGAAGAATACGTGCGCGCGAATCTCAACGGCCATTTCAATATGCTGCAGGTGGCGCGCGAGGCGCCGCATCTCGAGCACCTGGTCTATGCCAGCTCCAGCTCGGTCTACGGCGCCTCGAAGAAGGCGCCCTTCGCGCTGGATGACGCCGCCGATCATCCGGTCTCGCTCTATGCCGCGACCAAACGCGCGGACGAGCTGCTCAGCATCTCCTACGCCCGCATCTTCGGATTGCGCCAGACGGGTTTGCGATTCTTCACCGTCTACGGTCCCTGGGGCCGGCCGGACATGGCCTATTTCAAGTTCACCAAGGCGGTGCTCGAGGGCACGCCGATCGAGACCTATGGCGGCGGCGCATTGCAGCGCGACTTCACCTATATCGACGACATCGTCGCCGGCGTGCTCGCCGCCTTGGACCGCCCGCCGCCCGCCGACGCGGAGGAGCCCCACCGCCTCTACAATCTCGGCAACGACCGCCCGGAATCGGTGAACGCGCTGGTGACCGCGATCGAGACCGCCTGCGGCCGCAAGGCCCAGCGCATCGACAAGCCCATGCCGCTGGGCGACGTGCCGCGCACCTGGGCCGACCTCTCCGCTTCGCGCCAGGATCTCGGCTATGCCCCCGCTGTCACCCTCGACGAAGGCATCCGGCGCTTCGTCGCCTGGTACCGCGATTACGCCCAGGCGTGATCCCGGCGCTTCAGATCAGCGTTTTGCGATGATGTAGACCGCGTGGACGATTCCGGGGATATACCCCAGGAGCGTCAGCAGGATGTTCAGCCAGAACTGTCCCCCGAACCCGACCTGCAGGAAGACGCCGAGCGGCGGAAGAAGAATGGCGATGATGATTCGAACGATGTCCACTGGACTTCGATTTCTCTGTTTGCCGCTTGTCTAACCAGCCACACGTTCAGGAGTTCCACAGCCGGGGCGATCACTGCGGCGTGGGCCGCCCGATCTGCAAGTCCCGGTGGTCGCGGCGCCGCATGGAAGGATTTCACGTCTTGTGCACGCCCGGCACCCAGCAATAGCCGTCCGGGTCCAATATGTAGGCCTCGCGCAGCCCATGCGGCTTGTCCGCCGCTTCCGCCAGGACGTGGTGGCCATGCTCCTGCGCGCGCGCGGCCGCCGCATCGGGATCGCAGTGATAGAGCCGCAGCTCCGCGCCCACGCCGCGCACCTGCGCATCGCCGATGAGGCCGAGCAGCGGGTTGCTGTGATAGGTGCCGTCGCTGTGCACCATCCATTCCGCGCGCGAGGGGCCGCAGGCATAGCGCAGCACGGCGAAATCCGTGTCGGCATAGGCGACGCTCGCCCCCAGCACGTCGCGCGCGAAGGCGACGGCGCGGCCCACGTCGCGCACCAGCAGGTTGATGCCCAATCCCTGGAGCGACCGGCCATATTCCTCGGCCGGCATGAACTCCTTGTCAGCGGCGCCCATCGCGTTTTCCCCAGCTTCTGATTTCCGCCATACTAGCGACTCGGATTATGCCTGAAAAAGCTGCTAGACTTGTCACCATGACAATTCGCCTTCTGCCGCCCAATCTCGTGAACCAGATCGCCGCCGGCGAGGTGGTGGAGCGGCCTGCCTCCGTGGTGAAGGAGCTTGTAGAGAATGCGCTCGATGCCGGCGCGCGCCGAATCGACATCCACCTGCGCGAGGGCGGCCGGTCCCTGATCGTGGTGGAGGATGACGGCAACGGCATGGGCCCTGAGGAGCTGGCGCTTGCGGTCGAGCGCCACGCCACCTCCAAGCTGCCGGATGACGACCTCGTCCACATCCATTCCTTCGGCTTCCGCGGCGAGGCCTTGCCCTCGATCGGCGCGGTCGGCCGCCTCACCATCGCGAGCCGCGCTCGCGGCGCCGATGCCGCCTGGCAGGTCGCGGTCGATGGCGGCCTCAAATCGGCGCCGCAGCCCGCCGCGCGCAACGAGGGCACGCGCGTGGAGCTGCGCGATCTCTTCTACGCCGTCCCAGCGCGCCTCAAGTTCCTGAAAAGCCCGCGCTCGGAATCGAACGCCGCGCAGGAGATCGTGGAGCGCCTCGCCATGGCGCATCCCGAAATCGCCTTCACCCTGCGCGAGGAGGAGCGCCTGGCCTTGCGCCTGCCCGCGATCGGCGCCGATCTGTTGCAGGATCCGGCCGCCGCGACCCTGGAACGCCTCGGCGCCATCATGGGCCGCGACTTCGCGGAGAATGCCGCGCGCCTTGATGCCATCCGCGAGCGCGTGCGCCTCACCGGCTTCGCGGGCCTGCCGACGCTCAACCGCGCGACCTCGACCCAGCAATTCCTGTTCGTCAACGGCCGCCCGGTGAAGGACCGCCTCATCATCGGCGCGATCCGCGGCGCCTATCAGGATTTCCTGGCGCGCGACCGCCACCCGATGGTCGCCCTGTTCGTCGATCTGCCGCCGGAGGAGGTCGACGTGAACGTGCATCCCGCCAAGGCGGAGGTGCGCTTCCGCGACGCCGCCCTGGTGCGCGGCCTCATCGTCAGCGCGATCCGCGCCGCCCTGGCGGAAGCGGGGCATCGTGCCTCGAGCACGGTGGCGGCCAGCACGCTCGGATCGTTCACCGCGCCCGCGCAGTTCCCGCAGCTTTCGACGCCGACGATGTGGCGCGGTTACACGCCCGGCCCGGCGCATTCAAGTTCGGCGCGCACCAGCCCCGCGCTCGCCGCGCAGGCGATGGCCGCCTTCGCGCCGCTTTCGGCGGAGCTCGACCGCCCCAGCGCGCGCGTCGAAGACGTGCCCGCGGCGGAGAGTGCGCCGTCCGCGCATCCGCTCGGCGTCGCGCGCGCGCAATTGCACGAAACCTACATCGTCGCCCAGACCGCCGACGGCATCGTCATCGTCGACCAGCACGCCGCGCATGAGCGCCTGGTCTATGAGCGCATGAAGGCGGCGCTCTCGTCCGGCGCGGTGGCGCGCCAGGCGCTGCTCATCCCCGAAGTGGTGGAGCTCGACGGGCCGGCCGCCGAGCGCGTGGCTGCGCGCGCAAGCGAGCTGGCCGAGCTCGGCCTCGTCATCGAAGGCTTCGGCGCCGGCGCGATCGTGGTGCGCGAGGTGCCGGCCCTGCTCGGCCAGTCCGATGTGCGCGGCCTCATCCAGGACCTCGCCGACGAGCTGGCGGAGCTTGGCGACGCGCTCTCCCTGAAAGAGCGGCTGCAGGAGGTCTGCTCCACCATGGCCTGCCACGGCTCGGTGCGCGCCGGCCGGCGCCTCACCCAGCCGGAGATGGACGCGCTGCTGCGCCAGATGGAAGCGACGCCCCATTCCGGCCAGTGCAACCACGGCCGTCCCACCTATGTCGAGCTGAAGCTCGCCGATATCGAGCGCCTGTTCGGGCGGCGTTGATGCAGCATCTCGCCGCCATCGCCCTCGTCGTGCCCGACTACGACGAAGCGATCGCCTTCTATGTCGGCAAGCTTGGCTTCGAGCTCATCGAGGACAGCAAGCTCAGCGAAACCAAGCGCTGGGTCCTGGTCGCGCCGCCGGGGTCGCGTGAAACGCGCCTGCTGCTGGCCAGGGCCGACAATCCGGAGCAGAAGACCCGCATCGGCAACCAGAGCGGCGGGCGCGTCTTCCTCTTCCTCCACACCGACGATTTCGCCCGCGACTATGAAGGAATGCGCGAACGCGGCATCCGCTTTCTCGAATCGCCGCGCCACGAGGTCTATGGCACCGTGGCCGTGTTCGTCGATCCCTACGGCAACAAATGGGACCTGATCCAGCCGGCAACGCCGCGCTGAACCGGCTGTTCTCCATTTCGTTCTGCGCGCATCGGCTGAGAGTCCGCCATGCTTCTCGATCGTCTTTATCAAATGGAGCGGCAATTCTGGACCGGCGGCGCGGAAGTCTATCGCGCCCATGCCGACGAGAAATGCCTGGCCGTCTTCGCCGAGAAGACGGTACTGCTCGACCGCGAGCAGATCGCGCGATCGGCCGGCACTGGCGGCCGCTGGCAGGACGTCACGATGGAGCGCAAGGCCATCATCCGCCCGGCCCAGACCGTCGCGATCATCTGCTACGAGGCCCGGGCACGGCGCAGCGACGGCAGCCCGTACCGCGCCCTGGTCAGCACCGGCTACGTCCGGCGCGGCCCGGAGTGGAAGATGACCTTCCACCAGCACACGCCGCTCGCGCCCGCGTAGGGGCGTGCGCCTCGGATCGCCAAAAAAAATCTCCTGACCATGTCGGATCGCGGCAGGGTCTATCGTCGTATCGTCGGATTGGCGAAAACACACCAGATCGAGGGGAGAGACCTCATGTTCCGCAGCTTTCTTGTTGCCGCAGCCCTGCTTGTCACCGGCCCGGTCATGGCCGAAGCCCAGCCTGTGGGCGATCGCGTCGCCGTCAACGGCATGCAGATGTACTACGAGGTCTCGGGCGCGGGCGCCCCGCTGATCGTGCTGCACGGCGCCTATATGAACATCCCGTCCATGGGCGCGATCATCCCCAGGCTGGCCGAGACCCACAAGGTCTATGCGCTGGAGCTGCAGGGCCATGGCCGCACCACCGACATCGACCGGCCGATCACCTATCCCAACCTGGCCGATGACGTTGCGGCCTTCATGGACGCGATCGGCCTGCAGAAGGCCCACGTGTTCGGCTATTCCATGGGCAGCGTCGCCGGGCTGCAGCTCGCCATCCGCCATCCGGAAAAGGTCAACAGGCTCGTCGCGGCCTCGGTCGCCTACGACTTCGAGGGCTGGCAGCCCGCGTTCAAGGATTTCATCCCGCAGATGAACGTGGAGATGTTCGTGAACATGCCCTTCGCCGCGGAGTATCGCAAGCTGGCGGCCAATCCCGACGGCTTCCCCGCGCTGGTCGAGAAGCTGATCGCGCTCGAGAAGGAGCCGATGGCCTGGGAAGCGGAGGTGAAGGCGCTGAAGACTCCGGTGCTGGTCATCGCCGGCGACGCCGACGTCGCCACCCTGGAGCATACCGTCGCCATGTTCCGCCTGCTCGGTGGCGGCGTGATGGGCGACATGGGCCAGCCGCTGCCGGCCTCCCGTCTCGCCATCATGCCCGCGACCTCCCACACCGCCGTCATCACCCAGCCGGACCTGCTGCTCGCCTTCATCGAGCCCTTCCTGAAGGGCGAGACGCCGAAGGGGTTCTTCGAATAGGCCTCAGGCTCGCGCCGGCCGACGCTCCTGTCGGCCGGCTGCCTCTCCCCCGAGTCGCCGCCGCTCGCTTGCCTCGCCCCCGACCCCGTGACACCATCGCGCCGGTTGTTCCCACCCGATTCGGAGCGCCATGCCGTCGCGGTTCCCCTGGGCCTCGTTGCCGGACGAGGAGCTTCTCGAACTCCGCCTGAAGGACCTCAAGGTCACCGTCGAGGGGACCTGGCTGGAGCTGTGCCTGCGCGCCTTGCATGGCGAGCTGGAGCAGAAGGGGCTGCGCATCCGGCCCCACGCCTGGATCTCCAACGAATGGTTCAGCCCGGACACCACGCCGGGCATCGCGATTCCCTTCTATCTCGCCCATCCGCGCCTGATCCGGCTGGAGCGCAAGATGATCATCGATGTCGAGGGCGGGACGGTCCCCGACTGCATGCGCATCCTGCGCCACGAGGCGGGCCACGTGATCCAGCATTCCTATCAGCTCAACCGCCGCCGCCGGTGGCAGCAATTGTTCGGCCGCTCCTCCACCCGCTATCCGGATTTCTACCGGCCCAACCCCGCCAGCAAGAGCTACGTGCAGCATCTGCGCCTGTGGTACGCGCAGAGCCACCCCGACGAGGATTTCGCCGAGACCTTTGCCGTCTGGCTGCGCCCGCGCTCCGACTGGCGCAAGCGCTATGAGGGCTGGCCGGTCATCCGGAAGCTCGAATATGTCGACGAGCTGATGCGCGAGATCGCGGACGAGAAGCCGCTGCTCACCCAGCGCCACCGCATCGATCCCTTGAGCCAGCTCACCCACACCCTGGCCGAGCATTACGTGCAGAAGCAGGCGCTCTACGCCACGCCCACCACCACCATCTACGACCGCGATCTGCGCCGCATCTTCTCCGACGAGCCGCGCCACCACCGCGCGCCGGCCGCCTCCACCTTTCTCCGGCACAATCGGGCGCGCATCCGCCGCATGGTCGCGAAATGGACCGGGGAATACCAGCTCACCCTGGATTCGGTGCTGGACGAGATGATCGCCCGCTGCCGCGAGCTGAAGCTGCGCGCCTCGGGCAATCAGCGGGAACTCATTATTAACTTCACCGTGCTACTGACGGCAAAGACGGTGCACTCGCTCTACTCGCCGTCGCGGCGGGAATGGTTCGCGCTATGAAGAAACTGCGCATTCTGATTCTGCTCCACCCCGACCTGATGCCGCCCGATTCCCTCAAGGGCCACAGCGAGAAAGAGATCAACGTCTGGAAGACCGAGTACGACGTGGTGAGCACCCTGCGCGCCGCCGGGCACGAGGTGATGCCGCTCGGCGTGCAATACGAGCTGAAGCCGATCCGCGACGTGATCGAGGAGTGGAAGCCGGACGTTGCCTTCAACCTGCTGGAGCAGTTCCATGGCGAGACGGCGTACGACCAGAACGTCGCGTCCTATCTCGAGTTGCTGAGGATCCCCTATACCGGCTGTAACCCGCGCGGCCTGATGCTGGCGCGCGGCAAGGCGCTGTCCAAGAAGCTGGTCGCCTATCATCGCATCCCGGTGCCGGCCTTCGCCGTCTTCCCCATGCGGCGCAAGGCGAAGCGGCCCGGGCGTCTCGGCTTCCCGCTGATCGTCAAGAGCGTCAGCGAGGACGCCTCCGTCGGCATCGCCCAGGCCTCGGTGGTGGAGAACGACGAGAAGCTGCAAGAGCGCGTTGCCTTCATCCACGAGAAGGTCGGCACCGACGCGCTGGTCGAGCAGTATATCGCGGGGCGCGAGCTCTATGTCGGCGTGCTCGGCAACGACCGCCTGCGCGTGCTGCCGGTTTGGGAGCTGGAATTCGGCGACATGGGTGAGGGCGGCCACGCCATCGCCACCGCCAAGGTGAAGCACGACCTCGAATACCAGGAGAAGCTCGGCATCCGGAGCGGCCCCGCAAGGGACCTTGCGCCGGAATTGCACACGCGCATCGGCGTCATCGCCAAGCGCATCTGCCGCACGCTGGAGCTCGACGGCTATTGCCGCGTCGACTTCCGCCTGGGCGCCGACGGCATTCCCTATTTCCTCGAAGCCAATCCGAACCCGGAGATCGCCAAGGTCGAGGACTTCGCCGAAGCCGCCGCCAAGGATGGCCTCAAATACCGCGACCTCCTCAACCGCATCGTCACCCTCGCCATCCAACGCGCCAACGCCGCGGGGGGATGACAGCTCGCCTCGTCGCTGCAGGGACGTTCACTCGTTCGTCATCCACGCGTTTCCCTAGGCAGGGCAAGGTGGTTGCAGGCAGACCAAGTCGGCACCACGGGCGCCAAGCCTTGGCACGACGGAGTGCTGGATCGGCGCTGCGGCGGTTCCGCGGAAGCTTCTTTCTTGATGCCATACAACCCTGTTTCGAGCCAAGCCGGTCCGCCGCGATTGCGCGCGGCGGCTTCTGTTGCCAACGATTGCGACACTGGCCACCTCCTCAGAACGTCAGCTTGAAGCCGGCGCGGACGCCCTGGTCGGAGAAGCCGGAGCTGAACTCGCCGTCGTAGGAGATGCCGACGCTGGCTTTGTCGCTGAGGTCAAGCTCGAAGCCGGCCTCCAGAACCGCGGTGTCCTTGGCGAGCGGCACGCCCGAGACCGTGAAGCGGTCGCCGCCGCTGAAGGCCAGCGTCGTGTCCGGCGTCGTATCGTCGAAGGCGTGGCGCCAGCCTGCCATGCCGTGGAGCCGCCCGCTCGCTTCACCGAGCGCGACCGGCAGCTCGGCGCGCAGGCCGAGGGTGGTGAAGGTGGCATCCGTGCTCTGGTCGCGGGTCCGCAGGGCCGCGTCGCCGCCGCTCTCGCTGAAGCCATCCAGGTCCAGGTGGACGTAGGCAGCGTTGACGAAGGGCTCGATGCCGGCGGTTCCCAGATCCACCCGGTAGCCCACCTCGCCGAAGACCTGCGCCGCGCCGGTGTCGTAGTCCGCCGAAAGATGATCCGAGAAGCCGGCGAACGCCACGCTGCGCTCCGTCTCGACATCGTGCCAAACGTATTCGCCGCCCAGCCGCAGGCCGAGGCCGCCCCACTCTCCGGTCGCATAGGCGCCCAGATGCGCGCTGTCGATCGACGCGGAGGAGCGCCGCGCATCGA
>JAJYUT010000015.1 GCA_021792365.1 Pseudomonadota bacterium | reverse complement strand
GCTGCGTGCCCGAGCTGCGGGTTGGGACGACCGTGGTGCCACGGTCATTATGAGCGCAAGGCCGACCGAGACGACGGGCGTTTCAATCCGGTACCGGTGCCGCGCTACGTGTGCAGGAGAAAGGGGGGATGCGGGAAGAGCTGCTCGAGGGTGCCGAGCTGCCTGCCACCGAGGCGCTGGTATCTGTGGAGTGTGCAGAGGGCGGTGCTGGTGTGCCTGTTGTCGGGCATGTCGCTGCGCAAGTGCGCGGACACGGTAGGGTGCATCCTTGGCCCCTCTCAGCGCACGATCCGGCGTTGGTGGCGGTGGCTCGAAGCGCGTCACGCGCTCTTCAGCTTCCGCTTGCTCGATCGGGAGCCCGAGTGGGGCCGGGCGGTGCAGTGGAGGGACTTCTGGCGCCGGGCGCTCGCGCAGGAGGAGCTGCGGGAGCTGATGGCGTACCTCGATAATCAAGAACTGATCGTCCCATAAATCCCCGGATCGCGAGCAGCCTGAGACAGGGCTGATCGGCTCTCCTGCCCACCCCACACGCTTTGGCCCCTGCCTATCGGGCAGGGGTTTGGGGTTGCATACGCCTCAAGTTGTTGCACTGGAGAAGCGTATGAACGAGATCGATCCGATGGCCCTGTTCCGCCTCAGCGTGTTGGGACCGCTCATCAGCCGGCCAAAACTTGACCGCGGCGAGCAGCAGGCGCTGCTGCGTGAGCTCGCTGCCAAGGAGTACGACATCCCGGGTTCTCGCCGGCGGCATATCGCCGAGAAGACCCTGCAGGAGTGGCTGCTGAAGTACCGTCGGCAGGGACTCGAGGGTCTCACGCCCCAGGGGCGTTGCGATCAGGGGATCTCGAAGCTCTCGGCCGAGGTGCAGGAGCGGCTGCTGTGTGCCAAGCGGGACAATCCGCGCCGCTCGATCCGGGTGCTGCGCTGGATGCTCGAGCAGGAGGGACTGGTGGGGCGCGGGGCGCTGTCGCGCTCGGCGATCCATCGCTTGCTCAAACAGCATGGCCTGTCGCGTCCGGTCGGCGCGGCGACGGTGCCCGAGGAGCGGCGCAGCTTCACCGCCGAGTGCGCCAACGAGATCTGGTACGGCGATGTGCTGCACGGGCCGCGGGCGCTCGTGGCGGGCCGGCTGCGCAAGACCTACCTGGTCTCGCTCATGGATGATGCCTCGCGCCTGATCACCCACAGCGCCTTCTGTCTGTCGGAGACGGCACTCGAGATCGAGGGCGTGCTCAAGCAGGCGGTCTTGAAGCGCGGTCTGCCGCAGAGGTTGGTCGTGGACAATGGAGCGGCCTATCGCTCGGCATCGCTTCAGGGGATCTGCGCGCGGCTCGGCACCCGCCTGATTTTTTGCCGCCCCTATCATCCTGAGGGGAAGGGGAAGTTGGAACGCTGGCACAAAACCCTACGTGACCAACTCTTGAGCGAGCTTGGGCCTGCACCGCTTCAGTTGCACGAACTCAACGCACAGCTCTGGGCATGGATCGCCGAGTTGTATCATCGAAGCCCGCATGCCGGGCTCGGCGGCCTGACTCCGCTTGCCCGATATCAACAGGATCTCGGGCGGATCCGCCTGCTCGGGCCGCTCGCCGCGAAGCTCGATGAGATCTTCCGCCATCGCACCGAGCGGCTGGTCCGCAGAGATGGCACTGTCTCCTACGGCGGTCGCTTCTTCGAAGTCCCCTACGAGCTCGCTGGCAAGACCGTCCATCTCGTCGTCGATCCGCACACCCGCACCGTCGTCGGCGTCGAAGACAAAGAAGGCGCTGCCCTCGGCGCCGCAACCCCCTTGGACAAGCTCGCCAACCGCCATCGCCGGCGGCGCAAGCCTGCGCTATCCGAGGCCGAGCCTCTCAAGGGGGGCGCAGCGCTCAAGCCCATGGGGCCGACGCTCATCGATACGGCCTGCGCCGAGCACTACCGGCCCATCACTGACGATCCGACTGCGCAGGACAAGTAACATGTACCTCGCTCACTTTGGCCTGCGCCACGCTCCCCTCGGCAAAGAGGCGACAGAACTCTGGGATGACGGGGCGCTCACGCTCCTGAAGGAGCGCTTTAAGTGGCTGCTGGACTCCCCGGGCCTGGGGCTGCTGACCGGGGCGCCCGGCGTCGGGAAAACGGCGGCGCTGCGCTCGCTCCTGCAGGGCATCAACCCCCATCGCTTCCAGGTCATCTACCTCTCGGAGACCGACTTCGGGCGGCTGGACCTGTATCGCTCCTTCGCCATCGCCCTGGGTCTTGATCCGCCGAACCGTCGCGCCCGGCTCTGGCGCGAACTCAAGGCCCGCATCGCCGACCTCGCCGACAACAAACACATCCTGCCGGTCTGGATCATCGACGAGGCGCAACACCTCCCCGAGGAGTTCTTCCGCGACTTCCCCTCGTTCCTGAACTTCGCCCTCGACAGCCGCGACCTGATGACCGTCTGGCTCCTTGGCCATCCGCAGCTCGCGCACACCTTGGACCGCGCCACACACGCCGCCCTCGCCGGGCGCCTGCACGTGCGGCTGCACCTCGCGCCGATTTGCGAACGCGAGCGCTTCGCGGCCCTCATCCAGCACGCCTTCAAGACCGCCGGCTCCTCCCACACCCTGATCTCGGACTCGGGCCTGGAGCTGCTGCGGCAGGCCTCCCAGGGGCTGCCGCGGCAGGCGGCCCGCATCCTGCGCGTCGCGATGCAGATCGGCGCCGGCAAGCACCTGAACCACCTGCCGGACGAGGTGCTGAGCCAAGCGATCACGGAGCTACGATGAGCACCGCGCTGCCCGACCCCAACGCTACCTTACCCGTACAACCGGCGCATCAGCTACCCGTGCGCCCCGAGGCGCAGCGCTGGCTCGTGACCGATCTGTGGTTGGAGCAGGCCGTGGGCCTGGTCGGCGGGGAGCCGAAGTGCTGCAAAAGCTTCCTCGCCCTCGATCTGGCGGTGGCGGTCGCCTCCGGCACCGCCTGCCTGCGTCGCTACGCGGTTGTCCGTCCCGGACCGGTTCTGCTGTATGCCGCCGAGGACGCCCTGCACATCGTGCGCGGCCGCCTCGAGGGCATCTGCGCCGCCGCCGGCTGCTCCCTTGGCCTCCTGGACCTGCAGGTGATCACCGCTCCCACTCTGCGGCTGGATTTGCCCGCCGATCGGGATCGGCTGCTTAAGACTGTCGAGCGCCTGCGGCCCCGGCTGCTGATCCTCGATCCCTTCGTGCGCCTGCACCGCATCGATGAGAACGCGAGCGGCGAGGTCGCACCGCTCCTGGCGTACCTGCGCGAGCTACAGCGTCGATACGAGCTCGCCGTGCTCCTCGTGCATCATGCAAAAAAGGGCGGTGGCAAAATCCGCGCCGGCCAAGCGTTGAGGGGTTCCAGCGAGTTCCATGCGTGGGGCGACTCCAACCTCTACATGCGCCGCGTCGGCAACGATCTCACCATGACCGTCGAGCACCGTGCCGCTCCTTCCCTGCCGCCGATTACTCTTGAACTCATGCAACGCGAGAATGCCCTGGCGCTGCAGGTGTGTGCCTCATCGAAACCCAAAACCCCAGCATCCAACCCGCTCGACGAGCGCATCTCTCAGGCGCTCGAAGCCGCCGGCCGCTCGATGCCGCTTGCCGAGCTGCGCGAGATCTGCCGTGTGCGCAACGCCACGCTGCACGAGCGACTCACCACCTTGACCCGCGCCGGTCATCTGCTGCGCGACGTCCACGGCTATCGCCTCGCGCCCAGCCCTTGAGTTGGCCCTAGCCCCCGCCGACTTCCGTTCCTAAATCTCTCTACAGCGAATCGGGAACGGAACGGCTCCCTCAATCGATCCCGCACTCATCCAGGTCACCGTCGCTGTTTAGGCCCTGCAACTCAGCCTCACTTCACGCGATCTGTCCGCCTGGAACAGCTCGGGACGCTCCGCCCGATTTATCGCGGGACGTAACA
>JAJYUT010000014.1:2466-3934 GCA_021792365.1 Pseudomonadota bacterium | reverse complement strand
CAGGACACGACCGGGCACACCGTCACTGAGTACTACGGCGACCCGATGACATGGATGGCGCCGTTCATGTCGGCCGGCGTCAAGGCAAAGATCAACCGTTCTGCTAAATCTGCGTCGTAAGTGAGGCACCATCATGGCCGTTAATTTCAACCCGATGCTGACCCTCACCGGCAGCAACGACTTCCAGCTCCAGAGCGGTGGGTACATCCAGGGAGCGTTCATGGACGATCCGGTCAGCCGCATGTGGCTGTTGGCCGGCAACGTCGCGTCAACCGTCACTCAACCCGTGTGGGGTGGCCTGCCGATTACCGAGCTGGTCCCATCGCTCGCTGCGAGCCAGTTCCAGACGGCGGCCCCGAATGTGTCGCTGCCGACCACGGTCGCGGCGATAACAGGGTTTACGGTGTTCAACCGCGCGCATTCCATGCTGATCACTCCGGGCAATCCGGTGCCGGTCGCCGTGGCGAACATGAGCGTGGCGTTCCTGCGCCTGGGCTCGAACATCCGCATCCCGGTGCAAGTCAGCGAGACGCTGGCAACCGCGCTCGAAGATGGCGCCGTCAATCAGCAAGTGACGTGGGACTTCACCAACAACCGTCTGGGCACGTTCGCTACCGGCGACACGGCGCTCAACGTCAAAGTGCTCAACGTCAGCGCGAACAGCAAGATCGTCAATTACGACAGTACAACCGGCGCGGTGTCGTGGTCATACGGCTACGCGGCACTCATCCAGATCTGAGGACGCAACCATGGCAGCTATTTTCCCCTCCCAGACTAAGGTCCATCCGAGTTTTTCGGAGCCGGAGCTTATCGTCCAGTACTTCCAGGCGTCCGGTGCATTCGCGACTTTGTACGAAGGCAAGCCGCGCGTCCGACTCGGCGCCGAAGACCTGTATGTGTATGTCAACAAGCTCGACATCCGCACGCAGTCAATCGGCGCTCAGTTCGCGAGCGAGTTCTTGCCGAGCGCGACGCTGCAGGCCGAATACCTGCAGACCGCGACGTACCTGCTGCGCAGCCGCGCGATCTACGACCGGCACGACATCGCGTCGGCCGCGGCATATGCCGTGGGTCTGCCGATGGCGCAGGAGCTTGCCATGCGGCAGGCGATCTTCAACCAGCAACGCTCGATGCTGCTCTATGGCTACAACGCCGCGAACAACGAGGGCCTGCTGAATGCTCAGGGCATTACGCAGACCACGCTGCCGCCCGATAGCCTCGGTAACACGACGGTGCAGACGTACCAGAACGGGGACATGGCGCTCTTTTTCCTTCAGCAGATCGTCGAGCTGAAGACCGCCATGTACCAGTCTGGTGCGACCATCAAGAACCGCATCGTCGTGCTGTCTCCGCAGCAAGAGTTCCTGCAGTTCCAGTACGGCAATATCGTCGAGGTGGTCAACTACCAGCGTCCTGGTGGTGGTACTTCGACCGTTGCGGAAGTGCTGAAGACTGTCGCGCAGGAAGC
>JAJYUT010000014.1:0-2366 GCA_021792365.1 Pseudomonadota bacterium | reverse complement strand
GAGGATGAGATCGTAGCGGCCTTCGAGGACCAGATCGACTCCGCGCAGACGCGCTCGGTGACGCAGGCCACGCGCTCGGCTCTTTCGGCTGACCTAGCGTGGCGTGACAATAACAACCCCAAGGGCAAGCGCAAGGCGAGCAGCGTCAAGGTCGAAGTGATGAAGAAAACCGATGGGCGCAAGCGCGAGGAGCCGCTGTTCGACCTCGAGATCAGCGAGCAGGGCTCGCGGTCGGCTAATCTGCCGGTGTAGCGATGGCATGGATACAGCCAGGATCCCCTAATCTCGCGGACTTTTTCACGTTCGCGACCAATCAGGGAATCCCGACTGCATTGATACCGTTGCCGGTGCTGACGGTGACCAACGGCGGCTCTGGGTACACCTCAGCGCCGTCCGTGACCATCGCATCGCCTGCCGTCGGCACCGCGATGACAGCGACCGCGACGGTATCGGGCGGCCAAGTGACGGCGCTCACGCCGGTATACCCGGGGTCCAATTATGCCAGTCCGCCGGCACTGACGATTGCGGCCCCGACAAGTGGCACGCAGGCGACAGGCGTAGTGACCTCTCTCGCATCTCAATACCCGGCTTCTGCGCTCAACCAGTCGATGGCGATCACGATAGACAACCACGGCCCTGGGCCATCCATCGTGGGCGAGCTCACGAGCTATGCCAGGGCCTGCTACAACCTCGGCCTGCACCTGCTGCTCGCGTTCGCGCAGGATACGTCGCCGTCTACGTTCTTCGCGACGCAGCGGCAAGCGTTCGGCATGAATCAGTTTCGTCCTGGTGTCGTCATGGCTTCTGGCGATCAGTCCACCTCGCAGACGTTCATGATCCCGGAGTTTTTCCAGGATATCTCGATGGAAGGGCTCGAGGCGACCAAGACGCCCTGGGGTCGCCAGTGGCTCGCCTATCAGCAGATGTACGGCCGCACGGTCTGGGGAGTCTCATGAGCACGCTGCACCTCGGAGTCATCGACGTGGCATATTCGGACGCCGATACCCCGGGTGCGCAGACCACGTACCAAGTCGCGAAAATCCTCGAAGAAAAGTATGAGGTCATGCGCGTATTCGTGCAGACGCATGAGGCGGATATCGTCGATGCGGTGACGACGAAATACCGCAACGTCCTGAACCGCGTCATGGAAGGCAACACCTCGCAGCTCAACCAGCGTGAGTGGATGATGCCGAAGATCGTAGACGAGTTCAGGGACTACCTCTCGACCGATGAGTGGCAGAAGACCACTGGGCGCACGATTGGAGCCGCAAAGCGCGGCATCAGTCACCGCTTCAAGAATCCAGAGGGGCGCGCCGTTCGCGCAGCCTCAATCGTCAGCGGCAAGGCTGACCGCTACGTCAAGGGGCCTGCCGAGTTCGGCTTGCCGAGACCTGCGTTCATCGACACCGGCCTCTATCGCCGCTCGTTCCAGGCGTGGATTACGCCATGATTTCAGATCAGACGCCGTACACGCAGCAGCAAGGCGCGCTGTATGAGGGCCTTGCAAACCTCGCGCCTGAGCAAAACAGGCAGTTCACGTTCAGCGAGTACACGCGCGTCCAGCTCTCTCAGGACGGCTATGTATTCTGGGTAGCCGCGCAGAATCAGATCGTAGTCAACGGCCTGGTCCACATCGCGACCGAGCGCGACCAGCAGATCGACAACACCATTGCGATGAACTCCATCATCCTGACCTCAGAGTCAGAGATTAACGAGTTCAACAAGATCAACCCGTCGAGCATGTGGATCATGCAGCTCGCGATGCCGGGTGGCGTCAGCGTGCCGGTGGCGTTCCAGCGTCGCGGGCCATTCTTTGCCGAGGCCGGCGTCTATCACTACGCGGGCTTTGCGGTATTCCCGCCGTTCGGGCCGCAACTGATCAATTCGGAAGCCGACCTGCCGACTGAGCCAATCGTCAGCAATTCTCTGCCGATATGGCTTGCGCAGAATACCTATGCGCCGGTCTATCCGTCGTTCCTGGTGCCGGAGAACATCCAGCCGCCGTATGTCGTGGCGCACATCGAGCCTGAGCTGACGCGACCCATACAGGCCGTGCCATACTTCTCATGGCCCGGCGGCACTGGCACGCAGCAGCAAGCGTCGTATCAGCTCTACTACGACTTTGTGGAGCTGATCCTGTACGGCTTCAACAATCAGACCGCGCAGCAGTATTACGCGAGTCTGATCGAAGCGAGCCTGAACGACGACACGTTCGGATTCTCCGGCGAGCTGCCGGCGATTCGTGACGACAAGCGCGTGCAGGCCGAGATTTCCGCAATCGCCATGAAGAAGACACTCTCCTTCGGCGCGAGTTATTACCAGACGACCGCCGATGCAGTCGCGCGCAAGCTGATATTGAGCGCGAC
>JAJYUT010000010.1 GCA_021792365.1 Pseudomonadota bacterium | reverse complement strand
ACGGAGCCCCTTCGCATAGCACAACCGGCGCGGTGCGTCAAGAGGGTTGCGAAAGGGAGGGGGGTGCGCGTAAGCTGTGCCGGATGTCGAGCGCTGGTCACCTCTGGGTCTCCCCGGACCGCCGATGCCCGGACTGCCAGCGCATCCTCGCGTGGCGGACCGCCCACCCGGAGATCAGCGACATCCCGCACTCGGACCGGATCCTTGTCGCGATCCAATCGGAGCAGATGCCCCGGTACAAGCGCCGGCATGTGACACACGTTCCCCGCAGGGAACAGCTATGTATAGCAAATGCAGATGCAAAGGCAGGCGATGATGACAACAGTAGAGCAGACAACTAGCAGCGCGAACGCAAAGCCGCTCGCGTATTACCTCGAGGGTATGCGCGACTACCAGGTCGACATGCTCCGCGCACTCTGGCGCGACATTGCAGCGGGCCATCGGGGCATCTACGCAGTACTGCCGACCGGCTGTGGCAAAACCCGTGTCGGCGGCACGCTGCTCGCGATGAAGGCCGAGCTCGGACACCGCTCACTCTGGGTCGTACACACCCGCGAGCTGGTGCGCCAAGCCGCCGACGCGATTGCGGCTATCGCACCCCCTAGTGTCCGCGTTGGCGTGGTCATGGCCGAGTCGGACGAGTCAGACGCCGACATCGTGGTCGGATCAATACAGACTTTGCGCAATCCAGAGCGCATCGCCGCCTGTGGCATGTTCACTGGCGCTGTCGTCATCGATGAGTGTCACCATATCCGCGCAGACAATGGGTACGCGTCGCTGGCGATCTATGCGCAGGAAACGATGCACTGTCCAGTGGTCGGACTCACGGCGACTCCATTTCGGGCCGATGGCGAGGCGATTGAACGCGTGCTACCGCGCTGTTCGTTCGAGCGGTCGATCCCAGACATGATCGCGGCCGGATGGCTAGTGGACCTCCGGTACCGCGCCGTGGAGATCCCTGGCCTCGACCTCAGCGACTGCAAGCTCGTCCGCCGACTCGGCGCGCAAGATTTCGCCGACGCCGATATTGCGCAGCGTGTGGAGAACGCGGACGTCATCAGCGCGACGGTCGACGCCACCGTAGAGACGCTGCGCGACCGTCCGGGACCTGCGCTCGCATTCGGGGCGAGCGTTGCACACGCCCGTATGCTCGCCGACGCGTACAACCGCGCAGGGATCCGAGCTGGGGCCATATGGGGCGACATGCCCCGGGACGAGCGCGACCAGATTCTCGAGGCGTGGAGGCTCGGGCCAATCAAGCTAGTGGCCAACTGCGCGGTGCTCACAGAGGGGTTCGACTACCCGGCCATCGAGACGGTAGTCATCGCGCGGCCCACGATGTCGGTCGGGCTCTACACGCAGATGGTCGGGCGCGGTACTCGGATCGCGGATGGCAAAACGGATTGCGTGATCCTCGACATCACCGGGCGCATGCCGGCACGTGCGGTCCCGGTCCATCTGGATGACCTGATGGGCGAGGAGCTGTCGGCAGAGGAGGACGGCGAGGTCGTGATAGACCGGAAGCGCCTCGTGTCGCCCAGGCCACAAGGTCACGCGCTGCGTGACCCGTTTGGCCGAGCGCGATTCTCCTGGACCCACCACCCAGTGCCCGCACTTACCGGCGTGTGGTACGCGCCGGTCGCGGAGCGATTCACGGCCGTGCTCATTCCCGATCCGTGGGGGCGGGGGCTGGTCATGCCGTGGCTCGTCACTAGCGACTCAGTGCAGCCGGCGGGATCGGATTGGGTTCCCCGCCGTCGCGCCATCGCGGATATTGAGGCGTCCCTTGCTCGGGCGCATGTCGCGAGCAAGTCGTTGTCGAGGAAAGACCGCGCCTGGCGTAACCTGCCTCCGACCGACGCACAGATGTCGATGTTGCGCCGCCTGTCCTATGTGCGCGCGTACGGCCGCGAGATCTACCAGGCGGCGGCGCGCGAGGGCTGGTCGCGTGGCGACGTGTCGCTCGCCATCGACGCGTTGGTAATCGAGCCGCAGGTACGCAAGGCTTTGCGGATGAGTCAGCAGGACAACGGCGCCCAAGGAGGAGCTGAGCAGTGAGTGAAGACGATATCTTTGCGCGAATTGCAGAGTTCAAGCAGGTGCTGGTCGATCTTGATCACATCGATGACGAGCTCAACGGTGTGCTCAATTCGGCGTTTAATCGGGAGGTCGGGTTTTTGGGCGTCGTGCCGCGCGGAGGGCCTCCGAACACCGGCATGGTCACGCTTTACCAGGTGCTCTCGAACGTGCAAAGGAATGTCAGCTTGTGCATCAAGGCTGTATCGGATGCAGTCGCGACGCTCGAATATGACGCTGCCGCGGATGCCGGCGACGCTGCGGCGAACGGGTGATTCGATGCCGATGAGGTACCGCATGAGGACGCCTGAGATCGAGGCCGTCCAGCTCCTCTGGAGCGCGTGGGACGACGTGTGCGCGCTGGTCGGCGAGGGCGTGCAGGGCGTCTGGTTGCACCCGACCGACGGCACGCGTTACGTCACAGATTGGAGAGATACGGGCGAGTGGACGCACGACGCACGTATTGGCTGTGTGGTCTCGACGCCTGAAGGGACGATGCTCGCGCGACAAGGCGACTGGATCATCAAAGACGGCGAGGGGCGCCTTTGGACCTATCCGGACGAGGCGTTCCGCGCGACCTACGAGCCCATCTAAATATACACAGAAAGGAGCAAACAGCATGAAGATAGGAATCGTCGCCGGCATTATCGGCGGCGTTATCGGAGGTGTGCTCGGCGGAATCGTCGGGCGCATAGTTGACTGGCTGACGCTTGATTCAGGGCCGTTCGGTCAGCGGAACGGCGGTGATGTCGCATGATCAAGGAGTGGGCGTTCGGCCTCGATGACGTGCCGAAGCGCGAGCTGTATATGCGGCTGCTTGACTCGGCCAACGCGTGGTGCAACGCAGAACTGCCGCGCCTCGTGCAGGTGGCGGATCCCACGCAGGCCGTCGAGGGCGCCAAATTGGCGGACCGGCTGATGTATCAGCTCCGTCAGGGAGTGGCGGCCGTGCTCGTCATGGTCGGCTCGCTCGGTGGCGATGCGGATACGACGTTTGACATCCGCCTGTGGGGTACCGCGAGCTCTGACGGAACCGCCGCAGAGCTGCGCGTCCACGCGTTTCTGACGGACAAGGAGGATGCGGACTAGTGGCATCACTACGACGGAATCGAGAGCACAGCGAAGCTGAAGACATAGGCGTAAACATAGAGGAGGACCGACCAGCAATGGCAGAGACATCGGACAGGCCCGTCAACCGCGTCGACATCGCAGAGATGAAGGATACGAACCAGCCAGCAACCTCGGTCGTGACGAACCCGGACGCGGCAATGATGACGGCGCAACCCCGCCACCTGCAGCTCTGGTTCGTAGAGCGCTATCCGTCGTCGATTGAGGACCCGCTCAGCGTGCAGCGTCGGATCGTCGAGAACATTTTGGCGACGGATGCCGACTCGGTGCTCGACGTGAAAGAGTCGCTGGACTCCGCAGGCTCCCTCGTGCGTCGGCCAATCCGCATCGAGGAGGTCGAGAGTGTGCTGCCGTCAACGTATGGCGGTATCTACCTGCAGGTGCGGATCACGACGCTGGACGACGGCGAGGTGCGCCTGGTGAATTTTGGCTCGCCGACGATCCTCGCGCAGCTCAAGACGCTCATCGACGCTGGCAAACTGCCCATCGAGTGCAAGGTGGTGCCCGTGGCACGCGGTGGCAGAGACGGGCGAAACCCGCCGTTGTATCTGCGCCGCATCAGCTACTAGCTGACGCCGCACGCGGATGCCCGCCGCGAAGCCACCACCTGGAGACTGGTTTGACGATCCGATCACGGACGTCTTTCCGCTCCAGCCTATGCGTGTATACGTGCAAGTAGCTTTCGACACGATACGGCTTGGCATGGCGACGCGGGCATCCGCGCTGCGGCAGCAGCGCGAGGAGGCGTGGGCCAACTACCGCGCATCGATCAAGGGACTTCCAGCGCAAGACGCTCGTCGCGTGAATCGGTCCACGTGGCTGAGCGTTTGGGTGCACATGGTCGAGAGCATCGACCAGACTTGGCCGAAGATCCGGGACAAGAGCGAGACTGCCCGTCCGCGTCGGGATTGGGCATACGAGAGCGCAAAGCCCATGCACGCGGAAGGCGCCCACTGGAACTGGCATGTGACGCTGATCGTTCAAGGCGACTATGACGTGAGCGCGAACGTCTCACACGTGACCTACGACACGATTGACTTCCGCGAGCTTAACTGGCTGACACTTGATGGTCGCCGAGTGCGTGCGACCATGCAGAACGCGTATTTAAAGGCGGTCGAGCACATGGGGGAGCCGGACTCGCGCGCATTCGGGTCGCGGATACGTTATTTCGCGGCGAATGCGACATCCCTGGTACATCACGAATAATCGAAAGGATGGACGTGAGCGTCTACGACGAGGACTGGGCGCTCGACCTCGGGGACGGGCACTACCTCTGGTGGTCCATCTGGGCGCCCGACCCGGAACTCAACCCCTGGGCGGCGGACCTTCCCGGTCCCGAGGACGAACCGATCGGGGCGCTCATCCGCCACCCGAAGGGGCCCCATCCCTCGGGCGCCTACGCGCAGTATTCGTGGTGCGTTGGGGGCGTGTCCTTCGACACGCCACGCGGCCGTGCCTTCGCCGATCGGCACCCCCGCCCGATGTGGCACGTGGAGTCCCTTGCGCCCCTCACGATCTCGCCGTCGGTGCTCTGTAGCTGCGGCGATCATGGCTTCATCCGGGACGGCAGGTGGCTCCGAGCGTGAAAATATGGATGGAATAGAAAGGACGGACATGCGATATGGTTTCTGGCGCGCTCTTTCAGTATCCGGGCAGCAAGGGACACCTCGCGTCCCGGATCGTGTCGCTGCTTCCCGCGCACAGGACATACGTCGAGCCCTTCGCCGGTACGCTCGGCGTTTTGCTCGCGAAATCTCCCTCTGCTTGCGAGGTCGTTAACGACATTGACCGGAAGCTGGTGACCTTCTACCGGGTCCTGCGTGACAACCCCGACGAGCTGGTCCGGCGGTGCGAGCTGACGCCATATGCGGAGGTGGAGCTGGACGCAACGATGTCACTGGACGAACCGGACGACGAGATCGAGGTCGCGCGCCGCTTTTGGCTTAGCCGTGACATGTCGATCAACGGCAAGGGGCGCACGTTCAACTTCACCAACATGACAACTGCACGAGCGCATATTGCCCGCATGAAAGAGGTCGCAAACCGTTTGGCGGATGCCGTGATACTTTGCCGCGACTACTATGACGTGTTCGAGCAGTTCGACGCCGAGGATACGCTGTTCTACTGCGACCCTCCATACCTCGGGTCTACTCGCACCTCCGGCATGTATGAGCACGAACTGCGTGGACTCGACGAACACCAGCAGTTCGCCGACGTGGTGAACTCGGCGCGCGGGATGGTGCTCGTAAGCGGCTATCCGTCGGCCGAATACGACGAGCTGTTTCCCGGTGACCGCTGGCGGTACATCGACTTCGAGGTCACATCGACGGTATCTGTCGCGGGAAACGGACGAGGCAAAGCCGCCACCGAGCGCCTGTGGGCGAACTTCCCGCTCGCAGAACAGCAGCGCATGTTCGCATGACGCCGGACGAGCGGCGCGCGCACTATATCAGGCCGCTGGTACGCGACCTGTTCCCGAGGCGGTATGTGATCCTCGACACGGAGACGCGTTACGAAACCGAGGGCCCCGGTCTGGACGTTCACCGCTTCCGCATCGCGTCGGCAGAATTTGTCCGTTGGCGTGACGCCGGCAGCGACACCGACACGACCCTTCGCCATTTCGCGTCGCCAGATGATCTTTGGCACGCCGTGGACAAGTTCTTGATCAAGTCGCAGCCAGTGTCACTGTGGTGCCACAACCTCGGCTTCGACCTTCAGATCAGCCGTGCGTTGATCGTCCTGCCACGGATGGGCTATGAGTTTGCGGCGATCCGGCTGGGTGAGGATATTTCATGGGCGAAAGCGGTGCGCTTGCGAGACGGCGCCACGCTGACGTTCTGTGACACGTTCTCCTTCTGGCCGACGACCCTTGATGCTATTGGCAAGATGATGGGCATCCGGAAGGCGCCGCTGCCGCCCAACGACGACGACGATATCGACGCGTGGTACAAGCGGTGCGACCGCGACGTGATGATCACCCGGCGCGCCGTGCTCAATATGCATACGTGGCTTCGAGAGAATCATCTCGGACCGTGGCGCATGACGGGACCCGCACAAGCATGGGCCATATGGCGTCGGCGGTTCCTTTCGCATCGCGTGCTCGTACACGACGATCCCGCCGGGCTCGAGGCCGAGCGTATCGCCGCATACGCGGGCCGCGCGGAGGCATTCCGTCACGGCGTCGTCAATGAGGCCGTGGACGAGTGGGATTACAGGCACGCGTATGCATCGATCTGCGCGATGGCGAACCTGCCGAGCTACCGCATGACCGAGTTCATCCGTGTCGGTGACGCCGTCCGTGATGCCTACGAATTCATCGAGCGGGGCGAGTCGCCTTACCTTCTCGGCTGCAGCCTCGACAGCGTTGGCCTTGTCGAGGCGACGGTACGCGTGGCGCTCGATTCTGATGCGGGTCGTGGAGCTAGCGACGTTCCGGTGCTGCCGCATCGTATTCCCGAAACCGGCGACATCGGCAGCAGGATCGTCTGGCCTCTCGGACGCTTCCGGGGGTACTGGTGGCTCCCGGAGCTGCTGGCCGCTCGGCAGGCCGGACAGCTATCCGAGTGCGAGATCCACGCCGTGAGCCTCTATCGGTGCGAGCCGATCCTGCGAGCGTGGGCGGAATGGGCTATTTCTGTCATCGATGATCAGTCTGGATCGCCGTTGATCTCCGGCCTGGTCAAACATATGGCGCGCACCTTAATAGGACGCTTCGGGATGCGGTACGTCGACTACGCGGCAGCGCATCTAGCTCCGACCGAGCGCGTGATGGGTGGCAAATGGGTTGACGGGGATTCCGCATCGGGATCGGCTGCGCACCGCATGATGCAAATCGGTCAGCAGGTTTACGTCGCCACCGATGCGCACGAAGGCGAAGACAGCGCCCCGCAGGTCATGAGCTATGTCATGGCACTGACGCGCCTTCGTCTCCTGGGCGCCATAGATGCGGCCGGAGGCGCAGGTCCGGTGGTATACTGCGACACGGACGGCCTCTTTACGACCGCCGAGGGTAGTCGCAGGCTACGTGCATATTCCGACGTGAGTTCCGGGCTTTTGCGACGAAAGGCGACCTGGAGGCACATGACCATCCTTGGGCCGAAGCAGCTCCTTCTGGAGGATCGCCCGAGGGTCGCGGGCCTTCCGTCCCGGCCCGTCCGGCACAACGCCGACGGGTCATGGACCGTCGAGCGCTGGGAACGGGCGCGTGCCGCGCTCGAGGCAGGCACGCCCGATCAGGTACGCGTTCGTACGGTCGTCATGCACGTGCCCGGCAAGGATGGTCGGCGGTTACGCGGAGACGGGGGCACGACCCTCCCGATTTCCATAGGGGAAGCGCCATGAATCTGGACCTCGAGCTAAGTCCCGCGCAGGTCGGCATCGGCCTCGCCGCAGTCGGCGTCGTATTCGAGGTTTTCTCGTCGCTCACCTCGTCGCCGTGGACGATGGAGAATTTCGGGGCGGATGAGCAGCGCGCGAAGAGCGCTCGATACTACGTTGCAGCCGCCGCGGTGATCTCCGGCGGTATCGGGCTCGGTTACGCGTGGCTAGCGGGATCATGGTGGCCGCTGATCGGCGTTGTCGTCGCATCGGGCGGATTCGTCGTGATCTACCTGCTGGCGCTGGCTCGCGGAAAAGCCGCCGGCAATATGGGATGGGCGGCGCAGAACTCGCCCGGATTTTCAGACACCGCGGCATCCGCCGCCGCAGCGGTGCTATCGGAGTCTGGGCGCAACTTGCAGGCCCCGCTGCGAGTGCTGTAGGGGAGGAGGGGATAGGGCATGTCCGACGAATCTGAATCGGCTTCGGCCGCTGAAGCTGCCGAAGCAGCAGCCGAAGCGGCCGAAGCAGCGGCCGAAGCAGCGGAAGCAGCAGCCGAGGCTGCTGCATCTTCTAGCAGCTCGGAGTCAGAGCCAGAACGCGATGCCCACGAGCTGTGGCGCCTGGAGCACGAGAATCGCCATCAGGAAATGCTTGTACGCGTGGCGCAGGTTGATGAGCGATTCGCAAACATCGAGTCCAGATTGTCCGCCATAGAAGCCCGCGCCGGAGAGGCCGCCGCAGAAGCAGGCGCGTCGGCGAGCATCGCGGAGGTCGCCGCTGCGATGGCGGCCGAAGCCATCGAGACAGCCAGTGACGCCGCGGAGACTGCGGAAGCCGCCGCAACTACTGCTACTGCCTCGGAGGATGGCACCGAGGAGATCGTCGGCAACGTCGAGGTTCCCGACGTAACGCCGCAAGAGATACGTGACGCTGAAGACAACGCTCGCCGTGGGTCGTGGTGGAGGAGGATGCTGTGACATACGCTGAGCGCATGACGAATCGGAGACCATCGTGACGGTCATGGAAATGGAAACTGCACAGCGCGAGGACCCGGTGTTCGTGCGTACCGTGCCAGAAGTCGACGCCGGCCACCAAAGAGAACGAGAGTCTGACAGCGAGCAGACTTACGTCTGCGAAATTTGTCAGGACTTCTTTCCCTCCCAACGCGGGCTGAACATCCATATGGGTCACAAGCACCCCGAACAGGCCGAGGGCTCAAAGCGTCCACGCTCTCGTCGTGCCGCGTCTGCGCCTGCGTCCGCCAGCGATGTGGAAGGCTCCGTCAATCGATCATCGCGTCCGGATCGCCCAGATTTCGCGTCACTCGGGTCCAAGCCTTCACGCAGCGCCAAGCCAGTGCAGCAGTTCATCCTGCATGAGGTCAATGACGGCATCATCACAGGCCTTGGTCTGCTCGGAGTGCCTGAGCAGATCGCCCGTGCGAAGATCCTCGAAAATGGCACGAAGAGCGTCGCCGACGTTGTGCAGTTTTCCACTCGCGAGGCGACGATCATCGCCGAGGGCGCCGTTCGCATGAAGGCCACGCCGGTTGCCGAAACTGTTGGCCGCATTGCGGGGCCAGCGGTTCCATACGTGTTTGGATTCTTTGCGCTGCTCGTCATCGCCAGTCACGTGCTGCGCCTTATTGCACTGCGACGCCACCTTGCTCAGCTCGTCCAGCAGGTGCAACCCCAAGCATCATCGGGTGCGGAGACGAATGGCGCGAGCGGATCTACTGCCCATAAGCCTGTCTTTGTCTGACAGGATCGCGCTCGTCGGTAAGACGAGAAGCGGAAAGAGCGTCGCGACGCTGATAATCGTCAGCATCTTGCTGCCGTTTGTCGATCCGGCACAGAACCGCGACAAGGTTCCGTGGCAGGTGTGGTGGGTTGACACTAAGAATGACACGAAGGATCTTCGGCGGTTGCGGCAGTGGGGGTTTCGCTCCCCAACGCGAGCGCCGAAGAATTGGCCACGGTTGCTGTTCAAGATACGGCCCATCGATCTAACGGACGAGCTGAGCGTTGCCCGGCAGGTACAGGCACTTGCATGGAAAGCTGCACGCCGTGGCAAGGTGATCTTCGTGGTCGATGAGTACGTGTCGTGCGTGCTATCAACACAGACGATGGGCGCGGGTCTCAAGAACCTCGCGCAACGCGGTGGCGGACTCGGCGTCGGGCTGATTGGCGAAACTCAGGAGCCGAAGTTCGTTCCCCGCCAACTTCTGTCGCAAGCTACGCACGAGCTGCTGTTCCGCGTCACGTTCAACCGGGATATGGAATGGTGTCAGGAAGAATGCGAGTTCTATGGCACAGGACCGCCCGACAAGCACGGCTTCTGGTATCGTTGGCTGGACGGCGTGGGTAGCTCCTCGCAGTGGATCTACTTCCGCGACATCATGGAGTTTAAGTCACGATTCGTGCAACTTGAGGCGACAGGGTAGGTGACATATGGGCACGATCATCGGCATCATCATCGGCCTCGCGGGACTCGGGCTGGGTTTGTGGCTCGTCCTGTGGGGAGGCCGCAGGGCGATTAGCAGCGTGGGGTGAAGCATGGATCACGTCTCGGTCAATGCGACGAACTTCTGGGTCGTCGGGCTTATGTCGTCGCTGTTCATCGGCGGCGGACTGTTTGTAGTCATATGGCTCGCGAATCTGAACCTCCCGGTGATCACGCCAGTCGCACGCGTGATCCTGGGCGCTGTTCACAAGCTCTAGAAAGGACGTGACATGGCCGCTCCCACTATCAGCGCGACGCAGCACAGCGCCATCCAGCAGGCGAACCAGGAGTTCCTGGCATACGCGACCGACAAGTTCGCGCCGGTCCAGCTTGGCACGATCCCCTCGGGATCTTCCGGCGGATCGGTGCAGACAGGAGGCGTCACATTTAACCCGGGCGAGCCGCCGCCGTCGGCGCGTTGGGCCGACGAGCTGCAGATCTATGTCTCGTTGCCATACACGATCACGGTGCCGTCGGGTGCAACCGCTCTTGTCTCGTCGCTGGCGCCGTGGTGCGCGCTGATCAACCGCCTTTCCATTGCGGGATCTCCGCCGTGGGACAACACGAGCCTCGTGCCCTTCTGGCTCGACTCGCTCGTGAGAAAATGGTACTACGCGCCCGAGAATGCCGGACCGGCCGCGGCGGTCGCGCAGCAGGACACTGGGCCATTCGCGTACAGCTTCGGCAACGCGTCGGTGTATCCCGGCGCATCCCTCGCCGCGGGTACATACTCCGGCACGCTGAAGTTCACCGCGCGGATCATCCTCCAGCGGAGACTTGGCACGACGTTTGGCATGATCCCGTTGGGTCAGGCGAACGACCGACCGCTACTGCAGTTGTACCTGTCGTCGCTGGTCGGTCCGTTCCCCGAGCAGAACCTGATCCAGGACCCGGCGAACGCCGGCGTCACCGCGTCGCTAACCGCCGACGGCAACGTGACGCTTGTGTGGCGCAGTAAGGGCCTCGACCAGCTCCCGAACGGGATCCAGCCGGCGATGCCGACAGTTGGCCTTGGCCTCGAGGTGGACTACTACCAGCAGTCGGTTCAGAACGCTGGCCAGTACGTCATGGACCGGCTGAAGAGCGCGATGCTCTACCAGTATACCTACGACATCCTGGTGAACGCGCAAAAGACCATCGAGGCCGACTATTTCGCGGTGGACCTCACTGGTGAGACACAGAACGCGCGCGTGGAGTTCGACGCAACGCAGGGCAACTTCCAGTGCTACTACACGAACGTCCACGACAGGTACCTGCGTTTGCTGCCATCAGGAGTCTACGTCTACGACATGGTCGGCGGCGAAATTCCGTTCCTGCCGACCGAGACGCCGTACATTGGCACGATGGCGAGCGACGAGGGATACGCAAACCTGTTCGGTATCGCGTACACCCCGGCCGCGCAGACGGTGGTGCGGTTCCCTGCCGGCACGTCCATGAGTGGCGCATACGTCGCCCACTACCGGTTCGGTTACGTCGAAGTTCCCTACTGAGAAAGGGGAGCGGACATGATAGGACAAAACGCGCCCGGCGCAGCCCTTGGTCCGGTAGGCGGCGCGCTGTTCAACACGTCAGGAACAGCGTCGGGGTTGGCGCCGGCCACCGAGGGATGGATCGTCATTGCGCTGTTCGGCCTCGGCATCCTCGCCCTGCTGTTTTGGGGGTTCATCGGCGGCCAACTCGACGTGAGGGCATCTGGAGGTGCCGGAAGGGCGGCATAGATGGCAATGCTCCTGGGCCTTGTCGTTGCCGCGGTCGGGGGCGTGACTATGTTCGGTGGCGCGACCGGGCGCATGGCCAACATCATCGCGGCCGCGTGGAACCCGCAATGGGTCGGGCAATCGACCTCGAGCTCTGGATCCAGCAATCCAATGCACGCAAACCCGTTCACTGGACAAGGCACGACGTTTTCGCTCGACCCGGTTACGCAGGTCAAGGAGATCGTCGGCGGCGGGCTGGGTGACGTGCAGGCATTCGGGCATGACGTGCTCGTACATGTACTGAAGGATCTAGTGCCGTGATTTCGCTCGTGCTCGTCTTGCTGCTCGTGATCGGATCGCTCTGGGCGCTCCGAACTAGCCGATTCAGCGCCATTGGGGCCGCGATGGCCGGTACGGCTCACCTAGAAGGGACGTGATCAATGAGCAAGTGGGTTGCGCTTGTGATTGGGATCGGCGGTCTGCTCTACCTCGCGACGACATCGCTCGCGCCGGCGGTAGTCGCCGTCCTCGTTGTCGCTGTGCTCTATCAGTGGGGCCACGCGAACATCAACACCTCGACAGGAGGGTCAACTAATGGCTGAAATTCTGGCGTTCCTCGCGACGGCCGTGACGGCGGTCGCGGTGGTGGCCGCGATCTACCAGGTGGAGTCGCATCCACAGTCGACGCAGGTCATTGCGGGTTCGAGCACGAACGTCATCGATACCACAGTCTCCAGTCTGTTCAAGTAGGGAAGGCGGTAAGACATGGCAATCGTCGCTCTGGCGCTCTCATGGCAAGGCGGTGAGTCCGATCTAAACCCTGGCTACATCGCGCATGTTCCGGCAAACTACGGCAACTTGGGATCGATACCGAAGTGGCGCAAGAAGAACTTCCGCCGCCCAGTGCCGTACTCCCCAGACCCGAGGCTGCCGGCATACAACGTTGCGGCTCCCGGCGGATGGCGATCGGTGTCGCCCCAGCCGCAAGTTCCACCGTCAATCGCGGTAGCGAATGCGACGCTGCCGATCATCTTCACGCCGGCTGGCCCATCGCAAAATACAGCGACGGTCATCGCCAGTAACGAAAACGCGGCACTAGCGAAGGCACTGGTGGGATGATGGACGACATCGGCGGATGGCTGAAGGATCATTGGATCTGGATCGTTGGCGGCGGTGCGGCGATTCTCGGGCTGCTGTGGTGGCTGAGCAACCGCTCGTCAGGTTCTGGCACGTCATCTGCACTGATGACCACCGACCAGGGGTACCCCGTGACCACAGACCAGGGGTACCCCGGCAGTTCTACGGGATCGAACTCGACTACGCAGACCGGCTCGAGTTCGGGATCTACCGGGTCCTCGACGCTCGACACCGAGCTACAGGCGCTGATCGCCGCGCTTGCGGCGGCGCCGAGCACGAGTCCGGGGTCGACTCCGAGCACTGCGCCGAGCACGACTCCGAGCACGCCAGTCAGCTATAGCTACACGAGCAACACGACCACGACGAACAACACGACGAACATCTACAGCCAGCAGCAGGCGCAGGCGAAGGCAAAGGCCGCCGCAAGCGCGGCGTCGGCGCCCAAGAAGGTAGTGCAGGTCGAGTCGAACCGGTCGCAGTCGCTCGCGTATCTCGACACGACGAAGCTCTTGAAGAAGGCCCCCAGAACGTCGCCAAAGCCTTCGACGGGTCAGACCAGCCTCACGCAAGCCGAGGCGCTGCAGATATGAGCTACACAACGCAAGGGAGCTTGAGTCTTGCCATGTATAATTTCTGTGATCTTGTTGCTGTTTCATCTGGTCCGCGCCTGTCCGGTAGATCCCGTAACGCCGCACGCTGAAATGCCCGCTACCCCCGGCCCGATCAATCTGACGCCAATACAGTCGGCGGCAGAGGCCCTATACAATGCGGGCTTTCGGGGCAACGCACTCGCGGTCATGCTCGCAGTCGCAGGACGCGAGACTGGCGGTAGCTACAGCGCGAACTCGCTCAACATCAATCAGGCGACGGGCGACTACAGCGTGGGCGCATGGCAGATCAACTACGACAAGAATTCTGCCGGGCAGCCGATCCAACTTGACGCGTCACGCGTTACGCAGTTTGGACCGCCGTCCACACTGCTCGGCAATCTGCAAGCACAGGCCAACGCGGTCTACAAGCTGGTCGGTGGGAACTCGCTTAGCGGGCTGTCGAATTGGGCGCTGCAGACGCCTAGTAGCAGCAGCGCAGTGCCACAACCGACGACGACGACGGACGCAGCCGGGAGCACGGTCAACTACTCGATCACGAAATGGCTGCCTGAGGCGATGACCGCGGCAGACCAGATTTTGGCACAACACGGCATCAACACGCCGACGAGCCTCACCGGCGTCGAGCCGGCGTCGGGATCGAGTCCATTATCGTCGTCGGGCAGTGACACCGGCGCCACGACGACAGCGACCTCTGCTACGGGCGCGATGGCGGTACTGATCGCCTACGGGAATGCGCTGAAGATTCCCAGCACTGGCAACATCGTGAAGTCCCTGGGCGCGGACGTAGTGCGAGCGCTCGCCGTGCGGGCAGTGACCGTAGGCGTTGGCGCGGTGATATTCGTGTTCGGCATGACGCTCGCGTTCGGACCACCGATCTTGCAGCTCATCATGGACACCACGGGGCTCGGCAAGCTGGTCGGCGTCGCTACCCGCAACGCGAGCGCCGAAAAGGAGGCGTAGCACGTGAGCAAGACCACAGGTCCATACGCACTCGCATCCGGCGTCCCGGTGCAGTTCGCTCCACCAGACACCGACCTTTATGTCGCATTCGAGCTGCAGAACAATTCGCCTTACCAGCTCACGATCTACATTTCGCAGAAGGAATTCACGCTTGCACCCTGGATGCAGGAAGTGTTCGACAAGCCATCTACGGTGCGAAGCATATCCGCGGTGCCGTCGACATTGAGCGGCACCGTGCCGGCCGGCGCAAACTCGGACGCGACGTTGACCTGGTACACGGCGACTGACGACATCTCAGTGCTCAAGTTCAATCACCCGGTCGCGCTGACTCCGAACACGATCTCGAGCGGGTCTACGATTACGGGAAATGTGGATGTGACGGCGCCGCTCACGGCAGGCGGTGCGGTCGAGGTCAGCGAAGAGGCCGTGGCGACGGCGAACGTCTCGACTGTGGCATCCTCTGCCAGTAGCCAGGAGCTGAGCACCGGAGCGCCGGCCAATACACGCGGGCTGCTTCTGGCGAACGGATCGAGCGCACTCGCGCTCGTCGCATTTGGGAGTGCCGCCAGTGCAACGAATTTCTCTGTCGCGCTCGCATCCGGGGCGACCGTAGTAGTGCGTCCAGCATATACTGGAGCCATATACGTCATCTGGCCGACGGCTGGAACTGGCAACGTCACTGCAACATACCTGACCGACTAGTGAAGTGAGGTGCATCGTAAATGTCCAAAACATTGCAGGCACTCGTAAACGACGCGACATCGAGCAACACGTGGTGGCACCAGCTCGCCGCGTACGCGGCGCTCATCGTTGGGCTGATCGATCCCGGAAAAGCGCTGTCGCAAAACGTGCAGCTCGCCATCATCGGGTTCGGCTCCCTGCTCACCGGACTCGACCTCTTCGGTAAGCACCTGACGAAGCGGGCAAGCGTGATTGCGTCCGGCGCCCAAACGACATCTACTACATCTGTCGTCATCAGTGGACCCGCGAAAGGAGCATAGCAATGACAGTGATATTGCGCGGGGCGGACAGCGCATTTCCGCCCAACAACGAGCAGATCGCAGAGGCCGAGCGCCAGGGAGTCCGGTGGTGGGGAGGATACGTCGGCGGTGAAGATGCGTATCACGTCTGGAGCACGGAGGACTTCGCGCGGGTCGGCGCGCACTTCAAGATCCTGTGCATCTGGGTGCCAGTTCAATTTCCTGCAAGCTTTAACGTTGCAGACACGGTGGCGGGCTTTCTCGACCGACTACGCGCGCTCGGCGTCCCTAATGGGACTTGGGTCGCGCTCGATGAGGAGACAGAGCTATCGCGCGTGGTCGCCGCCTCGCCGTCCACGCAGAAGGCTCTAGTCGATGGCATCGCAGCAGGCGGCTACCACCTGCTGCAGTACGGCAACGGCAACCTGGTCGCCCCCGAGTGGCAGGCGAGCTGGTACGGCTCCTCGTGGCCGATCTCGCTTCCGCCCGGCGATGGCGAGATCGTCGCGTGGCAGTGGACCAGCGGATCGATGTCCGCTCTTGTTCCTGGCGCAGACCTCGACGTGATGACGCAGGGCCTGTTCGACGCGCTGTGGGATGGGAAGCCGAAGCTCGCGGCGGATACCGCGAGCACGGCGCCGAAGCCCGTAGTGCAGGAGCCGAAGCCCGTGGTACAGGAGCCGCCGAAGCCCGTGGTACAGGAGCCGCCGATCACGACCGCTGCGCCCGTCACGACACAGCCGACGGTGAACACATCCGTATTCGTCGATCCACTACAGGTAGCGCAGGACGACGTGGCGAAGTCTGCACGTGCAGTGCAGGATGCGGCCACCGCGCTCATACGAGCGGTCACCAGACTGCACGACCTGACGCTGCCGCAGAAGAACGGCTAGGGCCAATCATGAGTCCCTGGCTACTGCTGCTGTTTCTCCCAATCGAGCTGTCGATCCTCTTCGCCGTGTTTCACCTCGTGCCACGAAAGCTCGACCGGGCAACCGAGCGGATGGAGCACGCGATGCGAGACGAAATCGGCAGACGATCTCAGGACATTGTAGGGCCGGCGGTGCGCGACGAGATCGGCAGGGCAATCGCGTTGATCATCCCCGCAGCGGCTGCGCGAGTTGCCGAACTCTTGCGGCATCCTGGCGATACTGAAAGTGAGAAGAAGCCCACATGATCTACACATTCTTGCTCAGTTCGGACGGCCTGCGCCAGAACTTCGACCTCGAGCATCAGCTAATGCTCGCCGCGGGATCAGATCTCGAGCGACGCGTCGCGACCCTCGAGTACCAGGTTAGATGGAGCCAGGAAGAGTCCGACCGAGCCTCCTCGCTTCGAACGGGACTCCTGATCGGCCTCGCTCTCGCCACCACCGTCGCGCTGATCATCTGGACGTGGTGACCCACGAATGAACTGGACGGACTGGATCGGACTGATCGCGCTTCCCCTGCTGATACCAATTGCTACCGCAATGTGGAGGATGGCATATCGTGCGGGCGCGATCCAGTCCGACCTCCGCGCCATCCAGGAGGATCTGGCGTTCGTGCGCAGTAACATTGAGCGCCTTGAGCGATCAGTAGAGACTGTGTGGGTCCATATGGCACGGCGCGGAGGTGACAACTCATTATGAGGCGCAGCATTATCGGAGTGCCAATCGGCACAACGTATGCAACAGTACTCTCGACCGAGTTCGGACCGTTCGGGTGCGTGTTTTCACTGACGCACCTCACTCCCGATCCTACATCGATCACCGCCAAGCTGACGGGCAACGTAAGCGGGACCGTCTACTACAATGGCGCGCTGCCGGCGAGCGGCGGGATCAACGTCAACGCGACGAACGTCTCCGACACGCTCATTAACGTTGAGCTGTCCGGCGCAAACGTCGCGGGGCAGCTTACACTCACCGCGCAGCCAGTGCTCGGGTTGCCGGAACCGTGGCAAACGGGTGCGAACGCCGTACAACCTGCAACTAGCGTGACAGGTCCCGACGCGTTCGGCGCTGCGCCGGCAGTCGGCACAAGCCTGCTCTACGCACGCGGCGACCACGACCACGGACTCCCGAGCCTGCCCAGCTCTGTGCTGGCGTCGGCTGATATGGTTGTGCTCACCGCGAACACGCTGACAACGGTGTTGCAATACACGCCAACAGTGACGCAATCGCTGCTCGTCGCCGTGACCGCGGCGGTGGTCAACGCGACGACGCTCACGCTCGAAATGTCCGCAAACTGGGCCGATGTTGGCACGCAAACGTTCTACTGGGTCAACGCGCAGTCCACGCCGGCGGGTCTCTTCTCGCCGCCGGCGGTGATCGTGCCGGCGCAGTCCGGCGATGCAGTGACGATCCAGGCCGAGTCCACCGCTGCCGACACCTACATATCGGCATCGATCCTGCCCGCCGGGTGAGCCGGGTGAGCCGGGTGAGAAGGTGAGGGTGATCGCATGAGTGGAGTCCTACTGCCAGGCACCGCGCAGGCGCCACAGGTGCTGAGCGGCTACACCGCGTCCGGCGCCGGCGGCGTCGGGTTTGCGGGATCGGCGCTACCGGGACCGACGGCGCCGTATGCGGGAATCTGGGCGTTTACACCGCTGGTTTCCGATTCGGCAACTCCAAGCACCACCACGCCGATCAACCTTCCGCCCGGAGAGCCTGACACTGCGATTGTCGTTGTGGCGGCTGGTGGTTCAGGTAGTACAACATTCAGCCTCAGTGATAGCTTCGCGACGCACTACACCTGGGCACTAGTAGCGTCATCGCCATCTGGGGGCAACTACGGATGCGCGATCTTTCTCGGTACACGCAGTGGCGCCGCGTCCACGGATCTCGTTGGCACAGTCACGATAAACAATAGCGCATCTGCGTCTTCGAATGCTATCGCCGTGCCACTGCTCGGCGCGCAGGGCGTCTTGGCGGGGGCCGGCAACGGCAACGGGTCCTCTAGCGCATCTGGTACATCACTGCCGATGGGCAGTGTGTCGCCCACGATGACCACCGTCCTCGTAGGGGTGCTGTTGGCAGTTCCAAATTTGATTTCGGCCCCGACGAGCCCATCGGGAATGGTTGTGATTCCGATCTCCAGTAGCTCCGGCGGAGGATTCGTAATAATCGTTCCCAACCTGGCCGCGGGCACGTACGACCCGACTGCCACCACCACGTCGTCAACGACGACGGACTGGTCATCGTCCATCGCCGTGTTCGACTAACGCGATCACGGACGCGAAAAGGCCCCGACGTGTGCCCGGCACGTCGGGGCCTCCCGCCTTGGAGAGGTGCTCAGTATACCAGATTCTACCGCCGGCTCGGTCGCTTCGCACCGCCGAGCGCCCACACCGACGCCCCGGTGCTGCGCGTGGTGCTGACCAGGACCGCACGACCCGCGGGGTAGAGCTCCTGGCCGTCGTCTCCTGTAGCACGCAGCTCGGCGGCGGCCACCTTCAGCGCACGCAGCCAGCGCTTCTGCGCCACCTCGTCGTCGCCTGGCACGGCATACCAGGGAGACGCGGTGCCCACGTGCGCGGCGTGGATCTCGTAAAGCGCATCCAGAGCATCGGCGGGGAGTGCGGTCGTCCGGCGCCGTGGCGCCACGTCATCTGGCGAGACCACGGCGAAGCCTGCGAATCCAGTGCCGGTCTTGCTTGCCATTGCTATTGCCCTCCTGTGTCGTTGGGGTAGGGGTAGTCAGGGTCATCATACCCGCCAACGATCGTTGGCGGAAGGGATCGAGCGCGCGCCGCATAGTAGATCGCCCGCTCGATCACGCGCTCGATCCCTGCAGCCCTGGCGCCGAGCGTCAGGCCGAGGCCGGCGCAGAATGCACCGCCGGTCACGCCTATGATGAGCACTGCCAGCAGGTCGTGCATAGTTGCCTCCTACCATCTACCATATCTGAATCTGAATGTGTCGGTACAAGACGTTACACTCGGCACAGCGACACCATGTGAGCCTGACAAACTCGTCCGGTGCCTCTTCCTCGTGGGTCACCCATACAGACACAGACTGCCGGGCGCGCTGGGGTGCGTCACGGTGTAGCTTCACGCACCCATCAGGCCGACCGCCCGGCCACGTGGACGTGATCCATCGATCCACCACCCATCCGGTGACTCCGATCACTATCGGATCGCGGCTCGACGCGTATGGCTCCAGCATGAGGGCACGGAATTGGTGTAGGTCATTGATCTGCACGACGTAGCCGTCCCGGAGCTGCGCGCCCCAACCGTCAATGGCATTGGTGTGCTCCGGCTCGACCCAGCGCACCCAATCGCCTGGGGCGAGATCCGGGACATGGATACGGTTATTGTAGTCATGGTCATCTGACATTATGCATACTCCCCTTCTTTGCGCGTCGGCCGATGCACGACTCCTGACGTGAATATGAGACGATTCTCTTGGATGACGATCCCTGGACGCCACTCGTCGTGCAGCATATCCACGACCCATCCGGACATGGCGAGCGCCTGCCGCACTACCATCGCCGGGTCCCATTCCGAGTCCATGATCGGCACGATATACCGCTCGCCTTGCGTCTGATTGCCTACCGTGATGACGAGGTTCGATGGAACCCTGAGCGCGCGCGGCTCGTAGCTCGCACCATCGGCGGTTGTGCGCTCCACACATACTGCACGGAACTGCAGGAGATACGGGGCCGTTCTCATTATGCGGGAACCCAGACCGCGGCGACCGCGAGACGGTATTCCTCGTCGATGCGGGCGACTTCCTCGAAATAGCGCGCCTGGCGCGCGTCGATGTCGCGCCGGCATAGCAAATTCGCACGCTTAATTGCGCGATCCCGCTCGAGGCGTAGCTGGGTGACGGCTTGGATCCGCTCGTCATCGTCGATATAGTGACGCTCAGTCATCCGTGGCATCCTCCTCATCGTCGTCGTCCGCCTCCTCCGCGATGATGCGGAGCCCATCGTCGCCGGCCTGCGCCAGCGTCTCCAGCCGCCACCGGCGGACCTGCGACAATATGACGCGCAGGTCGGCCGCGAGAAGCCGCTGGAAATCGGCGGCAGCCAGCGCCGTCGCACGACGCGACTCGGGGCTAGATGCGACTGAGACGCCGATCAGCCCGACGAAATACGAGGCGTCAGCGAACGTTTGGCGCACGGTAGCCAGGTTGTGTGCGATGTCGTGCTGCAGGGTCATGGCGTCACCTCGGGCGTGCCATCGGCCATCCTGGCATGCGCAATCAGCCACGCGGCGCGCGGGTCGATGCGGTCAATGTGCCGGACGCAGGCCGTGATGAGCCCCGTCGCGGGGTGCCACGCCGCGCAGGGGGCCTGGTCGTACAGCACGTCCTCGTAGGTGGCCATGAGCAGGTCGCAGCGCCCCTGCCAGTCCTCGTCGCCGACGAACTCGTCGCGCAACAGGACCAGCTCGCTGCCGGCGCCGCCGTCCGGGATGGACGTGCGGACCCACGTGCATCCGTGCTCGGTGAGGGTAGTGGGATCCATCGTTGGCTCCTTCCCGTGTTGCTCTAGCTGTAGCGGCTTCAGCATACACGCATAGATGCGCGCATTCAAGATGCGCGCGCGCAATTCTCCGCAACCCCCTTGACGCGCCGCCCCGGATGTGCTACGCGAAGGGGCTCCGG
>JAJYUT010000013.1 GCA_021792365.1 Pseudomonadota bacterium | reverse complement strand
TCGATGCGCGGCGCTCCTCCGCGTCGATCGACAGCGCGCATCTGGGCGCCTATGCGACCGGAGAGTGGGGCGGCCTCGGCCTGCGGCTGGGCGGCGAATACGTTTGGCACGATGTCGAGACGGAGCGTGGCGTGGCGTTCGCCGGATTCTCCGATCATCTTTCGGCGGACTACGACACCGGCGCGGCGCAGGTCTTCGGCGAGGTGGGCTACCGGGTGGATCTGGGAACCGCCAGCATCGAGCCCTTCGTCAACGCTGCCTACGTCCACCTGGACATGGATGGCTTCAGCGAGAGGGGCGGCGACGCGGCCCTGCGGACCCGCGACCAGAGCACGGATACCACCTTCACCACCCTCGGCCTGCGCGCCGAGCTGCCGGTCGCGCTCGGTGAAGCGAGCGGACGGCTGCACGGCATGGCAGGCTGGCGCCACGCCTTCGACGATACGACGCCGGACACGACGCTGGCCTTCAGCGGCGGCGACCGCTTCACGGTCTCGGGCGTGCCGCTCGCCAAGGACACCGCGGTTCTAGAGGCCGGCTTCGAGCTTGACCTCAGCGACAAAGCCAGCGTCGGCATCTCCTACGACGGCGAGTTCAGCTCCGGCTTCTCCGACCAGGGTGTCCGCGCCGGCTTCAAGCTGACGTTCTGAGGAGGTGGCCAGTGTCGCAATCGTTGGCAACAGAAGCCGCCGCGCACATTTGATCGGGCAACCTGGCAGACCATGGTCTCGTCCATGAGAACGCGTGACCAGTCGGCAGTCTTCCAGGGACTGGCGAAAACTTTCTGATACGGAATGTCACGCGGGAAATCACGTATCCGCCGGCTCTTAACCTGATTTTTGCCATGCACGCGCCAAGATCGTTTATATGATCGCCGCCCGTGAGCGTTGCATCACCGGAGGATGAGCGTGGCCGAGGAACTGTTCCGCCTGAGTGGATTGCCGCCTTACGTGTTCGCGGAAGTGAACGCCATGAAGGCGGCCGCCCGGCGGCGCGGCGAGGATGTGATCGACCTCGGCATGGGCAACCCCGACGGCCCGCCCCCGCCCCACGTGGTGCAGAAGCTGGTGGAGACCCTGAACAACCCGCGGGTCCACGGCTATTCCACCTCGCGCGGCATTCCTGGCCTGCGCCGCGCCCTCGCCGGCTACTACCAGCGCCGCTTCGGAATCGGCCTCGACCCGGAGACGGAAGTGGTGGTGACGCTCGGCTCCAAGGAAGGGCTCGCGAATCTAGCCCAGGCGATCGTCGCGCCGGGCGATGTCGTGGTGGCGCCGGATCCCTGCTACCCGATCCATGCCTTCGGCCAGATCTTCGCCGGGGCGACCTTGCGATCCGTGCCGATCGGACCCGGTATCGACTTGTTCGCAGGGTTGGAACGCGCGATGCGGCAGGAGCCGAAGCCGCGCTGCGTGGTGGTGAACTTCCCGGGCAATCCGACCGCCCTCACCGTCGGGCTCGACTTCTATGAGCGGCTGGTCGCGCTGGCGCGCGCGCTCGACATCGTCATCGTCAGCGACGTCGCCTATGCGGAAATCTACTTCGACGGCAATCCGCCGCCCTCGATCCTGCAGGTCCCCGGCGCAAGGGAAATCGCGATCGAGTTCTCCTCGCTCTCCAAGAGCTACAACATGGCGGGCTGGCGCATCGGCTTCGCGGCCGGCAATCCGCGCCTGGTCGCGGCGCTCGCCAAGATCAAATCCTATCTCGATTACGGCGCCTTCACACCCATCCAGGTGGCGGCGACCACCGCGCTCAACGGTCCGCAGGATTGCGTGGCAGAGATCCGCCAGCGCTACAAGGACCGGCGCGACGTGCTGGTCGAAGGCTTGGCGCGCGCTGGCTGGCACGTGCCGGTGCCGAATGCCTCGATGTTCGTGTGGGCGCCATTGCCGCCGGATTTCGCATCGCTGGGCAGCCTGGAATTCTGCAAGCACCTGCTGACGGAGGCCAAGGTGGCGGCCTCGCCCGGGATCGGCTTCGGTGCCGGCGGCGAGGGCTATGTGCGCTTCGCCCTGATCGAGAACCGCCAACGCCTGCGGCAGGCGGCGCGCAACATCGCCAACGTCCTGCGCCGCAGCAATTCCATCAGGAACGCAAGCTGACGCGAAAATGCGGCCCGGCTCGTGCCGGGCCGCGTGAGATGATCAGCGATCAGGCCGCCGCGCTTGGCTGATGCCTGATCTCCCAGATCTCCCATGCCGCTGCGGCCGCCACCAGCAGGCCCAGCACAACATGGGTCCACATGGCGGTCACGGTCGCGGCGAAGCCCAGGATCCAGGGCGCCACCGCCACCCAGAGGCCGACCACCAGGTTCAGCCATTCCTCCCACTCCTGGAATGCGCTGAGGGCCCCGATCGCCAATGCGGCGATCACGACCGCGCTGATCCAGGCGTTCCAGGCAGCCTCCTGTTGGCCGCTGTAGCCGAGCACCCAGGGCGAGAGGAAAAGCAGCACCGCCAGGACCAAGTTGACCCAGTCCTGCGGATGCTTGTTAGACGTGAGGTTCGCCATGACTGGCCTCCTGTTGAAGATCAACCAAGTCACAGACCCACACGGACGTGTGGTTGGCTCGCAGGTAGGCAATCTGGAGCCCGGTTCAAGAGCACCGGACACGGCATTTACGAAAGCGCAGCGTTAACGAGGCTGAACGGAGTCAGCGCTGCTCCGCCGCGATCCGAACGCCCAAAGCCACGAGCAGGGTGCCGGTTATCCCCTCGATCCAGCGCCGGATGGCCGGCCGCCGCAACACCTCGCCCGCCTTGGCGACCACGAAGGCGTAGACGGCCAGCCAGAGAAAGGTCATGAGGCTGAAGACCAGGCCGAGGCTCATCAAGGCGGCGAACAGCCCCTCCCCCGGGGCTGCGAACTGGGGCAGCAGGCTGGCGAAGAACACGGCCATCTTGGGGTTGCCGAGATCGCTCATCAGACCTTGGACGTAGGCTTTGGCCGGCCCGAGCCGGGCCTTTCCGCGTTGTGCCGCGACCGGCGATCCGTCGCCACGCCAAGCGCTGACCAAGGCCTGCAGCCCGAGATAGATGAGATAGGCAACTCCCGCATACTTCACGGCCTGGAACAGCACCTCCGATGCCACCAGCAGCGCGACCACGCCGAAACTGGTGGCCAAGGCCCAGATCGCCTGACCGGTCGAGATGCCGAGGGCGGTGAAGATGCCGGCAAGCCTTCCGCCCAGCAACGTGTTGCGGACGGTGACCGCCGTATCCGGACCGGGCGTCATGATGACAATGGCCGAGACACCGAGGAATGCCATGAATGACGTGATCATGCGTAGGCTCCGCTCCAGCGGGCACAGCCTTGCATAGGCGCGCCGCCGCGATCAACCGGCATTGGTCGCCGGGAGCCTTTGCCGCGGCGGCGTGTTGATCTGCCGAGCCGATCCGCCAGGGAGCCACATGCCGACGCGCAAGAAAGCGAAGCCGAAGCCCGCCAAGCGCAGCAATCAAGACCAATCCCCTCAGCAGACCATGGGCCTCGGCGTGCACGGTGCCGGGGAACTGCCCGCTGTCATCCTCAAGAGCTACAATCTCGAAATCCGCGATGAAGAAGGCTTCATCGGCGATCGCGCCAGCGGCCGCGCGTTTCGCGCCTTGCTGGACGAAGTGCGCGCGCAGGTGAGCGAGGTCACGAAGGATCCGCTCGGAAACAAGCCGAGCAAGGACATCTCGAAAAAGCAGCTCGACAAGATCCTGGCCAGCGGAGACACGGTGGCGGCCGGAATGATCCACGGTGCGATCGAGGAATTCGCAAGCCAGCTTGCCGGCGTGGTGCGGCGCTTTCTGCGCCTCAAGGCCTGGCGCGACACCAAGCGCATCGTAGTCGGCGGCGGCATCCGGCAGAGCCGGGTGGGCGAACTGGTGATCGGGCGTGCCGCGGTCATCCTGAAGAGCGAGCGGGTCGATATCGACCTGCTGCCGATCCGCGCGCATCCAGACCAGGCCGGCCTGCTCGGTTGCGCGCATCTGGCGCCGATCTGGCTTTACAAGGGCTTCGGCGGATTGATTGCCGTCGATATCGGCGGCTCCAACTTCCGGACAGGCATCGTCGAATTGAACGTCAAGCGCGGGCCGAACCTTTCCCGCGCGGCGGTGGTCGGCTTGGAGCTCTGGCGGCATGCAGAGGAGAAGCCAAAGCGCGAAGAGGCCATCGACCGTCTGATCGGGATGATCGAGCGAGCAATCGCCAAGGCGGCGAAGGCGCGCCTTAAGCTTGCGCCGCTGATCGCGATCGGCTGTCCCGGCGAGATCGCGCCAGACGGCTCGATCAGCGCCGGCGCACAGAACCTGCCCGGCAATTGGGAGAGCACGCGATTCAACCTGCCCGCGCTGATCCGCGAGCGCGTCCCGGCGATCCGCAAGCACGAAACCGCGGTCATCCTGCACAACGACGCGGTCGTGCAGGGCCTGAGCGAAGCGCCGTTCATGGATGACGTGCGGCACTGGGCCGTGCTGACCATCGGAACCGGGCTCGGCAACGCCAGCTTCGAAAACAAGAGGTCGTGACGCGGCATCGACCCGCTCGGTCAAAACAACAGGAAATGCCGGATAGGGACTCCTGAAGTCCTGGATACTGAACAACGCCATCAGCGACGGCGGATCGCCTCTTGAGGCCGCGAAGGGCGACTGCGTCTTACGCGTAGCATCACCCTCCCCATCCATGCTTCCGAAATGTCACAGCACGTCGCGTGCCGCGAATGCGCGCAGCCGCGTCCAGGGCATGCCGCTCGAACAGGAATGGAGAAAGTTCGACGCGCACGTACGCGCGTCTCGCGAGACGATCACTTATGCTTGTGACAGAAGGCAAACAACGTCACCAAAGCTTCGCTATCAGGTTGAAAGACAGCTGCGGTACTCTTTATGCGTATTCATCCGCAGGCGCGGGAACGCTCCGCCGCTATCACGCTTTAACATATGAATTTGAATGAGGTGACCCATGCGCAAGCCGCTCCGCAAGGCGATATTTCCGGTAGGCGGGTTGGGGACGCGGTTCTTGCCGGCGACGAAGGCGATGCCGAAGGAGATGCTGCCGGTGGTGGACAAGCCGCTGATCCAGT
>JAJYUT010000012.1:2943-5350 GCA_021792365.1 Pseudomonadota bacterium | reverse complement strand
CGCCACGGCCTGGTGCAGCCCCACGATGTCCGAGGTGGCGACTGGCGCATAGCCGGCGATCCGCTCCCCGAACAGCCCGACGCGCTGCCAGACGCCCAGCACCGTCGCCTCGTTGAGGCCCGAGTCCGGGCCGCCCGTGAGATCGAAGTAGGTCCGCACCACCTCATCCTCATTCGGCACCGGATCGCTCTCTTGGAAGGCCGCGTCCCAGGCGGCGACTAGGTGGGCGGCACCGCTGGCCACGCAACAACCCCATTGGGAATTGCCATCGAGGGGGTAGCTGGCCCTTGGCACCGGCCACTCGGCGGGCGGCTGGGGCAGCCTCCCTTGGGCGTACACCGCCAGCTCACGCAGCCCGTGGGGCCGCGTGGCGGGCAGCTTGCCGAGGCGGTAGGTGGTCACGACACGTACCCCGTCAGGGTGACGGTCGTGTCGGGCAGCACGGGCAGAGTGCCATTGCTCGTCACCTGGAGGAACGGCTGCATGCTGGGGGGGCAGTCGCCGATGAAAATGGCGCCGCCCCACCACGGAAGGGCTGGGTAAGGCACGGGGTAGGGAACTGGCTCGTACTGAGGTCGGTCGCTCCCTTCCGTTGCGAGCTTCACCAAGGCATCCACAAGCTGCGCCACCTGGCCCTCCAGCTCCCTGATCCGGGCGTCCCGTGGGTCTTCGACAGGAGCGCGCCTGGTCATGCGGCCTTCTTCTGGCCCGCTGCCACGCTGGCCTTCTGCACGCTGGCGTTCGCCAGCACGGTGGCGATCTTGGCGCTGACGGCGACGAAGATGCTCAGTCCGGCCAGCACCGCCGACGCCACGGTGGCGTACTCGGGCAGGTAGCTGTGCAGGTACTGCTCGATTACGGCGTTGGCCGAGAGGACCACCGCCAGCCCGGAGTCGATGGTGAACACCACCGAGGCCACGCGCTTGAGCCATGCTCCCATGACAAGTCCCTCCTATTGCGGCTTGGCCGCAGTCTCCCAAACCCTCGGCCCAATGAGGACCGGGGACCATCCCAGGTCAGCCGGCGCAGGGGCCGGATGATAGGTGATTGATACGCCAGCGACACGCCAGCACTCGGCTACCAAGGCGCTGCAGTCGTACGAATTCCAGCGGAACCACCGGTAGCCCACGGGGATGCGTAGGCCGAGCCTGAGCGCATCGGCCACAATGTCCCGCCAGCCATAGGGCAGGTTGGCGTTGGCCGACTCGATGGCGAACTGTACCGCCTTGGCCCGGCGGCCCGGGTTGGCCCCGCTCACGGTGAGGATCGTGGCATGGCCGCCGTACTCGCTGAGCGGGCGGCGCTTCACCCCGTGCAGCCGCGCCTCCACCAGGTCAGTCTCGCTCACCATGATGGCGGCGTGGAAGTACGGGCTGACCGTGGCCCAGCGGACCAGCCGGTCGAACAGCCCGTTGCCCCGGCTCACCAGCACCACGTCGCCGGGCTGGGGCGTCACGCGGGCACCAGCTCGCCGTCGGTGATCCAGCCGTGCCAGACCCCGATGACGTTGATGCTCGGGCGCACAGTGATCTTGGGCGGCTGGCCGGTAACCTCCCAGCGGGAACCGTTCTGCGCCGGGATCGCGGTGTGCCAGAGTACCGGCCGGTCGCCCGCGTCGCAGAGAATCACCCACCAGCCAGCGCAGACCGTGCCGTCCCCCAAGCGCACCGCCCGAGGCCACATCCTGCCCGGCTCCCAATCCTCCGCATCTGCGGGAGGCGCGTCGAGCAGCCGCAGGGTAACGGTCATGCGGGCACTACCTCAGGCTCCGGCTCAGGCGTGGCAGGTTCGCTCACGGGCCACGCCATCGGCTCCTCTACCGGCACCTCAACGGGCGCTGCTACTGGCCGGCCAATGTCCACGGTGCTGCCTCCAAGTCCCACTCCTGCGCCAACAGCCTGAGGCCGTCTCCGTCCACGATGGGGACGCCGTAGGCCTGCGCCACACATGAGGCCAAGGGGCCGTCCGTCTCAGGGCTCGACACCGGCCTCATGTGGGATGCCAGGACGGCCAGCACACGCATCCGCTGAGCGCGGAAGCCCCACTCATGCTTGACCGTCGTCCCGTAGCCCGCCACGGCGATCACGGCGAAGTTCGGGGCCACAGTGGCCTTGGCCAGCGCCGCCAGCCCCTTCTCCCCCCAGGCCCAGGTGGCGTAGTAGCCGCAGGTGCAGGCGAAGTAGGGCGCGATGGCCGGATCATGCGGGCGCGGCACCGCTGAGCCGATCATCGGGGGCGGCGAGTTGGGCAGGCACCGCGCCGCTGCCGTCATCTGCGGTGGTCGCGGCCAGGGGACATCGCAGTCCCGCCAGAGAGAGCGGAGCGTGCCCGTCTCATCTGCCCGGCAGGCCCGCACGCCGAGGAACGGCTGCTGAGGCAACTACGCGTCCTTCAGCGCCGCCTCGAT
>JAJYUT010000012.1:0-2843 GCA_021792365.1 Pseudomonadota bacterium | reverse complement strand
CCGAAGTCCACATCGCTCAGCACCGTGCGGTCGAGGTCCACCGTGGCCCCGCCGAGGCTCTGGCCGTTGAGGTACTGGAAGATGTGCGCCGCCTGGGACACCGCGCCATTCGACCAGGCGTAGGTCTGCCAGCGGTACTCGCACCACGACCCCGCATAGGCGGCTTCCACCACGCCATAGGAGCCGTACACCCCCACCCTCGGCTTGCCGATCACAGAGGCGCAGCCCTGCAGGTAGGCGTTCACGTCCTGCAGGTTGTAGTTCCCCGTGTCGATGGCGAAGTAGATCGGCGCGGCGGGCAGGCCGAGTGCCTTGCGCTGCGCCTCTGCCGTCTGCGCGTCGAGCGCGCCCTGCGGGTCGACGCCCGTGAAGTCAACGCCCGACGACTCGAAGATCAGCACCAGGTCGACGCCATGCGCTCGGAAGTCCGCGATCTGAGCCTTCGTGAGGGCGCGGGTGTAGCAGCAGATGAACCGCTTGCCTGCTGCCTCCAGAGCCGCCCCCGAGGGCGGGTTCAGCGCATCTACGCCCTCAAGAGTCATCGCCACCTCCCCCATGACGCGATCCTCAGCGGATCGTATCAGGCCGATGCGCCGGTCTAGGCAGTCCCGGCAGAAGCGCCAGTCCGCGCCCGTCGGGGCGTCACAGTCTGGGCACGGTGCCATTCGTCCGCCATCTGCCGCACCTCCGCCTTCAGGCCCCGCAGCTCAGCCAAGATCCGCTGGGCGTCCTCTAGCGTCTCCTGCGCCCGGTGGTCAGAGGCCGCCGCCTGGAGGTTCTGACCCACCAGGATGACGCTCAGGAGTACGAGCTGGAGGAAGGTCTGCGCCACCCAGGCCACCGCGCCCTCACCACCCCGGCCAAGCGCCTGCGGCAGCCCCAGGAGGGCGAGTGCGGCGAAGGCGTAGGCGCACCACATCGACCCCACGGCGTTGGTGACCCGAAGGGCCAGCCAAGCGTTCAGCCGGTCGGCGGCTGTGCGGCGAGGGTGGAAGTCATGGACGCGCAGCGCGCTCAAGGCCCCGGCTCCTCCTTCCCCGCATCGGCCTGCGGATCGGTGGCATCGCTGGCCTGCGGGGGCTGCGGCTGGTGCGCCCGACACCAGGTGAGGCGCGCCTGGATCTCCACCGCGAACGCTTCGGCTCGGCTTCGGCTCCAGATGAAGTCCGCCACGTTGAACTCCCGCTCGGCAGACGCGCTGAGGTTGAACGATCCGCTGAACGTCCAGCCCGTGCCGTCCGGGTAGAGGAGCGCGCAGATCTTCGAGTGCAGGATGTCCCGACCGTCCGGCGCGGTCCCAATGGCCCACTGGTCCGGCTGGAGCTGCGCGATCAGGCCATCGACAACGGGCGTCTCATAGCGGCCGAGGTACTCCGAACGGTCGAAGACGAACCGGCTGGCCGCCTGCGCCTTGCCGATCTGGGCCATCACGTCCGCGATGCCCTGATCGGTGAAGCCGTACTGCGAGCTGAAGAGCACCGCGTCCTTGGTGAGGCCATCCTGGAGCTGCGCCAGCACGGCGGCGGTGATCTCCGGCCCCTGGTCCGGTGCCCACATGGTTGACCATGCCGTGAGGTCGGGCCACTGGAGGCTCATGCGGTGATGGTCCATGTGTTGTGGGCGCTGCCCGCCACGTTGGTGCAGATGGGGAAGAAGATGCGGGGCAGCAGCTCGGCCGCCACGGCCTGCCGCACCACCTCACTCACCGAGACGCCACGCGCCTTCGCTGCGCGCCTCAACTCCCCGATCTGCTCAGCCGTCATCCGCACCGTCAGGACGTGCATCCCGCTCGGCTCCGGCGTCACGCTCTCAGCCTTCATGTCCCTTCCTCCCTAGTAGTTCCGCTGTACGGCACGGCCACGGCTGGTAGCACTCCGCACAGCGGTAGACCGGCCTACCGTCCACCCATTCACTCACGGTCGGCTCGTGGATCTCCCCGAGCCTACGCAGGATCGCCCTTGGTGCCATGACGGCCATCCCTCATCCCTCCGGGCACAGGATCTTGATGATCTGCTGATCCCCGCTCGCCTGAGCGGCGGCGCAGATGCGGTGCTCGTCGGCCTCCACGCGCTTCAGGAGAGCCGAGTGCTGGGTTAGGCGCTCCTGGATGGCCTGCTGCTGCACCAGGAGGGTCCGGTCCAGAGCCGCCACGCGGAGGAAGATCAGGATGGAGGCTGCCAGGAGCCACGCCAGCACCATGACGCCGAACACCCACGGGGCCGCGTCCAGCAGATCCTCGCGGGATGGCAGCCTCAAGGGTGGATGCCCCCCAATAGGCCGACGAGGTAGCTCGCCACCGCGACCGCGACGCCGCCGCCGACGTAGAGCAGCACTTGGAAGCGGCGGTTCTTCTTGGCTTCCTTCTTCTGGGCCTCGGTCTGCTCTTCTTTCTGCAGTTTGTCCTTCACCTCTTGGATTCGCTGCCCCAGGCTGTCGGTCTGGGCTTGGAACTGAGAGGTGATCTGAGTCGTGGTCCTTTGGATCTGCGCCGCCAAGTCGTTGTGCGACTGGGTGACCGACTCCTGGAGGAGCACAAGCGCGCCTCGCCCGGCATTGTCCTGCCTGCTGGGGTCGCCGAACATATCCTTCCGCAGCTCCGTGATCTCCTTCTGTGTGGCGGCCTGCGCCGCCGCTATCGCCACGTGACTCTGCTCCAAGGCGGCGATCCTCTCCTCATGGGATCGCCGCGCCTGCACCCCATCAGCCACCTCAGAGCGCCTCGATGATCTGGAACACCACGGGCTGCATGGGGCGGGTGGCCGAGCCGTACTCGATGCTGAGCTGCACCTCGCACCGAGCCGATGGCTTGAGGTCCGCCGGAGCCGGCACGTAGTCCACCGTTG
>JAJYUT010000006.1 GCA_021792365.1 Pseudomonadota bacterium | reverse complement strand
ACGCTGTCGATCATCGGGCGCTACATCCTGCAGGCCGAGGTGTTCGCGCACCTGGACGAGCAGACGCCAGGCGCGGGCGGGGAGATCCAGCTGACTGACGCGATGGCGAAGATGTGCGGCCACGGGCAGTTCCACGGCTACCGGTTCGAGGGGCGGCGCTTCGATTGCGGCGACAAGGCCGGCTTCATCGAGGCCAACATCGCCTATGCGCTCAAACATCCGAAGATCGGCGCGCAGGTGCGCGAGGCGGTTCTCGCCCTGGCGCAGGACTTGAAGCGCTAGCCGGCAGGGGGGAGCGGGCGAACATGAAAATCGCAATGGTCGGAGCCGGCTATGTCGGCCTGGTATCGGGCGCCTGCTTCTCTGAATTCGGCCACCGCGTCACCTGTGTCGACCAGGACGAGCTGAAGATCGGCCGGCTGCGCCGCAACGAGATCCCGATCTATGAGCCTGGGCTCGACGCCCTGGTGGCGCGCAACGCCGCTGCCGGCCGCCTCGATTTCGAGCGAGACCTGTCGGCATCGGTGGCGGATGCGGACCTTGTGTTCATTGCGGTCGGCACGCCGAGCCGGCGCGGCGACGGCCATGCCGATCTGACCTATGTGCGCGAGGCCGCCAGGCAGATCGCGCAGGCGATCCGCCACTACACTGTAATCGTGACGAAATCCACGGTGCCGGTCGGAACCGGGCGTGAGGTGGCGGAGATCATTCGCGCAAGCAATCCAAAGGCGGAGTTCGACGTCGTCTCCAATCCGGAATTCCTGCGCGAAGGCTCGGCGATCGACGATTTCATGCGCCCGAACCGCGTGGTGATCGGCGCGGAGAGCGAGCGCGCCCGTGACAAGATGCGGGAGCTCTATCGGCCGCTCTTCCTGATCGAGACGCCGATCCTGTTCACGGGGCTGGAGACGGCGGAACTCATCAAATACGCGGCCAACGGCTTTCTCGCGATGAAGATCTCCTTCATCAACCAGGTCGCCGATCTGTGCGAGAAGGTTGGCGCGGATGTGCATGACGTCGCGCGGGGCGTCGGCCTCGACGGGCGTATCGGCCAGAAGTTCCTGCATCCCGGCCCCGGCTATGGCGGGTCCTGCTTCCCGAAGGACACGCGGGCCCTGGTCGAGATCGCGCGCCAGGCCGGCGCGCCGCTCAGTTTGATCGAGGCGACCGCCGCGTTCAACGAGGCGCGCAAGCTGAAGATGGCGGATCGCATTATCGCGGCGCTCGGCGGTTCGGCGGCGGGCAAGGTGGTGGCGCTGCTGGGCCTGACGTTCAAGCCCAACACCGACGACATGCGCGAGGCGCCCAGCCTGGCGATCGCACCAGCCCTGATCGAGGCCGGCGCCGAGGTCCGGGCGCACGATCCGGAAGGTATGGCGGAGGCCAGCAAGCTGGTGCCGGATGTCGTCTATTGCAACGATCCGTACGAAGCGCTGACCGGCGCCGATGCGGTGGTCTTCCTGACCGAGTGGAACTCGTACCGGGCGCTCGACCTCAACCGCATGCGGACCGCGCTGCGGCAGCCGATCGTGGTTGACCTGCGCAACATTTACAGGCCGGCGGAAATGCGCGCTGCGGGCTTTGCATATTCGAGCATCGGGCGCGCCTAGTTCGCGTGCCGGTGCGCCGCGGCGTGCAAGGTAGCCGCGTGGGAAACGCGATAGGACAGCGCGGCACCCACGGAGCAGAGAAGCGCGAGAAACGTGATCAGCGCATTGATGGCGTGGGAGTACTCCCACTGGACCCGCAGCCGCTCCCAATCGTCCGGCGCGGAAGTCCAATTCGCTGTCGCCTGATTGACGGGATAGGTCCACCCGAAGAAAACAACCAGCGTCGCGGCGACCAGCAGGCCCGCGGCGATGGAGAGCCAGAGCTGGGGCGGGTTGTGGCGCGCGGCGAGCGCGCTGGCGAAGTTCGTGAGGATCGCGGCGAGGATGACAGCGCCCCACAGCGCCCAGCCGCGATAGATCTGCTGGACGACGAAATAGGGATCTTCCGGCATGTCGATCTTGGCCGGCAGCTCAATCAGATGTGCACCGCCCGGAACGAGCGCGAGCGCCGTGAAGACGACAGCCAGAAACTGCCAGATCCTGATTGCCACGGGACGTGCCGTCAGCGCGATTTCCCGGTGGTCTTTCGCCCGGTCTTCGCTGTGCGCTTGCGCGTGCCCGCCGCCTTTCGCGCGGAAGCTGACCGTGCCGCCGCCGGTCGCTGCGCCGCGGCCCGGCCGCCCGCGCGCCCACCTTTGCGGGCGGGAGCCGTGTTCGTCTTCTTGCCGCGACCGGAGCCGCCGGCCTTCTTGCCGCCGCCGGTCATCTTGTTGACGGTGGCCCAGGCCCGCCGTTCGGCCTCGCCTTCGCTCACGCCGCGCTTCTCGTAGCCCTCCTCGATATGCTCGGCTTGGCGCTTCTGCTTGCCCGAGTATTTCGACTTGTCGCCACGGGGCATGCCTACCTCCTGAGAACAACCGATGAACCAGCGAACAGGCCGTTCGCAGCAATGTTCCCCCTAGGAGGCAGGATCGGCAACAAACGCACCACGCACAGAGACATGATACGGCTATCGCGCCGGCGCTTCCTCCGTCGGCACGAAATCCAGCTCGACGCGCGCCCCGTTCGGGTCATGGAAGAACAACTGCCATGTGCCGGTCTCGGCCTGACGGCCGAGCTGATATCGCACGCCCTTCTCCTCCAGCCTGCGAATCGTGCCGGCAAGGTCCGCCGCGCTGAACGCCATGTGGTCGAGCACACCGGCGCGCGGCTGGGGCAGGGGGTTGCGCATCACCACGTGCAGCACTGCCTGGTCGCCGGCATACAGCCAGGCACCGGGAAAGCCCATGTCCGGGCGGTAGCCTTCAGTCAGGCCCAGCAGGTCACGATAGAAGTCGCAGGTCACGCGAAGGTCCTCGGCCAGCACCGTGAAGTGATTCATGGCGTGCGCAGTCATGCGGCGGCTCCTTCGGCTTGATAGCGAATGCCGATCTTATAGGACCGGAAGCGGCGATGCTATTTCAGGATCTCCGCGATGCGAACGCGCAGCTCCGGCAGCAGCTCGGCCTCGAACCACGGATTGCGCCGCGCCCAACCCAGCGTGCGCCAGGATGGATGCGGCAGCGGCAGATGAGTCGGCAGGTAGTCGCGCCAGTGGGCGACCGCCTCGGACATGGAGCCGCGCGGGTCCGGCAGGTAGTGTACTTGCGCCAGCCTGCCGACCAGCAGGGTCAGCCTGACCTGCGACAGGAAGGAGAGCAGCGGCCCATGCCAGGTTTCGGAGCAGCGCGCCTGCGGGAGCAGATCGCCACCGCCTTCCTGCGTGCCGGGATAGCACATGCCCATTGGTATGATGGCAACGCGCGTCGAATCATAGAACAGCTCTGGCGGCAGGCCGAGCCAGTCCCGCAGCCGATCGCCGGAGGCATCGGCGAAAGTGCGGCCGGCCTCATGCGCGCGCCGCCCCGGCGCCTGGCTGGTGATCAACAGGCGCGCGGTCGGGGAGGCGGACAGGATGGGGCGTGGCCCCAGCGGCAGTTCGCACGCCTTGCAAGCGCGCACCCGCGCCAGGAGGCGGGTCCAGTCCTTGCTTTCGGTCATGAGATCTACATAGGGGAGGCGGCATCAAAAAGCCATGCGCCGCCGTTGCAGGCGGCTATGAGCGCCGCGCGCCGCGCAGCTCCCGCATCAGCAACACCTCGCCATCGCGTACGTCGGAAGGAAAGCCCGCCCGCCGCTCCGGCGGTAGAGAGCGCACATGATAGAGCTGTTCGTCGTTCAGTCCCGAGCGGCGGCTTTCGCTTTCATTGCCGATGTGAGTCCAGTCGGGCGAGAGCGCCCTCCGCTCCGCTGCCAGGCGGGCGAAGGCTGGGCTCGGTGCAGCAACCACGATCTCGGCCCAGATCGGCCGGTCCTGCCACATCTGGTCGCCGGGATCGGTGACCGGCTCGATGAGCCACAAGTTCGGGCCCATGTCGGCCATCGTCTCAGCCATTGATGATCTCGCCGCCATTGGGGTGCAGCACTTGGCCGGTCATGTAGCTGGAATCGGAACTCGCCAGGAAGACGAAGCAGGGCGCCACCTCGTCCGGCTGCCCCGGCCGTCCCAAGGGTACGTTCTGGCCAAAGCTGCCCACTTTCTCCTCATCGAAGCTCGCGGGAATCAAGGGTGTCCATATCGGGCCTGGTGCGACGGCATTGACGCGGATGCCCTTTTCTGCGAGCTGCCCGGAGAGCGACCGCGTAAAGGACACCATCGCACCCTTGGTGGAGGCATAGTCCACCAGATGCTTGCTGCCGCGATAGGCGGTGACCGAGGCGCAATTGATGATCGAGGCACCCTCACGCATGTGCTTCAAGGCCGCCTGGGTCATGAAGAACGTTCCGAAGAAGTTGGTGCGGAACGTGCGCAGCAGCTGATCCTCGCTGATTTTGGTTACGTCCTCGCTCTCGTGCTGCTCGCCGGCATTGTTGACCAGGATGTCCAGCCGGCCGAACTCCTTGACCACGCGCTCCACGACCTTCTCGCAGGCCTTCTTGACGCCGACATCGCCGTCCAGCTTCAGGCATTTCCGGCCCTGCGCCTGGACCAATTGCAGCGTATGGGCGGCGTCGTCGTGCTCCTCCAGATAGGTAATGGCGACGTCGGCACCCTCCATCGCGAACATCACCGCGACCGCGCGGCCGATGCCGCTGTCGCCGCCGGTTACGATCGCGACCTTGCCCTCCAGTTTGCCGCCAGGCTGGTAGCTCCGGCCCTCATCCTGCGGCTGGGGTTTCATCTCCGTTTCGCGTCCGGGCTGCTGCGATTGCGACTGCGGGGGAACCTTGTCGGGTCTGTCGGCCATCTCTGCGCGCCTGTGCCTGATGCCTGTGCCTGGGGAGAACAGGCAGTCAACATCGACAACCCCGCGGCGTTCCAAGCGGCAGCGGCGAACGCCGGCAATCAGCGGTCGCTCAGCCCGTCAGCGCCCGCGCGATCGTGCTCCATTCCTCGGGGAGCGATGCCTTCGTCATCGGCTTGCCCGCACGGCGATACCAGTATCCCGCATTGGAGGTGTCACCTTCCTTGCGGTGCAGATAGCCATGCACCCAGTCGCAGGACGGATCGCCCTCATCCGCCTGGGCGCATTGATGCGCCTTGTCCCAGTCGCCCTTCGCATCCCACCACAGGGCTTGCAGGGCAAGGTGGAGGATTGAAGGCGGTTCCTTCCTGTCCAGCGACGATTCGAACTCGGAGAACGTCATGGCGGTGTCCTTCAAGCCGGCGAGAGCTGCGCGATGGCACAGTTTCCCTTCTGACCTGCCGGCTTGTAAAGACGCGGCGCCCGCAACGGCGCAGCACAAGGATTGTTCTACAGACGGCCAATCCCGAGGAGGCGCCGGATGGAACGCGCCTATGTGGTCGCCCCGATCTTGATGCTGGTTGCGCCGGTTATGACAATGGCGCAGGACGCGCCGCAGCCGCTTTATCCGCCGGGCTATGACTGCAGCAGCGTTCCGGCGGGCTCCCAGCGTGCTGCCTGCGAGGAATCCCAGCTCGGCCCGACCACCGGCAACCCCAGCGACGATCGGCCGGTCACAGGTGCCGAGCCGGCGACACCCGGAACGGTGAGCCCTCCCACGGTTCCAGACCAGCCCGACGGCGAGAGCCGGGGCAGCGGCTCTGGGACGGAGGGCGGCGCCGGCGGCATCGGCAACTAAGGATGAAGCAGAGCGTGGAACCTGGCGCTGAGTTCGAGAAGTCGTGACGCGGGACCGGACAAAGATATCTCCCGGGCGGCGGATCGCACGCATTGCGGCGATCACGGCGGGTTCATTGGTGCTCCTCATCGTTGCCATCGTGGCGGGGCTTGCGATCTATATCGGATCAAGCGGTTTCCGCGGCCAGATGGAACAACGCGCCGGTGTGGCTCTCGGCCGCGAAATCAAGATCGGCGACCTGCAGGTCGACTGGTCCTGGGCGCCGCGCGTGCGATTACGCGACGTGCTCCTCGGCGGAGCGGCGAAGGACGCGCCGCCCATGCTCCAGGCACAGGAAATCCAGTTCCGGCTTCGCCTGCCGCCGCTGCTGCGCGGTGAGGTGGTGCTGCCGGAAGTCAAGCTGACCAAACCCGATCTGGCTCTCGCGATCGACGAAAAGGGGGTGGCAAACTGGAGTTTCTCCAAGAACCCCACCGCTGCGGCCGCAAGCGAGGTCGCCGCGCCGGAGGAGCGCACGGAAGCTCCGGTGATCGGAGAACTGGTGGTCCAGGATGGGCGTTTCAAATACCAAGACGACGTCAAGGACCTGCAGCTTGAAGGCAAACTCGCGACCGCCATCGGGGAAGCTGAGAAGACCGGGAACATCCGGCTTGAGGCGAATGGGCGGCTGCAGGGCAAGCCGCTGACAGTGCGCTTCGAGGGCGGGTCCGTCCTTGCCTTGCGGGAAGAAGGCAAACCGTATCCGATCAATCTTGCCGCACAGTACGGCGAGACCGAGGTGACGGTCGATGGCACCGCGCAGGATCCGTTCAAGCTTGAAGCCGCCGACCTGGACCTGACCTTGAAGGGGCCGAACCTTGCGGAGGTCTTCCCGTTGCTGGGCGTGCCGGCTCCGCGGACGCCGCCCTACGAGGTCTCAGGCCATCTGCTGCGGGAAGGAGACAAGTGGCAGTTCACCGGAGTGCAGGGACGGGTCGGCGACAGCGACCTGGCCGGCGACATCACGATCGATTATGGCGGAGAGAAGCCGCGACTGACCGCGGACCTGGTTTCCGACAATCTCGATTTCGACGATCTGGCGCCGCTGGTAGGTGCGCCGCCGGACACCGAAGAAACGGCGTCTGCGGAGCAGAGGGAGCTGGCTGCGCAACTGAGGCAAGAGGGGGAGCTGTTTCCCCACGTGCCGCTGAACGCCGATGTGCTGCAGACCATGGACATGGTGGTGAAGCTCGATGCCAGGAAAGTGCGCGCCGAGGACTATCTGCCGATCACGGCGCTGGCGGGCACGGTGACGGTCGAAGGCGGGAAGGCCGTCGTGGAGCCGTTCACGATCGCCATTGCCGGCGGCAGCCTGGAAGGCGCCCTGTCATTGGATTCGACTCAAGATCCCTCCGTCGCCGCGGCAGACCTCAAGATGCGCAACGTGGACTTCAAGGCGTTCTTCAAAGGTACGCGCTATTTCGATACGACAGGGGGGAAAATCGGGGCCGACATAGATATTTCCGGCCAAGGGCGGTCTCTCGCGGAAGTGATGGGAACCTCGAACGGCAAGGCGTTCCTGACCATGGACGGCGGCGCGATCAGCGGGCTGCTGGTCGAAGCGGCGGGCCTCGACCTCGTCGAGGCGCTAGTACTCTATATCGGCGAGGATGCCCGTGTGCCGATCCGCTGCGCGGCCGGCAGCATTGATCTGGCCGAGGGCGTGGCCAAGTTCGACCGGTTCATCATGGATACGACGGACTCGGTCCTCTATTTCCGCGGGCAAAGCAGCTTGCGCCAGCAGACGCTGGTCATGGACATCTTCGCCGATGCGAAGGATTTCAGCATCCTCGACGTCGATGCGCCGGTGCATGTAGAAGGGAAGATCCGTCAGCCCGCCATCTCAATCGGCGAGGGTGTGCCGATCCCGCTCATCGAGGCGGGCGACGCGGAGAACATTTCCTGCGATCTGCTGCTGCAGGGCAAGCTCTAGGCTAGACGCGGTCGCGCTGCAGGATCGTGCGCGACCACCAGCGGCCCCTGGTCTCCTCCCGCAGGAAGGTGAAGAGGCCGGACACGCCGACGAGGCAGATGCCGAGAATGGCGGGCAGGTCCGGAAACTCGGCAAAGAACAGCCCGCCGATCACGATCGCCCAGACCATCTGGCTGTACTGAGTGGGCGCCACTTGATTGGCGGGCGCCGCGCGGGTGGCCAGGATGAGGCAGAGTTGCGCGCCTCCGGCGAAGATGCCCGCGCCGGCGAGATACGGCAGATGATCGAGCACCGGCCAACGGAAACCCTTCAGCATCAGGACCCCGTTCATCACCAGAGACGTCAGGATGACGGCGGCCAGCAGGCTGACGCGCCGCTCGGCTTGGCCGAGGGTGCGCAGGATGATGACGGTTCCGGCCGCGCAGAAAGACACGGCAAAGGCCGCGAGATGGCCGAGTGCCAGCGTCTCGAAACCCGGGCGCACGATCGCGAGCACGCCGGCGAAGCCGAGCGCAACGGCGAGCCATCGCCGCCAGCCGACCTGCTCGCCCAGGATGAAGATCGACAGGATGGTGGCGATGGAGGGCGACAGGAAGATGAGCGCATAGGCCTCGGCGAAGGGCAGGGTGGTGAAGGCGTAGATGCCGAGGATGCCTGAGGCGGCGCCGGCCAGGCCGCGCAACGCCACCAGACCGGGGCGCCGCACCCGAAAGGCGTCGCGCCAGCGTTCATCGCGCGGCTTCAGGAACAGGAGCACGAGGCCGGCGAACAGCGTCGAGAAGAACCCGATCTCGAATACCGGCAACTGCCCGCTGAGCGCCTTCACATTGGCATCACTGCACGAGAACAGGAAGTAGGCGAGGAAGCCCAGGGCGATGCCCCTGATCGGCGCGTGGGTGGCGGACATGGGGAGAGCGAGGGACCGGGCTTTCGGAAGTATGCGATGTGCCTAACACGCCGGAAGTCGGTTGCGAAGAGCGACTATTGAAGGAGATCCGGCGAAGTCGCGTCGGGCTACCAGGCAGCGAGGCCCATCTGCTTCTTGCCGAGATCGCTCAGGTCCGCGACCGTGGCGCGCCCCTCGAAATCCACCTCGAAGTTCTCCACCGAGAAATCGGGTGCGCTTTCCCCGGAGAGGAAGGCGGCCTTCTGGCGGTCGAGATAGGCGGCGTTCTTGGCGCAATAGGGCGCCGCGCCGATATAGATGACGTTGCTGTAGCCCTTGCCTGTGTGCTGGTCCTCGACCGCGTGGATGATGTCGCTGTGCCACCAGACGGTATCGCCCGGCTCGACCACCGGGATCGGCGTGATTGCCGGCTTCAGCAGCGCATGCCACTGTTCCACAAGGGACAAGGCCCGGCCCGGCTTTGCGCCGCAGAGATCGTCTTCCGGCACGTCCCTGGCCATCGGGCGCAGCAGCAGATAGACGATGCCACGCGCAATCGGCAGCAATTGCAGCGTGCCGTCGCCGGGGCCCTGGCGGGTCAGGGCGGTCCAGCCCTGGAAGGTGCGGAAGGCGCTGCACACGGCGGGTGAAGGGATTTCCTGCGTCTCGGCCCTGAATGCGCCGTCGAACGGATCGTAGGCGCGCCAATTGCCGCCGAAGACCTCGCGGTAGACCTCGGAGTAGGCGGGGTCCAGCCAGCGTTCCACGGAGCCCGCGTCCATGTGCGGCGAAAGGCCGAGGCTGGCGTCGCCCGGCTCCCGCCGGCGCAGACGGTCGGCATAGGTGCATTCCCGGTCGGGATCGAAGTGCGTCCTCCCGCCGCTCTCGAAGCGCCACAGGCGGTTGAGGAAGGCGCGCGCCTCCGCCATGGAAGCCGCCTGGCGCGCCTGCATCTGCGGCATCGACCAGTAGATGCCGAAGATCTGCGGACGGCTGGATTTGAGCGAGGTGAAGTAGCGATCGCCCGCGTCGCGCGTGGCTGCCTTCTTCACGTACTCGTTGCGTGCCAGATATTCCCCGATTTCCTCGTTCCAGGATTCCGCCTGGGATCGCGGAAAGACGTTGCGGATGACCGCCGTGCCGCGCCGCCGGATGGCGGCCTTGGCAGCATCGGAGACCTGGCCCGCGCGCACCGCCGCGAAGTCGATCTCCGGAATGACGGCCTCGCCGCGTGCGCGCAGCGCGGCGATCTCGTCGACATCCGCGCGAAGGTCAGCCTCGACCTCTGCCAGGACCTTCTCGACATCGCCGATCCGCGCACGCGTCTCTCGCTTCTTCTCGCGGATCAACTCTGGCAGCCTGCTGACATCGATGCTCATGACCGTCGCTCGTGCTCAATCGTCCACCAGGATGGTGCGGCTGATCTCGATCCCGAAACCCGCCAGCCCGATATAACGCTGCTCCTGAGGCGCCAGCAGCGCAATGGATTTCACGCCCAGGCTCTTCAGGATCTGGGCGCCGATGCCGATGTCGCGCCAGCGCTGCATGCGCGTGCGGGCGCTGTCGTGCTTCTCGCCGGCAGCGGGATTGCCGGGCACCACCTCGCTCGCCGGTCGCAACAGCTCGTCGGCGACCGGGTTTCGGATCACGATCAGGATCCCGCGGCCCTCGTGCTTGAAACGGCTGACGGCGTTCTCAAACCACGTTCCCTGCTGGCCGGCGCGCCGCAACATGTCGATCACCGGCTGCTCGCGGTGAATGCGGCAAGGCACGTCGACGCCCTCTTCCAGGTCGCCGAACACCGCCACCACGTGCTGCAGGCTCTCGAACGGCGACTGGAAAGCGTAGGTGGCCGCCTTCATGCCGTCGACCGCAAGCTCGCGCGGGCCGATGCGCTCCAGGAGCTGCTCCGTCTGCATCCGGTACTGGATGAGATCCTCGATCGTGACGAGCTTGAGCTTGTGCTCCGCCGCGAAAGTGAGCAACTCCGGCAGCCTTTTGACCGTGCCGTCGTCATTGACGACTTCCGCCAGCACGCCGACCGGCTCGAAGCCGGCGAGGCGCGCTAGGTCCGTGGCCGCCTCCGTATGGCCGGAGCGCGTCAGGACGCCGCCGGCGCGCGCGATCAGCGGAAAGACATGGCCTGGGCGGAGGAAGTCGCCGGCGCCGCAATTGTCGTTGGCAAGCGCGCGAGCGGTGTTGGTGCGCTCCTCCGCGGAGATGCCGGTCGTCATGCCGACGCGATAATCGACGCTAACCGTGAAGGCGGTGCGCATCGGGTCGAGGTTGTTGGCGACCATGGGATCGAGATGGAGCCGCTGCGCGCGCTCGGCTGTCATGGGCACGCATATGATGCCGCTGGTGTGCCGGATCATGAACGCCATCCTTTCCGGCGTCGCGGCGCCGGCGGCCATGATGAGGTCCCCCTCGTTCTCACGATCGGTGTCGTCGACCACGATCACCAGTTCTCCCTGGCGCATGGCGGCGATGGCGTCTTTCACGGTATCGAGTTTCATGATCTTCCTGGCGATGGGCCCCTCGGCGGGTCTTCTTGGCGGCGAAGCGGGCCCCGATCAAGGGCTTTTCACTTGCGGTCGGATTTGAGGAAGGCCGCCAAGGCATCCGCGCTCATTCCCGCCTCGGCCGCGACGCGCTGGGCGAGGGCGGCGGCGGCCGGGCGCAGCGCGCCGCTCGGCCGGTCCAGCCAATAGGAGACGGGATTGAGCACGGTCCGCTCGTCGACGGCAACCAGCCGGCCCGATCGGACCAGGGCCTCCGCCAAGGGCGGGCGGGCCAGCGCGATGCCGAGGCCGCAGGTCGCCGCGTCCAGCACCAGGTTGTAATCCTCGAACCGCCGGTCCTGCGGGCGCGGCCGATAGTCAAGACCATGCGCCGCGAACCAGGCGCGCCAGCCGGACGCATCGGAATCGTGGATCAGGGGCAAGGAGAGCAGGCGTTCCGGCTTTCCCTGCCCGATGCTCCGGGCCAGATCCGGTGCCGCGACGGGATAGCACCATTCCTCGAACAGCTTCACGGACACGCGGCCAGGCAGGGCGCCGCGGCCGCACCGGACGGCAAGGTCCACGCCCTGATCCGCCAGATCGACTGTCCGCTGGTCCACCAGCAGGATGACCCGCAGGGGTGGATTGCCCGATTCGAACCGGGCCACCCGGGGCATCAGCCATAGGCTGCAGACCGACGGCATGGAGTTGAGCCGTACCACGGCGGGCCCGCGCGGCTCGCTCCAGCGGTCGGAGGTGTCTGCGATCAAGGCAAAGGCCTCCTGGGTGCGCTGGAACAGGCGCTGGCCCTCCGGCGTCAGGGCAATCCCGCGCGCGCGCCGGTCGAACACCCGCAGGCCAAGCCAGTTCTCCAGCCGGGCGATCCGCCGGCTGACCGCCCCATGGGTCAGGTTCAGGTTCGCTGCTGCTGCCGAAAAGCTGCCGGCCCGGGCGGCAGCCTCGAAGGCGCGCAGGGTATCCAGGGGCGGCAGGGTCTCCAAGCTGTGAGCCATACGCACAGCTCAGACCTTAATTGGTCGTTTGTCAACAGGCTCTCGGTATCCCTATGTCCCAGCATTGCTGTCGAATCCAGGGGTGTTTCATGAGCGCCATTGCGGGCCGGTCAGCTACCGGCCATTTGGATGCCGCCACAGGCGCGGCGGTCGTGGTGACGATCTTTGCCTGGGCTTCCGCCTTTCCCGCCATCCGGGCCGGTCTGACGTCCTTCGGGCCGCTCGAGCTTGGCGCGGCGCGCTTCGCCATCGCCGCACTGCCTGCGGCCGCCTTCCTGCTGGTGACCCGACCGGCCTTGCCGCGCTGGCCGGAGGCCTGGCGCTTTTTCGTCGGCGGCCTGTTCTTTGTGGCGCTCTATACGACGCTGCTGAATATCGGCGAGCAGACGGTTTCGTCCGGCCCCGCCAGTTTCATCATCAACGTCAACCCGATCATCACCGCCGCGCTCGCCATGATGTTCCTGGGCGAGCGGTTCAGCGGTCGCGCGTGGCTTGGGACGGCGGTGTCGTTTGCGGGCATCGGCCTGATCGCGCTCGGCGAAGGCGATGAACTGCGGGTCGATGCGGGCGCGCTGCTCATTCTGGGCTCGGCACTGTGCAACTCCATCACCACGGTCGTGCAGAAGCCGCTGTTCGCACGCCACAAGCCTCTGACCGTCTCGGCCTGGAACATGGTGATCGGATCGCTGCTGCTGGCGCCCTTCCTGCCGGCCGCGATGGAGCAGGCTCAGGGCGCATCGACCCAGGGACTGATCGCGGCGATCTATCTCGGCATCGTGCCCAGCCTCGTCGCCTATGCGAGCTGGACCATCGTGCTGGCGCGCCTGCCTGCCAGCCGCGCGTCGAACTTCATGTATTGCGTGCCGCCGGTGGCGACCGTGATGGGTTTCGTGTGGCTGGGCGAGGCGCCGTCCGCCCTCAGCCTGGTGGGCGGCGCCATGGCCCTCGGCGGCGTGGTACTGGTCAACGTGAGGAGATAGCGCGTCAGCGCGGCCGGATGCTCCAGGTGCCGGCGAGCACGAGCATGGCGACGATCGCGGGCGCGATGGCATACCAGGACTCGTTCGCAGCCAGCGCGGCGGCGGAGGCCCAGGCGACCGATGAGAAGGCCTCCGCGAAGGTCGCGATGCGCGACGAGGTCTGCCGTCGCCGGAAATAGCGGCGCCGCGCCTGGCTGCGGAACCAGATCTGGATCAGCGTGGACGAGCCCGCCGCAAGGAGAATGGCACCGGCGATGACAAGCGCCGCAGTCCATGAATGCGTGACGATGCCGATCAGGAAAGGCGCGAAGATCGCGAATACCGCGATCAGCACCGCCTCGACCTTGGCCGACAGGTTGTACAGCGGAGAAATCGGCGACGTTGCGATGAGGTCCGGCGCGTCTTCGCCGGAGACCGCAAGCCAGGCGAGGCCGCCGGCCAGTTGGCCCGCCGCCATCGTCAGCACCGGCGCGAGGACGACCAGGGCGCCGCGGGCGTCGCCATAGAACCGCCACAGCAGAAGGCCCGCGGGAATGAGGTAGAGCAGTTGCATCAGGGTCTGCGACGCAAGCCAGGGATCGCGCAACAGCAGCATCCACTCCTTGCGCTGGAGCAATTGCCGCGGCGAGGCTGTCCGGAACAGGCGGGCGCCCCAGGCGGGGCGGCTCCCGCCATGGCTGACGCTGGCGGTCGCGATGGCGTAGCCGCCGAGGCGGCCCGACAGGAGCACCATCGGCACCACCAGGATGACCGCCGCGCCCAGGATCGTGAGGGCGAGGTCCGGCGCGCTCCCCAGGACCGCGCGCGCCGGGATCCAGAGCGGGCTCTCCGGGCCGGGCATGTGGTTCAGCACGAGATCGGAATCGAAGAAATCCCGCGGCGACAAGGTGCCGATCGACAGGATCGCGACCGCCTGCACGCCGATGATGAAGGCCGATCCGACGATGGCCGAGGCGACCTGCGCGGCGAAGCGCGTCCGCCTGGGCCCGAGCGTATCGAACAGGAGCGCGGCGAGGCTGAGCGCGATCCCGGCGGTCGCGACCGCGGCAGCAATGGCGACGGCGAGCGCGCTGAACCAGCGCAGACCGCCGAGCGCGGCAACGACGTTGACAGCCGGAAGGGCGACGACGAACGACATCATGACGCTGGAAACGGCGATCGCCAGCACGCGGATGACGAACAGGCGGCGAAGCGGCGCGGGCGAGGACCGGAACAGGTCGAGATCGCCTCGCCCGTAGAACAGGCGCGTGACGTGCTCCAGCGCTTGCGAGAGCAGCAGGAAGAAGGTCAGCAACAAGCTGCCGGTGATGGAGGTGAAGCCGCGCGTGCCGACCGCCAGCGTCATATCGGCGTGGCGCGCGACGACGCCGAAGGCGATCAGATGCAGGCCGATGGCGAGAAGCACGAAGGTGATAGCGACATTCCGTACGCGCCACCGCCCCCCGCCCGTCATCAGGTGGCGCAGGTCGCGCAGCGCCAAGCGCCCTTCGTGCCGCGCAAGCCATAACCAGGAGCCGGGCGCGCTCACTGCGCCGTCTCTTGCTCGGCGACGAGGGCGAGGAAGACATCCTCGAGACTGGTGTTGATGGAGCCGGATTGCTTGCGAAGCTCGTCGAGAGTTCCTTCCGCGATCAGCCGCCCGCGAGAGATGACGCCGATCCGCTCCGCCATGCGCTCAGCAACCTCCAGGATGTGCGTCGTCATGATGACGGTGCAGCCCTGGCGCACGCGCGCCAGCAGCGCGTCCTTGACCAGCCGTGCCGCGCGCGCATCGAGGCCGGTCAGTGGCTCGTCAAGGATGATGAGCTTCGGCTCGTGTACCAAGGCGCCGGCCAGCGCCACCTTCTGCCGCATGCCCTTGGAGAAATCCTCGCAACGTTCATGCGCGTGCGGCTTCAGTTCCAGCAATTCCAGCAGGGCCGCTGATTTCCGGTCGGCGACGGCGGGGTCCATGCCCCACAGGCCGGCGACGAAGGCCAGATATTCGGTCGGCGACAGCTTGTCGTAGATCATCGGCTCGTCGCTGACCCAGGCGGTGATGCGCTTGGCGGCGACCGGGTCGGCCAGGGCATCGATGCCGAAGATCGACACCGCGCCGGCATCGGGCTGCATCAGGCCGGCCACCATGCGCAGGGTGGTCGTCTTGCCTGCGCCATTTGGGCCCAGCAGGGCATAGAATTTCCCCTGCTCGACCCGAAGATCGAGCCCATCCACGGCAGGGCGCCGAAAGGATTTGCGCAAGCCGGTGACCCGCAGGGCAGGAACGCTTTGCGCCATGTTCATGGATGAGTCCGCACGGTCGACACCGACTACCAGGATTCCTGGGCTGAGGGGGAGAGTTGCCGGGTCCGGTTAAATATTCGTTCACGCCCCGGACGGGATTACGGACCCTTGGATTTATTGAGGCAGTGCGACGCAGCTCAGGGGAATCGCGCTGGGTTCCTGCCGGGTCGCCACCTCGTTCAGCGTCGAAACGAAGCACTCCTCCGCCGGCCAAGGCGCGTCGCTCCACCAGGTCCAGCAATCATGCTTCCTGTAGAGTCCGGCGATGCGCGCGGCCGCGATGCGGTCGACGGGAAAGCGGCACAACCGGGCATCGGACGAGCGCGCGTACCGCGCGGCGAGCGCGGCGGACCAGGTCGAAGAATAGGTCGGCACCCACATCCGGAAGCCGATCTCCCTGCGCAGTCCTTCCAGCACCCTGTAGAGCTGGACATGATCCTCGTGCCCATATTCTCCCCAGGGATTGTGGGTGAAGACGGCGATGTCGGAGGTCAATTCCGCGCGCAACCGGGAGCGGAGGACGCGAAAGTTCGCCTCGTAGCGACGGCTGGCAGAGGACGAATTCAGCGCAAGCCCGAATTCGGTGATCCGGGGATCCGCCCAATCCGCCAAGTGCCATGAGCCGGCCTCAGGTATCCCGAGACAGGTGACGCGGTACGGCAACTCCGTCAGAGCGGCAGCGCGGCACTGGCCGAGCCCGGGCACGGCATCGTAGTCCCGGAAGGCGAGCACGACCCGGTCGACCTTCCACAGGACCGAGCTGAACCACAGCACCTCGTCATCGGGATGCGCGGCGATGAGCACCGACCGCTCGAACATCGTTAGCCCTCGCGGCCCATGCCAGCCATGGGCATGCGCACGATCTCGTGCATCGGAACGCGGCTGCAGCCCAATGCCCCCTTGAACGCCTCGTCGCCGATGGTGAAATCGAAGACCTCGCCGCCGCCGTCGACCCAATGCTCCATCACCCGATCGAACATGATCGCGCCCGGCGAATACTGGCCGTGGTTCCGATAATCGGCGCCGAGCACGAGATAGCAGAAGCGCGTGCGGTGGATGATGCCGAACAGCACGGCGAGCGTTTTCCCACCGGCTGACAATCGGTAGGTGCGCGAGAACCCGGATGCGGCGCCGCGCGTGGCAACGTCGACATAGAACTCGAAGAACGGCTGCTGCTGGAGAGGATCGTCCTTGAAACGCCCCTCCCTGAAATGCCTAGCAGCCGCTAAGGCCTCGCGAATGTCCGCGCCTTCGACGATCTCGAGGCGAAGGGGCCCCGCCACTGCCATGAGCCGCCGGATCTTGCGGCGGATATCGGCACGGCGCCGCGGACTTCGGGTCCGGTCGTGCCAAGCGGCAAACGGCCGCTCGCACATGACGGCATGCGAATCGAAGCCAAGGCGCAGCGGCGGCCCTCCGATCAGCGCCTTCCAGGCGGCCAGGCCGCTAGGAGGCACCGGTGAAACCCGGAGCATGTCGTGCGCGCCGAGCGCATGCAGGAACGCGCGCCTCAATCCAGTCGTCGCGTGCCCGCTCGCCTGCAATTCGGGGCAGACGACCGGCAGGGCATAGTCGGTGACGCCGAGAAAGGCGTACTCGACCACGGTGGAGCCATTGGCCCTATGCTTCAACAGCGGGGCGACGAAGGCCAGGTCCGCCGTGCGAGTCCATCGGCCGACGACGATGAGCGGCTCGGCATAGGGGTGCCGCGCCAGCCGTGCGTAGAAGGGGGTGAGCCAGTCGGGGTGCTGAAATGCCGAACACTCCGCCCGCTGGAACAAGGCTCGATATTCAGCGGAGCCGAAATCGAAACCTCGCGACGCAGCAACGGCCAGGCTGCCGCCCACCGCAGGCCGCTCCGCGATGCAATCGAGGACCGTCATGGGCGCCAAGGCGGCTCGGGGCGCGGCTTCCACCACGCCTGGTGGCGTTTCAGCATGGGGTCGTCGATCCTGATCTTGATCGCGTCGCCTGCGGCCAGATCAGTCTTGAGGAGTGCCTTCTGCACCAGATCCTCGCTGTATCTCTGGATGGCGGCGCGCCGGGGGTGAATCGCGCGGAACAGCTTCTCGTGGTCGCCGTGATTCGGATTGGTGTTGATCTCGTAGATCTGCGGCTTTCCGTTCACGATGGCGAAGTCGGCGCGGCCATAATCGATCTGCGCGAGCTTGAAGGCGCGGCTGAGCACGTCCGCATACAAGTTCTTTGAGATGAACGCCTGTTCGTTGGCGATGAAGCGATCGAACATGGGATGCCGTTTCAGACGCTTGGTGTCCTTCACGTCCTTCGCCACCCATTTGAAATCCACGACGTTCGTGTGGGCGATCGTCTCGCCGGCAATGTGATAGGTCTGGAACCGCTGCCAGACGCCGGGACAGACCTCCTCCCCGGCAAATTCGATGACGAGCTTCCCAACCAGCGGGTATTCGGATTTCTGGATCGCGGCGAGCTCGGCATCCAGCGCCGCCTGGTCGGGAATCAGCGGAGGGTCGCCCAGCCGGTGATCGTATTCATTGCGAATGAATACGGGGAACGATTCCGGCTTTGGAAAGGTCTCCGCCCGCCACGCGGAGAAGTCATTGATGCCCGCCGTCTTCAGCGTGCGCAGCAGGTCGAAGCGGCAGAGGACGCGGGCCGGATGATTGAGAACGCGGGCACCGCCACGCTGGAGATGAAAGGCCACGCGCGCCGCCAGAGTCAGCTCATAGGCGGACAGCCGCTCATGGTCGGTAAATATCCAGGTGCCCGAGGGCAATTTCCTGCGCCGGAACACATCCTCATAGAACCAGTCGCGGCACCGTGCGGGGCCGAGCCGGGGGATCAAGAAGCGGAGTGTTGTGCTGTGCGACTGTGTGGTGACGAAATGGATCATCGGTTCCCGGCACCGATCTCGGACGGACGCAGCGACCCGCGGGACTCGATGCCGCGATAGAGCCGCAAGACCTGCTGTTGCGCGAATTGTACCGAGAATGCTTGGACTCTCTGCCGTCCACGCTTGACAAGATTGCGGCGCAGGTTGCCGTCATTGAGCACCTGAACCACCCTGGCCAGGAACTCTTCGATGTTCCCGGGGCTGACCAGCGAGACCGCGTGGGGATCGCCGGCGACATCGACGATGCCCCCGACGCCATAGGCCACTGCGGCAACCTCCAGGGCCATAGCCTCGAGCAGGATGCTGCCGAAAGCTTCCCGGCGCGACGGCAGCATGACGACGTCCGCGATGCGCAGGGCGGCCTTGACTTGCTGCTGCGCAACGAAGCCGGTCACGCACCAACGATGGTCATCGCCGCACGCCTTCCGCAGGCGCCTCTCCAACTGCCTGCGGCACGGACCATCACCGCAGATCAGCACGAAGTTGCCTGCGCGTGTAAGCCGCTGCGCCAACACAGGCAGATCGCGCCAGCCCTTCTCCTCGCTGATCCGGCCGATATAGGCGACGACCGGCATTCCCTCCGGAATCGCGTACTGCCGCCGAAAAGCTTGAGTCGCCTGCGCATCGTTTCCTGCGGCGAAGGCCTGCGCATCGATCGCGTCCGGAATAGTCCAGACGCGGTTGCCCTGGTCGCCCAACAGGTTGTGAACGGTATCCGACTGGCGGCGGGTCAAGGCGATGACGCGATCCGCCGCCCGCAGGGCACAGCGCTCCAGCCATCGGGCGACCCGGTTGCCGCGGTCATTGCCTTCGCCGTCGCTCAGCAGGGATACGTTCAGGGAAACGACCACGGGCGCGTCGATCAGCTTGATGAGCACCGCAAGCAACCTGCACCAGACCGAGTGGTCGAAATGCAAATGCACGATGTCGAACCTCCTCAGATTGAGGAGCAGATAGGGCAGCATGGCGATGAACCAGGACGCCGTCAGGAAATGCCCGGCCAGGAACGCCGGCAGCGATGGCCCGGGGCAGGTCACGGTCGTGGCGGTGAGGAGATGATAGTTCCGCGGGGAGCCCGGTATGTAGGTGGTCACGACCGTCTGGGAAATGCCGGCCGCGTCGAGACTCCTGACCAACTGCCAAACCTGGTTCTGCATGCCGCCGACGGGATCGTAGGCCACCGGCCAGGCACCCTCGCGAAAAAAATGCGGCGCAATCCTCAGGATTCGAATCCGGTGGCTACCCATGAATATCCCAATTTCGTGTGGAAAGTCGGAAGATCAATGCCGAAGTTGCCACAAATGCCGTTGTGGCCGCAACCGCAGCGTCTGCGTGCTGGACCAATCGGGGCAATGGCCGAGGCTCTCAAAAAAAAGCCGATCCATCGGGAACGAATCACCGCCTGAACGGTTGCGGTGACGGACAAGTCTGCTCAAAGGCTCGGGGGATGAGGGATCAGCCAAGGGGCATGGGGTTAACGAGCCATCGTGCCGATGGTCGATCACCATTCGCCGTTCGTGTTCCATTGATATGGCGCGAACGACGCCTCCCTAGTCTTCTTCCATGACAGAAATTGCCATTCGCAGCCTCCTTACATTGCGGGAGCAGGTCAATGCGGAGTGCCAAACACTCTTCCCAGGTCGAGTCGAACAGTGTGCCCGAGCCGAGGCCCGCGACCAATGACGCGCCTCCCAGCGTAGACCTTGAAGACCCCACGGGCGCGATGCGCAGCCTGCTGCTTGCATTGCAGGCGATGCGGGTCGGCGACTTCTCCGTGCGACTGCCGCGCGACCAGGTGGGCCTTGTGGGCAAGATCGCCGACACCTTCAACGAGATCGTCGCCGCCAACGAGCGCATGGCCCAGCAACTCGAGCAGGTGGGCGAAGTCGTCGGCCGGCAAGGCAAGACCCGCAAGCGGGTCCGGCTCGGCGTGCCGAGCGGCGCCTGGGCGGAGATGGAGAACTCCATCAACACCCTGATCGACGACCTGCTATGGCCGACCACGGAATTGACCCGCGCGGTCTCAGCGGTCGCTCAAGGCGATCTGCAGCAGACGGTGCAACTCGAGGTCGACGGCAGGCCGCTCAAAGGCGAGTTCCTGCGCTCCGCCACCATCGTCAACACGATGATCAAGCAGCTCAGCGTCTTCACCTCGGAAGTAACGCGTGTGGCGCGTGAGGTCGGCACCGACGGCAAGCTGGGCGGCCAGGCGCAGGTCTCCGAAGTGACCGGCGTGTGGAAGGACCTGACAGAGAGCGTCAATTCCATGGCCAACAACCTGACGGCGCAGGTCCGCAACATCGCGGAAGTGACGATTGCGGTCGCTAATGGCGACCTCTCGAAGAAGATCACCGTGGACGTGCGGGGCGAGATCCTGCAGCTCAAGGAAGCCATCAACACGATGGTCGATCAGTTGCGCTCCTTCGCCTCGGAGGTGACGCGCGTGGCCCGCGAAGTGGGCACCGAAGGCAAGCTCGGCGGCCAGGCGCTGGTGCCGGGCGTCGCCGGCACCTGGAAAGACCTGACCGACTCCGTCAACGCCATGTGCGGCAACCTCACCGACCAGGTGCGCAACATCGCCCAGGTGACGACGGCGGTGGCGCGCGGCGACCTGTCGCGCAAGATCACGGTCGATGTGCGTGGCGAGATCCTGGAGCTGAAAGACACGATCAACACCATGGTGGACCAGCTCAACGCCTTCGCCTCGGAGGTCACGCGCGTGGCGCGCGAGGTCGGCACCGAAGGACGCCTGGGCGGCCAAGCCCAGGTCCCCGGGGTCGCCGGCACCTGGAAGGACCTGACCGACAACGTCAATTCGATGGCGAGCAACCTGACCGCCCAGGTGCGCAACATCGCGGAGGTGGCGACCGCCATCGCGGGCGGCAATCTTTCCAAAAAGATCACCGTCAATGTCAGCGGCGAGATCCTGCAGCTCAAGGAGACCATCAACACGATGGTCGACCAGTTGAATGCCTTCGCCGGCGAGGTGACGCGCGTGGCGCGCGAGGTCGGCACCGACGGGCGCCTGGGCGGCCAGGCCAACGTGCTGGGCGTCGCGGGCACCTGGAAGGATCTGACCGACAGCGTCAACTTCATGGCCAGCAACCTGACCGGGCAGGTGCGCAACATCGCGGAGGTCGCCACCGCCATCGCCAATGGCGATCTGTCCAAGAAAATCACAGTCAATGTCAGCGGCGAGATCCTGGAGCTGAAGAATACCATCAACACCATGGTCGACCGCCTCAACGCCTTCGCCAGCGAGGTGACGCGTGTCGCACACGAGGTCGGCACCGAGGGCAAGCTTGGCGGCCAGGCGGAAGTGAAGGGCGTGGCCGGGACGTGGAAGCACTTGACGGATTCCGTCAACTCCATGGCGAGCAACCTGACCGGGCAGGTCCGCAACATCGCCGAAGTCGCCACAGCCGTGGCGCAAGGCGACCTTTCCAAGAAGATCACCGTCAACGTCAGCGGCGAAATCCTGCAGCTGAAGGAGACCATCAACACGATGGTCGACCAGCTCAATGCCTTCGCCTCGGAAGTGACGCGCGTGGCGCGCGAGGTCGGCACCGAGGGCCGGCTGGGCGGCCAGGCGCAGGTGCCGGGCGTCGCCGGCACCTGGAAGGACCTGACCGACAGCGTGAACTCGATGGCCGGAAACCTGACGGCCCAGGTGCGCAACATCGCCGAGGTCGCGACCGCCATCGCCAATGGCGATCTGTCGCGCAAGATCACTGTCGACGTCCGCGGCGAGATCCTGCAGCTCAAGGAGACGCTGAACACGATGGTCGATCAGCTCAACTCCTTCGCCTCGGAGGTGACGCGCGTGGCGCGCGAGGTCGGCACCGAGGGCCGGCTGGGCGGGCAGGCCAACGTGCCGGGCGTCGCCGGCACGTGGAAGGATCTCACCGACAACGTGAACTCGATGGCCGGCAACCTCACCGCGCAGGTGCGCAACATCGCGGAGGTGACGACGGCGGTGGCGCGCGGCGACCTGTCGCGCAAGATCACGGTGGACGTGAAGGGCGAGATCCTGGAGCTCAAGAACACCATCAACACCATGGTGGACCAGCTCAACGCCTTCGCCAGCGAAGTCACACGCGTCGCGCGCGAGGTCGGCACCGAAGGCAAGCTGGGCGGCCAGGCCGTGGTGCCGGGCGTCGCCGGCACGTGGAAGGACCTGACCGACAACGTCAACTTCATGGCCAGCAACCTGACCGGGCAGGTGCGCAATATCGCCGAGGTTGCGACCGCCATTGCCAATGGCGATCTTTCGAAGAAGATCACCGTCGACGTGCGCGGCGAGATCCTTCTGCTCAAGGAGACGCTGAACACGATGGTGGAACAGCTCCGCTCCTTCGCGGCAGAAGTGACGCGTGTCGCGCGCGAGGTGGCGACCGAGGGACGCCTCGGCGTGCAGGCGGTGGTGCCGGGCGTTGCCGGCACCTGGAAGGACCTGACGGACAACGTCAACCTGCTGGCGGCGAACCTGACGACGCAGGTGCGCAACATCGCGGAGGTGACGACGGCGGTGGCGCGCGGCGACCTGTCGCGCAAGATCACGGTGGACGTGAAGGGCGAGATCCTGGAGCTCAAGAACACCATCAACACCATGGTGGACCAGCTCAATGCCTTCGCCAGCGAAGTCACCCGCGTGGCGCGCGAGGTGGGCACCGAGGGCAAGCTGGGCGGCCAGGCACAGGTTTCGGGCGTCGCCGGCACCTGGAAGGACTTGACCGACACGGTGAACGTCATGGCCGCCAACCTGACCGAGCAGGTGCGCGGCATCGTGAAGGTCGTGACCGCGGTTGCCAACGGCGACCTGAAGCAGAACCTGACGGTGAAGTCGAAGGGCGAGGTCGCGGCGCTGGCGGAGACCATCAACAATATGACCAACACCCTTGCGACCTTCGCCGACCAGGTGACGACGGTGGCGCGCGAGGTGGGCGTGGAAGGACGCCTGGGCGGTCAGGCGAACGTGCCGGGCGCGGCGGGCACCTGGAAGGATTTGACCGGCAACGTGAACCTGCTGGCCGCCAACCTGACCACCCAGGTGCGCGCAATCGCCGAGGTGGCGACGGCGGTCACAAAGGGCGACTTGACCCGGTCCATCCAGGTCGAGGCGCGCGGCGAGGTGGCCGAGCTCAAGGACAACATCAACACCATGATCGACAATTTGCGCCTGACGACGGAGCGCAATACCGAGCAGGACTGGCTGAAGACCAACCTGGCGCGCTTCACCAACATGCTGCAGGGGCAGCGCGATCTCGGCATCGTCGGCCGCATGCTGCTGTCGGAGCTGGCGCCGCTGGTCAACGCTCAGAACGGCGTCATCTATCTGGTCCAGAACGACCCGGAGGCAAGCCTGAAACTGCTCTCGTCCTACGCGGACCATGGGATCGGCGGCCATCCGGAGCGCCTGGCGATCGGCGAAGGGCTGATCGGGCAATCTGCGGCCGACGGTCGGCGCATGCTGATCGCCGACATGCCAGAGAATGTCGTGCCGATCGGCTCCGCGCTGTTCCGGGCCTTCCCGAAGAACGACATCGTGCTGCCGGTCCTGTTCGAAGGGCAGGTCAAGGCTGTGATCGAGCTGGCCTCGGTCGGCGCCTTCACCAACCTGCAGATCTCCTTCCTCGATCAGCTCACCGCCAGCATCGGCATCGTGCTGAACAGCATCGAGGCCACCATGCAGACGGAGGGCTTCCTGAAGCAATCGCAGAAGCTGGCGGCGGAACTGCAGGCCCAGCAGCGGGAGCTGCAGCAGACCAACGAGCAGCTGGAGCAGAAGGCTCAGCAGCTTGCCGAGCGCAACGTGGAGGTGGAGCGCAAGAACCAGGAGATCGACCAGGCGCGGCGCGCGGTCGAGGAAAAGGCGGCCGAGCTGGCGCTGACCTCCAAATACAAGTCCGAGTTCCTGGCGAACATGTCGCACGAGCTGCGCACGCCCTTGAACAGCATCCTGATCCTGGGCCAGCAGCTCTCCGAGAATCCGGAAGGGAACCTGACGCCCAAGCAGATCGAGTTCGCCCGCACCATCCACGGCGCCGGCACCGACCTGCTGAACCTCATCACGGACATCCTGGACCTGTCGAAGATCGAGTCCGGCACGGTGTCGGTGGAGGCGGAGGACGTGCAGTTCAGCAACCTGCTGGACATGGTAGCGCGCCCGTTCCGCCACGAGGCGGAAAGCCGCAAGCTGAGCTTCGAGACGCGGATCGACCCGCATCTCGACCGGAGCATGGTCACCGATTCGAAGCGGTTGCAGCAGATCCTCAAGAACCTGCTGTCCAACGCCTTCAAGTTCACCGATCACGGCGGGGTGAACCTCAAGATATCGGAGGTGACGGGCGGCTGGTCGACCGATCACCCGGCGCTGCGTCACGCGCCTTCCGTGATCGCCTTCGAGGTGTCCGACACCGGCATCGGCATTCCGCCGGAGAAGCAGAAGATCATCTTCGAAGCCTTCCAGCAGGCGGATTCCAGCACCAGCCGCAAGTACGGCGGAACGGGCCTTGGGCTCGCCATCAGTCGCGAGCTGGCCAACCTGCTGGGCGGCGAGATCCAGCTGCGCAGCACGCCGGGCCAGGGCAGCACCTTCACGCTCTATCTGCCGCTGAAATATGTGGGCCCGAATGCCGATCAGCGGATGGTGCCTGGAAAGATTGGTAACGGCTCCATGGCGCTGAGCATCGGCCGTGCGACCGAGGTGCCCCTCGAGCAGATGCCCGACGACCGCGCTAACATCCAGCCCGGCGATAAGACGCTGCTCATCGTCGAGGACGATCCGCATTATGCGCGGATCCTCGCCGATCTGGCGCACGATTCCGGGCTGAAGGTGCTGATCGCCCAACGCGGCGCCGACGCGCTGAGCCTGGCGCGCGACTACAGGCCCAGCGCCGTCTCGCTCGACGTCTTCCTGCCCGACATGCTGGGCTGGACGATCCTGGGTCAACTGAAGCAGGACCCGGCGACGCGTCACATCCCGGTCCAGATCGTCACGCTGGACGAGGATCGCCAGCACGGCCTGGCGCGCGGGGCCTTCGGTTTCGTGACGAAGCCTTCCAGCAAGGAGGGCCTGGCGGAGGTCATGACGCGCATCGAGCGGTTCATCACGCCGCGGCGCAAGCGCCTGCTGGTGGTGGAGGACAACGCGGCCGAGCGGCTGAGCATCACCGAGCTTCTCGGGCACGAGGACATCGACACCGTCGCCGTCGAGACCGGTAACGAGGCGCTGGAGACATTGCGCAGCGATCAGATCGATTGCGTCGTGCTGGACCTCAGGCTCCCGGACATGTCCGGGTTCGACGTGCTGGACCGCCTGCGCGCCGAAGCCAGCCTGTCGGATATTCCGGTGGTGGTCTTCACCGGCCGCGAACTGTCGCCGGAAGAGGATGCGCAACTGCACACCATGGCGCGCAGCGTCGTGGTCAAGGGCGTGGAATCGCCCGAGCGATTGCTGGATGAGACCGCCTTGTTCCTGCATCGCATCGTCTCCGAGCTGCCGCCCGACAAGCAGCGCATGCTGGAGCGCCTCTACAGCTCCGACGAGGACCTGGTCGGCAGGACAGTCCTGCTGGTGGACGACGATGCGCGCAACATCTTCGCGCTGAGCAGCATGCTGGAGCGGCGCGGCATGCGCGTGCTGACCGCGACCACCGGCAAGGAGGCGATCCAATTGCTCGATGCCACGGCGGGGGTCGCGATGGTCCTGATGGACATCATGATGCCGGAGATGGACGGTTATCAGACCATGCAGGCGATCCGCGCCAATGCCGCCTTCCGCCGGCTGCCGATCGTGGCGCTGACCGCCAAGGCGATGAAGGGCGATCGTGAAAAATGCCTGGCAGCCGGCGCCTCGGACTATCTCGCCAAGCCCGTCAATACGGAGCAGCTGCTGTCTGTGCTGAGGATGTGGCTGCACCGCTAGGAATCACGCAATGAACGCAAATGAGCCGGTTAAAATTCTTCTGGTCGATGATCAGCCGGCCAAGCTGCTGAGCTACGAGGTCATCTTGCGTGACCTGGGGGAGAACCTGATCAAGGCATCCTCCGGCCGCGAGGCGCTTGAGCAGATCCTGAAGAACGATATCGCGGTCGTCCTGATCGACGTCGTGATGCCCGACCTGAACGGGTTCGAGCTCGCTTCCATGATCCGGGATCACCCGCGCTTCCACACGCTCTCGATCATTTTCGTCTCCGCGGTCTCGGTCACCGAGCTCGACCGGCTCAAGGGCTATCAGCATGGGGCGGTCGACTACATCTCGGTGCCGGTCGTGCCGGACCTGCTGCGCGCCAAGGTCAAGGTCTTCGCCGAGCTCTACCGCAAGACCCGGCAGCTGGAGCGGCTGAACGAGGAGCTGGAACGCCGGGTGGAGGAGCGGACGGCCGCTCTGGCGGAGGCGAACGCCAAGTTGGAGCAGCGGGTGGAGGAGCGAACGCGCGAGCGCGAGGCCGCGCTCGCGCAGGTCCACGAGATGCAGAAGATGGAGAGCCTGGGTCAGCTGACCGGCGGCTTGGCACACGACTTCAACAACCTGCTCATGGGCGTCATCGGCAGCCTGGACTACCTCGCCAAGCAACCGTTCCATGATCCCAAGGCCCAGCAATTCCTGACCGCCGCCCGCGAAAGCGCCGAGCGCGGGGCGGCTCTCACCAAGCGGCTGCTGGCCTTCGCCCGGCGGCAGGAGCTGAAGCCCGAAGCGGTCGACGTGCAGTGCTTGGCGGAGGGCATGGCCGAGATGCTGCAGCGGTCGATCGGCCCCACGATCCAGATCGAGATGAGCTTCGACCCGGACCTGGCGCTCATCTCAGTCGACCCGAACCAGCTCGAGCTGGCCATCCTCAACCTCGCCTTGAACGCGCGCGATGCCATGCCGGATGGCGGTCACCTGCGCATCTCAGCGCAACGGGAGACCGGGGAGATGAGCATGCGGTCGCTCGAGCCTGGAGACTACGTGCGCATGACGGTGACCGACACCGGGGTCGGCATGGACGAGGTCACGCTGAAGCGATGCAGCGAACCCTTCTTCACGACCAAGGAGGTCGGTCGCGGCACGGGCCTCGGGCTCTCGACGGTGCACGGCTTGGCCGTGCAATCCGGCGGTGGCATGCGGATCACCAGCAAACAAGGCGAGGGCTCCACGGTGGACCTGTGGTTTCCGGTCGCCGAAGGCGTCGCGCGCCTGGAGCGAGTCCAGGGCGTGCAGACGCCGAATGGCGGCATGCCGCGTTACCGGGTCCTGGTGGTGGATGACGAGCCGCTGGTCGCGCTCCTGACCGCGTCCATGCTGGAGGACCTGGGCCACGTCAGCCAAGTGGTGCCCTCCGGCCGCTCCGCCCTCAACGTGCTGCGGGCCGATGGCGCGATCGACGCGGTGATCACCGACTATGCCATGCCGGACATGAACGGCGCCGAACTCGCTGCGCAGATCCACCACTTGCGGCCTGGCCTGCCGGTAATCCTGGCGACGGGCTACGCGGACTTCCCGAATAGCAATGCGCAGGATCTGCCGCGGTTGTCGAAGCCGTTCGGCTCACATGAGCTGGCTTCCATCCTGGTCACGCTCCACCAGCGCTCGCTGGCGAGCTGACTCCCAAGTGATCACCCTGAACCGCGCCTATGACGCGATGGCGTATCGACTGTATCGTTGTTGCGATGGTCGCACGGGAATATTCCGGCCCCTGACCAGATACGCGGATCAATTCCCCATCGCCAGGGCGGGATCGATCTTCAGGACCAGGCAGTCGGTGCTCTTAGCCTGGAGATTCCGGCAGGCAGTCTGGGCGTCGGTCTTGGTGAGGCCCGCGACGCGCGCCCGATAGAGCTTGCCGCCGTTGCTCAGCTTCTGGGTGTCGATCACGATGCGGGCGTCGGTAAGCAGCGCTTCCGCATTGGCGGCGGATTGCGCAGCCTTCTGCGCCGCGTTGTATTTGGAATAGGCGCCAACCTGGACACCATAATCTCCGTCGGACTTCCAGACGACGGTCGTGGCCTGGGAATCCGGCGCTGAGGCCGTCATCACGCCTTCCGGCCGAGTACCCGGCTTGAGCACCGGCATCAGTCCCTTCACGCCGGCCAGACTCAATTTGGCAGGAGCCAGGGCAGCCGAAGCCGGTGCGGCCGCGAGCACGTGCGAGCCGGTGCCGGGCTTGAGGAGCGGCGGCAGCCCCTTGAGGCTCACAACACGAACCGCGCCCTTGGCCGCCTTGCCTTCGACCTGGGCCGGCTCGATCAGGTTGGCGATCACGTCCTCGACCGCGGCTTCGGCCATGGTGGTGTTCGACGGCGGTGGCGCCACGGACACCACCTTGCCTGCGGTGGGCGCTTTGGCAATGAGCAACGATCCGGTGCCGCGCTTGGTCTTGAATCCCTCGGTCAACAGATCGGCAACATGGCGGTCGCGCACCGAAGGGCTGCTGCCGCCGAGCACAACCACCACCAGCCGGCGGCTGTCACGTTCCGCCGAGCTCGCCAGATTGAAGCCGGAAGCCCGGATGTAGCCGGTCTTGATGCCGTCATAACCCTTGAAGCTCTTCAGCAGCTTGTTGTGACCCGAATACGTGACGCCCCGATACTTGAAGCTCGTCCGCTGGAAATAGCCGTAGTGCTGCGGGAAGTCGCGGATGAGGGCGATCGAGAGCAATGCCATATCGCGCGCGGTGGTCCGTTGCTCGGAATCCGGCAGCCCATGGGCGTTGCGGAAGGTCGTCCGCGTCATGCCCAGCGCTCGGGCCTTGTTCGTCATCAGCTTGGCGAAGCCCGGCTCGGTACCCGCCAAATGTTCGGCCACCGCCGTCGCAGCGTCGTTGGCGGACCGGACAATCAGCGCCAGGACCGCGGTTTCGACCGAGATGCGGTCGCCGCCGCGGACGTTGAGATTCGTCGCGGCCTTGCCGGCGGCATTCTTTGAGAAGGTGATGGTGTCCGTCAGCTTGACGCGGCCCTCCTGCATCGCCTCGAACAGCAGATACAGCGTCATCATCTTGGTCAGGGAGGCGGGATACGTGGAGGTATCGGCGTTGGACGCCTGCAACACCTCGCCGGTCCTGGCATCCACCACGATGTGGGCCTTCACCGGGCGAGCCTCCGCGGGCGCCGTGCGGCCCAACAGAGTCATCAACGCCAACAGCGCCAGCGCGAACGTAAACGTGATCCGGAGCTGGGACAAAGTGCCGCGTCTTGGCTTGACCGCGATTTGGGACGCCATCAACACTTCCCCTCAGGCCGACAAGCGCGGCGCAATTTGTTAATCGATGATACGAATCCGACGGAATCCTGTCTATACCAAGATAGTGGTTTATGGCCCCTTAACGCAAAAATGAGTCAATCATTCCGGGGATATGGGCGACATGCTGCGAGCGCTGGTGAAAGTAACCTTAATGGCCTATGCCATCGGCGGGTGCGCCTATCACGGACCCGCCCAGACCGACATCGACAACCCCGCGGTGCGCAAGGTCGCCTGGTTCAGCTATCTGGACGGCAATGACATCCGCCAGGGCTGCACGCCGGGATCGCTGGACCGGTTCCGGCTCGTCTATAACGGGCAATACGAGAAGCAGGTTCGCTCCTACGAAATCACCCAGGCCAGCCCGACTCCGGGCGGCGCCTATTTCGTAGCCCGCGCGATGGGGGCGACCAACCTGGCGGAAGTGCGGCTCGACGACCTGCTGGCGCCGTGGCGTTGGCACCGATCCGACCTGCAACTGAGCCCGGGCGATTTCGAACAGTTCAGCGATCTTCTGCTGCAGAGCGGCTGGGGGCAGGGCGCGCCGCAAGGCAAGATCCTGCATTCGCGCGACTTCTACTGGGTCGTATCGGGCTGCCGCAACGGCCAGTTCCATTTCGATGCCTGGGTGGACGCGCAAGGCGATTTCAAGGAGATCAGGTTCCAGGACTTCCTGCTCGCGCGGGACAGGACGGGCGTCGCATTCCGGAAGCCCGTGCCGGTGACGCCGCGCGACCGCACCGAGCAGGGCCGGCCGCGCGACCGCTCGGCCACGATCTTCGTCTTGACCGTATCGGGGGAAGGGATCGGCGGCCTGCTCAATGCCTTTTGATGAGCCGCTTGGTGCAAGGGGCCATTGCACTCGTTGCCGGATTCACCCACCTTCTTCGTGGTTGATCGCCGGCGTCCGTGCTCTATCTTTTAACTTGGCATTGACTTCCAATATTATAGAGCGATGTGGAGAGCGGATATCGATAAGGCCCAAGCTGTAATGGAATCGCGCGCCAGCGGACCGGAACGGAATGATGACGACGCGACCGGCGGCACGGGAACCGGGACCGGCACGGTCGTCAAGGCACGCCCCAAGACCAAGAAGCCGTCGATGTACCGCGTGCTCCTGCTGAACGACGACTATACGCCGATGGAGTTCGTCGTCCATGTGCTGGAGCGGTTCTTCAACAAGAGCCGCGAGGCCGCCACCGAAATCATGCTCCACGTGCACCACCGCGGTGTCGGGGTGTGCGGTGTCTATACCTACGAGGTGGCGGAGACCAAGGTCACGCAGACCATCGATTTTGCGCGCCGGCATCAGCATCCGCTGCAATGCACGATGGAAAAGGAATGAGGCGCCCCGTCGACAGGCGGCGGGCGCCGTAGTGAAGGAGAGGGTAGAATGCTGTCGCCGAACCTAGAACAGACCTTGCGCCGGGCTCTCGCCTTCGCAAACGAACGGCGGCACGATTACGCCACTCTCGAGCACCTTCTGCTGGCGTTGGCGGATGATCAGGACGCGATCGCGGTCATGCGGGCGTGCAATGTCGACGTCGATCGGTTGCGCCGCGACCTGACGGACTATGTGGATAACCAGCTCGGCAATATCGTCGGCAGCCCTCACAACGAGGCAAAGCCCACCGCCGGGTTCCAGCGCGTCCTGCAGCGCGCGGCCATCCACGTGCAATCCTCCGGCCGGGAGGAGGTGACCGGCGCCAACATCCTGGTCGCCCTGTTCTCCGAGCGCGAGAGCCACGCCGTCTTTTTCCTGCAGGAGCAGGAAATGTCGCGGCTGGACGCGGTCAACTACATCAGCCACGGCATCGCCAAGGCGCCCGGCCGTTCCGAGGCGCGACGCGTGCGCGGCGCCGACCCTGAGGCCGATGCCAATGGCGGCGTGAAGACCGGCAGCGAGGCGCTCGAGGCCTACTGTGTCAATCTCAACCAGAAGGCCAAGGACGGCCGCATCGACCCGTTGATCGGGCGCGAGGCGGAGGTCAACCGGACCATCCAGGTGCTGTGCCGCCGCACCAAGAACAACCCGCTCTATGTCGGTGATCCCGGCGTCGGCAAGACTGCCATCGCCGAGGGTTTGGCCCGCCGGATCGTCAACGAAGACGTGCCGGACGTGCTGAAGAACGCCACCATCTTCGCCCTCGACATGGGTGCGCTGCTGGCCGGAACCCGCTATCGCGGCGATTTCGAGGAGCGGCTGAAGGCCGTGGTGAAGGAACTCGAGGCCACCGAGGGTGCAATCCTCTTCATCGACGAGATCCACACGGTGATCGGCGCCGGCGCTACATCCGGCGGCTCGATGGATGCCTCCAACCTGCTGAAACCCGCCCTGCAATCCGGGCTGCTGCGCTGCATCGGCTCGACGACCTACAAGGAGTACCGGCAGTATTTCGAGAAGGATCGGGCGCTGGTCCGCCGCTTCCAGAAGATCGATGTCAATGAGCCGTCGGTCGAGGATGCGGTGAAGATTCTGCGCGGCCTTAAGCCCTACTACGAGAAGCACCATTCGGTGCGCTATACCCAGGAGGCGATCCGCGCCTCGGTGGAGTTGGCGGCCCGCTACATCAACGACCGCAAGCTGCCGGACAAGGCGATCGACATCATCGATGAGGTGGGCGCGGCGCAGATGCTGCTGCCCGAATCCAAGCGCAAGAAGACCATCACGGTGAGGGACGTGGAGGCGACGGTCGCGACGATCGCCCGCATCCCACCCAAGTCGGTCAGCAAGGACGACAAGAACACGCTGAGGAACCTGCTGCGTGACCTGAAGACCATGGTGTTCGGCCAGGACAAGGCGATCGAGGCGCTGGTAGCGGCCATCAAGCTCAGCCGTGCTGGCCTGCGCGAGCCGGAGAAGCCGATCGGCTGCTACCTGTTCTCCGGCCCGACCGGCGTCGGCAAGACCGAGGTCGCCCGTCAGCTCGCCATCTGCATGGGGATCGAACTCACCCGCTTCGACATGTCGGAGTATATGGAGCGGCACACCGTTTCGCGCCTCATCGGTGCCCCTCCGGGCTATGTCGGGTTCGATCAGGGTGGATTGCTGACCGATGCGATCGACCAGCATCCGCACTCTGTTCTGCTGCTGGACGAGATCGAGAAGGCGCATCCGGACCTGTTCAATATCCTGTTGCAGGTCATGGATCACGGGAAGCTCACGGACCACAACGGCAAGACCGTCGACTTCCGCAACGTCATCCTGATCATGACGACCAATGCCGGCGCCGCGGAGATGTCCAAGGCGGCCATTGGCTTCGGCCGCGATCGGCGCGAGGGCGAGGATGCGGAAGCTATCAATCGGATGTTCACGCCGGAGTTCCGCAACCGTCTGGACCAGATCATCGCGTTCAGCAACCTGCCGCCGGAAGTCGTGACCCAGGTGGTGGACAAGTTCGTCATGCAGCTCGAGGCTCAGTTGGCCGACCGGCACGTGACCATCGAGCTGTCCGAGGATGCCCGGAAGTGGCTGGCGCAGAAGGGCTTCGACCCGCTCTATGGCGCCCGGCCGCTGGCCCGGGTCATTCAGGAGAACATCAAGAAGCCGCTGGCCGAGGACATCCTGTTCGGCAAGCTGGAGAAGGGCGGCACGGTGCGCATCGGACTGGACCGGGAGAACGACACGCTGACCTTCGAGATTGTCGAGAGCAAGTCGGCGTCGCGGGAGGAAACCGTGGAGCCGGTCGACGCCTGACCCGCTCCACCGGCGAGGCGCCTTCCGCGCCCGCCCTTGAACGATCACGGTCATGTCAACCGCAGCCAGGGAACGCACCCCGCGCTGCGGTTTTTCTTTTCGGTCACTCCCATGGAGCCTGTGATCCGGCAGTGGCAATCACGTACGCCGGTCATGGTCTTGTCACAACATTGGTTACCGATTCTTAAGAACTCTACCGAAAGCTACTAACACGCGAATCAGAAGCGCCGCGCTCTGCTTGCGATGTCCGGCCGGGACCCGGACCTCGATCCAAACGGGCAGATGCGGCGACGCCAGGCGGACGGGAAATGGCGTGCGGGTTTGCGTCGATGTGGGGGGCCTGCGAAACCTGGCGGGGTGCCTGTGCATGCCGCCAAGCCAAATGGAGGCCCTTGGCATGCTGCGGACGACGATCCTTTCCACTGTCACCATTGTTGCCCTGACCTACGGCCTGGGAGCCGGCGCCACCAGCGCCGCGGCGGCGCCCGACCCGATCAGCACGCGGACCAAGGAGCCGGTTGCCCCGGCTGCCCAGCCGGCAGCGATCGAGGTGGTCGATCCCCTGGCGACCCGACTCCAGCAGGATTCGATCGCGGACAGGGATGCCATCCTCTACCGCATCATCTCCGACCAGATCAGCGAGATGCGCCGCAAGTCCGCGCTGCCCGTCGTGATGTGCATCGCCGAAAGCACGGATGATGGCGCCGCGGGGACGATCTCCGGCACGCTGATGGACCAGCTCGAGGCGGACAATGCGCAGGTGCCGGACAGCCTGTTCACCCTGAAGCACGCGACGGAATGCCGAAATGCGGGCCAGCGAGTCGTCGACCGCGCGACCCATGAACGGGCGATGATAATCGTTGCCGGGCCGGTGGAGACGCAGATGAAGGACCTTTTGAGCGACTGCGGCGATTATGTTGGCGGCTTCGTGCGCGCGGCCGGCGACAGCGACTTCGATTTCTACACGGCCAATGGCGGGGACGTCGCCCGCAAGCTCGGCTGCGAACTGGCGCGGTAGCCGTCGCGGTGCAGGAGATGGCCGATGCCTCGCTTCGGCCATCTGCGGCCTGGAGCGCGCGGTTTCTTCATCGTCTGGACACTGGGCTCGAGCGGTTTGAAGCGGCGGTGCGCAAGGCCTTCGGCAAGCCCGGCAATCTCCGCGAGGACATCAACGCCATGCGGCTGCGGCGCCTCGCAACCCGCGGCGGCAATGGCCAGGCGCTGACCTGACCCGCCGCGATCGCTCTTACGCGGGCTGCTCCTGCCGATACGGCGATAGTTCGTCCAGGGCGCTCTTTTCCTGCGCGATGTAGGTGCGCTCCTGATCGAGGAAGCTGGCGATGGCGGCGCGGAGGCGTGGGTCCGCGATCCAATGTGAGCTGCAGGTCTCGACCGGCAGATAGCCGCGCTGGATCTTGTGCTCCCCCTGCGCCCCGGCTTCGACCCGCGCCAGCTTGTGCGCGATCGCGTAGTCGATGGCGCGGTAGTAGCACAGCTCGAAATGCAGAAAGCGGTACTCCTCCAGGCAGCCCCAATTCCGGCCATAGAGCGCCTGTGGGCCTTTCAGATTGAGCGCGCCCGCCACCAGGTCGCCGTCCTTCTCTGCCAGCACGAGGACGATGCGGTCGCGCAAGGTCTCCGCGACGCGGGCGAAGAAGTCGCGGTTGAGATAGGGGCGCCCCCACTTGCGTCCGCCTGTATCCATGTAGAAGGCGAAGAACGCGTCCCAATGCTTCGCCGTCAGCTCGGCGCCCTCCCAGGCGCGGATATCAAGCCCGTAGGCGGCAACCGCCGCACGCTCCTTGCGGATCGCCTTGCGCTTGCGGGAATTGAGCGCGGCCAGGAAATCGCCGAACTCTCCATAACCGTGATTGGTCCAGTGATATTGCACGCCGATCCGGGTCAGGAAGCCGACCTGTTCAAGGAGGTCGCTTTCGGCCCGCGTCGCGAAGGTGACGTGCAACGACGACATGCCGGAATTCTCCACCGCGGAGATGAGCGCCGAGATGAGCGCGGCGCGCGCCTCCCGTGCGCGGGGTCCCCGCCGAACCAGCAGGCGCGGTCCCGGCACCGGCGTGAACGGGGCGGCGACCTGAAGCTTCGGATAATAGCGCCCGCCGGCGCGTTCATAGGCATTTGCCCAGCCGTGGTCGAACACGTATTCGCCTTGGCTGTGGGACTTGACGTAGAGCGGCGCGGCCGCGAGCAGGGCGCCCGATCCGTCCTCGATGACCAGATGCTGGGGCAGCCAGCCGGCCTTGCGTCCGACCGATCCCGATTGCTCCAGCGCGTCCAGAAAGGCGTGACCGACGAAGGGGTTCTCCGGATTCCCGTCCATTGCGAGTCCGGATTCGCCGGTTGCGCAGGCATCCCAGGCAGACGCGGGGACTTGCGAGATGCAATCCACGACGCGCGCGGACAGGCCTGATGCGGGGCGGTTCATGGCCGCATTGTGCGGCGCTGTGACAGCGGGTCAAGCAGTCTGACGTTCAGAGCAGGCTCATCGGTTCCCGATCGGCCATCGGATAGGAACAGCCGAGAATGCGATCGATCGTCTTGCCGTCGCGCGCGAGTGGCAGCAGCAGCCGCTCATAGACCCGCCAGTGATCCATGAAGCTTCCCGGGCTGGGATTGTAGCGGCGGGTCTTGCAGAAAGGGACACGGGTCCGCAGCACTTCCGCATAATCCTCCAACACATCGGATTCGTAGCCCGAAATGTCCGCCTCCTCGAAGAACTTGCCGGTCAGCTCGCGGTTGGCGGCATCGACCAGCGAGGTGCCCATCAGCCGGAAGCGAAAGCGGTGCGGCCCTTCGACCACCTCGACCATCAGCAGGTTGCCGAACCAGGGGCGCAGGTCATCGTCCGTGAAGTCGCTGCGGCAGGGGAGTGCATCTTCGCGCCGCTTGGAGGCCCAGAGCTCCGCCAGCGAGCGCAACTGTGGGTTCGTGATCACCGGCATCGGTGTCTGGCTTGACAGATACATGACCCCCCGCGCTCCGCCCCAGGCGACGGCCGGCCGAGACCGGTAGAGCGAAGATCAGGCGATTTCGAAGGTCGCGTCAACCTCTACCGCAACACCCAGCGGCAGCTGCGCCACGCCCACCGCGGACCGGGCGTGCTTGCCGGCATCGCCGAACACCTCGACCATGAAATCCGACACCCCATTGGCCACTTTCGGCTGCTCGGTGAAGCCTGGGGCAGAATTCACAAATACGTTCAATTTGACACAACGCTTGACGCGATCGAGATCGCCCAGGGCCGCCTGAAGCTGTGCCACGATATTGTGGCCGCACAAGCGCGCGGCCTTCTGCCCGTCCTCGACCTGGAACTCCTTGCCAAGCTGACCGATGAACTTGAACTCGCCGTTCCATACGGTGACCTGACCAGACACGAACGCCTGGCTTCCGGTGATCACCACCGGCACGTAATTGGCGACGGGAGCCGCCGCCTTGGGCAACTCGATCTTCAACTCGGCGAGGCGAGCGGAAACTTTTCCGGGCATGGGTTGGCTCCACGATCTGCAGAATGGAGGCGGAGCATAGCCGCAAGCCGTGTGGCGAATCCAGGCTTGAACGTGATCGGTCCGGCCCCGTTGCGTCAAGGTCGCAAAGTATCGAGCGCTCGCCGTTGGTTTGCTACTCGGCCAGCACCGTGCCTTGCGGCGTCACCAGCAGGGTGACAGGATCGCCGTCGGCGAGCGCAAGCGCGCGCCAGGCATTGTCGCAGCCTTTCGTCAGCGCGCTGATTTCCGAGTAGCCCTCGGCCAAGATGCGCTGTTCGGCGGCCGCGCGGGCCGCGGGGTCGACGCCGGCCGGTGACTGACAGGCGTGGCTGGCGTGGCCAGGTGACGTGAGCGATGTCTCCGCCATCGCCAGGTCGATGCCGGCGGTCGCGATCAGCATCGCGGGCAGCATGAGATCAAGACGCAGCTTCATGGTGCGGGTTCCCGGTTGCCGTTTCGTCTTGTCCGATGACACCGCGAAAAGAGGCCGGCAAGATGGTCGCAAGATGGCGCCATTGTGGCATTGAGACCGTTCATAACCTTTGAAAAAAAGAGATTCTGCATGGATTCCATTCCGTTCGAGATCCGGGGGCTGGATCACATTGTGCTGCGCGTGCGCGACCTGGACCGGATGGTGCGGTTCTATTGCGACATCCTGGGGTGCCGGATGGAGCGCGAGCAGGCCGAGATCGGACTGACGCAGGTGCGGGCCGGCCGGTCCCTGATCGATCTGGTACCGGTGGACGGCAAGCTGGGCCGGATGGGCGGCGTCGCTCCCGGCAAGGAGGGGCGCAACCTCGACCATTTCTGCGTCACCATCGCAGGCTATGACGAAGCCAGGATCCGCGCCTATCTGACGGCGCAGGGCGTGGAGATCGGAGAAGCGGGATCGCGCTATGGTGCGGACGGCGAGGGACCGTCACTCTATGTCCACGATCCTGAAGGCAACGTCATCGAGTTGAAGGGACCGCCATGGCGATCCGGAGCCCAGTGAAGCCAGAACGCAGGCCCGCCGGCCGCCCCAGGCCGCCCTTCGTGCTGTAGGGAATCGACCACATACCGCTGCTCGTCAATTGCGGACAGGGTCGGTCTTGATTGACTTGTGGAGATCTCGGTGCGGCAAGGCGCCTGGGCCGTACCACCGGACGCGGGGCGGCCGAAACGTCGATCACCTGTGCCTGAGCTGGCCGCGCACAATGAGGCGGAGTTGCGCCGATCTGGCGCAGCATCGCATCCAGATCGTCTAAGAAGGAATTCACGCGGGTAGCCGCGGCGAGAGCTTATCAGTCTACGTCCGCGACCCGTCCGGCAATGTAAAGGCCCACCGGCAAGGTGAGCGGGCGGGGCTCAGGACCCTTCGTGCACGATGCGGCCTTCCGGCGTAATCATCACGTTGGTCGTGACGCCATTCAGCATCGCCTGGCCGTGCCAATTATTATCGCAGGACTTCTTAAGGCCGCTGACCGATGTGTAACCGGCCTGAGTCAGGATGCGATGAATGTCGTCTGCAGTCGTGTTGTCGATCGTCTCGCCGAAGTGACACCCCGGAACGCCGACCATCTCGGTGCTGGCTGGCATCTGGCTGGAGGTGGAGGTCTGCCCAAAGGCCGGCGAACCCGCTATGGCCAGCATCATGGCCAGCGGCAACACGTGAAGCCTCACCATTGATTTCTCCCGATCAACCCGAAGAACCTGGACTGGCGACGCGCGTCGAACCCTGAAGGTCCCGATGCATGGGGGGATGCTGGAGCGGGACCGGGGCGTGGGGTGGCGCACCGGGTCGACGCGCGTGCCATTGCCAATCAGAACAACGTATGGGGGGCAAGGTTCCCTGCGCTGGCTGCCGAATTCAGGCCGGCTACCCGGCGGCCGGAACCTTTCGCCGCGCCTGGGCATTGTCGGCGCCATGCAAGGCCACATCACGGCAGGCCGTCAAAAGCGTCGAAATTGCGTAATCTTAGCGCTCCTGATCCTGACCGCGAGCGGCTGCGCGGCGGTTCCCGACGTCAATGATGACATTGCAGAGGCGAGTGAGACCGGGTCCGCAAGGGACGTCATTCTCGGCCCGAACGGCGCGCTGAACGCGTCACGAAGTCAACGATTGTTGAGCAGCCTTGCCGGTGAGGCGGAGCATGACGCTTTGCTGGAGCGGCATCTCCAGGTCGAGCAGGCGGTTGCCGGGACGCCGCTGACCGCAGGCAACGCAACGGAATTGCTGCGCGATGGCGAAGGCGCCTTTGCCGGCATTTTCGAGGCGATCGAAAGCGCAAGGCATCACATCAACCTCGAATACTATACGTTCGAGGATGTGACGTTCGACGGGAGACGCCTGAGCGATCTGTTGCTCTCCAAGCGCCGGGAGGGTGTCGGGGTCAACATCATCTACGACTCCTACGGCTCGAGCAGCACGCCGAGGAACTTCTTCAAGCGGCTTCAGGCGGCTGGCGTCAATCTGGTGGCATTCCGGCCGATCAATCCGCTCGACATCATTGCGAGCGGCTACTCGCCGAACGACCGCAACCATCGCAAGATCATGATAGTAGACGGGCGGGTCGCTGTCATGGGGGGTGTCAATCTGGCGACCTACTATCAAAGCAAGATCCCCGGCAGCGACGAGTCCGGACAACGAGCGGCGCCCGCCGACCAGCAGCCGGATGTCTGGCGCGATCTGTCGATCCGCATCGAAGGTCCCGCCGTCGCGCAGTTGCAGCGCCTGTTCCTGGGACATTGGCGGAGCGAAGACGGGCCGACGCTCGATCAGACGGGCTTCTTCCCGAAGCTGCCGGCGGTGGGCGATGAGATTGTTCGGATCATCGGCAGCTCTCCGCAGCAGGAGACGTCACGCTATTACGCCACGCTGATATCCGCGATCCGCCACGCGGAGCGGCGCATCTGGCTGACCACCGCCTATTTCGTTCCCACGCGGGAGGAGAGACACGAGCTCATGGCTGCCGCGGAGCGCGGGGTGGATGTTCGCCTGCTGCTGCCGGCGGTCAGCGACGCACCCCAGGCGGTCGCCGTGGCGCGCTCGCACTATACCGCTCTGATGGAGGCGGGGGTGCGGATCTTCGAGATCGACCATGTCCTTCTGCACTCCAAGGCGGCGACCATTGACGGCGTCTGGTCCGCGCTCGGCTCGTCCAATCTCGACCATCGGAGCGTGCTGTTCAATGACGAGGTCGATGCCGTCGTGCTCGGCCGGAAGGCGGCGAGAGGCGTGGAGCAGGTCTTCCAGCAAGATCAGGCGAACGCACGCGAGATCAGTCTGGAGCAGTGGAAGATGCGGCCGATGCCCCAGCGCATCGGCGACTTCCTTCACCGAACCGTGCAACACCTCCTATGAGAGGTCGCTCTCGGCTCGAGAGTGATGGCTGTCAGGTCTTCGCCAGCTTGAGCTGCTCCCGCCGGCGCACGATCTGCTGGTCGGCCAGAACGCCGATCAGGATCACCCCGCCGATCACCGCGAAATTGAGCGAGGAGGGGATGCCAAGCAGATTGACCAAATTCTGCAGCACCTGCAGCAGGATGGCGCCGAGCACGACCCCGAGAATGGAGCCTTCGCCGCCCCGCAGGGAGCAGCCGCCGAGAACCGCCGCCGCGATCGCATAGAGCTCATAGAAGCTGCCGTGCGAGGCGGGGGAGATCGAGCGGGTATACATGGCGAGATAGATGGCGGAGAGACCGCACAGCGCGCCGGAGATCACGTAGGCCGCAATGATGATGCGGTGAGTGCGGATGCCGGAATAGCGCGCCGCCTCCTCGTTCTTGCCCACCGCGAAAAGGTAGCGCCCGAACACCGATTTGTGCAGGACAATTCCCATGATGACGGCGAGCAGGATGAAGACGATGAAGCTGTGCGGAACGACGCCGAAGGCGCGCCCGGTCGTCAGCCATTCCAGGGCCGGGAAGTTCATGCCGAACTCGAATCCGGCGGTGCCGTCATTCGTGTAGTAGCGCGCGATGCCGCGATAGATGAGCAGGCCGCAGAGCGTCACGACGAATGGCTGGAGGCGCATGTCGGTAACCAGGTAGCCGTGCAGCCAGCCGAGCGCGGTCCCGGCCAGGATCATCAGCAGCATGGCCAGTGGCCAGCTCATCCCGTGGTTCACCAGCAGGTCGATGAAGATGACGCCGAGCAGGGCGAACATGGAGCCGACCGACAGCTCGATGCCGCCGGTGATGATGACGAACGCCATCCCGATCGAGAACATGCCGAACAGGCCGATGAGGTTGGCCGTGTTGGCGATGTTGATCAGCGAGAGGAACCGCGGATTGATGATGGCGACGATCGTTCCCACCACCAGGATGAGGACGAGCAGCGAGAGATCCTTCTTGAAGAGCATGTGGTCTATCCTCCCATCGCCACCTTCATCGCCGGCGGCTCTTGCAGGCTCCTGCCGACCGCGAGCTGAAGGACCCGGTCCTCGCTGAACGCGCTACGCTCCAGGATGCCGCTGATCCGCCCTTCATGCATCACGGCGATCCGGTCGCTGACCCCGATCACTTCCTCCATGTCGCTGGAGATCATCAGGATCGCGACGCCGGCATCGGCAAGTCCGCGCATCAACTCGTAGATCTCGCCCTTGGCTCCCACGTCGATGCCGCGCGTCGGCTCATCGAAGATGATGACCTTCGGACGCATGCTGAGCCACTTGGCAAGGACGACCTTCTGCTGGTTTCCGCCCGAGAGGGAAGAGGTCTGGGTTGCGACCGACGGCACCTTGATCTTCAGGCTTGCCTTCTGCCGCTCCGCACTCCTCGCTTCCGCGTCGTCCTGCACGAGGGCCGCCCGCGCATAGGACGGCAGGCTGGCGAGGGAGATGTTCTCGGCGACCGAGAAATCCAGCACCAGGCCGCATTGCTTGCGGTCCTCCGGAATGAGGTAAAGGCCGCGGCTGATGGCATCGCGCGGCTCGGCAATGTCCAGGTCCTGCCCGCAGAGCGTGATCCGGCCGCCCAGGCGCCGGTCGATGCCGAAGATGGCACGAGCCAGCTCCGTGCGGCCGGAGCCGACCAGGCCCGCAAGCCCGAGGATTTCGCCCGCGCGCAGGGCGAGGGTGACCGTTTGCCGGGGAAAGACGGCGGTGCGGATCTCCGCCAGGTCGAGGGCCACCTCGCGCGGCGGAGCGGCAGGTGGGATGTAGAGCGATTTCAGGTCGCGGCCGATCATCAGTCGGATCATCGCATCGTGCTGGATCTGGTCGCGGTTCAGCCGGCCGACCACCTTGCCGTCGCGCAGCACGACGACGCGGTCCGCGCAGCGCTCCACCTCCTGCAGGCGATGCGAGATGAAGATGACGCTGACCCCGTGCGCCTTCAGGTCGGCGATTACCTCGAGCAGCCGCGCCGTCTCGCTGGCGGTCAGGCTGGACGTCGGCTCATCCATGATGACGAGGCGGGCCTCGAGCGACAGAGCCTTGGCGATCTCCACCAGCTGGCGCTGCGCCAGCGACAGGCCGGCGACCGGTGTCGAGGGCCCGAAATCCGCGCCCAGACGGCGCAGCAGGGGCGTGACCCTGTGGTGGAGCGCCGGGGTGTCGATAAGGTTCAGGATGCCGCCGAAGCGCGGCTCGCGGCCGATGAAGACATTGGCGGCCACGTCGAGATTGTCGAACAGGTTGAGCTCCTGGTGGACGAACGCGATGCCTGCCTTGGTGGCATCCTTGACGCTCATCGCAATGCGCTCCGCGCCATCGATGCGGATCGCCCCCTGCGTGGGCGCAGTCACGCCGCCCAGGATCTTCATCAGGGTGGACTTGCCGGCGCCGTTCTCTCCGACCAGGCCGATCACCTCCCCCGGCGCGACCGACAGGTTGACGCCCGACAGGGCAACGACCCCGGGATAGGTCTTGCCGATATCCACCAGATCGAGAAATGGCGCGGCCGGAGCCGCCTGTGCTGCTGACATGTGCTCGATCGTCGATGCATGGAGCGGTGAAGCCGGCGCCATCATAGCAAACGCGCCGGCTTCGTCTCCATCACATCATCCGCGTCAGCTCTTGCCCTGCTGCGTCTTCAGCTCTTCCCAGAATGCATCGACGTTTGACTGGTCGATGATCTTGGTCGGCACGATGATCAGCTTGTTCTCCGGAATGAAGCTGCTGTCGCCTTCGATGTAGCGGGCCATCATCTTCATGCCTTCGTAGCCCCACTGATAGGGCTGCTGCACGACGGTGCCGACGATGGTGCCTTCCTTGACGCCGCCCAAGGTGACCGGGTCCTCGTCAAAGGCGATGATCTTGATCTTGCCCAGCTGCCCGGCGTCCTTCACCACTTCGTAGATGCGGGGCGTGTTGTAGGAGTAGAGGCCGGCCAGGCAGTCGATGTCGGGATTGGCCGCCAGGGCGTCCTCGACATTGCGCTTGGCACGCGCCATGTCGATATCGTCCTCGCGGATATCCAGGATCTCGATGTTGGTACCGGCGATCGACTCCTTGATGCCTTCGACGCGCTCGCGCGCATTGTCGTTGGCCAGGATGCCGACGAACATGATGCACTTGCCGCCGTCGGGCATCGCCTTCTTCATCAGCTCGCCGGCCTGCACGCCGGCGTCGACATTGGAGCTGCCGACATAGGCGATGCGCTTCGAATCCGGCGCATCGCTATCGGTCGTGAACAAGACGGCGTTCTCGGCGATGCGGTTCAGGGATTCGGTCGAGTGCTTCGGGTCGTTCGGGCTGACCATGATGCCGGCGACGCCCGCCGCCACCAGGTCGTCCATCAGGCGCTGCTGCACCGCGGCGGTCGCGGTCTCGGGATACTTGAACACCAGCTCGTAATCCGGCAGTTCATCCTGCGCCTTCGCGACGCCGGCTTCCGCCGCCTTCCAGAAATCGGAGGCACCGTTGACGACGAAGGCCAGCGTCTTCTTGTCCTGGGCGTCGGTCGCAGCACCGACGCTCATCGCCAGCGCCAAGGCGGCGCCGGCCACGAAAAATCGCTTCATCATTTCCTCCCACGCGTGCTTGAGTGCGCTTCACATAAATGGTCGGGCTTTGCCCCTTGGGGGCGCCGACCTTGGCCAGATGATTTGTCTGACAATACTTTCAATACGCGAGTTGAGCCGCGTGCGTCAACGAAGGCTGCGCCGATTACGCCAACTGCACAAGCGGCCCTCAAAATGATGCGTAATGCGCTTCAATCGTACGGCGGCGGTAAGGCCGATCTGCTTCCCGCCAGTCTCCCGCTATTCACTCTGGCGGATGTTGCGGATGCGGTCGAACAGCACGGCGAGGATGATGGCGCCGCCGATGAAGGTGCCCTGCCAGAAGGCGTTGATGCCCAGCAGGCCGAGGCTGTTGCGGATCACCTCGATCAGCGCCGCGCCGACCAGGGCGCCGAAGGCGGTTCCGATGCCGCCGGCGAGGTTGGCGCCGCCGATGACTGCGGCGGCAATGACCTGCAATTCCATGCCGGCGCCGATATTCGTCGTGACGGCGCCGAGCCAGCCGGTCTGGACGATGCCGGCGATCCCCGCGGTCAGGGCGGAGATGACATAAACCGCGACCTTGATCGGGCGGACGGGCACGCCGGTCAGCCGCGCCGCGTGTTCATTGCCGCCGATGGCGAAGACATGGCGGCCGAACCGGGTCCAGCGCAGGACGAAGCCGGTGAGCAGCGCCAGGGCAATCATGTAGAGGACGGGATTGGCGATCCCCCACAGCCAGGCGCCGCCGCCGAGGGCGAGCAGCAGGTCGTGATCCGGCCCGAACTGGAAGACGACGGTGTTGTTGGACGCCACCATCGCCAGGCTGCGCGCGACCGAGAGCATACCAAGCGTCACCACGAAAGGCGGAAAGCCGAGATAGGCGATCAGGATGCCATTGAAAAGCCCGACCACGATCGCGGTGCCCAGCGCCGCCAGAATACCGATCTCGATGCCGTAGCCGGCGTTCATGGTGACGGCGAGCACCATGCTGCACAGGCAGAGGACCGAGCCGACGGACAGGTCGATGCCCCCGGTGATGATGACCAGGGTCATGCCGAGGGCGATGATCGCCACGAAGGTGAAGTTGCGGGTGATGTTGTAGAGGTTCTTGGAGGTCGCAAAGGATTCTGTGGCGAAGGACAGGAAGACGCAGGCGAGGATCACGGCGATCACCACCCAGAAGGTCTGGCTGTTCGTGATGGAGGTGAGCCAGCTGTGCTGCTTCTGGGCGATCGTCTGGTCGATGGTGGTTGCCATGATCAAGCCTGCTCAATTGCTCCGGTGATGAGGCCGGTCACTTCCTCGGGCGAACTCTCCGCGATCCTCTTGTCGGCGACCTTTCGGCCCCGGCGCATGACGATGACCCGGTCCGCGACCGAGAACACGTCCGGCATGCGGTGACTGATAAGGATGACCGCAAGGCCCTGATCGCGGAGATGGCGAATGAGATTCAGGACCTCGGCCACCTGGCGCACGGAGATCGCGGCCGTCGGCTCGTCCATCAGCACGATCCGGGCCTGGGACAGCATGGTGCGGGCGATCGCGACGGCCTGACGCTGCCCGCCCGACATCTGCTTGACCAGGTCGCGTGGCCGGGTCTCCGATTTCAGCTCGGCGAAGATCTGGCCGGCGCGCTTATACATCGCGGCGTAGTCGAGGATGCCGAAGGGGCCGAAGCCGATTCGCAGCTCGCGCCCCAGGAAGACATTGGCCGCCGCGGTGAGGTTGTCACACAGCGCCAGGTCCTGGTGGACGATCTCGATGCCGTGCCGGCGCGCATCCACCGGGCGATGCAGGATGAGCTCGGCGCCCGCCATCCGCATGGTGCCGTGGCTGGGTCGGAAATTGCCAGCGATCATCTTGACCAGGGTGGACTTGCCGGCGCCGTTGTCGCCCATCAGGCCGGTCACCTCGCCGGCCTGAAGCGACAGCGACACGTCGTTGACGGCGTGGATCGCGCCAAAATGCTTCGAAATGTTGCTGAGCTCGAGAAGTGCCACCCGATCTGCCTCCCGTCCCGCGCCGGTCGTTGTTGCCGGTCTCGTTTTCTGGACCCATCAGCGCGGATTCTGCCGCAATGCAAGTCGCCCGTGTGCGCGGGCGAAGCTGCGTGAATTTAGGCAAAGCCCGTCAGGGGCGTCAATCTATTGTCTGATGAATCAAGCCATCGAAAACCTCACCGCCCCATTTTGTAGGACAAAACCGTTGACGCCTGCGCTGCGCCGATATTAGCTAGCCTGCGGGAGGGCGAATGCTGATCCTCGTCACCGGTGCGACAGGAAAGGTTGGGCGGAACCTGATCGCCCGCCTGCTCGAAGACCCCCGATTTTCCGGGGCCCGCATCCGTGCGCTCTGCCACAACCGCACCTGCGAACGGAACGCGCGCATCGAGATCGCCCGCGGCACCATTGCCGACCAAGCCGTCGCCGATGAAGCCCTCGGCGGGGTCACGCATGTCGTGCATCTTGCCACCTGCAAGGAAACGCCGGCGGACGTGATGGACGTCACCGTCAAAGGGTTGTTCTGGCTGCTTGAGGGATTTCGCCTCAGCCCGACGGCCCGGCAGTTCATCCTGATCGGCGGCGATGCCGGAATCGGCCACTTCCACTACCGGCATGACGGGCCGATCACCGAGGGCGCTCGGCACATGGCCTATCCCGGCTGCTATGCCCTGTCGAAGGTTCTCGAAGAAGTGATGCTGGAGCAGTTCGGAATCCAGTACGGTCTCAACGGGTGCTGCCTGCGCGCGCCGTGGATCATGGAAAAGGACGATTTCAAATACTCCATGTCGTTCGGCGAGGATGTGTTCGGCGGCCCCGACTGGAAGACCATGGTGCCGGCGGAAGACGCGAAGCGCTACGCCAAAAATGGCACCGTGCCGCTGCTGCGGGACGCCGACGGACGGCCGCTCAAGCGCAATTTCGTCCATGTTGACGATCTGGTATCCGCCATCCTCGCGGCGATCGACAATCCGCGCGCGGAGCGGCAACTCTTCAACATCTGCATGGACAGGCCGGTCGATTACGGCGAAGTGGCCGAGCATCTGCGGCGCACCCGCGGGCTCGGTTCCGTCGATATCCCGAGCCAGTACCACTCGACCTGGATGGACAACAGCAAGGCGAAATACCTGCTGGGCTGGAAGCCCGACTACGATCTGGAAATGCTGATCGACTCGGCCTGGACCTACGCGCGGTCGAAGGACGACCCGCGCAAGGTCTGGTACCCGGGCTGATCCGTATGGCGGGCCGGCGGGCCCGTCTGGTCAACGAAAGGATAAATCTATTCCAATGGGAGGAATGAATGAAGAAACTATCCTTGCTTATTGCGGCTGCGGCCCTAGCTCTCAGCGCCGGGCCGGCCTTGGCGAAGAAACAACTGGTCATCGTGGTGAAGGGCCTCGACAACCCGTTCTTCGAGGCCATCAATCAGGGATGCCAGAAGTGGAACAAGGAGAACGCCAACTCCGAGTATGAGTGCTTCTATACCGGACCGGCATCGACCTCCGACGAGGCGGGCGAGGCGCAGATCGTTCAGGACATGCTCGGCCAGTCCTCCACGGCCGCGATCGCCATCTCGCCCTCGAATGCCAAGCTGATCGCGCAGACGATCAGGACCGCCAGCCCGACAGTCCCGGTGATGACGCTCGATGCCGACCTCGCATCCGAGGATTCGGCGCTGCGCCTGACTTATCTGGGCACAGACAACTACCTGATGGGCTATCGCATCGGCGAATACATCAAGAAGCACAAGCCGAATGGCGGCACAGTCTGCACCATCCAGGGCAATCCCGGCGCGGACAACATTCTGCGCCGTGCGCAAGGCACCCGCGATGCGCTGAGCGGGCAGCAGGGCCTGACCGCGCTGAAGGGCGAAGGCGGCTGGACGGAAGTCGCCGGCTGCCCGGTCTTCACCAATGACGACGGCGCACGGGGCGTCCAGGCGATGACCGACATCCTGGCCGCCAATCCGGATCTTGACGCCTTCGCGATCGAAGGCGGCTGGCCGCTCTTCGGCGCGCCGCAGCCCTATCGCGACCTGGTCCGGCCTTACGCGGAGCGGATCGCGAGCGGCGACTTCGTGATCTCCGCTGCCGACACCATCGGCGAGGAGGTTGCCATCGCCCGCGAAGGCCTGGTCACCGCACTGGTCGGACAGCGGCCGTTCGAGATGGGCTACAAGGCGCCCTCGGTCATGATCGATCTGATCGAAGGCAAGCAGGTCGAGGATCCGGTCTTCACCGGCCTCGACGAATGCACCAAGGATACAGTCGACACCTGTATCCAGAAGTAGGCGCGGGCCCTGAGTCCCGATCCGTGAAGAGGGCGCCTCGCGAGAGGCGCCCTCTTTCGTTTCAGAGGCAAGCCGATCCGCGAACGGCACGGCTAAAGGATTCGCCGTAGCGTGACGTGCCGTCCCACCGCTCCATAAAAAACGCACGCTCTAAGAAGGCTACTGCCATTTCTTGTCACCGGGTTGCGATAGAACAGAATCGTAGGAGAAAGCATGAGAGCGGCGCATAGATTTCAAGGAGTGGGTCATGTCGGAAATGATTTCACGCAGATCGGATTGCCTTCGGATACACGCGCACAGCGAGGTTTCCCCCGGTCGCGGCGCTGAGTTCCTGCTGGCTGTTCCACGCGCTCTGTTTCGCGCGGCCAGACGGGCCTGGAAGACGCATGCCGACGAAAAGCTCTTGCGGGAGCTGAGCGATCATCAGCTTCGCGACATCGGGATCCGGCGCGAGCACATCCCCCATGTCGTGCGTGGTGAATGGGACATCTAAGGCGGCCAGCCGCGACGCATGGATGCGATGCCGGCCGGACATCATGAAATCTGTATGTAGGGCAAGCATTTAGGAGCGCTTGCCGGAGCATGGGCATAGGTACACGCTGCCGTGAATTGTGGGGATCGGTCGACGGGCTAAGTTGCCTGTTATATCGATGCCTCGATTCACGGCGGATGGATGCATTTCGTGGCCCAAGGTGCGACGCGGCTCAGTCCCTATCTTCCCTGGCTCGACCGGGCGGGGCGCGTCTCGGCGCTCAAATCCGTAGTCTTCGCGCTGCTGCTCCTGCCTGCGCTCTACGTGGCTTGGCAGCTCGCCACGCAAGGCTATGCGCGGCCTTACATCCTCGCCAACCATGATCTCGGCGACTGGTCGATCCGGCTGCTCTTCGTCTCGCTGGCAGTGACTCCGCTCCGGCAGTCCTTGGGATGGCCGAAGCTCATCCTGGTGCGGCGCATGGTCGGGGTGGCGGCGTTCTGCTACGCGGCGGCGCATGTCCTGTTCTATGCGCTCGACAAGTCGCTACAGCTCCAGGTGATCGCGCGCGAGATCGTGCTGCGCTATTACCTGACGATCGGATTTGCCGGGCTGCTGATCTTGCTGGCGCTGGCGGCGACCTCGACGGATGGCATGGTGCGACGACTGGGCGGCAAGCGATGGGCCGCCTTGCACCGCCTGGCCTATGTGGCAGGCGCCGTGGCGGTGGTGCATTTCTTCATCCAGTCCAAGGCGGACGTGACGGAACCGTTCGTCATGGGCGGCCTGTTCCTGTGGCTGATGCTGTGGCGCCTGCTGGCGCGGTACGGGGTGCTGCAGCGCGGCTCATCCGGCGTCGTCGCTCTGGTCCTGCTGGCCGTGCTCTCGGCTGCCGCGTCGGCCGGCGCGGAAGCGCTCTATTATCACGTGAAGACTGGCGTCGATTTGATGCGTATTTTAGCGACAAACTGGATGATCGGGATCGGCCTGCGGCCGTCCTGGGCTGTGGGCGGCGCCGGGCTCGCGGTGGCGCTCGGTGCGGCATTGCGGCCACTCTGGACTCAGCATTCCGGCGGCCGGCGGCAGGCGGCCGCAGCCTGAAGACCGCCGCTCTAACGCTTCCTTAAGGACGATGGGGCTTTGCTGGCGCTTCTCGAGGCAGATCCGCGGCGCACCATGCAGCAAACCTGGGACGTATCAACCCTGATCGACAAGGGAACGCGCATCCACGAGGCGCGCGGCATGACCGTGCAGCATCTGGGCCTGGACTCCCGGCAAGTCGAAGGCCAAGCGCTCGTCGATCTCGTGGCACCGGCGCAGCGTGCCTGGTTCCGGCGTTGCATCGCCAGGCTGGCGGCAGGGGAGGAATTCGGCATCATCACCGCCGACCTGCAGATCGGCGGGGCTGCGCCGCGACCGGTCTTCATGACCGCGCGGCCGGCGAAAGCCGAGGGCAGATGGTGGCTGATGCTGGCCGCCCACTTGCCGGAGTCATTGAAGTCCGCCGTCCGCAAGCCGGACAAGCCGGCCTTGGCATCGGCGCGCGAATTCCTGCTCCTGGTGGAGGGCGCTGCCCAGCAGATCAGCAGGCGGCTGGATCTGATGCGGGTGCAGGCCGGCATCCTGAAGGATGAGACCGCGGCTTCGCCGGAAGTCCACGCGAGCCTGCGGGCAGCGTGTGACCAGGTCGTGCTGGGCGAGGCCTATGACGGGATCGCCTCGCGAGCGGATGCCGGCGAATACCTGCTGCTGCGCGACCGCGGGGCGCCATCCGGGACGCTGCAGGCGAAGCTGGGCGCGGCAGCCGAAACCTGCGGCATCCCGCAGGCCCGGCTTGGGCTCGAGACCAGCGCCCTGCAGTTGTCGGCCCTGGGGCGCAGCCTCAGCCCGGCCGGCCTTCGGCGCGCGGCCATCCATCTGCGCCATCGCAACCACGCCGCGCAGAGATGGGAAGGGGCCGTGATGCGGCAGCCGTTCTGGCTGCGCCCCGCCGTGCTCGCCTTCGGCGGCGTCGCGATGCTGAGCGTCGGGTGGTTCGCCCTCTAGCCGTCAGAACTTCCGCGCCTGCACGACATTGGCGATGATCGTGGTCTCGCCCAGCGCCTTGCATGCCTCGATCCTATGCAGTCCGCTCACCAGCACATAGCGGCCCTTGTCCGGCCGCACCAGGATCGGCGCTTCCTGGCCTTTCTCAGCGATGCTCTCGGCCAGCATCGTCACTTTGGCGGAATCCACCGGCTTGCGCAGCGCCTGCGGCACGTAGATCTCGGCAATATTGATGGCAATCGGCTTCATCGGCGCCCGCGCTGTGACAGAACCGGAATAAGGGCGAGAGCCTGACCCGCACCTATATGCGAGGTCAAGGCGTTTCGCGGACCGGGAACACGATGTGTCTCGCCGCGGGCCGGCCGCGATTTCCGGCTTGGCATCTTGCGCCATCTATCAATAATCGGAACCGTTGCGAGCGAGACGCGGAACAGTGTGTCGCACGCCGCATTTATCGACCAGCGGGAGAGGATAACGACCACACGATCAGGGAGGATCGCCATGCTGCGTCTGTTCGCCCTTGCGGCCACCATCCTCGCGGTGAGTTCGGGTTTCTCGGCCGGCACACGTGCCGAGGTCACCATCTCCATCTCGTGCAGTTCGCTGGGGATCGAGCAGCAGCTGTGCCAATCGGGAGCCGAGGCCTGGGCACAGGCGACCGGCAACACGGTCAAGCTGGTGCCGACCCCGGCCGATGCGAATGAGCGGCTGGCGCTCTACCAGACGCTGCTGGCGGCGCAGGCGAAGGACATCGACGTGTTCCAGATCGACGTGATCTGGCCGGCCATCCTGGCGCCGCATCTCGTGGACCTCTCCGCGATTCTCTCCGAGGAAGATCGCGCCGATCATTTCGAGGTCCTGATCGACAACAACACGGTCGACGGCAAGCTGGTCGCCATGCCGTGGTTCATGGATGCCGGGCTGCTCTACTACCGGCAGGACCTGCTGGAGAAATACGGCAAGCAGGTCCCAAAGACCTGGGCCGAGCTGGCGGAAACCGCGAAAGCCGTGCTGGATGGCGAGCGGCAGGCGGGCAACGCGAACCTGCAGGGCTACGTGTGGCAGGGGCGCGCCTATGAGGGTCTGACCTGCAACGCGCTGGAATGGATTGCGAGCTATGGCGGCGGCGGCATCGTCGATCCCGACGGCACAGTCACGATCGACAATCCACAAGCGGCAGCGGCGCTGGAGATGGCAAGGAGCTGGATCGGCACCATCTCGCCGCGCGGCGTGCTTTCGTATGCGGAGGAGGAATCGCGCGGCGTGTTCCAGTCGGGCAACGCCGTCTTCATGCGGAACTGGCCGTATGCCTGGGCGCTCGCCAATGCCGCCGACAGCCCCGTCAAGGGCAAGGTCGGCGTTGCGGCGCTCCCGCAAGGCGACGGGGCCGAGGCGCGTCATGCCGCCGCCATGGGTGGCCAGAATCTCGCCGTCTCCCGTTATTCCGCTCATCCAGACGAGGCGGCGGACCTGGTGCGCTATCTGACCTCGGCGCAGGAGCAGAAGCGCCGTGCGCAGGAGGGCTCGTTCAATCCGACCCTGCGCAGCCTCTATTCCGATGCGGATCTCGTGACCGCCAATCCGTTCTACAAGGACTTCCTGCCGATCGTCGAAAGCGCCGTGGCGCGGCCGTCGACGATAACCGGGCGGCGCTACAACCAGGTATCCAGCGCGTTCGTCCGCATGGTGCACGGCGCCTTGTCGGGCCAGGGCGCCGCCTCCGCAAGTCTGGTCGACCTGAACAGCGAGCTGGAGCGGCTGAGCCGCGGCGGCAATTGGTAGGCTCGACCGGCTTGCGCTGGCTGCCTCACCACACCCGGCGCAGCGATTGACCGCCGCTGCGCGGAAATCGGCCGGCGGCAGGGCCGGCCTGACGCTGGCGCAGCAGCGCGCGCGCGTCGCCTGGCTGTTCGTGGCGCCAATGCTGGTGGCGGTGATCCTGGTCGCAGCCTGGCCGCTCGGACGCACCATCGCCTTCAGCTTCACCGACGCGTACCTGTCGGACCTGGAGAACTGGCAGGCGGTCGGCATTGCCAATTACATCGCGCTGTTCCAGGATCCGCTGTGGTGGCGCGCGGTCGGCACGACACTGCTCTTCACCATCGTCTCGGTCGGGCTGGAGACGCTGCTGGGATTGGTGATCGCCCTCACGCTCAACGCGCATATGCCGGGGCGAGGGCTGCTGCGGGCGGCCGTGCTGATCCCCTGGGCCATCCCCACGGTCATCTCGGCGAAGATGTGGGGGTGGATGCTCCATGATCTCTACGGCGTGGTGAACGCCATGCTGTTGAAGCTCGGCCTGATCGACGCGCCCTGGGCCTGGCTGGCCGAGCCGAGGCTCGCCTTCGCTGCGGTGGTAGCCGTGGACGTGTGGAAGGCGACGCCATTCATGGCGCTGCTGATTTTGGCCGCGCTACAGGTCCTGCCGCGGGAGATCTATCAGGCCGGCAAGGTCGATGGCGTGCCGCCGATCCGAATGTTCCTGCGCGTGACCTTGCCGCTGATCCGACCGGCGCTGCTGGTCGCGGTCATCTTCCGCGGCCTCGATGCGATGCGAGTCTTCGACGTCATCTACGTCCTGACCGGCAACAACCCGGCGACCACCACCATGTCCGTCTATGCCAGGCAGCAACTGGTCGATTTCCAGGACGTGGGCTACGGGTCGGCGGCGGCGACGTCCTTGTTCCTGATCGTCGCGATGGCCACCGCCATCGTGATCACGCTGGGGCGGGTCAATGTCAGTGCGGCGGGAGAGCGGCGGTGATCCGCAGGCACCTGGGCAGGCTCGGCTTCTATGTGCTGATCGCCGGCATCCTCCTCTACGTGGTGTTCCCGTTCTATTGGGCGATCGTCTCTTCGCTGAAGACCGGCAGCAGCCTTTTCCAGGTCGAGCTCTGGCCGGGCAACCCGACCCTCGACAACTACGTGGCCTTGTTCCGGGAGCAGCCCTTCGCCAGGAATATCCTCAACTCGCTGATCGTCGCTGTGGTCGCGACCGGCCTCTCGCTGTTCCTGGCGCTGACCGCCGCCTATGCGCTCGGCCGCATCCGCTTCCGCGGACGAACTGCGATGCTGCTGATCATCCTCAGCGTCTCGATGTTTCCGCAGATCGCCGTGCTATCGGGCCTGTTCGATCTGATCCGCGCCATCGGGCTCTATGACACGCTGTCGGGACTGGTGCTCGCCAACCTCATCCTCACGCTGCCTTTCGTGACCTGGGTGCTGACGACCTTCATGCGCGAGATGCCGCGGGAACTGGAGCAGGCCGCGATTGTCGACGGCGCCAGCGATTGGCGGATCCTGACGCGGGTGTTCCTGCCGATCATGGGACCCGCCTTGTCCGCCTCCGGGCTGCTGGCGTTCATCCTGGCGTGGAACGAGTTCATGTTCGCGCTGACCTTCACGCTCTCCACCGAGCAGCGGACGGTGCCGGTCGCCATCGCCTTGATCTCGGGCGCCACGGCCTATGAACTACCCTGGGGCAAGGTGATGGCGGCCTGCGTCATCGTCACTGTCCCGCTCATCGTCCTGGTGCTGGCGCTGCAGCGCTACATCATCTCGGGCCTGACGGCGGGCGCCGTCAAAGGCTAGCGGCGATCGAGCGCGCGGATCAGCCGATCGTACAGGCCGACGGGGAGCAGGCGCATGATCGCCGCGATCCAGGCGAGCAATCGGGGAAAGGCGACATAGCGCCTCTTGCGCAGGATCGAACGCGCGAGAAGGTCGGCGGCGCGGTCAAGTTGCATAGCCATGGGCTTGGCGCGCTGCTTCTTAGTGTCTTTTGTCGCGACGAAGCCGGGCGCGGCCAAGGTCACGGAGATCCCCTTCGGCGCCAGGTCGATGCGCAGGCTCTCGATGTAGTTCATGAGCGCGGCCTTGGCGGCGCCGTAGGAGGCCGCGCGCGGCAGGCCGCGATAGCCCGCGATGCTGCCGATGGCGACGATCTGGCCGTTGCCCTGTCGCAGAAGGGCCGGCAGCGCGGCCTCGATGAAGTTGACCACGCCGAACAGGTTGAGCTCGAGCGCGGCGCGCATCTCCTCGCCGGTCAGGTGCTCCGCCGGCGTGCGGTCGCCGCCGCCGGCGTTGAGGATCAGGCGGTCGATGCGGCCATGCCTGCGCAGAGCTTCGCTCACGCAGGAACGCGCGGCCTCTCCGACCGTGACGTCACAGACCGCTATCTCGCAACTGCCGCCGGATGCGACGATGCCTTCGCTGACCTCCTGCAACAGGCGCAGGCGCCGCGCCACCAGGATCACGTGATCTCCGTCCCGCGCCAGGCGCCGGGCGAGCGCCGCGCCGATGCCCGACGAAGCGCCGGTGATGAGGGTGATCGGCTTGCCCGGCTCCGCCAATGCCTCTAGTCCGCGATGCGCTGCATGGCGTCGGTGATCGCCTGGTCGCGGGCAGCCTCGGTCATCTGGGCGCGCTCATGCCTCGTGAGGTTGCGGCGGGCGTCCTTGTAATAGGCGGTGCGTTTCATCAGCCACAGCGCCATGCGGTGGAGCATGCTGGACGGCCAGCGCATCGGACGGTCGAAATCGAACAGCAGGATCACGCGCTCTTCGTCCGTGTCGTTCGCGACCCGGTGGGTCCTCGAATCGTCGAACACGAAGCAGCGGCCCTTGCGCCACTGCACCGGCTGCTCGTCGACGATCATGCGGCATTGCTGCCAGCGCTTTGGCGTGATCAGACCGAGATGGGCCCGCAGCACGCCCTTGGTGATGCCCCGGTGCGGCTTGATCCTGTAGCGCGCCCCGATGATCGAGAACCAGGCGGAGCGCAGGCGCGGCACCTTGCGCAGCAGCGCCGCGGTCCTGGGGCAGCGTGCGGTGTTGCCGGTCACTTCCTCCCCCAAGCCCCACAGGAAAAAGATGCGCCATTTCTGCGAATGCGAGATGCGCGCCTGGTCGGGGGAGATCTTGTCGAAGAAAGGGATGCGCTCCCGCTCCTGGAGAATGACCTTCAGCTCCGCGCGGATGTCCTTCCAGTTGGCCTCGATCTCCGCCAGGAACGGGAAATGGTGATTGGGAACGAAGGGCGTATCGGGAACCAGGGACTGCCGGCTGTAGAGCTTCGCCAGCAGCTTCAGCAGGGCGAGGCCGAGCCTCTTCACCCGTGCGCGCCGCCAAGCCTTGAACGAGGACTTGCCGTCGGTCCCACCTAGCGCCTGCGCTCCAGCCATCTCGCCCCCGTCATGCCGATCCGGTGCGCGAATTCATAAAGGGCCGGGCTGAGGGGGCGCAAGGGGCGATCGGGTCAAGATTTGAGGAGCCCGCATCATGAGGCTCCCCCAAAACGCGCCCGCCCGCCTTCAGGGCCTAGCTGAAGACGGGCGGGGTGAGCAACAAGCGTTTCTCGTCAGAGCAAGGGATAAGAAGGGTCTTACGAGCACCCGCTTGTTGATCCGCAGGTCGTGCACTTCATGCACGTCCCGTTCCGGACAAGGGTGAAATTGCCGCATTCGCCGCAGGCATCACCCTCGTAGCCTTTCATCTTCGCCTCACGGATGCGCTCCAGCTTGCTCTCGATCTCCTTGGCGAGATCGTTTGAGGCGATCACCGCATTCACTTCCTCGTGCCGCTCCATGTGGACATGGAACTGCGCTTCGCCATGGCCGTGGCCTTGCGCGTGGCTGTGCACCTCGTGCGGACTGGGCGCCAGCGCAGTGTTGCCGATGACCGCCCCGCGCGCCACGTTGGACAGCACCACCAGGTTGGAGCGCACATAGCCCGTGGAGGCGATGCGCTTCATGCTGGCGATCTCCTGCTGCTGGTGACCCGGCAGGTCGCCCTGCGCCACGCCGCCGCCCAGGGCATCCGGATAGAGGTCGTGGGACTGGACATGCGCCAGGTCGTTGCGGCCGAGATAGGAGATCGCAAGCTCGCGGAAGATGTAGTCGAGGATCGAGGTCGACATCTTGATCGCGTCGTTGCCTTCCACGATGCCGTTCGGCTCGAACCGCGTGAAGGTGTAGGCCTCGACATATTCCTCCAGCGGCACGCCGTATTGCAGCCCGATGGAGATCGCGATCGCGAAGTTGTTCATCAGGCTGCGGAAGGCGGCGCCCTCCTTGTGCATGTCGATGAAGACCTCGCCCAGCGCGCCGTCCTCGTATTCGCCGGTGCGCAGATACACCTTGTGACCGCCGACGATGGCCTTCTGGGTGTAGCCCTTGCGGCGCTCCGGCAGGCGCTTGCGGCCCTGCTGGACCTGCCGCTCGATGATGCGCTCGACGATCCGCTCCGCCACGATCGGCGCGCGGGCGGCGGCGGGCGCCTCGATCACCTCGTCGACGATGTCGTCGTCGCCGAGGATCGAGCTGGCGAGGGGCTGCGACAGCTTGGAGCCGTCGCGATAAAGCGCGTTCGCCTTGATGCCGAGGCGCCAGGACAGCATGTAGGCCTCCTTGCAGGCCTCGACCGTGCTCTGGTTCGGCATGTTGATGGTCTTGGAGATGGCGCCGGAGATGAAGCTCTGCGCCGCCGCCATCATGCGGATGTGGCTCTCCGCCGACAGGAAGCGCTTGCCGATGCGCCCGCACGGATTGGCGCAGTCGAAAACCGGCAGGTGCTCCTGCTTCAGGCCCGGCGCGCCTTCCAGCGTCATGGCGCCGGAACAGTAGGTGTTCGCCGCGTCGATCTCGGCCCTGGTGAAGCCGACCGCCGACAGCATGTCGAAGGTCGGATCGTTGAGCTGCTCGGCGGTGAGGCCGAGCGCGGCCTGGCAGAACTCCTCGCCCAGCGTCCACTTGTTGAACACGAAGCGGATGTCGAAAGCCGCGCCGACGGCGCTCTCGATCGCCTGGATCGAGCCGGTGGTGAAGCCCTTCGCCTTCAGCGCCTCGTGGTTGATGCCGGGCGCGCCGGAAAGCGTGCCGTGGCCCACGGCATAGCGGATGATCTCCTCGATCTCGTTCTCCGCGTAGCCGAGCTTCCGGAGAGCGGCCGGGACGGTGCGGTTGATGATCTTGAAATAGCCGCCGCCCGCCAGCTTCTTGTATTTGACCAGCGCGAAGTCCGGCTCGATGCCGGTGGTGTCGCAATCCATCACGAGGCCGATGGTGCCGGTCGGCGCGATCACCGTCGCCTGGGCGTTGCGGTAGCCGTGCAGCTCGCCCAGGGTCAGCGCCTGGTCCCACGCCTGATGCGCGGCATCGAGCAGGGCGGCGTCCGGGCAATTGTCGTGGTCGAGCGCCACCGGCAGGACCGACAGGCCCTCGTAGCCAGCGGTTTCGCCATAGGCTGCGCGGCGGTGGTTGCGGATCACCCGCAGCATCGCCTCGCGGTTCTTGGCAAAGCTGGGGAAGGTGCCGAGCTCGCCGGCCATTTCGGCAGAGGTGGCGTAGGAGACGCCGGTCATGACCGCGGTCAACGCCGCGGTGAGGGCGCGGCCCTCATCGCTGTCATAGGGCAGGCCCATCGCCATCAGCAGGCCGCCGACATTGGCGTAGCCGAGTCCGAGGGTGCGGAAATCGTACGAGAGCTGCGCGATCTCCTTGGACGGGAACTGCGCCATCATGACCGAGACCTCGAGCACGACGGTCCACAGCCGGACGGCGTGGCTGTAGGCCTCGATGTCGACCCGGCCATCCTCCTTGAGGAAGGTCATCAGGTTCAGCGAGGCGAGGTTGCAGGCCGTGTCGTCGAGGAACATGTATTCCGAGCACGGATTGGAGGCGTTGATGCGCCCCGATTCCGGGCAGGTGTGCCACTCGTTGATCGTGGTGTCGAACTGCACGCCGGGATCGGCCGACTGCCAGGCCGCGGCGCCGATCTTCTCCCACAGGTCGCGCGCCTTCACGGTCTTGTGGACCTTGCTGTCGGTGCGGCGGATCAGGTTCCATTCGCCGTCGTCGATCACCTTCTGGATGAACTCGTTGCTGATCCGCACCGAGTTGTTGGAGTTCTGGCCGGAAACGGTGAGATAAGCCTCGCTGTCCCAGTCGGTGTCGTAGGTCCTGAATTCGATCTGCTTGTAGCCCTGCTGCGCGAAGTGGATCACGCGCTGGACATAGTTCTCCGGGATCTTGGCCTTGCGCGCTTCACGGATGGCGGCCTTCAATGCCGGATTCTTCTGAGGATCGAACCGGCTCTCGCCCTCACCCGATTGGGCGGCCTTGATGACCCGATTGAGGTGCAGGTTGCAGGCCTGCGAGCCGGCTACGAGAGCGGCGACCTTCTGCTCCTCCACCACCTTCCAATCGATGTATTCCTCGATATCCGGGTGATCGAGGTCGACGGTCACCATCTTGGCCGCGCGGCGCGTGGTGCCGCCTGACTTGATGGCGCCGGCCGCGCGATCGCCGATCTTGAGGAAGCTCATCAGGCCGGAGGACTTGCCGCCGCCGGACAGCTTCTCGTTGGCGCCGCGCAGCTTTGAGAAGTTCGAGCCGGTGCCGGAGCCGTATTTGAACAGGCGCGCCTCGCGCACCCACAGGTCCATGATGCCGCCCTCGTTCACCAGATCGTCTGCGACCCCCTGGATGAAGCAGGCATGCGGCTGCGGATGCTCATAGGCCGAGGCGGAGGCCGTCAGCATGCCGGTGCGGAAATCGACGTAGTAGTGGCCCTGGGCCGGACCGTCGATGCCATAGGCCCAGTGCAGGCCGGTGTTGAACCATTGCGGCGAATTCGGCGCGCCCATCTGGAGCGCGAGCATGCAGCGCATCTCGTCGAAGAAGGCGCGGGCGTCCTCCTCCGAATCGAAATAGCCGCCCTTCCAGCCCCAATAGGTCCAGGTGCCGGCCAGGCGGTCGAACACCTGCTGGGCCGAGCGCTCGCCGACATAGCGCTCCTCGGCCGGGAGCTTCAACAGCTCCTCGCGATCGGCTTCCTTGCGCCACAGCCATTCGGGCACGTCGCGCTCCACGACCGGGCGCAGCCTGGCCGGCAGACCGGCTTTGCGAAAATACTTCTGCGCCAGCACGTCGGACGCGACTTGCGACCAGTCGGCGGGGACGTCGATATCCTTCAACTGGAAAACGATCGAGCCGTCCGGGTTGCGGATTTCGCTGGTGGTCTTCTGGAAGGCAATCCCGGCATAGGGAGATTGTTCGGCCTTGGTGAAACGACGCTCAATACGCATGCTGGTCCCCCGCTAAGCCCGCTGACGCGGAATCCGCCACCCTGCCGAAGAAACCGCTTCAACAAAGTGGCCTAAGTTGTTTAGATCGGTCGCTATATGTTGCGGGTGACCCCGCAGCGACATGCTTAATATTGAACGCGGGAAGCGCGTCGCAGCAAGCAAACATTTCTACATATTGTCACATTTGGAACTTGACGAACCTACATCTAGTGGCTCCCCCCAGCATCTTGTAGGTGTTGCGCCCACCTGTGGATAAGTAGTGTCAGCAATTTCAGGGTTTTCCGCGCCGCGACATTCCCGTGAACGTCGAAATTGCAAGGAAGACCAAGAGCATAGCCATGCCGATCCACTGCCGAAGCGCCACCGCTTCGTGCAGCAGCAGGATCGCGGCCAGTGTCGAGAAAAGCGGCTCGAGGTTCATGGTCAGCGCGGATTGCGCCGGCGAGACCAGCATCAGGCCGAGGAACATGAAAAGAATGCCAAGGGTGTAGCAGAGGCATACCGCCAAGGTGGCGAGCCAGCCGGCGGCCGTTTGCGGGAATTGCGGCCCGCCGCTGGCTGCCAGATATAGCCCGACCGCCAGGGCGACCCAGAGATTCATCCAGGCGTTCATGGCGAAGGGATGGGCCTTCGACATGGCCCTGCCGCCGAACAGGGCGATGCAGGCGAGGCCGGCGGCGGCGGCAAGGGCAAAGCCGATGCCGCGCCAATCGAGCGTGCCAAATCCTTCCGACGAGGCGACCAGCAGGCCGGCAAAGGCGCCGATCAGGCAGAGCGCCTTCAGCCGGGTCATCCGCTCGCGCCCGAGAATCGGCGAGGCGATCCCCACCATCAGCGGATAGGTGTAGAGCACCAGCACGGCCAGGCTGACGCTGATGTAGAACACGGAGGAAAGGTAGCCGAACGACATCACCAGGATGCAGGTGCCAAGTCCGATCGTGGTCACGACCGTGCGGCGCGGCACGATCAGATGGCGCCCGAGCGCAAGCTGCAGCGCGGCGAGGACCAGCATCATGCACAGGGAGCGCAGGAACACCTGCGTTGCGGGATTGCTGCCCGCGTCGTAGGTGATCCTTGCGAAAGTGGTGATGAGACTGACGAAGAGCGCCGCCAGCAGCGTCGCGCCGAGGCCCAGCAGACGGCGGCGGCGCTCAGCGCGTTCGGAAGAAGACAGGATAGCCCCCTTAGGTCGAAGGACAGGCAAGGTGCGGAAAGAAGCGCCGGAGGGCAATCCCGTATCGTACGGGCCAGCGGGCACGGCAGAGGCTGAGGCGATCGCCGCGCTGATCCACCGTGCCTTCGACCAGTACCGCGGCAGGATCCAGCCCGAGCCGAGCGCGTTCGCGGAAAGCGCGGACTCGATCCGTTCAGCCCTGGAGCAGGGGCCGATCGTGCTGGCCCGGCGCGCCAGCCGAGTCATCGGCTGCGTCTCGGTCCGGCGGCGCGGGGAGGCCGCCTATGCAGGCCGGCTGGCGGTCGAACCGGCGGAGCGCGGGGCCGGAGTCGGCCGTGCGCTCATGACGGAGGCGGAAGGGCTGGCGCGCGGCCTGGGCTTTTCCCGCCTGCGGGTGGAGACTCGCCTCGTGCTGACGGCCAACCGGGCGTTCTTCCGGGCGCTGGGATTTGTCGAGGGCGCCTGGCACAGCCACCCCGGCTTCGACCATCCGACCTATGTTGAACTGGAGAAAATCCTGCTTTGACCGCTACTTGGCGGCCGCAAGCCGCGATGAGGTCGGCTTGCCAGCGCCGGGACCCGTCGATATAGTCCGCGGCGTTTCGTGATTTTGAGGCCGGCCCAACCCATGTCCTTCGGCACCCGATTCTTCACTTGGCTCCACGGCGAGCATGTCGGCACCGACCAATTCGGCAATCGCTACTACCTCGACAAGCGGACCAAGGGAAAGCCGCGCGAGCGGCGCTGGGTGCTCTACAAGGGCATCCCGGAAGCCAGCAAGGTGCCACCCGAGTGGCACGGTTGGCTGCATCGCACGATCGTTGAGCCGCCGCTCAACCGCGCTCCGCAGCGGCCCTGGCAGAAGCCGCACGAGCCGAACCTGACGGGCACCGATCTGGCCTACCGGCCGCCCGGCCACGTCCTCAAGGGTGGCGCGCGGGCGCCGGGCAGCGGCGACTACGAGCCCTGGACACCGAACTGATAGCGGATCACTGCGAGGGAACAGTTTGGGGCTGTTCCCACCCCCAAGAGGAGGGAACCAGAGGGCCATGGAGCGAAATACACTCGAGACCGTCCTTGGCGCCGTCGTGCTGCTGGTGGCAGGGTATTTCCTGTACCTGGTCTACTCCCAGACCGATATCGGCACCGAGGCGAGCGGATATGCGCTGGAGCTGCGGTTCGACAGCGGCGGCTCGACCGGGATCGGAACCGACGTCCGCATCGCGGGGGTCAAGGTGGGCACCGTGACCAACCAGCGTTTCGATCCGGAGCGCTACCAGGCGGTGGTCACGATCGAGATGGACGAGTCGATCAAGCTGCCCAAGGACACTTCCGCCGTGGTCACCAGTGACGGATTGCTGGGCGACAACTACATTCTGCTGAACATCGGCGGCGAAATGGAGATGCTGGCTGCGGGCGATCGCATCCGCAATGTGCAGGGCGCCATAAATTTGGCGGATTTGATCAACAAGTTCGTGGTCGGCACCGAGAGCGGCGGCGCCAGCAACTAGGCCGCAGAGATAGGATGGCCATGTCATCCAAGAGCGACGACAAGGCGAGCGGAAGCGGCGCGGGCGAGGGGGCCCGCGTCTGGCGGCAGCCCGACGGCAGGCCCGTTTCGTGCGTCGAGAAGATCAAGGTCCTGAATCAGAATCTCGACGAGATCCGGCAACTGGCGCAGGACGCGCTGGAGGATGCCATCCTGATGGGCTGCGACGAGGCGCAGGTACGCGCCGTTCTGCAGAGCGTCGTCGACGATCTGCAGAACCCATACCGGAAGCGCAAATGAAACACTGGCCGATGGCTTCGGGCGTGGCCGCCCTGATTGCGCTGGCGACGCCCGCCTACGCGATCCAGATGGAAGAGGCCGTGCTGCAAGGTCTCGACAAGATCACCGCGCGAATCTCGACCATCGAGGTGCCGGTGGGCCAAACGGTCGAATTCGGATCGCTGCAGATCACCGTTCGCTCCTGCGACAAGCGCCCGCCGGAGGAGACGCCGGAAAGCGCGGCCTTCCTGCAGGTGGTGGAGCAGAAGCCGGGCGAGCAGCCGGTGACGCGCTTCTCGGGCTGGATGTTCGCGTCCAGCCCCGCGCTGTCCGCCATGGAGCATCCGGTCTATGACCTCTGGGTCCTTGATTGCGGGAACAAGGGCACGGCAGAGGCAGAGCAGCCGGCCGAGCCGGCGCAGGTGCCGGCTGTGCCGGAAGAGCCCATGCCGGCGGAGCAGGCCCCCGCCGATTAGCCAAGCCCGCTACCGCGCGGTTCCATTCAGCATGTCCGGGAGCATCGATGCCGGCAGCTCGCTCGGGAACGAAGCGCGCTGCTTCAGCGCCTCGGTCAGGTGCTTGCGATAGAGGTCGCGCGAGATCTCGATCGCGCCGAACCGCTCCAGGTGCTTGGTGACGAACTGGGTATCGAGCAAGGCGAAGCCGCCGTGCTTCAGCCGCCCCACCAGATGCACGAGGGCGATCTTGCTGGCATCGGTCTCGCGGCTGAACATGCTCTCGCCGAAGAAGGCGCCGCCGAGCGCGACGCCGTAGAGCCCGCCGACAAGCTCACCATCCAGCCAGGTCTCGACGGAATGGGCATAGCCCATCACGTGCAGCTTGCGGCACAAATCGAAGATGGTGTCGTTGATCCAGGTCTGCCGGCGCCCGGGCGCCGGCTCAGCGCAGCCGGCCACCACCTCCTCGAAGGCGCGGTCGGCCGTGACCTGGAACGGTCCCTTGAGAACGGTCTTCTTGAGGCTGCGCGGGACGTGGAAATCGTCGAGCGGCAGGATGCCGCGCGCATCGGGGTCGATCCAGTAGAGGTGCGGGTCGTGCCGCGATTCGGCCATCGGGAAAATCCCGATGGCATAGGCCCTGAGCAGCATCTCCGGTGTGATGCGGGGCGACCCAGCGCGATTCGACATGGCGCCTCCTCGAACAACGCAAGCCTAACGCAAATGGCGACCCTGGCATAGTCGCTGCGCACAGGGCATGAACAGCCGGAAGGGAAAACCATGACACCGGCCTGCGTTCGAATGATGGCGGCCTATGGCGCCTGGATGAACGGCCGCATGCTGGACCTCTGCGGCGGCCTGGGCGACGCCCAGCGCAAGCGCGACATGGGGGCCTTCTTCAAGTCGATCCACGGCACGTTCGACCACCTCGTCTACGGGGATCTCGCCTGGATGGGGCGGTTCACCGGCGGACCGATGCCGGGCAAGAGGATCGGCGAGACCTTCCACGAAACCTGGGACGAGCTCGATGCAGCGCGGCGGGCCATGGATCGCCGCATAGAGGCCTGGGCGGCCCAGGTGACGGAAGACTGGCTGGCAGCGACCATGTCCTATGTCAGCGTGAATGACGGCAAGACGCGCATCCTGCCGCGCTGGGTGCTGGTGACGCATATGTTCAACCACGCGACCCATCACCGCGGCCAGCTCACCACGCTTGTGAAGCAGCTCGGGGTCGATCCGGGTGTCACGGATTTGCCATGGTTGCCGGCGCTGTATGACGGAACCGTCCTCGACGCGCAGCAGATGTGATCGAAAAGGGGGCTTTACATTTGGGCTGATGGGCGCAGGATGACGGCCGACCGTCACAGCGAGAAGGAGGTGCCCATGAAACATGTTTCAAGGTTGGCGCTGGGGCTTGCGACTGTCCTGGTCGCGGCTCCGGCGTTCGCCGATTGTCCGGGCCATTCCAGCGTAACGGCGCAGAGCCAAAGCACGCCGGCGCCGGTGGCGCAATCCACCCCCGCTCCTGCTTCGCAGGGCACGGCATCGGACGATGCCATCGTCCTGACCCAGAATCAGACCAAGCCGACGGCCGTTCAGGCACAGGAATAGCCGCCGTGTAGGGCGTGGCTCTCCGAGCGCCGGCGTCAGCCGGCGCTCTTGTTTTGGGGGTCAGCCCTGCTGCTCGGCGACGAACTTCTCGAGCCAGCGGATGTCGTAGCTGCCGTTGAGGAAATCGGAGGCCGACATGATGCGGCGGTGAACGGGTATGGAGGTGTGGATGCCGTTGATCACGATCTCCTCCAGGGCCCGCCGCAGGCGCATCATGCACTCGTTGCGGCTGCGGCCATGGACGATCAGCTTGGCAATCAGGCTGTCATAGTGCGGCGGCACCCGGTAGCCGCCATAGAGCGCTGAGTCCACCCGCACGCCGAGCCCGCCGGGCGCGTGATACTCGGTAATCTTGCCAGGCGATGGCGTGAAGGTTTCGGGATTCTCGGCATTGATGCGGCACTCGATGGCATGGCCGTTGAAGACGATTTCGGCCTGCGTCATGCCGAGCGGTGCGCCCGAGGCGACGCGGATCTGCTCGCGCACCAGATCGATGCCGGTGATCATCTCGGTCACCGGATGCTCGACCTGGAGACGGGTGTTCATCTCAATGAAATAGAACTCGCCGTCCTGGAACAGGAACTCGATGGTGCCTACCGAGCGGTAGCCCATCTTGCGCATCGCGGTGGTCGCGATCTCGCCGATCTCGGAGCGCTGCCTGGCGTTGAGCGCGGGCGAGGGCGCCTCCTCCACCAGCTTCTGGTGGCGGCGCTGCAGCGAGCAATCGCGCTCGCCCAGGTGCACGACGTTGCCGTGGTTGTCAGCCAGGATCTGGATCTCGATATGGCGCGGATGGGAGAGGTATTTCTCCATGTAGACCGCATCGTTGCCGAACGATTTCATGGCTTCGCTGCGCGCCATCGACCAGGCCTGCGACAGTTCGCTCTCGTCGTTCGCCACGCGCATGCCCTTGCCGCCGCCGCCGGCCGCCGCCTTGATCAGGACCGGGTAGCCGATCTGCTTGGCCCAGCGCTTGGCGTCGGCCTCGTCCTTCACCTCGCCATCGGAGCCGGGCACGACGGGGATGCCGAAGCGGGTGGCCGCGTCCTTGGCCTGCACCTTGTCGCCCATCAGCGACAGGTGATCAGGCGCCGGACCGATGAAGGTGAAGCCGTGCTCCTCCACCATCGCGGCGAAGCGCGCATTCTCCGACAGGAACCCGATGCCGGGGTGAATCGCATCGGCGCCGGTGATCGTGGCGGCCGATATGATCGCCGGCATGTTGAGATAGGATTCACGCGACGGCGCGGGCCCGATGCACACGCTCTCATCCGCCAGGCGCACATGCATGGCATCGGCATCAGCGACGGAATGGACAGCGACCGTGCGAATGCCCATCTCGCGGCACGCGCGATGGATGCGCAGCGCGATCTCTCCGCGATTGGCGATCAGGATCTTTTCGAACATCGCCTGATGCCGGCCTACGCGATGACCATCATCGGCTCGCCGAACTCCACCGGCTGGCCGTCCTGAATCAGGATCTGCGTGACGGTCCCGGCGTGCGGTGCGGGGATCGGATTCATCACCTTCATGGCTTCGATGATCAGGATCGTCTGGCCCTTCGCCACCCGGTCGCCCACCTTCACGAAGGCGGCGGTATTCGGCTCCGGCGCGAGATAGGCGGTGCCGACCATGGGCGAGGAGACCGTGCCCGCCGCGGCAGCCTCGGCGCCGCCGGGCGCGGGCGTGAGCGAGCCGGCAGGGGTGGCGGCAGGCGCCATCATCGCCGGCGTCGCGGCGATCACCGGCCCGTTCGCGGCAGCATTCACGCGGATGCGCGCGGCGTCCGTCTCAAACTCGATCTCGGTGAGGCCGGTCTCCTTGAGGAGCTTGGCCAGCTTGCGGATCAATGCCTCATCGATGTCGAATTTGCTCATGCGCGGTCTTTCTTGCTGATCAGCTCCGCCATTGCCTCCAGCGCCAGCACATAGCCGTGTGCCCCGAAGCCGCAGATGATTCCGGTCGCGGCCTGGCTGGTATAGGTGTGATGGCGGAAGGCCTCGCGGCGGTGGATGTTGGACAAGTGCAACTCGATCACCGGCTTGTCGGTCATGCGCAGTGCATCCAGCAAAGCGATGGAGGTATGGCCGTAGGCTCCCGGATTGATGACGATGCCGTCGGCGCCGGCGCGCGCCTCCTGGATCCAGGTGACCAACTCGCCTTCCAGATTCGACTGCCGAAAATCGATGGCAAGGGTGAGTTCCTTGGCCCGGCGCGAACACATGCGCTCGATGTCGGAAAGGGTATCGCTGCCATAGATCGCGGTCTCCCGAACCCCCAGCATGTTGAGGTTCGGGCCGTTCAGAATCAATATTTTAGGCGATTTCGCCAAGACCCTTCCCCCGCCGGTGCGATCGTCGAAGTCCTTATAGCGGCGGCCATTGACCGGCGCAATGCGGGGCGCCCATCGTCTCCCGGAGCGCCCTTCGGACTGCAACACGGTCGGAGGCGGTCTATCCCGGGGCGATCGCGCGCGGCGCCGCCGGTGATCGTCACGGGGGTGAGGGCGAGATCAGCCGGCTTGCGCGCGGGCGGAAGAGACGAGCTTCTTCATGTCCTCGAGCGAGACCGCGCCAGGGACGAGCTGTTTTCCAAACAGGAAGCCGGGTGTGCCGGTGATGCCGAGGGCGGCGGCGAGCGAGTCGTTGGCCCGCAAGAGCGCAACGATCACGGGATCCTGCATGTCCGCCGCCAGCCTGTTCCGATCGGCACCGACAGAGGCGGCGAGGTCGAGGAGCGCGGCCTCCTCGAACGAACCCTTGTGCGCCATGAAGGCCGTATGAACCTGCTCATACCTGCCCTGGCGATGCGCGGCGAGCGCGATCTTCGCGGCGACCACCGAATCGGGCCCAAGGATCGGGAATTCCTTGAACACCACTTTGATGTTCGGATCGTCCTTCATCAGCCCCATCAGCGAGTCGGTGGTCCGCTTGCAATAGGGACAGCGATAGTCGAAGAACTCGACCACTGTCACGTCGCCTTTGGGGTTGCCCAGGACGGGGTCGGCGGGATTGTTGAATATCTGGTCCTGCTGCAGCTCCAGCGCCTGCTGGGCTTCCACCCTCTGCCGCCGCTCATCATTCGCCTGCGCGAGCTTGAGAGCGGTCATCACCTCCTCGGGATGGGTCCTGAGGTATTGCGAGATCTGCTCGTCGAGCGCGAGTGGCGCCTCCGGGTTGCGGGCCGCCGCGAACTCCTTGAAGAAGTAGCCGCCCATGGCGGCAAGGAACAGGGCAAGTGCGATCAGGATCGCGCGCATCGCTTCGGATCTTTCACTGAGGAAGCTGCCGTTAGCATAGCGGCATGCGGCCGGGCGATGCCAGCCGCATCACGCAGATGTCAATCGTCCTCCGCCTGGTCGGCGGCGAACTGGATATCCTGGGCCTTCAGCCATCCGGGCGAGCCCTCCTTCAGGCCGTGCAGAGCGCGTTCGGCGAAGCGCTTGGCATCCCTGTTCTTGCCGCGGGCCAGGAACTCCTCCGCCTGCGCAAGATCGGCCATCGGCGCGTTGCCGGAGCGGCCATAGGCCACGGCCAGCAGGTGGAACGCGCGGGCGTTCCTGGGCTCCAGCCGCACCACCTCGTTCAGGTTCGCGATCGCCGGCTCGAGCAAGGCGGGGTGCTCGAGCCCGACCTGCGCTTCGGCCAGTTCCATGCGGATCAAGGGCTCATGCGGGGCGAGATCGAGCGCCTGCTGATAGAGCGGGAGCGCGTCGGCGAGGCGGCCCCGGTCGTAGAGAATCTGCGCCTTCTGCTCGATGAAGAAAGGATCGTTCGGCGCCTCGGCCAGCAGGCTGTCCATCAGGGCCAGCGATTCCTCCGTGCGGGACACGCGGAAATAGGCGATGGCGCGGGCGTAGCGCGCTGCCACGCTCTGGTCCTTCTCGGGGTACCGCGTCATCACGCGGCTCAGCGGCTCGAGATAGCCGATCAGCTTCGCCAGCATGCGCTTGTGGCGCTCGACCAGCTCCGGCGGATCCTCGGCGTCGGCATAGGGCGAGGCCCGCAGCGCCGCCTCCGCGGAATCCACGCGCGAGGTCGTGAGCGGGTGGGTGCGCATGTAGGGGTCCTGGTTGATCGCGGAGAGCGCCTCCTGCCGCGCCAGGACGCGGAAGAAGTCCACCATGCCGCGCGGCGATTGATGGGTCGCCTGGAGCAGGCCGAAAGCGGCCTGATCGGCGGCGCCCTCCTGCGCCTGGGTGTATTGCAGCAGGTTGCGGGTCGCGATGCTCTGGCCCAGCGTCGCCGCGCCGACGCCAGCCTCGCCGCTGCCGCTTGCCACCCCGATGGCGATGCCGGCCAGAATGCCGATAATCGCTTCGATGGTGCGGTTCTCCAGCTCCTCCTTCTGGCGCGCCAGGTGGCCGCCGGTGATGTGGCCGGTCTCGTGCGCCAGCACCCCGATCACCTCGTTGGGCGTCTTGGCCTCCATCAGGAGGCCGGTATGAATGAAGATGCGCATGCCGTTCGAGACGAAGGCATTGATGCGCTTGTCGCTGATGATGTGGACCTGCACCGCCGAAGTATCGAGCCCGGCGGCGGCGAAGATCGGGTCGGCATAGGCGCGCAAGGTCGCCTCGATCTCCGCATCGCGGATGAGGCTGCCGCCGCGCGATTGCGCCTGGGCTTCGAGTCCCGGCGCAAGCGCCAGGGAGGCGGCCAGAACGAGGCCGGTCGCACGCTGCGCCAGCCGCCCGAGGCCGGACAGGGCCGTAGCCCGGTTGATCACATCCATGGTCCTACTTATGCTCGCCGCCGAATCGTTAAAACCAAGAACGAGCGGAGTTCCTCATATGTCCGAGCGCCATCATATCGGCCGGGGCCCATCGGGCAAGGCAAACACGCCCGCCACTCGGCCACCCGCCACTCGGCTCGGCCGAACGGGGCGACCGTCCTCGCGGGCGTCCTCTCCGCGCGGTCCCGCGGCCATCTTGGGCCGCAGGCCGGGGCGCATCCTCGGCATCATCGGGAGCTTGGCCGGTGCGGCCCTGGCCATCGCCGCCTGCTCGCGGGGCGGCGCCCAATATGCCGGTGAGCTGTATTCCGTGGACGATTTTTATGGCGGCATTGTGGCCGATGAGCCACGAGCCGCGCTGGTCGGGCGCGAGGTCCTGAGCGCCGGCGGCAATGCGGCGGATGCCGCGGTGGCGGCCTATTTCGTCATGTCGGCGACCATGCCATCCACGGCGGGGCTGGGCGGCGGCGGTGTCTGCGTCGTCCACCGCGCGGAGGATGACAACATCACGACCGACGTGCTGGATTTCCTGCCGCGTGCCGCGGCGGGAGGATTGGTCGCGGTGCCCGCCTCAGCGCGCGGGATGGCGGCGCTGTCCGCCCGCTACGGCAAGCTGCCATGGGCGCAGCTCGTGGCGCCGGCGGAGGGGATCGCGCAGACGGGCGAAGCCACCAGCCGGGCCCTGGCGCACGATGTCGCGCTTGGCGAGCGGAAGCTGCGGGCGGACCCGCAGATGGCGGCGCTGTTCACCCGCCCCGACGGCAGCATGCTGGCCCAGGGCGACAACCTGCGGCAGCCGGAACTGGCCGGCGTGCTTGGGCAGATCAGGGCCAAGGGGGCGAGCGAACTCTATGGCGGCGTGCTGGGGCAGCAACTGGCGGCCAGCGCCCAGGCCGTTGGCGCGCCGCTGACGATCGAAGACCTGCGCGGCTATCGGGCGCAGTTGCACCAGCCGCTGGCCATCGCGTGGGGCGACCAGCAGGTCTTCCTTCCGCAGCCTCCCGCGGCCGGCGGTGTTTCCGTCGCGCAGATGCTGAAAGCGCTGGACGATGCGGACGACAATCGCGCGGCTTTTCTCGCCGATGCGAGCATGCGCATCACCGCGGACCGGGCGCAGTGGATGCAACCGAATGGCGATGCCGCGCAGCCGGCGGACTCGCTCGTTTCCGACGAATACGTGTCACGCGTGATGCAGGGGCATCAATCCGGTCGCGCGACGCCGACGGCGAGCCTGCCCGTTCCGGCGCAACGCCTGCCGGAGAACCCGTTCGCGGCGAGCGTGGTCGCGGTGGATGCCGAGGGACTGGGGGTCGCGTGCAACTTCACGATGAACGCCTTGTTCGGCGCCGGCCGCATCGCGCAGGGAACAGGCATCATCCTGGCGCCCGCGCCCGACGACCGGGGGTTCGGCTTCTCGGCGCTCGCGCCGCTGATCGTGGCCAACAACAACAACGGCGAGCTCTACTACATCTCGGCCGCCTCGGGCGGCATGGCCGGCCTCATCGCCCAGGCGGAGCTGCTCCATGCCGTAACCGAGGAACGCGTGCCGCTGGAGACGGCGATGCTGCGCGGGCGCGTGTATCACGGCGTCGAGCCGGACGTCGCCTATTTCGACGTGAGCGGCGACGATGATCCATCGGCCGCCTTGACGGCCGCAGGCTATCAGGTCGAGCAGCGCGATGCGCTGGGGCGCGTCAATGCGATCTTCTGCCCGCGCGGCACGCCGACCGACCCCGATTCCTGTCAGCTGCGCAACGACTACCGCGGCAACGGCCTCGCGACACTCGTGAGCGGCAGGTAGGCGGCGATGACGCTCAAGGTCGCACGGCGCGGCCGCATCGATCCGTTCATCGTGATGGAGGTGATGCGCGCGGCTGCGGAGCGCGCCGCAACCGGCGCCGATGTCGTGCATCTCGAAGTCGGCCAGCCCTCGACGCCGGCGCCGCGCAAGGTGCTCGAGGCGGCGAAGCTGGCGCTCGACAGGGAACTGATCGGCTACACGTTGGCGCTCGGCATCCCGGAGCTGCGGGAACGCATCTCGCGGCACTACCGGGAGTTCTACGGCGCCGATGTACGGGCCGAGCGGATCGTCGTCACCACCGGCTCGTCCGGCGGGTTCCTGCTGGCTTTCCTGACTGCGTTCGAGCCGGGCGATCGCGTGGCACTGGCGAGCCCCGGCTATCCCTGCTATCGCAACATCCTGACCGCGCTCGGCATCGAGCCGGTGATCGTGCCGATGGAGGCGGACACCAAGTACCAGCCGACCATCGCCGCCCTGGAGCAGGCGCAGCGCGAGATGGGCAGGCCGCTCGACGGGCTCATCGTCGCGAGCCCGTCGAATCCGGTCGGCGCCGTCGTGCCGGAGACGGAGATGCGGTCGCTGCTCGGCTATTGCCGACAGCGGGGCATCCGCTTCGTCTCCGACGAGATCTACCACGGCATCACCTATGGCGTTGATGCGGTGACCGCCGCCGCGATCGACGAGCAGGCGATCGTGGTCAATTCGTTCTCCAAGTATTTCTCGATGACGGGCTGGCGCCTCGGCTGGCTGGTGGTGCCGGAGGATCTGCTGCAGCCGATCGAGCGGCTGGCGCAGAACCTCTTCATCTCGCCGCCGACCTTGTCGCAGCATGCCGGCATCGCGGCGTTCGACGCGCATGAAGAATGCCGCGCGAATGTCCGCCGGTACGCCGCCAATCGCGAACTGCTCTTGAACGATCTGCCGGGCGCCGGCTTCGACAAGCTGGTGGCCACCGACGGCGCATTCTACGTCTATGCCGATGTCGCGCATCTGACCAATGACAGCATCGAGTTCTGCCGGCGCATGCTGAGCGACACGGGCGTCGCCGCCACGCCGGGCGTCGATTTCGACGGCCAGCGCGGCCGCGCCACCATGCGCTTCTCCTTCGCCGGCTCTACCGAGGACATGGCGGAAGCGGTGCGGCGGCTGCGGACGTGGCGTCGGTAGCAGGTGCTTCTTGACGTCGGCGGCTCTCTGTATTCTGTGTTGCGGGGCAGCCGGGGGGCAGCGTCCATGTCTTGGGTTCCGATCAAGCTCGTCATCATCGCGTTCGCGATCCTTCCCGCGGCGGTGCTGACGGCGTTCCTGGTCAGCCACTACCGCAAGCGGATGGGATGGCGGCTGATCGTCCGCACCCTGTCCCTGGGCGTCATCTCCGGCATGCTGGTGCTGGCCGCGGTGCCGGTCATCCGCTGGGCGACGGCCTTCGCCATGCCTGGCGTCGAGGCCGCGCTGGCATCGGCCTTCATCGGCGCAGCGGGGCCGGAGGAGCTCGTCAAGTTCCTGCTGCTCTATTTCATCGTGCGGGAGCACAAGGATTGCGATTCCGGCGGCGACCTGTTCTGCGCCGCCATGCTGCTCGGCCTGGGCTTCGCCGCGCTGGAGAACACGCTCTACCTGCTGCGCAGCCCCGACTGGCTCGGCCTCGGCACCATGCGCGGGGTGCTCTCGGTGCCGGCGCATATGGTGTTCGGCGCCGTGATGGGGCTGTTCGCGGCGCGCGCCTATCGCGGCCAGGCGCCGGCCCTGAACTGGTCCCTGGCGCTGGTCGTGCCGATCCTCGGCCACGGGGCCTACGATTTCCCGCTGATGATGTGGGAGGAGCTGACCTATGTCCCGTTCGAGAATCCGGACGAGGTGTGGCGCGAGATGTTCTGGTTCCTGATGGCGGTGCTCGTGATGTCCGGCGCGGCTGCCTTCCTGATCTCCCGGCGCGAGATGGTCGAGATCTTCAGCCAGGACGGAGAGGACACTGACGTCCACCTGCCGGCACGCTGGGCGATCCGGCCGTGGCGCTCCATCGGAACACTGTTCGTGCTGGGGAGCGCGGCAGTCGGGCTGGTCGGCCTGTGGTTCGTGCAGTCAGGCGACTATCGCGGTGCCTTCCTGCTGGCGCCATCGGTCTTCCCGCAGGCCTTCGGCTGGATCATGCGGCTGCAGCCGCCGGAGCGGGCAGTGGTCGTGCCCCGCGTGGCCGAGCGATAGTCGGCCTTGGCCGCCGCGCATCGATCTTTGCAAGCGCGGCGCGTTTGAGCGCTTCCCATCGGCGGGGACAGAAAATAGTATCGCCGCCATTGAGACGACGGATATGACGTTCCGCAGGCTGGCGCCCTTTGGTTGGGACGGCGGCGCGGCGGACGGGCGCAATCAATTTACTACGTGGGCGGCGAGGGTGCCGTCGATCATATGGTACATCGGATTCATCGGCTCGATTTCGCTCAACTCGACTCTCCGCGCATCCTCCGCTTGCGCGATTACTGGCAGGCCCGGCGCGGCGCGGAGCGCAATGTGCCGCTCCGTGCGGACCTGGATCCGACGGAGCTGCGCGACCTGCTGCCGAACCTCATCATCATCGAGGTCGAGCGGCAGCCGATGCGATTCCGATACCGCCTGGTCGGCACGCGGGTGGTCGAGTTCAACAAGCTGGATTTCACCGGGCTTTATCTCGGCACCATCGGCTGGGAGGAGGAGCAGCAACTCGTCGAGGCCTGCACCGACGTGACGGAAGAGAAGCACCCGGTCGTCGGCTTCTACACCTGGACGACGCGGAGCGGCACCATCGGCAAATGCGAGTTCGGCATCTTCCCACTCAGCCATGACGGCCAGACGGTGGCACAGATCGTCGGCATCGAAGACTACGATTTCCCTCTTGGCCATTCCGACCCGCCGTCACGCCCGCCGGAATAGCCCGGCGCTTTCACTGCGCGTCCGCAGCCACCTGCATCTTGACGATGCGGTCCCGCGGGGCGCTCACCATGCCGTTGTTGCCGGGGTCGCCCTTCTTGATGCGGTCGACGAACTCCATGCCTTCGACCACCTGACCGAAGGCGGTGTATTGCCCGTCGAGATGTGGCGCCGGCGCGAAGCAGATGAAGAACTGGCTGTCGGCGCTGTTGACGTCGGACGAGCGCGCCATCGACACCGTGCCGCGGACGTGCTTCACGGCTGAGAATTCCGCCTCCAGGCGCCGGCCCGAACCGCCGGTGCCCGTACCGGACGGATCGCCGCCCTGGGCCATGAAGTTCGGGATGACGCGATGAAAAGGGGTGCCATCATAGAAGCCCTCGCGCGCCAGCTCCTTGATGCGGGCCACGGTCTTCGGCGCGACATCCGGGAGAAGCTTAATCACCACGCGGCCATAGGAGAGGTCCACGTAGAGCGTGTTCTCGAGGTCCTGGGCGAGCGCGCCGGTGCCGCAAGTTGCGAGCGCGGCGGCGACACCAGCGCCGAAGGCGCGGCGGGTTAGCTGTGTCATGGAGATCTCCCGCTTTCCGACCTAGGCCATGGCCTTCTTCAGGTTCTCGTCGAGCTTGTCGAGGAACTCGGTGGTCGTCATCCACTTCTGGTCCGGCGAGATCAGCAGCGCCAGGTCCTTCGTCATGTAGCCGGACTCGACGGTGTCGACGCAGACTTTCTCCAGCGCTTCCGCGAACTTCTGCACTTCGGGCGTGTTGTCGAACTTGCCGCGATACCAGAGGCCGCGCGTCCAGGCATAGATCGAAGCGATCGGGTTGGTGGAGGTCTGCTTGCCCTTCTGGTGCTCGCGGTAATGGCGGGTCACCGTGCCGTGCGCGGCTTCCGCCTCGACGACATTGCCATCCGGCGACATCAGCACGGACGTCATGAGGCCGAGCGAGCCGAAGCCCTGCGCGACCGTGTCGGACTGGACGTCGCCGTCGTAGTTCTTGCAGGCCCACACGAAGGCGCCGGACCACTTCAGCGCGCTCGCCACCATGTCGTCGATCAGGCGATGCTCGTAGCCGAGATTCCTGGCCTTGAACTCGCTGGCAAACTCCTGGTCGAACACCTCCTGGAAGATGTCCTTGAAGCGGCCGTCATAGGTCTTGAGGATGGTGTTCTTGGTCGAGAGGTATACCGGCCAGCCCAGGCCGAGACCATAGTTGAAGCAGGCGCGCGCGAAGCCGCGGATCGAATCGTCCAGGTTGTACATGCCCAGGGCGACACCGCTGCCGGGGAAGTTGAACACTTCCCGCTCGAACGGCGCGCTGCCGTCAGCGGGCTCGAACTTGATGGTGAGCTTGCCCTTGCCCGGCACGATGAAGTCGGTAGCGCGATACTGATCGCCGAACGCGTGACGGCCGATGACGATCGGCTGGGTCCAGCCCGGCACCAGGCGCGGCACGTTCTTGCAGATGATGGGCTGGCGGAAGACAGTGCCGTCCAGGATGTTGCGGATCGTCCCGTTCGGGGACTTCCACATCTGCTTCAGGTTGAATTCCTGCACGCGGCCTTCGTCCGGCGTGATGGTGGCGCACTTGACGCCGACGCGATGCTGCTTGATGGCGTTAGCGGCGTCGATCGTGATCTGGTCGCCGGTCTTGTCGCGGCTCTCCACGCCGAGGTCGTAGTATTTCAGATCGACCTCGAGATAGGGCAGGATCAGCTTGTCCTTGATGTAGCGCCAGATGATGCGCGTCATCTCGTCGCCGTCCAACTCCACGATCGGATTCTTGACCTTGATCTTCGCCATTCTTGTGCTTCCTTCGAGCATGGCCGCTGGATGCGCCGGCAGGCGCGACGGCCCTGATGTTGCATCGCAAAATCGGCGGCAGAATAGCATCGCGCTCCGGAATTTCCAGCGCGCGGAAATGGCAGGCTAGGCCGACTAGATCCGTTCCGGGAAGCTGGGTTCGCGGGTCTGCGGCTCGGCTTCGAGCATGTCCATCAGGCGGCCGACGCTGCCGACCACGGAAAACAGCTGCCGCGTGGCCGGGCGCGCAAAGCCGTTGTCGATCACATGGTCAACCAGATCCAGGAACGGGTCCCAGTAGCTGCCGTGGTTGACCAGGATGATCGGCTTGTCATGCATGCCGAGCTGACGCCAGGTGATGATCTCGAACGTTTCGTCGAGCGTGCCCATGCCCCCGGGCAGCACGACGAAGGCCTGGGAAAGGTCGAACATCATGCGCTTTCGCGTGTGCATGCTGTCGACGATCTTGAGTTCGGTCAGGCCCCGATGGCCGAGCTCGGCCTGCTGCAGATGCTCGGGGATGATGCCGATGACCTCGCCACCGGCAGCCAGGGTTGCGTCGGCAACGGCTCCCATCAGGCCAATGCCGCCGCCGCCATAAATGAGGCGAATGCCATGCTCCCCAAGAGCGTGGCCCGCATCGGTGGCGATTTTGAGGAATTCAGGGGAGGCACCGACAGAGGCGCCACAATAGACGCAAACCGACTTGATGATCTGATTCATTTCCAATCCAAGGGGCCATCCCCTTGGCCTTCCATTTCCATCTCTCTGATCGCAACACTTATGGCAGGGAAACGGGCGCACGGGCAAGTATCGGCGATGGCCGTTCGGCGCCCGGCTCCCTGGAGTCCGTGGCATTCCCGCAACAGTGCCCCGCGGTGAGCCCTGGACCTTTCGAGTCGCGAGCGTTCTCCGCTGATTTGGGCCTGCCAATCACTATCTCGGCGGCATGACTTCCTCCTTCTGCCACATCGGCTGGTCTGATACTGTTGTGCAACAGTTTGGTCACAGGAGGCTCGGGTGACGCGCGTCGCTCTGACCGGAACGATAGGCGCCGCGGTTCTGGTGGTTGCTCTCGGGCTGTTCTTCGCGATCTATCAGCAGGATCGGGATGACAGCAACGAGGTTGCACCGCCGGCCGGCCCCGCCGCCGCGCCCGGATCGGATTCGAGCGCGACCGGTGGCCAGGAGAGCGCCACCGCGGGCGCGGCAGATCAAGGCCAGGCCGCAGGCGCGGCGGGCGAGCAATCTCCGGCGCAGCCGCCAGCCCAGCCCGTCACGCCCAGTTTCGACGTGGTGCGTGTCAATCCCAGCGGGGATGCGGTGATCGCCGGTCGCGCCCAGCCGGATGCCGAGGTCACGATCCTGGACAAGGGCAAGATCATCGGCTCGGTGAAGGCGGACAATCGCGGCGAATGGGTCTTCCTGCCCAACAGCGCCCTTGATCCCGGCGAGCACAGCTTCACCCTGGAGAGCATGCCGGATCCGGACGACATCCCGGAAGGCACGGCCATCAAGCGGGAATCGGAAACCTCGGTCGTGGTCCTGGTGCCGCAAGTTGCCAAGGACATCGCCGGGCGTGCCAGCGATCAGCCGGCGGGGGCGCTCGCCATCGAGGTGCCCAGGTCCGGAACCGGCCCGACCCGCGTCATGAACGTGCCGAATCAGCCGGCCGAGGCCTCGGCCGGGGCGCCGAAGGTGCCGGAGATCTCGGCCATCGATTACGATTCCACCGGTCGTGCCATCCTGTCGGGCAAGGCCCCGAGCGGCGCGCGCCTCTTCGTCTACCTGGACAACGCATCAATCGGCGAAGCGACCGCGGATGAGGACGGCTTCTGGACCTTCACGCCAGCCGAGCCGATCGCGCCCGGATTGCATGTCATCCGCGTGGATCAGGTGGACCAGACCGGAAAGGTCGTGGCCCGCGCGCAGACACCGTTCGAGCAGGCTGATGTGCCGCTGGCGGCCCAAGCGGGCGCCGCCAGCCAACAGGCCGCGTCCGCGGCGAGCGGTCAGGACGAAAGCGGGTTGGCGATCATCAACGGGCGCATCGTTGTGCAACCGGGGAATTCGCTCTGGAGGATTGCGCGTCAGAGTTACGGGGATGGGTTCCAGTACACCGTGATCTACGAAGCGAACAAGAATCAGATCGCCGATCCGGACCTGATCTATCCGGGCCAGGTATTCGCAATCCCCACGGGCAATTAAGGGCCGCCTACTCCTCGAAAGACGCCGCAGGACGTGGCGCCAGCACAGGGCAGCACGGCATGCGGGGCCCTCAAGCCGGGTCGGCGGCGGTCAGGTAGCGGGCTTTGCCCAGCGGGGAAGGATGTCGCGCAGCACCATCAGATAGGGCCGCGCCTCCAGCACCAGCTCGGCCGCCGCGGTGAGCAGGGCCGTGGGCGTCCAGGCTTCGCCCAGATGCGCCTTGCCAATGCAATAGATTCGCTTCTGGTTCGAAACCATGAGGCGGCACGATGGCGAGGCATGGCTCGATCGGATGACGGCATGCACCGCCTCGCGCAGCTCCACGCCTTCGACCGAATAGGGGTCGCCGCCAATCTCGGCCGCGATCTGCAGCATCGGTCCCGCCTCGAGGACGCGCGTCTCCGCGGAGAACGGCAGGCCGCAGGCCCTGAAGCCGAACGACACCTTGGCCCGTTCGCGCTTGAGCGCGACGGAGCCGTCGTCCAGGACGTCCAACTCGTTCATTTCCGCAGGAGCGGGCGGATGCTGAAAGACCGTCGGTATGTGCATGAAACCGGTGCTGGCTGGATGGTTTGGACCCGCGTGCGATGCTAGTGCGGCGGAATTAACGAAATCTGAAGCCGGGTCGCCGAGCCTGTCCGGGCGTTCCCGCCGCCAAACATTGACTTGCGCGGCGCCGATTGCCAGATATCTGGCCCAATCAATGAAATAGCGGCAGGCCGTGGCGGATAGCTCGGGGATGGCCAGCCAGCCGAGCGAGGTGCCCTACTTGTCCACTTTCACGATCCCGCCGATCCATCGCGATGGCTGGCGCTTTGTCGCTCTGTTCGCCCTGGCGACGCTCATTCTGTTCTGGATCTGGGAACCGTTGGGGTGGGTGGGCGTCGTCCTCACCTGCTGGTGCGCCTTCTTCTTCCGCGACCCGGCGCGGGTCACGCCCAACCGGCCCAGCCTCATCATCTCGCCCGCCGACGGCGTGGTGCAGATGATCCAGCCTGCGATTCCGCCGGCGGAGCTCGGCATGGATCAAAGGCCGCTGACGCGGATCAGCGTCTTCATGAACGTATTCGACGTGCATGTGAATCGCTCGCCGATCGATGGCGAAGTGGTGGCGCTCGCCTATCGGCCGGGCAAGTTCGTCAACGCCGCGCTCGACAAGGCGAGCGAGTACAATGAGCGCCAGTCGATCCACCTGCGCAGCCCGGACGGACTCAACCTGTGCGTGGTGCAGATCGCCGGCCTGGTGGCGCGGCGCATCAAATGCGATCTTGCGGCCGGGCGTTTGCTGCGGGCCGGCGAGCGCATCGGCCTGATCCGGTTCGGCAGCCGGGTGGATGTGTATCTGCCGGATGGCGTTTCGCCCCTGGTCTGCGTCGGCCAGCGCGCCATCGCGGGCGAGACGGTATTGGCGGACGCCAAGTCGGACGAGGCGGCGAGGCTTGGCGAGCAGCGATAATCTGCGGCAGAATGAGCCGGCTGCGGCCGGTTCAATCCTGGAGGATGAGAGCCATGCGGCGAACGAGATTGCGGGATCACTCGATCAACCGCCTGATCCCCAACATGCTGACCCTGTTCGCCTTGTGCGCGGGGCTCACCGCGATGAAGTTCGCGCTCGACGCCCAGGCGCTGACCGACGTTACCGCCTACAGCGATCCCTCCGCCGTCAGCGATGCCGCCGCGCGAAAATGGGAACTGGCCTGCATCGCCATCATCGTCGCCGCAGTGTTCGACGCGCTGGATGGGCGCATCGCGCGCCTTCTCGACACCACGAGCAAGTTCGGCGCGGAGCTCGATTCGCTTTCCGATTTCATCGCGTTCGGCGTCGCGCCCTCCGTCATCCTCTATGTCTGGACCATGGATCAGGCGGGCCGCATCGGCTGGGGCTGCACGTTGCTGTTCAGTGCCTGCATGGCGCTGCGCCTCGCGCGCTTCAATACCAAGCTGGACAACGCGGACGTGCCGGCATGGACCATGCGCTTCTTCACGGGCGTGCCGGCGCCGGCCGGGGCGGGCCTGGTGCTGCTGCCGCTCATCGCCTACAACGAATATGGCGGCGGCTTGGCCGATTCCCCGTGGCTGGTCGGGACCTGGATGGTGATCGTTTCCGGCCTGCTTGTCAGCCGAATCCCGACCTTCTCGTTCAAGCGGCTTGCGATCAACCAGCGTTGGGTGTTGCCCGCCATGGTCATCGTGACGGTGTTCGTTGCGCTGGTGGTGAGCGAGACCTGGAACACGGCGCTTGGCTTGGGCATGCTCTACTTGGCCTCCATTCCGTTCAGCTACCGCCAGTATCAGCGCTTGGCAGTGCAGCGCCCGCACGCCCCCACCATCGACAAGCGGGCGGAGCAGGATCTGGACCTGCATTGACGGCCTGACGGCGGACTCATCCCGATGCTGGATCGTGCCGCGCGGCGGCTGATCGACCCCGTGCTGGACCGCCTGACGCTGGCTGCACAGCACCGGGGGCTGACGGCCAATCAGGTCACCGTCGCAGGCTTCGCCTGCGGCCTCGGCGCGATCGGCGCCATTGCAACGGAATCGTACGCGCTGGGTCTGCTGCTGTTGCTGGTGAACCGGCTGGCGGACGGCGTGGACGGCGCGCTCGCCCGGCGTGCCGGCGCGACGGATATCGGCGGCTATCTCGATATCGTTCTCGATTTCATCATCTATTCCGGCACCGTCTTCGCCTTCGCGCTGGCACAGCCGGACCACGCGGTGGCTGCCGCGTTCCTGATCTTCTCCTTCATGGGGACAGGGTCGAGCTTTCTCGCCTTCGCGATCTTCGCAGCCAAGCGGAAGCTGGACGGCGAAGCGGCCTCCAACAAGAGCTTCTACTATCTCGGCGGCATCACCGAAGGAACCGAGACAATCCTGTTCTTCGTGATCGTCCTGCTGTTCCCCGGCTGGTTTCCGGCGGCCGCCTATGTGTATGGAACCCTGTGCTGGTTGACCACGATCGGGCGCATCGGTGCCGCCGTGCAGAGATTGCGATAAAAGCAGGGCCGCCGAGCTTCGCTGAAAGCTATTCCGCCTGCGCCGGCTCGGCGCCCATCTGGCCGCGATCGCGCCGGCGCGCGAGCCAGTCGTAGAAGCGGCCCTGGAGCTCCAGCGCGCAGGGCGTGAACAGCAGCGTCAGGGGCGAGGCGAACAGCACGCCGAAGGTGATCGCGGTCGCGAGCGGCGCCCACCATTGGGTGGAGGGCGCGTCGAAGGTGACGTCGCGCGCGATGAAATCGACCGTCATGTGGAAGACGAGCGGAAGCAGGCCGAGGACGGTCGTCAGCTTGGTCAGGATGACCGGGCGCAGGCGCTGCACGCCCGTCACCAGCAGCGCTTCGCGCCGCGATTTTGCCGTCTTCTTGAGGTGGTCGTAGGTGTCGATCAGGACGATGTTGTTGTTCACGATGATGCCGGCCAGGGCGATGACGCCGATGCCGGTCATCACGATCCCGAACGGCTGCTGCAGCATGAGGAGGCCGAACATCACCCCGATGGATGACATGGCGACCGCGGTCAACACCAGGAACACCGAGAAGAAGCTGTTGAACTGCAGCAGCAGGATCAGAGTGATCAGGAACAAGGTGGCGCCGGCGGCCAGAGACAGGAAATTGGCCGATTCCTGCCGGTCCTCATCCTCTCCCTTGAATGCCACATCGACCGACGGATCGAGCCGGGCTTCCGTCGCCAGCCAGGCCCTGATCTCCTCCAGTTGGGCATAGGCCTGGACGCCCGGCTTTACATCGGATTCCACGTCGATCACGCGCACGCCGTCCACCCGGCGCACCAGCGCCAGCTTGGGTTTGGCGGTTCGGTCGACGAAGTTCCTCAGCGGAACGGAACCGGCTCCGGTCGGGATGCGCAGCTCATCGAGCTCGCTGATGTTGCGCACCTCCGAGGGAAAGCGCGCCACAATATCAATCTCGTCGTCGGCATCATCCGGCCGATAATCCCCGAATTTCAGCCCGCGCGTCACGAGTTGGATCACGTCGCCGACGGCGGTGACGTCTAGGCCGTATTTCGCCGCCTCGGTGCGGTCGACAGCCAGCTCCCATTCGATGCCGGGGACGGGGCGCGAGTCCTGCGCGTCGATCAGGCCCGGCATCGATTCAAGCTTGTTCCGCACGATTTCGGCAGCCGATTCAAGGGCCGGGAAGTCATTCGATGTCAGTTGGATCGCAACCGCCTTGCCGCCGCCCGGACCGCCTTCCTCTTTCGTCAGCTCGATGCGGATGCCCGGAATCGGAGCGGTGCGCTCGCGAATGTCGGACAGGATGGTGTCGACCTTGCGCCGCTCATCCCAATCGCCGAACTCCAGCGCGATCGTGCCGATCACGTCTTCCGCCAACTCCTGACCGCCCGATCGCCCGCCGACGTCGGCCCTGGTTACGCTGTAAACGCTGCGGAGTTCATGATGCTCGCTGTTGAGGGCCAGGATTTCGCGCTCGACCGCCTTCACCAGGTCGTCGCGCTCCTTCACGGACATGTTGCCGCGGGCATGGACCTGGACCTGTGCGAGCTCCGGCTCGACATTGGGGAAGAACTCGACGCCCGCATTGTGGTTCAGGAAGGCCCAAACCGTGCCGGCGAGGATCCCGATGCCGACCAGAATGACGAGCAGCGGGCGGCGCAGAGCGCCACGCAGCGCGATCAGGTACAGCCAGTCCAGGCCGCGAGCGCGCGCCAGCTGCTCCTCGCCGGACAGACGCTCGGCCTCCACCGCGTGCAGCCCCTCTCCGTTCGGCTTGCCGATCAAGGCGCCGATGCAGGGAATGAAGACCATTGCCATCAGGAGCGAGGCGAGCAACGTCGCCGAGAGGGTGATCGGCAGATATTTCATGAACTCGCCGGTCGTGCCGGGCCAGAACGCCATCGGCCCGAACGCGGCGATGATCGTGGCAATCGAGGAGAAGATCGGCCAAGCCATGCGCTTGGTCGCTTCGGCATAGGCGGCGCGGCGGTCCATTCCGTTCAGCATGCAGCGGTCGGCGAACTCGACCAGGATGATGGCGCCATCGACCAGCATGCCGGTCGCCATGATGAGGCTGAACAGGACCACGATGTTGATGGTGACGCCGAACCCCGCCAGCATCAGCAGGCCCATCAGGAAGGAGCCCGGCACGGCAATGCCGACGATCAGCCCGCCGCGCAGGCCGAGCGAAGCCACGATCACGATCAGCACCAGCACGACCGCCGTGATGAGGCTGTTCTCCAGTTCGCCCAGCATGTCGCGAATCTGCTTCGAGTTGTCCTGGGAGAAGGTGACCTTCACCTGCGCCGGCCAGGACCGGCTTTCCTCCGTTACCAGGGCGCGGACCTGATTGATGGTCTCGATGATGTTCTCGCCGGCGCGCTTGGATACCTCGATGCCGATGGCGGGCAGGCCGTCGATGCGCGCGACCGATTCGTGGTCCTTGAAGGTGCGGCGCAGACTGGCGATGTCCTTGACCTGGATAACCGCATCGCCGCTGACCTTGACCGGCATCGAGAGAATGTCCGACGCGGATTCGAACAGGCCCGGTACCTTGATGGCGAACCGGCCCTGGCCGGTGTCCATCATGCCGGCGGCCACCAGCCGGTTGGACCGCGCGACGATGGTGCCGATCTCGTCCAGCGCCAATCCGTAGGCCTCGATCCGCAGCGGATCGACGATGAGCTCGACCAGTTCCTCCCGCTCGCCGCTCATGCTGGCTTCGAGGACCGACGGAATGCCCTCGATCTTGTCCTGCAGGCGCTCGGCGAGCTGGCGCAGCGAGCGTTCGGGCACGTCGCCCGAGAGGGTGACGACGAGGACGGGGAAGCGACTGAATGCGACTTCCTGGATGAAGGGCTCGTCGGTGTCCTCGGGCAGGTCGGGCTTGGCCAAATCGACCTGCTCCCGCACATCGTCCAGAGCCTTGTCGATATCGTAGCCGGCCTGAAACTCCAGCACGACGCTGGCGCCGCCCAGGTAGGTGAGGGAGCGGAACTCCTTCAGCCCTTCGATCGAGCGGACCTGCTGCTCCATCGGTCTGGCCAGCAGGCGCTCGGCGTCGTCCGGCGAGACGCCTTCCAGCGTCATGCTGACATAGATGAACGGAAGCTGGATGTCGGGCCACAGCTCCTTGGGCAGGTTCTTGTAGGTGACCCAGCCCGCGAGGAGCAGCAGGAAAAGCCCCGCCAGGACGACGCGGCTGTTGGCGATGATGCCTTCGACGAGGCGACTCATTGCGTGCCGGCATCCGATGCTGCGGGCTTCGCGGCGACGGGACGAACCAATTGGCCGTCGATCACGAAATCCTGCCCGACCACGATCAGCTGCGCGGCGGGCGCAAGGCCGGTGACCCACAGACCATTGGCATCCTCGCGCAGGATCTGGACCGGCGTGAAACGCACGGTGTCCGTCTCATCGACCAGCTTCACGCCGATCTCGCCGTTCGGCCCCAAGGTGAGGACTGCTGGCGAGATGCGGTGCGCCGGGACATCCTCCACCGGCACCACGACCTCGGCAGAGAGCCCGTCGCGGATCCGGTAGTCCGGGTTGGGCACCTCGACTTCGATCCGGAAGGTGCGGGTCTCGGTTTCCGCCCGCGCGGCGATGAACCGCAACACGCCGGCAACCTCGCGCCCATCGAGCAGGCGGGCACGGGCCGGGCCGCCGATCTCAAGCTGGCTGACGTCGCGCTCCGTCGCATACCCGACCAGCACGATCGGATCGAGATCGATGATGGTCGCGACCGGGTCCGCGAGCTGCAAGTAGTGGCCGACCTCGGCATTGCGGTCATCCAGCACGCCTTCGATCGGCGCCTCGATGCTGAGATACGCGATCTCGACCTCCATGCTCTTCACCTGCGCCTGTGCCAGCGCCAGATTGGCAGCCAGCTCCGCCAGGTTGAGCTTGGGCGTGAAGCCCTTCTCGGCAAGGCGGCGGGCCGCATCGGATTCGGCTTGGCGCTGCTGCAGCAATGCCCTCGCCTCGGCAAGACGCGCGGCGCGGTCGGCGCCGTCGATCACCGCGATGAGGTCGCCCTTGCGCAGGAGCGCACCTTCGTCGGCCGGCACCTCCATTACCCGCCCGGTGGTTTCCGCGCGCACTTCGACGACCCGATCGGCCTCCGTCCGTCCGCGCAGCACGATGGTACGCGGCTGCGGCCCGGCCTTGGAGGTCACGACCTGGACGCTGACAAGCTCGCCCGGCCTTGCGGCCGGCGGCGTGGCGGAGCCCTCGTCGGTCGGAGCCGCCTCGGACCCGGCGGGCGCCGTCGGCGGATCGGACAATTGCGCGGCCTCGGCGCTCACTGCCGGGACGGAGCTGCCGGGCTCGCCCGGTTTGAACAGCATGCCAGAGGCCAGCCATCCCGCGGCCAGCAGCGCAATCGTTCCGGCAAACAAATACGAACGTCGCATGGTCAAGTTGTCACTTCTTCAATCCAAATCCCACCAACTGGCGCCGGCAACGAGCAGCTTTCGGCGCTCAGTGGGCGGTCATCGGTTCAAGTCCGGCGCTCAAACGCAGGTGAGGGGCCGTGAGCGGTTCTGTTCTTGTTATCTGCGGCCGTGATGGACTTGCAGGCTTTGCACGATCTCCATCAGCTTTTCGCGCTCCATGATGAATAGATTGCGGCCCTTCCGCTTCAGCAGACCGGAGGGGTAGAGTTGACTGACGGCCCTGTTGACCGTTTCCCGAGTGGTGCCGGTCAGGCTCGCAATCTCATGCATCGGCGGCAGAGGCCGGACCACCCACAATCCCGGCACCGCCGCATCCGGCTGCGCCATGCGCAAGAGCTCGGCATAGACCCGCTGCGCGGCCTGAAGCGTCGCCAGCTCCATGATCCGGATCCCGGTCGTGCGCACGATCGTCGCGAGCCGCTGCAGGACGCCGAACGCCATCGGCGCATGCTTCATCAGCAGATCGCGGAACAGCTCGGCCGGCATGATCGCGACGTCGGTCGGCTCCATCGCCGTGACGGTGGCGGAGCGCGGCTCCTGGTCGATCGCAGCCAACTCGCCGAACATGTCGCCCGTACGGATGATGCCGAGCGTCACCTCCCGTCCCGCGGGCGAGAAGGTAACGGCCGCCGCGGCGCCCCTCAGCACGAAGAACACCTCGCGCGTGAGGCTGCCCTTGTCCAGCAGGGTCTCCGCCTTCGCATAGCAGCGGAACCGGCACTGGCCCTCAACGGCCTTCAGTTCCGGGTCCGAAAGACATTCGAACAGCTTGATCCCGCGCAGGGACCGCGCCGCTGGTTGGGCAAGGGTGGTCGACATGCGCGCCACAATACCTAAAGAGCGCTTCTTTTTCCAATGGCGGCGGCGCGGCAAGTGCGCGCAAAACGGTCACGTAACCGTCATTTCAACGGTTAACCCGCCGCTTTGGCCGCAGATACCAGGCCACCGCCAGGAACTGCAGGATGAGGGCGGATCCAAACGCCCAGTAATAGCCGGCCGGATCGACGGCGCCGCCGTCCGTGCGAAACCGGTCGAGCAACGCGCCGATGCCCCATTGCAGGGCCCAGGCCGTGGCGAACAGAAACAGGTTCGCCGTGCTTTGCGCGCGCCCGGCGGAGCCCGCCCCGAAATGCGCCGCCAGGGTGGCATAGCCTAGATTGCCGGCCTGTCCCGCGAAGCCGAACAGGAACCAGGGCAGAAACGGGGGCAGGGGCACGTGCAGGACGATCAGCAACTGGCTGAGCGCGAAGACCAGGAAGGAACAGCCGACGACCAGCTCTATGGTGAAGCCGCGGCGCTGCGCCCAATCCGCGATCCAGCCGGTGGTCAGCGAGCCGATCACGAAGCCGGTCGCCATGACGAGCAGTACGTCGGCGACCGCAGCGCGCTCGAGACCCGCCACGTCGGAAAGCCAGCGGCCGGCCCACAGGGTCTGTATGGCGATGAAGGCGCCGGACATGCTCGCGACCATCGGCGCCACCCGCCAGAAGACCCGATCCCGCGCGATCCGGCCGATGACGCGCAGTTGCGCCGTGAAGCTTTCGTGCGGGGTTGCGCGGCCTTGCGCCGGCTGCTCCCTCGGCACGCAGAAGAAGATGAACAACGCGACGCCGACGGTTGCGGCCGCCAGCAGGTCGAACATGGAGCGCCATCCGATCATCTGCGCCAGCGCGTCGGAGGGGCTCGTCGCGGCCACGACGCCGAGCGCGCCCATCGCCATGGTGACCGAATTGCCGAGCGCAACGCGCGACATCGGCAGCCAGATCGCATTGGCCTTGAAGGCCGACATGAGGCAGCCGGAGAGGCCGAGCCCGAGGATGCCGCGGGCGACCGTGAGCGACCATGGATCGCGCGCCAGCGCGAACAACGCGGCGCCGGCCGCGGATACCAGCAGCAGCGCGGTCTGCACCCGGCGCGGCCCGAACCGGTCCAGGAGCAGCCCGAGCGGAAGCTGGAACAAGGTGAACCCGAACAGATAGGCCGCCGTGAGCCGTCCGAGCTCGCCCGGGCTGAGGTCAAGCTCCACGATCAGATCCGGTGCGATCACCTGGTTCACGGCGCGGAACAAGTAGGAGATGAAGTAGCCAAGGGCGAAGGGCAGCAGGGCACGGAAGACCAAAGCCCACGGAATGCGATCGGCGGCGTCGGATATCGGCATGGCCCGGCTCACTCCACCGGCGGCGCTATGCGCTTGGCTTGGCCCATCTCGGCCACCGTGTTCCAGATGACCGCGGCGATCACCAGCGCGCCGCCGATCAACGCGCGGTCGCCGGGATACTCATGCAAGGTCGGCCAGATCCAGACCCATAGCGGTGCCATGATCGATTCCAGCAGGCTCAGCAGGATGGTTTGTCCTGCCGGGATCAGGCGCGCGCCGGTGGTGAAGAGGATGAAGCCGATGCCAAGCTGGCAGGCGCCGAACAGGAACAGCAGGACAAGCTCGGTCCCGTCGACAGATGCGGGAGCACCGAGGCTCCCGCCGATCGCGATCAGCCAGAACGCCGACAGGCAGGTTGCCGGGGTCATGCGCACGTGGCTGAAGCGGCGCACCAGGACGGTCGCGAATGCGAAGGAGACCATGATGAGGAGCGACAGAGCGATTCCGAGGAAATCGCCGCTCGCCTCCTCGTCCGACACGGTGATGACAACCCCCGCCAGCGCCAGCAGCATGGCCGCTATCTTGATCCACGTCATGCGCTCGCCGAGCCAGAGCCAGGCCAGCACGCCGGCGACCAGGGGCGCGGCGCTCTGCAGGAACAGGATGGTCGCGACGGACGTGTGCTGCAGCGCGATGATGAAGCTGGTCGACGCGGTCCCGAAGCAGATCCCGACCGCCAGCCCGCCCCATCCGAGGTTCCGGAACAATGCCAGCATGTTCCGGCCGTCGCGCACGGCCAGGTAAAGCAGGAGGGTCAGCGCCGCGAAAACACCGCGCCAGAAGACGATCGTCCAGGGATCGGCATCGACATGGCGCACGATCAGGCCGCCGGTGCTCCACACGGCGGCGGCACCGGCGACCATCGCGACACCGCGCGCGTGGACCGACCAAGACACGGAAGACTCCCCCGACAAAGGCTTGCCAGCATAAGGGGGGCGCTGCTGCTGGCAAGACGCCCGGTCGCATAACTGGCATGCAGGCGTCCTGGCGACGGTCTTCCTCTCCGTGCGCGAAGAATGCTCCGCGTCAGCTTTCCGTGCGGGCCTTGGCGAGCAGCCAGCGTCGGAACGTACGGAACGCAGCATGGCCGCGGGCCTCCGCACGATAGATCAGGCGCCAGCGCATTTGCGGCTCCTCGATGGTCAACGAGAATGGCGCGACCAGCCGTCCCTCCCGCAAATCGTCGACGATATAGGGGGCGCGGATGAGCGCCACGCCCAGCCCATCAAGCGCGGCCTGAATGGCGAAGGCGGAGAAGTCGAACGACACGACGTGAAACCGCGACCGGTCCGGCAGCCCGGCCGCGGCCAGCCAGCGCGGCCAGTCCTCCGGAGAATGACGCACGTCGAGCAGCTTTTCACGCGCAAGGTCGGCCGGCGCCTTCAACCGTTTGGCGATGTCGGGTCGGCACACCGCCATCAACCGGCCGGAGAACAGCGCGTCGCTGACGAAGCCCGGGACCTGCGACCCGGCGAGGCGGATGGCGGCAAGCGTATCGGGGCCGGGCGTGATCTCGCGATTGATCGTGGTCGCAAGACGCAGGTCGATCTCGGGGTGCTTTGCGTGGAACTCCGTCAGATGCGGGATGAGCCACCGCATCGCAAAGGTCGGGCCGACCGAGAGCGTGACGGTTGGGTCGTCGATCGCCCGGCGCGCCTCGGCGACCGTCGCCTCGAGCCGGCGGAACGCGTCGCCCAGGCCGGACTGCAGCGACACGGCGAAGGCGGTGGGACGCGACTGGTTTGCCTTGCGCTCGAACAGGGGGCGGGCGAGCTGCCGCTCCACCTCCTTGACCAGGCGGGAGATGGCGGTCTGGGTCACGCCGAGTTCCTTTGCCGCCGCCGCAAAGCTGCCAAGGCGCAAGGCCGCCTCCACCGCGCGCAATCCCCGCAGGCTCGGCAGCCACATCGTCGTTTGCCCCAATCTCGTTACCCCAATCTGGGGTCAGTCTAGGTCGAAGAAACCGGATTTGCTCCGCGAGCGATACTGGCGGAAATTAGCCGTCAGCGGAAGAGCGCTTCTAGGCCAAGCCGGGGGCCAGCCTGATGTTTGATTGGAGCATGATCGTTGCGATCGCGCTGGCGGCGCTGGGCACCTCCTTCCTCAGCGGCGTCTTCGGGATGATCGGCGGCCTCGTCCTCATGGGCGTGCTGCTGCTGTTCCTGCCAGTGCCGGCGGCGATGACCCTGCACGCCATCACGCAGATGACGGCGAATGGCTGGCGCGCGGCGGTGTGGCACCGGCACATCATGTGGCGGATCCTGCCCGGCTACCTGCTGGGCAGTGCGGTCGTGTTCGGCCTGCTGGCCTGGGTGCAATTCTCTCCGCCCAAGGCCTGGGTCTACATCTGCCTCGGCATCATGCCGTTCGCGGCGCGATTGCTGCCGCGGGAGCATGCGCCCGACATCCGGCGCAAGGGCGCGCCCGCCGCGGTCGGCGCAATGGTCATGGGCCTGCACGTGCTGGCGGGCGTGTCCGGCGCGCTGCTTGACATGTTCTTCCTGGCGCGCGACCTGGACCGCAGGCTGGTGGTCGCGACCAAGGCGATGAGCCAGAGCGTGGCCCATGCCATCAAGTTCGCCTATTTCACGTTCGTAGTCGTGGCGCCGCTGCAGGTGGAGCCCGCCACGATCTCGCGCGCGCTGGACGTGCCGCTCTGGGTCTACGGGATGGCGGCGGGCCTTGCGATCTGCGGCACCACATTGGCGAAGCCGGTGCTGCACCGCTTCAGCAACGAAGGGTTCCAGCTGTGGTCCGGCCGTCTCGTGCTGGCAATCGGCGGCGTCTACCTGGTGCAGGGCGGGGTCGCGCTGGCACAGTAACAGCACCGTGTGCTTGCTCGCACATCCCGCGCGGCGGCCATGACAAAAGGCGGCGCACAGCCTATCCTCGCACCCTGATTCGCAATCTGAACTTCGGGTGTGGGCATGCGGACGCGCGATCTGCGAAGGCCGGGACTGCGGGACTCCGTTGGCGTGATGATCGTGGGCGCCGTGGTGGCGCTCGCCGGCTGCGCGGCGCAGCCGGCGAAGACGCAGGCGGGCAGCGCGACCGAGGTCGCACCCGGCGCCACGCAACTGGCGACCAAGCCCGTCGACTTCCGCACGCTCACCGAAACAAGCTGCCCGGACCGCGCCGCCAGCTACCAGGAATGGGTCGCCAAGTTCCAGGCCTATGCGCTGAGCAAGGGCCGTTCCGCGGACGTGATCCAAACTGCCTTCGCGGGCGTGAAGGAGAATCCGGAGATCAGCGACCGTGCCGCCAAGCAGCCGGAATTCGTGACGCCGGTCTGGACATATATCGAGCGCGCCGTGTCGGACGACCGCGTCGCGCGCGGCCAGCAGAAGTACCAGGAGAACAAGGCGCTGCTGGCCGAGATCGAGCGCGATTACGGTGTGCCTCGCGCGATCATCATGGGCATCTGGGGCATCGAGACCGATTTCGGCAATCATTTCGGTGATGCCAATGTGTTCGAGGCGCTCACCAATCTCGGCTATCGCGCGAACCGGCAAAGCTTTGCCTGCAATGAATTGCTGGCCGCGCTGGACATCGTGGCGAAAAATCAGGTGCCGGCATCGCGCATGGTCGGCTCCTGGGCCGGAGCGATGGGCCATCCGCAATTCCTGCCGTCCAACTACCTCGCGCTTGCGGTCGACCGTGACGGATCGGGCGCGCCGGACCTTTGGGACTCGCTGCCGGATGCGCTCGCATCCGCCGCCAATCACCTGGTCGATGACGGATGGCAGCGCAATCTCCCCTGGGGGTTGGAAGTGAAACTGCCGGCGAGCTTCCCTTACGCCGAGGCCGAGATGGACTTGACCCAGCCGGTCGGCGATTGGAAGACGCTCGGTGTCACGCGCATGGATGGCTCGGCGCTGCCCGATCTGCCGGGCGGCACATCGATCCTGGTGCTGGCCGGCCATACCGGGCCGGCTTTCCTGATCACCGAGAACTTCCAGGTGATTCTCAAATACAACTACTCGACCTCCTACGCGCTGGCCGTGGCGTATCTCGGCGACCGCATCCTTGGCGGGCGGCGGATCGTCGGCAAGTGGCCGGTGCATGAGCAGCCGCTGAGCCTCGCCGAGCGGGAGGAGGTCCAGGCCTTGCTGATGGCGCGCGGCCACGACCTCGGCACGGTCGATGGCGTTCTGGGCCTGAGAAGCAGGAAGGCGGCGCGGGCGTTCCAGAAGGAAATCGGCTGGCCGCAGGACGGTTTCATCAACAAGGCTCTGCTGGAAGAGCTGCGGCGGCGCAAGAGCGTGTAGCCGCCCGGCTGCGTTGCCCCGGCCGGCTGCGGCACAATCCGCGCCGGGCCTTGGGATTTGCTTTTCGACTCCCGATCTGTATAGTCCGCCGGACTTTTGTGACGGGCTTGCAACGGCCGAAATAACGCCGGATCAAGCGCTTAGGGAGCGGATTCATGTTGATTTCTGAAGCTTGGGCACAGGCCGCGGGGCAGGCTGCAAGCGGCACGGACATGCTCATGTCATTCGTGCCATTCATCCTCATCTTCGTCGTTATGTGGTTCCTGCTGATCCGGCCCCAGCAGAAGAAGGCCAAGGAGCATCGCGCCATGGTTGCGGCCCTGAAGCGCGGCGACCGCGTGGTGACGAGCGGCGGCATCCATGGCCAGGTTTCGCATGTCGCAGACGACCACCTGATGGTCGAGGTCGCCGACGGCGTGAAGATCAAAGTCGTGCGCGACGCGGTCAGCGCCGTGACCGGCAAGCCCGAGCCGGCGAAGAAGGAAGACTCGAAGGGTGCGAACGACCGTTGAGGCGGTCGTACCGAGGGCCCGGCTGAGCTGACGCCATGCTGCATTTCCCCAAATGGAAGATTGCAACCATCGTGATCGTGCTGCTCGTCGGCACGGTCTTGGCGATCCCCAGCCTCATGCCGCGCGCCGCGCTGGAGCAGATGCCGGGCTGGTTCCCCAAGCAGACGGTGAGCCTGGGGCTCGACCTGCAAGGCGGCTCGCACCTGCTGCTCGAAGTCGGCATGGACAAGCTGATCGAGGATCGCCTGAACGGGACTCTCGATGAAACCCGCGCGGCGCTGCGCCCTAAGAATATCGGCTACACCGATCTGGCTGTCAGGAACGACACGCTGACGCTGAACCTGCGCGACGCGGGCTCTGTCGAAACCGTGCGCGAGCTACTGACCCCCGTTGTCATTGAAGGGATGGAGCTCACCGTCGATGGAACGCGGCTGAGCATCGGCTATACCGAGGCGGGGCTCACGCAGCTCAAGCAGCATACAGTCGAACAGTCGATCGAAGTCATTCGCCGGCGCATCGACGAAACCGGCACGCTCGAGCCCACGATCGTCCGGCAGGGCGAAGATCGTATCGTCGTTCAGGCGCCGGGGGTTGCGGATCCCGAAGAGCTCAAGAAGCGCCTCAGAACGGAGGCGGTGCTGACCTTCCATATGGTGCAAGGGCAGGGTGGAATTGGCGCCGTGCCGCCGACCATGATGGACTTGCCCGAGGAGGATACGGGTCAGTTGCTGCGCGTCGAGAAGAGGGCGCTCGTTGCGGGCGAGAACCTCGTGGATGCACAGCAGACGTTTGACCAGGGCAGCCTGCCGGTCGTCTCTTTCAAGTTCGATTCCATTGGGGCGCGGAAATTTGGCGACGTGACCTCGAAGAACGTCGGGCGGCGCTTCGCCATCGTGCTTGACAACAAGATCATCTCTGCGCCGGTCATCCGCGACGCGATCCTGGGCGGCAGCGGAATCATCAGTGGCAATTTCACCGTTGAAAGCGCTCGGGACCTGGCGCTGCTGCTGCGCGCCGGCGCCTTGCCCGCGCCGCTGACGGTGATCGAGGAGCGGACCGTCGGCGCGGACCTCGGCGCGGATTCCATCGAGGCGGGCAAGCTTGCCTGCATCATCGCGGTCATCGGAATTATCGCAGCAATGGTCCTGCTCTACGGCATCTTCGGCGTGTTTGCGGTCATCGCCCTGACGTTCAACGGCGTTCTCATTCTGGGCGCCTTGTCCGTGCTTGGCGCCACGCTGACCTTGCCCGGCATTGCCGGAATCGTGCTCACCCTCGGCATGGCGGTCGATGCCAACGTGCTGATCCTGGAGCGCGTGCGCGAGGAGATGCGCAACGGGCGTTCCGCGATCACGTCCATGGAGTTCGGCTACCGCGAGGCGCTGGCCACCATCATCGACGCGCAGGTGACGACCCTGATATCCACGCTGCTCCTGTTCATGTTCGGGACAGGGCCCATCAAGGGATTCGCCGTCACGCTGACCATCGGCATTATCATCTCGCTGTTCACCGCCCTGCTGGTGACGCAACTCATGACGTCACTCTGGTTGCGGCGCACGCGACCCAAAGTGCTGCCGCTCTAGGAGCCATCGCTCATGTGGAAGCCGATCAGACTGGTTCCGCCGAATACGCGCATCGACTTCATGCGCTATCACAAGATCACCTTTGCCATTTCGGTGATCATGATTCTCGGTTCGATCGGCTTGCTATTCACGAAAGGATTGAATCTGGGAATTGATTTCGCCGGCGGAATCCTGATGGAGGTACGGGCGCCGCAGCAGCCGGACCTTTCTGATATGCGTGTGCGCCTGGGCGGGCTCGGCCTGGGTGAGGTCTCGCTCCAGGCGATCGGCGAAAAGAATGACGTGCTGATCCGCCTGCCGCAGCAGGAAGGCGGCGAAGAGGCCCAGCAGACCGCGATCGGCCAGGTGCGCGCGGAGCTGGGCGAGAACTGGGAATACCGCCGCACGGAGACCGTCGGGCCCAAGGTCGGGAGCGAACTCATCAACAATGCGCTGATCGCGGCCGGCCTCGCGATGCTCGGCATCTTCGGATACGTGTGGATCCGATACGACTGGCAGTTCGGCCTCAACGCCCTGGCAGCGATGTTCCACGACGTCATCACGACGGTGGGGCTGTTCGCGCTGCTCGGGCTGCAATTCGACCTCGCCACGGTCGCGGCCATTCTCACGGTTGCCGGATACTCGGTGAACGACACAGTCGTGATCTTCGATCGCATCCGGTTCGAGATGCGGCGCTACAAGACGATGCCCATACCGGAATTGATCAATCTTGCGGTCAACGCGACCTTGAGCCGCACCACTGTCACCAGCGGCCTCACTTTGATTTCGGTGCTTGCTCTCCTGCTGGTGGGTGGTGACGTATTGCGCGGGTTCGCCGTGGCGCTGGTATGGGGTATCGTGATCGGGACCTACTCGACGATCTGCGTCGCTTCGCCCCTGCTGATGTACGCGAACCTGCGGCGCTCAAAGATGCACGGCGGCGAAGAGGACAAGCAGCAAGGCGGCAAGGGCGCAACCCGCGGCGCCTGAACCTGTTCGCCGGTCAAGGGGGAAGGAGAGAGGCATGGAACTGACGCCGCTGATCCCCCAGGGCAACCAGATCATCGAAGGCTATGGCGCGGGCGGGTTCCGCATCTCCGGCCACCGCGTCGAAGGCTCGGTCATCGTCTTCCCGGACAGGGTCGTTGGCTGGCCAGCCTCCGCGATCGCGGAGGTGAGCGCCGGCAATCTCGAGCCGGTCAGCGCGGCCGGCCGGGCTGGCGCGGTCGAACTGCTGCTGGTCGGCACCGGCACGCGCATGACGCAGATCGACCGCAGCCTGCGGCAGGCGCTGCGCGCGGATGGCGTGGTCATCGAGGTGATGGATACCGGGGCCGCCTGCCGGACCTACAACGTCCTGATGGCGGAAGGCCGGCGGGTCGCGGCGGCGTTGATCGCCGTGGAATAGAGCCCGCCGCCTTGCCGGCGGGGGCGCTTCCGGCCACACTCAGTTCCCATATCGACTCGCAATCGGGGGTAGCTCGGACATGGAGGGCTCGTCTCATCCGGCGCCCGCGCATGATGAGGGCAGGTTTGCCGGGCTCCTGTCCGGCTTCAATGCCTTCGGAACGGCGACGCGGCGGGCGGCGACCGATGGCGTTCCGGTGTTCGAGAACGAGTTCTGGACGGCGCGACAGCGGCAGGCCCACCCGCTGCACGAGATTTCGTACCGCGCCTGCTTCAAGCCGCAACTGCCGCGCTTTTTCATCGAGGCTTTCACCCAGCCCGGCGACGTAATCTACGACCCGTTCGCCGGCCGCGGAACGACTCTCATCGAGGCGGCGCTGCTCGGCCGCCGCGCGATCGGCAATGACGTCAATCCGCTCAGCCGTCTGCTGATCGAGCCGCGCCTCGATCCGCCCTCCATCGAGGCGGTGGCGAAGCGGTTGGGCGATCTGGAACGCGCACTGCCGCCGGCTGAAAGCGCCCCGGATGACCTGCTGGCCTTCTATCACCCGGAGACATTGCGGGACATTGCGCGGCTCCGGGCCCATTTCCTGGCGGCTCCGGTCGATGCCGTGGATCGCTGGATCCGCATGGTGTGCCTCAACCGCCTGACGGGGCATTCAAGCGGATTCTTTTCGGTCTACACGCTGCCGCCCAACCAGGCGACCTCGGCGATGCGCCAGCGCAAGATCAACCAAGCGCGCGGCCAGATCCCGCCGAGCCGCGACGTGTTCCAGATCGTCCTGCGCAAGACCAGGGCGCTGCTCAAGGCGCCGTTGCCGCCGGGATTCGGCGATGCGGGCGCGCGCGTGCTGACGGGCCCGGCTGACTCGACGCCAGGCATTCCCAATGCCGGAGTCGACCTCATCGTCACCTCGCCCCCCTTCCTGGATGTCGTGGACTACTCGATGGACAACTGGCTGCGCTGCTGGTTCGCGGGAATCGATCCGCAGGCCGTGCCGATCACGCTGCATCGCTCGCTGGCGGATTGGGAGGCCTTCGTCGCGTCCTGCTTCGGAGAGTTCGCCCGCATCCTGCGGCCGGGCGGCAAGATGGCCTTCGAAGTCGGCGAGGTGCGGGGCGGCAAGGTGGCGTTGGAGCACGCGGTCCTATCGGCCGCGCAGGGACTCCCGCTCAGGCCGCTGGCGGTCATGATCAACCGGCAGAGCTTCACCAAGACCGCGCAATGCTGGGGCGTCGACAACAACGCCAAGGGCACCAACAGCAATCGCATCGTGGTGTTCGAGCGCCGCTGAATCCCAGCGGCGAGAGCGCCCAAAATGGAACGGGGCCCTCGAAGGGCCCCGTCGCATCCGGCGGACGGAACGTCCTATCCGACGTTCTGCTGCGCGACCATGCAATAGAGCATCGCGATGGAGAGCAGCGTGTTGGTGCGCGAGGCCAGCATCGCGGTGCGTGCCGCCGCCTTCTTGGCATCGGCGTCGGCCTGGACAATGCCAAGGGCCTTCTTCTGGTTCGGCCAGATGACGAACCAGACGTTGGCTGCCATGATCAGCGCCAGCCACATGCCGATGCCGATGGTCGCAAAGCCGCCCCGGAAGGTCAGAGCCTCAACCAGATAGCCATTCATGAGAGCGGTCAACAGGCCGAACAGCACGGTGCCCGCAGCGGCCCAACGGAAATAGAACAAGGCCTCTGGTGCGATAACCTTGCCGATCGCCGGCTTCTGCTCGTCCGGGATCTTGGGCATGGAGGGCATCTGGACGAAATTGAAGTAGTAGAGCAGGCCGATCCAGAGGATGCCGAACCAGACATGGATCCAGCGGATCACGAAGGCCCAGAACGCATGAGTGCCGATCTGGTCCAAGTGAAGGATGATGGCGACCAGAATCGCCAAGACGACGCCCGCGAGCAGTACGCGGTGCAGATTTCCGAAGAATTTATCCATTTTTCCCCACCCCAGAAACTGAGTTGACCGTGTCGGCATTCTACAGAATGCGGTATCTGTGACAACGAGCTTATGGGAATCCCTAGGTAATTTGGGGCTTATTCTTGTCCGCACATGACGATTACTGCCTGACGCAGGTGCGGCAAGGCGACCGGGATCGATATCTCGCCTTGTTGTTCTCGCCCGCCGAGGCGCGTGGCGGCTTGGCGGCGATCGCGGCCTTCAATCTCGAACTGGCGCGCGCGGCCAGTGAAATCAGCGAGTCGATGCTGGGGCTGGTCCGCCTGCAATGGTGGCGCGATTCGGTCGAGGAGATTCGGGCCGGCGGCGTGACTCGCCGTCACCCGGTGGTCGACGCTCTGTCGGCAGCGACTCGGGAGCGGCGGCTTTCGGCCGAGCGCATGCTGGCGATGATCGCCGGCAAGGAGGAGGAACTCGAGTCGGCCGAGGCGCCGTCGCAAGCGGCGTTCGATGCGCGCGCCGACGCGACGGCAGCCAACCTGATCCGGCTGTCGCTGGAGGTGGTGGGACTCGATCCGCGGGAGACCGATCTGGCGGCTGCCAGCGCTGAAATCGGGCTGGCCTATGCAAGCGTCGGCTGCGCGCGCTCGGTGCTGCTGGACGCGCGCCGGCGCAAGGTACGGCTGCCCGTCGAGCGCCTGGCAGAGGCGGGAGTCGATCTCGACGCGCTGCTGGACCTGCGCCCGCAGCCGGCCTTGCAGGCGTGCCTGCGCAGCCTCGCCGAGCAGGCGGAGCGGCAGCTCGAGGCGGCGCGGCAGCGCCGGCTTCCGCGGCGCGCCAAGCCCCTGACGCTGACGGCCAGGCTGACGGCACTGCACCTTGAGCGGCTGCGGCGAGCGGCCTACGATCCGTTCGACCCCCGCGTGGTCGAAGCCGTGCCATCCGACGTCTGGCGATTGCTTCCGACCGCGATCACCAACCGATTCTAGAATGACAGGAAGCGCGATCCCATGAGCACTCCGGCCATCATCACCGTGGCGATCACCGGGAGTCAGCCGACCAAGGCACAGAATCCCGCGGTGCCGATCCATCCGGCGGAGCAGGTCGAGAGCACCCATGAGGCCTACGAGGCGGGGGCGAGCCTGGTGCATATCCATGTGCGGGACGAGGAGGGCAGATCGAGCTCGGATATCGAGCTGTTCCGCGAGGTGCAGGCCGGCATCCTGAAGCATTGCCCGGACATGATCATCCAGTTCTCCACCGGTGGCCGCGGTCGCGCCGCCCAGGAGCGCGGCGCCGCCATCCGGCTCAAGCCCGACATGGCCTCGCTGGCCACCGGCTCCGTCAACTTCGCGACCGTCATCTACGAGAATCCACCGCAACTGGTCGAGGATCTCGCGAATGACATGCTGGCGCATGAGGTGAAGCCTGAAGTGGAGATCTTCGACGCGGCGATGCTCTACAACGCGAGGGCACTGGTGGAGAGGGGCACGATGAAGGCGCCGGCGCATGTGCAGTTCGTGCTCGGAATTCCCAATGCCCTGCCGGCGCGCGAGAAGCTGCTGGATTTCCTGATCGAAGAACTGACGGAGCAACTGCCGGGCGCGACCTGGACGGCCGCCGGTGTCGGCCGGTTCCAGCTCGAAGTCAACCACTGGGCCCTGAGGCGCGGCGGCCATGCACGCACCGGCCTCGAGGACAACATCTATTTCGAGAAGGGCCGGCTCGCGGCGAGCAACGCCGAGCTGGTCAAGCGGGTGGCGGACCTGTGCGGCAAATACGGCCGTCACCCGGCGACACCCAAGGAAGCGCGCACCTTGCTGGGATTGCGTTCCGTATCCTGACCGGAGCCGCGATCAGAGCCGGGGCGGCTTCAGCGACGTGACGAAGCGGCGGACCGCCTCGCGGGCGCGCCCGTCGGACCAGGTGATGTGGTGGAGTCCCTGGCTCTCGATCACGACCGATTGCGCATATTTGCGGCCGGCCATGTAGGCGCCGCAATTGCCGGCCCGGCCGTTGCGATCGAACCAGGGATCGTAGCGCGAGACCAAGGCAAGGACCGGGGTGTCCGTCGGCGTCTTCAGGCCCGCCACCTCCTGCGGATATTGCGCCGCGCCGCAGGTCCAGCCGGTCAGGACGACGCCGCGGAATTCATCTCCTGGATAGTTCGCCGCCGCGAGCGCGCCTTCGCCCAGGCCATAGAGGATGATGGACGAGCCGTCGATCCAGGGCAGCTTCGTCATTTCGGTGAGCGCGACCAGGATCTCCGACTGCCGCTGCAGATACGCATCGGGGTTGAGGCCAGCGACATACTCGAACCGCACGCAATCGGACTTGCGATCACGGCTGTCGAAGCTGTCAGGTGCGAAGACTGCGAATCCGGCGGCGGCCAACTCATCGACATCGCGCACCGCCTCGATCTTCAGGCCGGGGCAGTCGTGCAGGTAGAGCACGGCGGGCAGTTTCGCGTCGGCGGGGATGTGGGCAAGGAACCGCTCGATATGACGCAGGCGCCCGAAGAAGCCGAGATGGCCGGGTGCCGCCAGATTGGGGCCGACCTCCACCAATGCATTGCGCCAGGCCTGATAGGCGGCGGGGGTGGCCTCTATGGTCCGGGCAGGGGGCTTTGGCGACATGCCGGCGAGCAGCGCGACAGCAAGTATGCCAAGCAGTATTCGAGTGGGCCCGGCGCTGTTCCATCGCGACATGGTCGGATCGGCTCCACGCTGCCGCAGCGCGTCCCAGTGTAACGGAACGGACTCAGATCGACCAGTCGCCCAGATCGCCGGGCTCCTCCGGCGCGGCCTGCCATGCGCTTGGCGCGGGCGTTGGCGCCACGGGGGCTCGCTCCATGCGGTCCAGCGCGGCGGCGATCGCGTCGACATCTGCCAGCACGCCGAAGACGCCGTCCTCCACGGTCACCATGTGCAACGCGGCGCGGTGCGCCTGCGCATCTCCGGAGCCGCAAGCGTCGCGCGCCAGCAGGCATTCGAAGCCGCGGTCATTGGCTTCGCGGAGCGTGCAATGAACGCAGACATCGGTGGTGACGCCGGCCACGATCAGGGCGCGGATGCCGCGCGCGGCGAGGATGGCTGCAAGATCGGTTCCCCAAAACGCGCTGTTCGCGGTCTTGTCGACAACGAACTCTCCGGGCGCGGGCGCCAGTTCGGCGATGATCTGGAAGCCAGGCTCGCCGCGGATCAGGAAACGGCCGAGCGGCCCGGGCCTGCCAATGGCGGATTGGCCCGCCCGGATGCGCGCAAGCTTGTGCGCAGGGACCTCGGCAAGGTCCGGCCGGTAGCCCTGGCGGGTATGGATGATGCAAAGGCCAGCGGTGCGGGCCGCGCCGAGCAGGCGCTGCGCCGGCCCGATCACCGTCCGGACGCCGTCGAGATCGTAGCCCATCCCCGCCAGATAGCCTTGCGGCTCCAGGAAGTCGCGCTGCATGTCGATCAGGATGAGCGCGACCTCTCCCGCTTTCAGGCCATCATGGGGAAAGGCGCGCGGCTCTGCGGCGATCTGGTTCATGGCGTCCCGGACGCTGATTTCACGGCGACATCATGGCCGCAGCTTGCCGCCGCTGCCAAGTGGCTGGACGCCGCCCCGGCTGGGAGAGGGTGACCTATCCCTGGGAGACTTATTCCTGGCGCAAGACGGCCGCGACCAGATCCTGGCGGGAGAGCAGGCTGGCCGTGACGGCGTCGATGTGGCCAGCCCTGCCCGCCGGGATCTGCACCACATAGGCACCATCCGGCTTCGGGCCGCCGATAATGGCCGCGTTCACGCTCGTCAAGAGAGCCGCGACGTCTCCGGTCCTGGCGTCCGGCTGGAAAGTCACCAGCAGGGTCACGTCGCCGGGATCGCCGATGCGGGTCGCGAGCCCGAGTTCGCCAGGTGCCGGCGGGTTGTATACCTGGATTCCCAGGAAGACGATCGCAACGCAGGCCAGTGCAAAGGCGGCCTGCCAGACGATGCTCCGGCCGATGGCGGCCTTGAGCCGACCGCTGGCGTGCGTCTGACCGTCGGTGCGCGGCACGCGCCACTGGCGGGTCGTCTCCACCTGCTGGAGCAGACGCTGCAGGTTTTCCGGTGGCGCGGGCTCGACCGCCTCGGCGGCGCGTGCCACGGCTTCGCGCTCGCGCTGTACGTCGGCGAGCTTGCCGGTCAAATCCGGCATCGCCTTCAATCCGGCTTCGATTCCCTTTGCGTCTTCGCGCGAGACGCGGCCCGTCACATACCAGGGCAGCAGCTCTTCGACCTCCTGCGGCTCGAGCGGCCCCTGATGATGCCGATCGCGTGTCATGCGGCGGCTCCCTGGATACCTTCTGCTTCAAGCAGCGCGCGCAGGCGCTGCCGGGCGTAAAACATGCGAGTCTTCACCGTGTTCTCAGGACAATCCAGGATCTCGGCGATCTGGCCGACGCTGAATTCCTGGAAATAGGCCAATTGCAGCACGACGCGATGGTCCACGCTGAGCCTTTCCATCAGGCGCGCGATGGTCTGCGCCAGATCCTGCGCCGCGATCACGCTGTCGGCGGCCGGGGCGTCATCGGCAACCTGAGCAGCGGCTTCCTCGTCCAACTCCATTTCCCGCCGCTTGCGCAGCCAACTGATCGCCTTGTGGTGGGCGATGCTGTAGATCCAGGTGGTGACCGACGACTTGCCTTCGAAGCGGCCGGCCTGACGCCAGACATCGAGCATGGTTTCGTTCAGCACGTCGGCTGCTGCCTCGCGGTCGCGCAATGTCTTCACCAGGAAGGCGAAGAGCGGCCGCTCGAGCCGGCGATAGAGCGCCGTTACCGCGTCCTTGTCGCCGCGCGCGATCCGCGCCAGCAACTGCCCGTCACTGGCCGCCGCGTCCGCCGATCTTGCGCTCAGCAAGTCCATCCATATCCATCCGTCGCAATCTGCGCGCGCCCGGTTCAAAAACGCCGGACAATGCTCTCAAGTGCTTGTTATTTCTGATTTTCTCCTGAGAGGGTAGCCAATCCGCCGCGGATTGTATAGCGCCCATCCGTGCGGCGATCATCCGCAACCCGGGAACGCTTGCATCGATTGACAGGCCCGCCACAACCAGCAACAAGAGCATCGTCATTGACAACCACGATACCGCTCTGCCCCGACAGCGCCGGCGAGTCAGGCCTAACACGATGAGATTAAGGTATTTTCTACCGCCGACGCATCGGGAGCTGCGGCACTCGCATATCGCCTTCGTGGAGCCGGCGGATCTCGCGGTCATGTGGTCCTACAAGGCCGCCTGCACCACCGTGATCAAGTGGGTGCTCCAGCATAACGGGCTGCTGCCTGAGGCATTGGCCTATCATAGCTGGGTCCACAAATACCGTTTGCGCCACTATCAGAAGTCCGACCGCTACCTTGACCGGCTGAAGGATTTCGCGCGCGGGCGGTTCCACGTGGTCAAAATCGTGCGCGACCCGCTTGAACGCGCAGTGAGCTCATATCTGCACGCGTATCGTACGGGCTATGCAGACGAGGCGATCGGCAAGGTCGTTCAACGATCGCTCGACCGACGCCGGCGCTTTTCGTTTCGGGAGTTCGTGACGTTCCTGGAGCAGAGCGATCTTCGCTCCTGCGATCCTCACCACCGCGTGCAGGTGGCGCCCGTGGAGCGTCATGTGCTGTTCGGGGTCAGGCCGCGGATCATCAAGATCGAGGCGGGACTGGCGACCGCGTTGGGCGAGCTCGAGAACTCCTTCGGTCTCGCCGCCACGGATTTCGCCGATCCCATATTCACTTCGGAACATCATACGGTGCGTGTCTCCCGAAACGGGTCGGTCGCCGACCTGAAGCACTTCCCCCGCACCGCCGTGCCGCCGGCGAGCACGTTCTATGATGATGATCTGAGGCAGAGGATCGCGCGACTTTACGCGGAGGATTTCCGGCGCTACGGCTATTCGGCGGACGCGGTCCAGGCGAGCACCGGAGCCGCCGCCGAGATCGCCGGGCCTGGCGTCCCGCGGACCCAGCCTTGATCACCGCGACGGCCTGCAATGACCCGGGCCGTCCGGCGAAGCGCGCGCGATGCTCACTGTCTTGTCTCCGATGCAGCCTTGCATTAAGGCTGGATCGGGCAAGAACGCATGCTGGCCGCGCGATCTGCGGCTTTTTCAGGAAGCCAGGGATGGGTCCAGTCATCAATTGCGCCATCTACGAGGGCGGCGTCAAAATCCGGGATCTCGACATCAACGAGCCGGAGGACATGAAGGTCCAGCCCGGGCGCGTCATCTGGATCGGGCTTCATGAGCCGGACCAGGAACTGCTCGGCGAGCTGCAGCGGGAGTTCAAGCTGCACGAGCTTGCGATCGAGGACGCCTACAAGGCGCACCAGCGGCCAAAGCTGGAGATTTATGGCGAAACCCTGTTCCTCGCGATGAAGACCTTCCAGCAGGTGGGCGATGAATTCGCGATGGGCGAGACCTGCATGTTCGTCGGGCGCGGATACGTCATCACCGTGCGCCACGGGGCATCCCGGTCATATGCCGCGGTCCGGGCACGCTGCGAGAGCTCTCCCAGCATGCTGCGGCAGGGCGAGGATTTCATCCTCTACGCCTTGATGGATTTCATCGTCGACAACTACTTCCCAGCAGTCGACCAGCTGGAGGAACGGATCGAGGAACTGGAGGAGTCGCTCTTCAGCCCCGTCGATGACCGTGACGAGCTGGCCGAGATATCAACCGTGCGCCGGGAGCTGACGGCGCTGCGTCATGCCGTGGCGCCGCTGCCGGATATCTGCCAGCGCCTGCAGCGGTTCGACGTGCCGGTCGTCGACCCGCATTCGCACCCGTATTTCCGCGATGTCTACGACCACTGCGTGATCCTGCTGGACCGCATCGAGCAGTTGCGCGAAGGCGTTAAGACGGTGGTGGAAACCAAGATGCTGCTGTCGGCCAGGCGCCAGAACGAGGTGATGCGCATGCTCGCGGCCTGGGCGGCGATGCTCGCGGTCCCCACCGCCATCGCCGGCATCTATGGCATGAACTTCGACTACATGCCGGAGCTTACCTGGCGATACGGCTATTTCATCGTGATCGCCGTCATCCTGGTCATCTGCGTCGTGCTGTACTGGCGCTTCAAGAAGGCCGGCTGGCTGTAGGTGCCGCCTTCACATGAAGAACGGCACGAGCGTCGATATCAGGCTGTTGAGCGGCTCCCACGATTTCGGCGGAGACCGGAGCAGGCTGTCCTTCCGATAGAGGCCGGGAAGATCGATGAGCGGGATGCTCGCACCTTCAGCCGCGTTGTAGGCCTTGATCATCTCGTTGGCGATCGCGCCATAGCCGATGGCCGACGGGTGCATGTTGTCGAGCCCCGTCATGCCGCCCTGGAACTTGAGCACCGAGCAGGCGAAGGGCAGGTTGGTGACGCGCTTCACAAGCCTTCCCGATTTCCGGATCTCGATCGCGCGGCTGTCGCCATAATGCTTCGAATCGTACCGGTCGATGGCGGTATAAAGATCGACGACGACCAGCTTGATTGGTGTGCCGGACAGCTCAGCCTGGATAGCCGCGACGGCCGCGTCGTTCGCCGCCTTGATGACCTGGTCGTAGGCTTTCATGGCCTTGGGCGTTATGGGCGCGCGCAGGGCTACCTTGGTCGAGTACTCACTGTAGTATTTGCCGGCGAGTGCCTTGCGGGTCGTGTTCGAGATGAAGTCCTGGTCCCGATAGGGAGCAAGATTCGGCACGGCACGGGGGCGCACGAGGGTATTGAAATAGACGATCTTCAGATCATTGCGCAGATGAGTCGCCAGGAATTCGCCGAGGCGCTGCGCCTGCCGAACAATCTCCCTGGCGCACGCGCAAGTGGCGAAATCGAAGTCGGTGCTGTCGTAAGCGCCGAGCATCCCGAACCGGAACAGGCCCTCATTGGCGCCGATGTTGACCAGCAGGCGCTCCGGCAGCCTGGATGCGACCTGCTCAAGCTGCGACAGTTGAGCGGTCTCGGCAAAGGCAGTGCCGCCGTTGGGATCGAGCAGGAAGGCGTCGTTGACGCTGAACCACAGGCGCGCGAGGGCGCCAAGGTCGAGATTGTCGGAGGCCTGAAGCTGGGCGAAGGCCGCCTGCGCTTCGGCGCGGGCCTCGCCGCCACGGCGGTCGAACATGTCGGACCAGTCGGCACCGGCGCAGGCGACGTTGTCGTGGAACAGCGGCTTTGCCTTCGGCTTCGCGGTGAGCCACGTCTTCGCATTCTTCAGCACGGTGGACTGGAGCGAGAACAGGGAGAGAATCCCCTTTCGTGCCATGGCCTCCAGATCGAACAGGACCTCCCGCGGATAGACGGGCCTGGTGATGGGTAGTCCAACCGCCTCCGCGAATTGCTGGACCGGCGACAGGGCAGCCAGCTCGTCGCAAATGGTCAGCGACCGGACGCCGTTGGACATGGAATCGCCGATCGCCATGACGGGCGGGCGCATGTAACCGACCAGCGCCAGATGGTTGGGCGGCAGGATCATAGGCGCATCTCCCCCTAACGCCGTCGTCCCCAAGCTCCCCGCCTGCGCTGCCGAGTCACAGCGCAGTCACCTGGACTGTAGTCAGCGACTCCGTGCGGGGCAATCCGTCGTGCCCGAGTCGCGGCTCAGATGTCGCGATTGAGGACGATCGATGTCGTCAAGTCGGCCACCGCTTCATGCGAGGCGATGCGGTCGCGCAGCCAATTGACCTGGTCCGTGCTGGGAGCAGCGAGCCCCACGAGCAGGTCGGTATCGCCGGTCAAGGATGCACACGACTTGACCGCCGGCATCCGGCGCAGAAATGCGATCAGGTCGGGAGCCGGCGTGCTCTTGAGCCGGATGAAGAGATAGGCCGAGACGCCCGGCCCGTCATCGGCGATCTCGGCGCGGTAGCCGCGGATGATGCCGTCCGTCTCCAGCCGCGACAGGCGATCGCGGAGCGTCGAGCGGGCGAGCCCCACCTTGGCCGCCAGGCTCTTCAGCGGAAGCCGGGCGTCGGCCCGGAGCAGGTCCAGGATCTGCCGGTCCTTGTCATCGAGCGCACGCATCAGGCGGAGCCTGTGATCAAAGTGGCGGCCACGGAAGCCAAAAGGGCGGTTGCTTTTCGGCGCTCATCCTCAGCAAATTGAGCGACAGGTCAATGGCTTGAGGTCCATTGGCGCATTTGGGGAGAGTCCATGTCGGTCCTGACCACGCGACCGCCCAGCTTTGCGCCGGATGAGGTGGCCGGCATTGCGCGCGCGCTCTATGGCCTCGCCGGCAGCCTTGCTCCCCTCGATAGCGAGCGCGACCAGAATTTCCGGCTGACCGAAGCCGATGGCACAAGCTGGGTGCTGAAGATCGCCAACCAGGCGGAGGACAGCCAGGCGCTGGCCTTCCAGGCGGCGCTGCTGCGCCACGCTCAGGCGATCGATCCGGATCTGCCTTTGCCAAATCTGCGGCCGACCCTGGCAGGCGAGGATATGGGCAAGGCGCGGCAGCGTGGCGGAGCGGAGCATTTCGTCCGGCTGGTAAGCTGGCTGCCGGGACAACTCTTCTCCAGCTGCAGCAAGACCGACGAAGTCCATGAGAGCCTGGGCGAAGCCCTCGGGCGGCTGGATCGGGCATTGCAGAGCTTCGGCCATGCCGGCGCCCACCGCGTGTTCGACTGGGACATCAGGCAGGCCGGACGATCGCGGATGCGGCTCGCGTTCATTGCCGATCGGCAGCAGCGCGCGATCCTCGAGCACTTCCTCGAGCGGTTTGAGACAAGGGTTGCCCCGCCGCTCGCCCGGCTGCGCGCGCAGGTCATCCACGGCGACGCGAATGACAATAACCTCCTGGTGGATGGCCCGTTGGGAAGACGCATCACGGGCCTCATCGATTTCGGCGACGCGATCCACAGCGCGACCATCGGCGAGCTGGCCGTTACCTGTGCCTACGCGCTGCTCGGAGAGGCTGCGCCGATCGAGGTGGCGGGCAAGATCGCTGCCGCCTATCACCACGTCTATCCGTTGCAGTCCGAGGAGCTGGACCTGCTGTTCGACCTGATCGCGATGCGGCTGGTGACGAGCGTGACAATCTCCGCGTCCCGGCGCGAGCGCGCGAAGGAAAACGCCTATCTCAACGTCAGCGAGGCGCCGGCCTGGGCGATGCTGGGGCGGCTGCGGGCGATGGACCCGGCGCTGGCGACCGGCATGCTGCGGCATGCCTGCGGCTTCGAGGGAACGCCCGGCGCAAAGGCGGTCGTTCGATGGATCGCAGAGAACCGAGGCAGACTGCACCCCGTCCTCGACAAGCCGCCCGTCCTGCTGAGCAAGGCCAAGGTCCCGTTCGGCGATCCGGAGCATCCGATCGCCAAGGCATCTGCGGCGCGGCAGCCGGATGAGGCCGAACGGCTCTGGCGCGAAATTGCCGAGAGGGACGGACTCGAGCTGGGCATCGGGCCGTGGGGGGAGGAACGCCCGGTCTATTCCGCAGAGGCCTTTCGTTCGGTCTTCGCGCCGGATCAGCGGCGATCCCTGCATCTCGGACTCGACCTGTTCCTGCCGGCGGGATCGAACGTCAGGACGCCATTGGACGCCACCATCCTGGACCTGTTAGAGACGGATCTGCCGCTCGATTATGGGCATGCGGTGCTGCTGCGCCACGAAGCGGATGGACTCGCCTTCCATAGCCTGTGGGGGCATCTATCGGCTCAGACCGTTCGCAACCGCAAGCTGGGCGAACGGCTGAAAGCCGGCGACGTCATCGGGCAGCTCGGCGCGCCGCATGAGAACGGCAATTGGCAGCCCCATGTCCATATCCAGCTCATCACCTGCGAGCCCGCCTGTGCCGCCGACGTCATCGGCGCGGGCGAGGTGCGCTATCGCGCGCTCTGGGAAGAGCTGTTTCCCGATCCGATGCAGTTCGCGGGGCTGCCGCCGGAGGCCTTGCGCGCCGAAGGCCGGCCCAAGGGCGACCTTCTGAAGGCGCGCGAGAGCAGACTGATCCGCAACCTCAGCGTCTCCTATCGCAAGCCGCTGAAGATCGTGCGCGGCGAGGGCGTCTGGCTGATCGATGAGACGGGGCGCGCCTATCTCGATTGCTACAACAACGTCGCGCAGCTCGGCCACAGCAATCCCGAGATCGTCGAGACGATCGCGCGGCAGGCGGCGATGCTGAACACCAACACGCGCTATCTGCACGATAATGTCATTGCCTATGCCGAGGCGCTGACCGCGACCTTGCCGCCCAAGCTCAAGGTGGCGGCCTTCTGCTGCACGGGCAGCGAAGCCAATGATCTCGCCCTCCGCATGGCACGCACGCATACCAGCGCCAGAGATGTCATCGCCCTCGACTGGGCGTATCACGGCCATACCCAGGCACTGATCGATATCAGCCCGTACAAATACAAACGCAAGGGCGGCAAGGGACGGCCGGACACGACCTGGGAGGCGCCGCTGCCCGATGCCTATCGCGCGCCGGTGGATTGGCCGAGAGCGGAGATCGGGCGGCGCTATGCGCAGCCGGTTGCGGAAATCGCGTCCCGGCTGGCGAAAGAAGGGCGTGGCCTTGCCGCTTTCATCGCGGAATCCTTGCCGAGCTCGGCCGGTCAGATCGTGCTTCCGGAGGGATACCTGAAAGCCGCGTATGAAGCCGCGCGTGGTGCCGGCGCGGTGGTCATCGCCGACGAGGTGCAAATCGGATTCGGGCGGGTGGGGAGCCATCTGTGGGCATTCGAGGCCCAGGACGCGATACCCGACATCATCACCATGGGTAAGCCGATCGGCAACGGTCACCCGATGGCGGCACTGGTGACGACAGAGGAGATAGCGGAGAGCTTTGCCAACGGGATGGAATACTTCAACACGTTCGGCGGCAATCCGGTGTCCTGCGCAGTCGGGCTGAAGGTGCTGGAGATCATCGCCCGCGACAACCTGCTCCGGAACGCATCGGCGATCGGGGCCGATCTCCTGATGCGCATGCGTACGCTCATGAATAAGCATCCGGCTATCGGGGACGTGAGGGGCCTCGGCCTGATGCTGGGCATCGATCTTGTCAAAGACAGGACGAGCAAGGAACCGGCGACGGAGCGTGCGGGGCGCGTCGTGGAGCGCTGCCGCGAACTGGGCGTGCTGATGGGGACCGACGGACCACATGACAATGTCATCAAGCTGCGGCCGGCGCTCATCTTCACCCAGGCCAACGCGGACTATCTCATGCAGGTGCTGGAGCAGGCTTTCGCTGATACCGAGGAATGAGACGAGACGAGCTCAGGGCGCGACGACCAGCGGCCTGTCGCCCTTCTAGAGCAGCGTTCTCGCGCGTTCCAGGATGACGGTCGCGCGGCGGTCGAAGCTGTGGTCGCGTCGGACGGTCTCGGCAAAGGCATTCCGGGCAGTCCGGCGCGCGGCATCCTCGCCCAGCGCCTGGCGAATTGCGCGCTCGATCGGACAATCCGGCCCGAAGGTAAAGACGAAATCGGAGAAACCGGCGGGCAGATCTGCGATCTCGTCGGAGATGATGGGCGCTCCGCAGGCAAGGGCGTCGAACATGCGGTTCGATATGATTCCCGCTCGCTGCATGTCGGGCCAATGGTCGTTGAGCACGACGCCCGCCTTGCGATAGAGGTCGGCAACCGCGCTGTTCGGGATGAGGACTCCCTTGATGTGGCGGACATCTATCAAGGAATCCCATCGCGTTCCGTAGACCGCTGGGCTGAAGCCCGCCTCGATGGCGGCGCGCACGGCGGGGCGATAGACGTTGCGCGAATTGCCCACGAACAGGATCTCGTCATTCCGCGCCGAGGTGGATGAACCGGGGAAGAAGAGATCGCGGTCGGTGCATTGGAGCAACGGTTCGACAGAGGTTCCTTGTGCCGACCATTGGCGCGCGAGCCTAGTGGAAGCCGCGAACACGTGGTCATAGGCTGAGATCTCGTCCGGCAAGACCAGATCGGGATGACTGATCACCCACAGGATCGACGGGCGGCCAGGCTTGGGCACAAAGCGCTCGAGGCCGCGCAGCACCAGGTCGATATCGTGGCCGCCGGTTGCCTCCACCTGCCATGACCGTAGAAATTCGATCCGGCAGGAGCAGCCAAGACGTTGCAAGGCCTGGACTAGGCTACGCGCGAAATGGTAGTCGCCCCATTCCTCGCGCACGGCCTCGCTGGGGCAGGCGATCCTGATCGCGAAGGACGGCGGAGTGGACGCTGTTGCCGGCACGGCAGGGGATAATGTCGCGCCATCGTCCACAAGGCGCTCCAGAACCGGCCGATAGGATGCCAACCCCGCCGGTGCCCATTCGGGCACGTCAGGTGCGTAATGCTGGGCGCGATAGCCGTCACGGCGGTAGATCGCCGCATCGTCCGGCGTGAGGTGGTGGCGCCACCGCTCGGCGAAAATGCGGCGGTTGCTGTAGGAGAAACGGCCGCGGCCCGGCGTGCCCCCCTCGTGATGGACGACCACGGAGGAGGGCTCCACGCGGCAGGCCTTGCCCAACTGCGTCTTCAGCCGCAGGCACAGGTCGTTGTCTTCCTGGCCGTTGATGAAGATCGGATCGAAGCCGTGCAAGGCCGCGAAGTCAGCGGCCCGGAGCGCGAGACAGGCGCCACTGACCATGGCAAGGTTGCGCGGCTCGCCGAGATGCGGCGCGTCGCCCGGCAGGCCGCGATAGAGCTCGTATGGGATGAAGCCTTGCTCGCCCAGCACGGTGCCGAAGGTCTGTATCGTGCCGTCCGGAAACACCAGCTTCGGCTGGACGGCGCCTGTCGCGGGATCGGCGAGCGGCGCGACCAGTGCCCGCAACCAGCCGGGTCGCACCTGCGTATCGTTGTTCAGGAAGACGACCGTGCCGCCGCGGCTCGCCGCGAAGCCGAAATTGCAGCCCAGGGCGAAATTCAAGTTCTCCCAGTTGCGGACCAGCCGCGCATTCGAATGAATGGCGACGCATCGGTCGAGCACGGCTGCCGTCGCCGCATCGCTGCCATTGTCGACCAGGACCAGCTCGAACCCGCAGCCGGCGTCGATCTCGAACAAGGAACCGAGGCAGGCCGCCGTGAGGTCCGGCTGGCCATGGACCGGAATCACGATCGAGACCAGGTCCCGGTCACGGGCGGCGATCTCGGACCGCAATCGCGGCCAGTCGAGATGGTGCTTGCCGAGGACAACGTAGATCCAGCTCACCGGCTCGGAGACCGTGATGCGGTCGGCGCGCGTCAGCCGGCCGTCATAGGTGCAGCCCACAAAAGGCGCGTAGGCGACCTCGGAGCCCTTCGCGTAGCGCAGGACCAGGTCCCAATCGGACATCCGCTTGAGGCTCTCGTCGCAGCCGCCCCGCGTATCGTAGAGCGCGCGCCGGTGCAGGATGACATTGATGTCGATGAAGTTGCGTTGGCTGAGTGAAGTGTAATCGTATTCCGCGCCCACATAGCGGGTGTGCCATCCGTCATGCGCTTCGAGGGCGGAATAGACCAGGTCGAGATCCCGCTCGAGGAGGCAGGATGCGGCAACTTCGAGGAACTCCGGTCGCCAGGCATTGTCGCTGTCCAGATAGGCAAAGAGCGATCCCTTCCCCTGCGACAGCGCGGCATTGCGGGCGGCTGCAACGCCTTTTCCTCCGGTCTGCAAGACCATGATACGTGGATCGCTCCGGAAGCCATCGATGACCGACTGCGAGGAATCGGTGCTGCCGTCATCGACAATGAGCAGCTCCCACTGACCGTAGGTCTGGGCCTCGACGCTTGCGATCGCCGCCGGGAGAAGCTCGGCCCGGTTCCTGGTCGGCAGGATGATGGAAACCAGCGGCCGATCGCGCAGCAATGCCGCATGTCCGGGACCAGACCGGACGCCGTCGATGAAGGCGCGCGCCCGGTCGTAGTCGAAGCTCTTGTGCTGCGTGTTCCGGTCATGCGGCGAGGCGATCTGCGCGGACGGTGCGAACCAGGCAGCGGACTCGACGGCGCTGTTGGGCCGCCGCCCCTCCGCGGCGCCATGGCGCAGAAAATGGAGGAGGGGATCGACTCCCGCGGCCGCTACGTCGGGATTGGCTTCGAGATACCACTTCGTGTCGAAGAGCGGGCCTGGATTGCGGCCTTCCTGCGCGCCCCGCAGGATGAAATGCGCCAGCGGATTGAGCCCGGCCTTCGCCACATCGGGGTTGTTGGCAAGGTACCAGCTCGAGCTGAAGATCCGGTTCGGGTCGCGCCCTTCGCGCGCGCCATGGCGGACATAGTGGAGTACAGGATCGACCTTGCGCGCGGCCACATCAGGGTAGGTTTCGAGATACCAGGCCGCGTCGAACAGGCCGGAGGCACGAACGAGGCTTGCGGCATTGGCGGTGCGCGACTGAAGCCAGGCGGGAACACGCAAACGGGCCAGCAGACGGCTCAACGACGGACTCTTCTCAGGTGTCGATCGAACGCGGAATCCGCGAGGATCTCGCTCGCTGGCGAGACACTAGCACCGAAATTGCCGGCTCGGTCAAACGACTTTTCCCTCGAACGGATTGCGACCTTCCTTGTCCTCCACCTCGATCACCCAAAGGTCGGGATCGCGCTTGACCTGGCGATCGATATAGGCCGTCGCGTCAGCCTCCGTGAGCAGCGCGCCTTGCTGTGCGGCAAGCCAAGCCACGCGGCCTTCCATGTCGCGCGTCTGACTCAGGACCTTGAAGGTGCCGTCGAGCAGGTTGAGCTTCACGATGACCGCGCCGCCCCAGAGATCGCCCTTGCGCAGAACGGCCGCGAACATGCCTTGGGCGTTGCACCGTCGCAGGTGGGCCTGCACCCAGAGCTCGGTCGAAAGGCGGCCGTCCGTGCTCAAGGGCGCGACCTGGACGCCAGAGCGGCGGCGCGGATCTGGGACAAGGTCTGCCGCGGCGTGATCACCTCCGCGCTCAGCCGGATCTCGATGAGGGCTGGCTTGCCCGCCCGCGCCGCGCGCTCGAACGCGGGCGCGAAGTCGGCGGTCTTCTCAACCAGCTCGCCATGGGCGCCATAGGCCTTTGCCAACGCCACAAAGTCCGGATTGACGAGATCGGTGCCGGAGACGCGGCCCGGATAAGCACGCTCCTGATGCATGCGGATGGTGCCGTAGGTGCCGTTGTTGACGACCACGAAGATCACGTGGGCATCGTGCTGGACGGCGGTCGCGAGTTCCTGGCCATTCATCATGTAGCAGCCGTCGCCATTGAAGGAGACCACCATCCGGCCCGGCGCGGTCATCTTGGCGGCAATGGCCGCGGGGACACCGTAGCCCATGGAGCCATTCGTCGGCGCGAGCTGCGTGCGGAACTGCCGATAGCGGTGGAACCGGTGAATCCAGGTCGCGTAGTTGCCCGCACCGTTGGCGATGATGGCATCGGCCGGCAGGCGCTGGTCCAGCCAGGTGACAATCTCACCCATCTGCACGGGGCCTTCGACCTGCGGCGGCGTTGACCATTCCAGGTACTCCGCGCGAGCGGCCTGGGTTTCGGCATCCCAGGCGCGTGCCGATACCGGGGCGAGCGCTTTGGCCATGGCGCCAAACTCTGCCATGCCGGAATTGATGGGCAAAGCGGCCTGATAGACCCGGCCCAATTCCTCGGCGCTCGGGTGAACATGGACCAGCATCTGACGCGGCACCGGAATGCCGACCAGCGTGTAGCCGGAGGTCGTCATCTCGCCAAGGCGGGCGCCGACAACAATCAGGAGATCGGCATTCTTCACGCGTCCCGCCAGCCTGGGATTGATGCCAATGCCCACATCGCCGGCGTAGTTCGGGTGCGCGTTGTCGAACAGGTCCTGACAGCGGAACGCGCAGCCGACCGGCAGATTGTTTGCTTCGGCAAAAACGCGAATGTCAGTCACCGCGTCCGCCGACCAGCCGCCGCCGCCCAGGATCATGAAGGGGCGCTTGGCGGCGCTCAGGCGTTCGCGCAGCTCCCGCATCTGTGGGGCACTGGGCGAAGCCTGGACCGGCTTGTAGCGGCCGGCATCGCCCACGTCGACGCGATCGGTCAGCATGTCCTCCGGCAGCGCCAGCACGACGGGGCCGGGGCGTCCGTTCACGGCGCGGTGGAACGCTTGGCTGACATACTCGGGGATGCGGCTGGCATCCTCGATCTCCGCCACCCACTTGGTCATCGGGCCGAACATGCGGCGGAAATCGATCTCCTGAAAAGCCTCGCGTTCCACCTGATCGCGCGCGACCTGCCCGATGAACAGAATCATCGGGGAGGAATCCTGGAAGGCGCAGTGGACGCCGATCGAGGCGTTGGTCGCGCCGGGGCCGCGGGTCACGAAGCAGACGCCCGGCCGGCCCGTCATCTTGCCATAGGCTTCGGCCATGTAGGCGGCGCCGCCTTCCTGGCGGCAGACGACCAGCTTGATCTGATCGCGCGCCTCGTGAAGCGCATCGAGCGCCGCCAGATAGCTCTCGCCCGGGACGCAGAAGGCGGTATCGACACCATGGATTTTCAGCGCATCGATCAGGACTTGGCCGCCTGTGCGCAGGTTGCTGGAAATCGCCATTGGGGTTCCTTGTCTTGCCGGCAGTGACATAGCCGAGCGGGAAGCCGGCGGCAAGAAAGCCGGCGCCGCCGGATTGGCAGGATCGACCGGCGAACGGCGAAGGGGCGGCCGATCTGGCGAGTTGTCTAAGCGGGCTGGAGGGCGGCGGCGATGCGGCGGATGGCCTGGGTGCCGCTCCAATAAGCGCCGCCGCAGGTCGCAACCATGGGCATGGCGACCGCCTCGCCGGCGAAAAACAGGCGGTCCTCGACAGGCTGCAGCAATGTCTCCCGGGCCCCGAAATGGCCCGGCTTGACCGAGGCATAGGCGCCCAGCACCCAAGGATCCGTCTCCCACGCCGAGACGATGGAGCGGACGAAGTACCGGCGGACGCTTTCTCCGAAGACGGCGGCCACGCGGTCCAGGACATAGGCGGTCGCCGCCATCTGGCCTGCGCGGGTGAGGTGGCCGGCATAGCCGCCGCCGGTCTGCCCCACAACGTAGTTGAAGCCGAAGGTCGGGATGTAGATCGCCAAGGGCTCGGCATCGCCATCGACGATGGTGAAGTTGCTGGGAGCGTCGCCGAAGACATCGCGATCGAAATGGAGCGCGATGCGGTTCGCGATTCCGGGGGAGAACCCATCCAGCGCGGCGAGCGCCGCCGCCGGCAAGGCTGGCCGGAACCGGATCAGGCCCGATTGCAGGATGCCGATCGAGACCGTGACGAGGACCGCCCGTGCTGCGACCGCGCCGCGGTTGGTGCGAACGATGACATGATCGCGCGGCGACCAGTCGATCTCCTCGGCCACCGTGTTGAGGGAGACCGGAATGCCGGCGCCCAGGCGCGCCACCAGGCGGCCGAGGCCGTCGCGGACGGGCCAGTCGCCGCCATTGGCCTTCTGCGTCATGACGTCCCTGGCCGATACCTGGTCCAGGTCCGCCGCGTGGATCACGGAAAAAACGTGGGCATAGGGCGCGAAATAAGGGCTCGCGGGATCGAGGAGCGACAACACGTCGCGATCCTCCCCTGAGTGCGGCGGCATGCCCGCGCCGCCTTCGGCCCAGTCGAAATAGGCCGCGTAGGCTTGGGACTCCGCAGCGGTGGCGTGGCGCCCGTCCAGCCACAGATGGGCCGAGAAGGCGAAGTTGCGGTCGATCGCGAAGCCGAGCCGGTCTGCCTCCCGCACCAGCGGATTGATGTCGGTGGTGTGCAGCCAATGGCAGCCAAGGTCGAAGGGCACGCCCGCCGCCAATTCCTCCGTGTAGGCCCGACCGCCGAGCCGATGGGAGGCCTCGATGACCTGGTGACTGAGGCCCGCTTCCGCAGCAGCGCGGGCGGCGCCGATGCCCGCTGCGCCCGCTCCGATGATCGCGAGATCCAGATGGGACATGGCAGTCTAGACCGGCGGGCGGCGATGCGCCCAGGGCATGCGCTGCTCGACCGCCGCGCCGATGCGCAGCGCGAGCCGATCGTCATGACGGCGGGCGACGATCTGCAGTCCCATCGGAAGGTTGTCCTTCGTCCAGCCGCAGGGAATCGACAGCGCCGGGCACATGCCGAACAGGCTGAAGACCGAGGTCACGTCGAGACAGCGATAGGTTCCGTCCGGCGCGACCTTCCAGTAGCTCGTATCCGAGCCGCCATGGGGCACGGGCGGCTGTGCCATTGTCGGGCAGAGCAGGGCATGGTGGCGGGCGAGGATCGGGGCGAGGTCGTTCTTCCAGGCGTTGGTGCGCGCGATCTCGAGGCTCTTGAACGCGACTGCGGATGCGGCGAGCCCATGATCGAGATAGGTGACGACCTTCGGGTCCATCTTCGCGCGATGGGTCTCCAGCGTGTGACCGAAGAAAGTGGCGAGATAGACTTCCCAGTGCTTGAGCCACACATCGTCCAGTTCCACGCCCCAGGGCAGGCTCACCTCTTCGACGCGCGCGCCGGCCCCGGCAAGGGCATTGACCGCTTCGCGAACGCCGGCCTCGACCTCCGGATGCCAGGCGCGCTTGCCGAAATCCAGGCACAGGCCAAGGCTGAGATCGCGCAGGTCGGTATCGTACGGCGCAAGGAAGTTCTGCGGCTGCGTGAGAGATTGGATGTCGCGCTCATCGGGGCCCTGCGTCACCTGCAGGAACAGGCTGGCATCGGCGATGGTGCGGGAGAGCGGCCCGAAATGCGAGAGCTGGTCGAACTCGCTCGGCAGCACCGTGAAGGGAATGCGGCCGAAGCTGGGCTTCAAGCCGACGATTCCGCAAAATGCGGCGGGGATGCGCACCGATCCCCCCATGTCGGAGCCCTCCGCGATCGGCACGCAGCCGGTGGCCACCGCCACGCCCGCGCCGCCCGACGAGCCGCCGGCGGTGAGGTCCGGATTCCAGGGATTGCGCGTGATCCCCCAGAGGGGGCTCTCGGTGAAGCCGGAATACGCGAATTCCGGCGTGGTGGTCTTGCCGACCATGATGCCACCGGCAGCCTTCAACGCTTCCACGATCGGCGCATCGTAGTCCGGGACCCAATGCTCGTAGGCATAGGAGCCGAGCGTGGTCCGCTTGCCCTTGGTTGGCGTCAGGTCCTTGATCGCGAAGGGGACGCCGTGCAGCGGGCCGCGGAACCGGCCCGCCTTGGCCTCGCGGTCAAGCTCCGCCGCGATCGCGAGCGCCTCCTCCGGATAGAAGAAACAGAAGCAGTTCAGCTTGGGATTGATCGCTGCAATGCGGGCCAGGCTGTTTTCCACGACGCCGGTGGCCGTAAGCGAACCAGCGCGGATGCGGCCCGCGATCTCCGTCGCCGGCATGTAGCAGAGGTCGAGATCGACGGACATGAATTGCTCTTGGTTTCTGGATGCTAGTGGTGGCCGCCCTGGTGCAGGATCTGGTCCTTGAGGCCGGTGTCATACGCGCCGCCGGCGGGTGTCAGGACGCAGGCCCTCGGGAACAGCGACTTGATGAGTTTCTTTCGCTCAAGCGCGATCCAGACGCTTTCATTGGTGAGACCGGAGGCGTCCTGCGCCCGCACGACATGGGGCCCGAGGTGGAAGTGATCGCCGTGCGGCCTCGGCATGTGGGAAATCATGATGTGGCCGGGCTCGCCGCCCGGATCGTCGTGCGGCGCGGCGACGCCTTCCATCTGCGAGAGCGCCTGGAAGAGCGTCAGGGTCTTGAGCTGGAGTGTATTGAGATTGAGCGGGTTCTTCTTGAGCGCCATGGGCCTATCCAAGAGCTAGTCACGGAAATTCACGAATTGCAGCGGCTGCTCGATCTTGAGGCCGCGCACGAAGGCGATGGCATCCTGGAGATCGTCCTTCTTCTTGCCGCTGACCCTGAGCTCGTCGCCCTGGATCGAGACCTGGACCTTCATCTTGCTGTCCTTGATGTCCTTCACGATGCGCTTGGCGAGCGTCTGGTCGATGCCCTGCTTGACCACGACTTCCTGGCGCAGCGTGTTGCCGGACGCGTTCTGCGGATCCTTGAACTCGAGCGCGGTCGCGTCTAGCTTGCGCCGCACCATGTAGCCGCGCAGCAGCTCCTGCATATGGCGCAGCTTCATGTCGTCATCGGCGAGAATGGTGATCAGGGCCTCCTTGCGCTCGATGGAGCACTTCGAGCCCTTGAAATCGAAGCGCGTGCCGATCTCCCGCGTCACGCCCTGCACGGCGTTGTCGACCTCGGCCAGATCGGTCTTGGAAACGATGTCGAAACTCGGCATTGCAGGCTCTCCGGATCGTCACGTCGGCGCTAGCGCGCGCGGAATCCGTCTGTACCAGAACAGCAGCGGCAACGCACGCATGACGTAGAACACGTAGAGCGCGGCCCAGATTCCCTGATTGCCCCAGAAGGGCGGCAGGAGAAGGCTGGCGGCAAGGCCGAAGACCGCCGCGATCACCATGCCGTTGCGGATCTCAGTACCGCGTGTGGCCCCGAAATAGATCCCATCGAACTGGAAGCACCAGATGGCGACGAGAGGCGCCGCGGCAACCCACGGGAAGTGGTCCCGCGCGGTCTTCAGGACATCGGCATCCTGGGTGAACTGGGCCAGGAGCGCGGGACCCCACTGGTGGAGGACGAGCCCGATCGCAAGCGCGAACAGCAGGCCCCAGAAGCTGCCGGCCCATACGACCCGGCCCAGCTGGCGGCGGTCGCGCGCGCCGATCGCCTGGCCGGTCAAGGCCTCGGTCGCCTGCGCGAAGCCATCGAGCCCCTGCGCGATGATTGCGATGAAACCGAACAGGATGTGGTTGGCGGCCAGCACCGTGTCCCCCATCTGCGCCCCGACACGCACCAGATAAGCGAGGAACGCCATCAGGACGAAGGTGCGCAGGAAGATATCGCGATTGACCGCCATCAAGCCCAGCAGCTTCTCGGACTCGATCAGGTGGGATTCGGCGCTGCGGGGGGCGAGCGCGCGGAACTGCGCGCGCACGAAGACGAGCCCGAGCGCGCAGGTGAGGCCGATCGCGATGGCCGTCGCGGCGGCCGCTCCATCGACGCCGCGCCCCATCAGGATCACGAAAACATAACAGAGCGCGATGTTCAGCAGGTTGAGAAAGACCTGGAGCGCCACCATGTCGCGCACGCGCTGCCGGCCCAGCAGCCAGCCGATCACGACATACAGCACGAGATCGAAGGGGGCCGCGAACATGCGGATTTGGTAGTAGCGCCCGGCGATATCCAGCGAGTCGGATCCGGTGTTGAAGATCGCGAGGCCGAGCCAGCCCAGCGGCACCATCAGCAGCATGAGGACGAAGCCGAAGATGCAGGCGAGGCCAAGCGCACGCAGGAAGGCCGAGCGCTGCTCACCCTCGTCGCGCGCGCCGAAGGCCTGGGCCGCGAAGCCGGCCGTCCCGATGCGCAGGAAGCTGAAGGCCCACAGGATGAAGCCGGTGATGGTGGTGCCGAGGGCGATCCCGCCGAGGTCCACCCTGGTGCCGGTGCTGCCGATCCATGCGGTGTCGACAATGCCCGGCAGGACCGACGTCAGATTGGCCAGGATGGCCGGCAAGGCGATGGCCAGAATGCGCCGATGGATGGATGGCCCACGCGGATCGTTGATCGGCGCGGCACACCCGATCGCTGATTGATCGACACTCATGGCCAAAGGCGCTCCCCCACTGCCCTGCGCCGTGCGGCGCCCGCTCGGCGAAACCTCACCGCGGGGCGCCAGTATAGGCAGCGTTAGGCCAATTGCCAGCGGCGCAAGCGGCCGCTGCATGCGCGCGGGAGTCGTAAGGCATTGATGCGGCAGACGATCCCGAAGCAGCAAGACCAGCGCGGCGCTCCGCTCGGTTGGGCTCGCAAGCGAGCGGGTAAGAAACGGTTAATGCAAGGTGACTAACCTGGACCCTCGATTGAAGGGGTCGCGAGGGCCAGTATGGGCACCGTCAAGGCGGGTCGGGCGCCAACAGCCAGCATCGAAGGCTGTCTGTCATGAATGCCGGAATGGACAGCGACCTGGCCGACACCATCGTCGTCGCGGGCCAAGGCCCGGCGCTGGATGACCTGTTCTCGGTCCTGTGCGAGGGGGGGCTTTCGGCCGAGCGCATCGCGGACCTCATCGAGGCCGAAGGGCAGGTCGAAGAGCGCGGCCGCGCCCTGCTGGTCCTGTCTGCGGCTTCGCCGGCGGACGAGGCGCTGCGCATGGTGACGCGCCTGCGCAAGGGCCTCAGCTCCGCCACCTTGCCGATCATCATGCTGATAGCCAAGGGCCGCGAGGAACTGATGGTCCAGGCGCTCGAGGTCGGCGTGGACGATTGTCTCGAGACGCCGAGCTATCCGCCGCTCGCCCTGGCTCGCGTGCGGGCGCTGATGGCCCGCCTGCGGGACATGGCCGAGGGCGTCGACCAGCGCCAGCGCTTCGACCTGGTGGTGCGCGGGGCGGGTGACGGCATCTGGGATTGGCGGCTGACCGACGATTCCGTCTATTTCTCGCCGCGCTGGCGCGAATTGCTGGGCTATCACCCGGAAGACCGCTTCAGCGCCATGGATGACTGGCTGGCGCTGGTCCATCCGGAGGAATCCGAGATCGTGAAGCGCGAGCTGCGCAATCACCTGGAAGGCATCTCGCTGGCGTTCCAGGTCGAATGCCGGCTGCGGCACAAGAGCCAGTCCTATCGCTGGTTCCTGATCCGCGGCACCTCTCAGCGCGATCCCTACGGCCACACCACGCGCATGGCGGGATCGCTGACCGACATCAGCGAGCGCAAGCTGACCGATCCGATGACCGGCCTGCCGAATCGGATCGTGCTCTACGACCGGATCAGCCAGGCCATCGTCAGGACGCGGCGGCGCAAGAACAACAGCTTCGGCATCATCCTGCTGCAGATCGACCGCTACGAGACGATGCGCGAGGCCTATGGCCAGTCGTTCTGCGACAACGTCCAGCGCGTCGTGGCGCAGCGCATCGTCGGCACCCTCCGGATGACCGACACGCTCACCATCATGAGCGACAGCACCATGTGCATCCTGGTCGACGTGATGCGCGAGGACACCGACCTCGTGCGCGTCGCCCAGCGCGTGCGCAGCGCGGCGGAGGACCCGGTCTCGCTCGGCGAGGAATCGGTCATGCTTACCCTGTCGATCGGCATGGCGCAGGGGGCGAGCCACCACGTCGGCGCGGACGAACTCATCAAGGACGCGACGGCCGCGCTCAACAAGGCGCGCCAATCGGGCGCCGGCCACGAGGCGGTGTTCGACCCCGACATGCAGCGGCGGGCGCGTGACCGCCTGCGGATCGAGGCCGACCTCCATCAGGCCCTGCGGCGCGACGAGTTGCGTGTGTTCTGGCAGCCGATCGTGGAGCTGGGGCAGAACCGCCTCGCCGGATTCGAGGCCCTGTTGCGATGGGAGCATCCGACGCGCGGCATCATCTCGCCGCTGGAGTTCATCCCGGTCGCCGAGGAAAGCGGCCTGATCGTGCCGATCGGCAAGTTCGTGCTGCGCGAGGCGCTGCGCCAGGGGAGGGCCTGGCAGGAAGCCGGTGCGCCTCAAGAGCTGTTCGTTTCCGTCAACGTGTCGAGCCGGCAGCTCGACAGCCCCGATCTGGTGGAAGCCGTGACCCTGGCGCTGAGCGAGCATCCGGTCCCGCCGGGCTGCCTGCACATCGAGATCACGGAAAGCGCGGTGATGCGAGACGTCGCGCACAGCCAGGACGTGCTCAAGCAGCTGAAAGCGCTGGGCTGCCATCTGGCGCTCGACGATTTCGGAACCGGCTATTCCTCCCTCAGCCTGCTGCAGCGGCTGCCGCTCGACTATGTGAAGATCGACCGCTCCTTCATCGCGGCGATGACGGGCGAGTTCGCGGGCGAGAGCATGGTCGGTGCGATCATCCAGATCGCCAAGATCCTGCGCCTCGCGGTCATTGCCGAAGGCATCGAAGCGGAGACCGACGAGCTCAGGCTGCGGGCGCTGGGCTGCCAGTTCGGCCAGGGATACCGCTACGGTAAGCCCTTGCCGGCCCCGCAATGGCAGGATGTGCTGTTCGCCAACCGCCGCCTGGGCGTGGCTCAATAGAGTGCACGCCTAGTTTCCCGTTCCGCCGGCGGGCATCTGCATCTCGCCGCGCGCACGCTCCATGACCTGACGCGCCGTTTCACACAGCCAGGATGCGCTCTCGACGAGCACCTCGGCTCTTTGACGATGAAGCGCCGTGTAGCGGGTGTCGGCCGCGGTGCCGGATTCCCACCGCAGCTGGCGGCTGGCTTCGACCAGGGCGCTGTCCTTGAGGACGTCCGCATAGGCTATCGACAGCGACTTGACCGCGCGCTCGAGCGGCGAGAGCGAGCGCTCGAAGGCGCGCTCGGCGTTCTCGACAATGCGGATGCGTTCGCGTTCGGCGGCGGGAACCGGTCCTTCGAAGTGCGCATCCGTAGCGGCGCGCAGGAATCCGCTCAGGCTATGGTGCATAGGCCCTCCCACTTCATCAACCGGAACGATACATAATGAATTGACATCAGTCAACACAAAATGTATTGGTGCGCTCATAAGGAGCCCTTCCCATTGCTGTCCCGCATTCCGCCCGCGCTGCTCGTCCTTGCTGCCTTCATCTCGGTTGCGGTCGCCGCCACGCCGGATCGGACGCGATACGCGTGGCCGGTGGTCGGCATCAAGGATGGCGATACGCTGGCGGTGCAGCTGCCCGGTTTGCCGGCGTCGCTCAATCCGGTCGCGGTGCGCGTGCGCGACGTGGACACGCCCGAAAGCGGCGGCCGTGCGAAATGCGCGAGCGAGCGGAAACTGGCGGAGCGGGCGACGCGGTTCACGCGCCATGCGGTCACGCGCGCCCGGCGAATCGAATTCGGCACGGTCGCGTGGGACAAGTACGGCGGCCGCGTCGATGCCGATGTCTGGGTGGACGGCCGGCTGCTGTCGGAGCAACTGATCGCGGCCGGATTGGCCAGGCGCTATGACGGCGGCAAGCGTCGCGGCTGGTGCCGCTGAACGCCGGCCCGATCAGAAGCCAAGCAGTTCCTGGTTCTTGAGCACGAGATGGACCGCGCGCACGTCCTTATCGTCCAGCACGAGCTCCTTCTCGGGGTTGAATTGCTTGAAGCGCCACTTGCTGCCGGAGTGACGCACTAGGCGCTTCAGGAAATACCGCTCCTCACCGCCCGGACCTTTGGCAGCGAGCTGAATCACCACATCGCGCCCCGCGCGGGGCGGCCGGTGGGGATCGACATAGATGAGATCCCCCGCTTCATAGACCGGCTCCATCGAGCTGCCTGCCGCATAGATGCAGTAAATGCCTCTCCGGTTCATCTGACCCGGAGGCCGCCGCACGAAATCGATGGTCTCGCCATTCAACGTGAATGCGCCGTCGGACCCGCATTCGGCCTGGCCCAACACGGGAATATCCTTCGCAAGGAAGCGGAAGTCCGGCGCCTCCGACAGGGATGGGCGCACATTGGATGGCTCTTCGACGTCGCCGAGTTCGTCCGGCAAGCGAGGAGCCGATGATTCATCGGCGCTGTCGTGCTGCGTCCCGCCCGTGCCTGGACCGGGGCCATGCCCGTAGAGCAGCCAGGCCGGATCGATGTTGAGCGCGCGGCTATACGCCTCTGCCGCGCGCTTCGACACGTCGCGCGTGCCGTTGACGTGGGAGCGGACGGTCACGTCGTTCTGACCGGTGAGGCGCGCAAGCTCGGCGCCCGAGCCGACGCTGCGCACGCGCATCGCATGGCGCAGGCGGTGGGATGCGGCGGGGCCGATCGGATCTGACATGAGACGCATTGTAACGGAAAACCGATGCTCTGTGTATTGTGTTTGTGCGATACCTATTGTATCGTCCATGCATGCTCAGGACGATCCCCGATCTTCTTCCCTTACACGGCTTTCGCGACGTCATCGCGCGCTGGCCGAATACCCGCGCGTTTGCGCGCGATGCCGGCTGCACGCCCACCCTGGTCCGCCAGTGGCGACACCGGGATTTCGTTCCGGCGCAGTACTGGTCGCGCATCGCGGAGGGCGCGGCGCGCCGGGGTATCGCGCTCATCGACCTCAGGCTCCTGGCCGACCTGGCGGCCAGGCGGCGAGCGCCTGCGAGGCGGCAATGAGCTTGGACGCCCAACCGCCACGTTCTCGCATGCGAGGACGCGACCGCAGCCGGGTCTCGCGCATGATCGGGCGCTGGCCGGATGGCATCCGCTTCGAGGATGCCGACGTGCCTGCCGAGGGGGTCTTCAAGGGCCCGGAGCGCGACAGGACGGGCATCTGGCCGGAATCCAGCCTGTCGACGGTCGCGCGGATTGCCCGCCGCCGTTAGTGCCTGAGCAAGGAGATATTCGATGGCGGCCAAGAAGCCGAGGAGCGATCGCGCAGCCGCGGCATCCCGCCAGAGGCGCGGCCGAACGGGCAAGACGGAGGCGCCGGATCTGCGGGTGCTGGCGCGCGATGCGGCATTGGCGGCCTTGCGACGGTTGGCGGAGCTGTCGCGCAGCGACGATGAGCGCGTCGCCCTCGCCGCAACCCAGGAGTTGCTGAACCGGGCGTTCGGCAAAGCGTCCACCACCGGGGCGGAAGAAGCGCCGGCAACCCGGCCTCTGGTCATCAGGATCGTGAAGTTCGGCGAGTCCACGGATATGCAGGGAGGTGAGCCGTCATGATCGAACGTCGCCCGCGCGCCGCGGGGTCGAGGGAAGCGACCCCCGTCGATGCGAAAGAGCTGGAAGCGATGGCGCGCCGCGCCTGGCGCGAGCGGGGCATCGTCATCCTGTGGCCGGACAGGATCAAGGACGCGTGGGACCGGCAGCACGTCCTCAACATCGCGAACACGTTCTACGGCAAGCGGTGACACCGATGCGATCCGCTTCGCGCGTGCGCCCGCCCGGCGAGGCCGCCCTGTGGCAGGCGCATCTGGCGGTGCTGACGCAAGCCCTCCGGATGCGCAAGCCGGATGCGGTTGGGCAAATCCGGAGCGAGACGGCCAGGCTCGAGCGCGAAATCGAGGCGCTGCAGGGGCGCAAGACGCTGGCTGAGCGGGCCGGCGATGACGAGGTGCTGGCGCGGCATTTGTCGGAGGCGATCGCGGAGCGACTGCGGCGGGTCAGCGACCTGGCGGGCCTGACCCGGCGCTTCGGCGGGGGCGGGAAGGCCAAAGGCCAGGATCTCGGCCCCGCCGCCGAGTCGGCGGTGCGCCCGGCTTTCATCGATCCCATCGATCTGCTGCACGGCAAGGGAAAGCTGAGCGAGGATCAGGTCCGCGCCGCGCGGGAGATCGGCTGGGTGCATGAGGCGATCACGCGCGCCGGGCGGGCGCGCGTCTCGCGGCTTTCGGAGATCGACCGGCCGAAGGGCTGGCAGGAGATGCCGCTGCCCGAGCGGGCGGCGCTGATCCACGCCAAGCGGTTCGTGCCCTGGGCCGAACGGCTACGCGCGGAGGCACCAGCGACCCTGGACATCGTCCTGCGCGTGGCCGTGCTGGGCATCGCGATCTATCCGGTCGCGCGCAAGCACAGGATCGGCTGGGCCAGCTGCGTGGCCAGGCTGGCGGACGGGCTCGACCGGTACTGGCGAGCGCCGCGCGATGGTGGCGGTCCATGAAACCGGCTAAGCTCTTCCGCAGGCACGCCGCGGGGGAGAGCCGGCATGGGTTTCCAGGTTGCCGACAAATGGTTCGAGTTCCAGCGGGTCGATGACGACGTCACGCTGATCTGGGAGCCGCATGTCGATCCGCTGATCCGCTGCAACATCTGGCATGTGCGCGGGCGTGACCGGCACCTGCTGATCGATACGGGCCTCGGCATGGCGAGCCTCAAGACGGCCGCCCGGCACCTGTTCGAGAAGCCACTGACCGCGGTCGTGACGCACGCGCATTACGACCATATCGGCGGGTTCCATGAATTCGACGATCGTGTGATCCACAATGCGGAAGCCGGCAAGGCGGCTTCGGGTCATGAAGCTTCGCTCTACGGCGCCGGCAAGGAGGATGCGCTGGTCGAGAGCATCCGTGCCGCCGGCTATGAGGTTCCGGCGGAACTGTTCACGGCGGTGCCCGATCACGGGTACGATCCGGGCTCCTACCGGGTGCCGCCCGCGCCGGCGACCCGAACCGTGGAGGAGGGCGACGTCGTCGATATCGGTGACCGGCACTTCGAGATCCTGCATCTGCCGGGACATTCGCCGGGCAGCATCGGCCTATGGGAAGCCAAGACGGGCATCCTGTTCTCGGGTGATGCGGTCTATGACGGGCCGCTGCTGGACCAGCTGCCCGGATCGGACATCGCCACCTATGTCTCGACCATGAAAAGGCTGCGTCAGCTGCCTGTCACGATCGTCCATGCCGGTCACGATCCAAGTTTCGGCCGCGCGCGGCTGCGCGAGCTATGCGATGCGTATCTCGCCAAGCGCGCATGAGCGATTGGGGGCTGTGACCGCCCCACGGTGCCCGAATTTCGTGACACTATGACACACGTGCCGCGGGAAATTCTTGACGTTCGTTATAGCCTCGGGCATGATCCAGCCATCGTCGGAGTGGTGGGTGAGGGGGCAAGATCAGCTCTCAGGGCCTACAAAAATGGTTGCACTTCTCTGCATGCGCTTCCGCTGAAATGAGATAATGGTCTCGTGAGCGCAAGCAACCTAAGGTAGTGCTCATCCATTCCGGTGTGCGATTCGTCTAATCGAAGGACGCAGCGGGTGGATCGAAGCGAGTTGCAGTGAGCTGGTATCGCCTTGTCGGCTGGGCTGTTCGGTCCTTCTTGTTCCTGTTCATTGCCGCCAATGCGTATGGCTGGCTCGACATACTGGTTCTGCAGCGCGGGGAGTATGATCGCCTCATCGGGTCGGAGGCGGCCTGTGGCATCGTCGAGGCGTACTGCTCCTGGCCGGCCTTCATATGGCGCGGAGCACCTTTGGACGCTCTCGCCGTCGCATCTGCCGTGGCCTTGCCATGGCGAGGCCTGCCGAGAAGGGAAACCGTGCTCCGCGCCATTGCGCTGGCGATCTGCGCCTGCCTCATTTGGACGGCGTACGACGCGCTTACCAGTCATCCACTGCAGCAGCAAAGGGCGAGTGAAGACACTATTAGAACCAGAACGTAGTGCGTCGACGTCCGCGTGAAGTGCTGAACGAGAAGAGGATAACGTGGCTGATGCAAGCAACAGCAAGGCCGATGTCGACTTCCGCGAACGGCTTCGCCGCTACGAGGAACGGATGCATCCCAATTACGCTTTGCAATTCGACGGAAGCAAGCTGACGCTCCAGGAGAACGGAGAGCCCATCATGAGCTGGCCCGCTGTATCGGGCAGGCCGGGAACGCAAGGGCCGGAATACCAATCCTATCGCGACCATGGCCCGGCGCCGCAGGGCAGTTATCGCGCGAAGGTCAGCGAGATGCAGCGGCACGAGGATACGAGTTCTTGAAAGCGATTTAAGGGCATGTGGGGTCGCTGACCATGGCCTCACGGAACACCAGCTTGGGGAAACTACAGATTTTGGCTCACACCCAAGACGGACACCAGGACCTTTGGCCGCGACAATTTCTCGATCCATGGAGGTCTATTCCCGGGATCGGCCGGCTGCATCGATCTCACGAGCGAAATGGATAACTTCGCCGATCTGATGCAGGCGCTCGGCCAGGATGAGATCGACGTTGACGTCGACTACGGTTGGCAAGGAGCTCCGAACCATCGCAGGCGATAAGTCGATGATAACGCCGCGGATTGCTACATCCACCATTCAATGGATCGGAGGGTGGATTGCGCGCCTGGTCCTGGTTCTGTTCGTCTTCATGACGATCCATACGTGGCTTGATGTGCTCGTTCTGCGGCCCGAGGAATATGAGCGTCTGGTCGGAGGGGAAGCGGGCTGCGGCAAGTCCAAAGCCTTTTGCTCCTGGCGCGCCTTCGTGTGGGACAGCGTGCCTGACTTCATCCTGTCGATCCTCGCCGTCATTTGCTTGCTGTGGCGCAACTTGCCGAGGCGCGCGCTGGCCATCGGCCTTCTCGCGGTGGCGATCTGCGGCTATCTGGCATGGAGGGCCTACAGCACGCACGTCGAAGCGAGCCTATCTTGATCGTGCCGGCTCTACCGGACCTGGCCGTCGCGCGAAACCATGCAAGGTGCCGCGTTCCATGGACATCACTTTGCCGAACCAATGGCGGCCGCGCGCCTACCAGCAGCGGCTGTGGCGCTATCTCGAATCCGGAGGCAAGCGGGCGATCGCGGTCTGGCACCGGCGTGCGGGCAAGGACGAGGTGTGCCTGCATTGGGCCGCCTGCGCGGCGATGCAGCGCGCGGGCACCTATTGGCACATGCTGCCGGAAGCCTCGCAGGCCCGGAAGGCGATCTGGGACGCAATCAACCCGCATACCGGCAAGCGGCGCATCGACGAGGCGTTTCCATCGTCCATCCGCGTTGGGCAGCGCGACGACGACATGCGGATCAAGCTGGTCAACGGCTCCGTCTGGCAGGTCGTCGGCTCGGACAACTTCAACTCGCTGGTTGGACCGGGACAGGCAGGCCTTCAACGATAAGAAGCTCGCAGTCAACCTTGCCGCGTTGTGCGACAGCTCCATCGGCGCCGTGAACCGGCATCCAGACGCAGAGGTCCGCGACGTCGTGAACCGCTTGTGCGGCGGCACCGGGGAAGGGGTCGCGATGGATCGGCTCGCAGACCTGCTGCGGACGCTCGACCAGCTCCAGACGGGATCGTAGCTCATGCGGCCGCAATGTCGTTGAGCGCCTGGCGCACCGAGCAGTCCAGCTTTTCGACGATCTCATCGAGCTCGGGCGCGCTGGCGTTGTATGGCGGCGCGAGAATGACCGTGTCGCCCGCGATGCCGTCCACATTGCCGCCCATCGGATAGCAGATGAGGCCGTTCTCGAGCGATCGTGCGCGAATCCGGAGGTGCAAGCCGAGCCCGGCCGGGAATGGCGTCTTGCTCAAGCGGTCGGAAACGAACTCCAGGCCGATGAAGAATCCCCGGCCGCGGACATCGCCAAGCGCCGGGAGATCGCCCAACCGCTCCCGCAACCGCGTCATCAATGCCGGACCGCCGGCCGCAACGCGCTGAAGCAAGCGGTCGCGGGCCACGATGCGCTGGACGGCAACGCCGGCCGCGCAGGCGAGGGTATGCCCGGTGAAGGTATGGCCCGTCATCGGGCCGCCGGCCTTCACGTCCAGAACGGCGGCAATCCGGTCATGATAGATCGTCGCGCCGAGCGGGACATAGCCGCCGGCAAGCCCCTTGGCGACAGCCATCACATCCGGCTCCACGCCATCATGGGCCAGTGCCCGCCAGGTACCGCAACGGCCGGCTCCACACATGACTTCGTCAGCAATCAGGAGAACTCCCTGTCGGTCGCAGACATCGCGGACGAGACGGGCGTATCCGTCAGGCGCCGGCACTACCCCGCCTGCCGCACCCACCACCGGCTCGAAGATGAACGCGGCCACGTTGCGCGCGCCAAGCCGGACAATCTCCTCTTCCAGTTCTTGCGCGCAATGTTGCGCAACCTCAGCCGGCGCCACGCCAGCCGGCGGCCGATAGGCGTTGGTGGAGGAGAGATGCGAGACCGGGATGAGGGCGCCCTCGAACGGATCCCGCCGTTCCTTGAACTCGGACACGGACAGGGCGCCCAGGGTATTGCCGTGCCAGGACCGGCGTCGCGCGATGAAACGCCGGCGCGACGGCTCGCCGTTCGCGGTGTGATAGTGCAGGGCGACCTTGAGCGCCGATTCGACGGCCTCTGAGCCACCGGTGGTGAATATCATCCTGCCGAAGCCCGGGCCACATTGTCCGGCGACAATCTCCGTCAACTCCTCCAGCGGATCGCTGGTAAAATTGTAACGATAGCCATGGGCGATGCGGTCAAGCTGCTGCTTGATGGCTTCGTTCACTTCCGGATGCGCGTGACCGAGACAGAACACCGCCGGCCCGCCCGACCCGTCGATATAGTCCTTCCCATCGACATCGAAGAGACGGCTTCCTCTGCCATAGGCGATCCTGGGAAGATTCGAATCGGGCACCTCGCCGTGAGCCGGTTTCGAGGTTCCGTGGGCCTGCCGATTCATTTCTGCCGCCTTTCATCGAATCCGGTCATTGCTAGCGAACACTTGGAAGCACGTCAAATCGGCTTGAAGCGCGGGGCCTTCCGCACTATTTGGCGATGACTCAAGAGCGACAGGACGATCTCATGCGCCTCCTCGTGTTGCAGCATTGTCCGGTGACCCCGGTCGGATTGGTCGGTGCGCGCGCGATCGAGCGTGGCGCCAAGCTGGTGACGCTGTTTCCGCATCATGGGGACGACGTGCCGAAGACCGTCGATGGGTTTGACGGGCTCATCCTCCTGGGCGGGCCGATGCATGCGGGCGACGACGCCAATTATCCGGCCTTCGCACCGATGCTGTCCCTGATTCGGACGTGCCGCCAGGCCGAGGTACCGGTCCTGGGATTGTGCCTCGGTTCGCAGCTCATCGCCCGCGCCTTCGGCCAGGAGGTCTATCGCTTTGGCGGCCTGGAGGTCGGCTATCCCAGCATCCACCTGACGCCAGCCGGCGAGCGCGATCCGCTGTTTCGCGGGATGGCGTCGCAGCAGCGCGTCATGCAGATGCACGAAGACAGCTTCGATCTTCCGCAGGACGCGGTGCTCCTGATGCGCAACGAGGTCTGTGAGAACCAGGCGTTCCGGATCGGCTCGTCCATCTACGGCATCCAGGCCCATCCGGAGGTGACGCTCAAGGACGCCCGCAATTTCCCGCGCGATTGCTGGCCGGCGATGATCCGGCACTATGGCGACCGGGCCGAAGCGGTCGAGGCGAGAGTCCTTGCGGAGATCGAGACGCATTTCGAAGGCGGCGCGGCCTTCTGCCGGACCATGACCGACCGTTGGCTGGACCTGGTGACAGCCGCGAGGGATGCGCGGACGAGCTAGCTCTTCTCCGTCAACGCGAATGGAGCTGGATCGAGGAAGCGCCGAACCACGTTGCCGGTGATCTGCGCGACATTGTTGCGACAGCCGTCGTGGCAGAGCGAGGCGGCCCAGGCGATGGAGCCGGTGGCGAAGACGGCGCCGCCTGAGGGCGTCTCGAAAAACACAAGCTCTGCTCGAACGAGAGGATTGTCGAGACCGTCGACAGCCGGATGGGTCGAGACCATCTCCTCGACCGTCACCAGATAGACATTGCTGTGACCGGCCGAGCGCGCCAGGACGAGCGCATGTGCCGGCGTCCCGAGCGCCGCATCGGCGGCGTCGAGTTCCAACCCTGCAGCTCCGCCGAGGACGCCGAAATCGCCGATGCGGTTCTCCCCGCCCATTCCCGCGAAAATAAACGCCGCGCGCGGATCGCGGCTGGCGGCGGTCCGCTCGTACCAGTGGCAGGAATCAAACCCCTCGGCCACGAAGCCAACTCCTACCAGCCGCTGCGGTGCGCGGCCATTGCTGCGCCACAGGCCGCCGAACTCCCCATCGAACTGGTGATGCCGCTCTCCGGGCGGCATTTCGAAGCAGCGCGTGCCGGCTTCGCCCCTGCGCACCTCGATGACGCCCGGGTAGGCCGGGTGGGTCGCAACCTTCCAGTAGAAGCCGTTCCCTCCCATGTAGATCAGCCGACCACCGGTGCCGAGCCACTCCTCGACGGCGTCCAGCATCCGCGCCGAGTAGTATTCGGGATGTGACCCTGTCATCACGCAGCGATATTGGCTTAGCAGGTCGGCGCCTTCCTCATTCAGCACGTCGTCCGTGACGATGTCGTACGAAATCCCGCTCGCCTCCAGCCAATCGACGATGTGCAGGTCGGCGTTGAAGTTCCAGATCCTGCGTTTCGGTCGCATATTGAGGATCGGACGCTTGGCCGAGCTGTAGCAAGACCCGCTGCCGTCTCGATGACGATCGTAGAGCGACACGCCGAGATCGCGGCGATCCTTCAGGAACAGGTCCGTCCGGTCCAGCACGAGCAGCGCGCCATAGGCCGGCTCCGACAGCGGATCCTCATATCCGTGATGGCTATTGGCGTAGGCGAGATAGGTGAACGTCGAGGCCAGGAAGGCGAGCGGCGCGGTGCTCTTTCCCTTTGGCGGAAGGACGAACAGGGGCACGAGATCCTCGCCGCCTGCCTCCGTCGTCAGGCGCGCGGCATAGACCCCGCTCCGGATATCCGCCGGCACCTGCCAAGTCACATCGGTTCTCCAGGCGCAATCCTCCAGGTCATCGCAATGAAAGTGGATGGCGGCATAGAGATCAGGCCTCGTCCGCCAGTCCACCGTCTGGCCGCGCCAGGCGTGATTCGTGACGGCGCGCGCCGGGAGGTTGATGCAACGCCCGTGGGAGCCATTGCCCGAGACATCCGCTATATCGGCCGATCCGATATGGCGGGAGAAATCCCATCCTCCGATCGCCGGCAGATCAATGTCGAAGGGATGTGAAAGGCCGGAAAGACGATCGTTCGCCGATGCGCCAACGTAGAGAGCAGGCGCTTCAATCTTCCCGTCGAAGTGATCCACAATACCGTGGGCCGGATCATGCCTGGCCGCAATGAGTGCCGCGCCGGCGGGAAGCGAAGGCATCTGGACGTCGACCGACCTGTCCTCCGTGGCATCCGGCTCCATCCGGTGATGCCCACCGACCGGCCGCTGCAATATCCGGACGTTGCGGTCCGAGGCACGGAAGCTTGCCACCAGCAGGTACCACGCGTTCTCACGCATAGCGGCATTGCATGTCACAAAAGCTTCGTTCTGGCCGTCATGAACCCAAAGGCCACCGCAACCCGAGGCGCTCACCATCAATGCGATGCCCTTGGAGGAACGATGCTGCCGACTCAAGATGCATTGCCTGGCTTGCTTGCCGACCCACGTCGGCATCACCAGGGCGGCGAGCGTGACGGCGTCCCCACGAATGGAATGCAGGTTCGGTATGTGGACATAGGAGCCCGCAGGTATTGGCTGCCGGCCTCCGCGCCGCACGCCGTTGATCTCGGAGGCAATTGATTCGGCCTTGAAACCAGGGCCTTCTGGTCCGTCGTCGCCGCAAATGAGCCGTAGCAGTTCGATGCGAAAGTTCGGACTGCCGTCTTCGATACTGACTTTCAGCTCGGGCGCGTCTCCCGGCCGCGCTGAAAGACGGTCCCAATAGCCCATAATGCCGAGCAAGAGCCTTGCCTCCTCACTCGACCGGCAGATCGGTGCCAAAGAGCTTGCGCCAGCGCAGCCTGAACACCGTCCATTCCGCGTCCTCCAATGTCTGGAAAGTATCACCGGTGTAACTGATGGGATCGGCAGGCGTCGAGCCCAGTCGGCCCAGCCGATAGGGCAGACCCTTGTGTTCCCGAACCAGGACATATCGCCCGGAAAAGGGCTCGCTGCGCATCCGGTTCAGCACGCGCTGCAGATCGGCGCTGTGCCTGCCATAGGGCCGCGCGCGAAATTCCTGCGCCAGACGCGCAACATCCTGACAAAGTTTGTCCACGAAAGGCCCCTTGATGGGCTTGCGGCCCTTGACTATACGCCGCAGCAGCTTATCTGCGGCAATGGGCGGTCGCAATCGGGGGACAGTTACCTTTGGGGAACCGGATGCGGTTGCGCAGACCACAACTTAACGCCTGACCACAAGTTTAATAAGGTCTCCCACCCGGCTTTATTGGAATGCGTTCAACGTATGGCTGCGGGTGTAGCCATGTGGGGCTGTCGGGTCGACAGAGATTGCTCGAGTCGATACGATCCGCGCCTTCCGATGGTCAGGGGTCGGGATTAACACATCTGCGTTTGGGATAGATCACATGACCAGTTCGGATCCTTCACACTCCTCTTCTCCAGGGCCGGAGTCGCGCCGCGGGCGCCGTGGCATCATCTGGGCGCTGGTGTTCGTCGTCGCGGGTGGCGTGGCCGCAGCCATCTGGTGGCAAGGACAGCAGAGCGGGGCCGCCGGCGGCGAGGGTGACGCGGCCAGGCAGGCGGAGCCCTCCGAAGCAGCCGGCGCGCCTCCGGCCCCGCCGGTCACGGTCGCCCATCCAATCTACAAGGAGATCGTCGAGTGGGACGAGTATCCGGGACAGTTCAGGCCGGTGGATGCCATCGACGTGCGGGCCCGGGTCAGCGGTTATCTCGAGCAGATCCATTTCACCGATGGGCAGGTGGTGAGGCAGGGAGACCTGCTGTTCACGATTGAAAAGCGGCCATTCCAGATCGCGCTCGATTCGGCGCGCGCTCAATTGGCCGAGGCAACCGCGCAGCTCAGCCTGGCCAATCGCAACCTCAAGCGGTACGAGAAGATGCGCGAGGGCAATATCGTCGGTGAGGCGGATTACGACGATCGCGTGGAAGCGGTCAGCGCCGCCAAGGCTGCCGTCGCGGCCGCGCAGGCGCAACTCGAGCAGGCGGAACTGGATCTCGGCTATACGGAGATTCATGCGCCGGTAACGGGGCGGATCAGCCAACACCAGATCAGTGCCGGCAATCTGATCACCGGCGGCTATTCCGGGAACGCCACCTTGCTGACGACCATTGTGTCGCTGGATCCGATCTATTTCGAGTTCGACGTCAGCGAAGCGAACTACCTGGCCTATCAGCGTGCGGCCGAGCGCGGCGTCATGCTCTCGATGCGGGACAACAGGATCGAGGTCCAGGCGAAGTTGCCGGACGAGGATAGCTGGCCGCACAAGGGCACCCTCGAGTTCCTCGACAATCGGGTGGATGAGACCTCCGGCACCATTCGCGCCCGCGCAACCTTTCGGAACGCGAACGGCATGTTCACTGCTGGCCAGTTCGGGCACATCAGGGTGCCGGGCTCGGAGCCGTACAAGGCGATCCTGCTGCCCGAAACGGCGATCGTGACCGATCAGTCGCAGAAGGTCGCCCTGGTGGTGGCCGAGGACGGCACCGTCGGCGTCAAGATCCTGCGCGTCGGGCCGAACTACAACGGCATGCGGATCATCCGCGAAGGCCTGTCGGCGGAAGACAAGGTGGTCATCAACGGACTGATGCGCGCCCGGCCGGGATCGAAGGTAACGCCTCAGATGGGCGAGATCGAACCCGGACCGCAAGCCGCCGCAACCGAGTAGGCACCCATGAATTTCGCCCGTTTCTTCGTCGACCGGCCGATTTTTGCCGGGGTCGTTTCGATCTTCATCACGCTGATCGGCGGCATCGCCTATTTCGCGTTGCCCGTCACGCAGTATCCGGAGATTGCGCCGCCCAACGTGGTGGTCACGGCGCAGTATCCCGGCGCGTCGGCGGAAGTGATCAGCAACACCGTGGCGACGCCCCTGGAGCAGGAGATCAACGGCGTCGATGACATGCTCTACATGCTGTCGCAAGCGACCAGCGACGGCAAATTGACGATCACCGTGACGTTCAAGCTTGGCACTGATCCAGACGAGGCGCAGGTGCTGGTGCAGAACCGGGTTTCGGCGGCTGAACCGCGCCTGCCGGAGGAGGTTCGCCGGCTAGGCGTCACCACGCGCAAGAACTCCCCCGACTTCCTGATGGTCGTCCACTTGTACTCGCCGGACGACACGCGCGATCAGCTCTATATCTCCAACTACGCCACACTGCAGCTTGTCGACGTGCTGAAGCGCATCGAGGGCGTCGGCGACGTGCAGGTGTTCGGCGCGCGGGAATACGCCATGCGCGTGTGGCTGGATCCGGACAAGATCGCAGCCCGCAACATGACCGGTCCGGAAGTCGCAGACGCGGTGCGCTCGCAGAACCTCCAGGTGGCGTCGGGCGTGCTCAACCAGCCGCCGGTGCCCGATCCCGGCGCTTTCCAGATGAACATCGAGACGCTGGGCCGCCTGGTGGAGCCACGGCAGTTCCAGAACATCGTGGTCAGGACCGGCGAGAACGGCGAGGTGACGCGCCTCAGGGACGTGGGGACTGTGGAACTCGGCGCTCAGGATTACGGGCTCAACGCCTATCTCGGCGAGAAGGATGCCGTGGCGATCGGCATCTTCCAGCGGCCGGGCGGCAACGCGCTGGAGACCTCCGACGAGATCCTGGCAGTCCTCGCCGACATGAAGAACAGGTTTCCACCGGGCCTCACTTATGAGGTCGTCTACAACCCGACGGATTTCATCTCGAAGTCGATCGACGAGGTCATCAAGACCATTTTCGAGGCGATCGCGCTCGTCATCTTCGTCGTCATCGTGTTCCTGCAGACCTGGCGCGCGTCCATCATCCCGATCATCGCCATTCCGGTGTCGTTGATCGGCAGCTTTGCCGTGATGGCGGCGCTGGGCTACTCGATCAACACACTGACCCTGTTCGGGCTGGTGCTTGCCATCGGCATCGTCGTCGACGATGCGATCGTCGTGGTCGAGAACGTGGAGCGCAACCTGCGGCTCGGCATGTCGCCGAAGGAGGCCGCGCGCCGCACCGTAGACGAGGTCGGCGGGGCGCTGGTCGCCATCGCCCTGGTGTTGACGGCGGTCTTCATCCCGGCGGCATTCGTCAGCGGCATCTCCGGCCAGTTCTTCCGGCAGTTTGCGATCACCATTGCGACTTCGACGGTCATCTCGCTGATCGTGTCGCTGACCCTCAGCCCCGCGCTCAGCGGCATCCTGTTCAAGCCACATCGGCAGCACGATGCCGAGCAACGGCGCGGGTTCAACCCGCTCGCCAGCTTTTTCCGCGGATTCAATCGCGGCTTTGACGGCTTGGCGCGCGGCTATGCCGGGCTGACTCGGCGGTTGATCGCGATCGGGCCGATCGTGCTGCTGGTTTATGCCGGCTTGGTCGGCCTCACCGTATGGCAGTTCGAGCGCGCGCCGACGGGCTTCATCCCGTCGCAGGACGAGGGTTATCTGATCACCATCGTCCAACTCCCGCCAGGCTCGTCGCTGGCGCGCACCGACGCGGTCGTGAAGCAGGCGACAAAGATCATGCTGGAAACGCCCGGCATCGTGAATACGGCGGGCTTCACGGGTCTGGACGGCGCGACCTTCACCAACGCCTCGAACGCGGCCGCCATCTTTTCCGTGCTGGCGCCCTACGAGGAGCGCGTCGCCCGGGGGCTCAGCGCCGGGCGTGTCCTCGGGGACGTCACCCAGCGTCTCGGCGCCATCGAGGAGGCTTTCATCATCACGGTCCCGCCGCCGCCGGTGCGCGGTATCGGCAACGCCGGCGGCTTCAAGATGATGGTCCAGGACCGCGGCGGCCAGGGATTGAGAGCGCTCGAGGAGGCCGCGACTCAGGTGATGATCGCCGGCAACCAAACGGCTGGACTAGCCGGCGTGTTCACGCTGTTTAACACCAGCACGCCGAAACTGTTCGCCGAGATCGACCGCGTGCGGGCGCAGATGTTCCACGTGCCGGCCGAACGCGTGTTCCAGACGCTCGAAGTCTATCTGGGCTCGATTTTCATCAACGATTTTAACTTCCTGAACCGCACGTTCCGTGTGACTGCGCAGGCAATGGGCGAATTTCGGCAAAATCCGGCCAGCATCGCGAACCTGAAGACGCGCAATGACTTGGGAGAGATGGTGCCGATTGGAGCAGTAGCGAAGATCAAGGACATCTCCGGACCGTACCGCGTCGCGCGCTACAACTTGTTCCCGGCCGCGGAGGTCCAGGGCAACGTGGCGCCCGGAACTTCGACCGGTACGGCCCTGGAAACGATGGAGCGACTGGCCAGCCAGACCCTGCCCGAAGGTTTCGCCTACGAATGGACGGAACTCGCCTACCAGCAGAAGCTGGCCGGCAACACCGGCCTGTTCGTCTTCGGCGCGGCGGTCTTGTTCGTCTTCCTGGTGCTGGCCGCACAGTACGAGAGTTGGGCACTTCCGCTGTCGGTCATCCTGATCGTGCCGATGTGCCTGCTGGCAGCCGTGACCGGCCTGCTGATGCGGGGGCTCGATGTCAACGTGCTGTCCCAGGTCGGATTTGTCGTGCTTGTCGGCCTTGCCGCGAAGAATGCGATTCTGATCGTGGAGTTCGCGCGGCAGGCGGAAGAGGAGGGCAAGAACCCGACGGAGGCCGCCATCCGTGCCGCCGGCACGCGCCTGCGGCCGATCCTGATGACCTCCTTCGCGTTCATTCTCGGTGTCGTTCCGCTGGTGATCGCGAGCGGCGCGGGTGCGGAGATGCGCATCGCGATGGGGACGGCGGTGTTCGCGGGCATGATCGGGGTGACGTTCTTCGGCCTCATTTTCACGCCGGTGTTCTATGTGGTGATGCGGCGCATCGCGATCTGGATGCGTGGGCATCGACACAGCCATCCCACGCCTGCGGCACGCGGCGCCGAGTGAGGCAGCTCTAGCTGGCGGCCATGGGCGTCTCTCCGCCCATGGCCGCCGCCTTGATGCGTTCGGCCACCAGTTCCTGCAGCCGCCAGAGATAACGATCGTGGATCCCGAGTTCCTCGAGATGCGCGACCGTGCGCATCAGATACTCCGCGCCCGATCCCCAATGCCCGCAGGCCTTCGCCAGGATGTTGGCTGTTTCCTCCAGCGTATGCGGACAGACGTAGGTCGGCGCTTTACGGTTGATGATGAAGGCGAGTGCTCGCTGTCTCCTGCCTTCAGTCTCGACCGTGACCCAGCGCGGCACGTTACTCACGGGTTTCAAGCTCGTCTCGCGACGCAGAAGACGTCCCAGGCGTTCCTCGACGTGCCGGGCCGGGATGCGCTGCGCGACGCCCCGGCAGGAGCCGCCGGCATCCAGCGCCATCATCAGACCTGGGCAATCGGCCGAGCCACGATAGCGCAGCAGCCGCAGGCAGAACTTCCGGTGCCAGCCGCGAAGCAGCGCGTGGCGCTGGCCATCCACTTCGCAAGCCGGTTTCCAGATCAGAGAGCCGTACGCGAACAGCCAGAGGTCCTCGCCCTTAGGATGTGAGGCCAGCAACGCGGCCTGGCGCTCGTTGTGATCCTGATCGGTGAGCGGCTCGAAGCCGGGAGGCGGGCCAGGATCCGGAACATCGCGATTGACGAGAGCGACCAGATTCGCGGTCAACGACATTTTGCGCCGGCGCGACATGGCTGGATCAAGTCCTGCGACGGAACAGCTCTCGGAGCATTTATGGCAACAATCCGCTCCGTCATCAAGCAGCCCTCCGGAAAAGGCGCCGCCGCCTGTCACCAGGCGGTGTTGCCGCCGTCCACGGGGAGCAATACACCGGTGATGTAGCTCGCGGCGTCTGACGCAAGGAACGCCACCGCCGCAGCGACATCCGCCGGCTGGCCGACACGGCCCAATGGGATCGCATCCCCCAGCCGGCTCAGCATCTGCGCGCGCTCCTCTGTCCCGCGGCCTGACAGCAGCATGTCGGTCTCGGTATCCCCCGGGCAGACGGCATTCACGCGTATTCCATCCGGCGCGTGGTCCACCGCCATCGAGCGCGTCAATTGCGCGACCGCACCCTTGCTCGTGCCGTAGGCGGCGGCAGTGTGCGCCCCGACCAGCGCCCAATCCGACGCGATGTTGACGATCGCGCTGCGCCGCGCATGTTCCGCGAACTGGCGCCGCATTACCGGCACGACTGCGCGGCACAAGCGGAACACCGCCGTCACGTTGGTTGCCATGGTGGTGTCCCATTCGGCATCGGTGCAGTCCGCGGCACTGGCCCGGGACAGGACTCCGGCGTTGTTCACCAGCACGTCGATACGTTCTTCCCGCTTCAGCACATCCTCGATCAGCCGCTCCGGAAAGCCTGGCGCCGTCACATCCCCCTGGACGAACCGAGCGGCTCCTCCCTTCGCCCGTATCCTTCCCTCGACCGCGAGGCCGGCCTCCTCGTTCCGGCCGGTCAGCACGACGATCCCGCCAAGCTCCGCGCAGGTCTCGGCGATGGCCGCGCCGATGCCGCGCGTCGCTCCCGTTACGATGACGATCTTGTCCGCAAGGTGAATCACATCCCGCCTCCCGCGCAGACAGCATGCTGGCGCGAAACCCGCCGCCTCGCAAGGAGTCCAGCCGAAAGCCTCTATTTCGCGTGCTTCCCGTCCTTTTTCGGCTCCGGCCGAAACGGGATGCGGGCGCGCCGGTCGGTGTCGTAGAGCTCGGCGCCGTAATTGCGATTGTACTGCTTCGAAGCGTCCTGGAACGGCTGGAAATCCCAGGGCGTGATCTTGCCTTTCAGCAAAGAGTCCTGGACCAGGATGCGATTGCGCTGGCTTTCCACGACCTGGGCGCGGATCGCGGCGCTATCCCACTTGCCCGCGACCTCCGCGGCGAAAGCGCGTGCCACTGGGGCGTGCTTCGGATCATCGGCGAGATTGCGCAGTTCGTGCGGATCCGCCGCGACATCGTACAATTGCGGCGGATCGCCGGCGCACGAGACGTATTTCCATTGGCCGCGCCGGATCATGAAGGCGGGCTGGAACGTTCCTTCGGCCATGTATTCGCCGAATACGGTGTTCGACCATCCCTTCGAAGAGCCCGCGGCAAGGCCCAGCAGGCTATTGCCATCGACCGGCGCGGCATAGCCAACGCCTTTGCCATCAGTCGCAATGTCGCAGAAGGTCGGCAGCAGGTCCATCAAGGACACATTCTCCCTCACGCGCCGCGCTTTCAGCGCCTTGGGTGCGTGAATGATCAAAGGCACCCGCGTGGAATGCTCGAAGAAGGTCATCTTGTACCAGAGGCCGCGCTCGCCCAGCATGTCGCCGTGATCGGCGGATATGACCACGATCGTGTTGTCGGCTTGGCCCGTCTCTTCCAGCGCTCGGAGCACTTGACCCAGCAGCCGGTCGCTATAAGTGATCATGGCGTAGTAGCCGCGTCGCGCTGCCCGCACGTGGCGCTCAGTCACGCGATATTCGTCGCGGTCATAGAGGTCGTACATGCGCTTTCCCACCGGCTCGCGCTTGGTCGGCGGGACGTAGGGGACAGTCGGAAGCTCGATCTCTTCCTCGTGATAGCTGTCGTAGTCTGCCCTGGGGCCGAGATACGGGTCGTGCGGCTGCATGAACGAGACGCACAGCATGAAGGGGCGCTCGTCGTTGCCACGGGCATGGTCATAGAGCCAGCGCTGGGAGGTGTAGGCAACCTCGTCATCATGCTCCATCTCGAGCGAGCGGTCGTAAGCGCCGGCCTCCGTCACGCTCAGCATGTTGTGGAACCACCAGTGGATCCGCTTCGGCTCCTCCCAGGTCGGGGTCCAGCCGAAATCGCCGGGATACATGTCGGTGGTGACGCGATCCTCGAACCCGTGCAACTGGTCGGGCCCGACGAAGTGCATCTTGCCGGAGAGGCAGGTCCGGTAACCTGCCAGCCGGAGGTAATGCGCAAAGGTCGGAATGGAGGAGGGGAACTCCGCGGCGTTGTCCCAGGCCCCGATCCGGCTGCAGAGCTGGCCGGCCATCATGGAGAAACGGCCGGGCGCACAGAGCGGCGAATTGGTATAGGCACTGTCGAACTGCACGCCTTCCGCCGCGAGCCGGCTCAAATTCGGCGCTTTCACCACCTTGTGGCCGTAGCTGGGCAGGAATTGTGGCGCCAGCTGGTCGAACATGACGTAGAGGATGTTGGGGCGTCGTTTCTTGGAAAGGCGGGGAGTGGAGGGGGCAGCTTTTCGCGTGGCCATGGGCGCCTTTGTGCTGGAATCGCGGATTCCGGCAGATTAGCCGTGGTCCGCCCGCGCCGGTAGCGCGATCCCGGCCAGGGATTGCGGGGCAGCGACATGGCCCGCATGGCTGCCCTGCACAGGCCTTCATTGACTTTTAACCTGGCTGCCTGCATATAGCCCGTGCCGAGGCAATCCAGCCTCTTCTCTCGCGACCGCGCGCAGGCGTAATCGGCGTTAGATCGCCGGCCACTCCGTCCCGAGACCCTTTCTCCAACATCGTCCCGCACAGCGCGCATGCCGGGTCACAAACCCGGGCCCTTCCAGAGGAAGCGCCTGCAACGAGCCGCGTTCGCGCTCGGCATTGTGCCGACGCAGCGGGCGTAGCTGCACATGCATCGAAAGACAACCGAACACATGACTACCTTCACCGAACTGAAGCTGAGCGCCCCCTTGCTGCAGGCGCTCGCCACCGAAGGCTATGAGAAGCCGACCCCGATCCAGGCACAGGCGATTCCGCCGCTCCTGGAAGGCCGCGACCTGCTGGGCATCGCCCAGACCGGGACCGGAAAGACGGCGGCCTTTGCCCTGCCGCTGCTCCATCGCCTGACCAGCACCGATCGCCGCGCCGCGCCGCGCTCGGTGCGTGCGCTCATCCTCACCCCGACGCGCGAATTGTGCGTGCAGATCCTCGATTCCTTCCGCACCTACGGACGGCATCTCCGGCTCAGCCGCGCCGCGGTCTATGGCGGCGTAAGCCAGGGTCCGCAGGTCCACGCCTTGTCTCGGGGGGTCGACGTGCTGGTTGCGACACCGGGCCGCCTTCTGGACCTCATGAACCAAGGCCAAGTGCGATTCGACATGCTGGAGGCCTTCGTGCTCGATGAGGCCGACCGGATGCTGGACATGGGCTTCATCGTGCCGGTGAAGCGCATTGTCGCCAAGCTGCCGAAGGAACGGCAGACGTTGCTCTTTTCCGCCACCATGCCTCAAGTCGTAGCCGGGCTGGCCAACAGCCTGCTGAAGGAGCCTGTGCGCGCCGAGGTGACTCCAGTGGCCACCACCGCCGAGCGCATCTCCCAGCGTGTTCATTTCGTCGAGAAGGCAAACAAGCGCGCCTTGCTGGAGCACCTGCTGGGCAACCAGGCGATCGCACGGACGCTGGTGTTCACACGGACCAAGCACGGCGCGAACAAGGTCGCCGATCAGCTCGGACGGGCGGGCGTCCGCGCGGACGCCATCCATGGGAACAAATCCCAGGGTGCTCGTCAGAAGGCGCTGAACGACTTCCGCAACGGCAAGGTCCGCGTCCTGGTGGCGACCGATATCGCCGCGCGCGGCATTGACGTCGACGGCATCACACATGTGATCAATTTCGACCTGCCGAACGAGCCGGAGAGCTACGTTCACCGGATCGGGCGGACGGCGCGGGCCGGCAATGAGGGGATCGCCATCTCCTTCTGCGACGCGGAGGAGCGGGCGTTCCTGCGCGATATCGAGAAGACCATTCGCCAGCAGGTGACTGTCGATGCCGATCACCCGTTCCACGCGGCCCATATCGCCGAGGGCAATCGTCGCGGCCCGGCCGCCGCGCCGGCGGGGGGCCACGGGAAGGCACGGCACCACAAGGCGGACGCACGGAATTCGGACGGCGCTCGCCGCCGGCACGGGCCCGCGCAGAAGGAAGGCGGAAAGCGCGCTCATCACCAGGATGGCCAAAATCCCAATGGGCGGGAGCGGCACGAAGCTCGGCCGCGGCAGGAGGACGGGCATCGTCCGCATGCGCGCGTGACCGAATCGCGCGAGCAGCACCCTCAGGGCGGCCGCCCGCCCGAGCAGCGGAAGACCGCGCCGAACAGCCATCAGCCGCATGGGCAGCGTAGTCATTCGAAGCGCGCACACCAGGGAAATGGCGGCCATCAGCCGCTGAAGCGTGCGAACCAGCAGCAGAGCAGACCCGGGAACGCGCGCCCGCAGCGCTTTGAACCCGTGCGCATGGGCTAAGCCTTCTCGACGCTCCGCCGGCGATCCCGGCGGAGCGTCGATCATCACTGCGCGCGGGCTCGGACCTTTTCAGTCGGAGCAATCCGCGACGCGGGCAGATGAACGGTCGCCGTCGTGCCCCCGCCTGGTCTGCTGGCGATCTCCAGCCAGCCGCCATGGAGTTCGCAGAACGCCTTGGCAATGGAAAGGCCGAGGCCCGTGCCCTCGTATTTCCGCACCAGCCAGTTCTCGAGCTGAACAAAGGGTTTCGCGACCTTCGCCAGCTCGCTTTCGCTCATTCCTATCCCGGAATCCACGACCGAGATATCAATGCCGGCCTGTGTCACTTTGGTCCGGATACTGATGACGCCGCCCTTGGGCGTGAACTTGATCGCGTTCGACAGCAGGTTGAGTAGCGTTTGCTTCAGCAGCCGCTCGTCCCCAACGATGCTCGGCCCGACGCTCGGCGCTTCCACCGAGACCGTGAGGCCGCCCGCATGCGCCTTGCCCCGGACCAAAATCAGGCACGCGGACACGAGCTTCTGAAGCTCCACGACCGATTCGTTCAGCGCGGTCTGCCCGGCCTCGACGCGGCTCAGATCCAAGATGTCGTTGATGATCGCAAGGAGGTGCCGGCCGCTGTCATGGATGTCACCCGCATATTCCTTGTAGACCGCCGAGCCAAGGGGGCCCATCAGCTCCCCGGTCATGATCTCGGAAAAGCCTAGAATGGCGTTAAGCGGGGTTCGCAATTCATGACTCACGTTGGCGAGGAACTGCGACTTGGCGCGGCTCGCGATCTCGGCTTCCATTTGCGCGCGACGCAGCGCCTCTTCGGTCTGCTTGCGCTCGGTGATATCCTGGATCGTGCCGAATGCGGAGCGCAGTTTGCCGTCCTCCCCAAGCCGCCGGAGCCCGATCTCTGAGACCACCGCCACCGATCCGTCCTTGCGCTGGATGCGATATTCCAGCGTGAACTCCTCGATCTTGTTCTGTGTAACGTCGGCGAAGCTCTGCCGCAGCGCTTCCCGGTCATCCGGGTGAACGATGGTCTCAATGAAATCCGCCGTCGTGGTCGGCAGCGAGTCGGGCTGCAACCCGAAGAATGCGGCCGCGGTGTCCGAGAACGCGAGCCTTGCGTCCCGCCAATCACCGGCTCCGGTGCCTACACTGCTCCAGTGGACAAGACCGGCAACGCGTTCGGCCTGGCGATAGCGTGCCTCGCTTTCTCGCAAGGCGTCCTCTGCCTGCTTTTCCTCGGTAACATCCACCATCGCGCCATAGAGCCGGGTCTGGCCGTCATCCGATTTGATGATGCTCACCAGATCGCGGATCCACACCACGCGTCCGTCCGCCGCGATCAGACGGTATTCCAGGTTGTGGTCAACACCGGCACGAGCATATTCGGACGCCTCCCGCAACACACGGTCGCGATCCTCCGGATGGAGCCGTTCCGGCCATAGGTCCTCCTCCACCCAGTCCTTCGCCGACAAGCCGACGACGGCTTCGATCTGCGGTCCCACATAGGAAATGCGATAGCTGTGCAAGTCCGCTTCCCATGGAATCGCGCGTGAGGATTCAGCCAGAGCGCGAAACCGCTCGTCGCTGCGGCGCAGCGCAAGTTCGATCTGCTTCAGGTCCGTGATGTCCAGATGCGTGCCGGACATCCGCCGCGGCGAGCCGTCGGGCGCCCGCTCGACGATCCTGCCGCGACTGAGGATCCATCGCCAGTCGCCGCTCTTGGCCCGAATGCGATAGATCGCCTGAAGCAGGTCGGTCCGGCCCTCCTTGTGATCGGCGATGGCAGCGTCCAGGCCGGCCAGATCATCGCCGTGGATCAGTGCGTCCCATGCACTGGTGGTGCATTCCACCTCGTCGGGCCCATAACCCATCCGTTCCAGAAGGCGGGGGTCGAACCAGAAGTCGTCGCTCACCAGTTCCCAGTCCCACAGCGCAACGCCCGTGCCGTCGAGCGCGAGGTCCAAGCGCTGGCGGCTGGCGTGCAATGCTTCAGCGACGGCTGCACGCTGCGCATCCGCCTTGATCGCGGCGACAACCGCGCCGCATGCTCCGGTCAAGGGCTCCAGGAACGCCACAATTGCGTCATCATAGCCGCCGAGGCGATTGGCTACGCCCATCAGGCCGACCATCTCCTGGCCCGCATAGAGTGGCAGGCCCATGTAGGATTCGATGGGCGGGTGGCCATTGGGCTGCCCGCCGCGTCGCGGGTCGGAGGCCGTGTCGTTGGCGATCACCGCCTTGCCGCTCTTGACCGGCACGCCGAGCAGGTTGTCGAGATTGCGGAACTCGATCCCGACGCCTCCGGTTTCGGCATGGAGCCGGTGCGTTTCCTCGTTCCAGGCGATGTTGCTGATGGCATGGGTCCTGAGATAGGGGCTGCCCGCATCCTCGTGGAGCTCGGCCACGAAGCCATGGGCGCTTCCAGTGACCTGGAGCACGGTCGCCAGCATCTGCTCGCAGGCTGCCTTGGGATCGGCACCGCTGATATAGCTCGACTGGATTTGCCGGACCGCGTCCAGCAGGGTGGCCGTCTGCTCGGCCTTTTGCCGTGCCTCGATTTCCGCCGTGATGTCGCGGGCCGTGCCGCGATAGCCGAGGAACGCGCCGTCGGGCCCGAAGAGCGGCCGCCCGCTGATGCTGGCATGGAACCGTTTGCCGTTGCGCCCGAGATAGGAGAACGTGAAATCGCGCAGCGTCTGACGCGCATCCAGCATGGCGCGGTAGTGGTCCCAGATCGGGTCTTTCGGATCCGCGCCGGGAATCTCCCAGCGCCGTAGGCCGACCAGGTCCGATCCCAGCAGGCCCCCGAGCGGAGCGTGGCCGGTATCGAGGGTGAAGCGATATTCGGTATCGATTTCCCACAGCCAGTCGGCACTGGCGGCCGCGAAGTCCTGGAAGCGTTCCTGGTATTCCTGCAGCGCGGTGAGGGCGGCCGAATGCGCACGGGTCTTCTCAGCCAATTGCGCGCGCTGGCGCGCAAAGCCGAAAGCGGCCGCCGCGAACAGCAGCGCAAAGACCAGGGCGAGGCCGGGCCACATCATCGACACTGTCGCAATCCTTGATATCGCCGCATGGTACGGCGTGACCCTCGCGTCCTCCGCTGCGGGACGTTCGCTTGCGGTGCTCTCTACTCCTCACCCGGCCATCGGTTCTCCTGCGATCCATAACACAGGGCCGGGTCCCGGCGAATAATCGACATTATGAGTCCCTATGATTAACACGGTGTTGCCGCCAGGTCCGGTCCGGATCTCCTATCCGTCCGCAAAATGCTGAATTAACAGAGTAAATTCCGCGACGAGGCGTGTAGAAGGGGCGCCCTACAGCCCAGTGGATTCGGCAGCCCCCTCCGCCATGCCCAGCCGGCCAATCGCGGGCAGGCGCAGCGCGGGCCGGAGGAAGTCCACGCCAAAAGCCAGCCCGAGCAGATTGAACTCCACGCCTTCCTCCGTGGCGATCGTCACGCCCACGACGCCGAGAATGGAGATTTGCACGCCCGTTCCGCTTGGTGCCCGCCCGACCGGCTGGTACCACGGGCGATAGTCCTTGCCGATCGCGCTCGCTGGAATGTCGAGGCTCAGTTCCGGCACTTCCCGCGCGACATGGGCGAGAAAGGTATTGCTGTTGGGTCCTGGCCAGGTTCGATAGCTGGCTTTGTAGGGATAGGACGCGACCGCGGCTTCTATTCGCTCGATCAGCGCATCGGCCTTCGATCCGCGCAGGTCGACCAGCAAGGATGGCGTGGAGCCGTACCACAGCCCGTCGACGGTCGCATAGTCGGTGCGGAGCTTCGTACCAGAGCCCCAGCCCACGACCTCATACCGCTTGTAGGCCTCCGCGCCGGACTTCTTCACGACAATCCAGGGATGAGTCGCGAAGATGCCGCGCCATGAAAAGGCGCGGGCATTGTAGATCTGCACGACCGCATCGCGATGCACCTCCGGGTTGGGGGCAAGTCCCGAGGAATGACGCGGTGCAGTGCTCCAGGAATATTCAGGCGCCGAATAGCGCACATAACTGACGACGACCGGGACGACGATCCAGGCCGCAAGAATCAGCAGAAACCACTTCATGCCTTGCCTTCGTGCCATTCACCCCATCCGCACCATGCCAGACTAAGGCCGCGCAGAAAAGCACGCCATAGCTGCGTCAGGCTTGCCAAATCAAATATGCTTGAAGCAAGCGAGGCCGTGCGACATCCGAACCGCCTAGTCCTGCTCCAGCGCGTGCAGGAACCGGTCGAGTTCCGCTTTCGCGATACCGACCTGTTGCTTCACTTCGGGATAGGCGCCTGACTTGATGTCGCGCACCAGTTCGGAGAAGGCGGCGATGCGCTCCTGCTGTAGCCGGTCATACTCGGCGGCAAAATTGCGATAGGCCTTGGAATGCCGCGGGACATGTCCACGATTGGTGCCGAGCACGTCGGTCGCGAACAGGTATTGCGCGTCGCATCCCGCGCCCGAGCCCATGGAAATCATGAACAGCGAGGTGCGTGTCGAGATGGCGCTCGCTACCTCCGTCGGGACAACTTCGATTTCCGCCGAAAACGCACCTGCCTCCTCCAGCGCCCTGGTCTGCCGCCAGACCAGGAGCGCGCTCTCCAGCGTCTTGCCGACCGCCTTGAACCCGCCGGTCCAGGTGCGCCGATCGGGGATCAGTCCGACATGGCCGCAGACCGGCACGCCTTCGTCGCGCAGCCTGCGGATGATCTGTAGGCTGGCGGCGCACCACACAGCATCGCCGCCCGCCTTGAGCGCCTTGAACGCGGCACGCAGATACTCCTCCTCCGTCACATACTCGCCGTAATCCAGCCCCGGAAACACGAAGCAGGTCGGCACGGCCTCGCGGAACTCCGACCCCAGCAGGCCCGGCGGCACCGAAAGCAGGTCTATGCCGGCCTTCTGGGCAGCCTCTGCCTCTTCCAGGCTTTCGACCCGCAGCATGCTCAATTGCCGCTTGCCCTTGATGGCGAGCAGGTCGGCAACCGTCGGCCTCAAGTCCCGCATCGAACTCCCCCCAGCTATGCCGCCAACAGCGACTTCAACTTGGTCTCCGGCCGGGCCAGGGCCGCCGGGTCTGGCTTCGCGCGTCTCGCGATCAGCATCTCCGCCACGCGGACGTCTTTCGCGACCGCGTTGCCCGTTCCAAGCCCGCTTGCGGCCACCAGCCGTCCGTCGTCAGCCAGATGAAACAGGATGAACGCGCCGTCCTGCAGGTCACGGCGCACCAGCCGCTTGCCCTCGTCCGGCAATCCGGCGATCTGCAGCCTCAGCTCGTATTGGTCCGTCCAGAGCCACGGCACGCTCGACGCGCTCTCTCCGGCGCCGAGCATGTTGCGTGCGGCCAGCGTCCCTTGGTCCTGTGCGTTGCGCCAGCATTCCAGCCGCACGCGCCTTCCGCCATAGATCGCCAGCGGAAACGAGCAGCAATCGCCCGCGGCGTAGATGTCTGGATCGGACGTGCGCAAGTGCGCGTCCACGGCGATGCCGTTCTCGATGGCAAGGCCGGCCTCCTCGGCCAGGCCGGCGACGGGGACGGCGCCGATGCTGATGAGGAGCAGATCGGCGATGATCACAGAGCCGTCGGTCAGCACGACTTCCACCCCGCCCGCAGCGTCGCGCAGGGCGGCTACCGCCTTGCCGCAGGCGAGATCGACGCCTTCGCTGCGGTGTCGCGCATCGATGATGCGCGCAATCTCCTCGGGAACGCCCCGCGTCAGGATGCGCGGCAAGGTCTCGATCACCGTCACGCGGGCGCCGCGCTTGCGCACGCTGGCCGCAAGCTCCAGGCCGATGAAGCCGCCGCCCAGGATCGCAACATGAGCGCCGGCGCCGATCGCGCCGCGGATCCGCAGGGCATCGTCATAGGTCCTGAGATAGGCGCAGCGGCTTCCATCCGCGGCGGGCAGCGGCAGGCGGCGCGGCGCCGCGCCGGTCGCCAGCAGCAGCTTGTCATAGGGGAGGGTCCGGTCGTCGGTGAGCCTGATAGATCGTGCCGCCGGGTCGATCGCGATGGCGCGCGTGCCGGTCAGGTATTGGATGCTCCGGTCTGCGAAGACCTGCCGGTCGGCAACAAATCGCGGGACCGGCTCCGCCTCGGAAACCATGACATCCTTCGACAGAGGCGGCCGCTCGTAAGGCAGATGCAACTCGTCGCCGATCAGGGTCACCGATCCGTCGTATCCGTGCTCACGCAGCGTCAGGGCGGCGCGCGCGCCGCATTGCCCCGCGCCGACGATGGCCATTCCCCCCGGCATGAAGGTCAGTCGAGCTGGACCAAGACCTTGCCGGCTTCAACCTTCACCGGATAGGTCTGCAGGTTCACGCAGACCGGCGCTCCTTTCGCCTCGCCGGTCCGGTAATTGAAGCGCCCGTTATGCATGGGGCACTCGATGATGTCGTCCATCACCAGCCCGTCGGCCAGATGCACCTGCTCGTGGGTGCAGAGTCCGTCGGTGGCGAAGTAGTCGTCCTCGGCGCTGCGATAGATGGCAAAGGTGCGCCCGCCGTGATCGAAGCGGATGACATCCTCCTGCTCGATCGCGTCGGCCGCGCAGGCTTCGATCCAATTGCTGCTCATAGGGCTGTTCCCCAAGGCTGAGGGTCACGCCGCCGGTGCCGGAGTCGCATTGCCCGGCACGGCCGGCTGACAGGGTTTCGCCAAGGCCGGCAACTCCGGCTCGATGGTCCAGGCCGGGTCAGTCCGCTGTCGGAGCAGGGCCCCGATGATGTCCCGGTAAGCGGCAATCGTGCCGGGATACGGCTTGGGCAGGTCCGGCGCCATGATCGCATGCAGTTTCGGCAAGGCGTGGTACGGCACCATCGGAAAGATGTGATGCTCGATGTGATAGTTCATGTTCCAATAGACGAAGCGGAAGATCGGGTTCATGTGCACCGTTCGGGAATTGAGCCGGTGGTCGAGCACATCCTCCGCCAGACCCGCATGCTGTGTCAGGCCGAAATAGACCCCGAGCCAGGCACCGTACATGGTTGGCAGGACGCCGAAATACATGAGCGGCAGCCACGAGCCGAAATGGATCGCGAGCGCGAAGGGAAGCGCATGGATCCCCAGGTGAATTCGCGCGATCACATATGCCTTGCTCCATTCCGATTCCGGCACAAAGGTCTTCTCTTCCTCCGTCAGCCGCCCCATGGCGTGGATCGCCATTTTTTGCAGCGCCTTCGGAACGGTGGTGATGCCGAAGAAATAGAGGTATATTTGGAACAGGTTGGGCGGCCGCGTGGCGACGATCTCCGGATCGCGGCCGACGATGATGGTGTTGGTATGGTGCCGCGCATGGCTCCAGCGCCAGATCACCGGCTCTCGCATGATCATGAAGGAGGCGATGTGGTAGACGGCGTCGTTCATCCACCGGGTCTTGAACGCCGTGCCGTGGCCGCATTCATGCCAGCGGCTGTCGGTCGATGAGCCGTATAGCACGCCGTAGCAGAACAAGAACGGCACGCACCACCACGTACCCCAGAAATAGAATCCCCCCGCGCCGGAAAGGATGAACAGCGCGATCCACAGCATGGTATCGCGGATGGCGGGGCCGTCGCGCCGCTGCATCAGGTCCTTCATCTGCCAGCGCGGAATATCCGGCCGGTACCATGCGCCCGCCGCCAATCCCTTCTGGACAGCCTTCTCCGCCTCCGGTCCGATCAAGCTGTAATCGCGCAACGGCATATCGTCGTCTCTCCCGGATGTCTCGTTGGGCCGCCCAGGACGGCCGCCGGATGCAAACGAAGCTAGTCTCCAACGCGGATTGACTCAATTCACGACAGATATAAGGCCTCAAAACCCTTCAATCCAAGCCTCCGTCCTGATGGGTTTTGATCAGGGCGGCTTGCTGCCTGAACGGCGTATGCCGCAGCGGTCAGGCCCCGGAGCCGGTTTACCCCTCCGGGCTTCACGTCCCTTCGGATCGATGCCTATTATCGGCTGGCATCATGGCCACACCGCCACCCGGCTTCGAAAGGTCAGGACAATGCTCGACGCGAACACGCGCAACCAGAACACCAAGGTCATCATCACCGGCGGCGCACAGGGCATCGGCTTCGCCATCGCGCGACAGCTCGCGGAGGAAGGCTGTAAATCCATTGCGATCGCCGGCCGTACCGCGGAGAAGGGGGCACGCGCGGTCGATCAACTGAAGACGCTCGGCGTCGATGCCATCTTCGTGCAGGCCGATGTGAGCAAGGTGGAGGATTGCGGCCGGATCGTGGCCGCCGCCAGCGACCGCTTCGGCACGGTCAATGGCCTGGTCAACGCGGCCGCCACCTCGGCGCGCGGCACCTTGATCGACACGGCGCCGGAGCTGTTCGATCTGATTTTCAATACCAATGTGCGCGGCCCCTTCCTGCTGATGCAGGGCGTGGTGCGGCGTCTGCTGGATGCCGGTGCGCCCGGCTCGATCGTGAACATCCTCTCGATGTCGGCCCACGCCGGGCAGTCGTTCCTTACGCCCTATTCGTCTTCGAAAGGGGCGCTGGCGACAATGACCAAGAACGTGGCTGCGGCATACAAGTCCAAGCGGATCCGCTGCAACGCCGTCCTGCCGGGCTGGATGGACACGCCCGCGGAGCACGACATCCAGAAGAAGTGTCACGATGCCCCGGACGACTGGCTGCAGAAGGCAGAGGCGAGCGCGCCAATGGGCCAGCTTGTGAAGCCGGACCAGTTGGCGATCCTCGCCACCTACATGCTCAGCCCGCAATCCGGCGTCATGACCGGCGCGCTGGTGGACTACGACCAGAACGTCGCCGGCGTGATCGGCGAATAGGCTCTAGGCCGAGCGCAGCAGCTTCCCGGGCTGGAAGATTCCGGCATCTCGTGCAGCGCGCCGGAACATCATCGCGTCCGCCTGAGAGAAGTGGAAAGCGCCCAGGAAATCCTCAATTGAATAGTCCGGCCGCGCATGGTGAACGCGCGCTGAGAATGCGCGCGCGTCGTCGCCGCGGCCCGCCAGGGCCAGGCACTCGGCGGCAATCGCCACGACATGCGAGTGGGCGTTGGGGCGCAAGGTTGCCTTGATCCCCCATTCCGCCGCTTCGTTGAACCGGCCAAGCCTCGCATAGGCGAGGGCCTTGGACCCGAGCATCGCGAAGGTCATGGGATCATAGGGGCTGAGATTGTGAGACAGGTCCGCATAACGGATCGCCGCCGCCGCATCGCCCGACTGGCAATGGACGAAGGACAGCGTGTATTGCGCTAGCGCGAAGTTCGGGCTGAGATCCACCGCGTCGCCGAGCTCGCGCACGGACTGGTCGTGCTCGCCGCGCAGCCAGAGGGCGCGTCCCATCGCCCAATGGGCCGCCGGGTCGCGGTCGTCGGCGATCAGCGCGTCGCACGCCGCCTCATAGGCGCGCGCGATCTCCTGCTGGCGTTCGCTCGGCCGCAGCAGGAAGGCGTTCTGGAAATGGGTGAAGCAGAGCCCGGCATGGGCCCGCGCCATCGTCGGATCCAGGCGCACCGCGAGCTTGAAGAACCGTTTCGCCCGCTCGTTGTCCGCCTCGTTGAAGCGATACATATGCCAGAAGCCGCAATGCAGGGCCTCCCAAGCATCGAGCGAACCGGGCGGCTTGAGGATGGCGCGGTTGCGCTCCGACAGCTCGATCTCGGCGGCCACCGAGCTCACCACCTGATTGACGATCTCGTCCTCGATGGAGAGCGAATCGTTCACCTTGCGCTCGATCGTTTCGGCCCAGACGATGCGGGCGCAGCGCGTCTCGACCAGCTCGATCGTGGCGATCACCTGGCCGTCCTGGTTCCGGATCGTCCCGGACACCACGTAGTCCACGTTGAGCAGTCGGCCCGCCTCCTCGGCGCCGATGCCCTTGTCGGCGAGCGCAAAGATGGTGCCCTGCGCGATGACGAACAGGCTCCGTAGCTTGGCCAAGCGTGTGATCACGTCGTGCGTCAGGCCGCGCGCCAGCGGCACTTTGCCTTCCATTCCCGCATCGAGATCGATGAAGGGCATGATCGCGACCGAGGCCCGCCGCGGGCCGGCTGGTTCCCGATGAGGCGCTCCGGATTCCTCCGCTGGCGCCGGTTCTCTCGGCGCCGCGGCCTCGGACACGACCTGCAGTTGCGGCTGTTGCGGGCGCGCGGTGGCGCGCTGGTAGATTGCCGTCGTCGACGGGTCCGGCTGGGTCTTCAGCTCGCGCCGCAACGCTTCCGCCAGGAAGCGATAGTTCCGGATCGCGTCGTTGCAGAAGCCATGCTCGATCTGCAGGCTCATGAGACGCCGATAGGCTTCTTCCGCCAGGGGATCGAATCGGATCGCGTTGTTCAGGGTGGAGATGGCGTCGCTCCAATCGCCGGCGGCGAGCTGCGCGTCGGCTAAGGCGAGGAACGTATCGAACGCCTGCCCCTGCAACCGCGCCCGTTCCTCGACCAGCCAATCCTCGAACCCCGGCTCGCGCAGGCTGAAGCCGTCGAGGAACACGCCGCGATAGAGATCGAGGGCCGCACGCCAGCTTCCAGCCGTGCCGGCGAGATAGCGGAACTCGGTCACGTCGCAGTTGACGGCTTCGGCGCGCAAGGCGACCGTCTCGCGTTCAACCAGCAGCAGGGAATCGGCCTCGCCGAGTTCCCGCCGGATCGAGAGAAGAGTCTGGCTCAAGCTATGACGGGCCTGGCGGTCGCTGCGATCCCCCCACAGCAGGGCCGTCAGTCGGTCGCGCGGCTGCTTCTCTCCTGGATGGCAGGCGAGGAATGCCAGCAGGGCCTCGGTCTTGCGCGTGGGCAGCCGGACATCCCTTTTGTCGGCCCGACGAAGGGAAAATCCACCAAGCAAGGTCAGTTCGATAAGAGCCATGGGCCACCTCCACAACTGGGCGCTCCTCATACTCCTGTTCGGGCAAGAATCCTAGAAAAGTTTTGACTTCCCCAATATATGTGGGATGTGCGTCACAGTCTTTCAATTTACCTTGGGAAACCTGAATGCGGCAGCTTGTCTTACCTTTTTCGAAGGAGAGCGTCGCGGCAGCGTTCGTAGTGCCGCGCCGTCCGATTTGATCGGACTTTGATGGCGGAAGGCGTCCGTTCTGAGACTTGCCTTCTATCAGAACGTAGCGGGCCGCATCGCTCAAACGGCCCAGACGGGAGAGGCCGGCAATGGACGATGCAGCAGCGGACGGCGAAATCCAGGCGGGGCAATCAGCTGGCTTCTGGGATGCCGGTCACGAACTGATGCTCCGGCGCGCCGCCAAGATCGCCATTGCCTTCCGGCGATCCTTGGATGAGCGCCCGCAACGACCGGTGAATGGCTTCGCCGAGATGAGGCGCCTGTTTGCGGCGCACTTGCCGGAGCGGGGCAAGGGCGGCCTTGCCGTCATCGACGAATTGGCCGCCTTGGCCGATCCGGGGCTCGCCATCATGACGGGCCCGCGATTCTTCGGATGGGTCATGGGCGCCTCGCATCCGGTGGGCGTCGCCGCCGACTGGCTGACCAGCGCCTGGGGCCAGAATTGCGGTGGCCATACGGTGACTCCCGCTGCCGCCGCCTGCGAAGAAGCCGCCGCCACTTGGCTGCTGGAACTGCTCGACCTGCCCCGGGAGTCGTCGGTCGGCTTCGCGACCGGCGCGACTCTGGCGAATCTGACCTGTCTCGCCGCCGCGCGCGGTGCGCTGTTGCAGCGCGTCGGCTGGGACGTGGAAGCGAAGGGGTTGTTTGGCGCTCCACCGATCCGGGTCATCATCGGCGCGGAGGCGCACGCCTCGGTCTTCTCCGCGCTTCAGCTTCTGGGCCTCGGCTACGATCGCGTCATCCGAGTCCCCGCCGACGCGATGGGCCGAATGAAGCTGGGCGCGTTCGAGGCGGCCATGAACGCCGGCGACGATCCGACCATCGTGATCGCCCAGGCCGGCCATATCAATACCGGCGCTTTCGACGGGGTCGGAGAGATCGCAACGATCGCGCGCGGCCGGAATGCCTGGGTGCATGTCGACGGCGCGTTCGGCCTGTGGGCCCGCGCCTGCCCGGACACGGCGCCGCTCGCGGCCGGTGTGGACAAGGCGGATTCATGGGCGACAGACGGGCACAAATGGCTGCAGGTTCCCTACGATTGCGGCTACGCCATCGTGCGCGATTCCGCAGCCCATCGGCGCGCCATGGCCATCACCGCGAGCTATCTGCCTGCAGTGACCGGCGACGAGCGCAATCCGTCCCACTACGTCCCCGAATTGTCCCGCCGCGCGCGCGGCTTCGCGACCTGGGCGATGATCCGCGCGCTCGGCCGGCAAGGGATCGCGGAGCTAGTCAGGCATCACTGCCGGATCGCGCGGCGCCTCGCTGGCCTGCTGGGCGCGGAAGCGGGGATCCGCGTGCTGAACGACCTCGTGCTGAATCAGGTGGTCGCGCGGTTCGGCGACGACGATCTTATGACCAGGCGGGTAATCGAGCAGATCCAGGCGGACGGCACCTGCTTCGCCGCGGGCGCCGAGTGGCAAGGGCTGTGGGTCATGCGCCTCTCGGTCACCTCGTGCGCCACGGGGGAGGAGGATGCGGACCGCTCGGCCGCCGCGATCATCGATGCCTGGCGCACTGTCCAGGGCGAGCGGCGCTAGACTAGCAAGCCTGGGGCTTGGGTGTTACGAACGGGCCTTCGGCTCCGAAAGCCCCGATCCCATGAGCGCCCGCAACGCCAAGCGCATTGCCGCCCTCATCAGCGCGCTGGCGCGCTGGCGCTCGCCCGCGAAAACTACTTGGTGGTGGACAGCAGCAAGATTGGCAAGCTGCAGCGCGCCTTGTTCGCGCCGATGAGTGCCTTCAAGGCCATCATTGCGGAGCATGGCGAGACACCCGTCGGCGCCGCATAGGGCTCCGGCAATACATCATTCGCCGACTCTGGCTTCAACGATCCCGTTACGGTGCAGCACTCGATGGACTTACGCCAAAGGCGTTTTATCGGGCGTATCGCCAGAGGGCGCCGCCCGTCGAGGGGCACGCCCTGCGATGACTCGGTAGAACATGGGAATGAAGAACGTGGCTATGAAGGTGGCGGCCAGCATGCCGCCGATCACGCCGGTCCCGATCGAATGCCGACTGGCCGATCCGGCTCCCGTGCTGATCGCCAGCGGGACGACTCCCAGGATGAAGGCGAGGGAGGTCATCACGATCGGACGGAAGCGGAGCCGCGCCGCCTCTATGGCGGCGGAGAGCGCGTCCATGCCTTCCTCGCGCTTCAGCACCGCGAATTCGACGATCAGGATTGCGTTCTTGGCGGCCAGACCGATGAGGGTGACCATGCCGATCTGGAAATAGACGTCGTTGGTCAGGCCACGCAGCAGGACCGCCAGCAGCGCGCCGGCGATCGCAAACGGGACGGCGAGGATGACGGCCAGCGGCAGGCTCCACCGCTCGTACTGCGCTGCCAGGATCAGGAACACCATGATGATGCCGAAAATCATGGCCTGCGGGCCGGTCCCGCTGGCCTGGAGTTCCTGATAAGCCGAGCCGGTCCAGGCGATTTGCATCCCTTGCGGCAGGGCCTGCCGCGCTACTTCCTCCATCACGGCGATCGCCTCGCCTGAAGTGTAGCCTGCCGCCGGGCTACCGGTCACTTTCGCCGCGCTGAACGCATTGAACCGCTCCAATGGTCAGGGCCGACCACGCGCTCGACGGTCACCAGCGCACTGAGGGGCACCATGCTGCCCGTCTCCGCGCGCACAAATACCTGTTTCAGATCTTTCGGCGCCTGGCGGAAGGCCGCTTCGGATTGCAGGTTGACCCGGTAGTTGCGGCCATAGAGTGTGAAGTCATTGACATAAAGGCTGCCGAACGTGCTCTGCATCGCCTCAAACACGGAATTGATCGGAACCTGCAGCGCCTTCGCCATGTCGCGGTTGAGGTCCAGTCGGTATTGCGGGACGTTCGGGTCGAACGTGGTGCGCACCGCCGTGAGCTCCGGACGCTGCGACGCGGCTTCGATCAACTGCGCCGTGGCCGCGGTCAGCGACGGAATGCCGCCGCCTGTCCGGTCCTGAACGTAGAGCTCAAACCCGCCGGTCGTGCTCAGGCCCTGGATGGGCGGCGGATTGAAGAACAGCATCATCGCGTCCCGGACCCCGGCATTCATTCCGGCAAACGGGCCGGCCAGGTTGCGGGCATCGAGCTCCGGCGTGTCGCGCTCCTCCCAGTCCTCCAAAGTGACGAAGGCGGTGCCGGCGCTGGTCTTGCTGCCGCCGGACAGCAGATCGAAGCCGGAAACGGCGAAGACATTCTGCACCGCCGGATGCTGGGCGAGGTTGGTCGCCGCCTCATCCATCGCGGCAATGGTCCGGTCGAGCGAGGCGGCCGGCGGTAGGACCGCGACTCCGAACAGGATGCCCTGGTCCTCCTCTGGCACCAGCGATCCGGGGACGGCGCGGAACAGCAATCCCGTGCCCACCAGGACCACGGCGAAGATCGCCAACGCCATGGTGAAGCGTCGCGCCATGTAGTGCACGCCGGACACGTAGCGGATCGTTGCCGCCTCGAAAAACCGGTTGAAATAGCGGAAAGGCAGGGCGCGTTCATGGGCGCCGGGCTTGAGGACCAGGGCACACAATGCCGGCGTTAGGGTGAGGGCCACCAGGCCGGAGATCGCGACGGACATCGCGATCGTGACGGCGAATTGCTTGTACATCTCGCCCGCTAGGCCGCCCATGAATGCGACCGGGATGAAGACCGCACAGAGCACCAGGACGATCGCGATGACCGGACCGGTAACTTCACCCATCGCCTTGATGGCCGCTTCGCGCGGGGAAAGCCCTTCGCTCGCCATGATGCGCTCGACGTTTTCCAGCACGACAATGGCATCGTCCACCACGATGCCGATCGCCAGCACCAGCCCGAACAAGGTCAGCAGGTTGATCGAGAAACCCAGCGCATACATGCCGGCGAACGTGCCGATAATCGAGATCGGCACCGCGACGATGGGAATCAGCGTCGCCCGGACGTTCTGGAGGAAAAGGAACACCACGGCCACCACCAGGATGATCGCCTCGATGAAGGTGTGGATGACCTCCTCGATCGACACCTGGATAAACTTGGTGGTGTCGTAGGGAACCTCGTATCGGATGCCCTCTGGGAAGTTCGCCTGCAGCTCGTCCATCCGGCTCCGCACCGCCGCGATCGCGTCGAGGGCATTGGCTCCAGTTTGCAGGTAGATCGCGATCGGCACCGCGGGGTTGCCGTTGAGCCTGCTATCCACCGCGTAGCTGGCGGAGCCGAGCTCCACGCGTGCGACGTCCCTGACCCGCAGCGTCGCGGCGTTCTCGCTCGAGCGCAGAATGACGTTCCCGAACGCCGCCGCGTCCGGCAGCCGACCCTGTGTGGTGGCGGAGTAGGTGAAAGCGAGCGACTCGTCGTTCGGCTCGTCGCCGAACCGGCCGACGGCGAATTGCGCGTTCTGCTCGCGGATCGCCGCTGCGACGTCGCTCGGCGTCAGGCCATAGCGCGCCAGCTTGTCCGGGCGCAGCCAGATCCGCATGGCATAGTCGCGCTCGCCAAGCAGGGACGCATCGCCGATGCCGGGGATGCGCTTGAGGTCGTCGATCACGTTGAGAAGGGCATAGTTGGCGACATAGGTGGTATCGAACCGGCCGCCCTCGGCATACATCGCGACCAGGCATAGAATCGATGTCGAACGCTCGGACACCGTGACACCGAGCCGGGTCACCTCCTCCGGCAGGCTGGAGACGGCGCGCTGCACCCGGTTGTTGACGTCGATCGTCGCCTGGTCCGGATCGGTCCCCTGATCGAACGTGACGCTGATTTGCATCGCCCCGCTGCTCGAGTTCGAGGATTGCATGTAGATCATGCCCTCGACGCCGTTGATCTCCTGCTCCAGTGGCGCGGCGACGGTCTGGGCGATCGTCTCTGCGCTGGCACCGGGATAGGTCGCACTGACCACGATCTGCGGCGGCGTGAGCTGCGGGTATTGCGAGATCGGCAGAATCTGCATCGTCACCAGGCCGACCAGGACGATGACGATCGAAATGACCGACGCGAAGACCGGCCGGTCGATGAAGAACCGGTTCATTGGCCGGCATCCGTCGCCGCCGGGGCGCCCGCCGCCGGTGTGCTGGTTGCGACCGGCGCACCGGGGCGGACCTTGATAATGCCCTCGCTGACCAGCCGGTCGCCGTTTCGAAGACCGGATTGGACGATCCAGCCGTCCCTGAGTTCGCGGCCCAGGACGACAGGCCTGATCTCCGCTTTCCCCTCGCTGTCCACGGTATAGACGAACTGACCCTGGGGCCCCTGCATGACCGCCGCGTGTGGAACGACGATGGCATCGGGCAGGGAAATTCCGGTTACGATCACCCGGACGAACTGACCGGGCAGCAGCCGGCGCTCGGAATTCGCGACGACGGCGCGCAGCCGCAGTGTTCCCGTCTCCGGATCAAGGCCCGTCGAGGCGAAATCGATCTTACCCACGTCCGGATAGCGCTTTCCGTCGCCGAACTCGATATGCACCGAAACCAGTTCGCCGGCCCGCTCCCACAGGCCCTGCGCCTCCAGCAGGGCGCGCACCTCCGAAAGCTCGCTTTCGCTGACCGAGAAGTTCACATAAGCCGGATCCACCTGCGTGATGCGGGTCAAAAGGCTCGTATCCGCCGTGGTGCCGATCAGGCTGCCTTCGGCGACCTGCTCCTGGCCGGTGATGCCGCTGATCGGCGCCTCGACCTTCGTATAGCCGAGATTGAGCTCGGCGAGCTTCACCTGCGCCTCGGCCGCCGCGACTTCCGCGGCCGCAAGCTCTTTTTCGGAGAGCGCGTCATCCCGCGCCTTCTCCGCGACCGTACCGCGCTCGAACAGCCGGATGGTTCGACTGGCATCACGCGTGGCCTGCGACAGGCGTGCCTGCGCCTGCTGCAGCCTTGCCCTTTGCACCGCAAACTCGGCTTCGTAGGGCCCGGGGTCGATCTCGAACAAAAGGTCGCCCGCCTGGACCGCCGCGCCCTCGTCGAAGTCGCGCCGCAGCAAAATGCCGCTGGCCTGCGCGCGCACCTCGACCTCGCGCGAGGCCTCGATACGCGCCGCATACTCGTATTCGATCGGCACTTGTCCGGAGCGGACCTCGACAATGGTGACCTGCGGTCCCGGTGCGCCAGCCGCCTGCGCCTGTGCGCCATCGGCGCCGCCCAGCAGCATGCAGGCGAGCATGGCGCGACCGAAGGCGCATGGATCTGGAGCCGGAATCTTGATCACGTTCGCCTCCGCCGCACTATGGACGCAGGGACTACGGAATGCCCGCATGTTGTACGCACGCGGGGCGACAGGCCTGCGCATGGATAACAACGTCCGACACCTTCGGCACCATTTGCAGGCGCATGATGTCCGGCTGTGCGGGTCGACGCAACCCGGCGGCGCGCGCCGCCGCGAAGTCCGGGCCCGCGCCTGTCCTTTCGTTCAACGCGGCCGCCAGGACAAGGGCGTCCAGATCAAGATCAAGCTGGTGCCTGCTTCGCCGCCGGCGCCGAGTGGCAAGGGGTGTGGGTCATGCGCCTCTCGGTCACCTCGTGCGCCACGGGCGAGGAGGATGCGGATCGCTCGGCCGCCGCGATCATCGACGCCTGGCGCACTGTCCAGGGCGAGCGGCGCTAGCTAGCCTGGGCTCGGGTGTTACGAACGGCCCTTCGGCTCGGAAAGCCCCGATCCCGTGAGCGCCCGCAAAGCCAAGCGCATTGCCGCCCTCGTCAGCTGGCCGAACGCCACGTCATATCTGCGGCAGGCGGCGGAACTGCTCGGCATGTCGGAGATGACGGTACGCCACGATACTTGGATCAGTTCGCCTATTCGGCCCTACATCATGTCATCGGCCGAGCTCGAGGGAACAGCGGCTGCGAGATCGCGACCGCCGCCGACAGCCATGCCGCGGCCCGCCGCACTCGTCCCGACAGACTAGCCATTCCTGGCAATGTCCGATTCCACCATCTCTCTCACAAGTTCAGCAAACGATGTCGTTGGAATCCAACCGAGCTCACGTCGCGCTTTCCCAGCATCGCCGAGCAGGAAATCGACTTCAGCGGGACGGCGCAGTGCGGGATCAACTTCGACCAGGACCTCGCCGGTCTCGGAGTCGAGCCCTTTTTCGGCGTCGCCTTGACCCGACCATCGAATGGTACGACCGATCTGAAGGAAGGCGAGCTCGGCAAATTCGCGTACCGTATGGGTTTCGCCTGTCGCGAGCACATAGTCATCCGGCTTGTCCTGCTGGAGCATCAGGTGCATGCCTTCCACGAAGTCGCGGGCGTGTCCCCAATCGCGACTGGCGTCCAGGTTGCCGAGCTGCAGTTTCTGCTGCAGCCCGCAGGCTATGCGCGCGACGCCCCGGGAAATCTTGCGCGTGACGAATATCTCGCCGCGCCGTGGGCTCTCGTGATTAAAGAGAATCCCATTCGAGCCATGTAGGCCATATGCTTCACGATAGTTCCGCACGATCCAGTAGGCATAGAGCTTGGCGACGGCATACGGACTGCGCGGATGGAAGGGTGTCGTCTCGCGCTGAGGCGTCTGCTGCACCAACCCATAGAGCTCGGAGGTCGAGGCTTGGTAGAGCCGGCAGGTCCGGATAATTCCAGCACGGCGCACAACCTCTAGCAGCCGCAGCGTACCGAGCGCGTCGACGTTCGCCGTGTAGTCGGGGGTTTCGAAACTGACCGCAACATGGCTCTGTGCGGCCAGATTGTAGATCTCATCAGGCGCAACTCTTTCGACCAGACGCGACAGGGCCATCGCGTCCGTCATGTCGCCGATATGCAGCGTCAGCGCCGCCTCGTCGTGCGAGCAGGCTGAGATCAGGTGCTCTATTCGCGCTAGGTTCCTGGTGGAAGCCGGTCTGGCCAGGCCATGAACCCGATAGCCCTTAGCGATAAGCAGCTCCGCCAAGTAGGAGCCGTCCTGGCCGGTGACACCGGTAATCAAGGCAGTCTTTGAAGTCATGAAGCCGCCGTCCCTGATGCAGGGGCTTTCGTGTACAAACGACGTCTAGCACCTGCAGCCGTAACTCTCGAATGCGTGAGTGAATGCGCTGCCAAAGCTAGTGCCGCGCAACTGGAAAGTTTGCTAGGAACCACTCATAGTAGCGTGCGAGGCCCTCCTCAAGCGAGGTTCTCGCTTTCCACCCCATGTCAGTGAGCATGGAACTATCGAGCAGCTTGCGTGCCATGCCATCGGGTCGGCGGGGATCATAGACAATCCGCCCTTCATAGTTGACGGTGCGTTTGACCATTTCGGCAAATTCGCGGATCGTGAGGTCGATTCCGGTTCCGACATTCACGTGTGAGTCGCCAGAATAGTGCTTGAGCAGGAAAACGCATGCGTCGGCCATGTCATCCACGAACAGGAATTCGCGGCGCGGCTGGCCGGTTCCCCAGACGGTTACTTCAGGCCTCCCCGCGATCTTAGCGTCATGGAACCTGCGCAAGAGCGCTGCGGGTACGTGGCCGTTTTCAGGATGAAAGTTGTCGCCAGGCCCATAAAGGTTGGTCGGCATGGCAGAGATAAAATCGCATCCATATTGGCGGCGGAATGCCTGGCACAGCTTAATACCCGCGATCTTGGCAATTGCGTACCATTCATTGGTGGGCTCAAGCGGGCCCGTTAGCAGTGCCGATTCCGCGATTGGCTGCGCTGCATCACGGGGATAGATGCAGGACGATCCCAGAAACAGCAGCTTCTCGACACCGATCTCACATCCGACACGGATGATATTGGATGCGATGGCGATGTTGTCGAACAGGAAGTCAGCAGGCCAGTTGCTGTTGGCATGTATCCCGCCCACGCGCGCCGCGGCCACGACTATCGCATCCGGGCGGTGAATCTTGAGCCACGCTGCGGTGGCTTCCTGGCACCTCAAATCCAGCCGGTGGTGGTCAACTGTGATGGTTTCGCATTCTTCCCGTTGCAGTCGGTGCACCAGCGCACCACCGACCATGCCGCTGTGCCCTGCGATCCAAACGCGTTTGCCCCGCAGGTTGTAGGTCTTCATCACGGTTGATGCCCGACAGATAAAAATGGAGTCCAAACACGCCGGCCCGCACCTCCTGATGCGGCAATGAGGCTGCCACTCGTCGCATTCTCTGCATCAGCATGAGATCGCCCCCTGAGCAGGTTCCATTTCTGCGCAGCCGAAGCAACGCGCGGCCGGGTCTACGGTTGATCCACTCGTGAAGAAATCCAATATCAACTTTCTGATAGGCAGGGGTGAACAGGCCCTTAGTGCACGCTTCCTACGCCGAACGATGAACGTCTTTGAGCCCGGCGCTTGGACAGTGTTCAGGTTCTAAGACATCGGCGTGGCGTCCCCATATAAGTACTTCTACACAGAATCGCCCAGGCCGTTGTTCTCGTGGGGAAGTAACGAGCCGGCGTGATGAGTAGATTCCGAGGCTATCCATCGGGGACCCTCTTAGGGATAACTTGAAAGGCCGATGTTCACGGGTTCAGGGGAACTAAGCCAAAAGAAAGAGGCGGCTGGGCGCCGCGAGGGCTCACGAGGATATCATGCATCGCGAACAGACTTTAGCCGCGCAGCCGGACAACCGGAGCGTAGGGTCGGGGTCAAAGGCCGCCTCCAGGCGCGATATCTTCTATCTGGATCCACATAGCCTCACCCGACACTGCGTCACGCGGGAGCTCGCAAGAAGGCTGCCTGAGTTCAACATCATTGGACGCGCGCTGGTGGAGGAGTTGGCCGCCGCCGGAGATTCCCGCCTCGACACGGCCGCAGTGGCGATTCTGTATGTGCGCGGCGATCGACTTAGACAGCCCGATGGCGCTGCCGATGAGTATGATGTCGCCTCGGCGCTGAGCACGCTCGAACAGTTGGCTCCCAATTTACCGCGCGTCCTCCTTTCGGAAGTAGAGGTGCCCGAGGACATTGTGAAGGCCTTCAATCAGCGCGTCCGCGGATACATGCCGACCAGCTTACCCGTCGATCAGGTAGCCGAGGCCATCCGTTTTGTTGCGGCGGGCGGAACGTTTGTTCCGCCGAGCATCTTGTCGCTGCACGCCCAGCCAAGCGCGGAGTCGGAATGCTCCTCGGGCTCGCGAAATCTGGGTGCAATGATATCGTCCTTCTCACCGCGCCAAACGGACATCTTGCGAATGCTTTGGAAAGGGCACTCCAATAAGCTGATCGCCTACGAGCTGCAGATGTGCGAGAGCACGGTCAAAGTCCATATACGTCACATCATGAAGAAGCTGAAGGCAAACAATCGCACCCAGGTTGTGCTAAGGACACGCCCGCAGCTGCTCGTCGAGGGTCGCAACGTTGGCGCCATGGAACCTGGATATCAGGATTGCAGCTGGGTCGATGCCGTCGAATCTGCAGTTCCCAGTTATGCTACCCCCGAATTGCTGGGTCGGCCTGAAGCTTGCAATCCGGGTGATGGGCGCAGCAACGGATCCGGCGCATAAGTCCGATACCAATCAAATGCTGTACCGGCATGCCAACGCGGGTAACTCCTAGTGATCGTCGGATGCACCCAGTTCCATGACAATGCGAATCAGCTCGGGAAGCGATCGTGCGCCCGTACGCTTCATAGCCGCGGCACGATGCGTTTCTACCGTCCTCTGGCTGATGTTGAGAAGGCGGGCGATCGACTTGCTTGAAGCCCCCTTCACAACGAGATCCATCACTTGGCGCTCGCGCTGGGTCAGCGCTGCGACGCGCGCCGCCAGGCGCTGCCGGCGGGCGAGAGCTTCGGCGGATCCCCTATCCAGCTCAAGGGCATAATCGATGGCCGAGAGAAGCCGTTCATGGAATACCGGCTTCTCTATATAATCTATAGCTCCAGCTTTCATGGCGCGGACGGCGACGGCGACGTCTCCGTGGCCCGTTATCATGATTGCGGGAAGGGCGGCTCCTTGGGCCTTCAAACGTTCGAGCAGCTCGATGCCGCGCATGCCCGGCAGTTTTTCATCCACCACGAGGCAGCCCCGGCGGACGGGGACGTAGTCTGCAAGAAAGCTTTCGCCACTCTGAAAGACCTCCACCTGTTCACCTCGACTCCTCAATAGAGAGCTCAACCCCTCGAGCATCAAACGATCATCATCCACGATAAAGGTGGTTTGAAACGGCGCAGCGCGCCTTCTGGCCCGTGGCGTGGCTAAGTAGCGTCGGGCCGTGGCCAAGGATTGCGCAACCTGGGCCGTAATCTGTTCTGCCGTTACCGGCCTGCCAAGGTATATGACTGGCTGGCCGATAACGTTGGACTGGGCCGCTCGCCACGGCTCGCTGGCGATCAGAACGGCGGGGGTGCGCGGGCCAAGCTGGCTCCGCAGTTCTTCCAGAATGCGGCTGGCCGTACGTGCGGCTGACCGCCTGAACTCGCCGACAATCACTTCAGGCTGCATGGACCCTGGCGCTTCGAGTCTGACCTTATCCGCATCACAGATCACCGAAACAGCCTCGTACCCATTCTCCTTCAGCAGGAGCACCAGCGCCTCACGATCCAGCGGGTTGTCTGAGACGACTGCAACAGTGCCTCTGGCTGCGGCCTCTTCAGTACTTGCGCCATGCATTGAAGCGGCGTGCGCAACGTTCGTTTGGGAAATCGGGCGCGTAGGTACGTCGGCGGTGAACGCGAGTCCAGTGCCTGGTCGTGAGCGCGCTTTAACCGACAAGCCAAGAAGAGCGCCGAAAGGTTTCACTATAGAACGAACGATCCCTCTCTTGGAGGCCTCCGCACCGAACTGAAACTCGTCGAGAATCGCTTGCTGCTGGTGCAACGGGATGATCTCGCCATCGATCCACACCTGAACGCTGATCTTGTCGCTCTGTCGTCGGCAGCCAAGCAGAACCTTTCCACGTTTCATCATTTTCGTGGCGGCCAGAAGCAGCGCTCGGATTATCTGCTCGAGGAGGCGAGGATCGCTATGCACTACGGCGCGTGATGGAACGACACTCAGGCGAAAACCCCTGGCGTCCGCGTGATAGCTAAACTCGCTGCGCAGGCGGCTGAGCAAGGAGCCAATTGGAAAATCCATGAAGAAGGGCGTCACTACGTCCGTGCTCGGACGCTCAATATCATCAAGGACATTCAGCATTCCGCTGACAGCCTCGAGCGCCGCACGGAGGTGTCCGATGTGCTTCCGAAGAGCCGGATCAACTTCCTTCAATGCCAGTAGTCCTTGCAGCAGGCTGAGGGTCTGCAATGGTTGGCGCAGATCATGATGAAACGTTTCAATGGACAGCGGGGCCTGAGGATCTAGGGAAGTTGCATGAACGAGTTCGCGCGACCGGCGCAAGTTCTGCTCACCGGTGTGCTCCGCGACCAATAGGGTTCTGGCGGACCGAAATAGTGCAGGAAGGCTGCGCACGGTAGCGGCAAGGGGCCGCCGGCCAGGCAGATGCAGATCGAGTCGTAGCTTGTGCTTCCTTCTCGATACGCTCTCTGATGCAAAATCCGCGAGAGCTTGTTGCATTGCGGGCACATTCAGCATGCCGCCAAGGGCTTCCCGGATATGGCGCCCGATCAACGATTCACGTGCTGTTTCAGCGAGTTCGCAAAAGTGATTATTCACCGAAAAGATCCGGTGCGAGCGATCAAGTACGGCCGTTGGCGAGGCAAGCAACTCGACAAACTCGTTAAACCATAGCCGCTCTACCGATCTCGCCTGGGTGCCCTCGGACTTCTCCGGCAAATCTGTGCCATCGGACTCACCAGCAACGCCTCTGTCCTTCCGACCCGGCGCGACAGTCATTGCCCTCTCCCGAAAAAGCAGGAGGCCCCAAAGACCGCGCTACAACCAGTTAGCAGTGCACAATGTTCCAAGAACAACGTTGGAACCGCTGAAATGGAGCAGACTTGGCAGTCCAGCCCGGGCTGGGAACGGTTGCCAAATCCATGCCGCAATAGCAGATTTGCGACGCTGCCCTCGTCCGTACGCGGCTGACAGAACTTCGCCACGTAGGGGAATGGCTTTGGTGCAGCCCTGTGCTTGCCGGGAAGCTGTGGGTTGAAGACAGGCGCGCTCGCCAACGACCAGAAACTGCACCTCGAGCCGCGGAAGATTGAACGCAGCGACTGCGGCGCTTCTGCGATGATCCAGTCTTCGCGGGATTATTGAGCCGCTACCGTCGATCGCTTGGCGTATGCCCGGATTGCGGGATGATGTCGGAAATATTCGATCGTCCTGGTGAGCCCGACGGTCAGGGATATTGCCGGCGACCATCTGAGAGCATCGGCAGCAAGGGAGATGTCCGGTCTCCGGCGCACCGGATCATCCTGCGGCAGGGGCCTATAGTTGATCTGAGAGACTGAGCCGCTGAGCCGAATGATCTGCTCCGCCAGCTCGTGGACTGATGTTTCGACGGGATTGCCGAGATTCAACGGTCCGGTCAGCCCGTCTGGAGTGTTCATCAGGCGGACCAGGCCGTCGATGAGGTCGTCGACATAACAGAACGAACGAGTCTGCACGCCACTCCCGTAGATCGTGATTGGCTCGCCGCGGAGCGCCTGAACGATGAAGTTCGATACCACGCGGCCGTCATTGTGATGCATTCGCGGCCCATAGGTATTGAATATCCGCGCCACCTTGATGCGCAACTCGTGTTGCCGATGATAGTCAAAAAAAAGCGTTTCCGCGCACCGTTTGCCCTCGTCATAGCAGCCGCGCGGTCCGATCGGATTGACATTGCCCCAGTAGCTCTCCCTCTGCGGGTGAATATGCGGATCCCCGTAGACCTCGCTCGTCGACGCCTGAAGGATCTTGGCGCCGGTACGCTTCGCGAGGCCTAGCATGTTGATTGCGCCGTGCACGCTTGTCTTTGTCGTTTGCACCGGATCGCGCTGGTAGTGCACCGGTGAAGCGGGGCAGGCTAGATTGTAGATCTGGTCGATCTCAACATAGAGCGGAAAAGTGATGTCATGCCTGATGACCTCGAAACGCGATTGCGCCAGCAGATGCGCGATGTTGTCCCGACGTCCGGTGTAGAAGTTATCGACGCAAATGACCTCGTTGCCGTCCTTCAGCAAGCGTTCGCATAGAAAGCTTCCGAGGAAGCCGGCGCCGCCTGTCACGAGCACGCGCGGCGCATCGTATTTTCCCATTTGAGTTGCCCCTGTGCGCAGACGAGCCGGTTTGGTCCGGCATTGGGCGATGATAGCTCATCACCACTGAGCACACGACGCGTCTTGGTAGGTAGGCACTCATTACATCTTTGGTAGTGGCATTTAACGAACGGCTTAGTGTCGCGATCGCGATGCAGCTGTTACCTATTTCTTCGCGCTGCGGCGCGGTCTCACGAGATAGATCGACGCGCGTCGGGAAACATGCTGCCGTTGAGGGCACCGTTTGGTTGAAAGAACTCAGCCTTTAGCAGTACAGGACGCGAAGATCCGTCGAAAGGCGATGTTCTCCCCGGCACCGCGGACCGATCAAAGTCATTGGCTGCGCATCAAATTGTCGCCGCACGATTATGGCCGGATTGATCCGCTTCTGGAGCGGACTTCTGAAGGGTTTTGTCGGTGAAACTGCTGTTCTATGCTGGTGGTTTCCCACCAATTGGCGGGATCGAATCTTTCATCCGTGACTTGTCCAAGGCCTTGGCAACGCACGGCCATTCGGCCGAGCTCCTATGCTGGGGCCCGAAAAGCGAGTTGCTGGATGAGATCGCGCGTTATGCCAGGGTCCGACGTCAGCGCTTCCGTTGGGGATGTCGCGCTTTCTTGCCTGATTTGGCACTTGCCGCCAATCCGGGGGTTCGACTCATGGCGGAACATGACATCGTCCTCCTAACGAAGCTGCCGCCGTGGCCTCTCGTCCGGCTTCTGCGGTATGCGGTTTGCGGCCATCGGTATCGGCCTCTGGTCTATGTGACTCCCTATCGACCGCGGGAGATCTGGCGAGAGGAAAAGCCGCCCGACGGCATGCTCGACCTTTTGGACGCAATCGTCGTGCAGGCGGCCGGTTTTGCGGAGGATTTGCGCTCCTTGGGATATCGCGGCCTTGTAGAGACAATTCCCTACATACCGCCCAAACTGGCTGCCCCGTCGGCGCTGCCAGTCTGCGGGAACATCATTCGGATCGGCTTTCTCGGACGGCTCGTGCCGCAGAAGAACCTGCTGTATCTGCTGAAAGCATTCTCCCTTCTGCATTCCGATGATCATGCGTCACGAGCGGCGCTCCGGTCGTGGGAACTGCATCTGTTCGGAGATGGTGACCAGCGCCCGGCCCTCGAAAACGCGACCTCGGCCTATGGTTTGCGGAAGCATGTATGCTTTCACGGCGCCATTCCCCATGACGCCGTTCAGAAGGCCATCGATCAGTGCCACCTGTTCGCCTTCTCCTCGGTTGCCGAGGGACAATGTCTGGCAGCGCTTGAAATCCTCGCGCGCGGTCGTCCGATCGTCGCCACACCGGTTGGCGCGCTTCCAGAGATCCTCATTGCCCCCGAACTGGGTGCGATTGCGCGCCTGGACGATGCCGCGGATTTTGCCCGTGCTCTGGGGGAAGTCGGGGCAGGCCTGATCGAAGGGCGAGTGACACCGCAAGCGATCCAGCGGCGGTTCAATGACCTGCTGTGTTACGAGGAAGTCGTGCAGCAATACTGCTCCGTATTTTCCGAACTGGCATCGATGGTCCATATGCCTCGCGCGGCATAGGCAGTCACAAGCGAGATCATGGTCAGGGCTCAACGGCTCCGGAGAGCTGAAGCCAGACGCGCGACGCAGCTGTTCCAGCGATAGCTCTCGGCACGTTTTCTTCCTTTCGTGCAGAGTTCTTTACGGGCCGCCGCGTCGCGCGACAGCATCCTGATTGTCGCCGCCACTTGGGCAGAGTCATCAGCATCGACCAGTAGACCCCCGTCGCCCACGACCTCGGGCAATGCGGCCCAGCGGGACGACACGACTGGCACTCCGGCTGCCATGGCTTCCAGAACTGGAATACCAAAACCTTCATATCGGGACAGAAACATCATCGCGATGGCACCGCGCAGTACCTTCACGAGTCTTGGCGTTTCCATGAAGCCGAGGCGGATGACATTCGGCAGCGCCGTTCCCTGCTGGTTCAGGGCTGCCTCCCCATGTCCCGCGACCACAACTTTAATGGGTGGTCTCTCCCTCCCTAGCAGATCAGCAACCTTGAGAACGAGATCGCCGCCCTTCCGCCTACTGAGGCCTCCCACGACGACCACATACGGTGTGTCCTGGAACGGTTCGGATGCATTTTCCGATGGCGTATCGAAATAGGCATCATCCACGCCGTTGCCAACCACGGCGATGCGCTTTGCATTCACGCCGAACAGTTCGATAAGCCTTCGCCGCGTGAATTGGGATACGGTGAGAATGCAGTCCGCACGCTCGATTATGGGGCGGAACATTCCCGTCCAACGTCGCCGGAGCGTTTGATGCTCCGGTGTGCTCGACCATGGCAAGTCCGTTTCGAACGCGTGCAGATCATGGACCGTAACCGCCAATCGAGGAGCGCGTACTGCCACATAGACCTCGGCAGGGACATACACCCATTCTGCGCCTCCGCACCAGCGGTCCGCCTTCGGCAGATTCAGATGCTGCCACATGCCTTCAAGCCATCGACGATCCAGCGGAATGCTCTTCACAGGGATTCCGGTCAAAGGATGCTCCACCGGTATACGGCAAGAGTTGTTCAACTGATTCCGTGGCGCGAGGACCGTCAGTTCCACATCGGATCGTTCGTAGAGCCCCTGCACCATTTGAATGAGGTGTTGGCCGACGCCGGTGGGCATCCAGGCGCGATGCAGGTGCACATAGGCTGCGACCTTCATGAGCGGCTGCCTGGCCGCAGCAGGGCCGGCGCGGATTTGTCCAAGACCTCGGCTTGGAAAACCCGCTTACGGACCGCCGCCCCGTCGTACCTATCGTTCATCGCTGGACGAGTGGATCTGCCAGAAGGGCGTCGTGTCAATCTGCAGTTGATAGATGGCCTGTTGCTCCTCACTCCCTGCCAGGTGTCTTTGCCCACCGGCATCCGTGAGGCTGTGATGCATGTAGAAATCCCATACGATCGTGTCGCGCCGGATCGGATTCCAGAGATCGGTCCCTGTCATTCCGGTCAAGTCGCCGGCTGAAGCCGATCGCTTGCCGGCTTGCGTCAGGTCGGTAGCAACTACGATCGTTCCGAAGGCCGGCGTTCGCGTGGTCAGAATGAGAAAAGCACCTGGATCGCTGCCTCGGTAGGGCCGCTGCACATCTATAGTGATACGCTCGATTCTTCCGGGACAGCTCACAAGCGTCTGGGCAAAGTCGCCGCTGGCAAATGGCCACTGATAGTGGCACGAATCATCGACCCGGTCCTCCCAAGAAGTTGCAAGCGATAGAGGGGGCGATTGCCCGATGGTATGATATTGATTCCCACGCAAACGCACCTGGCGGACGCGAAATGTGAACAGAACATCGCCGAGCTTGGCCGGCGCTGTTGTCTTTATAGTTATATCAGAGCCGTCGACGGCGATGCGTTCAACCCGACCGGATCGGCCGTCGCTGAAGATGGTTCCGGCGAACTCACCTCCAAGCAGAATTGTGTCACCGGGCTCGAGGTTCGAGAGCAGTGTCCTGGCACGTTCATCGCTGGCGGGAATTCGTATCACATTCCCGCCGATCTTGATGGGATCGGTCAGGCTGATGGCGATCGGTCGGTTCCATCCGACTGCGGAATCCTCCTTTCCCTTCCCGACGAAAACGCTGTTTGTCACCTCGAGGAGGCGCGTTGGCGTGAATCCTTCGAGCGATAATCCGAGGGAATCTTTGGGATCGGCGCCGCCGCGGAACTCGCAGCCGGTCGCCCGCACTTGGCGGGCTTGCATGTCGCTTCTCAGCGCGAGCCGGCAGCTGTCCAACGTCAAACGATGGACCCCAGTTGCCTGGGAGATCCGGCCGATATGGCAGTTTCGGAACTCGACCTGTGAGGCCAGCTTGTCCGGCTCGGCAAATTCCACATCGCTGTTCACAATCTCGCAACGCTCGCCCAGGCTGACGGTCAGATTGATCAGCGAGCAATCCTTGATCCGAAGTTCACGGAATCCAATGGCTTGAAAGACATTTGCGAAGTAGTCGCGGGCATGCGGATTCGCTTCGATCGCAATGCCGCTGATCTCCTGATGCACGGCCAGCGGATGTTCGGGCCAATCGACCGGCACGATGCGTGCCCGTCCGATGGACTCGGAAACAGCGGGGTCTTCGAAGTTCGTCCGGCTATGGTCGAACTGAAGCGGGCGGTCCAGTGTGATGGAGCCGGCGGACACTTCCTGAACGACGGCATACTCAAAATGGCGGCAGTTTGGGGGGTAACCGCCAAATTGCTGGTCGAAGGAGAGAACGCAGACATATCGGCCGGGCGCGAAGCGCTTGCGATCGGTCCGGTTCAATAGCTCGACTGTCCAGGTCCCGGCCGCCGCGCTGTCGATCAGATACCCGAAATTCCGCCGGTTGCCCCCGGCACTGTCGCTGTTCGCCGGCCCTTCCAGCGGGTCGCGGTTTGTCGTGAGAGCGAATTTCGCGACATCCCAAGGTGAGTCACTGATGCATTGAAGTAGCGCCCGCTCGCCGACGACGCGAACATGGCGAAGTCCCCAGAGCCACTGATTCCAGCTATAGCGATAATGGCCGGGCGGCAGGTGGATGACCAAGCGACTTTGAGGCAGCCGACGCTGCACAGCGGTGAGTTTCCGGTGCATGGCGCGAAATGCGGCTGTATCGTCCGTCTTGCCATTTCCCACTGCACCGAAATCCCGGATGCTGAAGTCCTGTTCCGGCATTGCATCGGCGGACTCTGCGCTCGCGGGGTCTGTTGCCCATCCGACGGGAAGGCTGGTGGTCGCTGCCGCGCCGGCGAGGCCTGCGATGGTTGCTCTGCGCGACAGGAGGCTGTTGGGTCGAAGCATCAGGATTTGGCTCGGTTCTTGGGCAGCCGAAGAGTAATGCGCAGCAGCGTAGAACGCGGAACTTCCCGCACTTCGTTCCACAGCGGATGCTTCGCAATAGCCAAGCCCGCGATCCAGGCGATCACGGCGCCGATGCCGGTCAGGATGGCAGCTGGAATCGAGATCTCGAAGCGAAAGCCTGCGCTTGCCAGTACGATGGCGGGAACCGCGGCTGCGCAGAGCGCAGCCAATGCACTTTTCTGCGTGGCCCGTGCGATCTCGCCCCAGGAGAAATGAATCTGCCGTCTTATGAAAATGAGGGCCACATAGACCTGAAATGGAGCAGCGATGAGGAGACTGGCCGCGACCGCTTCGAGGCTCAGAAACGATGCGCCGAACAGCAAGGCCAAAGAGGGAGGCAAGGTTATCAGGCTCATCGTGAGCGTGTCCCGCACGCGGCCAAGAGCGACCAGCACTGGGTAGGTGAGAAAGGCCGGGAACATAGATAGAGAAGCCAGCGCGATGATGCGGACGAGCGGGACCGCACCGTCCCACTGGCTACCAAGCAACAGCTTGACGACAGGATCCGCAAGAAGGACCATGCATAGCAGAAATGGCCAGTACAGCGCCGTTATGTATTCCAGTGCACGAAGATATGGCGTTTTGAGTTCGTTACCATCCCGTACTCTGGCTGCCAGCGCCGGCAACACAACGGGGTTCACTCCATCAAGAACGAACCGGTCGAATAGCTGGCACAGCATCGTCGCGCGACTGTACAGGCCTACCGCGCCGAAATCGAGCATGCGGCCGAGAAACAACTGCGGCAAACTGGAGTAGAGGCCGTTAAGGAGAGCGGTGGCGCTGGAAACACTGCCGAAGGAGACGACTTGTCGCCATTCCGAAAAGCCGGGAATGAATATACGGAGGTCCGGACGGTGCAGAATGGCTGTAAGCGTCCCGATGGCTGAACTGATCAGCGCCGCCCAGGCCAGGCTCATATAGCCAAAACCAAGTGCCGCCAGCCCGATCAAGCTCCCGCAATAGCTGATCGTTGCGGCGAGATTGATCCGCACGAGCCGATCGAACGCCATGTCCCGGCGCAGCAATGTCATGATCGTCGCCGCAAAGGGCACCATCAGGAAGTTTATCGCGGCCAGATACAGGACCTGCTGTACCCCGGCTTCTTCATAGAAGTCCGCTATTCCACCAGAAAGAATCAACAGCAGCGTCGAGAGCAAGGCGGAGAGCAAAAGGGTTACCGTGAAGGCGGTACGCACTCTCGCCAAGGTGATCTCTCGCGCCTGGATCAGGTAGGTGCTCACCCCGAAGTCACGGAATACTTCGGTCATTGATACGACCGCGTTTCCGACCATGAACACGCCAATCTCGCTGGGACTCAACAGGCGTGCGACTATGATGGTGCTCACTATATGAATGGATGCGAGCACGTACTTCTGCGCAAAGGAAAACGCCAGCGCGCGGCGAACGCTGATTGTTGGCCCAGTTCGAAGCACCGGCTGCAGCTCGCCCGCCATCGCGTATCGACGCTTCGGGAAGATCATCGGCAGCAAGTCCAATCGCTTCCCTCATGTGCAGGCCATGGCATTCTCGGGCTGCGCCGGCCGCCGGGTTGGTGTTCAGCCGACCGCCGGACCAAGGGGCGTCAGCGGTGGCAATCTTCCTACGACGATATCGACCGCGCACACCGCGTGGCAGTAGGCCATTCGTCAGAGCGCTCCCACTAAAGGCGTAGGACTTCCCATGGTCCCGCCGATACCGACGCCCTGACGGCAGTCATCTTGCGGCGCACACTCCGCGCCACGGTCCCGATTTGATCCTGCCAACGAGCCATTCCGGGACGAGGTATTTGAGCGATCCGATGCGATCGGCATTCTGGAAGCCGCCATCCGCGCGAGACAATCGGATCCATTGCCTCATCCTTTCCTCGATCGGCATTATTCTTATGAGCGACTCGATCATCCTATCGAGGTCACGCTGCCGGCCTTCGGAATCATCAGCGGCGCCGTGTATCCGCGGTATGAGGACATCGGGATCACCGATTAACATTTCTTCCGCGATCGCCGCTTGACTGTGCGTAGCAGCGAGCCGGCAGGCCTCCCGATATACGTGCTCGACGTGCCTTTGCCACTCGATTCCGGTGTGGATTTCCAAGATCTTCCTTCTTGTCCTTTCTCCGAGCGCGTGTCGGTACTGTTGATCCCCGATCAATTGCGACAGCACGTTTCGGTAGCCATCGAGATCCCGGACGCGGATCAGGTTTCCATCGAGGCCCGGAAGATCTGCGCCGAGAGTTCCCGAAGCCTCAGGATACGGAAAAATGCTCACCAACGGGACGCCGTATCTCCCGGCCTCGAGCAGCGAAGTGGTCGATACAAACGGAAAGGAATCGACGTAGATGTCAGCGGCCTCGTAGAACGGGGCCGTATCCTCGCGCTCGCTCACGCAGAGGAAACGCCCGCCGGTGCGGTGAATGGCCGTGACCCAGTCCGATCTGCATCGAGGACCGACCACGATCATCCGTGCATTCTTGCACTGTTCCAGTATTGGAAGATGCGCATCGGCATAGCTGACGTTTCCGACTGATCCATATTTCAGCGATCGAGCAATGGACAGGAGGAGTATGCTGTCTTCCGGCAGGCCAAGCCTTCGCTTCGCTTGTTCGCGAGAAAGCGACCTTTCCGCGGGCGCCAGGATTGTCGGAAGCAGCAGGCTTCGTTCCGCCGATATGCCACGGCGCTCTTGGGCCAAGCACATTCCCGACCTGCGGAGACTGACGACGACGTCGCTGATGCCAGCGCCCAACCAGAAGATATGATCGGCATGATCCAAGAATATGACGGGGGGAGAATCCTCCTTGTATGCCAGCGCGAGCATGGGGATCACATCGTCGTTGAAGCTGTGCAACACCACAACGTCCGCCTTGGCAGCGATCTCACGCAACTGCTTCGCCCACACCAGGATACCGCCAATAGCCCTGTTCACTCTATATATCCGGCCGCCGCTGTTCGCGATGGCTTGTGTCAGCAGAGCCGGAACTTTGCCTGTTTGTCGCGTGAGAGCCAGGGAGTGGACGCGGGTTCCGTCCTGCTGAACCCAGCGCCAGATCATTCTCGAGTGGCCGCCCACGGGCAAGACCCGGGTCGACACGTGCAGTACGTGCTTTGGCGGATATTGCCGCCTGGCGCCAGCGTGATGCCGAGATCGCTCTATTGCTGCCTGGCCGATACCGATCAAAATCCCCTCGAGCGAGGGGCTCACGAATATGCCGCAGTGGCGGGAGGTCGCATAAAGAGCCGCCAGTTCTCCATAGACAGCTGCTGCAGCATATCGCTTTCGCCGCGTGAGATCGCTTACGAGATCGACGAGTCCGCGGAATTCACTCCAATTCGCCGGAATGAGCCGCCGACCATCCTCTCGCCACTGGCTAAGCGTGGCGGCAAGACCTTCAACGGGCCGATAATCACAGGCTTCTTGCCGCATTAGCGCCACGGCAATAAGAGGCCTGAAGCCGCTCTGAACGGCGATACTTTCTCATCACTCCGAACCCGCTCGCGTCGCCAGTCTCGCCTCGTCTTGCGTTGGTCGCGCTTCTTGCCCGCGAATGAGTGCCTGGCCGATTCGCCTCCAGCATTTCTGCAGCAGCACGATGACCAACATGTAATCGATGCCGATGCGATCCAGCGCTCCACTCAACCAGCACTCCGGCTGATGATACCAAGCCGATCCCTGCAAGCGCGCTCCGTGCCACTGGGTCTTTCTCAAGTACTGGAAATAGAGGTGCCTCCTTGCCACGCTCATCCGAAACCGCCAGGGCTTCTCCGGCCCTGCGTAGTGCACGATAGCCGCGCGGCTGCAGGCGTGTTTGATGGCGGCATAGGCATCAGGATAGACATGCCTTCGCAATCGGTACATCTGCGCTTGAACGTTCCAGCGGCGCGCCAGAACGCGAATTGAAGCGTGAAGCACGGCATTGATCGCGTCTTGATCATGAAATGTAAGAGTGTCGGAATGCGCCTCGATGTAACCGATCAGACGCTGCGCTAAGTTCTCCTGCCGCCATCTCGTCAGGTTCAGAAGAAGAACACCGGCATTCACATAAGGGCGATCCTCCGGAACACCCAGGGCTGTGCGTCGAAAGCCCCCATAGAGATCGGGAGCGGCCGCCAGCGCATAAGCGCTGATATCTGTGGCCCAGAGGTCTCGCAGGTCGTCGAGTACGACCACATCGCAGTCCAGATAGAGGATTTTGTCGATGTCATCTCCCAACACCTGTGCGGCAAAGATCCGGAGGTACGATTCCAGGCGGATATGACTGCTCACGAAAAAATGGGTGTAGTTGTCGAGCGAGAGGTGGTGAATGGTCAAAGTCGCATTGCGGTACGATGCCAGGGACTTGCGCAGCTGTTCCTCCAAACGGTCATTGCGACTGCTTGTCATGAGGTGCACATTGAAATGTGTGCGGGCATTGTTTTCGAGCATCGAGATCAGCGCCACCGCGAGATGCTGGTAGAAAGACGGGTCGCAGCAGAACAGTACCTCGATCGGCCGGTCTCCAGACGAGTCGGGCACCTTTCCCTCAATGCTTATCACCCTTACCCCCTGCGGTACGATACTTGCCAATCTGCGGCCTGCAGCTATCCGTCGCCGGCCATCTGCTTCGTTGGCGGGATGTCACCCTTCGGATTGGTGATCCAGGACCGCTTGATAACGGCAAGGCCTTGCCCCGCCATTCGGCGAACTCTGCGCAGCACGCGCAGGATCAATGTATAATCGACACCAAAACGCGACAGGAAGTGATCGAGGTAGAACTCGGGTATGTGATACCAGGCCAAGCGCAGTGGGTTAGCGCTGCGCCAGTCCGTCTTTGCCAGATACTCGAAGTAGAGCAGCTTCTTCTTGACGATCGCGCGGAAGCGCCAGGGCTTTTCCGCAGTGCTGTAGTGAAGGATTGCCGGCCTCCGGCAGGCTTCGCGGATGCGGCTTTCCGAATTGCGATATCGCCGCCATTTCAGCTTGTAGACCTGCGCCTGTACATTCCACCGACAGGGTAAGGGCAGGATGGCGTCGTAGAGGTTTGCGTTGATCGCGTCCTGGTCCCAATACCAGAGGCTGCTGCCGTGGGTTTCGATGAACCGGGCCAGCCGTTCCGGCAGCCCGTCGGCACGCCACCGCACGAGATTGATCAGCATGACGCCGGCATTCACATACGGACGATCGGGCGGGATACCCAGGGCTTCCCGGCGGAACAATCCATATGGCTCCGGGACCGCAGCCGCGGCATAGGCGCTGACATCGGTGGTCCAAAGATCCCTCAGGTCATCAAGAACAAGAAGATCGCTATCCAGGTAGAGGATCTTGTCGATATCCGGGCTCAAGACCTTGGCAGCGAAGATCCGGCTGTAGGTATCGACGGTGACATGGTTATCGACAAAAAAATGCGCATAATCGGAAAGCGCAAAGTCATGAATTTCTAGCGTAAAATTGGAGAATGAGTGCAAGGACCGCCATAGCCGTGTTTCCAGGGACGAGCTGCGACCGCTGAGAATGAGATGCAACTCGAAGCGATTCGTTTTGTTGTTCTCCAGCAACGATACCAGCGTCACTGCGAGATGCTGATAATAGCTCGGATTGCAGCAGAACAGCACCCGAATGGTCTCTTGAGAAGCCAGGTTCGCATTCTCGTTGGCCAGGCTCATGGTCCTTGTCCTCGTTTCAGCGGCCAAGCGTGCCACTGGGATGCGCGGCCTCGATGCGCGATTTACCTCACTAAGCCCAGGCGCCGAAGTTCCAGAACGAAGGGATGCATCGCCGACCACAGCGTGGGGCCGAACCGCTGCTTCCAAGCCACTCGGCGCCACTGGCGAGCGTCTCTGATATCCGGCCACATCGCCACGGCAAACGCGAGGATCCGCTTGCATTCCGCTGCGTTCCCTCGATTGAATGCTTCGCTCGCCAACGACACGGCATCATTCGCAAAGCTCTTGAGAAGATCATCGTAGAGGAAGGTGCCTTCCAGCCGGCGCTGGGGAAGAGAGCGCAGGGCGCGATCGAGAGCGGCCTTCCGTTGCTGCAGGTCCGGCAGCTGACCATTGATTGCCTGCGACATGTTTTGTTCATGTCTGCGATAGGCGGCCTGCTCCGTCTCGATGTATCCCACCGGGCCATGGAGCGCAAATCGCAGCCACATCTCCATATCGCCTGCATGAGGCAGGTCGGGACTGTAGCCGCCGAGCTGCTTCTGAAGAGACGTGCGGACCACTGCAGTCGCCGTGGCCACATCGTTGCGCGCGCCATTCAGGGCGATGAATTCGAGCCCATCCAGGATCCGCCATGCATGACGGCCGTGCTCTTTCGGAAGAGCAGGACGCGGATCGCCAGGGTACAGCTGCAGGCAACGGCCGAAGACGAAGCCAACCGCCGGATGCGCATCCATCAGCGCCGCTGCCCGGGTAAGCGACCCGGGCAGCAGAAAATCATCGGCGGATAGCAAAAGCATATAGTCAGCCGAAGCCCATGCGATTCCTTCGTTGTAGGTTGCGATATGGCCTCTATTTTCGGCGTGGCGAATGAACGAAACCCTTGGATCTTCCAGCGCAAGCCCTTGGGCTATCATCGGGGTCGCGTCTGTCGAGGCATCGTCGATGATCAAGACGCGGACAGCCTGGAACGACTGCGTGAGGACGCTTTCTACGCATTCTCGCAGAAAGGGCCCGTAGTTGTAGCAAGGAACGATGACGTCGATTGTCGCCATCTCGCCCTTCTGATGTCTCTATGGCCTGCGCTCTTGGGGTCGATATCGTCCGATGATAGGGCCCGCGGCCATGTGGCCGGCAGTACGGCATTCGTCCGCGGGCTCATCGAAAGGCGTAAGTCTCGCATACTAACTAAGCACCGGGCGTCACGCCTGACCTAAGCGGCTATGTTTTCATCCGGAGCGTCCATGTTCCTTCGCGACGGGCCGCGGAATGGACCCAATCGATCATTCGGCCACGGTCATGAATGTCGCGAGGCATCCTGAGCTGGTGCGATGGGGCACGATGGAGCAGGGCGGGGGGCGGCACCATCCTAAGCGACCGATGCTGCGGCCAAGCCTGATCCTAGCGTTGACGAGCTTCCATCGGCACGAACAGAAAGGGAAGGGATGGTGCGATGGGCAATATTGGGAAATCACCCAATGCATATCGGGAGCGGCAAGACGATGATCCGGAGGCAACCATCGTCCTGACCACGCGCGACTGTCGCGACCTGCTGCGCAGGGCGATTGAAGCGGCGCGTCGCCAGACGGTGCCGGTCGAGATCATGGTGATGGACGACAATTCCGCCAATGGTACAGCGGAGATGATGGAACGGGAGTTTCCAGACATATCCTATCACCGCACCAATCGGTCCAAAGGATTGTGCTTCCACCGGAACAGCGGAATCGCCCTTGCTCAAACCGAGATCGTATTCCCGCTGGGTGATGACTCTGTTTTGGAGTCTCCTGAAACTGTTGCGCAGACTTTGCGCGAATTTGAAGATCCTCTCGTCGGAGCCGTGACTATCCCGTCCATAAACCTGTCGCGGACGGATACGGTCCCGGGTGCAGCGCCGGACGGCCATGCGCAGCAGGCCCCTTTTTCCGCGGCGCACGCTGTGCGGCGCGCAGCGTTCTTCAAGGCTGGGGGATATCGCGAGAGTTCTTTCCACATGGGAGAGGGGACGGATCTCTGTATCCGAATGCGCAGACTGGGATTGCTCGTCAAGCGTGGGGCGGCTGACCCGATTCGTCGTTACCGGCCGCAGGTGCCAGCTTCGTTCGTTGCGGAGGTTTCCGGGTGCGCCGGCAGCGGAGGAGCTGTCGTCTCGTGAGTTCAATATGCCTTCGGTTCTTCAGGAAGCTAAACCGGCACGACGTCAAGCAGGCGCAGGAATGCCTACGCCATCTGAAGGGCAGGCGGGGACAATACTACTTTCGCCGAATCAAGTGTCCAAATTGCCGAATAGGCCGTCCCAAGCGACTTCTCCAAGATGCGCGGAGTGACGCTCGGTATCGGGGCATCTGTCATGCGGGATCTGGCCCTCAACTGCATCAATGTCTTGTTGCTTTCCATTCTGCTCACCCTTGCGATGGAGAGGTTTGCCGGCCGGATAGGGCTGGTGGACATTCCGGCCGGCAGGAAAAACCACCACGGAGAAATCCCGCTGGTAGGCAGCGCTCTATTTGTCGCCTTTGCGTTCGCAGCACTCCTGCTCGAGCGTCCGCCACACGGCCTTCCTTCCTTTCTGCTTGGACTCGCCTTGCTGGTGCTGCTCGGGCTGGCAGATGATCTGCTGGATCTGCGCGCATCCGTAAAGCTGGTTGCGCAAATCGCGTGCGCAGCGCTGATGGTCCTTCCGGCCGATGTGCTCGTGCGGAACGTTGGCGCGGTCCTCGGCGATGAGCCGGTCGTGCTCCTCTCCTGGGCCGGGCCGCTGACCATCATCGGTATCGTCGGCCTGATCAACGCAATCAACATGCTGGATGGGATTGATGGGTTGGCGGGAAGTGTATCACTGGTCGCATTCCTGTGGTTTGCGGCCGCTGCGGCGATGCTCGGGTTGCGGCCCGAGCTGTATTTCGCGCTGCTGCTCGGGTGCTGCCTGATCGGCTTCCTTGGATTCAACCTGCGCCACTATTGGCGCAGCCGCGCATCAGTGTTCCTAGGCGATGCCGGCAGCATGATGCTGGGTGCCTCTCTTGCCTATCTGGCCATTCGCTTGTCGCAGCAGGACCAGAACGGTGGTGAGGCCTTGTCGCCGGTCGTCGTCCTTTGGATATTGGCCCTGCCAGTCATTGAAATCATCTCGCTGACCGCCCGGCGGATAGCTGCCGGCCATAGCCCATTCACCGGCGACCGTCAGCACGTCCACCATATCCTGTTGCAAGCAGGCTGCAGCGTCAACGAGACCGTTTCCATTCTGGCCGGCACCGCCATCGTGCTGGGAGCAATCGGACTGGTCGGCTGGCATCTGGGCGCGCCGGATTGGGTGCTGCTGCTCGGCCTGATCTGTCCCGTCGGGCTGCATGCCTGGTTTGTCCAGGGTGGCTGGAAGCACGTGCACCGGCGCTCGTCCCGCATCGCGACCGCAGGACGTGCGATGGAGCCACCGCTGCTTGGATCATCGCGGCACAGGCCGTGACTTTGGTGGCGCAAGTACAGCGGGTCAAGTGATGGGTTATGCCGTTGCACAGCTCGGTGCACGAATGCATTACGCCGTACCGCGGATCCTGCATGAATCCGGACAGCTGGAGCATTTCTACACCGACATCTGCGCAAGCAAGGGATGGCCGCGATGGTGCACGAGGGTACCGGCTGCTTGGCGGCCGGACGGACTGCGACGCATCGCCGGCCGTATCCCACAGGGCGTTCCGTCAGACAAGATAACCGCCTTCAACCTGCTTGGTCTGCGCTATGCGCGCCGGCGGCGGCGAGCGCGATCCTCCGGCGACTTGCGGCGATCCTTTCTATGGATGGGAGAGGCCTTCTGCCGGCACGTCCTTTCGCGCGGCTTGGGTGCCGCAAGCGGCGTCTACGTTTTCAACAGCGCCGGCCTGGAGGTGCTGGATGCGGCGAAGCTTAGCAAACGGTGGACCGTCCTTGAGCAGACGATTGCCCCGCTTCAGATCGAGACCGAACTGCTGCAGTGCGAGCGGCAGCGTTTCCCAGCGTGGCAAGTGCCGATCAACGACGACGGCGAGGTCGTGCGTTTCTCTGAACGCGAAAGGGCTGAATGGCAGCTCGCTGACAGGATCCTATGCGGCTCCGCGTTCGTGCGCGATGGCATTGCGGCATGCGGCGGCCCGGCTGAGCGCTGCGTCGTAGTACCTTACGGCGTTGATGGCCGCTTTCGTCTCGCACCGCGTCGTTCCCACGACGGGCCCATCAGAGTGCTGGTCGTCGGTGCTGTTGGGTTGAGGAAGGGCTCGCAGTATGTACTTGCTGCGGCGCGCTGCCTGCAATTCCGGGCGCATGTCCGAATGGTCGGCCCGATCGAGTGCCGGGAGCCGGCCGTCCGGGAGTTGAGGGAGTTCGTGGAACTGACCGGCCCCGTCCCGCACTCCGCGATGCTGCAACACTTCGCCTGGGCGGACCTGCTGCTGTTGCCGTCGCTGTGCGAGGGATCAGCCACCGTCATCTATGAAGCGCTCGCCGCCTCGCTCCCGGTGATCTGCACGCCGAACTGCGGCAGCATCGTTCGACACGGTATCGATGGTATCGTCGTTCCGATCCGCGACAGCCAAGCAGTCGTCGAAGCCGTGCTTGATCTCGCCCGCGATCCGGAACGGCGCCGTAGCATGGCGGAGAATGCCGGACGGCGCGCGGCAATGTTCGATCTCGCGGCATATGGTCGTGCACTTGCATCGGCCTTGGCGCTGAAAACAGATCAGTGCGGACCATGACCTATCTTCTGCTTGTCACGCTCGGTCTGGCTTGCGCGTTTCTCATTGTGCAAGGCCTGGTCCGGCGCGGCGGCATCTATCAGCACCCCTTCCTGGCCGGGGCCGTTTTTGCAGGCTTCGTGCTGCCGCAATTCGTAGGCCTTTCCCGCGACAGGTTCCTGCCAAGCGGAGCGCTGGATGCCACTCTGGTCCTTGCGATCCTTTCGGCGGGCATGTGCTGGCTCGGCGCCATCGTGGTTCGGCGCCCGATGCGCGCTGGCAACTGGGAATTCAGCGACAAGCGGCTCCTCATCATAAGCGCTGTGCTGTCGTTGCTGGGGGGCTATTTCTATTTCGCGCTCAGTCGGCTGCCGCCGGAGATGGTAAACGTCTCCCAATGGTCGGGATTGCCTGTGGCTTATCTGTTCTTCGCCCGAATCCTGACCTACGGCTTCGCTCTCAGTGTTCTCCTCTATGCCCGCAACCGGTCCCCGTGGGCGTTGGCGATCGCGATCTATGGCGCGATGTTTTGCCTGGATCGCATCTTGATCGGAGGGCGGCGTCAGGACCTGGTGGAAGTGTTGACCATCATCCTGCTGGCATTCTGGTTCCAGCGCGGCTGGTGTCTGCCGCGGCCGGTGATGCTTGCTGGCCTCGTCGCTGGAGCGCTCTTCATCAACAGCATCGGCGACTATCGCGCTGCGACTCTAACGCGCGACGGCCCGCAATGGCACTCGGTCGCAGAAATCGATTTCGTTGGGAACTTCGAGCGTCTCACTGAAAGCGGCGGCGCTGAGGTGAGGAACGCGGTTTTTACCGTCGCTGCTCTCGGGCGGAGCATGAAGTTCGATCTTGGCATAGTCCACTGGAACCAGTTGGTCTTCAGTTATGTCCCGGCTCAGATCGTGGGTCGGGAACTGAAGGAGGCGCTATACCTGCCTATGGCTAGACCCCTCTACGAGGAGTATTTCTACACGCCCGCAATGGGCAGCACTCTGACCGGCTTGGCCGATGCGTTCCAGTCGTTCTGGTATTTCGGGTGCCTCAAATTCTTCCTGATCGCTTTCGTTATGCAGAAGCTGTGGCTGGCCGCGCGCGGAGGCAACCTGACGGCCCAATTGCTTTACATGCTCATGCCCGTCTATGCCCTACAGGCGATCACCCATACGACCCATTATTTCGTCAGTCCGTGGGTCCATCTCGGCATCTTCCTGCTTCCAGCTCTCCTATGGGCACGCCAGCCCATACGGCGGCACAAGGCCAGTAAAATACCGGCTGCGGCGGGGCACATGGCGACGCCAGGAGGGCTCTAGCGTGCGCATCTTCAACATCATTCAATGCGCAAATCTTGGCGGCATGGAGCAGTCCACCCTGGCATTGCTCAGTGGACTGCAGGCGCGCGGCCATGAGGTCGAGTTGCTGTCCTTGAATCCCTTGGGCGCCATGGGTCCATTGTTGGCGGAGCGCGCAGTGCCTGCCGCAGGACTGCCTTACCGCGGCCGTGGCGGCTGGCGCAGCGTATCACGATTGAGAGCACGCCTGAGGCGGGTGAACAGTGATGCGTTGATCATGACCGGCCACAATCTCCTGGCGATGATGGCGCTTGGCGGTCTGTGTCGCGACCGCCGGTTGCTCAGCATCCATTTTCACCATTCCGGCGTAAAACCGGCGTGGCAATGGCGCCTGATCTACCGGGTTGCCCATGCGCGCTTTTCGGCGATCGCGTTTCCGACGGATTTCATCCGCTACGAGGCCGAAGCGATCTGTCCCGCGATCAAGGCCATCAGCCACACCATCGGCTGCCCGATTGCGCTGCGTAAGCCTCCAACTGCTGCAGAGAGAGTTTCGGTGCGCTTGGCGCTGGGAATTCCGCCGCAGGCGCTCATAGTAGGAAATGCCGGCTGGCTGATTCCGCGCAAACGGTTCGACGTCTTTCTCAAGATCGCCCGCGTCATAGCCACTGCGGAGCAACGTGCTCTGTTCGCGATTGCAGGCGATGGACCAGAGGCAGAAAGGTTGAAGCGCCTGGCGCTCGAGCTTGGCATTGCAGATCGTGTGCGCTGGCTGGGTTGGCAGTCCGAGGTGACGTCGTTCTATCGCAGCCTCGATCTCGCCGTATTCAATACGGATTGGGACGCGCTCGGTCGCACGCCGCTCGAGGCACTTGGCGCGGGCGTTCCGGTGGTCGCATCCGTCCTTAATGGCGGACTAGGCGAGATCCTCAACCGGGAGAATTACGGGCCGGTGTTTACCAGCCATGACGTCGACCGTCTGGGGGAGGTGGCACTCGCAATCTTGCGCCATCCTGATGCGGCCGCATCACTCGTGGGGGCGGGGCAGCGGCGCCTGGCGCAGGTAGCGTCTGAAAAGGAATATACCGATCGCGTCTGCCGCCTTCTTGAAGGTCGCACCGCATGAGTGCCGCACCGCTCCTTTGCTGGATCCTGGCGAGTTCCGTGCCGTACCACGAAGCGCGCTTCAGTGCTGTGGCCGAGCGGGCAAACCTGAAGATCTGCATGGTCGAGCTGACGGATGTGGATGCCTTTCCGATCCTGCAGCAGCCGAAATTGGCGGCGGGCTTTGCCCGCCACACTCTTTTCCCGGCTACGCCGCTGCATAGGATCGGTCGCCGGAACTTGATCCGTCGCCTGCATGAGCATCTCAGTGCGCTTGATCCTTCCGCCGTCTGCATCAACGGGTGGTCGTTCGGCGGAAGCCTGGCGGCGCTCAGCTGGTGCTTGGCCAACCAGGTGCCTGCGATCGTGATGTCGGAAAGTACCGCCACGGACGCACCGCGTCACTGGTGGAAAGAAGCGATCAAGCGGCGCATCGTCCGCTTGTGCTCGGCGGCGATTGTCGGCGGCGCACCGCACCGCGACTATCTGACCGTGCTTGGCCTGACGCAGGACCGGATTTTCACGGGTTACGATGCGGTCGACAACGAGCATTTCCGTGGCGGTGCGGAAGCCGCGCGGCGTGCGGGTCTTGCTTTGCGGGCGCAGCTCGCCTTGCCGCAACGGTACTTCCTGGCCTGCTCCCGTTTCAGCCGAAAGAAGAACATCGCCACATTGCTGCGCGGGTACGCCGAGTATCGCAAGCTGGACCCGGCGGATCCCTGGTCCCTGGTCGTCATCGGAGATGGCGAGCTAAGGGATGAGATTATTGCGCTTCGTGATCGACTCGGACTGACCATGCACGTTCAGCTACCCGGCCCCAGGAGCTACGCGGAGCTGCCGAGCTACTACGGGCTGGCCAGCGCCTTCGTCCATGCCAGCACGACCGAGCAATGGGGCCTGGTGGTCAATGAGGCAATGGCCGCGGGCCTGCCCGTACTGGTATCCAAGTGTTGTGGCTGTGCCGGTGACCTGGTGATCTCTGGCCGCAATGGGTTCCTGTTCGATCCCTACGATCCACAGAGCCTTGCCATTGCCATGGCCAGGCTTACGAGCGACCAGTGTGACTTGCCGGCCATGGGACGCGCGAGCAGCGACATCATTGAGCGGTGGTCCCCCGCACAATTTGCCGAGAGCCTTTTCAGCGCCGCGAGTACAGCGCTGGCGTCGAAGCGGCCAGCGCCGAGCACGGTAGACCGGCTGCTGTTGAAAGTACTGAGCGGACGATGATAGTCGGCTTGCTGACGAGTTGGATGTCGAATAGCGGCGGAGGCGTCTTCGATGTCGTTCGTCGCCTCGCGCCGGCGCTGCAGGTTGGCTCAGAGTTCCGGGTTGCCGTCTTTGGACTCGCCGAGGACCGTGCAGCGGCCGGGCTGTTCGACTGGAATGGCATTCCCGTGGCCGCAGAAGCCGTCTATGGGTCGCGCGCTTGGGGGTACGCGCCCGGATTGAAGATGGCCTTGAGGCAGTCGAGCCTCGATCTTCTCCATGTTCACGGTCTATGGATGTATCCTTCGGTGGCAAGCTGCGGCTGGGCGCACAGCACGGGAAGACCCTACATCATCTCTCCGCATGGTATGCTTGACCGCTGGGCAGTTCAGCATCACGGGTGGAAAAAACGTCTGGCGCTATGGGCCTATGAAGCGCGCCATCTGCGCGGCGCGGCTTGCCTCCACGCCCTGTGCGAAGCTGAAGCGCGATCCTTTCGGGAGCTGGGGCTTAGCAATCCGATATGCCTCGTACCAAACAGCGTGACGGGAAATGCCACGGCCACCGATCGTCACGGGTCAGAATGGCAATGCCGGGGCAAGACGCTCCTCTATCTTGGACGGCTGCATCCAAAAAAAGGTCTCATCAACCTGCTCTATGCGTGGCAGCGGTTTAGCCGGCGCGCACAAGGGGGAAGAGAAGGCTGGCATCTGATGATCGCCGGCTGGGACCAGGACGGTCACGAGCATACTCTCCGTCGGCTCACATCCGATGTCGCCATAGACGGCAGCGTGCATTTTCTCGGGCCGCGCTTCGGTGCCGACAAGCACGCCCTGTTGCGATCGGCGACGGCCTTCGTCTTGCCCTCGGTCAGCGAGGGCCTGCCGATGGTCGTGCTGGAGGCATGGTCTTGTGGGCTGCCGGTCCTGATGACATCGCACTGCAATCTGCCAATCGGGTTCGAGAGAGGTGCTGCCTTGCAGATCGACACGGACGTTGATGGGTTGAAGAGCGGGCTGGAGACGATGGCTGGTATGAGCGACGAAGAACTCAAAAGGATGGGCGAAAGGGGGAGGCGTCTATGCGAAGAACGCTTCGCTCAGCGGGAAACAAGCAACATGATCGGGGATGTGTATCGCTGGCTGCTAAAGCGCGGGCCGAAACCTGCCTGCGTCATGACGGATTGAGAAAATCAGTGGCCGACCTTGCCGATCCACTGGAGGCCACGCTGGCCAGCGACGGGATGCGCGCGACGGATGGGGTACGCCTCGATCTTTATCAGGCGGAGGATTTCGACCGCGGCCGGCCGGCATGGATCGAGGCGATTTGGCTGTTGCTGCAGCCGCTTCTAGTGACCTCTCCCTTCTCATGCAACTTGCTGCGCACGTTCGCACTGCGGCTCATGGGCGCGCACATTGGTCGCGGCGTGACGATCAAGGGCGGCGTTCGAGTTAAATTTCCCTGGCGGCTGCGGGTGGGCAATCACTGCTGGATTGGCCAGGATGCCTGGCTCGACAACTTGGCCGAGGTCATCATCGGCGACCATTGCTGCCTGTCGCAAGGCGTCTATCTCTGCACGGGCAGCCACGATTGGGCCAGCACATCGTTCGACCTGATGGTAAAGCCGATTGTCTTGGAGGGCCAAGTCTGGCTGGCAGCACACTCTGTAGTCGGCCCGGGGGTGGTCGTGCGGCGCGGCGCGGTTCTGGCCCTGGGGAGCGTGGCCACTGCGGAACTATCGCCTTGGCACATCCATCGGGGGAATCCTGCTATTCCCATCAGGCCGCGCGCAATCCGGAGTTCCAAGGGCAAGGCAGCTCAGCCGGAGACCTAGTCGCGGTGTCACTTCGGCTTTGGTTTCGGTTTTGGCTTCGGTTTGGGTTTTGGCTTCGGTTTGGGCCTTGGCTTCGGATCCCAAGGTTCACCTTGAACGGATGAAGCATATGCCTCCGACGGCGTCATCGTAACCGATAGAAGCATAGTCATCGCCGGGGGTGTTACGACCGCGAAACGCCCACACCGCGCTAGAAATTCCCGCCGGGCGCTTTCTTCCGGCTGGTCTTCCGGCGTTCCGGCATTCCTATTCATGCTGGTACTCTCCTGCCTTGGTTCGGTCGAACAACGCAACCGAAGCCAAGTGTCAGCCCTCATCGTGCTTAAGCGACAAGAATATACATCCTACATGCCGGGCCAAGTAGCGCTCTAAAGGCGTAACCGCATATCATCTTCCGTTGGAGGGGCCGCCGTGACTGCCTGGATCTGCGCGACAGCATTGCTTAAATCGCCCATCGCGAACTCAAAGAACTGCAGACGAGCGGTCCATTGGATTAGGTGATGCACATCCGTTGCCTCAAGTGGCCGCGGAACTGCGCAGCAATGCTCGAGCACGCGACACAGCCCTTCCAGCCGCCCCAGTCGCCTAACGATGGTCTCGCCGTTCTCGGAACGGTGAGGAAATCCGATCCATCGCGCTGGTCGCTCCTGCCGGAAATCCGCTCCTGGAGGAGGTAGATAGCGGATCTCTCTTCCGTCTTCGCGCTGGTGTATGGGTAGCAGGTGCAAGTTGGGCAGCCAGCCTGCGAGAAGTGACCAGCTGCCTCTCTTGAGGCAAAGGCTGTATGGCATTGGCACGACGTTCAGGGAATTGGAACACAGCAAGATCGTATCGTCCGACAGGTACTGCCATCCGGCAGATAACAGGGCCGCCGAGACAGTAGACTTGCCGCAGCCGCTACGGCCAGCAAGCAGCAGAGCGCCATCGGCGCTCACGAGCGCCGCGGCATGCAGGGCTATCAAGTATCGAAAATCACGAAGCGCGATTAGGCCGATGATGCCCTGAAGCAGAGGAGCAAGACAATGCCGTCCTGCGCACGAGCCGAGAATACGGTCGTTCTCAAGGACCAGAATTTCGTCCGCGATCTCGACGATGTCCACTCGATATGAGGTCGCCGCGGGCGCATTTGTCTCGAGGTGCGCAAGAGCCGGATGCACAACCCCATACAGCTCTTCGCTCGAGGCGAATACGGCGACGGTCGTGTCGAGCATCTGGTAGCGGCGTCCTGGGCCGTGAAGCGGGATGGTGAGTACGGCTGCGGGCGCTGATGGACGTTGTTGTTTCTGTTGCATTGTTCGCCGGTCATGGTGGTCTGGCGCGTGGGCAGCGCCACCATCCAGTATCCCCACACGTTTCCACTCTTTCAGCATGCCTCGCACGAAGTGGTTTGCTCGCGATTCACCGAGATCCATCGACCCCGCTACCGCCGCAGCGATTGACCTGACGCATTGATGCCCATCGAGCTGTCGCCAGATGCGGGTCGCCATGGGATTGAGATGGAACAGCCTTTGGCCGCACTGGTCGAATAGAACTGCCTCATTGTCGATCGGGAACAATCGCACGCCCGTGGCCGGCAGAGGCTGATCGATAGGTTTCAGCGATTTCATGATATCCAGCTCCACCCGCTTCGCATGTGCCTACCATTCGAGGCGCCGGCAAAGGGCTGCTGCGGCGTGATGCACTCGCGCCAGGTGGAGTGCAAGGCCGCGTGTCCCGCATCCGTAGCGGTAGTGCATCCGAAACCGGTCCAGCGGCCAAGCCAGGCGATTCCAGGCCCGAACGGTGAGGTGTGCTGCAGGGAAAGGCGCACGCGGGAGCGAATGCTGCAAATATCGGTGGGCACGCGGCGTTCGCCCAAGGGCTGAAGGGACTGGAACAGTGAAAAGCTGGCGTGCCATATGGAGAAGTACATCGGTAGCGGGGGAGAAATCGTGAGCGTCCGCAGCATGCGCGATGGCGCTCCAGTCGATCTCATCCTGTCGCCGGTGCGAGAGCAGTGCCAGGTCATGCAGGCATCGAAGAGGGATTTGTCGCAGCGAATAGAAGCGCTCGAAGATGGCAAACGTCATGACTTGCAGCAGCGCGCTGTGAGTAGGGCTCAGCCCCCAAATCGAGCCATCGTCGGCGCTGGGGACGGCGTTGTTCCGGGCGATTTCTGTAGCCAGAATATCGCGCTGGGGGCCTACATGTCGATGCAGGTCGATTGTAACCAGAGAGCCGGGTCGGTGAAATGTCCAGGCGTGCGCATGATCCCGATGCCGTTTCTGCCCGAACAGGAAATAGCCCATTGAAGACAGGATCGAGCAAGCCTCCTCCATCTCCGGTTCGGACAGTAACAGATCGATGTCGGTCATCATGCATAGACCACGATCCAATTTGCAGTCGAAGAGGGTGAGAGAGCCTTTCATCAGAACCGGGCGCAGGCCACCTGAAGTCAGCGCCGCAATGGCGCGACGGGCCTCCTCGCGGATGACTTCGTTGCGCTGACGATTCAGGCCGTGGATCATGGCCAGGTACCGCTGCAGGTCCGCGGGCAACTCGTTCACGAGCGCCTTACGTTCCAAGGCCAACAAAAGGGCGGGAGTGAGGCCGTTGCGGCACGCAATGTCGACGATCATGAGCCAGTCTATGCACGGGTCCGACAATTGTTGCCGCAGGGCCGACAGGGCTCGATCAGAATGATCATAGTTGAGACAGCAACCCAGAATCGACACCGCCGCCCGACCAGCGGTCACACCGCTTTTCGCGCTGGACGGGAACGGCCATGACAATGTGCGAACCGCTGCTACGCTTTGCAGCATAGGTCTTGTCCATCATGGTTCAGGAGCGATCGCTACCTTTCTGCTGCGATCCGCTCCCACCGCGGAGTTCGTCTCTGGTTCGTGTTGCGTATTGTGATTGGCTCCAGTCACCTCGGCCACGATGCGAGCCCATTTATCGGTTGCCAGAGGAAGGTCAAAGCGGCGCGTGAAGAACGCGCGCGCGTTGGAGCCCCAACGTTCGCACTGCTGGCCTGAGCGCTGTAGCCGCCGAATGTGCCCAGCGAGAGCGCCAGCCGCTCCGATGGGTACCGTGGCGCCACAGCAGGCCTCGCGCAAAATCTCGGCGATTTCGCCGTTTTCATCTCCCACAAAGAGCGTTGGGCGGCCCGCAGCGGCAATGCCATAGAATTTGCTGGGCACGATCAAGCCTTCCAGCGCCGCTTGAAGTGATACGAGATGCAGATCGACGACAGCCAAGCTCTTCTGCAGTTCGGAGAGCGGCTGAAACGGCTTGCAGATGATGTTCGTCAACGCACGCTGCCGCGCCTCGGCCTCGATTGCGGCTAGGCTGTGACCGTTGCCGATGAACAGGAAGCGTATCGCCGGCTCGCTACATAGCTGCTGGGCGGCTTCGAGGATGGTGCGGAATTCATGCACCCGCCCAAAGTTGCCCGAGTATCCGACGACAAAACGGCCTATTAGGCCCCATTCGGCGCGCAAGGGATTCTGACCATGGGCGATCGGTCGAATCATCGTGCCGTCGGACCAATTGTGGATGACGGAGAGACGTTCGGGGGGCACGCCCTGTCGTTGCAAGTATGCGGCCATGCGCTCGCCGATCGCGACGTTCATATCGGCGCCCGAGAGCGACCAGTTTCTCAAGGTCGACAACAATCGGGAGGCGGCTCCCCGAGGTATCACGCCCAGCTTTATGGCGATCTCCGGAAACAAGTCGTGAAGCCAGTTGATACGCTTCGCCCCTTTGACCTCTGCCGCCAACCAGGACAGGACTGACATTAAAGGCGGATCGGTCGTGGTGACGATGACATCGGTCCGCCGTACCAATAGGAGCATCAACCAGAGAGCGGTGAGACTGAAGGAAATATAGTCGATAGCCCTTCCGCTGAGCTTCCCTCGCCCAAAGCGGGTTGACCAGGTTCGATGAACCTGCACTGCCCCGAAACTCTCAGTACGGGCCAGTGCCGCACGCGGATTGCTGTAACGCTGACGGCCCGTGATGACATGAATATTCCAGCCACGGGTCGCAAAGGCTGTTGCTAACCCGCTTACCATTTGGCTGGTTGCGGACTCGTCGGGATGGAAATAGCGATTGACGAGAACAAGCTTCAACGGCGACTGCTCCAGTTCTTGCGCAAACGAGCGACAGACAAGAGCTACCATCTGAGAAATCGCGCCCCTGCCCAGCAAGCTGGCCAAAGTGAGTGCCTGCGCCGGCGAACGACACGCTTGGAAAATGCGATGGCAAGCCCCGTCGGCAGAAATAGGTAAGCCCACTCCCAATGGGGCATAGCACCTTTTGCCGACAATCGCCTGATCATGATGACTGTTAAGTTCCGGCAGCTAGGTCCAATCAAGCGTGCGAACCTCGACGGGGGCGCGAATGCCAATTCATGACGATGTGATACTGGGCCGCCGGGTTCAGATCATTCATCCCGGTCTCGTCAATCTCTACGGCTGCAAGATTGGCGACGAAACAAGGGTCGGCCCGTTCGTTGAGATTCAGAAGAACAGCGAGGTCGGGCGCCGCTGCAAGATCTCCTCACATACTTTCATCTGCGAAGGAGTGACCGTCGAGGACGAGGTGATGATTGGGCACGGCGTCATGTTCATCAATGATCGCGACCCGAAAGCGACGAATGCCGATGGAAGCATCCGGACAGAGGCGGAGTGGAACCTGGAACCTACCCGCATCTGTCGCGGCGCCTCGATCGGCTCCAACGCGACCATCATGTGCGGCGTTACTGTCGGTGAACGCGCTTTGGTGGGTGCGGGCTCGGTCGTGGTACGCGATGTGCCGGCCAATACGGTTGCGGCCGGGGTGCCGGCCCGCGTCATCCGTCGCCGCGGCGACAGCCAACTGCAGAGTGTGAACTCGCACGTGGTAGAGGCGTAAGAATCAAAGGACGCGCAGATGATCGGAGTGGGTGTTATCGGCTATGGATATTGGGGGCCAAATCTGGTTCGGTGCCTGTCGGAACTGGGGACGGCGCAGGTCAAAGCCATCAGTGATCGACGGCCTGATGCCCTGGCGCGGGCGGGCGCCCGCAACCCGGGTGTACGGCTATGCGAGAACTATCTGGATGTGCTGAAGGACCTCTCGATCGATGCCGTGGCGATCGCCACGCCGGTGGAGACCCATTTCGAACTGGCAATGGCGGCGCTCCGCACTGGCAAGCATGTTTGGCTGGAGAAGCCCATGTGCCGAACGTCAGCGGAAGCATACCGCCTTATTGACGAAGCCGAGCGGACCGGTCTCACGCTGCTGGTCGATCATACGTTCATCTATACGCCGGCAGTCCGCAAGATCGCGGAACTCGTGGCAGCGGGAGCGCTCGGCCAATTTTATTACTATGATTCCACCCGCGTGAATCTCGGACTGTTCCGCCATGACACGAACGTCATCTGGGATTTGGCGGTACATGACTTCTCAATTCTCGACCATTTGCTTGCTGAGCGGCCGATCGCGATCTCGGCGAACGGTGCGAGTCACGTTCGTGGAACTCCGGAGAGCATGGCCTTCGTCACGATTTTCTACGGCAGTGGCACGATTGCGCATCTGAACGTCAATTGGCTTGCTCCCGTCAAGGTGCGGCAAACGTTGATCGGCGGCAGCCGTAAGATGATCGTCTATGACGACCTGGAGCCGAGCGAAAAAGTCAAGGTCTATGACAAGGGCGTGGTATTGAGCCCGGCTCGCGAGCAGCTCTATCAGATGATGGTCGAATACCGTGCCGGAGACATGTGGGCGCCGCATCTAGTGGTGAAAGAGGCGCTGCAGACCGAGGCTCAACATTTCGTCGACTGCATCGAGGACAAAGCAAAACCCATTACGGGCGGCAGCATGGGGCTGCGCGTGATCGAGCTCATGGAGGCGGCCGTGCGGTCAATGCGCGAACGCGGGCATCCGACGGAACTCGAGGCTCTGCGCAAAGCATCATGATCCCGTTCGCCGACCTTCGGGCTCAGCACCGCTCGCTCAAGACGGAGATCAAGGCGGCCATTCTTGGGGTCCTTGACAGCGGAAATTTTGTTCTCGGACCATCGGTCGGCGAGTTCGAGGAGCGCTTCGCACAGTACTGCGGCACCCGTCATGCTGTCGCGCTGAGCTCCGGCACAGCGGCGCTTCACTTAGCGCTGCTGGCGTCTGGGATCGGGCCCGGTGACGAAGTCATAACCGTGCCCATGACATTCGTGGCCACCGTGTCCGCTATTCAGTATGCCGGAGCACGGCCGGTCCTTGTCGACATTGACCCGCTTTCCTGGACCTTGGACCCGGCAATGTTGGCGGGCGCAATCACCAATCGGACCAAGGCCGTCATCCCGGTACATTTGCACGGGTTGATCGCGGAGATGGATCCGATCATGCAGATTGCGAGCGATCACGGGCTTGCGGTGATCGAAGATGCCGCGCAGGCGCACGGCGCGATCTATCGAGGCAAGCGCGCCGGCAGCATCGGGCACGTGGGCTGCTTCAGCTTCTATCCTAGCAAGAATCTCGGCGCCTGCGGCGAAGGCGGGGCTGTGGTGACCGATGATTCCGTCGTCGCGCAGTCAATTCGCCGACTGCGTGATTGGGGCCAGGACGGCAAGTACAATCATGTTCTCAAGGGATTCAACTACCGGATGGATGGAATCCAAGCGGCCGTGCTGAATGTGAAGCTTCAGCATCTGGATCATTGGACGGAGCTCCGGCGATCTCATGCGCGGCGGTACGGTGAGTGTCTTGCCGGCCTGGGATGGCAGCTTCCCTGGGGCGAGGAGCCGAGCCGGCACGCCTATCACGTCTACGCTCCTCTCGTGGCCAATCAGTGGGAGCTGCAAGGACGCTTCCGTGCAGGGGGAGTGAACACAGGCATACACTATCCGCGCCCGATTCATCTCCAGCCCGCCTTTTCCGACCTCGGATATGTCGCCGGAGACTTTCCCGTGGCAGAGGACTTTGCCGAGAGGACGCTGTCACTGCCGATGTTCCCCGAGCTTACGGACCGACAGATAGCATTTGTTGGAGAGACAGCGCATGACGTGTCCCGTGTCGCGGCGGACTGACAGCATGGCCAGGATGCTCAAGTCCTTCCACGGCCTGCAAGAGCTGAAGCCGGATCCAGGGTTTGAGCTGGAATTGTCCGCGGAACTGAGACGCCGTTACCCTGCCGATAGGCTGGACGAGTTGCTGCAGTCCTTCAGCGCCGGGTCCGACTACATCTCGGTGATGATGCGACGTTGCTGCCTCCGCGCCTTGCTCCGGTACTGCGGGGCCGGAATCAGCGTGGGCGCTTATGTAAGCGTCCGTCATCCTGAGACGATCGAGATCGGGGACGGCGTCTTCATCGGTGACCAGGCAATCATACAAGGCAGGAAAGGCGGCAACTGCCGCATTGGCTACAAAGCGTGGATTGGGCCCCAGAGCTTTCTCGATGCGCGCGATCTGGAAATTGGCGATTTCGTTGGGTGGGGCCCCGGCGCCAAAGTCCTCGGCGCCACCCACTCCGGTCTCCCAACCGACATGCCCATCATCCAGACGGATCTCAAGGTTTTGCCGGTCAGGGTAGAGGCCTGGGCGGATATAGGTGTCAACGCGATCCTGCTGCCCGGCGTTACCATCGGCAGGGGCAGCATCGTCGGTGCAGGCGCGGTCGTCACCAGGAACGTACCGCCATTTGCGAAGGTCGCGGGCGTACCAGCCCGCATTCTGAAATGGCGAGATGACCAAAATGGATGAGGCGAACTGAGAACCACCAGGCGAGGGCGGCCGTGGAACTGGTTGGAAAGAATGTATTGGTAACCGGGGGGGCTGGGTTCGTCGGATCCCATATTGTTGACGAACTCCTCTCGGCGGGTGCGGCGCGTGTGGTTGTCATAGATAACCTGGTGCGCGGCCGTCGTGAAAACCTGGATCATGCCACGGCATCCGGAAGGGTTAGGCTGGTCCACGGCGACATGAGGGACCGCGCACTGTTGAACGGCTTCGTCCAATCTGCCGACCTTGTGTTTCATCAGGCGGCACTGCGGATCACCCATTGCGCGGCCGACCCGCGAGAGGCGTTCGACGTGATGGCGAGGGCGACCTTCGATCTGATCGAAATGTGCGTCTCCCATCGCGTCCAGAAGCTTGTCATGGCGTCATCGGCATCGATCTACGGGTTGGCACAGCGCTTTCCAACGCCTGAGAGCGAGGCGCCTTATGCCGATCGCACGCTCTATGGAGCGGCCAAGCTCTTCGCCGAAGGCATGTTGCGCGCGTTCAACGATATGCACGGACTGGACTACGTCGCGTTACGCTACTTCAACGTATATGGGCCACGGATGGACTGCCACGGCAAGTACACGGAGGTGCTGATCCGGTGGATGGAACGCATCGCTGCAGGAGAGCGGCCGCTTGTTTTTGGCGATGGCAGCGAGACGCTGGATATGATTCATGTCCGCGATGTGGCGCGGGCGAACATCGCGGCGGCGGTGGCGCCGGTCACGGACGTGGCATTTAACATCGCGAGCGGACAGGAAATCAGCCTGTATAGTCTCGCAATGCGCCTCGCAGCGACCATGGGTCGCGAGGATCTTGTCCCGGAGCTGCGCCCAAGGCGGTCGGTCAATCCTGTTCCTCGCCGCTTGGCCGATGTGACATCCGCGCTGCTTCATTTGGGATTCAAGCCGGCCATCGACATCACCGACGGCCTGAGGGATCTGGTTGCTTGGTGGCAGGGGGAGCGTAGGCGCGGCGCAGCGCGTGCTCCGGAGGAAGCGAGAGCAATATGATTCCCATCGCGCGACCGTCGGTCGGGGTGGCCGAAGCCGAAGCAGCGAGTGCGGTGATCCGGTCGGGGTGGCTGACGCAAGGGCCGCAGACCGCCGCGTTCGAGCGGGAATTTGCAGCGGTGGTCGGCACGGCCCACGCCTGCGCAGTTTCCAACTGCACGACTGCCTTGCATCTGGCGCTTATGTCGGTCGGTGTGCAGTCCGGCGACGACGTCATCACTGCCAGCCACTCCTTCATTGCTACGGCGAATGCCATTCGTTATTGCGGTGCCGAACCGGTCTTTGTCGACATTGATCCGAGTACCTACAATATAGCGGTTGACCGGTTGGCCGAAGCGGTCACGCCTCGCACCAAGGCCATCCTTTGCGTTCATCAAATGGGCATGCCCTGCGATCTGCCCACGATTGTCTCGTTTGCCCGCGACCGAGGTCTTGCCGTCGTGGAAGATGCCGCATGCGCTATCGGTGCGGAGATCTGCATTGATGGAACATGGGAGCCGATCGGAAGACCTCGCGGCGATGTCGCGTGCTTCTCCTTTCATCCCCGCAAGGTGATCACGACCGGTGAGGGAGGCATGCTGACGACGAACGATACGCAAAGAGATCAGCTGTTCCGGCTGTGGCGGCAGCACGGCATGTCCCGCTCGGATTTCGAGCGTCACTCTGCACCGGAGGTAATAACCGAATCCTATTCGTTGGTTGGGTACAACTACCGGATGACTGACATTCAGGCCAGCATCGGCAGAAAGCAGCTGGAACGGCTTGGAGGCCTGGTCGGCCGTCGCCGCGCCGTGGCCGCGCAATACGATCAGCTTCTGGCAGACATACCCGGCCTTGCGTTGCCGTTGGAGCCCTCCTGGGCGCGCAGCAACTGGCAAAGCTACTGTGTGAGATTGCCGGCTGGGTCGGACCAGAGCTTGGTCATGAGCGCGATGCATGAGCGGGGAATTGCGACACGACGCGGCATTATGTGCGCACATCGAGAGCGGCCCTACTTCGAAATGGGCAAGGCACAAGCGTTGCGGGAAAGTGAGCGTGCGCAGGATGAGTGCCTGTTGCTGCCGATCTTCGCCGAGATAACGGAGGCGGAGCAAGGTGCGGTTGCCGACGCGCTCCGCGTCACCTTGAGCGTGCGTTCGCGACGAGCGCCATACCGCATGACACGTCGGATAGACCGCGAGTGGGCCCCGGACAAGAACCAATCGGATGCGGGAGGTCTCAAGCATGAAGATGGGCAGGCATTGCTATCAACCTGAGCGGAAATGGGCGGCGCTCGCCGGTGCGGCCTTCACTTTGATCATTGCTGCGTGCGCCGAACATCCATCGGCTGCGCTGGTAAGCGCTTCTGCCGACGTCGCGCCACAGGAATATCTGATCGGCCCTGGCGACACGCTTCAGGTGTTCGTGTGGGAGAACCCCGATCTATCAGCCACTGTCCCGGTGCGCCCCGACGGGCGGATCTCTCTCCCCCTGCTGCAGGACGTGGAGGCATCGCAAAAGAGTGCTGCCCAGTTGGCCGCGGACATCAAAGCGGGGTTATCCACCTACATTCGTGAACCCATCGTTACGGTCATCATCACCGATTTCGTCGGGCCATATTCGCATCAGATCAGGGTCGTCGGGGAGGCGGCAGAGCCGAAGGCCATTCCATACCGGACCGACATGTCGATCTTGGACGTCATGATCGCGGTCGGCGGATTGACACAGTTTGCAGCCGGCAATCGGGCCGTCCTCGTGCGAAAGGCGGACGGCAGGGATCAAGAAATGCCGGTCAAGCTGGACGATCTGCTGAAAGACGGTGACCTCACCGCGAACGTGCCGGTAATGCCTGGCGATGTGCTCGTCGTGCCCCAGAGCTGGTTCTGATCGTGCGCTCAAGCGACGGGGCGTCATCCCTAGTACCCTCGCAATAACCGTAGGAAGGCGCAATGGCCGACGAGGTCGCCCGCACATGGGGTAGGGGGGGCCGGCAACACATCTTCTGGTCGCATGCCGTCGGCACGTGGGTTGTTGCCCTTTGCTTGGCGCCGTCGTGGAGCTTCGCCCAGGACTGGAAGATCACGCCCCAGATCTCGGTCTTTCAATCATTCACGTCGAATGCGCGGCTTGCCCCTCCAGGGGAGGAGAAGTCAGACTTCTTCACAACGGTCTCTCCCGGCATCGATGTTCATCGCGAATCGTCCTCGCTGAATTTCGATCTCAGCTACGCTCTCGATGCGATCGGGTATCTCAGAGACGAAGAGCTTGGCGAGCTGCGCAATCGGCTTAGATTCGTAAGCACGGCCACCATAGCGCCGGAGTTGCTGTTCCTGGACGCGCGTGCGGCGATCCTTCAGCAGCCGCGCGACAGCAGACGGACCGGGTCCGGATCGGACCTGGCCGGCCCTATCGATCTTGAGACGGTCAAGACCTATAGCATCAGCCCCTACGCGCTCTATCACTTCGGCAGCGTCGCCGATTCAGAGATCCGCTACATCTTCAACCAGACCTATTCCGATGACCTAGCGGACAGCACCGCGCACCGCGTCGACGCCGGCCTGACAAGCGGAAGCCGACTTTCACGAATCAAGACGACGCTGCACCTCTCCGGCGAGGAAATTTTGGCGTCGCGAAGAATTTCGACGCGTCTGGCGGAACTGAGCGCTCAATATCGCTTGAATCGAGAAGTGGGCCTGCTCGGAAGCATTGGATACGAACGGATCGAGGATCCGACGCTCGATGATGAGCCTGACGGACCAATCGGAAGTGTGGGCGTTCAACTGAAACCTGGGCCCAGAAGCTCCATAACGCTGCTGTACCAGCACCGCTTCGACTCTGATTTCTTCAGCGGCGAGGCGACCTATGTGATCGGCCCGCGAACGTGGATTGACGCCAGCTACTCCGAATCCATAGAGACATCGAACTCGCTGTTCGCGGAGAATCTCGAGTTCTTGACCCGAGACGAGTTTGGAAACTACGTGGATTCGCGCACCGCGCGGCTGTTCTCGCTTGACGACACCGGCTTCGGGCTGGAGGAGAATGCATTCCGAATCAGGGTTTTTGATCTCGGACTGCATCTTGTGCGAGGCCGCAACACCTTTGATTTCGTCGTCTATCACGAACGGCGAGATACGGACGCGACGGACGAGAAGGAAACGGCAATGGGCGGGGCAGTGAACTGGCAGCGCCAAATATCGCCGCTCAGTCGCTTCGATTTCACGGCACGCTATCGCCACGCCGAATTCGACGACCGCTCGCAGGACGATACGGTGAGGCTGATGGGGGCAGGCGCCTCCGTCATCCATAGCCTCGGCAAGAGCGTTGATGGAGTGCTTGCCGTCAACTATTCGCGACAGCTGGCGGACGAACGCGAGGACGAATTCTCCGAAGCCGTCGTCTCCATAGGGTTGACAAAGAGATTCTAACACGTGCACCGAACTTTGGTAGTAGCGAGGGAGTATGGCCGCTGTGGGGTACTACCTTCGGACATCTGCTGCATGAGGAAGCGTTTCACGCTCGATTCTGTCGAGCCGTTGCGATATTGTTAGTGCTACTGGGTTTTTCTGCTCTTTCTTAGTAGCAAGTGTCAAAAGCTGGCTCTGCTGGAGGCCGCTGGCGAGCCAGCGGCGACAGAGGCACCGTTTGCGATCGCAATGCGGGCCTAAAAGGGCGGCCGGCGATTTCTGAACGAGGACGCTAGTGTCCGACACTTGATCAGAGACGCCGAACTTGGCTGAAAACCGGAGTGGCGATCTATCGCCGCGTTCGCAGAGGTTCACATGCGCGATGTTGGTGAACGGCATGCTAGAGGCCGGACGGCCGTGCTGTACTGTGATGAACAGCATCTGACGCGCGACTGCGTCAGCAGAGAGCTTTCAAGGCATCTGCCGGAGCTACAAATCGATAGTCGCACGTCCGCGCACGACATTTCGCCGGACGATGAGAGATTTGAGCTGATCATACTGCACGCTCACGGCGCACTCATCGATAACCAGGCCCGCTCAGGGCGAACCGATGACAACCGCGTTCGGTCGGAACTCTCAATGCTGGAGCAGGCGGTACCTGATACCCCGCTGGTTCTGCTGTCGGATACTGAATGCACGCAGAACATCCTGGGGGCCTTTCAGCATCGCATACGCGGCTATATTCCCACGACTCTGCCAATCAATCTGGTGGCGGAAGCAATCCGCCTCATCTCCAAAGGCGGAACATACATTCCGCCCGCCATCCTGTCGCTGTCGACCTCGCTTGTTACGGCGCGCTCCTCCGAATCCGTCGCGAAGCACACTGAGATTGCCAGCTTCTCGCCTCGTCAAAGCGAAGTGCTGCACCGGCTGTGGTTGGGAAAATCCAACAAGTCGATCGCGTATGAACTCAAAATGTGTGAGAGCACTGTGAAGGTCCATATTCGCAGCATCATGAAAAAGCTCAAGGTGAATAACCGGACACAGGTCGTCGTAGCGACGAGGCCTTCGACTCATGCACAAGTCATCGAGCGAGATGCACGCCAAGGCCAGCCGTCCGCCGTCGTCGAACCACTGCGGGCTGGCACGGCGCAGCCGCTTCTACCAAAGGCGGAGGTCAATAATCGCATCAGGCTGAGCCATGGACGGTCAACGAGTCAAGCGCGCGGGGGCGCGTGAAGGATGACGACGGTACCGTCTAGTGCGGAGCCGAAAGTGCATGACTGGCTTCGCGTTCTTCTTCGCCATAAAGTAACCATTATAGTTTGTGGGCTGCTCGGCGTGGCGACTGCCTGGGTCATCCGAGAGCAAACGATCCCTCGCTACGAGGCCGTCGCCGAGGTCGTTCCCGATATCCGCGGGACGCGGATCATCAAATTCGATGCCGTGCTATCTAGTTTGCCGCCGCAACCGGCAGCCTTGCGGACCGAAATGGATATCATCGGCTCACGCGCAATGGCTCAGCGTGTAGTCAATCGTCTATCGGAAGCGGACATTCGGCGCCTTTTGGCAGCGGAGACGATCGAGCCTCCTCTGCGTCGGAAGATCCGCGACGTCAGGGCGCGCCTTGTCGCGCTGGCGGCCGTGATAGGCGTCGTGCCTAGGAACGCAAGTGATGTGAAGGGCGTGGTTGCACATCCTGAGCAGCCGGACGCGCAGCATGAGGCCGGCGCGCCCACCGGTGAGGAGCTTGTCGACACTGTCAGGAGCGGTCTTGGCGTCAGCAATGACGGCTTGTCGTACACGATATATATCAGCTTCTCCTCTGCAGATCCGCAGACTGCCGCGGACATAGCCAATTACTATGCTGAAGCCCACATCGCCCACCAGCTCGATCTGAAGGCCAGGGCGACTGAGCGGGCGTCGAAATGGCTCAGCCTGCGCCTTGGGGAGCTTCGCGAAGAGCTGGCCGCTTCGGAAGCAGCCGTGCAGGAGCATCGTCGCGCGGCTGGCATTCTGGAAGAAGAGGGAGGAACGGTCACCACGCAGCAACTGGGAGAGATAAACAGCCGGCTTGTCAGGGCGCGCGCCGACCGGATCGCCGCTGAGTCTCGGCTGACGTCGCTGCGTAGCGCGGCGGAAGGCGACGACATCGAGGTCTTGTCGGATGCGATGTCCTCCCCGGTTATACAGAATCTGTGGGAGAAGCTCGCCGGGTTGAAGGCGCGGCAGGCGGATCTGAAGAGCCGCTACACGGATCTATATCCCGCCGATCGATCGTTGCAGATCGAGCTGAAGTCCGTACAGTCGCAGATAGCGGTAGAGCTAGGCCGCATAGCAAGAAATCTCGAGAGCGAGCTTGCCGCAACTCGCACCAACGAGCGGGCGCTGGAGTTGGAGTTGAAACGGCTTCAGGAGAAGTTCGGCGATGGCAGCGACGAGAAGGTGCTGATCGGTCAACTCCAGCGTGAGGCGGATGCTAATCGCCTTGTCTACGAGGCCTATCTGGCTCGATTCAAGGAAACGACCGAGCAGCAGAAGCTGCAAGAGCCAGAATCCTTCATCATATCAGCGGCCGTGCCGCCAAGCGTGCCGAGTTATCCCAGGAGCAAGCCGCTTTTGGCGCTGGGAGCGATGTTCGGCGGACTTGCTGGCGTCGCTTTAGCGTTTGGCCGGCAGCTCTTCGATCAACGCTTGCGGAGTGTCGGCGAGGTCGAACTGGTGACCGGATTGCCCGTCGTCGCACTCGTGCCGTCCCTGCCGCGCCTGCGCCTTTCTGCTCCGCACGATTACGTCCTGCAGCATCCTCGGTCGCTGTTCAATGAATCGCTGCGAACCGCGACCGCGGCGATTGCTCTGTCGCAGCGTACTCGGGCAAGTCGGGTTATTCTGATAACGTCGGCGATCCCAGGCGAAGGCAAGACGGAATTTTGTCTATCGCTGGCACGATCGATGGCGATCGATGGTCAAAAGGCCCTTCTCATCGACGCTGATCTCCGCCGGCCCGGCGTCGCGCGCGCGTTCGGCGGCGGTGACGGCGCGCATCTGGCGCAAGTTCTCAGGGGTCAAGTCGATTCTTTCGGCGTTGTTCAAACCGACTGCAAATCGGGTGCGGACTACATAGTGGCGAAAGAAGATGCATCGAATCCGCAGGACCTCCTGAACTCCAATCGCATGGCCGAGTTGATTTCATACGCTCGCGTTGCGTACGACATTGTCATCATAGATGCACCGCCAATACTGGTTGCTGCGGATGCTGCCATCATCTCGCAGCACGTCGATCATTGCCTCTTCGTCATCCGCTGGGGGAGCACGAAGCGCAGCTACGTCGCGAGCGCGCTTCGCAGATTGGCACTTTACAACCTCACGGTCAGCGGAGTCGTCCTAAGCCACGTCAACACACGCCTGCACGCGCAGTACGCCGCCGGAGAAGGCTACTACCGCCCGTACGGAGGCAGTCAGGGAGCTCACTTTGTAAGACGGCCTGCGCAGGGACGTGCTGCAAAGACGGACCAGCCGACAGCCGTGGGAGAGGGGTGGCTTGCTGCACGCGGAAATGTCGAACGGCCAACAGTGCTCACCTCAGCAGAACGCAGGGGATGATAGATGAATGACCAGAGCGCCTTTATGCCGACAGCCCTCATTAGCATCTTCGATCATTTGGCGACTGGAACGGAGCAGTCGGCACGAAAGATCATCCCGGTCATCCTGGCCGGAGGGAGCGGGACCCGGCTGTGGCCGATGTCGCGAGAACTGTGCCCGAAGCAGCTACTGCCGGTTCTGGGTAGTCGCAGTTCTTTCAAGGAAACCGTTCTTTCAGTGTGCGGGCAATATGGGCTTGGTTCGCCGGTTGTCATCTGCAACGACTTGCACCGGTTCCTGGTCGCAGAGCAGCTGCGCGAGATCAATGTAAAGCCGCGCGCCATTCTGCTCGAGACTTCTGGGCGGTCGACTGCGCCGGCAGTAACAACGGCAGCCGTTGTGGCGAGCATGTTTGATCCTCAGTCGCTGCTCCTCGTGCTACCGACGGATCACCACGTTGGCGTGCCAGCGGCATTCTTGTCCGCCGTCCAGACTGCAAGAAAGGCGGCCGAGGCCGGGCTGTTGGTTGCGTTCGGTGCGCAACCAGACAGGCCAGAGACCGGCTTTGGCTATGTGTATCGGGGGGCTGCGATCGAGAACATGCCAGGCTGCTTCGTTATTGACCGCTTCATTGAGAAGCCAGATCGCGATACGGCAGCAGCCTGTGTCGAGAGCGGTGCATATTTGTGGAACATTGGCCGTTTCCTCTTTCGCGCGGACTCCTATCTCTCGGAATTGGAGCGGTTCGAGCCGGAGATGCTACAGGCGTGCAAGGAGGGGGTGGCCCGTGCGACCAGGGACTTGGATTTCATACGTCTCGATTCCGGCGCCTTCGAACGTTGTCCGAATCGATCTATCGATCATGCCGTGATGGAGCGGACGCGGCGAGCCACGGTCGTCCCGGTTGAAATGGATTGGGCGGATGTCGGGGCTTGGTCGACCCTGTGGGAGTTGGGAGCCAAGGATGCGCATGAAAACGTGCTGATTGGTGACGTCCTGGCCGTTGGTTCGGAGGGAAGCTATGTGAGAGGAGAGGGGCGCCTGGTCGCGACGCTCGGCGTAAAGGACTTGATGATCGTTGCGCTCGATGACGCCGTGCTCGTGGCGCCACGAGATCGCGCGCAAGACATGCGCCTCGTCGTTGATCAGCTGCGCGCTGCAAACCGCGATGAATTGCGTTCGCACCGACTGGTGTATCGCCCGTGGGGGAGTTACCAGTCGGTCGATACCGACGATGGCTTCAAGGTCAAGCGCATCATGGTGAAACCCGGCGGTCGCCTATCGCTTCAAAGGCACGCCTATCGTGCCGAGCACTGGGTTGTCGTGCGTGGGCGCGCACGTGTGACGCGAGATAAGGACGTTATGGAACTGAGGGAGAGGGAGTCCATCGATATTCCACAAGGGGCAGTGCATCGCCTGGAGAATTGCGGAAACGAGACCCTGCATCTGATCGAAGTGCAGACCGGCGACTACCTGGGTGAGGATGATATTGTGCGCCTTGAGGACGGTTACGGCCGCGTCTAGTGGCCGGCGGGGGCAGATGAATCACCGGGCGCTCTGAAGTGGAGTAATTGGGTTTATGTGGCCGCCCACCGGGCCGACAGCCACAGGCTCTGGACAGCGTCGCCGCAGGGCTGTCTCCGTCGGCCAAAAAGCGAATTTTCATCGGCTACGGCGTGCCGGACCTCTTGACGCAGCAGCTTCTGGCTGCTCGCGCGACAGAATGTCGAGGCGGTCGTTTTCCGGTGCAGTGTGTCGTCTCGACATGAAGTCGTCGCAGATTGTAAAGCGCACGCGACGGGCACAGCAGCTTGACGAGCAGCAGCCGAGGCGGAATGGTCAGTCCACGTCCCTTCAGACGACGCCTTGCACATGTTTTGCTGCCGGTTCGCGCCGTGTTCCGCCGCGTGACGCCGGAAAGCTCTGGCTTTGACGCCTTGCGGGGGTTCTCGAGACGGCGGATTCTGCGGTTGAAATGGTGGGCGGTACTGGGATTGAACCAGTGACCCCTACGATGTCAACGTAGTTTTGCGGATCAAAAAGCCACGATTTTGCCGCCACTTAGCTGGCCTTCTTCGGAGGGTGCACTCGGATTGCACGTCCGGCCCTTCCGAAGTCTAACTCATTTGCCATGCTCTTGTTGGCTTCCGGTGCCAGATGCTCGTAACGCTGCAGCATCTTGTCCGTCGACCAGCCGCCAGCACGCTTCGCATCCCCTTTGGATCGGCCTTTCATCAAGAGGTGGCTCGCCGCATTGTGCCGCCCCCAGTGAGGCGTGACCTCCCGGCAGATGGCTGCGCGCTGGCGTAGGCGCTCGGCGCCACGATGATCGCCCGCCGCCGTCCTGCGCCCCGCCAGGCGCTCGATGACAGCCGCCACACGCTCTCTTATGGGCCGCCACGCGGTCTTGACCAGGAAGCCCCGTTGCTTCCTGGGGCGGACGTAGGGCTCGCCCGTCTCGGTTAGGAAGAGGGCATCGTGCGCGTCGGTCCGGGCGCTCAAAGCCTGATGGATCATCTCCACCCACCAGTCGGGCAGTGCACGGATGATCGGTTTCCCGCTCTTGGTGTAACCGAGAAAGATGTGTTCCTGGCCGGGTTCGAGGCTAAGGCCAGTGGTGTTGGGCTGATAGGACGGCCGGCGTCGGGAGACGAAGAGGAGCTCGCCGCCGCGGATTCCGGTGGCAAACACCCCGGCGGTGAAGAGCGTCAGATGCTTCGGCGCAAGGCGGATAAAGAGCATGATCTCTTCGGGATATAGCCATTTGTTGACCGGCTGCTCGAGGATGTCGTAGTCCGGTAGCTGTGCCCTGGGATACTTCTCCGGCGCCCAGCCCTTGGCGGCCGCGTGGTTCATCACCGTGTGGTAGGTGTCGGCCTCTCGGTGCATCGTGGAGAGCTTATTGCCCTTCTGGATGTGCTTTTCATCAAAGTAGGTGGCGAGCGCGGGTGCCGCCTTGGTGCACATCTCCGTCAGCGGGATATCGGCGAGGCCACGCGCGCGAAGGAACGTCACCCACTTCGCGACATACTCCATTTCCTTGTCGGGCTGCCCCTTGAGAGCGGGGTTGCGAGCTATGCGCTCTCGTTCCCGTTCGGCGCCGTAATCAGCCGCAGCTTCAGTGAAGGTGACCCGTTCGAGCGGGTCGGTGAGGACTTCCTGAATGAGTTGCGATTCCCGCTTCTCTTTGACTTTCTCGGCCTTGTAATGACCGCGGGGGTCCCCTGCGCCAATGCCAGTACTTTCGTAAATGGATCGCGACCGCTTTCCGGCGTGCACCGTGCCCCGGATATACCAGAACCGCCGACCTTTCGGGACTTCGACTCTGAGAGGCATGGGAGCAGCTCCACAATCAGACGGTAGTGGCCTTCTTCGAACCGCTTTTTACGGTCGGACCCGGACCAGAGTGTCCGATCCGGGAATCTTCGGTCAAGGCGCGACAACCAGCACCGGGCAGTGCGTTCAGATATTTGAAGCTTGTCGGCCAGTTGAGCGAGAGTCAGGGGCCAGTCCGTCATCTGTGAGATCGAACCGAAATCGTCCGAGGGTGCACCGGCCGGCCTTGGGCTCGATCCTCGACATAGCATCCGGCCGGCCCACGATTGGTTTCCACCTGTGCAGGACACGCATATGGATTCGTAGGTCGCAGGCGCACGCGAGTGGTTGCCACGTAGGCTAGAACACTGGGGGACAGGCTGGGGTGATCTGAAAGGGTCATGGAAACATCCCCGGCAGGATGCCGGCCGGTTTAGCTATTCGTCTGAGCCGTAGGACCGATCGCCCGATCATTGTTGCTCCAAGGCCTTCTGGCCCGCGGATGGAGCCGGTAATACCTCTCGGGCTTGCTGCGATTCCTACAGCCGAAGTCGAGACCTCTGTTCTCAGGACAACAGATTCGCTCAGTGAGCCCCAGATGCCAGATCGTTTATGTGCGCTCATGTATTCTCATGTGCGCCAAACCAAAGTGCTGCGCTACAGCAGGTCGTTACCCTATGGCGCGCATCGCTTCACGTGGAGTTTCGTACTCATCGCGAGAGGTGGCATTTCCGATGCCGAGCGGGGCATCTTACGGCATGCGAGACAGCTTGCGCGCAGAGCGCGTGGATTGGTTCCGGATCTTTCAGCTGGGCTGGCGGCTCGGCGGCGCCAGGAGCAGAGTTTCGCCCTCTTCGGGCTTTATCAAAAGTGCGCCTATTGCGCCGCGCAGTCAGCGAGGGCTGCCCCAACGATCCTCAGCCTGGGTCAGACGCCCATCGAGTGTTCACCGCACACCCCACAAAAGAGAAGCGTAGTTTGCCGAATTTCTTGCTTTCGAACTCGACCTGAATTCAGAACAAGCTGTCCATCGAGTTCAAGGAACCGTTTGATCTATCATAGAAACTTCGAGGCCGTCGAAAGCCTCGAAGCGGCACAGGGTGCGGTACCGGACAGCTCCCGCGCCTCCATCATCGCGACACCGGACTTGCCGATCGAGCTGTTCGACTGCGATGCGGGTGGATATCCGACGGAGGGATGTGGATTCAAAAGGTAAATGAGGAAGGGCGGATCTACGATCTGACCGTGATGCTGCAGTGACCGTGCTCAGGAACAGGGCGAGAGACACGCTGGGTGGCGCCGACCTGCTGCGCCGCGCCATGGGCAAGAAGATCAAGGAGGTGATGGAGGCCCAGCGCAAGGCATTCATCGACGGCGCGGTCGCGCGCGCTGTCGATGCCGACAAGGCGGCGCAGACCTTCGACCAGGTCAACAAGCGGGCTATAGCTTCAAATTGGCGGAGAGAAAAGGGCTTCTTGACGCAGAATATTGGGAACTGCCCACGGGTGCTTGAGGGTTCCCCATCGCAATTGGCCATTTCCAGAGCCCCGCTCCCGAAGGCGCACAGCAGCCAAGCCGTTCCAAGGGGTACTGATCGAGGTCGGCTCCTCGATCCCCGTCCAAGCGCCCGTACCTCTACGGCGCCGCGGGTGGGAACGCAGACATCGCCAATTGCCGGAACGATCATGGAGCACACCAAGCTGCCGATCAGCTATACTTCGATCTCGCTTGGTCAATGTTGAGGCAGCTTGCAGTTCTCACGGTTCGCACTCGGCATGAAACCAGAGTTAGCATGCCGAGCGCGCCGTAGTTCTGACAGCACGTCTTCATCCACCCATTGGTCGTCATTTCGAAGCGGCCGCAACGGCCTCAAGAAAGCCAGTTGGCAGTTTGCCCTCGGCTTCCTGCTTTCGGTACCAATCGCTGACCTTTGCCTTTAGGGCATCGAAATCCAATTGTGTGAACGTTATCTTGTTCTTTTTTTCATCGGCCAGGAAATCCGTCGCCGTCTTCTCCATGATTTCTGAACTGTACTTACCTGCCTCGGCGTGGGCTCGCAGGAGTGCCTGTCGCAACTCGGGTGAGAGAGCCTCGAAGGCTGCCTTGTTCATCATAAAGGCGATCTCCTGCCAGAATTCATTTGTGCGGGCGATATTGGGAGCCACTTCATAGAGCTTGGCCGCTTCGATATTCGCGATCGGTGCCGTTACGGAATCTACGACGCCGCTGCTGATGCTCTGATAGGTCTCCGTCCATCCGAGCAGCGTGGTCTCCAAGCCGAGCTGAGTCCAGATTGCGTTGGCTACCTCATCGGGATACATGCGGAGCTTGAGCCCATTAAGGTCATCGACCTTTTCGATGGGCTTCCGGCTGGCGATAACGCGGTAGGGACCGCGGACAACGTCGGTGACATCGCCGAGCGGTACAATGCCGATCTGATCTTCGACCATCTTGTACCAGCCCTGAGCAAGAGGTCCGGCGACGAACTTCGCCCAGCTCTCACGATCCTGAAAGAGGAACGGTGCAGAGATCCATTTGATTTCCGGCACCCACTTCTGGAGAAAGAGCGATGACTCGGCATAGATTTGGATCACGTCGCCCTGCAACTGCTCGAGGACGGCATCTTCACGTCCGAGCTGCTCGCTTGGGTAAATGTTGATGCTGAGCTTTCCGCCCGAATAAAGCTCAGTCAGATCGGCAAAACGTTGAACGACCTTGCCCTCGGCGCTATCCGCTGGAAGCTTAGTCGCTACCTTCCATGTCTCAGCTTCTGCGTGGAATCCGAAGAGCAATGTTAAAGCGATGGCAATCGCGCATGTATAAATGGACCGATCAAAAGCTTTCATCTCGCGAACTCCTCCCTCTGTCTTTTGTCGACTTCTGAGGGGATTCTTGCACAACCATCTGCATACGCAATGCGATGCTTCATCGGAAAAATCACTGCTTAGATAGGAAATTCCTTTCGGAGAGCGCTTGCAATTCTCTGCGCGCTCTTCACGATAACACGAACAAACGGCGCGGCACCGGCCTTGGCTCCCGCCGGGGAAAAACGCCTTGTACGCCTTCGAGGCAATTCGCCTGATTGGTCAAGAATGTCGACACAGATTAAATCGTCACCGCTTCTGACTGGCATCGAAACCATGCTGAGCGTCGCTGAGCGTGTTTTGATGTCCTTTGCATGCACATGCCTAGCGATTCAGGTAGTGATCAATGCAGTCAATCTGGTATTCCGGAATGTCGTCGGCCACTCGCTGGGTTGGGTATGGCCGTGGACTGGTACGCTAATGATGTGGAGCGTTTTCAGCGCTTTCTTTGTCCTTTACAGGCGAAAGCTCGATATTGCGGTTGAGATCGTTCTTGCGCGTACTCCTAGCCGATGGCGGCCGATTGCGGATGTAATGATAAACATCGTTGGCATCATCACCGTCTCTGTCATCGTCATTGAAGCCCCGGTGATTTTGAATCGGCAGGTGGGCCATATCCAGTTCGTTGGCCTCGAGCGCTACGCTCTGACAGTTCCCCTGATCGTCTCCTCTGTTCTAATCGCCATCCACCTCCTTACGGACTCGATCCATACCCTCCGTGGCGGCGCCACAAATACCCCAGATCAAGAGCCGCCACGATGGTCGCTGTAGTAATATTTGGTCTGTTTCTCGGGCTCATGTTGGTCGGTGTTCCGGTCATCATGGCCTTCGGCTTCAGTTCGCTGGCCGGGCTTTTCTATGCCGGGTTTGGCAAAAGCCTGATCGGGCTGTACATCTTTCCGCAGATGATCGTCGAAGGGGTCGAGGCGCCGGACCTGCTCGCCATTCCCTTTTTCGTACTCGCCGGCAACCTGATGAATGCGATCGGCGTGACCGACCGCATCGTGCGGATGGCGGATGCCTATGTCGGGCATCTCAAGGCTGGCCTGGCGCAGGTCAACGTGGTGGCCTCGCTTTTCTTCGGTGGAATCACCGGATCCGCCGTGGCCGATTGTGCAGCAGTGAGCAATCTCATTGTTCGTGCGATGTGGGAGCGCGGCTATCCGAAGGCGTATGCGGGCGCCCTGACAGCCGCTTCATCCGTGATCGGGCCGACGATGTGGCCTTCCGTGCCGCTGCTTATCTACTCATTCTCGGCCTCCGTCTCGGTCGAGCGCGTGTTCCTGGCAGGACTTGGGCCTGGCATCCTCATCGTCGCAGCGCTCATGATCTACAATCGGTTCGTGGCGGTGCGATACAAGGTTCCACTGGCTAAACGCGCGCCGCTGCGCAGAGTGCTTCGCGCGAGCTTTGACGGCGTCTGGGCGATCCTCGCGCCGGTGATCATTGTTGGATCAATCACGACGGGAGCGGCCACCGCGCTTGAGGCGGGGGTAATCGCTTCCGTTTACGTGATTGCCTTAGGTCTTGCTTACCGTGCCCTCACAATCGCGAAGCTCGTGGAGGCCCTTAGCGAGACCGTGCTCTTGACGTGCACGGTACTGATGATCATCGGTATGTCAACGGTTATGGCGTGGTTGATGTCCTTCCATCAGATCCCACAGACTCTCGCAAATGAGGTTCTTGGGCTCACTGAGGAAAAGATCATTTTCTTGCTCGGACTGATCATTTTCTTCTTGATTATCGGGACGATACTGGAGCCGATACCAGCGATGGTGGTCCTGCTGCCCATCCTCTTGCCGCTGATCGACCATTTTCACATCGATCGCGTCCATTTCGGGCTCATTCTGGTCTATGGGCTCCTGCTGGGGATCGTGACACCGCCTGTCGGAGTAGCCCTCTTCATCGTCGCCCGCGTCGGGGGAATTCCCTTCGAGCGCTTATGCGTTGCGATCCTGTCGCTGCTCATTCCCTTGATCGTGGTTTTGTTCATGATCTCGCTCGTCCCGGCTTTCGTACTCACGATCCCGGACCTTCTGCTAGGTCATCAATAAACTTGAGAGGGCAGGGACCTGCTCCCGATGAGCCTGCATCGCGGTCCTCACACTTTCGACGAGCTTCGACATCCCAGCCCTTAGCCTCAGATCATAGGAGGCATAGAGCGAACGCGGTGCTATGGCGGGCGTGAAAGGTATGACCGAGAGCAAGCCGCGGACAAGATTCGCGCTGACCATGGGCAGTGGCAACAGGCTTATTCCCATGCCGGCTTCCACGATCTTCAGGATCATCGGTATTTCGTTGCAGGTATTCAGTGAGGATGGCTCCACACCTGCAGTGGCAAACCAATCCAGCATCGTGTCGGTGGCGAAGGACGCGCGCGGCTGGGCGAAGATTGGCACCCGCGCCAGACTCGTCGGCGTTGCCGGGATTGACAGATCTGCCGACGGTCCGGCAACCCAGACTTGCTCAATCTCGAAGAGCTGCTCGCGCCCGAAAAAGGGTCGGCTGTCGGGATCAATGAGAAAGCTGATGTCGAGCTGCTGCTCATTTAGCATCTGTCGAAGACGCACGCTGTTATCGATCGTGATATCGATCAATGCGCCCGGAAAGGCCTCCTTTGCCACCCTTAGCAGACTCGGCAAGGCCAACTCGGCGCAAGTATCGATGGCACCGATTCGGATGCGCTGGGGCGCGACGCGGTCCTCCCTCGTGCCCTGGATCATCTCGTCTCGCAGGTACAGCATCCGCTCGACATAGTCAAAAATGCGCATGCCTTCCTCGGTAACGGTCAGTTTTCCCTTCCCGCGCTTGAGGATCGAAACTCCAAGCGCGAGTTCAAGTTCGAGGACCCGCTCACTAATGCTCGGCTGCGCGCGGCCGAGCTGGTGTGCCGCGGCGCGAAAAGTGCCCAGTCGCGCTACCCAATAGAAGGCCTCCAGCTGCCCGAACGTGACCGCCATAGAATTTTCCTTTCGCGGGATAGCGTCTTTCGAATTGCGACAGAAGGCTGCCACCTGCACGATCCATTTAGCAGAAATTGAACGATCTGTTCCTCATGAACAAGACATACAGAGTCGCTTCCGATATCGGGGGGACGTTTACTGACCTAATACTTTGTGATTCTGAGGGAAAGATCTCGCAGATCAAGGTTCCATCGACGTCCCCGAACTATAGTGAGGGCGTCGTATCAGGCACCCTCGCTCTGCTTGAGCGGGTGCGGGCCGAGCCCTCACAGATCGAGGACGTGCTCCATGCATGCACGGTCGGCACCAATGCCATCCTATCCAAGGAAGGCGCCCGAACTGCGCTGCTGATGACCAAGGGCTTTCGCGACATTCTTTATTTGCGTCGGATCAGGGTCCCACGTCTCTACGAGCCGCTTTACCGGAAGCCGGAACCTCTGGTGCCACGTCATCTTTCGTTTGAGATCGACGAGCGCATGGATGCTTACGGCAACGTGCTACGGCCGATCGAGGAAGAGAGTCTTGAGAGGGTAATCGACGAACTCCGGCACGCCGAACCGGAGGCCATTGTCGTCTCCTTTCTGCACTCCTATGCCAATCCCTCCCACGAGCAGTATGTTGTTAAGCGCTTGAGACGCATATTCATCGATACATTCATATGTGCATCCCATGACATACTGATGGAAGCTGGTGAATATGAGCGAACAAGTACGGCAGTTATCAACGGATACATCGGTCCGCCCGTCAGGAGATATCTTGATAGTCTGATTCGCTCGCTGTCCTCTGCTGGCATTCACCAGCCCTTGAGGCTCATGCAGTCCTCCGGCGGCATCATGGACGCCGACGCCATTGTTCAGCGGCCAGTCCAGATTGTGGAGAGCGGGCCGGCGGCTGGCGTCATCGGTGCGGCGGCGCTCGGCCATGCGCTCGGTGAGAACAATCTCATCACTTTCGATATGGGAGGGACTACCGCCAAGGCTTCGCTGATCGAGCACGGGCATGCCCTCATGACCGACGAGTACGAGGTCGGGGGACCTGTCTCGGGAAGCGCGATTCTCGGGGGAGGCAACGGGTATGCGCTCAGGCTGCCGTCCGTCGACATTTCCGAAGTGGGAGCCGGAGGGGGGAGCGTCGCTTCCTTCCGGCATGGCACGATTTCCGTGGGCCCGGAAAGTGTGGGATCGGATCCCGGACCGGCGTGCTACGGCAAGGGTAACCGGCGACCAACCGTGACGGATGCCAGCGTGGTCCTTGGCTATCTCGGCGCGGATTCCCTGGCAGGCGGCGCGCTTCCGATTGACGCAGCCCGTTCGGTAAGGGCGATAGAGGAGCACCTGTGTCAGCCGCTGAGCTGCGATGCGACATCCGCGGCCTTCGGGATTCACGCCGTTGTCAACGCCAACATGGTCCAAGTTATCAAGACGGTGACGACCTACAGGGGGCGTGATCCGCGCAATTTCACGCTGTTCGGCTTCGGCGGCAACGGCGGCATTCATGCCGTCGAACTCGCCCGCATGCTGAGGATCAGGCGCGTACTTATTCCATACGGCGCGGGCACTTTCAGCGCCTTCGGTCTACTCACTGCTCGAGAAGCGCTGGTGCTTACCCAGGCGCTTCTGATGAGCACCGGTCAGATGGATTTCGAGCGGTTGAGTCAAGCTTTTGCCGCGCTCGAAGATCGTATCGCTTCCAGCCTGCAGAAGGCGCCCCGAAGTCTCCAGTGGGAACGGGCGCTGGCAATGCGATACCGCGGCCAAGCATTTGAAATCGATGTTCCTTACCGTCAGGAAGAGCTCGCGGAAGGCGGTATTGCTCATCTGGAGGCGAAGTTCGCCGATGAGCATGAACGCACGCGCGGGCATCGTATTCAGGATGCGATGATTGAAATCGTACGTCTGAAGGCTCGCGGATCCGTCATGTCCACGACCCCGTTGAACCAAGCGCCGAGCTCGGCAGACCTGCGCAAGAAAAAGGCTAATCGAAATATCTACTTCGGGCCGTCCTACGGCTTTATGAGCGTGCCGATCATCGGCCGACCTGAGCTCGTGGGCGGTCGCCGCGAAGGGCCGCTGATTATCGAGGATTACGACGCAACAATTGTGGTCCCGCCCTATGCCAGAGCTGGACTCGGCTCTTTCGACAGCGTCGTTGTGGAGCTCGATGAAGGAGCGACGTATGGATGAGCCCGCAATCGATCCGTTTCAGGTCGAGGTCTTCAAATGCCGTCTGGACTCCATCGCGAACCAGATGGCGATCACGACCTTGCGGACGGCGTATTCCGCTATCCTGCGCGATAGTATCGATTTCTCGACGGCCGTCACCGACGCGAATGGCCTCACTCTGGCGCAGGGCGTGACATGCCCCGTTCATCTCGGGTCCTTTCCGGCCGCGATGAACAGGTTGATCGAGATGTTCGGAGCGCAGCTCCACGAAGGTGATGTCTTCGCGTTCAACGATCCTTACGTGGCGGCGGGGCAGCATCTGCCCGACATCTATGTCGTGAAACCGATCTTCTGGAAAGCCAATCTGATCGCCTTCGGTATAACCGTCGGGCATCATTCCGACGTCGGAGGGATTGTGCCAGGGAGCAACAGCATCGGATCAATCGAGATATTTCAGGAAGGGCTCCGGCTCCCGATCGTCAAGCTGATCGATGCCGGGAGGCCGGTCGACGCCATATGGGAAATCCTGCGCCTCAATGTGCGGACCCCCGACGAAGTGGTTGGCGATCTCCATGCGCAGATTGGTGCCTGCAACATCTGCGAGCGGGAGATGGTGCTGCTCTATGAGGCGTACGGTGCCGACATGGTTCGTCTGTACAGCGACTATCTGCAGCGCCAGGGCGAGGAGATCGCCCGTGCGAGCATCGCGGGCCTTCCGGACGGGATTTATCGGTTCGAGGATCACATAGACGGACTGGGCGAGCGCCCCGAGCCCATAACCTTGCACGTCGCCGTCACCATTGACGGAGATCGCGCCACGGTTGATTGGACCGGTTCGTCGCCTACTGTGGCTGGCGGCCTGAATTCACCGAAGGCATATACGCATGCCTGCTGCTACGCCGCGTTCCGGTGCCTCATGCCACCGAACACGCCGAACTGCCACGGTTTCACGCGGCCGATAACAGTGGTCGTGCCCGAGGACTGCTTCTTGAACGCCCGTTTTCCGGCCGCCTGCGGCGTGAAGGGTTTGACTGGATATCGTATGATCGATTGTCTGTTCGGCGCCCTTGCCCAGGCTTTGCCGCAGCAACTTACGGCCGATGGTGCGGGCGGCGCTACCCTCTGCACGATATCTGGAAGTCACGAAGGGCGGCGCTTCGTCTTCAGCGAAACGGTCGCCGGCAACTATGGAGGTTCGGCACAGCACGATGGTGAAGAGGGCGTTGCCCATATCGGGGCCAACCACACCAACATTCCAATCGAATTAATCGAACAGCGTTACCCGCTCCGTATCACGCAGTATGGACTGGGCGTCGATACGGCGGGAGCTGGGCGTTACCGCGGCGGCGCGGCGCTGTTTCGCGAGTACGAAATTCTTGCCGATTCTGCCCTCCTGCAGGTGCGTTCCGACAAGCGTGATTTCCCCCCGCATGGCCTGTTCGGTGGGCGGGAAGGCTCGGCCTCATGGAACATCCTCAACCCCGGCACCCCTGATGAAAGAATCCTGCCGGCGCTCATGACGGAGCCGATGATCCTGCGCAAAGGCGACGTTTTCCGCCACGTCATGTCGGGAGGTGGGGGTTATGGACCTCCCGAGTTGCGGGCGGAAGAAGACATCCTTACTGACATCCACAACGGCCTATTGAGCGTTGATGCTGCCGGTAAGCAATATGGCTGGCGCGATGCCCCAACCGCGGCGCCGGCACGTCTAATCGAGACCTGATGCCATCGACGAGGATTTTCCCGCAATGATACTCGAAAATTCTGCTGAGGTCCGGTTCGGGTCCAGTAAACGCAGCTTCCGCCTGAAATCGACAAAAGGCAGGCCCTTCTTGCCGCGGCTATTCGGCCAGAATGGCGCGGTCGCCGCGGAACATTACTTGTCAGCAGGCGCCGGGCTCGACATCATAAAGCAGGGTGGCAATGCGGTGGATGCTGCTGTGGCCGCAACGCTGGTCGAGGGTGTCGTGAACCCGCAGATGCACACCATCGGCGGCGAGCTGCCCATCCTCGTATCGGCCCCGAACGGGGGACGACCGGTTTGCATCAACGGCAATATGGTTGCGCCGGGGCGGGCCACGCCGGAAGAATTCCGCGCCCGTGGCTATGACAAGATTCCACCGGAGGGCATTCTCGCCGCAGGTGTCCCCGGCGCTATGGGTGCACTACTGGTGGCGCTGTCGCGCTTCGGCAGGCTGCGGTTCGCCGATGTCGCCGCGCCGGCGATCGATCTATGCCGGAATGGCTTTCCAGCGCATTGCGGCCTAATCCGGCAACACAAGTTCGGCATCAGCGACAATGCGCAGAAATTCCGCGAGGCCTGGCCGAGCTCTGCGGCGCTCTATCTGCCTGGGGGACGCCTTCCGAACGAGGGCGAGTTAATCAAAAACGCCGCGTTAGCGGCTGTCTTCAACTATCTGGCTGACGAGGAGGCGAAGGCTGCCGGCGACCGGGTCCAGGGCATCGATGCTTGCTTCCGCGCCTTTTATCGCGGTGATGTGGCTAAAGAGATCATCGCTTTCTCGGATAGCCGCGACGGTCTCCTGAGACGAAGCGATTTCGAGTGCTTTGAGGTGCCGATTGAAGAGTCGCTATCTGTTCGGTTCAGGGACGTCGACATCTTCAAATGCGGGCCGTGGACGCAGGGGCCGGCTTTGCTTCAGAGCCTCGCGATCCTGAGAAAATTCGACCTGCTCGCCATGGGGCATAACTCGATCGACTATGTTCATCATGTCGTTGAGGCGATGAAGCTCGCCTTCGCTGATCGCGATCAGTATTACGGCGACCCCAGTCAGGTTCAGGTTCCGATCGAGAATTTGCTGTCGGACGCCTATGGCGATGCACGATCGCGCTTGATCACCGACAAGGCGGACATGGCTCTGCGGCCCGGCGATCCCATCCTTATGGGCCCCCTCCTTCCTGCTGAGAGACGAAATGGGGGCGCGGTCTGGGGGCCTGGCACCGTGCATGTGGATGCCATGGACCGCGAAGGATATTCGGCCGCCTTCACCCCCAGCGGGGCTTGGATAATGCAGTCCGAGGTCGTTCCCTCGCTTGGCTTTCCCCTGGGCGTGCGATTGTCGAACAGTCTGCTTGGCCCTCAAGGACATCCCGGTGTCGTCGCCCCCTACCGCCGGCCCCGTACCACCATCAGCCCATCTATGGCGGTTAAGGAAGGCCGGACCTGGCTTGCATTCGGCAGCATGGGAGGCGACCAGCAGGATCAGTGGCAGCTTCAGTTCTTTCTCAATCGAACGGTCTTTGACATGTCCGTCCAAGAAGCGATCGAGGCGCCCAAGTTTTCGAGTGAGCATTTCCCGGGTTTCTTCTATCCACACGATTCGGAGTTAAACCGCCTGCGGATCGAAGAAAGCGTCGGGCAGGAGGTTCTTAAGGGACTGGCCCGACGCGGCCATGAGCTCGACATAGCGCCAGGTTGGACCGAAGGATTTTTATGCGCCGTGGAGCGGAATGAAGCGAACGTTCTCGAGGCTGGTATCGATCCACGCGGCACAAAGTCAGAGGTTTTTCCAAGTCAGGCAGTCGTGTTTTAAGTGTATGGTCCCGAGGTGTGATGGAACGAGTTGAGCCTGAATCTTTCCGGGCTGTCTGTCCAGAGCTTGCAGACGTACTCGTGAGGCGTGAGACCCCTGAGCGTCTTCAGCCGTTTGGCAAAATTATAGGCCATCAAGAATGCAGAGAGATGAGCTTTTAGCTGCTCGTTCGTCTCGTAGTGGCTTCTTTGTGGGTCCGGTTCATCCGTTCGACCTGACCGTTTGCCCACGAATGGTTCGGCTTGGTGAGCCTGTGTTCGATGCCGTGCTGCTGGCACAGCAAGTCGAACATGTGGGCCCGCCACCTGGCCGTCGGCCCCGACCGGTGCTTTGGCAAGTCACAGAATTGAATGCCGTTGTCGGTGAGCAGGGTAGCTAGATCCATATACCACGCCTGTTGGGCCGATACTGCCGAGGCATGCGCGACGAAAGCTGCAATGCGATCACAGAAATCCGGCCCGGCCAGGATCGTCGGATCGGGTGCATTCAAGCCTCGACCAAGCGCCGCGGCCGCCTCGTCGACAACGTCGTCGAACAATGCCTCCTTCGATGCGAAATAGTGATAAAAGGAACTCTTCTAGTCTTGCAGGCGAAACTGGCCGCGTAGCGCTTCACGGCCACTCGATCTTCCGCCATGAGAAAGAAATGGCGAGCTGGATACTCGTTCTGACTTTGGCCGACGCGCCGCTCATCAACCCGCGCAATCACCAGCCCCGCTGCCGGATTGAAGCGTCGGATGGGCCATCCAGTCTGCTTGCGAAGATCGCGCACATTGACGGAGTCTTTTCCACCCAGCACCTGTTCGATCAGAGTGAGTGAATCTGCGACTGGATCACCCAAGCCCGCAATTGGATCATAGGTCGCGAAGATATCCAATGTCGCTCTCATGTACGATAGGACAGTTGTTATGGTTGGGCTTGTGGACAAATAGCCCTCCGACTCCAGCTTGGCAATGGCCTCGGCCAGCTCCCGCACTTCAGTATCGGCAATCACAGCCTGCAGATCGGCTTGGTCGATCGGCCCCGCAATGCCATTTTGCGATTGCGTCACGATCCATTTGGCAATGCGGACTGCGAGAGCAGTGATACCGAGGTCAGACCCTTCGGCTGAGTTCTGACTTGTTGAGGGCATGGGACCTCCCTCAGCGGTCTTGTCTTGCGCCGGTGGCGGTACGACGACGGAAATACCGGCGGCGAGCCAGGCATCAAGGTAGTCAACGACGCGTTGGCTCAGAACTGCAAACTGCCGGATGTCCTCGCCGACCAGGTGGACGGTTTCTCCTTCACCGGCATAAGTTGATTGTCATCAAGCACACAGGATCCTTCCCTTATTGTCTTCAATCCTGATCTCAATCTGAGTGCCGAAAGAGCGGGAGATCTGTCGGACGCGATGCAAGATGCGTTCGCTGGCCTCACCAGAAGCCAGTCTGGGGATCCCGCTTTGAGTGAGGGGGAGCCCATAGCCCAGCTGGATCGGATGAAGGACGATGTCCTTCAAGCGGCCCTGCGTGAACCGGCAGACTGGGATTACGGACTCAAACGCGAGTTCGTGTGCGAAGCTGCGTGCATTCAAGACGCCATTCAAGTCTGCAACCGTAGCCCGCTCAGCAAAGCGGAACGCGCGCTTCAAGAGGCGCCGATTGATATCAAAGAGCTCTTTGGGGATAAGCTCCTGGATATCGCTCCAGATGAAATTGCCAAGCCCGTAGAATATGGGGCGATCGTTATAGATTTCGATTGGTCCCAGATGGTGAATTCCGGACGTGACGAAGACGTCTGCCCCGGCATCGACGCTTCGTCGGGCGAGTTCTTTTAGGAAAGGAGCTGGCAGTTCGGGATAGCCCTCCTGCAAGACCTCATGGGAGTGCACCATGACGACCAGAAGATCAGAGCTTTGCTTCCCCTGGCGGATGTTGCGGAGGATGCCGCCAAGATCCTCTTCATCCATGTCAAAGCGATAGTAGCGGCCATCTCCGGCCTCGAACGTACGGCCGAATGCGTGGACCTGCTCGGGATCGGATCCGGGGGCGGTCTGGGATGTCATCGCGCTGTCCCGCACCTTCCGAATCAACTCCAGGTCCGCGCCAGTCACCACATCGACCTGTCTTACCCGCAATCCACTGATCCCAGGCCTGCCGGGTGCAGCGCCGAACGGATCAAGGGCGTTGGTGGTCGGGCGAAAGGTGGTCGCAAACGACACAAGGCCAACTCGCCCCGGCGGGAGCTCGCAGTAGGCGGGACAGCGAGCGAAGCCAAGGTTCTCGCCGGTGCCGGCGCTCACTATGTTCGCTGCGCGTAGCCAGCGCGTCGTCTCTCTCATACCTTCAATGCCCCAATCCAAGGCATGATTGTTTGCTCGTGCCATTAAGCGAAAGCCGAAGTGGGCGAGATCGTGAGCCACTGCTGGCACGCTCGCGAGCGGCCAGTCACCGTCCCAGGGATACGGATGGCCAGTGAAGCCGCTCGGCTCGAATATGCTCGTCTCAAGGTTTCCACAGCAGAGGTCGGCATTGCTCAGAAGCCGGAGAACGCCGGATGCATCGCGATCCTGCTCCATTGTTTGGGTCAGGGGTCGCGACATGATGCAGTCGCCCACCACAACGAGACTGAAATTGCCGGGCATCGTGAGCTCGAGCTCGCGGTCCGGTGAGCGCTTTTGGTCCACGAATGACAGGTCAGTCAGTTCAGGATCGGCTATGTCCGAGTGCGTCATCGCCATCTTACCCATTCAAACAGTGACCTGAACACTCCTACACCGTCTGCAGCCGCTCGTGATCGAAAACTAACTTATCGCTGGTGTTAGAAATCCTAATTGGCTGCGGCAGTTGTGGTTGAGCTATCTGAAGCTCCTCAAGGCAAGAAGCATAAGGGCGCCGTAGCGCATTCATGACGAGAGCATCCTCATCGGTACACAGCATTGATTTCCGAAAGCTGCCGCCATCCATCTTGGCCGGCGAACGCACTCTGAATGTTCATCGCTACGGACACCCTGCTGCTCGGCCAAAGATATACATTCAGGCTGCTCTTCATTCCGATGAGCTGCCGGCTGCGCTCGCCGCGCATCACCTGATACAGCTTCTCGATGCGGCCGCGGATCGCGGCGACATTCTGGGCCAGGTGATTGTCGTTCCGCTCGCAAACCCGATCGGAATGGGCCAAATGGTCAACGGCAGTCATATCGGCCAAGCAGAGCTGGTCAGTGGGCGAAACTTCAACCGAGGTTGGCCGGATTTAAGCGCCGGACTCGAGGAAGCAGTCAGCAGCCGCCTCACCCAGGATGCGGAGCGCAATGTCGCAATCATAAGGGAGGCCATCGGCGAGAAGCTTTCTGCGTTCCGGGTGACTTCCGAGTTTTCCTGGCTGCAGCGTGAGCTGTGCCAGCTCGCCTATGACGCTGATTTCGTCCTGGACATGCATTGCGATGACGATGCGGTTCTTCACCTCTATACGATGCCGCAATTCTGGCCGGATCTGGCGGACTTGGCGGGCGACATCTCCGCAGAAGCCTGCCTCCTGTGCGACGACTCGAAGAGTCATTGCTTCGATGAGACCTTCTCTTTGCCGTGGACCAACCTCGTGAAGCGGATCGGTGACAAGGTCCCGGTGCCATATGCCTGCAAGACCGTGACCTTGGAGTTCCGCGGGCAGTCGGATGTCTCCGATCATCTCGCCGCTGCAGATGCCGCCGGATTATTCCGGTTCCTTCAGCGTCGCGGGGCTGTCGTCGGAAGCGCACCGGAGGTGAGCAGGACCGCGATTGAAGTCGGTATGCTTGACGCTGCTGATATCGTCGAGGCGCCGGCCGGAGGTATCATCGCTTACCACGTTCGTCCCGGAGACCGGGTGAAGAAAGGTGACGTCATAGCGCATCTGATCGATCCCGGAGCGAATGTCTCAACTGGCGTCCGGCGCGCCGTGACGGCCACGGTGGATGGGCTGGTGATGTCAGCGCGACGGAGGAAGCTCGTCGCGCTGGGAGATTATGTTGTGATGATCATCGGGAAGGAAAGTTTGCCCCACCGTCAGGAGCGACTCATGACGGACTAGGAGGCATGCGCTCTACGAGCGTGCATCCGCAGGTCGGAACAAGAAAAGACAAAACCGGAAGACGGGAGGCTTGAGACGATGACTGAGACAGGGGAACGAGCAATGATCAAGAGTGCTTTGAGCATGGTCGCCGCCGCTTTGCTGGTCTGGGACGGAGCAGGTGCACCGGCCCATGCCGAGGAGGCGATGATCGTGCGCGGTTCTGGCGACAATTGGCAGAGTCTCGATCCGCACATCAATTATTCGGCCAAGGACAGCCATATCCTCGGCGACATCTATGAAGGGCTTGTCGGCGTGGACGCGGCAGGCGCCCCGGTGCCTGCGGCAGCCGAGTCCTGGACGGTTGATCCTTCGGGCCTGATCTATACTTTCCATCTGCGCGAGGGTCTCGCGTGGGCGAACGGAAGCCCGATTGTTGCGCAGGATTTCGTGCGCGGGATGCAACGTTTGCTTGACCCAAGCACTGCCTCGTACAAGGCATACTACCTGATCAATGCAGTCCCGGTGACCGGCGCGGGGCCGTACAATTCGGGGAATGTGAAGGAATTTTCGTCTGTCGGCATCGAGGCGCCGGACGACCGGACTGTAGAGCTCAAGCTCGATCGGCCGAATCCTCACACGCTTGAGCTCCTGAACTTCTATGCCATCGTCCCTTCTCCTGCGGAGCTGAAGTCCGGCGATGAGTTCGCAGATCCGGGCAAAGGTTTCGCCAACGGCGCATACATGCTGAAGGAAGTGGTGCCGCAGTCGCACATCCTCCTGGTCAAGAATCCAAATTATTGGGATGCGGCAAGTGTCAAGGTGCCGGCTATCAAGTATCTGGTGACCGAGGACGTCAACACCGAGCTGAAGCTCTACGAATCCGGGCAAGTCGATATAACAAACGATGTCCCGGTCGAACGATTTAAGGAGTTGCGTGAGAGGGCAGGCGATGCGCTTCATGTTGCGCCGATCGCGCGGGTCGTCTTTCTGAGCTTCAACGTGAAGAAGGGCCCGCTGGCGGATCGTCGGATTCGCGAAGCTCTGACGCTCGCCATAGATCGCCGGATTCTCGAAGAGAAGGTCATGGCGGCGGGGGACCTGCCCATCAGGTCCTATGTTCCCCCCGTGGAAGCTGGATACCCTGCCCTTGCGCCAAAGGATCTATCCGAAGATCACGCCGCGAATGTCGCGCGCGCCAAGAGTCTGCTCGACGAAGCGGGATATGCGACCAGCAATCCTTTGAAGGTCAAGTTCGATTGCTTCTCGGACAACTCATGGAAGAGGCGGGCAGAAGCGATCGCCGTGATGTGGCAGCAGACGCTTGGGGTCGTGAGCGAGATGCACTTCCAGGAAACCCAAGCCCACTGGGACGCATTCTACAATTATGAATGGGAGGTCTACTGCGACAGCTTGAGTGGCGATTATGCGGCCGCAGAGCCGTTCCTCGTCTATCGAACCGAAGCGGCAGGAGCGGGCTATCCCTGGGTCAATGCCGACTTTGAAGCCAAGATCGCGACGGCAACGGCGAAGCTCAATACCGATCAACGGAACGCGGCGCTCAGCGAAGCCGAGCAGATTCTCCTGGACGATTATGTGCTCGCGCCGTTGTCAGCCGTCACCTCGCGTCGGTTGATCGCAGAAAGAGTGCAAGGTTGGATTGACAATCCGGTTGATTATCACCTGAGCAAATACCTGAGCCTAAGGTCGGAGTAAGTGTCGCCGGCCGCCGCGGGTTACCCGTGGCGGCCGATGCCTTTTGAGAAAGTGAACAGGCAGTTGATACTGGTTTGCTTGCGACGACTGATGCAAGGGGTGCCGACGTTATTTGCCCTTGCGACGGTCACGTTCTTCATCATGCGAATCGCGCCGGGTGGGCCGTTCTCCGGAAACCGGCAGCTTCCCAAGGCCATTCTGGAGAACATGAAGCGCTCATTTCATCTCGATGAGCCGATCTGGCAGCAATTCGCACGGTTCCTTTGGAACGCACTCCAGTTCGACTTTGGACCTTCGATGATGTATCGCGACTATTCGGTCGCGCGGCTGATCGTCGACGGGGCCACCGTCTCCATGGAGATCGGCCTGGCGGCGATGCTGGTCGCGACCGTTGTCGGTGTAGGCTTGGGGACAGCCGGCGCGGTTCGCCGGAATACATCGGTCGACTATGCATGTGGGTTCGTCGCGGTGATCGGACTCGCCGTTCCGATCTTCGTGATCGGGCCGCTCTTGCAGCTGGTCGTCGGACTTCAGTGGAAACTGCTACCCATTGCTGGCTGGGATGGCACTTGGCGCTACAAGGTCTTGCCGATCATCGTGCTCGCCCTCCCGAACATCGGATACATCGCCCGGCTGATGAGGGGAAGCATGATCGAAGTGCTTCGCGCCGACTATATTCGCACGGCGCGGGCCAAGGGACTGGGCGCGCGCCTGGTTTTGTGGCGTCACGCCTTTGGATCGGCAATCCTTCCGGTCGTCGCGTATCTCGGCCCGGCCACCGCCATCACGGTCACCGGATCGGTGGTCATCGAGCAGGTGTTTCAGATTCCCGGAATCGGACGCTACTTCGTCACCGGCGCCATTAATCGCGACTACACGCTCGTGATGGGCGTGACGCTGTTCTACGGCACGATCATCATCGTGGCGAATGCGCTGACGGACATCGTGCAGGCGCTGCTTGATCCGCGGATTCGCCATGAGTGATGCAATCACTGCCCAGCTTGATCAAGACGTGCGGGGCATCAGCCCGTTACGGGCGTCCTGGCTGCGCTTCTCCCGGAACCGCCTGGCAGTCGCCAGTTGCGGCGTGATGGCACTGATCTGCCTGATGTGCTTCGCATTGCCGTTGTGCTTTCCGTTCACCGGCAACGATGCCGATTTCGCGAACCTGTCCGCGCCGGTCAATCTGGCTTCCATCCATCCGTTCGGCACGGACGATCTCGGCCGGGACCTGTTCCTGAGAACCCTGGAAGGGGGCCGGATGTCGCTGCTGCTCGGGTTCTTTGGCGCGATCGTCTCGGTTGTCGTGAGCGTCTGCTATGGAGCAGTTGCGGGATATCTCGGCGGCAAGATCGACGCACTCATGATGCGAACCGTCGATGTGCTGTTGAGCACGCCCTTCATGTTTCTCGTCATACTGATCAACCTCATGCTTGGCCGCACGAATGCGTCACTATTTCTGGCAGTTGTGATCGGCCTATGGCTGACACCGTCGATCATCGCGAGGAGCCAAGCCGTAAGCCTCAGGAACCGTGAGTTCATATATGCGGCCAGGGCCGGCGGGATGAGCAGTGCTCAGATCATCGTGCAGCATGTCATCCCGAATTCGGTCAACGTCGTGATCGTCTATTCCAGTTTGCTGGTGCTCGAGGCCATCCTGACCGAGTCGTTCCTAAGCTTTCTGGGATTGGGTATCCAGCCGCCAAACGCGAGCTGGGGAACGCTGATCGCGGAGGGCGCACAGCAGCTGGAATCCGACCCGCGGCTCCTGATTCTGCCTGGCGCATTTCTCGCGTTGACGCTGCTGAGCCTCAATTACATTACCGATGGGCTGCGGGACGCGTTTGATCCTAATGACCGATAAGTGCGCCGATCTACCCGTTCTGTCTGTCAAGCACCTCAGCATCTATTTTGGTGGACGAGGCCACGCCGGCTTGCAGGTTGTCAACAACGTCAGTTTTGAAGTCCGCGCGGGCGAGATCGTCGGCATCGTCGGCGAGTCGGGCTCCGGAAAAAGCCAGATATTGCTCTCGATCATGGGACTGTTGCCGGACGGCGGACGCGCCGCCGGCAGCGTGCGATTGCTGGGGCGGGAGATCTTGGGCCTGCCGCAATCGGACCTGGACGGTCTTAGAGGCGCGGCAATGTCTATGGTGTTCCAAGATCCCATGACGTGCTTGACGCCGCACCTGCGTATTTCCCGTCAAATGACGGAGGTCCTGGTCCGACATCGCGGGATGACGGAGAGGGCCGCTTTATCCGCAGCGGTTCGAATGCTGGAGCTTGTGCAGATCCCCGACGCGCGGCATCGCATTCAGTTCTATCCTCATGAATTCTCCGGTGGCATGCGCCAAAGGGTGATGGTTGCCACGTCGCTCCTGTGTCGGCCGGCCGTCCTCCTGGCCGATGAACCCACGACCGCTTTGGATGTGACGATACAAGCGCAGCTACTGAAGCTGTTTGCGGACATTGCGGCGGAATTCGGCACGGCAATTCTGATCGTGACCCACGACTTCGGTGTCGTCTCGGAGCTTTGCGATCGCATTGTCGTGCTGTATGGCGGCGCGGTGATGGAGACGGGACTTGCGCCGGATATTATCTCCGACCCGCAGCATCCCTATACCCGGGGACTTCTTGCTGCGATGCCCGGCCTCCATCAGACGCCCGGCACTCAGCTGTTCACCATTCCCGGTCAGATCCTGCCGGGTGCAAACCGGCCCGGATGTCCATTCTGCCAGAGGTGCACCGACAAGATACCGGTCTGCGCGACCGAGCGTCCGGTTCTTCGCGCGGGTTCCGGCCGGCACATCGCGTGTCATGTCGCGGGGCGCGCTGAGGTCGTCGCATGAATGGTCCACCGCTTCTGACAGTCAATAATCTGACGGTGCATTTTCGGCTCCGCAGGTCGCTCCTTGAGCGATCCTCGGTCGTCGTGAAAGCGGTCGACGGCGTTGGCTTCTCTCTTGGCACCGGAGAGTCGCTGGGGGTCGTGGGCGAGTCCGGATGCGGCAAGTCCACCTTGGGAAAAGCGATCCTGCAGTTGGTGCCGGAGAGCCGGGGAGAGGTGATCTGGCTTGGCCAAGATCTGGGAACAGCCTCGTCCTCGAGCTTGCGCATGATCCGGCGGGAAATGCAGATGATTTTTCAGGACCCGCTGGCATCGTTGGACCCGAAGATGACGGTGGAGCGCATTATCGGACTCCCGTTGCGCACCTTCTTCCCCGGGTTATCCCGAGACGAGGTGCGTAGGAAGGTTCTGGAGGTGATGGAGGAAGTTGGACTGCCGCGTTCGGTCGCGGGGCGGTATCCGCACCAGTTTTCGGGAGGACAGTGCCAGCGTATCGGCATCGCGCGGGTGCTGATCATGCGACCCAAACTCATCGTTTGTGACGAGCCGACGTCGGCCCTGGATATTTCAGTGCAGGCGCAGATCATCAATCTTTTGCTGCAGCTGCGACAGGATTATCAAATGTCGCTCTTATTCATTTCGCACAATCTGGCGGTGGTCCGGCATCTGTGTGACCGCGTGATGGTGCTGTACATGGGCAAGGTCGTGGAGATCGGAACCCGAGATGCCATCTTCGCCAGTCCGCGTCATCCATACACGAGGGTTCTTCTCAATGCCGCGCCGCGCGTCGGCAACGAGGCGAGGGGGCATTACTCTCGGGTAAGCCTGCAAGGCGAACCGGGATCGCCGGTTAATCCGCCGCCAGGCTGCCGGTTTCAGGGCCGCTGCCCGAGAGCAAGCGAGATTTGCAGGAAGGAGGAACCTCAGCTCAACGGTGCGCGGGAAAGCAATCAAGTGGCGTGTCACCATCCCCATTGAGGGTGCCGCCTAAGACTGGCTCGGGTGTCAACCACGAGCAGTGTTCACAGTAGATCTTCCACCGCCAACTGCAGAGAATCTTACCGGAGCTGTTAGGAGTCCTTTCTTCACCAAGGATCGCATTTTCGCTACGGTCTCGCCGCCTCATGAAGCAGCGACAAAACATGCTTCGATTGGATATGGAGGGACGCCTTGAATAGGCTGGTTTTCTGTTTCTTATCTTTTTTTCTCGTCGCGAGTTCGGCTGGATCTGCCACGGCGCAGCAGTTCGGGCCGGCCGACCCGATCATCAAAAATTCCGCCAACCTCGACCCTAAACGGCCCTTGTCGAATGAGCTTGCGACGAATGTGGCGGATGGATTCACCGTAGCCACGGTCGGCGATCTCATTACCTCCCGGCCCATGCTCCAGTACAGCGGCACGCAGCCGGCGTTCGGCGAAGCCATAGAGCTAGTTAAAGGAGCGGACGTTGCCTATGGCAACATGGAGAGCACGATCTTCGATGCGCGCTATTTTCAGGGTTATCCTTATTCCTGGGACGGCGACTGGACGAATGCGAGCCTGCCAAGCGTGGCGGCGGACCTCAAGAACATGGGATTCGACATCGTCTCCCGAGCCAACAATCACGCCATGGATTGGGGATTGGATGGGATGCGCGAGACCAGCAAGTGGCTCGACAGCGCCGGCCTCATCCATGCGGGCGCCGGCGAGAACAAGGGAATCGCGCGTGCGCCGCAATATTGGGAGAATCCGATGGGGCGCGGGCGAGTCGGGCTGGTCTCGTTCGCCACGACCTATCGGCCGACGACCGATGCGCTGGACCCGCAGGGCGCTGCTCCGGGGCGCGCGGGTCTAAGCGCGCTCGGTCTTACCCAGACGGTGAATGTGACCAAAGATGCCATGGCCGGCCTCGCCCAAGCTTCTTGCGTGACGTACGGCACCTACTGCAACCAGACGCCGAACGCGCTTACCTTCAACGGAACGGCTTACCAACTCGCCACCGAATTCAGCTATACGTATCAGCCCGATCCAGACGATCTTGCCGAGATCTATCGGAATATACGCGACGGCAAGGAGAACTCGGACCTCCTGATCGTCGCAGTCCATTCGCACGAATGCTCGAAATGGTGCGAGAATCCGCGCGACAAGATGCTTCCCGGTGCGTTCCTGAAGGATGTCGCACACAATTCACTCCAATCGGGCGGCGATGTCTTCGTCACCACCGGGATTCATAATCTCGGTCCTATGGAAATCTACAATGTGCCAAACCGCGGGTATCGGCCGATTTTCTATGGTCTCGGGAATTTCTTCTGGAGCGATATCCAGATGCCCCTGCCGGAGGATCTGTTCGCGATGAACAGCGACCTCTTGAGCAGCACCTATCAGTATCCCGCCCGCGCGACGCAATATGACCTCAGCGCCCCGCTCAACAAACAGAGCTATGCCAGCGACTTCTACTTCCAGAGTGTCATTGCGGTCAGCATGTTCTCGGGCAAGCAGCTGAAGCAGGTGACCCTTTATCCGGTCCAGGAGGGCTATGGAGATCCGCTGACCACCAGTGGGTTGCCGAGGCGTGTCACTGACAAGACGGCCGGTATGGCGATCGTGAATCAGATTGTGACCAAGACAAGCGAGTTCGGGCTGCCGCCGCTGAACCCGCAATGGGATGATACTTCGAGCGCGGCGATGGTAGCTCCGTAGCCGGAGTCCCTGAGTATGTCGATGCAGTTTACATGCTCGGCTGCGACCGCGGGCGGGGGATCAGCACTTCGCAGGCTTGCCTGCGCGGCTGTCAGGGAGCCGATCTGCTTATTCTTCCTTGTCGGCGGTCTGCTGTTCCTTATCGGCCGCGGCTTTGAGGCGTACGTGGGCGGCGGCAAGGCGATCGTCATCGACGATCGTTCGTTCACCGAATATCTTTCTCGCCGGCTGAATCTCTACGATGGCGACGCACTGGCGGCGATTGGCCGATCGCTCGGCGCGCCGGAGCGAGATGCCCTCGTAAGCGCCTTCGTCCGCGAAGAGGTCTTGTATCGCGAAGCAATCGCGCGGGGATTCGATCGCGACGACATCGTCGTCCGCCGGCGCCTCCTAGAGCGAATGTCGTTCCTCGCCGCGCCGGAGTCATCCGTGTCGGAGCAAGAAGCCCGCGCTTTCTACGACTCGCACCGGTCGCAATATGCAACGCCGCCGCAGATCAGGTTCCAGCATGTGTTCTTCGATACGGTCAAGCGCGGTCAGGCCGGAGCCACGGCGGACGCCGAGGTGATGCTGGTGGAGATGCGCAGCCAATCTACCTCGATATTGGCCAAGCCGCCCGCCGGCGACGTGTTTCCACTCGGCTCGGAGATCGGCCCAGTCTCGCAGGACAATGCACGCCAACTGTTCGGTGAGGCCATGGCAGTCGCCATCTTCGGCTCGGAGGAGAGTGACTGGCAAGGCCCGTTTGCGTCGCCGGCGGGCGTCCATCTCGTTAGGGTGACGAGCAGGGTGCCGCAGACCGAGCAATCCTATGAGACCGTCAAGCAGCAGATCGCGGCGGACGTGCGGCGTGCGAAGGCTCTCGCCGCGCTGGAAGCCATGGCGGACGAGCTTGCCGCCGGCTATCGGATCCATGTGGATCTCGAATCCCGATGAGTGTCCGGTTGCTTGCCGTGCTGCTCCTTGGCGCCTGCACGCTCATGTCGGGCCGCGCGGCGGCGCATGACCTGCAACCGCCGTTCATCGAACTCCGGCAAGCAGAGGAGGCGCGCTTCATCTTATCGTGGTCCGATGGCGGTTACGGACGGGGTGAAGACCCGCTGGTGATGCCATCCTCCTGCGTTGGTGGTGCAGTTACCCAGCGGGCGGATGGCCTGTATGTTCGGGAGCATCATTGCACGGGCAATCCGGTCTCGGAACCTCTGCGGCTCCTTCTGCGGAGCGGCGACCCATCGATCCCCACGATCGTCGTCTATCGACCGCTGCACGGACCCGTTGTCCAGTCGGTCCTCGGGCCGGCTGACGCAGCCTGGCTGATTGATCCGGTTGGCAGGACGGCTGTTCCGTTCCGGTACTTGACTTTGGGAATCATGCACATACTGACCGGCTATGATCATCTCGCGGTTGTTGGATGCCTGGTTCTGCTCACGCTCGGGCTGCGACGCATCCTGGCCACCGTCACTGGATTCACCATTGGTCACTCGCTGACATTGGCCTGGGCGTCGCTTCGCAGCGTCGACGTGCCCAGCACAGTTGTCGAGACGTGCATTGTCCTGTCCGTCGTTCTCCTCGCCTCCGAAGTCCTGACTCCCGACCGGCAATCGGTCACCAAGCGCTGGCCGATCGCCGTCTCCACGCTGTTCGGCCTGCTGCATGGGTTGGGGTTCGCAACCTTTCTCACTGAAATCGGCTTGCCGAGGGAGGCAAAGCTGCTGTCGCTGCTATGCTTCAATCTTGGAGTGGAGTTTGGCCAGGTGCTAGTGGTGCTGTTGCTGGTTGGCTATTTCCGCTGGATCGCCAGCGCCCCCGGACGCGTCCTGGAGGGAGGAAGTTGGCGGAGCTGGCTCATGCCGCGGCCGGCGATTGGAATGGCCGCCGGCTCCTTGGGAGCCTATCTGCTGATCGAAACCATTATTCCGATGATGGGCATGGCAGGATGACGCTTCCCGCCTCGGCTCGATGCCGGGCCGCTCAGCTTGACCAACATTGCGGAGCGTGATAAAAAATAGAATGACGTTCTGTTATACAGAACAACCGAAGTTGATAGCCGCCGCCGTGCTCACGTGGACTTTTCACCTTCTGCTTGTGCTCAGTCCTGCGCTGCGCTAAGCTGTATACAGCATCGCCAACGTTTTGACTTTTCGCGCTTTTGGAAGAGTCGGTCGCCCGCCCAGCGGGAAAAGTGCGGGCAATGTGCGCAACAGGCGAAGCAGTGTGGATGGCATGGCGCGGTAACGATCCGGAGCTGTCAGGTAGACCACATGATCTCGTCAAATCTGCCTTCTCTGCGAGCCCTGAGGGTTTTTGACGTCGTCGCTCGAAACTTGAATTTTTCACGAGCGGCGGATGAATTGCGAGTCACCGAGCCCGCCGTCAGCCAGCAGATCCGCGCTCTGGAAGAGCATTTCGGCAAGAAGCTGTTTCTGCGGGCGGCCCAAGGCGTGCAGCTGACCGTCGAAGGCAAGCTCCTCCATTCCGGGATTTCGAACGCCTTCGAGAGCATCAGGCACGCCTGCGGCAACGTGCTGGGGCACAGCCCGCGCAAGGCCTTGCGGCTCCGTATCACGCCTCACCTGGCGGCGCGCTGGCTCCTGCCGCGGCTCCACAGATTCATGGCGAATTATCCAGAGATAGATCTTCAGATTCAGCATCAGTACGAGCATCCGATGAAGGTCGGCCCGGATCTTGATCTGGCCATCGCGTGGCGGCACGCGGATTTCCCGGGAACCGTGTGCGAGCCGCTGATGCGGCTGAGATATGTCCCGATGTGTAGCCCGCGGCTGCTGTCGGAGGTCGGTGCGCCAAGGTCTCCGCGTGATCTCGCAAATTTCACGCTGCTTCAGGAGCGTGGGGACTCGATCTGGGCGGAGTGGTTTGCAGCGGCGAACGCGCAGATGCCCAGGTTCAAGCGAACCATCGTGTTCGACAATTACGACGTGGTCGTCCAAGCCGTACTACAAGGGCAGGGCATCGCGATGCTCATGGTCTCGACCTTCTCGAATCTGCTGGAACGGGGAGAGCTGGTGTCGCCGTTCGGCATTTCGGTCCATGTTCCTGTCACGTACTATCTATTGCAACGTGCGGACGGATCAACGCGCCAGGAGGCGCTCGATTTCCGCAACTGGCTGCTCGCCGAAGCGACCGACGATCTGGAACTCGACGACCCGCAGCAGCTCGAGGGAAGCAAGCGGCCCCTCCGGGCGGCACTATTCCGATCGCCAGCCCTGGCCGCGGGCTGACACACTCCCATCGTCGTCGCTCCAGGCAGGCTGTCCAATCGATCCTCGAGTCCACCAACGAAGCCCTTCCGAACGTCGCTTCGGTGGACATCTTCGCCTTGACACAATTCAGTGATTGCTTCTATCATGAATAGAATGCCGTTCTGGCAAGCAGAACATCCATAGCTGAGCGGCGGAAGTGAATTGGCCGCCAAGGGAGGTTTGTCATGAAGCGGCAGACGTCGGCAGGCCATCAGAACTTAGCAGTCAGTCGTCGGGAGTTCGGGGCTGGCGCGCTTGCACTTGCGACGGTCGTGTGCGGAGTTTTCAGCTCACACCGGTCATGGGCGGACGGACCGAAGAAGGGCGGGCTCTTCAAGGTTGCCTGCGATTCGAGCAGTGCCAAGGACACGCTGGACCCCGCGAAAACCATCAGCGTCATCGACCTGTGTCGCGCGACGCAGATATATAACCGGCTTGTCGACATCGCCCCGGATGGCACCCTGCGCCCGGCCTTGGCTGAATCCTGGGAGGGAAATGCGGCCGGAGACGAATGGGTGGTGAAGCTGCGGCAAGGCGTCAGCTTCCACAACGGCAAGACGCTCACCGCCGAGGACGTGATCTACACGATCCGGCGTGTGCTTGACCCGGAGACCGCATCCGGCGCTCGCGTCCTGATCGCCGACATCGATGGCGCAGCCTTGAAGGCGGACGATTCTCGGACGCTTAGGATCAAGCTGACGGCACCGAACGCCGATCTTCCGTCGCTCCTGGCGCTATATCAGTTGCATGTCGTGCCCGAGGGCCACACGGATTTCGCCAAGCCGGTCGGCACCGGCCCATTCTCCTGCAGGAGCTTCGAGCCGGGTGTGGCGGCGGTGTTCGTGCGCAACGCCAATTACTGGAAGAGCGAGCTGCCCTATCTCGACGAGATTCACACCATCGGTATCCAGGATCCTACTGCGCGGTTCAACGCGCTGCTCGCTGGCGATGTGCACGCGATCACCAAGCTCGATGCAAACCTGGTGCAGCGCGCCAGTTCCTTGACCGACATCAGCGTGCTGTCGACGCCCGGACCGGCCCATGCCACCTATCCGATGCGTTCGGACGCGCCGCCATTCGATTCCAACGACGTTCGCCTCGCGCTTAAATACGCGATGGATCGCGAAAAGCTGCTGTCCGTCGCCTATGCCGGGCAGGGCGTAGTCGGCTACGATCACCCGGTTGCGTCCTTCAATCCTTATTTCTGCCCCGAAATTCCCCTGCGCCCCTACGATCCCGAAAGGGCGAAGTTCCATCTCAAGAAGGCCGGCCAGGAAGGCGCAACCTTCGAGTTGACGACCTCGACCATTATCCAGAACGGCGTCGAAGCCGCCACCATCTATGCAGAGATGGCCAGCAAGGCCGGGATCAACATCAAGGTCACACAAGCACCGGCGGACGGGTACTGGTCGGCGACCTGGATGAAAAAGCCCTGGGCGATGAGCACCTGGTGGGGGCGCCCGACGATCGATTCCACCCTGGGAGTCGCCTATGCCTCCGATGCCAAGTGGAACGAAGGTGCTTGGAAGAACGCCAAGTTCGATCAGATCCTAAAGGACGCTCGCGCCATCACGGACTTCGATCGCCGCAAGCAGCTCTATTGGGAGGCGCAGCGCATCCTGGCGGAAGAAGGACCGTCAATCATTCCCGTTTTCATGAACTGGTTGGACGCGACATCGGCCAAGATCAAAGGGATTCAAAGTCATCCCATGGGGAATCTCGGTTGGTTCCAGTGGGACGAGGCCTGGATCGACAGCTGATGCAGATCTTCGACTGAGGCAGCGTGCTAAAGCTGATCCTGCTCCGGGCTGTGCTGGGTATCGCGTCGATCTGGGTGATATCGCTGCTGGTCTTCGCCATCACCGATATCCTGCCCGGCGACACGGCGACGGCCATTCTCGGGCAGGAGGCCACGGAAGAATCGCGCGCCGCGCTGCGTGACCGGCTTGGCCTCGATCGGCCCGCCTATATTCGCTATGCGGATTGGCTGGCGAACATGGTGCAGGGCGATTTCGGCGTGTCCTTCGCGACGGACACGCCGGTTGCGCAGACCGTCAGCCTGCGTGTTGCCAACTCGCTGCGGCTCGCAATCGTTGCGGCCATCCTTGCTGTGCCGATTTCCCTCGCCCTGGGGCTCCTGTCGGCCGCGTTCCCCGGAAGCCCGTTCGACAAGGCGCTAACCGTCGGGTCGCTGCTGGTCGTATCCATGCCGGAATTTGTCGTCGGACTGCTGCTCGTGCTGCTGCTCGCAGTCTCTTTCAAGCTGCTGCCGGCGGTTACGACGAGCCTCGATACATCGTCCCTGGCGGGGACCCTGCGGGGGTTGGCCTTGCCTGCGCTCACTCTGTTGGCGGCTGTTCAGGCGCATATGATCCGCATGACGCGAGCGGCCGTCTTGGATGTGATGCGCAAGCCGTTCATCGAAATGGCCCAGCTCAAGGGTGCCTCGCGGGGCAGGATCGTCCTCCGCCATGCCTTGCCGAATGCTGTCGGCCCTATCGTCAATGTCGTCGCGCTCAACCTGGGCTACCTGGTCTCCGGGGTCGTCGTCGTGGAGGTGGTGTTCAGCTATCCGGGCCTTGGCCTGCTCATGGTGCAATCGGTCGCCACGCGCGACATGCCGGTGATCCAGATCACGGCTATGATTTTTTGCACCACGTACGTGCTGCTGACGCTGCTTGCCGATACCCTGGCACTGCTATCGAATCCTCGACTGAGGGACGCGGCATGACAATGCTGGCACAGACCGAGAGGGGAGCCCGCAGCATCCGGCGGTTGCCTGATCTCACGACGCTCGGCATCCTGGGGCTTCTCCTGCTCGCAGTGAACGCGTTGCTGGCGGTGTTCGGCAGCGCGATTGCTCCCCATTCGGCGGCCGAGCTGATTGGCGGCGGTGCCTTCGGCCCGCCCAGCGATGCGGCACCCTGGGGCACGGACTATCTGGGGCGTGATCTGTTGTCGCGCGTGCTGCACGGCGCCAAATACAGCATCGGCATCGCAGCGGCGGCCACATTGCTCGGCTTTCTTGCAGGCATCAGCATCGGGTTTGCTGCGGCCGAGATCCGCGGCCGTTTCGATGTCGTCATGATCTGGATCTGCGACATCTTCCTCTCGTTTCCGTCCATCCTTCTGGCGTTGCTGGTGATTGCCGGGTTCGGGACGTCGCTCCCGGTGCTGATCCTGACGATCGCCTTTATCCAGCTGCCGCGCGTCATCCGGCTATCCCGTGCGGTGGCGATGGGCATCAGCACGCTCGAATTCGTCGAAGTCGCGCGTGCCCGCGGAGAAAGCCTGCCCTCGATCCTGGGACGGGAGATCCTGCCCAACTCGCTGCGGCCGCTGGCGGTCGAGTTCGGCCTGCGCATGTCGTTCGCCGTTCTGTTCATCAGCTCGCTGTCATTCCTGGGGCTCGGTATCCAGCCACCGGAGGCGGACTGGGGCGGCATGGTGCGCGAGAACCTGTCCGGCATCTACTACGGTGCGCTCGCCGCGATCATTCCGGCGCTCCTCATCGGACTCCTCGTGCTTGGCATCAACCTGACGGTGGATTGGCTTTCCGGCGAGGTTCCGAAGGCCGAGTCGCAAGACCTGCGATGACGTTCCTCGATATCCGCAATCTCGTGGTGGAAGGGCGTACACCCGCCGGCGAATGGCTTCCGACGGTGCATGGGGTCGACTTGTCGGTCGCTGCGGGCGAGGTGGTTGCGCTCATCGGCGAATCGGGTGCCGGGAAGAGCACGGTCGCGCTTGCTGCAATGGGATATGCTAGGCCGGGGACCCGGTTCCGGCAGGGCCAGGTGCGGCTTGCCGGACAAGAAATGCTTACGCTGCCGCCCTCCAGCCGGCGCAGGATACGCGGCGCGCAAATGGCCTATGTGGCGCAGAGCGCGCAGGCATCATTGAATCCTGCCATGACCATTGGAGAGCAGATCCATGAGCCGTTCGCCATCCATCGCATCATGCCCGAAGGCGGCGTACGGCAACGTGTGGCACAGCTTCTAACCCGGCTCGATCTGCCATCGGCGGCCGCCTTCACCAGACGCTATCCGCACCAACTGAGCGGCGGCCAGCAGCAGCGCGTCATGATGGCAATGGCGCTGACCTGCTCGCCAAGCCTGCTGATCCTCGATGAGCCGACCACGGCGCTCGATGCAACGACGCAGATCGAGGTGTTGAAGGCCCTGAAGGCCGCCCTCGCCGACAACAGGGGAGCGGCGATCTATGTGTCTCATGATCTGGCGGTTGTCGCGCAGGTGGCCGATCGGATCGTGGTCCTGCGGAACGGCAGGATCGTGGAGCAGGGGATCACCGCTGATATCGTGGACGCTCCGCGCGAACTCTATACGCAACAGCTTGTGGAAGCCTTCAGACCTCGCGCCCCAGCAAAGCCTGCCGGGTCCATCGATAATGGGGCTGCGGCCTTGCTGGAGGTCGAAGACGCCTCCAGCACCTATGTGCGCGACCGCCTTTTCCGCAAACCCGACAAGACGCAGAATGTGCTGAACGACATTACCTTCGACCTGCGGCCGCGCGAGGCTCTGGCGATTGTCGGTGAGTCGGGTAGTGGCAAGAGCACCCTTGCGCGCGTGATCGCCGGCCTTCAGCCGATCAACGGCGGAAGGGTCCGGTTCCGCGGCAATAGCTTGGCGGGGCGATCCCGCGACCGTAGCAGGGAGGCGCTCCGAGCCATCCAGATCGTGCTGCAAAGTCCCGATCTGTCCCTCAATCCGGGTCAGCGCATCCAGCAGGCGATCGGACGGCCGCTCCAGTTCTTTTTCGGGATGTCGAACGCGGAGATACCGGCGCGCGTTGCCGAGCTGCTGGCCATGGTTGGACTGCCCGCCGACTACGCTGGCCGGTTTCCGTCGGAGCTCTCGGGTGGTCAACGGCAGCGCGTCTCGATCGCCCGGGCCTTCGCCGCCCGCCCCGACATTGTCATCTGCGATGAAATCCTGTCGGCGCTGGATGCGTTGGTGGCTCGACAGGTTCTCGATCTCATGCGGAAGCTGCGGGCAGAGCACGACGTGGCCTATCTCTTCGTCTCGCATGACATCGCCACCGTTGCGACATTTGCCGACCGGGTCATGGTTCTTTATGCCGGCCGTATCTGCGAAATCGGTCCGCCGGCCGAGGTGTTCCAACCTCCGCATCACCCGTACACGGCACTGCTGCTGTCGTCCGTGCCGGTCCTGCGCCTCAATTGGCTGAAGGAAACGGTTGCCTCCAACGCACCCCGGCCGACCCAGGGCAGGGCTTGGAATGGAGTCGGGTGTCCTTTCCATGCCCGTTGCGGGCTCGCCGTGCGCGGGCAATGCGACGCGGCCCCACCGCCGATACGACAAGTGACAAAGGACCACGCCATTCATTGCCATCGGTCGATCGCGGAGCTCAGTGCCGTCGGCAGCAGCAGTTGCGTGGCGTAAGACGGAAGGAAGGGGACCATGCCGCTCGATGAAAAAGACATGCTCGACCTCCTGACGGGGAGGACGCCGTTCTTCTCTCTGCCGCAGCCGCTCTACAACGATCAGGCGCTCTACGAGCTCGATCTTGATCTGCTGTTCGGCCGCCGCTGGATCCTGGCCGGATTCGAGTGCCAAATCAAAGAGCCGGGACAGTTCTTCGTGGTCGATATCGGCCGCAATTCGATCATCGTGGTCCGCGACGAAGCAGGCGGCGTCCGCGGCTTCTTCAATACGTGCCGCCACCGCGGCTCCCGTATCTGCGATGCGGAAAGTGGCAAGGCGAAGCGGCTGGTCTGCCCCTATCACCAATGGTCCTACAAGCTGGACGGCACATTGGCAAAGGCGCCCAACATGCACGAGGGCTTCACTGGCGAAGGCCTGGACCTGCGGCCTGCCCACGTCCAAACCATCGGGGGGACGATCTGGCTCTGCCTTGCCAAGCAACCGCCCGATTTCACGACCCACGCCGACGCCGTCGGTCAGTTCCTGGCGCCACACAGACTGGCCGATGCGAAGGTCGCTTACACGACCAAGGCCTACGTCAACGCCAACTGGAAGGTTGTCGATGAGAACTCGCGCGAATGCTACCACTGCCCGACGGGGCACCCGGAGCTGCTGCGTACGTTCAAGAACGATTTCAATCGGGCTGCGCCCGCGGACAATCCAGCGATCGCAGCGCTGTGGCGCAAATGCGAGGCCGCTGGAATAGCGGCGGGTCTGGTCGACGGCAAGGATTTCAGGATCAGCCGCATTCCCTTCGCCGAAGGCATCCAGTCGACGACACTCGAGGGAAAGCCCGCCGTTGCCAGACCGCTTGCCGACCTGCCCTTCCCGGACATCGGCCAGCTGCGCTGGCACCATTTCCCCAGCATGTTCGGGCATGTCTATAACGACTACGCGATGTTCTACCGCATGCTGCCCGCGGGCCAGGAGCGAACGTTGGTCACCGCCACGTGGCTTGTCGCGGCCGACGCCGTTGAAGGGATCGACTACGATTTGCGCACGCTGACGGAGGTCTGGGACCTTACCAACGAGCAGGATGCTGTACTCAGCGAGCGCAACCAGCGCGGCATCAATACCGATGGCTATGTTCCCGGACCGTACAACAAAGTACAGGAGAGGGACGTTATCAAGTTCGTCGACTGGTACTGCGAGACCATGAAGGATTTGCTGACCGCCGGTATACGGGAATTGGCCTGACTGGCGCGGAGCTTGACTTCGAAAGTGCCTTGTGTCCCATCTAGCAAAACATCATTCTGTACATTGGAACCAATGAGCGAAGGGCGCGACGTCGAGATCAGCGAAGTGGGCCTGCGTGACGGCCTCCAGAATACCGACAAGGTCATGCCAACGGAGGCGAAGAAGGGTTGGATCTCCGCCGAGGCCGCTGCGGGCGTGGGCGAGATCGAGGTCTGCTCGTTCGTGCCGCCGAAGCTGTTCCCGCAATTCCTCGATGCCGGCGAGATCGTCGCGCATGCAACCACGATTCCGGGATTGGCGGTCGCGGTACTGGTCCCGAATCTCAAGGGCGCGGAGCGCGCCATTGCTGCCGGCGCTCACAAGCTGACCTTCACCATTTCCGTCAGCCGCTCGCACAGCTTGGCCAATGTGCGGCGCGAGCCGGGCGAGCAGCTCGAAGAATTTCGTCGCATCGTCGAATATTGCCGGACCGTGCCGGCCGGCAGGCGGCCGATCCTATCGGTCGGACTGTCCACCGTGTTCGGCTGCACGATCGAAGGTCCGGTCAAGGAGAGCGACGTTTGCCGTCTTGCCGCAGCGCTCATCGAAGCGGGGGGTGATGACCTTAGCCTCGCTGATACCGTTGGCTATGCGAATCCCGCGCAGGTGAAGAGAGTCTTCAAGGCCGTGCGGCGGGAAATCGGCGCAAAGCTCAGCGCTGCGCACTTCCATAACACCCGCGGCCTTGGCCTCGCCAATGTCGTGGCGGCCTTGGAGGTGGATGTGCGAGCCTTCGACAGTTCGCTCGGCGGATTGGGCGGCTGCCCGTTCGCCCCTGGAGCCTCCGGCAACGTCGTGACCGAAGACCTGGTGTTCCTGCTGGAGTCGCTGGGCCTCAGGACTGGTATAGACCTTGATCAGTTGATCGCGGTGCGCCGTATCCTCAGCGAATCACTGCCGGGGGAACAGCTTTACGGACATTTGGCGCTGGCGGGCGCACCGAAGGGATTTGCACCGGCGCGCTGCGATGCCTAGAACGCGGCGCGATGGTGTCGATCATAGTCGCGCAAGAGGTGAAGATCGGCTATGAATCGGCCCCGGTACATAGGTTCACGAAGCGTCGCTGTTCCAGCGCAGCGGATATCGCAGGAAAGGTGATTTATGGTCGCCGCTACCGGTCAGTCGGGGAAGAAGAGAACAGTCAGGACGGCCAGCCTCAAGTCCGAAGCGACCAATGGAGAGGGGCGAAAAGGCGGCGACAAGAAGCTCGGAGTCGCGGCCGTCGACCGTGCCCTGTCGATCTTGGGAGCTTTTGTCGATAGCGAGTCGGCGCTTAGCCTGTCCCTCATCGCGCAGAAGACGGGACTCTACAAAAGCACGACCCTGCGCTTGATCGATTCGCTGGAGGCCTCGGGCTATATCCGGCGCCTTTCGAGCGGCGATTATCAGCTCGGCCCAACCCTGTTCCGGCTCGGCATGCAATATCAGAAGTCTTTCAATCTTGCCGACTTCGTGTTGCCCGAGCTGCAAGAGCTGGTGCGCGAGACCGTTGAAAGTGCATCCTTCTACGTACGCGACGGACAGAACCGCCTATGCCTGTTCCGGGTTGATTCGCCGCAAGCAGTCCGCGACCATGTGCGCATGGGCGACGAACTTCCTCTGAGGAAGGGGGCGGCGGGTCATGTTCTCACGGCCTTTGAAAGCGGGATCGCCGTGGCCAGGATCGCGGCGAAGGATCGCTTTGTCACGGTCAGCATCGGCGAGCGCCAGCCCGATCTTGCGGCGGTAGCCGCCCCGGTCTTCGACGCAGCAGGCAGTCTGGCCGGCGCCATCAATGTATCAGGGCCGAAAATCCGGTTCACGAAGGTTGCGATCGCCGAAATCTCGAACAGCGTGCTGAAGCATGCCAAGGCGCTGACGGTGGCGCTGGGCGGGGATGTATCGGTTTTCCCCGCGAAGGCCTGAGCGCACACGGCGCGTGCATCGCTAGCCGCCTTGACAGCGGCAAGTTTCAGCGCGCATATTAAATAGAACAGCATTCTGTATAGCAGAACAGAACCCGGCAGGCGGCCTTGTGTAGGGGACCCATCGACCAGGCATCCGCCATCGGCAAGGCGCCGGTGCCCGAGCAGCATGTGCCGCTGATCGTCATCGGCGCAGGTACGGCCGGTGTAGCCGCGGCAATCACGGCGGCCAAGGGCGGCGTTCAAACCCTGCTGATCGATGAAAATCCGCTGGGACCGGATGTGATCGGCCTGGACGTTCCGCTGCACTTCGGTCAACGCGCCAATGCGGCAATCCAGAATAAGGACCGGATGGTCGAGCGGATCGTCGCGAACAATCCGGGATTGATGGAGGCGTTCGAGGCCGGGATCGACGTGGCGCTGGGCACCTACGTGTTCGGTGCATTCATCAACGGGGAGACGGTGCATTCGATGCCCGTGCCCATGCTGGGCTTGGCTGATGGGACGCGATCCTGGATGGTCAGTTTCGATCGTCTGATCGTGGCCACCGGTGCGCGCGATCTGGCCATTGCTTTCGAGGGTTGGGAAAAACCTGGCGTCATGGGGGCGCGCGGCTGGCACAGCCTGGTGCGCCAGTACAATGCTTTCAGCGGCCGCCGGCTGCTGATCCTGGGATCGGGCGTCACCGGCCTCGGCGTTGCCCAGGATGCGCTGCGAGCGGGGCATGAGATTGCCGGCATCGTCGAGGTCGAGGCCGCGCCGGTCGGTCCCGCCGACCTCGTCGCGCAGATTCAAGATCGAAGCGTGCCGATCTATGCGGCACACGCCGTCAGGCAGGCGACCGGTCGCGCCGAGGTCGAAGGCGCGGTGCTGGTTGCGCTCGATGTGAACGGGGCGCCAATCGAGGGCTCGGACACTACGGTAGCCTGCGACACCATCATCTATGCTTTGGGCGCGGTGCCGAATATCGAGCTGCTGAACGTGCTCGGCTGCCACCTGGAGTTTCGTGGCGCCGCGGGAGGCTACGTGCCGGTGGTGGATGCAGAAGGTGCGACCTCGCTGGCTGGCATCTACGCCGTCGGTGACTGCACCGGCTTGCAAGATCCGCAGAGCGCCGCGGCACAAGGTGAGGCGAGTGCCGGCGCGGTGGTCCGTTCGCTGGCTGGAGACGCCAAGCCTGTGCCGCACGCAGCATCCCCGGCCGCCTCAGGCATGTCGCTCTATGAGTATTGGCAACGTTGGTCGCGTGCCGAAATCGCCGCAAGCGGCTGGGACGTACATGTCTGCCAATGCGAGGAGGTGACCCGCGCCGAAATCGCCGACTTGCGGCCGCCTCGCTATCTCGGCGCTAGGCCTGCGGAGATGAGCGGTCACAACCTGCGCAAGCTTGGCGCCGAAAGTCCCGTAAACCAAGACCAGGTGAAACGGCTCACGCGCGCCGGCATGGGGCCATGTCAGGGACGACGCTGCCGCGAGCAGGTTCATATGCTGCTCTCCGCCGTCACGGGCACGCCGGTCGAGACTATTCCGCTCGCCACCTATCGCGCGCCGGTACGGCCCCTACCGCTGCAGGTATTGGCTGCCTTCGAGGAATTGGCGGCCGTGCGCGACAACTGGGTGGCATGGTTCAACATCCCGTCGCAATGGACGCCGCATTGGGAGATCGACTACGCCGCACTCGAAACCGTCACGCGAAAGACCGGGATCGCCGATAAATGAATGTGCGCCCGTCCTCAGGCAACGGTCAGGGAGCAGCCGTCGTTGTGATCGGCGGCGGCGTGACGGGGCTGAGCGCTGCCTGGTGGCTGGCGCGCGGCGGCGTCGATGTCTTGGTCATCGACAAGGGCATTGTCGGTTGGGAAGCGTCGGGGCGCAACGGTGGCGGTGCGGCCCACAGCTTCAGTCCTCTGTTTGCTGAGGAGCAACGGCTGTGGCCTCTGATGGATGAGATGCTCGGCTATCCGACCGAGTACCGGCCCAAGCGGATCCGCGTCGCGTTGACTGAAGCGCAGCTAGACTACTATTGCCGCGTTGCTGATCTTGCCACATCCCAGGGCTTCCGCTGGGAAAAGCTCGACAGGAAGCAGTTGAAGGAACTGGCTGCGCTGGTGACTGACGAGGCGGTCGGCGGGGTGCTGCTCCACTTCGGCGGCCAGGCTAATCCGCAGCGCACGGTCCAGGCCTTCGCCTGGGCGTTGCAGGATCTGGGCGGACGCATCCAGCAGCATACGACAGTCACCGAGATGCGCCGGAAAGGGGGCAAGGTCACCGAAATCGTGACTGATCGCGGCACGTTCGGCTGCGATCATGTGGTGATCGCGGCCGGGCCGCAGACCGGTCTGCTGGCGCAGATGATCGGCATCGACCTGCCTTTGGCGTTCGCCCGGCTTGAGCAGATCGTCACTGAGCCCGTGCCCCTCATGAAAATGGGTTGGGTCGATGGCAACGGCCTCTACGGCCGGCAGACCCTGCGCGGCAACCTGGCCTTCGGCGGCGGGCCCCATGACTGGATCGAGATCGACGGCATGAGGGCGCCGTTCGCATCATCGACCTTCGTGATGCGCCACTTGGCAAAGCGCGTCGCGCAGCTCTTCCCCTATGCCGCTCAGGCACGGGTCATCCGCAGCTGGGCCGGCCTGGTCGAAGTCACCCCGGACGGCCGGCCGGTCATCGACCGGCTCTCCGACCCTGACAATGTCGTCCTGGCCACGATGGCGAGCGTGGGCTTCGGCCTGTGCCCCGCAACCGGCCACGCGATTCAGCAACTGGTCGTGGATGGCAAGTGCACCTTTGCCGATCTCAGCGGCTTCAACCTCGAGCGGCTGCGAAACGTAGCTCCTGGTTGGCGCGAGAAGCGCGGCTGGTTACCGCCCGTATCTGCCGCCTGACGAAATGCCAAACAGGAGACCGCAGCCCTTGGAGACCACCCGAATGTCACAAATCCCCTCGCATGCCGACGTGGTGGTGATTGGCGGCGGCATCACAGGATGCAGCATGCTCTATCACCTCGCCAAGGCGGGTGTCGGCAACGCGATCCTGCTGGAGCGGCACAAGGTGACCAGCGGCACCACCTGGCACGCCGCGGCCCTGGTAACCGTACTGCGCGGCTCGCCGACCCTGGCGGCCTTCGCGCAATACAGCGCCAAGCTCTACGCTTCGCTGGAGGCCGAGACCGGACAATCGACCGGGTGGCGGCAGCCCGGCCACATCACGGTCGCCGCCTCCAAGGAGCGCATGACGAGCCTCAAGCATTCGGCCTCCAGCGCACGATCCTTTGGATTGGATGTGGAGATCATTACGGCATCCGAGATTGCCAAGAAGTGGCCGCTCTTGCGCACCGATGACCTGCATGGCGGATTGTGGTCGCCGACGTCGGGCCGCGTGGATCCCTCCGACACCTGTGCCGCGCTGCTGAAGGGCGCACGCAGCCGCGGCGCCAAGATCTTCGAGAACACGCCGGTGGAAGGCTTCGAGATCGCCGGGGGGCAGATCAAGGGCGTGCGCACACCCTTCGGCACGATCAAGTGCGATATCGTGGTGAACTGCGCCGGCTTGTGGAGCCGCGAGGTCGGCGCCATGGCGAAGCATCACGTGCCGCTCTACGCCTGCGAGCATCTCTACATGCTGACAGACGCAATGGACGGAGTGACGGCCGACCTGCCCGCCATTCGCGACAGCGATGCCTATCTCTATTTCCGCGAGGATGTCGGCGGCCTGCTGGTGGGATGCTTCGAGCCGAACCCCAAGCCGCTGCCGGTCGAAAAGCTTCCGCGCGATTCAGGCTTTGTCCTCATGAACGAGGATTGGGACCATTTCGCGCCAATGATGCAGAATGCAATTCATCGCATCCCGTCCCTCGAGCGCGCAGGCATGCGGTCCTTCATCAACGGGCCGGAGAGCTTCACGTTGGACAGCACGCCTCTGATCGGCGAGGCACCGGAGGTGCGCGGTCTGTTCACCGCCTGCGGCATGAATTCCAGCGGCATTGTGTTCGGCGGCGGAGTGGGCTGGGCGGTGACGGAGTGGATCATGAAGGGCCGCCCGCCGATTGATCTGTGGTCGGTCGATATCCGGCGCTATGGCGGCGGGGACAACAATCTGCGAGCGCTTTCCGAACGCATTCCAGAGGTTTTGGCCAAGCACTTTGAAATACCCTGGCCGGGACATGACTACGATACGGTGCGCCAGATCAAGCGCACGCCGCTGCACAGTGCTTTGCAGCAGCGCGGCGCCTCCTTCACGCAACGCGCCAATTGGGAACGGCCGGCCTGGTTTGCGCCGGACGGCAAGGTGCCGAAGATCGAGTTCTCCTACGGAAAGCAGAACTGGTTTTCCTTCTGGGAGGGCGAGCACAAGGCGGCGCGTGAGGCCGTCGCCCTGTTCGACCAGTCTCCGTTTTCCAAGCTGTTGGTGCAGGGCAAGGATGCCGAAGCGTTCCTGCAGCGCCTGTGCGCCAACAATGTCGCCGTTCCGCCGGGAAAGATCGTCTACACAGCATTGCTGAACGAGGCCGGCGGCATCGAAAGCGATCTTACCGTGACTCGGCTGCGGGACGACGCCTTCCTGCTGGTAACCGGGGCGCAGCAGGGCGTGCGCGATATACATTGGCTTCAATCGCATATCGGCGAGCGGGAGAACGTGACCATCGCGAACATCACGTCAGGCTCGGCCGTGATCGGCATCGCCGGGCCGAAGAGCCGCGACCTCCTCGGCCGCCTGACCCCGCAGGCGCTGGACAACGTGGCATTCCCGTTCGGCACAGCACGGCAGATCGAGATCGGCTACGGCACCGCCCTTGCCATGCGCGTGTCTTACACCGGCGAATTGGGCTGGGAGCTGCATGTGCCAACGGAATTCGCCGTGTCCGTGTTCGAAGAGGTCATGGCGGTCGGACAGGAGTTTGGACTGCGCCTCGGCGGAACCGCGGCGATGGGATCGCTGCGCATCGAGAAGGGCTTCCGGTCCTGGGGGCATGATATCGGGCCACACGATACCCCGCTGGAGGCCGGCCTCGGCTTTGCGGTGCGGTTGAATAAGACGGCGAATTTCATAGGCCGTGAGGCCTTGCTGCGTCAGCGTGCCGCCGGCCTTTCGCGCCGCCTGCTGAGTTTCGTGTTTGAGGATGCGGAAGCCTTCCCGCATCATCACGAACCGATCTACCGCAATGGCGAACGCTGCGGTTCGCTGAGTTCGGCGACCTTTGGCCATAGCGTGGAACGGGCGGTGGCGCTGGGCTGGATCAAGGGTGGCTCACTGGCTGACGCCGATATCCTGGGCGATCGGTTCGAAGCGGAAATCGCGGGCACGCGCTACGCTGTGATGCCATCAGTCGCGGCGCCCTTCGATCCGCGTGGCACGCGCTTGAAGGGCTAGGAGTCGAAGAGATCATGGATATGTCGATCAAACCGGAACGCAGGCAGAGCAGCGACTCCAGCGAGGCCAATCTCAGTATGTTGAAGCGCGCCCACGCCGTGCTGCCCGGCGCTTCTCTGGGATCGTTCTTCATTCCCAGCGATCAGGACCTGATTGTCGCTTCGGCGAGCGGACCGCGCGTCACCGATCTCGGCGGCCGGACCTATCTCGACTACGTCTTGAGCTCCGGACCCATGATCATCGGCCACGCCCATCCTGCCGTTCAGGCGGCGGTCCGGGAGCAGATGGCGCGCGGCACCACATATTATGCTTTGAACCAGCCGTCGATCGAGCTTGCGGAAGAACTGGTGGCGGCTACGCCTGGCAGTGGCATGGTGAAGTTCTGCAGCTCCGGTTCCGAGGCCACCTTCTTTGCCCTGCGGCTGGCGCGCGGATTTACCGGACGCAACAAGGTGCTGAAGTTCGAGGGCGCCTACCACGGCAGCCATGACTATGCGCTCATGAGCATGATGCCGGCCAAGCAGGGAATCTATCCGCATGGGCTTCCTGATACGGCCGGCATACCGGATGCTGCCCAGGCCAGCGTGCTGATCGCACCGTTCAACGATATCGAAACCACGCTGGATATCATCGAGCAACACAAATCCGATCTGGCGGCGATCATCGTGGAGCCGGAAATGCGCCTGATCGCGCCCAAGCCGGGTTTCCTCGCCGCGTTGCGGTCTGCGGCCAATGCGCATGGCATCATCCTTGTCTTCGACGAAGTCGTGATGGGCTTCCGCCTCACCTATGGCAGTGTCCAAGGGATCTATGGCGTGCAACCGGATCTGGTCGCCTATGGCAAGATCATCGGTGGCGGGTATCCGTTGGCGGCCGTTGTCGGAAAGACGGAGATCATGCGCCTTTCCAATCCGCGCGAGCGTGGGCCGCAATATGTCTATGTCAGCGGCACGCTCAGCGGCAACCCCTTGGCGGCAACGGCAGGGCTCGCCACGTTGCGCGAACTCAAGCAGCCGGGCACCTATGAATCGCTGAACAATGCCGGCGCGCGCTTGCGCCGTGGACTGGCCGACGTTGCCCATCGGCTGAATGTGCCGGCGCAAGTCCTGGGCAGCGGTCCCATGGGCAACATCTACTTCACCGCCGAGCCGATCACGGATTTCCGCTCCGCTCAAAGGGAGGACAAGGAGTTCAAGCAGCGCCTGCGTCACGCCCTGCTGACCCGCGGAATTCTCACCAACCTGGCGCAGAAAATGTATCTATCCACCCTGCACAAGCCGGACGACATCGCCTGGACGCTGCAGACGGTCGAGGAAAGCCTACGCGACCTTCGCTAGGCGGTAGGCGCGAAGGCGGCGAAAATCCCGCCGCGTTGGAAACAGGTCACCTCGAACTGAGTGTCGAGCCGGCATCGCACAGGCACATCCTGCGTCCTGCCATTCGCATGCAGGACGCGGAGCGTAAGGGCAGCGCCAGGTGCCAAGTCCTTCGTCGACACATCGACGGAGAAACGGCTGCCGGCACAAGCGGCCATCGTTGCGGCAGTCCAGCCATCTGCTAATTGCAGAGGCAGAACACCCATCAGGGCCAGGTTGGTGCGGTGTATGCGCTCGAAGCTCTCGGCGATCACGGCGCGGATGCCGAGCGCCTTGGTGCCCTTGGCGGCCCAGTCGCGTGCCGAGCCCGTGCCGTACTCCTTGCCGGCGAGGACGACGGTGTCCATGCCGGCGGCGATGTAGCGCTGCGCTGCTGTGAACACTGTTACGGTGTCGCCGGTCGGCTCGTGTCTGGTGACGGGCCCCTCCGTGCCAGGGCAGAGCGCGTTCCGCAGGCGCGGATTGGCGAACGTGCCGCGCGTCATCACAGCGGGATTGCCGCGCCGCGCGCCGAAGGTGTTGAAGTCTTTTGCCGCGACGCCACGACCTGCCAGCCATTGGCCGGCGTCGCCCGCGGAATCGATGCGGCCAACCGGCGAGATATGGTCGGTGGTGATGCCATCGCCCAGGATCAGCAGTGGCGCTGCGGCATGCAAAGCTGGCCTGTTTCCGTACGCGGTGGTTGCCAGGAGGTCGCCTGCAGTCAAGTAGGTGCTCGCCGGATCCCAGGGGAAGAGGTGCGACGGCGGGATCACAAGGGCATTCCACTCCGGTCCGCCGTCATGCAGCCGGGTAGCGGCACTACGATAGATATCGCTGCCGATCTCGGCCATGCGGGTGCTGACTTCCGCCGGTGCGGGCCAGAGGTCGGCGAGGTACACAGGGCCATCCGGTGAAACCGCAATCGGATCCACAAGCAGGCTGCCGCGCATGTGGCCCACCAATGCGAAGGCGACGACTAGTGGCGGGGAGGCGAGGTAGTTTGCCTTCACCAGTGGATGGATGCGCCCTTCAAAGTTACGGTTGCCGGACAGGACAGATGCGACGGTGAGATCCCTTGCGGCAATGGCTTCTGCAATATCGGGACCCAGGTCTCCGGAATTGCCGACGCAGCTTGAGCAGCCAAAGCCGACGATCCAGAAGCCAAGCGCCTCGAGATCGGCGAGCAAGCCGCTGGTGGAAAGGTAACCGGCGACCGCGCGCGATCCCGGTGCAAAAGAGCACCGGACATGCGGCTTCGGCCGCAATCCGCGCCGGCGTGCATTGCGGGCGAGCAGGGCCGCGCTGATCATCGCGGCCGGGTTGGCGGTGTTGGTGCAGCTGGTAATGGCGGCGATGACGATATCGCCATGCGTGGGGCCGTTCGTCTCCTGCGGTTCTGGAAAATCGTCGAGCTTGCCGAGGCTGCGGCGCTCCTGAGGCCGGCGCGGCCCTGCGATGCAACGATCGATCTTGCCGAGATCGATTTCCAGGAGGTCGCGGTAATGAGGCGTATCGCTGTGGTGCCACAGGCCGAGATGACGCGCATAGATCGAAATCAGTCCGATCTGGTCCGGCGCGCGGCCGGTCAGCGCCAGATAATCGAGGGTCAGCCGATCGATGGGGAAGTAACCGCATGTCGCCCCGTATTCCGGCGCCATGTTGGCGATGGTCGCCCGGTCAGGCACCGCCAGCGACTCGAGCCCGGGGCCGTGAAACTCAACGACATGGCCAGTGACGCCATGCCGGCGCAGCTTCTCCGTAATGTCGAGAACCGCGTCCGTCGCCAGGATTCCAGGTCGCAGGCAGCCGGTGAGCCGCACGCCGGTGATGAGCGGAGCGGGGAGGGTCAGCGGGAACCCAAGCATGGCGGCTTCCGCTTCGATGCCGCCTACGCCCCACCCCAGGACACCTAGGCCATTGATCATGGTCGTATGGCTGTCGGTACCGATGACGCTGTCGGGCAGAAGCCAGCCGTCCCGCGCCGAGACTACCTGCGCGATTTGCTCCAGATGAATCTGATGCAGGATGCCGTTTCCCGGCGGCACCACGCGGAGATTGCGGAAGCTGTCACGGGCCCATGCAAGAAATGTATACCGCTCCCGGTTCTGGGCGAATTCCAGGGCGAGATTGCGGGAGAAGGCCTGGGCCGAGCCAGCCTCAGTCGCAACATGCGAATGATCGATCACCAGGTCGACCGGCAAAGTCGGGTTGACCAACGATGGATCCATGCCGCGGGCGGCATAGCTGTCCCGCAAGGCGGCGAGATCGACCAGAGCGGACAGACCGGCGTAGTCTTGCATCACGACGCGTGCCGGCCGGAAGCTGATCTCCAGGGATGCGCAGTCCGATCCGCTTTGGAGCGACCGGATCATGTCACGTGCAACCGAGCTGTCGTCGGCGTGCCGTACCAGGTTTTCCAGGAATACGCGTTGAGCATAGGAAAACCGGCGCAGATCGGTGGTGTGCCCTCCCAACCGGCGCAGGTCGACGGCGCGAAACTCCTTTCCTTTCCAGCTGATACGCGTGGCCGCGCCGGCTCTCTCCACTGTCGGACGCGGCATCTTCGTCCTATTGTATAAAATAGAATAGCGTTCTATAACACAGAACAGACGAGGCGCCAAGGAGAGAAGAGCGCCGGAAAAGGGAGTGGCCGTGCAGGGGAAGTCTGCCGATGCTGATCGGTGAGGAGCTCACCTCGATCTACGTCGAAGGCAACGCGGACCGATATGTCGGTGAGGCGCGGGGCTCTCGCTCCCGCTGGGTGAGTCGCTTTCGGAACTCCGAATCCGTGCGCGGATATCTGCTGCTCGTGCCGGCGCTGCTGGTGGTCGGCGCATTGCTGCTGTCGCCGCTGGCCGCGTTGGTGGCCCTCAGCTTCGCCAGCCAGAGCTATTTCGACATCGATTACACGCCGACTTTGACGAACTATCGGACAATCTTCGCGCCCGCGGCGGAGCCGGTCTATTTCCTCGGCATTCCCTTCTACCTCGAGTCGCCGATCTTCATGGTGCTGCTCGTCAAGTCCATCCTGATGTCGCTGGTCTCGACCGCGGCCGTCATCCTCCTCGCCTATCCGATGGCCTATTTCCTGGCATTTCAGGTCAAGCGCGGGAAGGTCATCTGGATCATCCTGATCACCCTACCGTTCTGGACCAGCTATCTGCTGCGCGTCTTCTCCTGGAAGATCATCCTCGGCTTCAACGGCGTGGTGAACTCGGGCCTGGTGGATCTCGGGATCATCGCGCAGCCGCTCGACTTCCTGCTCTATAATCCAACCGCGGTGGTCATCACGCTGGCCCACGCCTGGGCGGCCTTCGCGATCCTTCCCATCTATGTATCGCTGGAGAAGATCGATCGCTCGTTGTTCGAGGCATCTGTCGACCTCGGCGATAGCTGGTTGAAACGGTTCCTGCGCGTCACCTTGCCGTTGTCATGGCCAGGCGTTGCCGCGGCCGCAATGCTGGTCTTCATTCCAACCGTGGGCGACTACGTCACGCCGACTCTGGTCGGCGGCCGCGAGGGCATCATGATCGGCAACATCGTCCAGTCGCAGTTCGGCAAGGCTAATAATGCGCCGCTGGGTGCCGCCGTCTCCATCGTTTCGATGACCGTGGTGGCGATCGGCGTGCTGTTCTTCCTCTGGATCAGCGGTCGCCGCCATGGGACGGAGCGCTGACATGCGGATGGGTTCAAGGCCGTTGTTCGTCTTCGCTGTGCTCTACGTCATCTTCCTCTATGCGCCGGCCATGCTGCTGCCGCTCTTCTCCTTCAACGACGCCACCATGATCGCTTTTCCGCTGAACGGCTTCACGTTGCGGTGGTACGAGGGCTTGTTGGGCAATGCCCAGCTGATGGCGGCCTTCAAGAACAGCCTGGTGGTGGCGCTGTGCGCAGCGGCCATCAGCACCTGCATTGGCATCTGCGGTGCCAAGGCCGTCACTCACCGCAAGCTTCGCGGCGGCAAGGCGGCTGTGGGCCTGATCATGCTGCCCCTGGTCGTGCCCAGCATCGTTGTCGGCATTTCCCTGCTGATGCTGGCGCGCCATGTGCTGGACATAGAGCTCTCCCTGTGGACCGTGGGCATCGGGCACGTGCTCCTCTGCGTCCCGTTTTCGATGCTGGTGATGATGTCGCGGCTTGAAGGGTTTGACCGGTCTCTCGAGGAAGCCTCGCTCGACCTGGGCCAGAGCCGCTGGGGAACATTCCGCCGTGTGACCCTTCCGCTGGCGCTGCCGGGAATTGTCGCCAGCTTTCTGCTGAGCTTCACTGTATCGCTTGATGAGTTCGTGCTCGCCTTCTTCCTCGCGGGGAACGAAACGACGCTGCCGATCTACATCTTCAGCCAGCTTCGATTCCCCAGCCGCCTGCCGGATGTGCTGGCGCTCGGCTCCTGCATCCTGCTGGGCTCGTGCCTGTTGGTTCTGTTCGCGGAATGGCTGCGCCGCCGCGGGATTCAGAGTGCCTTCTCCAGGGGGATTTAGGGAATGGTACTGGAACTGGAACGTCCGATGATCTCGCTTCGCCATGTCAGCCGTCACTACGGCCCTATCCGCGCGGTGGATGATGTCACGCTCGATATCGCGGCCGGAGAGTTCTTCTCCCTGCTCGGGCCGTCGGGATGCGGCAAGACCACGCTGCTGCGCATGCTGGGCGGGTTCGATGCGCCGACGTTCGGCGAGGTGTTCATCGACGGCAAGTCGATGGCAGGGGTTCCTGCCAACCGCCGGCCGACCAACATGGTGTTCCAGAACTATGCCCTCTTTCCACATCTCAGTATCCGCGAGAATGTCGGCTATGGGCTGTTGAACCGGAAGATGACCAAGGCAGCGGTCGCGGACCGGGTCGCTCAGGCGTTGGAAATGATCCGCCTAGGTCACCTCGCCGACCGGTGGCCGCACCAGCTTTCGGGCGGACAGCGGCAGCGTGTCGCCCTGGCGCGCGCACTGGTGTGCGAACCGAAGGTCCTGCTGCTGGATGAGCCGCTCGGCGCGCTGGACAAGAAGCTGCGCGCCGAGATGCAGAGCGAACTCCGGCGGATTCAGCGGGCGGTCGGCATCACGTTCGTGCTCGTCACCCATGACCAGGAGGAGGCGCTGACCCTCTCGGACCGGATCGCGATCATGTCTGCTGGCAGGCCGCTGCAGATCGGCGACCCGCGTAGCCTTTATGAAGCGCCGGAGAACCGGGCGGTCGCAGAATTCATCGGCGAAATGAACTTCTTCAGGGCCGAGGTGCAAGCGGTGAGACCGGAAGGCACTTCGGTCAGGGTGGACGGCCTGGGTGACTTGACCGTTGCTACCCGCGGTACGGTCGCGGCGGGTAGCGCTGTCACGCTGGCAATGCGTCCGGAGAAGATCGTCCTGAGCTGGGAACGGCCGCCGCACACCGACGGCATGATCGAGGGACGGGTAGTTTCGGAAACCTATCTCGGAGATCGCTGCCAATATGGAGTGGCCGTCGCGAACCATGCGGCGCCGATCCGGGTCGTGACGCAGAACAACATGCCCGGCGCTGGCCGGCAACAGGATCGGCCGGTGTGGCTGGACTATCCGCGAGAGGCCCTGCTGCTTCTGACCATGTGAACGGTCTCCGCCTCGCGTGCATGCGGCTTGACTCTCTTCGTGCAGTTTATAAAATAGAATATAGTTCTATCGGATAGAACACAGGGGAGGGCAATGAGCTACAAGAGCTTTATGCGGGATCTCCGTGCCGGCACTTTGACGCGCCGGCAGATGATGGCGGCCTTGGCCTCCGTCGGCTTGGTCACAACTACATTCCCCAAACCGGGACGTGCCGAGGACAGTTGCACGGTCTTCACCTGGGCCGGGTACGACGATCCGATGTTCTTTCAGCCCTTCCTCAAGAAGCATGGCTCGGCGCCGAACTTCGCGATCTTCGGGGAAGGGGAGGAGGGCTTGCAAAAGCTGCGCGCCGGCTTCACCGCTGACGTCGCGCATCCTTGCACGTCCTACGTGGGACGCTGGAACGATGCCGGCGTGCTGCGTCCGATCGATGTCAGCAAGGTCGAGCAGTGGAACGACATATTCCCCAGGTTCCGCGAAATCCCCGGCGTCGTGATCGGCAGCGATTATTTCAATGTGCCGTTCGATTGGGGCAACGAATCGATTCTTTACCGGACCGACCTGGTCGACGCGGGAGCTAACTCGATCGGCTTGCTGACCGATGAGAAGTACGAGGGCAAGCTCGCCATGTACGATTCAGCCGAATCCATGGGGGCGGTGTCCGGCGTGCTCAGCGGCGCCAAGGATCCCTTCGCTATGACTGATGCCGAGCTCGATGCCGCCAAGCCGGTCATGAAGCAGATCAACGCGAACATGCGCTTCTACTGGACGGATGCCACCCAGATCACCCAGGCTCTTGCAGCCGGAGAGATCGTCGGAGCCTGGGCATGGAATGCGGCCGTGGTCGACCTCAAGAAGCAGGGAGTTCCCGTCGCCTATATGCGGCCAAAGGAAGGGATCTTTACCTGGGTTTGTGGCATGTCCTTATTGGAAAATCATGCCGGCTCCGAGGAACTCGCCTACGATTACATCAACGCGATGCTGGATCCCGGTACCGGCAAAACGCTCATCGAGCAGTACGGCTATGGCCATTCCAATAAGCAGAGTTTTGCCCAGGTCGCCCCGGAACGACTCGAGGAACTCGGTATCTCCGATCCCGATGCCCTGCTGCAGCACAGTCGCGTCTATTGGCCGACACCGCCTGAGACCAAGGAGAAGCTCATCAAGATTTTCGATGAGGTCAAGGCCGGCCTGTAAAGTCTCGGCTGCAATTCTGCCGCTATGACCTATGAATGGCTGGACCTGCAAATCCAGGAATGCTTCCTTGCCGCGGAGGACATCCGGATCTACGAGCTCGTCGATCCGTACGGTCGCGAGCTCCCGCCGTTCGAGGCCGGCGCGCACATACAGGTCCGCGTCGACCACGAGATCAGGCACTACTCGCTTGCGAACGATCCGACCGAGCGCCGCCGCTATGTCATCGGCGTGCTGCGTGATCCGAGGTCGCGCGGCGGATCCCGGCAGATTCACGAGACCTGGGCGGTGGGGCACCGCGTTGCTGTCTCGAAGCCGGTCAATCATTTCCCCTTGTCCGCCGCAGCGAAGCGGCATGTGTTGATCGCCGGGGGCATCGGCATAACGCCGATCCTGGCAATGGCGCGACATCTGGCCGGCAAGGCGGCGGACTTTCAGCTGTACTATTGCGCGCGGCAAGCGAGTGCGGCGGCCTTCCTGCCGGATCTGCGTCAGGTCGTGCCGGAGGCGCGGTTGAGCCTGGTCTTCGACGGCGGTGATCCGAAACGTGGGCTGAATCTGGCTGCTCTGCTCGAGACGTTCGAGCCCGGGCGGCACGTCTATGTCTGTGGGCCTTCGGGGTTGGTTCAGGCGGTCCGTGCTGAAACGGCCCACTGGCCTGCAGATCACGTGCATTACGAGATTTTCGCGGCAGCGCAAGCCCTCGCATCGGTCAGCGCGAAATTCCAGGTAGTCCTTGCCCGTAGCGGCGCCAGCTACGAAGTTCCAGCGGGCCGGTCCATCCTCAGCGTGCTGGAGGAGCATGGTCACGCCCCGAACGCGTTATGCCGCGAAGGCTATTGCGGCACTTGTCTCGTCTCCGTGTTGAGCGGCACGCCCGATCACCGCGATTCGGTGCTGACCGACGAGGAAAAGGCGGCGAACGACCTGGTGGCGATCTGCTGTTCGCGGGCGGTTGGCGACAAGCTCGTGCTGGACATCTGATGCGCGCTTCCCGCCGGCCCTTCAGGTGCGGATCGCAAACGGATCCCGGATGGTTCCCGAGTAGTCGATCATAACGTTCTTGAAGGTCATGAATTCGTCGAGTGCGGGAGCGCCGCGCTCGCGTCCGAAGCCGCTCTCCTTCATGCCGCCAAAGGGAACCTGGGCCGCGATAGCGCGATAGGTGTTGACCCAGACGGTCCCGGCCTGGATCTCCTTCGAGACCCGCAGGGCGCGATTGAGACTGGTGGTCCAGACTCCGGAAGCAAGGCCGTAGCGCGTGTCGTTCGCGATCGTGATTGCCTGTTCCTCGGTTTCAAATGGAATGATCGACAGAACGGGACCGAAGATCTCCTCTTGCGCGATGGTCATCGAGTTCTCGACGTCGATGAAGATAGTGGGCTGGATGAAGAAGCCTTTTGCAAGGGCCGAATCCGTGGCCGGGCCGCCGCCCGCTACAAGCTTGGCGCCATCCTTCCTGGCGGCCTCGATCATACCGAGGATCTTGCGGAACTGCGGTTCGTTGGCGGCGGTCCCCATTTCCGTTTTCGGGTCCACTGGATTGCCCATCACGATGCTGCCGGCGCGCACCACCAGGCGCTCAACAATGGTCTTGTACACGGGACGGTGCACCAGTAGCCGCGATCCGGCGATGCAGGTCTGGCCTGTTGCAGCGAAGATGCCGGCTAGTGCGCCGATGACCGCCTGGTCGATGTCCGCGTCGTCGAAAATGATGTTGGGTGATTTGCCGCCGAGTTCGAGCGTGACCGGCACCAGATTGCGGCCGGCATCTGCCGCGATGCTGCGGGCGACATCCGGGCTGCCGGTGAAGCTCAGCTTGTCGATCCCGCGCGCATTGGCCAGAGCCTTGCCCACGCGTGCATCGCCGGTAACAACGTTGACGACGCCCGGCGGGAAGCCGGCCTGCTCAATGAACTTGCAGAACTCCAAGGTGGTTGCGGAGGCATGCTCGGATGGTTTGATGACCACGCAACATCCTGCCGCCAGCGCCGGTGCCAACTTGTTGGAAAGCAGGTGCATCGGCGAGTTCCAGGGCGTGATCAGGACGGCGACGCCGACCGGCACGCGGTTGGCGTAGTCGAGGATATGCGGCTGGTCGAGCGGAATCACATTGCCCCAGAGTTTGTCGGCAAATCCGGCAAAGAACCGGTATTGCCTGGCCGCGAACGACATCTGGGTGCGCGTTTCGCGAATCACCTTGCCATTGTCCGTGCTTTCCAGCACGCACAACCGGTCGGCATCCGCCTCAAGCAGGTCGGCAAGGCGATGGAGCAGTTTCGCGCGCTCCAGCCCCGACGTATGCCGCCACGTGCGCTCGAATGCCGAGCGCGCCGCCTGAATCGCCTCAGCGACGTCGCAGTCGGCCGCATGCGGGATGCTGGCCCAGGCTTCCTGGTTATAGGGGTTGATAGCGGGGAAGCGCTCGCCGCCGGCGCCGTCCCGCCATTGGCCATTGATGTAGAATTGATAGTCTTTTCCCATGGCTTCAGTCCCTCCAGGAAATACGGTGCGCGGAAACAGAACATAATTCTATTTGGCAGAACACGTCAATCCGCAGATGATGTTCGAACATGGTGTCCGATCGGTTTCGCATTTTGCAGGTCGCTTGACAGCAAATGAGGTCGCCAAGATAATAACAGAACATCATTCTATCCTACAGAACATCATGTTTGACCAAGCCACCCAGAAGATAACAACCGGTACAGGTCTGTTGAGCGGCGTCCGCGTGCTCGATCTGACCAATGTGCTGGCGGGCCCATTCTGCGGTTACCAGTTGGCCCTGCTGGGTGCGGATGTCATCAAGGTAGAAATGCCGGAAGGTGGCGATCTGGCACGGCAGCTCGGCGCCAGCCCGGCTCTCAACAAGCAGCTCATGGGGGCTTCGTTTCTGGCGCAGAACGCCGGCAAGAGATCGCTTGCGCTCGATCTCAAGAAGCCGGCCGGTGCCGATGTGTTCAGGCGGCTGGTTGCGCAGTCCGATGTGGTGCTCGAGAACTTCCGGCCTGGCGTCATGGAGCGTCTCGGCCTCGACTACGCCAGCCTCAGGCCCTTACGGGAAAATCTCATCTATTGCGCCATCTCCGGCTTTGGGCAGGATGGTCCGCTCAGAAAAAATCCCGCATATGACCAGATCATTCAGGGCTTGTCGGGCGTGATGAGCCTGACGGGCGATGCAAACCTAGGACCGTTCCGGGTTGGGTACCCGGTCTGCGATACCATCGGGGGCATCACCGCGGCGTTCGCCATCTGCGCTGCGCTCTACCGACGCAAGGAAACCGGCGAAGGGCAGTTCATCGATGTTTCGATGCTGGACGCGACGCTCGTTACCTTGGGCTGGCCGCTGTCGAACTGGCTGATCGCCGGAGTGGAGCCTCGCCGGATGGGCAATGATAATGTAACGGCCAGCCCGTCCGGCACGTTCCGCACCGGCGCCGGGCTCCTCAATATCGCCGCCAACAAGCAGGAGCAGTTCGAGACTCTGTGCGAGATTCTGGGGCTGCAGCATCTGGCTTCGGACCCACGCTTCGCCCATCGCGAGTCGCGAAAGGCCAGCCGAGCCGAACTGACGGCGCTGTTGGAGGAATCGCTCCTGCATCGCACGGCAGCAGAATGGGAGGTGATCCTGAATGATGCGGGCGTGCCGGCAGGCCGTGTGCTCGACCTGCCCGACGTCCTGGTGCATCCGCAGATTCAGCATCGCGGGCTCACCCAGGTGTTTGATGCCATCCCGGGGCTTGATCACGCCGTGACGGTGGTACGTGCCGGATTCAAGGTGAGCGGGCGTCCGGCCGAAGCCGCGTCGCCGCCACCGACCCTTGGACAGCATACCGATGCGCTGCTTGCGGAACTCGGCTATGCGGCAAGTGAAATCGACAGGATGCGAGCGGAAGGCGCGCTGTGAAAGTACTGGTCGCGGTTAAGCGGGTGGTCGACTTCAACGTGAAGGTGCGCGTGAAAGCGGACGGCACCGGCGTGGAGACCGCCAATGTGAAGATGTCCATGAACCCGTTCGACGAGATCGGGGTGGAAGAGGCGGTTCGCCTCAAGGAAGGCGGCAAGGCGACGGAAGTGATCGCCGTTTCGCTGGGTCCGACCCAGTGCCAGGAGACCATCCGCACCGCCCTTGCCATGGGCGCCGATCGCGGCATCCACGTGAAGACCGATGTGGAGCTGCAGCCCCTTGCGGTCGCCAAGCTGCTGAAGGCGGTGGTGGACAAGGAGCAGCCGCAGCTTTGCATCCTGGGCAAGCAGGCGATCGATGACGACGCCAACCAGACCGGCCAGATGCTCTCCGCTTTGCTCGGCTGGTCGCAGGCGACTTTCGCCTCGAAGCTGGTGATCAACGGCGATGGCACCGCCAACGTGACGCGCGAGGTGGATGGCGGCCTCGAGACCATCCAGGTCAAGCTGCCGCTGGTCATGACGACCGACCTGCGTCTCAACGAGCCGCGCTATGCCTCGCTGCCCAACATCATGAAGGCGAAGAAGAAGCCGATCGAGCAGGTGACGCCCGAGGCGCTGGGCATCGACCCCGCGCCGCGGCTCAAGACTCTGAAGGTGGTGGAGCCGCCGAAGCGCAAGGCGGGCGTGAAAGTGAAGTCGGTGGCGGAGCTGGTGGAGAAGCTGCGCAACGAAGCCAAGGTCATCTGACCCCGGATTCATTTGGCAGCCATCAACCGCAATTCACTGGGATTCCTGAACCATGACCAACCTCGTTCTCGTCGAACATGATAACAGCGCCGTGAAATCGGCGACCCTGCATGCTGTCGCCGCAGCGCAGAAGATCGGCGGTGAAATCCATCTGCTGGTGGCCGGGCAGAATTGCCGCGCCGTCGCCGATGAAGCCGCCAAGATCGCCGGCGTTTCCAAGGTGTTGCTGGCGGACGATGCCGCCTATGCCAGCCGCCTGGCGGAGAACACCGCCAAGCTGATCGTCGGCCTCGCGCCGAGCTACAGCCACGTCCTCGCCGCGACCACGGCCATGGGCAAGAACGTGATGCCGCGCGCCGCCGCTCTGCTCGACGTGCAGCAGATCTCGGACATCAGCGGCGTGGAGAGCGCCGACACCTTCGTGCGCACCATCTATGCCGGCAACGCGGTGGCGACCGTGCAATCCGCGGACAAGGTCAAGGTCATCACCGTGCGCCCGACCGCGTTCGAGGCGGCGGCAGCGACCGGCGGCTCCGCCGCAATCGAGAACGTCGCCGCCGCCGGAGAGACCGGCCTTGCCACCTTCGTCGGCCAGGAACTCTCCAAGTCCGAGCGGCCGGAGCTCACCTCCGCGCGCATCGTCATCTCCGGCGGCCGCGGCATGCAATCGGGCGACAACTTCCACATGCTGGAGAAGGTCGCGGACAAGCTCAATGCCGCGGTCGGCGCCTCACGCGCGGCGGTCGATGCGGGCTTCGTGCCGAACGACTACCAGGTCGGACAGACCGGCAAGATCGTGGCGCCGGAGCTCTACATCGCGGTCGGCATCTCCGGCGCGATCCAGCATCTCGCCGGCATGAAGGACAGCAAGGTCATCGTCGCCATCAACAAGGACGAGGATGCGCCGATTTTCCAGGTCGCCGATTGCGGGCTCGTCGCCGATCTCTTCCAGGCGGTGCCGGAGTTGGAGAGCCGCTTGGCTGCGTAAGACATTTGTGTTGATCTAACGGGGACGTGCCAATGGGGCTTAGGTCGTGACACGGGAAAACCGTGTCTATCGGGGTTGATGGGGAGCTGGCCACGCCAGGATATCTGCGCACGAGCATGGGAGGGTGAGATGCACGCCATTCGAGACATCCGCGGCCCTGTTACCGTGACCGACGATCCCGGACACTCCGGCACGCTGCCGGGTTGGGCATACACCGATCAGGATTTCTTCGCGCGCGAGAGGGAGGCGATCCATTTTCGAAGCTGGCACTATGCCGGCTGCCTCGAGGAATTGCGCGAGGCTGGCGACTATGTCACGGCCAGCATTCTCGACCAAAGCGTCATCGTCATCCGCGACAAGAGCGGGGAACTTGGCGGCTTCTACAATGTCTGTCAGCACCGCGCCCATGAGCTGCTCCGCGGCCGCGGCCGGGCGCGCGTGATCACCTGCCCCTATCATGCCTGGAGCTATGGCACGGACGGCCATTTTCGCGGGGCCCGCGGCATGCAGAACCTGCCGGACTTCGACCCCCGGGCATTTGCGCTCAAGCCGATCCGCATCGAGGTATTTGCCGGCCGTTTCGTCTTTTTCAATCTCGATCTCGACGCGATGCCGCTTGCCGAGCAAGCTGGCGGGCTCGCCGAAGAGCTTCAGCGCGAAGTGGTCGGCTTCGACCGCATGGCGCTGGTGCCGGGCACGCCGAGCGGCACCATGAAAGCAAACTGGAAGGTTGCCGTCGACAACTACCTCGAATGCTATCATTGCAGCATCGCGCATCCGATCCTCTCCGATCTGCTGGATATGAAGTCGCACTTCATCAAGACAGAGAAGATCTGGATGTCGCAGATATTGGACCTAAAGGCCAACCGGAAAATCTCCTATCCGGTGGCGGAAGATGCCGCGGTTAAACAAGGCCGGTTCTGGTGGATGTGGCCGACCACAACCTTCAACGTCCTGCCCGGGTCGCCCGATCTTTCGGTCTTCTCCTTCATGCCGATCGGTGTAGGCAGCACACTGCAGATCGGACAGTGCTTTACTATGCCCGATGTGCCGGCGGATCTTGCCCGTCACAGCTACCGCAATGGCGTATTGACCGACGAGGATGTGGTTCTTTGCGAATCAGTTCAGCGTGGTCTCGCCTCCCGGGGCTATTCCTCTGGCAGGTTCATGTATGATCCCGCCGCGGGCGAGCTGACTGAGGCAGCGGTACATCACTTCCATCGCATGGTCGTCACCGCAATGGGTATGACGCAGTGCGATGCGGCGCTCACCAATCTTGCTGAACAGGCTACGAGGCCGACCTAAACCAAAGTGCTCTGGATCGATGACTGCTCTTGGCATTAACGCGCCATTCCATTGATCAAGAGCATGGTCCCCTTTCAAAGGCGTAGCAGACGCGGAGCTCAACTGCTTAATTTGTGATCTGGCGAGCCAGCAGACAAAATCGCAAACCACGGGACTGTTGAGGCGAGGTACCTCCGAAGCCTCGAGATCTATCGTCACTTATCGCGTGCAAGCAGCTATGTGTGACGGTTGGGCTGATGGCCATTTGTGCGCCAGCGCGCGGCTAGCCAACTATTCGGTCGTGCTCGCAATGGCCGCTAGGTCCGAACTAGTGCCTCTAGCCGAGGCCGACCCGCTTGAGCATTGGGAGAGTCCGGTGGCTTCTTGGGGGTGTCTGAAGCCCGGCTCACCATCTAAGGAGCAAGAATGGTCGCGAGATACTGGGGATTGCACTTGCGGTGATATGCGTGCCTCTCTGGTGAGCGAATAACCAACGGATCGCACTGTGCGGATCAGCTCCGGCCCTCCGACGCTCCTCAAAGCGCCGCGCAGGCGGCCGATATGAACGTCAACCGTCCGCAAGCCGATCTGCGCATCGGACGGCCAGACCGCACTTTGCAGCTCATCTCTCGAATGCACCCGGTGAGGATTTTTCATGAGATGCTGCAGCAGTCGGAACTCCTTCAAGCCCAAATGGATGGTTTGTCCGTTCCGCTGAACCCGATAGGTCGCTGCATCCAGGCTGAGATCAGCAAAACTCAGACAGATGGGTCCAGCCGGCTCCTCGCATCGTGCGTTCTTCAACGCGGCGTGTATGCGGTTGAGGAGCTCCGCGGGCGAAAACGGCGGCGCGATGTACTCGTCGGCTCCGTTCTTCAGGAGTGTGTGACCGTTTTCATCACCGGTATCGGAGCCGAGCACCAATACCGCAACATCGCGCGTCCGCTTCTCGAGCCTCAAAGCGGAGCAGAGAGCGATCGCGTCGAGACCGGGAAGCGAGGGCTCGAACAGGAGCGCGTCCGGAGTCTCGGCGCCTAGATGCGCGCGCAGAGTGGTGGAATCGTTGGCCGCGAGGACACGAAAATTCCTCGTCAGCAGAATGTATTCGAGGGCCGACGTCAGCCGGTCGTCCTCGGTCGCCAGAAGCACGCATGCTTGCGCTGTTCGTCGCTGCAAGACTTCCATAGATACTCCCGATCCTCCATCGGGTTGCTCAAGTCTCAGCCCACGTCCATACTGCGTCGTGAGAACCGCACGATTGAAGGTTCCGCCTCGCCAGCTGCATGGCTGGCGTGATTGAATTTGCCTTCACGAGCAGGAGGTCACTATTCTTCACCAAGGTGCCAGATCCTGTTCTGGCCAATGCTACCTGTGACCGAGAAGCGCACCATGTCGACCATCCGTTCTTTGCTTGGCGTCCCGGTCCCGACCTCTGGTAAACCGGCAAAGCCGAGAGTTCACGAGGGGCAACTTGCGCGGCTCTGATCAGATGTTGAGTAACGACTCGATCGGATCGCGGGCCTCTTCGCCTGTTCTGCTGGCTGCCGAGGACGGCAGTCTCAACGCCTTTGTCATCTACGTCTTCCGGCAGATCGGCGTGCAGGTCGTCGCTGAACCCGACGGAAAACGACTGGAAAGGCGGCTGAGCGAACTGAGGCCCGAGGTCCTGCTTGTGGATTCTCGTCTTGCCGGGGTCGACGTGCGAGCGCTGTGCGCACAGCTCCGCCTCGAAAGGCGGACGAGATCCATCGCGATCCTGGTGCTCCTGGCTTCGGGTGATGAACGCCATGGGGAAGACTTTCTTGCGTCCGGCGCTGACGAATGCCTCGGGCGGCCTCTCATGCCGGAAACGCTCGTCGGACGCGTGCTGGCAGCCTTGCGGCACTCCGCGCGGCATTCCGCAGCCCCGCAGGTATTGACATTCCACGACCTCGAGATCGACCTCGCGGCCTACGTTGTGCGGCGCAATGGACAGATCATTCACCTCGCGCCGACCGAGTTTCGCCTGCTGGTCCACTTCATGAGAAATCCACGTCGCGTTCACTCCCGCAATGAGCTTCAGTCTGCGGCCTGGCCGCGAGACATTCATCTCGGCACCCGGACCGTCGATGTTCACGTTGGCCGCCTCCGGCAAGCCCTGAGGACCGCAGGTGGCCCCGATCCCATCCGGACGGTGCGGTCGGTCGGCTATGCTCTTGCGGAAGAGCCGACCGGCCAGGCTCCCCCGGACTGAACGGAGCAGGCCTGGCGCGAGACCTTGTCTTATCCACGTCATCAGAGACCTGTCATCGGCGTGACCGCCGTTCCGTCGCTGAAGCGACTGAACCGGAAAGGCGTCGGATCCACGAGCGGTCGCGCATTGGTCACCAGGTCGGCCATCAGCTGGCCCGCCGCCGGCCCGATCCCAAATCCATGCCCGGAAAACCCGGTTGCTATGAAAAAGCCTGGCAGATCCTCGACGCCGGAAATGACGGGAAGGGCATCCGGCATGGCATCGATCAAACCTGCCCAGCGCTGCCGGACGATCGCGCTCCTGAAGGCCGGAAACAGCGCACCGAGACGGCAAAGGGCAGACTCAAGCAGTTGCACCACCGGCTTCGGATCAAGAACCCGAACGGCTTCGAACGGCGTTCGGCGACCTGCATCCCAGCGCGAGGGCCAGAAGGCCTCCTCTACAAACCGTCGTCCGAGACGCAAGCGAATCCCACGGTGCTCGATCCGCAGCAGCGGAAAGAACGCGCGCAGGAAACGGAAACTGTCAGGCACGATGTCCGCGATGTTGGGCGCGCCATTCGCGACGGTATAGCCGCCATCGAGCCGCTTGCGAAACGCAAAGCCGGGGCCCCAGGCGGCACTCTCGGGACCATTCTCGACGCCGTCGACCCGCATCACCGAGGCCAGCACCTTGAGTTGTGGCAAGGTCAGGCCGAGGCTGCGGCAGAACAGCCTCGACCAGGCGCCGCCCGCGAGCACAACCGCTTGGCAGGCGATCGGCCCTTTTTCTGTGAGGACGCTCGAGACCCTGCCTCCAGTCGTCTCGATGGCGCGTGCGGCGCAGTTCACGACAATGGCCGCACCCAGCTGGCGCGCGGCGCGCGCAAGGACCGAAACCGCTTTCTGTGGTTCCGCGCGTGCGTCGCTGGGCGTGTAGAGGGCACCTTCCCACCGCCGGGTGGATCCGGGAAGCACCCGGGCCACCTCATCGGGACCGATCAGGCGCGTATCCAGCTGGAACTCCCTGGCATAGGGCAACCAGCGCGCGCGGGCCGCCATCTCGCTCTCGTCACGGCACAAGTATAAGATTCCCGAACGACGAAAACCGGTGCCGCCAAGGCGCTCTTCGATATCCGCCCAGATCCGCATGGCTTCGATCATGAGGGGCAATTCGCGCGGATCACGCCCCATGTTGCGCACCCATCCCCAATTGCGGCTGGACTGTTCCGCCGCCAGCGCTCCCTTCTCGCAGAGCGTCACGGGCACACCCCGGCGGGTGAGGGCGAGGGCGGTGCTCACGCCCACAATGCCGCCGCCGATCACGACGACCTCGGTGGTGGCAGGCGGCCGGCGGTCCGCGTCCGTCGCGTCGATCGGCGGGCCGCTATGGAGAATTACGCTCGCGTCCGTCGTCATCCCTGTCAACTCTCCGACGATTCACCGCGGTTCAAGTTCTCTACCGGTGCCTGCAGCAGCTCAGGATCAATCGTTTCCGCACCGAGGTCGCTCGGAACTCTCCGTGCCCACTGCCGACTCCTCTCCTGGCTTCAGAGCCGCGCCGCGACCGCGCGTGGTGCGAGCCGCCCGAGCAGCGTCATGTAGTAACTGAGATGGTTGCGCTCCACATAGGCGACCGCTTTCGGGTCCCCTGAAACGATGGCGCGGATGAGGTCCTGGAGCTCTGCGCAGAGCGCGTCGATCTGCTCGTCCCAGGCTTGCGCAAGCACATTGTACCAGACCCGGGCTGTCCGATAGTAATAGGAATCATAGAGGTCCCGTAGCGCCGAGTTGCCGATCAACGACGAGACAAGACCCTGCCGGGCATGGTTGATCTGCCAGAACTCCTCCGTGTCGCGCGTCTCCTTGAGGCGGTGCGCGCGATCCAGAAGCGTTCGCATGGCCTGCGCATGTGCCGGTGTCGGCGTGTTCGGCGAGAGATCGCCAATCAGCTCCGCCAGCTTCAGGCGCAGCGCGTAGACATCCCGAGACGCGGCAACGTCGACGCCCGTGACAATCGTGCCGACCCCGCTGCGTGTTTCCACGAACCCTTCGATCTGGAGTTTTTGCAGCACCTGGCGCACCGGCGTGCGGCTGATGCCGAACTCCTGTGCCAGTCTGTTTTCGTGAATGAGGTGGCCGGGCGGATATCGCAGTATGCAGATCCGATTGCGGATCTCCTCATAAACGCCGCTCGCCAGCCGTTCGGAGCCCGGCCGTGGACGCGACGCCAGAGGCTCACTCTCTGCGGGGACTTGCCCGACTGCGATTCCTGTCGTCATGGGTTCCTGTGATTGCGACGTCGCCCGTCGGAACTACCTGTATACTTCTCCAAAACCAATTGCAAGTTTCCTGTCGGTGACCCGCCCGTGTGGCAGTCGCCCGCGCAGGCAGATATCATCTGGAATATGTTCCGCTTAATTTTTGGAAATGGCGAACTCTCGTGGTTGTATGGCGTGCGCGATAGGAGAGAAGACTGATCGATTGCGACGTCACTGGCAGCGGACGTTACAAAGTCGTCACGAAACCGTCGATCAACTGATACATAACTTGACGGACCATTTCGATACCTGTATACCGGACCACTCACAGGGAGCGGTTGGCAGCGTCATGCAGGCAAGCAGCGAGCCGTTGGAAGACGCCGAAATCGGGGTCCGCGACAGGGTGGTGGCCCGCATGGCCAACGATCGCCAATCCGGCGTGCAGAGTGTCACCGCAGGCGGTACCTCAGCCGCGGCCTTCCAACGCGGCCGCGCCGCCAGCCAAACCGATTGCATCGTGCGCTTCGTCGGGGTCAGCAAGAGCTTCGACGGATCGACGCGCGTGGTCGATGATTTGAACCTCGAGATCGGGCGCGGCGAGTTCCTGACGATGCTGGGGCCGTCGGGATCCGGCAAGACGACATCCCTGATGATGCTGGCCGGCTTTGAAGGCGTCTCGAGCGGGGACATTCTCATCGACGGGCATTCGATGCGGGGCGTTCCGCCTTATCGGCGCAACATCGGCATGGTTTTCCAGAACTATGCGCTCTTTCCCCACCTCACGATTGCCGAGAACCTCGGCTTTCCGCTCCTCGCCAGACGCATGCCCAGGAACGACATCCGCGAGCGCGTGCGCCAGGCCCTGGACCTGGTGCAGCTCAGCGGCATGGGCGAGCGGCGCCCGGCGCAGCTGTCGGGCGGTCAGCAGCAGCGGGTCGCGGTCGCAAGAGCCCTGATCTACCAACCCTCGCTCGTGCTCATGGACGAGCCGCTCGGCGCGCTCGACAAGCAGCTGCGCGAACAGATGCAGCTGGAACTGAAGCGCATCCACGCGCGGCTCGGCGTGACATTCGTCTACGTCACGCACGACCAGACCGAGGCCTTGACGATATCGGACCGGATCGCAGTCTTCGACCAGGGCCGAATCCGGCAGCTGGCGTCGCCGGCACAGCTCTATGAAGCGCCCGAAAGCGTGTTCGTGGCTCAGTTTCTGGGCGAAACGAACTGCCTGGGTGGTACGGTGGTCGAAAACGCGCAATCCTCATGCCGGGTTACCCTCGAAACCGGCGATATCGTTTTGGCACCTCCAGCTATCGGCTTGCGGGCTGGCGATCCAACGGTCGTCTGCGTGCGTCCCGAATCCATTCAACTCTCGGCCATGCGGCACGACGGACCCAACCAGTTCAGGGCCGAGGTCCTGGAGCGAATCTATCTCGGGGATCATGTCCGCCTTCGCCTGCGGGTCTGTGGCAACGACGATTTTCTCGTCAAGCTTCATCGCGATTCGCCCATGCCGGCATTGCATGCAGGCGATTGGTCCTTCGTGCGCTGGCAACCGGACGACTGTCGTGCGCTGCCTGCCAGCAGCGGCGCCAACAAAGCTGTTTAGAAGCGGGCGCCGGCTGGCGCAGGGGCCAGGCGGCAAACCGCCACATCCAACAAAGGGAGGTGATCATGCGTCGTGCGAGATCAGGCTTACCAGCGGCGATCACGCTGTCGCTCTCGCTGCTGAGTGCTGCGCCGGTGGCTGTGGCCGATCAGGTCACGGTCGTGTCGTGGGGCGGGTCGTACAGCGAGAGCCAGCGCCGCGCCTTCTACGAACCCTTCAGCAAGGCGACCGGCATCACCGTGCTGGAGGACGAGTGGCAGGGCGACATGGGGAAGATTCGGACCATGGTCGATACCCGCAGCTACCAGGGCGACGTGTTCGACGCTGAATCCGCCCATCTCGTGTCCGGATGCGATGCGGGACTGTGGGAGCACATCGACTATTCGAAACTCGGCTTCACGCCCGATGAATTTCTGCCCGGTGCCGCCACCGAATGCGGCGTCGGCAGCATCAGCTGGTCGACGCTCTTCGCCTATGATGCAGATGCGATCAAGGCCGATGGGCCGCAAAGCTGGGCCGATTTCTGGGATATAAAGAAGTTTCCCGGGAAGCGCGGACTCGCAAAGGATCCACGCTGGAACCTCGAATTTGCCTTGCTGGCGGACGGCGTGCCGTCAGCCGACCTCTATCGAATTCTGCGGACCGATGATGGGGTCGACCGCGCCTTTGCGAAGCTCGACCAGATTAAACCTCAGGTGGTCTGGTGGGAGGCCGGGGCCGAAGCGCCCAAGCTCCTCGCCAACAAGGAGGTCGTGATGACGACCGGCTACAACGGCCGGCTCTATACCGCGATCACGGAGGACAAGAAGAATTTCAAGATGGTCTGGAACGGGCAAGGGGTCGATTTCGACTACTGGGTGATCCCAAAGGGCCTTCCGAATCTCGATCTCGCCTACAAGTTCATCGCGTTCGCATCCGAGCCCGAGCGCATGGCGCAGCAGACGGCCTACATCGCCTATGGACCGCTGCGGAAGGACGCCCTCGCATACGTCGCGCCCAGCATTCTTCCAAACCTGCCGACGGCGCCGGACAACACCCGCAACTGGTTCAAGAGCGATACGCAATTCTGGGCTGACAACCACGAATCGCTGATGGAACGCTTCAATCTCTGGTTATCTCAGTAAGGCTTGCGTCCAGCCCGGCGTGGGCAATGAGCCTGCGCCGGCGGGCGCCCTGGAGCAAGAGCCGTGACAAGCCGCACGCACGATCTCATGAGGATTGGGCTCGAACCAACGGCTCGCGCGCGGCTCCGCGTCAACCGGCAGAGTGTTCACGCCCTGATGCTGATCGGCCCATGCCTGCTGTTCCTTCTGATAACATTTGCCGTGCCGATCGCGGCCATGCTGTTCCGCAGCATCGAGGATCCGGAGCTCGCCGACACGTTGCCGCACACGGCCGCCGCCTTCCAGGCTTGGGATGGTGTCGGCCTGCCGCCGGAAAATCTCGTCCGGATTTTTGCACAGGACGTGGCGGCCGCGAGGGAGACAGGAAACATTGGCGTTGCCGCAAGGCGGCTCAACTTCGAGGTACCCGGGTTCCGCGGGCTGCTGCTTCAGACCGCGCGCGACTTGCCGGATCCGGAAGCGCCCGACCTTCTGCAGCGCCTCTCCGAGGCCGATGCGCGCTGGCAGGACCCGCTCTATTGGCGCGCGATCAAGACTGCCGCGCCGCGGTTCACGGCGCGCTACTTTCTTGCCGCCGCCGGTCTTCAGCCCGGCTCCGATGGCGCCCTCGTCCAGCCCGACCCCAACCGGCGCATCTATCCGACGCTGCTCCTGCGCACGCTCTGGATCAGCTTGGTGGTGACCGTCCTCTGTACCGTGCTCGGCTATCCGGTCGCCTTCCTGCTCGCAACCGCCTCCACGAAATACAGCAACTTGCTCCTCCTGCTGCTGCTGCTGCCGTTCTGGACGTCGCTGCTGGTCCGGACGACCGCCTGGCTGGTGCTGCTGCAGAATGAGGGCCTCGTCAACCATGTCCTCGTGTGGGCTGGGTTGTTCGATGAGCCGCAGCAGCTCATCCGCAACCGCCTCGGCCTTTACGTCGCCATGACCCATATTCTCCTGCCCTTCATGATTTTGCCGCTCTTCAGCGTGATGAAGGGCATTCCGCCTGTTCTGATGCGCGCGGCCTATTCCCTTGGGGCCGGTCCGGTCCGCGCCTTTTCCCGGATCTATCTGCCGCAGACGCTGCCTGGGCTCGGCGCCGGCGCCTTGCTCGTGTTCATCATGTCGCTCGGCTACTACATCACGCCGGCCCTGGTCGGTGGTCCGGGCGATCAGATGCTGAGCTATTTCATCGCCGAGAACGCCAGTGCGACCCTCAACTGGGGCATGGCGGCGGCGCTCAGCCTCGCCTTGATGGCCTGCGTCGCAGTGGCGCTGGTGATCTTTGCGCGCATCGGATCTCAGGCCCTGAGGCTGCGCGCGTGATCATGCCGGCGCTCTCCGTCACTCCGCGGGCCTGGCGGATCGGCGCCATTGCGCTCAGCGCGTTGGTATTCGCATTTCTGATCGCGCCGATCCTCGTCATCGTGCCGCTATCCTTCAGCGCCGACCCGTTCTTTTCCTATCCCATCGAGCACTGGTCGCTGCGCTGGTACGCGGCGATGGTTGGGGACGATCCCCAGGCGCTCCTCTGGCAGAGAGCCGTCGTCAACAGCCTCATCATCGGCCTCAGCGCGACTCTCCTTGCAACCTGTCTTGGTACACTCGCGGCGATCGGCGTCTGGCGCAGCCCGCGCCCGCTCGCCAACGCCGTGACGGCCTTGATGATCTCCCCGATCGTCGTTCCGATCGTGGTCACGGCCATCGGCACGTACTATTTCTATGCGCGGCTCGGTCTTGTCGGCACCTATACCGGACTCATCCTCGCCCATGCCGCGCTCGGAGCGCCGTTCGTCTTTCTCACCGTCGCGGCGACGCTGGCGTCCTTCGACGAAACTCTTCTGAAGGCGGGCGCGATCCTGGGCGCCAGTCCGGCCCGGGTGTTCCGCGTGATCATGCTGCCACTCATCCTGCCCGGGGTGGTGTCGGGAGCGATCTTCGCCTTCGCGACCTCATGGGACGAGGTGGTCATCGCCCTCTTCCTGGCGGGGCCCGAACAGCACACGATCCCCCGGCGCATGTGGAGCGGCGTGCGCGACAATCTCAGCCCGACGATCATCGCTGCCGCAACGCTGCTGATCGCGCTCTCCATTGCGCTGATGCTCACCCTGGACTGGCTACGTCGCCGCAGCGAGCGATTGCGCCTGTCCCCTCCGGTCTCCGCCGATCGCCCTTAGCCGCCCTCATCAAAACCCGAGGTTCCCATGGATGCCCCCTACGATGCCCGGCTCTCCGAGCTCCAGCTCCGTCTCAAAGATAGCGGCATCGATGGTGCCCTCTTCACCGATCCCGACTCGCTTTACTGGCTCACGGGCTACTGGGGATATGCCAGCCTCGTATCCTGCGGTCGGCCCAACTTCCTGTGGGTTCCGGCTGTCGGCGAACCGGCGATCATCACGCCATCCATGGAACTCGAAATGTGCCGGACCATGACCTCGGTCGCATCGATCGAGGGCTGGGTCGACGGGATCGATGGGGAGTGGATGACCCCCCTCTCCAGGATTCTGAAGGCGCATCCGATTCGCCGCATCGGCGTGGAAGCGGCCCGCATTCCAGGGCTGGTCGGCGATTTTCTCCGGCGCGCCCATCCCGAGCTCGCGCTCGTCGATGTCGGTCCACTCGCCGGCGCGATGCGCGTGGTCAAGACGCCCGAGGAGATCGCGGTGATGCGTCAGGCCGGCCAGGTGGCGGTGGCCATGGTCGAGGCCGCGCGCGGCGTGATCCGGGTGGGCGTGCCGGAGTATCAAGTGTCGCTGGCTGCCGTGGTAGCCGGCACCGAGAAAGCGGCGAAGATCCTCGACACGGGCGCGCCGGACCCGTTCGCGTCACCAATGATCCACAACCTCCAGATCCTGCAATCCGGACATGATACCTGCATGGTGCACCGCCGCCCCACGGTGCGGCGCATTCTCTACGGAGATCCGATCTATCTTTGCTTCTGCGGCATCGCCACGTTCAGGGGCTATTGGCTTGGTTTCGACCGCGAGTTCTTTCTCGGCACCGTCACCAGCGAGCGGGCGCGTCTCTATGAGGTCACCATCAACGCGCAGGCCGCGGCGCTGAACGCGATCCGGCCAGGCGCGATCGCGGAAGACGTTCATTTCGCGGCCAACGAGGTCTACCTCAGAGCGGGATTTCCACCGACCTATCGCACCGGCCGCGGCACCGGCGCCTCCATCCTGGAAGCACCCGAGCTCAAGGCTGGCGACAAGACAAAGCTCCAGCCAGGCATGACGTTCGCCGTTGACGGCGGCCTCACCGTCGCGGGCGAGTTCGGCGCACGGGTCGGGGATTCCATTGTCGTCACGGCCGACGGCTTCGAATATCTGACGCCCTATCCGAAGGATCTGACGGTTATCTAGCATCCGGCGCCGTGGCTCGATCTGAGCGCATTGAGGCGCTACCTGACCACGAGTTCGCGTGGGTTCGCCGCCGTCAGACGCTCGATGCCAGTCGCGGTCACGAGCACCGTTTCGCTGATGCCGAAGCCCTGCGCCAGCGCGAGCATGTGGAAGACCATGTTCTCCTTCAGCTCCCAATCCTCCTGCTCGTTGAAATCAGCCGCATCCCATTCGCCGGTGCGCGGCGGGAAGCCGATGCCGGTCGAATAGCCGGTGCGGTTGACGTAGTCAGGTCGAATGCGGCGGATCGGCTCGCGGACAAGCGCGTCGATGGCGCTGGCGGTGGCGCCCGGGCGCATGGCCGCCAATGCGGCGTCCTGCGCCGCAATGACGACCTCGGATGCCCGCTTGGTCGCGTCGCTGGGCGGTCCGACCGACACCGTCCGCATCTGCGTCGCGTGATAGCGCTCGACACATCCGTAGAGTTCGAGCAGGACAAGCTCGCCGCGGCGGACCTGCTTTCCGGTCCAGTTGGCGTGTCCGACGTCGTATCGGTATCCCGACATGATGTGGTGCGGCAGCCCCGTATACTCGCAGCCGGCGTTGATGCCCGCGCCGTAGATCGCAGCGGCGATATCGGCTTCGCAGGCGGTCGCGCTGATCGCGGCCCAGGCGGCGCGCTGCTCCAGCTCCGCGATGCGGGCGGCCCTTCGCACATATCCGATCTCCGCTGCGGATTTCACTAGCCGAACGCGCTCGACCAGCCGATCGGCGTCCACGATCCGCGAGGATGAGAGACCGGCGATCAGGGGCTCGGCCACCGCGACCGTCAGGAACCAGGCGCGCTTCTCGATGCCGACGCATCTGTTGCCCGCGCCCGCGGCGCGCAGGAGATCCAGCGTGATCGCGACGACGTCGTCCCCTTCCTTCCAGGTGACGGCATCGGAGAGCCACGAATATTCCGCGACGTTGCCGCGCTCCAGATGACGGATCAGCAACAGAGGCGGCCCGTTCTCGGCTATGATCAAGGCCTGGTAGGCGAAATATCCCGACGTCTGATAGCCGGTCAGATAGCAGATGTTCTCAGGCGCGCTCACCAGCAGTACGTCGATGTGCTGGCGCTGCATCTCATCGCGGACCCGCGCCAGCCGCGCCTGGAACTCCGCCGTCGAGAAGGCCTGGCGACGCCCTGTCATGGTGATCGATCCCTGCGCACAGAAACGGGGGAACGCGCGATCGCGGCGACCTGCGTCATTGCGGGTTCAGGGCATGCTGTACGAGCTTCAAACGCTGTATGCTCGCGCCGACACGCCGTGCCGAGTCGGAGGAGGATCTCCTGCGCCGCGATGCCGGTGGCGTCCGCCAGATCGTCGATCGTCGTCTGGCCGTCGAGCAAGCGGACCCACGTGCCGCGGTGGCACAGCGGCTCCGGCACATCGGTGACATCGAGCGTCAGCCACTCCATGGAGAGGCGTCCGACGGCCGGCGCCAGGAACCCGCCGATACGCGCCACGAGTCCACGGTCCGTCCGTGGCAATCCCTTGGCATAACCCATGCCGACCACGGCAAGACGGGTCGGGCGGTCCGCCCGAAAAATCGCGCCGTAGCCGACGGTCTCGCCGGCGCAGAGCGCGCGCACCTCGACCACCTCGGCCGACAGAGTCAGCACCGGCTGCAGCGGTGACGGGCGCATGCGCCGATCGTTCAACCCAAAGAGCGCCGAGCCCAGCCGCGTCACGTCGAAATGAAAGCGCGGACCGAGCCAGACGCCGCACGATGCGGCAAGGCTTCCCCAGGCCGGCCTCAGAAGTGCGTAAAGCTGCTGGAAGCGATGAAGCTGCAGATCGTTCATCGGATGGTCCGCCGCCGCGGCGCAGGCGAGATGGCTCATGATGCCGGTGGGCGGCAAACGTTCGAACAGCCCTGCGAGATACAGTCGGGCTACCGCGCCCAGCGGCAGGCCCCGCCGGTTGAGACCGGTATCGACCTTGAGGATGTAGGGCAGGGGGCTGGCGCCCTGCCGCAGCGCCGCGATGTCGTGGAGGTCGTTCGCGACCGCGACGATACCATGGTCTCGATAGTCGGACGCGCGCCGGGCGCTGTAGCCATCCAGCGCCACGATCGCGACCTTGGGAAAGGCGGCCCGCAGGGCGAGCGCCGCATCGAGGTCTGCGACAAAGAACAGCGAGCAGCCAGCGTCGACCAGGGCTTCCGCAATCGGCCTTGCGCCCAGCCCATAGGCATCGCTCTTGAGCACCGCGCCATGCCGAACCCCGGCTGCCGTCTGGGCACGCATGGTGGCGTAGTTCTTCTGCACCGCCGCCCGGTCAATCCGCAAAACCGCTGTTGTGGGATTGTGCATCACGGAACGCCCGTTCGGAATCACGCTGGGGGCGGGTTCCCTGCGATTGTCAGCCTGGGGCGCGATCGCCCTCATTCGACCGCGCCGGGACTTTGCGTCGCGCGGTCGCTCTCGCCCGCGATCCGGTCGCGGTACGCCGCGAACTTCCGCGCCAGCTCCTCGGCGCGCTCCTCGCAGGCGTCCAGCGGCAATTGCCGGCAGTCATAGCCGAGCTCATCTTTGAGAACATCGGCCGCCTCGGACGTGAAATGAACCGTCCCGCGCGCGTCGACATCCTCGATCCCATCGTATGTCTGGCAGCGCCGGTTGATCTCGATCGCCGCGTCGAGCGACAGTCCGGTCGGCAGATCGACCGCAATCCCTCCCTTGCCGAAGCGGACCGGATACCCGCCGACGAGACCGAGCGGGCCTGGCGCGTGGACCACGCGGTCGCCTGGATGGGCCAGAGCGCGCAGCACCGCCGTCGCGGACGATGCCGTCACCGACTGTCCCGCCAGGCCTTTGACGCGCCTGAACCGCCCGGCGACAGATGAGAAGATCTCCCGATAATCGCCCTCATCCAGCGCGACTTCCTTGCCGCGATGATAGACCGTCAGATGATAGGGCGCCCCGTCGGTGGCTCCGGTGCTCGGCATGCGATAGCTCAGGAAATGATGCGCAAAAAACCGCACGTCGATCTCGGCGACATCCGCCTGCAGCAGGTGCGCTGCCGCCAGGCGAAGACCCGGAACCGCATTGGCGACGTTGCCGATGCCGACCAGCGGCGACAGGCCTTCCGCCGCCAGAGCAGCGTGGGTGACATCCGGATAGGACGCATTCACAACCGCCCCCTTGAAATCCGCCGCGCGGACCGCCTGCATGAGCCGCCGGATGAGCACGAGATGCATCGGCGTCCAGACGCCGCCCCGGGCCCGATCCAGCCGTTGAAATGCCATCGCGGGCAATTGGGTGATGACCCACCAGGAATGCAACGTGGTCGCGTTGAAGATGATGTCCGGGGCGACGGACGCGATCAGCGCGGCCGAACGCGCGCCGTCCATCAGATCCATGGCGCAAGATTCGATGACTGGATCGCGCCCGAGATTGAGCGCCGTGTATCTGGCAAGGTTGACCCGCCGGCCCAGCCTCTCCAGATCCCGCGCCGCGATCACGATGCGATCGCGCTCCTCGGACTGAGCCAGGAAATCGAGCACCGCGCTCGCGAGGACGCCCTGACCAACGATGAGGATCGTCCGACGATCGTTTTGCATCGGGATGGTGCCCCCCTTGACTGAGGCGGAACGGCGCTGCTGCGACGCAAATAGCGTGCCCTGCGTTTCGCAAGGCTCGCACACCAGCTGCAGCCGGACGAGCCAAGACTCGGATAAGATTTCGCAGCGGCTTCGGGAGTGGGAAGCCAAATTGAAAAGGTCAAAAGCTAGAGACAGTGCTTTTGCTTAGCCATCTGCCAACCCACGCTCATCTTGCGCTTGGGACGGATCTCTTTGAAGCACAGTCCGCCTAGAATGGCCTGCGAAGAGGATCACCTAACCATGATCTTACCCTTGGGGAATTGGACGGTCGCGTAGTGGCACCTGTCAGCCAAGCTGGCCCAGCTGATGACGTCAGCTGTCGTAGCTAAACCGGACTCACCAGAGTACTGCTTGGGCGGCCGAGTTTGACCAAACCGGACGCCGATCGGCTGGAACAAGTTGGAAGATGGACCCTATCGTCCGGCCTGTCGGGAAGCATGATGGGCCAATTGACCACGTCCAGCGACATCATGGGCGGCGCGCCATCGAGCAAAGTGCACTGCTATTCCGTTGTCTTGTGATGGTGGCGCGAGTGTGTGGCGCTGCTGGCGGTAAATGATAGAGCGCAGCAGGTCAGGGCCGATTTTGCTTGGGTCCGATTCCGAAGGTTTCTTGGATCGGAACGTAAAGTGGGATGCGGAAACAAAACCAGTTCGCTCGGCAACCGCGACGATCTGCAAGTTGGTTGTCTGAAGCAGGTGTCGCGCATGCTGTAGGCGAAGCCTAGTAATAGCGACAAGGTGTTGTGCCAATGTTTTGCCGAAAGAGCCGCTGAAGCTGACGAGGGCCAACACCTGCCAAGTGCGCAATTTGGCTACCACTGAGTGGGTATTCGAGACGTCGCCGCATCAGCCCGAGCGAAACACGCAGCGGCCGACTGGCCGCTATTATACGGGAATCGGAGTGCGCTTTTTGTGGCTCATCAGGCCTGCGAGCGCTGGCCAGTTCATGCTATCGGCCGCCTTCGTAGCTTCTCTGGCGCCATCTTTCCGCCCGATGACTGAAATGGCCAGGTCAACCGCACTCGCAAGACCAGCGGAACTCCATAATTACCGCGCCACCCAACCGATCCTGAAGGCCGCCAACGCCGTTATCGCGCTCGCCAAGGAGCGATTCACGAAGGACCTCTGGTCAGACCGCGCATCAGGGCAAACCCGTTCTAGCGATCGTCACGGACGGACTGGATGAGGCGACCTATGTCGCCGGCCGCATTCTGGAGAACCGGGAGGGCGGGCGGGATGGGGCGTGATGCCGCTTCCAAATGCCGAAGTCCGCATTCCCTACCGCTGTCCTCGGCGACTTCTGCAATAAAATCGGCACATATCGGAACTCGTGCAGGCTCCTGTCCCATCCGTTGGAGCTCCAAACCGGATATCCTCTCACGTTTTCCCGGTCGCCCGGCGGAGAGAACCTGCCACGGCGGTCTGGCACATGATCACGCGCGGGGATGGAGGCGCCGTAGGTGCCATATATCTATCCTTGCATCTCGACGAGAGTAGCCGCTCACCCGCGGTATACCTTCGGCGCATCCGAAGGGCTTGATGCACCACGCAAGATACGCTAGCATAAGCTATAATATGTAATATGGATGCCAGGATCATGGCGGAGCAAGTCGGCGGGCTAGAACAATCGTCGCTGCGCGTGAAGCGCAATAACATCACGCTGCGTCAGCAGGTGCTTGACGTCCTGCGCAACGCGATCCTGGAAGCGCGTTTTAAGCCTGGCGATCGTTTGATCGAGCGGGAGCTCTGCGAATTGACAGGTGTGAGCCGCACCAGTGTGCGCGAAGCGCTGCGGCATCTCGAATCCGAAGGGCTAGTCCGGAATATACCGAACAAAGGGCCCACGGTGGCGACCGTCGGGCTGGAAGAAGCGCAGCAGATTTACGAGATGCGGGAGGCATTGGAGGGCCAGGCTGGCCGTCTCTTCGCGCAGCGAGCGCCTGCCGGCGAGGTGAGCCGTCTTGTCGAAGCAAATGAACGCCTGGAGCGGGCTTTCCAGTCGGGCGACATTCAAAAAATCGTAGGCGAGACAACACATTTCTACGACGTCTTCCTGGAAGGCTGTGGAAACGACCTGATCCGGGATGCGATCCGCTCTCTCAATGCCCGTATCGTATATCTGCGTGTCACCTCGATGTCGCAGCCTGGCCGATCGCCTGGCAGCCTGCACGAAATGCGCCGCATCGTAGAAGCGATCGCCCGGCGGGCGCCCGATGACGCCGAGGAGGCTTGCAAGGACCATGTGCGCAGGGCCTGCGCCGCGGCACTGGAAGTGCTTCGGCAACGCAAGGGCGAAGCGAGACGATGAACCCTTGCCGCATCCGGGCGACATGACATCGGCGCATTCCAGACTGACGAGCTAGCCCAGCGTCGACCTCAAATGACATCGCGGCGATCTGGTCGGATGTCAACATTCGCGCAATAGAGGAGATTGAGATGTCGGATGGTCCGCTTCACGTCACGCGCCGCGGCCCGGTTCTGGAGGTCGTGCTCAACCGGCCGAAGGCCAACGCGATCGATGCGCCGACAAGCCGGCTGATGGGCGAGGCATTTGCGGAGTTCCGCGACGATCCGGAGTTGCGCGTAGCGATCATCACCGGCCACGGAGATAAATTCTTCTGCGCCGGATGGGATCTCAAGGCGGGCGCAGCAGGTGAAGGGCCGGGTTCGGATTACGGCATCGGTGGCTTCGGCGGCATCCAGGAACTGCCGAATCTCAACAAGCCGATCATCGCGGCAGTCAACGGCATGGCGGTCGGCGGCGGTTTCGAACTAGCATTGTCCGCGGATCTGATCATTGCAGCGCACCACGCCCGCTTCTCCCTGCCCGAAATCAACTCAGGAACGCTGGCGGATGCCGCGACCATCAAGTTGCCGCGGCGCATCGCCTACCACGTCGCGATGGACATGCTGTTCACCGGACGTTGGATGGATTGCGAAGAGGCTCTGCAGCGCGGCGTTATCAATGAGGCGGTCCCAGGGGATGCGCTGATGAGCCGCGCCCGCGAGTTGGCAAACAGCCTTGCGGGTGGTCCGCCGCTTGTCTTCGCCGCCATTAAAGAGGTTGCCCGCGAGTCGGAGAATATGGCGTTCAGCGACGCAATGCGACGCATCTATCAGCGGCGCTTTCGTACCGTGGACGTTCTCTACGCCAGCGAAGACCAGATTGAAGGCGCCCGCGCATTCGCCGAGAAGCGCACGCCCGTATGGCGGGGGCGATAGCGCTTTCGATGGCCCTCGCGCGCAACGGTGGACTGCCGGGCGCAACGGCGAATAGACTCACCGAGCGGATCAGAAGCCTTGGCTACATCGCCAATCTGGTGAATGCCGGCAGCGCACTTTCGGAGGTTCTCGACCTTATAGTCACCGCCGTTTGCCAACGGTCGTCCTGGTCCAGCAGCGCGATCATGGCGGCTGACCAGTCCGAGGGGCATTCCGTGCTCGTGGCACGCTACGACCCGCTATTCGTCAGCCGGAACCGGTCGCCGGACCGCTGGACACTGAGCACAAGTCCGATACGGAGCGTCTTGGCTGACCGGCGCCCCATGGTGATCGACGACGCGCAGGCAGACGATTCTCTCCCGGCGTACCGACAGGAAGCCATCGAGCGCGACTATCGTACCGTCGTGCTGCTTCCGTTCAGCACGGTTGACGAACTGGGCCGGGGCCTGGTCCTTTCCGTTCACGCCCATCAAAAACGCAGTGTCGACGAGGAGGAAATCGCCTTCCTGGAGACGGTGGCGCTGCTCGCCTCTCTGGCAGTTGAGCGTGCTCACCGTCGCCGTCTCGATGCACAGCAGAACGAGCGGTTGCAGACCTCGCTCGATATTCATCACATCGCGATGGAACAGGTGCTAACCTCGGAGGATCTGGGGCGCTTTGCGGATCTAGCCGCTCGCTACCTCAAACTTCCCTTTTTGCTGGTCGATCTTACCACCAACAAATTGCAGGCGGGTGGCGGCGCAGTGTCCTTGCCCGAGGTCAAGCAACGCGATTTTTTTCGGGTCCTCGCGCGACACGTGAGAGAGGCCAAGCTCGGGCAATTCGACACGATGGATCACGTCGCCGCCGTTCCAGGTGGCGGAGGGCATAGCCACCAGGCGATCATCGAGCCCTGCATCGCGAGCGGCAGTGTGCTCGGTGGCATCGTGCTGCTGACCAAGGGGCGTCCGCTGGAGGCGGCCGAGGCGCTTACCGCGCTCGAGCTGCGAACGGCATTGACGATCCTGCTGTTGCGGCGGCGCATCTGGTTCGAGGCGCGGGCGGAGACCCATAGCGAGTATTTTTCACGCTTGTTCGCGGCGGATTGGAGGGATCCGGCCGCCATGCTGGCGCGTGCGCAGCATCTGGATATCCCGCTGGAGGAGCCCGCCCGGCTCGCAGGAATGCGTCTGCCGCCGTCAAGCGATGGGCGAGACAGGCTCTGGAACGACATCACGCATGCCGTGAATCGAGAGCTGGATCGGGTATTGCCCGGCGGGACCGCTTTCCAGGACGGTTCCTCCCTGATCATCTTCATGCCGGAGCGGCAGAGTGGACGACGGGGTGCCGTCAAGGTGCTCGACAATGCGCTGCGGGAGGTGGAGTGGATCACGCAAGCCAAGGCGACTGCTTGCCTTGGTGAAACGTGCCGGCAACTCGACGACTATCCGCCGGCTCGGCACCGTGTTGCAGCCTTGCTGGGCTTGGCCGAGAGAATGGCCCGGACCGGGATTGTGGACAGCCAGGATTTCGGTCCGCTCGGGCATCTTATCGCACTCACCGATTCCGATGGATTGCGCGGTTTCGTCCAAGAGACGATCGGTCGGATTCAACAGATGGAGCGTGACACGGATGGTCCATGGCTGGAGACGCTCCACCAGTATTTCGCCCATAACAACCGCCAACAGGCCACCGCGGATGCCCTCGGCATTCACGTCACCACTCTGCGCTACCGCCTGAAGCGGCTGAGCGAGCAGTTCGCCCTGGATCTGAGCGACCAGGATACGCGCCTCACGCTGGAGTTTGCCTTGCGGATACATCGTCTGCTTGGCTCGCGTTGAGGCGCGGGCTTGCTCGGAAAGCTAGCAAAGATCCGTCGATTCTTGCTGTCACTGGGAGGAAGATGACCGTGCTCCGGACTAGCTAATATTGGCGGCAATGCAGAATTCGGAGCTTTCCTGGGCATGACGCAAGCAATTGGCGGTCCCGCAGCCAGGGTCGACGATCGCGAGCTGCGCCGGGTCTTCGGCTGCTTCGCCACGGGCATCGTGATCGTCACCACGCTGGATGACGCCGGCGCGCCGCGTGGCATGACCGCGAATTCCTTCACCTCCGTCTCACTCGACCCCCCGCTGGTCCTGGTCTGTGTGGCGAGTGCCGCACCGATCTGCCGCGCGCTCGCTCAGGCCGATGGCTTCGCCATCAATATTTTGGCGCATCATCAGCGGCATCTGTCCCAGCGCTTCGCGACGCCGCAACCCGACAAGTTCTCCGGTCTCGCTTGGCATCTCGGCGCCACTGGCGCGCCAATCTTGCCGGAGACACTGGCGCATCTCGACTGCCGTCGCTACCGCGACCTAGAGGCGGGCGACCACCTGGTCCTGCTTGGAAAAGTGGTCGGTTTCACGCGGCGCCAAGCACAGCCCCTTGTCTTTAGTCAGGGTGGATACACCACGCTTGCCCCGCAAACCGGGGGAAAGGATCCGTTGTCATGAAGTTCAGTCTCGCCATCAACATGGAGCGCATGCGGCCCGAGATCGACATGCGGGACGTCGTGCGGCATACGCTCGAGATGGTGCAGATGGCCGAAGACGGCGGCTTCGATATCGCCTGGGCGGCCGAACACCACGCCATAGAAATGACCATCGCGCCCAATCCCTTCCAGCTCCTGACCTGGTGGGGGCAGCACACCAATTCGATCCGATTGGGTGCGGCCGTTGTGGTCGCGGCCTATTGGCACCCAATCCGCGCCGCCGGCGAAGCCGCCCTCTGCGATCTGGTGACCAATGGCCGACTGGAGTTCGGCATCGGCTGCGGCGCGTACCAGCGCGAATTCGATCGGATGGCGAACGGGCTGAAGGCGCAAGAGAGCGTCCCTTACATGCTGGAAATGCTGCCGCTCCTGAAGCAGCTCTGGCAGGGCGATGTCGAGCACCATGGCAAGCACTGGTCCTTTCCGAAGGCCACTGCCTGCCCGAAGCCGCTGCAGAAACCGCATCCGCCACTTTGGGCGGCTGTGCGGAACCCGGTCTCGTTTGACTGGGCCGTGGGCAACGGCCTCAGTGTCATGACATGGGCGCTCACCCGCGATTTCGCGGAGGTGGAGAGCTATATGCAGCGATTCCACGATTCTCTCGGCAAGGTCCCCGGCACCACGCGACCGCGCTTCGCCACCATGCGGCACACGGGGGTCTATGGCAGCCAGAAGGATGCTGAGCTTTTCTTGAACTCTCTGAAGCGCGCCGCAGGGCAATTTGAGAACCTCTTCCGCGGTGAAGGTGGCGTGGAGAACGGATTCCCGGCGGAGATCAATCTCGCCAGCCTGGTTCATCGGGCCGAATACGATTCGGAGATGCTGCGGACCAACCTGATGTTCGGAACGCCCGAGGAGATCGTCGCCAAGCTGAAGCGGTACGAGGCGTTGGGCGTCGACAACTTCATCTACTACGCCTCTTACGGCTTGCCGATGGAGCGGCAGAGGGAGTCGATGAAGCTGTTTGTCTCCGAGGTGATGCCAGCTTTCCGATAGCAGCAACGGGGCGCAGCGCCGACCGATGGCAGGCGGAAGGGATGCCGCGTCGCTAGGTGCCTGCATTGACATAATATGAATACCATAATACAGTATACATCGATCACGGCTTTTATCGGAATCAGCAGGTTCATGCACCTCCAGCTTCGCAAGATCGTCACCTTCACCGAGGATGTCCTCGTTGAGGGGGGTAAGGCCGGAGCAAAACCGGTGCGCATGGTTGCCGCTGCGGCGGTGCTGAACAATCCCTGGGCGGGGCGGGGATTCACGGAAGATCTGCAACCGGAGATCCTGGCGGCCGCGCCGCGGCTCGGCGAGATCCTGGTGCCAATCATTCTCGATCGGTGCGGCGGCAAGGACGGCGTGGAGGCCTACGGCAAGGCCGCCGTTGTCGGCACGGCTGGCGAGATCGAGCACGCGTCGGCGCTCATCCACACCCTGCGTTTCGGCAACATCTTCCGGCAGGCCGTCGACGGCACGAGCTACCTGAGCTTTACCAACAAGCGCGGCGCGCCGGGCTGCGGCATCGCCATTCCTATGATGCACAAGAACGACGAGGGGATGCGTTCGCATTACCTCACGATCGAGTTCACGATAGCCGATGCTCCCGCGGCAGATGAGGTTGTCGTGGCGCTCGGTGCCAGCACCGGCGGACGCCTGCATCCGCGGATCGGCAATCGCTACATCGACATGGCGAAGCTGGAGGAAGAAAGGGCCGCTCGGGCATGATCTATGAGCAGCGCACCTATCGGCTCAGAAACGGCGCCGTTCCGGAATATCTTCGTCTCGTGGCGGGCGAGGGGATCGCGATCCAGCGCCGGCATCTCGGCAACCTCGTCGGCTACTTCTCGACGGAGATCGGACCGCTGAATGAGATCACGCATATCTGGGCGTTCGTCGATCTCGAAGACCGCGCACGCCGCCGCGCCGCACTGATGGCGGATCCGGCCTGGGTCGCGTTCCTGCCCAGGATCGCGTCGCTGATCGAAGAGGGCAGCAACAGGATCCTGAGTCCCGCTGCATTCTCGCCACTGGCCTGACCGGCCTCTTGGGCCTCTGGCCGCAGAACCACTTTCACGTAGGATGGCCGACTTGGATGTGACAAATCGTTTGGCGGCGCCCTGGCTGGGAAAATTCCGAGAGGAGGTACAGGCCTTTCTGCGCGCGGAACTGCCGGAGGACATCCGCCTTGCCGTGTCCGCCGAACGGATGGACCTCAGCCGGGAGCAGCAGCAGCGCTGGCAGAAAATCCTGGCGCGCAAGGGGTGGGCCTGTTCCGGGTGGCCGCGGCAGTTCGGCGGCCCCGGTTGGACCATCGAGCAGCAATATATCTTCGAACGTGAAACAGCGCTCGCAGACGCGCCGCGCCCCATCGTCATGGGCGTGCAGATGCTTGGCCCGACGCTGATCGCTTTTGGCAACCAGGCACAGAAGGACCGCTTTCTGCCTGGAATCGTGAATGGAGATCAGTTCTGGTGCCAAGGCTTCTCGGAGCCGAATGCGGGTTCGGATCTCGCCGCGCTTCAGTGCCGGGCGGTCCGCGACGGTGAGAGCTATGTCATCAACGGGACCAAAATGTGGACGACGGAGGCACACATCGCGGACTGGATGTTCGGACTGTTTCGCACCGACGGCTCCGGCCGCAAGCAGGAAGGCATAACCTTCCTGCTGATCGATATGCGCTCGCCCGGCATCACCATCTCCCCGATCGTCACGATCGACGGCGGGCACGAGGTGAACCAGGTCTTCTTCGATAACCTTCGGGTTTCGGTGGAGAACCGCGTAGGGGACGAGAACCATGGGTGGAATATCGCCAAGCACCTGCTGAGCCTCGAGCGCTTCGGCATCGCCGAGGTGTCGCGTTCCATCCGTAGTCTGCTGCGCCTGAAGCGCATCGCGACAGAACCGCGATCCGATGGCGGCCGCCTGCTGGATTCGCCATGGTTCGCGCGGCAGATCGCGGAACTCGAAATCGATCTGATGTCGTTGGAACTTGCCGAGATCCGCCTGCTGTTCTCCGACGAGGACGGCTCCGAGGCTGCGGCGGCATCGATCCTGAAGGTGCGTGGAACCGAAGTACAGCAGGCAATCCTCGAACTCATGATGATCGCCCTGGGAGAGAGCGCCCAGATCGACCCTGAATACTCCGATGCCGAAGGAGACACGTGGATTGCGACGGCATATTTGAACTTCCGCAAGACGTCGATCTATGGCGGCAGCAGCGAGGTCCAAAAGAACATCGTCAGCAAAGCTGTTCTCGGACTGTGATCGGAGCGGCAGATGGAATTCTGGCTAACTGAAGAGCAAGTGATGTTCCGCGACAGCGTGGCGCGCTTTCTCGCTGATCGCCATGCCATTGGCGATCGCCTGCGCGCGAGATCCGACGCCGCTGCGTTCAGCGACGCGGAATGGCGGTCCATCGCGGAGCTCGGCTGGCTGGCTGCACCCTTCCCGGAAGCCTATGGCGGCATCGGTGGCTCAACCACCGATATGGCTCTGGTCATGGAACAATTGGGTCGCGTGCTACTGCCTTGTCCTTATCTCTCGAGCGTGGTGCTCGGCGGAACGATGCTGCTGCACTGCGGATCGGCCCGGCAGAAAGAACGGTTTCTGGCCAAGATCTGCGCAGGCGAGATGCGGGTGGCGCTGGCCTATGCGGAGAGCAGCGCAGGTTCGGACCTCTCGCGAATGGCGGCTGTTGCCCGGCCGGTCGCCGGCGACTACGAGATTTCCGGTTCCAAGACGTTCGTTCTTGATGGCGGGTTGGCGGACTGCCTCCTGGTGGCGGCGCGCAGCGCCGACGGCCCAGGAGACGGCAGGCTCTCCATCTTTGCCGTTCCAAGAGCTGCCGCCGGTATACGCGTTGAGCCCCATCGAATGCGCGACGGCAGCGAGACCGCGACCATTCATTTCAGCTCGGTCCGGGCCGGACCAGAGGACGTCATCGGCCGGCCCGGCCAGGGCGCCGAGCTCCTGGGCCGCGTGCTTGATGTCGCCGCCGCAATGATCTGCATGGAGGCGGTGGGCGCAATGTGGGCGGCGTACCACCTCACGCTGGACTATATGAAGGTGCGCACGCAGTTCGGGCAAAAGATCGGCTCGTTTCAAGCGTTGCAGCATCGCATGGTCGACGTCTACACGCAGTGCCAGATGGCCCAGTCGATTGCGATGGGAGCCGTCGCCGCCCTCGAGAGCGACGATGCGGCGCTGAGAACGCGCATGTGCTCTGCCGCCAAGCTACGGGTCGGTGCCACGGCACGCAAGGTGGGCGAGGAATGTGTCCAGCTGCATGGTGGCATCGGTATGACCCGGGAGCATCCGGTGGGTCACTACCTGAAGAGGCTGAACGGGATCCGCACCAGCTTTGGCGACGAGAACCATCATCTTCAGCGTTACGTGGCTTGTTTCGATCCCGACAATTATGCGTCGCGGTGAGATGGAACTCCGTATTGCGGCCGACATCAGGAGCACGAAATGAGCCAAGCCAGGGGCAGAGAGATCCGAACCGTTTGCTGTTTCGGCGTGGGCCTGATCGGCGGCGGCTGGGCGGCCCATTTCCTGCGCGCCGGCCTGCGCGTGAGAGCCTATGATCAGCGTCCTGAGGCAAGGCAGCAGCTCTATGACCAGGTACGACACGCTTGGCCCACGCTGGAGAAGCTTGGCCTTGCCAAGAACGCTTCGCCCGATCGGCTGTCTTTCACCACCAATCTTGACGAGGCGATTGATGGCGTGGATTTCGTCCAGGAAAGCGCCATCGAGGACGAGGCGCTGAAGATTCGTCTTCTTGCCGATCTGGATGCGCGGCTCGCGCCGGAAATCATCGTGGCCTCGAGCAGCGCCGGTTTTCTGGCCGATTCCCTCCGCCGGGATTGCCAATCGGGCGGCCGGATCCTCGTCGGCCATCCCTTTAATCCACCCTATCTCGTGCCGCTGGTCGAGGTGGTGGGTGGTGAAGGCGGCGATCCCGTCCAGGTCGCCAGGGCCGTGGAGTTCTATCGCTCCGTCGGCAGCCACCCCATCGTGCTGCGGAAGGAGATTCCGGGTTACATCGCAAATCGCATCCAGAATGCGGTTTTCAAGGAAATCCTCTACCTGCTCGAATCGGGCGTCGCCTCCGTCGCAGAGATCGACGATGCGATCACCTACGGTCCGGCGATCCGCTGGGCCGTCAATGGGCCGTCGCGCATCTTCTATCTGGGGGCGTCCGATGCGGCACGATACGACACGTTCGTCGACAGTCTGGCCGACGCCTTGGAACAAGGCCATATCGCCCCTGACGCGTTCAGGATCACCCGCGCGCTGAGGGGGCGCTATATAGAAGATGTCGCGGCTTCGGTGGGCGGAAAGAGCCGTCAAGAGCTCGAGCGCGTGCGCGATGACGGCGTTGTCCGCGTGCGCCACGCTCTCTCCGGTCCTGGGAGAACGGGGAGCGGAGTGTGAAGCACACGGTCTTTCTCGAGTCCGTGGTCCCTCCCGAGTGGATCGACGAGCTCGGGCATATGGGATACCTGGATTACCAGAGGGCTGCGGACGTCGCGACCATGGCATTCTGGGCGGCGATGAACGATGGGCGCGGGCAGAAGGAGCGCGCGGGGGCTGAATTTGTCATCGTCGACATTCATGTTCGCTATGCGCGCGAGCTGCGCCTGGGAGACCGGTTCCAGATCGCCACCAGCCTCGCCGACTATGATGAGAAGAGAATGCTACTGCTGCATGAGATCGAATCCGGCGATCAGCTCTGCGCCACGGTCCTGCTGTTGTGCCTCAGCTTTAATCTCAATGACCGGCGCGTGCGCCCTTTCGCGAGTTCCGTGCTGGAGCAGCTTGCCGGGCGGGTCGATCGCGACGCCTTTTCCTTTCATCCGCTCCACGGATGCATGTCGCTGCCGCCGCAGTGCGGATGAGGCGGGCTGCGGGGTTTTCACCCTCGCGAGTGCGTCGCCTGGCTGGCTCCTTTGTCCCGCGCGATCATGATGTCGACGATGCGGTTGTCCCGCTGCAGGACGAGGCTTTCCACGGATTGACCCTTGGCCTGCTCGGCGGTGCCTTCGATCAGACGGCGCGAAAGCTCCTCGGTGAGTTCGGGTGCCACCAGCTTGGTCCAAGGCAACTTCAGCGCTGGGGCGAACTGCGCCAGGGTATGCGCCATGCCGCCATCGCCGCCAGCCAAGTGAAAGGTGAGGCAGGTGCCCATGAAGGCCCAACGGACACCCGGGCCGTTGGATATGGCTTCGTCGATATCCTTAGTCGTCGCGATGCCATCGTTGATGAGATGGAGTGCTTCCCGCCAAAGGGCCTCCTGGAGGCGATCGGCAATGTAGCCGGGAATTTCCTGGCGCACCCGCAGGGGCGACATGCCGATGCCACGATAGAAGTCGAACGCGATATCGAGCGCCGACGGACGCGTCGCTTGCCCGCCGAGAACCTCCACCAGCGGCATCAGATAGACCGGATTGAACGGATGGCCGATCACGACCCGCTCGGGATGCCGGCAGTTTGCTTGTATTCTCGACGGCAACAAGCCTGACGAACTGGACGCGATTATCACCTGCTCGGGCGCGACGGCATCGATCTCGGCCATCAGACGGGCTTTCAGCGCTTCATCCTCCGGCGCGTTCTCCTGAATGTAGTCGGCCGACTGGACTGCATCCCCCAGTCGTGCGGTGAAGGTGAGATTGCTGCGGTCGGCGCCTGCTTTCAAACCCATACGCGTGATAGCCGGCCAAGCGCGGTCGACATCTCGGCGCAGGCGATCCTCCGCGCCCGGTGCAGGGTCGGTGGCGCGCACGTGCAGTCCATTCGCCAGGTAGCGAGCGGCCCAACCGCTGCCGATGACGCCTGTACCCACAATTGCGACGGATTTGATCGATTTCGCCTCTTCGAATTTCATATGGTAGCCCCCGGCCACAAGAGTTTGCGTGTCGTCAGTTGGGACGCTTTAAGGCGAGCTTTTCGCGCGCTTCGGCAGGCGTAAGAATGCGTGCTCCGAGCAGACCCGCGATTCGCGCTGCCCGATCAACCAGGCTGGCGTTCGTGGCGTAGACTCCCTTGTCCAGATAGAGATTGTCTTCCAGGCCGACCCGGACATTGCCACCCAGCAGCATCGCTTGAGCGGCCATCGGCATCTCGTCACGCGAGATGCCGAAGCCGGCCCAGATGGCTCCCTCGGGCAGTGCATCCGCCATGGCTTTCATGGTCGCAGTGTCGGCGGGCGCTCCCCACGGGATCCCGAGGCAGAGCTGAAATAGTGGCGGGGCCTCGATCAGGCCCTCGGCGATGAGCTGCTTGGCGAATCGCAGGTGGCCGAGATCGAAGACCTCGAGTTCGGGCTTCACGCCATGAGCGCGGATCGTCTCGGCCATGGTACGGAGATATGCGGGCGTGCTTATATAGATGGTGTTGCCATTCCCAAAGTTCAGCGTGCCGCAATCCAAGCTGCAGATCTCCGGGCGCAGCGCGACGACGTGGGCCAGCCGCTCAGCCGGACCGACCATATCCGTGCCGGCGCCCGGCAAGGCAGGGTTCGTCTCGTCGGGTTGCCAATCGCCGCCCATTCCGGCCGTCAGGTTGATGATGACGTCGACAACGCTGTCGCGGATCCGCTCGACCACTTCGCGAAACAGTGCGGGATCGCGTGAAGGCTTGCCGGTATTTACATCTCGCACATGGCAGTGCACCACTGCGGCACCGGCCTTTGCCGCTTCGATCGCGGACTCGGCAATCTGCGCCGGCGTAACGGGAATGGCGGGATGCCGCCCGACCGTGTCGCCTGAGCCGGTTACGGCACAGGTGATGATGACATCGCGATTCATGGATTAAGCTCCCGTTTGCCCGTAAGGTGGTGGTTGATTTTGAGGACTGCGGCCGTCCGCCAATCGGAGCAAGGCATCTACGGCAACGATACCGCTGCCACGGGGCAGCACCATGACTGGATTCAGCTCCAATTCGTAGAGATTGGCGGCATGCGACAGGGCGAGCGCGGCCAGCTCCAGCACGGTGTCGCAATAGGCATCGACATCGCCGGCAGGCTGGCCGCGATGGCCCGCGAGGATTGGAGCGATCCGCAATCGACCGATCGCCGCCGCGACATCCTCCCGGCTTGCCGGGAGGAGCAGCGTAACGAGATCGCGGTTGACCTCGACCTGCGTGCCGCCCGCGCCCACGACTAGGACGAAGCCGAACTGCGAGTCGCGGCGGACGCCCACCATCATCTCGGCCACCGGCTTCGACGCCATGCGTTCGACCAGAAAGCTGTCGGGGCAGGCACTGCCGAAATGCGCCGCCGCCGAACGCTTGATGTCCTGGATCGCATTGCGCAGGGCCGCTGGATCCGGAATGCCGAGTTTTACCACTCCGGCCTCCGTCTTGTGCGGCAGCCCTGCGCTGATCAGTTTGACGGCGACAGGGAACCCTATCGCCGAGGCTGCCGCTGGAGCGTCAGCCTCGCAGCACAACCTTCCGGCCGGAATTGGCACGCCGATGGCGGCGACGAATTGCTTGCCCTCCCATTCGTCCAGCAGACGGGGAGAGTACGGTGACGCGGGCGGCAGTTCGACCAGCTCGTGATGACCGGCACCGGCCGCGATCAGCGCCCGGCGCCGCGCTCCGTATCCGGCGGCGGCCGAGATCGCGAACAGGCCGTCGCGAATGCCTTGCAGCGGTGCCGCGGAGTGCGCGATGACAAGGTCGCGCACATCCTCTGTCAAACACTCCGGAATGGTGCTGCAGACGGCGGCCGGCACGCCCGCACTGCGCGCTGCGGTCAAGAATCCGCGGATGTCGGCCAGATTGCCGACCCGATCGATATCGGAATTGAGCGGCGGATAATCCTGGATGAGGACGGCGGCGTCAAAGCCTTGTTCCAGGAAGGTGGCATGGGCTGCAGCCACGCGTTGCTCGTTTCCCCAGATGGCGGTGTTGTAGTCGAGCGGGTTACTGACCGTCGCAAACGGGCCAAGTTGGCTGGACAATTGCTCCCTTACGGCTTCGGAAGGTTGTGGCAGACTGACGCCAAATCGCTCGGCCCAATCGGCCACCATTTCGGAATCGCCGCCGGAGCAGGTGAAGGCGGCCAGCCGCGGTCCCTTCGGCACCCCGCCCAGGGTGAACATCTTCAAGGTCTCGATCAGTTGCGCCGGTGTATCGACCCGGGTGATGGCGAGCCGGTCGAACAGCGCGTTGTAGACGTCATCCGAACCTGCGAGAGAGCCCGTGTGGCTCATGGTCAGGTGACTGCCTATCTGCGAGGCACCGGTCTTGAACGCGACAATCGGAATGCCCCTATGGACGGCCTGAAGCGCCACGCGCGCGAACTTCGATACATTGCGCAGCATCTCGATATGGAGGCCGATCGCGACCACGGCCGGATCGTCGAGCAGGAAATCGATGTAGTCCTCGATGCCAAGGACGCTTTGGTTGCCGGCGCTGATGATGTGCGAAAATCCGGCGGATCGCTGGCTGAAGGTGAGGTTGATCGCGAACATACCGCTCTGCGTGATCATGGCGGCGCCGCGTTCGACCAGGCGTCCGGGCTGGCCATACGGCCAGAGCGCTATGCCCTTCACGTAGTTGAGGACGCCATAGCAGTTCGGTCCGACCAGGGCCATCGATCCTGCCGCCTCGATGAGCGCCCGCTCGAGTTGTTCGCCGTTGCTGCCGATCTCGCGGAAACCTGCAGCGTAGCAGACCACGCCGCCAGCCCCCCGTTTCGCGAGCTTGCCCAGTATGTCCACCGTGGTCTTGCTTGGCACCGCGAGAAAACAGGCATCGGGCGGTTCGGGGAGATCCTCCACGCTGGCAAGGCAGGGCAGGCCGGCCAGATTGCTGCGCTTCGGATTGACGGCCCACATCTGTCCGCCGAAGCCGATCGTGCGGCATTGCCGCGCCGCTTCCGCCGCTTCGTCGCCGCCAATAAACGCGATGTGCCGTGGCGAGAACAGCCGGGCGAGGTTGCTGCGGCGCTCGGTCTTGCGCGCTGCCATGGAACGGGTTGCAGCCATTAAGCAAAGGGTCCCCTATCTGCGTCGGCGGGGCCATCATCGGCTGGCCCGTCTGGTTTGATCTTTGGATGTATATTACGGATGATGTATTATAGATGTCAATCAAGGCTCGTATTGTATTATGTGATATAGTATGACAGATTATAGCAGGCCACCTAACAAGATGGTCGATGGCGCAGGGTCGAGTGCGCGCTCAAGAGGAAACGTCAGGAGGCAAGGATGTCTAAGAACCAGCGACTGCGAGCGCTGCGGTTAAGCGTGGCGGCAATGCTCGTCGCGTCGACCGTTGGAATCGGCTGCGCGCTCGCAGAGGAGACCGTCACCTTTGTGGGGTGGGGTGGTGAAGGGCAGGATGCCATGAAGAAGGCATGGACTGATCCCTTCGAAAAGGCGACCGGCATCAAGGTCGTGCACGACGGCCCGACGGACTATGGCAAGTTCAAAGCCATGGTCGAAAGCGGAAATGTCACCTGGGACGTTGTCGACGTCGAAGGCAGCTTTGCCTACAAGGCGGCCGCCGAGGGGCTTCTCGAACCCCTCGACTATTCCATCATCGATCAGGCCGGCGTCGATCCGAGATATGTGTTCGATTACGGCATCGGCAGTAATACCTGGTCATGGGTGCTGGGATACAACACGGCCGTTCTCGGTGATGCCAAGCCGGAAACCTGGTCGGCGCTATTCGACACCAAGACTTACCCGGGGGGCCGCTCCATCACCAAATGGCTGGCTCCTGGCATGCTGGAGGCGGCGCTTCTGGCCGACGGCGTCGCGCCGGACAAGCTCTATCCGCTGGATCTCGATCGCGCCTTCAAGAAGTTCGACAGCATCAAAAAGGAGATCGTGTGGTGGGATTCCGCCGCCCAGGCGCAACAGCAGCTGGCCTCTGGAGAGGCGTCGATCGGCATGTTCTGGAACGGCCGTATGCATATGCTGCAGACGACGGGCGCCCCCGTAGGCGTGTCATGGAGGGATAACTTCACGACAGCGGACTACGTTGTCGTTCCGAAAGGCACGAAACGCAAAGAAGCAGCCATGAAGCTCATCGCCGAGATTGTCACGGCACGGGCACAAGCGGAATTCGCCGAGCTGACGGCGTATGGGCCGGTCAATACCGGTTCGCCGGCTCTGGTTGCTGAGGCCGTCTTGCCGGCGCTTCCGTCCAGCCACCCAGAGGGCCAAATCACGATCGATTTGGGCTACTGGCAACAGAACATCGACCGTATCAACACACGGTGGTACGACTGGCAGGCTCAATAGCACTTGGTTGATAGTGGAACGATGGATCGGGACTGGTCCATCGCTCCGCGTTTCACGCCCCTCCAACGATATCAATGATCCCCTCACTTTCACCCAACATGGAAAGTGCGAAGGCATTCCGGGTGCCCAGGCGCGCTCTATGGCGTGCAGGTGCCCGCGAAGCCTCGCCGGCTTTTCTGTTTCTGTTCTTGGTCTTCGTGGTGCCGCTCTCGTCGTTGCTGCTGCGGAGCGTCACGGACCCTGTTCTGGGTTTCGGAAACTACGAGCATCTATTGTCCGATCTGACCTATGGCCGTGTACTTCTCAACACGTTCATGGTTGCCACTGTCGTCACCATCGTGACGCTGCTCTTGGGTTACCCGGTCGCTTGGCTTCTGGTCATTCTTCCAACGCGAGTCTCACGTTGGATGTTGGCGATCATCCTGCTGTCGATGTGGACCAACCTGGTAGCGCGTACCTATGCATGGCTTGTGCTGTTCCAGCGGACCGGCGTGATCAATAGAATGCTGATGGAAATTGGTCTGATCGACACGCCAATACCGCTGATTGGCAATCTCGCAGGTGTGACGATCGGCATGACCTACATCATGCTGCCTTTTATCGTTTTCCCATTGCAGAGCAGCCTTGCGGCAATCGATCCGGCAATCATGCAGGTGGCCGCCATCTCCGGAGCTCGGCCCTATCAGGTGTTCTTTCGCGTGCTGTTGCCGCTTTCGCTGAACGGCATTTGCGCCGGTGGCTTGATGGTGTTCGTCATGGCGCTGGGATACTACATCACGCCGGCCTTGCTGGGCGGCACTTCCACCATGATGCTGGCCGAGCTCATAGCCGTCCAGGTACAGTCGCTGCTCAACTGGGGCCTGGGCAGCGCTGCTGCCTTCATTCTGCTTGCCGTCACCCTGGCGCTCTATGCTTTGTACGCTCGAGGCCTCGGCCTCGGTCGTATCCGATAGGGCGAAGCCATGCTGCTTTCCCCGAACCGTATGGGTGGCGGGCGCTTCGTCCTCTACACGATCGGCGCGCTGGTGATGGCGTTCCTGCTCCTGCCGATCATCTTCATCGCCGCGCTGTCTTTCGGCGATTCACGGTGGCTGCAGTTTCCACCTCCGGGGTGGACATTGCAGTGGTACCGGGATGTGCTTTACGACCCGCGTTGGATCGATTCCATCCTGGTTAGTGCGAAGGTCGGCTTGGTCGTCATGGTCCTCGCCGTTCTCCTTGGTTTGCCGGCCTCGTTTGCAGTTGTTCGCGGGCGCTTCTTTGGCCGTGAGGTGCTGCGCGCCTTCTTCATCAGCCCGATGATCGTGCCGCTCGTGATTCTAGCCATTGCCCTATATGGCTTTTTCCTCAGAGTTGGCGTGAACGGCTCCTTCCTGGGCTTCGTTGCCGGTCACCTCGTGATCGCATTGCCGTTCTCGATCATCTGCATCTCGAACGCGTTGGAGACTTTCGACGAATCGATCGAAAGAGCCGCAGTGATTTGCGGCGCATCGCCAGCGCAGGCGATCTGGCGCATCACATTGCCGTCGATCCGCAGCGGAATTCTGGCCGGCGCGCTGTTCTCGTTCCTCGCCTCTTGGGACGAGGTCGTTATCGGCATCTTTCTCGCTAGTCCTGAACTGCAGACGTTGCCGGTGCGCATGTGGAGCACGTTGCGCAACGATTTAACTCCCGTAGTCGCAGCCGTCTCGACGCTGCTGATCGCAATGACGATCGTGATCCTCGCTGTCGTCGCGATCATACGGCGTGATCGCGCGCGCTGATGCAGATCTCGCGCGGCTTGGCTGGTGGGCGAGTTCGCGCTTGGCAACTCCGAAGCTAAGCTATAATATGACTGCTATATTATAGCTGATTAGAAATCGCGTGCGCGCTGGCAGGCTGTCTGTGGGGAGGACGTCGGAGTTTGTCGATCGAAGATCAAAGGGCGGAGTGGGAGACGAGGGCCGCGCGCGCCACTTCCACGATCTGTCGCTGCTTGCACGCGCGGCGGCACGATGGCCGCTCGGGCACTGAGGCAAATTGCATGCGAGAGGGGCGCGCATGACCGCGCGCGAAGACTATCTGGATGGAACGCATGTCCGTTGTGTCGGCGACGGGCCCCCGATCGTGCTGATCCACGGCGTCGGCGCCGATCTGGAGATGTGGATGCCGTTGACGCGGCATCTATGCGCCACCCGGCGCGTCGTCGTCTACGACGTGAAAGGGCATGGCAAGAGCGCGAAACCGGCAGGCCCGTATAGCCTTGAGGAATTCGTGCAGCAGCTCGACCAGCTGGTGGGGAATCTCTCGCTGCGGAGCTTTGACCTTCTTGGCTTCTCCATGGGCGGGCTGATCGCGCAGGGTTTTGCTCTAGCGCATCCGGCGAAGCTCAACCACATGGTGCTGCTGAACACGGTATACGAACGCAGCCTGGAGGAGCGGTACGCGGTGAAGGTGCGCGTGGCGGAATCCTTGTCCGGCGGATACGTGTCGAGCGTCAATGAGGCGATCCACCGCTGGTTCACTCCGGGCTTCGCCGCCGCACATCCGGATATCGTCGAAGGGCTGCGCCAGCGCATGATCGCAAACGATCGAGCGGCCTATGCTTCGGCCTACGCCGTCTTTGCGACCGCGGATGAGGAACTCGCTCCTCAAGTCTCGAAGATTGCAACGCCAACTTTGGTGATCACAGGAACCGACGATCTACGTTCGACGCCGCAGATGGCGAAGAAGCTGGCGGCGACTCTGCCGAACGGAAGCCTGCAGCTGCTATCCGGTCAACGGCACATGACTCCCGTTGAAGTACCGGGCGATGTTGCTAGGTTGGTGTTGGAATTCCTAGGTCGTTCAACACAGACAGCAGCGCGCGTGGAGTAGCACCTGGATGAATGCGATCGCCAGTTACTTGATGCTTGTTGACGGTCACTGGACCGAAGCCGAGGACGGACGTCGCCTGCACAGCGTCAATCCCGCCACGGGCGAAATCTGGGCTTGCTTTCCGGAAGCCGGGATCGACGACGTGGATCGCGCCGTCAAGGCGGCGCATCGCGCGATGACGGAAGGACCCTGGTCGCGAATGACAGCAACGCAGCGAGGCAAGCTGCTGCATCGGTTGTCGGAGCTGCTGGTCGAGAACGCCGAAACCATTGCCCAACTCGAGACCGCCGATACCGGCAAGCTGATTAGGGAGACCCGAAGCCAGACCCGCTACGTGGCCGAGTACCTGCGCTACTTCGCGGGCGCGGCGGACAAGCTCGAGGGCGCGACGCTGCCCATCGACAAGCCCGACCTCTTTGTCATGACGGTACGGGAACCGATCGGTGTCGTCGCCGCTATCGTGCCCTGGAATTCCCAGCTTCTGCTCGCCGCGGTCAAGCTCGGCCCAGCTTTGGCGGCCGGAAATGCGATCGTGCTGAAGGCATCGGAGCATGCGCCAGTGCCACTGCTCGAGTTCGGTCGCCTGTGCGAGGAAGCTGGCATTCCGCCGGGCGTCGTCAATATCGTGACGGGCCTGGGCAATCCCTGCGGCCAGGCGCTTACAACCCATCCGCTCGTGGCGCGCGTCGCGTTCACCGGCGGGTTATCCGCAGCGCGCCAGGTTATTCGCAACAGCGCCGAGAATTTTGCGCTGGTGACGTTGGAGCTCGGTGGCAAGTCGCCGATCATCGTCTGTGACGACGCTGACCTAGACAGCGCGGTCAACGGCATTCTGGCCGGGAACTTCGGAGCGAGCGGTCAGAGCTGCGTCGCCGGCAGCCGCGTCTACATTCAATCCAACATCTTCGACGATGTCATGGAACGGGTGCGCAAGCGTACGCAGAGCATCCGAATAGGCGATCCGGCGAATGAGACAACGGAAATGGGTCCCCTCGCCACAGCGGACCAGTTGACCAGGATCGAGCAGATTGTCGCCGCGTCGGTAGGGGCCGGCGCCGTGCTCGTCGCCGGTGGTGGGCGGCCGGCGGGGCAAACGCGGGGCTTTTACTACGATCCGACCATTCTTGCCTGTTCGCAGGGTGGTGTGCCGGTCGCCCGCAACGAGCTGTTCGGGCCGGTTCTGAGTGCCTTCCGCTTCGCAGACGATGCCGCCGCGATTGCTGCGGCCAATGATACCGAATATGGCTTGGCCGCCGGAATCTTCACGCGCGACATCGGGCGCGGCATGCGGATCATGCGGCAGCTTCGTTCCGGTATTGTGTGGATGAATACTTATCGTGCCGGATCGCCGCTGGCGCCCTTCGGCGGCTTCCGGTCCAGTGGCTACGGTCGCGAATCTGGCCGCGATTCGCTGCTTGACTACACGCGGACCAAGACGGTCTGGATCGATACTGCGACCAAGCCGATGGGCGATCCCTTCACCATGCGATGAGCCGATGCCCATGATGGAGCATGATCGTTCCGCCACCTGGATTTCGTTGACCCCGATCCAAGCCCTGCGACTTCGTCGTCTGCACGGCTATGGAGAAGTTGTATGAGCGGTCGCGCGCCCTGCGTTGTCAGCCTGCGGAACTTGGTGAAACGGTTCGGCGCGACCACCGCCGTCGACAATGTCTCTCTCGATGTCGGCGAGGGCGAATTCCTGACCTTCCTGGGGTCATCCGGCTCGGGAAAGACGACAACCCTGTTCATCGTCGCCGGCTTTGAAGATCCTACGAGTGGCGACGTCCTGGTTGATGGCGTGTCGATCCTGGACGTGCCGCCGCACCTGCGCAACATCGGGATGGTCTTTCAGCGTTACACCTTGTTTCCACATCTCAGTGTGTTCGAGAATGTGGCGTTTCCCCTGTCGGTACGCCGCAAGCCGAAGGCCGAGATCGAAGCCGCGGTCACCGACGTGCTCCGGCTGGTGCGGTTGGAAACCTATGCCGACCGCCGGCCAAACCAACTGTCGGGTGGGCAGCAGCAGCGTGTCGCGCTCGCCCGGGCGCTGGTCTACCGACCACGCTTCCTTCTGATGGACGAGCCCCTTGCCGCCCTCGACAAGAGGTTGCGTGAGGAGATTCAAGGGGAGATCCGGCGCATCCATCAGGAGACCGGCGTCACAGTGCTCTACGTGACGCATGATCAGGAGGAGGCGCTGCGCCTCAGCGACCGCATCGCCGTCTTCAGCCATGGCCGCATCGAGCAGATCGGCACCGGATCCGATCTCTACAATGCGCCGAGATCAGCCTTTGTCGGCGGCTTCATCGGCAATTCTAACTTCATCTCCTGCACTGTCGCCGAGGGGGGCAACGACCGCTGCGCAATACGGATGCCGAGCGGCCAGATATGCGCCATTCGCGGATCTTCGCCAATGGCAACTGGACAGCTGGTTTCCCTGATGATCCGGCCCGAGCGGATCGGGTTGAGCACCACCGCCTCCCAGGCGGGGCCAGATTGCGCGATCAAGGTCCGGATCTGCGAGGCGACATTTCTGGGTGAAAGCGTCAGCTACAAGGTGACCACGGAATGGGGGCAGTCTCTGGCGATCCGCGAAATTACCGGCAAGTCGCAGGATGTCCCGTTGAACTCGGGCGTGGACGCTTATGCCCGATGGCATTCCGCCGATACCCATATCTTCGCTACTTGACGATAGGCAACGACAGGCCTGCAGCGGGCGCCCATTGTCCTATGGAGAGGCAGCATGAGCCAAAGAGCGACCTCAATTCTTGATCCGCAACACTACCGCAGCGTCATGCTGCCGTCCCAACAAGCCGAGTCGTTGCCGTCCTGGTGCTACACCAGCGCCGAGTTCCATCAGCGCGAGATCGAGCAGATCTTCCTGCGTGGCTGGATCTGCGTCGGGCGGACGGACATGCTCCCCGAGCCTGGTGACTACCGTGCATTCGAGCTCTGCGGAAGAAAGCTCGTCGTGCTGCGTCGCCGGGACGGGCAGATCGGCGTGCTGGACAATATCTGCCGGCATCGCGGCACGCCGCTGCTCAAGGGCGAAGGCTCCGTAAAGCTGATCCTCTGCCCCTTTCACAGCTGGTCGTACAACCTGGATGGCAGCCTGCGTGGCGCGCCGACGATGGAACTGACCGACGGTTTCACAAAGGCAGAATTCGGCCTGCAGAGCCGCGAAGTAACAATCTGGCGGGGTTTTATTTTCACCCGCCTGGAGCGCGGCGGTCCCTCTCTGGAAGTGACCATGGGCGACATGGACGGCTTGGTCGCCTCGCACAATTTCGACGACATGGTCTGCGCCAAGCGTAAGACCTTCACCGTCGCCTGCAACTGGAAGCTGTTTCTTGACGTCTTCATGGAGGACTACCACGTCAGGGCGGTGCATTCGAAGTCGATTGCGGGAACCTATACGGCGCCCGAGCCAGTTGAACGAGTTAACAGCGATTTCGCCACGGTCTTCAATCCGCACAAGGGGACCAGTGCGCTGTTGTCGGGCGAGCAGCATCTCGCCTTGCCGCCGATCGAGGGCTTGGTTGGCAAGGCGGCCCTGGGAACACGGTATTTCCTGTTCTATCCGACCTTCGCCTTCGCCAGCACCATCGACTGCATGTGGTTCTTCGAGATCTATCCGCTTGGGCCGTCGCGCACTCAAGTCGCGATGAATATGTGCTTTCCGCGGTCGACGGTTGCGCGGCCGGACTTTGTGGAGAAGTTCGCCGCCTACGAAACCAGATGGGCAGTTTCCATGGGCGAAGACGTTGCGGTCCTCGAACTGCAGCAGCAGGGGATGGAATCAGGCCAATTCACGCCTGGCCGCTATTCCCACCTGGAGCCGGTCGTCAGCATGTTCGCGAACTGGGTGGTTCGTCACACGATCGACATGCCCGAAAGGATGGGTCAGTCATGAAGACCGTTTCCTTTACCGAGATGATGGCCGGAACGGCAGAGGACTATTTTTTCCTCCAGGAACGCGACAAGGAGTTTGTCGCCGACCAGCCGGCGCGCATCATCGACCTGCTGCGGCAGCAAGCGAACTCATTCACGGGCTACAAGATCGATCGGCTTCAGCATACCCTGCAGACGGCCACACGCGCCTTGCGCGACGGGGCCAGCGACGAGTGGGTTGTCGCCGCCCTGCTGCACGATATCGGCGATAGTCTGGCTGCTCACTCTCACGGCGAGTTTGCCGCCGCGATCTTGCGGCCCTATGTCTCGGATGAGATCGTGTGGTCGGTGAGAAACCATCCGATCATTCAGGAGCACTATTATGTCCACCACTTGGGCCAGAATCCCAATCGTCGGGATCGCTTGCGTGGCTCGCCTTTTTACGACGCAGCGCTGAATTTCTGCGAGCGCTGGGATCAGGCGTCCTTTGATCCGGATTACGATACGCTTGCTTTGGCCGAGTTCGAGCCGGTGCTATGGAAGGTGCTGGGGCGGCCGCCGCGTGCCTATCCGGAGGATTGATGCCGGCGCCTGTCCGTTCCGGCCGGCTGAAACACGGTGGAGGTAGGCGAGCGCTGAAGGGCCGCGTTTTGGCCGTCACGCTAGACTGGTTGGGCGTTTCCCGGATGCCCTTCGTGGACATCATCCGAGTAAGGGCATCGTTCGAATTTCTTTCCGTCTGCGGCTGGAGCAGGTAACTTCTGTCGGACTTGCCGCATGACTGGCAAGTCAAATGAGCCCTCTGTTGCAGAACATGAGCTTCGCCCCGGTCAGCCTCGGACCACAGAACCTGGAGTGGCCGGGCATCAGCGCTTTCATCACGAACGATGCGAACGAGGTTTCCACACCTACTCGACCATTGGACGCGGTGTGGAGGTGATGATGGGCACCTACAACATGCTCGACCTCATGCCCAAGGGCCGCAACGAGAGAGACGTCGAGTACAAGATGGAATGGGTGCGCCACCACGACTGGCATGAGCCGACGCCGGTTGCGAGGGCAGCGCGGTCGGCCGTTTCGGTCGAAGGGCTGTTCGACACCTTCACGAAAGTCTGCTGCCACTGACGCCCTGCCGCAGGAGGAATGACGTGAGCGCGGTTCATCTGAGGGAGTGCGCTGGCGGCGCAATCGGTTCCGACGGTGGACATGCAACCGCCCGGGGTGCCGCCGACTGGCTGTATCTCGCTGCGGCGCCGATCTTCGCAGCCATGGCGATGCTGACGGCCGTTCCTGCCGATAGCCGGCCGGACATCCTCTGCTTGACCGCGGAACATGCGTCGCCGTTGAGCGGCATGACCACGATGTACTGGCTGATGAGCGCCTTCCATTTGCCGCCTTGGCAGAAGCTCATCGCCAGCCGGCGAAAGCGGAATCCACGGGCCCGGTCCTACGCATGATGGCTTGGGCGGCCGGACTGGAAGAAACATCAACAACGCAAAGGACACCCCGAAATGAAGACACCTCCGATCGTGTCGCGGCAGGAATGGGCGCGACAGCAGCTCCTCGTGGCAGGCAATTCTCATTGGCCGCGGCCGCGCGAGCGTTGCCAACAAGTCGATTATATCAAGACATTGGAACAGTGCCGATCACGTCCACGGTGATCAAGCTGCTGGAAAATGGAAAGCGCAATACCGGAAGGCCTGTGGACGCCGGCCCCGGCTGCTCGTAATGGCTGTTGCGTACACTCATGTTGTCATGCAGCTCGGCGGGCTTACTGCCGCCAGCATAAAGCGTCGTCGCTTTGGAAACGTTGTCGAACCCAAGTCCTTCCGCGCGCAACGCCCGTCGCACCGCTCCCATGTTGCCTGCTGTTTGTTGAATCAACGAAGTCGGTTCGGCCCGGCGCGCAGATATGTGGAAGAATCGGCCGCGGCGACGAAATCGTAACCCTTCGCTTTCTAAGACGAGGTCTGCCACCGCGCCGCCGCCGGGCACGAATATGATATCTGCGACCACCCTCGTCTCGTCACCCCAATCGCACAAAGCGGCGGCGCCAGGATCGCTACAAAAACCGTCCTTTGCGGCTCCGTGCAAGAGTCCGGAAGCCTCGTCAGAGCTAACGAACCAGTAGTCTGCGAGCCAGTGTTCGCGGGATAGACCGCTCAGTTGCATCCCCTTTTCGAGCCAGGCTCTGACCGTCTCCCATCCACCGCCCAGCGCATCGCACGTGACTTTGGCATGGATCAGCTCCCCGCTATCGACGAACTGGACCCAAACGCGTCCGTGCTCGTCCTCGGCGGTCCAGTAGCGCGGTCGATTGGTTGATGCAAACACATCCACCTCAATCAACATGCCTTCATAATAGAAGTGCGGAACCGCAACAGGCACGACTACAACGTTGGAGCCGAACTGACTTCTCATTTCATCAATCATGCCTGACGCATTCGCATCCGCCTCCGGCACATAGTAGACGATGAGCTTGCAGACATGTGTTGGCGCAATCGCCCCTGTCTCCAATGTTCTCTTGATCAATCCGGCAACGAAACGCCTCTGCGCGACGAGATCCCAGGGGGCGATAATCGCGCCATTGGAATCGATTGGGCATTGACCGCAAGACCACGCGACGGCACCGTCGGCGACCCACAGTGAGTATGGGTGATCGATGCCCATCTTCCATATCGATTGGAATGGAACGTAGGTGCGTTGCGTGTGCATGGAATCCTCAAAGGCTATTGGTGACGATGCTGTCGCGCGGGGAGAGCCGCCGGGCGATCATGCTCAGCGGAAAAATCACGATGAAGAACAGAAGCGCGACCCCGGTTAGCGGTTCGAGATAGCGATAGCTTTCAGAACCGGCGAGATACGCTGCATAAGCAATCTCGGCAACACCGACGCCAGCCAGCAGCGTGGAGTTCTTCAGGACATCGGTAAATTGATTGAGAATGGCAGGCAGCATCTTACGCGTCGCTTGGGGCAGAACGATGTCACGCCACAGAATGAAGCGCGGCAGCGCCAGCGCACGTGCCGCCTGCCACTGACCATCCGGAACGGCGGCAATGCCCGCTCGTATGATTTCGCTCATATAGCCTGCTCCAATGAGGCCGAGAGCCAACGTTCCGCCAACCACGCCGGATATCCGTAGATCGAAAAGCACGGGAAAGCAGTAATAAACCCAGAAGATCGCGATCAGTTCTGGAACCGACCGGGCGAAAATTGAAAAGCCAGCCGCCCCACGGCGAAGCGCGCTCACGGTGGAGCGGGAGCAAGCGGCGAGTACGAGACCCAGTCCGGTCGCCAGGACGAACGCCGCCAGCGTAATCGCCAGCGTTGTCAGGAGCCCTGATGCCAAGTCGGGCAGCGCACGTAGCATCAAGGATGTGTCCCACATCAGGCGCGGCTTTTCTCAAGAAATCTCCGCTCAATCCTGCTCAGCGACAAAGCCAAGGCCGCACACAACATCGTGTAGATGACGGCCGAGACCGAATAGAACACCAGCGGCTTCGCCGTGTAATCGCTGATCCGGACTGTTGTGCGCATCAGTTCCGGCACCGTCAGGATGGAAAGAATGCTCGTCGCCTTCAGCATCCCTACCAGCGTGCTGCCGATGGCTGGGAATGCAATCCGGAACGCTTGCGGAAGCACGACGAGTTGCCACGCTCGCACCCGTGCTTGCATCAGTGTTAACGCCGGATCCGGACCTGGGTGTCCCCGAGCCCGAGCTAGGCAGCGCTTTCCCGAGTCCGTTGGACGTTCCTGCGGGCTGCGCCTTCAATCCGAGGTGCGTGAAATCAATGGCTATTTGCCGGCAACGCGACCCGTTACCGATCGGCACGGCTGAAGACTTCGTGGAGTGTCACCTGCACGCCAACGCGACCAATGGGGACTGGATTCGGGAGAATGAGGAATGACGATATCAGCTGCAATGGTTGTGGCCCCTCAGCCGGAAGCCGCGGAAGCAGCAGCCGTCATTCTTCAGAATGGCGGCAACGCCGTAGATGCTGCCGTGGCCTGTGCATTCGTACAGGGCGTCATTGACCCGATGAACTGCGGATTAGCAGGCTTCGGCAGCATGTGTGTCTTCATGCCCTCCAAGAAAGTTCACGAGTACATCGACTTTCATGCACCAGCGCCAAAGGCCGCGCGAGAGGACATGTGGGCGGATCTCATCGAAGGCGAGACCCGCGATGGCTTTGGTTTCGTGCTCAAGGGCCGCGTCAACGACGTCGGCTACCAGTCGATCTGTGTCCCAGCGTCGCTTCGAGCATATGAGGTTGCACATAGACGTCACGGAAGGCTGCCCTGGTTCGACATCGTCGCCCAGGCGATCGAATGGGCGAGATCCGGGTGGACGGTGCGGCCCGACGTCCATGCGTTCTGGTCTGAAGGAGAAGACATGGGCCGGGTAGCAGGTTACGAGCGGCTGAAATATACGAAGGCGTCGAGGCTGCTCTATTGCCGCCAAGACGGCACTCCGAAGGTTGTCGGCGACCTCGTCGTAAATCCCGATCTGGCGGCAACTCTCGAAGAGATCGCCCGAAATGGGGCGGACGCCTTCTATAGGGGAGACATTGCGGCGTGTATCGACCGTGACATGAAGTCCAATGGCGGACTTGTGTCAGCGGATGATCTGGCGGCCTATGAAGCGGAAATTCTGCCCCCGCTCTGGTCGAGCTACCGTGGCCACGGCGTGTCCACCAACCGCCCACCCGGGGGCGGCCTGATGCTAATCGAGATGCTCAACGTGCTCGAGAGCTTCGACCTGAGATCGATGGCACACAACTCCGCCGAATATATTCGGACAGTGTGCGAAGCGATGAAGTATGCGACGGCCGATAAAGATCGATACATCGGCGACCCGAAGTTTGTCGATGTCCCCGTGGAAAGGCTCGCGTCCAAGGACTACGCCCGGGAGCTTGCTGCTGCCATCTTCCGGGGTGAAAGGGCCACCGTTCCCCGCTTTAATTCTGGTCTGCCGTCGAAGGACACGACGCACGTCAGCATCGTCGATCGCGAAGGGAACTGCGTATCCATGACTCATTCGCTCGGCATGCCGTCGGGCGTTGTGACGGAAGGGCTGGGTTTTATCTACAATGGCTGCATGGCTGTCTTTGATCCCCGTCCCGCGCGCGCGGGTTCGATTGCGCCAGGCAAAGCCCGCTTTAGCTCCATCTGTCCGAGTATTGTTTTCAAAGGTGGCAAGCCATACATCGTGGTGGGAGCACCAGGTGCGACACAGATCGCCATGGGCGTACTCCAGTCCATCCTCAATGTAATCGATTTCGACATGAAGATGAGCGACGCGGTCGCCGCCCCGCGCTTCTCAGCCACGAGTAACATCATTGACGTTACGAATCGGATTTTACGTAGCGAAACTCGCAAGCTCCAGGCCGAAGGCTATGAGGTCGTTCGAGCGCCTCAAAGCTTTGGCGTCGCTTGTGTTCATGGTATCCGAATCATGGGCGACACGATCGATGGCGGAGCTGACCCCGGCGCGGACGGAATGGTGATATCAGTGAACTGATTGTAGGGGTGCTGCGAAACTCGCATTATCAAACCGCCGCGGCGGCGCCAAGAATCGACGCGGCCTCCTACGACATTTGGAGGAGCGGGCGCGACTACATACATTGGCTACGCGGCCGGCGTTTCTATCCAGCCGTCGCAGTCAACGACTACGCATCCTGGTTAGCCGGCTGATCACAGGCGTCTAGCATGCATGCCGCCTATCGGCACCCTTCGAGACGAACGGCGTCTCGCGGGAGATGTCCGCTATCGGCGCAAGGGCGGACGCGTCCAAGATTGATCGGCTAGGCTGCTAATGACCCATAGCGGTCATTCGAGGTTTGAACCCAAGGCGTGCCAGCGCAGGCGTGGCCAGGAGGCAAGCAGCCGCTTTGTATAATCGGCAGCCGGTCCGTCAAATACCTGCGCCGCGGGTCCCTGCTCGACGATCCGGCCGCGATGCATGACGGCGGCGGCATCTGCGATGAGGCGAACCACAGCGAGATTGTGGCTCACCACCACCAGGGTCAGGTCGCGGTCGGCCCGCAGTTCCTGGAGCAGGTTCAGCAAGTCGCCCTGAACCGAGACGTCGAGGCCCGCGGTCGGCTCGTCGGCGATCAGGATGCGCGGGTTCATCAGCAAGGCCCTTGCGACGGCGACGCGGCGCGCCTGGCCACCGCTGATCTGATACGGATACTTGTCGACCGTACCGGGCGGCAGGCCAAGGCGCTGAAAAAGGGCGGCTTGGCGCGCGCGGATGGAATCGCGGGCCTCACCGAGCACCTCGCCGACCTCGTCGAGCAGTTGCCCGATGCGCCGGCGCGGCGAGAGAGAGGCGGCGGGATCCTGAAAGATCGCCTGCACCAGGCGAGTTCTCTGGGCAATGCCCGCGCTGCCTGACTTGAGCGGCGCATCGAACAGCCGGATGGAGCCGGATTGCAGGCGCTCCAGCCCCAGGATGACGCGCATCAATGTGGTCTTTCCGGAGCCGCTCTCTCCAACCAGGCCGAAACAGTCGCGCGGGGCGACATCGAGCGTCACGCTGTCCAGTGCCTGCGTGTGGCCGAATCGTAGCTTGGCGTCGCGGATCGAGATCGCGGCTGTCATTTCTCGTTCACCCGGATGCAGCGAGCGACATGGCCGGGCTCGCCATTGACCGTAACCGGCGGCGGCACGATGCGCGCGCAGTCGGCGATGGCCATGTCGCACCGTGTGCGGAAGATGCAGCCCGACGGCAGGTGCAGTGGGTCCGGCAGATCGCCCGGGATGATGCGAAAGCGGCTCGCCCTCGCGTCGGCCCCGCGAGGCGCGTCGATCGTCACTTCGCACGCCAGCAGCGCCCGCGCGTAGGGGTGTCCGGGCTTAGCAGCGACCGCGGCAACGCTGCCTTGCTCAACCAGCTCACCCGCATACATCACGGCGATGTCATCGCAATACTGCGCCACAAGTCCGAGCGAATGGGTGATGAGCAGAATGGAGCAGCCGATGCGGTCGCGCAGGCCGCAGATCTGCTGCATCACCTGTGCCTCTACAGTGGCATCGAGCGCCGTTGTCGGCTCGTCGGCGATCAGCAGATCGGGACGTACCAGCAGCGCCATGGCGATGGCCACGCGCTGGCGCATGCCGCCGCTGAGCTCGTGCGGATACTGGGCGAGGCGGATCTCCGGCCGATCGATACCGACGGCCGCCAGCGCTTCCATCGCTGCCCGGTTACGCGCCTCGCCATCCAGCTCCGGGGATCGGCGGCTTAGCACCTCAGTGAGGTGCGCGCGGATGGAGAACACCGGATTGAGCGAAGCAAACGGGTCCTGGAAGATCATGGCCATGCGAATGCCGCGCAGCGCGGCGGTCGCCTGCGCTCTGGCGAGGTCATAGGACTCACTGCCGAGCTGCAGCGCCCCGGAGGTCACCTCAGCATTGCCGGCAAGCAATCCCATGAGCGCCAGGGCGACGGTCGACTTGCCGCTACCGGATTCGCCAACCAGCCCCAGGATGCGGCCAGGGCCGGCGGCCAGGCTGATATCGCGCACGGCATGATGGATGCCGCCCTTGGTCGCGAAGTCGACGCTGAGATGGCTGATTGCGGCGCCGCTCACTTGTGACGGCCTCGCAGTTTCGGGTCGGCGGCGTCGCGCAGCGCCTCGCCGAACAAGGTGGAGCCCAGCGTGGCCAGTGCCAGGGTGATGGCCGATCCGATGGTCGGCCACCAGGACTGGTTCAGGAAGACATAGCCGTCGCGGATCAGGCTGCCGAGGCTGGCCTGCGGCGGCTGCACGCCGAGACCGATGAAAGACAGGCCGGCCTCGATGGTGATGACGACCGGCACATTCATGCTGGCCAGCACGATCAGCGGACCTAGCACATTCGGCAGGAAGTGGCGCCAGACCAGTTTCGCCATCGGCAGGCCCAGCACGCGTTCGGCGTCGATGAAAGGCTGATGGCGCAGCGACAAGGTCTGCGCCCGCGCCATGCGGCCGAATTGCGGAATGAACAGCAGCGTGACGACCAGAAGCAAGTTGGTGAAGCCAACGCCATAGAGTGCAATCAGTCCCATGGCCAGGATCACTGCAGGATAGGCGCTGATGATGTCGAATAAGACGATCACTCCGCGATCGATCCAGCCCCCCGCCATGCCGGCAGCGACGCCGATGATGGCGCCGATCAGCAGCGACAGGGCAACCACGATGAGCGAGATGGCCAACGCGGCACGGGTGCCTTGCGCCGTGCGGGAAAACAGATCGCGGCCCAGATTATCGGTGCCGAGCAGGTGCTGCAAACTTGGCCCCTGGAATCGATCCTGCACGGCGATCTTGTTGGGAGCGACGGAGAAGACTGGTCCGAGGATGGCGAACAGCAGAATCAGGATGACCAGCACAAGCCCGATCCGACCGGTCGGGCTGCGCCAGATGTCGCGGAGGATGGGGAGATAGACGTCCATCAGGCGGGCTTATTCAGGCTGCGCGCAATGCGCGGATCCAGCAGCGCATTGATCACATCGACCAGCAGGTTGCAGGTGACATAAGTCAGCACGGTGAACAGAATGCCGGCCTGCACAATCGGGAAGTTGCGGTTCAGGATGGCGTTATAGATCAAGGTGCCGATGCCCGGCCGGGCAAAGATGATCTCGACAAACACAGCGTTGCTGATCATGTCGCCGACACCGATGCCCATTACGGCCACCATCGGCACCAGCGCCAGCCGCAGGGCAAAGTGGCGCACGATTCGCCCCTCCGGCACGCCATAGGCGCGCATCATGCGGACATGCTGCTCCGACAGCACTTCCAACAGGGAGGCGCGCACCAGCCGCGCCAAATAGCCGATCCAGCCGATGGACAAGGCCGTCGCCGGCAGAATCAGGTGCGACAGGCGGTCGAGCGGGTCGCCGGGGGCGCCGGCGCCAGTCACCGGCAACCAGTGTAGCTTCAGGGAAAAGATCAACAGCAGGAAAATGGCGACCACGAAGGCTGGTGTGGTGATGAACGCGACGGAGGCGACGCCGAGCACCGTATCGATCAGCGAACCCGGCTTCAGCGCAGCAATGCACCCAAGCGCAATTCCGAAAGCGAGGGATATCAGCAGGCCGGCGCCGGCCAGCTGCAACGTGTTCGGCAGCACGTCCAGGATGATGCTCAGGATATCCCGGCCGGTGACGACGTCGGTCCCGAGATCGCCGCTCACTGCCCGCCGGAAGAACAAAAAAATCTGCTCCGGGATGGAACGGTCGAGGCCCATACGCTCGGCGAACTGCGCACGTAGCTCCGGGGTCGCGCGCGGTCCCAGCAGGATGCTGGCCAGATCGCCCGGTACGAACTGGATGATCACGAACAGCAACAGGATCGCGCCCACCAGTGTGAGCAGCGCGGCAGCCAAGCGTTGGACGATAAACTGGACTATGGCGGGCATGAGGCGGAATCAACGACGCGAGTCATTGCCGCCCTCCTCCGGCACGGAAAAGGGCGGCATAGCGCAGTGTGCGGTAGCGAAACCGTCACGCCGACTTGAAGTAGCGGAGCTGCCAGTTGACGCCATTGGGCAGCAGGGCAGGGGTCACCGATTTGGCATGAGCGAAATTGTGCACGCCATGGGTGATCCAGATACAGGAGGCAGATTCGTCGAGCAGTTGCTGCATGCGGACATACTTCCTGGCGCGCTCATCTTCATCGGTGATCGAGGCTGCCTCAGAATGCAGCTTGTCGAACTCCGCGTTCTTCCATCGCTGCCAGTTCCACACGCCGACTTGCGAGGAGACGAACCACTGTGTCTGGAAGCTCGGATCGAACTTCGAGGAGTAGGGGATGATGGTGAGTTCGAGGTCCTTGCTCTTGTCGCCCTCGCCCATGCCCCAGTAGGCGCCGCCATCCAACGCGTTGATGGTGACAGTGACGCCGGCCTCCGCCAGATTGGCTTGAACGATCTGCGCCTCTGCCTGCGTGCGTGCGTCGTTCAGGCAGGTGAGCGTCACTTTCAGGTCGGAAACGCCAGCCTCCGCGAGCAACGCCTTCGCCTTCTCCGGATCATACTGATAGACCGGTGCATCTGCCCAATGTCCGAGCAACTGAGGGGCGAGCAGGGTCTTGGCACGCGAGACGGTGCCGGACCAAGCCCCGGCAATAATGGCATCGACGTCGATGCCGTAGCGGATCGCCTGACGCACCTTCGAATCGTCGAGCGGCGCCTTCTCCACATTGACGCCGATCCATTCGTAGTCGATGCCGTCGATCTTGATCACGGCGGAATTCGGATCCTGCTCGACCTCGGTCACCGCAGTCGGCTCGACCTCGGTGAAAGTGACCTCCTTGGCCTGGAAGGCGAGCAGGGCGGTCTGCCACTCCGAGATCGGCTTCAGGATGATCCGCTTCAGCTGCGCCGGTGCGTTTCCCTTGTAGTCGGGATTGGCTTCGAGGATCACATGCTCGTTCGGCTTCCACTCCTTGAGTACATACGGGCCCGATCCCACGACCTTGGTCGAGATCTTGCCGCCCAGCTCGGTGGTCGCCTTCTTGGACAGAATCGTGCCGGAGCTGTCGCAGATGCCGATCACCCACAAGGCCGGAGCCGGATTCTTCAGGATGATCTTGCCGGTGTATTTGCCGGTCACCTCGACATAGTCGAGCGCGCCCCAATCGTCGGCATAGGCCGGCTTGTTGCCCTGGGCATCGGGCAGGAAGCGCTCGAGCGAGAATTTCACATCGTCCGCGGTCAACTCGCCATAGCCGTCGCTGAACATCTGGCCGGGGTTGAGCTCGAAGTCGATCTCAGTCTCGCTCACCTGGCTGATGGTCTTGGCTGCGTCCGGCTCCCATTCCAGGGAGTTCGGCTTGAACCGCGCAAGCGTCTGGGTCGTTGCCTGGAGAATATTGTCCTCAATCGAGCCGACACGATTCGCAGGATCGAGGTTCTTCAGGTCGGTTTCGATGCGCGCGATCACTTCGCCTTCTGCGCCGAAGGCGATCTGCGAGGCCATGCCGAGCAGGGGCAATGCGGCTGCCGCCTGCATGAGAGTACGCCGACTAAAGTCCGTGGCCATGATGGTCTCCCTGTCTCATCTGTATGGGGGTCGTTGTTATACGGTGCGCAAGCATGCTCCAACCGAGTCTTGCTTGATTGGACACTACATGCAATCTCGCTTGATCTTCTCCTTATAGTCGCGGCTCGCGAAGAGCCTGCCGTGGTCGTAGGCTTTGACCCACGCGGTGAGATAGAAGAACTTGGCGTCGCAGCTGACGGCGACCTCGCTATCGAAGCCCGCATCCCAGTCGCCGCGCTTGTAGGTCTGGGTCACGGTGACCACGCTGCGGGCGCTCGTAGGGTCTTCGCGCTGGATCGAATAGGTTTTGGTACGGGTCGAAGTCTGCTCGGTCCCGATCTCGTCCAGGATGTAGCGGCCGTCGTCGCTCTTGATGTTGAACGTCGTGGTCTGGGTCTCGACAGCGTAGTGGAGCGTGCGCGTCTCCCTGTCCGGAACGATCTCGGTCATCGGCGCGTCCGGGGCGCCCTGGGCCGGCCCAAACTTTACCCCGCCAAGGCCGGTGAAGCCCGGCAGCGTCGACAGATCCACCGCGGAGCGCGCGGCATCCACCGTCAGAGTGGCGGCGTCCGGTGAGGGCCAGGCAGTCGGCCAGTAGCTGGAGGAGATGGCGAGCCGCAACCGATGCCCCTTGGGCAAGGTCTGAGCGATCGACTTGAACGGCACCACCACGTCGTAGAACTTGCCCGGCTTCAGCGGTGTCGGGAACTCGTGGCTCTCGCGATGCGACAGGTTGAGGATGCCGAAGGTAACCATCGCGGACGTGCCGTCCGGCGCCACGTCGTTCAGGCGTACGGCCACCAGGGCCTGCGGCTTGTCCGCGGCGACGCGCAGGCGCACGAAGGAATTGCCGACCAGATGCAGCGGCGCCCTCAAGGGTGCCGTGTCGAAGCAGAGCGAGCCGCCGTCATCCTCGCGCTGGTCCGTGGCTCCCTCTGCAGCGACACGGCCCTGGCCGTAGGGGCACCATTCCTGGCCCCGGATGCCGACGGTGAGCGGCGAGCAGATGGATAGACGCTCCGACTTGGCGCGCGGCTTGCGTTCCACTAGGTTTGATCCAGCGAGATACATGGGTTTGCGCCTGATCTTCTTCGAAGGCCATTCCTTGAAGCCCAGCCAGTGCCCCTTGCGTTCCCGGAAGTGCGGCACCGGCTTGGCATAATCCATGATGTAGAGCCGGATGTCGGGATCCTTCTCGACGCCGGTCTCGATCCCTTTCAGCCACCTGTCCCACCAGCGCTTGCATTCGGTCAGGAAATCGATCGCCGGCGCCGGCACGCCCTCGTGTGGCTCCTTGTGACCCCACGGGCCGATCAATCCTTTGCACGGCGCCTTCAGCCGCTCGACGAGATTGAGAATGGTCGGCGTGTAGCCATCGAGCCAGCCACCGACCGCCAGCACCGCGCACTCGATCGCGTCGTAGTCCTCGCACACCGAGCCGTGCTTCCAAAACGCGTCGCGCCGCTGGTGTTTCAGCCATTCCGCGGGAAAGACCGGCAGGTTGTCGATGCGGTGCTTCCACATCTCCTTCCAGCGATCCTCGCCGACCATCGCGGGATCCGGCGGCAATCCACCATAATTGAAGAAGGCACCGCCCCAGGCGAAGTTGTCATTGATCAGGCAGCCGCCCATGTAGTGGGCATCGCATGCATAGCGGTCATCGGTGGAGCAGCTGGTGACGATAGCCTTGAGCTGTGGCGGCCGGCGCGCGGCGATCTGCAATCCGTTGAAGCCGCCCCAGGAGATGCCGATCATACCGACATTGCCGCTGCACCAGGGCTGTCGCGATAGCCAGGCGATGACCTCCAGTGCGTCATCCTGTTCGCGCTCCACATACTCGTCTTCGACCAGGCCTTCGGAATCGCCGGTTCCGGCGATATCGACGCGTGCCGCGGCATAGCCGTTGGCAGCGAACCAGATATGCTTGGTATCGTCGCGCGCGCGCGTTCCGTCGCGACGGCGGTAGGGCAGGTATTCGAGAATGCAGGGAACCGGTTTCTGCACCGCGTCGCGCGGCAAGAACAGGCGTGCCGCCAGCTTGCGATTACCGCTCACCGGGATCCAGGCGAGTTCGACAATCTCGACCTTTTTCTTAATCGCGCTGCCCTGCTTCATGTTGTCCCCGTTGGATTGTGTCTGCTATCCGAGCCCATTTTCGGGCTTTCTCCACATGAGCCGAGCGGCTCTACGAGATTGGCGGCGCGCCGCCGGCCTCTGTGCGCCGTGCGATGAACCCCTCGATCCGCTCGCCGCACGTAGCGGCGGCAACCGGCGCCGTGAAGTCGTGCAACGCGCGCTTCCACACGCCCAGGGCGCGCTCGGTGGCGTTCTTTGCGCCGGCCTCGGTCCAGTTGCCATAGTTGGACCAATCGGCGACCAAGGGCTCATAGAACGCCGTGCGATACCGGGCCATGGTGTGCTGGGCCGCGAAGAAATGCCCGCCCGGCTGGACCTCTGCGATCGCCGCGAAGCCGATTGATTCATCGTCGCCGGGCGTGGTGCTGCATAGCTCGGCTATTGCCTGCAGCATCTCGACATCCGTGATCATCTTCTCGAGCGAAAAGCAGAGGCCGCCCTCCTGCCAGCCGGCGGCATGGATCAGCACCGTGGCGCCGGCCAGGACAGAGCCCCAGACGCCAAACTGGCTCTCATGGGCGGCCTGGGCATCGGACACGTTGGCCGCGCTGCCGCCGCCGGCGCGCCAGGGGAGGCCGAGGAACGAGGCGAGCTGCCCGGCGCCGAGCGTCGCCTTGACATGTTCGGGTGTGCCAAAGGCCGGTGCGCCCGACTTCATGTCGACATTGGACGAGAAACTGCCATAGACCACCGGCGCGCCGGCTTGGGTCAATTGCGCGAGCGCAATGCCGGCCAGCGCTTCCGCGTGCTGCAAGGTGAGCGCGCCTGCCACCGTGATGGGCGCCATCGCACCCGCCAGGCAGAAGGGCGTGATGATGGATGGCTGACACCAACGGGCGAAGTCGATGATGCCTTGCGCCATTGGGACATCAAGTTGGCGCGGCGAATTGGTGTTGATAACTGTGTAGCAGTGCGCTTCGGCGCGAAATGCGTCCTCGGACAGGCCCCGCGCCAGCCGAATCATCTCGAAACTGTCGAGCACCTGCGCTGTCCCGCGCGCATACACGAATGGCAGCTTGTCCGACAGGGTGAGCTGCGCGCGGTTGAAGGCAAGATGCCGAAATCGCGGATCGACATCCTGCGGCTCGACATAAGGGCCTTGGATGTGCAGCACATCAAAGCTCTGAACCAACCGGGTCAAGTCCTCAAAGTCGCGCAAGGTGCCGGCGCGGCGGCCGCGTTCCAGATCCGTGACGTTCGGGCAGCCGCAGCCGGCGAGAAATGTCAGGCCGCCGAGCTCAAGCATGACATCGCGGCTGCGATCGCCGGCGCGCGCCACGAAGGAGCGTGGCGCGGCACTCAGCGCATAGGCAACAATGTCGCGTCCGATGCGCACCATCTGGCTGTCTTCGTCGACCAGCGCGCCGGCTGTTCGCAGGATGGCGCGCGCTTCCGGCAGCAGTATCCTGATGCCGAGCTCCTCCAGCACGCGCAACGCGGTATCGTGGATGCGCACGACCTGGTCGTCGGTGAAGACCGGTTGCGGGCGGAAGGGATTGCGGAGCGTGCGGTAATTGGGGCGGCGGGTCTCGTCGCCCATTCCGCCAATACGCCCGCGACGGCGATCCCGGCGCAGCTCCTGTGCCTGCCGATCGACCATCGATTACGCTCCTCTAACCACGCATGGCCCGCCCCGTCGGATCATACGGGGAAGAGGCGATGACTCGGGCTGACCGCTCGACGCCCACGACATGAACCGTCACGTCCGTGCCGACGGCACTCTGGGCTGGGTCGATCAGAGCCAGCGCCAGGCTCTTGCCGATCGTGTGGCCATAGCCGCCGGACGTGACAAAGCCGACGCGCTTGCCTTCGCGCCAGACCGGCTCAAAGCCGGAAGCGTCCGCATCCAGCGCGTCGACTTCCAAGGTGGCGAGCACTGCGGTGGGCTTGTCGCCGTCGCGTGCACGGAGCGCCGCAGCGCGGCCGTTGAAGATTGGCTTGTCAAAGTCGATCCAGCGATCGAGGCCGGTCATGGCGGGTGTATAGCTCTGGCGGAATTCTGCCGACCATATGCCGAAGCTCTTCTCCAGCCGGAGTGAATTCAGCGCGTAGAATCCGACTTCTACCAGGCCGAGGTCGCGACCCGCCGCCAACAGGGTTTCGCGAAGCGTGCAATGATCGACGGCAGCACAGTTCAGCTCGAATCCCAGTTCGCCGGCGATCGACAACCGCGCCACCTTGGTATCGACCATGCCGACCTGCAGGTCGCCGCACGCCATGAAGGGCAGGGCTGAGCGGGAGACGTCCCGGTGCGCGGTGCAGGCAAGGATATCGCGCGCCCGCGGTCCCGTCAGCAGGAAGCCGATTGTGGCGTCGGAGATGTCGCGCACGGCGACTCCTTCGGCCGAGTGGTCATTGAACCAGCGCATATGCCATTGGCGCAAATAGTACGAGCCCATGAGCCAATAGGTGCCGTCGCTCCAATTGAAGACTGTCAAGTCGCCCTTCAGGCGGCCGTCAAGGCCGAGCATCGGAGCGAGCCGCGCACGATGCGGCTGCGGCAGCCGGCACGCCAGCAGCCGGTCCAGCCAGGTAGCTGCCTGCTGCCCGGAAACTTCATAGCGTGCGAAGCCCGACGTATCGATCAGGCCGGCGGATGAGCGCAGCGTGCGGCATTCCTGCGCCACGAGAGCGAAGGCATTGGAGCGCCGCAGCGTCGGCTTCTCTGCGAACCCGGATGGCGCGAAATAGACCGGCACCTCCAGGCCCCAGGATGCTGTCCATTGGGCGCCGGCGGCGCTCATCGCGTCATGAGCAGGGGCGCGCTTCAGCGGCCGGCCCGCAGGCAGGCGCTCGTTGGGATAGGTCATCACAAAGCGGCGCGCATAGAATTGCCGCGTGGTCTGTTTCAGATATTCGCGGTTGGCTGCGAACGGTCCATAGCGCGCCACGTCCATGCCGAATACGTCGGATTCCGTCTCGCCGTGGATCATCCATTCGGCCAGTGACTTGCCGACGCCGCCGCCCTGGCTGAAGCCCGCCATCACACCGCACGCAAGCCAATAACCTGGAACGCCTGGCACCGGCCCGACCAGCGGATTGCCGTCGGGCGTGAAGGTGAAGGCGCCGTTCACCCATTTCTTGATGCCGGCGTTACGCAGGCAAGGGAACCGCTCGAACCCCTTGGCCAGCTCGGGACTGATGCGGTCGACGTCCTCGGGAATCAGTTCCGTGCCGTAATCCCACGGCGCGCCATCCATGTTCCAGTGCCTGGGGTTGCGCTCATAGACACCGAGCAGGACGCCGCTCCGTTCCTGTCGCAGATAGGTGAAGCCTTCGAGATCGACCGCCACGCCCATCTCGCGCTTCAGCGCGGCGATCTCCGGAATCTCCTCGGTCACTAGGTAGTGGTGCTCCATCGGCGTGACCGGCAGGTCGACGCCAGCCATCAGCCCGACCCGCTTGGCCCACAGGCCCGCGGCATTCACGACGTGGTCGGCGACGAGCGTACCGTGTTCCGTGACCACGTCCCATCCGCCGCCAGCGCGGCGATTGAGCTCAACGACACGATTGCGCAGGATGATGTCGGCGCCGCGCTTCTTGGCGGCCGTGGCATACGCGTGGGTCGCGCCATAGGGATCGAGGTGACCCTCAGCTGAGTCATAGAGACCGCCCAGAACACCCGTCATGTCGATGATCGGGCAGATAGCTTTGATCTCGTCCGGTGTGACCAGCCGTGCGGTCTCGATGCCGATCGATTGGAAGATCGCCCATGCCGATTTGAGCCACTCCCACCGGTTCGGATCGCTCGCGATGTTGACGCCGCCGGTCATGTGCAGGCCGATGGCTTGGCCGGATTCGGCCTCGATCTCGCGGTACAGCTTGATGGTGTAGTTCTGCAGCGCCGCGATGTTGGGATCGGCGTTCAAGGCGTGGAAGCCCGCTGCGGCGTGCCAGGTCGATCCCGCCGTCAGCTCGGCGCGCTCGATCAACGCGATGTCCGTCCAGCCGAACTTGGCGAGATGGTAGAGGACCGATGCCCCGACCACGCCGCCGCCAATCACCACCGCCCTGTAGTGCGTCTTCATGCGTCTCGTCCAACTGGCATTCCGGTCAGGCTACCGCTACTAGACACTTATGTCCAGAGCTTGTCCGGACCGGCATTTCATGCCATCGATGCCGCCATGAAAGCCCAGCCGCAGCGCACAGGGGGTGGAAACACCAAGGTCACCAAGACGCAATGGCTTGACCTGGCTCTGAGAACACTGATCACGCAAGGCGTGGATGGCGTGCGGATCCTGCCGCTTGCGCAGCGCCTCGAGGTTTCCCGCTCGAGCTTCTATTGGTATTTCACTAGCCGGAAAGACCTGCTGGAGCAGCTGCTGGACCACTGGCGCGTCACCAATACTGAGGCCATCGTCGAGCGCGCCCAACGCCCCGCTCCCACGATCGTCCGCGCGGTCTTGAACGTGTTCGAGTGCTGGGCCGACGAGCGATTGTTCGATCCGCAACTCGACTTTGCCATCCGATCATGGGCCAGGCACTCGAAGTCGGTGCGCAGGAGCGTCGACATGGCAGACGACGCGCGTCTCACGGCGATCCGCGACATGTTCCTTCGCCACGGCTACGGCGCGGAAGACGCGTTCATCCGCGCGCGCGTGCTGTACTACATGCAGATCGGCTATTATACGCTGGAGGTGCGGGAGCCGATGGCCGTGCGCTTCTCACATGTGGAGGCGTACTTGAGGAGCTTTACCGGCAAGGAACCTGGAGCCGAAGACATAGAGCTGTTCCAAGGCTTCCTCAAGCGTGCAAACAAGCTGTGAAGCAGGTTCGCATGCCAATGGCGGTCCAGAAAGTACTCTCACTTAAGGCACCCGCTTTAGAGGGAATGTTCCTCCCCATAGGAGAAGTGCATTGGTCCGCTTTTGGCACTTCTCAGACGATCGGTGTTCGCCAAGAGAGGTCCGCCGCTGGTGTAGGACCAGACCTGCGCAAGACCGCCGCGCACATGACTCTGACACGAGCGGCTGTACCCAGGGATGTCGCTGGCAAACGCAGGACCAGTCGCCATGCACCCTTGTGCTGCGCCCGCGGCAAACCTTAGCAGGTGCAGTCCTAACGCTGCCTAGGGTGTTATGGCGACCTTCAGCACTCCATCACGCTGGTTTGCGAATAGCTCGTAGGCCGCCTCGATCTGATCGAGCTTGAAGCGGTGGGTGACCAATGGTTTGAGATCGACTCGATCAGATGCAATGACCTCCATGAGGCGGCGCATGCGTTCCTTGCCGCCAGGACAGAGCGTCGTCACGATCCTATGGTCGCCTAGACCTGCGGCGAATGCATTCAGCGGGATTTGAGATCGGTCGAATAGACGCCGAGACTCGACAAGGTGCCGCCGGGCTGAAGGACACGTAGGCAGGCTTCAAACGTGCTCTGGGTCCCGAGCGCCTCGATGGCGACGTCGACACCGCGGCCGTTCGTAATGCGCAGAATCTCCTCGACAGGGTCCGCTTTCCGGAAATCAACCCTGTGATCGGCGCCAAGCTTGCGCGAGGCGGTCAACCTTTCCGCCACGGTATCTACGCCGATGATGGTAGTCGCACCGGATAGCCGCGCTCCGGCCGTAGCGCAGAGCCCGATCGGTCCTTGCGCGAAGACCGCCACAACGTCTCCGATCCGCACCTTTCCGCTCTCGGCACCGCTGAACCCGGTGGACATGATGTCGGGACACATCAGAACCTGCTCGTCGGTCAGGCCATCCGGCACTGGCGCCAAGTTCGCCATGGCATCTGGAGCCAGGACGTAGTCTGCCTGGCATCCGTCGATCGTATTCCCGAACTTCCAGCCTCCAATCGGCTTTCAGCCATGCGGCGTGTCAGCCCCGTCCTGGGCGTGGCAGCCGGACAGCGACGCATGGCTATGGCCGCATGGCGTGATTGCGCCGGCGATCACTCGCTGGCCTTCCTCATAGCCCTTGACAGCCGATCCAAGCTTTTCGATGACCCCTACCGGTTCGTGCCCCACCGTCAACCCCTTCCGGACAGGGTACTCGCCTTTCAGGATGTGCACGTCGGTTCCACAGATCGTAGTCCTTGTAATGCGCAGCAGGGCATCCAGTGGTCCGACATCGGGAATAGGCTTCGCATCAAGGACGATGCGTCCGGGATCAACGAAGATCGCAGCTTTCATCTTGGCCATAGGGGTCTCCTCTCACATGAGGGTTGCTTCTCGACTCATAACACCATCACCCCCATGATCATTCGGATACGGCACGGAACATTGGCTGGCTGATATGCTACGACCGCTGCGCCTCCGTTCGAGCGGATGCGCAATGAGGTGCGTCAAAAGCAATGATCAAGTGTGAGGCAGACATCGAGTTGACGCGACCGGGTTTGCGACGCGTGCTCGGCACGCCGATGCTGGTCCTCTACGGGCTGGGTGTCATTATCGGAGCCGGCATTTATGTGCTGGTCGGAACCATCGTGGCGACGGCAGGTGGCGCGGCACCATGGTCGTTCGCTCTAGCTGGCATTCTCGCGGCCTTGACGGGGCTGTCCTATGCTGAGCTGTCAGTGCGCTTTCCCGAGGCAGCAGGCGCCGCCGCATACATTAAGGAGGCGTTCGGATCCGACACGCTTTCCAGGTTGATGGGCCTGGCGGTCGCCGCAGTGGTCGTCGTGAGCACAGCGTCGATCGCTCGGGGCAGTGCTGGGTATCTCCAGGCGTTCGCTCAATTGCCAGACTCGGTGATCGCAGGCGGGGTGGTGGCGTTGTTCACGGGCGTTGCTTGCCTGAGAGTGCGAGATAGCGTCGGGATAGCAGCCATTATGACGGCGGTCGAAATCGGCGGGCTGCTCCTGGTCATCGTCGCCGGCTTGCCAGCGCTGTCATCCGGTTCGGATAAGCTTGGCGAGTTGTTGCCGTTAGACATCGAGGCGTGGACAAGCATTCTTGTTGGCGGATTTCTCGCATTCTTTGCTTTCATCGGTTTTGAGAACCTCGCCAACATGGCTGAGGAGGCCCGGACTGCCGAACGAACCCTGCCAAGGGCCATTCTGATCAGCCTCGGGCTTAGCACGTTGCTCTATTTGGTGGTCACGGCGGTCGTGGTCCTGGCGCTACCGATTGACGACGTCTCGTCTCTCTCAGCACCACTGCTGGCCGTTGCAGCTCAGGCGCCATGGTTTTCTTCGAAAGTGTTTGCCGGTATTGCTCTTCTTGCAGTGGCAAACGGCGTCCTACTCGAACTCATCATGCTAGGGCGTCTCCTCTACGGCATGGCGCGACGGGAGTGGCTGCCGAGCGGCTTGGGAGCGGTCAGCCCGCGCCTGCGCACGCCCGTCCGCGCCACGTTGCTAGGCGGAGCCATCGCTTTCGTTCTTACGGTGGCACTGCCATTCATCTCGTTGGTTTCAGTGACGAGTACAATCACACTGCTAGTCTTCGCCGGGGTGAACCTCGCGTTGTGGAAACTGCATCAGTCCCGCCCACGCACCGCCGGTTTTCGCGTGCCAAGGTTTGTTCCACCGTTCGCGGCGCTCGCAAACCTGGCTTTGGTTCTTGCTCAAGTGTTCATACGATAGCGAGAGGGGGCGCCGGTCGCCTTGTCGAGGTCTGTTCGTGGCACTACTCGGAAGTGTGCTGCACTCGGCGGCAGTCCGCTAAGCGGCCGAAAGCCGACATTCCAGGTGCTGAGGACGACCAGCCGACAATCGCGCGCTTATGGAACGGCCGCCGGCGCGTTCCCGGCCGGCGGCTGGCCCTGGTCCGTCGCAGAACGAGCCTAGTGCCGCTCCCGCTCTTTAGCGGGTGCTGGCCCCGACCCTCGAGCCTGGCGACATCGTGATCATGGATAATCTCGGCAGCCATAAGGGCAACGCCGTGCGCCGGGCCATTCGCGCCATCGGCGCCAAACTCATCTTGCTGCCGAAATACGCCCCGACCTCAACCCGATCGAACAGGTGTTCGCCAAGCTCAAGCATTTGCTCCGCAAGGCCGCAGCACGCACACCCGATGTCGTCTGCGAAGCCATCGGCCGCGCGCTGGATGCCTTCACAGCTGAAGAATGCGCAAACTACTTCCAGAACTCGGGATATCGCTTAACCTAAAATCATCCCGCTCTAGTAACCATAGTCACGTGATGAAGAGAGTGAGTACCTTTCGCTCGCAGAGCATTTTTCAGCCCCGCATCATCAGGAAATAGCGAGCCAGACTGGAGCGCAGATAAACCGCGACGAACTGGAGGAGCTTGGCATCGGTTTGCTTGCCAGCGATAACGCCGATGCTGTGGGTGAAGGTCGCAGGTAATCGTAGTAGACGGCGCGGATGTTTTGCTCCTCTTTTGAGAAGCCATCGGGAAATAACACGCGCGGCCCATTAAACACCGCGAGCACGGCATCGTACAGGCCCACGACCGTGTCCTGATCCTCAGGCCATGGCTTGAGAAGGCCTCGGTGAAGGACGGGAGCGAGCGCCATAGCGACGGAGCTGCGGCATGACGTGGTCCCGCCGGGCTGGACGGGTAACTTAGGCGGCGCGTTGTGCCCGTGGCGAGGATCGATCTTCCAGTCAGCGTGCCGAAAAAGCCCGAGTTCAGTGAACGGTATAGACAGTCCACGGGGTCGTCGGACATATACACCGCCAATGCGGTTTGGAACATTGTCTCGACTCCTTTCGAATCTTTCTGTGACATGAACGAGATCGTCTTGCTTTGCGTGGGATGATCTAGCAAGAATTTGTGATCCTCACAGATTGCGTGCAACATCGCGCAGTAGGTTGAGGCGCGTCGAGGCGCTTGCCGATCGACGCGTCGGCAGTTTGCGTGCAGGGAAAGTCGTCAGGGGAAATTCACTTAGCCACGCACGGGTGGATAAGCCCGGATTCGTGTGCCCCGTTCTTTCCCATACTTTGAAGCAAGAAGCCCATCAGACCTTTCGGTGGTGCGGAATCGGGGGGCGCATGCCAGCTGATCTTGGATTTTTGCGTTTTCTTCGCTCTGTGCATTTGTCTGTGACGGCGGACGAGGCGTTGCGGCTGGGGGTTGGGTCGCTTGTAGGTGTTTCGGCTGATGAAGCGACGGCGCTGAAGGCGCTTGGTATCGAGAGCATTTTCGATTTGGCAGCCTCGCGGGTCTTTGCGACGGCCAAGCTGCTGGTTGAAGTGTCACGGGATTCGCGGCGGGCCGAAGCCCGGCTCGGCATTGTTGCGGCGGATGCGGTCGCGATGCCCGCCGGCGTGCCGGTGGACGAGCTGGCGGACGAGCCGATCTCGATCTTGAAGGGGATTCCGGACGCGGCGGCCCTGGGGGCGGCGCTGGATGTGTCGACGGTGCGGGAACTGGCGCAGTGGCCTGGCTATCTGGCAGCCAAGGCCATCCTGGCGGCGGCTTACTTCCCGGAAGAAGCGCAAGGCTACGACCCGGAATCACCGGACGATCTATTGCCGCGCTCGGGGGTCTATCCGACGGAGCGGGTATTCTATCGCAAGCTGGTGTTCGATGCAGTCGGAGAAGCGGACGGAGCGCAGGCGCTGGAGACGGCAGATGCGATCGATTTGACGGCCGCGTTGGCCACGACGGCGGGCGGCTTTCGGCGGCTGGCGACCGGTGCGCTTCTGACGTTCAGCCAGTCCTGGTTTGCACAAGGGCTGACCCTGGGCCAGCTGCTGCATTCGACCTCGCTGGCGCCGGGTGAGAGCACGCGAATCGCCATGATCGATTGGTCGCGACGCAGCTCCGCCAGTGCGAGCGAGACGATCGCAGAAGCGGAGCAGCTGTCGAATACTCAGATGCACAGCCGTTCGATCTCAGAGGTGACACGGGCGACGGCGAAGGAGTTCCAATCCGGGCAATCGACCAGCTCGGTGACTTCGACGACGGAGCAGGGCGGTGCTGCCCTGGGGTTCGAGCTTGGTCCGGTTGCCTTTGGCGGCTCGGCCTCAGGCTCGACTACGACCACGGAGGCGATGAGCGCCTCGTCATCCTTCGGTTCTCGCGATCTGGCGGCGAGCTATGCGCAGAACATCAACGACCGTAGCCAGCAGAATGCTTCGAGCGTGCGCAACCGGCGGGCCTCGATTGTTCGCGAGGTGAGCCAAGAGGAGCACGAACAGATCAGCACGCGGGTGGTGACGAACTACAACCACATGCATGCGCTGACGGTGCAGTATTACGAGGTCGTGCAGGCGTTCCGAGTGACGACGCTGCTTGAGCAATCGGAGCGCTGCCTGTTCGTGCCGCTGAAGCTGCTGGACTTCAAGGACATCACTGTCCTGGAGCGGTGGCGCGAGGTTCTGGCGCGGGCCGCCTTGAATGCTCGAGTACAGCGTCAGCTGACGGTCGAGTATGGGGTGGTGGAGGTGATCCCGCAGACGCCGCGGGTGACACCGGGCCGGATCATTGTGTCGGGTGTGTTCTCAAATGTGCTGACCGCCACGCCCGTCCGCCGGGCCATGCTGGCCCGTGCAGCAGGAGAGACTGTCTTGAGCGAGGCAGCAGCTTCGGCACCCCCGGCAAGCGGTGAGCCAGGGACGCCGGAGGCTCCTGCAGCCCCCGCAGCGCCATCGCCAGCCGCGCCGCTCGATTATCGGCGTGCGCCGTTGACCAGCGCGGCAGCGATCCTTGCGGAGAAGGGCTGGAACATCGATCAGCTGAACGCGGTCGGATTCGCCTCTGGGCGGGTCATGGGTCGGCCGGGCATGGATACGGTGTTCGTCTCTGATGATGCCTTGCTGCTGGGCTTCGCACTGCGCGACGGGCAGGCCTTGCGCTTCTCGGTGCGTAAACGCGACGGCAGCGAGATTGCCCCCTCGGACGGTTCCGCGAGCGCCTTTGCGCTGGGTCAGCCGACAGCGCTCAAGGACTTGGCGTCGATCGCAATCCAGAATGCCGGCGATCGCGACTTGAGAACCCTGCTGGTGCTGCAGTTGAGCGTGGCGGGCACCGCAATGCCGCTGGACGTGCCGATCGCCCTGAAGGCGGGGGGGCCATCCAGCGCTCTGCAGGATGTCATCAAGTTCGGCGCTGTGGGGGCGGCGCAGGAGCTGATGGACCATCTGGAAGCCAACCGGCTTTATTACAGCCAGGCGGTGTTCCGCTCGCTCGATGCGGCGACTTTGGGCGGCGTGCTGGCGGGCTTCACCTATCGCGGGCTGCCGGTCAGCCAGCTGGTGGACGCTCAACCAGTGGCCTCGACCGCCAACTACCTAGTGTTCCGAATGAACGTGAGCACCGAAGGCGATGCCGAGGACGAGCGCTGGCATGCGGAGCAGGCGGAATGGCGCGCCTGGCTCGCCCGTCATGGGCTCGATCGGCCGGCGCCCAAGAGCGAGATCATCCCGCTGCCCTCGGGTGGCGTGTTCGCGGAAGCGGTGCTCGGGCGCTTCAACGCGGCGGAGAAGATCGACCTGACCCGGTTCTGGAACTGGCAGGATTCACCCATTCCCATTACCGCGCCGGAGATCGCGCCGGTCCAGGCGGGCAGCCGGGCGCAGTCAGACGAGATCCGGCCTGGCCAGCTGTCGGCGCCGGTGGTGACCATCCAGAACCCGACGGCGCTGCCCGATCCGACCGGCGTCGCAGCGATCCTCAGTGCCATCCAGCAGGGCAATATGTTCCGCGACATGAGTGGCCTCGCGCAGACCGCGGCACTTGCCCAGGCCGGCGTGCAGGCCTCGGCACAAGGCGCTACCGCCGCCGGCCAGCAGGCGGCCAACACGCTGGCGACCGTCATGGCCAACAACACCGAACGCATGCGCATCGCGGCCCAGCTGGTTGCTGCCGCCGGAGGAATGCCCACCCTCGGCGGGGGCGGCGGACAACAGCCACCAGGCAAAGGCACCGTCTCGGAACGCGGCGGCGAACTCAACGCAGCCCAGGAAATCGGTAACCAAATCGATCAAAGCACCGCAGCGGCAGGGATAGGCCCCGACGGAGCAGTTGCTGGGCAGAGCGGCGGGGGTAGTACCAGTGTTGATTCGATCGATGTCGGCTCTCCTAGCGGATCGCCTTCCCCAGGGACCCAGCTCGTCGCTGACACGTTCCGTCAGCAATTTGGCGCTGCAGGTGGAGGTGTTACCTCGCCAACTACCGAACGGTTCGTGCAGACACTTTTGGATAATACCGGACTTGATGAAGGATCGGTGATTGCTGCATCAGGCGGTTTGCCGGCGCCCGCGGGCCGTGGTCGAGGCGGCAGGAGGGCGAAGGCGCGAAGCATCCAGGTGACTGTACGTTTCATGACTGAGATCAGTAAGCCATTCCGCGGACATGAGGTAATTGTGCGCGTCTTCGCAGGTCGTGGAGAGAGCATGCTTTGGCGCACTGGAACCAAGGCGGACCCATATGTGCCTATGTTGCAAAGCAATGAGATCAAGTCACCGAAGCTCAGCATCGCGAAAGATACCGTCACGGTCGAGATGCGGGTGCGAATGTTCAAAGCCGACAACGACATTGCCCCTGAGATACCCATTCTCTTTTTTGGAACGGCGAAGGTGTACGACGTTCCATATGACGGTACCTTGCGAGTGGTTGCGGATGTGGAAAGCGTCCCGCGGGACTGGACAGTGGAGGCTCCCAATCTCGATGCCGCATTCGACAAAGTCTTTGCGTCACTCCCCGCGGACGTGAGGCATAGCCATGCGCGGGGGAACGGTAAACAGATAGCTCCTGGAAAATTTGAAGTAACTACATGGGTTTGGACTCAACGACTACTGGTGCGGACACCAGCATCGATTGGGGAGATTTACTGATGGCCATCTCCTGGATCGACGCGGAAGCGCTCAATGCACTACTCGATGGCGGGCTTTACATTTCAATTGTCAACACCGCCGCGCAAGAGAGCGGTGCCGAGCTTTTGGGTGGTATCCTCGCGCTGCACGACGAAAGCGGATCTCGGCATATAAGACGTGCCACAGAACTCTCTTTGTCCGCAGGGGAGAGCTATGCCTTCGATGAGGATAGACCTGTGGCTGTATCTGTCGTTGGGGTGGAAGCGTCACTCAGAATAGCGTCGCCTGTCGCTAACGCGATTGCTGAAATCTATTTGCATACTGATGCAAACCGTACAGAGCCGATCGAGAGGATGGAAATTGGAATCATATCGGCTGAAGAGGCGCCGTCGGATGCCATTCCGATTCCCGAAATCGAAGGACTAAGCGCCTATATCAAGCTCGAACCGTAAGGAACCTCTATGAGGAGCGCCCCGAACTTCGCGGATGCTCTTCGCTCTGTGCATTTGTCTGTGACGGCGGACGAGGCGTTGCGGCTGGGGGTTGGGTCGCTTGTAGGTGTTTCGGCTGATGAAGCGACGGCGCTGAAGGCGCTTGGTATCGAGAGCATTTTCGATTTGGCAGCCTCGCGGGTCTTTGCGACGGCCAAGCTGCTGGTTGAAGTGTCACGGGATTCGCGGCGGGCCGAAGCCCGGCTCGGCATTGTTGCGGCGGATGCGGTCGCGATGCCCGCCGGCGTGCCGGTGGACGAGCTGGCGGACGAGCCGATCTCGATCTTGAAGGGGATTCCGGACGCGGCGGCCCTGGGGGCGGCGCTGGATGTGTCGACGGTGCGGGAACTGGCGCAGTGGCCTGGCTATCTGGCAGCCAAGGCCATCCTGGCGGCGGCTTACTTCCCGGAAGAAGCGCAAGGCTACGACCCGGAATCACCGGACGATCTATTGCCGCGCTCGGGGGTCTATCCGACGGAGCGGGTATTCTATCGCAAGCTGGTGTTCGATGCAGTCGGAGAAGCGGACGGAGCGCAGGCGCTGGAGACGGCAGATGCGATCGATTTGACGGCCGCGTTGGCCACGACGGCGGGCGGCTTTCGGCGGCTGGCGACCGGTGCGCTTCTGACGTTCAGCCAGTCCTGGTTTGCACAAGGGCTGACCCTGGGCCAGCTGCTGCATTCGACCTCGCTGGCGCCGGGTGAGAGCACGCGAATCGCCATGATCGATTGGTCGCGACGCAGCTCCGCCAGTGCGAGCGAGACGATCGCAGAAGCGGAGCAGCTGTCGAATACTCAGATGCACAGCCGTTCGATCTCAGAGGTGACACGGGCGACGGCGAAGGAGTTCCAATCCGGGCAATCGACCAGCTCGGTGACTTCGACGACGGAGCAGGGCGGTGCTGCCCTGGGGTTCGAGCTTGGTCCGGTTGCCTTTGGCGGCTCGGCCTCAGGCTCGACTACGACCACGGAGGCGATGAGCGCCTCGTCATCCTTCGGTTCTCGCGATCTGGCGGCGAGCTATGCGCAGAACATCAACGACCGTAGCCAGCAGAATGCTTCGAGCGTGCGCAACCGGCGGGCCTCGATTGTTCGCGAGGTGAGCCAAGAGGAGCACGAACAGATCAGCACGCGGGTGGTGACGAACTACAACCACATGCATGCGCTGACGGTGCAGTATTACGAGGTCGTGCAGGCGTTCCGAGTGACGACGCTGCTTGAGCAATCGGAGCGCTGCCTGTTCGTGCCGCTGAAGCTGCTGGACTTCAAGGACATCACTGTCCTGGAGCGGTGGCGCGAGGTTCTGGCGCGGGCCGCCTTGAATGCTCGAGTACAGCGTCAGCTGACGGTCGAGTATGGGGTGGTGGAGGTGATCCCGCAGACGCCGCGGGTGACACCGGGCCGGATCATTGTGTCGGGTGTGTTCTCAAATGTGCTGACCGCCACGCCCGTCCGCCGGGCCATGCTGGCCCGTGCAGCAGGAGAGACTGTCTTGAGCGAGGCAGCAGCTTCGGCACCCCCGGCAAGCGGTGAGCCAGGGACGCCGGAGGCTCCTGCAGCCCCCGCAGCGCCATCGCCAGCCGCGCCGCTCGATTATCGGCGTGCGCCGTTGACCAGCGCGGCAGCGATCCTTGCGGAGAAGGGCTGGAACATCGATCAGCTGAACGCGGTCGGATTCGCCTCTGGGCGGGTCATGGGTCGGCCGGGCATGGATACGGTGTTCGTCTCTGATGATGCCTTGCTGCTGGGCTTCGCACTGCGCGACGGGCAGGCCTTGCGCTTCTCGGTGCGTAAACGCGACGGCAGCGAGATTGCCCCCTCGGACGGTTCCGCGAGCGCCTTTGCGCTGGGTCAGCCGACAGCGCTCAAGGACTTGGCGTCGATCGCAATCCAGAATGCCGGCGATCGCGACTTGAGAACCCTGCTGGTGCTGCAGTTGAGCGTGGCGGGCACCGCAATGCCGCTGGACGTGCCGATCGCCCTGAAGGCGGGGGGGCCATCCAGCGCTCTGCAGGATGTCATCAAGTTCGGCGCTGTGGGGGCGGCGCAGGAGCTGATGGACCATCTGGAAGCCAACCGGCTTTATTACAGCCAGGCGGTGTTCCGCTCGCTCGATGCGGCGACTTTGGGCGGCGTGCTGGCGGGCTTCACCTATCGCGGGCTGCCGGTCAGCCAGCTGGTGGACGCTCAACCAGTGGCCTCGACCGCCAACTACCTAGTGTTCCGAATGAACGTGAGCACCGAAGGCGATGCCGAGGACGAGCGCTGGCATGCGGAGCAGGCGGAATGGCGCGCCTGGCTCGCCCGTCATGGGCTCGATCGGCCGGCGCCCAAGAGCGAGATCATCCCGCTGCCCTCGGGTGGCGTGTTCGCGGAAGCGGTGCTCGGGCGCTTCAACGCGGCGGAGAAGATCGACCTGACCCGGTTCTGGAACTGGCAGGATTCACCCATTCCCATTACCGCGCCGGAGATCGCGCCGGTCCAGGCGGGCAGCCGGGCGCAGTCAGACGAGATCCGGCCTGGCCAGCTGTCGGCGCCGGTGGTGACCATCCAGAACCCGACGGCGCTGCCCGATCCGACCGGCGTCGCAGCGATCCTCAGTGCCATCCAGCAGGGCAATATGTTCCGCGACATGAGTGGCCTCGCGCAGACCGCGGCACTTGCCCAGGCCGGCGTGCAGGCCTCGGCACAAGGCGCTACCGCCGCCGGCCAGCAGGCGGCCAACACGCTGGCGACCGTCATGGCCAACAACACCGAACGCATGCGCATCGCGGCCCAGCTGGTTGCTGCCGCCGGAGGAATGCCCACCCTCGGCGGGGGCGGCGGACAACAGCCACCAGGCAAAGGCACCGTCTCGGAACGCGGCGGCGAACTCAACGCAGCCCAGGAAATCGGTAACCAAATCGATCAAAGCACCGCAGCGGCAGGGATAGGCCCCGACGGAGCAGTTGCTGGGCAGAGCGGCGGGGGTTCACAACCCTCGGCCGGTCAGAAATTCCGCGTGGCGGCTTTTCGTCACCAGTTCGCATCAAGCGGAAGCGGCAGCACGAGCGGCTCCAGTTCACCCCCAGCTAACATCTACATAGCCCCCCGATCGAACAGCGGAGGTCCGCCGCCATCGGAAAGTGTCGTTCGGATCAAGGTCGCGTTCGAGTTTCTGGTTGATGGCCAGGTCGTCCCAATGGCGCGGGCCGACAAGATGGTCGATATTGCCAGCAGCGGCGGCCACCATGCATGGGGCCGACCGTTCTTCTTCACGCTTGCAGGAAACATTGATCCTCCAGCGTTAAGTGAGGTGACATCTCCACCGCTGTGGAATGACCAGACATTTGAGTACGTCGTGACGACGGGCGTGAAGTTCGTCCCGATCGTTGGCACCACGCCAACGATCAATACCGGTCCACCCAAAGTCTCCTTTTCGAAACCTGTCAAGATCGACATGCCCACGACCGGCACGATCCAGGTGAGGGTGCAGGCGGAGCGCGTCACGAAGGTCTTTGTTATCAACGAAACAAACCGAACAAGGGCATTCCTGGAGGCAAGGAAAAGGCTGGTCATCAGCACAGGCATTAGTGAGGCCATGCTCGAGCATTTCACCGCTCCGCAAGCGCCAACCAACGGCCAGTTCACGGTTGCGATATCCTACTTCACGGGCAAGCTCGCCGTCGTGGACATCCGTAAGGTGACGCAATCTAACAACACCAGCCAGCCATGACTGTGAAATAGACAGGCTTCGGCAAACTGCATCGGAGCAGTCGCTTATTGAAGCAGCGCGGTCACGTTGCGGATGATCTCGCTCGTGTTCTGCCAGTGTTCCAACTCACTTCTGGTTAGATCGATACTCAGTCCCGTGCCTCCAATCAGCACCTTTCTTTCGTCCGCGCGACAACCTGAGTCTCAGTCGCCACTGCAGCTGGGATTTTCAACGAAGAGATCGTTGGTGCAGTGAACGTTGGTGACGCCGTTCGTGTGCATCGCGTGGTAGTCCAGATCGTAACGGAATCCGTTCGGAACCTGTAGCTGGCCGTCGAGCGCGAACAGCAGCGACAGACGGGTCGTGTGCTTCGGATCGATACCCTCGTCCTTGCAAACCATGCGCGGCGCAACCCGTCCCTGATTCTGCGGGCGGCTGACCGCCCCATGGCCACGGCAGGCGTGTGGTGCATGAAGCGGCCGAACGCCTGGACGAAGAACTGCTGGTATTCGTGGGTATAGAGTATGAACTCATGCCACAAGTCATCGACTGCCTGAGATGGCATCGCGACGAATTTGTTGCCGCTCATTAGATGCGCGATGAAGATCCAGGTTAGGCACGCACTCATTAGGACGGCAAAGCACGGTTGCCAACCAGCTCAAGCCGCTTCGACGACCAACGACACTTACACTACAAAGCTCGAAGTCTCGGGCGTTCGCCACTTCGAGGTAGAGCGTGCTGAGGCGTTAGCGGACGCCTCCGTTCACAGGAAGAGCGGACTACAGGCATGCCGCCGCTGGGGGCGAGCTTGGCACGAATGAAACTTTGGCGGTTGTCCCAGCGGATGTCCGATCTCGCGGGAAAACGGGACTCCCTGCGGCGGCTGTGCTGCGTCCGCGTTTGACCCCAAGCAGACCATCCCGATCCTTCCGTCAATAAGAGCCTTTGTAGCCCCCAATCCTCGAGACATTGGGTGCTGGCGTGCCCGTTCGGCCACGCATCCAGCACGGAAATCGGAATGGAAAAGCGGCTATTCCGACAAAGCCGTCGCGTTACCGCTGGATTGGTCGATCTGCATCTCGTCGATCACAGTTGTGCAGCGGGCCAGCGCCGCGCCCGTCGCGGCCGTCATCTGCGGCAGGATCATCCACTCCAGGGTCCAAGTGGCACCAGATCGCTCCTGCTCGTGCACGAGAGCATCATGCATTGCGGCAAGCTGCGCCGCATTGAAACGCGCAAGCGTCACCAGGATCTCGGCCGAAACCGGATTGGACTTGTGTGCCATGGCGGACGAGCGTCCGCTGCTTGCCAATCTGACTACGCCGACCTCGCTCTGCGCCAGCAGCCCGATGTCCTGGCCGATCTTGCCAAGGCTCCCGGTCACCAAGGAGAGCCAGCCAGCGAACTCTGCCAGACTGTCTCGCGCTGTATGCCACGAGCCCGTAGGCACGCCAAGGCCGAGTTCCCGTGCCAGTGCGGTTACAACAGCCGAGCCATGGGTGCCGAGGTCGCCAAGCGTGCCTGTCGGCCCGCCGAGCTGGATGACCAGCAAGCGCGGCTTCAGTTCCCTGAGGCGTTCCTGATGCCGCGTCAGCGGTGCGCGCCAAGCTTGAATCTTGTCCGTCCAGGTAATCGGCAACGCACGTTGCAGCCGTGTGTGCGCCATCAAAGGCTTGCTGCCGATGTCCTGCACGCGCGCATCCAGGCGATCTAGCAGTGCGTCGAGACGGTTCTCCAATATGGCCACGCATTCCTTCAGCCGCAGGATCAGCGCGGTGTCGATCACATCCTGGCTGGTGCTGGCGAAATGCAGGTGGCGATCATACGGCGCACCGATCGCCTTGCGAAGCTGGCTCACCCATTCCGGCACCACGACGCCATCGCGCGCCGTCCCTTCTGCCAGTGCCTTCATCTCCGGACGAAAGGACCGCGCAGCGGCGGTGATGGCACCGACTGCCGCAGCAGGAATAAGGCCGAGATCGGCCTCGGCCTTGGCCAGAGCGACCTCGAATCTCAGCATGGCCTGCAGCTCCGCCTCGCCGGTGAAATGGCGGGCAATCTCTTCGTCGCCCAGCAGGGCCGACAGCCACGGATGCTCGAACACGGAAATGCTCATGCGTCCAATCTACACGGTTTCCTGTATAATCGCGATGCCCGCGCAATTCCGCTGCATCGGCTCGCCCGTCAGAAATCGAAGAAGACGGTTTCCCGCTCACCCTGCAGGCGGATATCGAAGCGATAGACCGTATCCGCGCCTCGGGTCTCTTTGCGGGCGATCAGAGTTTCGATCAGCCGGGGATCAGCCACTGCTTTGAGCGCCGGATCCACAGCATTGGCAGCCGCCTCGTCCGGGAAATACATGCGGGTCTGCAGATGGATGTTGATGCCGCGGGCAAAGATCGAGAAGGAGACATGCGGCGCCTGCGGGCGTCCGTCGCGGAAGGAAACGCTGCCAGGCTTGATCGTCTCGAACCAGAACAGCCCGGTCTCGAAATCGGTTGCGGCACGGCCCCAGCTGCGCAACTCGTTGCTGCCGTACTGGCCGTTGGCGTTGGCCTGCCAGATCTCCACCATGGCGTCCTTCACCAGGGCGCCGGCGCCGTCAAAAATCTGACCCTCGATGCGGATAGGCCCCCCAAGTGTCCTGCTGCCGGCCAGGACGTTCTGCCGCTCCGGCTGGCTGACGCGGAGACCGGCGACCGTGGGCAGGGTGCCGATATGCAGGAACGGTCCAGCAGTCTGAGACGGCGTTTCCTTCAGCTTCGCCATTTCAGTGCCCGCCGCTTTCGAAGTAGGTGGCGTCGCGGCCTCGCAGCACAATGTCGAAGCGATATGCCAGCAGGTCGAACGGCTGCATCGCATCCATATCGAGCCGCGCGACTAGGCCGGCGATGGCCTTTGAATCGCGGATGGTGTTGACGATCGGGCAGAGCGGGATCAGCGGGTCGCCCTCGAAATACATCTGGGTCACGAGGCGCTGGACGAAGGTCGCGCCGACGATGGAGAAGTGGATATGCGCCGGCCGCCAGGCACAGTCGCCGTTGGGAAATGGATAGGGACCGGGCCGGATGGTGCGGAACGCATAATTGCCGTCAGCATCCGTGATGGTTCGGCCGCAGCCGCCGAAGTTCGGGTCGAGTGCCGCCCTGTACTGGTCGTTCACATGCCGGTATTTGCCGCCGGCATTCGCCTGCCAGATCTCGATCAGCGCGCCGGACACCGGCCGCGCATTCTCGTCGAGCACCTTGCCATGAACCAGGATGCGCTCGCCGATCGCCTCACCATCGGTCGCATAATTGCGGATCAGGTCGTTGTCGAGCGGGCCCAGCGCATCATGGCCGAATACCGGACCGCTCAGCTCGCCGATGGATTGCGGCAGGGAAACGAGCGCGCGGCGCGGGGCCCTGAGCGTCGTGGATTTGTAGCCCGGCGTATCGGCCGGCGGATGCCAGGCGCGATCGCGCCGAATGAACTCAGCGAGCTCGTTCATCGTCCTGCGCCCCGATCATCCGTCGTTGGCTGCCGTTCCATGTCGGCATAGGTCTGCTTGATGATCTTGATGGCACGGTTGGCGGCCGGGACGCCGGCATAGATCGCTACATGCATCATGGCTTCGCGCACGTCCTCCCTGGTCGCGCCCGTTTTGCGCGTCGCGCGCACGTGCATCGCCAACTCCTCGTCATGGCCGAGCGCGGCGAGCAGCGCGATGGTGACGATCGAGCGCTCCCGCTTTTCCCAGTATGGCCTTGACCAGACCGATCCCCAGGCGCTTTCGGTGATCATTGCCTGGAACGGTGCATCGAATTCGGTCTGGCTCGCCTCGGCGCCGTCGACATGCGCATCGCCCAGGACGGCGCGTCGTGTCTCCATGCCTTGTGCGAACAGGTCCCGTAGCTTGGTCTTATCAGGCAAAGGCAGTCTCCCTGGCAAAGGTCAATATATGTCGCGCCATCAATTCGGGCTGCTCGACGCAGGGCAAATGGCCCGCACGCGGGATCACTTCAAAGCGCCCGTTCGGCAAAAGAGACGCCAAGGACTGCACCAGATCGGGTGGCGTGGCGCCATCCTCAGCTCCGGCCAGGCAAAGGGCCGGCAGAGCGAGCTTGCCCGCGATCTCCGTCAGATCCGCATCGCGCACCGTCGCGCAGGTGCCAGCATAGCCCTCGACCGTGGTGCGGGTCAGCATGTTGCGATAACCCGCGAGATCGGCCGGCCGCGTCGCTCGAAACTCTGCTGCAAACCAGCGCTGCAGCACCGCCTCTGCAATGGAAGCAATGCCGCCTTCCCGGATGCTGGCAATACGAGCGTTCCACATCTCGCGCGAGCCGATCTTGTGCGCCGTGTCGCTCAGCACCAGGGCCCGGGTCAGGTCCGCGCGTCGATTGGCAAGGGCCATCGCGATCATCCCGCCGACGGAGAGTCCAACGACCAGTGCGTCCTTGACGCCCCGGCCGTCCATGAGTGCCGCGAGGTCGGTGACATGGTCGTCGAGCGCGTATGGGGCCGCTGGCGCATCCGACAGCCCGTGCCCGCGCAATTCATAGCGCAGGATACGCAGCCCGGCGCCAAGCCGCGCCAAGACCTCGTCCCAGATGCGCAAATCCGTGCCGAGGGAATTTACGAACACGACGGACGGGCCGTTGATGGGGCCAACGTGCTCGAAATGCAGGACCAGATCGTTGAACCGCTCGAAGGGCATGCAAGGTCTCCAAAGCTCCCGGATGTGACTTCTGGACGCCCGTTTCGGTTATGTAGAATGACGATTTGTGCCGTATCCGCCTCGCAAGAATTCCAGCATCGCCGTGACCGCGAGGGGATAGCCTCCGGCGCCCAGGCCCACGATCACCCCTGTCGCCACCTTGGAAATGAAGGAATTCTGGTAGTGCACCTCGCGCCGATGAATATTGGAAATGTGCAGTTCGATGATCGGGCCCTGGAACATCTTCAACGCATCAAGGATGGCCAAGGACGTGAATGTGTACGCGGCGGCATTGATGATGATGCCGGCTCCTCCATCGATTGCCTCATTGATCCATCCGATGATCTCGTGCTCGGCATTGGATTGGTGGAAGCGAAGCGGATGGGCCCCGACGGCATTTCTGCACATCTGCTCGATCTCTGCGAGCGTGGTCGTTCCGTAGATCTGCGGCTCGCGCGTACCAAGACGGTTGAGGTTTGGGCCGTTCAGCACGAAGATCGGTTTCTCCATGGCAAGCTCCTAAAATCGATCGCAGATCAGCCTTCGTAGCCGAGCAGGCGAGGGAGCCAGAGAACTATCTCCGGCACGAACGTGATGATGGCGAGCGCCGTAATCATGGCCGCCAGGAACGGCAGGACATCGCGCACGAGATCGCGCAGTGGCACGCCGGTTATGCTCGTCATTACGAAGAGCAGCAGGCCATAGGGCGGGGTGACCAGGCCAAGCATGATGTTCACGACCACCATCACTCCGAAATGGACCATGTCAACGCCCAACGCCTGGGCGGTCGGTATGAAAACCGGCACGACGATCAACAGGATGGCGGTTCCCTCGAGCACGCAGCCGAGCACAAGCAATATGACGTTGACGAGGATGAGAAACGCGATCGGCGAGAGTTGATGGCTCGTCAAGACGCTGCGCAGGCTGTCCGGGATATTCTCGATCGTGACGACATAGTTGAAGACTAGCGCACCGCCGATCAGCATGCCGATCGATGCCGAGGTGCGGGCACTCGACAGCAGCGAGCCATAGACGGTCTTCCAGGTGACGCTGCGGTAGGCAGCCGCGGAGATGAACAGGGCGTAGCCTGCTGCCACGGCTGCGGCCTCGGTCGGCGTCATGACGCCGCTATAGATGCCGCCAAGCAGCACGACCGGCATCATTAGCGCCGGAAAAGCCTCCCAGGTGACACGCGGCAGCTCGCGCAAAGGCATGGCCGGTTCGACGGGAAAGTTGCGGCGCCTGGCATTGCCGACGACCAGAGCCATCTGGGCGAAGGCCATCAACAGGCCTGGAACGATACCGCCGAGAAAGAGGTAGCCGATGGAGGCGTCCGAGACGAGCGCATAGAGAACCATCGGGATGGAGGGTGGTATGATCGGCCCGACGACTGCCGTGACCGCGGTGAGCGCGGCAGCGAAGCTGGCCGGATATTTGCCGTCCTTGGTCATCATGGCCTGCATCATCTTGCCGGTGCCGGCGGCATCGGCGATCGCCGAGCCCGACATGCCGGCGAAGATGATGCTCTGAAGGATGTTCACGTGGGCGAGCCCGCCGCGGAACCGGCCGACGACTGCGTTGCAGAACCGCAGCAGGCGGTCCGTCATGGAGCCGACATTCATCAACTCTGCCGCCAGGATGAACAGCGGCACGGAGAGGATGATGTAGTTCGTGTACATGCCGTTGAGGAGCTGCTCCGCGACCGTCCCCATGTCCTGGCCGGCGAGCAGGAGGTAGAGCACCGAGCCGGCGATCATCGCATGCCCGATCGGCAGCCCGAGGAGTGAGAGCGCTGTGATGACGACGATGGAGATTGAGAAGGGGCTGGCGAGACTCATACACCAGATCCAGCCTTGGTCGGGTCGAAGGCGGTTGGCGCTCTGCCCCATACGGCCTGCCAGCACAGCCAGATGTAGCGCGCGATCGCCGCAATGGCGAAGACCACATAAATGGAGAACAGGAGATCGAAGCGGATCTTCAGGTACGCGCTGCTCTCTACCTTCATGAAGGTCACGTAATCGACAACCGCAGGCAGCGAGATGCTATAGAGGGCCACAAGCGCGGCCGCCGTCACGACGCACATCACGCGCCGCCTATTCGCCCTGGCCGTCGCGTAGAGAATGTCGAAGCGCACCTCTTCAGTCTCCCGCACGACGAAGGCGGCGCCCCACAGCACCAGCCAGATCCACATGATCACGGTCAGTTCCTGAGTCCAGCCGATGGGGAGGTTTATCAAGTAGCGGAAGACGATCTGGATGATGAAGGCAACGAACATGGTCGCCAGCATCGCCGCTAACAGATTCTCGGCGCGGCGGTAGCACCATGCACCCAGTGCGTGGAGCGCTGGAGTCACTGCGCTTCTCCCTCGTGGAACCCGCCTCAGTCGATGAATGGCCTGTGCCATGCTGGCACCGCGGTATCGGCGGGCATCAGCTCGCCGATAGCATACAGCGCTTGCGCATCAAAGCGCGTTGATCCTGTCGACCATGCCTTCCGGCCAGTCCTTGGCAAGATCGGAGGCCAGATATTTTTCCTGGGCGTATTTGCGGAAGGCGGCGACATCGGGCATATAGATGTCGAGGCCCTTGCTCTTGAACAGGTCGACGAGTTCCTTTTCCCGGGCCAAGTGCTTTTCGGTGCTGAAATTGATCGCCTTGTCTGCGGCAGCCTGGAACTTGGCGTGCTGCTCGGGCGACATCTCGTTCCACACCTTGCTGGAGACCGTCAGGATGTCGAAGCCGATGAGGTGCGATGTCAGCACGATCTGCGACATGACCTCGTAGAACTTCATGTTCTCGATATTCGGGAGCGGGTTGTCCTGGCCGTCGATAGCACCGGTCTGCAGGCCGGTATAGACCTCGGCATAGGCCATCGGGACCGGGTTGGCGCCGAGCGCGGTGCCGAGGAACTGCCAGGCATCGCCATTCGGCATGCGGAGCTTGATGCCTGCCATGTCCGCCGGCGTGTTGATCTTCTTGGTCGGCTTCAAGCCGACTTGCCGCGTGCCGAAATAGGTCGGGCCAAGGATATGGATGCCGAGCTGATCCTCGGCCATCTTCTTCAACTCCATGCCGGGTTCGCTGGTGAAGAACTTCGCGAGGTGCGCCGCGTCCCGGAACAAATAGGCAGAGGTTACGACCGACCAGGCCGGAACCTGCTTGGAGATGTCCTGCGGGGCGATGTTGCCCATCTCCAGATTGCCGCGCTGCAAGGCGACCAGTTCGGTTCCCTGCTTGAATAAGGTGCCGCCGTAATAACCTTCGAAGTCGAAGTCGGCTTTGATCTCGTCCGCGAACATCTTCATCATTTCCGCGCGAATGTCCTGCTCGGAAAAGACGGCTGAGAATCGCAGCTTCGGCTTGTCCTGCGCGAAAGCGGGGAAGGGTGCGGCAGCGGCAATCAGGCCGGTGCCGATCAGGAAATCGCGCCGCGTCGCTTGCATGTCCATGGTCTCCTCCCGTGGGGATCGGCGCCCTTTTTCCGAGCGTCCGGTTTCTTGAAAGCCAAAATGTACGAAATGGTTCGTTCAAGTCAACGGCCGTTGGAATCGGCCGATGGATGACACGTAGGTTTAGGCCTTTCTCTCCTCGAAATGCCGTTCCATTGCCACTTTGTCCGGTTTCACGCCCGTAAACAGCTCGAACGCGCGAACCGCTTGGTTGACCGCCATTCCCAGACCAGACAGAGTCCGACAGCCAAGCTGGCGGCCATGCCGCAGCAGCTCCGTTTCCGCTGGAAAATAGATGATCTCGGCCACCCAATGCCGCGGCGTCAGCAGATCGGCGGCGAAAGGCAGGCCGGGATACTTCTCCATGCCAATGGGCGTCGTGTTCACCACGCCCGCCGCGCCGGCAAAGGCGGCTTTGAGATCGGCTTGAACGGTAACCTTCGGCCCGAACTTGAGATTCAGTCTTTCCGCCAGTTGGGCTCCGCGGGCCGGAACCTTGTCGAACAGTACCAAGTCTTCCACGCCCATTTCTAGGAGCGCATAGGCGACCGCCGCGCCGGCACCCCCAGCGCCGAACTGCAGGACATTATCCAGGCTGCAGTCGTCCATGCTCTCGCGAAAACTCTCCGCGAAGCCCCAGCTATCGGTGTTGTGACCAATGCGGCGGCCATGGCGGAATACCACTGTGTTGACCGCGCCAATGGCCGAAGCTTCCGGTGACAGGTCGGTCAGGAATGGAATGACGCTCTGCTTGAACGGATGCGTCACGTTAAGACCGGAGAAGCCGAGTTCCTCGGCCGACGCCATGATGTCGTCGAGAGCGGCGTCCTCCAGGCCAAGCTGGTCAAAATCGATCAGCCGGTAAACGTAATCCATGCCGAGCCGCGTCCCTTCCCGCTGATGCATGATGGGAGAGCGCGACGCCCCGATCCCTCTGCCGACAAGGCCGATCAAGACGGATCGCCCGGCGTCCTTACCGGGCGGGCTGGCGGGAATTAGGGCCGACAATAACGCGACAGGTTCGTTCGATATGCCGAGCAAGGACTACTCCAGGGCGAGCGGCAGCATGGTGCGCGGCGCACATGATCTTGTGCTCGACCGTCTCCAGCCCGTAAATGTTCCAGCCGCGCCTGGCAACAATGTACGAACTGGTTAGTATAATCAAGCCGGGCCAGGGCCGACGCATAGGGGTGGCAATGAGCGCTAAAAAGGTCAAACGGCGGGCAAAGGCCGAGGGAACTCGCACGCAGGACCCGGAGGGGACGCGCAAGAATATCATCGAGATTGCTTCGGAAGAGTTCGCGCTCAACGGCCTGTCCGGTGCCCGGATCGATGAAATCGCGGCCCGCACCCGCGCCAGCAAGCGGATGATCTATTACTACTTCGGCGACAAGGAGGGTCTCTATGTGAGCGCCCTCGAGAATGCCTATCAGATGGTCCGACAGGGGGAGGGGCAGCTCGATATCGAGCACCTTCCGCCGTTGGAGGCGCTGACGCGGCTGGTCGAATTCACCTTCGACCATCACCGGCAGCATGAATCGTTCATCAGGATGGTGATGATCGAGAACATTCATCACGGCGAGTACCTGGACCGGTCGAAGAGCATTCGCCAGCTCAATGTGACCGCGATCGACCATATCAAAAAGCTGTACGCCAAAGGTGTCAAAGACGGGCTGTTCCGTCGCAATCTTGATCCAATCGAACTGCACTGGCAGATCAGCGCACTCTGCTTCTTCAACGTCTCGAACCGCGCGACCTTCTCCAAGATCTTCGGCCGAGACTTCGGCGCGCCGGAAGCACAGGCCTCCCTGCGCAAGAATGTTGTCGACATGGTCGTGCGCTACGTCGTTCGTGCGGACAAGCTGCCTGCCACCTGAACACGCGCCTTTACGATCTCCTGCCTTGATCGTTCTTCGCGAAGTGCTATAAACGAACCAGTTCGTACATTCGCGAGTTTCCGCATGACGCAAGGTTTGGCGGACGAGAGAGGGCCATATGAAGACCTCCATCGCGACGGTTTCGATCAGCGGCGATTTCGTCGAAAAGCTCTCGGCCATAGCGGCCGCAGGCTTCAACGGCATCGAGATATTCGAGAACGATTTCCTCGCCTTCGATGGTTCCCCGCGGGACGTTGGGCGAATGGTCAGGGACTCCGGCCTGACGATCACGCTGTTTCAGCCCTTCCGCGATTTCGAAGGCCTGCCGGAGCCGCAGCGCTCCCGGGCCTTCGATCGCGCCGAACGCAAGTTCGACGTGATGCAGGAGCTCGGCACCGACCTCATGCTCATCTGCTCCAACGTGTCGCCGGTCGCGCTGGGGGGAATCGATCGCGCGGCGAACGATTTCCATGAATTGGGCGAACGCGCTGCCAAGCGGGGCCTGAGGGTCGGCTACGAGGCACTAGCCTGGGGCAAGCACATTCACGATCATCGCGATGCCTGGGAGATCGTCCGTCGCGCCGATCACCCGAACGTGGGCCTGATCCTCGACTCGTTCCACACCTTGGCCCGCAGGATCAACGTCGAGTCGATCCGGGCGATCCCGCGCGACAAGATCTTCATCGTGCAGCTTGCCGACGCGCCGCTCATCGACATGGACTATCTCTATTGGAGCCGGCACTTCCGCTGCATGCCGGGGCAGGGCGATCTTCCGGTCAAGGACTTCATGAGCGCGGTGGCGGCCACCGGCTATGACGGCTTTCTGTCGCTGGAGATCTTCAATGACCAGTTTCGCGGCGGCTCGCCAAAATCGATCGCGCTCGATGGGCGACGGTCGCTGATCTATCTGGCTGACCAGATTGCGCGCGAAGCGCCCGCTCTCGCGAGCAAGCCGGCCGACATTCCCGATCGCATTGGCGTCTCCGGAATCGAGTTTGTCGAGTTCGCCGCCAACGAGGCCGAAGCGGCCGAGCTTGCTTCTCTCTTCCACACACTGGGGTTCCGGCGGGCGGGACGGCACGTCTCCAAAGACGTAACGCTATTCCGGCAGGGCGACATCAATCTCGTCATCAATACCGAGCGGGAAGGCTTTGCGCACTCCTCGTATCTGGTGCATGGCACATCGGCCTGCGCCATGGGCCTGAAGGTCGAGGACGCGAAGGCGACAGTCGCCCGCGCCAAGGCGCTGGGTGCTGAGCCTTTCGAGCAAGCGGTAGGGCCGGGAGAGTTGACGATTCCGGCGATCCGCGGTGTCGGCGGCGGCGTCATATATTTCATCGACCAGAAGCCGCCGCTCGCGCGGGTCTGGGATCTCGAGTTCGTGCCGGTGGAGGATGCCGACCCACCGTTCGACGCAGGGCTGAAACGGATCGATCACCTTGGCCAGACGATGAACTACGAGGAGATGCTGACCTGGCTGCTCTTCTACGTCTCAATCTTCCGCACGCACAAGACCCCCATGGTGGACGTCATCGATCCGGGGGGTGTGGTCCGCAGTCAGGCCATCGAGACGGATGATGCTGCGATGCGGCTGACGCTGAATGGTGCGGAGAACCACCGCACTCTGGCCGGCCATTTCATCGCGGAGAGCTTTGGTGCAAGCGTCCAGCATCTCGCTTTCGCCACCAACGACATCTTCGCGACGGCATCGGTGCTCAGGGCAAACGGCTTCCGCGCGCTGAAGATGTCGCAGAACTACTATGACGATATCGAGGCGCGGTTCGGGCTGGACGGGGAGCTCACCGGCCGCCTGAGGGCCGAGAACATCCTCTATGACCGCGACCAGCAGGGCGAGTATTTCCAGCAATACTGCCCGACATATGGAGAGGGCTTCATCTTCGAGATTGTCGAGCGGCGTGGTCCCTACCGCGGATACGGCGCGCCGAATGCTTCCTTCCGCATTGCGGCCCAGAAGCGGGAATTGAGGTCCGCGAGCGAGCTGGAGCTATAGAAGCCAGCTTGGGGCGACGGTAGATCCTCGCCAGGTCGGCTTCTGGCACGAGGCTGCCAAAGAGGGGTGGGCAGAGCGTGTCCGCTCTGCCCAGGTAGTTCAGACGTCGACCTGTTCCGCGATGGTTAGGGCGTCGGCCAATTCCGCTTATCCAGCTCGAGACCAGGCGCGAATACTGCCGAGTCGATATACAGCGATCTGGTCGACCTCGGCTCTCAAACAAGCAGTCGCCGAGGTGCTTCTGTTTGGCCTTGATATAGGCATCCACCGCGTCGCGCGTCTGCTCTGTCAGCTCGAACTTCACAGGATGTCCGGTTTTGCGCTGTCGGACTCTGACTCGATCAGCGGTCAGCCCGCGAGGTGCAACGTCCTCGACCTTCAGGCGGACAACGTCACACCCTCTCAATTTGCTGTCGATCGCGAGATTGAACAGGGCGAGATCGCGCTTCTTGCCGTCCATCTGAAGCTTGGTGCGGATCGACCATACGTGCCTGGTCTGTAACGGCGGCCTGGCGCCGATCATCTTTCCCTTGTTCCACGGAACCTTAGCCGCCGTGGATTGGGTATCGTTTGATGGATGCTGCATGGCATACCTCCTATGTTGGGAGGTCCAGCAGCATGCGCTCTGTCCGGCATCGGGCCGAAGCCGCCACTCCAATGGCGAAGTCGCAAAGACTAGGGTGCCCTTTGGCCCGACGCCGACATTCACTTCATATGGGCAGGTCCTCGATAGCTCCATCGAGTAGCGGCGGCTCCTCCTCCGCTTCCTGCTTAGGCTCAACCATGAGCAACCCTACGATGATCAAGCCAAGGGCCGCCCAAGTCCACAGGGGGATATATTCACCTAGTAGAACAATACTCCATCCGATACCAGCTGCTGTTGTCACGTAAGCGCTCTGGCTGGCGAAGACCGCGCCTGTAGTCGCTATGACATAGATGAAGAAGATCATTGCTAGTGTTGATGCGACTGCAATGAGAACGACGATGATGCCAAGCTTGCCAGTGAGCAGCTCAAGTGGAATGAAGTCATCGAGGGCGACCGCGAGAGGCAAGAGCATGAAGCATGCGCCAATGAGTGAGAGGCCAAGAACGGCGATACTATCGATGTCGGATGGCCGTCGCTCGGATATGTAGAGGTCCTCCGCTGCATAGGTTGCAGGAATCAACAGCGCAAGCGCCATCCATAGCCAATTCCCCTCTCTGCCGGCGGCCTCGCCGTAAACAACGATAATGCCGACGCCGGCCAGCCCCAGGGCCAGGCCGACAAAACGCTTCACGCGAGGCGACTCAATTCGCATGACCGCGGCGAAAAGAAAGACCGCGAATCCTTCAAGAACAATCACAATCGACACCATGAAGGCCGGGAGCTTGCTCGTCATCCAATAGACCAGCACCTGGTTGATGACGGCGCTTAGGAAAGCCAACCCTCCTATATAGGCCCAGTGCTTTCGAGTCAGACTGCTCAGGCGAGGCAGTGTTCTTCGCTTGGCCGAATAGCCTATGCAAAATGCTGCCCCGAGCACATCCACAAGCAGCGCCAGACCAACGGGATGTGTGGCAATGCCGGCTGCCATCTTTGAGAGGGGCACCATCAGACCCCACAGCGCACCGCACGCCAGGAGAAGCAGGCCGCCTCGGAAGGTGCGAACATATTGCCGCAGTTTTCGTTCGCGCTCATACACCTGCTGCGCCATAGCCGTGAAGACCTTGGCGAGCTTTCCCAGACCGTCGGATCTGCCGGTAACATCCTGAAGGCCGAGCTTGGACGGATTGAACTTACCGGATTCGAGGGCGGTGGCGGCTCGTGTCAGCTTGGCAACCTGCCCAAGGTATTCCTTTTCAATATCCCGGAGTCGCTTCTTTTCTATGCAGGTCGAGACACGCGCTTCCAGTAGTGCGGGTTCGAAGTCCTTCGGCAGGAAATCTTCTGCGCCGAATTCGATCGCCTTTACCACGCTGCTCATTTCCTCATCGAGAGCCGAGATGACGATCACCGGCAGATCTCGTGTGGCACGGGAACCCTTGAGTGCCCTCAGCACATCGAACCCATCCATTTCAGGCATGACGATATCGAGAAGGACGAGATCGAACGAATTGCCGGCCTGCTCGAGCGCCAGCTTGCCGCTCTCGACGGCGACCGCCTCATGGCCGAGCGCTTCGATCGCTTTCCTGAGCTTCAGACGCACCACGCTCGAATCGTCGACAATAAGAATACGTGCACCTGGACGCGCGGGATCGCCCTGCAATGCTTCTGCCACCGTGACATTCATTTTGACCAGTCCCCCCGGTTCAATGCAGCCAAGTGCATACCAAGTTCCTTCTGTGCCGACGTGCACTCGGCGATGATCGTTTCCACCTTAGCCTGAGCCTCGCCTGGCATGCCCTCGCGGCATTGTTTCTCCAGGACTTCGCAAGAGGCAGCCAGCTCGCTGGCACCGAAGTCACGGGCGCTCGATTTCAGCGTGTGAGCTGCCCGGCCCAGGCTCGTGCGGTCGCCGGCGCCTGCCGCCTGTTGCAGCTGGGCAAGCAACAAGGGCGATTCGTTCAGGAAACTCTCGATCAGTTCGGCGAGCGAGGCGTGATCTCCTCCAATCAGCTCAAGAAGCTTGTCAAGCGCGTTGCGTGCAATCGCCATCGCCTACACCTCGGTCCTGGCCACCAGCGTCGGAAAAGTCGCGCCCGATCTCTCTCCGCCGGCCAGCACCGCTCGTTTGAGCGAGGCGACGAGCTCCTCCACGCGCAGCGGCTTGCTGAGATAGTCATCCATGCCTGCCTCCAGATATCGCTCGCGATCACCCGCCATCGCGTTGGCTGTGAGAGCCACGATGAATGGCTGGCGCGCCCCGGACGAACCGGATGAGCGGATCAGCCTGGTCGCTTCGAGGCCATCCATGTCCGGCATCTCGATATCCATAAGGATGACATCATGGCGCCTTTCCGCATATTGGGCGATTGCCGACTGCCCGTCGCCTGCCAGCTCCGGCTTGTAGCCCAAGCGCTCGAGCACCTTGGAGCCCAGCTTCCGGTTGGTGGCATTGTCATCGACCAGCAGGATGCGAAGCGGCAGCTTGTCCGCCATCGTGCTGTCGAAGGCTGGCGCCTTCGATGGCTCTGGCCTGGCGGCCCGCGTCGCGGTCCCGGCAAAGAGACCCATGAACGCATTGAGGAGAGGCGACGGCTTGATCGGCTTGGCAAGCATTGCTGCGAAATGGATGCCCTCCATCTCCTTCTTCTTCTGCTCGGGAATCGGCGCCATCGAGCTCAGTAGGATCAGGGGCATGCTGCCCTTCTCGCCAAGCGTGCGAATGGCGCTTGCCAGCTCGATGCCGTCCATCTCAGGCATATTCATGTCGAGCACGACGACGTCAAAGCCTTCGCCGTCAGAGATCCTGCGCAGCGCATCGAGCGGGGAGCCGGCCTCATGAGGAATCATGGCCCAGGACTGTGCCTGCAGCGACAGGATGCGCCGGTTCGTTGCATTATCGTCGACGATCAGCAGCCGTTTGCCGATCAGCTCAACCTTGGCCAGCGACATCTGCGCCTGCTTCGGAGCCGGGGCGGTCGGCGCACGAATTGTGAAGAAAAATGTCGTCCCTGTGCCTTCGACGCTTTCCACCCACACCTCGCCGCCCATGAGTTCCGCAAGCCGCTTGCTGATCGCGAGGCCGAGGCCGGTTCCCCCATACCGCCGCGTCGTTGAGTGATCGATCTGGCTGAACGACTTGAACAACCGGTCCATCCGGTCCTTCGGTATGCCGATGCCCGTGTCGCGCACTGCGAACTGCAAGGTGCATAAGCCCGGCCCGCTTTCGCTTGGTAGTCCATCCGTCGCCGAGGTTCCGGTTGGGACCTTCATGACGGACAGCACGATCTCGCCTCGTTCGGTGAATTTGACGGCATTGTTGAGGAGATTGATCAGGATCTGCCGCAGCCTGATATCGTCGGCGACGATACCTTCCGGGGTTCCGGGTTCCACCACGTATCCCAGGTCAAGCCCCTTCTCGGCGGCCTTCGGGGCAATCAGGTCGATCGCGCTCTCAAGGCATTCGCGCAGCTCGACCGGCCGGGGATCGAGCTCCAGCTTGCCGGCTTCGACCTTGGAGAAGTCCAGGATGTCATTGATGATCGTCAGGAGCGCCTCGGCGCTATTGTTGATCGTCTCGCCGATTTCGCGTTGCTCGTGGTCGAGCTTGGTGGCGAGCAGCAGGTTGCTCATGCCGATGACGCCGTTCATCGGCGTGCGGATTTCGTGACTCATGGTGGCCAGGAACGTGCTCTTGGCCTCGTTGGCAACCTCGGCGGCTTCCTTTGCTTGCTGCAATGCACTCGATAGCTTCTTGAGCTCGCTGATCAGTTGCGCGGTGTGGAGGGCGGAGCCGGCGTTCGCGGCAATGGTCGAGAGCAAGCGGAGCGAGTTGTCGTTGAACATGCCCTCGCGCGTTGTGCTTTGCACGCTGATGACGCCCATGGTGCCTCGCGCCGTCTTGATCGGCACGCCCAGATAGGAAAGCGCATCCTTGCCGACAAGAGTTGCTCCGATCTCGATGCTCCGCTCGTTCACGTCCTTGTTGATCAGAAGCGGCTCACCAGTGTCTATGATCTTGCTTGTCAGGCCCTCGCCGAGGGTGAGCGTCTTGAAGGTCTCGCCGAACTGGTAGGGAAAGTGGATCAGCTTGGTCTCTGGATCGAGCAGCGCCACATAGACGATGTCGGCGTTAAATATTTCCCGCATCTGATCGCCGATCAGCCGGATCGTGCTGTCGAAGTCCGGTTCGGCAATGAGCGCCTGGCTCACCTTGCCGATGGCGCCGAGTTCCGCCGCCCGTTCCTCGGTCAGCTTCAGCAGCCGTTGGGCTTCTTCGAACAGGCGGGCATTGGCGATCGCGATGCCCATGTTGGAGGCGACCGTCTGCAGCAGGCGCATGTGGTTAACGTTAAAGATGTCCTTTTGGTAGCTCTGCACGCTGAGCACTCCCAGCGTCTTCTCACCAGCATTGATGGGTACACCAATGTAGGATTCGGTTTGTATATCTTCGGTTGGCGTGAGAGCGCCTAGCACCACAGCTTCTTCCCGGGAACGGAGAATCAGCGGCTTGCCCGTCGCGATGATCTTCGATGTCAATCCTTTCCCGATCGGAAACGACTCAATGACCTTGTATCCCCGGTAGTACGCATAAGGGACATGGATCAGATCGGTCTTGCTGTCGTGCAACAGAATTTCGCTCACCTCGGTACCGAATGCTTCCCGCACCCTGTCGCCGACGAGGCGAATGACGGTCTCCATGTTCAGGGACCGCGACATCGCCTCGCCGACGCTGTTGAGGATTGCCAGCTCTGCCGCCCGGTCCTCAGTCAACTTGAGCAGCCGCTGCGTCTCATCGAAAAGACGGGCGTTGGCGATGGCCACGCCCATGCTGGTTGAGAGCCCCTGTAACAGATGAACATGAGATTCATTGAAAGCGGTCTTCTGATAGCTTTGCACGCTGACGACGCCCAGAGTCTTGTCGCCGGCGATGATCGGAACGCCCAGGTAAGATTCCGTTTGGTCCTCCTCCATAGGCATGAGAGCACCCAGTGCAATCTGCTGATCGATTGTGCCGAGAAGGAGCGGTTCGCCGGACAGGATCACTTTGGAGGTCAGTCCCTCACCCATCGCAAATGGCTCAGGCTCCTGATAGTCCTTGTAGAAGGCGTAAGGGACGGTGATCAAATCGGACTTGTCATCTCGCAAGAGGATTTCAACTACTTCGGTGCCGAAGATTTCGCGCAGTTTGTCCCCCACAATGCGGGTCACTGTTTTTACATTCAGCGTCTTCGCCATTGCCTCGCCAACGCTGTTCAGTATGGCGAGCTCCTTTGCGCGCTGATTGATGCGCTCGTTCGCTTCCTCGGCGCGAGTTCGCGCCTCCTTCGCGGCCGCGAACAGCCGCGCATTGTCCAGCGAAATAGAGGCAAGCTGGGCAAATCGACCAAGCAGCTCGACCTCGCTTTGCCCAAACTGCAGGCCGGGCTCTACGTAGGCCATGCCCAGCACGCCGACGACTTCATCGCCCGACTTCAACGATACCCCTATGCAGGACCGGATCGTCAGCCCCGACCGCAAGGCAGCGCCGGCCCGGCCCTCCCAGCTTTCGTAATCATTGATGATGAGGGACCCGCCCGATCTCCACACCCGCCCGGCCACGCCTTCGTTCGGCCGCAGCTTCTGGCCGATGGAAGCGGCATAGACGCCGACACCAACGTGGCACGAGATCGTCTCGCGGCTTTCATCCACGAGATAGATGAAGCCGTGCGGAGTACCGAGCAGCTGTCCGGCGCGTGTGACGAGGTCCGACAGCAGATCCGCGAGATCAAGGCGGGAGATGAGCCCGAGGGTCGTGTCGTGCAGGGCGCCCAGGTATTCGTTGTGGCGACGGAATTCCTGCGCCAATGTTTCCTGTTCCTTCCGGCGGTGCTCCAGGTCATCGAGGCTGCCGCCCAGCCTGTCGGTCATCTGGTTGAAGGTCGCCGCCAGCTGGCCGATCTCATCACTCGATTCCACCTTGGCGCGTGCGGTCAGGTCGCCGCCCCTGACGCGCTCGGCAACGTCCTTCAGGCGGCCAACTGGACCGGCGATGTTCTCGCGAAACACAAATGCGAGCACTACGCCGAGAAGGACGGCGACCACGCCGCCGGCAAGGATGGTGCGCTGTGCCGTTGCAAGCTCGTCGCGTCCCATGGCCAGGTCGGTCTGCAGCAGCGCCTGCTCCTTCGCCGCGATGTCGCCCAGCAGCCCGATCATCTGCTCCGCCAGCGGAATGGCCTCCGTTCTGAACAGGAAAAGGTCCTCACGCGCGTGCTCGCCTTCGACTGCCGCAAACATCTTCGGCGGCAGCAGCAGGAACGCCTCCCGGTCGCGCGCCATCTTGTCGAACTTCGCCTTCTGGCCCCCATCGAGCAGGTTTGCCTTCCTGGATAGCGTTTGCCAGGCAGCGTTGTTGATCGTCAGATTGGCATCGTACTCATACTTGAATGTATCGCGCTTGGTGGTCACATAGCCGCGCAAGCCGGAGACCATGGCGAAGAACGAGCTTTGGAACGACGCCATGTCCGCAAGCAGCACCATGTTGTCCGGGGTGGCCGCGCGTCGCTGCTGGGTGCTGATCATGGCCTTGCTGCCGACGGCAACGGACGCGATCAGCAGGTTGGCGTCCGAAACCAGGATCTTGAGCGCGGGTTCGCGCCGCAGCTGGTCGTTGTGCAGTTCGAACAGCCGCTCCGGCAGCTCCGTCCAGCGTTGGAGAGCGAACTTGAGAGCCACCAGCTTGCTGTCGATGCCGGACGACGCCGCGACGGCCTTTGCCTCTTCGTCTTTGTGCACAAGCTGCTCGAGCAGATGCAGATCGGAATCGAAGGCACTCCTCGCCATTCGATAGCCGTCTCGGTAGGCCTCGTCGCCCAAGGCGAGGTAGCCGCGAACCTCGCTCAGCATGCGCAGCAGATTGGCCTGGGCTTGCGCCGAAGCCGCTGCGCTCGGCGCGCTCAGTTCGCCCGTCCGGTTGATGCGGGTCACGGCCTTGAAGCTACCGAGATAGTTGAGACCGACCACCAGCAGAGTCAGTGCAACGAGGATCCCAAACCCGACGGTGAGCTTGCCACCGATATTGAGGCGCTTGAGGAGGATGGCTTCGAACACTCTGGCCGGCCAGCGGAGGAGGTTGGGCACCGCCTCGCCGGAAGGTGCAGCGGGAGGAAGATCAGCGGGCTTCGGGGCGCTATCGTCCACTGGCAATCTCAATGCTGCGGCCGGATCGTCATGGCTTTCGATGCCAGTCGGCTATGTTCCAGGTCTCCGAATCCCACGGGGTCGGATCGAATCCTTCGATGTCCGCGCGAAGCCCCGAGACGTCCGCCCAGTGGACCATCGGCACGACGGCGACATCCTCGATCAGCAGATCGTTCATCTGGATAAACAGTTCCCGCCGCTTGTCGGCATCCATTTCTGTCGTCGAGGCCTCGTAGAGCGCGTCAAAGTCGGGATTGCAGTATCGGCTGTTGTTGAGGCCAGCCCAGGCGTTCGCCATCTGCGCCGCTTCCGCGCACGTCCAGCCGCGCATGTACCCACCCGGATCCGGACTCTTGCTGCCGTAGGCGAACTCCTCGATGTCCGCGTAGAAGTGACGCCGCGTGTTGGTGTTGTCGTTGGCCTGGCCGTTGAAGATGCTTGAATCGATCATCTTGTTCTCGACCAGGATGCCGATCGATTCGAGATCGTGCTTGATGATCTCCTGCGTCTGCTGGCGCACGGCATTGACGCTCGCCTGGAACAGGACGCTGAGCCGGACGCCATCCTTGTCGCGCGCGCCGTCCCCATCGCTGTCGACCCAACTGGCCTGATCCAGGATCGCCGCGGCTTTCTCGAGGTCGAACGCGTAGCTGGTGTTCGACGAGTTGAAGACGGACGGCGCGACCAGGATGTTGCTGGTGACCCGGCCGGTGCGGCCATAGAGATCCGCGATCTTCTGCCGGTCGATCGACAGTGCCAGCGCCTGACGCACTGCCTTGTCGTTGAGGAAGGGGTGAGGGAACTGCGTACTCGACCGCTCGCCTTCCGGAGTCTCGCTGTCCGGATCTGTGAAGTTGATCATGACGCGCTCGATATAGGAGCCGAAGGACACCGCAACCTTGCCGACGCCTTTGGCCTCCATCTCGGTCAAGGTCTTGTCGTCGACCTGTAAGTTCCACGCATAGTCGACCACGCCGTCGCGCAGCAGGGCGTTGGCGGCCACGGTCGCATCACCGCCGCCCTGCAGCGTGACCAGTTTGAAGGAGAGCTTGCCGGCATCGCGGTAGAAAGGGTTCGGCTCGTAGATGACCTTGACGGTATTGACGACATCCTCCCCGATCATCAGCACGTCCTCAGTGCGGAACTCCTTGGCGATGTAGGGTCCGGTGCCGACCGGTGCGAGGTTTGCAGGCGCCGCCGCCATATTGGCGTTGTTGTATGGGGAAAAGACGTGTTCCGGAATGATCATGCCCTGAACGCCGACGAAGGGCAGCGCCCAGGCCGGCGTAACGTCCTTGAAGGTGATTCTGATGGTGTAGTCGTCCACCGCCTCGACATCTTGAACTGATTTGTAGCTCGCGACACTGGAGGAGCCGACATCAGGATTGGTGATGAACTGATAGGTGAACAAGACATCCTTGGCAGTGAAGGGCGCGCCGTCCGACCATTTCACATCGCGCTTCAGCTTCCACACCACTGACTTTCCGTCGGGTGCGACCCCGCCATTGTCGAGCGACGGGATGTCGGCGGCGAGGAAGGGAATCAACGTGCCGCTCTGATCGAAGCTCGCCAGCGGCTCGTAGCTGATCCGGCTTGCCGTCTGGTCCTTGACGCCCGGAGACAAGTGCGGATTGAGGGTTGTTGGCGCCTGCCACAGCAGCAGCCGCAGCACGTCCTTCGGAAGATCATCGGCGCGCGCCAGACTTGTTGCGATGACACAGAGCGCGACCAGCGGCAAGAACAGGAGAAACGGACGCCGCGCGCCGGTGGCGCTGCCGGTCATGCGCTGGAGAGCCGATACGTGTTTCATGGCGCCCTCCCCGGCGTAGTTGCACGTTCAATCGAGGAAGGACGAGTAATCGACTTGCGGGCAGGTCGCCTGAGGCGCATGCCGCCAGCGTTCGTCGCCCTCACCGAGCGCTTCCCCTAAAACGAGAGTCAGACTATCATACGCTCGATCCGCGCGCTCTAGGAAATCCTGATAATGCGCGCGGCCGTCGCGCCATTGCCGACCATCAGTCTTTCGTCACCGCAAGGCTAAGCCTTTGGGCGACGAGTATGAGGCTGTGGCCCTGCAGCTCCGTTGCGACCTTGAGCGCGCTGTCGCTCCAGCGCTGCAGGCCCAGCTTCAAGCGTCTCCCGGGCCCCTCAGCAGGATCCAGGCGTCGACAAGGGCTGAGGCTGGGGCTGGTGGCGGATGAAGGGCGGCAGCACTTCGTTGCTGCATTTGGCGGTATCAAGAATGACGCCGCTGAGCTGGCGGCCTTGGCCATCGATATGCCTGGTCGCGGAATAGACCACGATGTCGGCACCGAACTCGAGCGAGCGCTACAGCAGGGGGCGCCCCGCTGAAGTCGTCGGACAGCCACTGATGTATACGCCGAGCGCGCTCGCAACGGAGCCGGGAGACAGGACGGAACACTTCACGCCATATGGATGGAGTGGTTCGAATTTGACGTGACGAAGCAATATTGAGTGCCCCAAGGGTGCGGCTGCGAGTTCACCGAATGGCAGCTTCTGGCACTGAACCGCCTTGCTGGTGCGTCGAGATTCTGGTCGCCTTCGCGACGCCGACTGGCTCGACGGCGAGTTCAGCCCCGGTGACCTTCTGATGGTAGCGGTGCTGCTCAGGTTGAAAGGATCGGGTACACTAGACGAATATCCGAACCTCTCCGCCTATGTCGCCAACGGCGAAGCGCGGTCCGCATACAAGCGTGCTTTCGGCGCTCAATTGGCGGTTTTCACCGCCGCATCGACGGGCTGACAAAGATCTGCTCTGGTCCCGAAGCCGTCATCCGAGTCTTTCGCTCAGTTTACGGGTCTTGACCCTAGTCTTGTTCTAATGGTCGTTTGCGCCACATGCGGCGGAACCCGACCGGATCGGCGTGGCGATTGTTTCCGGAGCAGTCACTCGGTAGCCAAGGAGCTGCGCGGGCGCCGCAGGATGAACAGCAAGCGCGTGCGTCAACTCAAAGCTTTCGAACGGGCTTCGCTGTCGCTGCCAGGTGATCGACCACGGTCATGATCAGCGCTACGTGCTCGGCTTGCTCGCGCTTGTAGCACTCGATATCCGGCTTGGCGGCGATGATCAGCGCGATGAACAGCGTATGCTGAATCTTATAGAGCGCGCTGCCGAGGATGCGCGCCTGGTCGGATGGCAGCTCCACTCCGTTCCGGGCAAGGACCCATGCCAGTGTCTCGTTGACGATCTTGGCGAACCGCTCGTGGATCTCCGAGAAGCCCACGCGGTACTCGGAATCGGTACTGGTGATGCTCGCCGCGATCGCGTGGCGCCAGACCTTATGGTTGAGGTAATCGAGGGAGCGCAGCGTAATCTCAGTGAGGACCTTGTTCATGGCCGCGCTCGGCGTGCCGCGGAAGCTCCGCGCCAAGTCGAGCAGGCGGCCAAAGATACCGGCATCGCCCTCCTCGACAATGGAGAGCAGTAGCTTGTCCTTTGATGAGTAATAATTGTGTACCGTGGCCGGCGAGACCTCGGCGAGATCCGCGATCTCCTCGATCGTCACATCCGGATAGCCGCGCTCGTTGAATAGCTTGCTAGCCGCAGCCAACATGCGCTGGCTGCGCTGTTGCTTCTGGCGCTCCCGCAGACTCGAGCTCCTTCGGTTCTCCAAAACAGGCACCCTCCCATGTTCCCGAACATCGCGACGGTTTCCTGCAATCTATGCCACTTGACTCTAATTTCAAATTGGGGAATTAAATTAGAGATGACTATAAGAAACGAGCCTACTCTAGGATTGAGGATTGCGATGAGGCCGAGTCAGCATCCGGGAGGGATGTTCAGCTGCGGCGGCCCGCGACTCGGGGGACCGGGCACGGATGTCGCAGTGGGTGTGCAGTGCTGATGCGGCCGGGCCGCGATCTCGGCCTACGCGGAGCCGCCGCGGCCGCCGCCGACACGATTCTCAGCGCCGCCTCGGTGAGCAAAGCCTTTGCGGCCCTCCCTGTCCTGAAGAATATCGATCTGGACATCAGGCGCGGCGAGTTCGTCGCACTGGTCGGTCCCTCGGGTTCCGGCAAGTCGACCTTGCTGCGCATCATCGGCGGCTTCGAGACCGCTGATCGTGGGCGCATTCTCATCGACGGCGTCGACGTCACTGGCGAGACGCCGGCACGGCGGCCGACCGGCATGGTCTTCCAGCGCTTGGCGCTGTTTCCGCACATGTCGATGCGCGCCAATATCGGCTATCCGCTGAAGCTCAAGGGTCTGCCGCCTCCCGCCGTCGCGGCGCGGGTCGGCGAACTGATGGCGCTGATGCACCTGCCGGAGCACTATGCAGGGCGACTGCCGCGCCAATTGTCGGGCGGCGAGCAGCAGAGGGTGGCGTTGGCCCGCGCGCTCGCCCTCTCGCCCAGCATCCTGCTGCTGGACGAGCCGCTGAGCGCCCTGGATGCCAAGCTCAAGAAGAACCTTCAGGCCGAGATCCGCGATCTGCATCGCAAGGTGGGTGTGACATTCCTCCATGTGACGCACGACCTCGAGGAGGCGATGGTGCTCGCCGACCGGATCTGCGTGATGCGCGACGGCGAGATCCTGCAATACGCCACGCCCGGCGACATCTACTACCGGCCGGCCAATGCCTTCGTGGCCTCCTTCATCGGCGAGCCGAACCTGATCCCCGTCGTGGCGATCGAGCGGAACGATCGCGGCTTCGCGTGCAGGCTCAGGTGGGGCGGGCAGGCCAGCATCAGTCTGGATCCGGGGCAGTTTGCCACCGGCCTGATCGTCGACGGCGCCCTTGCCAAGCCGGCCTGCCTGATGCTGCGGCCGGAACATGTCTGTCTGTCGTCTCGGGCCGGCGGCGAGGGCAGCCTCATGGCCCGCGTCGCCGAGATATTCATGAAAGGCGCCACCACCCAGTTCCGGGCGACGACGGCCTCGGGGCTGACGGTTTCCTTTGAGGTGCAGGGCGCGCGCAGCGATCTGGCGCGCATCGGCGAAGTCGTGCCCCTGGAATGGGACGCGCGGGCTGCCTTCGTCACTGCGGTCGAGCCGTCATGACCGGCATGACGCCACTGGGGGCGGAAGTGCCTCGACAGCTCCTGCTTTATCTGACGCCTGCCGGGTCGTGGCAGCTCGCGTTCTATGGCGTGCCCATCGTGCTCCTGCTGCTGCTCACCTTCCAGGCCAGCGAGAATTTCCGGGTTGCCTGGGTGTGGTCCCTGGATACCTGGATCAGCGTGTTCTCCGCTCCGCATATCTGGCTCGCGCTGCTGCGCACCCTGGCGATGTCGGCGCTCGCGGTGCTGTGTTGCTTTGCGCTGGCCTTCCCGGTCGCCTATGTGATGGTGACCCGGCTCTCCGCCTATGACGCGCATATAAAGCTTGCCATCCTGTTCGCGTTTTTGAGCGACATGGTGCTCAAGACCTATGGCTGGGTTCTGTTCCTCGACCAGGAGGGAATCCTGAACTGGATTCTCCGGGCCTTGGCCGTGGTGCCCGCCGACTACGACACCGGCCTCGTCTTTACTCTGGCGGCCACTCTGCTGGGCATCACCGCGAATTTGCTGCCCTTCATGATCTTCACCATTTATCTCTCGCTCTCGGCGGTGGATCGCGACCTTCTGCTCGCGGCCTATGATTCCGGCGCGTCGCACCTGCGGGCGTTTCGCGACATCACGCTGCCTTTGTGCTTGCCGGGCGTGCTCGCGGGTGGCGCTTTCGTCTTCATCCTCAGCATGGGTTCGTTGGTCGAGGAGCGCGTCCTTGGCGGCGGCAAGGACCCCATGATGGGGACGCTCATCCGCCAGACGTTCGAAACACGCGTCAACTGGCCGCTTGGGGCGGCGCTCACGGTCGTCCTCTTCACCGTGACGATCGCCACCATGGCGATCGCCGGATGGCAGATCAAGCGGATGCGAGGCCGGACATGACCTGGTCGAAGCTGGAGCTTACCGCCATCCGCCTCGTTCTCTATGGCAGCCTCGCCGCCGCGTTGGCGCTGTTCTACCTGCCGCTGGTGACCCTGCTCGTCTTCTCCGTGCGCGAAGGACGTTACCTGGTGCTGCCCTTCGACGGCGTGACGCTGAAGTGGTATGCGGCCATCTTCGAGCATCCGGACCTCCCTGAAGCGGCACGCAACTCCCTGCTGCTGGCGGTCATCACCATGCTGGTCAGCACAACCCTGGGCACGCTGCTGGCGCTCGGCCTGCAGCGCGTTCGCCTACGCGGCAGGACGGCAATCGGCGTCTTCGTGCTGAGTCCCATTGCGATGCCGCAACTCCTGCTCGGGGTCATTCTTCTGCTGTGGTTCGCAATGGGGGCCAATCTCTTCGACTACTCGCTCGGGCTGTGGTCGGCGGCGATCGGCCACATCGTGTATACGATGCCGTTCGCGGCGGTCGTGGTCGGGGTGCAACTGGCCGGCCTTGACCGCTCGGTGGAAGAGGCGGCAGCGGATTGCGGCGCCACGGCCTGGGAGATCTATCGCGACATCACCCTGCCGTTGCTGTGGCCCGGCATTCTTTCCGCGGCGATCTTCAGCTTCCTGCTGTCTTGGTCGAACTTCTACATCTCCTTCAACCTTGCCGGCACCAGCAGCGTCCTGCCGACCTTCGTCTATGCCGGACTGTCCTACAACTCGTCGCCCCTCTACCCGGCGCTGGCGACGCTTGTTCTCATTCCGATGGCGATCCTCGTCGTCGCGGCCGAAGCGGTGCGGCGGCGCGGCGCCGCACGGGCGCATGGCAGCATTGCTGCAGCTGTTCCGGAGGTGGCGACATGAGCAAACAAAGCACCGCCAACCCGTTCAGGTGGATCGACAACCCGGTCCCGTGGCCCGGCGGCGCCAAGGCGGCGTTGGCGATCACCTTCGACGTCGATACCGACAGCCTGATCCACATCGCCTATCCGGACCGGTCGCCTGATTTCCTCGCTTCGATCTCGTGGCTCAAATACGACGAGCTGGCGGTGCCGCGCCTGCTCGAGCTCTATCGCCATTACGGACTGAAGCAGACCTTCTTCTATCCCGCCTGGTGCATGGAGAAATACCCGCATCTGGTGGAGGCCATCCTGAAGGACGGCCACGAAATCGCCGCCCACGGCTACCTGCATGAGGCGGCCAACGACAAACCGGTGGAGGAGCAGGCCTACTGGCTCGACCGCCAGGTCGAGGTCATCAAGCGGCTGACCGGCAAGGCGCCGCGCGGCTGGCGCGGGCCGCTCTACTCGGCCTCGCAGCACACGCCCCGGCTGCTGGCGGAGCGCGGCTTCCTTTACGATTCGACGTTGATGGGCGACGACGTCCCCTACGTGCTGGAGACCGCGGCGGGGCCACTGACGGTCCTGCCCACCCATCATGCGATGGACGACTGGGCGCATTTCACTCATGCGCACGAATTCAACTATGTCATGCCGATCCGTTCGCCGGATGAAGCCTTCGCGGTCTACGATGCCGAGCTGCAGGCGGCGCGGCGTCACGGCGGCATGGTGATTACCGTCTGGCATCCTTTCGTGACCGGACGTCTGTCGCGGGTCGATCGCCTCGCCGACTGGCTCGCCGAAATCACCGCGCAAGGCGACGTCTGGATCGCCGCGCTCGAGGACATCGCGGCGCACGTCGCGGCCTGCGCCGCCACCGGCGCCTGGGCGCCGCGGCGCCACGCATTCCCATACTACGCGGAGCCGTTGCCCGAGCTTCGCCAGAAGGCGGCGGAGTAGCGCCGCAGTCGACAAGAAACCGAAAACGACAGAAACAGGGAGAGCGCAATGAAGCGACTAAGCTATGTGGACTTGCATCACCAGGGAACCGCCCAGGCTCCGGCCACCGGGCCCGGCCTGACCCGGCGTCGTTTTCTTGAAGCTGCCGGCGCCTCCGCGTTGGCCGTAGGCGGAGCCTCGGGCCCGCCGCGGCCAGCTCACGCCGCTGGAGAGTTGAACTATGTCGGCTGGGACGGCTACCAGGCACCCGAAGTGGTGGGGAGCTGGGAGAAAGCACACGACACGCGCATCAAGTTCACCTCGCTCACCGATTCGGGCGGCACCTTCACCAAGATGGTGGCGGGCGGCTACCGCGACTACGACGTCATCACCAACGACGTGCCATGGATCCAGCGCATGGGAGCGGCCGACATCTGCCACTTTCTGGATGCCGCGACGTTCCGGGAGACCTTCGATTCCTTCTACCCGCAATTCGCTCAGCCCTTCGAACCGCTCATGTGGGATGGCAGGATCACCGGCCTGCCAACTCGCTGGGGATGGGTCGGCGTTAACATCAACACCAAGCATTCAAAGCCGGAGGACTGGAACTCCTATGCGCCAGTCTTCGATCCGGCCAACCGCGACCGCATCGGCATCCTCGATTTCGGCGACTGGGCGACCTTTCAGGTCATCCTTTACGCCGGCATCAATCCGTTCGAACCGCTGGATCAGAACCAGCTCGACGAGGTGCGCAAGGTCTTCCGCGCATTGTTCAACAATACCCGCCTGATCACCGCCGACTTGGTCCAGGCGCAGCGCGCCTTGCTCGACGGCTCGGCGCTCATCTTCCTCGCCGGCGGCAACTACATCGCGTCCGGCATGCGCAAGGCCGGCAACATGGAAATCGTGAGCTTCGTGCCAGAGCCGATCAACGGCATGAAGCAGGGCGTGATCTGGCTCGAAGCGACCGCTGTGGTCAAGGACCCGGCGGATCCCGAACTGGCCGAGGACCTGCTGAAGCACCTGGTATCCACCGAGGCGGGTACTGCGCTGGCCTGGACCGAATGGAGCGCCTGTCCGGTGCCCAGCAAAAGTGTCGAGGCCCTGCTCTCGGAAGAGCAGAAGGCAGTCATCGACGTCGCCAACATGTGGACCAACTACGACCGCAGCCTCACCTATACGGTCGCGCCGAACATCGATGACATCCTGCGTATCTGGCAGGAAGAGCTGACCCGCTGAGTTCCCCGCAATGACGACACGGCGGCGCACGCCGTCCATAGCGACAGGATGATTTGACATGACGGTACAATCCAAGATCACGCATCATCATGTGTGCCCGGCGACTTATGGCTATGCGTTCGAAGCGCGCAAAGGGCAGATGTTCCGGTTGACCGACCTGGAGGGGCAGCAGCCGATCGATTTCTGGGGGTTCTGCAAGGCGGACGCCAACGAGCATCTGTCAGTCTGTCACACGCGGGTCTGGAACCTCAGCATGGTGGTCCGGCCCGGCCAGGTCGCAGTGACCAACAAGCGACGACCGATCGTCACCATGATCGAAGACAACTCGCCGGGTCAACATGACATGCTGCTGGCGGCTTGCGACCCCACCCGATTCGAGACGCTGGGACACAAAGGGCATCATCGGAACTGCCAGGACAACATGCACGAGGCGCTCGCCGCTCTCGGCGTGAAGCTGCCATTCTCACCGCAGCCCTGGAATCTCTTCACGCATTTCCCCTGGACGTCGGACATGCGGATCGAACTGCAATCGCCGGACACCAAGCCGGGCGACAATATCGTGTTCCGGGCGGAAATGGACGCAATCTTTGCCATATCTGCCTGCCCTCAGGACATCACGCGCATCTGCGGTGACAAGAACACACCGGTGCAGGTCGAGGTGTTCGGTTAGGCTCCCGCGCCTTCGGTAATCCGCTCGGGGTGAACCGGTGCTGATCAATCCGGGGCGGCTCTGGTCGTCCATCATGGAGATCGCGGAGATCGGCAAGATTCCGGGCGGCGGCTGCCGCCGGCTGTCGCTCAGCCCGGAAGACGGCGCGGCCCGCGATCTCTTTGCCCGCTGGTGCCGCGAGGCGGGCTGCACGGTCGAGGTCGATGCCTTCGGCAACATGTTCGCGATCCGCAGGGGCATCGCCGAATCCGATCGCCTGGTCATGACCGGCAGCCACCTCGACACGCAGCCAGTTGGCGGTCGCTTCGACGGCATCTATGGGGTGCTGGCCGGGCTGGAAGTTGTCCGGACCCTGAATGATCTCGGCTTGCAAACCGATCGCTCGGTGGTGGTGGCGAATTGGACCAACGAAGAAGGCGCCCGATTCTCAGCGGCGCAGACCGGCTCAAAAGGTTTCGCCGGCCAAGTCTCTCGCGAGGAAGCCTATCGGCTGCGCACGACCGACGGGTTGAGTTTTGGCGAGGCGTTGAACCAGATTGGGTATGCCGGCGATGGCGGGCCACGTCCAGAACAGCTGGCCTGCTATCTGGAATCCCATATCGAACAGGGTCCGGTCCTCGAAGCGGCCGGCAAGACCATCGGCATTGTCGAGTCCGCTCAGGCGGCACGCTGGTACCAGGTAGCTGTGACCGGCGAAACACGTCATGCCGGAACGACACCGGCCAACCGACGGCGGGATGCGTTCATGGCGGCATCGGCATTCGCAGTGGAATCCCGGCGGCAGCTTTTGGGGATGGACCCGGATATTCGCTTCACCATCGGGCGAATGGAACTCGGCACCAATGCACCCAACACCGTGCCAGGCCAAGCCAGCTTCACCATCGACATGCGCTTTCCTGAAGATCAGGTCCTGAATCTTGCGGAAACGCTCTTGCGGGATGTTCTTTCAGAGGTCGATCAGCGGGAAGGCACACGCTCCAGATTGCAGACTACCCATCTGGTTCCGACCGTGCGTTTCGATGCGGATCTGGTCCGCGAGGTCGAAGTTTTAGCCGGCGACAAGGGCATGCGCCTCTCAAGTGGCGCCATGCATGACGCCTGCGCGATCGCAGCGATTGCTCCAGCCGCAATGATTTTCGTGCCGTCGCGTGATGGGATCAGCCATCATCAAGATGAGTGGCTGGAGCCCTCCGACGCGGCGATTGGAGCCGACCTGTTGTACAAGGTCATCGAAAGCAAGGCCAAGGCCGCGACACCGCTCGGCTCGGTATAGTGCCGACAGAGATTCCCCGCCGCCATTTTGGCCGATCGACCACGCAGCAATCTTGCAGGCCTCAGAGTCCAAGTACGAATACTCCGGTTCGAAGACCCCAAGCCGATGGCATGGTTGCCCCCGAAATACGCGATGGCCTCCGCTTCCACCGTCACCGGTGTGAAGCGGGAAGACCGGATCACACGCGGGTCGCCGTTCGGCAGGGTACGCTGGCTCTCTGGTCACAGCGATCTTATGTCTGCTACTAGCACGAATGAGACGCGCCCGCCGTCCCAGCGGATGCCTTCATCAGGCGCAAAGCTGCCGTTCAGCGTCGACGTATCGCTGAGCAGTTGCCCGCCCGATCAACTGTGCATCCTTACATAGGGCGTTAGGATGAAGAGGTGATTGGGCAGGTATGGGTCCGCCGATGGCACGACTCTGCCATAGGGTTAGGGCAGAGCGAGTCCGCTCTGCCCCGATAGTTTGACATCGACCTGCTCAGCGATTGAGAGGGCGTCGTCGACTTCGATCCCAAGATATCGAACTGTGCTTTCGATCTTCGTGTGGCCCAGCAGAAGCTGAACGGCTCGCAGGTTCCCCGTCCGCCGGCAAATCGACGTGGCTTTGGTGCGACGGTGAGAGTGCGTTCCGAATAGCCGTGGATCCAGGCCAATACCGGCTATCCAGCCCGAGACCATCGAGAGTATTGCCGTGTCGAGAGGCAGCGGTTTGGCCGGCTCCGGCTCTCAAACAGAAAGTCGCCGAGGTGCTTCGGCTTGGCCTTAAGGTAAGCGTCAACCGCTTTCCGGGTCTGTTCTGTCAATTCGAACTTCACGGGATGTCCGGTTTTGCGTTGGCGGACGCAGGCTCGTCCTGCCGTTAGACCGCGAGGAGCGATGTCCTCGACCTTGATGTGGATGACGTCGCACCCTCGCAGCTTGCTGTCGATCGCAAGGTTGAACATCGCCAGGTCGCGCCTTTTGCCGTCCATCTGCAGTTTGGTGCCGATCGACCATACGTGCTTGGTCTGCAGCGGTGGTCTGGCGCCGACGATTTTCCCTTGTTCCACGGAACCTTAGGTGCCGCTGGATCAGTGTCGTTTGATGAGTGCTGCATGGAATACCTCCTCTGTTTGGGAGGTTCAGCAGCTTGCGCTCGGTCTGCTTTCGGGGCGAGCCGGCCATTTCGATGAGCTAGGTCGTGGACTCAAATCTGACCCAGATAAGGATAGCGGCGATTTGAACGGCGGCAAGGAAGTTGACGGCGTGCTTTTCGAAGCGGGTTGCGATCCGGCGGGCGTGCTTGATCTTGTTGAAGAAACGCTCGATGAGGTTGCGCTCGCGATACAGGATTTTGCTGTAGTACCGTGGCATGCGCCGACTTCGGGTGGGCGGAATGCAGGATCGAATGCAGCGCTCGCGCAAGAGCTCGCGGAGCCAGTGGGCATCGTAGGCCCTATCGGCAATGAGACGGCTGTTGGCCGGAAGGACATCGATCAGGGCGGGTACGGCCGTGAGGTCGTGCGCCTGTCCCGGCGTCAGAGCCAGTCCAACCGGCAGGCCGCGGCCATCGACTACAGCGTGGATCTTGGTGGTCAGGCCGCCGCGCGAGCGCCCGATCGCTTCTTGGCCGTTTTTTTGGGTGCCGCGGCATGCTGATGAGCGCGCACCACCGTGCTGTCGATCATGCGCAGACTGTCGGGCGAGCGCTGCGCCAGCTCACTGAATACCGCACCCCATACCCTGCGCTTGGCCCAGCGATTGAAGCGATTGTAGGCCGTCGTGTACGGCCCATATCGCTCCGTGACGGACAACGGCCCAAAGGTTCGCGCCCACCCGCCGGTGGGAAGAACGCCGTTCGGCCCGAGCATGAAGTTGGCGATGGTGACCGGCGTCCTCGAACCCAGCAGAACCTCGGATGCGTTGGTAATGCCGGCCAAATGCTTGAACGGCTCGCTCGATAGGACTTCCAGATGCTCCGGCGCGTAGTCGTTGATGAAATCATAGGCATCCTGGATCGACCGGACGAGCACGATCCCGCCGCGCGGTCCCGTGA
>JAJYUT010000011.1 GCA_021792365.1 Pseudomonadota bacterium | reverse complement strand
GCGAGATTATGTTGCGCGGTGGGTTATGTTGCGGCCCGGCGCTGGGCGGCTGTTCTGCCGGATACCGGCAGGATCTGCGCAACATAATCTCAGCTTGCGGGGGGCCGCGTGATGCCCCGCGACGCTTCCGAGCTGGCGCGACGCCTCGCGCGCGACGCTGAGGCGGTCTGCCGCCATTACCTCTCCAAGGGACGACGCCAGGGCCGCTATTGGACGGTGGGCGACGTCCGCAACACGCCCGGCCGGTCGATGTTCGTGCGGCTGAGCGGGCCGGACTCCGGCCCCGGCGCCGCCGGGCGCTGGACCGATGCCGCCTCGGCCGAGCACGGTGACCTGCTCGACGTCATCCGCGAGAGCTGCGGGCTCGTCGAGTTCCGCGAGGTCGCCGAGGAGGCGCGCCGCTTCCTCTCGCTGCCCCGCGCCGAACTGCCGACCGCGCCGAGACCGCCAGCGCCGCAGGGCTCGCCCGAAGCGGCGCGACGGCTCTGGTCCATGGCCAAGCCGCTCGCCGGCACCCTGGCCGAGGCGTACCTCCACGCTCGCGGGATCAGGGATCTGAAGGGCTGTGAAGCACTCCGCTTCCACCCGCGCTGCTGGTATCGCGGCGACGATGACGACCCTGGCGATCAGGCTCGGGACGCTTGGCCCGCGCTGATCTCGGCGGTCACGGCGCTCGATGGCACGATCACGGGCATCCATCGCACCTGGCTCGATCCGGCATCGGCCCGCAAAGCGCCGGTCTCGACGCCCCGCCGCGCCATGGGCCTGCTTCTCGGCAACGCCGTCCGGTTCGGCCGCGCGTTCGACGTCATGATGGCAGGAGAAGGGCTGGAAACGATCCTCTCGCTTCGGCAGGTCATGCCCTTGATGCCGGCGGCGGCCGCGCTCTCGGCCAACCACCTCGCCGCGCTCGAACTGCCCGCCGGTTTACGACGGCTCTACCTCGCGCGAGACGACGATCCCGCAGGATACCGTGCGGTGGAGATCCTGGCCGACCGCGCGCGTGCCGCCGGCGTCGAGGCGCTGACGCTCTTGCCAGCGCTGGACGACTTCAACGAGGACCTGCGCCGGCTCGGCGCCGAGGTGCTGAGGGAGGGGCTGTGCACCCAGCTCGCGCCGGATGATAGGCCTCGCGTGCGATCAACATAGCTTCCGCCGGCCCCGCTCCGTCGGGAAGCTCGGGCCTCCAACACCATGGAGGCCAACATGTTCGACGACATCTTCTTCCCCCACACCGCCGGGAGGTATCGCGCAGCGCCGCTCGTGGAGCGGCGGGAACAATACCTCGTTCATCTCAAGGCGACCGGCGCGAGACGATCGACCTTGCGCAAGTGCGCCAACGATCAGCTGAGCCTGGTCCGCCTTCTGGGCCTCGAGGACGGCGACCGGGTCAGCCGATCGCAGATCGAAGTTGCTGCGGCGGCGTGGTCGCGGCCGAGCGGACGCCGGTGCGATCGAGCCGCATCGCCCAAGACGCGCGACCGCTTCGTCAACCACGGTGTTCGATGGCTCGCCTTCCTGGGCTGGCTCGACGAGCGCGATGACGGCCGCCACCCGCATGACGCCGAGGTCCACGCCTTCGCACGATGGCTGCGCGAGGAGCGCGGACTCTCCGATGCGACCGTGCAGAGCTATCGCAAGGCGGCCGACCACTTCTTCGGTCAGTTGGCCACCAAAGGCGTTCGGCTGAGCGCCCTCGGCATGACCGAGATCGACGATGCCGTGGCGGCGGAGCACGAGCGGGGCGCCTGGAGTCGCCGGACGCGACACGATTATGCGCAGCGTCTGAGGGCGTTCTTCCTGTTCGCCGAGATCCGCGGCTGGTGCCGAGCGGGCCTCGCCGCGGGCATCGTGGCGCCCCGCTTCATGGCTGACGAGACCGTGCCCAAGGGGCTGCCGCGCGAAGATGTTGTGTGCCTGCTGGCGTCGGTTGGGGGTGACCGCGCGATCGACAAGCGCGATCGGGCGATCCTGATGCTGTTCATCGCGTATGGGCTCCGGACCGGAGAGGTCGGCGGGCTGCGGCTCGATGATCTGGACTGGGAGAACGCGATACTCCGGGTCCGCTGCCCGAAACCGGGCCGGACCCATCTGTGGCCGCTGTCGCAGGGCGTCGGCCACGCCATCCTGCGATACATCAGGGAGGCGCGGCCGTCCGGCTTCGGGCGCAACCTCTTCTTCACGACGCACGCGCCGATCCGGCCGCTCGACCGGAAAGCCCTGGGCAAGATGGTCCGCGACCGGCTGGCGCGCATCGGCGTCGTCACCGGCCGACGCGGGGCCCACGCCCTTCGGCATGCCGCGGCCCAGCACCTCCTGGATCAGGGCACGTCGATGAAGGTGATCGGAGACTTCCTCGGCCACCGCGATCCGTCTTCCACCACGATCTACGCCAAGGTCGACCTCGCGGCGCTGCGCAAGGTGGCGGCTCTCGATCTGGAGGGCCTGGTATGACCCTCCGCGAAGCCATCGAGCGGTACATTCTGTGGCGCCAAGCGCATGGCGCGAAGTTCACGAACTCGGCCGGGCTCCTGCGGGGGTTTGTTAGGCATGCCGGCACCGACACGCCGTGCGACCACGTCAACACGGCGCAGATCTTGGCCTTCCTGGCGGGCCATGAACCGCTGACCCGGACCCGAGAGAACAAGTACTACGCCTTGGTCGGGTTCTGGCGTTATGCCATCAGCCGCGGCTACGCGAGCCACTCGCCGCTGCCCGCCAACGAGCTGAGATCGCCGGAGCGTGCGCCGCCTTACATCTACTCGCGCGATGAGCTTGCGCGCCTCCTCGATCCCGCGACCATGGAGGCAAGCCGCCGCGGCGCGGTCCAGCTGGATGCGGTGACGTTCCGCACCTTGCTTATCCTATTGTACGGGGCGGGGCTGCGCTATGGGGAGGCGACCCGCCTCACCTTGGCCGACGTCGATCTGGCGAACGCCATACTGACCATCCGGGCCACGAAGTTCTTCAAGAGCCGCCTCGTCCCGGTCGGACCCCAGCTTGCCGAGGTGCTGCACAACCACGTGACCCTGCGTAGGCACGGCGGGCTTGCCCAAGGCGAGAACGCTTTGCTGCTGGTGAACCGGGACGGAACACGGCTGGCCAGCAGCACCGTTCAGGCCGCGTTCGATGTGCTGCGTCGTATCGCCGGGGTTGGTCGCGCAGGAGGCGGCCGGACCATCCCGCGTTTGCACGATCTTCGGCACAGCTTCGCGGTTCATCGCCTGACGACGTGGTATCGCCAGGGCGCCGACGTGCAACGGCTGTTGCCGACGCTTTCCACCTATCTCGGCCACGCCGATCTGGAGGGCACGAAGGTCTACCTGTCGATGACGCCGGAGCTTCTGGAGCAGGCGTCGCTGCGGTTCGCCCGCTATGCGCAGGGAGGTCGGCATGCCTGACACCGCCGCGCTCGGCCCATGGCTCCGCCGGTTCCTGTGCGAATACATCGTCACCGAACGCAATCTCGCCCGGAATACTCGCAAGAGCTACCGCGACACCTTCAGTCTGTTGCTGCCGTTCATCAGCCGGAAGGTGCGCAAGCCCGTGGAGCGGCTGGCCGTATGGGACTTCACATCCAGTCACGTGCTGCAGTTCCTGACGCATCTCGAAACGGATCGAGGTTGCACCGCCCAGACTCGCAATCAGCGGCTTGCCGCGATCCGGGCGTTCGCGCGCTTCGTCGGCAGCCGGGATCCGACTCATGTCGAATGGTGCGGTCACATCCGCGCCATCGCGTCGAAGAGGGCGATGCCGCCGCCGGTCGGATGGCTGACACGGGCCGAGATGGAGGCGATGCTGGCCGTGCCCGACCGAAAAGCGCGGCGCGGCCGAAGCGAATACGCGCTACTGCTCTTCCTCTACAATACCGGCGCAAGGGTCTCCGAAGCCACCCAGCTCAAGGTGTGCGATCTGCAGATCGGGTCACGGAACGGCAGGCATGATCTCGCCACCTTACACGGCAAGGGCGGCAGGACGCGGCACTGCCCGCTGTGGCCGGAAACCGAGCGCGTTCTGGCGGACGAGATCGCCGATCGAACGGGCGAAGACGCCGTGTTCGTCAGCCGGCTCGGAACGCCGTTTACCCGCTTCGGCGTGTATCGCCTCGTCGAGCGTTGCGCGGCCCGAGTCCCGGAACTGGCCGGGCGGCCGATAACCCCGCACGTCATTCGGCACACCACAGCCTGCCACCTGGTCCTCGCCGGCGTGGATATCAACACCATCCGCGCTTGGCTCGGGCACGTCTCGATCAGCACGACCAACATCTATGCCGAGATCGACCTTACGCTGAAGGCCAACGCCGTCGCGCTCTGCGAGGTGGGCCAGCCGCGGCCAGCTCGCTCATGGAAGGAGGACAAGAACTTGATGGCCTTCTTGAAGGCCTTGTGAATCGAGGACGGGGTGCCGGCTTCGGTCACCCCGTCCTGGCCATTCTCCGGCGCATGAAGCGGACCACGTCGTTTGGTGCGAGCTGGATGCGCACCGATGCGCGAACGGCGTCGAGGCCGAACGCGAGCAGATCCTCGTTGAAATCCCCGAGTTGCGGGGAGAGGACCAGCGTCTCGACGCCTGCGGCTTCGACCCGCTCAGTCAGCGCCGCGACGGCTGTGTCGCCCGCCGTGTCGTTGTCCCGCGCGAGATAGAGCCGCCGTAAGCCGGCGGGCAGTTCGAGCGCTGAGAGATGGCTGGCTGACAGCGCCGACGCCATCGGCATGGCGGGCAGCGCAGACCGCAGCGACAGCATTGTCTCGACGCCTTCGCCGGCGGCAAGGACATCGCCGACCGCACCGAACCGGACGGCATGGCCGAGGAGGCCACCCATGGCGCGCCGCGGCGTGTCGATCGGCGCCTTGCCGGAGCCGTCCGAGGCAAGCCAGGTTCGATGCACGCCCGTGATGGCGCCGGATAGATCGGTAACGGCGGCGATCATCGCCGGCCAGGTCTCGGTCGGCGCGTGCTCGTCGGGGCGATAGTAGCACCGCGGATGAAACCGCAGTGCGCCCGCATGGTTGACGGCCGCAATTCCCCGGCCATGCAGGTAGGCCTCGGCCAGGGTGCCGGCGAGCGGCTTGGCCATGGCCCAGAGCCGCCGTGCGGCCTCGGGCGAACCCTGCGGCGCGGGCGGCCTTGGCTCGGACGCCGCCTCCGCGCGGGGCAGCGCCAGGAAGCGCCGCGCCTCCTCGGCAACGTCGCGGAACTCGACTAGCCCACAGCTCTCGCGGATGACGTCGAGAAGATCTCCATGCTCTGACGAGGCGGCATCGGTCCAGCGCCCGGCAGCGCCGGGGCCGGCCTCTGGCCCGCTCAGCCGCACGAACATCGACCGGCCGGGCGTGTTGCGCACGTCGCCAACCGTCCAGTAGCGGCCCTGGCGTCGGCCTTTGGAGAGGTAATGGCGGCAGACCGCCTCGGCATCCCGCGCGAGACGCCGCGCCAGCTCGGACGCGTCGCGGGGCATCACGCGGCCCCCCGCAAGCTGAGATTATGTTGCGCAGATCCTGCCGGTATCCGGCAGAACAGCCGCCCAGCGCCGGGCCGCAACATAACCCACCGCGCAACATAATC
>JAJYUT010000005.1 GCA_021792365.1 Pseudomonadota bacterium | reverse complement strand
CGTTCTGAGCCAGGATCAAACTCTCAGGTTAATCTGCCAGGGATTGCTCCCCAGCGACCAACTGACTCAAGTTCGCCTCTGCACATAACGCGTCTCACCAGATCTGATCATCACAAGCCGTCACCGCGCAGATCGCTCCGCACAGCACAAACCCACAACAACCAAACCCAAAAAAAGACCCACGTTCAGCAAAAGCTCCGGACTAGCCAAAAGCCCGCCGCCCGCGAATCCCTTCTCAATATATCAACACTGTCAAATAGCAGGGCGTCGCACGCACGACGCTCAGGCCGATTCGGCCAGAGACAATCGCGCAATATAGCGATGCCAGATGGGTGATTCAAGCGCCCCGCGGGCGCATCACCCTCAGAACCAACAGCGATTTCTGCTGCTGTTTCCGGAGCCGACCAAGAACCAGCGGCTCCGTTCGACGGCGCGGTTTCTAGTCGAGTCCGCGCGGAGTGTAAAGAGGAAAACGCAACAATCTTATCCACACCCCGTCAGCTCTAGATGGGCTTGACCGCCCCGTCGTTCAAGCTCAAACTTCCGATGTCGGGACATCGCAGACTCCCGGCTTTCCCAAGATGCCTGGCATCCAAGCTCTGCTCACCTGTTGCGCGCGACGCGCAAAGGAGAGCTGTGCCATGGCTTCCTCAACTCGGATCTCGGGCTCGATTTCCGCCTCTGAACTGGCCCGGACCCTTGGATCCGCCCAACACCCTCTGGTGATCGATGTCCGGCGCGAGGTCGCTTTCGCCGCCTCCAACTATCTGGTGTGCGGCAGTCTCCATCGCAACCCTGAAAACATCGCCGCTTGGCGCTCCGAACTGCCGGCCGGCAGGCCTATCATCGCTGCTTGCGTGCACGGCCACGAAGTCAGCCAGAACGCGGCGGCTGAACTTCAGGCTTCCGGCCTCGACGCCTGCTACCTGAGGGAGGGCATCGAAGGCTGGATCGAAGCTGGCTACCCGCATTTTCGGAAGACAGCGATCCACGACGGCACCCGCGCGACCTCCTGGATCACGCGGGCGCGGCCGAAGATCGATCGCATTGCCTGCCCCTGGCTGATCCGCCGCTTCATCGATCCCCTGGCGCTCTTTCACTACGTGCCGGCGGACCAGGTCCTCGCCCAGGCCGATGCCCGAAGCGCCATCCCGTTCGACATCCCGGACGTCACCTTCTCACATCGCGGCGAAACCTGTACGTTCGATGCCATGCTGGGGGATTTCGGAATACAGGACACAGCGCTGGGCCAGATGGCGCGCATCATCCGAGGCGCCGACACGTCGCGCCTCGATCTGACGGCGCAGTCTTCAGGCCTCTACGCCATCTCCCTCGGCCTCGCCAACCTGATCGAGGACGACCATGCGCTGCTGGACGCAGGCATGCCGATCTACGATGCGCTCTATCGCTGGCAGCGCGATCTCACGGCGGAGACCCACGCCTGGCCGCCCAAGGCGATCGCGCGATGAGCGACACGCATCCGAGCTTCGCCGAGGCGACCAGGCTCTGGTTCAAGGTCGGTTGCCTCGGCTTCGGTGGGCCGGCGGGTCAAATCGCACTCATGCATCGCCTCGTCGTCGACGAGCGCAAATGGGTAGGCGAGGCGCAGTTCCTGCATGCGCTCAATTTCTGCATGCTGCTGCCCGGTCCGGAGGCGCAGCAGCTTGCCACCTATCTGGGCTGGCTGCTGCATGGCGTGAAGGGCGGCCTGATTGCCGGCATCCTGTTCGTGCTGCCGGGCTTCTGCGTGATCCTGGCTCTCAGCGCCGCCTACGCCGCCTTCGGCCAATTGCCGTGGCTGATGGGCGTGTTCTTCGGGCTCAAATGTGCCGTCATCGCCTTGGTGGCCGAGGCCCTGTGGCGTGTCGCAAAGCGGGCATTGAAGCAGCCCATGCATATCGTCGTGGCGGCGTTGGCCTTCCTCGCCCTGTTCGTCTTCCGGATTCCGTTCCCCATCGTGATTCTCGCCGCGGCCACCCTCGGCTTGGCAATGGCGTGGCGCTCTGACGGAACCGCCTCCAAGACTGCCGACGAAAGGGTGCTGGAACAGTCGTCGAGCGCACCGCGGCCCTTTCGAACCGTCGTAGTCGGCGCGGCGCTGTGGCTCGGGCCGATCGCGCTGCTCGCCCTGCTCCTGGGCGGCGCCCACATCTTCCCGCAGATGGGCTGGTTCTTCGCCAAGATGGCTGTGGTGACCTTCGGCGGCGCCTATGCCGTCCTCACCTATGTGGCGCAGCAGGCGGTGCAGAACTACGGCTGGCTGACCACCGGCAACATGATCGACGGCTTGGCGCTCGCGGAGACCACGCCGGGGCCGCTGATCCTGGTGCTCAGCTTCGTCGGATTCTATGCGGCGCATCAGCAGGCGGGCATTCTCTCCCCGATGTTTGCCGGCACGCTCGGTGCGATCTTCGTCACCTGGGTGACGTTCGTGCCGAGCTTCATCTGGATCTTCCTGGGCGCGCCCTATGTCGAGCGCGTGCGGCAGAACCGCTATCTCTCCGGCGCTCTGGCGATGGTGACGGCGGCGGTGGTCGGTGTCATCGCGAACCTCGCGCTCTGGTTCGCCCTGCACGTGCTGTTCCGGCAGGTCACGGACGTCTCGTTCGGTCCGGCGACCGTCACCTGGCCGGATTGGCGCAGTGCCGATCTCATCGCCATTGCGCTCTCGCTGGCGGCAGGGCTGGCCCTGCTGCACTGGCGGGTCAACCTGGTCAAGGTGCTGCTGGCGAGCGGCGCCATCGGCTACCTGGCCCAGGCAGCGTTTGCCTAGAAGAGACCCAGCGTCCGCAGTTCAGCCAGCATGTCCGCCGGCATATGGCCCTCCGCCGCCGCGTTGGCGAGGGCTTGGCGCTGGTTGGGCAGATCGGACGGCACATCCTCCGCCTCCAGATAGCGCCAGCCCTGGAACGCGCGCCGTGGCCGTGGCTCCACCAGGACCACCTTCGGATCGTAGACGATCGAGCAATATCCCTGGCCGTCCGTATCCGTCACGTCGTCCAGGCGTAGAATCCGGTGGCGAACGCGGATCACCCCGCGAATGACCCAGAACAGGGAGCCGCCGTCGAGCACTTCGTCAGCGCGCTTGGGCCGCATGCGCGTCCAATGATGATCCTCGACCGGCTTCTTGCGTTTGAGCGCCTGCTTGGCCAGGCGCTCGTGCTCCTGGATGAGTTGGTTGACGTCGCTGACGCCGACGCAGAGCTTGATAAGGTGAATAGTCATGTCTCGCGAGAATGTGATGGCTTGGCGAGCCGGTGGTCGTCAAATGAGGCTGAACAGATTCCCCGGAGAAGCCGCGATGTCCAGACATCTTGCAGTTTTCTTGGCCAGCGCCTTGGTTGCCGCCTGCACACCCGGACGGATCGACCGGATTCGCGTGGAATCCGGCTACGATCCCCAGCAATACCAGTTCGTGCCGTATACCAAGGCCTTGAAGGCGGACGTCTCCGGCAATCCCTTCGGCATGGATCAGCAGGCGTTCAGCGACCTCGTCTCCGACACCATCCAGCCGAAAGGAATCGTGCCGAGCGATGCCAGCCCCTATCGCATTCGGCTCGCCTTCAACGGATCCATCAGCGTCAACAAGGATCTGGCCTGCCGGGCATCGGGCGGCGGGCCGAGGAGCGGCGACATGACGCTGGTAGCGGCCCTGTGCCCCGGTACCGGAGCGGCCCTGACCTTCCTGACGGGATCGGTAGCCGACATCTCCGGGCCGGACGACCCGCGATTCCGCAAGTTCGTGCGGTTCGCGGTGGTGAAGCTGTTCCCCGGCCCCAGCGCGGATGATCGCGATCGCGACCTGTGCGTCATACCCGGCTGCTGACGCCCGGCTCTTCAAAATCCGACCTTCTGCCTGGAGCGGTATTCGGCGCTTGCTGTTTGAAGTATGAATTCTGGGTTAACTGCAAACAACAAGCCAACCGGTTGAATTGACAAAGTTTGCCTTATCCATATAGTGCGCGCAACCTTTCGGCAGCGGGATCGGGCTCCCCCTGCTCACTTTCGCCCTTCGGCGATCCCAGTAAATGCCCGCATCTAGAGATAATGACGTTCGAAGAACTGGGGCTCAGCCCCACTATCCTGCAAGCGATTGCCGATCTCGGCTATCAGCAGCCCACTCCCATCCAAGCCCAAGCAATTCCAGTGGTTCTGATGGGTCGCGATGTTCTGGGCTGTGCCCAGACCGGCACTGGCAAGACTGCCGGTTTCACCCTGCCCATGATCGAGATCTTGAGCAGCGGACGGGCCAAGGCCCGCATGCCGCGCTCGCTGATCCTGGAGCCGACTCGGGAGCTGGCCACCCAGGTTGCGGACAGCTTCGAGAAGTATGGCAAGAATGCAAACCTGAGCTACGCGCTGCTCATAGGTGGCGAGAGCTTCGTCGACCAGGAAAAGAAGCTGGATCGTGGCGTCGATGTGCTGATCGCGACGCCGGGCCGCCTCATCGACCTGTTCGAGCGCGGCAAGATCCTGATGAACGATGTCAAGATCCTGGTGATCGACGAGGCCGACCGGATGCTGGACATGGGCTTCATCCCGGATGTCGAGCGGATCGTCGGGATGCTGCCGAAGCTGCGACAGACCCTATTCTTTTCCGCCACCATGGCGCCGGAGATCCGCAGGCTGGCCGACGCCTTCCTGATGAACCCCAAGGAAATCAGCGTGTCCCCGCCGGCAACAGCAGCCACAACGGTTGTCCAGGCGATCGCGGTAGTGGAGACGGAGCAGAAGCGCGAGGCGCTGCGCCGGCTGATCCGCAGCGAGAACGTGACCAACGCGCTCATCTTCTGTAATCGCAAGCGCGACGTGGAGATCCTCTTCAAATCGCTCACCAAGCATGGCTTTGACGCCGTGCGCCTGCATGGCGACATGTCGCAGCCGGCCCGCACGGAGACGCTTGAGAAATTCAAGCGCGGTGAAGCGCGGCTGATGGTGTGCAGCGATGTCGCGGCGCGTGGCCTCGATATCAAGGGCCTCAGCCACGTCTTCAATTTCGACGTTCCGATGCATGCCGAGGATTACGTGCACCGGATCGGGCGCACGGGCCGTGCCGGCCGTGAAGGGCATGCCTTCACCTTGGCCGCCCCGAGCGACGGCAAATACGTCGCCGCCATCGAGAAGCTGGTTGGCGGGGCGATCCCGCGCATTGCTATCGAGGGCCTGGAAGGCGCCGCTCTGTCCAGTGGCCGCGAAGCGCGCGGCCGCGGCGGCCGTCACGAGCGTGGACGCCCGAAGCAGGAGAAGCGCCAGCCCAAGGTGGATGAGGTGATTGATGCGGTGGTGCCGCACCCGGAGCGCGAGGTCGGCCGGCACGCGATGCTGGAAGCCAGTGTCGCCCTGCCGCTGCCGGCCGAGAAGGAATCGCACTTGAACCGCCATCAGCGCCGTTCCGGCGGGCGGGACCACCAGGACGCCGAGCAGCAGGCGCCGCGCCCGCAGCGGCGTGATGGGCGCGTTCACCGCAACGACGATGCTGGGCTGCCGGGCCTTGCCTTTGGCGACCACACGCCGGCCTTCCTGCTCCGCCGCGGCCGCACCAGCGAAGCGCGCTGACGCAAAAGGAAAGCGCGGGAGTTTCCTCCCGCGCCAGCCTCGCTTCAGTACCGATTCTTAGTTCGTGGCGGTTTCCTCGCCGCCTGTGTCGCCGGCGTCGGCCGTGTCATCACCGTCGGTATCGTCATCGCCATCGGTATCGTCGTCGATGGTGCCAGTCGTTGGGTTGTTGGCCGCTGCGGCAATGGCATCGGCCGTCTCCTGATCCAATGCGGGACCCGTTTCGTCTGCAGTATCGTCAGTCGTGTCGTCAGTCGGATCGTCGGCTGCCTCGTCGGTGGTCGGAACGCCGACCTTGTCGGCAACAGCTTGAACCTGATCGCCCGTGACCGTCTTATTGGTCATTCCGGCCATCATATTGCCCAGGTCATCGATGGTAGTCTCGTCGGCGACCTCGTCACCCTCGCCTTCGGTCGTACCCTCGTCCGTCGTGTCCTCGTCGTCTACGCCAAGGAACCCCGCCAAAGCTTCGCCGAATTGGCGGGCCATGCCGAGTGGCGAGTTGGGACTGGCATTTTCGATGGCGTTGTCAGAAGCATGCATGACGCCGTTCAGCTTGCCCAGTTCGTTGGGCCTCATGCCCTCGCCGTCCTCAGTACCACTCTTTGCAGCCTTGGATTGGCCTGTTGCGTTGGCGGCTTTGCTGCCGTGGCCGCTGTGGCCGTGACCATTACCGCCACCGTTCCCGTCGCCATTGCCTCCACCCTTGCCGCCGCCGTTATTTCCGCCGCCGCCACCATTCCCGCCACCTTTCCCGCCGCCGTTCTTGGCGTAGGCCGACTGCTCGAGATCGAGCGCCGCCAGGCCCATCGGCGCGACCGCGGCGATCAAGAGCGAGGCCAGGAGATTACGAATGGTTGGGTTCATTGCAGCTTCCTTCGTGCTGTCTGATCCGATGGCATGAAAGCTAGCAACGGGCACCTGAATGGGGCATGAACCAGAGCGTGAAAAAATCTAACTAATTCATCCATTTAGCGGTGTTTTTTTAATAACATTGAATGACATTTCCAGAGATCTGGACGCCTTGACAGGCTCGCGTGTTTAGAACAAAAGAAGAACACACAATGCGGCTGCGCGACCATGAATGCTCGGATCGATTTGGCTCAGTTGAAACAGCGCATTGCCTGCATCCCGGCCCTGCGGCCGGAGTCACGTGCGCCGGGTGCTGTGCTTTCTACCGGCACCACCGCTATCGATACTTGCCTGCGTGAGGCGGCCGTCCCGCTCGGCGCTGTCCATGAAGTTGCCGGTCATGCCGGAGATGAAGAACAAGGTTCGGCGGGCGCCTGCTTTCTCGCGCTGTCTCTGAGGTCCAATGCGTCGGGATGGATCGCCTGGATCACACAGGATGCCGATCTCTATGCGCCCGGTCTTGCCGCCTTCGGCCTCGATCTGCGGCGGCTGATCCTCGTCTCCGCCAGGCGCGATGCGGAGGTGTGCTGGGCGCTCGAGGAAGCGTTGCGCAGCCGGTCTCTGAGCGCGGTTGTCGGCGAAGTTGGTGTGCTGACGATGAATGCCTCGCGCCGCCTGCAATTGGCGGCGGAACAAGCGGGCATTCCCTGCTTCCTGTTGCGGCGTTGGCGGACGCACGACATGGCGCGGCAACAGCGCCCGCAGCCGATCGCGGCAGCCACGCGCTGGCGCATTTCCCCCCAACTTCATTCACGCATGCCGGATCAGAAACCGGCGACCCCGCCGGAACTGGGGCCGGCACAGTGGCGCCTCGATCTTTGGCGCTGCCGCAATGCGGGGGCAGCTTCCTGGATCATGGAGTTCGATCATGCTGATGGGCAGCGGGTCACGGCGGTTCCTGTCCCTGTGGCTGCCGCACTGGCCGACAGATCAATATCGGCGGCGTCAGCGGCGGAACCTGAAGCAGAGCGGGCAGCGGCCGCCCTCTTCCGCTTCGGCTGAGCGCGCACAGGTAGAGCCGCCTTCGGTGATGGCCGTGCAAGTGGGCAACCGCCTGGAGATCGGGGCAGCGAATCCCGCGGCCCGGGCGCTCGGGCTGAAACCTGGCGTGGCGGTGGCCGACGCGCGCGCCTGGGTGCCACAGGTCATCGTGCTGCCGCTCGATCCAGAGGCTGATGCGGCGGACCTCGAGCGCCTTGCCGATTGGGCGACGCGGTTCTCGCCGCTGGTTGCGATCGACGGGACGGATGGCCTGATGCTGGACATTGCCGGCTGCGCGCATTTGTGGGGCAGTGAGGCGCGGATGCTGGCCGATCTCGACCGGCACATGCGTCGCTTCGGCCTCCATTATCGCGCCGCCATCGCCGACACGATCGGTGCGGCATGGGGCGGGGCGCATTACAGCACCGGCACGCGCCAAGTCATGCCGTCCGGCCAGCAGAAAGCCGCCTTGGCCGATCTGCCGCCGGCGGCATTGCGCCTGCCGGAGGAATTGTGCGCGCAATTGCAGCGGCTGGGCTTGAAGCGGGTCGCCGATCTCTGCGCCCTGCCGCGCGCGGCTCTGGCGCGGCGGTTCGGCGCCGTGCTCATGAACCGGCTGGACCAGGCATTGGGGGGGCAGGACGAGACCATGTCACCCCTTCTGCCGCCGCCGCAATGCTACGTTCGCATGGATTTCGCCGAGCCGGTTGCGCAGCGCGCCGGCATCGACCGTGCGCTCCACCTGCTGCTGAAACGGTTGACCGAGGCGCTACGGCCCCATGACAGCGGGCCGCGCAAGCTGGACCTTTCCTGCTACCGCGTGGATGGCGAGACCCAGCGCCTCACCATCGGGACCGCACGCGCCAGCCTCGATGCCGCGCATCTGTTCCGCCTGTTCGAGGAAAAGCTCGATCAGCTCCGCCCCGAAGACGGTTTCGAGGCGATGCGTCTGTCCGGGCTCGAGATGGAGCGGCTGACGACACAGCAGCATGATTTAGAAGCGGGCGGTGCCATCCGTCACGATCTTGCCCCGCTCATCGACCGCCTGACCAACCGACTGGGCGAAGCTGCCGTGCATCGCGTCGAGACACGGGAAAGCCACATTCCCGAACGTGCGGTGCGCCGCCTGCCGCCGCTGGCCGAAAGCCCGCGCCTGCATTGGCCGAAGGCATCGCAACGGCCCATCCGACTGCTGCCTCATCCGGAACCGATCGAAGCCGTGGCGCCGATCCCGGATGATCCGCCGGTGAGGTTCCGCTGGCGCCACGTCCTGCACAAGGTCCGTGCGGCCGAAGGCCCCGAACGCATCGCGCCGGAATGGTGGCTGCCCGGCGACCAGGATGCAGAGATCCGCGACTATTACCGCGTGGAGGATTCCGAAGGCCGCCGCTTCTGGCTCTATCGCGCGGGTCTCTATCAGACGACGGCCGCGCCACGCTGGTACATGCATGGGATGTTTGGATGACATGACCCTCCGTCCCGTCGAGCTCCAGGTCACCACCAACTTCTCCTTCCTGCAGGGCGGGTCGCGTCCGCAAGAGCTGGCGCTGCAGGCAGCCGCGCTAGGGTATGAAGCGATCGGGATCACGGATCGCAATACGCTGGCAGGCATTGTGCGTGCCTATGACGCTTGCAATCAGATAAAAGAGCGCCTCAGGCCTATCCGGCTCATCGTCGGCTGCCGGCTCGATCTCCAGGATGCACCGAGCCTGCTCTGCTACCCGGAAGACCGCGCGGCCTATGGCAGGCTGAGCACCCTGCTCACAAAGGGCAAGCGGCGCACGGAGAAAGGCAAGTGCGAGCTCACCTATGCCGACGTGCTCGATCATCGCCTCGGCCAGCACCTGGTTGCGCTGGCGCCGGAGGAGATCGAGGAAGGCTTTACCGCATTCCTGAAACGGTTCCGCAACGATATCGGCAGGAACGCGCATCTGGCGGTCAGCCACCTCTATCGCGGCGATGATGCACGGCGTATCAGCCGACTTGCCGAACTGGGAGCGGAGTATCGCCTGCCCCTCATCGTCACCAACGACGTGCTCTATCACATGCCCGAGCGGCGGCCGCTGCAGGACGTGATGACCTGCATCCGCGAGCATGTGACCATCGAGGAGGCTGGCTTTCGCTTGCTGGCCAATGCCGAGCGCCACCTGAAATCGCCCGAGGAGATGCAGCGCCTGTTCAGGCATTGGCCCGAGGCGCTGGAGAATGCCGCACGGCTCGCCGATTCCTGCCGCTTCTCGCTCGACGAGCTGCGTTACGAATATCCGAGCGAGCCGGTGCCGGATGGCGTCACGCCGCAGCAGCATCTGGAGCAGCTCACCTGGGAGGGCGCCGCGAGACGCTATCCGGACGGCATCCCGGAGAAAATCAGGAACACGCTCGAGCAGGAACTGGCCCTGATCGGGAAGCTGAACTATGCGCCCTATTTCCTGACGGTGCAGGACATCGTCAGGTTCGCGGAGAGCAAGGGCATCCTGTGCCAGGGCCGTGGCTCGGCGGCGAACTCGGTGGTCTGCTATTGCCTGCGCATCACGGCGGTGGATCCGGTCAAGGTCGATCTGCTGTTCGAGCGCTTCGTCTCCGCCGAGCGCAATGAGCCGCCGGACATCGACGTCGATTTCGAGCATGAGCGGCGCGAGGAGGTCATCCAATACATCTATGATAAATACGGCCGGCACCGCGCGGGCATCGCCGCCACGGTCATTTCCTATCGCCCGAAAAGCGCGATGCGCGACGTGGGCAAGGTATTCGGCCTCAGCGAGGACGTGCTCAATCGCCTGTCGAAGGCGGTCTGGGGCTGGGGCGATGACAATATCGTCCAGCAGCACATCCGTCAGGCCGGCCTCGACCCCGCGGAGTCTCGGCTCGCACAGGTCATCGCCTTGGCGGGAGAGCTGATCGGTTTCCCGCGCCACCTCTCGCAGCATGTTGGCGGCTTCGTCATCACCCGCGGCAGCCTCCACGAATACGTACCGATCGAGAATGCGTCGATGGAGAACCGCACCGTTATCGAATGGGACAAGGACGACCTCGATACCCTGCGCATGCTGAAGGTCGACGTGCTGGCGCTCGGCATGCTGACCTGCATCCGCAAGGGGTTCGAGCTGATCGAGCGGCATTGCGGGGAAAAGCTGACTCTCGCCACCATCCCGCCGGAAGAGCCTGAAGTCTACGACATGCTGTGCAAGGCGGATTCCGTGGGCGTGTTCCAGGTGGAAAGCCGCGCGCAAATGAGCATGCTGCCGCGCCTCAAACCGCGCTGCTTCTACGACCTGGTGGTGGAGGTCGCGATCGTCCGGCCAGGCCCGATCCAGGGCGACATGGTGCACCCCTATCTGCGACGGCGCGACAAATTGGAGAAAGCGGAAATCCCCAGCCCCGAGCTAAACGAAGTTCTCAAGAAGACCTATGGCGTGCCCCTGTTCCAGGAACAGGCCATGCGCATCGCCATCGTCGCGGCCGGCTTCACGCCGGCGGAATCGGACCAGCTGCGGCGGGCGATGGCGACGTTCCGGCGATCCGGCACGATCGGCACTCTCAAGGAGAAGTTCATCGAAGGCATGGTCGCGAAAAAGTATACCCGCGACTTCGCCGAGCGCTGCTTCAAGCAGATCGAGGGATTCGGCGATTACGGCTTCCCCGAGAGCCACGCCGCCAGTTTCGCCCTGCTGGTCTATGTCTCGGCCTGGCTGAAGTGTCGCCACCCGGCTGTCTTCGCCTGCGCCATCCTGAATTCCCAACCGATGGGGTTCTACGCGCCGGCGCAACTGGTGCGCGATGCCCGCGAGCATGGCGTCGAGGTGCGCCCGATCGACGTCAATGTCAGCGAATGGGACAACACGCTCGAGCGCACCTATGACGGCAAGCTGGCTTTGCGCCTTGGATTCCGCGGAATCAGCGGCTGCCGCAGGCAGGATGCCGACGCGCTGGTCAAGGCGCGCGGCGCGGGATATCGCACGCTGCACGATTTGTGGCGCAGGAGCAGCCTGGGTCCGGCAGCCCTGGAAACCCTGGCCAAGGCCGACGCCTATGGCTCGCTTTTCATCGACCGCCGCCGCGCCTTGTGGCAAATCCATGCCCTGGATGAGGGACAATTGCCTTTGTTCGACGCAGATGACGGCGCATCGGCCGATCACGGCTGGCCCTCGCACATCCCGGCGGAGGATCTGTTGGCGCCACTGCCGGCGATGAGCCTGGGCGAGCAGATCCTGGAGGATTACCACACGGTCGGATTCTCGCTGCGCGCCCATCCGGTCTCGCTGCTGCGCGCGCGGCTGGACGCCCTTGGAGTCACGCCCAACGGGAAACTCCCGGCTGCCGAGAACGGCAACCGCATCAAGGTGGCCGGCCTCGTCCTGGTGCGCCAGCGTCCCGGCACCGCCAGCGGCGTCATCTTCATGACTCTCGAGGACGATGGCGGGATCGCCAATATCGTCGTGTGGCCAAAGGTGTTCGAGACCTATCGCCGCATCGTGCTCGGCAGCCGGATGGTCGCAATCGAGGGGAAGCTGCAGCGCGAAGGCATGGTGATCCACGTTGTTGCCGACCGGGTGACGGATCTGAGTCCGCTGCTGCGGACCCTGAGCGAGGAGCAGCACGATACCGACCGGGTGATCGCGCGCGGCGATCAGGTGAAATATGCCACCAGCGGCGATCAGCGCCTGCGCATACGCAGCCGGGACTTCCACTGAGCGCCCGTTTGGCTATGCTGCCTTCACCGTCGCTGTCAGGGGGAATCACACATGGACCAATCGCAGATTGAGCAGGCGGCCGCTCTGCTCTGGAAGACCCGCCTGGAGCAGCGGCGCATCGACGCCCTGCCCGAGCATCTGCGGCCGCATTCCCTGGTGGAAGGATACGCGATCCAGGAGGCGATGGTCGCGACGGCCGCCCAACCCGTCCTGGGATGGAAGATCGCGGCGACCAGCAAGGCAGGCCAGGAGCATATCCGCGTGACCGAACCGCTCGCCGGGCGGCTGTTCAAGGATTTCGTGGTGCCGGACGGCGCGCGCCTGCCGGCCGCGCCGCTGCACATGAAGGTGATGGAGGCAGAATTCGCCTTCCGCATCGGCCGCACTCTCCCACCACGAGACACCGCCTACGACCAGCGGGAGGTGTGCGACGCCGTCGCCGCGCTTCATCTCGCCATCGAAGTGCCGGACGCGCGGTTCGAGCGTTTCGCCGAGATCGGGCCGGCGCAGATCCTGGCCGACGATGCGTTTGCCGCGTGGTTTTTGCTCGGCCCGGAGGTGCGCGACTGGCGCCGTCTTGACCTGTCGGCGCAGAAGGTCCGCGCGCTCAGGAACGGCGCGCTTGCCGTCGAAGGAAGCGGCGCCGAGGCTCTGGGCGATCCGCGCATCGCGCTCGCCTGGCTCGCCAATCATCTCTCGCAGCGTGGCATCGGCCTCCAGGCAGAAGACATCGTCACGACCGGCACCTGCATCACGCCGGCCGCAATCGCGCCGGGTGATCAGTTCGTGGCCGAATTCACCGGACTTGGCCGCGTGACCGTCGCGTTTACCTAGCTCCTTCATTGACTGGCGCGGACACGTCCCTCAAGGTTTTCTTAACCATTCTGGTCTCGGATGTCCGCATTCCACGGAAGCTTGGAGTGCGCTCATGGCCGGGAAGACCGGGCGAATTCTGATCGTCGATGACGAGCCGCGCGACGTGGCGACTATCGAACGCGCCGGCACCGCGCTGTCCCTCGAGGTTGCGACGCTCGACCATACCAAGGCGTTCGAGCGCCTGGTCACCGAATGGACTCCGGACATCGTTGTGCTCGACATCGGAATCCCGGACCGCGATGGCTATGCCCTGCTCGGCGTGCTCGGTGCGCTCGGGTTCAAGGGCGACGTGATCATCATCAGCGGCGTCTCGCAGCAGGACCTCGATATCGCTGCCCAGGCGGGCAGAATGCGCGGCCTGCACATCATCGGCACGGCCCGCAAGCCGATCGCCTACCACGCCATCCACGCCGTCATCAAGCAGGCGGAAGCGGCGAAGTAAGGCGCCGCCGGCGCGCCGTCCTGCCTCCCCGTCTGATCCTGCCTTTCTCCTCGCCGCTCCCGCGATTCTACTCTTCCGGCTGCGCCGTAACGCGCTATGATCACTGGCCGGGGCTGCCTAGATAGTCGATTGCTGCACCCCCGGGTTGATATCATCTAAGGGTGCTCGTGGCCGAGGACAAGGTCGCCTCCATTGCAGACGTCTTGCTGCGCATCCAGAACGCGCGCGCGCTGGAGGATGCCGTTCGCATTGCAACCGAGGAGTTGCGCGTCATTGCGCGGGCGGCCGCCATTCCTGCCGCCATTCCTGCGGAGCAGCATGCCGAGACCGAAGCGAAGCTACGCGAGGTCTTCCTGTCGCTGCTACAGAACGCGCCCTTCATCACCTATATAAAGGACATCGAAGGGCGCTACCTGTTCTACAACCGCGAGGCCGAACGAGTCCTCCGGATGGGCTCGAAGCAGTATTTCGGCAAGACCATCCGCGACATTTTCGACTCAACCTTTGCTGCCGCCATCGAGGACATGGACCGGAAGGTGGTGGCGACCAACGAGCCGATTCTGCAGGAAACGCGTATGCCGCCCAATGCGGGTTACGAGTGGGCGCTCTTCGTCAAGTTCCCGATCCGCGACGAAGGCGGGAATGTCATCGCGGTCGGTGGTTTCGACATAGATACGACCAAGCAGAAGCGCGCGGAGCTCGCGCTCGCAACCAGCGAGGCGCAGCGGCAGGCGAGCGAGCAGCGATTCAGCCGCGTGTTCGCTGTCGTTCAGGAAGGCATCTGGATCCACGTCGACGGCACAGTGCAGTTCGCCAATCCGGCCGCAGCGCGCCTGTTCGGCGCAAAGAGCGTGGATGACCTGATCGGTACCCCAATCTTCAATTTCTTCCATCCCGACGATCGGGAACGCGCTATCGAGCGGACCCGCCATCTGACGGACACGCTTGAACCCTTGCAGTTGACGGAGATGCGGATCGTCGGGCTCGACGGCAAGATGCGCATCGGGGAGTTCCAGGCGGCGCCCTTCCTTCAGGACGGAATAGTACACGTCATTTCATCTGGCCGCGACGTCACCGCACAGCGCGAAGCGGAGTCGAGACTCCATCACATCCAGAAAATGGACGCGGTCGGGCAGCTGACCGGCGGAGTCGCGCACGATTTCAACAACCTTCTCACTGTCATCATCGGCGCACTCGATGTTGACCCGCGGAGCATTCCGCCGGCGCTGCGCCCGGCAATCGACCAGGCGCTGCACGCGGCGGAAGGCGGCGCCGCCCTGACCCACCGGCTGCTGGCTTTCTCGCGCCAGCAGATGTTGATGGCACGACGTGTCGATTTCAACAACCTGATCGCCGAAATGAACGACCTCCTGCGCCGCACGCTCGGAGAGCATGTCGAGATAGACATGAGACTGGCGGAGGATCTGTGGCCGGCCCTGGCTGATACCGGCCAGGTGGAGAATTCGCTGCTCAACCTAGCGATCAACGCGCGCGATGCCATGCCCGGGGGCGGCAAGCTTACGATCGAAACGGCCAATGTGCATCTGGACGAGGATTACGCCAGCAGCAACATGGAGGTCGCGCCGGGGGACTACGTCATGATGGCGGTGACGGATACCGGCACGGGGATGCCGCCGGAGGTGCTGGCCCACGTCTTCGAGCCGTTCTACACGACCAAGGAAATCGGCAAGGGAACCGGCCTCGGGCTAAGCATGATCTATGGCTTCGCCAAGCAATCCGGCGGGCACGTCAAGATCTACAGCGAGGTCGACCACGGCACGACCGTCCGGCTCTATCTGCCGCGGCTGTCCAGTGGATCGAGCAATGCCGACAGGACGTCCGCCGTGGCGCCGCGCCAGGGCGGCGGGGAGACCATCCTGGTCGTGGAGGACAACCCCGATGTGCGTCGCCTGGTGCTGCGCCAGCTGACCGAACTCGGCTACCGTGTGGTCGAAGCGGCCAACGGGCTCGAGGCCTTGAGCATCCTGGAGGGCGGCCCTGCGATCGATCTCCTGTTCACGGACGTAGTGATGCCGGGCGGCATGACCGGTCGTCAGCTCGCCGAGGCTGCCAGGAGCCGGCGCCCCAAGCTGAAGACGCTGTTCACGTCGGGGTACACGGAGGATTCCATCCTACGCCTCGGCAAACTCGACCCGGGCGTGCGTCTGCTGTCGAAGCCATACCGCAAGCACGAGCTGGCCGCGCGCATCCGAGATGTGCTCGATGGCTGAACGCTATCGCCTTGGAAAAATTCGGCGGCGAGGCCCCCGGGACCGGGGCCTCGCCGCCACCGACCAACGAAAGTGGGGACGGATCGTCGGTCCAGTTGCGGAATGCTGATGGCAAGCTAGGGAATTTCAGGCAGTCGCAGTTCTCGCAATCGCAATCCTCGGGTCAGGCAAAGGCAACAAGCAGCAGCACCGCAACGGCAAGAAGGATCATGGCGCTGCCGATCACATGACGATGACCAGTGTTCTCGCTTAATAGATCTCGATATGAATTAAGTTCCCACATCGCGCTGTCTCCTGCTGCGCACATCGCTCAATAATCATCGTGGACGGGCTGCGGCGGCAGTTCGTCCGCCTCCGCGTTGCCGGCGCGGATGGCATCGGATGCATGCGAAGCCGCCCTGCCGAGGATCCCGCGGAACCTGTCCAATTCGGACGGTCCGGAGGCGCGCGGCGCAACGGGATGACCGGCCGGGCCGCAGCGCGCATCATGCAGCGCCGGTCTTTGGTTCCGTCCGGTCACCCGGCCGGAACTCGCCCTCCCCGGCGCTGCCTGACGCGCCACGCTATCGGCCATCCGAAGCACTCCAAGCCATACTTCGGCGGCCCGCTGGCAACGATTGTTCCGGTGCTCGCATCTCGGACATGACGTCTCTGCCACCCGTCACGGAGACGCATTTTGTGGGAATCACCTGCCTCCTCATCCCCCAATTGGGGGAAAGAGTTGTGAATTTCCTCGCCGCTGAGGACCGACCGTTTGGCCGGGCGACGGCGTCACCAGCAAACAGTTGATTTTTAAGGAAGTCGACCGCTACCCCATCCCGCGCTGCGGCTTTCAGGGCGGCTTTCTGCTGGTCGAGGAAGACCAGGGCAGACGGAACAGTGTCCATCGTCTATCCTGGGGCAGCTCCCTGATTGTCTCGAAACGCTTGCCGCTCGCAGCCCGGAGGTAAGGGTGGGCCTGGGGATTTCAGCGCCGAGGTTCGAAGAGATCGTCGACAAGATTTATGCAGCCGTCGACGAGCGCGGCCTCTGGACCGACGTTGCCAGCGACATAGCGCATGTGGCTGGCGCGGTTTCCTGTTCGCTCCAACTGCGCAGCGGCCCGGTCGCCAGGATCATGGGCGTGGCGGGTTACAAGGAGCTTGATGCCAAGCTCTATGAGCAGCAATACGCCCGGCAGGATGTCCGGGCGCAGGTCTTGATGAGCCTTCCCGCCGACGAGGTGCACCTGCTGCATCACTACATGCCGCAGGACCGCTTTGTCCGCTCGAGCTACTACAACGAGTTCTTTCGCAAGGTGACGGACGGCTACTGGAGCGCGGCGAGTTGGATCACGCTGGATCGCGGGGCCGGCGTCGGATTGGGCATCGGAATCCACCGCTCCCGCGCTGCCGATCCGGAGGATTCGGCGCAGGTCGAGATCCTAGGCACCTTAAGCCCGCATTTGCGGCGCGCCGGGCGCCTGCACATCAAACTGAACGACGTGAAGCTGCGCGTGAGCCAGTTGTCGGACGCCCTTGATCATATCCGGCAGCCCGCGATCCTTGCGACGTCGGAAGGCCGCCTCGTGCTCGCGAACGAAGCCGCCGGCCGGCTATTCGATTCCGCGCGCATCCTCAGCATCGATTCCACCGGTAGGATCGTCACTTGCTCGGCCAAGGCTACCAGGCAGCTATGGGATGCGATCGAGGCGGCGGCACGCCCCGCGCAAACCGATGCGGGACAAACCAGCGATATCATCGTAACCGGCGACGAGCAGACGCCACTGATCTCGCTCAACGTCATGGCTCTGCAACGTAGAAACCGAAGCACGCGCGCCGATCTCGACGGCGGATCGATCATGGTCCTGGCACAGGAGTTCAAGCCGGCCCTGGTGTCGATTGAAACCCTCCGCAGCGCGTTCGGCCTGTCCCCCGCGGAGGCGCGCCTGGTCAGGCTCCTTGCAACCGGCGCAAGCCTGAGACAGGCCTCGGAGATGATCGGCGTCTCCTACTCCACCGTCGTCTCGCAGATCAAATCCAGCTTCCAGAAGACCCACACCCATCGCCAGGCGGAGCTGGTGGCGCTGGCGGTGCGGCTGGGATCGGGACGCGCGTAGACTAGGTGCGCTTGAGCATGCCGCCGCCGCGCAGGCGGCTCAGCAGCAGCCAGAGGGCGATGGCCATGTTGAGCAGGTTCCAGGCGATGCCGTTGAGGAACGCCGTCTGGTACGAGCCGGTCAGGTCGAAGATCTCGCCCGACATCCAGCCGCCGAGCGCCATTCCGATGACGGTCGCCATCAGCACCAGGCCGATCCGCCCACCGGCCTCGCGCGCCGGGAAGTATTGCCGGACGATCAGCGCATAGCTGGGCACGATGCCGCCCTGCGACAGCCCGAACAGGCCGGCGATCACATAGAGCGACACCAGCCCGTCGAATGGCAGATAGAGCAGCAGGGCCAAGCACTGCAGCGTCGAGCCGAGGATCAGCGTGCCGATGCCGCCGATCCGGTCGGCGATGAAGCCGGACGCGAGCCGGCTCACGACACCCAGGCCGAGCATGACGGACAGCATCTCCGCGCCCCGCGCCGGGCCGTAGCCCAGATCGCCGCAATAGGCGATCATATGCACCTGCGGCATCGACATGGCGACACAGCAGGCGATGCCGGCCAGCACCAGCAGCCCCTGCAGAACCATCGGCGGCGCCGGCATGGTCGCGATCGGCGCGTGGGCGCCGTTGGCGGCGTGAATGCCCTCCTCCGCGGGCGGCTTGCGCCGCAGCAAGAACGCGATCGGCAGCATGGTGACGACGCAGAGCACGCCCAGTCCGATGAAGGTGTCGCGCCACCCAATCGTCTCGATGCCGTGCTGCAGGATCGGCGGCCAGATCGTGCCGGCGAGATAGTTGCCGCTCGCGACGACCGCAATCGCGATGCCGCGCCGCCGCAGGAACCAGTGCGAGATGTCCGCGACCAGCGGGCCGAAGGTCGAGGAACTGCCCAGACCGCCGATGAGCACGGCCTGGGCCACCACGAAGCTCCAGTAGGAATCTGCGCTCGCAGCGGCGACATAGCCGACGCACAGCATCACCGCGCCGAGGATGAGCGGCACCATGATCCCGAAACGGTCCGCCAGCCGGCCCATCACCGCGCCGCCGATCGCAAAGGCTACCATCGTCGCCGTATAGGGGATCGAGGCGCCGCCGCGGTCGACGCCGAACTCCGCTTCAATGGTCGGCAGGACCACCACGCTGGACCACAAGCCGACCCCGCCAATGGTGGCGAGCGCCAGCCCCGCGGCGAGCCGCCGCCAGGCGGTGCCGCTGTCCAGCTCCGCAATGGTCATGGTGGCGTTCATCTCGGGCGTGGGATCAAATGGAAACCGACCCACAGCTACCCGACTGACCACTTCATCGCAATGACGGGATTGTCTCGATACGTGTCGGCCGGCTAGACCGCCGTGTAGCCGCCATCGGCAAAGATCGCCTGACCGGTGATGAGGTCGGATGCCGGCGACGCGAGGAACAGCACGAGGTCTGCGATCTCAATCACCTTGCCGAAGCGGCCGAGCGGAATCTTGGCGCGCATCGGGTCACCGACCTTCGGGTCGCCCCACACCATCTCGCCCATCGGAGTCATGATCACGGTCGGGCACACGGCATTGGTCTGGATATTGTGCTTCGCCCACTCGATGGTCATGGCCTTGGTGAGCGCATTGAGCCCGGCCTTGGAGGACATGTAGGCCGCATGGTTGTCGAGTGCGACGTCGCTGGTCTGCGAGCTCACGTTGACGATCTTGCCGGCGCGTTTTTCGATCATCCGCGGCGCCAGCGCCTGGGCCAGCAGGAATGGAGCGCGCAGGTTCACCGCCATGATCCAGTCCCAGCTTTCAACCTTGGCATCGAGGATGCTTTCAATGGCGGTGACGCCGGCGTTGTTGACCAGTATGTCGATTGCGCCCCACGCATCGAGCGCGGCGCGCGCCGCCAGCCGCGGCCCTTCGACCGTGGCGAGATCGGCCTCGATGAGGAGGCAACGGCGCCCCATCGCTTCCACTATGCCCTTGACCTCGAGCAGTCCTGCGCGGTCGCGCCCGACCGCCGCGATGTCGGCGCCGGCATCGGCCAGGACACGGCAGATCTCCTTGCCGATGCCCTTCGACGCACCGGTGACCAGCGCGGTCTTGCCCGACACTGAGAAGCGTCGCGTAAATTCCGGCATCGTGTCCTCCGTCGGCATCTAGGCCATTTGCCACGATGGTAGCGGATTCGGAGCCGTCCCGCTGATTCCTGTTGACATTTGGTATTTTGTATACCACCATGCGCCCACAGGATGGGAGATAGTCATCGCGGAGCCTTGAAAGCTCCGTCCGTCTTTCGCTCGAGGCGGGAGCGCAAGCGTGCTCCTTGAACGATCATCGGGAGGATCCCATGAGGGTCGCACAGATCTTAAGGTCGAAAGGGACGAGGATCATCAGCATTCAACTGCGCGAGTCCGTGGCCGCCGCAGCGAGACTGATGGTGGCCGAGAATATCGGCGCCATCGTCGTGACCGATGTGGTCCTCACTGAAGGCAGCACCGTGGTTGGCATGATCTCCGAGCGGGACATCGTGCGCGCCCTCATCACGAGCGGCAACGACGTCCTGAAGATGCCGATCGAGAAGCTCATGAGCAAGAAGCTCATCTCGTGCGAGCCAAATGACAACCTCGCGGACGTGATGGAGAAGATGGATCGCTACGGCATTCGTCATCTGCCTGTGCTGGAGGAGCATACGCTGGTCGGCGTCCTCAGCGTGCGGGATGTGATCCACGTGCTGCGCGGCGTCGTCACCGAGAAAGAGGTCGTCGCGCCGGCCGCATAGGCGGTCCAGCGAGGACCCATTCCAGATGGAGCATTAGTGGGCAATCGCCCGCAGCCTTATGTTGCAGCGGGCATTGGGTAAAAGGCGACGGTCGGGTTCAGCGGACCGGCAGTAGTTTTACTGTTTTTGGTTGCCGCGTCGTCATATAGTGCCGGTTAGTCTTGCGCTGCCATCGCCCTCGCCGGCTGGTTTCGAACCGCCAGCGCGACGGTTGACACACAAGGCCGTATACCGTATCCCGTACGCCAAGTTTTTCAATGTGGTAGAGGCTTCGGCACCTTCACTCCGAGGCGGGAATGGAGACTTGCTGACATCTCCAATTCCCGTGAGCATAGGGCGATCATGGCAGTTGGTGGAAAGCTTCGTATTGGTTCTCCCGACTCCGGACCGGAGGGCGCCGGCGCACGCCGCGCGCGTGGCGGGCAGCCCGGAGAAACTCACATGCGCCTCAACATTGCTCCGATCCAGGTCAACACGAGCCTGCGTGACCTCGCCTATGACGCCATCAAGAAGGCGATCACCGAGATGGACATCTACGCGCATGCTGCGGAGGTGCGCCTGGACGAGCGCCAGCTCTCCGAGGATCTCGGCGTCAGCCGCACGCCGATCCGGGAAGCCTTGACCATCCTCGAACTGGAAGGGTTCGTCCGCGCGGTGCCGCGCCGCGGCATCTTCGTCGTTCGCAAAACCAAGGCCGAGATCATCGAGATGATCACCGTCTGGGCTGCGCTCGAGAGCATGGCCGCCCGCTTGGCCGCCCAGCGCGCCACCAGCAAGGAGCTTCGCGCCCTGCGCAACATCTTCGAGCAGTTCGAGGATGAGCCGCTCTCGGAGCACATGAACGAGTATTCCGAGGCGAACATCGCGTTCCATCAGACCATCATCAAGCTGAGCAAGAGCCCGCTCATTGCGGAGATGACCGGGAACCTCTTCATCCACGTGCGGGCGATCCGCAACGTGTCGCTCCGGCAGGCCCATCGCGCCGAACGCTCGATCGACGAGCACAAGCAGATCATCGACGCGCTCGAGGCGCGCGACGCAGACCTCGCCGAACGCCTGAACCGCGAGCACACCCTCGGCCTCGCGGCGCATGTGGAGAAGCACGGGATCTTCCACGCGTAGGCGCGTGCCGCCGGCGCGCCATCCTTCGCCTCTGCCGTTCTTCACCTCTACGGTTCGGCCCAGCTTTAGCTGACCGCTTCACCGGCACCCGGCTCCTCGAAAAACCAGCAGCTGGCGCTTCTGCGCTTGGCTAGCGGGCGATATGCCGTTCCCCCAGCGCTTTGATGCGTCGGCACATCTGGTCGAAAGTATTCAAAACACCACTTGACAGACACGCCCGCTGGTATGCCAAATACCACCAGAAACTTCGCCAGCATGCGCGTTGCGGGCGGGATCCCGTACCCACGCCGCGCCTGGAAGGCGAACGCATCGCCGGTTCTTCCCGACCCGAGCGTGGCAGCTTGGGTCCAAGGGCTTCAGGCGGCGCGCAAAGGAAACCTCGGGAGGGAGCAATGGCCGAAGCCGACGTGAAACAGAGTTCGAGTCAGGCTGCTGCCGTCCGGCAGCGCAACGCCGTGCGCAATGTCCTCGACAAGGTGAAAGCGGAAGGCCGTAGCGCCTTGACCGCGCCGGAAGGCAAGCTGGTCTGCGAAGCCTACGGCATCCCCGTGCCCAAGGAGGGCGTGGCGCAATCGGCATCCGAAGCCGTGGCCCTCGCCGCCGGCATGGGCTACCCGGTGGTGCTCAAGATCGTCTCCCCCGACATCCTGCACAAGACGGAGGCCGGCGGCGTGATCGTCGGCCTCGGCAGCGATGACGCCGTGGACAAGGCCTATGAGACCATCCTGGCCAATGCGCGCCGGTACAAGGCCGATGCCCGGATCGAAGGCATCCAGGTCCAGCAGATGCTCACCGGCGGACAGGAGGTGATCGTCGGTGCCGTGACGGACGGCAGCTTCGGCAAGCTGGTCGCCTTCGGCCTTGGCGGCGTCCTGGTCGAGGTTCTCAAGGACATCACCTTCCGCCTGGCGCCGGCGACGCGCGAGGATGCGCTCTCGATGCTGGACGGCATCCAGGCCGCCCAGATCCTGAAGGGCGTGCGCGGCGGCGAGCCGATCGACCGCGACGCGTTGGCCAAGATCATCGAGAACGTCAGCGAGCTCGTGAGCGACTTTCCCGAGATCGCCGAGATGGATCTGAACCCGATCTTCGCCAAGCCGAACGGCGCGATCGCCGCCGACGTGCGCATCGTCGTCGACTTCGCGCCGAAGGAAGCCCGCTACCGGCCGAGCCAGGAGCAGATCGTCACGCAGATGAACCGGATCATGAAGCCGGATGCGCTTGCGGTGATCGGTGCCTCCTCCGAGGACGGCAAGATCGGCAACTCGGTGATGAAGAACCTGATCAACGGCGGCTACAAGGGCGCGATCTACCCGATCCACCCGAAAGCCGACGAGATCATGGGGATCAAGGCGTACAAGTCCGTCAAGGACGTGCCCGGCCCGATCGACGTCGCCGTCTTTGCGATTCCCGCGAAGTTCGTGGCGCAGGCCTTGATCGAATGCGGCGAGAAGAAGATTGCCGGCGCCGTGCTGATCCCCTCCGGCTTCGCCGAGACCGGCAATGTCGAAGGCCAGAAAGAGATTCAGGAGATCGGGCGGAAATACGGCATCCGCCTCATGGGGCCGAACATCTACGGATTCTACTACACGCATAAGAATCTCTGCGCGACCTTCTGCACCGCCTATGACGTGAAGGGGAAGGCGGCGCTGTCTTCGCAGTCCGGCGGCATCGGCATGGCGATCATCGGCTTCAGCCGCTCCGCCAAGATGGGCGTCTCCGCCATCGTGGGCCTCGGCAACAAGTCCGACATCGACGAAGATGATCTGCTCACCTTCTTCGAGCAGGACGACAACACCGACGTCATCGCCCAGCATTGCGAGGACCTGAAGGACGGCCGCGCCTTCGCCGAGGTGGCGAAGCGCGTGTCGAAGAAGAAGCCGGTGATCATGCTCAAGGCGGGGCGCACCTCGGCCGGCGCCAAGGCCGCGAGTTCACATACCGGCGCGCTGGCCGGCAACGACAAGATCTACGAGGACGTCCTCGCGCAATCGGGCGTCATTCGGGCCCGCTCGCTGCGCGACCTCCTCGACTTCGCGCGCGGCGTGCCGGTGCTGCCGACGCCGAAAGGCGAGAATGTCGTGATCATCACGGGAGCCGGCGGCTCCGGCGTCCTCCTGTCGGATGCCTGCGTCGACAACAACCTCAAGCTCATGGCCATGCCGGAGGATCTCGACGCGGCATTCCGGAAGTTCATCCCGCCCTTCGGCGCCGCCGGGAACCCGGTCGACATCACCGGCGGTGAGCCGCCGACCACCTACCGCAACACCGTCAAGCTCGGCCTCGAGGATCCGCGGATCCATTCCCTCATCCTCGGCTACTGGCACACGATCATCACGCCGCCGATGGTGTTCGCGGAACTGGTGGTGAGCGTTATCGAGGAGATGAAGGCGAAGGGCATCCACAAGCCGGTCGTCGCCTCGCTCGCCGGCGACGTGCAGGTCGAGGAGGCGGCCGAGTATCTCTACGCGCACGGGGTGCCGGCCTACGCCTACTCGACGGAGATTCCGGTGGCGGTGCTCGGCGCCAAATACAAGTGGGCCCGCGGCGCCGGCCTCCTCTGAGATAGAAGAGCGCACCAGCTCACCGCCGGCTCGTAGAGACCGCTAAGGGGCCTAGTGAGCGCGGAAGACATGCGGGCTTGCGCGCCGGTGGACTGAGCGAGCGCTCTGATCCGCCGCCGCGAAACGAGGGAGGGCGCCACGAAAATCTGCATCTACGGAGCCGGTGCGATCGGCGGCTATCTCGGCGTGCAGCTTGCGCGCGCCGGGGCCGATGTCAGCCTCGTGGCCCGCGGCGCCCATCTCGCCGCCATGCGCCAGGAAGGGCTCAAACTCATCATCGGTGGCGAGCAACGCGTGGCGCATCCGCGCTGCACCGACGATCCGGCCGAGCTTGGCCCGCAGGACTACGTGATCATCACGCTCAAGGCGCACCAGGTTCCAGATGTCGTGAAGGCGATGCAGCCGCTTCTCGGCCCCAAGACCGCCGTGGTGACGGCCTATAACGGAATCCCCTACTGGTATTTCCACCGCCACGGCGGACTCCTCGAGGGGACGCGACTGGATTCCATCGATCCCGGCGGGCTGCAATGGCGGGCGCTCGGCCCCGAGCGCGCCATCGGCTGCGTCGTCTATCCCGCGACCGAGGTGATCGCCCCTGGCGTCATCAGGCACGATTACGGCGACCGGTTTCCGATCGGCGAACCATCCGGCGAGCACACGCCGCGGATCGAGCGGCTGAGCGCCCTTATGTCCGAAGCGGGCCTGCGCGCCCCGGTGCTGGACAAGATACGCGACGAGATCTGGCTGAAGCTCTGGGGCAATGTCTGCTTCAACCCGATCAGCGCCCTCACCCACGCCACCCTCGACCTCATCGCGTCCGACCAGGGTACCCGCGCGATCGCACGGCAGATGATGCTGGAAACTCAGGCGGTCGCCGGGAAGCTGGGCGTGCAGTTCCGCGTCGACATCGAGCGGCGCATCAACGGGGCGGGCGCCGTCGGCGCGCACAAGACCTCGATGCTGCAGGATCTGGAGCGCGGCCGTACGATGGAGATCGATCCACTCGTGACCGTCATCCAGGAGATCGGCCGGCGTCTGGACATGCCGACGCCGACCATCGACACCGTGCTCGCCCTCGTGCGCCAAAGGGCGATCGTCGCGGGGCTCTACCGGGCGATCACCAAGGATATCGACAGTGCAACGCAAGAGTGCGGCCCAGCCGCCGGAAACGGGAGGAACGACACCATCATGCAACAGCGGCAACGACAATCGACCGCGGGCACGGCGGGAGCCCGGCCATGAACATCCATGAATACCAGGCCAAGGCCGTTCTCAAGGAGTTCGGCGTCCCCGTCCTGCGCGGGAGGGCCGTGCTGTCGGTCGACGAGGCGGAAGCGGCGGCCCGCGAGCTGGGCGGCCCGCTCTGGGTGGTCAAGAGCCAGATCCACGCCGGCGGCCGCGGCAAGGGCCGCTTCAAGGAGAAGGATGCCGGAGAGAAAGGCGGCGTCCGCCTCGCGCGCTCGATCGACGAGGTCCAGAGCCATGTGCGCCAGATGCTGGGCAAGACGCTCGTTACCCATCAGACCGGCCCGGCCGGAACGGTGGTGAACCGCCTCTATATCGAGGACGGCTCCGACATCGCGCGCGAACTCTACCTGTCCGCGCTGATCGACCGGATCACCGGCCGGGTCGCCTTCGTCGTTTCGACCGAGGGCGGCATGGACATCGAGGAGGTCGCCCGCAAGACGCCGGAGAAGATCGTCACCTTCGCGGTGGACCCCGCGACCGGAATCATGCCGCATCACGGAAGGCTCGTCGCCCAGACACTGCGCCTCACCGGCGACCTTGCCAAGCAGGCGGAAAGGCTCCTGACCTCGCTCTACCAGGCATTCACCAGCAAGGACATGAGCCTGCTGGAGATCAACCCGCTGATCGAAACCAAGGACGGGCGGCTGCTCTGCCTCGATGCCAAGGTCGGCTTCGACAGCAACGCGCTGTACCGGCACCCCGACATCGTCGCACTGCGCGACGAGACGGAAGAGGACGCGAAGGAGATCGAGGCCTCCAAATACGACCTCTCCTACATCGCCCTCGACGGCACCATCGGCTGCATGGTGAACGGGGCCGGCCTTGCCATGGCCACTCTCGACATCATCAAGCTCTACGGCGAGGAGCCGGCGAACTTCCTCGACGTCGGCGGCAGCGCCTCGAAGGAGAAGGTCACCGCCGCCTTCAAGATCATCACCGCCGATCCCAATGTGAAGGGGATCCTGGTCAACATCTTCGGCGGGATCATGCGCTGCGACGTCATCGCCGAAGGCGTTGTCGCCGCCGTGAAGGAGGTCGGGCTTTCCGTGCCGCTCGTAGTGCGGCTCGAGGGCACAAATGTCGATCTCGGCAAGAAGATCGTGAACGAATCAGGGCTGAACGTCATCGCCGCGGACGATCTCGACGACGCGGCCCAGAAGATCGTCAACGCCATCAAAAAGACCACGAAGATCATGGGGGAGGAGCGCGCCTGATGTCCATTCTCGTCGACAAGAACACCAGGGTCATCTGCCAGGGCTTCACCGGCAAGACCGGCACGTTCCACTCCGAGCACGCCATCGCCTATGGCACGAAGATGGTCGGCGGCGTCTCGCCGGGCAAGGGCGGCACGACGCATCTTGGCCTGCCGGTCTTCGACACCGTCGGCGAGGCCCGCGAGAAGACGGGGGCGGAGGCGACCGTGATCTACGTGCCACCGGCCGGCGCGGCCGACGCGATCTGCGAGGCGATCGCGGCCGAGATCCCGCTCATCGTGTGCATCACCGAAGGCATCCCCGTGCTCGACATGGTGAGGGTCAAGCGGGCGCTCACCAGTTCCGCGTCGCGCCTGATCGGGCCGAACTGCCCGGGCGTGATGACTGCCGGCGAATGCAAGATCGGCATCATGCCAGGCAACATCTTCAAGCGCGGCTCGGTCGGGATCGTATCGCGTTCCGGCACCCTCACCTACGAAGCGGTCTATCAGACCACGCGCGAGGGGCTCGGCCAGACCACCGCGGTCGGCATCGGCGGCGATCCGGTCAAGGGCACGGAGTTCATTGAGGTGCTCGACCTGTTCCTCTCCGATCCCGAAACCCAATCGATCGTCATGATCGGCGAGATCGGCGGCTCGGCCGAGGAGGAAGCGGCGGCCTATGTCGCCGCGGAAGCGAAGAAAGGCCGGAGGAAGCCCATGGTGGGCTTCATTGCCGGCCGCACTGCCCCGCCCGGCCGGCGCATGGGCCATGCCGGCGCAATCATCTCTGGCGGCAAGGGCGGCGCGGACGGCAAGATTGCCGCCCTGGAGGCCGCAGGCATCCGCGTCTCACCCTCGCCGGCGCGCCTCGGGCGGACCCTGGTGGAACTGTTACGCAAGAACGCGGCGTAGAATCACAGCCGCAAAAGAAACGAGCGCTGGACCGCCGTGAGGCCTGGTCCAGCGCTCCTTCTGTAGATCGAAGCGATTACTGACCGAGGCGATCGCCGATGGCCAAGCCGGCCTGGGCGGCCCATTCGGCGGCCGCGATCTTCTGGCCCGCGCCGCTGCGCACGCGCTTGAGCGTGAGCGCACCGTCGCCGGTGGCGACGCGCACGCCGGCCGCGGACACCTCGATCACCTCGCCCGGCGCGCCTGCACCCGGCGCGGGCGCGCAGTCGTAGACCTGCGTCGTGACGCCCTTGTGCAGGGTCCAGGCGCCGGGCTGCGGGTCACAGCCGCGGACCAGGTTGTAGACTTGCGGGGCCGATTTGGACCAGTCGATCTCGGCGTCCTTCTTTCCGCACCAGCTTTCATAGGTCGCTTGCGATTCATCCTGCTGGATGGCCGGCGCCTTGCCCTCGCGCACCAATTGAAGCGCCTCCATCATCGCGTCGACGCCCATCGGGAAGAGCTGGTTGAAATAGAGCGAGCCCAGCGTGTCGTTCGGGCCGATTGCGACTTCCTTCTGCAGCAGGATCGGCCCCTCATCGAGCCCTTCGTTGGGCCAGAAGATCGAGAGCCCGGTCTTGGTTGCGCCCTGGATGATCGGCCAGTTTATGGAGGACGGTCCGCGATGGCGCGGCAGCAGCGACGGGTGATACTGGAAGGTGCCCTTCGTGGGCAGGTCGATAACATCCTGCGGCACGAACAGCGTGACATACGCCATCATGCACAGATCCGGCTTGTAGCGCGCCATCAGCTCCTTGGCCTCCGGCGTCTTCCAGGAGGCGGGCTGGTGCAACGGCAGGCCCTTGGCCTCCGCCAGTTCCGCGAGCGGGTCGCGCGGCCGCCCCGCCTTGTCCGGTGCCGAGAAGACAGCGACTACGTTTTCGCCGCGCTCGAGCAGCCGCTCAAGCACGGCACGGCCAAACGCCTGCTGACCATGTACGACAATCCTAATCTGCAGCTCCGCTATCCAAGGTTGGCGCCGCAGCTCCCCCAGCCATGATCCGGAAAGAGCCGCGGCAGAAGACGGACACTCTACTGGGCCGCCGCGTGCGACGCCAGTTGTCCGACGGCGCCGGAGGATTCGACCCGCCGGACATCGGCGTCGGAATAGCCGAGCACCTGGCGGAGGATTTCCTCGGTATGCTCGCCTAACAGCGGCGAGCGGGTCACGTCCGCGGGGCTGTCCGACAGCTTGATCGGGTTGCCGACCGACAGGTATTTGCCGCGCGTCGGATGGTCGACCTCGACGATGGTGCCGGTGTCGCGCAGCGACGGCTCCTCGGCCAGCTCCTTCATCGACAGGATCGGACCGCACGGGATGTCATAGTTGTTGAGGATCTCCATGACCTCGAACTTGGTCTTGGTCTTGGTCCACTCCTCGATCGTCTCGAAGATGTGGTTGAGCTTCGGCAGGCGCGCCGCCGGCTTGGCATACTCCGGATCGGTCTTCCAGCCGGGCTTGCCGATCACGTCGCAGATCTTCTCCCAGACCGGCGCCTGCGTGATGAAATAGATGTAGGCATTGGGATCGGTCTCCCAGCCCTTGCATTTCAGGATCCGGCCGGGCTGCCCGCCACCCGAATCGTTGCCCGCGCGCGGCACCGCATCGCCGAACGGCACACCCTCGCCGTACTGGCTGTACTCGGTGAGCGGCCCGCGCGCCAGACGCTGCTGGTCGCGCAGCTTCACACGGCAGAGGTTGAGCACGCCGTCCTGCATGGCCGCGGTCACGCGCTGACCCCGCCCGGTGTTGGTGCGCTGGAACAGCGCCGTCACGATGCCGAGCGCGAGATGCAGGCCGGTGCCGGAATCGCCGATCTGCGCGCCGGTGACGAGCGGCGGCCCGTCGCGGAAGCCGGTTGTCGAGGCGGCGCCGCCGGTGCACTGGGCGACGTTCTCATAGACCTTGCAGTCCTCGTACGGTCCCGGCCCGAAGCCTTTGATCGAGGCCAGGATGATCCTCGGATTGAGCTCCTGGATGCGGGCCCAGCTGAAGCCCATGCGGTCGAGCGCGCCGGGCGCGAAATTCTCGACCATCACGTCGCAGATCTTCACGAGCTGCTCGAGAACCTTCTTGCCCTCCGGGTTCTTCGTGTCGAGCGTGATCGAGCGCTTGTTGTGGTTCAGCATGGTGAAATAGAGGCTGTCCACGCCGGGAATGTCGCGCAACTGCCCGCGCGTGATGTCCCCTTCCCCGGGTCGCTCGACCTTGATCACGTCGGCGCCGAACCATGCCAGAAGTTGGGTGCAGGTCGGCCCCGATTGGACGTGGGTGAAGTCCAGAATCTTGACGCCTTCGAGAGCTTTCATCGCATCCTCTCGTTGTTGAAAGTTGCCCGGGTCACGCCTGCTTTTTCTTCGAAAGCGCGCTCTGCGGGTTGAGATTGCCGATACGGCCGCTCTCGCTGCCCGCCGCCGGGTCGATCACCGCGTTGATGAGCGTCGGCTTGCCGGAATCCATGGCTTTGTCCACCGCGCGCTTCAGCTCGTCGGGCGTCGTCACGTGGACGCCCACACCACCGAAGGCCTCCATCATCTTGTCGTAGCGCGCGCCCTTGACGAACACCGTCGTCGCGGGGTCGGAACCGGCCGGGTTGACATCCGTGCCGCGATAGATCCCGTCATTGTTGAACACGACCACGCAGACCGGCAGGTTGTAGCGGCAGATCGTCTCCACCTCCATGCCGCAGAAGCCGAAGGCACTGTCGCCCTCGATCGCCAGCACGGGCTTGCCCGTCTCGATGGCCGCCGCCACGGCGAAACCCATGCCGATGCCCATGACGCCCCAGGTGCCGACATCGAGGCGCTTGCGCGGCTGGTACATGTCGACCGCACCGCGCGCCAGGTCGAGCGTATTGGCGCCCTCGTTGACCAGGATCGCGTCCGGCCGCTCCTTGATGACGGTGCGCATCGCACCCAGCGCTCCATGGAAATCCATCGGCGAGCGGTTGTTCATCAGGCGTGGCGCCATCTTGGCCACGTTCTCCTCGCGCTTGGCCTTGACGTTATTGACCCACTCCGCCGGCGGCCCACCCCATTTGCTGCCCATGGCATCGAGCAGCGCCCGGACGCAGGAGCCGATGTCGCCGACCACGGGCGCCGCGATCTCGACGTTGCTGTCCATCTCCTTGGGCTCGATGTCGACCTGGATGAACTTCTTGGGAGCGTCGCCCCAGGTCTTGCCCTTGCCATGGGAGAGCAGCCAGTTGAGGCGGGCGCCGATCAGCATCACGACGTCCGCATCCTTCAGCACCAGCGAGCGCGCCGCGCCTGCGCATTGCGGATGCGTGTCGGGCAGCAATCCCTTGGCCATGCTCATCGGCAGAAACGGGACGCCGCTCTTCTCGACGAAATTGCGGATCGCGTCGTCGGCCTGTGCGTATGCGGCGCCCTTGCCGAGAATGATCAGCGGCCGCTTGGCGCTCCTGAGCACGTCAAGGGCGCGCTCGACCGCCGCTCGGCCCGGGATCTGCTCGGGAGCCGGGTCGAGGACTTTCACCAGGGACTTCCTGCCGGCCTCGGCATCCATCACCTGTGCGAACAGCTTCGCCGGCAGGTCGAGATACACACCGCCCGGCCGGCCGGAGACGGCGGCGCGGACGGCGCGCGCCACGCCGATGCCGATGTCGGCGGCGTGCAACACGCGGAACGCCGCTTTGCACAACGGCTTTGCGATCGCGAGTTGATCCATTTCCTCGTAGTCGCCCTGCTGCAGGTCGACGACCTCGCGCTCGGACGAGCCGGAGATCAGGATCATCGGGAAGCAGTTGGTTGTCGCATTGGCGAGCGCGACCAGGCCGTTGAGAAAGCCGGGCGCGGACACTGTCAGGCACACGCCGGGCTTCCTGGTCAGGAAGCCGGCGATCGCCGCGGCGTTGCCGGCGTTCTGCTCGTGGCGGAAGGAGATGACCCGCATGCCGGAGGCCTGGGCCAGGCGACCGAGATCCGTGATCGGGATACCCGGCACGTTGTAGATGGTGTCGATGCCGTTGAGCTTGAGCGCATCGATGACCAAGTGGAAACCATCGGTCAGCGACTGCGATGGATCGGATTCAGGCGCGGTATCGACCTTCAACGCTTCGGCTTTGGCTGCAGCTTCAGCCATTCTTTCCCTCCCGACGTATTCTTTTGCTCACAATCTCTCCGTCTGGACGACGGGCACCGAATTCGCAGCGCAGAGCCGCGCCTTCGCAGACGAGATCACCCCTACTCAGCGTCGCGCGCCCCTGCTTCCCTCCAGACTCTGGTATACCATACACCACACCCCAGGCCGCTTGCAAGACTTCGCCCTCTTAACCCGGTCACTCCAGATAGGTGCAGTAGCGTTCGACATGGGCTGCCAGATCAAGGGTATGGCGGCGTACTAGCTCCTCGGCCCGCTCCGTTTCGCGCCGCTCCAGCGCCTCGATGATGCTCAGATGATCCGCCATCGAACGATCGGCACGGTTGTCCTGGCTGATTGTCGCTTGTCGGATGGCGCGCATATGAATGAAGAGATTCTTCGTCATGTCGTCGATCATCTGGCAGCCGCTGAGGCGGATGATCGCCTGGTGGAAATCGACGTTCGCCTCGGAGTACTCGTCCATGTGCTCCCTGGGATGGCTACCCTCGAAGCCGGTGAAAAGCGCGCGGAGAGAGGCAATGGCCTCTTCGCTAGCGCGCTGCGTGGCGAGCCGCGCGGCCATGCTCTCCAGCGCCGCCCAGGCGTAGATCATCTCGATGATCTCGGCCTTGGTCTTGCGCACCACGAAGATGCCGCGGCGCGCCTCGGTGCGGACGAAGCCCTCCTGCTCGAGCAGCGACATGGCTTCGCGGATCGGCGTGCGGCTGACGCCAAGGTCCTGCGAGAGCTGCCGCTCGTCGAGGCGGACTTCGCCGCGATGGCTGTAGATGTCCATTTGCGTGATGGCCCGCTTGAGCGACTCGTACGCCTGGCTGCGGAAGCTCAAGCTGGTGCTGAGGGGTTTGACCGTCAGCTTCGGAACGACCTCGTCCATGCTAATTCCCGCGCTCACCACCGCTCGAACATATGTGAACTCCGCTTGCCCGAGCTCCGGCCCCTCCCTCTATTGCGCGGGCAGCTGCGACGTCGTGCCACGCAGACGCCGCAGGCCCGCCGAAAACACCGGCCAGAGGAGCATTACAAGGGCCAGACCGCAGATCGATCCAACCAAGCCATTCGACCAGAAGATCGACAGGCTACCGTCCGACAGGATCATGGCATTGCGGAAGTTCGACTCCGCCATGTCGCCGAGGACCAGCGCCAGCACCAGCGGCGCCAGCGGATAGTTCATTTTCTTGAAGACGTAGCCGATGACGCCGAAGACCAACATGAAGCTCATGTCGAGCAGCGCGTTGTTCACAGTATAGGCGCCGACCGCGCAGATCACGACGATCACCGGCGCGATGATGCTGAATGGAATGCGCAGGATCGCCGCGAACAACGGCACCGTGGTCAGCACCACGATCAGGCCGGCGACATTGCCGATATACATGCTGGCAATCAGGCCCCAAACGAATTCGGGCTGCTCGATGAAGAGCAGCGGTCCCGGCTGCAGACCCCAGATGAGCAGGCCGCCCAGCAGCACCGCCGCCGTCGGTGAGCCTGGGATGCCCAGCGTCAGCATCGGCAGCAATGCACTGGTGCCGGCGGCGTGCGCAGCCGTCTCCGGCGCCACCACGCCTTCCAACTCGCCTTTCCCGAAGTTCGGGCCGCGCTTGGACATGCGCTTCGCGAGCCCATAGCTCATGAACGAGGCCGGTGTCGCCCCACCCGGCGTGATGCCCATCCAGCAGCCGACGATCGAGCCGCGCAGGGCCGTCACCCAGTATTTCGGAAGCTTCGCCCAGGTCTGCAGCACGATGCGCGGATTGATCTTCGCCGTCTTGCCCTTGAAGGCGAGGCCTTCCTCCATGGTGAGCAGGATCTCGCCGATTCCGAACAGGCCGATGACCGCGATCAGAAAATCGAAACCGCGCAGCAGTTCGTACCAGCCGAAAGTCATGCGCAACTGACCCGTGGTCGGATCCTGACCCACCGCGGCGAGCGCGAACCCGAACATCATGGAGGCGATGATCTTGAAGGGCGGCTCCTTGCCCATGCCGACGAAGCTGCAGAATGTCAGGAGCTGGACTGCGAACAATTCCGCCGGCCCGAACTCGAGCGCGAAATCCGCGACCAGCGGCGCCAGGAAGGTGAGGATGACGACGGCAATGAGCGCGCCGAAGAAGGACGACGTGAAGGCGCCCGTCAGCGCCTCTCCGGCGCGACCCTGCTGGGCCATCGGATAGCCGTCAAACGTGGTGGCGACCGACCATGGCTCGCCGGGTATGTTGAACAGTATCGATGTGATCGCGCCGCCGAACAGGGCGCCCCAGTAGATGCAAGACAGCATGATGATCGCCGAGGTCGGCGACATGCTGAAGGTCAAGGGCAGCAGGATGGCGACACCATTGGCTCCGCCCAGTCCCGGCAGCACGCCGATGAGCACGCCAAGCGTGATGCCGATGAACATGTACATGATGTTCATCGGATCGCCGAGGACGCCGAAACCGTCGATCAAAGAGCTCAATGCATCCACGCTACTCTCCTTGGTCCGGCGCGCCGCCGGATTTGGTCCTTAATAGCCGAGGAAGTCCTCGAGCGGCCCCTTGGGCAGCGGCACGAGAAACCAGATCTCAAACAGGAGGAACAGAGCGAATGGCACGGCGACGCTGACGGCGACGACAATGCGCCAGCGGAACTTTCCGAGCCAACGCATGGATCCGCCGATGAAAAACGCGCTCGCCACGTAGATCCCGATGAAGCCTACCAGGGCAACAAATATGACGGTCGGAATAAGGACCTTCAGGACGTGGAGCAGTTGCCCACGCTCGACGAAGATGCCGCGAGTCCGGTTGCGGCCGAACAGCGTGACGGCGATCGTGCCGAAGCTCGCCAGAATGATGGCAAGGCCGATGTAGAACGGAAAATAGCCCGATTGAGGGCCATCCTCAGCCCAACCCGCGCCCAACCGCAGACTGTCGACGATGACCAGGACGCCGATGCCGGCCAGAATGAGTGCGACGACGATGTCGACGGAACGGTTGGAAACCAAGCCGTCTTTGGTGTTCTCTTGATCCTGCATCGGAACCTCTCAGCAGCATCCATCAAGGTCCCCCGACCTTGATGTGAAAGACAAGGAGGCCCTGGCGGATGCCGCCAGGGCCTCATCGTGCATCAGCCGCTGATGAAGCCGGCTTTGGTCATGAGGTCCTCGTGCGTGTCGGCCGCCTTCTGCAGCCAGCTCCGGAACTCATCGCCGGTCATGAACGAGGTGTTGAAGGCACCCTTGGCCATGAACTCCTGCCATTCGGGCGTCTCGCGGACCTTCTGGAACAGGTCGATGTAATAGGCGACCGCGTCCTCCGGCACGTCGGCCGGCATGAAGATGCCGCGCAGCATGAGATAGTCGATATCCACGCCTGATTCCCTGCAGGTCGGGATGTCGCTCCACGCCATGTCGGCCGTGACCTTCTCGGTCAGCTTTATGCGCTCGTTGTCGAACACGCAGAGCGGCCGGGTCTGGCCCGCCCTCCAGAACGAGACCTGCTCGATCGGGTTATTGACCGTGGAGGTGGCGTGATTGCCGACCAGGGCTTTCGCGACGTCGCCGCCGCCCTTCTCGGCAATGTACTTGAACTTGGCGCCCGTGGCCTGTTCCAGGCCGACCGTGATGATCTGGTCCTCCTGCTTGGAGCCGGTGCCGGCCATGACGAAGCTGCCGCCTCCGGCTTTCGCCGCCTCGACATATTCCTTCGCCGTCTTGTAGGGCGATTCCGCGTTCACCCAGAGAACGAATTCGTCGAGCGCGAGCATCGCAACCGGGGTTGCGTCCTCCCAGTTGAACGGAATGCCCGTCGCGAGGGGGGTGGTGAAAAGGCTGGATAGAGTGATGATGATCTTGTGCGGATTGCCCTCGGAGTCCTTGATGTCGAGGAAGCCTTCGCCACCGGATCCACCGCCTTTGTTGACCACCACCAGCGACTGCTCCATGAGGCCGTGCTTCTGCACGATTCCCTGGATCATGCGGGCCATCTGATCGGCGCCGCCGCCCGTGCCCGCCGGTACAATGAATTCGACGGTCTTGGTCGGCTTCCACTCGGCTTGAGCCTCGCTCGCGCTGACCAAGCCAAAACCAAACGCCCCGGCAATTAGGGCTGCGGAAGCAAGTAACGCACTCTTCGGCTTGCGTGACATGTGATTCCCTCCCAGGAATGTGTCGACCATGGAACTGGCCGGCTTTTTCGTCTTCGGCGCCATTCTCCCGCGCTGAAACATTGCGGAAAGATGGCGCTGGTATTTATTATACGGTATGACAGATTAGAAAACAACGGCCTTTAGGCCGATAGGGACAATCGGCCCGCAGCGGCCGGCTACGGGAGGAAACGACGTGGACATAACTTTGGACCAGCAGTTTTTTGTTTCCCTCCTTCAGATCATCTGGATCGACATCCTCCTGAGCGGCGACAACGCCGTGGTCATCGCGCTGGCATGCCGCAACCTGCCGCATCGCCAACGCAAATGGGGCATCATCTGCGGCGCCGGCGCGGCCATCGCGCTGCGCGTCCTGTTTGCCGTGTTCATCGTCTACCTGCTCAACATTCCCTACCTGAAGATCATCGGCAGCCTTCTGCTGTTCTGGATTGCCGTCAAACTGATGCTGCCGGAAGAAGGGGCGCACGGGGAGTCGGTGCAAAGCGGCGGCTCCCTGTGGTCGGCGATCCGGACCATCGTCATCGCCGACGCCGTCATGAGCCTCGACAACGTGATCGCCATTGCCGCCGCCTCGCATGGTCGCGTCGAACTGCTGGTCCTCGGGCTGCTCATCAGCATCCCTTTGATCGTCTATGGCAGCGCGCTGGTGCTGAAGGCGCTGCAGCGCTTTCCGGTGCTGATCACCCTGGGCGGCGCCCTCCTCGGCTGGATTGCCGGCGAGGTGCTGGTCACGGACCCGGTGCTCGTCGGCTGGGTCGAACGCGAGGCCCACTATCTGCACGACTGGTACATCGCACCGATTGCTGGCGCGCTGTTCGTCCTGGTGCTCGGCCTAAGCCTGGCGCGCGCGATCGAGGCGCGGCGCCGCCAGAAGCTCGACCCGGTCTCGTGACGTCTGCCATTGGCGCGTCCACCACATGCCCGATCCGGGCATGAGCGACAGAGAGGATTGAAGGAAAGATGCGTGTTCTGATCCCAGTGGACGGCTCCGACAGGTCCCTCGCCGCCGTGCGTTACGTGGCTTCGACGCTGGCCCCCGGCGACACGGACCTTGAGATCCACGTGCTCAATGTCCAACCGCCCCTGCCATCCGCCGCGGCGACGTTCATCGACTCCGCTGTCCTGCGCGATTTCCACGGTGATGAAGGGGCCAAAGCGCTGGCCGGCGCACGCAAGCTGCTCGAAGATGCGAAGCTCCGCCATGAGAGCAGCACCGTCGTGGGCGAGGTGGCCGAAACCATCGCCGCCTATGCAGAGCAGCGGGACTGCGCCGCAATCGTGATGGCGACCCGCGGGCTGGGCAATGCCGCCGGCCTCCTGCTCGGATCCGTCGCACATAAAGTGCTGCAGCTGAGCAAGGTGCCGGTCACGCTGGTGAAATAAGAAATAAGACTGGCCCGGTCGGGCTAGAGATGCGGCCCCTGCGAGGCCGCTACGCTTTTGAAGCGCTGGAATGCTGTTGCGATTGCCGAGGCTAAGCAGGCCAGCAAGCCCGCCCCCTAGCCTCGGCAGAAACGGGCAACAACCGATCAGGCGGCTAGGCGAGGCTGATTGACGTTGGCTGGGGCCTGAGCCTGGACCGGGCCCACATGCGCGGAGACCGTCTCTTCCACCAGCGACGCCTCGGCGAAACGGCGGCTGTCGTCCGCCATCGCGACCAGGCTGGCCGGGCTCTTCATCAAGGTCTCCAGAAGCACTGCGGCAAGCCCGCCAACCGCCAGGACGAGAACGGCGAGGTTGACGAAATCGAAGCTGCCCATAGTCATTCTCCTATGTGTCGGTGCGCCTGCTGTCGTGGCGCATAATCCAATGCTGCACTGCGTTATATATGGCACCGCTATTGCCGCATTTCCAGAGGGATTCGGAATGTGGTATACAAAATATCAGCAGCTCTGCCATGCAGTTTCTGCAGATCCGTAGGATGTCGGAGGGCTTGGGCCGGGCGTTTTGCGGTGCGGAAGGCGCCCATCGGATCTGCTCTACGCCCGGCGTCCGGAGCCGGACGCCTGAACGCTCTGGCAGACGTCGACGGCCGGAGGCTGACGGCCTGACCAATCGCCGGGCGGCGAGACGCGGCACGTCGTGGCAGGGGCGACGGGGTTTGGGCTCTCGGCGGCGCGCTGCCCTCAGCGTCTCGTGTTTTCGGGGATCGAGCCCGGCGAACATCATGTGGGCTTTGCGACCCGAGTTCCGCCCGTCGGACGACCTAGGAAGGACCCTCTCGCCTTCTCGCCGCATGGACGAAGACGAGGAAGCGATAGTCGATGGCAAGCGCCGGGTGAGGCGTCGATCGCGTCTGACTCGCCGATTGCTCGCCAACCTCCGGCCACATGCTCGCGCGCCTCCGAAACGATTCCGGGTCAGTCCAGGTAGTCCGGAGCCGGAGTGGATCGAGGCCGGGGTCGTCCATGTCCAGCGCCCTTCTCCTCGCCGCCTCAAAACAAAAGGCGCGCTCCGAGGACGGGCCGGCATGATTAATCGTTGGTTGTGCGGGCCTATTGCCCTGCAAGCCGGCCGCGTGATTGAATTCCCGCCGGCTTCTCTTGGGATCAACCCCGTGATCTGGTCTCTTCAAATTCTGCGGTTTGTCGCGGCGACGATGGTGGTCTACGTCCACGCCGCGCAAGTCGCAATTGTCGCGACAGGATCGGCTTCGGATGTTGTCCCCCACGCTCTGGTGGGCCTCGGGCTGACCGGAGTGGATCTCTTCTTCGTGATCTCTGGCGTCGTCATCGCCAAGACGGCGCCAAGCCTTACGCCAACGCTTTTCATGTGGCGTCGCATCCGGCGCATCATCCCGTTCTATTATCTTTGCTGCATACCGGCGCTGCTCATGGCCGTTTTTTCCGCCGACTCAGGATGGCGCGAGCTCGTTGCAACCTTCCTGCTGTGGCCCGCGACCGACGTCATGACCGCACCGTTGCTCGGTGTCGCCTGGACGCTTTGCTTCGAGATGCTGTTCTATGGCTGCGCTGCACTCGTATTACTTGACCGGCGCTGGCTTTACGCGCTGCTGGCTCTCTATGCTGGCGCTTTCGCGTTGCGTTCAGTGGCGCCTCTGTTTCAGTTTCTTGGCAATCCGCTCATCCTGGAGTTTGTATTTGGAGTCGCCATCGCGCGCGCCCGGCTGGTCCGTGCCGGCATCTGGTTCCTTCCACTCGGTTTTGTCGCCTTGCTATGCGCGGGACTCCTGAACCTGGCCCCAACGGGAGGCACACTCGATTTTTTGAAAGGCTCTGAGAGCATCCAGCGGGTTTTTGTGATCGGAGTTCCCGCCGCGCTGATCGTTTACGGCGCGATGCACTGGAAGACGCGACCAACCGTCTGGACCGATTTGGGCGACGCCTCATACTCGATCTACCTCGTCCACGTCCTCATCGTGACGTCCCTGCAGGCGCTTTGGACCGCATTCCCGATCCAACCCGACGTGATAACGGTTGTCACGACGGGCGCGGCCGTCGTGTTCGCGTGGCGCGTCCACAAGCTGTTTGAGCTGCCGATCCTGGGCGCGCTCCCGAAGCAGATCGGCCGGTCCGCCAGCTTTTAGCTGGGCACCGCCGCCGCTAACTCGCCGGCCGCATTGCGACCGTGCCACCGATCCGGCGACCTGCTCCAGTCCTCAGGCGGTCGGATTGGTGCTCGTTTCCCGCCTACAGTTCGGCTGGCAGATGAGGGAGGATCAACTGCCGTGTCGGCGGTTGGTGCCCAGGGGCGGAATCGAACCACCGACACCATGATTTTCAGTCATGTGCTCTACCAACTGAGCTACCTGGGCGCCAGGATGGGCCGGCGGGTGCCGGCCGCGAGGCAGGCGGTCTTGTAATCAGATTCCCCGCTCCTGTCCAGCCTGGAAATCGAAGCATTCCGTCCGCTAATCCTCGGATTCGGATTGATTTTTGCCCTCCTCGGCGCCGGGCCGCTCAGCGCCGGGAATGCGATAGGTTCCGCTGAGCCAGCGATAGAGGTCCACCTGGCGGCAGCGTTGCGAGCAGAACGGTTTGAACGCCGGTTCGGCCGGCTTTCCGCAGACCGGGCATGTACTTTTAACGCTCGCCATCGCGCTCCTCTTTTTCTCCAGCCCACATCTCGGCAAGCGTCGCCCCGCGGCGGCGGCGGAGAATCTCAACAAGCCCCAGCCGCGACATGTTGCCGATCCACTCGATCGCGGGATCGATCGCCGCAGCCTCACGCAAGCGCTCCAGCACCTGCTCCCGCTTGTTGCGGTTTTCAAGGTCGATGAAATCCACCACCACGATCCCGCCCAGATTGCGCAGGGCCAGTTGACGCGGCACCTCGCGCGCCGCGTCAAGATTGACGGTCAACGCGGTCAGCTCCATCCCGGGCTTGCGGGTGGCCGCCGAGTTGACGTCGATCGCCGTCAAGGTGCGCACCGGCTCGATCAGCAGGTTACCGCCGCAGGGCAGCGTCACAGTCTCCTCAAGCGCCGCCGCGATCTCTTCTTCGATCTCGGCCCGCTCCGGCTGCCACTCGCGCACGGGCAGGTGCCGCACGCGCTCCGACAGCTCCGTTGCATGGATGGCGCACCAGCGCTGCACCGCCCCCACATCGACGCGCCGGTCGCACGCCACCTCCTCGATCGCCGCAGGATCAAGGGCGGCGAGGCAGCTCTGCCAAGCGGTCGGCGGCGGCACGAGACAGGCGGGGATGCGGCCCTGCGCCTTCGCCTGCGCCAAGTGGTCCTCGTAAGCGGTTTCCGTATGGATGGTCGCGGACAAGCGCACCGCCTTGCCGTCGTGCTCGTCGCGCCGCACCTGCACCGGCACGGCCGCGCCTTCGGTCGGATGCTGCCCCTGCTTCTTCAGGGGCAACAGGCCCGGCCGGCTCAGCCCGATTTCGACAAAAGCGGCGTTAAGGCTGGGGTCGATCCGCTCGACACGGCCGAGATAGACCGCGCCGATCTGGGAGCGCCTTTCCGGCGTCTCGCGGATCGCCTGCGCCAGGCGGCCATCGGACCAGCGGATCACCTCGAGCTTTTGCTCGCCGCCGGAAATGAAGACGCGATGCCGCATGATTCAGGTCCGCCAGCCAAGGCCGCTCAGCATCGCCACGGTATCGCTGAGCGACAATCCGACCACGTTGCCATACGACCCGTTGATCCACGGAATGAAGGCAGCCGCATGGCCTTGGATCGCATAGCCGCCCGCCTTGCCATGCCAGTCTCCCGTCGCGATGTAGGAGTCAACCTCCTGCGAGGTCAGCCGCTTGAAGGCAACAACCGTCGTCACCACGCGTTCTGCCATGCGGCCGTCCGGCGCCGCGATGGCGATGCCGCCCAGGACGCGATGCCGGCGGCCGCTGAGCAGACCGAGGGACGCGCGCGCCTCGCCTTCGGTTTCGGCCTTGGGGAGGATGCGTCGGCCGCATGCCACGACGGTGTCGGCAGCCAGCACCCAACTTTCCCGATGCCGCCCCGCTACGGCGGCCAGCTTCGCGCGCGCCATGCGCCGGGCGTAGGCAAGCGGGAGTTCCCGCGGTCCATGATGCTCGTCGATGTGAGGCGGATCGATGGCTGACGGCTCTATGCCGATCTGCCGCAGGAGATCGCGCCGCCGCGCCGAACCCGAAGCCAGGACAAGCTGTTGGGCCCCGGTTTCAGGCACCGGCATGCAGAGAGCGTCGCGCGTTACTTGAAGCGGAACGTGATGCGGCCCTTGGTCAAGTCGTAGGGCGTCATTTCCACGTTCACGCGGTCGCCGGCGAGGACGCGGATACGGTTCTTGCGCATCTTGCCGGAGGTATGGGCCAGCACCTCGTGGTCATTGTCCAATTTGACCCGGAACATCGCATTGGGGAGCAGTTCGGTGACCGTCCCGGAAAATTCGATAAGATCTTCTTTCGCCATGTAGGTTCCTTGTTTCGCGAAGCCGCTCCGTCGACCGGGCAGACCCCGACTTGGGCGCGGATATAAACCTTTTTGTGAGATTCCTCAATTCCCTCCGGACCAGCGCTGTTTCCGCCGGAAAGCGCGCTTCGTTGGGCCAAGATTCGCCCGCCTGCCGATACGCGCCGGCAGGGCCGGTCATCCGAATACACTGGAGACAGGCCCCCCTGGCCTAATATTCCTAGTAGCGCGTCGTTGCGTTTGGGCATCTGGTGACAATTTCATAGAACAATCGGCGGCACGTGCTGTCGGGCCATTGGGGAGGGGCGCGGCACGGGAAGGCGTATGATCGGGCGCACGCCAAGAATGCGGAGCCTGCTGGATCCCCGCCCAGCGCAGGATGATTTCGCGTGCGCTGTAGCCGCCGGAGAAACGAATGACCCGGAAATACGTTCTCTGGTCGAGGACAACCGACGACGCGTTGACTGTGTGCGCCTTGAACAAGAACAAGCTTGCAATTGGTGTGGTCGCCCGCGTTGGGCTCGAGGCGGTTGAGTTCCTGTTCGGAACGGGCGCTCACGCCGCCGCGACGTGACACATTTTTCCGGAGGTGGTCCTGCTGGACGTCAAATTGCCCAAGCTGGACGGCTTCGAGGTCCTGCGCCGCATTCGGGCGGACGAACGCAACAGGACCCGCGCCGTGGTGATCCTGACCTCGCCCAAGGAGGAGCGCGATCTCATGCAGGGTTACCACGACGGCTGCAACGGCTATGTCGGAAACCCCGTGAGTATCGATGAGCTTGTCGAAGCCGCACGCCAGTTCGGCCTCAATTGGCTGCCGCTCAACGAACGGCCGGCGCGCTGACCGATGGCCACGTCCCTCCGCATCCTCATCATCGATGGCTCCGCCGATGATGCGGACCTGCTGATCCGGCAACTCCGGCGCGAAGGCTACGAGGTGAGCGCGGAGCGCACCGATACCGCCGTTGGACTGAATGTGGCGCTGGAGGACCAAGGTTGGAACGTCGTGCTGTGCGACTTCAACATGCCCGGCTTCTCCGGCATCGACGCCCTGAAGATGGTGCGGGCGCGCGATCGGGACGTGCCGTTCATCTTCGTCTCGGGCGCGATCGGCGAGGACGTGGCGGTCGCCGCCATGAGGGCCGGCGCCCAGGACTACGTGATGAAAGCCAATCTCACCCGCCTCGCGCTGGCCATCGAGCGCGAGTTGCGCGAAACCGCGGTCCGGCGGGAACGGACTGCCGCCGAGGCGCGGCAACGGGAGACGGAGGCCCGTTACCGCCAGATCCTGGCGATAGCGCCGGATGCCATCGTCGCGATCGACCAGGCGCTGACCATCGCGACCTTCAACCAGGCGGCAGAGCGCCTCTTCGGCCACACTGCCGACGAGGCGATTGGGCAACGCGCCGAGATCCTGCTGCCCGATCGGTTCGTCGCCACGGTACAGGAACAAGTGCGGCAGTTCGGTGCTTCGTCCGAGGTCGCGATGCAGGTCCGCGTTCCCGACAAGCTGTTCGCCCGGCGCAAGGACGGCGCCGAGTTTCCGGCGGAGATCTATATCTCTAAAATGATGGAGGACCGCCGTACCATCTTCACCGCGATCATCCGCGACATCACCGATCGCGAGGCGATGGTGTCGACTCTCCGGCAGGCCAACCAGACCCTGGACGCCGTCGTCCAGTCCTCGCCGGTCGCGATTCTCGGCCTGGACAGCTCGCGCCGCGTGATCGTCTGGAACAACAAAGCGGAGCGGATCTTCGGACTCTCCGCCATCGATATCGTCGGCCAGCCCTTGTCGTCGTTGAGCGGGATTGCCGGGACGGAGCTGGAGGAGATGGTGCACCGGCTATTCGAAGGCGACGTGCTGACGGATAGCGAGACCCACCAGCAATCGGCCGTCGGATCGGCCCTCGACCTCCGCGTCTCCGGCGCGCCGCTCTACGATGGCGACCGGCGCGTCCGAGGCGCGGTCTGCATCATGAAGGATGTCACGGAGAGCAAGGCGACACGCCGTCAGCTCAACCACGCGCACCGGATGGAGGCGGTCGGCCAGCTCACGGGCGGCATGGCGCATGATTTCAACAACCTGCTCGCGGTGGTGATCGGCAACCTGGACTTGCTGCGCGATCGGGCGGAACTGGGTCCCTCGGCCAAGGAATCGGTCGACCTGGCGCTGAAGGCGAGCCTGGGCGGGGCGACGCTGATCCGCCAGTTGCTGGCCTTTTCCCGAAGGCAGGCCTTGTCGCCGAAGCCCTTCGACCTAGGCGCCCTGGTCGCCTCGACCCGCGCATTGCTGTCACGGACGCTGGGCGAGCATATCGAGATCGAGATGCGCCTGGCGCCGGATCTCTGGCCGGCGATGGCCGACGCGGCCCAGGTCGAGTCCGCGCTCGCCAACCTTGCCATCAATGCGCGCGATGCCATGCCGGGCGGTGGGCGGCTGACGCTGGAAACGGCCAACCGACATCTGGACGAGGAGTACGCCAGCGACAATCCCGACGTGCAGCCGGGCGACTACGTCATGCTAGCGGTTTCCGATACCGGCACCGGCATTCCGGCGGACGTGCTGAACCGGGTGTTCGAGCCGTTCTTCACCACGAAGGAGCAAGGCATGGGCAGCGGCCTGGGGCTCAGCATGGTCTATGGCTTCGCGCAGCAGTCGCGCGGCCATGTGAAGATCTACAGCGAGGTCGGCTACGGCACGACCGTCCGCCTCTACCTGCCGCGCGCGGCGGAGGAGAAAAAGATCGCCACGCCTGCCGCGGCGCCGGCCCATCCCGATCGGATCGATGCCATCGTGCTGGTGGTCGAGGACAACGCCGATGTGCGCAAGATTGTCTGCCGCCTGCTGCGCGAGTTCGGCTGCACCGTGATCGAAGCCAATAGCGGGGCGGCCGCCCTCGCAATCCTGCAATCGGATCAGAAGGTCGACCTGATGTTCAGCGACGTGGTGATGCCCGGCGGCATCTCCGGCACCGAGCTGGCGCAGGCCGCGCAGCGCCTGCGGCCAGGCATCAAGACGCTGCTCACGACGGGCTTTGCCGAAGCGTCCCTGCGCAGTCAGGTCCAGTTCGCCGACGGCGCGGAGATCATCACGAAGCCCTATCGCCGCCAGGAACTGGCGCGCAAGCTGCGCAGCGTCCTGGGCCTCGGCACGTGATCTAGATCTGCGGCGCGCCGGCGGGCGGGAAGCGTTCGCGGATGCGCGCCAGCAGCGTGTCGCGCACCGCGCGATACGCTTCCAGCCGTTCCTCCCGACTCCCCTCGATCACGCTGGGGTCCATGGTCGGCCAGTATTCGACATCGCAAGCCATGGTGCGGGTCATCTCGACCGCGCTGTGCTGGGCCTCCGGCGACAGCGATATGATGAGATCGAAGGAGGTGTCCTCCAGGTCATCGAAGGTCTTCGGGCGATGCTTAGCGAGGTCGACGCCGATCTCGTCCATGACGGCAACCGCGAATCCGTCGATCTCGCTGGCGCGCACGCCGACGGAGTCCACGTAGATCCGCCGGCCGTGGAGATACTTCAGCAGCGACTCCGCCATCGGCGAGCGGATGGAGTTCTGGGTGCAGCAGAACAGCACACTGCCGGGCAGGCCCGCCATGCCGGCCTCACGTCTTCATATGCAGGGCGCAGATCAGCGTGAACAGCCGCCGCGCCGTCCCGAAATCCATCTCCACCTTGCCAGCCAGCCGGTCACGCAGGATCTCCGAGCCCTCGTTGTGGAGGCCGCGCCGACCCATGTCGATCGCCTCGATCTGCGACAGGCTCGAGGCCTTGATGGCGGCGTAGTAGCTTTCGCAGACGTCGAAGTATTCCTTGATGATGCGACGGAAGGGCGTCAGGGAAAGGATGAACTTGTAGACCTCCTGGTTCTCGGTATCGCGCAGATCGAAGACCAGCTTGTTGTCCTGCACCGCCAGGACCAGGTGATACGGGCCCGGATGCTCGACCGACGGAACGAATTCGTTCTCCTCGATCAGATCGAAGATGGCGACCGCCCGCTCCTGCTCCGCTTCCGGCGACTGGCGCAGGGAAGCGGCATCTTCCAGGTGAATGCTGACGACGCGCCTGGTGGACCCGGTCTCGGCCATGCGCTCAGATCGCGCCGGCTGCGGCGCGCAGCCGCTCGATCCAGCCGCCGATCTCCTCCGGATACGTCTTCCAGGCCGTGCGATTGACCACCAGCCGGGATGTGACGTCGGCGATGCGCTCCACTTCGACCAAGTTGTTGGCCTTCAGCGTCGCGCCGGTGGAGACCAGATCGACAATGCGCCGGCTGAGCCCCAAGGTCGGCGCCAGTTCCATCGCGCCCGACAGCTTTATGCATTCGGCCTGGACGCCGCGCGCCGCGAAATGCGCGCGCGTGATGTTGGGGTATTTGGTTGCGACCCGGATGTGGGACCAGCGGTTGGGGTCGTCATCTCCCACCATCTCCGCCGGCTCAGCCACCGCCAGGCGGCATCTGCCGATGCCGAGGTCGACCGGCGCGTAGATCTCGGGATAGTCGAACTCCAGCAGCACGTCGTTTCCCGCGACGCCAAGCTGCGCGGCGCCGAACGCGACGAAGGTCGCGACATCGAAGCTGCGCACGCGGATGATCTCAAGCCGCGCATCGCTGGTCGCGAAACGCAGCTTGCGCGAGCTTTCGTCGTGAAAGTCAGGCTCCGGCTCCAGTCCGGCCTGCGCGAGCAGCGGCGTCAATTCGCGCAGAATCCGCCCCTTCGGCAGGGCCAGGACGAAGGCCGCCGCGCCGCTTCCGGTCATCGGCCCTTTGCCTTGGTATCCGTGGTATCCAGCGTGTGGTCCGGCCGCCATTGGGTCGGCCAGGCTTTGCCCAGATCGCTGAGATAGAGTGCCAGACCCTCGATCTCCACCTGGATGATCCCGCCGCCGGCGAACAGGAACGACAGCTTGTCGCCACTCAGTTGGAGGGACAGCAGAGACAGAAAGTCATCCGGCCGGGACCGGTCGATATTGCGGCTGCGGACCGCGGTCACCCGGTCGATGCAGATGCCGGCATTGGTCCGCTGCAGGGCGCCAAAGTCCTCGTCGGACTCGAAGCTTGCATCGGTGGCCGACGCGGGGACTCCCTGCATTTCGCGGACCGCGCGCTCCCATCGGAAGCGGTTCGCCACCAGGATGAAGCGCCGCTCCTGTGGCAGGTAGCGCATTTCGTTGAGCGGGATCAGCGAATCCTGCAGGCATGCGGCGACGACCGCCAGATCCTCGGCATCGCGCGCGATGATCTTGAGAGGTGGCGTCATTCGGCCGCTCCGTCCGACAGGCGCTCGATCTCGGCGCCGCAGGCTGCCAGCTTGTGCGTCAGGCGCTCATAACCGCGGTCCAGGTGATAGACGCGGTTGAGGATCGTGTCGCCCTCCGCCACCAGGCCGGCCAGAACAAGGGACACGCTCGCGCGCAGATCCGTCGCCATGACCGGGGCGCCGGTCAGCCGCTTCACGCCGCGCACCATGGCCGACGCGCCATGGACGTTGATGCTGGCGCCCATGCGAGTCAGTTCCGGCACGTGCATGAAGCGGTTCTCGAAGATCGTCTCCGTGATCATCGAGGCGCCCTGGGCCGTCGCCATCAGCGCCATCATCTGCGCCTGCAGGTCGGTCGGGAATCCGGGAAACGGCTCGGTCATCACATCGACGCCAACAAGCTCGCCATTGGTCCGCTTCACCCGAAGCCCGCGCGGCGTCTCGGTGAATAGCACGCCGGCCGGCGCCAGGGTCGCAATCACGGACCCGATCAGGTCGTGCTGGGCCCCGACGAGTTCGACTTCGCCATTGGTGACGGCTGCCGCCATGGCATAGGTGCCGGTCTCGATCCGGTCCGCCACGACAGTGTGGGTCGTTCCGTGCAGGCGATCGACGCCCTGGACGCGCAGATGATCGGTCCCCAGGCCATCGATCTTCGCGCCCATGCCGATGAGGCACTTGGCGAGGTCGGTGATCTCCGGCTCGCGCGCGGCGTTGACGAGGTGCGTCTCGCCCTTTGCCAGGGTCGCGGCCATCAGCAGATTCTCGGTTGCGCCGACCGAAACCTTCGGGAAGTTCACCTCGGCGCCGGTCAGGCCCTTGGGCGCGCGGGCGACCATGTAGCCTTCCTGCAGATCGATCTCCGCGCCGAGCTGCTGCAGGCCGCGGATATGCAGATCGACCGGCCGCGTGCCGATGGCACAGCCGCCGGGCAGCGAAACGCGGGCCTGGCCGTGACGCGCAACCAGCGGTCCGAGTACCAGGACGGAGGCGCGCATCTTGCGCACCAGATCGTAGGGCGCGGTCGTGTCGGCGATGCTGCGGCCGCACAGCGTGATCGAGCGCTCCTTGCCGGAGAGCCTGGTCGTCACCTCGACGCCGTGCTGCGCCAGCAGGTTGGTCATGGTCGTGATGTCGGCCAGATCCGGCACGCTTTCGAGGCGGACCTCGCCGTCGGTCAGCAGCGACGTCGCCATGAGCGGCAGGGCGGCATTCTTGGCGCCGCTGATCCGGATCTCGCCCGTGAGGGGCTTGCCGCCGCGAATACGAATGCGATCCATGGGTTGTGCGATCCTTAGAGGCGCGGCAGCGTGACGCCGGTCTGTTTCATGTATTTGCCGGCACGGTCGCGATACGAGATCTCGCACGGGCTGTCGCCTTTGAGGAACAGGAACTGGCAGGCACCCTCATTGGCATAGACCTTGGCCGGCAACGGCGTGGTGTTGGAGAATTCCAGCGTGACGTGTCCCTCCCATTCCGGCTCCAGTGGCGTCACGTTCACGATGATGCCGCAGCGGGCATAGGTCGACTTGCCGAGGCAGATCACCAGCACGTCGCGCGGCACGCGGAAATACTCCACGGTGCGCGCCAGCGCGAAGGAGTTGGGCGGGATGATGCAGACGTCGGTCTCGCGGTCGACGAAGCTTTCCTTGGCGAAGGACTTGGGGTCGACCACGGCGCTGTTGACATTGGTGAAGATCTTGAACTCGCGCGCCACCCGCGCGTCGTAGCCGTAGGATGAGACCCCGTAAGAGATCACCCCTTCCCGCTTCTGCGATTCGACGAATGGCTCGATCATGCCGCGCTTCAGCGACATCTCTCGGATCCAGGTGTCCGGCATGATGCCCATGGATTCAATCCTTTAGGGTGATTACTTGAGGTCTTGGCGCAGCTTTGGGGTGCGCCAGCTAACGCTTTGTACTTGAAGGCTTTGGGGGGCTCAAGGTCGGCGTGGCTCAACCCTCGTGGCGGCCGGGCTCCGCGGCCCGGCGGGCCCGCGCCTGGGCCTTGCGGCGCTTCAGGTTGTCCCGCAAGGCGGCAGCCAAGCGCTCCGATTGCGCCGTCTGGGCTGATGGCTTGGCGGCTGGCTTCGAAGATTCCGGCTTGCTGGACGACATCGTGGATTCCTTCCGGCGCTGGCTGCCGAGTTATCCGACGCCGGCTCCGCGGTCAAATACGGTCTCGCCCCGCTCTACTTACAGCGCGGTGCGGCGAGCCTCGCGTGCATCCATCAGGCGCTGAAACGCCCTGATATCCTGGCGATGCCGCCGCCGGTCCTGAAACTGCTGCCACCAACCCCGCACCGCCACGATCATGACGCCCTCCCACTCGAATCGGGGATGGAGATTCCCCATGTCACGTCGGGTTGGTTACCGGTTCGGCGTGATGGAACTATGGCCGAACTGTGGAAGATTGATGAAGCAAAGGAAAAATCGGGATATTTCCGGGGCTTGCCTTGGCTGCCCCAAAATGGCATTGTCCGCGCCGTTTTCGGGGGCGGCCGGCTGCCGCCCGCCTCAGGCGCTGCCGTAGCTCAGTGGTAGAGCACGTCCTTGGTAAGGACGGGGTCGGAAGTTCAATCCTTCTCGGCAGCACCACCTCCCCTCGCCGCTGCACCGGCGCATCCCGTTGCAAGCCCCTCGCGGAACGATTGACCAGCGGTGGTGTTGAGGCAAGGCCCCGTCGTCATCGTCATCCCGGTGAATGGCTTCGGCCCCGCGCGTCGATCGCGCGAGAGGCATGTGGCGCTCACGGGGAAGGTTGCGGGTCACAGCTGGTGGGGAAAACCAATGGGCGCGCAGATCGAGCCGATCGACTGTGCGGAGGTGCGTTGGCGGTGGGACGGCTTCCTGCCCAGGAGCTACCTGTTCTCTCTGGCGGAGGTCGAGTCTGAGCCAACGGGGCTCCAATCAGTGCCGCTGCCTCGAGGGCGGCTGTTCATATCTCCTGACTACGAATGCCATGTCGACTGCGCCGGATCCTCGTATGTGGTCTTGATCGGCCACTGCCTCGACCTGGCGCACCCGGATTGCGGCGAGCCCGAGATTGCCCGGTCTTTGCTGCGCTGCGCCGTGGAGCATGGCATCGACGCCATGCTTTCTCGGACGGATGACCTGTTTGGCAGGTTCGGCTTGATCTGCCATGTGGGCGATCGTTGCCATGTCGTCGGAGATGCTTGCGGAACCCGCACCATCTACTTTGCCGAAGACAGGCCGGCGGTGGCGTCCCACTCGACCTTGCTCGGCGAATTGATCGGGGTCGCGCCACGCAGGGACATGTTCAGGCACTATTGGTGCGCATTGCCCGGCAACGCGTCGCCCGTTGAAGGCGTTCGCATCCTGCCGGCGAACTTCGTCCTGGCGCTCGGCGATCGGACGATGCGGCGATTCTGGCCGCGCACGAGCCGATGCGAGCGCGCCACCTCCCAGGTGATCGATGAAGCCGAGGCGCTCCTGACGCGCGTGGCGCAAGCGACAGCCGCGCGGTGGAGCCCCGCGCTATCCCTGACCGCCGGGCTGGATAGCCGTCTCAGCCTCAGCATCTACAGCGGGTTGCCTGACCTCGTCACTTTTACCTACGACAGGGGCGTCCAGGATACGGTCGACGCCGATACCGCCAGCCGGCTGTCGAAGCGCCTCGGAATTGCGCATCGCCGTCTGCCCTTGGTCGAGCCGCACAACGCGCCGGCTGCCTACCAGGTGCAGAGGCTCATCTCGGATTGTCCGATCAACACGAATCTCGGGCCCATCTGCCTGAACGGATTCCGGGACGGCAACAATGCGTTTATTCATGTCCGCTCGAGTCTTGCGGAAATCGGTCGCTCGTTCTGGCGCAATCATCCGGGCATGCCGACGACCTTCGATCCGTCGAACTGGACGCTGGTCTCGCTGTCGAAAGCGACAGCCGCTCTGCCGCTTCGCGAGCAAGCGGCCCAATACATGCAGGATGAAATGCGGCGATTCTTCGTCGCGGCGGGTTACGATTCAACCGACCCGCAGTCACCTGAGATCATGGGCTATGATGCCTGGGACTTGTGCTACATCGAGCATCGCATGTCGACTTGGCACGGGCCGTCGCTGATGGCGTACGACATGGCGTTCGATACCAGCATCCCCTTCAACTGCCGCCGCGTCGTGGAGCTTCTGCTTTCGGCACCCCTCGCCGCCAGGCGCAAGGCGACGGTGTTCCATTCCATCATCCAGCGTCGATGCCCTGAGATTGCAGATATCCCGATCAACCCGCGGCCCCGACGCACGCCAGGCCAGCTTGCTTATGGCGCCTATCGGCAGCTGCGTCGCCGGGCCGGCTTCCTGCGTGCCTTGGAGGCCCGCTTCGGCCACTGATCACATCAGGGCCGCGCCCCGCAGCGAGCGGCGGAGTCTCGGCAGTTGCGATCTGCAGGCTCACTCGTCCGCTCCTGCGGAAGCCGCTTGGTCGGTTTTGGCCGCGCCCTCCGTCGCGCTGGTGCCGAAGGCGCTGGTCCGTTCGCTCGGCTGCTGGACCCGCAGGTTGTTCTGAACGTTCCGCACGCCGGAAACGCTCTCGGCACAATCCTCCGCCCGGCGCTTCGCCCTGCGGCTGTCGACCGTGCCGGCCAACGTCACCTCGCCATTGCTCACCGTCACCTCGATATCGGAGGCGTCGACTTCCCAGTCCTCGGTGAGGCGGTCGCTCACATCTTCCCGGATCCGCTCATCGGAGCGGGTGTAGCCCTTCGGCCCCCGGCCATAATGCCCCCGCATCTCGTCCTCACGCCGGCGGCGCTCCGCTTCCTCATCGCCCATCCAGGAATAGACCTCGTCCCTGGCGCGGTCCCACCATCCACGCTCCGGGCCCGTGCCGCGGGGACGGGCTTCCTCGTGACCACGGCCGGGCCAATCTTCCCGGTGGCCCGCTGCGCCACGGGCGAAGGCAGACTCGCCTCGCTCGCCACGGCGGCGGCCATAGTCACCTGCGAAGGGGCCCTCCTGCGGATATTGCGACGGGATGTATCCAAAGCCGCCCGTTCCCGGGTAGCCGGTCGGCTCGAACCCGCGATATGGCCGTCCTGCACCCGCCCTGCGTTCGTCGCCGTACCAGTCGCGCCCGTGTTCCGGGCCCTGGCCGTAATCCTGCCCGCCGAATCCGCCATGCTCGCCGTAACTCTCCTGCCCATAACGCCGGTTTCCAAGGTCGCGGCTCTCGCGGTAGCCCTCGTTGCCGTAGCGCCACCGCTCGTCGTCTTCCCAACGCCGGCGTGCCTCTTCTCTCCCGTGCTCCTGGTGTCTCCAACGATCCCGCGCCATGTCGCACTCCTGCCGTTCATGTCGTGCCCGAATCGGCGGACACATCTCTAAACATCGGAACGGAGCAGCCGTTTCTTTGTTGGAAGTGCGGCTGGGGTCGCAAGTGCAACGATTCAGACCCGAGCTATGCGACGGCGGCGATTCTCCGATGTGGCCCCCTCCCACATCCTTGATCGCCGCCGTTCATCTGACTGGATAACTCGACGCTTGCCTGCTGCACGAAGGCCGGGGCAGCTTGACCTCCAGTTCCGCGAGCTGATCGTCACCAGCCGCGTCGATCTCGGCTCTGCGGCTCGCGGTTGTTCGCTGCCCCTTCGTGCCGCCGAAGAGTTGCGCCGAGCAGAAGCGGCAGTCAATGTGGACCTTGGCAATGGCCGCGCTTTTCACCGGAAGCGTCTGGGCGAGAGCTGTTCGGGGAAAATTGCTTCGCGCGCCAGATCGGCCGGCAGCGTGCGCCCGGAGATCAGCGCGGCGGCCAGTCTGGACAAAGCCGGCGATGTCTGGATGCCGTATCCCCCCTGCCCCGCAAGCCAGAAGAAGCCTTCGGCATCCGGATCGAAACCGACGACGGGCAAGCCGTCGGGCGCGAATGTGCGCAGACCGCCCCAGGTCCGCTCGAACCGCTGCACCTGCATGTCCACCAACCGCTCCAGGCCCGCTGCGGCTTCCGCCAGGCGCAGATCGTCGGCCCATGTATCGTGCGGCTCGACGGGCTCTTCGTCCGCCGGCGAGAGCATCAGCTTCCCGCCCATCGGCTTGCAGTAGAAGCTGATGTCGATCGGGAGGATTTCCGGCCAGTCGCTCACCGGGATTCCCGCCGGGCCGGCGATGATCGCTGCGCTGCGCCGCTTCGGCTTCAGGCCGACAGGCGCAACGCCGCAGGACTTCGCCACCTGGTCGCTCCAGGCGCCCGCCGCAAGCACAATAACCGGCGCTTCATAGGCTGCGTCGCCGGCCTCCAGCCGCCAAACGCCACCGACGCGCCGACCGCGATCGATGGGCGCATCGGTCACGATCTCGCCCTTTGCGCGGCGGAGCGCGCGCAACCGTCCAGCATGGAGCGCATCGACATCGATATCCTGCGCCTCGCCATCCCAAAGAATCGCGATTGCGCCGTCCAACCTCGCCAAAGGCAGCTTCTGGTGAGCGAACGCGGCATCCACGGCAACGTAGCCGTTGCGCTTCGCCTCCTCGATCAGCGCTTCATCGCCCGGATAGGCCAGCATCAGCACGCCGCGCGGCGAAAGCAGCGGCACCTCCACGAAACCCTGCGGCGGCGCCACAAAAAAGCCGCGGCTCGCGCGGGTCAGGGCGCGCACCATCGGCGCACCGTCGGCGGGCTCGTACATCGCGGCCGACCGGCCGGTAGCGTGGTAGCCGGGCTGGCTCTCCATCTCCAGCAGCAGGACGCGCGCCCCATCCCCGGCAAGCTCGGCCGCGGCGGAGGCCCCGGCTATGCCGCCCCCGATCACAATGACATCAGCCGTTTTCATGCTCGCTCCCGCGGATAACCTGACACCGCTATCTGTATATCCGCTCGCTCGACCGCGGCTCAATGGAGAGATCCATGCTGCGGCAGGCGGTCGCCTTGCCCCGCACATCGAGACTGTCTATGTCAAGACGATGCCGACGAGACCCGTGATGCAATGCGCCACCGACACCCAGATCGAGACGCTGGTCGCCGCGTTCTATGCGCGCATTCGCACCGATGCGGAACTCGGTCCCATCTTCCTCGATGCCATCGGCGCGGACTGGACGCCGCACCTGAAGACCATGTGCGACTTCTGGTCCTCGGTGATGAACACCACCGGCCGCTACAAGGGCCGGCCGATTCCCGCGCACTTGAAGCTCAAAGGTATTGAGCCGCGGCATTTCGAGCGCTGGTTGGGCCTCTTCTCGGAGACGACGCACGATCTGTTCGATGCGGAGCTTGCCGCTCTTTTCGTGCAGCGCGCCCAGCGCATCGCCGAGAGCCTGAAGCTCGGCTTCGCCTTTCATGCCGAAAGGCCGGAGATCTGGGGCGGACTCCCGCGCGCCAGGAAGCCGGTCGGCGCGCCAGGGCCCGACGAACGGCGCTAGTTATCCCGCGCGGCTCGGCTGTACTTTCGCTCTCTGCCGTTGCGACGCGAATGCCGCTGCCATGGCCAGGATCGACCCGAAGCCGGCCAAGGCCATATCCTTCTGCGCATCCCAGACATCGCCCTGGGTGCCCAGATAGGCGACACCCAAATCGCCGCCCACGATCTCCGCTGCCGCCCATTCCAGGATCTCGTATAGCGCGGAGAACGCCAGAGTGATCGTGATCGGGATCGTGTAGGTCAAGCGCCCGGTCAGCATCTGTGCATGGATATACGCCTCCCGCATCGGATAGGACAGCAGCAGGCCATAGAAAAAGTGCTCCAGGCGATCGAAGTGATTGCGCGAGAAGCCGAACAGCTCGCTGATGCTCGTGCCGATCAGCGCCTCGGCCCACCTGTCGTAGGGCACTTCCGAGTACGTGTAGTGCGCCCCGGTCTCATGCACACAGAGGAATAGGAAGACGAGAGTGCTCGACAGTTTCGAGATGCGAAGCCGCTTGCGCCACCACAGGAAAGCGGCCGCCAGCGCGACGACCAGCATGTTCTCCAGCATCCAGTCGTGGCGGTAGAGCGGGTCGATCCCGAGCAGGACCCACACGACCGCGAACAGGACCGCGAGCAGGTCGGTGTAGGCTTGGTCGGAAAGGCGCGCCATGGCCACTACAGGAACCGGCGCGCTATCTCTTCACGCCAATTGCGGCTCGCCACCCGTTTCCCGTTCTCGAATGCGTCCAGCCTTCCTGTCAGGATGAGCTCTTTCTCGGTAGAGGTCATGACGGTCTCCGTTTCCACCAGGATATCCCAACCCTCACGCTTGATGACCTGGGACTGGACGATGCGATAATGCGCGCTGAGCGGATCGTCGGGGTGGATGGTCAGCTCGCGCCGGAGCGTGTGGTTGACGACCGTGTCGATCTCATCGAAGCGGATGACGCCCTCGCCGAACACGCCGCCTTCGCCGTCGGTAACATAGGTGACGCGCCCGGTGAGCAAATCGTGGCGGATCTCACGTTGCAGCCGCCCTTCCGCCACCTTGCTCGCGGGCGTCAGCGGCGCGGATTCCGGCGGCAGGAAGGGATTGACGCCATCGCCCTTCTGCGGCGCACGCACCGGCAGCTCCAGCCGCGTGTTTGCCGTATGGACCGTCAGCGTCACGCGCTCCGGCGTCGGCCAGATCAGCGGCCAATAGGCCGTCGAGATCGCCAGGCGGAGGCGATGCCCGGCGGCAAAACGATGGCCGAGCGCATTCAGCGTGATGCGCGCGCGATAGCGCTTGCCCGGCTCCAGCACCTGCGGCTTTTCGTGGCCCGCCAGGTGATTGAGGTTGAACACCGCGTAGCTGACGCGCTGCGCCGCGCCGTCGGGGAACAGGTCGCTGAGCCGCGCACAAAGCTGCGCCACCGGGCGGTCGACGGAGAACTCCAAGTCGAGCACCGGTAAACCCAGCAGATCGATCACCTGCGTCAGCGGCGCCGAATCGAATACCAGCGATCCGGCATCATCCATGCGCTGGTCGGCCGGCATCTCTCCTGGGCAGCCAGCCCCCATCCATTCGCCGCAGCCGAGGCCGACCGTCTGGGGCGAGCAGATGGCAAGATCGGCCGGCGCTTGCGCCGATGGCGACAACACGCCGATGCCGAGCGACCAGGAACGCGTCGTGACGGCCGGACTTGGCCAGACCTGGTCGGCAACCCACTTTCCCTCGCGGTACCGCGCGGTTGTCGCTGGCGGCGCGCCGTCCTCCAGCCAGGACCACAGCGTCGGCCCGTCCATCGCGCCGTTCCGCTTGGCCTTCAGCCAGTGATCCCACCATTTGACGGCCTCCTGCAGGAAGCCGATGGCCGGACCCGGCACGCCGTCATGCGGATAGAGATGCGCCCACGGGCCGATGATGCCGCGCCGCGGCCCCTTCAGATGCTCCAGCATGCGTGGAATGGCGTTGGTATAGGCATCGGCCCAGCCGCCGATCAGCATCACCGGACATTGGATCGCGCTATAATCCTCGCAGATCGAGCCGTGCCGCCAGTATTCGTCGCGGGTCGGATGCCGCATCCAGGTGCCCGGCCAGAACGGCATCTCGTTCAGCCGCTTCAGCCAGTTCTCGCGCCAGCCTTCGCCGAACAGCAGGGGGTCGGCCGGACGCGCCTGGAAGCCCAGCATGATCGCGCCCCACCAGTGATTGTCGTTGAGCAGGCAGCCGCCCATGTAGTGGATGTCGTCGGCGTAGCGGTCGTCTGTCGAGCAGACCGAGAGCACGGCCTGCAGCGGCTTCGGCCGCATCGCCGCCACCTGCAGGCAATTGAAGCCGCCCCAGGACTTGCCCATCATGCCGACCTTGCCGTCGCACCAGGGCTGGCGCGCGATCCAGTCGATCACCTCCACGGCGTCGTCAAGCTCGAGCTGCAGATACTCGTCCTGCAGCACGTCGTCGGACTCGCCCGAGCCGCGCGTGTCGACCCGAATGGCGGCATAGCCGTGGCCGGCGAAATAGGCATGCATCGGCTCATCCCGGCCACGCGTGCCGTCGCGCTTGCGGTAGGGGATGTATTCGAGGATCGCGGGCACCGGGTTCCTCTCCGCATCCTCCGGCAGCCATATGCGCGCCGCCAGGCGGCATCCATCCTTCAGCGTGATCCAGAAGTGCTCGATCGCCCTGATCCTGTCGGGAAGCTCATCGAGCTTGCGGTGCACCGTCATCAGCCAGCCTTTCGTCTTCGGCTCAATACTTCGTCCAGCCAATCCGGCCGCATCTCGGGCACCGACGACAACAGCAGTCCCGTATAGGGGTGGAACGGCGGGCTGAACACCTGCTCGGTCGGGCCGCTCGCCACGATCTTGCCCTTCAGCATGACGGCGACCTTGTTGGCGACCCGGCGCACCGTGCCGAGATCGTGCGTGATGAAGAGGTAGGCCACGCCGGTCTCGTCCTGGATGCGCCGCAGCAGGCGCAGGATCTCGTCGGATACCAGAGGGTCGAGCGCCGAGGTGACCTCGTCGCAGATGATGATCTCCGGCTCCGCTGCCAGGGCGCGCGCAATGCACACCCGCTGCTTCTGCCCGCCGGACAGCTCGTGTGGCCTGCGGTTGATGTAATCCGCCGGCAGGTCGATCTGCCGCATAAGATCCTCGACGCGGGCGCGGACTTCGCCACGGCCCTTGCCGAAATAGAACTGGATGGGTCGGCCAATGATGTCGAGCAGGGTGTGGCGCGGATTCAGCGCAACGTCCGGCATCTGGTAGATCATCTGGATGCGGCGGAGCTGCTCTTTGCTGCGATCCTGCAGGCGCGGCCTCAGCGTGACGCCATCGAAAACGACGTTTCCTTGCTGGCGCGGCAGCAATCCGACGATCACGCGCGCCAGGCTGCTCTTGCCGGAACCGGATTCGCCCACGATCGCCAGCGTGTCGCCGCGCTGGACGTCGATCGAGACGTCGTCGACGACCTTGATCGTGCCGCGATACGCCGCGACGACGTTGCGCACCTCCAGGATCGGGCGGTCGCCTTCGGCATGACCCTCGACAAACCTGCTCTGCTCCGCTGCCACGCGTTCCGCGACCAGCATGCGGGTATAGTCCATCTCCGGCTTCTGCAGGATCCGCGTCGCCGGCCCCTGCTCCACCATCTTGCCGCCGCGCAGCACCATGATGCGGTCGGCGACCTGCGCGACCACCGCCAGATCGTGCGTGATATAGAGCGCGGCAGTGCGATGCTCCCGGATCAGCTTCTTGAAGGAGGCCAGGACCTCGACCTGGGTGGTGACGTCGAGCGCCGTCGTGGGCTCGTCGAACACGAGCAGGTCGGGTCTGGCGATCATCGCCATCGCCGCCATGGCGCGCTGCAACTGGCCGCCGGAGACCTGATGCGGATAACGGTTGCCGAAGGTCTCGGGATCGGGCAGCTCGAGTTCCCCGAACAGCCGGACCGCGTCCCGCCGCGCCTGCGCGCGGTTCATGACGCCGTGCTGCAAGGCGACCTCGGTGACCTGGTCGAAGAGGGTGTGGGCTGGATTGAAGGCCGCCGCGGCGCTCTGCGCGATATAGGCTACCCTGACGCCGCGCAGATTCTGCCGGCCCCGCATGTCGAGCTGGCGCACATCGCGGCCGTGAAACAGGATTTCGCCGCCCGCGATCTGGCAGCCCGTGCGCGCATAGACCAGGGCCGAAAGCCCGATGGTCGACTTGCCGGCGCCCGATTCACCAATCAGCCCCAGCACCTCGCCGGCATCCAGGGTGAAGCTGACATCGTCGACCAGGGTGACGCGCTTGCCTGTTTCGGTCACCGCCTCGATCCGCAGGTTGCGGACGTCGAGAATCTGCCCTTCGGCCTTCGACCTCATCTGCGCCATGCGACCCTCGCGCGTGCTCGCCCGGTCATGCGTTCTCTCCCTGCGGGCGCGAATAGATCGACAGCAGCCAATCGACCACCAGGTTGACACCGATCGTCAGGAGCGCGATGGCGGCTGCGGGATAGAGCGGCGCGGCGATGCCGGCAGGGATCGCGAGCGCGCTTTCCTTCACCATGCTGCCCCAGTCGGCGTCGGGCGGCTGGACGCCGAGGCCCAGGAAGCTGAGCGCCGCGATGAACAGGAACGCGAAGCAGAATCGGAGGCCGAACTCCGCCGCCAGGGGCGGCAGCGCGTTGGGCAGGATCTCGCGCAGGATCACCCACATCAAGCCCTCGCCGCGCAACCGGGCCACTTCCACGTAGTCGAGCACGGCAATGTTCATGGCGACCGCACGGGCGACGCGGAACACCAGCACGGAATAGAGGAAACCGATGGTGAGGACCAGGACCGTCGTGGTGGTGCCGAACCCCGAGATGATGATGAGCGCCGACATCAGGATCGGGATGGACAAGACGACGTCCGCAATGCGCGAAAAGGCGATGTCGACCCAGCCGCCGAACACCGCGGCGGCGAAGCCGGTCACGATCCCGACCACGAAGGCCAGCACCGTCGCGAGCAAGGCGAGTCCGATGGAGATGCGCCCGCCATAAAGGATGCGCGAGAGCATGTCGCGCCCGATCTGGTCGAGGCCGAGCCAATGCTCCGCAGACGGCGGACCCCAGCGCCCCCCCAACGGCAGGTTCGGATCGTGCGGCGCGATCCACGGCGCGAACACGGCGCCGCCCACGCAGGCCAGGATGATGAATATGCCGACCAGCGCGGTAGAGGTGAGCCTCAATCCGAACAGTTTCATCGGCCCCTCACCGCGGATGCCGGAGGCGCGGGTTGCTGAGGATGGACAGCACGTCCGCGATCAGGTTGAGGCCGATGAAGACCACCGCGAAGATGAGGCCGCAGGCCTGGACCACCGGCACGTCGCGCTTGGAAACCGCGTCCACCATCAGCCGGCCGAGGCCGTTATAGGTGAAGACCGCTTCCACCACCACGACCCCGACGATGAGATAGGCGAGGTTCAGCGCGATGACGTTGATGATCGGCGCCAGCGCGTTCGGCAAAGCATGGCGCACGACGATGCGCGACTTCGACAGCCCCTTGAGCAGCGCCATCTCGATATACGGGCTGGACATCACCGCCAGCACCGACGTGCGCGTCATGCGCATCATGTGCGCGATGACGACCAGCACCAGGGTCAGCATCGGCAGGAACGTGGAATAGAGATGTTGCCCGAAGCTCTGCTCCGGCTTGAATGTGGCGATCGCCGGGAACCACCGGAACTGCACCGCCAGGAACAGGATGAGGATGTAGCCGATGAAGAACTCCGGCATGGAGATCGCGGCCAGCGTGCCGATGTTCACCGCGCGGTCATAGACGCTGTTGCGATAGATCGCCGCCAGGACGCCGAGAAGCACCGAGAGCGGCACCGCAACGACGGCGGCATACACCGCCAGGAACAGCGTGTTCCACAGGCGCGGGCCGATGACGTCGCCCACTGGGCGCTTGTTCGCCAAGGACTGGCCGAAATCGCCTTGGACCGCGCCGAGGAGCCACTCGACATAGCGCTCCTGCGGCGGCCGATCGAGGCCGAGCTCGGCGCGGATGGCCGCCACGTTCTCGGGCGTCGCCTGCTGCCCCAGGATGTTGGTCGCGATATCGCCCGGCAGCCACTCGGTGACGGCAAAGATCAGGACGGAAACGACGATCAACGTCAGGAAACCAAGCGCCAGCCGCTGACCGAGCAATTTCAGCATTCATCCCCCTTCGACATGGGGCGGTCCTCTGCGCCGCCCTTCGACTCCGCCGTTTTGACCGCCAGCTTGCGGGAACACTACCGCCAAGCCGCCCGCTGTCAAATAGGCGCGCCGCGGAAATATCCGAAAGAATCAAGGAAATAGGCGGCGGGCCGAGTCGCCCGCCGCCGACAGGATCGCCGTTCGTCAGGCTTCGATCCAGGCCTTCTGGATGATCCGGCTGTTGCAGAGGTCGAACATGCCGTGCGGCGTATGGCCCTTGACCTTCACGTCGTGCACGTCGAGCCAGTCCTTGAACAGCGGGATCAGCGCGCCGCCTTCCTCGTAGAGCATGCGCTGCATTTCCCAGATGTAGTCCTTGCGCTTGGCGGTGTCGGTGGTCGCCTTTGCGTCGGCCAGCAGCTTGTCGAACGCATCGACGCGCCAGTGCGTGTCGTTCCACGGCGCGGTGGACTGGTACGCCACGGCGAGCATCTGCGTTGCCGCCGGACGGCCGCCCCAGTAGGAGGTCATGAACGGCGCCTTGAGCCACACATTGTCCCAGAAGCCGTCGGCCGGCTCGCGCCTGACCGTGACGTTGATGCCCGCGGCCGCCGCCGTCGCCTGGAACAGCACCGCCATGTCAAGCGCGCCGTTGAAGGCGGCGTCGGACGCCTGCAGGATGACATCGGAGACGCCGAGGCCTGCCTTCTTGGCGTGGAAGGTCGCGCGCTCGGGGTCATACTCGCGCTGCGGCAGCTCGCTGTTGTGGAACGGATCCGATTCAGGAATTGGATGATCGTTGCCTCGCCGTCCGAAGCTGCCGAACATCATCTCCACCAGCTTCTCGCGGTTCATGGCGTATTTCAGCGCGAGCCGCACGTCGACATTGTTGTAGGGCGGTGTGTCGCAAAGCATCGGCAGGTTGAAGTGATAGCCTGCGGCCGCTTGTACAAGCTCGAAATTGCCAGCGGCCTTGATCTGGTCGACGAGCGGCACGACGACGCGGTGGGACACGTCCACCTCGCCTGCCAGCAGGGCTTGCATGCGCGCGGCATCATCATTGATGACGGAGACCTCAGCCGACTCGACGTTGCAGCGGCCTTCCTTCCAGTACCCGCCGCGATTGGTCAGGATCGCGCGCACGCCGGGCTCGAATGCTTCCAGCTTGTAGCCGCCCGTGCCGACCGGGTTCGCCCAATCGGTGAATCCGGTCGGGACCACCAGCACGTGGTAGTCGCTGAGCACGTAGGGCAGATCGGCATCGGGCGCCTCCAGCACGATCTTGACCTGGTGCGAATCCATTTTCACCACGTCCGTGATCGGCTTCATCGGGCCGGCCGCGCCCGACTTGGAGCCCTCGCCGCGATGGATGTTGAGCGAATAGATGACGTCGTCCGCGTCCAGCGACTTGCCGTTGCTGAACGTGACGCCCTTGCGGACGTTGCAGACCCACTCGGTCGCATCGGCGTTGGGCTCGAGCGTCTCGAAGAGCTCGGGCTGGACCTGGTTCTTGTCATCGATCTCGACCAGGCCATCGAACACGCTGGTGGAGACGTTGATCATCACCGTGTCGGTGTAGGTCGTGATATCCATGCTGTCGGTCGTGCTGCCGCCGGCTATGCCGAGGCGCAGGTGCCCGCCCTTCACCGGTGTCTGCGCATAGCCCGCCTTCGCCAGCACACCGCTCGCGATCGACGTGGCGACGCCCAACGCCGCGGCGCGGCGCATGAACTCGCGCCGGCTCACGCGACCGGTGGTGGCGGCGCGCTGCAATTCTTCCCACTGATTCATGCCCTTCTCCCTCTTCCTTAAGTTCTCTTCCTGCGTTCGGCTTTCGCCATTCAATGCCCGGCGCCGACGCTTGGTGCCTCGGTTGATGGGCAGAGTCCCGTCCGCCGTTACTATGGCAGAACCGTTCCGCCGCGCACAATCTCGCGCGGTCGGAGCGAGATGACATATTGGCTACCAACCGTTGCGTCTTTCTCCATCCACCACCGCAAAGGGTGCCTGCGCCTTCATTTGAAGGAATGTATGCGGCACCGTGTGCCCGCCCGAAACGAAGCATGAGGAAAGGCCGTCGGGCAGTTGACAAAATACGTCAACCGATGACGAATAACGACCAAGCACCGGACGTGCTTCCGAGGGTTGCCAATGAATCCCGAGCCGCGGATCCACGCCGCGCCGATCGAAACGCCGCAGACGATCGCCTTCCTGATCGTGCCGCAATTTTCCATGCTGGCCTTCGTGTCAGCCGTCGAACCTCTGCGGGTGGCGAACCGCCTCGCGGGGCGCGCGCTCTATCGCTGGGTCGTGGTCTCGCGCGACGGAAAGTCGGTCACCGCCTCGAACGGCATGGCGCTGCTGGCGGACCATAGCCTGGAGAGCAGGCTCGATGTCACGCTTGCCGTCGTGTGCGCCGGCTTCGAGCCGGAGCGTTATTTCGACCGCACGGTGCGCAAGTGGCTCACCGGGCTCAACAGCCATTCGGTCGATCTCGGCGCGATCGATACCGGCAGCTTCTTTCTGGCCTGGGCGGGATTGCTCGACGGCTACCGCGCGACCACGCATTGGGAGGGGCTGGACTCGTTCCGCGAAGCCTTCCCGAAGGTGGAGGCGGATAGCGGCCTCTTCGTCATAGACCGCAACCGCCTCACCTGCGCCGGCGGCACCGCGGCGCTCGACATGATGCTGCATCTGATTTCGCTGCAGCACGGCCACCGCCTCGCGGCCGCCGCATCGGAGCAGTTCATCCACGCCCGCATCCGTCCGCCCAGCGACCGCCAGCGCATGGAGCCGCCGGCGCGCCAGGGCGTGACCCATGCCGGCCTGGCGCAGGCGCTCTCGCTCATGGAGCAGAACCTGGAGGAGCCGCTGGACGCCGCCGCGCTGGCCAAGAAGGCGGGCCTGTCGCTGCGCCAGTTGGAGCGGCTGTTCCACCGCCATTTCTCCATGACGCCGCATCGCTACTATCTCGATCTCAGGCTGCAGCGGGCGCGTGCGCTGCTGCAATACAGCGACCTGCCGGTGGTCGAGGTCGCGGTGGCGAGCGGCTTCGCCTCACCGGCGCATTTCTCGCGCGCCTACCGATCCTGGGCCGGGAAGGCGCCGACGGAAGAGCGCCGCCGCACGCAAGGCGGCATCATGCCCAGCTTAAGATAGGCAAGCTTAGGACAGGCCGGTCGGCGGTGGCGAAGGTAATGTCGGAATTCGTCAATCCGTTTTCGTCTGCCTGCACCACGATTCAAGCAACCGGAGCTGCACCGTAGAGGAGCCATCCATGAACACCGAAGTCATCGTGACCTGCGCCATCACCGGCGCCGGCGACACGGTCGGCAAGCACCCCGCCATCCCGGTGACGCCGAAGCAGATCGCCGATTCCGCGATCGAGGCGGCCAAGTCGGGCGCCACCATCTGCCACATGCACGTGCGCGATCCGCAGACCGGCAAGGGATCCCGGGACGTGAAGCTCTATGCCGAGGTGGTCGATCGCATCCGCTCCTCGGGCACCGACATGATCGTGAACCTCACCGCCGGCATGGGCGGCGATCTCGACATCGGCGCGGGCGAGGAACCGCTGAAGTTCGGCCCCAATACCGACCTGGTCGGCCCGATCGAGCGGCTGGCGCATGTCGAAGAGCTGAAGCCGGAAATCTGCACGCTCGATTGCGGCACGCTCAATTTCGGCGACGGCGACCTGATCTATGTCTCCACGCCGAAGCAGTTGCGCGCCGGCGCCAAGCGCATCCAGGAGCTTGGCGTGAAACCCGAGCTGGAGGTGTTCGACACCGGCCATCTCTGGTTTGCCAAGCAGATGGTGAAGGAAGGGCTGCTCGACGCCCCGCCGATGTTCCAGTTCTGCCTCGGCATTCCCTGGGGCGCGCCGGCCGACACCGTCTCCATGAAGGCGATGAAGGACAACCTGCCGGATGGCGCTGTGTGGGCCGGCTTCGGCATCGGCCGCATGCAGATGCCGATGGTGGCGCAGGCCATGCTGCTGGGCGGCAATGTGCGCGTGGGGCTGGAGGATAATCTGTGGCTCGAGAAGGGCGTGTATGCCAGCAATGCGACGCTGGTCGACCGCGCCATCGACATCATCCAGAAGCTCGGCGGCCGTCCGCTGACGCCGGCCGAGGGCCGCAAGAAGCTCGGCCTGAAGCCGCGCAATTGAGATCACGCGAAGGGAAACAGAAATGGCCTACAATACGAACATAAAGACCTTCGCCGTGATCGGCGCGGGCGTGATCGGCAGCGGCTGGGCCGCGCGCGCTCTCGCCAACGGCCTGGATGTCGTCGCCTGGGATCCCGCGCCGAATGGCGAAGCAACCCTGCGGGCGAACATCGCGAATGCCTGGCCCGCGCTCGAGCGCATCGGCCTGAAGCCGGGCGCCAGCCAGAGCCGGCTCAAGTTCGTGAAGACGGTCGAGGAGTGCGTGCAGGACGCCGATTTCATCCAGGAAAGCGCGCCGGAACGCGAGGACCTGAAGCGCAAGCTGCATGCCCAGATCACGCGCACCTGCAAGCCGGACGCCATCATCGGCTCCTCGACCTCCGGCCTGCTGCCCAGCGACTTCTACAGCGACGCGGTCAATCCCGATCGCTGCCTGGTCGGCCATCCGTTCAACCCGGTCTACCTGCTGCCGCTGGTCGAAGTGGTCAAAGGCAAGAAGACCGCCCAGGAGGCGGCCGACGCGGCGGCGACGATCTATGCCTCCCTCGGCATGCATCCGCTGAAGCTCGGCTCGGAGATCCCGGGCTTCGTCGCCGACCGCCTGCTGGAGGCGGTGTGGCGCGAGAGCCTGCACATGATCAACGAGGGCGTCGCCACCACGGCGGAGATCGACGACGCGATCCGCTTCGGCTGCGGCATCCGCTTCTCATTCATGGGCAGCTTCCTGATCTATACGCTGGCCGGCGGAGATGCCGGCATGCGCCACTTCATGGCCCAGTTCGGCCCCGCGCTGGAGTTGCCCTGGACCAAGCTGAAGGCTCCGCCCCTCACGGACCAGCTTATCGATCGCGTGGTGGAAGGCACCGACGAGCAGAAGGCCGGCCGCTCGATCAAGCAGCTCGAGCGCTACCGCGACGATGCCATCATCAGCGTGATGGAGGCGATCAAGGGCGCCAAGCAGCGCCACGGCCTGCGCCCGGACGAGTGAGATGGTTGTGGCGGCGCCGATCAGCGTCTTCCGGACGCGGGTAAAGCCGGAATGGGTGGATTACAACAACCACCTCAATGACGGCTATTACCTGGTGATCATGAGCCTGGGGACCGACGCGTTCCAGGACCTGATCGGCATGTCCGACGCTGAGCGCCGCGCCACCAGGACCACGATCTACACGCTGGAAGCCCACGTGAACTATCTGCGTGAGATCAAGGAAGGCGAAGAGGTCGAAGTGCGGACCCAGCTGATCGGCTTCGACCAGAAGCGCTTCCAGCTGTTCCACATGTTGCACACGCCCCGGCTGGGCGACGAGCCGGCGGCCACGTCCGAGTTCATGCTGGTCAACATCGACACCTCCGGCGAGCCGAAGTCCGCGCCATTCCGGCCGGAGGTCGCAGCCAAGCTAACGGAGATCATGGAGGCGCACATGGCGCTCCCCCTGCCCGCCAATTCGGGGCGCGCCATCGCCCTGCCGAAGAAAAGATAGAGAGACGCCATGGATTTCGGCCTCACCTCGGAACAGCAGATGCTGCTCGACAGCATCCGTGCCTTCGTCGAGCAGGAACTCAAGCCATATGAGGACGAGGTCGAGCGCACCAACCAGGTGCGACCGGAGCTGATCCGGCAGATCCATGCGGCCGCCATCAAGGCCGGCTTCTATGCAGCCAACATGCCCGAGGAGCTTGGCGGCGGCGGCCTCGACCATGTCTCCCTGACCCTGATGGAGCGCGAGCTCGGCCGCACCTCCTTCGCCCTGCAATATGCCGTGGCGCGGCCCAGCAACATCCTGCGCGCCTGCCAGGGCGAGCAGATCGAGCGCTATCTGCTGCCGGCGATCCGCGGCGAGCGCGTTGAATGCCTGGCGCTGACCGAGCCGAATGCGGGATCCGATCTACGCTCCATGCAGACTCGCGCCGAGGCCGATGGCGATGGGTTCGTCATCCACGGCACCAAGCACTTCATCTCCTACGCCGACGTCGCCGATTTCATCGTGCTGTTCGCCGCGAGCGGTACGGAGGAGACCGGCAAAGGCACCAAGAAGAAGATCACCTCCTTCCTGGTCGACAAGGACACGCCCGGCCTGGACGTGCGCATGGGGCCGCACTCCGTCTCGCATCGCGGGTTTCATCACTGCGAGCTGGTTTTCAACGATTGCCGCGTGCACAAACGGCAGGTCCTGGGTGAAGCGCATCACGGGTTCGATGTGGCCAATCAGTGGCTCGGCGCCACGCGCCTCACCGTCGCCGCGCAATGCGTCGGCCGGGCGCAGCGCGCGATGGAAATGGCCGCGCAATGGGCGGCCACCCGCAAGCAATTCGGCCAGACCATCGGCAAGTTCCAGGGCGTCTCCTTCAAGCTCGCCGACATGGCGACAGAGATCGAGGCTGCCAACCTGCTCTGCCTGCAGACCGCGTGGAAGACCGACCAGGGCACCGCGACCGACGCGGACTATGCCATGGCCAAGCTGTTCGCGACCGAAATGCTGGCGCGGGTGACAGACCAGACGGTCCAGATTTTCGGCGGCATGGGCTTGATGGAAGAAGTCGGCGTCGAGCGGCTCTGGCGCGACGCGCGGGTCGAGCGGATCTGGGACGGCACTTCGGAAATCCAGCGGCACATCATCTCGCGCAGTGTCCTGCGGCCGCTGGAATAGGCGCGGCCAGCAGCGACATGCACATGACGGCGGTCACACACGTGCGTCGAATGGCTTGAGAACTTCCGGGCCCCCGGCTAGCGTGCCACGGTCACACATCGGGGGATTCAATCATGCGGCCCAACTTCCTGGCGGTCCTGGCTGCCTGCAGCGTTCCGTTTGCGGGAGCGGCGCAGGCCGCCGATCCATCGCCTGAGGGCACGGTGAAGACCGTCAAGTTCAAGGTCACGGTCCAGGAAAAGACGAGTGCCGAGTTCTCCAGCACGGCCATCGCCCGGGTCCTGAACGCGCAGTGCGAGATGGTCGCCGCCGCCGCGTCGCAGATCGCCTCCACGGGCATGACCGCCGAGCAACAAGCCGCGGCAGCGGCCTCGCAAGCGCAGAGCGAGGCATTGGTCCAGCAGATGGAACCCAGCATGGGCATGGCGGAGCGCCTGGCGGCCGAAGCCGAGAAGTGCGGCGATGACGAGGCCTGCATCACCGCGCTTGTGATGCAACTGTCCCAGGACCCCGAGTTCCAGGCCCAGGTGCCGAACATCCAGGATGGAGCCCGGAAGGCGCAGGCCCTCAACCCCGATCTCGGCCCGGTCCGCTACCAGCTCTGGCAGCCGCAGAGCTGCAGCGGCGAAATGCAGGTCAACGACACCTATGTCACCAGCGATCCCGGCGGCGAAGGCGGTGCCGGCGCCTATACCGACACCACGACGGTCGCGGCATCGGCCAAGGTGAATCACACCGCCAATGGGCTCGCCATGTTCATCGAAACCGACACGGCCGGCGGCACGACGCAATATCGCGTGTCCGCGCCGGTGGCCGTCACCCTGCCCAGCAACAGCTCGATGACCGGCGCCGGCACGCGACAGGTCGACCTGCTCGCGACCACGGCGCTGCCGGAGATCCTCGGCCCCTACAAGGGAGTCATGGGCAAGCAGGCGGGCAGCGTGAAAGGCCAGAACGGCTCCGTTGCGATCGAGTGGTCGTCTCAGTAGCCACGCTGCGGTCGGCGGCCCGGAGATCGCCTCAATCCGGATCGTCTCGAACATGGACCGCGTGCGCAGCGCCCGATATGGTTAAGCCAAGCTTAACAAATGACTCGATTTGTATCTGTCTCGATTTATCTGCTTCCCGGGCACATCGCGGTGTGCAGGATCGGCCGAGACGGCCGTAACGCTTGCCGATGGAGTTGAGGCACGCTGTCTCCAATGACGGTTTCCATTGGAGCGAGTTCCGTGCCCGATCAGGTGAGCGTTGGCGAGTACCGGCTCGAGATCAGCGGCGAGGAAGTGTTGGTGCGGGACGAGAGCGGCGCGGTTGTCGACAGCGTCGGGCTCGATGAGGCCGAAAGTGCGCTGACACTGCCGGACGGCCGGACCATCGACCTGGCATCCATCTTCCCCGGCAGCGCTTCCGCCGTCTCCCAGGCCCCAGTCGACCCAGCCAACGACAATGCGGGCAGCTTCATCGATAGCGCCGACATTCCCATGCCGTTCCAGGAGGCGCCTGGAGGGCCTGACGGACCAGGTTTAGCCGGCGCGGCGGTCGATGCGCCCGTGCCGCACGAGATAACGCAGGTGAGCGAGAGTTGGATGGTGGCGGGGCTCGTCAGCGATGTCCCACCGATCGACGCTGCCGGCTCCGGCGCCAACAATGTCTTGCTCTCGATCGGCGATGTGCTCGACATGTCGGACGGCGACAACCGCCTGACGATCATCGGCGAGGAGGGAGATACGGTCACGCTGACCGGGAATGGCGGCAACCACTGGACCGTCATCGGGTCCAACGCCGAGTTCACGACCTATGCCTATAGCGATCCGTCGATGCAGGCTGTCGTCGAGATCAGCAACCAGTTGAACGCCCAGGTGAGCTAGCACCCTAAGCTGGTTTCCCTGGCAATGCGATCGGCGCCGGCCCCACCGGCGCCGATCTGTTCTGCGCTCAACGTCCCTTGAAGTTCGCCTTGCGCTTCTCGGCGAAGGCACGGACGCCCTCCTTGGCATCCTCCGACAGCAGCGATTTCTCATAGGTCGGCAGCTTGCCGGTGCGGATCAGGCGGAAGCTGTCGCGGATCGAGTGGCCGTCCATCTCGCGTAGCGCCTCCTTCAGCGCCTGGATGGTGAGCGGCGCGCCTTCGGCAATCGTGGCGGCCCACTCGCGCGCGGCGTCCATCGGCTGATCCTTGGGCACGATCTTGTTGATCATGCCGTAGTGCAGCGCCTCCTCCGCCTTCATGCGCCGGCCGAGCAGCAGCAGCTCCATCGCAATGTTGTGCGGCAGGCGCCGCGGCACGCGCTGGATGCCGCCGGAATCCGGCACGATGCCGATGGGCAGCTCCGGCAGCGCGAATTCCACGTGCTCGGCGCAGATGATGAGGTCGCAGGCGATCACCAGCTCGAACCCGCCGCCGAGCGCCAATCCGTTCACCGCGGCGATCACCGGCTTGTTGAGACCCCAAAGCTCGGTCAGGCCGGCGAAGCCGCCGGGACCGTAGTCCTGCGTCTCCCACCATTTGCCGACCTCCTCGTTCTGGTGGGCAGCCTTCAGGTCCCACCCGGCGGAGAAGATCCGGTCTCCCGCCGCCGTGACGATCCCGACGCGGAGGTTCGGATCGTCCTGCAGCTCCTGGAAGGCTGCGCCCAAGGCGCGGCTGGTCGCGAGGTCGATGGCATTGACCTTCGGCCGGTCCAACGTCACTTCCATGACATGGCCGCGCTTCTCTACGCGAACGGGACTACTCATGGTCCACTCCCTGCTGTGCATTGCCGCCCGCGTCTACCACGTCGAGGCGGCCCTTATTGACGGATTTCGACAATTCCTCGAAGGGGTGCGCCGGACCTCAGCCGTCAGCGCGGCCCAAACACCGGAAACATGCTGCGGCACGAGCAATTCCACACTGCCGACCTGATGTACGTCTAAGGCATTTTGGAACCTGTTAGAATTATTCACGCGGGAAGCGGGTAAAATAGAAGCAAATCTGTATTTCACACTGCAAAATGATATTGACACTCGATAGCGGGAGTATGATGTATCCCCGGAGAGCACCACCGGCGAAAGCCCCGGACCATGCAGCCGCAGCCCACCCTCAGCCGCGATCCCGCCCTGGAGAGAGCGCCCTTCGCGCTCGGCAATCTCGCGCTCGCGGCACGCGCCGAATGGCTCAACCGCCGTTGGGCCGACGCTCCGAGCGAGCGGATCCTGGCGGAGGCGATCGAGCTCGCCTTCAAGGGCCGCATCGCGGTCGTCTCGTCGTTTGGCGCCGAGGCCGCCGTCCTGCTGCACCTGGTCGCAAAGGTCGACAAGTCCACGCCGATCCTGTTCTTGGACACCGGCAAGCACTTCCTCGAAACCCTCACCTATCGCGACATCCTGATCGACCGCTTCGGCTTCACCGACGCGCGATCGCTGGAGCCCGATCCGGCCGACCTCGCGCGCGAGGACCAAGCCGGCGATCTGTGGTCCAAGAATCCCGATCGCTGCTGCCATCTGCGCAAGGTCATCCCGCTCGATACCGCGCTGCGCGAATTCGATGCCTGGGTGACCGGCCGCAAGCGCTACCAAACCTCGCATCGCACAGCCTTGCCGATCGCCGAAGTCTCCGACGGTCGCATCAAGATCAATCCGTTGGCCTCGTGGAGCGAAGAGCAGATCAACCGGGCCTTCAGGGAGTTCCGCCTGCCGCGACATCCGTTGTTCGACGACGGCTTCGCCTCGATCGGCTGCGCGCCCTGCACGCGGCGCATCCTGGAAGGCGAGGACAGCCGCGCGGGCCGCTGGTCCGGCAGCGAGAAGACGGAGTGCGGCATTCACTTCGGATTTACCGACGGAGAAGGGATATGAGCGACCTCGACGCGCTCGAGAACCAGAGCATCTACATCCTGCGCGAGGCCTATAGCCGGCTGAAGCCGATCGCCATGCTATGGTCGCTGGGCAAGGATTCAAACGTCATGCTGTGGCTGGCGCGCAAGGCGTTCCTCGGCCACGTCCCCTTCCCTCTCGTGCATGTCGACACCGGCAAGAAGTTCCCGGAGATGTACGAGTTCCGCGATCGCTATTCGAAGACGTGGAACCTCAATCTCATCGTCCGTGATTGCCCGCCGGTCGAGGAGATCGACCCCAGCCTGCCGCCGGCGGCACGCTCCGCCGCCCGCAAGACCATCGGCCTCAAGAACGTGCTGGAGGAGTTCAAGTTCAAGGGCATCATCGCGGGCATCCGCCGCGATGAGCAGGCGACCCGCGCCAAGGAGCGCGTGTTCTCGCCGCGCGCCGAGAGCGGCGCCTGGAATTTCCGCGACCAGCCGCCGGAGTTCTGGGACCATTTCAAGAGTGATCTGCCGGAGGGTGCGCATATGCGCATCCATCCGCTGCTGAGCTGGACCGAGCTCGACATCTGGCGCTATATCGCGCGCGAGCAGATCCCGATCGTCGATCTCTACTATTCGCGAAACGGCAAGCGCTATCGCTCTCTCGGCGACAGCGACATCACCTTTCCGATCGAGTCCGACGCTGCCAGCATCAGCGAGATTATCCTCGAGCTCTCGCATACCAGGACCTCCGAGCGGGCAGGCCGCGCGATGGACCACGAGCGCGAGGACGCGTTCGAGCGCCTGCGCGCGCAAGGTTACATGTAGGGATCATGGAAATGGACGGGACAATACACGCCCTGCAGCCGGCGGAGGATGCCGGCGCGGCCGCGCTCGCCGAGCGCTTCCCCTTCGCCATCGTCGGCCATGTCGATCACGGCAAGTCGAGCCTGATCGGCCGGCTCCTCCACGACACCAACTCGCTGCCCGAAGGCAAGTTCGCCGAGCTGAAGGCCGCCTCCGACAAGCGCGGCGGCCAGTTCGAATGGTCGTTCCTGCTGGACGCGCTGCAGGCCGAGCGCGACCAGGGCATCACCATCGACACGACACAAATCTTCTTCCAGACCGCCAAGCGCCGCTACGTCATCATCGACGCGCCGGGCCACAAGGAATTCCTGAAGAACGCCATCTCCGGCGTTGCCCAGGCGCAGGCTGCGATCCTGGTGATCGACGCCGCCGAGGGCGTGCGCGAGCAGACTCGCCGCCATGCGCTGATCCTGCAGCTGCTCGGACTGCGGCAGATCGCGGTGGCCGTCAACAAGGTCGATCTGATCGACTTCGACCAGGCGCGCTTCGACGCCATCGCGCGCGAGATCACGGACTATCTGCGCCAATTGAACCTGAAGCCTTCCACCATCGTTCCGGTTTCTGCTCGGCTCGGTGATAATATCGCCGCGCCCTCGGAAAAGATGCCCTGGTATCAGGGATCGACTGTCTTGCAGGCGCTCGACAGCTTCCAGTCGGCGCCGGTCGCGACCGACCAGCCGTTGCGCCTGCCCGTGCAGGACGTATTCAAGTTCGACGAGCGGCGCCTGGTTGTCGGCCGCATCGAGAGCGGGAGTCTGCGCGTCGGCGACCGGCTGGAATTCGCGCCGAGCTTCAAGCAGGCCCGGGTCGCCAGCATCGAGGCGTGGAACGCGCCGACGCCCCTCACCGCCGGCGCCGGCCAGTCGGTCGCCATCACCCTGGATGACGAGCTGTTCATCGAACGCGGCCATGTCGCCGTGCATTCCGACCGCCGCCCGATCCTGGGCCATCGCGCGAGCCTGCGCATCTTCTGGCTGGACGCGCAGCCGCTGAAGGTCGGCCAGCGGCTGAAGCTGAAGGTCGCCACGTCCAGATACCCGGTCGAGGTCGAGCGGATCTCCGCCGTGATCGATGTCGAGAAACTACAGCCGACCGAAGCCAGCGAGATCGGCCGGAATGCCATCGCCGAGATTACGGTGCGCAGCCGCGCACTGATGGCGCTCGATCTCGCCGCCGACATGCAGCGCACCGGCCGCGGCGTCCTGCTGCGCGAAGGCGACATCGTCGGCGGGGCGCTGGTGCTGAGCGCCGAGGCGAGCGATGTCGACAAGCGCCTGCTCGGTCCGGATCACCTCGTCACGCGCGAGGCGCGCGAGGCGGTGAACGGCCATCGCGGCGTTGTGCTCTGGCTGACCGGCCTCTCCGGCTCCGGCAAGTCGACCCTGGCGATGGGCCTGGAGCGCCTGCTGTTCCAGCGCGGGCGGCAAGCCTTCGTCCTCGACGGCGACCTGCTGCGCCAGGGCGTGACCAGCGACCTCGGCTTCTCGCCCAAGGATCGCGCGGAGAACATCCGCCGCTCGGCCGAGGTGGCGAAGCTGCTGGCCGATGCCGGCCAGGTGGTGATCGTCTCGCTCATCTCGCCTTACGCGGAAGACCGCGATCGCGCCCGCAAGATCGTCGGCGAACGGTTCCACGAGATCTACGTCAAGGCGGACCTGGCGACCTGCGAAAGCCGCGATCCCAAGGGCCTCTACAAGGCCGCCCGCAGCGGCGCGATCAAGAACTTCACCGGCATCGACGCGCCCTATGAGGCGCCTGAGACACCAGAGCTGGTGATCGACACCACGGCCCAGCCGATGGAGCGCAGTCTCTCCGCCCTGGTCGCCTATGTGGAGCCCGCCATTGCCCTCCAGGCGGTAAAGGACGCCTGGGCGATCTAGGGCGATCCAGCGCCGTTACAAATCGTTACAACCCTGCCATAAGATGACCGCGCCGGCATGGTAGCGATGCCGGCGCTGCTCTTTCGGGCATCTCCCAGGCTTATTGGCAGGATGTCATGACCGACAATCGGTAGTTGCCGCACTCGTGACCGGCTTGTGGAGGCATGTGCGCTGCTCGCCGTCGTCATTGGCTTGCCCCTGGCCGGAACGCTTAACCGGAATCCCAGGTGACCAGCATACCAGTAGCTCGGCATCTGCATGCGGTTCGTGCCCGTCGGTAAAGGATTGTGAATGACGGCGGCTTTGTTGTGGCCACCGGTACAGCAATGAGGCGACCATCGTGTTCACTTCGTTCTTCCCCAAGCCCAAGTTCTTCTTCCTTTCTGCGGTGCTCTGGACCGGGCTCTGCATGGCCTTCTGGTTCCTGCTCGGCCGCGACCTCGGTCAGAGCCTGAGCCTCGGGGGTTTGATCGGATTCGGCTTCCCGGCCGAGCCACTCGAGGGAGCCGACGAGGCCCAGGCGGCTCTCATCGCGGCAGCGCGGGAGATCGCGCTCGACGTCTGGCTCTACCAGTATATGATCGTCTGCGGTGGCATCTTCGTCGCTGCTTGGCGCTTCTTCGCGCCGCATCGATGGTTCCGCTGGTCGGTCGGCGCCTCCTCGGTGATCATCTTCATCACCTGGTTCCAGGTGCAGCTCGACGTGATGATCAACGACTGGTTCGGCACCTTCTACGACTTGGTGCAGGAGGCGCTCAGCAAGCCGGGCACGGTGTCGGCGGAGCGCTACTTCGGCCAGCTTGCGACCTTCGTCAGCATAGCGCTGGTCTTCGTTACGGTCGCGGTCGTGACACATTTCCTGGTCAGCCACTACATCTTCCGCTGGCGCACGGCGATGAACGACTACTACGTCGCCAACTGGCCGAGGCTGCGCCACATTGAGGGCGCCTCGCAGCGCGTGCAGGAAGACACGATGCGCTTCGCCAGGTTGATGGAGGATCTCGGCGTCCGCCTGATCGACTCCCTGATGACCCTGATGGCGTTCCTGCCGATTCTCTGGGGCCTGTCGGCGCACGTTTCGGAGGTGCCGATCCTCGGCGAGATACCGCAGGCGCTGGTGTTTGTCGCTATTCTCTGGGCAACCCTCGGCACCACAATACTGGCCGTCGCCGGCATCCGCCTGCCGGGCTTGGAGTTCCGCAACCAGCGGGTCGAGGCTGCCTATCGCAAGGAGCTGGTGCTGGGCGAAGACCATGCGGATCGCGCGCAGCCGCCGACGCTTGACATGCTGTTCGGCGAGGTGCGGCGCAACTACTTCCGCCTTTACCTCAACTATCTCTACTTCAACGTCGTCCGCTACGGCTATCTGCAGGCCGGCGTATTGGTGCCGTACGTGGCGCTCGGCCCGAGCATCGTGGGCGGCGCGCTGACGCTCGGCGTCATGCAGCAGATCGTGCGGGCCTTCGGCCGCGTCGAGTCCTCGTTCCAATACCTGGTCCTGTCCTGGACGACCATCATCGAGCTGATCTCGATCTACAAGCGGCTGCGCGCCTTCGAGGCGACGCTGCATCACGAGCCGCTGTCCGAGATCGAACGCGAGGTGACGCCGGTTCCCGCCAGCGACTTGCAGAACGGCGCGTAAGCGCCGGTGGCGCAGAGCGTCATTGTCAGTACGCGCATCGCCCCTCGGTCGCCGCCTACCACCGTCGGCACCTCGCCATCGAGCCGGAACTCCGGCAGGTCCAGTCCATGAGCCTTGCACCGGCGGAATAGCAGCCATCAACCCCCGCCCTGGCGGCTGGGCCGATGGCGTTGCATACTCGGCCGCACAAAAGACTCCGGGGATTGCATGAGCGATAAGGACCTTCTCGACACCCTGCGCCGGATCGCGGACAGCCTGGACCGCATGGCGCCGCCGGCGGCGCGCGACAACGACCTCGGCCGCGGCGATGCCTTCGTCTGGCAGACGGAGGCCGGCTGGCTGGAGCCGGTCGCCACCGTCTCGCGTGTCCATATCAGCCTGCTGCGCGGCATCGACCGCTCGAAGGACATCCTGCTGGAGAACACGCACCGCTTCGCGAACGGCCTGCCGGCGAACAACGCGCTCCTGTGGGGCGCGCGCGGGACGGGCAAGAGTTCGCTGGTCAAGGCGGTGCATGCCGCGGTGAACGAGGAGATCGCCGACAAGCTGGCTTTGATCGAGATTCACCGCGAGGACCTGACGAGCCTGCCGAAGCTGCTCGGCATCCTGCGACCGCAGAAGCGGCGCTGCATCCTGTTCTGCGACGACCTGTCCTTCGACGCGGCGGATGCCAGCTACAAATCACTGAAGGCGGTGCTGGAAGGCGGGATCGAAGGACGGCCCGCGAATGTTCTGTTCTACGCCACCTCCAACCGCCGCCACCTGATGCCGCGCGAGATGATCGACAACGAGCGCTCCACCGCCATCAACCCCTCCGAGGCCGTCGAGGAGAAGGTCTCCCTGAGCGATCGCTTCGGCCTGTGGATCGGCTTCCACAATTGCGACCAGGAGACCTACTTCGCGATCGTGCAGGGCTATGTCGATGCGATCGGCATCAAGGTCGGCGGCGAGCAATTGCGCCGCGAGGCCAATGAATGGTCGGTGACGCGGGGCGCCCGCTCCGGGCGCGTCGCCTGGCAGTTCATCCAGGATCTCGCCGGCCGCCTCGGCTACAAGCTGGAACTCTGAGCATCATGACCACGCATCCGAGCGACGAACTCCTGCGCAGGATCCTGACCGAGACCAGGACCATCGCCCTGGTCGGCGCCAGCAACAAGCCGCAGCGGCCCAGCCACGGCGTCATGCGCTTCCTGCAGGCGCGCGGCTATCGCGTCATCCCGGTCAATCCGGGTCTTGCCGGCCAGACCCTGAACGGCGAGCTGGTCTATGCCGGCCTGAAGGACATCCCGCAGGACAAGGTCGGCCGCATCGACATGGTCGATATCTTTCGCAATTCCGCGGAGGCCGGCCAGCCCGCCCTCGAGGCGATCGAGATCGGTGCCAGGTTCGTATGGATGCAGCTTGGCGTGGTGAACGAGCCGGCTGCGGCCAAGGTGCGCGAGGCCGGCCTCGAGATCGTCATGGATCATTGCCCGGCGATCGAATATCCGCGCCTGATCGACGGCAAAGCAGAACATTAATCTTTTTCGTTAGGCCCCTATCCCTGCAGCTTATTGCTACTCCGGTGCATTTTGCTAAAGTATGCGTAAAGAAAGGGATGCGGGATGGCAATGACAAGGGGACTTCATTCCGTGGAAGCGCCGAAGCTGACGGACGCGCAGCGTCACTGGCTGGAGCGCGGCATCAGGCAACCCGGCGGCAAGCTGCCCTTGTTCGACGAATGGGGCCAGCGCGTGCATGAAGGCATGGTGCGCAGCTGCATTGCCCACGGCTGGGCTGAACCCTGGTTCACCAATCCGCTGAAACCCGATTGGCTGGTCTGCAAGCTGACGGATCAAGGCCGCCAGCTCCTCGACCGGCATTAGGCCGTCACGCTTCGCTGATCGTCCAGTCCGTCCATCGAGAGGGTCGCGCTCGGCACGACCGCGTTACGCCGTCGGATTGCCGATGACCGCGCGGTTGAAGAGGCTGTTGCCCTGGCCGGCGACCTCACGGTCGCGATCGCGCGCCGTCGGCAGCGATGCCAGGGTGACCAGCATGAAGGGCGAGAGAATGCCGCCCGGATTGGTCTGGCCGTAGATCGCGCTGTCGCCTGATGCGGTCGCCGCCTGCCCGCGTGACGGACGGAACTCGGCGAGCATGGTGCCGCCTCCGCTTGATGCGCTTTCGAGATCGTCATACGCCGCCATCTCGGTGCTCATGCGGCTTGCGAAGCGGTCGTAGATCTCCTGAAGGCTGCGCTGTGCGCCATCCGCGCCATAGAAGATGGAGCGGTTCGCTGCCGCCGCCTTGGGGAACAGGCTCGCGGCGCCCTGGGTCGGACTTGCCTCCAGGGCGCGCAGGAAGTTGGTCGCGCCCGTCAGGCCGAGGAAATGCGCGAGGTAGAGATCGACCGCCTCGACCTCGCGGCCGAGCTTCGCCTCGAGGCGTTTCTCATTGTCCGCCGCGTGCTCCGCGGCCATCGCGGCTGCGATCACGGGATCGCGGCGCAGATCGAGGATCTCCTTTCGCAGCGCCTGGTCGGCCACGCGCAGCTTGCCGTCTTCGCCGGCCTTGATCTTGGATGCCATCTCGCCGAGGCCGTATTCCGCGCCGTGCTTGCGCACGACAGAGAGCCAGGTCTGCTCCACGAACTGGTAGAGCCCCGCCGCGCTGGAGGCCTTGGACTTGGCGTCAGGATTGAAGCCGCTTTCCTTCGCGGCCTGCGCCATCAGATAGGCGAAGTCCACGCCGGTACTGGCGCTGGCCTGCTGGATGCCGGAGAGGACATCCGCCCGTATGCTGTAGCCATTGGCCTGGGCGCCCAGCCCGATCGCATTAGCGGCCATCTCGGCCTCCCCTGAGCGGCGGGCAAGCGCCATCACCCGGCAAATATTGCCGGCCGGCGAAGCCCGTTCTGGGCCGGATGGCTGAAAAATGGGCCATCTGCGCTTCTCCGCGTTGATCCTGCCGGGAATGTCGCAAGCCGCGTGCCAAGGCTCAGGAACTGGCGCTGCTGTAGTTCCGGATGGCCAGGCTCCAGAGCCACGTGGCGCCGCAAAGGGCCAGAGTGGCGAAGGCCAGCCCGCCCAGCCCCCATTCCCAACTGAGCCGGCCGGTCGCCGCTTCGGCGGGCACGTTCGTGACGAAGGCAACCGGCAGGACGAAAGTGAACAGAAGGCGCGCCCAGGGCGGATAGGCCGCGACCGGGAAGCTGCCTGCGGTCGAATGCAGCCAGATCATGCTCGCCACCTCCTCGATCCGCGTGAACCAGAAGGCGAGCGTCGAGAGCGCGAGATAGAGGCTGTAGATGATCACAAGCCCAGCGACCAGAAAGACCGCCAGGAGCGCGAAGTTGATGAACTCCAGGGAGCCGGTCCGGTACATGCCGGTGCCGATGATGCCAAGACCGACCAACAGGCCGAGCACGTCGAGGACTTGCAGATACCGGAAGGTCACCAGGAATTGCGACGGCACCGGCTTCACCAGGAGCACGTCGAACTCGCCGCGCTGCACATAGGTCGTGATCTTGCTGAGGCTGGGATACAGCCAGATCTCCACCACGTAATCGATCGTCGTCACGATCCCGATCAACACCAGGACCTGATCGAAGCTCCAGCCGCCGATCGAGGAAACCTGCTGGAACATCGCCCACAACAGCAGAAGGGTCGTCGCGCTCGACAGCACGTTGGCGAAGGCACGACCGAACGTGCCCGAGCGGTACTCCAGCTGAACCTGCACGGTCGCGCGGATGAAAAGCGCGATGAGCTTGAAATACTTCATGCGCCAGCCGCCGCGTATCGCTTCAACGACTTGCGCCAGCCCCAGGTGAAGAAAGCGCCCAGCGCCACGATCCAGAAGAGCTGGATGCCGAATCCCGCCAGCACATCGATGCCCTCGATGCGGCCGATCATCACCCGCACCGGAAAGTCCAGCACATAGGGAAAGGGCGTCCAGGCGAGGATGCTCTGCACGGTCTGTGGGAACAGCTCCACCGGAACCACCACCCCGCCCAGCATGATGTAGAGCTGATAGATCACCGTGTCGTAGCCGAGCGCATTGTCGGACCAGAAGGCGATCAGGCCAACAGTTACGTGCATGGCAAAATTGATCAGCCAAGCCATCATCAGCCCCAGCACAAAGGCTGGCAGATGCGCGAGCAAGGACCATGACCATGCATCGGCAATGGCGATGCCGATCGCGACCATCGGCAGGATGATCGGAAGGCGGGCCATCAGTTCGCCCCAATGCTCGCTGGCATAGTGCCACATCGGATGCATGGGCCGCAGCAGATGGGGCGACAGCTCCCCGTTCTTCACGCCGCGGTCCATGAGATAGATCACCCAGGTCGGCGTCGATTGCCGCGCCAGGAACATGAACAGGAAATACTGCGCGAAGGTGGTCGCGTCATAACCGCCGATCGGCCCGTCTTCGGCCAGTTGCAGCCAGATCAGCATCATGATCAGCGGCACCGTGCCGTTGATCATCCACAGCACCGACTGTGCCCGGTATTGCAGCGAGATGCCGTAGTGCAGCGCCAGCATGGCGCGGAGCGCCTTGAGGCTCGGCACTACTTGGCCGCCTCCCGGACGGCCTCTATTGGAGGTTTCCGTTGGAACAACCGCCCCACCACCTCCTCGATCGGCATGTCCTCGATCGCGATGTCCGCGACGGGCACGTCGTTCAGGATGCGAGACGCGATCTCCGCCACCTTCCCGCGCGGCGCCAACAGCTCGGCGGTCAGGCCTTCCATCATGCGCACGGGCGCGAACACGGACAGCCGCTCCGGCGAGACCGGATGCGCCAGTTGCAGCTTCAGCACCTTGTTCGGCGCGCGCTCCGCCACCAGGGCGCTGAGATTGCCGTCGAACACCAATTGCCCGCCATCGATCACCAGCACGCGCTCCGCCAGCGCCTCGACATCGGCCATGTAATGCGAGGTGAGCATGACGGCCGCGCCGGTGCGGACGTTGTAGTCGGCGACGAACCGGCGCACGGCCTGCTGCATGTTGACGTCGAGGCCGATGGTGGGCTCGTCCAGGAACAGGATCTTCGGCCCGTGCAGCAACGCGCCGGCAAGCTCGCATTTCATGCGCTCGCCGAGCGAGAGCTTGCGCACCGGCTTGTTGAGCACCGGCTGGAGCTCGAGCATCTCGGTGAGCTCGCCCAGCCGCCGTCGGAAATCCGCATCGGACACGTCGTAGATCGCCTGGTTGACCAGGAACGAATCCGACGGAGTCATGTCCCAGGCCAGTTGCTGCTTCTGGCCCATGACCATGGTGATGCTCTTCAAGAAGTCCGCCTTGCGCTCATGCGGGGTGAAGCCGAGCACGCGCGCGTGTCCGGAAGTGGGATAGAGCAATCCCGATAGCACTTTCAGCGTTGTGGTCTTGCCCGCGCCATTGGGGCCGAGAAAGCCGACGATCTCGCCCTGCTCGATCTCGAAGCTCACATCCTTGACCGCGGGCACGAGCTGGTATTTGCGCCGCACGAAGGAGCGCAAGGAGCCCATGAGTCCCGGCTCCTTCTGATGGACTTCATAGTCCTTGCACAGATGATCGAGTTGGATGATCGCGGACATGCGACGGAGGGGACCAGCAATCAAGAGAAAATTCAAGCCGCGTGGGAATTGTGCGCGGCGGCGGGCTCGCTATGATGCTCCACCTCCCTTTCACCTCACGAACAATCAGGAGTGAAGAATGACGATTAAGCGCTTCGGCGACGCGACGATGATTGCCGACATGGTCGTGCACAATGGTCTCGCTTATCTGGCCGGCCAGGTGGCGGAGGATCCGGTTTCGCCATCGGTCTATGAGCAGACCAAGAACATCCTGAAGCAGATCGACGATCTACTCGCGCAGGCCAATTCCGACAAGACGCGCATCCTGAAGGCGAACATCTGGCTGTCGGACATCTCCACCTTCGCGGAGATGAACAAGGCATGGGGCGAGTGGATCCCCAAGGGCCAAGCGCCGGCCCGCGCCACCGTCGAGGCCAAGCTCGCCGGGCCGCAATGGAAGGTCGAGATTATGGTGACGGCCGCCTGCAAATAGGCGCCCCATAGTCGCTAAGCGCGTTGGGCGCCGCACAGACGGCGCCCAACAAACGCCCTTGACGGCGCCCCAGAACCAAAATAGAACATGATCCAGTGTTTGTGATTTGTTCTATCGCAATCCCTGGTGACCCAGCCTGCGGCAAGGCGCGGATGGCGCCGGAAAGCGGTGGGGAAACGAGGACATCATGTTGACACGCAAGCAGCGGGAATTGCTCAAGTTCATCCAGGAAAGGCTGGCGGATACCGGCATTTCCCCCTCCTTCGACGAGATGAAGGAGGCGCTGGGGCTCAAGTCGAAGTCCGGTGTCCACCGCCTGATTACCGGCCTGGAGGAGCGCGGCTTCATCAAGCGCCTGCCCCACCGGGCCCGGGCTCTGGACGTCGTGCGCCTGCCCGAGGACCAGACCGCCAAGGCGGTCCAGGTGACCCGCGCCGTCGGCGAAGAGCGCCGCGCCGCCCTCAACGTCATCCGGGGCGACTTCACGCCATCCCTGCCGGGCGCCATCGTCGCGGCCCAGCCCAGCAGCGCCTTGCAGCTTCCGCTCTACGGCAAGATCGCGGCCGGCACCCCGATCGAGGCCCTGCGCGACAACTCGAATTCAGTGGATGTACCGGCCAACCTGCTCGGGCGGGGCGAGCATTATGCATTGTCCGTCGAAGGCGATTCGATGGTCGATGCCGGCATTCATGACGGCGATACCGTCGTCATCGAACGGTGCGAGACGGCGGAGAACGGCACCATCGTCGTCGCCCTCATCGACAACAGCGAGGTCACCCTGAAGCGCCTGCGGCGCAAGGGCGATTCGATCGCTCTGGAGCCGGCCAACCCCGCGCACAAGACGCGCATCTTCGGCCCCGATCGCGTGCGCATCCAGGGCCGCCTCGTCGGATTGATGCGGCGCTATTGATCCCTCCCCACATCGTTGACCGATAGAACCGGCGCCGCCCAGGGTCGTCGGCCGATCGACCTCGCGGCCTCGACAATCTCGATGGCGCCATCCTTCAGATGGATCGCGTGCGCGCCGCGCGCGGCAAGGTCCGCCTGATCGATGGTCCGGCCCGGGCAGTTGGCGGCCAATCCGCGCGGAACGATCGTCAGCTCGGCTCTGCCGCAATCGGCCGGCGCGTCCGACAGGATGACGCGCACGCGGCCCGCATAGTCGCAGACATCGCCCTCGCAGCGCAGCCATGTCTCCGTGCCATCGAGGTCGCCGATATCGTCAAAGCGAGTTTGGCCGTTGCGGCGGAGCCAGGTGTCCCGCACCAGGCGCTCAGCCCGGTTGGAACTCAGCATGAGCCTGCCGTCCGGCATGCGGAAGGCCACCAGCTTGCCGCTCGGCGCGATCAGGATGTCGGCACGCGGCACCATCCAGGCCGAAAGGATGGCCGCCAGGACGACTGCCGCGCCGAGTGCGCGCCATCGGCCGCGCGCCATGCCGAGCCACAACAGCCCGATCGCGACGGCCGGCAGCGCCAGGCCGGGCATCGCAGGCACCACCGCGATCGCGCCGGGCCAGTCCGCCACCCAATGAGCCACCCACAGCAGCACATCGCAGCCCCAGCCCATCGCCTGGAGGAACGGCGATTCGAGGCCGAACGGCATCGACAGCAGCGTGAGCGCCGCCATGGGCATGATCCAGAAGGCCGTCAGCGGCACCGCGATCGCGTTCGCGAACACGCCATGGACCGACAGCCGATCGAAATGGAACACGGCGAACGGTAGAGTGGCGAGGCCCGCGACCAGGCTGGTCATGACGGTTGCCGCCAGCCACAGCATCGCGTTGCCGAAGACCGCGAACAGCTTGGCGTCCCAGCTTGCGCCCTCGCCCCATTTCTGGCGCCGCGCGGCGAACCACGGACCAAGCCGATCGAACACCACGACCAGCGCGAACACGGCAGCGAAGGACATCTGGAAGCTGGCGCCGAGCAAGGTCTCCGGCTGGAACGCCAGGATGAACACGGCCGCCCAGGCGACAAGCTGCAGCGAAATCGGCGAGCGGTCGAGCATGATGGCCAGCAGCGCGATGCCCGTCATCAGCAGGGAGCGTTGCGTCGGCGGGGTCCACCCCGCCAGTCCGGCATAGAGCGCCGCCGCCAGGACGGCGAGCGCCGCGGCCCACTTCTTGACCGGATAACGCAGGGCGACCCACGGAACGAGGGCGAGCGCGAACCGCAGGCCGAAGAAGAACAGGCCCGCCGCGATGCCGATATGCAGCCCGGAAATCGACATAAGATGCGCCAGCCCCGAATCGCGCAGAGCGTTGATGTCGGCCGCGCGCAGGACGGTCTGGTCTCCGACGGTCAGCGCAATGGCGGTTGCGCCCGCCGCATCCGGCAACTGGCTGCGAATCCGCTGCGCGATTGCCGTGCGCGTCGCGCTGATCCGGTCAGCAAGCGCAATCGCAATGCCATCGGCGCGCGATTCCTCCGGCTGGCGAAGAATCTTCAAACGGCCGAAGCCGAACCCCGTCGCGCCCAGGTCGCTGAAGAACGCCTGCCTGCGGAAATTGAAGGCGCCGGGCTCTGCTGGCCCGGCCGGCGCGCTGATCGTGGCGACGCCGCCGACCTTCTGCCCGATGCGGAGCTCCGGCTGGGCGACCACCGTCCTGACGCGCAGGCGCGCCGGCGTGGCGTGCCACGGCAGATCCTTGATGTCGATATTGCGCAAGGTCACGCGCTGGCCCGCCGGCAGCAGCTCGATCTGGTCCACGACGCCGACGAAGAGGGCGCGCTCGATCGGCGCGGGCAGCATGCGCCCGTCGAATTGCGCGGTGCGGAGCTGCGCCGCCGCGAACCCCGCGGCCATCGCGGCCAGCAGGATGCCGATCGCGAACACGGCGTCGCGCCCTCTCAGCAGCCAGCACGCCATGACGCCCGCCGCAAGCGCCAGCGGACCGGTCCAAAGCGGCGGCTCCAGGGAGAGGGCGAAATAGCAGGCGACGCCGGCGCCGAACGCGACGGCCAGCCACACCGGCCAGAGGCGGCGCTGCTCCAGGAACAGGCTCTCGATCCACCGGCTCAGGCTCGGCCCCCCTCTCGCCACACGCGATAGCTGCATCAGACGGCAAGAGAGTGTCAGTTGCCAAGGGCTCAGCCTGTGGTTAAGAACCCCGCAGCGCGTCGCCCGACAGGCGCGACACACCATTGGATCGCGATCGAAATGACCGTCGTCACCCGCTTCGCCCCCTCGCCCACCGGATTCCTTCATATCGGCGGCGCCCGGACGGCCTTGTTCAACTGGCTGTTTGCCCGCCACCACGGCGGCGTGTTCCGGCTGCGGATCGAGGATACTGACCGGCAGCGATCGACCCAGCAGGCGATCGACGCGATCATCGACGGGCTGAAGTGGCTCGGCCTCGATTGGGACGACGAGACCATCTTCCAGTTCGCGCGCGCGCCGCGGCACGCCGAGGTCGCGATGGAGATGCTGAAGCAGGGCAAGGCCTACTACTGCTACACCACGCCGGAAGAGCTGGAGCAGATGCGCGCGGCCGCCCGCGCCGCCGGCAAGCCGATGCGCTATGACGGCCGATGGCGCGACCGCGATCCGAAGGACGCGCCGCAGGGCGTGAAGCCGGTTGTCCGCCTCAAGGCGCCAACGGCCGGCGAGACCGTGGTGCAGGACAAGGTGCAGGGCGAGGTGCGGGTTGCCAACGAGCAGCTCGACGACATGGTGCTGCTGCGCAGCGACGGCACGCCGACCTACATGCATTCAGTGGTCGTCGACGATCACGACATGGGCATCACCCATGTGATCCGCGGCGACGATCACCTGACCAACACGTTCCGGCAGTTGCAGATCTACCAGGCGATGGGCTGGGAGCTGCCGGCCTTCGCCCACATCCCGCTGATCCACGGGCCCGACGGGGCAAAGCTCTCCAAGCGGCACGGCGCGCTGGGGGTGGAGGCGTATCGGGACATGGGCTACCTGCCGGAGGCGCTGCGGAATTACCTCCTGCGCCTGGGCTGGGGCCATGGCGACGACGAGATCATCTCCACCGCGCAGGCGATCGAATGGTTCGATCTGGATGGTGTCGGGCGCGCACCCTCGCGCTTCGATTTCGCCAAGCTCGACAACCTGAACGGCCACTATCTGCGGCAGGCGGAGGATGCGAGCTTGGCCGGCGAGGTCGCCCGGCGGCTGGGCGTCGCCGGCGACGCCCAGCTCGAGCAGCGCCTGGCGGCGGGAATGGCTGGACTCAAGGCGCGCGCCAAGACCCTGAAGGAACTTGCTGATAATGCACGATTTTACATCCTGAAGCGGCCCTTGGTGCCGGACGACAAGGCGCGCGCGCATTTGGCGGCCACTGCCTTGCAGGTGCTGAAGGGGCTGCGAGGGGTGCTGGCGGGACCGCAAAGCTGGAACGGCACCGACCTCGAAGCGGCAGCGCGGGAATTTGCCGAGAGCAACGGCATCAAGCTGGGCCAGGTCGCCCAGCCGCTGCGCGCCGCCCTGACCGGCGCCACAACGTCTCCACCCATCTTCGAGGTCATGCAGGTGCTGGGCCGCGAGGAAACGCTGGGTCGTATCGACGATGCGCTTGCCGGCGGCTGATCGCCTCAGCATGCTGCAGGGCAAAATCGGTCATCGCGGCGCAACCTTGGCGATGCTACGGTAGCGTGTTAACTCTTCCGTGCCTCTCCTAGCATCCGGGGATAAGACCATGGCAAAGAACAAGATTTCAAGAAAAGGCAAGTCCAAGCAGAGCGCTTCGACCGCGCTGCAGGGCATTAAGCCCAAGGTCACTGACTCCAAGATCAAGCCGCAGCCGCCGCAAGCGTATGCCGCGGTCACGGTCAAGGACAACCGCACCAATCAGACTTGGGATCTCCCGGTGCTGAAGGGAACGCTGGGTCCAGATGTGATCGATGTGCGCAAGCTCTATACCGAGCAGGGGCTGTTCACCTACGACCCGGGCTACGGCTCCACCGGATCCACTCAGTCAGCCATCACCTATATCGACGGCGAGGCCGGCGTGCTGATGCACCGGGGTTATCGCATCGAGGAGTTGGCGGCCAATTCGGATTTCATGGAGGTCTGCTACCTCCTGCTTGAAGGCGAACTGCCGACGGCAGAGCAGAAGAAGAAGTTCGAGCACGCCATCACCTATCACACGATGCTGCACGAGCAGATCACGCGGTTCTTCACCGGGTTCCGGCGCGACGCGCACCCGATGGCGGTGATGGTGAGCGTGGTCGGTGCGCTGTCCGCCTTCTATCACGACAGCACGGACATCCACGATCCGCACCAACGCCTGATCTCGGCCCACCGCCTGATCGCGAAGGTGCCGACGATCGCCGCCATGGCCTACAAATACTCGGTCGGCCAGCCTTTCATCTACCCGCGCAATAACCTGTCCTACGCGGAGAACTTCCTCTACATGCACTTCGCCGTGCCCGCGGAGGATTACGAGATCAACCCGGTCGTCGCGAAGGCGATGGACCGCATCTTCATCCTGCATGCGGATCACGAGCAGAATGCTTCGACCTCCACCGTGCGCATCGCCGGATCCAGCGGCGCCAATCCTTTCGCCTGCATCGCGGCCGGCATTGCCAGCCTGTGGGGGCCCGCGCATGGCGGCGCAAACGAGGCGGTGCTGGCGATGTTGCGCGAGATCGGCAGCAAGGACCGCATCCCCGAGTTCATCCAGCGCGCCAAGTCCAAGGACGACAACTTCCGCCTGATGGGCTTCGGGCACCGGGTCTACAAGAACTATGATCCGCGCGCCGCGGTCATGCGCCAGAGCTGCCACGAGGTGCTGGACGCCCTCGGCAAGCGCGACGAGCCGCTGCTGCAACTCGCCATGGAGCTCGAGCGCATCGCGCTGGAAGACGATTATTTCGTCTCCCACAAGCTGTTCCCGAACGTGGACTTCTATTCGGGCATCATCCTGCAGGCGATCGGCTTCCCGACCTCGATGTTCACCGTGCTGTTCGCAGTGGCGCGCACCGTCGGCTGGGTGGCGCAGTGGAAGGAGATGATCGAGGATCCGACCCAGCGCATCGGCCGCCCGCGCCAGCTCTACACCGGCTACGGCGAGCGTCCATACCTGCCCATCGAAAAGCGGAAATAGAGAGCACGATGCCAGCCTATCGTTCCAGGACGACCACCCACGGCCGCAACATGGCGGGCGCGCGGGGATTGTGGCGCGCCACCGGCATGACGGATGCCGATTTCGGCAAGCCCATCATCGCGGTGGTGAACTCGTTCACACAGTTCGTGCCCGGCCACGTGCACCTGAAGGATCTCGGCCAACTGGTCGCGCGCGAGATCGAGGCGGCGGGCGGCGTCGCGAAGGAGTTCAACACCATCGCCGTCGATGACGGCATCGCCATGGGCCACGACGGCATGCTCTACAGCCTGCCGTCGCGCGAGCTGATCGCCGACAGCGTCGAATACATGGTCAACGCCCATTGCGCGGACGCCATGGTCTGCATCTCCAACTGCGACAAGATCACGCCGGGAATGCTGATGGCGGCCCTGCGCATCAACATCCCGGTGGTGTTCGTCTCGGGCGGGCCGATGGAGGCCGGCAAGGTGACCGTGAAGGACAAGGTCGTGGCGCTGGACCTGGTCGATGCCATGGTCGCCGCAGCCGATGACAAGTATTCGGATGCGGAGGTCGCGACCATCGAGCGCTCCGCCTGTCCCACCTGCGGTTCGTGCTCCGGCATGTTCACCGCGAACTCGATGAACTGCCTGACGGAGGCGCTTGGCCTGTCCCTGCCCGGCAACGGTTCCGTGCTCGCGACCCATGCCGACCGCAAGAGCCTGTTCCTCGAAGCGGGCCGCGTGGTCGTTGACATCACGCGGCGCTACTACGAGGAAGGCGATGAGAGCGTCCTGCCGCGCAGGATCGCAAGCTTTGAAGCTTTCGAGAACGCGATGAGCCTCGACATCGCGATGGGTGGCTCCACCAACACGGTGCTGCATCTGCTGGCCGCCGCTCATGAGGCGGGCGTCGATTTCACCATGACCGATATCGACCGCCTGTCGCGCAAGGTCCCCTGCCTGTGCAAGGTCGCGCCCGCCAAGTCCGACGTCCACATGGAGGACGTGCATCGCGCCGGCGGCATCATGGCAATTCTGGGCGAACTGGACCGCGCCGGCCTGCTCCACCCGGACAGCTCCACCGTGCACAGCAAGACGTTGCGCGACGCGCTGCGCCGCTGGGACATCCGCCAGTCGAACAGCGCCGGCGTGCAGCGCTTCTACATGGCGGCGCCGGGCGGCGTGCCGACGCAGACCGCGTTCAGCCAGGACAACCGGTGGAAGGAGCTGGACCTTGACCGCAGTGCCGGTGTGATCCGCGATTCCGAGCATGCCTTCTCGCGCGATGGCGGGCTGGCGGTGCTGAAGGGGAATCTCGCGGTCGAGGGCTGCATCGTGAAGACGGCCGGGGTCGACGAGAGCATCCACGTCTTTGCCGGCGCGGCGCGCGTGTTCGAAAGCCAGGACGACGCCGTCTCCGGCATCCTTCTGGGCCAGGTCAAGGCTGGCGAGGTCGTGGTGATCCGCTACGAGGGTCCGCGCGGCGGGCCGGGCATGCAGGAGATGCTGTATCCGACCAGCTATTTGAAGTCCAAGGGCCTGGGCAAGGCGTGCGCCCTCATCACGGACGGGCGATTCTCCGGCGGCACGTCCGGCCTTTCCATTGGGCACGTGTCGCCCGAGGCAGCGGAAGGCGGCCTGATTGCCCTGGTTGAGGAGGGTGACCGGATCGAGATCGACATTCCCAATCGTTCGATCACGCTCGCGGTTCCTGAGGCCGTGCTCGCGGAGCGCCGCAAGGCGATGGAGGAGCGCGGCGCGGCGGCTTGGAAGCCCGCCAAACGCAAGCGGAATGTCTCGCCGGCGCTGAAGGCCTACGCCGCCTTTGCGACCAGCGCGGCGCGTGGCGCAGTGCGCGACGTCGAGCAGGTCACGTCGTCAAAGCGATTGAGCTAGCTCAGGCCCGTCAATATTGACCTTGGAAGCGCGGTCGGCGTGGTAAGCGCGAGGGTTACGAAACTGCACCTCGCTTTTCGCCAAGCCAGCCTCCGGCCACGCCGGCCAGGAACGGCACCACACCTCCTATGAGGAGGTTCATCACTGTCAGCTGCTGCGAGATCAGCAGCAGCAGAAACACCGCTATCAGAGCCGATATGCCTGGTTCCAGGATGGTGCGACCGGCCGATTTGAGCCCGACGATCACACCTCCGATCAGGAAAGAGAGAATGTTAACGATCAGCGCCAGGACGATCTGCCCGCCGCTCAAGGTCATTGCCTCTGGACTCGTCGCGCCCTCGAGCCCAGTGCCGAGGACCATACCCACGAGGAGCCCACCCAAGAGCGAGAGGATAACCATGATGACCAGGCCGATCGCGATCCATTTCCAGTCAAGCCTTGGCATGTCTGGATCTCCCTTTGCAGATAGGCGCAGGCTGCGCCACATGGGACAATCACGGACGGCGGAACGAGTTCCTTGATTGCGAGGGCCAATGGCGCCCTCGATCGACAGCGGATGAAAGCAGCGCGGTCGGAACGAGGAGTGCATCGAAAGCGCCGATCAAACGGGCTCCGGTGTCAGTCCGGCTTCTTCTCGATGAGCTCGATCTTGTAGCCGTCGGGATCCTCCACGAAGGCGATGACCGAGCCGCCATGCTTCATCGGTCCCGGCGGACGCGGGATCTTCACGCCGTCCTTCGCCAAGCGGTCGCATGTACCGTAGATGTCGGGCACGCCGATGGCCAAGTGGCCGAACGCGGTGCCGAGCTGATAAGGCTCCTTCTGGCCCCAATTATGGGTCAGCTCGATCACTGCGTTGGACTCCTCGTCGCCGTAGCCAACGAAGGCCAGCGTGAACTCGCCGCTGGGATAGTCCTTGCGGCGCAGGAGCTTCATGCCGAGCTTGTTGGTGTAGAAGTCGATCGACTTCTCCAGGTCAAACACCCGGATCATGGTGTGCAGCAACTGTTCAGATGAATTCGGGCCCATGTTCAAGATCCTCCTACGCGTCGCGGATCATGGCCGCGAACTCCGCCTCCGCCACCACTTGGTCCCCGACCTTTCCAACGCCACTGAACTTCCAGACCGGCCCGCGGTTCCGGTCCTTCTTCACCTCGAGCCGGAGCTGGTCGCCGGGCATGACCGGGCGGCGGAACCGCGCGTTGTCGATGCTCATGAAATAGACCAGCTTGCCGTGGAAGGCCTCGCCCAGCGTGTGCACGACCAGCACGGCGGCGGTCTGCGCCATCGCCTCGATGATGAGAACGCCGGGCATCACCGGATCGGTCGGGAAATGGCCCTGGAACACCGCCTCGTTCATCGAGACGTTCTTGATCCCGACGCAGCCCTTGTCGGCGATCGCGTTCTCCACGCGGTCGATCATCAGGAACGGATAGCGATGCGGGATCATCTTCATGACGCCTTTGGCGTCGATGTCGAGTCCCTGCTCCGATGACGCTTCTCCCATCATCGTCCGTCCCGATCAGATGCTGACTTTCGGCAGCTTGGCGTCCAGGCCCTTCACGACTTCGTTCGTGATGTCCCAGGCCTCCGCCGCCATCACGATCATGGCCCGGTCGACGATGAGGGTCATGCCGCGCTTCTGCGCGATGTCGCGGATCACGCCTTCGAGCGTCTGGAGAATCTGATCCAGCCCCTTCTTGCGCGACTGCTCCCAGTCCTTGAGCTTGGCATTGGCGCTCTTCCGCAAGGCCTCGAACTCCTTGTCGAGTTGGGCGACCTTCGCCTGGTAGTCGGCCGGCGGCAGCGAACTGCGCTGTTGCTCCAGTTGCTGGCGCTTGGCGCGCAGCCCCTGCTCCGTCTTGCTGATCTCCGCGTTGATCGCCTTCCTCTTGTCGCCGAGCGCCTGCTCCAGCGACTGACCGGCCTTCGACTTCTTGAAGATGGTGGGCCGGTCCACCACGCCCACGACCAGCGGCACGTTCTGCGTGGCCTGCGCCGCGGCGGAGTGAACGGGAATGGCAATGCCACCGCCGATCGTCGCAGCCGCAACAATCAAGGCGATGATCCAAATTCTCATCGAGCGCACGTTATCCAACTCCAATTTTCGTAATTTTGGTCCGCTCAGAACGACGTACCGACGCTGAAGCGGAAGAGTTCGTCCTCGTCAAACGGTTCCTTCAGAACCGGATAGGCCAAGTCCACGGCTAGCGGTCCAAACGGCGACACCCAGGTCAAACCGACGCCCAGCGAAACGCGCAGGGATGAGGAATCGTCAAGGTCGATATCGTCCTCAAAATCGGTCCCCGTCAAGGTACCGAAATCGCTGAAGACGCGCCCCCGGATCTGGTATTCCTCCGGCAGGCCCAGCGGAAACGCGGCCTGGACGGTGCCCTCGGCGCGGAATTTGCCGCCCAGCGAATCCTCGGTGTCGGAATCGCGGGGACCCACGCCGCCTGTGGCAAAACCGCGCAGGTTCTGGCCACCCAGGAAGAAGGCGTCCGTGACCCGCACCTCGTCCCCGATGCCGACCATGTAGCCGACCTCGCCGGTGGCGCCGATCGTCACTTCCTTGGTGATCGGGATGAAGTAGCCGCCCCCGAGGGTGCTGCGAAGATAGCGGACCGTCCCGCCCACACCGGCGAAGTCCTGGCCGAGCTGCACGTAATAGCCGTCCCGTGGGTCAGTCCTGCTGTCCCGTCGGTCATAAATGATGTCATGGCCGATGATGGAGCGGAACTCGTGGCCCTCCTCGGCCTGGATCACGTCCGAGGCGTCGTTGTCCACGTCCGTCACCTCGTCGTAGGAGAACGTGTAGCCGATCGTGTGGCGGGTGTATTCGGAAAGGTCGTAGCCGACGCGTGCGCCGGCGCCGGTATTGTTCTCCTCGAACGAGCTTTCACGCCGGTCGAAGCGGCGGTGGAACACGTCGAAGCCGGCCGACAGTTCCTTGTCCAGGAAATACGGGTCGGTGAAGCTGACGTCGATCGTCGAGCGCCGGCCCGAGATGTTGAACTGGGCGCGCAGGTCGTAGCCCTTGCCGAGCAGATTGCGCTCGCGCACGCCGACATTGCCCAGTGGGCCGTCGGCGGTGGAGAAGCCCGCGCCGAACGACAATTCGCCGGTCGACCGCTCCGCCACCTTCACCCTGACGATGGTCTTGTCGGGGCTGTCGGCGGGGACAGCCTGGATATCGACCGATTCAAAGAAACCCAGATTCCTGAGGCGCTGCTCGGTGCGGCGCAGCTTGGCGGTGGAGAAGGCGTCGCCTTCGGCCAGGCGGAACTCGCGCCGGATCACCTTGTCCTGGGTTCGCACGTTGCCCGAAATGTCGATCCGCTCGACATAGACCTTGGGGCCTTCCTGGATGTCGTAGGTCAGGTTCAGGACCTTGTTCTCGGCGTCCCGGTCGATGCGCGGCCGCACATCCACGAAGGCATAGCCGAGGCTGCCGACCTGATCGCTGATAGCCTGCACGGTCTCGTCGACCAGGTCAGCGTTGTACCAGTCGCCCTCCTCCGTCTCCACGAAGCTGCGCAGGGATTCTGGGTTGAGGTCCTTGAGCGTCGTCCTGATGTCGACCGTGCCGAGCTTGTAGCGCTCCCCCTCCTCCACCGTGAAGGTGATAAAGAAGGCCTCCTGGTCGGGTGACAGCTCCGCCACAGCCGACACGACGCGGAAGTCGGCGTAGCCCTCCGACAGGTAGAACTTGCGCAGTGCTTCCTTGTCCAGGGTCAGCCGGTCGGGGTCGTAGGTGTCGGTCGTGCTGAGGAACCGGTAGAACGCCGCTTCCTGCGTCACGGTCTCGTCCCGCAGATCGCCGTCGCTGAACACCTTGTTGCCGACGAAGTCGATGCGGCGGACCTCCGTCACGTCGCCTTCGTTGATTTCGAACACCAGGTTCACGCGGTTCTGGTCCAGCCGAATGATCTTCGGCTCCACCGTCGCCGCGAACCGGCCGCTCCGCCGGTAGAGATCGAGCAGGCGCTTCACGTCGGCCTGGACCCTGGCCTGGGTATAGACGACACGCGGCCGAAGCTGAACCTCGGCCTGCAGGGCCTCGTCGTCGATCCGCCGATTCCCCTCGAAGGCCAGCCTGTTGATGATGGGGTTTTCAGTCACGTTGACCACCAGCGCATCGCCCTCGCGCCGGAAATTCACATCGGCGAAGAGGCCGGTCCCGAACAAGTTCTTCAGCGCCTGGTCGATCCTCCGGGCGTCGAACGGGTCGCCCGGATTGATCTGCATGTAGGACCGGACCGTTTCGGGCTCGATACGCTGGTTGCCCTCGATACGGATCTCCTGGATCGGGTCGCCCGAGGAAATGGTCTGGGCGATTGCCGCAGGCGAGGCCAAGCTCAGGGTGCAGCAGAGCAGCCCTGCGATGAGCGCAAGCCTTTGTACAAACGCCATTTGGTAAGCACCCCTCAGGTAAACAGGGCTCTCAATTTACCGATCACGTTCAGAAAAACCAAGTCGTTCCAGGTCGCAAACAGCATAAGCCCGAGCACGAAGGCCACGCCGATGCGGAAGCCCCATTCCTGGATTCGCTCTCCCAGCGGCTTTCCGCGCGCCGCCTCGATCGCGTAATAGGTGAGATGCCCGCCATCGAGCAGCGGGATGGGGAAGAGGTTGACCAGCCCCAGATTGACCGAAAGCATGGCCGCGAAGCTGATCAGCGACCAGATGCCGATCTGCGCGATCTCGCCCGATAGATAGCCGATGCGTATGACCCCGCCGAGCTCGTCCGCCGGCCGCACCCCAGTGACCATCTGCCACAGGCCCTTGAGCATGGCGCCGCTGACCTCGAACACGCGCTTCACGCCCTCGACGGCCGACTCGACCACACCCATCTCGACCCGGTCGGCCTTGCCCGCCGCCATGACGCCAAGCCGCCCCAGGCGCATCTCGTTGCCCAGCGCATCCGTCGCCACGCTGATGGTCGGCCGTGCCGTGACCGTCTGCACGGTCCCGCCGCGGTCGAGGGTGATCGCGATCTCTTGGTCGAGGTTGAGCTGAACGAATTCGCGAATGTCCTCGAAGTCCCCGACGCTCGTGCCGTTCAGCGCGAGCACGCGGTCTCCCGGCTGCAGCCCGGCCTCTGAGGCGGCAGAGTCGGGCATGACGGTACCGATGACCGGCGCCGCCACTTCCTTGCCGTGGATCGCGAAAATCGCTGCAAAGATAAAGGCGGCGAACACATAGTTCGCGATCGGGCCGGCAGCGACGATCGCCATGCGCCGCCACACGCTCTTATAATCGAAGGCGACCTGCCGGTCCGCCTCGGTCAGTGCCTTGCCGGCCTGACCCTCCAGCAGGTTGGCGCCCTGGCCGAACATCTTGACGTAGCCGCCGAGCGGTATGGCACTGAACTTCCAACGGGTGCCGTGCGAGTCCGTCCGGCCGAACAATTCGGGCCCGAACCCGATGGAGAACACCTCCACGCGGACGCCGCACCAGCGCGCAACGATGTAGTGTCCATATTCATGGATGAACACCAGCACGGTGAGCAGCGCCAGAAACCAGAAGCCGTATTGCGAGATCGCGGCCAGTATTTCCATGTCGGTTGGTCCGGACTTTGTTGTCAGTCGGTCGTGTTCCTGCGGCGCGCCGAGACCGCATCGGTCGCGCGGCGCCTGGCTTCCGCATCGAGCGCCAGAACCTGATCCAGCCGCTCGATCTGGCCGCCCGGCAATTCGCCCAGCACCTGCTCCGCGATCGCGGCGATATCCGTGAAGCGGATCTGCCGCGCCAGGAATGCGGCGACCGCGATCTCGTTCGCAGCGTTCAGCACCGAGCTCGCGCCCCCGCCCGCGCGCAGCGCCTGGCGCGCGATCCGAAGCGCCGGAAAACGCGTCTCGTCCGGCGATTCAAAACTCAGTTGCTTCACCTTCCCGAAGTCCAGGCGGTCGGCCGGCGCGGCGATGCGCTTGGGCCAACCCAGGGCATAGGCGATCGGCGTGCGCATGTCGGGGCTGCCAAGCTGCGCCAGCACCGACCCGTCGCGGTAGGCCACCATGCTATGAATGACCGATTGCGGATGGACCAGGATGTCGATCTGCGTATCCGGCAACCCGAACAGATGATGCGCCTCGATCAGTTCGAGGCCCTTGTTCATCATGGTGGCGGAATCGACCGAGATCTTCGCGCCCATACTCCAATTGGGGTGGGCGACCGCCTGCTCCGGCGTCATCTCCGTCATCTCGGCCAGCGATTTCTGGCGGAACGGCCCGCCCGAAGCGGTAAGGATGATCTTCTCAACAGCCTCCGCGTTGTTCTGCTCCAGGCATTGGAAGATCGCGCTGTGCTCGGAATCGACCGGCACCATCACCGCGTTGCAGCGCGTGACCTCCCGCATCACCACGGAACCGGCGCAGACCAGGGTTTCCTTGTTCGCCAGCCCAATCACCGCCCCGCGCTTGATCGCCGCTAGGGTCGGCTCGAGCCCGGCAGCCCCGACGATGGCGGACATGACCCATTCCGCCGGCCGGGCCGCCGCCTCGATAACCGCCGCACGCCCGCCGCCGACCTCCGTCCCCGTGCCGGCCAAGGCGTCCCGGACGGCGGCGTAGTGGGCTTCGTTCCCGATCGCCACGTAGCGCGGCCGCAAAGCGCGAGCCTGCTCGATCAGCAGCGGCGCATTGTCCTGAGCTGTCAGGGCTTCCACCGCGTAAGCAGCGGGGTCACGGGAGATGATGTCGATGGTGTTGCGGCCGACCGACCCGGTCGAGCCCAGGATCGCGACGCGGCGCGGCGCGGGGGCGGGCTTCAGGGCCTCTCTCGTTACCATGCCAGCACGCTGCCTCCCGCCCATTCATTCATAATCACGACAGCCACTGCTACTGCCAGCAGACCATCGACGCGGTCCAGCACGCCGCCATGGCCGGGGATAATTTGGCTGGTGTCCTTAACCCCAAAATGCCGCTTAAATGCTGACTCCACAAGGTCTCCAGCCTGCTCCACCAAGCCTAAGCCGGCGCTCATCACAGTTAACGTCAACACGTTGGTGTGATTTAGCATAAATCCCGTCGATAATCCTACCAAGGCTGTTCCGGCCACCGCTCCGGCCAAACCCGACCAGGTCTTGTTGGGGCTGATCCGCGGAGCGAGCTTCGGCCCGCCGATGGCCCGGCCGACGATGTATCCCCCGGTGTCGGCGGCGACCACCATGGCGATGGTCCAGAACAGCATCTCCTCGCCGTATTGAGGATCGGCCCGAATCACGAGCAGAGCCAGCGCCGGCAGCGTCACATAGATGGTGCCGACCGGGAACCAGATCGCCCGTGCGCGGTGGTGACGGAGCGCCAGGAGGCCTGAGAGAACGGCGCCCACCGCTATGATCGCCCAGACGGTGACGCCGCCATACCCAAAGCCGGTCGCCAGCGCCGCCAGTACGACCGTGGCGATGGATGCGCCGCCGGGGACCAGCCAGGCCGCCGGCGCCAAGCGCGCGGCCGGGGCCGGATCCGCGGGATTGCGCCGGCGCGCGCACACCCGCGCCCACTCCCACGCCATGATTGCCGCGAACAGCGCAACCAGGAGGTCGAAATAGGGATGGCCCAGCAAGACCTCAACCACCACCAGCGGCAGCAGGACCGCCGCTGAGAGGATGCGCTTCTGGAGATTGGTGAGACCGCCGAGACGATCCGCGGAGGGGCGGTCAGCCGGCGGCGCCATAGCGCCGTTTCCGCCCGCCGAATTCCGTGATTGCGATCTTCAGATCTTCGCCGGAGAAGTCCGGCCACAGTTTGTCCATGAAGACGTATTCGGCGTAGGCGCTTTGCCACAGAAGGAAATTGCTGATCCGCTTTTCGCCGCTGGTTCGGATCACGAGGTCCGGATCCGGCATGTCCGAGGTGAACAGGTGCCGCTGGAATGCTCCCTCGTCGATGTCCTCCGGGTCGAGCGAGCCCGCCTGCGCGGCTTTCGCCAATTGCTGGGCGGCGCTGACGATCTCGGCCCGGCCACCATAGCTCAGCGCCACCGTAAGGTTCAGGCGGCTGTTGCCGGCGGTGCGGCGCTCCGCCTCCTCGATCAACTGGATGATGTCTGAGGACAGGCGATCCCGGTTGCCGATGACGCGCAGGCGGACGCCCTTCTCGTCGATCTCGGCAATCTCCTGCCGCAAATAGAGCCGCAGCAATCCCATGAGGTCGGTCACTTCCTCGGGGGGACGCTTCCAGTTCTCGGACGAGAAGCCGAAGACGGTCAGGTAGTCGACGCCGAACTCGGCCGAGGCGCGCAGCACGCGCCGCAACGCTTCCGCTCCTTCGCGATGGCCGACGGTGCGCGGCAGCCCGCGCGCCTTGGCCCATCGGCCGTTGCCGTCCATGATGATGGCCACGTGGCGCGGGATGGCGCCGCCATCCGCCGCTTCCGACGTCTTTCCAACCTTGACCGCCGTGGAGACCGGCTGGCTCACATCAGACCTGCATGATCTCTTTTTCCTTGGTGGCGAGCGCCTCATCGACCTTCTTCACGTGCTCGTCGGTCAACTTCTGCACCTGGTCGTGCAGGTTGCGGTGCTCGTCCTCGGAAATCTTCCCGTCCTTCTCCTGCTTCTTCAGGGACTCCATGCCGTCGCGCCGTACGTTGCGCACGGCGACCCGCGCCTGCTCCGCATATTTGTGCGCGATCTTGGTCAGCTCGGCCCGCCGCTCCTGGCTCAGCTCGGGGATCGGCACGCGCACGAGTTGCCCGTCGCTGGCGGGATTGAGGCCGAGACCGCCGTCGCGGATCGCCTTCTCCACCGCCCCGACGAGGGAGCGATCCCACACATTGACCGTGATCATGCGCGGCTCCGGCACGTTGACCGTGCCGACCTGGTTGAGGGGCATCGGGCTGCCATAGGCCTGGACCACCACCTGGTCGAGCAGGTGGGCGGAGGCGCGCCCGGTGCGCAGGCCCGCGAATTCCTTGCGCAGCGCTTCGAGAGCACCATCCATGCGGCGGCTGAATTCGTTCAATCTGGCGTCAGTCATGATGCGTCACCCTGACCATTCCCCTGTCTTCCCGGATCATTGCTATGCGTTGACGGCGCGGCGCGGCGCGTCGGCGATGATCGTGTGCTTGCCCTCGCCCAGCATCACGCGCGCGAAGTTGCCCGGCTTGTGGATGGAAAAGACGATGATCGGAATCTTGTTCTCGCGCGCGAGAGAGATCGCGGCCGCATCCATCACCTTGAGGTCGCGCGACAGGACGTCATGGTGCGTCATATGCGCGAAATGCGTGGCCTCGGGATGCAGCTTCGGGTCGGCGCTGTAGACGCCGTCCACCTTGGTCCCCTTCAGCAGCGCTTCGCAGCCCATCTCGGAAGCCCGCAGGGCGGCGGCGGTGTCGGTGGTGAAGTACGGATTGCCGGTGCCGGCGGCGAAGATCACCACCCGGCCCTTCTCCAGGTGCCGGATGGCGCGCCGGCGGATATAGGGCTCGCAGATCGACTGCATCGAGATGGCGGACTGGACCCGCGTATTCACGCCGATCTGCTCCAGCGCGTTCTGCATGGCGAGGGCGTTCATGATGGTCGCCAGCATGCCGACGTAATCGGCGGAGGCGCGCTGCATGCCCTGCGAGGCGCCCGCCAGCCCGCGGAAGATGTTGCCGCCGCCGATGACGAGGCAGCATTCCACGCCGAGGGCATGGACCTGCTTAACCTCCTCGGCAACCCGGGTGATGGTGGCGGGATCGAGACCGAACTCACGCTGCCCCATCAGGGCCTCGCCGGAAATCTTCAGCAAGACCCGCTTATAGAGCAGTTTCGTGGATTCTTCCGTCACCATCCGCCGACCTTCCACCCCAGCAATCCGTTTCGGCCCAGCAATCCGATTCGCGGTGCGCCCGCGATTAGGCCGCGTCCGCCTGCTCTTTGTCGATGCCTTCGCCGAGAGTGAACCGCACGAAACCGGAAATCCTGGCCGGCGCGCCCAGTTCCTTCCCCGTCTGCTCGACCGCCTGCTTCACGCGGACCTTGTCGTCATGGATATAGGCCTGTTCGAGCAGCACCACTTCCTCATAATACTTGCGCAGGCGCCCTTCGACCATCTTGGCGACAATCTCCACCGGCTTCCCGGAAGCCGCTGCCTGGTCGGCATAGATCGCCCGCTCACGCTCGATCGCCGCCTTGTCGAGCAGGTCCGCGGATAGGGCCTGCGGCTTCGCCGCCGCCACGTGCATCGCCACCTGCTTGCCGAAGGCCGCCAGCCTGGCCTTGTCGCCGGTCGATTCGAGGCCGACCAGAACACCGATCTTACCCAGGCCGGGGGCAATCGCATTGTGCATATAGGCGGCCACCGCACCGTCGGAGACGCTCAGCTTCGCCATTCGGCGGAGCTGCATGTTCTCGCCGATGGTGGCAACCAATTGCGTCAGCTTTTCGGCAACGGTCAGGCCCTCACCGGGCAGTTGCATGGCCTTGAGCCCTTCGATATCCGGCGCCTTGAGAGCCAGCCTGGCCACTGCGGTCACGAATCCCTGGAAGTGCTCGTTGCGCGCGACGAAGTCCGTCTCGCAGTTGACCTCCACCAGCGCGCCCTCGGTGCCTTCGGCGACCATGCCCACCAGCCCGTCTGCCGCCACGCGGCCGGCCTTCTTCGCCGCCGCTGCCAGACCCTTCTTGCGCAGCCAATCCACCGATTGATCGAGGTCGCCGTTATTCTCCACCAGCGCCTTCTTGCAATCCATCATTCCGGCTCCGGAGATCTCGCGCAGCTCCTTGACCAGCGCCGCAGTAATCTCGGCCATGTCCTTGTCCTTTCAGCTCTTTTCGTCTCATTCCTCGGGCCTCGAGGCACGTCCCTAGGCCACATGCGCCGATGGGGCACTGCGCGCGGTCGCCCAGCACCCCATCCGTCAAACGCTCCAGTGCGTCAGGCGTTCGCCGCCTGGGCCGCTTCCTCGCCAGCCGGAGTGGGCAGCGACTCGGACGGCAGCTCTTCCGCCTCGCCGATGTCCTTGCCGTGGGAGATCGCCTCCTGCTGCAGGCCGTCCAGCACCGCCCCGGCGAACAGATCGCAATACATGGCGATCGCGCGGGTCGCGTCGTCATTGCCCGGGACCGGATAGGTGACGTGGGTCGGATCGGAGTTGCTGTCGCACACCGCCACGACCGGGATGTTCAGCACCTTGGCTTCCTCGATGGCGATCTGCTCCTTCAAAGTGTCGATCACCACCAGGATGTCGGGCTGCCCACCCATGTCCTTGATGCCGCCCAGCGCCCGCTCCAGCTTGTCGCGGTCGCGCGTCAGCATCAGGAGTTCCTTCTTGGTCAGGCCCTGGGTGTTGCCGGACAGCCGGTCTTCCATCTCGCGCAGGCGCTTGATCGACTGGGAGATGGTCTTCCAGTTGGTCAGCATGCCGCCGAGCCAGCGGTGGTTCACGTAATATTGGCCGCAGCGCTTCGCTGCCTCGGCGATCTTGTCCGAAGCCGCCCGCTTGGTGCCGACGAACAGCACGCGCCCGCCGGAGGCCGCCACGTCCCGGACCGCCTTTACGGCCTGGTCCAGCATCGGAACGGTCTGCTCCAGATCGATGATGTGAATGCCGTTGCGCACGCCGAAGAGGAACGGAGCCATCTTCGGATTCCAGCGGCGGGTGTGGTGACCAAAATGCACGCCAGCTTCCAGCAGCTGGCGCATGGAGAAATGCGGCATCGCCATGGTAACGTCCTTTTCCGGTTAGGCCTCTGCGGGCAAGTGACCGGCCTCGATCTGTCGATCGGCCGGCACCGGAGCGAACCGACGGGATTTCTCCCCGCCAACCCGCGCACCCGCATGGGATTTCAAGCGGGGGTTAAGTAGCCGCTTAGCCGATGACTTGCAAGGGCAAAAGCGGTTTCCCATCGCTTTGGCAACAGCGGGGCATCATGTCGACTATGCTGCAAAATCCGTTGGTTGGATCGATCGGTTAGTCACGTATCCTGGACGGCTAAGACCCCTGGAATCGCCGTGACCGCGCCCCGAACCGCCCCGGAAACGGCATAGCGCCCAGGTAAAGTGACCGCCACTTCCCAGGACTTGTCGGGCACGTCCAGCGCCAGTTCGATCTTGCCCTTCCCCTTGCCCGCAGTGGCGAGGACTCTCTGCAGGCTGTTCACCGCTCCGGGATCGCGCAGAAAGATCCGCAGGCCCGCCGCCGTGTTGGCGACCGCTCGGTCCAGTGGCTCGACCGAATTGACCATCAGGCGCAGATTGTCCTCCTCCGACCGAATGTCGACAGAAAGCAGCAGCGCCCGTCCTGGCTCCAGATGCTCGCGCGCCGCCTGCAGGCGATCGGAGAAGATCGTCGCCTCGTACATGCCGGACTGGTCGGTCAGTTGCAGGAAGGCAAAGCGGTTGCCCTTGGCCGAGGTCTTCTCCTGCTTGCTCAGCAGCAGGCCCGCCACCTTGGCCCGGTTGCTGCCGCGCGTCCGCATCCAGGCGCCAAGCTCCGCATGGGGCACCACGTCCAGGCGCTTCAGGCTGGCGCCATAGGCATCCAGCGGGTGGGCGGAGAGGTAGAAGCCGATGGCCCCGAACTCGTTCTGCAGGCGCTCCATCGGCGACCAGTCTAGGCTGGAAGACAGCGTGATCTTCGCCTCGGCGGCATCGCCGAACAGGCTGTTCTGGGTGCTCGTGCGCGCCTCCGTCACGGCCGCGGCCTGGCGCAGCATCTGCTCTACCGCCTCGAACACCTGCTTGCGGTTCGAATGGATGGAATCGAACGCGCCGGCCAGAACCAGGTTCTCGAGTTGGCGCTTGTTCAGCGATCTGGGATCCATGCGCTCGCAGAAATCGGCGAGACCGCGGAAGGGACCGCCCTCCTTCCGCGCCTTCACCATGGTCTGGATCGCTCCGAGCCCGACATTCTTCACCGCCGCCAGCGCGTAGCGCACGGCCAACGATCCGTCCGCCTGGCGCTCCACCGAAAAGGTCGGATAGGACCTGTTGATGTCCGGCGGCAGCAGGGCGATGTTCTGGCGCGTCAGCTCCTGGCGGAAGACATTCAGCTTGTCGGTGTTGGCAAGCTCGTAGGTCATCGAGGCAGCGAGGAACTCGACCGGATAATTCGCCTTGAGCCATGCCGTCTGATAGGCGACCAGCGCATAGGCCGCGGCGTGGCTCTTGTTGAAGCCGTAGCCCGCGAACTTGTTGACCTGGTCGAAGATCTGCGCGGCGTTGTCGGCGTTCACGCCACGCTCGACCGCGCCGTCGACGAAGGCCTTGCGCTGCGCCTCCATCTCCTCCTTGATCTTCTTGCCCATGGCGCGGCGCAGCAGGTCGGCTCCGCCCAGCGTATAGCCGGACAGCACCTGCGCGATCTGCATCACCTGCTCCTGGTAGATCATGATGCCGAAGGTTTCCTTCAGGATGCCTTCGAGCGAGGGATGCAGGTAGTCCGGCTCTTCCTTGCCGTGCTTGCAGTTGATGTAGCGGGGAATGTTGTCCATCGGGCCGGGGCGATAGAGCGCCACCACGGCGATGATGTCCTCGAACCGGTCGGGCTTCAGCTTCTTCAGCACGTCGCGCATGCCCGAACTTTCCAGCTGGAACACCCCGGTCGCGTCGGCGTTGGCCAGCATGGCGTAGGTCTTTGGATCGTCGAGCGGCAGGTTCAGCAGGTCGAGCGTCTGGCCCGTGCTTTTCTTGACATGTTCGACCGCGGTCTGCAGCACGGTCAGGGTCTTGAGGCCGAGGAAGTCGAACTTGACCAGGCCGGCCTTCTCGACATCCTTCATGTTGAACTGCGTGACCGGCATGTCGGAGCGTGGATCGCGGTAGAGCGGCACCAGCTCGTCGAGCCGGCGGTCGCCGATCACCACGCCCGCGGCATGGGTCGAGGCGTGGCGGTAGAGTCCCTCCAGCTTCAGCGCGATCTCCAGCATGCGTGCAACGGCGGGATCCTCGTCCCGCGCCTGCTGGAGCATCGGCTCGCTTCCGATGGCATCCTTCAGCATCACCGGGTTGGCCGGATTGTTCGGCACCATCTTGCAGAGCCGGTCGACCTGACCATACGGCATCTGCAAGACGCGGCCGACATCGCGCAAGGCCGCGCGGGCCTGCAGCTTACCGAAAGTGATGATCTGCGCGACACGGTCGCGGCCGTAGCGGTCCTGCACATGGCGCAGCACTTCGTCGCGCCGGTCCTGGCAGAAGTCGATGTCGAAGTCCGGCATCGAGACGCGTTCTGGATTGAGGAAGCGCTCGAACAGCAGATTGAAGCGCAGCGGGTCGAGGTCCGTGATGGTCAGCGACCACGCAACCACCGAGCCCGCACCGGAGCCGCGGCCGGGCCCGACCGGAATCGATTGTTTCTTCGCCCACTGGATGAATTCTGCGACGATCAGGAAGTAGCCGGGGAAACCCATCTGGATGATGACGCCCAGCTCGAACTCCAGGCGCTCGAGATAGGGCTTGCGCGCCTCGCCTTCGATCGCGAGGGCCTGGAAGCGCTGCTCCAGCCCTTCCCGCGCTTTCTCGCGCAGCACCTGCCCCTCGTCAGCCCCTTCCGCGAAGGCCGGCAGGATCGGTTTGCGGCTCGGCGGCATGAAGGCGCAGCGCCGCGCGACGACCAGGGTGTTTTCGACCGCCTCGGGCAGATCGCGGAACAGCTCGCGCATCTCGCGCGCCGATTTGAAACGATGCTCCGCCGTCACCCGCCGCCGGTCCGGGTTATCGACATAGGAGCCCTGCGCGATGCACAGCAGGGCGTCGTGCGCAGCGAACATGCCCTCGTCGCTGAAGAACACGTCGTTGGTGGCGATCAGCGGCAGGTCGGTGGCGTAGGCGAGTTCGATCAGCCCCTCTTCGATCTGGATCTCCTGCGGCAGGCCGTGACGCTGCAACTCCACGTAAAGCCGGCCCAGGAAGATGCCCTTCAGCCGGTCCAGGGAATGCCGCGCGGCGTCCGGTCGGTTCTCCACCAGGTGCCGCCCGACCTCGCCGGCGACGCCGCCGGTCAGCGCGAGCAATCCTTCCGCATGCTCGGCCAGCGCCGCGACCGAGACCTGCGGCGTCAAGCCCGGCTCGGTCTCCAGGAACGCCTTGCTGCTGAGCTTCATCAGGTTGCGGTAGCCGGCCTCGTTCTGGACCAGGAGCAGGATCTGGTCCGGGGCGGGGCGCTGCCCCGGCCCGTCCGGCTCATCGGGGCGCGTCACCCACAGCAGGCAGCCGATGATCGGCTGCACTCCCGCGTCTTTCGCGTACGAGGAGAACTCCATCGCCCCGAACAGGTTGCCGGAATCCGTCACGGCGACGGCGGGCATCTGCTGGCGGCGCGTCAATTCCACCAACTGCTTGGGTTTGATGGCGCCTTCGGACAGCGAATAGGCGGAGTGGACGCGCAGGTGGACGAAATCGGCGAAAGGCATAAGCGCTCTGACGGTTGATCTCCGGCCATTTTAACGGCTCGCCGAGTCGAACCTTAAGGAAAAAAAGACGCCGCCGGTCATCAAGAAAAAGGCCCCTCTTCCGGGGAAGAGGGGCCAGGACAGGGGAAACGCCCGTGTGCGTCTCGACACGGCGCTCCTCGGGGATAAAAATCAGCTGCCGATTTCGCCGCCGCCTTTCTTGACGATCGCGACGATCGATGGGCGCGGCGGCACGTTGGCCACGAAATCCGGCCAGCGGGTGGTCACCATCTCCAGCGTCTCGGAATCTTCGGCGGGATGCTGCACCGAAACGAACATGGTCTGGCCGTCGGGCGTGAAGGCCGGCCCGCAGGCTTCCGCACCCGTCGGACACGCAAAGAAGAGCCGCGGCACGGCGCGCCCCTCCCCGTCCGTATCCGTTCCGTAGATGCCATCGGCCATGCCGAAATCGTTGGCGCCATCGGTCCCGATCCAGAGGCGTCCCCTGGGATCGAACGCGATATTGTCCGGCGTCACAATCCAGCCATTCGCGGTCACGCCCGCATTGTATTTGGCCGCGTCTCCGGGCTTGTCCGGATCGCCGCCCAGCAGGAACACCTCCCACTTGTAGGCCGCGGCCGCGTGATCGGCGTCCTTGCCCTCACCCGGCGGCGACAATTCGAGGATGTGACCGGTCTTGTTCTCGGCACGCGGATTGGCGGCGTCGACCTGCTCCGGCTTGCGCTTGGCGTTCTTGGTCATCACCGCATAGACGCGGCCATTGACCGGGCTGGCCTCGAAATCCTCGGGCCGGTCCATCGGCGTGGCGCCGACATGGTCGGCCGCGAGGCGCGCCTTGATCACCACCTCGCCCTGGTCGGCGAAACCGTTCTCTGCGGTCAGGCCATTCTGGCCATGCACGAGGGGCAGCCAATGCACATCGCCACTGGCGTCGAACCTGGCGACCGAAAGTTCTCCCTCGTCAAGCAGGTTCATATTCGCCGCGCGATCGTTCGGGTTGAACGTTCCCTTGGTCACGAAGCGGTAGAGGTACTCGAAGTAGTCGTCGTCTCCCATGTAGACGACGACGCGGCCATCCTTGTTGACCACGGTCGTGGCACCCTCATGCGCAAAGCGGCCGAGGGCGGTGCGCTTCACGGGCACGGAGCCGGGCCGGTAGGGGTCGATCTCCACCACCCAGTCGAAGCGGTTCGGCTCGTTCGGCTCCTTGTCGAGGTGCCGGCGCTCGTCCACGCGCGCCATGCCGTAATAGTCCGACCCGTCGTAGCCGTAGCGCTCCAGCAGCTTCTGATCGGGGGCCTTGGCGGGGTCGCCGCCGAAGGTGTCGGACAGCCCTTCCTCGCAGGTGAGGATGGTGCCCCAGGGCGTGGTGCCGCCGGCGCAATTATAGCCGGTGCCGACGACCTTGGTGCCGGTCGGATCGGCGGACGTCTTCATCAAGGGGTGGCCGACTGCCGGGCCCGAGATCGCCATTTCGGTAAGGCCGCTGATGCGTCGGTTGTATTCGCTGTTCTGCACGTAGGACCAGAGGCCATCGGCCTTTCTGATCTCCACGATGCTATGGCCCCAGGACGCTTGCATGGCGCGGACCTGTTCCTCCGTGGCCTTGGCGCCCGCGTCGTCTTCGGTCATGCCGGGCCACATGACGTGAGGGCCGGGATACTCGTTGTTGACGCACAGGAGTCCGTGCTCGCTGTTGGCGGAGCCCGCCGGCAGCGGCATGTAGGCCAGGAAGTCGCAATTGTAGCCAAACTGCTTCGACTGGCTCTCCGCGGTGACCGCCGCCGGGTCGAAGGCCGCATCCGGAGCAATCGGGTCACCCCACCGGATCAGAATGCTGGCATCGTAGCCATCGGCGACATGATGGGTCTGGTCATAGACCCGCTCCAGCTCGGCAAAGCGCAGAGAACCCCGAGCCGCAGCCTGAGCGCTCTTCGAAAGCAAGCCGGGCACGGCGGTCAAGGCCGCGGTGCTGGCGAGTCCCATCAAGGCCGCGCGGCGGCTCAAGCGCTTTGCGATGATGCCTCCATACGAGTCTGAATTTTTAAGATTTCTGGTCATGCCATCCCCCATTCTTGCGAGTCCCGAGACTGCGTGAAGCGTGGTGATCAGGAATGACCTCCACATGATCGGCTGTGTGAATGTCTCGTGACCCGGCATCCGGACGAAAAAAGCCCCTCTTCCGAAGAAGAGGGGCCAGGACAGAAGAAGCGTCCGCGCCGTTCGGAACGCGACGCTCGTGGGGGAGGAAGATCAGCTGCCGATCTCGCCACCGCCCCGCTTGACGATGGCGACGACGGACGGACGTGGCGGCACGCCTTCGGCGAAATCCGGCCAGCGGGTCGTGGGACTATCGAAGCTCGATTCATCCTCTTCGCCGGGATGCTGCACGGCCACGAAGAACGTCTGTCCATCGGGCGTGAAGGCAGGGCCGCACAATTCGCCGCCGCGCGGAACGCCCAGGAAATGCTTGGTAATCGCCCGGCCCGCGCCGTCGATATCGGCAGCCCAGACGCCGTCATGGACGCCGAAATCGGGGAAGCCATCGGTGGCGATCCACATTCTTCCCTTCGGGTCGAAGGCGACATTGTCCGGATTGGCGAACCAGCCGCTCTCGCTGACTTCGCCGCCATACTTGGCGTCCTGCGCAGCATCCTTCGGGTTGCCCGCCTGAATGAACGTGTCCCAGGCGAACTTGGCAGCCGCGTGATCCGCCTTGCCGTCCATGCTCGGCGGCGTCAGCTCGATGATGTGGCCCCAGAGGTTCTCGGCGCGCGCGTTCGCCGGGTCGACCTGATCGCCCTTGCGCTTGTCGTTCTTGGTAAGCAGGACATAGACCTTGCCGCCCTTCGGGTCGGCCTCCACGTCCTCGGGGCGATCCATCTTGGTGGCGCCCAGAAGATCGGCGGCGCGGCGGGTCTCGATCAGAATGTCCGCTTGGGAGCTGAAGCCGTTGGCGGCGGTCAATTCGCCCTGCCCTTGCACCATCGGCAGCCACTCGACCGAGCCATCTGCGCCGAACTTCGCCACGTAAAGGGTGCCGTCATCCAACAGCGCCGAATTCGCAACGCCGGCCGCCGGATCGAAGGTGCCGTTGCTGACGTATTTGTAGACGTATTCAAAGCGCTCGTCGTCGCCGGTGTAGACGACCAGGCGTCCATCCGGGTTCACCACCGTCGTGGCCGCCTCGTGCTTGAAGCGGCCGAGGGCGGTGCGCTTCACCGCCGGCTGGTTCGGATCATAGGGATTGACCTCGACGATCCAGCCGAAGCGATTGGGCTCGTTCACCTCCTTCGTCACGTCGAAGCGGTCCACGAATTTGCCCCACGGATAGCTGGGCTCGCCCTTGAGGCCGTAGCGCTTGTAGTTGACCGCCTCGGCTGTGCCCGACGGATCACCGCCGAAATACTGATGGAAGTTCTCCTCCGCGGTCAGGACCGTGCCCCAGGGCGTCCAGCCGCCGCCGCAATTGTTGATCATGCCAAGAACCTTCTTGCCGCTCGGGTCGGCGGAGGTTTTCAGGCGATCGTGGCCTGCGGCGGGCCCGCTGATCTCCATCTCGGTATTGAGCGTCAGGCGGCGGTTGTATTTGCTGCCGTCCACCACCTGCCACGCGTCCCCTTCCTTCCTCACCTCGACGATGGTGGCGCCGTGCGCCTCCAATTCGATCGCGGTGGTCGCGGCGGTCGTTCCTTCGGCGGCGGCCGTGGCATCGGCGAAGCCGGGGAACATCATGTGCGGGTTGGTGTATTCGTGATTGACGAACAGCAGGCCATTCCCGCTGTTGTTCGAGCCGGCCGGCAGCGGCATGTAGCTGATGAAGTCGCAGTTGTAGCCGAACTGCTTGGCCTGCCCCTCCGCGGTCAACTTGCCAGGCGTGAATGCCGGCGCGTCGGACAGGACCTTGTCGCCCCAGCGCAGGAGGATCTGCGCGTCATATCCCTCGGCGACGTGAAACTTCTCATCGTATGCGTGCGGAACCTCAGTGAACTTGAGGCTCGAATCGGCGGTCGAAGCCTGCGCTTGGCGCGCGGGCGCAAGGGCAGTCCCCATCGCGGTCAGTGCGCTGGTCGCAAGCAGGCCCTTCAGCGCCGCTCGGCGGCTGAAGCGCAGCGCCGCGATCTCCTGGAAGGTGGCACCGGCGCTCTGGTTGCTCGGGTTCGAATCGTCCTCATCCTTGAGGACGCGCGGAAGACGATAGTGGCGATCTTCGGTCATCTTGGCTCTCCCAGGGAAATGGCCACGTGGACACGACTCACGTGTCGGATGGCCCCCCGCTAGTTAGTCAGCCTGCATGACTGCCGTATGGGTAAGAGGTGACAGGTTGATGACAAGGTCCGCAACGATCCGATGACAAGACCTGCACAAATCAGGCGGCCACCAGGATTCCGTCCTGAATTGTAACAGCGCGGTCCATGCGTCGGGCGATCTCGAGATTGTGGGTGGCGATCATCGCCGCCACGCCCTCCTCCCGCACCAACTGCGCCAGCATCGCGAACACCTGATCGGCCGTGTGGATGTCGAGGTTGCCGGTTGGCTCGTCCGCCAGCACGATGGCGGGGTTGTTCGCGAGCGCGCGTGCGATGGCGACCCGCTGCTGCTCGCCGCCCGACAGCTTGGCCGGACGGTGTTCGAGGCGCTCCGCCAGCCCCACGCGCTGGAGCAAGGCGGTCGCCCGCGTGCGCGCCTCCGCGCGCGACTTGCCGGCGATCATCTGCGGGATGACCACATTCTCGACCGCTGAGAATTCCGGCAGCAGGTGATGATACTGGTATACGAAGCCCATAGTGGTGCGGCGCAGCGCCGTCCGCCGATCGTCGCTGAGCGCGCGCGTCGGCGTGCCCTTGATGACCACGTCGCCGTCCGCCTGGTACTCCAGCAGCCCGGAGATGTGCAGCAGGGTCGACTTGCCCGAGCCGGACGGGCCGACCAGCGCGACCATCTCGCCCGGGTTCAGCTTGAGATCAGCGCGCTTGATCACCTCCAGCCAGCCATTGCCGGCCTGGCGGAAGCGCTGCTGCACATTGGTGAGTTCGAGCGCGGGCTTACTCATAGCGCAGCGCCTCCACCGGATCGAGCCGCGCCGCGCGCCAAGCCGGATAAAGCGAGGCCAGGAGCGTGAGGACCAGCGCCATGGCGACGATCAGCGCCACCTCGACCGGATCGACAATCGCCGGCAGCTTGGACAGGAAATAGATGGTCGCGTTGAACAAAGGCACGCCGGTCAACCCCTCCAGCCAGCGCCGGATGGTCTCGATGTTGTCCGCGAAGGCGGTGCCGAGCAGGCACCCGAGCAGCGTGCCGATCACGCCGATGCTGGCACCCGACAGCAGGAAGACCCGCAGGATTGCCCCGCGCGTCGCGCCCATGGTGCGCATAATGGCGATGTTCCGCCCCTTCTCCTTCACCAGCATGATCTGGCCGGAGATGATGTTGAACGCGGCGACAATGATGATGAGGGTGAGGATGAGGAACATCACGTTCCGCTCCACCTCCACCGCGCCGAACAGGTCAGCGTTCAGGGCTTGCCAGTCGGTAAGGCGGAATCCCGTGCCGAGCGCCCCTGCCAGCTGCTGCTTGACCGGTCCGACATCCTCGATGTCGCTCACCATGACTTCCATGGCGCTGGCCGCGCCCTTCTGCTGGAAGTAGAGCTGCGCGGCTTCGAGCGGAATGAACGCGAAGGACGCGTTGTATTGCGACATCCCGACATCGAAGATCGCGACCACGCGGAATTCCTTGATGCGCGGAATCGTGCCCATCATGGTGGCCTGGGTCTTCGAGGAGATCGCCTTGAACTCCGACCCGATCGTCAGCCCGAGACTCTGCGCCATGCCGACGCCGATGATGGCGACGTCCTCGCCCTTGAAGTCGTCCAGCGAGCCCAAGACGATCCCGCCCGATATCAAGGTGCGCTTGCGCAGATCCTCGGCCCGGTAGCCGCGCATATAGGCGCCCGTGCCGTTGTTGTTGGCGGAAACAAAGACCTCGCCATCGATCATCGGGGCAACGCTCTGCACGCCGGGCAGGCCCTTCAGGCGGTCGACAATCTCCACGTAGTTCTTCAGCGGCCCCTGCATCGAGGTGACCGTGATGTGGCTCTGCACGCCGAGGATGCGGCCCAGCAGCTCCGCGCGGAAGCCGTTCATCACGCTCATGACGACGATCAGCGTGCCGACACCGAGCGCGATGCCCAGCAGCGAGAAGCCGGCGATGACGGAGACGAACCCCTCCTCCCGCCGCGCGCGCAGATAGCGGAAGGCGACCAGGCGCTCGAACGCGGTAAAGATCATGCGCCCAGCCGCTGCAGCGCCGTGTCGACGCTGAGCTCGACCTTCTCGCCGGTCTTGCGGTTCTTCATCTCGACTTGGCCCTTGGCCGCGCCGCGCGGACCGACCACCACCTGCCAGGGCAGGCCGATCAGGTCCATCTCGGCGAACTTGGCGCCGGCGCGCTCGTCGCGATCGTCATAGAGCACCTCGATTCCGGCGTTCCGGAGCTTGGCATAGAGGTCCTCGCTCATCGCCGCGCTGGCCTTGTCATCGACCTTGATGTTGATGAGGCCGACCTTGAAGGGCGCCACGTTCTCCGGCCAGATGATGCCATTCTCGTCGTGGCTGGCCTCGATGATGGCCGCCGGCATGCGCGAGACGCCGATGCCGTAGGAGCCCATGTGGACGGTGACGGGATTGCCGTCCTTGTCCTGCACCTGCGCCTTCAGCGGATCGGAGTATTTAGTGCCGAAATAGAAGATGTGGCCGACCTCGATCCCGCGCCCGACATACCGCTGCCCCGTGTCAGCCACTTCCTTCTCGAAGGCCGACTGGTCGTGCTTCTCATCGGTGCGGGCATAAAGCGAGGTGAAGTGGCTCACCACCCCTTGCACCTCGGAAGGATTGTCGTAGTTGATGTCCTTCCCAAGCACGTCGTACTCCAGGAACCTGCGATCGCAGAAGACCTGGCTCTCGCCGGTGTCGGCGAGGACGATGAATTCGTGGCTGAGGTTGCCGCCAATCGGCCCGGTGTCCGCCTCCATCGGGATGGCGCGCATTCCCATCCGGGCGAAGGTGCGCAGATAGGCCACGAAAAACTTGTTGTAGGAGCGCCGCGCGCCCTCGTAGTCCATGTCAAAGGAATAGGCGTCCTTCATCAGGAACTCGCGCCCGCGCATCACGCCGAAGCGCGGCCGCACCTCGTCCCGGAACTTCCACTGGATGTGATAGAGCAGCTTCGGAATTTCGCGATATGACCTGATCGAATCGCGGAAGATCTGCGTGATCTGCTCCTCGTTGGTCGGGCCATAGAGCATGTCGCGCTCGTGCCGGTCCTTGATGCGCAGCATCTCCTTGCCATAGGCCTCGTAGCGGCCGGATTCGCGCCACAGGTCGGCCGACTGGATGGTCGGCATCAACACCTCCTGGCATCCGGCGCGATCCTGCTCCTCGCGGACGATCTGCTCGACCTTCTTCAGCACCTTGAAGCCGAGCGGCAGCCACGAATAGATGCCGGCGCTGGCCTGGCGGATCATGCCGGCGCGCAGCATCAGGCGGTGCGAGACGATCTGGGCCTCGGCCGGGTTTTCGCGCAGGGTAGGCAGGAAGAACTGGGACGAACGCATCTGGCCTCGCTAACGGCGCGGTGAAGGATTAACAGCAATCCGGGCGGAATTTAGGCAAACGGCGCTGCCCTGTCTACGCAGTCCAAGAAGACCGCTATTCGAGCCCCCGGCCCCGGCAGGCCTCTCCCAGCGCGGCGATCTCCGGGTCGGTCAGCGGCTGATCCTCGAAATAGACCTCGTTGCCGCGGACCGAGACGATGCCGACCAGGGCGGTCGCGTCGTACAGCACCGAGTTGGCGGGGATGCCGTATCCGTCCTGCAGCAGGACCTCGATCGGGATATAGATCACGTCCGGCAATTCGACCTGCGCGCCGCCGCCCAGATCGGCCGGGACCACCGGCCGGCCATGCACGTCTACTCCGGACTGATAAGCGACATCCGGCGCCGGTTCATGCCTTACCAGGCGCTCGCAATCGCGGCGGGAGATGGCGATCTCCGCGTTCGCCGCAGAAGCCCAGGCGAGCGCGGAAAGGGCGACGGCTATGGGTCCGATGATCCGCATGGCTTGATGCTAGCACGCGGCCCGGCGCCGGGCGATCACAGTCGCACGACGTGAACCTTGGTGACCGGCTTCTTGTCATAGGCCTTGTTGAACCAGCGGCGCGCGGCCAGGCGGCAGGCCTCCGTCACCTCCTCGCCGTTCTGCAACTGGTTGCGTGACAGGCCGTCCACGGCCTCGGCAACGGCATCGGCCATGGCTTTGGAAGCCTCTTCCGCGAGTTCGCCGCCATCCAGCAGCCCCTCCAGGCTGACCTCCGGCGACGCAAGCAGCCTGCCGGCCTTGTCCAGCACCACGGTCACCATGACGAGGCCGTGGAGGCTCATCCGGTGGCGATGCCGCAGCAGGTCGCCTTCCAGCCGCACCAGTGCCTTGCCGTCGAGGCCCAGCCGGCCGCAGGGTACGGCCGCCACGATCTCCGCCGGCCCGGGCGCCAGGCGGATCATGGCGCCGTTGGCGGCTTCCACGGCCTGCGGCACCTGGCATTCCCTGGCCAGGGCGACATGCTCCTTGATATGGCGCGCCTCGCCATGGACCGGGATGGCGATCTGCGGCCGGATCATCTGGTACATCTCGATCAGTTCGTCGCGCGCCGGGTGGCCGGAGACGTGCACGGCCTCCTCGCGATCGGTGATCACCCGCACATCGAGATGAGTCAGCACGTTCTGCATATGCGCGATCGCCTTCTCGTTGCCGGGTATGGCGCGCGAGGAAAAGATCACCGCATCGCCCCGCTCCAGCGAGACGTGCGGGTGCTCCTTGCGCGCGATCCGCGCCAGGGCCGAGCGCGGCTCACCCTGGCTGCCGGTGCAGATCATCAGGATCTTGTCGCGCGGGAAATAGCCGACCTCGTGCTCCTGTACGAACTCGGGCAGACCGGTGAGGTAGCCGTTCTCCTGTGCCGAGGCCACCATCCGCCAGAGCGAGCGGCCGACCAGGGCGACCTGCCGCCCATGCTCCATCGCGACATGGGTGATGGTCTCGAGCCGCGCGATGTTGCTGGCGAAACAGGCGACGGCGACCCGGCCCTTGAGCGTGCCGACCAGCGCGCGCAGCGAATCCCGCACGTCCCCTTCGGAGCCGGAGGCGCCTTCGACGAAGACGTTGGTGGAATCGCACACCATCGCCAGAACGCCGCCCTCGCCCAAGTTGCGCAGGGCTGCTTCGTCGGTCACCTCGCCCACCAGGGGCGTCGGGTCCAGCTTCCAGTCGCCGGTATGGAGCACGGCGCCGAGCGGCGTGCGGACGACCACCGCGTTCGGCTCGGGAATCGAATGCGTGAGGGTGATGAGCTCGATCTCGAAGGGCGCCAGCGACACCTTGCCCGACATCGGAATCAGGGTGATCGGCGCCTCGCGCGCGAGCCCCGCCTCCTCCAGCTTGCGGCGCAGCACGGAAGCGGTGAACGGCGTCGCATAGATCGGGCAGCGGAGCTGCGGCCACAGATACGGGACCGCGCCGATGTGGTCCTCGTGCGCGTGGGTCAGCACCAGCCCGACCAGCTCGTCCACCCGCTCGCGGATGAAGGAGATGTCCGGCATGATGACCTCGATGCCCGGCGTCGCCTCGTCGCCGAAGGTGATGCCGAGGTCGACCATCAGCCATTTGCCGGCATGGCCGTAGAGATTGAGGTTCATGCCGATCTCGCCCGCCCCGCCCAGGGGCAGGAACAGCAACTCGTCCGATTTCGGCGCGAAAGGGTCCGTCATCCGCCGCGGTTCCGGCGATAGATCTCAATCAGGCCGCGCGTAGTGATCTCCTGGTCCAGGTGCTGCAACACGGGCGTGCCGCCGTGAAACAGGGGTGCGAGGCCGCCCGTCGCCACGACCTCGAGCGGCGCGCCGAACTCGGCCTGGATTCGGGCGACGATGCCCTCGACCAGCCCGATATAGCCGAAGAAGATGCCCGACTGCATGGCCGTCAGCGTGTCCTTGCCGATTGCCTTGCCCGGCTTCTCGACCGCGATGCGCGGCAGCTTGGCCGTCATGTTGTGCAACGCCTCGAGGCTGAGATTGATGCCGGGCGAGATCGCGCCGCCCACGTAGTTGCCCTCGCCGTCCACCACGTCAAAGGTCGTGGCGGTGCCGAAATCCACCACCACGAGCGGCTTCCCGTATCGGACGTGACCGCCGACGGCATTGGCCAGGCGATCCGCGCCGACGTCCGAGACGGACATATCCATCAGCACCTTGATGCCAAGCTTCACCGCCGGATCGCCCACCACCAGGGGCGTGGTCTTCAAGTGCCTTTCGCACAGCATGTTCAGATGAAACAGGCTCTGCGGCACGACCGTTGCAATGATCGCGCCATCGATCTGGCCGAGGGACATGCCCGCCATCTGCATCAACTGATGCAGCCAAACAATGTATTGATCGGCCGTGCGCGCCGGGTCCGTCCTCAGCCGCCAGTCGCTGACGACACGATCCCCCTCGCAGGCGGCGAACTTCACGTTGGTGTTGTTGGCGTTGATCGTCAGCAGCATGGGTCACTCCGTCCGCGTCGCGGGGAAGTATACATCGCCGGCCGCGATCCGCCGCTCAGTCCCGTCGGCCAGCCCGAGGCGCAGCGTGCCATCCGGCTCCAGGTCCCGGAAGCTGCCGGCAAGCGTCTCGCGCTCCAGCCGCACCTCGATCGCCTCGCCCAGCCCCGCCGCACGGCGGCGCCAAGCCGGCAGCAGGGCCGCGAAGCCAGCCGCCTGCCAGGCGTCGTGGAGCGGCGCAAAGGCCGCCAGGAAGCGCTCCAGCAGAGGCTGCGCGGGCATGGGGCTGGCGCCTTCGCAGACCAGGTCCGTCGCCGGATAGGGCGTGTCGTCCGGGTGGCTGGCGATGTTGACGCCGAGCCCGAGCACCACGAATCCGTGCTGCGCCTCCAGCAGGATTCCGCTCGCCTTGCGGCCGTTGATCAGCAGGTCATTGGGCCACTTGTGCCGGACCTGCGCGGCGGCGGGCAGCAGCGCCTCCGCGACATCGCCCAGCGCGGTCACGGCGGCGAAGCCGAGCGCGGCGGCCTCGGAGGCCGGCCGCTCCGGCCTGAGCAGGACGGAGGCATAGAGGTTGCCGGGTGGCGAGGTCCAGGCGCGCCCGCGCCGGCCTCGCCCCGCCGTCTGGCAGTCGGCGCGGATCACAAGGCCGGCCGCCTCCCCCGCCAGGGCGCGCAGGCGGCATGCTTCGTTTGTGCTGTCGATCTCCGCGACCTGTTCGATCCGGAAGGCGAGGGTCATCCCGGGAAGAGCGAGGCAGCCGCCGCGATGGCGGAGCTCTGGATCGGATTGATGAACAGGATGCCCACCACCACGACCGCCAGCGAGCCGGCGAGCACCAGCTTCAGCGAGCCATCGACGCGGTCGAAGCTGCCGGTGGCCTCGTCGAAATACATCACCTTGATGACCCGCACGTAGTAATAGGCGCTGACCACGCTGGCGACGACGCCGATGACGGCCAGCACGTACAGGCCCTGATCGACCGCGGCGGCGAACACCATCCACTTGCCGAAGAAGCCGACCAGCGGTGGGATTCCGGCCATCGAGAACAGGATGGCGGCGAAGATGTGGGCAAGCCAGGGCTGGCTCTTGGCGAGGCCGGAGAGATCGGCGATCTCCTCCACCATCTGGCCCTTCTGGCGCATGGCGAGAATGACGGCGAAAGAGCCGAGGGTCATCGGCACGTAGACCGCCATGTAGAACAACAGGCCGGAGACGCCCTGCGCCGTGCCGGCAGCCAGGCCGACCAGCGCATAGCCGATATTGCCGATGGAGCTGTAGGCCATCAGGCGCTTGATATTGCGCTGGCCGATGGCAGCGAAGGCGCCGAGCAGCATCGAGGCAACCGAGATGGCGAAGACGATCTGCTGCCATTGCGGCGTCAGCCCGCCGAAAGCATCGACCAGCACGCGGGTGAACAGGGCGATCGCTGCCACCTTCGGCGCGGCCGAGAAGAAGGCGGTGATCGGCGTCGGCGCGCCTTCATAGACGTCCGGCGTCCACATGTGGAACGGGACCGCGGAGATCTTGAACGCCAAGCCGGCGCACAGGAACACGAGGCCGACGATCAGGCCGAGCGAGGGCGGCGTGGCGCCGCTCAAAGCGGTCGACAGGCCGGCGAAGCTGACCGTGCCCATGAAGCCGTAGATCATCGAAGCGCCGTAGAGCAGCATGCCCGACGACAGCGCGCCGAGGACGAAATACTTGAGGCCCGCTTCCGTCGACTTCACGGTATCGCGCCGGATGGCGGCGGTCACGTAGAGCGCCAGGCTCTGCAGCTCCAGCCCGACATAGAGCGAGATGAGGTCGTTGGCCGAGATCATCAGCATCATGCCGAGGCTCGCCAGCAGCATGAGCAGCGGCAGCTCGAACCGGGCCATGCCCTCCCGCTCGGCATAGGAGAACGACATCCAGATCGACGCGGCGGCGGCGATCAGCGTCAGCACCTTGGCAAAGATGGCGAACCTGTCGACGATGAAATGGCCGTTGAAGGCCAATTGCGGGGCGGCCGAGACGTCGATGCCGAGCATCGCGACGATCGCCACCGCCATGACCAGCATCGACAGCAGGCCGATCAGGCGCATGGCGCGGTCGCCGGTGAAGGCGCCCAGCAGGAGCAGCGCCATCGCGGCGAGGGCGATCCAGATTTCCGGCAGAGCGGCGTGCAGGTTGAGCTCGGTCATTATTGCTGTTCCTCGGCCGGCGCCGCCGGGGCGGGCTCCGTGATCGCCGGTTCGGTCGTGACAGGTTCGGTCGTGACAGGTTCGGTCGTGGCAGGTTCGGTCGGGGACGCCTCGGCCGGCGCGATGAGCGAGCCTGGTACCGCGGGCCCCACCGCTACCTCGTAGTTGGTGATGAGCCGCTCGATGGTCGGGCCGGTGATCGAGGTGAAGCTGGACGGATAAATGCCCATCCACAGCACGATCAGGATCAGCGGCACGAAGATCGCCACCTCGCGCGGGCTGAGATCGAGCATCGCCTTCACGTCGTCCTTCTCCAGCTTGCCGAAGACGACACGGCGATACAGCCACAGCATGTAGGCCGCGCCCAGGATGATGCCGGTGGTGATGAAGAGCCCGACCCAGGTGCTGCTCTGGAACACGCCGACCATCACCAGGAACTCGCCGATGAAGCCGCTGGTGCCCGGCAGGCCGACCGAGGCCATAGTGAAGATCATGAAGGCAAAGGCGTAGCGCGGCATGTTGTTGACCAGGCCGCCATAGCGCGCGATTTCCCGGCTGTGCAGCCGGTCATAGACCACGCCGACGCACAGGAAGAGCGCCCCGGAGACGATGCCGTGGCTCAGCATCTGGATCATCGCGCCTTCGATGCCTTGGCGGTTGAGCGCGAATGTGCCCGCTGTCACGAACCCCATATGCGCGACCGACGAATAGGCGATCAGCTTCTTCATGTCTGTCTGCGCCAGCGCGACCAGCGAGGTGTAGATGACCGCCACGATGCTGAGGCCGAACACCAGCGGCGCCAGCGTTGTCGAGGCCTCCGGCAGCATCGGGATCGAGAAGCGCAGGAATCCGTAGCCGCCCATCTTCAGAAGCACGCCCGCCAGGATGACCGAGCCCGCCGTCGGCGCCTCGACGTGGGCATCGGGCAGCCAGGTGTGGACCGGCCACATCGGCACCTTCACCGCGAAGGACGCGAAGAAGGCCAGCCACAGCCAGATCTGCAACTGCGGATCGAACTGCGTCGTCATCAGGGTCGGGATGTCGGTGGTGCCCGCCTCATCGTACATGGTCAGGATGGCGACCAGCATCAGCACGGAGCCGAGCAGCGTGAAGAGGAAGAACTTGAAAGCCGAATAAACCCGGCGCGGCCCGCCCCACACGCCGATGATGATGAACATCGGGATGAGCACGCCCTCGAAGAACACGTAGAAGGCGACGAAATCGAGCGCGCAGAAGGTGCCGACCATGAAGGTCTCCAGCACCAGGAACGCAATCATGTATTCCTTGACCCGCGTCTCGATCGCCTCCCAGCTCGCCAGGACGCAGATCGGCGTCAGGAGAGTCGAGAGCATCACGAACGGCATGGAGATGCCGTCGACACCCATGTGATATGCGATGTTGAGCGCCGGGATCCACTCCGCGTGCTCCTCGAACTGGAAGCCGGGATTGGAGCGGTCGAAGCCGAACCAGAGCAGCAGCGACAGCAGGAACACCGCACCGGAGGTCCACAGCGCCACCCAGCGCCCATTGCGCGCGACATGCGCCTCCTCGCCACGGATGCCGGCGATGAAGATGGCGCCCACCAGCGGCAGGAACGTGATGATCGTCAGGAGATGGGGGATATTGGTCACGACGATCTCACCAGCCGCTGCCGAACATATACCAGGTCACGAGGATGACGACGCCGATCAGCATCGCGAAGGCGTAGTGGTAGACGTAGCCGGATTGCAGCTTGGTCGCCTGCCTTGCCACGTCCTGCGAGACGCTGGCGATGCCGTCGGGTCCCAGGCGGTCAATGATCGCCCCGTCCCCGCCCTTCCACAGGCCGAAGCCGAGCTTCTTCGCCGGCTCGACGAAGATCGCGTCATAAAGCTCATCGAAATACCACTTGTTGAGCAGGAAGCGGTAAAGCCCGCCCAGCGCCCCGGCGAGGCGCGCCGGCAGGTCGGTCTTGACCATGTAGAACAGATAGGCGATCGCGATGCCGGCGATGCCGACCACCAGCGGCGAGAGCTTCACCCAGGTCGGCACGTCGTGCGCGTGGTGCGTCACCTCGTTGCCCTCCGCGAACAGGATGGACGCGCCCCAGAACTGCTCCATCTCCTCGCCCACGAAGGAGCCATAGAACAGGTAGCCCGCGAACACCGCGCCGATCGCGAGCACGATCAGCGGCACCAGCATCACCCAAGGGCTCTCATGCACATGATGATAGGTCTCGTGGTCGGCGCGCGTCTGGCCATGGAAGGTCATCAATAGCAGGCGCCAGGAGTAGAACGCCGTCATCATCGCCGCGCCGATACCCAACCAAAAGGCGAAGGTGCCCGCGCCGGTATGCGCCGCGAAGGCGGATTCCAGGATGATGTCCTTGGAGTAATAGCCGGCGAAGAACGGAATGCCCGCCAGCGCCAGGCTGCCGATCCACATCAGCGCATAGGTCCAGGGGATCAGCTTCCAGATGCCGCCCATCCTGCGCATATCCTGCTCGTCCGACATGGCGTGGATGACCGAGCCCGCGCACAGGAACAGCAGCGCCTTGAAGAAGGCGTGGGTGAACAGGTGGAACATGGCCGCGCCATAGGCGCCGACGCCGGCGGCGAAGAACATGTAGCCGAGTTGGCTGCAGGTCGAATATGCGATCACGCGCTTGATGTCGTTCTGCACCAGACCGACTGTCGCCGCGAAGAACGCGGTCGCCGCGCCGACAATGGCCACCACCATCTTGGCGTCCGGCGCATATTCGAACATCGGCGACAGGCGGCACACCATGAAGACGCCGGCCGTCACCATGGTCGCCGCATGGATCAGCGCGGAGACCGGCGTCGGGCCCTCCATCGCGTCCGGCAACCAGGTGTGCAGGCCAAGCTGCGCCGACTTGCCCATCGCGCCGACGAACAGCAGCAGGCATAGCGTGGTCAGGATGTCCGCGTCCCAGCTCAGGAAGTGGAAGGTCTGCCCCACCTTGCCGGGCGCCGCCGCGAAAACAGCGTCAAAGCTGACCGTTCCGAACAGCAGGAACACGCCCATGATGCCGAGGGCGAAGCCGAAATCGCCGACGCGGTTGACCAGGAAGGCCTTGATGGCGGCGGCATTGGCGCTCGGCCGGTGGAACCAGAAGCCAATCAGCAGATAGGAGCAGAGGCCGACGCCTTCCCAGCCGAAGAACATCTGCATGAAATTGTCGGCCGTCACCAGCATCAGCATGCAGAAGGTGAACAGGCTGAGATACGCCATGAAGCGTGGCTTGGAGTCATCGTGGCTCATGTAGCCGATGGAATAGACATGGACCATCGACGACACGGTGGTGACCACCACCAGCATGACGGCGGAAAGCTGATCGACGCGGACCGCCCAGCTCGCCTCGAACGTCCCGCTGGCGAACCAGGTGAAGAGCTCGGTCGTGCGCGGCGTACCGTCGTACTGCAGGAACACGATCCAGGACAGGACGAACGATACCAGCATCAGGCCGCTGGTGATCCACTGCGCCCCGCGGTCGCCAAGCCGGCGGTTGCCGAGGCCCGCGATCAGCGCGCCAAGCAGCGGCAGCGCGACAATTGCGACGTCCATCTCGCCCCTACCCCTTCATCACATTGAGATCTTCGACGGCGATGGAGCCGCGATTGCGGAAATAGACCACCAGGATGGCGAGGCCGATCGCCGCCTCCGCCGCGGCGACGGTCAGGACAAACATGGCGAAGACCTGCCCCACCATGTCCCCCAGGAAGCTGGAGAACGCCACCAGGTTGATGTTGACCGCGAGCAGGATGAGTTCGACCGACATCAGAATGATGATGACGTTCTTGCGATTGAGGAAGATGCCGAACACGCCGATCGTGAACAGGATCGCGGCGACGGTCAGGTAATGCGTCAGGGTGATTTCCCACATGGCTCTAGATCCCCGTCCCGCTCGGCACTTTCTTGATCTCCACGGAGCGCCGGTCGCGCGCCAGTTGCGTGGAGATGCGCTGGCGCCGGACGCCCTCGCGCTCGCGATGGGTCAGCACGATGGCGCCGATCATGGCGATCAGCAGCACGATGCCCGCCGCCTGGAACAGGTAGAAATAGTCGGTATAGAGGATCCGGCCCAAGGCCTCGGTATTGGTTACGCCTGCCGGCGTCGGTGAGCCGGCGAGCGCGTTGACGGCCGGCGACATCGCGCCGCTCGACACCACGAAGATGATTTCCGCGACCAGGATGATGCCGACCACGGCGCCGATCCAGGCATAGCGCACGAATCCCTGCCGCAGCTCGGCGAAATTGATGTCGAGCATCATGACGACGAACAGGAACAGCACCGCGACCGCGCCGACATAGACCACGACCAGCATCATGGCCAGGAACTCGGCCCCCAGCAGCACGAACAGCCCGGCGGCGTTGAAGAAGGTCAGGATCAGGAACAGCACCGAATAGACCGGATTGCGGTTCGCGACGACCAGCACGCCGCTCACGATCGCGACGGCGGCGAACACGTAGAAAGAGAGTGCCTGAACGATCATCCCGTACCCCTCGAAGCATCTTCCGCTGAAGTGGCGTTCGGTTCAGCAATGAAAATGCGACTTGCTCCTCATTGGCGCCCGCCCCGTCAGCGGTAAGGCGCGTCCGCCTGCAAATTGGCGGCGAGTGCCGCTTCCCAGCGGTCGCCGTTCGCCAGCAGTTTTTCCTTGTTGTAGAACAGCTCTTCCCGCGTCTCGGTCGCGAACTCCAGGTTCGGCCCCTCGACGATTGCATCCACCGGACAGGCCTCCTGGCACAGGCCGCAATAGATGCACTTGGTCATGTCGATGTCGTACCGTGTGGTGCGGCGGCTGCCGTCGGCGCGCGGCTCCGATTCGATCGTAATGCAAACTGCGGGACAAACCGCCTCGCACAATTTGCAAGCGATGCAGCGCTCTTCCCCGTTCGGGTAGCGGCGCAAGGCATGCTCGCCCCGGAAGCGCGGCGAGAGCGGCCCCCTCTCGTAAGGGTAGTTGATCGTAACTTTGGGCCGGAACACGTATTTGAGCGTCAGCCACATGCCGCTCAACAGTTCCTGGAGCAGGAAGCTCTTAGCCGTGCGATTGAGGGCGGTCATGATGCTCGCTCACCTATTCGGCAGCAGGTCGAAGAAAACCAGCACGCCTGCCGTGATCACCACGGCGGCGAGCGACACGGGCAGGAACACCTTCCAGCCCAGACGCATAAGCTGATCATAGCGGTAGCGCGGGAAGGTGGCGCGCACCCACAGGAAGCAGAAGGCGACAAAGCCGATCTTCAGCGCGAACCAGAGGCCGTGCCATGCGATCTGCAGCCAGCTTCCTTCGGCAAACGGCTCGATCCCGAACGGCGGCAGCCAGCCGCCGAGGAACAGGAGCGAGGTCATCGCGCTCATCAGCCAGATGTTGGCGTATTCGCCGAGGAAGAACAGTGCGAAGGTCATCGCCGAATATTCGGAGAAATAGCCTGCGACCAGCTCCGATTCGGCCTCCGGCAGGTCGAAGGGCGGGCGGTTGGTTTCTGCCAGGGCGGAGATGAAGAAGATCACCGCCATGGGCAGCAGCGGGATCACAAACCAGATGTTCTGTTGCGCCCGCACCACGTCGGAAAGATTCAGCGACCCGACACACAGCAGTACCGTCACCAGCACAAAGCCGATGGAGACTTCGTAGCTCACCATCTGTGCGGCGGAACGCAGGGCGCCCAGGAACGGATATTTCGAGTTGGAGGCCCAGCCCGCCACCACCACGCCATAGACGCCGAGCGAGGAGATCGCGAACAGATAGAGGATGCCCACATTGAGATCGGCGATCACAATGCCCTCGCCGAACGGGATCGCCGCCCAGGCGATCAGGCTCAGCGTGAAGGTGATCATCGGCGCGATCAGGAACGGGATGCGGCTGGCGCCCGAGGGGACGATCGTCTCCTTGAACATCAGCTTGAGGCCGTCGGCGATCGGCTGCAACAGGCCCCACGGGCCCACCACGTTGGGGCCGCGGCGCATCTGCATCGCCGCCATCACTTTGCGCTCGGCATAGGTGAGATAGGCGACCGCCAGCAGCAGCGGCAGCACAATCGCGACGATCTGCAGCAGGATGATGGCTGTCGGCAAGCCGTAGGAGGCCCAGAAATCAACCATGGGTGCCGGTTCCCGTGATCGGCGCCACAAAGGCCTCGGTGCATTTCGCCATGGTCTCGGAGGCGCGGCTGATCGGATCTGTCATGTAGTAGTTCGCAATCGGCATCTGAAACGCGCGCGCCGTCAAGGTGCCCGAGCCGCCGAAGCTCTCCCAGCCGGCCGGCACGACCGTGCCCAGTTGCTGAAGGTTCGGCGCGGCCTTGAACAGGGCGCGTCGGAGCTCGTCCAGGGTGTCGTACGGCAGTGTGTGCCCGAGTTTCTCCGACAAGGCGCGCAAGATCGCCCAATCTTCCTTGGCGTCGCCCAACGGCACGATCGCGCTTTCCGCCATTTGCGCCCGGCCCTCGGTGTTCACGTAGATGCCCGACTTTTCGGTAAAGGCCGCACCCGGCAGGATGACGTCGGCGCGGTGCGCCCCGGCATCGCCATGGTGGCCCTGATACACCACGAACGCCTTGCCCAGCCTGGTCATGTCGATCTCGTCGGCGCCAAGGAGATAGACGAAGTCGATCTCGCCCTTCGATGCGCCCTCCAGGATACCGGCGACGTCGCGGCCGTTCGCTTGCGGCACGAAGCCGATCTCCATGCCACCGACGCGCGCAGCGGCGACCTGCAGCACGTTGAAGCCGTTCCAGTCCTCGCGCACCAGATCGCAGGTGTCGGCGAGCTTGCGCGCGGTGCCGAGGACGGCAGCTCCTTCCGGCCCCCGCAGCGCGCCCTGCCCGAGGATCAGCATCGGCGCCTTGGCGTTCTTCAGCGCCTCGGCGAATGAATGGGCGCCCGAGGCAACCTGCCCCAGCACGTCGCCGGTCTGGCCGAGATGCTGATAGGGATAGGTGAGGTCGAGCTTTGGACCGATGACACCGACCTTGAGCCCGCCCCTGAGATAGCGCTTGCGGATGCGTGCATTCAGCACCGGCGCTTCCCAGCGCGGATTGCTGCCCACGATCAGGATCGCATCCGCCTTCTCGATCCCCGCGATGGTGGAATTGAACAGCCACGAGGCGCGCGCCTTCGGGTCGAGCGCCGCGCCGTCCTGCCGGCAATCGAGATTGGGCGAGCCGAGCGCGTTCATCAGCCCCTTCAGCGCGAACATCGATTCCGCATCGGCGAAATCTCCGGCGATCGCCGCAACGCGCGTGCCCTGCAGGCCCTTGACGCGCCCCGCAATGGCGTCCAGCGCCTCCGGCCAAGTGACCGGCTTCAGCTTTCCGTTGACGCGCAGATAAGGCCGGTCCAGCCGCTGGCGTCTCAGGCCGTCTATGGCATATCGCGACTTGTCGCCCAGCCATTCCTCGTTCACGTCATCATTGATGCGCGGCAGGACGCGCAGCACCTCACCGCCCCGTGCATCAATGCGGATCGCCGAACCGACTGCATCCATCACGTCAATGGATTGGATCTTGCGCAATTCCCAGGGCCGGAAAATGAAGGCATAGGGCTTGTGGGTGAGCGCGCCGACCGGGCAGATGTCGGCAAGGTTGCCGGACAGCTCAGAGTTGATGGTCTTTTCGACGTAGGTGGTGATCTCCATGTGCTCGCCGCGTCCGGTGGCGCCCAGCACCTCCACACCGGCGACTTCGGTCGCGAAGCGGATGCAGCGCGTGCACTGGATGCAGCGCGTCATGATGGTCTTGACGATCGGCCCGAACTCCTTGTCGGGAATCGCGCGCTTCTGCTCACTGTAGCGCGAGGAGTGATGGCCATAGGCCATCGCCTGGTCCTGCAGGTCGCACTCGCCGCCCTGGTCGCAGATCGGGCAGTCAAGCGGATGGTTGATCAGCAGGAACTCCATCACGCCCTGGCGCGCCTTCTTCACCAGCGGCGAATCGGTCTTGATCACCATGCCCTCGGCGACCGGCATGGCGCAGCTTGCAACCGGCTTCGGCGCTTTCTCCTGCTCAACCAGGCACATGCGGCAATTGCCGGCGACCGACAGGCGTTCGTGATAGCAGAAGCGCGGGATCTCTTTGCCGGCCATCTCGCAGGCTTGCAGCACGGTGATGCCGGCCGGCACTTCGATCTCGATCCCGTCGATGGTCATCTTTGGCATGTGTTCGCTCTTACTCGGCTGCCTTGCGTGCGCTGTACTCTCGGATACGGCGCTCGACCTCGGGGCGGAAATGGCGAATGAGGCCCTGGACCGGCCAAGCGGCGGCGTCGCCCAGGGCGCAGATGGTGTGACCTTCGATCTGCTTGGTGACGTCGAACAACAGGTCGATCTCGCCTACCTCGGCCTGACCGCGAACCATCCGCTGCATCATGCGGTACATCCAGCCGGTGCCTTCGCGGCACGGCGTGCACTGGCCGCAGCTCTCATGCATGTAGAAGTGCGAGAGGCGGGCGATCGCATCGACGACGTCGGTCGACTTGTCCATGACGATGACGGCGGCCGTGCCGAGGCCGGATTGAACGGCGCGCAGCGAATCGAAATCCATCAGCACGTCGTCACAGATCGATTTCGGGATCAGCGGCACGGACGCGCCGCCGGGAATGACGGCCAGCAGGTTGTCCCAGCCGCCGCGCACGCCGCCGCAATGCCGCTCGAGCAGTTCCTTGAGCGGAATGCCCATCTCCTCTTCGACCGTGCACGGCTTGTTCACGTGGCCCGAAATACAGAACAGCTTGGTGCCGGTGTTCTTCGGCCGACCCAAAGCCGCAAACCAGGCGGCGCCGCGCCGCAGGATGGTCGGGGCGACCGCGATGGACTCGACGTTGTTGACCGTGGTGGGGCAGCCATAGAGGCCGACGGCGGCCGGGAACGGCGGCTTCAGGCGCGGCAGGCCCTTCTTGCCCTCCAGGCTCTCGAGCAGCGCCGTCTCCTCACCGCAGATGTAGGCGCCGGCGCCGCGATGCAGATAGATGTCATGATCGTAACCGGAGCCGCAGGCGTTCTTGCCGATGAGGCCTGCTTCGTACGCCTCATCGATGGCATGCTGCAGATGGACGGCCTCGTTGTAGAACTCGCCACGGATATAGATGTAGGTCGCGACCGTCCCCATTGCGAAGCCCGCGACCAGGGAGCCTTCCAGCAGGATATGGGGATCGAACCGCATGATCTCGCGGTCCTTGCAGGTGCCCGGCTCCGACTCGTCGGCGTTCACCACGAGGTAGGACGGCCGGCCATCGGACTGCTTCGGCATGAAGGACCATTTGAGGCCGGTCGGGAATCCCGCCCCGCCGCGCCCGCGCAAATCGGATTTCTTGACCTCGTCGATGATGGCATCGCGGCCGCGCGCCAGCAGGTCCTTGGTATTGTCCCAGATGCCGCGCCGGCGCGCACCGGCCAGGCGCCAATCATCCTGGCCGTAGAGATTGAGGAAAATGCGATCCTGGTCTTTCAGCATGATCGGGTCACTCGGCCGGCGCGCCGCCAGGGCGCGATGAGTCTTGGCGTGCGATCTCTTTGAGCGTGGTCTGACCGCCCTCGGGCTCGGCACCCTTGCGCCCGGTCTGCGAGCCGAACGGCGGCTTTCGCCCGGCGGCAAGCTCGGCGAGCAGCCACTCCAGCTTCTCCGGGTCGAGGTCCTCGTAGAAATCGTCGTTGACCTGCACCACCGGCGCGTTCGAGCAAGCGCCGAGGCATTCGACCTCGATCAAAGAGAACAGGCCGTCCTTCGTGACTTCCTTGAGGCCGATGCCGAGCTTCCTCTTGCAGGTCTCGGTCATCTGGTCCGCGCCGCGCAGCCAGCACGGCGTCGTGCGGCAGACCTGCAGGTGATACTTCCCGACCGGTTGCAGGTGGAACATGGTGTAGAAGGTCGCGACCTCGTAGACGCGGATCGGCGCCATGTCGAGAATCTCGGCGATATGGTCCATCGCCGCGCGCGGCACCCAGCCCTCCTGGCGCTGCGCGATATAGAGCAGCGGCAGCACGGCGCTGGCCTGACGGCCTTGCGGGTATTTAGCGATGACGCGGTCCGCCTCCGCCCGGTTCTCCGGCGTGAAGGCGAAATTCGCCGCCTGCACCACGTCCTTGCTGTTGCCGTCGCTCATCGATCGATCTCGCCGAACACGATATCCATGGAGCCGAGGATCGCCACCGAATCCGCCAGCATGTAACCCTTCGAGCAGAACTCCATCGCCTGCAGATGCGCGAATCCCGGCGCGCGGATCTTGCAGCGATAGGGCCTGTTGCCGCCGTCGGCGATCAGATAGACGCCGAACTCGCCCTTAGGCGCCTCGATCGCCGTATAGGTCTCGCCCGGCGGCACGTGAAAGCCTTCGGTATAGAGCTTGAAGTGATGGATCAACGCTTCCATGGAGCGCTTCATCTCGGAGCGCGGCGGCGGCGTGACCTTGCGATCCGCCGAGGTGGCCGGACCGCCCGGCATGCTCTGGACGCACTGGCGTATGATCTTCACCGATTGCCGCATCTCCTCGACACGCACCAGATAGCGGTCGTAGCAATCGCCCGCGCGCCCGACTGGGATGTCGAAGTCCATCTTGTTGTAGACCATATAGGGCTGCGCCTTGCGCAGATCCCACGCCACCCCGCTGGCGCGCAACATCGGTCCGGTAAAGCCCCAGGCGATCGCGTCCTCCGCTGAGACGACGCCGATATCCACCAGGCGCTGCTTGAAGATGCGGTTCTCCGTCAGCAGGCCCTCGATATCGTCGACGACCCTTGGGAACTGCTCCGTCCAGGCCCAGATGTCATCGAGAAGACCCGCCGGCAGATCCTGATGCACGCCGCCCGGACGGTAGTAGTTGGCATGCAGACGCGCGCCGCTGGCGCGGTCATAGAACTCCATCAGCAATTCGCGCTGCTCGAACGCCCACAGGAACGGCGTCACCGCGCCAACATCCATCGCATAGGCTGGAATGTTGAGCAGGTGATTGAGGATGCGCGTGATCTCGTCGAACATCACGCGGATGTACTGCCCGCGCGCCGGAACTTCGATTCCCAGCAGCTTCTCGATCGCCAGGACGAAGGCGTGCTCCTGGCACATCGGCGATACGTAGTCGAGGCGGTCGAAATAGGGGATCGCCTGCAGATAGGTCTTGTACTCGATCAGTTTCTCGGTGCCGCGATGCAAGAGACCGATATGCGGGTCGATGCGGCGCACCACCTCGCCGTCCATCTCCATCACCATGCGCAGCACGCCGTGCGCCGCCGGGTGCTGCGGCCCGAAGTTCATGGTGAGCGGTTTGATCAGGGTCTCGGCCATTTTACTGCGCCTTCTCGTCGCCCGGCAGGCGACGCGCATGCAGCATGCCTTCCCAGGGGCTTTCGAAATCGAACGAGCGGAACTCCTGCCGGAGTTTCACCGGCTCGTAGATCACGCGCTTTTGCTCCACGTCGTAGCGGACCTCGACATAGCCGGTGAGCGGGAAGTCCTTGCGGAACGGATGCCCCTCGAAGCCGTAGTCGGTGAGGATGCGCCGCAGGTCCGGGTTGCCCTCGAAGAAAATGCCGAACATGTCGTAGGCCTCGCGCTCGAACCAGCCCGCGGTCGGCCAAAGATCCACCACGGATGGAACCGATTCGTCCTCGCTCGCCGGCACCTTCACGCGGATGCGGTAGTTGTGCTTCAGGCTCAGCAGGTTGTAGACCACGTCGAAGCGCTGCTCCCGCTCCGGAAAATCGACTCCGCAGATGTCGATCAGCATCTCGAAGCGGCAATTGCTGTCGTTGCGCAGGAACTTCATCACCTTGACGAGATTGCCCGGCGTGCAGGTGACCATGAGTTCGCCAAGCTTCACGTCGACGACCTCAACCGATGGGCCGAGCGCCGCCGCAACGAAATCGCCGAGTTCGCGATAGACTGTGCTCATGAGTGTCGGCCCCGCCCCGGATTCAGCCTAGCGCGCGATGGTCGTAGTACGGCGGATCTTCTTCTGCAACTGCAGAATGCCGTACACCAGCGCCTCGGCCGTCGGCGGGCAGCCGGGCACATAGATGTCCACCGGAACGACCCGGTCGCAGCCCCGCACCACCGAATAGGAATAGTGATAGTAGCCGCCGCCATTGGCGCAGGAGCCCATCGAGATCACCCAGCGCGGCTCGGCCATCTGGTCGTAGACCTTGCGGAGCGCCGGCGCCATCTTGTTGACCAGGGTGCCGGCCACGATCATGACGTCGGATTGACGCGGCGTGCCGCGCGGCACCACGCCGAAGCGGTCGAGATCGTAGCGCGCCATGTAGGCGTGCATCATCTCCACGGCGCAGCAGGCGAGGCCGAAGGTCATCGGCCAGAGCGAGCCGGTGCGCGCCCAGTTCACCAGCTTATCGAGCTGTGCAACCACGAAGCCGCGATCGGAAAGCTCGTCCGTGACGGCCCTCAAGATCGCGTCCTGGTCGGCGCCGGGCGGCAGCGGCTGCGGCGCGCGCACGATGCTCGAACCTACTTGGGCATTCGCCATCTTTTCACTCCCACTCCAGCGCGCCCTTTTTCCACTCGTAGATGAAGCCGATTGTGAGCACGCCGAGGAAAATCATCATCGACCAGAAGCCGAACATCCCGATCTCGCTGAGCGAAACAGCCCAGGGGAAGAGAAATGCCACTTCGAGGTCGAAAATGATGAACAGTATCGAGACCAGGTAGAACCGCACGTCGAACTGCCGGCGGGCGTCGTCGAACGCCTCGAAACCGCATTCGTACGGCGACAATTTCTCCGAATCGGGCTTCTGGCGGGCGAGAATCAGGGACGCGATCACCATGATCCCGGACAGGCCGGCGGCCACGACGAGGAATATCAGGACCGGCAGATATTCGCGCAGAAGCTCGTTCATTCATTCACCCGAGACCGGCCATGCGGCGAGCGCCGCCGGCCACCCATCTCCCCGTCCCCGCGGCACTGGCATACCGCATCCGGGACCGATTCACCCCCGTTAAAGCGGCGACACTATAGTGCCCAATATCGCAGTGCGAAAGCTTAAAAAGCGTCGCAGCAACCGCAAAAATACGAGTGTTTCTCGACGGTTATAGGAAAAAGCGCAGACGCAAAAAGGGCTGCGGAAGGCGCGAAATGGCGCGAGTGACGGGACTTGAACCCGCGGCCTCCGGCGTGACAGGCCGGCGCTCTAACCAACTGAGCTACACCCGCGCAATAACCGCCAACTTTGCGGTGGCGGTGAGATATATGATGGCCCCTGGAGTGTCAACAATAGTTCAGCGGGCTACCGCTAGCGGATCATCCGCTCGATGACCGCCGGATCCAGGCCGTTTTCAGCGACATGGCGGCGGAACCTCTCAAGCCGCGTGAACACATCCTCGAAGCCGGTCTGCCGGCCATGCGCATCGGTGTAGATCAGCGACCCGCGGGTGACGAGAAAGGTCGTCATGCCGGTCTTCGGATCGGCCTTGCAGCGTGTGGATGTCGCCTGGCGGCTCATGAACAAAGGTTCCTGCGCCCGCCACCCAATCATGCTCCAGATAGCGCCAGGAGCCAGATTGACGGCGGAGAAGATGTGCGGACTGCTCACAATCAGGCCTCCTGCTGGGCTGCGCCGCGCTGCCGGCGGTTCTCGTAGAGGGTCGCGCCGATGATCGCGGACAGGATCAGCGCGCCGCCCCCGATCGTTCCAGCCGACGGTTGCTCGCCATGCACCAGCCAGACCCAGAGCGGATTCAGGACCACATCCGCCAGGGCGATCAGCATCGCCGGCACAACCGGCACATGCTTGGCGCCTTCCGCGAACATGATCAACGGCAACGCCAATTGGACCAGGCCCATCAGCGCCAGCAGGCCGATCTGCCAGAGGGGCAAGGGCGGAAGGCCGACAAAGAGCACAACGAAGGCGAACACCATGAGGCCGCCGAGGGCGATGCCGGGGACCAACTCCAGGTCGCGATAGCGCCTGAGCCAGACCGTCTGGCCGGCAAAGCAGAAGGCGTAGCCCAGGGAAATGACCGCCGCGGCGAAGCCCGTCGCCAGCGCCGACATCTCCGCCTGGACGACGACCGCAACGCCGATGAGCGCAACAACGATCGCGGCGAGCGACACGGCCGAGGCCCGCTCGCGCATGACCAGCCACGCCAGCAGGGCCGCGAAGAACGGGCTGGTAGCGCCGAGGACGGAAACGCTCGCCACCGTGCCCATGGTCAAGGCGTAGACATAAAGCGTCGAGCCGACACCGAAGAATATCCCCACGGCAAGCAGGGCCTGCGGCGGCTTCGGCCAGAAATGGCGGCCAAGCTCGCCCCGGTAGCGCAGGGCCAGATAGATCAGCAGGCAGATCGCGGTCGCCGGGGCGCGATAGCCGTTGATGCCCCAGCCGTCCAACTCCGGCACCCAGCGGACGAACAGCCCGCTCAGGCTCCAGCCCAGGGTCGCAAGGCAGCAGCAGGCGACGCCCCAAAGATAACGGCTTCGATATCCGCTGGACCTCGCCGCCGCGACCATTTCAAACTCCCCGATGAGGCCGGCGGACGTTAACCGAGACTCCGCGCCGCCGCTAGCGGGCCACCGACATTGCCCCTTGAACGACCTTGAGCCGGTCAGAATCGTGCAGTATAGACTTGTATATACAACTTGGATCGAGACCGCCCCATGACCGGAACCCGCTTCAATGCCCGCGTGATTCGCGCGCCCCGCGGCGCCAGCCTCAACGCCAGATCCTGGCTGACCGAGGCACCGCTGCGCATGCTGATGAACAATCTCGATCCCGACGTGGCCGAGAACCCGAACGAGTTGGTGGTCTATGGCGGCATCGGCCGCGCCGCGCGCAACTGGGAATGCTACGACCGGATCGTCGAAAGCCTGAAATCGCTGGGCGAGGACGAGACCCTGCTGATCCAGTCCGGCAAGCCGGTCGGCGTCTTCAGAACCCACGAGGATGCGCCGCGCGTCCTGATCGCGAACTCCAACCTCGTGCCGCACTGGGCGACCTGGGAGCATTTCCGCGAGCTCGATGCCAAAGGCCTGATGATGTACGGCCAGATGACGGCCGGCTCGTGGATCTATATCGGCAGCCAGGGCATCGTGCAGGGCACCTACGAGACCTTCGTAGAAGCCGGGCGCCAGCATTACGGCGGCAATCTCAAGGGGCGCTGGATCCTGACCGGCGGCCTAGGCGGCATGGGCGGCGCGCAGCCTCTGGCGGCGACCATGGCCGGCGCCTCAATGCTCGCTGTGGAATGCGAGCCGTCACGCATTGAGCGGCGCCTGGAGACTCGCTATCTCGACACGAAGGCTTCCACGCTCGACGAAGCGCTCGCGATCCTCGAGCGCGCAAAGAAGGACGGCAAGGCCGTGTCGGTCGGCCTGCTCGGCAACGCGGCGGAGATCTTTCCCGAAATCCTGAAGCGCGGCGTGCGGCCGGACATGGTGACGGACCAGACCAGCGCGCATGATCCGCTGAACGGCTACTTGCCGGCCGGCTGGTCGCTCACACAGGCAGTCGACATGCGCCAGCGCGATCCAAAAGGGGTGGTGAAGGCCGCGAAGGACTCCATGGCCGTGCAGGTGCGCGCCATGCTCGGCTTCCACGAGCGCGGCATCCCGACCTTCGACTACGGCAACAACATCCGCCAGATGGCGCAGGAAACGGGTGTCGACAACGCGTTCGATTTCCCCGGTTTTGTGCCCGCCTACATCCGTCCCCTCTTCTGCCGGGGCGTGGGGCCGTTCCGGTGGGCAGCCCTGTCGGGCGAGCCGGAGGACATCCACCGCACCGATGCCAAGGTGAAGGAGCTGATCCCCGACAATCCGCACCTGCACAACTGGCTCGACATGGCGCAGCAGCGCATCAGTTTTCAGGGCTTGCCGGCGCGCATCTGCTGGGTGGGCCTGGGCGAGCGTGCGAAGCTCGGCCTCGCCTTCAACGAGATGGTCGCGAGAGGCGAGCTCAAGGCGCCGATCGTGATCGGCCGCGATCACCTGGATTCGGGATCGGTCGCCAGCCCGAACCGCGAGACGGAAGGGATGAAGGACGGCTCCGATGCCGTCTCCGACTGGCCGCTGCTCAACGCGCTGCTCAACTGCGCGTCGGGTGCGACCTGGGTCAGCCTGCACCATGGCGGCGGCGTCGGCATGGGCTTCTCGCAGCATTCCGGCATGGTGATCTGCTGCGACGGCACCCCCGAAGCCGCGCGGCGCATCGAGCGCGTGCTCACCAACGATCCCGGCACCGGCGTGATGCGCCATGCCGACGCAGGTTATGATGACGCGATCGCCTGCGCCCGCGAGCAAGGCTTGCAACTGCCGATGATCAATCGCTGATGGCCTGGGATCTCCTCCTCACCGATTGCCGTGCCGCCACCATGGCGGAGGCGGCGGGATATGGCGCGATCGAGGATGCCGCCATCGCGATCGAGGGCGACCGCATCGCGTGGATCGGCAAGGGCGCCGACCTGCCGCAACAATCAGTGAAGGAGACGGTTTCGCTGAAGGGCCGCTGGGTCACGCCCGGCCTGATCGACTGCCACACCCATCTGGTGTTCGGCGGCGAGCGCGCCGGTGAGTTCGAGCAGCGGCTCAAAGGTGCGACTTACGAGGAGATCGCCAAGGCAGGCGGCGGCATCGTTTCCACGGTGCGCGCGACCCGCGCGGCGAGCGAAGCGGAATTGCTGGCGGCGGCCACGACACGCCTGACATCATTGATGGCTGAAGGCCTGACCACCATCGAGATCAAGTCGGGCTACGGCCTGGACCTCGAAAACGAGCGCAAGCAGTTGCGCGTCGCTCGGGCCTTGGGTCGGGACTGTGCCGTGACGGTGAAGACGACGTGCCTGGCGGCTCACGCCTTGCCGCCGGAGTTCGCTGGCCGGCCCGACGCATACATCGATCTGGTCTGCAACGACATCCTCCCTGCCATCGCCGCAGAGGACTTGGCCGATGCCGTCGATGCCTTTTCCGAGCGCATCGCCTTCACGGCCGAGCAGACGGTGCGCGTGTTCGACACGGCGAAGTCCCTCGGCCTTCCCATGAAGCTCCACGCCGATCAGCTCTCCGACATGGGCGGTGCGGCGCTCGCCGCACGCTACAACGCGCTCTCGGCCGATCACATCGAATACAGTTCCGAAGCCGGCATCGCCGCGATGGGCAAGGCCGGCACCGCCGCCGTGCTGCTGCCCGGCGCGTTCTTCTTCCTGCGCGAGAAGCAATTGCCGCCGCTCGACACGCTGCGCAAGCATGGTGTCCGCATCGCGATCTCGACCGACTGCAATCCCGGCAGTTCCCCCGCCCTTTCGCTGCTGCTCATGATAAACATGGCCTGCACCTTGTTCCGCATGACGCCCGAGGAAACGCTGGCCGGCGTTACGAAGAATGCCGCTGTTGCGCTCGGCATGGGCGAGACGCACGGGCAGCTGCGTGTCGGCTTCGCGGCCGACCTCGCGATCTGGAACATCGGCCGGCCCGCCGAGCTCAGCTATTGGCTCGGCGGCAATCCGTGCGCAGGTATCGTGCGAGCGGGGCGCTGGCGCAGCCGCATATTCTGAGCATGACCGGCCGCATCCTGCACCGAACCGACTACCAGAGCATGCCGTGGAAGAATGGCGGCGGAACAACCACCGAGATCTGGAAAGTCACCTCCTCCGCCGGCGAGATGCTCTGGCGTCTCAGCATCGCCGATGTGGCGAGCGACGGACCGTTCTCGGAATTTGCCGGCATCGACCGCTGGATCATGGTGGTCGAAGGGAGTGGCATGGAGCTTTCGATCGAGGGCGGCACGAAGCGGCTGGACCGGCTGCATGAGCCGCTGTTCTTTTCCGGAGACGCAAAGACGACCTGCCGCCTGCTCGGCGGCCCCATCCGTGACTTCAATTTCATGATCCGGCGCAGCTTCGGCCGGGGAACGCTGCAGGTCTTCCAACTCACCGCAAAGGCGACCACCCCGTTGCGCGAGGATGTGGCGGCCGTGCACGTGCTGCGCGGCGCAGCAGAACTGGACACCTACGAGACGTGCAACCTGGTGGAAGGCGACAGCTGGGTCTCCGAGGAGCCGCGGCGCGCAACGATGCGCGGGCTCAGCGATGCCGTCGTCGCAGTTATCTCCATCACTCCCTCCGCCATGGCCACCGCATGAATATCGAGCAACCATACGACTTCACGCACGGCAATACGCCGCTGCTGATCTCCATGCCGCATCCCGGGCTGCTGCTGCCGCCGGAGGTCACCGATCTGTTGACGCCGGACGCGCGCGCCCTCCCCGACACCGACTGGCACATCCCGCAGCTCTACGGCTTCGCGTTACAGATGGGCGCGAGCGTGCTGGCGGCGCGCTATTCGCGCTTTGCCATCGACCTCAATCGGCCGGAGGATGACACGCCGCTCTATCAGACCGCGACCACTGGCCTCTTTCCGGAGACGCTGTTCGATGGCACGTCGATTTTCCTGCCCGGCAGGAGTCGCAGCGAGGAGATCAAGACGATCTGCAAGGAGCGGATCTGGCGCCCCTATCACGAGCGCCTGAGGGCGGAGCTTGACCGCATCAAGGACGCGTTCGGCTATGCCGTGCTGCTCGACGCGCATTCGATCCGGGGCGAGATCCCGCGCCTGTTCGAGGGGCCGCTGCCCGATTTCAACATCGGTACCAATGACGGCAGGAGTTGCGCGCCCACACTGAGCGCGGCCGTCGACAAGGCCTGCGACGCGCCCGGATGCCGCCGCGTCGTCAACGGTCGATTCAAGGGCGGCCACATCGCGCGCCATTACGGCCAGCCCGACCGCAACGTGCATGCCGTCCAACTCGAACTGGCGCAGCGCACTTACATGATCGAGCAGCCGCCGTTCGAGTACCGCCCGGAACCGGCAGAGAAGGTGCAGTCCGTCCTGCAGCGTATGGTGCAGGCGATGATCGACTGGCGGCCTTAGGCGGCCATCAGAGCCGACATCGCATCGGCGAATGCACGCTGCGCGGCCTCTTCGCCCGCATGGTGCCGATCCCTCACCACCCACTGGCCACCGACCATCACGTCCTTCACCCAGCCGTCATTGCCGCCGAACAGCCAGCGGCCGAGCAGCTTGGCCGGCGCGACGTTCGCGAGCATCGGCTGCGCGCCGTCGAGCACCACGATGTCCGCGCGCTTGCCGGGAGCGATCGCGCCGATATGCTTGCCCATCGCCTGAGCGCCGCCATGAAGCGCGGCGTTGTAGAGCGTGTCGGCCACTTCCGGCCTGCTGCCGGCGCTGAGGCGGTTGCGGCGTTCGTGCTTCAGGCGCTGGCCGTATTCCAGCCAGCGCAGCTCTTCGAGCGCGCTGACCGAGACGTGCGAGTCCGACCCGATGCCGAAGGCACCGTTGGCAGCCAGGAACTCCTGCGCCGGGAAGATGCCGTCGCCGAGATTGGCTTCCGTCGTCGGGCACAGCCCCACCACCGCCTCGCTGTGGCCCATCATGTGCACCTCGTCCGGGCTCACATGGGTTGCGTGGATCAGGCACCAGCGGCGATCTATCTCGAACTTGTCATAGAGCCACTCCACGGGCCGGCGGTTCGACCAGGCGCGGCAATCCTCCACCTCCTTGGTCTGCTCGGCGATGTGGATGTGGACCGGGCGCTCGGACGGATGAGCGGCCAGCACCGCCTTCATCTCCGCCTCGGTCGCAGCGCGCAGCGAATGGAAGCAGAGGCCCCACTCCGCGCCGATTTGCGCGCAGGCGCGCTCGACGCCCTCGATCAGCTTCAGGTACCCGTCGATCTCGTTTTTGAAGCGGAGCTGCTTCGGCGCGAGCGGCTGGCCGCCGAAGCCGCCATGGGCATAGAAGGCCGGCAGCAAGGTGAGGCCGATGCCGGACGCCTCCGCCGCCGTGGCAATGCGCTGCGCCATCTCCGCTGGATTGGCATAAGGCGCCCCGCCCGGCTGGTGATGCAGGTAGTGGAACTCCGCAACCGCCGTGTAGCCGCCCTTCAGCATCTCGATATAGAGATGCGTCGCGATCGCCTGCACCTGCTCCGGGGTCAGGCGGCCGACCAGCCGATACATCAACTCGCGCCAGGTCCAGAAACTATCCTCGGGATTCAGCGCCTCTTCGGCGAGGCCCGCCATCGCGCGCTGGAAGGCGTGGGAATGCAGGTTCGGCATGCCCGGCAGCACGGGCCCCGGCGCGCGCTCATCGCCTGACTGCGCCGCACCACGGGAGAGTCCCTTGATCGTCCCATTTTCATCGATCGCGATGCGCACGTCCGATTGCCAGCCATCGGCGAGCCAAGCCAGCTTTGCGTGAAGGACCTTCATGGCGAATGGCTTCTTTGCTGTGTTGAATGGGGCGGTTGCGCTTGAGGTTACAAATCATGTCTGGCATAAGCCTGTCTAGACAGGAACGGACACCAATCTGTTGAATACCGAACTCCTGCCCCGCTACTCGCGCGTCAAGCGCTTGATCACCGACCGCATCGATTCCGGCGAGTGGCAGCCGCGCCACCGCATCCCCTCGGAATCGGAGCTGGTGCGCGACCTGGGGGTCAGCCGCATGACCATCAACCGCGCCCTGCGCGAGTTGACGCTGGACGGGCGCCTGATCCGCGTGCAGGGCGTCGGCACCTTCGTCGCCGAGCCGAAGCCGATCTCGGCCCTGTTCGAGGTGCGCAACATCGCCGACGAGATCGCCGCGCGCGGCCATCGCCACAGTGCGCAGGTGCTCACCCAGCGCAAAGAGAAGGCGAATGCCGACACGGCGCATGCGCTGGGCATGCGCACCGGCGAGACCGTGTTCCACTCCGTTCTGGTGCATTCGGAAGATGACGTGCCGGTGCAGATCGAGGACCGCTACGTCGTCCCGGCCTTGGCGCCGGATTATCTCGACCAGGATTTCGCGACCCAGACGCCGTATGTCTACCTGATGGCAACGGCGCCGATCTCCGAGGCCGAACATGTCATCGACGCGCTGCACGCCACGCCGGCCGAGCGCAAGCTGCTGAAGATCGAGCCCAACGAGCCGTGTCTCTGCCTCACGCGCACCACCTGGTCGAACGGCAGGCATGTCAGCCTTGTGCGCCTGCTCTATCCCGGCGGCCGCTACCGCCTGCGCGGCAAATTCAAGGCGCTGTAAGGTCCAGCTCCCACGTTTGTCCTATCAGTTCGTGGCCGAAGCTGCGGTGCCGCTCCTCCGCTACCAGCCTGAAGCCGAGCGTGCGGTAGATGTGGATGGCGGTGACCAGCACGTCGTTGGTCCACAACGTGATCTTCCGGTAGCCGCGATTGCCCGCGAAGCGGATGCATTCCTCGACCAGCCGCCTGCCAAGCCCAAGGCCCCGTGCCTTCGGATCGACCAGCAGCATGCGCAGCTTTGCGACCTCGTCGGACTGCCTGACGAGGAACACGCAGCCGACATTCTCGCCGTCCTTCTCCGCAATCCAGGCGCGCTCCTTCTTCGGATCGAACTCCTTCAGGAATCGCGCGCCGACCTCCGCCGCCAGCGCCTCGAAGCTCTCGTCCCAGCCATATTCGCGCGCGTAAAGCTCGCCATGCTTCTGCACCGCCCAGCCGATGTCGCCGGGCTGGTGCGGTCGCAGGATATACGGCGCGCCGCGTTCCGGCTCCGCCGATAGCAGGGTTTCGATCTCGCTCATCGCATCGATGAGGCGCCGCCGCTGGCGCGGCGTGAGCGCGCTCAGCATACGCGCCATGTCGCTGCGCGAGCGCGCGTTGAGCGCGGCGAAGCGCTGTTCCCCGAGTTCCGTCAGGCTCAGTAGGTATCGCCGCGCATCGACGTCGGAGGTCTGGCGCTGCACGAGCCCCCGCTCCTGGAAGCCTTTGAGAATCCGGCTGAGATAGCCGGGATCGAGGCCCAGCTCCTGGGACAGTTCGCTCGCGGTGGCCGCCTCGCGGCGCGCAAGTTCGTAGATGATCCGCGCCTCGCTCAGGGAGAGTTCGGTCCCGTTATAGCCCTCCTGCAGAACCCCGATCCGCCGCGTATAGAATCGGGAGAAGCGCCGCACCGCCTCGACATGCAAGGCTTCCTGTTCCATGGCCGCCTCCAGCAAAGATCATTGCTGAAAGTAACTACATTAATTGCCTTTAGCAACTATCTCAGGCGTGCTTCGATATCGGCCAGCCAATCCGGCTCGAGCATCCGAGCCTCGATCAGCGCGAGATCCGGGCTCAGATAGCGGTCCTGCTCCAGTGCCGGAATTTGGCCGCGCAGCCGGTCATAGGCGGCGCGGGTGCCCTCGCCCAGCGTGAGCCTGGGCAGGAACTCGATGGCCTGGGCGGCGCAGAGATACTCGATCGCCAGGATGCGCCGGGTGTTGTCGATCACCTTCAGCGCCTTGAGCGCGCCGGGGGTGCCAAGGCTGATGTGGTCCTCCTGCTGGGCGGAGGTCACGTAATTGTCGGCGACCGCCGGCTGGCTGAGACGCTTGTTCTCCGCCGCCAGAGAGGCCGCGACGTATTGCACGATCATCAGCCCGGAATTGACGCCCGGCTGCTTCACCAGAAAAGCCGGCAATCCGCTGGTCGCGGGATTGAGCAGACGGTCGATGCGCCGCTCCGCGATCGAGCCGAGCTCCGCCACGGCGAGCGCCATCAGATCGACCGCCATCGCCACCGACTGGCCGTGCGGATGCGCGTTGGAGATGACGCGATAGGAGTCCGGCGTGCCGATGACCAGCGGGTTGTCGGTCGCCGATTTGAGTTCGACCACGATCTGCCGCCGGGCATGCTCCAACTGGTCGCGCGTCGCGCCATGCACCTGCGGGATCGAGCGCAACGACAGCGCATCCTGCGTGCGGTGCCCACGGAAATGCGCCATCACTTCGCTGCCCTTGAGCAGGCTGCGCAGGCGCCTGCCGACCGCGACCACGCCGGCATGCGGCTTGAGGTTCAGCACCTCCTCGTCGAATGCGTCGGCCTGGCCCTTCAACGCCTCGAACGAAAGAGCGGCGATGATGTCCGCCCAATCGGCAATGCGCGCCGCTTCCACCACGCCGAGACAGGACAGGCCCGCGAGGCAGCGCGTGCCATTGACGAGGCACAGGCCGTCTTTCGGCCCGACATCGATCGGCTGCAATCCAGCGGCCGCGATGGCTTCGCGTGCCGGCAAGCGGCTGCCGGCATAGTCCACCTCGCCGATGCCGAGCAGCGCCAGACCGATATGCGCGCCATGCACGATGTAGCCGACGGAGCCTTGGCTCGGCACCACCGGATTGATGCTATGATTGAGAAACGCGACAAGCTGATCGACGACAGCCGGGCTGACGCCCGAATGGCCGTGGCACATGTCATTGACCAGCGCGACCATGATGGCGCGCGTTTCCGCGGCATGCAGCGGTTCGCCGACCCCGCAGGCGTGGCTGAGCAGCGTGTTGCGCGAGATCTGGGCCAACTCGTCCGGCGCCAGCTTGACGTCGCTCAGCGCGCCGAGGCCGGTGGTGATGCCATAAGCGCGCTCGCCACTCGCCAGGATGCGCGCGACGATAGCGCGGCCGTTCTCCAGCTTCGCGCGGGCCGCGGGGCCGATCGCCAGCCGCGCTCGGCCGTGAGAGATCGCGGCGATCTCATCGCAGGTCAGCGGCGCCGCATCGCGCAGCACGGCCGGCTGCCCTAGCTCCCGGGCGGACATGGCGTCTCTCTTGTATAGACAGGTACATATGTCGATTAGGGCAAGCGCCAGGTCCGGTCAAAGAAAAAGGGCCGGTCGCTCCGGACCGGCCCTTGAGAAATTCGAATGCGCGTCAGGATCAGAACAGGCCCTCGACCTCGCCCTTGGCGTTCAGCTTGATGCTGTTCGCCGAGGGCACGCGCGGCAGCCCCGGCATGGTCATGATCTCGCCGCAGATGACGACGATGAACTCCGCGCCGGCCGACAGGCGCACCTCGCGGACCGGCACCACGTGGTTGCTGGGCGCGCCCTTGAGGTTCGGATCGGTCGAGAAGCTGTACTGGGTCTTGGCCATGCAGACCGGGTAGTTGGCGAAACCCATCTTCTCCAGCTCGTGGAAGCGGTCGCGGACCACCTTGTCGGCGATGATGCCCTGCGCGCCGTAGAGGTTCTGGGCAATCGTCCGAACCTTCTCCCACAGCGGCATGTTGTCCGGATAGAGATAAGTGAAGTTGCTCTTCTGCTCCGTCATCTTGACCACGGCGTGGGCAAGCTTCTCGATACCGGCAGACCCGTACGCCCAGTGGTTGCACTCGATGGCCTCTACGCCCAGCTCGGCGCAGATCTGCCGGACAGCGTCCAGCTCCGCGTCGGTGTCCGCCACGAAGCGGTTGATCGCCACCACCGGCGGCACCCCGAACTTCTTCACGTTCTCGATGTGACGGGCCAGGTTGGCGGCGCCCTTCCGCAGCGCCTCGACGTTCTCCTTGCCCAGGTCCTCCTTGGCGACGCCGCCATGCATCTTGAGGGCGCGGATGGTACCGACGATGACGGCTGCCGCCGGCTTCAGGCCGGCCTTGCGGCACTTGATGTCGAAGAACTTCTCGGCGCCCAAATCCGCGCCGAAACCCGCCTCCGTCACCACGTAGTCCGCGAGTTTCAAGGCCGTGGTGGTGGCAATCACGGAGTTGCAGCCATGAGCGATGTTCGCGAACGGGCCGCCATGAATGAAGGCGGCGTTGTTCTCCAGCGTCTGCACCAGGTTGGGCGCGATCGCATCCTTCAGCAGCACGGTCATCGGGCCTTCGGCCTTGAGGTCGCGCGCATAGATCGGCTTCTTTTCGCGCGTGTAGCCGACGATGATGCTGCCGAGGCGCTGTGTCAGGTCCTTCAAGTCGCGCGCCAGGCAGAAGATCGCCATCACTTCCGAGGCGACCGTGATGTCGAAGCCGTCCTCGCGCGGGAAACCGTTCGGCGTGCCGCCCAGAGAATTGACGATCGAGCGCAGCGCGCGGTCGTTCATGTCCATGACGCGGCGCCAGGCGATGCGGCGCGTGTCGAAGCCGAGGTCGTTACCCCAGTAGATGTGGTTGTCGATCAGCGCCGAGAGCAGGTTGTGCGCGGTCGAGATGGCGTGGAAGTCGCCGGTGAAGTGCAGGTTGATGTCTTCCATCGGAACGACCTGCGCATAGCCGCCGCCGGCCGCGCCGCCCTTCACGCCGAAGCAGGGGCCAAGGCTCGGCTCGCGCAGGCAGATGATCGCCTTCTTGCCGATGCGGTTGAGCCCGTCGCCCAAGCCAACGGTGGTGGTGGTCTTGCCCTCGCCCGCCGGCGTCGGGCTGATCGCGGTGACGAGGATCAGCTTGCCGTCCGGCTTGTCCCGCAGGGATTCGACCAACTTCATCGAGATCTTGGCCTTGGTATGGCCGTAGGGCAGCAGATGCTCGTCCGGAATGCCGAGCTTGGCTGCGACCTCGCGGATCGGCTTCATGGTCGCTTCGCGGGCGATTTCGATATCGCTGCCCACCTTCTTGTTCATGGACCTGTTACTCCCTGCACGTGTTGTCCCCTGGCGCCGCTGCCGTGGCGCGCACGAAAATCGGTGAAGCCTATGGAGATTCCCCCGCACTCGAAAGTCTGAACGCGACGAATCTTGTCGAGATTCCGTACGCCAAGGGTCGGATCCCCTTGCGTTCCCAGGCTTTCCCGACCCCTCATAAGCCTTGAAATTCCCAATCAAATCAACATAAAAGCCGGCGCTTTCTTCATCTGCGATTCATGCCCCGACCGTAGACTGTCATGGTCCCAGCCGGGCGAATGCCCCGTCCCCCATCGATGCCCGGCTCATCGGGCCGCTGTCGCAAGGCAGCGGCCCGTTCGTTTTCGGCCGGAAGCTGTGGACGAACCGCCGCGCCGACCTTACAAGACGGCCTTGCAGGACTGCGATCATGGGCGATTAGCTCAGTTGGTAGAGCGCTTCCTTTACACGGAAGATGTCGGCGGTTCGAGTCCGTCATCGCCCACCAGCCTTTGCTCGCAGCGAGCCCGCGCTGCGCGCAACTTCCATCGACTCAAAACGAAACCGGCCGCCCAGTGGAGAGCGGCCGGTCGTTCATCGCACCGAACGTGCGGAGTCAAAATTCTGCGTTCAATTGACGGCGTCCTTGAGGCCCTTGCCGGCTTTGAACTTCGGCAGCTTGGATGCGGGGATTTGGATCTCTTCACCAGTGCGGGGATTGCGGCCCTTCGACTTCGCGCGCTTCGCGACGCTGAACGTGCCGAAGCCGACCAGGCGTACCTCGTTGTTCTTCTTCAACGCCTTCGTGATCGCGTCGAACACGGCATCGACCGCGCGGGCTGCGTCTGATTTGGAAAGGCCGGTATCGTCGGCCACTTCCGCAATCAAATCGTTCTTGTTCACTGGGTACCCCCCTTGCTCTCTAGACCGGAAAGATTTGCTGGATTGGATCTGCTAGGCCCTGAACGCGGGATTTTAGAACCCGGTTTTTGAAACAGTCAATGCGAGAACCGCGATTATCCCCAGGATAATCGCGGCTCTCAACACGTTGTCAGATGTTTGTTAGATGCAGAAAATGCAGCGCGATCAGTGCGTCACAATGCCGACGTCTTCATCACCCGACTTCTCGGCGCTAACCGCGGCTGGCTCCGCCGGCTCGATCCACTCGATCGGCGTGAGCGGGCCCGCAAGCGCCTTTCTCAGCACTTCGTCGACCGTTGCCGCCGGCACGATATCCATTCCACGCTTCACGTTTTCCGGAATCTCGGCCAGATCCTTCTCGTTCTCCGACGGAATGAGAACGGTCTTGATGCCCGCGCGCAACGCGGCCAGCAGCTTCTCCTTCAGACCGCCGATCGGCAGCACGCGGCCGCGCAAAGTGACCTCGCCCGTCATCGCGACGTCGCGGCGCACCGGAATGCCGGTGAGCACCGAGACGATCGTCGTCACCATCGCGACACCGGCCGATGGTCCATCCTTCGGCGTCGCGCCTTCCGGCACGTGCACGTGGATGTCCTTGCGGTTGAACAAGGTCGGCTTGATGCCGAACTCGGCGGCACGCGACTTTACGAACGATTCCGCGGCCTGAACCGATTCCTTCATCACGTCGCCAAGCTTGCCGGTCGCGATCACCTTGCCTTTGCCGGGCACAGTGACAGCCTCGATGGTCAGGATGTCGCCGCCCACCTCGGTCCAGGCAAGACCGGTGGTGACGCCAACCATGTCCTTTGCCTCCGCCTCGCCGTAGCGGAACTTCCGGACGCCCGCGAATTTCGCCAGGTTGCGGCGGCTGATCCCGACCTTCTTGAGATTCTTCATCAGAATCTCCTTGATCGCCTTGCGCGCCAGGTTGGCGATCTCGCGCTCGAGGTTGCGGACGCCGGCCTCGCGCGTGTAGTAGCGCACCAGGTCGCGCACCGCGTCTTCCGACACCGTCCATTCCGCCTTCTTCAGCGCATGGTCCTTCATCTGCTTGGGGATCAGGTGGCGGAACGCGATCTCCACCTTCTCATCCTCGGTGTAGCCGGGGATGCGGATGATCTCCATGCGGTCCAGCAGCGGCTGGGGCATGCGAAGCGTGTTGGCGGTCGTGATGAACATCACGTCCGACAGATCGTAATCGACCTCCAGGTAGTGGTCGTTGAAGTTCACGTTCTGCTCGGGGTCGAGGACCTCCAGCAACGCCGAGGACGGATCGCCGCGCCAGTCCTGGCCGAGCTTGTCGATCTCGTCCAGCAGGAACAGCGGGTTCGACGACTTTGCCTTCTTCATCGCCTGGATAATCTTGCCGGGCATCGAGCCGATATAGGTCCGCCGATGGCCGCGGATTTCCGCCTCGTCGCGCACGCCGCCGAGCGAGATGCGGATGAAGTTGCGACCCGTGGCCCTTGCGACCGACTTACCGAGCGAGGTCTTGCCGACGCCCGGAGGACCGACGAGGCACAGGATCGGCCCCTTGATCTTCTTCTGGCGCTGCTGCACCGCGAGATATTCGAGGATGCGCTCCTTGACCTTCTCCAGGCCATAGTGATCGTCGTTGAGCACCTTCTCGGCGAGCTTGATGTCCTTCTTGATCTTGGTCGGCTTGCTCCACGGGATCGACAGCACCCAGTCGAGATAGTTGCGCACGACCGTGGCTTCGGCCGACATCGGGCTCATGGTGCGCAGCTTCTTGACCTCGGCCGCAGCCTTCTCGCGCGCTTCCTTGGAGAGCTTGGTCTTCTTGATGCGCTCCTCGAGCTCGGCCAGCTCGTCGCGACCGTCCTCGGACTCGCCCAGCTCCTTCTGGATCGCCTTCATCTGCTCGTTCAGATAGTACTCGCGCTGCGTCTTCTCCATCTGGCGCTTGACACGCGAGCGGATGCGCTTCTCTACCTGCAGGACGCCGATCTCTCCTTCCATGAAGGAGAATACCTTCTCCAGGCGCTGAGCCACCGACGCGATCTCCAGCAGCTCCTGCTTGTCGGAGATCTTGAGCGTCAGGTGCGAGGCGACGGTGTCGGCCAGCTTCGAGGGATCCTCGATCTGGTTGACGGAAACCAGCACCTCCGGCGGGATCTTCTTGTTGAGCTTGATGTACTGCTCGAACTGCGTGATCACGGAGCGGGCGAGCGCCTCGACTTCCTTGCCCTCGTGGTCGCTTTCCGGCATCTCGTCCGCGCGGGCCACGAAGAACGGGTCGATCTCGGGGAACTCGGAGATCCTGGCGCGCATGCCGCCTTCGACCAGCACCTTTACGGTGCCGTCCGGGAGCTTCAGCAGCTGCAGCACGGTGCCGACGGTGCCGACCCCGTACATGTCCGCCGGGCCGGGATCGTCCTGGGCGGCGTTTCGCTGGGTGACCAGGAGAATCTGCTTGTCCTCCTTCATCACATCTTCGAGTGCACGCACCGACTTTTCGCGCCCCACGAACAGAGGCACGATCATGTGCGGGAAGACCACAATGTCCCGCAGCGGGAGGACTGGATATTTCTGTAGGACTGGATTTTCTTGCGTCATCGCAATACAGACTCCAACAATTCAACAGGCAGACTAACCCCGCCGGTACCCCCTAGCAACTGCTTGACCGGCCTAGGTTTCCTGGCCTGTCGGGCGGCGCACGCTGTCATATTTCCCTGCACGAACCATGCCGATCTGGAGCGATGAACGACTGGCGCGTCATGACAGCGCATGAGGCCGGGGAGGTGGGCCCGTTGTTCCGTTAACTATTTGGTGGACCCCTCTGGCCCCTTCAAGGGCACAGATTCGAGAGGCCGGAATGCAGAGAGCGCGGCTCTCAGGCGCCGGCGACGTCGCCGCGACGATCCGTGTAGATGTATAGCGGCTTCGCCTTGCCTTCGACCACTTCCCGGCTGATCACAATGGCCTCGACCCCGTCCAGGCTGGGCAGGTCGAACATCGATTCCAGCAGAATCGCCTCCATGATGGAGCGCAGGCCCCGCGCGCCGGTCTTTCGGGCGATCGCCTTGCGCGCGATCGCGCCCAACGCGTCCTCGGCGAAATCGAGACGGACATCCTCCATCTCGAACAGCCGCTGATACTGCTTCACCAGCGCGTTCTTGGGCTCCGTCAGGATCTTGACCAGAGCCTCCTCGTCGAGGTCCTCGAGCGTCGCCACCACCGGCAGGCGGCCGACGAATTCTGGGATCAGGCCGAACTTCAGCAGATCCTCCGGCTCGACCTCGCGCAGCACCTCGCCCGCGCGCCGGTCATCCGGCCCGCGCACGTCCGCGCCGAAGCCGATGGCAGAACCGCCGCGGCCGCGCTGCGCGATGATCTTCTCCAGCCCGGCGAACGCGCCGCCGCAGATGAAGAGAATGTTCGTGGTGTCGACCTGCAGGAACTCCTGCTGCGGATGCTTGCGGCCGCCCTGCGGCGGGACCGAAGCGATGGTGCCTTCCATGATCTTGAGCAGCGCCTGCTGCACGCCCTCTCCCGACACGTCTCGCGTGATCGAGGGGTTGTCGGACTTGCGGCTGATCTTGTCGACCTCGTCGATATAGACGATCCCGCGCTGTGCACGCTCGACGTTGTAGTCGGCAGATTGCAGCAGCTTGAGGATGATGTTCTCGACATCCTCGCCCACATAGCCGGCTTCCGTCAGCGTCGTCGCGTCGGCCATGGTGAAAGGAACGTCGATGATGCGCGCCAGCGTCTGGGCAAGCAGCGTTTTGCCGCAGCCGGTCGGCCCGACCAGCAGGATATTGGACTTCGACAGCTCGACGTCGTTCTGCTTGCCGACGTGGGCCAGACGCTTGTAGTGGTTGTGCACGGCTACCGAGAGCACCTTCTTGGCGTGCTCCTGGCCGATCACGTAATCGTCCAGAACCTTGCAGATGTCGCGCGGGCTCGGCACACCGTCCCGCGAGCGCACCAGGGTCGTCTTGTGCTCTTCGCGGATGATGTCCATGCACAGCTCGACGCATTCATCGCAGATGAAGACGGTCGGGCCGGCGATCAGCTTGCGGACCTCGTGCTGGCTCTTTCCGCAGAACGAGCAGTAGAGGGTGTTTTTCGAATCGCTGCCGCTGGACTTGTTCATTCGCTATCCGTTCACACTTCGGCAGGCCGGATTCGGCCTTGCCTCGCGTGCCATGTTAGCCTTGGAGAAATCATCCGCACAACGGCTTTATGCCGCAGTGCGCCGGCCGGGCACCCACTGTGGCGCCAGACCAATATATGACGCTGGTTGACCCAACGCGATCACCCGATCGGCCTATATCCGGCCAAATCGAGGCTAGTCCCGGAAAGGTCAGAAAAGGGTTAAGACCCGGATTTCTTGTCATCCGACCGGGGGCGCTCGGCAATGACCTCGTCGATCAAGCCGAAAACCTTGGCTTCCTCGGGGGTCATGAACCGATCCCGCTCCATCGCGTCCTCGATGGTCTTCAGATCCTGACCGGTGTGCCTCACATAGATCCGATTGAGCCGGTCACGGGTCTTGATGATCTCCTTGGCGTGGATCTCGATGTCCGAGGCTTGGCCCTGGAAGCCGCCGGAGGGCTGATGGATCATGATGTTCGAGTGCGGCAGACTGAAGCGCTTGCCCTTGGCGCCGGCGGTGAGCAGCAGTGAGCCGGCGGAAGCTGCCAACCCAACGCAGATTGTGGAGATGTCCGGCCGGACGTACTGCATCGTGTCATACATCGCGAGCCCCGATGTCACCACCCCGCCCGGCGAGTTGATGTAGAGCGAGACCTCCTTGCTGGGATTCTCCGATTCCAGGAACAGGAGCTGAGCGCAGACCAGGCTCGCCATGTGGTCATTCACCGGCCCCACGACAAAGATGATCCGCTCCTTCAACAGGCGCGAATAGATGTCGAAGGCCCGCTCGCCGCGCGCGGTCTGCTCGACCACCATCGGGACCAGCATGTTGTTGTAGATCTCGATCGGGTCGCGGTCTCTCATCATATCGCCCTCGTAAAACCTGTGGACCGGCATTGCCGGCGAATCATCATCTGCCGCCGATCATACGCCCGGTCCGGCGTCGCGCAATCGCGCTGGCGATCAGGCGGCCTCGCCTTCCTTGCGGAACGCCTCGGGCGTCGTATGACGGTCGGACACCTGGGCGAGTTCCAGAATGAAGTCGATCACCTTGTCCTCATATATGGGCGCGCGGAGCTGATTCAAAGCCTCCGGCGACTTCTGGTAAAATTCGATGACCTGCTTCTCCTGGCCGGGGAAGCGGCGGGCCTCCGTGATCATCGCCCGCGTCAAATCATCATTCGGAACCTGGATATTGTTGGCGCGGCCCACTTCCGATAGCAGAAGGCCGAGCTTCACGCGCCGCTTGGCGATGTCGCGATACTCGGTCTTGAGCTGCTCTTCGCTCTTGCCCTTGTCCTCGGCATCCAGCCGGTCGGCCTTCATGTCGGCCTCGATCTGCTTCCAGATGGCCTCGAATTCGGCGTCGACAAGACCCTCGGGCAGCGTGAAATCGTGCTTCTCGGCCAACTGGTCCAAGAGTCCGCGCTTCAGGCGTGCGCGGGCGGCGAGCCCGTAGTCGCGCTCGATCTGCTCGCGCACGCGGCTGCGCAGCGTCGCCAGGTCCTCGGCGCCGAGCGCCTTGGCCATCTCGTCGTCGATCGGCTGGTCCTTGGGCTGACTGACCTGCTTCACCGTCACGTCGAACTCGGCGGGCTTGCCCGCCAGGTCCTGGTTGCCATATTCGGCAGGGAACGTGACCGCCACGGTCTTCTTGTCGCCCTTCTTCAGGCCGGCGAGCTGCTCCTCGAAACCCGGGATGAACATGCCAGAGCCGAGCTCCAGGTGGAAATCCTCGGCCTTGCCGCCTTCGAACTCCTCGCCGTCGACGCGGCCCACGAAGTCGATCATCACCACGTCGCCCGACTGCGCGGCATGATCGTCAGCGGCGGGCTCCGGCTTGCGCTGGCGCTTGGCGATGCGCTGCAGACTCTCCTCGATCTCGGAGTCCGGCACATCGACCACCGTGCGCTCGAGCTTCAGGGTCTTGAAATCGACCGGCGTGATCTCCGGGATCACCTCCATCGCCACGCTGAACTCCAGATCCTGGCCGTCCTCGAATTTCACGATCTCGACCTTGGGCTGGCCGGCCGGGCGCAGGTTCCGCTCGTTGAGGAGCTGATGCGAGCCCTCGTGCACCGTCTTCTCCAGCACCTCACCCATCACCGACTTCTCGTAGCGCTGCTTGAGGAGTTGCATCGGCACCTTGCCCGGGCGGAAGCCCGGCATCCGGATGCGCTCGCCCAGCTCCTTCAGGCGGGTCTCGATCTGTCCCTGGAGCGTGTTCGCCGGGACGATGACCTTGTATTCGCGCTTGAGGCCGGTGGCGTTGGTTTCGGTGATCTGCATGAAAGGCTCTATCCGCTGATTGATCGTTGTTGGCGGCATTGGCAACACAGCGACGGCTTGTTCCGGGTGGTGCGGGCGGAGGGACTTGAACCCCCACGACTTTCGTCACTGGAACCTAAATCCAGCGCGTCTACCAGTTCCGCCACGCCCGCCCGGCGTCCAATTCAAGCGCCATCGCGGGTTGCCGCCCCGCGTCGTCGGGCGCGGATGTATCCCAGGCTTGCCCTCGGCACAAGGAAAAAGGCCGATTCCGGGCCCCGAGCCAAGTCGGCGGAGGCTGGATTTAGCCCTTCTGCGCCAGCGATTTGGACTGGGATTTGCGCCCGGATCGAGGCAATGCCTCAGCAAGGGCGCCCGGCAACCGGTCAGGCAAGTCCTCGGCGATCAGGCCGATCCCAAACCCTTCCGCCGCGCGGCCGTGCAGCCATACACCCATGCAAGCCGCTGAAAACGGCGGGATCCCGAGAGCCAACAGGCCGGTAACGATGCCGGCCAGGACATCGCCGGAGCCGGCGGTCGCCAGCACTGGCGGCGCGCCGCCCGAGACGACGGCGCGGCCATCCGGAGCTGCGACGACCGTGTCGGAGCCCTTCAGGACCACGATGCAGCCGGTCCGTCGCGCGGCCTCCAGAGCCCGGTCGAGCTTCCCATGGCGCGCAAGCAGATCGGGAAACAGCCGTCCGAACTCGCCCTCGTGCGGGGTCAGGACGACTTTCGCGTGACCGGCCGCCAAGCCGCCGCCATCCGCCAACACCGTCAACCCGCCGCCATCGATCACCAGCGGCCGGCCGAGCGCGAGGCAGGTGCGGACAAGATCGGCGGTGCGGCCGTCAGGCTCCAGGCCGCTGCCGACCAGCAGCGCCGAAATGCGCTCATCGCCAGCCAGCCCGGCAAAACCTGCCGGATCGGCAATCGGCCGGACGATCGCACCCGGCTGATCGGCGGCGTAGATCGGCCACGCCTCCGGCGGAACGGCCAGGGTCAACAGGCCGAGCCCGACCCGCCGCGCCGCACGCGCCGCCAGGCGGGCGGCACCGGTCATGACGGCGCCTCCGGCGATGACGGCATGGCCGCGCCGGTATTTGTGATCGGCCGGCTGGGGCACCGGATAATGCCGGGCCCACAAGGCCGGCGCATTCAGCCGGCAGGACGGATGCGTTGCGGCCAGGTCGCCCGCCCTGAAGCCCACATCGGCCACCAGCACCTCGCCGCATTGCGCGGCGCCGGGCAGCAGCACGTGGCCGCGCTTGCGCCAGTTGAACGTGACGGTGACATCGGCATCGATCGCGGCGCCCATGATCCGGCCGTCGTCTGCATGGACACCGCTGGCGATGTCGATGGCGACGACCGTCGCCGGCGATGCGTTCGCGGCTGCGATGATGGCCGCGGTCTTGCGCTCCAGCGCGCGGTCGAGGCCAATGCCGAACAACGCATCGATGATGACCGCGGATTCGTCGAGCGCGGCGAGGATCGCGGGGTCCGGCGCTCGCACATCGCCCCGCCACAAAGCCGCCGCGCGCGCCGCATCGCCGGCATAGTCCGACCTTCCGCGGACGGCATGGACGACGACCTGATAGCCGGCGGCGCGCAGGGCCTCAGCGGCGATAAAGCCATCGCCGCCATTGTTGCCGGGCCCGCACAGCACATGCACCGCGCGGCCGCCAGCCGGCCAGCGCGCCGCGATCGCATCCGCCACCGCGACGCCGGCGCGGCGCATCGCCTCGAAGCTCGGCAATCCGCGCGCAAACGCCGCCTGCTCCGCCGCGCGCATTTCGGCGCTGGTCAACACGGCCAGATCGGGATGATCGCCATCGGAATGATCGCCATTGGAAGGATCGCCTGGCTGAATCACTCGACCACCTCGCCAAAACGGAATGGCGGCTAGTTAAGGACAGGACGGCAGAACTGGTTGCCGGAACGCTGCCTGATGCCCTCGCACGCCTTCTGCGCGGCGCCAAGGCTGTCGAACGGGCCCGCGAACACGCGATAGAGGGAGCCCTTCGCCTCTCCCAGGAAGTAGCGCCTGAGGTCCAGTTGGAGTTCCTTCAGGAGCCTTGGATACTGGATCGTCAGCTTGTCCCAGTAGGAGCGCGCGTCGCCCTCTTGCCCCGAGCTGTAGAGCCAGATGCGATAGACTCGTGCATCGCCGGTCAGGGAGTCCGCGACCGGCAGATCGGGCTGCGGGTCGGGTGCCTCCGGTGCGCCGGTTGGCGGCGGCTCCTCCCCCGCCGGGGCATCGGCCGCGCTCTCTTCCGGCTGCTCTACCTTCGCCACCGGAGCGGCCGGCTCGGACGGCAGGGAAGCATCCGGCTGCGGCGGCGCATCCGCCGGCGCTGCCGCCTGCTCCGTGGCCGTCGGCGGCATGTCGGCAGGCTCGCCCTCGGCGGCTTCCTCCGCCGGTGCCGCGGCCTGCTCCTGCGATTGTGCGGACGCGTCCGTCTGCTGCTCTTGCGCGGGCCCTGTCTGCTCCGGCGCCTCGCTCGCCACCGGCTTGTCCAGGGCGGCGAGTTCCGTGCGGGCCGGCTCGAAGCCGGCCGTCGCCGCGCGGTCGTACCACCGCCGTGCCGCGTCAAGATCCTTTTCCAGCCCCGCGCCATCCCGGTAGTAGCTGGCCACCGCGAATTGCGCTTCCGGCAGGCCGCCCTCCGCCGCCTGCAGCATGTATGCGGCTGCCTTCTTCATGTCCTGGGGAACGCCGCTGCCGGAGGCGTATTGCAGGCCTAGGTTGAAGCGCGCGGTGACGTTGCCCGCCTCCGCCGCCTTTGACCACAGCTCGATCGCCTTCGGCACGTCCTGTTGGACACCGCGGCCATCGGCGTGAAGCCGCGCAAGGTTGTTGAGCGCGGGCGCATGATTCTGCGCCGCCGCCTTCTGGTACCAATCGGCGGCGGCCTTCGGGTCGGCGCGGGGAACGCCCTGCCCCATCTCGTACAGCATGCCCATGCCGTGCTGCGCATGGGCATCACCCGCCTTGGCGCTCTCGATCCACTCCGAGAACGCGCGGGCGTATTCCTTGCGGTTGAAGGCGGTCAGGCCCGCCGCGTAGTCGGCCGCCGCAGCCGTCGAGAGCAGCAGGATTGCGGCGCAGAGCGCGACTCCGGCGCGCCGCGGGCGTGCGGAAGCCGGTGCGCGATGCCTTTCCACCAGACCCCGAATCATGGTGCGAATCGCCATGGCAAACACTATGCGCCGCGGGATTTATGCGTGCAACGTGACGCCGGGGCGTGGCAACTCGGTTTGATGAGCTATCAAGCCACAAGATTGCCCACCCACCGGCGGCGCACAGTCGAGCGGGGCGCGACCGCGAGGCGAGGCTCCGTCAGGGGCCGCGCCAGGCTTGGGTCCTGGTGCGCAGGGCGCGCGCGACGGCAAGCTGCAGGAGACGGGCCGCGGCGCTGATCGCCACGATCATGGTGCCCATGGCGCAGGCGGCGGCGGTGTTGCCGGCGTCGTCGGTGTTGACCGCGGCGATCGAGAGCAGCTTGGTGTCGGTGGAATAGAGGAAGATCACCGCCGACACCGTCGTCATGGCGTTGATGAAGTAGTAGGTCGCGATGTCCAGGATCGCCGGCAGGCAGACCGGCACCGTCACCCGCCAGAAGGTCTTGTAGAACGGCACCTTGAGCGAGGCGGAGACCGCCTCGAACTCGGCATCGACCTGCTTCAGCGCCGTCACCGCCGTGAGATGACAGACCGTGTAGAAGTGGCCGACAGTGTTCACGACCAGGATCGCCATCGTTGCGTAGATGAAGCCGAGCGGATTGCCGGGCGCATTGAAGAAGAAAATGTAGGCGAGGCCCAGGACCAGCCCCGGCACTGCCAGCGGGATCATCGCGAGGAAATGCGCCGCCATCCGCGCCCACGGCCATACCTTGGTCTTCTCCACCAGATAGGCGCCGCCGAACACGACGGCCGGGCCGATGAGCGCGACCAGCGAAGCCATGATGAGGCTGTTCCACAGCGATGCCCAGCCGCCGGCGCCGCCGACGCTGAGGTCGTATTTGGCCAACGTCAGCGTCAGGTTGTACGGCCAGAACTTGATCAGGCTGCCGAAGATGGCCATGCCGAGGATCGACAGTACGAAGATCGAAACCAGGATGCACAGGGCAAGACACACCGTATCGATCGCCGGGCGGCGCTTCGGCTGGTAGGGAACCGCGCGCGCCGACAGCAGCGCCACCTGCTTGCGCTGCACGATCCGGTCGACGGCGAAGGAAAGCACGGCAGGTGCCAGCAGCAGCAGCCCGACCACGGCGCCCATCTGGAAGTTGAACTGGCCGATCACTTGCCTGTAGACGTCGGTCGCCAGCACGTTGTACTGGCCGCCGATCACCTTCGGCACGCCGAAATCGGTGAAGGCCAGGGTGAAGACGACGAAGGCGGCGCTGACCAGGCCATAGCGGCAGCCCGGCAGCGTCACGGTCATGAAGATGCGGAACGGCTTGGTGCGCAGCGATTCCGCCGCCTCGTAGAGCCGCTGGTCGGCAGCCGACAGGGCGGTCACGATGATCATGACAGCGTGCGGCAGGGCAAAGAACACCTCGCCGATGACGATGCCGATCGGCCCGTAGATGCTCTCGCCGAAGAGCCAGCTCTTGAAGATACCCTGGTTGCCGAACAGGTAGACCAGAGCGAGGCCGGGAAGCAGCGAAGGCGCCAGCAGCGGCACCAGGGCAATCGAGCGGAAGAAGTTGCGGAAGGGGATCGTGCTGCGGGTGATGGCGTAAGCAAAGCCGAAGGCCAGCACGATGGTGATGACCGTGGTGATCAGCGCCACCGTCAACGTGTTGAACAGCGACTGGACCAGCGCCGGATCCCGGAAATAGGCGGCGAAATTGGCGAGGCCGATGAAGGCGCCGTCCGCGTTCTCCATCGACTTGCGGAAAAGCACGGTCAATGGCAGCAGGATGACGACCAGCAGCCAGCACGCCAGCAGCACGATCAGCAGCCGCTGCACCCACTCCTCCGCCCCGGCAATAGGGCGGATCGCGCGCGACGCCGGGAACGCGGCCGTCCGCAGCGAGGTGTCAGTCATTGGCGTCAGCCATGAGCGGAACCCTCCGCATCGAACACCCGTAGGCGGTCCGGCGGCAGCGCGACGGGAATCATCTTGCCGATGCGCAGGTCCAGGTCACGCATCGCGTTGATCGAGAAATCGGCGGCAAGCCCGAGATCCTCCGCGCTGCCGAGACGGAGCTCCGCGCGGCAGAAGGCGCCAAGGAACTCCAGGCTCGTGATCTCCGCCTGCAGGACGTTTGGCTGCTGCGGCTGGAGCCCGCGCACCTGCACGTCCTCGGGACGCAGGCAGACCGTGATGGCCCCGCCGCTGGACGCCGTCACGCCCGCCAGGTCGGCTCGCAATTCGACGCCGCCGACCCGGACTACGCCGCTATCGCCGCGGGTGGCCGGGAGAAAGTTCATGTGACCGACGAAATCGGCGACAAAGGCAGTCGCGGGATTGCGGTAGACCTCGTCGGGGCGGCCCACCTGCTCGATCACGCCGTGATTCATGACCACGATGCGGTCTGCGACCGCCAGGGCTTCCTCCTGGTCATGCGTGACCATGATCGTGGTCACGCCGATCCGCCGCTGCAAATGCTTCAGCTCCCCGCGCAGGTTGATGCGCACCCGCGCATCCAGCGCCGAGAGCGGCTCATCCAGCAGCAGCAGGCCGGGCGACATGGCGATGGCGCGGGCCAGCGCCACGCGCTGCTGCTGTCCGCCGGAGAGCTGGGCGGGGTATTTTGATTCCTGGCCGCGCAGGCTGACCAGCGCGACGAGCTCCGCGACGCGCGCACGGATCGCCGCCTTGTCGCGGCCCAGATTGACCAGGCCGTAGGCGATGTTCTCCGCCACGGTCAGATTGGGGAATAGTGCATAGGACTGAAACACGATGCCGTAGTCACGGCGCGACGGCGGCAGGGCCGAGATATCGGTGCCGGCCTGGGCGATGCTGCCATTGTCCTGGATGTCGAGGCCGGCGATGGCCCGCAGCAAGGTGGTCTTGCCGCAGCCCGATGGTCCCAGGAAGCAGACGAACTCCCCCGGGAACACGTCCAGGCTCACGTCCTTCAGCGCCTGAAAGCCGCCGAAGAACTTGTTGACGTTGCGGATGCTCAAATAGGGTCTGCCGTTCCCGACTGCCATCGCCTCCCCCAGTCGCGCGCACAAACGACCGCCGCCTCCGACGCGCGAAACGTCGGAGGCGGACCGGCCGAAGCTATTCTATCACAAGCGGATCAGCTCTTGGGCGCGTCCTTCGACCCGTAGCGCTTCTGCCATTCGGCGAGGATGGCATCACGGCTCGCGGCCGCCCAGTAGAAGTCGTTGCTGATGAGCATATCGCCTTCGTTTGCCGGATAGTTCTCCGGAACCTTGGCGGCGACGTCCTTGCGGGCGAGCACCTGATAGTACTCGTTATACAGGGCGTTCGCCTCGGCGCTGGCGGAGAAGTCGGCCACCTTCTTGGCGGCTTCCAGGTGCGGCGTGCCCTTCATGATCGCCGTCGCCTCCATGTCCCAGCCGATGCCTTCCGTGGGCAGGATCACCTGCACCGGCGCGCCCTCGTTCATCAGCGCCACGCCGGGATACGCGAAGGAGATGCCGATCAGGTACTCGCCCGCCGCGGCGGACTTGCACGGCTTGGAGCCGGAATGCAGGTACGAATTGACGTTCTCATGGAGCTTGTCCATGTAGCCCCAGCCTTCCTTCTCGCCCATCAGCTGCAGCCAGGCCGAGACGGTGAGGAAGCCGGTGCCGGACGAGCCCGGGTTCGGCATCACGATGTGGCCCTTGTATTCGGGCTTCAGGAGATCCGCCCAGCTCGCCGGCGCGGGGATGCCAAGCCTCTCGCCCTCTGCCGTGTTGTAGCAGATGGCTGCCGCCCAGGCGTCCATGCCGACCCAGGTCGGGCCTTCCGCGCGGGTGTCCTTGAACTGGTCCTTGATCTGGTCGAAGCCCTGAGGCTTGTAGGCGTCAAGCATGCCGTTCTTGTCGAGCAGCATCAGGCTGGTGGCGGCAAGGCCCCAGACCACGTCGGCCTGGCGGTTGTCCTTTTCGGCCAGCAGGCGCGCGGTAATGACGCCGGTCGAATCGCGCTGCCACTGGATGTCGATGTCCGGATTGGCCTTCTCGAACGCCTCCTCGTAGATCGGCATGTGCTCCTCTTCGAGCGCGGTATAGACCTTCAGCACCGTCTTCGCTTCTGCATCGGCACTGAATGCCACGGCCAGCGCCAAGGCGCCAACCGCTACGCTTCCTGACCGCCGCAAGCTCTTATCTTTCGTTCTCTTCATTGCATCCCTCCTCTGTTTCCGCACCCGCCCGGTAGGGCGGATCACCAATCACCGCGTATTGGGTCACCATGAAGTCGGAGAGGCTACAAACAGGAGAAGGCTCGAATTCAGACGCGCCGACGGCACCCCCGCGAAGGCGCCCCTGCCGCGCCATTGCGCTGCGGGCATTGTTCATGGCAAGGCCTTGGACGCTGAAATCGAAGCTTGCCCGTTCTTCTCCCCGTTCACCCGGCCCGTCTTGTGCGCGCCAGCGATCGCGGCGCCAGAGTGCGGCCGGACCTTCCTTCAAAGCAAATCGCTGTTTCGTATATGATGCATAGAAGCGGCCTATGGCGCTAGCGATCCTATCAATGATGCGCAGTGCCGCGGGATTTATTCCTGGCGGACCGCAGCTACACCCGCTGTCTCAGGAAGGCATCGAACAGGGCCACCGCGTAGCCGGTCGCGCCCTCGGGGCAGATCGGGGTGTCCTTGGCCGCGAATTCCTTGTTCGCGATATCCAGGTGAGCCCAGGGCTTGCCATCCACGAACTCCGCCAGCAGGGCGGCGGCGTGGGCCGCATCGGCGCTGACATCGTCCGGCGCCACCTGGCGATAGTCCGCAACCTTGGATGCCAGGTTCTTGAGATAGTCGGGGTTGAGCGGCAGCCGCCAGAGGTCCTCACCGGCGGCCTGGCCAGCCGCCAATGCCTCCCGAGCCAGCGCCTCGTTGTTCGCGAACAGGCCGGCATAAACCGGCCCCAGCGCCGCCGAAACCGAATACGTCAAGGTCGCGGCATCCAGGATGCAGGACGGGTTGAGCCTGGAGGCGGCGTAAAAGAGCGTGTCAACCAGGGTGACGCGGCCTTCCGCATCCGTGTCGATGATCTCCATGGTTTTGCCGGCAAGGGTCTTCACGATGTCGCCCGGCCGGAAGGAGGAGCCGGAGGGCATGTTCTCCACCAGGCCCATCACGCCTACCACATCGATCTTCGCCTTGCGCAAGGCCGCTGTCAGGATGGCACCCGCGACCGCCGCCGCGCCGCCCATGTCGCCCTTCATGGTCAGCATCTGCGAGGTGCGCTTGAGGCTGAGCCCGCCACTGTCGAAGCACACGCCTTTGCCGACCAGGGCAACAGGACCCTCCTTAGACTTGCCGCCTTTCCCGTTCCAGCGCAGCACGACCAGGCGCGGCGGGTGCTGCGAGCCCTGGGCCACGGCGAGGATGCCGCCGGCGCCCATTTTGCGCAGCGCAGCCTCGTCATAGATATCCACAACGATGCCGTGCTTCTTGAACTCGGCGAGGCGCTTGGCGAAGGCATCGGGCCAGAGCGTGGAAGGCGGCTCATTCACCTGGTCGCGGGCGAAGCAGATGCCGGTGGCGAGCGCCTCGGCATCAGCGACGATCTTCTCTGTCGCGGCGCGCTGACTCGTGACCAGCGACAGCGCCGCGATCGCCGCCGGCTCCTGCCCCGGCTTCGCCTGCGTCAGGTATTTGTCGAAGCGGTAAGCGCGCAGCTTCGCACCGAGCGCGACATTGCCGAGGAACACCGCATCATCCAGCTTTCCAAAGCCGCCGCCGCCAAGGATCTCCGCCTTGGGCTCGCGCACCTGCAGCAGATGCGCGGCGATCTTGCCGCCGAGCTTGCGCGCGCGGATCGCGGACAGATCCCTCGGATTGCCGACGCCCACGATGATGACGCGCCGCGCATCGGCGGCACCCAGTACATCGATCATTTCGCCGCGCTTGGCCGAGAACGCCGGCGCGGCCATGGCCCTTTGCAGCCCCTTCGCCAGCGCAGCGCCCAACCCCAACAGCTTCTTCCCCTCTGCCGCGAACACAACGACGACGTCGGCGCTCTCCGCCGGCTTGGCGATCACTTGGACTTGCATGGAACGCTGCCCCTCCTCGATTGGGCGCGATCTGAGCATAAGGAATGGAAAATGTAAAACGGCTGACACCCCCAACCACGATCAAGAGGAACGAGAGAGGGCGGTGCTAGGAAAACTCCTGACAAGGTCCTATCATCAGTCGCCATTCGGGAGTTCTCATGTCCGACAAGACGATCATTCGCACCACCTGCCCGCGCGATTGCTATGACGCCTGCGGGATCGCCGTGGTGAAGCGCGCGGACGGGCTGGTGAGGGTGCTGGGAGATCCGGAGCATCCGGTTGCGCGCGGCGCGCTCTGCGGCAAATGCGCGATCGCCTATAACGGCGCGTGGCTCGACCCGAAGGCCCGCCTCACGCAGCCCTTAAAGCGCATCGGCCCGAAGGGCGAAGGACGCTTCACGCCGGTCTCCTGGAACGAGGCGATCGAGGCCATCGCGGCGCGGCTCCAGCGGATCGTCTCGGAACACGGCGCAGACACCATCTGGCACGCGCACTATACCGGCACGTGCTCACTGCTCGCCGGCAGCTTTCCGCAGCGTTTCTTCAACCGGCTGGGCGCCAGCGAGGTCGACCCGGATTCGATCTGCAACGCGGCCGGCCACGCGGCGCTGCAATACATGTACGGCGCGAGCGGTGTCGGTTTCGATCCGCGCACGGCCAAGGACGCCAAGTGCATCCTCGTCTGGGGTGCCAATCCCTCCGCCTCCGCGCCGCATCAGCACAAGCACTGGCTGAAGGAAACGGGCGCGACAACGATCGTCGTCGACCCGGTGCGCCACGCGACGGCCGCCGAGGCCAGTCTGCATCTGCAGGTGTTCCCCGGCAGCGATGCCGCGCTGGCCTTCGCCATGCTGCATGTTCTGAAACGCGAGGGGATGATCGACCGCACGTTCCTCGCGCAGCATACGATCGGTTGGGACGAGCTTGAGCCGATCGTCGATCGCTGCGCGCCCGACTGGGCCGCTGCCATCACGGGGCTGAGCATTCAGCAGATCAAACAGGCGGCCCGCCTGTATGGCCGCGGCCCGTCATTGCTCTGGCTCGGCCAGGGCCTTCAGCGCCAGCCGACCGGCGGCAACGTGTTCCGCGCGATCGCAGTGCTGCCGGCCGCCACCGGCAACTTCGCCAGGCCCGGCGCCGGCTTTCTCTACCTGAACGGCGGATCACGGCGCGGCATCGATGGCGACTATCTTGAGGCGCCGCATCTGCGCCAGGACGAGCCCCGCAAGGTGAGTCACATGGACCTGGTCGCGACGCTCGGCGATCCGGGGAAGGCGCAGGCGCTCGTTACCTGGAACATCAACATCGCGGCTTCCAATCCGGACCAGGCGCGGCTGCATCGCACCCTGCGCGACGAACGGCTGTTTCATGTCGCGATCGATCCCTTCCCAACCGATACCACCGACTTCGCGGATTACGTTCTGCCCGCGGCTACCTTCCTGGAGTTCGACGATCTGGTCTCGCCTTACTTCCATCTCTCCATGTCGGCGCAGGTGAAGGCGCTCGAACTGATGGGCGAAGCGCTGCCGAACCAGGAGATCTTCCGCCGGCTCGCCAAGGCGATGGGCTATACCGAGCCGGCGTTGTTCGAGGACGACCGTTCGACGCTCGACACGCTGTGCCGTCAGGTCGGCCTCGAGGACTTCGCCAGCCTCGCTGCCAAGGGCACGATCGATCTGTGGCCGGAGCCGGAGCTGCAATTCGCTGGCCTTCGCTTCCCCACGCCGAGCGGCAAGATTGAGATCGCGAGCGCGGTCGCCGAAGCGGATGGCCATCCGCGCCTGCCGCAGCCGAACGCCGATCCCCGGCCGAAGGACGGGTCACTGCGCCTGCTCTCGCCGGCATCCCCATGGCTGATGAACAGCACCTACAATTGCGATCCGAAGGTCACAAAGAAGCTGGGCGCTGAGACGATCACGCTCAGCGCGGCCGACGCCGCGCGCCTAGGCATCGCGGAGGGCGATACCGTCCTTGCCGCCAACGAGACCGGCCGCCTCACCCTGCGCGCATCCATCGCGGACATCGTGCCCGCCGGCGTCGCCCTCTCGCACAAGAGCCGCTGGCCCAAGCTCTCGCCACAGCGCGCCAACATCAACGCGCTTAATCCCGGCCGTAAGGCCGACATGGCGGAAAGCTCGGCGGTGCATAGCGTGGAGGTGACGCTAACGAAGAAGGTGTAGAACGAAGAAGGTGTAGCGAACTTCCCCTTGCCCGCTTGTGCGCTGCGCGCTTTCTACCCGATCGCGCCGATGATGTGGATGATGCCGGAACTGATGCGGCGGGTCAGAGCATAAAGGCCGGCGATCGGCTGGAAGATGAGCTGGTGCTCGCGTTCGTAGGTCTGGTGCCAGTCGCCGACATAGGTCGCGACCTCGCCGAAATCGCCTTCGAACTTTTCCTGCTCCACCTTCGGAAAGATGGTGGTGAGCTTGCGCACCGCGTCCTCGATCTCCAGATGCACCACCTTTGAGACGAGCTGCTCGCGCGAGATGTTGTGCTGCACCGAGAAATCTGGGATGTGGGTCGCGAGCGCAAAGAGCCGCATCAACAGGCCGATGCGGACGCCGTGCATCAGCCGGAGATTCAGCCGTGCCTGCGGCGGCAGCTTGGGCTTCGGCCCGTCGATCGCGGACAGGCCATCACGCAGATCCAGCATGTCGCGCTGGAACACGCGATAGATCTTGGCGAGCTTCTCATAGACTGCCTCGCCCTCCAGGTGCTCGGCGACGCGCCGCAGCTCCCACGCTTTGTGCGGATCGCTCGCCTGGTAGGCGCGGCTCAGCCACTGACCGGGGTCGAACAGGTCGACATAGGACTTGAGCGCGTCGAGCTCGGAGAATTCCAGCGCCCATTCCACCATGCCCAGCAGGCGGCGCATGCGCGGCGAGGCCTTGTAGACCTTCTGGAAGCGCTCGGGATCCTTGACGATCGCCTGGCCCACGCCGCCGACCGTGTTGGCGAGGAATCCGAGCTGCTGCAGGATGCCGTTGTGCGGGATGGCGCGCAGTTGCGTCGGGTGCGTCAGGTTGATGCGGAGAGTCAGGTCGTCGTGCTGCCGCTTCAGCGCGCGCGAACCGCTCGGATAGAGGAAATTCGCGCCGAACGCATCCAGAAGCGCGGCGTAGTTCGGGTCATCCATCACCTGCTCGTTGAACTTGCGGATGGTGATGAAGAACTCCTTGATGTAGTCCTCCTCGACCGAGTAGACCGGGTCGGCCAATACCTCTTCGCTGGGCGTCGCGAGGATATACTCGACGATGCGCGTGACCGAGGCGAAGGCGATCTGGGGCGTGATGAAGAGCGCGTAGCCATCGCCGCCCTGGAAGCTGATCTCCTCCTTGGCGCGGATGCCGCTGTTCATGAACTTGCGCCGGCTGGCGGGCGAGGCCGCGTATTCCAGCCGCGCCTCGAAGCCTTCCGGATGGCCGCCGCGGCCGATGGATTCGCCGTGAGTGTCGAACACCACCAGCTCGATGTCCGCAAAGCCGCGGTCGCGCAGCACGTCGGCAAGCTTGAGGCGAAGCCACTCGACCGAGATCGCGGCAACCGTCTGGCCGAGATGGCGGCCGGCATCGGAAAACCCGGTCTGGATGCATAACCGCCCGCGCTGGCGCACATAGGCGGCGAAGTCGGGATTCTGCAGACATTCGTCGATGACGCGCAAGCCGCGCTCGAACGCCCTGGTGGTCTCGAACAAGGGTGAGATGTCGACCTTGCCCTCGACGCCGAACAGCTTGGCGAAATAGAGCGCGGCCAGCAGGGTGAGCGGCGATTCCGTCTCCGCGATCAAGAAGCGCACCGGCGTCGTCGCGTCGATGTATTTCACCATCTGCGCGACGATCATGAACAGGCGCTTGGCCGAGGTGCGCTCCGCCAGGATCGAGGCGAAATTGATGCGGATCGGCTTCACCTCGCGCAGCAGCCTTGCGATCGCGGCGACGTAGGAGCGCTTGCGCGCCGGGTCGTCCGGCTCGGTCTCCATGTCGATCAGCTTGCGCACGGCATTGTGGATCTGCACCGCGTTCAGGCGCACATGCGTGTGGGCCATGCCGAGCCCGTGATTGGTAAGCTCCGCACGCAGGATCAGCAGCTTGCGCCGCTCGACTGACCGCGTCGAAAGCTCCAGCGCCCGCTCGATCAGCTCCAGCAACTGGCCGGATTCGATGAGGCGCAGATGGCGGCTCTCGTGCATGCGCTTGGCAAGGCGCCGGACCTGCTCGGTCCAGGCCTTGGGATCCGCGTCGCTCTGCTGGAAAACCTCGATCTCGTCATCGGCCTCCTTGATGGCGAGGGCGAGGCGGCTTTCCAGCAGCTCCATCAGGTGCGCGAGGTCGACGCCGTTCTCCCCGCGCGGCTTCTGCGCGCGCAATTCCTCGACGACGGCGAGATATTGCTGCAACTGCGCGGTCTGCACCCGCAGGCGCTTGAACAGGGTGTCGCTCCACTTGATGTCGGAGCGGCCATCGAGGTCATAGCCAACCCAGCTCGCGATGGTCAGCAGCTTGGGGCGGAGCTGCTCCCATTCCTTGGGATAGACCTCCGCGGCCACCTCGAACACGATCTCGTAGACCCGGCGAAGCGCGCGCTGGATATTCGTGATCGCCTCGATCGACAGGCGATGCTCATAGGCCAAGGTCAGCTCAACCGGCGGACGATGCTCCACCGTGCGGGCGGCCGCGAGGCGACGCGCCCGCTCCCTGGCGTTCAGCTTGTTGCCCGCGCTGTCGCGCTCCATCGCCAGCTCGGCGAGGTTGCGCAGCATCGCCGTCGATTGGCTGAAGGTCGGATGGGCGGTGATCACGATGCCGAACAGCTCGCGCTCCAGAAGCGCCTGGAACTCCGCGAACGGCCGGGCCGCCGGCTTCCTGCCCTTCGCCCCATCGGGAACGGCGACGCGCCGCACGGCAGCGCGGACCAGGGCCTCGTTCTTCGCCTCGTCGCGTTCCCCGATATACGCGGCCAGGCGTTCGGCGCGATGCGCATAGGCTTCGGCGGTCAGCTGTTGGATCAGCCGTTCCAGATCGCCATAGGAGAGCGCGCCCGAGTCCAGCCGCTTGCCGAGCTCCAGCGCCAGCAGCTTGACCGAATTCCCGAAAGGATTGCGCTCGCGCAGATCGCCAAGGGTGCCGAACAGGTGGCCAAGGTCGCGCTCCAACGCCGTTGGATCGAACAGCGCCGAGTCCGGGAAGGTCCGAAGCTCAGGAGGCAGATCGTCGCGCAACGTCTTGCGACCATTGCGCGGCAAGGCCGCCTGCTCGGTCGCTCGCAGAGCAATACGGCCGGCCTTGCCGCTCGAACGCTTTTGCGCTCCCTTTGCCATTCCGCCCCCTTTCCGCACCTAGGCAGCCGCCTTCCCCAAGGCCTGCAGCATGGTGGAGCCAAGCTCCGCCGGCGAAGGCGTAATGATGATGCCGGCCGAACGCAAGGCTTCGATCTTTTCCGCGGCACTTTCGCCGCCGCCGGAGACGATAGCGCCCGCATGGCCCATGCGCCGGCCGGGAGGCGCGGCGCGCCCCGCGATGAAGCCGACGACAGGCTTCTTGCGCTTGGCGCGCTTCAGGAACTCCGCCGCGTCGATCTCCGGCGTGCCGCCGATCTCGCCGATCATGATGATGGCGTCGGTGTTGTCGTCGGTGAGGAACAGCTCGAGGATGTCGACGAAGCTCGACCCGTTGACGGGATCGCCGCCGACGCCGACCACCGTGGACTGGCCGAGGCCGGCGGCCGTGGTCTGGGTAGCCGCCTCGTAGCTGAGGGTGCCGGAGCGCGAGACGATGCCGATGCGCCCAGGCTTGTGCACATAGCCCGGCATGATGCCCATCTTGCATTCGCTGGGCGTGATGATGCCGGGGCAGTTCGGGCCGATCACCCGGGACCTGGAGTATTTCAGCTCCTTCTTCACGCGCGCCATGTCCTGCACTGGCACGCCGTCGGTGATCGCGACGATCACCTCGATCTCGGCGTCGATCGCCTCCAGGATGGAATCCATCGCATAGGTCGGCGGCACGTAGATGACGCTGGCGTTACAGCCGGTCTTCGCCTTGGCGTCGAGCACGGTGTTGAAGACAGGCAGGCCGAGATGGGTGGAGCCGCCTTTGCCCGGCGTCACGCCGCCCACCATGTTGGTGCCGTATTCGATCGCCTGCTGGCAGTGGAAGGTGCCCTGGGTTCCGGTGAAGCCCTGGCAGATGACCTTGGTCGCCTTGTTGACGAGGATGCTCATGGCTATGCCCTCCCCCCGATACCCTCAGACTGCACGGCGTTGACGATCTTGCCGGCCGCATCCGACAAAGTGGTCGCGGTGACGATCGGCAGGCCGGATTCCTGCAATATCTTGCGACCCAGCTCCACGTTGGTGCCTTCGAGACGCACCACGAGCGGACGGTCCAGCCCGACCTCGCGCGCCGCGCCGACGATGCCTTCCGCGATGGAGTTGCAGCGCATCATCCCGCCGAAGACGTTGACCAGGATTCCCTTCACGCCCGGATCGTTGAAGATCAGCTTGAAGGCGCAGGCGACGCGTTCCTTGGTCGCGGCACCGGCGATGTCCATGAAGTTGGCTGGCTGGCCGCCGTAGTGCTGGATGATGTCCATGGTCGCCATGGCGAGGCCCGCGCCGTTCACCATGCAGCCGATGTCGCCCTCCAGCTTCACGTAGTTGAGATCGTGACGCGAAGCCTCCAGCTCCAGCGGATCCATCTCGTTCTCATCGCGCATGTCGTGGATGTCGTGATGGCGGAACAGCGCGTTCTCATCGAACGTCATCTTGCAATCGAGCGCGATCAGCCGGTTCGACTTGGTGACGACTAGGGGATTGATCTCGACCAGGGTTGCGTCCAGCTCGCGGAAAGCCTTGTTCATCGCCATCAGCAGGCGCACGAACTTGTGAACTTCGCGCTCCTTCAGATCGAGCTGGAAGGCAATGCTGCGCGCCTGGAACGCACGCATGGGCGTCGCCGGAGGGAGAGACAGGCGGATGATCTTGTCCGGGTGCTTGGCGGCGACCTCCTCGATATCCATGCCGCCCTCGGTCGAGGCGATGACGGCGACGCCGCCGGTCTTCCGGTCAATGAGTTGCGCGACATAAAGCTCGCGGGCGATGTCGCTGCCCTGCTCGATATAGACCTTCTTGACCTCTTTGCCCTGCGGACTGGTCTGGTGCGTCACCAGCCGGCTGCCGAGCAGCTTGTCGGCGCTCGCGAGGACCTCCTTCACCGAGCGGCAGATCTTCACGCCGCCTGCCTTGCCGCGGCCGCCCGCATGGATCTGCGCTTTCACCACCCAGACCGGACCGTCGAGTTCTTCAGCGATGGTCTCGGCCTCGGCCGGATTGTGGGCGACGTCGCCACGCGGCACCGGCACGCCATAGCGCCGGAGCAGTTGCTTGGCCTGATATTCGTGAATGTTCATGGGCTTCCTCCGCAGGCTTCTGTCGTTGCATCACTTGCGTGCATTCACCTGGGGCGCAGCGCCATTGGCGCTGCACCATCCCATCCGAATGGAAAGGCCTGGGTACGGACCCACTGGGCACGGACCGATTGCGCATCGGCCGCCGTCAATTCACTCGGATGAAGTGTGGTACGAGTCCAGCGCCAGTGGCGCCGACTCCAGCTTTCGCTAATTCACTCGGCGCGCGAGCACTCTGGTCGCACGATGAATGACGCTGATGAGACGATCAAGCGGACCACTCCAATCTGATCCGGACGTCTCCCGCTGGTTTTCATCCTATGTCCACAGCCCTTTTTGACTATTCAAAATTCGACTAGGATCGCCAAGTTTGCGTCCTGTGGAGTCTGGGGGAGACAGGGCCGCCGCGCGGACGCGTTCGAAAACGATCAGGGATTTCAATGCCATGAGAGAAGGCCCTGTGTTCGTGCGGCCGCGCCACATGGCTCGGCTGGGGCGTTTGGCCGCAGTACTGCTGCTTGCCGGCTGCGCCACGACCGAACCGCCCAAGAGCATGCAGTCAGACCCCGCGAGGCTCCCTGCGCCTCCTGGTCATGACACCGACAAGGAGCTTGGCGAGGCCATCGGCCAGGGTGTTCCGCCGGATATCGGACGGGATCTCGCGGCCTTGCAGTCCTACACCGTGACACCGGGGATCGGCAGCCAATGCGTGCCCTATGCCCGCAGCCGCTCCGGCATCAAGATCTTCGGGGATGCTCATACCTGGTGGGCCTCGGCGGACCGCCAGTATTCGCGCGGCAGCCAGCCGCGCGTGGGTTCGGTGCTGGTGCTGCGCAAGACCAGCCGGCTGCGTTACGGCCATGTCGCCTTCGTCTCGGCCATGATCGGCCCGCGCGAGATTCGCGTCGATCATGCGAATTGGCAGCGGAACGCCATCATCACCAACATGGCGGCGATCGACGTTTCGCCGGCCAATGACTGGACGCAGGTGCGCTTTTGGAACAAGGACGCGCGGATATGGGGGCGCATCTATCCCGCTTCCGGCTTCGTCTACAACGCGCCGAATGGCGTGCCGCTGGTCTCAGAGAACGCCAGCCACGGGCCGCAGCAGCAGTCGGCGTTCTGACATCCAGCGGACGGCATCGCGCAAGGATTGCTCGAGCGTCCGGCAGGACCAGCCAAGCTCGCTGCGTGCCTTGCTGCAATCGAAGGCCATCGACGTGCGGGCCAGGCGCACCCCGGTCAGGGGCGCCACAGGCGGCGTCTTCGTCACGTTGGAGATGCCCTCGCTCACCAGCGCGGAGACCAGCGCGAGGGCGTAGGGAATGCGTGTACGCGGCATGGAAAGGCCGGTCAGGCGCTGCAGTTCCGCCAGCAGATCGCCGAGGCTGAGATTGACGTTGCCGAGGATGTAGCGCTCCCCCACCCGGCCGCTTTCCGCGGCCAGGATATGGCCCGCGGCGACATCGCGCGCATCGACCAGGTTGAACTCGCAATCCAGATAAGCTGGCGTCTCCCCATTCAGGAAGCCGAGGATCATCTTGCTCGGCGGCGTCAGCAGGTCATCGCCCGGCCCGATCGGCATGGTCGGGTTGACGATGACGACCGGGAGCCCGCCGCGCGCCGCTTCGCGCGCCGCCTCCTCCGCCAGGAACTTGGAGCGGCAATAGGGGCCGGGCATATCATCCAGCGTCAGCACGACGGTCTCGTCGATCAGCGCCCGCGCGGATTGCCTGGACGCGCGACAGCTCTTCAGGATGGATTCCGTGGAGGTGTAGACAAATCGCTGCACGCCCACCTTCTGAGCGGCCTCCAGCACGCGGCGCGTGCCCTGGTGGTTGATAGCATCGAAGCTCTTTGGATCGGGCGCCCACAGGTTGGGATTAGCAGCAAGATGGAACACCCGGTCACAGCCATCCGCCGCGCGCGCGACCGCTGATGGATCGGTGATGGAACCCACGACCTGCTCCACGCCCCGGAGCGGCGCGGCCATAGGCCGAAGGTCGAGCACCCGCACGCCTTCGCCGCGCGCCACAAGCTGCTCCACCAGATGACGGCCGATGAAGCCGCACCCGCCCGTCACCAGATTGAGTCGCACCAAGCCCCCTTTTGCGTGTCGCGAAGCTGCGGCACGATGTGCCGGAAGCATGCGCTCAAGTCAAATTCGCCTCGGTCGATTTCGGCTGTTGCTCGCCGTCTTGGTCCTTGCCGCCTTCGGCTGCGGCACGGCGTTGGCACGCGAGCGGCCGGTGACCACGCCGGCGGCGCGCTTCCTGCAGGATACCCTTGACCGCGCCTTCGACCTGGCCCGGCCGCCGGTCTCGGAGCAAGCTGCCTCCGACCTCGCCAACCTGATTGGACGCGCGATGGATTGGCCCGCCTTGTCCCGCTTCGCCAGCGGCCACTACGGCGCGCGCTTGGATGCGGACGGGATGGGCCGCGTGACCGAACGGCTTGAACGGCATGTGACGACGCTGGCGCGGCGGGCCGGCGCCGAGTTTCCTACCCTGACGGTGGCCATCCACGATCTGCGGCTCGACCCCGACGGCAGCCGGCGCATCCTGAGCACGGCGACCGTGCCCCGCTTCGGCGTGGTCGAGGTGCAATGGACGCTCGTCCCCGGCCAGTCCGGGTATCGTATCGCGGATGTCAAGGCGCTGGGCATGACGCTCAGCCAATTTCTGCGGAGCTGGGTCGCCAGCCTGGTGGCCGCGCAGGGCGGCGATGCCGCCGCGACCTTCGGAAACCCCGCCACATCGCCGCGATGACAATCCGCGCAAGCTCTGGTAAGAACCCTGCCGATCGCCTGTGGGGAAGTGCAACATGCGGAAATACCTGCGGAATTTCGCTGCCGCCGCGGCGGCGTTGGCGATTGCCGGCAGCGCCCCGGCCTGGGCGCACGCGGTCATCGTGTCAGCCAATCCCACCGCCGACCAGCACGTGGCTGCCGGCAAGCTGCAGGTTCGGATCGAGTTCAACTCCCGCATCGACAAGGTGCGCTCGCGCCTGCAAGTGATGGCACCGGCCGGCAATCGGACCGACGTGCCGATCGACCAGGGCGGCGCGCCCAATGTCGTGACCGGAACGACGGCCGCGCTTGCCCCCGGCGCCTATGTGCTGCGCTGGCAGGTGCTGGCGATCGACGGCCACATCACGCGCGGCGACATCCCCTTCGTCGTCGGGAGCTGATTCTTCGGGCCATGGATCTGCTGCTCGATATTTTCGGCTTTGCCAGCGTCCTGCTGTCCGGCGTGGTGCGCACCGCGCAATGCCTGACCTTGGGCAGCATCGTCTTTCTCGCCTTCATCGCTGTGCCGCTGGGGCACGGCGTGCCGGAGGCGTTGCGGCTGGCGCCGCGGAGCATCCAATGGACCCGCCGGTTCGCCTGGATGCTGCTGGTCTCCATAAGCGTTCTGGTCGCGATGCAAGCCACCATCCTCGCGGGCACGGCGGAGATCACCCTCTCCGAAGCGCTGGGCGGCGATTTTGCGCGCGCTCAGCTTGTGCGCATGTTCGGCACGATGCTCTTGCTGGCGCTGCTCTACGGAGAGAAACCGAGCGTGCCGCTGCTGCTCGCCCTCGCGCTCGTCGACCTGGGCGCGGGCGTCGCCACCAGCCACGCCGCGGCGCGGATGGAGGATCGCGGGCTGTTGCTCGGCATCACGGCGCTGCATCATGCCGGCGCCGCGGCCTGGATCGGCGGGTTGCCCTGCTTCCTTTCGGCCATGCGCCGGTTGCGGGGCGGCGCGATGCGCAGCCGCGTCGGCGCGCGATACTCCACCCTATCGATGATCGCGGTCGCCGCCATCGCCATCTCGGGCGTCGGCATGCTGATCGACTATGTCGGCAGCGTCGAGGCGCTCTACGGCACCGCCTACGGCATGATGCTGGCGACCAAGACGGCCTTGTTCTTCGGGCTGCTCGCTCTCGGCTACGGCAACTTCCGCGTGGTGCGGGCGATGGCGGACTCGTCGGGACAGATCCTGCGACTGCGCCGCTTCGCGGAGGTGGAGCTTGGCGTCGGCATCACGATCTTCTTCGTGGCAGCCTCGATGACCTCGCTGCCGCCGGCGGCGGACCTGATCGAGGGCCGCGTCAGCCTTGCCGAGATCGGGGAGCGGCTGGTGCCGAAATGGCCGACGCTTACCAGCCCCAGCCGCGAGAGCCTCGCCTTCTACGAGGAGCAAAGGAGTCTTGCCCAAGGGAGGGCCGCGCCCGGGGCGGCCGCCCTGCACGCCTATGTGCCCGGCGCCGGCGTGCCGCTGCCGCGCAATGCCCAGGACATCGCTTGGTCCGAATACAACCATCATTGGGCTGGATTGATCGTCCTCGCCATGGGCATCCTGGTCCTGCTGGAAAAGACCGGAAAGGCGCCGTGGGCGCGGCACTGGCCGTTGCTGCTCATCGTGTTGGCAGGCTTCCTGTTCCTGCGCTCCGAGGCGGAGGGCTGGCCGACCGGAAGCCTGACCCTGGCGGAATCGCTGCGCGACCCGGAATTCATCCAGCACAAGGCATTCATGGTCCTGATGACCGGCTTCGCCGTGTTCGAGTGGAGCGTGCGCAACCGGGTGGTGCGGAACGGCTGGGCCAAGTATGTATTTCCGCTGCTTTGCGCGCTTGGCGGCATGATGCTGCTGACCCACTCGCACTCCATCGCCAACGTGAAGGAATTGTTGCTGATCGAGATGACCCATATGCCGCTCGCCGTCTTCGCCATCTGGTCGGGCTGGACCCGCTGGTTGGAATTGCGCCTGGATGGCCGCGCGCAGGCCATCGCCGGCTGGCTGTGGCCGACCTTTTTCTGCCTGACCGCAGTCACTCTTTTGCTCTATCGGGAAGTCTGAGACCCGCATGATCGAGCGCATCGTCGAACGTTCGGTGGCCTGGGCCATCGCTCACGCCAGGCTCGTCCTCCTGCTCTGCCTGGCGCTGACCGTCGCCGCGGGATTCTATGCCGCGCGCACGCTAACCATGGACACCGACACGGCGCGCATGATCGCGCCGGATCTGCCGTGGAAGCAGGAGATGTTACGCATCAACGCCGCGTTCCCGCAGAATGTCGGGCTCCTGGTGGTGATGATCGACGGCCGCACGCCAGACGCGGCCGAGGACGCCGCGGCCGCCTTGTTTGAGCGGATGAAGCAGCGGACCGACCTGTTCGAAACCGTGCGGCGCGCCGATGGCGGGCCGTTCTACGACCAATACGGCCTGATGCTGCTGGACACGGCGGAGTTGCAGCAGATCGCGCGCTCGGTCATCCGCGCGCAGCCCTTCATCGCCAGCCTCGCCGCCGATCCCAGCCTGCGCGGCCTGTTCGACGTGCTGTCCCTCGCGATGGAGGGAGTAGCGCGCAATGCAACGGACTTCGCGTCGCTGGAGCGGCCGCTCTCGGCGATCTCGAATGCCGTCGGCGGGGCGCTGACCGCCAGCGAGATGCCGCTGTCCTGGCGGACGCTGATGATCGACCGGCCGGTCGACGAGCGCGAGCTGCGCAAGCTGATCCTGTCCCAGCCAAAGCGGGACTTCCAGGCGCTGCAGCCGGGCGCCAAGGCGACTGCCGCGGTGCGTCAAATGGCGACCGAGCTGAACCTCTCGCCCGATCGCGGCGTCACGGTGCGCCTGACCGGCCAGGTACCGCTGAACGACGAGGAGTTCGGCACCGTCGCCGAAGGCATGACCTGGGCTCTGTTCCTTTCGATCGTGCTGGTGCTTGCCTGCCTGTTCGCCGCGCTGCGCTCGGTCAAGCTGATCGCTGCGTGCTTCGTCACGCTCATCATGGGTCTCGTCCTGACCTTCGGGTTCGCGGCGCTCACGGTGGGCTCGCTCAACCTGGTGTCGATCGCCTTCGCGGTAATGTTCATTGGCCTGTCGATCGATTTCGGCATCCAGTTCGGCGTGCGCTACGGGCAGGAGCGCTACATCGCCGATGACATGACGGCGCTGCCTCGCACCGGCCGCTTCATGGCGCGGCCCCTGACGCTGGCGGCGATCGCGATCGCCGCCGGCTTTCTCTCCTTCATGCCGACCGACTACAAGGGCGTGTCGGAACTGGGGCTGATCGCGGGTGCCGGCATGGCGATCACGCTCGTGCTCAACCTCACCCTGCTGCCGGCCCTGCTCAAGGCGTTCCCGCCGGCAAGCCAGCCGGTCGACATGGGCTTTGACTGGGCCAGGCCAGTCGACGACTTCCTGCTGCGGAGGCGCTGGCTGGTGCTCGCCGTCTGGGCCGGCATCGCGGTCGCCGGCGTTGCCGCCACCCTCAACCTGCGTTTCGATTTCAATCCCCTGCATCTCAAAGACCCGGATGCCGAGTCCGTCTCCAGCATCCTGGACCTGATGCAGGATCCGTTGCGCACGCCCTACACCGCCGAGATCCTGACGCCGGGCATCGAGGCCGCCGAGGATTTAGCTGAGAAGATCCGCGCGCTGCCAGAAGTCAGCATGGTGCTGACCGCCAGCAGCTTCGTACCGAAGGACCAGGAGGCGAAGCTCGCCATTATCCAGGATCTCGACGACTTGATGGGGCTGAGCCTCGATCCCATGGAGGTCGCCGCGCCGCCCAGCCCCGACGAGGTGCGCGCCTCGCTGCGGAAATGCGCGGCCATGCTGCGCGAGGCGGTCCCGTCCTCCGATATTGCGCAGCAACTGGCGCGGCTGCTCGACCAGGCCGCGGGCTCCGACGAGGATTTCCTGGAGCGCCTTGATCACGCGCTGCTCTCGACGCTGATGCCGCGGCTGGACGCGCTCAAGGCGGCGCTCACCGCCGTGCCGCTGACGGTCGATACCCTGCCGCCCGAGATTCGCAGCGACTGGATCGCCGCCGACGGCCAAGCGCGCGTGCTGGTCATCCCGGCCGGCGACAGCAACGACAACGCGGTGCTGGAGCGCTTCATTTCGGCGGTGCGCATGGTCGCGCCGCAGGCCAACGGCTCCGCCGTTCAGATCTACGAGGCCGGCCGCGCGGTCTCCCATGCCTTCGAGATCGCGACTCTGTTGGCCCTGGTGAGCATGGCTGTCCTGCTCGGCGTCATTCTGCGCCGCGCAATCGACGTTGCCATGGTCCTGGTGCCGCTCGCGGCCGCGGCCCTTGCCACCGCGATCTTCTGCTGGCTCGCCGGGGTGCAGCTCAATTTCGCCAACATCATCGCCCTGCCGCTGCTGCTCGGCATCGGTGTCGCGTTCAACATCTATTTCGTGATCAATTGGCGCAACGGCGTCGCTGGCCCGTTGCAGACCAGCACCGCCCGCGGCGTGCTGTTCAGCGGCCTGACCACCGGCTCTTCCTTCGCCAGCCTGGCGGTCTCTGGCCATCTCGGCACCGCGAGCATGGGCATCGTCCTCTTGAGCGGCATGGCAATGACCCTCATCAGCATCTTCACGCTGATGCCCGCCCTGCTGGGGCCTCCGCCCGCAGCTGGACGGTGACCGCAGTGCTTTCCTGCCGGCGTGCCGAGACCAGCGCCAGCAGGGCCGCCGAGGCCAGCCGGCTCTCCACGGGGGTCGGCGCGGCTGGTGAGCGCAAGAAGGCAGCGCGCGCCCATGACGATGCCGGCGCTGTCGGCGCCGGCGAAATAGCTTGGGAAGGATGTTGCCGGCCCCTAGGTCCAGCGAGCGCAAATGCGATCGTTGCGCGCGGCCCCACCAGCACCGGATCGATCAGGCCGGCTTCCGCCCCGCGGTGCGCGCTCTCGGGCTTCCGCGGAACCTGGCATGCTACGTAAGGCGAAGGGCCGGTCAGCGGCCACCCTGCCGGAGCCTATCGGCCGGGCTCGTTCTTGATCTCGACGATTTTCTTCTCGAGCGCCGCGATCAAAGCGTTGGCGCCGCCGCCGGTCACGGTCGCGGAGAAGTCCGAGCGCATGCGCGCCATCTCGGAGATCGCGCCGCTCAGATAGACGTCGATGATCTTCCAGCTTCCGTCCTCGCTGGGCCGGAACAGGTAGTTGAGCGCGACCGGATCGCCATTGGAGCGGACGATTTTGGTCTCAACCAGGGAGCGGTTCTCCGCCGGCTGCTTGACCTCGCCGACCTCGAACCTCTGGCCCTTGTAGGACTTGAACCGCGCCGCATAGGTGGTGACCATGTAGCGGTTGAATGCGTCCAGCATCCGTTCCTTCTCGTCGGCGCTGAAGACGGTCCACTCGCTGCCGATGGCGATCTTCGCCATGACCGGCACGTCGAACGTGTGCTGGATCACCGGTTTCAGCATCTCGTAGCGGCCATCGAAACCCAGCTCGTCACCGCGCTTCATGGCGTCTTGCAGCGTGTCATAGAACGCCTGCACCGTCGCCTTGGGATCGTCGCCGGCCTGCGCCGCGGCGAAACTGGGTGAAATGGAACTGCCGATCGCCAGCATCGCTGCGGCGACGATGAAGCCACGTCGGTTCAATGTCACAGTCGAACGACCTTCTGTGCAATGCCCAAGGCCTGCAGCGCCTGCTCGACGATGTGAGGCGCGTTCAGGCGAGCCACGTCATATTGCTTCTGCGGCGAATCATGGTCGATGAAGGTGTCGGGCAGCACCATCGGCCGCACCTTCAGCCCACCGTCCAGCAAGTCCGCATGCGCGAGGTAATGTAGGACGTGCGAGCCGAAGCCGCCAATCGCGCCTTCCTCGATCGTGATCAACACCTCGTGTTCACGGGCGAGCCGCGCCACCAAATCCTCGTCCAGCGGCTTGCAGAAGCGCGCATCTGCGACCGTGGTGGAGAGCCCCTTGGCGCCCAGGTCCTCCGCCGCCTTCAGGCATTCTACAAGGCGGGTGCCGAAATTCAGGATCGCAACCTTGGTGCCTTCCTTGATAATGCGTCCCTTGCCGATCGGAACCGGCGTGCCGCGGTCCGGCAACTGGGCCCCGATGCCCTCTCCGCGCGGGTAGCGAAAGGCGCAGGGCCGGTCGTCGATCTCGGCGGCGGTTGCAACGATATGCATCAGTTCCAGTTCATCCGACGGCGCCATGATCACGAAATTCGGCAGACACCCCAGATAGGCAATGTCGAAGCTTCCCGCATGGGTTTGTCCGTCCGCGCCCACCAGACCCGCGCGATCCATCGCGAAACGAACAGGCAGGCTTTGAATCGCTACGTCGTGAACAATCTGGTCATAGGCCCGTTGCAGGAAGGTCGAGTAGATGACGGCGAACGGCTTCATGCCTTCGGTCGCCATGCCGGCGCAGAACGTGACCGCGTGCTGCTCGGCGATGCCGACGTCGAAGCAGCGCTCCGGGAAGGCCTTGCCGAAGGCGTCGAGTCCGGTGCCCGAGGGCATCGCCGCGTTGACCGCGACGACGCGGTCATCCGCTTTGGCTTCGGCGATCAGCGCCTTCGCGAACACGCCGGTATAGCTCGGCGCCTTGGGCGTGGATTTCTGCTGCGCGCCGGTCGCCACATCGAACTTGACGACGCCGTGATACTTGTCGGCCGAGGCTTCGGCCGGCCCGTAACCCTTGCCCTTCTGCGTCACGCAATGAACCAGCACCGGGCCGGGCTCGTCGGACTTGGCAAGATTCTGCAGGATCGGCAGCAGGTGGTCCATGTTGTGCCCGTCGATCGGGCCGACATAGTAGAAGCCAAGTTCCTCGAACAGAGTGCCGCCGCCCGAGATGATGCCGCGGGCGAATTCCTCGGCCTGCTGGGCGGCACGCTGGAACGGCTGCGGCAGGATCTTGGAAATGTCCTTGGCGACGTGGCGCAGCGACCGGAACGAGGTGGAGGACAGCGACCGCGAGAGATAGGCGCTGAGCGCGCCGACCGGCGGGGCGATCGACATGTCGTTGTCATTGAGGATGACGATCAGGCGCGTGTCGCGCGAGCCGGCATTGTTCATGGCCTCGTAGGCCATGCCGGCGCTCATCGCACCGTCGCCGATCACGGCGATCACATTGCGCTTGCGGCCCTGCATCTCGCTCGCCACCGCCATGCCGAGGCCGGCCGAGATGGAGGTCGAACTGTGCGCCGCGCCGAACGGGTCGTATTCGGATTCGGAGCGCTTGGTGAAGCCGCTCAACCCCCCGCCCTGGCGGATGGTGCGGATGCGGTCGCGCCGGCCGGTGATGATCTTGTGCGGATAGGCCTGGTGGCCCACATCCCAGATCAGCCGGTCATAGGGGGTGTCGAACACATAGTGGATCGCCACCGTCAACTCGACCACGCCCAGGCCGGCGCCCAGATGGCCGCCGGTCACCGAAACCGCGTCGATCGTCTCCTGGCGCAATTCGTCGGCAACCTGGCGAAGCTGGCTTGTGTCAAGTTGACGCAGTTGGGCGGGGGTCTTGATGCGGTCGAGGAGCGGCGTCTTGCTGGCGGCGGTCACGGGCTTGGATCTCACTCTTTGTACGTGGCTGTCCCCAACGGCGCAGGAAATCATCTGGCCGCGAATCGGCTGCTTATAGGGAAGTCAGCCGGCAAAAGCTAGCATAGCGCATATGCGCCAATAGCCGAGTCCCATTAATGGTCTTTGCCTCAAAGACTTAACCCTGTGTGCAGTTTGTGTGCGGCGCCGCAAGTCGGGTAGGCAAATCGGGCATTCTATGTTACAGGAAAATCAATCGGTCAGCGGCGCTGCCGGTTCCAGCACGGCATGGCGGAGTCCAGCGCTAGGGGATGCCATGGGTATTCGGGCGCTGGTCTAAGCAGATGGTGATCATGAAGGTAGTTCTGGCACAGCCACGCGGCTTCTGCGCCGGCGTGGAACGGGCAATCGATATCGTCGAGAAGGCGCTGGAGACCTATGGGCCTCCTGTCTACGTCCGGCACGAGATCGTGCATAACCGGCACGTGGTCGATTCCCTCCGCGCCAAAGGCGCGGTTTTTGTCGAGGAGCTCGACGAGGTGCCGGAGGGCAAGATCGCTATCTTCAGCGCCCACGGCGTCAGCAAAACGGTCGAGCAGGACGCCGAATCGCGCCACCTGCAAGTGATCGACGCCACCTGCCCCCTCGTCTCCAAGGTCCATGTCGAAGGGCGCCGCTACGCCGCCCAGGGCCGTGAAGTGATCCTCATCGGTCATGCCGGCCATCCGGAGGTCGAGGGCACGATGGGTCAGGTGCCAGGCGGCGTCCATCTGATCTCCACCGCCGGCGATGTCGACACGCTGCAGGTACAGGATTCGACCAAGCTTGCCTATGTGACCCAGACGACTCTGTCGGTGGACGACACTCGCGACGTGATCGAGGCGCTGAAGCGGCGCTTCCCCGCGATCGTCGGCCCCGACACCAAGGACATCTGCTACGCCACGCAGAACCGCCAGCGCGCGGTCCGGCAGCTGTCCGAGCAGGTCGACATGATCCTGGTGATCGGCGCGCCGAATTCCTCCAATTCCAATCGCCTGCGCGAGATCGCCGAGGAACTCGGCGTGCGCAGCCACCTGATCGAGAATGCCGGCCAGCTCGACCCGAAATGGCTTGAGGGCGTCCGCTCCGTGGGCATCACGGCCGGCGCCTCCGCACCTGATGTCCTGGTGCAGGAAGTGGTCGCCAAGCTGCAGGATCTGAAGCAGATCAGCCTGAGCGTGATGGAGGGCATCGCGGAGAACGTGAAGTTCCGCCTGCCGCCGCAGCTCGAAGCCAATGGCCGGGTCGCCGCCAAGTAGCCAGCGCCCAAGAAGAAGAGTCAAAGGAGTAGATTGTGCCCATTCCATTGCGACAGATGATCGGCGTCGGCGCCTATGTGGTGAAGCAGCATCTGCTCGGCCGGAAGCGCTACCCGTTGGTGCTGATGCTGGAGCCGTTGTTCCGCTGCAACCTGGCCTGCGCCGGCTGCGGCAAGATCGACTACCCGGCGGAGATCCTGAACCAGCGTATCTCGGTCGCGGACGCGTTGGCGGCCGCCGAGGAATGCGGCGCGCCCGTCGTCTCCATCGCCGGCGGCGAGCCGCTGCTGCACAAGGAGCTGCCGCAGATCGTCGAAGGCCTGATCAAGCAGGGCCGCTTCGTCTATCTCTGCACCAATGCGCTGCTGATGGAAAAGAAGATGGGCGACTACAAGCCGTCGCCCTACTTCACCTGGTCGGTGCATCTCGACGGCAGCAAGGAGGAGCACGACAAGTCGGTCTGCCAGCAGGGCGTCTATGAGAAGGCGATCGAGGCGATCAAGAAGGCGAAGGATGCCGGCTTCCGCTGCAACATCAATTGCACCTTCTTCGACGGCACCGATCCCGAGCGCGCCGCGACGTTCTTCGATGACGTGATGGCGATGGGCGTGGACGGCATCACCGTCTCGCCGGGCTACGCCTATGAACGCGCGCCGGACCAGCAGCACTTCCTGAACCGCAAGCGCACCAAGCAGTTGTTCCGCGACATCTTCCGCCGCGGTCGGAATGGCAAGAAGTGGGAGTTCAGCCAGTCCTCGCTGTTCCTCGACTTCCTGGCGGGCAACCAGACTTACGCCTGTACGCCCTGGGCCAACCCGACGCGCAACGTGTTCGGCTGGCAGCGGCCGTGTTATCTGCTCGGCGAAGGCTACGCCAGGACGTTCAAGGAGTTGATGGAAGACACGCGCTGGGACGATTACGGCGTCGGCAATTACGAGAAGTGCGCCGATTGCATGGTTCATAGCGGCTTCGAAGGCACCGCCGTGCGCGATGCCATCGCACATCCGCTGAAGGCGCTGAAGGTTTCGCTGAAGGGCGTCACGGTCGAAGGCGAGATGGCACCGGAGATTTCGCTCGAGAAGCAGCGCAAGGCCGAATACGTGTTCTCGCGTCACGTCGAGCAGGCGATGGAGCAGATCAAGCGCGAGAAGGAGCTAGCAAAGTCCGGCAAGCGCTCCGCGGCAGCGGAGTAGCGCCTGATGGGCGCATTGCGAGGCGCCCCCCGCTTGACGTAGCTCGCCCAGAGACACGCGACCCAGAATGAGCGCCGCCGCAACGGCGCTCATTTTCGTCCGACCATCCATATCCACGAAACCCGCCATGACGGCCGGCAGCGCCTCGCTCGCCTGGTCGGAGACGGCGCGCACCGCGATGAAGGGCAGGCCGCGCGAGGCCGCCGCACGGGCGACGTGCTGGCTTTCCATGTCGACGGCGAGAGCGGCGGTGCGCGCGAACGCGTCCGCCTTGTCGCGCGGCGAGGACAGCATCCGATCCAGCCCCAGGATCGCTCCGACCTTGGCGCCTCTCTCGCTCCCCGTCTTGCCGGGAGCCGTGACATCCGTCGCGTCGTCGCGGCCGGAGGGCCAGGCCGGCCCGGCATTCGCATGCCCCTCCGAACGCCGCGCCGCGGCGTGATGGGGAACATCGTCGTCGGGCCCGCTGTCTCGCGCCTGCGCCGTCAGGCGGAGCAGCGCCTCCACCCACGGCTGATGCGCGGGCCAGATCTCGCCGCGCTCGGTCACCACTCTGTCCGCGATGACGAGATCGCCGGTCCTGAGATTTGGCAAGAGGGCGCCAGCGATGCCGAAGCTGACCAGGCCGTGCATGCCCCGGGAGACCAGGCGGTCGATCTTGGCGCGTGCGATGTGGGCGCGGCCGCCCGTGCTGATGCACATGACATCGAGGCCGCGGAGGAGCTTTGCTTCGGACTTGAGGCCGGTGACGACGCCCAGCACGGGCTGTCACATCCCGTGCAGGACGGTGGTGCCGTTGCCGCGCTTCAGGTTGCGATAGCGCGCCATGGCCCAGAGCGGGAAGAACGCGCGATAGCCGTGATAGCGCAGGTAGAACACGCGCGGAAAGCCCACCGCGGTGAAGTGTTCCTCGCTCCAAAGCCCATCTTCGGTCTGAGTCTCGGCCAGATAGTGGACCCCGCGCTCGACCGCCGTGTCGTCGACTTCGCCAGCGGCCATCAGGCCCAGCAGCGCCCAGGCGGTCTGCGAGGGGGTCGCGTCCTTGCCCTCGCCGCGCGGCTGGTCCGCCCAATACGACGCCCCATCCTCGCCCCAGCCGCCGTCCTCGCGCTGCCTGGACTTGAGCCATGCCACGGCCTTGCGCATGGCCGGATGATCGGCCGGAACGCCGACTGAGTTGAGCGCACACAGCACCGACCATGTGCCATAGATGTAATTGGTGCCCCAGCGGCCGAACCAGGAACCATCCGCCTCCTGCTCCTTCAGCAGGTAGTCGATTGCGGCCTTCACCTTCGGATGGTCCCGCTTGTAGCCAAGCTGCGCCAGCATGGAGAGGCAGCGTGCCGAAACGTCCGCGGTCGGCGGATCGAGCAGCGCGCCGTGGTCGGCAAACGGAATGTAGTTGAGATAGTAGTACTCGTTGTTCTTGTCGAACGCACCCCAGCCGCCATTCTCGCTCTGCAGGCCGAAGACCCACTCGGTGGCGCGGTCAATGCTCTCGCGATAGCGCTCCCGGTCGGCGCGGTCCATCACCAGCGCCACGACGGCCGTGTCGTCCACATCGGGGTAGTAGGCGTTGTTGTACTGGAACGCCCAGCCGCCCGGCCGCACTCCCGGGCAATTCACCGCCCAATCGCCATAGATGTCGAGGATCTGGCGGTCCTTCAGCCAGTCGAGCGCCGGCTTCACGCGCTCCGCGGCATCGCCGCCCGCCTCCATCATCGCATGAGCCGCGAGCGCGGTGTCCCACACCGGCGACAGGCAGGGCTGGCAATAGGCGACGCCCTCCTTGAACACCATCAGCTTCTCCACCGAGCCGCGAGCGGTCGCGCGCTCCGGATGAGTCTCGGGATAGCCGAGCACGTCGTACATCATCACGGAGTTGGCCATCGCCGGATAGATCGCGCCGAGGCCGTCCTCACCGTTCAGGCGCTCGCCCACCCATTTCACCGCATCCTGGATGCAGCGTTCGCGCAGCCTCTTGGGGAACAGCACCTGGGCGCGCTGCAGAATCCGGTCCACGGCGCGGAAGAACGCCGCCCAAGCGCCCTTGCGGTTGTAGTTGTACCAGTCCTTCACCTGCTCCGGGGGGGTGACGAACAACTCGCGCACGTCGACCTTGCGCGGGTTGCGCGCCAGCGGGCGCTTCGCCATCAGCACCAGCAGCGGCACGATCACCGTGCGCGACCAGTAGCTGATCTTGTCCAGATGGAAGGGGAACCAGCGCGGCAGGGCCATGATCTCCACCGGCATCACCGGCACGGCGCGCCACGGCACCTGCCCATAAAGCGCCAGCTGGATCAGGGTGAAGACGTTGCTCTCCTTCGCGCCGCCATGCGCGAGGATCGCCTCGCGGGCACGCTTCATCACCGGCGCGTTCGGGTGCTCGCCGCAGATCTTGAGCGCGTAATAGGCCTTCACGCTGGCGGACATGTTGAAATCGCCGCCGTGGAACAGCGGCCAGCCGCCATGATCGCCCTGGATCGACCAGAGATAGCGCACGATCTTGGCCTCGAGGACCGGGTCCTCGGGCTCACCCAGAAAATGACGCAGCAGGATGTATTCCGCCGGGATGGTGGCATCGGCTTCCAGTTCGAACGCCCAATGCCCGTCCGGCTGTTGCCGGCGCGCCAAGGCATCCGCCGCGCCGGCGATGCCGGCGTCGACGCGCCCCAGTAGATCGGCAAAACCCCGCTCACGGGCTGCGGCCAGTCCGCGGCTGCTCATTTTTAGAACCATTCCAAATTACCACCGTGAGCCGAAGAATGCGCGAAGTGGTGCCGCATTTCAACCGCTCTGCAACAATTCGTTAACGTGACCAATTCCGCAATCCTGCGATCCCGCACGGATTATTACCAGCCGGCGCGATTGACCGGAATCCTGGGTTGCACCGCTGTGGAAGGGGCCACCCGGCACAGTGACCATTCAAGCCGCGCCTGCCATTTGTGACATCCGGGTCGCGAACACTGTCTCAGCACATACGGACGAGTCTCGCCGCTAGCGTCGCCCCGGCCGGCGAGGAGCCGCCGCCCAAGCAATAACGCGCTGACGCGGATGGCGGCCGGCTTTGATTGTCTCACCGCGTCTTCCCATATAGCCTGCGGCCATGTTGCGCGAACTGCTGCCGCCGCTCGAGCGCGTGCCGCCGAACGGTTCCAAGGAAGGTCCGGGAGGACGCCGCGCCTTGGCTGTGACCCAGGCGGTTGGCCTGGCGGCGGCGGGCGTCCTGGGCACCGCCCTGGTGGTCGGCATTCCCCTTCTGCTGCGCCAGCACGACAGGGTTGCCGCGGCCCTGGCGAATGGCGATCCGGGGCCGCTGGCACAGCAGGTCGCCAGGCTCGACATGCTGCACTGGAGCGTGCTGGCGCTCACCGCCGTCACGTCGATCCTCCTGGTCGCAGTGGTGTTGCGCCTGCTGCGCCATGCCCAGTCGCAGGACGCCGTGCGCAAGGAAGCGCAGGCGCTGCTGCTGCGCGCCGAGCGCGCACGCTTGGATGCCGATCAGGCCAACGCCGACAAGTCGCGCTTCCTGGCCGAGGCGGGGCACGATTTGCGCACCCCGCTCACCACCATCCTCGGCTATGGCGAGATGATCGAGCGGGAGATGTATGGCGCGATCGGTCGATCGGCCTATCGCGAGGCGGCGCAACAGGTCGTCCGGGCCGGCCGGCAATTGCTGGCGCGCATCACCGACATCATCGAGCTGTCGCGCGTCGAGGGTTCGATCGCCAAGCCGGCGGAGCAGGCCACCTCTGTCGCGACCGTGCTGCGCGAGGCCCATACCTGGGCGGTCGCGACCTTCGCGACCAAGCGCCTCACCTTCGGCATCCGCATGCCGGAGCTCGATGTCGGTCTCAGGGTTCAGCCGCTGCTGATGCGGCAGATCGTGCGCGAGCTGATCAAGGATGCCGCGATGCGCACGCCCGACGGCGGGGCGATCATCCTGTCGGTCGGGTTCGGTGGCGACGGCCGGCTCGACCTATCGATCCGCGATACCGGGCCCAACCCCACGCTGGGCGCTGGCAGCCCCGCCCGGCGCACCTACGACGGCCGATCGCTGTTCATCGCGCGCGCCGACGAGGCCGCCGGCATGAGCCTGATGATCGTCAGGGCGCTGATGGATTCGCTCGGCGGCCAGTTCGCGGTGGTCAATACCAGCGGCCGCGGCTCGGAGATCCACCTGCAATTCCCGATGCACCTCGTGAAGCGCGAAGGGCGCCACCTGCGCCGGCGCGATGCCGCGGCGGAATAGCTAGCCGGAAACGCCGAGGCGAAGCCTGGCAATCGCGGAGAGCGGCACGATCACGAAGCCGCGCGCTTCGGCTTTCGGCATCCAGGCGCGCAGCGCCGCCAAGGTGGCTGGATGCGGGTGCCCGATCGCAATGGCGTGCCCCTTGCTCGCCGCCACCCTCTCGGTGAAAGCGAGCTGACTCATCACCGCGGCCTCGCTCATCTCGTCATCGAGAAACACGTCGCGCACCACATGCGCAACCCCCATGCGCGCGGCCAGTTTGTCGCCCACCGACGTGTTGATGGTGCGCGAATCCAGGAAGAGCAGCCCGCGCCGTTTGAGCTCGTCCAGCACAATCCGCATGCCCCGCTCATCCTGGGTGAAGCGGCTGCCCATGTGGTTGTTGATGCCGACATAGCCGGAAAAGCGGTCGAGGCCCCAGGCAAGCCGCTTGAGCAGTTCTTCCTCCGACAACCCGACGGTCAGCGCCTGCGGTCCCGCGTCTAGGTCGCCATCGAGCGGCTGCATCGGCACGTGCAGCATCAGTTCATGCCCGTTGGCGCGCGCGCGGGCCGCCATCTCGGCCACGCCATCGGCATAGGTCATGAACGAGAGTGTGACGGCGCCGGGCAGATCGATCGCCATCTGTGCGTGGCTGCGCACCACCCCCACGTCGTCCAGAACGATGGCGATCAGCGGCCGGCCGCGCGGCACCGGGAACGCGACCGCGTTCTTCAGCCAGGTCATGTCGCTGTCGACATAGGCCGGCGGGGCGGGCGCAATCGCCGCGGCTTGCTGACCGGAGGACGTTTCCGCCGCCGCTGCCGGCCTCATGGGCGTCGGAAGCCCGGCGGGCGTTGGCGCCGGCGTGCGCCGCGCCTCCTCTCCCTGGGGGCGCGGCCGCGATGGCGCGGATTCGACGACCCGCTCGACGATGGTGGGCGCCGCGACCGGCTTCGGTGGCGCGGGCTTCGGTGGCAGCGCCGCCTGCTCCTCCACCGGCGAGGCATTGAGGGTTGTAACCTTGACGGCGCGGTTGTCGTGCAGCAGGAGGTCGAAACCGCCCAGATAGAACGCGGCACCGACTCCGAGCACGAGGCCAATCGCGATGCCGCTCGCGAATCGGCTCCAGCCGCTGCGCATCAGCAGCCCGAGCGTAGTCGGGCCCGCGGCGGCAGGCCTGCCGTTGTGCGCCTTGCGTGCACGGCGGCGCGATCGTGCCTTTTTGCGTGCCATGAGTCCCCTATTCCTCGTCGACCTCATTAGCCAGGGTCGGGGAGAGGCGCAAGGCTTGCGGCATGACCACCGCCAGCGCGATGCCCGCGAGTGCGACAAGGGTCACGAAGAGCGGCGATGCCGGCACATAGCCAAGCGCGGCGGCCAGCAACACGACGCCCGGCAGGTTGGCGATGATGACGGCCATCCGCGTGCGCACCTTGAGGTCGCGCGCGAATTGCAGCAGGTCGACCAGGGTCCGCGGATCGTCGCGAGAAACGACGATCTCGCGATCCTGCCCGCCATCCGCCTGCGCGCGGCCGCCGAAATGGATGGTGGCCGCGCAGGCCTCGAGCGGCGCCTGGCCCGGGTGGACGATCCCGATCGCAGTTGGCGGCCCATCCTGCCCGCGTGCGATCTCAAGGCCGCTGAGCGCGTCCTGGTCCTTGGGGTCGATCTCGGCTGTGGCCAAGGCGAGCGTGAAATCCGCCTTGCGCAACGTGCGCACGGTCTCTAGGGCGCCCGGACGCGCATGCTTCGCCAGCACGATCAAACCCAGCAGCCGCGGTGCCGGCTCGACCTCGTGCAGCGCCAGCACGACGCGATGCAACTCGGCGGCGCGCGCAAGCTGATCGGCGAACGGCGCGCGCTCATCCGCGCTGATCGCGCTGGAGGCGATAACGCCGATCTCGACCACGCGGCGGTCCGGCAGGCGGCCGCGATGCAGCGCAGGCGTATCCGTCGCCAGCGGAGTGACGGCCGGGACGCGCAAGCGGTGCGACACGCCGAACTCGTGCAGGCCGCGCGCCACGTCGCTGTCGTCATCGCCCAGCAGCGCGGATGCCGCTCCGACGATCTCCCCGGGCTTGACGTCTCCGACGGGCATGATGCTGATCACCTTGGGCCGCGGCGCGATCAGCAGGCCGGGTTCACCGAGGACGATGGCCTTTCGCCCAGCCAGCGTCGTGAGCGCAGCCATATCGGCGACTTGCACCCGACGCCCTGCAAGCACCGAGCGCGCGGTGTCGCACAGGTAAGCCCAGATCAGCACCGCACCCGGCGAGATCGCCGCGAGGACTGCCAGCAGGAAACCTTGCAGGGTCATCGGTATCGTCGCCGCCGCGAGCGCGATGCCGAGCAGGGCGTACCCGATGCGCTCATGCGCGCGCAGCAGCATGGCGACCTGCGGGACTGTGCCGCCCTGCGTCGTGACGAAAGCGCGCTGACCCTCCAGCAGGATGGTGCCGGCAAACAGGAAGACGGCGGCAAGCCAGCAGATCGCGAGCGCGCTGAGATCCGCCGCCCGCGCGTCCCCCTTCACGCTCGCGATGATCAGCACCATGAGCGCGACGCCCATGCCCAGCAGCGGCAGATGGAACCTGGTGATGCGTCCGCGGTAGCGGGCGATCCAGCCGCCGACCAGCACCAGCGCGCCCAGGCAAGCCGCGACCTGCCCGCGCAGCGGCGGTTGCCCGATATCCGGCATCTCTGCAAAGAACGAGCGCCAGACCGGCCAGGCTGCCAGCAGCGCCGCCGCCACCGGCCAGACCCAGACCGAGCGGCCGATCCGGAAGGCCGATGCGGCAGGTCGAGCAGCCTCGGCCATGCCGCTAATCCCCTGCCCCCCGCTGGGGAAGGGTCCGGAACGAAGCCGCATTGGCGAAGGCGGAAGCCTTCGTGGCCAACCTTGCTCCCCCCATCCCCGGGCGGCTACACTCTGCGCCAAGATTGAATTGGCCTTCCGTGGACCGGTGTTGCGCGACCATGTTCATCCTGATCGATAACTACGATTCCTTCACCTACAACCTCTACCATTATTTGGGGGAGTTGGGGGCCGAGATCGAAGTCCACCGGAACGACAAGATCACGGTGGATGAGGTCCTGGCCAAACACCCGCAGGGAATCATCCTGTCGCCCGGCCCGTGCGATCCGGACAAGGCCGGCATCTGCCTCGACCTCGTGAAAGCTGCCGCCAGGCACAACATCCCCTTGCTCGGCGTCTGCCTCGGCCATCAGGCGATCGGCCAAGCCTTCGGTGGCAAGGTGGTGCGCGCCCCCAAGCCCATGCACGGCAAGATCAGCCACATCCGGCACAACAACAAGAGCGTGTTCCACGGACTCCCCGGGGAGTTCCAGGCCACCCGCTATCACTCGCTGACGGTCGAGCGCGACACCTTCCCCGCCGATCTCGATGTCACCGCCGAGACCGAGGACGGGATCGTCATGGGCCTGCAGCACAAGACGCTGCCTCTGGCCGGGGTGCAGTTCCACCCGGAGAGCATCGCCACCGAGCACGGCCACAGGCTGCTCGCCAACTTCCTCAAGGGGGCCGGCTGCAACCTTTCCGGATTGCACGTCCTGCAATGAGCGCGCCCCAACCCCTGCCCATGACGAGTGCGCCGGCCAGCGACCTCAAGGCTTTCATCGGCATCGTGGCGCAAGGCCGGCCGCTCAGCCGCGCCCAGGCGGAGATGGCCTTCAACATCATGATGTCGGGCGAGGCGACGCCATCGCAGATGGGCGGCCTGCTGATGGCGATGCGCGTGCGCGGCGAGACGATCGACGAGATCACCGGCGCCGTCACCGCGATGCGCGACAAGATGCTGCGCATCCCCGCTCTGCCGGATGCGATCGACGTCTGCGGCACCGGCGGCGATCAGGCCGGCACCTTGAACATCTCCACCGCCGTCGCCTTCGTCTGCGCCGCCTGCAATGTACCGGTGGCCAAGCACGGCAATCGCGCCGCCTCCTCCAAGAGCGGCGCGGCGGATGTCCTGGCGGCCCTCGGCGTCAACATTGATGCCGACCTTGAAACCGTGCAGCGCGCTCTGGTCGAGGTAGGCACCACGTTCTTGTGGGCGCAAAAGCATCACAGCGCGATGCGCCATGTCGGACCGACCCGCGTGGAGCTCGGCACCCGCACCATCTTCAACATCATGGGGCCGCTCTCCAACCCCGCAGGCGTCAAGCGCCAGCTCCTGGGCGTGTTCGCCGAGCAATGGATGGAGCCGATCGCGCACGTCCTCAAGAACCTGGGTACCGAGCATGCCTGGGTGGTGCATGGCGGCGATGGACTCGATGAGATCACCACCACGACGGTCACCCATGTTTGCGAGCTGAAGAACGGCAAAATCCGCCGCTTCGAGATTTCGCCGACCGATCACGGCATCCGCGCTGCGAGCGCGGCCGAGCTGCAGGGCGGCGATCCCGCGCAGAACGCCCAGGCGATCCGCGAGCTGCTGGACGGCAAGACGGGCCCCTATCGGGACATCGTTCTCTTGAATTCTGCGGCCGCCCTCGTCGTTGCGGACGCCGCGAAGGATCTGCGCCAGGGCATCGCGATGGCGGCGGAGGCGATCGACTTCGCCAAGGCGCGCAAGGTGCTCGAAGGCCTGATGCGCGTCACCAATGAAGCGAAGACGCCGGAGCAATGACTTGACCGACGTTCTCGCCAAGATCTGCGCTGACAAGCGCCAGCACATCGCCGACCGCAAATCGGCCCGCCCGCTCTCCGACATCCGGGCCGCCGCCGAGGCGCGCAACCGCAGCGACCCGCCGCGCGGCTTCCGCAACCGGCTGGAGCATGTCTCCGGGTCCGCCCGTTTTGGCCTGATCGCCGAAATCAAGCGCGCCTCGCCGTCGAAGGGCCTGATCCGCGCCGATTTCGATCCGCCGTCCCTGGCGCGCGCCTACGAGGCCGGCGGGGCGACCTGCCTTTCGGTACTCACCGACATGCCCTATTTTCAGGGCGAAGACGCTTTCCTGGACCAGGCGCGGAGCGCCGTGCGCCTGCCCGCCCTGCGCAAGGACTTCATGCTCGATGCCTATCAGGTGTTCGAGGCGCGGGCGATCGGCGCCGATTGCATTCTCCTGATCATGGCGGCGCTGGAGGACGCGGAAGCGGCGGAGCTGGAATCCCTCGCCTTCGATCTCGGCATGGATGTGCTGGTGGAGGTGCATGATGCGCCCGAGATGGAGCGCGCCTTGCGCCTCGGCTCCAAGCTCGTCGGGATCAACAACCGCAATCTCAAGACCTTGCAGGTCGATCTCGCGGTGACCGAAGCGCTCGCGCCGATGGTGCCGAAGGACCGGATGCTGGTGGCGGAAAGCGGGCTCTACACCACCGCCGACTTGGAGCGCCTGCACCGCGTCGGCGCGTCTGTCTTTCTGGTGGGCGAATCCCTGATGCGCCAGCCGGATGTGACGGAAGCGACCCGCACATTGCTGGGGCGGCACGCGCCGGCCGCGGCGGCCGAGTAGAGCGCGATGGCCGGGTTCACGCATTTCGACAAGGAAGGCAAGGCCCGCATGGTCGACGTCTCCGAAAAGGCGGAGACGGAACGGATCGCGACCGCCAGGGGTTCCGTCATCATGCAGCCGGCGACTCTCGCCCTCATCAAGGAAGGCGGCGTGAAGAAGGGCGACGTGCTGAGCGTCGCGCGCCTCGCCGGCATCATGGGCGCCAAGCGCACGCCTGACCTGATCCCGCTCTGCCATCCCCTCGCCCTCACCTCGGTCCAGGTGGACCTGACGCTCGACGAAGCGCGCAACGCGATCGACATCACCGCGACCTGCAAGCTCACGGGCAAGACCGGTGTGGAGATGGAGGCCCTGACCGCCGTCTCCGTCGCCGCCCTCACCGTCTATGACATGTGCAAGGCGGTGGACAAAGGCATGCGGATCACCGACATCCGCCTGGTCCACAAGACCGGCGGCAAGTCCGGCACCTACGAAGGCGCGTGATGATCTCCGTTGATGAGGCCATCGAGCGCATTGAGCGCGCCTTCTCCCCATTGGGCGCGGAGATGGTGTCCTTGGACCAGGCGCTGGGCCGCGTGCTTGCCGAGCCGCTGGAAGCGCGCCTCACGCAGCCGCCCGCCGACGTGTCCGCGATGGACGGCTACGCTTTGCGTGCCGCCGACGTGGAATCCCTGCCCGCCCGTCTGAAGATCACGCAGCGCATTGCCGCCGGCCAGCCGCCATCCGGACCGGTCGGCGCCGGCGAGGCGGCGCGCATCTTCACCGGCGCGCAGGTACCGCCCGGCGCCGACACCGTCGTCATCCAGGAGAATTGCGACGAAGCCGACGGTCACGTGACGGTGCGCGAGGGCAAGCGCGCGCCGGGACAGCACATCCGCAAGGCCGGCCTCGACTTCGCGACGGGCGACATCGCCTTGCATTCCGGCCGCCGGCTGACCGCGCGCGACATCAGCCTCGCCGCCGCCATGAACCGGCCCTGGCTCAAGGTCACGCGCCGGCCGCGCATTGCCCTGCTCTCGACCGGCGACGAACTGGTCAATCCCGGCGATCCGGTCGGCCCGGCACAGATCATCGGCAGCAACGGCATCGGACTCGCGGCCTTGGTGCGCGCCTTCGGCGGCGAGCCGGTCAATCTCGGCATCGCGCGCGACACGCTCGAGGATCTCGACCGCGCGCTCGAGACGGCGCTTGGCTTCGACGCGCTGGTGACCTCCGGCGGCGCCTCGGTCGGCGAACACGATTTGGTGCAAACCGCGCTCGCCAGGCGCGGCATGCAGCTCGACTTCTGGAAAATCGCGATGCGACCGGGCAAGCCGCTGATGTTCGGCACGCTTGGCGCGCTGCGCGTGCTCGGCCTGCCGGGCAATCCGGTCTCGACCATCGTAACGGCGCTACTGTTCCTGAGACCCGCGATCGAGCGCATGCTCGGGCTGAGCGGCGTGGAGCCTGCGCGCAACGTCGCGCTGTTAGGCAAGGACATGCCGGCCAACGACACGCGCCAGGACTACGTCCGCGCACGGCTCGTGACAGATGCGGAGGGCCGAAGGGTGGCCACCCCGTTCTCGCCGCAGGACAGCGCGATGCTCTCGCTGATCGCCCGCGCCGATTGCTTGATCGTGCGCAAGCCCCACGCACCGGAAGCCAAGGCCGGCGACGCTGTCGACATCATCCCGCTCGCCGGCGGATGCCTCTCGATCTGAGGGGAGGGACATGAACGGAATCATGCGTGCCGCGCGCCTGGTGTGCGCGTCCTTAATCGTGACGTTCGCTGCGAGCGCCGGCGCGGCCGCTGCCGACGCATGGATGCTCGACAGCCAGACTGGCGATCGGGGGAAGAGCTGCTCCCTCTCGCGGACGGATCAGGGGCGCACCTTCTCCGTCACGCTCGATCTCCTGCCCGATGAGGCCGATCAAGGAATCGTCGGCCTGGCGTTCGACGCCCCTCGATTGATCCAGGGCGCGCGCCGCAGCGCGGTCGCGACCCTGCAATTCAGCAACGGCAGCGCCGAGACGCACCGCATCGAGCAGATTGCCGGCGGGCTTCTCCTGGTCCCGATGGTCAGCCTCAACCTGGAGGATCTTCTGCGGACGTTCCAGGATTCCCGGAAGCTGACCGTGGCGACGGATTTCGGATCGACCGCCTTCAATCTCGACGGGATCGCCGATCATATTCCCGCGCTGCGTGATTGCGCCGGCAGCTAGGCACCGTGCCTCTAGAGGCGGCGTTCGGGCGCAATGGTTCGCCCTTGCCTGCACCCGCGCGGGTGCGGCAGACTGCGCGCCGCTGCGCGGGGCAAGAACGCAGGCTGAAACGGGGCGGGCAAGATGAGCGTTTGGCGCGGGTTGGTGCGCCGGCCGGTGGCGATGGTGGGCCTGGTGGTTGCGTTCGCCTTTGTGGTGGTGGCGATCGCGGCCCCTCTGATCGCCCCCTATTCTCCGCAGGAGCAGTTCTTCGATGGCCTGACGCTCGAGGGCGCGCCGCTGCCGCCCAATGAACGATTCCTCCTCGGCACGGACCTGCTTGGCCGCGATCTGCTGTCGCGCATGATCTATGGCGCGCGCACGTCGCTAATCGTTGGGCTGTTCGCCAACGGCATCGCCCTGCTGGCCGGCACGCTGATCGGCCTGACCGCCGGCTTCCTGCGCGGCTTCGTCCGCAGCATCCTGATGCGCGCGACGGACCTGATGATGGCGTTCCCGGCCTTGATCCTCGCCATCACCATCGCGGCCCTGGTCGGCCCGCGGCTGGAGATCGTCATCTACGTCATCGCCCTGGTGAACACCGGGCCGGTTGCGCGCGTGGTCTATGCGGAGACCACCTCGCTGGCGGAGCGCGAGTTCATCGCCGCCGAGCGCGCCATCGGCGCGGGCACGGCGCGCATCCTCTTCCGGCACATCCTGCCGCATCTGCTGCCCATCCTCATCGTCTGGGGCACGCTGGGGATTTCGACCACGGTGCTGTTCGAGGCAATCCTGTCCTATCTCGGTGTCGGCGTACGGCCGCCGGAGCCGAGCTGGGGCAACATCGTCTTTGATGGCCAGTCCTATTTCCAGACCGCGCCCTGGCTGGTGTTTTTCCCGGGCTTCGCCGTTGCGCTGCTGGCGCTGTCGGTCAATCTGGTCGGTGATGCCCTGCGCGACCTGCTGGACCCCACGCTGCGAGGGCGCCACTGATGCCGGCCTATCTCGCCCGCCGGCTGGTGCAGGCCGCCCTGATCCTGCTGGGCGTCGCCGCCATTACCTACCTGTTGCTCTATATGTTGCCCGCCGATCCAGCCCGGATGGTGGCCGGCCGCTCCGCCGGCAAGGAGCAGGTCGAGATGGTCCGCATGCAGCTCGGCCTCGACCGGCCGATCTGGGAGCAGTTCGGCAGCTACATGTGGAAGCTGCTGCAGGGCGACCTCGGACGCTCCTATCTCCAGCGCGTTCAGGTGACGGAGCTGCTGGGCGCGCGCCTGCCCGCGTCGCTGCTGCTCATGGTGGGCGCCATCTTCTGCGAGCTGGTGATCGGCGTCACGCTTGGCATGATCGCCGGCCTGCGCCGGGGCACGGCGGTCGACCAGACCCTGATGGTCGTCGCCCTCGTCTTCATCTCAACCCCGCAATTCGTGATCGCGCTGAGCCTGCTCTATGTCTTCGCCTACTGGCTGGGCTGGTTCTCGATCGGCGGCTATGGCGAGTTCCAGCACCTGGTCCTGCCGTCCCTCACCCTCGGCCTGCTGGGCGGCGGCTGGTATGCGCGCGTGACGCGCTCCAGCGTGATCGAGGTGTTGCGACAGGATTTTATCCGCACGGCCCGCGCCAAGGGCCTCGACCGCTGGCGGATTGTCCTGGTGCATATCCTGCCCAATGCCGTGTTACCAATCATCGCAATGGTTGGGATCGATATCGGCTATTTCATGGGCAGCATCGTGGTGGTGGAATCGGTGTTCGGCTGGCCGGGCATCGGACAATTGACCTGGCAGGCCATCCAGCAAATCGACATCCCGATCATCATGGGAGTAACCTTGCTATCAGCCTGCGCGATCGTCCTGGGCAACCTGCTGGCGGACCTGGTGGCGCCCCTGATCGATCCGAGGATCAAGCTTCGATAACGCAACGCAAACGCTCTGAATGGGGAGACTTACGCATGAAACGCCTGCTCGCATCCGTCTCGCTCGCCGCGATGATGATCGCAGCCACACCCGCCTTCGCCGAAGTGAAGCAAGGCGGAGAGATGACCGTGACCTTCAAGGATGACCTCATCACGCTGGATCCCGCCATCGGCTACGACTGGAAGAACTGGTCGGTGATCAAGAGCGTGTTCGACGGCCTGATGGACTACAAGCCCGGCACGACCGAGCTGGTGCCCGACCTCGCCGAAAGCTACGAGGTTTCCGCCGACGGCCTCACATATACCTTCAAGCTGCGCCAGGGGGTGACGTTTCACAACGGCCGCGAGATGAAAGCGGCGGACGTGAAGTATTCGCTCGAGCGCACCTGCAATCCGGCGACGCAATCGCCGGGCGCCGGCTACTACGGCGCGCTCAAGGGCTTTGACGATTTCCAGGCCGGCAAGGCGACGGAGCTTTCCGGCGTGCAGGTGGTCGATGACCACACTGTCAAGATCGAGCTGAGCCGGCCCGATTCCACCCTGCTGCATCTGATGGCGCTCAACTTCGCCTTCGTCGTGCCGAAGGAGGAGGTGGAAGCCTTGGGCCCCGATTTCGGCCACAAGCCGGTCGGGACCGGCGCCTTCAAGGTCACGGAATGGACCAGCGGCCAGTCGATCGTGCTGGAGCGCCATGCGGACTACTTCAAGGAGGGCCTGCCCAAGCTGGACAAGATCACCTTCCAGATCGGCCAGGAGCCTGTCGTGAACCTCCTGCGCCTGCAGAGGGGCGAGATCGACATCCCGGGCGACGGCATTCCGCCCGCGAAATTCGTGGAGGTGATGAACGATCCGACCTGGAAGGAGCAGGTCATCGTCGCCGACCAGCTGCAGACCGGCTACCTGACCATGAACGTCAACATCAAGCCGTTCGACAATGTCGCCGTGCGCCAGGCTGTCAACATGGCGATCAACAAGGACCGCATTGCGCAGATCATCAACAACCGCGCGGTCCCCGCGAACCAGCCCTTGCCGCCCGCGATGCCGGGCTATGACGCCAGCTTCAAGGGCTATCCCTACGACGTCGAGGGCGCGAAGGCGAAGCTGAAGGAAGCCGGCCTCGAGGGCGGATTCGAGACCGAGCTCTATGTCGCCAACACCGACCCGCAGCCGCGCATCGCCCAGGCGATCCAGCAGGACCTCGCCGCCATCGGCATCAAGGCCAACCTCCAGAACCTGGACCAGGGCAACGTGATCGCGGCCGGTGGCCGCAAGGACGGCGCGCCGATGATCTGGTCCGGCGGCATGGCCTGGATCGCCGACTTCCCGGATCCCAGCAACTTCTACACCGTGATCCTGGGCTGCGGCGGCGCGGTCGAGGGCGGCTGGAACTGGGCGTGGTACTGCAACGAGGCGCTCGACAAGCGCGCCGAGGAGGCGAACGCCATGACCAATCCGGCCGATGCGGATAAGCGCGCGGCGGCCTGGGGCAAGATCTTCACCGACCTTATGGCGGACGCCCCCTGGGCGCCGATCTTCAACGAGAAGGCCTATGTCATCCATTCTGCCCGGATCGAAGGACCGGAAGGCGTGTTCGCCGATCCGATCCATATCCCGGTCAACTACGACGAGGTCTACGCAACCGACGCGCAGTGACGCGTCGCGGCGGGTGCCGGCCTCCGGCATCCGCCGCTTTGTTTCCAGCATGAGGTAACGCGATGCGCCACAATCATCCGCACGGGCCGGTCAACACCATCCACAGCCACCAGCACCATATCGGCTGGAACAACGCGTTCCCGCCGGTCGCCAAGGCGGCCCCTGGCGACGTGCTGGAGTTCGATTGCCTCGATCCGTCCTGCGGCCAGATCACGCCGGACTGGAAAGCGGCAGATCTCGCGCGGCTGGATTTCGGGCGCATCAATCCGACGCTCGGCCCGATCGAGGTGGAGGGCGCCGAGCCGGGCGACGCTTTGCGCATCACGTTTCTCGGCTTCCAGAACAACGGCTGGGGCTGGACCGCGAACATCCCGGGCTTCGGCCTGCTGGCGGACCAGTTCAAGGAGCCAGCGCTGCATATCTGGAAATACGATTCCAGCCTCGGCCAGCCTGCCATGTTCGGCGGCATGGCCGCCGTTCCGCTCAAGCCGTTCTGTGGCACGATCGGCGTCGCACCGGCCGAAGCGGGCCTGCATTCCGTGGTGCCGCCGCGCCGGGTCGGCGGCAACATGGATATCCGCGACCTTTCCATCGGCACGGAACTGTTCCTGCCGGTCGAGGTGAAGGGCGCGCTCTTTTCCATCGGCGATCCGCACGCCGCGCAAGGCGATGGCGAAGTATGCGGCACGGCGATCGAGACTCAGCACAAGGTGACGCTGAAGCTCGACATCGTGAAGGGCGCGAACCTCAACATGCCGCGCTTCCGCACGCCAGGGCCGGTCTCGCGCCACCTCGACGAGAAGGGCTATGACGTGACCACCGGCATCGGCCCCGACCTCTTCACCGGCGCGCGCGACGCGGTCAGCGGCATGATCGACCTGCTCACCAAGCGTCACAACATGTCGGCGGTGGACGCCTACATGCTCTGCTCGGTCTGCGCCGACTTGCGGATCAGCGAGATCGTCGACATGCCCAACTGGGTGGTCAGCGTCTACTTCCCGCGGGTGGTGCTGGATTGAGACATCGTACACTCCTTTGTCACCCCGGCCTTGAGCCGGGGTCCATCGGGCAGTCGCTGGAGCGGCTCACGGATGGATCCCGGCTCAAGGCCGGGATGACATGTGGAGTGGCGGAACGAGCGGACTAGGCAGTGGCAGTCTCGGCATCTGCACACCCCACCCCCCTCCTCAAGCTCGATGGCCTGCGCGTCGCCTTTGCGACTCCGACGGGGCCGGCCACGATCGTCGACGGGCTCAGCTTCATCCTCGGAGCCGGCGAGACGCTCTGCATTGCGGGTGAGTCGGGCTCGGGCAAGTCCGTCACGGCGCTCTCGCTGATGGGGCTGCTGCCCAAGCCCGGCGGGCGCGTGACGGCGGGCTCGGCGATGTTCCTGGGCCGCGATCTGTTCAAGCTCGGCGAACGCGAAATGCAGGAGATCCGCGGCGACGACATCGCCATGATCTTCCAGGAGCCGATGACAAGCCTGAACCCCGTGCTCTCCATCGGCACGCAGATGACCGAGGGCCTGCGCCGGCACAAGGGCCTCGGCGAGCGCGAGGCCGAGACGCGCGCGATCGCCGTCCTCGACTCCGTGCGCATCCCCGAGGCGCGCCGGCGCATGAAGCAGTTCCCGCACGAGCTTTCCGGGGGCATGCGCCAGCGCGTGATGATCGCGATGGCAATGTCCTGCGACCCCAAGGTCCTGATCGCCGACGAGCCGACGACTGCCCTCGACGTGACGATCCAGGCTCAGATCCTGGAGCTGATGAGCGATCTGCAGAAGCAGACCGGGATGGCTATCATCCTCATCACCCATGACATGGGCGTGGTGGCGGAGATGGCCGACCGCGTCATCGTCATGCGCCACGGCAAGGTCGTGGAGCAAGGGGCGGTCAAGTCGCTGTTCACCGCGCCGCAGGCCGATTACACCCGGGCCCTGCTCGCCGCCGTGCCGAAATTCGCCAACGGGAAGAACGCGCCCGGCGAGACGCCGAGACCGGAGCCGATCCTCAGCGTCCGCGATCTCATCGTGCGGTTCGACGTGAAGGGCGGCTTCTTCCACCGCACGAAACAGCGCGTCCATGCGGTCGAGAAGATATCCTTCGACCTCGCGCCCGGCGAGACTTTGGCGCTCGTCGGCGAGAGCGGCTGCGGCAAGTCCACCACGGCGCGCGCCATCATGCATCTCTCGCCCTTCGCCGGCTCGGTGAAGGTGGCGGGCAAGGAGACCGCCGGCCTGACGGGCGAGGCCCTGCGCGCCCTGCGCCGCGACGTGCAGATGATCTTTCAGGACCCGCACGCCTCGCTCGACCCGCGCATGAGCGTCGGCGACCTGGTCGGCGAGCCCCTGGTGATCCACGGCCTCGCGAACGGCAAGGAACTGGCCGATCGCGTCGCGGATCTGTTCGAGCGTGTCGGGCTCAAGCCCGACCACATGACGCGCTTTCCGCACGAATTCTCCGGCGGCCAGCGCCAGCGCATCTGCATCGCCCGCGCGCTCGGCCTCAATCCCAGGATCATCATCGCCGATGAATGCGTCTCGGCGCTCGACGTTTCGATCCAGGCGCAGATCCTCGCGCTGCTGAAGAAGCTGCGCGCGGAACTCGGGCTCTCCTACCTCTTCATCTCCCACGACATGGCGGTGGTGGAGCAGATCAGCCACCGCGTCGCTGTCATGTATCTCGGCCAGATCGTCGAGACCGGCCCGACCAAGGAGGTGCTCGGCAACCCGCAGCATCCCTACACGCAGAAGCTGCTGGCGGCCGTGCCGATCCCCGACCCCGCGCGCCGCGGCCTCGCGCGCCGCCGCCTCGAGGGCGAAGTGCCGAGCCCTTTCCGCCCGGCGAACTACGTGCCCCAATACCTGAACTACCGCGATCTCGGCGGCGGCCATCTGGTTGCGACTCAGTAATGCCCCTAGGCCGATCCTAACTCAGCCCCATCCGCAGCTTCGGCAGCACGCGGCCGGGGATGGAACCTGACGGTGCGGTGCCGTTGTCCGTCATCCCCATGCGGCGATAGAAGTCGGCAGCGCCCGGATCGGCGACGACGATGAGCTCCGCTGCGCCCGCTCGTCGCGCGGCATCGACGCACCAGGCGAACAGCCTGCGCCCTGCCCCCGCGCGCAGCAGCGCCGGCTCGACGAACAGCTTCTCGATCTCCGCCGTCGCGCCAGCCACGGCGAGTTGCGCCATGCCGACGATCCGGCCGTCCTCGATCGCCACCTCGATCCCCGAATGCGCGAAATCTTGCGCAGTCAGCGTCAACTCGGCGCGGCAGGCCGCCATGAAGCTTGCGTCATAGCCCCACACCGCCTTCGAGCGCAGGCAGAGATCGGTCAAGACCTCGGCCTCGGACGGCGCGGCGGGGCGCAGATGCATCAGGCGATGAACTTCAGCGCCCGCAGCACCTCGAAATAGTCCCGCGTCTCGAAGCGCAGGGTGCGGTTGCCGATATGCTTGCAGCCGGGATACCAGGAGGCCTTGTAGGCGTTGACGGGGTTGGAATACTCGACTTCCAGGGTGAATTTCTTCGGCAGCTTCAGCATCGATCTCGTGAGATTGCCGTTCAGCGCCTGTTCCACGCCGGCGCGGATGCGCGCGCAGGCGGCCTTGGGCGAGAGCGAGATGGTCGACGGCCCCTTCCCTTCGCTCACCGCCACGGTCGTGATGCTGGGATTCCAGCCCTTGATGTCGGCGCAGAGCTGCCGGTCGCCGGAGACGAATACCACGGGCACGCCAACATAGGCGGCCGCATAGGCGTGCAGCACGAACTCGGAGACGGGGGTGCCGTTGATCCGCATGCGCATGACGCGGAGCGTCAGGGTGTGCGCCAGCGGGTTCGTTTCGTCGCCCGCTTTGGAATGATAACCGACGAACATCGCCGCATCGAAGCTCTTGTCCAGCTCCTGCACCATGCTCAAGGGGTGGCCGCTCCAGCCGCGCACCAGCCGCGCGCATTCAGGCAGATCGGCCTGCAGGATGTTGCGGCCGCTGTCATGCGCGTCCTTGATCAGAATCTCCTTGGCTCCGGCAGAGATCGCGCCTTCGCAGGCGGCCAGCACCTCGCGCGTCATCTCGGCGCGATGCTCGGGATAGTCGGGATGATTCTTTTCCGCCTCGTTCCAGGTGGTGATGCCGGCGGTGCCTTCGATATCGGCGCTGATGTAGATCTTCATGATTCCCCCAAGAGATTCGCGCGCCACTCTAGCAATCCATTGGCAGACGTCCAGCACCGCGCTAACGTCGCCGCGAACGAAAAGGAGCGATCATGGGCGGCACGCAACTGTGGCAATGGGACGCAACCGACCTGGCGAAGGCGATCCGCCTGCGCAAGGTCTCCAGCCGCGAGGTGACGGAGGCGTGCCTGCAACGGCTCGACGCCGTCAACCCGAAGCTCAACGCGATCACCTTCCAGACCCGCGAGCAGGCCCTGCGCGATGCCGACGCCGCCGACGCCGCGGTGAAGGCCGGCGAGGCCCTCGGCCCGCTGCACGGCGTTCCCGTCAGCACCAAGGAGAACATCGACCAGAAGGACCTGCCGACGCCCAACGGCGTTGTCGCCTACAAGGACATCATCGCTCCAGCGGATTCGCCCGTCGTCGCCAATTGGCGCAAGGCTGGCGCGGTGTTCATCGGACGCACCAATGCGCCGGCCTATTCGCTGCGCTGGGATACCGACAACGCGCTGCGCGGCCGCACCTATAACCCGTGGGCCAAGGCTCGCACGCCCGGCGGTTCGTCGGGCGGCGCCGGGGCGGCGGTGGCGGCCGGTATTGGCCCCATATCCCACGGCAACGACTATGGCGGCTCGATCCGCTATCCCGCCTATTGCTGCGGCGTGGCCGGCATCCGCCCGACCATGGGCCGCGTACCGGCCTTCAATGCGAGCGCCATGGCGGAGCGGCCGCCGACCATCGCGATGTTCGCGGTGCAAGGGCCGCTGGCGCGGCGCGTCAAGGACGTGCGCCTCGGCCTCAACGCGATGAGCGGGCGCGATCCGCGCGACCCCTGGTGGGTGCCTGCTCATCACCACGGCCGCGCACGTCAGCGGCCGATCAAGGCCGGCCTCATCACCGGCGCGCCGGGACTCTACACCCATCCCCAGGTGGCCGAGGCGGTGCGCAAGGCCGGCGCGGCGCTGAGCAACGCCGGATATATCGTGGAGGAGGTCACCCCGCCCTCGATCGTGGAGGCGCGCGAGCTCTGGCTGAAGCTGGTGGCCGCCGACATCCGCGAGATGCTGTGGGAGACGATCGAGGCGAATGCGGATCCGCTGGGCATGAAGGCGGTGAAGCTGTGGCGCGACGCGCTGCCCTCCATCGGCATCGCCGAATACATCAAGGGCTTCGCCCAGGTCACCCGGCATCGCCGGGAGTGGTCGCTGTTCCTGGAGCAATACCCGGTCCTGATCGGACCCAATAGCGGCGACCTGCCATTCGAGATCGGCTTCGACACCACGGACATGGAGCGCACGCACCACGTGCTGGAAAGCCACGCATTGATGGTCGTGGTCAACCTGCTCGGCTTTCCGGCCGCCGCGGTGCCGGTCGGCACGGCTGAGGCCGACGGCGCGCCGAACGGCCTGCCGCTCGGCGTGCAGGTCATTACCGGCCGCTACCGCGAGGACCTCGCGCTGGACGCCGCCGAGGTTATCGAGGCGCAGCACGGTTTGGAAACGCCGATCGATCCGGTGTGGTGAAGCGCGTACAACCAAAGTGCGCTCACCTCTTCGTCATCCCAAGGCTTGGCCTTGGGATCCACGAGTTTGCTTGCAACCACAGTGTTTCGCACAACGAAACTCGTGGATGGCAAGGCCAAGCCTTGCCATGACGGAATTGGCGTGCGCGAAGACTGGAGAGACCGCTCGTTTCCCTCGCATTTGAGGCGAATGCCGCAGGGCGCGTTTTACCATATCTCAACGCGCCCCATGGCATTGGATGCCAGCGGCCCTTCGGCCGAGGACGGGGAAAGACCATGACGGCGATCAAGGTAAGCGGCGGCAATTACGACGAGATGATGCGCGTCCTGCAGGTCGAGCTGCATGACGACGCGACCGACCGGCTGGCCGAGATGAGCCGCCTCCTCGAGCGCATGATCGCGGAGGGGCCGTCGGACACGGCGCTGTCCGCGCTACGGCGACAGGCGCACAACATGAAAGGCATCGGCGGCAGCTTCGGCTACCCCGCCTTGTCGCAGATCGCACACCGCCTGGAGAACTACATCAACGACCTCACGAGCTGGACGCAGCATACGCCGGGCGACCTGCAGACCTTCATCGACCGCCTAGGCCAGATGCTCGAGCGCCCGCAGCAGCCGAGCGACGAGGAGCTCGCCCGGATCGTGCGCGCTTTGCCGACGCACCTGGTGCAGAACTTCTCGGTCCGTGACATCAACAAGCACAATGTCGAGATCCTGCTGGTGACGCCGACCCGCGCGCTCGCCAAGCTGCTCGCGCAGCAGATCATGGCCTGCGGCTTCCGCGTGAACGCCGTCAACGACCCGATGGAAGGGCTGAACGCGGCCCTGCGCGCCCGGCCCGACATGATCATCACCTCGCAGGTGATGCGCACCATGAGCGGCCTCGACCTCGTGCGCGCGGTCCGCGCCATCGCCAGCATTGAGAAGATTCCCGCCGCCATCCTCACCAGCCAGGGCAGCGACCGCGCCCTGTTCCCCGGCATCCCCGATGACGTCGCGATCCTCCGCACCGGCGACCATTTCGCCGACGATTTCGGGAAGGTCGTCGCGCAGTTCGGGATCGGGTAGCGCCGCGCCGCCCATGCTGGCGCACATCGTCAACGCGGCTGTTCGGGCGCTGGCGGCAAGCATCGTTCTCGGCGGCATGCTGATCTATGCCGCGGGCGGATTCGATTCTCCGAACATCCGGCCGCTCGGCGGAGTAATCGTTCTTGGATTCTTCATCTTCTGGATCGTGTTCGTCTTCATGTTCGGCACCCGCGTGCCAAAGCCCGACCACCAGCGGCAGGACGGATATCTCGATGAAGCGTCGCACCTCATGAGCCGTGGACGGCGGCGGCGTGAGTCCCATGACCATGGCAATGGCAGTGTGGGAGGCGAAGGTACCGACGGCGGCGGAGGCGGCGGAGGCGACTGAGTTGCGATGCTCTCCACGTTTGCCATCGTCGCGATCCGCCTGGTGGGACTGCCGGCCGGTTTCGAGCGGCGCTGTGTCTGAAGCTCAGAGGGGAGCCGCTCAGAGCGTGATCGGCGCGCCAAGACGCTGGCACGCTCGATGGCGCGCGAGGCCGCGACTGGTGGTGAGAGCGGCGGCGGTGATTTCGGCGGGGATGATTAGTGCGCTGCGCCGACTTGCGAATCGTGGAGGTGAACGATGAAAGGCTGGTATGGTGTCACGGGCATCAAGGCGCTAGTGGTCGCCGCGCCGCTCTGGCTGATCCTCGTGCTGGCTGCGGGCGAGATCACATGGAAGCTAGCCGCCATCGCGCCCATCCTGCTCGTCGTGCTTTGGATCGTCACCCTGGGGCGCGCGCCACGAAAGCACGACATTCCGCCGTCTCCGGACGAGTGGTGGAATAGATGGGGATGATCGCCTAGCGCGGCACGATGAGCGCGTCCACCGCCATGCAGGCGCCGGGGCCGGCGATCAGCGGGTTCACGTCGATCTCCGCAACCAAGCCGTCCAGATCGGCAAGCAACGCGGAGAAGCGCGCGATCGTCATGAGGATGCTGGGCAGATGCGCGGGCTTCTGCCCGCGCACGCCGCCGAGCAGCTTGCGCAGCTTCAAGCTGTCCAGCTTGCGCTCGGCGTCCAGTTCGTCAATCGGCGCGAGGGCGAAGGCGCGGTCGTCCAGCATCTCGATCAGCGTGCCGCCGGCGCCCAGAATCAGCAGCATGCCGAATTGCGGGTCATGCAGCCCGCCCAGCGCCAGCTCCGTCCCCTTGTCCACCATCCGCGTCAGCAGCATGCGCGGGCCGAGGCGCTGCGCCATCTCGTCGTAGGCCGCGCGGAGCTGGGCAGCATCGCGGATGTCGAGCTTCACGCCGCCGACATCGGATTTGTGGTGCACGCCCGGCTCGGCGGTCTTCAGCGCGACCGGATAGCCGAGGCGCTGCGCCCAGGTAACCGCCTGGTCCGCGCTGCCGACCACGTGGCGCTTCGGAACCTGCAGCCCGTAATCCTCCAGCAGCGCGAGGCTGGCATCCTCGTCGAGCGGCTCACCCCGCGCGAGGCGCGGTGCCCATTTCTCCCGCAGCCCTTTCGGCGCGGCGGGAACGTCGAGGCGCGGTTGCGCGATGCGGTCGCGATGGCGCAGCGCCAGCTTCATGACGCTGAGCGCGGAATCGACGCCGGAGAGAACGGGGATGCCATGCTCGGTCAGGCGCTGCGCGACGCCGTCCGATCCGTTGCTGCCGAGATTGGTGGCGAGCAGCAGCGGCTTGTCGGTGCGTGCGAAGGCATTCTCCATCAGCGCCGCATAGCCGTCTGACAGATAATAGCCGTCGCGGGTCTCGACGCAGAAGATGCCGCAGGCGGTGGCGGGGTCATCGGCCAGCGCGGTCATCATGTCGCCCATCGCGGCTTCGTAATCCTTGCCCGTTCCCCAGGCATCGAGCGGATTGGTCGGCTCCAGCCCGGCATCGAGCCGCGCAGCCAGCTTGCGCTTGGTGTCCTCCGAGATCGGAGCAAAGGAAACGCCGCGTTTCTCCGCCAGGTCGATGGTGAGCTCGAGCAGCCCGCCGGAATCGTGCATGGTCGCGATGCCGCCCGCTGCCAGGCGCCGCGGCCCCGAATACAGGCGCAGCGCGTTGGCGAAATCGTCCAGCGTCTCGACCTCGATCACGTTGTGCCGGTCGAACAAGGCGGCATAGGCGGCATGGTTGCCGGCGATGGCGCCGGAATGGCTGACCGCCTTGGCGGCGGAGGCGGCGGTCTTGCCGACCTTCAACGCGATCACCGGGATGTCGCGCTCGCGCGCCTTCTCGAGCCCGGCGACGAAATTCGCCGGGTCGCGCACGGTCTCCAGGAACACGCCGATGCAGCGCGCTTCCGGCATCTCGAGCGCGAAGTCGAGGTAGTCGGCGATGGTGGTGGTCAGCTCCTGCCCCGCAGAGATCGCCAGCGCCCAGCCCATGCGCTTGTCGTTGTGGCAGATGCCGGAATAGACCGAGCCGGAATGGGTGAGCAGGACGGCGCCGCCCTTGCGCATCCATGGCGGCGGCGGGAAGCCGCAGACGCGCAGGCCATAGCTGAGATTGTAGAACCCCATGCAATTGCCGCCGCAGATCTGGATGCCCGCCTCGCGCGCCATCGCCGCGATGCGCCTGGTGAGCCTCGGCTCAAGGTCGATTTCGAGATAACCGGAGGCGAAGATGGTAAGCGCCTTGACGCCCGCGGCGATCGCATCCTGTACCGCCGCCTCCAGCCGCTCGTTGGAGACGCCGAGGACGGCCATGTCGACCGGCTGCGGCACATCGCGAAGACTGGGATAGACCGGCCGCCCGCCGATCTCCTTGTAATTCGGATTGACCAGCGCGATCTCCGTCGCAGGCTCGCCCATCGTGGCGGCCACGATCATGCCGCTTCCGACCGTGCCTTCCTTGGGCGACGCGCCGACGAGGGCGACGCGCTTCGGCATCAGCAACGGCGCCAGGCGATGCGCCTGCAGCGCCGCGGCGTTCGCCGAAGTCAGCTTGACAAGGTCGGACATGGACGTCGCTAGTCCTTCGGCTTTCCGGAGAGCGAGTTGAGCGCCGCCTGCTCGCGCTCGGCGAAGTCGCGCTGCTGTGCCAGCTTTGCCTCGAGCAGGCGCCTTGCCTCCTCATGGACCGGTCCGTAGACCTCCATCCAGAGCTGCGCGTCGACCGCGACGATCAGGCGCCCCATCTGCCAGGAGGTCGGCTCCGCGCGTCCCTCCAGCCAGCTTTCCAGCACCTTGACGGAGACGCCGGTGGCGGCCGCCAGCGCCTCGCGCCGCATCGTGCCGACCGGCTCCAGGCGCTTGCGCAAGGCCGCCGCCAGCCGCGCGCGGTGGGCATCGCGCCCCTGCACGTCCTTGTCGATCGCCAGCGCGATGCTTGGCTCGATGTCTCCCTTGCCGCGCTTGGTCGCCGCACCGCTGCCGAAATGCGCCGGGAACACGGCGGCGAGATAGGCAAGGCAGGTGCGCTTGGCGCCCTGGCGGTCGAACTTGGCGGGCGACATCAGGCAATCGAACCACAGGCCATCGATCATGGCATTGAGGCCGACGGCAGCCTGGTGCGCATCGACGCCTTCATAGGCGCCCTCCGCGACGATGCGGGCGCAGAGCTGCTCGGTTTCCTTGAGGTATTCCTCCTCCAGGCGCATCACCAAGCCCTGGTATCTGGCATTGTTGCGCGCCTCCGCCCAGAAGGCGTACCAGACCGAGACCTTTTCCGCGTTGCAGACCGAGGCGTGGAAGTCGGCGTCGATCATCGCCTCGAGCCCGGCGGCGGGCGACACCCGGCCCTTGGTGATCGCGGCCTGCCAGAACGCCGAATACTCCTCCGCGATGTTCTCCAGCGTCGCGATGAGGAGCTGTTCCTTGGATTTGAAATAGAAATTGACGATGCCCGGCGAGAGCCCCGCCTCGCCGGCGACATGGGTCAAGGTCAGGCTGGCATAGCCGTAGCGCCCGATCGCCCGCATGGTCGCGTCGATCAGTTGCTTGCGGCGAATCTCCTTGGCGGCTTCGGCTTTGGCCATCTTAACAACCCCTACCACACGAGTCCCCTGCTCGCGTTTAAGGCGAATACTCTACATTCAACCCGTTGAAATGCAAAGGATTGCTGCACCTGCGGAATTAAATGTTCATTTAACATGCTGGACATTATGCCAGAGGGCGGCTAGCTTTTCTATATCGTCATTTAATGATCCGCCGCTGAGACGACGCTACGGAGGGCTTCAGCGGCGCCCAAAAACGGAGCGATTCATGGGCACGATCAAGACCAAGCGGCGCAACCTCACGAAATCCAACGCACATTACGAGGAGGCTGTGAAGCATCTGCCGCTGGGGGTTTCTTCCAACTTCCGCTTCTGGGGCGAGAAGGAAACCGTGTTCGTGAAGCGCGGCAAGGGCGCCCGCCTCTGGGACATCGACGGCAACGAGTACATCGACTACCGCCTGGGCTACGGCCCAGCGATCCTCGGCCATTGCCATGACGAGGTCGATGCCGCCGCGCGCGAGGCCCAGCCGGTCGGCACCGTCTACGCCCTCGGCACCGAGGGCGAGGTTCGCGTCGCCAAGCTGATCAAGGAGATGATGCCGGCCGCCGATCTGGTGCGCTTCTCCAATTCCGGCACCGAGGCGGTGATGGCCGCCCTGCGCCTCGCCCGCGGCTATACCGGCAAGGACAACTACGTCACCTTCGAAGGCTCCTATCACGGCCTGTTCGACGCCACCATGTGGACGGCGGATCCGGACAGCATGAAGGACCAGAGCAAGGATCCGGTCCTGATCTCCTACGGCGATGGCATCCCGAAGCTGGTGCGCCAGCTGTTCTGGCAGGTGCCGTACAACGACGCCAACCGCCTCGAGGAGGTGCTGAAGAAGCACCATGATTCGATCGCGGCGGTCCTGATCGAGCCGATCCTCGGCAATTGCTGTGGCATCCCTTCCAAGCCCGAGTTCATCAAGGCGGTGCGCGAGCTGTGCACCAAATACGGCGTCCTGATGATCGTGGACGAGGTGAAGACCGGCTTCCGCGTCGGCAAGGGCGGCGCTCAGGCGCTCTACGGCATCGAGGCCGACATCTTCACCGTCGCCAAGGCGATGGCCAACGGCTATCCGATTGCGGCGATCGGCGGCAAGGAAGAGGTCATGCGCAAATACGGCAAGGGCGTCGCCCATGGTGGCACCTATACGGCGCAGGCCATGAGCCTCGCCGCCGCCGAGAAGACGCTGACCATCCTCAAGGACACCGACGCGCTGGACCGCATCGCCGCCTACGGCAGGGCGATGCAGGAGGGCATGCACAAGGTGCTGACCCGCCGCGGCATCCCGCACAGCTTCACCGGCCACTACTCGATGTCCGGCCTGTTCTTCAGCGCGCAGGCGCCCACCACCTACCGGAACTGGAAGCTCAGCGACTACACGTTCTATGACACGATGGCGGGCATCCTCATCGACATGGGCGTGATGTGCGAGCCCGACAGCCGCGAACCCTGGTTCATCTCCGCCGGACATGACGAGGCGTGCCTCAAGGAGACGCTGACCAAGTTCGAGCAGGCCGTCGACCTGACCCTCGACGAGCTTTCCAACGGCGGCGACCACGAAGGCGACAACAAGCTGATGCCCGGCATCAGCGGTTAACACCGCCAGATCGGCTTCAGAGTGCGCAACCCTCCCCTCCGGGAGGGTTGCTGCTTTTCAGATCAGCTTTGAGGCCACGCGCTCCAGCGCCTCGATGTTGCGCTGCCAGCCGTATTGTGCGCCCCGGTAGTTGTCTTCTTCCTCGGGGCGGAAGCCTGACTGCTCCATGCGTACCTGCGTGCCGCCATTGGTAGTTGTCAACGTCCAGGTGACGATGGTCCGCAGTCCGCCCGACGCATTCCAGCTATAGGAGAGCCGCCTGTTCGGCTCGACCGCCAGAACCTCGCACGTGACGATGCCGTCCCAATACGGTTGCGGCGGCGCGCGGAACGTGAATCTGTGCCCGAGGACCGGCTGGAAATCATTCTTCATGACCCATTCCTCGAGCAGCGGCCCCAGTGTCAATGCGCGCCAGACTTTCTCCGGCGGATGCGGCATGACCCGCTCCATGAGGACCGAACCTGACGCGGGGATGTCGGACATGGAGGCTTCTCCTTATTGGTCCATGCGATTGAGCAGCGATTCCAGTTCGTCAAAGCGATCGCGCCAGAAGGCGCCATAGACTGACATCCAGTCGATCAACGGCCGTAAGCCTCTAGGATCGGCGCTGTAGTGCGTCTCCCGTCCGGCACGCCGGTCGCGTACCAGGCCGGCGAGCTTCAGGACGCCGAGATGCTTGGATATGGCCGGCTGCGAGACGCCCGATCGATCGGTCAGCCTGCGCACGGTTTGCTCGCCTTCGCGGCTCAGGCGTTCGAAGATCGCGCGGCGCGTCGGATCGGCCAGAGTTTTGAAAACATAATCGGAGCTGGTGCGCATCGATATCCATAACCGCTTAGTTATAAGTCGATCGATAACCGAATAGTTATGGTTCTGTCAAGCAATGAACGCGCGCAGGCATTTGACGGCTCAACTCCGGTTCGTTACGACCGGCGCAGACCGCAGTCATCCCGATCGGAGCCTCCATTGCCCACCACTCTTCTTCAGGCCGACCTGTACGGGCTCGACCTCGTCCATCGCGGCAAGGTGCGCGATGTCTTTGCCCTGCCCGGGAACCGGCTTCTGATCGTCGCGACCGATCGTCTTTCCGCCTTCGACGTGGTGCTGCCCGACCCGATCCCCGGCAAGGGCGAGATGCTGACGCAGATTTCGAACTTCTGGTTCGGCAAGACCGCGCAGATCATGCCCAACCATCTGCTCGCGACGCCGGTGCCTGAGGTGCTGCCGAAGGGCGTGGACGCGGCGCTCTACGCGAAACGCGCCGTGGTGGCCAGGCGGCTGAAGCCCCTGCCGGTCGAGGCCATCGCGCGCGGCTACCTGATCGGATCCGGCTGGAAAGACTACCAGGCGAGCGGCACGCTGTGCGGCATCAAGCTGTCGTCCGGCCTGCGCCAGGCCGAGCAATTGCCCGAGCCGATCTTCACGCCATCGACCAAGGCGGCGGTCGGCGACCACGACGAGAATGTTACCTTCGACGCCGTGGTCGCGGCGATCGGCGGCGAGCTCGCCGAGCGCGTGCGCGCCGCAACGCTCGCCATCTACAAGTGGGCAGCGGCCTATGCGGCCGAGCGCGGCATCATCATCGCAGACACGAAGTTCGAGTTCGGTACCGATGCCGACGGCAAGCTCTATGTCATGGACGAGATGCTGACCCCGGATTCCTCCCGCTTCTGGCCGGCGGAGGAATACCGCGTCGGCATCAGCCCGCCGAGCTACGACAAGCAGTTCGTGCGCGACTACCTTGAGACGCTGGACTGGAACAAGAAGGCGCCGGGCCCGCACCTGCCCCAGGCCGTGATCGCCGGAACCGCCGACAAATATGCCCAGGCCTTGCGCGAGCTGGCCGGCATCCGCCTCGATTGACGAAATGAAGCGGCCTCCCATCCAGGCGCTTGTCGCCGCAGCGCTCTGCGTCATCGGCGGCTTTGCATTCGCGCAGGGCAACATCGCGCCCGCCCCGCCGCCCGTCCCGATCGGCGCGGTCGGTGAAGAGGCCGTGCCGCGCGCGGCGGGCCAGACGATCGAAGGCACGACAATCATCATCGACGGCGACGAGCTCAGGATCGGCGAAAGCCTGGTCCGCCTGTTCGGCATCGCGGCGCCGGAGATCAGCGCCGATCATGGTCCCGCCGCGCGGCTTGGTCTCGACGAACTGGCCGGCGGCCGGCACGTCGTCTGCACCGAGGTCGACCGGACCAACAATGGTCGCTCGATCGCCACCTGCACCGTCGATAGCGCGGATCTGGCCACAGCAATGCTGGCGCAGGGATTGGCCGCGGTCTATCGGGTCGGCACGACACCGACGCCCGCGGAGCGGGAACTGGCGGCCCGCTACGACGCCACGGAAGCCGAGGCCCGCGCGCGCAAGCAAGGCATCTGGGCGCCGCGTGATAGCGCGCCGCCCGCCCCGCCGCAGCCGAGCCTCTTGGAGAGCGCCATTCCAAAATGGATCGAGCAGGCGCCGCTGCTCGGCCTCGTCGCGGCTCTGGGGATCATCGGCCTTACTCTGCTCGCCCGCCGGCGCGACGCGGGCCACAGCGCCGACGGTGCGCTCGACGTGCGCGTGCTCGCGGCCGTGTTCCTCGCCGAGGTCTCGGCCATCCGCGATTCGGCGCAGGAGCAATATGACGGAACCGCCGCCCTTGCGCAGGACAAGCCAATCCCGGCGACGCACCAGGAAATGCTCGGCCTACCGCGCGCGACAGTCTACACCGCCAACGCCGATCGGTTGGATCTGCTGCCCAGCGATCTCGCGATCCGTCTGGTGCGCTTCCATGCCATGCACGACAATGTCGCAAGCCTTCTGCGGCAGGCGAGTGGATTGCGCTGCGACGCAATCCGGGCGGCCCTGCAGGGCCTGGCGCAGGCCGCCGACGAGATGATCGCCGCCCGATAGCGCGAGGAACGTTGGCCCTGCCGCGCGGTTGACGGGCTAGTCACACCGCGTTGGAGTTGACATGTTTTCGGGGTTCGATACGTCGGTCGTGAACACCGGCCAGACGACAGTTTTTGTCCGTCGCGGTGGGAAGGGCAGGCCATTGCTGCTCCTGCATGGCTTTCCGGAAACCCACTTGATGTGGCATCGCATCGCGCCCGCACTGGCGGACGCGTTCACCGTCATTTGCGCCGATCTGCGCGGCTATGGGGCAAGCGGCAAGCCGCCCTCCACGCCCGATCACGAGGCGTATTCCAAGAGCGAGATGGCGCTCGACATGATCAACATGATGACGGCGCTGGGCCATTCGCGTTTCGCGGTGGCGGGCCACGACCGCGGCGCGCGGGTCGCCTATCGCATGGCGCTGGAGCACACCGATCACGTGGATCGTCTGGCGGTTCTCGACGTCATTCCGGGGAGCGAAGCGGTTCAGCGCGCGGATTCCCGGTTCGCGCTGAGCTTCTGGCCCTGGTCGGTGCTGTCGCAACCGGCCCCGCTGCCCGAGTTGCTGATCGCTGGCGCCGAGGAGGCGATCGTCGACGATGCGCTCAGCCGCTGGGGATCCGAAGCCGGAAGTTTCCCGCCGGAGGTTCGCGAAGCGTATGTCGCGGCCCTGCGCGATCCGGAAGCCGTGCGCGCGATCTGCGAGGAGTATCGGGCTTCCGTGACGGTCGATGTCGAGCGCGACCGGAAGGATCGCGAGGCAGGCCGCATGATCCAATGTCCGACCCTGGCCTTGTGGAGCGAGGGCGGTGCGCTCGATACCTGGTATCAGGGGGCGGGCGGTCCGCTCGGCATATGGCGCGACTGGGCGGTCGACGTAAGAGGCCGAGCCCTACCTGGCGGCCATTTCTTCCCCGAAGCCAATCCGGACGAGACGCTGGCGGAGCTGCGGGCCTTCTTCGCGCAATGACCCTCTCAATCAGTTATGTTGCGGGAAGCGCCGCTCCAGATAGCGGGCCAGCCAGGTCAGCAGCGTCAGGATCACGAAATACTGCAGGCCGAGGAAGGTGTAGATCTCCAGCGCGTGCAGGATCTGCGTCTGCAGCAGCGTGGCCGAACGCGTGATCTCCAGCACGCCGATGGCGCCGGCGAGCGATGAGTCCTTCACCACGGAGATGTACTGGTTGACGGTCGGCGGCAGCATACGGCGCAAGGCCTGCGGCAGCACGATGCGGCGCATCGCAAGCCCCCGCGACATGCCGAGGCTGTAAGCCGCATCGACCTGCCCCCTCGAGACGCTTTCGATGCCGGCGCGGAACACTTCGATCAGGAAGGCGCCGGCATTGAGCGACAGGCCGATGGTCGCCGCCGTCACCGCCGTCATGTTGGCGAAGAGCGAAATCACCGGCAGGGTCTTGATCTCGTCCGGCACGTCGCGCAAGGCGGTCGGAAATCCGAAATAGATCCAGAGCAGGACCACATAGAGCGGCAGCTTGCGGAAAAGATCGACATATCCCGCCGCGAACCAGCGCAGCGCCCTGTGCCGGCTGCGCAGCATCAGGGCGCCGGCCAGACCGATGATCGATCCGATAATGATCGAATAGGATGAGATCAGCAGCGTCAGGGGGATGCCGGACAGCAGGAACAGAAGGTGTTTCTCCCCGTTGGGATTGGTCGGCATGAGCACGGCCCAATTCCCGCAGCCCGTGAGGATGAGGGCGGCGCCGACGAGGACCATGATCGATCGACGGTGTCCCCCTCCTCCAATCCTGGGGAGGGGGATTAATGCTTGGCTGGCCATGTGCGCTCGCCCCGCCCCACCCTGGGGCAGGGAGTTCGTCAGCCCGCGATCCACTTCTGGAACAGGCTGTCGAAGTAGCCGGATTGCTGCCTGAGCTTGATCCAGGTGTTGATCCAGTTCAGCCAGACCTGGTCGCCCTGCACGGTCATCATGCTGATGGGCTGGCCCTCTATGGGATGGTCCGGATCGACGACCGCGAATTCCTTCTGGTATTGGGACAGCGCTTTCCTGATGAAGACCGTGTCGGTGATCGCGGCGGTCACGCGGCCGGCGAGCAGCTCCTGGTAGTCCAACGCCGGCGCGGTGATCGGAATGACCTCCGCCTTGGTGAAGTTCTTCTTCGCGGATTCCTCCGCCGACGTGCCCGCCATCACGGCGAGCTTCACACCTTCCTGATCCATATCGCGCCAGGTCGCGTATTTGCCTTCGTCCTTTGCAAGGATCAGCGGCACCAGCGGCGAGTCGAGATACGGGTCGGAGAAGGCCACGCTCTTCAGGCGCTCAAGGGTCATGGTGACGCCGGAAGCCACCACGTCGTATTTGTCCGCGGCAATGCCGGCGCCCAGCGTGTCCCAGTTCGTCGGCACGAACTCCAGCCTCACGCCGAGATCGGCCGCCAGCGCGGTCGCCATGTCGATCTCAAAGCCTCGATAGGTGTTTGTGGCCTGATCCAACTCGGAGAACGGCGGATAGTCTCCGGTGGTGCCCACGCGCAAGGTGCCGCGATTCAGAATCTTATGCAGCAGCGAATCCTCCGCGGCGATCGCGGCTTGCGGGCCGGTTGCCACGGCCATAACAAGGCCAAGGGCGATCAACGCGCCTTTCATCATCGCTCTCATGACAATCCCTCTTCGTTGGACTCCGGGCGCGGGGCCCAGGTCGATGCGGCGCGCCTCCCGAGACGACCGCTTGCGTCCATCAATAGCCGAGCGGGTCGCAGAATGCCATGGCCGGCGGGCCTCAGCGTCCGGCGCGCTTGACTCACGCAAACAAGTATTCCATAGCCAAATTGTTATATAAACGATTAGTTTTGGAATGACACCTTCCGAGCAACTGGACGCCACCTTTACCGCCCTCGCCGACCCGACCCGCCGGGCGATCCTGGCGCGGCTCGCCAATGGCGAGGCCTCGGTGCTGGAATTGGCCAAGCCCTTCGCCATGAGCCAGCCCGCAATCTCCAAGCACCTCAAGGTGCTCGAGCGCGCCGGCCTGATCTCCCGCGGGCGCGATGCCCAGCGCCGGCCCTGTCGCATCGAAGCCAGATCGCTTGCCGACATCCGCGACTGGCTGGAGACCTACCGGCAAATCTGGGAGCAGAACTTCCAGCGTCTCGACGTCGTGCTCGAGGAACTGCAGGCGCCCGACCGGAAGGCCAGCCCGCGCAAAGGGAAACGCTGATGACGTATCCGCTGACCATCACGACGCCATCCGACCGCGAGATCGCCTTCAGCCGCATGTTCGACGCGCCGCGCGCTTTGGTGTTCGACGCCCTGACCAAGCCGGAACTGGTGAAGCGGTGGTTGCTCGGCCCGCCCGGATGGTCCATGCCGATTTGCGAGATCGACCTCAGGGTCGGCGGCGCATACCGCTATGTGTGGCGGCACACGGACCGCCGTGAGATGGGCATGAGCGGTGTCTACCGCGAGGTCGCGCGGCCCAGTCGGCTGGTGCACACGGAGACGTTTGACACCGCTTGGTATCCCGGCGACGCCCTCGTAACGACTGTCCTGACGGAGCAAAGTGGCCGGACGATTCTCGCCGCCACCGTCGTCTACGAGTCACGAGAGGCCCGTGACAGCGCGTTCCAGAGCGGCATGAAGGAGGGTGTCGTCGCGAGCTACGACAGGCTGGAGCAGGTGTTCGCGTCGGATGAAGCTTAGTACGAGGATTCCGCGCGCCGCTTCCGCCGCGTCATGTATTTGGGATTGGTAAGACGCAAGCGGTTGGCCGTCGCCTTCAGCAGGTGATCGCGCAGACGTACCTCCGTCGGGCCGCTCGAGGGCAGGCTGCGCGCGCGGATCGCTGCCGCGAGCGCGTGCCGCGCCGCGCGCGCGTCGCCGCCGAACGCCGCGCCCAGCAGCGCTTCCATCTCCGCTGACTCGCGGCCAATGATCGCCGGATCACTCGCAAGCTCCGCCTGTGCGATGGCGAGCGCGCGCATTGCCGCCAGCGCGGCTTCATGCTCCGCCGCCTCCGTCATCTGCGGCAGGAGGCGTGCGCGCAACGTCTCGATCGCGCGTTCGAGCAGGTCGGCCGGGCTGTATGGCAGGAGCGGCTCGGCCATCACGCTGCCTCTGCCGGGTATTGCTCGATCTCGAGCAGCAGGTCGTATTCGGCCTCGAGCGACTGCAGGCCTGTCAGCATGGCTGCGAGTTCTTGCTCCGCATCGCCTCCCGGATGCGCGGCGCGCTGCAGCGCCGCTATGCCTTGGCGGATCGCCGCCGCGATTTCCCAGAAGCGCACACGGCGGTCATCCACCTCGGCGCCCGTGACATCCCGGTAACCGTCATAGAGCGCCTCGCGGCTGCCGATACCGCCGGCCTCTCGCTCCGGCAGGCCGTGACGGCCGCCGCGCGCGCACAGCCAGCCCAGGTCCTCCATGGGGTCGCTCCAGGAGGCCTGCTCCAGATCGAGAATACCGGCCAGTTGCGCGCCATCGACGACAATGTCGCCGAGGCGCAGGCCGCGATGGCACAGCGCGAACTGCCCGATCGCCGGCGCATGATCGAGGAACCAGTTGATCGCCCATTCAAAGCAAGGCTGCGGGATCGCCACGTCATCCAGCGCCGCATGCCACGCGGCCGCGCGCTGCTGCGCCCAGTCCGCGCCGGGGCGCGTCAGGAAGGCGAGCTCCGCCGGTGCGGCGTCGAGCGTGACTTGATGCAGCCGCGCCAGTTCCTGGCCCAGGCGGTAGGCGAGGCGGTCGCCCTCCTCCGCCGACAGATCGCGCTGCAGCGCCGCCGCCTCCGTCGTTCCCGGAACGAAGGGCAGCACCATGAAAGGGCTGCCCAACGCATGGCCATCCGGCTCGAGCCAGAGCGGCTTGGGCGTTGTCAGCCCCGCGTGGAACGCGGCCTGACGGATGGCGAATTCCTGGACGGTGGAGAGGGCCGCAGCGCCCTCGTCGCCTTGGCCCCGCAAGACGAGCGCGTGCCGGCCGGTCAACGGGCCGCCATGAATCTCGGCAGAGATCAGATGATGCACCCGCCCCGCATCGCCGGGCACCGCGCGATCGATGTTGACATCCGCACGCTCCGCCTGCGCCGCGTCGCGGAGGAAGTCCGATAGCGCCTTCACGGCCTCGCGCGGCAGCAAGGACTACTCCTTGCCGTAACTGGCGATCGATTGCCGGATCAGGTCACACGCCTCCTCCGGCTCGGCCCAGCGCGTCACCTTCACCCACTTGCCCTTCTCGAGGTCCTTGTAGTGCGTGAAGAAATGCGCCACCTGCTCGCGCAGCACCTCCGGCAGGTCGCGGTACGACCCGACATTGGTGAAATAGGGGTGCAGCTTGTCCACCGGCACGGCGATGATCTTCTCGTCGCCGCCCGCCTCGTCCTCCATGATCAGCGCGCCGACGGGGCGCGAGCGCACGACCGCGCCGGGCACGACCGCCGTCGGGCCGAGCACGATGACATCCATCGGGTCGCCATCCGCAGCCAGCGTGTGCGGGATGAAGCCGTAATTGCCGGGATAGAACATGGCCGTATAGAGGAACCGGTCCACATACATGGCGCCGGACGCCTTATCGAGTTCGTATTTAACCGGGTTTCCGCCGAGCGGAATCTCGATCACCACGTTCACGTCATAGGGTGGGTTCTCTCCGGTCTTGATCTTGGAAAGGTCCATGGCAGGCACTCCAGCTCGATTGAGCGGGAAGATACAACAACGCACGACCGCCGCAACTCCGATCACCGGTGAGTCCCCAGACATGGAAAACCCCGGCCGCGATCAGGCGGCCGGGGTTGCCGGATGCTTGGAATGCCCTAATTCAGGACGTTGTAGCCGCGGCCGCGCATGCAATTGTTGATGATGCGCTTCTGCTCCTCCACGCCGCTGACGGCGCCAGCGCCAACCCCGACCGCGCCCCCGGTTGCCGCGCCCACCGCCGCGCCGGTGCCCGCGCTCACTCCGCCCACCAGGGCGCCCGTGATCGCGCCCAGAGCCGCACCGGCCGCCGCGCCGCCAAGGCCGCCGACCGCGGCGTCACCCGCCGGGCTCACCTGCTCCGCATATTGACGGCACTCGAACAGGTCCTGCTGATAGCGCGCTGAATCCTGACCCTTGGTATCGACCACCGGCTGATAGCTCTGCGCGCAACCCGCGAGAGTCATCGTCGCCATCGCCATGGTCAAAAGCTTCTTCATATGAGCCCCTCTCCTTCTGATGGGGCGCGATCCGGCGGGGCGCCCCGAAATCCCGTGAGCAATATCGCGGGTCGATCCACCGATGGTAGACACAAGTCGGTGATTGCGCCCCAATTGGTTGGCGATCACACTCCAATATGCCCTTGCGCGGGCGTTCCTGAAAGTGACACTGCGCACACGTGCCGCCGGTCCCCCGGCGCTCTACTCTAACGCTCGGTCCGGCACAATCCCTGTCATCAAGCGATCGACTGTTTCTCCATCCTCGGAGAAGGGCAGGATCACGATCTCGTAACCGAGCATCCGCCTGCGGAACAGGACTTCCCGCGTGTGGCAACGCGGCTCGCGACGCTCCACAACCTCGCTGTAGGAGGCTGCGGCCATCCTCGCATGGTCCTGCGGCATCGCTTCATCGAGGTACCGGCGGGTGCAATCGATTCCGAACAATTCGACCTGCTTGCTGCCGTCGAGCCGGAAATAGAAGCGCAGCGGAGCACGGTGGACGTCAATCAGGCTGATGAAGCCGAGCGCGAACGGCACGTCCAGGGGATCGAAAGCTCCGCGCGCCGGCATGTGCCGCTCGCCACGAATCCGGCGCCAATGTGCAACCAGCCGACGCAGCACATCGCTCCGAACGGGCAGTTCAAAGGTGCTCATGGAGCGAACCGGGCATCTGCAGGCGGCCTGCGATTGGTTGGAGACGCGAACATGTCGTATTGTCGCGGCTAATCCGTTAATTTCTGGCTTCCGCTGCCGCGCCCTGATATGAGCGGCTGCCAGGGAGCCGGCTCAGCCGGGGCATCATGAGCACGAAGCGCCGAAGCAAGATCGAACGGCCGGACCCGGCCGCCGAAACCGGCCGGACCGTGACGCCGCAGCGCCATGCGCCGGCGCGGCACGGCGACAATTCGATGCGCGTCTATGACGTGCTCCGCCAGCGCATTGCGACGCGCCAATATGCGCCGGGCAGCCGCCTGACCGAAGCGGAGATCGCCGCAGAATTCGAGGTCTCGCGCACACCGGTGCGCCAAGCCCTGCACCGCCTTGCCGTCGAAGGTCTGGTCGAGGTGAAGAACGGCGTCGGCATCCGCGTCACCGAGGTCGATGACGCGGAGCTGCAGGATATTTATGAGCTGCGCATGTCGCTTGCCATGCTGATCGGCCGCCTGTCGCCGCGCCCGCTCTCCCCTGGAGATCTGGCCGAGCTCAATGAGGTCAAGCAACGGCTGGCCGACATCCTCGCCAGCGACCAGGAACCGGAGATCGGGGAATACGCCGATCTGTGCGACCGCTTCTTCGCGCGGCTCAGCAACGTCATCGGCAATTCGTTCCTGCGCCAGTTCCAGGACCAGCTCTATACCCAGACCGACCGCTACTGGTACGGGTGGCTCGCGAAGGCCGACGTGCGCCAGGAGGTTCAGTATTTCTACTACGAGGTCGAGGAATCGCTGCGCGCGCTGGCCGTCAACGATTTCGACGCTCTCGGCATGATCCGGCGCAATCACATCTCGATGATGCTCACGCGCGCCGAAGGCTATCGCAAGCCACGGTAGCGCGGGCTCAATATCCCTTCGCCCGATCCACCTGATTGATGAGCGCCTCGCCCGCTAGCGCGCGGCGATAGTTCTCAAGGATATCGGCGGCGCCGGTGCCGGGACGGGTGATGGCGGCGACATGCGGCGTCACCGTCACGCCTGGATGAGTCCAGAACGGATGGTCCGCCGGCAACGGCTCCGTCGCGAAGACGTCGAGGATCGCACGGGAAATCCGGCCGGATTCGAGCGCGGCCAGCAGATCCGCCTCGACCAGGTGCAGCCCGCGCGCCGCGTGAATCAGCACCGCGCCCTCCGCCAGCGGAGCGAAGGCCGCGGCGCCGAGGATGCCGCGCGTATCTTCGGTCAAGGGCAGCAGGCAGACCAGGATCCGCGCGCCCGACAGGCATTCGCCCAATCCGTCCGCCCCGGTGAAGCTGCGGATGCCGGCGATGTCCTTGCGGCTGCGGCTCCAGCCGCGCACGTCGAAGCCGAGCCCCGCAAGGCGCGTCCCCGCATCCGCGCCCAGTGTGCCAAGGCCGAGAACTGCGACCGTGACGGTGCGCGGCGGCACCGGATCCAGATCCAGCCACTGCCGCGAGCGTTGCGCGGCGCGCAGCCTTGGCCCTTCGCGTGCGCTGTCCAGCACGTGGAGCACGACGAATTCCGTCATGCTGACGGTGAGGCCCTGATCCACCATGCGCGCCAGCGGCCGGTCCAGCGGCAGATTGTGGTCTGCCAGCAGGTGGTTGACCCCGGCCCAGGTCGATTGGATCGCCTTGAGATTGGGAAAAACCCGCAGGTCGCCCGGCGCCCGCCCGCCGACGATGGCGAAATCGATATCCCCCGCCGCGCCCCAATCCGGCCAGAACCGCAGTTCCAATCCCGGCGCCAGCGCACCCATGGCCACCGCCCAGGCAGCGGCATCGGCCGGATCGTCCGCATACAGAATCGCCATCCCCGCCTTCCTCATGACCGCCGCAGCGACCGGCAGCTCTTCGCCGCACTCATCACGAACGGTTCCGCTGCGTCAAGCCGTTGAGAAGGCTCCCCTGCCCGCGGCCGTTGAGGAATGATTAACCGTGTCTGCCGATACTGGCGCGACAGAAAGCCATTTCGGGAAGTCGCGGAACCATGTCGCTGTCGGCGGTGTCCGAATTCACGCCGGGAACCCCCGCGTCGTGGCGGCACGAGCTTGCCGCCTCGCTGCGCGAGAACAGCCCACTGATCCTGTTCACCATCGTCTATGGTTTGGCAGCCGTCCTCCTGGGGCGAACGCTTTCGATCGGCACGATGCCCTACGGCCAGCTCTGGCTGGCCTATCTCGGCTTCCTGATGACGGTCGGCATGGCTGTGTTCGCCGCCTTTGCCCTCTGGTATCTGTATCATGCGCGCATCCGTAAGGTGCCGGACTTCCCATCCGCCGCGTGGCGGCGGATCCGCAACGATTTCCTGCACCGCGAGCGACTGATGCTGGCCTTGCCCGTCCTGGCGTTGTGGCCGGTCACGGCGAGCGCCTTCTCCTACTTCAAGTCGGCGATCCCGCTGATCCAGCCCTTTTATCTGGACGAGGCCCTGCACCGGTGGGACCGTGCCCTGCATCTCGGGATCGAGCCGTGGCGCCTGCTGCAGCCGTTCCTCGGCTACACCTGGATCACCTACGTCATCAACGTGGGCTACGCCCTGTGGTTCTTCGTGTTCCAGGCCGTGCTCGTCCTTCAGGCCTGCGCGGCCGGGAACCGCAAGCTCAGGATGCGGTACCTGCTCGCGACGGCGCTGGCCTGGGTCCTGATCGGGAATCTTGCGGCCACGCTGATGAGCTCCGCCGGGCCGTGCTATTACGGCCTCGTGACCGGAGGGGCCGATCCCTATGTGCCGCTGATGGCTTACCTGCGCGATGTCGCGGCCAATCTGTCCCTGGACGTGCTCGGCAACGAGATCCGCTTTCCCTTCACCGCGCTGATGCTCCAGGACCTGCTCTGGCAAAGCCACGCCGCCGGCGATTTCACCATCGCCATGGGCATCTCCGCGGCGCCGAGCATGCACGTCGCGTCGAGCTGGCTGATCTGGCGCCTCGCCTGGTCCATGGGCCGCATGGCGCGCATCTTCGGCAGCGCCTTCCTGCTCTTCATCTTCGTAGGATCGATCCACCTGGGCTGGCACTACGCCCTCGACGGATATCTTGGGATCGCCGGCGCCTGGGTACTGTGGCGTCTTACCGGATGGCTGCTGGACCGGCCGGCCGTGCAGTCCTGGCTGTGGCCCGAGCGTGCCCGCGCCGCAGCGCTGGCGGCGGCCTGATCGATGCCATCCTCCATCGACACCGCCTCTCCAGGCAGGGCCATCGGTTCCCGGTGGCTCGCCGGATTCATCGCGAGCCTGCGCGAGAACAGCCCGGTTTTGGCCCTTTTTGCTCTGTTCCTGGCTGTGGCGGACGGCACGGCCGCGCTGCTCGGCGAGACGCATCGCGCCCTGGACAGGGTGGTCCCGGCCTACGGCGGATACCTGGCGCTCTCGTTCGTATGTTTCTGTGCCTTCTTCATATTGTGGACACTCCACATCACCCTCATCCGCAAGGTTTCCGTGCAGACCGGCGCGTTCTGGCGGCTCCTCTTCACGGAGTTCCTGAGCCGCGAGCGCATTCTGCTGGCCTTGCCGATCCTCGCGCTCTGGCCGGTCATGGTGCTGTCCTTCTCTCTCATGAAGACCTTGATTCCGGCGATCGCGCCATTCCATCTGGATCCCTTCCTGCATGCGGCGGATCGATGGATTCACTTCGGGCAGGATCCATGGACCCTCCTCCATCCTCTGCTCGGCCATCCAGGCCTCACCTATGTCATCGATCGGCTCTACGCCCTCTGGATGTTCGTCATGTACCTCGCCCTCCTGGCGCAGATCACATCGACCGGAAATCGACGGCTCCGCATGCACTTCCTGCTGAGCAGCATGCTCACCTGGGTCCTGCTCGGCAGCGGGGCGGCGACGCTCTTGAGCTCCGCCGGCCCCTGCTACTACGAACAAGTGGTCGGCGCGCCGGTCTATGGACCGTTGATGGCCTATCTGCGCGAAACCGTGCAGGCGACGCCCTTGTTCGGCTTCGCAGCCCCGCCTGAGTTGATCGCCGTGCGGGTCCAAGACATGTTGTGGAGCTATTACCAGCAGAGCGATCCTGACCTCGGTGGCGGGATTTCCGCTGCGCCGAGTCTGCACGTGGCCTCCACCTGGCTGATCGCGCGCCTGTTGCAGACCTACGGCCGATGGCCGGCAGTCGCTGGCTGGAGCTTCTTCTCTGTCATCCTGATCGGCTCCGTGCATCTCGGCTGGCACTACGCCCTTGATGGCTACATGTCGATCCTCGGTGCCTGGGTGCTGTGGCGTTTCACGGGCTGGCTGCTGGATCTACGGACCGTGCAGGCATTGTTGTGGCGAAAGCCCCGCGGCCCGATCATGACCGGCGATTGAGAGCGGCTGCTGGTCGCCACGTGGCGAAGAGGCTCATCTGCTTGCCGCGCCTCGAATATTCGGCATCGCAAAGTATCAGGCGGATATTTACTTAAAATTTTAGCAGCGAAATCCGTCGAATAGTCCACACCTGCTTGTAGGCCCGCACACGCTTTTCCGGCTTGCTTTCACCGTTCGTTAATTTCTGGGTCCTATAACGAGCATGTTCCGGGCGCTCGCTGGGGGGCGGGAGCCTGGTAACAGCTCAAGTATACAGTTTCTTTGTTTCTGCGTAATACAGAACAAATTCAAGTTTATCGACGTTATCTAAAATAAATCATTGCGAACAGTTCAGATATTTACTTGTGTTAATGTGCCAGTTCATTTATTTGCTCATGTGACATTCGGCGGCAAAAAGAATCCGATGCCGCATGGGTGGAGTGGGAAGTGGTCGCCGTCGGGGCGCCACGTCGATTAGGAGGAACTAAACGATGCTTCGCTTCTTCCGCAAGCTGCGCAAGGACGAGAACGGCGCCACGGCCATCGAATACGGTCTGATCGCCGGTCTGATCTCGGTGGTCATCATCGGTGCCGTGATGCTGGTCGGCACTCAGCTGTCGGCCGTGTTCAATCACGTCGGCACGACGCTGGAGTCCGTGAACCAGTAACGGGCTGGCCCACCCGCCGGTGGGCTGAGTTACGTGGCGAGCGGCGGGCTGGTATTCCTCGCCCGCCGCTCTCCCTTTTTTGCGGAGCCAACAGGCGCTCGTCCGGGGTTGGCCCGCGGTTGATAAGTTCGGAGGGAACCGATGATCTCACGGTTCTTACGAGGGCTTTGGAGCGACGAGGATGGCGCCACGGCCGTTGAGTACGGCCTGATCGCCGGTCTTATCTCGGTCGCGATCATCGGCTCGCTGAGGGTGGTCAACACTCGCCTCATCGATGCCTACACGTACATCAGCTCGACGCTCTCGGGGTCGCTACAGTAAACTAGGCCATAACGGGACGAAAATTGCGGCGGGCCGGATTCTCCCGGCCCGCCGCTTTCGTTTTGCGCGCGCATCGCGTCAATCCGATTCGGCCACTTGCATGGTCGAGGCCCATTCTGCAATCCTGGCGGCCCCGCGACAGACGATAACTCCAGTAAGGCGCAGCGCCGCATGACTCCCAGCGATTGGATCGAGATCCTGGCCGCCGCCGGCACCGTGCTTCTCCTGTTGGCTGCGGCCGCGACCGACGTTGCGCGCTATCGCATACCGAACGTCATCGTGTACGCGATCGTCGCCACCTTCTTGGTGGGCGCGGCGTTCAACTTCGCATGGCCGACGACCGCATTGGCGATTCTGGCAGGCGTCGTCATGTTTCTGGTGGGAGCTGGCCTGTTCGCGGCAGGACTGTTCGGCGGCGGCGATGTGAAGCTGATCGCGGCGATGGCGCTGTGGACCGGGTTCGCCGGCCTGCCTCGGTTCCTGCTCGTCATGACCGCCGCGGGCGGCCTTCTCGGCCTCCTCTGGTTGGCGAGGCGCCGCCGCCATCGGGCGGCGCTGGCCGGCAATGCGGCCATATCCGCCGAGGGTTCCGCCACAGGCACGCAGCCGGCCGAGGGTGCGCAGGCTCCGCAGATGCCGAACCGCATTCCCTACGGCGTGGCGATCGCCATCGCCGGACTCGACTTTTTCGTCACCAGCGCGCACTCGCCGTTCGCGCCGCTCTGGCCTTGGATGCAGTAGCGCGTCGCCGTGCCGCGGCCGCCAATTCGCGGATTCAATTAGCGCGAGTTTTTATCATCTCCGGCGTCAATCTTCCAAGTGGCGCCGGCCAGGCTCACGGGCCGGGCACACGCCGTGGTGAACCTCGGCAAGTTCTTCGCTCCGCGCAGTAAACCGCAAATAGCGCCTCTGGAATTTACCAATCCTTCACCATGGGTCCCTAGCATCGGGACGATTGCGATACTCGCACACGTGCACGTTGCATCGTTTCGTGGGAAGAGGAGCAGGTTTTCGATGAGGCCTTCCGTCATCATGCTCGCCGTTGTCGCCCTGGTACTCGCGGGCGCCGCGGCATTTATGGTCAAAGTGTTCCTCGAACGACAGTCACAGCCGGTCGTCGTTCAAGAGGAGAAGGTGAAGGGCGTGGTGAAGGTTCTGGTCGCGAGCCGCACCATCAACCCCGGTGAAATCCTGCAGACGAAGGACGTCACCTGGGCCGAATGGCCCAAGGCCCTTCTGCAGGAACGCCTGATCGAGGAGAGCGAGTTCGTGCTGCCGTCCGCGGCCGTCCCGCCGACCGAAGTCGGCATGGTGGTGCGCACGGAAGGCGAAGCGGCGCCCCAGAAGAAACCGGAGAGCGGCGCGCCCAATCAGAGCGCCAAGTCGTCGACCCCGGCGGACGCCGCGGTCGTCGGCGCCGTGGCGCGCCGACGCATCCTCGCGAACGAGCCGATCAGCCCGGATCAACTGATCCACCGCGGCGACCGCAGCGTCGGCGCCGCCGTCGTCTCGCCGGGCATGCGCGCGGTGTCGATCAAGATTTCTCCCGCCACCGCCTCCGGCGGCTTCATCGCGCCGGGCGACTATGTCGACGTGATCCTCTCGATCGAGCACAAGCTCACGATCTATGACTCGGCCGGCAGGAAGCTGCCCGAGGGCACGCCGGCGATGCTGCCTGATGGCGATGAGCTGCTGAAGGTCACGACCGAGACCGTCCTTCGCAATGTGAAGGTGCTGGCGATCGACCAGAAGCTGGGCCGCAACACGGAGGAAGGCCCGGCCGACGTGGGCAAGACCGCGACGCTCGAGGTCTCGCTCGCGGACACGGAGAAGCTGCTTACAGCTTCGAGGCTCGGCGATCTGACGCTGGTTCTGCGCAGCCTGGTGCTCGAAGACTCGCCGCAGGATGAAGTCGACGCGTTCGAGGATCCGTTCAACTTCACGACCGACGTGGCAACCAGCCGCGCAGTGTCTGCGATCAACACGACGTCGTCTCTCTATGGCAGCCGGAGCACCGGCGGCGTGCGGGTCAACAGGGGCGGTGCAATCTCACAGGAAGGGAAATAGCCGTGTCCAGACTTCACGGTATCGCAGCCATCCTGGTCGTTGGGGCACTGTGGGGGGCCTCCACGACTTTTGCGGAGCCCCCGCCGGCCGCGACGTCGCCTGAAGTTCCGGCGCCGGTTATCGAGCAACTTCCGCTGGCAGGTTCGCCGACGGTTCCCGGCCCGAATGCCGTGATGCTGACGCCGGTCGACACCAACGGCAAGCCCGTTGCGCCGGGCGAACAGCGGCTGGTGCCGACCAACAAGGCAGCCAACAAACCGATTGGCAAGGCGACCGCGGCATCCGCGGCTCCGTCCGGCGGCGACAACGCCACGGCGGCGGCAAGCGCCGCGGCCAGCGCGCTCGCGGCCCAGACCGACAGCCAGCTCAAGCCGATCAAGAAGGTGATCGGCATCGTCAACAACGAGGGCTCGAGCACGGACGACGCGACACTGGACGCGGAAGCTGAGCTCCTCGCCACCACGCCGCAGGTCAATACAGCCCCCGCCCGTCTCCCGGCGAGCCAGGCTGCCGCGAACGTTCCGCTCGACGCCTACGAGTTCGACCCCACGAAGGGCGCCATGGCTCCGGTCAAGCGCGTGCAGATCCCGGTCGAGCCGTTGCCGGCGATGCCCGCGGTGGGTGCTGACCATTTCGAGCTGCCGCTCAACAAGACGCGTCCGATCGAGCTTGAAAGGGCGGTGCGCGACGTGATCATCGGCAATCCCGACGTCGCGGACGTCGTGGTGCGCGCTCCGGGCCAAGTCTACATCATTGGCCGGTCGGTCGGCGAAACCAACGTTTTCCTGGTCGATGCCAACGGCAATCTCGTGCGCAAGCTTGACATCGTTGTCAATCCGGACGGCTCGGCGATCGAATCGGCCATCCGTCAGCTTCTGCCGAAGGAGCGCATCAGCGTCAAAGGAGTCGGCAATTCGGTGGTCCTCTCCGGCGTCGCCAGCTCGGATGGCGCCGCGGCACAGGCCCAGCAGATTGCCCGCCGCTTCGTTCCGGGCGACGAAAACATCGTCAACATGATCACCGTCGGCTCCGAGCAGCAGGTTCTGATCAAGGTCAAGGTGGCCGAGATCAGCAAGAGCGTGCTGAAGGAGCTCGGCACGTCAAACATCCTGGACCCGCAGACTCTGGGTCCGATCACGCTTGATCTTGCCACCGCGGCCACCGGCCTCAGCGCCGGCACCTTCGCGGGCATTCTCGGCATCGGCACCAGCGACAGCGACACGACCTTCCAGTTGCTGGAGAGGCACGGCCTGCTCCGCACGCTGGCCGAACCGAACCTCCTTGCGATCTCCGGCGAGCCGGCCAGCATGCTGGCGGGCGGCGAGTACCCGGTGGTGGCGGTTTCGGATGACGGCGATACCGGCACCGTGTCCGTCGAATACAAGCCGTTCGGCGTCAGCCTTGCCTTCCTGCCCGTCGTCATCGCCCCCGGCCGCATCTGGCTGAAGGTGTCGACGGAGGTCAGCGCGCTTTCGGCGCAGAACTCGGTCATCATTCCGTTCGGCAACGACAGCTTCCAGATCCTCGGCTTGGCGACCCGTCGCGCCAATACCACGATCGAGCTGCCCAGCGGCGGCGGCATCATGATCGCCGGCCTGTTGCAGAACGACATCCAGAGCAGCGTGAACGGCGTCCCGGGCCTGATGGACCTCCCCATCCTGGGTTCGCTCTTCCGCTCGACCTCGTTCCAGCGCAACGAGACGGAGCTGGTGATCCTGGTGAACGTCATGCTCGCCAAGCCGGTGGACCCGGACATGCTGGCGACGCCGACGGACGGGTTCGCGCCGGCGCACGACCTCGACCGCTACTTCCTCGGCAACCTGCAGAGCCTCTACGTCAAGCGGCCACCTGAAGGCAGCCAACCGAGCGACGGCCCCAAGGGCCCGATCGGCTACATCATTAATTGAGGAGACCAGCCGTGACCCATTCTCTGCTGCGTTGCGCCTGCGCCGGCCTCATCGCTGTCTTCGTCAGCGCCTGCGAGACCGACATCACCCAGCACGATGCCGCCTATTCCCACCCCACGACCGTCCAGCGCAAGACGGCGCGGCTGGATGTCGGGCCCCTCTATGCCGGGAAACCGAGCCCGTCCGACCAGGAGCGGATCGACGAGTTCCTCGCTGCCTATCACACCCAGGGCGAGCGCCCGCTTGAGGTGACCGTGCCAGGCAAGTCGACCGACGATCCGGCGGCGCGCGAGCACGCGCTGCAGCTTGCCAACGCCCTGATGCAGCGCGGCGTCGAGGCGGAGGATATCAAGCTCTACGTCGCCGAGACGCAGACCAAGGGAACGGCGAGCGTCACGTTCCCGATCTACATCACCGCGCCGGAGCCGTGCGGATATCCCGGCGAGGCATGGGACTTCGGCCACGACAACGCCATCCATCCCAACTATGGCTGCTCGATCCAGCACAACATCGACGCCATGGTGGCCAATCCGCGCGATCTCGTCTACCCGCGCGAGATGACGCCCGGCCGGTCCGGCGCGCGCGCCTATTACGTGATCGAGAACTATCAGCGGGGCCAAGCGCTGCCGAGCGCGAACGACCTCCTGCAAGACTACAACTTCAAGATCTCCAGTTAGCGAGAGACGAGCCATGCAGTATCGCCTGACCATTGACGTCTTCTGCCACGCCGAACAGACCTCGTCCGCCGCGAAGGCATTGGCCGAGCAGCGCGCATTCGCCCGGTGCAAGATCGCGGTCCGGGACGGCGGCCTGGCCCGTGCGGTGACGCACTACGCCGACCACCCCTCGCCTCACCTCATCATCGTCGAGGATGACGGCGATACCGACATGCTGCAGTCGCGGCTTGACTCGCTCGCGCAGGTGGTCGAGCCCGGCCGCAAACTCATCGTCGTCGGCGCGATCAACGACATCTCGGTGTACCGCCGCATCGTGTCGCTGGGCGTGACCGACTACCTGGTCTCGCCCCTCAGCCTGGAAGGCATGACGGACGCGATCGAGCGCGCCGCGCACGACCCGAAAGGGCCGGAAAAGTGCAAGTTCATCGCGGTCACCGGCGCCCGTGGCGGCGTCGGCGCCTCGACGATTGCCCACAACATGGCCTGGGCCGCCGCCAAGCGGCTCAACATCAGGACCATCCTGGCCGACATGGACCTGACCTTCGGGACCGCCGGCCTCGCCTTCAACCAGGACCCGCGCACGGCGTTCGGCGAGGCCTTCGGCGATCCCGAACGAATCGACGTTACCCTGCTCGAGCGGTATATGGCGGGCGACGACGACAATCTGCAGATCCTGAGCACGCCGGGCGCCCTGCGCCAGTACGACAGCATCGACGAGGAATCGGTCGAGAAGGCCATCGACCTCTGCCGGCAGATGGCCAAGCTTGTCATCGTCGACGTGCCCCACGTCTGGACCGACTGGTCGGAAGCACTGCTGACCAGCGCGGACGAGACCGTGCTGGTGCTCGCGCCGGATATCGCGAACATCCGCGAGGCGCGCAACCTGCTCGACTTCCTGAACGGCAAGCGCGGCGACAGCAAGCAGGTCAAGGTGGTGATCAACAAGTCCGATATCGCCAAGCGCACGCGCCTGCTTCCCAAGGACATCTCCAGCACCCTCGGGATCCAGCCGGTCGCCGCGATCCCCTTCGACCCGACCACCTTCATCGAGGCCGCGAACGACGGCAAGATGATCGGGGAGCGGTTCAAGTCGCACAAGCTGATCGGTGTATTCACCGATCTCGTCATGCGGACCGGCGTCCGCGCCGGCGTGAAGAGCGGTTCTGCGACGGCGCCGAAGAAGCTGGCGTTCCCCGGCTTGTTCCGGAAGCCGCAGCCGAAGGTCGCTTAAGGGGGCACTGAGCGTTCATGTTTGGCCGACGTTCCTCCCCGCCGACCCAGGCGGCGCCCAGCCAGGACGTCGCGGTTTCGGCCGCAGCGAATCAGGCGCCTGCGGCCGCGGCCGCGCCTGTGCCGAAGAAGGCCAGCGGCCGCCCAGGCGAGCTGGACAATCGCCTGCAGGAGATCAAGCAGAACGTCTTCAACGACCTGATCTCCACGGTCGACCTGGCCGAGCTGGCGAAGCTCGACCACAAGTCGGTTCGCGAGGCGATCGGCGAAGTCGTCGCGGAGATCATCAATCTCCGCAACCTGACCATCAGCGCGGCCGAGCAGCAGCTGCTGGTCACGGACATCTGCAACGACGTCCTTGGCCTCGGCCCGCTGGAGCCGCTGATCGCCCGGGACGACATCGCCGACATCATGGTGAACGGGCCTGACAAGGTCTACATCGAGTGCAACGGCAAGATCGAGCTGACTGATATCAAGTTCCGCGACCAGCAGCAGCTCATGAACATCTGCCAGCGCATCGTGTCGGCGGTCGGCCGCCGCGTCGACGAAGCCAGCCCGATCTGCGACGCGCGTCTGTCCGACGGCTCGCGCGTCAACGTCATCGCGCCGCCGCTGGCCCTGGACGGCTGCGCCCTCACCATCCGTAAGTTCAAGCGCGACCGCCTGACGCTCGAGAAGCTGATGAACTTCGGCTCGGTCTCGCCGGCCGGCGCCAAGCTGTTGCAGATCATCGGCCATTGCCGGCTCAACACCATCGTGTCGGGCGGCACCGGCTCGGGCAAGACCACGCTGCTGAACTGCTTGACACAGTTCATCGACAAGGGCGAGCGCGTCATCACCTGCGAGGATGCCGCCGAGCTTCAGCTCCAGCAGCCGCACGTGGTCCGACTGGAAACCCGCCCGCCCAATCTGGAAGGCGTCGGCCAGGTGACCATGCGCGACCTGGTCCGCAACTGCCTGCGTATGCGTCCCGAACGCATCATCGTCGGCGAGGTCCGCGGTTCCGAGGCATTCGACCTGCTGCAGGCCATGAATACCGGCCACGACGGCTCCATGGGCACCATCCACTCCAACAACCCGCGCGAATGCATCTCGCGCCTCGAGAACATGATCGCGATGGGCGGCTACAACCTGCCCGCCAAGACCGTCCGCGAGCAGATCGCAGGCTCAATCAACGTCATCATCCAGGCGGCGCGCCTGCGCGACGGCTCGCGCAAGATCACGCACGTCACCGAGGTCATCGGCATGGAAGGCGACGTCGTCACCCTGCAGGATCTGTTCATCTACGAGATCCAAGGCGAAGACGCGTCCGGCCGCATCGTCGGCCGTCACAAGTTCACGGGCCTGCGTCCGGCTTTCTGGGACCAGGCGAAGTATTTCGGCCGCGAGCGCGAACTGGCGGAAATCATGGGAGCGGAACTTGACTGAGACCCTGGCCACTCTTGACCCGTTGATCGTGGGTGCCGTCGCCGTCCTCCTGCTCGGGCTGATCGCCGTGTCCATTGCGCTGCTGAACAGCCTTTACGGGCCGCGAGCGAGGCTGGAGCGGCGCTTGAGCACCGTGGGCGGCAGCGGCATGGGGCGCGACCGGGGAGCGGCCAAGACCGGCGCCGGCATGCGGCGCAAGGACATCGAAGCCAAGCTGAAGGCCGCCGAGCAGATGCGGCACCAGCAGCGTGGCTACAAGCTGCAGGAGAAGCTGATCCAGGCGGGCCTGAAGATCTCGCCGAAGCGGTTCTGGGCGTATAGCGCGGCCTGCGGCCTGGTCTTCACGGTCGTCATCTACGCGGCCAGCGGCATCGTCTACACCATTCCGGCTGGCCTGCTGGTCGGCACGTTCGGCATCCCCCGCTATATTCTCTTTCAGCTCGTCAACCGTCGCCTCAAGGCGTTCACGACGGACTTTGCCAACGCCATCGACCTGATCGTTCGCGGTGTCAGGACCGGCATGACCGTCGCCGAGTGTCTCTCCATCGTCGGCAAGGAAATGCCGGATCCAATCGGTGTCGAGTTCCGCACGATCACGGAGGGTGTGCAGATGGGCATCACTCTCGAGGAATGCCTCAACCGCCTGGTCACGCGCGTGCCGACCACCGAGGTCAAGTTCTTCACAATCGTGCTGATCACCCAGCAGGTGACGGGCGGCAACCTGGCCGAGACCCTCGCGAAGCTGTCCGGCATCCTGCGCGACCGCAAGAAGATGAAAGACAAGATCAAGGCCTTGTCCAGCGAGGCCAAGGCCTCGGCCGGCATCATCGGCTCCCTGCCCTTCGCGGTGGCGGGCATCCTCAGCTTCATCGCGCCCACCTACATCAGCCTGCTGGTGACGACGAACGCGGGCAACTGGTGTCTTGTCTTCGGCGCCTGCTCGTTCGGCATCGGGATCGCCGTGATGCGCAAGATGATCAATTTCGAGATCTAGGGGGCACCGCCATGGCGCAACTCGGAGTCGACTTCTCCAGCGGCTTCAACATGACCAGCATCATTGTGCTGATCGTGTTCACCGCCACGATCGCCACGATCTTTGCGCTGGCGATGCCCTTCATGCGGGGCGAGCGCTTTGAAGCCCGCCTGCGTGCGGTGCGCGAGCGGCGCCGCGCCCTGTCGAATGCCCAGACCCAGTCCTTCCAGGCGCGCAACCGGCTGCAGGCGGTGCCGAACAAGGGCATCAAGGGATTTTTCCTGCGCGGCGTCAGCATGTCCGACCTGCTGGACGCCAAGGAGCTGCGCGTAAAGCTGGCGCGGGCCGGCAAGCGCAACCCGAGCGCGGTCGCCAACTACCTGTTCAAGCGCATCGCCCTGCCCATCAGCTTCGTCATCGCGGCGCTGCTCTATGCCTGGCTGGTGTTCCCGGACAAGCCGATCCCGGTCCGTCTGGCCGGCGTGCTCGCCGCCGGCGGCCTCGGCTACTTCCTGCCGCAGATCATGCTCAACAACTCGATCCAGAAGCGTCAGAAGGCGTTGCAGCGGGCCTTCCCCGACGCGCTCGACCTGCTGGTGATCTGCGTCGAATCCGGCATGTCGATCGAGGCCGCCTTCAACAAGGTGACCGATCAGATGGCCGAGAGCTCGCCCGAGATGTCGGAGGAAATGGGCCTCACCGCTGCCGAGCTCGCCTTCCTCAGCGACCGGCGGCAGGCCTTCGAGAACCTGGCCGAACGCACCGGCATGCCGTCGTTCAAGGCGCTCACCACCACGCTGCTGCAATCGGAACGCTACGGCACCCCGATCGCCAACGGCCTGCGCGTGCTGGCGCAGGAGAACCGCGACACCCGCATGTCGATGGCCGAAAAGAAAGCGGCGGCGCTGCCGGCCCAGCTCACCGTGCCGATGATCATCTTCTTCCTTCCGGTGCTGTTCGTCATCATCGCCGCCCCCGCCGGGATCCAGATCGCGCAGTTGATGTCGTCCTCCTAGGCTCCGGCAAAGTTCCCGATCCAGTTCCCCGATGGCCGGGCGCAAGCGCCCGGCCATCGGCATTCGAGCGGCCTGCATCGCGCGTCTCGTCGACTCGCCGCCATGCCAGGTCGAGACGCCCCAGCGTCGCTGAAGGATGCTCTCCCTGGCCGCATGCGCCATCCCGCGATGCTGGACTTCCCCAGGCCGTGGTGAGCGGAGCTCCATAGGGATGCACGGGCGCAATCGGGTGCGCGGCCTCGCATCGCCCGCCACTGCCCGCCGTCATCGGCGCGTGGCACCTTGCATAATGAGAACGGCGGCCGTTCCTTCCGGAAGGGCCGCCGTTTCGTGGGAAGCGCGTCGGGCTCAGTAGTCGAGCGGCGGCGGTGGCGGCGGCGGCAGATCCTCCTCCATCGCCGGCGCGGCCGGCTTGGCACGCGGCTTCTGGGCTGGCTTGGCCGGGGCCTCCGGCTTCGCCAGGGAGCGATAGTATTCGATGTTGGCCTCGGCGATCGCCGGCGGCAGATCCTTGCGCGCCAGGCGCTCGGCCGCTTCCGCGTCGCCCTTCAGGGCCATGAGCAGGGCAAGGTTCTGGCGCGCCTGGGCGCTCGCCGACGGTTGGTCGGTCGCGAGCTTCATGATCGAGACGGCTTCGTCCAGCCGGCCCTGCTGGGCCAGGGAGAGCGCCTTGTTGTTGAGGACGGTCGGGTTCTCGGGGTCGGCGAACAGGGCGGCATCGTATTGCTGCTGCGCCTTCCCGTAATCGCCCTCGTAGTCGTAGACCACGCCCAGCGACGACAGGATCTCCCAGTTGAGGGGCGCGGCCGCTTTGGCGCGCTCCAGCGTCGGCTTGGCGAGGTTGAGCTGGTCGGCGGCCAAGTAGTCCTTGCCCAGTTCCAGCAGCGTCAGGGCATCGGGAGACTGGCCGGCCGTGGAGTTGGTGATCACCGCGACCGCCCTCTGGGGATTGCCCGCGAAGCGGAGGTTGCGGGCCAGCGCCAGGGTGACCGCCTTGTCCTCGGGGTATTTGGCGTGGAGCGCCGCGTAATGCTGCGCGGCTTCCCCATAGCTGGCGTTGCGCTCGGACATCATCGCCGCCTGGCGCAGGGCCGGTTCCACGCTCGCGGCCTTCTCGGCCGGCTTGGGACCAGTATCCGCCGTCATCGCGCATCCGGAGATGGCGAGCGAAAGCGCCACACTGCCCAGCAATCGCGTCGTGAATCGTGCCATTTTTTCCCCTTACCTCCGCGGTTCTTGGTCCGCGTTAACTGATCGTTGAGGATGTTCTGGTGGAGTATCACTCAGCAAAGAGCATCGCCGAACATGATGAACAAATCGTTTAAAAAGAGAGGATTGATGAGCATGTTCAGATCGTGTTGGCCGCTGATGATCGCTGCCGGCCTGGCCGCGACCATGGCAAGCAGCGTCCAGGCCCAGAACGCCTTGACCGTCGAGCTGGACGGCGCTCGCATCCTGAAGCTGGACAACCCCGCCAGCGATGTCGTGATCGGCAACCCGAACGTCGCCGACGTCACGGTGCAGACGCCGAACCGCCTGGTGATCCTTGGCCGGGCACCCGGCATCACGCGCCTCATCGTCATGAATGACGGGACCATCACGATGGACACCCAGATCGTCGTGACGGCGAAGAATGCGAGCGCGCAGGTCTCCGTCCTGGCGCCTGACGGCCAGAACGTCACCGAAACCATCTTCGCCTGCAGCGACCGCTGCACGATCGTGCCCGGCACCAAGCGCGCCAGCGGCACGGGCGATGGCGGCGGCGGCGGTGGCGGCGGCGATGGCCCGATCCCGACCGAGCCCACGGTGGACCAGCTTCCCCCACCCTCGCCCGGCGGCGGCCCATCCTACTGATCGCCCTCGACTCCGGGGCGGGTCGCGTGCCTCTTGGTTTGACGGCGGCGGCGGAGCACCACCCATGACTCCTCGCGCAAGCACGGGGACTCTGTTCATGCGATGTATTTCCCGCCGGTCCGCTCTGCGGACCATCGGCCTCACGCTTCCGCTGGCTTTATTGCCCCAAGCCGCCTGGGCCGGACAGCCCGGGCAGCACGGCGCGCCGGGCACGCCGCCTTCGGTGGCGGAGGCGCCGGACGCAGCCGACATATTCATCGGCGAGTTCGAGAAGCGGATCATCGCCAGCTACTATCAGCGCCACTTGCAGGCGTACCAGGCGAGCCCGGACTGGCACGAATACACGAAGAGCAAGGGCAAGAAGAAAAAGCACAAGGCCCTGCCGCCCGGCATTGCCAAGAAAGGCACCATCCCGCCGGGTATCGCCAAGCAGTTGGCGCGCAACGGCCGCATGCCTCCAGGCATCGACTACCGGCCGCTCCCGCACGATCTTGTCGTGCAGTTGCCGCCACTGCAGCCCGCCTATCGGTACGTCATCGCCGATGACCGCGTCATGCTGATCCAGGCCGCCAGCAACTTGATCCTAGACGTGCTGACTGTCGCGGCGCTGGAGATCCTCGACTAGCGCGCACGCCGACGGGGTCCGCCCACAGCGCGACCGGCTTCCTCCGCAGCATGCTCAGGGCGATGCGGTGTGCCTGCAAACGTTCTATGATGACGCGAATCGATCGGGCGGAGCGCGCATGAACAACCGGGTGAATTCGCTGGGTCAATCCATCGGCTATCAGGTGCCGCACTGGAAGCCCGTCAGCCCGCCGCCGCGAACGCCGATGACCGGACGGTATTGCCGGGTGGAGCCGGTCGAGGTCGACCGGCATGCCGCGGACCTGTTCGAGGCGATCTCTGATGATCCGGACGGGCGAAGCTGGACCTACATGGCCTATGGCCCGTTCGGCACCCTGCCCGAATACCGCGCCTGGATGAAGGCGACCTGCCTTGGCGAGGACCCGCTGTTCCACGCGGTCGTCGACGGCGCCACGGACAAGGCGGTCGGGGTCGCCTCCTATCTGCGGATCGATCCGAAGTTCGGTGTCATCGAGACCGGCCACATCCATTATTCGCCGCGCCTGCAGCGCACGCGCGCCGCGACCGAGGCGATGTATCTCATGATGCGCCGGGTGTTCGAGGAACTGGGCTACCGGCGCTACGAATGGAAGTGCGATGCCCTGAACGAGCCCTCGCGCCGTGCGGCCCTCCGGTTTGGCTTCAGCTTCGAGGGCGTGTTCCGGCAGGCCACGATCTACAAGGGCCGCAACCGCGACACCGCTTGGTTTGCCATGATCGACCACGACTGGCCGGCCCTGAAGGCGGCCTTTGAAACCTGGCTGGATCCCGGCAATTTCGACGCTCACGGCCGGCAGCAACAAGGCCTCGGCGCCCTGACCGCCGCGGCTCTACGCACGCCGTCCTGCTGATGCCCCAATAGAAAAAGTTGCCTGGGTGGCGATTTGGACTTGCGGAACGGGCCTGGAAAGACCATCTGTTGTCTGTTGAGATTCGGCCCGAACGACTTGGCCTCGCCGCGAAAGCGCGCTGACTGACGACCTTCCTCCAAAATCTCGATCCGAACGGCCGCACGTGAGCGGCCTGAACTTACTATCTAGAAGGAAATACTCCCATGAATACGGGAATTGTTAAGTGGTTTAACAGCCAAAAGGGCTTCGGCTTCATTCAGCCGGACAACGGCGGCAAAGACGTCTTCGTTCATGTCAGCGCGGTCGAACGCGCCGGCATGGGCGCCCTCAGCGAGGGCCAGAAGGTGTCCTACGATGTGGTGGACGACCGCAAAAGCGGCCGGTCTTCGGCAGAGAACCTGCGCGCCGCCTAGGCAGCCGCAGAGCATCGACCAGCTTTGACCACGGATGTACTGGCAAAGCAATGGATCGACCCCTGCGCCTGGTTCTCCAGACGCAGGGTCTCCGGCTTCTGAGCAACCATCGAGGAATGCGTCCTATGATCGTGAGCCGTCGCCGCCCCATGCCGCAAACCCGTGCAATCGATGAGCAGACGACAACCGCAAAGGCGCGCCCGGATCGGGCGGCGCGGGATGCGATGAAAGCGGACCGTGCGCGCGACGCCGCCCAGGCCATGAAGGAATATGAGGCCGAGCGGCGCGCTGTTCTCGCCAACACCGAACGCCTTCGCGCGCTCCGCCTCGCCAGGGAAGCCGGCGAAGAGGCCGGTGAAGCGACCGGGAAGACCTCGAAAAAGGTAAAGAAGGGCTCCTAGAATGCGATCTGCCGCCGCCCACGCGGGCGACGACATCATGTATCCTTCCGCCATCCCGTTCGTGCTGGTGCACCTCGGTTGCATGGCGGTAGTCTGGACGGGCGTAAGCTGGTCCGCGATCGTGCTTTGCGCTGCCCTTTATCTGGTTCGCATGTTCGCCGTCGTTGCCGGCTATCATCGATACTTCTCGCACCGCGCCTTCGCCACCAGCCGAGCGTTCCAGTTCATGCTTGCCGTTGTTGCGCAAAGCACCGCGCAGAAAAGCGTCCTCTGGTGGGCCGCAAAGCACCGGCATCACCATCTTCACTCGGACACCGAGCAGGACGTGCATTCGCCCCGCCATAAGGGCTTCCTGTACAGTCATGTCGGATGGATCTTCGATCGGAAGCACGATCAAGCGGATCTTTCGAAAGTCGCCGATCTTGCGCGCTGGCCCGAACTGACGTGGCTCCACCGGATGGAGCTGGTCCCCGCCGCGGTTCTTGCCGCGCTCTGTTTTGCGATCGCGGGATGGTCCGGCCTCGTTGTCGGCTTCCTGTGGAGCACCGTGCTCGTCTACCACGCCACCTTCTGCATCAACTCCCTCGCGCATGTGCGCGGCAGCACGCGCTATGTCACGGGCGATGATTCCCGCAATAACTGGCTGCTTGCGCTCCTGACACTGGGAGAGGGCTGGCACAACAACCATCACGCCTACCAGAGCAGCGCCCGCCAGGGGTTCAGGTGGTGGGAGATCGACCTCGCCTATTATGGACTGAAGGCGCTGTCCTGGGTCGGCGTGATCTGGGACCTGAAGACGCCGCCCGAGCGGGTGCTGCGCAACGAGCAGCGGTTGGGCGCGCGGATTGTCGATCGCGCGGCCGAGCAGCTTGCGGCGCACTTCAATCCCGAGCGGATAGCCCAGGCCATCATGGCGGCGATGCATGGCCCCGCCTTGTCCAGCCTGGAGGAACGCCTGGCCCGCACGGGCGGAAGGGCCGGTGACGTGCTGGCGAGCCTGCACCTGCCCCATCTGCCGAGCCGTGACGAGTTCCTGGCGCAGGCCAGGGCGATGTTCGCCCGCACCATCTCCCTGGATGAGATCGTGGATCGGGCCTACGAGCTTCTGCTCGCCTCGGTGGGCGCGCGCCTCGCGCCTGTCGCCGTGGCATCCAATCGTGCGCCCGCCAGCAGGCTTGTGGCGGCGACGCGATAGGACCGGGTTTCTACTCGATCTGCATCTTCAGCTTGGCCAGCCATTCCTCGACGCGGGCCCGGTTCACCCCGAAATCTCCCTCTCCGTAGATCGAGCGGCTGTATATCGCGATCGTCGCGTGCGTGTCGTCCACCGGGAGAAAGCGGACGGTTACGAGGTCGGGAAAACGCAGCAGCCGGGTGCGCTGGACATAGTCGATCTGCTGGTTGGTGATGTCGCGACGGAGCACCTGGACCCGCGGCTGCTCGGCGATCATCTTGTCCCACGCGGCCTGTAGCTTCGTGACTGCGACGTTGAAGACGGGCGCCACGCCTTCGGTCTGCGTGGAGCAGACGGATTCCGGGCACAGCAAGTACTGGTTGGGCGCCGGTCCACGCTCCAACGTGGCAAAGTCGATGACCGGGACAGTGTCGATCGGAAAGATCATGCTCTCCAGTGTCTCGCCCTCCAGGATCAGCGCGGCGACGGCGATCGCGATGCCGCCGATCGCAATCAGAAGGTTGCGAAGGAAGCGCATCATCGGTCGGGACCACCGAACCGTTCGGTTGCACTGGGATTGCAGGTCATGCCTTCTGTCCTTTCGCCTTCTTGATTGTGCTGCCGCGGGACTGCTGTCCGATGACCGTCCCGTCCGCTGAGGCGCCGACCTCGCCCCCGTTGCCCTGTCTCGCCTCCTCGATCAGCCATTCGGCGACGTGACGCCCCGCCATGCTCCGACTCGTGCGCGGTTGCAAGCCAGGCAATACGCCGCCTCCCCCGCCGCGCGATGCGAAACAGCCGCACCCAGCCACCCCTCCTTCAGCATTGAGTTGCATGATCGCGGCCGTGCCATGCCGATCCCCACCCCGTCGAGCCCGGCCGGCACCACCAGGTCCGCCGATTGCAGCGGGATCATGTTGGATGTTTGTGGCCGCTGCAAGCGTGCGCGGTGTATCACTCTGTCCACTCATCGGGATGTAGTGCATTGGCAATTAGCGGGCTGGCGCTCAGTAGCTCTGCCGGATCGCGTCGGCCGTGCTTCCGCAGGAGGCTGCGCCAGCCACCTGGAAACAGAGCTCCTGCATCACGTCTGCACATCGAGGCCGGGCCGCTGGCCCGTGCCGTAGCGGACCTCTGAGCGCCGATCAAACGCCGAGCTTCCGGCGCCACGCCAGCCCTTCCCCTGTACCGGCACGCGGCAGGTATTCGCAACCGACGACGCCGTCATAGCCGATGTGCTCCAGTGTATCGAACACGGCGCGATAATTGATCTCTCCTTCGTCGGGCTCCGCGCGGGATGGGACGGCGGCGATCTGCACATGCCCGATCAGCGGCTTGAGCCGCTCAAGCCGCGTGGTGATGTCGCCTTCCATGATCTGCAGATGGAAGACATCGAACAGCAGCCGCAGGTTCGGCCGGCCGACCTCTCCGATGATGTCTGCCGCCTGCTGCGAGCCCGTGAGGAAGTAGCCCGGCGCCGAGCGCGCGTTGATCGGCTCGATCACCAGAGTGACGCCCTTGTCCACCGCCTTGTCCGCGCCGCGGCGCAGATTGTCGATGAAGGTGCGATGCGCCGTCGACGTCACCGGCACCTTGCCCGCCATGCAATGGATGCGCGTGGCGCCCAGCGCGGAGGCATAGTGCAGCGCTTGGTCCAAAGCCGCCGCGAACTCTGCCTCGCGCCCCGGAACGGCGCCGAGGCCGAAATCGCCGGCCTCCAGATTGCCGGGTGGGGTATTGACCATGACCAGAGAAAGCCCGCTGCGCTCCAGGTGCTCGCGCAGCACCGCGACCGAATTGTCATACGGCCAATGGCATTCGACCAGCTTGAAGCCGGCCTCCGCCGCCGCGGCAAACCGGTCGAGGAACGGCAGTTCCTTGAACAGGAAGGAGATGTTGGCGGCGAGGCGGAGCATGGAATCTGCATACAGGCCTTTCGGCCCTTTTGCTAGGCCGTCACGCCGCTCACCCTGCGGAGCGCTTCTTCTGCCGCGTGCGGACCCGTTTGTTGGGCGGAGTAGGCTGATCGAGGATCGCGCCCGCCCGCTTGCGCATGCGCTCGACCAGGAACGCCTCCAGCGCCCGCACCATCTGCGTCCGATTGCGCGGGCTCGTCACCAGGCAAATCCTCAGGATCGGCAGATCAGGGAGCCCATCGGCCCGTGTCAAGGCGCGCATCGCGGGTGTCGTGCTGCTCCTGGCCATCACGCTGACCGCAAGGCCGGAGGCGACGGCGCCCCGGATGGCGGCCATGCTGATCGAGGTGTAGGCAATGCGAAACGAGCGCCCCTGCTTCAACAGCCGATCGATCGCCCATTGCCGGTAGGTGTCTTCCTCGGTGCCGAAGGCCAGCGGCAGCGGATCCCGAAGATGAGCATCGCTGGAGACGCCGGTGACCCAGTGGCAAGGCTCCTGATGAACGACCGGGCCCGTCATCCCGCCCTGCCCCTCGGTCACCAAGGCGAGATCGTAGGCGCCCTCCGCCATGTTCCGGATGATGTCGCGGGACGGCTCGCAGGTGATGTTGACCGACGCGTTGGGATGGATAGCGGCAAAATCCTTCAGCACGACGGGCAGCATCCCGAGCGCATAATCATCTGGAATGGCGAGCGAGATCTCGTACGGGACATCGGGCCGGTTGAGCGCGGCAAGCGCCTCCTGCTGGGCGTTGAGGATGAGCCGCGCATGGCGACGCAGCACCTCCCCCTGCGGCGTCAAGGCGACCTCGTGCGCGGAGCGGCGGAACAAGCTGCATCGCAGTTCCTGCTCCAGGCGGCGCATCTGCATGCTGACCGCCGATTGGGTGCGTCCGACCACGGCGCCGGCGGCAGTGAAGCTGCCGGCATCGCAGATCGCCAGGAAGGTGCGCAAGAGGTCCGGCTCGAGCATCATCAAAACAATTGATCTGACGGATCATATAAATTCGTTTCCGTGATGTAAAGCCGGCCCGTATATCCGCGGCAAACACCAACCACGCGAGACCAACATGAGCCAAGTCGAAATCCGCCTGGCGATGGGCGCCGATCTTCCCGCCTTGCGTGACCTGCAGGAGCGGTCCCTGCGCGTGCTGGGGCGCCAGCGCTACACGGCGACGCAGCTTGAGGCCTTCATCACCCGCATCGGAACGATGGACGACTATCTGGTCAGCGACCGTACCTATCTGTTGGCGGAGATGGCGGGCGAGATACTCGGCTGCGGCGGCTGGACGACTCGCTTGCCCAGCTATGCCCGCCATGCCCAGGACAAGGTTCACGTCCCGGAGTCCAGCCGCGCCACCGTTCGCAGCGTATTTGTGGAGCCGCTTGCCGCGCGCCGGGGCATCGGCCGCCGCATAATGGCCGCGGTCGAGGATGCCCTGCGCCGTGAGGGTTTCCAGACTGCCGAATTGGGCGCCACCGAGAACGGCTGCGCCTTCTACCGCAGCGTCGGCTACCAGGCGGTCGGCCCGTTCCAGGTGGAGCTTGGGAAAGGCATCACCATGCCCTTTACCCGCATGCGCAAGGTACTCGTGCCGGCCAATTCCGATGACCGCCCCAGCCCATCATTGAAGTCGGCCTAGCGCGCCTTGCCTCTCGCCATCCTTGCCGGAGATGGGCAAGGATGGCGGCATGAACGCGATCGCGATTCTGGATGTGGGCAAGACCAATGTGAAGGTGACCCTGGTCGCCGGCGGGCGCGTGGTCGAGCAGCGCCGGCAGCACAACGCACCGCATCCCGCGCCGCCGTATCTGCATCTCGCCAACGACCGGATATGGGACTGGGCGCTGGGCGAGCTTGCGGACCTGGCGCGCCATGCGGACATCACCGACATCGTGCCGGTGGCGCACGGCGCCAGCATCGCCGTGATCGACCAGGACGGCCTCGTCCTACCCATGCTCGACTATGAGTTGGACATCTCGGACTACGACGACGAGTACGAGAAGCTGGCGCGCGACTTCGCCGAGACTGCCTGCCCGCGCCTGCCCTGCGGCCACAATACCGGCCGCCAGCTCTTCTGGCTCGAGCGCAAGTACCCGGAGGCGTTCGCACGCGCCACGGCGATCGTCGGCTACGCGCAGTATTGGTCGTTCCTGCTGAGCGGTGTCGCCGCAAGCGAAGTCACGGCCCTCGGCTGCCACACGGATCTGTGGCGGCCGCGGGCGGCGGATTATTCACGGTTGGTGGATGCGGCGGGCTGGCGCCCGCTGATGCCGCCGCTGCGCAAGGCAAGCGACGTGCTGGGGCCGATCCGCCCCGAGATCGCCGCGCGCACCGGCCTGCCGCCCCGATGCCGGGTGCGCTGCGGCATCCACGACAGCAACGCCACCTTCCTGCGCTGGCGCTCGGCCTTGCGCGCCCCCTTCACCGTCGCCTCCACCGGGACCTGGATCATCCTGCTGACGGCCGGCGGCAATCTGCCAGCGGCAGGCGAGCATCTCGACTGCCTGGGCAATGTCGACACGTTCGGCAAACTGGTGGCGAGCGCGCGGTTCATGGGTGGCCGCGAGTACGAGGTCATCCGGAGCGATGCCGCGGAGGACCCGGAGCCGCCGCAGCAAGCCCTTTCCGAGTTGGCCGCCCGTCCCTGCTTTGCCCTGCCCGCCTTCTCGGATCAGGGTGGTCCTTTCGCCGGCGCGCGCGGCCGCTTCGTAGATGCGAACGGCAACGACGCCATTCCCTGGCGGCGCGCGACCTTGGCCGCGCTCTACTGCGCGCTCATGACCGACCTGATGCTCGACGTGATCGAAGCGCAAGGGCCGGTCCTGATCGAAGGCCCGTTCGCCGCCAACCCGACCTATGTGGCGGCGCTGGCCGCCCTGCGCCCGAGGAGCGCGGTAAGGCCCAGCCATGATGCCCATGGCACCAGCCTCGGCGCCGCGATGCTGGTCGAGCCCGGCATGGAACTGGACATGCCGGACGCCGTGCCGGCGCCAATGCTGGAGCTCGGGGTCTATCGCGCCCGCTGGCGCACCTTCATCGGCGCCAGGCGACTGCTCGCGGGCGAGCCGCTGTCGTTCAACTGAGGCCGCTGGCACCAGAAGCCTCTGCCCAGGGGGCTGTTGCGATGGGACGGGACTTGCCCTATTTACCCGCGGTTGGAACGAGGCGGCCATAGCCCGCCCGCGACGAGGGTCTTTATGCCGGTCATTATCAACAGCGAAGCCATCCACCCCTTCCTGCCGTCGCTCGGCACGCCGCTCGCGATCGAGAGCGCGCGGGCGGAGCACCAGGACATCCGCCCGCTCGAGATCGCCATCATCAACCTGATGGCGGACAAGCAGACGACGGAACGGCAATTGGCGCTCTGGCTCGGCAACACGATGCTGCAGGTGAGGCTGACCTTCGCGACCACGGACACCTATGTGCGCGACGTGCATGCCGGGCGCGAGACCAAGAACACGCCGGCCGAGCACATCCGCAAGTTCTATTCCGGCTGGAGCGAGATCAAAGAGAAGAAGTTCGACGGCCTGATCGTCACCGGCGTCAACGCGCTGAAGGAACGCGTCAGCGACGAGGATATCTGGCCCGAGGTGCAGACGATCCTGCGCTGGTCGGATAGCAACGTCCTCTCGTCTCTCTTCCTGTGCTGGGGGGCGAAGGCGGCGCTGAAGCATTTCCACGATGTCGAGAGCTTCAAGGCGCAGCGCAAGCTGTTCGGCCTGTTCGAGCATCGCCTCGTCTCGGACAAGACCGGCCTGCTGTTCGGCTTTCCCGACGTGTTTCCGGTCCCGGTGTCGCGCTGGAAAAGCCCGCGCCGCGACGACATCCTCGAGCACAAGGAACTCGAGATCGTCGCGGACTCGGAGGAGTCGGGGCCGAACATCATCGTTGAGAGCGCACCCTACGATCGCGGACGTTTTCTCTTCCCGCGCCGCGTCTACATCCTCAACCACCCGGAATACGATACCGAAACCTTGGGCGTGGAGTACAAGCGCGATTCGGCGCGGGATCCAGCCTGGCCGCTGCCGCTCCACTACTTCCCCGGCAACGACCCCGCCCGCACGCCGCCCAACACCTGGCGGCACACGGCGCACATTTACACCAACTGGACCAAGGCGCTGTACGAAGCCACGCCCTACAACATCGACGATATTCCAAGAACGTTCTGAGCGCGGAACCTTTCCACCCACCGATGTTGTTTACAGGAGACGACATGCCTGCTCAGCAGCCATGCGGTCACTCTTGTGGAGAGAGGATAATGAACATCTTCTACATCATCGGCGTGGTGGTGGTCGTCGCTCTCGTCCTTGGCTGGCTGGGGTTGGCGTAACCTCTTCACCGCCGTGGCCGGTCGGGATCCGGCCACGGCGCTAACCCGCATTGCGCAGGAATATCTCCCGATCCACTGCGAAGTTCGCGAGCAGCGGCAAGCTTGCCCCGCCGATGGCGCGGGCGTCGCTGCCGATCGTGCCTTCGATGATCGAGAAGGGCGAGAGACCTTGCTGATCCAGTTGCGCGACCTGCTTCCCGGTTTCCTCAATCAGCCGGGTGCGGATTTCGGGCGGACACGCCGCATCGATGATTGCAGCCTCGAAATCGATTACCGACACCGCCGCCACGATCGCCTGCGCCAAGTGGATCGAGGAATCCTTGATCCATGCGTCGAGCGGCTGGCCGATCCCCTCCCAGTCCTGCGGCGTTTTCCACAGCATGGAGGGGTCGCGCCCTTGCCTGCCGATCAATTGCTCGAGATGGTAGAGGGATGCGGAGCGGATGAGCTGCACCACGCCTAGCGGCCCGTCGCCGCTCACCGGCATCGAGCCTAGAGCGCCGGCATTTCCGGTGCGGCCCTGGTAAAGCATGCCGTTGAGCACGATGCCGCCGCCGATGAACGAGCCGACGAAGAAATAGACAAAATCGCGATAGCGCCCGCCGATGCCGAAGGAAAGCTCCGCGGCGCAGGCGGCGGTGGCGTCGTTGCAGAGTTGGACGGGCCAGCTCGACAGCTTCGCGACCTCTCCGACCAGATCAAAGGCGCGCCAGACCTGCAGCACGTCGTGCGGCGCGCCGATCTCTTTCTCCCAGTTCCAGAGCTCGAAGGGCGTCGCGATGCCGAGACCAGAGATGCGCGCGCGCTGCGCCGGATTGAGGTCGCGCTGCAGGTCCTCGAGGCCCGCGCGCACGAAGGCGAGCGTGGCGTCGGGCTCCGGATAGCGATAGGTCCGGTGCAAGCCGGCGCGCACCTTTCCCATCAAGTCGATCAGCACCAGGTCCGCGCTGCGCCGGCCAACCTTGAGTCCGATGGAGTAGGCGCCGTCGGGATTGAGGCTGAGCGGCACCGGCGGCTGGCCGATGCGCCCGCGCTGCGGCCGCTGCCGCAGCAGCAGCCCGTCGGCCTCCAACTGCTTCACGATGACGGAGGCGGTCTGCGCTGAGAGGCCCGTCACGCGCGCGATTTCCGCCTTCGGCAGGCTGCCGTAGCGACGGATGAGCGACAGCACCAGACGCTCGTTGTAGAGCCGCACGCCCGACTGGCTGCCGCCGCGCGCCAGATCGCCGGGGTGCAGGACGGCGCCGGAAGCCCGTCCCGACCCCGCCGCCTGGTCACGCACCAAATCTGGATCGGCTTTTGCCATGGTACCGCCGCGCTGTTTCGGCTCAGCCCCAATGGGCCGTATGCCTCGAAGGATGCGCTTTTCTAGGGCCTGGTCAATAATTAAATCCGCCTGATTTATTATTGACTCCCACCGGAACATTGTTTGGAATGAGCGCGGCGGCCGGTTGCTTTGCGGGCGGGGTTGCGCGACCCCTGGAACAACGCTGGCCGCAGATGAACTCAATCAATGTTCAGCCCGAACAGGGCAGCCATGGGAGGACGAACGTGACCACAGCATTCCGCCGCTTGAAGAGTATCGCCCTGGGTACGGCCTTCGGCACCGTCTGCCTTGCATCCATCGGCACGGCCCCTGCCCTTGCCCAGGACATCATCGTCGGCCTGATTACAAAGACCGAGATCAATCCCTTCTTCGTGAAGATGAAAGAAGGTGCGCAGGCCAAGGCCAAGGAGCTGGGCGTCGAATTGCGTTCCTATGCGGGCAAGGTCGATGGCGACAACGAATCCCAAGTCGCAGCCATCGAGAGCCTGATCGCCGCCGGTGCGAAGGGCATCCTCATCACCCCCAGCGACACCAAGGCGATCGTGCCGTCGGTCGAAAAGGCACGCGAAGCCGGCATCATGGTGATCGCGCTCGACACGCCGCTCGAGCCGATCACCGCCGCCGACGCAACCTTGGCCACCGATAATTTCCGCGCGGGCGAGCTGATCGGCCAGTGGGCTGCCAAGACCCTGGGCGATGCAGCGCAGGACGCGCGCATCGGCTTTCTCGACCTGACACCGATGGAGCCGACCGTCGACTACCTGCGCGACCAGGGCTTCATGAAGGGCTTCGGCATCGATATCCAGGATCCCACCGATATCGGTGACGAGGACGATCCGCGCATCTCCGGCCATGACGTGACCTCCGGCAACGAGGAAGGCGGCCGCAGGGCGATGGAGAACCTGCTGCAGCGGGATCCCACCATCAACGTCGTCTACACCATCAACGAACCGGCCGCCGCCGGGGCCTATGAAGCGCTGAAGGCCGTGGGCCGGGAGAAGGACGTGCTGATCGTCTCGGTCGACGGCGGCTGCCCGGGCGTCAAGAACGTGGAGGCTGGCATCATCGGCGCCACCTCGCAGCAATATCCGCTGCTGATGGCCTCGATGGGCGTCGAGGCTGTGGTCAACTACGTGAAGACCGGCAAGAAGCCGGAGAACTCGCCCGGCCTTGAGTTCTTCAACACCGGCGTCGAGCTTGTCACCGCGAAGCCGGTCGAGGGCGTCCCCTCAATCGGCGTCGAGGAAGGCCTTGCCAGGTGCTGGGGTTGAGTCCAGGCTTCCACTAGACCGCATCATTTCAATTCGCCCTCCCCCCTTGTGGGGAGGGTCGCGGAGACTTAGCGAACGAAGTGAGCTTAGTCGAAGCTGGGTGGGGGGTGCCGCCGCACGGCGAGCGCCCGCAGAAGCGATCAATCCCGAAGCAATCTCGCACTGCATCACCCCCCATCCCAACCATCCCCCACAAGGGGGAAGGAGAAATCAGATCAGGGGTGGTTCATGAGCGGTGCCGATACTGACTCCAGGGCTGGTCCAGCCGGCTACGAGCAGGTCCTCAAGAAAACCGATCCAAGCATTGCCTCCTTTGAAGAGGAAGCAGCGACTCCGCTCAAGCGGCTGCAGCATTTCCTGCATGCGCATCCGACCGCCATCCCGGCCATCGTGCTGGTGCTGGCGATCCTCCTGTTCTCGATTATCGCCGGCCAGCGCTTCCTGCACCCGTTCAACTTCTCGCTGGTGCTGCAGCAGGTGACGATCATCGGCATCGTCGGCGTGGCGCAGACCCTGATCGTGCTTACCGCGGGTATCGACCTCTCGGTCGGCGCGATCATGGTCCTGAGCTCGGTGGTGATGGGCAAGTTTGCGATCGATGTCGGCCTGCCCGTCCCGCTGGCCTTCGCGAGCGGCCTCGTCGTCGGCACGCTCTGCGGCATCGTCAATGGCCTGCTGGTCACGCGGCTGCGTCTGCCGCCCTTCATCGTGACGCTCGGCACCTGGAGCATCTTCTTCGCGCTCAATCTTTGGTACTCGGGCAGCGAGAGCATCCGCTCCCAGGACATCGCGGAAGGCGCGGCGTTCCTGCAATTCACCGGTACGCCCTTCGTCCTCGGCCAAGCGCGCATCACCATCGGCTCGATCCTGATGCTCGCTCTGGTGTTCCTGTTCTGGTACATCCTGAATTGGACGTCGTTCGGCCGGCACGTCTATGCGATCGGCGACGATCCGGAAGCCGCGAAACTGGCGGGCATCCGCACCAACGGAGTATTGCTCTCGGTCTATGCGATCGCCGGCCTTATCTGCGCGATCGCGGGCTGGGCCCTGATCGGCCGCATCGGGTCGGTCAGCCCGCAGGCCGGCTATACAGCGAACCTGGACAGCATCACTGCCGTCGTGATCGGCGGCACGAGCCTGTTCGGCGGGCGCGGCTCCATCATCGGCACGCTGATCGGCGCGCTCATCGTGGGTGTGTTCCGCAACGGCCTCGCGCTGTCCGGTGTCGATGTGCTGTGGCAGGAATTCGCGGTCGGCTTCCTCATCATCGCGGCGGTGGCCATCGACCAGTGGCTGCGGAGGGTGTCGGCATGACGAGCCCGGCTGCCATCATCCAGGCGCGCGGCCTGGTCAAAAGGTTCGGCCGCGTCACCGCACTCGACCATGCGGATTTCGATCTCTATCCCGGCGAGATCCTGGCCGTCATCGGCGATAACGGCGCCGGCAAGTCGACGCTGATCAAGGCGCTGACCGGCGCGATCCTGCCGGACCAGGGCGAGATCCTGCTGGATGGCAAGCCGATCCATTTCCGCTCGCCCATGGATGCGCGGCGCGCGGGGATCGAGACGGTCTATCAGAATCTCGCCCTCTCCCCCGCCCTCTCCATCGTCGACAATCTGTTCCTGGGCCGGGAGATCAAGGCCAAGGGTTTCCTGGGCGCTTGTTTCCGTAAGCTCGACAAGGCTGCGATGCAACGCATCGCGCGCGAGCGATTGTCGGAACTGGGCCTGCTCACCATCCAGAACATCAACCAGCCGGTCGAGACTCTGAGCGGCGGTCAGCGTCAGGGTGTCGCGGTCGCGCGCGCCGCGGCGTTCGGCAGCAAGGTGGTCATCATGGACGAGCCGACCGCCGCACTCGGCGTGAAGGAATCGCGGCGCGTGCTGGAACTCATCCTGGACGTGAAGCGCCGCGGCCTACCGATCGTGCTCATCAGCCACAACATGCCGCACGTGTTCGAGGTCGCGGACCGCATCCACATCCATCGTCTCGGGCGGCGGCTGGCGGTCATCGATCCCAAGAAGTACACCATGTCCGAAGCAGTCGCCCTGATGACCGGCGCGCTCGAAGCACCGGTTGAGGAACGCCTGCATTAGCCACGCTTGGGCATCGCACGCGCACGGGGTCAAATCGATGCGTGCCGTCACGGCGGCACGACCGACGATGTCACGGCGCATTTCTGCCTCCGACGGAACCCATTTCCCCGGTCCTTGTTGTCGAAAAGGTTAACACCAGCCAAGGAATCGAGGCATGAAGCTCAATGAGTCCCAGGTTGATCAGGTGCTGGATCAGCTACCGGCGGAAGTGATCCCGGATGATCATCCGACGGTTCCACAGCTCGAATCTGTATTCGGGCCACATACTTTCTTTATTGGACAAGAGGGCCTGCATGTCGTGGAGCGCGGTGCCGGCGAAGCCGTCAGCGAGCAGACCACCTACGTCGTGAAGGTCGCGCACTGGGCGGACGACCGGAAGAACAGCTTGGTGCCGCAGGACGCGGAAGTTACCGATACGATCGATCTCGGGCCGCCCAGCGAACCCGAAGTCTCGGTCTGACCGCCGCGGCATAAGGTGCGCCGGCTCGCAATAGGGCGAGCCGGCTGTAGGGTGCTGTACGTCTTTCGTAGGAGCAGCCGACGCTCAGGCCTGCCGCCGGTACAGCATCGTGGGGTGGTCCTTGTATGTGGCGCGCAGGTATTCCTGGTAGCCGCATTTTTTCGCAACCCAGGCGGAGGCGATGTTCTCCGGGTCGATCAGGCAGACGGTCGGCTTTTCCCCGAAATTCTGGTCGGCCCAAGCGCAGATGGCATGCACCGCCTCGGTCGCCAGCCCTTTGCCGTGCGCCGAGGGGAGGAAGGCCCAGCCGATTTCCGGCAGGCCTTCGATCGACGGGGTGACCTCTCGCCGGAACTCGGCAAAGCCGGCCTCTCCCAGGAAGGTGCCGGTCGCCTTTTCCTCGACCGCCCAATAGCCGAAACCCATCAGCGCCCAGTGCCCGGCATAGCGCAGCATCTTCGACCAGGTCTCCTCGCGCGAGAACGGCCGTCCACCGATATGGCGCGTGACGACGGGGTCGGCCCACATCACCACGCAGGCATCGAAATCCTCCAAGCGGTGGCCGCGCAGCCTCAATCGCTCGGTTTCCAGAACCGAAACGCCGCCCGTGGGCAGCCTGATGTCAGACATGAACCTACCCCCATCGCGATCGAACATGACGAGCCCGGCTATCCGATTGGCCGGCGGCAATTCCGCTGCAATTGAATCAAAATCGAACTGCGCGCCGCTCACCCAGCCTTCCAAAGGCTCGCCCAGGATGTCTTAAGTTCTGGTTCACGTTCCTCCAAAGGAACAAGCGGACCACGAACGGCTGCTCAGCCGCGCCACTCCGCCCCGTTCGGGAACGCATACCGGTCAAGGCTCTCCGGCTTCATGGTGATGGAATAGCCGGGCATCCCGGGCGGCATGTAGCGGCCGTTCCTCACCACCACCGGATCGATAAAATGCTCATGCAAATGGTCGACATATTCGACCACGCGATGCTCCAGGCTGGCCGAGACGCAGATGTAGTCGATGAGCGCGAGGTGCTGGACATATTCGCAGAGGCCGACACCGCCGGCATGCGGGCACACGGGGATTCCGAACTTCTTCGCCATCAGGAGCACGGCGAGCACTTCGTTGACGCCGCCCAGGCGGCACGAATCGATCTGGCAGAAATCGATCGCCTCGGCCTGCATGAGCTGCTTGAAGATGACGCGGTTCTGGCACATCTCGCCGGTCGCCACGCCGATGCCCAGCGGCTTCACCGCCTTGCGGATCGCAGCATGGCCGAGCACGTCATCGGGCGAGGTCGGCTCCTCGATCCAGAGCGGCTTATAGGGCGCGAGCTGCTTGATCCATTCGATCGCTTGGCCGACATCCCACACCTGGTTGGCGTCGATCATCAGGTTGCGGTTGGGCCCAATCTCCTCGCGCACCGCCTTGCAGCGCTTCTTGTCGTCGGCGAGGTCGCGTCCGACCTTGATCTTGATATAGTCGAGGCCCTGCCTCACCGCCTCGCGCGTCAGGCGCCGCACCTTGTCGTCGGGATAGCCGAGCCAGCCGGCCGAGGTCGTGTAGGCTGGATAGCCGTTCTTCTCCATCTCGGCGATGCGCACATCCTTGCTGCCGTCGTTCGCGCGCAGAATCGCGAGCGCCTCCTCCGGCGTCAGCGCGTCGGTGATGTAGCGGAAGTCGATCAGGCGCACGAACTCCTCCGGCGACAGGTCCGCGACCAGGCGCCAGACCGACTTGCTCGCCGCCTTTCCCCAGAGATCCCACACCGCATTGACGACTGCCGCCGTCGCGAGATGCAGCACCCCCTTCTCCGGCCCCACCCAGCGCAACTGGCGGAACTCGGTGAGACCACGCCAGAACCTGCCCATGTCCCGGGTGATCTCGGCGAGATCGCGGCCGATCACGGCGGGCGCCAGCGCCTGTGCCGCCGCGGCACATAATTCCGTCCCGAGGCCGAGGGTGAAGGTGAGGCCGTGCCCTTCCAGGCTTGGCCTGTCGGTCTTCAGCACGACATAGGCCGCGGAATAGTCCGGGTCTGGATTCATCGCATCCGACCCATCGAGATCGCGCGACGTGGGGAAACGGATGTCGCGGACCGTGACGGCGGTGATCCTGGTCATGACGCGCTCCCCGCAAGGAGGCCGTGGTCCACGATCGTCTAGCCCTGCACCACGCGCTGCCGCTGCTCGCCGAGGCCCTGGATCCCGAGCTGCATCACCTGGCCGGCCTTCAGGTAGATCGGGTTCGGCTTCTGCCCCAAGCCGACGCCCGGCGGCGTGCCGGTGGAGATGACGTCGCCCGGCTGCAGGCTCATGAAGTGGCTGAGATACGAGACCAGTTTCGGCACGTTGAAGATCATCGTCTTGGTATTGCCGTTCTGATAGCGGTGGCCGTCGACCTCCAGCCACATGGCCAGGTTGTGCGGGTCCGGGATCTCGTCCCTGGTGACGAGCCACGGGCCGATCGGGCCGAAGGTGTCGCAGCCCTTGCCCTTGTCCCACTGTCCGCCGCCGCGCTCGAGCTGGTACTCCCGCTCGGATACGTCATTGATCACGCAATAGCCGGCGACGTGATCCATGATGTGGTTTTCGGGCAGGTATTTGCCCGGCTTGCCGATGACGATGCCAAGCTCGACCTCCCAATCTGTCTTGGTGGCGCCGCGCGGGATCTCGACATCGTCGTTGGGGCCGCAGACCGCGCTTGTCGCCTTCATGAAGACGATCGGCTCTTTCGGGATCGGTGCATTGGATTCCGCCGCATGGTCGGCATAGTTGAGGCCGATGCAGATGAACTTGCCGATCCGCCCGACGCACGGCCCGACGCGCAGTTCGCCGGTGGCGAGCGGCAGGCTGTTGGGGTCCAGTTGCGAAAGTTTTTTCAGCGATTCCGGCAGCAGCGCCTCAGCTGCAATGTCGGTGACATGCGCGCTCAGATCCCTGATCTGCCCGTCCTTGTCCAGAAGCCCCGGCTTCTCCCGCCCTTTCGGGCCATAGCGCAATAGTTTCACGTCGTTCTCCTCAAGATATCGTGTTCAGGCCGCCACCAAGCCGTAGAAGCGTGCCGCCGTTCCGCCAAAGATCGCCGCCTGCTCGTCACCGCCGAGCGAAGACAGGCACGCCTCGCTCGCCTGCATCCAACGATCATAGCCGCCCGCCAAATTGGCGACCGGCCAGTCGCTGCCCCACATCAGACGGCCGGGGCCGAAGCATGCCACCAGATGATCGATGTAGCGTCTGAGATCGTCAACCTGCCAGTCCGCCTTCGCCTCGGTGATCAGGCCGGACAGCTTGCAGAACACGCGCTCGTCGCGCGCGATCTCCCGCATGGCCGGCGCCCAGGCGGCGAAGCCGTCGTTGCGGATGTCGGGCTTCGCGCCGTGGTCCACGACGATCGAGAGGTTGGGGTACTGGCGCAGAAACTTCAGGAAGGGCTGGAGATGCGGCGGCTTGAGCAGCGCATCGAAGCGCAAACCGGCGCTTTCCATCGCCGCAACCGCTGGCTCGATCGCCGGGCGCAGCACCCACTCCGGGTCCGGGATGTCCTGGATCATGGGGCGCAGCCCCACCAGGCGGTCGCGCGCCGCCAGGCGGCCGATCACGTCGGGGGCATCCTTGCCCTCGAAATCGGCCCAGCCGACGACGCCCTTCACGAAATCGGCGCGGCGCGCGAGATCGAGCATGAACTCGGTCTCGGCGATGGTCGGCGCCGCCTGCACGACGATGGTGGCGTCGATCTTGTGGCATTGCAGGATCGGGCGCAGGTCATCCGCACCGAAATCGCGAAAGATGATGCCGAGGTCCGGCGTCAGCCAGGCATAATCGCCGCGGCCGAGAGTCCAGAAATGCTGATGGGAATCGATCCGCATGGCTAGAACACAGGCCCCTGCGGCACCGGCGCCTCGGGGTGCAGCAGTCCGCTTTTCCGCAAATCCTCCCACAGGGCGGCCGGAATAGCGAGCCGCGCCCATTGCCAATGGCTCGCCACCTCCGCCGCGTTGCGCGCGCCGGGAATCACCGAAGCCACGGCCGGATGTGCCAGCGGGAACTGCAACGCCGCGGCGGGCAGCGGCACACCATGACGGCTGCAGATCTCGTGCAGAGCGGCGGCGCGTTGCGCGATCTCCGGCGGGACGGCGGCGTAGTCGTACGTCGCGTCCGGCTGGCCGATGCGGGCCAGGACGCCGGAATTGAACGGACCGCCAATAATGATGGAGACATTCCGCTTCACGCAGGCGGGCAACAAGCGCTCGAGCGGCTTCTGCTCCAGCAATGTGTAGCGACCGGCGAGCAGGAAGCAGTCGAAATCCGCCTCCTGCAGCGCCTCCTCGCATACATCGGACCCGTTCACGCCGAGCCCGATGGCGCCAATCCGGCCGGCGGCCTTCAACTCCATGAGCGCCTTGGCGGCTCCGTCCATCGCCTGGCGGAACACCGCCGGCTGCCGCTCGCCATGCCAGTCGCGGGCGATGTCGTGGATCAGCGCCAAGTCGATGCGCTCAAGCCCGAGGCGCTGCAGCGAATCCTCGATCGAGCGCATGGCCGCATCATAGGAATAGTCGAACTCCGCATGGAACGGCATTGGCGACTTGAAATCGGTGCCGCCGCTGCTCGCCTGCCTGCCCGGGCGAATCAGGCGTCCGACCTTGGTGGACAGCACGTATTGCTCGCGCGGCACTTCGCGCAGGGCGTCGCCGACTCGCCGCTCGCTGAGGCCGTAGCCGTAGAAAGGCGCGGTATCGAAGAACCGGCAGCCGCTGTCCCACGCCGTCCGGACGCTGGCCCGGGCATCCGCATCCGTAACCATTTCGAACAGGTTGCCGAGCGGCGCGCCGCCGAAGCCTATTTCAGTAATGCGGAGCGAGGTCTTTCCGAGATTGCGCATGCGGCCTCCCTGACGGCGCGGTTACACTATTATATGAGTTTTCATGCCTGCAACGGGTTTGTCCCAGGAGTGCTTGAGAACTTAGCGGCTGCTTGTATGTTTCGTCCGAGCATGCCAGCAACGCTGCGGCGCGGGCCGGGTGCGAGAGATCGCCCCGCCCGCCTTCTGTTTGTGGGAGACGCAATGAGATCGAGGTGGCGGCCGACAACCTGGCTCGCAGCGGCGCTGATCGCGCTCGCGACCAATGTCGCGATCCCCTATGCCGCCGCGCAGACGGCGCAGCCTGCGCCGCAGGCAGAACCCGGTCCCGCAGGCCAGGCCACTGCGGGGGCGTCGCGCGAAGACCTGCAGAACATGCTCGACACGCTGCGCGACCCAGCGAAACGCGACGAACTCGCCAAGCAGATCGAAACGCTGCTGCAAGTCCAGCACGCCGAACAGGCGCCGCAACAGGAGCCGGGACTCGGCGCCCGCATCCTGGGCGCCTTCTCCACCGGATTTGAGCAGGTCGGCGGGTTCATGACGGATGTCGGCGACAATTTCGGCGCCACCGGACATCTGGTCAGATGGCTGGAGCTGCAGGGTACCGATCCAACCTTGCGCGCCAGGTGGCTCGAGGTCGGCAAGGATCTCTTGCTCAGCCTGGCCGCCGGCCTGATCGCCGGCTATGCCATCGGTTTTGCGGTCAAGGCGGCGCGGAGCCGCCTGGCGCAGCGCGCGGGCAACCACTCGTTCCGGCGCATCCGCTTCGCCAGTGCGCGGCTGGTGCTCGACTTCCTGCCCATCATCGCATTCGGCGTGGCCGCGCTCCTGGTCGCCGGCTGGGCGGCGCCGGTCGCCAGCGCACGACTGGCATTGCTCGCGATCATCAACGCGACCCTCGTCTCGATGGCCGGCGCGACCATCGCGCGTTTCCTGTTCAGCCCGATGGAGCCGGGGCTGCGCTTCCTGCCGCTCAGGGATTCCAGTGCCGTTTATCTCTATATCTGGTCGCGGCGCATGATCGTGGTCGGCGTCTGGGGCTATGTGCTGCTGCAGACGGCGTTGCTGCTCGGGATGCCGCGATCCGGATACCTGGTGGCCGCCAAGATCGTGGCCTTCATCTTCACGGCGCTGCTGGTCATTCTCGTCCTGCAGAACCGCCACACGGTGGCGCACTGGATCCGCGGCAGGCAGGTCGAAGGCGCGCGGCACATCGTGCCCAGTGTCATGCGCAGCCGGCTCGCAGAGATCTGGCACATTCCCGTCGTCGTATATCTCGTCGGCGTTTATCTGGTCTGGGCATTCGATATCGCTGGCGGCATCTTTTATCTGCTGCGCGCGACTGTCATGACGGCCCTGATCATCGGCGCGGTGGCCGTGGGCGAAAGGTGGCTGCCACGCCTGTTCAACCGCTTCGCGGGCCTGGACACAACGTTGCTGGCGCGCCATCCCTTGGTGGCGGCGCGGGCCAACCGCTACATGCCCATCCTGCGACGCATCGTCGTATATGCGGTGCGCATTGCGGCGATCCTGCTGATTCTCGCCGCATGGCGGGTCGATGTCCGCGGATTCCTGTTCGACGATTTCGGACGGAGCGTGCTCGGCAGCGTGGCAGATATCGCCATCGTTCTCGTACTGGCCCTGCTCGCGTGGGAGATTCTGGGTGGACTCATCTATGCCCGCCTCACGCAGCAAGACGAAACGGGGCTCGTCGTGCTGCGCTCGGCGCGGCTGCGAACCTTGCTGCCGCTTGCCCGCAATGTGCTGCTGATCGTCATCAGCGTGATGGCGGGCCTGGTCATTCTGTCCGAGATCGGGGTCAACATCGCTCCGCTGCTGGCCGGCGCCGGCGTTGTCGGACTCGCCGTCGGCTTCGGCGCGCAGTCCCTGGTCAAGGACGTCATCACCGGCGCGTTCTTCCTGTTCGAGGGCACGATCAACATCGGCGACGTGGTCGACATCAACGGCAAGGGCGGCTTGGTCGAAGGTATGACCATCCGGTCGATCCGGCTGCGCGACTACAACGGCAACCTCCATACCATCAACTTCGGATCTGTCGGCGTCATCACCAACATGACGCGCGACTTCTCCTACTATCTGTTCGACGTCAAGGTGGCCTATCGCTACGACATCGACGAGGTCATCCAAGTGATCAAGGCGACAGATGAAGAAGTTCGCAAGGATCCGGTCCTCAAGCACGACATTCTGGAGCCGATCGAGATTGCTGGGGTCGAAGGGTTTGCCGACACCACTTTCGTCATTCGCTCCCGTATCAAGACGCGGCCGATCCGGCAATGGGACGTGGGACGCGCATTCCTGCGGCTCCTCAAGCGCAAGTTCGATGAGAAGGACATTCAGCTCGCCGTGCCGGGTTTGCCCGCCTATGTCGTCGTGTCGGAGGGGCAGAACAGGGACCAAGTCGCCGCCGCTGTCGCGGTGCGGCGGCGTCGGCCGGATCAGCCATCCGACGGCGAAGAGCCGGTCGCGGAATAGCTCAGCTCACCTCGACCCAGCTGCCGCTTTTGGTCGAGGCAATGATGCCATGCAGCACCTTCTCGATCGCCAGAGCGTCGCCGATCGTGGGTGAGAGCGTTGCTTTTCCGGCAATACCTTCGAGCAGATGCGCCGCCTCGATGATCTTGAGGTCGTTGAAGCCGATGCCATGGCCCTTGGCCGGCGAGAACCGGCCATAGAAGGGATGCTCCGGCCCCATGGGAATGAGGCGGTAGCCGTTGGTCGGCCCGTCGGTCGCATCCTTGGTGTAGATCTGCAGCTCGTTCATGCGCTCGTGGTCGAACAGGATCGAGCCCTTGGACCCGAACACCTCGAAACCGAGATGTGATTTGCGGCCCCAATGGGAACGGCTCGTTACGAGCGTTCCCATGGTGCCGTCGTCGAATTGCAGCAAAGCGTGGGCCGTATCCTCGTTCTCCACGGCGCGATACTCGCCGCTCAGCGCGACCTTGACGTCGCGCCGCTCCGTTCCATCGCCGGCGGCCGGAACGGGGCGCTTCGGGATCACGATGCGCGTGTCTGCCACGAGCCGGCGCACCGGCCCGATCAGGTTGTGCGCAACGCTGACCAGGTGCGAGGCGAGGTCACCGAGTGCGCCGAGGCCCGCCATATCCCTGCGACAGCGCCAGGAATACGGCGTCTCCTCGTCCGCCATGTAGTCCTCGTCGCACACGCCGCGGAAGTAGCTGACCTTGCCGATCGCCCCTTCGGCGATGAGCTGCCTGGCGAAGGCGATCGCCGGCGAGCGCAGGTAATTGTAGCCGACCAGCGTCTTGCCCTTTGCGGAGCGCGCAACCGCCGCCATCTCCTCAGCCGCCGCAAGATCCGCGGCCAGCGGCTTTTCGCAATAGACATGCTTGCCCGCCTTAAGCGCGGCGACGGCGATCTCGTGGTGCAACGCGTTGGGCGTGGTGACGGAGACGACATCGACTGCGGGATCGGCGACCAGCTCCTGCCACGATCCGACCGCGCGCTTGAACCCGAAACGCTGCGCGGCCTTCTGCGCGGCGGAAAGGTTCACATCCGCCACGACCTCAAGCTCGGCCGTGAGTGCGGTCTCGAAGATCGTGGGCGCTGATCTGAACGCCATGGCATGGGCGGCGCCCATGATGCCGGTGCCGACGACACCGATCCCGATGGATTGCGGCATAGGAGTACGCTCCGAAGCCGCCGCATTCGCGCGACGGCGGCGGATTGTGGAATTTTTCGTTTGTATCAAGCAAGAGGAATTTTTATTCTATTTTGCGGTCTTTCCATCAAAAGCGAGATGCGGTGAATGCCCAGACGCAAGAACCTGACATCGGCCGGCACACGTCCGCGCCGCGCCGCGACGGCAGCCGCTCCGGCCGACGTGATGGAGCTGAATCGCGAGATCTCGACCCGCTACCCGACCCTTAGCAAGCGGCTCCGGCAAATCGCGGAGTTCGCGCTCAAGCATCCTAACGAGATCGCGATCGAATCGATCGCGGTGATCGCCCAGCATGCCGGCGTCCAGCCATCCGCTCTGATCCGCTTCGCCAAGGCGTTCGGCTATGAAGGCTTTTCCGATTTGCAGCGCATCTTCCAGCAGCGCCTGCGCGAGAGCCGGCCGAGCTATGCCGAGCGCATTGCCGCCATGCGCGAGGAGCTGCACGGCCAGCGCGACCACGGGCCGCAAGCCATCCTGACGCGCTTCGCCGAAGCCAACATCGCCGCCCTGCAGCATCTGTGCGAGGAGACCAAGTCGGGCGACCTCGACCGCGCGGTGCAGATCCTGCGCAAGGCAGAGACCATCCACCTGGTCGCGCAACGCCGCTCCTTCCCCCTCGCCGCCTATCTCTACTATGCCCTGAGCAAGATCGGCCGCCGCGCGCATCTCATCGACGCGATCGGCGGCATGGACCAGGAGCAGCGCTCGCTGATGGCGCCGCATGATGCGCTGGTCGCCGTCACCTATGCCGATTACACCCCGCGCGTGGTGGAAACGGTTGCGTTCGCCGCCCAGCGCAAGGTGCCGGTCGTCGGCATCACCGACCAGCCGCTAAGCCCGCTCACCGCGCAATGCGACGTGGTGTTCTATATCGAGGACGCCGCGGTGCACGACTTCCGCTCGCTCGGCGCCTCGATGTGCCTGGCGCAGGCGTTGGTGGTCGCGCTGGGGGCGACGGGGTAGGCGTTAGCTCGGAACTTGCTTCCCTTGTCCGTCATGGCAAGGCTTGGCCTTGCCATCCACGAGTTTCGATGCGGGGGACAGTGCAGCTCCGGGCAAACTCGTGGATCCCAAGGCCAAGCCTTGGGATGACGGAGTGAGAGACATACTGCGTGCCAAATCATGCGGCCAAACGCGGCTGCAATTCATCCAGCGTGACGTGCCCCAGGAACGCGTCGCTGCTGGTCGCGGGCTGACCATCCTCGATGGCGTGAGCGAACGCCACGGCCTTGTCGGCTTGCAGCTTCTGCAGGTGCTTGTGCAAGAGGGGGTACTCGCGCTTGAGGTCGAACAGATTCAGATCCTCGCCCCAGCGCGCTACGCCGATCAGATACGCATCCGCCACGGTTCGATGATCGCCTGCGAGCCACGCGGGGTTCGACAGCATGTGCTCAAGGTGCGCGTAGGTCTCGGCCGCCCGTTCGCGTGCCAGCTTCCGCAGCATGTCCTTCTCCTTGGTCGCGTGCTCCGGCAGCTTGAAGGCTGTCCAGGCTGGGGCGAACGCGCCGTGCAGCTCTGTGTGCAGGAACGACAGTGCGCTGTTCAGCCGGTCGAACGCGCGCGTGGCCTGCAGAAAGCCGAGCCGCTGGCCTAGATCACGCGCGGCGATGTGATGGAGGATCGCCAGGCTCTCGCTCAGCGTCTCGCCGTCCTCCAGCAGCAGGGTCGGCGTCTGGCGCTTGGGATTGATCCGCTTGTAGCGCTCATCGCGCGATGCCAGCATGTCGATTCGGCAGAGGCGATAGGGCTGGCCCAGCCACTCCAGCGCGACGATCGATCCGAACGAGCAGCCGTGCGGCACACCGTAGAACAACACCGGTTCCATGATTTTCAACTCCCGAGATGAACTTGCCTGCTCTCAACGGGATTGAACCTGGCCTCGACCGTGCTACTTGTGAAGACGGCACTATTTTGTGTGGCCGGAACAAATTTTATACCGAGTTCGACTAATGGAGGGGTCGCGATGAAAGAGAGCGTGTCCGGGTGCCCGGTCGAAGACGCCATGCGCCTGCTGGGCGGCCGCTGGCGCATCGTGCTGGTCTATCATCTGCTCGACGGCAAGCGGCGCTTCAGCGATCTGCGGCGCGCCATGCCTGGCATCTCGCAGCGCATGCTGACGCTCGATCTGCGCGCGCTCGAGAAGGCCGGTCTGGTGCGCCGCACGATCTATCCCGAGGTGCCGCCACGCGTGGAATACGACCTGACCGATGAAGGCAAGCGCCTGCGCAGCTTGGTCGACCTGCTGGGTGAGGTCGGCGCGCGCCTCGCGAACGTGAAACAATGCCCGCCGGTGCGGAAGAGCGCGGCTTAGCCTCAGCCTACCCGCACGCTCTTGCCCGACTTTGCAGATTCCTCGGCAGCATCGGCCAGGATGAGCGCCTTCAAACCATCTTCGCCGGTCGGTTCCAGCTTCTTGCCTTCGGTGACGCCGTCGACAAAGGTGTCCATCTCCATCCGGTAGGCGGCGGTGTAGCGCTCCAGGAAGAAGTGTAGCGTGGGGTCCGAGGCGAAGCCGTCACCAGTCGCCTTCTCCACCGTCGTCGGATGAAGATTGTGCGCGCGCAGCATGCCGCCGCTGCCATGCACTTCGATGCGCTGGTCGTAGCCATAGGTCGCGCGGCGCGAGTTGGAGATCTGGCACAAGCGCCCGCTCTTGGTCTTCAGCGTCACGACCGCAGTGTCGATGTCGCCGGCCTGGCCGATGGCGGGATCGACCAGGCAGGACGCCATGGCGGAAACCTCCACCGGCTCCTCGCCCAACAGGAAGCGCGCCATGTCGAGATCATGGATCATCATGTCGCGGAACATGCCGCCGGAATGCTTGATGTAGGAGATCGGCGGCGGACCGGGGTCGCGCGAAAGGATAGTGACAAGCTCCGGCTTGCCCACCTCACCGGAAGCCAGGCGCCTCTGCAGGCTTGCGAAGCTGGGATCGAAGCGGCGATTGAAGCCGATCATCAGCTTGGCCTTGGTGTCCGCCACCACCTTGAGGCAGGCGCGCACGCGCTCGGCCGACAAGTCCACCGGCTTTTCGCAGAAGATCGCCTTGCCCGCCCTTGCGGCCTGCTCGATCAAATCGGCATGGGTGTCGGTCGGCGTGCAGATCAGCACCGCGTCGATGCTCTTGTCCTCGATGATCTCGGCCATGCTCCTGGCGACGCTCGCGCCGGTTTCAGCGGCAACCGCGCCCGCGGCCTTGGCATCGACATCGAAGACGGCGGCCAGCCTCGCGGTCTTGTGCGCGGCGGCCGAACGCGCGTGAATCCGGCCGATCCGGCCAGCGCCCAGAACTCCAATCCGCATGATTGTTCTCCTGCAAAATACCATATATTCCGTTATTGACAGAAAATAGAATGCTTGTTTCATTAGAGCAAGCGCGAAGGTCAAGCAGCGCAACGGAATGTTGTGCCTGAACCGCGCTGAATTGGATGGCGATGAGCGCTCTCCGCACCCGACAGGAAGGCCATATGGCCCAGGACCTTGACGTCATCACCATCGGGCGCTCCTCGGTCGACCTCTATGGGCAGCAGATCGGCGGCCGCCTGGAGGACATGGGCTCCTTCGCCAAGTCGGTCGGCGGCTGTCCCTCCAACATCGCGATCGGCGCGGCGCGCCTCGGCCTCAAATCGGCTGTCCTGACGCGCGTCGGCGACGAGCATATGGGCCGCTTCATCCGTGAGCAAATGGCGCGCGAAGGGGTCGCGATCGACGGCATCAAGACCGATCCCAAGCGTTTGACCGCCCTGGTCATCCTGGGCGTGCGGGATTCGGACAGCTTTCCGCTGATCTTCTATCGCACCGATTGCGCCGACATGGCGCTGGACGAAAGCGACGTCGATCCTGCCTTCATCAAGCGCGCGCGAGCCGTGGCTGTGACCGGCACCCACTTCTCGGCGCCGGGCACGGCGGCTGCGCAACGCAAGGCAATGGCGATCGCGCGCGAGAACGGCGCTAAAGTCATATTCGACATCGATTATCGGCCGAATCTGTGGGGCCTTGCCGGGCATGGCGCGGGGGAATCGCGCTACATCGCGTCCGGCCGCGTGTCGCAGCATCTGCAGCCCATCCTGCCGGACTGCGACCTGATCGTCGGCACCGAGGAAGAAGTGAAGATCGCCGGCGGCGCCGAGGATGTGCCGACCGCCCTGCGCAACATCCGCGTCAGGAGCGGCGCGACCATCGTGCTGAAGCGCGGGCCGAAAGGCTGCACGGTGTTCCCCGACGCGATCCCGGACAATGTCGACCAAGGCATCGTCGGCAGCGGGTTCCCGATCGAGGTCTACAATGTCCTGGGCGCGGGCGATGCCTTCATGTCGGGCTTCCTGCGCGGCTGGCTGACGGGTGAGAAGCTGGAGACGTGCGCGACCTGGGCCAATGCCTGCGGCGCCTTCGCCGTCTCGCGCCTGCTCTGCGCGCCGGAGATCCCGACCTGGACGGAACTGCAATATTTCTTGAAGCATGGCAGCAGGCATCGCGCCTTGCGCCATGATGCCGATCTCAACCACATCCACTGGTCAACGACCCGGCGCGGTCATTGGCCGCTCCTGATGGCCTTGGCGATCGACCACCGTGCGCAGATGGAGGAGCTGGCGGACAAAGCCGGCGCGCCCCGCGCGCGCATCGAGGCGTTCAAGGCGCTGGCGGTGGCGGCCGCTACCAAGGTCGCCGACGGGCAGCCGGGCTTCGGCATGCTGCTCGACGGCACCTATGGGCGCGAGGCGCTGTTCCGCGCCGCCGATCACGACCTGTGGATCGCGCGGCCGGTGGAACGTCCGGGATCGCGGCCGCTCCGCTTCGAGACCGAGGATCTCGGCTCGCACCTCGCGGAATGGCCGGTGACGCATGTCATCAAGTGCCTGTGCTTCTACCACCCGGACGATCCGGAGGGGCTCAGACTGGAGCAGGAAGTACGGCTGCTGACACTCCATGACGCCGCGCGCACCGTGGGCCGGGAATTGCTGGTCGAGATCATCGCCGGCAGGCACGGGCCACTGACCGACGAGACGGTGGCGGCGGTCCTGCGCCGGCTCTACGACCTCGGCATCCGGCCGGATTGGTGGAAGCTGGAGCCGCAGGCGACGCGCGCCGCATGGCAGCAGATTGGCGAGGTGATCCGCACGCGCGATCCGTTCTGCCGCGGGGTCGTGCTGTTGGGCCTGGAAGCGGCCGAAGACGTGCTGGAAGCCGCGTTCCAGGCGGCGGCCGGCGATTCGATCGTGAAGGGTTTCGCCGTCGGGCGCACCATCTTCGCCGCGCCCGCCGATGCCTGGCTGCGCGGCACCATCGACGATGCCGCCGCCATCGCCGAGATGGCGAAGCGCTTCTCCCGCCTTGCCGATGCGTGGAAGAAGGCCAAGCGCGCGAACTCGGCGGCGGCTTGATACAATCCGTGGGGACAAGACCGAGATCGGGAGCCATTTCATGAAAACCATCCGCCTGACCATGGCGCAGGCTGTGGTGCGGTATCTGGGCAAGCAGCGCGGGCTGCGCGACGGCAAAGAGGTGCCGCTGTTCGCCGGCGTTTGGGCGATCTTCGGGCATGGCAATGTGGCGGGGCTCGGCGAGGCGCTGTTTCACGCCCAGGGCACGCTACCGACGTTCCGCGCGCACAACGAGCAGGCGATGGCTCACAGCGCGATCGCCTTTGCCAAGGCGGCGCGGCGCAGGCAGATGATGGCCTGCACCACCTCCATCGGCCCGGGCGCAACCAACATGGTCACGGCGGCCGCGGTGGCGCATGTCGACCGGCTGCCGGTCCTTTTGCTGCCCGGCGACATTTTCGCCAACCGGCGGCCCGATCCGGTCCTGCAGCAGATCGAGGATTTCGGCGACGGCACCGTTTCGGCCAACGATTGCTTCCGGCCGGTCTCGCGCTATTTCGACCGCATCCTGCGCCCGGAGCAGATCCTGACCGCCCTGCCCCGCGCCATGAGCGTGCTGACCGATCCGGCGGAATGCGGGCCGGTGACGCTCTGCATGTGCCAGGACGCGCAGGCGGAGGCCTACGACTATCCAGAAGCGTTCTTCGAAGAACGGCTCTGGAGTTTCCGCCGCATCGAGCCCGATCGCGACGAGTTGGCGCACGCCGTCTCCCGCATCAAGCGCGCGAAGCAGCCGATCATCGTCAGCGGCGGCGGCGTGCTCTATTCCGAAGCCGAAAAAGCGCTGGCGGAGCTCGCGGACAAGCGCGGCATTCCAGTGGCCGAGACGCAGGCCGGCAAGTCCGCGCTCTCGATCGAGCACAGGCTCAACATGGGTTCGATCGGCGTCACGGGCAGCAGCGCCGCCAACGCACTGGCGCAGGACGCGGACTTGGTGCTCGCCATTGGCACGAGGCTTCAGGATTTCACCACCGGCTCGCGCGCCCTGTTCCGCAATCCGGACCGCAAGATCATCGGGCTGAATGTCCAGGTATTCGATGCCGTGAAGCATGACGGCATACCGCTGGTGTGCGATGCGCGCGCGGGCCTGGCGGCGATTGGCAAGGCCCTCGGCAACTGGTCCGCGCCGGGCGCCTGGCAGAAGCAGGCCGCCACCCTGCGCAAGACCTGGTCGGCCGAGCACGCCGCGGCCACCGCCGCGCCAAATCGCGGCCTGCCCTCCGACGGCCACGTGATCGGCGCCGTGCAGCGCGCCGGCAGACCGAGCGATATCGTGGTCTGCGCTTCCGGCGGCCTGCCGGGCGAGTTGCACAAGCTCTGGCAATCCGGTGCGCCGGGCGGCTACCACCTGGAATACGGCTATTCCTGCATGGGCTATGAGATCGCCGGCGGGCTCGGCGTGAAGATGGCGAAGCCGGATTGCGACGTGGTCGTGATGGTCGGCGACGGCTCCTACCTCATGATGAATTCGGAGATCGCCACCTCCGTCATGCTGGGGCAGAAGCTGATCATCGTCCTGCTCGACAATCGCGGCTTCGGCTGCATCAATCGCCTGCAGCGGGCGACCGGCGGCGAAAGCTTCAACAACCTGCTGCAGCACGCGAAACACGAGACGCTGCCGGAGATCGACTTTACCGCCCATGCGCGCAGCATGGGCGCCATTGCGGAGAAGGTGGCGAACACGTCCGAGTTGGAAGCGGCGATCGGCCGCGCGCGCAAGGCGGACCGCACCTCGGTCATCGTGATCGAGACCGATCCCTACAAGACCACCGAGGCCGGCGGTTTCTGGTGGGATGTGGCGGTGCCGGAAGTGTCGCAGCGCCCGAAGGTGCGGGCCGCCCGCAAGGCCTATGAGAAATCCACAACATTGCAGCGCGTCGGAGAGTAGCAACATCATGGCTGTTCGTTTCGGTACCAATCCCATCGCCTGGTCGAATGACGATCTGCGCGAGCTTGGCGGCAAGACGCCGCTCGAGACCTGCCTCAAGGAAGCCAAGGAGGCGGGCTACGAGGGCATCGAGCTTGGCCACAAGTTCCCGCGGGAGGCGAACGCGCTGAAGGACGTGCTGGGCACGGCCGGGCTTGCCCTGGTGTCGGGCTGGTATTCCTGTGCATTGCTGGCGCGCGAACCCCAGGAGGAGATCAGGAAGCTGCGTCCGCATCTCGACCTGCTGAAGGCACTCGGTTCCAACATCCTCATCTTCGCCGAGACCTCCAACGCGACCCACGGCGACCGCGGAAAGCCGCTCAGCCAGCGGCCGAAGCTGAAATCCGCAGACTGGCGCGAGTTCGGCCAGCGCGTGACGGAGGTAGCCGAGGCGGTCGCGAAGGAAGGCATCGCCCTTACCTATCATCATCACATGGGCACCGTCGTGCAGAGCGCCGAGGACATCGCCGCCTTCATGGAATCGACCGGCAGCGCGGTGAATCTGCTGCTGGACACGGGTCACGCCACCTTCGGCGGCGCCGATCCGGTGGTGCTGGCAAAGAATTACCGCACGCGCATCGCTCACGTGCATTGCAAGGACGTGCGGCGCAAAGTGCTGGCCGACGCGCGAGCGAAGGATTGGAGCTTCCTCGACGCGGTGGTCGAAGGCTGCTTCACTGTTCCTGGCGATGGGATGGTCGACTTCCCGGCCGTGCTGGGCGAGCTTGCCGGCTATTCCGGCTGGCTGGTGGTGGAGGCCGAGCAGGACCCGGAAAAGGCCAATCCGCTCAAGTATGCAACGATGGGCTGCGCCAACTTGAAGCGCTACGCCAAAGACGCCAGATTGGCCTGAAGGAGAACGCGGTATGCCGAACCTGCTGGTCAAAGGCAAGAACCCCGGCCCGGACGGCCTTGTTCTGTCCGTGACACCCGAGAGCGCGGGGTGGAAGTATGTCGGCTTCCAGGTCTATCGCCGCGCGGCCGGCGAGGAACTGGACTGGAAGCTCGGCGGCCGGGAAAGTTGCCTGGTGCTGCTCTCGGGCAAGGCGACGGCCAGCATAGACGGCAACGCGCCGGTCGAGATCGGGGAGCGCAACAACGTGTTCGAGGGGCCGGGCTGGTCGGTCTACCTGCCGGCCGATACGCGCTGCGTGCTGACGGCGAAGACGGATATGGAGATCGGCGTATGCACCGCGCCGGGCGGCAAGCGCTTTCCGGCGCGGATCATCCCGCCCGAGGAGGTCGGCTTCGAGGAGCGCGGCAGGGGCACGAACCGTCGCCTCGTCTACAACATCCTGCCGGACACCGCCCCGGCGGAAAGCCTGCTGGTGGTGGAGGTGGTGACGCCGGGCGGCAACTGGTCCTCCTATCCGCCGCACAAGCACGACCGCGACGCCCTGCCGGAAGAGAGCTTCCTGGAGGAGACCTACTACCACCGTCTCAATCCGCCCCAGGGCTTCGCCTTCCAGCGCGTCTACACCGACGATCGCTCCATCGATGAGACCATGGCGGTAGAAGACGGCGATTGCGTGATGGTGCCGCGCGGCTATCACCCGGTCGGCGCGCCGCACGGCTACGATCTCTACTACCTCAACGTGATGGCCGGCCCGAACCGCAAATGGGTGTTCAAGAACGACCCCGCCCACGAGTGGATCGTCAAACCAGCGAAGTAATCCTCCCACCTCTCATCCTCGCCGCGCGCTGCGAGAGCTGGGACCCATGCGCTCTGTCCGCGCGCGGGTCGGACCGCCATGGGGCTTGCCCAGGATGACAGAGAGAAGATGCGCCGTGCTTCGCGCTATTTCTTCTCGTTCCACTTGCCGAGCAGGTCCACCATGCTCGGCACATACTGCTCGCCGAACCCCATGTTGCTGGCCATGGCATAAGATTGGTGAATCGCCTGCGCGACCGGTGTGGCCGCCTGCAGGCTCTCGCACATATGGGTGAAATAGCGCACGTCCTTCGCGGCATTCGTGATCGCGAAGCGGAGCTGCGTGTTGTCGCCTTCGATTGCATAGGCGGCCAGGCGCTGGAACATCACGGAGTTGGCGCCGCCGCCGCTGACGATCTCGCGCAGCGCCTTGAGGTCAATGCCGCCCTTCTTCGCCGCGAGCAGCGCCTCGGCCGTCACCATGCCGTAGCCGAGGCTCAGCATGTTGTTGACCAGCTTCACCTTGTGGCCGGCCCCGACCTCGCCGCAATGGACGATGAGATCGGCAAAGCACTCCAGCACGGGCCGGATCTCCGCCAGGGTTGCCGGATCGCCACCGGTCATCAGGCCAAGCTTGCCGGCCTCCGCCTCCTTGGGCGTGCGGGTCATAGGCGTGTCGACGAAGCGGCCGCCCTTTCCCTGGATAGCCTTGGCGATCTTCAGGGTCGAGTCAGGCATCGCCGTGGTGCAATCGGCCATGATCGTGCCCTTGTGCACGCCGGCGAGGATGCCATCCTCGCCGAACACGATATCCTCGAGCTGGTTCGAGTTGCCGACCACGGTGATGACAAGGTCGCTGGCGGACGTGACCTCCCTCGGGCTTTTCAGCTCCTTGGCGCCCTTGGCGACCAGGTCCTCCACCGGACCGCGATTGCGATGCGCGAGCACATTGAGCGCGAAGCCCTTCGCGAGGATGTTCTTGCCGATGCCGTGGCCCATGAGGCCGACGCCGATCAATCCGATGCGCTCCGGTTTGGCCATATCACTCTCCAGACAATTACGCGGCGGTCCAGCCGCCATCGATGATAAACTCCTGCCCCGTCACAAAGGCGGACTCATCCGACGCCAGATAGAGCGCCAAGGCTGCGATCTCCTCCGGCGTGCCCAGCCGGCCCATCGGCTGGCGCGCGACGAAGGCCTTGCGCGCCTCCTCCTCGTTGCCCAGCGCCTTGATGCGCTCGCCGAGCGAGGGCGTCTCCACCGTGCCGGGGCAGATGGCATTGCAGCGAATGCCCTGCTTCACGAAGTCGACGGCCACCGACTTAGTGAGGCCGAGGAGCCCGGCCTTGGTCACGCCATAGACGAACCGGTTGGGCACGCCGATGATCGAGCTTGCGATCGAAGAGATGTTGATGATGGCGCCGTTCTGCCGCGCCAACATGCCGGGCAGGAAGGCACGGATCATGCGATAAGCCGCGCCCACGTTCAGGTTGGTGGAGAAATCGAAATCCTTGTCCGCGCAATCCAGGATGGTGCCGTGATGGACGAAGCCGGCGCAATTCACCAGCACGTCGATGGCGCCGACTTCGTTCTCCGCCGCCGCGATGGCTGCGGCGTCGAGGACGTCCAGCCTGCGCGTGGTGAGGTTCAGCGATTTCAGGGTGTCCAGCACCTCCAGATTGATGTCGGTCGCGATCACGTGCGCGCCCTCCACCGCGAATTTCTCCGCTGTCGCGCGGCCGATCCCCTGCGCCGCCGCGGTGATCAGCACCCTTTTGCCTTCCAGACGCCCAGCCATGAGTTGTTCAGTTCCCTCTTCTGTCGATCAACGCAGCAGCCCACGCTGCGCCAGATTCTGCATCAAGGCCCCCGTCCCGAAGGTCCAGGGCGCGATCTCGCTGGAATGCTTCACCCGATTTGTGAGCGCGCCCAGCTTGGGGTTTGCGATCGTCACGATGTCCCCCACCTTGTGGGTGAAGCCCTCGCCAGGCGCGTCCCGGTCCTTGATCGGCGCGAACATGGTGCCGCAGAACAGCATGACGCCGTCCGGGTATTGATGGTTCCTGTTCAAGGTCTGCGACGCGAGGTCGGTTACGTCCCGGCTGATCTCGGCCATGGACGAGGAATCCTCGAGGACGAACTGATCCGGACCATCGACCCGGACGGTGACGACCAGCTTGCGCAGGTCATCGAGGTCGAAGGTGCCGTCAAACAGGCGGACAAATGGGCCGAGCGCGCAAGACGCGTTGTTGTCCTTGGCGCGGCCGAGCAGCAGCGCGCTGCGTCCCTCAAAATCCCGCAGATTCACGTCGTTGCCGAGCGTTCCTCCGACAATAGTTCCGGAGGCATTGACCGCCAGCACGACCTCCGGCTCCGGATTGTTCCAGACCGAGTCCGGATGGATGCCGACATCCGCGCCTGTGCCGACGCCCGACATGGGCTGGGACTTGGTGAAGACCTCCGCATACGGGCCGATGCCGACCTCGAGATATTGCGACCACAGGCCGCGCAGGATCAGAGCCTGTTTGAGGCGCTCGGCCTCGAAGGAGCCCGGCTTGGCGCGAGCGAGATCGCCCCCGATCTCCTCATTGATCGAGGCGCGAATGTCTTCCGCCAACTTGGGATTGCCCTTGGCACGCTCCTCGATCACCCGCTCCAGCATGGAGAGGACGAAGGTGACCCCGCAGGCCTTCAGCGCCTGCAGGTCTGCAGGGGCCAGCAGATAGGGCGTGTCCGGCGTGCGCCGGTCGGCGGAAGAATTGGCGAGACATTCCTCGAGGCCGCAGATGCGCCTGGCTTCCCGGCCCGCGCGTTGCGCCGCTTCGGCAGGGTCCGCATTGTCCAGCAGGAGAGACAAAGTCGCGAAGTGCGGCGTCAGGTCATAGAGGCCATCCTCTCTGGCCAGCACCACGCTGGGCCCGGCTGGATCGCCCGGCACCCAAGCGCGCCCGACCAGCGTTCCGGCGGTGCCGTCGACCGGCAGCGTATTCTTGGTCGAGATGGAAAGCTCCATGGCTACATCACCGCGCCGATCTGCCAAGGCGTGAACTCATTGTCGCCGAACCCGAGTTCCTCGCTCTTGGACTGCTCGCCGGAGGCCACGCGCAGGATGAGGTCGAAGATGCGCTCCCCCATCTCCGGCACTGTGACGCCTTTGCTCAGGATCTCGCCGCAATCCACGTCCATATCCTCCGCCATGCGCTGATACATCGCCGTGTTGGTCGCGAGCTTGATGCTGGGTACCGGCTTGAAGCCGAACACCGAGCCGCGTCCGGTGGTGAAGCAGATGACGTTCGCGCCGCTCGCCACCTGGCCGGTCACCGAGGCGGGATCGTAGCCGGGCGAGTCCATGAACACGAAGCCCTTGGCGGTCGCCGGCTCGGCATATTTGTAGACGTCGACGAGGTTGGTGGTGCCGCCCTTTGCCGCCGCGCCCAGCGACTTTTCGAGGATGGTGGTGAGGCCCCCCTCCTTGTTGCCGGGCGAGGGATTGTTGTTCATCTCGCCGCCATTGCGGCTGGTGTAGTCCTCCCACCAGCGGATGCGCTCTAGCAGCTTCTCGCCCACCTGCTTGCTGACCGCGCGCCGGGTCAGCAGGTGCTCCGCGCCATAGACCTCCGGCGTTTCCGACAGGATCGCCGTGCCGCCATGGCGCACCAGCAGATCCGCCGCGGCGCCCAGCGCCGGATTGGCGGTGATGCCGGAATAGCCGTCCGAGCCGCCGCATTGCAGCGCCAGCGTCAGATGCTCGGCGGAGACGGCCTCGCGCCTCGCCTGATTGGCCTTGGGCAGCATCGCCTTGACGCGCTTGATGCCCTCGTCGATGGTCGCACGCGTGCCGCCCGTGTTCTGGATTGTCATGTACTGAAAGCTGTCCGTTGCCTGGATGCCATAGGCGTCCAGCAGAAAGCGGATCTGCGCCGCCTCGCAGCCGAGGCCGATCAGCAGCACGCCCGCGAAATTCGGATGGCGCAGATAGCCCCACAACACCCGTTGCAGGGTCTCGAATCCCTCCCCCTTGGTCGCCATGCCGCAGCCGGTGCCGTGCACCAGCGCGACCACGCCATCGACGTTCGGATAGTCCTCCAGCCCGCCATGCTCGAAGGCTGCCGCCACGCGCTTCGCGACCGTGGCCGAGCAATTCACCGTGGTGAGCACGCCGATATAGTTGCGGGTGGCGACCCGGCCATCCGCGCGCACGATGCCCTGGAAGGTGGCGCGCGCATCTCCGGTAAAGTATTGCGTCGGCCGCATGTCGGCGCTGAAGGCGTAGTCGCGCTCGAACGCGCTCATGGCGCAGTTCTGCACATGCACATGCTGGCCCGGCGCGATGTCGGCAGTCGCCACGCCGATGATCTGATTATATTTGCGCACGAACGTGCCGGCGGGAATCGCGCGGGTCGCGATCTTGTGCCCCGACGGGATGGCGCCCGCGCTCACCACGCCCTCGCCGGGGATGGTCGCGCCGGCCGGGACCGCCTGCGCGGCCACCACCACATTATCATCCTGATGCAGGCGGATGGTGGTTCCGCCGATGATCTGGTTCATCCTGGTCTCCTCGCGCCCCTCACCTCACGGCCTCCGCTTCTCAAGGTCGCTGGACGCCGGTCGTATTGACATATACCGCATAGAGCGAGGTCGTCGCGGTGATAAAGAGGCGATTACGCCGCGTCCCGCCGAAGCAGACATTGGCTACGATCTCCGGCACGTTGATCCGTCCCAGCAGAGCGCCATCGGGCGCATAGCACTCGACGCCTGCATGGGTGCTGGTCCACAAATTGCCGTTCACGTCCATGCGGAAGCCGTCGGGAACCCCGGTCTTTATTTTGCAGAACACGCGGCCATTGACCAACCGCTTGCCATCGACAACGTCGAAGGCGCGGATATGGCACGGCGCTTCCGGATCGTGCGAGCCTGCGGAGTCCGCGACATAGAGGATCTTCTCGTCCGGCGAGAAGGCAAGGCCATTCGGCTTTACGAAATCGTCCACCACGACGGCGATCTCGCCGGTTGCGGGATCGACGCGGTAGACGTAGCACCCGCCCTGCTCCTGCTCCGCGCGGCTGCCCTCGAACTCCGTCAGGATCCCGTAGCTGGGATCGGTGAACCAGATCGAGTGGTCGGACGTCACCACGACGTCGTTCGGCGAGTTGAGCCGCTTGCCCTTATACCTGTCGGCGATCACCGTGATCGAACCGTCCGGCTCGGTACGCGTCACCCGGCGCGTGAGGTGCTCGCAGGTCACGAGCCGGCCCTGGCGGTCGCGGGTGTTGCCGTTGCTGTTGTTGGAATCGGCGCGGAAGACGCTGACACCCGTCTCCGGCATCCAGCGCAGGATCCGATTGTTCGGGATGTCGCTCCACAACAGATAGCCGCCATCGGCGAACCACACCGGACCTTCGGCCCAGACGCAGCCGTCCGCCAGCTTGTCCAGATGCGCGATCCCGATCATCAGAGAATGGAAGCGCTTGTCGAAGGTCTCGTAGAGGCCGTCATTCGCAGGCATGTCTCTCCCTCCTCTTCAGCGGCTCGGCTTGTCGCCGCCGGCCAGCGTGATCATGGCGATGATGATAAGGCCGGTCAGCACCAGCCGCACCCCGGCGCTGGCGCCGTAGGTGTTCAGCATTGTGACCAGCAGATAGAGGAACAGGGCCGCCCCCCAGATGCCTGGCACATTGGCACGCCCGCCGGCGACGGAGGTGCCGCCGATCACCACCACGGCAATGGTCGCCAGCAGGTATTCCTCGCCCATGTTGAGCGCATTGCCGCCGGAAAAGCCGGCCAGCAGCGCGCCGCACAACCCGGCGAAGGCGGCGCTCATCAGATACGTGATGCAGCGCGTGCGCTCGACCTTCACACCCGCCAGGTGCGCGGCGCGCATGTTCTGCCCTATTGCAAGGGTGGCCCGGCCATAGACGGTGCGCTCGAGGATCACCGCCATGATCATCGCGAACAGGATCGCGCAAAGGGAGAGCATCGGCACGCCCGCCACCTGGGCCGTCGTGAAATCCGCGAAGCTCGGCGGCGGCTTGATCTGCAGCCCGCGGCCGTAGGAGATCGCCACCGACATTACGATCAGGCTGGACGAGAGAGTCGCGATGATCGGCGGGATCTTGAGCAGCCGAATCAAGATGTAGTTGAAGGTGCCAACGGCCAGCCCCGCGCCGATGCACGCCAGGAGGCCGAGCCAGATCAGGCCGTCCTGCCCGCCCATGATCTTCATGGCGACCCCACCGGCGAGGGCGATCGTGGATGGGATCGAGAGGTCGACATTGCCGGGCCCAGTGGTGATCACGAACATCTGGCCGATGCCGACGATGACGGTGAAGGTCGAGAAGGCAAGTGCAGCCGTGATGATCTGGCCTCCGCCCTTGCCTTCCGTGAACAGGATGGTGGCGAGCCAGACCGCGAGCGCGCCTGCGAAGGAGAGCAGCCAGGGCTTGTTGCCGATGCGGGCAGCCAGCGCTCTCATCTGCCCTCCCGCAGCTTGATCAGGGCGCGCAGAGCCAGCACGACAATCAGCACCGCCCCCTGCGCCCCGATCTGCCAGTCCGGCGAGATGCGCATGAAGATCAGGAACGAGCCGGTCAAAGTCAGCGTCACGGCGCCGATCACCGCCCCAATGGGCGAAACGCGACCGCCCACGAATTCGCCGCCGCCCAGGATCACGCCCGCGATCGAGAGCAGCGTGTAGCGATCGGCAATGTGGGCATCCGGCGAGGTGGTGAGGCCGATGAGGCTGAGGCCCGATAGCACGCCGAAGAAGCCGGCCAGCGCATACATGGACATGCGGATCCGGAGCAGCGACCAGCCGGCCCGGTCGATCGCCGTCGCGTTGCCGCCCGCCCCGCGCAGGACTGCGCCATAGGAGGATTCCATCAGCAGCACATGCGCGACGAGCGCGATGGCCGCGCAGGCCACGATGGGGAACGGAATGAGCGGGGGCTTCCAGCTCATCAGGCCTTTCAGCCACTCCGGCACCGTGCCGCCGGGCGTCGGCATCAGAATGACGGCGATGCCGAGCCACACGAACGACATGCCGAGCGTCACCACGATGCTCGGCAGGCGCCGCACATGGATGAGCGCGCCGACCGCCGCATAGGAGGCGACGCAGCCGGCGAGAATCAGGACGCAGAGCACGGGCTGGTCCACCAGCCAGGTGCCGGCGATGCACGCCACCAGCCCAACGAAGGCGCCGATCGAGAGATCGAGGTCGTTCACCGTGAGGATGAACATCTGCGCAATCGTAGCAAAGGCGATCGGCACCGCGTATTTCAGCATGAGATCGAGGCCGCGATAGCTCATGGCGCGGTCGTTGATCAGGAAGATCGCGATCAGGATCGCCGCCAGCGAGACTGCCGGCAGCGCTCGTCGCAGCAGCCGCGGGTCGCGGAGCATGTCAATGCGATCGCGAAGCGGGCTGGAGAGCACGGAATCGGTCATGTCTGCGCTCCTTCGCGGAACGAGGCTTGCAGCACCTTCTCCTCGGTCAGCTCGGCCCGCGCGATGTCGGCGACGATCTGGCCGTCGCGCATAACATAGACGTGGTCGCAGTTGTTCAGCTCTTCGATCTCCGTGGTGTACCAGATGAAGGTGCGGCCCGCCTCAGCCTCGGCGCGGATCAGCTCATAGACCTCCAGCTTCGTGCCGACATCGACGCCGCGCATCGGGTCATCCATCAGGATGATGCCGGCATCCGAGCCGAGGGCGCGGGCGAATAGGACCTTCTGCTGGTTGCCGCCCGACAGCGACAGGATGTTGTTGTCGATGTCCGGGGTCCTGATGCGGATACGCTCGCGCCACTTGCTCGCCAGCGCCGCCTCGGCGGCGCCGTCTATCAATCCCATATTGACCAGGCTGCGCATCGACCGGACCGATATGTTGCGCGCGATCGACCAGAGATGCAGCACACCGTCGTTCTGCCGGTCGCCGGCGACCAGAGCGACGGGGCCGGCGGCGTTGGTGTCGGCGCGCGTTTGCCCGGCCGCCTCAAAGATTTGCAGCAGCAAACGCGTCTGGCCGTGTCCGGCAAGGCCGGCAAGGCCGATGATCTCCCCCTTGTGCGCCACGAGCGCGGCCTGGTCCGCCTGCAGCTTGGGAACGGCTTTCACCACGACAGGCATTGCGCCGCGTTGCGCCGTCACGCGCGCATGGGCCTTGATGCGCGCATCGCTCACCACGTTTCCCATGGCCGCCACCAGGCTCTCGCGGTCGAACTCGACAGCCGGCCGATCCGCCACCACGCCGCCGTCCTTCATGACCACGACGCGGTCGCAGTAGTCGAGGATGTCGCCCAGCAGATGCGAGGTCAGCAGGCACGACCCGCCTTCGGCGACGAGCTTGCGCACATAGGTCAGCAATTGCTTGCCGGCAACCGCATCCAGTGAGGATGTCGGCTCGTCCAGGATCACCAGCCGCGTGGGGCTGTCTGTGACGGTGAAGGCGCGCGCGATCTCCACCATCTGCCGGTCGCCGATCGGCAGGTCCCCAACGGTCGCGTGCGGCGAGATGCCGTGGCCAGGAAAGATCTCATCCAGCCCCCGCCGGATCAATTCCGCAGCACTGCCGCGCCAGCCCCAACCGCGCAACGACTTGTGATAGATGCGGGTGTTCTCCGCCACGCTCAGATTCGGGCAGAGGGAGAGTTCCTGGAACACGCAGCGTATGCCGAGGGCGCTGGCGCGCCGCACGCCATAACCGGCCGGCTGCGCCTGCCCGCTGATGCGGATCTCGCCGCCGTCGGGCGCCAGCGTGCCGGCAAGCAGGTTAATCAGGGTCGACTTGCCCGCCCCGTTGTGGCCGACCAGCCCCAGGCACTCGCCAACGCCGACCGTGAGGTCGACCTTGGCGAGCGCGCGCACCGCGCCGAAGCTCTTTGTCATGCCGGAAAGGCTGACGATCTTCTCGGTGGCATGGAGCATGGACCCGAACGCCAATCTCGAGGAGCCTTACCTCGCCGCCTCGATCACCTTGTTGGCATCCTCAAGCGCATATTCCACGTTGGCCACGCTGCCCGATTCGGTGTTCGCCAGGTTCTCCTCGAGATTGCCCTGATCGATGCGCAGGAACGGCACGATCATGTCCTTCGGCACGTCCTTGCCGTCGAGGATCTGCTGCGCCACCCAGAACGCCAGCGTGGCCACGCCCGGCGCGATCGAGACGGACATGGTCTCATAGCCGTTGGCGTCCTTCTGCTCCTTCCACCAGGCAAGCTCGTCCTGCCGGTTGCCCATGATGATGAGCGGCGTCGGACGCCCGGCGGCCTTGAAGGCCTGCGCGGCGCCATAGCCATCGCCGCCCTGCGTGACGACCGCCGCCACCTCCGGCAATGACGGCAAGATGCCGGCCACCGCCTTTTGCGCCACCGTCTGGGTCCAGTCGCCATGGACCGAACCGACGACCTTGAACTGCGGATACTTCTTCACGCCCGCCTCGATGCCCTTGTGGATTTCGTCATCGACGAATACGCCGGCGAGTCCGCGGATCTCCAGCAGGTTACCCCCCTGGGGCATCTTCTCGTTCAGATAGTCGAGCTGCACCTCCCCCATCTTTGCGAAGTCGACCGCGATGCGCCAGGCGCAGGGCTCGGTCACGATGCCGTCGAAAGACACGACGACGATGCCGGCATCGCACGCTTCCTTGACCGCGCCGTTCAATGCGTCCGGTGAAGCGGCGTTGAGCACGATCGCGTCATAGCCCTGCAGGATCAGGTTCTGGATCTGCGCCGCCTGCTCCGTCACCTGGTTTTCGGACGTGGTGAAGGGCGTCGCCTCCGCCACGATGCCATCGGCCACCGCCTGCTTGGTGACCGTGTCCCAGCTCTTCAGCATCGACTGGCGCCAGGAATTGCCGGCATAGTTGTTGCTGAGGGCGATTTTCTTGTCCGACGTATCCGCTTCCGCGACGCCGGCGCCCAGCATCAGCGCCGTCGACGCCATCGACAAAAGGGCCTTCTTCAAGCTCGCACGCATTTTTTCCTCCTCAGATTTGATTTATTGTTGCGTTGTGATCGTCAGTTCAGATGCTTCGAGTTCCGCGGATTGATTCTCCGCATTCAGTGCGATTCCCGCGGTATGCCCGCGCCGCGCATGCCGACCAGGAAGTCGAGATCGGCGCCCTTGTCGGCCTGCAGCACGTGTTCGACATAGAGCTTCTGGTAGCCGCTGTCGAAAGGCGGCGTCGGCGCCTTCCAGTGCGCGCGGCGCTTCGCCAGCTCTTCGTCGCCGACCTCGAGATGCAGCCCGCGCCCAGCCACGTCGAGCTCGATGATGTCGCCGTCCTTTACCAGCGCGAGCGGCCCGCCCGCTGCCGCCTCGGGCGAGGTGTGCAGGACGACCGTGCCATAGGCCGTGCCGCTCATGCGCGCATCGGAGATGCGCACCATGTCGGTGATGCCCTTTTTCAGGACCTTCGGCGGCAGACCCATGTTGCCGACCTCGGCCATGCCCGGATAGCCCTTCGGCCCGCAGTTCTTCAGAACCATGATGCAGGTCTCGTCGATATCGAGGTTGGGATCGGCGATCTTCTTCTTGTAGTCGTCGATGTTCTCGAACACGACCGCGCGGCCGCGATGCTGCATCAAGGCGGGCGTTGCTGCTGAGGGCTTCAGGATCGCCCCGTTGGGCGCCAGATTGCCGCGCAGCACCGCGATGCCGCCCTGCGCCGTCAGCGGATTGTCCCAGGGCCGGATGACCTCGGCATTGTAGTTCTGCGCGTCCTTGACGTTCTCCCACATGGTCTTGCCATTGATGGTGACGACGTCCTGGTTGAGCATCCCATGCTCGCCCAGCGCCTTCAGTACGACCGGCAGGCCGCCCGCATAACAGAAATCCTCCATCAGGAAGCGCCCTGAGGGCATGAGGTCCACGATGGTGGGCACGTCTCTGCCCCACTGGTCCCAATCGTCGAGCGTGAGCTCGATGCCGAGCCGCCCCGCAACCGCGAGCAGATGCACCACCGCGTTGGTCGACCCGCCGATCGCGCCGTTGGTGCGGATCGCGTTCTGGAAGGCTTCGCGCGTCAGCACCTTGGAGATGCGCAGGTCCTCCTTCACGATCTGGACCGCGCGCATGCCGACCAGATGCGCGAGGCGCTTGCGCCGCGCATCCACCGCGGGATAGGCCGCATTCTCCGGCAGGCCGATGCCCAGGCTCTCCACCATGCTGGCCATGGTGGAGGCCGTGCCCATGGTCATGCAGTGGCCGGGCGAGCGCGACATGCCGGATTCCGCGCTCATGAAATCGGCCAGCGTCATCTCTCCGGCCTTCACCGCTTCGCTGAACTGCCAGACAGAGGTGCCGGAGCCGACATCGCAGCCGCGGAACTTGCCGTTCAGCATCGGCCCGCCGCTGAGCGCGATGGTCGGCAGGTCGCAGCTCGCCGCGCCCATCAGCAAGGCGGGCGTGGTCTTGTCGCAGCCGACCAGCAGCACGACTCCGTCGATCGGGTTGGCGCGGATCGATTCCTCCACCTCCATGCTCGCGAGGTTGCGGAACAGCATGGCGGTCGGGCGCAGGGTGGTCTCGCCCAGCGACATGGCCGGGAACTCCACCGGAAAGCCGCCGGCCTCATACACGCCGCGCTTCACCACCTCCGCCAGTTCCTTGAAATGGGCGTTGCAGGGGTTGAGGTCGGACCAGGTGTTGCAGATGCCGATGACCGGCCGCCCGTCGAACATGTGGTCGGGGTGGCCCTGGTTCTTGATCCAGCTCCGGTGCATGAAGGCGTCCTTGTTGGCACCGCCATACCAGTGACGGGATCTCAACTGCTTCTTGGGGTCCGTTCCGTCAGCCATTGTTCGACTCCTATTCCTGTACTTTACGCAGCCGCCGCGTGGACGCCGCGCGCGTAGCGCGCTTTCGCGGACCAGCCAGAATTCGTTCGATATCCATCTGTGCCTCCTGCAGCAGCTTGACCATTGCCGCCTGGGCCCCGCGCGGGTCGCCCTTCTCGATCCGCTCCAGCACGATGCGGTGCAGCGGCAGCGATTGGATGCGCAGGGCCGGGAATTCCACGGAAAGCTTGATATTGAAGGCGATCGCGGATTCGATCACATGCCCCATGGAGACCAGGAACGGATTGCCGGTCGCCTCCAGAATCGCCAGGTGAAACCGCAGATCGTGATAGACGCTCTCTTCCGTGTTCCGGCCGGCCGCTTCCATCGCCTCGAAGGCCGCGCGGATGCGGGTGACCTGCGCGGGCGTCGCGCGCTGCGCCGCCAGGGCGGCGCCGGCGGGCTCCAGGACCCGGCGCATCTCCGACACGGCCAGCGCGTAATCCTCCGCCTCGTTGGAAACGAGGCTCCAGGAGAGGACGTCCGGATCGAGCATGTTCCACTGGTCGCGCGGCTTCACCCGCGTGCCGATCTTGGTCCGGGATTCGACCAGTCCCTTGGCCGCCAGCACCTTGATGGCCTCGCGCAGGACCGTCCGGCTGACGCCGAATCCCTCGCCGAGGTCGATCTCGCTGGGCAGGATCTGGCCCGGCTGCAGGTCGCCGCGCAGGATCTGCTGGCCGATCTCATGTGCAATGCGGCCATGGATGCTGCGCTGCGAAAACATGCGCGATGGCTTGCGTTTGACCTGCAACAGACGGACCCTCCCTTAGATCCGGCAGCGGTGGGCTGGTATTTGTAGTATTATATGTTTTATCAGTGCCGGAGCCGGCGCGTGTCAACCCCGTACCGGACCTAAACAAAGCAAAAACGGGACGATCGTCATGTCGATCACGGAATTCGGCCGGTGGGGCGACCAGGGAATCCAGGAGATCCGGCTGCGCGGGAGTTGCGGGACCGAGGCATCGATCCTGACCTATGGCGCCATCCTGCACGACCTCATCGTTCCGGTGGGCGATTCCAGGCGGCGGGTCGTGCTCGGCTATCGTTCCCTGAAGGGTTATCTCGATGGCCGCGCCTATATCGGCGCGACGGTCGGCCGCTGCATCAATCGCATCGGTCGCGGGTTCACGCTGGACGGCCAGCATTACGCGCTGCCGGTCAACGAGGGCAACCATGTGCATCTGCATGGCGGTCCGAACGGCTTCTCCAAGCGCGTCTGGCGGCTGGTTGGCTCCACGGACACCGCGGTGACGCTGGAGCTCACATCGCCGGACGGGGACGAGGGCTATCCGGGCACGCTCACCGCACACTGCACTTATGAGATCGACGGCCCCGGCGCGCTGACGATCACGCTCAGCGCGACCACCGATGCACCGACCGTTTGCAATCTCGGCCACCATTCCTATTTCACGCTGCAGCCCGGCAGCGACGTGCGGGACCACCGCATGATGGTGATGGCGGACTTCTACACGCCGCTCGATCCGTCGCTCATTCCGACCGGAGAGATCCGCAGCGTTGCCGGCACCATCTATGACTTCCGCACGCTGCGCCCGATCCACATCGATCGCGGCCCCGGCTACGACATCAACTTCGTGCTGGACCAGGGCTGGATACCGCATGCGGCACCGGCCGAGCTGCCCTTGGCTGCGCAGCTCGTTTCGCCGAGCGGCGACCTCGCGATGGATCTGTCGACGACCGAGCCCGGATTGCAGTTCTATGAAGGCATCCGCCTCGCGCCTTCGGACGAAGCCTATGATGGGGAGCCGCACCTGCCCTACCGGGGCCTGTGCCTGGAGCCGCAGCGCTTTCCCGATTCGGTCAACCGCGCGCACTTCTCGCCGGTCGTGCTGCGGCCCGGCGACGTCTACCGGCAGGTGACGCGGTTCCGGTTCGCGCGGCCTGCGGAAGATCCTGCGCTCTCGGCGCTTTTCGCTTGATCCCCCGAGGCTCGGGCGCCCGCTGTGGGCCCGCAAGCTGGCCGATGATGGGCGGCAACTGAAGCTTCCTGCGATACTCCCCGGGCGATATCCCGGACAGCCGGCGGAACAGGCGCCGGAAGGACGCAAGGTCCGCATATCCAACTTCCTCCGCGATCGCCTCGATCGGCTGATTGCCGGTTTCCAGCAGGTGCTTGGCTTCCTCGACGCGCAACGCCTGGACATAGGCCAAAGGCGAATAGCCGGTCGCAGCTTTGAACCGCCGGTCGAAGGTGCGCTTGGGAAGCCCCGAACGCCGCGCCAGCGCGGCTACGATGTCGGGGCGCTCGTAGTTCTCGGCCAGCCAGGTCTGGCAGCGCAGGATCACAGCATCGCCGTGCTGGACGTTGGCGGCCATCGACGCGTAGGGAAGCTGCCCGTCGCGGTGCCATTGGTAGAGGAAGAACTTGGAAACGCGGATCGCCTCTTCCGTTCCGGCCGTCTTGGCGATCAGCAGAAGCGCCAGATCCTGCCAGGACGACGCGCCGCCGCAGCACAGGATGCTATGGCCCGCCCCTGTTTGTACGAGGATGCGATCCTCGTGCAGGTCGACGTTCGGGTATTGCTGCCGGAACAGAGGCGCGTAGCCCACATGGGTGGTCGCCTGCTGGCCGTGCAGCAGCCCTGCCTCCGCCAGGACCAATGAGCCGCCGCAGGCGGCATAGAGGTGAGCCCCGTTCGCGTGCATGCGCACGATCCAGTCCAGCAGCCGCCGGTCCAGCGCGCGCAGGTCGTTGGGGGAATAGACCATCACGTTTGGCACGAACACGACCTCGGTGCGGGCGACCTCGTTGATCGTGGCTTGCGGAACAATAGTGACGCCGGTGCAGAGCAGGAGGGGACCTGAATCGGCAGTCACGAGTTGCGGATCGAACAGCGCTTCGTCGCGGTTGAGGCCCTTCCCGGCCTCCCACCGGGAGCCGGCAAACCACAGCGTGTCGAACACGCCATAGACGATCGACGGGTCGCATTCCGGGAACACGATCAGGCTGACGTGGATTCGCTTGCGGTTCATGGCTCGGCTTGGCTTGGCCCAAGTGGCTCTATCCCGGCTATTCTGCCTCTCACTGCGGGTCCGCGCCATCCCTATGTTCCCCGCCCATCGCGCCACCCCGTCTGTTCGCGAGCCCGTGTGGCGCAGTTCACAGCGCCGACCGGGCCGGCAGACATATCTCAAGGCGCGGACACTGAAGGAACCGAACCATGACACTGGATATGAAAAAGCTTGAGCCCCTGCTCGGTACGATGGTGAACGAACTCGGCGCCGCCGCGAATGCGGCCCTGGTCTTCACCGGCGACCGGCTGGGCCTGTATCGCGCGATGGCCGATGGCCAGCCCGTCACGTCGGAGCAGCTTGCGGCCAGAACCGGAACGCAAGAGCGGCTGGTGCGCGAATGGCTGGCCTCGCAGGCCGCATCGGGCTTCGTGACCCATGACGCCCGTGAGGGGACATTCCACCTCTCGCCCGAACAGGCGGCCGTGTTCGCCGACGAGGATAGCGTGGTCAACATGACCGGCGGCTTCCATTCGCTCGCCGCGGTATTCGCCGATCAGCCGAGGCTGGAGGAGGCCTTCCGCACCGGCTCGGGCCTCGGTTGGGGTCAGCGCTGCAATTGCCTGTTCTGCGGCGTCGAGCGGTTCTTCCGGCCGGGCTACCGGGCGAACCTCATCTCCGGATGGCTCCCCGCTCTGGAGGGCGTGGTGCGCAAGCTTGAGCGCGGCGCCAAGGTCGCCGATGTCGGCTGCGGCCACGGCGCATCGACCATCATCATGGCCGAGGCGTTCCCGAACGCGCAATTCGTCGGGATCGACTTCCACGCGACTTCGATCGAGCATGCCAGGGAACATGCCAAGCAGCTGCCCAACGTGCGCTTCGAGACCGGGCGCGCGCAGGACTTCGCGGAGTCAGGCTTCGACCTGATCACGATGTTCGACGCGCTTCACGACATGGGCGATCCGGTCGGCGCCGCAGCCCACGCGCGCAAGGCGCTGAAGCCGGACGGGACGCTGATGCTGGTGGAACCGATGGCAGGCGACAGTCTCTCCGACAATCTCAATCCCGTTGGGCGCGTGTTTTACGCGTTCTCGACGGCGGTCTGCGTGCCCTCCTCCCTGAGCCAGGAGGTCGGTGCGGCCCTGGGCGCCCAGGCAGGTGAGAAGCGCTTGTCCGAGATTGTCCGACAGGGCGGGTTCTCGCGCGTTCGCCGCGCGACCGAGACGCCCTTCAATATGGTGCTCGAAGCAAGGCCGTAGGAGGCTCAAATCCATCCATCATGGCAGGGCGTCGCCTTGCCATGATGGTGGGTGCCTATTCCTTCGGCCAGCGGTCGAGGATGAGCGCGGCGGCGGGTCTGGCCTGCAGGGCGGCCTGGCGGTTGCCTTCCGCCGCCGAGATGATCGAGCCCTTCATGAGCATGAGCCAGGTTTCGCAGAAATCCGGAACATCCCGGAGCCCCGCCTGTCTCGCCAAATCGAGCACGAAGCCGCGTATCCTGGCGAGATGGCCGGCCGCCGCGACGCGTAGCGGATTGCCGGCCTGATACTCCAGCAAGACATTGATGAAGGTGCAGCCTTCGAAATCCTCGATCTGAAACCAATCGTGGTACGCATCGAAGATCGCCAGCAGCCGATTCCTCGGATCCTTGGCCCGAAGGCCGATCTCGCGGATCAGCCACCCCTCGGTCCAGAGCGCCGCCCGCCGATCCAGGAAGGCCAGCACCAGGTCCTGTTTCGACTTGAAGTGCCGGTACAGCGTCATCTTCGCGACGCCGGACTTCTCGATGATGGCATCCACGCCAACCGGGCGGGTGCCTTGATGGGCGAACAGACGATAGGCCGCCTCCAGAATCCTTTCGCGTGCGTCCTGCCGCCCCACCGTCCCGATGGTTTCCGAGTTATTGTGCAAAGGAGTACTCCACCGCTCGCGGTCGCGTAGCAGACCTGTGCATAGCCCATGGCGTGTGACTTTGGCTATGCCGTTGTAGGTCCGCGGTGTGGAGAAGATCGACAGGATTGCTGTTTATACAGACTGGTTTGTATCAGCAATGTCTGAGAGCATTGGCTCAAAATGATCCTGTCAAGGAGTTGTGATGGCGCGCCTTCAGACCTCGTTTCTGTTCGATCTCGATGGCACGCTGGTGGACAGCGTGTACGAGCACGTCCTCGCCTGGCGCGATGCACTGGATGAAGAGGGCATCGAGCTCTCCGTCTGGCGCATCCATCGCAAGATCGGCATGAGCGGCGGCCTCTTCACCAACATGCTGTTGCGCGAGACCGGGCTCGACATTACCGACGAGCGGATCAGTCGGCTTCGCCGGTTGCACGCCGAAGCGTACCTGAAGCGCGCGCGCAAGATTCCGCCTCTGCCCGGCGCGCGCGAGCTGCTGGCCTATCTGACCGCGGCGAAGATTCCCTGGGCCATCGCGACCAGCGGACGGATGGAGACGGCGCGCCCCGTGATCGAGAACCTCGGTGTCGATTTCGACAGCATTCCGGTCGTCACGCGCGACCAGGTGAAATACGCCAAGCCAGATCCGGACCTGTTCCTCGAAGCAGCGCAGCGGCTGGGGGTCGACATCACCACGGCCTGCGTGGTGGGTGACAGCATCTGGGACATGCTGGCGGCGCGGCGCGCCCACGCGCTCGGCATCGGATTGCTGTCCGGCGGCTATGGCCGCGAGGAACTGGAGCGCAGCAGCGCCTACCGGGTCTATGAGGATCCGGCCGATCTGCTGCATCATATCGATGAGGTGGGCGGTCGGCGCTAGGCGCGCGCCGGGGCCAAGCGCAGCGCCAGCTGGAACCCATTCCATCAGGCCGTTCGCGTCGCGGCGTGCTGGCTGCTCCCGCCAATCATTGTTCGATGCCGCATAGATCCCGGACCAGATCGCCTCACGCTGCCGCGTGAGGCGCCTGCGCAGGGTGACAGAGCAGAGAGCGGTTGGCGACACCTTGCAACTTACTTCGCGGGGTTGGCCCCCTTCTTCGTGGCGGCCGGTGCGGTCGGCTTCGCCTTCGGGCCATAATTCTTGAACTTCTCGACTACGTGCGCGATCTCGTCATCGGGCAGGACCTGCGCGCCGCCGATCGACAGCGAGAGGTAGTATTGCCGCGCTAGCGTCTCGATCTCCGCCGCCAGCCACAGCGCGCGCTTGATGTTGGCGCCGGTCGCGATCACGCCGTGGTTGCGCAAGAGGCAGCAGGTGCGCCCCTCCAACGCCTTGAGCGCCAGTGCCGACAGTTCCAGGGTGCCGTAGGTAGCGTAGGGCGCGACGCGGATGTTCGGCCCGCCGGACGCCGCCACCATGTAGTGGATCGCCGGTATCTCCTTGCCGCAGATCGCGAGCGTGGTGGCATAGGTGCTGTGGGTGTGCACCACCGAGCCGACCTCGGGCCGCGAGCGCATGATGTCGAGATGAAAGCGCCACTCGGAGGACGGGTTGAGGGGCCCGCTCCAGGATCCGTATTCGCCCTTGAGCGGCATGGTCGCGATGTCGCCAGGCTTCAGATCCTCGTACGGCACGCCCGAGGGCGTGATCAGCATGGCGTCGCGGTAGCGCGCGCTGATATTGCCCGACGTGCCTTGGTTTATGCCGAGGGAGTTCATCGCCCGGCACGCGGCAATGATCCCCCTGCGCAGTTCCATCTCTTCCTTCTTCATAAAATTCCTCAGCAGGGATTGAGCGGCGGCTCGCCCGCTGCATGGCGCCGGATCTTCTCGGCGATCATGCGGGCAGCGCTCCGCACGGTGGTGGTGGCGCCGGCGATGTGCGGCGCCAGCATGACATTGTCAAGCTTGAGCAGACGTGCGTCAGGCGGCGGCGGCTCCAGCCAGACGATCTCCAGGATCGCGCCGCAGACGTGTCGCGAGGCCGGCGCGGGCGGATCAAGGCGCGGGCCTGGGTATCTCGCGGCCGATCCAGTTTGGCCCTCCGTCACTGCCTCGAAGCCGGCGATCATGCGCAGCGCTGGTCTTGCCGACGCAAGAGGACCCGAGCAGCGCCACGGTCTCACCGTCTGTCCGTCGAGGCTGAGGCGCCTGACCGCCTGCATCGGCTCCTTGCTGCGCGAGCGGGCATCTGCAGGTAGATGCCCGGCGCGCCCCCCTGTCAAGGGTGCGATGGAGCAATCGGCCTCCCCGAGGGCGGCTTGACCGCACTTGCGGAACGGAAGAAGGTGCCCGAGGCGCGGCAGGCAACCCCTCACGCACGAATGGCAAAGATCCTCTTCGTCCATAACAACTTTCCCGGTCGCTTCGAATTCCTGCTTCCTTCGCTGTTGTCCGCCGGCCATCAATGCGCCGCGATCGCGCAAGGCGGGCGGCAGGTGGAGGGCATTCCCCTGCTGCAATGGAAGAGCAAGCGCTCCTCCACACCGGGCATTCTCGATCTAGCGGTCCGTGCGGAGGCGGACCTGATCCGCGGTCGCGCGGCTGCGGATTGCGCGCTGCAACTGAAGGAGTCCGGTTTCGAGCCGGACCTCGTCATCGGCCATCCCGCTTGGGGCGAAGTCGCCTTCATGAAGGAGGTCTTCCCCCTCGCGCGGCAGATCCTGGTCGGCGAGTTCTATTACAAGGCCAAGGGCGGCGACGTCGGCTTCGACCCCGAGTTCTCGGACCAGGGCGCGCCGGATGCGTTCAGGGTCCATGCCAAGAACGCCGTGATGGCGATGACCTATGCGGATGCCGACCGCATCATCTGCCCCACGCCGTTCCAGGCCAGTGCCTTCCCGCCCGCGCTGCGGGACCGCGCGCTCATCATTCACGAGGGGATCGATACCGATCGCATCAAGCGCCGGCCCAACGCCAGGCTGAAGCTCGGCGAGACGCGAGAGATCGACGGCACGACGCCGGTCGTCACCTTCATCAACCGCGTGTTCGAGCCCATGCGCGGGTTCCACATCATGATGCGCGCGCTGCCGGCGCTCCTGAAGGCCGTCCCGAACGTGACGGTGCTCATGATCGGCAGCGAGAAGACATCGGGCTATGGCGCGCCCGCGCCGGAAGGTGGGACCTGGCTCAGCTACATGATGAAGGAAGTCGGCACCCGGCTGGACCCGTCGCGCGTCCTGTTCACCGGCCCGGTGCCGCACGAGACGATGCTCACCGCCCTCTCTCTGTCATGGGCGCATGTCTACTACACCTACCCCTTCGTGCTGTCCTGGTCGCTGGTGGAAGCGATGGGCTGCGAATGCCTGGTGCTCGGCTCAGACACGCCGCCGCTGCACGACGCCATCGAGCACGGCCGCAACGGGCTGCTGCATGATTTCTTCGACGCCGCAGCCTTGTCCCAGGCGATGATCGATGCCTGCAATCACCCGGAACGATACGCGCCGCTGCGATCCGCCGCACGGCAGACCGTGCTCGAGCGATTCGACCAGCGCGCCGTGTGCCTGCCGGCCTGGCTCAAGGTGATCGACGAACTGCTCTAGCGGATTCAGAGATTGAGCTCGATCTCCGCCTTGCGCAGGGCGAGCGCCATCTCGCGCGCCGGCGCCTTGTCGGTGACGATGCGGCTGAGGTCCTGCAGCGCGCAGACGACCTCCAGGTTCGGCTGCCCGAACTTCAGATGGTCGATCAGCAGCATGCGCTCCTGCGCCCGCGCCAGCATCGCGCGCTTCACGGCGGCGGCGTTGGAGTTCGCCTCGTTCGGCCCTTCCAGGGTGAAGCCGCTGGCGCCGATGACTGCGCGGTTGGCATTGAAGCGCGAGAGGAAGGCGATGCAGTCCGGGCCTGCGACCCCACCCTCCTGCACCTCGTAGCGGCCGGGGCAGGCGATGACCGACATCGAAGGGTTGGTCGCCACGGCCTGCGCCACGGCGAAGCTGTTGGTGATGACGGTGAGATCCTTGAGCTCCGCCGCCAGCCGCCGCGCGAAGTGCAGCGTGGTGGAGCCCGCGTCGATCATCAGCACCTCGCCCGGCTGCACGAACCTGATCGCGAGCGAGGCGATGTGCTCGCGCTCGGCCGTCATGGCATTGGCACGTTCGTTCCAGGCCGGCTCGAAGCCGAACGGCCGCGCGACCGCACCGCCATAGGTGCGGTTGATGAGGCCGCTTTCCCCCATCTCCTCCAGGTCGCGGCGGATCGTCTCGTAAGAGACGCCGAGTTCATTCGCCAACTCGGAAATGCGCAGCGTCGCCGAGACCCGAAGCTCGGCCAGGATCCGCTGCTGGCGATCCCGTTTTGAAAGCCGTTTCTGGGTTGTCACACTCATGAGGCCCGTCCCTGTCTCAACCTGCTTGTTCTATACCCGAAATGACTGGAGTCGGCATTGTGGTGATCTGCACATGAAGTGCGCACTTGATGTGCAAGTTCACAACTTTTATTGTCCATTTGCAACAGATGCATGGCGCCCCGCCGCCGGCATCTATCCGTCTGCCGTGCAGTGCGCGAGCGGAGCTGGATTCCTTGTCTGCGGCCAATGGCTGCGATCGCGTGTTGATCCCCGATGGCAAGAGCGGGACAGGTGCGGATCGGCGTTTCCGGTTGGCGCTACGGCGGCTGGCGCGGCGTCTTCTACCCTGACGGCCTGCGGCAGAAGGACGAGTTGAGTTTCCTGGCCCGAAATTTCCCCACCGTAGAGATCAACGGCACATTCTATTCCCTGCAGCGGCCGGAATTCTTCCAGACGTGGAGCGCCGAGGCGCCGGCCGATTTCACCTTTGCCGTCAAAGGCTCGCGCTATATCACCCACATGCTGCGGCTGACCAACGCAGAGACGCCTCTGGCCAATTTCTTCGCCAGCGGGGTGCTGGCGCTGGGCCGCAAGCTCGGCCCCATCCTGTGGCAGTTTCCGCCCAACTTCCGCTTCAATGCCGAAAAGCTGGAGGCGTTCTTCAAGCTTCTGCCGCGCGATACCGAGCAGGCCGCGCGCCTCGCCCGCCGACACGATGCGCGGGTCAAAGGCCGCGCCTTCCTGAGGCCCGGCCCGCGGCGGAGGCTGCGCCACGCCATGGAGATCCGGCATGACAGCTTCATGACGCCGGACTTCATCAAGCTGCTGCGCAAACACAGGATCGGCCTCGTCTGCGCGGATACCGTCGAGTGGCCGCTGCTGATGGACGTGACCAGCGACTTCGTCTATTGCCGCCTGCACGGCTCGGAACAGCTCTATGCCAGCGGCTACGACGATGACGCGCTGGAGATCTGGGCCGACCGGGTCGCGGCCTGGGCCAAGGGGCGCGAGCACAAGAGTGGAACGCGCGTTGCCGGCGCGCCGGCGCCCAAGCGGGCGACCCGCGACGTGTTCGTCTATTTCGACAATGACGCGAAAGTGCGCGCCCCGTTCGACGCGCACTCTCTGATGAAGAAGGTCGACCGGCGCCTTGGCGTGCTTCCGCGCCGATGAGGATCTACGCCGCCGTCGACTGGCAATGCTCCCCGCCAGGCTCGACCACGCGCAGGAACGCCTCGCCCACCAACACCGGGTCGTGCTCCAGCGCGGCGTCCGCCAGAGTGACAACCCCGATGAGGCGCTTCTCCCGGCTCATCACCGGCAGGCGACGCACCTGGTTCGCCCCCATGTTCTCGACCACATGGTCGACCTCCTCGTCCTCGAAGCAATACTTGACGTCCTCGGTCATGACCTCGCCGACCTTTGCGTCGGCCCCCTTGCCGGCGGCCAAGCCGCGCACGACGATGTCGCGGTCGGTGACCATGCCGACGATCCTGTCATGGTCGCCCACCGGCAGGAACCCGATGTCCCGCTCCGCCGTGATCTGCGCCACCTCGCTGAGAGTCTGACGCGGGCTGGCCAGGACCACATCGCGGCTCATGATTTCCCTGATCTGCAAGACGAAACCTCCTTTTCCGGAACGCGGTCCTCAATCAACCGGGGGGCCGGGATGGCGTTGCAAGGCGGGCAGCCTGTGACTCCGCCTATTGCACAGCGGTCCCGTACGACACATCTAAGTCGCGACACGCGTGAGAATTGCCGGCGCTTCCCAGGAGATCCCGATGAGACTCGTTGCCTTCTCCGCCGCTCTCCTTTGCCTCGCAACTGCAACATCCGTGAGCAGGGCCGAAACGGTCCAGTATTTCCCCGTGCCCGAGGGCGCCGGCCCACATGACGTTGCCCCGGCGCCGGATGGGACCGTGTGGTACACGGCGCAGGGCCAGGGTGCGCTCGGCCGCCTCGATCCCAGGAGCGGAGAGGTCAAGCAGATCCCGCTCGGCGACAGTTCCGCGCCGCATGGCGTGATCGTTGGACCCGACGGCGCCGCCTGGGTCACCGATGGCGGGCTCAATGCCATCGTCCGCGTCGATCCCAAGAGCCTGGACGTCAAGACCTATCCCCTGCCCGACCCGAACGATTACGCGAACCTCAACACCGCCGCCTTCGGCAAGGGCGGCATCCTGTGGTTCACTGGCCAGAACGGAATCTACGGCTCGCTCGATCCAGCGACCGGCAAGATGGCGATCTATGAGGACCCTGAGGGGCGCGGCCCCTATGGCATCACGGCTACGCCGGACGGCACGGTGTACTACGCCTCCCTCGCCGGCAGCCATATCGCGCGCATCGATGCCGAAACCGGCAAGGCCACCATCATCGAGCCGCCGACGGAGGATCAGGGTGCGCGGCGCGTCTGGTCGGATTCGAAGGGCCGCATCTGGGTCAGCGAGTGGAAATCCGGCCAGGTCTCCGTCTATGACCCAGCTTCCGATACGTGGCGCAAGTGGCGCCTCCCCGGCGACGGCCCGAAGACCTACGCCGTCTACGTCGATGACCAGGACAAGGTATGGCTGACCGATTTCGGCGGCAATGCGATCGTGCGGTTCGATCCCGAAACCGAGACCTTCGAAAGCTTCCCCAGCGATCGCGACGATGCGGCGGTCCGGCAATTGCTCGGCCGGCCTGGCGAGGTTTGGGGCGCGGAATCCGGCACGGACCGCTTGGTGGTGATCCGACCCGAGTAGCGCGTCAGCGCCACTTGATCGAGCAGCCCATCGCCGCATTCTGCTCGCGGGGATAAGGCTCGCCCGCCAGAGCCGCCTCGACCGCCATGGAAAGATCCGCGCCGGTGACCGGGCGGCCATTGCCCGGCGTGCTGTCATCGAACCGGCCGTGATAGAACAGCTTGCGACCGCTATCGAACAGGTAGAACTCCGGCGTACAGACCGCGCCATAGGCCTTGGCAACGGCCTGGCTCTCATCCACCAGATACGGGAACGGATAGGAGTAGGTGTCGATATCCACCTGCATCTTCTCCGGCGAATCCTCGGCGTAGCGCGTCCAGTCGTTGCTGTTGATCGCAACGATGCCGAGGCCCCGCGCCTGGTACTTGCCGGCGAAATCGACCAGCGCCTTCTTGAGGTGCTTCACGTACGGGCAGTGGTTGCACATGAAGACGACGAGCAGCGCAGGTTTCTCCGCGTAATCCTTCAGCGCATGGCGGCGGCCCTTCGGATCCGGCAGGTCGAAGGCCGGCGCGGGCGTTCCCATCGTCATCTCGGCAGATGCGGTCGGCATGGCTGGCTCTCCTTTGTTCGGGCGGGCGCTCCGCCTAGAGGCCGAAGCGCCCCTTGATCGCTTGCGCGCATTCCATGGGCGCCGCCTTGCTGGTGTCAAGCTCGAGATCGTAGCGCTTTCCCCGGTGGACGCGGTCGTATTGCCAGCGCGCAAGGCCGATCAGCCGGTCGCCCCGCGCGCGCTCGCGTGCCTCGAGGATGTCGAGCGGCGCATGCAGCCCGACCAGGTGGAACGTGAATCCGGCGAGCAGGGCTGCGTATTCGGCCAGTTCATCCTCGACCAGGACGTCATCGACGATCAGGTTGTTGCCCTGCCCCGCCAAGGCGGCGATCGCATGGCGCATGCCGCGAAAAGTGCGGTCGGCGACAGGGCCGCTCCTGATGACCACCGCGGGCTTGCCATCCTGCTGCACGGTCTCGAATACGAGGCCGTCGGGATCATCCCAGTAGCACTCGGGCATCATGTTGAGGAACGCGTCCATCTCGATATGCAGGAATGGCTCCGCCGTGATGGTCTGCAGCGCTTTGGCGATCGACGACTTGCCCACACTGCCGACGCCGTTGAGGAGGATGATCGTTGCCAATTCCGGGTCCTGCGCTGCCCGTCCGTGCCGCCCCTGTCTAGCGCACCGGCCATACCAGCAGCAAGGTCGGCACCGCGATGGCGATCACCAGCAGGGACAATGGCGCACCGAGGCGCGCATAGTCGCCGAAGCGGTAGCCGCCCGGCCCCATGACCAACGTGTTGCATTGATGCCCGATAGGGGTCAGGAAGTCACAGCCGGCACCGATGGCAACCGCCATCAGGAAGGCGTCCGGCTTATAGCCGAGCGAGCTCGAGAAGCTGACCGCGATCGGCGCCATGACCAGGACGGTCGCCGCGTTGTTGAGGAATGGCGTCACCAGCATCGCCGCCCCGAGGATCAGGGCCAGGGCTCCATAAGCCGGTAGATTCTGGGCGGCCTGCGACAGCCAGGCCGCGATCAGGTCGCTGCCGCCGGTCGTGCGCAGCGCCTCGCTCACCGGGATCAGCGCCGCGAGCAGGATGATGATGGGCCAGTCGACGGTCTGGTATACCTGCCGCAAGGTGACAGCGCCCGTTACCACCATCAGGACGGCCGCCGTGAAGAAGGCGATCGAGACCGGCACGAGGCCCAGAGCAGTCGTCACCATCGCGCCCAAGAGCGCCAGGAGCGGCAGGAGGGCGCGGCGCGCCTTGCCGAGATGCAGCGTACGCTCGGCCAGTGGCAGGCAATCCAATGCCTTGAGTTGGTCCGGCATGTGGGCCAGGTTGCCTTGCAGCACGATGATGTCGCCGGCCCTGAGGGTGATGGTGCCGAGCCGCTCGGCCAGCCGCTCCCCGGTCCGGCTGACCGCGAGCAGGTTGACCCCGAACCGCTCGAATAGCGCGCTTGCCTGCGCCGAGAGGCCGATGAGCGGCGAGTTCGAGCCGATCACCGCTTCGATGTTACTGATCTCCGCCTGCGGCTGCTTCGCGTCTGGCACGCGATGCCCGGATTCCAGCTTCAGCCCACCGGACGACACGACCCGCTCCAGCGCGTGCGGATCGCCCTCCAGGATCAGGATGTCCCGGACATTGAGCTCCGCGTCCGGCAGCGGCGCCACGCGGGTGCCGTCAGGCTTCAGAATGGCGATCACCTTGGCTTCGCCATGCGCCAGCTCCTGGAGATCGGCGATGGTCTTGCCGACAATCGGCGATTCCCAGATCACTTCCCCTTCGGTCACGTATTTCTTCACCGAGAGCGCCTCGTCGAGCGAGACGGTGGTGCGCGTGCGGACCGGCAGGACGCGATAGCCGAACATCAGGAACAGCACGCCGGCAAGCGCCAGACTCGCGCCTACCGGCGTGAAATCGAACATGGAGAAGGGCGTCCCCACGATATCCTCGCGCGCCCGCGACACGATGATGTTGGGCGACGTGCCGATCTGGGTCATGAGGCCGCCGAGCAGGGCGCCGAACGACATCGGCATCAGGAAGCAGGAGGCCGACGTGCCGGACCGTCTCGCGATCTGGAAGGCCAGGGGGATCATGAGAGCGAGCGCGCCGACATTCTTCACGAAGGCCGAGAGCACCGTGACAGTCGCGACCAGGATGAGGACCTGGAGACGGGTCGAATGGATGTGCCGCGATACCCGCTGCAGCGCCACTTCCGGCAGACCGGTCTGGGCAATGGCCGCACTGACCACCAAGGCGCTGCCGACGATGATGACGATGTCGTCGCTGAAGCCGCTGAACGCGTCTTCCGGACTGACCAGGCCGGTCGCCACGGCGGCCACCAGCGCCAGGCACGCGGCGATGTCATAGCGCGGCCGCCCCCACACGAAGAGTCCCATCGCCGCGATGACGATGGCGAACGCCATGCCTTGATCGAATGTCATCCCCTCGAAGCTCCACCGGTGCGGGTAGTGAACCCGGAACCCCGGCACCGGTTCCGGTTTAACCTGAATTCTGGGCGCCCTCGCCCAGCCTCGCGGCCAGCTCGTCGAGAATGGGCACCTGGCTGCCTAGCAGGCGCCGGCGCGCCTCCGCCAGCGGGAACCATTGCCCCCGGTCCACCTCAGGGAATCGCGCCTTGCGGCCGGACCTGGGCGGCCATTCCATCTCGAACTCGTTGCTGTTAATCCGGGATTCATCCACCGCCCCCTCGACCGCCCAGGTATGGATGACCTTGCCGCCCTTCTGCTTGACCGGCGTGAGCGGGATGAAATGGCCTTCGATGGCCTGGCCGACCTCCTCGAAGAACTCGCGTTTTGCCGCCACGAGGCTGTCTTCGGGTTCGTCGAACTCGCCCTTGGGAATGGACCAGGCGCCGGCATCCTTCTTCGCCCAGAACGGACCGCCGGGGTGCACGAGGAATACCTGCAGCCGGTCCTCGATACGTCGGTAGACCAGGATCGCGGCGCTGCGCTTCATATGGCTCCATATGACTCCGCACGCTTTTGCAACGGTCCCGCCGCCATCCGGTTTAGAGCAACAGGCAATCCAGGATGCAAGGACGATGGATCATGGCGCAAGACCTGAGCGGCAAGAGCATAGCTGTACTCGCGACCGACGGCGTGGAGCAAGTCGAATTGACCGAGCCGGTGAAGGCGCTCAAATCGGCCGGCGCGGAGGTTCACGTCGTGGCGCCCAAGTCCGGCAGCATCCAGGGGTTCAAGCACCACGACAAGGCCGATCAGATACCGGTGGACGCCGCGCTGGACGGCGCGGACCCCGCGCGCTACGCGGCCCTGGTGCTGCCCGGCGGAGTCATCAATCCGGATGCCCTGCGGCTGGAGCCGCGCGCGATCGAGTTCGTGCGCGCGTTCGTGCAGGCCGGCAAGCCGATCGCGGCGATCTGCCACGGGCCCTGGACGCTGATCGATGCCGGCGGCGTCGACGGCAAGAAGGTGACCTCGTGGCCCTCGCTGAAGACGGATCTCCGCAACGCCGGCGCGCGCTGGGTCGATCAGGAGGTGGTGACCGATCAAGGCCTCGTGACCTCGCGCAAGCCCGACGATCTTCCGGCCTTCTGCCGCAAGATGATCGAGGAGTTCGCCGAGGGCCAGCACATGCAAGCGGCCTCCTAGATCGCCCCTGCCGCCACATCAAATGCTTCTCACCCGCCGCGCGGGCCGCTAGTTTGGGGCCACAGTTGGCCGAGGGAGGAAGCGATGGCGGACAGGGTTGCGGTGGTGACGGGCGCGGGATCGGGCATCGGACGGGAGGCGGCGCTCGCCCTGCTTGCTCACGGCTACAAGGTCGCGCTGGCGGGTCGCAAGCTGGAGGCGCTGCAGGAAACCGTGCGCCGGGCGGGCGATCACAAAGCGAACGCGCTGCCGGTCGCGACCGACGTGACCGATCCGGCTTCGGTCGCCGCGTTGTTTGAGGCAACGGTGCGTGCCTTCGGTCGCGTCGACCTGTTGTTCAACAATGCGGGCACCGGGGTCGGCGCTCTGTTCGAGGATCTGACCTTCGAGCAGTGGCGCAGCGTGATCGATGTCAACCTGAACGGCTCGTTCCTGTGCGCCCAGGCGGCGTTCCGCCAGATGAAGGCGCAGCGCCCGCAGGGCGGCCGCATCATCAACAACGGCTCCATCTCGGCCTATGCGCCGCGTCCGGATTCCGCGCCCTACACCGCGAGCAAGCATGCCATCACCGGCCTCACCAAATCCATCTCGCTCGACGGGCGGCCCTATGACATCGCCTGCAGCCAGATCGACATCGGCAACGCGCGCACCGCGATGGCCGAGCGCATCGGCCAGGGCATCAAGCAGGCCAACGGCACCATGATGGCGGAGCCGACCATGGACCCGGTCCATGTCGCCAACGCCATCGTGCATATCGCCGATCTGCCGCTCGACGTGAACGTGCAGTTCATGACCGTCATGGCCACCAAGATGCCGTTCGTCGGGCGCGGCTGACGGCGAGAAACACGGCGCGCGGCGAGGAACTGCGGGGCCATGGCACGGGTTCACATGCCATGGCAATGCGCAGTTCCCATCGCCCCGAGACCCCGACCTGCTGGACCGATGAATCCGGCGTCATTCATATTTGCGAAAGCGCCGCACCGATCGGGAGCGAGCTCCTGATCTGGACCCTGTGCGACCTGGAGGTCGGCAGCGATCTGCTCGCACCTTCGACGCGCACCGGGATTCTCTGCAGCAAATGCGTCGCCGCCGACGGCGTGCTCAAGCGGCGCGCACAGCGCGCGCATCACTCATCCGCCCCCTCCTGACGCGCGAGGCGCGTGCAACGCCGAAGCCCGTGCAAGGTTCACGACGGAGGACCATCACAAAGCATTAGGTGGAAGATGCACGGCAAGATCATCGGAGTGACAGCGGCGGCGCTCGCGGGCGCGTTAATGGCATCGGCGAGTTGGGCTGCGGACGATGCCACGTTCCTGAAAGAAGCGATCCAGGGCTCGATCGCGGAAGTGAAGATGGGCCAACTGGCGCAGCAGAACGGCGGGAGCGAGGAGGTCCGCGCCTTCGGCAGCACGCTCGTCACGGACCATTCCACGTCCATGGACCAGGCGACCGCGTTGGCGGAATCCGTGGAAGCGCCGGTGCCGGACCAGCCGGCGCCCGACGCTCAGCAGCATTTCGAGCAGTTGCAGGGCCTGACCGGCGAGGAGTTCGACAAGGCCTTTGCCGAGCACATGGTCATGTCGCACGAGAAGGAAATCCAGAAATTCGAAGAGCAGGCGCAGTCCGGCAGCGGCGAAGTCGCCGAGTTCGCCAAGGCGACCGTGCCGATCCTGGAGCAGCACCTCAACACGGCGCAGGGCCTTGCGGCAAAGCAGAAATAGACTGGAGCGTCGAACGGAGAAGCGTGGCGTCCCCAACGGGATTTGAACCCGTGTTACCAACGTGAGAGGCTGGTGTCCTAGGCCACTAGACGATGGGGACGTGGCGCGAATGGCTCCTGCCGAGGGCCGGGCCGCCGCATCAGATAAGGGATTGGCGGCGGCCGATCAAGGGATTTTCTGGCCGATCGGGCGGATTCACCTTGCGCGGTGTTTTTGCCGCAAGGCCAAGGCGTTACCGGCCCATGATGCTGCGGGCTGGCCGGGGGCTCCGGCCGCGCCGCTAGCTCAATCCGATCGGCAGGTCGGCGTGCCAGGGCAGGAAGACCTTGACCCTCGTGCCCCTGCCCTTCTCGCTGACCAGCGACAACGAGCCGCCATGCAGCTCCGCCAGCGATTTCACGAGCGGCAGGCCTAGGCCGGTCCCGACGTTTTTCCGGGTGAGGTCGGAATTCACCTGGCCGTAGAGCTCGAACGCCTTGGCCGCCTCCTCCTCCGTCATGCCGATGCCGGTATCGGCGATCGCGATGTCGATTCCGTGGCCGCCGTTGCGCGTGACCTCGATGGTGACCGAGCCTTCCGCCGGCGTGAACTTCACCGCGTTGGAGAGCAGATTGAGCAGGATCTGACGGATGGCGCGCGGGTCGGCGTGCAGGATCGGGCAATCGCCGGCAACGTCGGAGCGCAGCGCCACACTGCGGTCGACCGCCATCTTGCGCACGGCTTCCGCCGCCTGATAGACCACCTGCTCTGTCGGCACGGCCTCGATGTGCAGCTCCATCTTGCCGGCCTCGATTTTCGAGAGATCGAGGATGTCGTTGATGAGCGACATCAGGTGCGCCCCGCCCTGTCCGATGAACTCCACGTATTCGCGGTACTTCGTCGGCTGGAGCGGGCCGAACGCCTCGCGCAGGATGAGCTCGGAGAACCCGTTGATGGCGTTGAGCGGCGTGCGAAGCTCGTGCGCCATGTTGGCGAGGAACTGCGACTTGGTGAAATTGGCGGCGTCGGCGACGCGCCGCGCCTGCTCCAGTTCCTTGGCCAGCACCATCAGCTCGCCGGACCTGGCCTCGAGGTCGTCCTTCGCCTCCTGCAACTCCCGCTCGCGCTGCTTCTGCGCGGTGATGTCGGCGCGGATGCTGACATAGCCGCCGCTGCCGGTCGGGTGATGGCTGACCATCAGCCAGCGCTCGCCCGCCAGCTCGTTTTCGCCGACGAAGGCTTGGCTGCTGGCGAAGCAGGACATCCAGAGCCGCACGAAGGCATCCACCGCCTCCGACCCCTCGATGCCCGGATATTCGCCGTGCTCCGCGCCGTAGCGCAGCATGTCCTCCAGCCGGGCGCCCGGCTTCGCCAGGTGCCCCGAGACCGGATAGAGCGCCGCCAGGCGGCTGTTGACGACAACGCAACGCAGCTCCGCATCGAACAGGGCGAAGCCCTCGTTGATGCTCTCGATCGCGTCGCGCAACTGCGTCTCGACCCGCTTCAGCGCGGTAATGTCGGTCCAGGTGCCGAGATAGCCGCCGTCCTGGGTGCGGCGCTCCGACACCCGCACCCAGGAGCCGTCGCTCGATTGCAGCTCAAACGCTTCCGAGGGCGGGTTGCGGTGGCGCGCGAGCCGTCGCTGGATCCAGTCCTCATCGACCGGTCCGTCCGCCAGCGACACCGGGTTGGCCGCGAAGGCGCGGACGATCTCCTCGAAGGTCCGGCCCCTGGCATCGCCGCCAAAATTCCGCGCGATCGTGTCGTCCACGAATCCCTTGTTGTGGACCACCAGCACGTCGTTCGCATCGAACAAGGCGAAGCCGCTGTCCATCGCGTCGATGGCGGTCATCAGCCGCTGCTCCGCCAGCTTGATCTCGGTCACGTCGCTCCAGATCCCGACATAGCCGCCGTCCGCGGTGCGCCGCTCGCTGATGCGCATCCAGCGGCCGCCGCTCCACTGCAATTCAAGCGGCGCATGGGGCGGGTTGCGGTGCAGCTCCATGCGGCGCGCGACCCAGGTTTCCACATCGAACCCCGGTTCCCGCTCCGCCATGCCGCCATGTTGAGCGAAAGCACGGGCGATCTCCTCGAACTTGCGGCCGGTGACATTGCCGCCCAGCGCCTTCCACGTCGCCTCGTCCAGGAAGCGCTCGTTGTAGAGGACGACCCTGTCCTCGGGATCGAACAGGGCGAAGCCATCCTCCATGACGCTGATGGCCGCGTGCAGCCGCGCGTTGCTCGCGGCGAGCGCCTTGGTCATGTCTTCCGCGATGCCGGTGGCGCGCTCTCGCAGCGACTGCAGGTTCGCGATCAGCGCGGCCAGCAGCGTTGCGAGCAGCACGATGGTGCAACTGGCGAGCACCGGGCTTCTGCGGCTCGCCTGCGGGAAGTCCGGCCCGGGATGCCAGCGCATTGTGAAGGACCGGTCGACCAGCGACAGGGTCGACACCTTGTGCCAGCCCGTCCTTGCCGCGGGACGGGCAGCGCCGGAAACGGTCGAGAGCAGGTAGCGGTCCGGGTCGGTGGAATCGCCCTCGAAGATCTCGGCATGAATCTGGCCCGAGAGATCGCTGAGAGCCGAGCGGAAGAAGCCGGCCGTCAGGAACGGGGCGAAGACCCAGCCGCGGAATCGCCCGCGCCGTTCCGCGATGGTCGAAGCCGGCTCCGTCCCTTCGTAGATCGGCAGCAGATACAGAAAGCCGGGGCGCTGGAGCGGGTCGGGGAACAGCGCGATCTGCGCCGTAATGGTGGGAAGCCCGGTATCGCGCGCCTTGGCAGCAGCCGCGTGGCGGACAGGCTCCGAGGACAGGTCCATGCCGAGCATGGCGCCGTTCCACTCGACCGGCTCGACATAGAGCACGACGAAGTGCTCTCCGCCGGACGACCGTGCGGTCGCAACATCGGGGTAGGATTTCAGCTCCAGCCCCGGGGCGCCGTCGGAGCGCTCCCGAAGCAGGAAATCCTGCAGGCGATCCGGCGCCACCGGCACCGCGACGCCCATGCCCATCACGCCGGGATGGCGCTCGACCAGCGCCATCGAGGTCACGAACGCGTTCCATTCCTTGCGCGTCACGCGTTCGCTCGCCCTGTACATGCTGACGCCCGCCCGCAAGGCGTTGGTATAGATCGTCATGCGCTCGCGCACGCGATCGGAAGCGGTCTGGATCAACTGCTGGAAGCGCACATCGTCCAGATGATCCAACTGCCGCTGCTCGGCCACATAGGCGCCGGCGGCAACGGCGACGCCCACCAGCAGGACTGCCACCGGAAGCCGCACGCTCAGCGACTTAAGATCGGAGGACAGCAAGGCGGCGAGCGCGAGGACGGCCAGGAACGCCTGCATGTGGAGCAGCCCGTCGCTCAGGCGCGGCTCGGCAAATGGGCCGGATCCGGCGGCGGTGATCGCCGTCAGCGGGATCGCCACGGCCAGGACGCTCCAGGCCGCGCCGCGGAACCCGAACCAGTGGCCGGCCAGGATCACCACCGGAAATGCCAGGAAGATCGCGACCGAGATGTCGCCGCCCATGCTGCCGAGGAGCAGGACAGAGATCGCCGCGAGCGCCAGCACCCCCGTGCGCCCCAGCGTCTCGCGCAGTCCGAGGTCGATGCCGTAGCGCCGCCGCAGTGCCAGCGCGGCGGGTGTGACGATCAGGATGCCGAGCGCATCGCCGACCCACCAGATGAACCAGGTCTCCGCCAGGCGATGAGCCGAGAGCCCACCGATGAAGTAAGCGGCACTGACGCCCAGCGCGGTGCCGGCCAGCGTCGCCCACAAGGCCGCCAGCACGATGCCGAGCACGCGCCCGATGATGAGGTGGTCGCCGAACCGCCGGACCAGGCGTTGCACGATCGCGCCGCCGATCAGGCCCTCGAGCGTGCTGCCAGTCGCGGTGACCAGCGCCACCACCTGGCTTTGACCGCCGATGCTCGCGGAGAGCGCGCCGATGAAGATCGCCGGCCACATGCGCCAGCCGAACAGACGGATCAGCGCGACGGCCAGGCCAGACGCCGGCCAGACCGAGGAGACGCCCAGTTCCGGGCTGTAGAACTGCAGGCCCAGCCTGGCGAGCGCATGGTAGCCGAGCGCGCCCAGCGCCACCGCCATCCAGTATGGCAGCGACCGGGAGTCGAACTGCACTCTGTCACGCAGGAATGACCAGCGCATCCCCTTTGCCCATCCGCACGTGAGGTCAAAGGAATGGTGCGCCAGCCGGGTTAATATTGCGTTGTGCTGACGTGAAGTTTCGCTCTTAAGAGTTTATATCCAAAGGAAATCGCGCCAGAAGCGCCCCCATCACGCCGCCCGGCCGGCGAGGTCACGGACGGTCTTGAGCAGCAGCTCGACATGGCCAGACTCGGTGTTGAAGGCGGTGACCAGCCGGATCGCCGGACCGTCCTCTCCCGGCCAGTCATAGAACGCGAAACCGGCCTGGCGCAGGTCCGCGATGATCCCGGCCGGCAATTGCACGAACACCTCGTTTGCCTCGACCGGGTGCAGCAATCGCGCGCCGGGGAAGCGCGGCAACACCGCGCTCAGCCCCTGCGCCAGGCGCTGCGCCATGGCATTGGCATGGCGCGCCAGCTTCAGCCAGAGCCCATCCGCCAGATAGGCGTCGAGCTGCGCGGAGATGAAGCGCATCTTGGAGACGAGATGCCCGGCCCGCATGCGCCGGTGCCCGAAGCTGTCAGCCAGCGCGGGATCGAAGAACACCACCGCTTCCGCCGCCATGCAGCCGCCCTTGCTGCCGCCGAATGAGAGCACGTCGATCCCCGCCTCCCAGGTCGCTTGGCGCGCCGGCACGCCGAGGAACGCCATGGCGTTGGCGAAGCGCGCGCCATCCATATGCAGCCGCACCTTGTGCCGGCGCGCCACTTCGGCGATGGCCTGCAATTCGGCCGGCTTGTAGACGGTGCCTGCCTCAGTGGTCTGGGTGACGCTGACGGCGGCCGGAATTGCCTGATGGACATCGCCGCTGTGGTCTCTCGTCAGGGCCCGTTCCAGGATCTCCGCCGTCAGCTTGCCATGCGCACCGGGCAGCGGCCGCAGCTTGGCGCCGCCGGTGAACATCTCCGGTGCGCCGCACTCGTCGACCATGACATGCGCTTCCTCATGCGCGTAGATCGCGCCGTAGGGCGGCGCCAGGCAGGCGAGCGACAGGGCATTGGCTGCGGTGCCGGTCGCCACCGGAAAGACGCGGACGTCGCGCTCGAAGATCTCCGCCATCTTGCGTTCGACGCGCCGGGTCCAGTCATCGGCGCCATACGGCATGCTGGGGCCGCGATTGGCCTCCGCGAGGGCGCCCATGATCTCCGGCGCCACGCCGACCGCATTATCGCTGAGGAAGTTCATGATGTGGTCCGCAATCCTATTGATGGGGGAACTGGAACTGGCCGAGCAGAGCGCCGGTCCGCATGTCGGCGATGAGGACGCGCCGGCATTCCTCGCCGCCCCCGATCTGGACGATCAGGCGGTCGCCATCCGCGGTCACGTAGTCGAGCGAGCAGCCGACCGGCACCGGCAAGGCCGAGACGCCGAACGGCGTGAGGGCCGAGGGCGGCGCGGGTGTGATGAAGCGGTAGGTGATCGCAGCCGTGATGACGATCGCGCAGATCGCCAGCACCGCACAGAGGCCGGCCACCGCGCCCTTGAGCGCACGACCGTGCTGCTGTACCTGATGCTCCACTCCAGCTTCCGGCACCCTGACACCCCATTCGAAATGATCGCCCCCAGCAGCGGCCCGCCCACTACCATGATCGCTCGTCACCACGTCACCGGTGCGGAAGGCGGCGAGCGGGTCGACCGCTGCTTGGCCGCCGCGCTCCCGGACCTGTCGCGCAGCCGCATCAAGGCGCTGATCGAGCAAGGCAATTTGCGGCTGGCCGGACCGGCGGGCAGCGCGGTCGAGACCTTAGACGACCCCTCCTACCGGGTCAAACCGGGCGAGATTCTCGAACTGGCTGTCCCGCCGCCGGAGGATGCGGTGCCGCGCGCTCAGGCAATTGCGCTCACCATCATCTATGAGGACCGCGACCTGATCGTGGTCGACAAGCCGGCCGGCATGGTGGTGCACCCGGCCCCGGGCAATCCGGAGAACACGCTGGTCAACGCCCTGATCGCCCATTGCGGCGAAAGCCTGAGCGGGATCGGCGGCGTGAAGCGGCCGGGCATCGTCCATCGCATCGACAAGGACACCAGCGGTCTCGTGGTCGCGGCCAAGAACGATGCCGCGCACAAGGCGCTGAGCGAAGCCTTCGCCGCGCATGATATCGAGCGGGAATACCGCTGCTTTGTCTGGGGCCTGCCCTCGCCGAAATCCGGCACGATCGAAGGCAATATCGGCCGCCATGGCATCGACCGGAAGCGCATGACCATCGTAAAATCCGGCGGGAGGCACGCCGTCACCCATTACCAGGTGACGAAGGTGTTCGGGCTCGGCGCCGCCGAGCTGCGCTGCCAGCTCGAGACCGGGCGCACCCACCAGATCCGCGTCCACCTGACCGCGATCGGCCACCCGCTGATCGGCGATCCCGTCTATGGCCGTGTCACCCCCGCGCGGCGCAAGGCCTTCCCGGCGGCGGCCGCTTTCCCCCGCCAGGCGCTGCATGCGGCGGTGCTGGGCCTCGGCCACCCGCGGACGGGCAAGAAGCTGCGCTGGGAATCGCCGTTACCCGCCGATCTGGTGGCGCTATCCTCATCTCTTTCAAAGGTTTAGGCGCCGATTTCCAGTCATCCGGCCGGGACGCCTTGAAATGCGGGTAATGTAAACCAATCTTACATTTACTCGGCTCTCCAACAGCCATGCAGGGAGTTGTCTGCAGCCCTGCGGCAATCGTAATGGGATGGAGACTGGGCTGTTCTATGATGTCCAAACGGACACCATAAGGGGACGATATGGCCGCACGAAATCTGCCAAGCCTCGTCAGTGATTCCAACCTGGCCCGCTACCTCGCGGAGATTCGCCAGTTCCCGATGCTGGAGCAAAGCGAAGAGTTCATGCTGGCCAAGCGCTGGCAGGAACATCAGGACACCGAGGCTGCGCACAAGCTGGTCACCAGCCATCTGCGGCTGGTCGCGAAGATCGCGATGGGCTATCGCGGTTATGGCTTGCCGATGTCCGAAGTCATCTCTGAAGGCAATGTCGGCCTGATGCAGGCCGTGAAGCGCTTCGACCCTGACAAGGGATTCCGCCTCGCGACCTATGCGATGTGGTGGATCCGCGCCGCCATCCAGGAATACATCCTGCATTCCTGGTCGCTGGTGAAGATCGGCACCACTGCCGCGCAGAAGAAGCTGTTCTTCAACCTGCGCCGCATCAAGGGCCAGTTGAAGGCGCTCGAGGAAGGCGACCTGCAGCCGGAGACGGTGAAGGAGATCGCGACGCGCCTCGACGTGGCGGAGAGCGACGTGGTCGACATGAACCGCCGCCTCGCCGCGCCCGACCACTCGCTGAACGCGCCGGTCCGCATGGATGGCGAGGGCGAGTGGCAGGAATGGCTGGTCGATGAAGGCGACAGCCAGGAGGTGCTGCTGGCGGAGAGTCAGGAATTCGGACGGCGGCAAAAGCTGCTGGATCGCGCGCTCAAGCTGCTCAATCCGCGCGAACGGCGCATCCTCTCGGAGCGCCGCCTGAAGGACGAGCCGACCACGCTCGAGGACCTGTCGAAGGAGTTCGGCATCAGCCGCGAGCGCGTGCGCCAGATCGAGGTGCGCGCATTCGACAAGGTCCAGCGCGCCATCCGCAACGCCGCATTGGACGAGAAGCTGGCGGCGCAGTAGCGTTATTAAAGGCCTGAGCAAACCCGCGTCCCGTGTGGCCGCGGGTTTTCCTTTTGCATCGGAAACCGGTGCTTGCGCGATCAGTCCTTGGTCGCGACGGATTGGCCCCAGTCGCTCACCAACTGCTTCTGGTCGCGATGTACGCGGCGCATGCGCAAGGCGGACTGCGCCTCCGCCATCTTGGCGACCAGCGGCGGCATGGCGAGGAACAGCAGCCAGCCGCAGCCTGCTCCGCTGAGGGCCGCGAGCCAGCCGATCGAATCCCGCAGGACTGTGGTCACCACTTCCAGGCTGTTCCCCTTCGTGAAGATCTGATGCACGAAATAGAGCGCCCCGATCAGGTTGAAGCTGGAGACCGTGAAGGTGAGGTGGCGCCCCGGGCTCGTATCGACCAGCCGCGCCACGAAGCTCGGAACCATCGCCGCCACCAGCACGATCGCGAGCGGCGCCATCACTACGGCCACCGGCAGCAGCAGGATCAGCAGCAGGGTCGGTTTGAATCCTTTCGGCCGGGCGGCGGCGGCTTTGGTGGATGCTTGCTTGCTCACGGCCGGTCCCTCACAGCAAGGCGAAGACGCTATAGGCCGCGATGGCCGCACTCGCGACGAACGCGGACGTGACGGCGGCGGCGCGCTGGCCGATCAGGCGCGTGCGAACGGGATTGGTCAATCCCCCGCCCTCCAGCCACTGCTCCTCGCGCTTCAGCGCGACATAGGCGCTCCTGGCCGCGGCGAAGCCGAGGCTGTCGGCGCTGCGCGCCGGTCCGTTCGGGTCGAACAGCAGCGCCAGGCCCAGCAGATCGCAATCCTTGCCCAGCTTGCGCATGCGCCGCTCCGCATCGGTGCGCGAGGCGGCGTGATGGAAGCAGGTCAGCGCCGGCACCAGCATGGCAACGAGGGCATCGGCAAGGCGCGGCAGCTTGCGGTTCGGATGGGCCTGCTGGACCAGCGCCAGCAGGCGGAGAATGGCGATCCTGCGGTCGGTTTCGTCCGTCGCCTGGGAGATGGCGGCGATCTCGCGATCGATGGTGCGCCGGAGATGCGCGCCAATGAACGCCGCGATGTGGCGGTCCATGGGGATGGTGCCCTCGCCCACACCTGGCAGGGCCGCGTCGATCGCCGGCAGCAAGTCGCGAATGTGGGTGACGTAAAAATCGGCAATCATGGGCGAGCGGCAAGGCACCAGTGAATCGAGCTCGTAGAGCGCACGCTCCATGCCCTGGCCGATATTGGGCCGCTCGATATGCTTCTCCACCTCCTCCATGATGCGGCGGGCCTGGAGCTGGTCGGCATTGAGAGTGGGCTGCTCGTTCAGCCAGACCTGGGGCAGCCGGCCGCGCAGCAACTCGACGAACTGGTTCAGCAGCGGCTGCTGGTCGAGGACGTTCGCCAGCATGGCCGACATGCCCGTCACGTTCACCCGGATGTCGCGATAGCAGACCGGCGACTGGGCGTTCATCCAGATGATAAGGCGCGCGACATAGCGGTCCTTGATCGCGGCGGCCGGTCCGGAGCCGGCGGCGGATCCGAGAATGCGCATCATGACGTCGCCGGCCTTGTCTTCGTTGAAGCTGCGCTTCATCCAGTTGTCGAAGTCGCTGCTGTCGACCAGCTTCGTGGCGTCGGGCCAGTGATACCCCATGGCGTGCGCGAGCGCCGGCTTGTTCATATATTCGCCTTCGGCGAAGCGGATCGGCCGCGAGGCACGCTGCGGCAGATACGGCATGGTCGGCGTGAAATGCTGCCCCGTGTTCCACGCTTCGAGGTGGCGCAAGGTCCAGCGGTCGCCGGGGCGGTCGTTCAGCAGGCCACGCAGGATCTCGGCCATGGAGGTCGAGAGCTTCTCGCGCCCCGCCAGCGCGGCGAAGGAGCCGGCGCTGATCTTGGCCGAGATGATCTCCTCCTCGGACAGGCCCTCGGTCGGGTCGCGCCCGACATGAAGCTGGAGCAGCAGCACGCCCAGCGCATAGAGGTCGTCGGAGGAGATGCCCGGGCCGCGGCCATAGGGGTCCGCGATCGCGTTCTCGATCGTCTCGTAGAGGGCGGGCTGCGCGAAACCGGGCGGCATGCTGAAGCACTCGCCGAGCATGACCGGGCCTTGATGGCTCGACTGATAGAACAAATTGCCAGGGCGGATCGCGCGGTGCGGGATGCCCAGCGCGCTCATCTCGCGGACCGCGATGACGATGGGCGCAATGATGTTGCGCGCCAGTTGCGGCTCCGTCATCGGCCTGGGCGGCGGCGCGTCGCCGCCGAACATGCGCTCGCCTTTCGGCGCGTCGAAGATGAGCAGCGGGCGGCGGCCCCACACGGCCGCCCCGTTCTCCGCCCGCGCGACCGGCCAGTCGACCACGCCGGCTGCGCGCGGCCACAGCACCGGTGCGTCGGATGGCGGCTTTTTCGCCAGGAGGCCGAGATGCCGGCATGGCAGGTGCCCCGGCGCGATCAGCGCGAACATCGGGCGCCCGGGCTCGTTGCGATCGTCGACGGCGAAGGCTTCGACGCCGGGCGAATCGAACTTGGGCAGACGCCTGTCCGCTGCAATCTCGTATCGCTCGTCGAGCAGGATTTGATCGTCCGCCATCACCAACCGCGCTTTGCGCCGAAACCGTGCGGCCAGAGCCCTTTAGCCCGGCCGGTCCCATGCGAAATGGGCCGATCCTAGGTTATGACGGGAAGTCGTTAACGGACGGTAAGGAATGCGCCTATTCGAGGTTCGTGTGGCGCCGGCGCATTAAGGCGCGGTCTCGCCTGTGATATCGCGCAGGCGCAGCACCAGCAGCTCCAACACCAGCATTCTGGCCGAGATCGAACAGCCGAACCCATCGGCAGCACCGACATCTTGCTGCTCCGCTCGTCGCTATGGTCTGAGCCGGGATGCGAAGCACGTACTATCGCAACCGAGGCGCTCATGCGCGGCTCAATCCGCAAACGGATCGGTCACCAGGATCGTGTCGTCGCGCTCCGGGCTTGTCGAGAGCAGGGCGACGGGCACTTCGATCAGTTCCTCGATGCGGCGGATGTATTTGATGGCGGTCGCCGGCAATTGCGCCCAGGAGCGCGCGCCCCGCGTCGAATCCGACCAGCCTTCGAGGGTCTCGTAAACCGGCCTGGCGGCGGCCTGCAGATGCGCGGCCGAGGGCAGATAGTCGAAGCGCTGGCCGTTGATGTCGTAGCCGACGCAGATGTTCAGCGTCTCGAATCCGTCCAGCACGTCAAGCTTTGTGAGCGCGATGCCGTTGATGCCGCCCACCTTGGCCGATTGGCGGACCAGGGCCGCGTCGAACCAGCCGCAGCGGCGCTTGCGCCCGGTGACGGTGCCGAATTCGTGGCCGCGCTCGCCCAGCGTCTGGCCGATCTGGTCCTGCAGCTCGCTCGGGAACGGGCCCGAGCCGACGCGTGTCGTGTAGGCCTTGGTGATGCCGAGCACGTAGCCGACGGCGCCGACGCCGATGCCCGCGCCGGTCGCCGCCTGGCCCGCCACGGTGTTCGACGACGTGACGTACGGATAGGTGCCATGATCGACGTCAAGCATGGAGCCCTGCGCGCCCTCGAACAGGATGCGGTCGCCGCGCTTGCGCGCCTGGTTGAGCAATTGCCAGACGGTCTTGATATAGGGCGCGACCTTCGGCGCGACGTCTCGCAACTGCGCCAGCAGTTCGGCGGCGCTCACCTCCTCCGCGCCCATGCCGCGCAGCAGCGCGTTATGATGCTGCAGCAGGTTCTGCACCTTGCCGTCCAGCGCATCCAGATCGAGCAGGTCGCACACGCGGATCGCGCGGCGCGCCACCTTGTCCTCGTAGGCCGGGCCGATGCCGCGACCCGTCGTGCCGATCTTGCCCGCGCCCCGCGCCTCCTCGCGCAGCAGGTCGAGCCTGCTGTGCAGCGGCAGGATAAGCGCGGCGTTCTCCGCCACTGCCAGCACATCCGGCGTCACCGCGACGCCCTGCCCCCGCAGCGTATCCATCTCCTTGAGCAGCGCCCAGGGATCGACAACCACGCCGTTGCCGATCACCGAAAGCTTGCCGCGCACGACACCGGAGGGCAGCAGGCTCAGCTTGTAAGTCTTGCTGCCGATGACGAGCGTATGGCCCGCATTGTGGCCGCCCTGGAAGCGCACCACCACGTCGGCGCGCTCCGACAGCCAATCGACAATCTTGCCCTTGCCCTCGTCGCCCCACTGCGAGCCGATGACCGCTACATTCGCCATACCGAAGACTCTCCGTCAAAGCATTTGCACGGCGCCGTTGCGCCAGAGATGCGAGCAGCCGAGGCGGCGCGCTTCCTTTTCGTCTTCCACGCCGCTGTGGAGCGCGTGAATGGTGACCCAGCCTTCCTGGCGCAGGCGCGACGCCGCGTCATGCGAGGTGCCGCGCGGCAGGAAGACGCGACGCGCCGGCTTCGGCGCCGGCAAGGCCGCCGAAAGCGTGTCGAGATAGAGCGTGAAGCCGGTCGCGTCCTCGCCCGCCTGGTTGACATAGCGCCCGCCGCGCCCGAACTCGCCGGCGACACCGCGCCCAAGCAGCGAGAACGTCACGCCGGTGTGGTATTCGAAGCCGCGATGATCGGTGGGATCGATGTTGAGCCCCAGATCGGGCGCCGCCGCCTGCACCAGCTTCGCCACGTCGATCAGGCGGTCGCGCTGCGCGGCGGCATCGGGCGTCAGCGCGATCGCGGACAGGCGATCCAGTGCCTGTGGCGGCGCGCCGACAGCATTCATCAATTGCTGCAGGACCGGCGCGAGCCGCCCGCCCAGATCCTTCACTGCCGCCGCATCCTTGCGGTCGAGCGCGGCCACGATGGGCGCCGGGTCGGCGATGCCGGATTCGCGCAGATAGGAAACTGCCAGCATCGGCGCGTTCAGATCGACCACCAGTTGGGCGACGCCGACCTGGCGCAGCGCCTCCGCGGCCAGCAGCACGGCCTCCGCATCGGCGGCGGCGCCTTCCGTGCCGATCAGTTCGATGCCGGCTTGGCCGATCTGCCGCTCGGGGCGCATCTGCTCGCCCTTCACGCGCAGCACCTGGCCGGCATAGGACAGGCGTAGCGGCCTGGCTGAGCCCTTGAGGCGGCTGGCGGCGATGCGACCGACCTGCGGCGTCATGTCCGCGCGCAGTCCCATCATTCGCTGCGAAACCGGATCCATCAGGCGGAAGGTGTCAGCCGCCATTGCCGCACCCATGCCGGAGAGCAGCGCGTCCTCGAACTCGATCAGGGGCGGCTTGACCCGCTCATAGCCCCAGGCGGCGAAGCAGGCCATCAGCCGCTCCACCATTGCCGCCTCGAAGGCGGCATCGGGCGGCAAGCCGTCCTTCAGCCCCGCAGGCAGCAGATATTGATGGTCCTTGCCGTTGGCCATGGGTTCGGGCGCGATCTCGACTGACTGTACAAGCGCCCAGCCCGCCTTGATCGGGCGGGCCTTGGGCACAGGTAACTAGCCGCAATCGCGCCATTGCCGCAAGCGGCGATCCGGCGCAGGGTCGGGCGCGCGCAGGGTCAGGCGCGCAGGGTCAGGCGCGCAGGGTCGGGCGCGCGGGGTCAGCGCCGGCCGGTGTCGAGCGCCATGCGCAGGGCGAGACCGGCCAGCACCGTGCCCATGAGCCAGCGCTGCACCAGGAGCCAGAAGGGCCGGCCGGCCAGGAAGGTAGAGACGGCGCCGGCCGTCAGCACGATCAGCGCGTTGACCGTGAGGCTGATCGCGATCTGCGTCATGCCCAGCAGGACGGTCTGGCCGAGAATGCTGCCGTTCGCCGGATCGATGAATTGCGGCAGCAGCGAAAGATAGAGCGCGGCGACCTTCGGATTGAGAAGGCTGGTCAGCAGGCCCATCGAAAACAGCCGGCGATGCGAATCGGCAGGCAGCTTGCGCACCTGGAACGGCGAAGCGCCCCCCGGCCGCAAGGCATTCCAGGCCATCCAGCCCAGATAGGCGACGCCGGCCAGACGCAAAGCGTCATAGGCATAGGGTACCGCCAGCAGCAATGCGGTGATGCCGAGGCCGGCCAGCAGCACGTAGATCACGAACCCCAGTCCGACGCCGCCCAGCGACACCAAGCCCGCCGCGCGGCCCTGGCAGATCGTGCGCGACACGAGATAGGCCATGTTCGGCCCCGGCGTGAGCACCATTGCCAGCGCAACGGCCGCGAAGGCTGCGAACGTGGCGAAAGACACAATCATCACCAGACGTGGACCTCTCCGGTGACGGTGAGCACCGCATGGCCCGCCATCTTCACGCGATCGCCATCCAGCCGCAGCCAAAGCTCGCCGCCGCGCTGCGAGACCTGGCGCGCGAAGAAGGTCCTGCGCTCCAGCACCTCCGACCAGTAGGGGACCAGCAAGCAATGCGCCGCGCCGGTGACCGGGTCCTCCGGAATGCCGAACTTCGGCACGAACACGCGCGAAACGAAGTCCGCCTTCGCGCCGCGCGCGGTCACGATGACGTCGAGCGGCAGCCCGGCGATCTTCGCGATATCGGGCTTGAGATTGCGCACCACGTCCTCGGATTCGACGACGGCGAGATAGGTCCAGCCGCGGCGCAGGTCGATCACTCTCGCGCCGATTGCTTCGGCGACCGGCGCGATCTCGGATGCGGAAGCCGGCTCGCTCGGCCGCGTCGGGAAATCCATCACCAGCCGCTCGCCGTCGCGCGCAACGGACAACGCCCCCGAAAGCGTATGGAACACGACATTGTCCCGGTTGCGGTCCAGATGATTGAGGACAATGTAGGCGCTGGCCAGGGTCGCGTGTCCACACAACGGCATCTCGACCGTTGGCGTGAACCAGCGCAAATGGAAGTCCGGCCCTTGCGGCACGAAATAGGCCGTCTCCGCCAGATTGTGCTCCGCCGCGATCGCCTGCAGCGTGGCATCCGGCAGCCATTCCGGCAGTGGCATGACGGCGGCCGGATTGCCCGCGAACGGCTTGCTGGCAAAGGCATCCACCTGGAAGAATTTCAGCGACATTGTTCCCCTCTATCTGCTGGCGACGGCGACGCCCGCGCCCATCAGGATCGATCCCGTCAGGCGATTGAACACACGTGCGGCGGCGCGGGATGACAAGAGCCGCCGGCTACGCTCTGCCACGAAGATGTACACGCCATAGACCGCATAGGACACGACCGCCGCGATCCCGGCCAGGACCAGGAAATCCGCAAGCCTAATCTGCGTCATGTCGAGGAAAGTGGGCAGCAGCGCGCTGTAGAATAGGATGGCCTTGGGATTGCCGAGCGTCACCAGGAAACCAAGGCCGATGTCCTTCACGATGCCCTTCCCGCTTCGCGGCGCGACCGCCAGAGGCGAGGCGGACGACCGGAACGCGCGGTAGCCCAGCCACAGCAGATAGGCGGCGCCTGCGTATTTGACGACCTGGAACAGCGGCCCGAGCGTTGCGGCAATCGCGGTCAGCCCGGCCATTGCGAGCCCCATGAAAAGAAAATCCGCCAGCACGAGGCCGGCCGTCACCGCCAGCCCCGCAACCGGTCCCGTCGCCAGCGCCCGCGAGAGGATCGTCGCCAGTCCCGGCCCCGGCGACAGCGAAAGAAAGAACAGGCCGATGCCGAAGGCGATCGCGGATTCGACCGTCATGCTCCTAGCCCCGCGCCGCGCGCATCATGGCGGAAACGGCGAGATCAGAGCGTTCCGCGCGTGCGGCAAGGCCGTCGGCGGCGCCGAGCGCGTCGCGCGTGTCGCGGTTCTGGCCCATCTTCGCCTTGGCTTCGATGCGCGAAACCGACACGCGGATGCCGACGATGCCGCGGATCAAGGCCGCGATGTATTGCTCGGGCGCCTCGCTGGTCTTCCACGGCATCTCGTACGGACTCTCCTGCTGCTCCGAAAGTTCGCCCACGTGGCGCAACAGCCACGCGCCGTCCTGGATGATCTCCGCGCAGCCATAGGCGTGAACGGTGGCATAGTTCCACGTCGGCACGGCCTTGCCGCCTTCCGCTTTCGACGGATACCAGCCTGGTCGGATGTAAGCGTCCGGCCCGGCGAAGATCATCATGACCTCCGCATCGGGATTGGCGGCGAGCCGCTTCCAATGCGGATTGGGACGCGCGAGGTGGCCTTCGACGACGAGCGTCTCGCTCGCCTGTCGTGCGACCGTCGGCAGATGCGTCGCGGTGAGGCCGTCGGCATCGTGACTGACGAGCGCCGTGAAGGGATTGGCCTTCATCAACGCCAGCACGTCCGATTGCTCGGTCATCTTGAATGAGGCCGGTACATGCATGTGGATCACACTCCACGAATTGAGCGTGCGCGATAGGAGGAATACGCCGGGCGCTTGCCGGATCTACTGCCGGTTCGGCGCCCGCCGCGTCCGCACCGGCCGCGCTAGTTGCTATGGCTGCGATCGGCGCGCCAGAACGGCTGCGCGATCTCGTGCTCGACCTCGGCGCGGCTGACGCCGATATCGCGCAACAGCCGGTCATCCAGTTCGGCCAGTTGGCGGCGCTGACGCGAGCGTTCGAGCCAGTTGATGACCTGGTCGAGGAGGCGCGTGACAAGGCCGCCGCCGGTCTTGCCTGGCGTAGGCCGCACAAAGTAGGAACCCGACTTGTCGCCCGTATTGTACCGATACATCTTGGCTTCTCCAGCATCAGAAGTGCAGAATTGTCTCGATTGCCTCCCTTGAGACGCATATTGTAGTTGACAATGTTTTGCGTCAACGCGAACATTGTCCTTATGACAATTTGGATTCCCGACCTTAGCAGTCACCGTGGGCCGCGCTATCTGGCGATTGCGGATGCGTTGGCCACCGATATTCGCAGCAACCGGCTTTCGCCCGGCGATCGCCTTCCCACGCATCGCGAGCTTGCCTATCGCCTTGGCGTCACGGTCGGCACCGTCACGCGCGCTTATGGCGAGGCGGAACGGCGCGGCCTCATCGGCGGCGAAGTGGGGCGCGGCACCTTCGTGCGCAGCGACATTTCGGTGCGAACCAACGCGCGGATGGCTTCTCCCATGCCGGGCGCCAATAGCCACGGCGTTTCTGAACCGGGCCTCATCGAATTCAGCATCAACACGCCGACCGATCTCGACGCCGGCGGCGAGTATGACGCGACGCTGCGCGCGACCATGACCGACCTGGCGGGTACGCAGGGCATCGGCGCGCTGCTCAATTACCAGCCCAATGGCGGCACGCAGTTGCATCGCGAAGCGGGCGCCGGGCTGCTCGCCCAGCATGGCATCCGGGTCGATCCCAACCGCGTGCTGATCACCGCCGGCGCGCAGCATGCGATGACCGTCGCGCTCGGCGCGTTGACCGAGCCGGGCGACACCATATTGACCGAGTGCCTGACATGGCCCGGCCTCAGGCGGCTCGGCGACTTCCTGCGGTTCCGCGTGCAGGGCCTGCCGATGGATCAGGACGGCATCCTGCCCGATGCGTTCGAGGCGGCTTGCCGCGGACGCAACATCAAGGCGCTCTATTGCGTGCCGAACCTGCAGAACCCGACCTCCATCATCGTGCCGGAGCAGCGCCGCCGCGAGATCGCGGAAGTCGCGCGCCGCTACGGCGTCAAGATCATCGAGGACGACGTCTACGGATTCCTGGTGCCCGATCGCCTGCAGCCGCTGGTCAATTTCGCGCCGGAGCTGGGCGTGTTCTGCACCAGCGTCTCCAAGTCGATGGCGCCGGGCCTCCGCGTCGGCTATCTCGGCGTCATGACCGAGGATTCATCGCTGATCACCGAAGCGGTGCGATCCACCACCTGGATGGCGATGCCGCTGGCGGCGGAGATCGCCGCACGCTGGATCCATAGCGGCGAAGGCGAGCGGATCGCGACCAAGCGCCGCGACGAATACGCGCGTCGGCAGGCGGCCGCGCGGGAGATCCTCTCGGGTCTTCCCTATCATGCGCATCCCAACGCGATGCACGGCTGGCTGGATCTGCCCGATGACTGGCCGGCCGACGCTTTTGCGCTGCAGGCGCGCATCCGCGGCGTTGCGGTGTGCCCGACCAGCAGCTTCTCCCTGACGCGCAACGGCCGCAACGGCGTGCGTGTCAGCATCAGTGCGCCCTGCTCCATCGATACGGTGGCACGCGGGCTCGACATCGTCGCGCGCCTCGTGCGCGAGAAGCCGAGGGTCGGTTTCAGCCTTGTCTGATGGAACAACGGTGCAGCCGGCCGCCGACACGCAGGCGGCCGCACCGAGCCGTCGCGCGGAGAGTGTCGACGGTCTCAAGGTCACCCTGCCCTTCATGGTGGGCGCGGCGCCGTTCGGCGTGATCTTCGGCGCGCTCGCAACCGCCGAGGGCCTGTCTCCACTCGAGACCATGGCGATGTCGCTGTTTGTGTTTTCCGGGTCGGCGCAGTTCGTGGCAATTTCACTGATCGCCGTCGCGACGCCAGTCTGGGTGATCTGGCTCGTCACGTTGATCCTCAATCTGCGCCACGTGCTCTATGCAGCGACCCTGGTCGGCTGCGTGCGCCATCTCTCTCTCGGCTGGCGCTTCGTCCTTTCCGCGGGCCTGACGGACGAGACCTTCGCGGCGATGGAGGACCGCTACCGCCGCCTCGGCGTCCGACGCAACAGCCACTGGGCGTATCTCGCCTCGGTCACCGCCATGCACGTCAATTGGAACTGCTGGACGATGGTCGGCATCGCGGTCGGCACGCAGATGAAAGGTCTGGATGGACTGGGCCTCGAATTCGCCGCCATCGCCACCTTCATCGGCATGGTGGTGCAGAAGCTGCGCACCCCCGGCGCGCTGGTCGCGGCGGCCGTTGCGGGACTTCTGGCCGCGCTGCTGGCCACCCTTCCCTACAAGGCCGGCCTCACCATCGCGACCCTCGTCGCGATCGCCGTCGCCGTGATGGTCGAGCGCCACGTGGAACGCGGGAGGTCGGCATGAGCATCGGCGTCGTGATCCTCGGCATGGCTCTGATCAATCTGGTGCTGCGCTGCCCGCTATTCCTGGTGGCCAACCGGATCCGCATCCCGGCGATCGTCGAGCGGGCGCTGGCACATTGCCCGGTCGCCGTCCTCACCGCGATCATCGTGCCCTTCGCGCTGCACCTCGACCAGGCGCCCGACGGCAGCGCGTGGCTCAACCCCGACCTGTTCGCAACCATCGCCGCCGTCGCGGCGTCGCTGCTGACGCGCAATCTCATGGCCACCATCGCCGTGGGGCTGGGGGTGGCCATGGCCCTGCGCGCGCTGACCGGCTGAGAACCTCAAGCCTAAGCTTTCCGAGCCTGAGAAGTTCCAGGCGGCCCGCCGGCTCCGTGTGGGCAACACTGACGGGTGGTACCGTGCCGGAGGCCGGGTTGTGCGCAGCTTCGCCAGGGTTTATTAACCTATGGGGGTGCACAATTTTTTTGGACCGTTGACCGCTATCGGGGTGGTGGCGCAGGCACGATGCAAGGGATGCGGGATCTCGCCGCGCTCACGCGCGAACTTGCGCGGTGCGTGGAACTCGACGCCCAGTTGCAACTGGTCTGCGATCGCCTGTGCGCGGTCGATGGCATCGCTCACACCGCCATCTCCGTGGCGGGCCTTCGCGACCAGCCCATGCTGTTCGTCAGCCGCTCTATTCCCCTGGCGCTCGAGCGCGTGGCGGCCGCCGCCGCGACCATGTCCGACGAAGACATCCGGCGGGCGGCGCCGGACGTGAGGCTGCGGACGGTGGCGATCGATGGACCCCATCCCGGCGACCGCGCCACCATCTTCGCGTTCCTTGCATGCGAGCCGGCCTCACAGGCTTGCGAGGACGCGCTGGCTGGCGCCGCCGGCCTGGTGCATCTGTGCGTCAGCCGACAGGCCGCCGCCATCGCGCGCCGCTCCGAGCTCCGCCGCATCGAGGCGCTGCTGGAGAATATGCACAACATCATGGTCTATCAGGGCACGCCCGGTAACGGCCCGTACGGCTTCGACGGCGGCGCCGTGCGCTGCTGGGGTCGCGACGTGGCGGAAATGATGGGCACGATCGATCCCGTCACGCGCCTTGTGGATGTCCGCACCTGGGTGGGCCGCGTCCATGCAGAGGACATGCCCGCCTATCGCGCGGCCGAATCCCGCCGCAAGGACCTGGGCGAGCCCTATGTCCAGGAATATCGCTATGTGCATCCGCGGAGCGGCGAGCTGCGATGGTTCCGGGAATGCGCGTGGGCGACGCCCGACCCGGAGCGCGGCCGTGTCCATTGGGACGGGTTCGTGCTGGACATCACAGACCAGAAACGCGCGGCGGTGCGCCTGGTCAGGAGCGAGCAGGAAGCCGCCATGGCGCGGCGCGAACTGCTCGACGCCACCGACGGCATGACCGACGGCCTCATCTACTATGCGCCCGACGGGAAGGTGCGCTTCTGCAATCTGCGGGCGCGCATTTATCTGCAGGTGCCGGGCGACACCGATCTGGATGGTATGACGTTCGAAGACGTGCTGCGCATGGAACTCGAGGCCGGGCAGGCGGCCGGCGCGCCGCCGCAGGAGGCGGATTGGACGCCGGCGCGTGTCCGCCAGCATCGCGAAGGCCAGGGTCATATCGACATGCGGCTGCCGAAAGGCGGGCATCTGCGCGTCAGCGACCGGCGCACGCGCCTGGGCGGGACCGTGACGGTCTACACCGACGTCAGCGACCTGGTGGAACGCGGCGACGAGTTGGCGCGCAGCCAGCGCGACCTGCGCCTCGCCAAGGAGCAGGCGGAGGTCGCCAGCCGCACCAAGTCGCAGTTCCTCGCCAACATGAGCCACGAGCTGCGCACGCCGCTGAATGCCATCATCGGTTTCGCCGAGGTGATCCAGCGTGAGCTGTTCGGGCCGGTGGGGGGCGCGCAATACATCGACTACGCCGCCGACATTCACCGCAGCGGTCAGCACCTGCTCTCGCTGATCAACGGCATCCTCGACCTGAGCAAGGTGGAGGCGGGCCGCTTCGAAATCGTGGAGCAGGAGTTCGCATTGGCGGAGGCGATCGAGGAGGCCAAGCGCCTCCTTCAGATTCGGGCCCAGAACGCCGGCCTCGTCATGAGCGCAGAGATCGGAGCCGAGGTCGGGCACATCTACGCCGACCGCAAGCTGGTGAACCAGTCCCTGCTCAACCTGCTGTCCAACGCGGTCAAGTTCACGCCAGCGGGCGGGCAGATTTGCATCGCGGCCAGGCGCGAGAGCGGCGATGGCGATCTCCTGATCAGCGTCCGCGACACGGGCATCGGCATGGCGCCCCACGAGATCCCGCGCGCGCTCGAGCCATTCGGCCAGATCGACGGCGCCCTCACCCGGCGCTATGACGGCACCGGCCTCGGCCTCACCATCACCAAGGCCTTCATCGAGATGCATGACGGCGCGCTGACCCTGGTGAGCGAGAAAGGCCGCGGCACCACCGCCACCGTTCGCCTGCCCAGCTGGCGCTGCCGCGCGTGGAATGCCGGCCGCAGCGCCCAGATGCGCTGAATTCGGTCATCCGGCCGCACGAATCCGTACCGCCCAGCGCCGGCTTCCGCCGACTCTGCGGTGGGTGAGTGTCTCAAAACACTTTTGATGCACTTTTGAGAGCGCCGCCAAGCTGCGGAATTCCTTGACGGACGGCTGTCAAATGCACACCGCAAATCCTCATCAGGGCATATAGTCCTCCTTTTCGGTTTGACTTATGGAACTTTCAACAATAAATCGCCTGCCGCGCGGCGCTTTTCAGCGCTCTTTTGGGAACTTTGCAACGTGGTCTCGCGAGCCGCTGGCGGTTGGTGCTGGCCGGGCGACATCGCAACGCACTCTCATCGCGCATGTAACGGCCGCAAGGCTGCCCATTTCGGGAGAATAGGCGAATGGCGATTATCACCGGAGCCGCCGGTAACGACACGCTCACCGGGTCTAACGGCTACGATCTCATCAACGGTTTCACCGGCGCCGACCGGATGGCGGGCAATGGCGGCAGCGACTTCTATTTCGTCGACCAGGCCGGCGACGTGGTGACGGAACTCGCCAACAAGGGCAGCGACGATGCGGTCGTCAGCACCGTTTCCCTCACCCTCGCCGCCAATGTCGAGCATCTCGCGCTGCTGGCCGGCGCACTCAATGGCATCGGGAATTCCGAGCAGAACACGATGCTCGGCAACACCTTCGCTAACCGGCTCGATGGCGGCGCGGGAAACGACAATCTCAACGGTTTCCTTGGCGACGACACGCTGATCGGCGGCGGCGGCGACGATACGCTCTTCGGCGGCGCGGGCAAGGACCTGCTACAGGGCGGCGCCGGCAACGATATTTACGTCGTGGACGGCGACGATATTGTCATCGAGCTGGCCGGCCAGGGGTTTGACGGTGTCGTGAGCGAAGCTTCGTTCGATTTGTCCGTCAGCGGCGCCAATGTCGAGTACCTGCACCTGGCTGGCAGCGCTCCGATCAACGGGACCGGCAACGCGCTCAACAACGTACTCAACGGCAATAACTACGACAACCAACTCGATGGCGGAACCGGCAACGACACTCTGTTCGGCGAGGACGGCAAAGACACTCTGATCGGCGGTGCCGGCAACGATTGGCTTGAAGGCGACAGAGACGATGACCTGCTGGTCGGCGGCATCGGAAACGACATCTACTTTCTGGAAGACAACGACAGTGTCGTCGAACATGACGGCGAAGGCATTGACGAGGTTCGCGCCGCTGGCGATGTCGACCTGGCGGACGTTGGATACTTCACGGTCCAAGGCAAGCTGCAGGCGTTCCACGTTGCCCATATCGAAAAGCTCACGCTGATCGGAGCCGGAGATTGGGAAGCCGCAGGCAACGGCCTTCATAACATCATTCAAGGCAACAGCGGAGACAACGGCATATCCGGCCTTGGCGGAAACGATACGATATTCGGCGGCAGCGGCCATGACAACATCACTGGCGATGCCGGCAACGACAGGCTGGACGGAGGCACGGGCGACGACACGCTCGATGGCGGCACCGGCAACGACACCATGATCGGCGGCAAGGGAAACGACAGGTACTACATCGACAGCACGAAGGACGTGGTGACGGAGAAGGCCGGGGAAGGATACGACGCGATCGTCGCCAATTTCAGCTACGTGCTCGGCGCGACCTTCGAGGCTCTCGTGCTCGAGGGCGGTGATCTGAACGGCACCGGAAACGCACAGGACAATGAGATCGCCGGCAGCAGCGGCAACAACAAGCTCGACGGTGCCGGCGGCAATGACGAGATCCATGGCGCAGATGGCAATGACACGCTGCTCGGCGGAACGGGCAATGACGCGCTCATCGCCGGGGACGGGAACGACCTCGTAGTCGGCGGCGATGGCGACGACTTCCTGGATGGGCAAACCGGTGACGACCAGATGGCGGGCGGCAAGGGCAATGACATCTATTTTGTAAATTCCCTTGGCGATGCGGTGACGGAGAAAGCAGGCGAAGGGATCGACACCGTCCAATCCCTCATCGGCTACACCCTCGGCGCCAACGTGGAGAACCTGTCGCTCTCCGCCAACGGCGGCGCGGTGGATGGCCAGGGCAACGGCCTCCACAACAAAATCGAAGGCGGCAGCGGCGCCAACCTGCTCCAGGGCCATGGCGGCAACGACATGCTGGTCGGCGGCAGCGGCAGCGACACGCTCGAAGGCGGCGACGGCAATGACACGCTGGATGCCGGCTTGGACAACGACCTGCTGAAGGGCGGCAAGGGCAACGATATCTATGTGATCGGCCTCGGCACCGACACCATCGTGGAACTGGCCGGCGAGGGAATCGATACCGTGGTCAGCGACACCATCACCGTCGATCTCGCCACCGTCGGTCTTGAGCATATCGAGAACGTCACGCTCGGCGGCCTCGCCGCGCTCGACGGCCACGGCAACAACCTCGCCAATCGCATCACCGGCAACGTGGCCGACAACTACCTGACCGGCAACGTGGGTAACGACACGCTGATCGGCGGGCTTGGCAACGACACGCTGCTGGGTGGCGAAGGCAACGACCGCATGGAGGGTGGCAAGGGCGACGATCATTATTACGTCGCCGACGTGAAGGACGTGGTGGTCGAGCATGCCGGCCAGGGCCTGGATACCGTACACACGAGTCTTTCCACCTACGTCCTTGGTGCGAACCTTGAGGACCTCCGGTTCGACGCTACGAGCGCCGCCGTGGGCACCGGCAATGCCGGCGAGAACACCATCATCGGCAACCTGGGCAATGACAGGCTGTCGGGGCTGGGCGGGGTCGATGCCCTGAACGGCGGCGCCGGCTCGGACACGATCGATGGCGGCGAAGGCGATGACATCCTTTTTGGCGACGCCGACAACGACAAGCTGATCGGCGGCAACGGCAATGACAGCCTGCTCGGCGAGCTTGGCGACGACACGATGGCCGGCGGGGCCGGCAACGACCGCTACTATCTCGACAGCGGAGATACGGTCATCGAGTTGGCGGGCCAAGGCATCGACACCGTCGTCACGAGCATCAATCTGGCGCTGTCCGACAAGGCCCTGGCCAATATTGAGCACTTGCTTCTCAGCGGCAGCGCCAACCTGAACGCCTCGGGCAATGCGCTTGCGAACCGCATCACCGGCAATGACGGCCACAATATCCTGGTCGGCAACTCCGGCAACGACACGCTTCAGGGCGGTGCGGGCAATGACAGCCTCGACGGCGGCCTGGGCAACGATTCCCTCGATGGCGGCGAAGGCAACGATTCCCTGCTCGGCTATTTCGGAAATGACACGCTGAAGGGCGGTGCCGGCGACGATGATCTCGCTGGCGAAGCGGGCGACGACCTGCTCGACGGCGGTGCGGGTTCCAATATCCTGCGCGGCGGCGGCGGCAACGACATCTACATCGTCAACGGCAATACCGATACGATCGAGGAGCTGGTGGACGCCGGGACCGACGAGATTCGCTCGAGCGTGAGCTGGTCCCTCGCCGCGCTGGCGCATGTCGAGAACCTGACCCTCACGGGCAGCATTCAGAACGAAGGCACGGGCAACGCCCTGGCTAACGTCATCAAGGCCAACAACGCCGGCTGCATCCTCCGCGGTGGAGCGGGCAATGACACCCTCCTGGGCGGGAACAACGCGGATGTCCTGTTCGGCGATTCGGGAGCCGACCGGCTGGTCGGCGGCAAGGGCAATGACCGCTACTATCTCGACAGCGCGAAGGACGTGGTGGTCGAGAGCGCGGGCCAGGGTACCGACCGGGTCTTCGTCACCTTCGACTACACTCTCGGCGCAAATCTCGAGTTCCTCGAGATCATATATCCCGGCGATATCGACGGCACCGGCAACGCTCTGGACAACTACCTCACGGGCGCCCAGGGCAGGAACCGCCTGGATGGGGCGGCCGGCAACGACACGATCGCTGGCGCGGCCGGCAACGACACCTTGCTGGGCGGTTCCGGGAACGACTATCTGGATGGCGGCGCCGGTGCGGACATCCTGCGCGGCGGCCTGGGCAACGACCAGTATCTCGTCGACAGCCTCGATGACAAGGTGACGGAACTGGCCGGCCAGGGGAACGACATGATCCAGGCCACCATCTCCTACGATCTCGGCAGCGCCAACGGCAACAACATCGAGAGGCTTGTCCTTCTCGGCACTGCGAACATCGATGGCACCGGCAACGGTCTCAACAACACCATCGAAGGCAACGGCGGGAACAACACTCTCGCGGGCCGCGCGGGCAACGATACCCTGAGGGGCGCTGGCGGGGCCGACACCTTGATCGGCGGCGTCGGCAATGACCGCTACGTCCAAGTGGACGGCGCCGCCACGATCGTCGAACTCGCGAACCAGGGCATCGACACCGTCGAGGCAGTTGATAACCATTCGCTTGGCGCCAACATCGAGAACCTCATCCTGACCACCACGCTCAATGTCAACGGGGTCGGCAACGAGCTGTCAAACGTGATCACCGGGGGCGAGGGCGACAACACGCTCGACGGCCAGGCTGGCAACGACACGCTGAACGGCGGTGGCGGCAACGATACGCTGCTCGGCGGCTTCGGCAACGATGCCATGCGCGGCGGCAAGGGCAGCGACCGCTACTATGTGGACAGCGCGAAAGACGTGGTGGTCGAGAATGCCAAGGAAGGCGACTATGACGGGGTCATCACCACCCTCTCAAGCTACGCGCTCGGTGCAAACCTCGAGGATCTGCAGTTCGATGGAAACGCCAATGCCATCGGGACCGGTAACGCGCTCAACAACGGCATCGGCGGCGGCAACGGCAATGACAGGCTGGATGGCCAGGCCGGCAACGACCTCATCTCCGGCAACTTGGGAAACGACAATCTGATTGGCGGCCTCGGGCACGACACGCTCGTCGGCGATGAGGGCGACGACACGCTCATCGGCGGCACGGGGAACGACGTGCTCTCAGGCGGCGCCGGCAATGACGCAATGACCGGCGGCATCGGCAATGACATCTACTACGTGGACTCCGCCGATGATGTGGTCCAGGAGGCTACGGGCGGCGGGACCGACCTCATCGTCACCAGCGTTGACCTCACCCTCGCCGCCAATGTCGAGAACGCGTTCGTTTCCAGCGGTGCGGTGACCATCATCGGCAATGACCTCAACAACACGATGCAAGGATACACCGGCGCCGACTCCTTCACCGGCGGCAAAGGAGCGGACCTTCTGTATGGCTCGGGCGGCTCCGATACCTTGACCGGCGGCGCCGGCGACGACGTGCTGGAGGGGGGCCTCGGCGTCGATACGCTGAATGGTGGTGGTGGCAACGATCTTTTCCGCTACACACTCGAAGACCCCCTGGACCCCGACACAATCGCCGGCGACCTGATCCAGGGTTTCCAGGTCGGCAAGGACAAGATCGACCTCTACGACCTGTTCGACGACTTCGAGCTCGACGGGACGGACGTGGTCGGCGACGGCACGCTGCGGCTTCTGGTGAACAATGGCGACACGCTGGTGCAGTTCGACAAGGACGGCGGCGGCGACGGTTTCGTGACCCTCGCAGTCCTCCAGGGCGTCACCAATGCCACCCTCGCCGACGTGATCACAAGCGAGGCCGGAGGCTTCGCGTAGCGTTTGGGCGGCGCGCCGTTCAGCCCACTGCGCGCCGCCCTCTCCCCGTCATGCCCGGACCTTCGGATCCGGGAGTCCACGAGCAAGACCGCGCAGACGCTCGTGGATCGCCGGTCACCCGGCCGTGACGGGGAGCGACCTTTCCCAGCCCACCCTGACGCGGGAGAAGCGGACGGCTATCATGTTGCAATCGAGCAGAACGGGGCCGAGCAGAACGGGGCCGAGCAGAACGGGGCCGAGCAGAACGGGGCCGAGCAGAACGGGGCCGAGCAGAACGGGGCCGAGCAGAACGGGGCCGAGCAGAACGGGGCCGACAACGGCTTCGTGACACTGGAGCATCCCCGAGAGCGTCGCCGGTGCCGCGCTCGGCGAGGTATGTGGATTCGGCGCTGCCGTGACCCTGAACACCTCCCATGCGATCACAGCCGGCCACGTGTGGCCGTCGGCACGCCCTGATTTGCCAATCGGAGAGCCGCCGCCGCGGTCGGCGGCTTCGCTTGTTACGCTGCGGCCTGAACCGCCGCGACGATGTCGGCGACGATGCGCGTCACCAGGGCCTCGTCCTCGCCCTCGCCCATCACGCGGATCAACGGCTCGGTGCCCGATTTGCGGATCAGCAGCCGGCCCTTGCCGTTGAGCGCGGCTTCGCCGGACGCGATGGCCGCCTTGACCTGCGCGTTCTCCAGCGGCTGTCCGGATTCCGCCCTGAAGCGCACGCTTTTCAGGATCTGCGGCAGCGGCGCGAAAACGCGCCCTACTTCGCTCAACGGCCGTTGCTTCTCGGCCAGCACGGCCAGCACCTGCAGCGCCGCCAGCAGCCCGTCGCCGGTGGTGGCGAAGTCGCTGAGGATGATGTGTCCGGACTGCTCGCCGCCGAGATTGCAGCCGGTCTTGCGCATCTCCTCCAGCACGTAGCGGTCGCCGACCGGCGCGCGCCAGAGCTTCAGCCCTCGCTCCGCCAGGATCCGCTCGAGTCCGAGATTGGACATCACCGTCGCGCAGATCCCGCCCGCCTTCAGCCGACCGTCCGCGTGCCAGGACAGGGCAATCAGCGCCATCAACTGGTCGCCGTTCAGCACCTCGCCCTTCTCGTCAGCGATGATCAGGCGGTCGGCGTCCCCGTCGAGCGCGATGCCGAGATCGGCGCCATGCGCCACCACCTGGCTCTGCATGGCGTGCGGATGGACTGCGCCGCACTGCTCGTTGATGTTGGTGCCGTTGGGCTCGCAGGCGACGGCGATGACTTCGGCGCCCAGCTCCCACAGCACCGTCGGCGCCACCTTGTACGCGGCGCCGTTGGCGCAATCGACCACGATCTTGAGGCGACCGAGATCGCGCCCTTTGGGGAAGGACGACTTGACGAACTCGATATAGCGGCCCGGCGCGTCGTCGATCCGCTTGGCGCGGCCCAGCTCGGAAGAGGGCGAGAGCGTCTTGGAAAAATCGTTGCTCTCCATGCGCCGCTCGATCTCCAGCTCGATCGCGTCGGAGAGCTTGTAGCCATCAGGCCCGAACAGCTTGATGCCATTGTCCTCGTAGGGATTGTGAGAGGCGGAGATCATGACGCCGAGATCGCCCCGCATCACGCGCGTCAGCATGGCGATGGCCGGGGTCGGCAGCGGCCCCAGCAGCATCACGTCCATCCCCATGGAGAGGAAGCCGGAGGTGAGCGCCGTTTCCAGCATGTAGCCGGAGAGGCGGGTGTCCTTTCCGATGATGACCCGGTGTCGGTGGTCGCCCCGCCGGAAGTGCGCCCCGGCGGCCAGAGCCAGCTTCAGCGCCGTCGCCGCCGTGATCGGCTCGCTGTTGGCTTGCCCCCTGACCCCGTCCGTCCCGAACAGCTTGCGCGCCATGTGGCTTCTGCGACTCCCCTGCAACAATCTGATTCTGGAGGCCGTTATGGCGGAATTAAGACAGCCCGCCAAGCGTCCGCTCTGGTCCGCCGGCATGCAGCTTGCGTCGGTATTCCTAGAGAATGCCAAGCATGAGGACCAGAATGCCAGGTTGCAGTCTTCTTTCCGTCGCAGCGCCTTCAACCAAGGTGCGAGCACCTTACCTGCAACAGATTGACGAAACAGGATTTAAGTCACTGCGATCCAGATCGGAGGCAACCGCCGTCAGTGCCGAGGCCGCCCTCTCTCCCCCGGCAGATTTTGCCTGGCGAGAGCGCGATTGGCTCGCTCTCCCGTACACCGGCGCGGATCTGCTGGCGCGCCTGCCCTTGGCCGACGCGATCCGACTGGCTGCCCTGGTCGGTGCGGGACGGATGACCTGGCCCGCCGTCTACGCGGCGCTGGACGCCATGATCAAGCTGGCCGCCGAGGGTGCCTCGGATGAGCGAGGAATGTGGCAGGCGGCGAAGCAGGATGGCGAGGCGGAGATCTGGGCCCGCTATCACGCGCAGTGCGACGCGGTCTTTGCCGGCGACGCCGCGGATTCCGATCCCGGCACCTGGTCGCACGAGCAAGTGTGGAACCGGGAGCGCATCCTCGATCACTTGCGGAGCGTCCGAGATCGCGCGCTCGCCGCGGCGCGCCGCCGACCAACCTCATGCGCCATCGCGCTCAAATCGTCTTCAGCGCCTGCGGAGACGCTCACGCCCCTGGAGCGCGACGCGCTGGAGAGGCTGGACGCGACCGGCTTCACCGGCTCCGAAGACATGATGGCGGCAATCGACGGCATCGTCGCCGACATAGCAACCGCGGCCTAGTGGATCGTCCCGCCAGCGGTCTTGCGTTCGATGGCGCTCACATAGGGCTTGACGTGATCCTCGATCCAGGTGGGATCGAGGCGCGCGACCTCGCGGAACTCCGCCAGCGATTCCGCCCATTGTTCCCGCACGTAGTACGCGCGAGCAAGGTACCAATGCGCATAGACGTGGTTCGGCCGCTTCTTCAACTTGTCTTTGGCGAAGTGGATCAATTCATCCACCTCGTCGCGATCGAACAAACGCTTGGCCTCGTCGCGGAAGAAATCGTCCCACATCGAGAGCAGCGATCTCAGGCTTGCCGAAGCGAAACGAAGAATCGCCATGACAGCCGAAAGGATGGCCACGACGAGGATCGCGACCAGCAGAACCTTGATGTCAGACAGTTCTGCAGCGATCACTCCCAAGTCCGCGGCGCGTTCTGGCACTGGCCCTCCTGGATGCCATCGTCCTAGTGCAGCGTGCGCGGCTGCTCCGGCGTGTCGGACGTGACCGGCATTTCCCGCGGTCGCAGCTTGGCCTCGATCGCGCGGACATAGGGCGTCACGCTATCCTCGATCCAGCTCGGGTCGAGACGCGCGACCTGGTTGAAGGCGCCCAGCGCCTCGGTCCATTTCTGCTGCAGATAGAGCGCGCGGCCGAGATACCAATGCGCATAGGTGTGGTTGGGCCGCTGGGCGATACGCTCGCGCGCATAGGCGATCAGCTCATCCAGCTTGTTGGTCTCAAGCAGGCCCTGGCATTCCTCGCGGAAGTATGCAGCGGGATCGATCTCGACCGGCGGCGCCGGACGCCTGCGCGTTCGCAGCAGCGCCAGGCCGCCAATCACGAGGACGGTCGCAAATGCCAGGTAACGAAATGTCATCGGCCACCCCCAATTGTTGCGCCATTCAAGACCGGCAAGCTTAACGTTTCGTTAGCCCAGGCGCGAGCGCATGGACCGCACGCCTCTGCCTTCATGACCAGATCTGCTTGTACCAAGGCAGCGGCTGCGCGGATAGCCACCCGATTGCGATCCTCTCCGCCCGGCCCTCGATGTCGCGCAGCAGATCCTTCACGGAAGCGCCGCCCGTCAGGTCGAACTCGAGGACGCTGTGATCGTCAGCGTGCAGTCGGGCGCGGCACTGCAGGACCGCCTTCTTACCGTGATTCGAGCGGCGCTGGAACGTCCATGGCACGGCGATGTCGTTGACCCGCAGCGTCAGCCGGTCGAGCGTGCCGCGATCCGAGGCATTGACCACGCCGATGCGCAACTCCGCCTGGCCCCTCGCGGCAACGGGCAGCAGCATCTTCGGCCGCGGGTTCGGCCCCGACCAGCGGAATGCGGTCGCGTTCCTGCGTTTCAGCCGCCGCCAGTCCATGCCCCGCGGCTCGTCGCTCTGCTCCAGCACGAACTTGCCGTCGAGCCTGGCGAGAGTCGGTCGGACAAGACCCCTGCTCGTCTCCGATCTGGCCGCCAGCGCCCCGGTCGGAAACTGCGAATAGTCCGGGTGCTTCAATGTCATATACGTATCGCGGCTTCGTGCGTGCGCCACGACCGAGGCCGCGAAGGCGGGAAAGCCCGGCTCCGCGAGCATCTCCAGCAGCGCCTCCTGCTCGCTCGAATCCTGCCTTACGTAGGCCAGGTAGCGCCCGATATCGGCGGCGACCTTGTGCACCGTGATGGTCTCAGTGCAGACGAACCGCAGGCCTGCCTCCGCCGCCCGCAGCAGAAAATCGGCATCAGTATGCCGGCTCATGATGCGCGGCGAGCGCCAGGGGCCGATTTGCTCCACGACCTCGCGGCGATGCGCGAAGGAACATGGCGGAAAGTGATGCACGAACTTGGCGCTATCGTCCTGGAACAAGCCGGACACCAGGTAGACGCCGCTGCCCGGCGGACCATAGATGATGCAGCCGGAAACTGCGAAGGCGCCATCGGCGTCGGCGGCGAAGGCGCGATGCAAGGCAGCCAGGTGATCCGGCGCCCAGATGTCGTCGTGCCCCAGATAGGCAACATATCCGCCGCGTGCCATGGCGCAGCCCGCATTGTTAGGCCCGAACTGGTTCCCGGCGCGAGACTCCAGGTTGTGCCAGATGACCCGTTGCGACAGGTAAGGCCTGACCGTGTCGGCGGTGCCATCGTTGCAGCAATCCCCGACAATGATCAGCTCGTAGTCGGCAAAGCTCTGCTGCAGGACCGATCGGATCGTGGGCTCGATATGGCGACCCCGATTGTAGGTCGACAGGACGATCGAAAAGGTCGGCGGCGCCATGCCTAGCCTGCCGCCGCCCAGATCGCGCGCGCCTGGAACGCCTCCGCCACGTCGTGCGCGCGGACAATCTGGACGCCGCGATCGAAGCCCATCTGGTGCGCGGCGAGCGTGCCGGCCAAGCGCTGCTTCGCCGCCTCGCCCCTGCTGAGGCGACCGATGAAGCCCTTGCGCGAAGCCCCGAGCAGGACCGGGCAGCCGAACATGTGGAAGGCGGCAAGCTCATCCAGCAGGCGCAAGTTGTGCGGATCTTTCTTGCCGAAGCCAATGCCTGGATCGACGGCGATGCGCGTGCGGTCGACGCCCAGCGCGGCGAGCGCGGCGAGCCTCTCCTCGAAGTAATCCAGCAGGTCGCAGGTCACGTCCGCATAGCGCGGATCCTGCTGCATGGTCCGCGGGTCGCCCAGCATATGCATGAGGACGATGGCGGCGCCGGATCGCGCGGCGATGCGCGGACTCTCCGGGTCGCCCGTGAGGGCCGTGACGTCGTTGATGATCCACGCGCCGGCCTGGACCGCCTGATCCATCACCGCAGCGTGCCGTGTATCGATCGAGACCACCGCGCCGGCATGAGCGAGCGCGCGCACCACGGGCAGCACGCGCGCGGCCTCGTCATCCGGCGCGACCGGACTGGCGCCGGGCCGCGTGGACTCTCCTCCCACGTCGATGATATCGGCCCCGGCCGACAGCAAGGCGCGCCCCTGATCGATGGCAGCCGACGCCTCCGCAAAGTCGCCGCCGTCGGAGAAGCTGTCCGGCGTCACGTTGACGACACCCATGATGAGCGGGCGCTTGAGATCGAAGCCGGCCCAGGGCGCACGCGGATTGCCGAAGGCGTCGATCAGCGCGGGCGCGAACGCGCGAGCCGCCGCCAGGTCGACCGGACGCCGGCGGCCTTCCTCTCCCGGTTCACGATCGACCGCCTCTGCCGCAGTGAAGGCTAGCCGTCCACCCGCCAAGGGAAGCGCAAGGGCAGCCTCGGCCGCCCGGGCGGCCGCCGGACCGGAGATGAGCCCTGTGGGAATGAGATAACGCGCCATGATCCCTCTTTCACCACCCAGTCTCACAATCCCGAGGGGCGCGGCAACAGCGATCTCGTGGAGCGCGCAAGTAGCGGGCAAAAGCAAACCGGCCGGCGAACCAGGAAGGCTCGCCGGCCGGGGGAAGCTCGCGCAATCGGTGACTAGCGCCCGGCGGGTTTGGGTTCGAATCCGCCCGGCGTCGGCTTGGGGGCCGTGCTCGTGGTGGGGATCGAGGAGCGCGGCTTGTGCGGGCCGGAATGGTCGCCGCCCTGCCGGATCGGCCGGCCAGCCAGCAAATCCCGCACCTCGTCCGCGTTCAGGGTCTCGTATTCGAGCAGGCCCTTCGCCAGCGTATGGAGCTCCTCCAGACGCTCGGTGAGGATCCGGCGGGCCGTGGCCTCGCCTTCCTCCACGATGCGGCGCACCTCGGAATCGATGGCCGCCGCCGTCGCATCGGAGACGTTCTTGCGCTGAGCCACCGAGTGGCCGAGGAAAACCTCTTCCTCGTTGTCGTTGTAGCGTAGCGGACCGAGCTTCTCGCTCATGCCGTATTCGGTGACCATGGCGCGCGCCATGCCAGTCGCCTGCTTGATGTCGTTCGACGCGCCGGAGTTCAGATGGTTCTCGCCATAGACCAGCTGCTCGGCGATACGGCCACCGAAGCACATGGCGATCTTCGCCTCCAGGAACTGCTTGGTGACGCTGAGGCGGTCCTTTTCCGGCAGCGCCCAGGTGACGCCCAGCGCACGGCCGCGCGGGATGATCGTCACCTTGTGCAGCGGGTCGTTGCCGGGCATGTGGATGTTGACGATTGCATGGCCCGCCTCGTGATAGGCGGTCATGGTCTTTTCCTCTTCGGTCATGACCATGGAGCGCCGCTCCGCGCCCATCATCACCTTGTCCTTGGCCTGCTCGAAATCGAACATGGTGACCACGCGCTTGCCGGCGCGGGCGGCCATCAGCGCTGCCTCGTTCACCAGGTTCGCGAGATCGGCGCCGGAGAAGCCCGGCGTGCCGCGCGCGATGGTGCGGGCATCCACGTCGGGCGCCAGCGGCACCTTGCGCATATGCACCTTCAGAATCTGCTCGCGGCCGTTGATGTCCGGGTTCGGCACCACGATCTGCCGGTCGAAGCGGCCGGGGCGCAGCAGCGCCGGATCGAGCACGTCGGGCCGGTTGGTGGCGGCGATCAGGATGACGCCCTCGTTGGCCTCGAAGCCGTCCATCTCCACCAGCAACTGGTTGAGGGTCTGCTCGCGCTCGTCATTGCCGCCGCCAAGGCCGGCGCCGCGATGACGGCCAACCGCGTCGATCTCGTCGATGAAGATGATGCAGGGCGCGTTCTTCTTGCCTTGCTCGAACATGTCGCGCACGCGGCTCGCGCCGACGCCGACGAACATCTCGACGAAGTCGGAGCCGGAGATTGTAAAGAACGGCACGTTCGCTTCGCCCGCGATGGCACGCGCCAGCAGCGTCTTACCGGTGCCCGGAGGGCCCACCAGCAGACAGCCTTTCGGGATCTTGCCGCCCAGGCGCTGGAACTTCTGCGGGTCCTTCAGGAAGTCGACGATCTCCTCGAGCTCGGTCTTCGCCTCCTCGATGCCGGCGACGTCATCGAAGGTGACGCGGCCCTGGCGCTCCGTCAGCAGGCGCGCGCGCGACTTGCCGAAGCCCATGGCCTTGCCGCCGTTGGACTGCATCTGGCGCAGCATGAAGATCCAGAACGCGACGATGAGGATGATCGGCGCCCATTGCACGAGCGCGATGAAAAGCAGGTTCCGCTCCTCCTGCGGCCCGGCCTTGATCGCGACGCCTTTGGCGGTCAGCGTCTCGATCAGCCTGGGGTCGTCCGGTGCGTACGTGGTGTAGGTGCCGCTGCCGGTCTGGAGCGTGATCTCCGGCCCCTTGATGGTGACGTTGCTGACCTCGCCCGCGTTCACCTTATTCAGGAACTCCGAATAAGGCAGCTCCGAGGCGCTGCCGGTATTGGCGCTGCCTTGGAACATTTCGAACAGCACGAACAGCAGCACGATGACCGCCGCCCAGATCCAGAGATTCCTGCCGAAATTCACCGAATGATCCTCGTTACCTGCGCAAGCCGGCCGATTTGGGCGCGTGTCCGGAGGAACTGCCCCCCGATTTGCAATAATTCCAAACTAGCACAGCGGTGATGAATACATAGTGTGCGGCCGCGGGGCCGCAACTGTAAAGCCGCATGTTGTCACGGTATGGCGGGGCGCCAAATTCGCCGCAAGCCCTTCTCCCAGCATCAAATGCGGCTGGGCTACCAAGTGTTCCCCCCGCCAAAGGGCCGGCAGGGCCAGCCTAGCCGGGAGTGGGATATGGTGGCGCTTCAGGCGGATTCCAAACCTATCCACGGCCTGCCGCTGCCCGGCCTCGCCCAGGGGTGCGATGGTCCAGCTTTCGCCCGGGGAAAGCCCTTCCGAGACCGCCAGGGCGAAGCGGCCATCCCAGGCGCCGCGCCAGCCGGGGCTGGCAGGAACCGGCGGGCCGATGCCCGCGGCTTCCCGGAACAGGTGCAAGCGCCCTCGGAGGGCCTGGATCAGGCACCCCCCCAGTGTCCGGGCGGCTGGTGCGGCCTCCTCCGCATCCCCAGCCAGGGCTGCAGAAAAATCTTCAACGTCAGGTGCATAATGAGCGCCGCTTACTGCCAAGATCAAATGACGGAGGATGGTCGACCGCGCCTCCGGCGTCGCCAACCGCAAGGCCTGGAGCCCGACCGAGGCATATCCCGCCTTGTGCACCTGGCCCGCCTCGGCCAGCAGGCGGGCAGCCTCGCGCTCAAGCGCATCGCGGGACCTGCCGAAGCGCGTTGCCAGTTCCAGCGCCTCTCCGGATGTCGCTGGATTCAGGCTTTGCCGGACTCGCACCCGCTCGAACTTCGTCAGTTCGTTGCTGGGATCCTCGATCCAGTCCTGCCCGCGCGCCCGCAGCCATACCCTGATGGATGCCCGCGAGACGGACAGGAACGGGCGCAGCAGCCGCACGCCGCTTTCGGGCCGCACCGCCGCCATGCCGGCCAAGCCGATCGCGCCGCTACCATGGCCGCGGCGCATCGCGACGGTTTCGGCCTGGTCATCCGCCGTGTGGGCGACTGCCAGGTGCAGCACGCCATGCGCGCGGCACCAATCCGTCATCAACCCATAGCGCGCCGCCCGAGCCGCCGCCTGCAGCCCGCGCGCGGGCTTCACGCCATTCCATCGCAGGATGCGAGCCGAAGAGCTTGGGATTGCAGCAAAGATGTCCGCGACACGTGCGCACTCGGCGGCAGACTCCGGACGTAATCCGTGGTCGACGCTCAGCACGTGAAGATGGCCGCCGCGCTTTCTCGCCCAGTCAGCCAACATCAGCCCCAGGCCAAGGGAATCCGAGCCACCTGACACTGCGACAGCGATCATGGGCGGCCGTTCGAACGGACCGAGCGGCGCCATCAGGTCTGCGAGATCGACGTCAGACATGTCGCGGCGCTCTGGCCGCACGGTTCAGCAGCCGTAGTTCTTCTTGGCGCGCGTGGCGCGGTCTTTCACGTTGGCTGCAGCGTCGGGATAGCGCTTCTCGAGCTGCCGCAGGGCCACACAGGCATTCTCCTTCTGCCCCTGCTGGCCGAGCGCCATGGCGAGCTTCAGCAGATTGTCCGGCGCCTTCTGGCTCTCGGGATATTTCTGATAGCCCTCGGCGAAGGCCACCGCCGCGCTCTTGAAGTCGTTGCGCACGTAGTAGGTCTCACCCAACCAGTATTGCGCATTGCCCGCCAGCGAATCGCTAGGGTTCTGCTGGACGAAGCTCTTGAGCGCGACCTCGGCCTCGTCATACGCGCCGCGCTGGATCAGGTTCGTGGCATATTCATACTGCTCGCGCGGGCTCGCGTTCGACGGCAGAGCCGCGCCAGTCGGCACTGCCACCTGCTGGCCGGCCCTGGCGGCCGCCTCCTCCGCGGCGCCGGCGGGCGCCTGCGGCAGGTTCGCCGCCTGCTCAGCCGAGAGGGTCCCGAGAACGCCGGGCTGGCCCGGGGCTGGCGGTGGCGGCGATTGCGGCGCCCCAACCTGCGCCCCGGCCTGCGCCCCGGGCAACGTCTGCTCCGCGGCGCCGGGCTGGCCGGCCATCGACGGATCCTGACCGGCCGCGTCCGCGCCCATCATCACGGCACCCGCGCCAGCGCCGCCGCCTTCCAATGCACCCAGCCGGTATTCGGTATCCTTCTGCATGCGCTCGAGTTGCGCGGCGACATCGTTGACCTTCAGCTCGACCCGCTCGACATGGCCGGTGAGCTGCGTCAACTGCTGCTGTAGCTGCTGCATCTGGACCTGCTGCTGGGCGACCAGATTGCCGCCGCCCACTCCGCCGCCCGCGCTGGCTCCTGGAACCTGGTTCTGGAGATAGAGCACCTGCTGCTTGAGCTGCTGCACCTCCCGGCGCAGGTCATCGACCTCGTCGGCGCGTGCGGCGCCAGCGGCTCCGATCGTCAGAACGAGAGCAAGGCATCCGGCACCAACCCAGCCGCCCCGGCTCAACCGCCCCCGCGTGGCATGACCCACCATCTCATCATCCTCGTGCGTTTCGGCTCCGCCCCGGCGGAGCTTTGGACATGGCCGATCGTCGACCGTCAATGAGGCGAAAACATGGCTATAGGCCCGGCGATTCCGCCACAAGGTAGTGAGCGGAAGATGCCAGAGGGGTGGCCCGGCTTCAAGAAGTCAGAAGTTGGAAGTCAGACGTCAGAACGGGTTAGCGGCTCTGACGTCTGCATCCGAGTTCTGATCATTGATTGACGATTGTGACGCCGCGCCGGTTCTGCGCCCAGCACGGCTCGGCAGCCTCGGCGCATACCGGACGTTCCTTGCCGAGCGACGTCACCGAAATGCGCTCTGGTGGGACGCCGAGTGCGATGAGGTAGTTCCGGACGCTGGTCGCGCGGCGTTCGCCCAACGCGAGGTTGTATTCCCGCGTGCCGCGCTCATCGGCATGGCCCTCGATGGTAACGGTCACCGCCTTGAAGTCCTGCAGAAATCCAGCCTGCCGATGCAGTATTACTTGCGCGCCCGGCGACAGATCGTACCGGTCCAACTCGAAATGCACCTGATCGCCGATGCTCACCAGTTGCTCTGAAAGAGTATGAAGAGGCCGTTCGGCGGGCGAGATCGGGCCGCCATTCGTGCTCGCCAAATCGGAATCGACTGAGCCCGACTCGCGATTGCTCGCCGTGCTCTCGCACCCCGCGAGCAAGGCAAGCGACAACAGGGCCGCCGACACAATGGTCGTGCGACCGGACCCGGAATGAAGCTGAGGCATCTTGTTTCCCCAAGCTGCGTTGAACAATCCGCCCGGCGCGCAGGAAGGAAGACATGGCGGCGCCGAGAGATACGGACAGGAGAAGTGTCGCGCGAGCCTGCGGCCGCTCCGCGGCGCAGGTGTGGCAGCATCACGGGAATTTGATGGCGGAATCGGGACCGTTCAGGGACCAAAAAGAAGCCCCTCCTCCGGGTAGCCGGAGGAGGGGCTGCGCCTTATGCCGGATCAGAAATCGCTAAGGTCTCTGACCTTCGACTTCCGATCCCTGTTCTGGGTCTATCGGTTGACCGCAGTCACCCCGCGGCGGTTCTGCGCCCAGCAGCTCTCGTTGGAGTCGGCGCACTCCGGACGCTCCTTGCCGTAGGAGATCACGGAGATGCGGCCAGCATCGACACCGAGGGCCGTCAGATAGTTCGCAACCGCATTGGCGCGACGCTCGCCCAGCGCCAGGTTGTATTCGCGCGTGCCGCGCTCGTCGGCGTGGCCTTCGATGGTCACCGTCACGGCCGGAAACTGCGCAAGCCACGCAGCCTGCTTCTGAAGCTGCGACTGGGCCTCGCCCGACAGGTCGTAGCGATCGAAACCGAAGAACACGCGATCGCCGACGTTCTGCTGGAAGTCCTCGGGCGAACCCGGCGTGACGGCGCCCTGTGTGGTGCCGGTGCCGGACGTGGCGCCGCTGGCGCTGCCGTCGCCAGTGGTCGCGGCCTCATCGGAGGCGCAAGCTGCGAGCAGCAGCGCTGCAGCCATCGCCGAGATCATTTTAAGACGCATTTTGTCCTCTCATCCTCTTTGTTTGTCTCAAACCGTGCGCAACCCTCAGCCCCCGCTACCAGGAACCAAGGACACCGGCTTGTTCGGAAATTCCGCAACTGATGGTTAGGCTACTCGCCGGGCCTTCAGAACCCCCGGAATCGCGCGGAACATAGAGCATTATTGCTTACTCAGCAAGGGCGACCAGGCCGGATCAGAGCCATCCATGGGGGTCTTCAGCACCCTTTCGTTATGACCCGTGAGGTCGATGGAATGGAGCTGTGCACGGCCCCGCTGGTCCTGGGTGTAGAAGGCGAGAACCCGCCCGTTAGGCGCCCAGGTCGGCCCTTCGACCAGCCAGCCCTGCGACAGCATGCGCTCGCCCGACCCGTCCGGGCGCATCACCCCGATGTAGAAGCTGCCCTGGTACATGCGGGTGAAAGCGATGAGGTCGCCGCGCGGCGACCAGACCGGGGTGGCGTAGCGCCCCTGCCCCTTGCTGACGCGGGTCACGCCGGAACCGTCGGCGCCCATGATGTAGAGTTGCTGTTCCCCGCCGCGGTCCGAATTGAAAACGATCCGGCTGCCATCTGGCGAATAGGACGGCGAGGTGTCGATGGCGGGATGGTCGGTCAGGCGCTGGGACCGTCGGGTGCGGACATCCATGACGTAGATGTCGGTGTTGCCGCCTTGCGCCAGGCTCATGATGACACTGTTCCCGTCGGGCGAGTAGCGCGGAGCGAAGGTCATACCCGGGAAGTCGCCCAGCACCTCCTGCTGCCCCGTCGTGATACTGAAGAGGTAAACGCGCGGCTTGTTCCCGTAATAGGACATGTATGTGATGTCCTGGGCCGCCGGCGAGAAACGCGGGGTCAGCACGAGGTCGGCACCGTTGGTCAGGAACTGATGGTTCTCCCCGTCCTGGTCCATGATCGCCAGGCGCTTCTGCCGGTTATCCTTAGGCCCGGATTCGGCGATGTAGACGATGCGCGTGTCGAAATAGCCGTCCTCGCCGGTGATGCGCTTGTAGATGTCATCGGCCGCAATATGCGCCGCGCGGCGCCAGATGTCCTGCGTGAAGGTATAGGAGTTGGAGAACATCTCCGCGCCGCCGAACACGTCCCACAGGCGGAACTCGACGCTGTACTTGCCGCCGGCCCCCGGCTTCACCGAGCCCGCCACCAGGGCCTGGGCATTGATCAGGCGCCAGTCCTGGAAGCGCGGCAGCATGTCGGACGTGATGCCCTGCTGGATGAAGGCGCGCTCTTCGACGGGGGCGAACAGGCCGGAGCGCTCAAGGTCGGCGGCAATGACGCGGGCGATCTCCGCGCCCAGCTGGTTGTCGGTCGGGCTGCCGCCGCCGAAGACGGGGATCGCGATCGGCATCGGCTCCACCACACCCTTGGTGATGTCGATGACCGGCTCGGCCTTCGCGGGCGACGGCACCAGCCCCAGGGCCGCGCCCCAGATGGTAGCCGCCAGTGTGACCGCCAGCGCCGCAGTTGCAGCTTTCCGTACCGTCCAAACCATCGTTCTGCCTCAGCTCTTGAATTTCGATCTTGGATGCTTGCCGAATCGGCCGATTGGTCGAGATTTATACCGTTGCCCCGGAGCCTTGCCTACCGAGCCCGTGCCAGGAATGGCCACGGCCCAGAGAGGTTCCCAGGAGGTTCCTGCCGCAAGATCGTGGCAATTGTGGGGCTTTGGCGTTGGCGCCGGTTCCCGGATGGACTAGTACTCGGTCCACCAATCGCGGTAGTGGGCACATAGCTGCCATTTGCGGAATGTTGCCGCGCCGCGATTGGCGTGCCTAACCCCGGCCAGGGTAGAACCGAAGTCGAATCGATGGCCACGATTTCCCAGGCGGGAGCTTCAACGGGCTAGACATCATAACAGCGCGTACAGCGCTGTCCGCCGCTGCGCGAAAGAATGGGTTTGGATCATCATTCAGAACCTTCGCGCCGGTCACCGTACCATCTGGCTGGACCGTGATCCGCAATTCAACGAGCATGTTCTCGATATCTGGAGCGCCCATAAAGCTCGCCTTATTCCATTCGGCCTCGATCTGGGCGCGAATTCCCTCCTCGTCCGATGCCGTCATCGGAATTTCGGAGATATTCTCCGTCTGCGGCCCGGTGCTCGGCTCGGCGGGCTGCGCTTCGGCCTTCTTGGCGGGCTTCTCCTCGGGCTCGGGCGCCGGCTTCTGCTCGAGCACGTTGGCGAGCAGCGTATCGAGGGCCTGTTCGTCCTTCTTCTGCTGCTTCTTGATCTCTTCTTCCTTCTTCTTGCGCTCGGCTTCCTTTTTCTTTTTTTCCTCCTCCGCCTTTTTTTTCTTTTCCTCCTCTTCCTTCTTCTTCAGCTCGTCCTGCTCTTTCTTCTCGGCTTCCGGGTCCGGAATCTTCTCGACCACCTCCTCCTCTTCGGGCGGCGGGGGTGGAGGCGCGGCGGCGGCCGGCGGATTGGGCGGCGGCGGTGGCGTCTCCTTCTTCGGCGGTTCCTCCTTCTTTGCGGCCTGCGGCGCGGGCGGCTTGTTGTTCGGCTTGCCCTGCTCCTGAACGGGCGGCGCGGCGGTGATGTCGGAAAGCTGCGCCAATTCGATTCCGATGGCGCCGGGCAGCGGATCCGGCTGCCAGAAGATCGGCAGGCCGAAAATGACGAACCCGACCAGCGCCACATGCAGCGCGACGCTCACCAGCACGCCGGTGCCGAGCGAGCCCTGGGAATGGCTGCCGTTCACGGAGCTTCCGTTGCTGGGGGGCTCGCCTTGCTTCGAGCCGACATGTTGCGAATAGGGAGTCACGCTCTCTCGCCGCGATCTGTCACTGCGCCTGCTGCTCGGTCGTTTCGCCTGCCGGGGCCGGAGCATTGGCCTGCGCGGCCGAATCCGAAATCAGCGCCAGGTGCCGGAAGCCGGCCGAGACCAGATGGCCCAGCACCTCGGCGATCTTGCCGTAGTTCACCGCCTGGTCGCCGCGGATGAAAATCTTCACTTCCGGATTGTTGTTGGAGATTGCGGCAACTCTTGGGCCGAGTTGCTCGGCGGTAAGTTCCGCTTCCTGCAGGAAAATCTTGCCTTCCTTGTTGATCGAGACGACCAGCGGCTCGTCCGGGTCCTGGATCGCCTCGGCCCTGGTCTTGGGCAGGTCGATCGGCACGCCGACGGTCAGCAGCGGCGCCGTGATCATGAAGATGACCAGCAGCACCAGCATGACGTCGACCATCGGCGTCACGTTGATGTCCGCGATCGGATGCGCCCTGCGGCGGTGGATGCCGCGTTGCGGCCGCGTGCCGAGCCGGATCGCCATGGTCAGTGCTTCTCCTCAAGCTGCCGCGACAGGATGGCGCCGAACTCGCCGGCGAAGGCCTCCAGGCGGTTGCTGTAGCGGGCGATGTCGCTGTTCAGCTTGTTGAAGGCGAGCACCGCCGGAATGGCCGCGACCAGGCCGAGCGCGGTCGCGAACAACGCCTCCGCGATGCCCGGCGCCACGACCGCGAGCGAGGTGTTCTTCGACCCCGCGATCGCCGCGAAGGAGTTCATGATGCCCCAGACGGTGCCGAACAGCCCGACGAAGGGCGCGGCGGAGCCGACCGAAGCCAGGAAGGTCATGTAGCGTTCGAGCTGGTCCATCTCGCGCCCCAGCGCGATGTTCATCACGCGCTCGATACGGTCGCGCAGGCTCTCGCGCAGCGCCTCGTTGCCGAGCAGGCCCCTGGCCGCCGAGCGGCGCCATTCGCGCATCGCGGCAACGAAGATCGAGGCCATCGGATCGGTCGGCCGGTTTGATATCCGGTCGAACAGCTCCTCCAGCGAGCCGCCGGACCAGAACGCATCCTCGAACTGCTTGGCCTGGGCGCGCAGCGCACGCAGGCGGATCATCTTGTGAATGATGATGGCCCAGCTCCAGATCGAGGCGAGCAGCAGCATGACCATCACGGCCTTCACGATCCAATCGGCCTGCATGAACAGGCCATAGACCGAAAGATCGTGGGCGGCGACGCCGATGCCCGGGCCGGTCGTGGTGGCTGCGCCCTGCAGCTGTTCCATGGCCTGGCCGGGGTCGACCGGCGCGACCGGGGCTGCCTGGGGTCCTTCTTGTTCCATCTCTCTACACCTGTGTCAGTCGGATTGAGCCGCACGCGGAATGACGCCGCGTACGTAATCTGGGATGCGGGCCGGCCGGCCGTCCTTGCCGATACAGACCACCAGCACGTTGAGTTCCGCCAAAAGTTCGTCGTCACGCAGCACGCGCTGCCGCAGCTCGACCGATGCGCCGCCGAGTTTCGCCGCCTCGGTCTCGACGGTCAGCAGGTCGTCGAGCCTGGCCGGCTTGAGATAGTCGATCTCGCAGCGGCGCACGACGAGCACCAGGCCATCAGTCTTCATCATCTCGGCATGCGAGATGCCGAGGTCGCGCAGCATGTCGGTGCGTGCCCGCTCCGCGAATTTCAGGTAGTTGGCGTAGTAGACGATGCCGGCCGCGTCGGTGTCCTCGAAATAGACCCGGATCGCCTGCCGATGAGTCGCGATCGGCGCCGGCGACGCGCCCATCCTGCTCACCTCATTCATCCGCGACCTCGCTGGACGGCGCGGTCAACAGATCGAGCTGCGCCTGGTTGCGCGGCGGGGTGAGGCCGAGATGGCGGTAGCCGGTGATGGTCAGCATGCGGCCGCGCGGCGAGCGCTGCAGCAGGCCCTGCTGGATGAGATAAGGCTCGATCGCATCCTCGATGGTGTCGCGCTGCTCGGAGAGCGCCGCGGCCAGCGTCTCCACGCCGACCGGCCCGCCGCCATAGTGATCGGCGATCAGGCGCAGATAGCGGCGGTCCATGGCGTCGAGGCCGAGATCGTCGACATCCAGGCGCTTCAGCATCTCGTCCGCGGCGCGCTGGTCCACCACCTTCACCTTCGCGACATTCGCGAAGTCGCGCACCCGGCGCAGCAGGCGGCCGGCCACGCGCGGTGTCCCGCGGGAACGGCGCGCGATCTCCATCGCGCCGCTGTGGTCGAGGTCCAGGCCCACCACGCGCGCGCCGCGCCGCACGATGAGATCGAGCTCCCTCGGCTCATAGAAGTTGAGCCGCAGCGGTATGCCGAAGCGCTCGCGCAGCGGCGTGGTGATGAGGCCGAGCCGCGTGGTGGCGCCCACCAGCGTGAACCTGGGCAGGTCGATGCGCACCGAGCGCGCCGCCGGCCCTTCGCCGATGATGAGGTCGAGCTGGAAGTCCTCCATCGCGGGATAGAGCACCTCCTCGACCGCGGGGCTCAGGCGATGGATCTCGTCTATGAACAGCACGTCGCGCGGCTGCAGATTCGTCAGCAGCGCGGCAAGGTCCCCCGCCCGCGTAATGACGGGGCCGGAGGTCGCGCGGAAGCCGACGCCCAGCTCGCGTGCGACGATCTGCGCCAGGGTCGTCTTGCCGAGGCCCGGCGGCCCGTAGAACAGCACGTGGTCCATCGCCTCGTCGCGGCCGCGCGCCGCCTCGATGAACACCGCGAGGTTCTCGCGCAGCTTCTGCTGGCCGATGAAATCGGCAAGCACCAGGGGACGCAGCGACTGCTCGCTTGCGTCCTCGGGCTGGCGGCCCGAATCGGTGATGCGCTGCGCCGGATCGAAGGGCTGCTGGTTCACTGGCTCAGCTCCTTGAGCCCGGCGCGGATCAGCGCATCGAGGCTCGCCTTGTCGCCGAGATCGCGCGCCGCCTTGGCGACGGCGCCATAGGCCTCGGCGCGGCGATAGCCGAGATTGACCAGGGCGGAGATCGCGTCCTCCGCCGGCCCGCCCGATGCCTTCGCGCCGCCGTTCACCGCCACTGCGGGAGCGACCGCGCCGGCGCCGAGCGCGATGTCGCCGGCCCTATCCTTCAATTCCGAGACGATGCGCTGCGCCAGCTTCGGGCCGACGCCGGGCGCGCGCGTGATGATCGCCTTGTCCTGTGCCGCGATCGCCAGGGAGAGATCGTCCGGCGCCAGCACGCCGAGGATGGCCAGCGCCACCTTGGCGCCGACGCCCTGCACCGTCGTCAGCAGGCGGAACCAGTCGCGCTCGGTCGCGTCCCAGAAGCCGTAGAGATTGATCGCGTCCTCGCGCACCTGCGTCTCGATCAGCAAGCTCACCGGCGCCCCGGCAGGGCCGAGGCGCGACAGCGTGCGGCTCGCCGCATGCACGACATAGCCGACGCCACCGACGTCGACCACCGCGGCATCGCCCGCGACCGAGTCGAGCACGCCGGTCAGCTTGCCGATCACCGCAGCACCTCGCGGAAATCCCTGGCGCCCCATCTCTGGAGCGACGCGCGGTGATGCGCATGGCAGATCGCCACCGCCAAGGCATCCGCGGCATCCGGCGTCCCCGCACTGGCGGCGGGCAGCAGCACGCGCACCATCATCTGCACCTGTTCCTTTGCCGCATGGCCGGCGCCGACCACCGACTTCTTGACAAGGTTCGCCGGATATTCCGCGACCTTCAGCCCGAACAAGGCCGGCGTCAGCAGCACGACGCCGCGCGCCAAGCCGAGCTTCAAAGTGGATGTCGGGTTTTTGTTGACGAAGGTCTCCTCGACCGCCGCCTCGGCCGGCTGGTAGTGGTCGATCACGTCACGCAGGCCGTCGTGGATCTCCACCAGCCGCTCCGCCAGCGCCCGGCTTGCGGTTGAATGGATCGTACCCGCCGCGATGAAGCTGAGCCGCGAGCCCTCCGCTTCGATCACACCCCATCCGGTATGTTGCAGTCCGGGATCGAGGCCCAGCAGCTTCATTGAGGATCACGCCGTCAATTTGGCGAGTATATCGTCGGATATCTCGAAGTTCGCACTGACGACCTGGACGTCGTCATTGTCTTCCAAGACATCGATCAGCTTCAGCAGCGTACCCGCCGCATCGCCCTCCACCGCCACCGTGTTGAGCGGCCGCCATTGCAGCTTCGCTTCGCGCGCCGCGCCGAATTTCACCTCGAGCGCATCACGCACGCCCGCGAAATCCTCCGGCGCGGTGGTGACCTCGTGGCCGCTGGCATCGCTCTCGACATTGTCGGCGCCCGCGTCCAGCGCCGCCTCGAACATGGCTTCGGAGCTTGCCACCTTCACGGGGTAGAGGATGACGCCCTTACGCTCGAACATGAAGGAAACCGAATTGGTCTCGCCCAGATTTCCGCCGTGCTTGGTCAAGGCGGTGCGGATCTCGCCGGCGGTCCGGTTGCGATTGTCGGTCAGCGCCTCGATGATGAGGGCGACGCCGCCTGGGCCATAGCCCTCGTACCGCACCTCCTCATACGCCGTGTCATCGCCGCCGCCGGCGCCGCGCTTGATCGCGCGCTCCATCGTGTCCTTCGGCATGTTCGCGTCGCGCGCGGCGATCATGGCGGCGCGCAGGCGCGGATTGGCCGCGGGATCGGGCAGGCCGGTCTTGGCCGCGACCGTCAGTTCGCGGATGATCTTGGTAAAGACCTTGGCGCGCTTCGCGTCCTGCGCGCCCTTGCGATACATGATGTTCTTGAATTGTGAATGACCGGCCATGACCCAGACTCCGGGACCCAAATCTTTGAGAGCGTTGCGGAAAAACCTACCATATTTAGCGGGTCCGGCCAGGACCAGTTGATCAAGCTAGGCCGCGAATATGGCAGGAGTTGGGCGCCCATATAGCACAAATCCCTGCCGCGCCAAGCACTTGCCGGACGGTCATAGAGGCGACCGGTTAACCCTTCCTTTACGGCTCCAGGCGCAGGCTGGTCCTGTACCAACAGGCGTTTTGGGGAACCGTCATGTCCGAGGCATTGAAACTAGAGCGCAACCAGGATGTCGCCGAGCTGCAGGCCGAGGTGGCCCGTATGGCCGACATGGTCTGCGAGGCCACGCGCCAAGCCGCCCTCGAGGGGATCGGCTCTGCTCTGTCGCTTGCCGCCGATCGGTCGCTGCAGACGCCGGACCGTGTGCGCGACATCGCGAATCAGGTCCTGGCCCGTGCGTCCATCATGCAGGGCGAGATCGACCGCTTCATGAAGGTCGCCCGCGGCCAGCATCACTAATCTTCCAAGCTCCTCCTGCCAGATCTGGCCCGCCCGCTTCGGCGGGCTTTTCTTTGACTGTGACCAGGCTCACAGTCAGCGCTTTATATGTTGGCAGACACACAGGACTCGTGTATCTCCCCGCTCCTTGTGGGCTGGTCAATCCGGAAGCACCCGAATCCCCAGGGATCGCGGGCGCGTTGGTCTAGCCGCCTGGAGGCCCGCTTGCACAGCTTCAGCCCACAAAATTTGCGCCGTCTTGCCGGCGCCCTCGCCGCCTCGCTCACCCTTCTGACCGCCATCGCAGACCCGTCTGCGGCGTGGCAGACCGCGCACGGCAAGCCGGACAACAGCGGCGCCGTCGACGTGGATACTGCGCCGGCCGGAAGCCCGCTGCCGAATGCGCCGAGGCTCGGCGGCATCGCACCAGGGGCCGGCCCGGTCATCGCGCCGGACGGCACGGTCTATGTGGTCAATGGTCGCGGCAAGCTGATGTCGTTCAAGCCCGACGGCACGCCGGGCTGGAGCCGTGACATCGCGACCGGGGGCGTTCTGTCTTCGCCCGCTCTGGGCAGTGACGGCTCGATCTATTTCGTGAGTGCCGCAACGATCCGCGACAAGCGGACAAACCCGCCGACCACCACCTACATCGCGGAGTTGCACAAGTTCACCTCCGGCGGTGGCTACGTCTGGCATGTGCCGTTGCCCGGCGCGGCTGGCGGCCTCACAACCAGCGCGCCGCCCAACATCTGGCGCGCGGGCGGCTACGACGTGATCATGGTGCCGACGGTGCGCAAGTTCGGCGGCTTCCAGGCAAAGCTGACGGCGTTCTCGGACTCCGGAGCGGTTCTGGCCGATCAGGTGGTGAAGAACTTCGTGCCGGAGACCACCGGCGGCAGCGGCTGGAAGTGGTACGAGTATTTCAATTTCATTTCGCTGTGCTACTGGATCGATGGATGCTCCTTCACGGGACCGCAAGCGGCGGCAACCGTCCACAACCTGCCGAGCCGGATGCTCTCACCCTTTCCCGCGGTCGCGGTGTACAACCCAGCCACCAACAATGTGCCGCTCGTGATGGTGTCGGATGGGTTCCAGGACGTCGTCGGCTACTTCTTCAACGGCAGCAGCTTCCTGGAGCGGTTCCGGGTCCGCGATGACAGTCGCCATCTGGTGTCGACACCGCTGGCCTGGCCGGACGGTCATGTGATGATCAGCACCGGCGGCTACGGCAAGCCTTCCGAGGTCATGTTTGCCGGCCTACAGATGTCCACCATACGCGCCGCCGGTCCGCTCTCATGGGCGGCGCCCACCGCCCTCGGCAACAGCAGGTTCGCGCTGGTCCATCGCTACGGCGGCGTCACGGTCTTGCGTGGCGCGTCGATCGAGACCGAGGTCAAGCTGCCGGGCGAGTCGATCGCTTCGGCGGCGGCGTCGCGCAATCATGTCTTCGTCTCCACGGCGAGCGCGCTCCACACTTTCGACAAGGCGAACATGTCGGAGGTCGCGACATTCGAGTGGCGCCGCGGCGGCACCTCGCCTGTCGCCATCGGTCCGCAGGGACATGTCTACGCGATCGCGGATGATCAGTTGTTCGTGTTCTCGCCGCCCGGCGGTGTGTCGCAGGATCCGGACATACCGGTTCCGACACCACAGCCGTCGCCTCCGCAAGCCCAAGCGCAAACCTACAAGCCGCCGCTGACCGCCAATAACAATCGCCTGTTCGCATGCCTCGAGCTCGACGGCGACGATTGCGGCAAGGGCGATTACCGCTCGATTGCAAAGAACTTCTGCGCCAAACAGGGCTTTGCTGCAGCAGACGACATCAAGGTCGATAGCAAGAAAGTGAAGGCCGAGACGCTCGAGGGCCAGTTCTGCAGCAAGAGCAAGTGCAAGGTCTTTGAGCGGATCGTCTGCAAGATGTAGCGCGGGCGTTAGCGCTTCTTGGCTTGCCCGATGGCCTTTGCGTGCGCGGCTGCCGCCGCTTCCGCAGAGGTGCTCGCCAGCGGGCTGCCCGTCTCCAGCATGGCCTTGAGGCTCGCCAGGATGGCGGGCCAGCCGGAGCGCACGCTCTCCAGGATCTTGCTGCCCGGCTCGAAATCGTCATGGATCAGCGCGAGCTTGACCTCATTGCCGCTCGGCTCAAGCTCGAACGTCACGCGCGAGGGATGCTCGTCGCGCAATTCGTCGGCGAATTCGACGTGCCACGTGTAGGAAAGCCGTCGCGGCGGATGGCTCTCCAGGACAATGCCGCGATCGCTCACCGCCTCGCCGCCCTCCGCGTGATACCAGAACGTCACGGTCGAGCCGACCTTCCAGTCCGACTCGGCGCGCCGCCCAAACCAGTATTGCCGTGTCAGCGTGCCGTCGGTCAGCGCGTGCCAAAGCTTCTCAGGCGTGGTCGCGACGTAGGTTGAGTAGACGAAGCTCGGCTTTCCATGCTTCACCATTGTTGCCTCCGCTGGACTCGACTCGCTCGTCGTGCTGCCTCCAATGCCTTCTTGAGAGCGCTCAAAGCCTGGAGACATGGCGCTCGAACCCTGCCGATCAGCGCCCGTAGATCCTGGATCGGCACTGCTTCCAGATTGTGCAGTTTCTCACCGCCACGCTTCCGGGTGGATCAGATGGCACCGCTAGCAGCGGCAGATGCCTGCCCGCATGCATTCCATCAGCCTGCGGCAAGCGCAACTTGATAACCTCTAGACGCCGCCCGCATCGGCAAAGTGCTCCGCCAGCTTGCGCCGTCCCACCTCGGTCACCGCAACGGCGCGGCTGTTGCGCCTGCGGGCGATCCAGCCGAGATCGACCAGGCGCTCCGCCAGGGCGGCGCCGAGCGCGCCGCCGAGGTGATCGCGCCGCTCGCTCCAATCCAGACACGATGTGGCGAACTTGCGGCGCAGGGCGCGGGCAGAGTCCACGTCGATGCCGAACGCGGCAAACCACGCCACGCCGCGTCGGGTGACCGCAAAGGAATCGGCTTCCTTGCGCAGGATGCCTTGCTGCACCAGCGCCTCGGTGATGCCGATGCCAAGCTCGCCCGCCAGGTGGTCGTAGCACATGCGTCCGCGTCGCAACGCCTCCTCGATGCGAGGGCCCACAGGCCGGCCATCCTGCGCCGGTGCCAGCACCATCAACAGCTCCATGAGCTCCGCGACCTGGGGCGAGGCCAGCTTGAAATACTTATGGCGGCCCTGCGCCCGCACAGTCACCAGTCCGCCTTCCTGCAAGCGACGCAGATGCTGCGTGGCGGTCGCCGGCTCTACCCGCGCGCCATAGGCAAGCTCCTTGGCGGTCAGCGCGCGACCTTCCATCAGCAATTGCAGCATGCGGATGCGCGTGGCATCACCGATGATCTTGGCGAACCGCTCGAGACCCGCTTCGCCGGATTCCAGCCTGGTCATGATCGGACACTAATTCCCTACCGCGGGCGCAACAAGCGATCACAGTTTCGTCCCGGTCAAACCATGGCAGGAGTGTCGCGCGATTGCTCCGGTCGCCGATGCGGCTTCTTGGGACGATGGGTGGGGCGGTTGGAGCGCCTGCTTCTTCCAGCACTGGAACTCTTTTCCCGTCCCAGGCGTTTTTTATGGGTTGGCAAGCCTGTGGAGGTGCCGATGCCGAGCATCCCAGCGAGGATTTGCGGTGCCGTCGCGGCGCCGGCCTTTCTTTACGTCATGAGCGGCGGCGCTCTCCTCGCCGATCCGCCGGTCGAACTGGCCCAGCGGCCGGGAGAGATGAGCCCGCCGCAGGCGCCCGCGCAGCCGCAGGCCTGCCTGCCGCACGACAGCGCCAACGACAAGCTGCACTCCGAATTCGGCGAGAAGGTACTGGGCCGTGGCGTCTCCAGCGACGGCACTCTGGTGGAGATATTCCTCTCGGCGAGCGGCAGCTTCACGGTCATCAAGACCACGCCCGAAGGCATGAGCTGCGTGGTGGATTTCGGCGAGGGCTGGCAGACGGTAAATCAACTGGAATCAGTCGGACTCACGCCCCGGGATCTGCAGAACCTCAAGATCGCGCCTCATTGACGGCGCTAAGGTTTCGTCCAGACCGAACCGTCGCTTCATGACAGCGGCCCGCGATGCGGCGACAATCCATCGCCACCATCGCGGGCCATATCATGTTCAAGCCACCGCAATCGGCAGACCAGTTCCCCGACAGCGTGCTGACCGCCGCTGCTCATACCGATCCCTATCCCTACTACGCAGCCCTGCTCGCCTACCGGCCGATCTATAGCGAGCATCGGCTCGATCTTTGGATCGCGCTCGGCGCACAGGCGGTCACAGATGTCCTGTCGAGCACGTTGTGCCGGGTCCGGCCGGCCGCGGAGCCGGTGCCCGCCGCCCTCGCGGGCGGGCCGGCCGGTGCCATCTTCAAGGACCTGGTGCGGATGAATGACGGTCCACGCCATGCGCACATGAAAGCGGCCGTCGGCGCGTGCCTGGCCGGCTTCGATCCCGCACGCCTCACTGCCCTCGCCCGACGCACGGCGACAGGCCTAGCCCACAAACTCGGCACCGACCCAGGCGGGCTCGATCGCTTCGCGTCCGCGCTGCCCGTGCGGGTGGTCGCGCAGATGATCGGCTTGCCGCCGGAGGCCGCGGCGCAATGCGCGACGCTGACCGGCGATTTCGTGCGCTGCCTGTCGCCGCTCAGCGGGCCTGCCGAGATCGCGCGCAGCAATGAAGCGGCGTCCCGTCTGCTGGACATAGTGCAGGATGAATTGCGCCAGTCTCGTCACGGCAGCCTCGCCATGCAGGGCGACCGGTTACGAAGCCTGGGCCTGGAGGACAGGGAGGCGATCGTCGCGAACCTGATCGGCTTCCTGTCGCAAAGCTACGAGGCGACCGCCGGGCTGATCGGCAACGCGCTCCTGGCCCTGGCGCGCGACCTCGCGCTCTGCCGGCGCGCCGCCGGCGACGATGCGCTCCTCCGGCGCGTGATCGAGGAGGTCGCCCGGCACGATCCCCCGATCCACAACACGCGCCGCTTTGTCGCTGAGGACGGCATGGTGGCGGGCGAGCGGATGAAGGCCGGGGATCAGATCCTGCTGGTGCTCGCCGCCGCGAATCGCGATCCGGTGCGCCATGCGGGTCCGCACGTTTTCGATCCGGACCGCCGCGATCGCGGCAGCTTCACCTTCGGCGCGGGCCGGCATGCCTGCGCCGGGCAGGCAATCGCGACGAGCATCGCGTTGGCGGGCATCCAAGCGCTGATGGCCCATGGGCTCGATATTGCGGCGCTCGCGGGACCGGTGGAGTATCGGCCTTCCATCAACAGCCGCATTCCCCTGTTCGGAGGAGCTACATGATTGCCGTCATCTTCGAGGTCTGGCCGCACGCCGATCCCCGCGACGACTATTTCGACCTTGCCGCCGATCTGCGCCCTCATCTGCAGGAGATCGACGGCTTTGTTTCCGTGGAGCGCTTCGAGAGCCTGACCGAGAAGGGCAAGATTCTCTCCCTCTCCTTCTGGCGCGACGAAGAGGCGGTCGCGCGGTGGCGCAACCTGGAACAGCATCGCGCCGCACAGGCCAAGGGGCGCGGCGGCATCTTTGCCAATTATCGGCTGCGCGTCGCCCACGTGCTGCGCGATTACGGGATGGAGCAACGCGCGGAAGCGCCGGAGGATTCGCGCGGGAGGCATGAGCGATAGCGGCGCAACGCTGCGACAACTCTCAAACTGTCATCCCGGCCAAGCCACGAAGTGGCGCAGCGCCGGGACCCACGCCATCTTGCCGCAACGCGGAAGGGACGCATGGGTCGAGGCTCGCGCTTCGTTTGGCCGGGATGACATGCGAGGAGGTGCTACTAGCTAGCGATGCCCGTCTGGCTGAGCCGCCCGCCCAGCCGCACCGGTTGCACCGACCTGGCCAGCCCGGTCGCGTCGTCCGTCTCCACCAGCACCGCACAGAGCGTTCCCGGGCCGTTGGCGGCAGAGAGGCGCTCGGTCGGCATCTTGCGGGTGAAGCGCGCGATCGGCATCGCCTTCTCCATGCCGATGACGGAATCGTAGTCGCCGCACATGCCGGCGTCGGTCTGGTAGGCCGTGCCCTTGGGCAGGACCATGTGATCGGCGGTCGGCACATGCGTATGCGTGCCGACGCACAGGGACACGCGGCCGTCGACCACGTGACCCATCGCCATCTTCTCGCTGGTCGCCTCGCCGTGGAAATCGAGGATGATGGCGTCGCAATTGCCCCCGAGACGGTGCGCGTTCAGAAGCTGCTCGATCTGCTGGAACGGATCGTCCAGCGGGTCCATGAACAGGCGCCCCATCAGGTTGATCACGCCAACCTTCTTGCCCCGCGCCGCCGGGAAGATGCCGGCGCCCTTGCCCGGGGTCCCGGCGGGGAAGTTGAAAGGCCGCAGCAGGCGCCCTTCGTTGCCGATGAAGCCGATCGTCTCCTTCTGGTCCCAGACGTGATTGCCTGTGGTAATGCAATCAACGCCGGCCGCGAACAGGTCGTCGCAGATCTTCCTGGTGATGCCGAAGCCGCCGGCAGCGTTCTCGCCATTCGCCACCACGAAATCGATGCCATGGTCGCGCTTCAGGCCCGGCAGGCGTTCGATGACAGCGTCGCGCCCCGCCCGGCCCACAATATCGCCACAGAACAGCAATCGCATGGCGCTAACACACCTGGTACAAGTTGGCGATCACCTCGGCGGGAACGCTCGCGAAATGATGCGCGGCCTTTTCCGTCACGATCCAGTCCAGCGGCTGATCGAAGTGACCGCGCGGCACGCGCGCGACGTGCTGCGCGGAATAGGCGACCCCGACCGCCAGCGGATTGGCCGCCCTGCCGGTCCGCAGCTTGTCGAGCGTGCGATCATAGAACCCGCCGCCATAGCCGAGCCGGTAGCCCTCTCCGTCGAAGGCCAGCAGCGGCACGATCAGGACCTGCGGCTGCACCTCCGGCGCGTTGGGTGGCGGCACCTCCGTGCCGAACCCGCCGGCAAGCAGCGCCATGCCAGGATGCCACTGGCGGAAGATCAGCGGCTCGCCTTTCTTTACAACAACCGGCAAGCCGATCGGATGCCCCGACGCGTGCAACTGTCCGAGCAGCGGCTTTACGTCGATCTCCTCGCCCATCGGCCAGAAGCCGGAGACAATCGCGCCCGCCGGCACCGCGATCGAACTCTTGAAATGCTGCATCAGGGCAAGGCCGGCCTGCGGATGGGCGGCATGTGCTTGGCGGCGACGCGCGGAAGCCTCGCGCCGGAGGTTGGCCTTCAGCGCGTTGGTCTCCGCAGCATCGATCAATAGAGGAAGTCCTGACGATCCGAGTTAAGTGGGCGGTGCCACATGGGCCGATGGCACACATGATCCTCTAAGGCCTGCACTCAGCAGGTGGGGGCCGTGTGTCGAGACCACGGTCTCGATAGGGACAGCTCCCTAGAGGTGACGTATGGCCCCGGGGATACTTGGTCCTGTCGCACCCGGCAGCAATCCGCCCGGGGCTTATTTAGGCAGCTTCCAGCCGGGCGGCAATAGCCTCGATCCGACCGGCCAAGCGCTCCAGCGTGGTGGCGAGGTTGACCTCGCGATGCTGGGCGGCGTCCCTGAGCTGGGCGCGAGCCTCGCTCAGCTCCTTCTCGCGCTGCTCAAGCTCGTCCGCCAGCAGCAGGGCGGTCACCGCGAACAGGAAATTCTCCTGCGCATTGCCGAGGGAGCGGGAAATCCCCTCCATCCGGTCGCGCAGGCGCGCGGCCACCTCCTCCACCCGCGCCTCTTCGCCCGGGCCGCAGGCAATGTCGTAGTTTCGGCCGTTCAGCAGGATGGTGACGGTCGGCATGTCGGTGTCCTCGAATGGCTCAGCGTTGCCCGACGGCTTCCGCCCGGGCCACTTCGCCTTGGGCCGCGTCGCCCTCGGCCACGTCGCCGAGCCGGTCGATCACCTCGTCCAGCTGGTCGGCGACGATGCGCGCCTCGGTTTGCAGAAGGTCGTAGGTCTGACGCAGGATGGTGAGCTCATTCTGCAGCAGCTCCCGGTCCTTGTTGCCGCGCACGGCGCTTTCCGCGACCGCGGCGTCCAGCCGGGCCATGGCGGCATCCAGGCGATTGATCGCGAGATCGAGCTGGCTCATCGTGCCGGCCTCTTTTTCATGTTCCCCGTGTGAAATGCCGGTTGGACAGACTCGATCCCCTTCCCGGCACTCCGTGGGGAAATTAAACCCGCGATCACGCAGAACGTCAATGGAAGCCGGCAAATCCTTGGATTCGCGTCAACTCGGCCGGGTGACGAGTCGTCGGGGTTTCTGCTGTTGACCATGGGGCGGCAGGGCGGCATGGTGCGCCGCACTTTTTCCAGCTCTTGGGACCAAAAATGGACGCTGCCACCGCCAAAAGTCCGGCGCAATCCGACGTTTCGCTGCGGGACATGGCGAACGCCATCCGCGCCCTTTCCATGGATGCGGTGGAAAAGGCCGCCTCCGGCCATCCCGGTATGCCGATGGGGATGGCTGACGTGGCAACCGTCCTGTTCACGCAATTCCTCAAATTCGACCCAAAGCATCCGCATTGGCCGGACCGCGACCGGTTCATCCTGTCGGCCGGACATGGATCGATGCTGCTCTATTCGCTGTTGCACCTGACCGGCTATGCCGAGGTGACGCTCGACGAACTCAAGCGCTTCCGGCAACTCGGCAGCAGAACAGCCGGCCATCCGGAATACGGCTTCGCCGCCGGAATCGAGACGACCACCGGGCCGCTCGGCCAGGGGCTGGGCAATTCGGTCGGCTTCGGGCTGGCGGAGCGAATCCTCAGCGCCCGCTTCGGCGACGACCTCGTCGACCACTATACCTATGTGCTGGCGGGCGACGGCTGCCTGATGGAGGGCATCAGCCAGGAAGCGATCTCTCTGGCCGGGCACCTCAGGCTGCACAAGTTGATCGTGCTGTGGGACGACAATTCGATCTCGATCGACGGTCCCACCTCGCTGTCCACGTCGGAGAACCAGATCGCGCGGTTCCAAGCCGCCGGCTGGGCGACCCTGCAGGCCGACGGCCATGACGCGGACGCGATCGCCGCGGCGCTGGCCAGGGCCAAGACCCACGACCGCCCGACCCTGATCGCCTGCAAGACCACCATCGGCTATGGCGCGCCCACCAAGGCCGGCACCGCAGCGACCCATGGCTCGCCCCTCGGCAAGGACGAGGTGGCAGGCGCGCGCCAGAAGCTCGGCTGGTCGCATGAGCCGTTCGTGGTGCCGGATGCGATCCGCGCCGCCTGGACCAAGGCGGGTCAGCGTGGCGCAGCGGAATACACTGCTTGGACAAAGCGACACGACGCAAGCGCGCACCGGGACGAGTTCGATCGCGTGATCGCCGGCGAGCTGCCTGCGAATTTCGCCAGCACGGTGAACGAGCTGAAGAGCGCAATCGCGGCGGAAGCGCCGAAGATCGCCACGCGCCAATCCTCGCAGAAGGTGATCGAGGCGCTGGTTCCGATCATGCCGGAGCTGATCGGCGGCTCAGCCGACCTCACCGGTTCCAACAATACCAAGGCCAAGACTGCCGCGCCGATCAAGGCCGGCGCCTATGACGGCAGCTATATCTATTACGGCATCCGCGAGCATGAGATGGCTGCCGCGATGAACGGCCTCGCCCTGCATGGCGGCATCGTCCCGTTCGGTGGCACGTTCCTCGTCTTCACGGATTACTGCCGCCCGTCGATCCGCCTGTCCGCGATCATGCATCAGCGCGTCATCTATGTGATGACGCATGACTCCATCGGCCTCGGCGAAGATGGGCCGACTCACCAGCCGGTCGAGCACCTGGCCGCTTTGCGCGCCATCCCGAACCTGCTGGTGTTCCGCCCCTGCGACACGATGGAAACGGCGGAATGCTGGGCGCTGGCGCTGAGCCAGAAGAGCCGGCCCTCGATCCTCGCGCTGACCCGGCAGGCGTTGCCGCATCTGCGCGCGGACAGTGCGGTCGCCAATCACTGCGCGCGCGGCGGCTACGTCATCCGCCCGGCGAAGAACGCGCGGAAGGTGACGCTGATCGCCACCGGCTCGGAAGTCTCGCTCGCGGTCGAGGCGCGCGAGGCGCTCGAGGCGCAGGGTATCGGCGCCGCCGTGGTCTCCCTGCCCTGCTGGGAATTGTTCGAGGAGCAGCCGGAGAGCTATCGGCGCGAGGTGCTGGGCGACGGCTTGCGCATCGGCATCGAGGCGGCGAGCAGCTTCGGCTGGGAGCGCTATCTCGGCAGCGACGGCATTTTCATCGGCATGACGGGCTTCGGCGCATCGGCCCCGGCCCCGGAACTTTACAAGCATTTCGGAATTACCGCCGGAGCAATTGTCGACGCCGCGAAGGCGAAGCTCTAGGCGCAGCAGGAGGAGAACAAGGCATGACAATCAAAGTCGCCATCAACGGATTTGGCCGCATCGGCCGGCTGGTGCTGCGGGCGATCGTGGAGGGCGGCCGCAAGGACATCGAGGTCGCCGGCATCAACGACCTTGGTCCCGTCGAGACCAACGCGCATCTCTTCCGCTACGACACAGTGCACGGCCGCTTCCCCGGCGAGGTGCAGACCAAAAGCGACCAGATGGATGTCGGCCGCGGCTGGATGAAGGTGACGGCGGAACGCGATCCCTCGAAACTCCCGTGGAAGGATCTCGGCGTCGACATCGCGCTGGAATGCACCGGCCTCTTCACCAGCAGGGACAAGGCGAGCGCGCATCTGGCCGCCGGCGCCAGGCGCGTGCTGATCTCTGCGCCGGGCACGGACGTCGATCTCACCATCGTCTACGGCGTCAACCACCAGAAGCTGGAGAAGAGCCACACGGTGGTCTCCAACGCCTCCTGCACGACCAATTGCCTGGCGCCGGTCGTCCATGTGCTGCACAACGCCTTCGGGATCGAGCACGGCTACATGACGACGATCCACTCCTATACCGGCGACCAGCCGACTTTGGATACGATGCACAAGGACCTCTATCGCGCCCGGGCCGCCGCGCTGAACATGATCCCGACGACCACCGGGGCGGCCAAGGCGATCGGCCTCGTCATTCCCGACCTCAAAGGCAAGCTGGACGGCACCTCCATTCGCGTGCCGACGCCGAACGTCTCCCTGGTTGATTTCAAGTTCGTGCCGAAGAAGAGCGTGACCAAGGACTCCGTGAACGCGGCGATCGTGGAAGCGGCCAACGGCCCGCTCAAGGGCATCCTCGCCACCAACGACCAGCCGCTGGTATCCAGCGACTTCAACCACAACCCCCACAGCTCGACCTTCGACCTGCTGCAGACCCAGGTGATCGACGGCACGTTCGTGCGGGTGATGTCCTGGTACGACAACGAGTGGGGCTTCTCCAACCGCATGGCCGACACGGCCATCGCGATGGGCAAGCTGGGATAGCCAACGGGATGTGATGGCGACCGTCATCGCATCCCAGGTCACGAGTTTGGCCGAAGCACGCGCCGCGCTCGAAGCGGCCAGGTCAAGCGGCGTCGCCGCGGAGCTGGAAAGCCCGCCCGACGCCGCTGCCGTTTACGGCGTGCTGTGGTTCGCGGAGCTGAACCGCGCCCTGCTCGCGGAATTCCCCGGCCAGCCTTTCACCCTGACACTGGATTGCGGCGATCGCGCCGACCTGGCGCATGCCGCACTGGTCGAGGGGATCAAGCGCATCCGCTTCAGCGGACATCCGGAGGCGGCGAAGGCGCTGTGCGACATCGCAGGGCAACTCGGTGCCGAATTCGTGGCCGATTAGGACAAACGATGTCATCTCCAAGATTGGTGCCTGAACTCCTTGTCTCGAACCACACAGTAAGCCGTGAGTTCTATGTCCGCATCATCGGATTCGAAGTCCGATATGAGCGGCCGGCGGAGAAGTTCTCCTATCTTGATCTGGGCGGCGCCGCATTGATGATTGAACAGGAGACGGACTTCTGGGCAACCGCGCCGCGCGAGCGGCCGTATGGCCGGGGCGTCAATCTCCAGATCCAAGTGGATGAGATCGGCCCAATTCTTGCGCGCCTTGCGGAAGCCGGCATAGCGCTTTTTCGGCCGGCCGAGGAGGCCTGGTACCGCAGCGGAGATGTCTACAGCGGCAATCGGCAATTCCTCGTGCAGGATCCCGATGGCTATCTGTTGCGGTTCTTCGAAGACCTGGGATCGAGCCCTGCGCCACACTCGGGCAGAATCGTGGGTTAGCTACGCGCGCCGGAACAGCCCGGGATAGTCCACCACGAACCCGTCCCCATCCACCGCGATGTCGGCGGTGAAGCCGATGTCGAGGCCTTCGAAGCGCCAGAGGCGGTCAGCGAGACGGGTGAAACGTTGCGGCGCGGCATGCACGGAAAGCTGGGGCACGAGGATGTAGGCGACCTTTATCTCGCGCGTCTCGCCGACCTTCAAGGCGAGGCGGCGGATCGCGATTGTGTTGGTGAAAGGCGTCATCGAGACATCCGGATCGATGCAGCCCTCCAGGTCCGGTAGCATGCCGCCTTCCGCTCGGCGCCAATTGCCGGCACCGTCGGTAAGGATCTCGAGTGGTCTGCCGTCCTTCAATTCGACCCGGACGCGGTGGGTGACCCAGGCCGCATCGGCTTCGAGCACATAGCTGGCGTTGAGCGGCGCGCCCTCGATCATCGCGGCGACGCTGCCGCGCGCTTCATAGCCTCCGGGTGTGGCGCGGAAGGCGAACTCCTCCGCACCCTGGCCCAGGTCGGGCTGCCAGATCCAGCGCCACCTTCGCTCGGTCACTTCACCTCGATCTTGATCACGCTCCAGATCGCCTTGGCCTGGAACGTCTCGTTGTCGATCTCGGGATTCGCCTTGAATGGCCACATGACGAAGAAAGGACCGAAATCGTCCGGCGCCATGCGCACGCCATCCTTCTCGATCGCCAGGATCGGATCGAACGCCTTCATCTCATCGGCGGAAATGGCGACCGTGTAGTCGTCAGCCGCCGTCAGGGTGATGTCCCCGCCGGTCGCTCCGGCCAGCATCAGCACCTCACGGAGCGAAGGACCCTTGAACGCGATCGGCTCGGGAAAGCTGGTCGGCTGCTCGGTCAGCGTGCGCTGCGGCAGCTTCGCGATCTCGTCGCGCGTCAGCGTAATCTCGCCACCCGCCACCTTGCCCGAGAGCACCAGAGTCGCGTCGGCCGCCTGCGCGTCGAATGTCACAATTGTCACAAGCAGGCAGCCCAGCGCAAACGCCAGGCGAATCGGATTTAGCATCGGAATCTTCCTTTTCCCCCAATGGATTGCGCCGGACCCCTGGCGGCGCGTTGCTATCCTTGCAGGAGCCCCGCGGCGCCGCAAGGCCCGCATTGAAAAGCGGGGCGCGGGCCGCTAAAGAACCCTTCCGCGTTTCAGGCGTTGATACGCCGTCGACCACACGAGGATTGCTCCGATGAAGCTCACTCCCGCCGTACAAAGAATTCTCTCCTGCTACGAGAGCGACAATCCCGGCAGCAAGGCGAATCTCGCCCGCATCCTGATGCAAGGCCGCCTCGGCGGCACGGGCAAGCTCGTCATCCTGCCGGTGGATCAGGGCTTCGAGCATGGGCCGGCGCGCAGTTTCGCGCCCAACCCGCCGGCCTATGATCCGCATTACCATTTCGAGCTGGCGATCGAGGCGGGGCTCAACGCCTTTGCGGCGCCGCTCGGCATGATCGAGGCCGGCGCCGCCACCTATGCGGGGCAGATCCCGACCATCCTCAAGGTCAATTCCTCCAACTCCCTCGCCAAGGCGAAGGACCAGGCGATCACCGGCTCGGTCGGCGATGCGCTGCGCCTCGGCTGCTCGGCCATCGGCTTCACCATCTATCCCGGCTCCGACTACGCCTTCGAGATGATGCAGGAGATTCGCGAACTGGCGGAGGAAGCGAAATCGGTCGGGCTCGCGGTGGTGATCTGGTCCTATCCGCGCGGCGAAGGCTTGTCCAAGGACGGCGAGACCGCGATGGACATCTGCGCCTATGCGGCGCACATGGCTGCCCTGCTTGGCGCCCATATCATCAAGGTGAAGCCCCCGACCGACTTCCTTGAGCAGCCGGAAGCCAAGAAGGTCTATGAGAAGGAGAAGATCGACATCGCGAGCGGTGCGGCCCGCATCCGCCACGTCGTGCAGGCTTGCTTCAACGGCCGGCGCATCGTGGTGTTCTCCGGCGGCGCGGCCAAGGGCGAGGAAGGAATCTTCGAGGAGGCGCGCGCCATCCGCGATGGCGGCGGGAACGGCTCGATCATCGGCCGCAACACCTTCCAGCGCCCGCGCGCAGACGCGCTGAAGCTGCTCGACGGCTTGGTCAAGATCTATCAGAGCAAGGAGTGAGCGAGCCTCACGCGTGCCGCCTGTTCGTCCGGTTGCCGGCGGGGCCCGGGTTCGAGGAGGCGCTGGCACGCGCGCTCGAGGATCGGGACACGGCGAGCCTGCTGCTGCCGGCCGGCCTGCCTGAGGCGATCGCGCGCACGGCCATCAGGCGGATCCAGGCGGCCGACCGCCCCGCCCTCGTCACCGACGATCCCGCGCTCCGCGCGGCTGTGCAGGCGGATGGCATTCACCTGACCGATCCTGCCCGGGTCAAGGCGATTCGCGCGAAGCTCGGCGACGGTCTCGTGCTCGGCGTGGAATGCGCGGTGGAGCGCCACGCCTGCATGATCGCCGCCGAAGACGGCGCCGACTATGTCGCGGTGCGTGTCACCGCCGCCAACCTTGCCGAAGCGGAAGACCTGCTCGCGTGGTGGCACGAGGTGATGACCACTCCGATCGTCGCTTTGGCCGAAGGGCCGATCGACCTCGACCGCCTTCGCCTGTACGCCGACTTCGTCTCGCCGCATTAGGCGTTGTCAGCCACGGCCGATTCCGCTACCAAGGAATCAGCCTGGGAGCGACGGTTTTTACTTTGTGCGCGCCGTTTCTGGGACTTTGATCCGCACGGTCCGGAGGTTGTGCGCAGGATGACGTCGCGACGAGCGCCGAAGCCGGCCGTCAGTTTCGAGTTCTTCCCGCCCAAGAACCCTGCCGCCGAAGGCCAATTGTGGGCGGCGATTCGGGCGCTGGAGCCGCTCCTGCCCGACTACGTCTCCGTCACCTATGGCGCTGGTGGCACCACGCGGGACAAGACCTTCGAAACCGTGACGCGCATCTTCGCGGAGACGCATCTGCGCCCGGCCGCGCATCTCACCTGCGTCGGACAGAGCCGGGCGGAGATCGAGGATCTGCTGCGGCGTTATTGGGCGGCGGGCATCCGCCACATTGTGGCGCTGCGCGGCGATCCGCCGGCGGGCGAACCTTACCAGCCGCACCCGGACGGCTTCGCCAATGCGGCGGAGCTGGTGGCGGCCATCAAGCGCATCGCGGATTTCGAGATCAGCGTGGCGGCCTATCCCGAAACCCATCCGCAGGCCAACTCGCCGCAATCGGACATGGAGAACCTCAAGCGCAAGTTCGACGCAGGCGCGGATCGCGCCATCACGCAGTTCTTCTTCGACAACCACGCCTATCTTGATTTCCTCGACCGCGCCGCCGCCGCCGGCGTCAACGGCGCGATCGTGCCGGGCATCCTGCCCGTCACCCAATTCGCGCAGATGACACGCTTCGCCGCGATCTGCGGCGCCAGCGTGCCGGATTGGCTCGCCGACCTGTTCGAAGGCCTGGATGAGGATCCCGACACCCGACGCCTGGTGGCGGCAATGGTGGCGACCGAGCAGATGCGTGCGCTGCAGGCCTCCGGCATAAACGAGTTCCACATCTACACGCTGAACCGCGCCGACCTGACGCTCGGCATCTGCCGCCGCATGGGGCTGAAACCCGCCAAGCTGATGGGCGTGAAGGCCGCCTTGTCCGAGGACATCCCCCCGGTTCAGCGCGACCCGGATTTCCACTAGCCGTCCAGGCGATTGAAATCGCAGGCGATTCCACGCCACCGCCGTGGGTTTACTCTGCCCGGGCACTTTGCTAGCTTCCGCGCCGATTTCCGACACGTGAAGGTTCCAACGGGTTGATCCCATGAAAATCAACGGCAATTCCATTCGCCCCGGCAACATCATCGAGCACCAGGGGCGGTTGTGGCGCGCGGTCAAGACGCAGCACACCCAGCCCGGCAAAGGCGGCGCCTATCTGCAGGTCGAGCTCAAGGATATCCGCGACGGCACCAAGCTCAACGAGCGGTTCCGTTCGTCGGAGACGGTCGAGCGAGTGCGGTTGGACGAGCATCCCTACCAGTTCCTGTTCTCCTCGGGCGATGAATACACCTTCATGGATCAGAACACGTTCGAGCAGATCACGCTCAACGCGGACCTGATCGGTGAACCGGCGGTGTTCCTGCAGGAAGGCATGGTGGTGACCCTGGAGAGCTACGAAGGCTCCCCGATCTCGGTGGAGCTGCCGGAGACCGTCACCATGAGGATCGTGGAGGCCGATGCCGTCGTGAAGGGACAGACGGCCTCGTCCTCCTACAAGCCGGCAAAGCTCGAGAACGGCGTGCGCGTGATGGTGCCGCCGCACATCGAATCCGGTACCCGCATCGTGGTCAACACCGCCGATAGCACGTATGTCGAGCGCGCGAAGGACTGACCGCGCTAGCTTCCTTTTGCAGTTTGAACCTCAGAACTGGACCCTCGCATGACGCCGCGCTCGGCCCTCCTCAACGTCATGACAAAGGCCGTCGACAAGGCGGCGCGCGCCTTGAAGCGCGACTTCGGCGAGGTCGAGCAGCTGCAGGTATCGCAGAAGGGCCCGTCCGATTTCGTCTCCAACGCGGATCACAAGTCCGAGCGCACCCTGCGCGAGGAGCTGTCCAAGGCGCGCCCGACCTTCGGCTTCCTGGCCGAGGAGAGCGGCGCGCATGCTGGCAGCGATCCCGAGCATCGCTGGCTGATCGATCCGCTGGACGGCACCACCAACTTCCTGCACGGCCTGCCGCATTTCGCGATCTCGGTCGCGCTGGAGAAGGCAGGCGAGGTGGTGGCGGGCGTGATCTACGATCCGATCAAGAACGAGATGTTCGTGGCGGAGAAAGGCGGCGGCGCTTTCATGAATGATCGGCGCATGCGCGTCTCCGCGCGCAAGTCGCTGGGCGACAGCCTGATCGCCACCGGCATCCCGTTCCGCGGCCACGGCGATCCCGCGGCGTTCACCCGCCAGCTCGAGTTTGCGATGCGCGAGACCGCCGGCGTGCGCCGCTTCGGATCCGCCGCGCTCGATCTTGCCTATGTCGCCGCCGGCCGGTACGACGCTTTCTGGGAAGAGGGCCTGTCGCCCTGGGACGTCGCGGCGGGCATCCTGCTGGTGCGCGAGGCGGGCGGCTATGTCTCCGATCTCAAAGGCGGGCAGACCATGCTGCACGGCCGCTCGATCCTGGCTACCAACGGGCTGCTCCACGCGCCGATCCAGAGCCTGCTGAAGCCGCATTGACGCCTGGAACCGGGCTCCGCGCCGCCGTTCCCACGGCCAAAGCCGGTTGTGATAGCGTTTTCTGATCGGGTATAGTCCCATCGGCTGTCGCGCCGCGGCTCGGGCGAGGCTGAATTAAATAGAAATGTCCAGGGGTTACATGAACCGGAACGGACGCAGACATGCCGCTCGCGGCCTGCCGATTCTATCGGCGGCCCTCGTGTCGGCGGCCGGCTTGCTGTGGGATGGCGCGCAATCCGGCGCGGCCGCCCAAGACGGCACCTCCGGCGGCGTCGTGGTCGACTACGATGCGCTGAATACTCTATCGGCGCAGCCCACCCTGCCCGCGTTGCCCACGCCCGACGGCGCAGGAGGAAACCATGTGGGCATGCAGCCGAAGCCCCAAGCCGCGCCGCCACCAAGCGCTTACGCGCGACCGAAGGCCGTGACGCCGCCCGGCGAACCGGTGCCGGTGCCCGCAGCGGTTCCGATGCTGGCGCCGACGCCTCCCCCGCCCGGACCCGGCGTCAGCGCCGATCTGCCCGTTGCAGCGGTGCCGGGCGCGCCCGAATCGGCGAGCATGGCTGCGGCATCGCCGGCTGTGGAAGCGCCCGCGTCAGAAACGCCCGCGCCCACACCGGCCGCACAGGCGGCGGCCGAGACACAGCCCGCGAAGACGGCACAGGCTGAGACGGATCAGGCCGCGCCCGCGCCCGTTGAGCCCGCGCGCGTCGAGCCCGCCCCGACCGAGGCTGCCCCCGAACAAACACCCACGCCCGAGGCGAGCGCCAGCGACGACGCGCCTGGCGCGGCAGAGGAACCGTCGGACGAAGAGCCGAGCGAAGAGGCTGCCGCCGAGCCGGCGGAGCCGGACAACAGCCAGCCGGCGGCGCCGGTTCCGGCAGGCGGCATCCGCATCGTGTATCCGACGGACATGGACGCCGTGCCAATCGAGGCGAACGCTGCGCTCGACGACCTGGCCGAGCAGATGCTGATCGACGAGAGCATGCGGATCCAGGTCAAGTGCTATGCCAGCGGCACCGGGGAAACCGAGAGCAGGGCGCGACGCAGGGCGCTGGCGCGCTGTCTCAACATCCGCCAATACCTGTTCGGCAAGGACGTCAGGACCACGCGCATGGACGTGCGCGCGCTCGGGCTGAGGTCGGAAGGACAGCCGGCGGACCGCGTCGACATCGTTCCGGCGGATTCGTGACCGGCGCCGCGACAACCTCTCACGACGACACGAGGACATCGCAGTTGCACTGCGCTCACAAGCGACGCCTGTCAGCGGTCCGCCCCGATCCCTTTCCCTTCCTGCGGCGACGGAGCGACCGCCCATGAGCCGCCCAACGACCCAGCTTCTGTGGATGGTGGTCGGATTGGTCGCGGCGGGCGGGGTCGTGTTCCTGCTGTGGAACCGCATTTCCGACGCATTCCTGCACAATCCCGGGCTCAACACCGGCATCCTGCTGGTGCTGCTGGTCGGCATCGTGTTCATCTTCTACCAGGTCGCGCGGCTTACCACCGACATCAACTGGGCCGAGAGCTTCCAGCGCGGCGGCCATGCCGGCTCCTTCGCGCGGCCGCGCCTGCTGGCGCCGCTGGCCGCGATGGTCAAGGACAAGCAGCATAACCGCCTGGCGATCTCCGCCACCACCCTGCGCTCGGTGCTCGACGGCATCCAGGCGCGGCTCGATGAGCACCGCGAGATCTCGCGCTACCTCATCACGCTGCTGATCCTGCTCGGTCTGCTAGGCACGTTCTGGGGCCTGCTCGGCACCATCAGCGCCGTGGCGGCTGCGATCACCGGGCTTGACCTCACGGGCAGCGATCCGGCCGCCCTGTTCGACGACCTCAAGAGCAGCCTGCAGGGGCCGCTCGACGGCATGGGCACGGCTTTCTCCGCTTCACTGTTCGGCCTCTCTGGCTCGCTGCTGCTCGGCTATCTCGACCTGCAGGCCGGTCAGGCCCACAACCGCTTCTTCGGCGAGGTGGAGGACTGGCTGTCCGGCCAGACGCGCCTCACCGGCGGCGGCGCGATGATGGAGGGCGACCAGCCGGTGCCCGCTTACATCCAGGCGCTGCTTGAGCAGACTGCGGAGAGCCTCGATAATCTGCAGCGCACCATCTCGCGCAGCGAGGCGGACCGGCTGGCCGCGAGCAACAACTTCAAGGTGCTGGCCGATCACATGATTGCGCTCACCGACCAGTTGCGGGCGCAGCAGCAGGTGGTGGAGCGCCTGATGGAGACGCAGAGCGACATGCGCGGCGTGCTCGCCAAGCTGGCCGACGTGGCGCATCATGGCGGGTTCGGCATCGATCCCAACAGCCGCACCCATCTGCGCAACATCGACGCCCTGCTCGCGCGCATGGCCGACGACATCGCAGCCGGCCGCCACAACGCGGTGCAGGAGCTGCGCAGCGAGATCAAGCTGCTGACCCGCACCATCGCGGTTGCGGCGGGCATGGAACAGCAGCGTAGTTGAGGAACTGACCGCAGATGGCTCTGCCCAGAAGCCGACACCGCGGGGTTGAGGCTTGGCCCGGCTATGTCGACGTCCTGTCGACGTTGCTGATGGTCATCGTCTTCGTGCTGATGATCTTCGTCATCGGCCAGCTCTTCCTGAGCCAGGCCCTCAGCGGCCGTGACGAGGCGCTGGCGAGGCTTAACCGGCAGATCACTGAGCTGGCCAACATCCTGTCGCTGCGAGAGCAGGAGGCAACCGAGATCAAGTCTCAGGTCGACCAGCTGTCGAGCGCCCTCACCCGCTCGACCGCCGAGCGCGATGAGCTGCGCAATCAGCTCGTGGTCGTGATCGGCGAGCGCGACTCCCTGCGAGCCCAGGTGGGGGACATGCAGCGGCAGATCGAATCCGCCTCGGACAAGGCGACCGCGCAAGCCGCCCTTACCGAAGAGGCCGAGAAGAGGCTCGAGGCGGCCTACAAGACGATTGAGGCGGACCGCGAAAAGATCAGCGCGCTGCTGACCGACGTCGCGGCCCTGGAAAGCCTGCGCGACGAGCTCATGAAGAAGGTCGGGAACTACGAGACGGAGAAGGAGGAGCTGACAGCCGAGGCGCAGAAGCGGGTCGAGCTGCTGAACCAGCAGATCCTGGAATTGCGCCAGCAGATCGCCGCGCTCAGCGAGGCGCTCGACATCGCCGAGACCAAGGCCCGCGACCAGGGCGTCCAGATCGCCGAACTGGGCCGCCGGCTCAACACCGCCCTCGCCAGCAAGGTCCAGGAATTGGCGCGCTACCGCTCCGAGTTCTTCGGCCGGTTGCGGGAGATCCTGGGCGATCGCGAGGACATCCAGATCGTCGGCGACCGTTTCGTGTTCCAATCGGAGGTCTTCTTCGAAAGCGGCTCGGCGGAAATCGGCCCGGCCGGCCAGGAGCAGCTCGACGTGCTGGCCACGACGCTGATCCTGCTGCTGCCGGAGATTCCGCAGGACATCGACTGGGTGCTGCGCATCGACGGCCATACCGACGACCGCCCGATCCAATCATGGCAGTTCCCCTCGAACTGGGAGCTGTCCACGGCGCGCGCGGTCTCGGTGGTCAAGTATCTCGCGGGCCGCGGCATTCCCACCGACCGCCTGGCCGCTGCCGGGTTCGCCGAGTTCCGTCCGATCGACACCAGCGGCACCGAGGAAGGCCGGCGCAAGAACCGCCGCATCGAGATCAAGCTGGATCAGAGATAGCGCCATGTCCGCGCTCCGGGCCATCATCGGCGGCATCATCGGATTGGTCGCCGGTTATTTCGGCGCGGCCTACCTTTCCGGCATAGTGATGGGCTGGTTCGGCGTCTCGGATTTCGAAGGGCAACGGGGCATGGCCGCCGTGTTCCTGTTCGGGCCCATCGGCGGCCTGATCGGGCTCGTCGGCGGGATCGTGCTTGGCCTCAGAACCGGCGACAAGCAGCCGGTCCGGCGGACGCTGCGGCACGCCGGCATTGCCGTGCTGGCGATCCTCGCGATCGCGGCGGCGGGCCTCGCGATCCAGTACTATTCCGTTCCGCGCCCACTGGAATACGACGGGGCCGGTGCCGCGCTCCAATTCGAGCTGCGCGCGCCGGCCGGCTTCGCCCTGCCCTCCGACGCCAATGCCATTGAGGTGACGCTCGATACCGACCTCAACCAGCAGCCGGCGCTCTGGCTCGAAAGGCCGGCGCAGCAGGAAGACGGATGGCAGACCCTCTCCGGGACGGTCGAGCTCTATTACCGCACGTCGCAGCGGCTTCTGGTGTTCCGCTTCCCCGACGGGCGGGATCGCATTTTCCGCCCCGATCTCGGCGCGAAGCCGGATCCGGAGCAAGGCTGGAGCGATTGGCGCAAGGTCGATTTCGTCGGGCTGCCCGACCAGCCGCAGGCTGTGAAGCCTGGCCCGGAAGACCCGCTGGAGATCCGCTATCGCGTGCGCGTGCGGGGCATCGAATGAAAAGGGCGGCGGCCCGTGAAGCCGCCGCCCGGTTAGTATCCGCCGCGCCGCCGTCAGCGGCTGATGCGCAGCTTGGACAGCGAGTCGCCGATCGCCCGGAAGGCGGCCTGAAGCGCTTCCGTGGATGCAGAGGGAAAATAGAAGTCCGTCTCGCTGGCACAGTTCCTCATCATGGTCTTGGACGCATTGCTGATGCCCGTATTGCCGAACACGATCGTATAGATCAGGACGCCCTCCTGCTTCATGGCATTGCAGATCGCCGTCGTCTTCTCATTGAGTTTCGTGACCGCGGTCGTCTCGCTCGTCGTTCCAAGATGGCCATCGTCCAGCCAACCGTAAGCCGTATAAATCCCGTCCGACATGGTGTTGGTTCCGTCGGTCATCAGGATCATGGCCTTTTGTGACAGCGGCTCGTCGTAGTCGAGCGGCAGGTCGTTGTCATCCATGTCGCCGCCCCAGAGGCTGCGCCACTGCGGCGACAAAAGACGCCAGCCCCATGCGGCACCGACGTTGACGTGTGTGTTGCCGCGTGGATTGACGAGATTGTTGATGGCTGCCAGGACATCCGCCTTCTTGTTGGTGAGCGTGGTAATGGCCTGCTGCGGGCATCCCTTGTTGGCCGATCTGTCGACGTCGTTGTTGACCCTGTAGTTGCCGTTCCCGTTCCCGTTCTGGTCCGGACCTCGCCAATTGTTGTTGCCGGAGGAGCTTGTGTCCCGCACGAAGTAGGTGTTCCACTTCTCGACGCTTGGCGGATCGTCGGTCACGTCGCGACCATCCCACCGCTCCAGCACGCAACCGCCCCACGTGTGGCGTTCGCCGGTCGTCGGATCTTTGAAGTACCAGTCGGACGGGGCGGCGTCCATGTACATGTTGACTCTGACGATCGGGTCGTAGCGCGTGCTGACACGCGCACTGCTGATCGTCAGCGAGTCGCTGGGGCATTGCGGCGTTCCGCTGGTGGGGCCGGAGCAGTAGATCATGCTGGTGTAGTTCGATAGATCCGCAATCCAGTCGGCATTGTCGGTGCCGATATTGACGGACTGTGAGAATGGAACGACGCCAACCCACAGATCGTCCACCTCCTCATTACTGCCGAACAGAATGTTCACGAGGTCGGCCCCGGCGGTGCGGAGCGCCTCGATCTTCTTGGTAGAGGGGTTAGGGCCCGAGCCGCCGACCGGGTCATCCATCGACCCGGTGACGTCAAGAACGAGCGCGACCTCGAGGCCTGTCATCTCGCGGGTGATTTCCGAGCGGGCAGCCACGTTGATCTCGTGCTTGCCGAAGATGCGCATGAAGGTCGTGGGCAGGCTGGCGGTCGCGTCGAGCTTCACAAGAGTCTCGTCCTCCGACAGCTCCAGGTCGAAATCCGTGATGGTGGCGTCGATGGTCTCGCCGCCAAAGTTGGTATTAAGATACTTCTGCGCCTCCGGCTCCAGAAGGCCCGAGTCGAGGTTCTGTCCGACCATGGCGCCGGCGGCGAGGCCCGCGGAGTCGAGTGCCGCCTGCAGCTTGGATTGCGCAACCTGCGCGCGCGCCAGGTCGACCGCCACGGCGACGGCCCCGACGAGCATGATGGCGCAGACGCCGACCATGGGCGCGGCCGCGCCGCGTTCGCACGCCAGCAGGCGTTTCATGTGCTTGCCAATGCGATCGAGTCCGAACATGGGAATCCTCTTCCTGCGATCCGTGCTCATATCGGTTTGTCGGTCAGGGCGCCGAGGCGCGGCTTGAAGAACGCGCGGCGATAGATCGTGGCCTCGTCGAACATGACGCCCGGCGCGATCGGCGTGTATTTGTAGATCACCTCGGCGACGATGACGTTATCGCGCACGGCGAGGCTGAACCCGTTGGGCAGGTCCGCAACGCCGTTCTCAACGCCGACCCTGCTGACGGCGGAGAATGCGCCCTTCTTGTACTGCCAGTTGACGATCGGGTCGCCCGGATCGTCCTCGTCGTCCTCGGGCTGAGGCAGGTAGACGGAGCTGATGTAGACGACGCCGTTGTTGCCGAAGGGGAACGGCTCCATGATCTTGTCGATCGAGGTGACGAGCGACTGGAGGTCGCTTACCGTGACTTCCTGCGACTGCGCGATGACGTCGGCAAGCGTCACCGCAAGCTTCTCCGCCTTCTGCGTCGACCAGATCTTGAAGGTGACCTCGAGACAGCCGATGAACAGGACGACCAGGACCGGGAGGACGAGCCCGAACTCGATCGCCGCGACGCCGCGGTTGTCCCGCCAGATTCTGTGAAGCCGATTGCGCATGGCTGTATCCCTCAATAGGGCTCGTTCTTGACGACCGAATACGCGGTCAGCGTGATGGTGCCGTCGTCGCCGACGAACTGGCCGATGAGCGGCGTCATGAGCTCCCACGGATAGCTGATGCGGTAGACGACGACGCTGCCCGAGCCCCCGACGCCGTCGGCGCCGTCCTTGAAGCCGTCGCCGTCGACATCCGTCCATTCGCCCGGATCGTCGGTATCCCCGTCGCCGTTGCCGTCCTCAAGGATGTCCGGATTGGTCAAGCTCTCGAAGTCGTTGTAGACCTCGTGATCGATGTCGAGCTTGTCCATGTCGATCATCGGGCCGACGCGGCGCTCGATCTCCGCGTAGATGGTTTCCTCTTGGGTGAGTTGCGCCTGCTCGTCGACATAGCCGGTCTTGCCGAGGCGCGACGACAGGTTCGTCGCGGCCTCCAGCGAATTGCCGACCGTGATGCACATGGCGAACTCGACGATGCCGATGATGATGTAGAAGAGGCCGATGGCGATGAAGGAGAACTCGATCGCCGTAGCGCCGCCTTCATCCTGTCGCAGGCGCCGCAGGATCAGGCCGCGCCACCGCAAGAAAGACGGGCGGTGCGGCCGTTGGTCCTCTCCACTGGCGTGGTGCTTCCACATGGCTTTGCTTCCCGAACCACCATCCGATGCCGATCTCGAGCCCCATTACGTTCGATCGGGCCCGATCAATAAAATTTTAGTTTTCTTCGCAGACGCAGTTACTTAGCGCCTCATTTCTGCGCCCGGCGTCTTAAGAAAACATGAATGGCAGGTGAACGGGCCTGCCGATCGCCACATAACGATGTGCGTTCGGCGGCAGCGTGGGTTCAAGCTTGGTTAAAGAGCGCAGTTCGGGGCTGGAACGCTATCTGGGCATCTCCGTGCGCAGGCTGATCGTGGTGGTGTCCTTGAACGAGGACATCGGAAACAGGAACTCGTAGGTCGTCTCGGCGGTGATGGCGAGTGTGGAGGCGCCGACAACCGCCGTGACGGTGAAGGCGCTGGCGTTGAGGCCGGTCAGGGATTGCTTGACCTTCGCTTCTACCTCCGTCTCAGACAATCCCCGCACGACGCCGGCGCGGATGGCCTGGTCGATGGCATATTGCGTCGTGTTGAGGGTCCACATGTAGCGGCCGACATCGATGATGCCGAGCAGCAGCGCGAAGAAGATGGGCGCGACCAGCCCGAACTCGATCGCCGCCGTCCCGCGGTCGTTCCGGCCGAGCCGGAGCAAGCGATGGCGACGGAACCTTGTCATCCGATCCTCACGGAATTGATGATCGTGAGCGCTGCGGGATCCGATAATCCCGGCAACCCAAACAGCCAGTCATGATCCTGCTGAAGCCTGATCTCCATATAGACCGTCACGTCGGGGAGGTCGCAGTCTGCGTCCTCGCCGCTGTCATCGTAGCAGAGCTTGGTCGCCGTCACGGTCGCTCCCGGGTTCGCCGGCAGGTCGGTCGAGCCGAGCACGGCGGATTCGACCGCCGCCTCGGTGCCGCCCCGCAGCGCCTCCTGGATGCCGGCGCGCACCGCCCCTTCGAGCTGGCTGCGATGGCGCGCGGCAAAGCCGAGGTCGGCCGCGCCGACCAGCATCAGGATCAGGAAACTCGCCAGGATCCCGAACTCGATGGCAACCAGGCCCTCCTCGCTTCGGAGGAGACGCCTGGCGAAGCGCTCGCAGCAAACGATGGCCCGGCGCATTGGTCTACTCCGCCAGCACAGGTGGATAGATCTGCGGCGTGCCGAAGCCGTAGCCGCAATCCGTGTTAAGGCCCGAGGTACCGGTGAAGTCGATCATGTAGGCAACGATGCGCGTGCAGGTGCCGGTGGTCTCGTTGCCGCCGCGGAACGCTACCGACTGCCTCGGAATGTAGATGGCCCCCGTGATGTTCATGGTCGCACCGCCGTTGAACTTGTTGGGCGAGCCGCTGTTGATCACCGGCGCAGCCCGGTCCTGGAAGAAGGCGAGGCCCATGTACTGGCCTTCGGTCGCGGCGATGATTTCGACATGGGCGCCGCCGTTGATCGTCACCTGGGCGTAGTCGGTACCGGTGCCGGTCAGGAAGATTGTGACGCCCTCCGGATCGGTCGTGACATGCGCCTGCGACCCGATATCGAGGGCTCCGCCGACGATGACGTACTGGCCCGCCTGAAGATGGGCCGTCCCCAGGATCTTCAGGCCATTGCAGTAGCGACCGGGCGAAAGCGTCCGCACCTGGTTGGACGGGACCTGATAGTTGGTGTAATCGCAGCCGCTGCCGGTCGGCACGTCCAGATGAGCATAGGGGTCGTCGGCGGGATCCACGCCGGTATTGATCTCGCCGAAATCCAGCGTCGCGTTGTTGCTCTGGTCGATGCCCCCGACCACGTCCGCGAAGCTCGCGCCGACCACCGAGGCGCCGGTCGCAGTCAACGCGCCATTCTCGTCGTCGGAATTCACGATGATGCCGCAATTCTTCAGCAGCACGTCGGCCGTGCCGCCGAAAAAGATGGCGCCTTCATCGTGCGGAGACAGCGCCATGACACAGTACACGTTGACGACCTTGACGGTCGCCACGCTGCGCACCTTGATGTTGACGGACTCGCCCATGAAGAACGCCCCGAACAGGGACGGTCGCCGCTTGCTGACAATCATCTCGACGGCCGTGTCCTCGTCCGCGTGGTCACCGCTGAGAGGCGGGCGGTTCACCACGACTGTCACTTCCTCGGCGGCGTGGGTGAAGCCGTTGCGCGCTGCGTCCGCCTGGCCGGCGTCGCTGACGGCGCCGTCGTCCACGTTCTTGCCGTTCTTGTAGATCTCGAAGGCAGCGCCCATGGCGGCGGCGTCGGCCGCATTCTGCATCGCGCGCCGCTCCGCGTACCACATCCCGACCTCGGTCCCCAGGCCGATGAAGCCGATAAGAACGGTCAGGACGAGCGCCGTCGCAATGGCAGTCGCGCCGCGCTCTTCGTGCCGCAGCCGTTTCAGCGAACTCCGACAAGCCGAGGTAAGTCGCAGAAAGGTGCCTTTGTTGAGCATCACGGTTTCATGCCCGCTCCTGTGGTCGGAGCGGAGAGCATTATACGAGTCAACATGAACCGGCGCTGAACACGATACCCTATCTATTTGATAAAATTAGACTTATTAAGAGTTCGTTAACTATGTTCCGCACGTGGCTGGTCGAACTGCAGGGCCGCCAGATGCGCGTACAACCCGCCCTGCTTCATCAATTCAGCATGGGTGCCGATGGCTTCGATCCGCCCCTTGTCCATGACCACGATCCGATCGGCCTTGAGCACGGTGGCAAGGCGATGGGCGATCACGAGCGTGGTACGGTCCCGCATCACCTCGTCCAGCGCCTCCTGGACGATGCGCTCGGATTCGGCATCGAGCGCGCTGGTCGCCTCGTCGAGCAGCAGCAGGGCCGGGTTGCGCAGGATGGCGCGGGCGATCGCGATGCGCTGGCGCTGACCGCCGGACAAGCGCACGCCCCGCTCGCCCAGAAACGTGTCCAGGCCCTGCGGCAGGCGCTCGAGGAAGTCCAGCGTATGCGCCGCCTTCGCCGCCGCCAGCACCTCGGCATGACTGGCATCGGGCCGGGCATAGCGGATGTTGTCGCGGGCGCTGGCGCCGAAGATGGTCGGGTCCTGCGGCACCTGGCCGATGGCGCGCCGGAGGGCGGCGGGGTCAAGCTCCCGCAGATCCACGCCGTCGAAGCGCACGATACCGGAATCCGGATCGTAGAACCGCAGCAGCAGTTGCATGACGGTGGTCTTGCCGGCGCCCGAAGGACCGACGATCGCCACCCGCTCGCCCGGCCTGATCGCCAGCGTGAAATCGTCGAGCGCCGCCACATTAGGCCGAGACGGGTAGTGGAAGGTGACGTGCTCGAACATGATCGCTCCGCGGCTGGGCTGCGGCAGCGGCTTGGGATCTTTCGGCGCGATCACGGTAGGCGTCGTCGCCAGCAGCTCGCCGATGCGCTCCATGGCGCCGGCCGCACGCTGCAGATCGCCGATCACCTCGCTGACCGCACCCAGGGCGCCAGCCAGCACGGCGGCATAGAAGACGAAGGCGGAAAGCTGCCCCGCGCTGAGCCGCCCGCCCACCACGTCGGCGCCGCCGACCCACAGCACGACGCTGATCGATCCGAACACCAGCAGGATCACGATGCCGGTGAGGAACGCGCGCCAGCGGATGCGCAGCAGCGCGGTCGAGAAGGCCTCCTCCGTGCGCTCTGCGAAACGCGCCCGGTCATGCGGCTCGTGCGCGAAGGCCTGGACCGTGCGGATCCCGTAGAGCGCCTCGCTCGCTTCGGCGCTCACCTCGGCGATCTTGTCCTGGCTGATGCGGGACAGGCGGCGGACCTTGCGCCCGAACAGCACGATCGGCGCGACCACCAGCGGCACCACCGCCAGCACCAGCAGCGTCAGCTTGGGGCTGGTGATGAACAGCATCACCATGCCGCCGGCGATGAGCAGCGTGTTGCGCAATGCGATCGACACCGAGGAGCCCACCACCACCTGCAGCAGCGTCGTGTCGGTGGTCAGGCGCGACACCACCTCGCCCGTGCGCGTGATCTCGAAGAAGCCGGGGCTGAGGCCGATGATATGGTCGAACACCGCCTTGCGGATGTCGGCCACCACGCGCTCGCCGACCCAGGAGACCAGATAGAACCGGGCGAAGGTGCTGCATGCGAGCACGACGGAAACCCCGAACAGGATGAGGACCGCCCGGTCGAGCAAGGAGGTGTCGCCGCTCGTGCCGAAGCCTTGGTCTATGAGAAGCCGCAGGCCCGCTCCCAGCGCGAGCGTCGTCGCGGCGGCGACCAGCAGCGCCAAGGTCGCGCCGGCGATCTGCCAGCGATAGGGCATCGCGAAGCGCGCCAGGCGCAACAGCAGCCGGTAGTTGCGCGAGGCCTCGCGGTCGCTGGAGGCCCGGCCGCTGAGCGCGTCACTGGATGAGCGTGGTGCCATGCGGGGTCCGCGAGCCCGTCCTACAGGTGCAGTTGCACGGCGCGGCCGGATGCCGCGGCGAGCTCGCCAGCCAGCAGAGCGGTCAGCTCCTCCGTGCCGCGGGTCGAGCGCCAGGCGCCATCGGCGCCTGCGGCGAAATGCCATGCGCCGCTCTTGGGGGAGGACATCCAGATCTCGCGGTTCGGCCTATGCTTGTTGATCACATAGGCGCCGCCGTCCGGCAGCTCGATCTGCAGGATGCCGCCGGTCATCTCGATATCCAGCCAATCGCCCAGCTGGTCCTCGATCTGCTCGAACAGGGCATCGAGAACCTCGGTGGCCCGGCGCTCAAACTCGGCCTCGTTCATGGGAAATGCCTATCCGTACAATGCTGGGACAGTGGCGTCGCCTGGGGATTAACGAATTCGGGTCGCAAAAACAAGGCGATGGAGCACCCGCCCCATCCCCTTGCCACAGGAGGGCGGCTTCGTTATAACCGCGCCCGAGTTTCAAGGAGTTAAGTCATGAAGGCAAAGATTCACCCGGATTATCACGAGATCAATGTCGTGATGACCGACGGCACCAAGTTCACCACCCGCTCCACCTATGGCAAGCCGGGTGACACCATGCATCTCGACATCGACCCGAAGTCGCATCCGGCCTGGACCGGCGTGCATCGCTTGATGGACAGCGGCGGCCAGCTCGCCAAGTTCAACAAGCGCTTCCAGGGCATGTCGATGAAGAAGAAGTAAGCCCCGATCTCGGGAGTGCAGACGAACAAGGCCGCCCGATCGGGCGGCCTTTTCATTTGCGGATCACGCGCCCTTGCCCGGATAGGTCAGCTCGCTCTGGCGCAACTGATCGGCGGCGCGCTGCGCGGCCTGCTCGTCGAGGCGCGCGATGCGGCGATAGAGCGACAGCGAGCGCGCCAATAGCGAGCGCAGCTCTTCCGGCATGGCCGGATCATCGTCGCCCTGGCTGTTGAGGCAGAGCTCGCGTCCGCCAAGTCGGCGGTCCGGACGCGTCGCTTCGACGAGGTTCATCTCTCCGGCATGCACCGCGCGATGCGTCAGCAGCCACGCCAGCACCTGCGTAAGCCGCGCCACCAGCCGCATGGATTCCATGCTGGCCGACAGGCCCTGCTCGATCGGCACACCCTTGCGCTCGGTCTCCGAGCGATCGATGAGGTAGCGACGCGTCTCTGCCAGTAGAGCCATCGCCTCCATCATCGTCCGGTCGAAGAACTCTACGGTGGCCGTCATGAGGCGATCTCGACCCGATTCCTGCTTGTACAGAGACGATTGGCGACGGCCATGGCCGCTTCCAGCTTTCTGAGGCTGAATAGGCGAAAGCCGTTAACAAAGACTTAGGGAAGCCGGTGGGGCTGGTCAACCCACCCCATGCCTCCGCTTGAAATCAGAGATTCCCCACCTACATCACGGTCACCGAAGGCCGTTTCCGGCTTCGGCGATCGGTCGGCCGAATTGTCGGCGACCATTAGTGAAAACCATGTTGCTCAATGGAGGACATGCCATGCGTAGCCTTGATCTCTCTCCCCTGTTCCGCTCCACGGTCGGTTTCGATCGCCTGTCGCGCCTGATGGATGCCGCGACCCGCATCGACGACAGTGCGCTCTCCTATCCGCCGTACAACATCGAGCGGACCGGCGATGACACCTATCGCATCACGATGGCGGTTGCCGGCTTCGGCGAGCGCGATCTCACCATTACGACGCAGGAGAATCAGCTTCTGATTTCCGGCAAGCTCGCGCACGAAGACGACACGACGTCGTATCTCTATCGCGGCATCGCCGGTCGCGCCTTCGAGCGTCGCTTCACGCTCGCCGACCACATCCGCGTGAACGGCGCTTCGCTCGCGAATGGTCTGCTTCATGTCGACCTGGTGCGCGAAGTGCCCGAGGCGATGAAGCCGCGGCAGGTGAAGATCAGCACCGCGCCGGAGAGCGCGCCAAAGGCGATCGAAAAGCAGGCGGCTTGATCGACGCCGATTGATCGCGCAAATCGATCCGATCTGCGCGATCGGACTGGCCGGGCTTTGGCTCGGCCAGTTCTCTTTGCATCGAGTTCTGTTTCGCGCGGAAATGACGTCTGAAATGCGGAGGGCCGCTGCACCGGGTTGCGGTGGCGGCCCTCTCGTTTCAAGCCTCTGCCTGTCTAACTTGCCCCTGGCGCCTCTGCGCCTAGGTCATTCAGCGGTGTGAAGCCTATGAATGGCCCTATGCGGCGTCAAGCGAACAATCTCGTTGACAAATTCACTTGATTGTCATCAAGCGCGCTGCCCTGTTTTCACAAAAAAACACCGCCGGAAAGCCGGCGGTGCAAGTTAGACAGGGAGGCATGAAACTGGATCGAAGATCCAGGAGGACAGGTGGGGAGCCCACCTTCCTGAGTGCCACACTACGCGCGAGGCATGAACAAAACGTTAACCAGAAACGATAAGTGTCGCGCTATTGAGCGACCCAGCCGCCATCCAACGAAATCGCCGAGCCGGTGATCTGATCCGCTGCGGAGCTGCACAGGAATAGGACTGTCTGACCAATTTGCTCAGGAGTCGTGAATTCCTTTGATGGCTGTTTCTCGCCCAACAGCTCCATTTTGGCTTCCGCGGCCGAGAGATTGCCGGCAGCGGCTTTCGCATCGATCTGCTTTTGCACGAGCGGCGTCAGCACCCAGCCCGGACAGATTGCAACGGAGGTGATGCCGCTGCCCGCGGTCTCAAGCGCGACGGTCTTCGTTAGGCCGATGATCCCATGCTTGGCCGAGACGTAGGCGGACTTCTCCGCCGAGGCCACAAGCCCGTGCGCCGACGCAATGTTGATGATACGGCCCCACTTCCTGGCGCGCATGCCGGGCAGCGCCGCCTTGATGGCGTGGAAAGCGGAAGACAAGTTGATGGCGATGACGGCATCCCAGCGGTCGTCGGGGAATTCCTCGATCGGCGCGACATGCTGGATGCCGGCATTGTTCACCAGGATGTCGACCCCGCCGAATGTCTTCTGCGCGCTCTCGATCATGTCGCGGATGTCCGCCGGCCTGGACATGTCCGCCGGATGATAGGCGACCTCTACCGTGGCGGAGCCGGCGAGCGCCGCGCGCTGGCGCTCGATCTCGGCAGCGTCGCCGAAGCCGTTCAGCATGACATTGGCGCCGGCGGAAGCCAGGGCCTCCGCGATGCCCTTGCCGATGCCGCTGGTGGATCCGGTAACGATGGCGTTTCTGCCTTTGAGCATGTCGATCCTTTTATGATGCCGACTTGAACAGACCGGCGGCGGCATTTATGTGCGCCTTCTTGGCCGCGATCTTCTCCTCCACGCGCCTGATCTCCGCCCGCATCTCCTCGATATAGGCATTGAGCTCCTCGATTGAGAGCACATCCAGGTTGCGCAGCTGCGGCTTCTGCTTGCGCGGCTCCAGTTCCTCAGGGTCCATGATCGACCTCCTGCCTGACACCAGATGATGGCCAGTCTACCGGCCGAGGTGGGTCAATTCCATTGCGGCAATAAATCCGCTAGGTATGTCGCTTCTTTGTCGCAACAGGATCCGACCATGAGCCTTCCCGCGGAGATGCGCGCCATCGAGATCAAACAGCCCGGCGGACCGGAGGTCCTGGTCCCGGCCAAGCGCAAGGCGCCTCAGCCTGCCAAGGGAGAGGTGCTGATCCGGGTCGCGGCCGCCGGGGTGAACCGCCCGGACATCCTGCAGCGTCAGGGTGGCTATGCCCCGCCGCCGGGGGCCAGCGACCTGCCCGGGCTGGAGGTGGCCGGCGAGATCGTTGCCCTCGGCCCGGAGGCGGCCCGCTGGAAGGTGGGCGACAAGGTGACGGCCCTGGTCGCGGGCGGGGGCTATGCCGAGTTCTGCGCCGCCCCGGCGGCGCAATGCCTGCCCATCCCCGGCAAGCTCGAGATGGTCGAGGCGGCCGCCCTGCCCGAGACCTTCTTCACCGTCTGGACCAACGTGTTCGATCGCGGACGGCTGAAGGCCGGCGAAAGCTTCCTGGTGCATGGCGGGTCGAGCGGCATCGGGACGACCGCCATACAGCTTGCCAGCCATTTCGGGGCGCGGGTCTTCACGACCGCTGGATCGGCCAACAAATGCTCTAAATGCAAAGATTTAGGGGCATCCGTTGCGATCGACTATAAGACCGAGGACTTCGTCGCGGTGATCGACCAGGAAACCGGCGGCAAGGGGATCGACGTCATCCTGGACATGGTCGGCGGGGACTATATCGGCCGCAACCTCAAATCCCTGGCAGTGGAAGGCCGGCTGGTCCAGATCGCCTTCCTCAAGGGCGCCAAGGCGGAGGTCAATTTCGCGGGCGTGATGATGAAGCGCCAGACCATCACCGGCTCGACGCTCCGGCCGCGCTCGGTCGCCGAGAAGGGCGCGATTGCCAAGGCCCTGGAGGAAAAAGTCTGGCCGCTGCTGGCTTCCGGCAAGATCCGCCCCCTGATCCACGCGACCTTCCCCCTGGAGCAGGCCGCGGAGGCCCATCGCCTGATGGAAAGCAGCGCCCACGTGGGCAAAATCGTGCTCACGCTTTAGCGCGATTCCGGGGTTTAACCCCTCCCACTGCGTTCATATATCCTTGGCAGGGCGCTGCCAAAGATGCTATCGGAGCGCCACGTTTCGGTGCCCCGCGACGTCGCCCGTTCGGCATCTGGGGCATGCTTCACAAAAATCGGTCAAGCACGGTCTTGGCCGCCGGTCCGCGGATAGCCCTGCGGCTGGCCGAGGAGGTAGATGTTATGGCGCAAGTACTCATGCCCAAGGCGACCGCGGTCTGGCTGGTGGAGAACACCACGCTGAGCTTCGAGCAGATCGCTGCGTTCTGCGGCCTGCATCCGCTTGAGGTCCAGGGCATCGCCGACGGTGAAGTCGCGGTCGGCATCATCGGATTGGATCCCACCGCCAACGGGCAGCTGACGTCCGAGGAGATCAAGCGCTGTGAAGGCGATCCCGATGCCCGGCTCCTGCAGGCGAAGGTCTCGATCCCCCTGCCGCAGATCCGCACCAAGGGCCCGCGCTACACGCCGGTCTCCAAGCGCCAGGACAAGCCCGACGCGGTCGCCTGGCTGGTGCGCCACCATCCGGAACTGAGCGACGCGCAGATCTCCAAGCTGATCGGCACCACCAAGCAGACCATCGCCCAGGTACGCGACCGCACCCACTGGAACACCGCGAACCTGCGCCCGCGGGATCCGGTGCTGCTCGGCCTCTGCACGCAGACCGACCTTAACGCCGCGATCCTGAAGGCGCGCAAGGCCGCCGGCAAGCCGGCGACCCTGGAGCCGCTTAATCCCGAGCCGCAGCCGGAAGAGCCCGCGCAGCAGCCGGCCGATTCCGGCCGCTACAGCGCCTTCTTCGGCAACAAGAGCTGAGCGGCGCAGGCGCCTGCCCTCGCTTAGCTCCCTTCTCCTTTGTCACCCCGGCTTTGAGCCGGGGTTTTGTTTTTCGCGCACTCGGGTTCCGCGGTGAGTCCCCTCGAGGCCGGCATGACAAAGTGTGCTATCGTGAACCGCCCTTAGGTTCATTAAGCCAGATTCGGATCCCAAAAGTGACCGAGCGCGAGCGCCAGATCCTCGCCCTTTTGCGTGACGATCCGACCTTGTCGGCGGCGGCCATTGCGCGGCGACTGAAGACCAGCGCGGCTGCCGTGGCGGTGCATGTCAGCGCGCTGCGCCAGCAGGGAGAGATCATGGGCCGCGGCTATGTGCTGAAGCCGGCGGGACAGGTCGTCGTCATCGGCGGCGCCAATATGGATCTCAAATGCCGGGCCGAGGCTCCGCTGGTGCCGCGCACTTCCAATCCCGGCCGCGTGACGGCGATGGTGGGCGGTGTCGCCTGCAACATCGCGCGCAATCTGGCTCGGCTCGGCGTGCCGACTTCCCTCTTCACCGTCGTGGGGCAGGACGAGTTCGGCGAGCGCATCCTGCGCGAAGCGCGCGCCGCCGGCACCGACCTCTCCATGACCGTGATGAGCGCCAGGCCGACCGGCACCTATGTCGCGCTGCTCGACGGCGATGGCGACTTGGCCGCCGCGATCTCGGCCATGGACCTGATGGAAGAGCTTACGCCCGAGCGGATCGGCTTGCGGGCTTCGACCCTCCGCCAAGCGCGCATGGTGGTGGCAGATTGCAATCTGTCGGAAGCCGCCCTGCTCCGCCTGGCGGAGCTGTGCGCCGGGGCCAAGGTGCCTCTGGCGGTCGATGCGGTGTCCACCCGCAAGGCGGAACGGCTGCGGCCACTCCTCAAGGCGCGCCTGCCGGTCCACCTGATGGCGCTCAATCGCGACGAGGCGGCGATCCTGGCGGCCGGGAAGGTCCGCTCCGAAGCGGATCTGAAGCGCGCCGCACAGGTTCTGCATGAGATGAACGTCATACATGTCCTGATCGGGCTCGGCAGTCGCGGGACCTATGCTGCGAGCGCCGCGGAGCAGGCGCTTGTGGCCCCCCTCCCCGCCACGCTCGCCGATGCGACCGGCGGCGGCGATGCGGCCTTGGCCGGCGCGATCCATGCCCTGCTCCAGCAGCAGACGCTGGCAGAGGCGGCGCGCTGGGGCCAGGCCGCGGCGGCGCTGACCGTCAGCGTGCCGGAGACGGTGAACCCCGCCTTGTCGCCCGCGGCTCTGCAGGCCATGCTCAAGCGCCGCAGCCGCCGTGCGAGCAGGAGAGATCGAGCCGCATGATCCATCCCGACCTCGACATCGCGCCAGAAATCGCGGAGGCGCTGGAGCAGCGCCGCGCGGTTGTCGCGCTGGAATCCACCATCATCGCCCACGGCATGCCCTTTCCCGGCAATCTCGTCACGGCGCGCGCGCTCGAGCGCATGATCCGTACCGAAGGCGCGGTGCCCGCCACCATCGCGGTGCTCGGAGGCCGGCTCAAGGTCGGGCTCGACGACGCGATGCTCGAACGCCTGGCGCAGTCGCCGGACATGCCGAAGGCGTCGGTGCGCGACCTGCCCGTGCTGATTGCGCAGCGCCGCGATGGTGCGACGACGGTCGCCGCCACCCTGCGCATCGCGGCCCTGGCCGGCATCCGCGTGTTCGCCACCGGGGGGATCGGCGGCGTGCATCGCGGCGCGGAGTTGACCGGCGACATCTCGGCGGATCTGACGGAACTGGCGCGGAGCCCCGTTGCCGTGGTTTCCGCGGGCGCCAAGGCGATCCTGGATCTGCCGCGCACGCTGGAGATGCTGGAGACCTTGAGCGTGCCGGTGATCGGCTATCGCTGCGACGAATTTCCCGCTTTCTATTCACGCAATTCGGGGGTGCCGATCCCGATGCGCGCCGAGAGCGTGGAGGAGATCGCCGCAATCCTCGCTGCCCGCTGGCGCCTGTCGGATGAAGGCGGCGTGCTGATCGCCAATGCCATCCCGGAAGCGGAGGAGATCCCCGCCGCCCGGACCGAGGAACATATCGCCGCTGCGCTGCAGGAAGCGCGTACCCGAGGCATCGTCGGCAAGGACGTGACGCCTTTCCTACTCGCGCGCCTGCGCGATCTGACCGGCGGCGACAGCCAGCGCGCCAACGTCGCTCTGGCGCTCAATAATGCGCAAGTGGGCGCCATGGTTGCGATTGCGCTCAGTGTCTCGATCAAAAGGCCTATATAAACTGACAGAGCGCGAGCGTTGCCGGTCTTCGCCCTTTCTTAAGGGAGAGATTGCACAGTGCCGCACGAATGAAAGTGAGTTCAGCACCGCCATGTACGAGCCGGCCGATCTGCCAGCACATACGTCGGATACCGCCGAAAGGTTCGGGGACTGGTCACCGGATCAGCTGGTGCACAGTCATTCCTCGTTGCAGAGCCTCTACGAGTACTGGTCAGTCAAGCGCGGAGATCGGCCCATGCCCGCGCGCAGCGACATCGATCCGATCGATCTCAAGGCACTTCTGCCGCTGCTGATCCTGATCGACGTCGTCCCCGAACCGCGGCGCTATGTGTATCGCCTCGTCGGCACGCACGAAGTGGAGCTACGCGGGTCGGATCCCACCGGCAAGGTGGTCGACGAAGCCTATTACGGCGAGTCCACTGATACCACGACCGGTTATCTCGACCACGTCGTACGCACCCGGCAGCCCCTGCTCTATCGCGGCACCTATCAGCCGCTCCGCACGCGCACGCAGCGCGATGACGTGCTGTTCCTGCCGCTGTCCAGCGACGGCGAGACCGTGAACATGATTGTGCTGCTCAGCCACACCGAGTGGATGAAGGACGAGCCGAGAAAGTAGCGCGTTGCGCACGGCTCTTACGATCATCGCAACATCGGCCAAGCACCACCATGACGAAGAGTGCGCGCAAGCAGCGTCGCTGGCGGTCACCCGACGTCGAACTTGATGCCCTGCGCCAGCGGAAGCCGGTCGGAGTAGTTGATGGTGTTGGTGGCGCGGCGCATATAGGCTTTCCAGGCATCGGAACCGGATTCGCGTCCGCCGCCGGTCTCCTTCTCGCCGCCGAACGCGCCGCCGATCTCCGCCCCCGACGGGCCGATATTGACGTTGGCGATGCCGCAATCGCTGCCGAGCGCGGACGTGAACTGCTCCGCCTCCCGGACGTCGCGCGTGAAGATGCAGGAGGAGAGCCCCTGCGGCACATCGTTGTGGATCTCGATCGCCTTGGCGAAGTCCTTGTATTTCACCACGTAGAGGATCGGCGCGAAGGTCTCCTCCTTCATGATACCCGTCTGCGCGGGCAACTCGACCAGCGCGGGCTTCACGTAGAAGCCCCCGGCGCAACCGGGCACCTTCACGCGCTCGCCGCCGGTCACCTTGCCGCCCTCCTGCCGGGCGCGCTTGAGCGCCTCCTGCATGCGGTTGAACGCGCCCTCGTCGATCAGCGGCCCGACCAGCGTCTTGGCTTCGAGCGGGCTGCCGATCGCGACGCCGCCATAGATCTTCTTGAGCCGCGGGATCAGATGGTCATAGACCTTTTCGTGCACCACCAGGCGCCGCAAGCTGGTGCAACGCTGGCCCGCGGTGCCGACCGCGCTGAAGGTGATAGCGCGGACGGCGAGCTCCAGGTCGGCGCTGGGGCACACGATCATTCCGTTGTTGCCGCCCAGTTCCAGCAGCACGCGGCCGAAACGCTGCATGACGCGCGGGCCGACCTCGCGGCCCATGCGGGTCGAGCCGGTGGCGCTGACCAAGGTGACGCGGTGATCATCGACCAGCGCCTCGCCGACCTCCTTGCCGCCGAGCACAACCTCCAGCAGGCCTTTCGGCGCCCCCTCGGCGCCATTCCCGAAGCGCTTCATCGCCTTGGCGAAGATGCCTGCGCAGGCGAGCGCCGTAAGCGGCGTCTTGTCCGAGGGCTTCCATACCACGCTGTCGCCGCACACGATGGCGAGGGCGAAGTTCCACGACCACACCGCGACCGGGAAATTGAAGGCGCTGATCACGCCGACCACGCCCAGAGGATGCCAGGTTTCCATCATGCGATGGCCCGGCCGCTCCGAAGCAATGGTGAGACCGTAGAGCTGGCGCGACAGGCCGACCGCGAAGTCGCAGATGTCGATCATTTCCTGCACTTCGCCCAGGCCCTCCTGGACGATCTTGCCTGCCTCGATCGAGACCAACCGGCCAAGCTCCGTCTTGTGGGCGCGCAATTCCTCGCCGAATAGCCGGATCAGTTCGCCGCGGCGCGCCGCCGGGACCTGGCGCCAGGCGCGGAAAGCCTCATCCGCGCGCGCGACCTTTTTCCCGACCGCGCCCTTCGAATCCGGCTTCAGGCGGGCGATCTCCATCCCGTCGATCGGCGAGCGAACGACCAGCTCGCCAGAACCCAGCGGCCGGGTATCGATACCCAGGCCCTTCAGCAACGTACCAAGCTTGCGCATGAACCCCTCGTGATCGGAACTCAAAATCGGCGCAAGGGATGCGTCAGCCGATGGCTTGCTGTCAACCAACCGATGCCGCGCCACACGCAGCGCGCGTGCTGCTTTCGGTCGCAGGCGCGGCGATCGCTTCGATTCTTCGCGCGGCTGAGATGTGCGGCGGCTGGCAAGCCAGATGGTGGGCGCGTCTTCCGCACCCTCCGAGAGGCGCATCTTCGATATGCCGCCGCGAGCGTTAGGCAGCGCGCCTCTCCCTCGGTCAGAGCCGGGAGCGAGCCTCCGCCAACCGCTGCAAATTTGAGCACCGGCGCTCAAAGTTTTTGCATCGCACCATCATTTTGTCACGTTTCTTAACACATGCGTAATCAATGCCTTAGATAGTAATGCGTAATTCCATGAGCTGGCCTGCAGAAATCGATTTTGCAGCGCAGCAGAGCCCTCCCATATCCTGGATCGGCTCTGGCAGCGGGGCCAAGCGAGGCGAAGGAAACAGGACGATGAAGAAGCTTTTTGGACAGATCGGTTTGCTGGCGCGCCGTTGGGCGACCTATCAGCGGGTGCGCGCCGAGCTGGAAACCTATACCGACCGCGAGCTTTCGGACATGGGCATGAGCCGCGCCGATATCGGGCGCATCGCGCTCGAGGCGACTTCCCTGGTGAAGCCGGCGACCGCCAGCACGGAAGAGCCCCACGCGGCCGCGCTCGGCCAGCGCTACTCGACCTCCCTCTAACATGGGCAGGCGACGGGGCCGGTTTGGCGGCCGGCCCCGTTCGCGATGCGGCGTTGCGGCGTCAGCCGCCGTAGACGTCGAAGGCGAAATACTTGTCGTTGATCGCCTTGTAGCCGCCGTTCTCCCGCAGAGCCTTGATGGCGGCGTTGATCTCGCCGAGCAGCGGATCGCCCTTGCGGGCCGCGGCCCCGACATCGCCTCCGATCAACGGGTCGCTGACGGGCTCGCCTTTCAGCTCGAAATCCTGGCCCACTTCCGATTTCAGGAAGCCCTCCGCCGTATAGACGGTGTCGGCAAGGCCGTAATCGACGCGGCCGGCGGCGAGGTCGGCATCGGCATTGTCCTGGACGTCATAGAGCTTGATCTCCACGACATTGCCCCATTTCTGCTGCAGCCAGCTGAGCTGCGAGGTCGCGGTCTGCACCGCGATGACCTTGCCCTTCAGCCCCGCCTCCGAATACTCGAAGGGTTCGCCCTTGCGGCCATAGAACGAGACGGTTGTCTCGTAGTACTTGTCGCTGAAATCGACGACCTGCTTGCGCTCCTCGGTCGCCGACATGGAATTCATGATGGCGTCGATCTTGCCTTCTTGCAGCGCGGGAATCAGTCCGTCCCACGCGATCGGCACAAGCTGGTATTCCCTGCCCATCTGCTCGAACAGCGCCGCGATCAGGTCGACCTCGAAGCCGGTCCACTGGCCGGACGCATCCTGGATCCAGAACGGCGCGTAGGGCTCCGGCGAGAAGCCCACACGAACCTTCTCCGCCGCCTCCGCCCCGGTCGTGCCCGCCGCCATGCCCAGGCCTGCCAGCACGCCTAGCGCCGCTATCCAGCGGCGCAAACCACTCGTTGCCATGTTCACCTCCCATTCCTGCTTTGAACGCGTTCCGCTTGATCGGTTGTCAAGCTGTATACAGCCTAGCCGCCAGAGTCCGCCTCGCCAAGGGGCCACTTGCGCGCTGCGGCGGAATTTTGTGCTAGATGAAGGACATGAACACGATCCTACGCACACAGCGACTGATCCTGCGCCGGCCTCGCTCGGATGACGTGACCGCGATGCACGCCATCCTGCGCGACCCTTTGACCATGCGATATTGGTCTACCCTGCCCCATGCCACAATCGCCGAAACCGAGGCCTGGATCACCAAGACCATCGACGCGATCAATGCCGGGGAGTGCGACGATTTCTTCGTGGAGTTGAATGGGCTGCTGATCGGCAAGGCGGGTCTGTGGCACCACAACGAGATCGGCTTCCTGTTTTCCCCCGCGGCCTGGGGCAAGGGTTATGCGCGCGAGGCCCTGCGGGCGGTGATCGACCGGGCGTTCCACGAGCGCGGGCTGGAGGAGATCCGCGCCGAGGCCGACCCGCGCAATGAACGCTGCCTCACTCTACTCGCGCGCCTCGGCTTCCGTGAGACCGGCCGCGCCGAGCGCACCTGGCACATCGGCGGCGAGTGGAGCGACAGCGTCTATCTCTCGCTTGCGAAGCCGCGAGGCTAAGAGGACGGACATGCGCAGTTTCTCCATCCAGAGCGGCAAGGCCCAACTGACCGGGGTGGAAGACGGGCGCGGACCGGCGCTCGTGTTCCTGCATGCTGGTGTCGCCGACAAGCGCATGTGGCGCGACCAGTTGGCGGCGTTCGCTGATCGTTACCGCGTCGTAGCCTATGATCGGCGCGGCTTCGGAGAATCGCGCTATGAGCCCGAGGCGTTCTCTCACATGCAGGATCTGCGCACGGTACTGGACGAACTCGGCATCGAGCGCGCCTGCCTGGTCGGCTGCTCGCAGGGCGGGCGCGTCGTCGTCGACTTCGCGCTCGCTTATCCGAAGCGCGTTGACAAGTTGGTGCTGGTCGCGCCGGCCATCGGTGGCGCGCCGCAGCCGGAGCAATTGCCGCCTGACATTGAAAGCCTGCTGGACCGGGCCGAGCAGGCCGAGGACCAGAAGCATTTCGAGCTGGTCAACCGGATCGAAGCGCATATGTGGCTTGACGGCCCGCGCTCGGTCGATGGCCGCGTTCAAGGCTCGGCGCGCGATCTGTTTCTGAGGATGAACATCATCCCGCTGAAGAACCCGTCACCGGGCACGGACAGGGCCGCAACCGACTCGTTCAAGCGTCTGAAGCAGATTGCGGCGCCCACGCTTGTCATCCGGGGCGACCTGGACTTCCCGCATCTGCAGGAACGCTGCGCGCTGCTGGGCAAGCGCATCAAGGGCGCGAAAAGCGCGCTGATGCCCGGCACCGCGCATCTGCCCAACCTCGAGCAGCCGAAGAGGTTCAACGCGGTGCTCGAAGAGTTTCTGACGGCCCCTGCGTAGAGGCTCTCTCCCCCTACGCTCCAGCCAGCGCACGCCCGATCGCATCGATGGCGCGCACGGTCGTGCCGCTCAGCGCATCGTTGACCGGATCGGGCCAGGACGAGAGCTTCACCGCCACCAGCCGGCGCGCAGGCTCGACATGGATAAGTTGCCCGTAGATGCCGCGCGCATGGTGCAGGCCGCTCTTCGTGTCCATGACCCACCATTGCTTGCCGTAGGCTGCGTTCGGAAACGCGGCGAAGCGTTCCGCGTTCTCGGGACCGAAGGCCGCGACGTCGCCGGTGCGGCACGCCATCGTCCAGGATTCCGGCACCACCTGCTTCGTCCCGCGCGCGCCGCCATCCAGGAAGAGCTGGCCGAAGCGCGCATAGTCGCGCAGGCTCGCGCTGAGCCCGCCGTCGGCCAGGCCGGTCCCGTCCTGGTCGATGGTGATGTTGGCATCGACCTCCGCGCCCATCGGCTGCCACAGGGCATTGGACATGAAGGTCGCGTAATCCTGCCCCGCCACCTTGGCGATGATCCAGCCGAGCACCTCCGTCTCGATCGAGCGATAGAGGAACGGGCTGCCATGCGGCCGCTCCTGCTGAAGCGTGAGGATGAGCCCCTTGATCGAGAGCGTGTCGGCGGCATCGCGGCGCGGCTTCCAGCCGGAGGCGCGGTCGAGCGCCGCCACCTCGCTGTCCGGGGCGAGATAGTCCTCGCCGAACTTCACGCCGGAGCGCATGTCCAGGACCTGCGAAACCGTGGCGCCGCGATAGCCGCATTGCGCCAGCTCCGGCACGTAGGACGAAACCGGGCGAGTGATGTCAAGCTCGCCCGCGCCGGCCAGGATCCCGACCAGCGCGCTGGTGAAGGACTTCACCACCGATTGCGAGAGATGGAGCGTCGCGCGCTCCATGCCGTTCATGTAGGTCTCGGCGACGATCCTGCCCTCATGCGCCACCAGGAATCCGTCGGTGTAGGTGGCGGCCAGCATCTCTCCCACCGTGCGCGTCGCGCCGTCGATATCGGTGAAGGTGATGCCGCTGAGATCGCGCGGCGCCGAGCCGAAATGCCAGGCCGGTCCGTGGCCGCGCGCGATCCGCGCCGTGCGCAGGAAGTCGCCGACATGCTGGAACGCCCAGCGGTTCTGCGGCGGCCAATCCCAATTGCCCCAGGTCAAGCTCGCCGGCGCGCCTGGCAACGGCCATTGCGCGGCGAAAGGCGGTCGTGCTGTCTCGGTCACGGAAGCTCCCCCAAATCGTGCGGCGACAGAGTGGACGAGAGCCGCGCGTCGGCGCAAGGCCGGCTATCTCTTCGCCGCCGCCGCTTGCGCCATCAGCCAGTCGCGCAAGGTGGTCGCTTCGGCGCTCAGCGGCCGATGCGCGCTCCAGGTGACATAGGTCGCGTCCGGCGGAACGAATTCCGCCTTGGTCAGCGGCACCAGCTTGCGCGCCGCGAGCAACGGCGCGACCAGGCTCATCCAGCCGAGAGCAACACCCTGTCCGTCCTGCGCCGCCTGCCAGGCGATCACGTAGTTGTTGATGCGCCGCGTCTTGAGCCGCCGCGCCGGCACGCCGATCGCGTCGAACCATCCCTCCCACGTGGTCCAGCCGCGCTCCTGGCTGGTGACTTCCAGGAGCGGCAGGCTCGTCAGCTCCGCCGCCTCCTTCACTTTGTGCTTGCGCGCGAAATCCGCGCTCGCGACCGCCACCACCACGTCGTCGAACAGCTTGATCGCCGTCTCCTCCGGCCATCTGCCGTCGCCGTAGCGGATGCGCAGATCGACCTCCGAGCGGCGCAGGTCCTGGCTGCGGTCCGACACCACCTGGTCGATCACGATCTCCTGGTGCGCGCGCCAGAACGCGCCCAGCCGCGGCATCAGCCAAAGCTGCGCGAAAGCCGTGGTGCAGCCGATCGTAACGGTGCGCGCCGTACGGCTGGTCCTGATCGCCTCGAACGCCGCCGCCATGCCGGCGAAACTCTCCGAGAGCGAGCGATAGAGCCGCTCGCCCTCCGGCGTCAGGCGCATGGTGCGGTGCCCGCGCACGAACAAGGGCACGCCCAGCTCCTGCTCCAGAAAGGTGACGTGCTTGCTGACCGCGCTCGGCGTGACGTTGAGCTCCGCCGCCGCGAAGCTGAGGCTCGAATGCCGCGCGGCGGCCTCGAAAGCACCCAATGCGTTGAGGGAGGGGAGTTTGTAGAAACGGCGGACCATGCGCTAGCTATGCCGGGCCACGCGAGCGCTGGCAAGGGTACGGCCTGCTGCACCTCGCACCGCCAAACGTCTTAGGCGGTGGACGTCGGTGCCTACGGTGCTATCGGCTCTCGACCCGATTCGCCTCGGCTGTCGATGTCAGCAAGCGCACGTGTGACAGTCTTAATCTCCCAGGCGTGGCGAGCCACTCCCAGAGCGATGGCTACAATCCAAGCTACAGCCAAGGCCGGGCGGTCCGTGGCAACCGCAGCGGCTGCAATTGTAAGCGTGCAGATGCGATTGCTCCAACGCACGAATATGGGGGAGCGCAGACCGATGCGGTCGCGAAACAGCACGTACCATTCAAAGATCGGTTTGTCGTCGGCGGCAGGCGGCCTGCGGGTCGCATACCAAATCCAGAGCCACACAAGTGGTTCGGCCGCGAGCAGAAAGGCAGTCAACGACCAAGCCAAGATCTCTGCCGGCCTATGCGCCAGAGTTTCACTCGCGGGGCCATCAACAAGGATCAAGCCGAGGGCGATAAGCGGTAAGATCCAGAAAAACATGATCTGGAAACGGTGGCGCCTGTGCCACCTTACCCGGTTCTCAACGTCCAAGCGAAACCGGCGCAGCAGAAACTGCTTCTGTCCTATGGTCAAGGACTCTGGAGCGATCATTGATTCGATGTGTCCGATGGCTCACTTGCTTGGTGTGCGTGAGGAGCCGGAAGGTTCATTGGAAAATGAGGTAACGGCTCACAGATACCGGTTCACCAGCTCCGCCGTTTCCTTCGACGGCACCACCGGCACGATCTCGAAATCGGCGAGGTCGCCCCAGACCAGCACCCATTCCTGGATCACGCGGGCGTCGTCGCATTCCATGAGCTGGAAACAGCGGTCGAAATTGGCCTCGATCCAGGAGCTGACGTATTTCAGCCCCGCGGGCATCATGCGGCCCTTTTCCTGGAAACGCTTGTAGAGCGGCTTCGGATTCTTGTCGTGGAAATGCTCGATGATCATGAACAGCATGCGTCCCCCTGGATCGCGGGAGCCGCTAGCGTTCTGCCTTGGCGTCCTCGCGAAGCTCGTTCAACAGCTTGCATAGACTTTCGAGGTCGTCGCGATCAAGCCCCAGGTCGCGGCCGTAGAGGCTGCGCACGGGCTTGCGCCAGGCTTTCGTCCATTCCGGCCATCCGCTGGCCGTGGCATCCCACGATGGCGCGGCGTTCCATTCGATGCGGGCATCGGCGTCACGCTTGCCGGCGAGCTTGAACCGGCCGCACTCGGCCAGCAACTCGACAGTCGAGCCCACCTCGTACTGCCATTCCAGGTAATCGCTGTTGATCATCAGCGTGCCGGTATGGCGGCGGTTCAGCAGTTGCCCGATCCACCAGCCGGCCGAGGTCGCCAGCATCAGCGGGATGCCGATGAAGAGCACCGCGTAGAAGGCAAGGCTGCGATCCGGCGGATCGACGCTCAGCACCCAGAGCCAGAACGCGAAGCCCGGCAACCACAGCCCGGGGACGGTGACCCGCCACCATGTGCTGCGCCATAGCAGCGAGAGCGGCAGGTTGCCTTTCATCCAAGGCAGCGCCGCCGTCCCGAACGAGGCATCGGCGGAGATCGCCACGTTGCGCATGCTGAGCACTCCTTGCGTTGCTGATCGTGAGGTCAGCATAGCCGCGATGGCGTGCCCGCACCATTTCGGGTATTCGACCGGCCTTTGAGGCAATTCGGCACCGGACAAATTCCGAAGCGACTCACTCCGGTGGGGCTGGGCCGAAACGGTTGGTGCCTGCCGTTCCCTCTTCGCTGCCCAGGCGGCGCTGCAGCCCGCGCTGCGCCAGCGCGCCCAGCGCCGCTTTCCAGAACGGCAGCTCCTCGTCGAGATCGTGCGCGCGCCGGACGGCCAGCCATGCGCCGCCAAGGACGAACGCCAGCACGGCCAGCAGCGGCCCGCCGATCATCACCGCCTGCTGGAGCGCGGGCTCTATGGCGAGGCATCCCGCACCATTGGCAGCGCCGCACAGCGCGACGAAGCCTTGCTTCACGGCCATCATGAACACCATCGGCGCCAGCAGCAGCAGCAGGAACACGAGAGCGAGGATGAGGCGGCCGCGCGCATAGGCGCGGCGCGAAAGGCGGGACAGCGGCGCGGCGCGCGCGTCGGTGTCGTCGGCCTCGCGCGCGACAGGGTCAGTCAGCCCGGCGGCCGCGATGGCCGCGCGCCGCAACTCGTTCAACGTCGATTGCCATTCCAGCAGGGTCGCAGGAGCCCCCTTGCCCAGGACCGGCATGGGCGTAAGGAAGGCCGGCCGGTCGTAGATGGTGACGCGCACGCGCTCCGCCCGCTTGCCGAGCGACCACTCGACTTCGACCGGCAGCGCAGTCAGGAAGCGCCGCAAGCCAAGACGCGCGATGCGATACTCGGAATAGTCCAGGAAGCGGTAGTAGCGCCGCGAGAAGCCGTAGCGGACCTCGACCCCATCCTGATGAAGAACGATCTTGCGCTGCTCAGGGTCGAGCAATGCCCACAGGTTTCCGCAGGCCGCTATGGCGCCGAGCAGGATCAGCAGCACACCGCCCGCGATCCACAGCACGCCGGATTGCAGCAGCATGACGACGCCAGCCACCAGCAGCGTCGCGCCGATCGCCAGCCTGCCGAGAACGCCACCGAGCGGATAGCCGAACGCCACCGGCAGACGAAAGGTCGCCGGATGCGCTCCCTGCTGTACCGCACGCGTAGTTTCGTTCACGGCCCTCACCCCAAGCCGCTTCTTGCCGGCCGTCGCACCCCGCGGGCCAGCAGCGCCCCACAGTCGACACGCGGAACGGGAGCCGGTCAAGCGCTACGATGTCATTCATTCGGATGAGGCAGGCATGTGAAAGGCGGATGAATCCGCCAAGAACGGAGGCGCCGCCGGCGCGGCGCCCCCTGTCCCGGAGCTAGCTCTGCAAATCCCGCGTCTTGCCCGCGAGCGCACGATTGGCGGCACAGACGATGGCCTTGAGCGAGGCCTGGACGATGTTGGGATCCATGCCGACGCCGAACACCGTGCCGCCGGTCGACGTGCGGGTCTCGAGATAGGCGACCGCCGTCGCATCGGCGCCGAGGCCGACCGAATGCTCGCGGTAATCGATCACCTTGAGATCGACTCCCGCCTCTTTCTTCATCGCGTCCATGAAGGCGTCGATCGGGCCGTTGCCCTTGCCATGGATCTCGATCTCCTTGCCGTCGCGCTTCATGCGCGCGGTGAGAAGCCTGATCTCGGAGGCGTGTGCATCGGACTGCGTCTGGTGGTGCACGAACTTGAAGGGCTTCTCGAAGCCGAGATACTCGTCGTTGAAAGCCTTCCATATGTCGGCGGAGGAGATCTCCTTGCCGGTCTTGTCGGCGATATCCTGCACGGTCTGGCTGAACTCCATCTGCAGGCGGCGCGGCAAGGAGAGGCCGTAATCGGTCTCCATGAGGTAGGCCACGCCGCCCTTGCCCGATTGCGAGTTGATGCGGATCACCGCCTCGTAGTCGCGGCCGAGGTCCTGCGGGTCGATCGGCAGATAGGGAACCCCCCACTCGCCGCTGTTGGACTGCTTCATCGCCGCGAAACCCTTCTTGATCGCGTCCTGATGCGATCCGGAGAAGGCGGTGAACACCAGGTCGCCGGCATAGGGGTGCCGCGGATGCACCGGCAATTGGTTGCAGTATTCGGCGGTTTGTACCAGGTCGTTGATGTCCGAGAAATCGATCCGGGGATCGACGCCCTGCGTGAAGAGGTTGAGACCCAGCGTCACCAGGTCGACATTGCCGGTGCGCTCGCCGTTGCCGAACAGGGTGCCTTCGATGCGCTCGGCACCTGCCATCACGCCGAGCTCCGCGGCTGCGACGCCGGTGCCGCGGTCGTTGTGCGGATGCAGGCTGATGATGGCGCTGTCCCGGTTCTTCAGCTTGCGGCAGAAATACTCGATCTGGTCGGCATAGATGTTCGGCGTCGACATCTCCACCGTCGCCGGCAGATTGAGGATGCACTTGTTGGCCGGCGTCGGCTTCCACACATCCATCACCGCCTCGCACACCTCGATCGCGTAGTCGATCTCGGTGCCGGTGAAGCTCTCCGGCGAATACTGGAACACGAACTCGGTATCGGTCGGGTGCTTGGTCGCGTAGTCGCGCACCCAGGCCGCGCCTTGCACCGCGATGCTCTTGATGCCTTCCATGTCCTGGCCGAACACCACGCGCCGCTGCAAGGTGGAGGTGGAATTGTAGACGTGCACGATGGCCCGCCGCGCGCCGGCCAGGCTTTCATAGGTGCGGGCGATCAGATGCTCGCGCGCCTGCGTCAACACCTGGATCGTGACGTCTGCGGGGACGTGATCCTCCTCGATGAGTTGGCGCACGAAATCGAAATCGGTCTGCGAGGCCGAGGGGAAGCCGACCTCGATCTCCTTGTAGCCCATGCGGCAGAGCGTCTTGAACATGCGCAGCTTGCGCTCGGGCCCCATCGGCTCGATCAGGGCCTGGTTGCCGTCTCGCAGGTCGACGCTGCACCAGATCGGCGCCTCGCTGATGACGCGCGAGGGCCATCGTCGGTCCGGCAAGTTGATGGGCTGGAACGGTCGGTATTTCTTCGCGGGGTCGATACGCATATCAGGGTTTCCTTTGGATCGGTCTGGCTGCTGTCGATCGCGACACGAGGATCGATCGGCCGCCGGGCGGTCGCTCAAGCCCGACGACCGCAGCGAAGTCGCAGCCCTGCGCCCCTGCCGCCCACGAAGGCCGGCCTATGCCGGCGGCTGAGAGCGCGCAAGAATATGTCCGAGCGCAACAAAATTACCGATCTGGGGGAGAACATCAACAACCCTCTTCACCTGCAACCGCTGAGTTGGGGCGAGACGCCCCAAGGCCGACGCCGTCAAAGCGCCGGGGCGGTAAGTCGCAGGGTAAGGGCGAGGCTGTGCATGGGAATGGAAGCTACCGGGCGGACGGCGGAGGGTCAAGGGGCGGCAGGGGAGCCAGGGACAGGCGCGGGACAGGCGCGGACCCGCGCCCCACCGGGCGAGAGCAGCGGACTGCCTTCCGTCCTCTTACCGTTCTCTGAAAACCAACAGCCCTCCGGAGGCTGACCTCGGGGAGGGCTGTTTCCGACGCAGGCAGCGTCGGGGCGCGTCGTCGGTCCGTTCAGGTCCCGGCGACGAAACTTGGATGCGCGCTATTGAGAGCTCTGCAGCAGCATCAACTCGTCCTTGATCCTCAGCTTCATTTTCTTGAGATGATGGATCACCACGTCATCGGGATGGGGTCTACGCTCCTCTTCGGCGATTTGCGCGTCCAGATCAGCGTGCTTCGCCTTGAGAGACTCCTGATGCGAGGCGACTGCCATGGGCGTATCTCCTTTCCGATGCTACAGACTGTCAGGGAAATGGCGCATTTCTCGGGCGTTTGTCCTCGAAAAATGATCAACCGGATTTGATGTGGGCATGCTACTCCCAAGAGGCAATAGAGTAAACGCACGAACCACGAGGTCTCGAAAAAAGACCTAAGATTACCGGTTAATGCAGCAGCAGGATTGACCCAAATGGCGCCGATTTCCGGGCCTTCTCACAAACCGCAACCAGCGCGACTCGTGATTGGAATCTCCGGCGCATCCGGAGTCGTTTTCGGTGCCCGCCTGCTCGAATTGCTGCGCGACACGGTGATCGAAACCCATCTCGTGATGTCGCGCTCCGCCGAAGTCACGCTCGCCTACGAGACCAGCTACAAGGTGAAGGACGTGAAGGCGCTCGCGGACCATTGCCATGACATCGACGACATGGCGGCACCGATCTCGAGCGGCTCTTTCCTCACCCTGGGCATGATCGTCGCGCCCTGCTCTGTGAAGAGCCTCGCCGAGGTCGCGAGCGGCGTCACCACCACCCTACTCGCGCGCGCCGCCGACGTGACGTTGAAGGAGCGCCGGCGCCTCGTCCTCATGGTGCGCGAGACGCCGCTCCATGCCGGGCATCTGAAGAACATGCTGGCGGTAACGGAGATGGGCGGCGTGATCGCCCCGCCCGTGCCGGCGATGTATGCCGGCCCCAAGACGCTCGACGATGTCATCGACCAGAACCTCGCCCGCGTGCTCGACCTCTTCGGCATTCACCTCGAAGGCGCGAAACGCTGGGGCGAGGATGCGAAAAAGCGGCCCGCCTCAATGCGGAACCAGGCTTGACCGGTCCGGTCAGGCCGCATTGTAGAGAAAGCGCTTATAGTCGGGATCCTGCCAGCACCGGATCACGTCGTCGCCCTGTGCGTGTCCGGCACCCTCACGGCCGAAGACTTCGACCGCGCCGCGGCCGAGATCGAGGCTAGGCTGGCCCGTCATGAGCAGATCGACCTGTTCGCGGACTGACGGCATTCGAGGACATGACCGCGGCCGCCGCGGCCAAGGACCTGCGCTCCAGCTTCGGGAAGATCCGCGAATGGCACCGTTCCCACGCGAGGCCGTGGTTACCGACAAGCAGTGGATCAGGGCGGCCATGGTCCAGGTTGTCCATCCACTCGTGCCGCAGGTCGAAGCACGCTGCTTCGCTCCCGGCGAGCGGGTCGCCGCCTTGGCCTGGGTGTCGGATATCGGCTGAAGCCGGGCCGGGGCTTCAGAGCGCCGCCACGATCGCGTTGACGTCGCCGAGATCCCGCTCATCCGGTGTGGCGGGGCCGCTCTGGGAGAGCAAGCGGCGCAGATAGAGCTTCAGGTTCTTTTCGGCGCGGTCCTTGACGGTCCCGCCCTCCGTCGGCATCGGGGCATCGTCCAGGCGCTTGAAGATCAGGCGGTGGGCCACCTGCTCCGCCGCCAGTTCCGCCTCCAGGATCTTCTCCTTCACCGTCTTGCGGTCCTCCTCAGGCACCTCCTCGGCAAACTTGGGCAGGCGCCGGCGCACTTGGCGAAGCTGCTGAAGGACGGCGGCACGCCAGCCGGCGGTCATGCCATCGGCGATCGACAGGTGCGTGTCGTCCAGCACATTGCCCTTGCTGGCCAGATAGGCCGACAGCAGCAGCAGGTTGACATCGGCATCACGCCGGTCCTGCAGCGACAGGCACGCCTTGGCCACGTTCTGCTTGCCGTAGAAATCCAGGCTGAAGGTCCAGAAATCCTCGGCCGAAAGCGTCGTCATATCGGGGAGCTCCTTGTTCCTGGCGTGGCGGTGCTCGCCATCTTTCTTCTCGGCCTGTCCAGTCGCTGCGCTTGAGGTCATCTTGCCCCTCCAACTAGCATGGTTGCAAATCCGAGACCAGTTGCCGAGATTTATTGGCACGCGGCCGCATTGTCGAGCATTTAAGCGGCCGGTTCGAAGTCCATCGAATCGAGATTGAGACGAATTTAAGCCATGACAGGCCTTCATTACCATCTGCCGCCCGACCGGGCCATCATCGCGGTGGCGGGCGAGGATCGCCAGGCCTTCCTGCAGGGCCTCGTTTCGAACGACACGGCCAAGGTATCGGCCGGTCGGGCGGTCTATGCAACACTGCTGACGGCCCAGGGCCGGTTCCTGTTCGACCTGTTCATCGCGGAGCAGGACGGACGCTATCTGGTGGACTGCGCCGGCCCACGCCGGGGGGACCTCGTCAAGCGCCTGTCGCTGTATCGCCTGCGCTCGAAGGTGACCGTTTCGGACGCCGATGCCGATTGGTGCGCGGCCATCCTGTTCGGCGACGGCGCGGCAGCGGCAGCCGGGCTTGGTGAAGCCGCCGGCAGCGCGGCGCCGTTCGGCGGCGGCGTGGCCTATGTCGACCCGCGCCTGCCGGATCTGGGGGTGCGCCTGATCCTGCCGCGCGCCACCGCGCCGGCGACGCTGGAGCGCTTCGAGGCCGCGCAGGATGCGGAGGGCGCGGCCTATCACCGGCTGCGCATTGCCTTCGGTGTTCCCGATGCGGCGCGGGATCTGACGCCCGAGAAGTCCATCCTGCTGGAAAACGGCTTCGACGAGCTCAATGCCATCGACTGGCAGAAGGGCTGCTACATGGGCCAGGAGCTGACCGCCCGCACGCGCTATCGCGGCCTGGTGCGCAAGCGCCTGCTGCCGGTGCGGATCGAAGGCGCGCCGCCCGCGCCGGGCACACCGCTGATGCTCGACGATCGGGAGATGGCCGAGATGCGGGGCGCCAGCGCCGATGGAACGATCGGGCTTGCCATGGTGCGCCTCGAGGCACTGGCCAAGGATCCGGCGCCGGTCTTCCGCGCCGCGGATGCAAAACTGTCTCCTGACATCCCCGGCTGGATGAGGCTTCCCGAGCTCGACGACGTCAAGGCATAATCGCCGCTCCGCAGCGGACGACTCATCACCATGCCGAAGCCAAGATTACGCGACCTGGGGATCACCCTGGGCCAATTGCCTGCCGGACCGCTCAACGCCATCACGGATGTTGGCGGCGTCACCGTGGGCGTTTCCACCATCATCCGCGATGAGCCCTCCGTGGCGCGATCCGGCGTGACCGCGATCTGGCCCTCGCCCGGCATCTTCTCGGATTTCATGCCGGCCGGCTTCCATTCCTTCAACGGCAATGGCGAGATGACCGGTACCATCTGGCTGGCCGAGCAGGGCCTGCTCGCCTCGCCCATTTGCATCACCAACACCCATGCGGTTGGCGTGGTGCGCGACGCGATCGTGGAACTGGCGGCCAGGCGCAAGGTCGAGATGGCTTGGCACCTGCCCGTGACGGCGGAGACGTGGGATGGCTGGCTGTCGGATGCCGAGCGCTTCCCCGTGACCTCCGCGGATGCCATCGCCGCGCTGGAAGGCGCCAAAGGCGGGGCGGTTCCGGAAGGCAATGTCGGCGGCGGCACGGGCATGGTGTGCCACGAGTTCAAGGGCGGCACGGGCACCGCCTCGCGCCGGCTGCCGGCCGAGCTAGGCGGCTGGACCGTCGGCGCGCTCGTGCAGGCGAACTACGGCCTGCGCAACATGCTGCGCTGCGGCCATGCGCCGGTGGGGCTGGAGATCACCGATGCCGTGGTTCCGGTTCCGGAGCGCCCCAGGCAGCTCCAGGGCGGGCCACGGACCGACCAGGGCTCCATCATCGTCATTCTCGCGACCGACGCGCCGCTCATTCCGATCCAGTGCCAACGTCTCGCGCGGCGCGCGACCACCGGCCTGGCCTGGGTGGGCGGCTTCGGCTCCAACTCGTCGGGCGACATCTTCCTCGCCTTCTCCACCGGAAACCAGGTGCCGATGAAATCGCCGATGGCGAGCCTGCGCATGCTGGGCATGGATGAATGTACGCCCCTGTTCCAGGCCGCTGCGGAAGCGACCGAGGAGGCGATCTGGAACGCCATGATCGCGGCCGAGACCATGACGGGCTGGCAAGGCCGCACGGTCCGCGCCATTCCGCACGATCTGCTGCGGCAGGCCCATGCCCGCTACGCAAGGCGCGATTGATCATGACGGGCAAGGGTCAGGGCAACGAGGTGCAGTTCCTCGCGTTCTCGCGACCTTCCTTCGCGGTCGCGGATGCCGCGCGCATCGCGCGCGAGCACTTCGGCATCGACGGCGAGGCCAAGGAGTTCTATGCCGAGCGCGACCGCTCCTATCACCTGCGCGCGGCGGATGGACGTGAATTCGTGCTCAAGATCGTCCATGCGGACGAGGATGAAGCGAACATCGCGCTCCAGATCGAGGCGCTGAGCTGGATCGCGCGCCAGGATGCAAGCCTGCCGATCCCGCGCGTGCAGCAGGCGCGCGGCGGCGCGCAGATCGCCCACCAGATTTCCCCTGACGGGCGCAGGCATCCGGTCTGGGTGCTGAGCTACCTGCCCGGCACGCCGATGATGGAGACCAAGCCGGGCCTCAACACCCTGCAGGAACTGGGCCGCTTCGCGGCGCGCATGGACCATGCGCTGCGCGGGTTCTTCCACCCGGCGGCCGGGCGCGAGATCGTGTGGGATGCGCGCATGGCCCCGCGCCTTGCGCCGCACCTTGCGCTGATCGAGGACGCGGCGGAGCGCCGGCTGCTCGAAGGCATCATCGCGCATTTCGCGTCCAACGTCCTGCCGAAGCTGGCCGGCCTGCGCGCGCAGGTCATCCACAATGACATGAACCTGCACAACGTGCTGGTGGCAGAGGGCGCGCCGGAGCGCATCACCGGCCTGATCGATTTCGGCGACATGATTCACGCGCCGCTGATCGTCGAGCTGGCGGTGGCCGGCTCCGATGCCGTGCTCGACGGCGATCCGCTGGAGCGCGTCGCGGCACTGCTGCGCGGCTACCACGCGCTTGCGCCGCTCACCATCGAAGAGGTCGACCTGCTCTACGACCTGATCCAGTCGCGCCATGCCATGTCCCTCGCCGTCCTGGCGCGGCGGCGGGCGCAGAACCTGGCGGAGCCGAACTACCTCGAGGCCTATGCGGAGCCCTGCCGCAGATCAGCCCGGGAGCTGCATGAGGTCGGACGCGACCGCGCATCGGCGGTGTTCCGCAATGTCGTCGCGCCGGCATCATCGGTGCAGGTCAAGCAGATCGCCGAGAGCGAGGTCGAGGCCGATCGCGCCGCCATGCTGGCGCGGCGGCGCCGCTTCATGGGGCCGCAGACCTACATGTTCTATGAGAAGCCGCTGCACATGGTGCGGGGCGAAGGCGCCTGGCTCTATGACGTGACCGGACGGCGCTATCTCGATGTCTACAACAACGTGCCGCATGTCGGGCACTGCCACCCGCATGTGGTCGAGGCAATCGCGCGGCAGGCGGCCATTCTCAACACCAACACGCGCTACTTGTTCGACGCGGTGCTGGATTATGCCGAGCGCCTGGGCGCGACCATGCCCGCCGGCAGCGGACTCACCGCCTGCATGTTCGTCAATTCCGGCAGCGAGGCGGTCGACCTCGCGGGGCGGCTCGCCAAGGCCTATACGCGCAACACCGGCGCGCTGGTGATGGAATGCGCCTATCACGGCTGGACTGAAGCGGTCGAAGCCCTGTCGCCGGAGTTCCGCCCGGCCTCCCAGCTCAAGCCGCATGTGCGCACGCTGATCGGGCCAGACGACTATCGCGGGCCTCATCGGCGCGGCGGCAATGACATCGCCGCGCTCTATGCCGCCGACGCCGAGGGCGCGATCCGATCGCTGGCGGAAGGCGGCCACGCGCCGGCCTTTTTCATCGGCGATGCCGGGCTGCTGACCAACGGCGTGCTCGATGCGCCTGCGGGCTGGCTGCAGGGCGTTCATGAGCGCGTGCGCAAGGCCGGCGGCCTCTGCATCGCCGACGAAGTGCAGACCGGGTTCGGCCGCCAGGGCGATGCCATGTGGGGTTTCGAGCTGCACGGCGTCACGCCGGACATCGTCTGTCTCGGCAAGCCGATCGGCAACGGCCATCCGCTCGGCGCCGTGGTGACGCGGCCCGAGATCGTGCAGGCGCTCATCGACCACAACGTCTTCTTCTCGACCTTCGGGGGCAACAACGTCTCCTGCGCCGCGGGCATGGCCGTGCTCGACGTGCTGGGGCGCGAGGGACTGCGGGAGAATGCGCGCGCAGTGGGCGCGCATTTCAAGCAAGGCCTGCACAGGCTGGCGTCGCGGCACGATTCCATCGGCGATGTGCGCGGGCGCGGCCTGCTGGTCGGTGTGGAGCTGGTGCGCGACCGCAAGACGCTCGAGCCCGCCGCCGCCGAAACCAAGCGCGTGGTGAACCGCATGCGCGACCTCGGCGTCCTGACCGCGACCGAAGGCCCGCACGGCAACGTCCTGAAGCTCCGCCCTCCGATCTGCTTCACCCGAGAGCAGGCCGACATCACCGTCGCCGCGCTCGATCAGGCGTTGTCGGAACTGTAGCGTCCGCTCCATAGGAGCAAGCTCCGCCGCGTGCATGAGTTCGACGCAAGATGCGACTGAGATTTTTGACCGTTCATCGGTCCGGGAGAAGCTGGTCAAATCCCGCTCCCGAATGGCCGGTTGGGGGCGCTGGGCATGCTCGATCCGATTTCGAACGCGGAGCGGATGACGGAGCCGGAGGCGCGCCCGCGCGCACCGGCCGGCGGACGGCGCAAGTTCGGCGACGCCTGCCTCGCCGGCAGCCAGGCCGCCGGGCGTGCATCCAATCCGCACTTTCTCCGCCCCGGGCCGGACGGCACGATCGGCTGCCAGATCCTGCTGCTTCCGGGCTTCGAGCTGAACGAGCTCTCCGCGCTGACGGATGCCTTCGATTGCGCCAACCGCGCGCTGCATGCGCGGCTGTTCGATTGGCATCTCGCCAGCCTCGATGGCGAGCCCGTGTGCGCCGCGGGCGGATTCGCGATCCCTGTCGCCCGGCCGGTCCTGCCGGGCGAGCACTGCCACCTGTTTCTTCTGGCGGCCTATGGCGGGGCCGAGCCGGCGAAGCCCGGCCTGTCCGCGCTGCTGTGCCGCCGCCATGCCCTTGGCACGCGCATCGCGGCCATCGGCGGCGCCTGCGCCCTGGCGGCGGAGGCAGGCCTGCTCGCCGCCCGCACCTGCGCCGCCCATTGGTCCATGGCCGATGCGCTGATGGAGCGCGCCGGCTCGCTGGAAACCGCCGACCGGCTATATGCGATCGATGAGCGCATCGCGACCTGCGCCGGGCGCGACGCCACCCTCGATTTCGCGCTGCGCCTCATCGCCGATGCCGCCGGCGAGCGGCTTGCGCGCCTGGTCGCCGACAGCCTCAACCACGCTCGCCCGCGCGAGGGAAGCGAGCGGCAGTTGAGCGAACTCGATTTCAGCGGCCAGCGCGGCACCAGCGCCATCGCTCACACAGTGGCCGCCATGCGCCGCCGGATGACCGAGGGCGAGGATCTGGCAGGCATTGCCGCGCAATCCGGCGTCAGCCAGCGCCAGTTGCAGCGCCTGTTCCGCCGCCATCTCGGCATGACGCCGACGCAGTATTTCCTGAAGGCCCGCCTGCAGCGGGCACGCCACATGCTGCAGTATTCGACGCTCAGCGTAACCGAGATCGCGATCGCAACCGGCTTCGCCTCGATCTCGCACTTCACGCGGCGCTACACCGAGCTCTACGGCCGCACGCCGACAGCGGAGCGCGGCCGCACGCCCAGGCGCGGACGCAACCCATTGCCGGCTTCGGACGGCGCTTTCACGCTGGAGCGCAGCGCCGCGTAGCCCACCAGCCTAGATCTTGCGTTGCAAGACCAATGCAGGGTCCGGCACCAGTAGCAGTCGCTGTGGCCGAAGCTCCAGTCTTCCCCTGCAACTGGATGCGCGCCGGCTGATGCCCGCAGCCCGCTGCAGATCGGGGTCTGGCCGCTGTCGCGCGATGGCCGCCGGTCGATACCAGCATCACCGTCGAGGCATCTGGAGCCGCGGCAGCCGTTGCACTTGGTTGAAAACTCATTAACCAGCCCAGGCTATGCTGATTTAGGCAGTTGCGGGCCGCGAGAATTGCGGCCACAAATCACGAGCCTAGTTCAGTGATGGATGATGAGCACGGCCACGCCACCCGGATCTGAATCCAGCGCCGCGAGCGGCCAACCTGTCTATGTCTTCGACATTCCTTTGTCGGAGGTCGGATCCGCCCCCATCAGGGGATTCGATGCCTATTGGCACGGCAAGATCCGGGACGGGCGCCTTCCCGCGCGCGAGGACATCGATCCGGCCGAGATCGTTCCCCTGCTGCCGGACATCGTGCTCCTCAATGTGGAGTGGGAGCCGTTCCGTTGCCGCGTGCGGCTGCGCGGCACCAGGGCGGAGCAATTCCGCCCCATCGACACCACCAAGTATATCGACAACAGCACGATTTTCGATCCCGGCCGACGCGAGGACTATGTGTCGGAGATGAAGTTCGTAGCGACGAGCCGGCGGCCGGCCTTCGCGCGCGACTGGATGACGACGCGCCTGGGCGCTGTCCGGGACATTTTCGCCGGCATCTGGCCGCTGGCGGCCGACGGCTGCCATGTGGACATGCTGGTGGTGATCGAGGATTTCGCGGGGCTTTCGATCGAGGATTTCGACCTGGGTTAGGCCCAGCGGCCGGCTTTGAGGTAGTGCGGCCTGCCCTGATCCTATACTAATGCTAGGTGTTTCTATGCCCTTCGCGGGATGGACGCGCCGGCGTGTTGGCTCCACATTCGGGGATGGGGCGCTTGGTCACCAGATAAGCGGCAGGGCCCGAGGGGTTGCGCATGTATCGAGATTGGCAGGGAAAGATCGCCGCGTTCCAGCGGACGGGCTCTGGCTCCGTCTCGCCGCCGCAGCGCGCCTACGAATTCGATATCCCGCTCCCGGCAGTGGCCTCCGCCTGCGTCATCCAGTTCGATGCATACTGGCGATCGAAGGTGCGCGGCCAGCGCATCCCGGCGCGCGGCGACATTGACCCCGCCGATTTCAAACCCATCCTTCCCAACATCATCCTGCTCAACGTCCACCACGATCCGTTCCGCATCAGCGTCCGGCTGCGCGGCACGCGCATCGACGAGTTCCGGCCGAAGGGCAAATGGAAATACCTCGACGAGGCGAACACGTTCGACCGCGGCCGGCGCGAGGATTACCTGCGCGAGATGGAGTTCGTGGTGCGCAACCGCCGGCCCGTCTATGCGCGCGACTGGATGACCTCGCGCTTCGGCGCATTGTGCGACCTGTATGCCGGCATCTGGCCGCTCGCCGCCGACGGCGAGCGCATCAACATGCTGGTCGTCATCGAGGATTTCGACAGCCTCCAGCCCGAGGATTTCGACCTGGGTTAGACTACCCCTTCCGCCGCGGCGCGCGGAGCGTGGTCAGTTCCTTGACCATGCCGTGCAGCGTGCGCACCTCCTGCTCGGTCAGCTGGGCGCGCTGCCACATGGCCCGCAGGTTGCGGATCATGTGCGGCCGCGCCTCCTCGTTGCGCAGGAAGCCGCAGGCGTCGAGCTCGCGCTCGAGGTGAGCGAAAAAGTTCTGCAGCTCCGCCTGGGTCGCGGGCAGCGTGCCGCTCATCGGCAATTGCTCCGGCGGCGTCGCGTCGCCCGACTGGAACCATTCATAGCCGATCAGCAGCACCGCCTGGCCGAGATTGAGCGACGTGAAAACCGGATTGAGCGGCACGGTCACCAGCTTGTTGGCAAGGCTGACATCGTCGCTCAGCAATCCCGTGCGTTCGGGGCCGAACAGGAATCCGACCTTGCCGCCCGCAGCGATATGCCCGCGCGCTTCGACAGCGGCCTGCCGCGCGGTCACGATCGGCTTCACCATCTGACGGTCGCGCGCCGTCGTGGCGTAGACCATGGTGAGGTCGGTGATCGCCTGGCCGAGCCGGTCGAACACCTGAACCGGCGGCATCAGATCGAGTGCACCCACCGCCGCACGTTCGGCCGCCGAATTGGGCCAGCCGTCGCGCGGCGCCACCAGGCGCAGATCGGTGAGGCCGCAATTGAGCATCGCACGCGCGGCCGCGCCGATATTCTCGCCCAGCTGCGGCGTCACCAGGACGACCGCCGGCGCCGCGTGCGTCACTGCGGATTCAGGTGCCACGCGATTTGAGCAGCTTCCAGGTGATCGCGTCATTCAGCGCCTCGTAGGAGGCATCGATGATGTTGCCGCTGACGCCGACCGTGCTCCAGCGCTCGCCGGTCTTGTCCGCGCTTTCGATCATCACGCGCGTGATGGCCTCGGTGCCGGCCTGGGGCGTCAGGATGCGCACCTTGAAGTCCACCAGTCGCATGTCCTCGAGCTGCGGGTAATGCGGCATCAGCGCCTTGCGCAACGCCGTGTCGAGCGCATTGACCGGGCCGTTCCCGGTCGCCACCGTCATGGTGGATTCGGTGTGAACCTCGACATTCACCGTCGCCTCGGATTCGGTCACCAGCTCGCCGCGCGCGTTCCAGCGCCGCTCGTCCATCACGCGAAAGCGTGACAGCTTGAAGAACTCGGGCAAGCCACCGATCGCACGGCGCGCCAGCAATTCGAAGCTCGCCTCAGCGCCGTCATAGGCATAGCCGTCGAACTCGCGCGCCTTCACCTGCTCGACAAGCGTGGCGACCTTGGGGTCGGCGGCATCGACCTCCAGCCCGATCTCGCGGAAGCGGGCGAGGATGTTGGCGCGGCCGGACTGGTCCGAGACCACGATGTGCCGGCGGTTGCCGACCTTCGCCGGCTCGATGTGCTCATAGGTCCGCGGGTCCTTCTCGACCGCGGAAACATGCAGCCCGCCCTTGTGCGCGAAGGCACTATCGCCGACGTAAGCGGCGTGGCGGCTGGGCGCCCGATTGAGCCGTTCGTCCAGCAGGCGCGAGATGTGCGTAAGCTGCGCGAGGTCCTTCTCGCTCAATCCTACCTTGAAGTCGGTCTTCAGCATCAGGCTGGGGATCAGCGAGACCAGATTGGCGTTGCCACAACGCTCGCCCAGGCCGTTGAGCGTGCCCTGGATCTGCCGAACGCCGGCATGCACCGCCGCCAGCGAATTCGCGACGGCGTTCTCCGTATCATTGTGGCAATGGATACCGAGGTGGGTGCCGGGAATCCGCTTGGTCACGTCTCGGACGATGCGCTCGATTTCGTGCGGCAGCGTCCCGCCATTGGTATCGCACAGCACGACCCACCGCGCGCCGGCCTGGTGGGCCGCCTCGGCACATTGCAGGGCGAAGGCGGGGTTGGCCTTGTAGCCATCGAAGAAATGCTCGGCGTCGAACATCACCTCGCTCATGCGCGTCTTCGCGTGGGCGATGCTCTCCGCGATCATGTCGATGTTCTCGGTCTTGGTGATGCCAAGCGCCACATCCACATGGAAGTCCCACGCCTTGCCCACCATGCAGATCGAACCGACCTTGGCGTTCAGGAGTGCGTTGAGCCCGGGATCATTGGCGGCGCTGCGGCCCGGCCGGCGGGTCATGCCGAAGGCAACCAATGTGGCGCGCTTCAGGGTGGGCGGCTGGCTGAAGAAGGCATCGTCGGTCGGGTTGGCGCCCGGCCAGCCGCCCTCGACATAGTCCACGCCAAGCCGGTCCAGCGCCTGGGCGATGGCCGCCTTGTCGTCCGCGCTGAAATCGACGCCCTGGGTCTGAGCGCCGTCGCGCAACGTGCTGTCGAATAAATAAACGCGTCTATCGTCGGCCATCTTTCCCCGCCTCTTCGGCTGGGCTATTCAGCACATCGGCCCCAAGGGGGTCAACCAACCGGCCAAGGACCTGACGGGGTGCCATGCTCGACCTGACCCAATTGCTGCCCTTCCTGGCGGCCGCCCTTGCACTCAACCTGACGCCCGGCGCCGACATGACGTACGTGGTCGCCCGCAGCGCCACGCAGGGCCGCGGCGCCGGCATCGCCGCCAGCCTCGGAATCGCGGCGGGGAGCTTCGTCCACAGCGTGCTGGCGGCGCTCGGCGTCTCGGCGCTGCTGCAGCATTCGCAGACGGCGTTCCTGACGGTGAAATATGCCGGCGCGGCCTATCTGCTCTACCTGGCCTGGAAGGCGGTGCGGTCCGGCAGCCGAGCGATGGCCGTGGAGCGCACGCTGGAGCGCGGCAGCCTGTGGCGCGTGTTCGTGGAGGGGGCGCTGACCAACCTGCTCAATCCGAAGGTCGCGCTGTTCATCCTTGCCTTCCTGCCGCAGTTCGTGGATCCCGCAAAGGGCAGTCCCGCGGTCCAGATCCTGCTGCTCGGCGCGATCTTCAATGTCGGGGGCACCAGCGTGAACGCGATCGTCGCCTGCTCGGCCAGCGCCGCCCTGCGCGCCCTCGGCGGCTCGGCGGTCTTCGGCCGTTGGCTCAATCGCATCGCGGCGCTGGTTTTCGTGGGACTGGCGGTGAGGCTGGCGCTGTCGGACAGGCGCCTCTGAGGGCGGATCTCGGCAGGCTTAGAGCTGGCTCAGCATGCCGATATTGTCGCTGAGATAGCCAAGGACCACGTCGACCCGCTCGCCGTCGCTGGACAGCGGCAGGCGCATGGCCCAGGCGCTCGGCTCCTGATCATCCATCCAGACACAGGTCTGCTGGCAGAACACCGGCGCCTTGGCATCCACCACCGCGCGATAGCCCTCCAGCAACGGCGCAGCCTCCTCGACGAGCCAGGCGCTCTCCACCGGCTGGCCGGTCGGGTTCATGCCGAGGAGATCGACGATCTGGGTTCCGACCAGGCGATAGGTGAAGCTGCTGGCATCCGGATTCACATCGACCAGGGTGATGCGAGGCAGCCATTGCCGCATCTCCATGGGATCGATATCGCCGCGGCTTGGCATCGCCCGGCCGCCACGGCGCGCGTTCCAATAGTGATAGAGCGCGACGGCCTTTGCGCCGCACCGCTCCAGTTCCTGTAACGAGGTCGACCGCTCCCAGACGCGTGCACGAGGCCGCGCGGGAAAGCTCAAACCGCCCCACGACATTTCTACCACCAGTAAGTCTGTGCTGTTTGCTGGGCGGGTATCTGGGTCAAATTAAATGTTCATACAATATGCCTTTTTGCATATGCGAAACGCGGGAGGTGCAGGGCAACACTTTCGGCGCAAAACGTCATTTTGCAGCGCAAAATTTGCTTGGGATTAGCGACGAGGACGTCTTTGACTAATTATGTTACAAGACTGCCGGCGATCAGAACGCCGCATGACTGGCATGCAAGACGGGCATGAAGAGCTGCCGGCGACGTGGGCGAGCTGGATCAGCGGGCCCAATTCCAGTCATAGGCGGCCGAATCCTCAATATAGACCAGGACGCGATCCACCTGCTGCCCGTCCGTCGAAAGCGGCAGCAGGAGAGTCCCGCTGCCGTGCGGCCCATCCTCTGATCCTTCGGGACCGCTCCAGCCATAGAGCGGGATACGGCCGTCGATCACGATGCCGCAATTGGCCAGCACATACGGGATCGATCGTCCCAAGGTGGCGTCCGCGACGTTCATGCCCGTCGGGTCATAGCCGCGCAGACGAGCTGCCCGCTCGCCGACCACGCGGTAGATCAGGTCGCGCCGGGCGCCCTCTGCCACGTCGATGATGATGATGCCTGGCAGCCAGGGGCGAAGCTCGAGGTAGTCGATCTCCGCCGGCGAAGGCATCACGCGCCCGCCACGCACGCGATCCCAGTAGCGGAACACCTGCGCGACGCCGCCGGTCGCATTCCGCAGCAACTCCTCAGCGGTGCTGAGGGCATGCGCCCGCGCTTCCAGTGGCTTGATGCAGACCTGCATGGCGTCTCGACCTGCCGTCCCGCGGCATGGAGAGGCTGCGCCTTCGTTCCGCTTCGTTCAATGTATGCGGAAGGCTAGGTAGGGCTGATGGGAAAACCCATCAACGCCAGTCACGATACTTTCATGGCAGGATAGAACGCAGATCTTCGCGGAGTCGCGCGCGCACCACCTGCACGCGCATGTCACCTGCGTCTGCGCGCGACCGCATCCGCCAGCAGGCACATGATCTCGAACATGAAGGTTGCGCCCACCAGCGCGGTGTTGCCGCTGGGGTCGAATGGCGGCGCGACCTCGACCACGTCGCCGCCGACGAGGTTCAACCCTTGCAGCCCACGCACCACCTCCTGCGCTTCCCGAGTCGTCATGCCGCCGATCTCCGGCGTGCCGGTGCCCGGCGCATAGACCGGATCCAGGCCGTCGACGTCGAAGCTGATGTAGGTCGGCCCGTCGCCCGCCACGCGGCGCGCGATCTCAATCACCTTGGCCGGACCCAGCTTCGCGAACTCTTCCATGTAGATGACGCGCATGCCGGAATTCTCCGCAAAGCTCATGTCATCGGGCGAATAGATCGAGCCGCGGATGCCGATCTGCACGGTGCGCTTCGGATCGAGCAGCCCCTCTTCCACCGCGCGGCGGAATGGCGTGCCGTGCGTGTATTTGTTGTCGCCGAAATAACGGTCGTTGGTGTCGGAATGCGCATCGAAGTGCACCATGCCGATGGGCCTATCCTTCGCGATGGCACGATAGATCGGCAGCGTGATGAGATGATCGCCGCCGGCCGAGAGCGGCCGCGCGCCGGCTGCATGAACCTTCGCATAGAACTTCTCGATCCGGCCGAGCGTATCCATGAGGTCGATGGGATTGACCGGCGCATCGCCCAGGTCGGCGATGCGTGCAAGGTCATAGGGCGCGATGCGGCTGACGTGGTGCACCTTGCGCATGAAACTGGACATGTTGCGGATCTCGCGCGGGCCATGGCGCGCGCCCGCGCGGTTAGTCGTCCCGCCGTCCCACGGCACGCCGATCAGCGCGATGTCGAGACGCGCCGGATCGGTCACGTGCGGCAGGCGCATGAAGGTGGGGATGGCGCCGAAGCGTGGCACCAGGGCAGCGTCGACCGGTTGCGGGTTCTCGGTGGTGTCGTTCATGCGCAGTTCACTCCATGAGGATGCCTATCATGCATCCCTACGCGGACGCAAAACAGGCGCGATTAACGTTAACGATGCGCGAACGCATAGCATAGTGTGAAGAAGTAGCCTCTAGGACAGATGAAATTAAAATTTGACTGAAATATGTCTCTGAGCAGGACGCGACGCATCATTCGCCACCAAAGGAACTGCACGATGAACGCCATCTCGAGACCGACCTATACGAACCACAACTCGGCCACCGCGTACTCCGCATCATCCGCACCGGAAGAGACGATCGGACTGGGGCCTAACCAGCTGACTTGGCTCCGTCGCAATGTCGACGGCTTCAAGGACCTCGAGGAACTGCGGCACCAGGTTCGGCAAGACACCCTGCGCGCCGCGCGCATGGCGGGCCTGATCTAGCTAGGCGCGCTTCCAGCTCGTGCCCTGCGGGCCGTCCTCGAGGATAATGCCCTGCGCAGCCAGGTCGTTCCGAATGCGGTCAGCCTCGGCGAAGTTTCTGGCTTTGCGAGCCTGGTTACGTGCTTCGATCTGGCGCTCGATTTCGTCGGCATCGACGCCGTCAATGGATTGCAGCCAAGCGGTCGCATCCTGCTGCAGCAGGCCCATCAGGTTGCCCGCGCCGAGCAGATTGGCCTTCGCGGCGCGGATTTCCGCCTCGCCGCTCGCCTTGTTCAGCTTCGACAGCAGTTCGTGCATCTCGGAAATCGCCAGCGGCGTGTTGAGATCGTCGGCCAGGGCCGCGAGCAGGTGGCTTGACGGCGTCGGCTCCGCTGCCACGTCGGCGTGCTTCTGCAGCGCCGAGTAGAAGCGGTCGAGCTGTGCCTTCGCTTCCTTGATCCCGTCACGCGTGATGTCAGTCGGCTGCCGGTAATGCGAGGAGAGCAGCGCCAGGCGGATCGCCTCGCCCCGATGGCCCTCCTCCAGCAGCTGGTGCACGGTGAAGTAGTTGCCGAGCGACTTCGACATCTTCTGCCCGTTTACCTGCACGAAGCCGTTGTGCATCCAGATGCGCGCCATGACCGGCGTGCCATGCGCGCAGCGGCTCTGCGCGATCTCGTTCTCATGGTGCGGGAAGATGAGGTCAATGCCGCCGCCATGGATATCGAACACCTCTCCCAGCAGCGCGCCGGACATGGCGGAGCATTCGATGTGCCAGCCCGGCCTGCCGCGGCCCCAGGGCGAATCCCAGCCCGGCTGGTCTGCGGTGCTCGGCTTCCACAGCACGAAGTCGGCGGGGTGCTTCTTGTAGGGCGCGACCTCGACCCGCGCGCCGGCGATCATGTCGTCCAGCGAGCGGCGCGACAACTGGCCGTACTCCTCCATCGCCGGCACGTGGAACAGCACATGGCCCTCGGCCTCGTATGCGAAGCTCTTGGCGATGAGCGTCTGCATCAGCGCGATCATCTGCGGCACGAACTCGGTGGCGCGCGGCTCGCGCGTCGGACGCAGCGCGTTCAAGGCGCCCATGTCGTCGTGGTAATACTTCGTGGTGCGCGCGGTGATGGCGCCGATATCCTCGCCGCTCGCCTTCGCCGCATCCATGATCTTGTCGTCGATATCGGTGATGTTCCGAACATAGATGACGTGCGCGGCGCCATAGGCATGGCGAAGCAGGCGGAACAGCGTATCGAAGACGACGACCGGCCGCGCATTGCCGATATGGGCGTAGTCGTAGACCGTCGGCCCACAGACATACATGCGCACGCTCTCGGGATCGATCGGCGCAAACACCTCCTTCTCGCGCGTCAAGGTGTTGTAGAGGTGGATGGTCACGCCGTCTCTCCCTTCAGGCGCTTCAGCGCGCGGTCGCGGCCGATCAGCGGCAGCAGCAGCTTCAATTCAGGTCCGTGGTCTGACGCCGTCAAGGCCTGACGCAGCGGCATGAAGAGGTCCTTGCCCTTGCGGCCCGTCGCGCTCTTGACCGCGCTGGTCCAGGCGCTCCAGGTCTCGGCATTCCACGGCTCAGGCGGCAGCAACTCCGCCGCCTTGGCAGCGAAGGCGGCATCGGCGATCGCAGGCGTCACCGGTCCTTTGACCACCGACTGCCACACCGCGATGTCCTCCACCTTCTCGACATTGGCGCGCGCCGCGTCCCATACGGCGGCATCGACATCGCCGAGCCCGATCGCCGCCAGATGCTTGCGAGCCTCCTCGAACGGCAGGTGATGCAGCAGCCTGGCGTTCAAGTGCTTCAGCTCCTCCGGATCGAAGCGCGGCGAGGACTTGCCGAACTTGGCGAGATCGTGCTCAGGCAGCAGCGCATCGAGGCTGCGCGCCGGGGCGGCGGGATCGCCGGTGCCGATCCGCGCGAGATACGCGTTGATCGCCATCGGCTCCAGTCCCTCCTCCCGCATCTGTCGGATGGACAGCGAGCCCAGGCGCTTCGACAGTCCCTCGCCCGCCGCGTCCACCAGCAGCGGGAGATGCGCGAAGATCGGGACCGGGGCGCCGAGTGCCTCGAAGATCTGGATCTGCGTCGCGGTGTTGGTGACGTGGTCGTTGCCGCGGATCACATGCGTAATCTTGAACTCGATATCGTCGACCACGGAGGGCAAAGTGTAGAGATAGGTTCCGTCCTCGCGCACCAGCACGGGGTCGGATTGGCTGGTCTCGTCGATGTGCTGCGGCCCGCGCACCAGGTCGTTCCAGGTGACGTCGCGCGCCTCCAGCTTGAAGCGCCAATGCGGGCGCTTGCCTTCGGCTTCCAGCTTGCTGCGGTCGGCTTCCGTCAGCCGCAGCGCCGCACGATCATAGATCGGCGGCTTGCCCTGGGAGAGTTGCACCTTGCGCTTGAGGCCAAGCTCCTCCGCGCTTTCGTAGCAGGGATAGAGCCGTCCCGCCGCGCGCAGGCGCTGTGCCGCCGCGTCATAGATCGCGAGCCGCGCCGACTGGCGGTCGAACAGAGTCCAGGCAAGCCCGAGCCATTCCAGGTCGGCCTTGATCCCGTTCGCGAAATCTTCGGTGGATCGTTCCCGGTCGGTGTCGTCGAGGCGCAGCAGGAATTCGCCGCCTGCTTTCCTGGCGAACAGCCAGTTATGCAGAGCGATGTAGATATTGCCGACGTGCAGCCTTCCCGTCGGCGACGGGGCGAAGCGAACGCGCACACTCATGACAACCTGGGCACTCCATCAGCTTTTCGCCTTGAAGCCGTTGGTGATCGGATAGCGCCGGTCCCGACCGAAGGCCCTGGACGAGATCTTGACCCCCGGGGGTGCCTGGCGCCGCTTGTATTCCGCCAAATCCAGCATGCGCCAGACCCGGACGACAGTCGCTCGGTCATAGCCCTTGGCTGCGATCTCGTCCACCGTCATTTCGCGCTCCACCAGGCATTCCAGGATGCCGTCCAGCACGTCATAGGGCGGCAGGGAATCCTGGTCGGTCTGGTTGGGCTTGAGCTCTGCCGACGGCGCCTTGGTGATGACCCGCTCCGGCATGACCAGCCCCCTGGGGCCGAGAGCATCCAGCGGGTGGTTGGCGTTGCGCCAGCGGCTAAGCGCGAACACGGTCATCTTGTAGATGTCCTTCAGCACCGAATAGCCGCCGCACATATCGCCATAAAGCGTCGCGTAGCCGACCGACATCTCCGACTTGTTGCCGGTGGTCAGCAGCATGTGGCCGAACTTGTTGGACATGGCCATCAGCGTGATGCCGCGGGCGCGGCTCTGGATGTTCTCCTCCGTGGTGTCGGCATTGCGGCCGGCAAAGGGCTTTGCCAGCATCTCGGCATAGGCGCGCATCGCCGGCTCGATCGAGATGATCTCGTAGGAGATGCCGAGCATCCGGGCGCAGGCCTCTGCATCCTCCAGGCTCTCGCGGCTGGTATAGGGCGAGGGCATCATGACCGCGCGCACCTTGTCGGCGCCGAGCGCGTCGACGGCGACTGCGGCGGTCAGCGCGGAATCGATGCCGCCGCTGAGGCCGAGGATCACGCCGGGGAAGCGGTTCTTGTTCACGTAATCTCTCAGGCCCAGCATCATCGCCTGATAGGTCTTCTCCAGGAGCGAGAGCTCCCCGGCGATGGGCGCGGGATCGCAGCTCCACCCGTGGTTGGTGCGGCGCCAATGCGTGACCTCGATCGCCTCGCGGAACATCGGCAGCACGCAGCGGATATGCTGGCCACGATCGAGCACGAAGGAAGCGCCGTCGAACACCAGCTCGTCCTGGCCGCCGGCCTGGTTCACGTAGATGATAGGCAGGTCGGTTTCCTGCTGGCGGGCGACCGTCACGTTCATCCGCTGATCCATCTTGTCGATCTCGAACGGGCTGCCGTTCGGCGACAGCAGGATCTCCGCGCCGGATTCGGCGAGGCACTCGGCAACGTCGCAGAACCACAGGTCCTCGCAAATCGGCAGGCCGAGCCGCACGCCCTTGAAGCTCACCGGGCTCTGCAGCGGCGCGGGTTTGAACACCCGTTTCTCGTCGAAAACGCCGTAGTTCGGCAGCTCGTGCTTGAACCGGCTCGCGGCGATCTTGCCCTCGCTCAATAGGAACAGGCCGTTGCGCAGCGCATCGCCATCAAGCCAGGGCGAGCCCACCAGCATCGCGGGGCCGCCATCGGCGGTCTCGGCCGCCAATTCCTCGAGGGCGGACTTGCAGGCCTGCTGGAAGGCGGGCTTCAGCACGAGATCCTCGGGCGGATAGCCGGACAGGACCAGTTCGCTGCACAACACGAGATCGGCGCCCTTTTCCGCCGCTATCGCGCGCGCCCTGCGTAGGAGCGCGAGATTGCCGGCAACGTCGCCGACCGTCGGATTGAGCTGCGCCAGCGCGATCTTGAGTTCCTGAGTCATGAGCGGTCCGGACAAGCAAGCATTCGGAAGCAAGCGTTGAGAAGCAAGCCCTTGGGAACATTACGGGCAACCGGCGGGAATGCAAACCCGAGTTCCGCGCATGCGAGGCCGGACTTCCGCGCATTTGTCAGGGCTGCGTCAGCCATGCTTCCCTGCGAGGGTCCGGTACCGCTCTGCGATTTCACACCCGCCTCGGAGGGAGAGATGTCTCGATACAGTCTGGCGCTCGGTGTCCTGGCAGTGATGGCACTCGCCGATGCGGCGGCGGCGCAGCAGGCCGATGCTGGCTCCCTCGCCCCGACGCCGTTCGCCCAGCCGCTGAGCCAGCGTTTCGTCCTCATCCTCCTCGACCAAGCCGACCGCGACCTGAACAAGGGCGACAGCAGGATCAACATGATGCTCGATACCCAGACCGGCCGTTCCTGGATCCTGGAATATGCCCGCAAGCCCGGCAGCAACGAACAGGGGTATGTCTGGATGGAAGTACCCTACGCCAAGCCGCCGACGAATTGACGAATGGATCGATCGTGCAGTTGACCCTCTTGCTTGCTCGCGCAACCGCTCTTCTGTCACCCCGGCCTTGAGCCGGGGCCCATTCCGCAATCGCACGTGCAGTTGAACCATGGTTCCCGGCTCAAGGCCGGGATGACAGCAGGAGACGGTTGTGACAGCAAGCGAGCACATTCATAGCATGAGGCCCGCCGCGCTCGCCCTCGGCGGCGCGATCGCGTTGGGATCGGCGATGGGCATCGGGCGGTTCGCCTATACGCCGATCCTGCCGGAGATGGTCACGGCCCTGGGCCTCAGCGCCAGCGAGGCGGGGCTGATCGCGTCCGCCAATTTCGCAGGCTACCTGATCGGCGCGCTGGTGGCGGCCACGCATTTCTTCGCACCGCGCCGACGGGGCTGGTTGCTGGGCGCATTGCTGGTCAGCGCACTCACCACCGGCGCGATGGCGGCGACCTCATCGGTCGTGCTGTTCGTCCTGATGCGGTTCCTCGGCGGGTTCGCGAGCGCCTTCGCGCTCGTCTTCACCTCATCCCTCGTGCTGGACCGGCTGGCCGCAGCGGGACGCGCCGATATGGCGGGGCACCAGTTTGCCGGCGTCGGCACGGGCATCGTGATCTCCGCGATCCTGGTCGCACAACTCGCCGCGCACGGTGTCGCCTGGCAATGGCAGTGGGTCGGCACCGGCACCATTTCGCTGCTGGCCGTGCTGACCGTCGCGGCGCTGATCCCGGCACGGCGCGATGGCGGCGGCGTGGCGGCCACGACGGCTAAGAGTGGCGTCGGCCGCCCGCTCGCGGCGCTCATCCTCGCCTACGGCCTTTTCGGCTTCGGCTATGTGATCACCGCGACCTTCCTGGTGCAGCTGGTGCGCACCAGTCCGGCGATCGCGCCGCTCGAGCCCTTTATCTGGGTCATCGTGGGACTGGCCAGCATTCCGTCGGTCGCCTTCTGGGCTTGGATGGGGCGACGCATCGGCCTCGCGCACGGCTATGCCCTGGCGTGCCTCGTGGAGGCCGCCGGTGTGCTGTCGAGCGTGCTGTGGACCGCGCCCGCCGGCGCCATCCTGGCGGCGGTGCTGCTCGGCGGGACGTTCGTCGGCATCACCGTGCTCGGCCTTGTCGGCGCCCGCCGCCTCGCACCGGGCGCGGCCTCGCGCATCATTGGGCTGATGACCGCGTCTTTCGGGCTGGGCCAAATCATCGGGCCGATCTTTGCCGGCTGGGTGCACGACCTCACCGGCACCTTCCTGCTGCCCTCCGTCGCAGCAGCGGCGGCGCTCGTGCTGGCAGCCGCCCTGGTCTGGCGCTTCAGCGCAGGGGCGCTGCGGTAATATCAGGCGCGGGCGTCACGAACGGCAGGATGACCGTGGTCGTGCGATTCACATACGCGTCCTCCTCGCCGACCGGCGCGACATGGCCGATTGCCTCCCGCATGTCCTGGGGCGAAGCGCCGCGCGCGATCACCCAGGCCGCGAGATAGTGCGATGCGAGGCAGCCGCCGGCGGTTCGCCGTAGCTGGAAGTAGCGTTGCGTTCCCCAAGCTGTGGCCCACGGCAATGTGGCGAGATGTAAGGAGCGATCGCGGCGGCCCTGCCTCCTGCTGCGGATCGCGCTTTGCAGGATGATGAACTAGAGTATGGCGGCATCGCCCGGTGATGCGTTCGTTGTTGGCAGTCATGGACCTGGTCGGCACAGCCCTGCGGAACCCGATCAATCGCGCGATCCTCCAGCGCTTGCCGCTGCTCGGCGTGCCGCAGACCTGGCTGGTGGCGGGCTGCGTCTATCAGGCGGCGTGGAACGCGCGCGCTGGCCATGCGCCGCAGAGCGGCATCAAGGACTACGACATCTTCTACTTCGACGCATCAGACCTGTCATGGGAGGCGGAGGACGTCGTCATCCGGCGCGGCCGCGTGCTGTTCGCGGATCTCGACGGATTGATCGAGATCCGCAACCAGGCGCGCGTGCACCTGTGGTATCCGCAGCGCTTCGGCGCGCCCTACCCGGCGCTCGTGAGCGCCGAGGACGGCATCGGCCTTTTCTTGCACGCTGCACTTGCGTTGGCCTGTCGCCGCAAGGCGATGGCAGCCTGAGGCTCTACGCGCCCTACGGCCTCGATGAACTCGAGCAGGGGATCGTCAGGCCGAATGCCAACGCGCCCAGCCTCCAGCGTTTCCGAGAGAAGGCGGAGAGCTACCGGGCGCGCTGGCCGTTTCTCAGGATCGAGGACGATTGAAGAGGTTCAATCGTCGCGGTGGGTGCGCTCCATGCGCTCGTGCCGCTCCTGCGCTTCGAGCGACAGCGTGGCGATCGGCCTGGCTTCGAGGCGCTTCAAGCTGATCGGCTCGCCGGTTTCCTCGCAGAAGCCATAGGTGCCTTCTTCGATCCGCCGCAACGCTTCGTCGATCTTGCTGATCAGCTTGCGTTCGCGATCGCGCGTGCGCAGTTCCAGCGCCCGGTCGGTTTCCAGGCTGGCGCGGTCGGTGATGTCCGGCTCGGACAGGCTTTCTTCCTGCAGATGGTTCAGCGTTTCTCCCGATTCCCGTAGCAGCTCCTGCTTCCAGGCCAGCAGCTTCTGGCGGAAATACTCTTGCTGCATCGGGTTCATGAACTCTTCTTTGTCGTGCGGGCGATAATCAGGCGAGAGCAACGGTTTCATGCGTGTCTCAGATCCGTTCTTGTCCAACCCTCGCGTCATGCCGTCTCCCATCGGTCACAGCCCGTCGCGAGATTGCCGGGGAGTATAGGAATTTGCCTTTCCGCCGCAAGGCCGGAATTCATCATTCATCTTGTTGTAATGACTGAAGAAATTGAAAATCATACCCCGCCAGACCCGGTCAGCTTGGCCAACTCGACGGCGGCCCTGAGCTCGATCTCGTCGAGAATCGCCATCAGCCTGGGATCGTCTACCTGTTCCCGACGTACTCGGACAAGCTGCGCGAGCTGCTCGAGCTTGGCCCGCGGAATGGAGCCCAAAAGCAGCCCAAGACGAATTTGTTCCAGGTCGTCCAGCATCGCGTCGCCGCGCTGGATGGCGCGCTGGCGCGCCCGCCGCTCGGTCGAATCGGGGGCGCCCTGCAGGGCCAAGACGGTGGAGACCCCGGACAATCCGACCGGACCGCCAACCGCGCCATTGGCGCCCGGAGCGGCGCTTTCCTCCTGCAACGCGGCCGTAAACCCGCCGCCGCTGGAAGCTTGCGCGGTCCCGACTCGGCGCGTCGCGGTTGCTCGGACTTGTGTTGGATCGATCTTCATTTATGCGCGGCGAATCTTCCGGGATTCAGAGCGCCCGTGACTCCGGACGCCACAATGGCGGTTTATCGCTAACAAGGCCTTAACAATCGGCCAAAGCGCCGGGCCATACGGGAAATTCCTGCCGCCCTCCTCCCGCCGGGCCGCCTCTCATATCTCCGACTCCCATTTATATCAATGCCTTGTGTCAAATCGGGGAATGGCACGGGAGTTGCGTGGAGGAAGGCAACGAAGACTATAAACATGCCGAAGGAAGACCATGCTGCTGCACTCGATCAAGCGACTCGCACGGATCGGCTGGCGCCTTGCGGTGGCCGCGATCCTGGTCGCGCCGGGGATGATCGCCCCGGCCGCCGCGGTCTCGCGCATCAAGGACATCGCGGATTTCGAGGGGGTTCGTGAGAACCAATTGGTGGGCTACGGCATCGTGGTCGGTCTCAACGGCACCGGCGACGACCTGGAATCCGCCGTGTTCACGCGCGAAAGCCTGATCGGCATGCTCGAGCGCCTGGGCGTCAACGCGCGCGACGAGGACCTGGAAACGGACAACGTAGCGGCGGTCATGGTGACCGCCAGCCTGCCCCCTTTCGCGCGCCAGGGCACCGAGATCGACGTGACGATCTCCGCCCTCGGCGATGCCACCAGCCTGCAGGGCGGCACTCTGCTGGTCACCCCGATGGTCGGCGCCGATGGCGAGGTCTATGCCGTCGCGCAAGGCCAGGTGACGATCAGCGGCTTTTCCGCCGTCGGCGCCGCCGAATCGGTGACGCGGGGCGTGCCGACCAGCGGCCGTATCGCCCGCGGTGCGATCGTGGAGCGCGAAGTGCCCTTCGACATGGCCTCCCTCGAGACCGTCAACATCGCGCTGCGGAATCCGGACTTCACCACCGCCCGCCGGATCGCCAACGCGGTCAACACGCAGATCGGCCACGAGGTCGCCCATGCCCAGGATTCCGGCACCGTCGTCCTCAACGTCTTTGCCGGCGGCGGGAACCCGGCGGCGCTCCTGACCGAAATCGAATCCCTGCCGATCGAGCCGGACCTGCCGGCACGCGTGGTGATCGACGAGAACACCGGCGTCATCGTGATGGGCGACAAGGTGCGCATCAGCAAGGTGGCGGTGGCGCAGGGCAACCTCACGATCCGAATCACGGAGACGCCCCAAGTCTCGCAGCCCAACCCCTTCTCCGACACCGGCGTCACCGTGGTGGTGCCGCGCACCAATGTGGAGATCGAGGAGGACGCCGACCGCAAGCTGGCGGTGCTGGATCCCGGCGTGACGCTGGAGGAACTGGTCACCGGGCTCAATTCCCTCGGCGTCAGCCCTCGAGACATGATCGCCATCCTGCAGACCATCAAGACCGCCGGCGCGCTGCAGGCCGACCTCATGGTGCAGTGATGACCATGGCAAGCGCTGTCTCCATCCCCGGCAATCCGCTCGACCGCTTCGGCACGCTGCGCCAGAGCCCGCCCGCCGCACCTGCGATCGACGCCAAGGACAAGGCCGCGATCAAGGCGACGGCCGAGGATTTCGAGGCCTTCTTCGTCACCCACGCATTCGAGGACATGTTCGCGGACCTGTCGAGCGATCCCCTGTTCGGCGGCGGCGAGGCGGAGGGAATCTTCCGTTCCTTCCTGCTGCAGGAATACGGCAAACAGGTCGCCAAGGCCGGCGGCATCGGCCTTTCCGACATGGTGCAGAAGCAGTTGCTGCTGCTCCAGGAGACTTCCCGATGAACAAGTCCTCTCGGATGGCCGACCTGCTTGCGATCACCTCGCGGCTGATCGCCTGCATGGAGCACGAGGTCGAGCTGCTGCGCAGCATGAAGCCGCAGGAGCTGCGGCAGCTCCAGAATGACAAGTCCACCCTCTCGGACGCCTATCGCGCCTTCGTGCTGGCCCTCAAGGAACCGGACGCCGCGGCGGACGCCGTGACGGACGTGCTGAAGGACGAGCTGATTGAGGCGACCGAGCACTTCCGCGCCACGCTGCACGACAATCTGCGTGCGTTGCGCGCCATGCGCGATGTCAACGAACGGGTGATGCGCGCCGTCGTCCAGGCGCTGGAGGAGCCGCGGCAACAGGTCACCGGCTACAACCAGCGCGGCGCGCTGCGGCGCGGCCGACGGCAGGCGGCCATCGGCCCCGCGGCGGTCCAGCAGCGGGCATGAAAAAGGGCCCTTGCGGGCCCGCCATCGCCTGACATCGAAGCGCCGATGCCTCCCTAGGCCGAAACGCTGACGACGCCGCTCCCGCGATTGTCGCCTCCGATTGCCGCCACCAACGCCTTCGCGAGATCCGGCTTCGGCGTCGAAGGCGCGGATGGCGCGGCGACCGCCGCCGGCTGCTCCGCGGCCTGGCCCCCCTGGATATGCGCCTGGCGCTCGACGCGCTCGGTCCGCTCATACGCGCGCAACGCCTGCTCCGACGGCACCTGGGCGACGCGCTCGCCGGTCTCCGGGCTCTGCCCGATCAGGACAATGCGCCCGACATCCTGCCGGTAAATGAATTGAAAGCTATTGTAGCGGAACATCGGCCCCGCATTTCCGGCGCCGGTATGGGACGGGGCGGAGTCCGCTGCGCCGAATGTGGGCGCGTGCGTCTGATGGCGCGAGAGAGTCGCGGCGGCGCTTTCGTGCACCGCACTCGGTGCCGCGCCGGCCGACGCACTGGATGTGGTGATCGGGCGCAACATTAAAGCCCGCTGCTCCCTTCTCCTGCTGCCGGGGCCGAGCATTCGGTCCCGTTTACACTACACAGCAGTATAGATGATCTTTCCCCTGATCTATTAAGAAAGCCTTAAAGCCCCTATACGGCGGTCCGTTACCTGCAAGCCCGCTGGAACAAATTTCCTGCCTGCCCCGCCCCTCCTTGCCGACCGGCATTTCCAGCAAACCCTCGTCAATCAGCATTGTTCCAATAATATCAGCGTTTTACTGACTGGCACGCGAGTTGCTTGAAGGGGTGCGACACCGCCTGTGCGGAACGGATTCGGGCGCCAAAGCGCGGCCGAAGTTGGCACGAGACGAAGGAGAACCCTGATGCCGACGAACGACATTCAATTGACTGCTGGCATCCGCAACAATCTGCTCCTGTTGCAGGTGACGTCGGAGAGAATCGACCGCACGCAGCAGCGGCTTGCGACCGGCAACAAGATCAACGCCGCCATCGACGGCGCGGTCGCTTTTTTCGCCTCGAAGGGCCTCAACCGCCGCGCGGACGACCTCGACCAGCTCAAGGATTCGATCGGCCAGAGCGTCAGCGCGATCAAGGCCGCCGACACCGGCGTGACCGCGATCGAGCAGATGCTGGACCAGGCGAGCGGCCTCATCACCTCGGCCTATGGCAGCCTCGGCAAGGACCAAGCCTCGGTCGACCTCCGCAAGTCGCTGTCGCAGCAGTTCAACAACCTGCTGCGCCAGATCGACAAGCTCGCCGCGGACGCCAACTACCAGGGCAAGAACCTGCTGCAGGGCAGCGGCCTCAGGCTGGACGCGACCTCGTCATCCAAGAGCGCGACCAACGCCATCACCGGCGTCAGCAACACGCGCGTGACCAATGTGGTGTCCGCCGACAACTACGTGATCGACATCGCCGGCGACGGCGCGATCAGCGCCAATGCCAGCGACATTGCAAATGCGGAGCGCGACCGCGGCATCCAGAACCTGACCATCGGCGGCTTCTCCAGCAAGACGGCTGGCAATTTCGACGACATCGTCATCCGCTACGCGGGTGGCAAGGGCAAAGACAAGACCTTCACCGTGACCGAGGGCGACGTCGCCATCACGAAGACCTTCACGGTCGAGCAGTGGGAGCAGGCGAAGGCGACCGGCCAGTTGCTGAACTTCGACCACCAGTTCGCCAGCGGCACACACATCAACTTCGACGTCGATTTCGAAGAGATCGACGACGTGCCCGACACCGCGGGCGTCGGCACATCGGTGATCGAGAAGAACGTCAATCTCTCGGTCGCCGTGACCAACCTGAACGGCGTCGGCCAGCGCATCGAGCGCAGCGCGCTCAACCAGTCCGGCCAGCAGAAGCTGTCCGCGGGCGAGAACGCCTGGGCCTTCGATTCCGGCACGCCGCGCATGACCATCGACGAGCGCACCATCCTGCAGGCCGCCGCCTATAGCGAGGCGATCGGCGGGTCCTATGGGCGCGCGGCGGACGCGATCGTAGGCACGGCGGACATCGCGATCGGCGGCGCCTCGACCGGCATCGCCAACGACTTCACCTATGCGCTGACGGCGTCGGCCACCGCGGCCGACTTCGACTTCGTCACCGGCACCTTCGCCAGCTACACGGCGACTCTGGCCGGACCGAACAGCACCGTGGCCATCACCGTCAGCGCCAGCGGCACCTACACCTTTTCCGCCGCGGCGGATGCCAGCGAGAATGTGGGCCTCAACCTCCAGACGACGGGCTTCCACGGCATCGTCCGCGCCGCGGCCTCGACGGCGGCGGAGGCGGATGCGACCGAGCGTGCGCTCGGCGCCGCGCTGCCAGCCGCCGGCGTCACGCTGACCAGCTTGTCCGGCCTTGCCGACAACCTGGCGCACGCGATGAACTTCAACGTCGTCACCGCGGCCTCATCCGCCACCTTCACCCTGGATGACGGCTACGGCGGCAAGGCGGTGGTAACCGCCGGAACGCTGGGCAGCCAGACCCTCAACTTCACGATCATCGGCGGCGCCAACAGCGGCGCGACTGTCCAATTGACCCTCGCCAGCGCCTCGCTGGTGGCGAACTCGGAAGGCACGCTGCGCTACAACGCGATCGGCGACTTCACCGCGCCCGACGAGGCGTTGTTCGACGTGCGGGCGGCGAATGCTGGCCAGACATCGAGCCTACGGACGGTCCAGGTCACCGATGGCACCGACAGCAACAACCTGACGGTCCAGCTCAACGAGACCAACACGACCCAGGTGACGGTGGTCAGCCAGAACGTGCAGACCGACGGCCAGGGCCTGGCGGTCGATTTCGCGCAGAACGAATGGCGCGACCGGGCCGACATTGATTACGCCCAACGTTCGATCGAGGAGGCGAAGCTGCGCCTGCGCGGCGCGGCCTCGGCGCTCAGCAACAACCTCGACATCATCCAGACGCGGCTGAACTACACGAAGGAGTTCATCAACGTGCTGGCGGAAGGCGCCAACAAGCTGGTGCAGGCCGACCAGAACGAGGAAGGCGCGAACCTGCTCCAGTTGCAGACGCGCCAGCAATTGGGAACGATCAGCCTCAGCCTCGCCAACCAGGCGCAGCAGGCGATCCTGCGGCTGTTCTAGGCCGCGTAACCGGCGACAAAAAACCGCCCGGGGCCGAAAGGCTCCCGGGCGGTTTCGATTTCTAGCGCGGCGTTTGCGCGCTTTCTACACTAGCCGATGAAAATCCGGTCCAGCGAGCGCGACAAGTCTATGCCCTGCGGCTCGTCCGCCCGCGGCTTGTCCACTTGGGACAGCGACACGTTGCCGATCACCAGATCGATCAGCCCATCCTGCGTCGCCGCGCCGCCGGGCTGCAATCTCTGCAACCGGGTCCGATGCGCCGGATCGGGGCCCGCGCCGCCGGGCTGCAATCTCTGCAACCGGGTCCGATGCGCCGGATCGGCAGGCGCGAACTCGGCGGCGCGCCGCGCGGCATCCAGCGCCTCCGCCTGATCCCCCGCCGCGGCGGCGGCATCGGCGAGCGCGGCCCATGCCGCGTCGGAACGCGGCTGGATCGAGGTCGCCCTGCGCAGCCAGCGCAAGCCCTTGGCGTGGTCGCCGGCCAGCGTCGATGCGATACCGCAATGCAGAGCGGCGGCAAAATTGTCGGGCGCCAGGGCGACGGCTCTTTCCAGATGCGGCAGAGCCTCCTGGACCCGGCCGCCCTTGACCAGCAACGCGCCAAGATTGCCCAGCCAGGAGACATTCGCCGGTTCGAGCGCAACGGCCCGCGCGAACGCCACCTCGGCCCGTGCCACGTCGTCGAGCGCAAGCCGGGCAAGGCCCAGCCGGCCCCAGATCTCGGCATCCTTCGGCGCGAGCGCCGACGCCTTCTCCAGCGCGTCGCACGCATCCCGGTGACGGCCCAGATCGGTCTGGGCCATCGCCAGGTTGCGCCACGCCATGGCGTAGGCGGGATCGATCTCGACCGCCTTGCGCGCGGCGCCCAGCGCTTCCTCCGACCATTCGATGGTCAGGCAGGCCGCCGCCAGATTGTTCCAGTAGAGCGCTTCGCCCGGCTTGGCTGCCGTGGCGCGGCGCAGCAAAGGAATCCCCGCCTCGACCTGGCCGGTGCGGGCCATCAGCATGCCCTTCTGATGCAGCGCCTCGACGTGGTCGGGGAAGCGCGCGAGCACTTCATCGAGCGCCGCCTCGGCATCTGCGAAAACCCCGAGCTGTGCGGCCTTGATGGCCTTCGCGACAACATCGTCCGCCGCGTTGCGCGGCGCATTGGCCTCGCCTCTGGATCTCGTCCCTTTCGCCGTGGCGCGGCGCTGCTTGCGATTCATCAAATGTCTCCCGGCCGGACGGCGCCGGCGAAATGCTCGAGCTCGGTTCGGATGCCGGTCATCGATGGCACCGCTCCATCGGCGCCGCGGAAGATGCGAGCCGTCGGGTGCCATTTGCTGGCGGCGCCTTCGGCCAGCCAGGACCAGTGCATGGCCTGGCCGCCAACCCGCCAGACTGGCTTGCCGATCGCCCCCGCCAGCGTCGCCAGCAGATCCTCTCCGGACACCACCATGTCGAGCGCGCCCAGAACCGCAGCAATCCGATCCAAGCCGGTGCCCAGGACCGCCGGCTCGAACACCAAGGGCGAATCGGGCGCGGCCAGAAGCTCGGAGAGCGCCGGCGGGACGGCACCCACCGGCAGCATGACCCAGCGGATCCCCGGCACCTCGAGCAGCCCGATGAACGGCGCGAGGCCGCCATGCGGCGCGTCGCCCGTTTGCCAGGCGAGGCCGATGACCCTCGCCCCGGCGCCGCCGGCCAGCCAGCGCGCGCGATGCGCGGCAGCAGCCGCACGGTCGTGTTCCAGCCAGCCACCCGCCGGACTCCGCGTATAGGTCGCGGCCAGGTCGCTGAGGCTCGCGCAGAGTTGGGTGCGCTCGGCGATCAAATCCCCCGGCGTCAGCGTGCCGGCGGCGGCAAAGCGGATCTTCGGGAATGCCTCGCTCAACAGCGGCAGCACGGCCGGCGGGCATTCCGCCCGCACCGCGCGCGCATCGGCCGCCGCCTCAGCGAACCACGGTGCGAACAGCAATTGCTCGACGGGGTTGCGCTCGGCGCGCAGGAACAGGCGCCTCCGGCGGATCCGCTCGCCCCGCAGCGATTTCGGCCGGTCGTCCGGCGCGATCATGGCGAGATGACCCGGCAGCTCGTCCGGCGCGGCGCCGAAGCGCCACGCGAAGTTCGGCCACGCCGCCCCGTCGTTCCCGAGCTGGAGATCCATCTCGCCCAGCGCGGTGCGCGGCGCCGGCAGGTCGGGCGCCTGCTGGACGATGCGCGCGAAGTTCTGGCGCGCCAGTTCGTGCTCGCCCTGCGTGGCCTGCAGCGTGGCGAGCGTGGTGCGCGCCATGACATGGCCGGGATCGGCGCGCAGCACGCGCGCGAAATAATCCGTCGCCTGGTCCGGCAGGTGCTTGCCGACCAGGATGTGGCCCATCGCCATCAGCGCCTTGGGATCATTGCCGTTGCGCGTCAGTTCGCGGGCAAGGCGTTCCGCCATATCGCGATGGCCGGCTTCGAACACTGCGACGGCCCAGTCGGCCTTGTAGTCGACGCGCGCGGGCGCCAGTTCCGCCGCGCGGCCGAGGATGCCGGCCGCGTCGTCGTGCCGGGCTTTGAGCGCGGCCATGCCGACGCCATGGAACGCGGCCGCCTTGTGCCGCCCGGTTTCCATCAGCCAGCGGAAGAAATCTTCCGCCGGGACCATGGCCTCCCGCCGCAGCATCTCCTCGCCGCAGCGCAGGCACATCGCGGCGGTCGCGTCCACGAGCGGCTCGCTCCCAATCGCGCGCAGCCGCCCGGCGACGTCGGCGACCACCCGCTCCCACCCTTCGGACTTCCGCTGACGCCAGAGATGCAGGCTGTCGTACCAGATCGAGGAGGTCCGATCGATGAGCCAGCGCCAGTCTGCGTTGAGTGGCAGCAGCACCCAGCACGGCTTGCCGATCGCGCCGGCGAAATGCACGGTGCTGTTGTCGACCGAGATCACCAAGTCCATCGCCGCAATCTGCGCGGCGAACGGGTCCATATATTGCAGCGGGTCGATCTCGCGGTCCCAGTACACGGCGTGACCGGTCTCGGCGGTCAGCCGCTCCAGATCCCTTCTGTTGTCGCCGTATTGCAGGGAGATGAAGGCGCAATCCTCGGTTTCGAAGATGGGCTTCCACAGCGGCAGGTCGACCGAGCGGATGGTCGCGCTGTCCCGGTTGCCGCTGCGCCAAGAGATGCCGATGAGGCGCTTGCCCGGGAACATGGCGCGGTAGCGGTTCCGCAGCTTGCGCGTGAGCGCCGGCTCGGGAATCAGGCACCCGCCGCGATTGGGCAGGTTCTCGAGATCGACATTGAGCCGCAGCGGCAGATCGCCCATCGCGACCTTGGCCTGGTAGCGGCCGGGATTCCAGTCATTCGGCAGGCTGTTCCGGTCGACCACCGGCATGTCCGGAAAGCTGCGGCGGAACAGGCTGCCGACGCGGGAATTCACTTCGATGGTGATCGACTTGGCATAGTTGCGCAGCTCGGAGAACAGCAGCGCGAACATGACGTAGTCGCCGATGCCCTGCTCGCAATATACGACGAGATTGCCGTCGATCGGCCGGCCGTCCCATTCCGGCACTGGAATATCCCAAGGCTTGTCGTGGCTGCCCCGGTGCCAGCGCGCCTCGTAGAGTTCGAGCCCCATGCGATAATCGCCGAGCCGGAACGCGTTGAGACCGCGCACCATGCGGACGACCATATGATCAGGCGCGATCTTGGCCGCGCGATCCAGCGCCTCCTGGGCGCCCTCGAAATCGCCATCCGCCATCCGCAGCGCCGCGAGGTCCTTCAGCACCTCCGCCTCGTCCGGGTTGGCTTCCACGCAGGCATTGATGATCGCGTTGCTGCGGTCCCGCTGATCGAGCCAGTAGAAGGCCTCGTTCAGCGAACGTGCCCTTGCCCAGCCGGTCCTGGCCTCCTCCAGGATGCGGGTCCAGGCAGCATCCGCATCCGCCGCGCGGCCCAGTTGCCGCAAGGCATGGGCACGGAAGACGGCGGGGTAAGGATCGCCGGGCATCAGCCGCTCCGCCTCCTCAGCGGCGCGCAAGGCATCCCCGGCATCGCCGGACCCGTAAAGCAGCGCCCAAGCCAGCATCGACCAGGCCTCACGGCACTGTTCGTCGATGGACAGGATGCGGCGTGCGAGGCGCTCCGTTTCCGGCGCCTCCTTCAGCATCATGCGGGTCCGGGCGAGATTGACCAGCAGAGGCACCCTGTTGGGCGCAAGCTCGAGCGCTTGCTCATAGAGCCGCGCAGCGGGCAGAAGCTGCTTGACGTTGAACAGGAGGTCGGCAAGCCCCTGGTGCGCGTCCAGATGCCCGGGATCAACCCGCATCGACCGCCTGAGATGCTTCTCCGCGGCGAACACATCGCCACGATCCCGATACAGGATCCCCAGATTGTAGAGAGCGGAGACGTTGTCCGGGTCGAGGTCGAGCACCTCCTCCAGGATCTTGTGGACCCGGTCGGGCTGTCCGGCCTGATGGGCCTGGCCGGCGGCCTGCAGGAGAGAGGCGACCCTGGCCTCGTCCTGGCCGGAGCCGCGGGAACCCGTTACGGCGCCCTGTGCCGGCGCGTGGCGCGGTGTGGTCGTGAGTGCACCCGTCGCCATGTCATCTCTCTAAAATGCTGCACAAATTGAAGATATCGGCCAGACCCTGCCTCATTGCGGGGCGATCCTAGAGGCGGAATGGTTAATGATTGGTGAAGGCTAATTCATTGAAATGGCAGAGAAAATTTTTCCCTAAGAAAGCCTCTGCCCCGGCAAAAGTTACCCCAGCCCGGCAAATTTTGCCGGCCTCCAGACCGGCCTGCCGCTGCAGAAAAGGCAGATATTTCCGCTGGATAGGCATCTTCTGCCGGCTGGCAGGGAACTTGCTACCTAGCCCCTGCCGGTGCCTGTGCGCCGGCCCGTGCACGCAAAGTCGTCACGGCTAGCAGCCTCCAAAGGAGCATCTAATGGCTGGTAATTCCATTTCCTTGAGTGCGGGCATCCGCAGCAACCTGCTTCTGTTGCAGCAGACGACCTCGCTCCTGGAGAAAACTCAGCTTCGCCTCGCCACCGGCAACAAGATCAACACCGCGCTCGACGGCCCGACCTCGTTCTTCGCGGCCAAGGGCCTGACCCAGCGCGCTGGCGACCTTGACGGCCTGAAGGACGGCATCGGCCAGGCGATCAGCACGATCAAGGCCGGCGACACCGGCATCACCGGCATCGAAAACCTGCTTGAGCAGGCGCGCGGTCTGACGACCCAGGCTCTGGGCTCGCTGGGCAACGATGCCGCCTCGGTCGACCTGCGCAGCAGCTTGGCCTCTCAGTTCAACAACGTGCTGCGGCAGATCGACAAGCTGGCGCAGGATTCCGGCTACCAGGGCAAGAACCTTCTGGTCGGCTCCGGCTTGCGCATCGACGCAACCGCGAGCAGCAAGAGCGCCATCAATGCCCTGACCGGCATCAGCGGCGCGCGTGCGACCAACGTCATCAGCGCCGACAGCTACCAGATCTCGGTGTCGGGTGACGGCGCGATCTCCGGCAGCGCGGCCGACATCGCGAATGCCGAGAGCGACCGCGGTATCTCCAACCTGGAGATCACCGGCTTTGCCTCCAAGACGGCGTTCAACTTCGACAGCATCTCGCTCAAGCTGTCCGGCGGCGAAGGCAAGGACAAGGTCTTCACGGTGACGGAAGGCGGCGTGAGCATCACGCAGACCGTCACGCAGGAAGCCTTTACCGCGGCCAAGGCGTCGGGCACCGTCAACCGCCTGACGTTCGAGTTCGACAGCGGCACGCGCATCAGCTTCGACGTCGATATCGATGCCATCGAGGACGTGGCGGACACCGCCGGCGTCGGCACCTCGGTGATCGAGAAGAACGTCAACCTCCAGGTGAGCGTCATCAACGGCGGTGGCGCAGGCGAGACCGTCACCCGTGACGGCCTGGCGGCGCTGGGCACCGGCAAGGTCGCGAACGGCGAAAACTCCTTCGCCTTCGATTCCGGCACGGCCCGCTTCACCATCGACGAGCGGCAGATCCTGGGTGCGTCCGGCTACACGTCGGCGGTCAGCGGGATCTATGGCAACGGCTCGCCGGCCTTCACGTCGGTCTCCCTGACCGGCGGCAGCGCCAACAGTGACGAGGAGGTCGCCCTGACCGTCACGGTGCAGAGCGTTGGCGCCGACGGCCAGCCGGCGGTCTTTTCGGTGGCTGTGGGTGGTGCGACTTCCAGCTCCACCCTTGTCAGCGCCGGCACGTCCGAGATCACCATGACCGGCGTCGGAGCGAGCGGCGCCGACTACACGATCGGCGTGAATTTCAACGAGCTGAGCTACATGCTCGACCTGGATCACTCCACGCCGGCTGAAGTCAACACCAGCGAGAGCAACAGCGGCACGACGGGTGCCTCAGTGGCCACCGCCGTGTCGGTGACGGCTGTTTCCGGCTTCGCGGACAACACGTACTCGAACGTCTCGCTGTCCTTCACGGGTTCGGCGGACAACGCGACCATCACCGTGTCGGATGGCATCGGCGGCACCTTCACCTCGTCGGGCATCAACCTGAGCGCGGCCGGCACGTTCAACGTGACGTTGACGGGCGGCGCGAACAGCGGCGCGACGATGGCGTTCAACGTGACCGCTGGTGTGGTCGCCACCGCCCTCACCGACGAAAGCCTGACCTACAATGTCCACGGCGCCTTCACCGCCCGTTCGGCGGCGTTCGACGTGCGTGGCACCCAGGACGGCGAAAGCGCCACGCTGGTCACTCAGCAGCAGGTTGACGGCTCCGACGCCAACAACCTGACGGTGCAGCTCAACGAGACCAACACCAGCACCGTCACCGTGGTGAGCCAGAACGTCCAGACGGACGGTCAGGGCTTGCAACTCGACTTCGCCCAGAACTCCTGGAGCGATCGCGCTGACATCGACAACGCGATCCGCCAGCTGGATGCGGCGAAGCTGAAGCTGCGATCGGCGTCTTCGGCGCTGAGCACGAACTCCAACACGCTGCTCACGCGTCTCGACTTCACGGCGTCCTTCTCGAACCTGTTGCAGGAAGGCGCCGGCAAGCTGACGCTGGCCGACCAGAACGAAGAGGGCGCCAACATCCTGACGCTGCAGACGCGTCAGCAGTTGGGCACCATCTCGCTGTCTCTGGCCAACCAGGCGCAGCAGGCCATCCTGCGGTTGTTCTAAACCGTCGGGGTCGGATAGAGTTGGGCGGCGGCGCGACCCGCCGCCGCCCGCTTCTTCCCCGGACTACTCTGGCGATTTCGGAAGGTTCGAACGTGGAAGATCGGACGCACATTCCGCGATCAGGGTCAGGGGAAGGAAGTCCAGGTGCCGCTCAAGTTCTCGCTTCGCCCGGGAGAGAAGGTCATCGTCAACGGCGCGGTCATCGGCCGCGGCGAGGAGCCGGGAACCTTCTATCTCTACAACAAGGCGAATTTCCTCCGCGGCCGCGAGGTCATGAAGGAGGAGCAGGCCGACACCAACGAGAAGAAGCTCTATCTGGCGATCCAGCTGCTCTATCTGTTTCCGGAGGATACCGCCGAGACCTCCGACAAATTCGAGACCGTGCTGGCCCATTGCCAGGCCGACCGGCCCGACCGGGCCAAGGAATGGGACGAGGTGGCACGGTTCGTGCGTGAACGGGATTACTATCGCGCCCTGAAGCTGACCGCGAAGCTGTTCTGACGCGCGCGGGCGCGGTTTCGGGGACGTAAAGCGAGGACGGAATGAAAGCACCGAACGCCTATGTCAGCCGACCCAGCGGGGACGATCCGCGCAGCACCGAGGCGTGGGCCTTGGGTGAAGCGTCGCGCCGGCTGGCCTTGGCCGCCAAGATGACCGACAAGGGCGAGGCCTTGCGCGAGGCTCTGCGCCTCAATCAGCGCCTGTGGTCGATCTTCCAGGCCGCCCTCAGCGAGCCGGACTGCCCGCTGCCCAAGGACGTGCGCGACAACGTGCTCGCCCTCTCCGTCATGGTCGACCGCCACTCGGTGGCCCGGCTGGCCGATCTGGACGGCTCGAAGATCGGCCCCATCCTCGACATCAATCGCGCGATCGCCGAGGGCCTGTCGGCAAAAACTGCCGCGCCGGCGGCGAACCAGCCTGCCGCCCCTGCCCGACCGGCTTCCGCCGGCCCGGCGCCGGCGATGCGCGTCTCTGCCTAGCATGCGGTGAATTCCATGGCGACCATCCCCGGTCTCTCCAACTCATCGAGCGGCTCGCCGTTCTCCCCGCTGACCCAGACGCCGGCGGATGCAGCGGCCGAGCAGCTCCGCGAGATCCAGCGCCATCTCAACCGGCTGGAGCAGCAGCAGGCGCAGAGGGCCAGCGGCACCGAGGTCGAGGAGTTCCAGAAGGAAACGCGCGACGTCCAGGTCGAGAGCAACGCGACGGCGCGCAACATCGGCGTGCTCAAGAAGAACCAGACGCGCCTCAATCTGTTCAGCTCCCTCGCCGCCGGCGATTCGGTCGATGGCTTCCAGTTCCGCGTGACCACCAAGGCAGCCACCACCTTCTCGATCCTCAACGCCTCCGAGGAGGACAAGGGCAAGCTGCACTTCCAGATCTATTCCAAGTCGAATGGCCGCGTCCTGGCGGATTCGGACCCGAGTTCCGGCGGCGCGCACGAGGTCTTCCAGCAGATCCAGGACGGCACGTACGAGATGGAGACCGGCGACTACATCCTGCGCGTCTCGCGCACCAGCAATGTCGGCGCCGAGCGCAACAAGGAGTACAGCTACGCCCTTCAGTTGAGCCAGGGCCTCTATGCGCAGGACTACGACACGATCGAACGCGCCGCGCGCGCGACCGACGATCCCTACGGCATCGGCAATGTGAGCGAGGCCACCACGAGTCTCACCGGCTCGATCGCCAGCAGCGTCAGCTTCATCCAGAGCCTGCCCCGGATCGGCACCTCGGCGACCGACAAGCTGATGGGCCTCATCATCAATTCGGTTTACTGACGCGACCGAACGAGCTCCGACGGCCGCGACGACGCATCGCGGCCGTTTCGATTCGATTGGCACTCGGCGTGCGTGCGCTTCCCTTCGAAAAAGGGCGCGCGAAGGCAGTTATGGCTAATAACTTGTTAAGGCCTTTCGCCGAGAGTCCAGGTCAAATTCGGAGACCCGCATGTCCGGCACACAGAGCAACCAGCCCCTTCGCATCTTCATCGGCTACGACCATCGTCAGGCCGTGGCCTACAACGTCCTGCAATTCAGCCTGCTCCGGCGCGCGACCAGGCCGCTCAGCGTTTCGCCGCTGGTGCTGCCGACGCTGCCGATGAAGCGCCAGGGCCTGACGCCCTTCACCTTCAGCCGCTTCCTGGTGCCGTGGCTGTGCGACTATCAGGGCTGGGCCCTGTTCCTGGACATCGATTTCCTGGCCCTCGGCGACATCGCGGAGCTGTTCGCGCATGCCGACGACCGCTACGCGACCATGGTCAGCAAGAACCCCAAGAAGTTCGAATGGGCGTCCATGATCCTGTTCAATTGCGGGCATCCCGCGAACAAGGTGCTGACGCCGGATTATGTCGACGACCCGAAGCGCTGCGTCAATCCGCACATCATGGACTGGCTCGCTCCCGAACTGGTGGGCGAGCTGCCGGGCCAGTGGAACCACCTTGTCGGCTATGACGCGCCGCGCGCGGGCGCCAAGCTCGTGCACTATACACAGGGCATGCCGATCTACGAGGAGACCGCCGGCAGCGAATACCGCGAGGAATGGCTGGCGGAGCACAAGGCCAGCAACTCCACCACGGGCTGGCAGGAGCTGATGGCGCGCTCCGTTCATGCCGGGCGGACCGCGGACGGACGCATTGTCGCGAAGCTGCACCCCCAGGCACAGGCGCAGCAATAAGCAGTACGGATCGGCAGCAGGGAGAATCCAGCCAATGTCGGCGATGGGGCAGATCAGCGAAGACTATCGTCGCATGCAGGAGAAGCTGCATGAGAATCCGAATTATGGCGTCGCCTCGCTGCAATATGCGCCGATCGTCGCCAAGATCATGCAGCAGACCGGCATTACGGAGCTGCTGGACTACGGCGCCGGGAAAGGCCGCCTCGGCCAGTCGCTGCGCACGATACTGCCTGGCAACCTGACGATCCATCACTACGATCCGGCGGTGCCGGAATGGTCCGCGCGGCCCCAGTCTTGCGGCTTCGTCTGCTGTATCGACGTGCTTGAGCACATCGAGCCGGACTACCTCGACAACGTGCTCGACGACCTGCAGAGCCTGGTCCAGAGATGCGGCTTCTTCACCGTGCATATCGGGCCGGCGATCAAGACCCTGCCCGATGGCCGCAACGCCCATCTCATCCAGCAGCCCGCCGCCTGGTGGCTGCCGCGGCTCATGAGCCGGTTCGAGCTTGTCGTCTTCCAGCGAATGCCGCAGGGCTTCTGGGTACTGGTGGAGCGCAAGCCCGCCGCGCCGGTCGCCCTCGCTCCGGTCTAGAGTTCATCCCCGCATCGGCGCTCCGGCAAATTTTGTCGGGTGCCCAGCAGGACTGGCCCGGAAGCGTCCGGGCGGTCCGGGCGCGCCCGCGGGCCCATTCTCTTTCCACCGCGTAACATATTGAAAGAAAATACGAAGCGCTGATCGCACAGCTTGGCCCGCGCCTTGCATCAAGGGATCCACCTGGGACCATCCCTATGAGAAGAGGCCTGAAATGAGCATTCTTGGCGCGATGTTTACGGCGGTCAGCGGCGTCAACGCGCAGTCGCGGTCGCTCGGACACATCTCCGACAACATCGCCAACTCTCAGACCACTGGCTACAAACGCGTTGAGACACGGTTCGAGACGCTGATCACGGTCTCCAACCAGAACCTGCACGCGCCCGGCGGCGTCATCGCCTCGCCCTACTTCGCCAATGGCATCCAGGGCAACATCACCCAGACCCAGGACAACACCAACCTCGCCATCACCGGCAACGGCTTCTTCGTGGTCAGCCGCGCCAGCAACCAGACCGCGACCCAGACCAGCTTCGAGGCGCTGCGCTACTACACCCGCGCCGGCGACTTCCAGGTCAATCGTGACGGCTACCTCGTGAACAACGGCGGCTACTACCTGAACGGCTGGGCTGTCGATCCCGAAACCGGCGTCCCTGACACGTCCATCGTGGAACCGATCCAGATCTCGCAGGTGATCGACGAGCCGACGCCGACCACCGAAATCGAATTCGTTGGCAACCTGCCGGCCAATTCCCCCGTCAATCCCAATCCGCCGCTGAACCCGACGAGCGTGCAGGTGTTCGATGCGCTGGGCAACCCGCATCAGGTCTCTTTGGTCTGGACTAAGCGCGCCGACAATCTGTGGATGCTCGACATCCAGGCGGCGGACAGCACGCTCGACCCTGTCTCCGGCACCATCAGCGGCGTGAACGATCAGACAGCGGCCACCGCCACGCTGCAGCCGAACGTCGCGCCGGTCGCGCAGGTTGAGACCATCACGCTGCCCACCGCCGGCATGGCTCCGGGTCGCACGCTCAGCGTCACCATCGGCGCCAACAGCGTGTCGATTACGGCGCCGTCAACCGGCTATACCGCCACCCAGGCGGCTTCGGCCCTGGTCGCCGCCATCAACGGCAATGCCGGAATGAGTGCACTCGTCACTGCCAGCAACGTCGTCGGCAATACGTTTCAGATCGTTGCCGACACGGCTGGTACTCCGTTCACGGTCAACCTGGGGGGCACCGGCTCCGGCGAACTGGAGGGCATCGAATTCTCCGCTCTTGCGCTGGGCGAGACCGCAGAAATCACGATCAACGGCACGACCATCACCGTCACCGGTTCAGCGAGCATCGCCAGCGCGACACAAGTGCGCGACGCGTTCGTGACCGCTATCAATGCCGATGCCGCGCTGGCGCCGGTGCTTACCGCTATCGCCGATCCCAACGATTCCGACAGGCTGCTGGTCCAGACCGACACCGCTCAAGGCACGTTCACGTCAGGCCCCACGTTCGGCGGTGACGTGCCGCCGACGTCGGTAAGCAGCGACGGCCCCACCAACAGCGCCACAGCCACGGCGAATGTCGCACCCGTTGCCCAGACCGACACTCTAACCTTGGGCGGTACGGTCGGCCCGGGCGAGATCGGCGACACCTACACGCTGACCATCGGCACGCAATCCATCTCCTACCTCGCCGATGGCACCGAGCTCAGCCTCAGTGATCTGGCCACCCGCTTCGCCGAGCAGATCAATGCCAATCCCGGACTTGGCGTGACCGCAACCGCTGCGGGCGGTGTAATCTCGCTGACCGCCACCAATGCCGGCGTGCCCTTCACTTCGTCGGCTACGGCCACCAACGGAACGGTGCCGGGCTTCATCGACGTCCAGTTCGGGCAGACGCCGACAACGGCCGGAACGGTGGTCGGCATCTCCAACCAGTTCAACCCGTCGGGCAACGCGTCGGTACCGGTGCTGCAGACCGCGGGACAGGGTGCGGTCGTCTCCTTCCAGGTGGATTACGGCTTCGGTCCGCAGACGATCGAACTTAATCTCGGCCAGTTCCAGACGACTGCGGGACTGACCCAGTTCGGCGGCGACGATATCGACGTGCAGCGCCTGATCCAGGATGGCGTTCCGCAGGGACTGCTGAACGACGTGCGCATCCGCGACAACGGCGATGTCGAACTGCAGTACGACAATGGTCGCAGCCGCATCTACTTCCGCGTGCCCATTGCCCAGTTCAACGATCCCAGTGCCTTGCAGCGCGACGTGGCACAAGGTTTCACGGAGACCTTCGACAGCGGCGCAGTTCGAATCGGCAATGCCGGCGACAATGGCGCCGGCACGATGCGCGGCAGCGCGGTGGAAGGCTCCAATGTCGACATCGCGGACGAGTTCTCCAAGATGATCGTCACGCAGCGCGCCTTCTCCGCCAACACCCGCGTGATCACGACCGCCGACGAGATGTTGGCCGACATCATCAATATCAAGCGATAACGGCTAGACCGGGATAGGTGACGCCATGTCCTTGGACGCAGCCCTCAGCGCCGCGATTTCCGGGCTTCGGGTCAACCAGGCGCATGTGCAGTTGGTTTCCTCCAACGTCGCACATGCGAACGACCCGAACTACACGAAGAAGACCCTCGCCCGCGAGTCCGTCAACCTGGGCGAGGGCCAGGTCGGCGGCGCGGCGATCGCCGGCTTCCAGCAGGCGATCAGCGCGTCCCTGCGCCGGCAGTTCGAGGCGCTCACCTCGGCCAGCGGCCTGAGCGGCGCGCAGCAGGACTATTTGGGCCGCATCCAGAACCTGCTGGGGTCCAGCTCCGACACCGCGGCGCTGCCGCAACTGTTCAACCAGTTCACGGCCGCCTGGCAGAGCCTGCAGTCGCAGCCGGAGAGCGCCGCCGCCCAGCAGCAGGTCATCGCCCTCGGCGACCGGCTCGCGACCGAGGTGCGCCGCCTCAGCGCCGGCATCGACCAGATCGACATGGAGATCCGCAGGGACCTCGACACGGCGACCGACGAGCTCAACGACAAGCTCGCCAGCGTGTTCGAGCTTAATCTGCGCATCAAGTCGTCGGACCCGAAAGGCCCGGAGCGCCTCGACCTCATCGACCAGCGCGATGCCATCGTGCGCGAGATCGCGACCTTGGTGGATGTGCGCTCGGTCGAGCGCGAGAACGGCGCGATCGCCCTGTTCACGCCGGCGGGCCTGTCGCTGCTCGACGGCGCGCCGGGGCGGTTCGACTTCGACGGCACCAACGTGATCTCGGTGGATAGCGGCGCGCCGGTCAACGGCCTGCTGCGGGAAGGCAGGATCAAGGCGCTGCTCAACCTGCGCTACGACGGCACGGCGGCCGGCCAGCCGGCGAGCGCCGATCCGGCCTCCGAGGTCATCCGCAAGCTGCGCTCGCAACTCGACATGGTGGTCAATGCCTTCACGACCACCACCGGCACGCCCGCGACCTTCGCGGCGGCGTACAACAGCGCCACCGGTTCGCTGCGCGTCAGCGCCTCGCATCTGGTCACCGTGCAGCCAACCTCGACCACGCCCCAGATGGGCACCGTCGTTTTCAGCGGCAGCCTGGCCGAGGGCGATGTGTTCGAGATCACGATCAAGGGCAAGACCTTCAGCTATACCGCGACCCAGAACGACACCAATTTCGATCAGATCGCGCAGAAGCTCGCGGCGCTCGTCAATGCGGATGCCACCCTCGACGTGACGGCGATCAACGGCGTCGCGTCGCTCCAGCTGGTCGGCGACAGCAACAACACGCCGTTCACGGTGGTGAGTTCGGTCAACGGCCAGCTCCCGGAGCTGACCAAGGGCTTCTTCATGAATACCGACCGCTACACCTTCTCGATGAACAGCGAGCTGCTCGCGGGCACGCAGCAGCTCAAGAGGAACGCGGCGGCCGACGTCGTGACGTCGCTCAGCGTCAGCGACCGCAACTTCATCGCGGTCGGCCTCAGCCTGACCAACGTGTCCTACAAGGGCCTGATGTCGGGCATCATCGGCACCGCCAGCAGCAACGCCAAGATCGTAAGCGACAACGCCAAGCTGAACGCCGATACGCTGGCGATGATCGAGCAACGCTACCAGCAGGAGACCGGCGTCAACCTGGACGAGGAACTGGCCAACCTGCAGATCCTCCAGAACGCCTATGCGGCATCCGCCCGGCTGATGACGGTCATCCAGACATTGTTCGACACGCTGCAAGCCGCGGTATCGCGGTAAGGGACGAGGAAGCACCATGCCTGTCAACGGATACTCGACCTACGCCGCCTATCTCTCAAACGTCAACGGATTCAAGCGGCTGCAGACCTCGCTGGCGGAACTCACGCAGCAGCTCAACAGCGGCAAGAAGTCGAGCGACCTCACCGTCTATGGCGTGCAGACGCAGCGCCTCGTGGACCTGCGTGCGGAGATCGCGCGCCGGCAGGGCTATATCGAGGCGATCAAGAGCGCCCAGACCGACATCAAGGCCTATGACCGCGTGTTCACCAGCGTCGAGGACATCAACGCGACGATGCTGCAGGCCTTCACCGCGCCCAACACCGACCCGCCGACCAAGCAGCAGCACACCGTCACCTTCGCCGGCGACCTGGGGGACGTCGGCGACATATACAAGGTCGTGGTGGACGGCGTGCTGTTCAGCTACGTGACGAACGGCACCGAGGGCAGCCACGAGGAGATCGCCGGCAATCTCGCCAACCAGATCAACGACCACACGCCGGCCATACGCGCCACCGCGCAGGCCACTGGCGACCGGCTCATCATCACCGGCAGCGAACCCGGGCCGCTGTTCAACGTCACGGCGTCAACGACGGAGATCCCCAGCGGATTCGAGAACACCGTCGAGGCCTCGCTGACCCGCGCCGGCAAGATCTCGCCCATTATCGCGCAGGTCGAGCATGCGCTGATCGAGCTCAACGCACTGCTGAACGAGCAGGTGAACGACCGCTACCTCTTCGGCGGCATCAACGCCAATGAGCGGGCGCCGGTCGTCGACCTGAGGCGTCTGCCGGACCCCAGCGGCCCAAAGAACGCGGCGGAGAGCAACACAACGGCCCAGCTTGCGCCCGGCACGATCCGCCAGGTTGTGCGCGTCACCACCGATCACCTTGGGCAGGGCCAGAGCGAAACCATCACCGTCAACGGCACGCCGATCGCCTTGAACGGCCCGCTGACCCAGCAGCAGCTGGCGGCGCAGATGGCGGCGGCAATCGGTCCGCTCGCCAACGTGTCGGTCCAGGACGTGGACGCCTTCGGCTTCACGATCACGGCGGATACGCCCGGCACGGGCTTCACCGCTTCGATCGCTGGGAACGATCCCACGCCTTCCACCATCGAGGTCGTACAGCCCAACGTGCCGATCGCCGCCGAGCAGGTGGACGTCGTTACGCTGAGCGGGCCCGTCGGCCTGATCGGCGAGGTCTTCAGCATCACGATCACCGACCCGCCGGCCCACGCAGCGCCGGTCACGATCAGTTACCGCACCACGGGTGACGAGCCTGACCTCAACGCCATCGTGGAAAAGCTCGTAGGCAAGATCCAGAACCACCAGCCGCCCTTTGCCGTGACGGCGACCAACCTGGGCGACGGCCGGATCGCGCTCCGGGCCGCGACCGCGTTCGCCTCGCATGCGTCGGTCCAGAACGTCCCGACCGTTGAGACAACGCAGCGCACCGTCGTCCCGGTGGCCCAGCAGGACGAGGTGCATTTCCCCGGCCCGTACGACGGCGGCGACCAGTACCAGATCACCTTCACCGCTCCGGTCGGCGGGCCCTTCACCGTCACAACCGCAACCGATGACGACGAAACGGCGATCGCGGCGAAGCTCGTGTCCGCCATCAACGCGGCGGGGATCGACGTCACCGCCTCCGTGCGCAACGGGCGGCTCTCCATCGTCTCGAACACGCCGGGCACGCCCGTGGCGTTCACGGCGACGCTGCTGACCGACGCGGGGCCGAACACCACCGTCGCGCCGGCCATCACCAACATCGTCGCCAACATCCCGCCCGGCCCGCTGCCGCAGGTCGACACCGTGCAACTGAGCGGCCCGGTCGGCCGCAAGGGCGACGTGTACGAGGTCGCCGTCAACGGCCGGACCGTTCGCTACACGACGACCGGCACCGAAGCCGACATGGACGCCATCGCCATCAACCTGACCGCGCTCATCAACGCGCAAGTGCCCCCCTTCCCCGCCTCCGCGGTGCCAGGCCCCAGCGGCAGCGGCAAGCTGATCCTGACCGCCGCGCAGGTAGGTGTGGCGATGGAGACCAACGTCAAGGTCCAGCAGCCGGTCGCGGTTCCCGACCCGATCCCGCCCATCTACAACGTCCATCAGGAGCCGACCGATTCCGCCCTCGGCTGGCAGCGCGCCTCGATCGTCATCGCCGACAAGGTGCAGGTGAAATACACCTACAGCGCCAACGAGGTGGCCCTCCAGAAGCTGACGCTCGCGTTGCGCTACGCTCAGTCGGCGGTCCAGGACCCCGACGCCTATGCGGAGAAAATGGCCATCGCCAAGCAATTGGCGACGGAATCGCTGTCCGGCGTGCGCGCGCTGCAGAGCGACAACACAGTGAACGATGCGCTCTTCTCCGCCACCACCCTGTCGCACCAGACCACCATCAACGCCAACGTCTCCGACAGCGACAAGATCGAGGCCGTCGACCCCAACGAGGTCGCCGCCAAGCTGGCGCACGCCGAGCTGCACTTGCAGGCCAGCTTCGGCGCCTATGCGCAGATCGCGCGGCTGTCCCTGGTCAACTTCATTGCCTGACGGGATGAGCATGCAGAGCATTCGATTCGATCCCCGGATCACCACCGACTTGCAACTCGATTGGCGGCGCCCGGACTCCGGACAGACGGCCGACCTGTTCGCGGACCTGCTGAAGCGCCGCTTCGACGCCGAGCCGCGCGTGACGGTCCAGCAGGAGATGGGACGGCGCGAGATCCCGCACCGCCGCGACGACCCGGCCGGCCGCGTGTCCGGCCGCCGGCCGGACCTCGTCATTGCCCACGCCAAGACGCTGCGCGGCGAGGCGAAGGACGTGCCGGGCCCGGATGATCGCCTTCTTTCCGACAAGAACGCGCGCCGCGAGGATGCACAGGCGGAAGCGGTGGAACAGGCCGCAGCTCCCGCGGAGACGGCAGCAATCACCGATGCGGCCGCGCAAGGCGGAACCTCCGAACCGAGCACCGAGGGCGAAGCGACCGGCGAGGCGCCCGACCAAGCCGGGGCCATCGCGCCCGGGACGCCGATCGTGGTTCCAACGCAGTCCTCCAACGAGGCGAGCGAAGCCGCGACGGCCGACGTGACTGCGTTGCCGGTCGAGCCCATCCTGGGCGAAGACGGCCAGGTCCTTCTGCCCGAGCAGACGGACCAGACGGCCGATGCCACCGCCGAGAAGTCCCCGTCAGCCTCCGATTCCACCGCCGGACAGGCCGTCGCCGGACAGGCCGTCGCCGCATTGGCAGAGGCTGGCATGGTCGATGTCGCCGCCTCCTTGAGCGCAGAGCCGGCATCGCCCGGGGCACCCGCCCTTATGCCGGAGATTGCCGGAATGGCAGCGCCGGCGAGCACGCCCATCGAATCCGACCAGCCGAACCTGCGAACCTTCCAGGTGCCGGCGGCGTTCGGCGCGGAAGCCGCGGCGGTTGCGCCGGCGCCGCAGGCGCGCCTGGATCGTTCCTCCATGGACATCAAGCTGCGCCCGGGCACGACGCCGCAGGGCCGCCCAGCTTCTTCCGAGGCCACCCCGGCTCCGCAACCGTCGACGCCGCAGCAGGCGCTCGCGCAGCCGAGCACCGCGATGGGTGCGTTCGGCACCACCGATGATCTGCTCCTGGAGCCCTTCTCGGCCGATGGCTCCGGCCCCGGCTGGACGCTCCATCTCGCGCAGGGCGCGGCGGGCAAGCGCGCGGAGTTCATTGCCCAGCTCCGGCAGCACCTGCAGAACTTGCCGGCCCACGAACAGGTGGCCGTCCATATCCAACGCGCCGTGCGCGAGGGAACCGGCCGGCTCTCCGTCCAGCTCTCGCCGGCCGAGCTTGGCCGCATCCACGTCAAGCTGGAGATCGACGAAGACAAGCGGGTGACCGCGGCCGTCACGGTCGAGCGGCCCAGCACCCTGGAACTGCTGCAGCGCGACATCCGCGGGTTGGAACGGGCCTTGCATAATGCTGGCCTGATGATGGAGGGCGGCGATCTGTCCTTCAACCTGGCGCGTGGCGATCAGGAGTTCGCCCAGGATTTGGGCCAGTCGGGTGCTTCGGCCGCCAATGGCCTGGCGTCCGGTGCCGAAACCGAGGCCGAGCATCCGATGGCTCCGGCCGCCCAGGTCATGGATACCGCCGCCGGTGTCGTGAACCTGCAGGTCTGACGAGGGCCGGGAGAAAGTGCGATGAACGTAGGAAATATCCAGGACCTGTTGGGGCAGTCCCGCGCCAACCAGCCCAAATCCAGCGCGCCCTCCAAGACCGATACGGCGATCGAAGGGCTGCAGGACACCTATGACAACTTCCTGCTGCTGCTGACCAAGCAGTTGCAGAACCAGGATCCGCTCAATCCCATGGATACCGCCCAGTTCACCCAGCAGCTGATCGGGTTCAGCCAGGTGGAGCAGCAGATCGCCTCCAACAAGAGCCTGGAAAAGCTGATCGCGCTGCAATCCGCGACCAACGCGTTCGGAGCCGTCGGCTTTATCGGCAACGAGGTGCAGGTCGACAGCAACCAGGTCAGCCTCCAAGGCGGCAAGGCCACCTTCCAGTACGAGATCGACAGGACCGCGAATCGCGCCATGCTGACAGTGACGGACGCGCGCGGGCAGGTCGTCCTGGTGCAGGAGGCCAACAAGGCCGTCGGGACCTACCGGGTGGACTGGAACGGCAAGGATGCCTTCGGTAACCAGTTGCCCGACGGCGAATACCGCGTGGCGGTCTCCTATGACGACGCGCAGGGCGAGATCTATTCCGCCAAGATCACCAGCTTCGGGGTGGTGGATTCCACGGAGATCAAGGACGGCGAGGTGAAGCTGTTCGTGGGGTCCGTCGGCTTCCCGATCGACAAGGTCTTGAAGGTTACCAAGCCCGCCGCCGACGAGGCCGCCGAAACGTGAGCCAGCGCGGTATCCGGCGCACTCGCCAGATCGGTAAAATTTTATCGAAAAACCACGGTAATCCAAGGCTCTGCCGGGAGCCCTGACTTAGCAATTCCTTAAGCGGTCGGTCATAGGCTCGCAAGACATCGGATTGCACCAAGAAAGGAGTCGGATGGGCGCCGAGCTCGATGGCAATAGAGGCGTGGTGGTTCTCGGTATAGACGGGCGCCGCCTGCGCCTCGAAGACTTGCCTCCTCCCGGCACAAGGCGCTGGGTCATCCGCCGCAAGGCGGAGGTGGTCGCTGGCGTGCGCGCCGGCCTGATCACCCTCGAAGAAGCCTGCGCGCGCTACACACTCTCGGTCGAGGAATTCCTGTCCTGGCAGCGATCGATCGATCGCCATGGCATGCGCGGCCTGCGCACGACGCGCCTGCAGGACTATCGCGCCGCCGCCCGGCGCAGCGGAGCCATGCGCAGCGCCGAATAGGCGCATCGCGCCATCCTTCCATCCGCGAACGTTCGCCCTTACGTCGCCCGGTCCCGGCAAGTTTTTCCGGGCTCTAGGCAATTTTTGCCGCGACTTAAGAGCTTGTTAAGTCCTGAAGCCTATCGTCGAGCGGTGTCGGGGAGTGCCGCACGCATATCCGCACGATTCGCCTAAAATTTTAGGCGACGGCGCGGAACCGCGGACCGACGAATGGGCCACACACTCGCATACCGGTGACACTCGTGAATGGACTGATGCAAACGCTGCGCAATCTGGGGGCAACCCGCCTGATCGCGTTGGCAGCCGTCGGCCTTGCGCTGATCGCCTTCTTCATCTTCATCGTCACGCGTCTGGCCAGCCCCGGCATGACGCTGCTCTACAGCGGCCTCGACCCCGCCGACAGCGGCCAGATCGTGCAGCGGATGGAGGCACAGGGCATTCCGTTCGAGCTGCGCGGCGACGGATCCCAGATCTACGCCCCGCAGGATCAGGTGGCGCGGCTGCGCCTCTCGCTGGCGTCGGAGGGCATTCCGGCGGGCGGCTCCATCGGCTACGAGATCTTCGATCGCGCCGACGCGCTGGGCACAACGAACTTCGTGCAGCAGATCAACCAGATCCGCGCCCTCGAGGGCGAGCTGGCGCGCACCATCCGCTCGCTTCACCAGGTCCGCTCGGCGCGCGTCCATCTGGTCATGCCCAAGCGCGAGCTGTTCTCGCGCGAGCGCGCGGAGCCGACCGCGTCGGTCGTGCTCTCGCTGCAAGGCGGCCTGGACAAGGGCCAGGTTTCCGCCATCCAGCATCTCATCTCCTCCGCCGTCCCCGGCATGAAGTCCAAGAACGTGTCGGTCATCGACAGCAATGGCGAGCTGTTGGCGCGCGGCGCCGATGACGGCGAGTACGACACCGCCACCTCCGAGGACATGCGCCGCTCGTACGAGGCGCGCCTCAGCCAGGCGATCGAGCAGTTGCTTGGGCAGACCCTCGGCGCCGGCAAGGTGCGCGCGGAGGTGACCGCCGACATCGACTTCAACCAGGTCACCACCAACAAGGAAGACTTCAATCCCGACGGCCAGGTCGTCCGCTCCACCAACTCCATCGAGGAGACCGGAACCAACCAGGAGCGCCAGGGCGCCAACAATGTCAGCGTCGCCAACAACACGCCCAACCCGCCGGGGCAGGACGCGAACGGCACCAGCGGCTCCAGCTCGCAGACCGGCCGCACCGAGGAGACGATCAACTACGAGATATCCAAGACCGTCCGCACCGAGGTGAAGGCCGGCGGCGAGGTGCAGCGAATCTCCGCCGCCGTGCTGGTCGACGGCATCCATCAGGTCGCCGAGGACGGCGCCAGGACCTACGAGCCGCGAAGCGCCGAGGAGCTTGCGCAGATCGACGCCCTGGTGAAGTCCGCCATTGGCTTCAACGAGGCGCGCGGCGACGTCGTCAACGTCGTCAACATGAAGTTCGCCGAGCCCGAGCTCATCGAGGATTCCGGCATGACGCTGCTCGGCCTCGACAAGGCCGACCTGATGCGTCTGGCGGAACTGGTCGTGCTGGCGATCGTCGCCCTGCTCGTGCTGCTGCTGGTGGTGCGCCCGCTGCTCGGCCGCATCCTCGCCATGCCCAGCGTTGCGCCGGCCAACGTCGCACTCGGCGGCCCGGCCGGCCAGCTCGCCTTGCCGCCGGGCGCAGCCGCCGCCCTCGCGATTCCCGGGCCGGCGCAGACGCAACTGCCCGGCATGCCGGCGACACCCTCGCCGAGCGACGCGGAGGCGATCGCGGCCGAGATCGACCAGATGATCGACATCAACCAGGTCGAGGGCCGCGTGCGCGCCTCCTCCATCAAGAAGATCTCCGAGCTGGTCGACCAGCATCCGGAGCAGGCGGTCAACCTGATCCGCCAGTGGGTCTATCAGGAACAGTGACGGGGACCGGGCACACCAATGATTCGCGCCAAGGACGATTATCGCTCCATCAACGGCCTGCAGAAGGCCGCGCTGCTGGTCATGTCGGTCGGCGAGGAGACCGCCGCCAAGATCTTCCAGTTGATGCATGACGACGAGATCCGCGAGATCTCGCAGACCATGGCCAATCTCGGGACCGTCAACGCGACGGTGATCGAGCGGCTGTTCGTCGAGTTCGCCGACCAGATCTCGTCCACCGGCACCCTCACCGGCACCTTCGAATCCACCGAGCGGCTGCTCTCCAAGGTGCTCGAGAAGGCCAAGGTCGACCAGATCATGGAGGAGATTCGCGGTCCGGCCGGCCGCACCATGTGGGACAAGCTGGGCAACGTCCACGAATCCGTGCTCGCGAACTTCCTGAAGAACGAATATCCGCAGACCGTCGCGGTGGTGCTCTCGAAGGTCAAGCCGGATCACGGCGCCCGCGTGCTCTCCATGCTGCCGGAAGCCTTCGCCATGGAAGTGATCATGCGCATGTTGCGCATGGAATCGGTGCAGAAGGACGTCCTGGACGACGTGGAGCGCGTGCTGCGCAACGAGTTCATGAGCAACCTCGCGCGCACCTCGCGCCGCGACGCCCACGAGATGATCGCGGACATCTTCAACAACCTGGATCGCGCGTCGGAGCAGCGGTTCCTCACCGCGCTCGAGGAACGCAACCGCGATTCCGCCGAGAAGGTCCGCTCCCTCATGTTCACCTTCGAGGATCTCGGCAAGCTGGATCCGGGCGGCGTGCAGACGCTGCTGCGCAACATCGAGAAGGACAAGCTGCCGACCGCGCTCAAGGGCGCCTCCGAAGTCTTGCGCGACCTGTTCCTGTCCAACATGTCCGAGCGCGCCTCCAAGATGCTCAAGGAGGACATGGCGGCGATGGGCCCGGTGCGCGTGCGCGACGTGGAGGAAGCGCAGCTGGCGATGGTCATGCTCGCCAAGGAGCTCGCCGCAAAGGGCGAGATCATGCTGACCGACAAGAAGGGCGAAGACGAGCTGATTTATTAGTGCATTGGCGCGAGAGATGGCAGTGGTCCGCAAATTCCTGTTCGACAATGATTTCGGTGAAGCGCCGCAGAGCAATGCCGCCGGCGCGAAGGCGCAGGGCGCGCCATCGCCGAAAAGCACGCCGGTCGCCCCTCCGCCCCCGATGTTCACCGAGGCGGAGATGCAGGGCGCATGCGATATGGCGCGCCGCAAGGGCGAAGAGGCTGGCCTCGCGCGCGGGCGCGGCGAGGCGATCGCGGCGTTCGACAAGCAGGTGGCGGCCACGCTGAGCACGATCGCGCAGCAGACCGCCGCGATCGCCAAGAGCGTGGCGGCGGAGGCGCAGGCCGCCGGCAGGTCGGTCGACCTGGCGCTGGCGATCGTGCGCAAGCTGCATCCGGCTTTGGTCGAGCGGCAGGGCCTGGCGGAGATCGAGTCGGTGCTGGGCCAATGCCTGGAATCGCTGAAGCAGGAGCCGCGCCTGGTCGCCTATGTGCACGGCGCCCGGCTCGACGCGCTGCAGGAGCGGCTGGCCCAGTTGTCGGCGGCGAACGGATTCGAAGGCCGCGTCGTGCTGATCGGCGACGAAGCGATGGGCGAAAGCGATTGCCGCGTCGAATGGGCCGATGGCGGCGTGGAACGCGAGGCGGGCCGCATCTGGCGGGCCATCGAGGAGACCCTGAACCGATACGTCGCGGTCGCCGACCGCGAGGCGGAGTGAGTGAAAGGAGAGAGTGATGGGTGACGAGGACAATCTGGAACTCACCGAGTTCCAAAGCGCGGAGGGCCAGCCGCCCGATGCAGGCCAGGAGGCGCCCCGGCCCGGCACCGCAAAGGACCTGGACGCCGTCTACGACATCCCGGTGCAGGTTTCCGCTGTGCTCGGGCGCACCTCGATGCAGGTCAGCCAGTTGCTGAAGCTGGGCCGCGGCGCGGTGGTCGAACTCGACCGCAAGGTCGGCGAGGCGGTGGACATCTATGTCAACAACCGCCTGGTCGCGCGCGGCGAAGTTGTCGTGGTCGAGGATCGCCTCGGCGTCACCATGACCGAGATCATCAAGGCCGACCGGGCCTAGCAGGGCCGGGAAATCCATCGGAAGGCAGGATAGAGATGGCCGATACGACGCCCAATGACGTGCGACCGATGACCGATGCGCCGCTGCGCTTCGAGGCGCCGCCGCGCAGGATGGACCTCGCCACCCTGCTCGGTCTGGTCGCGGCGCTGGCGTTGATCGGCGTCGCCATCGTCCTCAACGGCTCGCCCCTCGCCTTTCTCGACATCCCGGCCATCCTGATGGTGGTGCTGGGCACCTTCGCGGTAACGGCGATCTCCTATACCGGCGAGGAGCTGCGCGACGCGCAACCCTCCTTCCGTCAGGCGCTGCTGCGCACCGAGATCGACCCGCAGGTCGGCGCGCGCCGCGTGCTGACGCTGGCGGACAAGGCGCGCAAGCGCGGTCTGCTGTCGCTGCAGGGCGACCTCTACGGGCTGCGCGATGCGCCCTTCCTGCAGCGCTCGCTCAGCATGCTGGTCGACGGGCTGCAGGTTGACGAGATCGAGCGCAACATGATGCTGGAGGCGCACGCCATCGCCCAGGGGCGCCATCGCGCCGCCGCCATCCTGCGCCGCGCGGCGGAGGTCGCGCCCGCCATGGGCCTGATCGGCACCCTGGTCGGCCTGGTCCAGATGTTGGGCAGCCTGGATTCGCCGGAGCGCATCGGCCCGGCCATGAGCCTCGCCCTGCTGACCACGCTCTACGGCGCACTGATGGCCAATGTCGTGTTCCTGCCGCTCGCCAGCAAGCTGGAGCGCAACGCGACGGTCGAGCAGTTGGTCAGCCAGATCTACACCATGGGCGTCGCCTCGATGGGCCGGCAGGAAAACCCGCGCCGCCTCGAGATGCTGCTCAACACCGTCCTGCCCGCCGGGCAGCAGATTCGCTATTTCGATTGACCTTGAGCGCGGCCCCGGGGAACTGACCCTCGCCGCCAGAGCACCAGGAGCAAGCCATGCGTCTACTCATCGTTGGATCCCTTGATGGCCACATCACGGCGGCCGGCAAGATCGCCATCAGCCGCGGGGCCAAGGTGGCTCACGTCGACGATGTCGATCAGGCCCTGCACGCCCTGCGCAACGGCCAGGGCGCGGATCTCATCATGTTCGACGTCGTGCTCGACATCCAGCGGATGATCGACAGCCTGCGCAACGAGCGCATCAACATTCCGGTGGTCGCCTGCGGCATTGGCACCAGCGCCGAGACCGCGGTGAAGGCGATCAAGGCGGGCGCGAAGGAATACGTGCCCCTGCCGCCCGATGCCGAGCTGATCGCTGCGGTCCTCGCCGCGGTCGCCGAGGAAAGCTCCGCGCTCATCTACAAGGACCCGGCCATGAAGGCGGTGCTCAAGCTCGCGGACCAAGTCGCGCCGTCCGACGCCAGCATCCTCATCACCGGCGAATCCGGCACCGGCAAGGAAGTGATGGCGCGCTACATCCACGCCCATTCCAAGCGCGCCGGCAAGCCCTTCATCTCGGTCAACTGCGCGGCCATCCCGGAGAACCTGCTGGAGTCGGAGCTGTTCGGCCACGAGAAGGGTTCCTTCACCGGCGCCATTGCGCGGCGCATCGGCAAGTTCGAGGAGGCCAATGGCGGGACCTTGCTGCTGGACGAGATCAGCGAGATGCATCCGCGCCTGCAAGCCAAGCTGCTGCGCGCCATCCAGGAGCGCGTGATCGACCGCGTCGGCGGCACGCAGCCGGTGAAGGTCGACCTCCGCCTGCTCGCTACCTCCAACCGCGACTTGCAGGAAGAGGTGCGCAAGGGCAATTTCCGCGACGACCTCTATTTCCGCCTCAACGTGATGTCGCTGGAGCTGCCGGCGCTGCGCCATCGCCCCCTCGACATCCCGGTCCTGGCCGAGCATTTCGCCAAGAAATATGCCGACGCCAACGGCGTGCGCATCACCGGGATCACGCCGGACGTGATGGACACGCTGCGCGCCCATGAATGGCGCGGCAATGTGCGCGAGCTCGAGAACACCATGCACCGCGCCGTCCTGCTGGCGCAGGAATCGGAGATCGGCCCGGAGGCGATCCTGCTGACCGGCGGGCGCGGCATTCCGGTCACGGCGCTGCAGCCGCAATCGGCGGCGGCCTCCGCCGCGCCCGCCGCGGCAAAGGCCGCGAACGGCGTGACCAGCGCGCTGGTCGGCCGCACGGTGGCGGCGGTCGAGCGCGACCTGATCATCGACACGCTGCAGCACTGCCTCGGCAACCGGACCCATGCCGCCAACATCCTCGGCATCTCGATCCGCACCCTGCGCAACAAGCTGAAGCAGTACAACGAGGAAGGCGTGCCGGTGCCCGGCGCGGCGCACAGCGAGGGCGACCATTTCTCGGCCGCTTGATCGCGCGTTGCAGCCAGTAGGGATCGCATCAGATGGCGGACACCGGCAATAGCGAAGCCAACGCCGGCGGACCGGGCCGGCCGGCCTGGCTCGACCAGCTCGGCAAGACGCTGCGGCGCGGCGAGATCCTGCTCGCCGGCGGGCTCATCTTCATTCTCGCCGTCCTCATCCTCCCGATGCCGGCCTGGCTGCTGGACATCTGCCTCGCCTTCTCGATCACCGCCTCGGTCCTCATCCTGATGGTGGTGCTGTTCATCGCGAAGCCTTTGGACTTCAGCACCTTCCCGACCGTCCTGCTGATCGTCACGATGACCAGGCTGTCTCTCAACCTTGCCTCCACGCGCCTCATCCTGACCTATGGCCATGAGGGCTCGGACGCGGCCGGACACGTGATCGAGGCCTTCGGCGGCTTCATCATGGGCGGCAACTACGTCATCGGCCTGATCGTGTTCGCGATCCTGGTGCTGGTGAATTTCGTCGTCATCACCAAGGGCTCGGGCCGCATTGCCGAGGTGTCGGCGCGCTTCAGCCTGGACGCCATGCCCGGCAAGCAGATGGCGATCGACGCCGATCTTTCGGCCGGCCTGATCGACGAGAAGGACGCGCGCGCCCGACGCAAGATGCTGGAGGACGAAAGCAACTTCTTCGGCTCGATGGACGGCGCGGCCAAGTTCGTGCGCGGCGACGCCATCGCCGGCCTGATCATTACCCTCATCAACGTCGTCGGCGGCATCATCATCGGCGTGGCGCAGCAGGACCTGTCGATAGCCGACGCCGCGAAAGTCTACACCCTGCTGACGGTGGGCGACGGCCTCGTCACACAGATCCCCGCCCTCATCGTCTCGACCGCGGCCGGCATGCTCGTCACCAAGGCCGGCATCGACGGTTCGACCGACAAGGCGCTGTTCTCGCAATTGTCCAGCTACCCGGCCGCGCTCGGCATGGCTTCGTTCCTGATGGCGACCATGGCGGTCCTGCCCGGCATTCCGGCCTTGCCGTTCCTGCTGCTCGCCGGCCTCGCGGGCGGCGGGGCGTTCCTGATCGCCAGGCGCCAGCGCCAGGCGGTGGCCGAAACCGTGACGGAGCAGGCCCAGAAGACGGCGGCCGCGCCGGTCATCGAAGAGCCGATCTCGACCGCGCTTTCCATCGACGCGGTGCGCATCGAGCTGGGCTACGGCCTGCTCGGCCTCATCAACGCGGAGCAGGGCCACCGCTTGACCGACCAGATCAAGGCCCTGCGCCGGCAGCTGGCGGGCGAGATGGGCTTCATCCTGCCGGCCGTCCGCATCCAGGACAATCTGCAGATCAACGCCAATTCCTATGTCGTGCGCGTGAAGGAGATCGAGGCTGGTCGCGGCGACCTGCGCCCCAACATGCTGCTGGTGATGGATCCGCGCGGCGACAAGATCAACCTCGCCGGCGAGGAGACCGTCGAGCCGACCTTCGGCCTGCCCGCGATGTGGGTCGATCCGACCCTGCGCGAGGAGGCGCTGTTCCGCGGCTACACCGTGGTCGATCCGTCGACCGTCATCACCACGCACCTGACGGAACTCATCAAGGACAACATGGCCGAGCTGCTCTCGCATGCCGAGACGCAGAAGCTGCTCGACGAACTGCCGAAGGAACACCAGAAGCTGGTCGCCGATCTCATTCCCGGCCAGATCTCCGTCAGCGGCGTACAGCGTGTGCTGCAATCGTTGCTCAGCGAGCGGGTTTCCATCCGCGACCTGCCGAACGTGCTGGAGGGCGTCGCCGAGGCCTGCGGCTATTCGCGGAACGTCACCTCGATCACCGAGCACGTGCGCGCGCGCCTCGCCCGCCAGATCAGCGACGCCTCCGCCGACCAGACCGGCGTCATCCCGATCCTCACCTTGTCACCGGATTGGGAGCAGGCCTTCACCGAGGCGCTGCACGGCGACGGCGAGGAGAAGCAGCTGGTCATGGCGCCGACGACCTTGCAGCAGTTCATCCAGCTCGTGCGGCAGGCCTTCGAGCGCCACACCATCATGGGCGAGAGCCCGGTGCTATTGACCAGCCCCGCGATCCGACCCTATGTGCGCTCGATCATCGAGCGCTTCCGCCCCATCACCACGGTGATGTCGCAGAACGAAATCCACGCCCGCGCGCGCATCCGCACGCTGGGACAGATCTAAGGCGGCCGCATGCGTCTGCGCACCTTCACCGCTCCGTCCATCGGCGAGGCCATGCGCCAGGTGCGCACGGTGCTGGGCGAGGATGCCGTGATCCTGTCGACCGAGCAGGTCGGCAAGCAGGTGAAGCTGATTGCGGCGATCGAGCCGGCGGCGCCGGCCGCAGTCCCCGCCACGCCGCCGATCGCCGGGGACGAAATCGAGACCGCCCTCGCCTACCACGGCGTGCCGAAGGCGCTGGCGGCCGGCATCATCACCACCGCCGGCAGGCTCGAAGGCGGCCCGCAGCAGGTACTCACCGCGGCGCTGCGCGCGCGGTTCGATTTCCGGCCGCTGAACGACCGCAGACCCGGCAAGCCGGTTCTGCTGGCCGGGCTGCCGGGCGCAGGCAAGTCGGCCACCCTCGCCAAGCTCGCGGCGCGCGCCAAGGTGAATGGCTGGGCCGTAACCGCGATCACCTGCGACCTCGCCAAGGCCGGCGCGATCGAGCAGCTCGCGACCTATGCCAAGGCGCTGGAGATTCCGGCCTTTCGCGCCAAGGACGCCGCGACCCTGCGCCGCGCGGTGGCGAAGGCCGAGGCGAACGGGCTCGTCCTCATCGACACGCTCGGCACCAATCCCTTGAAGGCCGGCGACCTGGCGCAATTGCGCGAGCTGGCGGAAGCCGCGGAGGCAGAGATCGTGCTGGTCATGGCGGCAGGCGGCGACGTGATCGAGAGCGCCGAGATTGCCGCCGCCTATGCGGAGGCCGGCGCCGTGCGCCTCGTCGCCAGCAAGGCCGACGTGGCGCGGCGCTATGGCGGCATCCTGGCGGCGGCGGAAGCCGGACGCCTGGCCTTCGCCGGGCTCGGCACCTCGCCGGAGATCGCGTCGGGCCTCTCCACGTTGCGCGCGGACCAGCTCTGCCGTCTAATTCTGCCCGCGAGCAGCCGCACCGAGTCGCGCGCACCGGCCGGCGTATCCGACAACAAGCCCCTTTCCGGTACCGCATGATGATCCAGGAAACACGCCGCACCGCTCCGACGGCCGCGACCGCCCCCATCACCAATGCCATCGCCGTGGCGTCCGGCAAGGGGGGAGTCGGGAAGACCTGGCTCTCCATCACGCTCGCCCATGCGCTCGCCAATCTCGGCCGCCGCACGGCGCTGATCGACGGCGATCTCGGCCTCGCCAATGTCGATATCCAGCTCGGCCTCTCGCCCGACATCGATCTGGCCGACGTCCTCGACAACGACGTGCCGCTGGCGCAGGCGGCGCAGCGCCACCAGCCGACCGGCCTCGACATCATCGCCGGCCGCTCCGGCGTGGCGAGCCTTGCGACCCTGTCCGCCGCGCGGCTCGCCAGCTTCGGCCGCGGCATCGCCGACCTCAGCGGCCGCTATGACCGCGTGCTGGTCGATCTCGGCGCCGGGGTGGAACGGCCGGTGCGCTACCTGGCCGCCGCCGCGCAGCGTACGCTGGTGGTCACCAACGACGAGCCGACCTCTCTCACCGACGCCTACGCGCTGATCAAGCTCCTGATGCAGGACGGCGCAAAAACGAAAGTGTCGGTCGTGGTGAATGCCGCTGCCAGCAGGGCGGAAGGCGAACGCACCTACAAGACCCTCGCCAAGGCCTGCGATACGTTCCTCAAGATGACGCCTCCCTTGCTCGGCGTGGTTCGGCGCGATGCCAAGGTGCGCGACGCCATCCGAGCCCAGGTCCCGCTGCTGACGCGCCATCCCGGCAGCGATGCGGCGCGCGACGTGGAGGCGATCGCGCAACACCTGGCGCAAGCCTCATGACGGAAAGGCGGCGATGAGCGAGTTCTCGATCAATCTGCCGCCACGGCTGCCCACCGCCGGACAGGCGCCCAACGTCGTGACCGCAATCATCCCCGATCCGCCGCGCCAGCTTGCGCAGCTCAACAACGGAACGATCATCAAGGGCCAGGTGCAGGGCCGCGATCCCGATGGGCTGCTGGTCGTGGTGACGGACAAGGGGGCGCTGAAACTTTCCACGCCCGCCAACATTCCACCTGGCAGCCATGTGACGCTCGAAGTGCGCGCCGCCGGCGACCGCCTGCAGGTGCTCGTGCTCTCGATCGAGGGCCAACCCGCCGCCAGCGCAAGCAGCCAGGGGCCGCGCACCGGATCGCCGCCGCCAGCCAGTTCCGGCGGGCAGGCGCCGGCACCGCCGCCACCGACTGGCACCGCGCCCGCTCCAGCGCCAGTCGCGATCGTCGGCAGCGTGCTGCAGGGCACGATCGTGCAGACGGCGCCCGATACGCTGACGCAGCTCATCCGCTCGCTGCTGCCGAGTCCGCCCGCCGCTCAACCTGCGGCGCCGATCGCGCAGCCGGCGACGCTGCTTCCGACCACGCCGTCACCGCCCGCTTCGTCGCCGCCAAATGCGGGCGCGGCGCCTGACCCTGCCAGCCAGCCGAATGTGCCTTCGGCCTTGCCCGCGGCCGACATAAGCGGCCTGCCCAAGGTGCTGGTGAGCGCCCTGCAGGCGGACGTGCGCGCGAAAATCGAGGCCCTGTTCTTCTCCGCATCCTCGGCGAAGGGCGGCGCCATGCCGCCGATCCCCGCGCCGGCAGCGGGCACGCTTCCGACCGGCGCGCTCGCGCCCGGTGCGCCCAGCACCGGCAGCAGCCCGCTTGCCTCCGGCACGGCGAGCACGCCCGAGGGCCAGGCGCAGCTCCTGAACCAGGCGGCGGCACAAGCCCTCAAGCTGCCGATCCCGCTCACCACCGGCTCGGAGGTGCGGCTGCGCCTGCTGTCCATCGCCTCCACGCCGGGCCAGCCCTTGGCAATTCCCGCCGCCGCGCCCGGCGCGCAGCACGCCATTGCCGGCCGCATCATCGGCTACACGCCGGCCGGCAATGCCGTCCTGCATTCGCCGCTCGGCGCCATCATCCTGCAGGGCCATCTGTCGCTGCCGGTGGGCGCGGAATTATCGGTCACGGTCGAGCCAGCCTTGCCGGTGCCCGGCGCGGCGCTGCCGGGCACGGCCTTGTCCTTGCCGCAATTGCTGCTGTCGGTCGCACGAAGCTGGCCGAGCCTGGCCGAGGCCATCGCCCTGATGCGGCAGAACGCGGGCAGCGCCGACATGCTCGCCGCGCTGACCCGCCTGCCGCAGGCGGGGCCTAGGCTGGCGGCCGGCCTGGTCGCGGCGATGCAGGCGATCCGCGCGAACGACGCGGAGGCGCTGCTGGGCGCCATGGTGGCGGCGCGCACCGGCAACGCAACGCGCGACGAGACCGCGCGCAAGGTGCGCCAGGAATTCGCGCAGGTCTCGAGCCTGTCGCAGGAGCGCCCCGGCATCGACTGGCGCTGCTGCTTCATCCCGATCCTCGACGACGGCACCATCCGGCAGATCAACATGTTCTACCGCCGCGACCGCGGCAAGGATCGCAAGGATGCCGGCGACGAGAAATCCGGCACCCGCTTCATCGTCGAAGTCGACATGTCCAGAATGGGCCCGTTCCAGTTCGATGGCCTGGTGCGCGAGAAGCAATTCGACCTCATGGTCCGCAGCCAGGTCGCCCTGCCGCAGAAATTCAGGCACGACATCACCGAGCTGTTCCACGAGGCCCTTGCACTCGGCGATTACCGCGGCGGCCTCGTGTTCCAGAAGGTGAAGGCGTTCCCGGTCTCGCCGCTGGAAGAGATCGAGAAATCTGCCATGTCAGTGTCGGCCTAACGATCGCAGCGTCGTTGCAAGGCGCGGCCGCGCTGCGGCATGCTGGCCGCATGATCATCCTGTTCACGGATTTCGGGTTGCACGGCCCTTACACCGGACAGATGAAGGCCGTGCTTCATCGCGAAGCACCCGGCGTGCCGATCGTGGACCTGTTCGCGGACGCGCCGGCCGGCGATCCCAAGGCAGCTTCCTATCTCCTTGCGGCCTATGACGATTGGTTCGGCCCGGGAACGGTGTTCCTGTGCGTCGTCGATCCGGGCGTTGGCGGCGCGCGGCCGGCCCTCATCGTGGAGGCTGACGGACGGTGGTACGTCGGCCCGGGCAACGGCCTGTTCGAGCTTGTGTTGCGCCGCGCGCGCGAGGCGCGCCGCTGGGACATCGCGTGGAGGCCGGAGCGCCTGTCCGCCAGCTTCCACGGGCGCGATCTGTTCGCGCCGGTCGCCGCCATGTTGGCGCGCGGGGAGAGGCCGCCCGCCGCGAACGGATCGACACGGCGGACCGCCGCCCCGGCTGGCCCGACGATCTCGCCGAGATCGTCTATGTCGATCACTACGGCAACGCGATGACGGGCCTGAGAGCGGCGCAATTGCCAGCCGGAGCGCGTCTGGCCACAGCGGGCCGTCTCCTGGAGCGCGCGCAGACCTTCGGCGACCTGCCGTCCGGCGGCGCGCTCTGGTACGAGAATTCCAACGGCCTGGCGGAGATCGCCGTCAACCAGGGGAGCGCCGAAAGCGTGCTCGGCCTTTCAATCGGCGATACGGTCGAGGTCGTTCCGTGACCGGGGGCCAGCCACGCCGCGGCGCGACGCGAAAGCCACGCAAGCAGCGCGCCGGCCGGAGCGATCGGAAGTGGCCGGCCCCGCGCGGAAAGGCGCCGGAAAACAGACACAAGCGGGTGGCCGAGCGGGTGCGCAAGATTCTGCGCACGCCATACGCCGTCCAATACCGGGCACAATGAGGCCTCGCCTGGCCGGGTCATCGTCCCCGCAGAGATGTTGACTCCCTGCCTACTCCGTGGAATATATATTCCAAGAAGCAAAAAATTGGGGCGCAAACATTCCGCGCCATGGGAGGAAGAGCCAGACCGCCCGCCGCGACCGGCGAAAGCGTCGTGCCAAGGCGACAGGCTGCACCTAGTCCAGGCCTGCTTGCGGTCACAAGCCGGAACTCCCCGGTGACGGAAAGCCCCCCTGCCCGCCAACCCGGCGGAGAGTGAGGGCTGCCCCGAACGCGTCGGCCATCAAAGGGATGGCGGCTCACATGCGACAGGAGGATGAGCACGTGAAGACCGGAATCGTTCGAAGGGCCCTGCTTGCGGCGGCGTTGACGCTGCCGTTCGTCGGCCTCGCCGCAACCGCCCATGCCGAAGGCGAGCGCTTCGTCTTCGTCAGTCACGCGCCGGATTCGGACTCGTGGTGGAACACGATCAAGAACGCGCTGAAGAATGCCGAGAAGGATCTCGGCGTGACGGTCGAGTATCGCAACCCGTCGACCGGCGACATCGCCGACATGGCGCGCATCATCGAGCAGGCGACCGCGTCCAACCCAGCCGGCATCATCAGCACGATCGCCGATTACGGCGTGCTGGAGAACCCGCTCAAGGCGGCGATCGCCAAGGGCATCCCGGTGATGACCGTCAATTCCGGCACCGCCGAGGAATCGAAGAAGCTCGGCGCGCTGATGCATATCGGCCAGCCGGAATACGACGCCGGCAAAGGCGCCGGCGAGCGCGCGAAGGAAGCCGGCGTCACCAAGTTCCTGTGCGTCAACCATTACATCACCAACACCGCCTCGGTTGAGCGCTGCCAGGGCTATGCCGATGCGCTCGGCGTGGAGCTTGGCGGCCAGATGCTGGATTCCGGCCAGGACCCGACGGACGTCTATAACCGCGTGAAGGCGTATCTGACCGCCAATCCCGACACCGACGGGATCCTGACGCTCGGTCCGAACTCGGCCGGCCCCACCATCAAGCTGCTGCGCGACACGTCTTCCGCCAGCAAGTACAAGAGCTTCATCAGCTTCGACCTGGACGGCGACATCGCGCAGGCGATCAAGGACGGCATCATGGAGGCCGCCATCGATCAGCAGCCCTATCTCCAGGGCTACCTGCCGGTGGTGCTGCTGGCCCAGTATGCCCGCTACGGCGTGATGCCCGCCAACAACGTCAATACCGGCCCGGGCTTCGTCACCAAGGCCAATATCGCGCTGGTCGAGAAACTCGCCGGCGAATATCGCTAGTCACGGAGCGCCGGCGGGTTCCCGCCCGCCGGCGCACCGCCCATCCCGCGCGGGCGCTGTGCCGCCCGCTCCCGCCACGCAGACGAGACAGGCGAGCGTCGATGGCAGAGCAGCCCGCAATCATCACGGACCCGAAGCCCGCGCCCATGCGCGACGAACGGCTGGCCCACCAATCAACACTCCGGCGCATGATGGCCCGGCCGGAGCTTGGCGCCTTCGCTGGCGTGCTGCTGGTCTTCGCGTTCTTCGGAACGACCGCCGGCAACACCGGCATGTTCGCGGCCGACGGGGCGATGAGCTGGATGACCGTCAGCGCCCAGTTGATGATCGTCGCGGTCGGCGCGGCGATCCTGATGGTCGGCGGCGAGTTCGATCTCTCGGTCGGTTCCATGATCGGCTTTGCCGGCATGATGATCGCGCTGCCGACGGTCTATTTCGGCTGGCCTGTGGAACTCAGCGTGCTGTTCGCCTTTGCCGGCGCGCTTGCCATCGGATTCCTCAACGGCCTGATCACCGTCCGCACCGGCCTGCCCTCCTTCATCGTCACCCTCGCCTCGCTCTACATCCTGCGCGGACTGACGATCGCGCTGTCGATCCTGTTCTCCAACCGCACGATCGTGTCCGGCGTGAAGGAGGCGGCGGGCGACAGCATCGTCACCTTTCTGTTCGCCGGCACGATCGGCAATTCCTTCTTCGTCTGGCTGGCCGAGAACGACCTCATCGATCGCCTGCCGAACGGTGACCCCACCGTCAAGGGCGTGCCGATGGTGATCGTCTGGGCGCTGGCCCTGGCCGTCGTCGCGCATGTGGTTCTCACCAGGACCCGGCTCGGCAACTGGATCTTCGGCGCCGGCGGTGATTCCAATGCCGCGCGCAATGTCGGCGTGCCGGTGAACAGCGTGAAGATCGGGCTCTTCATGTTCACCGCCTTCTGCGCGACGGTCTATGCCGCCTGCCAGGTGTTCGAGTTCGGCTCCGCCGCTTCCGATCGCGGCCTGCTCAAGGAATTCGAGGCGATCATCGCCGCGGTGATCGGCGGCTGCCTGCTGACCGGCGGCTACGGTTCGATCGTCGGCGCCATGTTCGGCGCCCTCATCTTCGGCGTCGTGCAGCAGGGCATCCTGTTCACCGGCGTGCCCAACGACTGGTTCCGCGTCTTCCTCGGCGCGATGCTGCTGGTCGCCGTCCTGTTCAACAACATGATCCGCCGCCGGGTCACCGCGGAACGGTGAGCGCCATGACAGCCACTGCCATCCATGCCGAAGCCGCCGCGCCGCAGCCGGGGCGGCCGCTGATCGAGGTCCAGGACATCGTCAAGCATTTCGGGCCGGTGATCGCGCTGGCCGGCGTCTCCCTCACCCTCGACGCCGGCGAGGTGCATTGCCTGCTCGGCGACAACGGGGCCGGCAAGTCGACCCTGATCAAGACCCTCGCCGGCGTTTTCCGCCCGACCAGCGGCGAGTACCGCGTCGAAGGTGAGCCGGTCTTCTTCGGCAGTCCGCGCGACGCGCTCGATCGCGGCATCGCCACGGTCTACCAGGACTTGGCGATGATCCCGTTGCTCTCCGTCACCCGCAACTTCTTCCTGGGGCGCGAGCCGGTGAAATGGCGCCTCGGCCCCTTTTCCTTCATCGACATGGAGCATGCCGACCGCATCGCGCGGGAGGAGATGCGCCAGATCGGCATCAACGTGCGCGACCCGCAGCAGCATGTCGGGACCTTGTCCGGTGGCGAGCGCCAATGCGTCGCCATCGCGCGCGCGGTCCATTTCGGCGCCAAGGTTCTGATCCTCGACGAGCCGACCTCGGCCCTCGGCGTCGCTCAGACGTCCATGGTCCTGAAGTTCGTCCGGCAGCTCCGGCAGAAAGGGCTCGGCATCATCTTCATCACCCACAATGTCCGCCATGCCTATGCCGTGGGCGACCGCTTCACGATCCTCAACCGCGGCCGGACCTTAGGCACGTTCAAGAAGGCCGAGATCACGCTCGACCGGCTGCAGACCATGATGGCCGGCGACAAGGAACTGCAAGTGTTGGACGAGGAGCTGGGCGGGACGGTGTGAGACGCGGCTCGCGGCCGCGGCGTTACCCCTTCCGCCGGTGCAGATGCAGGCCGATCTCGTCGTTGGCGGCCTGCTCCTTGCGGCGCTCGGCGAGGCGCTGGCGCTGCTGGCGGTTCTTCATGGTCTGCTCGGTCTTCTTAAGCTCCGAGAATGCCTCGGTGATCTGCTCGCGCAGCTTCTCCAGCTCGGCGCGCAAATCGAGCATTGACTTGTCGAGCCGCTCGCGGCGGCTCTTCATCATCTGGCGGTAGCCGGGCAGCGCGCGTTGCAACTCGACATTGGCGCGCGAGGCCGCGATCTCGTGCTCGACCTGCTCGTCGAGCTTGTTGATGTCCTGCACCAGCCGTTCGATCAGCAGCTCGAGATCGCCGGCCTGGCGCCGCTTCTCGTCCAGCGTCCAGCGCTGGAGCCGCAGCAACTGGTCAAGGCCGCTCACGAGAGCACCTTGGGCCCGATCTTGCCGATCTTGGCCGCCGGCTCGGCGTCAGGATGTGGCAGGCCGACGATGTCCGCCAGCAGGTTGTAGCCGGTTTGCAGGTCGGTCTTGTCCGTGCGCTTCTGGCCGAGGAATCCCTCGATCGGCTCGAACAGCCGGATCGCCTCGTCGACCTGCGGGTCGGTCCCCTTGCGGTAGGCGCCGAGGCGGATCAGCTCGGCCATGTCCTCGTAGACCGACAGATGCTGCCGCGCGCGCCGCACGATGTCGGTCTCGGCATCGGTGTTGCAGTTCGGCATGGTGCGCGAGAGCGAGCGCAGCACGTTGACCGCCGGGTAGCGCCCGCGCTCGGCGATGCCGCGCTCAAGCACGATATGGCCATCGAGAATGCCGCGCACCGCATCGGCCACAGGTTCGTTGTGGTCGTCGCCCTCGACCAGCACGGTGAACAGGCCGGTGATGCTGCCCGATCCGGAGAGGCCGGGGCCGGCGCGCTCCAGCAGGCGCGGCAGCTCCGCAAAGGTGGAGGGCGTGTAGCCCTTGCTGGCCGGCGGCTCGCCCACCGACAGGCCGATCTCGCGCATCGCCATGGCGAAGCGCGTGACGCTGTCCATCATGCACAGCACGTGGTCGCCCTGGTCGCGGAAATACTCGGCGAGTGCCAGGGTCATCTGCGCGGCCTGGCGGCGCATCAACGGCGATTCGTCGGAGGTCGCCACCACGATGACGCTGCGCGCCAGCCCTTCCGGCCCGAGCTCGTCCTCGATGAACTCCTGCACCTCGCGGCCACGCTCGCCGATCAGGCCGATGACGTTGACGTCGAGCGAGGCATAGCGCGCCATCATCGACAGCAGCACCGACTTGCCGACGCCGGACGCGGCAAAGATGCCCATGCGCTGCCCACGACAGCAGGTCGCGAAGGTGTTGATGGAGCGGATGCCGAGATCGATCTTTTCGCCCACCCGTCCCCGGGCATGCGCCGGCGGCGGGACGTTGCGGATGCGCATCGGGATCTGGCCGGCGGGCAACGGCCCCTTGCCGTCGATCGGTTCGCCGAGCGCGTTGATGACGCGCCCCAGCCAGGCGCGGCTTGGCCGCACCACCGGATCGGTTTCGACCACGATGGCTTTGCTGCCCAGCCCGACGCCTTCCAGCGCGCCGAAGGCGAGCGCCAGCGCGCGTCCGTTCCGGAACCCGACGACCTCGCAACCGATCCGTCTATTGGCGCGGTCGAGCAGGTCGCAGCGCGCGCCGATGGCAAGCGAGCCCTCGATGCCGGCGATCTCCACCAGCATTCCAAGAACCGCCGCCACGCGGCCATACACGCGTCGGTCGGGGATTCGGTCGATGTCGTGCAGGATGTCTTCGATCGGCAGCGCGTGCGCCATGCCCCAAGTCGCCCAGAAATGCTTTTGGCCCTAGGGCGAGTCTAGTGAGTCGTCGTTAATCGCTCGTTAAAACCAGAACCACACACTGGACGATGATTGTTTTGAAAGATCAAAGGGTTGTGGGGCAATCAACAGGCTTCGCGCGAAGCGGCTTTCTGTGGATAAGCCCTCACCTCTCCCCTGCGAAAGACGGCGCCTTCTTCGATCATTGCTTTACATTCCTGGGGATAAATGGTTAACATTTATCTGTATTAATGTGATTGTAAGCCATCGCTGGGGAGTTGGGGCCATGCGCGTGTTGCTAGTAGAGGACGATGCCAACACCGCTCAGAGCATCGAACTGATCCTCAAGTCTGAGGGTTACATCGTTGATACGACCGATCTCGGCGAAGACGGGCTCGAGATCGGCAAGCTCTACGACTATGACATCATCATCCTGGACTTGATGCTGCCCGACATCGACGGATACGAGGTGCTGCGCCGCTTGCGCTCCTCGCGCGTCAACACGCCGATCCTGATCCTGTCCGGCCTGTCCGAGCTCGACAACAAGATCAAGGGCCTCGGCTTCGGCGCGGACGATTACCTCACCAAGCCGTTCGACCGGCGCGAGCTGCTGGCACGCATCCAGGCGATCGTGCGCCGCTCCAAGGGTCACTCGGAATCTGTCATCAAGACCGGCAAGCTGACGGTCAATCTCGATACCCGCACAGTGGAGGTCGAAAGCCAGCCGCTCCACCTCACCGGCAAGGAATACGGCATCCTCGAGCTGCTCTCGCTGCGCAAGGGGACGACGCTCACCAAGGAGATGTTCCTCAACCACCTCTATGGCGGGATGGACGAGCCGGAGCTGAAGATCATCGACGTGTTCGTGTGCAAGCTGCGCAAGAAGCTGAGCAACGCCACCGGCGGCGAGAACTACATCGAGACGGTCTGGGGCCGCGGCTACGTGCTGCGCGATCCGGAAGAATCCCGCAACGGCGCCAAAAAGGCCGAAGGCGCGACGGCCTAGACCACCGCCATACGCGCCTGCCGGATGATCCCGGTCGGACCAGGTCCGGCCATCCAGGGATTTGCGACTGCCGAACAGAAACGACGCGAACGCGCCGCCCCATGGCCGCGCCGGACGTGGTCCTTGCCCGAGCGGCAGGCGGATTGCTCTCCTATGCCGCTATCTCGATGCGGCGGCGACCGTGACCGGGAAGCCGGGCATCGGCTGGCGCGCCGTGCTGGACGCGGTCGCGACGCCATAGACGCCCCGCTGGCCGGGGACCATCTGGAACTTGTCGGTGATGCCGAGCACGGTCTCCGCCCCGCCCAGGAACAGGAAGCCGTCCTCCGGCATGGTCTTCGCCACGCTGCTGAGTACGCGGCTCTTGGTCGGCTGGTCGAAATAGATCAGCACGTTGCGGCAGAACACCACGTCGAAACGGCCGAGCGGCGCCGGGTCGTGCAGCAGGTTGAACTCGCGGTACTGCACCATGTTGCGGATCCTGGCGTTGATCTGCCAGCGGTCGCCGATCTGCGCGAAATACTTCACCAGCATGGTGATGGGCAAGCCGCGTTGCACCTCGAACTGCGAATACATGCCTTCCTTGGCGCGCGTCAGGATCTCGGTCGAGAGGTCGGTGCCGACGATCTCGATCTTCCAGCCGGCAAGCTGCGCTTCCATCTCCGCCAGCATCATGGCGAGCGAATAGGCCTCCTGCCCGCTCGAGCAGGCGGCGCTCCAGATGCGGATGACGCGGCCGGCGGCGCGGTTCTTCAGCATCGCCGGAAGCACCAGCGCCTTGAACTGCTCGAACGGCTTGGTGTCGCGGAAGAAGAACGATTCATTCGTGGTCATCGCCTCGACGACGTCGCGGATCACCGTCTCGTCCATCTTGGCGCGGATGACGCGCACGAGATCGTCGAACGTAGCCAGCTTCCATTTGCGCGCGACCGGCAGCAACCGGCTTTCCAGCAAATAGGCCTTGTCGTTGGTAAGGACCAGTCCCGAGCGCTCCCGGAGGATCTGGCAGATGAATTCGAAATCTGTCACGGTCATGCGGCCATCCTCGAGATCGCCTTGCGGACGTAAGGCCCGATATCGGAAAGCGGCAACACGGCGCTGCAGAGGCCGCTGCTGGCGACCGAACCCGGCATGCCCCAGACGACGCTGGTCGCCTCGTCCTGCGCGGCGATGACGCCGCCGGCCGCCGTGAGTTCCTGTCCGCCCCTCAACCCGTCCTGGCCCATTCCGGTCAGGATCACCGCCAGCACCTTGCCGTTGTAGGCCTTGGCGAGCGAACGCAGCATCGGATCCACCGCCGGACGGCAGAAGTTCTCCGGCGGGTTCTTGTCCAGGTGCAGCACCTTGCGGCCGCCTTCGGCGTGGATCGTCATGTGGAAGTCCCCTGGCGCGACGTAGATGCGGCCCGGCATCGCCGCCTCGCCATCCTTGGCCTCCGCGGCGGGCATGCCGCTCGCCTGGCCGAGATGCTCCGCCAGGATGGTGGTGAAGGTCGCCGGCATGTGCTGCGTCACGAAAACCGGCAGATGGGTGACCTTGCCCATCATCTGGAACACCTTGAACAGGGCCTGCGGCCCTCCGGTGGACGAACCGATCGCGATGCAATCCGGCCGGAACAGGTTCGGCACGGCGCGCAGCGTGATCGGTCCCGCCGGGAAACGGCGTGCGACCGGTCCGCTCGGCGCCTCTCCCGGCTGGCGGGCCGCCGAGCCGCGGCGGCGGCGGGCCACCGCACCCCAGCTCTTGACCTTGGAGATGAGCTCGCGCTTGAAGTCCGCGGCCGAGTTGATCTCGCCGGTCGAGCTCGGCTTGGGCACGTAATCCGCGGCGCCGCGCGACAGCGCCTTCATGCTGATCGACGCGCCCTTGAGCGTCAGGGTCGAGGCCATGATGACCTGCAGGCCGGGCCGGGCCTGCAGCAGTTGCGGCAGCGCGGTCATGCCGTCCATCACCGGCATCTCGATGTCGAGGACAACGACCTCGATTTCGTTGCGGGCGACCTCGTCGATCGCCATCTTGCCGTTGGCGGCGGTGGCGACCACCTTGATCGCGGGGTCGGCCTCGAGCGAGCGCGCGATGAGACCGCGGATGACAGTCGAGTCATCCACGACCAGCACGCGGATCGGCGCTGTCGTCGCGGTCGTCGCTGCTCCAAGCTCCCTCACGCCCGTCTCCCCGCAGCACGCATACGTACTCCGTCCCAGCCCTTGGTTCAGATCAGGCCGACCTGGGTGAACTTCGATTCGATGATCTCGCTGTCGAACGGCTTCATGATGTATTCGTTGGCGCCGGCGCCGATCGCCTCCTGGATATGGGCGATGTCGTTCTCGGTCGTGCAGAACACCACCACCGGCGTCTGCCCGCCTTCCGCCTTGCGCAGCTCGCGCAGGAAGTCGATGCCGCTCATCACCGGCATGTTCCAGTCGAGCAGGATGGCATCCGGCATGCGCTTCCGGCAGACCTCCAACGCCTTGTGTCCGTCTTCCGCCTCTTCGATCTCGAAATTGAGACCTTCAAGGATCTTGCGCGCCACCATTCGAACGACCTTCGAATCATCCACGACAAGACAGCTCTTCATCGTTCTGCTCCGTGCATATCCCCGGCCGAGTTACGCGACATCCTTCTGGCCGCCGAAGTTCAGTAGAGATCCGACCGACAGGACGACCAGCAAGGCGCCGTTCAGCCGGTAGATGCCGTCCGAGAACTCGCGCAGGCGAGCGTTCAAGGTTGGCGGGTTGCGTTGATAGTCCTTCATATTCAGGCTCAGCACCTCGCCCACCGAATCCACCAGCAGGCTGTAGAGCTCGCCTTGGTATTCGACCACTACCGACATCGCCGGCTTGCCGTCGTCCTTCTTGGGCATGCCGAGGCGCAGCCGCACGTCGATCGCGGTCACGATCCGGCCGCGCAGGTTGAGCGATCCGGCGACCTCGGGCGGCGCCAGGGGCACGCGCGTGATCTGCTGGGGGCCCAGCACGTCCTGGACGTTGAGCACCGGGATGCCGAACATCTGCGACCCGATCGACATGGTCACGTAGTCGCGATGGTCCTCCGACCCGATCGGGGTGGCACCCTCGGTCATGCTTGTGGCGGTCGAACTCATGCTGCGCCCCTCATCTCCGACAGGGTGGAATTCAAGGTGTGGACCAGGCCGTCGCGGTCATACTTGGCGACGTAGTCGTCGAACCCGACAGAGCGGCCCTTCTCCAGGTTGTTCGGCGAGGCGTAGGAGGACAGCGCCACGATCGGCACGTTCTGCCAGCGGCCGCTGCGCTTCACCATCTCGCAGAACTCGAAGCCGGACATGCCGGGCATCTCGATGTCGCTGACGATGATGTCGAACTCCTCGCCCTGCTCGCACAGCATCAGCGCGCGGTCCGGGCCGTCCACCGCCGTCACCTCGAACCCGGCGGCGGAGAGCTGCGGGGCCAGCAGGTTGCGGAAGAAGGCGCTGTCGTCCACCAGCAGCAGGCGCTTGCTCGCGCCGCCGGTGTGATCGAAGTCGTGCGAGCCGAACCAGTCGGCATAGGCCTGGCGCAGGAAGTAGCCGGTATCGATGATCTCCGTCGCCTGCCCCGCCACCACCGCGCTGCCGATACGGCCAGGCTGGTCGGCGCCGAGTTCCACGTTGAGCCGCGCCTCGACGATGTCGACGATCTGGTCGACCATCAGCCCCATCGAATGCTCGTCGTCCTGGAACACCAGGACGGGCTGGCGCGCCCCTGCGGCCGCCATCTCCTGGCCGGGATCCATGTGGACCAGCGGCATGAGCTGGCCGCGATACTGCACGACCCAGCGGCCGTTGGAGGTCTCGATCGTCTTGCGCTCGATCTCCTCGAGGCGCGCGACGAGCGCCAGCGGAACCGCCTTGGGCGCACCTTCGCCGGCACGGAACAGCAGCAGCGGCACCTTCTCGTCGTTGCGGCTGCGGGACTTGGCGGCCATCGCCTCCGCGGTGGCATTTTCGCCGACGCCGGTCTGGCCGGAATGGGCGGCGATGCCGTTCGGATCCAGGATCATGATGACGCTGCCGTCGCCCAGGATCGTGTTGCCGGAGAACATCTCGATGTCGCGCAGGATCGGCGCGACCGGCTTCACCACGATTTCCTCGGTGTCGAACACACGGTCTACCATGATGCCGAAGCTGTAGGTGCCGACCTGGGCCACGACGATGAAGGTATCGTCCTCCGACTTCACTTTCTCGCTATCGAGCCGCAGCAGATTGCGCAGCGAGACCAGCGGCAGCAGGCGGTTGCGCAGGCGCAGCACCGGCGTGTCCTTGATCCGCTCGACCTTGAGCTCGCCGTTGGTGGTGGCGCGCACCAGTTCGACGACGCTGATCTGCGGGATCGCGAAGCGCTCGCCCGCGCACTCGACGATGAGCGCGGAGACGATCGCGAGGGTGAGCGGGATCTTGATGACGAAGGTGGTGCCCTTCCCGAAGGTCGAGCGCATCTCGACGGTGCCGCCGATCTTCTCGATGTTGGTCTTGACCACGTCCATGCCGACGCCGCGACCGGAGACGCTGGTCACCTTGGCGGCGGTGGAGAAGCCGGCCTTGAATACGTATTGCTGGATCTGCTGCTCGCTCATCTGCTCCAGCTCGGACTCGCTGGCCAGGCCGTTCTGCAGGATCTTCGCCTTGATCTTGTCGACCGCGAGACCGCGGCCGTCATCGCTGATCTCGATGATGATGTGGCCGCCCTCGTGATAGGCGTTGAGCGTGATCTTGCCGGTCTCCGTCTTGCCGGCGCGGCGGCGGTCCTCCGGCCCTTCCAGGCCGTGATCGGCGGAGTTGCGCACCATGTGCGTCAGCGGGTCCTTGATCATCTCCAGGACCTGCCGGTCGAGTTCCGTGTCCTGGCCGACCATGACCAGCTCGATCTTCTTCTTCAGCTCGTGGCTGAGGTCGCGCACCAGGCGCGGCAGCTTGGACCAGGCGTTGCCGATCGGCTGCATGCGCGTCTTCATGACGCCTTCCTGCAGCTCCGACGTGACGTGGTTGAGGCGCTGCAGCGGGCCGGCGAACTCGCTGTCCTTCTGCTTGCGCAGGATCTGCAGCACCTGGTTGCGGGTGAGCACCAGCTCGCTCACCATCGTCATCAGGTTCTCGAGCAGCTCGACATTGACGCGGATGCTCTGGTTGGCGACCGCGCTGTCCTTCGCTTCGGACGGCTCGCTCCTGGCGGCCGCGGCGGCCGGCGCAGCGGCCGCTTTGGCCGCGGCCGGCGCGGGCTCATTGGCTGCGGGCGCCTCGGCGGATCCCTCGGTCGATTCCTCCGCCGATTCCTCCGCCGATTCCTGGGCGGCGGCGTGCGCCGCGGCGTTGGTCGGGCTGGAGCCGGATTCGGCGCGGCCCATGATCTCGTCGCGGCTGGCATAGACGATGGCCATGATCATCGCCGCCAGATGGGCCGGCACCTCGAGCGCGTTCAGCGCGCCCTGCATGTGGCCGGCGAACGCATCGAAGTGTGAATCGTCCAGGCCCTTGCCGACGGCGCTGGCGTGCGGGCACTTGAGGTCGAGCTTGCCGAAGGTGTTCGGGCCGCCGCAGACCATGGCGAGGTACTCGCGCATGCGGCCCTGCAGCCGGTCCATGTTGACGCCTTCGAAATACTGCTTGAGCCGGAGGTCGCCCATGATGCGGGAGAACATGACCTCCACCACCGCATCGATCGTGCCCATGCCGCCGATCTGCTCGTAGAGCGACGGCGCGGTGCCGGACTTTGCTGCCACGGTTGCCGCCTTCGGTTTGGATTTGCTGGGTTTGCGCGCCGCCGGAGCCTTGTCCGCCGGAGCCTTGTCAGCCTGGGCCACGGCGGCCGGAGCGTTGCCTTCGGCGATCTGGTTGAGACGCTCGATCAGCTCGGAATCATCGCCTTCCGGCTCGCTGCCGCTGCCTTCAAGATCGGTCATGATGGAGCGGATTCGATCGAGGCATTCGAGCACAGCCGAAATGGCGTCCGCGCTCGCCACCAGCTCGCCATCGCGCAGCTTGCCGAGGATGTTCTCGCCCGCATGCGCCACCGATTCGAGACGCGGCAGTCCGAGGAAGCCGCAGGTGCCCTTCACCGTATGCACCAGGCGAAAGATGTTCCCGAGCAGTTCCATGTCGTTCGGGTTCCGCTCGAGCTTGACCAGCTCGACGTCGAGAACGGCGAGGTTTTCGGAGGTTTCCGTCAGGAACTCACTCAGCAGATCATCCATAGTGCGGGCTCTTGTGCTTGTTGGTTGATTCGGCCGCCCACAGACGAGCAGACAGGCGCGCGACACTGCCCGCAGCGTTACCGAAAACGATTAATTTTAGGTGAACCCGGCGCGTAGCCGGCAACCGGTCCGGCTACCTGGAAGTAGCGAGAATCCCTAGGATTCCGGGCCCTGACTGGCTGGCCGAAAGGGTCATGCCGAGGCGCTGCGCGAAGGCCGCGGACACGAACGGCAGGATGTTGTGAGCGGTCAAATCATCCGGCTGAAGCTTGCCCGCGAACGCGCGGCCGAACTCCTCCGGCCAGGCGATCTGCTGGCCCGCGCAATCAACTTCGATGGCCCCCGTCCCCAACTGCGGGGAACGGACCTGGAGGTTGATCGTGCCGCCGCGCGGCAAGGCGTCGGCGCCCAGGATGACGAGGTTGAGGGTAAGCTTGCCGTAGCCGGGCGGGACCGAGCTGGCATCGGGCAGGTTGCCGGCGTTCAACTGCGCCTTCGCCCCCTGCAGGAAATCCTGCGCCAGGGCCACCGCCTCGCGCGGCCCGAAGCTCGGCTGGTTGCCGGCATTGCCAAAGGCGCTGCGATAGACCTGCAAGAGGACGCTGGCGCGCTTGGCACTGCGTTGCGCGAGGCCCGCAGCTTCCTCCCGGAGCGTGGCATCCTGCTCCTCTTCCAGCAGTTCCAGGCCGTTGTTGACTGCACCGATCGGGCTGATCACGTCATGGCAGAGCTTGGAGCAGGCCAGCTCGAGTACGCGAAGATGGATATCCATGCCGGAACCCTTGTTCGTCGTTGGACCGGGAAACGCAGTCAGCGGTCAGTACCTAATCCCGATCCTGGCGGTAGAGCGTATATGCTTCGTTACATATTGCCGGTTTCGGAGCAAGCGTGGGTTGAACAAGACACATGGATCAATCGAAAAAATGAATGCATTCCTCGACCGCTTGGCGCCCGGTACTTTCGTCCGCTCCCCGGCCAATCCGGATTGGGGGCTGGGCCAGGTCCAGTCCGCCATCGGCGACAAGGTGACGGTCAATTTCGAGCACCGCGGCAAGCTGGTGCTCAACCTCGCCGCCGCCCCGCTGGTCGTGGTGGATACGCCAGGTTCAGAAGGCGCGAACACGTGACGCTGCCGGCTGTTCCGCGCGACCGGAGGCGCGGGCACATCCGGCGCGGCGAAGCCCGGCCCATCCATCACCCGAAACTACCCCCGCGCCCGCCGCAAAAAAGCCGCCCAGGTTCATCACCCGGGCGGCGGTTTTCTCGAGAGAAGCTGGAGATGTTTGTTACGCCGGCTGCTCGCCGTCGATGGTCGGGCCCTGCGGCTTGCTCCGGCGCTCGGCCATGAACTGGTCGAACTCCGCCTTGTCCTTGGCCTTGCGCAGGCGGTCGAGGAAGTCGCGGAATTCCTTCTCCTCCTCTTCCAGCCGCTTCAGCGTCTCGGCGCGATACTCGTCAAAGGCGGCATTGCCGCTCGATCCGCTCCAGCCACGCCGCCAGTTCTCGCGCCAACGCTCCATCCGGTCGTGCCGGCCGTGCCAACGTCCATGTCCGCCGCAACCCATACGTCCGCTCCATATCAAATAGGCCAACAATGCCAGGCCGACCGGCCAGGCGATGACGAAAGTCAGGACCAGCAGGCCAATCCAGGCCGGCTTGCCCAGTTCGTCCATGCGAGCAGCAAAGCCCATCGGTGGTGTCCCTCCGCGCGATGTGAATGTTAATTACATTAACATAGATGGCAGCACCAAGGCCGGCTGTCAAGCCGCGTGCCCGAAAAATCAATGCGCGGCGCTCGTTCTCCGCGCAGGTGTCCGCCGGCCTATCTTCCGCCGGTAATGCCGAGGCCGCGCAGATAGACCAGGATGGCGGCTTCCAGAAGATCCTCCGCCGGCATGGGCAGCTTGCGCCGGCCGGGATCGCCGCGCGCGAACAGCGAGGCGATGCCGTGCGCCAGGGCCCAGATATGCAGGCTCATCATCATGGCCGGCGGGCGGCTGTCCTTCGGCATATGGGCGCTGAGCGCCTCGGCCGCGCTGCGCAGCACGGCGAAGGCCTCGTCAGCCGCCTGCTGCAGGCCGGGGGCGGAATCCAGGGCGATACCCGCCTCGAACATCGCGGAGTAATGCGCCGGCTCGTTGCGCGCAAAGGCGAGATAGGCCCGCCCCAACGCCTCGAACGCGACATAGGGGTTGGGCTCGCCGCCATTCCAGGCCTTCTGCAGGGCATCGCGGAACAGCTCGAAGCCGCGCTTGGCGATATCCGCCATCAGCGCGTCGCGGTCCCGGAAGTGGCGATAGGGTGCGGCGGAGCTGACCCCGGCCGCCCGCGCTGCGTCGGCAAACGTGAAGCCGGCCGGCCCCTTCTCCCCGATGAGATGGAGGGCTGCCCGGATCAGCGCCTCGCGCAGATTTCCGTGGTGATAACTCTTTCGGCCCCCGGGGCCGTCTTTCGACCATCCCATGTGAGTGGGTCTTACATGAGTTTCCGGCCGAAAGCGATTGTCAGATGTCGGGATGGAGCGCGGCCAGTCGCTCCGCTTCTGCCAGTTGCTCGGGCGTGTTGGCGTTGAAGAACGGGTCGACCGGATCGGCGGAAAACGCGGCAACGGCGCGCCGGAAGCGCCTGGTCCAGGCATCGACCTTGTGCAGGCCTTCGTTCGCCAGCGCGTCGCGCATGGCGTCCCGGAGCGCCACCGGCCAAAGGCCGACGACCGGATAGCTCTGCACGCCGCTCGCCGCCATGACCAATTCGGCATCCTCTGCGAGCAGAGCCTCCGCCAGCCGCGCGACCAGATCGCGCGGCACGAACGGCCCATCGGCCGGCGCGGTCACGACATAGCGCGCCTGCGGATGATGGGCCGCGCTCCAGTCGAGGCCGGCGAGCACGCCCGCCAACGGCCCGGCGAAATCGGGGATACTGTCGGGCGCGACGGGCAGACCATAGGCGGCGAACCGTGCCGGGTCGCCATTGGCGTTCAGCACCAGCGCCTCCACCTGGGGACGCACCCGCTCGATGACGCGCGCCAGGATCGTCTGGCCGCCCACCTGGCGCAGGCACTTGTCGCCGCCGCCCATGCGCTCGGCACGCCCGCCCGCGAGGATGACGCCGACAATGGGACCTAGCGCTTGCTGCGACACGTCAGTGCCCGAACCAGAGGTTTACCGCAATCGGCCGCTCAGGGAGCGCAGTCATCCTGAAGCCATTCCGCCATCTTTCGACCGTGTTCATCATCGAAAACGAGATCGACGCGCTGCACCGTATTGTCGGGCTTGGTCTTGGGATTCCCGTTTTGCGTCGCCGAAGAGTAACGAAGAGAAATCATAATCATCTGATCACCCCGGGACCAGTGCGTCAGGTGCTGATGGATCGTGCGTGCCGGCGTTTTCGATGTGTCGGCAAAGTTAATCCAGTCAGCATTGGCGGCTGCCTGGTCGGGATCGGCACTGCGGCACCGCACCCAGCCATCCCTCCTAAGTTGCTCCCATTGCGATTCGCCGATAGCACGCGCCGGATATTCCATATCCATCGTGTAGCTGATCTGACGCGACATATCGCTTCGTGGAATCCGAAATAGGTTCTGCGCTCCATCGAGGATGAGCAGCGCCTCCTCTTTTGCAGCGGCAATTGCTCCGCTGCCCCCCAGCAGGATAGCGAGTGCCACGCCTCCGCCCCGCAGGCCGGCCAATACGGCATTCATGTGTCTCATTCCCTGATTTTGCCCGACTGCCATATCTGGGATCAAAAGCCGTTACCGCCCCGCTAACGGCGCCGCCCGGCGGCTGGCCGGGAGCAAGCAATTCAAATCCTTACGTTTTTTGAGGAAGAAATCCGCCCCTGGGATCGCTATATTCAGTCAAATATGACGGTGGCAGCATGATCGATCCGTTTGGGCGGCACATTTCCTATCTGCGCGTGTCGGTGACCGACCGCTGCGACTTCCGCTGTGTCTATTGCATGGCGGAGGACATGACCTTCTTGCCCAAGGCGGAGCTGCTGACGCTGGAGGAGATGGACCGGCTGTGCAGCGCCTTCGTCGCGAAGGGCGTGCGCAAGCTGCGCCTCACCGGCGGCGAGCCGCTGGTGCGCAAGAACGTCATGTGGCTGATCCGCCGCCTGTCGCGGCATTTGGAGAGCGGCGCGCTCGACGAGCTGACCCTCACCACCAATGGCAGCCAGCTCGGCAAGCATGCAGTGGAGCTCGCCGAATGCGGGGTGAAGCGAGTCAACGTCTCGATCGACACGCTCGACCCGGAGAAGTTCACCGCCATCACGCGCTGGGGCAAGCTCGGCCCCGTGCTCGACGGCATCAAGGCCGCGAACGCGGCCGGCATCAGGGTCAAAGTCAACACCGTCGCGCTCAAGGGCGTGAACGATGACGAAGCCTTCGACCTGATCGACTGGTGCGGGCGCGAGGGCCACGACATCACCTTCATCGAGGTGATGCCGATGGGCGATATCGGCGGGGAGAACCGGCTCGACCAGTATCTTCCGATCTCGCTGCTGCGGGCCAAGCTGAAGACGCGCTACACGCTGGAGGAGATCGACTACCGCACGGGCGGCCCCGCGCGCTATGCGCGCATCACGGAGACGGGGCAGCGCGTCGGCTTCATCACGCCCCTCACCCACAACTTCTGTGAAAGCTGCAACCGCGTGCGCCTCACCTGCACCGGCATGCTCTACATGTGCCTCGGCCAGGACGATTCCGCCGACCTGCGCGCGCCCCTGCGCGCGAGCGAGGACGACGCGCTGCTGATGGAAGCCATGGACGAAGCCATCAGCCGCAAGCCCAAGGGCCACGATTTCATCATTGATCGCCGCCACAAAGGCCCCGCCGTGCAGCGGCACATGAGCGTCACGGGCGGATAAGCACGCAACCGGCTTTCCGTTTCCACACTCTCCTTCGTCATGGTCGGGCTTGGTCCGACCATCCACGAGTTTCTCCGAGCGAGACCGAAACACGTCAGGCAAACTCGTGGATGGTCGTGCCGAGCACGACCATGACGGAAGGAGAGAGCCGCTGTCCGCGGCGTCTCAATCGATGATGACCTGATGCGCGAAGGCGCGGCCGTCGCTGATGGTCACCTGCTTGAATCCAAGCAGCTTCAGCAGATCGAGGAAGGTTGACTCATCCGGCTGCGTGTTCTGCTGGAAGAACGAGGTCGAGCGCGCCACCGAGGTGAAGGTCGCGAGCAGCGCCCGCGCGCGGTAGATCGTGTTGAGCTGCCCCTCGCCGAGCGCGACGATGATCAGCTTGTCGGAGCCGGCGCCCTTGGCAAAGACCGCGTAGGTGGGCGCGTATTGCGCGCCCACCAATTGCTTGGTGAGGCCGATCACGAAGGCCTGCCGCCGCACGCGGTCGCTGTCCGGCAGGGTGTAGACCCGCGCCGGGTAGTGCTCGAAGCTGCCGGGCTTCGGGTAATAGTACCCTTCGTGATGATCGCCCTCGTCGGCCTCGATCTGGTTTTGCGGTGTCATGGCGGTCGGCTGCGCGGTGGCATTGCCGCCGCCCTCCTCCTGGGCGCCGGCAATCGCCGTGACGAAAGAGGCGCCGGCCAGAACGGCGCCGACCAAGGCAAAGCTGCGCAGACTTGAGCTCATCCCATCCCCCTGCAACGCCGCGCTTTCCGGGCGCGGGAGGGGTCAGTATACTCCGCCCCTCGCCGTTAGGGAGTCCGCCCTTTGTCCGCGCCCAAGCTCGCCTTCATCGCCGCCGACAGCGCCGAAGCCAAGGAGGCCGAGGCCGCGTTGACCGCGCGCTACGGCGCACGCGACTGGCAGAGTGCGGACATCCTGGTCGTGCTCGGCGGCGACGGCACCATGTTGCGGGTCATGCACCGCGTCATCAGCGAGCCCAAGCCGATCTTCGGCATGCATTGCGGCACCGTAGGCTTCCTGATGAACCGCTTCGAGCCGGACGATTTGCCGCGCCGCCTGAGCCAGGCGAAGCGCAGCACCATCCATCCGTTGCTGATGCGCGCCAAGGACCGCAATGGCCGCGAGGAGCGCGCCCTCGCCTTCAACGAGGTGTCGCTGCTGCGCCAGACGGCACAGGCAGCGAAGATCGCGATCCATATCGACGGCGTCCAGCGCTTGCCGGAGCTGATCTGCGACGGCATCATCATGGCGACGCCGGCCGGCAGCACGGCCTACAACCTCTCCGCCCACGGGCCGATCCTGCCGCTCGGCGCCGGTGTCCTCGCCCTGACACCGATCAGCGCCTTCCGGCCGCGGCGCTGGCGCGGCGCGATCCTGCCGCATCGCGCGGAGGTGCGCTTCGCGATCCGCGACCGCGAGAAGCGCCCGGTCAGCGCCACCGCCGATTTCCGCGAGATCCGCGATGTGCGTGATGTCACGGTCACCGAAGATGGCAGCGTCGGCCTGACCCTGCTGTTTGACCCGGAGCATCACCTCGAAGAGCGCATCCTGCGGGAGCAGTTCCAGGTCTAGAAATCCGCCGGCCCTACGCTTGTCGGATCCGATCGCGGACGTAGTCTGAGGTGGCCGCGATCAATCGGTCCATGTCCTGCTTGAACGCGGCGAAGTCCGCGCGCTTCTCGATCCGGTCCTCGTCCATGTAAAGCGCGCGATTGATCTCGATCTGCAGGGAGTGCCGGGAGTCCTGCGGCCGGCCGAAGCGCGTCACCAGCTCCGCGCCCTTGAACGGGTCGTTGAGGGCGACGCGATAGCCGAGACCGCGCGCCACCTCCGTGACGAACGCGGTGAAATCCGCATCGCAGCTTGCCCCGTCGCGGTCCCCCAGCACGATGTCGGCGCGCGGGATGCTCCGCCCGCGCTGGCGCCCCGCCGAGCGCATGGAATGACAATTCACGTGCCAAGCCGCGCCATGCGTTTCATGCGCGTTGTCGAGCAGCCGCGCGAGCTGCGCGACATAGGGCCGATGGAAGCCCTCGATGCGGGCCAGGATCTCGGCCACCGTCAGCGGCCGGTCATAGACGTCGACATTGCCCTTGATCAGGCGTCGCACCAGCCCGAGCCCCATCTCCACCTTCTCGCTCGCGACGATCGGGTGCGGCCAGGGCTCGCCCAGCATGACCGGATCGATCTCATGCTCGTGCCGGTTGGGATCGACATAGGCGCGCGGGAACAATGCTGTGAGCACAGCGGCGCCGTGGCTGGGCGCGGTCTCGACCAGCTCGTCCACGAAGGCATCCTCGGCGCGTCGGAGCAGCGCGACCGGAACGGCGTGGCCGAAATCCTCGGGATAGTCACGTCCGCTGTGGGGCGAATCGAACACCAGCGGCAGAGCGGGACCGGTCGGCCCGCGGCTCAGCAGGACGCCCGGCACATGCCGGTCCAGATTGTTGCAAGTCAGATCGGGGCACTCCAGATCGGCCAGCGGCGGCATCGCTTGGTTCGGCTTGTCATTGTCAGGTCAGGCGCTATTGTTCCCGGATCGCCTCTCACGTCAACAGGAAGCGGATCGTGGCTGATTATCCGCGCAGCACGGAGATGCTGCGCCGTCTGGTTTCCATGGACACGACCAGCCGGAACTCGAATCTCGCCCTCATCGATTTCGTGCGCGACCACCTCGACCGCTTCGGCATCGCCAGCGAACTGGTCCCGGACGATACCGGCAAGAAGGCCAATCTCTACGCCACCATCGGTCCCAAGGACCTGCCGGGCATCTGCCTCTCCGGCCATACCGACGTGGTGCCCATCGACGGCCAGGACTGGTCGAGCGATCCCTGGGCGCTGACCGAGAAGGATGGGCTGCTGCACGGCCGCGGCACCTGCGACATGAAGGGCTTCGTCGCGGTCGCGCTGACCTGGGTCGAAGCCTTCGCCCGCGGCGATCTCAGGACTCCGGTCCATCTGCTGCTGTCCTATGACGAGGAGGTTGGCTGCCTCGGCGTTCGCGGCGCGCTGGAAAAGCTGAAGCACATGCCGGTCAAGCCCAAGGGCTGCATCATCGGCGAGCCGACCGAGATGCGCGTCACCACGGCGCACAAGGGCAAGAAGAGCCTGCGCTGCCACGTGCACGGCCATGAATGCCATTCCTCACTGGCGCCGAAGGGCGTCAATGCCATCGAATACGCCGCGGAGATCATCGCCTATCTCAAGGCGATGGCCCGGCGCTTCGCGGCGGAAGGTCCCTTCGATCACGACTACGATATACCTTGGACGACGGTGCATACCGGCATCGTCCATGGCGGAACGGCGCTCAACATCGTGCCGAAGGATTGCCGCTTCGATTTTGAGTTCCGCTACCTGCCCGGCATCGATCCGGAAAAGCTCTATGGCGAGGTGCGCGCCTTCGCCGAAGCCAAGCTGCTGCCGGAGATGAACGCCGTCACGCCGGATTCGGGCTTCTCGTGGGAAGAGATCTCCGCTTTCCCCGGTCTCAATACGGCGGAAGACGCGGAGATCGCCGTGCTCGCCAAGGCGCTCGCCCAGGCCAACGCAACGGTGAAGGTCGCGTTCGGCACCGAAGCGGGCCTGATCCAGGAAGCCGGCATTCCCGCCATCGTCTGCGGCCCCGGCAGCATCGACCAGGCGCACAAGCCCAACGAGTTCGTCGCGCTGTCGCAACTCGCCCTGTGCGAAAGCTTCATGGACCGCCTTTTGGCGCGGCTGAAGGCGTGACGTCGTCACTGGGTATGCCCCCTCCCCCAGCTTGCGGGAGCGGGTTCGAGTTCGATGTTTCAAGTCTCCGCCAGTCATCATGCCCGCCCCATCCCTGACCCGCGCCAAGCTGACGACGCTCGCGATCGGCATTCCCGGCGGCGCACTGTTCTATTTTCTCGACCTGCCGCTGCCCTGGATGCTGGGGGCGATGGCAACGACCACGATCGCGGCGATCTCCGGCGTGCGCGTGGCACTGATGCCGCGGCTGCGCCTCGTCTTCATCGCGATCCTCGGCGTCATGCTGGGCAGCGCCTTCACGCCGGACGTGCTGCAGGGCCTCGTCATCTGGCTCGGCAGCTTCGCCTGGCTCGGCCTCTATGTTGTCGTCGCCACGGTCGTGGTGTGGTGGTACTATCGGCGGCTGGCGCGCTACGACATGGTCACCGCCTACTTCTCCGCCGCGCCCGGCGGCCTGAACGAGATGATCCTGGCCGGGGGAGCCATGGGCGGCGATGAGCGGCGGATCTCGATGAGCCATGCGACGCGCATCCTGATCGCGATCTTCGTGCTCTCGTTCGGTTACCGCTGGTTTGGCGATTACGCGCCCACCGATCCCGGCGCCACGCCGGATAACGCGATGAACTGGCTCGACTGGATGCTGCTGACCGGCTGCGGTGTCGTTGGCCTGCTGGTGGCGAGGACGCTGCGCATTCCCGCCTACGCGCTGGTGGGGCCGATGATGCTGAGCGCGATCGTGCACGCGATCGGCATCACCCACTCGCGGCCGCCGATCTGGCTTGTGGCGGCGGCGCAGGTGGTCGTCGGCGCCATGGTCGGCTCCCGCTTCGACGGCGTCGCGCCGCGGGTGGTCGGGCACGCGCTGCTGCTCGCGGTGGTCGCCACCGTCATCCTGCTCATCCTTGCCGCGCTGTTCGGAGAGGCGGTGCAGGTGACGCTCGGCATCCCCTTCTCCGCCGCCCTGCTCGCCTTCGCACCCGGCGGACTCGCGGAAATGAGCCTCATCGCCCTGTCGCTCGACGTGGATGCGGCCTATGTCTCCAGCCACCACGTCGTGCGCATCTTCATCATCGTGCTCGCCGCCCCCTTGGTCTTCCGGCTATTCCGCCGCGGCCGCAAGCGCCTTGACCGCCCGTAGGTCGATCTTGCCGGTGCCGAGCACCGGCAGGGCTTCGATCCGCCTCAGATCCGACGCCTTGGGTATCCAGAGCTTCGGCAGATCGGACTCGCTCAGGGCCTGCCAGACCAGTTGCGGTTCCAGCGGCGCGTTCGCGACGTAGAAGCCGACCAGCCGCTCGCCGCGCTGCAGATCGGGCACGGCCGTGACGCAGGCCGCCTCGACGCCCGGGATGCGCAGCATCGCCTCCTCGATCTTGAGGTGCGGCACCATCTCGCCGCCGATCTTGGAGAAGCGCGACAGTCGGTCGGTGATGCGGATGAACCCGTCCTCGTCCACGATCGCGATGTCGCCAGTGACGTACCAGCCGTCGCGCAGCGCCGCCGCAGTCGCATTGTCGTCGGCAAGATAGCCGACCATGCGCCCCGGCCCTTTGAGCAGCAGCAGGCCCTCCTGCCCTTCCGTCAGGTCATGCCCGGTGTCCGGATCGACGACCTTCGCCGCCACGCCCGGCAGCGGGTGGCCGACGGTGCCGGGCTTGTGCCCGACCTGCTTTTCGCCGCCCTGCACGACATTGGGTACGTTGACCGAAACCACTGGCCCCATTTCCGTGCAGCCGTATCCCTCCAGCATCTCGAGCCCGAACTTCTCCTTGAACTGCGTGGCGAAGTCCGGACGCAACCGCTCGGCGCCGACCACGACGTGGCGCAACGTCTTGAAATCCTCCGGCCCGCAGGTGCGGTGATACGCCTGGCAGAAGGTCGGCGTGGAGATGAGGATGGTCGCCTTGTTCTCGCGCGCCAGCTTGCCGATGGTCTTCGCGTCCAGCGGGTTGGGGTGATAGATGGCGCCGATGCCGCAGACCAGCGGCACGCACAAGGTCCCGGTGAATCCGAAGGAATGGAAGAAGGGCAGCACGCCCATCATGCGGTCGTCCGGCTGGATCCACAGGATCTGCGCGATCGCCTCCAGGTTCGACATGATGTTGTGATGCGAGAGCATCACGCCCTTGGGCGTGCCGGTCGAGCCCGAGGAAAACATGATGGTGCAGAGATCGTCCGGCGTGCTGTTGCCGCCGCCGGCCATCCGCTCGATCCAAGGCGCCGGCATCAGCCGGAGCGCGAGGTAGTAGAACACGCGCTCGGCTTTGCCGATTCTCTTCATCAGGTCCTCGACAAACACCATGCCCGGGCGCTCGTCCAATTTCGCCTTCGCGAGGAACGGCCGGGCCGCGATGATGCGCGTGATGCCGGCCTTGTCGATCGCCGCCTGCATCGCCTCCGGCCCGATGGTGAAGTTGAGGTTGACCGGCACCTTGCCGCCGAGCAGCAGCGCCATGTTGACCAGGGCCCCGCCGACCGAGGCCGGCAGCAGCACGCCCACATGCCGATTCTCCGGCAACGTCTGGTCAAGCCTGCGCGCCAGCAGAAAGGCGCCGGTCAGCGCCTGCCCGAAGGTCACGCTCTGCCCGAGCGAATCCGTCATGGCGAAGCGGCGCCAGGAGCGTTTGGCCTGCGCGACGAAGCGCCGATGCACGAGGTCGGCCTTCTTGCGCCGGTGATGGAAGGCATCGCCGCCCATCTCCAGCAGCTTCTGCCGCACGTCCCAAGCCCGCGCGGTCGCCGGCAGCTTTTTGCCGAAGGTGATGGTCACGGGATAGAAGAACCGGCTCGGCCACTTCCAGAAGAACCGGCCTTCCTTGAAGCTGAAGATGCTGCCCCAGACCTGGTCGAGATGCACCGGGATGACCGGCACGTCGAGCCCTTCCGTGATCTTCTCGAAGCCGCGCTTGAAGGGCAGCATGTTGCCGGTGCGGCTGATCGCGCCCTCGGCGAAGATGCAGACCACGTGGCCGGCGGCCAGTTCCTCGCGCGCGCGGCGGATCGCGCCGACCGCCCCGCGCCCGCCACCACCGCCCGTCGGGATGGCGCGCATCAGCTTGAACAGCCTGCCCAGCAATGGGATGTCGAAGAACGGCGCATAGACCATGAAGCGCACGAAACGCTGCACGCAGGCGCCGACCAGCAGCCCGTCGATGAAGGAGAGATGGTTGGCGACCAGCAGCGCCGGCCCGTTCAGCGGCACGTTCTCCGGCCCGACGATGCGGATGCGGTAGATGCTGTGGGTCAAGATCCACAAGCAGAAGCGGATCAGGAAATCCGGCAGCAGGATCAGCAGATAGGCGATGACTGCGAGCGCCGTCACGCCGGCGAGCGCGATGTTCACGCTGGGCGAGAGATCGAGCCAGCCGCCGCTCACCGCCAGGAACCCCGAAGCCAGCATGATGCCGAAGGTGTTCATCACGTTGTTGGCGGCGATGAAGCGGCCGCGCTTGGCCTCGTCCGCCTTCTGCTGCAGCATGGCGTTGAGCGGTACGCTGTACATGCCGCCGAAGAAGCCGAGGACCGCGAGGCAGATGGCCGCCGCCGCGTAGCTCTGGTCAACGCCCGCCAGCACGAAGGCGCCGATGCCCATGCCCACCGCGCCGATCGGCACCAGGCCCAGCTCGACCTTGTGGCCGGAGAGGCGCCCCGCCGCCAGGCTGCCGATGGCGATGCCGATGGCGATGACCGCGCCCAGCAATTGCGTCTGGGTCGGCTCGGTCTTCAGCACCTCGTCGCCGAACAGGGGGATGAGCTGCTGCACCAGCGCGCCGACGAACCAGAAATAGCTCAGGCCGAGGACCGTCAGCCAGAGCCGGCGATCGGCATAGAGCTCCCGCATGCCGATCGAGACGTCGCCTACCGGGTTCCAGGTGAAGCGTTTGGCGCCGCGGCCCGGCGGCGTGCGGCCGATGCCAAAGGCGCAGAGCGTGCCGGCGATCGCGATGCCAATGGCGATCACGCCGATCATCGGCAGGTTGTCGTGGAAGGCTTCGTAGATGGTGCCACCCAGCACGCCGCCCAGGATGATGGCGAGGAACGTGCTCATCTCGACCAGCGCGTTGCCGCGCGACAGGTCGCGATCCGGCAGCAGCTCCGGCAGGCTCCCGTATTTGGCCGGGCTGTAGAGCGCCGATTGCGTGCCCATGAAGAACAGCACGACGATCATCGCCGTTATGTCGCCGAGGAAGAACGCGCCGAGTGCCGCCGCCATCGCGACGATCTCCAGGCTCTTGACGGCGATCAGGACGGAGCGCTTGGAGAAGCGATCCGCCAGCTGCCCGGCGTAGTTGGAAAACAGCAGGAACGGCGCCATCAACGTGGCGGTGATGACGGCGATCAGCACGTCGGCGTCCCACCCGGAGCCGGGCCGGCGCGCCAGGTCCAGGGCGAAGAAGGTGATGGACCAGCGATAGATGTTGTCGTTGAGCGCGCCCAGAAATTGCGACGCCAGCATCCACGCGAAGCCCGGATCGCGGATCAGGCGCCAATAGCTGCGATCGTACATGATTCCCCTCGCGCTGGCCGGACGGCCAGTCGAAGGCCCGGCGCCTGCCTTGTCAAGATGCGTGGTGAGAGTGCGGCTCGCCCGCTTAATGCTTCGTTAGCGGGGGGCTCTCCCCCGTCGGACCAGATGGAGTATGGTTTTGCGACGTCTGCCATGCGGACAAACCGGACACGAGCGGACCATTTTCGCCGGGAGGCCTCACGATGACCATCACCATTACCGCCTTTGAGCGGTCACCCGATGGAGGCAAGGGGCTGGCGCGTGACACGCGCGTCCGCTGGGCGCTTGAGGAAGTGGGCCAAGCTTACGCGGTGCGGCTTGTTTCGTTCCGCGCGATGAAGGAAGCCGCGCATCTGGCGCTTCATCCTTTCGGCCAGATTCCGACCTATGAGGAGGGCGATCTCGCGCTGTTCGAGACAGGCGCGATCGTGCTCCATATCGCCGAGCGCCATGCGGGCCTGCTGCCGGATGGTGCCAATGCCCGGGCGCGTGGGATCACGTGGATGTTTGCCGCGCTCAACACGGTGGAGCCGCCGATCCTCGAGCTCGCAAATGCCAGGCTTCTTGAGGGCGACAAGCCCTGGAGCAAGGAGCGCATGCCTCTGGTCGAGGATCGCGTGCGCAACCGGCTGAAGCAGCTGTCTGCTCGCCTGGGCGATGCCGACTGGCTCGATGGTGCGTTCAGCGCCGGCGACCTGATGATGGTGTCGGTGCTGCTCAGGCTGAGATCATCGGGCATTCTGGACGGATATCCGAACCTGAGCGCCTATGTCGCCCGCGGCGAGGCGCGGCCCGCCTATAGGCGGGCTTTCGCTGCGCAATTGGCGCTCTATACCGGCAAGCCGCCGACCGGTTGATCCTAGATCGACTTGTCCTTGATCCGCTGCTTGACGAACTCGAGGTTCAGCCGGGCGCTCGGGCTCTGCGGCGTGACCTTCAGCACGCGCTCGAAGGCGTCGAGCGCGGCCTCGTCGCGCTCCAGCGCGATATTGACGAGGCCGAGCCCCGACAGCGCCCCGAAATGGTGCGGCTCCAGCTCCAGCGTGCGGTCGATGTCGGCGAGCGAGGCCTCGTAGTTGCCCATCATGTAATGGACGGTCGCCCGCTTGTTCCAGCCTTCGGCGAAGCCGGGCGCCTTGCGCACGATGGCATCGAAGATCTTGAGCGCCGTCGGGGCGTCCCCGATCGCCAAAGCGCGGCTGCCGATCTCGAACACCTTGTCGAGATCGGGATCGCCCGATTGGGCCCAGATCGTCCAGATCCGGCCCTCGATGCCCGCGGCGGCCTCGGGCGACGGCGCCGTGCGCAAATCCGCGAACAGATCCTTGAGGCGCGGATCGGTCTGGTCCGATTGCGCACCCGCAAACCCAAGGCCAAGAACGGCAACCAGGATCGCAAGGACACGGCGCATGGCCAAGAATACCACTCGGCTGACTGCGCCAGCTATGCATAATGCACATCGAATCGCATGAACGGTCGAGACACATGAATGCCAGCCGGTTTTTCCGCCCCAGCTATGCCGCAGCGCGGGCAGCCTTCCGCGAGGCGGCGGCCGCGCGCGGGCTGACGATCCACACCCATGGCAACCCCACCGCGGGCGCGAAGGGCGAGGACCTGACCACCGACGTCGCGCTGCTCGGGCCGCAGGATGCGCGCCGGCTGATGATCGTGCTCTCCGGCACCCACGGCGCCGAAGGCTTCTGCGGCTCCGGCATCCAGGTCGGCTGGCTCTCAGGCAACGAGCCGCTGCCGGCCGACACCGCCATCCTCATGATCCACGCTATCAATCCCTATGGCTTCTCTCACGTGCGGCGGGTGACGGAGGACAATGTCGACCTCAACCGCAACTTCGTGGATCACGGCAACGCCAAGCCCGAGAACCCGGGTTACGAGCAGCTGCGCGACTTCATCTGCCCCAAGGAATGGACGGATGAGAGCGAGCGGCGGAACCTCGCCGCCCTGCACGCCTATGCGCAAGTGCACGGCATGGACGCGCTGGAGACCGCCGTCGCGTCAGGCCAGTATGTCGACCCCCAAGGCGTGTTCTATGGCGGCACCCAGCCGACCTGGTCCAACCGCACCCTGCGCGCGATCCTCTCGCCCTTCGCGGCACGAGTGACGCACTCGGCCTTCATCGACCTGCACACCGGCATCGGGCCTTATGGCTTCGGGGAGATCATGTCCAATCACGCCGCGCGCGATCCCGGCCACCGGGTCATGCAGCAATGGTGGGGGGGCGAAGCGACCTATTTCGATGACGGCACCTCATCCTCCTATTACGTGGTCGGCGACACCCAGATCGCGGTGAACCAGAGCCTGCCCAATGCGCACAACGCCGGCATCACGCTGGAATACGGCACCATCCCGGACAAGCGGGACATGATGAACGCGGTGCGCGCCGACAACTGGCTCTATGCCCATGGCGGCGGCGACACTGGCACGCCGAAGGGCCGCGCCATCAAGGCCCGGATCCGCGCCGCCTTCTACCCGGAGCAGGACGACTGGAAGGAGATGGTGGTCGAGCGGGGCCACTACGTGATGAAGCGCATGCTGCGCTGCCTCGGCGAGAGCTAGAGGCTAGATCCGCCCGCGGAGCCGCTCCGGCACCGGTCCGCCCGTCGCCCAGTCCAGCAGCTCGGCCGTATGCAAAATGGGCGCCTGCACCGCCCCCTCGAGCTGCTGCATGCAGCCGATATTGCCGGTCGCCACGATCTGCGGCGCGAGGCCGTTGATGTTGGCCGCCTTGCGATCGCGCAAGGCGGACGAGAGCTCCGGCTGCAGCATATTGTAGGTGCCGGCGGAGCCGCAGCACAGATGCCCCTCCGGCACCTCGGCCACCTCGAAGCCGGCCTGACGCAACAGCTCCTTGGGCGCCACCGTCACCTTCTGCCCGTGCTGGAGCGAGCAGGCGGCGTGATAGGCGAGCCGCGGCTTTGTGCCCTCCGCTCGCGGCAGCGGTCCGAGCCGCGCGAGATATTCCGTGATGTCCAGCGCCCGCTCCGACACCGCCCGCGCGCGATCCCTCCACTCTGGATCGTTGCGGAAGATATAACCGTAATCCTTGATGACGGTGCCGCAGCCGGATGTGGTGATGACGATCGCGTCCAGCCCCTCGCCCGCGATCTCGCGGTGCCAGGCATCGATCGTCGCCTTCGCGCTTTCGTGAGCGGCCTCTTCAAGCCCCATGTGATGCGTGAGCGCGCCGCAGCAGCCCGCGCCTTCCGCGACCACGACCTCGACGCCGAGCCGGTTGAGCAGGCGGATCGCCGCCTCGTTGATCTCCGGCCGCAAAACCGGCTGCGCGCAGCCGGACAGGATCGCGACCCGCCCCCGCTTCGCGCCCTCAGCCGGAAAGACGCCCGGCAGGTCGGTCGCGCGTGGGGTTGCCGGCCAGTCCTTCGCAAGCCCCACCATGGCGCGCAGGCGCTGCGGCAGCCAGCGATGCGCCCCCAGCCCGCGCGCGAGGGAGGCGCCGGTCAAGGCCAGCCGGAACAGGTGCGGCCGCGGCAGGATCGTCGCCAACACCCGGCGCAGCCAATAATCCATCGTGGGCCGGGCATAGGTCTTCTCGATGTGCACGCGCGCCTGATCGACCAGGTGCATGTAGTGCACGCCGGAGGGACAGGTCGTCATGCAGGCGAGGCACGAGAGGCACCGGTCGATATGCGTGACCTCGACCTCCCCCGCCGCGCGGTTCTGCTCCAGCATGTCCTTGATGAGGTAGATGCGCCCGCGCGGCGAATCGAGCTCGTCGCCCAGCAGCACATAGGTCGGGCAGGTCGCGGTGCAGAACCCGCAATGCACGCACGCCCGCAGGATCTTGTCCGCTTCCGCGATGTTGGAGTTGGCCAGCTGAGCCAGGGTGAAGCTGGTCTGCATCTTCCTACCAGCTCCGGTACATGCGGCCGGGATTCAGGATGCCGTGCGGGTCGAGCGACGCCTTCACCCGCTGCAGCAGGGCCGGCGGCGCCTCCATCGGGAACGCGTCGATCGCGCGGCGCAGGCTCTCAGGCCCGCGCACCAAAGTCGCGTGGCCGCCAATGGCGGAGAGAGCTTGGCGCAGCCGGGTCGCGTCCTCGGCGGATGCGTCGCGACGCGCGATCCACAGGCGCCCGCCGCCCCAATCCATCATCCACGCCTCGCCCTCGCCGAGTTCATCGGCGATCCTCGCGCCTGACGCCGGCGGCACCGACAGCCGCCAGAACGCGTCCGTTTCCGCCGGCAACAGCGAGCCGACCTCGTTGATCTCGCTCCACAAGGCCTGCGAGCGGGCACTGTGCAATTCCTCCGTCGCCATGCCAAGAGCGGCGCGCAAGGCGGCGCAGCGATCGGCAACCGACACCGGCGACCCCGTCAGGCGCATCGCCGCCAGCGCGCTGCCCGGCGCGCGCACCAGGTCTACGCCCGAGCGCGCCGCGACGGCGGCCGGCAGGAACGCGGCGCCGTCGATCTCGAACGCCTCCTGCAATTGGGTAATGAGACAGCGATGGCCGGTCACCACATCGGGCACCGGCACGATCACCGTGCGCTGCTTCTCCGGCGCCGGCAGCACCTTCACCGTCACTTCGGTCATGATGGCCAGCGTGCCCATGGAGCCCGCCAGCAGCTTCGGCAGATCGTAGCCGGTGACGTTCTTCACCACCTTGCCGCCGGCCTTGAATTCCTCGCCCAGCCCGTTCACCGCGCTGAAGCCGAGGAAGTGGTCGCGCGCCGCGCCCGCGCTCGGCCGGCGCGGGCCGGACAGGTTGCTGGCCAGCACGCCGCCGATGGTGCCCGCCTCGTTGCCGCTGCCGAACAGCATGCCCGCCGCAGGCTCGAACGCGAGATGCTGGCGCTTCTCCGCCAGCGCTTCCCAGATCTCGCGCATCGGCGTGCCGCTCCACGCGGTCAGCACAAGCTCATCGGGCTGGTAGCTGGTGATGCCGCTCAAGCCCCTCAGCGAGAGCGTCGTCTCCGCGTCCACCGGGCGGCCCAGGCCGCTCTTGCCGCCGGAGCCCTCGATCGCCAGGGGCCGCCGCGCCTCCGCATGCGCGCGCACGGTCTGGACCACTTCGCTGATGCTCTCCGGCTGAAGGCGCTGCACGAACTCAGAACCTCGGCAGGTCCGGGAAGGGCAGCTTGCCGCCACTCACATGCATCGCGCCCAGCTCCGCGCAACGGCGCAAGGTCGGGAACACCTTGCCGGGATTGAGCAATTGCTCCGGGTCGAAGGCGCATTTGAGGCGCATCTGCTGGGCGAGGTCGATCTCGCTGAACATGGAAGGCATCAAATCGCGCTTCTCCACGCCGACGCCGTGCTCGCCGGTCAGCACCCCGCCGACCTCGACGCACAGTTTCAGGATCTCCGAGCCGAAGCGTTCCGCCCGGTCGAGATCGCCGGGCTTATTGGCATCGTACAGGATGAGCGGATGCAGATTGCCGTCGCCGGCATGGAATACATTCGCGACCTTGAGGCCGAAGCGCTCCGACATCTCCGCCATGCGGGTGAGGACGAGCGGCAGCTTGCTGCGCGGAATGGTCCCGTCCATGCAGTAATAGTCCGGCGAGATGCGCCCCACCGCCGGGAACGCCGCCTTGCGCCCGGCCCAGAAGACCAGCCGCTCCTGCTCCGACTGGCTGACCCGCAGCGACGTGGCGCCTTTCTGCTGCGCAATGTCCTGCACGCGGCCCATCAGCTCGTCCACCTCGGCCGCCGTGCCGTCCAGCTCGACGATCAGCAGCGCCTCCGCATCGAGCGGATACCCGGCATGGACGAAGTCCTCCACCGCCGCCACCGCCGGCTTGTCCATCATCTCCATCCCCGCAGGGATGATGCCCGCGGCGATGATCGCGGCGACCGCCTCGCCCGCCGCCTCGTTGCTCGCGAAGGCAGCCAGCAGGGCGCGCGCGGTCGGCGGACGGCGCAGCAGGCGCACGGTCACCTCGGTCACGACGCCGAGCAGGCCTTCCGATCCCGTCAGGATGCCCATGAGGTCGTAGCCCGCCGCATCCAGATGCCGGCCGCCGAGGCGCATCACCGCGCCGTCCATCAGCACGACCTCGAGCCCCAGCAGGTTGTTCGTGGTGAGGCCATATTTCAGGCAATGCACGCCGCCGGAATTCTCCGCGACGTTGCCGCCGATCGAGCACGCGATCTGGCTGGAAGGATCCGGCGCATAGTAGAAGCCGCGATCCGCCACGGCGTGCGAGATGGCGAGGTTGGGCACGCCCGGCTGCACAACGGCGCAGCGATTGTCGTAATCGACCGCCAGGATGCGATTCAGCTTGCCGAGGCCGAGCAGCACACCATCGGCCAGCGGAAGGGCGCCGCCCGAGAGCGAAGTCCCGGAGCCGCGCGGCACCACCTTCAGCTTGCGCGCGTGGCAATAGCGGAGGACGGCCGCGACCTCCGCAGTGTTGGCCGGCAGGACCGCGATCAGCGGCGGCTGGCGGTAAGCGGTGAGGCCGTCGCTCTCATAGGCTTTGAGCGCGGCGGGCGCGGCGATCACCGAAGCCGGCGCAACCAGCCGCGCCAGATCCGCCGCGATCGCCTCGCGGGCAGAAATCGCGCCCTCATCCACTGCCGGCATGGTCAGCATGGTCGCCTCGGCCTTTCTCCGAGCTGTAATATAGGGAGTGCCGGGCCCAAAACGAAACCGCGCCAATCTTGCGATTGGCGCGGCTCGAGACTCGGAGGCTCAGCCGGGGCGTCAGCCCTGGCGCGCCTTGTAGCGCGGGTTGGTCTTGTTGATGACATAGACCCGGCCCTTGCGGCGCACGACGCGGCAGTCCTTGTGGCGCGCCTTCGCCGATTTCAGCGAATTGATGATCTTCATGGGTCGGTCCTCGAAATCCGGTCTTGGGTCGGGCGCGGAACATAGAGTTCGCGGCGAATCCTGTCAACCCATGGTCGATCGGTTATAAGTCATTAAAAACACGAGACTTTATGACCAGTTCGACATCAGGTTCGTGCTCCCCATCTTGATTCCGTAGAACCGGAACAGCTTGAGAGCGCCAGCCTCCATGGCCTTGAGCTTGCGCTCCCAGTCGCTCACCTCGGCCATGAAGGCGTCGGGGAAGGTGCGGATGACGGCCCGCCCCTCCGGCACCCTTGTGACTTCGTCGAGGGCAATGAGGATCATCAGGCGAATTTTTTCGGTGAGGTCTTCACTGACCCGCAGATCGAACTTCAGGTCGGTGAAGCGCCTCTCGTATTCGGTCTTGGTCCAGAGCGCCGGCGTTTCCGCGCCCAGCGCGGAGACGACCAGCGGGTCGTCCGCCGGAACGCCATCACCGCGCACGTAGTCGCAGACCGTGAGCTGGCCGCGCGTCTTCAGGCAGTTCTCCAGGCGCGCCAGGATCAACTCGCGGGCTTCGAAGCGGAACAAGGTGTCGATCGACAGGATGCAATCGAACTTGCCGGATCGGGACGCGAAGCCTTCCGGGTCATAGAAGGTGATCTCCGCCCGGCGCTCCAGCCCGGCCTTGGTGGAGAGCAGCCGGCCCAGCTCCACCTGCTCGCGTTCGGTCTCGACGCCGGTGATCCAGACGTCGAACTCCTTGGCGATAGCCCGCGCCGGCCCGCCTGCACCGCAGCCGAAATCCAGCATCGACATCGCGGTGTTGATCGCGAACGGCTTGACCAGGTCCAAGGCAAAGGGAGCGCCGCCAGGCCCGCGAAACCCCTCGCCCCAGATCGCGTGCCGCACCCGGATCCTGGCGTTCTCCCACGGCTCCAGCTTGACCGGGGGCAGCGCTGCTGCGGACAGATCCGCCTCGTCCCCCGCCCCGGGCGCCGCGCGCAGGCGCCGCGCCCCGTCCTGCGGAAGCTCGACCCCCTCCCACCAGGCAAGGAAACGCTGCTTGAAGGGCGCCTTTTTCGCTTCGCCCGATGATGTCCGCTTCGGCAAGGCCTAGCCTGCGACGCTCGTTTCGTTCACCAGGCACGCCCGCACAGAGTTGGGCTTGCCAATACCCCGCCAATATACTGAAAATGGAGAGGTTAATAAGCCTCAAACGCTCCAGGCCACCCCAACCCATATGCCAACCGATCGATCCGCGCCAGGCGCCCCGGCGGCGAGCCACGGCCAGCTTGCCGGCAGCCCGCATGGGGACGGTCACGGGCATCACCTGGGCAGCACCGCCCGTCTGGCGCTGCCGGTCATGCTCTCGCGCGCGGGGCTGGTGCTCATGCTGACGGTGGACACCGCCATCGTCGGCCATCTGCCCTCCGCCGACCGGCAGCTTGCCGCGTTCGGCGGCGCGCTCATCCCCCTGGCGATCCTGCAGACCGCGGCCGTCGGGCTGCTGATCGGCGTGATCGTGCGCACGGCGCAGCTTGACGGCGCCGGCAAGCCGCAGGCCTGCGGCCAGGTTTGGCGCCTCGGCTTGATCCTCGCGCTCGCGCTTGGTGCCGTCTATGCGGTGCTCTTCACGAATGGGCCCGCCATCCTCGGCGACCTGCTGGGCCAGCCGCCGGAAGTGGCCAGTGAGGGCGGCGCGGTGCTGCGGGTCCTCGGCTGGGGCATGCCCGGTATGCTGGCCTTCATCGCATGCGCGCATTTCCTCGAGGGGATCAATCGCGCGGTTCCGCCCATGCTGCTGATGCTCGTCGGCAACGTGGCGAACGCCGTGCTGGCCTACGGCCTGGGCGCCGGCGCGTTCGGCCTGCCCGCGATGGACGTCCTGGGCGTGGCAATCGCGACCACGGTGGTGCGCTGGGGGCTTGGCGTGGGCGCCGTGTTGCTGGTCCTCTTCACCGTCGATCGCCGGCGCTACGGCATCACGCTCCGCCACGCAGAGGGATGGAACGGACTCGTTGCGCTGCTGCGCCTCGGCGTCCCGCTGGCAGCGGCGATCGGGCTTGAATCCGCGTGCTTCATGATGATCGTCAACATGTCGGGCTGGCTTGGGCCGATCTCGCTCGCCACGATGCATGCGGCGATCAACTACACGAGCTTCGTCTATATGCTGACCATCGGCATCGCGACCGCGGCCGCGGTACGGGTCGGCAACGCGGTGGGCGCAGGCGACTGGCGCAATGCGCAGCGGGCGGGGTGGATCGCGGTCGCCTTGGCTGGCTCTCTCATGGCCGTCGCGGGCGTGCTGACCGCATTGTTCGCGGAGCAGGCGGCCACCATCCTGACCAACGACCCGGACGTGCTCGCCGTGCTCGTGCCGATCCTGGCGGGCGTGGTGAGCCTGCTGGTTGTGGTGGACAGCCTGCAGGGCGTGCTGATGGGCGCCCTGCGCGGCTGCGCCGATACGCTGCTCCCCACCATCATCTACGGCGTCAGCTTCTGGATCATCGGAGTTCCAGCCGCCTATTGGTGGGGCTATCACCTTGGCCTGGGCCCCAACGCGCTGACCTGGGCTCTGCTCGCGGCGCTGGCCGCGGCGACCGTTGCCCTGGCATGGCGCTTTCAGCACCTGACCCATCACCAGACCCGGTAGACGCCGGAATAGCCGCTCCAGATCTCTTCGGAATGGCGTAAAGCTTTATTAAGGGAGGTCGACTGAAACTGGGCCTGACAGAGGCACCGACAGGATTCGACCCATGAGCTTCTCCAGACCGTTCGACCGCCGCTCCAAGGCCGACCGGCGCGCCTTTCCACGCTATGCCGTCGACCTGCCGACGCATCTGTCGGTCAACGGCGCCTCCGCGCCCTGCCATGTGGTCGATGTCTCCGCCAGCGGAGCCCTGCTGCGCACCAGCCGCCGACTCGGAATCGGCGACCGGCTCTCGGTCGACCTGCCGCATTGCGGCCCGACGATCGGGACGGTCGTTCGGCTCACGCCTTCGCACGTCGCGATCAGCTTTCGCGGCCTGCTGGTGGTCAGCAAGCTGCGCGATCAGTCCGCCAACGCCTGATCACTTCTCCAGCGCGCTCTGAAAGCGTTGCAGCACTTCGGCCAACTCGAAGTCGGTGAGTTCGTCGTCGCGCGCGATGTGCAGGTGCAGCCGGCCGGTGCCGAGATCGACCACCACCGCCTCGCGCTTCTTGCGATATCGGTCCGGCATCAGGAAGACATGGTTGCCAACCTGGAAGCTCTGCGAATCCGGCGTGATGATGCAAGCGCCGCCTCTCGAGATATTGCGGTAGTTCGTGATCGCCAGCGTCCGACGCTTGTTGACGTCGTCGAACACGAGCATCGCCGTGCCGCCGAAATCGAAGCGCGGCTGGTGCCTCCGCTCCCTGGTCTCGTCCTCGCTCATGCAGCCATCCTCGCCCGCATTCCCCCGAAAAGCCGATACGCGGTCGCGGCGCGAATAGATTAACACAAGCTTCGGTGAAATCGCTGGGTAATCGCGTCTTGGATCCGCCGGCGCAACACCGTAGCGCGCGCCCCTTGCGAATGCCGCATACGCCCGAGTATCACTCTCGCGCGCGTCACCAGGAGTAGCCGCAAAATGCGTGAGCTGGAAGCCGGCGTTCCATCCGCGAACGTCGAGGCCCTATTGCAGCGTGAGAAGGATCTCTTCGTTCAGCGTCACCCGAAATCCCACGAACTGGCCGAGCGTGCCAAGGCCCACTGGGCCCGCGGTGTCCCGATGCATTGGATGCTGGACTGGGGCACGCCCTTCCCAATCCATGTCGCAGGCGCCAAGGGATCGCGCCTGGAGGATGTAGACGGGCATTCCTATGACGATTTCTGCTTCGGGGACACGGGATCGATGTTCGGCCATTCGCCGGAACCGATCGCGCGCGCCATCGCCGCGCAGGCGGCGCGTGGCCTTACCTACATGCTGCCGACCGAGGACGTGGCGACAGTCGGCGAATTGCTGGCAAAGATGTTCGGCCTGCCCTTCTGGCAGGCGGCGACCACCGCTACGGATGCGAACCGTTTCGTCATCCGTTGGTGCCGCGCGATCACGAAACGCCCCAAGATCCTCGTCTTCCACGGCTGTTATCACGGCGCAGTCGACGACACCTTCGTGCGCCTGAAGGACGGGCAGCCGATCCACCGGCCAGGATTGCTGGGGCAGGTCTACGACGTTACGCAATTCACCAAGGTCGTGGAGTTCAACGACCTGCCCGCGCTGGAAGCGGCGCTGGCGCCAGGCGATGTCGCCTGCGTGCTGACCGAGCCGGCCCTGACCAATATCGGCATGGTACTGCCGCAGCCCGGCTTCCTCGACGCGTTGCGCGCCGTCACGCGCAGGCACGGGACGCTGCTGGTGATCGACGAGACGCACACCATTTCGACCGGTTACGGCGGCTATACGCGTACGCATGATCTGGAACCGGATTTCCTGACAATCGGCAAGCCGATCGCCGGCGGCATTCCCTGCTCTGTCTTTGGCTTCACGGCGGAGATCGAAGCGCGCATGCGCAAGGCGGAAGCGGAGAACCCGCCCGGCTATTCCGGCATGGGCACGACGCTCAGCGCCAACGCCATGGCGCTGCATGCGATGCGTGCCAACCTGGAACAGGTGATTACGCCCGCCGCGTACGATCACATGCTGCCGATGTCCGAGCGCCTCGCGCGCGGCATCGAGGCAAGGATCAGGCAGCGCAAGCTGCCGTGGCATGTCTCCAACGTGGGCGCGCGCGCCGAGTTCGTGTGTGCGCCACAGCCGCCGAAGAACGGCACGGAGGCCCAGGCGGCCATGCATCCGCGGCTCGAACTGGCCATCCATCTCTACCTGCTGAATCGCGGCTTCATCATCGCGCCGTTCCACAACATGACGCTGGTGAGCCCTGCCACTTCCGCCGACCAGGTCGACCGGTTGGTCGCGACCATCGACGGTTGCCTGACCGAGTTGCTTGCCTGAGAGATCCCAAGAGGAAGAATCATGACCGCGCTTGTCGCCGATGTGGCCGAGGCCGAGGAATTCCTGGCCAAGAACCCGGACATCGACACCATCCAGATCGTCTTCACCAACCAGAGCGGCGTGCCGCGCGGCAAGAACCTGCGCCGCCACGATTTGCTGCCGATCTACCAGCATGCGCGCTATCTGCCGGGCACCATGCTGGCGCTCGACATCACCGGCGAGGATGTGGACGAGAGCGGCCTGGTATGGGCCGACGGCGACGCCGACCGGCTCGGCCGGCCGGTGCCGGGCATCCTGGTGCGCGCCCCCTGGCTCGGCCCCAATTGCGCGCAGGTCCTGCTCAGCGTGTACGAGCTGGATGGGAGCCCCTGCGCCTACGACCCGCGCCACGTCCTGCAGCGGGTGATCGACCGCTTTCAGGAGTTCGATCTCATTCCCGTGATCGCCTGCGAGCTGGAGTTCTACCTGATCGACCGCCAGCGTGGACCGGACGGCGCGCTGCGGCCGCCGGCCTCGCCGGTCACCGGCTATCGGCCGTGGGACATCCAGGTCTACGGCCTGCGCGAGCTGGACGATTTCGCCCCGTTCTTCCGAGACCTCTATGCCGCGTGCGACGTGCAGGGCATCCCCGCCGAGACCGCGATCTCCGAATATGCGCCGGGCCAGTTGGAGCTGACATTGCGCCACCGGCCGGACGCGCTACGCGCCACCGACGAGGCGATCATGTTCAAGCGCGCGGTCAAGGGCGTCGCCGTCAGGCATGGCGTCGAGGCAACCTTCATGGCCAAGCCGTTCTCGGACAGCGCCGGCAGCGGCATGCATCTCCACGTCAGCCTGGCGGACCGCAACGGAAAGAACGCCTTCGCCAGCGACGCGCCGGAGGGGACCGAACTCGTGAAATACGCGGTCGGCGGGATGCAGGCGCTGCTCGAGGATTCCATGGCGGTGTTCGCGCCCAACGCCAACTCGTACCGCCGCTTCCGCGCCAATTCCTATGCGCCGGTCGCGCCGACCTGGGGCATCAACAACCGCACGGTCAGCTTTCGCGTGCCGGCCGGCCCCGCTCCGACTCGCCATATCGAGCATCGCGTGTGCGGCGCCGACGCCAATCCCTACCTGGCGGTGGCGGCCCTGCTGGCGGCGATCCATCACGGGATCAAGCACCGTCTGGACCCGGGCGCCCCGATCGTCGGCAACGGCTACGCCCAGGCGGCGGAGATGGGCGTCAAGCTGCCGGACAACTGGTTCAAGGCGCTGGACCTGTTCGAAGAGTCGGCACGGATGAAGGACTATTTCGGGCCCGACTTCCACCGCGTCTTCGTGGCGGTCAAGCGCGCCGAGCAGAACCGGTTTTTCTCCCGCGTGACGGAACTCGACTACGACTGGTACCTCAGGAACACTTAGGCCGTGAATCTGGCTCGTCATACTGAGCCTCTGTTGAGGCAGGAAAACCGTCGTGCTAGGGTTGCTCAGACCTGTGCGGGAAATGCGATAGACGATGTTCAAGCTCTTTAGGAGAGAGAAGCAACCCACCGTTGCAGTCGGCTCGAAGTATTACACTGCCGGGCTGCCATACATGGTGTGGGAAGTCGTCACGCTGTTCGAAGGCATCGACGGTACGCCTTACGCGCATATCGTTGCGGTGAACGATCCGACGCGCCGCAAGACGGTGGCACGGAGCTCGCTCGAATCCGGCACGCAATACGTTCCGGCGCGGGACGAGGAATAGGCCTCCTTCACTCGTCGAGGCGCGATGGCACTGAACGGCATCCGCGCCCTGGTCTTCGATGTTTTCGGCACCGTAGTCGACTGGCGCAGCGGCATTGCCCGGCAGGCCGGGCCTTTCCTGGCGCGGCATGGCGCCGGCGCCGCCGATCCCGCCGCCTTCGCCGATGCCTGGCGCAAGCTTTATGACCCTGCGATGAACGCGGTGCGCAGCGGGCAGCGTCCATTCGTGCGGCTGGACGTGCTGCACCGGGAGAACCTGGAGGCGATCCTGCCCGCGTTCGGCATCGCACCGGCGCGCGTCCCCGCCGAGGAGTTGACGGAACTCAACCTGGCCTGGCATCGCCTCGATCCCTGGCGGGACGTCGTGCCCGGCCTCACGCGGCTGAAAGCGCGCTACATCATCGCGCCACTCTCCAATGGCAACCTCATCCTGATGCTCGACATGGCCAAGCGCGCCGGCCTGCCCTGGGACGCGATTCTGGGCGCGGAACTGGCGCGGGCCTACAAGCCCGCGCCCGAAGCCTATCTGCGCACCCTCGACATCCTGGCCATGCGGCCGGAGGAGGTATGCATGGTGGCAGCCCACAATGGCGACCTCGCGGCGGCGCGCGGCTGCGGCCTGCGCACCGCGTTCGTCCCGCGTCCGATGGAGCACGGGCCGGGCCAGACCAAGGACCTCCAGCCGGAGCAGGATTGGGACGTGGTCGCGGCGGATTTCGGCGCGCTCGCGGATCAGCTCGGCGTTTAGTTGCGAGGTTCAGGGAAAGCAGCGCTGCGCACGCGGTCGCCGATTGTGACGCCGAGTTGGCGCATGGTGCCGGCCTTCACTTCGAGCACCGCCAGCACCGGCTCGCCCGAGGGTATCATCTCCTCCGACATCGGGACCGTGTTCTCCGCGATCCGCGCGATGGTGCCGTCCGCGCGCACGAACACGATGTCGAGTGAAAGCGGCGTGTTCCTCATCCAGAACTGGACCGGCTGGGGCTCGGGATAGAGGAACAGCATGCCCGCATTGTCGGCGAGGCTCTCGCGATACATCAGTCCCTGGGCGCGCTCGCCGGGCTCGTCCGCCACCTCCACCTCGAAGCGGTATTGACTGCCCCTCGCCTCGACCAGCACCACGTCGCGCGGCAGCTCGGCGGCGAGGCTCACGGACGCCGCTGACAGCAGCAGCGCGCAAATGGATATCAGCCTTTGGATCATGCCGACAGAGTCCGACGTTGCTTGACAACGTGTCAAGATTCGCTTCGATGGCAGCCGCGTGCGCACACCTGGAGAGCAAGATGGATCTGACCGGCAACTACCGAATCCCCGCCCCGCGCGAGACGGTGTGGGCCGCACTCAACGATCCGGAGATCCTGAAGGCCTGCATTCCCGGCTGCGAGGAGCTGAACAAGACATCGGACACCGCGTTCGTCGCGCGCGTGATCGCCAAGATCGGCCCGGTGAAGGCGGGCTTCAACGGCAAGGTGACATTGAGCGACCTCGATCCGCCTGCCGGCTACACCATCAGCGGCGAAGGCCAAGGCGGGGCCGCCGGCTTTGCCAAGGGCGGGGCCAAGGTGCGGCTAGAGCCGGTAGACGACGGAACGGCCACCGTGCTGCATTACGCCGCGGACGCGCAGATCGGCGGAAAGCTGGCGCAGCTCGGCTCTCGCCTGGTGGAAGGAACTGCGCGCAAGCTGGCGGACGAGTTCTTCGCCGCTTTTGCCGCGCAAGCCGCTGCGGCCGCTTCCGCGCCCGCGCTCGAGGAGGCGCCGGTCGCTGCCGAGCTGGCGCCGCAGCCTGTCACACGGTCCGCACCCGCGCCCGCAGGGCCAAGTCGTGGCCTGTCTCCTGTCCTATGGATCAGCGGCCTCGTTGTCATCATCGCGATCATCCTGGCGTTGGTTGCACTGCGATGACACCGGCAACGGCATCGCCATAGTCGTTCCAGAGCCAAAATACGCTCATACTCGGCGCGCGCTTGACACATGCTTGAACCGGGTCGTTAAACTGTTCCGCTGGCAAGCAAGGCCGGTCCAACCGGCCTACGGCAGCGACGGCGCCCGCCGCCGCTAGTATTCTGGGAGGGATTGATGCCGACCGTGGAAATGACGGTGAACGGCAAGCGCGCTTCGGCACAGGTCGAAGGCCGCACTCTGCTCGTTCAGTTCTTGCGCGAAAAACTTGGCCTGACCGGCACCCACATCGGTTGCGATACCAGTCAATGCGGGGCCTGCGTCGTGCACGTCGATGGGCGCGCCGTGAAATCCTGCACCCTATTGGCGGTGCAGGCGAACGGCGCCAGCGTGACGACAATCGAGGGCGTGGCGAACGGGGAAACGCTGCATCCGATGCAGGAAGCCTTCCGTGACAATCACGGGCTGCAATGCGGCTTCTGCACGCCGGGCATGGTGATGACCGCCATAGACCTCGTGACAAACAATGCGAGCCCGAGCGAGGAAGAGATCCGCCACGGGCTCGAGGGCAATATCTGCCGCTGCACGGGCTACCACAACATCGTCAAGGCCGTGAAGGCCGGTGCCGCCGCGATGAAGGGATGATGTCATGACCGCCACAGGAATTGGCGCTTCCGTCAAGCGCAAGGAAGACTTCCGCTTTCTGACCGGCCGGGGCACCTACACCGACGACATCAACCGCCCGGGCCAGAGCCACGCCTACATCCTCCGCTCGCCGCACGCGCATGCGGAGATCGTGAAGATCGACACCGCCGCCGCGCAATCCTCGCCCGGCGTGATCGCGGTCTTCACCGGCGCGGATTACGACAAGGGCGGGCTGCCCGCCGGCTGGCAGATCCACAGCAAGGACGGCTCCCCGATGGTCGAGCCGCCGCATTTCCCGCTGTGCAAGGACCGCGTGCGCCATGTCGGCGACCAGGTCGCCCTGGTGATCGCGGAAACCTATGCCGAGGCCAAGGACGCGGCCGAGAAGATCGACGTCACCTACAAGGAACTGCCCGCCATCATCTCGACGGCGGATGCCGACAAGCCGGGCAAGCCGCAAGTGTGGGCGGATGCCAAGAACAACGTCTGCTATGACTGGCATCTGGGCGACAAGGCGGCGACGGAGGCGGCTTTCGCCAAGGCGCATCACGTCACCAAGATCGACCTGGTCAACCAGCGCCTGGTGCCGAACGCCATGGAGCCGCGCGCCGCGGTCGGCGACTACGACCGCGCGACCGGCGAATACACGCTCTACACCACCAGCCAGAACCCGCACGTCATCCGCCTGCTGATGGGCGCCTTCGTGCTGCAGATCCCGGAGCACAAGCTGCGCGTGGTGGCGCCGGATGTCGGCGGCGGCTTCGGGTCCAAGATCTTCCATTACGCGGAGGAGGCCTTGGTCACCTGGGCGGCCGGCAAGCTCCACCGCCCCATCAAGTGGACCGCGGAGCGCAGCGAATCCTTCCTGACCGATGCGCAGGGCCGCGACCATGTCAGCCATGCCGAATTGGCGATGGACAAGGACGGCAAGTTCCTGGCGCTGCGGGTCAGCACGATCGCCAACATGGGCGCGTATCTCTCCACCTTCGCGCCCTGCGTGCCGACCTATCTCTACGCGACGCTGCTCGCCGGCGTCTACACCACCCCGGCGATCTATGCGGAAGTCAAAGCCGTGTTCACCAACACGGTGGTGGTCGACGCCTATCGCGGCGCGGGCCGTCCGGAAGCGACCTATCTGCTGGAGCGGCTGGTCGACAAGGCGGCGCGCGAGATGAAGATGGACCGGGTGGAAATCCGTCGGAAGAACTTCATCTCGCGGGAAGCGTTCCCCTATCAGACGCCGGTCGCCCTGCAATATGACAGCGGCGATTACGACGCGACCCTGGACGGCGCGCTCAAGGCTTCCGACTGGGCCGGGTTCGAAAGCCGACGGGCCGAGGCCAGGAAGCGCGGCAAGCTGCGCGGCATCGGCATCTCCACGTATATCGAGGCCTGCGGCATCGCGCCCTCGGCGGTGGTGGGAAGCCTGGGCGCCCGTGCCGGGCTCTATGAATGCGGCTCCATCCGCGTCCATCCGACCGGATCGGTGACGGTGTTCACCGGCACCCACAGCCATGGGCAAGGCCATGAGACGACCTTCGCCCAGCTCGTCTCCGACACGCTCGGCATCTCGATCGATAGTGTCGAGGTGAGCCACGGCGACACCAACAAGATCCCGTTCGGCATGGGCACCTACGGTTCGCGCTCGCTGGCGGTGGGCGGTTCGGCGATCGTCAAAGCGATGGACAAGATCATCGCCAAGGCCAAGCGAATCGCGGCGCACCTGATGGAAGCGTCGGTCGCGGACGTCGAGTTCAAGAACGGCACCTTCACGGTCGCCGGCACCGACAAGAGCGTTCCGTTCGGCACCGTGGCCTTGACCGCCTATGTGCCGCACAACTATCCGATCACCGAGCTGGAGCCTGGCCTCGAAGAGACGGCGTTCTACGATCCGCTCAACTTCACCTATCCCGGCGGTTGCCATATCTGCGAGGTGGAACTCGACCCGGATACCGGCGTCACGAAGATCGTGAACTTCACCGCGGTCGACGATGTCGGGCGCGTCATCAACCCGATGATCGTCGAAGGCCAGGTTCATGGCGGCGTCGCCCAGGGTATCGGGCAGGCGCTGCTCGAGAGCTGCGTCTACGACGAGCAATCCGGACAGCTGCTGACCGGTTCGCTGATGGATTACTGCATGCCGCGTGCGGACGATCTGCCGAATTTCAAGGTGGCGACGCAATCGACCATGTGCACGCACAACCCGATCGGCGCCAAGGGCGTCGGCGAGGTGGGGGCCATCGGCTCGCCGCCGGCGATCATCAATGCGGTCATCGATGCCCTTTCGCCGCTCGGCGTGCAGGACATCTCGATGCCGGCAACGCCGCTCAAGGTCTGGCAGGCGATTCAAAGCGCGCCCGCCAAGATGGCGGCCGAGTAAGGGAGGACGGATCATGCATGATTTCGGATATCACCGGCCGGCCTCCGTCGCGGATGTCGCCGGACTGCTCGCCAGCAAGGGCGAGGCGAAAGTCGTCGCCGGCGGGATGACGCTGATCCCGACGCTGAAGCAGAGGCTGGCGTCGCCCAGCGACCTCGTCGACCTTGCCGGCATTGCCGAACTCAAGGGTGTGAAAGCGGAGGGCGGCGGCATCACCATCGGCGCGATGACCACCCATGCCGAGGTACATCGCTCTGCGGAGGTGCAGAAGACCATCCCCGCCCTCGCCCAATTGGCCGGCGGCATCGGCGACCCGCAGGTGCGCAACCGCGGCACCATCGGCGGCTCCGTCGCGAACAGCGACCCCGCCGCCGACTACCCGGCGGCGGTCCTCGGCCTTGGGGCGACCATCCGCACCAACAAGCGGGAGATCAAGGCCGACGACTTCTTCAAAGGCATGTTCGAGACGGCCTTGCAGGATGGCGAGATCATCACCGCGATCCACTTCCCCAAGCCGGAGAAGGCGGGCTACTCCAAGTTCCCCAACCCGGCCTCGCGCTATGCCATCGTCGGCGTGTTCGTCGCCAGGACCGCCGGCGGCGTGCGCGCCGCCGTGACCGGAGCGGGCCCCTGCGCCTTCCGCTCGAAGGAGTTGGAGAGTGCGCTTGGCGGCAGCTTCACGCCGGAAGCCGCGAAGGCGGTGAAGCTCGGCGCCGACGGATTCAACACCGATCTGCATGCGACGGCGGCCTATCGCGCGCATCTCATCTCCGTGATGGCGGCGCGCGCGGTGGCGGCAGCTTCGTAGAATTACGGACAATTTTTCTTCGCAATTAGGGCGGCTTCGAGAGGAGCCGCCCTTTTTTGCTTTTCTCACCCCTGAGGATGTTTGTCGTAGGATTCCCTTAACACCCTTCGATGGTATGATTGCGGTGTTGGGTCGCATGTGTTTGGCGAAAACATGGTCATCTCGAAGACAGACTCGATGTCCACCACCGACGCACGCGAGACGCTGGTGCCCTTGATCAGCGCCGCATTGGGCGCGTTCCTGGCGTTGTCGTGGCAAGAGGCGTTTCCGTTGATGTCCGGGATCACCGGTGCGCTCGCCGGCGCGGCCGGCGGCATCCTGATCCTGCGCCGCGCCTCCAACACCGCCCCGGCCAACACTGCCGTAGACCTGCGCGACGCGCACATCCACGCGCTGGAGGTCGAACTCGCCGGCGAGCGGACAATGCACGAGATCTTCCGGCGCGAGGCCGAGGCCCGCGAGGAAGAGCTGAAGCGATACCTGGCCGACCTGGAGCTGACCCATTCGGCGCTGGAAGGCCAGGCTTCGCAATCGGTGGAGTTGGCTGAAGAGCTGGCCGAGCAGAAGCAGCGCAGCGACTACCTCGCCACCCACGACATGCTGACCGGCCTGCCGAACCGCTTCGCGTTCCAGGAGGAGCTGACGCGGCGCGTCGAGTGGGCCGCGGCCAGCGGGTCGACCATCGCCCTGTTGTTCGTCGACCTCGATCGCTTCAAGGACGTCAACGACACGCTTGGCCACCAGGCGGGCGATCAGTTGCTCCAGCAGGTGGCGGGCACGTTCGGCGTGGCGATGCGGCGCGAGGATTTCGCGGCGCGCCTGGGCGGCGACGAATTCGCGGTGATCGTGGAGATTCCGCCCGAGGAGGCGCGCGAAGTCGCCTACAACGTCGCCGAGCGGGTCCGGCAGGATCTCCGGTTCACCGTGCCCGCCCCCGGCGCCGACCTCGCGATCGGCGCCACCATCGGCATCGCGCTGTATCCGCACGACGCCGGCAGCGCGGAGGCCCTCCTGCACGCCGCGGACCAGGTCATGTATATCGGCAAGCGCCACGGCCGCGACCGCGTCATCACCACAGATGAGCTGAAGAAGGTCGAGTAACCCGCTCAATCGAAGCACTATCCAACCGGACAAACGAGATGCGCATCGGAATGAGCGGTTGGGCCGGAGCCTTGGCGGCGGTGTTGCTGGTGCTGCTCGCGTGGCTGCTTTGGCCTAGAACCGCGGATGTCGCTGCAACGGCGATCACCGAATCGACGGAGGACCGCAGCGTCTTTTTCCGTCTGATCGCGAAATACCGGCATGGCGAGGAGGCGGTCGATTTCGACATCGTGGTGGGCTGCGCGGTCAAGGTGACCGGCTACGGCTATGGCGGCAGCTCCTACGACGCGTTCCGGGATCCTATTTTCTTCGTCAAGGAGACCATGGACGGCGCCGCCGTCATGCAGATTGTGCCCGATGCCTGCCAGGGCCAGACGACGGAGAACGGCAAGGTGCCGCCCGATTTCCTGCCCGGCGTCATCTGGTTCGACAATGCCAGGGACCTGTCTCTGGGCGTCGCCTACGTCTCCGAAGATGCGTTCGAGAACGAGCGCTCGAAGCTGACGTTTCTCGGCTCCTCGATCCGTAAAGCGACGCGGGCGGAGTGGGAAGCCTTCCAGCCGACTGCCGCGCGCAATCTCCTGGACAGCGGCCGTTTATTTTCGGGACGGCGGTGCCGACCGCCACCGAGGTCGCCCAAGGCCCGTGGGACAAGCGGAACCTCAGAAAGTGGTTGCCCAAGCTCGTCTGCTTCGGCGTCGCCCGCTATCCGGTGACCGACCCAGATTTGAAGAGCCTTCTTCAACGGCACTGGCCGGGTGAGAAGCCGCGGTTCTGGGCGCCAAGCCCGGACACCCGCAAGGAACTGGTCGATGCCGCACATCGGGCATCGATCGGCGGTCTGCCTTCCGATCGGTATATGCGAAGTTATGATCAGGACGGGTTCGCGACCCGCGCCCGGGGCGGCCAGTTCTACAGCGGCAAGGAGTGGTCGCAGCTTCCCTCGAAGATATACCCGCTGCGCGCCGAGGATGGCGTCCCCTGGATGGTTCCCGCGCTGCGAGAGGCAACGACCATCCATCGCGATGTCGATCTGATGAGCGGCGCCAATGCCGGGTTCGCATATTGTTATGGAAACCTATTCGGCGCGCCTGAGGCGATCAAGGATTTGTTGGTGCCGAACTACTTCAATCGGCAGTTCGTGACGAGAGTGGACGGCGTGCCGGTTGCGCGGCCAGGGCGATCGCAAGCGGAAATGACTCTCTTGTTCTTCGAGGAGGACGAATACTTCTACCTGGGTTTACACTTTGGCTTGAGCTGATGGGCAAGAATGACGACCACGCTGAGCGAGCTGGCGAAATAAGCGGCATTGGCGGAATGGATCTATGCCGCGCGTCCGAAGATCCGGCGCTGGCACTTGCCGTGGTAGCCCGGCAAGATTCTTAGCCTACCCCATCTACCCCGCCGGCGGGCGGAAGTCCGGCGGGCGCAGGCGGCCGAGGCAGGCGTGGCCCGGGGTGCGCATGGGATCGTCGAGGAACTGCTTGGCGAGTTCGCCGGCGCAGGGCTCGTTGCTGAGCACGTCGTGGCCGGCGCTCAGGAACTCGAAATAGAAGCTGTTGGTGAGCCGGCTGCCCGCCAGCCGCGCATAGTGCGGGGGCGTGATCGGATCGTAGAGCCCGGCCAGCAACAAGGCCGGCACATCGGAACGGATCGGCTGGTTCTCGACCGGGTCGATCGGGCCCATGGGCCAGTTGGCGCAAGCGACGCCCCAGGAATCATCTTCGGCAAAGCTCTTCAGCAGTGGATAGCGCAGATAGTCGCGCTGCAGCTTCGCCAGGTCATTGAAGGGCACCTCCTCGTGGCAGTCGATGGACAGGCCCAGCGCGTCGCCCCAATCCGGCCGGTCGACATAGAGGTCCGCGAGATAGCCGATTTCGCTGGTGATCTCGGCGGGCGAGCCCTTCTCGAACAGGTCGACGATCTGCGGCACGGTCTCGATCCCCGAGCGGTTATAGAGGTTCTGGAACAGGTAGTTCAGCAGCAATTCGCCGGTCACCACCACCTTGACCTGCCTGCCGCTTTCCAGCTCCACCTGGCGCTCGATCGGCGTCTTGTTGAGCTTGCCCACCAGCGCCAGCAGGCGCTGCTCCAGTTTGGGATACCAGCGGTCGCAATCGGGCGAGCGGCGGCAACCCTCGAACAGCACCTGGAAGGCGCGGTCGGTGCGCCAGGCATCATCCTCAATGAAGGCGGATTCGGGCAGATAGACCGAATCCAGGATCAGGCTGCGCACGTCGTGCGGGTAGTCGCGCACATAGGTGAGCGCCAGCCGCGTGCCGTAGGACAAGCCATAGACGTTCCATTGCTGCAGCCTCAGCGCGCCCTTCAGGTCGTGCAGGTCGGTGGCGCTTTCCCTGCTGGTGTACGAAAGCGGATCGTGCCCCTCCTTCTCCACCCGCGCACGGCAATCCGACGCGGCTTCCATATAGGCCTCGCGCGCGGCCCTGCGGTCGAGACCAAAGCCGAGAGAGCGGATATGCGCGACCTCGTGCTCCGGGCAATCCATGCGCGGTCGCGAGAGGCCGGTGCCGCGCTGATCCATCAGCACTAGGTCCCGTTCGTTCACCCAGGCATTGTCGGCGACGAACTCCCACCAGAACCCGATGCGGTCGGCATCGAGCCACGCGCCGTCGCCGGGGCCGCCCGCCAGGTAGACGACGGGATCCTCGCGCCGCCGTGTCTCCGGCACGGAGATGACGACCACCGGCAGTTCGAGGGCCATGTCGCTGCGCCCGGCGCGGCTTTCCGGAACCCTCAGGCGGTAGCAGCGGGCGGCGATCTTGTCCGGCGCCTTGAACCAGCAATCGGTGCGCGAAAGCTTGCCGGGGTCGGCTTGCGCGTCGTCCGCTGTCATGAAACCGGCAAGGCCCGCGAAGCCCAACGCCGCGATCCAGAGTCCCAGTTTCATGCCTTGTTGCACCCTTGATTTCAGCCGCTGAGATCATCTTGCTGGCGCGGCGCGAAGCCGGCAAGCCTCCTTTGCGGCGCGGCGCCGGGCCGCTAGACTTCGGCTTGCCAACGAGGAGCCATCCCGCCCATGCGACGCCGCACGGTCGTCACCTTCAGTCTGCTCGGTGTCCTGATCATGCTTGCCGTGGCGGCCGGCCTGGCGGTGATCTGGCGCGCGCCCCTGGTCGAGGCCATCGCCTCCGCCTATGTCGAGCGCACCTATGGCGTGCCCCTGGCCATCGCGGTGAGCGAGATCGGCACATCCTCGGCACGCATCGATTACGTGAAGCTGGGCCGGGATGCGCCGTTCGAGGCGCGTGACATCCGGTTGGAGTATGACCTCCGCGGCAATCTGCGGACCGTCGCCGTGGGCGCGGCCTCGGCGCATGGCCGGATCGAGGGCGGCACCGTCACGCTTGGCGACCTGCAGCCATTGCTGGATAGCGGCGCGGATGAGCCGGCAGGTCCCGGCGCCGCGCTGCCCGACGCCATCTCCGTCGACCGTCTCGATCTGGCGCTGGAGACCCCGATGGGCGGCGTCGCCATCGGTGGGGCAGCGCGCCTCGGACAAGACGCCCTGGCGCTCGACCTGACGGCGACCGATCCCGGTGGCCATACAAAGGGCGCCGCGAAAATCGACATATCGAGCGCGCTCGACGAGCCGGTCATGACGGGCGATGTGCGCATCGCGCTGGCGCCGCAATCGCCGCTCTGGGCCTTTGCCCCGCAGATCGCGCCGCAGGAGGGCACCCTCGAGGTCAGCCTGCGCCTCGACCAGGTCGCCGCCAGCATCGCGCCGCGGCCAGATGGCAAGCCGCTGGACTTCTCGCTGCAGATCGAGGGGCTGCGCAACCCGTATCTCGCCGCTCCGCTTTCCGGCACCCTAACGGCGCAGATCCGCTCCACGCACCTGCCGCTCGCCATCGACGACATCGCGCTGGACCTCAGCGGCGGCCTCTCGCCCAAGACACAGGCGCAGGCCAGGGGCTCGGCCACGCTCGCGCTGTCGGGCGGCAGTCTTACGCTGGACCTGAACGCCGATGTCACCGCTGAGGACGAGCGCATCGCAGTCGCCGGCTGGCAGATCCGCCAGCCGGAGATCGCCGCGCCGGTGCATGTCACGCTGGTGGATGGCGTGCTCGCGGCCGCCCTGTCCGCCGAGAGCCAGATCACGCACAAGGGCATCTCCGACGACGCGAAGAGCACCACGATCGGGGCCGGCACGGTGACGCTGAAGGCTGACAGCACAGCATTCCGCATGAACACCGGGGACGGCACCTGGAGCGCCGCCGCGATCAGCGGCGCCATCGCGCTCAGCGCCAAGTCCTGGGGCGAGACGGTCGATCTGCGCGTCCCCGCGGTGAACGTGACGGCGGAAGGCGGCGACGCGGGCCTGGCATGGAACCTCAGCAGCTCCAAGATCGCACTGACGAACAAGGCGCGCGGCGTCTCGGCCAGCAACGCACTCATCCAGCTCTCCGGCACGGGCGAGACCGTGGAGGGCGAAGTGCGCGTCAGCTCGTTCGATGCGGGCTACGGCCTGCCGACCTTCACGCTCAACGGGACCGGCCGCATCAACGGCGGCAAGCTGGCGGCGCAGCTCAATGCCATCACCGGCGCGGGCGGCGGCGTGAAGCTCGGCGGCATCAAGCTGAGCGGCAACCTCAACACGCGAAGTTATACCGCCAACCTCGACATGGGGCCGATCACCTTCAAGCCGGAAGGGCTGCAGCCCGCGGATCTGTTCCCGAGCGCCAAGAGCTACCTGCACGGCTTCTCCGGCACGGTGCAACTGGCGGGGCCGATCTCCTGGTCGAAGGGCAAGGCGCGGTCGGAGGTCAAGCTGGGCCTCGAAGGGCTGACCGGCGAGGCCGGGCCTGTGCTGTTCCAGAACCTCAACGGCGTGATCGAGATCGACGAGCCCTGGCCGGTCTCGACCCGCCCGAACCAGGTGCTGGCGATCGAGCAGCTGGTCGCCGGTCTGCCGATGACCAATGCCCTGGTCCGATTCGAACTCCACGGGCCGAAGCTGCGGCTGGCAGAGGGCCGCCTGGAAATGGCGGGCGGGCGCGCCAGCGTCGCGCCGGCCGAAATTGCGCTGAATGCCGTGGGCCAGCGGCTGACGCTCGCCATCGATCAACTTTCCGTCAGCGAGCTGTTCACGATCGCGGGCGTGCCGGGCCTCAGTGGCGCGGGCGCCATCTCGGGGACTGCCCCCATCACGTTGTTTCCCAACGGCATTATCGTCGACAACGCCAGGTTCGCGGCGGATGCGCCGGGAGTTCTACGCTATGACGCCGCCGAGGCGCCGGCGGCTCTCAGTAGCGCAGGAGACTCGGTCGGTCTCGCGTTGCAGGCTCTGTCGAACTTCCATTACAAGGAGCTGGTCGTGAGCCTGAATCGGAAGCTGACCGGCGATGCCGAGCTGGGCTTGCACATAGCCGGCAGCAACCCTAGCTTCTACAACGGCTATCCGGTCGAATTTAATCTCAACTTGTCCGGGAAACTGGATGAGGTCCTGCGCAAGGGCTTGGCGGGGTACCGCCTGCCTTCTATCATCGAAGAACAGTTGAACGAGCTGCAATAGGGGGCCCTCCGTGCGACAGCTTCATCCACGCCGAACGCGCGTCCCGCTCCCGTGCCTGATCGGCGCCATTGCCGCGGTGAGCCTGGCGGCGTGCACCCCGACCGTGAAGGTCGAGGCTCCCGACAAGCCGATCGTGATCAACCTCAACGTCAAGATCGAGCAGGAGGTCCGCGTAAAGGTGGACCGTGACGTCGACACGTTGTTGCAGAATAATCCCGATCTGTTCTAACGGAGCACCGCGATGACGAGCTTCAAGATCAAGTCGCTGCTGGGCAGCCTGCTGATGGCGCTGGCGATGGTGTTCGCGGCGCCGGCCATGGCGGACTCGCTGGACGATGCGCGCGCCGCCGGCCTGGTTGGGGAACGCCCAGACGGGCTCCTTGGCCTTGTCAATCCCAATGCGCCGACGAGCGTCAAATCGCTCGTGCAGTCGATCAATGCCCAGCGCCTGCAGAAATATCAGCAGATTGCTGGCGAAAAGGGCGTACCTGCGGAGCAGGTCGGCGCGATCGTTGGCGAAAAGACGATCAGCGAGCGCCTAAAGCCGGGCTGGTACTACATGAATGCCTCCGGACAATGGGTCCGGAAATAGGGATGGATGAATGGCGGCGATCCCGCGGAACATCGAGGAGACCCTCACCCTTCTGCGGCAAGGCAACTACATCGCCGATCGCAGCCTGGCGACCGCCGTTTTCCTGTCCTTGAAAATGAGGCGCCCGCTGTTCCTCGAGGGCGAAGCGGGCGTCGGCAAAACCGAGATCGCGAAGGTGCTGAGCGTCACCCTGGGCCGGGCGTTGGTGCGCCTGCAATGCTATGAAGGGCTCGATGTCGCGAGCGCGGTCTATGAGTGGGACTATCCGCGCCAGATGCTGGAGATCCGCCTTGCCGAGGCGGCCCATGTCGACTCCAAGGAACGCATCGCGGCGGACATCTTCTCCGAGCGTTTCCTCATCAAGCGGCCTTTGCTTCAGGCGCTGGAAGGCGAGCCGGCCGGCCCGAAGGTGCTGCTGATCGACGAGCTGGACCGCACCGATGAGCCGTTCGAGGCCTTCCTGCTGGAGTTGCTGAGTGATTTCCAGGTGACGATTCCGGAACTCGGCGTCATCAAGGCGCAGGAGCCGCCGATCGTCGTCATCACATCCAACCGCACGCGCGAGATCCATGACGCGCTGAAGCGCCGCTGCTTCTACTATTGGGTGGACTACCCGAGCGCGGAGCGTGAGCTGGAGATCCTGCGCGCGCGCCTGCCCGGGGCGGGCATGGACCTTTCGCGCGAGATCGTCGCCTTCGTGCAGAAGCTGCGCGGCCGCGACCTCTTCAAGCTGCCGGGTGTGGCGGAGACCATCGACTGGACCGACGCCCTGGTGCAGCTCGACCAGGTGGCGCTGACGCCGGATGCGATCGACCATTCGCTCGGCGCCCTGCTCAAATACCAGGACGACATCGCGCGCATCCGCGGCACCGAAGCCGCCAGGATCCTCGAGGAAGTGCGCGCGGAGATCGCCGCAGCGCGGCGCTAGGTCGCGGCCATGGTCTCCGGTCTCGAAGCAACAAGCCGGCCCGACATGAGCAGATTGGCGGAGAACATCATGCAGTTCGCGCGCGCCTTGCGCGCCGCCGGCCTGCCGGTCGGGCCGGGCAAGGCGATCGACGCCATCGAGGCGGTGAAGGCGGTCGGCATCGGCGACCGCGAGGATTTCTACTGGACGCTGCATGCCGTGTTCGTGCAGCGGCGCGAGCAGCGCGAGATCTTCGACCAGGCGTTCCACATCTTCTGGCGAAACCCGCAGTTCCTGCAACGCATGATGGCGCTGATGCTGCCATCCTTTCGCCGCGAGGAGGTCGACGAGAGTCACCAGGAGATCAGCCCGCGTGTCGCCGACGCCCTGCGCGGCGACCAGGCCGGCCGGGAGGGCGAGGCGCGCGAGCCCGAGCAGGAGGAGATCGAGGTCGACGCCACCCTCACCTTCTCCAGCCGCGAGCTGTTGCAGAACATGGACTTCGAGCAGATGAGCCTCGCCGAAATCCAGGAGGCCAAGAAGGCGATCGCGCTCATGCGCCTGCCGGTGGAAGACGTGGCGACGCGGCGCTTCAAGCGCGATGCGCGCGGCCGCCGCGTCGACATGCGCGCGACGCTGCGCGCCGGGCTGCGCGACCCCGACATTATTCCGCTGCAGTTCAAGTCACGGCGCCGACGGCGCCCACCGCTGGTGGTGCTGTGCGACATCTCCGGATCGATGAGCCGCTATTCGCGGCTGGCGCTGCATTTCATCCATGCGCTCACCACAGATCGCGATCGCGTCCACTCCTTCCTGTTCGGCACGCGGCTCACCAACATCACGCGGCATCTGCGCCATCGCGATGTCGACGTCGCGCTGGACCGCATCTCGAGCCATGTGCCGGACTGGTCCGGCGGCACGCGCATCGGCCATTGCCTGGCGGAGTTCAACCGGCGCTGGTCGCGGCGCGTCCTGGGCCAGGGCGCGCTGGTCCTGCTGATCACCGATGGGCTGGACCGCGAGGGCGCCATCGGCCTCGAGGAGGAGATCGAGCGGCTGCACAAGAGCTGCCGGCGGCTGATCTGGCTCAATCCCCTTCTTCGCTATGAGGCTTATCGCCCGCAGGCCCAGGGCGCGAAAGCCATGATCAAGCACGTTGACGATTTCAGGTCGATCCACAATCTTCAAAGCATGCGCGACTTGGCGGCGGCGCTGAGCCAACTCGGCTCGCGCGGCGAGGAATCCCGATCGAAGGTGGCGGCATGATGCACCAGGAAGAAGATGTTCTACAGACGGCGCTGAGCTGGAAAGAGGCCGGCCGCGACGTGGCGATCGCAACGGTCACCAGCACCTGGGGCTCCTCGCCCCGCCCGGCCGGCAGCCAGCTGGTGGTCGATGGCAGCGGGGCAATGGTGGGCTCGGTTTCCGGCGGCTGCATCGAAGGCGCCGTGGTGCGGGAGGCGCTGGAGGCGATCGCCGACGGCAAGCCACGCCTGCTGGATTTCGGCGTCACCAACGAGCAGGCCTGGGAAGTCGGCCTGGCCTGCGGCGGCAAGCTCCAGGTCTATGTCGAGCGGCTGGAATGAAGGCCAGCGACCTTTCGCGCCTGGTGACGGCAAGAACCGAGCGGCGGCCGATCGCGCTCGTCACCGATCTCGGCAGCCATGAGCAGGCCTTGTTCGAGGCCGGCAACGAGGCGCAATCGCTCTCCCTCTCGCCCGCTCAGCGCGACGCGGTCGCGGAAGCGCTGGCCGCCAACCGCTCCGGGGAGATCGAGATCGAGGGCCGCCGCCTGCTCGTGCAGGCGCGCGTGCCGGACCCGCGCCTCATCGTGGTCGGCGCCGTCCATATCACGCAGGCCCTGGCGCCGATGGCGGCGCTTGCCGGCTACGAGGTGATCGTGGTGGATCCCCGCCGCGCCTTCGCGACGGCGGAGCGCTTCCCCGGCGTCACGCTGCGGCACGATTGGCCGGACGAGGCGCTGGACGCGGTCCGGCTCGACGCGCGCAGTGCCGTGGTCACGCTGACCCACGATCCCAAGATCGACGATCCCGCGCTGGACCGCGCCCTGCGGTCGCCGGTGTTCTATATCGGCGCCCTCGGCAGCAAGAAGACCCATGCGGCGCGGCTGCAGCGCCTGGCCGAGGCTGGCTTCGATCAGGCTGCGCTTGCGCGCATCCATGGGCCGGCAGGCCTCGCCATTGGCGCGAAATCGCCGGCGGAGATTGCCATTTCCGTTCTGGCGCAATTGACGTCTGCGCGTCACGGCCAGCCCACGCGATGATCTTCGCGGATCTTCCGGTCGAGGACTGCGCGGGCGCCATCCTGGCGCACGCTTTGCGCAATGGCGCGGTCACGTTCAAGAAGGGCCGTGTGCTCAGCGCCGCCGACATTGAGGCCCTGAAGAAAGCGGGACACCGCGCCATTGCGGTTGCGCGGCTCGAGCCCGACGATGTGGGCGAGGATGCCGCCGCCGCCGCGCTCGGTACGCTGCTCGCCGCGGAGGGAGTGCGCGTGGAGGCGCCGTTCACAGGCCGCGTGAATGTCTATGCACGGGCGCACGGCATACTGCGCGTCGATGCGGCGCAGGTCGATGCGATCAACGAGGTGGACGAGGCCGTTACGCTGGCGACCCTGGCGGATTACGCCGCAATGGAGCCGGACCAGATGGCGGCGACGGTCAAGATCATCCCCTTCGCGGTGAAGCGTGCACAATTGGATGCCTGCCTTGCCGTCGCGCGACAGCGGCCGGTCCTTTCCTTCCATCCCTTCCGGCCGCGCAAGGTCGCGCTGATCCAGACCGAGCTGGCAGCGATGAAACCGAGCCTGCTCGACAAGACAGTCGCAGTCACCAATCGCCGGCTTGCGGCGATGGGCGCCGCCGACGCCGTCGACCTGCGCGCGCCGCATGAGCCGGGCGCGCTGGGCGCCGTCGTGAAGGATGCGTTGACCGATGGCGCCGATATCGTGCTGGTGATGGGCGGGTCCGCGATCATCGACCGGCGCGATGTCATCCCCAGCGCGATCGAGCGAAGCGGCGGCAAAGTGCTGCAATTCGGCATGCCGGTGGACCCGGGCAACCTCATCCTGCTGGGCGAGATCGGCGGCAGGCCGGTCATCGGCCTGCCCGGATGTGCACGCACGCCGAAGCTCAACGGCTTCGACTGGGTGCTGCAGCGCCTGATGGCGGATATTCCGGTAACGGCCCGCGACTTGCGGCGCATGGGTGCCGGCGGCCTGCTCAACGAGATCTCGGCCCGGCCGCAGCCGCGCGAGTCCCGCCCGCGCCCGGAAGCGCGGCGGCCGCGCGTCGCGGGCCTGGTCATGGCGGCCGGCCGCTCCAGCCGCATGGGCGCCAACAAGCTGCTGATGGACGACAACGGCAAGCCGATCATCGCGCGTGTCGTGGAGCACGCTCTGGCTGCGGACCTCGCCGAGATCGTGGTGGTCGCGGGCCACCAGGAGACGGATGTGCGCGCCGCCCTCGCCGGCCAGGACGTGCGCGTCGTTCCCTGCCCCGACTACGCGGACGGCATGAGCGCGTCCCTGCGCTGCGGCTTGAAGGCGCTCACCGCCGATGCCGACGCCGCGCTGATCCTGCTGGGCGACATGCCGCGTGTGGGCACCGCGCTGCTCCGCCGCATGATAGCCGCCTTCAATCCGACCGAAGGACGCGCCATCATCGTGCCCGCGTTCCAGGGCAAGCGCGGCAATCCCGTGCTCTGGGACCGCCGCTTTTTTGCCGAGATGATGGAGCTCCACGGCGATGTCGGCGCGCGGCATCTGATCGGCGAGCATGCCGAACTGGTGACGGAGATCGAGGCGGAGAATGCCGCCATCTTCCTCGACATCGATACGCCGGAGGCCTATCGCGGCCTGAAGCAGGATCAGTCCGGTGAGTGAAGCCCTCTACCACGCCGCCCTGGTCGAACGGGCCCGCAATGCCTTCGGCAAGGGCCGCCTGCCCGGTGCGACGAGCAGCGCAACCGTGGACAACCCGCTCTGCGGCGATCGCGTGACGCTCGATCTCGCGGTCAAGGACGGGCAGATCGAGGCCATAGCGCACCACGTCCGCGGCTGCCTGCTGTGCGAAGCGGCCGCGGCCACGATCGCCGAGTTCTGCCGCGGCGCCGGCGCGGATGAGCTCGCGGCGATCAGCCAGGCCGCACGCAAGCTGATGGCGGAAGGCGGCGACTTGGAGCCGCGCTGGCAATGCCTGGAAGTCTTCCGGCCGGTGCACAATGCGAAGAGCCGGCGCGATTGCGTGCTGCTGCCCTTCGAAGCCCTGAAGCGCGCGGCCTCAGCCGCCTTTTGAGGCTGACGGCGGCAGCGCATCGAGGAAGCGCAACACCGCCTCGATCATGCCGAACTGAGCCAGGTCGTTGTGTCCCGCCTCCGTCGGCCACAGCGCCGATTTGGGCTCGCGCGCGCGGTCAAACAGCATGCGGCCGAAACGCTGCGGCGTCACCCTGTCCCGTGCGCCATGGATGATGAACAGCGGCGTGTTGATCCGGTCGATCTTGTCGATGTTGGCGAACTTGTCCTTGATGAGGATGTCGAACGCGAACAACGGAAAGCGGTCGCGCGCCGACAGCGGGATCGAGGCGAACGGCGCTTCCAGCACCAGGGCGCCGACCTTTCGCTCGATCGCCATCTGCGTCGCGATCGCGGCGCCCAGGGATTCGCCATAGAGCACGACATCGTCGTTCTTGACGCCCTGGAGCGCCAGCCAGTTCAGGTGCGCGCGACCGTCCTCGTAGAGCCCATCCTCCGTCGGTTCGCCCGGATTGCCGCCATAGCCGCGATAGCCGACCAACAGCAAGCCGAACCCACGCTCAAGGTACGGCAGCACGCGTCCATGCCTGTCACCCAGCGTGCCGGCATTGCCATGGATGTAGACGATGGTGCGCTGGCCCTCTTTCGCCGGCGCGTACCACGCGGTCAGGATCAGGCCATCGGAGGTGCGGATCGTCTCCTCGCGCATGAAGGATGCGACGGTGGAATTGATGAGGTCCAGCGGACCGATGCCGGGGCGGTATATATGGCTGCGCTGTGTCGCCCACAGGAAGCCCAGGGCCGCCAGATAGATGAGTCCGGCGGCGATGATGACGCTCAGCACAAATCCCAAGATGCCTTTCCCCCTCACGATGGGTCGCCTGCGGCTCCCGCGGCGGGCACGCCGCCTGGTTGATCTGGCCCGGGCCAGGCGCAGCCATGCTTGCCAGAACCGCCGCCCGCCGCCAAGCGGTGGGATTTGACACGCATTCGCCGGCGCTCGTTGGCGGGACCTATCTCTTTGTCGAGGCTAAGCAAAACGCACGGATGCAGCGCATGAAGATGGGCGGCTAAGCCGCGAATTTTACACCTAGTTCTCGTTTCACCCCTCCTGATCGGGCTTGCATTTTGTCGCAAATCGGCCCCATGCTAAACGCGGCGTTGCAGCTGGGCCGATCGCCTGCGGTGGGCCGGGGTGTTGGAGCGCTCGCGTGGGGTCTTCGACTGAGAGTTGGACATGTCCGATCAAAATCAAGGCGGTTCCGCCGGTGAATTGCGGGGCCGCATCAAGTGGTTCAATCCGGAAAAGGGTTTTGGCTTCGTTACGCCCGCCGATGGCGCACCTGACGTCTTCCTTCACATCTCGGCGCTGAAGGATGCCGGCCTGCAGGACGCACCCGAAGGCGCGACGATCCATTGCGAAGTCGGCCAAGGCCGCAAGGGTGTCCAGGTGACGCGCGTGATCACGCTCGACACCAGCACCGCGACACCACGCCGTCCTCCCCAGCGCCGCCCGTTCGGCGGCGGCGGCGGTCGCGGTCCCGGCGGCCCTCGCGGCGGATACGAACCGCGCTAGGGTCGTTCCGGCCGGTGGCCGGAGCGTGGTCGCTAGCAACGAACGGAAGCCACGGCGGGAATTGCTTTCATTCCGTCCGATCGGGGGATCGGACGGAATAGGGTGTTTTGTCTTTTTCGATTCAGCCAGCAGGCAAGATCGCACACCCGCGCTTGCCGCGCGCGGTGCCGCGCAGCCGCATCAATCCGGATAGGTGATCGAGAGGATATCGAGTTCAAGATCGCCGGCGGGCCGCTTCCAGATCACGGCGTCGCCGACCGTTGCGTCCGTCAGCGCGCGCGCCAGAGGCGAGACCCAGGAGAGCTTGCCCACCGCCGCGTCCGCCTCATCCTCACCGACGATCTGGAAACGCCGGCGAGTGCCCTCCTCGTCCTCGGTCTCGACCGTGGCGCCGAACGCCACGCGATCCTTCGGCTGCGCCGCCGGGTCGATCACGATGGCTCGCGCGATGCGATCCTGGACATAGCGAATATCGCGCTCCAGCGCGTGCTTCGCGTCCTGGTCGATCAGCTCGTTGCCAACCGGCGCGGCCATGCGCTTATGCGCCTCCTCCAGCGTCGCCAGTTGCTGGTGAAGCGCCTCAAGGCCGGCAGGCGTGATATGGTTCGGATACGGGCTCTGCGGCCGTTCCGGAAGCTCGTTCCCCTGCTCGTCGTTTTCCTTGACGAAAGCGCGGCTCATGCTTGACCCGATGTTGCGGACATCATATCCCCAATACACTCCATCAGATTTGGTTGCGGGTCAAAGGAAACCGATGCCAGCACCGGGCATGCCAGGAGCGCGGCGCGGGTATGACCCGAAGCGCAACAATCCAATGAAACCAATTGGCTAAAGCTGAGTTATAGAATGTCGAGAAAGTTCGACGTGGTGATCGTCGGCGGCGGTGTCGTCGGCTCGTCCGCCGCCTATTTCCTGGCGGCAGAAAAGGCGTTCGGCGGCAGCATCGCCGTGATCGAGCGGGACCCGACCTATGCTGAAGCCGCGACGCCGCGCTCTGCCGGCGGGATCCGGCAGCAATTCTCGACACCGGAGAACGTGCTGATCTCGGCCTTTGGCGCGTCCTTCATCAAGTCCGCCGCGGAGCATCTGGCGGTCGGGAGCGAGGCGCCGGATCTGCAGTTCCACGAGGGCGGATATCTGTTCCTGGCGACCGCCGGCGGCCTGCGCACGTTGATCGGCAACCAGCACCTGCAGCACCAACTCGGCGCGGAGACGCGGCTGCTCACGCCCGGCGAGATGTCATCGCAATTTCCGTGGCTCAACTGCACGGACCTCGCCGGCGGCAGCTTCGGCCCGCGCAACGAGGGTTGGCTCGACCCCTACAGCCTGTTGCAGGCCTTCCGGCGCAAGGCGCGCGCCCTCGGCGTCACCTACATCCAGGACGAGGCGGCCGGCATCCGCGTCGCGCAGAACCGCGTGACCTCCGTCGCGCTGCGCTCCGGCGACACGATCGAGTGCGGCGCGGTCATCAATTGCGGCGGAGTCGATGCCTGGCGCATCGCCGCGTGGATCGGACTTGATCTGCCAGTCAGGCCCCGCAAGCGGCTGGTCTATGTCTTCGATTGTCGCGAGGAGCTGACGGGCGTGCCGCTGACCATCGACCCGACCGGCGTCTGGGTGCGGCCGGAGGGCGCCAACTTTATCTGCGGCGTGTCGCCCGACGAAGGCAACGATCCCGACAGCACGGATTTCGAGCTGGACTACAGCTTGTTCGAGGAGATGATCTGGCCGACCCTGGCCCACCGGGTGCCGGCCTTCGAGGCGATCAAGCTGATCCGCGCCTGGGCCGGGCACTACGACTACAATACGCTCGACCAGAACGTGATCATCGGCGCGGCGCCGCATGTGCCGAACTTCTTCATGGCGAACGGCTTCTCGGGCCACGGGCTGCAGCAATCGCCGGCAATCGGCCGCGCTCTGAGCGAGCTCGTCACGTTCGGCGGCTATCGTACGCTCGATCTCAGGCGTTTCGGCTATGATCGGGTGCTGAACGGCCAGGCGATCCGCGAGGCCAATGTCGTGTGAGCGAAAGGAGACAGTCATGGCGAGCAACACCGCGCTCATCTCCATCCTGTGCGAGGACCGGCCCGGCTTGATCGCGGATGTGACCGGCCGTCTCTATGACCTGGGCATCAATCTCGGCGACACCAGCTTCGCGGTGCTTGGCACCGGCGCCAAGCTCACCATCGTGGCCAAGCTGCCGCGCGAGGTCGGTATCGCGGATGTCGACGAGGAGCTGCGTACCATGCCCGTGATGAAGGGCGCGGACCTGACGGTCGCCCCCTTCGCCTTTCGCGAGACCCATGACCAGACGGCGCACATCACCCATCGGATCGACATCGCGGGCGACGATTCGCCCGGCCTGATCGCGCGCCTCAGCGAGGCGCTGCGCCGGATTGGGGCCAATGTCGTGGAGCTCAATTCGGAAAGCGCGCCGGGCGCGAGCCGGGCGCGCTTCATGCTGCGCATGGCCATCTGGGTGCCGCCCGGCAAGGAGGCCGTCTGCATGGCCACCATCGCCAACACCGCAGGCCAGATGAACCTCTCCTGCCGGTGGCAGCAAGTCTAGCCGGCGTGCTTCACTGCTGCGGGCAGACCAGGTTCTCCTGCGCTTTCTCCAGGTCGATCACGTAGCGCGGGCGCGCGGTGCACTGGGCATTGTAGGTCTCGATGGTCTGGCGCAACTGGCCGATCTGCTGGGTATAGACCGGACGGATCTGGAGCTGGATCAGGTTGCGCAACGCGATCTGCTGGGCGATCAGATCCTGCAGCACCTGTTGCCCGACGGTGTCGGTGGAGGGCGTGCGCGCCGCTTGCGCCTTGATCTGGGCATCGAGGTTGTTCAGCTCCTGCTGGCGCTCCTGCAGCAAGCCGCCCTGCACGTCGACCTGCGATTGCTGCTGATCCAGCACCTGCTTCTGGCACAGACAGTCCGCAATCTCCTCCGGCGTCATGGCGGGGCCCGCCGGGGCCTGGGATTGCGCCTGCGCAAGGGACCAGGCGGCCCCTCCTGCCAGGATGACCGCGGCGAGAACAGCGGATGGCGCAAGCGAACGGATGGCAGGACGATGGCGCATGACGGCTCCAGCATCAGTGTGATTCCGATATCGACTCGGGCCGGATTATGGCAGTGTTGCGCCGCCCGCAACAACCCGCTCAACGATCGACCCCGCTCACTCCATGCGTATCGCGATCATCGGCGCCGGCGTCCTTGGCGTGGCGTCCGCCTATTACCTGTCCCGGGAAGGGCATGAAGTCCTGGTTCTGGACCGCCAGCCCGCCCCGGCACGCGAGACCAGCTTTGCGAATGCCAGCCTGCTGACGCCAAACCATTCGTTCTCCTGGGCGGCGCCGGGCGCGCCCTGGCGGCTGCTCACGTCGCTGTGGCAGAGAGACAGCGGCCTGCGCCTCAAGCCGCACATGAACCGCCAATTGCTGGACTGGGGCCTGCGCTTCCTGCGCAACTGCACCGCCGGCCGGCACCGGGCCAATACCCAAGCCAAGGCGCGGCTGTGCTTCTACAGCATGGGGGAGACCGGCCGCGTCACGCGCGAGACCGGCATCGAATGGCAGCGCAACACGCAGGGCGTGCTCTACCTGTTCCGCGACCGCCACGAGCTGGAGGAGAACGACAGGAGCCTGGCGCTGCTGCGCGAGGTCGGCGCCTCCATCGCGCCGATCTCCTGGGACGAGGTGGTGGCAATAGAGCCAGGCCTTGGCCATGCCGGCTCGAAATTCGTCGGCGCGCTGCACGGCAAGTCGGACGAGGTGGGCGATGCGCGGCGCTTCACCGAGGCGCTCGCGGAAGTCTGCAAGACGCAGGGCGTCACGTTCCGCCTCTCCACCACGATCGACGGTCTCGACATGAACGGCGACCGCATCGCCGCGCTCAGAACCGCGAGCGGGCCGATCAAGGCCGACGCCTTCGTGCTCGCGGCGGGCAGCTACTCGCCGCAGCTTGCGCGGCAAGCCGGGCTGCACCTGCCGATCTATCCGATCAAGGGCTATTCCATCACCGCGCCGGTCGGCGATCCGGAACGGGCGCCGCGGACCGGCGGCCTGGATGAAGGCACGCTGGTTGCCTTCGCACGGCTGGGCGAGCGCGTGCGCATGACATCGGTTGCGGAGGTCGGCGGTTATGACACGGCCCATGGCCCCGAGAATTTCGCGAAAATTCTTGCGACCGGCCGCGAATTGTTCCGTGACGGCATCGCGCTCGACCGCGCGGAATACTGGGCCTGTCTCCGCCCCGCCACACCCGATGGACCGCCTTATATCGGGCCAACTCCCGTGCGCAATCTGTGGCTTAACACCGGCCACGGCTATCTCGGATGGACCATGGGCTGCGGCTCAGCGCGCCTGCTCGCCGATCAGATGATGGGCCGGACGGCGGAACTCGACACCAGCCTGTATCGTTATGGACGATATTGATGTCACCACCGAGCGCCCTTGGTAATCGACGGTTAAGGCTCCTACATTAGGTTCATGAGCATGCGACCCATGCGAGCCATTCTGGTCTTTTCGGCGTTTGCCCTGCTGCCGGCACAGCCGGCGCTCGCGCAAGGGCTCGACGGATTGTTCGAGTTCGAGGAAGCCGCGATCGAAGGCGGTACCATAGCAGTCGCCAGCGCAACCAGCTACAAGCCGCTTCCCCCCGGCGCCGCGTTCGATGTCTCGACAGGCGTGAATACCAATATGGCGAACGACGCCGTCGAGTTGACGGGCAGAGCCCTCAAGGAACAGGGCTACGTCATCTCGCGCGATGCGCCTTATGCGTTGGATGTCACCGCCGTCCTGGTGCGCGGCGTCGGCCAGGAGCAGCGCATGCCGCGCGCGACCCAGGGATCGGTCCGCGGCGACGCATACACCAATTCCGACGAGAGCGCGGCCAACGATCCCCTGACGCAGGGCAATTTCTTCGACAATACCAGGGGTGCGTTCCTGTCGCCGACGGAGCCGCAGCGCGGCGGGCATCTGCTGCGCGTCAGCCTCTCGGTCTATGATCGCAAGAGCGGGCTGTATGTCTGGCGCGGCCAGGTCGAACGCGACAGCCTCGAGGTCGATGCCGATTCATCGGTGCAGCAGATGGTGCCCGCCCTGCTCGCCCATTTCGGCGCATCCCTGCCGCCGACCGAAGTCCCCCTGAGGTAGCTCCCCCTCGCTACATGAAGTCCCGCGGGATGGAGAACACATCCTGGTCGGAGAAGATTCGCTCGCCGTTCAAATAGGCGTCCACCGTCGCGGTGAAATGGAAATGCGTCGCGTCGCCCGTGAGCGTCGTGCGCGTGACGCTGCGCGCCACCCAATCGCCGCGCGACAGCTCATGGTGATAAACACAGTCGGCCTCGGCCGAGAGCGGATCGTCAGGCCGGATGCGGTAGCGCTCGGTCCCGGCGCAATCCAGCCGCCAGTTGATGTCGTCATAGCGGATTCCGCCGTCGTCCTTCACCATCACCAGCTCGGTCGCGCCGGTCGCCACGTCCCGCGTGACGGTGCGACGCCACTCGCCCGGCCGCGTGGTGCTCCACGGCCCGGAAGCGGCCTTCACCGGCGGATCGAACGGACGAAGCTCCGCGTCTTCCGGCTGCGGCGGGCGCACCGGCAGCGCCAGTCGGCTGTCGTGCGCGTGGACCGTGACGGTGGCTCCGTCCGGCGCCGGCCAGAGCTGCGGCCAGCACGCCGTCGAGATCGCCACCCGCAGGCGGTGACCGGCCGCCACCTCATACGCGATCGTGTTGAGCGGGATGACGGCGCGGTAGACCTTGCCCGGCTCCAGGACGATGGGATTGGCCTGGTCCCAGGCGTGATTGAGGCCGATCAGCGTGAAGGTGATCCGTGTCGAGGCGCCATCCGGCGCGAGGTCGTTGAGGCGCACGCAGACCTTGGCCACCGGCCGGTCGACCGAGAAGCTCAGGTGCAGCCGCGGCGTGCCGAAAAAGGCGAGCGGCGCGTCGAGCGGCAGGGTGTCGAAGCAGAGCGAGCAGCCGTCATCGATGCGCTGATCGCCCGGGAAATCGCCATCGTCGCCGCCATAGGAGCACCACTCGACGGTCATCAGCCCCGTGTTCTGCGGCGATTTGACCGAAAGCGAGGCCTTGGCTTGCCGGGTAGACTCCAGCCCGCGCGCGCCGAGCCAGAAATCCCGCATCGTGATCCGCGGCGCGGGCCAGTCCCGATGTGCGACCCAGCGGCCCGGCCGCAGCGCGGCGCAGGGGTCCGGCGCGTGGGAGGTATTCATCCAGACCTTGAGCTTCGGCTCGGCCATCAGGCCGGTGTCGCGGCCTTTCAGCCAGTAGTCCCAGAAGCGCAGCGCCTCCTGGAGGAAGCCGATCGCGGGGCCGGGCAGCGCCTTGTGAGGATAGGCATGACCCCACGGCCCGACCAGCCCGATGCACGGCGCCTTCAGCTTTTCCACCAGCCGCGCGACCGCGTTCGAATAGCCGTCCTCCCAGCCGCCGACCGCGAACACCGCGCATTCGATGGCATCGTAATTCTCGCTGACCGATCCCTGGCGCCAGTACTCGCCGCGGCGCTGATGGGCGTACCAGATGCGCGCCGGATACTTGTAGTGCCGCAGGCGTTCGATCCACATGTCGCGCCAGCGCTCGCCAACGATCGCCGGATCGGGTGGCTGCGAGACGAAGGCATAGATCGCCGACGACCAGGCGAAGTTGTCGTGCAGCAGGCAGCCTTGCATGTAGTGGACGTCGTCGTTGTAGCGGTCGTCCGACGCGCAGACGGTGATGATCGCCTTCAAGGCGGGCGGGCGATGCGCGGCCACCTGGAGGGCATTGAAGCCGCCCCAGGAGATTCCCATCATGCCGACATTGCCGGAGCACCAGCTTTGCTCCGCGATCCACGCAATCGCGGCTACCAGGTCGGCCTGCTCGGCGGGCGTGTATTCGTCATCCGGCAATCCTTCGGATTCGCCCGTGCCGCGGAGGTCGATCCGCAGGCAGGCATAGCCGTGCCCGGCGAAATACGAATGCAGTTCCTCATCGCGGACGCGAAGGCCGTCGCGCTTGCGGTACGGCACGCATTCGATGATGGCGGGCACGGGTTCGGCCTCGGCATTGTCCGGCAGCCACAGGCGTGCGGCGAGGCGCACACCATCCGGCACCGGAATCCACAGGTTCTCGACGCAGCGGATGCGCTGCGGAAGCTCCGTCACGACCTGCATGGCACATCCCTCAATGCAGGACGAAGTAGGCGAGCAGCGGCAGCGTGAGGAAGGAGAGCGCGGTGGAGATCACGACCATCGCCGCCACGTCGGCATGAGCGCGCCCGTAATACTGGGCGAACAGGAAGTTGAACACCGCGACCGGCATCGCGCTCTGGATGATGAGCACGCCCGCTGCCGTCGGCGGCAGGTCGTAGATCTTCGCGACCGCGAGCGCGATCAGGAACCCGCCCGTGAGCCGCACCACGGACAGCAGCAGGTTGCGTCCCATCTCGTTCACCTTCAACTGGGCAAGCGAGACACCGAGGGTCAGCAGCATCATGGGAATGGTGATGTCGCCGAGGACGCCGATCGTGTTCTCGATCCAGGTGGGCAGTTCGAGTCCCAGCAGCAGCAGGACGATCGAGATGGCCACGGCATAGATCGTCGGTGTGCGGAGGAGGCGCGACAGCGACAGGTTTCCGGCCGAGAGCGAGATCCCCAGCGTGAATTGCAACGTGACGGTGCAGCTGAAATAGACCACCGCCAGGGCCAGCCCTTCCTGCTCGAACGCGAACAGAGCCAGCGGCAAGCCCATATTGCCGGTATTTGGAAAGGTCAGCGCCGGCAGGTAGGAATTGATCGAGAGCTTCAGAACGCGCAGCACGATGAAGCCGAGCGCCAGGAACCCCGCAATGGCCGTGAGCACCGCCACGCCCATCTCCGCGAGCATCTTGGGGTCGATCTCGAGCGTCATCAGGGCGTGGGCGACCAGGCATGGCGTGCCGATATTGGTCGCAATGTCGGTCAGGAACACGCTGTCGAAGCGGCGGCCCATCCGGGCCCAGGTGAAGCCGATGCCAGCGATGAGCAGGACCGGCAGGACCACCGCACTTAGTTGACTGAGCAAAAACCCGCTCCCCCGCCCTCACGACCAGCACCCCCGCTTATTGCACAGGAGCAGCGATTGCCGCATCCCCAACCTTCGCCCTACCATAGTTCCCGCCGAGCTGTACACAGCTTGGCCTAAGTTGGCAATCCGATGAGGTATTTGCATGCGATCGAACCAGCGCGGCGGGCAGGCGGCGATTGCGCTGCTGGAGGCCTATGGCGTCGACACCGTGTTCGGGATTCCGGGCGTTCATACGCTGGAGCTCTATCGCGGCCTGGCGGACCACAAGCTGCGCCATATCGGTGTCCGGCACGAACAGGGTGCCGGCTTCATGGCGGATGGCTATGCGCGCGCCTCCGGCAAGCCCGGCGTCTGCTGTCTCATCACCGGTCCCGGCCTGATGAACGCGGCCACGCCGATCGGGCAGGCCTATTCGGATTCCGTGCCGGTCCTGGTGCTGGCCAGCGTCAACGACAGTGACGACCTCGGCAAGGGCCGCGGCCGCTTGCATGAGATCACCGACCAGCATGCCGCGATCCAGCCGCTGACCGGCCTCACCCGCACCATCCGCGATCCGGCGGAACTGCCGGATGCCGTGGCCGCTGCCTATCGCCTGTTCGAGAGCGGGCGGCCGCGCCCCGCCGTACTCAACCTCACGCTCGACATGCTGCGCGCGCACGGGGCGCTGGGGGATGTGCGGCGCGCGCGGGAGGAACGGCCCCAGCCCAAGGCGGCGGAGATTGAAGCGGCGGCCAGGCTGATCGACGCGGCCGAGCGGCCGATGGCCATCTTCGGCGGCGGCTGCGTCGATTGCGCCGAGGCGGCGCGCGCCTTCCTACGGAAGTCCGGCGCGATCGCCGTGACCACTACGGCGGGCAAGGGCGTGATCGCGGATTCAGATCCGGCGACGCTCGGTTCGACAATGCAGAGCGAGGGGACGCAGACGGCGCTGGCGGAGGCGGACCTGGTCATCGCGGTTGGGACAGAACTTGCAGAAACAGATCATTGGAGTGACTCGCTCACGTTCAGCGGCAAGCTGATCCGGATCGATCTCGATGCCCTGACGCTGATCCGCGATTATGCGCCGACGGTCGGCATCCTGGCCGATGCCGGCCCGACCCTCGCCGCGCTGAGCGCGCGGATCGACGCCCGACGCAAGCCGGATGCGGCGCGAATCGCGTCCATCCGTGAGGCCAACGCGAAGGAGATCCGGCCGCCGGAGAGAAAGCACATCGCGGTGCTCGATGCCGTGCGCGCCGCTTTGCCCCGGGACGGACAAGTCTTCACCGACATGACCCAGATCGCCTACACCGCCAATTTCTGTTTTCCCTGCGAGGTGCCGCGCCGCTGGTTCCACCCGGTCGGCTTCGGGACCCTGGGCTACGCCGTGCCGGCGGCGATCGGTGGCAAGATCGCCTGCCCCGACCGCCCGACCATCGCCATCGTGGGCGATGGCGGGTTCCTGTTCACCATGCAGGAACTGGGCACCGCCGTGGAACTGGGCCTCCCTCTGCCCATCCTGCTCTGGAACAATGACGCCTTCGGCCAGATCGCCCAGGGAATGAATGCGCGGGACATCCCGGAACTGGGCGTGCGCCAGCGCAACCCCGATTACCTCGCGCTGGCCCGCGCCTTCGGCGCCGAGGCGGTCCGGCCGGACAGCCTTGCCGCTCTCACGGACACGATCGCAGCGGCCCTCGCGGCCGAGGGCCCGACCTTGATCGAGGTGCGGGAGGACGCGCCGTTTCTAGCCTAGCGACCCGGCAAAACTTGCCCAACCCATTTTTGAACAAGCGCTGCCAGATCGTTGATTTTTCGGCTAATCGCCGCTGTTAACGAAGTGGCACGAGGCTTGCGACGGTAGTCCCTGGTTGGAAGAACCAAGGAGACCACCCGATGCTACCCGCTCTGGCTCAAGCCCTCGAAGACCCGCGCCCGATGACCGACGCGGAGCAGCGCCTGGCCTGCTTCGAGATGTTCAACACCTATTGGCAGGACGCCTCCGACCGCGGCATCCCGTTCGACACGATCGGCACCATGTCGATCTCCGCCGCCTTGTTCGCGCTGGTCGCGGCTCATGGCCAGGAGACGACCGCCGAGTTCGTGCAGGACCTGGTCGCGATCGTCCGGTCCGGCGAGTTCAATTTGCCGACCGCGACGCACTGACCGGTTCGACAGACGCAGCAGGACCCATTAAGACTACCGCGCGCCGATGGGGCGCGGCGGGAGCAGAGGGTCCATGCTGGTCCGGGTTCTGATTTGCTTGGCGTTGCTCGGCGGCGCGGCGGTGCCATTGGCGGCGCCGGCGCAAGCCGTCACCATGGAGGACGTGCGCAGGGCGCTTGCCGACAAGCGCTCCTTCGAGGCGTTCCAGTATCTCAAGGAACTTGCCGAGGCCGGCAATTCCGACGCGCAATACGAGCTTGGCGGCTTCTACCACTGGGGCCGGGTCGGCGCGGCCGATTTCACCAAGGCCCGGCACTGGTACGAGCGGGCGGCGCAGCAGGGCAATGTCGGCGCCATGCTCGGCCTGGCGGTCATCCATGGCCACGGCCAGGGCGTTCCGCAGGACAAGGCCGCCTCCTATCGCTGGCTGGTCCTGGCCAGCAGCCAGCACCTTCCCCCGGAAGATGCCGCCCGCATCGCCGATGCGCGGGACGACCTCGCCAGGCACCTTACGGCCGAGCAGATCGAGGCGGCCCTGGCCGAAGCGCGCAGCTTCGTGCCGCGCCCGGAGTAGCCGCATGGCAACGGCAGAGCGGATCGAGGCTGCGGCCGGCCTGGTGCACGGGGCGATCGGCGCGAGCCCGCAAATCTGCTGGCCGCTGCTCTCGGAGCGTCTGGGCACCGAAACCTGGGTCAAGCACGAGAACCACCTGCCGACCGGCGCCTTCAAGGTGCGCGGCGGCCTCACCTATGTCGCGCGGCTGCGGCAGGAGCAGCCGGACATCCGCGGCGTCATCGCCGCGACCCGCGGCAATCACGGCCAGAGCATCGCCTTTGCGGCGCGGCAGTTCGGGCTGCCCTGCGTGGTCACCGTGCCGCACGGCAACAGCCGGTCCAAGAACGCGGCCATGCGCGCCTATGGTGCGGAGTTGATCGAGACCGGGCACGACTTCCAGGCCACCTACGAGGCGACCCAGGCGATCGCCGAGAGCCGCAAGCTGCACTTCGTGCGCTCGTTCCATTCCTGGCTGCTTGATGGCGTGGCGACGTATGGCTGGGAGCTGATGCGGGCGGTCCCGGATCTCGTGACCATCTATGTTCCGATCGGCCTCGGATCGGGCATTTGCTCGACCATCCAGGCGCGCGACGCGCTCGGGCTCAAGGCCGAGATCGTCGGCGTGGTGTCGGACAATGCGGCCGCCTACGCCCTCTCCTTCGAGGCTGGAAAACTCGTCTCGACCAATAGCGCCGACACGATCGCGGATGGCGTGGCCTGCCGTGTCCCGGTCCAGGAAGCACTGGACATCATCTGGCGCGGCGCGGCCCGCATCATTCGGGTCGGCGAGGACGAGATCAGATCAGCCATGCGCGCCTATTTCGCCGATACCCACAATGCGGCGGAAGGCGCCGGCGCCACGCCGCTCGCCGCCGCGCTGAAGGACCAGCAGCGCAAGCCGGGCAAGGTCGGGCTCATCCTGTCCGGCGGCAATGTAGACAACGATGTATACGCGAAGGTGCTGAGCGAGGTCTGAGCGCGCCGCCTCCAACCGTGATGGCAAGACTTGGCCTTCGTACCTTCGTCATGGCAAGGCTTGGCCTTGCCATCCACGAGTTTTGCCGGGAGAGACCGAAACGGTGCAGACAAACTCGTGGATCCCAAGGCCAAGCCTTGGGATGACGAATGAATGTGCCAGCTTTCGAAAGCCTCAACCCTTGCGCAGGTACGGGATCGTTCCCGCCGCGTCGGTATCGTCGACCAATTGGAAGCGGCTGTCGCTGCCTTCCTTGCGCATCTTGGCATAGGGCGCGTAGGCCGGGTCCGAAGCGAAGGCCTGGACCGCCTCCTCGCTCGGGAACTGCAGGATCGCGATCAACGTGGTGTCCAGGGGCTTGCCCTCGAGCGTCTTCACGTTGGCGCTGCGCGCGAGATATCTGCCGCCATGCTTGTGCACGATATCAAGGACCGCCTGCGCGTATTCCGGAATCCACGAAACGTCCGTCACCTTGATGTCCGCGATCACATAGACCGTCATCGCCTGCTCCTCCCCAGCACGTCTTTCAATCGACGCAGGAGAGCGTAGCCAGTCCGGGACCCGGCGGAAACGCAAGAAGGCCGGACTTGATCCAAAGTCCAATCGCGGCTTCTACCACCCGCCGGTCTGCAGCCATTCGCGTACTTCACCGAGGCGGTCATTGCCCCAGAAGGGCTCGCCATCCACGATCACGAAGGGCGAGCCGAAGACGCCCTTGTGCATCGCCTGCTGCGTCTCCTCCCGCAGGCGCTCCTTGACTGCGGGCTCCTGCATGCCGGCCCGGATGGTGCTGGGATCATGGCCGAGCGTGGCCGCCAGCGCGATCGCGTCCTCCGGTTCGGCAACGATGCGGTTCTCGGCGAAGGCAGAATGGTAGACCGCACGGGCGTATTTCTTCGCCTCCTCCGGGGACCTGCCGTCGAGCAGGTAGAAGATGCGGCAGGCATAGACCGAGGAGAACGGGAATCCCTCCGGCAGCGCGAACGGCACACCCAGCTTGCGCGCGCTACGGGCCATGTCGCGCGCAGCATAGGGGCCGCGCAGGGTCTGGCTCACCAGCGGCGACTGACCGGTGATCTTGAAGATCACCCCGAGCAGGACCGGCCGCCACAGGACCACGCGCCCGAACTCCGCGCCGATCGCGTCGATGCGCTGCGCGCCCAGATAGCCGTAGGGCGAGGAGAAATCGAAATAGAACTCGATGGGTCCGCCGTTCATGCATTACGCTCCAGCAATTCGCGCGAGATGATGATCTTCTGGATGTCGCTGGTGCCCTCGTAGATCCGGGTCACCCGCACGTCGCGATAGATCCGCTCCACGGCGAAGTCCTTCAAATAGCCATAGCCGCCATGGATCTGGATCGCGTCGGAGCACACCTGCTCCGCCATCTCGGTCGCGAACAGCTTGGCCATCGCCGCATGTTTCAGCGCGCGCTGGCCGCTGGCGCGCATGGCGCAGGCATGCTGCGTCAGGGCACGCGCGGCTTCGATCTGCGTCGCCATCTCCGCCAGGCGGAAGGCGATCGCCTGGTGCTCGGCAATGGCCTTGCCGAAGGTTTTCCGCTCCTTGGAATAGCGCAGCGCCTCCTCGAAGGCGGCGCGCGCCATGCCGATGGCCTGGGCCGCGATGCCAATGCGCCCGCCCTCGAGATTGCCGAGGGCGATCCTCAGCCCCTCGCCCTCCGCGCCCAGGCGCAGATCGGCCGGGATGCGGCAGTCCTGGAACACGAGCTGCGCCGTATCCGAGGCGCGCTGGCCGAGCTTGCTCTCCAGCCGTGCAACCTCGAAGCCTTTCGTGCCCTGCGGCACCAGGAAGGCGCTGATGCCCTTCTTCCCAGCGGCGGGATCGGTGACGGCGATGACCAGCGCGACGCCGCAGCGCTTGCCGTTGGAGATGAATTGCTTGCTGCCGTTCAGCACATAGGAATCGCCGTCGCGCACCGCGCGGGTCTTGATCGCGGCCGCGTCCGATCCCGCGCCCGGCTCGGTGAGGCAGAAGGCGCCGACCATCTGGCCGGCCGCGAGCGGCCGCAGGAAGCGCTGCTTCTGCGCCTCCGTTCCGAAATTGAGGATCGGCACGCACACCACGGAGCTGTGCACGCTCATGAGCGTGCTGACCGAGCCGTCGCCCGCCGCCAGCTCCTCCACCGCCAGCGCATAGGTCCCGTAATCGAGGCCGGCGCCGCCCCATTCCTCCGACACCAGCATGCCCATCAGGCCGAGCTCGCCCATCTTCCGCACGATCTCGTCCGGCACATGGCCGGCCGCTTCCCATTCCGCCGCATGGGGCTTCAGCTCGCTCTCTGCGAAGGCGCGCGTCATATCGACGATCTGCTGCTGCTCTTCGGTCAGGGTCATGGAGCGTCTCCTTCGGCGTACGACCTGCCATCCCCTCCCCCAACATGGGGCAGGAGAATTTTCTGTGCGTCATGCATCATATGGACCAGCATCACCACGGAATCTGACGGCCCGCGTAGTCGTAGAAATGCCCCGTCTCGGCCTGGGTTGCCTTGTCGATCACGCGCCGCATGCCCGTGATGCTCTGCTCGATCGACACCGTGGCGTTGGGCCCGCCCATGTCGGTCTGCACCCAGCCGGGGTGCAGAAGCAGGATGGTGATGCCGTGGTTCCGCAGCTCGTGCGCCGCATTGACCATTGCCATGTTGAGCGCGGTCTTGGAGGTCCGATAGGCGTAGGAGCCGCCGCTCGGCCCGTCGCCGATCGAGCCGACCTTGCTGCTGATATTCACCACCTTCTTCTGCGCGCTGAAGGCGACGTTCTCGAGCAGGGCCGCGAGCACCTGGACCGGCGCGATGGTGTTGACCGCGAGGATCGTCTTCCAGAGCGCGACATCCGTCTCGCCGAACGCCCGCCGGTCGGCATGCAGGCCGGCATTGTTGATGAGGACATCGATCGGCGTGCCCTTCAGCGCCTTGGCGAGGTGCTGGATAGAATCCTGGGAAGCGACGTCAAGGGCGTGGATCTCGACCTTGCGGCCAAGCTTCTTCAGCGCCGGCGCATCGCCCGGCGACCGGCAGCAGGCGATGACGCGCCAGCCATCCGCCGCATATTGCCGGGCGAACTCGAGTCCGAGCCCGCGATTGGCGCCGGTGACGAGGACGGTTCCGGTATGCATGGCTCACGCTCTCTTGCGTGCGGTGACCTCGATCTCGATCTTCATGCGCGGATCGACCAGACCGCAGATGACCGCCGTGGAGGCCGGCAGCGACTCCGCCAGGAATTCCTTGAACACCGGATAGATCTTCGGCCAGTCATCGGCATTGACGACGTAATAGGTCGCACGCACGGCGTCCTTCAGCGACGAGCCGGCCTTCTGCAGCGCGGCTTCGATGTTGCGGAACGTCTGGCGGGTCTGCTCCGCCACGTCGGCGGAGATCGTCATGGTGGCGTAGTCGAAGCCGGTCGTGCCGGAGACGAACACGAAATTGCCGTCCAGAACGGCGCGGGAATAGCAGGCCTCGGCCTCGAACCTGGATCCGGAGGAGATGAGCTGGCGGGACATGATGCTTTCCTGATCTCTTCGGGGAGACCAGCATCCTGCCACGCCTACTGGACCAGGAACAAGGTCGCCAATCCGAGGAAGGAGAAGAAGCCGAGCACGTCCGTGGTGGTGGTGAGGAATGGCCCCGCCCCGATCGCGGGATCGAAGCCCAGTCGGTCCATCGCGAGGGGGATGAGCGTGCCGGCCATGCCGGCCCAGACCATGTTGAAGATCATCGCCCCGGCGAGGACGAGGCCCAGCTCCACGTGGCCGAACCACCAGGCGGCGATCACGCCGAGGATCGCGGCGAACACCAGTGCGTTGAGGAAGCCGACGACCAGCTCCTTGCCCACGATGCGCAGAAGGTTGCTCTGCGGCGTGATATCGCGCGTCGCCAGGGCGCGCACCGTCACCGTGATCACCTGCACGCCGGCATTGCCACCCATCGCCGCGACGATCGGCATCAAGACAGCCAGCGCCACGGTGTGCCGAATCGTATCCTGGAATTGCGAGATCACGGTCGCCGCGATCATGGTGTTGATGAGGGTCACGACCAGCCAGCGCACGCGCTGCCAGGCGATCACGTGCGGCGGGGCATGGAAGTCGGTGTCGGAGGCGCCGACGATCTTCATGAGATCCTCCTCTGCCTCCTCGTCGATCACGCGCACCACGTCGTCCACCGTCACCACGCCGATCAGGCGGCCGGCATCGTCCACCACCGGCGCGGAGACCAGCGCGTATTGCCGGAACAGATAGGCGACCGCCTCCTGATCCATGTCCGCCGGCACCAGGCGCAGCTCCGTCTCCATGATGGCGGCCAGCTGCGTGGCACGTGGGGAGCGCAGGACGCGCGACAGCGGGACGGAGCCGGCGGGCTTGTGCGTCTCGTCCACCACGAAGAGATCGTAGAAGTCCTCCGGCAGCTCCGTCTCGGAGCGCAGGAAGTCGATGGTCGCACCGACCGTCCAATGCGCGGGGACAGCGACCAGCGCGCGCTGCATGAGGCGGCCGGCGCTGTCCTCCGGGAAGGTGAGGCTCTGCTGCAGCAGCACGCGCTCCTCGGCGGGCACGCTCTGCAGCACCTGTTCCTGCTGCTCCGGCTCCAGGTCCTCCAGCAGCTCGACCGCGTCGTCGGTGTCGAGCTCGCTCAGCACTTCCGCTACGGCCTTCGGACCGAGCTGCTCCACCACCGCCTCGCGCACCGTCTCCTCGAGGTGCGAGATGGTTTCCGGCTCGATCACATGGCGGGTGATCTCAACGAACAGCTTGCGTTCGTCGGGCTCGAGATGCTCGATGAGGTCGGCGACGTCGGCCGGGTGCAGATCCTCGATCAGCGCCTCGACCTGAGGGATGTCGCCTTCGGCCAGGGCGGCCGAGACATTCTCCAGCAATTCCTGGGAGGGACCGTAAAGCTCCTCCTCGTCGGCCGTCTCGACACGCGGGCGGTCTTCGTCCTCGGGCTGCATCTTGGCGGACTCAGGGCCGGCCATGCGCCTTGCGGTCCTGGGCTTCAACCGCAGCGATGGCCGTCAGGTTGATGATCCCGCGCACCGTCGCGGTGGGAGAGAGGATATGCGCCGGGCGCGCGCAGCCCAAGAGCATCGGCCCGATCGTCTGCCCCTCACCCAGGCCGCGCAGCAGGTTGAGCGCGATGTTGGCAGCGTCGAGCGAGGGCATGATGAGCAGGTTCGCAGTGCCCTTGAGGCGCGAATTGGGGAACAGTCGCTCGCGCAGCGATTCGGACAACGCGCTGTCGGCCCGCATCTCGCCCTCGACTTCCAGGTCCGCATCGCGCATCAGGATCATGCCCAGCGCGCGGCGCATCTTGCGCGCGCTCGCCTCGTTGGAGGTGCCGAAATTGGAATGCGAGAGCAGCGCCGCCTTGGGCGCAAGGCCGAAGCGGCGGATGACCTCCGCCGACAGGACCGTCGTTTCGGCGATCTCTTCGTCGGTGGGGTCGGCCTTCACCTCGGTATCGGTGATGAAGACGGTGCCGGTCTGGAGGATGAGCGCGGTCAAGGTCGAGAAGCCATGCACGCTCGGCGCCTTGCCCAGGCAATCATTGACGTGACCGAGATGCGAATGAAAGCGGCCGACGGTTCCGCACAGCAGGGCGTCGGCCTCGCGCTTGCGCACCATCAGCGCGCCGATCACGGTGTTGCGCGTGCGCACGATGGTGCGCGCGTCGTCGGGCGCGACGCCTTTGCGCTCGGTCAGGCTGTGATAGAAGGTCCAGTATTCGTGGTAGCGCGGATCGTTCTCCGGATCGACCAGCGTGAAGTGCTTGCCCTCGCGGATGCGCAAGCCGAGCTTCTCGATGCGCCGCTCCACCACGCCGCGCCGGCCGATCAGGATGGGCTCCGCAAGCCTCTCGTCCACCACCGTCTGCACGGCGCGCAGCACGCGCTCTTCCTCGCCCTCGGCATAGACGACGCGCTTGCAATCGCGCCGCGCCCGCTCGAACAGCGGCTTCATCAGGAGGCCGGAGCGGAACACGAACTGGTTCAACCGGTCGTGATAGGCCGTCCAGTCGGTGATCGGCCGCGTGGCAACGCCGCTGTCCATCGCCGCCTTGGCGACGGCGGGCGCGATCTGCACGATGAGGCGCGGATCGAACGGCCGCGGGATCAGGTAGTCCGGGCCGAAGCAGGGCGTCTCTCCGCCATAGGCGCTGGCCACGATGTCGGAGGCCTCGGCCTTCGCGAGGTCGGCGATCGCCTTGACGCAGGCGACCTTCATCTCCTGGTTGATCGCGGTAGCCCCGACGTCGATCGCGCCGCGGAAGATGAAGGGGAAGCAGAGGACGTTGTTGACCTGGTTCGGATAGTCGGAGCGGCCGGTTGCGATCACCGCGTCCGGGCGCACCGCCTTCACCTCCTCCGGCAGGATCTCCGGCGTGGGGTTGGCGAGGGCGAAGATGAGCGGCTGGTTCGCCATCTGCCGCACCATCTCCGGCTTCAGCACACCCGGCGCGGAAAGACCGAGAAAAATATCGGCTCCCGGAATAACGTCCGCCAGGGTGCGCGCATTCGTCTTCTTGGCATAGCGCGCCTTGCGCGGATCCATCAGCTCGGTGCGGCCCTCATAGACCACACCGACGATATCCGTGACGGTGATGTTCTCGATCTTGAGCCCGAGGTCGACCAGCAGGTCGAGGCAGGCCAGCGCCGCGGCGCCCGCGCCGGATGCGACCAGCCTTACCTGGTCGATCTTCTTGCCGACAACCTCGATGCCATTGAGCAGCGCCGCCGCCACGATGATCGCGGTGCCGTGCTGATCGTCGTGCATGACCGGGATCTTCATGCGCGCCTTCAGCTTGCTTTCGACCTCGAAGCATTCCGGCGCCTTGATGTCCTCCAGGTTGATGCCGCCGAAGGTCGGCTCCAGGCTCGCGATCACATCGACCAGCTTGTCGGGATCGGTCTCGTTGATCTCGATGTCGAACACGTCGAGATCGGCGAATTTCTTGAAGAGGACCGCCTTGCCCTCCATCACCGGCTTGGCGGCCAGCGGGCCGATCGCGCCGAGGCCAAGCACCGCAGTGCCGTTGGTGATGACCGCGATCAGGTTGCCGCGGCTGGTCACTTCGGCAGCGGCGTTGGGGTCCTCTACGATGGCCTCGCAGGCGAAGGCCACGCCGGGGGAATAAGCCAGGGCCAGGTCGCGCTGGCTGGCGAGTGGCTTGGTGGCAACAATCGCCAGCTTTCCGGGTCGCGGCTGGCGGTGGTATTCGAGCGCCCCAGCCTTCAGGTTGTCCCCGGCCTTCTTGATGTCGTCGCCCATGCCGTCCCCTGCCCGTTCGAATCGGCGAATTATAGACGCCGGCGCCGTTAAGGAAAGTCGCCCTCCGGCTGCCTTCGTCGGTTTTCCCCGGTTTTTCAGAGCTTTATGGCTAGGCAGGGTTAGGCTGGTGCGGTCGAGAAGACTCGAACTTCCACGGGTTGCCCCACAGCGACCTCAACGCTGCGCGTCTACCAGTTCCGCCACGACCGCATCAGAGCCCCCGAAAAGGCGGGCCGTAGCCCTTGTCAGAAGCCGACCGGGGGAATAGCAAATCGGGACCCCGCGATCAAGCGCGGAAAGGCCCGCAAAGGGGCAAGACTATCAATGGAATGGCAGATTTCAGAGGGGCTGGTGCCCTATGAGGAGGCCCTCCGGTCCATGGAGGAGCGGGTAGAGGCAATCCGCGCCGGGACCCAGCCGGAGCTGATTTGGCTGCTGGAGCACCCTCCCCTCTACACGGCGGGCACCAGCGCCAAGGCGGGCGACCTGCTCCAGCCCGGCCGTTTCCCGGTCTACGAGGCTGGGCGGGGCGGGCAATACACCTATCACGGTCCCGGCCAGCGCGTGGCCTATGTCATGCTGGATCTGAAGGCGCGCGGGCCGGACGTGCGGCGCTTCGTGCGCGATCTCGAAGAATGGATCATCCGCACCCTCGCCCGATTCAACGTGACCGGCGAACGGCGCGAGGGCCGCGTCGGCATCTGGGTCGCCGAGCACGGGCGCGAGGACAAGATCGCCGCAATCGGCGTACGCGTGCGGCGCTGGGTGACGTTCCACGGCATCGCGATCAACGTCGACCCCGACCTCAGCCATTTCGGCGGCATCGTGCCCTGCGGCGTGCAGGCGCAGAACATCGGCGTCACCTCGCTCGCGCAGCTCGGCTACATCCTCACCATGCCCGAGTTCGACATGGCGCTCCGTGCGGCGTTCGAGGAGGTGTTCGAAAGCGATCTGCGCAACGCAGCGCAGTAGATCGCAGTCACCACCAACCACTACACTGTCATCCCGGGCGTGCGGAGCGCGACCCGGGACCCATGCACCGAGCATGCGCGCTACGCTCTGGATGAGCTGCGTCTGGTGAAGCCGCATGGGTCCCGGCTCTGCGCCGCTGCGCGGCTTGGTCGGGATGACAAGTGAGTTTGAGCGCAATCGATTTGAGCGCGACTATGCTCAATACCGCACATGGGCGCAGAGATAGCGCATGTCGCGGTGGCGCCGGCTGCTGAGCTCGAAGATATCGATCTTCAGCTGGGGGTCGACGCGCTTCACGGCCGCAATCATCATCTCTTCCGGCAGCGACCAGGCGAGGCCATGCAACTGCTCGCGCCGGCCGCTATCCTCGAATTGCAGGAACACCTGCGTGCCGGCATGCATCAGGCCGAGTACCTTGCGGAAGAAGCCGTCGAGGATGCGGTCCGGGATCTTGCCGCAGACATGCCAGGCGCCGATGAAGTCGGGGCGCGCCGCCTTTGCCGCGGCGAGACCGGTCTCGTCGATCACCCGCAGGTTCGGGCGCTTCGCGCGGTCCAGGTCCGGACCGATATGACGGATGCCCTCGTCGAGGAATTCCTGCGCCAGGTCGAGGCCCCAGAACCTCCCCGGCTCCAGGAACGCGACGATCGGCTTGCCAAGCCGCAGGCTACCGCAGCCGTAATCGACAAAGACGTGCTGCGGCCGCAACCCGCGCTTTCGCAGCACCTTGAGCATTTCCTCTTCGCCGCGTGCGGCCTTGGCGGCCGGGCCGATGGCGGGGTGCGCCTGCCCCCGCTTCAGCTTCCGCGTCACCACCCAGGCGTAATATTGCTCATAGGGTGCCAGGGGATGCGTGAGCCGCCAGAGGGGGTAGCGCAGGTGGCGCCGGTAGAGCTTCTTCAATCGCATTTCGGAAGGGCTTTTCTGAAGGCTACGCCGTCGGCAGCTTGCGGAAGCCGGCGCCGGGGTCCTCGGCCTGCGGCGTTGAGATCACGTCCGCGACCTCAGCCGCGGGCGGGCCGCTGCGGCAGGCCAGGAGCATGTCGTCGACCCGCGCCGACGGGCCGGCGAACACCGCCTCTACCCTGCCGTCGCGCCGGTTGCGCACCCAGCCGTCGAGGTCGCGCGCCTGCGCCTCCTGCACCGTCCAGGCGCGGAACCACACGCCCTGCACGGTGCCGGAGATGAACACGTGAACGATCCTACGGTTTGCCATCTACGCAAACTCGACGATCACCTGGTCGACGGAGAGGCTGTCGCCCGCCTTGGCATGCAGCTTCGCCACCTTGCCGTCGCGCTCCGCCCGCAGCAGGTTCTCCATCTTCATCGCCTCGACCACGGCCAGTTCCTGCCCCGCCTTGATG